>OZ243888.1:0-5497500 GCA_965213535.1 Caldilineaceae bacterium
TGAACTGCCAGCGAATGGGGAGAGGGGCTCGATTGCGTGTTTCAACCCAAGCCAGGACTTCACGGCTCAATTCGACTTGACAGGCGATGCGCCGCTTTAGGCATTGCCTGGATAGAAGCGAGAGTTGAATTTCAGCCATGTTGAGCCAACTGGCCTTTTTGGGTGTGTAGTGCATCTGAATTTTCTGCATCAAGGCGAAGGCCTTCTCCGGTTCAAAGGCGTTGTAAAATGAAGTGTAGGTATGCGTGCTCAGGTTGTCCTGCACCAGTTGAATCTGGCCACCCGGCGGACAGTGTTGCTCGACGAAGGCGTCCATGAACTCGGCGTAGTCCTGTCCCGTGCGTCGGTCTCGTACCTGCACAAAGCAACGTCCGGTGAGAGGCTGCACGGCCAGGAGAACGGAGCAGACGCCATGGCGCTCGTACTCGTAGTTTTGTCGTTTCGGCTTGCCGGGTTCAACAGGCAAGGGGACGAGCGTATCGCCAATCAGTTGACAGGGACGCTCATCGAAACACCAGAGCGGGCGCAGCGGGTCAAAGGGACGGGCATAGATGGCCAGGAGATACTCCATTTGCGCCAGAAAGGTGGGCGTCAGCTTGCCCAGGCACCATTGGCGGACTAGGTGAGGCTTGACCGTGTTTTTTTCAGAATTTCGCCCACGGCGTTGTGGGAGATGTGCTCAACCAACTCGAGTTCCACCGCTTTGTCCGCTAGCAAGCGCAAGCTCCATTGGCTACGCCCTGCTGGCGGTTCTGAGCAGGCCAATGCGGTGATTTTGGCCCGTTGCTCGCCGCTGATGGTGCGGGCGCGACCGCTTCTTGGCTTTTCGCTAATCGCCGCTTCGAGCCCGTCTTGCACATAGCGACGCCGGATCCGGTCTATCGTCGACAGGCTCGTATCGAGCTTATCGGCTATCTCTTGGTCTGTCTTCTGCCCTTGATGATGATTTTCATCGGCCAACAGCAGTATCTTTATCCGATTCAGTTTGCGTACACTCATCACGCCGCCCAGCGTCAGCCGATTGAGGTAGCTACGTTCTTCGCCCGGCAACTTGACATTGTTTATGTGCTTTTTGCGTCCCATGGGAAACTCCTTCTTCTGCTCATTGCTTCGCGTTGGGACCTATTCTATCGCTTACCCTTATCTACTCATAATATCGATTACTGTGTACTACTACCTGGGCTTTAACTTTGCGCGCACCGTTCACTACTTCAAGGATAGCTATGCGGGCGATGATCCCAACGTGCCCAGCCCGGCTCAGAAGATTGTGGAAACTGACTTCCACCGCGGCGACGTGCCCACCGAAAAAGGCGAGCCCGCCAACCCTGATCCGCGGGCGGGGCGCGCCGAGCAGGTCGACACCTTTCGCCCGGAGGGCAGCGGCTGTAAAAACTACCAAACCCCCAATACCGTCCAAACCTCCGGCTATTCGCTGAGCGACGACGACTTCTGCCTGGTTGTGCAAAACAGCACGGAGTGGGCGGCCTACGAGCCCGCGGCGGATTTCAAAACGTGGCCGAACACGACCGATAACTACTGGGCGCGCCCGCTTTGGATTCGCCAGAACAGCCAGAGCCACTGGGAAGAGGGGGTCGAGTATCGGCAGCGCCTCTTCTACGATCTCACGCCCCAAACGGGCCAAAATCGCTTTGGCGGGCAGGATGGGGTGCAGTTTGGCAACGTGACCACCGCCGAGGAGGGCTTTGTTACCAACGCCAACACTGCGCAAGAGGGGTTCGAGCGGCTGCGCGCCACCGCCTACGACTACAACCCCCACGTCGTGCCGGACGATGCGAATACGCAAACAGATGAAACGGTTTACATCACCGGCTTGCCCATCCGCACGCGCCTTTACGACGAGACCGATACCTGCCACGCTGAAACGCGCTCCATCTATACTTTTGGCGCCCAGGGCAACAACTACCTCTCCCCACCCACTGCCAGCGTGGTGGTCAAGACCGAGCAGGCGCTTGAGGGCTGCTTCCCCAACGAAGGGTCGATTGCCGAGTACAACGAGCCCAACGGCGAGTGGGCCATTACCCAGTACTTCCACGACCCCTACGGCAACGTCGTTGGCGAGCGCAGCTTGGGCGAGGCGGCCGACGAAAGCCAGGACATCGAGATCTCGATGGAGTACGACGACGTCTACCACCTCTTTCCCCTGCGCCGCTGGAACGCCAACGCGCCGGACTTTGAGGAAATTTTCAAGTACTACGGCGTCAACGGCCCGGAGGCGGACAGCGACGGTGCCTTCTGGGGAGCCATGCGCCGCTACTGCGACGTGGCGGGCGTCTGCACGCGTCAGGATTACGACGAGTTTGGCCGCCGCACCAGGTTGTGGACGGGAGGCAACGCCGTTGAGCAGGGCGGCAACGGCGACGAGGGCATCAACACCCAGTATTGGTACTACTACCGCTACCAAGACCCGCAGCAGCCCGCGCTCCAGACCAACGTGGTCGTCGAGTGGAATGAACCGCGCTGCCAGGGTAACTTTGTGCGCCGCCACTACAACGGGCTGGGGCAGCTCGTCAAGCAGCAGATGCCCGACGACTACTGGCGCATCGGCCAGCTAGACGGCGACGGCAGCTGTGAGCAGGCCGACGACTTCAACGAAATCGACACCGACTACGAATACGACGCGCTGGGCAATCAGGCGCGCGCCTCCGTGCCCTACCGCCGCAGCGGTGATTGGGTGGGCAGCGGGCTGAATTGGAACGCGGGCTATACGGAGAGCACCTACGACGCCATCAACCGACCGACCCTGACCGAAGCGCCCAACGGCGAAAAGGTGCGATATCGCTACGGGTCGGAGGCCATTCTGCTCAATGGAATCGTCTATCCCCTGCGGGTCGCCGTAGCCGAGGGACTGGGGCAGATTGCCGAGGGCGCTCGCATTCTGAGCTGGCAGGGCACGGACGTGCTGGGACGATTGACCTCCACGCGCACCCAGGATTGGGACAACAACGCCTATGAGTGGGTGGACGAAGCCGAAGTGGAGCTGACCTACGACCCCGCCGACCGGCTGCTTGAGACCGACCTGCCCGTGGGTGCGCAGGCGACCATGAGCTACGACACGGGCGGCCGCAAAACGGCCATGGATGACCCCGATTTGGGCCAATGGGCCTACGAGTACGACCGGCAGGGGCGCTTGACCCAGCAGACCGATGCACGCGGCTGCGTGGCGGACATGGAGTACGACCCCGAGCTGGGGCGGCTGACGCGCAAGGTCTACGGCAACGGCGATGGTTCCGGCTGCTATGTGAACAGTATCTTCTTTGACGAAGTGCTCTACGAATACGACGGCGACCACAACGGCGACACCATCCGCAGCCGGGGCCAGTTAACCAAAGTGATCAACAAGCGTACGCTGCTAGGTGGCGACGTGAGCTATCAAAAGCGAATCTGGTACAACGCGCGCGGCCAGCTGGCCACGGAGCGGGTGGCGATTGGCGGCTCCAATTCAGATTGGGAGATGGGCTACTACTACGACGCATACCTGCGACCGATTCAACTGCGCTACCCCGATGATGAATGGGTGACGACCTGGCTCAACAGCCGCGGCCTGCCCAGCACGCTGGCCACCGGGCCGACCTATGACCCAAACAATCCGCCGGTTCCCATTGTGGACAACGTGGGCTACACCGAAGCGGGGCAGCTGGCGCAGATGCACATGCCGCGCGGCAGCGACGACCTGTGGCGGCGCAATACCTACTATAGCTGGACGGATAATCCGGGCAACGGCAACCGGCGCCTAAACGAGATTTTGGTGGGCACAACCCAGCAGAACCACGATCTGCTGCGGCTCCAGCACACCTACGACAGCTTTGGCAACCTGGACGACCTGACCGAAGAGTACGATGGCGCAACGCCATCCTCCGAGAACTTTTACTACGACCTGCAGATGCGCGTAGGTGGCGCGTTTGGTCAACAGTTCGATTGGGCGCCGTCGGGCAACTTCAACAGCTTTGACAATGTGAATTACGCCTACGACAACAGCCACGTACACGCGGTGGAAGCGCTGTCCGGCGTTGACCGCTACGACTACGACGCCAACGGCAACATGACCGTGCGCGACAAGGGGCAGCCGGAAGAGAGCAATCTGGATTGGGGCCCGGCCAACCGCCTGCGTTTTGTGGACTTGAACCCGGGCGGCTCGGGACCCACCGAATACTACGAATACGACGACGGCGGTAGGCGCGTCTACCACAGCCTGACCGACCAATCCGTCAAGTTCTACCCCTTCCCGCACTACGAGGTAACGGAAGCGAGCGGCACAGCCGTGGCGGCGGCGACCGATGCAGCGAGCCAGGCCGCGGCCAACCCGGAGCTGGAGGCGCTGATTCCGCCGCCGATTCCCGACTTCTTGCTCAACCTGCCGCCGCCCACTGCCGCCGAACTCAACGCCAGCCTCGACGTCGAGATCGGCGACCCGCCCGGCCCGCAGTGCCCGCTTGAGCTCGACGAACTCGTGCCCTGCGTCCTGCCCCTGCCCGACCCGATCGAGCCGGTCGTCGAGGCGGTTGAGGCCGCTGCGCCCGCGGTCGATTTTGTTGGCGGCAACACGACCTTCCTGCCGCTGGTCAACGGCGGCGGTGCGGTGGAAGCCGCGGCGAGCAGCCAGTCGACCACGGTGACCAAGTACTACTTCCTCGGCATGCAGCGCGTGGCGCTACAGGAAGATGGCGACTTCCGCTACGTTCATTCCGATCACTTGGGCAGCACTGCAATCGAAACTGACCTCACCGGCAGCGTAACGGCTGAACGTCGCTACTTCGCCTTTGGCGGTGAGCGCGCCAGCAGCGGCAACCTGCTCACGGAGAACCAGTTCACCAGCCAGAAGCTGGATGGAACCGGGCTGTACTACTACGGGGCAAGGTACTATGACCCCGAGATTGGGCAGTTTATCAGCCCGGATACGATTGTGCCGAGTGCGGGGGAGGTGTTTGCGTATAATCGGTACATGTATACGTTCGGGAATCCCCTAAATTATGTTGATCCGAGCGGGAATGATCCATGGTGGATTGGCGATCGAATCCCCTCTTGGCCAGTAAACTATCCCGACCAACGAGAGTATGTAGCTGACTATCTGCATCAAAGTGGTTTGGGGCCACAGTACGCATCAGACATCACTCCCGCTGATGGTGCATCACTCTACTTGGGTGGCTCTGCGAGCCCTACACCCATTAGACCGGTCGGGGGTGTGGAGTACTTGTACAATTTTAGCACTGGCGATATTACACTCTTTGGCGTGTTAGGAGCAGAAGGCGGACCACCTTCCGAGCTATTAGAAGTCGCGGGGCAGTTCAACGCGGTGTACAATCTCGGTGAAACCGGTACTGATAATTTGGCATACAGCGGCCCGTTCGTCGTATTCAACCTCACGGTCGCGGTCGGTCCTGGAGCAACTGTTGGTGGGGCCTACACACCTAATCTCGATGGGTCTTTGACAGAGTACTTTCTGAGAGACCCAACCGGCGCTTACTCCTTGGGAGCAGGGCCAGCCGGTGGTTTTGCAGTATCACCCTCTGCTGCGCTGGTCGAATACATTCCGATCATTACCCTGTCGCCTGATGGGACGGGACAGACACATCTTGGTTGGTATCTGTATGAAAATGAAAACCGTTGGTACATTGCAGATTCGTTAGCGTTTGCGCTGAGGGCCTTTGGCGAACGCTACGGATTCGATCCTTCGCAATATGATTACCCTGATCCAGGTGAGGGGGGGCGGTAACGCTCGCTTCTATATCTAATGATCAGAAGAGTTGGATGGCTTGTAATCGCGGTAGTGGTTCTCTACTTTGTTGCTGGAGCAGGTTATCGTTGGCTGCAATACTATCGCTATCAAGGCCAATGGGTAACTTTCGATAGCCAGGATTACTATCAGACAAACACCTTTCCTGACGGTGTTCGCTTCGAGTATCCAGCTAATTGGCGATTGTTAACCTACAAAGAAGGGGGAACTCTTAATCAAGGAACTGCTTTGAGAATTAGACTGATTAAGCCTAACTTCATTTTCAGTGCTGGAACCTGGTTTACAATATGGTGGCAACGTGTAGATGAAACATGGAGCTCAACGCAAATACTCAAATGGTATATTGAAGATGTGGAGCGTGTAGTAGATCGAGAAGAATTGATTCAAAAGCTAGATTCTTTTGAACCAATCGCAGTAGGTGCAGCGGAATATCCAGCTTTATTACAAAGCTTCGAAAGCTTTAATCTAGGCCCTTTCGCATCATCAGATGATCCCTTAAGAAAGGTGGTACTTTTACAGGTTGAAGATGAGGTATTTGCTATCACGTTTTCTACGTCTGACTCAACAGACGGGTCATTAGAAACATTTGAGCGAATCCTCGGAACACTTGAAATTTACAAATAAATAAATTGGTGTTCTTGTCGGTTCTGTTTTTGGTTAATCTGTCAAGACATTAACTTCTGCAACACTCCGAGCTAACTGGTAAACAACTTGGCCTCCACATCGGAGACCCGCCCGGGCCGAAGTGCCCGCTTGACCTTGACCCGCTCGTGCCCTGCGTCCTGCCCCTGCCCGAACCGGTCGCGCCGGTCGTCGAGGCGGTCGAGGCCGCCGCGCCGGTCACGGACTTCGTTGGTGACAACACGACCTTCCTGCCGCTGGTCAACGGCGGCGGTGCGGTAGAAGCCGCGGCGAGCAGCCAGTCGACCACGGTGACCAAGTACTACTTCCTCGGTACACAGCGCGTGGCGCTGCAGGAGGGCAGCGACTTCCGCTACGTTCATTCCGATCACTTGGGCTCCACCGCCATCGAGACCAACCTCTCCGGCCAAGTGAGCGCCGAGCGGCGCTACCTCGCCTTTGGCGGCGAGCGCGCCAGCAGCGGAACCTTGCGCACCGAGAACCAGTTCACCAGCCAGAAGCTGGACGAGACCGGGCTGTACTACTACGGGGCGCGCTATTACGACCCGGCGCTTGGGCAGTTCGTGTCGCCGGATACGATTGTGCCAGATGAGACCGAGGTGTTTGCGTATAATCGGTACATGTACGGATATGGCAATCCCGTCAAATTTAACGATCCGTCAGGTCATTGTCCCGCCGTGACGAGAGAGAATCATGCCGAGGCCGCCGGGTGTCACCAGTTGGCTACGACGATTCTTCAACAGTGGGATAAAACTGAGGAAACGGCCGCTTACTGGAACACTCGATGGGGATCAAAGGAGATTTTCGAGACGCACATATATGGGTATGACCACAATGATCTCGTGTTCATGCAGAATGAGTGGAAGCTGTTTACAGAAAGCGACGCCTTCGCTTCTTGGGAGAATGATGTGATTCCCATTAACAATCGCGGGGCCATCAACGTTGACTTAGGTGACTACAAATCTGTGAGCTTGACGACTGGTGTTAATTTTGTTACCCCGTCACTCATTTTCGATGATTATGGAAACACCTATTTCTCACTCAGTTTTGGACCCAGCTATGGACTTGTATCTGTTACAGCAGGAGACATACTAGTGTCGTGTCAAGGCTGAAATGATGGATATAAGCGACGCAATTTGATGCGAGCGTCAGCGGTTGTAAAGCGCCAATCGACGGAAGCAGCATGGATGTTGCGTTGCGCCTGCCAAGCAGCAACTTCGGAGGTAAGAAAGTCTTTATCATCAATGCGGCGGTCGAGACATTGGCTGCCGAGCACATTTAATTCAATCTCGGCCATATTGAGCCAACTGCCATGCTTAGGCGTGAAATGAAAGTCAAGGCGCTCCAAAATTCGTCGTGCTTCGGCGGGTTCAAAGGCTTGGTATAGAGCAGCCGCTTTATGGGTACTCAGATTATCTTGGACAACTCGCACAACGGTTGCCTCTGGGAAATGGACGTCGACCAAGTCTCTCATGCAATGAGCATAATCAATCATCGTGCGGTTATCAGTCACATCAACATGCCGCCAGCCATGTAACGGTGCGAAAAACATAAACAGATTCACCGTGCCATGGCGTTCGTATTCGTAATCATAGCGCAGTGGCTCACCGCACTGCATAGGGATAGGCGATTTCGTTTCACCGATTAATTGCTTTGTTCCTTCATCAAAGCAGACAACTGGGCGCCGAGGATCATACGGCTCGTGATATAACTCCAACACATCTTCCATCGCACAAACAAACTCGGCATTTGCTTCTGGCGCAATCACCCACTGCTTTTTCCGCCACGGCTTCAGTTCGTTTTTTTTAGCGCTTTGCGCACGGTCTCGTGTGAAATACTCTCGCTTTCAACCTGCTCCAGAGTAACAATATGCTCTGACAGGAGACGCAAACTCCAGCGTGCCTGGCCCGCAGGTGGTTCGCTACAGGTCATCGCAATTAGCTGTGCCTCGGTTGCACCGTCTATCTTGCGCTCATAGAGGCGACTTGTCTTTTTCCGATTGATCGCAGCATCTAACCCTTCTTCGGTATACCGTTTCCGGATTCGACCCACCGTCGCATATCCAACATTCAGCGCTGTAGATATTTGCTTATCAGTCCATTTCTCATCGGCCTTGAGCAGGATCCGAACCCGAGTCAACTTTCGGGCCTTTTCTACTCCACTTGATACGAGATTTTCCAAATGGTCCCGTTCCGTCTCGCTTAGATTGACTTCATACTCTTTCTTTCTACCCATTTTCTCCCCCTGATGCTTCGTTTTTTAGGAGAATAGCTCACTTGCTTTTCCTTATCAAATTACCCTTGACACGACACTAGTGATGATAACAGTAAACATCTCGATGCTATTTCTACATCGACGACTCAATCTCAATGTCTATTTCACTTACGCGTTGTTCTTTGCAATTGGTTTACTTCATGGGTACGCTGTTGAAACGCTAACACCTATCTTTGATGAAGGCCCTGATGTGGTAGTGGTGTTGATGGGAGGATGGTTAAGCATGCAGTTTTTTTGGGTTATGAGACGCTACTACAAATGGTAGTACACAGAAGCTCCAACTAAGCAAAGACAGCAGTGAGTGCGGTAAATATAGAACCGGTGCTATAAACCTCCTGTAAAGTGAGGTAAGGGCAAGCTGCGTTTGCTTACCCTTACCCCGCTCTGTACTATCAGCAGCGACGGAATAGTGCCGCCAGCGCATCTTCACCAAGACGACCAAGTATTACTTTTTCAACGGCCAGCGTGTATTTACGCATTACCGTGGCCACATGCCCCGCTACACCCACCCAGACTACCTGAACGGCGGCGTGACGGCCGAGCGGCGCTACTATGCCTTTGGCGCCAGCCGCGGCGGCAGCGGCATTCTGCAAACCGAAAACCGCTTCACCAGCCAGAAACTGGATGGGACGGGGCTGTACTACTACGGCGCGCGGTATTACGACCCGGCGATTGGGCAGTTCGTGTCGCCGGATACGATTGTGCCCGCGCCGGGGGCGGTGTTTGCGTACAATCGGTACATGTACGCCTATGGGAACCCCCTGCGGTATTCGGATCCAACGGGGCACTTTAGCGAAGACCAACTTGTCGAGTGGTATAGTGAAAACTGGCGAGACCTGTTTTCCGATAACTGGATCAAGCTGCTGCTCGATTCACCAAATAGCCAGATACTAGGAGCACAGCTGGGCGATTTGGTAGTTTTGGGCCAAGGTAACAATTCTACTCGAGGAGTTCTGGTGTTGAATTCGGCAGACCAGTTAACGCTGTGGGATGTCGATAATAAAACGCCGATCAATGTGGGACAAACCGAATCGAGCTCTCTTGGTCTCTATCGCATAGCGGGTGGAGAAACAGGCAATGAAGGCACGCGATTTGGCTATCTGCATGGTGAGACCCGATATTTGCCCGCGACGAATGGCAGTGGATGGGGCCCACATGTGATGAAGCTGTTGGCAGAATACAGCACGAATGTATCTTTGGAGTCTCAGGAGTTAGCTGGTGATTGGTTCATGGGCAGCGGTGGACAAGGACACTTCGTGAGCAACAGTATTGCTTTTCAAGAATTCAGCTTTGAAGGACCACTTGCAAAAATGGGAGGTGGACTGACAGTGGCTTCAGCCGTAGATTTGGTGCGCACTACCGTGCAGGGAGCAAAAGCAACAAGGCTTGGAGTAGGGGGTGTAATCGGTTCCGTTGCACTTACTGCTTACGGTTCAGCAAAATATAGGCCCGTTTATGAACTGACTCCCTGCTCCTCCACTGGGGTGAACTACTGTGGGCGTTAGAGAGAGACTTGCTGAACTCAGGAGGAGTCTCCCAAACGAAACATCAAAAGATTACCTGCTCCTTTTCGCATTGTTCGCTTTGACAGGACTGATACGAACTGTTTTCAGCATTGGTGACCCTGTCGCTATTTTGCTTCTTCTCTTCTTAACTGTCTTGCCTTTGCTAGATGTGCGAAGAGTTCCGACAATTCAAAATCAAACCATTCGGGTCGTATTTTGGGTCATAGGAATTAGCCTTATAGTAGGATTTCACTACTATTTTTGGTGACTAATTTGGCTATCGGTAGGACTGCACGAAAGTGTGGTTAGAGAAAAGGGCAAGAGCAGGCGAGTTTTTTGGGTCGACCGCGGCGTTTAGGCGGTTCATAAAGGACGGGGACTTTGAAGAGCAAAAGTTCGCGGACAGACCAGAGATGGTCGGTGAGCCCGGCGGCGATGGCGGGCGACTGCAAATAGCCTTTTCAGTGCCAACACGAGTAGCCTGCCGAGGACCGTCATTCAGCCCGTGTTTCGGTACGCCAGAACATACGACGGCAAAATTGACCCGATTTATCAGGGTGCTCGCATGGTTACCTCATCCGTTGACTTTGGTTTTACCAGCGCTGCCTATGAAGTGTTCAAAATGCTTGGTCTGAGAGAGGATCCCGCCGCAGCTGCAGGTGCTGCGACATACGCAGCAGGAGGGATTATTGCAACAAGAGTAGGAACAGCGGCGGCTGGTTATGCGTCCGCCGGTGGACCGTTGGCTATTGATCTGATAGCAAGCGTGGTTGATAGTTACAACGCTTCAGCACAATACTCCACTGGTTGGCCTGGTGGGGTAGATGTTAATCCACACATTGAGTTGAGCCGATTGGCTCGCTGAGAGAATCTGCCCAGACAATTCTGCGAATTCTTCACTGGTTGCGGGCAGTGACAGTCACATTCGTGGTATACTTGTTTTCTTGGATTAGCCTTAACCGAATCGGCAACTATTCAGCTGCCAACGGATTTGGGAAGCAGAGTGAACGGATTCGAGCAAAGCTCCTCCATTTTGGGCAAAAGTTCCGTCGCTTGCTTCAGCAGAATGGAGCGAGAAAACGAGAAATCCGTTCAATCCGCTCCTGGAAATCCGTTGATAGCTGCTGTGTAGCCGTTCCTGAATCGTTAACCGAATCAATTAACCCCCCCAAAGCCCGGTTTCTCCGCGAAACCGGGCTTTGGGTCATCCACGAGCGCGCCCCCGCTTGAATCCCCCGCCTGCCTGCGCTATACTATCCCCATTTCTACAGCGAGGACAGCGCCGTCCCGCCCGTTCCCAACTCACCTATGACCCGCGACCCGTCCGCTCCCCACCCCATCCGCATCACCACCTTTGGCACGCTCCAGGTCGAGCGCGATGGCGAGACCGTCACCGAGAGCGACTGGCACACGCGCCAGGCGCGCCAGCTGCTCAAAATCCTGATCACCGAGCGCCCGCAGCCCGTTGCCACCGACCGGCTGATCGACCTGCTCTGGCCCGAGAGCGCGCCCCACGCCGCCGCCACCACCCTGCGCAGCGCCATCAACGCCCTGCGCAACGTGCTTGAGCCCGACAGGAAAAAGCGTGCCCCGTCAAAGTACATCCACACCCAATCGCCCGGCTACGCCTACCGCACCCACCCCGACGTCTGGCTCGATGTCGAAGAATTCGAGCGCCTGCTCAACGAAGCCTCTCGTGTCCCAACCACAACCGTCACGTCGAGCAACTACCCAACGCCCCCACCAGTTCACGCATCGCGCACCACGCATCACGAAGCCCGACACGATTTTCTAGCGCAAGCCATCTCCCTCTACCACGACGACTACCTCGCCGCCGACCCCTACGCCGACTGGGCCGCCGCCGAGCGCGAGCGGCTGCGCGAGCGCTACTTTTCCGCCCGCCTCGCCCTGGCGGACGAGCAAGCCGCCGGCGGCAACCTCCGCGCCGCCATCGAATCGGCCCGCGCCGTGCTCGCCCGCGATCCCGTGCGCGAGAACGCCTACCAGTCGCTCATGCGCTTCCAGGCCCAATCCGGCGACTCCGCCGCCGCACTAATGACCTACGAGCGCGCCCGCCAACTTCTCGCCGACGAGCTCGGCGCCGATCCCAGCCCGCTTACCCAGCAGTGGCACGCCCGCATTTTGAACGGCGAAGTCGAAGCGACCAGTCACCAGTTTTTAGCGATCGGCAACCAATCGCCAGCGGCGCACCCGGCAGCAACCCGTACCCAATCTTCACTCTTTAATCTTTCTCTTCCCCCCACCACCCTCCTCCCCCTGCTCGACGAGCGCGCCTTGGGCCTCTTTGTTGGCCGCGACGACGAATCGGCTCGCGTGCAGCAGGCGCTGGATGCCGCCCTTGCTGGCTCCGGCCAAATCTTTATCCTCGATGGCGAAGCGGGCGTGGGCAAGACGCGGCTGGCCTACCACATTTTGCAGCAGGCGGGCAGCGCCGACGCCACGGTGCTCAGCACCGCTTGCCAAGCCTTGGAGCAGGAGCTGCCCTTTGCGCCGCTGGCGGACGCGCTCGGCCGCTACCTCCACGCCCTGCCGGATGAGGCGCTGCGCGGCCTGCCCGCCGCCTCGCTCATCCAGCTCTCGCAAATCGTCCCCAGCCTGCGCGATCGCTTGCCCAACCTGGCCACGCCCCAGCGCGACGACGTGCTCGGCGCGGACGACAACCGCCAGCGGCTGATCGACGGCATCGTCGCCTTTTTGACGACGATTGCCGAAGCCAGCAACGCCCCGCTCGCCCTCTTTATCGACGATTTGCAGTGGGCCGACGGCGACACGCTGGCGGTGCTGTCGCGGCTGTCTCAGCGGGTGCAGGCGCTGCCGATCTTTGTGCTGCTCGCCTACCGCAGCGAGGAGCTGGCCGAAAACGACGATTTGGCGACGCTGCTGCGCGCTCTCAAGCGCAGCGGGCGCAGCGATGCGCTCACCGTGCAGCGCTTTACGGCCAGCGGCGTCCAGCAGTTTATCACCCACCTCACCGGGCAGGATGCCGAGCAGAGCGGTGGCTTCGTGCAATTTCTCTACGAGAAGACGCAGGGCAACGCGCTCTTCGTCACCGAAACGCTGCGCGATCTGCAGGAGCGGCAGCAGAGCGAGGACGATCCCGACGAAGAGATGCCGCACGGGCTAACCGAGGTAGACATCACCGAGATCGGGGTCTCGGAAAACGCGCGGCTGGGCGCTGTCGCCCGGCTGCGCGACATGCTGCGCCGCATCGTCAACCGCTGGTCGCGCGGGGAGCGGCCGCTGCTCTCGCTGCGCCGCAACCAGCGCGTGCAGGAGATCATCATCGAGCGCATCGAGCGCCTGCCGGACGAGGCGCTGGACGTGCTCCAGCTCGCCGCCGTGATCGGCCGCGACTTTAGCCTGGACCTGCTCGAAAGCGCCAGCGCCGCGGGGAACAACGGCGACCTCGACGATCCGCTCGATGGCCTGGAGACGCTGCTGCGCCGCAAGTTCCTGCTCGAACGGCCGGACGAGCGGCTGGACTTTAGCCACCGCGTCGTCCACCAGGTCGCCTACGACAGCCTGAGCCTGCTCCAGCGCCGCCGCCTGCACCGTCGCGTGGCCGAGGCGCTGGTGACGTTGGGCCGCGCCGATGCCAACCCGCGCGAGGCGGCCTTCCACTTTGGGCAGGCGGGCACGCGCACGCAGGAGGCCTTTGCGCGCTACAGCGTTTTGGCGGGCGAGGCGCTGCTGCAAACCTTTGGCTTCCGCCAGGCCATCGAGCACTTCGACGATGCGCTCGCCGTCGTAGAGGTAACGGGCGAGGCCAATCCCGATACAGATGGCGAGCTGGCCGCACGGGCGCTGGCCGGTCGCGGTCGCGCCTACGAGAGCATGCTCGATCCCGACGGGCTGACGGACACCTACCGCCGCCTCCACGATCTCGCGCTGCGCCAGAACGACCGCGCGCTGATGCTCACCGCCTACAGCCGCCTCGCGGCCACGCTCCAGCTCGCGGGCCAGGAACGCGAGAGCCACGAGATGCTGCAATCGCTCTTTGCGATGATCCAGTCCGCGCAGGAGGGGGTAACCCACTCCGCCGTCCTCCAAGATTTGCTGGCGCGCCGCCACACCATCTTTCACGCGCTGAACGAGGCCGACGACGCGACCTGGTCGCCCTTTACCCCGCCGCCGCCCGCCATCGATGCACCGCTGGCCGATCTGCTCCAGCTCTTTGACTCCGTTCACGCCGTGATGCCGCTGCTGAGCTATGCCTGGGTGCTGCGCGTGCAGGGCCAAACCGAGGCCGCGCGCGAATGTTTGGGCGCCGTTGTCGAAATGGCGACGCGAACGCGCCAGCCCCTCGCCGCGGGCGTGGCCTACCACCAGCTGGCCACGCTGGCCCGGATGCAGGGCGACGCCGACGCCAGCCGTCGGCTCAACGAGCAGAGCATTGCGCTCAACCGGCAGGTGCAGGGCGTCGCCGCCGAGGTTGCCAGCCTCTGGCCGCGCATTGCCAGCGCCTACTCGATCTCGCTGCGCGGCGGCCAGCTCGAGCGCGCCGAGCGCCAGCTCCAGCGGGTGCTCGATTTTCTGGCCGGGCGCGACGCCTTCCGCAACCACCGCAACAGCGCCACCATTGGGCTGGGCCTCGTCGCCCTCGCCCGCGGCGATCTCGACGAGGCCAAAACCCGCCTCACCGAAGCCCTGGCCGACCCCGTCCACCTCTACCCCTATACCCACATCCGCGCCGTGCTCGGCCTGGCCGACGTTGCCCACGCGCGGGCCAACATCACGGAGCGCGACCGTCTCCTGCGGCAGGCCCTGCGCTTTGCCGGCGAGCGCAGCCTGCTCGAAGAATATGCCGAAGTGGTGGCGACAATTGTCCGCCATGCGCCCAGCGACGCGCCGGTCGACGAGCTGGTCGCGCAGACGCAGCGCCACGCGGAGGCGGCGGGGCTGGTGTCGGTGGCGGCGGCTTTGGGGGCGGAGCGGGTGGCGGCGTGAACACGCTCGTTTCCACGCTCTGCGTGGAAACGCCTTCCCCGACGCTCTGCGTCGCTCCACGGCAAGCACCGAATCAGAGCAGGTTGTAGGTCAGCTTTGCTCCGCTACATTGTTGACCGAACGGAGACGCGAATCTCCCGCTCTGCATCCCGACGCGGAGCGTTGGCGCGAGCCAGCAATGTAACCAACCCTCTCGACATCCGTCCCCTCGCGCGCAATGATTATCCCCGCATTATCCACACTCATTTGCGAGGAACGAATTTATGTCTGCTAAAATTCAAACGAACGCGAAAATTAAAACGCCCGACTGGGTCAAGAACGCCGTCTTTTACCAAATTTTCCCCGACCGCTTTGCGCGCAGCGAGCGGATGCCCGCGCTGCCCGGCGTGCACTTTAAGCCGTGGGGCACGCCGCCCGGCGAGCAGGGCTACCAGGGCGGCAACCTCTACGGCATCGCCGATAAGCTCGACTATCTGCGCGACCTCGGCATCAACGCGCTCTATCTCAACCCGATTTTTTCGTCTGCCAGCAACCACCGCTACCACACCTTCGACTATCTACAGGTCGATCCGCTCTTGGGGGGCAACGAGGGGCTGCGCCTCCTGCTCGATGAGGCCCACGCCCGCGACATGAGGGTCGTGCTCGATGCCGTCTTTAACCACGCCTCGCGCGGCTTTTGGGCCTTCCACCACATCCTTGAAGAGGGTGGCAACTCGCCCTACGTGGACTGGTTTCACATCCAGGATTGGCCGCTGCGCCCCTACCAGCACGACGAAGAGAACCCGGCCAACTACGCGGCCTGGTGGGACATTGCTGCGTTGCCCAAATTTAACACGGACAATCCCGGCGTGCGCCAGTACCTGCTCGACGTGGCGCGCTACTGGATCGACTTTGGCATCGACGGCTGGCGGCTCGACGTGCCGGAGGAGATCGACGACGCGGAGTTCTGGCGCGACTTTCGCCGCACCGTCAAGGAGGGCAACCCGGAGGCGTACATTGTGGGCGAGGTGTGGCACGAGGCGAAGGATTGGCTGGAGGGCGACCGCTTCGACGCCGTGATGAACTACGTTTTCAACCGCACGGCCTACGGCTTCTTTGCCCACGGCACGTTGCGCACGGGCTACAAGCCGGGTGGCTTTCAGCTGCGACCGCTGGACGCCAAAGATTTCTCCCAGGCCGTCGAGCGCTTTAACACGCTGCACCACTGGGAAATTACCCAGGTCCAGCTCAACCTGCTCGACTCGCACGACACTGCACGCGCGCTCTGGATCGTCGACGGCGACGAATCCGCCCTGCGGCTGTGCGCCCTCTTTCAGATGACGATGCCCGGCACGCCCTGCGTCTACTACGGCGCGGAAATCGGCATGACGGCCGGCGACGACCCCGACTGCCGCGGCGCGTTCCCCTGGGATGACAAGGAGACGTGGCACGCCGAGCTGCTCGACTTTTACAAGCGCATCATCGCCATGCGCCACGCGCACGAAGTCCTGCGCACCGGTCGCTTCCAGACGCTCTTGGTCGAGAAGCAGCTCTACGGCTTTGGCCGCGTGGCGGGCGATGCCGAAGCCGTCATCATCTTCAACGCGGGCGAGGCGGACGCGACGGCGTCGGTCGCCTGTGCGCTGCAAGACGGCACAATCTTCCACCAGGTGTGGCCGCAGGCGGGCGACAACGTCGCGGTCGTCGACGGTCAACTGGCCGACATTGCCATCCCCGCCCGCGACGCCGTCGTGCTGATCCACGAGTAAAGCCAGCAAAGATGACCGTCACGGCCCAACCGGCTGCGACGTATCCCGTGGGCTATGTTGGCTGCGTCAGAGAGTCCACCGCGTGACGCACATCCAACTTGACTTACCCCGGTATGGTTATTTCTTGAAATAGCCACGGTAAACGAAGCAACAAGAGGCGCAGTTGGCAGCTTTCTGCCGACTGCGCCTCTTATTGCTTTTGGCTCGCTGCCGAACGCCAACCGCTGGCGACGTGGTATAATATAGGGAAAGCTCACCACCCCTCTACCCAACGCCAGGAGCAAATTCATCGTGCCTTCCTCTCCCCATACCAAACTTGGCGCCGACCACCCCTGGTGGCAGACGGGCGTCATCTACCAAGTTTACCCGCGCAGCTTCCAGGACACAACCGGCGACGGCGTCGGCGACCTGACGGGCGTGGCCCAGCGGTTGGACTACCTGAGCGACACGCTCGGCGTCGATGCGATCTGGCTGTCGCCCTTTTACCCGTCGCCGATGAAGGACTTTGGCTACGACGTAGCCGACTACACCAACGTCGACCCGATGTTTGGCACGCTGGCCGATTTTGACCACATCGTGGAGGAGGCGCACGCGCGCGGCCTCAAAATTATTGTGGACATTGTGCCCAACCACACATCGGATGAGCACGCCTGGTTTGTCGAATCGCGGGCGTCGCGGGGGAACCCAAAGCGGGATTGGTACGTGTGGGCGGACGCCAAGGCGGATGGATCGCCGCCCAACAATTGGATCGCCGTCTTTGGCGGCAGCGCCTGGCAGTGGGACGAGGCGACGGGGCAGTATTACCTCCACTCGTTTCTCGCCTCGCAGCCCGATCTCAACTGGCGTAATCCAGCGGTGGTGGAGGCGATGCACAAGGTCTACCGCTTCTGGCTGGAGCGCGGCGTCGATGGTTTTCGCGTCGATGTGGCACACTTCATCTCGAAAGACCCGGCCCTGCGCGACAACCCGCCCAACCCCAACTATGAGGCGGATCGCCTGCTCTTCAAAGATTTGGGCGATTACGATAAATTCCTCCACCTTTACGACAAGGGTTACGCCGACGAGATGGGCGTTCACAAAATGTACCGTGATGTGCGCGCGCTGCTCGACGAGTACAGCAGCAAAACCCCACGTGTGCTGATCGGCGAAATCCACGATTTCGACATGGCCAAGTGGGCGCTCTACTACGGCGAAAACGCCGACGAATTCCACATGCCCTTCTATTTTGGGCTGATCGGCGTGCCGTGGAGCGCGGCGGAGGTGCGTCGCCGCGTCGACGTGGTGGAGGCCGTGATGCCAGCGGGCGGTTGGCCCAACTACGTGCTGGGCAATCACGACGAGCACCGCATCGTCGCGCGCTACGGGCGACGCGCCGCCCGCGTCGCCGCCGTGCTGCTGCTGACGCTGCGCGGCACGCCAACGCTCTATTACGGCGACGAAATTGGGATGGACGATGTTGACGTGCCGCCCGAAAAGGAGATCGACCCGTGGGGCTTGCAGATGCCGGGGCTGGGGCTGGGCCGCGATTCGGAGCGCACGCCCATGCAGTGGAGCGCCGCGCCCAACGCGGGCTTTGCCGAGGCGGGCGTTGAGCCGTGGCTGCCGCTGGCGGATGATTTTGCGCAGGTAAACGTCGAAGCACAGAGCAAGGATGCGGGCTCGCTGTTAAATTTGTACAAGCGCCTGCTCACGCTGCGGCGCGAATCACCCGCTTTGCATAGAGGGGACTACACGCCCGTGGATGTGGAGGCGGCGGATTGCTTTGTCTACTGGCGGGAGGCAGCGGGGGAGCGGCTACTCGTGGCGCTCAATTTCAGCGACGAAGCGCACGCGGTTGCGCTGCCGGGCGGCGGTATGGGGCGCGTGCTGCTCTCGACAGATGTTGAGCGCGCGGGCGAGGTGGAACTGGGGGCGCTGTCTCTGGCGGGGAATGAGGGAGTGATTCTGTCGGCGTAGGGGCTGGGCGCGCCCAGCCCCTACGCCGACAGCACCGGCCCATCCAAACACAACACCTTTCCTTCGTGCTCGCACGCGCCGCAGATGCCGATGGCGCAGCGCATGTACGCCTCCCAGCTGAGCTGGCTCGGCACGCCGTGCTGCTGGCCCAAATTTTGCAGCGCCCGCAACATGCCATCGGGGCCACAGGCGTAAACTCCGTCGATTTCGCCGTTGCGCAGCAGGGGGGCGAGCACGTCGGTGACGCGGCCGGGCGTGCCGGCGGAGCCGTCCTCTGTTGTATTGCTTACTGCGTATTTCGTATTGCTTGGTGTGCTATCTACCAGCGTTTGGAAGCGATCCAGATAGAGCAAATCTTTGGCCGTGCGCGCGCCGACGATGACCGTGATCTCATCGGCAACGCCCTGCTGCTGGCGGGCGAGCCACAGCAGCGGGGCAACGCCGTAGCCGCCGCCGACGAGAGCGAGCCGCTTGTGTTCGCTGGGCACGCGGAAGCCATTGCCAAAGGGGCCGCGAATCCACAGCCTGTCGCCGATTTGCTTTTCGTGCAGCAGCCGCGTCAGCGGGCCGACGGCGCTAATCATCAGCGTGACGGGGTCGCAGTCGACGAGCGAGAAGGGCTTTTCGTCAAAGCGCGGCAGCCAAAGCATGACGAACTGACCGGGGTAAGCGTCGAGGCGGGCGTCGAGGACGACGGTTTGGGTGCGGTAGTTGTCGCGCTGGACGTCGAGGATGGGAACGGCGGTGGGGAGGAGGAGAGGCGAATGGTCAATGGTCAACGGTAAATTGTTAATGGTTAATGGGGTGGGCGGAGTTGACGGGGTCATGCTCGTGATCTCTCGCGGATTGAGGAAAAGACTTGCTCTGCGGCAATCATTTCCGCGCGACCTTTATCAATTTCAGCGGCGCGCTGCCGGATTTCCGTCAGCCATTCTTCCCAGAGCTCGACCTGCTCTTCATAATCCAAACTTTCCAGCAGCTTCTCGGCCACGAATGCACGGGTTGATGTGGGCGTTGGCAAGGCTTCGTTCAAAATTTGTTCGACTGTCATCCAGGCTCCTCTCACTTGTGGACGGCGCTTCTGCCACGAATCGTAAAGGGTAAAACCAAAACCGTCAACCCGCACCCATTTTCTCCGCCACAAAAATAATCGTCTGCGGCACGTGGCGATTCGCCGCTAGCGGGCTGTCGTCGGGCCAAATTTCGGCGGCGAGATCGTCCGGCGGCGGCGGTTCGAGCAGGCGACGCAGCACAAAGCCAGCCCCGCCCAGCAGCGCGATCCACCCGGCGATGGGGCGGTGGTACGACACCATCGGCACGCCGCTGCTGCTGAAGTTCCAGCGCATCGGGCGCGTGTCGAAGTAGCTGCGGACGGGATAGATGGTCTCTTCCTGCTCGGCCTGGTCGAAGAAGCAGTCGCGGAAGGGGTGATCGAGGCTAAAGACGAGTTGCCCGCTGGGACGCAGCACGCGGGCGCACTCGGCCAGGCAGCGCGCCACGTCGGCGACATAGTGGAAGGCGTAGGCGCTGAAGACGACGTCCCACGCACTCGATGAGGTAACGGGGTCGAACGCGTTCAAATTCTCGGCGCTGCCCTGCACCCAATCGACGGCGACGCCCTCGTCCGCGGCCAGCGCACGGGCAAAGTCAAGCTGGGCGTCGCTCAAGTCCAGCCCGGCGACGGTCGCGCCCTGCCGCGCAAAGGCAATGGCGCACTGCCCGCCGCCGCAGCCGACTTCCAGAATGCGCAGGCCGCGCACGTCCCCCAGCAGCCGCAGCGTATTTTCATCCGGCGACCAGGGGCCGTAGTGGGCGCTGTCCGTGGGGATGGCGTGGTTCCGCTGGTAGAGCGCGCTGGTGCGGTTCCAGGCGTCGCGCATGTCGATGGGCATGGGATGTCCCCTTTATTTTCTACGCTATTTTTACGTCACTTGTCTACGCCGTCTCGCGCACCACGTCAAACTGCGTCTCGTAGAGGTGTGCGTAGAGCCCGTCGCGCGCCAGCAGTTCTTCATGCGTCCCCTGCTCGACCAAGCGACCGCGCTCCATCACCAGAATCTTGTCCGCCGCCAGAATCGTGCTCAAGCGGTGGGCGATCACGACGCTGGTGCGCTGGGCCATCAGCGGCTCCAGCGCGGCCTGGATCAGCGCTTCGCTCTGCGAATCGAGGTGGGCCGTCGCTTCGTCCAGCACCAGAATGCGCGGATTCTTGAGAATTACGCGGGCGATGGCGAGGCGCTGCTTTTCACCGCCGCTCAAGCGGTAGCCCCGCTCGCCGACAACGGTGTCGTAGCCCTCCGGCATGCGCTCGATCAGCTCGTGGATGTTGGCCGCACGCACGGCGTCGTCCAACTCTTGCTCGCTGGCCTCTGGGCGGGCGTAGAGCAGATTGGCGCGAATCGTGTCGTGGAAGAGATAGGTCTCCTGGGTGACCATGCCGATCTGCCCGGCCAGTGATTCCTGCGTCACGTCGCGCAGGTCGTGGCCGTCCAGCGAGATGCTGCCCTCCGTCGGATCATACAGGCGCGGCAGCAGATAGGTAACGGTGGTCTTGCCCGCCCCGCTGGGGCCGACGAGCGCCACGAGCTGCCCCGGCTCGATCTCAAACGAGACGTCGCGCAGCGCCCACAGGCGACCGTAGTTGTTCTCCGCTTCCGCGGCGCCCAGCAGATTGACCGGGCCGGAGCCGTTGGCCGTCGCGCCGTTAACGCCGCTGGCAAAGCCCGTGCCGTTGACGTGGCCGTTGACCCGCTCGTGCAGCAGGTTGACGGCCTGCTCCTGCTCGGCCTCCTCATTCTCCTCCGCCAGCGCGTAGCTAAACGACACGTTCTCAAAGCGGATGCGCCCGTCGGCGTTGTCCAGCGTCACCGCCTCCCCGTGATCTTCGATTTCCGCTGGAATATCCAGATACTCAAAAACGCGCTCAAAGCTGACGAGCGAGGTGATAAACTCTACCTGCACATTGCTCAGCGCCGAAATCGGCCCATAGATGCGCGGCAGCAGCGCGACGAAGGCAATAATATCACCCGTGGACATGTTGTCGATTAGCACCTGGTAGCCGCCAAACCAGTAGACAGCCGCCGTGCCAAGCGTGCCGGCAATGCTCAGCCCCATAAAAAAGAGCTGGCCCACCTGTGCGCGGCGGACGCCAATGTCGCGCACGTTGGCGTTGGCCGTGTTAAAGCGCTCCCGCTCCCGCCCGCCGCTGCCAAAGGTTTTGACGAGCAGCGCGCCGTTGATCGTCAGCGTCTCGCTGATGATGTTGCTCATTTCGGCGTTGTTTTCCATGGCGTTGCGCCGAATGTCGCGCAGCACGCGGGCGACGCGGCGCGCGGGCAGCAAGAACAACGGCACAATGGCCATCGCAAGCAGCGTCAACTGCCAGTTGAGCGCCACCATAATCGCCACCGTCGAGGTGAGCGTGACGACGTTGGTGAGAATGTTCGGAATCGTGCCGGTAATGGCATTTTGTGCGCCGGTCACGTCGCTATTAAAGCGCGACACAATCTCGCCCGCTTTGGTGTCCGTGAAAAAGCGGATGGACATATTTTGCAGGTGCGCATACATCTGCCCGCGCAGGTCGTAGATAATGCCCTCGCCCGCGCGCGCGCTGTAGTAGCGCTGCACCACGCTGATCAACCCCGTTAAAATTGGCACGCCAATCATGGCAATTGCCAGCAGATTGAGCCGCCGAAAGTCACGGTTGGGAAAGACATTGTCGAACAGATCGCGGTAGACGAGCGGCGGGATCAACTCGAGCAGCGAGATAGCGACAATGGTGACGAGCACAATCGTCACGGCTTTCCAGTGCGGTCGGGCATAGTTCAACACGCGACGCATCAAGTCGCGCGTCACCATGGGCTTGCCCTTGGATTCATCATAGGCGACGTAGCGCCACCAACTGCTGTTGTACATAAATTTTGGTTCTCCTTGTTTTTTGTTTGCCCGCTCAGTATAACTTACATTATCCTGCCACGCATCGACATAAAGTGCAGTACGCGCCTGTCCAAACGAACAGGATTATGCTATGCTGGACGCAACCTCTACCCTATTTCAATCCATCTCGCCACACAGGAGGAATCATGCGCATTCATTTTTATTTTCGCCGCCTGTTGATTTTCACCACAGCGTTTGCCAGCTTGGGCGCGCTGATCCTCATCCTGGGGACAACGTTTCAGGCGCAGGCCGCATCGCCCGCTTCTGCCGATGCACGACCCCACACGCATCCCCTCGCACAGGACGACACTTACGTCATCCGGCGCGGCGATACGCTTGCCAAAATTGCGCGGCGCTTTGACACTTCCGTGCGCGTGCTCCTCGATCTCAATCCGAAAATTACCAACGCCAACCGTATCTTTCCCGGTCAGCGCATCCAACTGCCGCCGCAGAACGACGGCGACGACGCGACACCGGAGCCCACCGAAGAGCCCACCGAAGAGCCCGCGCCCACGCCCTCCCCCGAGCCAACGCTGGAGCCGACGCCCACGACCACAGCTACGCCGGACCTCGGCGACGAAATTATTTTCAGCGATCCGGGCGCGGCCATCGAAGTTTTTTCGCCCGTGGCGGGAACCACCTACCACAGCCCCATCGAGGTAATCGGCTTTTCGCGCACGTTTGAGAGCACGCTCAACCTGCGGCTGACGGACGGCGACGGCAACGTGCTGGCCGAGCGCATTGCCACGGGCGGCGGCGTGGACGGCTACGATTTCTTCCGCACCTACCTGCGCTTCTTCGTGGCGGAGCCAACGAGCGCCACGCTGGAGCTGTTTGAGAGCAGCGCCGAGGACGGCAGCGAAATTAACAAGGTAACGCTGCCGTTAACGCTGCTGGTGGGCCAGCGCTTTATCGATGTCGACGTGCCAGCGCCGGGGGCGCTCGTTTGTGAAGCGGTGACGATCACGGGTTATTCCACGACCTTCGAGGCCACCGTTGCCGTTGAAGTCGACGACCGGTCGGGGGAGGTGCTCTACGAAACGTTTGCCGCGGGCGGGGGCAATGGCATTTACAATACCTTTAGCAAGTCGCTTGCCGTTAGCGCCGATCTGCCCGTGCCGCTGCTGATCGGCGCCCGCGAAGAATCCGCGCGCGACGGCAGCGCCATCGATTGGACGCGCATCCCCTTTGCCGTGCTGCCCACGGGGGACGCGCGCTGCCCCTAAGCTGATGCAGCCGGCAAGTTGACAGACATCACGCGGATTAAAGCGGCGGCGATGATCGGCGACGAATAAATTCGTCATCTAATTTGCCAAGTGCGCTGAAGCGCACCGACGACGGGCTCTCCCTCTTCAACGCGCTGAAGCGCGTTTTGCAACGCAGGCTGGCAGTTCATCAGCCGGTTGCTGGTTGAGCAAAAGAATCGCAACAAAAAATGGAGAGAGGCGTGGGTGATTCCCACGTTTCTCTCCATTTTTGTTGTTTTGCAAGTTTCCATCAAAATTGATCGTAATTCAGCATAACGTTTTAGCACATTCTGCGTCATCTATACTGGCCCCCCCTGGCTTCAGTAAATCGCCCACGCTGCATCATGAGAGTCCTCATGTCCCCTCACCGCGCTGACTTACTACCGGTAAACTGTAGCGCTAGCCGCTTGGAGCAGACATGTTCAAACAAAGCGACGCTAGAAAAGTCAATGTAAGCGCTGTCCGCGTCTCTGGCGCGAGCCAAAATTGACGTACAGAAGAGAGACGCGTGTCCCGCGTGCCGGGATATTTTTCCAGCGAAATTTGTCCTTTTCTGAAACAGCCCAAAGTTGTCGAAGTGCTGACGCCGTGCGGATTCTTGTGTATTGCCCGGTTCTATCTGCCCATAGAACAAGCAACTCAGCGATTCTGCTCCGCTCGCATCGACGTATCGTGCACACGTGAACGAGCCCGGACGCAGCCGCCCTGGTTCGGCATCACATAGATTCTTCAAACTTATAATCCCATGAGCGATGTCTACCCTTCGCCCGACAACGAACGCAAAGCCCATCATCCCCAGCTCTACTTCACCGACGACTTCGACAGCCAGTTAGCCGACGAACGCGTGCGCAACCAGCGAACGCGGCGTGTTCGCTCGCGGCGCGTCTACGCCTTTTTCACGGCGCTCAATCTGCTGCTCTGCTTGACCATCGTGTGGCTGGTTCTCTTCAACATGGGCGAAGAAGAGACGTTTTTGAGCCAGTATACGAGCAACGTCTCCCTGCCGGCGTGGACGACCGAGCTCGGAGACCGGGCGACCGATTCGGCGACGAATTTGTTTGTCAGCTTCGTGGCCAACCCGGCGGTTAACCCAGTAGCTAAGAGAATGATCCCCGGCCTGGGTATCGACGCGGCGACGGCAACGCCCACTCGCACCCCAACGCCCACCCAAACGTCAATGCCCACCCAAACGCTAGCGCCAACGTCGATCGTTGCGCCAGCGGGGAGCTCAACGTCGATACCAGCGCAAACTTCGAGCCCAAGCCCGACGTCGCCCCCGCCCCCGCTCTCGACATCGCGCCCCACGTTGCCGCCGACCTCAGCGCCAACCTCAGCGCCATCGCCATCGCCGGTGTTCACGCTGCTGCCGACGGTGCAACCCACCGCTGTGGTCACCGCCAGCAGCGAAGTTGCCGTGGAGGAAACGGCACCGTCCGCGGGCGCTATGTCGCCCGCCGCGGAAGTCAGCGACATGAGCACGCCCAGCGATTCATCCGTAATGGGCTTGATCAAGATCAGCGAGCCCTCGGCGACTGGCACGCCCGCTACCCCAACGCCGGAAACGGGCGAAGCGGCAACCGAGAAGAGAGGCGACGGCAATCTTGTGCCCTGAGCCCGGTTCAACTTGCCCCATCCATGTATCAGCAGCTTGGCCAGGACGAAGCTTGGCCAGCTATCAGCAAAATTTTTTAGGAAGAACTCATGCGCTTTCAGCTTCACTTTCACCGTCTATTGACGGGCCTTCTCATTTTAATCGTATTGGGCACGCAAATGCCCAACCTCATCGCCACCTTTGGCGTTGAAGCCGCGCCAGCGTCCGCTCGCCCGGCGCAGGAAGACAAGCAGGACGAAGACACATACATCGTGGAGCGGGGCGATTCGCTGCGGAAGATTGCCGTGCGCTTTGGCACAACCACGCTCGCGATGATCGAGCTCAACCCCCAAATTGAGAATCCAGACATTATTCTACCGGGCCAAATTATCAATCTGCCAGCGGGTGCAAAGGACACCGAAGCCACGCCCGTACCGACGGCTGCCCCCCCGTCGACTGCGACCCCACTGCCCAGCCCGACGCCGCTGACCCCGCCTACGGCAACTGCTACCCCGCCGCCTACCGCTGCCCCAACGTCGACGGACATGCCAACCGCCACCAATACGCCTGTCGCCGTGGCTACATCGACGGCTACCGATGCGCCCACAGAGATACCAACGGAGATACCAACGGAAGCGCCAACGGAAGCGCCAACGGAAGCGCCAACGGAGACGCCAACAGAAGCGCCAACGGAGATACCAACGGAGACGCCAACCGCAACCTCCACGCCGAGCCCAACTTCGACGGCCACGTCGCTACCGACGGAGACAGCTACGCCGCTGCCCACAGAAACGCCGACCCAAGCACCGACCGAGATGCCGACTGCTCTACCGACGGAGACAGCTACGCCGCTACCCACGGAAACGCCGACTCCGCTGCCAACCGAGACGGCTACGCCGCTGCCAACCGAGACGGCTACGCCGCTGCCAACCGAGACGGCTACGCCGCTGCCCACGGAAACGCCGACCCAAGCACCGACCGAGACGCCGACTGCTCTACCGACCGAGACGCCTACGCCGCTGCCCACAGAAACGCCGGTTCCGCTACCCACGGTAGAGCCGACGGTAGAGCCCACGGTAGAGCCCACGCTAGAGCCGACCGCCACCCTCCCGCCCCCGCCCGCATTTGGCGAGGTATGGAGCGAGCCGGACGTGGCCATCGAAGTGTTCGCGCCGGTGGCCCAAGCCGTTTACCACAGCCCGATTGAGGTCATCGGCTTTTCGCGCACCTTCGAGGGTGCAGTGGACATGCGGCTGACGGATATGAACGGCAACGTGCTCTCCGAGCGCTTTGTGCTCGGCGGTGCGGAGGACTACGATTTCTTTCACACCTACCTGCGTTTCTTCGTCACCGAGCCGACGGACGCCACGCTCGAAGTCTACGAGATCAGCGCCGAAGACGGCAGCGAAATCAACAAGGTGACGCTGCCGGTGCGGCTGCTGGTGGGCCAGCGGGTGCTGGATGTGGATCGACCGGAGCCGGGGGATCTGGTGTGCAGCTCGGTGACGATTGAGGGTTACTCGTCCACCTTTGAGGCGGGTTTGACGGTGCAAATCGATGACCGGTACGGGGAGGAGCTTTACATCAGCACGGCGAGCGGGGGGGCCAACGGCATCTACGCCACCTTTAGCAAGCTGCTCGATCTCGATGCCGAAGTGCCCGTGCCGCTGCTGATCGGCGCGTACGAAATTTCGCCCCGCAGCGGCAGCCCCATCGATTGGACGCGCATTCCCTTTGGCGTGCTCCCCATCGGCGATGCGCGCTGCCCGGAATGAGCGGAAGAGTAGGAGAGTAGGGGAGCAGGAGAGCAGGAGAGCGGGGGAGCGGGGGAGCGGGGCATTTGGGTCAAGCCACGCGCCTGCTTCCCTGCCCTACTTCAACTTGACGGCGCGTGTCGCAATAAAGATTGGCGTGTACGCCGCCAGCGTGACGCCTGCCCAGCCGTCCTCGTAGAAGGCGCTGAGGGCGAAGCCCGCATCGAGCTGGCCGCCGATTTGGTCGGTGAGCGAGTGGCCGAATTCGAGGGGCTGCTGATCGTCGAGCAGGTGCTGCCGCTCGGCGGCGCTAATGCTGGTGAGATCGGAGTAGGGCACTTTGTGGCGGACTTCGAGCACGCCGCTGTCCGCCTTCTCCTGATCAAACATGTGAAATATTGGGTTGTCAAAGCCCGCCAGCAGCGCCCCGCCAACCCGCAGCACGCGGTACGCCTCGCGCCACACCGGGCGCACGTCCGGTACAAACAGATTCGACACCGGGTGGACAATCAGGTCAAACGTCTCGTCGTCAAAAGCGGACAAGTCGCGCATGTCCCCTTCCACGGTTCTGAGCGCCAGCCCCTCCCGTTGGGCAACTAGCCGATCCTGTGCCAGCTGACTCGGTGAATTGTCAAAGACCGTCACGGTTGCACCCGCCGCCGCCAGAATTGGCCCCTGCTGCCCGCCGCCCGATGCCAAGCAGAGTATGTTCGCTCCGCCGAGCGAGTTGGGAAACCAGTCGCGCGGCACGGGTGTCTCCGGCGTCAGAATAATCTGCCAGTCGCCCCTCCGCGCGCGCTCGATCACACCGGGGCCAACGGGCACGGTCCACTCGCTGCGCCGCTCGACGGCTTTCTCCCAGGCGTCGCGGTTGTAGCTGCGAAGGTTAAAGGTCATGGTGATTCTCGTGGAGAGAGGGGCCCGACGTGCCGGACCCTACGCCCGTTCTTCCAAATAATCTAGAAAATCCTGGCCCACCGTCTCGCCGCCGAGCGCGTCGACCTGCGCCAAAATTTGCGAGCGGTGGTCGGCGCTGTGGAAGGCTACCTGCGTCAGCGCTTGGTAAACCTTTACGGACGCTTCGTCCTCGTCCCAAAAGTCGGGCTTTACTTCGCGCTGCAAATCATCCGCCGCCAGCTCTTCCAGGTAGACACGCACGTAGCTCTCCGTCTCGTCCCACTTCTGGCGCACGTCGGCGGGCTTGAGATACGCTTCGGGGCCGAGAAAATCCAGCGTTCCCTCGCGCAGAAAACGAATCCACCACCACTCGACGGACATCACATGGAAACACTGCGTTAAAATCGCGCCCTGCGAGTAGGCATTTGGCTGCGTGATCTGCTCGTGGCTCAGGGCCGTCACGCAGTTCCAGACGCGGCGGTTGTTCCAAAAATTGTAGTCGTAAAGTTCGTGGAAGTAAGCCGGGGTCATCGTATTTTCCTCTTCGCTTGGGCAAATTGTGAGCATTTGTTCAAAAATTGGATTATACACTACAATTCGACAAAGTCCAGAACCACTCTGCTCTGTTCGGTGAACAGATCGACGCGTGGGCAAAGTTGAGGTGGTTGAATTGAGGTTGAGGTGGTTTAGCACTTTCCAGTTTGACGAGAGGAGAAACCGCCGATAGACGCAGATGAACGCGGAGCAGAGCCTGCTGCGCAAGAATTTACGTTCATCTACGTTTAGCCGCGGTTGCAGAGATTGAATTGAGAACTGCTGGAGGCGGTCCTGGAGAAAGTTTCCAGCGGTGTGTCAAAGTTTTGTGGTACAATAGGGCGCGCTATGCGGCAGTGGGGTGAAAGCAAGCAGAGAAGGTGATAACGTTACGCCATCGCCTTTCAAAGGACGGACCAAATGCCCGAATACAAAATTCTCGAAACCGAACTCGGCCCGATGATTAGCCACAGCCGCACCTCGGTCTACGACGTGATGCTGACGCTGGACAAGGGCAACGACATCTTCTTTATCTGCGTCAATCACAATTTGGATTTTGTGCAGGCGCAAATTGCGCTGGCGTACATTGCCGAGCATCGCGAGCAGCTTGAGGCGGATTTGCGCGAGATTCTGCCAATCAAGGCGGCGCGCGAGAAGGAGCACCGGGCCATTCAGGCGGAAATCGAGCGCAAAATCGCGCAAAAGCCGATGACGCCAAAGCGCAAGGCGTTTTACGAGGCGCTGGAGCAAAGAGGTATTCGACCGCACTATCTGAACGGAGAGGTCAATGGCGCAGATCGTGCTTAGCGATGAGAACTGTGTCGGGCACAGCCGCGCCATTGTCAACGCGCTTGAGCGTATCGACATGCTGAAGCTGACCGATGTCGAGTTGAGAACGTTCGACGAGGTCGGTCTGCCCGAAGGAGCTGATGATGAGACAGTCTGGCGCTTTTGTCAGGAAAACGGCCATCTCCTGTTGACCGGCAATCGTACGATGAAAGACGGCGCAGTTTCTCTCGAAGTCGTCATTCGGCATCTTGTTTGACCCACATCGCTGCCCGTATTAACCATTGGCGACCTAAAGTAAAGTTGCGTCGAGAACAGGAGTTTGAGGAGCCAGTGACAGTCACTTAGACCGCGAACTCCTGTTTTCATTTTGCACGCACTTTAAATCGCGTTTTGAAGGATTTGGTTTACTGCGAGCGGTGTGCCCAGCGCTTAGCGGACGTTGTTTTTGAACTGGAAAAGTTCCTCGGCATCACCTGGCTTTACCTCACATAGAGAGCTGAACATAGAGAGCTGAACATAGAGAGCTGAACATAGAGAGCTGAACACTTCGTATCAGAAAGCGGGGTGTTCGGCTCTGGCAAGCGAAATTTGACGGATGTGGCGGCGACCGTACGGGCACGCCACGGCGTGCCCGTACCCGCCAGAATAAGCATGTTGAACCAATAGTACATCCCGGCGGAAATAAGTAGGCAGCTTTTGTGCCCGCTCACCAGAGGTAGAAGAACAAATGTATCTGCCGTGGTATGTACGCCCAAATGTAAGAGGCGCAGCGCGCTGCGCCTCTACGCCCGCTCCACAATCACCGTCGGCCCAACCGGCAACCCACCCAACCCCTCGCCGAAAATCGACAGCCCGCCCGCGACCGCGCTGAAGCGCACGCGCAGCGGCCCGCCGGTCGACAGCGCCCCGCGCAGTGCATCCCCCTCCAGCGCAATCTCCGTCAGGTAGCCAAACGAGCCGGGGTCGACTTCGCGGTGGTGGCTGAGGACGCCGCGCGCGTCGGCGGGGTCGTCGGGTAGGTGGACGGTTTCAACGTCAACGCCGTTAAGCGAAATGACAACATCAGTGGGCGTTTGGCGCTCGGCTTCTGTCTGCGGATAGTTGAGGCCAAAGGTCTGCTGCGGCCAGTCGACCTTGGCGTTGCCCGCCCGCGCGCTCAGCTCGACCAACAGCCGACCGCCCCCAATGGCGCTTGTGTGGACGCCCTCCGGCAGCGCGATTTCGTACTCGACCCAGCCGCTGCCCGTCGCGGAAAATTTGCTGCCGCTCGGCGTTACCCCCGGCTGCGGCCACGAGGTGGCGACATAGTCGCCCGGTGCGAAGCGGATCGCCCAGCCATTCTCCATCTCCACGCGCGACTGTTTACCATCGCGCACCTCCACGTTGACGTAGTTGCGCGAGCGAATCTCCTCCCCGTTCAGCAGCCAGAGCGCAACGGTCGCCAGCCCCGGCTCGTCCGGCAGCGCAACCGCGAGGTCACCCAAAGCAGCGACATCGAAGCGCTGCGGCGTGCATTCGATAGTTCCCTCGTCCAGCGTTTTCGTCTTACCCCAGCAATCCACAAAATCAAGCTGCCACCGAACGCGCGCGTTTGCCAGCGGCGTCCCCCAATGGGAGACGAAGAGCGGTGCGCGAAATTTCGTGCCCGGCGCGAGCGTCTGGCAGGGCGGCGCGTCCAGCCCGACCACGTCGGCGGCGTTGAGGTCAGCAACCGTCATGCCCTCGACAAAGTGGTCGTAGCCAAAGACCTTGCCGCTGCGGTCGTAGTTGACAAAGCCGTTGTGCTCCCATTCGATGTCGGTCAGCTCGGTGTAGACGTAGCCGCAAATTTTCGCGTGGCGACGCATCTCGATCGTCTGGTACTTAAAGCTCCAGGCGATGTCCTGGTCGCCGGATTTAGCGGCAATGCCCGCGTACTCGCTGTTGATCAGCGGCGCCGTCGACTGCTGGTGGTCGCCGATGTAGTTAAAGGTCGAGCCGGGGTAGGTCTGGTCGACGACGTTTTGGATGTGGCGGCGCACCTGCGCATAGTCGTTGATGTAATAGTGCCACGAGTTGATGTCCGTCTCGACGTGGTCGTAGTTGCAGGGCGAATTGTCCTCGACCAGCCGCGTCGGGTCAAGCTGGTGCGCGTGGTCGAGCATCTCTCGCAGCCACGCTTGCCCGGCGGCGGTGCTGTGTTCGCTGAGGCCCCACGTCTCGTTAAAGAGGATCCAGGCGATAATCGAGGGCGAGTTAAAATCACGCGCCACGGCCCGCTCCAGCGTGTCGCGGATGGTGCGGCGCATGGAGGGCGTGTCGACGGTGGGGCTGGGCAGGTCGTAGAGGATGAGCAAACCCAGCCGGTCGGCCCAGTAGTAGTAGCGCGGGTCGTTGAGCTTGATGTGGCAGCGCAGCATGTTCAAGCCCAGCTCCTTCGCCAGCTCGATATCGCCGCGGATGATTTCGTCGGACGGGTAGGCGTGCAGGCCGTCGGGGTGGAAGGCCTGGTCGAGCGCGCCGCGCAGGTAGACGGGCTCGCCGTTGAGCAGGATGTACTCGTACTCGTTCTTTACACCGTTTTTGATCCACTGAGCGCGGCTAATGCTGCGCATCCCAAAGTAGCTCTGCACGCTATCGGTGGCTCCGCCCGACTCCGGCTCCAGCTCGGCCACAAAGTCATACAGATGCGGCGTCTCCGGCGACCACAGCTGCGGGTCGGCGACGTTGAGGGTGACCGTCACCTCCTGCTCGCCCGCCGACAAGTCGTGCCTCGACTCATTCGTCTCAAATGCTGGCTCCTCGGTCGAGCGCAGACGCAGCGTGTACGCCCCCGCTTCGGCGACGAAGAGCCGCAGCGTCACCAATGCCTGCTCGCGCGTCACGTCGGGCTCAATACGCAGCGACTCGATGTGGCTGGGCGCGCGCCCTTCGAGCCAGACCGTCTGCCAGATGCCGCTGGAGTGGGTGTACCACCAGGGCACCTGCTTGCCCACGAGCGTGGCCGCGTCCGCCACGTCAAAGGCGCGCACGACGACGGTCGCCGTCTCGCCCGGCTGGACAAAGTCGCGCAGGTCGATGGCGAAGGGGAGGTAGCCATTGTCGTGCTCCGCCGCAAAGCGCCCGTTGATCCACACCCGCGCGTTCCAATCGACCGCGCCAAAGTGTAGCCACGGCGTCAGCCCCTTCCACTCGGCGGGCACGGTGAATTCGCGCGTGTACCAGGCCGCGCCCTTGTAGTCCGGCCGCGCCACGCCGGAGAGCTGGCTCTCCCACGGAAAGGGCACGTTGATGGTGAGGTCGCCGGGGATGGCGTTGTTTCTCATGCCTAAATGCCTGCGCTCGCCGTCGGTGCGCGGGTCGAAGGCGAAATGCCAGGGGCCGTTGAGGGAGAGGTAGTGGGATCGCTGGTGGCGGGGGTCGGGGTGTTGAGATTTGGAAGTCGATGTCATGATGAAGTGTGATGTGCGGTGAAAACGGTTGAATGCTGGCCGATCTTGATAGTCAATCCTGCGCTTCCGGTCTGTAAATTACCGGCACGCCCTCCTGGAATTCCACATAACCGAGGTGCAAGCTGCGCGCGCCGCCCATGTTGTAATTTGTGTTGGGCGATAGCCACGCGTGGTAGGCCACGCGCAGCCTGCCCTCGACGTCGCGGAAAAACGACGCGCCACCGGGGCCAAGATGGTCACCGGTCGATTCGAGGATGGGGCCGTCCTGGGGTTTGGTGCAGGGGCCGAGCGGGCTGTCGCAGACGGCGTAGCCGACGGCGTAGTCGCCGCTCTCCCACCAGTTGGCGGAGTAGAAGAGATAGTAACGACCGCCGTGCTGCGTCATGGTCGGGTTTTCGATCAGCGGGCGCTCCCACTCCTGATCGCGCTGGATCAGCCGCATTGGTTCGTCGAGCAGCGTGCGACCATCTTCGCTCAAGCGCTGGCTGTAGAGCCACGCATCCTGGCCGAGCGCGTTGGCGTCGCTCTTCCAGAGCAGGTACGAGCCATCCTCGTCGAGAAAGGGCTCGGGGTCAATGGAGCCGCCTTCGTCGAGCTGGCAGATCAGGGGCGCGTCGTTGGGGTCGACAAAGGGACCGTCGGGCGCGTCGCTGACGGCGTAGCTGATGCACTGGCGACCACTTTCGACAAAGCGGGTGGTGTAGTAGAGGATAAACTCGTCGCCACGCTGGAGGGCACTGGGCGCCCACGTGAGAAATCGTCGCGGGGCGGCCCACTCCGGCAGCTCGGGCAGCGCGTCGCCATCCGTACCGACGCGCTCCCAATCGACCAAGTTGGTCGAGCGGATGACCTGGATGTTCATGTGGCGCGCGTTGGTCGCGTAGCCGTAAAAGGCGTCGCCGGCGCGCAGAATGAACGGGTCGGGAAAGTCGCGCTCGAAGATCGGATTGGTGTAGGTGATTTCCGGTGTGGGCACGGGCGTTGATGAGGCGGGCGACCGACCGCTACAGGCGGCAAGCGGCAAAGTCAACACAAGCGCGACTGCCAGCCAAATTATCTGACGACCCATCAGCGCCCCCCCATCCCCGTGAGCATCACGCCCTGGATGATGCGGCGCTGGAAAATCGCGTAGACAATCAGCACCGGCGCGCTGGCGATGACCGCGCCCGCCATGATCAGCGCAATCTCCTGGCTGTACGTGCCGTTGAGCACGGTTAGGCCGACGGGTAGCGTGCGCATCTCCAGCCGGTTGAGCACGATCAGCGGCCAGAAGAGATCATTCCACGAGCCGAGGAATGAGAAGATGGTCAGCGCAATGAGGGCGGCGGTGCTGAGCGGCAGAACGATTTGCCAGTAGATGCGGAAGCGTCCCGCGCCGTCGATCAGCGCGGCTTCCTCCAGCTCACGTGGGATGCCGAGGAAGAATTGTCTCAGCAGAAAGACCCCAAAGACCGTGGCGGCGTGGGGCCAAATCAGCGCGTGGTAGCTGTCGAGCCAGCCAAAGTCGCGGATCAGCAGGTAGACGGGAATCAGCGTCACCTCGCCGGGGATCATGATGGTGAAGAGCAGGAGCACGAAAAGCGTGTTGCGGCCCGGAAACTGCAGCCGCGCAAAGGCGTACGCCGTGAGGCTGTTGATAAAGAGGCTGATGACCGTTACCGCCGAGCTGGTAACGGCGCTGTTGAGAAACCAGCGCGGCAGCTTCAAATCCTGGCGCGTGAGCACCTCGGCGTAGTTGGCCAGCGTGGGGGTATCCGGCCAGAGCTGAAGCGGCCACTGAAAGACCTGCGATTCGGGCGTGACGGAGAGGGCAAGCGTCCAGTAGATGGGGAAGCCGACGACAATCGCCAGCACAATCAGCACGGCCTGTAGCGACAGGCGCGACAGAATGTGGCGAAGCCGATGATTTTGGCGCAAAGTGGACAGGGACATGGGTTAGTACTCAAAGCTTTGTCGGCTAAAAAAGCGCAGCTGCAGGAGCGTGAAGAAGAGAATGACAACCGCCAGCCCCAGCGCGATCGAAGTGGCGTAGCCCATTCGCGTATAGCGCCAGGCCGTCTGGTAAAGGTACATAATCACCGTAAACGACGAGCGCCCCGGTCCGCCGCCCGTCATGATGTAGGGCTGGCCGAAAATTTTGAAGTGGGCGATAAGCTGCGTCACCGCTACAAAGAAAATCGAAGGGACCATCAGCGGCAGGGTGATGTGCCGCGTCAAACGCCAGCTGCCTGCGCCATCCAAACGCGCCGCTTCGTAGAGATGTTGGGGGATGCCCTGCAAGCCCGCAATATAAATGAGCATGGGGAAGCCAAAGCCCCACCAGACGGTCGTCAAGCTAATCGACGGGATGACCAGATTTGGATCGCTAAGCCACTCGACTTCCGGCAGCCCGATCCAGGCTAAATAGAAATTGACCACGCCAAATTGGGTGTTGAGCATCCAGCGCCCAATCACGCCCAGCACGGCAACGGAAAGAATAACGGGTGCATAGAAAATCACGCGGTAAAAATCGCGGCCGCGCACGGGCTGGTTGACGGCAATTGCTACGCCCAGGGCAAAGACGGTGTTGGCAATCGCAGTTAGAAAGGCAAAGTAAAGCGTGTTGCGCAACGTTAGCCACCAGAGATCATCGGTTACCAAATTGCTAAAGTTACGAAAGCCGACAAAGGGGTGCTCCGTGGCGAGAAGCTTCCACTCGTGAAGGCTCATGTAGATGGCATAGAGGATGGGTCCGGCGAGGAAAATGCAGAAATAGATCATGAACGGGGCAATAAATAGATAGTTGCCCAACATCCAGCGCCAGGTACGCCACGTGCGAGCGGACGGACGCGACGTTTTCGTGGGTTGGGGTATGGTCGTAGCGCTCATGGTGGTAGTCCTGGATAAAATCGATGCTCAGTCGTCCACGATTGTGGATAAAAGCGCGTGGGGGGCATCCCCAGATGTTAGCTCCACGCCGAATTTGTGAACGGCTGATATCTATTTAGCTATCAACCGATTCTGGGAACAGATTGAACGGATTCGCATAGACCAATCCGCTTTGCGCTTGACCAGCGCTCAGGGAGACGCAGAACAGATTGCAAGGGTTAACAATCCGTTCAATTCGCTCTCAACAATCCGCTGATAGCTCACGTAATCAATATGCCCAATCGTTACAAAGGCTGATACCGGGGAGACAGAAGCCCGGAACGGAAAGTCGGCACGGACCTTCCGCTTCCGATATCCGTCTCCCTTTTTCCGAGTTTAGCAGCGATCCAGGATGCCCTGAATGCGCTCGTTGGCGTCGTTTAGCCCCTCTTCGACCGTTTTATCGAGGTTGAAAATGGAGTCCAGCTCTGGCATGTAGCCCGTGTCGATCACTTCCTGCATACATTCGTGAGCGTAGTCATATTGGCCCCGCTCCAGGAAGCTATCGCCAAGCACCTTGGCCGAGGGGAATTCTTCCACCGTCATCTCTGCCAGCTGCGATTTGCGCGCTGGTGGCTGGCCGGAGGTGGCCCAGAGCAGTCCCTGGTCCGAGAGGTAGTTGATCAACCCCTGAGCGGCCTCCAGCTTTTCGCCGTCTAATCCCTGCGGCGTGTAGACCGTGTGCGAGCTGATCCAGACGGCCGGCGTCTCGCCAACCTGCGGGAAGGGGCAGACGCCCCAATTCATCTCGTTGTTCTCAACAAAGTTGAGCGTCCAGCTGCCGTCCGGCATCATGCCAATCTGGCTGGCGGCAAAGCTCTGGCGGTTGTCGAAGCCAGCCGGTTCGGGCGCCATGCCCTGTTCAATCAGGTCGACCCAGAAAGCGGCGGCGTCGATGCCCGCCTCGCTGTTGATCGTGGCGTTGCCTTCGCCATCGGTCCAGTTGCCGCCGTTTTGCCAGAGCAGCGTCAGGAAGGAAGGCTTCATCCAGCCCACCGTTGTGCCGTAGACGGCGACATTTTCGGCGTCAAAGCCTGCATCGCCGGGGTGGTTGCCGTTCGCATCCGTCGTAATCGCGCGGGCGTATTCGACGAACTCATCGCCCGTAGCGGGGCAGCCTTCGAGGCCCGCCTCATCGAATACATCCTGATTATACCAGAGGCCCCAACCGTGAATATCGATGGGCACGCCAAACTGGCCACCTTCGTAGTTTAGCGCTTCCAGCGCAAAGGGAGCAATGTCCTCCTCGGGAATGGGTCCGCCGTCGCTGTTGAAGTAGCTAGAGGTGTCTTGGAGCACGCCCTGGCTGGCGAACTGCGGAATCTCAAATTCGTGCAGCAGGAAGAGATCGGGCGGGCTGCCGGAGACGAGCGAGGTGATGAGCTTGTCGAAGTAGGTCTCCCACTGCATCATCTCGACGCGCACGGAGACCTCTTCATTTTCGCGGGCGTAGGCTTCCACCATCTCGACCATCGTCGAACCGTCGCTGCCGGTCAGGCCGTTCCAGTAGACGAGCTGGAGATCGCCGCTGCCCGTTTCAGCCACGATGGTGGTTGCCGTGGGTTCGGGCGCCGCCTCCGCCGCCTCCGCATCGGGTTCCGGTGTGGCATCGGCTTCTGTACCGGCGGCTGGCTCTGCTTCGCCACCGGGTTGGCTGGGGGGCGGGCCACAGGCGATGGCGATCAAAGCAATCGCGAGCACCAGGCTCACCAAGGTCAAAATGCGTTTCATGAAATTCTCCTTTGGTGTAGTTGAACAAATTGTACGAACGGACGGTTGAAGGAAACAAATGACTGGATAGCAAATGGCGGCTGCGCGAGATAGCTCAAAGCGGCGAGGTTCGCTACCCATCTACCGCCCCCGGCAGGTTAACGCTGTCCGAGCGCGCCAGCCCGCGCAGCAGATCGCGTCGCTCGTCGACCGTTAGCGTACGCGTGCCGCAGGATTCGCGGATGCGCAGCTCCACGGGCAGCGTTACCACGCTCGAGGGCAAATCGGAATTTTCCAGCCGCTCAAAGAGCGCGGAGACGGCAAACTTGCCCAGCTCGTACTTGGGAATGCGCACCGTGGTCAACGGCGGTGAAACAAGCGAGGCGGGCAGCGTGTCGTCAAAGCCGACGATGGGGAGGTCGTCGGGCAGGTGGTAATCCAGCTCGCGCGCGGCCGTCATGACGCCAACGGCCATCAGGTCGTTGTAGCAGAAGAGCGCGTCGGGTCGGCGGCGCTGCAGCAGCTCAATCGCTGCGCCGTAGCCACCGCCAATGGTCGGCTGTCCCTCTGCCAACAGCGTCTCGTCCCACTCGATCCCGGCTTCGTTTAGGGCGCGTTGGAAGCCGCGCAGTCGCTCCTGGGCCGGCAAGCGCCGCGAGGCCCCGGAGAGATAGCCAATCTCGCGGTGACCGGCCCCCAGCAGATGATTGGTGATTGCCAGCGCACCCGCCTCGTTATCCAGATTGACGGCGGTGAAGTTGGCGACCCCCTCTTGCGCCAGCCCATCCACGGAAATCACGGGCACGCTGCCGGTGAGGTAGCGCGTCAGCTCCGTCTCATCCAGACTCGACCCCCACAGCAGCAGCCCGTCCACACCGTGGTTGATCAGCAGGTCGATGTAGTACTGCTCGCGCTCCGGGTCTTCATCGGTGTTGCACAGAAAGGCGCTGTAGCCCTGCTGCCCCAGCGCATCTTCGCAGCCGCGAAAGACGGCGCTAAAAAAGGGGTTGGCAATATCCGGCACAATCACACCGATGGTGTTGGAGCGCCCGGTGACGAGGCTTTCGGCCAGGCGCGACGGGCGATAGCCCAGCTCCGTCATCGCCTGTTTGACGCGCTCGCGCGTCTCATCGCTAACGTAGGGCCAATCGTTTTTGACGTTGGAGGCCGTCTTGAGCGAGACGCCCGCGCGCTCGGCCACGTCCTTGAGCGTTACGCGTTTATGATTGTGAGCGGACATGGACTGGCGGTGGTTGCGTAGATAAACGGGGGGGAGCGTCTACGCAGAAGTTTCGATTTGTACAGCGTTGTATACAGCGCTGTACAAATTGTAGCACGGTCAAGTGCGGGTGTCAAGCCCCGAAATTTGAGTTCGGGTGGAAGCTGTGAAAAGGGGATAGCTAGTTAGCGAGGTCAAGCGAGGCACTGGAGGTCGTTGTCGTGCTCGGCGGCAAAGCGCCCGTTGATCCAGACGCGCGCCGCGCCTGTCCAGGTGTCTGCGCTAGCCCGCCATGCGCGGGTCGAAGGCGAAGCGCCAGGGGCCGTTGAGGGAGAGGTAGTGGGGTCGTTGGTGGCGGGGGTTGGGGTGTGGAGGGGTGGGGGTCATGTATTTAGAAAACTCGAGGAAAATGCCGTTTTAACTATCCCTATTTTGAAGACGGTCGAAAAATCCAAAGACTCGCTGATCAACAATAATATCACTATGTTCAACTCCCCTTTTTAGAACTAGTCCATCCAGAGATGTGCAACGGCTTAAAGCAACATACGTTTGTCCATGCGCAAACGCGCCGCCTGCAAGATCAACAACTGCTCGGTCTAATGTTTTACCTTGACTTTTATGAACCGTTATTGCCCATGCGAGCCGTAGTGGGAACTGTTTAAAAGTGCCGATAGGACTGCTAGTTAATATACCATTGGCATGGTCAATTCGGTACTCTGGTACTTCCCATTCATGACGTCCAACTTCACAAATTTGCGGAGGTTGTCCAGACGGTTTAGGAATTCTAACCTTAATTGAATTATCATTCATCTCTTCCACTATACTGATAGTCCCATTTGCCCATCTCTTTCCTACGTCATTTGTTAACATCATGACTTGAGCGCCAACCTTCAACTGCAATCGAAGATCGGTAGGGTAATATATCTCATCAAATTTGCCTTCAATCGTTCCTTCATATATGCGAGAGCTATTAGGTATTCGTTCAAGCTCGTGCAGATTTTTCGTATCTGCACGCCGATTTGTAGTTGTCAAAGTGATATACTCATTATTAGAGCTAGACTCGAAATGAGGATCTACGCGTTGATTCAAAACATCAAGTACCTTATCATCAACTTTATTCACCCGAACACGGTTCAACACTTCAACAAATTCTGGATCGTTCTGTCGAAATATGGTTTTTAATTTGACTAGCTGAATGTCGACTTCATCAAATACCTTTGCGTCGAAGAAGTATGGACTGCGGTAGTACTGAGAGAAAAATTGACCTTCTTCAGATTTTGTAACCACGGGGGGAAGTTGAAAAAGGTCTCCAAACATGATTATTTGAGCGCCACCAAAGGATTTGTCAAGGCAACCACGATTTAGTCTAAGCGCTTTATCTATGGCGTCCATTAAATCAGCACGCACCATTGATATTTCGTCAATGATGATTGCATCAAGCGCTTGGTAAATTTCTCCTCCTTGTCTGATAATATCAGAAGGGCTGATCGCTCTCGGGGGAAATTTGAAGAAAGAGTGAATTGTTTGACCACCAACATTAATAGCTGCGACTCCAGTAGGAGAAAGAACTACAAGCTTTTTGGATGTATTGGCTACGAAGTACTTTAAAAGAGTAGATTTACCCGTGCCCGCTTCGCCAGTTACAAAGATACATTTTTGGGAATTAGTCATCAATTCCAAAGCGTGCTTAAACTCTTCGGTCAGTTGTATATTGACATTACTTAACTCCATCTGCCCTAACCGCTTGTGGAGTAACTGGGTATCTGTTGTAAGTTCATTTGTCGCCGAAGGTAAACTTCGTTTAGTTGTTGTAGGCAACGACTCCATAGAGGAGCCTTGTTTAGATTTTGCCGAAAGAATGAAATCGGAATCTAAAGGCTCCGAAAGTTGATACTGATCTTTGCCTGCAATTGAGCGTCGGCCAAGCCAGAATCCAAAAAAGAAGACTACTCCAAACGCAAGAAAGAATCCACTGGCAAAGCCAATAATTGTCCATTGATTCATTAGTACCCCCACTACTCTTCAATTACTTGTTCTACGGATGGAATATATTGTTGTAATTAACGCTGTAAATAATAGACATTATATCGTTTTGATTTTCGCTCTCTGGTGGGAGATTTTGACGCTTCAGAGAGGATTGTTTAATCGGTATAATATCTAATAGGTTTCAGACATGAGCGACGAGCCAATCAACCAGCCAGCCTCACTGCCCCCAGCGCACCTGAGCCACGTCGCCGCGGCGGGCGTCGAGGTCGAGGAGCGGTGGGCGGAATCAGGCGGAGATGCGTCGAAAGCGATGGCCACCCGGCGTCACGGCGATGAAGGCGCGGGAGAGTTGGTCGGCTGTGTACTTTTGCAGGATGTTCGCCAACTCTTGGTGAACCGCCCGCTGAGTCGAGGGCAAGATACGGAGGTAGATAACGCCCGCGCCCAGCTTTCGTACGAAGACCAGTCCGCCAAAGTCGCTGTCGCGCGTGATGAAAATTCGCTCGCGTTCTTGCGCAACATGCAGTAGTACTTCGTCGTCCGCCGTCGCAAGACCAATTTCGGCGACGCGTAAGACATCGTCACCCCGATTCGCAAGAAACTGTGCGGTCGCTTCCCACACATCCTGGTCGAGTAGCAGATTCATGCGGGCACGGCGAGGTGAATATCTTCGGCGGAGACAAGCGCAATGGCGTAGCGCACGCAGGCATGAACATCCTCGACCTCCAAATCAGGATAGTAATCGGTCACGATGTCGTGGAAGGGAATGCCTTCTTGCACCAATTCTAGCACGCTTTGCACAGTGATGCGCGTTCCTGCAACGCAAGGCTTGCCAAAGTGGATGGTTGGGTTGATGCTGATTCTGTCCATCGGGTTTTATCCTTTCGCTAATTCACTACATTTTCTACGTAGCAGAAATTTTCGCAAGTACAAAAGCGCATAAGCGGCAGGTATGGCCACTGCCCCAGCGCCACGTCGCCACGTCGCCGCGTCGAGGTCGAGGTCGAGGTCGAGGTCGAGGTCGAGGGGGCGGTTGACGAGCAGAACGTTAATCGGCAGCAACCAGCTCGGCAGGGTGGAGGCTGAGGTATTCGCGCACCTCGAGCTGCATCCGATCGATTTCGGCGAGGAAGCCGGAGGCCGAGGCTCGATAATTGACCGGGTTGGTTTCCGTCTCCCGCAGGTGGGCCAGTTGCTTTTGGAAGCGGGCAACTCGGTCTAGCGTGACTTGAAACTCTTGCTCGTTGACAATCATTATGCTTCTCCTGTAACTTCTACAACGCCCCGTTGTGTGCCATCGCGTTTGGTCTGCCAATGCTCAACAGCAGCTTGCTCCCCATCAAAAGCGGCCAAACGTCTAATCCAAAACAAACTACAGCCAAAGTGGGTTTGCGCCGCGCCGTGCTCGAACAGCAAGCGCGTTTCGCCGGTCAACTGGTCAAAGTCATAGGGCAGGCTCCACTCTTGTCCGTCGTGGATGTTTCTTACCACAACGCGCGTGCGCTTAAATCCGAGCAAGCGCGCCTTGACCAAGCGATTCTGGCTGGCGTCAAAGTACCCCACTTCGTCACCGGGATGCACACGCCGTTTCACCTCGGCAATCCGCTCGGGGTCGTCCAGCATCCGCCCAATCGCCGTATGGAGCCGATAGAGATCAAATCCCGTCGCCGCCTGAAGTTGTTGGATAAGCGCTGAATAATCCACGCCACTCGCCTCCTTTCACATCTTGCGTCGCACAGAATTTCGGCGTCCGGCACGCCTTACTGCCCCCAGCGCACCTGCGCCACGTCGCCGCTGAGGGCGTCGAGGTCGAGAATGCGGTCGCCGCGCTGATCGATGTAATCCTTGGGGCCGTAGTTAACGCGCCAGCGCGTTCAGCCACACCCCTCAACCCGCCCTTCCCGCACGGCGAAAAGTATAGCACAGGTGATGAGGGGCTTCAACGGTCGACAAACCACCCTTGCCGACCAGCCTCGGTATAGAGTAACAGTTCAGGGGTAGCCGCAGAAGAGCTGTCAACAGATTTCTAGAGCGGATTGGAACGGATTGGAGCGGCTCGACTATTAACTTATCCGTTCTTGATAAAGTAGACGGGGATGTCTGGTGAAAAACGGATTTAGTCATCTCGAATCTGCTCAATCCGTTCCCCCAATCCGTTAACAGCTGAACAGTTACGCAACGCTGGCTTAAAACGGATTGCACAATTTTTGCGAATATGGAGTAGGGCAAGTACCATCACCGGAGAAGATACGCGAACCAGAGAGCGTTGGCCCGCTGCCTTGGTGCGCTTTGCGCCCTTCGTTCATTAATTTCCCAATTTCCCCATGAACAAATTCCACAAATCTCTCCTCGCCCTCCTAATCGCGATTATCACCCTGGCGACCCTGCCCGCGGCGAGCCACGCCCAGGACGCGCCGACCAGCACACCCACGGACGGCGTGCTGGCGGGCGAGTATCTCGACGAGTGTCAGCAGATCGACGAGATGGAGTTGCGCGCGGAGCTGAACCGCGTGGCGCAGACGGCGATTGCCCAGAACGACATCGATATCGCGCAGATCGTGTCGCGCCAGTGGATTTTGCTGGACGTGGACGCGGCAATTGATGCCGAGGTGGATGCTGCCGTTGACTACGTGGCGGCGGAGGAGAACTACTGGAATCGCTTTCTTTCCGGCTGGAACAAGGGCAAGGCCGAGGAAATTGCCGAGCAGGTAGCCAATCGGGCGTTTGGCTCCGAGGCGTTCAGCGCCGAAATCGAGGAGCTGTCGACCGCCGTTGCCAACGAAGTCGCCAATGAAATTGAGATTGTGGCGATCCAGACGGCCTCGTCCTCGCTGCTCTGTCTCGAAGAATTTATCCGCGCCCAATACTCCAGCACCATGATCGACCTCTTTGTCGACGAGCTCAACCAGGAGTTTGCGACGCTGGAGCTGGAAGGCGCGACGGCGGACGTGTCGCTGCTGGAGGTGCACACGCGGGGGCTGGCGGGCGTGGGCGTAATTATCGGCTCGCAGATTGCCAAGCGCATCTTGCGCAAGCTAACGCAGCGCATCGCGGGCAAAATTGTCGGGCGCGTGCTGGGCAAGGCGGCGACGACGCTCGTGCCGGTGGCGGGCTGGGTCGTGGGGATTGCGCTGATTGGCTGGGATTTGTGGGAGGGCGGCAAGGGGGCGCTGCCGCAGATTCAGGAGGCGCTCAAAGGCGACGACATCAAGGCCGAGATTCGCAACGAGGTGGTGCTGGCCGTGGAGCCGGAGCTGCGGCGCGAGCTGCCGCAGGCCGCGGCGGACATCGCCAACGACGTCTACGCCGACTGGCGGCAGTTCCGCGACGCCTACGACCGCGTGCTCAAGCTTGCCGATGAAAACCCAATTTTCCGCGACGTGCTCAGCCGCGTCGATGCCTCCAACGTGGGCAATTTGGCGGCGCTGATCGAGACGACCAGCCGCTCGCTCAACGAGGCCGAGCTGCAGGCCGCGCTCGAATCCGGCGACTTCGAGCGCCTGCTCTACCTGCCCGATGAGGCAATGACGATCCTCGACCGCACCGATTCAGTGACGGCAACGGTGGCCTGGGCGGATCTGGCGGGCGGGCAGCTCGACGAGGTGGTGGAGCACGAAATCTACAAGCTGCGCGACCCGCTCGACCTCGACCGCCAGCAGCTCACCGATCTGCTCGACCTGGGCGACGACGCGGCCATCGGCAGCCTGCTGCTCACCGAGCAGTCGAGCGTGGATGCGCTGCTGGCGCTGCCGCGTGATGCGCTCGTCGCGCTCGCCCCGCGGCTGACGCCCAGCCAGCTGGGCTGGCTCGCCTCCTACAGCGGCGATCTCGACATCACGCGGCGCAACGTGCTTGTTTCGCGCGTGCTCGCCCAGCCCGAGCTCATGGCGACTTTGGCCGATGGCAATACGAAAGAGCTGCTGTTGGAAAGCGCCGATTTGTCCGCTGCGCTGGGGCTGCTGGGCGCGCCCGCCACGTGGCAGCAGGGCGTGGGCGACGCGCTGGCCGTGGCAAATGGCTCGGTGGCATTGCCGCTGGCGGTGGCGAAGTACGGCAACGTGGCCTACGGCGCAATCGGCGTCGCGGGGCTGCTGGGGCTGCTGCTGGCCTTGGTTGTGTTGCAGCCGCTTTTCCGCGTGGCCTCCATTTTTCGTCCCCGCCGACAGCGGCGCTCGGAATCGAAAAATCAAAAAACACCCGACCAACCACCGCCCCCGCCGCCCGCCTACCCCACGCCCGCCCAGCGACCGCGCACCCAGCGCTCGGCCGGCGCCAACCCGCTGGCGCCGCGCGCCCAGCCGCCGCGACCCGCCGCGCCCCCGCCGTCCGCCGCGCCGCGCCAGCGACCCTTTCCCCGGCCCGCCAATCCGCCTTCGCAGCCCAGGCCACAGCCGAAACCACAGCCACGCTCGCAGCCGCAGCCGCCCGCGTCTCGTCCCGCTTCGCGGCCCAATCCGCTCCAGCCGCGCCGTCGCCCGCCGTCGCCGCCGCGTGAGTAACCCCCTATGCTCATTGCCCTCGATACCTTCCCCAACGGCAACGACGTTGAAATCGGCGAGCTGCTCTTCGTCGTGAACATTGGCGCGGCCAACGTCGTCAACGACGTGCGCGAGAACATTCGCAATCTGCTCGGTGGCCGCATGGCGCACTACGAGCGGCTGGCGGAGAGCGCTGTGGGCCAGGCTCTAGCGGATTTGGAGGCCAAGGCGCGGGCGCAGGGCTACGACGGCGTCATCGGCGTCAAAATTTCGCACCCGCAGCTTGTCGATGGCGGCGTCGAGGTGGTCGTCTACGGAAATGGCTTTTGGCGTACCAAACCAGCGCACCCCCCGCTACCAAGCAGTAAGCAATAAGCAGTAAGCAATAAGCAGTAAGCAGTAAGCAGTAAGCAATAAGCAATAAGCAATAAGCAGTAAACCACCAACCACGACCCCCCACCCCTCCATCCCCCATGTCCTCATCCCTCACCCGCACCCTGATTCTGCCCATCTACGCCCCCGGCCTGCTGCTGGCGCTGGCGCAGGGGCTGCTGATCCCCACGCTGCCGCTCTACGCCGAATCGTTCGAGGTTTCGCTAACGCTGGTGGGGCTGGCCGTGGCGGCGCAGGGGCTGGGCATGTTGCTCGGCGACGTGCCCGCGGGCGCGGTGCTGCGGCAGGTGGGGGAGAAGTGGACGATGCTGCTGGGCATCGGCGGGCTGGCGCTGTCGATGCTGGCGACGGGGCTGACGCCCACCTTCTGGGGCGTGGTTCTCTTTGGCATCACCGGCGGCGTGAGCCAGTCGCTCTGGTGGCTCTCCCGCCACGCCTACCTGACCACGGCGACGCAGTCCGGTGCGCTGGCCAGGCAGCGCGGGCGCACGATGTCGATCTTTGGCGGCATCAACCGCCTCGGCGTCTTTGTCGGCCCCTTTGTGGGCGGCTTTCTGGCCAGCCTCTACGGGCTGCGCGCGCCCTTTTTTCTCTACGCCCTGCTCGCCGCCACTTGCCTGATCTTCCCCGCCCTCTTCGTGCCCCACCGCGAGCCCGACCCGCCCGGCAACAGCATCGGCGGGCAGGCAGCGGGCCACGAGCCGGGCTATCTCGCCGCGTGGGCCAGCGTTTTGCGCGCCCAGTGGCGGGTGCTCGCTTCGGCGGGCGCGGGGATGTTGATGGGGCAGATGGTGCGCGTTGCGCGGCGCACGATTGTGCCGCTCTACGCCGCCAGCACGCTGGGGCTGGATGTGGATACGATTGGGGTGGTGCTCGGCATTGCGGGCGGCGTGGACATGGTGATGTTCCCGCTGGCGGGCTGGGTGATGGATCGTTTTGGGCGCAAGTGGGCCTACGTGCCCTGCTTTGCGCTGCAAGGGGTCGGCATGGCGCTGATCCCGCTAACGGGCGGAGCCCTCTCGCTGCTCGCCGTGATCTCGTTTATCGGCCTGGCCAACGGCCTCGGCTCCGGCACGATGATGACGCTGGGTGCGGACCTGGCCCCGCCGGGCGGCGTGAGCGAGTTTCTCGGCCTGTGGCGCTTGATCGGCGACGCGGGCCAAACCGGCGCGCCGCTGATCGTCGGCGTCGTCGCCGATGCGCTGACGCTGGAGGCGTCGGCGGTGGTGCTGGCCGCGGTGGGGCTGGGGGCGGGGCTGGTGCTCGCCACGCGCGTGCCGGAGACGTTGGAGCGGGGTCAAGCCAAAGAGCCAGTCGCGCGTGCGACTGGCCCGTAGATGTTTTGAGAACACTGCTTCGTATTTACGATGAATCGACTTTCTCGATTTGCCAATTCACTCCGAAGAGCCTGACTTGAACCCGCCGGGTGGGAGATATAGAATCCGATTCGATAAACTGCGCTCACCATAATTTTATGTCTACTTTTAACGATTACATTGTGTTCATAGATGAAAGTGGCGATCACGGGTTAGAATCAATAGACCCTAATTACCCCGTTTTCGTTCTCGCTTTCTGTTTGTTCAAAAAGGACGTTTACGCCAATCAAGTTGTCCCGTCCATTCTTAAATTCAAATTTAACTACTTCGGTCACGAGAACGTTATTTTGCGTGAACGGGACATTCGAAAGACCAATCCACCATTCGGATTTCTTCGCGACGCATTGAAACGGGAGCCCTTTTTTCATGACTTGAATATGCTCATCGAACAAGCTTCGTTTACCTTGGTTGCCAGCTATATTGATAAAGAATCCCTCGACAAGCAGTATCTGCATCCAGAGAATCCATATCACATCGCAATGAAGTTTGGGTTGGAAAGAATATATAGCCATCTTTTCAATTTAGGATGTCAGTTGGGAACGACTTATTTCATATTTGAAGCGAGAGGCAAGCTGGAAGATAAGGATTTGGAGCTGGAGTTTCGTCGAGCATGTGCTAAAAACACTGTGGGACGAGCCCTTCCCTTTGAGATCGTTCTCGCTGATAAACGCTGCAATTCGCCAGGTCTTCAGCTGGCGGACTTAGTCGCTAGGCCGATTGGGCGAAGAGCTCTTAAACCATCGCAACCCAACAGAGCGTATGAGATAATCAAAACAAAGTTTAGGACTGATAACGAGGGGAATATAGAGGGATGGGGGTTGAAAAAGTTTCCTTAAAAACAAAAAGCCTCGGTAAGTACCGAAGCTTCTTGTCGACCGGGTATGCCCAGTCCTTTGAACAAAGTATATCATTTTATCATGGGTTAGGAATGTATGGTGTGCTACAAAATGCGTCGGTGTTTTGAATGTGCATAGCTGCTGCGGCAGGTAAGCTTTGGTGCTTGTTACACCAATAAGGGTTCGATATATGGTTCCCTATCGGCGCAAGACGAGGCACTCGTTCATGTGGAGATAAGGGCAAAACAAAGGGGGCGGCGAGAAATTTCTCGCCGCCCCCTTTGTTTTGCCCTTGCGAGCACTTGGTTGGTTGTGACAACCACAACGCACACTTTCAAATCTTCTTCGACGGGTTTCAATGCCCTTGCGAGCAATAGGTTGGTTGTGACTGTCTGATACCGACCGGCACATTCAACGGTCTGGAATGTTTCAATGCCCTTGCGAGCAATAGGTTGGTTGTGACTGCGCGGGTGCAAACTATATAGGAGTAATAAGCATGTTTCAGTGCCCTTGCGAGCAATAGGTTGGTTGTGACCGGGTGGCCCTGGCTGCCCTACGTGGCGAAAACCGTTTCAATGCCCTTGCGAGCAATAGGTTGGTTGTGACAGCGGACTAGCATTGCGGCGGGCTTGGATGCCAAGTTGTTTCAATGCCCTTGCGAGCAATAGGTTGGTTGTGACTGGGGTTGGGCGTCGTGCTCGTGCTGGCCAGCGTGTTTCAATGCCCTTGCGAGCAATAGGTTGGTTGTGACGCCCTCGCTTGCAATGATTTCTAGCTTGCAACGGAAACTGCCTTAATTGGAGACGAGCTGCCCTAGAATCAAGGCGCTTTTTAACAATTTCTCTCCACCAGCTTAGCCAGTCAGCCAGATCGGTTCGCGCAGGGTCAAGTTGCTGCCCAATTTTACAGCAGAAGCGAAACGCCGTCAAGCTGGATTTGAGCGAGGCAGCAGTTCGAAATTTGGAAGAATTTCTAGCGGATTTTGCGGCTCAAGCGGACTGCAGCGGATTCAAATGGCTTTTTTGATAGAAGTCCGTCTTGACTTGCCCAGACCTGCCGCTGGAGGGGAAATAGGCCATTCCCCCCATTGCGGGGTTGGGGAACGGCGAATGTACCGGGACGTTAACCGTCCATCAATCCTGAATAAACGGCGGTGGATTTCCGCCGTGTTCTTCGGGGCAGGAGGCGCGCAGGCTGGCGAAGGGATAGATGCCGGATTCGTGCCCATCCTCCCAAAGGATGCGCACGGCGTAGTTGCCCACCAGCTCGGCGCTGGCGACGCGGTCGCTGGGCAGCGGGCCGACGTTGAGGCGCAGCGGATCGGCGGCGGCGGCGCTGCGTTGCTCGCGGCAGGTGGCGCAGGGGCAGTGGGCGCGCAGCCAGTCCAGCCGGTAGGTGCAAATTTGCTCGTCCGCCCAGGTGAGCTGGAGCGTTTTCCGCTCGCGGTCGATGGTAATGGCTTGGGGTTTCATGCAGTAAGGTTTGGGGGCTCTTTTAGAATTTACGTAGCTTTGGGAGTCGAATTACGATATTTGTATAAGCGCTGTGTTACGGCTGAAGCTGTGTTGAGCTTAACACGCCGTGCCCGCTGCTCAATACTCATTGTCATATCTCGCTTTTAGTGTAGACCAACTCAATCGACTCGTCAACGATGCCCAAAAAGCAAATGGGAGAGGGGAGACACAAAATCTCCTCTCTCCCATTTTTTATCCTGCAAGCAAACGTCCCGGAAGCGCGTCGTCGGTTACCCCTTCACGCTGCCCGCCGTGAGCCCGGCAACCATAAACTTTTGACCGTACATGTAGAAGACCACAACGGGAACGGAAATCAGCAGCGAAGCCGCCATCAACATGCCCCAGGGGAAGATGTCGCCGAAGATGGTCTGGGCAAGGCCCACGGGCAGCGTCATCAGCGACTCCTTCGTGATAAAGACGAAGGCGAAGAGGAACTCCTTCCAGGCGTTGGTAAAGGCAAAGAGCGTCACCGCCAGCAGGGCGGGGGCCGTGAGCGGCAAGGTTACGTAGAAGAAGGCCTGCAGCCGATTCGCGCCGTCAACCATGGCCGCGTGCTCCATTTCTTCGGGGATGGAGCGGTAGTAGCCCATGAGCAGCCACGTGGCGAAGGGAATCATCGAGGTCGGGTAAGTCAAAATCAGCGCCCAGCGCGTGTCGATGACGCCCAAATCGGCCAGGATGCCGTAGAGCGGGATAAACATAAGCGCGGCGGGCAGCAGATAGGTGATCAGCAGCAGCGTGGTCATCATCTCCGCGCCGCGGAATTTGAGCCGAGCCAGCGCGTAGCCGCCCAGTGCCGACACAATTACCGCCAGCCCTGTGGTGACGATGCTGACGATCACCGAATTGCGGAACCAAAGAAAGAAGGGCTCTTCGTAGAAAAGGCGGCTGAATTGCTCCAGCGTCCACGGGTCGGGCCAAAAGAGACCGACGCGCTGACCGATTTGTGCGTTGCCCTTAAAGGCCGTAATCAAAATCCAGTAGAAGGGGAAGAGCACGAACATCAGCAGCAGCACCAGCCCAATCGCGCGGCCGATTTCGCCCCACATCCGGTTGCGCTTGCGGCTCTTGGAGCCGCTGGGCAGCACGGTGCTCAACGCCTGGATCAGCAGGAGAATTGGATAGGAAATAATGCGACCAATGCCCCCCAACACCCAGCCAAAAGCGTTGATCACGTGATCCTGCCACGCAACGTCGTCATCCACTGCCGCGTCGCGCCGCATAAAGCGCGAGAGCAGCAGAATAAAGAAGGCCAGCACGGGCGTCAGGCTAAAGGCGACAGCCGTGCCGGGGCCAAACTGTAGCGCGCGAATCGCTTTCTCGTAGGCCAAAATCGAATAAACCTTGGTTGCACCACCGGGGCCACCGCCCGTAAGCAGGAAGATCAGCTCGAAGTTGTTAAAGGTCCAAATGGTGGAGAGCAGCGTGGCCACGGCGATTACGTAGCGCAGGCTGGGCAGCGTGATCTGCATCAGCTTATCCCACGCGTTGGCACCGTCGATCTCCGCCGCTTCGTACATTTCTTTGTCAATGGACTGGATGCCCGCCAGCATGTTGACGGTAAAGAAAGGAATGCCTGCCCACACGTTGACCACAATCACCGAAGCCATGGCGTGGTCCGTGAGCCAGCCAATGTTTTGGTTGATGAGGCCCAGGTTTTGCAGCAGCGGATTGAGGCCACCAAAGAGCGGGTCGTAAATCGAGCGAAAGGCCAGCGCCTGCACAACCGACGGAATAATCCAGGGCAGCAGCACCAGGCCGGTGATTAAATTGCGACCGCGCGTCAAGCCGCTCAGCAGCAGCGCCGCCACCAGCCCGAAGAGCAGCTTGAAGAAAATGGAGAAGCCGGTGAAGACAAAGGTAGCTCGCACCGATTGCAGATAGAAAATATCGGTATAGAGGCGAACATAGTTGTCAAACCAGACAAATCGCGTTTCGCGAGCCAACGTGCGAATGGTCATGCTGGTATAAAGCGCATCTAGGAAAGGCCAAGCGATGAAGACAACCATCAGCACGATGATGGGCGCAATGAAGGGAAGGGCAATCTTCCAATCGCGGCCTAGCACTCGGTCCAGTGCCGAACGTTTGCGCGGCCCGCGAGCGTAGGCTGTCGCGGGGAGGGGGGCTGCTTGTTGAGCCATGAAGAACCTCGTCTAAAAAGTAAAAAATCGGGGGGGGGGGGGGGTTAAATCACCTCGCGCGACACGTCGCCCTCGGCCTCGGTTGCCAGACCCTGCTCGACGAGCCAGTCTTGGTAGTCGGTCTCGATATGTGTTTCCCACTTGCGGTCGATCTCGCCGGGGGTGTACGTGCCTTCATTTAGCCGCTGCTTGCCAAAGCGATCACGCGTGCGCACGTTCTCGGAGGATTCGACCACCGCCTGCGCCAGGTGTGCCGGAATAAAGGTGATGCCCGTTTCCGTGCCCAGCACGATGTCGCCGGGCAGCACCGTGACTTCGCCAATGCGAATCGGCACGTTGACGCCCGACAGCGTGACGTCGGCAATCGCCGACGGATCCTGGCCTCGGCAGAAGAAGGCCACATCCGTCAGCTCCTTGATGCCCGCGTAGTCGCGGATGCCGCCGTCGATCACGGCGCCGGCGCGCGTGCGGGTGCGCACGGAAGTCGCGAGGTTGTCGCCGACAAAAGTGCCGTCGACGATTTTGCCAAACAGGTCGACCACCATTACATCGCCCGGCTCCAGCGTGTCGATGACCCAAGAATTTTGGCCGCCGATGCGGCCTTCATCCTTGCCCTGTTCCGCGACGAGGTCATGCAGATCGGGGCGGTGGGGCAGCATCGTCGCGGTGACGGCGCGGCCCACGAGCGTCGTATCGGGGTGGGTGCGGAACCAGCCGGAGACAAACTGCCGGTGGTAGCCGTTGCGCCGCAGCACGGCCCACGCCTCTTCGGTGGTGACGGGCTTCATGCGTTCCAGAATGTCGTCGGGCACGCGCGGTCGCCCAATGCCGTCGCGCTCGCCCTCAAAGCCACGGGTAAGCTGCTGGATATTCTCGTTCGAGTTAAAAATCTGCATGGGACAAAGGTTGTCAATCTGGGGACTGTGAACAATGAATGATAAATGGGTGGGCGACAACCCACCCATTTATCATTCACCACGCTTTATTTATCTTTACTGGAGTTCGAGACCCACCTCTTCAGCAATGCTGCGCATGCGATCTTCCGCCTGCGCCACGGCATCTTCAACGCTCGCACCCTGTGAGTTGATCTGCGCCATCATGTCTGTCAGCACGGATTGGGCCGTGATGGCATCAAAGAAGGGGCTCGGCTCGGCGGGGTAGCTAATGCCGGTGTAGTCGCCCAGTCCCTGTCGACCCATCGTCGCCAAGTTGGGGTCTGCCTCAAAGGCTTCCACCACCTGCGGGTTGTCGTAAACACCCTCGTAGGCCGGGAGGAAGAGGCCAGCTGAGATCAGCGAAATCGGCAGGAAGACATCGGGCGTCAGCAGATAGAGCGCCAATTCCTTGGCCTGAGCGGTGTTGGCTGCATTGCGCGGCACGTTGAACTGCGCGCCATTGGCGCCTTCCAGCTTCACGCCTGCTGGCCCAACCTGCGTTGGGATAACCACCGTATCTTCAAAGACGGGGTTGCCATCCTCCAACGCCTTGGCGTAGACGGAACCGGCGTTGCGCGTAATCGCAATGTTGCCGGCCAGGTACGCTTCATTATTGCTGGAGTCCGTCCAGGCTTCAACGCCCGGCGGCAGCATGGCGCCGTACTCGCCATCCCGGTTGTAAATCTCGGCCAGCCACGTCACGGCCGCAATCGTCTCCGGCGAGTTGAAGGTCAGCTCCGTTGCATCGGCGTTGGTGACAGTGCCGCCGTAGCTGTTGATGGTATCGGCAATCAGGCCAGCGCCGTCACCGCTCTGGTTAACCGTCATGCCCCAGCCGTAGATCTCCTCTTCCGGGTTGGAAGCGGCCAACGCAGCATCGCGCAGATCGTCGAGCGTGGTGATGCTCATGGGATCGATGCCTGCCTCTTCGAGCAGGCTGCGGCGGGCAAAGGTGCCGCCACCGGCGAGAATGTACGGCACGCCGTACCACTCGTCATCGATGAACATGGCCGCCTCCAGCGTCGCCGCTGGCGCACCATACAGGCCGATCGCTTCCTCCACGGTGTCCGTCACCGGCTCCAGCGCATCCTGGAAGACCATCAGCTGCACGAGGCCACTTCGGTGATAGACCAAGTCCGGCGGGTCGCCCGCTTCAACCTGTGCCAGCAGCTTGGCGACGAAATCCTCGAACGCCTCGGCTGCAACGGTAGACACCTCGAGCTCGACATCGTTCTCCCCGCCCCAGTTGCTGACGGCCTCGGCGAAGAGATCCTCCATCGATTTGAAATACTCGCGGCGGTGCACAACCGAAAGCTGGCCCGTGGCCGAGGCGGGCGCTTCGGCAGCACCTTCGCCACCCGTGGGCGCATTCACCGGTGCACAGGCCGCCAGCGCGACCATGCCCGCCGTGCCGCCCATCAGCTTGAGCAGCTGGCGGCGGGAGAATTGATTATTTACCTGGTTCATGTAACAGTCTCCTTTGATATTGGGGAACGGGGGAAAGTTGATAACACAATTGGGCGCAGCCTAGCCAGTGCCGCTTGCTCAGGCATCGATAAAGACAAACCACTTGGACAAACTACCGGGTTTATCTCTTCTAGCTATAGGGAGTCGCAGTGAATGATCGCGATGGGTGCCGACGGGTGTTTGGTTGGAGCTGCGGTGCAATTATATTAGCACGGGAAAAGGGGGCTGTCAACCACGGGGTAAGAGACTGGGTTCCGTTGAATTTGGAAAGTGGCCCTCACCCCCGGCCCCTTTCCCCCGGCCCCTCTCCCCCGGTCCCTCTCCCGAAGTGGGAGAGGGGAGAGATTGGCTCCCTTCTCCAATGGGAGAAGGGCTGGGGATGAGGGCGCGCTCGACTCACCTTTCAAGCCCTCTCAACAAATTGTCAACAGAACCTAAGACACCGCAGCAAGTTCAACGTAAGAAGAATTTCTAGCGGATTTTGTGGGTCGAGCAGATTGGCGCGGACTTTTTGTCGTTGCGATTTCTCAATCCGTGTCCGCCTGATCCGCTGCATTGGTCAGCCAGGCGGCAATTTCAAATTCAATAGATTAAACCTGCGGCGTTGTGGGCATCCTCGCAAAGCGGGTATTTCTACCCAACCCGCAAAATCGTGTAGAATTTAGCGGAAATGTGACACGGCAAAATTCCAATGAACCCGTCTACCGCCCACTCTACGCCAGCTATTCCCCCTGAGCGCCGCGCCGAATTCGCGCGCCTGCTCGGCCAGTTTGCGCCCAATGGCGCCGCCCTTGCCGGCGCCTACGCCGCCCTGCGCGAGCGGGCGCACGGCCACGTCGCACAGGTGGAGCGGCTGCACGCGCGCGGCGAGCCCGCCACCGATGCCGTGCTGCGCGGGCTGCTGCCCCACGCCGACACGGAGCCAAACCGCTGGCGCGGCGCATGGGTGCACGTTGCGCCGACGATCAACGCGGAGCTGCGCCGCTGGTACGAAGCCGCGGGCTGGGTGCAGCCAGCGGATTGGCCCGCCGTCGCCGATGCGATTTGGCGCTTTGTCCAGCGCTGCGTGGCCGATCCCAATCAGCTGGCCGAGGCCTGCCGCGACTTCAGCGCGCTGCCCTACGCCAAAGGCTTTCAGAGCGGCACGCTCAGCCCCATCCTCAACGCCCTGCGCCCGGACGAATTTCTGCTCGTACACAGCCAGTCCCTGCGCGCGCTAAATTACTTCACGGGCGGCAAATTCCCTTCTACTCTTGCCACGTACCCAGCGGCCAATCTCGCGCTGCAAGCAGTGGTAGCCGAAGCCGCCGAGCTGGCCAGCTGGGGGCATGTTGCCCGCCCCGCCGATCTGTTTGACGCGTTCTGCCGCTGGCTGGTGGCGGAGCAAAAATTTTCCTTCCGCGCCACACGCCACTGGCTCCTGGCCGTGGACGACGGAGCGCAGTGGGCAGCGTGGCGCGCGGGCCAATACGCCGCCCTGCCCGGCGGCGACTTGGGCGACCTGAGCGGCATCAGCCGCCGCGAATTCGAGGCGCGGCGCAACAGCCTGCTGGCCCAAACCGACGGCGCGCTCACCAAACGCGCCGCCGATCTCGCCTGGCGCTTTGCCCGCCAGGTGCGCGAGGGCGATGGGCTGCTGGCGCGCAAGGGTGATGTCGTTGTGGGGCAGGGCGTGGTTGCTGGACCCTACTTTTACGTGGACGAGGAGAGCACGGGCATTACCCGCGGCCATCGCGTGCCGGTGGCGTGGGCGGCGGTCGAGCCGCGGCGAATGGCGGGGTTGCCGGGTAGAACGTTTGTTGAGTTGCGCAGCGAGCAGGTGGAGTCGCTGGCGGATGCGCCGGTGGCGGAGGAGGAAGAGATTGGCGATTGGGCAATCGGCGATTGGGCAGGTGGGGAGACCACATATGCAGGGGACTCCGTAGAAGCGGAGGGGAATTCAGTCGCGCTTGCAGAATCTAAAATCGATTACGGAACGCCTCGGCGTGAGAATCCACCCTACCCCCTCGCCGATCTTGCCCAAGACACACACCTCGACGAGGCGACGCTGTCGCGCTGGGCACGCGCCGTCGAGCGCAAGGGGCAGGCCATCTTCTACGGCCCCCCGGGCACGGGCAAAACCTTTATCGCCGAGAAATTGGCGCAGCACTTGGTGGCGACGAGCGAAGACAACGTGGGCGATGGCTTTGTCGAACTCGTGCAGTTTCACCCGGCCTACAGCTACGAAGATTTTATGCAGGGGCTGCGGCCAAATACCAGCGAAGGAGCTTTGCGCTACGATATCGTCCCCGGTCGCTTCCTCGACTTTTGCCGCCGCGCCGCCGCCTGCGCCGGGCGCTGCGTGCTCGTTGTGGACGAAATCAACCGGGCCAATCTGTCGCGCGTCTTTGGCGAGCTGATGTACCTGCTCGAATACCGCGATCGCGCCGTCACGCTGGCGGGCAGCGACGCGCCCTTTGCAATCCCGGCCAACGTGCGCCTCCTTGGCACAATGAACACCGCCGACCGCTCCATCGCCCTCGTCGATCACGCGCTGCGGCGGCGCTTCGCCTTTGTCGAGCTTGCGCCCAGCTGGGACGTGCTGCGAAAATTTCACGCGGCGGGTGATTTTGAAGTCGAGCCGCTGATTCACGTCGTGCAGCGCATCAATCGCGCCATCGACGAGCCGCATTACGCCCTCGGCCACTCATTTTTCCTGGACGCGTCGCTGGCGTCCACGCTGCGGGACGTGTGGGAGATGGAAGTTGAGCCCTACCTGGCCGAGTATTTTTTTGACCAGCCGGAACGGGTGGACGAATTTCGATGGTCGGCAGTACAGAATGAACTGAACGTGGAAGCAAGCCAGTCGAAGTGATTGTCACTTCTCGTTGCCCAAGAAAAGTGACCGTCACGGCCCAAATAATCACGGCTACCCTTACCGATAGCGGGCCGTGACGGTCACTTTGATTATCATTCGGGTTATTCGCAAAATGACCAAACCTACTCTGCTCGAACTCACCGAATATCAGAGTTGCCTGCTGCCGCCCGCTGCGCTGACGGACAATCTCGCCCAAACCATTCTGCGCGACTACGCCCGGTTCGTCACCCTGGAGTGGCCCTCGCCGAGGACGGGCGGGCAGTGGCGGCTGACGGCGGGCGGCTGGGTGGGCTATCTGCCCGTCGACCGCGACTTGACGATTGCGCTGCGGCCCAAGGTTCCCCTGCGCAATCTCTTCCGCCTGTTCGAGTACGCCTACGACCTGCCCAACCTGCGCTTCGACGACGGCTTGATTGAGGTGGAGACGCTGGCGGAGGTGTACAATTCGCTGGCGCTGCTGCTGGCGCGGCGCGTGCTGGCGCGCTGTCGATGGGGAATTTACCGTGCTTACGCAGAGCGGACCGAGCGCGGCAGCGTGGTGCGCGGGCGGCTGCTGGTGCACGAAATGGCGCGCGAGCCGTGGCGGGTCGATGTGCCCTGCCGCGACGAGATTCACACCGCGGACGTGGCCGAAAACCAAATCATCGCCTGGGCGCTGCACCTAATTTTACGCAGCGCCACGCTGAGCGAGCACGCCCGACCGACCGTGCGCCGCGCCCTGCGCGCCCTCGCCCCCGCCGTCTCGCTGCGCCCCTACACCGCCCGCGACTGCCGCCATCGCCCCTACACCCGTCTCAATCAAGATTACCAGCCGCTCCACGCGCTCTGCGCCTTTTTTCTCGATCACAGCGGGCCAACGCACGCAGCCGGATCGGGGGCGATGCTGCCTTTTGTGGTAAATATGGCGAGCCTGTACGAGCGCTTTGTTGCCGTCTGGCTGCAAAGTCACCTGCCGCCGGAACGGTCGCTCACGGTGCAGGAGCGTCACCACTTGGAGAGCGCAAACGATGCAAGCAGCCTCTATTTTGACCTCGATCTCGTGCTGTACAATCAGAAGCGGGAGGCGCTCTGCGTGCTGGATACCAAATACAAGGCCGACGCGCGCCCCGCGACCGCCGACATCGCGCAGGTGACGGCTTATGCGCAGGCCAAATCCGCGCCGGATGCGCTGCTGGTCTACCCGCTTGCGCCGCCCGCCCTGCCCGGGCTGAATGCACAGATTGGTGGGGTGCGCGTGCGCAGCGTCGCCTTTGCGCTGGATGGCAACTTGGAGGAGAATGGGCACAGCTTTCTCGCGCGTCTGCCCTGACGCGGATAAACTGCAATGGTATGTATAGGCAACCTGCGAATGCGCTATGCTCTCCACTACATTATCAAATTCACGGGGGGGATTTGGTAACCCAATTACTCGACCTTCGGGTTTAGCAATACGCAGCAAGCAGTACGCAACACGCAACACCTTCCATGTCCGCCAACTTTCCTTACTACAACGTCGTCGACCAAATTTACCACGCCCCGTGGGCCGCGCAGAAGCTGGCGCGGCTCGATTTGCTGCGCGAATCGATCCACGCGCTTTGGCCGAGCGGCCATCCCACCAAGTTGATCAGCGTGGCGGGCACGAGCGGCAAGGGGTCGACGAGCCGCTTTCTGGAGACGGCGCTAGGCACGTCGGGCAGCGCGGGCGCCTTTATGAGCCCCCACATTTTTGACTACCGCGAGCGCTTTAGCCTCAACGGTCAATTCGCCGTTCAGGATGACATTGTCCGCCTTTGGGAGACGCGTATCCAGCCGCGCTGTTCCGCCCTGGCCCTGCGCAGCGCGAGCCACGCGCACAGCTTTCACGAAGTCGGCATCCTGATGGCGCTCTCGCTTTTCGATGAACACGCCATCGAGTGGGCCGCCATCGAAGCGGGCCTCGGTGGCCGCTACGACCAGACGCGCGCGCTCGACGTGGAGGCGACGGTGCTCACCAACGTCGGCAGCGACCACGCGCACCTGCTCGGCAGCGAGCCCTGGCAGCGCGTGCTGGACAAGGCGGGGATTGCCAGGACGGGCGTGCCCTTTTTTACAAGCGAGGCGGAAGCCGAGAGTCTTGAGATCATCGAAGGGGTGTGTGAAAATGTGGGTGCGTCGCTTTACAAAGTGGGTGCGGGTGACGCGGCGGCGCTGTCGACAAAATTAGACGCACTGGACGGTGAACCCTCGGTTGCCGAGCCGCTGATCGACGGCTCGCACCAGCGCACCAACGCCGCCCTTGCGCTCGCCACCGCCCGCCACCTGCTGCCCGGCTTGGACGAAGCGCGCGTGCTGGCCGCCTTTCGCAATGCGCGGCTGCTCGGTCGCTTTTGGCCCATCGAGCAGGGGCCGCATGCGGGGCTCTACATCGACATTGCGCACAACGTCGAAAAGGTGCGCGCGCTGGCGGAGCAGGTGGCCGCTAAATTTCCGGCGCGGGGCAAGCTCTTTGTCGTGGGCGTCTCCGGCGTGCGCGATCCGCAGACGATCTTCGCCGCGCTCGCGCCTTTGGCCAAAGCCGTGATCGTCACCCACGCCTCGCACCGCGGGCAGGACCCGGCCAGCGTGCGCGCCGCCATCGCCGCGCTCGGCGTGGACATTCCGCTGCTCGCGATTGCCGAGCCGCGCCAGGCGCTCGATGTCGCACAGTCGCTGGCCGAGGGGGACGATCTGATTTTGCTGACGGGCTCGACCTACATGATCGGGCAGGCGCTGAACGACGACCCGTACTTGAGCCACCTGAGCAACACCTTTGGCTGGCGCACGCGGGGAGAGGCGACGGCGCGTGGGTCGGTGGAAATGGTAATGCCGCCCGTGCAGCCGCCAATTGTTTAATTTGTCTTGAGCTGTCAACGGATTCCGAGGAACGGATTGAACGGATTGAACGGATTGAACGGATTACCTCGTATAAATCCGTTCAATCCGCTCCGAAACCCGTTGACAGCTGATCACCTATAGAAAGGCTCACCCATGCTTCCCACCCTCGACCAACTCCCCGCTGACCACCGCAGCGGCTTCATCGCCGTAATTGGCCGACCGAACGTCGGCAAGTCGACCTTGTTCAACCGCATCTTGGGCCAAAAGATCGCCATCACCAGCCCCAAGCCGCAGACGACGCGCGACCAGATCAACGGCATCTATACGACGGACGACGAGCAGATTATCTTTGTGGACACGCCGGGGATTCACGTGCCCAAGCACAAGCTGGGCGAGTACATGGTCGAGGCCGCGCGCGAGACGATTGTGGACGCGGACCTGCTGCTTTGGCTCGTGGACATTAACGAGCCGCCAACGGAGGAGGAGCGCCGCATTGCGCGGATGCTCGGCGCGCTCAACGATCGACGACCGCTGCCGCCGCTCGTTCTGGGCCTTAATAAGAGCGACCGCTGGGGCGGCGAGGCGGTGGGGACGAGTCGACGGGTGGATCAGTATTTGGGGTTGATCGACTGGGTTGACGACGAGAAGCAGGCGAGCAAGGGGGTAGGAGAGCAAGGGAGCCAGGACGACGCAGAGGCTTCCCCGCCCCCGCGCGCCCCTGCTCCCGCGTTCCCCATTACACTCAGCGCCATCACGGGCGACAACGTCGGCGCGCTGATGGCCGCCCTGCGCGAGCGGCTGCCCGTTGGCCCGCGCTACTATCCGGAGGAGCAAGTCACCGATTTGCAGGTGCGCTTTATCGTGGCCGAGCTAATTCGGGAGCGGGCGCTGCACTACCTGAGCGAGGAAGTGCCGCACAGCGTGGCCGTGGTGGTGGACGAATTCACCCGCCGCAGCGACACGCTGCGCTACATCCTCGCCAACATCTACGTCGAGCGCGAGAGCCAAAAGGAGATTGTGATCGGCAGCAAGGGCAGCATGATCAAGCGCATCGGCCAGGCGGCGCGCCCGGAGATCGAGGAGATGGTGGGAATGCAGGTCTACCTGGAGCTGCGGGTAAAGGTGTGGGAGAAGTGGCGCAAGCGCGCGTCGCAGCTGCGGCGGTTGGGGTACGCGACGGGGGAGTAGGGTTACGAATAATAGTTGCGGGAATGAGTGTCAAACCAATCAGCGATTTCTCCAATGTGTAGGCAGATTGCGCAGCCTGTAGCGCAAACGTTTCTAACTCTCCGTTCGACGCAGTTAGCCGCCGACCATTCCGCTCCAACAAAAGGCCGGCTACCGAGATAGCAATGCGCTTATTACCATCAATAAAAGGGTGATTGCGAATGAGCGAATCGAAAAGCGCAGCCGTTTTCTCCATCAACGAAGGATACAAATCTTCGCTGCCAAATGTCGCTTGAGGTCGGCCAAGAGCGGCTTCAAGCAATCCAGTATGGCGGAGACCGGCACTGCCGCCGGTTTGTGTAACTATACGTTCGTGAAGGAGCAGCACTTGATTGATTGGAATGTATCTCATTATGCAAGCGCTTCGAGAGCCGGACGATATCGTTCGATAAATTCATCTGCTTGGCGAATAAATTCTTCGTCAGAAACCTCTTCGTTTTGCATCACGCCGTTTCGAGCAGGCGCAATCACGATTTTGCCATCCTGCACGCTCGTTTCAACTTCCTGACCTGTTTTCAAATCGGCTTCAGCCAGCAGCTCGGGCGGAATTAACAGGGCAGGGCCTTGGTCGGTTTGGATAAATGTGGTTGTCATTAATTTCTCCTTTACTAGTATTGCCTTACACTCATTATACCCCCTTTCCTTCTTCCAATCAATCCGACCTCGAACGACCCCTCCTCCCATTCTTTGGCATCCCCCTCTCGATTATGTTATGATCCCCGCTACGATTTCGACCGGCTTCACGGGGCGACGCCCGTGAGCTTTTTGCGTTTTAGCGATAGACTACCAGCAGGAACCCATGACGCCTCGAACCCTCAAGGTGCTCGAATACGACAAAATTTTGGCGCGCGTGGCCGAGCGCTGCGCCTTTAGCGGCGGCGCGGACATTGCGACGGCGCTGCTGCCCACAGACGAGCCCGAGACGGCCCAGCGCTGGCTGAGCGAGACGGCGGAAGCCGCGCGCCTGCTCGAGCAAAAGACCGAAATCGGCTTTGGCGGCGCGCGCGATGTGCGCCCGCTGCTCGCCAAGGGGCAGCGCGGCTCGTCGCTGATGCCGAGCGAGCTGCTGGAGACGAAGAACACGCTGATGCGTGCCCGCTCGCTGCGCAACCTGCTGCTGCGGCTGGACCGCTCCTTTCCGCGGCTCGCCGAAATCGCCGAGGGCATCGAGCCGCTCGACCACGTCGTCAACGAAATTGGTCGCGCCATCAACGACCGCGGCGAAGTCGTGGACAGCGCGAGCGCCGAGCTGTCGCGCATCCGCCAGCAGCTGCGCGTGGCCCAAGAGCGGCTGCTCTCGACGCTGGATCGGCTCACCCAAAATTCGGACATCCGCCCCTACCTGCAGGACGCCATCGTGACGCAGCGGCAGGGGCGCTACGTGATCCCCGTGCGCGCGGAGAGCAAGGGGCAGGTCAACGGCATTGTCCACGACCAATCCGCCAGCGGGGCAACGCTCTTTGTCGAGCCGCTGGCGGTGGTGCAGCAAAACAACGCCGTGCGCGAGCTGGAGCTGGACGAGGAGAAGGAGGTGCGCCGCATTCTGCGCGAGCTGACGCAGAGCGTTGTCGAGGAAGCGCCCTACGTCCAGCAGACCGTCGAGATTTTGGCCCTGCTCGATTTCACCTTCGCCAAGGCTAAATATGCCCTCGATCTGAACGCGATGGCCCCGGAGATCGTCCCCTTTCGCCAGCCGCGCGAAATCAGTCATCAGTCATCAGTAACCAGTGATCAGTCGGCAGACGCCGCCGACTCGCAACCCGCAACCCATAACTCGCAACCCGTTACGCCGATCCACCCCGGCTCCGTGATCGATCTGCGCGGCGCGCGCCACCCGCTGCTCGACCAGGACAACGTCGTCCCCATCACCACTTATCTCGACGAAAACTATTATCTCGTCGTCATCACCGGCCCCAACACCGGCGGCAAGACGGTTACGCTCAAAACGGTTGGCCTGCTGCTGCTGATGGCCCAATCCGGGCTGATGATTCCCGCCGAGCCGGGCAGCAAGCTCTCCGTCTTTGACGGCATCTACGCCGACATCGGCGACGAGCAGTCGATCGAGCAGAATCTGAGCACCTTTAGCGGCCACCTCACCAACATCATCGCCATGCTGGAGGAGGCCGACCCGCAGAGCTTGGTCCTCTTTGATGAATTGGGCGCGGGCACGGATCCGGACGAAGGCTCGGCGCTGGCGATGGCGCTGCTGGAAAATCTGCGCGACCGCGGCATCACCACCTTTGCGACGACCCACTACAGCGACCTCAAACTCTATGCCCACAACACGCCGGGCGTGCGCAATGCCTCGGTTGAGTTTGACGTGGAAACTTTGTCACCGACCTATGAATTGAGCATGGGCCTGCCCGGTCGCTCCAACGCGCTGACGATTGCGCGGCGGCTTGGCCTCAACCCGACCATCGTCGACCGCGCCGAAAACATTGTGCGCCCGGACACGCTGGAGGCCGATGCGCTGCTGGACGACATCAAGCGCGCCAAGCAGGAGGCCGCCCGCGCCGAGGGCCGCGCGAAGGCCCGCGAACGCAGCGCGCAGGTCGTCGAGTCCGATCTGCGCTACCAGCTTGCGGGTATTGAAGAAGCACGCCGCGCCGTGATCGCCGAGACGAGAGAGACGATGCAGGCCGAGCTGGCCGAGGCGCGCGAGGAGATCGAGCGCGCCCGGCGCCAGCTGGCGAGGGGCGAATTTGGCAGCGCGGGCAACCTGGGCGCCAGCACCCACGACGACTTTCTGGCGCGCGCGGCGGATAAGCTGTCGCGGCGCGAAGAGGCCAGCCAGGCCGTCAACCGGCAGGTGGCCGTGCCGGGCGACCCGGAGGAGCGCATTGCGGGCGACATCGAAGTGGGTGACCGCGTGTGGGTAAGCAGCCTGCAGGCGAGCGGCGAGGTGCTGTCGATCAACCAGCGCAGCGAGGAGGCCGACGTGCAGCTGGGCAACTTCCGGCTCAAGCTGCCGCTGGCCCGCCTGGAGCTGCGCCAAAAAGCCCAAAAGGAGCGCGCCCCTGCCCCCGCCATCGCCGCCAGCTCCTATGCCCAGTTCAACAGCGACGTGCCCTCCAACGAGCTCGACCTGCGCGGCGAACGCGCCGAAGAGGGCCGCAACCAGCTGGATCGCTACCTCGACCGCGCGGCGACCAGCCGCCTGCCCTGGGTGCGCATCATCCACGGCAAGGGCACGGGCGCCATGCGCAACGCCGTCCAAGATCTGCTGCGCGGCCACCCGCTGGTCAGCGAGTTTCGGGCGGGTGCGCCGGGCGAGGGCGGGGACGGGGTGACGGTGGTGAAGTTCGTGGAGGGGTAAAGTTTGTTAGCTGTCAACGGATTTGGGGGAGCGAATTGAACGGATTAGAAGAAGGGTTGATTACACCATCCGTTCAATCCGTTCCTGTAATCCGTTGACAGCTTTGCACGAAGCAACGATGAACGACATCAGATTAACCGGCTTCACCTTCGCGCCCGTCACGTGCCCGCGATGGTACACTTTTACAACAGTGTTTTTGCCGCCGATCTGCAACCCTTCGAGGCATTAGGCACGACGCTCTACCGCGGGCAGATTGCGGGGCTGCGGCTGATCTTCTGCCCCAACGACCTGCTCAACATTCAGGCCGAGAAAAATCGACAGCAGCTTTCGCTCGCCGTCGACGATTTGGATGAGCTGCTGCGGCTGGCGCTGACCAACGGCGGCTCGCAGACGCACGAAATCAGCGAGGGGCCGACCGGTCGCGCGTGCGGCATCGCCGACCCGGATGGCAACACGATTGAATTGACCGAAGTTCCAACTGATTTAATGACACAATAGGCCGCACCGCGATGGCTCCAACCATAAGGACACAAAGGCACGAAGAGGTTTGGAATGCTTCGATTCTGCTTCGCGTCTTTGTGCCTTCGTGGTAAAAATTGGTTAGTTTCACCGAGCAACATTGCCTACGAACTAATCACGCATCAATTAATCACGCATCACATTCATGCCAAATCGCAACTTGCCCGCTCCCCTCCGCTGCTCCATCGGCGTGACGGTCTACAACGAAGAGAAGAACATCGGCTCGCTGCTGGAGGCGCTGCTCGACCAGCACGTGCACGACGTGGAAATCTGCGAGATCATCGTGGTCGCCAGCGCCTGCACGGATGAGACGGTGCCGATTGTGCGCTCGTTTATGGCGCACGACGAGCGCATCCAGCTGATTGAGCAGGCGCGGCGCGAGGGCAAAACGAGCGCCGTCAACGAGTTTCTCGCCATCGCCCAGTGTGAGATTTGCGTGCTCGAAAGCGGGGACACGATTCCGGACGAGTACGCCGTCGAGCACCTGGTGCGCATGTTTGCCGACCCCGGCATTGGCATGGTCGGCGCGCAGAAGGTTGCCGCGGGCACGCCGACCCACATTGTCGAGCTGCTGAGCCACATCCGCCTGCGCATGGAGCACACGCTCTGCCTCGAAATTCCGCGGCTGGGCGAGATGATCGCCTTTCGCAAAGTCTTTGACCGCATTCCCACCGATGTGGCGATGGACGAGGCCTTTGTCGAGGCGCTCGTCGTGCAGGAGGGGCTGGCCGTGCGCTACGCCCCGGACGCCGTCGTCTACAACACGGGGCCAACGACGCTGCCCGATTTTGTGCGCCAGCGCCGCCGCAACCACGCGGGCCACCTCTATTTGAAGCACAAATATGGCTACGCCGTCAGCAGCATCCAGAATCGACGGGTGGCGCGGGTGGCGTTCAAGGAAATCTATGGCGTGCTGCGGCTGCTGTGGGTGCTCTTTCTGCTGGCCGTGCTCGAAGGCTGGAGCCGCATCCTGGGTCGCCTCGACTTTTGGCGCGGCAGGCGACACGTCGTCTGGGACATGGCGTGGACGCAGAAGCAGGACGTGCAGAGCGTGCGCCGCGCGCAGCAGGAGCATTCGTTTGGCGAGGTGAATGTGCGGGCGGAACGGTAGAGGAGTGATGAACGTTGAGAATTTCAACGCGCTGAAGCGCGTTTCGCAAACCAGGTGACGAATCTATTCGTCGCCGCTGGCGGCAAACAATTTCTGATAGACCGATGAATCAACGCCTCCTCACCACGCTCAAATTCGCCATCGGCCTCGGCCTGATTGCGCTGCTCTATTTCTGGCTGGACGATCCGGCCAAGCTGTGGCGGCAAATTGTGGAGGCCAACCCGTGGCGGCTGGCGCTCGGCGCGCTCTGCTACACCGGCGCGGTGGCGCTGAGCGGGCTCAAGTGGGGCGTGCTGCTGCGCGCGGTGGGCCTGCGCCTGTCGACGCCGCGGCTGCTGGGCTACCAGTGGCTGGCGGAATTCTTTAACAACTTTTTACCTGCCCAAGTCGGCGGCGACGTGATGCGCGGCTACGCCCTGGCCAGCGACACCCACCGCCGCGCCGATGCCGCCGCCTCGGTGCTGATCGACCGCTTTCTCGGCCTGCTCGTCTTTATGCTGGCCGCCCTGGTCGCTTCGGTGGCGATGTTGATTTGGGGGCGGCCGAGCGGTGCGCCTTTTACGGGCGACGAGCGTCTATCCATGCAGCTAATCGCGCTGGGCAGCCTGGGCATTTCGCTGCCGCTGCTGGTGCTGCTGCTGGCGCTAATCAGCCGCCGCGTCAAGCAGCTGATGGAACGCGTGCTCAATTGGCTGCCGCTCGCGCAGAAGATCGTGCCCATCTGGCAAAAGCTGGCGCACGCCTTCAACCTTTATCGACACGCCTACCGCGCCCTTGCTGTTACGGCCCTGAGCAGCGCCCTGATTGTCGTGCTCACAAGTGTCAACATTTGGCTGATTGCAAGCGCCGTGGAACCTGGTAGCATTGGTTTAGTCGAGGTGCTGGCGATTAATCCAATTATCGTATTGGTGGGGCTGCTCGTGCCGCTAACGCCCGGCGGTCTCGGCGTGCGTCAGACCGCGTTTTCCGGCACGTTTTTTCTAATTGGAGCCGATCCGGGGGTGGGGCTGATTGTGGGGCTGCTTCAGCAGCTGATCGGCTACGTGGTGAGCCTGCCCGGCGGCGTGCTCTGGATGCGTGGTCGCCGCCCGCAGACGCCGCCCGCCCCGCCGCTGATCACGGAATCACCGCCGGTGTAAAACAGCGGCGTCTTCGCGTTAAAGTTTGTTGGATTGACGAAGAACTTAATGAGCAATACGATTTTAACAGAGACCGAAGCCCGCAACCTCTACAACCGCGGCGATGCGGCCCACGATTTTGACCACGTGCTGCGCGTGACGCGCATGGCAGAGCATCTGGCGCGGGCCGAGGGCGCAAACGAGACGGTGGTGCGGCTGGCGGCGCTGCTGCACGATGTGCCGGTGGAAAATTTAGCGCCAGCGCAGAGCGGTCGCGCGGCGCACCATTTGGCGGCGGCGACCTTTGCGCGAGATTTTCTGCATACACGTGGGTTAAGCGATAATACGCTCGATAACGTTGCTCACTGCATCGAGGCGCACCGCTACCGCGACACAACGATTGCGCCGCAGACGCTCGAAGCGCGCTGCGTCTACGATGCGGACAAGCTGGACAGCCTGGGCGCGATTGGCGTGGCGCGCGTCTTTGCCTTTGCGGGCGCGCACGGCCACCGCTTGTGGACACAGCCCGTGGCCTACATCGATGAGCACGAAAAACCAGCGGGCGCAGAGTACACGCCCGTTCACGAATTTGTTTACAAGCTGCGCAAGCTCCACGACGCCCTCCACACCGAAACGGCCCGGCAAATTGGCATGGCGCGCCACCAGCGCATGGTGGCCTTTTTCAACGAGTTGGACGCTGAGGTAGAGACCGAGCGCCAACGGGAGCAACTATGAATTTAATTTCGAGTAGAGCGCGTCGGTGGGCGCTGGCGCTGTTGGTTGGCTTGATGCTGCTGCCCTCGCCAGCACAGGCGCAAGTCGACACAACCGATTCGCTAAAAGATATAGCGGGTGATTTTGCCGCTGGCGAGATTATTATTGCGCTAAATCCACAGCTGGCTGGCGCAGATTCTAGCACAAACCCTAGTGCAGACGTCGTCGCCGCTTCAGGAGAGGCGCTGACCATTGGTGCGCAGCAGTTCACGGTGCTGGCTTCCCTTGATATGCGCCGTGCCCCAGTCGCTGATTCGTCTGGCTCGACGGCGAACGGCTCGACGGCGAACGGATCGACGGCGAACGGATCGACGGCGAACGGATCGATGGTGAACGGCTCGACGGCGAACGCAGCAGCGGTAGACGTAAATGCGGCGGGCCTTGACGAGCGCACGCTCAGCGGCTGGGTGGTGCGGGTGGAGCCGGGCGCAGAGCTGGCGACCGTTGAGGCGCTGCGCCGGGAGCCCGCCGTGGCTTTTGCTGAACCCAACTGGATCGTGCGGGCGGCGGACGAAATCAGCCGGCCCCAGGGTCCGGACTTGCCGCTGGTGGAGCAGAGCAACGGAACCCTGCCGGTTCCCAACGCCGACCTCATTGCGATGATGCCGGTGGCCGAGGCGGAATCCCCCTTCTTCGTGAGCGATCCCTTCTACGCCGAAGACCAGTGGGACATGCAGCGCATCAACGCCAGCCGCGCGTGGCAGCTGATCGAGCGCTTGGCCGCGGGTGAAGGGGCAGGGGAATCCACCGGGGCAGAGCCCATCCGCATCGCCATTGTGGACAGCGGCATCGACGCCTTCCACGGCGACCTGTACGGGCGCGTGCTCGACGGTAAAAATTACCTGGAGCCGTTGGAAGCGCCCAAAGACGACTACGGCCACGGCACGCACGTGGCCGGCTCGGCCGGGGCCACGCTCAACAACGGCATTGGCATTGCGGGCGTCGCCAACGAGGTGCTGCTGGATCCGCGCAAGGTGCTGGACGGCAACGGGGCCGGGCGCATCTCCAACCTCGCCCAGGCCATCCGCGACGCCGCCGACGACGGGGCCAACATCATCAACCTGAGCCTGGAGACGGGTGAGGAGAGCCAGACGCTGAGCCGCGCGCTGGAGTATGCGGCGGGGCAGGGCGCGCTGCTGATCGCCGCTTCCGGCAACGGCGGGCGCGATGTGAAGTGGCCCGCCGTCCACCCGGACGTGATGGCCGTGGCGGCGCTGGACTACACGGATCAGCGGGCCTACTACAGCAATTACGGCGACGAAATCGAGATCGCCGCGCCCGGTGGAACCTTTAGCAGCCAGCCGATTTACAGCACCTGGTCGCGCGATGCAAAGTACATCAACCCCGTGACGGGGCGCGAAACCAACAAGTGCGACACCGGCCTGCGCGAAGTCAACAGCAGCAGCTACTGTGCGCGCACGGGGACAAGCATGGCGGCGGGCATTGTCAGCGGCGTGGCGGCGGCCGTTTGGGCCCAGCAGCCGGAGCTAACGGCGGACGAGCTGCGCAATCTGCTGCGCACCACCGCCGCCCCGCTCGACGCCGACGCGATCTACGTGGGCAGCGGGCGCATCGATTTCTTTGCCGCGCTGCGCCAAGCTGTGCCGAGCGAGCTCACCCTGTCGAGCGAGACGTTAAACTATCGCCTGGCGGAAAGCACGGTGCCCTTTACCACGACGGTAGAGCTGGCGAACATCAGCGCCCAGCCGCTGATCTGGCGCGCCACCCTGTCCGTCGATCCCACAGGCGATGTGGCGGTTGATGGGGAAGCGCCCGCGGCAGCGGAGACAGACGCGATAACCGACGCAGAGGCAGAGGCAAAGACCGAGCCAACGACAGACGACTGGATCATGGCCAGCACGCCGTTGGCGGGCAGCATCGCTTACGGGCGGCCCGCGCGCGTGTCGCTGCGGGTGATGCCCGCGCTGCTGCGGGAGTCGACGGTCCGCACGCACCGTGCGCGCCTCACCGTTACCGGCACGCGCGCCGACGGAACGACCATCATGCGGGAAGCTCAAATCGCGTTGACGCTCAACGCGACGCCCCTTCAGACGACGGCGACGGTCTTTCTGCCGCTGGTCAACAGCAGCGAGGCCAATGCGGTGGAAGACGATCCACCGGTCGAGCCCATTGGGGCCTCTGCTGGCGACATTGAATACCGCTGGGAGGAGCCGGGCGACGCCGAGCGCATCAATCGGGTATTGACGGATGATAGCAGCTTGTACGTTAATTTGCCCTTCGCCTTTGAAATGCGCGGGCGCTCGTACACCTCTGCGCGGCTCTATTCGGACGGGCTGCTGGCCTTCCCCGCCGATGACGATGTTGAAGGACCACCACGCTGTTTGCCCAACGTGGAGTGGCCGCGGCAGGCCGTCTACGGCTGGTGGGCGGATTTGAATCCGGGGGCCGCCGGGGCGCGCGTCTCCTCGTTCCAGCCCGATGCGGACCGCTACGTGATCGAGTTTCTCAACGTGCCGGATGTGGCGGGCACGTACCGCGTCAGCTTTCAGATGGTGCTCAATCGCGGCGGCTCGATTGTGCTCAACTACGGCGCGCTCGACGGCACGAGCGACCCCGATGCGCTGATCGCCAGCGCCGACAACTCGGTGGATGGCATCAACCGCGCCGCCGTCGTCATCGGTGTGGAGGCGGCGGACGGGCGCTTCCACAACCTCGTGAGCTGCGCGTCGAGCGCGCTGGAGCTTGGCCGCCTGCCGCGCCCGTACCAGTCGATTACCTTTAGCACGGCGGATATTTATTAGCCATCAACACGAGAGATTTGGACGCGGAGCTACGCGGAAGAATGCGGATCAGAGGGTCGTTCTGCTATCATCGTCGCTCAACCCTTAAACAAAAATTTGCGTAGCTCCGCGTTCTTCCGCGTCCAAATTTTCTTCAATTTTAACACCCGGTTTTTCACCACCATGAGCGCCACCGACCACCGAGAGCAGGCCGAATCCCAAGGCGCAATCCGCGTCGCCGTTGTAACCGTGAGCGACACGCGCACGGCTGAGACCGACACCAGCGGGCGCACGATCCGCGAGCTGCTGGAAGCGGCGGGCCACATCGTGGCGGGCTATCGCATCGTGCGCGACGAGCCGGTGGAGGTTGAGCAGGCGCTGGTAGATTTCTGTGGCGCTGGCAAGAATGGGGCGGTGCAAATCGTGATTTTCAACGGCGGCACGGGCATCAGCCGCCGCGACCGCACCTACGACGTGATCAGCGCCAAGCTGGAAAAGACGCTGCCCGGCTTTGGCGAAATTTTCCGGATGCTGAGCTACGCGGAGATTGGCGCCGCCGCCATGCTCAGCCGCGCCACCGCCGGCGTTTACCGCGACACCGTTGTGATCAGCACGCCGGGGTCGACGAACGCGGTGCGGCTGGCGATGGAGAAGCTGATTCTGCCGGAGATTCAGCATTTGGCATGGGAATTGGTGCGCTAAGAGCATCGTGACAAAGCCAATTCTCCGTTGGCCGGGCCGCACTCTCCTTGTCCTTCTGCTGACTCTTGTTCTCCTCTACACCCTCCGCCTAGCTCAGCGGCCCGCCCGCACCGACCAGCACCAGACGCTCCTCGACGGCATGACCTACGAACGCCGCGCGCTGAGCGAGCCGCGCCCGCTGCTCGTCCACATCGTCGAAATCGACCTGGCCGCGCCGGGCGTCGGCTTGCTCGTCACCCCGCCGGAGAACGATATCCCCGCTCGCCAGCGCGGCGGATTTGCGACGCTGCCCCGCCGTGCGCGAGCCGTCCAGGCTTTGCAGCAGGGTGAGCGGGTAGAAGGGAATCCACTGCGTGGTGATCATGTCGTAGTGGCCCAGCGCGGCGTAGAGGGCGCGATTGGTGGAGAAGGCGAAGAGGAGGCCTGCAATGATGGAGGCCATAAACGAAAGATTGAAGATTGAGCACTTGGCCTATAATCTTCAATCCTTGATCTTTCATTTGTCAACAGATAGCGCACCAGCAGAAACGCCCCGTAGCCGCTGAATACCCAACTGCTCAGCAAAACGATATTGCTGGCAAAGGGCAAATTGAGCGCGAGGTAGAGCGGCTGGGCCGCCAGCGCGTGAAAGAAGTTGTAGGTGTAAAGAACGAGGTCGATGCCGAGCGGGTAGTAGATCAGCTCGGTGTGGAGCGGGCTGCTCAGGCTGTCGACCAGGGCGTGCTTGAGATGCCAGACATTCCAGACAAAGGTCGATTCATCAAAGGCCCACTGGGCCACGCCGGGAATGTGGGTGAAAATACGCGGCCCCAGCGGCCACGTGAGGATCAGGCTGAGGAGGGTGAAGAGGCCGAGGATGAGGCCGTGTGGATGAATGGAGAAACGTCGATTAGCCATTGATATCAAGCGTTTGCGGATTTTGCTTCACGACGCCATTTTTACACGGCATCGTTCGTTTTTCGCAAGATGCTCTTTCTTATGGCGGGGAGTGTACCACAAAGTAGGCGGACGCCAAGAAGAGCCGCTTTCAAATGAAGCGGCTCTTCTGTCCAGCCGTTGACTCAGGGCAAGCCCATCCCCTTGCGAGCATTTCGCCCACCGCTCACCCTTCCCCTGCTCGCGGGGGAAGGGCCGGGGACGGGGGTTCTTCCCCCGCATCCCCACTTCGCCGACGCTTGCCGTTGGGGAAACCCGTGGCTTCGTTCTCCCCCTACTTTAGCAAGCGCGTCTAGCCTTGTGCCCGATCAATTACCTCCACAGCTTGGGAGAGCAAGCTGCGCAGTTGCTGCCAGAGCAGATCCTCTTGCTTGCCCCCTCCGCCGCCACCCGGCTGCTCCGCTTCAACGTTGAGCGCACGCAGAGCGTTGGGCAGGCCTTGACCCTGATAGGCAGTGGGTAGCCCCAGATCATCCGCCGATTGGGTCAATATCTCAAAGAGCTTGGCGACACGCGTCTCGCCGCGCGTCACGGGCACATCGCTGCGGTGGGCAAGCACGAGCGCGGCCAGCCCCACAACGTGAGGGCAGGCCATGGAGGTGCCATCCCAGGCGGCGTATCCCTCCTCCGGCACGGTGGAGAGCACGGCCACGCCCGGCCCACAGAGGTTGATTTCGCTGCCAAAGCAGGTAAAGCGTGCGCTAAAACTGCGGCCATCGCCGCTTCGATGCTCGCCGACCTGTCGCGCGTGGTAGCTATCGTCTGGAAAGGTTCCCTGCTGGCCAATAGCGGCCACCGCCAGCACCTCCGGCCACGCTGCGGGATACATGACGGCGCTGGCCGAATTGCCTGCCGCGGCAATCAGCGCCACACCGGCCTGCCGCGTCTGCTGCACGGCTTGATGCAGCAGCTGCGATTCCGTATCGCTGCCCAAGCTCAAATTGGCGACATCCATACCTTCATCCACACAGCGCTGAAGACTCTGGATCAGCCAACTTGTGCGCCCACCGGGGAAGACGCGGTAGCTGTGAAGCTCGGCATCCGGCGCAAAGCCCACAATGCCCCGATTGTTGCCCTGGTCATTGTGCATTCCCGCAATGACGCCCGCGCAGTGTGACCCGTGACCGTGAGCATCTTGAAAGAAGCTCTCTGTTCCGTTGCTGGCATCCTCGCGGAAATCAAAGCCGCCCGCGGCCGCTAGCTCGCTGTGATCGTGGTAGATACCCGAATCAATCACGGCGACCTTGACGCCTGCGCCTCGCAGCTGGGCTGGCAACCTATCCAGCCCCATTGCGAGCGCACCCCAGCCATAACGCTCGGTTAGGGGGAAGCTTGCATAAGGCGGGTGTTCGCCGATTTGATGGACCGTCACCTCATTCTCGCTGTCCAGCGTGAGCGATGGATTGTCGATCCAGCGGCTCCAGTGACCGCTGTTGCCGGGTTTGATGTAAAGAGCCTGCACAGTGTCCGGGGTTTCACCAAAGAGGCTGAGCGCCACGCGACCGGCTTCATCGGTGACGCCCTTAACGGGGAATAGACCCACAAGCAGGTAGACAACGGCGCGTGGCACAGCGTTGCCCTGGCCATCGCGCACGCGGATAGTGAGAAGGCGCTCCCCCTCAAGCGGCATGAGGGCGCTGTCGAATTGGATCAAATCAACGGGCGGTGGGAAATGGGAAAGCCCAGACAAAACGGGTGCGTGCAGCGGCACAAGCGGGGTGTCTTCTTCAATAATCACCCGCTCGCCAAATTGATCTTGCAGACGCTGGAGCGTTTCTGCCGTCAGCGTGGCGACAAAGAGCGGCTCGTCTGCTGGCCCAATCTCCTGAAGCGGTGCATTGCCAACAATGGTGCGCAGCAGCTCGACAGTCATTGGTGTAAAATCGCTGTCCATTGCAATATGCTGCTTGCGCCCGATTAGATATTGGCGTGGGCGTGAATCGATATGGTTGATTGTCATGTTGGGTTCTCCTCCAAGAAACAGCAAAGTAACAGCAAAGTAACAAAGAGCGTCCTCATCATGGTGATGCGGGAGTCGCTCCTCCATCTAAAATCCAACCCTCCAGAACGAACAGGCTTAGTTAATGGCCTCTACCTCCCGGCGTAGCGCGGCCACCTGCTGCTGCAAATTTCCCAGCAGCTGATTGATCTGCGGCTTCAGCGTGTTGACAAGCACTTCGAGCGATTCCAATCGCATGAGGATGGGGTTGTCGCTATCTGTCTCAGGGGGATGGACGCTGTCGTTGTCACCCCCACCGCTACCTCGACCGTTACCCCCACCCCCGCCGTTATCTTCATTGTCGCCTCCCTGTGGCGCGAGTACGCCATCTTCCTCAATGGACACACGTTGGTCAAAGGTCTGCATCACAAAGCGTTTCGTCTCCATCGTCATGCCGACGGCAAAGATGGATTCGCCCTTTACATCTAGCTGATCGATCAGCTGGATGCCGCTGTTGAGCTGTAGAAATTCGTGCAGCAGCGCTGGCGACAGCGGCTCGACATTCGCGGGGAGCGCCTGCGTGCAGCGAACCAAGTAGCGCATCTGGCCCGACCCAGTGGCCTCATCACCCAACAATGTGTTTGACGATGTGTTTGACGATGTGTTCAGGGGATGGTCTATCGCTCCAGCATTCGGTTCGACACCCGTTTCGACACCCGTTTCGACACCGTCAAACTCTGTGCCTAACTCCTGCATGAGCCTATTTAATTCACTCTCTAGCGTATCCAGCTCTTGCTGTTCATCTGGTGATAGGGTCATCTGAATTCTCCTTTGGCGTGATGGTTTACTCCATCGAACTGATGCTGTATGACATAACGCGGGCACGGGGTGTACCGTGCTACCGAAACCCCGCGTTCGCTCGCATGGCGCTGATGAAGAGGTTGGCCACATCGCGGAAGCTCTCATCATTTGGGTGTAGCTCATCAAACCAGCGGTGGTCGCCTACCTGCCCGCGTAGGTCCAGGTAATGAACGTTGGCATATTGGCTGGCGCGTTCGGCAATCGCCTCGTTGGTGCGATCAATTAGCAGACGCACAATGTTGCGCTGTAGTGCGACATCGCTGATGCCGTTGTCGCGCATGGGGCCACCCAGCCAGCGCCCATTGCCAGGCCGCACATAATCATAGCCGTGGCAGAAGATATGAAGCTGTGGAAAGCGCGCCGTTAGCGTCGAAAAGAGCTGCTCGTAGTGAGTGCGCAGCTCGCGTTCGTAGTCCCGGAACGCGTCGTTGAAGTAATCGTCAGCTAATCGTTCGGGGGCGAAAGGGTGCAGCAGCGTCGAAAGTCGGCGGCCACCAACGGCATCGTTGCCACCCGCGCTAAAGAGAAAGACATCCGCCTCCTCGCGCTCGATGGCGTCCACATATTCTGCTTCGGCCATCATATTGCGCAGCCAATCGCCCGCTTTGCCAAGGCTAAAGACGGCGATATCCGGCTCTTCGGCAATGCAATCGATAATGTCGTGCAGCAGCAGCGGGAATTGGAACCACGAATCTCCCTCCGAGACAATGCGCAATGCATTGGGCACGCGGCGCAGCTTGCGGCGATATTGACGATGGCGATGGCTGCGCGCCCAGCCGTTGAGCCAGCCCAGCGCCTGATCGCCTTCGATCTGCGCAGCATCCACAACCGTTTCTGGGTTGAGCTTAAAGGCTGGGGCAAAGGCATCGGCATGCTTCTCATCCAGCATGAGATAGGGCGCAAGCTGCGCTTCGGTCGTCTCCGTATCGCTGGCCAGCGCATAGAATTCGGCTGTGGTGATGGGTGTGGGCTCAGCTTCCATCGGGCCGTCGCCATTTGTGAGACCAGTTGGAGAGTCTGGCAGAAAGCCATTTGTCTCTACTTCGATATGGTCGTCCAACAGCTTGCCCAGCAGTGCTTTATGCCCCGCCTGCCAATTTCGCGCTCGCAGGTGCTGCACAATAGCGCTGATGCGGACGCCCTCGTTGGCAATCCAGTCGATCTGGTCATCGCCTTGGTTGGGCGTCCACGGCTGGCCATTTTTGGCGAGGATTCGCCCCTGCGCATCCTTGCGGGGCACGCTGGCGTGGTGCAGCGCCGCCACCTGCCACTGGTCGTTGAAGACGGGCGAGCCGGACGAGCCACGCTGCGTGTCCGTCTCGTAGTGGATAAATTCAGCGACCAGGTTCAGAATATGGTTGTTGCGCACGGCAATCTGTTTGCTCGCGCCGCTGGGGTGCTGAATAATCGAGACGGGCTCGCCGATCAGCGCCTTGCCCGATGCGCCAATCAGCGGCAGGAAGCCAAAATCAGAGAGCGCTGCGCCGCTGCTGGCGTGTGGGTTCACGGCAACGAGCGCGAAATCGAGCGCTGCACTGTTGTAAAAGAATTTTTTCGGCTGTAGAGAGAAAAGTTTGCTATCCTTGGGGATAAAGTCTACGTCGTCTTCATAGTCAAATTCGGCGAGGCTGCGCTGCGCGAAAGCCGCGCCAGGCAGCACGTGGTGGTTGGTTAGCAGCAGCTGCGGCGAAACGAGAAAGCCCGTTCCGTGGCCCAGCACGCGTCCGGCGACATCGCGAATTTGGATGCGGCAGACGGCGCGCCCGACCTTTAGCCCCGCGGCAAGGTAGTTGATGGGCAGCAGATCGTTCGCCCCCAGAATGCGCTCAATGCCCAGCCAGTCCTCCCGCTGCTCCAGCAGGCCGCGACGCACGGCGCGTCGGCTGTCGGCTTCGCTTTCATAAGCCATTGGGTTGGCCACGGCATTGGGCGGCGCAGATTGATGCTTTGTCTGCTCTGTAAAGCGTTCGTAGGCGGCTTGCTGCTGTGCGCGTTCGGCCTGCTGAAGCTCGTCGGCCTTGAGCGTCTGTTGGGTGATGTTCATGGTGGTTAACTCCACATTTTAGGTAAATCAAACCGCCGCAGCCCAAGTCGTGTTCACGAGAGAGCATTCCTTGGAGAGCGGCGGTCACTGATAAGCTTACGAGCTATCCAAAACAGCCGTAACGCATTGTTGGTCGCATCAAGAAACAAGAAATCTTACAGCGCCTTCTTGATGCAGTCGTAGGCCTTCTTGGCATAGCGCAGCGCCGAGAAATACTTGCCCCGCTTGAAGAGCTGGATGGCCTTGGTGACCAGCGGCACACACGAAGCCAGGGCTGGCCCCTTGGCGCGGACGATGCGCACTATTTTCTTGAGCAACTTGAGCACTTTTCTCTTGATAAAGCCAGAGATAAACTGCATATCCGCCTGAGCCTCCAGCGGCTCGTCTGCCGTCATGGCGTCAAAGCTGAGGCTGTCGAAATCGCCGCCCAGCTCGGCAAAGCCAGCCAGCTCTGCCTCGAATTCCTGCAGCGCCGGATCATCCATGTCGCTCAGGCCAAAGCCCGATTCGGTGAGCTCGCCAAACTCGGCGTCCATCTCCGCAAGCAAGGCATCGACGTTCTGCTGATCGGTGTTTTGTTGATCGGTGTTTTGTTGATCGTTCACGATGAGTCTCCTTTGTTCGATAGTGTAATAAACGTGTGGATGGGAACGGTCGCGACTGCATCCTCTTACTTATATCGGGGCGGCGGCGACTGTTACAGAAAAATGGTGTGTCCTATTGCACAACTACAGATCCGTAATCAACTGGATACGAAAGCGCAGGCGATAGCGACGCTCGCCCCGATGGAGCTCAACCTGATGAAGCTTCCCCGACAGGCCGCGATAGAGCGTTGCCCCCGTCGACGCCACACATTCGCTAAAGCCCACGCTGTTTTGCTCAATCGTAATTTCTACACAGCCCAGCGCTATCTCTTGGCCATCCTCGCCCTGCGTAGAGAGCGTCACCGTGCATCCATCGCCATGCGTGCCCGTTAGCAGCGTGCGGTTGAACCTCTGCTCTTGGCCGCCTGCCGCAAAGAGCCACGCTGAATCGGCGGTGGAAGCGGTTGCGTCCGCCGGGGCCACCAGCGCGCCATTACACCGGCAGACGATGTGATCGCCCCGTGGATGGGTTTGGATAGACTGGATGGTGTGGAGCGTGACGAGAATGGCCATGGACTGCTCCTCCTTTCGAGATTGGTTGGGGAATGATCGGGTGCTGAGTAAAGAAGCTTGCAGCGCACAGGTGGAGGAGTGGAATTCCATACCTCTACCTACGCGCTTTGCAAGCGTCTGCAAACGGCGCTACATCATTTGCAGGCAGGTGCGCACTGCATCTGCGGAGAGGTGTAGGTCATATTCATCGGCGAGCCGCTGGCAGATCGACTTGATGGCGCGGTGGGCAATTGCCCGAATGTTGGTGGCCTTTTTCCCCAACTCGGCGCCCAGCACGTGCGATGCCTTTGCCTCGCCATACAGCCCTTCGATTACATTGCGATGGCCGTCGGAGAGCTCCGCGTAGATCGCACGCACGGCCTCCATCACCTGAGCGACCACAATTTTGTGTTCGACTGAAAGTGCCGTCGCGGGCGCAAAGTCCAGGTAGCGATTGTCCTCGCTTTCGCGCCGCCGCTGGCGAGCGGCGCTGCGGACCAGGTTGTGGGCAATGCCGTAGAGCAGCGCAAGCAGCGCCCGCCCCCGATCTTCGTATTTGCCTTCGCTGATGTAGCGAAAGCCAATCACAAAGGCATCCTGTACAATGTCGTCTGCTGCGCCGCTACAGCGCAGGCCCGCGCTGCGTCGGCAGATGTAGGCCTTGAGCTTGGCCTGGTCGCGTCTGTACCACGCCGCCCAGCCCGCGCGCCGCGTGGCTTCGTCCGGCGATTGCAGCATGGCGAGCAGCCGCTGATCGCGGATCGCCGCGTGCGGGCAGCGCGTTTGATCGGCGCTGAATGGGCGAGATGTTGCTGAGGTGGGTGCAAAATCGGCAGCGACAGCCTGATCGCGCGGCGTCTGTCGATTCTCCTGCTCCGGTTGATGTTGAAGCAGGTGCTGAGGGGTGTTCGGAAACGGAGTCATTGAAGAGCCTCCTGCTGGGATAGAGCGGTTGTGGGTTGGCCAGCTCAGTGTAGCGGGAGGGCTGTTGACGATAAACAGCAGAAGTGTTGACGTTGCGTCAACATTAGGGCTTGCGCACGACTCGGCGTAAGCCCTAAACATTTTGCGGATTGGATGATTCTGTTGACGGAGCGGTCGACAGCTTGCGGGAGTAGATTGCGGGGAGCAGGTCGAGCGGATTGTTTTGTTAACGGCGCGGGGCGAGCATCCTTTGATGCAAGCGGGTCATCGAGGGATGGCAATAAAAGGCCCTCGGCTCAGTGGATGAGCCGAGGGCAGCGTGCGCGGAAGAATGGGGCGACCTAGCCGCCACCGCTGTTGAGCGGGCTGGGCAGCGGCGACGCTGGCTGTCGACAAGCCAGGGCGAGCGCGTTCTCCAGAGACATATCCTTGCACAAATTTCTGTTCGCCGACTCCGGCAAATCTTTAGGACAGGACATCAAGCCATCCCAGGGAATCGACTCCGCCAGCGATCCCGGCTCGGAATCATTCGAAGGTGAGAGAGAGCGACCCTGCTCCGAGAGATAGCCAAAATCGCGGAGAGCCACCGTTGTGCTCAACGCAGCGCTCGCGCTCACCCCCTCGCCATTTGATGGCGCATCCAGCACATTGCAGACGTTGGCATCAGCGAGCAGCTGCACTGCCGTCCACGCGCTGAGGCGCGGCGCGGCGAACGATGAGCCTTCGTCGATGCCGTTGGGATGCCAGCCCGGCATCACAATTTCGCCGCTGTTGGAGACGTAGTTGCGCCCGTCCACCGTGCTCACGCTGATGACAGCATCGGACATGGCGGGCATAAAGGGGAAATCTAGCCCGCTGTTACCCGCTGCTGCAATAAAGACCACACGCGGTGCTTCATTAGCTGAAGCGCCCGGCGTTGTCGTTGGCGTGGGCGCCGCCGGTGGATCCAGCGGATTGGGCGTCGGCGAGGCGATCAAGTTCGACAGCGGATCACCGTTGAAAAAGTCACCGGTATTCAAAAGTGGGGTCGGCGTCGGTGTCGGTGTCGCCCTCGGATCGGGCGTCGCAGATGGACCGGGCGTTCCCGTTGGGCTGGGTGTGGGCGTGTTGTATAATTCACGGAGCGTTCCTTGCGTCAAGAACGCTTCCAACTGGCGCAGCTCTGCCTCCTCAATTTGGAAGTCGGTCTCTTCCAGCAACGCATCGCGCAGCCGCTCCTCATTTGTGCGCGGATCCGGCGTTGGGCTGGGCGTCGGCGTAAAGGTTGGCGAGGGTGTAGCGGTCGGCGGCGTTGGGCTGGGTAATTCCTGCCCCATAATCTCACAGAGCAGCCCTTCGTCCAGCGCCTCGAATCGTTGTAGCTCTTCCCAAAGATAGCCCGCGCTTCGCGATAAATCCTCTTCCCCTCGACAGGACGCTGCAATCGAATCGAGGGCAAACGGCGTGAGGAAAGGCGTGATTTGCGGCAGCATCTCCTGCAGCTGACCTTCCTCTATCTGTCCCTGCTGAATCAGCTCATTCAAATAGGCGTAGAAGCGCGCGAGCAGTTCGGCGTAGCGTTCGCCCCCGATCTGCTGCAAGGGCACGGCGAGCACGTCAGCCAAAATGTTTGTCCTCGCCACAAAGTCCAAATCGTCACTCAACGCATTTACGGTGAAAAATTGTGCCCCACCGCCAATTGGCTGAGGCGGAGCGCCCTGCGCCTCAGGGCTATCTTCTGCCTCGCTCTGTAACCGCTCCGCCACTTGGCAGAGCTGCTCAAAGGTCAGCGATTCGGGGAAGCTTTCTAGCAGCATATTCAACTCTGCCCGCTCGCTGCCCTCGGCCTCGCAGATGTTGACCAGGTAGTTGATGATGTCGGCCCGCTCCAGCGCTTTGCAGGGCAGAATGAGCCAGCTCATATTGACAACCACGTCGCTGATGCCCTGCTCACCGAGCGATTCAATCGTCTGGCGGATGCGTTCGCTGGCGTGCACCGTGTTGAACTCCTCAATATCCACACCAACCAGCAGCAGCGACTGCCCCGTCGCCTCGATTTCCCAGCGCTCGTAATAGGGAAACACCTGTGTCGATGCAAAATTATCGACGATGACCAGCGCGACGGTGGGCGCTTCGCCCAAGCCGCTGACGCCACGCGTGGCGCCCAGCGCCACCAGCTCACTCGTCGCGCTTGCCCAAGTCAGCTCGCCGTGGGCCGTGGGGCCGTCGCCCGTGCCGCCGCCGCCTGAGCCATATGCTGGACCCGCGCCATCGGGGTAAAAAACGCAGTTGGCAGGCACTTCTGGTGTAGGTGTCTGTAAAGTTTCCGGCGCAACCGGCAGGCTTTGGCTTTCTGTCAAAGTTGTTCCTACCACATTTAACGGAGCGATATACAGAGCGGTAAGTGCAACAATAAATACTAGAGACAGGGTTAACAACGCTTTTTTCATAAGAGTCTCCTTTAAACTTTTTCAAAATAGACATTATACCGATTAAAACGGCGGCGGTGGTCGGCGACGAATGTGGTTCGACAAGACGTTCGGCGAGACTGGCTCGACTGAGCTCGCCGAACGTCTCAGTGGAACGCTCAGTCGAGCCGCTCACCAACCATTAGTCACCTGCTTTGCTAAGTACGCTGAAGCGCACTGGCAATATTGCCTGCCGATTGCCGCTGACGAACCAACTGAGGACCCCACCGGCCACGTCGAAGACTGAGATTAGGACAAGAATTAAACCGATGTAATGCCTAATAGATAGGATAAACGCTGTTTGTGAAGAAACATACTCCGCACGAGAAGTTGGAGGCAAACAACGCCTATCCTCGCTGTATTCAGTTGTAAGTTACAGAGTCGTTAGTGGGTTAGCTGATCAACTGAACTTTACCCGCCGCCAGAACCACTGGACTGGTCTCCATTTGTGGACATGTCACCAGCGGGTGGAATGTCCAAGCCGGAGGCGGAGGTCACGCTGGTGGTATTTACCATGAACGTGAGAAAGAGCAGCAGCGACAAAACGAACGAAGTCAATTTGTGCATGGCGAAAGTCTCCTTTTTGTGAAAGTCAAGAACAATAAACGCAGAGTGCGTTTCTTCACGATCCAGTGCGCTTCTGTTTATGCGTTTCAGACGCAAAGTGTTACAGGCAATTAACAATCAATTTTCATCGACTCAAGTTGCATAGCCATGATAACGCATTTGTTCTTTAACAGATTGCGCATCACGTCTTTTACCTTGTAGCTCATATAACTCTCTAGCCAAGTTAAAATTTTTCTCCGCCTGTGTGGCATCTCCCATGAGGTGATAATCATCGGCTAATGCCCAAACAGCAATAGCCATTAATTCACTATCTTTTAATTGTGTGGCAATATTTTTGGCGTGGTCATGAACGTCTAATACATCTGCTTTTTGCCTATGGCCGGTCTCCCGATTGGCTGTCCCTAAATTAATTAAAGATAGGAACAGACGCATAAGGGTTTCTCTATCCTGCTCAATCCTGTAAAGATGTTCATTCAGCCTCACCTGTTCGGCTGCTATTTGACGGGCGGATTCATGATCTGCGTGAAAACCAGCGGTATGCGATTGCTGCTCTAGTACAAAGCTCAGCACATAATCATCCCCCCCCTCTCGCGCTCGACCCGTCGCCTCCGCAAAGCACTTCTCCGCCTCCTCAACCTCGCCACCAAAGCTCAGCGCTTTCCCGACCAGCGCAATCAGCATCACCTCGCGCTGAAAAGTGTACGCCAACGCCAGCGCGGCGCGGTAGGCGGCGACGGCGTTCGGATAGTCCGCGCGGTCGAAGTAGGCGTTGGCGCGCTTGCTGAAGAGGTGGTGGAGCTGGCGACTGGCAGCGTCGTCCAGCGCCGTCTGGGTCTGGAGGTACTTGATGGCGCGGTCGAGCAGGGCGAGGAAGTCCAGCCGGTGGCCGCGGCTGTCCATGTAGCCGTCGATGGCGATGGGAGCAATCAGGGCGAGGCAGGTGGCGTCGTCCGCGTGCTCGGCGGCGCGCAGCACGTTGGGCAGGTTGACCTTGAGGTCGTCGTAAGCCTGGTTGTCGCCCGCTACGCTCGTCTTCACGTAACGCTGCGCGGCGTCGACCAACGGCGTCACCGTCTGCGGGGCGCGCCCAGAATCGTTCTCGTACAAGAGACGGGCGTAGTCGTGGATCATGTCGTGCAGCGAGAAGACAGTTGGCAAATCGCGCGCGGAGAGGCCAAGTAGCTCGCTCGTGGGGTCCTCCATGGTTTCGCGGCTGGCGAAATTCCACGTTGCCAGCTCGTCCAGCGCGTCATCGACTGCCCAAAAATCGCTGTTCGACTGGCTGCTGAGGCAGGCGGCGAGCAGATCACGGGTGGCGCGGGGGGCGTGCAGCGAACCAAAGGCTCGCAGCACGCCCTTGGCTTTTGGGGAAAAGCCCTGCAGCGTCTGATCCAGCGCGAACTTGACGGTCTCGCGGCCCGCTTCGGCAAAGCCCGGCGGCATCTCCAGCGTCAGCGGCGAGACGGTCGCCGCCTCGATGCGCGCCAGCAAATCACCTGCGGCACGACCGTGCTGTTTGAGCCACGCGCCCGCAATTACGAGACCGAGCGGGTGGTAGCCCAGCAAGGCGCAGAGGCGCGATGCGTCGGGGTCGCTGGCGTACTCGTCGAGCGGTAGGCGGTCGTTTTGCGCCTGCTCTGCCAGCAGATCCACCGCCGCGGCGGGCTGGAGATTGACCAGACGCACCACCGCGTCGACGTTGGCCGCCTCTTGTCGCGAAGTCACCAGCAGGGGCACGCCCGGCGGGACGGCGGGTCGCAGCGAGCCGAGGAAGTTGATGTGCGTTAAGTCGTCGAGCACGACGAGCGCGAGGTCGGCCCCGGCAAGCACCTGCTGTACGCCGTGGATGCGGGCACTGCCGTGCTTGTCGGCGATTTCGGCCTGTGCATCAAAGGGCGCAAGCAGCGCCTCAAAAAAGCTCTCCACGTCATCGCCATCCGCGCCGAGCCAGAGCACGGGCTTGCCCGTCGACTCGATGTGCGCGTCGGCCACAGTGGCGGCGAGGGCCGTCTTGCCCGTGCCGCCGTAGCCCGTCAGCAGCACGTGGTTGCCCTTGGCAAAGTGTTCAAGTAGCGTAGTGATTTGGCTTTCGCGTCCCACCAGCTGATTTGGCTTGTGCAGGTTGCCGGGCTGGGTGTAGAGGGTGGCGTCGTAGCTTTTGCGCTCTTTGTGCAGCGCGGGGTAGGGAGTCGCTTCACGAGCTGGTTTTTGATTGTGGAGGAAAAATTCGTAGCCAGCCAGATCAAAAAACTCAATGCGCTCGGTGTCGCTCAATTCAAGCAGATCACAGACTTGGTAGAGCGCCTCATAGGGGATGCGATTTACGCCTGTAATCCACTTGTTGATGGTTGCGCGAGCGACGTTCAGCTTACCCGCCAGCCAAGTTTGAGTACGGTCTGCTCGTTTTAAGTATTCGCGGAATTTTTGCTCGAACCGGTATTTGTCCATGGGGCAGCCGAGGTGGGAGCGGTGTGGGCAACGAGACAACACATGGAGACGGCAAAGAATTTAACGCAAAGACGCAAGGGCGCAAAGGAGATGGTCGCTAAAAACCACTCCCTGCGCCTTCACATCTTTACGCTAATTTTTGGTGGGTAATCCTACAATCTTATTGTACTGCGTTTACGGCTTTTCCGCAATCGCGATGACGCTCGTGCCAAAGGGGAGATTGATACGCTGCACCAGCTCGGCCTCGATGCGGTAGGCCGTGTGCAAAATGGTGTTGACCGGCTCGGGGATCGGCTCCATCTCCACCTGGTAGACCTCCTCCTCTTCGGTGAGGTGGGGGCTTTCTAGCTCTGGCTCGTCCGGGCGGAGAAGGCGCAGGGCGGCGATGAGGGGAAAGAGGAAGAAGCTGTGGTAGGAGGCGCGCCGCACGCGAAAGCCAGCAACTTCGAGCTTGTGGCGCAGATCGCTGGCGGTGTAGCGGCGCTGGTGATCGTTGATCACGTCGTTGTAGCTCCAGAGCCACTGGTAGGCTGGAACCGTCACCATCAGCTTGCCGCCGGGCTGGAGCACGCGCAGGCACTCGGCCAACACGCCCAGCTCGTTGGGAATGTGCTCGACGGTATCCAGCAGCGCGACGAGATCAAACGAAGCGTCGGCAAAGGGGAGGGCGTCGCCGCTAGCCTGCGTGTTCTCCAGGCCGCGGGCGCGGGCCACGGACAGCGGTCGTCCATTGGGGTCGAGGTTGACGACGTGGCCGTAGTGGGCCAGGTGGTGTGCCATGTTGCCCGCGCCGCCGCCGAGATCGAGCACGCAGCGCTCGTGATTAGCCGGCGCGGGGCCGAGTTCGGCGTCCAGAAACTTGAGGATCGCGCGCGTGCGCCCGGCGAACCAGGCGTGGCGGTCTTCGTCGAGGACGGTGAGGCTGGGGGTGTGGCGAGTGGTAGGATTCATGGCAGTTTGGGCATGGTCGGTCGCCTAAGCGGGCACGGCTTCCGCCGTCGGTCGCCTGGCGGTGATGATATAGCCACGTTCGGTTTGCGCACCGAATAGTTCGACATGGCGAACCTTGTGCAACTCATGCTGAAAGTCGATGTGGTCTAGTTCAAACTCCAGCGTGTCCATCGGCAAAAGTTCAGGGCTGGCCGGGGCGATTTTGGCAAGTTGCAACCTCTCCTCCGGCGTAAATCGTTCCTGCATCAAGTCGACAATGTACCGGATTGCTTCGGTAAAGCTTTCTTCAATCCAAGGCGCTGAAACGACTAAATCCCATTTGTTAAATGCTCCTTCGCGCAGCAGCAGAGCAAAGAAAAAAACTCTCCCTTTTGCGCTGAAATTTCTCTTTCAAGCTCTCTGTATTTCTCTACTGGAATATTCATGTTAATGCTCCAAGCAAAAGCTGTGCCGCACGGACAAAGTTTTCCGTATCCAACTGGCCAACAGCACCCTCTTTTCTATAACGAATTTCAGGGTTCCAGTTTACCACAATTGGCCAGTCACTGGCGTAGCTTAGTGTAATGTCTGCCTCAACGCCTGATAACTTCAGGAGGACGGCTAGATTGTGTGTTCGGAAACTCTGGAAATTTTGAAATTCGCTCCGCGTTTCGGGAAATCCAGGCCAGTTTAGCGTTTTACAAATTTGTGCCTTTAGCGCCAACTCCACAACATACCCGGCAAGGTAAGCGGCGCCATCTAAGCGATTCGCAATGAGCAACGCCTGCGCATCGGCTAAACGTAGCCCGGCAAGATTTTCTAGCTCCGCAACCTGTATCATCAGTATACCCTCAAACTCGCTCGAAGTAATAACCATATACCGGCTTCTCATTGCGCGCACACCAGTGCTCGCGATGAGTCGGCACGTAGTCGCCAATCCGCGCGGATAGCGCTTCATCGTGCTCTCCAAAATCCGCGTGATTCTCCACCAAGTAGCGCACCAGTTCGCCGTACTCTTCTACGTCGCTCTTGAAAAAGAGCAGCCCACCGGGCCGCAGCTTGCGCGCCAGCAAATCGACAAAGGGCGGCGAAAAGAGCCGCCGATCTTGATGCTGCTCCTTCCACCACGGATCGGGGAAGAGCACGTGGATCGCCTCTGCACGGCCATCGGGCACGACGCGCGGCAGGTTAAAGCGCACGTCGTCGTCGCTGAGCCAGAGGTTGGTCACCTCCAGCCGCTCTGCGTTCATCCGTTCGATGCGCTCCAGCATCAGCCGCGTGGCCTTGGTCTTCGTCTCGTAGCCGACGAAGAGCCGGTTGGAAAATCGCCGCGCGCGGTCGAGCAGAAAGTCGCCGCGCCCGTAGCCGATCTCGATTTCGAGCGGGCGCTCGCCGGCGAGTTCGGCGCGCAGCCGCTCGCCGTTGTTGCCGCGCGCATCGTCGAGCGCCAGCGTGCGGAAGAAGGGCTTGTCGAGCCCCCACTTGGGCAGCAGATCGCTGCCCGGTCGCCGCCGCGGGTCGCCGCCGATGAGCCCCTTGCCCGCGGCCCAGTCGGCGTAGGCCTGCGCACGCTCCTCGTCACTTAATTCTTCCCAGGCAAAATTCATGCGCCCCTGGGAGAAGGTGGTGGGGTTGTAGTCAAGAGGGGATGGGGTGGAGGTCGGTGGGGTATTCGTTGATTTTGTCATATTAACTGCATTGATCGACTGTACAAACTGTTTTCTGGGTCAGTGCCGTTCGCATCTGAGGATGCTCACTCCGCGCTCGTGTCCTGCTGATTTGCCACCCACGCCACATGACTCGCCCACACCTTCGTCCACAGCACATCGACGCCTTCGACTTGTAGTTCGAACACGTTCCGCAGCGTCTGCTTATACACCGCCAGCGACTCAATCGTCCGCTCTGTTACGCCCGACGCGTCGATCCTGCGCAGCACCGCGCCGCGCAGGCTGTGGATCGCATCCGGCGTGCGGCGGTGGCAGACGGTGTTGCGCACAAAGCCGGAAGCCGGGTCGCTTTGCAGCCAGCGGCAGCGCTCGCCAAAGCTGCCAAGCGTGCGCGGCTGGAGGGTGAAGTCGAAGCCGGGGCCAGCGCCTTGGGCGTTGCAAAACCACCAGCGCCCGTCGATTTGCTCCAGCGCAAAATCCAAAAAGCCCTGCGTGATTTTGCCCTCGCGCAGCGCTAGCGGCTCCAAGAAACCCGGTCCAAAGCCAACGTCCGCCAAGTAAGGCTCCTCCAGGTTGACCAACAGCACCAGGTGACCGCCCGTCTCCGGCGCGTCGGCGGCTTGGCGACCAACGCTCGCACGTAGCAGCGTCACCTCAAAGCCAATCTCGCGTAGCGCCCAGGCAAAGAGCCCGTTCATCTCGAAGCACCATCCGCCCCGCCGCCGGGCGACGAGCTTATCGTAAATCTGCGCCACGTCCAGCGAGAGCGGTTGACCAAGGTGAATGTCGAGATTTTCGTAGGGGATGGCGAGCAGGTGGGCGCGGTGAAGCGCTTGCAGCGTGGCGAGGTCGGGGTCGAGCGGGCCGCGGTAGCCGATGCGGGCGAGGTAGGCGTTCAGCTGCATCAGAAGAGGAGCGAGTAGAGGCTGTTGTAGGTGTCCCGCGTACGCCGTTTGACGTTGATGACGCGCACGACGCGGTCGCCTTCGTCGATGGTGTAGAAGATGCGCCAGCCGTCGATTTTGATTTTGTAAATATCGTCGTACTGGTCGCGCAGCGCGTCGGCGACGGGCGGGTATGGATCATCCCTCAGAGCCTGAATTGATTCTTCAACGTCACGTCGAATGCGCGTTGGTAACTGACGAAATTTTTGCCGCGCGCGAGGTAGCACATCAAGCGCGTATGGCATCTGGATTTATCATTTCGTGAAGTTCTTCGTCTGTAACGCGAATATACTCTTCTTTACCACGTGCAACCTCTAGCAGCGCTTCCTGCACGTCGATAATATCCTGCAAATCTTCCAGCTTGTTGAAGACCTGATTCCAAGCCTCGGTCGAGATGAGGACGCCCGCGATGGCGCCATCCTTGGTCAAGAAGACTGGCTCCTCTTTGGCGCGTTCAAGCAGCTCGTCGTGCTGATCGCACAAAGCGTTCGCCGGTTTGATATAGGGTGTTGCCGACATGGTTTGCCTCTTTCAATCATTCAGCATGTGTTGCTGATAAGCCCGCTGGCTATTTCTGTCAAGCCCCCAGCTTCTCCCCAATCGCCCGCTTCACCGCGTCGACCTCGGCGGGCAAATAGACCGGTGGATTCGCATAGCGACTCTCGATCTCCTCCAGCTTGCCCTCGTGGTAGTCCACCTTGAAATCGGTAAACTTGAGCCCGTGCGCCGTGCTGACGATGATGGTGCGGTCATCCCGCTGGATTTCGCCGCGCGCGACCAGCTTCTCCAGCACGGCCAGGGCAACGCCCGTGTGTGGGCAGGTAAAGAGCCCCGTGCGATCCGCGCGCGCCGCGGCGCTGGCCAGCTCGCTCTCGCTTGCCTGCTCAACCAAGCCGTCCGTCTCCTGCACGGCCTGTACGGCCTTCTCGTAGCTCACCGGATCGCCGATGCGGATGGCGCTGGCAAGCGTCTCGCCGCTGGGCACGCGCACCTTTTCCGAGAAGTCGTCGAGAAAGCTCATGTAGAAGGGGTTGGCGCGCTCGGCCTGTGCCGCTACCAGCCGCGGCAGCTTGTGGATGAGGCCAAGGTCGCGCAGCAGCTTGAGGCCCTTGTAAAGCGCGCTGATGTTGCCCAGATTGCCAGTCGGGATGATGATCCAGTCCGGCACCTCCCAATCAAACTGGCGCACAATTTCAATGGCAACCGTCTTCTGTCCCTCTATGCGCACGCTGTTCATCGAGTTGGCGAGGTAAATCGAGTTGTCCTCCGTCACCGCCTGCACGATTCTCATACAGCCGTCGAAATCTGTGTCCAGCGCCAGCACGTGCGCCCCGTTCGCCACCGGCTGCACCAGCTGCGCCGTGCTGACCTTGCCCGCGGGCAGAAAGATAATGGCGGGAATCCCCGCCGCCGCGGCGTAGGCCGAGAGCGCCGCGCTCGTGTCGCCGGTGGAGGCGCAGGCCACGGCCTGCACCGGGTTGCCATTTGGGCTACCCTGCGCCATCATCTGCTTGACGACGCTGACCAGCACCGTCATCCCCAGGTCTTTGAAGCTGCCGGTGTGCGAATTGCCACACTGCTTGATCCACAGGCTGTTCAGCCCCAGCTCCTGCCCCAGCCGCTCGGCCCAGAAGAGGTTGCTGTTGCCCTCGTAGGTGCTCACCACATTCTCGTCGCGCAAGTCTGGCACCACCCACTCGCGCATCCCCCAAACCCCGCTGCCGTAGGGCCAGCGCGTCGTACCCATGCGGCTGTCGATCAGCCGTCGCCATTCGTCGGCGGTGCGCGCCGCCCGCAGCGCCGTCACGTCGTGGTGCACTTCGAGCAGCCCGCCACAGGTGGGGCAGCGGTAGATCACGTCGTAGATCGAGTAGTCGCCCTCGCAGCCGTTGAAGCAGCGAAAGGTTGCGCGCAGCGGAATGTCGAGCGCTTGGGAGGGTAAAGTGTCCAACAGCATGGGTAGAGCTTTCTAGCTTTGTCAAATGGTGAAAATTAATGCGAAGGCGCAAGGAGAGTCGGGTTGATTGTCTTGGTTGGATGGAACTGTAATTACGGAAACCAGACAGTCTCTGCCCGACTAAAATCTTTTCAAGAAATCCCTTTGCGCCTCCGCGTTAAAAATTTAGTCTACGCGACGGCGAAATCCGTGTACTGCCGTTTATAGGGTGGGTGAAAGGCCAGTACGATATCCTCCCTAGGTACACCCGAATGAACAAGGGCGTTGGCAATGCCTTCCTCGGTGCCATCTGTCTCAATCCAGATCTTGCCGCGGCGTAGGCCAACGTGAATCAGGACGGTGTGGACACGCCGTACCCCCTGCCATCCGACATACGCCAGCTGATAATTATCATGTTCTTCATCAAACAAAAGCAAGGGCTCGATATCCCCGTTCGATGGGGGGTATTGCGCATCTTTCCGCAACAGCTCTTTTATAAGGCGTCGATACTTCTGTAGTTTTTCCACAGTTCAATTTCCTCCCTCTCTGCATCAACAACAATCAGGCGGGCGTTGCTATCTTGCAGGATGACTACTCCTGCTTCATCTTCGAAAGCCAATTCATAGGCCGCTTTATCAATCGCCAAATACAATATCCTATCAGTCTGCGAGCGACGCAGCCAGCTTCGGTAGGTAACAAATTGGCCAATTGCCTGCTGTATGTCGGCAACAATTGAGGGTCCGATAAAGCTTTTGACTTCCACCGCAATTTTGCGCTCTGCTTTCTGGGCACCAATAATTTTGGACGCACCCATATCAATAAATCCTTGGCGCGAACCAAAGACAACGCGCAGTGGGTCGTCGGTAATCGTCCAATCGTCTTTGATCAGCGCTTGTTTCACCGTCTCGTGCAAATAATCTCTCGCTGGCATGGCCATATTATAGCACAGCCAACCCCGCCGCGCGATCAAAAAAGCCGCGGGGAATTCCCCGCGGCTGTAGCGCGAAGCGCTGATTCGCCCTAACTCATTCGCTTCTTCAGCGCCTCGTTCAATGCGGGCAGCACCTCGTACAGATCGCCAACCACACCGTAGTTTGCGCGCCCGAAGATCGGCGCATCCGCATCCTTGTTGATGGCGACAATCGTCTTGCTGCCGCCCATGCCCGCCAGATGCTGGATCGCGCCGCTAATGCCCGCCGCAATGTACAAATCGGGCGTGACCACCTTGCCCGTCTGGCCGACCTGATGCTTGTACGGAACATAGCCCGCGTCAACGGCGGCGCGGCTGGCCCCTACGGCGGCGTGCAGCGTCTCCGCCAAATCGGTGACGAGCGCAAAGCCCTTCTCCGGGTCCGCCGCCACGCCTCTCCCGCCGGAGACGATAACGGTCGCATCGGTGAGCACGACTTCGCCGCTTTCGCTGGTCTGCATTTCCGTGATCTTCTCCGGCACGTCCTCCTCGCTAATGGAGACGACCATCTCCTCCACCGCGGCCTCTTCACCCGTTGGCTCCGGCATCGTGGAAGCGCGCGGCCTCATGCTGGCAACCTGCACCTCCGTGGCAAAGGTCACGTCGACTAAGATATTGTTGGAGTAGACGGAGCGCGTCGCCACCAATTTATCGTCCGCCACGCTCAAATCCACGGCGTCCGCCGCCAGCCCCGCGCCCAGCTGGCAGGCGACCAGCGCCGCCACCTCGCGCCCGCTCTGCGTCGCGCTCGCCAAAATCACCGAAGCCTCGAAGGTCTCCGCCGCCTCGCGCAGCACGCTCGCATAGGCGCTGCTGCGATAGGTCGCCAGCACGTCATCCGCCGCCGCCAGCACCATATCGACATCGTACTGGGCGACATCTGTTGCCGCCTCGCTCGCTTCGTCGCCGCCCGCCACCAGCGCCAACAGCGGCACGGCCAGCTCGTCCGCAATGTCGCGCGCCTTGCCCAACACCTCGAGCGAACTGCCCAGCGGCGTGCCCTTCACTTGCTCAATCAGTACTAAAACAGACATAAGGATTCTCCATTTTGAATTTTGGATTTACGAAAGGCTCGTCAATCACGAAACTTCTGCTATGAGCTGCGGCAGCGAAATCCCTGATGTGTCCAGCAACGAGCCGACTGCATCAACCATGAATCGTAAATCGTAATTCCAAAATCATAAATCAAATAATCTTCTCCGCGATCAGCGCGTCGGCCAGCTTCTCGGCCAGCTCCTGCGCGCTGCCGCCCTCGATCAGGTTGACCTCGGTGCCGCGCTCTTCCGGCTTGCGGACGTTTGTCCAGGTGGTCGTTGGTGCGCTAACGTCAACGCCCAGGTCGCTTGGCGACAGCGTGGGAATGTCAACGCGGTTGGCCTTGCGGATGCCCATAAAGCTGGGGTAGCGCGGGTCGTTGATCTCCTTGGCCACGCTGATGACCACCGGCAGCGGCGACTGCACCGTCTCCTGCGCGCTGCCGTCAATGCGCTCGACGGTGACCGTCCCCCCCGCCACATCCACAATTTTGGTGACGTTCGTAAGCAGCGGCGCACCCAGCTTGCAGGCGACGCCCGCAAAGACGCTGCCGCTGTTGCCGTCCACGCTCATCTTGCCCGCCAGCACAATGTCCGGGTCGCCCGCTTGGCTGGCCGCGGCCACGAGCAAGTCCGCCACCATCCACGCATCGAGATTTTCCACATCGTCGTACTCGACGAGCATCGCGTTGGCGATGCCCATTGCCAGCGCGTGCTTCAACACGTCCGCCGCGCCCGCCGTGCCGAGCGTGATGGCTATTGTGTCGGCGTCAAAGCGGTCGGCGAGATCGATGGCCTCCTCCGCCGCAAATTCATCCCACGGGTTGATGACCATCGTGGCCCGCACGTCGCCGCGCTGCACCTCGTCCACCGAGACTTTGGGCAGCTCCGCCGTGTCCGGCGTCTGTTTCACTAATGCTACAATTTTCACAAAAAGCTCCTCATTAACTTTGTCTATCAAGACCAGCGTTGCAAAAATGTAGGCGTTTTGCGCCTTTTGGTTTACGCTAATGCTTTGGGCCTGACCAATTTTGTTGAGATAATTTAAGTGTAGCGCATGGTTGTTTTGCCCGCGTTGGCACGCTGTTGCCGTGTAGCGTTTCACCAGCGACTGCCATAGAAAAAGGGCGGGAACGCCATTGTCCCCGCCCTGAAAGAGACCAGAAAGCCTCCTCCGAGGAATAAATTGTATCACTTTTGCATTTTGCGTCCAAACTGCCGTGAATTCTGCAGCGGTAGAAGATGCGATCAATGAACCCCCGTGAACCTACGCGAACCCCCGTAAACCCCCGTAAACCCCCGTGAACCTTCGTTGATCAAACTCTTTACTTTCCTGAACCATTGAACCTGCTCTGAAACGTCGTGACAACCAACTATCTGCTCTTCCTGATTGCGACGCTCGCGCTGACGGCCTTTATCGGCTACGGAACATTCGCCACGGCGCGGCTCCTGCGCACGTGGACGCCCGATCGCAATTTGCTGCTGATGCGCGCCGAGAATCTGGTGCGGCTGGGGATGATTGCGCTCTGCGGCGGGCTGGCGTGGCTCAGCGGATTGCCGCGAGCGCAGTTCGGCCTCGCGCCGCTGTCGACAAGCGAGGTGCTGGCCGAAACTCTGTGGGGGGCGACGTTCGGTGCCGCGCTGGCCCTGCTGATTGTGTTGACGACGCGCTGGCTGTTGCAACAGCCCTTTGCCCGCGACAATCCGCGCATCTATGCCACCACCATTCTCGACCACGTGCTGCCCCGCAGCCGGGACGAGCTACTCGCCGTGAGCATGGTCATGGTCTCCGTTGTGGTGCTGGAGGAGCTGCTCTTTCGCGGGTTGCTCGTCGGCGGGCTGGCGACCATCGTTTCGCCGTGGGTGTTGGTGGCGGGGTGGGGCGTGATCTTTGGCCTGCTGCACAGCCCGCAGGGGATTTGGGGGATGGCTGGCGCGGGGCTGGCGGGGATCGCGCTGGGCGCGCTCTTCCTCTGGCGCGACACGCTGCTCACGCCACTGGTAGCGCACTACGTTGTTAACATGGTGCAAATTGGGCTGGCAATGCGGGCAAATCAATCAGCCGGGCCAAAAGTTTGAGAAGAGGCGATCCACGAAGCAAGAACGTCGACCCTCTTCCTTCGTGTTGCTTCGTGCCCATCGTGGATTAAGGCCAATATCATTCAAATAGGCGCAGTTGAGCCGTTTGCCACCACCGGCGATGAATTCATTCATCGCCTATCCTGCAAAGTGCGCTGAAGCGCACTGGGGGCGGCCCCCGCAACGCGCTTCAGCGCGTTTGGCCAATCAGGCGGGTAATTCATTGCTCGCCTGTCGCTGTTGACCAACTAACGCTTATTTGCTAACGCTTATTTGAACAGTATTGGGATTAAGGCCGTTCCAGAAAATCAACTGTACGCTGCGACAGTCGCTGCCCAGACAATTCTGCGAATTCTTCACCGGTTGCGGGCGGTGATAGCCACCTTCGCGGTGTATTTGTTTTCTTGAATTAGCCTAATTTCCTCACGCCTTCGGCTCGACAACGTCGTCGCCGGGCCGCAGGTGATTGACCTGTGGCTCGCGCCGGTAGACGCCCGTGAGCAAATTCCAGCGCACCTGAAGCGCTTCGCTCAGCGTGCGAAAATAGTCGCGCGTGCGCACGTGCGTGCCCGCTTTGTTAACCCAGTAGGCGGGGACAATGCCAATGGGGTAATTGCGCTGCTGGGCCAGCGCCAGCACTTCGATGTCAAAGCCCCAACGCTCAATTTGCGCGAGCGGAAAAATGGCGCTGGCAGCTTCCTGCGTAAAGGCCTTGAAGCCGCACTGCGTGTCCCAAATGCCGGGAACGGCCACAATTTGAATAAAGAGATTACCCAAATTGCCGAGCAGCCGCTTGAGAAAGGGCTGCGGCACGGCCTGCCGTGCGCCGTCGACATCCTTGGCGTCGCGCGAGCAGATAACGACTTGGCGGCCCTGCTCAAAGAGCGGGCGCATCTGGTCAAAGTGGGAAATGTCGGTGGAGTTATCGGCATCGGTGAAGAGGCGAATTTGGCCGCGGGCAGCGAGCATTCCCTCTCGCACGGTGTAGCCCTTGCCGCGATTCTGCCGCCTGTCGATCCAGCGCAATCGGCTGCGGCTTGCCCCGTTTGCTGTGTCTCCCAGCCGCGCGGCAAAGCTCTGCACCCGCTCCAGCGTGCGGTCCGTCGCGCCGTCCAGCACCACGAGCATCTCCCACATAAATGGCTGCTGCACGAGATAATCGTGGATGCCGAGCAGCGTTGCATCAATGCGCGCCTCTTCGTTGTAGGCGGGGATGACCACGCTCAGAAAAGGCGCGGCGTTCGCGGGCGGCGTGGCTGTGGATAAGAGGAGGGAGCTGCTCACGGAGCGTCCTTGCTGACTGTTTACCAAATCGAGCGGCGGGATTACCTGCGCTGCTAGCCAAATATCTTACGGCAGAAGGCTGATTAACGCCAAAAGTGAGAACGTTTGTACCACAATCGCGCCGCTCCACAACATATAGGCTCCCGTTTCATGGTGACGCCGCGCCATCCACGTTCCCCACGCACCGTTGACGACCCACGTCAGCAGCCCAATAATTGGCAGCAGGAAGAGGCGATTCTTGCTGCCGGAGGCCGTGGGCTCGCCCGCGCTGTCAAAGAAGAGCGAGAGCGTATCCGGCAGCTGCGGAAAGCTGACCATCAGCACGCCAAAGAGCAGGAGCACGCCCAGCAGCCCGCCGCCGATCAGCAGCGCCTCGGTGCGCCGCGAGCGCAGCCAGCCGCCCCACAGCGACGTCTGCACCGGCGTCGTCTCCAGCTGGAGCGCCGTGCCCATGCGGAAGCGCGTCTGCATCGCATCCAAAAATTTGCGCGGCTCGGCGGGCGAAATCGCGTAGACGGCGTCGCCCATATCGACGAGCAGACACTCGGCCAGCGGGCGCGTGGAGAGCATCGTCAGGTTGAGCACGCCGAGTGCGCGCGTGGGGCGCAGGTGGGGCAGCGGCCACTGAAGCGCCTGCGGTTGCCCCAAATCCTGCGCCCCCTCGATAACGCGCTGGACGCGGTGCAGCGGCATCACGTGGCGGCGGTTGGCCCAGCGCACGCGAATCGCGTTGCGATCCAGCCAGTATTCAAGGGTAAAGGCGCTCCACGTGCGGTAGATCACCTGCAGTAGCATCGGCAGCGTAAGCAGGAAGAGCACGATCAGCACAAATTTGATCGCATCCACCGGTCGGCGCACGGCCCACAGCAGCAGCAGGCCGTCGAGCACGATTAGCCAGAAGCAGAGCGCCAGCCCCTCCCAGCGCGTGCGATCCGTTACGGGTTTGAAGACCATGATTTTACTCTCAATCAGGCTCGAAATGTTTTGAAGAGTCTATGCAGAAGGACGCGAAGGTTCACGAAGAACGAACGTCGACCCTCTTCCTTCGTGCTCTTCGTATCCTTCGTGGATCAATTTCTGAATCTGCCCTACCCCGTCACTCCACGATCCCGCTCAGCGTCCACTCGCTCATGTGCGTGAGAAAGTTGTAGTCCGTCATGTCGAGCGTAATCGGCGTGATGCTGGCAAAGTTGTTGCGGACAGCGTCCACGTCGCTGCCGACGCGACGGGCGGCATTCCCCGTTTGTCCATCAACGGGCTCCGGCGCGTCCATTGGCCCGCGGCTGCCGATCCAGTAGTACGGGCGACCGCGGGGATCGCGGCGCTCGACCAATTCCTCGCGATAGGTGCGCCCACCCAGCCGCGTAATGCGCACGCCGCGCAGATCGCGCCTCGGCACGCCAGGCACGTTGAGGTTGAACAGCGTCTGTCGCGGCAGCGCGTGCTCCGGCCTGCTTGTTGAGCCGTTGGAGAGCAGCCGCGCCGCCACCTGCAGCGCAACGGCAGCCACATCCGCCAGCACGACCTGTACGTCGCAGCCCGCTTCGTGGATGCGGTCGTAGAAGTTGGTGCTCACCGCCATCCCCGCAATGCCGTTGACAACGGCCTCCTTGGCGCAGGCGACCGTGCCGCTGTACGACACGTCCACATCCAAATTGTAGCCGTCATTGATGCCGCCGACCACGAGATCGGGCACGTTGCCCAGCAGCCCGCCCGCGGCCAGCGCCACGCAATCCGCCGGGCCGCCGGTGCAGGCCAGCGCCGTGCTCCCGTCCGCCAGCTCAACTTGGTGGACGCGCACCGGTTCATTCATCGTCTTGGTGTGGCTCACGGCGCTGCGGTTGCGATCGGGCGCGATCACGTGCACGTCGCCGAGCTGGCCCAGCGTCTGTTTGAGCGCCAGCAGGCCGGGCGAGTAGACGCCGTCGTCGTTGGAAATGAGAATGGTAGTCATAAAGGTTGCTATAAGTTGAGTTCGGCACAGTATAACAAAAAGTCGCCCCCCTGCCGAACGACAGGGGGACGACTTGCGTTCCACGAGCTCTCCTCGCCCCCATGCAGAGCATCGGGACGAGCAGCGGATCAGTCGTTCGCGACCAGCGGCAGGAAGATATCCTCGTCGCCACTGAACGAGCCGGGCATGGCGCTGGCGACGGGCGTGCCGCTACCGGGCGTGGCCTTATCGAGCGCGCCCTGTGCGAACAAGTTGCCAGCATTCACGGCCAGCGCCACAGCGAGCGTCGGGCAGATGCCCACGATGGGGAGGGCGAACAACAGTTTCCGAGACATGGGATGCTCCGTTTGGGGGGAATGAATGAAGATTGATAAATGAAGATTGATAGATGGTTGATGGCTCGTCCCCACGCAAAACGTAGGGACGAGCCACGACGCCCACCGGCGCTTATGGCTTTGTCACGACCGGCAGGAAGATGGCGTCGTCGTCGCCAAAGGTGCCGCCGGGGGTGGCGGTTGGGTTGGGCGTGGCGTTCGGCGTGCCTGAAGGTGTTGGCGTCGAGGGCGTAGCCGACGGCATCGTCGTGGATGGCGTCGTGGATGGCGTCGTGGATGGCTCCGGCGTCGAGGGCGTGGGCGAAGGCGAGGCGCTCGGCATTGTTGTGGCGGATGGTGTTGGCGTTGCGCTCAACTCGTCTACAATCTCAACCGTAAACGTGTCGCTCATCACGCTCACATCGTTCTCCACCGTCAAGCTGATGGTCTTGGTGCCGGTGGTGAACCAGCGGTAGTTGAGCGTGATGTTCGGATTGCTGCTGCGGATCGAGCCCGGCTCTTGATCCGTGGCCTCGTAGCGGTAGACAAAGGGGTCGGTGGCCGTCGCAGGATCGACGTTGACCAGGAAGCCATGTTCGCTGCCGACCAAGCCCTGCGTCGTGCCGCTGATCTCCACGCTGCGCATGGGCAGGAAGAGCTTGGAGGCTTCAAAGCTCATGCCCGCGCTGTAGTCGAAGACGACGCTGTCAGACATGGGATGGGTCTGGCTGACGGCGAGCGTGTCCGTCGTACTGTTGCTGATAGTGAGCAGGCCCTGGGTGTCGGTCAACCCGCCGCTGTACGAGATTGGCAGCGTAAAGGTGAAGTTGCCGTCAAAATCCGTGTTGGCCGTGCCCAGATAGGCAAGCGCCTCGCTGCGTTCGTCGTCATCATCGAGATAGAGGTCGATTTCACAGAATGGGCAGGGGTGCTCGCCACCGATAATGTCGATGCCGTTGCCGCCGCTGATAAGCGGCCCCTCCATTTCGGTGATGCGCGCCGAGCGGTAGAGGCGCAGCGCTTCGGGCAGGCCGGGGCCAAATTCGTAGAGGTCTTTGGTGCTCTCGGTCGTGCCATCGCGCACGATGTTGCGGCGCACGGTAATGCGGTCAAAGAGCGGCGAGGTGTCGCTGGAGAGGATGGCCGACCGGTTGGGGTCGCCCGGGTTGAAGGGGCTTGCGCCCACGATGAGGTTATCTAGCACGTCGTGCTCGAAGCCGGAAACCTTGATCGCCTGGCCGCAGACGCCCAGCTCATACCCCGCCGCATCCACGCCAATCTTGTTGCTGATAATCCGGTGATTCGCGCCAAAGACCTCAATCGCCATGGGCGGCGTGTCGTTGGCCGAGCGCACGTTGTTCATCCCTGCAAAGAGATTGTTGCGCACAATGGTTCCGCTGCCCGCCAGCGAAATACCCCAGCCGCCGTACCAATCGTCCGGATTGTAGTAGAAGGCAAAGGGCTCGTCGGGATTCTCGATTTCGATCACGCAGCGAATCGCCGGGTCGACAAAGGGAATCGTGCCGTCGCTGCGCGTGCCAATCAGGTTGTTTTCGATGAGGTTGTTGTCATTGCCGCCGTCGATGGTGACGGCGCGACCAAAAGCCCCGGTCAGCACGCTGTTGCGCACGATGTTGTCGCTCGAACGCAGCAAGATCCCGCCAAAGGCCATGCGGTTAAACTGGCCCGGCGTGCGGAAGGCGACGTTGCGGCCGTCGGTCGAGAGGCCCATCCAGATATTTTCGATAACGGTGTTTGCTTCCTTGACGAGAATCGAGCCGCCGTTGGTGAAGGCAACGTTGCGCAACGTATTGCCCGTGCTCTCGATCTCCAGGCCAAAGTCGCTCGTGTCGATGATGATCGGCGGGCCATCGGCTCGACCGTTCGGCTGCGTGCCGCCGTCGATGGTCACGTCGCCGTTGATCTCCAGCGTGTTTTCGCGGCTCAGCGGCGGCAGCGGCTCGGCCACGGAAATCAGCCGCGTGCCGGAGACAAAGGGCGTGTTGGTCATGCTGCCCGTGCTGGTCAGGTAGCCGGTGTCGCTCAGCGGAATATCGAAGCTGATGGCGATCGGGCGGTCCGTCGACGGGCGGGCCGAGGCTTCGATCAGCGCCCGGCGCAGGGTGCACTGGCCGTCGGGCGCTTCCTGGAAGAGCGCACCGCTGCCCAGCGTGTAGCCGCAGGTGTTGCGCACGCTGTCGGATTCTAAATCTGCTGTCGTGTCCACGGTAATCGTGGTCACCGGCGGCTGGGCGGCGGGTGCGGCCTGCACAACGCGCGACAGCGCCTGCGCGGCAACCAGCAGCGCAGCGATCAGTAAGGTCGCCGTAGCGAGCAGGAGGAGCAGCCGTTTGTGGCCGCGAGAAAAGATGTTTTGCATGGGGGACTCCTTTGCAGAATGAATAAAAAGTAACCAGTGGGTTAAATGACGTTTCGAGCGGGGGCGGGGAGTCTTTGGTGGTGTCGAGACGTTTTCCGTGTGGTGCTTACAGCGTAGCAGGCGGTTCGGCTGGTGATGCCTCACAAAGCGCGCCTTTTGCCTCACCCTGCGCGACAAACAATAGGGTCCTGCCAAGTGCCGTAGATTCTCTCATAGAAGTCAAGGGGGAAAACCTTAAAGATTTGGGTCCCCTTGGTTTCTATACGAAAGTCAGCCATTCGCATCAAGAGGCGGGCGAAGCGAGTTGGGGGTCAAAGGGCTTGCCGGAGCGGAAAACCGCCCAGGCCCAGATCAGGATTTTGCGGGCGGTGGCAATGCGGGCCACTTTGACGGGTTTGCCACGCGCCAGCAAGCCGCGATAGAAGCGGGTGAGCGGTGTGTCCTTGGCGCGGTTGCCGCCCAAGGCACAGAGATAGAGACGACGCCGGGCATCGGCATCGCCCATTTTGGAGATGGCCGGTCGCTTGTAGACGGAGCTGCCGCTTTGGGTGTGGACGGGGTCAAGACCCACGAAGGCGGTCAGCGCCTTGGCGTCGCCCTGGCCGGCGGTGCGCGCCTCGAAGCGGAAGAGCAAGACCAGGATATGTAAGACGGTTTTGTCGCCAATGCCGCAAACTTTGAGCAAGCGCCGCACGTGCTGGGCGAGATCGTTGTACTGAGCCAGGTGGGCTTGGATGGCCTGCTCGACCTCGGTCAACTGTTCCTGCAAGCGCTTGAGGCTCTGCTCTAAGCTGCGGCGCACGGCGGAGGAGGGGTGGGGGCGCTGCTGGTGGGCGTGGAGGCGGTTGCGCTCCTGAGCCAGCATCTGCTCCAGGTCCTCCTGGCGATGGAGCAGCTCGTCGAGTTCGCTGACTTCCGCAGCCAGCGGCTGTTGAGCGGGCGATTGGGTGCTGGCGCCGTACTGAGCCAGCAAGCGCGCATCTACCTTATCGGTTTTGGCCCGTTGTCCTTGCCCTTTGGCCCAGTCGCGCACGACTTTGGGGTTGGGCAGGCTGACGCGCCAGCCCTGCTGCTCGGCAAAAGCAAGCAGCCGCAGGTGGTAGTTGCCGGTCGGCTCGACAATCAGGTGGAGCACGCGCTCCTCGCCCTGGCCCTCAAGCTGCGCGGCGACTTGCGCCTGCAGCGCTTGGAAGCCCGCCTCGCTATTGGCGACGTCGGGCAGGGAACGCGGGGTGCGACGGTCGGCGGCCGCTGTAGACGGGCAAGCGTGGAGGGCAACGGCCAACTTGTCTTTGGCCACATCGACGCCTAGGTAGAAGGTTGACATGAGCACTTTCCTTTCGAGAGGGTGACCCGTGAGCGAATCGGGTAGCTGGGCGCGCTCGACCGCCTTGCGCTTTGTCCCCAGCCCCTGAGCGTGACCGAACTGCCTGGTATCCGGGCTCGTGGCCCTCCATTCTCTCCGTGGTCTCAGGTGGCCTCGACAACTCTACGTTCGGGCTTGGGTAGCCCCTGGTCACGAGTTAACTGTCTTGACTACGAGGCACGGCTGTTGGACAACTTACATGGCGGGTCTGCGCGTTCTGCTACTCTACTCAATTCGTCCAACTTCGGCAAAGGTCAGTGGCAAGAGGGGCTTATCTACGATACAAGCTTTTGGCGCTTGGGGTCACCTACTGCCTCCTCTTGCCGCTTTCCATGATACCAGGTCACCTTTGCTCCGCAAGGTGACATTTATGGGTGACCCGTCGGCACCGGAGTTCCGAACCACATGGGAATGGCGAAGCATGTCACATAGCGGAGCATACGTGACTTACGGCTTTGCCACCAGCGGCAAATAGAGGTTGCCGCCGGCAATCGTCACCGAGACCGAGACGGGCCGTGCGTCCACGTCTTCGTTGTCGTCCGCGTAGATGACGATGCGGTAGGTGCCCGGCTCGCGGAAGCCGTCGTAGCGCGCGCCGTACCAGTCGTTGCCCTGATCGAGCAGCACGGTGGTGGGCAGCGCCTCCTGCACCAGCTCTTCGCCCTCGGTTGGGGCCTGGTAGGAGGGCGGGTAAATGACGGCCCAGACGTTGTCGACCGCGACATCGTCGCGCACCTGCGCGCGGATGACAGCGCGACCCTGATCGTCCGGCACAATCGCCTGCATCTCGGCGATAAAGGGTGGCCAGATCTCATCCGGGAAGGTTCCGGCAAAGGCAAAGCCCCGCTGGGCGGCCACGGTCTGGCTAGCATCGTCCGTGCCGTTGCCGTCGCCGTCGGCGTCGATCCACGGCTGCTGCTGCGGGTGAGCAATTTGGGCGGCGATGCGGGCGTTCTCAAAGCTGGTGTAGAGGCTCTCGCCACCGCGCAGCCCGTCCAGCAGATGGTCGGAGAAGATCGCGCCGTCGTCCGAGGCCCAAGCCAGGTTGACGTCGTCCGTCGAGGCCATGACCACGCGGCCCGGCTTGCTGATGCTCTCGTCGCCGCTGATAAAGCTGCCGGATTCACAGGCCTCGTAGATAATGTTGATGTTGAGCGTGGGCCGCAGCGTCTCCAGCGTCTCCAGCCAGCCGTTGAGCTGAGACGGCGTCAGCCACTCGCCCCGTCGCTTGTCGAGGTAGAAGAGGTCGTTGTTGCCGTGATCCATCATGTAAATCGTGAGCGACTGCGCCGTGGCCGCCTGCTCGTCCGCCCACTGCGTAATCGCCGCCTCCACGTTGGCCTCCGTCGCCGAGACATCGACGCCCGCGCGGCTGAGGTCGGGCGCAATGTAGTAGATTTGGTCGTCGGTCGCGCCCTTGTCCAGGAAGAGCTGGCGCACTTCGTCCGTCACGTGGTAGATGTTGGGCTGCACGGGGTCGTTGTTCTTAATTTGCCCAGCAATGATGATTAGCAGACCAGGCGCCACGTCCGTATTCTGCAGCGAGCGCACCGAGAGGTTATAGCGCACATCGTCGCCGCCCTGCGATTGGCTGCTAAAAAGGCGCAGGTAGGCGGGGGCCGTCTGGTCGGCGGTGTAGTCGATACGCACGCCGGGGGCAAATTGGAAATCCTGTGCCTCCGTCGCCGCGGCGTCACAGGCGAGGTAAAGCTCCGCAGCCACGTCGGCGGGCGAGCCGCTGGGAATGGTGACTTCGATTACGTACTGATCGCCGCTGGTGGCGTCAAAGCGCACCCAGTCCGCATCGCTGCCGCTGTGGAAGCTGTGGCTCTGGAGCAGCCCGTCCGTGGTGATGCGGCGTGCGTTGGCGCACTGGTCGTCGTTCTCATAGCGGTCGCCGACGCCGGAGGCCGTGGGCGGGGGGATGGCCGGGTCGCGCGTGGGCACGGGTGTCGGCGGCGGTGTGGCTGTGGCGTCTGCTGGCACGGTGGCGGTTGCGCTGGCCGTCGGCGTGGGCGTGGGCAGCAGTGCATCAATCGGCTGCGGCTGATATTCTATGGCTCGCTGCGCCGTGCCGTAGGCGCTCAGGGCGCCGCCCTCGCCTGCAATCGGCTCGATTTCGCCGTTGTCGTTGAGCTCCGTCCCCAGGTAAATTTCGCTCGCCCGCGCAACCATCTGGTTCGCCAGCGTCTGCGCTTGGCCCGTATCATTGGTCGCTAACAACTTGTTGGCCGCGTCGATCAGCAGATTGGCCCACGCGCCATCATCCCCGCTGCCGATATTCTCCAGCGCGATCTGCGCCTCCGCCGCGCGCTGCTGAATCGATTGCGTGGCGTCGCTGGCCTCGTTGGCCTGCGCCAGCGCCTGCGACATGGCGGCGCGGTAGGGCAAAATTCCAAAGCCGTCGCCCGGCGTATCGGGCAGGCCGTTGCCGTCAAAGTCGCCAAAGCGCGGGTCGGTGCTGCCGTAGAGCAGGTTGAGCACGTGCTCGGCGTGGGTGTGCGCCGCCGCGAGGTCGCCCGCGTTGGCCGCGTTGCGCGCCAGCCCGGCATGGTCAACGAGCAGCTTGCTCTCGGTCGCCAGGCCGATGCCGTAGCCCACGTTGCCCGGCGTGCCGTTGGCCGCGCCCAGCACCGAACGCAGATAGCCCAGCGCCGTCTCCGGCAGCACATCCTCGGCCAGCAAACGCCCCACGGTCACGACCACGCTGCCGTGATCCGCCGTGAGATTTTCGCCGCTGCCGGTGACGGTGGCCGCGAGATCGCCCGTCGCTGAATCGACCGCGCCGACGAGCGTGCGCTCTCCGCTTTCGCGCACCAGGTAGGCGTAGTAGCGTTCGTTGGTGGCGGGCGGCGCGAGGCCGCTCAGGCTGAGGTTGAGGCCGTCGCTGGATTTACTGCTGCCGCTATCACTGTCGCTAAAGCGGACGTAGCCCGCGCTGCCAACAAGGTCGGCGGCATATTGCGTATAGCGGTAGGCCACTTGCGCGCCGCCCTCGTCCACAAGCGGCTCGACCTCGCCGCTGTCGTTCAAATCCTCACCCGCGTCAATGCGGTTGGCGAGGCCGACCATCTGCTGCGCAATCGCGGTGATCTCGCCGCTTTCCGTGGTCGCCAGCAGCGTGTTGGCGCGCTCGATCAGCAGCGCGGCCCACTCGCCATCGTCGCCGCTGCCGATGTTGTTCAGCGCGATCTGCGCTTCGGCGGCGCGCGTCTGCACGTTCTCGGTCGCATCGCCGCTGCCTGCTGCGCTTTGCAGGCTGCTTGCCGTTTGCCGGCCGTAGACGAGCAGGCCGTAGCCGTCGCCGGGATTGGTGGCCGCGCCGTCGTTGTCCTGATCGCCGTAGCGCGGATCCGCCGCGCCGTAGAGAATGTTGAGCACGTGCTCGGTGTGGCGACGCGCGCTGGCCATGTCTCCGCGATTGGCCGCATCCAGCGCAAAGCCCGCGTGATCCGAAAGCTTGACGGCCTGCTGCTGGAGGCCGACGCCGTAGCCCTTGTTGCTCGGCGTATCGTCCGCCCGGGCGAGGATCGCCCGCAGCGGCGCGCGCACCCCCGCTGGCAGCACGGCCTCGAAGACCGTCATCTCCTGCACCAGGCGGAAGGCGTCGTAGCGCTCGACGAGATTCCAGCCGGGAAAGTCGCGCGTGGTGCTGATCGCGCCGCTCCCCTCATCACCGGTCACCGCCAAATCGCCGCAGAGCGCGCCGGACTGGAGCGCCACGTCCAGCAGGTAGCCGTTGATCTGGCGACCGTCGCTCGGCGTGTCGACGCCGTTGAACGCAATGCGCACGCGCTCGCTGGCAAAGGGCGGCGCGCTGGCGTTGATCTCCTCAATGGTCACTTGACTATCAAGGGCCAAGACGGCGCTGGCGAGGCGAGTCGCGCCAGCGGAGCCGACGAAGAGCAGCGCGGCGATCAGCAGCAGCAGACCGCCGAGGGTCAGGCGCGGCCAGGTGCGCCATCGGTGGGAAGGGAAGGGTTGGTTGGGCATGGGAGCAGCTCCTTTGTGAGCAGAGACAGATGTAAGCAGGGACAGATGGTGATACGGGTTGATGCGTGCAGCGCACGCGACCGTCGCGCTTGGGCATGTTGGCTGGGGTTAGCGATGGCGGCGTGGGTGGCGATGGATAGTGGGGCGGTTGTCGATTGAATTGAGGATAGCGGAGATTGGGCGGTTTCATGCCTCACAACCGGGTGGGTTTGCCTCATTCCGTGGAGGGCTGGGGTTCATCGCGTCTTCGTCCATCCAGCAGACTCGCAACCGGGTGGGTTTGCCTCATTCCGTGGAGGGTGGGGCTAAGACCCCCATTCCCGGCCCTTCCCCCGCTGCGGGGGAAGGGGGTCGGTTGGCCTGTTGGGGGCAGCGAGACAAGCTGGTCGAGTGCACTGCACGGCGCAGAATCGCTTGGCAGACAAAAATTTGTGTGCGCCGTGCGTTGCACGCATCAACATCCAACGCGACTATCTCCCGACGTCGACCCGGCACGGGACGAGCTTGAGGGGAAGGGCAAAGAGGGCTATACTGGCAGGCAAACAAAAAAGCGCCGACTGCACTTCGCAGTCGGCGCTTGGATACTCGGCATTCTGGCAGCGACCTTCAATTCGCGTGCTGCTTGGCCTTCAACTCGGCGGCCCGCTGGGCAATCTAATCGACCGACTTGACCACGGCGCCGCGACGGGCTTTGTCAAACTGGGCGTGCCCAACTTGTTCTACTCGCCCAACTCCAACGTGGCCGATGTCGCCATCGCCTGCGGTGTGGTTGGGGCGGTGTGGTTGGGCCGGTGGCTTACGTTCTATTTGGCGATTTATCAGCGTCGACAAAAACGGCCCGTCGGTAACTGACACAACTGAGACGAAATCTTGACTAACCGCCTTGACCGAATTGGGGATCAACCAAGAACGACTGCAACTCAAAGCCGTTGACTGGAGTAATCTGTAGTCGGTTGGCGGAGAGCTGGAAGCTGGGCGACGCCCCGTACTTGACCTCGCCCAGCGGAGTCGTCTGCCCGTTCTGTTTTAGATAGAAGCTTTGGCCACCAAGCTTTGGCCCCTGTGGGCGTTCGATCACGGAGCCCATCACGTACAGCTCATGTTGAGCCGGCTGAAACGCTGCGCTGTAGAGCACCTTGATCGAGGAGTCCGCCCAGCTGCGAAACTGTACATCGCTGCCCGTCGACGTTTGGAAGCCAAAGCTGACCGACGAATGGCCCGCCAGCGCCGCCTGCTGCCCAAAGTCCACCTCCACCCACCTGCCCGTGGCCTCGGTGATAATTATGTCGTAGCCTTCCCAGGCGGGCACGGCCTGCGGGTGGCCGACTTGGTCGTAGGCGTCTTCGATGCTGGCCTGGATGTCCATGTCGCAGGTGACGTGTCCATTGCCCGTGTGACAGCCAAATTTGTAAGCAAAATCGCCCAGCTTGCGGAGAACGCGCTGGGTTCTGGGATTCCACTCGTTGATTGTCACGTTGAGCACCACCTGGTTGTCGCCCGCCTGGTAGAGGTAGGACCACTGGTGCTGCAGGCCGACCACGCCCTTGGCGCTGGCGCGCTGGGTCGAGGCCGAGGTCATGGAGAGGAAAATCGTCATCACTAGGGCTCCGCGTACAAAAGTTGATAAAAGGCGCATAAGGTTTCGCTCCTAATTTTTGGATTGAATGTGGTGAGATGTTTTTAGCGTAGCATGGAAGGGTTGCGCCGATGCCTCACGTGTTGATCAAAATGTCTCACAAGCTGTAGATTCGGCTTCTACGTCAGGATAAGCTAACAGCTTGTCCTACAGCCCCCACCGGCAAGGCAAAGCATGGCAAAGAAGAAGCAGACGGTCGGCAAGCGCTTTGAGCGGGCGGCGACCTTTTTTGAGCAGCTCAAGCTGGCGCTGGAGTTTTACGACGAGCCCGCGATCCTGACGGCGCACTCGCCGCTGGCGACCCCTTACTTTCTCAGCAGCAGCTATCGTGCGGGGGAGCCGGGCGCGGCCGTCGACTGGGGGCAGCTGCTGGGCGACGAGATCGCGCGCACGGCGGCGCTGCTCTGGGGAGGAGAGCCGCCCGCCGAGCAGCAGGCACTGCTGGCGGCGGTGGAGCAGGAGGCGCAGACGGCGCGCAGCGGTCGCTATGACTTTCTGCTGCTGGAGCTAAACTATTTTGGACAAATCGTGCGCCCGCGCCCGCGCAATCAGGCCGCCATTTACCACGACTTCCTGCACGTTTCGCGCGCCACCCACGACCGCCACCTGCGTGAGGCGGTGGCGCGGCTGGGCGAGCGGCTGCTGCAGCGGCTGCGCCCCACGGTGCGGCTGGAAGCGCCCACGCTGCGCAGCGCACTGATCGGGCGCGAGCAGATGCGCGCAGACTCCCTGCGCGCGCTGGAGGCGGGGCAGAGCCTGGCGCTGGTGGGCGTGGGCGGGGTGGGCAAGACGGCGCTGGGTACGTGGCTGGCCCAGCGCTGGGTGCGTGACCACGTCTTCTGGTTTACCGTGCGCCCCCACTTTAACGACCGCCTGCCCAGCTTGCTCTTTGCGCTGGGCTACTTTCTGCATCAGCGGGGCGCATCTAGCCTCTGGCTGCAGCTGGTGGCGGACGGCGGCAAGGTAGAGGACGCCAATCTGGCGCTGGGCATGGCGCTGGCGGATATCGACGCGCTGCCCCAGCCGCTGCTGATCTGCCTGGACGAGATCGACCTGCTGCGGGCCGACGATCCCGAATGCGAACGGCCGCAGCACGCGCAGCTGCTCGATTTTGTGCGCGGGCTGCGCCACCACGCGCCGCTGCTGCTCATCGGTCAGCGCGCCCTGTTGGAGACGGAGCTGACGCTGGCGCTGGACAGATTGTCAAATGAAGAGATGTCGCAGTGGCTGCGTCACGAGCAAATTGCCCATACGCCGCAGGATTTGGCGGAGCTGGCGCGCTACACGGGCGGCAATCCGCGGCTGCTGACGCTCTGCCTGGCGCTGCACCGCGTGCTGGCAAAGCCCCAACTGGCGGAGACCCTGCTGCGCCTGCCCCACACCCCAGCCCTGGCCCCCATTTGGGAGCGCGTGCGCAAGCGGCTGGCGCCGAGCCAGCGCCAGCTGCTGCATGCGCTCAGCGTCTTCCGCGACGCGGTGCCGCGCGACGCGTGGCGATTGGCGACTGCCCCGACTGACTCCGAGACTGACTCCAAAAATATCGAAAATGATGCGGAATCGCGCGACCCCGTTGCTGATCTCATGCAGCGCCACCTGCTGCAGCAGGATGGCGCGGGCGGCGTTGCCCTGCTGCCCACCCTGCGCACCCTGCTCTACAATGATTTGAGCGTCGAGCGACGCGAAGCGCTGCACCTGCACGCTGCCCAAATCTGCGCCACGCGCGGCGAGGCCACGGAAGCGGCCTATCACCTGTGGCGGGGCGGCCGGGCGCAGCAGGCCGTAAAGTTTTGGTTCCCCCAGCGCCAGCGCGAAATCGAGCGCGGCTTTTCCGCCAGCGCCCTGGATATTTTCTCGCAAATTTCCACCAATCGCCTCCAGCCCGCCCAGCAGCGGCAGCTCGCCCTGCTGCGGGCCGAGCTGTATGACTTTGTCGGCGAGCCGGAGAAGCTGGTCGACAATCTTGCGTCCGTGGAGTGGCCGTCGGATGCAGTGGAGAGTATTGATGCGATGCATCTGTGGGGTGTTGGCCTACATGTCCAAGGAGACACCAAAGGTGCACAAGAAAAGTTGAAGCGCGGTATTGATGTTGTTTCATACCTCTTTAATAAATACACCCAACTACACGTGCGTCGTGGCACAATTTATATGCATGAACGGGAGACGCGGGACGCCTGGGCAGAGGCAAACCTTGCGCGGTACTATGCGGAACACTTGCAAGGTACGATTCAGGATCAGCTTGGCAACTACGATAACGCGCAAAGTCACTATGAGCTTGCCCTTAAGCTGGCGCAAGAGCTTGATGATTCACAAGCGACTGCTCGGGCACAATACTATCTGGGCATTATAACAAGTCGTCAGCGAGATTTCTCTACGGCATTTCAGTATTTCGACAGCGCAATACAAAACTACAGTAAGATCGGCAACCGAACACAGGAGATGTACGTGCGTAGCAATCAGGCTGCTTGTCACATTTTGGCAGAAGAGTATCGGGCGTCTATTAAACAAGCAGAAGATGCGCTTCAATTTTACGAGCGCGCTGGCTCTTCCTATTGGATTGCATTAAATGCGGGCAATTTGGCCGAAGCCTATTTTGCGTTGGGTGATCTGGACAGCAGTGAAAAATATGCGATGTTGGGAATCCATCAGGAAGAGGTGGAAAATCTGCCGTATACGATGGTAACACTCAGTTTGGTTCGCCAGGCTCAGGGCAACCCCAGCGCCGCTATCGATCTGCTCACCCAGGCCATCCAAATTGCGGAGGAGAACAAAGACCGCTGGCAAACGGCCTACAGCCGCCGCACGCTGGGCGAAGTCTATGCGGAAAACGGGGCTCGGGAAGCCGCGCGGTCTGAGCTGGGGGCGGCGCTGGCGCTTTTTCGACAGATGGAGATCGCGGCGGAAGTGGAGAAGACGGAGAAATTGCTGGCGGGGCTAAATTAAGTGAGCGTCCCACTTTGTTAACGTTTTGCCCACCAAGGCCGTTCCAACAATTAGATTACCCGGTCAGCGTGACCGTCAGAGGTGACAGCCACGCCCATTTAGCAGCGGGGAAAGTCTTTCTCATGGAGGGCCGTGACGGTCACGTCGACTCGCCCCTGCGGTGTTTAATTTTCCTGGAACAGCCTAAACCCCACGCCCCGCGCTCGTCGAGCGCGGGGGCGCGGGGTGACTCGAAACCTTAGTGCGTGGCCAGCTTGCCGCGGATGCGGACATATTGCGCGTAGTCGATGGGCGTGCGGCGGCGGAGATAGTCGCGCGTGGTAGCGGCGTGGCGGCTGGCCTCGGCCAGCCGCTCGGTGGCGCGTAAATCAAACGCGTCCGAGCCCGCGCCGCTGCCGTAGCTGACGAGCAGAATGCGGTCGCCGGGTTGGGCGACATCGAGCGTAGCGGCCAAGCCAATCATTGACGAGCCAGCGTAGGTATTGCCAATTTCACCGACAAGCAAACCCGGCCCCCACTGTTCGGGCGCAAAGCCAAGCTGCTTGAGCGCGCGCGTGGGAAACTTGCGGTTGGGCTGGTGAAAGACGACCCAGTCGTAGTCCGACGGCTGCGTACCCATGGCCGACATCATCTCCTTCGCCGCGGGGATCACGTGGCCAAAGTAGCCGGGGTCGCCGCTAAAGCGCTCGGCGTGTGACGGGTAGTGCGTCGTCGGGCGTCGCCAAAAATCCGTTGTGTCGGTGACAAAGCTGCCCGTGCGTTCGATGGTTGCCAGCGCCTGCTCGGCTGGGCCGATGAGAAAGGCCGCGCCGCCCGCGCCCGCCGTATACTCCAGCGCGTCGCCGGGGCGGCCTTGGGCCGTGTCCATACCGATGGCGAGCGCGTACTCCGCCATGCCGCTGCCGACCAGGCCAATCGCGGCCTGCATGGCCTCCGTGCCCGCTTTGCAGGCAAACTGCCAGTCCGCCGCCAGCGTGACGGGCGTGGCGCCGATGGCTTCGGCCACAATCGTGCCCGTGGGCTTAACGGCGTAGGGATGGCTCTCGCTGCCGACCCAGACGGCGCGGATCCGGCGCGGATCGATCTGCGCGCGGGCCAGCGCGTTGCGCGCCGCCTCGATGCTCATGGTCGCCGTGTCCTCGTCCATGCCGGGCACGGCCTTTTCCTTGACGGGGCTAGCGCTGTTGCCCTCCGTCCACACGCGGCTGATTTCGTGGCCGGGCAGCCGGTAGCGCGGCACGTAGGCCCCGTAGCCAGCGATGCCAACGGGTTGGGTTGGTTGATTTAGCATAGGTTTGTTCTTGTACGCTTGCTTCTTGGTTATTCATTTAGATGTAATCCCGACTGTGCGAGGACGCAGGAGCGTCCGGTGGGGCATTCCCACGCAGGAGCGTGGGAACGAGCAAACGAGCAATCTACCCACTCAAAATCTCCCGCGCGCGCTCGACGCGAACCTCGCCCAGCTCGACCAAGCGTGCCGCCACGCGGTCGACGTCGGCCCCACTCGCCCCAGCGGCCACGGCGACCTGGCGGGCGTGCAGGCTCATGTGGCCACGCTGGATGCCCTCGGTTGCCAGGGCGCGCAGGGCGGCCAAGTTCTGCGCCAAGCCCACCGCCGCCATGATTTCGCTCAGTTCGCGCGCGCTCTGGGTTCCCAGAATTTTGAGCGCCACCTGCGCCGTCGGATGCGCCCGCGTCGCCCCGCCGACCGTCCCCACAGCCAGCGGAAGTTCCAATCGCCCCTTTAGCAGCCACGCGGCAGACTCCCCTGCCCCCCTGCGCCCCTGCTTAACTGTCCACTCCGTCAGCGCCCGATATTGCCCATCCCGCGCCGCCCAGGCGTGCGCACCCGCCCCGATCGCGCGCCAGTCGTTGCCCGTGGCCAGGGCCACGGCGTCGATGCCGTTGAAGATGCCCTTGTTGTGGGTGGCCGCGCGGTAGGGGTCGGCGACGGCAAAGGCGTTGGCGTGGGCAATGTTTTCGACAACGGTCGCGCCGTCCAAATTCTTGGTATCAAAGCGGCTGGCCGGAATGCTGACTTCGGCCCACGCGCGGCGCTGATCCGACAGGTTGCTCAAAATGCGCAGCAGCGCGCGCCCGCCGCTCAGCCGCTCCAGCTCCGGCGCCACGGCCTCCGCCGCAGTGTTGACGGCGTTGGCCCCCATGGCGTCGCGCGCGTCGAAGAGCAGGTGGACGATCAGCATGGGGACGGTGGGCGTTTGGGGCAGGGGGCGGACGATGAGATCGCGCGGGCCGCCGCCGAGGCGGGCAATGGTGGGGCTGGTGTTGGCCAGCGCGAGCAGCTCGTCGCGCGCGGCGAGGATGTTGGCCTCGGCTTGAGCAAAGTCCGGCACGTCGAGCAGCTGCACCTGGGCGATCATCAGTGGCTCGGTGCTGCCCGTGCGGAAGCCGCTGGATGCGCCAGGGGTCTCTTCGTCACCCCGCGCCAGCTTGGCCGCGAAGCTGACCGCCGCCACCACCGATGGCTCCTCGACCACCATCGGCACGAGCACGTCGCGCCCGTTGATGCGAAAGTTGGTCGCCACGCCGAGCGGCAGAGTGTAGCGCCCCACCACATTTTCAATCATCTTGTCCGCCTGCGCCACGCTGAGCCCGTCGCGCAGGGCGGCGGCCTCCTGCGCCGTCAAATCGGCCCAGTCGATGAGAATCTCCGTGCGCTCGGCGACCGATTTTTGGTAGAAGCCTGTGAGGCGGGCGGAGGGGGCAGGTCGTGTCATGGCGGCTGGTGAGTTGGCTTTGGTTCGTTGGTTGTATCAGCGACGAATAAGTTCTCCATTATCCTACCACGGCGGGCCTTTCAGTCGCTATCAACCGTTGCGCTGGTAGCTTTTGAACGCAAAAGCGCTTCAGCGTTCCCAACGCTGAAGCGCCTGACCGCGCGTGGCGGTCTGCTAAACAAGCGGCCTTAGCCACCAAAGAGCATCATCCACAGCGAGCGCGCGATCCAGACGCCGCTCGCGCCCACCGCCACGAGGCTGCCGACGAGAAGCGTGCCCGTGCGGGCGACCACGGAGCGGCTGCGGGCGGCCGTTTGCTCGGGGGCATCCAGCGCTTCGTTGAGCAGCCGCACGTTGCGCTGATTGGCCTTGAAGGCAAAGTCAAAGAGATCACCGATGATGGGGATGATGCCGACGAGCGTCTCGACAAGCACGTTGGCCGTCATGTGGACGAGCGTGGAGCGGGGCACGCCGAGGCGCACGGCCTGCATCAAAATATAGCTGGACAGCCCCAGGCCGACCAAATCACCCGCGCCGGGAACGAGGCCGATTAAGCTGTCCAACCCCACGCGGTAGTTGATGATCGGCACGCGAAAGGCGCTATCCAGCAGCCAGGCGGTGCGGTTGATGTGCCGACGAATTTCGTCCCGCTCGCCGAGCGTCAGCCCATTGCGCAAACCATCACGCGAACCATCGCGCGCGGTGGATGAGAGATTAAATGATTTGGACTCCATAAGTGGCGATTCCTCCTTGACAAACACCTTTTCCTTTTTATTTGCTATACATAAAATCTAACGAAGAGTTTGTGCTGCGTCTGTAACGGCGTGGACAAATTTTGTGAGATTTTGGTTGGGCGCTGTGGAGTAGAGGGGCGTCAGTTACTTGTGAAGGGTAAATAGAATGGGTTAGCTCAAAAAATTGTGGGTAAAGATGAAGAGTAGACAATACCCATTTGGGAGCCGCGTCTTGGGGGCCGCGTCTTGCGGGCCGCGTCGAGATTTCGCGCTCCGCTCGAAATGACATACGATAACCTCTCGTCAATCGTCAATCCAAAATCGTCAATTCCCATCGTGAATTCATTAAAGACCGTGACCGCCACGCGTTACATTACCCCGCTGCGCGAGGGCGGCTCGCTGCCCGCCATTCTGGACACGGAGGATGAGGCCGGGCAGAGCGCGCAGTACGTAACCAAATTTGTGGGCGCGGGGCAGGGGGCCAAGGCGCTGGTGGCCGAGCTGCTCGGCGGCGAGATCGCGCGCGCGCTGGGGCTGCGCGTGCCCAAGCTGGCCTTTGTCGAGATGGACGCGGCTATCGCGCGCTCCGAGCCGCACGAGGAAATCCGCGATCTGCTCAACGCCAGCGTCGGCCTCAACCTGGGGCTCTGCTATCTCGCTGGCGCGCTGGCCTACAGCCGCCTCGCCGAGCCGCCGCCGGATGCCCGCCTCGCCTCGCAAATCGTCTGGCTGGACGCCTACATCACCAACGTCGACCGCACCGCCCGCAACGTCAATATGCTGCTCTGGCACGACGAGCTGTGGCTGATCGACCACGGCGCGTCGCTCTACTTCCACCATTCGTGGCCGGGCTACCTGGCGCGTGCCGACTCGCGCTTCCCCATGATTCGCGACCACGTGCTGCTGCCCCTCGCCAGCGAGCTCGCCGCCGTGGACGCCGACTTTCGCCAGCGCCTCACGCCGGACACTTTGCACGAGATCGTGGCGCTCGTCCCCGACATCTGGCTGGGTGATGAAGCCGAATTTGAGAGCATCGAGGCACATCGCGCGGGCTACGTGGCCTACCTAAGCAAGCGGCTGGATGCGTCCGCGGGCTTTGTGGAGGAGGCGGTTCATGCCCGATCCCAACTTGGCTAACCACGATTCGCCTACCCACAATTTGTCTGCCCACGATTCGGTTAGCCACAGTGTAGAGGCAAAGCGCCACTCGTATGACTACGCCGTTGTGCGCGTGGTTCCGTTTGTCGAGCGCGGTGAATTTCTCAACGTCGGCGTGATTCTATTCTGCCGCACCCGGCGCTTTCTGGACGCGCGCATCCACTTCAACGTTGATCGGCTGCGCGCGCTGGCCCCGCATTTGAGCGCCGACAAAGTCGACCGCATCCAGCGGCACGTCAACTTTATTCCACGGATTTGTGCGGGCGAGGGGCCGATTGGCGCGCTGGCTCAGGCCGAGCGCTTCCACTGGCTCGTCGCGCCGCACAGCACCGTGGTGCAGATGTCGCCGGTGCACTGTGGACTATCTGTGGAGCCGGAGCGGGCGCTGGCGGATTTATTGGGGCGGATGGTGGGTGTGGAGGGTGGTGCGTAGTGCTCGTTGCTTATCTGGTGGCCGCAACGATTCAGTGAACTCGACGAGCCAAGCAATAAGCAATACGCAGTAAACAATATGCAGCAAGCAATAATTACCCACTAAACGCCACCAGCGTGCGGCTGACGGGGCCGTTGAGCAGCTGCGGGGCGACGGCGAGGCTGGCGGAAAGCAGCAGCACGATCATCGCGAGCACGGTGCTGAGCGGCTGCTCGCGCAGGAGGGCGCGATTTTGCAGGTCGCCGTAGAGGGTGCGAGCCATCTGGATAAAGCCAAAGATGGCCCCGCCGGAGGAGACAAGCACCACCGCTGCCAGCCGCCAGTCGCTTTCGGCCACAAGCTGAAGCGCGGCCCAGTGGCCGGTAAAGCCCGCGCTAAGCGGGAAGCCCGCCAGCCCCAGCCCACCCAGCAAAAAGGCCGCACAGTTCCACGGCAGCCGGCTGCCAATGCCCACGATACGGTGGGGCTCCAGGCTGCCCGCGTGCTGCTTCATCACCGTCATCCCCGCCGCCGCCGTCATCATGCTGACGACGCGCAGGCCAAACAGGAAGATCACCAGCGGCCAGCTCAATTCGCCGGGGATCGCCAGCACGAGCAGGATCAGCCCCCAGTCGTGCAGCGCCGCATAGCCCCACAGCCGACCGGGACTGTCCGCCCCCGCCGCGGCCAGCCCGCCCCACACCGCCGTGATGATGCCCGCCCACAGCAGCCACGTGCCCAGCGGCAGCTCGCGCGTAATAAAATCAAACTCGTTGACGAGCAGGTAGAGCAGGTGCAGCAGCGCCAGCTGGTAGAGCAGCGTCAGCACCGCCGTGACGGCGGGCGGCGCCGATTGGGACATGGCGGGCTGGGCGCTGTGCAGCGGCACGGGGGCCAGCAGCAGCAAAATCCCCAGCGAAATCAGCTGCGCCGCGGTGCGCGCCGCCGTGGCGTCCTGCGGATTGAGCGGGATCTGGTCAATATACCAGGCGGCAACCAAAAAGAGGGGGAAGGCCAACACCGGCGGGACCAAGATGCGCAGCGGCCCCGTCGCTCGGCCCAGGCGACCGGCCTGGAGGATAAAGGCGCTGATGCAGCTCAGCGCCACGAGAAAGAGCGGCGTCAGCAGCAGCGGCGAGATCGGCCCGCTGCTAAAGAGCGCCAGCACCACGTAGCCGCAGAGCAAAACCAGCGTAAAGGGCACAAAGCTGCGGCCCTGGCTAATGCGCGCCGTGAGCAAAAAGGCAAAGGCGGCCAGCAACATGCTCACCACAATAATGGGGACGGCGTCCGGCTGAAGCCGGAAGACAAAGCCAGCCCGCGAAACGGGGCCCGTTACGTCAATCTGCACGGGCAGCAGCGGCAGCGCAATTAGACCACCGCCCCGACTGCTGAGGTTGAGCCCCCACAGCCAGGTGGCCGACAGCGACAGGTAAGCGACGGCAAAGAGTGCGACGGCGCGCTCCCAGGTGCGCAAGACGTAGGTGGCGGCGGCGGCCACCAGCAGCCCGCCCACCAGCAGCACGGTCAAGTTGATTACGAGCGGTTGAGCATCCATAAAGTTATTGGGATTGCGCCGGGCGCACGTTCACGGCTCGCTCGCCGGTCGATTCGCCAGCCCGCTGCCCGCTGCGGGCTTCGCTGCGGGGTGGGTTTGGCGTAATAACCCCGCCGTTGGACGCTGGGCCGGCGAGCGGGTTTCGATTGGGGGCGGAGCGATCGGAAGCGGGGCGACCGGTGAACGGCTCGGTAATGGGCAGCGCGGCAAATTCGCCGGTGCGGCGGGCGGCTTCGGCGCGCTGTACCTGGCCCGCCAGCTGAATGCGGCTGCGTGGATCGACATCCGTTGCCACCACCGTGGGGCGCGCCAGGCTAATCGATTCGGTGAGGATCAGGTAGCTGCAGGCCAGCGCAATCATCAGCTCCAGCACGCCGATGACGGAGACGAGCCCCGGCAGCCGCAGCAGCACCTCGATCACGGCCTGCGCCACAATCGACCATTGGAGCAGCCCCACGGCGCTAAAGAGCGCGCTGTCGCCCAGGGCCAACATCAACAGCGCACTGACGGACAGCCACGCGAAGAGCTGCGTGGTGCGCGCGTCGAACAGGGGCAGGGTGGCGTCGAACTGAAAGAGGTAACCCGTTAGCAGAATCAGCGCCAGCGCCGTCGCCCGTAGAAAGGTGCTGCCCGCCAGATACATGCGGTGGCCGCCCGGTCGCTGGGCCGCCGAGATCGCCAAAATCATGCAGCACAGGGCCATGACCACCACCTGCACCACGCCCCACTCGCTCGCCACCCCATATTCGCGAACGGCCAGCGTGGCCACGCTGATTTGCACGGCCAGCAGCGACACCAGCGCCAGCCGCCATTCCCACAGAACAATGGCGAGCGCGACCAGGCCAGCCGTGGCCAGCAGGCTGTTGTCGGTGGTTAGCCAGCTCAACTGCGCGAAAAAAATATCCATGACGTTAGCTCAATAGCAGGTAGCCCAGCAGGGCGAAAACGGCGATCCAGCCCAGGTACCCCGCACCTTCGAGCACGACCACGGCATTGCCCCAGACGGCGCTGCCCTGGCTGGCGCTCCACCACGCGCCGCGCATCAGCCAATCCAGACGACTGATGCGGCTGATGCGTTCCGGCCACAAACCAAGACCGCGCCACACCGGCCGCCGCCAGATGGCCAGCGGCACGCCCAGCAGCAGCGGCACGATCAGCGTAATCCACACGGGCCGCTCGGCGACGACAATGGGCGGGCTGCCCAGCAGCGGCGGGATGGCATCCGGCAGGCTGGCAATCAGGGCCACCTGCTCCGGCAAAAAGCCGGTTATCACCAGCGGCAGCGCCACCACCACCGAAGCCAGCAGCAGCCGCACAACGGTGGCGGGCTGCAGCTGCTGGGGCTCGCGCCGGGGCGAGCCCCAGCTGCGCAGCAGCGCGGCAATCTGCAGCGCCTGCGCCACCACCAGCGCGACGAAGAGCAGCGTGTAAACCGCCGAACCGCCGGTCAGCAAGCGCGACAGCGCGGGCTGCGTGAGAAAGCCCGGCGTAAAGGGAACGCCTGCCAGCGCCAGCGCCCCCGTGCTCACGGGCAGCTGCCAGCCCCACTCGCGCCACACCCGTTCGCCGATCACCCACAGGCTGCCGCCCAGCGCAAAGGCCGTTGTCGGCCAAATGAGCGCGCTCGGCCCCTGGGTGAAGCCGAGCAGGCCGGAAAGCAGCGCCAGCCCGGCGGAAGTCACCAGGACAAAGGTGGTGTGGTTGGTCTGATCGGTGGCCGTCCACGCAGCTATGGCGCTTGCCAGCAGCATGAGCACGGCGATGACGATCAGCTCCGGGCGCAGCAGCAGGAAAGCGCTCCCCAGATCGACCGTCCAACCCAGCAGCCACAGGCCGCAGAGCACGGGCACAATGTGATCGAGCAGGCGCTCGGCCAGCGAAATGCGCTCGCCCTCGTCCGGCAGCAGCCACAGGTGGAAAGGATAGGCCCCGGCGCGAATCACCGAGGCGACAAGCATCAGGTAGACCGTTTCGTAGGGCAGCGCGCCATCCTGCAGCGGCTGGCCCGGCCCCGCCGTGCCTGCGGGCAGCAGCGCGATCAGCAGCAGCAGCGCGCCGATCAGGCTCAGGCCGCGCACGCGGTATTCGCTGACCTGCACCGCGGGTCGAATCGCCATCAGCGTGGCGGTGATAAAGGCCTCGCGCGGGGTGGCGTCGGCGGCGAGCGGCGGCGGCTCCGGGCGCACGGCGCGGCGCACCAGCATCACCAAATCCATCACCACCCAGGTGATGATCACGGTGAGCAGATTGCCGCTGCCGACGAAGAGCAGCGCCGTCGCCAAAAAGGCCAGGTTGACGGCCAGCGTGGTGCTGCGGCGGCGCTCCTCCACGCCGCTGGCGATTACGATGCCGCGCAAGGGCGTGCCGCCCCAATCCAGCAGGATGCCCACGCCGCCGAGCAGCAGAATCAGCAGAGAAATGTACCAGTTCCAGCCGTCGCCCACCCAAAACAGGTTGCTGCGCTCCTGCAGCAGCGGCTGCCAGGGGCGGCTAAAGATGGGCACAAATTCATCCACGCGCAGCCGCAGCGTGAGCAGCAGCGCCACGGCGACAAAGGCCAGCGCCACCACCGTTAGCAGCGCGGACTGCTGCTGCGATCGGCGCAGCGGTCGATTGAGCACCAGCATCGTGCCCGCACCCAGCGTGAGGAGCAGGGGCGGGCCAAGCGGCGAGCTAAATAAATTAAAGAAGGCAGAAAGAACGTCCATAGCGCGAGATTCTAGCACAGCGCCCGGTGGCAATCAAACGGAGCAAAGGTGTAAGGGTATCAAGACAAAGATGGAAAACGGTGACGGGCGCCCTACTTTGGGTAAGCCGACTACACCCCCTCCCCCATCACGGGGGAGGGGCCGCGACTGCATAGACGAAGGAGCGGCTCCTTCCCCGTGATGGGGGAGGGCTGGGCAGGGCTCAAATCGCCCCGGCGTGCTGCTGGACAAAATAATCGGGCTGGAGCGGCTCGCCCGTTGTTACCTCGATCAGTTTGTCCCAAGGATAACGTGCCCCGTGTGCGTAGAATTGGTCGATCAATAGGCGGCCCGCCTCCGGGTTGCCCACGAGCGGGCCCGCCTGCGATTCGATCCATTGGGCAAGTTGGCTGGCCATCAATCCGCCCAGAATATAGTTGTGGTAATAAACTGGGGCCATGGCAACGTGATACTTGGTGGCCCAATCCGGCTCGTTGCGTTCGGCAGGCTTCTGCACCATCTGGTAGCGCTCGACCAATTCCCACCACAGCGCATCCAGGTCATCGCGATCTGGATCGGCGTAGAACGCCTGCTCAAAGTGGAGCATTACCAGCACCCAGCGCACAAAGATCATCGCCTCGGCAGCACGCTGGCGGCTCAACTCGCTGCGCAAACCGGCAAGCGTCACGCTATCTATGGCAAGCGTTGCGTTGAGCCATTCCGGATCGGAAACGAGATTGCCCATGAAGATGGCGCTGGCCTCCGTCGATGAAATGTGGGCATAGCTGCGCAACAGGTAGGGCAGCTCCGTCGGCACGTATTTGTTGTAAACGGCGTGGCCCAGCTCGTGCATCTGCGTCGTCATCCAGCGGGCGTTGGGGCGCAGGTTGCAGAGGATGCGCGTGTCCTGGCCGCGACCGATGCGCGTGCAAAAGGCGTGCTGATTTTTGCCCTCGCGCTCGTAAAGATCGGAGCGCTCCAGCACGTCGCGCACCTCCATGCCGAGCGCGTCGTAGGCCTGCACGCTGGTCTCGGCGATATCCATCTCGGAAAAGAGTACGTTGGGATCAACGTCAAACACAGCGGGCGCGCTCTGGAAGTAGGGGTCGGCGTACCACCACGGCTTGGGCGATGCGTCCGCTGCCAGGCCGAGGCGGCTGCGGATGCGGCCATCAATTTCCTCCTTGATGGCGCGAAAGGGCTCGCGCGTCTGCTGGTCGAGCTGGTCAAATAGGTCAAAGAGCTGCGCTTCGTCGATCTCCTGGCTTTGCAGCGAAAAGGCGTAGTGATCGCGGAAGCCAAGCCGCCGTGCGATTCCGTTGCGCTGCCGACCGAGCTCGCGCACCATCTCCGCCACGCCCGGCCCGATCGACTTGCTGCCCAGCCACGCCGCCTCGCGCTCCGCTTCGTCCGTGGAGGTGCGCAGGATGTCGGATATTTCGTTGTCGCTCACCTTTCTTCCGTCAACCACCGCGCGGTGGTTGGTGTAGATCGACTGCACCTCCACGCTTAATTGGGTCAGCGCCTCGTTCTCCTCCGGCGTGCTCTGGTTGACGAGGAACATGCGGTATAAAATTTCGATCTGCCGCCGCAGATCGGCATCCAAGTGCTGGCGTGCGGCGTAAATCTGCTGCACCACGTCCCAAGTCGGCAAGCCGTTGTGGACGCCCTCGTAGAGCTGATGTGCCTCGACGCTCAGCTCGACCTGCTCCTGCTTGTACTGCTCCTCGCCCGTCGTCGCGTAGTGCCAGTTCGCCAGCGACTGCGCCGTCCAAATTGGATCGGCTTTGGCGACGAAGCGGTCGATCATCTCTTGAATTTCTTGTGGATTCATATTGCTTTCTCTGATTGCTCGTGGTTCCGGCTGGTGTTATCATAAAGGCAATTTCTACAAAGCGCTATTTACCAATCCAAATTTATGACCAAACCGAACCTCTCCCTCCGTGAACGTCTCTCCAACCGTGTTTTTGGCATTCCCGCCGTGGCGCAGCTGTGGGCCAAGCTCACCGCCTCGCGCGCGGGTGACCTCGTCGATCTTTCCGGCGACATCCCCTTCGTTGCCTTTGAGAAGCTCGGCAAACCGCTCAGCGAATGCCGCGTCGCGCTGCTGACGACCGGCGGCATCCACCTGCCCAACCAAGCCCCGTTCGACATGGACAACCCCGACGGCGACGCCACCTACCGCGAAATTCCCGGCGATGTAGATACCGACCACATCACGATTACTCATAAATATTACGACCACAGCGACGCCGACAAGGATCTCAACGTCATCTTCCCGCTCGAACACTTTCGCGACCTGGTGGATAAAGGCATCATCGGCAGCATCGCCCCGCGCCACTTTGGCTTCATGGGCCACATCGACGCCGAGCAGGTTCCCCTTCTCAACGAGCAAACGGCCCCCGAAGTCGCCGCCAAGCTGCGCGAAGATGGCGTCGACTTCGCCTTCCTCACCCCTGCCTGAGGACTCTGCAATCGGTCCGTGGGACTGATCGCACGCGCCCTTGAGCGCACGGGGGTGCCGACAACGAGCATCTCCATCACCAAAGAGCTGACCGAGTCGGTCGGCGTGCCGCGCGCCGTCTTTGTTAAGTGGCCGCTCGGCCACCCGCTGGGCGAGGCGGGCAATTCGCCCCAGCAGCGCACGCTGATTTTCGACGCGCTGCGTCTGCTGGTTGGGGCGGAGGAGCCGGGCATAATTGTCGAGCCGGGCTACCGCTGGCGGCGTGAGGCGTATGCCGAGCCGGATTGGAGTACGCTGTAGGGTGAAGCGCTGCTTCACCCCTCGTTCCACGCTCTGCGTGGAATGCCAAGCTGGACGCTCCGCGTCCTCTTCTCCACAGTACGCTTTCTTAAAGAAGTCAAACAGGAGACGCAGAGCGTCTCCCCACGCATTCCACGCAGAGCTTGGAACGAGGTTACCATGAACAAACAGCAAATTCTCGACAAACAAGCCCAGTACCTCTGGCCCAACCACCTCCTCTACTACACCGACCCCATGCCGCTCGACCACGGCGACGGGCTCTACGTCTGGGATGTTGAGGGCACGCGCTACCTCGACTTTTTTGCGGGCATCCTCACAACCAGCGTTGGCCACAATCACCCCAAAGTTACCAAAGCCGCGCAGGAACAAACCGGCAAGCTAATCCACTCGTCCACACTCTATCCCAACCAAAATCACGTCGACCTGGCGGAGAAGATCGCCGAGATCGCGCCGGGTGATTTGCAGACCTCGTACTTTAACAATTCGGGCAGCGAGGCGGACGAGGCGGCGGTGCTGCTGGCGCAAATCTACACCGGCCACCGCGAGATCATCGCGCTGCGCCACGGCTACAGCGGCAAAACCCAGCTCGCTATGAGCCTCACCGCGCAGGCCGCGTGGCGCGTTGGCCCCACCTTTAGCCCGGACGTGAAGCACGCCGTCAACGCCTACTGCTACCGCTGCCCGCTGCACCTGGAATATCCCTCCTGCGGCGTCGCCTGTGCCCAGGATGTCGAGCAGGTCATTCAGACGCAAACAACCGGCAAGATCGCGGCCTTCCTGGCCGAGCCGATCCAGGGCGTGGGCGGCTTTATCACACCGCCGCCGGAGTATTTTGGGATCGTCAAGGAGATTGTCGAGCACTACGAGGGCTTGTTTATCAGCGACGAGGTGCAGACGGGCTTTGGCCGCACGGGCACGCACTGGTTTGGCATCTCGCACTGGGGCGTCGAGCCGGACATTATGACGATGGCCAAGGGCATTGCCAACGGCTTCCCGCTCTCCAACACCATCACCACGAGTGAAATCGCCCAGTCAACCGCCGATGCGGGTCTGACGATCAGCACCTTTGGCGGCAATCCCGTGTCGACGGCGGCCTCGCTGGCGACGATTGCGGTGATGGAGGAGGAGGCCAATCCGGCGCACTCGCAAGAAGTGGGCGACTATCTGCGCGCGGGGCTCGACAAGCTGGGGGAGAAGTACCCGCTGATCGGCGAGGTGCGCGGCAAGGGGCTGATGCAGGGCATCGAAATGGTGGCGGATCGGGAGACCAAGGAACCCGCGCCCAAGGCTGTTGCCCAGCTTTTCGAGGAGACGCGGTCGCGCGGGCTGCTGATCGGCAAGGGCGGGCTGTACGGCAACGTCGTGCGCATCTCGCCGCCGTTGACCGCGCAGAAGGAGGATGTCGATTTGGCGCTGGAGCTGCTGGATTTGGCATTGGCCGAGGTGCACGAGACGCAACTGTAACGCGAAGCGCTGCTTCGCGCCACTGGACCAACGAATCCAGCCGCAGAAATCCCCTACGACACGGGTGACCGACAGCGGAACGAAGCGTCGCTTCGCCCTACGGTAACGCGAAGCGCTGCTTCGCGCCACTGGACCAACGAATCCAGCCGCAGAAATCCCCTGCAACACGGGTGACCGACAGCGGAACGAAGCGCCGCTTCGCCCCAATATTGTGCTTGCATTCGCAGACAATACTGTAGTTTGACCCTGCCGCCGACTTTTGCTACTTTAGAGGCTTGACTAGATTGAACTAAAGTAGAGTTGCGTCGAGAACAGGAGTTTGAGGAGCCAGTGACAGTCACTTAGGCCGCGAACTCTTGCTTTCATTTTGCACGCACTTTAGATGGCGGCACCACCGATTTTATGAGCGACACAATCAACCCAACCAATACCCTCTGGGCCGAGCGCTGGCAGCTCCTGCTCGACGAATTTAACGTTGACGTGCGCCGCTGGCGCGGGCAGCTGAACGTGGCGGGCTGTCGCTTGGAGGCAATTGACGTTGGCGTGGGGCAGATTTCGGCGCAGGTGCAGGACCGCGACCGCGGCGCCTGTCGCGTCGTCGTGCGGGTAACGCCCTTTCGCGATGAGCAGTGGGCGCGGCTGCTGGATGCGCTGGGCGAGCGCACCTTCTTTGTCGCCCAGCTGCTGGCGGGCGAGCTGCCGCCCGAAATCGAGCAGATTTTCGCCGAAGTCGGCGTTCACCTCGTACCGACGAGCCTGGGCGAGACCGCCAACGAGTGCACCTGCTCGCTCAACGCGCCGCGCGGCCAGGCCAGCCACAATCGCCCCGTGGCCGCGCTCTACGCCGCGCTGGTCGAGATGATCGCCGACGACCCGTGGCTGCTCTTTCGGCTGCGCGGGCGCACGCAGCCCCAAATTCTGCAGGCCCTGCGCCAGCGTCGCCACGCCGCCACCCTGCCAGCCAGCGGCAACGGCATCAGCTCGCTCGGCACGCCGGGCGACGTGGCGGACGGCAGCGGCCACGGGGCGCGCTACGGCTGGGTCGGCCTGCCCAATGGCAACGGCGAGGACGGAGTCGATGGGCCAGACGGAACGCAGAGCGGTCGCGATTCGGCGCTCGGCGCGAGAGACGCAGCGGATTCGACGCTGGCGGCGCAGATAGATGATTATTGGGGCAACCCCAAGGCGCTCGACGGCTTGCAGCACCCCGTCGCCCCGCCAGCGGTGGAGCTGGCCCTGCTGCGGCGGCTCGGCCCTCCCCTATCCGACCATTCCCTGAAGGTATACGACGAGCTCGCACAGGTCTATCGCCAGGTGAGCGAGAAAGCGCTCTCTTTGGCGTATGCTACATCAACCGAATTCAAAAATGATGGGTAGACAAGGTGCTTCGTCATGCCGGTCTTGCTTTTGCACTTTTCCCTCGGCGCTGCTCAACATGATTTTGAGTCTCTCAACTGCCAGACATTTCACCGGGCCAGCTCTTTGACAGCTACCGTTCTTTGTGTTAGCTTACTTCCATAATTACACCATTAGCGTAGACAAAGAACACGACGCGCCGTCTTTTGCGCCCAGAGAGTTGCCGGTCGCTGCGAGGCAACAGCAGGACGCCAGCGTCAGCGCCTTTGAAGCTTGCGGCAGGTAATGGCCGCACGGTTGCACCGTTACCGCAGAATGAGGCAAGGCTCAATGTCTTGTGAACTCAGGTGGCACCGCGAGTCCTCTCGCCCTGAATTGGGTGGGGGGATTTTTTGCGTTTATCAATAAGCTATTGGGAAAAATAAACAAATTTAACGCAAAGGGGCAAAGGGGCAAAGGCGCAAAGGCGCAAAGGTTGCTTTGTTGAAAGAGTTGGCTTTTCTGAAGTTTGTATATTCCGACAAACGCGACCAACACCAGCGGCGGCTGAGCCCGTCAAAGCCAAAACGTATTCAACGCAAACAGCGTCGACTACCCAACCTCCTCCTTGCGCCCTTGCGCCCTTGCGTTAGAAATGCAAGCTTTACGAGAAAGGAAATTCTCATGCTAGACATCAAATGGATGCGCGAACATCGCGATGAACTCGCCGACGCCATGGCGCGGCTGCACGCGACCGATGCGCCGTGGGCGCGGGCGCTGGAGCTGGATGAGCAGCGGCGCGAGCTGCTGACGCAGGTCGAAACGCTGCGGGCGGAGCGCAACGCGGGATCGAAGCAGATTGGGCTGCTCTTTCGCGAGAAGAAGGCGGACGAGGCCAACGCGATGAAGCAGCGCATGAGCGATATTGGCGACGAGCTGACGGGGATGGACGAAGAGCTTCGTGAACTCGAAGCGGCCTTTGAGGACGCCATGCTGCGCATCCCCAACCTGCCGGAGCCGGACGTGCCCGTGGCCGAGGATGAGGAGGGCAATGAAGTCGTCTACGAGCGGGGCGAGAAGCCGAGCTTTGATTTTGCGCCCAAGCCGCACTGGGATTTGGCCGAGGCGCTGGACGTGATCGATTTCGAGCGCGGCGTCAAAATTTCGGGGACGCGCTTCTACCTGCTCAAGGGCGCGGGGGCGCGTTTGCAGCGGGCGCTGATCAACTGGTTTTTGGACGTACACACTACCGAGCACGGCTACACCGAAGTTTACCCGCCCTTCCTGGTGCGCACCGATGCGATGACGGGCACGGGCAACCTGCCCAAGTTTGGCGACGTGCTCTACCGCGACGCCGAGGAGGATTACTGGCTGATCCCCACGGCGGAGGTTCCCGTCACCAACATGTATCGCGAGGAGATTCTGCCGCCGGATTCGCTGCCGATTTACCACGTGGCGTCCACGCCCTGCTTCCGGCGCGAGAAGGTCTCGGCGGGCAAAGACGTGCGCGGCATCAAGCGCGTGCACCAGTTTCAAAAGGTCGAAATGGTAAAATTTGTCGAGCCGGGCACGGGGCGCGACGAGCTGGAGTCGCTGACGCTCAACGCCGAGGAACTGTGCCAGCGGCTGGGGCTGCCCTATCGCCGCCTCGCCATCGCCACGGGCGACTTGTCCTTTGTGGCCGCGATCAAGTATGATGTGGAGGTTTACGCTGCGGGCTGCGACGAGTGGCTCGAAGTCAGCTCCTGCTCGTTCTTCCGCGATTTCCAGGCCCGCCGCGCCAACATCCGCTATCGCCCACAAGCGGATGCCAAGCCCGAATTTGTCCACACCCTCAACGGCTCCGGCCTCGCCCTGCCGCGCATCGTGATCGCCATTCTCGAAAATTATCAGCAAGCGGATGGTTCGGTCGTCGTGCCAGCGGTGCTGCGGCCGTACATGGGGGGGGTGGAGAGGATTGGGGGGTAAAACGCAAAACAGAAAACGCAAAGCGGAAAACGCAAGAGTTCGTCAAATCAAATTGCTTTGGATTAGCAAAACACATTTTGCTGATTATAGTCAACATCGGCCTACCTCTTACGTTTTCCGTTTTTAGCTTTGCGTTCAAGCGGATGGTTCGGTCGTCGTGCCAGCGGTGCTGCGGCCGTACATGGGGGGGTGGAGAGGATTGGGGGGTAAAACGCAAAACAGAAAACGCAAAGCGGAAAACGCAAGAGTTCGTCAAATCAAATTGCTTTGGATTAGCAAAACACATTTTGCTGATTATAGTCAACATCGGCCTACCTCTTACGTTTTCCGTTTTTAGCTTTGCGTTTCTTGTTTTTTGTTGTACTTCCCGTGTAGAGGCTGTTACAGAAGAAATTGCGGTTCGGGGTGATAGTGAGCGCAGTTGTTGGCGGCTGGTAGAACACAAATTATTCACAGAATTTGGAGAGTGCAATGCGCGATGCTTTGCTGCGAGAACAGAAAGACCAACTGCTGCGACCCGTGGCGAAGCAGATATTCCCGGCGATTCACCCCAACGTGGTGTCGCTAGTAGCGATGGTGGTGGGCCTAGTGGCCGCTGGGGCCATTTGGCAGGGGGCATACGGCGCGGGGCTGGCGCTGTGGCTGCTTAACCGCGTGCTGGACGGGATGGACGGGCTGATTGCCCGCGTCCACAACAAGCAGAGCGATTTTGGCGGCTATCTCGATCTGCTGCTCGACTTTGTGGTCTACCTAACCGTGCCCGTTGCCTTTGTCGCCGCCGCGCCGACGGTCCTCAACTTTTGGGCGTTGAGCGCGCTGCTTGCGGTCTACGTGCTAAACACGGTCTCGTGGGCGGTGCTGTCGTCGCTGCTGGAGAAGCGGAGCGCGGCCAACGGCGGGCGGCTCACCAGCGTGGAGATGCCGACGGGGCTGATCGAGGGGGCGGAGACCATTATTTTTTACACGCTCTTTTGTCTGCTGCCGGGTTACGTGGCCCATCTTTTTGTCGCCATGGCGCTGCTGGTCTTGGTCACGGTGGGGCAGCGCGTGGTGTGGGCGTGGCGCAATTTGTAGAGCGCTGTAGGTCACACATGTTTCGCTATGCAACAAGCTTGGTTTACCCACGCGCGGGGAATGTCCAAACCGGCTGGGTTGACCATCTCCGTCACCTTGCGGAGCAAAGGTGACCTGCGAAACTCCGAAACGCTAACCGGCTGCGACACGATAAGCGACGTAACCGGATACAAGCAACCGTCGAAGAAGACTGGGGGAAGCAGACAAACCCCGGTCTTTTTTTGCGAAATTTTTACTCAAAGCAACCAGTTGGGTCAAATACAGCTGGGTCAGATACAGCTGGGTCAAATACAAACGGGAGAGCGACATGGCAACGGATACACAAGTTGAGGAAAAACTCGAGCAGGCCGAGGGCGGCTCGTTTCTAGAGCGTCACTGGCAGAAGCTTGTGGCGGTGGTGCTCTGGCTGGCGGTTATTGGCACTTACGTCTGGTACACCACCTCCAGCGGCATCGGCATCTTCAACTTTTTGGAGGTAGGGAGGCGACTGCTAGAGGTGATGAGCGGCAACCTCGTCATCGGCGCGTTAATTTATATTGGCGTCTACATGTTGCGCCCGCTGATTTTCTTCTCGGCGGGGATTCTCACGCTGCTCGGCGGCGCTGTGTTTGGGCCGGTGTGGGGCATTATTTTTACGATCATCGGCGGCAACCTGTCGGCAATGGTGGCTTATGTGATTGGCTATTTCTTTGGCGAAGGCATCATCAATCTGGACGAATCCGAGGGTATCCTCAAGCGCTACGCCGACCGGATGCGCAACAACACCTTCGAGACGGTGCTGATTATGCGCGTGATTTACCTGCCCTACGACTTGGTTAACTACCTGGGCGGCCTGCTGCGCGTGGACTGGAAAGCCTTTCTCCTTGCCACAATTTTGGGCAACCTGCCCGGCACGGTTTCGTTTGTTCTGGTCGGCGCATCGAGTGGCTTGAGCGAGGGCAACCTCTCGTTCGACTGGCGCGTCTTTGCGATTGGCATTGTGCTGGGGGCGGCGGGCTTCTTCCTGGCACGCTTTGTCCGCAGCCGCCAAGATGACGAAGAGGACGAGGGCGAGGCGCAGGAGTCGGCGCAGGGTGCGTAACGTAGGGTGAAGCGCTGCTTCGCTCTGCCAACCAACAGTTGACAATCTCAAGAGAGTAGAAATAGAGTAAAGGAATCCTACATGGCAACCGTACAGGCAACCCCCGAAACGCAAGAACGGACAAATGGCCAAGCCAACGGCTACGTAAACGGAAACTACCCCGTTACCCTGCACCCGATGGACGAGCACAACCGCGAGATGCTCGGCAACGCGCACCCCGGCGGCTGGCAAAATCCACAGCCGAGCGGCAAGTACAATCTCGTGGTGATCGGCTCGGGCACGGCGGGGATTATTTCGGCGGTGGGCGCGGCGGGCCTGGGCGCCAAGGTGGCGCTGATCGAGCGCGAGCTGCTCGGCGGCGACTGCCTCGTGGCGGGCTGCGTCCCCTCGAAGAGCTTGATTCGTCCGTCCAGAATTGTTGGTGAAATCAACAAGGGGCGCGAGATGGGCATCAACGTGCCCGAAGAGGCCGTCGAAATAGATTTTGGCCGCGTAATGGAGCGGCTGCGCAGCGTGCGCGCCGAAATTGGCCACGACGAAAAGGCGCAGCGATTCGTGGATGATGGCATTGACTTGTACTTGGGCAGCGGGCGCTTTACCGGGCCGGAAACGATTGAGGTAATTTCGGAGCACGGCGAGGGCGACCGCACGCTGACCTTCTCGAAGGCCGTGATCGCCACCGGCTCCGCGCCACGCAGCATCCCGATTCCGGGGCTGGACGAGGCGGGCTACCTGACCAACGAAACGCTGTTTCAACTGACCGAGCGACCGTCGCGCATGGCCGTGATCGGCAGCGGGCCGATTGGCTCGGAGATGTCGCAGGCCTTTAATCGGCTGGGCACGGAGGTGACGATTCTGGAGAAGATGGGCCAGATCATGACGCGTGAAGATCCGGAAGCGGCCAAAACCGTGCAGGACATCATGGAGAACGAGGGGGTAAATCTCGCGCTCAACGCCGACATTGAGCGCGTGGAGAGCACGGCGAGCGGCAAGGTCATTCACTACACCCAGGACGGTGGGGCCAAGACGGTCGAAATCGATGCGATTTTGCTCTCCGTGGGGCGCGCGCCGCGCGTCGAGGGCATGGGGCTGGAGGCGGCGGGCGTCGAGTACACCCCGCGCGGCGTCAAGACCAATGATAATTTGCAGACGACGAATGAGAATATCTACGCGGCGGGCGACGTGGGCCAGAAGTACCAGTTCACCCACATGGCCGACGCGACGGCGCGCATCGTGCTGCAAAACGCGCTCTTCCCCGGCCCCAAGGCCAAGCACAGCAAGCTAATCGTCCCCTGGTGCACCTTTACCGACCCACAGATCGCCCACGTGGGGATGTACGAAAAGGACGCCAAGGAGCAGGGCATCGCCGTCGAGACCTTTGTGCAGCCCTTTGATGACGTTGACCGCCCGCGCACGGACGGCGAAACGCACGGCTTTGTCAAGGTACACGTCAAAAAGGGAACGGACAAAATTCTGGGTGCGACGATTGTTGCGACCGAAGCGGGCGAGATGATCAGCGAAATCACGACGCTGATGGTGGTGGGCAAGGGGTTGAAGACGCTCAACAACGTGATTCACCCATACCCGGTGCAGGCCGAAGCTATTAAGAAAATTGCGGGGCAGTGGAACCGCACGCGGCTGTCGCCGCTGCTGTCGCGCGTGCTAAAGCTGTGGATGGCGTGGCAGCGGTAGCCGATTTGTCATTTCGAGTGCAGCGAGAAATCTTCGCGTCGATGTAGAAGCCTGGTTGCCAATACGAAGATTCGCGGGTTGCGTTCGGATTTCTCCCTTGGGTTGAAATGACGGTGCGCTTTGCAGCGCTCTCGACGGGCAACATTGTGGTGAGGCTGCTATTTGTTTGGAAACAGAATTGGTAGGCTAAAGACCCCGGGGGTTTTAGAAACCCTTGGGGTCTGATTTTGTTTGCGACGAAAAATTTACCATATATTTACCATATAAGGAGAAACGCAACATGGCAAACGTGGCAATCAACGGGCTGGGGCGCATCGGGCGCGCGGCGCTGAAGACGCTGCTGGAGACGCCGGAGCTGACGCTGGTGGCGTGCAACGACATTGCCCCCATCGACAACATCGCCTACCTGATCAAGCACGACTCCGTCTACGGTCGGCTGCCCTACGACGTGGAGGCCGGCGACAGCAGCATCACCATCGACGGGCGCGAGATTCCCTTTTACAGCGAGAAGAACCCGGCGGATCTGCCGTGGGACGAGCTGGCGGTGGATGTCGTCTTCGAGTGCACCGGCATTTTTACCACGACCGAAGAGGCCGGTCAGCACATCCAGGGCGGTGCTGAATTTGTGATTATCTCCGCGCCGGCCAAAGATGAGGAGACGCCGACAATTGTCCACGGAGCCAACGATGTCGAGGGCAATCCGCAGGTAATTTCGTGTGCGAGCTGCACGACCAACAGCATTACCCCCGTGGTGGAGGTGATTGGGCGGCGCATTGGGATTCAGAAGATGATCATGACCACCGTGCACGGTTATACGACGAGCCAGGAATTGGTCGATGCGCCGGCGAGCAAGTGGGCGCGCGGGCGGGCGGCGGCGATCAATATCGTGCCGACGACGACCGGCGCGGCCATTGCCACAACCAAGGCGCTGCCCCAGTACGAGGGCCTCTTCGACGGCATTGCGCTGCGCGTGCCCGTGCCCGTCGGCTCAATTTCGGATCTGGTCTTCCTCACCGAGCGCGACACAACCGTGGATGAAGTCAACGAGATTCTGCGCGAAGAGTCGCAGAGCGAGCGCTACGCCAACGTGCTGGGCGTGACGGACGTGCCGTGGGTCTCCACCGACATCATCCAGGACCCGCACGCGTCGACCGTCGATTTAACGATGACGCAGGTGGTGGACGGCAACCTGGTGAAGGTGCTGGCGTGGTATGACAACGAATGGGGCTACGTCAATCAGATGGTGCGGCAGGCGGTGGAGATGGTCGGCGAAGGGGAGCGGGCGATGGCGTAGGAGTCTAATTTTGTTGGGGGAAGGCCAGCGTTTGACCCCATCCCCAGCCCTTCCCCACGCGGGGAAGGGTAACTTGTCGTCTTTGTTGGAGCGATGGAGCCTCCAGCGCTGGTGTGCCCAAGCCTGCTGATCGTTATGCTGCCATTGGGCCCTTCCGCGAGACGACGCATTTACCTTAAATGCTGAAATACAAGTCACCCCTCTCCGCAAGCGGGGAGGGGCCGGGGGTGGGGTTTTTCTGTCTAGCAGCAGTCAACTTTCCGTACGCCAAAATTTGACAACTCCCCCTGCCCCCGCTACAATGCTTCCTACGCATATGGGCTGCACGGGCCAAACTCAAGTCGACGGAAGGCTTATCGGGAATACTCTCGGAGGGATGGCCGAGCGGACGAAGGCGGTGGTCTTGAAAACCACTGTGGCAGCAATGTCACCGGGGGTTCGAATCCCTCTCCCTCCGCCAGTTCGTTCAATCGAACATAGCGAACTCGATTCAACACAGTTCACGCAGCAAGATCGCCGTGCGACGTTCCACTCCCAAGCCGCAGGCTTGTGGCAGTTGAACAAAATATCTGGGGAGGTCGCATAGCCTGGTCGAGTGCGCCCGCCTGCTAAGTGGGTAGGGGCTTATACGGTCCCTCGAGGGTTCAAATCCCTCCCTCCCCGCCATAGTTCTGATTTGTTTACCACGGCCGCCATGCGGCTGGGAAATAAATAGTCAACTTAATATATCCCCGTAGCTCAGTGGATTAGAGCGTTTGGTTGCGGTCCAAAAGGTCAGAGGTTCGAGTCCTCTCGGGGATGCTCCAAAGGGAGAGCCGCCAGGCTTTCCCTTTTTTGTTGTAGGAGTTTTGGGTACAGCTGCCCAGCACCTCCGCCCCTCAAACTGGCTTGTGAATTTTTGCGCAGATGAGTGCCTGTGCTAAAATTCAATTAACCAACATTTCTTGATAGCGCGAGCGTTGATCGCTTGCTTGGAGGATACTATGCCGCGTTTCCCACGGGAACGTTCCCTTTGGTTGATTGGATTGCTACTCTGTGCCCTGCCGCTGCTGGCAAGCTGCGCACCGGACGCCAACGCGCAAATTTTGTCGCCGGAATTGGAGGATCGCATGATTGCGCTGGAAGCGGGCAACCCGGCCTTTGCGGCGCCCACCCCACCGCCGCCGCTAATTGCGCTGAGTCCGGAGGAACAGATTGCTGGGTTGGCGGACGAGGCCCCCGAAGTGGCACAGCTTATTTCGAGCGGTGCCGCCGATTCTGCTAATGGGGAAGTGCTTGCGGCATCGCAGGGATGTGTCGGCTGCCACCTGCTCGATCCAGAGGCAGCTGCCAGCGGGCCTACCTGGTACAATTTGGGCAACAAGGCAGTGGGTCGCGTGTCGGACCAGAGCCCCGCTCTCTATTTGTACCACAGCATCGCGGCGCCCAACGATTATCTTGTGAGAGGCTATCAGGAAGGCATTATGGTGCAAACCTATCGCGATTCGTTGAGCGATCAGGATTTTGCTGACTTGATCACCTATATCATGGAGCAGCAGCAGGAGATGCCGGAGGACTTTGACCCCAACGCCGTGGCCGCCGACGGCGAGATTACCGGCACGGAGACGCTAACCGACGCGGGAACGATGACGGGCACGGTGAGCGAGCCGAGCGGCGAGGGCGATGCCGAAGGGGCCAGCGAAGGAGCCGCCGCTGATGCAGAGGCCGAGCCCGCTAGCGAAGAGCTGCCTACCACGGGTGATTAGAGCAGTGATCAGATGCAGCCCACTTAGCCATTGCGGTAGCGTTTATCTAGCTGTTTGAGCCTTGGGTTGTCGTGCACCAATCGTAGCAAACCAGCCTCGAAAATCAATATGTCTTGCAAAAGATAGATACGGGTACAGCATTTGCTGTGCCCGTTTTGTTTCAGAAGATGTATTCGCAAAGGGGACTGCTGAATGGTATAATGCAGCCACTATGGCCGAGACAACGATTACCCACCTGACTGCCGAGCGACGCTGCCCCAACTGCGGGACGCGCGTGGCGCGCGATGCAGAAAATTGCTTTATGTGCGGCTATGATCTGCGCATCAAGCCGCGGCGCCAGCGGCGCATTTCGTGGGTAGATACGCTGCTGGTGCTGGCCGTGCTGGCCGTGCTTGGCACGTGGTGGGGGCTGGGCAGCCGCGCGCCAAACAGCGGAAACGATGCACCCGATACGTCGTCCGCCGTGCTAATTGCCGACGAGCCAGCCGTAAACGCCGGCGCGGCGCTCTCGGCAACGGAGCTGTTGACGGATAGTGCGGCCGTGCCTGCGACCATCACCCACACCGTGCGCGAAGGCGAAACCCTTGTCGCCATCGCCAGCGTCTACGGCGTGACGGTCGACGAAATTCGTAGCGCCAACCCCGAACTTACCGGCGACTTGATTCGTCCCAACCAAACGCTGGCCATTCCCATCGAGCCCGCCTCCCGCAGTGCAGTGGTCGGCACGGCTCCGCTAATTTACACCGTGCGCAGCGGCGACACGGTCGTCTCGATTGCGCGCGCTTTTGGCAGCACCGTGCAGGAGATGATCGACGCCAATCGCCTGCCCGCCAGCGGCCTCATCCGCCCCGATCAAACGCTCACCGTGCCCGTTCGCAACCTGCCGGACGAAGTGCTGCGCACCGCCACCCTAACCGAGACGCCAACCGATGGCGAGAGCACATCCAGCACGCGACAGATTTATCTCGGCCCGCGGCTGCTTGGCCCGGAGGATGAGGCGCAGATTGCGCGCGACGAGAACGTGCTGATGCGCTGGCTCAGCGTCAACGAGCTGCGCAATAACGAGTGGTACGTGCTGCAAATCTATCCGCTGACCACCGATGCCGAGCCCGTCGACAGCCGCTGGACCAAGGCAACCAGCGAGCGGCTGGAGGCAGAACGCCTCGCGCCGACAGCGGGGGCGGAAGCGCGCTACCAGTGGCAGGTCTCCGTGGTGCGCGTCCTTCCCGGCGAGGGCAGTGCGCTGCGCCTGGAGAGCGCCAGCCCGCAAAGTGAGCTGCGCTCGTTTACCTGGCAGTAAATTACCCAGCAGCAGTACAGAATCAGGATAGCGGTGAGTCGTGCGCCCTCGCCCATAGTAATCCGAAATGTTGTTTTGACGGATGGGCCAGAACCCCATCTCCACCCCCTTCCCCTCTAGAGGGGAAGGGGCTAGGAGGTTTTGTCGACTCAGAACCAGCGTGGAGGGGTTGGGGTTCTGCCAGCCGTGCCGTTCGCCTCCGTCAAAAGATCTTTGCTAGACGATCAGCCCCGTTCCCCTTTGGGAGAGGGGGAATCAGACGTTTATCCCTCCCCCAATGGATTCCGCCCATGCCCACCCAGCCCAACATTATTCTTATTCTGACCGACCAGCAGCGCTTCGACACCATTCGCGCGCTCGGCTTCGACTACATGGAAACGCCCCATCTCGACCGCTTGGTGAGCGAGGGCGTCAGCTTTGACAACTGCTTTATCACCGCGCCGTCGTGTGCGCCGTCGCGGGCGAGCCTCTTTACGGGGCTCTATCCCCACACCACCGGCATCCTCAAAAACGCCGACACCTGGCGACATTCCTGGGTGGAGACCCTGGCCGAGGTGGGCTACCGCTGCATCAACGTCGGCAAGATGCATACGTGGCCGATGACGACGCCGCTTGGCTTTCACGAGCGCTACGTCGTCGAGAACAAGGACCGTTACCTGGAAGCGCGCTACTTTTTTGACGAGTGGGACAAGGCGCTGCACGCGCGTGGCCTGGTCAAGCAGCAGCGCGAGTTTTATCGCAAGCTGCCTGATTACGCCGAGCGGCTGGGCGCGTTTGAGTGGGAATTGCCCGAGGATATGCACCCGGATATGTTCGTCGGTGACCTGGCGACCTGGTGGATTGAGGAAAAACCAAAGACCGAGCAGCCGCTCTTTCTTGAAATCGGCTTCCCCGGCCCCCATCCCCCCTACGACCCCACGCCCGCTTACGCCGAGCGCTATCTCGACAAAGAGCTGCCGCTGCCCAACGTGACGGACGACGAGATCGCCGGTCAGCCGCCCCCCTTCCGGGCCATGCGCCAGCACAACGTCGAGGTCGACCACGATTCGGTGGTGCACCAGCTAACGCCGACGCGCGAACAACTGCAGCGACAGCGCGCCTACTACCTCGCCAACGTGACCATGATCGACGACAAGGTCGGCCAGATTTTGCAGGCGTTGGAGGAGAAGGGCTACCTCGATAACGCTGTCGTTATTTTTGCCTCGGACCACGGCGACGCGCTTGGTGACCACGGGCACAGCCAAAAGTGGACGATGTACGACATCATCACCCGCGTGCCGCTGCTGGTGTGGACGCCGCCCGGATCGCAGACGCAGGTTGAGGGTGGGCGACGACTCGACGGCTTGTGCTCGCTGATGGACGTGGGGCCGACGATTTTGGATTGGGCAGGGGTGGACACGTCCAAAATGGTGATGGAGGCGGAGTCGCTGCTGCCCGCGCTGCAAGCGGAAAACTGGGCTGGACGCGAGATCGTCTTTGCCGAGCACGGGCGCGACGGCATCCTGCAGGAGACGGAATTTATGACGATGGTGCGCACGTCGCGCTGGAAGCTGGTGCACTTTCTGGACGAATCGTTTGGCCAGCTTTTTGATTTGGCGAACGATCCGGGCGAGACGCAGAATTTGTGGGATGATCCGGAGCACGTCGACCAAAAGCGCGAGCTGCTGGACGCCCTGCGCGAGTGGCGCATCGCCAGCGACTACCGCACCCAGGAGTGGGCGGCGGCGTGGCGTTAACGGTTGCTTGTCTAATCGTGAACCTAAAGAGCGCCCAACAATTTAATGCAAAGGCGCAAAGGATTAGTTCGTTAAGCCTGTTGCCTCGAAAAGATTTCGTTTGAGGGAGGGCATTGTTTACCCAATCAGCACCGCCGACCCGATTCCCCCTTGCGCCTTTGCGTTAATTCCATAACCTAACCCAAAATATGATGAATACCACCTGGCCCAACCTCGACCTCGACAACTGGGAAGCAACCAAAGAAACGCTCCACATGTGGACGCAGATCGTCGGCAAAATCCGGCTCGACCTCGCGCCGCACATCAACCACTGGTGGCAAGTGCCGCTCTACCTGACGCCGCGCGGGATGACAACTTCGCCCATGCCCGATGTAAAAAGCGGGCGCGGGCGCATGGTGCAGATTGATTTTGATTTCTTAAGCCACGAGCTGCGCTTTCAGACGAGCGAGGATGAGCGGGTGGGCTTTGCGCTGGAGACCATGAGCGTCGCCGACTTCTACGCCAAAGTCGTCGACGTGCTCGACGCGCTCCAGCTGGAGGTGACGATTTGGCCCGTGCCCGTCGAAGTGCAGGAGCCCGTGCCCTTTGCGGAGAACGACCACGGCGATTACGACCCGGAGTATGCGCAGCGGCTCTGGCAGGCGCTGCTGCAGAGTGACCGCGTGATGACCGAATTCCGCTCGTGGTTCTTGGGCAAGGTCAGCCCCGTGCACTTTTTCTGGGGCAGCTTTGATCTGGCCGTCACGCGCTTCTCCGGGCGCGACGCGCCGACGCACCCCGGCGTGCCCATCATGCCGGACTTTATCACTCACGAGGCCTACTCACACGAAGTCAGCAGCGCGGGCTTCTTCCCCGGCGGCGGCGGGGCCGACCCGATCTTCTACACCTATGCCTACCCCACGCCGGACGGCTTTGCCGACTATTCGGTTCAGCCCGATGCCGCCTTCTTCCACAACGAGCTCGGCGAGTTCGTCCTGCCCTACGAAGCCGTCCGCAGCGCGGCTGATCCCGACCAAATGCTGCTGGACTTTCTCCAGTCGACTTACGAAGCGGCGGCGGCGCTGGCGGATTGGGATCGCGCGGCGCTGGAGCGCTAGCAAGACAGTCGAATGCGCTGCACGGCACAAGAGTAGACTGAAAGCGAACCCGCATCCGCGCCGTGCACCGCACTCACGAGCCAACCCACGTCACTTCACCAACCCAACCCAATCCACGCCACCGCGCCGCACTTTCTCCACCGACGGCACGCGCCCCAGCCGCATCGCCTCGTTGACGGCGACCATCTCCGTATCCCGCTTGGCGCCGACCGCCGCGCGGATCGCGCCGTCTTTTACGTAGAACGCGATAAACTCCGGCTTGTCCACATCGCCGTCGATGATCACGTCGTCAAAGTCCTCGACGTGGCCGACGTAGCGCAGATTAAAGCCCGGCTGCTTGCTCCAAAAAAACGGCACTTTGTCAAACGTCTGCATCGACACCGACGCGCCACCCGTTTGACTCCCATTGTCGTTGCTCGTCGCGGCGATCATGTTCTGCGCCGCCACGCGACCGTGCTGCTGCGCCAGCCGCCAGTGCTCGATGCGCACGCGACCGCCCGAATACTTGTCCGGAAATTCCGCAATGTCGCCCGCGGCGAAGACGGGCGCGCCCGCGGTCTGCTGCAAACGCAGGTTGGCGTCCACGCTAATGCTGCCGTCGTCGTTTTTATCGAGGTCGAGAAAATCTGTCAGCGGCCGCACGCCGACGCCCAGCACCACAAAATCGGCGTCCAGCGTTGTATCGTCATCCAGCGTCACGCTCAAGCCTCCGGAAGATGAATTGGCACTCTGTTCGATCTTGTTGGCCTGCACGCCAAGCTGAAAGGTCGTCCCTTCCGCTTCGTGCTTCTGCTGCAGCATCTTGCCCACCGCTTCGCCAAACAGCGAGCCAAAGGGGACTTCCTCTGGCGCGACAATCGTCACCTCGACATCGCGATCGTGCAGCGCGCTCGCGCACTCCATGGCAATAAAGCTCGCGCCGATCAGCACCGCCTTGTCACCCGCCTTGGCCGCAGCGATGATTTGGTCGGCGTCCCGCGGGGTGCGCAGGCTGTAGACCTTATCCGCCACCTCGTCATCTTGAAGGCCGTCAATCGGCGGCGTTTTGGGCGTGCTGCCGGTGGCGATCAACAGCGCGTCGTAATCAATCGAATTGCCATTCTCCAGCGTGACCTGGCTGTCGCCGAGCGAGACATGCTGGACGGCGCTGCCGGTGCGAAAATCAATGTCGCGCTGCTGATAGAAGCTGGCGTCGCGCAGGGTGGGCGTCTCGCTGTCCGAAGCGAGATACCCCTTACTTAACTGCGTGCGGTCATAGAAGAGCTTGTCTTCCCGATTGACAATCGTAATTTGGCCGCCAAAGCCCAGTTCGCGCAGCGTCTCCGCGGCAATGCCGCCCGCCGCGCCCGCGCCCAAAATTACAAAGCGGCGACCGTCGCTGCTGCCCACATCGGCCATGGCGGGCGTCACCTCCTCCGGCGCATCGTCCGGCACGCTGACGATCACGTCGTCGCCCTCGACGCGCACCTCGAAGCTGGGCAGGTCGTCGATGGCGGGTGGCTCGGTGTAGCGACCGCTCGTCAAATCGAAGCAGGCGTGGTGGAAGGGGCACATTACCTGCTGGCCAACGAGCACGCCGTCGGATAGATTGGCGCCGAGGTGGGTGCAGTAGAGGTGCGTGGCGTAGAAATCGCCGTCGATTTTGGCGAGCAGCACGTCGGTCTCGCCGACCTGCACCTGCTTCATCTCGCCATTTTGTAAGTCGCCGGTCTGGGCGACGGTTGCTTGCTGGGTCATGGGGTCTCCTTGGGGTAGTGCGTGTTGCTTGTTGCGTAGGGGCTATCGGGTGGATTAATCCGTAGCATAGCGGCTGTCGGGCGGGGGGACTATGGGGTTGGATACAAATGTACAGCGAAGCACTGCTTCGCCTCGCCGAGCAGCGCTCGGCGCGACTTGACACCCATCCCGTCCCGCCCTATCCTCCTTCCATGGGCAACCCCAACGCAACCCCAACGTACAGCGAAGCGCTGCTTCGCCTCGCCGAGCAGCGCTCGGCGCTACTTGATCCATGAGCAAAACCAAACAGCGGCTGGACCTGCTGCTCGTCGAGCGCGGGCTGATCGAATCGCGCGAGCTGGCGCGGCGGCAAATTATGGCGGGCGAAGTGCTGGTGGACGAGCGCATCGTCGACAAGCCGGGGCGACCCGTGCCCGTCGACGCGACGGTGCGCGTCAAGTCGCTGCCGCCATACGTGAGCCGCGGCGGGGGCAAGCTCGCCGCGGCGCTGGAAGAGTTCGCGCTCGACGTGATGGGCCTTACCGCCGTCGACGTCGGCGCGTCGACCGGCGGCTTTACCGACTGCCTGCTCCAGCACGGCGCGGCCCACGTCTACGCCGTCGACGTGGGCTACGGCCAGCTGGCGTGGTCGCTGCGGCAGGACGCGCGCGTCACGGTGCTGGAGCGGACGAACGTCCGCTACCTCGACGCGCTGCCCGATGGCGCAACGGTCGACCTCGCGGTGATCGACGCCAGCTTTATCAGCCTCTCGCTCGTGCTGCCCGCCACGCTGCGCCTGCTCCACCCGAGCGCACAAATTGTGGCGCTGATCAAGCCGCAGTTCGAGGCGGGCCGCGAGCAGGTCGGCAAGGGGGGTGTGGTGCGCGATGCGAAGATACATCGCGCCGTGTTGGAGGGGACGGTCGCGTTGGCGGAATCGCTGACGCTTGGCGTCTGCGGGCTGATGGCGTCGCCGGTAGTGGGGCCGGCGGGCAACGTCGAATTTCTGATTTGGCTGCGGCGTGATCGCGCGCAAGAGGGCGAAGTCGAGCCGATGATTGAAGCGGCGCTGGTGGAGGCGAAGGAGCTGCGGCAGTCGTAGACTAGCGGTTCGTGAATGGTAGACATTACTCTGAGGGCTCATGCAAAAGGGATGTGCAGCCCTAGTACATTGTCATTGAGGTTTTGAGGGGTTAGGGTAGAAGCGGTTGAAGGTCTGGCGAGCCAATTGGGGCGTGAACTGCCAGCGAATGGGGAGAGGGGCTCGATTGCGTGTTTCAACCCAAGCCAGGACTTCACGGCTCAATTCGACTTGACAGGCGATGCGCCGCTTTAGGCATTGCCTGGATAGAAGCGAGAGTTGAATTTCAGCCATGTTGAGCCAACTGGCCTTTTTGGGTGTGTAGTGCATCTGAATTTTCTGCATCAAGGCGAAGGCCTTCTCCGGTTCAAAGGCGTTGTAAAATGAAGTGTAGGTATGCGTGCTCAGGTTGTCCTGCACCAGTTGAATCTGGCCACCCGGCGGACAGTGTTGCTCGACGAAGGCGTCCATGAACTCGGCGTAGTCCTGTCCCGTGCGTCGGTCTCGTACCTGCACAAAGCAACGTCCGGTGAGAGGCTGCACGGCCAGGAGAACGGAGCAGACGCCATGGCGCTCGTACTCGTAGTTTTGTCGTTTCGGCTTGCCGGGTTCAACAGGCAAGGGGACGAGCGTATCGCCAATCAGTTGACAGGGACGCTCATCGAAACACCAGAGCGGGCGCAGCGGGTCAAAGGGACGGGCATAGATGGCCAGGAGATACTCCATTTGCGCCAGAAAGGTGGGCGTCAGCTTGCCCAGGCACCATTGGCGGACTAGGTGAGGCTTGACCGTGTTTTTTTCAGAATTTCGCCCACGGCGTTGTGGGAGATGTGCTCAACCAACTCGAGTTCCACCGCTTTGTCCGCTAGCAAGCGCAAGCTCCATTGGCTACGCCCTGCTGGCGGTTCTGAGCAGGCCAATGCGGTGATTTTGGCCCGTTGCTCGCCGCTGATGGTGCGGGCGCGACCGCTTCTTGGCTTTTCGCTAATCGCCGCTTCGAGCCCGTCTTGCACATAGCGACGCCGGATCCGGTCTATCGTCGACAGGCTCGTATCGAGCTTATCGGCTATCTCTTGGTCTGTCTTCTGCCCTTGATGATGATTTTCATCGGCCAACAGCAGTATCTTTATCCGATTCAGTTTGCGTACACTCATCACGCCGCCCAGCGTCAGCCGATTGAGGTAGCTACGTTCTTCGCCCGGCAACTTGACATTGTTTATGTGCTTTTTGCGTCCCATGGGAAACTCCTTCTTCTGCTCATTGCTTCGCGTTGGGACCTATTCTATCGCTTACCCTTATCTACTCATAATATCGATTACTGTGTACTAGCCCCTCTCCCATCCTGGAAGAGGGGAATAGAGCTCCCTTCTCCCAGGATGGGAGAAGGGTTGGGGATGAGGGCTGCGTCGCCACCCACTCCGCTTGGCTCCTCTTGCTCTAGTAAAAATTAATAGAGTAAAGGCCGAAAACTTTAGTCACCCACTTAAATCTCCGAGGCGACACCAACGGATCACATACGTTGATTAGTTGTAGCCTGTCTGTTGCCGAGCAACCGCGCAAGCGTAAAGCGAAGTGGCCCCTCCCCTCGCTATACTAAATGTGATCCTTCTGCACGTCGCTCCTCCACCACCCTCTCTGCCGCTCGCGTGTAGCCCTATCGAGCTTGGCATCGTTACCCCGATTTTTATACAAATGAAGCGCTCTTTACTCTTCGCGCTGCTTGCGACCTGCCTGTTTGGTTGGTCGAGCAGCGAGCACACGTCCCTTGCCCAAGCGGCCCCCCAAACCATTGCCTTCCCCGCTGGCTTCATGCCCAGCGTTGTCGACTACGGCGCGCTGCCGGATGACGGCATCGACGACACGGCGGCGCTCCAGGCCGCGCTCAACGATAAACGCATCGACGAAAGCGGCAACTCCATCCACGATGACTACTTTGGTCGCCCCAAGGCGCTCTACTTCCCGCCCGGCGAATATATTGTCCGCGACACGCTGCGCTGGGTCGGCTGCTGCGTGACGCTCCAGGGCAGCGGCCCCAGCGCGACGACGATTCGGCTCGTCGACGCTGCGCCAGGCTTTGGTGATCCGGAAAATCGCAAGCCGGTGATCACCATGCCCGCGGGCAACAGGTCCTTTCGCCAGAACATTTTTGATTTGGCCATCGACACGGGCCGCAACAACCCCGGCGCGACGGGGCTGGACTGGATCGCCAACAATCGGGGCGCGGTGCGCAACGTGCGCATCACCGCCAGCGACGGCCAAGGGGTGGCCGGGCTGGACATGACGCGCGCCTGGCCCGGCCCCAGCTTGGTCCAGGACCTGACGGTCGAGGGCTTTGACCACGGCATCCAGGTGCGCCACCGCGAATACGGCCCCACCTTCGAGCGCATCACCCTGCGCAACCAGCGCCTTTCGGGAATTGATAACGAGGCCAACACGCTCGCCATTCGCGGGTTGACGAGCGAGAACGCCGTGCCCGCCATCAGCAGCCGCGGCGGGCCGAGCCTGGTGATTTTGCTGGATGCCGTGCTCGGCGGCGGCGACGGCAGCCGCAGCGCCGTTGAGTTTGCAGAGGGCAACCTCTATGCGCGCAACGTCTTTGCCAGCGGCTACGAGACGGCCATTCGGCAGGGCGACGCCGCCGTCGACGGCTTGACCATCGACGAATTTGTCTCCGAGCCGGTGGAGAGCCTGTTCGAGAGCCCGCTGCGCAGCCTGCACCTGCCCATTGCCGAAACGCCCACCTTCCACAGCGAAGATTTTAGCACCTGGGCCGCCTTTGAGCCGGATTATTACGGCGACACCAAAGGCTTGCAGGCCCTGCTCGATTCCGGCGCAGAGACGATTTACTTTCCCCACACCACTTACTTCTCCTACAACGAACGCAGCGTGACCGTGCCGCCGAGCGTGCGGCGCATCGTCGGCTTTAGTTCGGTGATCAACGGCGACGGACGGGGCGAAAACGGCGGGCGCATCAAATTTGTGATTGCCGAGGCGAGCGATGTACCGCTTATCATTGAAGATTTTGGCTACGGGGTCAAGGTCGAGCACGGGGCCGACCGACCGCTGGTGCTGCGTCATCTGGGGTTGAGCAGTCGCTACGAAGGGCGGGCGAATTCGGGGGATTTATTTCTGGAGGATGTCGGCACGAATCAGCTTAACGTTGCGCCGGGGCAGCGGGTGTGGGCGCGGCAGCTCAACACCGAGACGTTGGGCAATCCGGCGACCAAGGTCTTCAACCGCGGCGGCGACCTGTGGATTTTGGGCATCAAAACCGAGGGCAAGGGGCCGGTGATCGAGACGCTGGACGGCGGGCGCACGGAGCTGCTCGGCACGCTGATTTACCCCGTGCGCGACACGCCACCGGGCGGGGATGACGTGGCCTTTCGCAACGTCGACAGCAGCCACTCGCTGATCTTCTCGATTAACACCTACGTTGAGTCGCACAAGTACGCGACGATCATCGAAGAGACGCGCAACGGCGAGACGCGCCGCGTCAGCAGCGGCGGGCGCTTCCCGCTGCACGTGGGCTATCGCGCCGGGGCCGCGCCGCCGGCAGAGACGGCGGTTCCACCCGAACCAACGCCGGGATCAACATCGATGCCAACATCGATGCCAACATCGCCATCAACGCCCATCCCGACAACGCCCGCCACGACAATGCCCGTCTCGACCGGTACGCCCGCCGCCACGACTACCGGTACGCCTGCGGCAACCGCGCCGCCCGTCGGCACGTCGACGCAAACGCCGGGCGAGACCATTCCCGCTCCGCTGCCTACCTTCGGCCCCGACGCCCCTCGCACATTCCTGCCGCTCGTTCAGGCGGAGCCGTAGTTGTCTTGCCGTTTTACAATAATCTACCGTTCAGGAAAAATTCTGTTGCAATCTACACAACCTTCCCAACCCCGCGCGCAACGTCCGCGCGAAGTCTATCTACACGGCGAGCCGTCGGTAAAGCCCCACCGCTCCTCCCACCGCTCTTCCCAGCGTTCCAAGCAGCCATCACATCGCCGCGCGCTGCTCTCCAGCCTGCCGCTGGTGATCGGCCTGGTGATTGTTTGGCTGCTGCTCTTTGGTCTCAACAGCCGCATCTTTGGCCAGGCAGCGAACGACAACCCCGTCTTTCTGCCGCTCGTTTCGCAAGAGGGGGCGCCCAGCAGCGACGCGATACCCATCGCCACCAATGAGCCATTGGACACGGCTCCAACAGCGGCCACCCCTTTGCCCGGTGCGACCAATCCCGCAGTCGTCACGTCCATGCCTACGTCCGGCCCGTCCGGCCCTACGTCCGGCCCAACGTCCACTGCTGGCCCCACAGCCACGCCCACGCCGACTTTTACACCCGGCAGCGGCGGCCCTGGCCCACGCTTCGATGCGGGAAACAACTATTGATCCGTATACGGCGAAGGTGCTGGGTCAATAAATTTTAGCCACTGCCAGCTTACCCATTCGAGGAGCTATGCTCATGTGCCAAAGGATACGTTCAGCCCACACGCGGACGTATCCTTTTTTATTTTCCCACGTACTTTTTTACTTTGATGAAAGGACCACTCTCATGCAAGATCAGGAGCAATACCTCACCGTACGACGCTACATTGTTCGCAGCAGCCAGCTGCGCGGGGCGCAGGCCGAGGAAGTCCAGAATGCCCTGCACGCCGTTGATGCGCTCGCCAGCGCGTTGGCGCTCAATACCGTCTGGGAACTGGACGTTGATGTCGCACCACGCGCCCAGGCCAGCTTGGCGACGCCGCCCGTTCGTTAATTTTTCCAACCGCCCCCAGCGGCCAAACAGAAAGCCTACGCTTTGTTAAAGTGGAGCGTAGGCTTTCTGTTTGGCTTTGGTTGAATTTACCGTAGCGTTTCCGCAGCACTTGACGCGCCCGAGCAGTCGAAAATGTGGAGGGAGCGAGACGTAATTTGGCAGAGCAAGCGTAAAGCAAATTTTTTTCGAATGGGCTATATTGTGTTTGTTGCCTGCCGCAGCGCTGCTGTCGCAGTAAGATTGGAAGAATTCTTTTAAAGCAAGCTGCGCACTCGTTTGCGCGGGTACTAAACGCCAGCTCTAGTGGAAACAACTCTGCGTCGTCTCCTTTCCATTTCATTCACTTTCACAACCCATCATGAACCGACTTCAGCTATTCCCCCACCAATCCGGCCGCCCGTCTGAACTGGCTTCTGGGCCAGCTTCTGGGCCAGCTGTCGAACTGCCCCACGGGTTCGCTTCGGAGCTAATGATGCAGCCGGCGTATGAATCCGTCGACGATTCGCGGCCGGTGCCGAACTACACCACTCAGTACATAACTGATTACAGCAGTGACTACAGCACTGATTACAGCAGTGATTACACCGCTTCGTCCATGCCGCTGCCCGCGTACCCGCAGGCCAAGCGTGCACGCAACATGCAGGGCTTCTTCATCAGCCTCAACATGCTGCTCTGTCTAGTGATCGTGTGGGTGCTGATTTTTGGTATCAACAACGCGCTTCACGGCCAACCGGTGGAGGATGCGCCGATCGTTCAGCCAGCAGCCGGGCCAAGCGTGGACGACGCGACAGCGCCCGATGCTGCGCCCGGTGCTGCCCCTGATGCTGCCCCCGGTGCTGCGCTCGACGTCTCTCTCGACGCCGACTCCTCAACGCGCGACCTGCCTGCCAACGAAGCGTTGCCCTTTGGCAAGGCAACCGTGTCGCGCGAGTAGGCCGTGCGCCAAGCAAGCCGCCGCTGCCTCTGTTAAGCTGCGTCTCAGCCGAAAAACGTTCGGCTCGATTTTTTATATGCCATTGATCAGGACGGCTCCACCGCTCGCCACCGCTGCTCCCCGCTCTGTCCTGCTGGATTTCCCAACAGGTACACCATGAATACAAACTTACTTCACGTATTGCGGCGTCGCGGCGTGGGTCTCGCGCTGTTGCTCCTGGCTGCAGCACTGCTCACCTCCGGCAGCCGCCTGCTGGCACAGGGCGATGCCCAGCGCAGCGTTCAAGCCGACGCGCAGATCGTCCGCCTTGAAACGCCCGACCGCGCCGGCATCTCCCCAGACACCACACTGGACGCCGCCCTGGACGCCACCCTGGACGCCACCCTGAACGTGGGCGAAACGCTGACGTGGATCAACGGCGATGCGGATGAGCACGACTTAGTGGCCACCGACGGCAGCTTCCGCTCGTCCACGCTGGCGCGCGATGAGGCCTATAGCTTCAGCTTCGAGGAAGCGGGCATTTACGACTACATCTGTGCCGTCGATCCCGAAATGCGCGGCACGATCACCGTCGCGCAGCAGGATGGTGATCCGGACGGGACGCCGGACGACGTGCCCAGTGCGGGCAGCGCGGCGGGCAACGTCTTCCTGCCGCTGGTCAACGCCGGCAGCCGCGACGACTCCGAGGATTCGGATTACGCCACGCCGCCCCCCGGCCCCACCGACGCACCCGGCCCCGCGCCCACCACCAACACCACCGTCGCCCTGCGCACAGACGCCAGCGGCGCGACCGCGGGCTTTCTCACGGCGGGCGATTTGACCGGGCGCGTGGGGATGGCGCTCTATCGCTTTGCCGAGGACGAAGAGAGCGTGGCCGCCAGCGCCTGCAGCGGCGACTGCGCCAACGCGTGGCCGCCGCTCACCGTGGCCAACCGCGCCGCGCTCGCCGCGCCAGCCGATTTGCCCCTCCCGCTCGACGTGGTCGAACGCGCGGACGGCAGCCTGCAGGTGACCTACGGCGGCTGGCCGCTCTACTTCTATGCGGGCGACGAAGCCCCCGGCGATGCCAACGGCCACCGCGTCGGCGACGTTTGGTGGCTGGCGGCTGTCGAAGCGCCTGCCGTGGAGGAATTTGCCAGCGGTGCCGCAATCCTGACGGCGCGCCCCTCCGTGGCGGCGCTCGGCTTTGCGGGCGAGGCTGGCCAGATCGAGGTGAGCCAGGCTTCGGCGGACGAGTGGCACACGATAAACTTGGAGAAGAGCTACGCCGACCCGGTGGTGCTGATGCAGCCGCTTTCGCAGAACAGCCGGATGCCCGCCATGGTGCGGCTGCGCAACGTTTCCGGCAGCGGCTTTGAGTTTCAGATCGACGAGTGGGACTACCAGAACGGCCACCACCCGGTGGAGACGGTCAGCTATCTTGTCGTCGAGGCGGGCGCGCAGCAGCTGGGCGATTTGCGTCTGGAGGCGGGCCAAATCGACGCGACGCACGACTGGCGGCGCGTCGATTTGGCCAGTGGCTTTGGCGACGCGCCCGTTGTGCTGAGCCAGATGCAGACGATGAACGGCAGCCAGGCAGCGGTGACGCGGCAGCGCGGCGTGAGCGCGGCTGGCTTTGAGCTGCGCGTGCAGGAAGAAGAGGCCAGCGACGGCACGCACGGCGCGGAAACGGTCGGCTACGTGGCGATCAGCACGGGCAGCGGCGAGCTTGGCGGCGCGCCCTTCGAGGTCGCGCGCACGCCGGACAAAGTCAACGATGGCTGGTTTGCGCTCGACTTTGCCCAGCGCTACGCTCAGCCGCTCTTCTTTGCGGATATGCAAACCTTTGACGGCCCCGATACGGCCAACCTGCGCTACCAGGCGCTGGGCGAAAGCGGCGCGCAGATTCGCGTGCACGAGGAGACTTCGCGCGACAGCGAAACGTGGCACACCACCGAAGTGGTGGGCTATTTCGTGCTGAACGCGGATTTTGGCGCCAACCAGCCGCCCAAGGCCACGATCAGCGCCGCCCCGCTCGATGGCTTTGCCCCGCTGGAAGTCACCTTTGATGGCGTACAGAGCGTCGACCCCGACGGCTCGATTGCCACCTACGCCTGGACCTTTGGCGACGGCGCATCCAGCACGGAGCCCGCGCCCACCCACACCTACACCGAGCCCGGCGCCTACGTCGTTACCCTCTCCGTGACGGACAGCGGCGGAGCCACCAGCGCCACCAGCGCCACCATCGGCGTGCGCGCCGCGCCGCAGCCGACGCCCGGCCCCACAGCGGAACCGACGGCTGAGCCAACGGCTGGGCCAACGGCCACGCCGTCTCCGGGCACGACGCCGGGCGCTACCCCGCCACCCGCGCCGGGCACGCCCGCACCCACGCCCGACCCCGATCTCACCACCGAGCGCTGGTCCGATGCGGCAACGTGGGGCGGCAGCCTGCCGGGCGAGAACGCCGCGGTGACGATTCCCGCGGGCAAGCGCGTGCTGCTGGACGTGGATCCGCCCGCGCTGCGCAGTCTCGCGGTCGAGGGCGAGCTGATCGTCGAAAATCGTGACTTGGCGCTGACCGCCGGCTGGATCATGGTGCGCGGCCTGATGGAGATGGGAACGCCGGACGAGCCTTACACGGCCAACGCCACGATTACGCTCAACGGCACGACGGGCGACAACGTGATGAATATGGGCGCGCGCGTCTTTGGCGTGATGAACGGCACGCTGCGCCTCCACGCGCAGACGCCCACGAGCTGGCTCAAGCTCAACCAGACGGCCAACGTCGGCGCGACGGAGCTGGTGCTGGAGCGCAACCCCGGCTGGCAGGTCGGCGACGAAATTGTGATTGCCTCCTCCGATTTTGACTACCGGCAGGACGAAACGGCCACGATCACGGCGGTCAACGGCAGCTCCATTACGCTGGACGCGCCGCTGGAATACATGCACTGGGGCGCGCTGCAAAATTACGGCGGCCACGAAATTGACCAGCGCACCGAGGTCGGCCTGCTCTCGCGCAACATCACCATCCAGGGGCCGGAATCGGCGGAAAGCGACAACGGGCTGGGCGGCCACATGATGGTGATGGGCGAGAGCCACCTGCACCTGCACGGCGTCGAGCTCAACCGCATGGGCCAGCGCGGGGGCGTGGGCCGCTATCCCATCCACTTCCACCTCGCCGGGGACGGCGTGCGCGGCAGCACCATCGAAGCCAGCACGATCCGCGACACTTTCAACCGCTGCATCACCATTCACGGCAGCAACGGCGTCACCGTGAAAAATGTGGTGGCCTTTAACGCACCGGGCCACTGCTTCTTCCTCGAAGATGGCGCGGAAATCGACAATGTCTTTGAGAACAACCTGGGGCTGGGCATTCGCCGCCCGGAGGATGGGGACAAGCTGCTGGACTCCGACCGCGACCCGTCGGTCTACTGGATCACGCATCCCAACAACACCTTTATCGACAACGTGGCGGCGGGCTCGCAGGGGCGCGGCTTCTGGATTGCGCTGCCGGAGCACCCAACCGGCCCCTCCAAGACGAGTGAGAACGACGCCAACGTCTGGAATCGACGCGAGCAGTTTGCGCCGTTTGTGGGCAACGTGGCCCACTCCAACGGCAACGACGCGCTGCACGTAGATCGCGGCCCCACGGGCGACGCGGCGGGCAACACCGAAACAACCGTCCACGTGGCGCTCGAAAATCCGCTGGACAAAGATTCCGCCCCCGTGACGACCGTCTTCGAGGACTTTGTGGCCTACAAGAACCGCAATCGCGGCGTCTGGCTGCGCGGCGGCTACCACGTGCTGGAAAGCCCGATCCTTGCGGACAACGCCATCGGCGCGACCTTTGCCTCCTACGAGAGCGTGGTGCGCAACGGCGTCTTCATCGGCGAGACGGCCAACGTGGGCAACACGGAGTCGTGGATGTCCGATGAAGAGAAGGGCGAGGGGGGGCGCAGCCTGCCGCGCTTCTACGAGCCGGACTTCCAGATCCGCGGCTTTGAATACTACGACGGCAACGTCGGCGCGGAGGAGAGCTACTTCGCCGAATACAAACCCACCGGCCAGCGACAGGCCTCGGCGCTCGGCATCTTTGACTTCACCGGCTTTGAGATGAACCCCCAAAGCTGGGCCAGCGGCCTGACCTTTGCCGACGGCACGCAGCGTCTCTACGCGCAAACGCGCCCCGCCCCCGCGGACCCCACCAAGGGCAGCGAGGATGGCTACCGCAGCGCCGTCTTCCAGGATCGCGATGGCTCCATCGGCGGCACGGCAGACCGCTACATCACCGTCGACAACGCGCTGCTGCTGACGGATTCCTGCACCAAGCGCGACGACTGGAACATGTGGATCTGCGATGAGCAGTACGTGGGTCTACAGGTGCAGACGGACGGCAACGAGCTGGCCTCCGTCAGCTTCGCGCGCAACGGGGCGACGCACACTGTGTTTGGCGCGGGCGCCGCGCCGGGCCGCACCTTCCGCACCTCGCTGCTGCCGGACACGCTGCACACCCTCACCTTTGATTCGGCCGTCCCACAGCGCTTCCAGCTGGTGCTGCGCGACGGCGACGGCCTGAGCACCCAGGTGCAGATTCCGAACTACACGCAATACCCCAAGGTGCTGCGCTACGGTCGCGAGCTGACGCCCGTGCACAGCCTGGCCGCGCTGAACGGGAAGGACGGGCAGAGCTTCTACTACGACACGGCCAACGCGACGCTGCACGTGCGCATCGTGGCCAACGGCGGTTACGAAGCGCTCGAAATTGAGCAGAACGGCCCGCCGCCGCCCGCCACGGGCAGCGGCACGGGATTGACGGGCGCATACTACGACAACGTCGACTTTGAGGGCACGCCGCAAATGCGCACCGACCCGACGATCAACTTCTGGTGGGACGAGGGCAAATCACCGATGGCGGGCATTCCCGACGACCGCTTCAGCGTGCGCTGGACGGGCGAAGTGCAGGCCACCGAGGCCGGTCGCTACACCTTTACCATGTTTCTCGATGATGCGGGCAAGCTCACCGTCTGCGGCGAGGTGCTCGTTGACCAGGAGACTTACACCCGGGATCCGCTCAGCGGCGACATCGAGCTGAGCGCGGGCCAGCGCTGCCCCATCGAGATCGAGATGATCGAGTATGTCTACGGCGGCAAGGCGCAGCTCTGGTGGCAGTATGGCGGCTACCCGCGCCACGTTGTGCCACAGGCCCAGCTCTACCCGTAGATTCTACTTGCCAGAAACGACAAAGCCCGCTCCGTTAATTAACGGAGCGGGCTTTGTCGTTGCCGGCTCGCCTGCCGCACGCCAGCGCGTAGGTCGAGCGCCAAAACTTTGCCCGATCCGGGCGCGGAGCAGGCCAGCCAAATCACCGCCGCGGCGTAGCGTGATAGTTTTGATTCGGAAGCTGGGCGTCCTGCGCATCATGTTGCTTTGCGTCATACTAAGCGCGAGCTGCCCCCCGGCTCGCGTTGCACACTCCCGACAGCCCACAGAACCGGTAGCCACGCGCGCGGTTACGTTTCCCACGAGCAACTTTTTACGCAAAACCGTAATCGAGCAGCTTGGTAAAAGTCCAGAAAGGCAGCACTCAATGCAACGTCTACAAACCGGGCGTTTGATCCAGATCGTCACCCTTGTTCTCGCCCTTGTTCTCGCCCTTGTTCTCGCCATTTGCGTAAGATGAGGCCTATACCGACAGCGTCTACAAAATTGGCGTGGAGTATGCCACGCTGATCGATGGCGTGCCCACCGAGCAACAGCGCTTCTTCGAGGGAAGGGACTCCATCCAGCCATTCGATACCCTGGGACCGATTATCGTTACCAACCTCGACGGCGCACAGAACAACAAAATCAACTACATCGAAATTGTGCAGACGGGATTGTGCAGACGGGCATTGGTCGGTAGAGGCGGGCGAAGCATTGCCAATTCAGCCAGCAACCGATGGCGAACTGCTGCACCGGTGCGTCATCGGTTGCCATCCAGCTTACCTGTGCGTTGCATCACCACACTCCTGCAAGGTAAATTACTGTGGAACGCAAAAAACATTTCAAAGGAGCACGATGAATTTTACCTGGCTTCCAGTCAAGACGCTTTGGCGTCTCGTGATTTTGCTTGCGCTGCTGCTGATACCGCTAGCGGCCAGCGCCCAGGAAGGCGGCGACGTCTTCCTGCCGCTTGTCACCAGCGACGGCTCGACCCAAGCGCCACCGGTCAACCCGCCCGAAGCTACCGTTGCCCTCGTGCCGGAAGGCGAGCAGCAAATGCTCGTTATCGGAGCCGGGGTGGACTTTGCGGGCGCGCCGCTCTACCGCTTCGCCAGCGACAGCGAAGGCGCACGGAGCAGCGCCTGCACGGGCGGCTGCGCGACCGCGTGGCCGCCCTTCACCGTGGAGGCCGCCGCCGACCTAACGGCGGACGCCGAGCTGATGGCCGATCTTTCGCTCTTCGAGCGCGAGGATGGCGCGCTGCAGGTTGCCTTTGCTGGCTGGCCGCTCCATCGGCAATCGACGGGGCAATCCGGCAGCGTCGAGCGCGTCGAGAACCCGCTGTGGCAGCGGGTGGCGCTGCCCACGCTGATCCCCGCCGATCCCGAACTGGGCGACGTGGAAATGCTGGCCCAGCCCACTGCGCCCCGGCTCTTTGACTTTGGCGAAGCGGGCTGGCTCGAACTCGGCCAGCCCGACGCCCGCACGTGGCAGACGATTGAGCTGGCACAAAGCTACAGCGACCCGCTCGTCTTTTTGGGCATCCCCTCCCTCAACGGCGGCCAGCCCACCACGCTGCGCGTGCGAAACGTGACGAGCACTTCATTCGAGGTCCAGCTCGACGAATGGGACTACCTCGACGGCTTCCACGTGATCGAGACCTTTGACTACTTCGTGGTGGAGGCCGGCACGCACAGCCTCGGCGGGTTAACGATTGAGGCCACAGCGACCGAGCTGAGCGAGACGTGGAGCCGGCTCGATTTCAGCAATAGCTTTGAAGCCACGCCCGTTGTGCTGCCGCAGATTCAGCACGTCAACGGCTCCAACGCGTTGACCGTGCGCCAGCGCAGCGCCAACAGCGGCGGCGTCGAGCTGCGTCTGCAGAGCGAGGAAGCCGTCTCGCTCAACAGCGCCAGCGAGACGGTCGGTGTGCTGGCCGTGCAGTTTGGCGCGGTCGGCGATGTCGAAGCGCGGCGCGTTGAGGGAGTAACGGACGCAAACTATTGGATTCTGTTCGACAACCAGTACGAGCAGTCGCTCCTTTTTGGCAGCATCGAAACGTTTAACGGCGCGGACCCGGCCACGCTGCGCTACCGCAACCTTTTCCAGGACGGCGCGACCATCTTCGTCCAGGAGGAGCAATCGCGGGACAAAGAGCGCTTCCACACGACCGAGGGCGTCGGCTATCTCGTCATCGATGGCGCGCCCGGCGCTGGATCGACTGAGCCCACGGCGGAACCAACCGCTGAGCCAACCGACGCGCCCACGGTTGAGCCGACTGCTGCACCAACCAGTGCCCCGACTGCTGCACCAACCAGTGCCCCGACTGCTGCACCAACCAGTGCCCCGACCGCTGCCCCCACGCCCGCACCAACCCAGGGGCCGTCAACCGGCAGCTACGAGCAGAATCTCCAGCTGATTCAGAACGTCTCGGTGCGCAACACCAACCACGACGGCTCGCCCTACCGGGACGTGCCGCAGGCTGAGCTGGTCATCGAGAACCACCTGGGGCCGCGCTCGGACTATCTGGAAATTCCCGACGGCGTCGGCCATCCCGAACAGAGCTTCCCCGTGGACGAGGGCGGGCAGTTCCGCGTGGCGTGTGAGTTCTCGCACTTCGCCTACGATGATCCGCTCGTCTACCCCAACCAGCCCGGCGCCTCGCACCTGCACATGTTTTGGGGCAACACCGACGCCAACGCCTATTCGACCTACGAGAGCCTGCGCGACAGCGGCAGCAGCACCTGCAACGGTCAGGAGCTGAACCGCACCGGCTACTGGGCGCCGGCCATGATCGATGCCGAGGGCAACGCGCGCATTCCCGAGCGCATCATCGTCTACTACAAAGGCTACGGCCTGGCCAAGGAACGAGCCGAAGTGTACCCGCCGGGCGCGGCCATGATTTCGCGCAATGAAGTGCACAAGGCATCGTGGAACGAGGGCGGCACGGCTCCCCCAGCGGGCAGCAGCGAGCAAACCAGCGAATTCTCCTTCCACTGCGCCGACATGTTCCGCGGCGCGCGCGAGAACTACAGCGAGACCATTCCCGTCTGCGACGGCTCCAAGTTTAACCCGGACTGGCGCGTCACGCTGGAAATGCACGTGAAGTTCCCCAACTGCTGGAACCGCGAAGACCCTTCCAATCTCGACAACTGGGGGCTGGCGCGCATCGGCGGCTGGTTCTACAGCGAATGCGAGGAGCGGGCGACCTTCCCCAACATCGAATATCTCATTATCTATCCGCTGGAGTATGGCGAGACAACCGAAGGCTGGTATTTGGCTTCGGACGTGAACCCCGTGAGCCGCGTGCTGGATAAAGCGCCGGGCACAACCGTCCACGCCGACTGGTGGGGCGGCTGGCATCCGGAGATCAACCAGCAGTGGATCGACAACTGCACCACCTACTCCACCGATCAGCCCAGCGGCTGTGGCTTTGGCTACCTGACGGACGGCGGCCCGGACAACCAGAACCCCTATCCCGGCCCGGCACTCAAGTTCCGCCCGCAGTATGAGGGGCCGATCAAAGTGCCCGCCGCCGCCCTCTTCGAGGAGCTGTGCCCAGCCAACGGTACGGCCGGCTCGGCAGCCGAAGCGGCCTACTGCACGCCCACGCCGCCCAGCGCCCTGGCCAGCCTGGCCGCGCAGAACGTCTGCCGGGCGGATGCGTTCGATGTTGTGGCAAAGCCGGAGTAAGCGAATCGCGGCGCATTGGCGCTTGGAAGTCGAATTCAACTGGAGAGGTGCGGCGCGCTGCATCTCTCCAGTTGAGCTGCTCATATTACGCGTCAGCGTGATCGACGGCACCCGCCCAACGCCGTGGTTCGACGAGACATTCGGCGAGCTCGGTCGAGCCGCTCACCAATCAGCGCCGGTCCGCGGAAACAGCGCCCGGTGAACCGGGCCAGTTGGCGGCAGCGCCTATCTTCTTGAGTCGGCCACCTAAAGTTCTGCCGTGCAAAAAACCAAGGAATCCCAAATGAAAAGCCAGCAAACCAGAGTGCTCCCCTTGTTGATTACGCTGCTGCTGCTCCTTCCGGTGGCGGCCAGTGCCCAGGAAGGCGATGGCGTCTTCCTGCCGCTTGTCAGCAGCGGCGATTCGGCCCAGACGCCTCCCGCCAACCTGCCCGAAGCAACCGTCGCCCTGGTGCAGGATGGCGACGAGCAAGTGCTCGTCGCCGGGGCCGGAACGGACTTTGCAGGCGCGCCGCTCTACCGCTTTGCCAGCGACGAAGAGAACGCCCAAGCCAGCGCCTGCACCGCCGGCTGCACCGCAACGTGGCCAGCGCTTACGGTCGATTCGCCCGGTGCGCTGACAGCCGCCGACGCGCTGGTCGACCAGCTCTCGCTTATCGAACGCGCGGATGGCGCGCTCCACGTGGCCTTCAACGGCTGGCCGCTCTACCGCCACGCCGGCGATGCGGCCAGCCGCGCGACCGGCGAAGGCACGGATGGCCTCTGGTGGCGCGTCGCGCTGCCCGCCCTGCTGCCCGCCGACCCCGACCCGGGTGAGGTGCAGCCCTTTGCCCAGACGACGCCGCCCCGCCTCTTCGACTTTGGCGAAGCGGGCCAGCTAGAGCTCGGCCAGCCCGACCGCGACAGCTGGCAGAGCGTCGACCTCGCACAGTCCTACACCAATCCGCTCGTCTTCCTCGGCCCGCCCTCCACCAACGGCGGCCAGCCCACCACGCTGCGCGTCCGCAACGTCACCAGCGACTCATTTGAAGTAAAGCTCGACGAGTGGGCCTACCTGGATGGCTTTCACCTCGTCGAATCGCTCAGCTACTTCGTCGTCGAAGCGGGGACGCACGCGCTCGGTGGCCTCAAAATCGAGGCCACCTCGACCGAGGCGGGCAAGGCGTTTAGCCGCCTCGACTTCGCCAACTCCTTTGAAGCCACGCCCGTTGTGGTATCGCAAATTCAGTCCGTCAACGGCGACGCGCCGCTGACGGTGCGCCAGCGCAACGCCAACAGCGGCGGCGTCGAGCTGCGCCTGCAGAGCGAGGAAGCCGTATCGTTGGGCAACGCCAGCGAGACGGTTGGCGTGCTGGTCGTGCAGTTTGGCGCGCTCGACGGCATCGAGGCGCGGCGGACGGGGGACAAAGTCACCGACAAGAACTTTGCGCTGAGCTTCGAGAACGCGTATCAGCAGCCGCTTCTCTTCGGCGACTTGGCCAGCTTTGACGGCTCGGACACGGCGACGCTGCGCTACCGCCAGCTCAGCGGCAGCGGCGCAACAATTTTTGTCCAGGAGGAGCAGTCCCGCGACAGCGAGCTCTTCCACACAACCGAGACCGTTGGCTATTTTGTGGTGGAGGGCGCAACCGAATTGAGCAGCACCCCTACGCCTGGGCCAACCGCAAGCGCCGAGCCCACGCCCGCGCCGACGCTTACACCCACGCCCATGGCTGAACCGACTGCAACCCCTACACCGACCAGCGAGCCGTCCGGCGGCTCAACGCAAACCGTGACGTACGAGCCAAGCAGCGAGAACTTTCTCAACCCCGAACGCGGCTTCCACGGCAACATTTCGCTGGTGGACGAGACCAGCCTGAGCTGGGTGCGCAACCAGGGCCACGCGCTCGCGCGCGCCTACGTGCGGCTGGACGACTACCGCTACCAGCCGCTGCCGAACAGCCTGCTGGCCGACGTGCAGCGCGGGCTCGATGCGGCGCGCGAGGCGGACATCAAAATCGTGCTGCGCTTTGCCTACAACTTTGGCATCGGCGAAGATGACACGACCCTGAGCTGGGTCGAGCAGCACATCGAGCAGGTGACGCCGCTGCTCGAGCAGAACGCCGACGTGATTGCTGTGGTGCAGGCGGGCTTTATCGGCGCGTGGGGCGAGTGGCACTCCTCGGAGAACGGGCTGGATTCGGACGAGAACAAGGCCGCGATCCACGCCCTGCTGCTGGCCGCCGTGCCCGATTCGCGCATGGTGCAGCTGCGCTATCCCGGCGATTTGATCAACCTCTACCCGCAGCCGCTCGCCGCGGACAACGCCTTTAGCGATTCGGCCAAAGCGCGCACCGGCCACGTAAACGACTGCTTCCTCTCCGGCCCCAACGACGTGGGCACCTACTGGCCACCGGAGCGCAAGCCCGAGTTTTTCAGCTACCTGGACGAGCTGACTCTGTGGACCGTCACCGGTGGCGAGACGTGTAATGCAGACGTCGACAACGCGCGCTTCTCGTGCGACATTGCCGTGGCGGAGATGGAGCGCTTCCACTGGGATTACCTCAACGAGGACTTCTGGAAGGGAGCCATCGACCAGTGGAAGGCCGAGGGCTGCTACGATGAGATCGCGCGGCGGCTGGGCTACCGCTACCGGCTGATCGAGACGACGGCTCCTTTATCTATCGAGCAAGGCAGCGCGGGTGAGATCGCGATTCGCCTGGCCAACGACGGCTTTGGCAAGCTCTACAACGAGCGCGGGGTCGAACTGATTTTCCGCAACCAGCAGAGCGGCGCTGAGTATGCCATCGACTTGGCGACAGACGAAGATGTGCGGAGCTGGCTCCCCCGGCCCGGTGCGGAAACCACGCTCGACATCACCGCCAACGTGCCCAGCGACCTGGCTCCGGGCACATACGATCTCTTCCTCAATCTACCCGACGCCTCGCCCTTGCTGCGCGACGATCCGGGCTACAGCATCCGCCTGGCCAACCAAAACGTTTGGGAGGCGGAGACGGGGTATAACTCGCTCAACGTGAGCGTGGCGGTGGCGGCAAAGTAAATTGGCGGCGAGTCAGCGGCAACCAGGCAATATGTCTGCAATATGTCTGCAATATGTCTGCAATATGTCTAATGCGAGCCTCCGTTGCAAACCCGTGGCAAATCAGACTGCATGGCGCACGAACGACGCCGTGCAGTCTGCGCCGTTTTCGCGTATGCTTAACTCACCAAACGTTACCGTTTCCGACCCTAATTCAATCGAGGCAGCCATGAACCCATTCGACCCCAACCAACGCACGTCGCCCCCGGCGTCGACCCCAGAAGCGGACGCACCCAGACGCAGCCGTAGAACGTTGCTATCCGCGATGCTGTTCGCCGCTGCCGCAGCGGCGATCCTGATCGCCTTTGTTGCGATGAACCAGCAGGACGCCCACGCCAGCAAGCTGGGGCGCGTCTTCTTTTCGGGCAACCCGGCCACGAATGAAGGCCAAAATTGCGCGGCCTGCCACGAAAGCGACGGCGGTGCAGCAACGCTGTCGCTGAGCGGGCCAACCGAAGTTGAAAGCGGGCAGACCTACCGCTTCTCGGCCACCATTTCGGGTGGCCCCGCCGTTGTCGGCGGGCTAAACGTTTCAGCGCAGGACGGGCTGGGATCGCTCGCCGCCATCGACGACGCCCTGCAGAAGATCGATGTCGAGCTGAGCCACACCCAGCCCCAAGCCTTTGAAAATGGGGAACTCACCTTTGACTTCGACTGGACCGCCCCCGATTTTGGCACCGATCTCACCCTCTACGCCGCTGGCCTTTCGGGCAACAACAACGTGCTGCTCACGGGCGACAGCGTGGGCGCCGACACGCTCGCGATCTCCGTCTCCGGCCCGCAGGCCACCGCGACGCCCGCGCCCACCGCGCCCGCCGCCGATTCCGTGCGCTTCGAGCCGCTGGCCAGCGGCTTTGACAACGCGACGGATTTGCAGCACGCCGGCGATGCGCGGCTCTTCGTCACCGAGCAGTCGGGCAAAATCTTGATCATCAACGGCAACAGCGTGTCGAGCCAGCCTTTCCTAGACATCGGCGGGCGCGTGGCGGACAGCGGCAACGAAATGGGGCTGCTGGGCCTGGCCTTCCACCCCGACTACGCCAACAACGGTTACTTCTACCTCAACTACACCGCGGACTCACCGCGGCGCACGATTGTCTCGCGCTTTAGCGTCAGCGGCGACGCCAACGTGGCCGATGCCAACAGCGAGCTCAAGCTGCTCGAGTACAACCAGCCCGCCTCCAACCACAACGGCGGCCAGATTCGCTTTGGGCCGGATAACTACCTCTACATCAGCTCCGGCGACGGCGGCGGCGGCGGCGACCCCTTCGAGACGGGGCAGGACAACACGTCGATGCTCGGCAAAATTTTGCGCATCGATGTCGACCAGGCGAGCGGCAGCGCGCCCGACTGCCGCGGCAGCGGCATCAGCGGCGACCACTACACCGTGCCCGCCGACAACCCCTTTGCCGATGGCGCGGGCGGCAGCTGCGACGAAATCTGGGCGACGGGGCTGCGCAACCCGTGGCGCTTTAGCTTTGACGCGCTGACCGGCGACCTGTGGATCGGCGACGTGGGCCAGGGCGCGCGCGAAGAGATCGACTTCCAGCCGGTGACGAGCCAAGGCGGCGAAAATTACGGCTGGGACTGCTACGAAGGCGACCTGCCCTTTGAATCAGCGGGCTGCCTGGACGCTTCCAACTACGTCTTTCCGATCTACGACTACGACCGCAGCGGCGGCAGCTGCTCGGTCACGGGCGGCATTGTCTACCGCGGGCAGGATTATCCAACCCTCGCTGGCCAGTACATCTTCGCCGACTTCTGCCGCGCGGATTTGTGGTCGCTGCGCCCAGCGAATGGCAACACAAACTTTACCCAGTTTAGCGTAACGGGTGGCAACGGCCTCTCGTCGCCGGTGGCCTTTGGCGAGGACGCGCGCGGCGAGCTTTACGTGGTCTCGCGGGCGGGCACGATCTACCAAATTCAGACGGACGACGTAGCGCCCACAGCGACGCCGCTTCCCGCCACGCCGACCGCCACCGCCACACCCGTGCCGCCGACCACCGTGCCCACCACCGTGCCCACCACCGTGCCCACCACCGTGCCCACCGTCGCGCCCACCAACACGCCCGCGCCTGCACCCACCAACACGCCCCCGCCTGCACCCACCAACACGCCCGCGCCTGCGCCCACGAGCACGCCGACCACCGCACCCAGCCAGCAAGCGGTCACGAGCCTCGTGCTCGTCAACGCCGACACGGGCCAGGACGTGCGCGCGCTCGTCGACGGCGACGTGGTCGACCTGACGGCGCTGGGCACGGGCAACCTGAGCGTGCGCGCCGAAACGCAACCCGCCACGGTTGGCAGCGTGCGCTTTGGGCTAAACGACAACGCCAATTTCCACGTCGAGAATTTTGTCCCCTACGCGCTGCTGGGGGATTTCAACGGCGGCCAGGGCTACTTTGCCTGGACGCCCGACGCCGGTTTGTACACGCTCACGGCCACGCCCTTTAGCGGGCGCAGCACCGGCGGCACGGCGGGCACGCCCCTCGGCGTGACCTTTAGCGTGGTCGAGGACGGCAGCGCGCCGCCCACGCCGGAGCCGGGCAGCGGCGCGCTTTCCTATAGCGCCTTTTTGGGCAGCTGGAGCCAGCTGCCCAACTTCAATGGCCTTCAGCCCGCACAGAGCGGCGCGACGGATAGCTTCGACGTGGGGCTGGCCGGGCGGGGGGACAACTTTGCCCTGCGCTTTAGCAGCTGCCTCACCGTCGACGCAGCGGGTGCGTACACCTTTTACACCAACTCGGACGACGGCTCGCAGCTCTTCGTGGACGGCCAGCTCGTGGTCAACAACGACGGCTTGCACGCCGCCCGCGAGCGCAGGGGCAGCATCACGCTCGACGCCGGCGTTCACCCGCTGACCGTCACCTTCTTCGAGCGCACCGGCAAGCAGGTGCTTGACGTGCGCTACAGCGGCCCCGGCCTCGGCAAACAGCCGTTGACCGCCGACTCACTTAGCACCAACGGCTGCGTGGTCGCCAATGCCCTGCCGCAGCCCGCGCTGGCCGCCGAGCGCGCCAGCGTGATCGGCCTGCTCTTCGTTGACAGCAACGGCAACGCCCAGCCCGACGCCGGCGAACCCACGCTGGCCAACGTCGCCGTGACGCTGCTGCCGCGCGAGGTTGCCAGCGCGGAGGGGGCAACCCCCGAAGATTACACCATCCACAGCGGCGAGGACGGCTTCTTTAGCTTCGCCAACGTGCCCGCGGGCCAGTACGCGATCAAGGTCGACCTGCCCGCTGGCTACGGGCAAAACGGGGACGCGCCGTTAACGCTCGACCTGGCGGGCGGCAGCAGCCTGGAGCTGCCCAGCCTGGGCATCGTCGAGGCGGCGCCGGATGTGGATTTGCAGGAGAATCGCGTCTTCGTGCCCCTGGTGCAGCAGTAGGACGGGCGAAGCCCTGCTGGCTGGTGCGGTGGACCTCACCCCCAGCCCCGTGTGTATCAAGCTAAGCCCGAAAAGACAAACTTGGTTGGGCAAATGGCGCGAAAAGCCCACCCCAACCCTCCCCAAGTTGGGGAGGGGGCCGCGACTGAGCAAACGAAGGATCGGCTCCTCCCCCAAGCTGGGGGAGGCTCAATACCTACGGGCGGACCTCACCCCCAACCCCCTCTCCTCTAGAGGCCCTCTCTAGAGGCCCTCTCTAGAGGCCCTCTCTAGAGGCCCTCTCCGCGCGCGGCTTACCTTTACCCACATTTTTGGCGCACGTAGGTTATGGGGCAGGACGTACGGGGCAGGACGTACGGGGCAGGACGGACACGAGGACGGTCGAAACCAGCCCCTCTCCGCCGAGACAGGCTGCTTCTCGACCGTCCTCATGTCCCTACCGTTACCCTAATCGTAGGGACATGGGGTTGATGACCCGTGAGGTTGCCACAACGCCCGGAGATTCTTCCATCAACCTCGTGTCCGCCCCGTTAGAACCATCCCTCCCTACTTGTGGGTAAAGACAAGCCGCGCGCGGAGAGGGGGCTTTTGAGGCTTCGTGGGGGACGAACCGCGGCGGGGGGGTGAGGTCGAACGTCCGACCACGGGGATTGCCACCTTGATCTCGCCCGCCCCTTCGTGTTACCATGTTCGATATGAGCGAGCCGTCCCCCACCTCATCAGCCACGACATCAGCCACGACGTCGTCCACGACATCAGCCCCAATCGACAACTTTATCCAGCGCTGGCAGAAATCCGGCGCGGCGGAGCGCGCCAACTACCAGCTCTTTCTCTCCGAGCTGTGCGACGTGCTCGACCTGCCGCGGCCCGACCCGGCGAGGGCCGACGCCAGCCAGAACGCCTACGTCTTTGAAAAAGCCGTGGCGCGACCGCACGGCAACGTCGGCTTTATCGACCTCTACCGGCGCGGCTGCTTTGTGCTCGAAGCCAAGCAGGGCAGCGACGGCGTGCAGGCGCAGCAGGCGGCGCTCTCCAGCCGGGGCGAAGCGAGCGCGCAAAAAGCCAGGCGCAAGCGGGGCCACGGGCGGCGCGGCAGCGCAACCTGGGACGCGGCAATGGAGGGCGCGCGGCAGCAGGCGCAGCGCTACGCCCGCAGCCTCAGCGGCATCGAGCTGGAAGGTGGGGCTGGCGAGCAGGGGCGACCACCCCTGCTGATCGTGGTTGACGTGGGGGCGTCGCTGGCGCTCTATTCGGAATTTACGCGCAGCGGCGGCACCTACGTCCCCTTCCCCGACCCCGCCTCCTACCGCATCACGCTGGACGAGCTGCGCGATCCGGCAATCCGCGAGCGGCTGCGCACCGCGTGGCTCGAGCCGATGGCGCTGGACCCCACCCGGCGCAGCGCCCGCGTGACGCGCGAAATTGCCGAGCGGCTGGCGCGGCTGGCCCGCTCGCTCGAGCGAGACCACGAGCCGGAGGCCGTCGCCAACTTCCTGATGCGCTGTCTCTTTACCATGTTTGCCGAGGATGTGGGGCTGCTGCCGGAGCGCGCCTTTGCCCAGCTGCTGGATCGGCTGCGCCAGAATCCGTCCATCTTCCAGCCGATGATCGAAAGCCTGTGGCAGACGATGAACAGCGGCGGCTTTTCGACCATCTTGGAGCAGCAGATTCCCGTCTTCAACGGTGGCCTCTTTGCCGACCCCGCGGCGCTGCCGCTCGACGGCGACCAGCTCCAGCTGCTGGTGGAGGCGGCGCAGGCGGACTGGCGCGAGGTGGAGCCCGCCATCTTTGGCACGCTGCTCGAACGCGCGCTCGACCCCGTCGAGCGCCACAAGCTGGGCGCGCACTACACCCCGCGCGCCTACGTCGAGCGGCTGGTGCAGCCCGCGCTGTTGGATCCGCTGCGCAGCGAGTGGGAGAGCGCGCTGGCCGCCGCCCATCTCCACGAGCAGGAGGGCAAATTCAAGGAGGCGCTGGCCGAGGTGGATGCCTTTCAGCAGCGGCTGGCCTCGCTGCGCGTGCTGGACCCGGCCTGCGGCAGCGGCAACTTCCTCTACGTGGCGCTCGAGCTGCTCAAGCGGCTGGAGGGCGAGGTGCTGGAGGTGCACGAGGAGCTGGCGCTGGCGCTGGGCGGTGCGCAGACGGCGCTCGACATCGAAAGCTTTCGCGTCACGCCCGCCCAGCTGCTGGGCATCGAAGTCAACCCGCGGGCGGCGGCGATTGCCGAGCTCGTGCTCTGGATCGGCTATCTGCAGTGGCACTTTCGCACCCGCGGCAACGTGCCGCTGCCCAGCCCGATCATCCGCAACCACCACAACATCGACTGCCGCGACGCCCTGCTGGCCTGGGTGGCCGTGGAGCCGCTGCTGGACGAGGCGGGCCAGCCCGTAACGCACTGGGACGGGCGCACCACGCGGCCCCACCCGGTAACGGGCGAGCCCGTGCCGGATGAAACGGCGCGCACGCCCGCCCTGCACTACGTCGAGCCGCGGCAGGCGCTCTGGCCGCGGGCCGACTTTATCGTGGGCAACCCGCCCTTTATCGGCGCGGCCAGCATGAGGTTTGCCCTCGGCGACGGCTACGTCGAGGCCGTGCGCCGGGCGTACAAGAGCGTGCCGGACAGCGCGGATTACGTGATGTTCTGGTGGCACAGGGCGGCGGAGGCCGTGCGCAGCGGCGGCGGCAAGCCTGGCGAGGCCCGGCGCTTTGGCTTTATCACCACCAACAGCCTGCGCCAGACCTTTAACCGCCGCGTCGTGGCGCACCACCTGGGGCAGAAGAAGGCGCTGGCCCTGCTCTTTGCCGTGCCGGACCATCCCTGGGTGGACGGCGCGGACGGCGCGGACGTGCGCATTGCGATGACGGTGGGCGCCGCCGATCCGGATGGCGACCGCGAAGGCCGCCTGCTGCGCGTGACGGGCGAAGCGCCCGGCAGCGACTTTGTCGCCGAGGTGACGCTGCACGAAACGCAGGGCAAAATTCTGCCCGACCTGACGATTGGCGCAAACGTTGCGAGCGCGGTGAAGTTAGAGGCGAATGAGGGGATTAGCAATCGTGGCGTCACGTTTATGGGTGCTGGTTTTATCATCAGCGAAGAACGAGCGCACAAACTCGGCTGGGGCAGGATCGACGGTTTGGAAAAGCATATTCGTCCCATCAGAAACGGTCGAGACATCACCGCTTCGTCGCGTGAAAAGTGGGTAATTGATATGCTTGGCTTGACGGCAGATGAAGTTCAAGTCCATTTCCCAGAGGCGTATCAATGGTTATACGAGCGAGTGAAGGCGGAACGAGATGCAAAACGAGGTCGTAGCAAAGACGCAGATGAATATGCCGATAATTGGTGGCTACTTGCGAAACCGCGGAGTTCTTTCCGTCCAGCGCTGGACAGCATAACTCGCTACATTGCCACGCCCATGACGGCCAAGCACCGGATGTTTACCTTTCTCGATCAGAACATTCTGCCCGACCAAGGCCTTATTGCCATCGCGCTCGACGACGCCTACTTTCTTGGCGTGCTTTCCAGCCGCGTTCATGTTGTTTGGGCGCTGCGGGCTGGCGGCACGCTTGAGGATCGACCGCGTTATAACAACTCGCAAATTTTCGAGACCTTCCCCTTCCCCGACGCCACCCCGGAACAGCGCGACCGCATCCGCGACATTGCCGAACGGCTCGACGCGCACCGCCAGCGCCAGCAGGCCCTGCACCCCGATCTCACGCTCACGGGGATGTACAACGTGCTCGAGACGCTGCGCTCCGGCCAGCCCCTTTCCGCCAAAGAGAGAGCGATCCACGAGCGGGGGCTCGTCTCGCTGCTGCGCCAGCTCCACGACGAGCTCGACGCCGCCGTCGCCGCCGCCTACGGCTGGCCCGCCGCTTCCCCCACTGGGCTCGCGGACGAGGAGATCCTGCTGCGCCTCGTCGAGCTCAACATCACGCGCGCCGCCGAGGAGCTGGCCGGCCACGTGCGCTGGCTGCGCCCCGCTTACCAGGCCCCCGGCGAAAGCCAGCCCGCCCAGTCCACGCTGCTCGCCGACGAGGCGGCGGTCGCCGTCGCGCCGTTGGTCGCCCCGCGCGCGTGGCCCAAGCCGCTCGCCGAGCAGGCCGCCGCCGTGCGGGCGCTGCTCGACGCCGCCGGTGCGCCCGTGGCCCCGCGCACGCTGTCGCAGCTCTTTGGTCGCGCCAGCCAAAAGCGCGAACGGAGCATCCGCGACCTGCTGGAGACGCTGGTCGTGCTGGGCCAGGCGCGGGTCGAGGCGGGGCTGTACGTGGCGGGTTGACCCCTCCCCCGGCCCCTCCCCAGGGGGAGAGGGGTGACTGGCGAGCGAGCCGATTGGGCGAGACGGCGCTGCTTTGCTGGCCCAGTCGCGGCTCCCTCCCCAGCCTGGGGAGGGCTGGAGAGGGGTCGAACATGGACGTTCCCGACAGGCTGTCGCGCGCGGGCAAGTCGTGGTGACCCCTCCCCCGGCCCCTCCACGCGCGCGGGGAGGGGTGACTGGTATGCGAGCTGGCTGGGTGAGACGGCGCTGCTTTGTTTGCCCAGTCGCGGCTCCCTCCCCTCCGAGGGGAGGGCTGGGGTGGGGTCGAACATGGACGTTCCCGTCAGACTGTCGCGCGCGGGCAAGTCGTGGTGACCCCTCCCCCGGCCCCTCCCCGCGCGCGGGGAGGGGTGACTGGTGTGCGAGCCGATTGGGCAAGACGGCACTGCTTTGTTTGCCCAGTCGCGGCTCCCTCCCCAGCCTGGGGAGGGCTGGGAGGGGTCGAACATGGACGTTCCCGATCAAGCCCGTTAGCCCCCGCGACCGTCGATCAAACGCCCACCAATCACACAATCTTCGTACCGCCACAAACGGCAAGTCAGCGCCCAGCCACACGTTGGCCAAAAATGATGTATGCTATACTTTGCCCAGCGCGCCCGACCGCGCTGATCGTCCCCGGGAGAGCGCATCACCGATGATGTGTGAACCGATAGGCTAGCTGATAGATCGCGCTGGGATAAGGCTTCCCGCAGAATCGCAGCGCCAAGCTACCCGGGCACGACGGCAGCACTCTCCCCTCATCGACATTCCCTCTGCCAACAACAAATAAGGCAACGCCGTGCTTCGCTGGCAACGGTACACGCTTGCCTGCCGTTACGGGGCCGCGGTTGACGCCGCAGCCGCTCTTTTGGTTGCCTACTTACCTTACCGAACTCAATCAACTATTTACACGATGACGTTGTGTTGACAGTTGGGCCGTTCCAAAAAATTAACTGTGCCCCGCGACAGTCGCCGCCCGGACAATTATGCGAACGCTTCGCTGGCTGCGGGCAGCGACAGCCACATTTGCGGCGTACTTATTTTCTTGAATTAGCCTCGAATTAGCCTTGGAGATTGGCAGTCCGCAATTGAACCCCTGACAGAGCTGGCCCAATTGCGAATAACCAATGACCAATCTCTCGAAACGCTGGCTTAGGCCATTTCAAGAATTAAATTACGCCGTCAGATGTGCCGTTAGATGTGACGGTCACGCCCATTATCCTGTTGGTAACCTGTTCTGATAGAGGGTCGCGACAGTAACTTCGGCTCACCGATGGGGCATTTATTTTCTTGGAACAGCCTTAACTTGATGACATTGCGTATTGACACCCAATCCCGGAGACTTACATGAGTGACTCGATTTTGAAAATTTCAGTTCAGCGACGCCCGGCCAAGCGCTGGACGACTCGGCGGCTGGCCCTTGGGCTGGCGCTGCTGGTGCTGGCGATTGCGTGTGCGGCGCTGGCCGTGCGCGCGCTGCCCGCCGCGTCCGCCCAAGCGGCTCCCTTTGTCGAGCAAAACGGCATCGTCGTGATGGAGGCCGAAAATGGCACGCCCCAGAGCAGCGACCGCTGGGACGTCGAGAGCAGCGTGGCCGACCATCGCGGCAGCGGCTACCTGCGCTGGAACGGCCCCAACCAGTACAGCGACAAGACGCACGGCGTCATGGCCTACCGCATCAAAATCACCAAGCCGGGCACGTACCAGATGCGGCTGCGCTCCTTCCACGACCCCGCGCGGGACGGCCAGGCGGGCGATAAGCAAAACGACGCCTGGACCTCCGGCGAGCTCAACAGCGACACGCTCTACAAGACCTTCCGCTCCGGCGGCACGGCGGGCCAGCCCTGGAATTTCCGCTCGCAGTGGGAGCCGACGCATGCCAACTTCCGCAATCCGGAATACACGCTGGCCGCTGGCGAATACACCTTTAAGCTGGCCGCGCGCTCCGAGCACTACATGATCGACCGCATCTACCTCTACCACAGCGATGTGGCCGAATCCACTGCGCTCAACGCCGATCTGCCCGAATCGCCCCGCGACGGCAGCGCGCCCGCCGCCACGGCCACGCCGATTCCGCCAACCGCCGCCCCGCCCGCCAACAACAACGGCACGGTCAGCGGCGATTTGACCAAGTGGCATCCCGTCACCGTTAGCTTCGCTGGACCACGGGCCAACGAGACGGACGACAGCCCCAATCCCTTCCTCGATTACCGGCTGTCGGTGACCTTTAGCGGGCCGGGCGGGCGCACGCACGTCGTCCCCGGCTTCTTTGACGGCGACGGCACGGGTAATAGCAACGGCGGCGGCAGCGGCAACGTCTGGCGCGCCCGCTTTGCGCCCGATGCGGCGGGGCAGTGGACGTACACCGCTTCGTTCCGCAGCGGCAACGATGTCGCCGTGAGCCTGGACGCAAACGCCGGTTCTGCTGTGAGCTTTAACGGTGCGACGGGCAGCTTCAGCGTCGCCGATCGCAAGGCCAATGCGCCCGGCTTCCTCAAGTGGGGCAATCTGGAGTATGTGGGTCAGCACTACCTCAAGTTCGCCGACGGGCCGCACTGGATCAAGGGCGGCGCGGACAGCCCGGAGAATTTCTTTGGCTACGCCGACTTTGACAACACCGTGGACCAGGGCTGCAAGGGCGCGGTGCACCAGTTTCAGCCGCACGTGGGCGACTGGCAAAGCGGCGACCCGACCTGGAACAACGGCAAGGGCAAGGGCATCATCGGCGCGTTGAACTACCTGAGCAGCGCCGAGGTCAACTCGATCTACTTTCTGCCCATGAACCTGGGCGGCGACGGCTGCGAGACCTACCCCTTTGTGGGCGCGAGCGGCAGCGACTTTGACAACACCCACTACGACATCTCCAAGCTGTCGCAGTGGAACACGGTGATGAGCCACGCCCAGGCGAGAGGCGTTGCGCTGCACTTTGTGCTCAACGAAACGGAGAGCGGCAACGAGAAGTGGCTGGATGACGGCAACCTGGGCGTCGAGCGCAAGCTCTTCTACCGCGAGCTGGTCGCCCGCTTTGGCCACCACCTGGCGATCAAGTGGAACCTGAGCGAGGAGAGCAACTTCTACGGCGACGCCAAGCTCAAGGACTTTGCCAGCTACATCAGCGCGCTCGATTGGGCCGAGCACCAGCTCACGGTGCACACCGTGCCCAACGCGCTCGGCACCTACGACGGGCTGCTCGGCAACCCCAACTTCGACACCACGTCGATCCAATACGACCCCAACCAGGCCAACGACCACGTCGAGACCATGCGCCAGCGCTCGGCGGACGCCGGTCGCCCGTGGGTGATCGACATGGACGAAAACAACCCCGCCGGCGAGGGGCTGACCGACTCCAACGCCGATGATCTGCGCAAGCGGGTGCTCTACGACGTTTACTTTAGCGGCGGCAACATCGAGTGGTACTTTGGTTACCACGACCTGCCCCTGGGCGGCGACCTGCGCACCGAGGACTTCCGCACGCGTGCCGATATGTGGCGCTACATGGGCTTTGCCCGCGCCTTTATGCAGGAAAATCTGCCCTTCTGGGAGATGCAGCCCGCGGATAATCTGCTGGGCGGCGAGGACGGCAGCTATGGCGGTGGGCAGGTCTTTGCCAAGCCGGGCGACGTCTACGCCGTCTACTTCCCCAGCGCGAGCAGCGAAAGCGCGCTGCTCGACGTGAGCGCCGTGCCCAGCGGCACGTCGATGACCTTCCGCTGGTTCAACCCGCGCAGCGGCGGGTTCGAGGGCGCGGCCAAGACGGTCAGCGGCGGTGGCTCCATCGGCATTGGCATTCCGCCGAGCGACCCCGGCAACGACTGGGTGCTGCTCGTCCAGCGCGGCGACGGCTCGCCGCTGCCCACCTCGACGCCGACCAGCACGCCGCCCCCCGGCGCAACCCCCACGCCCGGCCCGACAGCCACCGTCACCCCGCCGCCCAGCGGCAGCTCCGCCGTGACGAGCCTGACGCTGGTCAACGCCGACACGGACCAGGACATCCGCGAGCTGGTGGATGGCGACACGATCAACTTTGCCCAGCTGGGCACGCGCAACTTGAGCGTGCGCGCCAACACCAACCCGGCCACGGTCGACAACGTGCGCTTTGAGTACGACGGCAATAACAATTACCAAACCGAGAGCGTCGCGCCGTACGCGCTGGCGGGCGACCGCAACGGCGATTACGACGCGTGGACGCCGTCGCTGGGGGCGCACACGCTGCGCGCCGTGCCCACGGCGGGCGGCCAGGAAGGCGCGGCCTTGGCCGTGAATTTCACCGTGGTCGATGATGCTTCGCAACCCACGGCGACGCCTGTCGCGCCGACGGCCACGCCTGCACCGCCCACGGCTACTGCCCAGCCCACGGTCCAACCCACGGTCCAGCCGACCGCGCAGCCGACGGCCCAGCCCACGAGCACGCCGGACAGCGGCCAGTCGGTCTCCAGCTTTACGCTGGTCAATGCGGATACCAATGAGGACATTGGCCCGCTGGCCGATGGCGATGTGATCGTGCTGTCGGCGTTGACCACGCGCAACCTCAACGTGCGCGCCAACGCCGTGCCCAACCAGGTCGGCAGCATGAAGTTTGCCCTGAACGGCAACAACAGCTTCCGCACCGAAAACGTCGTGCCCTATGCGCTGCGCGGCGATGTCAACGGCAACTACTACGCCTGGACGCCGTCGGTTGGGCAGAATACGCTGACGGCCACGCCCTACAGCCAGAGCAACGCCAAGGGCGAGGCGGGCAGCGCGCTGACGATTACCTTTGCCGTCATGGAAGAGCCGGGCGACGTGCAGCAGCTCGCGCCCGTCGTCGCCGAGGTGGGCACAACGGCCAGCGTCAACGGCGTGATTCGGCTGCCGGAGATTGTGGCCGCCCAAAACGGCGGCTCGCTCGCAGAGGTCAGCTTGACTTTGGTGGGGCCGGACGCAGTCGAAACGACCGTCACCATCGAGGCCGACGGCAGCTTTGAGCAGACGGGGCTCGCGCCCGGCGACTACACGATTCGCCTGGGGCTGCCGGAGGGGCTGCGCGTCCTCAACAGCAGCGCGCTCCGGGCCACGCTCGAAGCGGGCAGCAGCACCGAGCTGCCGGACTTTGGCCTCGTGGACGCCAGTCAGCTTCGCGATGTGTTCCTGCCGCTCGTCAATCGCTAGTAATCCGCCCGTATTCAATTGACGAATAGACCAGGGCCCCATCCCAACCCCATCCCCAACCCCTTCCCCTCTAGAGGGGAAGGGGCGACGAGGCTTCGTCGACTCAGAACCAACATGGAGGGGTTGGGGTTCTGCCAGCCGTGCCGTTCGCGTCCGTCAAAAGATGTTTGCTAGACGACTAAGTAACACATTCGACAGCGTCCACGCCCACCTACACATTTAGGAGCAATCTACATGACATACATCCGTTCCGGATTGGCCACCGCTGTGCTGTTGACGGTCGTGCTCGCCTGGGCCGCGCTGCCCTCGCGCGGCGCAGGCGTTCTTTCGTTTGGCGCGCCCAACCAAATCGAGGCGGAGCAGGGCATTGCCTCGCTGGCCGTTGGCGATTTTGATCGCGACGGGCGCGACGATGTCGCCGCCTTTAGCGGTGATTTCAAGGGCAACGCCACGCCGCTCATGCACTGGTACAAGGGGCCGAGCATGAGCAAGCAGGTGCTCAACAGCAGCTTCTATCCCGCCAACCTCAAACAATTCCCCGGCGCAGCGGATAGTGCCGATATCGATGGCGACGGCGATCTCGATCTCATCTTCGGCAATGCGCAGCACGGGGGAACCGGCAATGGCGAAATTCTCTGGCTGGAAAATCCGGGCGGCAGCGCCACGGGCAACTGGCCCGTTCACGTGGCCGCCTCCTTTGCCAACGACGCCGGCCACATGAACGATATTGACATCGACGACATCGACGGCGACGGCAAGCTCGACATCATCCTGCGCCACCTGGGCCGGCAGGAAACGCTGCGCATCGTTTTCCAAGACGATGCCGCGGCGGACCAGTGGAGCGTGCGCTCCGTTGGCAACCTGCCCTTTCGCGAGGGCATGGGCGTCGCCGATCTCGACAGCGACGGCGACCCCGACATTATGCTGAACGGCTACTGGCTGGAGACGCCTGCCAACCCGCGCAGCGAGCCCTTTACCCAGCGCACGCTCGACGACACCTACTTTACGCAGCCGCAGCAAAAATTGAATAACTCGACCAAGCAGGCCTTTGGTGACATCAACGGCGACGGCAAGACCGACGTGGTGCTGTCCACGGCGGAGGGGGAGCAGGGCTGGCTAGCATGGTATGCACAGCCCGCCAACCCGCGCACCGATGCGTGGCCGCGCGTGCGCCTGCGACCAGCCAAGGCGCTGCACACGCTTTGGCTGGCGGATTTTGATAACGATGGTGATTTAGACATTTTGGCCGGCGGGGCCAAGTCGCTGGGCGAATCGGGCATTTCTATCTGGGAGAATCAGAACAACGGGCAAAATTTTGTCGAGCGCGTCATCAGCAGCAGCCTGTCGTCCTACACCGGGCGTCCCTTTGATGCCGACGGCGATGGCGACCTGGACATTGTGGCCCAGAACCACTGCTGCAAAGACAGCGGCGACCTCTATTGGCTTGAGAATCAGCTGGTGGACGACGGCACGCCCGTTCCGCCGACCAACACGCCCGCGCCCCCCACGGCGACGCCGGTTTCGCCGACAGCCACGCCGGTTCCCCCAACCAATACGCCTGCCGCGCCCACAAACACACCACCGCCCAGCGCAACCAACACGCCGGCCCCGCCGACGAACACGCCGCCGCCAGCATCGGCCTGCGTCGATAGCCCGACGGTGCTTTACACCTTTGGCGAAGGCAGCGGCTCGACGGTCAACGATGTTTCGGGCAGCGGTGCGCCCTTCAATCTAAACATCAACGGCGGTGGCACAAATTGGCTGCCCGGTGGCGGCCTCGCCGTGACGTCGCCCGCGCGCATCGAGCCGGCTGGCCCCGCCACCAAGTTTATCAACGCCGCCAAAGCTAGCGACGAAGTGACGGTTGAGCTTTGGATTGAACCGGCCAACGTCACGCAGGATGGCCCGGCGCGCATTGTGTCGCTGGCCAAGGATGGGGACGAGCGCAACGTTACCGTGGGCCAGGGCCGCTGGCGCAACCAGCCCAAGGATGTCTTTGACGTGCGCCTGCGCACGAGCGACAGCTCGACCAACAACGACGGCAAGCCCGCCGTCACCTCGCCCGCCGGCTCGGCCAAGGCCGCACTGACGCACGTCGTCTACAGCCGCAGCGCCGCGGGCAGCGCAACAATCTACGTGGACGGCATCGCCGTCGCAAGTGAAAGCCGCCCCGGCACGCTCGACAACTGGGATGAAGGCTATCGGCTGGGCTTGGCCAACGAATTTAACAGCACGCGGCCGTGGCTGGGCACGTTTTACGAAGTCGGCTTCTTCGCCTGCGCCTTTTCGGCGGGCGATGCCGCGGCCAGCTTCGGCACGGGCATCGGCGGCGCGTCGCAGCCCACAGCTACGCCGCTTCCTGCAACTGACACACCGGCCGCACCAGCGGCCACACCGGTTCCGCCCACCCCCACGACAGCGCCCACGACAGCGCCCACGCTAGCGCCCACGATAGCGCCCACGACAGCGCCCGCTGCCGCCTGCAATGTCGATGGCGGCGAGTGGTACATGCTGCGCAGCGCCGCCCACGGCTTGTACCTCGACACCGATCCCAACGGCATCATCGAAACCAGCCCCTACGTGTTCGGCTCCGGTCGGCAGTTCCGCTTCATCGCAGACGGCAGCGGCGCTTATTGGATCGACGCGCGCACCAGCGGTCGCGGAGCGGTGGAGAGCACGGCGGATGGTCAAGTGCAGTGGGTGCAGGACGAGCGGCCCGGCCGCGCCAGCGCGCGCTGGACAATCGAGGCGGTGGGAGAAGAGAGCTGTCGGCTGCGGAACGGGGAGTCGGGTCGCGGTTACTTGACGGCGAACGGCAACGGCAGCGTCGGCTCCAGCATTGAGGCCAGCGCCGACGCCGCGTGGGTGTTGGAAGCGCAGGTCAACAGCCAATCGGTCAACAACCCCAGCGGCACGATCCCGCCGCTGGAGGCCGAGGACTTGGTTGAAGGCAGGGTCTTGCTGCCGTTGGTCAACCGGTAAGCATAGTGCGACGCCTGGCAGATGGCAACGTCTGCGGACGTGCAGTTGACCAAAATTCTTTCGGCCTGAAGGCAGTTCCGCTATAGATTTCGCATTCTGCAAAAGCCACGCCCAATTCGGCGTGGCTTTTGCTTTTTGGTCTGTCTTCTGTTCGTTTTCCGTACAATGGTGGTGATTTTTTAGTACAAAGGACGGTGGAGTTGGCGCTATTCAACCGGCTACAATAGAGAAGGCTACGTCGCTGCACCGCGGCTCCACCGTTGCACAAACGTGTACCCATACTTTCGCTCAAAAATAGGTCACGCGTTCGATTCGCCCGTGTCCCGCTGGTGGAGACAATGCGCAGCGAACAGCCAGCAGCACCGCCGCGACCGTGATAGGTTGGGGCCGAGCCGTTTCATTTCACTCTTTGCGACACACGTGTGCCTGTCCACCCATCTCGATCCACCATCTTACGCAGTCAGCCTAATTGGATGGAATTTTATCAATTAGGACAATGCTCTCGACCAACGGCCTCACCCGGCAGGCACATAAACATTGCTACTCAAAGGAAGACTCATGTGCAACTGGCAGAAACTCACGCTAACAAAGCGCACGCTCATTACCGTGCTGCTCACCCTACTCGTTACGCTTAGCCCGCTCATCACCAGCCCGATGATCATCCACGCCAGCCAGCTGGCCGGCGTACGGGCCGACGACGCGCGCGTCACCATTTTTGATGGCAAGCTGAGCGGGCAATTCGAGAATTGGTCCTGGAACACCGAAGTCGCCGAGGAGGCGGGGCACTGGCGCGTCCACATCAACGCGGGCTGGGGGGCGCTGCGCCTGCAGGCCAAGGAGCCGGTGCGGAATGCGGCGTCGCTCGAATTCCGCGGGCGCGGCACGGGGCAGACCGTTGGCATCATCTTCGACAGCGGCGGCCAGTGGAGCGAGCCGACGCTCGTTAAGCTACCTAATAATTGGCAGCCCTTCACCGTCGACCACGATGGTCGACCCATCGACGGCGTGGCCTTTCAGAATTTTAGCGGCGATCCCCTCGCCGACTTTTTCCTCGACGACGTTGCCCTCGTCACCGGCGCGTCGGCTCCAGCGGTTGAGCCCGCCCCCAGCGGCGAGACCGTGCGCTTGCGCGTGGATGCGGCGGACGAGCGCGGCGAGATCAACCCGCACGTCTACGGCATCAGCTTTGCCAGCGAAGAGCTGGCCGCCGATCTCAACCTGCCCATCAACCGGCAGGGCGGCAACGCGACGACGCGCTACAACTGGAAGGAGAGCGTCTCCAACCGGGCCAGCGACTGGTTTTTCCTCAACGTGCCGGACGAGGTCGACGAGAATAAGCTGCCGGACAGCGCCAGCTTCAATTCGTTTATCCAGCAGAACGAGCGCACGGGCACGGATTCGCTGCTCACCCTCTCGATGATCGGCTGGACGCCCAACGGGCGCAACTTTAACTGCGCCTTCCCCGTGGGCAAATTTGGCGCACAGGACGCCACCGACCCCTATCGCCCCAACTGCGGCAACGGCGAGCGCGGCGGCGAGCCCATCAAGAACAACGAGCCGCGCACCACCAGCCAGCCCATCGACGAGCGCTACGCCCAGGAGTGGGTGCGCTACATCCGCAACCGCTACGGCGACGAGGCCGTGCGCTTTTTTAGCCTGGACAATGAGCCGATGCTCTGGAACCAGACCCACCGCGACGTGCACCCGGAGCCCGTCGGCTACGACGAAATCCGCGACCGCACCTACCGCTACGCCGCCGCGCTCAAGCAGACCTTTCCCAAAGCGCAAACGCTGGGCCCGGTCGTCTGGGGCTGGTCCGCCTACGAATATTCGGCCAAGGACATTGTCGATGGAACCTCCTGGTGGGAGAATCCGCGGGATCGCAACGCCCACGGCGGGCAGCCTTTCCTCGAATGGTATCTGGACGAAATGGCCCGTTTCGAGCGCGAACGGGGCACGCGCATCCTGGATTATCTCGACATCCACTACTACCCCCAGCACGCTGGCGTCGCCCTCTCCGATAACGTCTCCTCGCAGACGCAGGCGCTGCGGCTGCGCAGCACCCGCTCGCTGTGGGACCCGTCGTACGTCGACGAGAGCTGGATCAACGAGCCGGTGCAGCTCGTGCCGCGGATGCAGGGGCTCGTGCAGCAGCACTATCCCGGCACGAAGTTCTCCATCTCCGAGTACAACTTTGGCGCGGCGGATCACATCAACGGCGCGCTGGCGCAGGCGGACGTGCTCGGCATCTTTGGCCGCGAGGGCGTGGACATGGCCATGTTCTGGGCTAACCCGGACGCCAATTCGCCCGTGGCCCACGCCTTTCGCCTCTACCGCAACTACGACGGCCGCGGCGGCAGCTTTGGCGAGCGCAGCCTGGCCGCGGAATCGTCGGACGAGGAGCGGGTCAGCGTGTACGCCGCCCGGCGCGGGGATGGCGCGCTGACGATCATGGTCGTCAACAAATCGCTGGCCCCGGCGGAGATTGATTTGGAGCTGGCGGGGGCGAGCGGCGGCGCACGGGTCTACCAGTACAGCGAGCAGGAGCTGGGCCAGATCGTGCGGCTGGACAATCGCTCGCTGGGCGGTTCGCAGCGCATCGTCCTGCCGCGGAACAGCGCGCGGCTTTACGTCCTCACGGGCACGGACGGCGCCGAGCTGCCGGAAACGCCGCCCGAATCGACACCGGAGCCCATGCCCGAAGCGCCGTCTCCTGCGCCGGTCGAAGAACCGGTGGCGGAGCCGCGTGACTTCTCCGGCGTCATCTACATTGATGTCAACGACAACGGCCAGCAGGACGCCGACGAAGCGGGCATTCCCAGAGCCCTCGTCACCCTGCGTGACACCGTCAGCGGCCAGACGCACAGCACGCGCACGGACGCCAGCGGTCGCTACCGTTTTAACGCCCTGAACGCGGCGGGCATCTACGTGCTGTCGCTCGCGCTGCCGCCGGAGTTTAGCGGATTGGACACGGAGCGCATTGTCGCCGGCCCCATCGCTGACCCCGTCGCTGGTCCCGTCGAGGGCGAGGAAAAGTTGGAGCTGGAGGAGGTGCTGACGGAAAGCGTCTTTCTGCCGCTGGTGGGGAGCCGTTAGTACATTTGGGCGTACATACCACGGCAGATAAATTCGTCTGTGACCTCTGGCGGGCAGACGCAAAAAACTGCCTACTTATTTCCGCCGGGATGTACTAGCGGGTTGGCTACCCGATGCTTTTGGCAAACGCTCGCCCGGGAAAGCATCAGGTAGCTTGGTACAGCCAAAAAATTTGATGCGGCGGCGCAGAGTTGCCCTCTTACCGGGAACGCTTCCCAGAAACCACCGCCACATCTGCCTAGAATTTGGACGGGGTGCTATAATGAGTGTTCTGCGATTCAGAAACTATCATTAGGAAACCCATCTCTTGATTCGGCAATTCTTTACCTACTACCGGCCCTACATGGGCCTCTTCTATCTCGATTTTGGCTGTGCCGTCATTGTTGGTGTCTTGGAATTGGCCTTCCCGCTCGCCATCAACCAATTTATCGACAACCTGCTGCCCAGCGAGAATTGGCCGCTAATCGGGCTGGCGACCGCCGCCCTGCTGGCGATCTACGCGCTCAACACGGTGCTGCAATATGTGGTCACCTACTGGGGCCACATGTTGGGCATCAACATTGAAACCGACATGCGCACGCAGCTCTTTGACCACATTCAGAAGCTCTCGTTCCGCTACTTCGACAACACCAAAACCGGCAAGCTCATCGCCCGGATCACCACCGACCTGCAGGACATTGGCGAGCTGGCCCACCACGGGCCGGAGGATGTCTTTATCGCCATCATGACGCTGCTCGGCGCCTTTGCGCTGATGGCGTGGATTCACCTGGAGCTGGCGCTGCTGACCTTTTTGGTCGTGCCCGCCGTGCTCTGGGTGGCCGTCTACTACAGCGGCAAGATGACCGTGACGTGGCGCGAGCTTTTTCGCAGCATCGGCCAGTTCAACGCGCGCATCGAGGATGCGCTGGGCGGCATTCGCGTGGTCAAAGCCTTTGCCAACGAAGCGCACGAACGCAAACTCTTCGCCGTCAACAACGAGCTTTATCGCGAAACAAAGCTAACGGCCTACAAAATCATGGCCAAGGGCTTTAGCCTGAGCTACATGCTGATGCGCTTTGTGATTCTCTTCGTGATGGTCGCGGGCACGTGGTATGTGATTCAGGGCGAGCTGAGCTACGGTGAGTTTATCGCCTACCTGCTGCTGACCAACGTCTTCTTTCGACCGATTGAGAAGATCAACTCGGTGATCGAGAGCTACCCGCGCGGCATTGCGGGCTTTAAGCAGTACCAGGAAATTCTCAACACCGAGCCGGACGTGCGGGACGCGCCCGATGCGGTCGACGTCGAGCGGCTGGCGGGCAACATCCGTCTCGATGGCGTAACCTTTGGTTACGACGACGGCAAGCCGGTGTTGGATCAGGTTGACCTGGCCATCTCGGCGGGGGAGACGGTCGCCTTTGTCGGCCCCTCCGGCGCGGGCAAGACGACGCTGTGCAGTCTCATCCCGCGCTTCTACGACGTCGACTCGGGCGCAATCACCATCGACGGCCTCGATATCCGCCAGATGACGCGCCAGTCGCTGCGGCGGCAGATCGGCATCGTGCAGCAGGATGTCTTTCTCTTTGCGGGAACGATTAGCGAAAACATTGCCTACGGCAAGCTGGACGCCAGCGAAGATGAGATTTGGGCCGCCGCCCAGCGCGCCCAGCTCGACCGCTTCGTGCGCAGCCTGCCCAACGGCCTAGAAACGATCATCGGGGAGCGGGGCGTCAAGCTCTCTGGCGGCCAAAAACAACGGCTGGCGATTGCGCGCATGTTCCTCAAAAATCCCCCGATTCTGATTCTGGACGAAGCGACCTCCGCGCTGGACACGGCCACCGAAGTCGCGATTCAGCAGGCGCTCGTCGAGCTTGCCAAAGGGCGCACCACGCTCGTGATTGCGCATCGCTTGGCCACCATCAAGAACGCGGATCGCATTGTGGTGGTCACCGAAGCGGGGATCGCCGAACAGGGGCGGCACCACGAGCTGATGGCCGCGGGCGGGCTCTACAGCCAGCTCCACCACGCGCAGTTTGGGATTGTCGAGGCGGGTCGGGAGCACGGGCGAGAGAATGGTCATGCGTCGCCAAAGTCCGTGGCCGTGGCGGCTTGAGTTGGTTGCTAAGCGCGGCTCCAGCTAGCTGGCCACCAAACGCCCCGCTTGATCGATAGCCTATCACCGGGCGAATCACCTACGTTCTCTTGCTTACGCCAAAAATCCGTGTAAGACTTACCAAGAATCTAATCAACTGTCTGATATAGTATTGAATTGATACCGCCTGGGAAGAGATGCTGACGCATTTCAATAACAAACCCATCCCCCAACAAACTGCCCTTCCACCGTCGACCACTCTGCCGTGCAGTTTCAACCAAAGGAGAATCGATGAATTTAGCAAAACGACTGGGCTTCGTGCTGCTCGCGACGCTGTTGTCTACGTGGCTGGTGCTGCCCTCGCCGTGGCGCGATGGGAAGGTGAACGCGCCCGTCGTGCAGGCCCAGGCCAGCGAGTGGACGCCGCTCTTCAACGGCACAAATCTCGACGGCTGGTACACCTACCTGCCCTCGCGGGGGAAGAACAACGATCCCGAGGGGGTCTTCAAAGTCGAGAACGGGCTGCTGCATATTTTGGACGTCCCCGATACCGGCGCGGATCGCGAATTTGGCTACCTCGCCACGGATGCCGAATACAGCGACTACCACCTGCGCTTTGAATATCGCTGGGGCGACGAAAAGTTCCCGCCGCGCGAAAATCTCAAGCGCGACAGCGGCCTGCTCTATCACGTTGTTGGCAACGATAAGGTCTGGCCCACCAGCTTGGAAAGCCAGGTGCAGGAGGGCGACACCGGCGACTACTTTATCCTCAGCGGCCCCAGCATCCAGACCGAAGTGCGCCCCGGCAGCAACCAGTACCAAGCGGGCGGCACGCGCACGACCACCAGCGGGCGCATTGTCAAGAGCAGCACCGAGGATTCGCTGACGGAGTGGAACGTCTCCGAGGCAATTGTGCGCGGCGATTCGTCGGTGCACATTGTCAACGGCGTCGTCGTCAACCGCGGCTTTAACGCGCGGCTCAACGGCCAGCCGCTGACGGCGGGCAAAATCATGTTCCAGGCCGAGGGCGCGGAAATTTTCTACCGCAACATCGAAATCAAGCCCGTCTCCGCGCCGGGCCAGGCGCTGGACAACGTGCTCGTCTTCTCCAAGACCAGCGGCTTTCGCCACGCGTCCATCCCCGACGCCATCGCCGCCATCGAGCAGATGGGATCACAAAATGGCTTTGGCGTGACCAAGACCGAGGACGCCGCCTTCTTCACGGACGCCAATCTTGCCCAGTTCGACGCCGTCATCTTTGCGATGACGACCGGCGACGTGCTCAACGGCGCGCAGCAGGCGGCCTTTGAACAGTACATCCGCTCCGGCGGCGGCTACGTCGGCCTCCACTCGGCGAGCGACACCGAATACAGCTGGCCCTGGTACGGCGACCTGATGGGCGCCTTCTTCGACAGCCACCCGCAGATTCAGACGGCAACGATCAACGTCGAAGATACGGCGCACCCTTCGACGGCACACCTGGGCAGCACGTGGGTGCGCAACGATGAGTGGTACAACTTCCAGCGCAATCCGCGCCAGAACGCCAACCCCGTTAACGTGCTGGCGACGCTCGATGAATCGACCTACAGCGGTGGCAACATGGGGAGCGACCACCCGATTGCCTGGTACCACGAATTTGACGGCGGGCGCGCCTGGTACACGGGCGGTGGCCACACCAAAGCTTCGTACAGCGAGCCGGATTTTGTGCAGCACCTGCTCGGCGGCATCCAATACGCCGCGGGCGCAAGCGATCCCTCGCCCAACCCGACCGCCACGCCCGCTGGCCCCACGCCGACCAACACGGCCACTGCGCCAGTGCCGACCAACACACCCACGGCACCCGTGCCCAGCGGCGCGCTCGACCGCAGCGGCTGGTCGGCCACGGCTTCGTCCAGCGCCAACAGCACGGGCAACGCCTTTGACGGCAACAACAGCACGCGCTGGTCCACCGGGCAACTGCAGGCGCCCGGCCAATTCTTCCAGCTCGACCTCGGCTCCGCGCAGAGCTTCAACCGCGTCGACCTGACGCTGGTGAACGAAATCTTCGATTACCCGCGGGGCTACGAAGTCTACGCCTCGAATAATCCCAGCAGCTTTGGCACACCGATTGCCACCGGCAGCGGCGACGGCCCCGTCGACGGCAACACGCGCACGACGACCATCACCTTCCCGACGCAGAACGCGCGCTACCTGCGCATCGTGCAGACGGGCAGCGACGATGTGCGCTACTGGTCGATCTACGAGATGAATGTCTTTGCGCCCTCCACCTCGGCCACGGCAACGCCCACCTCGCCACCGGCGACCAACACGCCCGTGCCGCCCACCGCCACGCCAACCTCGCCAGCTCCGACGCCGACGCCCACCGCGCCTGCCCCCGGCAGCGCGCTCGACCGCAGCGGCTGGTCGGCCACGGCCTCTTCGTCGCGCAACGGCGAGCCGCCCGCCCAGGCCTTGGACGGCAACGCCAGCAGCCGCTGGTCGACCGGCGCCAAACAAGCGCCCGGCCAGTTCTTCCAGCTCGATCTCGGCGAGGCCGAAACGTTTGAGCGCATCGAGCTGACGGTGGTCGACGAGATCTTTGACTACCCGCGCGGTTACGAAGTCTACGTCTCGGACAACCCAAGCAGCTTTGGCAGCCCCATCGCCACGGGCAGCGGCGACGACCCGGTCAACGGCAACACGCGCACGACGGTGATCAGCTTCCCGGCACAGACGGCGCGCTACGTGCGCATCGTGCAGACGGGCAGCGACGACAAGCGCTGGTGGTCGATCTACGAGCTGAACCTCTTTGCGCCAAGCGGCCCGCCCGTGCAGAGCGGCGTCAACTACGGCTATTACGAGGGCACGTACAATCAGCTGCCCGATTTTGACGCGCTATCGGCGGTGGCCAGCGGCACGGTCGACAACTTCTCGCTGGCGCCGCGCGCGCGGAACGACAACTTTGCTTTCCGCTACAAAGGCTGTCTCAGCGTGGAGACTGCCGGGGCCTACACCTTTTACACCACCTCGGACGACGGCTCGCAGCTCCTGATCGATGGCGCGCTGGTTGTCAACAACGATGGGCTGCACTCGGCGCGCGAGCGCAGCGGCACGCTCGCGCTGGACGCTGGCAGCCATCCCATCGAAGTCACCTTCTTTGAAAAAACGGGTAAAGAAGTGCTGACGGTTTCGTATAGCGGGCCGGGCGTGAGCAAGCAGACCATCCCCAGCAGCACGCTGTCCACAGGCGGTTGTGCGAGCCAGCCGACGGCGGTCACCAACGGCGTGAGCGGCTTTATCTATATCGACGAAAATGGTAACGGCGAGCAGGATGAGGACGAGCCGGGCATGGTGGGCGTCACCGTTACGCTGCGCGAAATTGAGACCAACGTGCAGCAGAGCACCGTTACGGACAATGACGGCTTCTACTACTTTGCCCAAGTTGCGGAAAAGGGCATTTATCTGCTGTCGCTGGCCCTGCCGTCTGGCTACAGCGCACTCAATGCGGCCCAATTGCAAATCGAGCCGGGTGCGGGCAACACCAACGCGCCCTCGCTCGCCGTGGTCGACAGGGATGAACCCGGCGGCACGATCCCCAGCCTCGATGGCGACAACGGCGTGTGGCTGCCGCTGGTCAATCGCTAGCGGTTTGCTCTTGGTTGATGTGGGAGGGTGTAAGGCTAACCCAAGAAAATAAGTATAGCGCCAAGGTGACGGTCACTGCCCGCAACCGGTGAAGAATTCGCAGAATTGTCTGGGCAGTGACTGTCACAGGGTATAGCTAATTTTCTGGAACGGCCCAAGGCTCGATCAGTCCGCGTCCCCAAGACAAGGCTCTGGGTGGTTGCGGCCCTGGATAGAAATTCAGCAAAAGATGTGTTTTGTTCGGGGAAATTAAGTTGCGTTGATATTTGATGATTAGGCCCTCACCCCCGGCCCCTCACCCCCGGTCCCTCTCCCACGGTGGGAGAGGGGAGAGATTGGCTCCCTTCTCCCAGAATGGGAGAAGGGCTGGGGATGAGGGCGCGCTCGACTCACCGTTCAAGCCTTTTAGCAAAATCTCAACAAAATTTAAGCAGCCCCATCCGTAACGTTTCACAACTCACTCGACAAACTAGAAAATCTCCATGTCCCAAAATCGACATTACCCTTCGCCCGCGCTCTTGCACAGCGCCCATCGCGCCGCGTGGATCGCGTGCGCCCTGCTGCTCTTCGTCGCCCTGGCGGGCTGGCGCATTGCCCAAGCCGACGAGGAGACGCCGGGTGATGGGCCAACCGACGGCCCAACCGACACGCTGGCCGACAGCCAAATCTTTCTGCCCCTCGTCTTTAATCTTGATGGCTCACCCGCGCCGACTCCTTTTCCCACCATCACGCCGACCGGCGAACCCGGCGGCACCCTTCCGGGCGCAACCGTTAGCCCAACGAGCGTGCCAGTCATCACGCCCACGATGGTCATAACGACTACGCCGATGCCGGGCACGCCAATGCCGGGCACGCCAATGCCGGGCACGCCAATGCCGGGCACGCCAATGCCAACAATGTCGCCAACGGTGATGCCAAGCGCCATGCCGACGGGGATGCCGACGGGTGTGCCGACGATGACGCCGACGCCCGCTTCAACCGAGCCAAGCGTCTTCTTCGTGACGCCATCCGAGGGAGAGCTGGTGTCGAACCCCGTGGAGATTGAGATGGGGGCGGAGAACTTTGTGATCGAGGGGGCGGGGCAGGTTGTGTCGGGCGCGGGCCACTTTCACCTGATGATCAACGTGCCCTGCGTGTCGCCCGGCGAGACGATCCCGCGCGACGAGCAGCACCTGCACTTTGGCAACGGCGACACCGCCGCCTCGCTCGATCTCGATCCCGGCACCTATCGCCTCTGCCTCCAGGCGGGAGACGGTTTGCACACCGCGCTTGACCTGACCGACGAGATCACCATTACCGTCGAGGGCACGCCGCGCGGCGAGGTGCGCGTCTTCTTTATCGAGCCGAGAGCCGGGGCCACGCTCGACAATCCCGTCACGCTCAAGATGGGCGTGGAGAACTTCGTCATCGAAGCGGCGGGCCAGGTTGTAAACCGGGCCGGGCACTACCACATCCTGATCGACGTGCCCTGCATCGAAGCGGGCCAAACGATCCCGCGCGACGAACAGCGCCTGCACATGGGCGTTGGCCAGACGGAGTTTGAGCTGGATGATTTGCCCGCAGGTGAGCACAGCATTTGTTTGCAGCTGGGCAACGGCTTCCACCGCGCGCTGGAACACACCGCCGAGATTACTTTTACTGTGATGGAGTAGAGGCGCGTCGTCCAACTTACCACCTGCTCGGGGGCCGGGAACTTCCAAAGTTCCGGCCCCTGATTTCTTGTGCAGCGAGGGCGTAGCGCTCGGCCGCTACGCCCTCGCTGCTCTCCCCCCACCACCGGCCATCACCCCCCCCAGCAACGCCCCCACCCTTCCCCGCTTCCAAGCAAACGGCCGCCAAGAGTTTGCAGCGTGTGGATCGAGCGCTGCTTTCCACCGTAGAGCTTGCGCGGCGACCGCGTAGAATACAGTGCCCTATAATCGTCGGCAGGCAATGGCGGGGGCACAAAGCAGCCGCCAAGTGCGTCGGGTAGAAGTGTGATACGCTGTCGCCGCGGGACACCGAGCCACCTTCAAGTTGAATTCACCACACTCCGTCGCCCCGTACACCTCTTTGACCCCTCTTTGCTGCTTCTGTACACCCGCACCAATCTGATTTGAGTCGTTCACCATTTTGAGATGGAGCCGCCTTTGAAAACGCGCGCTCCGCACATTTTTGTATCGTTTGCGAACGACCAAAGGTCGAGTCGAATTTTGAACAATCCAACCCACCCCCCACGCCGCCCCGTCAACGTGGAGTTGATCAGCGGGCAGCCGGGAAGGAGCTTGTGTGGTACGACAAGAAGATCGACGAATACCCATTGCGGATCAACATCCAGAGGCGCAGCGCTTGGGCCAGCGGCAGTTACCCAATTCAAATTCATCTACCTCTTATCTACGTGAAAGTTTGGATATGGACGGGCGCGGCTGGGCGGTTGATCTCACCTGTGCGTTTACCTGTGTCTACTTCAACGAGCCGCTGATTCCGGTCTTCGCCTATGCCTTGCGCGGCTTTCTGCTTATTTACGGGCGCTACCTGGCGGATTTAGATTTCTCAACCCGCATCCACCACGAGCTGAGCCGCAACACCGCCTTTGGCGTGGGCCTCGTCTTTGCTCTGCCGCTGCTGATCGAGCGCCAAACGATGCGTGGTCTGCTCTGTGGCGTGGTCGGCGCGGCGATTGGGCTACTCGTTATGCTAACCATCAACCACGGCGCGTCGGACAAGCCCCGGACGTTGTCTCCGCATCGCTTCAACTTGCCCCGGCTGCTTTAGTCGGCTGCTTTTCTTCACTCGCTGAGCAGCTTCAGATTTGTTTACCACTTTGTGCTCGTTTTGCATTTGCAACATCTATCCAGAAAGTCTGTACGAAAAGGAGAGACCCATGCAGGAGTTTATTGATTTAGTAGCGTCCCCCGATTATTCGGGCAAACTGTTCCAGATTCTCATCGTGCTGGCGGGGACGCAGCTGGCGGCGTGGGTGATCCACCGCACGCTCAAGGCACACCCGCGGAGCCGCAGGAGCCAGCCCCTCGCCCGCGCGACTTTTACTGCCCCCGCGCTGATCTGGGCAGCTGGCTTTGCCGTGGCGCTCTACGTGCTCGAAGTCAACGTCGATTCGATTGCCAGCATCCTCGTGGCCGGTGGTCTGGTGATTGGGTTGGTGGTAACGCCAGCGGGATCGAACGGCGTAGCGGGCTTTTTGAACGTGTGGGGCGATGTCTATCGCGAGGGCGAAATTATCGAGGTGGATGGCGTGGTCGGTCGCGTCAGCCACCGGGGGATGATTTCGACGCGGCTGGACACCATCGATGGCTCCGTCTACGACATTCCCAACAAGCTGATGTTCGATCACGTCGTCCACAACTACTGCCGCGTCCAGTACTTCCGCATCAAAGTCTACGTTCACGTCGACGATCCCAACTTTGATCTGCGGCGCTCGGAAAAGGCATTGTGGTCGGTGGTGCGCGACAGCGATAAGTGGAACAGGTACGACACCTTCATCGACGAAGAGCGCAGCGCCGAGGTACGCTATCACGAAATCGCGGGCAGCTCGCACGTCTTCCTCGTGATCGCCTGGATCGAGGATCGGCTGGAATCGCCCAAACGCGAGGATGAACTGCTGCGCGAATGTGCCCTTGCCTTGGACGACGCGGGCATCAGCTACGGGCAGACCACGAATCTCTCCGCCTCGAACGGACTCGTGCTCAATACGCCGGTCTTTGATTACCCAATTTACAACCACGTGCAGCAGCGTTGACGTGGCAATTTGAGGGAATAGGTTCCGTTGATATTTCGCTGATGGCCCAATCTGGGTGGTGCGCAGCGCCCCATCCCCAACCCTTCCCCCACGCGTGGGGGAAGGGGGCTTAAACCTCCCCTCTCCCATCCTGGGAGAGGGGCTGGGGGTGAGGGCCAATTCCCAAATGTCAACGAAACCCAAGACCGTTCCAGGAAATCAACTGTGCCCTGTGACCGTCACGTTCGCGGCCTACTTGTCTTCTCGCATTAGCCCAACCCTTACTCGCCCACCTGCGCCATCTCCTCGGCGCTGCCCAGCGGCGGGGCAACGGCGGTAAAGTCGTGCGCGAAGCGGTTGGCGTAGGAGGCGAGCAGCGACTGCACCCGCTCGTGCTCCGGCGAGGCGACAATCAGCCCGGCGTGCTGCTTCTTGTCCAGCCGCCAGACGACTTCGGGATCGTCGTAGGCCGAGAGGTCGGGGTATTCCTGGCGGGCAAGCGAGGCCAAGAGCCCGGCGTAGCGCTCGCCCGGCTGATTTGCAGCAGCGGGCGGCGCGTAATCCTCGCCGCGCAGCCGCGCCAGCTCGACGCGCGCCCACTCGACCCACGGGTTGAAGCCGTAGGCAGCCTCGATCAGCTGATCCAAATTCGCGCCGCCCACGCGGGCCGCCGTCTCCAAGAAATAAAATTGGCCGTCCGCCTCGGCGCGAATGTACTCGGCGTGGGTTGTGCCGTTGATCATGCCCAGGGCGGCCAATGTTTTTTCGTTGATCGCCAGCAGCGCGTCGTACTCCTCGGCGCTGGGCGGCAGCGTGCTGGAGGCAAAGACGCCGCCGCCGTGGTAGACGGCCATCGGCGGCGTGCCGTATTTCTGCGCCGCGGCCAGCTTAATTTCCCCCTCAAAGACAATCGAATCGACGTGGTAGACATCGCCGGGCAAGAACTGTTCGAGCAGGTGGAAGGACTGCTTGTCGCCCAGCTCGTCCAGCAGCGGCCAGAGCTCGTCTGCGCCGTGGAGCTTGCGGATGCCCATGGCGCTGGCCTCCGAGCGCGGCTTGAGGACCCACGGCGGCGAGACGCGCCCCATAAATTCGTGTAGCTCGCTGTAGTTGAGCACGGCAACAAAGTCCGGCACGGGCACGTTGTGGGCACGGGCCTGCGTGCGCATGGCGAGCTTGTCGCGGAAGAAGCGCGCCTGCGACGCGCCCAGCCCCGGCAGCCGCAGATGCTCGCGCAGGGCCGCTGCCGTCTCCACGTCAAAATCATCGAGCGGGAGGATGGCGTCGATCTGGCGCTCGCGCGCGAGGTAGCTCACGGCGTGCAGGATGTCCGGGAAGCGGTCGATCTTGGGGAAGGGGTAGAATTCGTCGATGGCGTCGTGCGCCCAATCGGCGTGCTGGTAGTGCTCATCGGCGATGAGGATCACGTGGCAACCGCCGTTGTGTAGCGTGCGCAGCAGCGGGTTGCCCTTGAAGTAGCTGGCCAGGCAGAGAATGTGGGACATAATTTTGTCCGTGGGTGTGAAGGGTGAATCAAAGGGTGAATTAGAGGTGGCGAGGGTTGACAAATGCTTGGAGACTGGGCTCCACGACGGGGCCAATCAGCATTGGACTGTCAGCATAGTCAGTATAAGGCGTGACGCCATGTAAAACAAAGTGTGACGCCGTGTAAAACAAGCTGCATTCCCCCGCGGCAACTGAACGAGTTTCACCATCTGCCCCTTATTTGTTACGGCGACTACGTAGGTTGTGCGAAAATTTGATATGCTTTACAATGAGCCTAGATTGTGCAAGACTGCGCAATCATTTAGAAACTACCCAGGGGCGCGTAAATTTCGGCTGGCAGAAAGTTGAACCCAGCACGTTGGTACAGGATGTTTGTACAGTTATATTATACAGCTATATCACAGCGCTTTTCCCTCCATCGCCCACGTGAATTCTCTTTTATTCTTAAAGGTCTAGCTGTGTTGTTCATCCCTGCTTACGCTATCACCCACCGCGGCATTTTCTGTGATTGTAGCCGTCTCCTCACGAGCGCCCACGGCCCCGCTTTCTGAAAGGTGAATTCATCTGCTCTTCACCACCACCAGTCAGCCGCCGCGGGTTGCACCATCATCCGATCTTATTTTCAATTTTATTCACGTGTCTAGCCAGCCCGCCAAGTTGGCCAGGCAACCAAACAGGAGAATCACTCCATGAAACAGAAAATCGGCATTAGCTTACTGCTGAGCGCACTGCTTGCGCTGGTAACGGCGACCGTCGCCTTTACTCAGAACGTAACGCCAGAAGTTTTCGCCGCCGATCAGCCCGTTGTCAACGGGCAGGTTGAAGTGGTGCGCGCTTCGATTGGCCAGCCCGGCTGGGTTGTGATCCACGCCGACGAAGACGGCGGCCCCGGCCCCGTGATCGGCCAATCGGCGCTGATGGCTGGCATCAACTCCGGCATTATTGTTGACATCGACGTGGATGGCGCAACCGATACGCTCTACGCCATGCTGCACGTGGACGAGGGCGAGGAGGACGTTTACGAGTTCCCCGGCGCAGACGTGCCCGTCATGTTCAACGAGCAAACCGTTACGGAGCCGTTTGAAAATCTGGGCATCGAAGAGCTGGATATCACCGAAGTCATCACCGGCGATGGCAACTTTGTCACGCTGCTCGCCGCGCTGGAAGCGGCGGACCTGGTGACCGCGCTGCAGGGCGACGGCCCGCTGACGCTCTTCGCGCCGGTGGACGATGCCTTCGGCGCCCTGCCGCCCGAAGCGCTCGAAGCGCTGCTGGAGGATACGGAGGCACTGAGCGAAGTGCTGCTCTACCACGTCGTCGCCGATGAGCTGGACGCGGAAACGATCACGGGCATGGGCTCGGCGATGACGCTGCAGGGCTCGTCCATCGAATTTAGCGTGACCGATGATGGCGTCGTAATGGTTAACGACGCAGTGGTGGACGAGGCCAACATTCCCGCCTCCAACGGCATCATCCATGCGATTGAGGGCGTGCTGCTGCCGCCGGACTTCGACATCGAAGCTTACATGCCGATGACCGACACCGAAGAGATGACTGACTCGATGGAGATGACCGAGACGGACGAAATGACGGACTCCATGGAGATGACCGAGACGGACGAAATGACGGACTCCATGGAAATGACCGGTGACATGGAGATGACCGACACCGAAGAGATGATCGACTCCATGGAAATGACGGACTCCATGGAAATGACGGAAACCGGTGAAATGACGGCGGCGGAGGAGATGACCGAAGAGATGGAAATGACGGACTCCATGGAAATGACGGACTCCATGGAAATGACCGGCGACATGGAGATGACCGACACCGAAGAGATGACGGCTCCCATGGAAATGACCGACACCATGGAGATGACCGAAGAGGAGGAAATGACGGATACCGAGGATATGAGCGCCATGGAGCCCATGTCCAACCTCGTGGAGGTGGCGCTGGCGAACGAGGGCTTTAGCACGCTCGTTACGGCGCTGAGCGAGGCGGGCTTGGTCGAGGCGCTGCAGGGCGAGGGGCCGTTCACCGTCTTTGCCCCGAACGACGATGCCTTTGCCAAGATTCCCGATGAAGATCTGGATGCGCTGCTGGCCGATCCGCAGGGCGACCTGACCGACATCCTGCTCTACCACGTCGTCTCCGGTGAAATCATGTCTACCGAAATCGAAGATGGGCAGACGGTGGAGACGCTGCAGGGTGCGCCCCTTACCGTCAGCCTGGAAGATGGTCAGGTGCTCATCAACAATGCCATCGTCGTGCAGCGGGATTTGGTAGCGTCCAACGGCGTGATCCACGTGATTGATACGGTGCTGATGCCGCCGAGCATGGACGACGAGGAGATGGACGACGACGCGGCCGTCGATGCAGCCGACGAAGACATGGCTGACGAAGACATGGCCGACGAAGATATGGCTGACGAAGACATGGCTGACGAAGACATGGCTGACGAGGATATGGATGATGATGCGGGCGACGCAGACATGGCCGACGAGGATATGGGCGACGAAGAGATGGCTCAGCCGGGCACGCTGCCCGAAACGGGTGTCGCGCCCTCGCCGATTGCCACGATGGGTATCGTCGTGCTCGTGCTGGCTCTGCTCTTTGGCAGCACGCTGCTGATGCGCCGCGAAGAGGCCTAACCGATAGCCCTTCGCAATAACGGCAGGTAGTTGTACAAAGCGCCGAAAGATCAGAATGATCTTTCGGCGCTTTTTGTATTGACCCCCACAGGTGAGTGGTGTATAGTTTTTACAGCGCCGCTCCGGTTGCAAGGTCGCCTCGGCTGCGCTTTGATGGTCAACGGCAGAATCGTTGCCTCAACCAGCTGTTCCTACGACAAATTCCTAATTTATCCCAATTCAATCCCAAATATCTCAATTTACCCACTCAATTTTGGCAAAGCCAAAGTAAAAGGAGTCTTCTTCATGCACAATCGACTCGTATCTGCGCTGGCGCTGCTGGTCGCGCTGGCTACATTAGCGGCCTGCACGGCTGCCGCGCCCGCCGAATCGACGGAATCAACGGACGCTGGCGAGAGCGCCGACAGCACAGCCACCGACGCATCCTCCACAGCCAGCGACCTGCCCGAACCAATGGAGGGCATGTTTAACGTCGCCTTTGTCTACGTTGGCCCCGTCGGCGACGGCGGCTGGACGTACGCCCACAACCAAGGCCGCGAATATCTGGAGGAGCAGATGGGGGACGAAGTCCACACCGTCTACCTCGAAAGCGTGCCCGAAGGGGCGGACTCCGAGCGCGTAATTCGTAACCTCGCCCGCGACGGTTTCGACGCCATCTTTACCACCTCCTTTGGCTACATGGACCCAACCGAGATTGTCGCTGAGGAATTTCCGGACGTCGATTTTGTCCACGTCTCCGGCTTTAAGAGCAACGATTCCAACTTTGCCAGTCTCTTTGGCGCGATGGAAAGCATGAAATATCTGGCGGGCATGATCGCGGGCGCGCGCGCCGCCGAGGACGGCACGAACCGCATTGGCTACATCGCCCCCTTCCCCATTGCCGAAGTTATCCGCCACGCCAACGCCGCCGCGCTGGGCATGAAGGAAACCTGCCCCGACTGCGAGATGGACATCCGCTGGATTTTTACCTGGTTTGATCCGGCAATTGAGCAGGAGGCCGCCCAATCGCTGATTGAAGCCGGCGCGGGCGTCGTGATCACCGGCGCGGATACGCCTGGCCCGGTGCAGGTCGCCGCCGATGCGGGCCTCTACGGCATCGGCTACGACAGCGACAACGCCTGTGAGATCGCCCCCGACTCGTGCCTGACCACGCCCTACTGGAACTGGGGCCAGCAGTACGTCGGCCTCGTCGAGCAGATGATGGACGACAGCTTTAGCGGCGGTAACATTTACTTCGAGGTAGAAAGCGGGGCGATGGGCCTGCTCGGTTTTATGGAAGAGCAGGAGACATCGCCCGCTGTGCCGGAATCGGTGGTGACGCAGGTCGAGGAAATGCTGGCGCAGATGGAGGCGGGCGAGATCACCCGCTTTGACATTTTTACCGGCCCCATCAATGATAACCAGGGCAACGAAATTGTGCCCGAGGGCGTCTCGCTCACCCAGTCCGATCTGGAAGGCATTGGCGGCGACTTGGCCGACGCGCTGGGCCGCGAAGCCTGCGACATCTGCATGACGTGGCTGGCCGAAGGCATTGTGCCGGACGCGCAGATTCCGTCGAACGATTAATTGTGACACTTAGCTGTCAACGGATTAGGAGAACGGACCGAACGGATTCGCGGACTACCAAGTCGACAATCCGTTCAATCCGCTCCCAGCCCGTTGACAGTTCAACCCCATGCGCACCCTCATTCGCCTCGCCCTCGCCTTCGCCTTTACCGGCGCGGGCGTTGCCCATTTTGTGCGACCGCGCTTCTTCGAGGCCATTGTCCCGCCCTACTTGCCCGCCCCCCACGCGCTCGTGCTCATTAGCGGCGCGGCGGAAGTGGCGGGCGGCGTCGGCCTGTTGATCCCCGCCGTGCGCCGCGCCGCGGGCTGGGGCCTGGTCGCGCTGCTGCTGGCCGTCTTTCCGGCCAACGTGTATATGTGGCAAGAAAATGTCGCCATCGATGGCGAACATCTGCCGCGCTGGGCGCTGCTGGCGCGGCTGCCGCTCCAGTTCGTGCTAATTGCCGCCGTGCTCTGGTCGAGCAGGCGCTCCGCGGCAGGCAGGTAATGTCGCCGTCTAGACAACAGCCACGAGAAGCTCGCACGCCCACGTGCAAACGGTTTGTATGGAACGATTATCTTGGAGAGTCGACCCGGCACGTGGGCGCGCCTACTCCGCATCATTCGACCAATTTCGCAGAATCCACTCCCCCATCCCCTGACAGCCCATGACCACCCCCGCCTTCGAGATGCGCGACATCAGCAAGCGCTTTCCCGGCGTCGTCGCCAACGATGGCGTGAGCTTCGCCGCCGTGCCGGGCGAAATCCACGCGCTGCTTGGCGAAAACGGCGCGGGCAAATCGACGCTGATGAGCATCCTCAGCGGCCTCTACCAGCCGGATGAGGGCGAAGTATACGTCCGCGGCGAACCCATTCAGTTTCACTCCCCGCGCGACGCGATCGCGGCGGGCATCGGCATGGTCCACCAGCATTTTATGCTGGTGGAATCGCAGAGCGTCGCCGAAAATGTGGTTCTGGGTCTGCGCGACAGCGGCTTTCTGCTGCGTCCACGCCAAATCGAGGAGGAAGTCAACCAGCTGGGCGAGCAGTACCGCCTGCCCGTGGACCCGCGCGCCAAAATCTGGCAGCTCTCGGTGGGCGAGCAGCAGCGCGTCGAAATTATCAAGATGCTCTACCGCGGCGCAGACATCCTGCTGCTGGACGAGCCGACCGCCGTGCTCACGCCGCAGGAGGCGGACGAACTCTTTGCCACGCTCCACGAGATGACCGCCGCGGGCAAGACCATTGTCTTTATCAGCCACAAGCTGGACGAAGTGCTGCACATTGCCGACCGCATCACCGTGCTGCGCGGCGGCCGGGTGGCGGCCACGGTGGAGGCCGCCGGGTTGAGCAAGCCGGAGCTGGCCAGCCTGATGGTTGGGCGCGAGGTGCTCTTTCACGTGGACAAGCCGCCGGCCAATCCCGGCGCCGTGCGGCTGGCGCTGCACGGCGTAAGCGCGCTGGACAACAAAGGGCTGCCCGCCCTGCGCGACCTGTCGCTGAGCGTGCGCGCCGGTGAAATCGCGGGCGTGGCGGGCGTGGCGGGCAACGGTCAGCAGGAGCTGGCCGACGTGATCGCCGGGCTGCGCTCGTTGACGGGCGGTGCCATCGAGGTGGACGGCCAAGGCGTTGGGCAGGCCGCGCCGCTGGCGATGATTCGGGCGGGCGTGGCCTACGTGCCAGCGGATCGACACGCCGTGGGCAGCGCACCCGATCTTTCCGTTGGCGAGAACATGGCGCTCAAAGCATATCGCGAGCCGAAAATTGGCAGCGGCTGGTGGGTGCGGCGCGGCCTGCTGCACGAGCGCGCCCGCGAGCTGGTGCAAGCTTACGATGTCGCCACACCGACGACGCACACGCGGGCGCGCAAGCTCAGCGGCGGCAACCTGCAAAAGGTGATCCTCGCCCGCGAAATTTCCGCCGCGCCGGGCGTGCTCGTCGCCGCCTACCCCACCCGCGGCCTGGATATTGGTGCGACCGAGAACGTGCGCAACCTGCTGATCGAGGAGCGCACGCGCGGCGCGGCGGTGCTGCTCATTTCCGAAGATTTGGACGAAATTTTCGCGCTGTCGGATCGGGTGGTGGTGCTGTACGAGGGGCAGATTGTTGGAGAAGTCGCGGGCGGAGCAGCGGAGCGCGAGTCGGTGGGGTTGATGATGGCGGGGGAGCGGACGAGTAAAGCAATAAATAACAAGCAATAAGTAATACTCAATGTCTACCCAACCACTCGCCCAACCCACCACCCCCCGCCTGCGGCTCGAACGGCGGCTGGAGCAGCCGCTCTGGCTTTCGATCAGCTCGCCGATCATCTTGATCGCGGCGGCGCTGGGCGTGGGGGCGCTTCTGCTGTGGCTCGTGGGCATGGAGCCGGGGCGCGTCTATGCGCGCGTGGCGCAGACGGCCTTTGGCGACAAGTACGGCTGGTCGGACACGACCATCAAGGCGACGCCGCTGATTTTGGCGGGGCTGGGCGTCTCGCTGGCCTTTCGCATGAAGCTGTGGAACATTGGCGCCGAGGGGCAGCTCTTTTTTGGCGCGTTTCTGGCGAGCGGCGTCGCGCTGGAGTGGCTGCCGGCGGAATCGCCTGCGTGGCTGATGTTGAGCACAATGGCGCTGGCGGGCTTTGTCGGCGGGGCGCTGTGGGCGCTGGTGCCGGGCTTGCTCAAGGCGTATCTCGGCGTCAACGAAATCATCACGACGCTGATGCTCAACTACGTGGCGATTTCGTGGAACAACTACTTTGTCTACGGCCCGTGGAGCGAGGGCGGCTTTGGCCTCACGGCCAGCTTTCCGCGTAGCGCCTGGCTGCCGCGGCTGACGGACTTTAGCGAGGCCATTCCCTTTTTTCGCGGCATGACGGCCCACGCCGGCATCGTCGCCAGCGTGATCGTGGCTCTCGTGCTCTGGCTGGCGCTGCGCTACACCAAGTGGGGCTTCGCGCTCAACGTCATCGGCGACAACCCACGGGCCGCGCGCTACGCCGGCATTAATCTGCCGCGCAATATCTTGATTGTGATGGCGCTGAGCGGGGGGCTGGCCGGTTTGGCGGGGATGAGCGAAGTGTCGGGCGTGGTGCATCGGCTGCAGGAGCGCTTTTCGCCGGGCTACGGCTTCACGGCGATCATCATTGCCTGGCTGGCCAAGCTCAACCCGCTGGCGGTGATTCTCGTGGCCTACCTCTTTGGCGGCTTGCTCGTCGGCGCGGATGTGATCCAGCCCGCGGGCGTGGCGCAGATGCTGCAGGGCGTGGTGCTTTTTGTGGTGGTCGGCGGCGAGATGGCGCTGCGCTATCGGCTGCGCTGGAATTGAGTTTACGCTCATGTGGGCGGGAAAGTGAAGTTGAACTTCTCTCTCAGCGAAAAAGACGGCAATTTCACCCGCATACCGACATAAGACCAAATTTATGAACCACCTCCGCTACCCCTTTGACCAATACCAGCGCTACCGCGATATGCGCGAGGTGGTGACACCAATCGCGGCGCACCTCGACCGCGAGCGGCTGTCGATCCTCGACGTGGGCGGCACGGCGCTGGCGCACGACTTTCTAGCCGCCCATCATTTGACCACGATCAACCCGGAGCCGGAGGGGGAGACGGCGCTGCAGGGCAGCGGTGTCGAGCTGCCCTTTGCTGATGGCAGCTTCGACGTGGTGATCACCGTCGATACGCTGGAGCACGTGCCGACCGCCCTGCGCGCCCCCTTCGTGGCCGAAATGGCGCGCGTCGCCGGTGAGTTTGTGCTGATTACGGGGCCGTTTGCCAACGGCTACAGCGAAACGGCCGAGCAGATTCTGAGCGAGTTTTTAGCCGACGTGGTGGGCGTATCGCACCGCTTTTTAGACGAGCACCTCGACCACGGCTTGCCCCACGCCGAGGCGTGCCTGGCCTGGCTGAGCAAAGCGGGCTGTGTTGGCACATCGATCCCCAGCGGTTACCTGCACCATTGGCTGCCGCTGATGATCATTCAGCAGGGGCTGTCGCGCGTGGCGGATTACGAGATGTTGCGGGGTGAATTGAACGAATTATACAACCGGGAATTCTTTCGGCGCGACCACCGCACGCCCAGCTATCGGCAGGTCATTGTTGCCAGCAAGCAGGTCACGCCCGAAGCGGAGGCGCTGCTGGAGCGCGTGGCCAAAGCCCTCGCCGCCAACGTTGACGAAGAGTCGCTCGATTTGAATGGGGTCGTGGCATTGTGGCAGGCCACGGCCGTGCAGTCCCGGCTCGAGGCACGGGAGGCGCGCGTGCTGTCGCTGGAGGCGGAGAATCGTCGGCTGGAGACGCTGGTCGAGGGCTATCGGTCGGGGAAGGTGATGCGGCTGCTGGCACTGATCAATGCAGTGGTCAGCGCGCTGTGGGAGCGACTTCGCCGGTAGATGGATCGTCTTGTCACAAGTGCCTAACTTGGCAACGTCAAACAAAAGTGTTTTATGGAATTTGCCCTGCTCATTAATCTGCTCGCCGCGGGAGTCCGCTCCGGTACGGCGATTCTTTTCGCCACCATCGGCGAAATTTTTGCCGAGCGCGCGGGCGTGCTCAACCTCGGCATAGAGGGCATGATGCTGATGGGCGCGATGTCCGCCTTTGGCGCGGCCCACGGCACGGGCAACCCGTGGATCGGGCTGCTGACGGCCGCGGGCGTGGGCGCATTGCTCTCGCTGCTCTTTGCCTTTGTCGTGATCACGCTGCGCGCCGATCAGGTGGTGAGCGGGCTGGCGCTGACCTTTTTGGGCACGGGGCTGAGCGCCGTGCTCGGCGCGCCGCTGGTGGAGGTGCAGGTCGCCCCGCGGCTGCCCAGCTTCGCCATCCCTGGATTGGCGCAAATTCCCGTGCTCGGCCCCATTCTGTTCGACCACAACGTTATCGTCTACCTCGGCTTCCTGCTGATTCCGCTGGCCTGGTTCTACATCTACCGCACGCGGCCCGGCCTGGAGCTGCGCGCGCTGGGCGAATATCCGGCGGCGGCGGACGTGCTCGGCGTGGAGGTCTATCGCCAGCGCTACGCCTACGTAATGCTGGGCGGCACGCTAGCGGGCATTGGCGGCGGTGCGCTCAGCCTGGCGATCACACCGCTGTGGGTGGAGGGGATGACGGCGGGGCAGGGCTGGATCGCCATCGGCCTGGTGATTTTTGCGGGCTGGAACCCCGTGCGCGCCGCGGCGGGGGCCTACCTCTTCGGCGCGATCCGCCGCCTGCCGCTTGACCTGCAAAACGTGGCCTTTTTCCTGGGCAACCCCACCTACGGCTACTTCCTCAACATGCTGCCCTACCTCTTCACCATCCTCGTGCTTGTGATTGGCGCTCGCGGCGCGCTGCGTCGACGGCTCGGCGCGCCCGCGGCATTGGGCGTGCCTTACGTGCGTGAAGAACGATCGTAGAATTTACGATTTACGATTTTGGATTTACGATGAGCCGCGACATACCCGATCGTAAATCGTAAACCGTAAATTCAAAATGCTCCCCACCGCCCACATCGCCTACACTTGGCTCGCGCTTGACCTCGCGCAAGAGCACCTCGACGCGCCGGACGTCGACTACCGCCTCATTGCCCTCGCCGCCACCGCGCCCGACCTGATCGACAAGCCGCTGGCGCTCGCCTACTTCTATGAGCGCTACAAGTCTGCCGTGCTCTTTGCCCACACGCTGATTGTGCATCTAGCGGTGTTGGCGTGGGGACTGTGGCCGGGGCGCACAGGCAAAGCGCGCGTGCTGGCGCTGGCCTTTGTGGGCCACGCGGTTTTGGATCGGCTGTGGCACTTTCGCGACACCTTTTACTGGCCCTTCCGCGGCTGGCACTTTACGGTTTGGGGCAAACGGGGTTCGGAGCAGGAAAAGATCGGGCTGGCCTACTGGTACGCCTTTACGCGCCGACCGGAGCTGTGGATGTGGGAGGTGGGGAGCCTGCTGGCGCTGGCGTGGTTTGTGCGGCGGAACAGGTTGTACCGCTGGAGAAATTTGCGGCGGTTTTTGCTGTTGGGGCGGTTGTAGCGGGAGGGCGAGCCCTCCCGCTACGGACGTTAGTCGAACTCGTCCGCCGCGCGTTCGTTGATCGAGCGACCCACATCCTTGGCTTCGCGTGCGTACTTGGCGGGCTGCTGACGAGATCGACCACGCTGCTTCCCTCGTCGCCCTTCCAAATACTTGGTAATAGCGTCCTTCTCGATAATGGGATAGTTCGCAAAGATGGCCTCGTCCTCGGCATTGCCCGCAAAGTAGAGCTGATCCCGCCGCAGCGTGCGTGCAAAATCGTCAAAGCCCAGCGCGTCGATCACCTCGTCCGGGCGACCGGGTGCACCCGGTCGCTGCTGGACGCGCAGGAAAATGTGGTGCTCTTCGGCGTCGGCGTCATAGCCAACGTAGCGCAGCTCAAAGACAAGCGGGCGCAGGTTGTAGGTATATTTCCGCTTCTTGCGTTCGCGCTCGCGCCAGATTTCGCTTTGCGCCAGCAGCTCGTCAATGCGCGCCTGCAGCAGGGTTTCGCTGATTTCGTCGGGCTCGGCAAAAATAATAATCGTGTAGTCCGCGCCAATCTGCACGCTCTGCAGCGCCGTCGTCTTAAGCGGCACTTCCTCAATTGCGTGCAGCCCGACGCCGGGCGGCAGCTTCTGCTCGATACGCGTGCGCAGCTCTGCCAGCGGCAGCGGCGGACTAAAGGTGATGTCGAGGATCTCGCGCACGCCGGTAATGCCCACGCCGAGCGCCGAAGCAAACTGGATATGCGGCTGCGGGTTGAAGCCCTGTTTATAAAGCAGCGGCAGATCGGCGCGACGCAGCGTGCGTTCCCACAGCCGAAATTCGTCCATGTGGGAGATAAACTTGATTGCCTCCCCCTTTTCGTAGGTGATGCGCACGCGCTGGCGGGCTTCGACGGGGGAATTGTCGGCAGGCTGACTATCAATCGGTGAAGCGCTCAATTTGCAGCAACCCCATTGCTGGCACGGCTCTGCTCATCCAGCCAGTGCTGAAAGCCAACGAGCGTGGGGCTGTCCAATGCGGCCGCCGCCGCAGCTTCTAGTATAGAGAGATCGTAAATTTCGCCTAGCCGCAGCGCCAAGGCGACCGCCTCTTCTGCGGTTAATTCAAACTGTTTCTGCAAAATGCGGATGATGGTTGTGCGTTGAATGCGTAGCCCCTCTTGCAGACCGCGCTCCATGCCGCGCTCCATGCCGCGCTCCATGCCGCGCTCCAGCGCTTCCTGGAGCCAGTCTTCAAAAATGCTTGCCTCTTTAATCATTTCCAACTCCTCTCGAAAAAATCGCACCAAAAACTCTTTGTCGAAAAAGCGCACGGCCAGCGTCAGGGCAGTTGAGAGCAGCTCTGCGCGTACTGATTCGCTTGCCGTTGCCAAAATTAGCTCCCGTTCGCGGCGTAGCGTCTGTTCCGTTGGCTGCTTCACCAGCATAACCAACAGTGGGGCCAGTCCGGGATAGTCGCCGCGCGCAATCGCCTCGGCATGGTCCCACAGCTTGACCACCGGATACTGAAACCGGTTGACAACAACCTCGCCCACTCGCTCTTCATAGGCCGCCGGGATTGGCTTTTCGCGCCGCCGCAGGTAAATTGCAAACGAGAGCACCGGCAGCTTGAACTGCTGGCGCAGCCCACCGTGGTACTCGCAGATACGTCAGGGAAAGTCGTCGCGGTGCTCCAGTTGGAATTCCAGATGCACAATCTTTTCCTCGCCCTCGTGCACCACGCGCTGTACAAAATCGACCGGGCGCACGGCCAGCGAAAGCTCAACCGTTTCCGGCGTGCCAGTCGGCTCCAGCGTCTCGCCCGGCAGCGCCAGCGATAGAAAGGTCTCGACGTTGCTGCGTGCAATAATTTTGAGCGCCCGGTCAAAAATGTTGATGCGCGAAGATTCCATAAAGCGTATTTTACACGACCTTGCCACTCGCGCGAAGTTTAAGATTTTTGGAAAAGGAGAAGCGTAGATGAAGACCGACGTTTGGCTCGTGCGCTCAATTTCTAGTCTGCGTCCATCTGCGGAGACGGATCTCTACGTTCTATTTCAACCGCTTCGCCCGTTGCCAGGCGGTTGCAGCGCATCAGCACATTCTGCAATTCATGCCCCGGCGAGCGCAGCGGATCAATGCTGCACACCAGCGCGGCGCGCATGGCATAAAGCGCATCGCGATTGTAGCGCTTCGAGCCTTTGACAAAGTCGATCTCCATCAGCGCCGCTTGCTGATCCTGCTTGGGATTAAACCAGCCGTTCAGCTCGGAGCACTGGTGGCAGATCCCCTCTTGATTGATCAGAGCGCAGCGCTGATCAAAAATCTCGGTCATCGTGCCGCGCGCCGTTTGCAGCAGATAAGCGACCCCACGCCGCCCGCCGCGGCGTGGATCAAAATTGTCTTGCCCGCAACTTCTTGGGCAACTTCGTGCAGGATCAGGTAAGCCGTGGACCCTTGCACAAAGATGGCCGTGGCCTCGGCCGAATCGATGCTGTGCGGCAGCGGGATGTAAAAATGGACCGGGGCGGCGACGCGCTCCGCATAGCCGCCACCGTTCGGTAGCGCCGCCAACACGCGCGCCGACCGTCACCCCCGGTGCGTCGACGCCCTTGCTCAACGCCGCCACCGTGCCCACTGCCTCCGTCCCCATCACGTAGGGCAGCGGCGTCGGTAGAAAATACGCGTTGCGGCGACGCAAAATATCCGAATAGTTAACGCCAATCGCTTCGACATTGACCAGCACCTCGCCCGGTCCTGGCTGTGGCGCATTCACCTCCACCAGCTCCAGCACCTCTGCCAAACCATGCTTGCGAATTTGTACCTGTTTCATCTTTGCATCCGTTTCCTTTCTCGAAATAAATTGCCTCACACTCTTTAGACAATTGAGCGGTTGAAAACGCATGAAAAGTTAAAAAATAAAAAGAGCGAGGCCACCACCGCCTCGCTCTTTTGGGCTTGAATTTAACCTTTGCTCTACTCCAAGCTGTCGATCACGTCACCGTCCATCATGCGTGCAGGAGCGAGAGGTAACCATCTATTCGCTCCTAGCGTTGATCGCAACAGGCAAAAATGTGGCGTAAACGCGTTCGATGGTGATCGTCCCCATTGGCGCATCGGCAAAGGGCGCAAGGCCGCGCAGGTTGCGGATCGGCTGCGCTGGGTCGCTGTCCTCGTTGGCCGAAGTGTAATCCAATCCGCTATCGCTGCCCGCATCGTATGGGTCGAGCTCGATGACTAACTCATCGAGCCACTCTCCATTCTCACCCAGCAACGACACGTCATGCACGCCCACAAACCAATCGGGGCTGGGCGCAATCATCGTGACCAGTGACACGAATGGAAAGTCCTGGCTGACTACAATGGTGTCGAGCACAACCTGGCCCGTTGCGCGGCCCAGCCCGCTGCCGCTGAGTATCTGGTCTGCGCGGCCATCCTCCATTGCCACCTCAACTTCACTCGCTAACGAAGCGGTCGCGCCGGTTTCCGCCATCTGCTCGATGCCGTCGCTCGCCAGAATATCCGGCTGCCAGAACGAGATGCTGCCGTCGTGCGTCGCGCCGACCAGCGGTGAAAAGTGGGCGCTGGTTGTGGGAAAGCCATTCGACGGGTGCGTCTCGCTGCTCCACGTGCTGGTGAAGGTAACGCGGTAGCGGGCCTCGCTGGCGGCGGGCAGCGTCCCCGCTTGTGCCGTGGCCGAAACGGGCGTTAGCGCAAGCAGCGCAATGCCCAGCCAAAGCGCCAGCGCAGAAAGTCTGTGTGTTCGCATAATCTTCCCCATGGTCAAGTTTTCGATGTCGTCGACACAAGCGCGCGTGCGAAATTCAGAAACTCTCGCAGCGCCTCGGTTGGCTCGTTGCTGATGTGGCTTTCGATTACGTTTTGCTGGTTGCCGTCATGAAAATGCTTGGGCCAAGTGGCAACATGACGCCAATTTTTGTCGGGCGCATTGTCGTGTCGATAAAACATACCACCCACTTGGCGGCGCTCCCAGTGATAGCTATAGCGACCCGTAACCGTCAATGAAAACCAGATTTTGATAAAGCTGCCCTCTCTCAAACTGACGCGCAAGTCGTTTGCATGAGGGGACGTAACAAAGCGCACGATCTCTGCATATTCAGCCGTGACCATTGCACGCAGCGACGCAACATCAACTTCCATCACGCAGCAACCCGTTCCAGCATCATATCGCTATTGGATGGCATCAAATCTTGAAGCAGTTGTGTTATTGTTCGGCGGTCATACTCCCAATGGTCGAGCCGCTGAAAATCTTCCCACGTGCCGTCTTCAGCAAGCGTGCCCGCTTCGTATTGGGCTTCCATTTCTGCAACCGAAGCAATACCGTAGCGATTTGTCACCTCGGTAATGCGCATGTTCAGGTCGAGCAGTCGCTGCTCAAGCAATGCACGTAGCCCTGCGTGGATGAGATCTTGTTTACTTATTTCCAGTGTTTCAGCAACGAGGGTTACCAGCTTATCTGCCTTTTCTGTCATCGCGCTACGCTCCATTTCTAAATCAATCATCCCCCGCGGCAACCATCTCCTCCGCGACTTTTTCCGCAACCGCCGCCACCCGCTTCGCCACCGTCCCCTGCCGACGCTGGGGCACGCGTTCGCCAAATTGACCCGTTAGCTCCGGCGACATTTCGTCGCTAAAGTAGAGCGGAATCGGTGCGATGTCGACCGGCCCTCGCTCTTTCCCACGGCCAAGTGGCGGGCAGCCCCAGGCTTCGTCCGGCGAATCGCGGCGCTGCTCTTTGAAGAGACCCAAGATGCCGCAGGAGAAGCAGTGCTCGCGGCAGTCGTCGACGACGCCGCCCTGGTAGGTGTGGATGTACTCCTGCGCCAGGAAATCCTTCTTCAAGCCAGCGGAGATGTGCTCCCAGGGCAAAATTTCGTCGACGGTGCGCTCGCGGCGGGCGTACCAGTCCATATCTAGCCCGAAGTCAGCAAAGGCCCGCTGCCACGCCGTGAAGTTGAACCACTCGCCCCAGCCCTCCAGCTTGGCGCCGTGCTCCCACGCGCGCTCGATCACGTCGCTCAGGCGGCGGTCGCCGCGCGTCAGAAAGGCCTCGACCAGCGTCTCGCGCGGGTTGTTCCACGTCAGCTTCAAGCCGGGCACTCGCGTCTCGCGACGCAGTAAATCAATCTGCGCATCGACGACGGCCTGCTGCTCCATTGGAATCCACTGAAAGGGAGTGTGCGGCTTGGGCACGAGCGTGCTCACGCCAACGCGCACGTTGGCCTTGTTGCCCAGCACGCGCTTGCCCACGGCCAGCACTTCCTTGGCCAAATCGGCAATTGCCTGTACGTCTTCGAGCGTCTGGGTCGGGTGGCCGATCATAAAGTACATCTTCACCGTCTTCCAGCCGCGCTTGTAGACCTCCTCCGCCGTCGATAGCAAATCCTCGGAGGCAATCGGCTTGTTGATCACGTCCCTCATGCGGTCGGTCGCCGCTTCGGGCGCAAAGGTAAAGCCGGAGCGGCGGCGACCCTTTTCCAGCAGGTCCATCAAATCCACCGAGAAGCTCTCGATGCGCAGCGAGGGCAGCCCCACGCTCAGCTTCCTGTCGCCATACTTCTCGACGACGCGCCGCACAATCTCCTCCACGTGCGTGTAATCGCTGCTGCTGAGGCTGAGAAAGCTGACCTCCTCGAAGCCGCAGTGCTCAATCATCTCGTCCACCGCCTGCATGACTTCATCCGCCGTGCGTTCGCGGACGGGCCGAAAAATCATTCCCGCCTGGCAGAAGCGGCAGCCCCGCGTGCAGCCGCGCATCACCTCCACCGCCGCCCGGTTGTGGACGACATCGATGTAGGGCACGATAAATTTCGTCACCGGCGGTGGCATCACCGTAACGACGCGCTTGAGCACTTCGGCGGGCGCGTCGGGATGGGTTGGCGTAATGGCCGCAATCGACGAATCCGCCGCGTAGCTTATATCATAGAACTGGGGCACATAAACACCGGGGATTTTAACCAGCCGCTCCCAAAGGGATTTGCGATTTTTGATTTTTGATTTACGAGAAGAGGTTGGTTCGGTGGGGGCATTGTCGCCATCGGGCGAATCGCAAATCTCGTCCCTCCACTCTTTGTGCGCCTCAATCACCTCAAAAATGACCTCCTCCCCTTCGCCAATAATCATCGCATCAAAAAAGGCGCTCATCGGTTCGGGGTTGTAGCAGCCGGAGCCGCCCGCGACCACGAGCGGGTGATCCGCCGTGCGATCGGCGGCGCGCAGGGGAATGTCCGCCAGATCGAGCAGGGTGAGGACGTTGGTGTAGAGCTGCTCGTAGGGCAGGCTCACGCCGATTACGTCAAATTGGCCGAGTGGATGGCGCGTTTCGAGGCTAAAGAGCGGGATGTCGTCCCGCCGCATAATCTGCTCGAAATCGGGCCAGGGGCAGTAGGCCCGCTCGGCCAGCAGATCATCGCGCCGGTTAATTAGGTCGTAGAGCACCATCAGCCCCAGGTTGCTGCCGCCCAACTCGTAAATATCGGGAAAGGCCAGGGCGACCTTCGACCGAATCCGTGCGTCGCCCCAATCTTTGATGATGCTGTTCAATTCACCACCGGTATAGCGCGCTGGCTTCTCGACCTTGTGCAGCGTGCGATCCAGCGCGCGTGTAATTTGCTTGGGGGTGGTCAACATGTTGGTCTCCTTCGCTCTACCAGACGAAACGTCCGGGCGGGGTTTGAACCCGCTATACGGAATGCAAAAATGCCGGCTGCTCTATTTTACATGGAACAGGGTAAGATTCCCATATTCGTCCACAATCGCTTGGAACGCCAGCCGCAGGATAAGAAACCGCAGGCAAACGCGGATGAACGCAGATTTATGGCCAAGCTGCAATAAGTATCGGCGTTTATCTGCGGTTCCAATTCTTGATTCTTAGTTAGCCATTCTCCGCGGTCAGCGCCCGCTCCATATCCCGTGCGTGCGACTCCTCGTGGAAGCCATTGTCTCGTAATACTGCTCCACGCTAATCTTTCCGCGAGAGGGGTGGCGACCCGTCAGCGCCCACTCGTCCTCCTGTATCGACGACAACACCGAGAGCGTCTTCTCGCGCGTCGCTTCCAGCCCGGCCATCAGCTCGTCCGTGCTGCGCTCGCCCATGCGCTCGTGGATGCCCGCGTTCCAGCGGTCGAGATCAAAACTTTCCGGCAGCGTTTCTTCGCCCTTGCGGATTTTGTGAACGTGGATGCTCATGCTGCGCTCGCTGTCGATCAGGTGGCCGACCACCGTCTTGACTGTCCACGTCTCGCCCTCGCCAAAGATGGGCGTCTTCCACTGCATCGGGTCGAGCGCATCTAGCAAGCGACGCAGCTCGGCGCGCGATTTCGCCAGTTTTTCCTGCCAGTGCTGGATTTTTTTGTTTGACATAATCTCTCCTTGTTTAATACAGGATTTGGGACGCGGAATATGCGGAAAGACGGCGTCGAGGTCATCGGCAACGCCGCGCGCATTCTAACGAAGGATAGGGTCGCCCCGCGCGGTGCGCCGCAGACGATTCGCGCCGCCTTCCGCGAGGCGGGCTTGCCGGTGGTGGGGGAGCAAGAATTAAGGCAAAGGCGCAAAGGGCGCAAAGGGGATTTCTCACAAACAACCGGGCCAGCGTTTTGCATTGTCGGCTCGTCAAAGAAAATCTTTGTCCAAATTGAAGCTTGACAGGACGACTCCTTCACGTCTTTGCGCCTTTGCGTTGAAATTTTCTGCCTGTGCCCGCTTCTTCGTCGAAAATCGCGCCCGATAATTTGACGATTCCGCTGGTCGCCATTATACTTGGGCTCTTGCTAGGCTCATCCAGAGTTACCCTACTCAACGCACGAACTGTGGCGCATTCGTCTAGGGGCCTAGGATACTGCCCTCTCAAGGCAGAGACACGGGTTCGAATCCCGTATGCGCTACCAGAAGAAAAAGCGGCGGGCGAATGTTAACATTCGCCCGCCGCTTTTTCTTTAGCCCAGCGGCGTGATTGTTTCAATAATGATTAGCTCTTCCTCAACAGTAATCAACGATGTGGTCGTGAATAAGCCGGGAAATTAGCCCTTCGGTGTCGGTGTATTTTCCCTCAACGGGAATGTCGCGTACGCGGTCAGCAAATCACACAGGGGCCTATCGCTGCCCTCCGAAAACGGCAGGCCCAGGCGTTCTGCTACACCACGCGCAAGCTCTTCGTGGCCGATGGTCGGTTCATCGTTAGACGCTGCCTTTTTCTCTTTTCGCCCTCGTGCTGCCTGCCGCTGCAGCCGCACCCCTTCCTCTTCTATCGCCTGCAATTCACATCACATACGCTTGGGTTACTGTACTTCTCTCTTAAATTTTTGTCAAAGCTTTTTCCCGCGCTCGCCTTTTGTTTATGTGAAGCTTTGATCCATTTGACAGACGGGCGTATAATTAACGCAGTTCACTGTGCATTGGGCACATCCACTCTTCCCACAAAGTATCTCTGAGGAGAACACATTATGTTTGATGGAGGCGCACTACCCGTCTTAATTGTGATCGTTGTCCTGCTCGCGCTTTTTCTGCGGGCAGCGGTAAAGATCGTGCCGGAATACGAACGCGGCGTGATCCTGCGGCTGGGCCGCGTAATTGGCGCCAAGGGGCCGGGCTTGTTTTTTCTGATCCCCGTGATCGACCAAATGATCAAGGTCGACATGCGCGTCGTTACGCTCGACGTGCCCACGCAGGAGGCCATTACCAAGGACAACGTGACGGTGCGCGTCAACGCCGTCTCGTACTTTCGCGTGCTGGACCCCGTGGCGGCAGTGATCAACATCGAAAATTACATCAACGCCACCCAGCAGATCGCGCAGACGACGCTGCGCTCCGTCCTCGGCCAGAGCGAGCTGGACGAGCTGCTCTCCGAGCGCGACCAGATCAACCGCCAGCTCCAGCAGATCATCGACGAGCAGACCGAGCCGTGGGGCATCAAGGTCAGCGTGGTCGAGGTGAAGGATGTGGAGCTGCCGCAGTCGATGCAGCGGGCGATGGCGCGCCAGGCCGAGGCCGAGCGTGAAAAGCGCGCCAAAATTATCCACGCCAGCGGTGAATTTGAGGCGTCGCGGCAGCTGGCGCAGGCGGCGCAGACCATGGCCACGGCGGATGGCGCGCTCCAGCTGCGCTTCCTGCAGACGCTCAACGAAATTTCTGCCGAAAACAACAGCACCATTATCTTCCCGCTGCCGATCGAGCTGCTTGCGGGCATGATGGGCGGGGCCAAGACCAACGGCACGGGTCCGCGCACGCAGCGCAGCATCGCCGACGATTAGGCTTGTTTGGCAGCAAATGCCAAGGTGATTGGTTTAGGCTGGAGTAATTTGCCAGCTGCATCGCTCAGTCGGATGGGCTTTGTGTCTACCCATTGCGGTTTGGCACAAGCCCACTCTTCCAACCCAAAATTCTAGGAGCACACACCATGCAACTCACCAACGACCAACTTGAGCATTTTCACGATGAAGGCTACCTCCTCGTCTCCGGCCTGTTCGACCCCGCCGCCGATCTCGATCCCATCATCGAGGAGTACAAAGGCGTGTTGGACGGGCTGGCGCAGCAGCTCTACGACGAGGGCAAAACTGAGGATACCTACGAAGCATTGCCCTTTGGTCAACGCCTGATGCAGCTCTATCGCGAGAGCGGGGTGGACTACGGCCAGCACTTTGATTTTTCCCTGCCCCAGGGCGGCATCCAGCCGGACACGCCGATCTGGGTCGGCCCGGCCGTTTTCCACATGCTGCGCCACCCGCGCCTGCTGGACGTGATCGAATCCTTCATCGGCCCCGAAATTTACTCCAACCCCGTACAGCACGTGCGCATCAAACCGCCGCGCAAAATGTTGAGCGATGACGTGACCTCCGGCCTGATCAACAACACGCCCTGGCACCAGGACAACGGCGTGCTCCTGCCCACGGCAGACGAGACCAATGCGGTCACCGTCTGGTTTCCGCTGCTCGATGCACCCATCGAAAAGGGCTGCCTCCAGGTTATCCCGCGCTCGCACCGCGACGGCATTTTGACCCACTGCCCCGGCAACATCGGCGGTCTCGCCATTCCCGAAGCCACGCTCCCGCGCGAGCGGGCCATGCCCGTGCCGATGCAGCGGGGCGACGCGCTCTTCGTCCACCGCCGCACCGCCCACGCCTCGCTGCCCAACCTCAGCGACGACGTGCGCTGGAGCTTCGACCTGCGCTACAATCCCATCGGCCAGCCCACGGGCCGCGACGCCTTCCCCGGCTTCGTTGCCCGCAGCCGCAGCAAGCCCGACACCGAGCTGCGCGACGCCGAGCAGTGGGCGCAGCTCTGGTACGACACACGCGCACGGCTGGCGGATGATCCGCTAGTTGGGCCGTTTAACCGCTGGGACGGGTCGGAAATGGTCTGTGCGTAACCTAATGCGAAGCGCTGCTTCGCTTCAACCCAGACGCGAAGCAGCGCTTCGCGTTACAACGGAAAGCTCCCCATGAAAATTCAGGACATGCACATCACCCCCATCGCCATCAGCGATCCGCCGCTGCTCAACGCGGCGGGGCTGCACGCGCCCCATGCGCTGCGCAACATCGTCGAGCTGGTGACGGACGACGGGATTTATGGGCTGGGTGAAGTGCCCGGTGGCGAGCGCACCAGAGGAGCGCTGGAGGCCGCGCGCGAGGTCGTTGTCGGCAAGGATCCGTTTCAGCTCAACCAGATTCAGCACGAGCTGCTCTCGCGCTTTGGCGACGAAGAGAGCGGGGCGCGCGGCGAGCAGCCGTGGGACCAGCGTCGCCACGTTCACGTTTACAGCGGCGTCGAAGTCGCCTGCTTTGACATCATGGGCAAGGCGGCGGGTCGCCCCGTGGTCGATCTGCTCGGCGGGCGGGCGCGCGACCGCGTGCCCTTCTCGGCCTACCTTTTCTACAAATACGAGGGCGCCGGCGGCAAGCTGGGCAGGGAAAGCGATCCGGACGCCACGGGCTGGGCCGCCGCGCGCCAGAAGGAAGCCGTCGACCCGGAAGGCGTGGTCGCGCAGGCGCAGGCGATGATCGACGAGTTTGGCTTCCAGTCGATCAAGCTCAAGGGGGGCGCGTTCCCGCCGGACGAAGAAGCGGACGCGATTCTGGCCATGCGCGAACACTTTGGCCCGGAGATGCCGCTGCGGCTCGACCCCAACGCGATCTGGTCCGTCGAGACGGCGGTGCGGATCGGCAAGCGGCTGGCGGGCGCGCTGGAGTATTACGAAGACCCGGTGCGCGGGCAGGAGGCGATGGCGGAAGTCGGTCGCGCCGTCGATATGCCGCTGGCAACCAACATGTGTACGACTTCGTTTGCCGCGCTGCCCAACAGCATTGGCCTGCACTCCGAGGATATCATCCTCAGCGACCACCACTTCTGGGGCGGGCTGCGCGCCACCGTCGAGCTGGGGCGCATCTGCCAGACCTTTGGCCGCGGGCTCTCGATGCACTCGAACAGCCACGTCGGCATTTCGCTGGCTGCGATGACGCACGTCGCCGCGGCCGTGCCCGTGCTCACCTACGCCTGCGACACCCACTACCCGTGGCAGTCCGAGGAGGTGATCACCCGCGGGCGCTTTGAGTTTGACGAGGGGGCGCTGTCGCCCTCGAATGAGCCGGGGCTGGGCGTGGAGCTGGATCGCGATGCGCTGGCCATTCTGCACGAGCAGTACAAGCAGGCGGGCTTGAGCGAGCGCAACGATGAGATTGAGATGCAGAAGGTGCATCCGGAGTGGAAATTTACGGCGCTGCGCTATTAAATTGATCGCGCAATGCAGTCGCAGGGATGCACCCCCGCGACTGCGTTGTGCGGAGTGGGCATCATCACTTTGCGAAAGCTCAAAAGCGTGTTCAACACGTTGTCAACGCTTCGGCTCCCCAACATCGGTGGTTAAAATGAGGGAACAAATATGACAGTTTTGTTAAAGCCGCAGCCGGTAACGCAAGAAATTTTCTATCCCGAATCCGATGGAAAACCAATGGCTGAATCCGATCTCCACCGAAGAATCATGTTTTACATCATCCATCTGCTTGAGCGGTGGTTTCGCGGCCAGCAGGTGTATGTAAGCGGCAATTTGTTAGTCTATTACGTGGAGGGCAGGCCAACCAAATCCGTTGCGCCAGATTGTTTTGTGGTGCGAGGTGTGGAACCCCGGGAACGCCGCATCTATCAAATATGGAACGAGAACGACAAGAGCCCCGACGTTGTCTTCGAGGTATCGTCGAAGACGACACACCGGGAGGATTTGACCAAGAAATTTACCATCTATGGCCAAATCGGCGTACAGGAATACTATATCTACGACCCAACTAGCGATTATTTGGAGCCGCCGCTGCTGGCCTATGAATGGATAGCTGGCCGAGGGTACGTTGCCATGGAGCCAATTAAGGAAGATTTGGAGTGGAATGGGCTTACGCGGCAGTTTATGGTTTACGAAGCGCCCGAATACGAGAGCAAAATTCTGGGCTTGCGCCTGACGCTGGATGAGGACAATAGTTTGATCTTCTACGATGCAAAGACGGGCGAGCGCCTACTCACGGATGGTGAAGCCCGCGAGCAGGCGGAGGGGCGCGCCGAGCAGGCTGAAGCGGAAAATGCACGCTTGCTCGCGGAGCTGGCGCGGCTGCGCGGGGAAGAGACGTAGCTAAAACTCATGCGATGCTAAAAGGGAAACGCCGTCGGTCAATATCAACCGACGGCGTTTCCCTTTTGGGTTTTACTTTGGGCAGTTACTCGTGCTCGCTCGCCGGCCCGAAGCGACCGATATACCAGTCGTTGCCAAAGGGATCGCGCACGCCCGCGCCGCGCTCTTCCTGGAACATGCCGTCCGCTGGCTCGATGATTGAGGTCGCGCCTGCGTCCAGCGCGGACTGGTAAACCGCATCCACCTCCTCCACGTACAAAAACATCGCGGACTGCGTCGGCTGGTCGACCGTGCCGCTGCCGCCGCCGAGCATCAGCCGCGCGTCGCCAATTTGCAGCTCGACGTGCGAACCGCCCGCATCGCCCGTGGTGCGATAGGTTTCGGTCGCGTCGAAGGCCTGCTGGAGGAAATCGACCACGGAATCGATGTCGTTGGTCATCAGGTACGGCGTGATCGTGTGGAAGTGGGGGCGGTTGGGGCTGCCGATCATAGTAAGTTACTCCAGTGGTGTGGAAAGCCAGCGGTTTGTATCGTCAATTGGTAGCGAGAGCGTTGCCTCCTGGCCAGGCAACACCTCGATTGTTTGTGGCAGGCCGATTGCACCGGCTCTGGCAACGAGACGGCTCTCTGGTTCACCCTGCGAATTCTCAGCAGCGGTATCGACCACCACCGCCCCAAGCACGCGGTAGCGCCCCGGCAGGACGGTCGTTTGCAGCGTGCCTCGTGGCGCTTGATGCAGGTAGCTGATTAGCCAGCCCTGTTCAACAAAGTCGCCCCGCAGGTAGATGGATTCGCCCGTGTCGGAGAATTGAAACGTAAGCGCTTGAAAGAACGATGCTAACTCTTCGTCTATGACGTCTGCTTCTACTTCCGGCACGATGAGCACAAGATGCCTGACCTGTTCCACGCTCGCTTCATTGTTGACCTCCTCCAGCTCTGTCCCCGCGTAAGCGGTTGAAATTTCCAGCGTGCTGACTGCGGGACGCTCCGGCCCAGGGATCAGGATAACGTTTCTCACGAGCGGTGCGTCGTCGAGCAGCAGGGGATCAAAGCGGGGCGGTTGCGCCATAAACAGTCTGCCGACTTCGTATGTGTTCGTGGCAAAGGCATTTCTGCCGTGATCGGTAAACAGCAGTGCACCGGACGGCAGCCAGGTCATGTTGCGCGCATTGAAATTGCCAAGAAAGCGCGGCGGTTGACCAAAGCCTTGAACGTAAAGGCGCGGGGTAAATTGGGAATCGCTGTGCACGTAGGCCAGTCTCTGCCGGGGCAGATCAAAGCGGTAATTGAAGTAGAACTGCGGGCGATTGGAAACCAGGAGATCGGCGACGCGCTCCAGCTCGGTGCTGCGCAGGCGGTACAGATTTAGCGCCTCATCGGCAAAGAGCGGCTCGGTTACAGAGCCGTCTTCGTCCCGCTGTGGAATGCCGTCGTACGAGCTCAGCAATCGATACTCTTCACCAAAAAGGAAGGTGGCCGCGCTGCCGTCCAGCGGCACAAGATACCAGCCAGAAGCTTCGATACCATCAGGCAACTCGCCCGTTCCGCACCCCGTAGGCGAACCAAGTTGAAAGTCATAAACCGACACCAGCAGCGCTTGTTCGTTTGGTAGGTAAGCAAAATCTTTGACTGAATCCCCCCACAGCATTTGGTATGTGCTATCTGAACTATACTCCAAGCGAAGGTTATACGTGCCACAGGGCATACCATTGTGCGAAGCGGCAAGGACGGTTCCTTCATCAATCTGGGTCACGACAATTTCATCACCATAGGTTGAATCAAATGCGGAATCAAACGAAATAGGCGTGGCCCCCGATCCGTCCGCAGCGGCAGCAAACTCGCCGACCACTTCGCGACCAGCGCGAATTAGTGGCGAGGTAGCCGCCTGATGGAGTACGCTTTTTCCATCGGCAGACCAGCTCAACTCAATAGCGTTGGTTGGGCCATCCGTCAGCCGGGTGATCTTGCGGCTGTTTATGTCGTAAACGTACACATCCGAATTGCCTGCTTGGTTGCCTGCAAAGGCCAGCTTTGTTCCGTCCGGCGACCATGCGAGGCCACCCATTGAAATAGCATAGGCCGCGTCAACCTTTTGATGTTGGTAGCCAAGTTCCTCATCCCGTTCTTCCGCTGGGACACTTAAATCGATGACCTCAGTGAGTACTGAATTGGGAAGCGTGACTTCGTAGAGTATTGGCCCAGGATAGATGGCAAGTGGATTTATTTCTGAGATTTTGTCCGTCTCGTTGATCACCAGCGCCACGCGCGCCCCATTCGGCGACACCGCGTGCGTCCACAATTCACCGTCGCTGAGCTTGGTGAGTCCACCGCCATTCTCATTCATAAACCAGATGCCGTCTTCCGCCTCCAGCAATACCCACGGCCCGCTGAATGAGGCATTGCTCGCAATTTGCGACTCTTGGCGAGCAGGTGGAGTAGGCAGCGGTGAAGTCTGTGCGCGGGGTGCGTCAATCGCTGCCGTGGCAGCGTGACCGTTGCCGAACGCGACAAAGCATAGAGCGATTGAAATGGCAATGAGCAGAAAGCGTTTCATGGATAACTCCTGAATTTGAGCGGGGAGCGTTGCAACGTCAGTTGCTCAAAAACGCTTTTCTCCTACCGGTGGTTCCTCGCTCCCAGAGTATTTCACCTGCCGAAAATCCGTTCAATCCGTTCCCCAAATCCGTTGACGGCTCACCCCACCAATTCCTCCAGCCTATCCACATACCCCTCCAGCACGTCAAAGGCGGCCCCGACCGGTTGCGGCGTCGCCATGTCGACGCCAGCTGCCTGGAGCGCGTCGATGGGATCGAGCGAGCCGCCTGCTTTGAGGAAGGCGAGGTAGCGCTCGGCGGCGTTGTTTTGCCCGTTGGCGCTCTCCGCTAGAATGCCGGTGGCGAGCGCGTGCGCGGCGGAGATGCCGGTGGCGTACTGGAAGACGTAGAAGTTGGCGTAGAGGTGGCCCGAAAATTGGGCCCAGGTGATGCCGCTGCGCTGGCGATCCAGCTCGTCGACGTAGGGAATTTCGTCGCCGTAGCCCTCGGCAAAGAGGTCGGCCACGAGGTCGATCAGCCCATCCGCCGTCAGCGCTTCGCCGCGCTCGACCCGCTCGTGGATTTCCAGCTCGAAGCGCGCCAGCGTCGGCATGATAAAGAAGTAGCGGTGGAAGTTGGCCATCGCCTCTTCGATCACGGCGATCTGGAAGTCCGGGTCGCTCTGCGTGCGCAGCAGGTGGTCGCGCACCAGCGCCTGGTTAAAATTGGAAGCGACTTCGGCCACAAACATCGAGTAGCTGCTGTAAATCACCGGCTGCGTCTGCCACGTGTAGTAGGAGTGCAGCGAGTGGCCCAGCTCGTGGGCGAGCGTGCTTAGCCCGTAGAGATCGTCGCCGTAGCTCATAAAAATAAACGGATGCGTGCCGGGCGAACCATAGGAGTAAGCGCCAGCGCTTTTGCCCTTGTTGGGATAAATATCGACCCAGCGCTCCTCCAGCGAGCCGCGCCGCAGCGCCTCGACGTACTCCTCGCCCAGCGGAGCCATGCCCTCGGCAATCATCGTGACGGCCTGCGTGTAGGGCACGGCGGGCGAATTTTTGGAGAGCGGTGCTTTGATGTCATAGGGGTGCAGCGTGTCGACGCCCAGCGCCCGCTTGCGCACTTGCCAGTAGCGATGCCAGATCGGTAGCTTGGCCTGGAAGACGTCGAGCAGATTGTGAAAAACGTCGGTGGGAATGTTGTTGGGCGCGAGCGCCGCCTCCAGCGACGATTCGTAGCCGCGGGCGCGCATGGTAAAGACATCCTGCTTGACACCCGCGCTGAGGCAGTTCGCCATGGTGTGCTTAAAGGCGAGATGCTGGTCGGCGTAGTGTTCGTAAGCCTGCCGCCGCACTTCGCGCTCCGGATGGGTGATGAGCTGGGGCATGGTGCTCTGCGCCAGCTCCAGCGGCTCGCCGCTTGGCGAGTTGATATCGGCGAAGATCAGGTCGCTGTTGGTAAGGACGCCATGTGTGGCACGGGCGGTGGCAAAGGCGTCGCCCGCCTGGCTGAGCAGCGCCTCGACTTCGGCGGAGCGCACGTGCTCGCTCTGCCGCTCCAGCTTCTGAAAATAGTGCTCGTACGCAGCCAGCGACGGCTCGGCCTCAACCCAGTCGCGAAGGGTGTCAAAGCCAATGGCAATGATTTCCGGTTTGGCAAACGAGGTGGCGGACGTCGCGCGGCTGGAGAGCGTGCGCGCACGGCCCACGCGAGCGGTAGCTTTGGGGTCGCTGGTGTCCACGCTGTAGACGAGATAGGCATACATGCTGAGCCGACGAGCCTGCTCTGAAAAGTCTTGATAAGTCGTTAGCCAGTTGCCGAGCATCTGCGGGCTTTCGTGTAGGCGACCTGCATAGCCTTGAATTTCGGGGAGCCGGTCGAGCAGCTGCTCGGCGGCGGCGTTCCAGTCGGCGGCGCTGGCGAAGATGCTTTCGGTGTCCCAGGTCTGTTCGCTGGGGATGTTGCTGCGGGCGGGGAGGGCGGTGGTGCTCATGGGTTATCTTTCCAGAATTGAGAGTAAGGGTAGAAGAGGCTGCTAATTATCGTCAACATCAAGTATGCACCCCCGAATCCATGCCGCTACGCTTTCGGCTACTTGAGGCGGCGTCCGTTGGTCTACGGGAATCGCTGCGTAGGCGGAGCGTCGCAGGCGCTCCATCTCGGCAAGCTCTTCCGCCATGTCGGCGTCTGCGATTTTGCGCGCCCGCAGCCGCCTGCTCAACAGCGCGTTGGGGCAATTCAAATAGGCGCAGTAGATCGTGTAGTCTGCGAGCGCCGTGTGGTCGAAGTCAGCTGGCGTAGCCGGGCCACACAACACGACGCTCCGCCCACCCTCTAGCGCAGATTCGAGCACAGCAGTCCACATCGCCCGCAAGCTTGGCCACGTCCGCGGTGCTTGAGAGGCATCCGTTCCGACCGCCAGCGACAGCCCGGGCAGCAACGTATCCCAATCGAATACGACCACCTCCGGCAGCAACCGTCGCAGCGGCGAAACAAGCGTCGTTTTGCCCGATGCCCACGGCCCGGTAAGCAAATAAAGCGCGGGGTTCACAAGGCGATTTGCATTTTGATAAGGCTCCACAAAATTGGTGTCATACCGTGGATAAAATCATAAAAATTGTAGGTGCGGTTTGCCACCGCGCGGTCGTGATCCATCTTCCTTCGCATTGAGCTGGCGAAGGGTGGCCTATGTTTACGCAGCGAAAAGCAGCGTCCACGATTCCCATCAAGTCACGCTTGATAAGATACTGGGCGGCAACAGAGCAGCTGCCGACAAAGAGTCGCGCTACCCAGCCTCGCCCAACCCCTGCGCTTGCAGGTGATTCTGTGCCCACTCCGCCTCCGCCTCGCTCAACTCGACGGGCGGCGGTTGGGTGTAGTCGATCAGCAGATCGTAGCCGCCCACGTCGTAGCAGCGCGTGAAAACGGTCGGCAGATCGAGCACGACGTCATCGTCCTCTTCGCGCAAAGGAATGCGACAGCGCGGCAGACGCTCCCGTAGTGAAATCGCATAAAGTTCGCGTCGCCTGGGTTGATAGCCCCGGCTGATGCTAATGTTGTAGCGCCAATTTGCCTTCTCGATGTTGACGGTGCGCGCCAGCGTGGTCGGTCGCCGTAGCCGAGCAGGTCGATTTCGACGAGGTTGACGTGTGTGAACAGCAATTGCTTTTGTTTGTGTAAATACTCTTCGCGCCCGTTGCCATGTTTGTTGGCCGGGCTAAGTACTTCGATGACGGTCACCACATCGCCCGTTGCCCGATGGATGATTTCGAGGAAAGGGACGCGGCGCTCTTCATCAATGACTGTGTAAGTGGCAGGTTCACCCGCGACGAGAATACCTGCGGGCGCAGTACCGCCCGCTAGTTGACGTGGTGGCTGCAAGGGAATCACGTCCGGGATAAAGTGGCTCCCTAAAGTAAAGTTGCTTCGAGAACAGGGGTTTGAGGAGCCAGTGACAGTTACTGTCCAGACAAAATGGGGTAAGCTGTCCGGCTATGGACAGTGACAGTCACTTAGACCGCGAACTCTTGTTTTCATTTTGCACGCACTTTAGATCAGTTACCTCGATGCGTTCGCCTATCATCGCTACACAATCTGGCACGACGGCAGGCTGAATCATTTCCGCGATATATGTGACCAAGCGCTGATGTAGACCCGGCCAGCGCGAGCGCTCTTCCAAATACGGGTCCATGCCGGGAAAGGGGCTAGGCAGCTTCATTTTCCTTTCAACATTGCGCCTACACATAAAACGTAGTATAGCATAGCCGACGGCCAACTCCACTCCAGCAGGAGCCATCATGACCAAGGCCAACGCCCTCCACGCCGCGCGACATCGACCGCCACTTCGACGAGCCGCTCGCGCTCGACGAGATGGCGGCGCGGGCGCACCTCCTGCGCTACTACTTCATCCGCGCCTTTTGCCGCGAATCTTTTGCTACGCCTTCCCCGTACTGCAGCCGTCTCGAATCCATCTTCTGCGACGGCTGCGGCAGCTGGTTTAGCCTGCCCCAATACGTGGAGGCGTAGCAATCAGAAAGCCCGGCCTCAAGCGAGGCCGGGCTTTCTGATTGCTCTGAGTCAGCTGCGTTTTACCGGATAAACAGCATCTCCTGGTACGTCGGCAGCGGCCACAGATCGTCCGAGACGTAGCCCTCCAATTGATCGGCGTACTCGCGCGCCTCGAGCATGGCGGGCAGCAGCGCGTCGCGGTTGTGCTTGGCCTCGGCCAGCGCATCCTCCGGCCCGTCGGCCTTGAGCCGCTCCACCTTGGCCAGGCTATCCTGCAGCCCCTTTACCAGCTCGGTGACTTTGTCCAGGGTGTCCGTGTCAAAGGTGTAGCCCACGGTTTTGAGGTGGGCCGCCGTCTGCGCCAGCTCGCCCTGGTGGCGGATGGCGGCGGGCATGATCATTGTGCGGCCCATCTCCAACACCAGATTGGATTCCACGTTGACCGTCATGTTGTACTGCTCCAGCGCCACTTCGTAGACGGCGTGCAGTTCGTGCTCGTTGAGAATGTTGTACTGGCTAAACAGCTTGACCGCGTCGTCGCTGACCCAGGCGGGCAGCGCATCCGCCGCCGTGCGCAGGTTCGGCAGCCCGCGTGATTCGGCCTCCTGGTGCCATTCGTCCGAGTAGTTGTCGCCGTTGAAGATGATGGCGCCGTGCTCCTTCATAATCTCGCTCAACAGACTTTGGATGGCGCTCCCCAGATTGTCCGCCCCCTCCAGCTTGCCCGCGACATAGTCCAAAGATTCGGCCAAAATGGCGTTGACCACCATCACCGGCCCGGCAATCGACGAGCTGGAGCCGACGGCGCGGAACTCAAACTTGTTGCCCGTAAAGGCAAAGGGGCTCGTGCGGTTGCGATCGCCCGCGTGCTTGGGCAGCTCCGGCAGCGTATCCACGCCGACCTTGAGCGTGCCGCTCGGCAGCGACGATTTGGCCGAGCCGCCGTTCTTAAACTGATTGAAGACATCGTTGAGCTGGTCGCCCAGAAAGATCGAGATGATGGCGGGCGGCGCTTCGTTGGCGCCCAGACGGTGGTCGTTGCTGGCCGCGGCGATGGCGGCGCGCAGCAGCGGCGCATGTGTGTGCACGGCCCGAATTACGGCGGCGCAGAAGACGAGGAACTGCATGTTGTCGTGCGGCGTCTCGCCGGGCTCGAGCAGGTTGCCCTGCGTCGAGTTGCCCAGCGACATGTTGACGTGCTTGCCGCTGCCGTTGACGCCCGCAAAGGGCTTTTCGTGCAGCAGGCAGGCAAAGCCGTACTGGTTAGCCGTGCGCTGCAGCAGGTTCATGATCATCTGCTGGTGGTCGGCGGCCACGTTGGCGTTTTCATAGACCGGGGCCACCTCGTACTGACCGGGAGCGACCTCGTTGTGGCGCGTCTTCACTGGCACGCCGAGCTTGTAGAGCGAGCGCTCAAATTCGTACATAAAGGCCTGCACGCGCTCGTTGATCGCGCCAAAGTAGTGGTCGTCAAACTCCTGCCCCTTGGGCGAGGCCGCGCCAAAGAGCGTGCGGCCCGCCACCAGCAGATCGGGGCGCGCCATAAAGAAATTTTTGTCGATCAGGAAATACTCCTGCTCCGCGCCCGCTGTGGCCGTGACGTAGCCGACGTTTTTGTGGCCAAAAAGCTCAAGCACCCGCTTGGCCTGCTTGTTGAGCGCGTTCATGGCGCGCAGGAGCGGCGTCTTCTTGTCCAGCGCCTCGCCGGACCACGAGACAAAGGCCGACGGAATCGTCAGCGTCACGCCGTTGGGGTTTTCAACGAGATAGGCCGGGCTCGTCACGTCCCAGGCCGTGTAGCCGCGCGCTTCGTGCGTGACGCGGATGCCGCCGGTGGGGAAGCTCGATCCGTCCGGCTCCTGCTGCATCAGCGTTTCGCCCGTAAATTCGGCGATGATGCCGCCCTCGCCGTCGGGCTCAAAGAAGCTGTCGTTCTTCTCGGCGGTGTAGCCCGTCAGCGGGTAGAAAATGTGGCCGTAGTGGGTCGCGCCCTTTTCCATGGCCCACGCCTTCATGCCCGCGGCAATCGCATCGGCCGTGGACATATCGAGCGCCGTCCCGTTCTGAATCGTCTTCTGCAGCGATTTGAAGACGTGCTTGGGCAGCCGATCCTTCATCACCGCCAGATTGAAGACGTGGTCTCCAAAAATTTCGGAGATGGGTTCCGTGGCGAAGTTGATGCTCTGTGGCAATTTGTACTCAGAAATCTGCGAAATTGCCTGCAACCGTGCTGAATTTCCACTCATATCTTAACTCTTTCCGTCTAAATTGTTTGTCGATGCGGATTGATTGAGAAGGCAGTCGGGGAATCTCCTCAATGGCTCAATCTACAGCCTACCACGAAAAGCTGATGCGTTCATTGTGCAACCCGTACAACAATTTACCGGCGATTCTGACAATGTGGCTTGCGGTGTAATTTTGTATAACGAGTCTATTGTAAGTAGGCAACTTTAACGCAGAGGCGCAAAGACGCAGGGAGGTTGTTCGTTCGCCGGCAATTCCAAATTTGGACCGCCTGCTGCGTAGTTGAAGAGAGTTCGCCGCAGATTGCGCGGATTACGCGGATTTTTATCTCTAACTCCGCGCAATCCGCGGCGAAAAATTCTTCTGGTAAGTTAAGTTTGGAATTGCTGTTCGTGCACGCAGCGCTCTCCGCGGCCCTCCGCGGCCCCTTGCGCCTCCTCCTCTGCGCCCTCCGCGTTAAAATTTTGTGAGTGTTCCCTCAAGCCTCGTCATGCCCACAAAACTTAGTAAATCCAAAGTTGGCAAACCACGCTGAACGGCGTACAATCGCCACAACCTGCGTTTTTCGCCCGCTCCATTCTCCCGCACCCCAACCGGTTCTCAACGATGAGCATCTCCCACGCCAGCGACCAAATCACCCGCATCCGCGATCTGATCGAGCAGCACGACATCCGCTTTATCCGCCTCCAGTTTAGCGACATCGTCGGCATCAGCAAACAGGTGACGATTCCCATCCAGCACTGGGAATCTGCTCTCGATCACGGCGTCTGGTTTGACGGCAGCTCGATCGAGGGTTACGCGCGCATCGCCGAAAGCGACATGTACCTAATCCCCGATCTCACCACCTTTGTGCTGATCCCGTGGGAGAGCGACCTCGCCACGGCGCGCGTGATCTGCGACGTGCAAACGGTTGGCGGCGAGCCCTTCCCCGGCGACCCGCGCTACGTGCTGCGCCAGCAGACCGAGCGCGCGGCCGAGCAGGGCTTGACCTACAACGTGGGGGCCGAACTCGAATTTTTTCTCTTCCAGCCCCACGCCGATGGCGCGCTCCTGCCGCTGCGCCCCCACGACCGCGCCGGCTATTTTGACGTGAGCACGGACTTGTCGCGCAGCGTGCGCCGCAAGATGGTCGACGCGCTGCAGGAGCAGGGCATCCAAATCAACGCCACCCACCACGAGGGCGCTACGGGGCAGAGCGAAATCGATCTGCAGTTTGACAACGCCCTCGCCACCGCGGACAAAATCATGGTCGCGCGCGAAACGCTCAAGGCCGTCGCCCAGCAGAACGGGCTGCACTGCACCTTTATGCCCAAGCCGATTGCCGGCGTCAACGGCTCCGGCATGCACGTGCACCAGAGCCTAGCTGACCTCGATTCGGGGGAGACGGCCATGTACGACGGCGACGATGAATATGGGTTGAGCCAGCGCGCGCGCCACTTTGTCGCCGGGCAGCTCGCCCACGCGCGGGCGATAACGGCGCTGCTGGCCCCATTGGTTAACAGCTACAAGCGTTTTGTGCCGGGCCACGAAGCGCCGGTTTATCTTTCTTGGGGGCGCACCAACCGCGGCGCGCTGATCCGCATTCCGCGCGTCAACCCCGCTCTCTACGGCAGCACCCGCTGCGAGCTGCGCTGCCCGGACGCCAGCGCCAACCCCTACCTCGCCTTTGCCGTCATGCTCGCCGCCGGCCTGGACGGCATCAGCGCCGGGCTCGACCCAGGCGCGCCCGTCGAAGAAGACCTCTTCCGCGTCGATTCCGCCCGCCTCGGCCTCGAACGCCTCCCCACCAGCCTCGGCGATGCGCTTGCCGCCCTCCAGCGCGACGAAATCATTCAGGCCGCGCTTGGCCAGCACGTCTACGAACGCTACGTCGAAGCAAAGTCGCAGGAGTGGGACGAGTATCAGCTCTACGTGACGCAGTGGGAGCTGGAGCGCTATCTACGCGTGTTTTAGCACAGCGAGGAGCGAGCACGCCCACGTGCGAACGGCCCGCAAGCACATAAGAATCTTTATCGGGGCAGACCCGGCACCGGGTGCCCTCTGGGCGCGTGCCTACTCCTCTACAACTCAAAGATAAGGAGCACTACGATGACCATCCACTGGGGCATTATCGGCGTCGGCGACGTGTGTGAGGTGAAGAGCGGGCCGGGCTTTCAGAAGGCCGACGGCTCGGCGCTCGTGGCCGTCATGCGGCGCGACGGCGATAAGGCGCGCGACTTTGCCCAGCGCCACGGCGTCCCCCGCTGGTACGACGACGCGGAGGCGCTGATTCACGACGACGAGGTCGACGCCGTCTATATTGCCACGCCGCCGCACGTGCACAAGGAGTATACGCTGCTGGCCGCGCGGGCGGGCAAGCCCGTCTACTGCGAGAAGCCGATGGCGCTCAATTTTGCCGAGTGCGGGGAGATGATTGCGGCCTGTGAATCGGCGGGCGTGCCGCTGTGGGTGGCCTACTATCGACGCGCGCTGCCCAAGTTTCTCAAACTCAAGGAGCTGCTGGATGGTGGCGCAATTGGCGCGGCGCAGGCGGTGCGCATCGAACTGTACCAGCCCCCGCGCGAGGTCGACCCCACCAACCTACCCTGGCGCGTGCGCCCTAAAATTGGTGGCGGCGGCATCTTTGTGGATATGGGCGTCCACATGCTCGATGTGCTCGATTACCTGCTGGGGCCGGTGGTCGAGGCGCACGGCATTGCTGTAAATCTCGGTGGTGATTACCCGGCAGAGGACAACGTCAGCGCCAGCCTGCGCTTTGAGAATGGCGCGCTGGGCAGCGGTCACTGGTCGTTCACCAGCCACGAGAATCGCGACAAAACCGTGATCAGGGGCGCGCGTGGCAAAATTACCTTTGCTACTTTTAACGACGACCCCATCCACCTGCAAACGGGCGACGGCGTGCAAACGTTCGACGTGACCTCGCCGCCCCACATTGCACAGCCGCTGATCCAGACCATTGTCGACGAGCTACACGGGCGCGGCACGTGCCCCAGCACGGGCGTCAGCGGCGCGCGCACGAATTGGGTGGTGGACCGGGTGCTGGCGGGGTATCAAGCTTCACGTGGGTCAAATGCCGCTTGACCCCATCCCAGCCCTTCCCGACCTGGGGAGGGAGCCGCGACGGGCCAAGCAAGAGATCGGCGCCTCCCCAGCATGGGGGAGGCTGGGAGGGGGTAAAAGCCAGCTCAGCCCCGATTTTCCGTCAAATCGACGGGCGCGCCCTGCGGCACGTTTAGCTCGCCCCGAATCCCCTCAAAGGCCTCCTGCACCGAGCGCGCCTGCAGCAGATCGGCCAGGCTTTTGAGCGAATCCTTGGCGCCCTGAAAAATGCCAATCACGGTGTGGAAGGGGCCGGGGCCGATGCCGATCAGCAGCCCGGTGATCAGCATATCCAGCAGCAGCGGGGCGCGCAGCTCAATGGCCTGGAAAAAGCTCAACCCGCCCCAGATGGCGACGATCAGCCCCACCAGCAGACCGATCCAAATCGAAAAGGCGCGCTTAAACGCGACGTATTCCGACGCGTTCGTCCACGAGCGCAGCCGCGCTTCCGCCTCGGCCAGCCGATTTTCCGCGGCCCCCAGCCGCTGCAGCTCGCCCGGAATCACGTCGACCCGCACCTGATCCGCCGCAATGGCCGTGGCCTCGTAGGCGCGAATGTATTCCTCCTCGATCCAGTTCAGCGCCTCCCGCGGCTTGACGAGCACGTCCGCCACCGCCGTGGCCGAGCGCTCGTACCAGTCAAACGCCGCCTCGATCAGCCGCTCGATGGCAACGGCCACGGCGATTAGCGGGCCGAGAATGACGGTGAGATCGGCTTCCACACCGCTGTTGGGCAGCACATCCTGGGCGGGATCGGCGGGGCCGCTGGGAACGTCAATAAGGAGCTGGAGTTTGCCCACGGTGGTCAGGTCGGGCTGATCAAGGCTGAGCACGCGCACCACGGCCATGATCAGCGCCGCGACGAAGAGGCTCCCCAGCAGCAGCGGCAGGTTGATGCGCCAGCGCCGCCGCTGAACGGCCGGTCGCTGGGGAGCGGGCGGCTCGCCAGCGGGTTGATTTTCGTCCGGGTTGGGGCTAAAGGCGGCGCGGCTGGCCGCTTCTTCACGCCGACGCGCTTCAAAGGCATCGGCGGCGCGGGGCTGTACCGAGTTGTAGATGGGCATCGGGATTTCCTAATCGGTTGACGGCAGAAGCTTGCGGAATCTGCACGCGCTGGTAGAAAGACAAAGTGCCAAGCGCCGCTATTCTAGCACAAATCCCTGCGGCGTGCCCGTGTGCCACCCGGTTTGCCCACGGGCGCGCAGGCTCCGTTACGCATACCCACACCTACGGTTTACAGCCCCAGCCCCGCCTGCGTCTCCGCGATCAGGTGGTCGACCACGGCCTTGAGATCACCATCCGTGGCGTCGAAGATGCGCAGCTGGCGATCGGCGCTCGTGCCGTGGGCCAGCATGTCGTGGATCGGCTGGATGTACTCGGTCGTGCCCAGCTCGTCCAGCTCCTCGCCCACCAGCTCCAGCAGCTCGCGCACCAGCGCCCGCGACGACTGCTCCTCGCCCTTGCCAAAGTCGATCAGCTTGCCGTCCAGCCCGTAGCGCGCCGCCCGCCAGCGATTTTCCTCGATCAGGTCGCGCCGGTAGACGCGAAAGGTGGTGTTTTGCGCGCGCAGCTTCCACATCCAGAGCACCGTCGCCTGGAAGAGCGCGGCAATCGCAATCGCCTCGTCGAGCTTGGGGCAGACGTCGCAGACGCGCAGTTCGAGCGTGGGGTATTTGTGGTGGGGGCGCACGTCCCACCAGATTTTGCTGGCGTCCGGGATGCAGCCGGACTTTTGCAGCGTGCCGATCAGCCGGTCGTAGCGTTCGGGCGTGCGGTAGATGTCCGAGATGCCGCTGCGGGGGAAATCCTGGAAGATCACGGCGCGGTAGCTCTTGAGCCCGGTCTTGCGACCCGTCCAAAAGGGCGAGCTCGTGCTGAGCGCGAGGATGTGGGGCAGCACGTAGCGCACGGCGTTCATCACATCGAACTTTACGTCGCGATCTTCGATGCCGATGTGGATGTGCATCCCAAAAATGAGCAGCCGCCGCGCCAGCATCTGCATCTCCTCCAGCACGCCTTCGTAGCGCGGGAAGGGGGTGATCGGCACTTCGCCCCACTTGCTAAAGGGGTGCGTCGCCGCGGCAACAATCGCCATCTCTTTTTCCTGCGCCATCTGGCAGACAAAGCGGCGCTGCTTGATCAGCTCCTCCTTGAGCTGCGGAATGTCGCGGCAGACGGGCGTGCCCAGCTCGACCATCGCCTGGTGCAGCTCCGGCATCAGCTCGCGCGTTTCCGCGCCAATTTGGACGCTCTTGTTGTGCTCGTCGATAAAGTCCGTAATCGCCGCACACAGCTCGCGCGATTCCGGGCGGACGATCTGGTATTCTTCTTCAATGCCGAGGGAAAGCGAGGGGCGTTTCATGGGAAATCCTTTGGATTGACGATTTTGGATTGACGGCTGGTGATTTGCTCGACGGCGATAGCGGTTCCGCCGAAGCAACCTCTGCTCACAAATCCGAAATCGTCAATTATAAGTTCTAGATGTTTTCCGTTTCGGCAATCAGGTGATCCACCACCGCGTTGACATCCTCGTCTGCGTCTTGCCACACCGCCAATTGCTGGTCGGCGCTGGCGCCGCGTTCGAGCACGTGTCGAATGTGCTCGGCCTGGTCGAGCGTGTGCAGCTTGTCCATGGCGGGTTCAATGCGTTCCAGCAGCTCGCGAATCAGTTGGGTGGCGGGCACGGGCTGCTCGATGCCAAAATCGACGAGGTCGCCCGTCAGCCCGTAGCGCACGGCGAGCCACTTGTTTTCCTCCACGAGGATGCGGTCAAAGAGACGGAAGGAGAGGTTGCGGCGGCGCAGATCGACCATCCACGCCACCGTGCCCTGCACGAGGGCGGCCACGGCGAGCGTGTCTCGCCAGCTGGGCAGCATGTCGCAGACGCGGACGACGAGCGTGGGCAGCCGGTGGTGGGGGAGGATGTCGTAGTAGATGCGGCTGGCGTCCTGGATGCTGTTCGTGCGCACCAGCGTGTCGACGTAGCTGCGGTATTCTTGGTAGCTGCGAAATTCGCCGGGAATGCCGGTGCGGGGCAGCGCGTCGAGCAGCACGGAGCGGTAGCTCTTGAGGCCCGTGTTGCCGCCCATCCAAAAGGGCGAACTCGTGCCGAGGCAAAGAATATGTGGCAGCACGTAGCGCATCGTGTTCATCACGTCGATGGCCAATTCGCGATCTTCGACGCCGATGTGGATGTGCAGGCCAAAGGCCAACATGCGCCGGGCCAGCATCTGCGTATCGTCCACCAGCGCTTGAAAGCGCGGCACGACGGAGGCGCGCTGTTCCCAGCGCGAAAAGGGGTGCGTCCCCGCCGCGACAACCTTCAGCCCGTCGCGCGCGGCCAGTTCCAGCATCGTCGTGCGCATCTGGCGCAGCTTGGCCTCGGCCTCCGCCACGTCCGCACAGGCCGTTGTTCCCGCCTCGACAATGCCCTCGCTGACGCGCGAGAAATTTAGCTCCGGGTTGCGCTCGTAGAGCTGCGTCTTGTTCCGCCCCATCGATTGCGAGACAAAGCCGAGCAGCTCGCGACTCTCCGGGTCGATCAGCTGGTATTCTTCTTCGATGCCGAGGTTGAGGGAAGGGTGATACATGGTAAAGGTTAGGCTGGCGTGTTTAATGGCTGAAGCGGCGTGCCCTGGTGAAAGCGCAGCTGCCACCCGGTTTCCGTCCGCGACCAAATCGAGCTGCGCAAGCAGCGCTGCTGCCCATTCGGATAGTCGACGATGCTGATGTAGGTAACCTGCGCAATGTTTTCACCCAGCAGGCGCGCATCGAAGTTAGGGAGAGGAAGCGCAGCAGGAATCTCGTCGGCGGGAGGGATGGCAAGCGTCTCCGCCCGCTGGTAGATGCGGCTTGAGCAGCCGTATTCAAAGAAATCCGGCGCGAGACTCTCTTCCATCTTCGCCAAGTCAAAGCGGACGTCGGCTCGCCACAGCCCTTCTTCGAGCGTCTGGAGCGTCTGCCAATCGCTCTGGGTGATTTTGCTGCTGTACGGTGTCATCCGTCACGCTGGTAACTTGACTTTCTCAACTTCAGAAAGAGCGGAGGCAATGATCTCTTCTTCAACACCATGCTTGCGTAGACTTTCGAGCAATTGCGTCAACTCGGATTCTTGATCGAGTCTTGCTAAATCGGCGCGCAGACTTTGACCAATGTAGGCCCGAATTAGAGGCTGGTAATCCGAAAATCCCAGCCGTGGTGCAACAAAGTTTAAATCGTCGAGCACATCCTCAGGGACGCGCAGACTAATTGTCGTCATCGGACGATCTTGTTGTAGGCGAGTTTTTAACTTACTGATTTTCATAAAGTCTTCTTTCCGTTCTCGCTGCCGGTCTAGCGCTGATTAATCGAATTACCTCTTCGCGTAGCGTGTAAACTACGTAGAATAGCCGCCAGCTTACGGTCATACCAATAGCCGACTCCCTGAGTTCGGCGTCGACCATTTCTTCGTCTACAATTTTAATAAACGGATCGAAAAATACCTCTGTGGCTAGGGTAAAAGTAACGTCATGCTTGTCAAAATTAGCTGCCGCTTTCTCATCATCCCACTCAAAATGGACGTCGTGTAGACGGTATACAACATTCATCGTTCAAAATCACCTTTCCTCCACCACAAACGCGGGCACGACCGAGCCGCCGCCCGCCGTCACGTTGAGGAGCGTCACGCTGCTGAGGCGGACCAGGCAGCCGCCGACGTGGTCGCCGCCAAAGATGAAAGGGTCGCAGTCCACGAGGCGGCGGCCGACGTAGGTGCTGCCGGTGGCGTCGACAAAGGGGAAGTATTCGTAGGCGATCTCGACGCGCTCCTGCACGATCGACGGCTGCTCCAGCGCGCCCAGCAGCGCCTGCTCCCACTCGCTCTCGCTCGTCTCCCAGCCGATGACGACGCCCGCGCCGCCGTAGTCGTCGTTGGGCTTGATTACCAGGTGATCCTTATTGCGGCTGGCCCAGAGCACGAGGTCGATGGAGCGGCCCTCTTTGTCCAGCGTAAAGCGCTCCTCGACGACTCTCGTCCAGGGAATGTGCTGGTGGATGGCGTTGAGCTCGGCGGCGTTGAAGAGGTGCGCGTTGCGCTCGTCCGAGACGACGGCAAAGCTGGCCTTTTTATGCAGCAGCTTGCAGTTGAAGGGGTTGGCCATGCAGATGTTGCCGTCGCGCAGGGCGTGGACGATGGGGTGATCCAGCCCATAGCGGCCGACCAGCTCCGTGCCCAGCACCCGCTTGTAGACAAAATCCACCGCCTCGCCACAGGCATATAGCTTGCCGCCCCGGTAGTCGAGCTCTTCGGGCGTGCAGATAACGCCCGTCACGCCGTGCTGGCCAAAGTAGCTGGCAAGAATCTCAAATTCGCTGGTCGTGGGCACGTGGTCCCAATCAACAATGGCAAACCTGGGCAGCTGCCCGTGGTTGCCGCACCACTGCTGATAGATGTTGAGCAGCGCGTCCAGCAGACTCTTCTGCGCCAGAATGGGGCGCAGCCCGTACTCCTGAGCGAAGCGCTGCATCAGCGGCAGCTCGGTAAAGAGCTGCGCCATTACATCGCCGTAGCCGATGCCCGCCGGGCTCTCGGCGTTAAATTCGATAAAGCTGAGGTTGACGCGTCCGTCGTCGTGGCGACAGTAGAAGCTGTCCAGCCGCGCGGTGGGAATGTTGGTGCCGTAGCCCGTCGGCAGCTGGCACAACTCTTCCTCTTCGGGCGTCAGGTAGACCTGGGCGCGCAGCTCCGGCGTGGCCATCATCGCCTCGCTGACCTTGCGAAAGACGTTGAGCACCAGCGCCGTGCGCTCGCTGAGGTAGGCCCAGCCGCGCGGCGTGTGAAAGAGAGGTCGCAGCACCGAGCAGAGCGGTCGCCCGCCAAAGACGAGCTTGCGTTCGTGCAGGCCGGGCGCAAGCACAGACCAGCTGTCCACGCCCAAATTGTCCATCAGGGAAAGTTCATTGTAACGCTCAATCAGCGAGTGTATTTGCAGCATGGAAGGGCAGGTAAGTGAGGGCTGGCTGTCGGGGTTGACGTGATGAGTGTAGTATAGTCAGGGGAAGGGAATTATGCAAACAGGAATTTTTCTCCAACCAGCCCGCTACACCGGCTCGACAATTAAGCGCTCGGCCATGTCGTGGGCAAGCGGGTGTTGCGCGCCGTCGATGTCCACCAGCAGCGGGCCATCAAAGGGGGCGCGTGCAAGCAGCGTAAGCGTGGCCTCTGGGTAGAGGCCCAACTCGCCCAGGTAGGTTAGCCGCTCGTGATCCTGGGTCAGGACGCGCATCAGGCGGTAGGCCTGGGCCAGCGGAACTTCGCTGAGCGGCGTGCCTGGAATGGTGGCGACAAAGCCCGCCTTGGTGGGGATGGGGTCGCCGTGGGGATCGATGGTGGGGTTGCCCAGCGCGGTGGCGATGGCATCCTCCAGCGCTTCGCTGATCACGTGCTCCAGCTTTTCCGCTTCGGCGTGAACCTGCTCCCACGGCATGTTGAGCTCGCGGTGCAGGTAAAGTTCGAGCAGTCGGTGGTGGCGCAGCACCTCCAGCGCCACCCGTTCACCCGCCGCCGTTAGCGCTGCGCCCTGATACGGCGCGTGCTCGACCAAATTGAGCTCGGCCAGCTTCTTCACCATATTCGTCGCCGAGGCGGGCGACACGCCCAGACGCTCGGCCAGCGCCGAATTGGTGACCCTGTCGCCCCGGTGGTGCAGCGTATAGATCGCTTTGAGATAATCCTCGTGCGCAGCGGTTAGCTGGCGAGCAGGCGGTTCGGCCATGGTGGTGGAGCCGGTGGTGGAGCCGGTGGTGGAGCCAAGTTGGGAAGTTGTAGCGATGGAGCGGTTGCGGACAACGCGTGCCAGTGTACCGCGGACGGGGAGGGTTGTCAACGCGATTGGTGAATAGGTAGCAATTCCAAATTTAACCTACCGGAAGAATTCTTCGCCGCGAATCGTGCAGATTGGCGCGAAGCCAGAGACAAAAATCCGCGCAATCCGCGTATCTGTGGCGAAACTCTCTTCAACTACGCAGCAAAGCGGTCCAAATTTGAAATGGAGATCAAAAAAGCGGCCTCCGCGATATCGCGGAGGCCGCTACTCGGTCTACGACTCATCTTCCCCCGCCCGCAGCGCCGCCAGCGCTTCCGGATTGGGCACGATGCGGCCGCCGCGCACCGTGCTGCCGATCACCAGGCCCGCGGCGATCAGCACCAAATTCTTGACGATGTACTGCCCCTCCAACGTGAGGCCAAAGGGAAACGAGTGCCAGACTTCGGCAGGCAGCACCAGCAGCGGCAGCGCCGTGCCCGGCATCTGCAGGAAGAGCAGCAGCAGCGTCGTCCGCATAAAGAGCCCCGTGATCAGCCCCAAGCCAATGACCATTTCCCAGACGGCCAGCACCGGAATAAAGAGATCGGGCGAGACAAAGTAAACGGTGTTGCGCACTAAATCCTCCGCCGGGCTCCAGCCCGGAAAGAGCTTGAGCGCGCCGAACCAAAAGAAGATAATGCCCAACCCCACGCGCAGCAGCGTAATGCCGTAGCGCGCCATCCACTCCGTCAGCCATGCATCTAGCGCACGCACCCGCGGCGCAAAAGGCAGCCGCTCGATCAGCTTCATCTCCACATCGCCCCGCCCCACGTGTGCGTTGCGAACTGGCATTTTGCCTGTCGTCATTGTAATCTCCCCAAGTGAATCACCTGATTTTTATTTGTCTTTTTAGAAGGAAAACCCACAAAAGCTTTCCCACCTTTACTATATGTGAAATTTTGCACAAAGTCTGTCATCTCGGCTGTAATGTTGACTTGTCTTGATTAGAAATTCCGTTGACATTTGGAAAGTGGCCCTCACCCCCGGCCCCTCACCCCGGCCCCTCTCCCACCATGGGAGAGGGGAGAGATTGGCTCCCTTCTCCCACCATGGGAGAAGGGCTGGGGATGAGGGCGCGCTCGACTCACCTTTCAAGCCCTCTCAACAAGTTCTCAACAGAACCTAAAGTGCGTGCAAAATGAAAACAAGAGTTCGCGGTCTAAGTGACTGTCACTGTCCATAGCCGGACAGCTTGCCCCATTTTGTCTGGACAGTGACTGTCACTGGCTTCTCAAACTCCTGCTCTCGACGCAACTTTACTTTAGAAGTTCCAAATTTGGCGAAAGCCTATAAAAACAGCGAAGAAAATTAGCCGCTTCTCCCCTTGCTTGGGTTGACACAATTCACGTTTTTACTCTAGAAAGAGCCTCTCGATCGAACTCGTGCAGTTCACGTAATTTGTAGCTCAAGCTCTTCCGAGTTGAGAATTGCCGTGTCTTGGTTCAACTTGCCGCGCGTACACGATTGTTCACGGCAGTTTGCGCGTGAGCTTTGGCTGTATCTTCCCATCTGTGCTATACTAATCCGCTGTGAATTTGACCAATAAATCCGCTGTCCGAAGCGCGATTGTAAACTTTTTAGCCGCTCACAGAGCAGGCGAATCGCAGGAATATCGCAAAAATTAAGGAGAAGACGCAGTGAATATCTCAACAGCTCCATTAGAAAACCGCCAGCTTTCCGTCACCATCGAAGCCGATCCGGCGCGCGTGCAGCAGGAGCTGCGCAAGGCCGCCCGCAAGCTGGGCAAGGAGTATCGCATTCCCGGCTTTCGCAAAGGTAAAGCGCCCTTTAACATCGTCGCGCAGTACGTGGGCTTGCCAAATATCTACGCCGAATTTGCGGACGATCTGGGCCAGGAGCTTTACCGCGAAGCGCTGGAGCTGAACGAGTTCGAACCCTATGGCCAAGCCGCCCTGGAGAATATCGACCTGGAGCCGCTGACCTATAAGCTCGTTGTGCCGCTGGAGCCGGAAGTCCAACTCAACGACTACCGCGACATTCGCATTGAGCAGAGCGAGGCCACCGTTGATGAGGCGGAGGTGGAGGCGCGGCTGGCCGAGTATCAGACGGAGTTTTCCACCTGGCAGGATGTCGACCGCCCGGCAGCCTATGGCGACACCATGTCCATCGACGTGCGCAGCGTGCTCGTGCCCGAAAGCGAGGACGAAGCGGAGACCGTCGTGCTTAACGAAGAGGCGTGGGACGTGACGCCAGATGAGGAAAATCCGATGGACCCGCCCGGCTTTGACGAACAGCTCGTGGGGATGAAGGCGGGCGACAGCGCCCAGTTTGAGCTGGCCTGGCCGGAAGATTCGCAGAGCATGTACGCCGGTCGCCGCGCCCAATTTAGCGTTGCCGTGCACGGCGTGCAGGCCTTTGAGGATGCGGAGTTGAACGATGAGCTAGCCCAGCTCGTCGGCCCCGATTTTGAGACGCTCGACGATCTTGAGCGCGACGTGCGCGAGACGCTGCAGGCGGCGGCGCAGCAGCGGCTGGAGAACGAGTACCTGGAGCAGGCGCTCGACGCCTTTGTTGAAGAAGCGACGCTCGTCTACCCGCCGATTGTGATCGAGGACCAGATCGACGCGATGGTAAACGATTTTGCCGCGCGGCTGCGTCAGGTCGGCATGGGCGATTTGGAGACCTTCTTCCAGTATACGGGCCAAACGCTCGAAGGCTACCGCGAAGAGCTGCGCGACCAGGCCCCGCCGCTGGCCGAGCGCAACCTTGTGATCTCCGAGGTGCTCAACATTGAAGACATCGAGGTGAGCGAAGAAGAGTTTGAGGCGCGGCTGGACGAGATGATCGGCGAGCCGGGGGAGGAGGATGAGGAGGCCGCTGAATCCGCCCAGCAGATGCGCGAGATGATGCGCGCCGAGGGAGGACGCCCCCTTATCGAGAGCCAACTGCTGCGCGAAAAGGCCGTGGACCGAATGCTGGCGATTGCGCGCGGCGAGGAAGTGCCGGCGCCCAAGGCCAAGCAGCCCGCTGCGGAGGCGAGCGATGACGGGGCAGCCGACGGCGCGGAGAGCGGCGACGAAGCCAGCGAGGAAGACAAGGCCGAATCCGAGAAGGCATCCGGCGAGGAGACGGGTCACCAATCGCCCGCCGAGGCCTTCCCGCCATCGGGGACGGGCTCCAACCAGACGGATGACGAAAGTGAATCAGACGAAGCTGGCGAGGAAGACGAGCCGGTCGCCGCGACCGTGTAAAAGCGTCGCGCCACGTCTAACGCAACGCAAACGCGTAAGCGGAGGGCGCTTACATCTGAAGCGCCCTCTTCCGTTTATCGTTATGTACAGACGGCGCGAGTCGTACAGCGCCCCAGCGACGATAATATACCAACGGTATACCGACGATAAACGACAAATTTGCCAAAGGATATTCCCATGATTTTTCCACAAAACGGCCTGAGCGCCCCCAGCAACATGGTGCCCATGGTCATCGACAGCTCCAGCCGCGGCGAGCGGGCTTACGATATTTACAGCCTGCTGCTCAAAGAGCGCATTATTTTTCTGGGCACGCCCATTAACGACCAGATTGCCAACCTAATCGTGGCGCAGCTGCTCTATCTCAACGGCGACGATCCGAATCAGCCCATCAACATGTACGTGAACAGCCCCGGCGGCAGCATCTACGCTGGCCTGGCGATTTACGACACCATGCAGATGATCGGCGCGCCGGTCTACACCTACGCCGTAGGCGTCACCGCCTCGATGGGGACGGTGATTCTGGCGGCGGGCGCCAAGGGCAAGCGCTACGCCCTACCCCACGCCACCGTGCACATGCACCCGGCCACCAGCGGCTCGCAGGGCTACACCGAGGATGTGCGCATCGCCTTCCGCGAGCAAGAGCGCATTCAAACGCAGCTCTTCCATCTGTTAGGTAAGCACACCGGCCACGACTGGCGCGAGATTGAGAAAAGCTTCGAGCGCGACCGCTACATGAACGCCCTCGACGCCAAGGATTATGGCCTGGTTGATGAAGTGCTGGGCGACACGAGCGATGTGATCCGAATCGAAGGCAACGACATTGTTGTGCCGGGTGATAAGCAGATTGAAAGCAACGGCGTAGCGACCAACGGCGCGGCGTAGTTGATCGGGCAGCTTTTCAAATAAATGAAACTCTAGTAAAGTAGGAGCGAACAAGCGTTCGTTCCTACTTTCTATTTAACCAACCAATTTCTTATGGCAGATCAAACCAAATCGCCGCACTGCTCCTTTTGCGGCAAGAGCAAGGCCGAAGCCAACCGCTTGATGGAAGGGCCAGACGGCGTCTACATCTGCGATGAATGCGTGCTGCTGGGTGCAGAAATTCTGGCGGAGGAGGGGCTGGTCAGCAGCGCCGCTTCCCAGGTTACGGCGGAGGCGGGGGGCAAGCTGCCCAGCCCGCGCGAAATTGTCGCCCACCTCGACCAGTACGTGATTGGGCAAGAGCGCGCCAAGCGCGTGCTGGCCGTCGCCGTCTACAACCACTACAAGCGCATCTTTGGCCGCGCGACTGGGCTCGCCATGGGGACTGCACATGCAAGCGGTGCGGACGAAGTCGAGCTGGGCAAGAGCAACGTGCTGCTGGTGGGACCCACGGGCAGCGGCAAAACGCTGCTGGCGCAAACGCTGGCCAAGCTGCTCGACGTGCCCTTTACGATTGCCGACGCCACCACGCTCACCGAAGCGGGCTACGTCGGCGAGGACGTGGAGACGATCCTGGTCGGTCTGCTCCAGGATGCGGAGTGGGATGCCGAGCGCGCGGCCCACGGCATCATCTACGTCGACGAGATCGACAAAATCACGCGCAAGAGCGGGGACAACCCCTCGATCACGCGCGACGTGAGCGGTGAGGGCGTGCAGCAGGCGCTGCTCAAGATCATCGAGGGCACGACGGCCAACGTGCCGCCCGGCCCCGGTCGCAAGCATCCGCAGCAGGATTTTGTGCAGCTGGACACGAGCAACATCCTCTTTATTTGCGGCGGCGCGTTTGCCAACCTAAACGACATCGTGCGGCGGCGCACGGCCAAGCGCGGCGCCATGGGCTTCGTCCCGCACGATGACGTGCTGGGCACGCCGACCACGGGCAGCCGCCCCTGGCAGAAGGAGGGCGAGCGCCCCCTGCCGGACGATCTCACCGAGCGCGAGCGCGAGCTGCGCATTCGCCGCATCGAAAAGGAAAACCGCGACGAGAGCGAACTCCTGACGCAGGTGCTGCCGGACGATCTGCTCAGCTTTGGGCTGATCCCCGAATTTATCGGGCGCTTGCCCGTGCTCGTCAGCCTGGCCGCGCTGGATCGGCGCACGCTGGTGCGCATTCTCACCGAGCCCAAGAACAGCGTGGTGCGCCAGTTTGAGCAGCTTTTTGTATTGGACGGCGTCCAGCTTGAGTTTGCGGACGAGGCGCTGGACGCCATTGCCACCGAAGCCTTTCTGCGCAAGACGGGCGCGCGCGGCCTGCGCAGCATCGTCGAAAACGTGCTGCTGGACGTCATGTTTGAAATCCCCAGCCGCGACGACGTTGCCCGCTGTCTCGTCACGCGCGAGAGCGTGATGGACGGGACTTCGCCCGCGCTTTTCGGACAGAAAGGCCAGCCCGTTCCGCTTTATCGGGAAGAGCTGAAGTCGGCGGCGTAGGTGCAAATCTAAAGTGTGTACCAAATTAAACAAGCGTTCGCGGTCTAGGTGACGGTCACTGCCCACAGCCGGTCAACTTGCCCCAGTTTACCTGGACAGTGACCGTCACTGGCTCCGAAAATTCTTGCCCTCGACGTAGTTTCACTTTAATCAGCCGCGTCAGCTTTCATCAAGAGCAGATAAGCGCGTTGTCAACCCGTTAGCCTGCTCTGAAAATCCGTGGGCAGCATCTCTGCCGCAACCCCTAATCATTAACCCCGTCCCCCGATTGAAAGCAGAATGAACGCCCTCCTGCTCAACGCAATTCCCATCACCGCCGACGAGCGCGCTCTGCTTACGCTCGCGCTGCAGCGCGCGGGCCTGCACGTCGATACAGGCGATGATCTAGGACAGGCGCTGGCGGCGTGGTCGGTTCAGCCTGCCGATTTGATCGTGGCCATGCTGTCGGAAGCGCACGCGCTGCCGCAGGTGCAGCAGATGCGCAGGGAGGCCGTTGTGCCCCTGCTGGTCATCATCGACGGCTTGACGGAGCGGCTGCACATTCGCTTGCTGGAGGCGGGGGCAGATTTGGTGCTGGGCCACCCCTACAGCGCAACGCTGCTGATCGCCCAGCTGCACGCGCTGCGGCGGCGCGCGGCCAGCGTGCCGCTGACGACGCTGGTTGCAGTCGAGAGCGCGGGCCTTACCCTCGACCCGGCGACGCGCAGCGTGCGGCGCGACGATCAGCGGCCCCAGCGCTTGACGAGCCTGGAATTCCGCCTGCTCTACGCGCTGATGACCCACCCCGGGCAGACGCTCAGCAGCGAAACGCTGATCGAGCGCGTGTGGGGCTACACGGGCGAGGGCGACCGCGAGCTGGTGCGCAACCTGATCAGCCGCCTGCGCCACAAGCTGGGTGACCAGGCGAAGCAGCCGCGCTACATTTTCACGGTGACGGATGTGGGGTATGTGTTTCGGTGAGGAGGCGGGGTGAAAAAGGAAAAGAGCGCCCAAGCGGGCGCTCTTTTGCGTTGGGGGTGCATGTAAAAAATGGGGAAATTGATAGACGGTTTTACATGCGTTTTACACAACCGCTAAGTATCCTTTGTTGAAAGCAACTAACCTTTCAACTTCACAGGAAATCTTTCACATGTCACACAAAAGCCTGCTGTTTCGTGCATTCCATGCACTGCTGGCAACAATTGTAATCGTCAACAGTTTTCTACCGGCAGTGGCTTCTGCGAAAGGTGTTGAGCTTCCGCGCCATGCTCCGGCGCAAGAAGCAGCGCCAATTGACGACGCACTCAATCAGCCCGTGGAAGAAGTGCCTACCGAGGCGCCCGTGGAAGAAGTTGCGCCTTCAATTCCAGCCCTGCTGGAATTGAAATTGGATACTGAGGTGCTGGTTCCCGGCAGCGTCGCCAATTTGACGGTTGAAGCTTCAAATTTAACCGAGTGGAGTACGGCTGGCTGGCAATTGACGTTAAGCCTGCCCACAGAAGTAAAGCCGTCCGCTGTTGATCAGCCTTTGCAGTGGGCCCTGCCAGAGTTCACCGAAAACGCGCCCTTTCAGCAGGTGATTGCCCTCCAAATGGCACCGAACGTCACCCAAGGTGGCCCTGTGGAAATAATGGCCACCATTCAGCCGACCGACGATCTCAACCCAATCTCTGCAACAGTTGAAATTGGTATCTTGCGTGATGCCGCAGCATCAGTAGAGGCAGATGCAGCGCTCGTGGAGACGGAGCAGAGCAGCGAAGGTGCCGTCCTGGTGGCGGCCGAAGGACAAATTGTCTTATTTAGCGACGCAGAGAGCGTTCCTGAAGGAACAACGTTAAGCTTCACCCATGTGCAGCGGTGGCAGCGAGAAAAAGAGGAAGCCGAGCCCAACACGGTGCCACCGAGCGCCGTCGACACGGCCACCACCAGCACGAATATCACCGAGACAACTGCTGTCACTCCAGTTGTTGCTGAGCCAGTTGTGACCAACACGACCACAACAACCGCCACTGATACGATTACTGCCGATACAATTACCACCGATACGACTACCAGTGACACAGTTGTTCCCGGCGCAGTCATCACCGACACAAGCGTTATCAGCCCAGTTGAATCCAGCATCGTGACCAATCCTGTTGAAGCAATCGTTACGGCGGCTGAAGCGACGGCTACGACTGTTACAAACACCTTGACGGTGACTGTCGGTACAACAATTAGTGCAACAGCCGTTAACCTGAACGGGCGTACCTTTTTGCCGCTGGTCAATAGTGGCGAGCGCCCACAAACGGACGCTGCTGAGGTGGGGCAAGCCGATTTGCCAGCAGCCGTTCCCCAGCAAGTAGACACAACCTCGCCTGCGACGGCACCAGCAGCCGAAGCGCTTCCCGCAGCAGGCACGAAGGTGTTGCTCCCTGTGATCGCGGCGGCTGGGGCCAACGCAGAAATCCAGGCCAGCAGCGTTCAGAACAGTGTGGAATTGACGGCCACGACCCCCTTTACGGACGGGGAGGTGTTCGCCGGTGTGCCAGCTGCGGCGCTTGAGGAGACGGCTGAGGCAGAGGGCGTCCTCGTCGACCAGGCAAAGGTCTTCTACCATATTTGGCAGCTGGACGCTACGCGGAATGGGGAAGCCATTTCGGACTTTGCCGAGCCAATGAAGCTGATCGTTGATGTCAAGTGGCTGGAAGAGCAGGGCATCCTTCCACAAAATCTACAGCTCTACACGCGCAAAACGGAAACCGACGATTGGGCGCTTGTCGACGCGGAATACGACCGGGAAAGCAAGCAGTTCACGGCAGAAATTGAGCACTTCTCGCTCTACGGCCTCGCCAACGGCATGACCGACAGCGGCGAGATTCTGCCCAGCATGACCAACTTCAGCACCGACCTTTCCTCTGGTTCTGCAACCATCAACTATCCCATTGAAACGCCGGTGGGTCTGGGCGGCATGACGCCCAACCTCAGCCTCTCTTACTCCAGCCAGGGCGTGGATGATATTGTGCGCTCGGCGGGGGACACTAACTTTGAGATTCAGGGTGGGTTGCCGGGCTATGGCTGGTCACTTGGTGGGCTGAGTTATATCGTGGAGGCAGATCAGCACACTTACATGGTGCTGAACGGCATGCGCGTGCGCATCAGCAGCAACGGCGACACCTCGCCCCACATCTTTGCCAAGATCCAGAAGAACCTGGTTAACACCGGTCTACAAAAAGGGCTGGGTGAATGGACGGTGACGATGCCCGACGGCACGAAGTACATCTTTGGTGCGTCGCCCACACAGCAGGTCTGGAACTGGAGCGCCACAGAATACCTGCCTTTGGAGACCATGCTGACCGAGGAGTTTGTTAGCACGAAGTGGGTAACGAAGCGCAAGGTGGTGAAGTGGCTTCTGCGCGAGGCCATCGACCCGCTAGGGAATCGAATGGAGTACCAATACAAGGGCTACCAGGGATTTGTGGCTGGCAGCTGCGTGCGCGGCGACAACCAATGGGGCGATCCAAGCACGCGCTGGTACCACAGCGCCACGCGCCCGGAGGCTGTGTACTGGAGCAAGAACGGCTCCAGCGCGGCAAAGATGCGCATCGACTTTGACTACGACACTCGCACGGATTACAAAGTGGCGGGCTGGGATGGCTATGAATGCACGCAGACCAAGTACAGCCGCTACCGGCTCACTGAGATGAAAGTCCAGGTGCTGGTGGGCAGCAGTTGGCACACGCTGAATAAGTACACGCTGGGCCAAAGCTACTCGCGTGCGAGCGAAAAAACGCACCTGAAGCTCAACTCCATCAACCACTATGGGGAGGGCGGCTCCGACCTGCTCGACACGCAGAGCTTTACCTATGCGGAGCGCGATAGCAAGTTGAACAATCTGCGGCTGCTGACGGCCAACAACGGCTGGGGCGGCGTGGCTACCTACACTTACGCAGCGCAAGGCGTGCGCAGCTGTAAAATTAGCGAAAGCAACCAGCAGACCGACTGCCAGAATAAGACGCGCTACCCGGTGCAGAAAATTTCTGTGGCCGATGGCGTGGGCACCACCACCTCCACCAACTATGGCTACAACGATGCCCTGGAGCGGCGCGAACCCGATGGCCTGAACTTTATGGGCCACCGCAAAGCCAGCGCCCAGCACCTTGGCAGTTCAGGTGGTGAGATCAGCTTTGAGGAACACTGGTTCCACCAAGTGTCGGGCGATGCAGAATATGGTCCTGCTTTGACAACAGCGCAGATGGATGCGGCCATCAAAAATCCTGACCCGGCGCTGGGGAAAACCAAAAGCATGCGCATCTGGCAGCTGCCCGCACAGGCGACCGCCGACGGCAGCTGCGGGGGCCGACAGACCGGAACCAGCGCCAACCGCTGCCTGATGGAGCAGGTGCAAACAACCTGGGCAGCGCTGACGGGTTCGGGTGCCAACTGGTCCACAAGCGGCGTGACCTATAACTCTCATCCGCGCTGGGTGCAGCTGGTGGCGGAAAGCACACACGTAGATGGCATTACCAACAACAAGCGCTACTTTTACGAACCGGAGCGCCAAAAAGGTCAAACTGGTCAAAATCAGCAGTTTGGCAACGTGACCAAAGTGGAAGAACACACGTCGAATTCGGGTAGCTCGACCCGTTTGCGCGCCGTTGCTACGGACTACTATCCCAACCTCGGCGCGTACATCGTCAACCTGCCCGCGCGCGTGCGCGTCTATGGCCCAGGCGGCGACTGCTATTCGGAAGTGCAAAATGTCTACGGCGCAGGCAACGTGGAGGGCACCTTTAAGACGACCCCCACCTCCAGCCTGCTAATCAAAAGCCAGCAGAAATTAAGTGGCGCTTGCTCCACGAGCAGCGGCGACCTCATGCCGTCCAGCAGCTACGATGCGGGCTGGGCCATTACCCGCTACGCCTACGACACCTGGGGCAACCAGACGACCGTCAACCGCACGGGCGTGAGCAGCGCCACCAACCAGGTCATCAGCACCGAATACGATCCGACTTACCACCTCTTTTCGACTCGCCGCTGGAACGCTGGCAATGCGACTTACGAGGAGACGGCCTATTACTTTGGCATCAATGGCCCCAGCACAAGCGATGGGCGCGCCTACTGGGGCGCCATGGCCGAATTTTGCGGCGTGAACGACGTCTGCTCGCGCCAGGCCTACGACAACTTTGGCCGCCCCACGCGCAGCTGGGAGGGTGTGGCCCACGCGGACTCTTGGAGCACCAATACTGATACAAATGCCAACGTGCAGTGGAGTTACCACCAACGCGGTTCCGCTGCGGGCCTCAACACCAACATGACGGTGGAGTGGCGCAACCCGCGCGGTGAGGGCAACTTTGTGCGCCGCCACTACAATGGACTGGGCCAACTGGTGCAGGAGCAGACGCCCAGCCAGAACTGGACGAGCAGCAACACCACCAGCGCCGAGATCAAAGTGAGCTACATGTACGACGGCCTGGGCCGCCAGGTTCGCCAATCTGTACCCCTCTACGCGGGCTACGGCACGCACCACAACGTGTCGGCGAATTGGACCGCAGGCTACAGCTCCACCAGCTACGATGCGCTGGGCCGCACGCTGGTGAGCAAGGCGCCCAATGGTGAACTTACCCGGACCAAGTATGCGGGCCGTTCCGTCGCGGTTGTGGCCGTGGGGCGCAACGGCACGCCCGACCGGGTGATCGCCTGGCAGGAAACCAATGGCCTAGGCCAGCTGCAAACCGTGCGCACCTACAACAAACCCTACGACCAGGGCGGCACGCCGCAGGGCACGGTGATGCTGACCCACGATCCCGCCGACCGGCTGCTCAACGTCACCAACGCTGCGGGCGGTACGTCCACCATGAGCTACGACCTGGGCGGGCGCAAGACGCGCATGGTGGATGGCGACCTGGGCACGTGGAATTACGTGTACGACCGCCAGGGACACCTGACGCGGCAGACGGACGCTTGCGGCAACCAGACCAACCTGAGCTATAATACGCTCGATCAGCTGACGGGCAAGAGCTTTATCAAGGGCAGCAATGGAAACTGCAACACGCCTGCCGTCGTCTACAGCAGCGTGAGCTACGCCTACGGCGGCGGCACGGCCAACCGCGGCCAGCTGACGCAGGTGCGCTACAGCAACGGCAGCTACCAGAAGGACCTGACCTACAACGGCGACGGCCAGCTCGCCAGCGAAAAGGTGACCATCACCGGCGGTGCGGGCGGCGGCTACACCACGAGCTACGGCTACGACACCTACCTGCGCCCCAACAAAATCACCTACCCCGACGGCGAACAGGTGACGACAAGCTACAACGGCATGGGCCTGCCCAAGGCCTTGAGCAGCAACACGGGCGGCACGCTGGTGGACGCCACGGCCTACGACGCGGCGGCGCGGCTGACCTCGATGCGTTTCCCCGCCGGGGGCGACCTCTACCGCACGCAGAGCTACTGGCCCTGGGTGAGCACGGCGGACAACAGCAACGGGCGGCTCAAGGAGATCATGGTGGGCACGAGCGCTGGCTCGTCCAACCGGCTCTACTTTCTCTACGGCTACGATGCCTTTGGCAACGTGGGCGGCATGTCCGAGAAGTATAACAACGGCGCCACCACCACCTACACCTTTGGCTACGATGCGCAGAATCGGCTGACCAAGGGCTACGACAACACGGCCACCAGCGGCAACGACGGGCGCAGCTACAGCTACGATGTCGCTGGACGGCTGACGAACTACGAAGGGCTGACGCTGCAAAGCAGCACGAGCTTCCCGCGCCACGCCGTCAAAAACAGCGGCTATGCCTACGACGCCAACGGCAATATAAAAACAGGCGGCGGGCGCACGCTGGTGTGGAACGTGGAGAACCGGCTGCACTCTGCGGCGGGGGAGACGTATCTCTATAACGAGAACGGCATCCGCCTTAAGAAGACGGTGGGCAGCACGAGCGTCTACTATCCCTTCAGTCACTACGAGCCCGTGGTCAGCGGCGGCACGACGACCATCACCAAGTACTACTTCTTTGGCGGGCAGCGCGTCGCCATGAAGAAGGGCAGCACGCTCACCTACCTGCACAGCGACCACCTCGGTGGCACCGCGCTAGAAACGAACAGCAGCGGCAACGTCACGGCAGACCAGACATACTGGGCCTACGGCAAGCAGCGCGATGCCGGCACGGTGAGCACCAGTCGGCGCTTCACGGGGCAGGTGTACGACGGGAGCGGGCTGTATTACTACAACGCCCGCTACTACGATCCAGGGCTGGGCGTTTTTGTGTCGCCTGATACGATTGTGCCCGAGCCGGGACAGGTGGTGGATTACAATCGGTACGCCTATGCTCGGCTAAATCCGCTAAAATACAGCGACCCATCGGGCCACAATCCGACCTCACCAACGTTCGACCAGTGGGGTGGCGGGGGAGCTGGCTCTTCCGCTCTCATGTACGCCTTGGTTCGAGGCTTGCAGGTCGCGCAGACACAGGGGCCGCAGGTCGCCCAAATTGGCGCCCAAACGCAGGAGATTTACCCGGCTGTTGTCGATTGGGTGACGGCGCCGAGCAACACTCAAGGCGGTCTCAGCCTCTTGCAGGCTGCCAGTAACGCGGCGAGCAACGCATCGCAAAATGCACCGCAGTTCGACCCTGGCAACTTCAATTTCAATCCTGACCCAGGCGATCCCAATGGGTGGACAAACTGGCTGGCGCGCGGTCGAGAGGCGCACCGCCAGTTCCGCCAGGAAGTGCGCAACCAGATGCAGGCGCTTGGCCGCGAGGAGAAAGCCGGTGATTTCCTGACGGAGAAGGCCATCCGCGATGGGAATGGCAACGTGGTGCGCATTGGTCTGCGATTTGGCAAACCGGACGCCGTGGACTACAAGAACCACATCATCTACGACTTGAAGCCGTGGCGCCCCGGAGGTATCCCAGCTATCCGCGCAGAGTACACCGATCAGTTTCAACGATACATCGATTTGTATCGACAAGCATACGGTGTTGACCCGCAAATTGTCATCGTGCCTTATGGCGGCCCCTAGGTGGAGTAGTGAGTTAAGGGGACTGTGTTGTATGCCGCGCACAGTCCCTTTACAGGGTATCTTATATCAAATTGTAGAAGAATGGACATAAAGGGACATCGGCTCATGAACAACCAATGGCAGCTTGCGTTGCATTGCAAAGTGTTTCACTACTTTGACTGTTTATCAACGCCGGAACCAGTACTCGATCTGCTTGATGAGATTCGGAAAACATTCGATCACATTAACATGGACAGCGACATTACAGCGAATCGACTAGAGACGTTCCGCCCCCGAAGGTTGAAGTCTACCCCAAAAAACTGGGCAAAAGTACGTTCTGAAATTCAGGAGGGTAAGGTATCCACCCTGTTTTTCGGCTCCCTTGCTCCTGATAATTTCATGTCGGTAGGGGTAGCATTGCACATGTTCAACGAGGAAAATAGGAGACTCAATCCTGAATTGAAACACTACCATGATTCCATCCACATGTGGGTAGGTAGGGGTTTGCTGGAGAGAGATATCGTTACAATGGAAATGTGCAAGCATATCATGCAAAAGGCATGGCATAGTTTTCACGGGGTCTACGGATTTGCCGATGCATTCATCTCTCATTTGACTGGTTTGGTCTCTCCGCAGGTAGAGCAGGAGATGGCGCTTACTATGAAAGCTCAAGTTTGGACTTCTCTCGTTGAACTACCCGGATTAAATCTGCGCGAAGAAGTGCGGGATGCTTACTGGCTCAACTACTTAAACCCAATCCACCTGCAGAAGTTGAACACTAACGACAAACTTGAAGCAAGGGTAAAGGCCGTTCTTCCTCAGTCTCGGATCGAGACCCTGCCACACAGTGGTTTGTCTCTTCAGATTTCCCCTTCGCCCTTCTACGACACCACAGAAACATGGCTGGCCGATCACGCTGCTGCGACTACACTGCTCCAGCCTATTCTAGCTCGCGAAACGCGTTAAGTTTTCTGCACGAAACTATCACGACGCTAACCGCTTCCCCTGAGCCTTCAAAAACGGCAACTTGAAGACGAAGCCGCAGCGCACGCTGGTGTGGAACGTGGAGAACCGGCTGCACAACGTGCGCAGCCCGGACAACGCGGTCAACGAGGCTTACCTCTACGACGAGACCGGCCAGCGCCTCAAGCGCTGGGACACGGGCTACAGCGTCTTCTACCCCTTTGCCCACTACGAAGACAGTTTGGTCAACGGCACGCGGACCTCGACCAAGTACTACTTCTTTGGTGGCCAGCGCGTCGCCATGAAGAAGGGCAGCACGCTCAAGTACCTGCACGGCGACCACCTGGGCGGCACGGTGCTCGAAACCACGGGCAGCAGCGTCGCGGCCGACCAGAAGTACTGGGCGTATGGGAACCAGCGCGATAGCGGCCCGGTGAGCACCAGCCGCCGCTTTACGGGGCAGGTCTACGACGGCAGCGGGCTCTACTACATGAACGCCCGCTACTACGACCCGGCGCTGGGCATGTTCGTGTCGCCGGATACGGTTGTGCCCGAGCCGGGGCGCGTCATTGGATACAATCGGTATGCCTATGCCTATGGGAATCCTCTGAAATACAGCGACCCAACGGGCCACGCAGGGTTCTGCGATGGCTTCTGCATCGAGCCAATCCTGGGTGGCGGTGGGGGTGCCCTGATTGCGATGGCAATCAACCTCTCTGCACAGGCAGGGCCGGGCATTGCCCAAGCTGCGCCCATAGTCACACAGTTTGGGCCGCAACTGCCCGCCTTGGCTGATCCGAACGTCGGGTGGGTACAAGCCAACGGGCAGAACGCCGCGCAGCAGGGTCAGCAGGCTGATTCGGGGGGCAATACGGCTGGGCCAGGTGGGTTGGATCCGAATAACTTTAGGGATATGCTGCCTCATGGCTTTTCAAACCAAGCAGAGTTCCAAGAGTTTGGTTCAAGTCTACACCGAGGGCTACAGGAAGCTGGCTATGACGATGTACAAGCAGCCTTTCAAGGGAGTTCCGTGACCGGCACTAAATATACAACCGGACAGCCATTCGATGTCGGGCGTGTGAGCGATTTTGACATCGCTCTGGGAAGCCCTCAACTCTTACAAAGGGCAAACGATCTGGGAATAAGTCTTCGATCTGGCGGCATCCGAACAGGTCCGTTGAGAGCCGCGGATTTGACGAGGTTAGGGCTGGATGGCCTTGCCAGGCAACTGAGTGAGCAGGCTGGTAGACCTGTTAACTTTATGATCTTCGACTCGCTTGAGACTGCTGCGAATAGGGCGCCAAGCATCATCGTTCCATAGGAGGCTTTATGAAAGGTCGACAGTTTGATGTGTATGGATTCAACAATCGTTCATTGGCAGAGATTCGGAAGTCTTTAGAAGAGTTGCTCAACATCCGCTTTGAGGAGCACGAAAGTACGTATCACTGTGGTCTCTACTACAGGTATGAGAGTGGCGATACAGAACACCTTATCCTGCAGTCAAATTTCGATGAACACTACGACGAGTGGACAGAAGAGGAACACCGCGAATCAAAAGTGCTGCTGTATGTGAACGACGCAGAAGAATTCAAAGACATAGAAGCGATTTTGCTGACTCGCACGATTCATGCAATCCTGCTTAGGAGGGAGATATTAAAATAGCACGACACAGTGTAAAACTGCGAGCAGATTGAGTTCGATTCAATCTGATCGCAGTTTGTATGTAACGACCAAGTACTACTGCTTCGGCGGCCAACGCATCGCCTCCCGGCAGGGCAGCACGCTCAAGTACCTGCACGGCGACCACCTGGGCGGCACGGTGCTCGAAACCACGGGCAGCAGCGTCGCGGCCGACCAGAAGTACTGGGCGTATGGGAACCAGCGCGATAGCGGCCCGGTGAGCACCAGCCGCCGTTTTACGGGGCAGGTGTATGATGGTAGCGGCTTGTACTACTACAACGCCCGCTACTACGACCCAGGGCTGGGCATGTTCATCAGCCCGGATACAATTGTGCCGAATGCGGGCAGGTGATCAACTACAATCGGTATGCCTATGCCCGACTGAACCCAATGAGTTTCAGCGACCCATCGGGGCATATTGCAATCTGTTTTCAGGGCGGCGAGAATTCATCGGGCAAGGAAAACCATAAGGGAGGAACGCCAGCTATTCACACAATGTGCCAAGAGTCCTTGACGCAAGCAGGCTATGATGAAAAGCTTCACGGTCAGATTCACTATTTCTCCTACAATGGCAGCAATGAAAAACAGAATGCAATCAATTTGATTCTGGGGCGGGAACGTGGAGAACCGGCGATTCTAATCGGGCACAGCTGGGGTGGCGCAGCAGTGCTGGAGATTGCAGCAGACCTTAACGCTTACGGCGAGTCCTTACGCGCTCAGCCAATGGCCAACCTGGATTACGCTGCCATGACCACGATTGATGCCTTGATTACCATCGACCCAGAACCGTTTGGGCGAGAAGATACGCCAACTGCCGCTTCTGGCAACGTTAGATTCAGCATCAATATCGCGCCAAAGGATGGCTGGACCTATCGCAAATTTGGCCAGTCCTATCTCAGCGGTACTGATAGCCCAGTCAACGACCAAAATGGATTGAACCACATTGAAGGGGCACTCAATGTGAACCTGGAATACGTTTACTCGGCGCTCGCCAGTAAGCACGAGAGAATGGACCACGATACGATCGTTAACCTGACGGCGCATAATGATGGGCAACCGACTGAAATCAATCCAGTTACGCGCAGCATGGTTGGGTACGGCGTTCGCCAAGGTCTGCGCTAGAGGACATGCAAATGCAACACAACAAACGTGCTCATCTTTCCCTGATCCAGATTGGATTGGCTGTCCTGCTGATTAGCAGCGCCTGGTTCATCTTCTGGTCTCCGCTGTTCACAGCGTTCAATGTTATCGTGGCTTTGGCGTTCAGTATCATCGTTCTGCTTGTTCTGGCGCTGGTGAATCGACTGAGGCCAGAGTGGAGAATAGAGACAACGCGCCCCAAGCGTGTGATTCTTTGGGGGGGTGCATTGGCGCTTAGCGTGGCGTCACCACTTCTGCTCAACTGGTGGGTAATTCAGAGCGCCAACATGGTGATTCGCGATATGGGCATAAGCGCCCAACCAATCGAACATGAGGTTCGTCTCGTGGATAGATTTAGCCTCATCGATAGCCCAGCGCGTCGAATTGTTGCTCGCTATCAAGTGGAGGAGTCTAATGAAATTGCTGTAGACAAAATCAGCGAATGGGCTGCACAGCAGAATCCACAGTGGCTTACATCCTACAATGTTGGGCTCATAATTGATGATGTACCCGCCGATCTGTATGCGGGCTGTGACCCAGGAAGTCCTATAACTGCAAGCGGAATTCATTACGTGTTGGTTGGAAGCGATTCCCGGCTAGACTTGATGATTCGCTTTTTCACTGCACCTCAGGCTTGCGGTTTGCCGTCAAACCCCTTCAATTACTGGTTCTATACAGGGTATTGAGCGGAAGATAATCGATGTTGAGGGCGGCAGTACTCGTCTCATCAATACTGCCGCCTTCGGTAAGCACGACGAGCTACAGCTACGACGCCAACGGCAACTTGAAGAGCAGCCCCGGGCGCACGCTGGTCTGGAACGTGGAGAACCGGCTGCACTCGGTGGCGGGCGAAAGCTATCTCTACGACGAGAACGGCATCCGCCTTAAGAAGACGGTGGGCAGCACGAGCGTCTACTATCCCTTCAGCCACTACGAGCCCGTGGTCAGCGGCAGTACGACGACCATCACCAAGTATTACTTCTTTGGTGGGCAGCGCATAGCCACCCGGCAGGGCAGCACGCTCAAGTACCTGCACAGCGACCATCTGGGCGGCACGGTGCTCGAAACCAGCGGCGGCTTCGCCCTCGCCGACATGAGCTACTGGGCCTACGGTCGCCAGCGCGACAGCGGCCCGGTCAGCACCAGTCGGCGCTTTACGGGGCAGGTCTACGACGGCAGCGGGCTCTACTACATGAACGCCCGCTACTACGACCCGGCGCTGGGCATGTTCGTATCGCCGGATACGCTGATTCCCAATCCGGGGCAGGTGGTCGACTATAATCGGTTTGCCTATGCGCGACTGAATCCTCTCAAGTTCAATGACCCAAGTGGCCATACTCCCCGCGCTCCAACGTTTGACCAGTGGGGCGGGGGTGGGGGTGGCTCTTCCATCCTGATGTACCTTCTGGTCAGAGGGTTGCAGGTTTCTCAAACTCAGGGGCCGCAGATTGCCCAGCAAGCGACGCAGATTGGTGCGCAAACGCAGGAGATTTACCCGGCGGTTGCCGATTGGATGCAGTCGAACCCGAACGCCGCCCAGCAGGGGCAACAATTTGATCCGGGCGGGAATACTGCGGGGCCGGGTGGTAACCCCAACGATCCTTTCCAAAATGCGGCAAATGTAATTCAACGGGGTGTAAGCACGCTGCGAGCACAAATCAGTAATCCTAACAACTATCCGTGGGCGCGCTATGGAGCGCAAGCACATCTGAGCCGCGCCGAACATTATCAACGACAAGGAGCACTACAATCGGTCAATCCGACCGGACGGGGAACCATCGACTTGATTCTCAACAACAACACCGGAGTTGAGGTTAAGTATTGGAGCGAAAGTTACCTGTCCGCAAACACCCGCTCGTTGGCCAATCAGATTCAAGGGTTCAACAACTTGAACTTGAACCGGATTACGGTTGAGTTTGTTCAAACCAGGAATAACCCGGTGACATCAACAAGTCTTAACACTCTTCGAGGCGAATTGACAAGAATGGGCGTGGATATGTCCACTATCAATCTCACAGTTGTCCCAAACCCCGGCATCCCTTAACGTCACGTTTGTAAGTAGGGAGGTAGTCTTTAGGCAGAGTACCTCCCTGCCCCCAACCATATAGAGGTGGATAACTTAATGAAAAACAATCCTGTGAAAATTCCGTTTAGCGTTGACTTGTCCTTTCGATTTCACAAACGCCTGTTGGATCCAAGGGTCGTCAAAGATATTGGTAAGACGCTTGAGGCACAAGGTTTTAGTCCCTCCAAGCGACAGGAGGACGGTGAAATTGTCCCTGAATCAATAGAGAGACTTTCAGATGCTCACTTCACAGATTATGAAGCCAGAGGGCAACCATTTGGAAAAAAACTGCGCACAACAGCATTTCCAGTCACTATAGATGAACGAGGGCTGGAGAAAGCATGGTGCGCCTTCGAGTGGTCAGTGTTTAAACGGGAAGAAGTAGCCGTAGGTTTAACTGCCTCCATTAGCGCGCGACCTGAAGAGCAAGAAAGGTATCAAAACGCTTTGGCAGACAAGTTTCTTGCTCTTGCCGTTAAGCTTTACTCGACGACTCATCCTCTTGACGGGTACTTGACAGATTCTGATATTGATAGCAACCTCTGGCGCAACTCTTCTATTTTTAAGCAACAAATCGCTACGCTAAGTTGGATCAACTTCTTTGGCCCGAATCTCGTCGAGAAATATGGACAAGAAGTGTTGCTGGGCATTCCTGGTTGGAATACTCAAGTTTTGCCCGATGGCGGCATACTCTATCAATCTCGACGCAGCATCGTCGTGAAAGACGAGATAGCTCATCGACGCTGGCAACGAGATGCCGCGGCTTACTTGACCTCAAACGGAATCCAGATTCGGTTTGGTAGAATGTAGTCAAGCTGCAAGTGGTACGGAAATCGAACGGGCAGGGGCAACAGAAATTTGTTGTTTCTGTCTGCTTTGGCGCACGCCTGAGTAATGAAAGAATGTGGCGCAAAAGCGTCTTTTACCCCTTCGCCCACTACGAAGACGGCCTGGTCAACGGCGCGCGGACCTCGACCAAGTACTACTTCTTTGGCGGGCAGCGGGTGGCGATGCGGCGCTCGAACGTCCTCACCTACCTGCACGGCGACCACCTGGGCGGCACCGCCGCCGTGACGACGAGCACGGGCGCCTACTCGACCCACCAGGGCTACTGGGCCTACGGCAACCAGCGCACGGGCGGCTCCTTGCCCACCGACCACAAGTTCACCGGCCAGAAGCTGGACAGCCGCAGCGGCTTGATGTACTACAACGCCCGCTACTACGACCCGGCGCTGGGCATGTTCATCAGCCCGGATACGATTGTGCCGAATCCAGGGCAGGTGTCGAGCTACAATCGGTTTGCTTATGCGCTCGGGAATCCGATGAAGTTCAATGACCCAACGGGTCATGAGAATGAGCAAGGAGATGGAGGCGGGGCTATCCTTACCGCGCTGTTTCAGCTTCAGGGCTGCGGCGGCAGCGCCATGTGCGAGCAAACAAACGTGGGCCAGTGGTTGCTGGATCACCCCACCTACGATCCGCTGAAAGACCCTCACTTCGGCGAGCACCAGGGGTATACCAATGTCCTGCGGATGCTGACGGAGATTCATCGGGAGAATGGTAACCAGGAGTTGGCCGATCAGTACTTCTTCATGCTCAACGGAGGCATTATTCAGCAAGCGCCGATGGATACCGGCATGTCATTACTGGAAGGAATGGCAACTGGGATTGTGGCTTGGAAAGTTGGAGATGCGATTAACAGATTTACCAGGAATGGCTATCCAAGTTGGACAACTGCCCAAACAAGGTATTGGAAAAATCGTGCAGCTTCTGCTGAACCTGGCGAATTCTCAGAGGCAAATATAGCACGGATGAAACAGGGAGATGCACCTCTTCACAATGGTCTGTCGGCGGAGGGCTATGAAGTATCCAAAGAGCTACATCACGTGAATGGGCGAAACATTCCAGACCCTCACAACGCCAACAACTTGAGAGAAATGTGGCCATGGGAACATGCCGCAATTGATCCATATCGTCACTACAACGGCCCTACCCCTTAGCGGTTGGCGTCCTGCCAAATGAAATCAAAGAAAGGGTTTGGACATAGTAAGCTGGTTCCCTACCAAAGCCATAACAATGTCTAAACCCTTTCTCACTGAGCCAACCTTATTGCAATATTGCTCATCTCATAAGAGATCAACTCATGTCTGAACACTCTTCACAGCCAGGAAATGACTGGCGCAAAGTAATTGGTAAAGAAAGACGGTACAACAAAGCCTTTGCCAATCGCTCTGATGTTGTTCTTTGGGAAGTTTTTCCGGTAGAAGACGGGGAAGAGCTGGCGCTATATTTTGAGTCCAAAAATTCTGATTGGCATCAAGGTGTTTGGTTGATGTGTAATCAAGGCATCACAGTTGCTGGTCAAGAGGCTCCGAGTATCTACCTTTGGTACGAACATTCGCCATCAGAGATAAAGTTTACCTGCCGCACAGATAACGGTCTGTTGAGTATCTACAATGTGTGGGATCGTGGGTTTGGTCTCAATTCGCAGTCACACTCATCAGGAATGTTGGTTGAAAAAATATCAAATGGCAGACGCTATCAATGTAACGACATTGGTTTCGATACACAATTTGACAAGCTGGTGTTTCGGATTGAACGGACTCGCAAATAGCGGAATCCCCTTACAAGTATCCCGGCGACCCGGCGCTGGGCATGTTCGTGTCGCCGGATACGGTTGTGCCCGAGCCGGGGCGCGTCATTGGATACAATCGGTATGCCTATGCCTATGGGAATCCTCTGAAATACAGCGACCCAACGGGCCACGCAGGGTTCTGCGATGGCTTCTGCATTGAGCCAATCCTGGGTGGCGGTGGGGGTGCCCTGATTGCGATGGCAATCAACCTCTCTGCACAGGCAGGGCCGGGCATTGCCCAAGCTGCGCCCATAGTCACACAGTTTGGGCCGCAACTGCCCACGTTGGCTGATCCGAACGTTGAATGGGTACAAGCCAACGGGCAGAACGCCGCGCAGCAGGGTCAGCAGGCCGATGCCGGAGGGGATACGGCAGGGCCGGGTGGGTTGGACCCAAATGATTTTAATCCGTGGAAGTGGACGGGGTCTAACTACAAAAGTGGCTATGAGACGCAATATGGAGTCACAAGAAGTTCCGAATACCAAGTCCATCACATCCTGCCACAAAGATTTCAAAGCACGCTTTCCGAAGCCGGAATTAACGTTCATGATCCACGGTGGTTACGGGAAGTTCGTCGCATCGATCCCGTAACTGGAATTAGAGTTCATCAAAGGCTTTACACGGATGTGTGGGAGCGTTGGGCGATGGAATTAGGTCGTCAGCCGACCGCCAGAGATATTGTTCAATTTGCCAGAAATCTTGAGGGACAGTACGCTACGGAAGGGACACTTTTCTACCGGCAGGGTGCTAACTTACCAAGTCAAGTGGATTGGAACACTTTATCCAACCTGCTATCACAAGGACAATAATATGTCTGACGAGAAACAGTGGACAAATGAGGAAATCTTGAGAGAGATTCTTGGCAGCATCATCAGCACTATTTACAGCAATGCCTCTGACCCCAAAGTGCGAGATTGGCTCCGGGAGGATTTAGATGATGGCAATCCTGAGCGTCTTCGAGATCGGCTGGTGACGCTCCAAATTGGCCCCGTGCTTGATATGCTTAGTTACTTTGATGGCGCTATTGGACCAACAAAATGGCCTGGAGTCAGCATGGTCAATGCCACGACGGGTGAACCGTTGTCACCAGATTTCCAAATGGATTTTGCAGATGTGGAAAGCGATTATGTCTAGAACGATGAGTTAGCTTTTCATCCTCGAATTTTATCTGTATTATACGATATCCAAAAACAGGCGAGCGAATGAACTTGCCTGTTTTGGTTTACCTCAGCGCTAGTCAAAAAGCCGACGGCACGGGCTTGTACTACGACAACGCCAGGTACGACGACCCGTTGCTGGCCAGTTCCTCTCGCCGGATACGATTGTGCCGGATGCGAGTCGGGTGTCGAGCTACAATCGGTTTGCTTACGCGCTCGGGAATCCGATGAAGTTCAATGACCCAACGGGTCATGAGAATGAGCAAGGAGATGGAGGCGGGGCTATCCTTACCGCGCTGTTTCAGCTTCAGGGCTGCGGCGGCAGCGCCATGTGCGAGCAAACAAACGTGGGCCAGTGGTTGCTGGATCACCCCACCTACGATCCGCTGAAAGACCCTCACTTCGGCGAGCACCAGGGGTATACCAATATCCTGCGGATGCTAACAGAGATTCATCGGGAGAATGGTAACCAGGAGTTGGCCGATCAGTACTTCTTCATGCTCAACGGAGGCATTATTCAGCAAGCGCCACTGGATACCGGCATGTCATTACTGGAAGGAATGGCAGTGGGCGGAGCTGCGATAGCAGTATCTGGGCAAGGTGGAGGTAGAGGCAAGAACAACCTTCAACCTGACCTTGATGCCACCGGCCCTCATACAACGTTTAAACGCAATCCCGATACGGGAGAGATTACAAACTACGAGACATGGGGGCAAACCGATCCTCGAAATCCGAATCCATGGGAATCTCAGCTGCGTGTTGATCTTGAGGGAGACCCACACTATAGTAAGCAACTTGGCATGGATGTTGAAACTCCTCATTACCACGCACCTGGTATCGATGTACGCCCAGCACGCCCGGATCAGTTCCCTGGTAGTTCCGCAACGGCGCGTTGATTGATAAATACAGGCACGTCACAGAACGCCCGCAAGGCAAACATGCCGTGTCTGTGAAACCGCATTTGGCAGATTGTAACGAAAGGGAATGTTTATGAGTTCTCTCTCTGAGTTAGAAAATTGGTACGTGTCCCAGTGTGATGGCGATTGGGAGCACGGCAGCAGCATTAAAATCCAGACACTCGACAACCCTGGCTGGAGCGTCAGCATTAATCTGCGAGAGACAAATCTGGAGTTTGAAGAGTTTGAACCTGTTTCCAAAGATTTCAGCGAGACGAATTGGATAAGGTGTTGGAAAGATAAAGGGTCCTTCCAAGGACGAGGTGGTCCTCAAAACTTGAAGGACATTCTTTCTATCTTTGCTGAATTCGCTTTATAAGGAGTCGACAAAGTATCTTCTCAATAATTTGGGGTAAATCGTGCGATCTGTTGAGCGTTCTCAGAGGTAGTAGGCTTGCAGAAATCAACTTCCCCCCATTTATTGAGAAGATACGGATTTGCTACATCATAAAAATAGGAAAGAAAACGCATGAGTTTCTCAATTGAATTTCTCACCGACGACCAGATGTCAGAAGCTGTAATTCACGGACAAATTACGGTCGGAGAGTTCTCTGAAACATTTGAGGTGTCCTCTTCTTTTTGGGAGAAGAAAGACTATCTCAATCAGTGGAAGGAAGGGCTTTATCATCTTGTGAGCAAAAAGGAGCGGTCATGCTTAATTACGTCGATGTATGATCCAGCATTGGCCAATTTCATTACCATATGGCCTCTTTATATCGAAGGGTCGACCGTGTTCGTTCGCAACAACCTCTTGTTTTTGAAGAGTATTCGCGAAGAGTTTAGTGTTGATAATGTGTACATCCATATTCCTCGAAGGCAGACGGTAAACGAGGAAGGAGTTAAGATTTCTGAATGGGCGACTAACCTGGAGAATGTCAAGGCATTTCTAGCACAGATGCAAAGCAGATAGCCTTGCGTCCGCTGCGACCTACGTCGTGCCTACTTCGTCAGCTACGCCTACGGCAACAGCACGGCCAGCCGCGGCCAGCCGACGCAGGTGCGCTACAGCAACGGCAGCTATCAGAAGGACCTGACCTACAACGGCGACGGCCAGCTCGCCACGGAAAAGGTGACCATCACCGGCGGCGCGGGCGGCGGCTACACCACGAGCTACGGCTACGACGCCTACCTGCGCCCCAGCACAATCACCTACCCCGACGGCGAGGTGGTGACGACGACTTACAACGGCATGGGCTTGCCCAAGGCGCTGACGAGCAAAATTGGCAGCACCACCGTAACGCTCGTCGATACGGCGACCTACGACGCGGCGGGGCTTCCGACGATGATGCGCTTCCCCGCGGGCGGCAACCTCTACCGCCACCAGCTGTACTACGGCTGGAACAGCGCACAATCCAATCCCTACACGACCAACGACCAGAACCATCGCCTGGCCGAGATTCGCGTGGGCACGAGCAGCAACTGGGCCAGCGACGCCGCCTCGCACAACAAGCTGCGCCTGCGCTACTTCTACGATTCATCCGGCAACATTACGTCGATGCACGAGCAGTACAACGCTGGCACCCAAAGCAACCAAAGCTTTGCCTATGATAACCAGAACCGGCTGACAAGTGGCTACGGCAAGAGCTACGCCTACGACAACGCCGGGCGCATCACCAACTTCGAGGGCCTGGCGACCACGCCCAACACGGCCTTCCCGCGCCACGCGCTCTACAAATCGGCGAGCTTTAGCTACGACGCCAACGGCAACCTGAAGAGCAGCCCCGGGCGCACGCTGGTCTGGAATGTGGAGAACCGGCTGCACTCGGTGGCGGGCGAAAGCTATCTCTACGACGAGAACGGCATCCGCCTCAAAAAGGTGGTGGGTAGCAAGAGCGTCTACTACCCCTTTGCCCACTACGAGCCGCTGGTCAACGGGGCGACAACCACCGTCACCAAGTATTACTTCTTTGGCGGCCAGCGCATCGCCACCCGGCAGGGCAGCACGCTCAAGCACCTGCACAGCGACCATCTGGGCGGCACGGTGCTCGAAACCAGCGGCGGCTTCGCCCTCGCCGACATGAGCTACTGGGCCTACGGTCGCCAGCGCGACAGCAGCCCGGTCAGCACCAGTCGGCGCTTTACGGGGCAGGTGTACGACGGCAGCGGGCTGTACTACATGAACGCCCGCTACTACGACCCGGCGCTGGGCATGTTTGTGTCGCCGGATACGATTGTGCCGAATCCGGGGCAGGTGGTGGATTATAATCGCTATGCCTATGCGCGCTTGAACCCCCTGCGGTTCAATGACCCGACGGGCCATAATCCGGCCGAGATTGATTCGGGAACTGGCGGCGAGCATCTTACCGTGCTGTTCCAGTTACAGATGTGTGGCGGCAACCCCAATTGTGAGCGCACGAACGTTGGCCAGTGGCTAATCGACAATCCAAACTACGACCCTTTCAAAGACCCACGTCTTGGAGAACACGCCGGATACAAAGAAGTCTTCCGCATGCTGGCAACGATAAGTCGGGAAAGCGGGGATCAGGAACTGGCTGCTTTGTATTATTCCATGGTGAATGGGGAAATTATTGCCCAAGCGCCAATGGACACCGGCATGTCAGTGATGGAAGGCACGGCCGTGAGCGGGGCTGCGGTTGCCGGAGCTATATGGACACGAGGCAGACTTGGCAATCCAGTTCAAAATGCTTTCAGTCACTGGAGAAAACACGGCGTGGAATTCCCTGAATATGCCAATGCCAAACAGTATGTGGAAGGTACTCACCGCTTTGTGAGTGAGCCACCGCAAGGAACGCTGACAAAAAACAGACCAAACGGTGATACGCTATACTATCACCCCACTTCGAACACATTTGCGGTGACAGATGCGAGCGGTACGCCAAGAACCATGTTCCGTCCTTCCGGGGAAATGAGTTATTGGAACCGTCAATAAAAAGGAGGTCCTCAAATGGAATGCAGTTTTGCGTGTCCCTGCTGTGGATACCTGACATTAGCAGAAGAGCCGCCGGGTACGTTTGAGATTTGTCCGGTTTGCTTCTGGGAGGACGATTTTGCCCAGTTCCACAATCCCGATCTACCCGGTGGAGCAAATAAAGAATCTCTGAATACGGCCCGTGCAAATTTTCTTGAATTTGGTGCTAGTTCAAGAACAGCACTTGCACATACCCGTGGACCAAGGAACAAGGAAGTACCCATTCAATTGCGAAGTCGGCAATGAAAGTGAAACAGGGAGATGCACCTCTTCACGATGGTCTGTCGGCGGAGGGCTATGAAGTATCCAAAGAGCTACATCATGTGAATGGGCGAAACGTTCCAGATCCTCACAACGCCAGCAACTTGAGAGAAATGTGGCCATGGAAACATGCCGCGATTGATCCATATCGTCACTACAACGGCCCTACTCCTTAGCGGTTGGCGTCCTGCCAAACGAAACCAAAGAAAGGGTTTGGACATAGTAAACTGGTTTCCTACCAGAGTTAAAACAATGTCTAAACCCTTTCTCACTGAGCCAATCTTATTGCAGTATTGATCACCTCATAAGAGATCAACTTATGTCCGAACACTCTTCACAGCCAGGAAATGACTGGCGCAAAGTAATTGGTAAAGAAAGACGGTACAACAAAGCCTTTGCCAATCGCTCTGATGTTGTTCTTTGGGAAGTTTTTCCGGTAGAAGACGGGGAAGAGCTGGCGCTATATTTTGAGTCCAAAAATTCTGATTGGCATCAAGGTGTTTGGTTGATGTGTAATCAAGGCATCGCAGTTGCTGGTCAAGAGGCTCCGAGTATCTACCTTTGGTACGAACATTCGCCATCAGAGATAAAGTTTACCTGCCGCACAGATAACGGTCTGTTGAGTATCTACAATGTGTGGGATCGTGGGTTTGGTCTCAATTCGCAGTCACACTCATCAGGAATGTTGGTTGAAAAAATATCAAATGGCAGACGCTATCAATGTAACGACATTGGTTTCGATACACAATTTGACAAGCTGGTGTTTCGGATTGAACGGACTCGCAAATAGCGGAATCCCCTTACAAGTATCCCGGCGACCCGGCGCTGGGCATGTTCGTGTCGCCGGATACGATTGTGCCGGATGCAGGCGATGTCTTTGCCTATAATCGGTACGCCTATGCGCGCTTGAATCCCCTAAAGTACAGTGACCCAACGGGACACGTGTGGGAGACCATTTGGGACGCAGCCAACATCGGTATCGGCGCGGCTTCGTTAACCCACAACGTCCGCAATGGCAACTGGGGCGATGCGGCTTGGGACACGGGTGGTCTCGTGGTGGATGTGGCTGCTACCGCTGTACCCTTCGTGCCGGGCGGGGCCTCAACGGCCATTAAGATGACGCGCGCGGCAGACAAAGCAGTGGATGCCGCCCGCTTTGCGGGGCGGGCAAGTGATGCCCTGTCGGCGGGGGTAAAAATTACCAGAGCGCTGCCCGACGCAACCAAAATCGGTAGCGGCGCTATCTCCTCGTTGGATTTGGCGAAGAATCTGGGCTTCCGCCAGTTCACGAAACATAACTACCGCAAGGGGCTGCTCCAGTTCACCGACGTTTCCAAAGACGCGGCCAAAGGTCTGGAAGCCCACCACCTGCTGCCCAAAGAGTTCGAGAAAGATTTCGTTCGTTTGGGGATCGAGAACATCCATGACCCCAGAATGCTCTCTTGGGTAGACGCAGGTACTCATCGGACTTGGAGTCACGAATACAACAATGCATGGCGGACGTTCCTGAGAACCAACCCTTCACGCGATCAAATCCTGCAGAAAGCAGCAGATTTAGCAAAGACCCACGGCTATGACATCAACTTCCAACTCCCTCGATTACAAAAAGCTCTATGCGTTTTGTGATCCGCTATCGAATCGTCCGTTTCGTTTGCGGGATCGCGATACAAGTCCTCCATTAACCTGGGAGGAGACGCGCCGCATTTCGCTTGGTCAGAAGGTAGTTTCACCCGCTCTCGAGTTCGACATCGCGTCGGGCAAGCAGACTACCGACTTTCTGTGGAGCCAGTCTATTCACCTAGTCTGCATTTCGGAAAGGCTGATGGCACTGCTGACAGTGAATGAAATCACCGGCTGGTCGACCTATCCAGTGGAGATTTTTGACCGCAAAGGCAACCCATTGCCAGGCTATCATGGGTTTGCTGTTACTGGCCCCGTCTGCGACTTAGACCGCAGCCGTAGCGAGATTGTCGACAAGCCACCGCCTACTCCACAAGGTCAGGGGTATCAAGTCTATCGCGGTCTCTACTTTGATGAAAGTCAGTGGGACGGCAGCGATATGTTCTGGGTTGAGCGGGCTGACCCAGTCGTGACCGAAAAAGTGTTTCAGTTGTTCAAACGCAACAAAATCTCAAACGTCCGTTTCATTCGGCTTGATCAGGATGAACGCCAAACAGCGTAGAAAAACGTCTTGCAAGTCAGCAGCGGTCGGATAAAAAGTGGAAGGGCTTTCGGGGGTCCTTCCACTTTTGTCTATAAACGGGCGGCTCCTTGCCGACGGACCACAAGTTCACCGCCCAGAAGCTGGACAGCCGCAGCGGCTTGATGTACTACAACGCCCGCTACTACGACCCAGGGCTGGGCATGTTTGTGTCGCCGGATACGATTGTGCCGGATGCGGGGCAGGTGGTTGATTATAATCGCTATGCCTATGCGCGCTTGAACCCTCTCAAGTTCAATGACCCAAGTGGGCACTGCCCCGGCGTCACGAGAGAAAACCATGCTGAGGCGTCTGCCTGCATCAACCAAGCCAATACCATTACCGCGCATTGGGGTAAAACTCCAGAAACAACTGCCTACTGGAACGGTCGCTGGACATCGAAAGAGGTCTTCGAGAAATATATTGTTTCAACCCCCTCAAATGACTTGGCCTTTATGAAGGGAGAGTGGCAGCGGTTCGAGCAGAGTGATGCGTACAAAGCTTACCATGCAGCCATTCCAGCCTCCGCTCCGCTTTCCCAAGCCCAGATTGATGACCCAACGTGTGGCGGCATGCGGTTTTGTCAAAAGATGGATGAGGCAGCGGAAGCGCCCTGTCAATTCTGGGACTGTGTTGCGCTTGGGCTGGATACAGCAATTCTCGTAACCGAGTTGGGCAGAGACACGGCAATTCTCAGCGCACCCGTGACTGGTCCGGTTGGTCCTACTGCAGGATTGACAGTCGGGACAACAGCGTCCCTAACGCTTACAGCAGCAAGTGTTACTCATACACTCACTTCGGACGAATCGTCAAAGGCAGATGTCTTTGTTGCAGGATTCACAGCTGGAGCAAGTGTTGTTCCAATCGCTGGTACAACGGCAGCTGCCGGTCAACTCATGTGGGATTTAGCGGACCCATTCCATCCCTGGTAACACCAGCCAAGACAAGCCACTTAAATATTAGAGAGCGACTAATTCACTATGGCGTTACATTGCTTTTTAAGATTCAAGTGGCTATTGATTCAAAGTTAGGAGTATACCACCATGCAAATCTTACTATTCATCCTTTTTGCGCTGAGTTTATTTTTACACGTTACCTTGTACAACGCGCTACTCAGCCAGAAACTAAACAGGAACGCAGCATTACCTCTCCTGATCATTAGCGGCCCATTCGTTACATTTCTGGGAACTGCTGCCTTTGCCAATGATTTGTTTTACTCGTTTTGGACACGCGTTATGATCGGCGTGTTTGTTGGAATTGGAAGTTTTGTAGGAGCAATTCGAGCTCGTCAACTCCTCGAAAGTAAACGTAGCAACAAAGAGAGTCCACTCTTGTAAGTGCTCGAAACCACAGGCAGCAGCGTGGCCGCCGACCAGACCTACTGAGCTGGAGCCTCCCCTAAGCCTGCGAAGGGGCGCGCAGCGCACGGGCGGCTCCTTGCCGACCGACCACAAGTTTACCGGCCAGAAGCTGGACAGCCGCAGCGGCTTGATGTACTACAACGCCCGCTACTACGACCCGGCGCTGGGTATGTTCGTGTCGCCGGATACGCTGATTCCCAATCCGGGGCAGGTGGTCGACTATAATCGGTATGCCTACGCCCGGCTGAACCCGATGGGATTCAACGACCCAACGGGACACTGGCCAGAATCGCCGTGGCAGCCCATCTCTGATTTTGGCTATGGCGCAGCATCTGCCTGGGGCTACAACAATAGTTGGGTATCTCCCGCTTACCAAGAGCGCTTTGCAGCACAGGATGGAGAATCGACCGCCACGACGGTTGGGCGACTGGCGGGCGATGTAGCCTCCATGGTGCAGGGCGTGGCCGAAGTGGGAGGCGGCACGACGCTTGGCGGTGGGGGCGTAGCGGCTTGCGCCACGGGTGTAGGCTGTTTGGCAGGGGCACCTGCCATTGCCGCCGGTGGGGCAACGATTGCCCACGGTGGCGGCGTGGCCACGGCTGGCGCGGTGGGTGCCGGTCAGCGGCTGGGTGATCTGTGGCTAATGGCGACCGGCGGAGGAAAAGGTTCATCATCTATCACAAATAATGCTGGAGATAAATACCCTTCAGTGCGCGTGCGGGGATATGGAAAAGTTCCATATCCTAAAGGAGAGATTACCAAAACAAACCCCAGCTCAATGCGCGCTCAGTTCACTCAGGAACTCAGAATTGAATTTAGACAATTCTGGCACGACAAACACGGATGGTATCCTTCGCCCGACAAGTACGATATTCACCATATCAAACCACTGTCGAGAGGCGGAACCAATGACTTTGGCAACTTGGTTCCGTTGAAAAGAGGAGCAGAGCACAACCAGTTCACCAACTGGTGGATTCATTATCCATGACACTCTTAAAGGATCACCACAAAGCGGCTCCTGTTATGTGGTGATCTTTGACAGGATTATTTCATAACGCCACACTCGTCTAGATCGGAGAGAATATGAATCAGTACAAATTTCTTCGAGACTATGTCTCGCAGTTAAGCGATGAAGAAAAGTCAAGCTACCGACTTCGTTCTGGGGCTGCACATTCGAGCCTGAACGAACAAACAGAAACAGCTCCATTTAAGCTACCGGAGGAGCTTCTCGCTTTCTACAGCTTTTCCAACGGAGCCAAGCTCGATGACTACGAGATACTTACAATTCCACAAATTGTAAATGCTCTTGAAGAGTTACGAGAAACCTATGGCGAAGCATGGAATGAGTCTATTATCCCGTTTGCACGTGTGTCCGGAGTTGGAGACTGGATTGCTTTCAATACAGCGGATATCAGTAAAGATGGGCTTGCGATTTTGGATGGCTTTCATGAAGTGCCTCCCGTTGAGTGGGAGAAGATATGTACCGGCTTGATCTCATGGTTGAAGCAAATGTGTAATAACAACTTCAGGCCGTTTTGGCTCGCTTGATTCATTCGCTTTAAACAATGTGGGTCTTCATCAAATAGTGTACCAATAGCTATGCTAGAGGTGGTCAGTGCAAACTAGGCTGGCAAAACGCGGTCTTTCGTATGTCATTTCACACAAATACAAGTGCTTGAATTCACAGCGATACCATACTCTGACAAGTTTGTCAGGTACACTATTTAACGATGACCCAGAAATAGTATTTGGTCGTTAATTACAAAGTGTGGAGAGGTTGAGTTCAACTCAACCTCTCCGCACTTTGGCTAAAACTGTTGAATGACAGTGACAGGCGGAACATCTGCACCAATAAACACATAGATGGCGGTATCGTCGTGAAAAAGTCCCCTGCTTTCCGCACCATTCACGTCCAACTGTCCAACGAACGTTAGCGGCTTGCCTCCAACAATCGGCCACTCAGGGTTTTGTATCCATCGTGGTCGAGACTCAATCGCTACAAATTCCGTCATCAGCTGCTGCCTTAGCCAAGCAGAAATTGAGGAAAAGATTTCTGCCTCACCTTCATAGTTCAACAACAACTGTCGAAAATAGTTTTCCGACTCAACTGAAGCAGAAGGAAAAACGCCGAACTCTTGGCAGACATCTACTAACAAGAAGTAAATGTTGCCCTCTTCAAAGTTTAACATTGTTGGGTCTTCATCAAATAGTGTACCAATGGGCCAACGCCAGTGGCGGCCGCTGCGAACTTGAGTGACAAATAAGCGGCGCTACATATTATTTAACAGAACTCCGGTCGCTTGAATTTAATGCAATACCATACACTGTGCAGTTTGTCAGGTACACTATTTAGCGATGACCCGACTAACTTTCGGCTTGAACCAATGGAAGGGCCTATAATTGACCCCAAAAACTAGACCACGGGCTAAGGTGATAGAATGAGAGAGCAACTCACCAACTCGTGGAGGAAAAGATGTCGAAAAAACGTCGTCAGTATAGCAGTCAGTACAAGTTTCAGGTGGCGCTGGAAGCGGCCAAAGGGAACAAGACGTTGAGCGAGCTCGCCAGCGAGACAGGGGTACATCCGAATCAGATCAGCAGTTGGAAGCGGCAGTTGCTGGAAGGAGGCGGGGAGCTGTTCGCCCGCAACGGCGGTAAGCGCAAGCCAGCCGAAGGGGAAGAGAGCGCGGCGCTTTACGAACAGATTGGGCGACTCAAGATGGAGCTGGAGTGGCTGAAAAAAAAAGCTGCCCCCTTCAATTGAGGCCAAGCGCGCGCTGGTTGCGCCGGGCGATACGGCTATCAGCCTTCGTCGCCAGTGCGAGCTGCTGGGGCTGAATCGGTCGAGCTACTACTACCAACCCGCCCCGGAAACAGCGTTCAACTTGCAGCTGATGCGGCTGATAGATGAGCAGTATCTGAAAACGCCCTTCTACGGCTGGCCCAGAATGACGGCTCATCTACGGCGTCAGGGCTACGCGGTCAATCACAAGCGCATCCAGCGGCTGATGCAGAAGATGGGCATCCAGGCCATCTATCCCAAGCCCAAGACGAGCGGGGCGGCGCCTGGGCACAAAGTCTATCCCTATTTGTTGCGCAATCTGGCGATTACCCGGCCCAATCAGGTTTGGAGCAGCGACATTACGTACATCCCCCTGGCCCAGGGCTTTATGTATCTGGTCGCCGTCATCGACTGGTACAGCCGCTACGTTCTGGCCTGGCAGCTCTCCAATACGCTCGATGGTCGCTTCTGTCTTGGTACGCTACAGCAAGCCCTCCAGCGGGGCAAACCGGAGATTTTTAACACCGACCAGGGCGTGCAGTTCACCGCCAGTGAGTACACCCGCTGCTTGTCGGAGGCGGGCATTCGCATCAGCATGGATGGCAGAGGGCGCGCCCTTGACAACATCTTTATCGAGCGGCTCTGGCGCTCGGTCAAGTACGAAGAGATCTATCTCAAGGCGTATGCCGCTGTTCCGGCTTTGAGCAGGGGCCTTGACTACTACTTCCGCTTCTACAATCACGAACGACTGCACCAGTCATTGGGCTATCGCCCACCCGCCGAGCTGTATGGTGCGGGCTAAATCGCGCCGCCAAGCGCACAGCGACTTGCCCACCTGCTTGCCCATGGTCGCAACGGCCGCGCTCTTTCGTCAAGACGGCAGATTTTCTTATTGGCGGCTGACGAAAAATCTGCCATCGCCGCCCACGCCCATGCCTGGCCTCGTTAATCGAGCGCTGGCGACGCGCGAAGCCGCTGGGGTCGACAACCATTGACAAAAGAGCGCTGCCGTGTCGGGCGCACTTATCAGGTGTTAAGGCGGTGTATGGCATTCATTGCCTTTGACATAACCAACTATCTACCCGCTCTACTCTTCACCTTATTTTCGTCGCTTCTTGGTCTTGACTTTGGGGTCAACTATAGCCAATGGATTCAGCGAGCAAAGGCATCACTTACATTCGCTAGCCATACTCACTGTTAAGGAAACTCTCTATGGAAGATTCCACAAGAATTCTGTTCAACTTGTTTGATCAGGAAGTTGACATCTCAGTCAGTCAGATTCGTCAGAGATTGTTCTCGACTTATCAATCGCTGCCGTGGACAAACGAGCAGCGCAAACAATTGGAGCCGATTCTGCAGGAAGAACTTAACGCCCTAATTCAAGGGATGTTAGGAGTCTTCACAAATGTGGGGGGGATGCTGCCAGAGGATGTGGAAGGATTCAGGATTATTCAGGCTGACAATAACTCTGACATCTCCACTGATGAAGCTGATTACTCTGACATGTGGCTGGATTACCAAGTGGAGCGTGACAGCTAGGAAGTAGAACCTGAGCAAACAAGCAATGACAGGGGTGAACTCGACTGGGTTCACCCCTAACTCTTTAATGACCAGCGGGTGGCGATGCGGCGCTCGAACGTGCTCACCTACCTGCACAGCGACCACCTGGGCGGCACGGCGGCGGTGACGATGAGCACGGGCGCCTACTCGGCCCACCAGGGCTACTGGGCCTACGGCGCTTCGCGCACGGGCGGCTCGTTGCCAACGGACCACAAGTTCACCGGCCAGAAGCTGGACAGCCGTAGCGGCTTGATGTATTACAACGCCCGCTACTACGACCCGGCGCTGGGCATGTTCGTCTCGCCGGATACAATTGTGCCGGATGCGGGGCAGGTGGTTCACTATAATTGTTGTGCCAGCAACCAAACACAGCCCACCGCAAACCCCACGACGGAAAAGGTGTCTTACCCACGGCATGTCATGGTGCATTGACTTACACTTAAGAGAACGTTTGTGAAAATTTTCTCTTTTGCCCGGTAAAATCACAGTGACTTCTCCAACCCACCACCTGCTTGCTCTGCCTCTGCTATTGATGCTCTTGCTCGCGGGCTGCGCCGCTCAATCCGCCACTGTCGCCAGCGCCAACGTCGTCGAGGCCATGAGTGCGCCAGCCGGCGGCGACTTTGCCCGCGCGTATGATCCCATCGACTTCGAATTCCCGCGCGACCACGGCGCACACGATGATTTCGTGACGGAGTGGTGGTACTACACCGGCAACCTCACCACGGCTAACGTCGCGAGCGGCGATGCGTTTGGCGACGGTCGCGAATTTGGCTATCAACTCACCTTTTTTCGCAGCGCCCTAAGCGCCGAGCAGCCAGCCCGCGATTCGGATTTAGCCACCAATCAGGTCTACATGGCTCACTTTGCCGTGACTGACGCGCGCGGGGGCGAACATTACAGCTTCGACCGCTACAGCCGCGGCGCGGGCGAGCTGGCGGGCGCAGTGGGTGAGCCGCTGTATGAAGTGTGGCTTGATGAGTGGTCGGCGCGCGAGATTGAGCCGGGGGTACAGGTACTGCGCGCGGAAGTGGAAGCGGAGAATGGCGTGGTTGCCATCGATTTTGTGCTGCGCGAGACGCGCGACCCGCTGCTGCACGGCGAGCGTGGCTTGAGCCAGAAGGGCGCAGAGCCCGGCAACGCCAGCTACTACTACAGCTTGGTTGGCTTGGAGACAACGGGAACGGTAACCAGCGGCGGCGAGACTTTCGAGGTGAGCGGCGTGAGCTGGATGGATCACGAGTTTGGCACGAGCGCCCTGGCCGAGAACGCCGTCGGCTGGGACTGGTTTAGCGCCCAGCTCGACAATGGCGCACTGCTTATGTTTGCACAAATTCGCACCGCAGCAGGCGAGGCGCTCGACACTTTCAAAGGAACGCTTGTTTACCCGGACGGTGAGCAAATCGAAATTGGGCCGGGCGACTTTACGCTGACGGAGACCGACGAGTGGACGAGCTCGCGCACGGGCATCACCTATCCAGCGAGTTGGCAGGTTGACTTTGCGGAATTGGACATTTCGCTGTCGGTGGAGCCGCTGGTGGCGGATCAGGAAATGGAGGTGAGCTTTGTCTACTGGGAGGGAGCGGTGGCTTACGAGGGCACGATAAACGGCAAGCCGGTGACCGGCCGCGGCTACGTGGAGCTGACGGGCTACGCCGCCGAGGGCTTTCAGCGGTAGTAGGTAAACAACCTTGGCCTTTCTACATAGCATCCAATCTATGTAGCATCCAACCATTGGCGTGCAGCACGAGACAAGAAATACACGCTTTGGATCGAATAGCAATTCAATAAGGCCGTTCCAGAAAATTAACTATACCCTATGACAGTCACTGCCCAGACAATTCTGCGAATTCTTTACCGGTTGCGGGCAGTGACGGTCACATTCGCCGTATACTTGTTTTCTTGAGTTAGCCTAAATACAAAAAAGGGCCGAGATTCACGACGAATCTCGGCCCCTTTGTTTACTATGCAGATGCGAAGCAACGCTCTATATTACGAAGTCGCGCTGCTCTTATTCGCTTCGGACTTCGCCTTCTCGCCAACCTTCTTGGCCTCTTCCTCCGTGCGATCCTGAGCCTTCTGCGCCGTCTGCTTCACATCCTCGACGGCTTCCTGCCCGGTCTGCTTGAGGTTCTTGCCCGCGTCTTTGACGGCGGACTGCACGTCGCCAGCCACCTTCTCGGCCGTCTGCTGCAGTTCGGGGGCAACTTCCTCGGCGACCTTCTGCGCACGCTGGGCGGCCTCCTGAGCCACGTTCTGGCCGCGATCGACCAACTCGTCGCGGTACTCGCCAATCAACTGATCCTCACGTTGCGTGGCGGGAAGCAAGAGGCCCACTGCTGCACCAACGGCCAACGCCACGCCACCAAAGGCCAGCGGGTTGTCGGTGAGCGCGCTGTACGCCTGCTGACCGGCTTCCTGCGCGCGGTACTGAGCGCGCATCGCCTGATACTGCGCTTCGTTACCCACCTGATTAGCCTGATCGCTCATATTGCGACCCATCTGCTGGGCGCGATACTGCGCGCGATTGCCAGCAACCTGCGTGCGCGACTGAGCGCGATTGGTTAGGCCCTGCGCCGTATCCTGCACGGAACCAGCAGCATCCTGAACGGCGTTCTGTGCGCGATTTGCCAAATTTTGCGCCGTATCTTGCACGTTGTCGATCAGGTTGCCCGCGGCATCCTTCGCCTGCTCGGCTACGTTGCCCGCCTTGTCCTGGACGTTGCCCGCGGCCTGCGCGAATTGATTTTGACCGCCGTCGCCTTCGCTGTAGTCGAGGCTGCCGCTGTAGCGACCAGCGTTGCGATAAACGCGGCCGCTATCGCGGTCGCCATAATTATCGTTGTCGTAATTGCTGTAATCATTAACGTACTCCTCGTAGAACTCATCGCTGTAGGGACGGTAACGGTCGCCGCTGGCGTTGTTGCTGTCACTGTTCAAGCTCTCAATCAGCAGCCAGCCAATGCCCACGCCCACCAGGGCAGCGGGAATTGGATTGCGGCGGATCGAATCGACCAGCGACGTAGAAATTTCGCTGCGGTTGCCCCGCACATACTCCATGATGGAGTCGGCGCCGTCCGTCAGCGTATCGCGCACGGTCTCGGTGGCCTGATCCTTTAGGGCCTGCGGGCTGAGTCGCTCTTGCAGCTGATCGAGCTTGCTGCTCATGTCGCGGCGCGTCTCTTGAATGTCACCACGAATTTCTTCGGAGCTGCGGTTATCCGGGTAGGTAGAACTATGTTCGCTCATTGACTTCCTCCTTCGCCCACTGGGCGTCGTCTTTTAGGGTTTGAACAGTTTTCTGCGGCACAACGTTGAGATTTTTCAGCGTATTAATGCCGCTGACCAGCAAAATGGCGCCAACGATGATTACAATCAGGCCGACAATCAGCGAAGCCAGCCAGAACGAATCGATCACGGATGCGAGGGCAAAAGCCGCCGCAATCAGCAACATAATCAGACCCGCGTAGGCAATCACGCCGCCTGCGATCACGCCAACCGCGCTTGAAATTGCTTTGGTAACCGTCTCCTGGATTTCAGTCCGCGCCAGCGCTACTTCTTCCTGCACCAGCGTGCTCAAATCCGTTGTCAAGGCGGAGAAAAGATCACCAAGCGATTCCTGATCGGAGCCGCGCTGCACGGGTTGCGTGCCGCGGTCGATGACTTCGACATCACCTCTAGTTTCAACTGAATTGCTTGCCATATGTTAGCTCTCCTTCTTGTCTTTGTTGTTGCTGTCTGTTTTGCTGTCGTTATTTTTGTCCGTTGCAACACCGGAACTGCTTGTGCCGTAGCTGGGCGTGCCCATCGATGAGGAGGTCGTGGCGGCTTCAGTGGTGCTAGCGGCTTGGGTGGACGAGGTGGGAGTTGTCATACCCACACCGGCATCCGTTGCGGCGCGATCGTAAGTAACGGGCAAATTCTGCGAATAGTCGCGGGTCTGCCCGCTCATGCCGGATGTCGATCCACCGGAGCGATTGCCGTACTGCTGGCGATACTGACCGCTGTAGCTCTGTCCATAGCGGCTCATGTTGGAGCTGCCGCTGCCCGAATCATAAGACGAGCGACGCTCGGTGCTCTTGAGGAAGCGGCCCAGCAGGAAACCCGCTGCCAGTGCACCAGCCACAAACACCTCCGGCTGTCGACGGGCATAGCCCTCGGCATCATTTAGCAAATCGCCAACGCTGCTGCCGCTGAGGTAACCGGAAAGGCCTTCGAGCTGGTCCGCAGCCTGTTCGGCGTACTGGCCCACAAAGCCCATATCTTGGTCTTCAAAGCGCTGGCCGGACTGACGCAGTGCGCTGGCAACACCGCTCAACTGATTGGCGGCCTGATCCTTCTGCTCGCGGGCCACGCCCTCCGCCTGCTCTTGCGCCTGCTGGCCAAGCTCTTTGGCCTGGGTTTGTGCCTTGTCGGCTACATCTTTGGCGGCTTGCTGCGCTTGGTTGGCAACGTCTTTGGCCTGGCGCTTGGCCTCCTCCGTTTGTGCCTGCGCATCGTTTTTCAACGATTCGGCCTGCGCTTTAGCTTTGTCGGCTGTGCTGCTGGTGCTGCTTTGTTGGCTTGTGTTGCTGCTTGCCATAAGTTCTCCTCAACTTGGTATTTGTGGTTTTCAGTTCAAAGGACAAAATACACTGCTGCAAATCTTTGTTTCCTAGATAATTGGTCCAACGGTAATTATAGCAAATTGCATCTCTGTGTCTATGTATACCGTCATACACAGAAGATATGTAACTTGTACATTTCCCAGATCCTTGCAAAAAAGGCCCGGGGGCTGAAAGTGCCTCCGGGCTCTTATTCTCCCTACCTAAAGTGCGTGCAAAATGAAAACAAGAGTTCGCGGCCTAAGTGACTGTCACTGTCCATAGCCGGACAGCTTACCCCATTTTGTCTGGACAGTGACTGTCACTGGCTCCTCAAACTCCTGTTCTCGACGCAACTTTACTTTAGCCTGTATAAATTGCAGAAGGGAAGCACCGTCTAGCTGCCTGAGCCGTTCACGCTCTCCGTACCGGGGTGGTTCTGCACAAACGCGCGCAACATCCACGCCATCTCCAAATGCTGCTGCGCCAATTCAATAAACAGATCGCCCGTGGCTTTGTCGTGGTACTTATCCTCCAGCTTATCAATATCCTCGCGCAGGTGGCGAATAACGGCCTCGTGATCGTTGACCAGGTCCATGATCAGGTCCGCCCCTTCGGGATACTCACCGGGCGACTCTTTCAGCCGCGCGTGGTCGATAAACTCCTGCATCGTGCCGATGGCCGGTTCGCCATAAGCTCGGATGCGCTCGGCCACGCGATCCGCCGCTTCCTTTACGTCGTTGTACTGCTTTTCTAGCAGCTCGTGCAGGCTGATAAATTGCGGGCCGACCACATTCCAGTGGTGCTTGCGTAGCTTGGTGTAGAGCAGGTGCAGATCGGCCAGCGCGTTGGTCAGCGTTTCCACCACGCCGTCGCGCTCCTTGTCCGTCAACCCCGTGTCCGGCTTCATGTAGTCGATCTTGGTCATTGAGTTGGTGGTCACTTTTTTGGTTGCCTTTTTGGTCGCTTTTTTGGTCGCCATCAAAGATCTCCTTTTCATTGCGCAACGACAATCTTCGCCGCGTCTTTAGCTGTTTGCCAATTAAGCGTAGCATACGGCGACAACAACTTCTATAGGATTTTGTACTATGTTTGTGTGTCGTTTGGATACAATGCAAGAGCCCAAGGATTTCCCAAATCCTTGGGCTCTTGCATATGGAGTTCAATGGCTTATTTAGCTGTGGAAGGGTAGGTTAGTGTCCCCGGTGCGTGCCAGAATCGATGAAGCAGACGAAGCAGCGTGCGATGCGTGCCGGGACGCGGGTTTGCTCCCTTACTCCACCGCAAACAGAATGTCGCCATCTTCCTCGTACTGAATTTCCGGCGGGGCGAGGAAGGCGACATCGCGCGCTTCGTTGGCGGCGTAGCCGTTGCTAAACCACGCCTGCCACTCGTTGGGCGCATCAATGCTCTCGCCCCCATGTGTCGTAATGCGCGAACGCACGCGCAGCATCACCGGCGTGTTGACCGACGCGCCGCTCACGATCACCTGCCCCTTGCTCAACGCCGGCAGCTCCTTGAGCAAATCGCGCCCCACGCTCTCCACCGATTCGGCGATGCGGTTCTGATCAATCGGGTTGGTAATGCGCATGATGCACTGCGTCATGCACTGGCTGAGCACGTCCGAATCCAGCTTGCCGGGCCGCTGCGAAATCAGCCCGATGCTGACGCCAAACTTGCGCCCCTCGCTCAAAATCTGCTTGAGCACGTCGGACGAGACGGCGTCGGCATTGGCGGGCGCGTAGTTGTGCGCCTCCTCCATCAGGCAAAAAACGGGGAAGGGCACGTGTGTCTTGTCGCCGCGGCCGACTTTGCCCTTGGTGGTGTCCACGCGCGCCTGGTAGACGCGGCGCAGCAGCGTCGCGGCGATCACCTGCTGCTCGCGCTGGTCAACTTCGTTGAGCTGGATGACCGTGCACTGGCCGGGCTCAAAGAGTTCGCGCAGCTCCAAGTTGTCAAAGTCGTTGAAGATGCGGCTGTTGCGCAGCGCCGAGTTGATGCGCCAGAGCAGCGCGCCCGTGGTCGGGTCTTCCTCGAAATCGTCAAAGTCGTCGCCGCTCGGTCGCCGACCTTCCGCCGTGTCGCGCACGGCTTTGAGCAGCTGCTCCAGCGTGTAGTTGCCGTGTTTGTAGCTCTTCTGTGCGTAATTGTAGGCGCGCGTCAGTCCATAGTGCATCTTCTCCGAGAGATTGGGCAGCAGGTAGCGCAGGTCGGCCAGCGTCAGGCTGTCGATGCGCACGCGCAAATCATCGGGGCGGAAGATGCGCACGCGCGGCTTGTAGTTGCCCTCGCTAAAGGCGGGTAGATTCGCCATCTCCTGCAGCGTGTTGTACTCGCCGTGCGGGTCGATCACGAGCACCGCCGCGCGGTTGTGCGGCATCATCAGCTCCTCCAGCAGCACGCCCGCCAGGTAGCTCTTGCCGGAGCCCGTGCTGGCGATGATCGCCAGGTGCGTTGAGGTAAAGCCGCGCACGTCGAGCGCCACCGGCACCTCGCCCGGCGCACGCGAGAGCAGGCTGCCCAGGTGCGCCCCCCCGCGCTCGCCCTTGGTGACCTTGCTCAGGACGCCAGCCAGCAGCTCATCCTCCGCGATGAAGATCGGCGCGCCACCCGCGGGCGGAACCCGCGGATTTGTAAAGTCACCCAAAATTTCGTTGTGATAGCCGAGCACGGCCACCGTCATCTCAAAGAGCTCGGTCGCCGTGCTGTCGTAGCCGACGAGCGCCGCGATCTGGCTCGGCGGCACGTTGGGGTCGGCCATAAAGCTGTCCGGGAAGAGCTTGACGGACTGGCGCGCGGTGACACGGCCCAAAATTTGCCGCGCTGCACCGTCGACGTCGGTCTCGTAGTAGACAAACTCGCCGTGCTTGACGCGCCGCTCCGGGTCGGGCGCAATAAAGGTAAATTCGTGGGGCGTCTCGCCCGGCCCTTTGACGGTGCCGATACAGTGTTGGTTCATGGATGAGTTCTAAATAACTATTCAATGCATTGACGAAACAAGCAGTCAACGGATTGACAAAGCGATATGCAGCGTCAACAGTCTACCTAAAGTAAAGTTGCGTCGAGAACAGGAGTTTGAGGAGCCAGTGACAGTCACTTAGACCGCGAACTCCTGTTTTCATTTTGCACGCACTTTAGGATGGTGACGCTATCCTACCACATCTTACCACAAAGACACCCAGCATACGAACAGACTTTCTACTGCTCTGTAGCCGTTACCGGTTAGCTACCCTGAATCACCGGCAGCAGCGTCTTGTTGCGCGGCGTGGGCGAGCCAGATGGGGCTTCTGGCGTGGCCGAGTCGCCCGGCGTGGCGGAGGTCGCCGGCGCGGGCGATGCCGTTTGCGTGGCGGAGGATGCGGGCGGCGTTGGCGATGGCGAGGTGGAGGTAGGCGACGTCGCGGGCGGCGAGGTGGGCGAGCTGGTGGGCGCTGCGGCTGTGGGGACAACGGTGGGGGCAACGGTGGGGGCAGCGGTGGGGGCAGCGGTGGGGGCAGCGGTGGGGGGCTGGGTTGGCAGCGGCGTCAGCGTGGACGCGGGCGTCGACGAGGCGACGGGGTCGAGCGTGGCGGTGGGGGGCAGCTGCGAGGTCGTAATGACGACGGCGGTGGGTGATGGCGTTGGGGAGGGCAGGGGAACTGGGCAGCTAAATTTACCGGTGACGCCCGCGTTGCCGAACGAACCGACGGCGGTGGCCGTATCGCCGCGGGTAAGGATGTTGATGGTGTACGTCTCGCCACACTGCGCGTAAAAATCCTGCGTCACCAGCGTGGGGCTGTAATCATTCTGTGGCTTGAAGCTATAGCTGCTGCTGGTGTGGAAGTTGTACAGCTCAAACGAAGCGGCGGGGTCGTTGACGTTGTTGGCGAACAGCCGAAATTCCGCCGCCCGCTCGCCCGCGCTTTCGTTGACCTGCACCTCAAAGGGCTCGACGTGAATGCGGCAAACGTTTTCCGCGGCCAAGTAACAGCCCGCGTAGAGCGGCTGGGCAAAGGTCTGTGGGGCGTTGGGGCTTTCCTGGGCGAAGAGCGAACCGGTTAGCCCGGTGGAGGCGAGCAGGACGATGACGAGAAGGAGGATGCGCCGGGAAGACATGGGATTGAACTCCTATTCTGTTGTGTAGAGTGCGATGGGCCTTACTTTTGTGGACAGCGCCCACTATAGCAGCCCGCTCCGCACCGGTCAATCCCGCCAACTTCGTGGGGCGTGCCCCAGTCGGGGATGAGTTGTCATTTCGAGCGGTTCAACGAATCCGTGAGGCAGACGAAATCGATTGAGCGAGAAATCTGGCTCTTTGCGGGATAGTGCACCGACGGCAATCTTTGATGATTCGTGGTGCGTCGTGCGTGTACCGGTACACGCACGACGCACCACGAATCATCTCGCTGGTACACTTTGCCGCGAAGAGCCAAAAATCTTTTGACGACAGACGAACCTAGCTGGCAAGAATAAAGGCGGCTCGTCAATCACAACCAGATTTCTCGCTGGTCCAATTTCGTCTGCTACCCTTTGGAGCGTGTTTAATTCAGCCCCGTCTCTCACTCCACCATTTCGTGCCGCAGCGTCAGCAGATCTCGCAGCTGGCTGGTGTCCAGCTCCGTAAGCCACTCTTCGCCGCTGCCGACAATCTGTTCGGCCAGCGCCTGCTTGCTCTCGATCAAATCGTGGATGCGCTCCTCCAGGGTGCCGGCGACGACAAACTTGTGCACCTGCACGTTGCGCGTCTGCCCAATGCGAAAGGCGCGATCCGTGGCCTGATTTTCCACGGCGGGGTTCCACCAGCGGTCAAAGTGAAAGACGTGGTTGGCCTGCGTCAGGTTGATGCCGGAGCCGCCCGCGCGCAGGCTGAGCACAAAGATCGGCGGACCGTCCTCGCTTTGGAAGGCCTGCACCATCTGGTCGCGCCCGGTGGCGGTGGTGCCGCCGTGGAGGAAGAGCACGTCGACGCCGAGCGTGTCGCGCAGGTGCTGCTGAAGCAGGTGGCCCATCTCGACAAACTGGGTGAAGACCAGCGCGCGGTCGTTTACGGCCAGCGCCTCTTCGAGCATTTCGCTCAGGCGCATCAGCTTGCCGCTGCGCTTGGCCAGCGGCTCCTTCTGCTTGAGATAGTGCGCCGGGTGGTTGCAAACCTGCTTGAGCTTCGTCAGCAGGCCCAGCACGATCCCGCGGCGCTGAATGCCCTGGCTCTCGTCCACCTGGGCCAGCGTCTCGCGCACCACCTTTTCGTAGAGCGCGGCCTGCTCGGTCGTCAGCGTGCAGTAGGTCACCATCTCCGTTTTGGCGGGCAAATCCGAAATGATGGTCGGGTCCGATTTGAGACGGCGCAGCAGGAAGGGCTGCACCAGCGCGCGCAGTTCAGCGGCGTGCGCCTCGTCGTTGTAGCGCTCGATCGGCACGACGTAGCCCCGCCGAAAGCGGTCGTAGCCACCGAGATAGCCGGGGTTGAGAAATTCGAGGATGCTCCACAGCTCGGAGAGCCGATTTTCTACGGGCGTGCCCGTCAGCGCCATGCGGTTGCGCGCGTGCAGGCGACGCACGGCCTGCGTCTGCTTGGCCGCCGGGTTTTTGATATTTTGCGCCTCGTCCAAAATCAAATCGTCCCACTCGTGCGCCAGCAGCATCTCGATGTCGCGCCGGGCCGTGCCAAAGCTGGTGATGATCAGGTCGTGCTCGGCAACGGCCTCGTGAAAGGCGTCGCCGTCGAGCCGGGCGTTGCCGTGGTGCACCATTGCGCGCAGCCCCGGCGCAAAGCGCTCCACCTCCCGTCGCCAGTTGGTGACGACGCTGGTCGGGCAGATCAGCAGCGCCGGTTTGGCCAGCTTGGCTTGCTCGCCAATCATGGCTTCGTCGCGCACGTGGAGCAGCAGCGCGATGGCCTGCACGGATTTGCCCAGCCCCATGTCGTCGGCCAGACACGCGCCGAGGCCGAGTCGCCGCAGATAGGCCAGCCAGCCCACGCCCCGCCGCTGGTAAGGGCGCAGCTCGCCGACAAAGCCGGTTGGCTCGGCCACGCCCGCCTCGCTCAGCGCGCCGTCGGTTTGCAGCCGATTTAGCGCGTCCGCCAGCCAGCCCTCCACGTCGACGGCATCCAGCGGCAGCACGTCCAGCGGCAGATCGTCCGCGAGATTGTCGAGCAGGTTCGCGGGCAGCTCCAGCGAGGGGACGGTGCTAAGCGCGCTGGGGGCCGTCAACGTGGGGGACAACGCCGCGGCTTCACCGGTGGATAGATCGGTGGACAACTCGCCGGACGTTTCGGCGCGCTGGGCGTAGGCCTGCGCCATGCGAATTGCATCCAGCAGCGAGAGCGAGCGCGTCTCGGTGCGCGCGGGGCTGGCCAGGAAGCGCTGCGCCGCCTGCACCTGGGCGGCGTCCAGCTCGATCCAGCGGTCTCGCAGACGGACGAGCGGCGTCTGCACCGCGGCAAAGTGGGAAAATTCATCGGAGGTCAGCGGGTCGCCGCCCAGGGTTAACTCCCAGGCGTAGCGCGTGGAGGTGGGCTGCGTGGCGGACCGCGGCTCCTCGTTCGGTTGGGAGGGGTTGGGGCCACCCGCTGCCTCGTCGCCAAAGAGCCGCAGCCGCAGGCCGAGCCGCGTGCGGTGGCCCGCCTGCCACCAAAGCGGGAAAATTACGCCAAAGCCGCTGCTCTCCAGCAGCGGCCCGACTTCGCGTAGAAAATGGTGTGCCTCTTCGGTCGTCAGCAGCGCCTCCGTGGGCTGGAGGCCGCTGAGGCTGTGGCGAATCGGTGCGAACAGGCGGCTCGCCGCGCCGAGACCAGCGAGCAGGCGCTCTTGCGGTCGGTCCAGCCGTCGGCCGCCCAGGCGCAGCGATTGCCCCGGCGACTGCCAGACCTCGCGCGCGGAGACGAGCAGCGTTTCGTTGTCGCGCGCCTGCAGGTAGTAGCACAGACGCCACGTCTCGCTGGCTGGATCACTGTTTGGATCACTATCTGGAGCACCGTCCCGCTCTTTGTCAGCTCCTTCCACAGCGGGATCTTCGAGCGCAAAGCAGATGCGGGCGTTGGCGTCGCTGGTGGTGTAGAGCTGTTCGGTCCAGCTGTTCCACTCGCGATAGAACTGGTGGGCAGGTTGGGGCGGCAGGGCCAGCCGCGGCTGATCGCTCAACAGGCCGCGCAGCCAGGCGCTGGAGCCGTTTGCTGCGCCATTCGCTGAGCCGTAAACCGCACCGTTTGTCACGCCGTCGCCTGCCGAATCGACGTGAACTCCGCCGTAAACTTCATCGTGCCGCATACCGCCGCCGTTTTGACCCGCCGTCTGCACGCCCGCTGACTCTGAATTTGTCTCTCTGTTTTCCTCCGACACCCACCTGCGCACGGCGGCGTCCACCACCGCCGTGACAAAGTGCTCGATCAGCGTGGTGGGCTGGGGGGCGGCTTCTGGGGCATCAACGTTGTAGGCGCGGCAGACTGTCGGCAGCCCCTGCACAAAGTGCTCCAGCCGCTGCTGCACGCGACCGTCCAGCAGGGACGGCCGCCACAGCGCGCGAAATTCGAGCGGGTTGACGGCGTACACGCTGGGCAGGTAGTGCTGCCCGACCAGAATTTCCAGCGCAAATTTGGCCGTGCTGCTCCAGAAGAGCAGGTCGTTGCCAAAGCGAAAGCGGTAGAGCACCTCGGAGGCTTGCCGCCCATTCCAGCCCCGCCGCGGCTGGTTGACCTGGCTTAGCAGCGTGAGCGCGGGCAGCGGCGGCAACGTTAACCCCGCCACCTGCCAGTTGGCCAGCTCGACTGGACCGGGGGAAATAGCAGCTGGGACGGGCGCGTCCTGCGTCAGCGACTGCTGGAGCCGACCGCGGCGATGCAGCGGCTGGCCATCCTGCGTGGGCAGCCAAACGGTGGCCGTTGTCAGCGCCAGCTCCGCGGGGTCGACTTGATGTTGGGTGGCGGAACCGCTGGGCGTCGCCGTTTCAGTCTCTGCTTCCTCGGGAGCGGTAAGCTGGGGAAAGTGGGTGGTGAGCAGGCGGCGCAGTTGACCGATCGACATCTGCGCTGGGTGCGAGGGCACTTTGGCCGCACGAGCCGCACGTTCGCTGAGTGCTACCGGTTGCTCAGCGGCCTGGAGCGGTGCGTCGGTATTTTCGCCCCAGAAGAAGAGGCGACCCGCGTCTGGCAGCGGGGGGGCCGCATTGGCGGGCGTGCCGGTTCGTAAATTGGGGGGCGCAGCGCGCTCGTCGGAGCGCAGCCACGCCGCGTGAATGACAAATGGCATAACGACTATTGTACCGCGTCGCGCGTGCGTTTTCAAATATCAATAAAGTGAAACGGGGTAAAGATTCAGCAGGGAACGCGGATTGGGCGGATTGGGCGGATTGGGCGGATGCAGACGGATTTCAAGAGGAAATGAGCTAAAACCTGCTGCATTCACCTTGTCTGTGTTCCATCCGTGCCTTTTAGTTTGGAGGAAGCGACGGGTCGAGCCAGAGGCCGGGTGATCTTGTCATGCCTGCGGAGGCGGGCATGACATAGTTTGACGCCTCCACTGACCTTCGATTTTGCCTGTCTTCTGCATGATCTCTGCCGCTGAAGGGCGGTTCGCCGTCTCGTCCTGAAGTGAAATGCACCCCGTTCCCTCTCAAACTAGAATTTGCGGCGAGACGTGCTATAATCGTTCACATTATTTTGACTAACCTTTCCCCAGCGACGACTGAACCAAGGACTTATCTGATTATGTTAAAAACGCACAACTGCGGTGAACTGACCAGCGAGCAGATCGGCCAACGCGTCACCCTGGCGGGCTGGCTCAATCGGCGGCGCGATCACGGCGGCCTGATCTTTGTCGACCTGCGCGACCGCTGGGGCATCACCCAGGTGACGATTGATTCAGACGTTGCGCCCGAAGCGCACGCGGCGGCGGCGGAGGCGCGCGGCGAATACGTGCTGCAAATCAGCGGCACCGTGCGCGAGCGGCCGGAGGGCTTTGCCAACCCCAATTTGGCGACGGGCGCGATTGAGGTGATTGCGGACGAGGTGGAGATTTTGAGCAGGTCCAAGACGCCGCCCTTCTACGTGAGCGGGGAGGACGAGGGCACGAGCAAGAGCGCGGAGAACGTCGACGAGGCGCTGCGGCTCAAATATCGCTACCTCGATCTGCGCCGCCCGCGCATGATGCAGAATCTCGTGCTGCGCCACCGGGTCGTGCGCTTTATCCGCGAGTATTTTTCGGCGCGGGACTTTTTGGAAATCGAGACGCCGATTCTGCTCAAGAGCACGCCGGAGGGGGCGCGCGACTTTATCGTGCCCAGCCGCCTGCATCCCCACGAATTTTACGCGCTGCCCCAGAGCCCTCAGCAGCTCAAGCAGCTGCTGATGGTGGCGGGCGTGGAGCGCTACTTTCAAATTGCCCGCTGCTTCCGCGACGAGGATCTGCGCGCCGACCGCCAGCCCGAATTCACCCAGCTCGATCTCGAAATGAGCTTTGTCGAGGCCGAGGACATCCGCGCGCTGATCGAGCCGATGCTGATCGAGCTGAGCGGCCTGGTCAGCGACAAGCCGATCCAGCAGACGCCCTTCCCGATCATCACCTACGCCGAGGCACTGGATCAATACGGCGTCGACCGACCGGACCTGCGCTTTGAGCTAAAGCTCTTTAACCTGAGCGACGTGGTGGCCGACAGCGGCTTTGGCGTTTTCAAAAATGCCGTAGCGGGCGGCGGGCAGGTCAAGGGCGTGCTCTATCCCGACGGGGCGGATTTGAGCCGGCGCGAGATTGACGAGCTGACGGATTTTGTCAAGCGCTACGGGGCCAAGGGGCTGGTCTGGATTGGCGTAACGGGCGAGGCGGACGGCGATGGCGGCTACCCGGCGGAGTCGCTGCGCAGCCAGGTCGCCAAGTTTTTCTCCGCGCAGGAGATGGGGGAGATCGTGCGCGCGAGCGGCGCGGCCCAGGGAGATTTGATTTTGGCCGTCGCCGACCAGGCCGACACGGTCGCGCAGGCGCTGGGCAATTTGCGGCTGGAAATTGGGCGACGGGCGGAGCTGATCAACGAGAGCGAGCTGGCCTTCTGCTGGGTGGTGGACTTTCCGCTGATCGAGTACAACGAGGAGCTGGAGCGCTGGCAGGCCGTGCACCACCCCTTTACCAGCGCGCTCGACGCCGATTGGGACAAGCTGATGGACGCGCCGGGCGAAGTCAAGGCCAAGGCGTACGACGTGGTGCTCAACGGCTGGGAGCTGGGCGGCGGCAGCATCCGCATCCACCGCGACGACCAGCAGATGCAGGTTTTCCAGCGGCTCTCGCTCAACGAAGCCGAGGTCGACGAGCAGTTTGGTCACCTGCTGGAGGCGTTTCAGTACGGTGCGCCGCCCCACGGCGGCATCGCCCTCGGCATCGACCGCATGGTCGCGCTCTACGCCGACACACCCAGCATTCGCGACGTAATGGCCTTCCCCAAAACGGCGCAGGGCACCGACCTGATGGTCGAAGCGCCGAGCCCGGTCAGCGAGGCGCAGCTGAAGGATTTGCACATTGAGCTGCGCGAGGGGAAGCGCAAGGGTGAAGCGGCCAAGCCGCACGGGATTGCGCAGGGCGGGTAGCGGGTGGCGGGGGGCGGGTGGCAGGCGAGGCGAGTTGTCATTTCGAGCGGGGCGACGAGAAAATTTTGCTGACGAGGGCATGCCTCTTTATGGGTGCGCCCCAAAATTTTGGGGCGTTCGACCCCACCCCCTCAACGTTGGTTCATGACTAACGAAGCCTCGTAAGCCCCCCCCCGCACGCGGTTTAGCTTTACCCAGAAGTTTGAGGAGAGGTGACAAAGCGGGGGTAGCGGAGAAGAACCCCCATCCCCGGCCCTTCCCCCGCGAGCAGGGGAAGGGTGACTTGTTGATGAAGCGGTCGCAAAGTGATCGTCTCGCTTTGTTTGCCGAGCGGGCGATGTCGCAGAACAGTCGCAGAGCCATCGAGTCAACAAAAGCCCCCTCCCCGCTGGCGGCTAAGCATTACCCACAAGTGTAGGCGGGATGGTCAAGAGGGGCACGAACTGCGGCAAAGGAAGAGGATTCGACCTAAGCATGATGCCTCTGCCGCAGTTCATGCCCCTACCCACCGTGCGCACCCATGCGCACGGTGGGTAGGGGCATGAAGTCGGGCGAGAAGGATCATTTCTTTTCCCCTCAGCGCCCTTTCGCCCGATTTCGTGCCCCTCTTTTTTGCCCACAGAAGATGTGGGTAAAGGTAAGCCGCCGGCGGGGAGGGGGTTGGGGGTGGGGTCTTGTATGCCATCCCAAACCCCAGATGGGCACGAGCCGTTTAGGGATTGGTTTTACAGCCTCCGCGATAAACAGACGCAGCGACGGATTTCTGCCCGGCTGCTGCGTGTTGAAGAAGGTAATTTGGGTGATCATGCTTCAGTGGGTGGCGAGATATGGGAATTGCGTCTGTTCTTTGGTTCCGGTTACCGGATTTATTACGCTGAGGAGGGCGAGCACACTGTTTTGCTGTTAATCGGGGGTGATAAGTCGAGCCAGACCCGTGATATAGAACGGGCAAAGGAGTATTGGAAGGAGTACCAAGCGCGATGAGAAAATTTACAGAGATGCTGGAAGAGTACTACCAGGAACACCCCGAAGAGATTGACGGGTTCCTGGAGGTGCAGTTTGAGGAATACGCAAAAGATGGTGACCTGGGTGCGTTATTTTCCGCCCTGCGCATTATCTGTCGGGTGAAAGGATTGACAGCGATGGGGGAGAGTGCCGAGCTATCGCGCAGCGGTTTGCAAAAAGTTTTGTTCGAAGAGGGAAGCCCAAAGTTCGAAAGCGCTAATGCTGTCCTGCACGCGATGGGCTATCGGCTTTCCGTGCAGCCGTTGGAAGCGACGCGTTCGTAATCCGCATCTAAATGCGCCTCTCTGCTCCCAAAAATTAGAATTTCGTTTGATTCGCGCAACCCCATTGATCCCGCGCCCAACATATGCTATGATCACCCTCGCTCTACGGTTCTCGTGATCGGACAGCTCATGGGCGTTCCTACAAGTATAAAAACGGGAGCACGGTGAAGGTTTGTGGACGCGTTATCTGCCCACAAAGCAGACGAGGCGAAAGCGACCAGCCGGCACCCACCTGATGATTCAGGTTCGCACCTACTGGCCACACGGCTCCGCGGAGCCGAGCTTATCCAATCGCCGCCGGGATTTTCCCGGCGGCGATTTTTTGTTGTATTTGATATTACACACTTTGTGATATGATACAATCCGTGGCTTGTTCTCGATGGTAAGGCAGTCCGTCCCGTGATTCCTCAATCAACGCGCTGCTTGATTGGCGCTACCCCTACAGGAATGGAGCAGTCGAAATGAACGCTTTGGTAATCGCGCCAGACGCCGATGAGCGCGCCATCAGCGCTCATGTTTTAGAACGGGCAGATTTGGAGACACGAACCGTGGCAACGGTAGACGATGCGTTAGCGAACTGGTCGGACAGCCCGGATGATTTGATTGTACTGGTGTTACCCACGGAGCAGCTGATGGAGGCCGTGCAGCAAATTCGACAGGTGGCCGCCGTTCCGGTGTTGGTTGTGGGCGAGAACGTGGATGAAACAACCGCCGTTAACTTGTACGAGATGGGGGCAGATCTGGTGCTGTCGCGCCCCTACCATCTGCGCCTGCTGATGGCGCAGGCAAGCGCCATGGCGCGGCGGGGACGGAGTTTGCCCCTGGCCCAGCTGCCCCCATTTGAATTAGGGGGGGAAGAGTTGCGAGTTGATCCAGCGATGCGAACCGTTCACGTAGCGAATAAACCATCCGTGCAGCTGACGCAGCGCGAGTTTGAACTTTTTCACCTGCTCTACAGCCACCGCGGGCAGGTGCTGTCATCGGAACGCTTGATTGAAACGCTGTGGGGATACACAGACAAAGGGGGCCACCAGCTGTTGCGCACCACCATGGAGCGGCTGCGCAAAAAAATTGAGCCGACGCCGCACCAGCCACAATACATCGTAACGGTTCGCGACATCGGCTATCAATTTGCTAAGGTTTAGCGTGAGGTAGTTTGGGCAGTGATTCTGGAGCGTTTCCCAAATAATGTGCAGCTATCAAGAAACGCTCTGTGGTTGGGGCGGTCGTGGAAGCATCAAAACTTGTCATTCCCGCCCCCGCCTCCGCGAGGATAAACTGCGGCGGGAATCCCCGCTTGACCAACAAACCGAGTGCGCAGAAACCCGACCAAGCCCATTTCTTTACATTTGCTTCACGCCCATGTCCGGTTGCTACTAATTGAGCACGGGGCTGACAAACAGCTTCAAAGGTGTTGCAGCGGAGCCCACATTGTCGCTTTCTGCTTCAGTGGCAATAAAGCGGACGCTCTTCACCATGTGGTCGAAGGCAGGGAACCGTTCCGCAACCACATCGGCAAGATCGGTCTGTTCCACCAATTCCTTGCTTTCGTCGTCAAAGTACCCGCCGTTAATTGTGACCGCTGTTTCCTGTTGCTCGCTGTAAATCACTGCCATCAGGTAAGCGCTCTGGTCGGGGTTGCTGTCATAGTTGGCCCACACGTACATCCACCCTCCGGCCCCATCCACGGTAATTGGCGTTCCCCAGTTGACCTCGAAGCCTCCCTCGTTGGGGACGGCACTGTTCGGGTCAATGCTTTCTTGTTCCTCGACCGGCACATTGGCAATATCTACAGAGATGCCTTCCTCCAAAACTGCGCCCGAACTATCTGCGGGCTGAAAGTATACGGAGCCGTGCGGCGTTTCCTCCACGACCCAATCAGCGGGGTACTCGATGGAAACGCTGAGCGCGCTTGTGTAGGTCAACCAAGTCGAAGCGGTTGGAACGGGCGTTGCAGTGATGGTTGATGTCGCTGCCGGTGTGGTAGCTGTCGGCGCTGCTTCTGCTGTTGCGGTTGATGCTGGCGTCAGAACAGCTTCTGACTGTTCCAGACTCCTTGCCTGTACATTACAGGCAGAGCCAAGGATGATGAATGATACGAGAAGACTTGTCCAGACTTTGTGTTTCATGATATTTCCTCTTGTATGTATTAAGGGGAGGGGGAGTAGTTTAAGAGCCAACTACTTCCCCTCCCAAAGTGAACAGTTAATGGGTCTTCACCCAGCGTGCCGCGTCAACTAGCACCGTTCTCGATGTGGGGTCTACATCGACTCCAGGAGACACGTAAGCCGCATCAACAACAGTCACGTTTCCGGAACCTTGGTTAAAATTATACCGTCCAAGGCTGATCCATTGTCCGCTTCCACCAATTCGGTGCTGATCCACGACAACTGTCAGTGAGCCATTTGCGTGGTTGACAGTGTAACGTGCGGCATGGGTGCGATTGTTCCCATTCCAGTTTGGAACATAGACCAAAACTTCGTACTGTCCTGAACTCGGAATACTTGGTGTGTCCCAACGTGCCCAGCAGTCCGTAACTGAACCATTCGCATATGTCCAGTACAAGTCGCCGCTGTTGCCAGCATTTGTAACTCTGTACCAGTAATCAACGCCACCATAGCATCCCTTGAAGAATTTGCTATCGCCATCATCCACCGTATACGTGCCGTTGTTTGGTGGAGGATTTTGTAAGGGATTGCTCATCCAAAGCCAAGTGCTTTGCACGCCACTTGCTTGCTGCCAGGGGTCGGTATAACTGCCGCTCCAGCCATACGGGTCCTTGATTCTCCAGGCGCCGTTGTGCCAAGTCTTTACCTCAAAATGAAGGTGAGGACCCGAACTGTTACCAGTTGTACCACTGGTGCCGATTTGCCATCTGCCTACATTGGATCCACTCTGGTAGCGGATTGCACTCAGATGTCCATAGATCGTCTGATGACTGTTGTTGTGATCGACAATCACCTTGAGTCCCAAGCCGACATCGTGATTACCGTGATTCTCCCATCCCGCGTAACTGATTTGCCCATCAGCAGATGCGACAATAGGCTTATATGCAAGTGCAAAGTCGTAGCCGGAGTGACCATTGTAGCAAAACAGGGCATTTGCACAGTTGGACCCGCCGCTTTCTCCCGTATATCTCACGAACTCGCTTGGAGTTGCACCGTAGTTGGGATACTTGTGATCCAAAGTAGCAGTCCATGCCACATAAGGACCATAGTAGGGGCGGTACAGGAACGGCGCAGTTTGTGCTTTAACCGCATCGGCGTTGTAGAGCACAAACGCTTGCCACACGATCACCACAAGAAGAACAAGGTTGATGCGTCGTAAAGTACGTAGCATTGATTTGACCTCCAGTTGATAGACATTAAATTTTAGTCAACAGATGGAACAAAAACCGGATAGCGTTTCGCTTCACCATCTGATGTAAGCTGTTGCAATTGACCGTCTGCGGACGCGGTCCATAGTTCGAGCGCCCCCTGCCGGTTGGAAGCAAAAAGCAAGTCACCATCAGGTAGTAAACTCAGATCGATCTGGCGGGAATTGTCAGCAGGGACGACGGTTGTGATTTCGCCAGTGTTTACGTTCACAGAGCGAATGCTGCTCACAAGTGCGTCTGCTTCGTAGTCCGCCTCTCGATTATCGACGTTCTCACGAGCCACGTAGAACAAACGTTGGCTATCCTGGTCCCAGACAGGGCTTTGGCCACGTCCGCCATCAATTGTGGTAAGAAATTTTGGATCGCTGCCATCGGCGTTGACACGCCATAGTCCGGCTTCTACAAAGGGAACTGGCGAGTCAACCAAGTTGACGAAAGCGATGCTCTGTCCGTTTGGCGACCACGAGAGATCACCGACGGTAGTCACTTCATCTTTCCAAATGAGGCGACGATCGTTCCCTTTCGCATTGGCAAGCCAAATCTCGCTACCAAACCCCATTCCTTTGGTCGTTGCATAAACTATCTTGGAACCATCGGGCGAGAAAGCTGCGGCAGCCAAGCCCTCAGGCGCAGTTAAATCCGGAATTTGAATCTGTTGGTGGCTACCATCAACTGAATTGACAACCCAAAGCCCAGGATCTGCTACATCTGTATTGAGGACTTTGTATAATGCGTGCTGGCTGTCTGGATGCCAGCTCAAGAAGTAGCCATATCCTTCAGGTGTCAAACGGGACAAAACAGGGATATCTTTGTCTTCCACCTTCAACAGCAGGGATAGCGGGCTACCGCCGTTATACGTTTGGAGGGCGATTCGCTGTCCATCGGGTGAAGGGAAAAGCTCTCCTGCAACAGTCAGTGCATCGTGTCCGGTGTCTTTTGGTTCTTCGACAGGCTCGGAACTGCTTTCCGGCTCGAAATCGACTAGGCGCTGAAGTTCCGCAGCTGGTTCCAAAAATTCAGCACCACCTTCCTGCATGCGTGCCGCAAGCAGCACAGGCTCCTCCTCTGACACAAAGAACAGCTTGGTGTCTTCAGCCAGTGGAGGCAGCACCTCCGCAGCTTGCTCAATGCCAGTTGTTTCCTGGGCAAAAGTTGAATTGTTCGGCAAATGAAGTGTTTGCCAAGAAACAAATGCAGCGGATGTGGCAAGCAAGAGGAATGCCCCTGCTTGCAGTACGTATTGATTCTTTCTCAGCATCTGAAGATAAAACATGAATTTGTTCTCCTCCAATCTCAACTGTGTTGTCTGAAGCGAGGTTTGAAACTGACGGCTTGTTTGCCGTTACTCATAGTTTCACACACAGAGATCACAAATCCATATACATCTCCATCACAAGCTCATTACAATCGAACATGCTCCAGCTAAAGACTTAGCGGTCTACCCAATATGGATTCTTATGTCAACTATTTTGACGAGACTTACGTCTTTATGGTACACTTCGGCACTACAAATTACTTGACTACATAGAATCGTTACTCAGAACAGGTTGAATTCTCATGGCCATCACCCGCACGCGCGTTGCCGACGACACGTGGGTCTTTACAAGCGAACTCTACGTCGAAGTCAACGCCGGGCAGGTGCTGCCCTCGGAACGCTTGATTGAAACGCTGTGGGGGTACACAGACAAGGGAGGCCACCAGCTGTTGCGCACCACCATGGAGCGGCTGCGCAAAAAAATTGAGCCGACGCCGCACCAGCCACAGTATATCGTGACGATTCGCGACATCGGCTATCAATTTGTGGCGAAGTGAGCAAACTGAATGTTTGACTTTATTCTTCAACGGCCTCCCCAATTTGCAAACTGCTCACCATGTGTTCAAAAATGCTCGCCTGCGAGTTAATCGCTTCTTCAAAGCCAACTTCTTCAATCAGCTCAACCGTTTCGATATCCAAAGCGGCGCTCAACCGAACGTCGAGTCTTTGTGCTTCGCTGTAAAATTGAGCAGTCAAGCTAGGATTCGTGCCCCATTTACCAAAGTCAGTAAGGCCCCCATCCGGGCGGTACTGCCCCCAGACAAATTGCACACCTTCGGCGGAGTCAGTTGATAGATGCCTGATATCAAAGGCTTCGTAGCCGCCTTCGTTAGGCGGATACAAAGCAGGATTCAGGAACTGTGCATAGGCTTCAGGTGACAAACCGTATTGGAAACGGTCGTACACAGTTATGCTGATCCAGCAATTCATCGTAGCCAAGCCACAGTCCGGGTCTTTGAAGCTGAGCACATCGCTGTCTTCTCGTCGTATTGCAACCTCCACCTGCCAGTTATCAGGATATTGGACCGAGAAGGGGTATTTATCACTGATGTATGTTGCCCATTCTGTTTGTCCAGGCGTTGGCAGGGGCGATTCTGTTTGAGAGACAGCGGCGCTTAACTGTGCATCATTCTCAGCGCTATCGCTGCTCACCAGCGGCAGAAAGACGGGCGCGGTCGGGGTAACAATTGGCTGCTGGTCCGAAGCGGCCAGCGTGGTGCTGGGGCCGCATCCCATAGAAGCCAATCCCAGCAGCAGGACAAGCAGGGAACCCAGCGTGAATGTGAATTTCTTGTCGGGGTACATAAGCTCTTTTTCATAGAGCCGACGCCGCACCAGCCACGGTACATCGTGACGGTTCCCGGTATCGGCTATCAGTTTGTGGCGAAGTGAATTGTTGGACTTTGAATCTACTGCTCAGTCGCCTCGCCGACCTGAACACTGCGCGCCATGTGTTCAAAGATCGCGGCCTGAGCGTCGACAGCTTCCTCCAAATTAGCTTCGGTCACCGGCTTGGAGATGTCCACATCCAGGTCTTTTCTCACCCGAACAATCAGGCTCTGCTCTGCGCTGGGCAGAACCACTTGCAAAGAGAACTGTGCGAATTGTAGCATACCATTGTCCGGAAGAGGCCCCGCCACATACTGCATACCCTCGACCGTCCCCGTTGAAAAGTGCTTGATATTGTAAGCACGAGCTCCCACTTCTTCCGGCGGCAAAAAAGCTGGGTCCAAAAGTTCGGCAACTTCTTGAGACGTTACGGGATGCACCGTTCGTTCCATCACGTCCACCGTCAATTCACACTTCTGTCGGTCTGTCTCACAGCCAGCAGGGCCGAAAACTACCCATTCCCAAGTGGCCGTATGGTCATCGTCTTCGCCCCGAAACGATACATATGCCTGCCAGTCGGCTGGATATTCGATTGAAAACGGATACCTATCGTGCGTATAGGTTGCCCACTCCATTTGCCCAGGCGTTGGCAAAGGTGAATCGGCCTGCGAGACAGCGGCGCTTAGCTGCGCATTATGCCCAGCGCTCTCGCTGCTCACCAGCGGCAGGAAGACGGGCGTGGTCGGCGTCGCGGTTAGCGGCTGTTCCGAAGCGGCTAGCGTGGTGGCGGGGCCACATCCCATCGAAGCCAATCCCAGCAGCAGGACAAGCAGAGAACCCAGGGTGAACGTGAATTTCTTGAGTTTCATCGATATCTCCTCCAGCGAAAGGTTGTAGGACAGCGGTATGTTCAAAGCTACCGCTGTCCTATGTAAACGCCGCAAACAAAGTATTGGTTCCATTTGGTGGTAGAGCAGCTATCCTGGCAAGCGCTTATGGAACCCTATTCCAACGAACAGCATCCGCAATGAGGACGCGCTCAGTACTATCATAGCCAGGGTTACTCGCGGTAAAAGCCGCGTCCGCCAACCTAACGCGTCCTGCGCTCGATCCTGCATTGAAGTTGTAGCGACCCAAGCTGATCCAAAGTCCTCCCGAAGGAATATCGTGCTGGTCGACCACGACAGCTATCTTGCCTGCATTGTGAAAGATCGTATAACGAGCAGCATGGCTACGTTCCCGTCCATTGGGACGAAATTAAGGATCAACGTCCGGCTGGACGGCTGGCACATATACCTCCACCTCGTACTGACCTGTGGTCGGCAAGCTATTGCCCGACCACTGAGCATAACAGTCAGTGGTTGTGCCATTGTTACGTGTCCAATCGTAATCATTGCCGTTGCCTTGGCCTATCTCATCGTGCCAGAAAGGCTGGCCGCTAGCGCATCCCCTTCCGTAGGCACTATCCCCATCATCAACGGTATACGTCCCGTTATAGGTGGGCTCATTCCCCTGCGAAGGATTGCTCACGAAAAGGTAGGTGCTGGTTGTGCCGATTGGATCAGTACTGTTGGCCCAAGGGTCATCCCCGTTGTCGTTGTCGTTGTTTTGGGCTTTCCACCCCCACGGATCGGTATACTTATACCCATCGTTTGTTAATTTAAGCACTTCGAAATGAAGGTGCGCACCATCTGCATTCCCTGTTCGTCCGCTGGTTCCGATCTGCCATCTACCCACGTTGTTGCCGGGTTGGTACCTTACCATGCTGAGGTGGCCGTAGTCAGTGATGATGTCTTGCGCCTGATGATATACCCCCGTCATCAGCCCGAGACCTGACTCGTGGTTACTGAACTGCCATCCGGCGTAGAAAACTTGTCCCGGCGCAGACGCAACAACTGGTTCATAGTATAACGCCAGGTCGTTGCCTTCGTGGCTGTCATAACAGTGGGGAACATCGTCGCACCCATCCCCATCGGTGACGGAGATATCGTGTTGCCAGCCAAACCACGTGCTGTTGTCCCGATTGGTCATATGACCATTCGTGGTTAGAGGAGTGGGCACGTCATGGTCAAACCAGGCAGTCGCCGGATGGCTCTGGTAGGAGCCGTAATAGGGCCGGTACAAGAACGGCGCGGGAGCCGCTTCTGCCGGTTGGCTGTGCAGCAGGGCGGGCACGCACAGCACAATCAGCACAAACAGCACGAGGTTGAGTTTCCGAATTGCACGTAACATAGGGTGCTCCTTGATAAAATCTGAATCTACTTCTGTTGCAGAGAGACGGGGTGACGCTGAGTTTTGCCATCGTTGGTTACCTGCTGCAGCCTGCCGTCCGGGCTGGCCGACCAGACGTCGAGCTGGCCCTGGCGGTTGGAGGCAAAGAGCAGGTTGCCCTCCGGCGTCAGGCTCAGGTCAATCTGGCGGGCGCCGTCGGCCGGCACCAGCACGGCTTGCTCGCCCGTCGCCACGTTGACCGAACGAATGCTGCTCACGAGCTTCTCCGCCTCGTAGTCCGCCGCACTATCCTGGACGTTTTCACGCGCCACGAAATAGAGCGCTTGGCTATCGCTGCGCCAAAGCGGGGCCTGGCCGTGTCCACCATCCATGGCCGCCAGCGCTTTTAAATTTTGCCCGCTGCCGTCCATCACCATCAAACCTGCTTCGGCAAAGGGTACGGGCGAATCCAGCAAATTGACGAAGGCAATTTTGCTGCCGTCGGGCGACCACGTCAGATCGGCGGCCACCTTGAGTTCGTCCTGGAGCAGCAGCTCGTGCTTCTCGCCCGTTGCGTCGGTGCGCCAGATTTCGCTGCCCATGCCCATGCTGCGGCTGAGCGCGTAGACAATCTGCGAACCATCTGGCGAAAAGGCGGCGTCGGTGATCTGTTCGGGCGCGGTTAGGTTTTCGATTTTGATCAGCTGATGCGTGCCGTCCGCCGTATCAACAATCCACAAGCCAGGGTTGGTTACGTCTACGTTGCTCACACGATACAGAACGTGGCGGCTGTCGGGATGCCAGCCCAGGAAGATGCCCCGTCCTTCAGCGGTAAAGCGCGTCATCACGGGCTGCTCCCGATTTTCGAGGTTGACAATCCAGCCCACCGGCTTCATGCCAAAATAGCTCTGCACCGCCATTTTCAAGCCGTCGGGCGAAACAGCCAGGTCGCTAACTACGCTGGGGCCGTCGTGGCCAAACGCTTCTGCCTGGGGTGGATCGGGCTTTACCTCTTCTTCCACTACCTCGGTCGCCTCCGTTCCCCAACTGGTGACTTTTGCACTTTCCACCAGTCGCGGCGCCTCAGCCAGCTCGCTCAAGTTGTCGACCTGTGCCGCCAGCAGGATCAAACTTTGCTCGGGCACGTAAAACAGATTTTTGGCCGTCAGCGGCGGCAGCGCCTCGGATGCGCGCTCCTGCGCCGACCGATTGGCCAGCGCCGGCTGCACGTTGATGCCGACTCTGGTCAACATCGCAGCCAGCACGATGATGAGCACAAAAAAGATTCCGATGTCGATAGGCGTTTTGAATTTGCGGATGTGTGTGGACATTCAGACCTCCTCAACTGTGTGACAACGGGCGTGGGTCTGGATAGAAGGGGAGTTATCCATTGGCCTTAGTTTTGCACGCCGAGATGACAAATCCATATACATTTCCGTTACAGGTTCGTTACAATCTGAACGCTTCAGCTGTCAACGGATGCGGGGAATGGATTGAACGATTGGGTCGTACAATCCGTTTTTAGCGGGCCAACCCGCCTCGCGTTGGCTGGAAGCCGATAAGCCGGTCAGTAATCCGCTCAATCCGTTCTGAAAATCCGTTGACAGTTTAGCCGCTGCTACCTCTAATCAATTACGTGCACTAGAGACATTCCGGCTGAAGAGCTGCCGTGCATAGATGGAATTTTATGTCAACTACTCTTGACGCCGCTCCTATGGCTGTGGTAAACTTTCGGGCTAAGAGCGTTACAGCTAACACAGAGGATAGAGGAGCACCATGGCCATCACCCGCACGCGCGTTGCCGACGACACGTGGGTCTTTACAAGCGAACTCTACGTCGAAGTCAACGCCGGGCTGGTGGTGACGCACGAGGGCGGCATCCTGATTGACACGCTGCCCTTTCCATCGGAGACGCGGCAGATTATCGACTTTGCCGAGCGCGTCTGCCCCGAAGGCATCAAGTACGTGATCAACACGATCAGCCACGCCGATCACGTCTACGGCTCCTGCTTTTTCCCGGAGGCCAAGCTGATTGCGCACGAGAAGTGCCGCGAGATGCTGGAGGAGTACGGCGTGGTGGCGCTGGCGGAGGCCAAGGAGAATACGCCGCAGCTGCGCGAGGTGGAGATTCGGCTGCCCAAGACGGTCTTTGATGAGGGAATGCTGGTGCGGCTGGGCGGCAAGACGGTGCACGCCATCAGCTCGCCGGGGCCCAGCCCGGAGGTCTGTGTCGTCCACGTGCGCGAGGAGAAGGTGCTTTTTGCCAGCGACTTAATGATGCCCGTGCCGCTGATCGCCACGCCCTTTAGCGATTTGCCCGCCTATAAGGAATCGCTGCGCAACCTGGCGAGCTACAACCTGGAAACCATCGTGCAGGGCCACGGCGACATTCTGCTGCGCGGCGAAGTCGACAGCAGCATCGAGGACAGCATCCGCTACCTCGACGACATCGAGGAGTTGGTCAATCGGCTAATCGGCGAGGGCGCCACCAAGCACGACCTGGCCCAGTACGACATCGAGCAATTTGGCCCCAGCCGCATCCCGCTCGGCGGCATCGTCAAGCAGTTTCACCAATCTAACCTGCTCTACCTGTGGAACCAGGCCCGCGAACGCCAGCGGGCGGAACGGCGGGCGGCGCGCGTGAACGGCGCGTGATAGGTTGATGATTGGTAAATAGTAAATAGTAATTGGCAATTGTTCGTTGATAACCAATCAGTGTATTTAACAAACCCCAATTACCAATTACCAATTACCAATAACTTGCTATGTCCCTCGACCACATCGTCGCGCAAATCCGCGACTTAACCGAAGCTGATCGCCGCGCGCTGCTGCGTCGCCTGCGCGTGAGCGGGCTGCTGCCAAGCGACGTGCTGGCCACCGACCAGCGGCGGCTCGCCGTCGCGCCCGCGTTGACCCAGCGCCAGCGTCAGCCGTTGACGCCCGCCCAGTCGCCAAATTATCCAAAGCCTGCGGAGCCGGAAAGTGAACCGCCGGATGAGGCACCGGCCGGGCCATACCAGTCGCCGGTGCGGGGGCGCGTGGTGGTGGGTGCCCCGGCGGGCAAGGTCGACAAGCCCGCTTCGCCCAGCGAGATGTCGCCGCTGCCGGGGCAAGCGCCGGAGCGGCCGATTGGGATTATTTTTGACGGTGGCAGCCGCGGCAACCCCGGCCGGGGTTACGGCAGCTATGCGCTGCGCTGGCCCGGCCAGCCGGAGCAGATCGTCCAGCTTCAATTTGGCGACCGCGTCACCAACAACGAGGCGGAGTACGACACGCTGATTGCGGCGCTGGAGGCCGTGCTCAAGCGGCTGGCCGACGGCCAAGCCGACCCCAAGACGGCCAAGCTGGATGTGCGCGGCGATTCGCTGCTGGTGATCAACCAGGTGAAGGGCGAGTGGCGCGTTAAGAACGCGCGGATGCGGGTGCGCCGCGAGCGGGCGCGCGCGCTGATCGACGGCTTTGGCCAGTGGCGGCTGACGCACCACGACCGCTCGAACAGCGTGCGCGTGCTGGGGCATTAGGCGAACTGTGGGCGTTCGGAAACCGCTGGTGGCTAAAGCCCACCAGCTTGCTGGCAGAAAACCCGCTGAAGCGGGTTGAAGAGGTGTTTGGCCCGCTTCAGTGGGCTTCTCCCAGGCAAGCCCGGCGCTAAAGCCGCCGGACGGTGGTTGGATAGCACCTTGAGTTTAGGACGTTTTTGCTCACGCCACTAAATCCATTGCCCGCCGCAAATTGCTGAAATTCCCTCCGCTCTCCTCCTTCACCGCCGCATCAAACATCCCCGTCACTTCCTTATACTCCTTGTCCGAAAGCTCGACCGTGAACGCGTCGATGCTGGGCTGGAGCTGGCGCAGCGAGCTGACGCCCACAATCGGCGACGTGACGCCGGGCGAGTGGCGCAGCCAGGCCACGGCGAGCTGGGCGGGGTGCAGGTCGCGCTCGGCGGCGAACTGATCGAACTGGTTGAAGGCGTCGCCAAAGCGGGCCAGCCAATCTTTGACGCGCTTGTCCGTTGCGCCGCGCGAATCTTCTGGGATGGGTTTGCCCGCGCTGTATTTCCCGGCCAGCATCCCCATCAGCAGCGGGCGATAGACGGTGATCGCGACATTGTCCGCCACGGCCTGCGGCAGCACCTCGACTTCGACGCCGCGCTCGACGGGGTTGTAGGGAATCTGGTTGCAAACCAGCGGTGCCCAGTGGTTGCGCTGCGCGATGGCGTTGCAGTGGGCAAAGAGCCACGCCGGAAAGTTGCAGCAGCCCACGTAGCGCGTCTTGCCGGAGACGACCAGCGCGTTCAATGCCTCCATCATGGCCTCGGTCTGCATCTCGGCATGGGGCCAGTGAATCATCTCTAAATCCACGCGATCAGTCTGCAAGCGCGTCAAGCTGTCGTCCAGCGCCTGCGCAAAGTCTGACGGCGCAGTTTTGCTGACGATCTTCGTGCCGAGAAAGAGCTGATCGCGCTTGCCCTGCATGATACGGCCCAGGATCGACTCCGTCTCGCCGCCGCAGTACGCGGCCGCCGTGTCGATAAAGGTGACGCCCTGGTCGACGGCGCTGCTCAGAATGCGGTCGGACTCGGCTTCGTTGGTGCGGTCACCAAACATCATCGTGCCGAGGCACATTTCGGAGACCGGTTCACCCGTGTTGCCAAATTGAATAGTGTTCATGTTGATTCCTCCTGTGGTTGGATTGGGGAGAGGGCGCAGCCGTAATGTGACACTGCTGACAAATTACGGATTGGGTGCTCACGTCCCCGGCACGGCCCACGCGCGAGCCAGAATGCGCAGTCGCTTCCGGACCGTGCCGGGAACGCTGCCTAGTTCGCCAGCAGCATCGTGATGTGCGCCCCACACAAATATAGTGTAGCAGCAGATACCCCCGTGCCATAACCATCAAACGGGATAAGTGAAGTGAACTGTTTACCGCTCCTTTTGCTTTTCCGTCGGCTACGCCGCCTCCAGCGTAAAGAGCGTGATCTCCGGGCGCACGTTAAAGCGCACCGGCCACAAATTGCCCAACCCGCGATTGATGTAGAGCGAACGCCCGCCGGATAGCGTAAACGCGCCCGCCGTGTAGCGCTTGTTGCGCACGGGCAGCAGCGGCGGCGGCAAAAAAGGCGGCTTAACCTGCCCGCCGTGCGTGTGCCCCGCCAAAATCCAGCCGTCGTAGTCGCCCCAAATTGGCAAATCGGCGACATCGGGGTTGTGGCAGAGGGTCACGGTCGGCTGCTTGAAATCGAGGGTGGCGAAAAAATCCGGCTGGAAATTTGTGCCCCAATAGTCGTCGAGGCCGACAATTTGCAGCTCGGCCAAGCGCTGCGCTTCGTTGCGCAATGTGGGGATGCCTGCCGCCGTCAGCAAATCGATAATGTGCTCGGCTACCGCCGCCTGTTCCCAGCCGTGCCCGTAGTCGTGGTTGCCCAAAATCGCTGCCGTCCCCAGAGCACCGCGCACCGCGTGTTGCAACAGCGCCTCCAGCTGCGTCAGCTGCGCCGCCGATTCGTAGCTGACAAAGTCGCCGGTGTAGACAACAAAATCTGGGGTCAGCGCCGCGATTTCGCGCAGCGCGCCGATCTGGTAGCGCCAGTCGTAGCGGTCGCCGATGTGCAGATCGCTTACCTGCACAAGCGTGCGGCCCGCCAGCGATGGCGGCAGATGTCGAATCGGCAGCCGTCGCCGCGCGAGCTGCACCCAGCGCGGCTCCACCTGCCACGCATACAGTCCCGTCAGTGCCCCCGCGCCGACCGTCGCCAGCCCGCCGCGCAAAAATGTTCGTCGCGTGATGTTCATGGTTGGCTCTACGTTCGTTATCGATATTTTGTTCCGCCCCGGTCCGAGTTCTCCGTTCATCATCCCCGGCCTTTCCCCGACATTAAGGGAAGGGTGACTGGTGGGGGAAGCGGTCGCCAAGTGATGGCCTCGCTTTGTTTGCGAGCGGGCGATGTTACAGAAGAGCCGCAGAACCATCGAGTCAACAAAAGCCCCCTCCCTGCTAGCGGGGAGGGGGTTGGGGGCGGGGTTCCGCTTGCCCCGCGACGCGGCGAAACTCAGCGGCGACTTCTGGGTAAAGCTTAGCCGCAGCGGAGAGGAGATTGGGGGAGAGGTCGGATGTGCCAGCCTGTGGAATTTCGCCTTCGCCGGAGATCGCCAACAGTCTGGGACGCACCCTTTCCATTTTCGAGTTTGTGCCAACCCACCACTTTTTTGCTATACTGCCCTTTGAATCTTCCCCAACCCAGCGGAATCGACACCCATGCCTACCCAATCGACCCTCACCCACCTCGAATGCAGCATGACCGGCGAGCGCTACGCCGCCGACCAGCTTATGAATCTCTCGCCCGCCAGCGACCGCCCGCTGCTGGCCCGCTACGATCTCGACCGTGCCAAACAAACGTTGACGCGCGACTCGCTGGCCGCGCGCGAGCCGACGATGTGGCGCTATGCCGAAGTGCTGCCCGTGCAGGACGAGCGCTTTCGGCTCAGCCTCGGCGAGGGGTGGACGCCGCTGCAGCGGGCGACGCGACTGGGCGAGGAAATTGGCTGCCCCAACACGCTGATCAAGGATGAATCGACCAATCCGACGGGCAGCTTCAAGGCGCGTGGGTTGAGCGCGGCGGTCAGCCGCGCATGGGAATTGGGCGCGGCGGAGATCGCCATTCCCAGCGCGGGCAACGCCGCCGGCGCAATGAGCGCTTACGCCGCATTGGCCGGGCTGCCCGCCCACGTCTACATGCCGCAGGATGTGCCCCACTGCTTCCGGGCTGAATGCGCCGAATTGGGCGCCAGCGTGACGTTGGTCGATGGGCTGATCAACGACTGCGGCGCACGCGTCAAAGAAGGCGTGGCCGAGCACGGCTGGTTTGATGTGTCGACGCTCAAGGAGCCCTATCGGCTGGAGGGCAAAAAGACAATGGGCTACGAGCTGGCCGAGCAGCTTGACTGGACGCTGCCGGATGTTATCCTCTACCCCACGGGCGGCGGCACGGGGCTGATCGGCATGTGGAAGGCCTTTGACGAGATGGAGCAGATGGGACTCATCGGCAGCGAGCGACCGCGCATGGTGACGGTGCAGAGCAGCGGCTGCGCGCCCATTGTGCGCGCCTTCGAGCAGGGCGAGCAGCACGCCGAGCTCTGGCAGGGCGCCAAGACCGTCGCCGACGGGCTGCGCGTGCCTGTCGCCGTCGGTGATTTCCTGATTCTCAACGCCATCCGCGACAGCGGGGGCACGGCCGTCGCCGTCGACGATGGGGCGATGATCTGCTACACGCGCGTAATGGGCCGCGCCACGGGAATTTTTCCCGCGCCGGAAGGGGCAGCCTGCCTGGCCGCCCAGGTCGCGCTGCTGGAGCGGGGGTGGATTCAGCCGGACGAGACGGTTGTGCTTTTTAACACGGGGACGGGCTTAAAGTACACGCATTTGTATTGAGAAGTTGAAAAACGTTAGGAAAAGCATTTTGGCCAAGAAGCAAGAGAAGGGCAAGCAAAAGGAAACGGTCTTCTTTGGATTGGATTTGGCGTGGAGCACGCGCAATCCTTCCGGCTGCGCCGTGATCCGGGACGGGCGGCTCACGGCCCACAGCGGCGAGCTGGGCGACAACGACGAGATTGTTGGCTTTGTGCGCGAGCACTTGCCGCGCGGCAGCGGTGCCGTGCTGGCCGTGGATGCACCGCTGCGCGTGCCCAACGAAACGGGCATGCGCGACGCTGACCGCTTGGTCAGCCGCGATTTTCGTCGCTTTCACGCCGGGGCCTATCCCGCCAACCGCAGGCGGCTGGCCAGGGGGTATGCGGAGAATTCGCAGAGAAAAACCGTGCGCGGCGAGGCGCTGGTCGAGGCGCTGGCAACGCACATGCGCTTTAGCGAAGCGGCCACCGTGCCCAAGCGTGCCGTGGGGCGGCTCGTTTGCGAAGTCTACCCCCACCCGGCGCACATCAGCCTCTTTGGCTTGGAGACAACGCTCAAGTACAAGCCGCGCTCGCACCGCAGCTACGAAGATCGCTGGGCGGAATTTGAGCGCTACCGGGGGCTGCTGCGCGGGCTGCGCGACGCCAAGCCGCCGCTCAAGGGCACAAAAAAGCTGCTTGAAAAGACGGAAGTCTTTGGGCTGCGGGGCAAAGCGCTCAAGCAGTACGAGGACACGCTCGACGCGCTCACCTGTGCCTACATTGCCTACTATCTGTGGCGGCACGGGCCGCAGCGCGCACGCACCTACGGCGATCTGGAGCGCGGCCACATCATCGTGCCAATGACGAAAGCCATGCAAAAGCGGCTTGTGGCCGCCGAGTAGAGCCCTTGCACAGTTGCACAACCTTTTGCGGCCGACTCTTTCTGATCTGCGCAATTCGTAGCTGATTCTCTTCGGTACAGTTTATCAACGCCAACCCAGGAAAATCAATGTAGCAGGCGGATAAGTTCACCTCTCCGGCACGCGCCGCGCGCTGCTTCGTTTCCCTCGATGATGAGGGGCGTGCAGGGGGATGCTTGTCACGGCCTTCCTTTTTTCTCCTTTCTCCCAAGGTAGATCTATTCTCTCGGAGTAGCTCACCGTGCGCCAAATTTAGAATTTCCGTGTGAATGCCGCAACAGTTGGTTGCTGTTTCCACCCGTGGTACAATTGCCCAGTTAACGCTGCTTGCTTAGCCCATTCCTTTGACGTTGTTCCTGTTGCGACAGCTTTGTACGCATCCCTGTACGCATCCCTGTACGCACCCAATCCGCTCGGCGCTGTCCACACCCGCTACTGGTTACACTTGCCGCTGTCTATGCCCGCTGTTCCGCCCGCTATCGCCATGCCCGCCCCTATGCTAACAAGCCTTCAAATTCTGCTGCCAGACCGCATTGACCGCGAATTCCGGCGCTGGGCCAAACGCACGCCCGGCTCAAGCTGGCCCTCCTGGGGCGGCCACGTGACGCTGCTGCCGCGCGTCGCGATTGATCACCTGGACCAAGCGACGCTGCGCCAGCGCATCGAAGCCGTTTGCGCGCGCTACGAGCCCTTTCAAATTTACATAGACGAAATCCTGCACGACGCCGACTACACGCGACCGGGCTACGAGGGCGTCTTTTTGCGCATGAGAAGCAGCAGCGAACGAACGGTCAAGAGCGAGGCGCGCGCGGCGGATGTGTCCGCTTATGCAAATGGACAAGCCGGCGCCGAAGAAGAGACGCTGGAGCTCCCCGCCGTGGCGCTGGCAGCGGACGGCCTGGCGTATACGCAGCCGGAATATATGGAGCCGGAGCCGGTGGAGGTGCTCACGCTTGATCTCAGCGCGAGCGACCTGAGCGAAATTGGGAGCGTGGCCGTCTACGATGCGCCTGCCCCACCAGCCGAACGTCTCCGCGAGTTGGTCGACAAAGAATTGATGGTCAGGGAGTGGCCCCAGGAGCGGGCCGAGAAGGAGTTCAGCGGCGCGGGCGGGGACGCTTTGGGCTACCACCGCCTAAATCAGTTGCGAAATGATCTGCTGGCCGCTCTGGCCGAGGGCGCAGAGCCCGACAGCGAAACGGCTGAGGCGCTGCGGGCGGCGCGCCGTCGCGAATTTCGTCCCCACCTTACCCTGGCTCTGAGCCTGAGCGAGCCAGAAGCGCAGGATATTGTGGAAGCCGCGCGGGCGGCCGGGCTGGAGGCTCGCTTCACCGTGCGGCGAGTTTGGCTGCTGCTGTTTGATCGAGCGGCCACCACGGCGCAAAATACGCAGCGCATCGAATTTAGCCTGGGCAAAGAGCGCACGCTCTCGATGCGCAATCTGTCGCGCGCCGTCGACCTGCGGCGCGACAAATCGCCCGCTGCCGCCCCGGCTGCTTCGGCGCAGCCAAGCCAGCCGGAGCTGCCCAGAGCTACTACATCTAAAAACAATACAGAAGGAATCATCTCGTGAACAATCCTGCAAAGAATCACGCGCGCTACCGGCGCGAGTGGCTAATCAAAGCGCCGTTGGGGCTTACGCTCATTGGGCTGGGCGTCAGTTTGACGGGCGAGAGCGCCATCCGCAAGGGGCAGCGCCGGCCGGGGGCGCGCTGGTTTTGGCTGGGCACGTTGGGGCTGGTGGTGCTCAACAGCGGCGTCTCGCTCTTTGGCGACGCCGTCAAGGCCCGTGCGCTACTGGAGAGCCGCCGTCCGAAGTAAATATCAGCGTGAGCGACATCCGCTACGGTGACATTTTCTACGGTGACAATTTTTGCGGTGACATTTTCTAGGGTGACCATCCGCCACGGCGGCGATTTTCACCCACCACCCGGTTGGTTTGACAGGTCGCAGGGGGCTGCATACAATGGCGACACTTTAGCGGCGCTCGCCAGTTTGCCTGCCGCCAAGAGCAACCAATTGGTCTAAGTAAATCCGCGATGTTTTGTTGGTCGCTGCGGAGCCATCTGCCTCTGTACGTCGCTGGGCGATCCCCTTATCCGGGCCAGCTGCTCAAACATCCACCACCCTTTACCCATCCCCTTACCCACCTGGAGAAGACAATGTCTCAAGCGACAACTTTTGAACGCGTTCAAGCCATTATCGTAGAACAGCTCGGCGTCGAAGCCTCGGACGTTACCATGGACGCCAATTTTCGCGACGATCTGGAGGCGGACAGCCTCGATCTGGTCGAGTTGATCATGGCCTTTGAGGAAGAATTCGGCGGCGAGATCAGCGATGAACAGGCGCAGGATATCAACACGGTGGGCGACGCCGTGCGCCACCTCGATTCCTAGCGCCGCTTGCCAGATGGTCGCCGTAGTAATTCGCAACAACAAAAAGGGGCGTGGGTAAACCCGCGCCCCTTTTTGTTTACGCATCTTCTTGCTTGCAAACCTACGCGGGCGGAAGGGCTGCTCGGAAGAATTTTGCGCGGCGCGGTTCCTTGATTTGGAGCTGCTGCAGCGAGCGAGGTCGCTTGCGCAAGATGGCCTTTTCGGATACGCTTTTGGAGATGCTCGATTGCCTTGCTAGGCTTCCCGTGAATCTGCCGCTGGGCAAGCGCAACGGCGCGGACAAGGACAGCGCGCCGTTCCCCCAAAATAGCCGCTGTTGATTGAGCCACTGCTGCATCTCACACATTCAAAATCAAAAAGGAGAAAACCATGGCGAGACCCGTGACGTTATTCACCGGCCAGTGGGCGGATATGCCGCTGACGGAGCTGGCGCAGAAGACGAGCGAGTGGGGCTTCGACGGGCTGGAGCTGGCCTGCTGGGGCGACCACTTTGAGGTGGACAAGGCGCTGGAACAGGATGCCTACGTGCGCGAGAAGCGCGATCTGCTGGAGCAGCACGACCTCGGCTGCTGGGCGATCAGCTGCCACCTCGTGGGCCAGGCCGTCTGTGATCCGATTGATGATCGACACAAGGCGATCCTGCCCCCTTACGTGTGGGGCAATGGCGAGCCGGAGGGCGTGCGCCAGCGCGCGGCGGAGGAAGTCAAGAAGACGGCGCAGGCGGCAAAGCTCTTTGGCGTCGACATCGTCAACGGCTTTACCGGCAGCTCCGTCTGGCACAAGCTCTACTTTTTCCCGCCGACTTCGCTTGATGAGATTGATGCGGGCTACCAGGATTTTGCGGATCGCTGGACGCCCATCTTTGATGAATTCCAGAAGCAGGGCGTGGTCTTTGGCCTCGAAGTGCACCCAACCGAGATTGCCTACGACATCTACACCTTTGGCCAGGCGCTGGACGCCGTGGACGACCACCCCGCCTTTGGCATCAACTTCGACCCGTCGCACCTGATCCACCAGTTTATCAACCCGGTCGAGCTGATCAACGCCTTCCCCGATCGCATCTACCACGCGCACGTCAAGGATTCGCGGGTGCAGCTCGACGGGCGCAACTCGATTCTCGGCTCGCACATGCAGTTTGGCGACCACCGGCGCGGCTGGGATTTCGTCTCGCCCGGCCACGGCGACGTGGAGTGGGACCCGATCATCCGCGCGCTCAACCGCATCGGCTACGAAGGGCCGCTCTCGATCGAGTGGGAGGACAGCGGCATGGAGCGCGAATTCGGCGCACAGGAGGCGCTACAGGTCGTGCGCGACAGCCAGTTTGACCCAAGCAACGTGGCCTTTGATTCGGCCTTTGGCGGCGACGAATAACGAATTAGGGAAGACCAACAAAATCAACGCAAAGGCGCAAAGCCGCAAGGGAGGATCGGGGGAAGACGCAGTGGTCGGGCAAGAATTTTGTCGGCGAATCGACAACATAGAAATTCGACCAGCAGAATCGACGAGACAACCCCTTTGCGCCCTTGCGCCTTTGCGTTAAAAATTTTTGGAGGACAAATTATGTCAGACGGATCAGGATTTACCTCAATGGCTGGCGCGCGGTCGGAAGGCGATGCGCCGGAGGTTGGCGTGGGAATGCTGGGCTATGCCTTTATGGGCAAGGCGCACAGCAACGCCTTCAAGACGATTCCCTACATGATGTACCCGCCACCCGCGATTCCGCGCATGGTGGCGATTGCCGGGCGCAACGAAGAGGCCGTGGCCGAGGCGGCCAGGCGCTACGGCTACGAGGGCTACTACACGGACTGGCGCGAGATGATCGAGAACGACGACGTGCAGCTCTTTGACAACGGCGGCCCCAATCACTTCCACGCCGAGCCGACGATTGCCGCGGCGCAGGCGGGCAAGCACGTCCTTTGCGAGAAGCCGCTGGGGCGCACGGCGGAGGAATCCAAGGAGATGTGGGACGCGGTGGTCAAGGCGGGCGTCAAGCACATGGTGGCCTTTAACTACCGCTTTGTGCCCGCGGTGCGCCAAATCCGCCAAATTATCGAGAGCGGCGCACTGGGCCAAATCTACCACTTTCGCGCGCAATATCTGCAGGAGTGGATCATGCCGCACTACGACACGCCGATGATTTGGCGCTTGGACAAGGAGCAGGCGGGCAGCGGCGCGCTGGGCGACCTCGGCGCGCACATTATCGACCTCGGTCGCTATCTCGTCGGCGAGATCAGCTCCGTCAGCGCGATGACGAAGACCTTTATCAAAGAGCGGCCCGACGGCGAAGGCGGCACGGGCCAGGTGACGGTCGACGACGCCTTTGCGGCGGCGGTCGAATTTGAGAACGGGGCCATCGGCACGCTGGAGGCCACGCGCTACGCGGGCGGGCGCAAGAACGGCAACCGCTTTGAAATCAACGGCGAAAAGGGGTCGATTGCCTTTAACCTGGAGCGCATGAACGAGCTGGAGGTCTACTGGGTCGGCGACGAGCCCAAGGAGACGAGGGGCTTTACCAACGTGCTCGTCAGCGAGCCCTACCACCCGTGGTGGGAAAATTGGTGGCCACAGGGCCACATGATTGGTTGGGAGCACACCTTCGTCCACGAAATCAGCCACCTGCTCGACTGCATCGTGAACGACAAAGAGGTCGCGCCGATTGGCGCGGACTTTGAGGATGGGTACCGATGTGCGGTGGTGTGCGATGCGATTTTGGAATCGGCGGAGTCGAGGCGGCAGGTGGATTGCGCGTATTGAGGGATGGGAGATTGGTCTACATGGACAATCTCTTTCTGTGATAGAATGAAATGAGCAATGCTTTATGCAGTTTGAATGGGATCCGGACAAAGCACGCTCTAACATCCTCAAACACGGCGTCTCATTTGATGAAGCCAGCACTGTGTTTGAGGATGCGCTTTCGCTTACAGTGCCGGACCCAATGCACTCCAAGGACGAAGATCGCTTTGTTTTGACTGGCATATCCCATCGGAACCGACTGCTTATTGTAATTCATACAGATAGAGACAATAGGGTTCGTATTGTCATGGCTAGGCGAGCAGCGCGAAAGGAGAGGATTCAATATGAAACAAATGGATAATGAACCTGAAATGCTGGAGGAGTATGATTTCTCTGGCGGCGTTCGCGGTAAGTATGCAAAGCGCTATGCCGAAGGGACAAATGTTGTGGTTCTAGACCCTGACGTCGCTCCCTATTTTCCTGATCACGAGTCTGTCAACGATGCATTGCGGCATTTAGTTGCGGTTATCAAAAACCAGCGAGGTATCGAGCAACCATATTCATCCAATTGAGTATTGGGTTATGCTAACGGCGCAGGTTTTGAGCAGGCGTAGCATAATTAACCGGATTTCGCGAATGTCTGAGGGCCAAGCAGAAGATCGATTGCGAGGCTGGCATGAACACCGTGGTAATTAATCTGCAAAATGTCCGCATCGAGGAGGTCGAAGTGAGCGATGATACGCTCGCTGTCGACCTGAGTGACGGACGTTCTCTGCGCGTGCCGTTGGCCTGGTATCCCCGCCTGCATCACGGCACACCAGTGGAACGCGAAAACTGGCGCTTGATTGGTCAAGGCGTTGGAATTCATTGGCCCGAATTAGATGAGGATTTGAGCGTAGAGGGTTTGCTTTTGGGCAAAAAGTCAACGGAAAGCCAAGCCTCTTTGTCGCGCTGGCTCGAACAACGAAGGGCGCTGCAACCAAGCGCAGCTTAGACGTGGCGTAGGTGTGGCGTAGGTGTGGTGGTGGCAAGCGTGCCGAATCCACCCACCTGCTGGACTGCATCGTCAACGACCGCGATGTCGCCCCGATTGGGGCGGACTTCGAGGATGGGTACAGGTGCGCGGTGGTGTGTAATGCGATTTTGGAATCGGCGGAGTCGCGGCGGCAGGTGGATTGCCGGTATTAGAGGAAATGGGAGTGGAGGAGATCAGTTATCAGCTGATCTCCCCTTCGTTTTCTAGATTTGAAATAGAATTTTAACACACGTCCAAGATGAGACGAGTTACGATAAGGCAGAAGATGATTATGAAACAAACGATCTCTGAAAATCTATTTGAGCAGTTGTGTAACGAGAACGGTATACAGTGGACTCGAATCAGTGAGATGCCAGATATGCAAACAGCAGATTATAAAATTATATTAGAAGATCAACAAGTGATTGTAGAAATCAAACAGCTTGATCCAAATTCCGATGATAAAGAAAGATTCACTCAGGTTTTTCAACATGGAGGGGTCGTTTCGTATTTCACCACATCGAAAAGACGCGCAAGGAAAAAGATAAAATCAAGCAAAACTCAACTTAAAAATTCGGCAGCAGGTCAACATCCTACGATACTTGTTTTGTACGATAATACTTCTGGCTTCTCTGGCCTTGATGAGGATTCGGTTTTGGACGCCATGTATGGCGACGAAATTTACTTGATTCCACCTAACGAACAGACCGCTGAAATCGAAGCTCGTTTTGGTGGTAATCAACAAATGACTGAATCTTCCAAAAAGTACATAAGTGCAATTGGTATTTTAGATGTGAGAAATAGAAAACCAATTCTCACTTTGTTCCATAATTCTTATGCGGACATGCCTATTGGCTATGATAAATCTGCTCTTTTGGCTCAAGCTCAATTTCGAGTAGAAATCAAAGATGGTAAACCGTTCCGATATGGGAAGCTATCATAGGTGAAAGTGATGACCAATCATCATCTGATTGCAGTAACCAATAGTTAAAAACTATTTAACCAACTGGAGTTGGTGGAGAAACAAATAATGCAGCAAGATTACATTGTTGAAAAGGTACGCAGCGCGCGAGAAGCACTTATGGAAGAATTTGGGTTCGATTTGCGCGCTCTTTATGAGATGCTTAAAGAACAAGAAAATGAAAGCGGGCGCAAGGTCATCTCGTTTTCACCAAAGTTTCCGCGCTTTCATGCTATCTCCAATTTAGAGAAGCGGGCGAAACTCGGCAGCCGCGAAAACTTTGAAGCGGTGCTGGCTAAAGTGCCGGATGTCGAACCGCCGGAGTAGGATCGGTTATGAGCATCGTCAACGACCGCGACGTCGCGCCGATTGAGGCGGACTCGAGGATGGGTACCGATGCTCGGTGGTCTGCGATGCGATTCTGGAATCGGCAGAGTCGAGGCGGCAGGTGGATTGTCGGTATTAGAGGAGATAAAATCCTGGGAGGCCAAGGTACTTCTAGCCTCCCTCATCTTTAAGGTTAATGTGATCTGAATTGATGGTTGAATTTGAAAGTGTTATGATGCGGTTCCAATAGAAAGGATTGAAAGATGCCAACACAGATATGTCTATTCAACCACAAAGGTGGTGTCAGTAAAACTACTACAACTTTTAACCTTGGCTGGATGTTAGCTAATAAAGGCAAACGGGTTTTGTTGGTGGACTGCGATCCACAATGTAATTTGACTGGAATGGTTTTGGGATTTAGAGGTAATGCAGAGTTTGAGCAAATATATAGCCAAGAAGGAATAAGAAATATCAAGGAAGGTCTAGCTCCAGCATTTGAATCACGCCCTGCTGTGTTACAACCTGTCATTTGTGAAGAAGTACCGAATCAGCCAAACCTTTTCCTGTTGCCGGGTCATATTGGTTTGGCAGAGTATGAAGTAACTTTAGGAATCGCGCAAGAGTTATCTGGTTCGCTTGTCACATTACAGAACCTACCAGGATCTCTTCGTCATCTTTTTGACATCACTGCTGAAGCCAACGAAATTGATATTGTTCTGGTTGATATGAGTCCAAGCCTTGGCTCTATCAATCAGAATTTGATGATGACAAGTGATTATTTTTTGGTACCGATGGCACCAGATTTCTTTTCAGCAATGGCGACTGAGAGCCTTGCCATAACTTTACCAAAGTGGAAAGCTTGGTCAGATTCTGCAAAAAGCCTTTCAGCGCTCCAAAATGCGAGCTATCCATTTCCCAATAAACAACCAAAGTTTCTAGGAACTATTGTGCAGAAGTACAGACTGCGAGCTGGAAATGCACCCTCCGCAGCGTTTCAACAATGGATTGACGAAATAGATAAAGGCGTCAAAAGTGTCTTGCTGCCAGTGTTAGACAAGTGTGGAATGTTGCTTGAACATAGCAGATACTCCGATGGAAGCATAACTCCCGGCGATGCAATTATGCAGATGTCTGATTTCAATGGTTTGATTGCACAATCTCAGCAGCACGCGGCTCCAATTTTTGACTTGACAGATGAGCAATTAAACCAAAAAGGTGTAGTATTAGACCGTACCAAAGAATCAATGCAGAATTTCAAGCAGCTTTATTCACAGGGCGCAGATAGAGTTCTGTCGATTATTGGCAATGTCTAATGCGATCTTGAGGTTAAGGGAAAATGTCATTCGCGCCAGAAATTTGCATGGATTGCATTCTGCGCTCGAATCTATGACCACTCCTCTAGTAGATACTTCGGATATTCTAAGATTGCAGATTGTTTTATCTGTAAGTGCGCTGGATAACTATATGCATGAGCTAACCCTTGAGAGCATGCTTCAAGTGTTTCAAGGCAAAAGGTCTCCAACCGATGCATTCTTGAAATTCTCTTTGTCCGCAAATACTCTTATTTCGATCAACTCCGGTGGGTCGGGAACAGCGCTGCTTGAGGATGAAATCCGTCAAAAGCATAGTTACCTTTCGTTTCAACAGCCCGACAGGATTGCAGATGCAGTTCGGTTGTTTTCAGGCTGTTCTCTCTGGCAAGATGTTGCCAGAAACATGAGTAAAGACGTTACGAGTGTTAAAAGACAACTTACGCTAATCGTGGATAGAAGAAACAAGATTGCCCATGAAGCTGATTTAGATCCGAGCTATCCAGGCACTCGTTGGCCAATCAATCCATCAGACGCCAACAATGCTACAGATTTTATTGCTGAACTTTGCGAGACGATTGACATTGTCGTTTAACTTCTCGAAGGTGTTATTAAGCGTCGGGTCGTCGGAGTATAGCGGAACTGCGCGAAGTGGTGGCGGACGTCATCCAACACTTCGTGGCGGAGAATCGCCCGCTGCCGCGCCCGCACGTTCGCCCAATGCAGAAAGTTGCATGAACCGAGAAATCACATGACAACTAAACAAGAAATCGCCGAGTGGCTAGATCGCAACCAAACGCATTTTACCACCATGGCGGATGAGATCTGGGCGCGGCCGGAGATTCGCTTTCAGGAATTTTTTGCCTCCAAGCTGCAGGCGGACTTTTTGGAGGAGGCGGGCTTCGACATCACGTGGGACGTGGGTGGGATGAACACGGCCTTTAATTTTCACCCCGGCTACACCAACTACGCCTCTAAAGGCAGCACGCTTGGCGTGCAGAGCATGCGTTTTCGCTTTCACGGGCGCACGGCCCACGCCGCCGCCTCGCCACACGCGGGCCGCTCCGCGCTGGACGCCGTCGAGCTGATGAACATGGGCGTCAACTATCTGCGCGAGCACGTTTTAGACAACGTGCGCATCCACTACGTGATCACCAACGGCGGCACGGTGCCCAACATCGTGCCCGATTTGGCCGAGGTCTACTACTACGTGCGCGCCCATTTGCCCCATCAGGTGCAGGAGGTGGCGGAGCGCGTGCGCAAGGTTGCACAGGGCGCGGCCATGATGACGGAGACGACGGTCGAGGAGGCCTTTGAGTCGGGCTCGACCTGCGTGCTCAACAACCACGTGCTGGCCGATGTGCAGACGGCGGTGATGGCGGAGCTGGGCGGCATCGACTTTTCGGACGAGGAAATGGCCTATGCCGCCGAAATTAACGCCAACAATGCACCGGGCAACAGCCAAACGCTTGCCGCCTACATGGGTGTTTCGCCAGAGATCGCCAGCCAGCCACTCATCGGCGATACCTTCGCCCCGTCCGACGAGGGCCTCGTCTTCCCCGCCTCCACCGACGTGGGCGACATGAGCTGGCAGGTTCCGCTCAGCATGCTCAACACCACCTGCTGGCCGACCAACGCCGCGGCCCACTCCTGGGGTGTGGTTGCCTCCGGCATCATGGGCATCGGCCACAAAGGGATGATGTACGCCGCCAAGGTGATGGCGCTGTCGGCGATTGAGCTATTTGAGCAGCCCGACAAAATCGAGGCCGCACGCGCCGAATTTGAGGCGGCAACGGCAGCCACAGAATACATTAGCCCCATGCCCAAAGAAAAAATGCCGCCTCAATTCGACAATCCATGCCGTAGCTGATAAGGACAAAAGAGTATGACGACAGCAGACCAGCGCATCAGCGATGCGCTAACAACCGAAGACCTGTGGAAATTGATGCGGAGACGAGTGCCGCCGATTGTCTCCGAATATTTTCGCGGCGGCGCGGATGCGGAGACGACGCTGCGCAGCAACGTGCGAGCCTTTCAGCAAGCGATGACTACGGCACGCGGTGCGCTAAAGTTTGAGACGTTGGATTTGAGCACGAGCGTCGTTGGGCACAATCTCGCCGTGCCCTGGTTTATTGCACCCGTCGGCAGCCTTCGCATGCTCTATCCCATGGCCGATGCCGTGGCCGCCAGAGTGGCGGGCGAATTTGGGACGGTTATGGCGCAATCGACCCTGTCCGGCACGCCGCTGGAGTCGGTGGCGGCGGCGTCGAGGGGCGACTGTTGGTTTCAGCTTTACCTCTGCGGGGGCCGTGAAACATCACTCCGCGGCATCGAGCGGGCCAAACAAGCTGGCTTTACAGCCCTTATCCTCACCATCGACACCGGCGTATCTGGCCTGCGTGCGCTGCACGCAAAGATGCAGCCAATGGCGGCAGTGGCCCCCTTCAGCGGGCTGAGTCTTGCTGAGCAGGCCGCGCTTGCCATGCGCAAAGTCTCGCTCGCACCACAGATGATTACGCGTCTGCCTTGGCTCTTTCGCCACCTGCAGGATGGTGGGATGATGGAGTTTGTCAACGTCGTTGATGAGAAGGGCGAGCCCATGCCCTATACAGACATTGGTCAGCAGCTCGCTGCCTCGGCGGTGACGTGGGATGATCTGCGCTGGATCAAGGAAGCATGGGGCAATGATCGACCGCTCATCATCAAGGGCGTCCACGATGCGTATGATGCACGCAAGGCGGAAGAGATGGGCGCAACGGGTGTCATTTGGTCCAATCACGGCGGTCGCCAGCAGGATCGCGTGCCGCCGACGCTGCACATTGTGCAGCAAGAGATGCCCCTGCTAAAGGAGTCCAAGCTGGACTTTATGATGGATGGCGGCATCCGCAACGGCACGGACGTCCTGATTGCGCTATCGCACGGGCTAAAGGCGGTTGGTATTGGTCGCGTCACGGCGGCGGGCATTGGCGCGGGCGGCCACGCCGGGCTAACGCGGGCCTTCGAGATTCTCCAATCTGATCTCGAACGCGCCATGAGCCTTGTTGGGGTCCAAAGCGTAGAAGAAATCCACGAGCGCGGGGCGGAAATCCGCCGCGAAAGTTCGTTTCAGAGCGACGGCCACCTACCCCCCATTGTCTTCTAAAGCCACGGTAACATGGGGAATCAGAATCGAATCCTTCACCGCGACCACACTGCGCCACTAGATTCGATCAATTCCACTCCTGCCGAAATCAAACGATCCGCCGTTTGCCGCCGATGCGCCGCTGGGCGGGCTGCCGCTGCTGCGCCGCAAGCTCCAAACGCTTCCCCCCGACCAGATTGAGACGCTAGAAAACGCCACGAATCTACTCGCCACCCTGCCGGGGATGGATGATAAATGATCACGTCACTTAAACGCATGGGGCCTTACCTGCGCCCCTACCGCTGGACCCTCTTTTGGGGCCTTTTCACGGTGGTGCTGCCGGTGCTGATGGAGCTGGTGGTGCCGCGCATGTTGCAGTACATCATCGACGATGGCATTCGCGACGGCAGCATGGCCGTGGTCTGGCGCGGGTCGGGGATCATGCTGGGCGCGGCGCTGCTGGGGGCAACGATGACGCTGGCACAGGGCCTGTGCCGGGCGCGCGTCTCGCAAGGGCTGGCCTTTGATTTGCGCAGCGACCTCTTTCGCCACATTCAGTCGCTCTCCTTTGCCAATTTTGATCAGATGCAGACCGGCGAAATGATGACGCGTATTGCGAGCGACGCCAACACCGTTCGCATGTTCTTTAGCGCTGGCATCGCCCTGCTGCTGCGCGCGACGCTGATGATCACGGGCAGCTTGGTCATGCTCTTTCTCACGGATTGGCAGCTGACGCTGCTCGTCCTGGTGGCGCTGGCGCTGGCTGCGGTGGTGATCCGCACGCTGATGCGGGTGGCGCAGCCGATCTTCCACACCGTGCAGCGCAAGCTGGGCGCGCTCAACACCATTGTGCAGGAGAATTTGGCGGGCGTGCGCGTGGTCAAGGCCTACGTGCGCGAGCGGCACGAAAGCGAGCGCTTTGCCGGGAGCAACGTCGACTACATGGAGCAGAATATCCGCGTGGGTCGGCTGCTGGCAACGGCGCTGCCCGCGCTGGCGCTCATCACCAATCTCACGCTGGTGGCGGTGCTGTGGCGCGGCGGCATCGACACGATCAACGGGCGGCTGAGCGTGGGCGAGCTGATTGCCTTCAACAACTACCTGCTGATCGGCATGTCCCCGCTGCTGCTGTTGAGCAACCTGCTGACGATGGTGGCGCGGGCCAACGTCTCGGTGGAGCGGGTCTACGACGTGCTGGAGACCGAGCCGCGGCTGCGGGTTGCCGACAACCCGCAGCGCGCCACCAACGCCGAGCGCGCGGGCGAAATTATTTTCGACAACGTCTCCTTTCATTACGACAGTCGCCTGGACGAAGAGGAAAATCACGCGGATGCAGAGCGTGGCGGGCGCGACACGCTGCACGTCAACGGGTCGACTCCCGGCAGGAACGGTCGCGGGGCGAGCCACGTCAACGGTGCTGCACCCAGCACGGCGGTCGATCAAGTAGCGGTCGATCAGGTAGCGGTCGATCAGTATGGGCTGGGCGACGAAGAGGTGCTGCGCGGGGTCAGCTTTGTGGTGGAGCCGGGGCAGCAGGTGGCGCTCATGGGCGCAACCGGCTCGGGCAAATCGACGCTGACCAGCCTGATTCCCCGCTTTTACGACGCAACGGATGGCCGGGTAATGGTCAACGGCGTGGACGTGCGCGAGTGGTCGCCCGCTGCGCTGCGTCGGCAGATTGGCGCGGTGATGCAGCAGCCGCGGCTCTTTCAGGGCACGGTGCGCGAGAACATTGCCTACGGCGATGCCGATGCGTCGCTGGAGGACGTGGTGACGGCGGCCCAAGCCGCGCAGGCACACGATTTTATCACGGCGATGGCCGATGGGTACGAGAGCCGGGTCGAGGCGCAGGGCTCGAATCTGTCGGGTGGGCAAAAGCAGCGGATTGCCATCGCGCGGGCGCTGCTGATTTCGCCCTCGATCCTAATTTTGGACGACAGCACCAGCGCCGTCGATTTTGAAACCGAGGTGCGGATTCAGGATGCGCTGGATACGCTGATGCAAAATCGCACCACGCTAATTGTGGCGCAGCGGATTAGCTCCGTGCTCAACGCCGATCAGATTCTCGTGCTCGATGGGGGGCAGATTGTCGCGCGGGGAAATCACGAGGAGCTGCTGGCGTCGAATGCAATTTATCAGGAGATTTACGAGTCGCAGATGGGCGAGTAGGGGTGGTGAGTGGTGAATGGTCGATTGTCAAAGGGAGCTACATAGATGAGCAACCAAAATTCAACGCCGCCGCTGCGGATTGGCATGTCGGGCGCGGGCGGCATGACGGGGGAGGAGGCGCGGAATAAGCGCTCGACGGTGGAGCGGCTGCTTGGCTATTTATCGCCATATCGACCGCAGCTGCTGGTGGTGGCGGCCTTTGTGATCGTGACGACGCTGCTCAATCTGGCCGGGCCGATCCTGCTCGGTCGCGCCATCGACGAGTACGTGATCCCCGGCAATCTGAGCGGGTTGACGCAGCTGGCGCTGGTCATGCTGGTGATTTATGCGGTGGCGGGCGTCACGCAGGTCGTGCAGGGCATCCTGATGACGACGATCGGGCAGCGGCTGGTGGCGGACGTGCGCGGCCAGCTCTTCGACCACCTGCAGGGGCTGTCCATGGATTACCACGACCGCCACAGCACCGGCGACTTGATGAGCCGCGTCACCGGCGACACCGACGCCATCAGCCAGACGCTCTCCAACGGGCTGATCGACTTTGCCTCGAATATCCTGCTCTTTGGCGGGATCATGATCGCCATGTTCTTTCTCAACTGGCAGCTGGCGCTGGGCACGGTAACGGTGCTGCCCCTCATGCTCTGGATCACGACGAGGGTGACTGCATTGAGCCGCGTGGCCTTTCGCGACGTGCAGCGCAACCTCGGTCGGCTCAACGGCGTGATGGAGGAGAACATCACCGGCGTGCGCACGGTGCAGGCCTTTGCGCGCGAAGAAGCGACCTTCGCGCAGTTTCAAAACGTGAGCCTGGACTACCGCAAGGTGGGCACCAAGGCGGACATCATCACCGCGGCGCTGGGGCCGATGTTTACGACAATGATGACCGTTACGATTGCGATTACCGCGCTGCTGGGCGGCTGGCTGGCGCTGCGCGGACTCGTCGAGGTGGGCGTGATCGCGACCTTTGTGATCTACATCATGAATTTCTTTCGCCCCATGCGCTCAATTGCCATGCTCTACAACGGGCTGCAGGCCGCGCTGGCCGGGGCGGAGCGCATCTTTGCCGTCATCGACGCCCAGCCCACGGTCGAAGACGCGCCCAGCGCTGCGCCGCTGCCGCGCATTGCGGGCGCGGTAGAATTCGACAGCGTCAGCTTTGCCTACGAGCCGGGCAAGCCGGTGCTGGCGGATGTCTCGCTGAGTGCGCAGCCGGGCGAGATGGTTGCCCTGGTTGGCCCGACGGGCGCGGGCAAGACGACGATCATCAGCCTGCTCAGCCGCTTTTACGACGTGACAACGGGGTCGATCCGCATCGACGGGCAGGACATCCGCGACGTGCAGCAGTCGTCGATCCGGCGGCAGCTGGGTATTGTGCTACAGGATACCTTCCTCTTCTCGGGCACGGTGCTGGAGAACATCCGCTACGGGCGGCTGGACGCGACCGATAAGGAGGTAATCGCCGCGGCGGAGTTGTCCAACGCGGATCGCTTTATCCGCCTGCTGCCCGAGGGCTACCAGACCAAGGTCTCGGAGCAGGGGCACAACTTTAGCCAGGGGCAGCGTCAGCTTTTGGCGATTGCGCGCGCGCTGCTGGCCGATCCGCGAATCCTGATTCTGGACGAAGCCACCAGCAGCGTGGACACGCGCACGGAGCTCCAGCTGCAGGAGGCGCTCCTGCGGCTGATGGCCGGGCGCACCTCGTTTGTGATTGCCCATCGCCTGAGCACGATCCGCAAGGCCGATCAGGTGCTGGTGGTCAACAATCACCGCATCATCGAACGCGGCACGCACGACGAGCTGTTGGCGCGAGGTGGCTTTTACACCGATCTCTACGAAAGCCAATATCGACGGAGCCGGGTGCTGGTGGCGGCGTGATGGGGCGATTGCTCGGACCCGCAGGTGAAGAGGTATTGTCAACTTGTGAAGATATGCCTTATGATAGCGGGTGCCTTGGAAGCGGCCAGCTATAAATTGCGGATTGGCCGCTGCTGGATTAAGAGCGCATTCAAAACTGGAGCTTGATACCCCCTTTATGATTCCCTACTCAACCTATAAATTGCTTCACCTGCTCGGCATGTTTATGGTTTTCACCGCCGTGGGCGGCTTTACCCTGCAGGTGATCGGCGGCGAAACGAAGCAGACCATCACGTGGCGCAAGGCCGTCAGCGCGACGCACATCACGGGGATTCTGCTGCTGCTGGTGGCGGGCTTTGGGCTGCTGGCGCGCACGGGGCTGCCCTGGGGCGGCTGGCTCTACACCAAGCTGGCGATTTGGGTGATCTTTGGCGGGATTGTCGGCGTGCTCTATCGCAAGCCCGAATGGGGGCGCGTGCTCTGGTGGATCGTGCTGCTCTTGGGCTTTACCGCCGCCTACATGGCGATTTACAAGCCGTTTTGAGCTGGTGTGGATGGGGTGAACAGTAAAAAGCACTGTACCGGCCTTCAACATTTCACGCTCGTACATTTCACGCTCGCACAAGGAGAAGCCACAAACTCCACGCCCACCAAAACAGTGCTGATCACCGGCGGCTGCAGCGGGATCGGGCTGGCGCTCTCCCAGCTGTTTGCCCAGGTGGGCGTTGGGCATTTACGAGGGGTTGTGGCGGTTGCTTTTCATCTAAAACGTGCGCTGCTTGGAAGCCGCGGGCGAGTTGCCCACCTTGGCCTGCGCCCACAGTGGAGTTGAAGAATGAACTACCTCTCGTCACGCTGCAGCGGCGGGTGGGCTGCCCATCACGGCAAGCAAAAAGACCAGCCATCCTTGGCTGGTCTTTTTGCTTGGTCCGCTTACAGTCCTATTCGCGGGGGTCTATTCTGTCTGAGTTGCTTCCCACTCGTCATATTGCCGCTGCACCTCGGCGATGACGGTGTCCAAACCGGCGGCATTTAGCGCCTCGATGTAGGCGGGCAGTTCAACTGCCGGGTCGACGTAGCCGGTCATCAGCGCGCGGCCCACGCCGTCCGAAACGGCCGAGAGCGCCGTCAGTTCAGCGGCGACGGGATCGGTGCGGAAGCGGAAGCCCAAGGAGGGATGATCGATTGAATCATCGGAGTACTCAATCAACAGCCGATTTTTGTCGGGATCCTCGTTGTTGGAAACGGCCTGAATCAGGGTGTTGCCAAGCGTCCACGCGCCGCCATGCGCGCCGTACCAGGCGCTGTTCATGATGTTCACGCGGCCGTCGTCCTCATATTCCCAGTGCGTGCCTTCCACGCCAAAGAGCATCATGTTGAGCAGTTTGGGGTCGCTGTGCATCAGGTTGATGAACTTCATCGCTTCGACGGGGTGCTCGGAGACGATGGGGATGGCGAGCATGGAGCCACCGGAGTGGGTGGTGATATTGATTTTGGGCTGGTTGTAGATTTCGCCCAGCGCCAAATCAGGATTGCCGGAAGCGTTAACCAGCTCCTGCGCCTTGATATCGCTGCCCTTCAAAGGCTGGGGTTCGATAAAGAACTTGCCTGCGTTGCGCAGATCGCCGGTGCTAAAGGTTGTCAAGCCAGCGTCTGGATCAATCCAGCCCTTTTCATACCAATCGCGCATGATGGCCGTGTGCTCTTGGGCCCAGTCCGTTTCCATAACGCTGACAATTCGCTCATCGAAATTGCCGCTCGCATCGGGCGCAAACCTCATGTTAATCAACATCGAATCGACGCCGCTCGCAAAGCCAGGTACCCAGGGTTGAAAAGCGGCCGAGCCATCGGTGAGATAGGGGTACTCATCCGGCCGGGCCGCTTTGGCCTTTTCCAGCCACGGCTCCAAGTCCCTCAGGCTCTTGATGTTGGCGGCTTCTTCTTCGGTAAATCCGATCTCGTTCGCCAGCGTGACGTTGTAGATAAAGCCCTCGGGAACCGTTAGCTCCTTGTTGGTGGGAACCGCGAAGTTGACGCCATCGATCTGCGTGCCGGTAATAAAGGCCGGGTTCAGCTCCGCCACGATGTCCTGACCATACTCCTCGAGCAAGTTGCCATTTTCCCCTTCGTCGTCGTTCAGCGGATAGAAGAGACCCTGGGTGGCAAGCTGCATGTAGTTTCGCCAATCAGCGGTGAAGAAAATGTCCATCTTCTCACCAGCCTGCAAACCGGTAACGGCTTTGGTATCCCAATCGCCCCAGCCAATGATGTGGAAGACGACGTTGACGTTCATCAGGGGGCCGATGTAATCGTTGACGGCGGCTTCCACCTCCTCGCGCTGGTCGGTATCCCCATTGCCGATCCAGTAGTAATCAAGCGTCACAATGTCGGCGGGCGCGCCCGCGGCGGATTCGCCATCAGCGGATGGCGCCGGAGCCGATGTGCAGGCGGCTAGCACCGCAAACAGGCTGGCGAACAACAGTAGCGAGATGAACTTCCTTTGCATGGTTTACTCTCCTTTGAATAAGATTAGTGGGACGATTCGTTCGCGTCTACTTGCTATACTTGCCTCTGCCGTTAACGGGCGTGGTTAGCGCTGAGAATGCAATGGCACAGCGTCAAGTACATGTCTAGAAAGATTGGCTTTTAGCGGATGCAGCGCCGTTTATCTGAAACGTGCGTTGCTTTGCCACAAAGATGAAAGCTGGCTTGACAGCGCTCTTACCCTTTGCCCTACCCCTTGATTGCACCAATGGTGAGCCCCTTGACAAAGAAGCGCTGGAAGAAGGGGTAGGCCAAAATGATCGGCCCCACGGTCACCACGGCCATGGCCATGCGGAAGGTTTGCGAGGGGAGCTCCGAGATATTGACCAAGCCCGACATCTTGTCTGCATTCTCCAGCAGGAAGCGGATGTTGTTCAGGGTGGTATAGATGGTGAACTGCAGGCTGTAGTATTGAGCATCGTCCACCAGCAGCAGGCAGTTGAAGAAGTTGTTCCAAATTCCAATTGCGCTAAACAGAGCGACGGTGGCCAAGCCGGGGATCGACAGCGGCACGACGATTTGGAGAAAGGTGCGCCATTCGCTCGCGCCATCAATGCGGGCGGCTTCAACGACTTCGTCGGGAATCGTCGTTTTGTAAAACGTGCGCATCACAATGACCCAAAAGGGACTAAACGCGGAGGGGAGGAAGAGCGCCCACAGCGTGTTTTGCAGGAGCAGGACCTGCCGCGCCACCATGTAGTAGGCAACCAGCCCGCCGCTAAATAGCATGGTGAAGAAGGCGAAGAAGGTGAAGAAGGTGCCAAACTTGAAGTTGGCGCGCGATAGCGGATACGCGTACAGCCCCACCATGATCACCGACATGATCGTGCCGACCACGGTCGAAATCACCGTGTTCCTGTATGCGGTTACGACGATCGAGCCTTGGCCAAAGAGAAAGCGATACGCCATCCCCGAAAATTCTTCCGGCCACAACCGATAGCCATTTGCCGTCAGCGAAGCCTCCGAGGTGATGGAGGAGATCACAATAACATAGACGGGAATCAGCGTGATGATACAGAAAAAAATCAAGAGCAGATTCATCACCAGATTGGTGGTTGGGGAAATGGCAAGCACATCCCTGCGCTTCCGCCCAGAAAAGATATTTCTTCGCGCCAACAGGCTGTGGGCCGCCCGCGGCTTCGGCTTCACCACAATATCCATCTGCACAGCTCCTTTTTGGTAAGCGTCCGTTTAGAACAAGGGTTAGAACAGGGCCATCTCTGGTCTTGTTCTCCGCACAATAAAGTTGGTGATCAGGATGAGAACAAAGCCGAAGACCGATTGCAAAAAGGCCGCGGCAGCGGGGTAGCCAAGCGGCGTGGCGCTTCTCAACATGCTGTAGACAAAGACATCCAAGGTATAGGTAACATCTTTGACAAGGGCCGCGCCGTTCGGGAGGGTGTAGAACATATCAAAATCCGACCCGAGGATACGCCCAATCGCCAAAATTTGCAGCAGCACGATGACAGGTGCCAGAAACGGCAGGGTAATCGACGTAAACTGCTTCCACTTTCCAGCGCCATCCACGGCAGCGGCCTCGTAGAGCTCGCGGGGGATGCCGGTAATCGTCGCGAGATAGATAATGGAGCCGTTGCCCGTATATTTCCAAACGTTGGCCAGCAGAAAGATATAGGGCCAGTAGGCTTTTTCTTTATAAACCTCGATGGGCGGAAGGCCGAGCGAGTCGAAGGTGGTGTTGATGATGCCGCTGGAGCTTCCCAGCGCAAAGACGACGTAGGCCACAACGATCCAGGAGATAAAGAAGGGCAGAAACAGGACGGAGTGGTAAATTTTCGCCGCAAACTGGTTCGTTAGCTCAAAGATAAATACCGCTAACGCAACGGAAAGCACCAAGCCCACCACCATAAAGAGCAGATTGTAGAAGACCGTATTGCGAACGTAATTAATCGTATTTTCGATATTGGTTGGCAGAACCAAATATCGAAAGTTATCCAGTCCCACCCAGGGGCTTTGGATGAGGCTGTAGATAAACTTGTTCTGAATCCAATAATCCTGGGGAGGTCGGGCAAGCCGGTACTCTTTGAACGCCATCAAAATGCCGGGCATGGGGAGGTAGGCAAACAAAAATAGCCAAACAGCACCCGGCAGCACCATTAGGAGATAGGAAAGATTGCTGTAAATCTTATCTCTGCCCCAGCGCTTCTTTTTCGTCGGAAGCGATTTTACACTGTCTGAAAGCGTTTTCACAGAGGGTGCAACGGTTGCTGACATGAAAAATATCCTACTGGTTTGATCGGGCAGGCTGATTCTTATGTTATACAACTGCGGAGTGTAGTGAGGCGACCAACGACACATCTTCACAACAGGGGAGCTGTTGCAGAAGAGATTAGGGAGTAACGTCGGTTTCTATATTTTACATCTAGTTAGATATTTGTCAACTCGGATTGCGGCTCAACAGCAGATTTAGATTTGATGAATAGAACGCATCATCGCCCAACGCCATTTTACTGCGAATCGCGCGTATTGTGCGGCTCTTTGGGGAATGGCTCCGCGATCCGCTCGACGCACTCCAGCCGGATGCCGTTGGGATCGCGCCATTCGCACCAGCGGTAGTTGCGGTGCCGAAAGCCGCGAAATTCTCCCGTCTCGTATATTTCCCCCGCTGTATCCAGCAGCGTCACCACCTGCGCCAAGTCTGCTACCTCCAGCGAGATATGCTGCTGGCGTAGAAACTCGGTGGGGGCATCTTTGCTTTCCAACATAAAAAAGTGAACGGTCGGCGACTCGATCTGCAAAATTGAGGCATCATCTGGGTGCAGCGTGCAGGTAAAGTCGAAGAGGCGTTCGTAGTAGGCTTGGGTGGCGGCAGCCGAGCGGATCAGCAGCGAGACGTGGTCGATGGCGGTGGGGTGGATCATGGGATTTTGAATTGGAGATTTTGGATTGACGATTGTTTGGGCGAACCCGCGTCCCCGGCACGCGCCAGATCAAATGGAGAAGACCAAGCCGTGTGTGGCACGTGCCGGGGACGCTTTTGGCAGCTCTACTGCATCAACAATTCTACTGCCTCAATCCACGCTTCAGATTCGCCGTGCAGCGTGATCGTTTCCGCGCCCTCCAGCGCAATCAACGCTTCGTTGCCGCCCGGCGCGGCGGGCGACCGCAAAATCTCCCCCCCCCGCTCGACAAGCAACGCCTCCGCGCTCCGATAGCGAATCCGCAGCGCGGCCTCTGCTGGCACGTGGCGCACGAGCAGCTGCGCCGGCGCCTCGGTGATGGCGCGAGCCTGCGCGCCGTCATCCAGCGTTGTCAGCGGCCCCCAATTGAGCTCACCCAGCAGCACGTAGGGCTCTGGCTCATCGACGAGCTGGACGGCGTAGACCGTCAGCCGATCGTCCTCAAAAATTGGCGCTCGCCCAGTAAATATCTCCCCCGCCAGCGACTCCGTGTACTCGCGCTCCAAGCCGCCCGGCATCTTGTAGCGATCCAGCACCACCCAACCCACACTGAGATCGTTGAGCACCGTCTGCCCAACCGTTGCGGGGTTAGTTTCGACGATGTCCGGCCCCAGGTGGCGAAAGTGCTGGAGCACGGGCGCGCGCTCGGTCAGCGTACGCGGATCGTCGCGCGAGATGTAGGCCACGGTGAGCGGCTGCTGGTGCACGGTTTGGTAGAGCAGATAGCCGGGGCGGTCAAAGTTCATGGGCAGGTTGAGCACCCCGGTTGCACCGTTGGGGGCTGCCGCGCCGCGCACTTCCGTGTAAAAACTCGGCGCATCTGGCGGCGACATCGGGAAGGGCGCCACCCAAAACTCGGCAAGCACGAGCAGAAGAATTGAACCGCAGATAAACGCAGATAAACGCGGACTGTTGACTAACCCGCTGCTAAATCCACCCCGATTTCCCTTTGCGCCTTTGCGCCTTTGCGTTGAGATTTTTGCCAACCCGATCCCCGCCAGCACCGCCACCGCCAGCTGCACCATCAGCGCATAGCGGCTGACGCTGCGGCTGATGCGCATGAAGGGGATCAGCTCGTTGAGCACGGCAAAGGGCGTCCACGAGGCGAGACTGGCCGGCGGGCTCGCGGGGATATCGGCCTGTGTAATGGCGACGGCGTTGAGCCGTGGGCCCAGCGCCATCAAAAAAAAGAATGCGGCGACGGCGGCCCACAGCGCCGTGCGCCGCCAGCCCGTGGACCGGTCTCGCCAGAGGGCGACGGCGACGAGCAGCAGCGGCACGTAGCCAATCGCAATCGTGCGCTCGCTGACGGGTGCAATCTGGTTGCCCAGCCACGTAAAGCTTTCCGGACGAAAGAGCGTGTGCAGCCGGTTGGGAATTACAAAATCGGCAACGGTGGCGCTAAGAATGTACAAGTCGCTGGAGGGGCGCACCATAAAGCTGAACTGCGTGGCGGCACGGACCATGGGCAGGAGGATCGGGGCGAGGACGAGGAGAAAGAGGAGCCCCGCTGTTGCGCCGGGGAGCAGGGGAGCTAGGGAGCGGAGAAGCCGGGGAGCGGGGGCGCTATCTCGGCGTGCTGCTCGCCATGTGCTACCGGCTACCTGCCACAAGATCACCAAACCCGTAAACAAAAACAGGTACAGCACAAAATACCAGTCGCACAGCCCGGCGAAAATTAGGAACAGCCCAGCCATCAACGCGCTGCGCAGCCAGGATCGCCCGCCCCGCTGCTGGTCCAGCGCGCGCAGGAGATAGAGCGCGTAGAAGGGAATCCACTGAAGCGCCATCACCTGCAGGTGGCCGAGGAGATGAGCCATGTGGAAGGGGGAGAAGGTGAAGATGACGCCAGCGAGGAAGGCAGCAGAATGAGTAAAGATTGGAGATTGAAGATTGGGTACTCCATCCCTGCTGCGACTTGCGGCGTTGGCTGGTGAGTTGGAGCGGTTGCCAGTGCTCAATCTTGAATCTTCAATCTTTCTTTCAACCGTCCAGCGCGCCAACAGATAAACTCCGTAGCCACCCAGTACCCAACTGATAAGCACAACGGAATTGTACGCAACAATCAGGCCGCTCGCGAGTTGGATCGGCAGCGTGACCAGGCCGTTGAAGGGGTTCAGCGTGTGGAAGTAGAGGTCGACGCCGGTTGGGTGATAGAGAAGGTCGGTGACAAAGGGAGTTTGCCCCCGCTCCACCAGCGCGACTTTGACCCACCACAGGTTCCAGTAGTTCTGCCAGCCGTCAAAGCCATCGCCGGGAATGGCCGTGGTGAAATTCGCGGCCAGCGGCCACGTCATTACCAGGGTGAGGAGAAGGTAGGCGAGGAGGACGAGGAGGTGGGGGATTGGGAATTGAAAATTGGTAAGTGAGCGCTTTGTTGACTGCATGATTTTTACACGCTGGCAGGGCGGGGTAGTGCACCGTCAACATTAAAGATTCGAGTATCCAAGAGGGAATTGACCCAAAAATTGAAGCTTGATGATGCGGTAGTCTCGCTGAGTGCGTTTTGGTCCGGAGAAAGGCGAGGCAAAGCATCAAATCCGAGACGAGGTTAGTCTTGTCATTGCTTGCGCACGAGGGCATTTGTACCTGGTTCGCGAGTCGATGTCAGGTTACACGCTTCACCGTACATCGTCAACAGGCTTACGGCAACGAGACAGCGTTTATGGTAAGCTGACAACCAATGTGGCGGCTCACGCCGGTTGCAAGCCGCACCGGGTCAACAAATGGAGCGCCACATAACCCAAACCCAAGCACAGAATTCCACAGGAGGAACCCCCATGGCTTTTACTTTAGAACTCGGCGAACAGGCCCCCAACTTTAAGCTGCCCGCCACCGACGGCGAGACCTACGCCCTTTCCGACTTTGACGCCGATACGCTGGTCGTCTTCTTCACCTGCAACCACTGCCCCTACGTGACCGGCTCGGACGAGGTGACGCGGCAGACGGTGGAGAAATTTGCGTCGCGCGGCGTGGATTTTGTCGGCATCAACTCGAACAGCGAGAACACCCATCCGGATGACGACTTCGACCACATGGTATCGCGCATGAAGGAGCACAACTTCCCGTGGACGTACCTGCGCGACGAGTCGCAGGATGTGGCGGAGGCCTACGGTGCGCTGCGCACGCCCCACTTCTACGTCTTCGATGCCGATCGTCGTTTGGTCTACACCGGCCGCGGCGTGGATAATCCCAAGGATACCGACAAGATGACGGTCAACAACCTGGACCGCGCGCTTGAAGAGCAGACGAGCGGTAAAGAAATTAGCCAGCCGCTGACCAACCCCATCGGCTGCAACGTCAAGTGGGAGGGCAAGGACGCCCACTGGATGCCCGCCGAGGCGTGTGACCTGGTGCTGCCGCAGGCGGCGTAGGTTGCAGAGCCAATAGGAACGACGTGGGTCACGTTTGCTTCGCAATGTGATGTTCAACGCGTACCCGACCCGGTTGTCTTTTGCCCCAAAAGGCGGAGACAACCAGGTTGGAAGGGCAAAGCTTGTCACGTAGCGGAGCACATGTGACCTGCGGTTCGTCTTACCTCCCCGCCGCCTTTAACAAATTCCCCATCAGCATCGCATTTGTCACCGGCCCCGTGCCGCCGGGCACGGGCGTGAGCATCCCCGCCACTTTGGCGACGCTTTCCTGCTCGCAATCACCCTTCAGCCCCTCATCCGTATACGTGGTCCCAAAGTCGACCACCACCGCGCCGGGCTTCACCCAGTCGCCTGTCACCATTTCCGGGCGGCCCACTGCCACGCACAAAACATCCGCCTCGCGGCAAATCGCTGGCAGGTCGACCGTGCGGCTGTGCGCCAGCGTGACCGTGCAGTGGTGGTGCAGCAGCAGCATGGCCATCGGCTTACCGACAATTTCGCTGCGCCCGACCATGACGGCTCGCTTGCCCGCAAAATCCACGCCCGCCGCTTCGAGCAATGCGATGCCGCCCGCAGGCGTGGCCGGTACAAAAAACGTGTCGGGCGCGCGCTGTGCCGCCAGCCGACCGGCGCTGAGTGGGTGCACGCCATCGATGTCCTTGCGCGGATCGAGCGCGTCGATCAGCCGATTGCCGCTGATCTGCACCGGCAGCGGCTCCAAAATCATAATGCCGTGTACGGTCGGGTCATTGTTCAGGCCACGCAGCGCCTGCTCGGCTTCATCATGCGTCGCGTTGCCCGGTAGCTCGACGGCGCGAAAGTCCGCACCGACGCTTTTGCAGTTTTTGGCAATGGCGCGCGCATACCCCGCCGCCGACGGGTTGTCGCCCATGCGCAGAACGGCCAACATTGGCGTGGGGCCGCTGTTCTTGGCGGACGCAAAGGTCATCTTGAGCTCGGCCTTCATCTGCTTGGCCAAGGCGCGTCCATCCAGCAGTTGTGCGCTCATAGCGCAATCTCCAGCGTCTGTTCGCAGGAGGCTTTGGCGACGTTGTAGGCAGCGTCGGCCTCGCTCAAAAGTGCATCACGGTACTGGCTCGTCGACCGTACAAAGTCGTCGTCCCGGATAAATTTCAAATTGATGTTGACGTTGATGATGGCCGTATCGATCGCGGCGCGAGCGAGATAGAGCGCCGCCGCCGCGTCGCTGACGACGTTGGCATTGCCCCGTGCAGCGGTCTCGGCCAGCCGCAGCACCTCAACACACTTTTGCGCGATGAACAGCGGCACGTCGGCCGCGCCCTTCATCGCCTGCTGAATGGCTTCGGTGCGCGTGAATTTCTCTTCACCCGTGGATTTAGGCAACCCGTAGGCGTCCATCACCGCGCCAAAGGCATCGCCGTCGCGGTCAACAAGGTCGAGCAGCTCGGCGCGCAGCGTCTCGCTCTGGGCAAGTACCGTTTCCATCTTGCCCCGTACGTCTGCGTATTTCTTGCGCTCCAGCGTAAAGTTGGCGACCATGCTCACAAGCGCCGCCGCTTGGCTACCCGTCAAGGCCGCTGCACCGCCGCCACCGGGTGTGGATTGCTTGGCCGCCAGCGCGTCGAGAAAGTCGCCGAGGGTGGTTTGTTTGCTTTGCATAATTGCCGTTCCCGACCTTTATTCATCAATCTCTGATTTTTCTCCGCCAGTATAGCCAAACCGCTCCACAAAAGCTATTTCCAACCAATCTCGGTGTGCTAAGGGGAGCGCTTACGGAAAGTTGATGTAGAAATTTGCATAATATAAGGAAAGATAGGACAATTCAGTATTTGTAGTTTTTAATAAGTTATTGTAGTAGAGGGTTTTGAGTACCGAATGAATTTTGAGTTAAGCCTGGACGACTGGCAAATGGACGAGTGGGACGATGCCGCCGAGGATGAGGTCATCTTTGAGTCCGAAGAGTTTGCCAACCCCCACGAATTTGAAGCCGCCGACGAGAACGAGCTCTTAGCGGACGACCTGCCGGTGCTGCCGCTGCGGGGCATTGTCGTTTACCCCATGATGTGGCTGCCGCTGCCCATTGGGCAGAACCGCAGCCTCAAGCTTGTCGAAGACAACCTCCCCGATAACCGCATTATCGCCCTGATTACCAGCAAAAACGAGAATGACGAAGAGCCGGGCGCGGATGATATTTACCGCGTGGGCACGGCGGCGCAGGTGCATCGCGTGCTCAAGACGCCGGACGGCACGATTCGGCTGCTCGTGCAGGGCATGGAGCGCGTGCGCGTCATCGAGTATATGCAGGAGGAGCCTTATCTGCGCGCCCGCGTGGAATCGATCCCCGAGTTTACGCCGGAGGTGGTGCAGATCGACGACGGCGAGGAGGGCGACGGCACCGAGGATTTGGAGATGGAGGCGCTGGTGCGCGCCACGCAGGAGCTTTTTCGCCAGCTGATCGAGCTGGAGCCACAGATGCCGGACGAGCTGGCCGTCATGGCGATCAACGTCGAGGATGCACGGCAGTTGGCCTACCTCGCGGCCTCCTCCATGCGGCTGGATGTGGACGAGGCGCAGAACATCCTCGAAATGGACAGCGTCGCGGACAAGCTCAAGCGGCTGATTGTGCTGCTTAAAAAGGAGAACGAAGTCCTGGAGTTGGGGCGCAAAATCCAGTCCGAAGCGCACGGCGAAATGGAGAAGATGCAGCGTGACTTCTTTCTGCGCGAGCAGATGAAGGCCATCCAAAAAGAGCTGGGCGAGGAGGACGAACAGGCCGCCGAAATCGACGAGCTGGAGGAGCGCATCGGCCTGGCGGGCATGAGCGAGGAGGCGGAGAAAGAAGCTCGCCGCGAGCTGGGCCGCATGAAGCGGATGCCGATTCAGGCCGCCGAATACTCCGTCATCAAGACCTACCTCGATATGCTGGTCAGCCTGCCCTGGCAGGCAACGACGGAAGACAAGCTGGACATCCCGCACGCGCGCGAAGTGCTGGATGAGGATCACTACGGGCTGGAGGAGATCAAAGACCGCATTCTCGAATTCCTGGCCGTGCGCAAGCTGCGCGACGAGCGCAAGGACGAAGTGCCCGAAGAATCGCTGCACGACGAGATTCGGCGCGAGCGCGAGGGCGTGGTGCTCTGCTTTGTCGGCCCGCCGGGCGTGGGTAAGACCAGCCTGGGCATTTCGATTGCACGGGCCATGGGGCGCAAATTTGTGCGCCTCGCCCTCGGCGGCGTCCGCGACGAAGCGGACATCCGCGGCTTCCGGCGCACCTACATCGGCTCCATGCCGGGCCGGGTGATCCAGTCGCTGCGGCGGATTGAGACCAAGAACCCCGTCTTTATGCTGGACGAAGTCGACAAGCTGGGGCGGGACTTCCGCGGCGATCCCTCGTCCGCGCTGCTGGAGGTGCTGGACCCGGAGCAGAACCGCGAGTTTCGCGATCACTACCTCGACGTGCCCTTCGATTTGAGCCAGGTCTTCTTCATCACCACGGCCAACGTGCTGGATACGATTCCAAGTCCACTCTTGGATCGGATGGAGATCATCCAGCTTAGCTCCTACACCGAGGACGAGAAAATCCGCATCGCGCAGGGCTATCTGATTCCGCGGCAGATTAAGGAGAACGGGCTGCACTCGAGCGAGATCGAATTCACCGAAGCGGCGCTGCGCGAGATGGTGCAGGGCTACACGCGCGAAGCGGGCGTGCGCGGGCTGGAGCGGCAAATCGGGAAAATCTGTCGCAAGGTGGCGGCACGGGTCGCGGCGGGGAGTGTAAAGGAAGCTGGGGCGGAGTGCACCACCATCGACGAAGACAATGTCATAGAGTACCTCAAGAAGCGTAAGTTCTACGGCGAGGAAGCGGCGGAGCGGACCGAATCACCGGGCGTGGCGATTGGACTGGCCTGGACGATGACGGGCGGTGACACCATGTTCTTTGAATGCACGCGCGCGCCGGGCGAAAAAGGCTTTATCGTGACGGGCCAGCTGGGCGACGTAATGAAGGAGAGCGCGCAGGCGGCGCTGAGCTACGTGCGCAGCCGCGCGATCGAGCTGGGCATCGATCCCGACACCTTCCGCCAGAGCGACATCCACATGCACATCCCCGCCGGCGCGATTCCCAAGGATGGCCCCAGCGCCGGCATCACCATGGCGACGGCGCTGTCGAGCCTGCTGACGGGCCGCCCCGTGCGCAGCAACGTGGGCATGACGGGGGAGATCACGCTGCGGGGCAAGGTGCTGCCGATTGGTGGGCTGAAGGAGAAGGTGCTGGCGGCGTCACGCATTGGGCTGGACACGGTGATTTTCCCCAAGCGCAACGAGGCCGATCTGGACGACATTCCGGACAAGGTGCGTGAAACGATGACCTTTATCCCAGTCGACACCGTGGATGAGGTGCTCGCCGCCGCGCTGGAGCCCGCCGAGGAGGAAACCGGGGAAGCGGACGCGCTGCCGGTGAACGGAGCCTCGCCCAAAGCGGACGGGCGGGCGAAGAAGACACGTAAGAAGCAAGTTTAATTTTGAGCGTTGCTTGACGCCAATTGCGTGATTTGATTGGCTTGGTTGGTGGGTTGCAACCGGTGTCGAATTCATTCGACACCTAGTTTGCGAAGTGCGTTGAGGCGCACTGTAGCCCAGCCCGCTTTAGCGGGTTTTGCAGATTAGGCTGGCGTTTCAACGCTGGCTGGACTAGGCCAGCGTTGGTTGATAATTTTATTGAATCACAACGCTGACCAGACGCTACCAACAAAGCCCGATGGTTCGGACCCCTATTTGTTTTTAACGGCCCATCAATAAGCAATACGCAGCAAGCAAGAAGCAGTGCTCCCATTTTAGGAGAACAGACAGTCGTGAGTAGAAGACGAAAACCGAGTACGAGCGGTCGCCAAACCAGTGAACCATCACGGGGCGACCAGAACGGCGCGGGCAAGCGCCAGTGGTATCGGGCAGATATGCACCTGCATACGCCCGCTTCCAACGATTATGAACAGCCGAAGGTGACGTACCTGGAATGGTTGCGCCAAGCGGCGGAGAAGGATTTGGACATTGTCGCCATCACCGATCACAATACGGTAGCGGGCGTGGGCAAAATCCGAGAAGAGGTCGAGTGGCTGATGCGGCTGGAAGCGGCCAAGCGCTTGACCGATGAAGAAAAGGCCAAGCTGGCCGAATGGCGCGAGCTGACGAACAAGGTGCTGGTGCTGCCGGGCTTTGAGTTTACCGCCACCTTTGGTTTCCACATTTTGGGGATTTTCCCGCCGGAAACCACGGTGCGCGAGCTGGAGCACGTGCTGCTGACGCTGGGCATGCCGCCGGAGAAGCTGGACGTGGGCACAACCGAGACGGGCGCGAGCGCGGACGTGTTGACGGCCTACAAGGCCATCCACGAGGCGGGCGGGCTGGCGATTGCGGCGCACGCCAACAGCACGCACGGCGTTGCCATGCGCAACTTCCCCTTTGGCGGGCAGACCAAGATCGCCTACACGCAGAACGACTATCTGGACGCCCTCGAAGTCACCGATTTGGAGCGGCGCGGGCGTTCGACGGCGCGCTTCTTTAACGGCAGCAAGGCCGAATACCCGCGCAAGATGCACTGCATTCAGGGCAGCGACGCGCATCGGCTCGAAGTCGACGCCAAAAATGTCAAGCGGCTGGGCATTGGCGAGCGCGCCACCGAGCTGCGGCTGGAGGAGCCCTCGTTCGAGGCGATCCGCGAGCTGCTGCGCTCGGATCGCTTTGAGCACACCCGCACCGCCCGCGAAAAGGACAAACCGTACGACGCGGTGGCCTCGGCGCGCGAAGAAGGCCCTTCGCAGATGCAGAGCTTCCACGAATCGGCAGCGACGCGCGGTGGTCGGCTGACGGCGATTCTCTCCGATATCTGCGCCTTTGCCAACACCAACGGCGGCAGCGTCTACCTGGGCGCAACGCCCAAGCTGGCCGCGCCCAAGGGCATGAAAGATTTGCCGGATGTGGAAAAGTCCGTCCGCGACGCGGCGGAGGAGCGCATCACGCCGCCGCTCGACCTGAAGTTTGAGACGCTGGAAAGCGAGGGCGCGTCCGTGCTGCGCGTGCAGACGACCAAGGGCAAATCCCGCCCCTACGTGCTGGACGATTCCAAGTTCTACCTGCGCGACGACGACGACACCAACCTCGCCGTGCGCGACGAGATCGTGGCGCTCGTGCGCGAGGTGATTGAGGAAGAAGACGCAGCCGATTCGTCCGGCGGCAAGAGCCGCAGCGGCGGCAGCAGCCGCAGCAGACGCGGCGGTCGCAGCCGCAGCGACGGTAGCCGCAGCCAATCTGCCAACGGCAGCAGCGGTGGCAGCGGTGGCAGCGGTGGCAGCGGCGGCAGCGGCAGCGGCGAAAAGGCGCAGTCGAAGACCGAAGAAAACTTGACAAAGGCTAGCCAGGAGAAGAGCGCGCCAACCGCGCCTTCGACCCAGGTTGGGCCGGATGATGCGTTCTATCTGCCACAGGATGGCGTCGAAGTGGTGGAATCGCAGAAGCGCAACGGCTACCGCGTCCACAGCCTGCGCGATTTGCGCAACGGGCGCGTGATCCACAACGTGAGCCGCAAGGGCGCACGCAAGCTGTGGGATTACGCCATTGGCCAGCACGAGGACTCGCCCGTCAAAGCCAAGGATGTTAAATGGCAGGGCGATATCGGCGTCGTGCGCGAGGATAAGCGCGCGGGCAAGGTGCGCTACGACTTGGCGCTCAAGGAGAATGGCGACCTGCGTATCTTCTACGGCGTTACGGAAGACGGCATGGATGGTCGCTGGTCGGCCTTCGCTGCCGAGGAGTAGATTATCAGTGTGACCATCACCTTGGCCTTGGGTTGCAACAACTATTTTTGTGGCAAGCCAAGCAAACTGCAACAAATGGCGCAGGTCTATCGTAGAGAATTCGACATTTTCCCTACTTGACAACTGGCCAAAGCGTGATATACTTCATTTCGCAACTACATTGACGCACTACACTGCTCCCGCGAGCATCCCCTTTCGATGATACCCAACCATCGCAGCCGGGGGATGCTCGTCTGCTTTTCCACAGAAAGCCCTCTGCCGAACTTGGCAGAGGGCTTTTTTATGCAGACCAGCATTTGACATCCCTTTCTACGCACCAGTTCCCAATTTGTCCCAACTTAAAAGAGTTGAGTCACAAATGACACGGATTGCACAAAGTTTTGCGGGCGACTTCCTCTGACTCGCAAAATTCGCGGCTGATTTTTCTTGGTACTCTCCATCAACCTTGGCCAAGTTTAGAATCCCTGCTTTCCGCGGGGTGCGTTTGCATATCCATCCGTTGTGTGGCATAAATGAGCCAGCGCCCCGCCCGACCCAGCGACGCAGGGCCGCGGCCGCGAACTTCTCTAAACATTTCCCCTCTAATGTGCTTTGCCGTCGCGGCTGCAATTCATTGTTTGGTTAACCCAATCCGCTTCCCCCGTACCGGCTTTTGCTGCCTGGTACACAAATCATCAAGGAGAACTCTATGAAGGTAAATCGAAAATGGCTGCTGGCACTCTTTATGGTGCTGGCCATGGCGATGTCGGCCTGTGTGGCTGCCGATCCCGCAGCAGATGGCGACAGCGCCGCCGAGGCCAGCAGCGGCGACGCCGTTGAGCTGCGCATGACCTTTTACACAGACGGCAACGAAGACGTCGTCATGCGTGATCTGCTCGACCGCTTTGAGGCCGATAATCCCGACATCAGCGTGGTGATGGACGTAGTCGCCTACCAGCAGATTCTGGAAAACCTGCCCATTCAGCTTGAAGCGGGCGAAGGGCCAGACATCGCCCGCGTCACCGACTTGGGTGGCCTGGCCGAGTACTTCTTGGACCTGCGTCCCCACGTCGAGGACCCGGCCTATTGGGAGGAAAACTTTGGCCCCTTCTTGGACTGGATGCGCGTGGCGGATGACGCCGAAGCCATCAACGGCATGATGACGCAGCTGACCGTCACCGGCCCCTACGTCAACAAGACGCTCTTTGATCAAGCGGGCGTAGAAATGCCCGGCGAGGGCGCGACGTGGGAAGATTGGGCCACCGCCACGCGCGAAGTCGCCGAGGCCACGGGCACGGATTTTGCGATGGCGATGGACCGCACGGGCCACCGCTTTGCCGGCCCCGCCATCAGCGAGGGCGCCGTCTACTTTGATGCCGAGGGCAATCCCCTGCTCGAAGGCGACGAAGGCTTCCGCCGCATGAGCGAACTGCTCGTCGGCTGGCACGATGACGGCACGATGCCGCTCGACGTGTGGGCAGGCTCGTCGGGCTATGCACCGGCGAACGAGCTCTTTGTCAACGGCCAGATTGTGCTGTACATGTCCGGCTCCTGGCAGATCGGCCAGTTTAGCGACACCATCGGCGACGCGTTTGACTGGGTCGTCGTGCCCAATCCATGTGGTGCGGGCACGGACTGCACGGGCATGCCCGGCGGCGCGGCGCTCGCTGGCATTGGCGATACGGAGCACCCGGAAGCCGTGGGCCGCGTGATGGACTACTTGGCCAGCGAAGCCGTGCTCAAGGAATTCTCCGAGCGCACGCTCTTTATTCCCGGCCACCTGGGTTTGGCGGAGCAGGAGATGAATTTTGATACAGACCTGGAACTGGCTGCCGACGCCTTGGGCGTCTTTACCGCGCAGGTAGGCGAGCTGGCGCAGACGGCCTACGACCTTCAGGCCTACCCGTACAACCGCGTCATCTTCGACGCCACGCGTGACCGGCTGACGCAGGCCATCACGGGCGAGCTGACGCTGGACGAGGCGATTACGCGCATCCAGGAGGATGTGGACGAGTTGATTGCCGCGGAGCAGGGTAGTTAGTCGAAGTGACCGTCGCGACCCAAGACTGGCCAGACGGACCCAGCCGGGCTTGGGCCGTGACGGTCGCTATCGTTGCAACCTTGGTCGCAAAAAGTGACAATCACGGCCCGCAAGTTGGCGAGACAGCCACCTTGCCTTGGGCCGTGACGGTCACTTTGACTATCATCCCCGGTATTCGGCTGCCATCCCCAGCATCTATCTTAAAGCCGAACTTCGCCTCCCACACCTCACCATGAGCGACTCCACCTTCACGCCCCCCGCCACCCCAACCAACGCGCCGCCATCCACTACGCGCTCGCTGCGCAGCCTGCCCGGCCAGGCCGTCTTTGGCGGCTTTGGCCTGGTGATGAGCGTCTTTGAGCCGCTGATGGATTTTATCCAGAAGCGGATCGGCGTGCAGCGCATGGGCTACATCTTCGTGCTGCCCAACCTGCTGATCTTCGGCCTCTTCGTGCTGTTCCCGATGCTGCTCAATTTTTACTATGCCTTTACGGGCGGCACGGCGCTCTTTCCCCAGGAGCGACCCTTTGTCGGCACGCAAAATTTGGAGCAACTGCTCGACTGCGGCAACTACCTGAGCCCCAACAGCTGCGGCGAAGATCTGTTTTGGCGAGCTATCTACAACACGCTGGTCTTCGTGGTGTTTCAGGTGGGCGGCATTATTCTATTTTCGCTGATTACGGCGCTTGTCCTCAACCGGCGCATCATCGGGCGCGCTTTCTTTCGCAGCGTATTTTTCTACCCGGTGCTGCTCTCGCCCGTGGTCGTCGCGCTGATTTGGAAGTGGATTTTGCAGCGCGAAGGCTTGCTCAACGCGCTGGTCGTCGGCCTCGGTGGCACGACGATTCCCTTCCTGCTCGATTCGGACTGGGCGACGGCGTGGGTGATCATCGTCAGCATCTGGGCGCAGATGGGCTTTTACACGCTGATTTTGCTGGCCGGGCTGCAAGCGATCCCGGCGCAGCTCTACGAGGCTGGCTCGATTGACGGCACGAGCGACTGGCAATCCCTCCGCTTTATCACCCTGCCGCTGCTGATGCCGACGATGTTTGTCGTGCTCGTGCTTTCGCTAATCCGCGCCGTGCAGGTCTTCGACGAAGTCTTCGTGCTCACCAACGGCGGCCCCGGCACGGCAACGCAGTACATCGTGCAGTACATCTATGATACCGGCTTCTCGAACCAGATTCAGCGCTTCGGCCTCGCCGCCGCGGCCTCGCTGCTGCTGGCGATTGCGCTCTTTATCTTTACGCTGATCCAGCTGCGCATTGGTCGCCAAGCGGACGTGACGTAGGTCACATATGCTCCGCTATGTGACAGGCGGTATTGACCCTACAACAAAGGGAATAAGCCGCCATGTTGCCAATCAATTGTTGCCAATCCAGCGACGTAAAAAATTGACCGTGTGATGGGAACGCCAATAATTGTCACGTAGCGGAGCATACGTGACCTACGAATTGTGCTTTTTTCTCCTTGGATAATCTGGGATTCGGTTTATGTTCTCCACCCTCCTCACCGCCATTACCCAAACGCGCGGTCGCCGCGCGCCGGATACGAGCGACTGGCTCAGCTATCTCTACCTGAGCGTGGGCACGCTGCTGATGTTTGGGCCAGTGCTCTGGCTCGTGCTCTCTTCGTTTAAGACGCAGGCGGCGCTGCTTGAATTTCCGCCGCAGCTGTTGCCGCTGAGCCAAGTCGAGGTCGAGGTCGACGGCTACAAAGATCGATTACCCCTCTTCAACGTGACCTTTGACGACGGCTCGACGCGCGAGCTGGCGCAGGTGCGACGCGTGGGCATCGAGGCGCAGATGATCGACCCCACCGCACCGGGCGAAATCATCCCCGTGCCGATTGAGCAGCGCGAGGCGGTGCGTCGCGTGCGGCTAGCGTGGGAGAACTACCTCGATCCGCTGGGTCGCTTCAACTTCTTGACCTACCTGCGCAACAGCGTCATCGTCACGGTCGTGGCGACAATTATCACGCTGGTCATCAACAGCATGGCGGCCTTTGCGCTAAGCAAATACCACTTCCGCGGGCGCGACGTGATCTTCGTGGTGATTATCTCCACGCTGATGATTCCCGTCTCGGTGATTCTCGTGCCGGTCTTCCTGGTAATCACGCGCATTGGCTGGAACAACACGCTGTGGGGGGTCATCATCCCCGGCGCGGCCACGCCGACAGGCGTCTTCCTGCTGCGCCAGTACATGCTCACAATCCCGGACGAGCTGATGGACTCGGCCCGCATCGACGGCGCAACAGAGTGGCGCATCTACTGGCAGATCGTGCTGCCGCTGGCCGCCCCCGCGCTCGCCGTGCTGACGATTTTCTCCGTCATGTGGCGCTGGAACGACTTCCTTTGGCCGCTGATCGTGCTCAGCCGCAGCGAGTTGTTTACGCTCCAGGTTGGGCTCAACGCCTTCCAGGGCGAGCTCAACGTCCAGTGGCACTACGTCCTCGCCATGACGGTGCTGACGCTGCTGCCGATTACGGTGGTCTTTGCCTTCTTGCAGCGCTTTATCACGACGGGGATCGCGACGACGGGGTTGAAGTGATTTTGTCGATGGACAGCGCTTGGTAGATCGATTAGAATTTGGGCATTGGGATTTGTGGAATCAGGAGACTTAACATGAGCGTTCAAATGACGATTGATTTACCCGAGCAGAGCATTGCAAACAGCATCTTACACGCAGTCGAGGCATATAAGTATAGGCTGCGTGCCAGCATTCGTCACACGAAGCGGCAGTTGCAAAGGTTTGAACAGCAGTACAACGTAACGACCGCGTACTTTCTTGATCAGATGGCTGCTGAAGATTTAGAAGGTGGCGACATGGAGTGGATTGAGTGGGCAGGCGAGGCGGACATGTTGGAAGGGCTAGAGAAAGAGTTGCAGATGCTGGAGGCGACTCATTATCAGCTCCCTTGACCACACACAACGCGTCGCTGACTTAATCCGCGACGTTGTTGAGTATGAGAAAGCGTCGCTGCTCAACTTCCTTGTTGATCAACGTTCGAATCAGCGAGCGTTCCTTACCGGTATTCTGAGATTTAGCGATGGGTCCGAATTACATTTTCGGGAGATGATCGACATTCTCAAATCGCCGTTAAAGGTCAAGTATGGCTATCATTATCAAGATTCACGAAAAGCGCTCATCTTTCGCTACGATAACGCCAACCACAAACTAGCCCTTTCACAACGTGAGCACAAACATGCCGGTAGCGACATTATCCTCACACCTGCAGCTACCCTTCAGCAAGTGCTCGATGAAATTCTAACCACTCATTTGCAAAGTGTACGCTAGAAAAGCCTCCCCATGCCCCTATCCGATCTCACCCACCTCTGGGTCGAAGTGCGCCCCTTTTCCGACCTCGCGGCGCTGCTGCCCGACCACGTGACCGTCTCCCACTGGGCGTCGCCGGACGACGACCCGGTTGAATCGGCCTTGCCCGCGCAGGCTATCCTCGCCTCGTCACGCATCACTTACGACGGCGACTTTCTGGATCGCCTGCCCAACCTGCGCATCATCGCGCGCACCGGCATCGGCTACGACAACGTCGACCTCGACGCGGCCACCGCGCGCAACGTCGTCGTCACCAACGCACCCGATGGGCCGACGCAGTCCACGGCGGAGCACACGGTGACCTTGCTGCTAGCGGTGGCCAAGCGGCTCAAGGAGTCCGACGCGAACCTGGCGCAGGGCAACTGGGGGCCGCGCAGCGACCTCACGAGCACCGAAGTCGCGGGGAAGACGCTGGGGCTGATTGGGCTGGGCCGCATTGGGCGCAAGGTGGCGCAGATGTGCAGCGCCGGGCTGGGGATGCGCATCATCGCCCACGACCCCTTTGTTTCGGACGAGCAGGCGCGCGAACTGGGCGTCGCGCTCTGCACGCTGGACAGCCTGCTCGCCCAGTCCGATTTCGTCAGCGTCCACGTGCCGTCCACGCCGGAGACCTATCACCTGATGAACGCCGAGCGCATCGCCCAGATGAAGGAGGGCGCGCACCTGCTTAACCTCGCGCGCGGCCCGCTCGTCGACCCCGCCGCGCTGCTCGACGCCGTGGACAGCGGCAAGCTGGCCGGTGCGGGGCTGGACGTCTTCGAGTCGGAGCCGCCACCCGCCGATTCCCCGCTGCGCCGCCACCCGCGCATCCTCGTTACCCCCCACACCGCCGCCATCACCGCCGATGGTCGCATCCGACTGGAGCGCATGGCCGTCGAGCGCGTGCTGGCTCTTTTTCAGGGGGAGCGGCCAGAGAATGTGGTCAATCCAGAGGTGCTGGATTAGGCATCACAAAGTCATCAAACGCTTGCCCAATGATTTTCTTTCCCCACGAATTTGAAGCGCCCATCGAATACTATGACTTTGGCACGATGGCTTACACGGTCGTCTACCTGCCGCGCGAGCTGGAGCGGGAGCTGCCGCTGGACGAATATCCGCGCCTGCGCATCAATGGCGAAGTCGCCGACCGACCCATCGAAGGCGCGTGGCAACCCGGCGGCGAGCGCAGCGACGGGCGCTGGTATTTGATGGTCCCGCGCAAGTTTATGCAGCAGGCAGGCTTGTCCCTCGGCGACGAAGTCGAGGTGCGCTTTGAAATTGCCGACCAAGATCACGTCGATGTACCAGAGGAGCTTCAGACGGCGCTGGATAAAAACGATACAGCCCGTGCAGCTTGGGAACAGCTGACGCCCGGCAAGCAGCGCGGTCTCGCCTATCGAGTCGATTCGGCTAAGCGGGCCGAGACGCGCGCCCGGCGAGTCGCCGAGGTGCTTGGTGAGCTTGAGCCGTGAATAGCGTGTAGTAACCCGCTCAATAAACACGGCGGGCTGAATGTGATAAAATAAGGACCAGGTAAGGCAAGCAGGTTCAATGGAGGCAAGCATGGTTGACGTACCGGTACGAGATCGGGTAGCAGAGCGATTGCGAACAGAGGCACAAGCACGCGGTATCGCTGTGCAAGAATTGATTGAGGAAGCGGTTACTCAATATCTTGCCACCCCCTCTGCCCAGCAGAAGCAAAACGGCCACCGGACTGCCGCGAATGATGAACAAGCAGAGCAATTACGGTGGGTGAACCGTCAACAGGCACTTTATGAATCACAACATGCTGCTTTGTACGAAAAGTATGCCGGGCAGTACATTGCCATGCACGACGGAGACGTTCTCGATTACGATGTTGATCGGACTGTCTTGCGCAAGCGCATCGATCGGCAATTTGCCGGAAAACCCGTCTTCGTGACCCCTGTTCTGTCGGAGCCCCGCCAAATTATCCAAGTACACAGCACGCGCCTCGTGCGCTGACGAACGTGGCACACGCTTATCTCCTCTCCTATTTTCCGCCGATACCCGTTATCGACATCTCGATTTCTGCGCCAAATTCCAACAGTTGGCAAGGCCCCTATACAGCCATTGTTGATAGCGGGGCAGATTTTTCCATCGTGCCTCAAACGGAACTGGAATCTCTTGGCCTTCCCGTGTACAGGACGGCAACGCTTAGCAGTCAGTGGCACGACAAGCGGGCCGTCAATATCTATGAAATTAGCTTGCAGCTGGGTAACCTGACGCTGCTGTATGCCGAAGTTGCGGGTGATCCGCTGATAACAGAATGGGTATTGGGGCGCAACGTGCTCAACGAACTTGACCTGCGGCTGGATGGGCCCAGCCTCAAGCTACATCTAGCAGGCAGCGAATGAATAATGGAACCGCAAAAACACAAAGGTTATCTCTTTGTGCTTTCGGTTACTTTGAGTCTCAAGGAGCATCTTCATGGCAACTATTGCACTCATTGGCGCGCTCGACACCAAGGGCAGCGACTTTGCCTTCGTGCAGCAGCAAATCGAAGCGCGCGGCCACGAGACGCTGCTTATCAACACCGGCGTAATGGGCGAGCCGACCGTCGACCCCGATGTAGACGCCACAACCGTGGCGGACGAAGGCGGCACGCCGCTCGACGCGCTGCGCGAGGCGGGCGACCGCGGCCAAGCCATCGAGGTGATGGCGCGCGGGGCGGCGGCGGTGGCCAAACATCTGTACAACCACGGGCGCTTCGACGGCATCCTCGGCCTCGGCGGCTCGGCGGGGACGACCGTCGGCACGGCAGCAATGCGCGCGCTGCCCGTGGGCGTGCCCAAGCTGATGGTCAGCACCGTCGCAGCGGGCGATACCGCGCCCTACGTCGGCACGGCGGATATTACGATGATGCCGTCGGTGGTGGATGTGGCGGGGGTGAACTCGATCAGCGCGCTGATTTACAGCAACGCGGCGGGCGCCATCGTTGGCATGGTCGAGACGGAGGCGCTGGATGTGGAGGAGAAGCCGCTGATCGCCGCCTCGATGTTTGGCAACACGACGGAGCTGATTGGCAAGTGCCAGCAGCGGCTGGAGGCGCAGGGCTACGAGGTGCTCGTCTTCCACGCCACGGGCACGGGCGGCAAGGTGATGGAAAGCCTGATCGACGAGGACTTCATCACCGGCGTGCTCGATTTGACGACGACCGAGTGGGCGGACGAGCTGGCGGGCGGCGTCTTCTCGGCGGGCAGCACGCGGTTGGATGCCGCGGCCAAGTCTGGCACGCCACAGGTGATCGCGCCGGGCTGCTTGGACATGGTCAACTTTGGCGGGCGCGAAACCGTGCCCGCCAAATACGACGACCGCCAGTTCTACGTCTGGAACCCCAGCGTCACCCTCATGCGCACGACGCCGGAGGAGAACGCCGAGCTGGGGCGCATTTTGGCCGAGAAGGCGAATGCGTCGACGGCCCCCGTTGCCTTTTTCCTGCCGCTAAAGGGCGTTTCCATCCTCGACTCGCCCGACGGTGAATTCTGGGATCCCGATGCCGACCAGGCCCTCTTCGACGCCATCAAACAGCACGCCCGCGACGACATCCCGGTCTTTGAGATTGATGCCAACATCAACGACGACGCGTTTGCCGAGGCGGTGGTGGAGAAACTGTTGGAGTTTGTGCAAACAAAACAATGAAAGATTGAGGACTAAAGATTGGGTACCCAATCTTTAGTCCTCAATCTTTCTCTCTTCGGAGGCCACATGCCCCTCATCCCACGAAGCAACGCCTTGCAGCGGCTGCAACAAAACATAAAGAATCATTCCCCCATCATCGGCGCAGGGGCCGGAACAGGCATTTCCGCCAAATTTGCCGAGCGCGGCGGCGTCGACCTGATTATCATCTACAACTCCGGGCGCTACCGCATGGCGGGGCGCGGCAGCCTGGCCGGGATGATGCCCTACGGCGACGCCAACGCCATCGTCGTCGAGATGGCGAGCGAGGTGCTGCCCGTCGTACAAAACACGCCGGTGCTGGCGGGCGTCTGCGGCACGGATCCCTTTCGGCTGATGCCGGTCTTCCTGCGTCAGCTCCAGGAGATGGGCTTTGACGGCGTGCAGAATTTTCCCACCGTCGGCCTGATCGACGGCACGATGCGCGAAAATTTGGAGGAGACGGGCATGGGCTACGGCCTCGAAGTCGAGATGATTCGGCAAGCGCACGAGTTGGATCTCCTAACCTGTCCCTACGTCTTCACGCCGGACGAAGCGCGCCAGATGGCCGAGGCGGGCGCGGATGTGCTCGTGCCGCACATGGGGCTGACGACCAAAGGCTCCATCGGCGCGGAGACGGCGCTGACGCTGGCGGAGGCGGCGCAGCGCGTGCAGGCCATGCGCGATGCGGCGGTCGAGATCAACCCGGAGATTATTGTGCTCTGCCACGGCGGGCCGATTGCCGAGCCGGAGGATGCCCAGTACATCCTCGACCACACCGAGGGCATCAGCGGCTTCTTTGGCGCATCGAGCATCGAGCGTCTACCAACGGAGCCCGCGATTGAGGGACAGGCGCGGAAGTTTAAGGGGTTGAAGGTTGGTTAAAAATGTCACACAACTTTTGTGGTGTGTAATGCGTGGTGCGTAAACCGACAGAAGTTGCTGGTTCGCTGTCAAATAACCACTCATAGCAGGTAATAGTTCACGCACCACGCACCACGCACCACACCACACCGAGGAGCAAATTGTGAACGGTAAATTTGTGTCAGCATCGGATGTTAAGCACGACAAGCTCGATTGGGGCACGCTGGGCTGGCTCTGCCACCCGCCAAACACGGGCGCTACGCAGTTGACCGTGCTGGAGGTGGAGTTTGCGGCGGGCGGTGGCCACAACTTTCACCGCCATCCCAACCAGGAAGAGGTTATCTACGTAATGAGCGGCGAGATCGAGCAGTGGCTGGAGCAGGAGTCGCGCACGCTGCGCGCGGGCGATTCGCTCTTTATCGAGAGCGGCATCGTCCACGCCACGTTTAATAAGTCGGCAGAAGGCGCGAGGCTGATTGCTATCCTGAGCCCTTGCGTAGACGAGAGCGGCTACGGCGTCGAGGAAGTCGGCGACGAGGAGCCGTGGGCGAGCCTGCGCTAAATGGTTGCACCGGAAATGGGAATGGGACACGGATGCACACGGGCTACGCACGCGGATGAGGATGAAGAGCCGCCTCGCGGAGTGAGCACGCCCACGTGCAAACGGGCCAACGCGAGAACGGTGCATTCCCAGCGACTTACAATCAACCGATGCTTGTCTACCTCGCCATCAAATATCACGCCGATCAGCGCAACCGACCCAAAATCGAGGCAATCTCGCACGTACTGGCGCGGCAGGGCATCGAAACCATCTGCGTCGCGCGCGATGTCGAGCAGTGGGGGGCGGTTGAGCTTGCGCCGGGCGACCTGATGCGCCGCGCATTCAACGCCGTCGACCGGGCCGATGCGCTGCTGATCGACTTGACCGAGAAGGGCGTCGGCCTGGGCATTGAGGCGGGCTACGCCTACGCGCGCGGCGTGCCCGTTGTGACGGTTGCTGAGGCGGGCGCGGATGTGTCAACAACGCTGCGGGGAATTTCGTCGCAGGTGGTCATGTATCGAACGATTGATGAGTTGGCGGCGGTTGGTGATGCGCTTTGCCAAAAAGCGAGTACCCGCTGATGCGCGCTCCTCGCTGGCCCGTTCGCATCTGAGGATGCTCACTCCGCAACCACTCAATCCTTGTATTCACCGAATCAATTTTTCAAACCTTCAACCACACCAAAGGAGACTCCCCATGCACTTGTCCATGCACAACTGGATGCGCGCCGAGCCCATCGAGACGACGATTCGCCGCCTCGCCCGGTACGGCTACGAGAGCATCGAAATCAGCGGCGAGCCGGAGAAGTACGATACCAAGGAGGTCAAGCGGCTGCTGGACGAGCACGGCCTGCGCTGTTGGGGCTCGGTGACGCTGATGTTCGAGGGGCGCGATCTCATCGACGCCGACGAGGCGGTGCGCGCCAGCAGCGTGCAGTACGTCAAGGATTGCATCACGATGGTGCAGGAGCTGGATGGCCACGAAATTACCGTCGTGCCCTCGACCGTGGGCAAAGTCGCGGCGATGGATACGCCGGAGCAGGAGTGGCAGTGGGCCGTTGAAGGGCTGCGCGAGATCTATCCACACGCGGAAAGTGCGGGCGTGTTGATCGCGCTGGAGCCGCTGAATCGCTTTGAGACGAATTTCCTCAACCGCGCCGACCAAGGCGTGATGTTGGCCGAAGCAGTTGGCCCGAACTGCGGCGTCTGCCTCGACGCCTTCCACCTCAATATCGAGGAAGCCGACATGTTCGAGTCCATCCGCCAGACGGCCAACGCCGGGCGGCTGGTCGATTTCCACGTAGCGGATAACAACCGCATGGCCTGCGGCATGGGCGCGCTCGACTGGGCAAAAATCGTCCAGACGCTCAAAGAGGTTGGCTACGACGGGGCGCTGACGGTGGAGTTTGTCGCGCCGCTGGATCGCACGCCCGCCAACCCGTACAAAAACGCGGGAGCTGGAGCCGAAGCGGAGCTCACCGAAGAGCAGCTCAAATTTATCGAAGACCACGGCAGCGGCGTGCTGAGCGATGAGTTCTACAGCTGGCTCGTCGAGGAAACGGCGAAAACGCTGAAGCCGCTCATCTGATAAAGATTTCTCGAAGGGAAAGAATTCAACGCAAAGACGCAAAGGGGTTGTCTCGTAAGTTGAATTGGTTGGGGGCGACCTTGTTGACGAGTCGACAAAGCCGCCGCCCAACCAGAAGGTTTCTCCAATTTCCCTTTGCGTTAAATTGCGTTGCGCTCTCCTAAATTTTCATCCTACCGTTAATATGATTATCCGCGATGTCTCCGCCCGGTGGCTCTCCTGCCCCATCCCCGTTGAAAAACAGCACGTCTCCGACTTTGGCCGCATGACGAGCTTTGACATGACGCTTGTAACCATCACCACCGAGGAGGGGCTGACCGGCTACGGCGAGGCCAAGGCGTCGGTGGGCAGCTCCGGCGTCTGCGCGTCGCTAGTGGCCTGCGTGCGGCACGAGCTGCGGCCACTGCTGATCGGGCAGGACGCGCGCCACGTGGGTCGGCTGTGGGAGACGATGTACAACGGCCCACGCGACCACTACGCGCTGACCCGCGGGCGGAGCTTCCCCGTGCTCGGTCGACGCGGCCTGACCGTGGCGGCAATCAGCGGCGTGGACATGGCGCTGTGGGATCTGCTCGGCAAGTCGCTCGGCGTGCCCGTGGTGCAGCTGCTCGGCGGCCCGCTGCGCGACCGGATGCCCGCCTACGCCAGCGGCGGCTGGGCCGATGTCGACGGCATTGGCGAGCAGCTTTCCGGCTACGCGGCCCACGGCTTCCACGCCATCAAAATGCGCGTCGGCGTGATGGACGGCGACGTGGCGACGAGCGTGGCCCGCGTGCGAGCCGCCCGCGAAGCGCTGGGGCCGGAGGTCGGCCTCATGGTCGACGCGCACGGCACGTACAGCGTGCCCGAAGCCAAACAATTTTGCCGCGCGCTGGAGGATTGCAACCTGCGCTGGTTCGAGGAGCCGTGCAACAGCGACAACTACGCGGGCACCGCGGAGGTGCGCGCGGGAACAAGCATTCCGATTGCCGCGGGCGAAAGCGAATTCACCCGCTTCGACTTCCGCGACCTGCTCCACCATCGCGCCGCCGATGTGCTCCAGCCCGACCTGGCGATCTGCGGCGGCATTACCGAAGGGCAGCGGATTGCCGCTTTGGCTGCGGCCCACCAGGTCGAGCTGGCGCCGCACTGCTGGGGGTCGGCCTTTTCGTTTATGGCGGGGGTCAGCCTGGCCTTTGCCAGCCCCGCCGCCACGGTGATCGAGTTCTCGCTCGGCGGCAACCCGATGCTGCACGACCTGGTGCAAGAGGAGATTCGCGCCGAGGGCGGCGAGATGGTCGCGCCGGAGCGGGCAGGCTTGGGGGTGACGCCAGTGGAGGCGTTTGTGAGAGAATATCAGCAGTTGGGATAAATAAATATCATTTTTGTCTTCAAGTAGGTTATTGCCTTGATAATATACGTAGACGTAAGCGCAAAAATAGAACAATGGAATCGAGATAGTGCAGTTGGAGTTTCAAATGGAGACCATTGGACTCTACTCGTGCCAACAAAGGTAAAACGGTATGCACGTCAATTGCTTGGCGAACGTTATCACAGCAGCGATTTGAAATACCGAATGTTAGCACTGCTGATTTACTGCGCTCTTCAAGAAAAAATTAGACCCATCGAGCAAATTGTTATCGATCTCGATTGCAGCGGTACAATGGCTCAGAGCAAGATTAAAATGTACTTGCTCAATTTCATTCGTGAGGAGCGACCAAATGTTAAGGCTAGGTTCGTGCGTTTCGAAAACGTCAAAGGTTCCAAAGTGGATGTTCATGCAAGAGAGGTTTTCCAAAGAAAACGGCAGCCGAGCCGAGTCTTGGATATGGGGGAAGTTGAAAGAACTTTGAGGAAATAAAAAGGACTGGGGCTGCTTTCGCAGTCAACGCTACGCGCACGTCGCTCAAGGCGAGTTGTGGCCCGTAGCCGCCCAGTCATTGAAGATAGTATATTACAACGCATATAAAATGTAAAGCGAAACTTTGAGTTTTCGAGATGTAAATACGTAATGCGTGGTGCGTGTACCGGTTGATGGTCTTGTCCCGTAAAGATAATCTACCAGTTCTCGCACCATGCCTCACGACCAGGAGCCACCCCATGCCCCAAATTCTCTCCATCAACCACGTCACCCTGATCGCCGACAATCTCGACGAGACCTGCGCCTTTTACGAAAACGAGTTCGGCCTCGAAAAGCTGCCCGCCTATAACTTCGACTACCCGGCGCAGTTCTACCGCATCAACGAGACGCAGCAGCTGCACATCACCGAGTTCCCGGACAAGCCCTCGTTTCGCGGCCACCTCTGCGTGCGCGTGGACGATTTTATGGCGACCTTCCAGCGCATGAAGGAATTAAACGCCATCGACACCGCGCCCTGGGGCCGCGTGCGTCGGCTGCCGGATGGGGCCATGCAGATGTTTGTGCGCGACCCGTCCAACAACCTGGTCGAGATTTCGTGCGTGCCCGGCACGCCCATCGACCCAGCGCTCTTTGAGGATGACTTGGTCGAGCCGGACGGCAGCGTCTATGTGTCGGGCCGCAACGAGGCGCGGGGGACGCGCAGCGAATCGGCGACGCTCTATCATGAGTGAGCAGGTAACAAAACGTAAAGTGGCAGGTGGCAAACGTACCGCCACGGACTCGTCAACCGCAATTGCAAATACGCCGTAACCTTATCATCCGCTCATGATCATCCTGCTTGAAACGCTGCATCCCGACGCCGAAGCGCTGCTGGCTGACTACGCTCCAACGCAGCACGCCGACGCCGACGCCATCGGCTCGACCGTCGACGCCGGTACCGTCAACGCGATCCTCACGCGCGGCAAGGGTCGCATCGACCGGGCGCTGATCGAGCGTTGCGCCAACCTGCGCGTTGTGGCGCGCTGTGGCGTGGGGCTGGACAACCTCGATACGGTTGCCGCCGCCGAGCACGGCGTGCCCGTGATCTACGCGCCGGGCAGCACGACCGTCGCCGTGGCGGAACACGCGCTGCTGTTGATGCTGGCGCTGGCGCGGCGGGTGCAGATGCTTGCCAACGCGGTCGACGTAGGCGACTGGGCAGTGCGCAATAGCTACAGCGGGATGGAACTGGCGGGAAAAACGTTGGGAATTGTCGGCCTGGGTGATATTGGACGACGGACGGCGGAGTTGGGCGAGGCGCTGGGGATGAGCGTAATCACGTCGAGCCGCCGCAGCACGAGCGATTGCTTTACAGCGCTACCGCTCGATGAACTGCTGCAGCGAGCCGACGTAATCAGCCTGCACACGGCATTAACGGACGAGACGCGCGGCTTAATTGGGGCGCGGGAACTGGCGCTGATGCGGCCGCACGCGCTGCTGATCAACACGGCGCGCGGCGGGCTGATCGACCAGGCGGCGCTGCGACAGGCCTTGATCGGCAACAAAATTGGGGGCTTTGCCGCCGACGTGCTCGATCCGGAGCCGCCCGCTGCAGACGACCCGCTGCTGGGCCGCGACAACGTGCTGCTCACGCCGCACGTGGCGGCGTTGACGGACTCGACCTACCGCGAAATCTGCGTGCGCACGGCGCGCAACGTGCTGGCCGTGCTGCGGGGCGGGGAGCCGGAGGTGGCATCGATTTGGCAGAAATAGAAGACTTGACGCGTGTGACCAGCTACCCCATGTGGCGGATGATGCTGATAACCTTGCCCTGAACGCGCACGTTGTTGGCTTCACAAATAATTGGCTGGTACGAAGGGTTGGCTGGCATGAGGCGCACGCGGTTGCCATCCGCGTGGTAGTGCTTGAGCGTCGTCGTCTCTTCTTCCTCGAGCCACGCGGCGACCATCTCGCCGTTTTCCGCCCGCTCCTGCTGGCGCAGCACCACGATATCCCCATCCATCACGCTTGAATCGATCATCGAATCACCCTGGACGCGCAGCGCAAAAAGCTGGCTGCTGTTGGCATAGTTGCCGCCCTCTGTCATGCTCTGCGTCAGCTCCAACCAGTCGTCCGCCTCGGTGGCGATGATCGCGCCTTCCGGTATCTCGATTGGAACACCGGCGGCGATGAGGCCGAGCATGGGCACGCGCAGCATGTCAGCACCGCTTCGGCTGTGCCGTGTTGATTCCGCCCCATTTCCCACTGCATAGGACCGCGCGATATTGGCCGTTTCCTCATCCAAATCCAACTCATCCAGCAACCCCTGCTTGCCAATCGATTGCCAATCGATGGTGAGGCCACGGCTCACGTTCTGCTCGCGCGCAATCAAGTCGCGCGCGTCGAGCTGCTTGAGGTTGTAGCTGACGACCGAAGTGCTGGGAATCTGGGCGGCCTCGCCGATTTCGCGAATCGAGGGCGGATAGCCACGCTGAATTTGCGTGCTAATAATGTGAGCGAGCATGTGTTGCTGACGGGTGGAAAGCGGCTTTTTCATCGTAACCTCGGTAGAATCGGTAGAATCGGTAAAAGCGGACGATTGGATAGCGAACGGGACAAACGCTTGAGCTATTCAAAAAAAGCCAGGCTTTATCCCAAATAGAACGTTTGTTTCCCAACTTTTCCCAAGTATATCCGAACATTTGTCCGTTGTCAATACCCAAACGCACGTCTGTTCTAACTCGATGACGTTGCAGCAGTTTCAAATTCGAGCATTACCGGAAGAAGACCGGCCACAAATTGCACAAATTTTGGAGACCGACCCATCGACCATTCGTGTAATTGGTGCAGTTCGCGGCAAATTTTCTTGGCGACATACGCTAAATTTGGAATTGCTGCTGTCGTTGAGTCCACTTTATGGGAGATTGGGGATGGAGATTGGGGATGGAGATCAGAGATTGGAAGCGCCGTACAACCAGCCCAATTGTAATCTCCAATCACGAATCGCTAACTGCTAACTACCGACGCTGTGTTTTAACTTTACGAGGAAAAATTCCCGAGTGGATCAGGCGGGGGCTTGTTCGTTCTGGAGGCGGCGCAGGAAGTGGATCGATTTGAGCTGACGTTCGAGGACGACCAGCAGGTAGCGGTAGAGCAGCGTCTCGATGCGGCGCAGGATTTCGGGGCGCACGGTTAGACGGCGCATGTCGGACAGCTCGCGGCTTTGCAGGAAGCGCAGCACCTTGAGCACGTCCGGCTCGATAGCCTCCGCCCGCGTGCCGACTTCGTGCTGTGCCTCGGCGCAGATGGGGCAGAAGACGCCACCTTCCTCGATGCTGAAAAAGTTGACCACCGGCTCCAGCGGCTGGCCGCAGCCAATGCAGGAAAAGAGCTGCGGCTGAAAGCCAGTCAAGTTCAGCAGGTGTAGCTCAAACCAGCGCGCCAGCAGCCGCAGCTTGGCTTCTGCGACAGCGTTCTGGAGAGCGGCATTGTGAATAATGTCATTGTGAATAGCGGCGTCTGGCGTTGCGGGGTCGGGCGAGCTGCCTGTCGGCGCTTTGGCTGGCGCTTCCGGGGCGTGCTGCGTGCGCGCGTCCAGCTCGCGCAGCACGCTCAAAAGCAGCTCCCACAGCGGCAGATTTTCATCGTCCGCCTCGGTGAACTGAGCCACCAGCTCGCCAAAGTAGCTGGCGTAGGAGATGCCCTCGAGATCATCGCGCAGGTGGCGAAAGCTCTCCACCGTTTCGGCTTCCGTAATAATGTCCCAGGTGCGCCCCTTCGCAACCAGCAGCGAGCTGTGGGCAAAGGTTTCAAGGTGGCCCGCCTTGCGGCTCTTGGTCTTGCGCGCCCCTTTGGCGATCAGTTCAAGCTTGCCGTGGCGCGGGGTGAAGATGGTGAGGATGCGGTCGGCGTCGCTGTAGTCGCGGCGGCGCAGCACCACGGCGTGTGTGCGGTAAACGCGGGAGCGGTTGGACATAGTAGAGGAATTGGGGATAAATCGTATCGGGAGCGGATCGGGCTTACCGAGAGCCGAATGCGTTGAGCTTTACACCGCAAGGGCAAAATTACGCCGCCAATGTAAAAGTGGCCCCACAGTGTGGAGCCACTTTTGCAGATATTGGTGCGCCCCCAAGGGGGTTCGAACCCCTGTTGCAGGCTTGAAAGGCCTGAGTCCTAGGCCACTAGACGATGGGGGCACAATCAACAAACGAAAGTATAACGGAGGGGGGGGTGAAAGTCAAGTTTGGCGGTGGGTAAAATCTGTTTTGGTTCGGGGTTTGCCTGTGGTACACTGCTGTTTTCTTGCTTGCATCCCCGCGCGCAACAGGGGCGTGGGGCGTGATGGAAACCGAGGAAACGCGTGGAACGGCTGGTTATTGCTTGTATGCAGCAGCAGATGAGGCTCTTCCCCACAGCGGAGGCCTACGGCGAGGAAACGCGTCGCTTTTTAAACGCCGCCGCCAACAAGCGCGCGGGGCTGATCGTCTTCCCCGAACTGGCGGGGACGATGGCGACGCTGCCGCTGCTTCAGGATTTTAGCGCTTCGCTGCTCAAGCTGGTGGATACGGGGCGACGGCGCTCGGCCTCGCGCTGGCAGCGCAGCGTTGGCTCGCTGGCCCACGGCGTGCTGGGGATGACGGGCGCGGACCTGCACAACGCGCTCGGCGCCCAGCTTGACGTGGCGGGCGACCAAATGTGGACGCGCTATGCCGAACTCTTCAGCGGCCTCGCCCGCGATTTTGGCGTAACCATCGTGGCCCCCAGCGCCTACCTGCCGGACCCGCACGACCGCGTGGTGCGCAACCTCTCCGCCGTCTTTGGGCCGCGCGGCAACCTGCTGGGCACGCAGGCCAAAGTGATGCTCTCGCGCCGGGATGATCTGGTAAAGCCGGGCGAATCATACACGGTAATCGCCACCGAAGTGGGCCAGCTTGGCGTAATTATCGGCGAAGATGTGATGTACCCCGAAGTGGGGCGGGCGCTGGCCTTTCAGGGCGCGGAAATGCTGATCGCGCAGAGCGCCGCCACGCACGTGGCCGCCTACAACAAGCTGCGCACGGGGATGCTGGCGCGGATGCAGGATAATCAACTTTACGGTGCAGTTAGCTTTCTGGTGGGGGAGAACAAGCTCAGCGTCTACGGCGGCGAGACCTTTATGGGACGTTCGGCCATCTTTGCCCCGCAGGAGTTGACGCCGCGCTACAACGGCGTGCTGGTGGAGATGGGCAGCTACCGCGTCGAGGGCGTGCTGGCGGCGGAGTGGGATTTTGCGGCGCTGCGCAAGCTGCGCGCGCAGAGCGATGCGCCCGTGCACAAGCCCATTGCCAGCGAGCAGATGGGCCACATTTTAACGCGGCTCTACAATCGACTGCAGCGGCTGGCCGGCCAAATCAGGCTGGACGATCTGCCGGAGCCAAGCAGCGTGCACGAAGTCGATGCCGAAATCAACGGGCTAATTGCGCCCGCTGGGCGCTCGCGCGAGCGACCCCTTGTAACGCTCAACCAACTCGCCGCCGTGAGCTCCGTCGTGGCCGATTGGTCCCAGAACGGAGGCGCGCTCAAGAACATGGCCTCCTACTCGCCCGCCCCCCCGCCCGCCACCACCTACGCCTTCGAGCCCGATCCGGACAATCCCGTCAACAGCGATGATGAAACGGACGAAATGGATGCGCTGCCGGGCTCGTCATTTTGAGGCAAAATTTTAGACAAACGAGCTGGTTGGGCGAGAAGCAGACGATTGATTGGAAATTGGGCGACAGCGCACGCAGCTTAAGTCCCGTTGAGATTTGGGAATTGGCCCTCACCCCCGGCCCCTCTCCCAGGATGGGAGAGGGGAGGAAGAGGCTCCCTTCCCCCACCCCTTCCCCCCACGCGTGGGGGGGAAGGGGTGGGGATGGGGGCGCTGCGCACCACCCCGATTCGGGCCATCAGCAAAATGTCAACGCAGCCTAATCTGCAATCGCCAACCTCCGATCGCCAAATCGAGCTCATTCACGCAACCTAAATCGTCAAACTTTTAGCGCGGCGACCACGCGGCGAAGCGCCCGCCCGCCACGAGCACGGGCTCGTCGCGGTCCAGCGTTTGCACCCAGATGCCGCCGATATCGTCGATTTCGCCCGCGAAAACAAAGGCGCGGCTGTCCGGCGACCAGATCGTCATGCTTTGGGCATACTGATCAAAAAAGGTGAGGTATTGGTTGTAAAAGGTGTTGCTGGGGCGGCCGAGCGGATAGTGCATCGTTTGCGTGCCGTCCCACACGTTCCAGCGAAAGGCCAGCCCCTGCGTGCCGCGCTCCGCCGTGAGAAAGGCCAGCTTTTCACCATCGGGGCTCCAGAAAAAGGCAAGTGCGGGCTCTTCGCTGATCTGCTGCGTACCTCGCAGGGCCAGATCGACTACGTAGAGCGGGCCAAAGGTTGGCGCATTCACGGTCGGCTCGGTGACGACGTAGGCGAGCCGGGTATCGGTGCTGTTGAGCAAGAAGGTGACGCGCCCGTCAAAGCGCGTGATGTTTTCCACGCTGGAGCCATCCAAGCTGCTGGAAACGAGCAGGCGCGTATCCTCCGACTCCACGGCGAAGTAGAAGGACTCGCCGTTGGCCGTCCACTGCGGCGTGGGAAAGCCCACCGAGGCATCCAGCAGCGGCTGCTGCTCACCGCTTGTCGACTGGAGCACGAGCCGCTCGTTCTCGATATGTGCCAACATGGAATCCCCATTCGGCGACCACGAGAAGTAGAAGGGGCTGCCCTCGGCCAGCGTTTGCGCCGAGTTTTCGCCCTCGCCCAGCTTCACCAGCCGCAGCGCCATGGAGGGGCGATTGTTGCTCAACCAGTTGCTGAGGTAGGCAATGCGATCGCCGCTTGGCTCCCAGTACATGTAAAAGGGCGCAAAGGGCACTTCGAGCCGCGTTTGCTCCTCGCCCGCAGCGCTGCTTGTTACAAAGAAATTGCGCGCGCCGCCGTCGGCCCGCCCCGTCTCTGCCCACGCCAGCCGGCTACCGTCCGGCGACCACGTGGGCTGGAGATAATCAAAGCCGGCCTCATCGGTGGTGAGGCGCGTGCGGTTGCCGCCGTTGGGATCCATCGTATACAGATTGCCATCCTCGGCAATGATCACGAGCCTGTTGATTTCGCCCTCGATGCCCAGATCAAGCCGGGCTGCGGGCAAACGGTCGTTGGCGTCCACCAGCTCCACGGAGAACGGCAGCATGCTACAGCCAGCAGCCATCAACATCCACAGCGAGAGGAGAAGCAGGGCAAGCAGCGGCGCGCGCCCGAACAAACGATTCATAGAAGACTCCTGGGAAAAATCGAAGTGCGTCCCGCCAATGTACCACAGCCACCAGCCGCGCGCAATCCAAAAAACAGGGCTTTTTGAGGAATAGTGGGGTGTGGGATTGGTTCTGTGTTAAAAACTGAACCAATCCCACACCCCGCCCCTTTGAACAACCGTTAACTTGCTGCAGAGGCGTATCAAGTCGACGTGACGAGTGGGCCAAGCGAGACAGGTGCTTTCGCTGTCCCTAGTGGTTGCCGCTGCCTCGACCCCAACCCCTAGGCAAAATTGGGGATAACTATTAAATTTGTGGGGAAAAGTGGGGTCGGCTGGTGAAAACTTTGTAAGAAAACTCGACTGAGCACAATTCGAGCCGTCTAATTCCGCACGAGGTAGAGCATGTCTTACGCAGTAGAGCTGTATTTTAATGAGGAGATGGAGGAGGCGGTGCGCCGCGTGTGGCGGGCGCTGGACGAAGCGGGGCTGCCGAGCCTGGCCGCACTGGGCGACGAAAGCCGACCTCACCTGTCGCTGGCCGTGCATTCGGCGCAGCTGGAGATGGCTGACTTGCTGCCGCGGCTACAGGTCTTTGCCGTTTCGCAGCCGCTGATCGAGGTGAGCCTGTCGTCGATTGCAACTTTTCCCACGGAGGAGGGCGTGCTCTTTCTCGCGCCGCCCGTTACCGCCGCGCTGCTGACGATGCACACGGCCTACCACCACACCTTCCGCGACCTGCGCGATCTCACCAACGCTTACTACCATCCGGGCCAGTGGTTGCCCCACTGCACGCTCGCCATCGAACTGCCGCGGGAAGCGGTGGGACGGGCCGTGCAGCTTTGCCTGGAGCTGATAACGCAGCCGCTCGAGGGGTGGGTGGAGCAGGTGGCCGTGTTGCGCATCGAGCGCGATGAGTCGAACCGGGTGCGTGGCGTACAGCCGATTGCGCAGATGGCGCTGGCGCTGTAAGAAATGGCAATTGATTAACTTGACGTTTTACCCCACCCCAGCCCTCCCCAATTTGGGGAGGGAGCCGCGATTGGACAGCAAAGCATCGGCTCCTCCCCCAGCATGGTGGAGGCTGGGAGGGGGTGGAGGCTGGGAGGGGGTGGAGGCTGCGTCGTTTCTTGAACGCTGGCTCCGCTGCTTACCTCTACCCCTTTGCTCAACTTGTTTAATTGCCGTTCCTAGGGGATTTCCGCTGACTGGACGCAGCTGGCTGGGCTTCCATTCCAGCCTTTTTTACTTCAACCAAGAAAGTGCTTCCCTCTCCCGCGGTGGAAGAGAGGTTGGGGGTGAGGGCCAAACAATTACGGCTGGGCGATTTGCAGATCAGCCTCTTCGCTGGGCAGCTCGCCATCAAGCACCACGCCACCGTCGATCTTTTCCGGCTCGGTCTGCACCGCCGGATCGAGCCAGACGTGGCGCATTACAACCTGTAAAGCGCCAAAGACGGGTATAGCCAGCAAAGCACCCAAGACGCCGCCCAGCGTGGAGCCCGCCACCAGTGCCACCAGCACCAGCAGCGGGTTGATGCCCACGCTGCGCTCCATCAGCTTGGGCACGAGGATGTTGCCCTCCACCTGCTGCATCACCAAATACCAGCCCGCAATAAAGAGCCCGGTGGCTGGGTCTTGCGAGAAGGCGACCAGGAGAGCGGGCAGCGCGCCCAGAATTGGCCCTACCACGGGGATAAATTCAAAGAGCGCCGACACGGTCGCCAGCGCCAGCGGATAGCCGACATCGAAAATTACAAGCCCGATGTAGGCCACGACGCCGATCACCAGCGAGAGCAGCGTCTGCGCGCGCACGTAGGAGCCGAGCGTAAATTCGACGTCGTTCCAGATGTTGCCCACCATGTGTCGCCGCGTGGCGGGCGTAATTGCCAGCAGCAGCCCCAGAATGCGCTCGCGCGACGTCAGCCAATAAAAGGACATAACCAGCGCCAGCAGCACTTGGCTTACCACAAAAAGCGTATCCTGCGCCACGGGCAGCGCCTGCTCCACCATGGAGCCGCCCCCATCCGCCACTTCTTCGAGGCTGGCTTCGATGTTTTCGCCAATCGCCTGCGGAACCTCGACGTTAGTGGGGGTTTCCGTTAGCCCGAAATCTATCAGCGTCTCCTCGGCATCCTGCAAAAAGCTGTTGATACCGCTCACAACGCGACCGTTGCTCAAATAGCCCGCATATTCAGTCGTTAGCTCGATCAGCGGCGGAATGGCCAGCGAGAGCAGGCCAAACAGGCTGCCCAACACGGCAGCGTAGACAAGCAGAATGGCCACCACTCGCGGCAGACGCAACCGCACGAGCTGCTCGACCAGAGGCCGCACGGTGGAGGCAAACAGAATGGCTGCAAAGAGCACCACCACAATCGTGGTGAGCCGATAGAGCAGATACGCGCCAAAGAGCGTGGCAACGACAATGCATGTATAGTAGAAAACGCGCCGCCCAGCCTGATTTTGAAGATAACCCACAGGTCCGTTCCCTCTGTCTATTAAATGCCCTGCTCGTCCGTTGCCGCATCTGCCGAAAGCATGTCCATTGTTTTAGGAACGGCCATCGCATAACGAGCCGGGCGAATGTGCGAGCCGTAGCGGTTGGCGTACACCCAGGTAACCTCGGCCCCGTAGTACAAAATCTGTGCGGAAAAATAGACCCACAGCAAAATAATCGCCAAGGCGGCAGCGCCGGCGTAGATTTGGCCAAAGCTGCTGTTGCCCAAAAATGTGCCAATCAGCTCTTCGCCAATCGTGAAGAGCACCGCCGTGACAAAGGAGCCCACCCACACGTCGCGCCATTTGATCCTGGCATCCGGCAGATATTTGAAAATCAGCGCAAAGAGAACGGTGATAATCGCCAGCGATAGCAAAATGCTTGCTGCGTTGACCAGGAAAGCCATGGCTGCGCCAAGCCCACCCGGCAAGTTTGGCATCAGCTCGTCGAGCAGCAGGCTAAGTAGATCATTCGTCCTTCTACTAAGCGCATCCAGTACCAAGTTGAGAACCAGCGCCACCAATAGCAAAAAACTAACGACCAAAATCATGCCGAACGAGAGAATGCGAATTAGGATAAAGCGCAGCACGGTATTGTCATCCGGCTTGGGCCGTATCCCCCAAACGTGGTTGAGCGAATCCTGCATCTGATGGAAAACGGCGGTCGCCGCAAAGAGTGCAAAGGCAAGGCCAATCAAGGCAGCAATTCTCGCACCGCCGCCGCGGAAGTTGCTGCTGCTGACGAGATCCTCCACCACCTGTGAAACATCGTCACCCCCGTCTACGGAGTTCTCGGTGGCCTCATCCGCAGAGTTCTCGGTATTCTCGTCGAGCCCATCAAAAATTTCTTCGATTAAAGAGACGTTATCGTTGCCAATTAAACCGGAAAATTGGTTTAGAATGTCACTTCTGACCCGGTCTGTTCCTAAAAAGAGACCGGCCACGCCAATCACAATGACCAGAATGGGAACCAGCGAAAAGAGCGTGTAAAAAGCCAGCGCCGCGGCTAGGCGTGGGCAACGATCCTGGAAGAATTGGACGAGTGCGTCCTTGAGCAAAATTAAAAAGCCTTTGAGGCTCACGGTAGAATATCCTTTGGTTGGGTAAGCTGCTGTCAATCAGCACTGCTAATCAGCACCATGAATCAGCACAAACGGAAGCGGCGAGGCAAACGTGGTTGCACCGATGATTATAGCATCTTCTACCCATTAGTCTATATGCCATCGCTCAAGCAAAAGATACAGCTAATATAAAAGAAAGGCCAAACTCACCCGTGAATTCAGAAACAACAAGCCATTCTCCGATGTCAACGCTGGCCCAGCCCGAAGCCACCGCCTGGTTCGACGACCTGTACGCCCAAGCGCACCGCGGCGAGCGCGATGTGCCCTGGGCCGAGCTGGCCCCGCGACCGGTCTTTGCTGCGTGGCTGCGGCGCGAACAGCCGCGCGGGCAGGGCCGCCCCGCCGTTGTCGTCGGCTGCGGGCTGGGCGATGATGCCGAAGCGCTGGCCACCCACGGCTTCGACGTAACGGCCTTTGACGTGTCCCCCACCGCCGTGGCGTGGTGTCGCGAGCGCTTCCCCCAATCGAGCGTTGATTATCAAGTGGCCGATCTCTTTGCCTTGCCGGACGCGTGGCGCAGCCAGTTTGAGTTTGTGCTGGAAAGCCTCACCGTGCAGGCGCTGCCCATCGAGCTGCGCAGCAAGGCCATCGCGGGCGTCGCCAACCTCGTCGCACCCGGCGGCACGCTGCTCGTCATCTGCGTGGGCAGCGACGGCGCGGACGGTCGCAGCGGCCCGCCCTGGCCGCTTACGCGTGAAGAGCTGGACCGCTTTCAGCAGCACGGTCTCCGCGAGCAGCGCTTCGAGCAGCTACGCTACGGCGATGGCCCGCCGCTGCATCGCTGGCGCGTTGAATACATCGAGCCAGCTAAATAGATGGGGAAGAAAGACGATCAACAAAGGGCGCGAAGGAAGAGGATCAACCCCCTCTTTTTCGTACGCTTCGTACGCTTCGTGCCCTTCGTTGATCAAACTCCGAAAACTTTTTCACACCGGCAAGGAGGGAACCGATGCAAATGCAGATAGCAAAGCACGAAGAGGAAATTGCCCGCTGCTTTCCCGTTATGGTGCAGCTGCGCACCCATTTAAGCGAGGCGGAATTTGTAGAGCGCATCCAGGCGCAGCAGGCGGAAGGCTACGAATTGGCTTACCTGGCTATCGAGGAAAATGGGCGCAACGTAGCGAAAGCCGCGGCCGGCTTTCGCGTGATGAACATGCTCCACTCGGGCAAAACCTGCTACGTCGACGATCTGGTGACGGACGCGCAAAGTCGCTCGCAGGGATACGGCGATGCGCTGCTTGATTGGCTAGTTGCCTGGTCACGTGAGCAGGGCTGCGACACCCTTAGCCTCGATTCTGGCGTGCAGCGGCAAGACGCCCACCGCTTCTACTTCCGCAAGCGCATGACGATTTCGGCCTACCACTTTGTGCTGCCGCTCGCGTAACGGCTCCTTTAACTGCTCCTTTAACTGCTCTAAACCCGGAACACCTCCTACTCCCCCATCTCATTTGACAAGCACCGCTTCATCAAGTATAGTGCCCAGAAATTCACCCGCACCACGGCGTCACCCATGAACGCACCGACCGGCTCACAAGCCTTCGCCTCCAAGAAGCAGAACAAGCAGGAACCGGACTAACGTCTGGGCGTTTGTGTTTGCTTGAATTTCTGAATTCAACAACCGGCCTCCAGATGGAGGCCGGTTTTTTATTTCCATCAATTTCCAACCCAAGGAGACTTTCTCATGGCTGTTCAAACCGCCACCGGCAGCGCCAAATGCCCCGAATGCTTTGGCAACGTCGCGCTCGACGACGTGATGCAGCACGAAATTGTGCAGTGCCCGGACTGCGGCACCGACCTCGAAGTGGTCAACATCGAGCCGCTGACGGTCGAACCCGCGCCGGAAGAAGAAGAGGACTGGGGCGAATAACCATGCGCATCTTACCGAATTCCCCCAAAGTCGGCATCCTCTATAGCCGCGTGCGCGCCGAGGAAAAGCTGCTCTTTGCCGCCTTCCAACAGCGCGGCGTCGACTTCGAGCTGATCGACGACCGCCAGCTCATCTTCGACCTGACCGCCGGCAACGAGAGCGCGGGTCGCTACGCCGGGTACGACGTGATCCTGGAGCGCTGCCTCAACCACGGGCGCGCGCTGTACAGCTTGCGCATCCTCAACGACCGCGGCGTGCCAACGGTGAACACGGCGCAGACGGCGGACACCTGCGGCAACAAGCTGCAAACCACCAGTGCCCTCGCCGCGGCGGGCGTGCCCTCGCCGCGCACGCTGATTGCTTTTACCGAAGCCAGCGCGCTCGACGCCATCGAGCGGCTCGGCTACCCCGTGGTGCTCAAACCAGGCGTCGGCTCATGGGGGCGGCTGCTCAGCAAGATCAACGACCGCGAGGCGGCGGAGTCGATCTTGGAGCACAAGGCCGTGCTTGGCAACTACCAGCACAGCATCTTCTACATCCAAGAGTATATCGCGAAGCCCCTGCGCGACATCCGTGCCTTTGTCGTCGGCAACGAGACGATCTGTGCCATCTACCGCGACTCGCCCCACTGGATCACAAACACCGCGCGTGGCGGTCAGTCAAGCAACTGCCCGGTCACGCCAGCGCTCAACGATTTGTGCGCAAGCGCGGCGCGGGCCGTTGGCGGCGGCATCGTCGCGGTCGACGTGCTGGAGGATCCCGAACGGGGGATGCTCGTCAACGAAGTCAATTACACCATGGAATTTCGCAACAGCATCGAGCCAACGGGCGTCGACATTCCGGCGTACATGGTGGACTTTGTGCTGGGCGTAGCGCGCAACGGCTGGCCCAATTCTGCGTCGAGCAACGGGCGGGCGCGGGGTGATTTGGCGAAAGCAGCGGTGAGCGCATGATTCGCGTTTCCATTGTCGGCGGCAGCGGCTACACGGGCGGCGAGCTGACGCGGCTGCTGATCGCCCACCCGCAGGTCGAGCTTGCCCAAATTACAAGCGAACGCAGCGCCGGTTCGTATATCCATTTCACTCATCCCAACCTGCGCGGGCGCACGACGCTCAAGTTTGTGTCCGTCGATGAGCTCGAACCGTGTGATCTGCTCTTCCTTTGCCTACCCCACGGCGAGACCGCTAAGCGCATGGATGACTTCGCAAAATTGGCCCCGCGCCTCGTCGATCTCAGCGCCGATTTTCGCCTGCACAATGCGGACACCTATGCGCGCTGGTACGGCCAAACGCATCCCAACCCAACGTGGCTAAATCGCTTTGTCTACGGCCTGCCGGAGCTGTACCGCGACGAAATTCGCGTAGCCGATTACGTCAGCGGCGTCGGCTGCAACGCCACGGCGACCAACTTGGCACTGTTGCCGCTCTTTGTCACGAAGCTGGACGACGATGTTTTAGTTGATGTAGAGCGCGGCGTGATATGCGAAGTCAAGGTCGGCAGCAGCGAGGGAGGCAACCGCGCGAGCGAGTCGACGCACCATCCGGAGCGCGCCCGCGCCGTGCGCAGCTTTGCGCCGACGGGCCACCGCCACACGGCGGAAGTCGAGCAGGCGCTGGGGCGATTTGTGAAAGATTCGCGTAGTGAAAAGGCAATAAATGTCCACCTCAGCGCTACCGCGATCGACAATGTACGCGGCGTGCTCGCCACGGCCCACGCCTTTGTCCGCGAGGGCGTTACCGAGCGCGACCTCTGGCGTGCTTACCGTCAAACATACCGCAATGAACCCTTTGTTCGGATAGTCAAAGAGAAGCGCGGCGTCTATCGCTATCCGGAACCGAAGATTTTGGCGGGCAGCAACTACGCCGATGTCGGCTTCGAGCTGGATGAGGCGACGGGTCGCGTCGTGGCCATTTGCGCCATCGATAATCTGATGAAAGGCGCGGCGGGGTCGGCTGTGCAGTGTCTGAACTTGATGCACGGCTGGGACGAGACGATGGGGCTGGAGTTTGCGGGATTGCATCCGGCGTAATGCGAAGCGCCGCTTCGCGCCGTCGTAAGCTTTCCTCCAGGTGAATTGACTATCAACCTTTGCAAGTAGAGAGGGGTCGAAGCAGCGCTTCGACTTACATGAGCATGATCATTATCAAAGTCGGCGGCGGCCAAGCCATTAATGTCGACGCCGTCGTCGCCGACGTGGCCCGGCTTTGGCACAACGGCCAGCCGCTGCTGCTCGTCCACGGCGGCGCGGAGACGACCAACGAGGTCGCCGCGGCGCTGGGCCACCCGCCCCAATTTGTCACGAGCGAAAGCGGCTACGAAAGCCGCCGCACGGATCGGCGCACGCTGGAAATTTTTGAGATGGTCTACTGTGGCCAGCTCAACAAGATGTGGGTGGAAAAATTGCAGCGGGCAGGCGTCAACGCCGTGGGGCTGAGCGGGCTAGACGGGCGCATCTTTGAGGGGCGGCGCAAGGACAAGCTGCGCGTGCGCCAGAATGGGCGCCGCCTGGTGCTGCGCGACGACTGGACGGGCACGGTCGAGCGCGTCAACGTCGAGCTGCTGCGCTTGCTGCTGGAGAACGGCTACCTGCCCGTGCTCACCCCACCCGGCGCGTCCGATGCGGGCGAGGCGATCAACGTCGACGGTGACCGCGCCGCCGCCGCAGTTGCCGCCGCCTTCGAGGCCGAGACGCTGATCATGCTCAGCAACGTCCCCGGCCTCCTGCGCGACTTTCCGGACGAGGTGAGTTTAATTCCGCAGATTTCGCGTAATCAAATTGAGGAATTTATGCAGGTGGCGCAGGGTCGCATGAAGAAGAAGGTCATGGGCGCGGGGGAGGCGATTGCCGCTGGCGTGGGGCGCGTGGTCTTTGCGGATGGACGGGTGGAATCGCCGGTGTCGCAGGCGCTGAATGGGGAGGGGACGCAGATTGGGTAGGTCGCATTTGTGGTGGCTGGGCGCGCCCAGCCACCACGAATGCAGATGCGTCAAAAATCTCGGTAAACATCTTTGCGGTGCCCGATCCGTAAAATTTGTATGAGCTGTTCTTCATCAAACAGCTCATAAATAATGCGGTAGTTGCCCACGCGAATCTTAAGTAAATTTTCGTGACCCTGAAGCTGACTGCTAACATCGGGCCGCGGCTCAACCCGTAGCGCTTCAATGATGGGAAAGACGCGCTGTATAATCTGTTTGGGTAAGCGACGCAGGCTGCGCGCTGCCAATCGATGAAACTCGACTTGCCAGCCCTTATCATTCATCGAGCAAACCGTCCGCCACAAGCTGCGCTTTTACTTCGTCCAGCGACATCACAACACTACGGTCCGCTTTCATCTCGCGCGAGCGCTGCTGCGCCAGTAGTCCTTCTTCATAATCCTCCAGCAGCTCGATGATTTCGTTATAGCGAGCCGGATGCAGCAGCACACCTGCTGCCCGGCCACGATGAGTCAGCACAACAGGTGACTCATCCAGGGATAACAGAATCTCCGCTTGGCTGTTGCGTAAAGAACTAGCCGGAATCGTGCGTAGAACTTTGTCCATCAATTTCTCCTCAATCTTGATTCTAAATACCTATCGGCATAAATTGTACGGTTATTGCCGTTATTGTATCTCGACTTAATATATCCGTCCAACCGGCACCACAGGAGCACAACCTTGCCCCCTTCCCTTGCCACCCTCGAAGAAACCATCCTCGGCGGCACGACCACCCGCCGCGGCGACACCGTGATCACGCGCGGCGACGGCTGCTGGCTGATCGACAGCGAAGGCAACCGCTACCTGGACCTCGGCGCCGGGCAGGGCGTGGCGATGCTGGGCCACAGCCACCCGGCGCTGACGGCGGCGATTGCCGAGCAGGCGCAGACGCTCGTCGCCTGCCCCAACTTTTTCTACAGCGACGTGCGCGCGCGCTTTGCGCAGAAGCTGGTGGACGTGCTGCCGGCTCAGCTCGAACACGCCTTCTTAACCAACAGCGGCGCGGAGGCCATCGACGGCGCAATCAAATTCGCGCGGCTGGCGACGGGGCGCACGGGCATCGTCGCCGCGATGCAGTCGTTTCATGGGCGCACGGTCGGGGCTCTGTCGCTGACGTGGGAGAAAAAGTATCGCCAGCCCTTTGCGCCGCTGCTGCCCGGTGTGTCGCACGTGCCGTATAATAATTTGGCGAAGCTCGCTGCCGCCGTGGACGAGTCGACCGCCGCCGTGGTGCTGGAGACCGTACAGGGAGAGGGCGGCGTCAACTTGGGTGGGCGTGACTTTTTGGAGGGGGCACAGGCAATTTGCCGCGAGCGGGGCGCGCTGCTGGTGCTCGACGAAATTCAAACGGGCTTTGGCCGCACGGGCCGCTGGTTTGGCTTTCAGCACTTCGACTTGCAGCCGGACATCGTCTGCCTCGCCAAGGGCATTGGCGGCGGCTTTCCGATGGGTGCAATTGCGTATGGCCAGCCCGTGCGCGAATCGCTCTTTCCCGGCGCACACGGCAGCACCTTTGGCGGCAACCCGCTGGCCTGCGCCGCCGGGCTGGCCGCGATCGAGGCGTATCAGCAAGAAGAGCTGATCGAGCGCTCGGCGACGTTGGGTGCGTGGCTGCTCGGCCGGTTACAGACGGAGCTGGCCGACTGCACGCTCGTACGCGAAGTTCGCGGTTGCGGGCTGATGATTGGGATTGACTTGCGGCAGAAGGTGGGGCGCTATCTCAAGGCGCTGATGGACGAGCACAGCGTGATCGCGCTGCCCGCCGGATCGACGGTGCTGCGACTGCTGCCGCCGCTGATTTTGAGCGAGGCAGAGGCGGAAATTGGGATAAGGGCGATTGCTGCTGTGTTGAATGCGGGAGCTTGATTCAAGCCAGGGGAACCAACCGCAGATAACCGCGGATGAACGCAGGTAGAAGAAACAGTTGTCCGCGTCTATCAGCATCTATCAGCGTGCATCTGCGGTTATCATTCAGGGGTATCGAGTGAGAGAGCAGCGAGGTGTACAAGCAATGGAGCGAATGGTCGCGGCTTGCAGCCGTGAGGTAGCCAGCCAGCTGGTGGCCCACGATCGCCACGCTGTTGAGGTAGACGGACGGCGCGGCGTCGTGTTGACCTACACCTGGTTTCCGTTTGAGGAACAGACGGAGCCGTTCAGTCTGGAAGTCGCCTTCGCTTACGCCGACCGACATCCAACCGCGCCGCCGTCGGTGCAAACGATTATCGACGGGCTAACATTTACGCCAGCTCGCGCTGCAGACGGAGCAGCGCCCGCAGCGCGCGACTGACGGCGTCGGAATCGGCAAAGTGGCGCGAAACGTCCGGGGCCAGCGTGACGCGGCGCTGGTCGGACTGCTCGTCGCCGTCGGACAACACGTGCCTCGTGGCCGTGCCGTCCTCGTGGTGAACGGTGGCGTAGTGTGGCCCTGCCGGATTGTAGACAATGCCGCGTTCAGCGAAGAATTCGCGGCTTGGCTTCATCTGCCGAAAGTCTTCTTCCGTCAACTCTGGAATGTCGGAAAAATCAATCTCTTCATCTGTCATATTTTCCAGACGTTCCCATCTCTTCCCGCGTAAAGTATTGGCCTTCAAACACGTGCCGCACATTAGCAAAATCGATGGCCGTGCTTACGCAAGGTTTGTTCACGCTTGGCCTCGTCCCATTCAAACTCCACGCCGCAAGTATAAAGGAAAAGCAGCCTATGTCCACCCCTCGCCAACAGGCCGCCGACTGGCTCGACCAAGCCGCCGCCGAGTACGACCTCGCCGCGCAACACCTGCGCGTGGCCGCCCAGCACTTCCGCGATAACCTCGTGCCGCGCGCGGGCGCCCACGCCTTTGCCGCCGACGGGCATCGCCGTCGCGCCGATAATCTCGTTGCCCGCGCCGCTGACCTTCACGCCTCCCACGCCATTCCCCAAGCATGAATCATTCCCCCCTTTCCCAAGCCACCGCCGTCGACCTGCTGCGCGGTCTCGTCGCCATTCCCTCGCTTTCACGCGAGGAAGCGGCGGCGACGGCTTGGCTCGTCGAGCAGATGCAGGCGCTGGGCTTTGAGCGTGCCTTTGTCGACGACGTAGGCAACGCCGTCGGCGAAATCGGTGCGACGGATGCCGGGCGCACGGTCGTGCTCCTGGGCCACATCGATACCGTGCCGGGCAACATTCCGGTGCGCATCGAAAGCGTAGATGGTGAAGAGGTGCTCTACGGGCGCGGCAGCGTCGATGCCAAGGGGCCGCTGGCGGCCTTTGTGGCGGCGGCGGCCAGCCTCGGCAGCGCCTGGGCGCGCGAGCAGGGCGTGCGCCTGGTCGTCGTCGGCGCGGTGGAGGAGGAGGCGGCAACGAGCAAGGGCGCGCGTTTTATCCGCGACCGCTTCGACGGCGTGGAGGAACCCGTACCCGATGGCTGTATCATCGGCGAGCCGAGCGGCTGGCGGCGAGTGACGCTCGGCTACAAAGGTCGACTGCTGATCGAGCTGGAGGCGCGGCAGCCGATGATGCACACGGCGGGGCCGGATCGCGGCGTGGCAACGGTGGCGACGGCATGGTGGGAGTGGATTGCGGCGTACGTCGATCAATTTAACGAGAGGCGCGACAAAGCATTCGACCAACTGCTGCCCAGCCTGCGCGAAATCAACACCTTTACCGATGGCGCAATGAACGACGGCGTGCGCGCAACGGTGAGCATTCGGCTGCCGCTGGGGTTTGACGTGGAGGGGTTTGTAGCGGAGCTGGGGGCGTGGGCGGCGGCGCGGGGCGATGGCGTGGTGGGGCGGGTGGGCGATGGGTGGAATGGTCAATGGTCAACGGTAGATGGTCAATTGTCAATGGGGGCGCGTGGGGTTGAGGCGGCATTTCGCGGCGGGCGCAACAACGCGCTGGTGCGCGGCTTTCTCGGCGCGATCCGCGAAGTCGCGCCTGGTGCGCGACCGAGCTTCGTCTCCAAAACCGGCACGAGCGACATGAACGTGGTGGGCCCGGCGTGGAGCTGCCCGATTGTGGCCTACGGACCGGGCGATGCGGCGCTGGACCACACGCCGCGCGAGCACCTGTCGCTGGCCGAGTATTGGCTGTCGGTGCGGGTGTTGAGGGCAGTGCTGCCGCGACTGTAAAGCGAAGCGCTGCTTCGCCGAATGAAGTCACCCATTGGGTTGGCAACACGGGGACGGAGCGGGTTACGATGTGGTGAAGCGGCGCTTCACGGTACGTCGTTTGACCGTGGTGCAAATCGCCGTGCTCTTGCACAATTGGCGGCATGAGCCACCACCGCATCTTCTACCGCCGCAACTTACCTCACTACCAGCCACCGGGCGCAACGTTATTCATCACCACGCGACTGGCTGGCTCGCTGCCCAAACAGGTAGTTGAGCAACTAATCGCTGAGGCAGAACAGCTTGCCATGCTGCGATCCGCCATCGAACCTGAGAATGATCAAGCGCGTCGGGCGTATTTGGATCAGCGACATTTGTTCACGCGCTGGGACGCCGCGTTAGATGCCGCTGCGTCCGGCCCCACGTGGCTAAACGATGCGAACGTAGCCGCCCTCGTTGCCGAGGCGCTTCACCACCGCGACGGTGGCGTGTTCCGATTAGATGCGTTTTGCATCATGTTCAATCATCTTCATCTCGTTTGCAAACCGCTCGAGCGAGCGCCCGACCAACATGATCCGCTACACAAAACCATGCAGCAGTTCAAATCGTATACGGCGGTGCAGGCAAACCGCCTGCTTGGGCGCACCGGCGCATTCTGGCATCGCGAAAGCTACGACCACGCCCTCCGCGACGGCGGTGAACAGGGCCTCGCGATTCGCTATACGCTGAACAATCCAGTAAAAGCAGGCCTTGCTGCTCACTGGCACGATTGGCCCTGGTCATATTGTCGAGAAGAGTGGCTGCACGCAGCGCCCCAGCACAAGTAACGCGAAGCGCTGCTTCGCGCCCACGCTACCCTTCCTGGTTTGGAATCAATTAAAAACTGGGTAATTTTATGCCGGGCGAAGCAGCGCTTCGCTTTACCGAACGCGACGGTCCTGAACAAATTCAAAATTCAAAGAAATCCGATGGGAGAGGGGTAACGTCGTGAAGCGGCCATCTGCTTCACAACACTTTCTGCAACGCGGATGGTTTCCTAAAATTTTCAGTTATGCGAAAAAGCGCTGATGAAAAAGTAAAGCTCCAGTGGACAAAATATTTTGTGCAAAAACGGCTCCATTCGCATAGCTAAAGTAAAGCCACACTGGAAATACGTCCGAACCGTTCAAAATAGCAAGGGAAAACGTAAGCGTTGCATGTTGACTATTGCCTATTTTGTTCCTCAAAAATTCGTATAGCGACTCTCTCCCTCTCTCCACCTCCTCCCCGCTGATTTTTATTGCAAATCCTTCTGCCAAAACATCTGCAAGCGATTTTGCTATCAAACCCGCTGTTCGTGTAGACAGCAATTCGCCTTCCCCCGCGCCCAAAATTCCCTATTGACACGCCCCAATTCCGCCCCTATGCTTTGCCTCGACAGCGCACTGGTTCACCCACCCCTCAGCTCGCACCCCTCTGCGACTGAACAGACCTGACGAGTCAGGAGGCAATTATGAAAGGCGCACTTATTCGGCGCATTCGGCAGTTGTGTCTGGCAGTTTATTCGTTCGTGCAAAGGCGCGACTTGGCAACTGTAAAGCGAAGCGCCGCTTCGCTTCTTGGAAAAGTACGAGAGCTTGTAAAGAGTTGGCCGACGCGGCTAACGGCGTGGCGCGCAGCAGCGCTGCGCGGCTACGGTCGCTGGCGCAGGCTGCGGCCAGCCCTGCGCGTGGCGAGCACCGCCGCAATGATTTTGGCGCTCGTTTTCAGCATGGTCGCCGCGTCGACGGTGGCAAATACAATTGTAGCGTCCAACGTCAACGTGCTGGCGAACGGCGACTTTGAGGATGGCTTCTACCACGCCGACGGCTGTGGTGCAGTCGGCAACGGCTGGCGCTGCTTTACCAACGGCGGCGCTGCGAATTATGGCTACTACGACGATCAGTGGGATTTGGTCGTCGCCAGCGGCGAACACAGCCAGCTGATCGAACTCAACACCAAGGGCGTGAGCGCGCCCGACGCCGACCGCTATGCTGGTCTTCAGCAAACCGTTCGCGTCGTCGAACACGCTCAATACACCTTCAATCTCCGCGGCCTGATCCGCACAACCGTATTGGACGGCGACCCGCAGCGCTACCGCGTGCAGGTCGGCTACACCCACGGCGAGCAGGCGGACTGGACGCAGGTTTCCAACTGGCAGGATGTGAATTGGAACACCTACTACTCCCGCACGGAGCCCGGCGCTTTTAGTGAGTACAGCACCGAGCTTACCCCCACCAGCGGCCACGTCACGATTTACGTGCGCATCTGGAAAAAGTGGGGCGTGGCCGAGGAGGAGATTGACCTAAACTTGGATGCTGTCGCGCTGGTCGGCCCTGCTGTTACTGGGCACGCACCGGTTGTGATTTCATCATACGGCACCGGTGGCGTCTCTGGACAGTCCGAGGGGGACATGAACAGTAGCGCAACGTCAAGCGCCACCGGTGTTGTATCCCCCTCACAGAGTTGCTCCGGCAACAACTTCATCCGCAACGGCGGTTTTGAGCAGGGCTTCGACTTCTACCCCCACCTTGGCAGCACGCCCGGTGGCCCCGTTGGCGGGCACGTGGGCAAGGAGTGGGGCGGCTTTGAGAACGGCGGCGCGGCCAACTTTGGCTTCTACGATGACCAATGGCCGCCGGTTGTGGCCGAAGGACAGAGCTCGCAGCTTATCGAAATCAACACCAAGGGCATCTACCCGCCCGACGAAAATCGCTACGCCGGCATCTACCAGTACCTGACCGGCCTGCACCCCGGCGCGACTTATGAACTGACCGTTAAGGGGATGCTGCGCGGCGTGGGCGGCGGCGAGGATGACTTCCGCTTTGCAGCGCAGTACGGCCTGATCGGCGGCCACAACCCCGAATGGCGCGACGTGAGCGGCTGGGAAATGCTGGACCTCGGCCCGATCTACCCGCGCACCGAGCCGGGCGCAATCGGCACGGCGACGGTTCGCTTCACCGCTCCCGCCCACGAGGCGACGCTCTTCCTGCGCGGCTGGAGCAAGTGGGCCGAAACTGAGTACGAGTTCGACCTCAACTTCGATCACGTTAGCGTCATCGGTTGCACAACGTCGGTTGTGGTGCCGCCGACCGTTCGAGTAATTGACGCGGGGCAGTGCCTGCACGTTGTGCAGCACGGCGAATACCTGAGCCACATCGCTGCCCGCTACGGCGTCACCGTCCACGACTTCGTGGCCGCCAACGGCTTGGCCAACCCGAACCACATCTACGTCGGCCAGAAGCTGCACATCCCCGGCTGCACGCTCGCGCCGCAGCCGACGGCGACCTCCATCGTCAAAGTCGTCGGTGGCTCGACGCCCGCGCCGACGCCGACACCCACGGCCACGCCGGAGCCGGTTGTGCAGGTGATTTCGTCCGGTGGCGTGGCAACGACGGACGCGTCGGTGGTGGTTGTCACGGCGCCGACGGTGGTGGAGACGCCCACTGCCGACAAACCTCACGAAGTGTACATCGTGCGGCCCGGCGATGCGCTTGGCTACATTGCCCAGCGCTACGGCGTCTCGACGCACGAGCTGGCGCGGGTCAACGGGATTGACAATCCAAACTTCATCTACGTGGGCCAGGAGCTGGTGATTCCGTAGATGGGACGACGGCACAATTGAACAGATAGCTAACGGGGCGACATCGAAAGGTGTCGCCCCGTTGTTTTCCCGTAGAGTCATCTTTCACGCACCTTTTTCTCGCGACACCTTCACCCCATGCTTGCCAATCGACTTCGCAAACGGCAGCGCCACCTGCGCAAGTGGGCGCGGCGCAACGACATCACCTGCTACCGCCTCTACGAGCGCGACATTCCGGAGTTCCCGCTGATCGTCGACTGGTACGGTGACGGTAAAGGAAGTGGCGAGGCGGTCGCCTGGCTCTACGAGCGCAAGCGCGACGAAACGCCCGAACAGGCGGATGCCCAGCGTGAGTTGACGCTGAACGAAATTTGCGAGGGGCTGGATTTGACGCGCGACCAGCTCTTCGTCAAAGAGCGGGCGCGGCAGCGCGGGCGCGACACGCAGTACGAGCGGCTCGACCAGAGCGGCCACGTGCACATCGTGGCCGAGCAGGGGCTGCGCTTCGAGGTCAATCTGGGCGATTACCTCGACACCGGCCTCTTTCTCGACCACCGCAACACCCGCGCGCTGGTCCGCGAGCGGGCGGCGGGCCAGCGCGTGCTCAACCTCTTTGCCTACACCGGCTCCTTTACCTGCTATGCGCTGGACGGCGGCGCGCGCGCCACCACCACGGTCGATTTGAGCAAAACCTACTGCGAGTGGGCGCGCCGCAACGTTGAGCACAACGGCTTTGGCGACAGGCTTGCGCAGCCGACACACCAAATTGTGCAGGCGGACTGTCTCGACTTTCTGACAGCCGAGATCGACCGCGGCGTGGGCTACGATCTCATCGTCTGCGATCCGCCCACCTTTAGCAACTCCAAGCGCATGGCCAGCAGCTCGTTTGACGTGGTGCGCGATCACCCGGCGCTGATTGGGGATTGCGTCGAACTGCTCAACGACGGCGGCGCGCTCTACTTTAGCACCAACGCGCGCGGCTTCGCGCTGGAGACGGCGCAGCTGCCGGATGGCTTAACGATTGAAGAGCTGACGCCGCAGAGCATCCCCGAAGATTTTCGCAACCGGCGCATCCACCAGTGCTGGCGGCTGGTTAAAAGCTAGTGGCGTCGCTGACGGTGAGCCACAACTGTAGCGCTACCGCAGGTCACCTTTGCTCGGTAAGGTGACTTGCGTGGGCTTCCCCGTCGGCATCGGAATTCCGCACCACGCAGGAACGCCAAAGAAGTCACGTAGCGGAGCATACGTGACTTACCGCTCTCCCCTCCCCACCTACTCCTCCCACAAGCACGCGATATGACCGACCCCCAAGTACGCCATTTGGCGGATACCCTCTACCAGTAAATGCGATACGCTATTGCAGATTCATTTGAAGATCTCATCGCAACCGTCATCACAGCCCAATTCTAAATGATCTGCCACTCCCTTCTTCCCGACCACTCTCTCTAACATCCCAACCCAGTCAGGCAACGGCTTGGCTCGCGCTGTTGGCGACCGCGGATAGCCCGTCGACCGGGCTTGCCGTCGGCTGCCGACGTTTGCGCAGGCGCAGCGCCCGCGCTCAACCACCGTTCCACACATCGCAGGAGAACTTATGCAACCCCACCCTTCTTCAACCCCCCCGCTGCGGCGGCTGCTGATCAGCGCCGCGCTGGCCCTGGCCCTGCTGCTGGGGCTGCTGCCGCCCGTTTCGATAGCGCCCACCAGCGCTGTGGCGCAAGGGCTGCTGCCGCCCACCAGCCCGCAGGCACCATCGACCTGTGGCTTTAATAACGGGCCGGACATTGGCGGCACTGTTTTCCGCGATTTTGATAGCGATGGCGTGCGCGACGCCAACGAACCTGGCGTTGAAAACGTGACCGTTACCATCTATGGGCCTGATGGCAACTCGCTCACGACCGACACGGATGAGGACGGCATCTATGTCTTCTTCGGTGTCTTTGGCATTGTCGGCAGCGTGCGCGTCGAATTCAGCGGCCTGCCGAGCTACATGGCCCCCGGCGTCCACGGCGACGATTCGGGCACGACCGTGCAGTTCCACACGGCGACGACCTGCGGGGCGGATTTGGCCGTGCAGAATCCGGCGGATTATTGTGAGCAGAATCCAAGGTTGTCGCTTGCCTGTTACGAAGACGGTAGAGCAACCAGCTCCAACCCCGGTATCGTCTCATTTTCGTATGATGTGAGTGGGATTCCAGCCGTTTATGGCGGCCCGGCAGAATCGCCTAGAAGTGATGCCGAAATCCAAGAAGTTGGTTCCGTGTGGGGTGTTGCCTATCAGCGCGAAACCAGCTACCTCTTTAACAGCACATTCCTCAAGCGCCACGTTGGCCTTGGCCCGCGCGGCGAAGATGGCATTTACATTCTCGATTACAGCGGTGGGACGGCTAGCGTCGTCGGCGGCTTTGATCTGCAGGGCATCACGCCAGCGAACAGCGGAGATGCTGCCAGCGGTGGCCTTGCAATTGATTTGGGCGCGGTGACGCGCTCGACCGATGCCAACAGCGATAATTATCTGCCGGATACAGCCGGCACAGCCGGTCGCGACCTCGACGCTTTTGATAAAGTAGCCAAGACCAGTCTCGGCGATATCGACCTGACGGAAGATGAACAGACGCTCTGGGCTGTCAATCTGAATCAGGCAGCGCTCATCAGCATTGATGTTAGCAGCGTAACGCCGTCGACAAACGTACCTGCACCGCCGTCTGGCGCGGTCAACCAATATCTGTTGTCCCAATTGGCGGGCGTGCCAGCCTGTAGCGACGGCACCTTCCGCCCTTGGGCGCTAACGTTTGCCGATGGTGTTGGATACCTTGGCGGCGTATGTGATGCTGCGACGGGTTCAGTGGCTGAACTTGATGCACACGTTCTAAGCTTTGACCCGGCCAACATCGCCGCTGGCTTTGCCACGGAGCTTACCTTTGACCTCGACTATGCGCGCGAGCCGCTTGATGGTGGTGATCCGGTTAAAAACAGAGCCGAGTGGAATCCGTGGGCAAGCTCATGGCCGCTGGAAGCCAGCAACACGTCCAACTATCCACAGCCAATTCTTTCCAACATCGAGTTCATGGAGGATGGCGCGATGGTCATCGCGCTGATGGATCGCTGGGGACATCAAACAGGCAATGAAAATTACAGGGCAATCCCAGGTGATGATAATAATACTTTCTACAGCGGTCTTGCTGGTGGCGACCTTGTGAAAGCCTGTAATATCAATGGCGCATTCGTGATCGAAGGCGACACAGGTTGCGCCGTAAACGATCCAGGCTCAAACATCACAGTCAATGACCAGCAACGTAGTGATGATGGCGTCAGCGGCAACGGTGAGTTTTTCCACGCTGATCTTTACTTCTACGATGGGGTCGCGAGGGGAGACGAAAACCCATTTCAATTCAGGCACTATGAAATAAGTACGGGCGGTGCAGCTGTTTTGCCAGGATCGAATGAAGTTGTTGGCACCGTGTGGGACCCGATAGAGGCAGACAATTCACCTGGAGCTGATAGTGGTCTGAAGATTTTTACACAGGGGATCAAATACTATAACAGTTCGAGCGGTGGTCGAAGCGACGACTATTTGATTGCTGAAAATATCCAGGGAAAGGCAAATGGCCTCGGTGATATGGCACTTCTCTGCGCCCCCGCGCCCCTCGAAATCGGCAACTACGTCTGGAGCGACACCGACGGTGACGGCGTCCAGGACCCGGACGAGCCGGGCATCGACGGCGTGACGGTCACCCTGCACGATATGGACGACGGCGGCGCACAGGTCGGCACGGCGACAACGGCGAACGGCGGCCAATATTACTTTGGCGGCGTCAACGACACCAACATGACGAGCGGCTCGCTGCTGACGAACCGCAACTACGAAGTGCGCATCAGCCTGAGCGACGCGGCGCTTCCCGTCAACTCCGTCACAACACAGAACGCCAACGGCCTTGCCACCAACGATAACAAGACCGATCTCGCCGACAGCGACGCGGTCGAGAGCAACGGCAACGCCGTTATCGCCTTTACCACGGGCGGCCCCGGCGCCAACAATCACACGCTGGACATGGGCTTCGCCGAGGTAGACCCCGTCAGCATTGGCTCCTACGTCTGGGAGGACACCAACGACAACGGTACGCAGGATGATGGCGAGCCGCCAATCCAGGGCGCGCTGGTCGAGCTGCTGGTGGACGATGGCACGGGCGCATTCATTCCCGCCACCGACTTTGGCGGCACAGCCGTGCCCAGCCAGACGACGGTTGCGGACGGCCTCTACTTCTTCGACAACCTGCCCGAGGGCGATTACCGCGTGCGCGTAACGCCACCAGCGGGCTTCGTGCCGTCGAGCGTGCAGACCACGGCGGACAACAACGACGGTGAAACCGACTCCAACATCGCCAGCGAGCCGGTGGCGGGCACGTATGAATCGGGCACGTTTACCTTGACGGCCGGCGGTGAGCCGACGGAGACGGGCAACGAGGCCGGCGACAACCAGGACAATGCCGCCGAAACGGACGGTAACATGACCGTCGACTTTGGCTTCGTGCCGATCTACGACTTTGGCGACCTGCCCGACAGCTACGGCACAACGCTCGCCAGCGACGGGGCGCGTCACCAAATCAACGCCAGCATTCAGCTTGGCCCAAATATCGATGACGAAGAGGATGGTCAGCCCAGCGCCAACGCCGACGGCGACGACGCCACGGGCGATCCGGACGACGAGGACGGCATTGCCTTTGGCGCGCCCATCCTCGCCGGTACCATTGTCCCCGTCACCGTCACGGCATCGCTGGCCGACGGCACGAATGGCTTTGTTAGCCTCTGGATCGATCTGAACGGCAACGGCATGTTTGATGCGGGCGAGGACCTGCTCAACGGCGCGGCCGTGGCAAACGGCGAGAACGGCTTCAATCTTACCATCCCCGCCGACACAGCGGTAGCAGATGTGCTCTACGTCCGCGCTCGCCTTGCCAGCGACGCCAGCGAAATTGCCAGCCCAACGGGCGAAGCCTCGGCTGGTGAAGTCGAGGACTACGTGCTGATGAGCCTGGGCAACACCGTTTGGCTCGACGACGGTACGCCCGGCGACGACGCGGACGCCGCCGTTGCCAACAACCGCATTCTGGACGGCAACGAAGCGGGTGTTCCCGGCGTCACCGTCGAGCTCTACGCGCTGGGCGACGTGCCGGGCACGGACGAGCCGCTGGCAACAACCGAGACGAACGAGAACGGCAATTACCTCTTCACCGGCCTGCAGCCCGGCGACTACGTTGTCCACGTTCCCGCCGAAAACTTTGCGCAGAATGAAGCGCTGGCGGGCTATCTCTCCAGCAGCGGCGTCGAAGAGGACATCAACCTCAACGCCGATCAGGACGCCAACGAAAACGGCATCGACCCCGCCAGCCTGCCCGCCTACCTGACGGACGGCGTCAGCAGCGGCGCGGTCAACCTGGCGCTGGGCGCGGAGCCGACCGCCGACGGCAACGGCCCCAACTCCAACCTTACCGTCGACTTTAGCTTTGTGCCGCAGTACGACTTTGGCGACCTGCCCAGCGCTAACGGCTATCCGACACAGCTTGGCGACGCCTCCGGCGATGGCGCAAACCACCGCATCATTCCGGGCGTCTACCTCGGCGCGGGCGTCGACAGCGAAGCCGACGGCCAGCCCAACGTCAATGCCAATGGCGACGACGCGGGCGCGGGCGATTCCTACCAGACAATTACCGACGATGAAGATGGCGTGGCCTTTGGTGCAATCGCCGCCGGTCGCCCCTTCACGCTGACGGTCACCGCTTCGACGGCGGGCTACCTCAACCAGTGGATCGACTTTAACGGCAATGGCGTGCTGGAGCCGGGCGAACTGCTCGGCGGCGGCGATGTCGAGCTGGTGGCGGGGGAGAACGTGCTTTCGTTCACCGCGCCTGCCGATGTTACAACCAACGCGCTCTACAGCCGTGCCCGCTTTACGCTCAACCCCGGCGTGGCGACGCTGCCCACGGGCGCGGCCCCCAGCGGCGAAGTCGAAGATTACGTGCTGATGAGCCTGGGCGACACCATCTTTATTGACGATGGCGACGGCGCCGCCCGCGACAACGGCATCTTTGACGGCGACAACAACGGCGAGCAGAACGAAGTGCCCGTCGAGGGCGTGCTTGTCGAACTCTACGCGGCGGATGCCACGCCGGGCGTGGACACGCCGCTGGGCAGCACGCGCACGGATGAGAACGGCAACTACTTCTTCACCGGTCTCCAGCCGGGTGACTACGTTGTCCACGTTGCGGCGGAGAACTTTGCCCAGGGCGAGCCGCTCGTCGGCCACGTGTCGAGCACGGGCGCGGGCGATCCCAATGCGCCCGTGAACGAGGATGCCGATGAAAACGGCATCGACGACGACAGCCCCGGCACAAACGGCATCTCCTCCGGCCCGGTCACGCTGGCGCTGGGCGAGGAACCCAACGGCAACGGCTACAGCGATCTCAACGTGGACTTTGGCTTTGTGCCGCAGTACGACTACGGCGACCTGCCCGATGCGGGCGAGGGCCAGGGCACGGGCGATTACGAAACGCTCGTGGCCAACGGCCCGCCGCGTCACCTGATTGTGGATGGCGTCTTCCTGGGCGCCAGCGTTGATGCGGAGGACGACGGCCAGCCCAGCGTGCTCGCCAACGGCGACGACGGCGCGCCCGTCGATGCAGCCGATGATGAGGACGGCGTGGTCTTCCTCACGCCGATGATTCCCGGCGAAACCGCGCGCATCCAGGTAACGGCCTCGGTGCCGGGCTACCTGAGCGGGTGGATGGACTGGAACGAAGATGGTCGCCTGGGGCCGGAGGATCGCGTCTTGAACGACGTGTTGCTGGCGGCGGGCTCGCAGGAGCTGACCTTTACCGTGCCGGCGGATGCCGACCCCGCGGCGCTCTACAGCCGCTTCCGCTTTGCGCTGGAGCCGGGCCAGGCCAACCAATCCGTGGGCACGGCCCCCAGCGGCGAAGTCGAAGATTACGTGCTCATGAGCCTCGGCGACACCATCTGGTTCGACGATGGCACGGGTGGCGGCGTCGCGGACAACGGCATTCTCGACGGCGGCGAGACGGGCGTGCCCGGCGTGCTGGTCGAGCTGCTGGACGAGGACGGCAACGTGCTCGGCACGACGACCACCGCCAATAACGGCAGCTACTTCTTCTACGGCCTCGTGCCGGAGAACTACACCGTGCGCGTGGCGGCCAGCAACTTTGCCCCGGATGGCGCGTTGGCCGGCTACCGCTCGAGCACGGGCGACGAGGGCGACCCCAACGTCAACGCCGACCAGGACGCGGGAGAAAATGGCGTCGACCCGGCCAATCTTGCGGCCTACGTTAGCGACGGCGTCAGCAGCGGGCTGGTCGAGATGACGCTGGGCGAAGAGCCCGCCGCCAACGGCTTGTCCAACCCCACGGTCGACTTTGGCTTCGTGCCCGTCTTCGACTTTGGTGATTTGCCCAGCGAGAACGGCTACCCGACCACGCTGGCTGATGATGCCAACGGTGGCGCGCGTCACCAGATCGTCTCCGGCATCTACCTCGGCGCGGGCGTCGATGCGGAGACGGACGGCCAGCCCACCGTCAACGCCGACGGCGATGATGTCGCGGACGGCGACGGGATCAACGACGTTCCAGGTGATGCAGATGGCGACGAGGACGGCGTGCTCTTTCTGACGCCGCTGACGCCGGGCACGACGGCGCAGATTCAGGTCACGGCCTCGACTGACGGCCTGCTCAACGCTTGGTTTGACTTCAACAACAACGGCACGTTCGACGAGGGCGAGAAGCCCTTTAGCGACACGCCGCTCACGGCGGGCGTCAACACGCTGGATGTGGTTGTGCCCGCTGGCGACGAACCGGCGGCGCTCTACAGCCGCTTCCGCTTTGGCACCGTCGAGGGCGAGGCGACGACCCCGACCGGCGCGGCCTCCGACGGCGAAGTCGAGGATTACGTGCTGCTCAGCCTGGGCAACACCGTCTTCCTGGACAACGGCGCGAACAGCAACAACGGCATCCTCGACGGCGACGAGGCTGGCGTGCGCGGCGTGGTCGTGGAGCTGCTGGACGCGGTCGGCACGGTCATCGCTACGCGGACGACTGGGCCGAACGGCAACTACCTGTTCAGCGGCCTGACGCCCGGCGACTACAGCGTGCGCTTGGCCGCCAGCAACTTCGCGCCGGATGGCCCGCTGGCGGGGCTGCGCTCCTCCACGGGCGCGGGCGATCCCAACGCGGACGCCGACCAAGATGTGGACGAGAACGGCATCGACGCGGACGATCCCGCAACGACGGGCATCACCTCCGCGCCGGTAACGTTGACGATTGGCGGCGAGCCGACCGCCGAGGACGGCAACCCGCACAGCAACCTCACCGTCGACTTTGGGCTGGTCGGCTTTGATCTGGCGCTGCGCAAGACCGTTGCCGGCATCGACACCGGCGACGTGATCGTCGGCAGCCAGGTGACGTACGCCATCGAGGTCATCAACCAGGGCGACGTGGCCGCGACCGACGTGCTGGTCGTCGACTACGTGCCCGCGGGCATGACCTTCGACCCGGCCCTGAACGCTGGCTGGGACGGCACGGACCCAATCAACCCGACGATCACCATCGCTGGCCCCATCACGCGGGGCAGCCCGGCCACGGCTAACATCGTGCTGACGGTGAACCCCGGCACGGAGACGCAGACGCTGGCGAACTTTGCCGAAATTGCAGACGACAACCAGCCCCCCGGCACGGATGTCGATTCGACACCGGACAGCACCAACGACGAGGAGCCGGTCAAGGACGACGTGGTCGACGAGGACGCCAAGGGCAACCCCGACGGCGACCCCGGCGACCCCAACGACCCGAGCGACGACATCCTGCCCGACGACGAGGATGACCACGACGTGGCCACGGTGGCCGTGGCAATCTTCGACCTCGCGCTGCAGAAGGTCGTGGCGCAGCCGCTGGCTTCGCCGCTAGTGCCCGGCACGAGCACGGTGACCTTTGAGCTTCGCCTCACCAACCAGGGTGGCTTTACCGCCGCCGCTGGCACGGTGCAGCTGGTCGACTACGTGCAGCCCGGCTTCACCTTCGACCCGGCCAACAACGACGACGGCGACGATGACGACGCCAGCGGCTGGGCGGGCGACGCCGCCAACCCGACGCTGATCATCAACGAGGCCATCGGCCCCGGCCAGAGCGTGACGCGCACGATTACGCTCAGCCTCGATGCGGGCACGGAAGGCCAGGATTTGACCAACGTGGCCGAGATCGCGGACGACGGCGAGCCCGTTGACCAGGACTCGACGCCGGACAGCAACAACGACGACGAGCCGGTCAAGGACGACATTACGGACGAGGATGCGCTGGTCAACCCCGGCGTCGACGACGAGGACGACCACGACGTGGCGTCCCTCTCGATTGAGCCGCTGAGCTTGGGCAACTACGTCTGGTTCGACGCCAACGGCAACGGTCAGCAGGAGCCGTCCGAAATGCCGCTGGCTGGCGCAACCGTCGAACTATTCCAGGGCGACGGCGCAACGCCCGCCGTGGATGTCAACGGTGATCCCATTGCCGCCACGGTAACAATCACCGATGGCTTCTACAACTTTGGCAACCTGCCCGCGGGCGACTTTGTTGTGCGCGTGACGCCACCGGCTGGCCACGTCTCGACCATCGGCGGGGCCGACCCCGACGACGACCCGTCCAACACGGACTCCAACGGCCTGCCGGTTGATGGACAGCCCTACGTCCAGAGCCCCGCGGTCACGCTGGCGGCGGGTGCGGAGCCGACGGTCGACGATGAGACGGATCAGGCCGATCCCTTTGAGACGCCGGACAGCAACAGCAATCTCACGGTGGACTTTGGCTTCTTCCGCCCCGTGAGCCTCGGCAGCGTGGTCTGGGAAGATCGCAACGTCGACGGCGTGCTGGATGATGACGAGCCGCGCATCCCCGGCGCAACCGTCACCCTCTTCCAGGGCGACGGCGTCACCCCCGCGCAGGACGTGAACGGCGCGGATGTGCCGCCGGTGCAGACCGGACCGGACGGAACGTACAACTTTAGCAACCTGCCGCCGGGCGACTACGTGGTGCAGGTCGCCACGCCGCCGGGCTACGCGCCGACGGGAACGCCGGACGATCCGGATGCGGACGACAACCCGTCCAACACCGATTCCAACGGCGTGCCCAACGACGACGGCAGCCTCGTGCAGTCGCCGCCGGTGACGCTCATCTCCGGTGCGGAGCCGACCACCGAGGGCGAAACCGACCCGAGCGGCACGCCGGACGCGGACGGCAATCTCACGCTCGACTTTGGCTTCTTCCAGCCGGTGAGCGTGGGCAACTACGTCTGGTTCGACCTCAACGTCAACGGTCTGCAGGACGACAACCTGCCGCTGGCGGGCGCGCTCGTGACGCTGCTCGACGGCGAGGGCAATTCGGTTGAGGACATCGACGGCAACCCCGTCGCGCCGATTACGACGGCGGCGGATGGTTTCTACAACTTCAGCAACCTGCTGCCCGGTGACTACCAGGTGCAGGTGCAGCCACCGGCGAATTACGTGCCGACGCGCACGTCGGCGGACGCCGACCCGGACAGCAACCCGGCCAACGACGATTCCAACGGCCTGCCCACGGGCAGCGGCGCGGTGCGCAGCCCCATCTTCACGCTCGAGGCGGGCACCGAGCCGACCGTCGACGACGAGAGCGACCAGACCGACCCAAGCGGCACGGCGGACGCCAACAGCAACCTCACGATTGACTTTGGCTTCTTCCAAACGGTGAGCCTCGGCAACTACGTCTGGCTCGACCAAAATCTGGACGGCCAGCAGGGCGCGGACGAACCGGCGCTCGAAGGCGCGATTGTCGAACTCTTCGACAGCAACGGCGACCCGGTGACGGACGCCGAGGGCGAACCCGTGGGGCCGGTGGAGACGGGGCCGGAGGGCTTCTACAGCTTTAGCAACCTCGTGCCCGGCGACTACATCGTGCAGGTGACGCCGCCCGGCGGCTACGTGCCCACGATTGGCGGCGCGGATGCCGACGACGACCCCTCGAACACGGACTCGAACGGTGTGCCCGTGCCCAACGCAATTGGCACAACCAACGCCGTGCGCAGCCCGGTCGTCACGCTCGTGCCGGGCACGGAGCCGACGGTCGACGACGAGAGCGACGGCGGCGATCCGAGCGAAACGCCGGACGCCAACAGCAACCTCACGCTCGACTTTGGCTTCTTCGAGACGGTTAGCCTGGGCGACTTTGTCTGGCTCGACGCCGACGCCGACGGGCAGCAGGACGCCGATGAGCCGGGCCTCCCCGGCGCCACGGTCACGCTGCTGGACGGCGACGGCAACCCCGTGACGGACGCCAACGGCAACCCGGTGGCGCCGGTGACGACGGGCGACGACGGCGCCTACAACTTCCCGAACCTGCGCCCCGGCGACTACCAGGTGCAGGTCACGCCGCCCGCCGACTACATTCCGTCGCCGACGGACGCCGATCCCGATCCGGACGGCAACCCGAGCAACACGGATTCCAACGGCGTGCCCACCGACGACGGCAACGTCGTGCGCAGCCCGGTGCTCACGTTGACGCCCGGTGACGAGCCGACGGACGCCGACGGCGACGACCCCAGCGGCACGCCGGACGCCAACGCCAACGGCACGGTCGACTTTGGCTTCTACCAGCTCGTCAGCCTGGGCAACCTCGTCTGGCGCGACGACAACAACAGCGGCACGGTCGACGAGGGCGAGCCGGGCATCGAGGGCGTGCAGGTTGTGCTGTGGGAGGTGGACGTCAACGGCTCGCTGGTGACGCCCGTCTTCACGACCACAACGGACGTCAACGGCGGCTATCTCTTTGAGAATCTCGTGCCGGGCGACTACCTGGTGCAGATTCCGCCGGGCAACTTTGCCGAGGGCGGCCCGCTGGACGGTCAGGTTAATACCGTGGGCAACGGTGTGACAGCGCCCGATCCGGACGACGATGTTGACAACGACGACAACGGCGATCCGGCGGCGGGGCTGGGCATCTTGAGCCAGCCCGTCACGCTGACTTCGGGCGGCGAGCCCGTCAACGACGGCGATGACGACCCAAACAGCAATCTGACGGTCGACTTCGGCTTCTTCCGCACCATGAGCCTGGGCAATCGCGTCTGGCTCGACACGGGGGCAGGCGAAGGTCAACGCAACAACGGCGTGATTGACGAGGGCGAGAACGGCATCGAGGGCGTGGTGGTGACGCTGCTGGACGCGGCGGGCGAGCCGCTGCTCAATGGCGCGGGTCAGCCCATCACGACGACGACGGACGCGGGCGGCTACTACCTGTTCGAGAACTTGACGCCGGGCGACTACCGCGTGCGCATCGACGCCGAGAACTTCCAACCGGGTGGCCCGCTGGCCGAACTCCGCAGCAGCACGCCGACGGCCGCCGATCCCAACAACGACGTCGACAGCGACGACAACGGGATCGACGTGCCCGACCCCGCCGAGACGGGCATCACCAGCGGCATCCTCACGCTCAGCTACGGCGAGGAGATGATGGGCGAGACGGACCTGGGCCTGCTCGCCAGCGGCGACGCCGAGGACAGCGACTCCAGCCTGACGGTGGACTTCGGCTTCTTCCAGGAGATTCCCAAGTCCCTCGCCCTGCGCTCGCTCTCGGCCACGCTGCGCGATGGGGCGCTGACCGTGCGCTGGCAAAGCTCGCTGGAGACCGATACCTTCGGCTTCCACGTCCACGCGGGCGGCGAGCGCTCTTTCGCCAGCGCCAGCCGCCTGACGAGCCAGCTCGTTACGGCTCGCGGTGCGGAGAGCGTTTACGAAACGACGCTCGCGCTGGACAGCGCCCTGCTCGACGGCCCGCTCTACGTCTGGCTGGTCGAAGTGGAGCTGGACGGCAGCGAGAATCGCTACGGTCCGGTGCGCGTGCTGAGCCCAAGCTTGTTCCTGCCGCTTGTGCGGAATTGAAGTTGGTTGAAGGAAGGTAGGTAATTCAAGAAGCGCCGTGCGGTCAACCGCGCGGCGCTTCTGTTGCTCTTGTAGGGGCGGCTTGCAGCCGCACGGAGATAGCCCGCCCTTTCGGATTATCCAACCGAAGGGACGCTCAACGACTGCGCAGCTAAAAGCAGCGCCTACGAGCGAACTCGTAGGGGCGGCTTGCAGCCGCACGGAGATAGCCCACCCCTTCGGCTGGATAATCCGAAAGGACGTTCAACGATTGCGCAGCTACAAGCAGCGCCTACGATTGAGGACAAACCATGAACATTCGGCGCTACTATGTTCCCAACGCGGTGGTCTTTATCACGCAAGTGGTGAAATACCGCGAATCCATCTTTCAACACCAGTCGCACGTCGATCTGTTGCTGGCGACGCTGCACGAGGTGAAAACGCTTCACCCCTTTCTAATGCTGGGATATGTAATTCTGCTGGACCATCTCCACCTGCTCCTGCGCCCCACAGGGACGAGCAATTTCAGCGACATTATGCACTCGCTGAAACCGAATTTTACCAAGCAGTACAAAGCGCAAATTGGCGTGCGGGGCAGCATGAAGTTCTGGCAAAAAGGCTTTTGGGATCACGTTATCCGCGACGAGATTGATTTTCAGCGTCACCTTGATTACATCCACTACAATCCCGTGCATCACGGGCTGGTCGATAAGCCGGAAGCGTGGACACACAGCAGCTTTCTGGCTTGGCAGCACCGCAAAGCCTACGCACCCAAGTGGGGCTGGTCGCTGCCGGAATCCATCGTCGATCACGATTGGGAAGAGGCCGAAGCCGACCGCAATTCGTAGGGTCGGCTTGCAGCCGCACGGAGATAGCCCGCCCCTTCGGATTGTCCAACCAAAGGGAGAGTCAACGATTGCGCAGCTAAAAGCAGCGCCTACAAGCGAACTCATAGGTGCGGCTTGCAGCCGCACGGAGATAGCCTGCCCCTTCGGATCATCCAACCGAAGGGACGCTCAACGATTGCGCAGCTAAAAGCAGCGCCTACGAGCGAACTCGTAGGGGCGGCTTGCAGCCGCACGGATATAGCCCGCCCCTTCGGATTATCCAACCAAAGGGACGCTCAACGATTGCGCAGCTAAAAGCAGCGCCTACGAGCGAACTCGTAGGTGCGGCTTGCAGCCGCACGGAGATAGCCCGCCCCTTCGGATTATCCAACCAAAGGGACGCTCAACGATTGCGCAGCTAAAAGCAGCGCCTACAAGCGAACTCGTAGGTGCGGCTTGCAGCCGCACGGAGATAGCCCGCCCCTTCGGATCATCCAACCGAAGGGACGCTCAACGATTGCGCAGCTAAAAGCAGCGCCTACGAGCGAACTCGTAGGGGCGGCTTGCAGCCGCACGGAGATAGCCCGCCCCTTCGGATTATCCAACCAAAGGGAGAGTCAACGATTGCGCAGCTGAAAGCAGCGCCTACGGTGGGCAAGCATCTAGAGAAAAGCTACATCATTTGCCCGATGTACGGTCAACCTGTCCTGCTTATAATTGCTGTTATACTTTTTGGATTCGGCGATCGAGAGAATTAACGTGCAAAGTTTGCGACAAAGACAAAGTGTTTGGCGACCACGTTCGGCGTGGTGGATGGCAGTTTGGATAAGCTGGATTTTGATTGGCTGCAATCAACCACCGAACGCGAGCGACCGCATTCTTCGTGTCCAAATAGACAATCAAGCGTTGACAACCCCCACGCTGGCTGCTTTGGACAATCTGGTTGAATTGACCGTGCCGACCTCCGCCACAGCCCTGCCCGCCGTGGCAACGCGCGCGGCGCTGCTGCAGCAAGCACTGGCCAGCGACCCGCCCATCCTCCTGCTCGATTCTGCGAGCCTGAGCGATGCCGAACAGGTAGCACAGCAGTTGGCCGTGGCGGAGCCTCAGTTTCGTCGCTTTGCCTACCAGGGTCGAGCAGCCACCCCGCTCCTCAACGAAATCATGGACGTGCGCCCTGCCCTGCCCAGCGATCTCGACGAGGTGCGCGCCGCAACCTGTGTGTCGGATCAGTGCTACCGCGTGGAGATGTACAATTATGCGTACAATCTGACGACCGTCGGTCTGGTTGATGTAGCGGACGGCGTGGTGTTGGCCGTCTCCCCCTTTCCGGACACCCAGCCGGACATCTCGCCGCGTCTGACTGAATTGGCCACGGAAATTGCCATCAACGCGCCGGAGGTCGTCGCGGCGTTGGGCTTTGAACCGAGCACGTCGGCAGCCACCATGCCCAATATCAAGACGGCGCTCAACGACACGCGCTGCGAGCGTTCGCGCCACCTCTGCGTTGCCCCCACCTTTTTGGTCGACGACCGAGCGCTGTGGGCGATTGTCGATCTCACCGAGCAGCGGCTGGTCGGCGTGCGCTGGACGGAGTTGGGCACGAACAGCGTTGCCCCCGCCGTGACGGAGGAGAGCCTGCAAAACGAAGTTGTGGCCACCCGCTACTGCGAGCGCAGCACCGAGCTGGCACAGGCCGGCTGGCGGCTGGACTACGTGCTCACCAGCTCGGACGGTCTGCGCATCAGCGACGTGCAGTTCGAGGGCCAAGAAGTTATGCGCAGCGCCAAGCTGGTGGACTGGCACGTAAGCTATTCCCAAACGGAAGGCTTTGGCTACAGCGACGCCGTCGGCTGCCCGATCTTTAGCTCGGCGGCGGTGATTGCCTACAACGGGCCGCGCGTCGAGGAGATGGTGGAAGGGGACGAGGTGGTGGGCTTTGCGCTGGTGCAGGATTTCTTGGGCGACGGCTGGCCCGCGCCCTGCCACTACCGCTATGAGCAGCGCTATGAATTTTACAGCGACGGTCGCTTCCGCGTCAGCGGGGCCAATCTGGGGCGCGGCTGCGGCACGGATGGTGTCTATCGCCCCGTGTTGCGCATCGACCTCACTGCGGGCGGCGATGGCGCAGCAGACAGCCTGGCCGAGTGGAGCGCCGAGGGCTGGTCGACGTGGGAGACCGAGCAGTGGCAGCTTCAGGATGAGGCGACGCTCTACACAGAGGAGGGCTACCAGTATCGCGTGCTGGGCACGAACGGCGCGGGCTACTACATCGAACCCAGCCGCGGCCAGTTCGACGACGGCGGTCGCGGCGACAACGCCTACCTCTACGCCACCCGTCGCCACGCCGACCGCGACGAGGGCGAGGCCGACCTGATCACGATTGGCTCGTGCTGCAACAGCGATTACCAACAGGGGCCGGAGCAGTTTGCGCAGCCCGCCGAACCAATCAAGGAGAGCGACCTCGTGCTCTGGTACGTGGCGCAGCTGCCCAACGACGACACGCCCGGCCAGGAATACTGCTGGGCCGATGCGGTGATCGAGGACGGCGTGACGGCGAATCGGGCGTACCCCTGTTATTTTGGGCCGATGTTTGTGCCAATCGATGGAGATAAATCGTAGGCGCTGCTTCCAGCTGCGCAACCATCGACCTTCCCGTCGCGCCGATTATCCGAAGGGGCGTGCTGACATTGTGCGGCTGCAAGCCGCACCTACGGAGGGGGCAACCCGTAGGCGCTGCTTTCAGCTGCGCAAGTGCCGACCTTCCCGTCGTGCCGATGATCCGAAGGGACGCGCCATCGATGTGCGGCTGCAAGCCGCACCTACAAAGCCGGAGCGAAGCTGTGCCCAAACCCAAAAAGCGCAAAGCCAAAAATCGACGCCCCGCACGCGGCGCATTTCGACAGACCGGCACTCTCTACGTGGCCGGTCTCGCCGTGCTGGGCGTGCTGCTGCTCGTTGGCATTGGCGTGGCGATTGGCGTGGGCCTGACGGGCGAACCGGACGCAGTGCAAGAAGTGGCGGCATCAACGGTCGGCGCGACGATTGGCGGCGTGACGGACTGCCAGCACAACCCCGACTTCAGCGCGGCGCTTGGCTTTGGCCGCGTCGCCATCGACACGAGCCGCAGTCGGGGCAAGGGCTTGGTGCTCTTCGACATCACCGCCGGCGACACCTTTGCCGCCGCCAACATCTACCAGCACGAGACGTGGGACGACGCGGGCGACGTTGGCTCGTACACCCTCGACGGCGACGGCAACCTCTACGTGGCCCCTTTCCCCCACATCGATCTCTTGGAAAACCCGCCCGCCGCTCAGAACACCATCCACCGCATTGACACCGAGTCGAGCGAGATGGCCCCGTTTGTTGAGCTGCCCGCCGCGCAGCCTGCCTCGACACAGAACCCGTTTGGCGTGGTCGGGCTGACGCTTGATTGTGAGACGGATAGCCTCTACGCCGCGTCGATTGCGGGCTCGAGCATGGAAGAGGAGCGGGGCCGCATCTACCAAATTGACGCAGAGACAGGCGACATCGTGTCGCAACTGGAGGGCATCGACCCGTATGGGCTGGGCGTTTTTAACGGGGCGCAGGGCAAGCGACTTTACTTCGGCCACGCACGCAGCAGCCAGATTTTCTCGATTGCGTTGAACGAGCGCGGCGTGTTTGCAGGGCAGCCACGCAAGGAATTTTCGCTGGCGGAATTTTACCAGGCCGACGCGCTGGTGGCCCGTCGCATCACTTTCCGCGAGACCGGCCTAACCGTGGATGGCTTTAAGTTTGCCTACAACCTCGTCCCGCTGGCCGAGCAGGGGCCGCGACCGAGCTTTCGCTTTGTCTACAATGCGGCGGGGGATGCGTGGGAGTTTGTGGAGGTGGAGCGAGCGGACTCGTAGCCGATCACGCCACCGCAAACTCCGTATACGGCCTCATACTGGGGTGGTGAAAGGCCAGCACGATCTCCTCTTTGGGTACGCCTGAGTCGAGCAGTTCGGTGGCAATACCTTCTTCCGTCCAATCGATCTCGATCCAGAACTTGCCGTTGTGCAGGCGGACGTAGAAGGTGTTATGGATAACGGTTTGGATTATCGGTATTCAAGCCCTCATTTTGCGCCGCTTGCAGAAGGTCGTCGTCTGCGGAAAGGAATGTGGGTGAAGGAAGCTGGGCTTGTGTCAGCAGATTGTTCAGCGTCAAGCCAGCCGCCAACTGCACAGCATCATACCCCCGCAGCGTTTGACGCTGGGCAAGCGCAGACGCTAAATCAATGAGAGACGGTGTGATCGTGAGCAACCGATAGCGCGTGACAAAATCGCCGAACAAACTTTGTTCGGCTTGCTGATACGCTTGCAGCATAAGGCCTCCGCGTCGAAACTTTGCCGCCAGTGCAGCAACCGCTTCGGTTTTGGTAATTAAGGCGGTGGCGGCAACCGTTTGAGCAGAGCTGCACTGCGCAACCATCCAAGCGCTGCCGGGCTCTTGAACATAACATTTCAGCAGAGCGCTTGTGTCAAGATAGACCACTTGCATGAATCTCTACCGAGGCCCTCGCTGCTCGGTGGCAATTTCGCTTACCAACTCACCGGTAATCTCTACGGGCGCGAAGGGCGCCGTTAGTTCCGTAGCGGAACGTGGCATGAGTACCTGACCGGAGGTCGCCAGCACACGGTCAAGACGCGCTTGCTCAAATCCATTCGACTCCGCCTCCTTAAGTGTTCGCCGTTTATCCAACAGAGATAGCGCATATTCTGACAGTGCCAAGCCTTGCTGCTGGGCTTCAACTGTTAATTCCTTGGCCAATGTATGAGGTAAATCAATAGTCAACGTCATCGGATGTCTCCAAAAACTAAACGGTGCATAATTTGCGCATTATGCCACCGCAAACTCCGTATCCGTATATGGCCGTATGCTCGGATGGTGAAAGGCCAGCACAATATCCGCCTTGGGCACGCCCGCGTCGAGCAGCTCGGTGGCAATGCCTGCCTCCGTCCAGTCGATTTCGATCCAGAGTTTGCCGTCGCGCTGGCGAACGTAGACCGAAGTATACCACACTGCCTCGACCGCGCTCCAACACCCCCCGTCCCCGCCCCACCCCCGCAACCCCTCGCCAAACTTACGCCATTTGACCATCTCCTCTCGCCGTTTGCCCAATGTCAATTCATTTTAGGCTTTCTATACTGGACACCGTGCGCCAGCCATGAAAAAGCTTGAGCCCCCGCTGGCGCTCGCCCTTTGTGAATTGATAGTCAAACAGAAAGAGAACGATATGAGTATACCTTCCCCGCGCTGCGCAATGCGCACCCTGCGCGCCACGCTGCACGCCGTCATGCTGGCCGCGCTGCTGGCGGGCCTGATTCCGCCGCCGCTGGTGACCAGCGTGGCAAATTTAACCAATATCGACGTGCTAACCGAACCAGCCAGTGCGCTGGCCGATGCCCTGCCCCAGCCCGCCACGGCGCTGGCCGCGGGCACGATTGGCGGCACGGTCTTCCGCGATTTTAACTACAACGGCTCGCTGGACGGCGGCGAACCGGGTATCGACGGCGTTGCCGTTGTTGTCTTCGACGGCAGCGGTGCCAGCTGCCCAGCGACCACGGCAGGGGGCGGAGCGTACTCCATTGACACCGATACCTGCGGCAGCTTGACGGCTGGCCCCTATCGCGTTGAATTCAGCCTGCCCGCCGACGGCAGCCTGGACTTCCTGGAGCCCGCCATCGCAGGCGGAACGACGGTGCAGTTTGTGGCAGACGGCGGGGCAACGGTCAATGCGGGCTTTCAAGATCCCGCGCGCTTTGCACAGGCAAATCCGCGCGTTGCCATTGCTGAAAATAGAGCGGGTAGCAACGATAATCTTTACCAGCCCGCCGGCATCTTGTCTGAATCTTACAATGCGGCAAACTCTAGAAATAGCGGCCGCACGGATGCAACGAATGTTGAGGTCGGGGCGACCTGGGGCCTGGGCTGGCAGCGCGGTAGCCAGCGGCTGTTTTCAAGCGCTTTGCTAAAGCGCTACTCTGGATTTGGCCCGCAGGGAAGCGGTGGCGTTTACGTGCTCGACTATAGCGATCCAACTGGCGCCACCCTAATCGACAGCTTTACTCTGCAGGGCGTCACCCCGGCCAACGGGGGGGCCGCCATTGATCTGGGCACGGTGAACCGCACGGTCGTAGCGGGCGGCATTGCGGCGGGCGCAGCGGGCGACAATCAGATTCCGCAGAACAGTTCAAACATTCAGGTCGATCTCGATGCCTTTGCCAAAATCAGTAAAGTTGCCTACGGCGATATTGACGTTGACCCCACGGACAACAATCTTTGGCTTGTTAATTTGAACCAGCGTGCGCTGATCGAAGTGGATATCAGCGGCGGTGCTGGTACGTACACCAATTCGGTGAATCAATATCCCATAGCGGGCGCAACAGGTGTGCCGACCTGCACCAACGGCGAGCTGCGGCCGTTTGGGCTGACCTTTCACGAGGGCAGAGGCTATCTCGGCACGGTCTGCGACGCAAGCGCTTCGCAGGATCGCAACGACCTGGCTGCCCACGTGCTTTCCTTCGACCCGGCAGACCCCGGCAGCGGCTATGTGGCCGAAGTCGCGATTCCGCTCCCCACCCAAATTCGTGAATCCAGCGAGAGTGAAACGCTCAGTCCAGGTGATCAACCTGCAAGAAAAGATGCGGCCTGGAAGCCGTGGGCGGATACGTGGGCGCAGGCTGGATTTGACCCAGATCAGGGACGCCGGTTGAGCTATGCACAGCCCATCTTGTCCGATATCGAATTTGCCGACGATGGCTCGATGATTCTGGGCTTTGCCAACCGCTTTGGAGACCAGAGCGGCTCCGCCAACGCCGTTGCCGTTTCGGGCGCTCAGGATACGCTTTACAGCATCAACAATGCGGGCGACATCATCAAAATTTGCCGCGTCAATGATGCGTGGGTGCTGGAAAGCCTGCCCGGCTGCGCAGAGTTTGATACGGGTGCTGGCCCCGCCAATTTAGACACCGATGGCTTCAGCGGAACCGGCGAGTACTTCTGGGGGGATGGCATCGCGCCGACAAACCCAGGTGGAACGCATCCCGAAACGGCCAACGGCGCGCTGGCGCTCCTGCCCAACAGCGGAGAGGTGCTTAGCACAGCGATGGATCCGATTGATGTGTTTGCACAGGGTGCAGTCTTCTTCGATCTCGCGAACGGCAGTCGCAATGAATCTTGGCAGGTGGACAGCCAGGACCCGTTCAGCACGGACAGAACGCGCTTTGCGAAGGGCAACGGCGTCGGCGACATCGAACTGCTTGTCGACCCCGCGCCCGTCGAAATTGGCAATCGCGTCTGGCAGGATGACGACGGCGACGGCATCCAGGACCCCGGCGAGCCCGCCCTCGACGGCGTTCAGGTAACGCTGACCTGCGGCGCAGACAGCGCCACGGCCACCACGGCCAACGGCGGCGAGTACTATTTCAGCAACGCCGATGGCGGCAATGCCACTTTCCTGGACAGCGGCGAACCCTGCACCCTCTCCGTCCCCACTACGGTCACGCCCGGCGCTGAGCCGCTTACCCTCACCAGCCAAAACGCCGACGGCACTGCCAACGGCGACCTGCGCGACAGCGACGTCAGCCCCGCTGACGGCACGGTTACCTTTACGCTGGGCGGGCCGGGCCAGAACAATCACACCTTTGACATCGGCTACACCGCCCAGCCACCTGCACCCGTCTGCGACGTGGGCAACAACGACCTGGGCGGCACGGTCTTCCGCGACTTTGACAGCGATGGCACACAGGCTGGCAGCGAGCCCGGCTTTGACGGCGGCGTGGACGGCTCGATCGTGGTCACCGCTTACGGCAACGACGACACCGTCGGCGTTTCGACCACGGTGCAGCCCGACGGCACCTACTACTTTCCCGACCTCTTCACGGGGTTGACGGGCGACGACGCCCACTTCCGCCTGGAGCTTAGCAACCTGCCGGACGGCTTCGAGCCGAGCGTCCACGGCAACACGCCCGGCTCGGCGGTGATGACGCAGCGCCATGATGCCGCCAGTTGTGAGGCGGATTTCGCGGTCAACGATCCAACCGAATACTGCGAGAACAATCCGCTGGTCGCCGCGAGCTGCTACGTAAACGGCGACCCTAACTCAGAGCAGCCGCCAGATGACGTGCTGGTTGCCTGGCCCTTCGAGCGCGACGGCGCGGATGTGGATGCGCCCAGCTATGTGATGCCAACGCACCTGGCGAATAAAGACGAAATCGGCTCGGTCTGGGGCCTGGCGTTCGCCAGGGAGACGGGCACGCTCTACACCGGCGCCTTCCTGAAGCGCCACGTGGGGCTAAAGGAGACGGACCCGCAGACGGATGCGCCCTTCAATAATCCGCTGGGCGTGATCTACGCCACTGATGTGGACACGGCGCAGAACAGCCTCTTCATCGACCTCAGCACCGTTGTTGGCATCGACCCCGGCACGATTGCCAACAATGCCGGGCGCGGCCTCGATGGCGTCAATCCAAATCAACCATCGACCGATGCCTCGGCCTATCCGCTGGTCGGCAAGGTGGGGCTGGGCGATCTCGACCTCTCCGCCGACGGCAGCACGCTCTACGCGGTCAACCTCAACGACAAAGAGCTGGTGTCGGTTGGCGTCAACGGCGACGGCACGGCGGGCGCGGTCAGCGCACAGGCAATTCCCGACCCCGGCTGCCAGAATGGCGAGCATCGCCCCTTTGGCCTGAAGGTCTACCGCGGCGACGTCTACATCGGCGTGGTTTGTGATGCGTCGGCCAGCCAGAACGCAGACGATCTCAGCGCCACCGTCTATCGCTGGGCGGGCGGCACGGCCTTTACCGACGTGCTCACCTTCGACCTGAACTATCCCAAAGGGATTACGAACTCGGGCTCGTGTGCCCCCTTTACGGGCTGGTATGCTTGGCTCAATAGCGGATTCCCTGCGCCCTGTCTCACAGATGTAAATGATCTCAACCTCTATTCTCACCCCCAACCGCTGCTCTCCGACATTGAGTTTGACCGCGATGGCTCGATGATTCTTGGCTTTACGGATCGGTCTGCCCATCAGATTGGCTACCTCAACGCCGATCTGGTGGACCCGCCAGAAGCCAACCACCGCGTTGTGGCGGTGGGGGGCGATCTGCTGCGCGCCCACAATGACAACGGCACCTACGTGCTGGAATCCAACGCCACGGCTGGCCCGTTCACAACCGCGGGGGCCAACAACGGCGCTGGGCCAGGCGGCGGTGAGTTCTACTACGGCGAGTTTGGCAGCAATCACAGCGAGACCAGCATGGGCGCGGTCGCGATGCACCTGGGTCGCCAGGAGTTGATGCCCACTTTAATTCGTCCCAATCAGACGACCCTTGCAGGCACCGGCGGCGTCTCGCGCTTTGAGAGCACGACCGGAGTGTTGCTGGGCGGCTATACGCTTTACCAGGGCGACAACGCAACAAACGGCACCTTTGGCAAGGGCAACGGCCTCGGCGATTTGGAACTGCTCTGCGCCGCTGCCCCGCTCGAAATCGGCAACTACGTGTGGCTGGATGACGATCGGGACGGCATCCAGGACCCCTGCGAAAATCCCATCGAAGGGGTCGTGGTGCGGCTGCTCGACGAGAACGGGCAAGAGGTCGCCACGGCCACCACCGGCCCCAACGGCGAGTACTACTTCAACAGCGTCGACGACGGCCTGCTGCCCAACACCAACTACACGTTGAGCATCGATCTGACGCAGACGGCGCTGGCTGACCTCTCGCCCACGCTGGCCGACCAGGCCTCCGGCATCGGCGACGCCAACGACGACGAGCGCGACTCGGACGGCGTGGTGGACGGCACAACGGTGATGACGATGGTCATGACCGGCGGCCCCGGCCAGAACGACCACTCGTTTGACTTTGGCTTCACCGAAGCGGCCCCCGTCACGCTGGGCGACAAGGTCTTCTACGACACCAACCAGGATGGCCTGCAGGATGTGGACGAGCCGGGTGTCAACGACGTGACGGTCGACCTCTTCGTTGGCCCCGTCTGCCTCGATCCGCCCGCCGAGCCCTTCCGCACGACCACGACGATGAACGGCGGCCCGATGTCGATGGATGGCTATTACCAGTTTGCCGAGCTAACGCCCGGCACGTACTCGGTGCGCTTTAGCAACCTGCCCATCAACACGAGCGCGACCGTGCAGGGCGACGGTACAAACGACACCGTCGACAGCGACGCCGACCCAACGACGCTCTGCATCGAGAACATCGCGCTTACCGCGGACGATCCGGACGAGGACCTGGGGATTCTGGCCGATGGCTCGATTGGCGACCAGATTTGGTGCGAAGCCAGCGATCCGGCCAACAGCACCTACGAGCAGGGCACGGACACCGTGCTGCCCAACATCGGCGTCTCGCTCTACACCGATCCCAACTGTGACGGCGACCGCAGCGATGGCGCGCTTGTTTCGCAGGATGGGCTAACCAACCCCGTCGACAGCGACGGCAGCGGCAACTACAGCTTCGCCAATCTGCCCGTTGGGCTGGAAGGCGCAACGCCACAGACCTGCTACGTCACCGAAGTCGATACAAACGACGCCGACCTCAACAGCTGCAACGTGCCGGTGACGGAGACCGCGCAGCCGAGCACGTTGACCAACGAGACACCCGATGATCCCAACCGCGACTTTGGCTTCATCCCTGCGCCGCCAGACCCCCTTAGCTTGGGCGACCGCGTCTTCTACGACACGGACGGCGACGGCGTGCAGGATGGCGACGAGCCGGGCGTCAACGGCGTGACCGTCACGCTCTACGACGATGAATTCTGCCAGGGCAACGTGGTTGGTACACCGCAGACAACGGCCAGCGGCGGCATGCCCGCCAGCGACGGCTTCTACACCTTCACCGACTTGACGCCGGAAAGCTATTCGGTGCTCTTTACCAACCTGCCTGTTAACACGACCGTTACGGATGCGGGCCAGGGCATCGACGGCACGCTGGACAGCGACGCCAACCCAGCAACGGCCTGTATCGAAAGCATCAACCTCACCGTGGACGACCCGGACGAGGATGTGGGCGTGCTGGCGCTCGGCTCCATCGGCGACCAGCTTTGGTGCGAGAGCGACACCAACGCCAACGCCACCTACGAACCCGGCGACGGCGACACGGCGCTGCCCAACGTCGGCGTCACGCTCTTCGCGGACATCGGCTGCGACGGCACGCCCGACGGGGCGCCGCTCGCGCTGGACGGCTTGACCAACCCGGTCGACAGCAACGGCGACGGCGTCTACGGCTTCGCCAATCTGCCCGCCGCGCTGGCCGGCTCGTCGCAGGAGAGCTGCTACGTCACGCGGGTGGATGTCAACGACGCGGACCTCAACAGCTGCAACCAGCCCGTCACGCCCGCGCAGCAGCCGAGCGAGCTGACCAACGAGCAGCCCAACGACCCCGACCGCGACTTTGGTTTCAGTACCCAGCCGACCTTTGTGCTGGGCGACAAAGTTTTCTACGACACCAACCAGGACGGCGTGCAGGGCGATGACGAGCCGGGCGTCGAGAACGTGACGGCCACGCTCTTCAGCGAAGCCACCTGCACCACGCCCATGCCGCGCAACCCGGACACCACGGACGGCAACGGCAGCTATCTCTTCAGCGGTCTGCTGGCGGGAACCTACTCCGTGCAGTTTAGCAACCTGCCCGCTGGCTTCCAGCCCACGCTGCGGGAAGCGGCTGCGGGCACGGAAGCCACGGACAGCGACGCCAATCCGGGCACGCTCTGCATCGAAAACATCAACCTCGCGGCGAATGATCTCGACGAAGACCTGGGTGTTTTCGCCGTCGGCTCCATTGGCGACCGCGTCTGGTGCGAAGTGACCACTCCAGCGGACGGCACCTTCAACGCGGGGGCGGACACGCCGCTGGACGGCATCGGCGTCTCGATCTTTACCGACGCCAACTGCGACGACGTGGCCGACGACAACACGCCGCTGGACAGCACCAGCACGGCGGGCGGCGGGCTGTACGGCTTCACCGATCTGCCGGTGGCGCTGGCCGGGTCAAGCCAAACCACCTGCTACGTGACGCGCGTCAACACGGCGGATGCCGACCTGGGCGCGTGCAACCTGCCCGCCGGACCCAGCGAGCGCATCCGCGAGCTGGACACCGACGCGCCGAACGACGACACCGTCGACTTCTACTTCGCCGAACCGATTCCCGGCACCTTCACCCTGGGCGACACCGTCTTCTACGACACCAACCAGGACGGCATCCAGGCTGATGACGAGCCGGGCGTGGCGGACATCAGCGCCACGCTCTACAGCGGGCCAACCTGCACGGGCGACCCGCTGGGCGCGCCGCTGACCACCGACGGCGACGGCTTCTACCAGTTCATTAACCTGCCTGCCGCAACGTACAGCGTCCGCATCGGCGACCTGCCGAACGGCTGGCGCATCAGCCCGCCAAATCAGGGCGGCAACGATGCGCTCGACAGCGATGCCAGCCCAGGCTCTACTCCTGGGACGGCTTGCATCGAGAGCATCAACCTGACGGACGACGACCCGACGCAGGACGCGGGCGTCTACGCCGTCGGCTCCATCAGCGACCAGCTCTGGTGCGAAAGCCCCACCAACGCCAACGCCAGCTACGACCCGGATGATGGCGACTTCGCGCTGGACGCCATCGGCGTTTCGCTCTTCGCCGATACCAACTGCGACGAGTCGCCGGACGGCGCCGCCCTGCGCAGCGTGGACAGCAACGGCAGCGGCAACTACCTCTTCGCTGATCTGGCCGTGGCGCTGGCTGGTTCCGGCCAGCAGACCTGCTACGTAACCGAGGTCGACGTCAACGACCCGGACCTGGACGGCTGCACGCTGCCCGTCACCAGCGCGCGCTTTGCCGACCGCCTGACGACGGACGCACCCGACCGCAGCGACAACGACTTCGGCTTCACCCAGCCCGTACCGGACACCTTCACCCTGGGCGACACCGTCTTCTACGACACCAACGGCAACGGCGTCCAGGACGGGCCGGAGCCGGGCGTGCCCAACATCACCGTCGAGCTGCACGATTCGCCGAGCTGTGGCGATACGATGCCGCTGGCGACGCTGACAACCGACAGCAACGGCTTCTACCAATTCGCCAATCTGGTGGCGGGCGGCTACAGCGTGCGCGTTGTGGGCATTCCCGCTGGCTGGCAAATCAGCCCGCCCAACGCGGGCGGCGACGACGCGCTGGACAGCGACGCCACCCCGAGCGCAACGCCAGGCAGCGGCTGTATCGAAACCATCAACCTCACGGCAGATGATCCGGACGAGGACGTGGGTCTGCTCGTGCGCGGCTCGATTGGCGACCAGCTCTGGTGTGAGTTGAACGGCAACAACCGCTTTGATGCAGAGACGGATCGCGTGCTGCCCAACGTCAGCATTGCCCTCTTTGCGGATGCCGACTGCAGCGGCACGCTGGAGGAGGCGGACGGCCCGGTGCTGACCAGCGCCGAGAGCGACGGGGCGGGTCTCTATCGCTTCCTCGATCTGGCCGTGGCGCTGGCGGGGGGTCCACAGCGCACCTGCTACCTGACGCGCGTCAGCGATGAGGACCCCGATCTGGGTACGTGCAGCCGCGCCTTTTCAGGCGCAACGCAGCTGGTGGAGTTGACCACGGCTGACCCCAACAACCTGACGGCGGACTACGGCTTCCTCAACGTCGATCCGCGCGAGCCCAAGCCCGTGGTGCTGGTGCGCTTCAGCGCCGCGTGGCAGGGCGAGGTGGTCGAGGTAAAGTGGGAGACTTCGTCCGAGATCGACACGGTCGGCTTCCACCTTTACCGCAGCAGCGATGGCGAGCGCGCCAGCGCCCAGCGCGTCACGCAGCGCATCATCAGCAGCCAGGGGGCGGAGGGAGGACTGTACCGCTTTAGTGATCGCAACGTCGAGCCGGGGGTGACGTACAGCTACTGGCTGGCCGAGACGACGCTCAGCGGCGAGGTCATCGAATATGGCCCGGTGAATACCAACGGCATTGCCGTCGGCGGGCCGGAGCAGTCCGGCAACCAGACCTTCCTGCCGCTGATCAACAAGCGCTAGCGACTGGGAAAGGCGATTATAACGACATAACAGAGGGGCGAGCCAACCGGCTCGCCCCTCTGTTGTGTTGTTGGTCGGTGCGGTGTCCGAAACTTGTAGGTGCGGCTTGCAGCCGCACGAGATAGCCCCACCCCGTCGGCTCACCCAGCGCGACGGGGCACTCCACGCTTGCGCAGCTAAAAGCAGCGCCTACGGTGATCGAAACTTGTAGGTGCGGCTTGCAGCCGCACGAGATAGCCCCACCCCGTCGGCTCACCCAGCGCGACGGGACATTCCACACTTGCGCAGCTGGAAGCAGCGCCTACGGTGTTCGAAACTCATAGGTGCGGCTTGTAGCCGCACGAGATAGCCCACCCCGTCGGATCGCCCGGCGCGACGGGACGTTCGACGATTGCGCAGCTGGAAGCAGCGCCTACGCAAGCAGCGTTTGCTCGATTTCGGCAATCAAAAAGGGCAAGTTGGGCTGAGTAAAGCTCAATCCCGGCGCGGGGATGCGGTGGTGCTTGATGTCGGGCGGGACATGCTTGTGGTGGGGGTGGTTGAGCGCTAAGTCGGGGTTGGTGGGGTGGGGCTGCGAGTCGTACCAGTAGAGTTTTTCTTGGCTGCGCCAAGCTTCGTAGCCGTAGCGCCTGATCAAGAATTGACCGTCGGCGAAGTCGACTAGCTCGCTGATCGTTAGGCGGTATGCATTTTGGAATCGGACTTCGCCAGCAATTACCGCCTCTTTTGCCCCTCTGCGCACAACAACCAACGTAGAAGCGATGATTGAGTCGAAGCGGTTGGGCAGAGCGTAGATGAAATCTTCGTAGCTACGCAGCGATGGGAAGGGGTTCACGGCGCACTGCCTTTTCTAGAACGTGAACAAGTGCCGTTTCGCGGCGCAGCGTGTCCATTGCCTGCTGATACCGCTGCTTGCGATCCAGCCAAGTTTCGTATGTGCCCGCCCACATGTTCCAATCGATCATCCACGCATCATCCGGTGGCTCATCGCCCTGCATGTAGGATTCGTAGAACGTTTCGGTCAGAATGTTGTACTTGCGTTCGTAAAGCAGCAGATCTTCCTGCAGCGCGTGAATGTCCTGTAAAATTTCAGATAGCGTCATCTCAAAACCTCCCTTCGACAAAACCTAATCTAGCCTGCGGAGAAGTATACCACACCCACGCCATCCCACCCCGCCCCCATCCGCCATGCCGACCGACAACCGCCGCGCTCAATGCTGCTACCCTTCCCTGTTTTCATCATTGCGCGGCATGGTTAGACCACCGCAAATTCCGTGTATGGCCTCATGCTGGGGTGGTGGAAGGCGAGCACGATGTCTTCCTTGGGCACGCCCGCGTCGAGCAGCTCGGTGGCGATGCCCGCCTCGGTCCAGTCGATCTCGATCCAGAATTTGCCCTCGCGCAGGCGGACGTAGACGGTGGTGTTCCAGATGCGCTGGCGATTGGCCCAGCCCACTGTCTCCAGCATGTAGTGGCCTCGCTCATCATCAAAAATTGTCATCGATTCAACCCCTGGCTGCTCACTGCGGTTGAATAGGTCGAGGTACTTGGCCAATATCTGTTTGATAAGTGATTGGTACCGATCTAGTTTTGAATCCATTGGGTAACCTCTTCTGTTTCCAAATCAACAACAATCACGGGGACCTGATATTTACGTAGAACCATTTGAAGCGCAGCACTGTCCTCAATGAGGCTGTATGCAATATCGCTTATTGCAATATACAGTTTACGTCTGGTCTTCGTCTGCTCAAGAAAAGCAAGATACGTGAGGTATTGTCCCAACGCCTCCTGCAAATCTTTCATAATGGATGGAGAAAGAAAGCTCTTGATTTCGACCGCTATCTTTTCCTGCCGACGCTCTGCGGCCAACAGCAAACGGTTTGCGCCCAGATCGACGAGAACGTGCTTGTCCTGATACTTCAGCGTCAGCGGATCATCCGTAATCGTCTAGCCATCCTTTTCCAGCGCGTTGCGTACCGCATCGTGAATAATATCTTTGGCCGACATGTCAAGCGTCCATCCGTTGCAGAATTTCGATTAGGCCCAGCCAAAGTATAACACACCGCCGCCACCGCGTTCAACGCCTGGTCAAAATCCGCCGCTGCTTACCCAACAGCGCCATCAAGCTGCCGAGCCGAGCAAAATCTGCTCGATTTCACCAATCAAAAAGGGCAAGTTGGGCTGGGTAAAACTCAGGCCCGGTGCGGGGATGCGGTTGTGCTTGATGTCGGGCGGGACGTGCTTGTGGTGGGGGTGGTTGAGCGCCAGGTCGGGGTTGGTGGGGTGGGGCTGCGAATCGTACCAGTAGAGTTTTTCTTGGCCGCGCCAGACTTCGTAGCCATAACTGATAATGACAAGCGGATGACGGATTAGATTGAGGCGTTCGCGCGCGCTCAAGCGGTAGCCATCCACAAAGTAGAGATCTCCACGAATGGTGGCAAAGTTATTATCTGCTTGAAAAACGACCAGGGTGGAAGCGGTGACGGCAGCAAACTGGTCAGGCAGCGCGTAAACAAACCGCTCGTATTCACGAAGCGACTGCAAAGGGTTCATATCGAGTCGCTTTCTCGATGACGGCTGCCAGCGGCATCTGCTGTTGCAACGTCTCAACCATCTCGCGGTATTGGGCCTGGCGTTCCAGCCAAAGCTCGTAAGCGCCTGCCCAGTCGCTCCAATCCAGCACCCAGGCATCATCGAGTGGCTCCTCGCCAGCCTGGTAGGAAGCGTAAAAGGTTTGCGAGAGAATGTTGTACTTGCGTTCGTACATCTGCAAATCAGCATCCAGCGCGTGAATGTAGCGCACAATTTCAGATAGCGTCATAGTAAGCCTCCCTTCAAAAAATCTGATAAGCCTGCGAAGCAGTATACCACACCTACACCATTCCAACCCCCGCTCCCCCACCATCCGACCGACGACCGCCGCCCCCGCTTCCGCTATCCTAATTCCCAGCGCCCCACCGACCTCCCCACGCCGCCTGCCCGCCGCGCGACCCGTCCCATCATCTTCCCCGCCCCCGCATCGACCCCCACGCCGCATCGCTCCACCAAGGAATCCGCCATGCCCGCCCTCACCCGCGCCCTCGACAACCTGCTGCTCCACGGCCGCCTGACGCCGCCGCTTGTGCCTGGCGCATCCGCCATTCCGCCGCGACCACCGCCGCCTGCCTGCAACAATTGTCTTATGAATACCACGTGCAAATTACTACGATTAGACAGCACGTACTCACCGTTTGCCCAATGACTCATTCGTACCAAGGTTGTACCATTGTCCTCGGTAACCCCACCCTTGTCTCACTGACGCGCCAAGTTGCCGCAAAAACTTTTCCGCTTAGGCAGCGGCCCGCTTCGCCAGGTGAAACCGCCCAACCGTCGCCCATTCGTCTCACTAGGAGGATTCACTTGATGAACAGCTCATCCATTCTCGCTCCCAACCGACCCCCGCGCCGCTCGGCCCACACAACCACCCGTCACGCGCGCACAATCCTGCTCGCGCTGTTCGTGGCGCTGTGCCTGCTGCTGCCGACGGTTGCGCTCGCGCAGCCGCTGCTGGCGCAGGGCAATGGTGACCCACCGGCCTTTGTCTGCTCGGACGGCACAGCCTTCCTCTTCCAGCGCGACCCAACCGATGTGTTTACGGTTGACCTCACTACCGGGGCAAGCAGCGAGGTCGCCAGCGATATCACCTCGGGAGTACCTCCAATCAACGGCATTGGCTTCAATCAGACGGATGGCTACATCTGGGGCAGTGTTCAAACTTCGTCTGGCCGCATTGCGCGCATTGGTGCTGATTACGTGCCTCAGTATTTCGATATCACCGGATTGCCTGGAGGTTACAACGCTGGCGACGTTAGCGCCGACGGCCTGCTCTACCTCTATAGTGTTGGTGTTAACCCAACAGCGATCTATGTCATTGACGTCGATCCAAGCAGCGCGACCTATCTGACGTTGGTTACTACTTTGACAACTACGTCAGCAGGTGGAACTATCGTAGATTTAGCCTTTAGCCCAATCGACGGCAATCTCTACAGCATTCGGTCAGTCACCAATACCTCCAATGCTCAGCTGCATCGCTACAATGCGACGACTGGTACGCGCACAAACCTGGGCGAGGTCACCGGTGGCGATATTAACGCGACCCCCTCAGACTTTGGCGCGGTCTACTTCGCCGCCGACGGTGATTTTTACGTCAGCTCCAACGCAACAGGCCGTATCTACCGCATTGGGCAACCCGACCTGCTTACGGGCGGCGGCGCCGCGGCTACCTTCTTCGCCCCAGGCCCAACATCTGGCTTCAACGACGGCGCGCGCTGTAGCGAGGCGCCGCTGCCGAATGCCTTGCCCGTTGCCACCGACGATGACTTCACCACCACGGTGGGCACGCAGGTGACGGGCAACGTCATCAGCGGCGACAACGGCAACGGCACGGACAGCGACCCCGACACCGACCCGCTGACCGTGACCGAGGTCAACGGCACGCCGATCACCCCCGGCGGCACAGTCACGCTGCCTTCGGGCGCGACCCTGGTAATGAACAGCGACGGCTCGTTCACCTACGACGACAACGGCGCGACCGCACTGGGCAGCCCGGACAGCTTCACCTACACCATCGACGACGGCAACGGCGGCACCGATACCGCCACCGTCGCCGTGACGGTCAACCCACCGGCCTTTGTCTGCTCGGACGGCACGGCCTTCCTCTTCCAGAACAATCCGACCGATGTGTTTACGGTCGACCTTATTACCGGTGCAGCCAACGAGGTCGCCAGCGATATCACCCCGGGAAGCCTTACAATCAACGGCATTGGCTTCAATCAGACGGATGGCTACATCTGGGGCAGTGTTCAAACTTCGTCTGGCCGCATTGCGCGCATTGGTGCTGATTACGTGCCTCAGTATTTCGATATCCCCGGGTTGCCTAGAGATTACAACGTTGGCGACGTCAGCGCCGACGGCCTGCTCCACCTCTATGTTGCTGGTGTTGGTGTTACCTCAACAGCGATCTATGTCGTTGACGTAGATCCGGCGTCTCCTACGTACTTGACGCTGCTCAGCACGCTGCCCGGCACAAACCCCCCTGCGGCGCGTGTTTTCGACTTTGCCATTAGCCCCATCGACGGCAATATCTACGGCGTTAGTGACAAGACCAACAGCACCAATGCCAAGCTACACCGATTCGACCCAACAACCGGTGCTCGTTCCGAAGTGGGGGAGATCACGGGTGCAGATATTAACGCGACCAACGGCCTCTTTGGCGCAGTCTACTTTTCCGCCGAAGGCGATCTGTATGCTAGCGCCAACACAACAGGCCGTATCTACCGCATTGGGCGTCCCGACCTGCTCACGGGCGGCGGCGTTACGGCTACCCTCTTCTCCTCAGGGCCCACAGCCACCTTTAACGACGGCGCGCGCTGTAGCGCTGCCCCGCTGCCGAATGCCTTACCCTCCGCCACCGACGATGACTTTACCACCATCGTTGGCACGCAGGTGACGGGCAACGTCATCAGCGCCGACAACGGCAACGGCGTCGACAGCGACCCCGACACCGACCCGCTGACCGTGACCGAGGTCAACGGCACGCCGATCACCCCCGGCGGCACAGTCACGCTGCCTTCGGGCGCAACGCTGGTGATGAACAGCGACGGCTCCTTCACCTACGACGACAACGGCGCGACCGCACCGGGCAGCCCAGACAGCTTCACCTATACCATCGACGACGGCAACGGCGGCACCGATACCGCCACCGTCGCCGTGACGGTCAACCCACCGGCCTTTGTCTGCTCGGACGGCACAGCCTTCCTCTTCCAGAACAATCCGACCGATGTGTTTACGGTCGACCTTGTTACTGGGGCAGCCAACGAGGTCGCCAGCGATATCACCTCGGGAAGCCCTCCAATCAACGGCATTGGCTTCAATCAGACGGATGGCTACATCTGGGGCAGCGTGGAAACTCCATCTGGATCTGGCCGCATTGCGCGCGTTGGTGCTGATTACGTGCCCCAATATTTTGATATCCCCGGATTGCCTGCAAGAAGTTACAATGCTGGTGACGTCAGCGCCGACGGCCTGCTCCACCTCTACAACGATGGTGTCGGGACAACGATCTATGTCATTGATGTCAATCCAAACAGACCGGCGACCTATCTAACGGTTACTACCCTGACGACCACGAAAGCAAATGGGACTATCGTCGATTTGGCCTTTAGCCCAATCGACGGCAATATCTATGCCATTAGCTCGGCCACCAATACCTCCAATCTTCAGCTGCACCGCTTCGATTCGACGACTGGTACGCGCACGAACCTGGGCGACGTCACGGGTGGCGATATTAATGCGACTCCCACAAACTTTGGCGCGGTCTACTTTGCCGCTGACGGTAATTTTTACGTCAGCGCCAACGCAACAGGCCGCATCTATCGCATCGAGCGGCCCGATCTGCTAACAGGCGGAGGCACAGCGGCCACGCTCTTCTCCAACGGGCCGCCTTCTTCCAACAACGACGGTGCGCGCTGTAACTTAGCCCCGCTGCAAAACGACCCGCCCGTTGCCGTGGACGACATGGAGACCACGCCAATCAACACGCCGGTCAACGTCGACGTGCGCGTCAACGACACCGATGCCGAGGACGCCAGCGGTCGACCCGAAGGCGCGATCACCATCACCACGCCGCCAGACCCTGCACAGGGCACGGCGACGGTCAACGATGGCGGCACGCCCGACGACCCCAGCGACGACACGGTCGACTTCACGCCCGCGCCGGGCTTCACGGGCGACGCGACCTTCCAATACACCATCAACGACGCCAACGGCGAAACCTCCAACGTCGCCACCGTTACGGTGACGGTCGACCCGCCGCTCAACACGACACCAGTGGCCATTGATGATACGGAGAGCACGCCGCAGGATACGCCCGTCAACGTTGACGTGCGCGCCAACGATATTGATGTCGAGGACACCGACGGCACGCCAGACGGCGCGATCACCATCAGCACGCCGCCGAATCCCGCACAGGGCACGGCGACGATCAACGACGGTGGCACACCGGGTGATCCCAGCGACGACACGATTGACTTCACGCCCGCCGCTGGCTTCACCGGCCCGGCCACCTTCGGCTACCAAATCTGCGATGCGGGCACGCCGCCGCTTTGCGATACGGCTGATGTCACCGTGACCGTGCGGCCCGACACGGACGGCGACGGCATTCCCGACGATGTCGACATCGACGACGACAACGACGGCATCCCCGACACGGTCGAGCTGGCGACGGCTCCGCCCAACGGCGACACCGACGGCGATGGCATCATCGATTCGCTCGACCTGGACAGCGACAACGACGGCATCTCCGACATCCAGGAGAGCGGCCTCACGCCCGACCAAATTGCCGCGCTGGACCCCAACGGCGACGGCGTGATCGACGTGCCGGTTGGCGCCAACGGCCTGGCCGACGCCATCGAGAGCGACGATACGCCCGCGGCAACCATCACCTACAACGGCGGCGCGCCCGCGGACACCGACGGCGACGGCCAGCCCGACTTCCAGGATTTAGACGCCGACAACGACGGCATCAACGATCTGGTTGAGGGCGGCCTCGACCCCGCCGTGGTCGACACCGACCGCGACGGCGTGCTCGACGACCCGTTGAGCGACGACGACGGCGACGGCATTCCCAACATTGTCGACGACAACCCCGCTGCCTTTGGCGGCGAGCAGGCCCCGCTGCCCGATACGGACGGCGACGGCGTGCCGGACTGGCGCGATCTCGACAGCGACAACGACGGCATCAACGACATCATCGAGGGCGGCCTGGACGACCCCGACGGCGACGGCCTCGTCGGTGGCCCGGACACGGACGGCGACGGCATTCGGGATGCGGCGGACGAAGCGCCCACCGTCTACGGCGACGCCAACTCCGGCCCCGCCCCCGATACGGACGGCGACGGCGTGCCCGACTATCTCGACCTGGACTCCGACAACGACGGCATCAACGACGTGATCGAGGGCCACCCAATCGGCAGCAACCTCGACCCCGACGGCAACGGCGTCGTTGACGGCCCGGACGCGGACGGCGACGGCATCCAGGACGCAGCGGACGGTGCGCCCAACGTTTTTGGGGACGTCGATGCGCTGATTCCGGTTGACACCGACGGCGACGGCGTGCCGGATTACCAGGACCTGGATTCGGACAACGACGGCGTGAACGACGTGGTCGAAGGCGGCTACGACGACCTGGACACGGACAACGACGGGCTGATCGACGGCCCGGACAGCGACGGCGACGGCATCAACGACCCGGTTGATGGGGACAACGGAACCTTTGGCGACGCCAACGACCCCACGCCGCCCAACAGCGACAATGACCCGGTTCCCGACTACCGCGATCTCGATTCGGATAACGACAACATCAACGACATCGAAGAGGCGGGCATTCCCGACCCCAACGGCAACGGCTTGGTCGACGGGCCGGATATGGACGGCGACGGCATCAAGGACGCGGTCGACGGCGACCCGGCCACCTTTGGCGACGCCAACGATCCCGTTGAGCCGGACAGCGACAACAACGGCACGCCCGACCGACAGCAGCCAGACTTCCCCGCCAGCGGTGGCGACCCGGCGCTCGACGGCGACAACGACGGCGTGATCGACGACCCGACGGACGGCGACGGCGACGGCATTCCCAACGTGGTCGACGGCGGTCCCAACGACTTTGGCGACCTGCCCGATAACGACGGCGACGGCATCCCCGACGACATCGACATCGACGACGACAACGACGGCATTCCCGACACGGTCGAGCTGGCCACAGCGCCGCCCAACGGCGACACCGACGGCGACGGCATCCCCGACCCGTTTGACCTGGACAGCGACGGCGACGGCATCTCCGACCTCGACGAGAGCGGACTAGCGCCAGAGGAAATCGCCGCGCTCGACACCAACGGCGACGGCGTCATCGACCCCAACCAGCCCTTTGGCCCCAACGGCCTGGCCGACAACGTCGAGACCGCGCCCGAATCCGGCCAGCCGGACTACGACAACGACGGCAGCCCGGACGCCCCGCAGGACACGGACGGCGACGGCGTGCCCGACTTCCAGGATTTGGACAGCGACAACGACGGCATCAACGACCTGATTGAGGGTGGTCAAGACCCGGCGGTCGTCGACCCCGACGGCAACGGCGTAATCGAAGGGCCGGACAGCGACGGCGACGGCATTCCCGACGTGGCCGACGCCAACGACACGAGCAACGGCGGCCTCAACGCCCCGCTGCCCGACACGGACGGCGACGGCGTGCCGGACTGGCGCGACCTCGATTCGGACAACGACGGCGTAAACGACATCATCGAGGGTGGTCTGGAGGATCCAGACGGGGACGGCCTGGTCGAAGGGCCGGACAGCGACGGCGACGGCATCAGCGACGCGGCGGACGAGCAGCCCAACGGCTACGGCGACGCCAACTCCGGCTCCGCCCCCGACACGGACGGCGACGGCACGCCCGACTACCGGGACCTCGACTCCGACAACGACGGCGTCAACGATGTGGACGAAGGCGGCAACGGCGACCTCGATACCAACGACGACGGCGTCATCGACGGCCCGGACACGGACGGCGACGGCATCCAGGACCCAGTCGACGGCGCGCCAGACACCTTTGGCGACGCCAACGATCCGACTGAGCCCGATACGGACGGCGACGGCGTACCGGATCGCCGGGACCTGGACAGCGATAACGACGGCGTCAATGACGTGGACGAAGGCGGCAACGGTGCATTCGACACGGACAACGACGGCGTGATCGACGGCCCGGACACGGACGGCGACGGCATCAACGACCCGGTCGACGGCGCACCGAATGACTTTGGCGACGCCAACAACCCGATTGAGCCGGACACGGACGGCGACGGCGTCCCAGATCGCCAGGACCTGGACTCCGACAACGACGGCGTCAATGACGTGGACGAAGGCGGCAACGGCGACCTCGACACGGATGATGACGGCGTGATCGACGGCCCGGACGGCGACGGTGACGGCATCCAAGATTCGGTCGATGGCGCACCGAATGACTTTGGCGACGCCAACGACCCCGATGAGCCGGACGCGGACGGCAACGGCACGCCCGATCGCCAGGACCTGGATTCGGACGGCGACGACATTAACGACGTGGTTGAAGGCGGCAACGGCGACCTCGACGCCAACGGCGACGGCGTGGTCGATGGCCCGGACAGCGACGGCGACGGCATCATCGATGCGGTCGACGATGCACCGAGCCGCTTTGGCGACGCCAACGACCCGGACGAGCCCGACACCAACGGCAACGGCGTGCCCGATCGCCTGGAAACGCCGCAGACAGGGCCCGACGAGCCGGACGACCCCAAGCCGGTGGTGCTGGTCAGCTTCACGGCCGCCTGGCAGGGCGATGGGGTTGAGGTCGAGTGGATGACCGCGGCGGAGATTGATACCGTCGGCTTCCACCTCTTCCGCAGCACCACGGGCGACCGGGCCAGCGCCGAGCGCATGACGGAGCGCATCATCATCAGCCAGGGGCCGAACGGCGGTGTTTACCGCTTCAGCGATCGCAACGTCGAGCCGGGGGTGACGTACACCTACTGGCTGGTCGAGACGACGCTGACGGGTGAAACCATTGAGTACGGCCCGGTCAGCACCAGCGGCCCGGCCACGGGCGGGCCAAACCAGAACGGCAGCCGCACCTTTCTCCCGCTGATCAACAACCGCTAGCGAGTGGCGAAAGTTCAGCAAGCGGGTGGAGGCCACCGCGGCTTCCACCCGCAAACGCAATCAGATGTTTGTAGAAACGGGCCGAGCAGCACGCTCGGCCCGTTTCCCTATTCTAACTTTTAGCGTACCGGAACAAGTCATTCGCTCATGTTTTCTCAGCCCTAGATTTCGTCTTGTTTAAGTAGAGCTCAAACGTGTTGAGATAAAAATTTAGGAGCATTTTCTATGAGCAAGCAATTTCGAAGATTAACTGTTGTTTTACTGGCTGGCTGTGGATTGCTTTGGCTGGCACAGCTTCCAACTCTCCCCACCGCTGCTGCCCAGACGCTGCCCGACCTGTCCAACCCACAATACCGCGTAACCGAGACGGCGGAGGGCGTGCTGATCGAGTGGGAAGCGCTGGCGACGGGTAACGTGTCGGCGGCGGGGGATGTGCTGGCAGCGGGCGATGTCTCGGCGGCCATGGACGATGTCCTGCAGGAGATGCCCATCGTCGAGTTTAACGGCTATCAGCTGCCCATGCAGCTGGTCACCATCGTGCTGCCGGGCGACGCGGAGCCGCGCGTGCGCATGCTCACGCAGGAGAGCACGCCCTGGCGCGGCACGCCCGCCGAGGCCGACCCGCTGGAGCCGCCGGTGCTAACCGAGGACGAGGCCACCGATCCGGAAGCGGAGGAAGCCGACGAGGTTATCGATGATGTGACAGACGATCTAATTATTGTCGACGACGCGCTGCGCCCGCTCGACCCAGCCGAGCCCTCCCTGCCAACAGCGCCGCTCTTTTTGCTGCGCGAGGGGCGCATGCGCGGCGTGCGCGTGGCCGTGGCCGCGCTCAGCCCGGTTTACGAACAGGGCGAGGTGATCCACGCGGCGCACAAGGTGAGCGCCCTGCTGGTCGACGCCAAGCTGCTCTCGGCCAGCGCCACGCTCTCAGTGGAGGAGGTGGTGCGAGCCGCTGGTGCCGAGGCGCCGAGCGCCCCCGTGGGTGAAGTCGCGCCGCCGAGCGAGGTTGCGAGCAAAAGCGCCGTTAAGCTTTTCGTCGAGCAGCCGGGGATGCAGCGCGTCAGCGGCTCGGCGATGCTGGCTGTGGGCTTGTCCACCGGGCAGCCGCTGGCCACCCTGCATCTGCGGCTCGACGATCAGCCCATCGCGCTGCAGGTAATGGATGGCGACGGGCGGCTCGATGCGGCGAGCGAGCTGCGCTTTTATGCGCCGCCCTCCGCCGACAGCACGGGCGTGGGTGATCGCTGGAACGCGACGCGCGTCTACTGGCTCACGACTGAATCTGTTGACGGCGAGCCAGACAACGGGCCGCGCATGGCCACGCGCAGCGCCCTGCCCACCGATTCGCCCGTGCGCAGCACGGCGGTCGAGCGCGGCGTGTGGGAGGACAACCGCCTCTACGAATCGGCTGCGCCGGGCGTGGATGGCGACCACTGGTTCGCGCTCAAGCTCAACGCCGACGGCGGCTCGGTGGAGGATTACACGGCCACGCTGCCCGTTCAGCACAGGCTGTCGCCCGCGACCTCGCTGGCAGAGATGGCCACCTTCACGCTTACCGGCATGGCCCGCACCCTGTCGAGCCACCAGCTGCAGGTCACATCCGGCGGGGAAAGCTGGCTGGTGGAGTGGTCCAACAATAAGTTTTATGAAGCGTATCAACACACCATCACGTCGACGGTCTCGGTGCGGCAGCTGGATTTGGAGCTGCTGGCCAACGGTCGCGTCAGCGACATCCGCGTGGACAAACTTTACTGGCAGCAGCCCGTTTCGCTTAACTTTAGCGGGCAGGGGGCCACCTTTTCCGGCGTGGCGGGCGCGTGGAATTACGCGCTGCGCAACGTGCCCGCCGATTCTACGCTTTATGACGTGACCGATCCACTCATGCCGCAACTGCTGGAGACGTCGTCGCCGGTGCTCGGCAGCTTCAACTTTAGCGAGGGGGAGGAAGCGCGAGATTACGCGCTGGTCGACGCCGCTACGCTGCAAACGCCAACGCTGAGCCGACACCAGCCGATCAGCTTTGGCCCCAATCAGGGCGCACATGCCCTCTACATCGCGCCCGTCAATTTCCACGATGAGCTGGCTCCGCTCGTGGCCCACCGCGAGGCGCAGGGCTACCGCACGCTGGTGGTCGACGTGCAGGACGTCTACGATGCGTGGAGCGGTGGGCAGGTTGATCCGGAGGCGATCCGTTCGCTGCTGCGCTACGCCGTTGCCAACTGGCAGCCAGCGCCTATCTCCGTCGTGCTCGTGGGCGATTCGACCACGGATCCGCTCAACTACACGGGCGCGCAAAACGGCACGGAGAATGCCAACATCATCCCCGCCTACCTCGCCGAAGTCGACGATTACATTGGCGAAACGGCCTGCGAAAATTGCTACGCCCAGCTCGACGGCGATTCGCCGCTGGATCAGGAGGCCGACCCCGGCTTTTTGATTGACATCTGGGTGGGGCGCTTTTCCGTGCAGGACGAGGCGCAGGTCGCCACGGTGGTGGACAAGATTCTGCGCTACGAAACGGCGGCGGTGAATCTCAACGACACGTGGCGGCAGACGAGCCTTTACGTGGCGGACAACACCATTCACGCCAACGGCGCGCTCGACGTGGCGGGCGACTTCACGGCCTCGTTCAACCGCGTGATTGAAGGCGACCCCGCGCGCGGCCTGCCGCCCACCCAAAATCCCAATGTCGACAGCCGACGCGTCTACTATGATCCATCCCCCGCTACCAAAAAACCTGCCTGGCACGTCCCGGACGGCATCGCCACTCGCCTGCGCGTAATCGAGGCGATGAAGGCGGGCGCGGGCTTTATCGCTTACAACGGCCACGGCAACCACTTCCAGTGGGGCACGACGGATCGCGCGCTGGAGCAGCCCTATCTCTTTGGCACCAACGACATTTTCGAGCTGCAAAATCTGGATCGACTACCGATCATCGCCGAGCTGACCTGCTACACGGGTCAGTTTATCCGACCCTCCGCCTCCGGCACCACCATCGACGAGCGTTTCCAGCGCCACCCGGACGGCGGCGCCGTCGCCGTCTGGGCTTCCGCAGGGCTGACGGTCGCTTACGGCCACGATGCGCTGCTGCAGGGCTTCCAGCGCGAGCTCTGGTCGTCGCCGCCAATGACGGCACGGCTGGGCGAACTGACCGAAGCGGGCTACCTGGAGCTGTTCACGCGCGGTCGCTGCTGCCAAAGTTCGCGCTACGTTTACATGCTCTACGGCGATCCGCTCACCCCCGCCCGCCTCTGGGCCCCGGATCGCACCTACCTGCCGCTCGTCACCGGCGCGGCGGAGTAGTACAGCTGGGCGTAAATAGTTGAGCAGTTTCGCGGGCCATCGCCGCTGGTGGCTAAAGCCCACCAGCTTGCCTGGGGAAAGCCGGCTAAAGCCGGTTGGCGCTGCTCGGGCCAACTCACCATCTGCCCAATCATTTATGCCGCCGTGCAGTCGTAAACAAAAAGCCCGCAGGGGTTTGAGAAACCTCCTGCGGGCTGCCCCGGCAAATTTATATTACGCGTGAACGGCGGCTATCCCGTAGATCACCTTTGCTTTGCCAGGTGACGGCGATCGTCTATTTCCAATCGTGAAATTCCCCACCACTGAGGAAAGTCCAGCTCGTCACGTAGCGGAGCATACGTGACCTACGGCTGACCGACCGAGCACAATTACACGAGCATCGGCTCTGCCTTACCGCCGCGATTTCACGCCCACCTGCGCGCACATCTTCTGCACGGGGCACTCGCTGCAGCGCGGCGCGCGTGTCGTGCACACGTGCTTGCCAAAGGGCACGAGCAGCCGGTTGATGTCGATCCAGTGGCGGCGCGGCAATTTTTCCTCCAGCGCCTTCAGCGTTGCATCGGGTGACTTGGTCTCAACGTAGCCCCAGCGGTTGGTGATTTTGTGGACGTGGGTATCGACGCTGATCACCGCCTCTCCGCAAGAGACTCCCAGAGCCAAATTGGCACACTTTGGCCCCACGCCCTTAAAGCCCGTCAATACCTGGTAATCGCAGGGCAGCTCGTCGCCAAAGCGCTCGAGCGTCTCCCGCGCAATGGCCTGAATCTGCGGCGCTTTGTTCTCGTGAAAGGTGCTCTGGTCGATCAGCGCATCAATCTCGTCGACGCTCAACGCCGCGATCTGCTCCGGAGTGCGCGCCCGCTCGAAAAGCCGCTGCGACTCCACGAGCGAGACTTCGTCTTTGGTGCGAATTGAGAGGATGCAAGAAATTAACTGCTCAAAGACCGACGCATAACCGAGATCGGCCAGCGCGAACATCGCCGCTTTGGGATAGGGGGCGACGGCCTCTTCGATACGGGCGAGGGCAATGTCGATGTCGAAGGAGGAAAGTTGCGGCATAAGAGACGACTTGCTCGTTCCCACGCTCTGCATGGGAATGCCTATCGGGACGCTTCTGCGTCCCCCGGTAATTTACGATGATGGGATAATTGGTAAGGGCAAGAGCTGCGGCGACTGTCACCAGACGATCCAGAGCGTCGAAGAATGCGTTCCCACGCAGAGCGTGGGAACGAGCAGTTCTACTCTATGGCAGGCTAATCTGTTGGCCCGGCTGCAAGACCGACGACTGCGTCAGCCCGTTGGCGCGCAGCAGCTCGCCCCAGGGCACGTTGTACTGCACGGCAATGCTGATGATCGTGTCGCCGCTGGCAACGGTGTGAACGCGGGCCGCCTGCGCGGCGGGGTCAGCCACGGGAGCGCTGGAGGAGCCGACCGTTTCGGTGATTTCGCTTGGCACAGTCAGCACTTGGTCAATTTGAAGAAAGCCGTCGCCGCTGAGTCCGTTGGCCGCCGCCAGCTCCTGCCACGTCACGCTTAACTTGCCCGCAATGCTAAAGAGCGTGTCGCCGGCGCGGACGGTATAGCTGTCATCTGTATCGGGCGAAACGGAAGCCGACGAATTGGAGGACGAATTTGCAGCGGAGGCATCAGCAGCGGCGGGAGTTTTCTGGATGGTCGGCTCGGTGGGCACTTGAATCAGTTGCCCCAGCTGGAGCAGGTCGCCGTCCGCCATGCTGTTGAGCGCCAGCAGCATTTCCGGCGTCGTGCCGCGCTTGCCAGCGATGGTCCACAGCGTTTCGCCCGCGCCGACCATGTAGCTGCGTGAGATCACGCCATCTGTAGAGGGCAGATCGACGCTCGGTGCAGCGGGCGCTGGCGCTGCGGCCACGGCTGGTGCAAGCGCCGCGGCGCTAACAACTGGTTCGGCCACCGGCGCGGGCGCGGGCGCCGCTGCCGCCACGAGCGGCGCGTCCCCTTCGCGACCCGTGGCAAAGACGAGCACAAAAATGGTGCGCCCGCTGGCTGGGTGAATCGCCCTGCCCACGCCAAATTCGCTCCAGTTGACGTTGAGAATGTTGTTGCGGTGGACGTAGCTGTTCATCCACCACTGCATCGCCTTCTCCGGCGTGCTGACGGAGACCCAGTTTTCACTGCTCCAGCCGTCGATGGGGTAGCCGGTGCGCACCACGCGCTGGCCAACGCTGGAGCCGTCCGTGCCCGTGTGGCTCCAGTTGCCGTGCAGCACCATGTCGTCGACGTGGCGCTGGGCAGCGGCGTTGAGCAGGGGATGGAGATTAAGGGCGGGCAGGCCGTTTTGGGCGCGCACGCCGTTGACAGATTGAGCAACGCTTTGCGATGGCGTGGCTAGCTCGGCAAAAGCAACCGCGGCGGGCGGCGCGTCTTGGGCCAGCAGCGGTGCGGCGGTCGGCAGCGCAAGCAGAGACGCCAAACAGAGCGAACAGGCGATACGCCGAACCGATTGTATACGGTGAGAGAGCAATGTATTCATAATGATGTGGCAGCGATAGTCGGCAGTTAAAGCCGGAACGAGGACAGAATGGAGTGCTACCTCGGAAAGTACAGCTTGAAAAGTACAGCTTGAAAAGTACGGTAAGGGTTACTCGATTGGCGTCAACCACGTGACGCCGCCGCCGCCGTCGGCGGCCCAGCCTTCAATCGCACCGTCCCCCGAGCGGATGCGCAGCCAGGTGTAGCCGTTGCCTTCTCGCGGGCCATCGACCACGCTGAAGGTTGCGCCCTCGCGCACGCGCGTGATCAGCGTCGATTCCGTGGAGGGTTGAGCGCGCACGCTCAGCTCGGCCACCGTTACGCGGACGCGCCCGCCGCTGCTGGCGCTGTCGTCGCTGTCGGTCGTGTCGCTGTTGTTTGCGCCGCTGGTCGCGATGCCCCCCACCGGGCTGATCCACTCCGTGTCGTTGTCGCGCTCCGCCGCCCAGCCGATGTTGCCGTCGCCGTCGTCGAGTCGCCACCACGTGTAGCCATCGGCCTCCTCTGGGCCAGCTAAGATGCTGACGCGCGTATCCGTGTTCAGCCGCGTGACTTGCGCGCCACTGGTTGTGGGCTGGCCGCGCAGGTTGAGGCCGTTGGGCGCGGAGATAAAGGCAGCTACGCCGATGCCCAACCCATTTGCCCCCACAGCCGTGCTTTCGGTCTCCGTTGGTTCGGTGGTTTCCGGCGTGGGAATCAACGTCGCCGTCGGCTCGGTGGCGGGGGCGGTTGGCTCCTCCACCACAATCGGCTGCTCCACTTCGATGACCAGCGTTGCCGTTGGCTCGGGCGTTGGTCGCGGTGCAAAGCTGCCGCAGGCCAGGGCGGGCACGAGCCAGAGCAGCGAAAAGGCGAGAAAGAGGCGGAGGCCAGCAGAATTTACGATTTTGGATTTTGGATTTACGAGCTCCATGCCGACAACCTCTCTTCGTAAATCGTAAATCGTAAATAGTGTTTCATATAAGTTTATCGATTTGGGATTACATCGATTTGGGATTACAACGTCACCGTCTTCGCCCAGACCACGCCGGGAACCGTACACAGCTCGCCAAGCATGGCAGCCGTCACCGGTTCGTCGATACCCAGCACCATGATCGCGTTCTCGCGCGGGGCGTAGCGACCAACGTGCATAAAGCTGATGTTGACGTCCGCCTCGCCCAGATGCATGCCCACGCGCCCAATAATGCCCGGCTGATCGCGGTGCGACGTGAGCAGAAGATTACCATAAGCCGGGAATTCTACCCAAAGATCGTTGATCGCCACAATTTGCGGCTCGCCGTTCAGCACTGTTCCGCGCACCGTCCACGCCTCGTTCTTGCCCTCGCCGCCATTCGTTTTGCCAGAGGTGGCCCGCAGCGTCAACATGCTGTCGAAGCGTCCATCCTGCTGCTGCTTCTTGCGCTCGATCACGTTGAGCCCACGCTCCTCCGCCACCAGCCCCGCGTTGACCAGATTGATGCGCACCTGCACCGCATCCGCCAGCAGACCCTGGATAATGCCAGCTTTGAGGTAGTCCAAATCAAAATTTGCCAGCCGCCCGTGGGCCGTAATTTCGACGTCGCTCACGCCCTGTACGCCGAGCTGCTTGATAAAGCGCCCCATGCGTTCGGCCAGATCGATATAGGGGGCGATGAATTCCAAATCGCGCGGCGGGATCATCGGCGCGTTGAGGGCGTAGCGCGCCGGGCGGTTGTTGAGCACGTCCACCACCTGCACGGCCACGTCCACGGCGACTTGCTCCTGCGCCTCTACCGTGCTGCCGCCGAGATGGGGCGTCAGGATGATTTTGTCCGTGCGCCGCAGCGGACTCTCCGCGGGCAGCGGCTCCTGTTCAAAGACGTCAATCGCCGCGCCGCCAATGTGGCCATTTTCAATCGCCTCGACCAGCGCCGCCTCTTCCACCACGCCTCCGCGCGAGACGTTGAGCACAAATGCGCCTTGCTTCATCGAAGCTAACTCGTCGCGCCCGATCAGCCCGCGCGTGGACTCCGTCAGCGGCACGTGCAGCGTCAGAAAGTCAACTTCGCGCAGCAGCGTCGGCAGCTCGGCCAGCCGCACGCCGCGCTGCGCCGCATACTCCGCCGAGACGAACGGATCGTGGGCCACGACCGTCATGCCCAAGCCCTGCGCCCGCTTCGCCACCTCCTGCGCCACCCGGCCCAGCCCCACCGTGCCCAGCACCTTGTCCCGCAGCTCGACGCCGATAAACTGGCCGCGCTGCCACTGTCCGCTGCGCACGTGGGCATCGGCCTGCGCCACGTTGCGCGCCAGCGCCAGCAGCAGCGCCACCGTATGCTCCGCCGCCGCGACGACGTTGCCCGTCGGCGCGTTGACGACGACCACGCCCGCCTGCGTCGCCGCCGCGATGTCGATGTTGTCCACCCCCACGCCCGCGCGCCCGACGACGCGCAGCCGCGTCCCCGCCCGAATCACGTCGCCGGTGACGGTGGTCGCGCTGCGCACGAGCAGCGCGTCGTAGTGGGGGATCGCCTCAATCAGTTCGTCCGGCGAAAGGTCGATGCGCACGTCGATCTCGATGTCGCCCGCCTGCCGCAGCGGGGCCAGCCCGCTCTCCGCGAGCTTGTCGCTCACGAGTACTTTGTGGGTCATCATTGGGGAGTTTCTAGGATTGCTTTGTCGGAATGGAGTAGGTACTCGTTCGAATCAGTACCTCTCGTTCACTCGTTCTTACAGCCGTGTTGAATTGAAAGATGTGCGCCGTTACACGTGCTGTTGCTGTTAACGGGATGATTTCGACTCCATCCAATTGAAAATGGTTCAGCCAGCTTTGTGTACGTGGATTGAAGAAGAACTCAAATTTGTCTGTCTCTGAATCAAACGAACCAACATTGGTTCCCTTCGCCCAATTACATGCAGGGCAAGCCAGCGCCAAATTGTTGGCCTCGGTCAATCCGCCGAGTTTTTGCGGGCGGATATGATCAACATGATGCTGTTGTATGTGAGTACCTTCTGGCAGAAAGCAGTATTCGCATCGAAAATTTGCTCTGGTTCTGACAAGTCGACGCAGGTCAGCTTGAATAAGCATTATTGATTTTGTTGAGTCAGTCCAACTGCTTTTGTTTTTAGCATAGTTCCAATATGGCCAATCCAAAGACGCTCTTCCACTTCTGAGTGTTCTAACGGGCTGAGCGACTGCTGCTTGCTCAACCAGATCAAATACTCTAGCCGGTCTTGCTCCTCCTGAGAAAGATAAAAACTTGCGACCTCATTCGGCGATGGATTTGTCCGTAGGAAAGCTACGATCTCTTGAGCTGCCTGCACCGCTTGCGTCTCAAAATTAAGAAGTGTCAGCTCTACAATCGTCGGCAGCCACGGTTCAAGTGGGCGAGTTTCCTCCGCCAGTTTATCCGATACTTCAAGTGTCAAAGTAGTCATAAAACATCTCTCCATCCAGCAACTGTAAACGCTCAAGGCGACCCGTCATTTTTTAGCCATTAGAACTTGGTACGGCTGCATTAGCTCACGAATAATCTCAGTCGAGCTAGATGTCGCCCGCCTGCCGCAGCGGGGCCAGCCCGCTCTCCGAAAGTTGGTCGCTCACGAGTACTCTGTAGGTCATGTTTAGAATTTGCAAGTCAGTTGTTTGGAATCGAATACAGGCCGAAGCGTAGCAAGTCTGCTCGCTCCAGTAGTTTGTTCACGGTGTTAAATCGAAAAATTTGGCCGGTCGCACGCCCAATCGCTGTCACAGCTATAATTTCAGCATTTTGTAACTGAAAGTGCTCTCGCCAAACTTGCGTGCGTGGATTGAAGAAAAACTCAAACTTGTCCGTTTCCGGATCAAATGAGCCTAAATCAGAGCCTTTGGCCAAGTTGCACGCCGCACATGCTAGTGCCAAGTTTTCTGCTTCTGTTAAACCACCGTGTTTGCGCGCTCGAATATGATCAACGTGATGTTGCCACGGCTGAGATTCTTGAGGCAGAAAGCAGTATTCGCAGCAGTAGTCGGCTCGAATCTCAACGAGTCGACGCAGGTCGGCAGGGATAGCCATTATTGGTCCGACCGGATCATTTGCATGGCTTTAATCTTCATCATGGCACCGATATGTCCGACCTGCAGACGCTCTTCCACTTCCAGACTTTCGGCTGCACTGAGTTTGCCTGCTTTATTCAGTTCTGCTAGATATTCAAGTCGGTCTTGTTCATCTTGAGAAAAATAAAATTGGCTAACCTCCTCTGGCGATGGATTGGAACGCAAAAACGTGATGATTTCCTTTACTGCACCCGACGCGCTAGTCTGTAGATTGAGCAACGTCAACTGCAAGAGCGTGGGTAACCACGGTTCTAGCGGACGCATCTCCTCGGCGACCGCGTCCGGCAATTCAAGCGTTAGAGAGGTCATGCTGTTGCCTCCATAATATCTTCATTCGTTTCCTCGTTCCCCTCACTCCGCATCTCCTCCGGCGCGCTGATGCCGAGCAGGCGCAGACCGTTCGCCAACACAATGCGGGCCGCCTGGGCCAGCATCATGCGCGCGCTGGCGATATCTTGCGCCTCGCCCAGGATGTGGCTGTCGCGGTAGAATTGATTAAAGACGCTGGCGACATCGTTGAGATAGAAGACGAGCGTCTGTGGCTCGCGCGCCTCCGCCGTGTTGCGCACGATTTCCGGAAAATCCAACAGCCCCTTCATCAGCGCGACTTCGCTGGGCTGATCGAGCAGCAGCAAATCGGGCTGCTCGGCAAACTCAATGCCGCGCTCCTCGGCGCGGCGCAGGATGGAGCAAACGCGGGCGTGGGCATATTGCAGGTAAAAGACAGGATTCTTGTCGCTCGTGTCCTCGGCCAAATCAAGGTCGAACTCCAGATGCGAATTGGGCGAGCGCATGAGAAAGTAAAAGCGCGTCACATCCTCGCCCGCCAGATCGAGCAGGTCGTCGAGCGTCACGAAGTTGGCCTTGCGCGTCGACATCTTGACCGGCTTGCCGCCGCGCACGAGGGTGACGAACTGGTAGATCACCACATCGATGCGGCTCACGTCGTAGCCGAGCAGCTCCACCGCCTTGATCACATCCGGATAGGCCGCGATGTGGTCCGCACCAAAGACATCCACGATTTTGTCGTGGCCGCGCTCCAGCTTGTCGACGTGGTAGGCCATGTCCGGCAGCCTGTACGTCGGCTCACCGCTGCTCTTGACGAGCACGGTGTCCTGCTCTTTGCCCAGCTCGCTGGTGCGGAACCAGACCGCGCCGTCGGCGTCAAAGATGTGGCCGCGCTCGCGCAGCTTGTTGAGCACCTCCCAGATTTTTTCGCTTTCGTAGAGCGAGTGCTCGTTGAAATAGCTGTCCATCTCAATGCCAAAGCGACGCATGGTGCGCTCGATGTCGGCAAAGATAGCCTGTTCGGCGGCTTCCCGAAAGAGGTAATCGCGCTCCGTCCCCAGCAGCGACGCACCGTGCTCATCGACCAGCGCGCTCGCAATGTCGAAAATGTACTCGCCCTGGTAGCCGTCGTCCGGAAAGCTCGCGGGCACGCTCAGCGACTCGCCGCCGCCGAGGTCGAGCGTTTTGGTGGTGAAATCCGCGCGGTGCTGCTGGAGCCGCGCTCGCTCTTCGTCACCCAAATTGAGTTGCACGACCACTTCATTGCGCGTCAGCAGCTCTTCGTAGCGGGCGCGCACGCTCTGCCCCAGCACGCGCATTTGGCGACCGGCGTTGTTGAAGTAGTATTCGCGCGTCACCTCGTAGCCGAGAAAGTCGAGCAGGTTGGCCACGGTGTCGCCCAGCACGGCGTTGCGCCCGTGGCCGACGGTCAGCGGCCCGGTGGGGTTGCTGCTCACGTACTCGACGAGCGCGCGCTGGCCCGCGCCGATGTCGCTGCGACCGTAGCCGTCGCCCTGCTCCACAATTGACTCGATCTGCTTGGTCACAAACGACTGCGCCAGCCGCAGGTTGATAAAGCCCGGCCCCGCAATCTCCACCGCGCTGATGATGCCGTCTGTCGGCACATGATCGGCCACCGCCTGCGCAATCTGGCGCGGGTTGACTTTGTCCCCTGTCGCCTTACGAAGCGCCGCCGCGGCGACGAGCGCCACGTTGGTCGCAAAGTCGCCGTGTTCGGCCTGCTTGGGCCGCGAAATTTCGACAGCGGGCGCGTCAAAGTGGGGCAGCGCACCGTGGGCCTGGGCGGCGGCGAGGGCGTTTTGGATAAGGGCTTGGATTTGGTCGATTAGCATAATTTCGAGATATTATTGTTACAGTTCAGCTTGGTTCGCTTGAAAGACCATAGACTCTTCCAGATATTTTAACGGCATTCCGTCCTGATTTTTCCACGATTCGAGACCGTTGCGGCTAGTACCAGATACAAAACTTGCTGCTTTTGAAGAAGAGCTAAACACGTAATCTTTACTGAGGCGGTAGTAACCGCCATCATCTGTTAAGAGTTGTTCTTCGATCGCCTGCTCACGTAAAGTCTTAATTTGGTTCGGTAACTTGGGAGCATACTTCGCTGTAACTTGAGAGCCAGCAAAAACGACAAACCCTTCATCGACCCTACGCATCAAACCAGTTCGTCCCCACGCCCACTTCTACTTTCAATGGAACCTTCATCGTATACGCCGACTCCATCGTCTCGCAGACAACCTGCTTTGTCTGCTCGATCTGCTCGACGGGCGCTTCCAGCACGAGTTCGTCGTGCACCTGGAGCAACATGCGGCCATCCAGCCCCTCCTCGCGCAGGCGCTGGTGGAGCTGCACCATCGCGATTTTCATGATGTCGGCATTGGTGCCCTGGATCGGCGCGTTGATCGCTGCGCGCTCGATCGATTGGCGCTGGTTGCCCGGCAGGCGACGCTGTAGTTCGGGGAAAAAGCGTTTGCGGCCAAACAGCGTCTCGACGTAGCCATCTTCTTTGGCCCTTACTTTGGTCTCTTCGAGATAGTCGCCAATCAGCGGGTAATTCTCGAAGTAGCGTTTGAGAAATTCGCCTGCTTCCTTGGGCGACAGCTCGGTGCGATTGCTCAGGCCAAAGGCGCTGATGCCGTAGATCGTGGCGAAGTTGATCGTCTTGCCCAGCCCTCTCTGATCCTTGGTAACTTCGTCCAGCGGCACGTCAAAGAGCAGCGACGCCGTGGTGGCGTGGATGTCCTGGTCCTTGGAAAAAGCCTCGGCCAGCTTCGGCTCGCCCGTGATGTGGGCCAAAATGCGCAGCTCGACCTGGCTGTAGTCGGCGGCGATCAGCTGCCAGCCTTCGGGTGCGACAAAGCCGCGGCGGATTTCGCGGCCCATTTCCGTGCGGTTGGGAATGTTTTGCAGGTTGGGGCTGTTGCTGCTCAAGCGGCCCGTCACCGTGCCCGTCTGGTTGTAGCTGGTGTGGACGCGGCCGTTGGCGTCCGCCAGGGTGGGCAGCGCGTCGATGTAGGTGCCGCGCAGCTTTTCGAGCTGCCGCTGCTCGAAGATCAGGTCGAGCACGCGCGCCTGTTCGTCGCTGAGATCGGCCTCGCGCAGCTTTTCCAGCTCGCCCACCGCCGTGCTGTACTTGCCGGAGGCGTTGCGCTTGATGCCCTTGGTCGGAAAGTCCATGCGCTCAAAGAGCATCTCCGCCATCTGCTGCGTGGAGCGCAGGTTGAACTCGCCGCCGGTGAGGTGGAAGAGTTCGTGCTGGATTTCGCCCAGCCGCCGCACCATCGTCTCAGACATCTGCTGAAGAAAAGGCAAGTCGAGCAGGACGCCGCGCTGCTCGATGTCCGCCAGCACGGGCAGCAGCGGCAGCTCGAACTGGTCGTAAACCTTCCACAAATCCTCGCCGTGCAGCTTGGGCACAAGCTTGTCGTAAATTTGAATCGTGGCGTCGACATCGGCACAGCAGTAAGCCCCCGCCGCCAGCGCCGAGACGGCATCCATCGTGATTTGGGCGCGCCCCTTGCCGATCAGGTCGGTGATTTCGGTCATCTGCCAGCCCAGCTCCCCGGCGGCCTGCGCCTTGAGCCCCAGCGAGCGGCTGGCCGGGTTGAGCAGCCATGCCATCGTCATTGTGTCGTGGATGTCGCCCGCCACCTCCAGCCCGTGGCGGCGCGACACGATCAGATCGTACTTGGCGTTGTGCGCAATTTTTGGCGTTTCAACGTTGGCAAAAAAGGGCTGAATCGCCGCGACTACCTCCTCCCACGGCAGCTGCTCGCCCTGCTCGTGCGCGACGGGCACGTAGGCCGCTTCGCCTGCCGCCCACGCAATCCCGTAGCCGACCAGAACCGCCTCGTGTGGATTCGTGCTCGTGGTTTCCACGTCAAAACAAATGCGCTCGGCCTCGCCCAGCCGCTCGACCAGCCACGCCAAGTCGTTGTCATCCCGCACAATCCGGTAGCCCTCCGGCAGGTTAACCGTGATCTCCTCGTGGGCGGGCGGCGCGCTGGCTTTGCCTTCGCTGACGATTTCAAAGAGCGGCATCTGGCCGGATGCGTCGACGGTGGCCACGCGGTTGGGATCGAAAACCTGGGGCACTTCGTCCAGCAGCGAGCGAAATTCGAGCTCGGTGAAGAGCCGCGTCACGGCCTCGCGGTCGTAGTCGTGCAGGCGAAAGGCGTCGGGATCATAGGGAATATCGAGATCGGTGACGATGGTGACGAGCCGCTTGTTGCGCTCGACCTGCTCCTTCGCATCGATCACGCTCTGGCGCGTCTTCGGCCCGCTGATTTCGTCCGTGTGCTCATACAAATTTTCGAGCGTGCCGTACTCGTTCAAAAACTTGGCCGCCGTCTTGTCGCCCACGCCGGAGATGCCGGGGATGTTGTCCGAGGCGTCGCCCGTCAGCGCCTTCAGGTCGATGATCTGCTCGGGATTCAAATCAAAGCGCTCGCGCACCTCGGCCTCGCCGTAGAGCTTGGTCTGCGGTCGCGGCCCGCCGGAGGTGTAGAGCACCTGCACGCGCTCGTTAATCAGCTGAAACATATCGCGGTCGCCGGTGAGAATTAGCACGCGCGTCTGCGCGTTGGCCGCTTTGGTCGCCAGCGTGCCCAGCACGTCATCCGCCTCGTAGCCCTCGTAGGTGATGATCGGAATGTGCAGCGCCTCCAGCATTTGGTGGATGCGCCCCATCTGGCTCGCCATATCGTCCGGCATCGAATCACGGGTGGCTTTGTACTCCGTAAACTCTTCGTGGCGCCAAGTCTCGCCTTTATCAAAGGCCACGACGACGCCGTCCGGCTCGTATTCGCGCACGATGCTGAGCAGCTTGCGCGCAAAGCCAAAGACGGCGGTCGTCAGCTCGCCGTTGCTGGTCGCCAGCGGGGTTTTGACGCCAAAGTAGGCGCGGTAGGCCTGCGAGTGGCCGTCGATGAGGAGAAGTGTGGACATGGTTGGGTAATGGGCAATGGGGGTTTCGCGTGCCGTCACCGCCGCCGAATTCATTCGGCGGCTAGCTTGCAAAACCTGCTTCAGCAGGTTGCGGGTACAAACGCGTTTTAACGCGTTTCGCAAACCAGGCGACGGTTTCAACCGTCGCCGGTGATGGTTCGACCCGAATCGTCGCTGCTACGTGCTGCGCTCAAACTCCACGTCCAGCGTGCCGTCGCTGATCAGCGACTGCACCTGGGGGATTTTGGTGATGGCGCTGGTCGTGCGCATGGATCGGCCCGCGTCCAGCCGGTAGCGGCCGCTGGGCAGCTCCAGGATAAAGTTCTGCTTCGTCCGGTTGACGAGCGTGATCAGGCTGTCCATGCCTTCTTGCCAGGTAAACAGTTCTTTTTTCATGGTGAGTTTGTGTGAAATAAGGTGGAGTGAGCATCCTCAGATGCGAACGGTGCATTCGTTGGGAAGGCGTTGAGTAAAAGAGCGCGTCGCCAGCGGTAGATGCAAAACTGATTCGGTGAGACGCTTTCAGTGAGACGCTTTTGGTGAGACGCTGTCGCTTCGTCGGTGCGCTCGCATTTGAGAATGCTCACCCCGCGAACGTGGTTCTGTAATTACCTGCCTAATTGTACAGCCGACGCCGCCGTTTTGCCAAGATCGCGCCAGCCGACCGGCTGCGTAGCGCGGCGGCGCGCGCCTGCCACGCCTGCCACAGGCTAATCCCCACCACGCTGCCAAAGCCGCCGAGGTAGAGCAGCAGCAGCGGCACGGCCCACCACGCTTGCGACAGCCAGGCAATCGTGACGCCCGCCACCGCATAACCCAGCAGCGCCGCCTCGCCCCAAAACGTTGGCGGCAGCGGAAGGCGATAGCGGCTGCGCTGCCAGCGGCTCGCGTTGATCGGTTGGCTTGAGACGCCGCCGGTTACGTCAAATTTAGGGGTGCGCAGGAAGGCGGTGTCGCGCCCTCCAAAGGCGCGGGCGACGGCCAGCGCGTTGTTCCAACAGAGCCCCGTTCCCAGCAGCATCAGCAGCGGCAGCCAGCGAAAACGTCGCCACCAGCCTGCGCCGTTGATTTTGTGCTGCGCGACGGCATACAGCAGCGGTGGTCCCACTGAGAAAAGGCTCAAATACACAAGCTGCCAGGCGGGCGCTGCGGACAAAATCACCAGGGGCGGGGTGATGAGCAGAAGCAGCAGCAGCAGCGGGTGGATGAGATAGCTGCCGAGGTGGGCGAGGGCGGCGAGGCGTTTCCAGAGAGGGAGCTTGTTCTGGTCGACGAGCCACTTGCGGTCGAGGAGGTTGGTTCGGGTGTCATTCCCGCGAAGGCGGGAATCCATGTGCAATTGACGAGACGACGATGCTTTTCCTCCCAGCAGCGGTAATTTAAAACCAAAGCTTTTTTTGGATGGACGATATTCTGGGACAGCGGACTCATGGATTCCCGCAAAGGCAGGAATGACAAATTCTGTTGACTCGTCTTTCTGCCGATCCATCGTTTGCCATGTGCAAAACTCTCCTTCCCACACGCGGCCACCCAATTTCCGCAGCGTTTGCACGCTGCCCGTGGCCCAGCGCGCCTGCTGCCGCTTGAAGGCCGTTAGCTGCGGCGGCAGTTCAGCGGGCGCGGCCACGTGATCCAGGTAGAGCGGTCGCCAGCCCGCGAGCTGGGCGCGGTAGCTCAAATCCAAATCTTCGCAGAGCGTGTCCGCCTGCCAGCCGCCGACCGCCTCGTCCTCCAGGCAGGCGCGTCGCCAGACGCCCGCCGTGCCGTTAAAGCCAAAGAGCGCCCCCACCGCCTGCCGCCCCGCCTGCTCGACGGCGAAGTGACCATCGATCGCCAGCGCCTGGCTCGCCGTGAGCGGCGAGTAGTCCGCGTTGAGATGTGCCCAGCGCGCCTGCACAAAAGCGACCCGCTCGTGGCCCGGTGCAAAAAAGTGGGGTATGGTTTCGCGTAGGAAATTTGGCGACGGCACAAAGTCCGCATCAAAGAGCGCAACAAAGTCGTCGCTCGTGTGGGGCAGGGCGTGGGCCAGCGCCCCCGCCTTGTAGCCAACTCGCTCGGCGCGTTCGATCGCCGCCATGTCGATGCCCGCCGCCTGCCAGCGGTGGACGCAGCGCTGTACGAGGGCGCGCGTCTCGTCCGTCGAATCGTCGAGCAGGTGGATTTGCAGGCGATCGCGCGGCCAGTCGAGCCGGGCGCAGGCGTCGATCAGCCGTTCGACGACGTGGTGCTCGTTGTAAATTGGAAGCTGGACGGTGACGCGCGGCGGGTTGTCGAGGTGCGGCGGGGGCGGTGGAACTTTGTCGCCGCGCTGGGACAAAGTCACCAGGGCGAGCCAGAGGGCGTGCAGGCCATAGAGGGCGAGGCCAAGGGCGCAAAGCACGTAGAGCACTTGCAGAAGGAGGGCGAGAAGGGCGAGGATTATCTGCATGAATGAAAGCGACGGGTCGGTCTACAATCTATCCGCAAGCTTTTCAGCTTTCGAGAAGATTTGCCCCGCGGAATTGGACGGCCAAAAAAAGCGGTCGGCGCGGGGCCGACCGTCGATGATTGATGAGGGGATTATAGCCCAGGCCAAAGCGGGGTCAAAAAGTTGGCTCGCTTCTTTCCGCAGCCTCCGCGCCCGCTCTGCGTCTCCGCGTTAAAATCTTACTCCTCCTCATCGTGCCCCTGCTTCACAACCCCATCCATCAGGTGGCTGGGCAGCGGATCGTAGCGCTCAAACTCCATGGTGTACACGCCGCGACCCTGCGTCATCGAGCGCAAATCGGTGCCGTAGCGCAAAATTTCCGAGAGCGGCACTTCGGCGTGGACGACGGTGCGATTGGTCTTCTGCTCCATCCCCTGCACGCGACCGCGCCGCGTGTTGAGGTCGCCCATTACGTCGCCCATGTACTCCTCCGGCACGGTGATATCCAGCGTATAAATCGGCTCCAGCAGCACCGGCCCCGCCTCCTGCACCGCCTCGCGAAAGACCTGGCGACCCGCCGCCTGAAAGGCGATATCCTTGGAGTCGACCGGGTGCTCCTTGCCGTCGGTGACCACGGCCTTGACGTCGACCACGGGATAGCCCGCGATCACGCCCTGCTCCATGACCTGGCGCACGCCCTTTTCGATGGAGGGCAGGTAGACGCCGCTGATCGCGCCGCCAAAGACTTCGCTGGCATACTGGAAGCCCTCGCCGCGCTGGGTCGGCTCGACGCGCATGTGGACTTCGGCAAACTGGCCCGCGCCGCCGCTCTGCTTGCGGTGTCGATAGTGGGCGCTGCCCTGCCGGGTAACGGTCTCGCGGTAGGGCACTTTGGGCACGGAGGATTCGACGTTGACACCGTACTTGCTGGACAAGCGCCGCAGCGCCGTTTCGACGTGGGCGCTGCCCATGCCCTGGAGCACGGTCTGCCTGGTGGCTTCAATTTGAACGAGCCGCAGCGTCGGGTCCTCCTCCACGAGCGCGTGCAGGCTCTGGCCAAGCTTGGCGCTGTCCGCCTTGGTGGCGGGCGCAACGGCTACGGAGAAGAGCGGGCGCGGATAGATCGCGGGGGGAACGCTGATGGGCTGCTGGGGCGTGCTGAGCGTATCGCCGGTGATGACGTTGTCCAGCTTGGTCAGCACGCCAATGCTGCCCGCGATCAGCTGGTCGGTGGGCGTCAATTCCTTGCCACAGAGCGTAAACAGATTGGCCGCGCGCAACGATTCACCCACGCGCGGATCGACGAGCGTCTGGTCGCGCTTGAGCGTGCCGGAGACGACGCGCACGTAGTTCATGCGACCCACGAAACGGTCGATGATTGTCTTGAAGACGACGGCGACGGTGGGGCCAGCGGGATCGCCCTCCAGCTCGATGCCATCGCCATTTTGCGTGGCAAGCAGGGCGCGCTCGCCGGGTGCAGGCGTGTAGCGGGCGACGGACTTCATCAGCCGCTCCATGCCAATGGCCTTGGCCACGGAGCCGCAGTAAACGGGCGTGATCAGCCCCTTTTTGACGCCGAGAAAGATGCCGCGCCGCACCTCCTCCGGCGTCAGGTCTTCGCCGTCGAAGTATTTGACGATCAGCTCATCGTCCGCCTCCGCCGCCGCCTCGACCAGCGCCACCCGTGCCGCTTCGGCCTCCGCCTGCATGTCGTCGGGGATGTCGGTTTCCGTGCTCTCCGAGCCCATGTATGCCCGCATATTGGCGAGGTTGACAATACCCTCAAAGTTCTCGGCCTCGCCAATGGGGAGCTGGAAAGGGAGAATATTTTCGTCGCCCAGCGTCTCTTGCAAATCCTGTACGGCCGCGCGAAAGTTGGCGTTTTCGCGATCCATCTTGTTGATGAAGATAATCCGCGGCTTCTTGAGCCGCGCCAGCCGATTCCACGCCAGCTCCGTACCGACCTCGGCCCCCGCCACTGCATCGACCAGCAGCAGCCCGGATTCAGCCACCTGCAGCGCGCTGATCACCTCGCCCTGAAAGTCGAGGTAGCCGGGCGTGTCGATCAGGTTGAGGCACTTTTCGCCGATCTGCACCGGAATCACAGAAAGGTTCGTGGAGATGCCGCGCCGCTGCTCTTCCTCATCCCAGTCGGAAACTGTCGATCCGTCCTCTACGCGCCCCTGGCGATTGGTTACGCCCGTGTGAAACAAGAGCGCCTCCATCAGCGATGTCTTGCCCGTGCTGCCGTGACCAAGCACGGCGACATTGCGGACTTGGCTGGAGCGGGATTGAGCGGAATCACTGGACATAACAGCCTCCTTAAAGCGAACGATATTCGAGAAGATGGATTGGGGGGTTAACCTATTCGGTTGTAAAAATGGTTTGGTTTGCAGACGGATGGCTGCACGGGCCACGCGCTTGCTCATCGATAAGAGGGGAAGCGACGGGCGGCGGGCGGCGGGCGGCGACCGTTGTAATGAGTCAGTCGAGGTGAAACGCAAGCGCAGCCGCGCGCGTGCTCTGGCGCGGCGGGCACTGGAAGCGATTGTACAGAAAAAAGAGGGGCTTGTCAACGGTAAGAAAACGGATGCGGCAGCTCCAAATTGGGTGAACGTTAGGTTCCGTTGAATTTGGAAAGTGGCCCTCACCCCCGGCCCCTCACCCCCGGCCCCTCTCCCCCGGTGGGAGAGGGGAGAGATTGGCTCCCTTCTCCCAGAATGGGAGAAGGGCTGGGGATGAGGGCGCGCTCGACTCACCTTTCAAGCCCTCCCAACAAAATGTCAACAGAACCTAAAGTAAAGTTGCGTCGAGAACAGGAGTTTGAGGAGCCAGTGAGAGTCACTGTCCAGACAAAATGGGGCAAGCTGTCCAGCTATGGACAGTGACAGTCACTTAGACCGCAAACTCTTGCTTTCATTTTGCACGCACTTTAGTAAAAAGAAGTAAAGAAAATCGGCACGAATTGCACAAATAACACAAATTAGAAAGAGCCACACGTAAACATTTGTGCAATGTATCTCATTCTTTTGATTTTGGCATTGCCGAAATAGACGGGTATCCGCGCGGCTGCGTCAATTTGATGAGCCGTGGGCAGTCGAGTATGATAGCGGCTGATGCAGCGCTGGCTCCTGGTGGAACCACCCTTGCCTACCAGCCCTTTTCGTCTGGGCTAGCGCTGTTGTGCTCAACGATTGCGGAGTCGCCGCCTTGCCCCAACACCTACCCCATGATCATCTACCCCATGATCATCTATCTCCTGATAAAGCCGAGCATGCCTCGGCACAAGCTGATCGGCCTGTTTCCCTTCAGCCCACCGCTTCAGCGCAATCCACGAGCGAATCGACGCGTCTGCTGCTGATCACCCACGGCGAGGCGATGCAGGCGCGCTACGCCGATTTTCGCGGAGCCAACAGCGGGCTGACGGCGCGCGGTTGGCAGCAGGCCGACGGCTTGGCCGAGTGGCTGCGCGGACGCGAGCTGGCGGGCATTGCCTGCACTGCCCAACTCCCCGCCCGGCTGACGGCGCAGCACGTGGCGCAGCGGGTGGGGCTTTCACTGGCCGGGCCGCCGCAGTTGGCCATCGCGCACTCCGCACTGGAGCAGAGAGCCAACGGCACCAAGAACACGCGAACGGACTCCACCGATGCCAGCAGCGTCGATGAAGAATCTGCTGGTGGGGGATCGCCCGGCGGGGAATTTGCCGGCGGGGAATTTGCCAGTGGCAAGTTTGTCGACAGCCTAACCGGACTGCTCGCACAGCACCGTGGTCAGTCGTTTGCGCTGGTTAGCGATGCCAACACGGTGGCGGCTATCGTGCGCCAGCTCTTTGATGCGCCGCGGCTCCAGCTCGATCTGGAAGCGGCCAGTGCTGTGGAGCTGGTGAGCCGGAACGAAGCGTGGTCGCTGGCGGCGGTAAATCAACAGTGGGCGCAGCAGGCCACAGTCAACGCGCCGACCGCAACCGTCGAGCAGCCGGAGCCCTTTCAGGATGAACACCTCGCGCTGATCGCCGCCACCTACAATCGCGTGGCTGAACGCGTGACCGTCGAGGGTGAGCACGAGCGTCGCCGACGCGTGCAGCACCTGCTGGATTTTGCTCAGTTGCCGACAACTGGAGCGTTGAATCAGGCCGCAAGTGGGGGCACGGTTGAGCGGATTATCGATTTGGGTACGGGGAGCGGGCTGTTGGCGCTGGCGGCCAGCGAAGCTACGGGGGCAGAGGTGGTGGGCGTCGACGTGAGCGCGGGGATGTTGGAGCGCGCCGAATTTTTGCGACTTAGCGACCCCAACGCCAGCGCGCGCCGGGTGCGCTATCAGCTTGCGCCGGCCCAAGCCCTGCCCTTTGCCGACGAGCACTTCGGGGTCGCCATGCTGAGGCTGGTGCTGCACCACAACGCCCAGCCGGAGCGCATCGTGCGCGAGGCGGCACGCGTGCTCGCGCCGGGCGGCGTGCTCCTGCTCGCCGCGCTGCTCAGCGACGAGGACCCCGTCAAGCGCGCCACGCAGAACACGATTGAGACGCGGCGCAACCCCAGCCACGTTGCTGCCCTGAGCGCCAGCCAATACCGCCAGCTCTTGGTCGACAACGGCTTTGGGCTGCTGGACGAGCGCGAAATCCACTTCGAGCGCGAGCTGGACGACTGGCTCGACGATCTCGAAGTCGACGCCGCCCGCCGCGACATGGTGCGCGGTATGGTGCTGGCGGGGATCGAGACGGACGCCGCGGGGTTGGGCGCGCGGCTGGTCAAGAAGAAGCTGGTCTTTGACCAGCGGCTTTTTTATGCGAAGGCGGTGAAGAAAGAGTGAGAATTTGGCACGAATCAACCCGCACCATTCAAGATTGGGGATTGGTAATTAGAGATTGGGTGGCAGCGCAGACCATTCAATCTCCAGCTATCAATCCCAATCTCTAACTTCGGTGGAAACATTGCAAATGACGAACAGTAATTTATCCGCTACCGGTACAGTTCCCGCATGATAATCATCTTCTGAATCTGCGTCGTGCCCTCGTAAATTTGGTAAATCTTCGAGTCCCGCATCAGCTTCTCGACGGGGTATTCCTTGCTGTAGCCGTTGCCGCCAAAGACCTGCACGGCATCCGTGGAATTAAGTACTGCCGCTTCCGAGGCGTAGGCTTTGGCCACCGCGGCCTCCATCGTGTTGCGCTGCCCTTTGTCGATGACGACCGCCGAGCGGCGGGCCAGCATCTGCGCCGCATCCGCGCGAATCTTCATGTCCGCCAGCATAAAGCCGACGCCCTGGTGGCGCGCAATCGGCTGGCCCATTGTGGTGCGCTCGCCCGCGTATTTGACGGCCTCGTCCAGCGCGCGCCGGGCCACGCCCGTGGCCGCGGCGGCCACGCCCGGTCGGCTCTTGTCAAAAACCTTCATGCCGATCAGGAAGCCCTGGCCTTCCTCGCCCAGCAAGTTTTCGGCGGGCACTTCCACATCCTCAAAGAAGACCTGGCTCGTCTGCGCCGCGTGCTGGCCCATCTTGTCCAGCGGCTTGCTGACGCTCACGCCCGCCCACTCGCGCTCGACGATAAAGCAGCTCATCCCCTTGTGGGCCGCGCCGGGATCGGTCTTGGCAAAAACGGTAAAATAGTCGGCCACCGGCCCGTTGGTGATCCACGTCTTGCCGCCGTTGAGCACGTACTTGTCCCCCCGCTTGACGGCCGTCGTCTTGATGCCGGAGACATCCGAGCCCGCGTCCGGCTCCGTCATGCAGTAGGCCATCAGCTTGCCGTCGACCATGTCCGGGAAGTACTGCGCCTGCTGCGCGTCGCTGCCCGCGATCAGGATTGGCAGCGCGGCCAGCTGGTTCAACATCAGCGCCGTCTCGATGCCGGAGCAGGCGTAGGCCAGCTCCTCGCCCACAATGCACTCCTCCAGCACGGACGCGCCCATGCCGCCGTGCTCCTCCGGCAAATTTAGATTGACCAGCCCGACCTGCAGCGCCTTCTGCCACACATCCCACGGCCAGTCATGCGTCTGGTCAAAGTGCTCGGCTTTGGGCATGATTTCCGTTTTGCCAAAATCGCTCGCCAGCTCCTGAAGCATCTTCAACTCGCCCGTCAGCTCGTATTGCAGCCCGCCCTGCGCCTGTTCCATCTGTAGCATGATTTTATCCTTTGCTAAATATAGTGAGGAGATTTGGATTGGATCGAGCATAGCCGAGAGGGATTCTGACCGTGTTGTGTCAGTGTTAAGGCGTAAAGGTGGTGCGTGATGCGTGAACTGCTACCTCACCTGAACAGTCATCGACTCCATATTTGGGCAAAATAGCAGTTCGCGCATCGCGCATCACCTCTCAATCATCCGCGCGCGCGTCAGTTTCACCAACGCCTCAACTGCCAACTCCACCTGCGCACCACGCTCGCCCGCGCTGATCGCAATCGTCTCAAATTGTTGAGCGCTGGCGTCAAGATACACGTCAAAGCCTTTGTTGATCAGCGCCAGCGGGCTGATGCCGCCCGTCTGCAAGCCCGTTAGCGATTCGGCCTCGTCGTGGCTTGCCATCTTGGCCTTTTTGAGGCCAACTTGCTTGGAAAAGACGCGCAGATCGAGCGTCTCTGCTCCCGGAATTACCACCAGCATCGGCTTGCGACGCGGCTCATTGGGCATTACCACCAGCGTCTTGAAGACCCGTTCGGACGGCAGCCCAACGGCCTCCGCCACGTCCACCGCCGAGCTCGCATCGGCGTCGTATCTATACTCGTGCACTTGGTAGTCGACGCGCTTGCTGTCCAAAAAGCGCGTTGTATTGTTTCTGAAGGGCATTGCAACTTATCCGGTTCTAGATGTGGTGGGTTGATCTACACGCATGTCCGATTTCGCACTCATTTTTCTGCTCCCCCTGCTCTCCCTCGTGCTTGTCGGCGCCGCCGCCAACGCCCTTTACAGCACGCGCCGTCGCCGAGCGCTGCTGCGGTCGCTGGGGGATGCCGCCCGCAGCGCACCCGTTGTCCAGGTAAATTCGTCGACGCTGACCAAGTGGACCCACGTCGGCAGCTTCGTCGCCGACCTGCACCCCGCGCCCGACCCCTTCACCACGCTCACCCTCGCCTACCGCGCCCCCGCCACGCTCAACCCGCTCGGCCTGCTTGCTGCGCGCTGGCTCCTGCGCCGCGGCGGCACGCTCCACGCCACGGCTCGCCTGCCCCGCCCGCCGTCGGCGGAGCTGGTGTGGGCGCGCGGGCGCACGGCGGGCGTCGCCCTGGGCCGCGACGAGGCCGCGTCGCTCTGGGTGCAGCGCAGGCTGGACACCACGGGCAGCGAGTACGCCACGCGCGGCCCCAACCCGCAGGCCGTCGTCCGCGCTTTTCAGGATTTGCACACCCGCTTTGGCCCGCTGCTGGATCGCGTCCTCGTCCAGGGTCGCCGCAAGCCGTCGGGTGATGTGGTCGACATCGAAGTCACCCTGCGCACCGGCAGCCTCAACGCTGGCGAGCTGCCCGCGCTGGTTGCCACGCTGCGGGCGCTGGGTCGCGCCGCGCTGCGCTGAATCGTACTGAAGTCGAGGGTCTCGCGTGGTAGCGCGTTCCGGGGACGCTAACGCAGCCGCCCCCATCACCCGCGGTTCAGTTTTCCTGTGTTATAATCCCTCAAAAGTCGATTCGCCAAAAGTCCGGCTTCTCCGCGAGGCCGGATTTTTTCACGCGCTCCTACCAATGACTGATTCCCAAGCCACCTCCCCCTGGTTCGCCACCCGCCAATCCCGTGCCCGCGACGGCGACTCGATCCTGCTGGTGACCAACGACAACAAGCGCTACCTGATCAAGCTCAAAACAGGCGGGCGGCTGCACACGCACAAGGGCATCTACGAGCATGCGCAGCTCGTCGACGCGCGCTACGGCGACACCGTCAACAGCCAGCTGGGCCACCCGGCGCTCGTCCTCGAGCCGGGGCTCGGCGATTTGATGACCCACGTGCGCCGCGCCACGCAAATTATTTACCCCAAGGACGCCGCCTGGATCGTGCACCGGCTCGGCCTGCGCGCGGGCAGCACCGTGATCGAGGCGGGCACGGGCAGCGGCAGCCTGACGACCGCGCTGGCCTGGGCCGTTGCGCCGACGGGCCGCGTTTACACCTACGAGGGGCGCGAGGAGATTTACGAGATCGCGCGGCGCAACCTGGATCGCGTCAACCTGCTGCCCTTTGTGGAGATGACGCAGCGCGTGATTAGCAGCGCCCCGGATAGCAACACCAAAGCGGGCTTTGACCAAACAGATGTCGACGCGCTCTTCCTCGACGTGCGCGAGCCGTGGTATTTTCTGCCCCACGTGCGCGCCGCGCTGCGACCAGGCGGCTGCTTTGCCGCGCTGCTGCCCACCGCCAATCAGGTCAGCGAGCTGCTTGGGGGGCTGGAGGCGGGCGGCTTTGTGGACATCGCCGTCGAGGAATTGCTGCTGCGCCCCTACAAGCCCGTCCCCGATCGCCTGCGCCCCGCCGACGAAATGACGGCCCACACCGGCTACCTCACCTTCGCCCGCCCGCTGCTCAACGCGGAGGACGCCACCCGCTGGCTCTCGCGCGATCGCAAACGCTACCGCGCTCGCGAGGAGGCCAAGCGTCGGCAGGCCAAGCGAGACGCCGAGCGCGAGGCGTTGGGGGAAGATGGGAAGAAGTATCCCAAATTGCCGCTGCCCTAGCCCGGCCAGGTGACCGTCACTGTCCCAGGCATTGCCACTTGCCCAGTCGGGCGGCGGACAGTGACTGTCACCGAATCAACAAAACCTCCAGGCAAAACCGGTGACCGTCACGGCCTGCGCGTGATGGGGCAGGTCACCACGCTTTAGGCCGTGACGGTCACCTAACCAGCCGCCACCGTCACCTAACCAGCCGCCACCGTCACCTAGCCAGCCGCCACCGTCACCTCGCGCCGCCGCGCCCGCACCCGCCGCGAGCGCGACAGCCCCTCCGCCGAATAAATTGCCAGCGCCGTCCAAATCAGCCCAAAGCCGACCAAATCCGCGCGGCCAAAGGGCTCCTGGTAGAGGAAGACGCCAAGCAGAAATTGGAGCGTGGGCGCGAGGTATTGGGTAATGCCGAGCGTGGAGAGCGGGATGCGGTGGGCGGCGAGGCCAAAGAGCAGCAGCGGCGCGACGGTCGCCACGCTGCTGAGCAGCAGCAGCCCCGTCGTGAGCGGGCCGTCGCTGACAAAAGAGGAGACGCCGTGGCTTTGCAGCCAGAGCAGGTAGCCCACGGCGGGCAGCAGCAGCAGCGTCATCTCCAGCGAGAGCGCTTCGAGCGAGGGCAGCGGCGCTTGCTTGCGCATGAGGCCGTAGAAGCCAAACGAGCTCGCCAGCGTCAGCGCGATCCACGGCGGCGATCCATACTGCCACGTCAGCCACGCCACGCCCGCGGCGGCGACGCCCACGGCCAGCCACTGCCCCGCGCGCATCCGCTCGCTCAGAAAGACGACGCCGAGCACCACGCTGACCAGCGGGTTGATAAAGTAGCCCAGGCTCGTCTCCACCACAAAGCCCGCGTTGACGGCCCAGATGTAGACAAACCAGTTGCCCGCCAGCGCGGTGGCCGTGAGCAGGTAAAGCCCCACCGTGCGCCACCCCAGCCGCCCGATCCAGCCCCAGCGGCGCTGCACCGCCAGAATCGCGGTCAACAGCGCGAGCGACCAGACGACGCGGTGGTTCAGGATTTCCAGCGCGGGCACGCGGCCCAGCAGCTTCCAGTAGAGGGGAAACAATCCCCATAAGCCATACGCGCCCAGCGCGTAGAGTACGCCACGATTCATCGATGTTCCTTTGTTTTAGAAAAGTTAGACCCCAAGGGTTTTCATCCCTTGGGGTCTTTTGTTGCAGCGTACCACAACTGTTCGCCGCGCGCGAGAGACATTGCAGCGGCAATTGGCCGTTCAATCTGAATCGGGACGCTGTCGGACGTGCAGCAGCGCCTGCTCCGTTGAGAATGTGGCTTTCATCATCAAACAACACAAGCCGCCACGGTTTTCCAGACAAGAAAAACTGTGGCGGCTTGGACGACAGGGTAGGCGACTTGGCGCGCTAGCCTTCTCTACTGCTGAACGACTGGCAGGTAAAGCCAGGCCGCTGGCATCTGCACGCTGAGGCTGGCGACATCCTGAACGTCGCTATTGGAGATTTCCTGCAGCCAGTACGTGTACGTCTTGCCCCGTTCGGCGCTGGCATCGTGGAAGCGATAGCCGGCCCCGGTCGTCGTGCTGCCCTGTGCCAGCAGCAGCGACGGGGTGATCTGCACGGCCCCATCGCGACCGTTCCCCGCCTGCGCATCGCCTTCGCTGCGCCAGAGGTAGAAGCCCTGCGTCTCCACTTCCAGCGCCGTCTCCCAGATCAGCGCGATGCCGTCCGGCCGTGCGACCGCTTGAAATGCAGACAGCGTGAGCGCCGTGGGAACTGGTGGCTTGTTGAGCCGCGGCCCGTCCGTTGGTGAGGGCGTGGCAGTAGGCGGCGCGACAGTGGGCGGTGCGACAGTGGGCGGTGCGACAGTAGGCGGTGCGACAGTCGGCGTTTCTGTGGCAACGGACGGCAAGATCGCCGTGGCTGTTGCTGTTGGGCTGGCCGTTGCCGACGGTGCTGCCGTCGGCGAAGCCACCGACGTGCTGACTGGCAGCACCGTGGTGGTGGCGCTGGGCGTGGCTGGGGGCGTGGCCGGGGGCGTTGCGGAAGCGGTGGCCGTGGCCGTGGCTGTGGCGCTAGCCGCTGGCGTCGGCGTGGCTGGCGCGACAGGCGTCTCGGGCGCGACAAGCGTCTCGGTTGGCAGCGGCGTGCTGGTGGCGACGGGCGTCTCGCTGGGCACGGCCGTTGGCGGCACGATACAGGAATCTACAATGCCAATTGAATCTTTGGCATAGAAGTACCACTCCGCCGTGAACGGCACGTCAAACGTCAGCGTCTCGGCCATGTTTTGCTCTTCGACGATTTGGTAAGGCTGCAGCGGATCATTGGCTGCAAACCAGTTGCGGCGCTCGTCCTGATCCTGCTCAAAGCCATCGTCGTCGATCACGACCAGCTCGATGCGCGTCCCTTCATCAAGCTGGCCCAGCGACACTTCCTCGCCATACGCGGCGGGCAGGTCGCAGTTGCCGCGGCAGGCCCAGGCGCGTTGATCGCCGGGCTGCGCGGTGTAGACGCGCTCGCCCTGCTGATCTTCGCCCGCTTCCTGGACAAAGCGAAAGGGCTTCACCCGTTTGACAATAAACGTCTCAAATCCATCCGGCAATGTATATTGCGAAAAATCCTCGCCGAGATACTCGACGGTGGGCAAGGGCTGCGCACAGCTTACCTCAGCCGCGTGGGCTGCCCGCGTCTGCCAGCCCAAAATGCTCAACGCCAGCAGACCCATGGCGACAATAAAGACTCCAGCCACACGCCAACCAAGCAGTCGCGCGGCCTGGCTCAATCCACTCTGTCTATCCTTTAGAAAAATCATGACGAGTTCCCCTTCTGCTTTGTGAAACAATAACAACAACGGTGTAAAACAGTAACAACAACGGTTCAATCAAATCGCGCGATGGGGGATGGATGCCTACCTTGCTTTGTCTAGGTAGATAGCCCGGCTGCCTAATCACCGATGCGGAAAATTTGAGAGCAGACAAAGCTAGAAAGGAAGAGTTGGTTGAGCAATACGCGAGCGTAGAAAGCTCATATGCTTGTAGTAGGGAAGCACTTGCGTCTTGCAACAAATAGCTGGTTAGCTCTCTGTATAACTTGACGTTTATCGTACACAAAAGATACGCAACTTGTTAGAAATTAGCGTAGAAATTCGCGAGTTTTTTAGAGAATTACTGTATGAGAGGAGGAAAAGGGGGGGTGGAAAGAAGATTTTTGAGCAAGCAGAGATTGCCTAATCCACTTGCTTCGCGTAAAAGCGTTCCAGCTGAGCGGTGAGTTCGCTCCATCTATATTCGCCGCTCAGATGCTGTTGCGCACGAACAATCATGTCGCGCCGCGCCTCGAAATCACCCAGCAGCGCCGCCACCGCCTGCGCAAACGCCACGGGCGACGCCTCGGCGGGGACGAGCCGCGCCGCGCCGTTCGCCCCGTAGTGCGTCTGCTCGCCCACGGCGCTGGCGACCACGGGCACGCCGTGCAGCAGCGTCGTTGCCAGCTTGACGGAGCACTTGGCCTGGTTGAGCGGCACTGTCGCGGCGGGGTAGATCGCGCAGGTCGCGCTGGCGTAAAGCTGGGGCAGCTCCGCGGTTGGCACGTAACCTCGCCACAAAATTTGCGAACCCCCTGCGTCGACCTGGCCGAGCGCGGCGCGAAAGGGCGCGTCCAGCCCAGGCTGCACCGGCGTCCCCGCGACGAGCAGCGTCGCATCTGGAACGGACTCGCACAGCGCCCGCCAGCAGGCTGCCATCCACGCGGGCGAGATTTCGATAAAGCGGGTGAACCAGAGCACGGTCGGCGCACCGTGTTCGCTGACCACATGTTTGTTGGCAGCATTTTCGCTGACGGCGTTGACCGCGGGTGCGTGAATCGACTCCATGTCAACGCCGTTGGGCAGATAGCAGGTGGGGATGTGGGGCGCGTACTCGTGCACGCGCTCCCGCAGCCAGCGGCTGGCCGTGGTGATGCCATCAGCGTGGCGCAGCCCCCACTCTTCCTGCCAGGCTAGAAACCTGGCAACGGGCCAAGGGTAGCGGTTGATCGGCGACCAGGCCTGCTCCCAGTCGTCGGCGTCGAGGAACAGGCGGGGACGGATTGGCCGACGGGAAGGCCCAGGATTTGACCCTTCTCCAGCCCTCCCCATGATGGGGAGGGAGCTGCGGCTGGGCCAACGAAGAATCGGCCCCTCCCCCCACCGGGGGGAGGTTGGGAGGGGGTTCCGCCACAGCCACCACTGGACCAGCCCCGCGTGCGCCCGCGGCTTGACGATGTGCACGATGTCCGGCGCGCGCCGGTCGATCTCGCGCAGCAGCCGCCGCACAGTCGGCAGCAGCCCACCGCGCAGGGGGACGTTGACGATTTCAACGCCGTCATCCACCCAAGCGCGACCCGCATCTTGCGGGGTGTCCCACGGCGGAATTAAAATTGTGACGCGGTGACCGCGCGCGGCCAGCTCTTTGGCAAGCGGCAGGGTGCGCGCCCAGACGGTCGCTTTTTGGCCGAGGCCAAAAGGGGCGACGAAGGTAATGGTGAGCATGGATGTACCGGGGTGCTCGTTCTCAACCAGTTGTGATATGCTGTGGCCAGTGAGGAAGCTGCTGCTGGACAAAGGCCAGCGTTTCTGCTTCCAGCACACGTGGATACGCAAGCGCAAATTTCTCCACAAGCTGGGGCGCGTACCAGCGGTAGATCACCAGCAGGGCCACGGCCTGCCCCGTCCACGCCGACCGGCTCACAAAGGGCGCGGCGAGCGTCTTCTCGATGGCGGCGCGCTGATCGGCGCTGAGATAGTGGTTGAGCTGGGCCGTGTCGGTGGGCCGGGCGATGCCGTTGAGGGCCAGCATCATCTCGAGCACGTGGCTGCGCATGGAGGCCGTGGCCTCGGCGGCAAGCAGGTGCTCGTCGCGCGCGGCGCAGTCGGCCACGCGGTGCAGCGCCGCCCACACGCCACGCAGCAGCCAGGCCACGCGCGCCGGATCGGGCGGCGCGAGCGCATCGGGATGGGGCGGCTGGCGTGGGGGATAGGCGGGCTGGGTCATGGGGGAAGTATAGCACATAAGAGAAGAGACAAAAGGGCGATGGTTGGGCTGTGGAATGCCACCAGCCACCAGCTAATGTTAACGCTACGTTAAAGCAATGGTCGCATGGTGAGTTACTCCACAGCGTACCACGTGCGAATAAGCTACACTATCGCCCAAACCCAAGCCCAATTCCGCTCGAATCCTTTTTGGATTCAGCGACATAGATTTACCGATTCAACCCACCGAGGTTTCCACCCACTGAGGACCCCATGCGAGACAAAGATCCATTTTCTGAATTAATCCGTTCGATTGAGGAAAATCTCCAGGAGGGCGGCCTGGAGCGCGGCGACCGCGACGATGACGACCAGGGCGGCGGCAACCGTGGCGGCGGCGACTTCCGCGGCTTTGAGGGGCCAGTCTTTAACTGGCGTCGGCTGCTGCCCTTCTTTATTGTGCTGCTGATTTTCCTCTCGTTCAACCGCATCATCGGCTTCTACACCGATTTTGCCTGGTACGACAGCCTCGACCTCTCCTCCGTCTTCTACACGCGCCTTTGGGCGCAGCTGGCGCTCTTTGCCGTGGGCGCGCTGCTCTTTTGGCTCTTTGTGGCAGCCAACGTCATCATCGGGCGGCGGCTGGAGCCGGACGGCCTGATCGATACGCCGCTGCAGCAGATCACGGATGCGCTCGGCCTGCGTATCGTGCCGATCGTGCTGCTGCTGGCAGCGCTCTTTGCCTTCTTTATGGGGCTTACGGTCTCCGCGCTGTGGGAGGACGTGCTGCTCTACTTCAACCAGACCAACTTTGGCATCCTCGACCCGATCTTCCAGCGCGACGTGAGCTTCTTTGTCTTTACGCTGCCCATTTGGCAGGCCGCGCGCACCTGGCTGATGACAACCGTGGTGCTGACGCTGATCGCGGTGGCGCTGCTGGCGGGCGTGGGGCTGCGCGGCTGGAACGTCCGCCGCCCCGTGCTGCTGCACCTGGCGGCGCTGGGCGCACTGGCGCTGCTGCTGATCGCGTGGCAGTATCGGCTCGACGCCTGGCAGCTCGTCTACTCCGAGCGCGGAGCGGTCTTTGGCGCTGGCTACACCGACGTCAACGCACAGCTGCCCGCGCTCAACTTTCTGGCTGTGCTCACGCTGGTGGCCGCGGCGGTGCTGGTTGTGGTGGCGTGGCTGCAGCGCGGCTGGCGCGTAATCATCGCTGTGCCGGTGATCTGGCTGGCGGCAACGATTCTGGCGGGCAACGTCTACCCCGCTTTGGTCGAGCAGTTCCGCGTGACGCCCAACCAGCTGGTGCTGGAGACCGAATATATTGAGAACAACATCGAGTACACGCGCGCGGCCTACGATCTGGAGGACATCGCCGATCAGAGCTACGACGCCTCCACGGCGCTGACGCCGGATGCGCTGATCGCCGAGCCGGAGACCATCCGCAACATTCGCCTGTGGGACTACCGCCCGCTGCTCGATACGTATAACCAGGTGCAGGCGCTGCGCCAGTATTACCAATTTAACGACATCGACATCGACCGCTACACCGTGGATGGCGAGCGGCGACAGGTAATGCTCGCCGCGCGTGAGCTGGTGCCCGAACAGCTCAACGATACGGCGCAAACGTGGATCAATCGGCGGCTGATCTACACCCACGGCTACGGCGTCGCCGCTTCCCCCGTTGCCCAGGTAACGCGCGACGGCCTGCCCGAATTTCTGCTGCGCGACCTGCCGCCGGAGGGCGTGATCGATATCACCCAGCCGCAAATCTACTTTGGCGAATTGACCAACGACTACGTGATCGCCGGCACGGAGCAGCTGGAGTTTGACTATCCGCGCGACAGCGTCATGGGCGGGGAAGAGCTGGCGGAGGGGGAGTCGGCCAGCGACAGCGACAACGTGTTCAGCTCCTTCTCCGCCGATAGCGGCATCGACATGAGCCTGTTGAATCGCCTGCTCTTTGCCGTGCGCTTTGCGGACGTTAACATGCTGCTCAACGGCGATATTACGCCCGACAGCCAGCTGCTCTGGCGGCGCAACATTGTCGAGCGCATCAACGAGGTCGCCCCCTTCCTGCTCTATGATTACGACCCCTACATCGTGATTGGCGATGACGGGGAGCTCTACTGGATCGTCGACGCCTACACCGTGAGCAATCGCTATCCCTACAGCGTCCCCGCCGCCTTCCCGCCAGCGGGCCACCCGGATCGCCCGCCGCGCGTGCGGCTCAACTACGTGCGCAACCCGGTCAAAATTGTGATCAGCGCCTACGACGGCACGATGAATTTCTACCTGCGCGAGCCGGATGAGCCGATTGTCGCTGCCTACGCCGACATCTTCCCCGATCTCTTTACGCCCTTCGAGGAGATGCCCGCCGATCTGCTCGACAACATCCGCTACCCCAACGATTTGTTTTCCGTGCAGGCGCAGGTCTTTCTCAACTATCACATGACGGACGTGCGCGAGTTTTACAACCGCGAGGACGAGTGGGCCTGGCCGAACGAGGAGTATCGCAACACCGGCGGGGGCACGGCCGCCAGCAGCATTCAGCCCGTTGATCCCTACTACGTGCTGATGCAACTGCCCGGCAGCGAAGAGCTCGACTTTGTGCAAATTCTGCCCTTCACCCCCTCCAACCGCGACAACATGATCGCGTGGCTGGCGGCGCAGAACGATCCGGAGAAGTACGGCGAGCGCATCGTCTATGATTTTGGGCGCAGCTCGCTCGTCTTTGGGCCGGAGCAGATCGAGGCGCGCATCAATCAGGACCCGTTGATTAGCCAGCAGCTGAGCCTGTGGAACCAACAGGGCAGCGAGGTAATTCGCGGCAACCTGCTCGTGCTGCCGATTGGCGAATCGCTGCTCTACGTGGAGCCGCTTTACCTCCAGGCCGAGAACGGCGAAATTCCCGAACTGCGCCGCGTCATCCTCGCGACCAACGACCAGGTTGTCATGGAGCCCAACCTCGGCTCGGCGCTCACCGCGCTCTTTGATCGCGACATCCTGGCCGAGACCGGCCTCACCGAGCTGGCGGCTGGCTCAACCAGCCCAAGCGGCGGCCCGCTTGAAACAACGGAGGTTGGCGATGGCGCATCTGCCGACCAGCCTGCCACGGGCGAGCAGGTCGCGGGCGATGCCTCGCTCGACGAACTGATTCAGCGGGCCAACGACCAGTACGGGCGCGCCCAGGACTTTCTCTCCACTGGCGATTTTGGCAGCTACGGCGACGAAATCACCGCGCTGGAGGAGACCTTGACCCAGCTGGCAGAAATTGCCAACGTCGCACCGACCAGCAGCGACGTTATCACACCGGGCAGCGTTATCACGCCGGGCAGCGTTATCACGCCCGGATCGGTGATTACGGACAGCGCCCCGGCGGAAGAGGCCGAGGCAAACGCCGGATCCTAGGTTCTGTTGACAATTTGTTGAGAGGGCTTGAAAGGTGAGTCGAGCGCGCCCTCATCCCCAGCCCTTCTCCCGAGAGGGGAGAAGGGAGCCGATCTCTCCCCTCTCCTACGGTGGGAGAGGGACCGGGGGAGAGGGGCCGGGGGTGAGGGCCACTTTCCAAATGTCAACGGATCCTAACAATTTTTGTCGTCGCAAGGGCGCGCTACGGCGCGCCCTTGCGACGACAAAAAAAGATAAGAAATGCCGCGCCGCGTGTTAAAGCACTCTCATGTTGAATTCAGACCGGCTTAACATCGAAACATCACAATGCTCGCTATTGATGGATGACAACCCGACCCGTTTCCGTCCCATTTTAGTGATCAGGAGATTTGAATGCACGACCCAAATTATCAGTTGACGCCGCAACCGGCGCGGCGCACGCGGCGCTCCTCGCGCTGGCTGGTGGCGATGCTTGTCGTTGTGATGATCGCGGCGGGCGCCGTTGCGGGGCCGCTGCTGCTGCCCAACGGCTCGGCCCTGGCCACAGAGCCAGCGACCGTCCAAACTGTTGGTCAGATCGACCTGACGCGCGTCGATCCGGCACAAATCGAAAACAGCTCGCTCTTTGCCGATCAGGAAGCGCTGGCGAATTTGTACGATCAGGTGCTGCCCTCCGTGGTGAGCATTGAGGTGCAGGTGCCGGGCCAGGAAAATCCCTTCTTTGGCACGCCAGACGGCGACAACCTGCAGGAAGGCTCTGGCTCCGGCTGGATCTACGACGCCGACGGTCACATCGTTACCAACAACCACGTGGTGGAAGATGCGGAGCGGGTGGTTGTGCTCTTCTACAACGGCTTCTGGACGGAAGCGGAAGTGGTTGCCACGGATTCGCAGGCCGATCTGGCCGTGCTCAAGGTGACGCCGCCCGAAGGGTTTGAGTGGCGACCGCTGCCCCTGGCCAACTCGCATGAGCTGCGCGTGGGCCACACCGTGGTCGCCATGGGTAGCCCCTTTGGCCTTGAAAGCACGATGACGCGCGGCATCGTCAGCGCGCTGGGCCGCGGTGTGCCGACCGCTGGCCGCTATGAGCTGCCCGAAGTTATCCAGACGGATGCGGCGATCAACCCGGGTAATTCTGGTGGGCCGCTGGTTAATCTACGCGGCGAACTGGTGGGCGTGGACTTTGCGATTCGCTCGCAGGTGCGCAGCAATTCGGGCGTCGGCTTTGCCATTCCCGTTTCGATTGTCGAGCGCGTGGTGCCAGCGCTGATCGAGGACGGCGACTTTGAATACTCGTTCCTCGGCGTCGGCTTTGGCGAGATTAGCATCGACACGGTCGAGGCGCTGGGCCTGCCCGAAAATCAGCTGGGTGTTTACGTGGATCGCGTGATCGCCGGCAGCGGCGCCGAGGCAGCGGGCATTCGCGGCGGCAACCGCGAGGCAGAGCCAATTTCCGTTGGTTTTAGCGAGCTTTACCCCGGTGGTGATGTCATCCTTGCCGTCGATGGCGAGCGCACCGCCCGCTTTCGTGATTTGACTGGCTACCTCGTAACGGAAACCTCTCCCGGCGACACCGTTACGCTGACGGTGCTGCGCGACGGCGAGCAGCTTGAAGTCCCCGTCACGTTGACCTCGCGGGCGAATACGCTGATGCAGACGGATTTTGCGCCGGAGCCAGGCGTAACGGGGCGCGAGGCCATTTCCATTGCGCGCGAATATGCCGAGGAGACGAGCCTGCTGGATAACGAGATTAGCGGCCAGCCCAGCGTTCGCTCCGGCGAGTCCCAAGGCGTTGAGGTTTGGATTGTCGAACTAACCGACGGCGAGCAGACCGCCACGGTGACCGTCGACCGTGTGACGGGCGAGGTGCTGGATTCGTTCGTGGAGTAGACAAGAACAGGTTGCAAAAAGGCCCTGCGGCAAATTGCCGCAGGGCCTTTTTGTTTACATGGCGCGTGCCCAAGTGGAGCGTGGGCACGCGGCTTCGACGCTCCGCGTCGCCGTCTAATCAGCGAGCCGACAAATCATACTGTAGGTCACGTATGCTCCGCTACGTGGCAAGCGCAACCTGCGCTTGCACAATGGGGATTTTGGATCAGGCCGGGCGAACGATGGCTGTCACCTTGCGGAGCAAAGGTGACCTGGTATCATGGAAAGCGGCAAGAGGAGGCAGTAGGTGACCCCAAGCGCCAAAAGCTTGTATCGTAGATAAGCCCCTCTTGCCACTGACCTTTGCCGAAGTTGGACGAATTGAGTAGAGTAGCAGAACGCGCAGACCCGCCATGTAAGTTGTCCAACAGCCGTGCCTCGTAGTCAAGACAGTTAACTCGTGACCAGGGGCTACCCAAGCCCGAACGTAGAGTTGTCGAGGCCACCTGAGACCACGGAGAGAATGGAGGGCCACGAGCCCGGATACCAGGCAGTTCGGTCACGCTCAGGGGCTGGGGACAAAGCGCAAGGCGGTCGAGCGCGCCCAGCTACCCGATTCGCTCACGGGTCACCCTCTCGAAAGGAAAGTGCTCATGTCAACCTTCTACCTAGGCGTCGATGTGGCCAAAGACAAGTTGGCCGTTGCCCTCCACGCTTGCCCGTCTACAGCGGCCGCCGACCGTCGCACCCCGCGTTCCCTGCCCGACGTCGCCAATAGCGAGGCGGGCTTCCAAGCGCTGCAGGCGCAAGTCGCCGCGCAGCTTGAGGGCCAGGGCGAGGAGCGCGTGCTCCACCTGATTGTCGAGCCGACCGGCAACTACCACCTGCGGCTGCTTGCTTTTGCCGAGCAGCAGGGCTGGCGCGTCAGCCTGCCCAACCCCAAAGTCGTGCGCGACTGGGCCAAAGGGCAAGGACAACGGGCCAAAACCGATAAGGTAGATGCGCGCTTGCTGGCTCAGTACGGCGCCAGCACCCAATCGCCCGCTCAACAGCCGCTGGCTGCGGAAGTCAGCGAACTCGACGAGCTGCTCCATCGCCAGGAGGACCTGGAGCAGATGCTGGCTCAGGAGCGCAACCGCCTCCACGCCCACCAGCAGCGCCCCCACCCCTCCTCCGCCGTGCGCCGCAGCTTAGAGCAGAGCCTCAAGCGCTTGCAGGAACAGTTGACCGAGGTCGAGCAGGCCATCCAAGCCCACCTGGCTCAGTACAACGATCTCGCCCAGCACGTGCGGCGCTTGCTCAAAGTTTGCGGCATTGGCGACAAAACCGTCTTACATATCCTGGTCTTGCTCTTCCGCTTCGAGGCGCGCACCGCCGGCCAGGGCGACGCCAAGGCGCTGACCGCCTTCGTGGGTCTTGACCCCGTCCACACCCAAAGCGGCAGCTCCGTCTACAAGCGACCGGCCATCTCCAAAATGGGCGATGCCGATGCCCGGCGTCGTCTCTATCTCTGTGCCTTGGGCGGCAACCGCGCCAAGGACACACCGCTCACCCGCTTCTATCGCGGCTTGCTGGCGCGTGGCAAACCCGTCAAAGTGGCCCGCATTGCCACCGCCCGCAAAATCCTGATCTGGGCCTGGGCGGTTTTCCGCTCCGGCAAGCCCTTTGACCCCCAACTCGCTTCGCCCGCCTCTTGATGCGAATGGCTGACTTTCGTATAGAAACCAAGGGGACCCAAATCTTTAAGGTTTTCCCCCTTGACTTCTATGAGAGAATCTACAGTGGATCCATCGAGCGCATCTAACCAAGCAAGCAGCACTCCCAATCAATCCCAACTCCAAAAAGGCATAACGCCATCTGCCACGGCTCGCACCGACCCCTCCAGCGGCACGACGCATATTTGCTCGCGCCCGTCGCGCACCTCCGCCAGCACGAGCGCGTCGCTGGCGGGCGACCAGAGGCGGTGGCTGCGGCTGTACTGGTCAAAAAAGGGCAGGAACTGGTTGAGAAAGATCATGGTCGGCTGGAAGAGGTGGAGCCGTCGGCTCTCGCCGCTGGCAACGTGGACGACGTACAGGGCGAGCTGCGGCTCCATTTGTGTCCCATTGTCCGGTGCGGGCACGCTGCCGTTTTGCGAATAGCCGTTGGTGTAAAAGCCGTCGCCGGAAAAGCCCTCGTCGTAAATACCATCATTGGCCTCCAGCAGGTCGCGCTCTCGTGACAGCGTTTCGGGGGCCAGCGTGAAATAAGCAATGTGCTCCCCATCCGGCGACCAGAAGAAGGCCAGCGCCGCATCCTCCACCAGCAGTTCTGCACGCTCGGTTGCGCCATCCCACAGGGAGAGTGGGCCAAAGAAATGCTGGGCCGCTTCGGGGGGAGACATAAAGGCAAGCTGCTCACGTTCCCCATTGGGCGACCACGCCAGGACGGCCACGCCCTCGTGCTCGGCCACGGGAAGCGTCTCCCGCTCGCTCTCCACCACCAGCTGTGAACGGCCACCCAACTCGTCGTCCATCTGGGCATAAGCCCAAAGCTGCCCGCTCGGCGAAATGCCGGGCGTTTGAAAATAGCTCGGCGCAAGCGAGCTGGCGCGCACCCGCGGCTCGATCTCCATTCCCTCAAAGCTTGGCGAGGCGACCCAGACCAGCCGCGCCCGCTCGCTGCCAAAGCCCACGTGCGCCAGCATCTCGCTGCCGTCCGCTCGCCAATCCCAAAAGAGCGGCGCGCCCACCAGCAGCGGCTCGTCTTCGGTGATGGGCGGCGAAAAATTGTCGCCGCGCACGGGCAGCACGTGCAGCCCCAGCTCCGGCTCAATGTGGCCCGCCAGAAAGCTAATCGCACGCCCATCCGGCGCCCAGCAGAGATAGATGGGCGCTTCGTTGAGGCTTTGGTAAAGCGGAACTGGATCGTGGGTGGGGCCGCCGCGCGTGGGATCAAAGATAAAGAGGCCGCCGTCGATGCGTGCACTGCCGATGGCGGCCAGCCGATGGCCGGAGGGCGACCACGCCGGAAATTGAAAAAAGCGCTCGGTGGCCGTGATCTGCCGCCCGTCGCTGCCGTCCGGCGCGATGGTGCAGAGCTGGCCGTTGAGATCGATATAGGCGATGCGGTTGAGGGTCGGTTCATTCATAGCCGCTATTGTAACACAAAAGCGAAGAGGCCAAGGGTTTTCTGAAGCGCCTGGGCGCTGGCTTGGCTCGCCGCCTTACTGGCGGATTTGCGGCTCCACCTTCGACGAGTTTTCGGAACGCGGCACGTTTACCCGATGCGCGGCGAGCACATCTTCGTCGAGTCGATGACCCAATCCCGCCCCTTCCGGCAGCACAAGCTGACCGTCCTCGATGCGCTCCGGCGGATCGAGCAAATTGGCACGCCAGCTCACTTCGCCCCAGGCGTGCTCCAGCTTGTAGAAGTTGTCCAGCGTGCTGCACACGTGGCCGCTGGCCGCCGTGGCCACGGGTCCAGCGGGCTGGTGCGGCGCAATCAGCAGCTTGTTGATTTGGCCCGCCGCCGCGATCTTCTTAGTTTCGAGCAGGCCGCCATCGTGCTTTACGTCCGGCATCAGCACGTCGACCACGCGCTCTCGCAGAAAGGGCGCGAAATTTTCCATCCCGAATAGGCTTTCCGCCGAGGCCGTCATCATCGGCACGCTATGGGTGATGCGCGCCAGATCGTCGACAAAGCGGTGGTGCACCGGCTCCTCGAACCAGAATAAATCCAGGGCGCGCAGCTCCTCCGCCACCAGCAGCGCTTCGCCCGCGTCAAAGCGGCTGTGGCAATCCACCGCCAGCTCGACGGCATCGCCGATTGCCTCGCGCACGGCCCGCACCCGCTCGACGCCCGGCTGCCACGTCGCGTTCAGCCCGGTGCGCACGCCGTCGGCCGCGCGCACCTCGTCAAACGGCGCCACCTTGATGGCGGTAAAGCCCTGATCCACTGCCCGCGAGGCAGCACGGGCAAAGCCTTCGGGCGAGCGATCCCGGACGTGGCGGTTGATGTTGGCGTAGAGGCGCAGCCGATTGCGCAGCGCGCCGCCGAGCAGCACGTGAATCGGCACGCCAAGCCGCTGGCCGAGCACATCCCACAGCGCCTGCTCGATGGCGCTCAGGGCCGTGGCCCCGATGCGCCCGCCGAGCGTGGCAAAGCGTCGCATCTGCTGCACGCGCGCCTCGATGTTGCTGGCGTCTTTGCCCACCAGCTGTTCAGCGAGATAGTCCAGCGTCGCCACCAGCAGCCGGTCGTTGATGCTGTGGCTCGCCTCGCCGAGGCCGACGAGGCCCGCGTCCGTGTGGACGCGCACAAAAATCCAGTCGCCGCGATGATTGACGTGGACAATAACGGGTTCAATATGGGTGATGTTCATGGGGAGTTCAGTTGGTTGGGTTTGTGAGTGCAGGGCGCGGCGGAGATCGTGTTGGTTGGATAACGAGTGCAGCGCACGGCGGGGGCGACGCTTCGCCTGCCAGCTTGATGGATGCCGTGCGCTGCACTCGCGATCCACCAAGTGGATCGGCGAGAGGGAAGTTGGTTGGATCATGAGTGCAATGCACGGCGTGGATGACTCTTCGTCTGCTATCTTGACGGACGCCGTGCAGCGCACTCGACTGACCCGCCGTGCAGCGCACTCGACGAGCTTGGCTTGGTGAACGCCATGCAATGCACTTGGCTCGATCCCTAAATGATCTCACAGCGAATCGATGTAGGCTTGGACGTAGGCGGCGTAACCCGCTGGCGTGGCGAAGCGGCGACGGACAAAATCGAGATCGACGAGCGTGCCGGGGCGCTGCTCGATCCATTCGAGGTAATTCGAATAGGGCCACAGTGCCGCGTCCATGGCAATGCCGTCTTTGACTGGATTGGCGTGGATGTAGCGGCAAAGGTGAAATAGATAGCCTGTATTGTTGACGAGGCGCACCTCGTGATTGCCCTGGAAAATGGTGCCGCTGTGTTGGTAGCGGTGGTTGTACGATTTGCTATAGCTGTTAAAGACGCGCTGCGGCAGCAGCCCCGCGCGCGCGTCGCCATCCTGCCGCACGAGGAAGTGGTAGTGATTGGGCAGCAGGCAGTAGGCGAGTAGGGTGAGGCTGAGCGTTTGTGTGTAGTGCTTCAGCTTGTCCAGCACGCGCGTATAGTCGGCGTGATCGTGGAAGATGGTGAGGCGGCTGCGACCGCGGTTGAAGAGGTGGTAGACGTGGCCTGGGCGGTAAGGTGGACGCAACTTGGGCATGATGGGCTGGAGTGGATGGTGTTGGTTGGGTCGTGAGTGCAGCACTCGAAACGAGACAGTCGAGTGCATTGCACGGCATCAGGCGTGATTGCTCAGTGACCAACAGATATGCCGTGCACTGCACTTGCGATCCAACTAACTTTGTATTCGTAGGTGATGTCGGTTGGATCACGAGTGCAGCGCACGGCGGGCGCGACGCTTCGCCTGCCAGCTTGATGGATGCCGTGCCATGCACCTGGTGATCCTCCTTCTACACCGCTCGCCGAATGGCCTCGACCGCCTCGACATCCTCGAGGCTCGTCACGTCCCCCAGCTCTTCGTTCAAGTGGGCCGCGCGAATCAGGCGACGCAGCACTTTGGCGTTGCGCGTCTTGGGCAGCGCGGCGGCAAACAGGACGGCCTGCGGCTTGAGCGGCTTGCCCAGTTCATCGCTAACGCGCGTCAGCAGCGTCTCGCGCAATGTCTCGTCCGCGACTTTGCCCTCGTTGAGCACCACAAAGGCCACCACCGCCTGCCCCTTGACCGCGTGCGGCACGCCAATTGCCGCCGATTCGCGCACCGCCGGGTGCGCCGTCAAAATGGCCTCGACTTCCGCCGGGCCAAGCCGCTTGCCCGCCACCTTGATCGTGTCGTCCGAGCGGCCCAGGACGTACCAGAGGCCGTCGTCGTCGATGGCGGCAAAGTCGCCGTGAACCCACAGATTTTCAAAGCGGCTCCAGTAGGAATCAAGATAGCGCTCCCTGTCGCGCCAGAAGCCGCGCGTCATGCCGATCCAGGGCTGGCGGATGACCAGCTCGCCGACGGCCCCGCGCAGCGGTTGGCCCGCGTCGTCGACCACATCGACATCCATGCCGGGGACGGGGCCGCCAAAGGCACAGGGCTTGAGCGGCTGGAAAAAGTTGCCGCTGAGAATGCCGCCGCTGATCTCCGTGCCGCCGGTGTAGTTGAGGATCGGCTTCTCGCCGTCGAGCACCGTCTCGAAGAGCCACGTCCACGATTCCGGGTCCCACGGGCTGCCCGTCGAGCCGATGGCGCGCAATTTTGAGAGATCGTGGGCGTGGATCGGCGCGTCGCCGCTGGGCTTGAGCGCGCGAATCAGCGTGGGCGAAATGCCGAGGTGGGTCACCTCGTGCTGCTCGACAAGCGACCAGAGCCGGTCAACTTTGGGGAAATCCGGTGCGCCGTCGTAGAAGAGCATCGTCGCGCCGTTGAGCAGTGCGCCAAAGACGAGCCACGGCCCCATCATCCAGCCCATGTCGCTCATCCAGTACATCGTCTCGCCCGCCTTTAGATCCATGGCGTGGCGCACGTCCTGTGCGGCTTTGATTGGGAAGCCGCAGTGGGTGTGCACCGCGCCTTTGGGTCGCCCGGTTGTGCCGCTTGTGTAGATAATCATCAGCACGTCTTCCGCGCTCACGATTTCGCTCTCGGCGACAGGCTCCTGCTGCGGGACGAGATCGTCCCACCAGCGATCTCTGTTGTGTTTGTGGGGGCCGAGCGTCAGCGTCACGTCGTCCAGCCCCAAGCGCCGCACAACAATCACATTTTCGACCGTGGGTACGTTCGCCAGCGCTTCATCCAGCGTCGCCTTCATGGGCACGTGCTGGCCGCGCCGCCACGCGCCGTCGCTGGTGAAGACGGCCTTGGCGTCGGCGTCGTTGAGGCGGGTGGCAATGGCGCTGGGGCCGTAGCCGCTAAAGAGGGGCAGAATGGCGCCGCCGATTTTAACGGTGGCGAGAAAGGCGACGAGCAGCTCCGGAATCATCGGCATGTAGAGGCCAACAGCGTCGCCCTTGCTCAGGCCAAGCGCGCGCAGGGCATTGGCGCAGCGGTTGACTTCGTCGCTTAGTTGGCTATAAGTCAGCGTGAGGGTCGTCCCCTCTTCGCCCTCAAACTTGAGCGCGGGGCGGTTGCACGTATCGGTGTCCAGCCACTTGTCGAGGCAGCTTTCGACGATATTCATTCTGCCGTCGACGCACCAGCGCGGGAACTGAATGCCGTCGTTGAGGTCGACGACTTGAGTATAGGGCCTGTCAAAGACAATGCCGAGGTCGTCGATGACGGCATCCCAGAACCAGGCGATATCGTCGGTGGCGCGCTGGAGCAGGATGTCGTAGTCCGAGATCAGGTGCTCGTCCATAAAGGCGCGCAGGTTGCTCTCCGCGATCCACTGGTCGTTGGGCTGCCAGGCGATTGGCTGGTGGAAGGGGAAGCTGGTTGGGGAGGGGTTCATGGTGGGATAGTTGGTCGGATCACGAGTGCAACGCACGGCGTAAACGATGGCTTGTATGCAGTCTTGGCTCAACGCCGTACATCGCATTCGAAGCGGGGTGGTCGAGTGCGATGCTGGGGCGCAGCAGCGCTGCGCCCTACAGTTGCTCCCGCGCAAACTTTAGCTTCTCAATTTGCTGATAGCTCTTGCCGCCCTCGTGCTGGTTAAAGGCCCAGACGCGGATTTCCTTGGTGGGCTCCAATAGCTCATTCGCGTAGTAGTTAAAGGCAGCGAAGACCGTCGACGGCGGGCAGGTTTGGTCCATGAGCGCCGTCGAGAAGAGGGCCGGGGCGGTGGCGCGGGCGGCAAAATTCATGCCGTCGAAATAGCTCAGCGTCTCGAAGAGCGTCTCGATTTTGTCCAGGTGCGTCGCGCCAAAGCGGACAATTTCCTGGTAGGGATCGTTGTTGGTGAGCGTGACGGCGCGGCGGAAGTGGCACAAAAACGGCACGTCCGGCATGGCGACGCGCACCACGTCGTCGAGGTGCTGGGGAGCCAGCCCGGCCACGGCCAGCGTAATGCCGCCGCCCTGGCTGCCGCCGGTGAGCAAGATGCGCTTGCCATCCACCGCCGCGTGCGACAGCGCGGCTTCAACGGCGCGCACGCCGTCGGTAAAGACGCGGCGGTAGTAGTACGTCTGCGGGTCGAGGATGCCGCGCGTCATAAAGCCGGGGGCGTGGGGGTTGGAGCCGTCGGGCTCGGGGTCGGGCGTGTCGCCGTTGCGCCAGCTGCTGCCCTGGCCGCGCGTATCCATCACAAAGTGTGCGTAGCCCGCGCTGCTCCACAGCAGCCAGTCGATGGGAAAGCCGCGCCCGCCGCCGTAGCCAATATACTCGACGACGCAGGGCAAAGTTCCCTCGCGCTGCTTTGGCAGCAGCAGCCAGCCTTTGATACGCTGGCCGCCGTAGCCGGAAAAGGTCACGTCGAAGGCATCAATCGTCGCCAAGCCCGCGTCGACGGGCTCGAAGGTGGCGTTGAGATCGTGCCGACGCGTGTCGGCGATGGTTTGTGTCCAAAAGGCGTCGAAGTTGCCCGGTTCCTCGCGTTCGGGCCGGTAGCTCTTGAGTTGGTCGAGGGGAAGATCAAAGAAGGCCATAGGGATTTACGATTTTGGATTTACAACTTTGGGTTGGGTTACGATGCGTCTAATCGTAAATCAAAAATCGTAAATCGTAAACTAGGCGTAGCCTAACAAAAGCGGCTCCCCCCAAACGGCCCAGTTCCAGCGGGCATCGCCGAGGCCGTCCGTCATCAATTGGAGCACGATGTCCTGGCCGGAGAGGCTGGGCAGATCGATGAGGAAGCGCTGCCACTGATTGTTCTGGCCCTGGGTGTTTTGAAGCGTGGTGCTCCAGACGCGCTGGCCGTTGACGAGCACGCGGAAGGCGCAGAGGTTGTCGCCCTCCATCAGCGCCCCGTCGCGGATGCCGATGGCAAAGCGCAGCCGCAGCACGTCGACCTCCGCAGGCACGGCAACCCCGTATTCGCAGACGGCGCTGCCGACCACCGGCGGGTGCTGCCAGATCGCCATCTGCTGCACCATGCCGACGGTCGCCAGCGCGGTCTTGATTTCCATGAGGTCGGCGGAGCGGGTAGCGGCTTGGCGCGCTTGGGCAAACGATTCGACAAAATCATACTGCCACACGAGCGGGCGCTCGCCCAGGCTCTCTTCGTCCAGCAGGCTCTGCCACAGCTCTTCCTGCCATTTAAGGTAACTGATGTACTGCGAAAGCTGCGTCAGCGAACCGTCGCCCAGATCGGCGATGCGGCGGCTGATGGCGTCTATGGTTTCTTGGCGGGAATCGAACGGGGAGTCAGTCATGCGGATATTGTAGCAGCGAATGGGGATACAGCTGTAATTGGGGATTGATTATTAGAGATTGTGTTGGTCGCGCTGCCGCCCAGTCTCTAACAATCTCCAGTCTCTCACTTCATTAGGCCGCGACGGCGCCGCCGCCCATTATCTGCTCCCAGCGGGCCGCCGCCGTCGGGTTGCTGAGCAGCACGAGCGCGACGTAGTTGGGCTCAAAGGGGCGACGGCGCAGGGTCATCATCGCTTCGTCTGGCGTGGACGAGCCCTTTTTCTGATTGCACGGCTTGCAGGCGGCCACCAGGTTCGCCCAGCCGTGGCCGCCGCCGCGCGAGCGCGGGACAACGTGATCGACGGTGAGGTGGCTGCGACCGGGCGTCGCGCCGCAGTATTGGCAGGTGTTGGCATCGCGCAGGAGGACGGCGCTGCGCGTGGCGGGAACCTGACGGTGGGGGAGGTTAACGTAGTGAACGAGCCGGATCACCAGCGGGATGGGGATCGCATCGCTGGCGCTGCGCAACATGCGCTCGGTGGCCTCGACGAGCTCGGCCTTTTCGCGCAGCACCAGCACCACCGCGCGGCGCACGGAGACCAAACTCAGCGGTTCGTAACTGGCGTTCAGCACCAACACCTGTTTGGACATGCTTCTCTCGTTTGCTCTAATGTACGACGGCATAAACGATTGGGCAGATAGTGAGTTGGCCCGACCAGCGCCAACCGGCTTTAGCCGGTTTTCCCCAGGCAAGCTGGTGGGCTTTAGCCACCAGTGGCGATGGCCTGAGAAACTGCTTAACCATTTACGCGCAACCGTACTTGCGCCCTCTTTGCGACGCAACCGCCGCGAGGCTCTAAGCCAATTTTAACAAAAAGCGTGGGCAAATTCAAACGGCTGTCCGATAGAACGACAGGTGACCGTCACGGCCCCAGCCGTCGCAACACGACCCTTCGCGTTTAGGCCGTGATTGTCAACGGCTCAAGCAGCCTTTTGAAAATAGAATGGCGGTCGCAAAAGCCGGTGACAATCACCGTCCGCTGCCCGATGGGAAAAGCAGTGATGTTTTGGACAGCGCCGGTCGCCTGTCTACCCCGGCGAAATGGGCACGGAGAGCGCCACCGTCGACGCACGCAGGGCAATGCCCCACAGAAAAATGCAGATGGCCGCCATCGCCACGGTCTTCACGCCTTCGTCTTCAAGCTGGCTAAAGTAAGCGTACCCGGCTGGCAGCGACAGCACCGCCACGAGGCCGTAGAGAATGTGCAGCCACGGGCGTGCCAGGCTGCCCGCACCAAATTGTACGTAGAGCCAAACGCCCAGCGCGAATTCAACAAGAATCAGCCCCTCGCCAATCACCGCTGCGCCGAGCCAGCTCCCGTCCAGCGGGCGATTGCGGACGCGCAGAAAGATGGCGTAAATCGCCAACCCGGCGACGAAGAGGACAACGGTATTGGCAAGGCGGGTGTGGATGTCGATGAGAGTCATGGGTGTAAGAGAGGATGTAAAGGTTAAACTTTTATTCGATCAACGGGGGGTGCAAAGGAAGACGAAGGAAGAGGGTAAATAATTTTTCTTCGCGCCCCTTCGTGCGCTTCGTTGACCGCTTCTTCTGCTTTTCAGTCTTTGCAACTGAATCGTCTACACCCGCGCATGGACGCTCAAATACTGCTCCAGCACGGCTGCCGCCGGGCCTTGGATGTCAAACGAGAGCCAGCGACTGCTGGTGCCCAGGCCGAAGATGCAGCCGCCAAGCACGTAATCGTCCTGACGCATGGCTTCGTCGTACCAGACAAGCTGCTCGATGTACGCGCCGGGGCCCCACAGGCCATAGCCGTTTTCGCGCCAGTATTCCTGAAAGTCGCGCCAGCCAATTGCCTGCTCGACGGATGGGCCGGGGCGTCGCTCCGGTGCGGCTTGTCCATCAACACCTAGTTCCGTGAAGACCAGCGGCAGCGACAGGCCGTTTGGGATCAAATACTCGCGGTAGACCTTGCGATAGCGCAGCGTCAGCCAGCCTTCGTCCTGAGGCGTGACGCCGGGATAGCGGCCGCTGTTTTGTTTCGTGCTATCAAAGTAGATGGTGGGCGCAGAATACTCGTGAAGGCCGAGCCAGCCGTTCTGGTTTCTTGCTTCGCGGATTGCGTCGAAGAAGAAGGGCCACAGCGATAGATCAGGGTTCCCCGTGGCAAAATTGCCGATAACGCTGCGGATTTGGCGCTCACCAAGCAGGCGCGTGCGCTCGGCCTCAAATTCGGCCAGCCGCTGCATCTCTTCCGGGTTTGTGGGGACGGGCTCATTGTATGAAATCCAGCCGTCAACGTAATCGCGGCGGCGCGAGTCGTCGGCTATCGGCAGCAGTTGCTCGACAAAAGCGCCTGCCGTTGCTGCCGGGTTGGGCATATCGCCGAGGCGTGCTTCGGGGATGTCAATGCGGCCCACGATCAGCGTGCTCGGCGAGAGCTGCTTGATCTCGCGCAGAAAATTGGAATCCAGCTCCAGCGTGGTCACCACGGCGACGCCGCCGGTGGCAACGAGATCAAAAATTTGTGGAATGTTGCGCTCCACGTGCAGGCCGAGCTTGCTGGCCGGGCCGGGGGGGAAGGGCGTGGCGGGCGGCGGCGTGGGCGTGTGGGTGGGCGCGGGCGTAAAGGTTTCGGTGGGTGCGGGTTCGGGCGTCGGCGTCTCGGTCGGCAGCGGCGTATCGGTGGCGGCGGCCTGCGCCACCGCTTCGCCGTCCGGGCCGCTGACGATTGGCAGGTGAACGCGACTGCCCGGCGTGGGCGTGCCCAGCGGCGAGCGCGGACGCAGCGGCGAGCGGGCGGCTGCCCCGCGCGTGGCCCCGGAGGTAGCGCTAGAGGTGGCCGTGGGCGTGGGCGTGGCGCGGTCGCGACCGCAGGCGGCCAGCAGCGCGACCGTCGCGCTGCCAGCCACGCCGCGCAGGAAGCGCCGTCGGCTCCAGCGCGGGGCGGGCGGTTCTCCCGCGTTGCCCGCTGTATCGTTACCCGGTGCATCGTCCCCGGGCGCGGCGTCGCCCGGGCGTTGAGTTTGTTCGGGCTCGCCCTGGGGCTGTTCGGCCTGCTCGCGTTCGGGAATTGGTTGCTCTGACATAAAATAACTATAGCACTCAAAAAGGGGTTGACCCAAAAACGTTTTTCCTCTACGATGTAGCCAGCAAGCGCCACCGCGGCGCTCGCCCAACATCCACCGTTTTCCTGAAAGGAGAATTACAGATGCAAAAGTACGAGGTAAGCATCGAATATTGCGTGCAGTGAAACTACACGCCCAGAGCCGTCAGTTTGACGGACGAACTGCTCACGAAGTACACGCCCACCATCACCAAGCTTACGCTGATTCCCTCCGGCGGCGGCCTTTTTGAGGTGATTGTGGGAGACGAACTGGTCTTTAGCAAAAAGGCGCTCGGTCGCCACGCCGAAGCCAGCGAGGTCACCCAGCTCTTCGAGGACAAGACGGGCGCATCGCCCAGCGAAGAGTAAGCCGTGCTGGTTTGATAACGTGTAAAAACGCAAAAAGGTTCGCCGTTGAGGCGAACCTTTTTGTTTGTCAACCAGCGAAACGCGTCAGCGACCCGCTACCAGGGGCAATTGGATGCGAAAGAGCTCCGGCACGGGCGGATTGGCCGTCGCGGCGACGACGCTGCGGTCGCGGGTGAGCAGGTAGCTGTAGATTTCGTCCGATGGGGCAACCCAGACTTCATCTGTGCCCTCCGGCCCGTACTCGCTGTAGACGTGCGTGGCAAAGGTGGCCAGTGCCGCCTCTTCGTTGCCGTGCGAGAGCGTGTTGTACCAAAAGTGTTCGCCCGTCTCCCCGTGGCGCTGGGCCATCCAGTCGATGGTGTCGAGCGCCTCCTGGGTGGCAAAGGCCAGCTCGATACCGCGCCCCACGCGCTCATCAAAATCGAAATCATAAGCCAAAATGTCGTATTCGTTGTCGCCGGTGATGGCCGCCCGCGCTGCCGCATCGACAATCATCGGTGTGACGTTGCCGCTTTCGTTAAAGAGGATCGACGTGTCGCCCGCGTTGCGCTGGGCGAGAACGATGGGGTGGTAGGCTTCGAGAAAGCAGGGCGCGGCAAACGACAGGATGCGGTACGACGGCACGTCCGAAGCGTCGACAATCTCGCTGAGCCGGGCCGCGGCGTCAATCATTTTTTGATGGTCGATGGGCTCGCTGCAGCTGCCGTCCCAGTCGTGGCTGCCGATCGACCAGCCGTCGGCCAGCTTGCGCTGGGCGTAGGGCACATCCACAATCCACTCCTCGTCGCGCGCATCGTCCACGTCTTTGGCAATCAGAAAAAAGGTGCCGCGCCAGCTAAACTGCTCCAGCACGCCAACCTGCTCGCGCAGGTAGACGTTGTCATCCATGCCGTGCGACCAGGCAAAGCCCTTGTCGTCGCGCAGGGCGGCTTTCTCGACGCTGCCCACGCCATGGGGATCGCTGACGCCCGCCAGCTCCACGTCCACCTGGGCGGCGTCCGTGGTCAGCTTAATTTGCCCGGCATCAACATTATGCGTGTAGGAAATCGGCACGCCGTCGGCCCGCACGTCGATCTGCTGGGCGTCGTTGACCTGCACTAGCAGGGTGAGATCGTTGTAATATAAGCCCGGTATGTTGGCGCGATTCACCTCGTAGCGGAGAGTGTATGCTGTCGGGTGATTCTGATCCAGCGGGGCGGCCCGCGATGGCCCGCTTTGGCAGGCGCTAAATAAGAAAGACAGCACGGCGATGGCCAGTGCTGCATGTCGTATAAAATACATTAGTTGTCTGCGCATTTCCGTCAATTTCTCCAAATCTCAAATGCTTCAATTAAACAGTATTGTAAAATTCATTACAACACTGCATTGTAGCACGTCAGAGATTCGTAGGCAAATCGACGAATTCAACGGTCAAATTAAACTGCTGAGCCAGATGTCTACCGAGCGCCTGCACGCCGACCGTTTCCGTGGCGTAGTGGCCGCCGTAGATCACATTCATCCGAGCGCTTTGGGCATCGTAGAAATTGGCGTGGCTGGTTTCACCCGTCAGCAGCGTGTCGCAGCCGAGGGTGGCGGCCTCCGCCAGGAAGCCGATGCCGGAGCCGCTGACGATACCAATCCGGCTCACGCGACGCGGGCCGTGGGCCTGCACAAGCTTGGGCGCGCCCACATTCTGTTCAAAGCGCCCCACAACGTCGTCCAGCGTCGTGCCCGTGGGAGCGTCGGCAACGATGCCGATGGCCGTCCCCTTGGCCTTGGCAAAGCGTTCGCTCGCTTCCCGGTCGACTTCGACGCCGAGCCGCCGTGCCAGCTCCGCATTGTTGCCCACCTCGCGGTGGCCGTCCAGCGCGAGGTGGGCCGCATAGAGGTTGAGCCCCGCTTCCAGGTAGGTGCGCACCAGGCGACCGTAGCCGCCGGTCAAGGTCTGTGCGCCGCCCCAAAAGATGCCGTGGTGCACGAGCAGAAAATCCGCGTCGCGCTGGATGGCAACCTGCGCACAGGGCAGCGCCGCATCCACCGTGCCTACAATGCGCGTGATTTCGTCGCGCCCTTCAATCTGAAGCCCCTGCGGGCCATAGTCGGGCGTGCTGTGGATCTGGAGGTAGTCGTCGAGATAGGTGGTGAGTTCGTCGCGGTGCATGGATTTGTGATACGTGATTGGTGATTGCTTGTCGGTCGTCGGTCGTCGGTCGTCGGTCGTCAAAAACTACTGGTTGCCTCTCGAGACAAAGCGCTTCGCCCGCTGGGCAAACTTGCGGCGCGTCAACATCACGCGGCGGTCGCACGTTTGGCAGCGCAGACCGATATCCGCCCCCACGCGCACAATTTCCCACGTGTCGCCGCCGCAGGGGTGGGGCTTGCGCGTCTGAACAACATCGCCGAGGTAGAGAACTTCGGAGATTTCCATGGGAATGGCGTAATTGGGCAGTGGTAATTGGGCAATGGTAATTGGTAATTGAGTTGGGGTGGATTACCGCGCGGGTCGGGTGTTCCACCAGCCAACTACCATTTACGAATCGCTCGCCACTTCTCCCCGCTGGGACAAAATCAACCCGCCCAGCGCAAAGGCGAGGCTGAGCAGATAGATCACCCGGTAGGTCAGTTCGCCGACAAAGGGGACGGCGGCGAGGATGCGCCCCAGGAGCACAATGGTGACCACGCCGATCAGCAGCGTGGGCAGCGGATCAAGCGGGATGTGGGTAATCGCGGCCACGCGGCGACCCACCCAGAGGCCGGTGATTAGCGGGCTGAGAAACCAGAGCAGCGCCAGCAGGCCAAAAAGAAAGGCAAACATAGCCACGCCACCGGGGAACCAGCCCCAAAAGGCTACCATTACGAAGACCAGCGCCACCGCGAGCGGCAGCGCCACCGCAATCGCGCCCAACCCCCAGAGCGCCGTTTGGGCTGGCTGTTCGTCGATGGCGCGGGCGGGGCGGCGCAGGAGGCCGGGCGCAAGGCGCAGCAGCAGCCAGCCCACTAGCGCCAGCCCGATCAGCGTGATCAGCAGGCGTGCCAGCCAGCCGAAGAAGCCGCGTATGGGCGTGCGCTCCGGCTCGTCAATGGCGTCCACATCTACAAAGCGCGTGCCGTCGGTGAAAAACGAATTGCCGTAGCGAAGGTCGTTGACGGCAAGATGCATGTCGCCAATAAAGGTTCCGTTGAGGTCGGCCTGGCCGCCTGCCAGGAAGGATTCGCCCCCAATCGTGCCTCTCTCCGTTACGCGGAGCCCCTGGCGAACGGTGCGCCCGGCAATGGGAAAGGGAAAGAAGAAGCCGCCGCCAGCGGAGGCCACCAAGTTGTCCCCCACGTTGCCGTTAATGGTGACGCCCGCGCCCGCCGCGCGCATGTCGTCCACCACCACGCCGTTGTGCACGACTTCCGCGCCCGCCACCAGCGCATCCCCCTCCACCCGCCCATTGATCTCCACGTAAGCGCCCGCCGCTACCAGATCGCCATCAACGATGCCGTCGATGTAGACTTCCGAGGCTGCAATTTGCAGATCGCCCTCGAAGACTTCGCCCTCTCCGAGGCGGTAGAGTTCGCCGCTTGCCGCCTGGGGCAGACCACTGGCTCCCCAGGCCGTGCCAAAGGCCAGCGTCATCATCAGCAGCGCGCCCGCAATGGAGAGGACGCGCCGCTGAGATGGGTAAATTTGTCGTCGATTGCGCACTAAACGCCACTGCCGCATGGATCGCCTCGCTTATTTTGGATGAGTTTGCGTTCGATAAGTTTGTCGAGATAAATTTGCTCGAAGGGTTTGGCTGTCGGTGGAGTTAGTGTACTCGCTTGCGCGCGCAAGTGCAAACGGATCGGCGTTTGGGGAAGATAGACGATGGTCAATAGCCAACAGCTGCTGCTGTTAGCTGTTGACGCTAAAGCGCTCTTTTCGGGATGGCTTGGAGGGATGATTTGGTGGGACGATACTTGCCGTCGTCTACCGTCCGTCCGTTGCCCGTCCGTTGTCCGTCGATTGTCCGTTCACCGCAGCCCCGCAAACAAGTCCGTCTCGCTCGCCGAGGTGGGCGCGGGGAAGGCGCGTGTAAAGGTGTCCCGCCCCTGCACGCGCCGACGCACGGGCGCGGGCAGCACGCGCAAAAAGCCCGGCCCGCCGCCGTACTGGCTGGCGTGCGCCTTGCTGGCGGCCTCCTTGCGCGGGAGGTAGCGCAGCACGTCCACCTCGGCGTGCACGGGCGTCTTCCAGCCGCTAATCTCCACGAGGTTGATGTCTTTGTTGCGACCGATTTCGCGCGGGTTCTGCTGCGAAAGCTGGAGAGCGTACATCGTCTGCATGGCGGAGACGATGATCTTGAGCCAGAATTTGTCGAAGGCGGTGTAGTACAGCTTTTGCGGCCCGGCGTAACCGCCAGCACCGGGCTCTGATCCATTCGTGTTCGCCCCATTTGTGTCCGCCCCATTTGCTCCCGTCGACTGCGTGCGCGCCACGTAAAACGCCGCCGTCGTGGCCTCGCAGCAGCGGATGTGATCGGGGTGGCCGTAGCCGCCGTAGGGATCATGGGTGAGGATCACGTCCGGCTGGAGCCGCTCGATGTAGCCGCCAATCTCCTGCGTCAACTGGTCGATTGGCTGCTGGATCAGCGCCAGCGGGTTGTCGTTGTCCTCAGAGCCCTTCATGCCGCTGTCCCGATAGGGGAGCGACCAGATGCTCGCCACGCCCAGCGCCACCGCCGCGTTGGAAAGCTCTGCCGAGCGCACCTGCGCCAGCGAGCCGTGGCTCAGATACGAATCGTCCTCCACCGAGCCCGCAATGCCGTCCGTCGCGATGACGACGTGTACGTCGATGCCTTCCGCGGCATAGCGGGCCAGCGTCCCTCCGGGGCCAAAGCTCTCGTCGTCGGGATGAGCTAGCACGGCAAGCAGAGTTAGTTTGTTCTTCACGGGGGCTCCTAATTGCGTAATTGTTTAACGTTAATCTAACTCGAAAACGGGGTGGGGATGCAGTGATCCTTCTCCATTTTTTGCGCGCTCCGTGGAACTTTACCACGCAAAAGGGGATTGATATACGGAGAACGCCGCGCGTTGATGATATAATCAGGCGCATCACACAGGAGAATGCTTATGCGCATCGGTCAACTCTTTCGACCGTTGGGGGCGGTGGTTTACGGCTTAATCGGATGGGAATTAGGCGTGGCGCTGGCGGCGACGCGCGAATTGACGACGATTTCTGCGCCGATTATTTTGCCCTTTGCCATCGTTGGTCTGCTCTTTGGTTTTTTCTTTGCACCGTGGATTATTACCGCGCCCGTCGTCGCCGCCCGCAACAGCCTGCGCCAAATTCCCATCCGCGATCTGATCGCGGGCACGGTGGGGCTGGCCGTGGGGCTCTTTATTGCCGCCCTGCTTTCCGTACCCATCGCCAATCTGCCGCCTCCCTTTGGCTCGATCTTGCCGCTGGTCATGGTCATCGTCTTTGGCTACCTCGGCGCGGCCATTACCCTGCTGCGCCAGGAGGACATCTTCGCCCTCTTCCAGCGCAGCGCCGGCACGCCCGCCGTGGCGGACAACACGACGCAGACGCAGGCTCCCCTGCTGCTGGACACCAGCGTCATCATCGACGGGCGCATTGCGGACGTGGCCGAGACGGGCTTTCTAATGGGCAAGCTGCTTGTGCCGCGCTTTGTGCTCAACGAGTTGCAGTACATCGCCGATTCGAGCGACACGCTGCGCCGCAACCGCGGTCGCCGCGGGCTGGAGATGTTGGATCGCCTGCAGGCGGATGAGCACGTTGAGATCGAGTTCATTGATCAAAATCCGCGCGACGCCCAGCAGGTCGACGACAAGCTGGTCAGCCTGGGCCGCACGCTGGATGCCGCCGTCGTCACCAACGACTACAACCTCAACCACGTCGCGCGCCTGCAGGGCGTTACCGTGCTCAACATCAACGAGTTGGCGAACGCCGTTAAGGCCAAGCTGCTGCCGGGCGAGGAGATGCCCCTCAAAATCATTCAGGAGGGCAAGGAAGTCGGCCAGGGCGTCGGGTACCTGGAGGACGGCACGATGGTCGTCGTCGAAGGCGGGCAGCGCTATTTGAACCAGGACGTGCTGGTGCAGGTTACGAAGGTGCTGCAGACGAATGCCGGTCGGCTCATTTTTGCGACGCCGGATGGCGGGTAGAAGATGGCTTTGCTGGACGCGACGAATAAATCAAAACGCTAATTGATAGATCACCCTTATGACCCTCCAAATCTACAACACCCTCACCCGTCAAAAACAGCCGTTTACTCCCATTGAAGAGGGCAAGGTGCGCATGTACGTCTGCGGGCCGACGGTCTACGCCGATGCGCACATCGGCCACGCCATGAGCGCCATCGTTTTCGACCTGGTGCATCGCTACCTCGAATATCGCGGCTTCGACGTGCGCTACGCCACCAACTTTACGGACGTGGACGACAAGATCATCAACCGCGCCAACGAGTCGGGCCGCGACCCCTTTGAGCTGGCGAACCACTACGCGGAAAAATACCTAAAGCACCTGGCCGATCTCAACGTCCTGCCCGCCGACGTCTACCCGCGCGTCTCCAGCGAAATCGACAACATTGTGGGGTTGATCCGGGAGTTGGGCGAGCGCGATTATGCCTACGATGTCGACGGCGACGTCTACTTCCGCGTGCAGCGGGACGACGACTACGGCAAGCTCAGCCACCGCAAGCTGGACGACGCGGTGACGGGCACGAGAGTCGCCGAAGACGCGCGCAAGGAGAACGTCGCCGACTTTGCGCTCTGGAAATCGGCCAAGCCGGGCGAGCCCGCGTGGGAGAGCCCCTGGGGCGCGGGGCGACCGGGCTGGCACATCGAGTGCTCGGCCATGTGCCTGGAGCATCTGGGCGAGACGATTGACATCCACGGCGGCGGCAACGATCTCGTTTTTCCGCATCACGAGAACGAAATCGCACAGAGCGAGAGCGCCACGGGTAAATCGTTCGCCAACGTTTGGATGCACAACGGGATGCTGCAGCTGGCTGGCGAAAAGATGAGCAAGTCGATCGGCAACCTGATCACCATCGACGAATTTCTCAAAGATCACACGCCGGACGCGCTGCGGCTGCTGATCTTCTCCGGCCACTACCGCAAGCCCGTCGCCTTTACGAGCGAGACCATGGCCAGCGCCGAACGCAGCCTGGCCCGCCTGCGCTCCGCCCTGCGCCCGGCCACCGGCTCGGACTCCACCGGCGAGGCCGCCGATGGCCTGCGCGAGGCCACCGAAAACGCGCGCGCCCGCTTTATTGAGGTGATGGACGATGACTTTAACACGAGCAGCGCGCTGGCCGCGCTCTTTGAGCTGTCGCGCGCCATTAACAGCGGGCGCACCGCCAACGTCAGCGGGCCGTTTTACGACGCGGCACAGGGGACGTTGCGCGAGTTGGGTGGCGTGCTCGGTCTGGTGCTCGACCCGCCCGTGGGCAACGACGGCAGCAGCGTCGCCGTCAAGCCCTTTATCGACCTGCTGGTGCAGGTGCGCAGCGATTTGCGCGCCAACAAGCAGTGGGCGCTCGCCGATCAGGTGCGCGACGGGCTGGGCGAGCTGAACGTGTCGCTGGAGGATACGCCGGACGGCACGGAGTGGAAGTTTGAAGAGGCGTAAGCTGTTGGTATCTCAAGCAGATGCAAACTATTCAGGGAGGGCTACACAGAAGCTGTCAACGGATTTTCAGGAGCGGATTGAACGGATTTCTCCTGTTCTCTCTCCTGCTGCTGAAGCAAGCCCCGGCACTTTTACCCAAACTGGAGACGCTTTGCTCCAATCCGTTCAATCTGCTCTCCCCATCCGTTGACAGGTGAATAGTTACAGCAGGTGTAAATTATGAATGCAGCACACAAACGCGAGACGCGGGGGTTCCCTACGACAGCCGGCATCTTTCTCGGTCTGGGCATCGGCGGCTTCTTTGACGGCATTATTCTCCATCAGGTGCTGCAGTGGCACCACATGTTGACCAGCGCAGGCTACCCGCCGGATAGCGTTCGCAACCTCAAAATCAACACCCTCTGGGACGGCCTCTTCCACCTCTCCACCTACATTTTTGTGGGGATTGGCCTAACGCTTCTGTGGCGCGCGGCTCGCCGAACCCACGTGCGCTGGTCCACGAAGATGTTGACGGGCACGTTGTTAATGGGCTTTGGCCTGTTTAACGTGGTCGAGGGCCTTGTCAACCATCAAATTCTCGGCATCCACCACGTCAACGAGACCGTGCCGCGAGCGCAGTGGATTTATTGGGATGTGGGATTTCTAATCTGGGGCGCGCTCATGTTGCTGGGGGGCTGGCTGTTGCTGCGGGCCGGGCGGCGCGAAACGGCTGGGCTCTCTCAAATAGAGGCTTCCCAAACAACGGACAACTAACCGCACATGAGCGAACTTCTTTACGGACGCCACGCCGTCCTCGAAACCCTGCGTGCCCAGCGGCGACACATCTACCGCCTCTGGCTTGAGGGCGAAAGCAAACCCAAGCGCGGCGACGTGATCGACGAAATCCGCGCCGCCGCCGAAGCGGCCAACGTCCCCATTCGCGCCATCGACGGCGGGATGTTTGACAAGCTCAAGCAGGACTTTGTCAACGCCCAGGGCGTGGCGCTGGAGGTGGACGATTATCCCTACGTCGATGTTGCCGCCTGCCTCGCGCGCGCGCAGGAGCGGGACGAGCCGCCCTTTCTGCTGCTGCTCGATCACCTGCAGGACCCGCAAAATTTAGGTACGCTGCTGCGCACCGCCGAAACGCTCGGCACGCACGGCGTCGTGATCCCGGACAGGCGCGCGGCCCGCGTCACGCCCGCCGTCAGCAACGCCAGCAGCGGGGCCGTTGAGCACCTGTTGATTGCGCAGGAGACCAACCTCAACCGCACCATCGACTGGCTCAAGCGCAAAAACGTTTGGATCACCGGGCTGGCGGGCGAGGCGGACGTGCCGCTGCTCGATGCCAAGCAGCTCGACGGCGCGCTGGCCGTCGTCGTCGGCAACGAGGGCAGCGGGCTGAGCCGCCTGACGCGCGAAAAGTGCGATTTTCTGGTGCGTCTACCCATGTTTGGCCAGGTCGAGAGCCTGAATGCGGCGGTGGCGGGGAGCATTGTGCTGTACGAAGCGCGCCGCGTGCGCGGGGAGAAATCGACATGACGATTACGATTGACGAACAAACTGCCTTTGAGCGATTGCTCCAGTCACCGCGACTCAAATTCTACAGCCGCGACATCAAACGCGTACTCGACAAAGAGGCCACGCGACGACAGCAGTTTTATGAGCAAATGAGCGAGGGCGAAAAAACAGAATTTATCAACGGAGAGGTGATCGTGCATTCGCCCGTAAAGCTGCGGCACAGTTCGGCCAGTGGAAAACTCTTCACGCTGCTCGATACCTACGTCGCGGTAAACGATCTAGGCTTTGTCGGCCATGAAAAAATTTTGATTGCGTTAACACGCAATGACTACGAGCCGGACATCTGCTACTTCCGTCGCGAAGTGGCCGAGCGCTTTACCGAAGAACAGATGAAGTTTCCCGCACCCGATTTTGCCGTTGAGGTGCTTTCGCCCAGCACCGAAAGCAACGACCGCGAGACCAAGTTTTTGGATTACGCGGCACACGGCGTTGCCGAATACTGGCTTATCGACCCGAAGTCCAAATTTGTCGAGCAGTACGAGCTGGTCGACGAGCGCTACGAGCTGCTCCTGAAATCTGGCAGCGGCGAAATCCGGAGCACCGTGTTGCCCGACTTTGCGATTCCCGTGCGCGCGATTTTTGATGAAACGCTCCAGGTGCAAACCTTGCGCAATCTGTTGAGCGCCAGCTAACAGCGTGATGGCCTACCGCTTCTGCCCCCGCTGCGCCACCCCGCTCGACCGCGCAATCCGCGGCGGTCGCGAGCGGCCCGTCTGCCCTCGCTGCGGTTTCGTCCACTACCGCAACCCCACCGTCGGCGTGGCCGTGGTGATTTTGCAGGGAGGGCAGATTTTGCTGGGCCGGCGAGCTGCTGACTCCTCGTATGCGGGCCAGTGGTGCATTCCGTGCGGCCACGTCGAGTGGGACGAAGATGTGCGCGAGGCGGCAGCGCGCGAATTTGCCGAGGAGACGGGGCTGCTTGTCGAAATCGGCGAAGTGCTTAGCGTCCACTCCAATACGCACAACCCCGCCCAGCAGACCGTTGGCATCTGGTTTCGCGGCGCGGTCGTTGGCGGCGCGCTGCGGGCGGGTGATGATTTGGACGTCGTCGATTATTTTGATTTGGACGCGCCGCCGGAGCTGTTGGCCTTTCCAACGGATCGGCTTGTCTTAACCCAACTGGCAAACGAAGAGCGACAGTCGAGTGCCTTGCACGGCATACACATCGGTCGCTAGACAACCACGCCTGATGCCGTGCCATGCACTCGACCTTCCTTCACCCCGTGCCCACCCTTACCCCATGCCCACCCTCACCCCGCTCGACTCCGCCTCCGCTGCTTGGCCCGATCACGTTGCCCAGCTGCGCCGCGACCTCGACGCGCCGCACAACCCCACGCTCTTTCCGCTGCACTTTCTTCAAGTCACCCTGCCCAAATTGGGTGGCGCGATTTTTCGCCTCCACAAGGGTGACCAGCTCTGCGGCTACGCCCTGCTCTTTCCGCGCATCGAAAGCCCAACGCAGCAAGCGCCCGCCTTTACGCTGCGCTACCACCCGCTGGACGCCGCCGCGGCAGTCAATGGCGATGTGCTGGCTGCCCAGGCGGCGTCGCATCTGCGAGTGCGGTGGGGCGAAACGATTCACATTGTCTTTTACAGTGCGGCGGATGACCACGATTTTGCATCGACGAGCGAGCGCGTCGCTGGCATCGATGTGGGGCAGCCCAGCGCGGCGGAGGCGATGGCGGCCCGCCATCTCCAGCGCACCGTCTGGGGCAGCGACGCGGATGCGCTCTACCCGGCGGATTTGTACGGCGCGGACTTTGGCGCGGGCACGTCGCTCGTGGCGCGCATGGGGCAGAATCGGCTGGAGGAGGGGCGCGGATCGTCTGGACGGTCGGGGGAAGTGGCGGCCTTTTTGCTTGGCTTTTGGCGCTTTGGTGGGTCGACCTTGCCGCGTGCGTGGCAAATTGAGTCGACACACGACCAGCGGCTCGAATCGCAAATTATGGGCGTGCTGCCAGCCTATCGCGGCCACCGGCTGAGCTACCTGCTCAAGCGCACCCAGGGCGAGCACGCGCGGCGGCAGGGCGTCTCACTGCTCAACTGGACGGCGGACCCGCTCCAGTTTGCCAACGCCGCGCTCAACTTTGGCCTGCTGCGCGCCGTTGCCTTCGATTTTTACCCCGACTACTACCCCTTCCGCAACGAACTCAACCGCGTCCCCGCCTCGCGGCTGGGGTTAACGTGGCTGCCCGCCTCGCAGCGCGTGCGCAACCTGCCGCTGATCGGCGCCCACTCGCGCATCGTCAACCTCGCCGCCCAGTCCGACCTGCCCCGTCTCAACAACGGCCCCACCGCACTCGCTGGCCGCGTTGACGCCCCCGAACTCGCCATTGAAATCCCCGCCGATTGGACAACTCTCCAGCGCGACAAGCCGGAGGTTGCCGCACGTTGGCGTGCGACGACGGATGAATTGTTTGCGAATTACCTTGGTATCAATGAAGGAGACTACGTCATCACCGGCGTGGGTCGCGACGGGGAGCGGCGCTTTTTGGTAGCGGAGCGGGCGAGCGAGTCGCTGTGGCGGGGGCTGGCCGCGTAGGGGGAGGGCGTGGCCAACCACTATGCAATCCACCCCACCCGATCATCCACCCGAATCTCGCCGCCGACCACCACCTCGCCAAACGCGCCGCCGCGCCAGGCCGGGCGCAGGGCGGCTTGCAGGCCGGGCAGGGCTTCATCCATCGTGCGGCAGGGGGTGGTTTGGTTGAAAATGCGGATTTGCGCGCGCTCGCCGATTCGCAGCGTGCGACCGTGCGAGCGCACGAGGTCGATGCCGCGGAGGAGGAGGTTGGCGCGGCGGGCGATGGGGTCGAGATTGGCGTCCAGGTCGGCCAGCGTCTCCCGCCAGGCGGCTTCGTCCAGCAGCGTCACCTGTCGCCGACCGCCCTGGTCGGCGTTGCCCGCCAGCCCGCGACCGGCCACCAGCGTGGCCGCGCCGACGGCGTCCATCGGCCCACGCTTGAAGCGCTTGACCCAGATGGCGAGCAGTTGGGGCGAGTCGCTGGGGAGGGTGGTGAAGAACTTGGCGGTGAGATTAGAAGGGGATGTCGCCCCAGCTGTTGTCCCAGTCGCTGTCTGCGTGGAAGTCGCCATTGAAATGTTGGCCGCCACCGTGGTTGAGGTCGCTAAATTCTTCGTCCCAATTCTCGTCGCCGGGGTAAAATTCTTCGTAGATAAAGCGCATGTTCATCAACCCCATGCGCATGTCGGCCACCTCTTCGTTGAGCAATTCTTCAACAATAAACCGATAGGCCTCGTCGACGGCCACCTCATTGATGAAATCGATGAAGATGCGGTGTTTCGCCATCAGATCGAGAATTTTCTGCAGCTCCGCTTCCACCTGTGCAGGCTCCAGCGCAGAGAGCGGCTGCACGAGCGGATCGCCGATAAGCTGACGCAGCGGAATCTGAGCCGCGTGCTCCATCGACTTCTCCCACTCCTCCATCTGCTCAAACAGCTCCTCGGCGGCGCGCGCGGATTGGGCGGGCGTCAGCGGGTCCAGCGCAAAGAAATTGCCCGGCAGCAGCGGCGTCACAAGCGGCCACGCGCCCTCTTCGGCAGCGCTTTGGATCAGCAGTTCGTAGCTGTCTGGGTTGTCGATGTTGTCGGGGTATTTAGCGCTCACGGGGACCTCCTGTGCTCAGTGGGTGAGGGTGGTTAAGACATCGGCGAACGCATCATACGCCGCTTCGCCAAAGAGCACAAACCGCACGCGGTCGAATTCCGCCCGACTTTTGTCGTAGCTGCGCAGCTCGCCAATCACCGTGCCCAGCGCGATTTGCGCCGCCTCGCGCAGCGGGTAGCCGTAGACGCCGGTGCTGATGGCGGGGAAGGCAACCGTTCGCAACTTGTTTTCCCGCGCGAGACGCAGGCTGTTGCGGTGCGCGCTGGCCAGCAGCTCCGCCTCGCCGCTCGACCCGTCGCGGTAGACGGGCCCCACGGTGTGGATGACGTAGCGAGCCAGCAAATCAAAGCCCGGCGTGATGCGCGCCTCGCCCGTGGGGCAGCCGCCGATCTTGCGCGTGGCCTGGAGCAGCCGCGGCCCCGCCGCCCGGTGGATCGCCCCATCGACGCCGCCGCCACCCAGCAGCGATTCGTTCGCCGCGTTCACGATGGCGTCGGCCTCTTGCCTGGTGATGTCGCCTTGGATGAGGTCAAGCACAGCGCCGTTGATTTGGGTGTTCATGGTTGCCTCCATATAAAGAGAAAGCGCGGCGAGCGTTGAAGAGCGAGCAAAGCAGCGCCCTCACCGCTGGCCCCTCTCCCACGGCGGGAGAGGGGTTGGGGATGAGGGCCTGCAAAGAACTCGCTCTTTGCGCGCCCAATTTTTTCGCGATCAATTTAATCAATCGTCCGAATCGGGAAAATTGCGCGCTCGCCCTCGATGGCCTCGAAGTCACCGTTGAGCGAACCGTAGGGCGGTGGCGCATCCAGCGTAAAGGTGTAGCGACCGGGCTCCAGGCAGTAGAGCACCTCCTCGCCCGCGGCGACCTGAAAATCCACGCCTTCGCTCACTGTCTGCAGCGTCAGCGTAACGGTGGCCTGGACGAACGACTGGTTTTGAAAGAAGTAGCAGCCCAGCGTGGGCGCAAAAATGTTGGCTTGATCAAGCTGCACGCTGGCGTTGGTCACGGGCACGGGCTCGGCCTCCGTCGATTCGTTGCTGCCCACCTCGATCGCGGCCGCCGCATCTGCTGGGGGGATAGCGTCGCAGCCGTTCGCGTAGCGAACGTAGATGCGCGCGCCCGAAATCCAGACCAGATCGCCGTCGAGCTGGCGTACCTGCAGCCAGCGGCAGCCGCCCGATTGCGCCAGCACCGGATAGGATTCGTTAAAGAGCGCGGCATCGATAATGGGAAAGCCCACGCCCGGCCCGCTGCGCACCCGCAGCGACGGCACCAAAATGGTGACGCTCTCCGCACCGCTGCTCACGAACTCTTCGGTGCGCGGCGGCTCGTCCTCGGCGCGGAAGGCGGGCACGGCGGCGCAGGGCGTGGAGAGCCGCACGTAGACCGACGCGCCCGAAATCCAGAGCACGTCGCCGTCGGACTGCTCGATTTGCAGCCAAGCGCAGTTGCCGGCTTGCGTCAGCACCGGGTAGCTTTCGCCCGCCAGCGCCGAATCGATAATTGGAAAGCCCGTGGCTGGCCCGGTGCGCACGCGCAGCGACGGCACCAGAATGGTGGCGGTGGCCGCGGCTTGTGTCACAGCTTGTATCGCTGGAGCGGCAACCGCTGCGCCCGCGGAGCCCACGCGGGGGTGGGCCTGGGCGATTGCGCTCGGCAGCGCGGCGGCGAACAGGGCGCAGAGCACAAGCAGCGGCAGGGCGCGATGAAGAGCGCCCCGGTGCTCAACGCGCTTGATGCGCTGGCAAATGGCCGCGTAAACGTTTGCGTGAAAAGACATAAAGCTCCTTACGTGGTAGAAAGATCGATTGATAAGAGTCTACCTGCTGGGACGAAGAGCCGGTGAACGGACGCGAAAAGGACAGCGAGAGCAAACAGGTAAAAGCGACTACAAATTGTGCACGCTCAAAATTATACGCATAGAGCCTTGCTTTGTGAAGCTGGCGGGGGGCGGGTTGTCGCGTTGCTACAGGCGTTTGCGCAAAACGTTGATGAATTGTAAGCAAGATGTTATGATTTTGTCCCATGAACCTACTCACCATCACCGAAATTTCCAAGCAGTACAGCGAGCGCCAGCTCTTTGACGGCGCAAGCTTGCTGATCAACGAGGGCGACCGCATCGGGCTGATCGGCGTCAACGGCAGCGGCAAGTCCACGCTGCTGCGGATCGCCGCGGGCTTGGAAGCGCCGGATGCGGGCACGGTTACGCGCTGGGGCCACGTGAGCGTGGAGTACCTGGCGCAGGAGCCCGCGCTGGCCGACGACTGCACGGTGCTCGACACGATCTTCCGCAGCGATTCGCCGCAGATGACGCTGCTGCGCGACTACGAGCAGACCAGCCACGCCCTTCAGCAAACGCCCCCCGCCTCCCCAGAGTCCGTGATCTTGCAGCAGCGCTTTGACCAGCTCACCGGCGAGATGACGACGCTCAACGGCTGGGCCGCCGAGGCCAACGCCAAGGCCGTGCTCACCCGCCTCGGCATCACCGACTTTGACAAGCCCGTCGGCGCGCTGAGCGGCGGCCAGCGCAAGCGCGTCGCCCTGGCCCGCTCGCTGATCGACCGCGCCGACCTGCTGATCCTCGACGAGCCGACCAACCACATCGACGCCGAGACCGTTGCCTGGCTGGAAGATTACCTCGCCACCACACCCGGTGCGCTGCTGATGGTGACCCACGACCGCTACTTTCTGGATCGCATAGTCAACCGCATTGTGGAGCTGGACAGGCGGCAGCTGGTGAGCTACAGCGGCAACTACGGCGCGTACCTCGAGGGGCGGGCCGAGCGACACGAGCGGCTGGCGACGACGGAGCAGAAGCAGCGCAAGCTGCTGACCAGGGAGCTGGCCTGGCTGCGGCGCGCGCCCTCGGCCCGCGGCACCAAGCAAAAGGCGCGCAGCCAGCGCGCCGAGGCGCTGCAAGAGATCCAGCACGACAGCGGCGACGAGCGCGTGGCCATGGCGCTGGCCGGGCGGCGGCTGGGCAAAACTGTGCTGGATGCACGGGGGATGACCAAGCGCTACGGCACGGGCGAGCAGCAAACCGTTGCGCTCGACGGCATCGACTTTGCGCTTGCGCCAGGCGACCGCATCGGGCTGATGGGGCCCAACGGCGCGGGCAAATCGACGCTGCTCAACGCGCTGGCGGGGCAGGTCGCGCTGGATGGGGGCGCGGTGGAATGGGGGGAGACGGTCGAGCTGGGCTATTACGATCAGCAGGCTGCGGCGCTGGACGAATCACAGCGGCTGATTGAGTTTATCGAAAACGAAGCGCCCATCATACAAACCAAGGACGGCGATCTAATTGATGCGGCCAAAATGCTGGAATGGTTCCTCTTTTCTCGTTCAATGCAGTGGGGGCGTATTGGCAGCCTCAGCGGTGGCGAGCGGCGGCGGCTCTACCTGCTGCGCACGCTCATTCACCGCCCCAACGTTCTCCTGCTGGACGAGCCCACCAACGACCTCGATATCCAGACGCTGGCCGTGCTTGAAGAATTCTTGGATCAGTTTGAAGGCTGCCTCATCGTCGTGAGCCACGACCGCTACTTTCTGGATCGCACGGTGGATTACCTCGTGACGCTGGAAAACGGTCGGCTTGGTGCGCGCTACCCCACGCCCTACAGCAGCTACGTTCGTCTGCGGCAGGAGGCCGAAGCGGCGCAGCCAACCGGGCGCGCCGCCGGCTCAAACGGCAGCGGCCCAGGCCGTGTAGACAGCAAGGCCAAGCGGACGACATCTCCCCCGATGTCCGCGAAGCCACCCCGTCTCTCGTGGAAACAGCGCCAGGAGCTGGGGGCGCTGGAGGCCGAAATCGAGGCGCTGGAAGCACGGCAGCAAACGTTAACAACGGAAATGATCAACGCCGGCAGCGACTATGAGCGGCTGCAAACGCTGGCTGCCCAGAACGAACGGGCAGTCAGCGAATTGGAGCAGGCGATGGAGCGCTGGCTGGCGCTGGAGGAGTTGAAGGACAGCACATGATCCACCTGGGGAGAGCCACCTTGCGCCGTCTGCGGCCGCGCCATTTTGACGAGCCGCAGACGCGCTACGATGAAAAGGCGCTGTACTACATCTTCATTTTTGGCGCAGTCGTCAGCCCGCTGCTCTCTTCGATTCTGCTGCTGCTGGACCCAAAGGCCACCGTTGGCATCCTCATCGGCTTTGTAATGTGCGCGGTGCTGCTTTACGGCGTGTTTCTGGTTCATCGCCAGCGCTACCAAACCGCTATTTTACTGATGGTCGCCTCCGCATTCAGTGCAATTTTTACGGCGGTCTTTCTGGAAACCGGCATTCGCAGCCCCTCCATCCCCATCATTTTCGTCATCCTCATGCTCTCCAGCATGTACATGAGCACGCGGGCGTCGACGGTTCTATCGGCCGCCACGGTGGCTGGCTTGATCCTGGGCTTTCTGTGGGAAGAGCTGGGCTTTCTAGGGCGCGTGGGCGGTTCTGCCCGCCCAGAGCAGCTCGATCTGCTCGTCGTCTACTGCGCCGCCGTCTTGATTGTGATGCTGCTGATGCGCATCTCCGTGGTGGAGCTGCAAAAGCGATCCGAGCAGACGGCGCGGCTCAACGAAGAGCTCAAAATCGAGATGGCCGAGCGTCAGCAGGCCGAAGCCGCGCTGCGCCAGCAGCAAAAGCTGGAAAGCATTGGCCTGCTGGCGGGCGGCGTGGCCCACGATTTTAACAACCTGCTCGCTACCATTCTGACCCACGCTGAAATGGCGCAGGTCAAAATCAGCACCGGCGACGGCGCCAACCAAAGGGCCAGCCGAGAGGTGCACGAACATCTTACCAAGCTGGCCAACACCTCTCGCCGCGCCGCCAACTTGACGCGCCAGCTGCTGGCCTACGCGGGCAAGAGCCCGTTTGAGCTCAGCACCTTTCCCCTCAACAATCTGATTGTCGACAGCCGCGATCTGCTGCAAACGTCCGCCTGCCCACGGGCGCGGCTGACGTGGCAGTTGGCCGCTGATCTGCCCCTTATCCACGGCGATCGCGCCCAGCTGGAGCAAGTGCTGCTCAATCTGGTGCTCAATGCCGCCGAGTCCATCGACTGCGAGGTCGGCCACATCGTTGTCGCCACCAAAGCTGAAGTTGTCTCCAGCAACATGTTGACGGCGAGTTTGGCCGACGGAGCCGTGAACACGAACGGCGGGGGCGTGAGCCGCACCGTGGCGGGCGCAGCGATGCAGGCGGGGCGCTACGCGTGCCTGAGCGTGAGCGACAACGGGCGCGGCATGGCCCCCCACCTGCTCGAAAAAATCTTTGACCCCTTCTTCACCACCAAACCCACCAGCCATGGCCTGGGCCTCTCCGCCATCCTGGGCGTTGTGCGCGCGCACGGCGGAACCATTAGCGTGGAAAGCGTGCTGGCGGGCGGCACGCAGATTTCCATTTGTTTGCCCGTTGCCCCCCTTACAAACGGACACGCGACCAGCGCACCGCTGCCAGCGACGCGGCCTCGGCAACAGTCGCTTCCCCCCATCCCCACCGTCTAGACCAAGCGCCAATAAATAGATCGCCACCACTTCTTCGCGTCTTGGCCGCTTTGCGTTAAAATCTCAGCAACCATTCAACCCCTTCCGCTACAGATTGGAGCCATTTTGACACTCAGCTTCTCCCGCTATCTCAACATTCGCAGCGCCCATTCGCCCGTGCTCTCGCCGGACGGTCGTCGCCTGGCCTTTCTCAGCGACATCACCGGCAGCGTGCAGGCGTGGAGCGTGCGGGTCGACGAGCCCGCCGCGCTGGACGGCAGCACCAGCCAGCCCGACGAATCCGCCTGGCCGCACCAGCTCACCTTTTTCGAGGACAAAGTTTGGGAGCTGCACGGCGCGGGCGTGGTGGACAAGCTCATCGCCGTGAGCGACGTGGGCGGCAACGAGCGCCAGCAGCTCTATTTGATTGCGTTCGAGGGCCGCGCCGCAGACGAAATCCACACCGTGCGCCGCCTCACCACCAACGACGACGCCATCCACCGCTTTGGCGCGTGGAGCCGCGACGGTCGCCGCGTGCTGTACACGAGCAACGCCCGCAACAACATCGATTTTGACCTGTACCAGGCTGACGTGGAGACGGGGGAAAGCGAGTTGCTGCACGAAAGCCAGGGCAACCGCAGCGTCGCCGCGTGGTCGCCGGACGGGCGCTCCGTGCTGATGGCGGATTCGCGCGCCGCCGAGCAGGTGGAACTCTACCGGATCGATCTCGACAGCGGCGAGGAGCATCACCTGACCGCCGGCCACCGCTCCGCGCGTTACGGCTCGATTCACTGGACGGACGTGGGCATCTTTCTGCTGACGGACCGCACCTGCAACACCGGCGCCGAATGCGTGCTCGACCCCGAAACGGGCGCGCTTGACGAAATCGTGCGCGCCGACGATTTGATGCAGCGGCTCGCTGCCGAGGACGACAACGTCGCCGCCGATGCGCGGGGCGAGCTGGACGCGCTGATTGCCACGCCGGACGGTCGCCGCGTGGCGCTGACGCTCAACGTCGAGGGCTACAGCCACCTCATCTGGCTTGACCCCACCACGGGCGTCATGCTGGCCGATCTGCCGCGCGGCGTGATCGGCCACGGCTCCAGCGGCTCCAGCGGCTTGGCCTTTGGCGGCGGCGGCGACTACCTGCTCTTTGAGCTGGAAACGCCCACCCAGCCCGTCGACATTTGGATGGTCAACGCCGCGGGTGGCTTTATGCGCCAGCTCACCTTTAGCGACCGTGCCGGCATCGACCCCGCTTCATTTGTTGAGCCCACGCTCGTCCGCTTTCCCAGCTTCGACGGGCGCGAGCTGCCCGCGCATCTCTATCTGCCGCTCACTGCATCGACCCAAGCGGCCTCTGCCCAAGCAGAGGGCAAAGCGGGCGGGCGCTTGCCCTGCATTCTCTACGTTCACGGCGGCCCCGCCTCGCAGCAGCGGCCGACTTTTGACGTGCGCTTCCAGTATTTTCTGCAGCAGGGCTATGCGCTGCTCGTGCCCAACGTGCGCGGCAGCACCGGCTATGGCCGCGACTACATGATGCTGGACGACGTGGAAAAGCGCGGCGATAGCGTGGCCGATTTGCGGGCCGCTGTGCAGTGGCTGCACACCCGCCCCGAAATTGACCCCGACCGCATCGCCATCTACGGGCGCTCCTACGGCGGCTTTATGGTGCTTGCCGCGATGACGGAGTACCCGGAGCTCTTCGCCGCGGGCATCGATGTCGTCGGCATTGCCGACTGGGTGACCTTTTTAGAGCGCACCAGCGCCTGGCGCCGCGCCCACCGCGAGCGCGAATACGGCAGCCTGACGGAGCACCGCGATGTGCTGCGGCAGCTCTCGCCGATCCACAAAATCGAGCGCATCGCCGCCCCGCTGCTCGTCGTGGCGGGGGACAACGATCCGCGCGTCCCGCTCTACGAATCCGAGCAGGTTGTCGAGAAGCTGGAGGCCGCGGGCGGCACGGTCGAATTTCTACACTATGCGGACGAGGGGCACAAGATTAGCAAGCTAAAGAATCGCGTGGACAGCTTTACGAAGATGGCGGCGTTTCTGGAGAAGTATGTGTGAGGGGTGAGGGGTGAGGGGTGAGGCGTAAGTGTGTGAGGCGTGATCTTGCGCTGAGCGGGAGCAAAGTGGATTCGTTCGTGGCGACGGGCGACGAATGAATTCGCCACTTTTGCGAAACGCGCTGAAGCGTGTTGGTCGAGCCGAGCACGAGTGTGCTTTAGCGCACTGCGCTAACAGGCATCGTCGGTTAGCGCAGATGTCGAACTTTGTCATTCCCCCGGAGCAGGAATGATATTTTTATCTCTGCTTTCAAATCGTGATCTGCTAAAATTGTGGAGTGCGCTGCCTTGTGGCGCTCACGGTGATTTACTTGAGCGGGTAGATACGCAGAATCACCAGCGTTTGATATTCCTCTTGCAGCTGCTCGACAAAGAGTTGGTGGCCCTCCACTTCATAGAGGTAGGTATTTTCCTCGAAGTGTCTTACACGGCCCCGTTTTACCCCTTCCAGCCCGTTAAGTTCAAGCCCTATGATAGCGAAGTAAAGTGGCAGCACCAGAGACGCATTGTCCCTAACATAATTGGCCGCTTCGGGGATATATTGAACCGTCCACATCAGGCGGCAGCTTGTGGGGTCTGCGGCAGGTCAACGCCCGCCGCCAGCAACATTTCTTTTACTTCCTCACTGCTGACGCGCGGCTCGCGTCGAGCCGCTTCCAGTTCCCTTTTCAACCACTGGTCGTAACCCAACACAACCGCAATCGGCTTGTTATAACGTTCGATCACAGTCGTTTCGCCAGCCAGTGCCTTATCCAGAACTGTGCGTAGTTCAATGCTTGCTGTTTCCGCACTGTAAATTTCCATGCTTTATCCTCGTTTCTATCACCTGTGAGATTTGTAAAACAATTGTACTCCGGTTGATACTTCTCGTCAATCAGCAAGCAATCGCATAGGTCCGTTCACACGTAGGCGTGCGAACTTACGCGGACGAGGGGCACAAGATTAGCAAGCTGAAGAATCGCGTGGACAGCTTTACAAAGATGGCAGCGTTTCTGGAGAAGTATGTGTAGAGCATGGTGTGCGGTGTGTGAAATGATAGGTTGTTGGCGAGGTCGTAGAACTACCGCTTGGACAGAATACCAGCTTACGCACCACGCACCGTGCACCACGCTCTACACTCTCATCTTTACTTAATCTTTGCTTTAGCGTACTTTTTGCTCCCCCGCCCCAAATACGCTATCGTTATCTCCATGACCAGTGAGATTACCAATCCAATAGGGGCTGCTGCCTTTCGTGCCCTGCCACACGCCGAGCAGGTGGCGCGGCTGCGCGAGCGGATGGTGGGAACCTTTTCGGGCAGCGTGGGCGTTGAGCTGGTCGAGCTGGGCGAGGGCTTGCTAGCCGTGGCGCTGAGCGTCGAGCCGCGCCACGTGGCGAGCAACGGTTTTTTGCACGCGGGCGCGCTCGTCACGCTGGCGGATACGGCCTGTGGCTACGGCTGCTACGCCCACCTGCCCGCGGAGGCGACCAACTTTGCGACCCTCGAACTCAAGACCAACTTTTTGCGCACGGTCACCAGCGGGCGCGTGCAGGCGGAGGCGACGCTCGTCCATCCCGGTCGCCGCACACAGGTGTGGGATGCGCGGGTGGTGGACGAATCGGGCCGGCAAATGGCGCTCTTTCGCTGCACGCAGATGATTTTGTATTGAGTAAAAGACTTTAACGTGGAGGGCGAAGAGGAGGCGTGGAGGGCTGCGGAGAGTGTTTCTCATTTCGACTAAAGAGAGAATTTTTTACTGTTGACGATAGAGGCTGGTCAAGCAAGGTGTATCGAATCAACACAGGTGATTCGTTTGCTGCAAACAGATTTCTCGCACTCGTTCGACATGACAGCCCCGTCTTCTCTCTTCCTCTCTGCGGCCCTCCACGCGCTCTGCGTTAAAAAATTCTGTATTAAGGAATCCCATGGAAATTGTGCAAACGATCAGCGAGCGCGTCTTACAAAACGTGCGCAAAGTGATTATTGGGAAGGACCGCGAAATTCGGCTGACGATCCTGGCGCTGCTCTGCGAAGGCCACCTGCTGATCGAGGACGTGCCGGGCGTGGGCAAGACGATGTTGGCGCGGGCGCTTTCGCGCAGCGTGGGCACCGAATTCCGCCGCATCCAGTTTACGCCAGATATGCTCCCCAGCGACGTCACGGGCGTGAGCATCTTCAACCAAAAAACGATGGAGTTCGAGTTCCGCCCCGGCCCAATCATCTCGCAAATTGTGCTGGCGGACGAAATCAACCGCGCCACGCCCAAGACGCAATCCGCGCTGCTGGAAGCGATGGAGGAGCGCCAGATCACCGTCGACGGCACGACCTATGAGATGCCGCGCCCCTTTATGGTGCTGGCAACGCAGAACCCCATCGAATACGAGGGCACCTTTCCGCTGCCCGAAGCGCAGGTCGACCGCTTTATGCTGCGCATTCGCATCGGCTACCCGGCCAAGCCACAGGAGATCGACGTGCTGGGTCGGCAGGCCGAGCGCCACCCGATTCAGGATTTGCAGCAGGTGCTCTCCGTGGAGGAGCTGCGCGAGGCCCAACAGGCCGTGCGCGAAATCTACGTCGACGATTTGGTCAAAGAGTATATTGTCGACCTGGTGACGACCACGCGCGACCACCCCGACGTTTACCTCGGCGCCAGCCCGCGCGGCAGCCTGGCGCTTTTCTCCGTCGCCCGCGCCTGGGCCGCCCTCGATGGCCGCGCCTATGTGCTGCCGGACGACGTCAAACTCCTCGCCGAGCCGACGCTGGCCCACCGCCTGATCGTCAGCCCCTCGGCGCGCATCAAGAATATCTCGGCCACCAACATTGTGGAAGATGCGCTGCGGCACACGCCGGTTCCCGGCACGAGAGTGCGAGCGTAAAAGAGTGATCAGTTGTTAGCGACCAATATTCAGTTTTCGAGGCTTCGATGGCAAAAACCAAGTTGCCAAACGCCCGACCGCTAAGACTGAGCCGCTGATTACTGAAAACTGTTACTGAAACTAACATGTCCTCCCGCCTCATCTTCCTCCTCGCCGCGCTGATCGCCGCGTGGATCGTCGCCTTTAACACCGGGCGCGACCTCGCCTTTAGCCTCTCGTACCTGCTGCTGGCCCTGCTCTTTCTGAGCTACGGCTGGGCGTGGCTCAGCCTGCGCTCGCTCAATCTGCGGCGGTTGACGCGCGCGCGGCGCGGACAGGTCGGCCAGTTTGTCGAAGAGCTCTTCGAAGTTACCAACCGCAGCCGTCTCCCCAAGCTCTGGCTCGAAGTCGAGGATTTTTCGACGCTGCCCTGGCACGACGCCAGCCGCGTTGTCTCCAGCCTGCGCGGGCGCAGCACCTACCGCTGGCAGGTCAAAACGCTCTGTACCCAGCGCGGTCGCTTCCGCTTTGGCCCGATGACGCTGCGCAGCGGCGACCCGCTCGGCATCTTCGAGCGCCGCCAGCGGCTGGAATCCGTCGACCACATCGTCATCTTCCCCCTCACCGTCGAGTTGACCTCGTTCCAGCCGTCGAGTTCGCTCCTGTCCGGCGGCGATTCGCGTCGCCAGCGTACCTTCGACGTGACGACCAACGTCGCCACCGTGCGCGACTACGCCCCCGGCGATAGCCTCAACCGCATTCACTGGCCGACGACCGCCCGCGCCCGCCGCCTGATGACCAAAGAATTCGAGCTGGACCCCACGGCCAACGTTTGGGTCTATCTCGATTTATTTCGCGACGTGGTGACGGGGATGCCCTGGCACCCCGAACAGCCGGAGCTGGGCTTGTTTGGCAACAAGCGCGCCAGCTACACTGCGCTGCCGCCCATCACGACCGAATACGGGGTGACGCTCGCCGCGAGCCTGGCGCGTTACTTCCTTGTACGCAATCGCGCCGTGGGCATGAGCGCCCAGGGCGGGCAGCGCTGGTTTATGCAGACGGACCGCGGCGAGCGGCAGCTGGGCAAGATCATGGAGTCGCTGGCGGTGGTGGAGGCGGCGGGCAAGCTGCCTTTTGCGCAATTGATCGCCACCGACGGCATCCGCCTCAACCGCAACGATACCATCCTCGCCATCAGCCCCGACCCAGACCTGACGTGGATTCGCGCCCTGCGCACCATGCAGCGCCGCGGCGTCAACAGCGTCGCCATTATTCTGGACGGCACCACCTTCGGCGCGCCCAATCGCGACTACAGCGAGCTGTATGCGCTCTGCGAGGCGTCGAGCATTCCGTATTATCAGGTGTCGGAAGGGGATGAATTGGATGCCGCGCTCGCCCAGCCCGTCAACCCGACAGCGATGCGGTAGGGTGATTGGTAACAGCCCTGGTGCACGACGGCGTAAGCGATTGGGCAGATGGTGAGTTGGCCCGACCGGCGCCAACCGCCTTTAGCCGGTTTTCCCCAGGCAAGCTGGTGGGCTTTAGCCACCAGCGGCAATGGCCCGTGAAAGTGCTCAACCATTCGCGCCCAACCAGACTGGTTTATAGATACCAGCGCATCTTTCGCGGTGGCTATCCGCCACCGCCGCGTCGAGTGAAAGAGGCGCGCGAGGAAGCGCCCCATAGGTATCAAGTTAAGGTTATGTAAATCAAAAGAGAGCCCGCTCCGGTAGATTGCCCGGCTACCCCCTCCCAGCCTCCCCACCTTGGGGGAGAAGCCGACGTTTCGTCCCTCCAGTCGCGGCCCCTCCCCAAGTTGGGGAGGGCTGGGGTGGGGTTTTCGCGCCCTTTGCCCACTCAAGTTCGTCTTTTTGCGCTTAACTTGATACGCATGGGGCGCGCGGGGAAGCGCCCTGTCTTATCAACCAGGGGCGCGGCGGCTGTTCCGTGATGCGGGAGCACATCGATTTGCAAGAGTGTTTTCCAAGGTTAAAGGAATGATCGTGATTCAAAATACCCCCATCATCGACACCGACATCCACCCCGTTGGCGACAGGCAACGGGTGCTGGAGCGTTTGGCCGAGCCGTGGCGTACGCGCTTTGCGGGCGGCAACAGCGGCCCCGGCCACCTGGGCTACTGGAACCCCAACGGCGTCATGCGGCCCGATGCCGTGCTCGAAGACGGCTCGCGCATCGAGGGCAGCCCAGAGACGCTGAGCCGCCACTTCTTTGACGAGTACGAGCTCGAATATGGCATCCTCAACCCGGCGGGCACGCTGCGCATTGGCCTCTCGCCGGAGCTGGACTTTGCGGCGGCGCTCGTCTCCGCGTACAACGACGTCTTTGTAGAGGAGTGGCTGCCAACGGACGAGCGCTTTCGCACCTCCATCGTCGTCGCACCGGGCGATCCGCTGCTGGCGGCCAAGGAAATCCACCGGCTGGGCAGCCATCCGGGCGTGGTGCAGGTGCTCATGCCGAGCGGGGCGGAGAAGCCCTACGGCCACCGCTTTTTTCACCCGATCTACGAGGCCGCAGTTGAGTACGATTTGCCCGTGGCGATTCATCCCGGCACGGAAGGCTCCGGCGTTTCCGGCGCGCCGCTGTCGGCGGGCTACCCCAGCAACTACTTCGAGTGGCACACGAGCTTGGCGACCAACTACATGGCCCATTTGGCGAGCCTCGTGATCGAGGGCGTCTTCGTCAAGTTCCCCACGCTCAAATTTGTACTGGTCGAGGGCGGCGTCTCGTGGGTTCCGCCGCTGCTGTGGCGGCTGGACAAAAACTGGAAGGCCCTGCGCATGACGACGCCCTGGCTGGATCGCCCGCCCAGCGAGCTCGTCCACGAGCACGTGCTGCTCACGACGCAGCCGATCGAGGAGCCGGACAACCTGAAATATCTGCACGCCATGCTGAAGATGTTCCCCGCCGACCAGATGCTCATGTTCTCCACCGACTTCCCCCACTGGGACGGCGACACGCCCGACTTTGCCGCGCGCCTGCTGCCCAAATCGCTACACAACAGCGTGATGCACGAGACAGCGCGGCGGCTGTACAAGCTGCCGGAAGCGGCGCGCGAGGTCGAGGTCGACGGAAAGAATGGAGAGCGGAGCCTGGATCGGCAGTCCGATTTTCTGGCAGAGCCGGTGGCCTAGTGAGGCTCTTCCGGAAAAACAGTTCGACTTTACCAAACTGAACTCAGCCTCCAAGATCGAGGGCTGTCGCGGTAAAATCTAGAATGCTTTGTCCCGCGCGACGACTTGTCTTTGCACTTTGTCATTACTCAGAGAAGACACTACAATGTCCAAAATCATTCTCCCATTGAAGTGACTCTGTGCCTGAACTGCTTTCAATTTTTCTCAACGTGCTCGCGCCCGTCTTTGCCATTGTACTCGTGGGCTATATCGCCGGGCCGCGGCTCGATTTGAATGCGCGCACCGTCTCGCGGCTGGCGTATTTTGTGCTCGTTCCCCCTTTCATCTTCAATGTCTTTAGCGCCGCCGATATCGAGGCCGGGCTGGCTGCGCGCATGATCCTCTTTATTCTCGTGGTGACGGCGCTTAGCGCGACCGTCGCCTTTTTGATTGCGCGCGGCTTGGGCCGCTCGCCGGAGATGATCGGCGCGTACGTGCTGATTGCCGCCTTTGGCAACGTCGGCAACTTTGGCTTTCCAATTATTCAGTTTGCCTTGGGGGACGAAGCGCTGGTGGATGCCGCCGTTTACTTTCTGGCCGTCAGCACCTTTGGCTTTGTGGTCGGCGTCATCGCGGCGACTTTGACCAAGAGCGGCGAGCGGGGCAACGTGTTGGGCGCGCTGCTGGCCGTTTTCAAAACGCCGGGCGTGCTGGCCGTGATCCCGGCGCTGCTCTTTAACGCCTTTGGCTGGCAGCTCCCGCTCTTTGCCGGGCGCGCCGTGGAGCTGCTGGCCGGGGCGCTGATCCCCGTCATGCTGCTGGGATTGGGCATTCAGCTGGCGACCATGGGCCGCCTGCGCCTCGATCTCGACATGGCGGCGTCGAGCGCGACGCGGCTGCTGGGCGGCCCGGCGCTGGCGCTGGCCCTCGCCCCCGTTTTTGGGCTGGAAGGCATCGCCCGCGGGGCCGGCGTGCTCCAGGCCGCCATGCCCGCCGCCATCTTGGCCTCGCTGATCGCCCTGGAGCACGATCTGCTGCCGGATTTTGTCACAACGACGGTTTTGTTTTCGACGCTCGCCAGCGCGGTCACGCTGACGATTGTGGTGGCAATTGTGTGAAACTTAATGCATGATGTGTGGATGCGTAGTGCGTGAACTGGTATGTCCAGCTCGGTTCGTTGTAGATTGTCGCCAAGGTTAAGTTACGGTTCACGCACCACGCATCACGCATCACGCATCACGCACCACGCACTACGCACCACGCACCACGCACTACGCACCACGCACTACGCACTACTCTTCGCCACTCCCCGCTTCAGCGTCTGCAGCAGCACGCGACCCGGCCCCGTCAGCCGCGTCATGAAGAGCCCTTCGCCGCCGAATAAAATGCGCCGACAGCCGGCGACGCCCTGAATGTCGTAATCCACCGCGTCGCTAAAGGCGGCGATATTGCCGGTGCTGACGAGGAGCTGCTCGCCCTCGCCCAGCCGCTGCTCGTGAAAGTCGCCGCTGCCGTGGACGAGCACCGTGCCCGTGCCGGAGATGCGCTGCAAAAATAAGCCCGCCCCGCCAAAGAGCGCCGCGCCCGCCCGCTTGGCAACGGTCACGGTGATGTCGATCTCCGCGCCCCACGCCGCCAAGAACGAGCCGCGCGTGGTGACGACCGGCCCATCGGCTAAATCCCACTCGGTGACGTGGCCGGGCTGGTTGGCCGCCAGCAGCACGTGCTGATCCGGCCCCGCCGATTCTCCACTGGGCGCTTCCAGGTAGGTCAGCGCCAGCCCCTCGCCGGAGAGCGAGCGCCGCATCGCGCCGCCCAGCCCACCGGGCACGCGCAGCGTCCACTGCATCCCCGGCGTGTAGCCCATCAGCGAGCCGTTGCTGGCCCAGGCCGTCTCCCCCGGCGCAAAGTCCAGCCGGACATTTTGCGCGATCTCACCGCGAATGGTGTGTTGCATGGTCAACTCCTTTTTAGCGGTCCACGAAGGACACGAAGGAACACGAAGGAACACGAAGAAAGAGTGTCGACGCACAAACCTTCGTGCCCTTCGTGGATTATTTTCTTGATTTGCTTTACACTACGTCCCAGCGAATCAAATGTTGCAAAGGAGTGACCATGCCCGCCAATCGACGCACCGTCTTTTCCACCGACCCGGAGCCGGAAGCCGAGCCCACGCCGGTTCCCGCGCCGCGCAACCCCGCGGCCCCCTACCCGACCTACCAGCAGAACAAGCCCGTGCGCGTGCACCGCGAGCGGGGCGGGCGCGGCGGCAAAGTCGTCTCGGTGATCAAGGGCGTGCGCAGCCCGGCGCCGGGCAAAGAGGCGCTGGCCAAGCTGCTCAAGAGCAAGCTGGGCACGGGCGGCACGGTCAACGGCGACGAGATTGAGATTCAGGGGGAGCAGCGCGAGCGGATCGTGGAGATTTTGAACGAGCTGGGCTATCAGGCAAAGGTGGCGGGGGGGTAGGAGAGGAGATTGGTAAATGGTAATTGGTAATTGGTTGGCTCGTTTGCTGAGAAACTCAACCATTCACAATTTTATCTTCAAACCTTTCATTCCGGGTGGCAGTTTGCGAAGAATGAGCGCTCGCCTTCAAGCTATAAAGAAACGCTCTGTAATCGCAAAGGTCAGCGGAGCCGTCAAATTTTGTCATTCCCGCGAAGGCGGGAATCCAGGCAACCAACAGATGGATTCCCATTTTCATGGGAATGACAAGACTCTCCCGGCTCAATGCTACCAGCCCGTTTCTTTACACTTGCTGACCTTGTCATCGGTTGCTACGAAGAAACCACCGCTCGCTCTGGTTCCCCTTGTAGTGAGCCACCCTTTGTAGTGAGCCACCCTCGGCGTGGTGCGTTGCTATAATGTATCCTTCTGCGCCCTCCGTGTTGAAATGGTCTCTGTCCGCTGACTATATTTATTGAACCAACCCCAATTATCAATTACACATAACCACTCGCTTTTTCTCACCGCAAACTCTGCCCCACGCTCGCTCCGCTCGCCACTTCCTTATTCTGGAATGCCCCCTCCCCCGTCTGCGGGTGGACGACCACGTTGCGCCCAATCACAATGTCCGCCGGGATGACGCTGTGGCTGCCCACCAGCGTGATCCCGGTGTTGAGCCGATCCGGCAGCTCGGCGTTGGGCGTGTTGTCCTCGCCGTGGCCGACTTTGGCCCCCGCCCGCACGACGACGTGCTCGTCGATGATGCAGCGCTCGACGACCGCGCCCGCTTCGATCACCACATCGCCCAAAATTACGCTGTCGCGCACCGTCGCGCCCTCGGCGACGCGCACGCCCGGCGAGAGCACGCTGCGCTCGACGTCGCCATCGACCTGGCAGCCGTTCGACAACAAATTGCCGTCGACGCTGGCGTTGGGGCCGATGCGCACCGGGGCGCGCTCCTCGCTGCGGGTGTGGACGACTTGCGTCGGATCGTACAAATCGAGGGCGGGCTCCTCGGCGAGCAGGCTCATGTTGGCCTCCCAGTAGGACTGCACCACGCCCACGTTGGCCCAGTAGCCGGGGAAGCGATAGGCGTGGACATCCGCGCGATTGGCGACCATCTGCGGCATCACGTCGCGGCCAAAATCGTCGGCGTCGCCCTGCTGCAGGATGTCAATCAGCAGCTCGCGCTTGAAGACGTAGATGCCCATCGAGGCCAGCGTCACGTCCGAGCGCTTGGGCTTTTCCTGGAAATCGACGATGCGGTCGCCGCTGCCCAGCTCGACGATGCCAAAGCGGTGCGTCTCGTGCGGGCTCACGCGGCGCACGGCGACGGTCAAATCCGCGCCCGTCTGTTCGTGCTGGCGCAGCATGTGGCGGTAGTCCATCAGGTAGATGTGGTTGCCCGCGAGGATCAGCACGTGCTCTTCGTCCTGCTGCTGCACGTAATCCAGGTTGCGGCGCACGGCGTCGGCGGTGCCGGCCTGCCAGTCGCCGTACTGGCCGCCGCGATAGGGCTGGAGCAGGCGCACGCCACCGCGGCTGCGGTCCAGATCCCAAGGGCGACCGACGCCAATGTGGTCGTTGAGCGTGCGCGGTCGATATTGCGTCAGCACAGCCACGTTGTAAATGTCGCTGTTGACGCAGTTGCTGAGGGGAAAATCAATCAGGCGGAATTTGCCGCCAAAGGGGACGGCTGGCTCGGCGCGCGTCTCGGTCAAAACGCTCAGGCTCTCGCTAAAGCCACCGGCCATGATCATGGCAAAGGCTGACATGGGGGGGTACTCCGTTTGTTGAAGTAGATTCGTTTTTCGATTAATTTGAGGAGTTGAATGCGTGGTGCGTGGTGCGTGAACCAGTTAATTGACTTGGTTCGTTGTGATTTTCCTGCCAGATAACGCACCAGTTCACGCACTACGCACTACGCACTACGCACTACACCGTCCCCCCATCCTTCACCACCCCATCCTCCGGAAAGTCTTCTTCCTCGCGGCGGCTGTTGATGAGGACGTTGCGGCCAATCTGCGCGCCATCCGGGATGTACGCACCCTTGCCAACGACGCTGATGCCGCTGGTGAGCTTGTCCGGCAGCTCTGCGTTGACGACGGACGCGTCGCCCGTGCCCACGACCGCGCCCGCGCCAACGACGACTTCCTTGTCCAGGATCACGCGCTCCAGATGTGCGCCGGGGCCGATCCAGGTGTCGTTCATCACCACGCTCTCGCGCACCACCGCGCCGGGGCTGACGTACACGCCGGGGCTGAGCACCGAATTGCTGACCAGCCCGCGCACGACGCAGCCATTCGAGATTAGGCTCTGCTCGACCTTGCCCTGCGGCCCAATTTTGACGGCGGGGCGCTCCTCCGAGAGCGTCTGCACGGGCCAGCGGTCGCTAAACAGATCAAGCTCCGGGTCGGGCTTGGTCAATTCGAGGCTGGTGTCGAGATAGGCGTCCAGCGTGCCCACGTCGACCCAGTAGCCCTCGAAGGTGTAGGCCAGCACGCGGTCGTTGGCTTCCAGCATAGCGGGAATGACGTGCTTGCCAAAATCCTCGCGCGAGCCGTTGCCGCCGCCTTCGGCGAGCCGCTGCTCCAGCACGTGCGCATCAAAAATGTAGATGCCCATCGAGGCCAGGTTGCCCTTGTCGCGCTCCTTGGGCTTCTCGAAAAAATTGGTGATGATCTGGGCGCCCCCCGGATCGTCTTGATCTTCCGGCTGCACTTCCATAATGCCAAAGCGATCCGTCTCCTCCAGCGGCACGGGCATGACGGCGATGGTGAGATCGCCCTCGTGCTGCTGGTGGTAGGCCAGCATGGGGCGGTAGTCCATCTTGTAGATGTGGTCGCCGCTGAGAATGATCACCGTGTCGGCGTGGCGCTCGCGGATAAAGTTGAGGTTCTGGTAGATGGCGTCCGCCGTGCCCGCATACCAGGTTTGGCCCTCGCGCTGCTGGTAGGGCTGGAGCAGGCGCACGCCGCCGCGCGTCCGATCCAAATCCCACGGGCGACCGATGCCGATGTGCTCGTTGAGGCTGTGCGGTCGGTACTGCGTCAGCACGCCGACGGAGTAGATGTCGCTGTTGACGCAGTTGCTAATGGTGAAATCGATGATGCGGAACTTGCCGGCAAAGGGCACGGCGGGCTTGGCCCGCTCTTCGGAAAGCACGGTGAGGCGCGTCCCGGCCCCGCCCGCAAGAATCATGGCGACTGTGGTCATGGTAGGTTCCCAGTAGTTGGTGTGGAGAATACAGTAAGCAGCACCGCATAAATTCGCCGTCTGCATCAGGAGGCGCGCTTGCATTTATTGTACCACGTTTGTCGTATTCGCGGAACGAAACCCTGCGTCATAAATCAAGAGCAGAAGTAGGTGGAAAGGATTTGAATTCAGCGCCGGTTGCTGCTATACTTACTCTTTGCAAACCGTTGAAAACTACTATACCTACCGGGTACGCAGACGCTCCCACCCAGGCTCCCCCACGCAAAATGGCGTGGTTTGCCTACACGGCTTTGCAGCAGCGCCTCGCGATTCCGGTTTACCATAAATACAGGAGGAAGCATGCTGCAACGCAAAACCCAAACAGCAGCTTTCTGGCGAGACCAGTTTGAAGTAACCACGGACGACATTGATTTTTTGTACAATCTTCTGCTCGACGCGCAAGCCCCGCGCAGCACCGGCGAATTAGCCACCGCGCTGATCGATAACTACCTCCGCAAGGAAAATGCGAAAATCAAAGAGGAGTTGGGCAAGGGCGAAGTCTATTCGCCCGACGGAGCCTACGTGCCCGGCACCAAGCTCGTCTTCCCCGCACTGGAGTTTGCAGTGGGCGAGGTGCAGGAGACGCGCAGCGGCCAAAATCCAGAGCACGGCGAATTTAACGTGATGCAGGTGCAGTTTGAATCCGGCGTGCGCGAATTCGCCGCGGGCCTCCAATCCCCCCACCGGCTCAATCAAAACAATGGCGACCTGCTGGCGGATGATTCGCTGCTCTCGGCCCAGGAGATCTACTCCCTCTACGGCGGCGAAATCGACGAGAGTTTGCTCTTTGCGCTGGAAGAGGGCGAGCGCAGCCGCGACTTTGCCCAGGTGGACGGCACGTGGATGCTGGCGGACATGCTGGCGGACGTCAACGTGGGCCACCTCAACATCGCCGAGGCGCTGGTTGAAGTAGAGGGCGAGCCCGTCGCGCTGGCAACCCTGCTCAAGCAGGTGGATATGCCCGGCGGCATGAGCCAAACGATGAAGGAAATTAGCCTGCGCCACGCGCTCAAGCGCGATGGGCGCTTCGACCGCGTAACGGAGGGCGAGGGCTCCAAGTGGTTTCTCAAGCGGCTGGAGCCGGAGAGCGTTGGCGAAATTCCGCTCGTGCTGCGCCACCGCGGCGTGCAGTACAACCGCGCGCTGCTCAGCGTCGAGCTGCTCCAGGTTGAATGGGAATTGGACGACGAGTGGGGCGAGAGCAGCCTCAGCAGCGAAGTGCCGTCGATTGTGCCCAGCACCAGCTTTTCGCTCATCTACCCCCATCGCCAAGCGGGTACGATTCCGCTAACGGGCCGCACGCGCAGCTTCTTCCCCGTGGAGGAAGGCGCGAAATCGCGGGTGACGCTGGTGGACGGACGCTGGGGCACGCGCTTCACGGGCTGGGTTGTGCCCGAAGGTCGCTACGTGGCGGGGCTGGGCCAGTGGATGGCTGACCACGAAATTCCGGTGGGGGCGCAGCTCACGCTGGAGCGCGTGCCGGAGAATCCCGCCGAGGTGGTTGTTGATTTTCGCTCGCGGCGGGCACGCCGCGAGTGGGCCCGCATCGGCGAGCCCGATGTCGAGAACCTGCGGCTTCAGTTTAAGCTGGACAAAATCAACATTGCCTGCGAGTACGATGAGCTGCTGGTGGTGGCCGAGGAAAATTCTCAGCAGATGGAGGCCCTGCGCAGCGCCATCCCGCGCAATAAAATCCGGCTCGACCAGATCATCGAGCAGATTGTGCCCGCGCTGGCGCAGCTTGACCCACAGGGCACGGTGCACGCCAAGAGCGTCTACAGCGCCGTCAACATGGTGCGCCGCACGCCGCCCGGGCCGATCTTTTACGCGCTCATCAGCAATCGCCAGTTCCGCGACGTTGGCGGTGGGATGTTTAGTCTGGTTTAAGAATTGAGGGTCTTTGCGACAAAGTGTACCAATGAGATGGTTCGTGGTGCGTCGTGCGTGTACCGGTACACGCACGACGCACCACGAACCATCAAAATTAGCCTTGCGTACACTGTCGCACGAAGAGCCATTGATTAGTCTTCACGAGGAAACACTGTGTCCAGCACACTCACTAAAAGCTCGCTCTCCCGCTTCCGGCCCACGCTCGATACTAAATTCCACATCGACTACGATTGGTGGGAGCGCAGCGGTCGCAACTTCCGCCTCATCCTGCGCGATCAGCTTTGTGCCGAATGTCGCGAGCGCTTTGAGAACCACCAGAACACCGAAGATGTCGATTGGATCGACCCGGAGACGGGCGAGGTCCACCGCACGGATGCGCTGCGCGAGTGCCTGCGCACGCGCTGCGCCAACGATCCGGAGTATATCAACGAACGGCTGCCCGTCGCCTCAGCCTGCTTCCGGATTTTCTTGGCCAACAATAACCAGCCGCTTTCGCCCAACGAGCTCAATCAACTTCTTCCCTGGAAAGATGGCGAGAGAATCCTGCGCACCCTGCGCGGGCCGCGCGTTTACCTGGGGCTGCGGCCAGCGTAGATTTTGTGGGGCAAAGCGCTGCTTCGCCCTACATCAACTCCCGCTCGATCAATCCCGCCAGCACACCCGCCCCTTCGCGTTGCACCGCCCCGCCGTGACGCAGGCCGATGATGCCCAGCCGCACGTCCGGCTGGCTCCACGTGCCGCGATAGCGCACAAAGCCCAGAATTTCCCACGCCCACAGCGTCGCAACCGCTATAGGTCGCGGCAGCCAAAAGCCCACCACCACAAAGGCCGTGTAGTGCCGCGCCGGGTCGCGATCATCCACCAGCGCGCGGCGGAAGCCGTCTGTGCCAAAGCGCACGGGCGGCTTGCCCGAAAGCTGGCGCAGAAAGCGGTGCGGGCTTTTCCAATCGTCGAGTTGGATAAAGGCGTAGCGCTCGCCAGCTCGCCGAATAAACTCGCGAACGGAGACCGTCTGCTCCGCCAGCGCGCGCACGTCCGCGGCAAAGCCAGATGCGCCGGTGTTCTTTGGCCGTGCGTATAAAGAGAGCTCGATGGGTTCGGCGTTCATGGTCAGCAATACGAGGAGCGCGCAAAGAAAGTTGCGCGCCGCCCCCTACCTCCGTGCCAGCAGCACCGCCGACCGCGGCGACAGCATCAGCCTTCCTCCCGCCGTTTCCCCACTCAGGCAATCAGCAAACTCGCCCTTTGGCAGCGTAATCGACTGCGATTCATCCCCCGCGTTGATTGCCACGAGCACGCAATCTGCCTCGTACGTGCGCTGGGCAAGCCAGAGGTGACGCGCATCGTCGAGCTGGAGCGTGTGCAGATCGCCGTAGCGCAGCGCCGGGTGATCGCGTCGCACGCGGATCAGCCGTTGGAACCACGCGAGCAGCGCCCTGTCCCGCCGCTTGCCCCACCACATGCTTTGGCGCGATTCCTCGCAGTAGGGCGCTTTGGGCCGCGACTGGCTCAGCCCCACCTCCGTGCCGTAATACAAAATCGGTGGCCCGCCCAGCGCAAAGAGCAGCGTGGCGGCAAATCTGAGCCGCTGTTTCTTCTCGTCCGGCTCGCCAGCCGCCATCCATAAAAAGCGGTTGATGTCGTGGTTGTCCAGGAAGCTCGGCTGTACAAAATCAGAAAAATTGGACGCGGAAGAACGCGGGTGAACGCGGATTTCAGAGTCTGATCCGCGTTCTTCCGCGTTCGTCCGCGTCCCAAAAAATTCTCGGCTACGCCCCACTACGTTCGCAAATTCACTCATCGAAATCAGCGGCGCACCGTCCGCTGTGCTGGCGGCGCAGAGCTGGCGCAGCGTGCGCGCCAGGGCAAAGTCCAGGCAGCCATCCAGCCGACCGGCATAGGTGCGCAGCATCTCGCCCGCGCGGGTGACTTCGCCAAAGAGCCAGCACTCCGGGTTGGCGGCTCGACAGGCCGCGCGGAATTCGCTCCAGAAGACGTGCCCCGGCCCGGCAGCGTAATCCAGCCGATAGCCGTCGACCTCGAACTCGCGCAGCAGTATTGGGCCGCGTCGCAGAGGAACTGGCGCGCGCCCGCGTCGTCGACGTTAAACTGGGGCATGGTGGCCACATCGAAAAAGGTACGATAGCCGTGGCTATAGCTGTCGCTAAAGCTCCACCAGTCGCGGTATTCGCTACCTGGATTTTCGAGCGCATCGACAAAAGGAGGAAAGTGGTGGCTGGCGTGGTTGGCGACAAAGTCAAGCAGCACGCGCAGGCCGCGGGCGTGGGCCTGCTGCACCAGCTCGCGCAGATCGTCTGCCGTGCCAAAGCGCGGATCGATAGCGTAATAGTCCGTCGTGTCGTAGCCGTGATTGGTTTCGGTGGCGAAAACGGGGCTGAGCCAAACGACCGTCGCGCCCAAGTCAGCAATGTAGTCCAGCTTGTCGATCACTCCGCGCAGCGTGCCGCCGACAAAGCCGCTCATCTCCTCCGGCGTCAGCCAGCGATCGTGCGGGTCTGCCACGCCCGTTTCCATTTCTGACGAGCGCGTCACGGCAAAGCGATCCACAAAAATGTGGTAGACCACCGCGTCGCGCGCCCACTGCGGCACGCTGAAATTATCGACGTGGTAGCCGTAGCGCGTCGGCTGTTCGACGGTGCGATCCAAGTTTGGCTCGCGGCTCCACGCCGAGAACTCTTCGTCGCCCTCGCGCCAGCCCTCGATGCGGTACTGGACGAGCGTGCCGTTCGGCTGGCCGTCAAGGGTGGCTTGCCACACGTCCACATAGTGCCAAAGCAGCGGATTCCACAGCGTATCGACGCGCGTAAATTCTACGGCGACGCCACGGCGGGTCTCGCTGGTGACGGCGACGCCACGCCTGCCCGCCGGCTCGCTGCCGTCCGTGGTTACGTAGGTCGTCAGCCGGTCGATGTGCACGTCCGGGCCGACGTGCACGGTGAGCGTAACGGGCTGGTTGGGGGCGGGGTCGAGCGGGTCGAGCCGGTGGCCGTGACGGATGCCGCGGGCGTGGTGGCGTTCGCCAGCAAGCAGGCGGCTGTCCTCGGCCTCGATGCCGCCGAAGACAAAGTCCTGCATAATGGAGGTGGTTGATGCAGTTTTGGCTGGGTTCTTCATGGTCTCGCTCTAGGTTGAGTGCGTTGGTTCGTTTATTCTATTCGCTATATTTCTCACCAGCAAGATTCCTGTTGCCGCCAAAGCGATTCTAAATTCGCCGAACGTTGGCAACGGTTGGTAACGCGAGCCACCCCTGATCGGTACAGCCGTTCCAGTCTCCGTAAAAATTTTGTGGTACACTAGAGATTATCTATCCAGAGACAAGAACCATCCCGTTTGGATATTGTGGCGCAGCGGCGAGAACGCGGCGTCGTCCCGTCCATTTTGCAGCCTGCTTGGAGAAACTTACTGTGGGAACTTCCTTTCACCTTTTTCGCCTTCGCGGCATCGACGTGCGCGTGCACTGGTCGTTTGTGCTAATTCTGGCCTTTGGTGCCTTCGCCTTTGGCCGCCTGCCCGGCGAGCCCGTGACGTTGGCCAGCGCGCTCTTTGGCGTGCTTACCGTTCTGCTGCTCTTCGCCTGTGTAACGCTGCACGAATTTGGCCATGCGCTGGTGGCGCAGCACTTCAACATCGGCGTGCCCTCGATTACGCTGCTGCCCATTGGCGGCGTCGCCAGCCTGGAGCGGATGCCGGACAAACCGATGCAGGAGTTTTTGATCACGATCGCGGGTCCGGCGGTCAACTTTGCGCTGGCGGCTATTTTGCTACCGTTGGCCTTTGTGCTGCGCGAGCCGGGCCTGCCGTTGAGCGGTATCTTTAGCCTCGTGCCCGAAGGCACGATCAGCGGCTTAATTCGCTATCTCTTTAGCATAAACATTGCGTTGGGGCTGTTCAATCTGCTGCCCGCCTTCCCCATGGATGGTGGCCGCATCCTGCGCGCCGTGCTTGCCTTTAACATGCCCTACGTACGGGCCACCCGTATTGCCGTCTTCGTTGGACGCATCATGGCCGTCATTTTCGCTTTCGTGGGTCTCTTTGGCGGCGGCAACATTCTGCTGCTGCTGATTGCGTTCTTCGTCTACGTTGGCGGCGGGGCGGAGCGTGAAGCCGTGGAAAGCCGCACCGTGCTGCGCAACGTTCAGGCGCGCGACGCGCTCACCGCTGGCGCAACCAGCCTCTACACGAGCGAACGTGCCGAACGCGCCGTCGACCTGATCATGAACAGCTATCAGACGGACTATCCCGTGCTCGATTTGGGCAGCAACTTTGTTGGCGTGCTCACGCGTGGGCGGCTCATCTATGCCCTTAAGCAGACCGGCCCCGATGCGCGCATTGGCGACGTGATGAAGCCCGCGGGTGAAATTCCCAGCCTGCCGCCCACCGCTTCGCTGGCGGAGGTATGGGAGCAGATTGCCAGCTCCGGCAGCCGCGTGGTCGCCATCAAAGAGGGCGCGCAGTTCCTGGGCCTAATCACCACCGACGACATCACCGAAGTTTTCCAGGTGATGAGCGCGGCCATGGATGGCCCCAGCGACCGCCAGATGGTGGAATCGCTGACGACGCCCACGCCCATGGGCACAAGCGAGGCATAAATGGATCAAGCTGGGCTCATCCCAAACCGCTTGGGCGCATGTAAGAACATGTGAGGCGAGCGTTGAAGTGCGTAAAGGCAGGCCCTCACCCCCCGGCCCCTCTCCCATTTTGGGAGAGGGGAGAGGCGAACTCTCTTTTCTACGCTGGGAGAAGGGACGGGGATGAGGGCCTGCTGTATGTTTTTTACATAAACCATCCAGCTTCACCGAGGCGATGCACACCAACAGGACAGATCAGCCAGCTATGCAAGACGCCGCGTCCGCCTCTACCACCCACCGCTTCCCAACCGACGATGGCTTTATCTTCTACGAAGTCTTCCCGGCCCAAAGCGGGGACGACGCGCCCACGCTGACGCTGCTGCACAATTTTCTAAGCACGGGGCGCACGGCATGGGGGAAAATGGTGGAGGCGTTTGCACGAGATTTTTGCGTCCTGCTGCCGGACATGCCGGGCCACGGCCAGTCGCAGGGCCATCCGGCCGGTTTTGATCACGCGGCGATGGGTCGACAAATCGCCGCGCTGATGGAGGCCGAGGGTGCACAGAGTGGACACCTCGCTGGGGCAAGCAGCGGCGGCATGATTGCGCAGCAGATGGTGGCGCGGGGCATGGTCGCGCCTGCGACGTTGACGCTGGTGAGCAGCTCCCACACCGTCGACCCCCAAAAGCTGGGGGAGGGAGCAGAGCCGCTCAAGCCGGAAAATTTTCGGGCGGGCCGCAGCTGGATCGAAGCCACGGCGCGGCTACACGATCCCCATCACGAGCGTGATGCGGATGAGGGGTATTTTCACCAAGTGCTGCTTCCTGGCTTTCGCAACTTGACGCCCAAGATGGCCATCGACCTGCCGCTGGAGGCGTTGCGCTCTTGGTCGCTGCCCGTCTGCTTGATCCACGGGGGGAGCGATGAGTTCTTCCCCGTCGCCGTCCCCGACCGCATGGCCGACGCGCTGCCCAATGCCGAGCTACACGTAGTCGACAACCAGAGCCACGCGTTAATCTTCGCCAGTCCGTCGCGCGTTCAGAAGATCATGCAGCGATTTCTGCTTGCCCACAGCAGATAGGCAGAAAGAGCAAAACAGACGATCCGCGAAGGGCACGAAGAACCACGAAGGATTATCCTGCACCCGATCTTCCTTCGTGCTTTTCGTGCCCTTTGTGGATCAATTCTTTGAAGTCGAAATTTACTTAGAGGTTATCATGACCCACCCGATCAAGATTGCCCCCTCAATTCTCACCGCCGACTTTGGCCACCTGGCCGACGCTATTCGCGAGGCGGAAGCCGGCGGCGCCGATTACCTGCACCTGGACGTGATGGATGGGCGCTTCGTGCCCAACATCAGCTTTGGTCTGCCCATTGTGGCAATGGCGCGCGAGGTAACCGCGCTGCCGCTCGATGTGCACTTGATGATGCAGGAGCCGGAGCGCTACCTGCCCCAATTTGCCGAAGCGGGCAGCACCACCATTCACGTTCACGCCGAGGCCACGCTGCACCTGCACCGCGCCGTGCAGCAGATTTTGGATTTGGGCTGCCGCGCGGGCGTGGCGATTAACCCGGCCACCAGCATCGAAGCCGTGCGCGAAGTGCTGCCGCTGATCGATGTCGTGCTGGTGATGACCGTTAACCCCGGCTTTGGCTCGCAAAAATTTATCGAGACGAGCACCAGCAAGCTGCGTCGCCTGCGCGTGCTGCGCGATGAGCTTAACCCCATCTGCGATCTACAGGTAGACGGCGGCATCAACACCGCCACGGTGGGCGACGCCGTGCGCAGCGGAGCCAACGTCATTGTCGCGGGCAGCGCGGTCTATAGTGAGCAGGGGTCAGTGGCGGAGAATATCGAGAAGCTGCGCGAGGCGGTTCGGCAGTCAATTTACGCGGGTCGTGTTGCCTGAAGCAACTCTCTTTGTTTACCGAGTGCATTCCAATTCTCGACAGAAGCTGGCGCAAGGCGACCCATAAGGGCCAGCACGACAGCCCCATCCCCCAACCCCTTCGGCAACGAACCAGCGTTGAGGGGGTTGGGTCAAATGGCCCACTGCTTTGGGGCGCACCTCCCTTCATCCCACCCAGGCCAGCCACAGCAGCGCCGACTGATAAATAAAGGGCATAACAAAGAGCATGCTGTCCAGCCTGTCCAAGACGCCGCCGTGGCCCGGCAGCAGATTGCCGCTATTTTTGACGCACGCCTGTCGCTTGAACATGCTGATCGAGAGATCGCCCAGCAGGGCCAGCACGCCGCTGACCGCGCCCAGCAGGGCAGTCAACCACAGGGGAAGGGTCAATGGCGTAAGCCAGACGAAGAGCAGCGCCATAAGCACCGCGCCGCTCCAGCCCGCCACCGTCCCCTCCCAGGTTTTGCTGGGGCTCATCCGCGCCCAAAGCTGATGCCGGCCAAACGTGCTGCCCGCAAAGTAGGCAAACGAATCGTTGCTCCAGGTGACGAGGATCGCAAAGAGCAGCCACCATAGCCCATCCGGCAGCAGACGCAGCGGCACGGCCTGGCCAAGCGTCATCCCAACGTAGAGCGCGCCCAGCGTGGTGGACATCCACGAGCCAATTGGGTTGTCCCGGGTGAAGAGCGCAAAGATCAGGAAGACGACCAGGCCACCGGCAATCAGCGTGGAGAGCGGCAGCAGCTCGGATTGCCAACGATTGAGAATCAGCAGCCCCAGCCAGAAGAGCCCCAGCCAGCGCAGCGGCACATATCCCCCTTTGCGCAGCAAGCCGTACAGCTCAAAACCCCCCATCAGCGCGATCACAAAAACCAGGCTGGCAAACCAAAAGCCGCCCAGCAGCAGCGGCATCACCACGATTGGGATGCCCACTAGGGCGACGAGTAGGCGAGCGGTCATTCAGTTGGGGCTCTGTGATGGTGGGTGGTAATGGTGGGTAGTGACGGGTGGTGATGGCGGGTAGTGATGAGTAGCGGAAAAGGCGGAGGTCAGCGAACCACTTCGGGGGGGAAGATGGAGTAAGCGCGACGCGTCAGCTGTCAAGCACGCGGCCAAAGCGCCGCTCGCGCCGGGCGTACTCGCAGAGCGCTTTATAGAGTTCATCCTCGTCGAAATCGGGCCAGTAGGTGGGCGTGGTGTAATACTCGGCGTAGGCGGCCTGCCAAATCAAGAAGTTGCTGAGCCGCCATTCGCCGCCGGTGCGGATGATCAAATCCGGGTCGGGCAGCTCTTCGGTGTAGAGGTACTGGCTAAAAACCTGCTCCGTCATCTCGTTGGGCTGGACGCCGTCCGCCAGAGCACGGCGCATGGCATCCAAAATCTCCGCGCGCCCGCCGTAGTTAAAGGCCACATTGAGGATGATGCGCTGGTTGTCCTTGGTTACGTCGAGCGCGTGGGCAATTTGATTTTGCAGCCGCTGGTTGATGCCGTCCATGCGGCCGCTGTGTCGAATTTGTACGCCATTCTTATCCAACTCGTGAAGCTGCCGCTGGATTGTCAGCCCCAGCAGCCGCATAAGGCCGCTGACTTCCTCCTGCGGACGCTCCCAATTTTCCGTGGAAAAGGCATAGATCGAAAGCACCTTGACGCCGTGTCGCACGCACGCTTCGAGAATGGGCTGAATGTTGTCCACCCCCGCTTGGTGGCCAAATGAACGCAGCAGGCTGCGCTTCTTCGCCCAGCGCCCGTTGCCGTCCATAATAATGCCGATGTGGTAAGGCACGCGCGACAGCTCGTCGTGCGGCACTTGTTTTGCCCGCGGTGCAGGGGCAGTGGGTTGGGCAACTGCGTTCATTTCGCTCTTCTCCTAACAACCAAGTAACACGCTGGACAGTGTGATGCAGGAATTCCAAATTTGACGAGCGCATCTGCAAAATGCAGAAGAAACTCAGCCGCAAATTGTATAAACTGAGCGGCGTGGTCAGCCACCATTTGCGCAATTTGCAGCTGGAAGTCTAGTGAACCGCTACATTCGAAATTTCTGCACTGTGTGAACCCCGCTCTACAGCGTCATAATTTCGGTTTCTTTTTCGCGCGCCGTCTCGTCCACCTGCTTGACGTACTCGTCGGTCTTTTCCTGCACGCGCTCTTGGGCGCTGCGCTGCTCATCCTCCGAAATTTCGCCTTCCTTCTGGAAATCGCGCAGCATGGTGATTGAATCGCGACGAATGTTGCGCACCGCAACGCGTGCCTCCTCGGCCCGCCGCGAGACCTGCTTTGTCAAGTCGCGGCGGCGCTCCTCCGTAAGCGAGGGAATCGACAGCCGAATCTGCTGGCCGTCGTTGGAGGGAGACATGCCCAGATCGGAACTGATGATTGTTTTTTCAATGGCGGCAATATCGTTGGCCGCGTAGGGTCGAATCACGAGCATCTGCGCTTCGGGCACGTTGATGGAGGCGATCTGCTGCAGCGGCGTCGGCGTGCCGTAGTAATCCACCAGCAGCCGATCTACTAGCGCGGGCGAGGCGCGCCCCGTGCGGATCGATGTAAAATCGGTGCGCAGTGCGCTGATGGTCTTGCTCATGCGCTCATCTGTATCGGAGAGAACGTCATTGATCATCTGAATAAACTCCTGTCGTGTATCAGCTCACGCAGCGGCCCGGTCAGGCGGCCTGGTCAGGCGGCCCTGAAAGAGAACCTGCCGCGTGCATTGGTGGAGAAACAAAGTTGAGGATGCGGTGAATGCGCATCACGATTCTAGCAAAGATCAACCAATCCCGGAAACGACGTGGCTACTCCGCCGAGATGACCGTGCCCGCTGGCTCACCCAGCACGACCTTCTTGAGCGCCCCCTCTTGCCACAGGTCGACGATGTGGATGGGCAGGTCATTGTCCATACACATCGAAATCGCCGTGCTGTCCATCACGCCCACGCGCATGTTGAGCGCCTGAATGTAGGTCAAGTGCTCAAAGGGTTTGGCGTCTTCATTAAGTTTGGGATCGGTGTCGTAAACGGCATCGACCTTGGTGGCTTTGATTAGTGCGCCCGCGTTGATTTCCATGGCGCGCAGCGAAGCGCCCGTGTCGGTGCTAAAATAGGGGTTGCCCGTGCCCGCGCCAAAGATGACGACGCGCCCTTTTTCTAGGTGGCGCACGGCGCGACGCTGGATGTACGGTTCGGCCACCGCGCGAATTTCGATGCCGGTCATGACGCGCGTCATCTGGCCAGCCCGTTCGAGCGCATCCTGCAGGGCCAGCGCGTTCATCACCGTGCCCAACATGCCAATGTGGTCCGCCGTTACGCGCTCCATGCCGTGGTCCAGGCCGTCCTGCTTGCCGCGCCAAAAATTCCCGCCGCCGATCACCACCGCGATCTGTACACCGAGGCTCATCACGCGCAAAATGCGCAGGGCCAGCGCCTCCGCTCGTTGCGGGTTAATGCCAAAGCCTTGCTCGCTGGCCAGCGCCTCGCCGCCCAGCTTGAGCAGCACGCGCTGATATGTCAATTCTGCCATTCTATCCCCCTAACCGGTAACTGCCAAAAATTTTGCCACCGCTGCCGCCAATTCACTCCCCGCAGCTGGCCGATAATAACCCAGCGCGCAACGGGTGTTGCCTAATTTAGTCTAACCATCACTGCCCAGCTGCCGCCCAGTGCTAAAGCCGTCGGGTTGGCATAAAAAAGCCCGGTGAACTAGGTTGGCAAAACCTCCAAGCTCCTTGAGCGAGGTTCTCCCAAGCAAAGTGGGCTTTGGCCACCGGTGGACAAAGACGGCAACAAATGTTGCCTAAGAAAAAGCCCAGCCAAGCGACTGGGCTCTTTCCGCAATACGCTTACTCTCCAATCGAGAGCCGCTCGAACTGCTGAATCTGGATATTTTCACCCAGTGCCGCAATGCTGTCTACCAACATCGACTTCACCGTCTTATCGGTATCCTTAACAAAGGGCTGCTCCAGCAGGCAGACTTCCTCGTACCACTTGTCAATTTTGCCCGTCACAATGCGCTCGACAATCTCCGCTGGCTTGCCCGTGGCCGCCGCCTGCTCGCGGAAGATTTCCTTCTCGCGCTCAACGTCCGTATCGGGCACGGCCTCGCGATCGATGTACTGGGGGTTGGCCGCAGCCACGTGCATGGCGATATCGCGGGCGAGCTGCTGAAACTGCTCCGTACGCGCCACAAAGTCCGTCTCGCAGTTGACGGCCACCATGCTTGCCAGCTTGGCGCCGGGATGGATGTAGGTGCCAACAATCCCCTCGTTTGTCTCGCGATCTGATTTCTTGGCCGCCGCCGAAAGGCCCTTCTTGCGCAGAATATCCACCGCTTGGTCGAAGTTGCCATCGGATTCGGTCAGCGCCTTTTTGCAGTCCAGGATGCCCGCACTCGTCGCTTCGCGCAGCTCGCGCACCATTTGTGTTGTTACTTCAGCCATTGATTTCTCCCGTTTATATTTTGTTCATTACCGCTAAAAGTCCCCGCGCCATATGGCGTCGGGGACTTTAAATTTGTGCCAGTTCAGATGAGCGACGTTACGCGTTGCCCTCTGCAACGACTTCCGCTGGCTCTCGCTGCTCCTCGCCATTCGCTCCATTCTGAGACGCGTCCGCCTCGATGGGATTAGCTTCGGTGGGGCTGGCCTCTATCTGGCTGGCCTCTGCCGCTCCGTTGACGCTCGTCCCGTTGCTTGCCGCGGCTTCGCCAGCCACGCCTTCGCTGGACGCGGCTTCATTGGCCACGGCTTCACCCGTGGCTTGGGCGGCGTCGGGCTGCTCCGTTTGTTCGTTTGCGCCAGGTGAGTCGGCTGCACCGGCTGCATCGCCCGCGGCTTCCTCTTCGTCGCCCTGCAGCTTGGCCAGCGTACTCGGCCCCAGATACTGCTCCATTCCCGCCAGCTCGTCCCCGCTGACGCGCCCGGTGTCCACGCGGTCGACTTCACGAATTCTCATGCCCTCTTCCGCGGCGTTCGCAATCTCGGTCACGATCAGCTTGACGGCGCGAATCGCGTCGTCGTTGCTGGGAATGATGTAGTCGATGTTGTCCGGGTTGCTGTTGGTGTCCACCATCGCCAGGATGGGAATGTCCAGCTTGTTGGACTCTTTGACGGCCAAATCCTCGGTGCTCACGTCGACGATAAAGAGCATCTCCGGCGGGCGGGTCAGCGTCTTCAAGCCGCCCAGGCGACGGTTGAGCTTGGTCAGTTCGCGCTCAATCGAGAGCTGCTCCTTTTTCGTCAGCGCGCGAAACTCGCCGGCGTCCCAGCGGCGTTCCATGTCCAGCAGGTATTGGATGCGCTGGTAGATCGTCACCCAATTGGTGAGCGTGCCGCCCAGCCAGCGGATGTTGATGTAGGGCATCCCCACGCGGCTGGCCTCTTGAAAGACAATGGCCTGCGCCTGCCGCTTGGTGCCGACAAAGAGGACGTTGCCCCCATCGGCCACGACTTCGCGCACCATGTCGTAGTATTCGTTGAGCCGCAGAATCGTCTGCTGCAGGTCAATGATATGAATGCCGCTGCGCTCCGTAAAGATGTAGGGGCGCATTTTGGGGTTCCAGCGGCGCGTGCGGTGGCCAAAGTGAACGCCGGCCTCCAGCAGCTGTCTCATTGTTACATTTGCCATATTTGTTCTCCCGTGGGTTGTTGCTTCCGCTGCGTTCTTCTCAAAAGCCTACTGCGCAGGGTTGCCCCTTGGCAGCACCCAGGCTCGTGATCCGGCAGCGTGTAGAATAACCGCTTAATTTTTGAAAATGCCGCCCAATTGGACGGCAATTGCCAATTGTATCACAGACTTGTCGCGCGCTCAAGATTTTGGCAGCGTTGTGTGTTTCACTTTGGGGCAAGAACGTGCAAAATGCCATTCCGCTAGTACATCCCGGCGGAAATAAGTAGGCAGTTTTTTGCGTCTGCCCGCCAGAGGTCACAGACGAATTTATCTGCCGTGGTATGTACGCCCAAATGTACTAGTCTTGCTCGCCCGGTGCTTCCAGCTCGGTGAAGCGATAGCCCAGCCCGCGCTCGGTGAAAATATAGCGCGGGTTGGACGGGTCCTCCTCGATCTTTTTGCGCAGGTAGGTGATGTAGAGCCGCAGCAGGTGGTTGTCGTCGATGTACTCGTGACCCCACACTTTGGTGAGCAGCGTCTCGTGGGGCACAACCCAGCCCGCGTTCTGAATCAGGTGGTAAAGCAGCCGATATTCGGTGGGGCGCAGGTTGATGCGCTCGCCGTTGACGATTACGTCGCGGCGCTGAAGATCAACCTGGAGGCGGTCGTCGATGTGGACGAGCTGGCGCTCCGGCCCGGCGGCGCTTTCGGTGCGGCGCAGCACGGCGCGAATGCGGCTGGAGAGCTCGCGCGGGCTAAAGGGCTTCGTTACATAGTCGTCCGCGCCCAGATCGAGCCCCTTGATGCGGTCGTCCTCGTCCGAGCGCACCGTCAGCATGATCACCGCCGCCTCGCTGATTTCGCGCACGCGCTTGAGCGTCTCAAAGCCATCCATCCCCGGCATCTCCACATCGAGCAGCACCAGGTCCGGGTTGTGATCGCGCACCTTCTCCAGCGCCTGCAGGCCGTTGTTCGCCTCCAGCGTGATGTAGCCCTCCAGGTCGAGGTTCATCTTCACAAAGCGCACCATGCGCGATTCATCGTCGACAACCAGAATTTGTCGTTTGGGTTCGTTGGGTGTCATGGGAGCTGTCTATTTTGCGGTACGAAGTCGCGGTTAAAAATCTACGGCGAACTGGCCCAGTTCTAGAATGCCGCCGGGCGCAGCCGTGTAGATAACAGCTCTCTCGTCCTGGTCCTGAATCAGGGTATAGCGATTCATGATGTCACCGATCAGCAACACATAATCCTGAGCGGGGACGCTATCGAAGACAAAGATGCCATTTTCATCTGTAATGGCCGAGGGGCTGGCTGCATCGTCCAGCGCCCAAAAGCAGCGAAAGCGCTTGTCCTCCTCGGTAACATCCTCTGGACAGTTAACGGCCGGGAGCCGCACCACTTCGCCCGGCAGCGGTTCGTCATCAAAAGAGACGAGCTGTCCAATCACAATCGTTTGGTCGCCGCCCGGGGCTTCCACCTCTAGCTCCTCCAGCGGGCTGTTGGGCGAGCTTAGCGGGCTATCCGGCGAAGCCAGTGGGCTTTCGACGATCTCTACCGACATCGGCATTCCCTCTTCGCCGGGCGCTTGTCCGCGGTTGCAGGCTGCCACAAGCAGCAAGAGCGCCGCAGTCAACAGCAGCTTGCTCAGCTTCAAGCCCACGCGCTGCGCGCTGCCTTGTCGATTAGATTCTTGACGATAAAACATATGGGATCCTTTCACAATTATACTTATACTTTATCCATCTTTCCAGGTTCAGCGTCTTTATCGATGTGTTTGCGAGGCGGAAACATGAACAAGACTCGTCGCGTTGCCGTTAGACCAAATCTCCAGGGCCAAGTAGTCCCTTCCGAATTCCAGCTATCGGCAACGATATTCTATCGTATATGTCTTCATATCCATCAATCTTGGTGTCCACGGCAAATAAGCCAAAACCCCGACGCTTTCCAGAGGTAGTACCCCAAACGGGTTATGCTCTTTTCAACCAAATCCGGGCAAAATATACCCCGCTTTCGGTATTGAGCTGCGGGCGAAATCTGCTAAACTGCTGACAGGTTTGGCACACCTAAGTTGCCCAATACAGCAGCAGCTGTGTCAACCGATTCGCGCAGCAACGTCTTTCATAATTAACTGTAGGAGAAAGGGAAACTTTCATGAAACGTACTCAGATTTCGATTCTGGTTGCGGTGTTGACCGTCCTTGCGACGTTTAGCATTGTCTCCGCCCAGGATGCATACACCACGGACTTTGTGACTGCTATCACGTACCAAAACGTGGACAGCACGGAAGCAACGGTCCAGTTCGAGTTCTTCGATGCCGCATCGGGTGGCTCGACGGTTGTGACGAAGCAGCTGCCCGCCAATGCGGGTGCATCGCTTTTCGTCGGCGGTCTTTCGGGCGATGAAGCGCTGGACGCCAACTTCTTGGGTTCGGCCGTCATCTCCGCCGACGCGCAGGTGATTGCCACGCTGGTGCAGATTCCGCAAAACGATGCCGTGCGCAACCGACCGTTGTCCAACGGCTTTAGCGGCGGTTCCCCGCGCGTGCTGCTCTCGACGGTGCTCAAGGAGCAGTTCAACACCAGCTCCAAGTTCTCCATCCAGAATGCTAGCGGCGCACCCGTTAACGTGACGGCGGACTTCTTCGCGGTTGGCAGCACGACGCCGGTCCAGATTGCGCGCAACGGTATTGCTCCTGGCGCGGCCACTTACTTTGAAGTAGATCAGCTGAGCGAGCTGCCCAGCCCCTTCAATGGTTCGGCAGTTGTTACGGCGGTGGACGGCGCTGGCGCCGACGCCAGCATTGTTGGCTCCGTGCTGGAGCTGCAGACAAACAACGTGGGCGCGCGCGCCTTCGAGGGCGTCAACGGCGGCGCAACGACGATTTACATGTCGACGGCGCTTTGTGAGTTCTTCAGCGGTACGACTTTCTACGCCGTTCAGAACGTTGCAGAGAGTGGCACGGCCGATATCACCGTGCAGTACAACAATCTAGACGGTTCGTCGGCAGGCACCTCGACTGCGCAGGTAACAGCGGGCGGCAAGGCCAGCTTTAACGCTTGCGACGCTGGCGGCATCAGCCCCGGCTTCAGCGGTGCAGCCATCATCACCAGCAGCCAGCCGCTCGTGGTAATTGGCAAGGTAGGCGGTACGGGCAGCACGCTTTACACGGCCTTCTTGGGCGAGGAGAGCGGCTCGAGCACGCTGGCGCTTCCCTACGTGCGTCAGAGCGTTGATGCGCAGTTTGACAGCGGTGCTCAGCAGCGCGCCAGCATTGCCATCCAGAACATTGGCAGCAGCGCGGTCAACAACGTGCGCGTGCGCTACCTGAACAAGAACGGTGAAGAGCAGGGTGTGCACACCATTGCCAGCATTGCTCCCGGCGCCAAGGCAAACTCCAGAGCAACGGATGCTGGCCTGGATGACTTCGGTAACCCCACCTCTAATCCGGGCGGTGGCTTTGGTGGCTCCGCCATCGTCGAAGGCGGCGCTGGTAGCCAGCTGATCGCGGTCGTGCGTATTGCTACGCAGACGGATGCTGGTCGCGTGGCCGAGGATTACAATGGCATTGGCTTGGACTAATTGCTCCTTGCTAAATATGTTGCAAAGACGCTAGCGCTGCGCATGGGTTGAACAGTAGCTGCAAAGAGGGACGCCCACGGGCGTCCCTCTTCTTGTTTGACAACTTCTTGGTTCATCCTCCACGTTTGACTTCTGCTTTTCCCCAAAATCGAGTATGCTCTGTCCACCATGAGCACCTTCACCTTTCGCCTTGGCCGCTTCCTCGACAACCGACGCCGCCTCGCCGCCCTCTTCCTGCGCGACCGCCGCGTCTTTCGCCTAATTCGCGCCGTGCAGCGCGAGCGGCTCACCTACCTCAGCACTGCCGCCCTCATTGAGCTGTACCACGCCGCATGTTCCGCAGCGCAGCAGACGGAGCCGGGTATCTTTATCGAAGCGGGCAGCGCGCTCGGCGGCTCGGCCATTGTGCTGGCTGCTGCCAAGCATCCCACACAGACGCTCTTTGTCTACGACGCCTTTGGCACAATTCCGCCGCCCACCCCGCGCGATGGCGAAGTCGCCGAGGCGCGCTATGCGAGAATTGCCGCTGGACAAGCCCAGGGAATCGGTGGCGAACCGTACTACGGCTACGACGATAATCTGCTTGACACCGTGCGCGACAACTTCAAGCGCCACGGCTTTGCCGCTGATGCGCCGGCCCATCGCATTCAGCTTGTCAAGGGTTTTTATGAAGAGACGCTGCACGTCGGTGAGCCGGTCGCCCTGGCCCACCTGGATTGCGACTGGTACGACTCCGTTACCGTTTGCCTCCAGCGCATCGTGCCGCACCTGGTGGTCGGCGGCACGTTGGTGATCGACGATTACTTTGAGTGGCCGGGCTGCAAGCAGGCGGTGGACGACTATTTTGCGGGACGCAGCGGCTACGAGTTTGTGTGGAAATCGCGCCTTCACATTGTGCGCCGGTAGCGGCGCGCCTGAATTTTACGCTGTTTGCATCTTTTACACTGCTTGCATCTTTTACACTGCTTGCATCATCGCATAAGTTGCTGATACAGTCGTACATGCGCCCGCGCTACGCTCTGGATCGAAAAGCGGCTGCGTGCGTAACGTTCGGCTTGCACGGCCATCTCGCGTGCGGCGCTCAATGCCCGCAGCGACGCCAGCACCGCCTCTGCCAGCGCTTCCCCATCCCCCGGCGGAACCAACCTACCCCGCTCGCCGTCGACAATCAGCTCGCTGCTGCCCGAAACGCTTGTCGCCACCACGGGCACAGATGCCGCCATCGCCTCCAGGATCACGGTGGGCAGTCCCTCCCAGCGCGAGGACGAGACGAAGAGGTTCAACGCAGCAAAAAAGCGCTCGACATCGCGACGCGGCCCGGCGAAGATGACGCGTGAGGTCAGCCCCTGTTCGTGCGCCTGCGTGAGCAAGCTGTTGCGCTCTTCGCCATCGCCAACAATAACGAAGTAGACGTCGGGTCGCGTCGACAGCACGCGCGCTGCGGCCTGTAGCAGGGTGGAATAATCCTTCTGTGCGGTAAGCCGCCCGACGCTACCCACCAGCGGCGCATCGATGGGGATACCCAATTCGGCCCGCAGGCCCACGCCGTCGCCACGCTCGGCAAAGCGCTCAAAGTTGAGCGCGTTGTGCATCACCTGCGCTGGACGCTTGCCGCTGGCGCGTCGCCACGCCTGTGCCAACGGACGGCGATTTAAGTTGTTCACCACCTGCTGAGACACACCCAGCTCGGCGTCAAAGAGCAGCGGGTAGGCCGTCTGCGTGAGCAGGCGACGCCGCAGCGGGCGCCTGGGCCACTCGCGTTCGTTGTGGACGGTGCGCACAACCGCCCGCGCCCCCAGCGCGCGACGCAGCCACAGCGCGGCCACGTCGCCAAATTCGCTGTGGCTGTGGAGGATGTCGATGGGCAGCTCGACGGAGCTGTCGATGGCCCGACGCAGCGAGCGGACGGCGTCGGTGAAGTTGGCATAGGGCTGCTGCTCCTCTTTGTGCGGGCCGATAATGGCCCGAACGCCGTGTGCTTCCACATGTTGCTGCCACACCGCTTCGTGTTCCGTTCCCCAAAGCCAGAGGCCGCTCAGAATTGGCTCGACGCAAAGTTCGGTTTCTGTCTGTTCATCACTGAGCGATGCAGCGCCCAGGGCACACGCCAGCTCGATGCCAAAGCGCTCCACGCCGCCCAATGGCCCTTCCACGGCAAAGCCATTCGTGATTTGCAGCACCCGGATTTTCTTCATTAGTCACCTCGCCGCTGCAGATGCACAAAATCTTCGTGAATCCACCGTGCCGCCTGCTCCGCTTCACGCCGAATCGCGGGCAGCGTCCGGCTCAGCTGCTTACGCGTCGCGGTGCGGGCCGCCCAGCCGCGTTGGAGCAGCTGCACCACTGCATCACCACGCGCTGCTTCAATGTCGATTACCCATTCGCTCATGGCCAACATGCGTAGAATGCCGTGCGTTTTGTACTGGTAGGCAATGGCGAGGCTGGGCACGCCCGCCTCCAGGGCAAAGATGGCGGAGTGCAGGCGGCTGCCGATAAAGAAATCGGCGCGCGCGTAGGCGGCCTTTAACACGTCCGGCACGACGGCTGCATCGACGAGCTGCACCCGCTCACCTAAATCGCTAAGCTGTTGGGCCACGCGCCGGGCAGGCACGCGGTCGTCGTCGGCGGCGGTGGGGCCGTGCACCTGTGGAAAAATTACTGCGCTGCCGTTGCACGCTTGAATAAACCAGCGAACGGCCTTTGCCACGGCGGCTTCGTAGGCGGCTTGACCGTCAAACCGTTCGTTCTGCGCCCCCCAGTTGATCAGCGTCACGCCGAGCAGCGGGCGCGTTGCGTCGTCATCGCGCCCATCCTGCCAAATAGCCGATGGCAAGGTGATCGGAAGCGTCTTGAGCAGCGCAGCGCTCGCTTGGGCATTTTGCGTGCGAAAGAGAAACGCGATGTCGGGCAGCAGATGCAGACGCGCCGACGGCAGACCGAGCGCTTGCAGCAACGCCAGCGAAATCTCGTCGCGCACCAGCACCAAGCGCGCGCGCGACAGCACGCCCCGCACCGCTGCGCGCTCCCAGCGTCGACGCAGCGGGCCGATCGTCTGCGGCAGCAGATAGAGCGGCTTGCCCGCGGCGAGCGCAAAGGCCATTGCCGCCAGCATCAGCAGCAGGGGCAGCGCTAGCCGTCCGCTGCTGTAGAGAAAGTTACCGGCGCTGCTGACTACGAGATCGGCGCGACAGTAGGCCAACAGCAGGGCACGGCGCTCGCGGTGTCGCAGCGTATTGGGTGGGAGGAAGCGCGCGCGCCCGGTTGCGCGATACGTCCACGCGACGAGCAGCGCCTGCACCACCCACCACGGCATCCACAGCAGCGCGCCCGCTCGCCAGCCGCCGCCGTTCGCGAGCCTGTTGCCCTCTTTCACCCAAGTGGTGAAGGAGCCGACCACAACTTCCTCACCTTCCATGTCGGGCGCAACGCCATAGCTGGCGGGGTCGTTCATGGCCAGCGTAATGTGGCTGTCGGGAAAATTTTGCCGCAGCTGGGCCAGCGCCACGCGCAGTAGGACATCGTCGCCTGCGTTGTGTGTCGAATGGATGTTGATGAGCAGAATGTTCATGCTGCGCTCGGTCCGGGAAGTGTGGTGACTTGTCGCCACCAGCGCCACGCCAGCGCGCCGTAGCCAAGCATCAGCAGCGCTTCGGTCAACACGTAGACAATAGCCACATCGACAATGCCGCCGCCAAAGCGGGTGATCAGCAGCAGATTAACGCCGACGTTAAAGAGCGCAGCCACACCCTGTACAACAACGCGCTGTCGCTGCCGATCCGCGGCAACGATCACGGCGGCAAGGACAAAGCTTACGCAGCGCAGCAGCAAGATTAAGCTCAAGGTGACCAGCACCGTGCCGGGCAGGTTGTTACCCACGGCGAACTCGTCGCCGTAGACAAACTCAATTAGTGGGTGCGCAACCAGCGCCAGACCCAGCGTTAGCAGCAGGCCGACCGCAGTACTGCCCAATAGTGCTTGGCGAGCGGTATCGGGAAAGCGTTGGCGGGCAGCGCTATTCGTGGTTAGCTGCGACGAAATTCGACTCAACACCGGCAGCACCACTCCATAAATGGCGGCGGGCAGCAGAAAGAGCGCGGTCGTAATCGTGGCGGCGGGCGCGTACAGCCCGGCCTGCTCGCGACCAAGCCAGCCGCCGATAATCGCTACGTCCGCCCGTGCATAGATCATTGTCAACAGCATGGACGCCGCGAAGGGCAACGTCTGCCGCAGCAGGGGGCGCAGCAGAGGCAGGGGGTTGGCAAGGCCAACCACGCGCCGGATCATGAACAGTGTCCAGCAGCAGCCGAGCGCTGTGGCCACTAGCCGCGCCGCGAGAAAGGGCAAAAGCTGCTCGACCTCGAACAACATCAGCAGCAGCACGCCGCAGAGAACGAGCAGCTGCGTACCCGTCAGCAGCCAGAGGATGAGATCGTTGCGCAGCGCCGTTTTGAAGATGCTCCACGCCGCGTTGGCGACTTCGTCCAGCCAGACGATCAGCGCTACCAGCAGCACAACGGGCGGGGCGAAAAGCAGCCCATTAATGCGCGGCAGCAGCCACGCAACGCCAAGCACCCACAGGCCGCCTAACACGAGCTTCACTGCCAGAACCGCCGTGCTGCTGGCTGGCAGCACGGTCGGCTCTTCGCTGGCCCCACCGTAGCGGAGCAGCCACCCGTCCATGCCCAGCGAGAAGACCACCGAGGCAATCCGCAGCAGCGCGAGGCTGGCGACAAAAGCCCCCAGCTGCTCCGGCCCGATCTGGCGCGCCGTCAGCGCCAGGGCCAGCGCCGAGAGCACGCGCGCCGTCGCAGTGCCCGAAAGCAGCGCCCCAATATTAACAAGAATGGAGCGCGGCGACGGCAGCGTTGCTGTTTGCTCGCCGCTGATCGCGAGCGGCTCAGTCGATTCTGAATGCTCGGAGGCTGCGCTGGACGTTTGACTAGGCTTGACTGGCACGCGGGATGGTCGGGACAAAGGGAAATCTCGCTGGTGGTGCAGATGCAGCGCTGCCGCATCGGGGCTATTCCAAATACCCCAGCGCCTGCAAGCGCGCCTGCACGTCGGCGCTGACCGCTGTTTGGTCAGCGGTGTCGTCCGGGCGGTCAATAAGGTAGCTTCCGCGCGCGGCCCACCACGCTTCCAGCTGACTTTGCAGCTCGCGAAGCCGTGCTGGCTCGGCAGACGCTATGTCCTGCGTCTCGCCCGGATCGCGCTGCAAGTCGTAGAGCTGGGTCGAACCATCCGTGCCCATGATGAGCTTGTGCGAGGCGGTGCGCAAGGTGGTGAGGCCGCGCATAAAGCGGCTGAACTGCTCTGGCTCCAGCCCAAATTGATTGATAATGTTGGCGGGCGGCAGGCTTGGCGTCGCATACTCGGAAACGGTAAACGGCACGCGGGGTGCACTCCCTGTACCGCCCAGTGGATTGCGGCCTTCCGCGTGCGGCGCAGCAATGTTGGCCGCGTCCAACATTAGGTGAAACATATCCTGGGTCTGCACGGGCTCCGTCATGCGCTGGCCGCGGGGCACGCCCGGCCCCCGCACAACGAGCGGCACGTGCAGCAGCGTGTCGAACAGGCAGTATTGGTGGCTGAGCAGGCCGTGCTCGCCTAAATTTTCGCCGTGATCGGCCAGCACCACGACCAGCGTGTCGTCGAGTCGACCCGTCTCTCGCAACCATTCGAGAAGCTGCCCAAAATGGTGGTCTTGGTAGGCAACCTCGGCCCAGTACAGCTCGCGCCACGTTCGCAGCTCGTCTTCGTTTAGCTGCGCCGTGCCCGCAATGTGTCGCCAAAAGATGGGCCGCTGGTCGGCGGCCAGCAGCCGCTCCGCAATTGTCCAGTCCGTTACAAAGCGCGTGGCCCACTGGCGCGGTGGCTTAAGCTGAATGTGCGCCTCTAAGAAGTGCACCATCGCGAACCAGGGCTGCCGCTGCCCGTCGATCCAACGACGTGTGGGGGCCAACGTGCGGGACGCACCTTCGTCGTCGGATTTGCGGAAACGGTAGGCTGCGAGATTGAGCACATTTTTGACTACGTTGCCCCGCAGAGCACGTCCCAGGGCAGCGCGAGCTAGACCTGTCTTCGCCCCGCGCTGCGTCAGGTTGACGGAAGTAATGTCATCCTCCGTTTGTAGCCACTGCCACAGCTTGTGAAAGTGATCAAAGCCGCGCGTCAACCCGAAATCGGTGCTTAGCCAGCTGTTGTTGCTGAGACCAAAAGTGGCGTAGCCCTCTTCACGCAGCAGCTGCGGCAGGCTGGGCACAAAGGAGGGCAGGTTGCGGGCGGCGTAGACGTTGCTCTGGCTGGGAAAGAGGCCGGTAAAAATTGAGGCGACGGCGGGCAGCGTCCACGGAGCGGACGAAATAGCCTGCTCAAAGAGCGTGCCTTCAGCAGCCAGCCGATCAAGGTGCGGCGTGGTGGGTCGCTCGGCCAGCGCTGGGTTATAGCAGGAACAGGCGTCCGCACGGGTGGCATCTAGCACAACGAGCAGAATGTTGGGGCGAGTCATTGACTGAACCGAGTGAACCTTGCATAAAATATTTCTAGCGAACCGGTCAACGCTGTTGCGACGTAGCGCCGTACCCGTGCCCGGCAGTTGGCGCGCAGTTGCGTTTGCCGCGCTGGCTCAGCCAGCAGCGTTCGCAGTGCCTCAGCCAGCGCCGCCACCTCCCCCGGCGGCACGACCACGCCCGCTGGCTGGCTACCCGTCAGCAAGCCCAACATCTCGCGCCGGTCCCCCACGTCGCCGGTGAGGACGGGGACGCCCGCGGCCAGGCTCTCGACGATCTTGAGCGGCCAGCGCGCGCGGGCGGTGTCGTCGTCCAGCACCGGATCGACGCTGAGGGTGGCTTGGGTAAAGTGAGCGGGGACGCTCGCCCGCGCAACGCGGCCCACAAAGTCACAGCGGTCGGCGATGTGAAGATCGTTTGCGAGCTGGCGCAGCCCGTCGATATCCGGCCCGCCGCCGACGAGACGCAGCGTCGCGCCAAACGAATCGTCTTCGCACTCGACCAGCTCGGCAAAGGCGCGCAGCAGCAGATCGACCGGGTGGTTGGCGAGCGACAGCGTGCCCACGTAGAGAATCAGCGGTGCGTCGGGCGCGGTTGGCGGCTGGCGACTCACGGGCAAACCGTCCGCAGCTGAAGCGGCGGCAAACCATTCCTCATCAACGGCGTTGGGCAAGCGCAAAACGTGCTCGTTGGGCACGCCAAGCAACAGCAGCCGCTGTGCCAAAAAGCTGGCGTGCGTCGTCACACCGTCGACCCGGCGAGGCACGTGCGTTTCGAGCAGGGCCAGCACCCGCCGCTGCAATCCGTTGCTGGTGCGGTTGCTTTCGGCTTCAAGGTCATCGTAATCGAGCAGCACGGGCCGACGCAGCAGGCGCGCGGCCAGCAGCCCGGCCACGCTGTTCTGGGGATGTGGCTTGCCGATGTGGTAGAGGTCACCACGCAATTTTAGCGCCGTCGCCAGCAGGCCCAGCGTGCTGGTTATGAGCACCCAGAGCAGCTGTAGCGGGCCAAAATACTCGCTGCGGTCACCCCGCTTGCGCACGTGCATCTGGCCGACGTAGTGTAGCCAAACGTCTTCGCGGCGCTCGCAAAGGCGACCGCCCTCGCGGCGAAACGTTGCCCAATCGTGGTGCAGGGCGACCACGCGAACGTCGTGGCCGCGCCGGGCCAGCTCACGTGCAAACGGCCAGCAGCGACCGCCTCCGTAGGGGCTGTCCAGGCTAGTGGTCAGCAGGAAGACAATGCGCATTGATTACCGTCTGTCGCGCGATTTAGCGTCAAATTTACCAAGTTTTCTGAGCTTTGGTGGGTTCGCATCGTTCAGATTGGTTCAGTTTTGAAAACTGAACCAATCTCACCCCCCGCTGTTCCTCAGAGGGCCATTTGTCATTCAACAATGGCCTCAACCAGGCGCTGCCACGATTGGCTCGCCGCGTGTTCGCTTGATTGCACCGGTAACTCCAGCGCGCGGCTCGCGTCGCCCTGGGCAAAGGCGACGATGTCCGCCGCCAGCTCCTGGGACGTAGTGGGCGGCGACTGGGCAGCGTCGCCGCCGTGCAATGCCTGCTGGACGACGCGGCTGCCGATGACGGGTAAATCCAGCGCGGCGGCGATCTGTAAGACGCCGCTCCCCGTCATCGCAGTGTAGGGCGCGACCAGCACGTCAGCAGCGGCAAAATACGTCGCCACCGCTTCGTTGGGCACATAGCGGTCATGCAGGATCACGTGCGCTTGTAGATCGAGCGCGGCAATCAACTCGTCGTAGTCACCCCGGCCGCGCCAAAATTCACCGGCCACGACGAGCGTCGTCTGCGGCAGCGCGTGCAGCACGTGGGGCAGCGCCCCCAGCAGCGTGCGCAGCCCCTTGTATTCTCGCACAAGGCCAAAGAAGAGCAAAATCAAATCCGATTCCGGCAGGTTGAGCCGCGCGCGCGCTACTGACCGGTCTTCGGGCTGGTGGTTTGGCTGGTCGTTCGACTGGTTGCCTGGTTGGGGCGCAAACTCGTCCTGGAAAAATGTGTAAGCGGGGTGGGGCACCACTTTGATAGGACGGCTGCTTAACGGGTCGCCCGCCGTGCCCGTGTCTAGCTTGGGCAGCAGCGCCCGCAAGCGCTGCGCTTCGGCTGCGGACTGCACGATGAAGCGGTCGCCGTGGCGCAGCAGCAGACGGGCAACCGCGCGGTCGAGGCGGTTGGCGTCGTGGGGCAGGACGTTGTGGCAGAGGAAGAGCAGCGTCGAGTGCAGGAAGAGGCGATTGAGCAGGGCCAGCGTCCCCCAGACGGGCGTCCAGAAGGTCGTCCACCAGGGCAGCACGAGCGCGTCCGGGCGGTAGGCGCGGATGCGACGGAAGGTGGTTAGCCAGGTGAGCGGGTTGAGCGAATCGATCCAGAAGCGGGCGCTGCTGGCGGCCAGCGTGGCGGCGCTGGGGTCGCGCTCGCTGGGGCCGGGGAAGAGCCAGCGCGGGTACTGGCGCGAAAAGGAGACGAGCAGCACGTCGTGGCCAGCCTGGCGCAGCGCACGGTCGAGCAGGGTGGTGTGGTGGGCAATGCCGCCGCGGTGGGGGTAGACGGGGCCGATTAGCGCGACCTTCACGGCTCGCTCTGCTCCAGACGCCGCACGCGGTAGAGGACTTCCTCCGTCAGCTTGCGGTTAAAGCCGATCAGGTCGGCGACGAGGCCGATCAGCAGGATTTGAAAGCCGACGATCAGCAGGACGGCGGCGAGGATCAGCGACTGGACGTGGCCGGAGTCGCCGAGGGGCGGGGTGAGGTAGTCGATCACAAAACGCATCCCCAGGACAACACCGCCAAGAATTGCCAGCCCGCCCAGCGCGGTGAAGACGCGCAGCGGGCGATACATCGTGTATGCGCGCACGACCGTCAGCCCGGACGCGGTGACGAAGTGGCGCATGTTGCGCATGAGGCGCGAAGGGCGGGTGGGGGCGTTGGTGCGCACGGGCACGTAGGCCACGGGCAGGCGACGCGCGCCCGCCTGGATCAGCGTTTCGAGCGTGTACGAGTAGTCGCTGAGGACGACGGTGCGCAGGGCGGCTTCGCGCGTGAGGGCGCGGAAGCCGCTGGTGGCGTCGGGCGTGTCGATGCCCGCGGCGTGCGAAATGACCCAGGAGCCAAGGCGCTGGAAGCGGCGCTTGAGCGGTGAAAAGTGAACGCTGTGGCCGGGGTCGCGGTCACCGATGGCGAGGTGGGCGGAGCCAGCCAGGATTGGCTCCAGCAGGGCGGCGATGTCGTTGGCGTTGTACTGGTTGTCGGCGTCGGTGTTGAGGATGATATCCGCGCCGCGGGCGAGCGACGCCTCCAGCCCCGTGGCAAAGGCGCGCGCCAGCCCGCTGTTTTGCGCGTGGCGCACCACGTGCTCCACCCCACACGATTTGGCAACGCGCACCGTGTCGTCGACGCTGCCGTCGTCGATCACAAGATATTCGATGCAGTCGATGCCGACGAGCGCGCGGGGCAGTGCGGCCACGGTTTCGGGCAGCGTCTCGGCCTCGTTGTAGCAGGGGATTTGGATGATGAGCTTCATGGTGAACAGTAGGTCACGTATGCTCCGCTACGTGACGGGCTTTGTTTTTCTCGTCGCATAAGAAGCAACAAACCTGTTTGTGACTCGACGGGCTCGCGGGCAGGGCGACAGTTGTCACCTAACGGAGGATAGGTGAGCTACAGTTTACTTCTCCCCCCGCCGCCACCCCAGGTTGCCAAACAACATCTGGCGAAAAAAGCCGCTGGTCTCTTCGCGCGATGTGGTTGGCGCATCCGATTCGCTCCAATCTTTCAGCGTGGCGCGGGCTTCCCATTCGTTGCGATCGCCGGCCGTGTCGCGCAGGGCGGCGAGCAGCGGGTGATCGCCGTTGCGGGTCTCGTCGATTTCTTCGTGGACGAGCAGCCGCCGCCACTCGGTCAAGTCACGCTGGAGCGCGTCGAGCCGATGGAGAAGATTTTGGCGGTTGGCTTGGAAGGCGCTAAAGAGCTGGGCCGGGCTGCTGCGAAATTCGGTGGATTGGGCAAATTGGCGACCGGCCAGCCGCTGCGCCTCCCGCCACACTTCAGTGCCCACGTGGCCCCCCGTATTGCTGCGCATTAGCGAAGCGGCCAGCAGCTGCGGCAGGTGCTCCACCCCGGCGACGATGCTGTCGTGCTCGGAGGCGTCGATGTAGAGCGGCTCGGCCCCCACGCGCACGATGAAATCCGTGGCCAGCTTGACGGCGTCGGGGTCGGTGTCGACGCCGGGGGCGAGGCAAAAGGTAGTCTGCTCGAAGAGATCGGCGCGTGGGGCGAGCGTGCCGCCGATACCCGTCAGCACGGGGTGGCCAACGAGCACGTGGGCGTGCGCCGGGGCGTGGGCCGCAAGCAGATCGATGGCGGGTTGGAGCACGCTGGTGATGACGAAGAGAATGCTGCCGGGGCGCAAATCCTCGCCGATGTGGCCCAGCGTCTCCTCGACTTCGCTCAGGGGCAGGGCCAGCACGACGAGATCGGCGGGCTCGACGGTGCGGTGCAGGTTCCACTCGATGCGGTCAACCGCGCCCAGCCGCTTGGCCGTGCCCGTGGCGTCCGACTCCTTGTCGTGGCCGATGATTTGAAAATCGGCCTGCTCGCGGCGCAGGGCGAGGCCGAGGCTGGTTCCGGTGAGGCCGAGGCCAATGATGGAGATCGTCGGGGAAGTAGTGGGGGTAGTCATGGGCGCTCCTAATTGTCAATTGACGATTGGCAATTGACAACTGTCAATTAATTTTGGTTGTCGGCTTGCTGCAGGGCGATTAACAGGCCCCGTTGATAAGCGGGTGCGTTGGCTGGTGGGTTGCCCTGGTGGTGGGCAATGAGCCAGCAGGCGAGCGGGCGGCAGCCGGCTGATTGGGCCCAGACCGCGCCGATCGCTGGGTGGTGCAGGTGGACGTGCAGGGCGTAGCGCCAGCCACGGTGCCAGCCACGGTGCCAGCCGCGGTGCCGGCCACGGTGCCAGCCACGGTGCCAGCCGCGGTGCCAGCCGCGGTGCCACCCACGGTGCCGGCCACGGTGCCAGCCACGGTGTCGGCCACGGTGCGGATCGGCGCTGGCCCAGCGCCGCAGCCGACCCGGCGCCAGCGTTTCCAACACAACCAGCGGGCCGCGCAGCCAGAGCGTGATCGGCACGCCCGCGTCCGCCGCGGCGACCTTCCCCACGTCGTGCAGCAGCGCGGCGACGAGCAAATTTGGCTCGGCGTAGCCAGCGCGTTGCAGGTCGTGCAGGACGTTGAGGCCGTGGCGCTGGGCGTCGACGGGCTGGCGGGCAAAGAGCGCGGCGGCGGCTGGCGGTAAGAGCGCGTCGACCAGCTGCTCTTCGTCGCGGCTGAGCGGCTGGCTGCGCAGGCTGGCGAGAAGGCCGCGCCGAAACTGGCGCAGTCGGTAGGCGACGGACACGGGTGGCAGCGGTGGCGGAGACGGCGCGGCGCTCAGCTCAGCAGCGTCACCAAGCCGGTAATGATGGCTTGTGTCGGCACAGTGATGATGCTGGGCAGAAAGAAGATGACGCCAAACAAAATTAGAAAGCCATATTGACCAAAGGTGGCGCGCAGCTGCCAGTTGTCGCCGGGCAGCAGGGCAAACAGGATGTGCGAGCCGTCCAGCGGCGGCACGGGAATCAGGTTAAAGACAAAGAGCAGCACGTTGATGTAGACAAACTGAAAAAAGAAGGTCTGCCAAAAGGTGCTGGTGGCAATGCCAGCGCCGAAGAAGTTAAAGGCCAGGACGCCCAGCGCCGCCAGCAGCAGGTTGCTGAGCGGCCCCGCCGCCGATACCAAAATCGAGCCGAGCTTGGGGTCGATATCGATGTTGCGGGGCTGCCACTGCACGGGCTTGGCCCAGCCAAAACCGGTGAGAAAAATCAGGATCGCGCCGAGCGGATCGATGTGGACGAGCGGGTTGAGGGTGTAGCGCCCCTGCTGGCGCGGCGTGGGATCGCCGAGGCGCACGGCGGTGGCGGCGTGCGCAAATTCGTGAACGGGAAAGGCGATGAAGACGATGGTCGCCGCGGCGAGCACGCGCGGCACGCTAAAGCCACCCGATACTACAACACCGTAGATGATCAGGGCGAGCACGCCGAGAATCACCAGCTGTTGCGTGCGCGAGAGACCGTTCCAGCGGCCAATGAAGTTTCGGTACATAATTGCCTGTCGGGGTGAGATGAGGCGCTCGCTCGTGCGGCGCGTGGGGGGATTATAGCACGGGTAGGGAAGGGGATCGAAAACGGAGGGAGCAAAGCAAGCGGGGCGGCGAGATATGTCTCGCCGCCCCGTTTTACACCCCCGGCAGGATTCGAACCTGCGCACCCGGCTCCGGAGGCCGGTGCTCTATCCCCTGAGCTACGGGGGTCGGTGTTGGCAAGAATTGTATCACAGCGGCGGGGCGGGATCAAACTGGCGAAAGATGGAACAGCAATTCTAAATTTAACTCGCCAGAAATTTTTCGCCGCGGATTGCGTAGATTTGCGCGGAGCCAGAGGCAAAAATCCGCGTAATCCGCGCAATCCGCGGCGAAACGCTCTTCGACTATGCAGCAAGCGGTCCAAATTTGGAATTGCTGGAGATGGAGGTGTATTGGGGATCGGGGGTAAGGCATCTATCGTCGTGAGATCTGAATGCGTGATGCTGACGAGAAACTGTAGGGCAGTGGAGTCGCCAAACTTTGTCACGCTCGCGGAGGCAGAAATCTGTGGCGGGTATCGCATGGATTCCCGCCTCCGCGAGCATGACAAAATTACCTGGTCTCTAGCTCAACCCGTCGCTTTCGCCAAAATGAAATGTACTCCGCACGGCATGACAACCCCGTGCCAATCTACCGAGGCTGAGCGCTGTCGAGGCCGTTTCCACACGGGCAAGTCCCGCTGTCCCTTGCCTTCGACTCAATTGAGGCAAACGACGCGCTCAGGACGAGCGACGAGTTCAGCCTCCACTCTTGTTCTACGTAAACCTTTTAGAAATTCGGGGTTGACAAGGTAGAACAAGCGTGCTATAACTAACCACACAAAATAGAACATGCGTTTCGCTGCTGCCCCGCCAGCAGCGTTTGCATTTCTAGGGACATAACCCAAATTAACCCAAAATTTGCCAAGTTATCCCAAATAAACCAACTATCCCAAATATCCAAAGGTTTTCCCAAACTCCCAATTGGGAAATTTGGTAATCCCTGTGCCGTCCAGGCTTGTACCCGTGCCTTTTAGCCGAATGCGAGCCTATAGAATTGCCTGGTCGCACAACGAATTTCTGGAACGCTTTTCACCTTTCCGTAGTAAAGCGCTTTCCCCAATTCGGAGGTGATCATGGCCCAACGACGCACTCAACAAAGCAAACGCTACACCCAGCGCACCCTCAATCTCCAGGCGGACGGCATCGAGCGCGTGCTGCAGCGGCACAAAGCGGCTGGCCGCGTCCAGGGGGGAACGGTAACCCCTCGCTTTATCCAGTTTCAAGTCAAGCCCAGCGCGGGCACGAAGGTGCGCAAAGTGCAGTCGCTCTCGGAAGAGATTGCGCTGGAGCTGGGCACGCGCGAGGCGCGCATCTACCGCAGCGGCAAGGAGATCAACGTTGAAGTACCGAGAGAGGAGCCGGAGCCGGTGCGGCTGCTGCCGCTCTGCAAGCGGCTGGCCTTTGTGCCGCTGCAGACGGCCGTGCTCGGCGTGGAGGAGAACGGCACGCCGCTGCTCCTGCGGATGAGCGCGCCGGACGTGGCGCACGTGCTCGTGGCGGGCACAACCGGCTCCGGCAAGACGGCCCTGGCGCGCACGCTGCTCACGTCGCTGGTGATGTACAACCAGCCCAACGAAGTCCGGCTGCTGCTGATCGACCCCAAGGGGCGCGGCTTTGGCCCGCTGCGCAAGTTTCCCCACGTGATGGGCGATGTGGTGCGCTCGCACGAGGAGGCGGTGGCGCGGCTGCGCTGGCTGGTGGGCGAGATGGAGCGGCGAGATCGCGAGGAGGTCAAGCACCCGGCGCTTGTCGTGGCGGTGGATGAGCTGGCGGATTTGCTGCAAACCGGCGGCAAGGCCGTTGGCGCCTTGTTGACGCGGCTGGCCCAGCGCGGGCGCGAGGCGGGCATCCACCTCGTGGCCTGCACGCAGAAGCCGACTGCGGGCATTATTGGCGGCGGCATGGTGGCGAATTTCCCGGTGCGGCTGGTTGGCTCGGTGGCGAGCAAGGACGAAGCGCGCTACGCTACGGGCGTTAGCGAGAGCGGCGCGGAAAAGTTGGAGGGCAAGGGCGATTTTCTGCTGGTGGTGAAGGGCGAGTGCGTGCGCTTCCAAGCGGCGTGGCTTGGCCCGGAAGGGTTGGAGACGGTGCTGGGCAAGCTAAATGGTGCTGACGCTGTGGCAACTTCGCGAGCACAGCCGTCGCTGTTGCCCCCCGCGCGAAAGGGTACCCGCGTCGCCCCGCCGCGACCGCAGGCGCCCGCCCGATCAGCGCCGTCGCGCGCGCCACAGCGTCACCCGGCGCCAGCCAAAGCGCGCCGGGACGCTCGCCAGGGCGGGGCGCTTTCACAGCTGAGCCGGTGGGTGGAGTGGTAGAGAAACGTTAACGTTCGCGACTGCTGTTCGGCACGGGGATTCGTCAAGCAGAAATAGTTTTTCACATTCGCAGAAATGATGCTTTGTAGTCTCAAGGAAACCAATATGAAAAAGTTTGTTGTTCTCTCGCTGCTGGTTTTTGTGGGCGTCTCAGCGTGGAGCGTGGGGAGCCGCTTGAGTTCGGATGCGTTGAGCATGGGCGTCGGCATTCTGTTTGGCGTGCTGGCCGGGCTGCCGACGGCGCTGCTGGTGCTGGCCTCCAATCGGCGGCGCGAAGAGCCCACGGAGCCGAGCAGCCGCGGCGGTCGCGGTCGCCAACAGCAGGCAATGCTGCCGCCGGGCTACGGCTACCCGCCCCAGCAGCAGCAGCCGCCGGTGATCGTGCTGGCGGGCGGGCCAATGCAGCAGCCGGGTTATCCCCAGGGCTACGGCCAGCCCACGCCGGGCCAGTACGCGCCGCAGATGCTTGGCGCACCCAGCCGCTTCGAGGACGATGTCGTCGAGGCACGCAGCTTTCGCGTGGTCGGCGAGGAAGATGGGCTGGTCGACGAATTTTAGGCGAAGCGCCTGTTGCGGTACGTAAAAAGTCCGGCTGATCTGTCAGCCGGACTTTTTGTTACGACGCGAGAATTTGCACAATCCACAGCGCCAGCAGGAACCAGGGAACGGTCCAGAAGAGCGGTGAACTGGGCAGCCACGTGCGCGCTCTGTTTTCGCGCATGCTCCGCCTCCTTCGATGAACTTCGATGAATAATAAATTTCGACAAATAATGAGTGCGTTGGTCAGCCTTGTTGATTATGAGCGATTTGGTTGGGTTGATCGCGTGCATAAAGTCGTACCGATTTGCGACAAACGACTGATTTTGTCATGTTTTGTATTGTGGGCAATGGCTGGTCGAACCGCCGAAACGAGCGCTTGTCCAAAGCCTTATTCTTGATCTCCAGCCTCCAACACCTCCACATCGACCAGCACAAAGCCCTGGTTGTCCCCCACCAGATCGTCGTCGATGCGCAGGTAGAGCGGGCCATCTCCGCCCGCGCGACCGGACCAGCGCTCACCGACGTAGAAGGGCGCACCCGTTTCGCCAACGCGCCCAATCAGCGCGCCGCCAGGGACGCCGGGCAGCGGGTAAAACTCCGGCGCGCGAAAGCGAGCGTGACCCGCTGGGCCGTGGTATTCACCGGGCGTGTAGAGCCACTCGCCCGCGGCCTCGATCTGCACGAGATCGCCCTCGCGGAGCTGCACGCCCAGGCTTTGCCAGCCGCGGTAGGCGTGGACGCGCGTCTCGGCAAGGTCGCCGTGGGCGCGTGGGGTGAGGCTGCGGTCGAGCGCGCGGACGGCGGGAGCAATGAGCAGCGTGGCGAGCAACAGCACGAGGCCGAACGCAAGCCAGGTAAGCAGGCGCAGTGGTTGATTCACCATAGTTCTCATTTGGCTGTTGCGGCTATTTGTCGTCCGCCCTTTGCACAATCGGCTCATCCGCACGCATATCGATGATCGGCGTGCCGCTCGCGCCGAGAATCCACTTGCTGTTTTCCTTCAGCTCCTGCGCCACCAGATACTCGATATACTCCGCCCCCAGCTCGCTCCCCTCCAGTTCGCCCAAAATCGCGCGCACGGCAAGCTGCTCTGCCTCGGTGGTCAGCGTGATTTGCTCAGCTTCGGCAGCCGCCGTAGTGGTAATTTGATAAGCTTCGGCGTCGGCCCGCGTTTGGGCGGCGTAGCGTTCGGAATCGGCGACGGTGCGGCGCTGGGCGGCTTCGGCTTCCGCCTGCTCCAGCCGCTGCCCGGCGACCATGCGGTCCTTGATCGCGCTCAGGACCTCTTCGGGCGGCGAGGCCGACTGGAGCTGCATGGTGACAAAGTCGACGCCGTAAGCCTCCTCCTTCTCCTGCAGCGCCGCCATCACCTCGGTGTTAAAGGTCGCGCGTTCGTTCATCACCTCGCTCATGCTCTTCGTGTTGACGACGTCGCGCAGCTTGCCCTGCACAAACTCGAAGACGATGCGCTCCGGGTCATCTACTTCGAGCGCGTACTGCGCCGGCTCCGTCACGCGGTAGGTGTACTGGAGCGAGACGTTCATGGTGACGTTGTCGCTCGTCATGGTAGAGATGCGCTCGACGTAGCCGAGCCGCTCGCTCACCCTCACGACGATGACCGTGTCCACCAGCGGAATTTGGACGTGCCAGCCGGGGGCCTGCACGTTGACAAAGCGGCCGCCGCGCAGGTGGAGCCCGCGCTCGTACTGGTGAACTTTGTAAACGGCCGAGCGGGCCACGGTTACGACAATGGCGAGCACGACCAGCGCCGTCAGCACCGTCACCGCCAGCTTGAAGAGCCGCTCCAGCGTGCGGTTGGCGCGGCCGAGGTCGAGCCGGGAGCGGCTGGGTTGCAGGGCTTCCGCGTTTTCGGACATGGTTGATTCCTGTTGAAGTTAGTCCCAGAAGGGAGCTGTGACAAAGAGCGACGCGATGAAGGTAACGACAAAAATGAGTGCGGCGGGCAGCGGGACGGCCAAGAAAAAGAGCCAGCGATTTCCCTGCGGCCACAGCCAAACGATAAAGGCCATACTGGCAAGCAGCGTCGTCAGAATGCTCGCGACGAAGACGCCGCCGAAAACAACGTTTTCTCGCAAATTCTCGATGGGGTGACGCAGTCGAAGCAGGGTCAACTGTTGTGGCGTCAAGAGATTGTTGGTGATGTGAACCGTGCGGTAAATGCCGTGCGTTACGGAGCAATTTTCCTCTTCGCCCCCATAGAAAACTTTGCACGTACCGCCAAACTGATGGGGATCGTTTGGCGGCTGTGGGCGTGCTCGAATTACCAGGGGCTCCCCGGCCAGCCGCATCGTGCATTCCTTCAAAACGGGTGCGTCGGCATCAATCGTGGTGCAGTTCAACCGTCGCCCCGTAAACAAAATGCTGTGCGACACCCAGAAGCGCGGCCACTGGTTGACGCGCGGCAGGCCAACGCCCACCTGCTGCACAACGTGCGCATCCGGCGCGGGCCGCGCCAGCAGAAACATCGCGCCGAGCATGGCCAAAGCGATAAAGTAGAGGGCAATGGCTCGCAAAATCGCGTGGCGTAGCGGATGTGGGTTCACGCTTCTTTCCTCATAGCTATCCAGCTGTCAGCGGATTGGGGGAGCGGATTGAACGGATTCAAGATGACGGTTAGTCGGCCCTCAATCCGCTCAATCCGCTCTAAAAATCCGTTGACAGCTTTTCCGTTGCCGCGCCCGAATCGTTACCGTTTCTCCAACCGAGAGACGGCAAGCGCCGCATAAGGCTTGCCCAGCCACTGCACGCGAAACAGCGCCATCAGCAGCAGCGCCGTCACGGCGAGGCCGAGGATGGAGTGGTAGAAGCTGATGCCCTCGTGGATGTGCTCGCGCAGCAGGCCATCGTAGAGCAGAATCGTGGACAGCAGGAGAAGCAAGTGCGCGCCAAAAAAGATTAAAAGCGAGGCGGCAAAGCGCAGCGCCGTATCGACCAGCGGCGCACGCTGCCGTAGCCGCCAGGTAAAGGCCAGCACGCTGCCCGCCAGCAAAACTGCCGACGGCAGCCACATGCCCGGCCCGGACTCGAAGAAATCGTTGACGATCTGCGACGCGCTGCCGACGGGCGGTCGCTGGTCAACGCCCTCGCGCGGGACGAGGTCCCACGGGGCGAGCGCGCCTTCCGTCAGGGCCAATATCCAGTAGAAGAAGATCAGCCACATTAGGGCCAGCAAGCAGAGGGCAGCGCCGAGATTCAACAGCGGGCGCAAGCAACGCTGGGGTGGAACCAAGTTTGTCATTTAGTTAACCGCCTGGCGTAAACAGCGGTCGGCTGGCGCGCGACCCAGCAGGTCAATTCCCAAACCCAGAGAGACCACATCGATTTCTTCGCGCCGATAGCTCACCGTCACCGGGCGGCTCGCCGCGGCGGGTGCATCACCGAGGGCAAGGTCGGCGGCGAAGTGCAGGTTATCGTCGCCGTCGATGATGCAGCGCTGCCGCGAGCCATCCGCGTTGAGGACGCGAAGCTCGGTGGTGTAAAAGTCAACGTAGTTCCAATACTGAACCACGCGGTAGGTCTGGTCGGTGGGGAGCGTTTGCTCGGCGAGCACGCGCTGCTGGCCGAGCAAGATGTCGGGCAGCCACACGCCGATGATCAAGGGGAGGAGCAGCGCGGCGAGCACAAAGCTCACCAGCGTCACCGCGGTGACGGTTAAGGCTTTGACCAAGCCAACATTGGCGTAAAGCGTCACCGCAAAGAAGGCGAAGCCAGCCGCCACAGCCAGCGTGGGCAACACGGTGCAGAGCAAGGGCAGAGTCGAAAGCATCATGTCGCCATTGTGACACGGCGCGGCGTCGTTTTCAACGGCGGGTCAGCCAGCGGAGACACTGGCGGATGCGCCGGGATCGAAAGACGCCGGTATATGTACCGGCGTCTTTGGCTACTGCTGGATTTGCTTATTTTGTTGCGTCATTCGATTTCAAGCATCAGCGTATACTGAGCGCCGCTGGCTGGCGCGCTGATGCTGATCGTGTAATCGCCGGTGGTGGCGAGCTCAAATTTTCCCGATTGCGCTTCGCTCTCCAGCCGCTTGAGGGGTTGCCCGCTGGGATCGGTTAACGCATAGCTGACGGCACTGTTCGTGGCGACAAAGCGGATGGTTGCTGTTTGGTCCGCTAGTGCCCAAAACACGTAGCGCGCAGAGCCATCCTGGTTCGCCGTGCCCTCGACCGTGGCCGCTGTGGCCCCCGCTGCGAACTGAATCCGCTCCGGGCTCGGTTCAGTGGGTTGACCCGCAGTGGGTTGACCTGCGGTGGATTGACCTGCGGTGGATTGACCCGCGACGGGCGGAATCTCGACCGTCAGCACGTATGCGACATCTTCGTCCGCCGCACCGATGCTGATGATGTAGTCGCCGGTTGTCGGAATCTCGAATTTCATCGAACGCGCTTCGTTTTCCAGCCGTTTGAGCGGCTCGCCGTTGGGGTCAGTCATCCCGTAGTTGGCTGCGTCGTTGGTCGAGGTGAGGCTGATCTGTGCGGCTTGCCCGGTTTGGGCGCCGAGAATGTAGCGCGGGGAAACGCCCTGACCCGTCGTTCCTTCCACCGCGAGCCGGGTTGCACCCGGCCTGAAGCGCAATCGCTCCACGACGACGTATTCGGGCGTCGGCGGGACAGACGTCGCGGTCTCCGAAATGGTATTGGCTGTCGTTGCCGTTGCCGTCGCCGTTGCCCTCGCTGGCACGGCTGTTGCCGTCACGGCTGTTGTCGCCGCGGCCTGCGGCTCCGCTTCGCTCCCAGATTCGCTATCAAAGGAGACGTTGAACGAGCCGCAGGCCGTCAGAATCGGAAGGATCAGGAGCAGACCCAGCAAATTTCTAAACTGCCTTTTCATGATTTCTTCCAGGTTCGCATCGACTTCCATTATCATTCAGCTAAATTTGTTGGGCATATTCACTGCGGCGGCATTATGGGATGTAGAGACGCTGACCCACGTAGATGCGATTGGCGCTGTCCAGCCCGTTGACCGAAATCAGCGTGCGCACGGGCACGCCGTAGCGGTCGGCGATCTCGCTCAGCGTGTCGCCGGAGCGTACGGTGTAGCGGAAGCCGTAGACCGAAGGCGGATGCACATAGCCGCTGGGAATGCTCAACCGCTGGCCGACGCGAATGCGGCTGCTGCTGAGACCGTTAGCCCGTTGAACGGCGGAAACCGTCGTGTTGTAGCGCTGGGCAATTTGGCTCAGCGTGTCGCCGCGGCGCACGGTGTAGTGCGAGTAATCGACGGGGTAGTCGCTCTGATAATCGCTGCCGGTGCTGCCGCCGGGGATATACAGCTTCTGGCCGACGTAGATCTGGTTCGCATCGCGCAGGTGGTTGGCTCGCACAATCGCATGAACCGTTGTGCCGTAGCGACGGGCAATGCGGGTCAGATTGTCGCCGTGGCGTACGGTGTAGTACGTGCCCGACAGCGTGGGCGCTTCGGTTGGTGCGGCAACTGTTGCCGCCGTGGCCGAAACATTGCTGGATGCCTGGGCCGTGTTCGGCAGGCCGATCAGCAGCGCAACGCCCAAGACGAGCGCGCCCACCAACCAACGGAATCGTCGAATAAGGTTAGTCATGCAAATCTCCTTTGGTGTGAGTGATAGATAGAGCGGCGGGGCACTACCGCTGGCAGCGTGGACATAATTTGTTCCACCGGGGGAAAGCGACCGAGACCCATGAACGTGAAATTTGTGCAGCGCCCTTTTGCTTCGGCGTGCTCTTCGACGGAACCTTGATTAGGCTCAGGGTCCGCTCATCAGGGTCCGCTCAAGGACCGCTCAACTGTTGGACGCCGCACAAATCTCAGTCTAATTTTAAGCAGCTGTTGCTGTGAAAAACAGTGGTTTTCCACGCTTTTCCGCCTAAGTTCAAGCGCTCCGTGCCAGACCCAGCACTACTGAATTTTCTACTGAATTTCCACGTTCAGCGTGTAGGAGCCGCCGTCCTGGGCGTCGCCTACCTGAATTAGGTAGTCGCCCGTGGCGGGCAGCGTGCCGCTCCAGTCGGTGGTCGCCGCGTCCGGTCGGGTAAGGGTGCTGTCGTCCGGCGCAGTAATGGTGAAGCCAGCGTTTACATCGGACGTAATCGCGACAAACATCTGCTGGCCTGCCTGCGCGCGCAGCACGTAGGGATCGCCCTCGCCGACCGTGATGGGTTTGGAGCGCGTGGCCGAGCTTGTACCGGCGGCAAACTGAATGCGCTCGGCGTAGTCGCGCACGGATGAATCGTCCGAATCATCTTCGTCCGTCGAAAGAATTTCCACCACCAGCGAATAGGCAGCAGCACCGTCGCTGCTGGTGATGGTGATAAAGTATTCACCGCTGGTGGAGAGTGTGCCGCTGAAATCCGTGACCCGCTCGTTTGGTCGGGTCAGCGTACTGCCGTCGCGGGCGATTAGCGTGAAGCCAGCGTTGGGATTCTCCGAAGAGAGCGTCACGTTGACTCGCTGGCCTGCTTCGGCGCGCAGGCTGAAGCGATCCTCCACGCCCTGGGCAACGGTGCGGTTGCGCGTTGCCGACGCGTCGCCAGTCACGGTTGTGGCGTCGATAATGCGTTCATTGGCGCGGGATTCCGCCGGGAGCACATCCACATCCAGCGTGTAGTCCGCTTCGCCCTCGGTGCTGCGCACCGTGATCAGGTAGTCGCCGCTGGCGGGCAGCGTGCTGACGGTGACGCAGCACGTCGTGCGGTTGGTCAGCAGGTTGCCGTTGGGGTCGATGATGGTATAGGTCGCGTTCTCCTCGTCCGCCACGAGCGTCACGTAAATTTCCTGATAGGCCTGTGCGCGCAGAAGGTAGCTATCCCGCTCGCCCTCGGCCACGCGCCCTTCGACGGCCTGACGGGTCGCGCCCGAGGCAAACTGGATGCGCTGTGCGTCGTCCGGCACGGAGACCAGCTCCGGCAGGACCTCGCCGTGTTCCGGCGTCTTGTCCGACGAATCCGTGGCCGGAATCGTCAATACCTGGCCGACGAAGATGCGGTCGGCGTTGGCAATGCCGTTGGCGTCGCGAATAGCGGCGACGGTTGTGCCAAAGCGCTGGGCAATCCGGCTCAGCGTGTCGCCGCGCTGCACGGTGTAGATTGTTCCCGTCATGGCGTCCTGCTCATCGTCTGCCGACAAAATGTCGATGTCCAGCGTGTAGCTGGCGCTGATGCTGCCGACGGTGCCGCGAACGGCAACAACGTAGTCGCCGGTAGCGGGCAGCGTGCCAGCAAAGCTGGTCGCCTTTTCGTCGAAGCCGACCAAGGTTTCACCAAGAGGCGTGCGCACAATAAAGATGGCATTGTCCTCTTCCGAAGCGAGCGTCACGGACATCTCCTGGCCCGCCCGCGCACGCAGCACGTAGGCGTAGAGCTCCCCCTCAACCACGCTGTTGCGCAGCGTTTGCCTCGTTTCGCCGGGCGCAAACTGCACGCGCTCGGCACCATCATACTGCGGCGCAGGCGTCACAGCATCAGGGTCAATCGGAGCGTGGCCCGGCCAGTCCCTGGGCGGAACCAGCAACTCCTGGCCGACATAGATGCGGTCGGCGTTGGTGATGCCGTTGGTATCTCGGATGACAGCAACGGTTGTATCAAAACGCCGGGCGATTCGGCTCAGCGTGTCGCCGCGCTGCACGGTATAGGTTGTTGTTTCCTGTGTTGCGCTTTGGGCTTGCGCCGTCGAGAGCGGCACGGCTAGGCTGCCTGCGCTCAGCGCCAGCAGCAAGGTAAACAAAACTTTCCTGAGATTTTTCTTAAACTGCATAGTTTCCTTTCTTTGAAATTGCTTCGCTACTCATGACGTTAGTTAACCGCAAAAGCCATGAATTCTTATACGTTTCTAACACGATTCTTACGCGTTTCTGTGATGGGGTGCTTTGATTATCGTCCAACTCGTGTCAGACCATACCAGTTTATCAAACGGATGCAAGGACAATGTGGCAGAGGAGAAACGGTTTCGTAACAAGTTGTCACCGATTGGTAACAGGCGCGATAGGCAAGTGGACCGTGATGGATGTGCCCTGGCCCTCGCGACTTGCCAGCGCGACCTCCCCGCCGTGCCGTTTAACAATCGCGCGCACGAGCGCCAAGCCGAGGCCGCTGCCGGCGATGCCGCGCATCTGTTCGGCCCGATAAAGTTCGGCCCACACGTGGGGCTGCTCGGCGGCGGCGATGCCCGGCCCGGTGTCGGCGATTTCGACGACGACGCGGTCACCCTCCTCGCGGGCGCGAATTTCCACGGCGTCGCCCGCGCGGGTGAATTTGACGGCGTTGTCGAGCAGGTTATAGATGGCGAGGAACATCAGGTCCCAATCGGCGTCCACGGTGGGCAGCGGCCAGGGTGCCTGGGGCGTGCTCAAGGTGACGCGGCGCTCGGTAGCGCCCGGCTGTTCGCGCACCAGCTCCACCGCTTCGTCGAGCAGCGCAGCCAAATCGACGGGGCGACACTCCAGCGGCCGCGTCTCCAGGTCGGCGATCTTGCGCAGGTCGGCGGTGAGGCGGCTGAGCCGAATTGCTTGCGCTTCAATGCTTTGCAGCGTGGTCGTCTGCCCGCTATCGAGAGCAGAGGAAGAGAGGTTGGCCAGCCCGGCGCGCATGGCCGTGAGGGGATTTTTGAGCTCGTGATCGAGCCGCTGTAAAAAACGCCGGCGTTCCGTAGCGCTCTGCTTGCGCTGCGCGGACAGCCGTTGCGCGGCCACGCGGTCGCGCCAGCGCCAAAGCAACAGGCCGGCCCCCAGCCCCAGCGAAATCACGACGCCGAGCAGCAGCAGCCAGTCGCTGAGCAACGCGCTGGCGCGCAGCGAAAATTGCTCGTTGTCCAATGGCCCGTAGCGCAGCGCGATCAGCGCGATCACGCTCAGCAACACGGGCGCAGCGACGACCAGCAGGCGGAGAATCCAGCGCTTCACCACCCACCGCCCGACGCCGTCACCTCGGCGATAAAGCGATAGCCCTGGCCCGGCACGGTCTCGATGTAGCGCGGGTGGCTCGCATCATCGTCCAGCGCGCGCCGCAGCTCGGCAATGCGCGTATCGACGGTGCGCGTGCCCGTCGGGTAATCCCAGCCCCAGACGGCGTCGAGCAGCCGTTCACGCGTCATCAACTCGTTGGGGTGGGTCATAACGTAGGCCAGCAGCGCCGTCGCTTTGGGCGTCAGCGACAGCTCTTCGTCGCTGCCAGATTGATTGGTTAGCCAAGCGCGCTGGGCCGTGCGATCCAGCGTGAGCGGCCCGCTTTGCAGCCGCTGCGCCGTGGCGAGCGGCTGGCCGCTCGGCTGGACGCGCCGCAGCACGGCCCGCATCCGCGCCACGAGCTCGTGCGGGTCGAAGGGCTTGTTGAGGTAGTCGTCCGCGCCCTCCTCCAGCGCCATCGCCCGCTCCACCGATTCGCCGACCTGCGTCAGCAAAATCACCGGAATATCGCGCTGCTCCTGGCGCAATCGCCGCAGCAGCGAGCGCCCGTCCAGCCGCGGCATCAGCACATCGAGCACGACGAGATCGGGCGGGTCGGCGGCGATTTGTTCGAGCGCGGCCACGCCGTCGCGCGCAGCGCTGACGCGGTAGCCGGATCGCTCCAGAAAGGGCGCGAGGTTGTCGGTGATGGCGGCCTCGTCGTCGACGAGGAGAATGTGGGGGAGGGTGTGAGATTGGTTCATAACGAATTCGAGCAGAAACGTGACAATCACGGCCCAAACAATTGGGGGAAGACCGCACGGCAGCGGGCCTTGATGGTCACCCCTCTTTGAGCGCTTACTCCACCGCCAACCACCCCAGCTTCATCGCCTTGACCACCGCCTCCACCCGATTATCCACGTTGAGCCGCCCAAACAGATTCTCCACGTGGAAGCGCACCGTGCGCTCGGCAATGCCCAGCTCGCGCGCGATTTGCAGGTTGGTGCGGCCCGTTGCCAGCTGCTGCAACACCTCCATCTCCCGCGCCGTCGGCTGCTGCACGTCATCCGGCAGCGTCGACCCGCCGTCGTCCGAGCGCGCCAGCGATGCGAGCTGGGCGGCAATCGAGGCGCTGAAGAAGGCGCGCCCTTCGGCGGTCGCGCGCACGGCGGCGACAATCGTCTCCGCGGCCTCGCTCTTGAGCATGTAGCCGATTGCGCCCGCCGCCAACATGCCGCGGACGTACCGCTCATCGCTGTACGCGCTCAACGCCAGCACCCGTGAGTCGCTTCCGCGCGCCCGCAGCGTTTCGGCCACGCTCGGCCCATCTTGATCAGGGAGCTGGCAGTCCAGCACCATTACGTCGGGGTGCAGCGCATCGTGCAGCGCCAGCGCCGACGCGCCATCTGTGGCCTCGCCCACCACCTCGATGTCGTCGTGGTGATCAAGCAGGACGCGCATCCCCACGCGAATGGGCGGGTGGTCGTCGATGAGGAGAACGGTGATCATTCTGGTTAGATTCCTATCTCGTTATTGGACAAGGCCAAAGGCTAAACGAATGGCGGGAAGAATGCGTGTTCCGAGCCCCAAAGTTTAAGGGCGCAGCTAGCTGCGCCCAAATTTTGTCTTTGCTTGTCAAGGCCCGCGCGATTGCCGCAGGGCCAAATTTCAAAGAGTCTCTAGCAAATTTTGCGGATCGGGCGGATAAGAGCGGAGTCTTTTGCTGCTTCCTTGAAACCCCTTTTTACCTGTCTAATCTACTGTATCCGCTAGCTGAATTTGAAATTCCTGCTACTGCTGAAAGAGCTCGCGCGGCACATCTTCTTGGCTGGGGGCCGCTGCGGCCTTGAGCCCACCGCGCCACAGAACGGCAGCAAAGATGGCTCCCAGCGGCGTTGCCAGCAGGTAGAGCCAGATGTCGCTAAATTCGAGCGCAGCAACGGCGGGGCCAATCGTGCGCGCGGGGTTGAGGCTGGCGCCGGTGAGCGGGCCAAAGAACATGATGCAGGCCGCGACCGTCATGCCAATGGCGAAGGGGGCTGCCAAGCCAGCGCGACCGGAGATCGCGGCGTTGAGCACGGTGTTGACGAGAAAAAAGGTGCCGACGAACTCCAGCAAGAACGCGCCGCCGAGGTTGGTCAACTCGTAGTCAATCACGGTCGCGCCGAGACCGGTCTCTGCCCCGCCAAAGACGCCGCGCAGGGCGAGGCCCGCGATGACCGCGCCGACTAGCTGCACCAAAATGTAGGGCACAACCTTCCACGCCGGAAACTCACCCGCCGCAGCCAGGCCAATCGAGACGGCGGGGTTGATGTGCACGCCGCTGATGTGGCCATACGAGTAGGCGAAAAACATAATCGTCAAGCCGTGGGCCAGCGCGACCGTCACCAGCGAGCCAGCGCCAAGGCCCGCCAGCACGCCCGCGCCCGCACCGAGAAAGATGAGGGCAAAGGTGCCGATAAATTCAGCCAGCAGCGCCTGGGGAAAGTTCTTCATCGCACAGTCTCCTGTTTGTGATTTCGTAAGTAAATTTGAATTTGACCGCGATTGAACAACTAAGGTTTCAGCGAAGCAGATTCTACCGCAGAGCACTACCAGATCGTAATGATGCGCTCTTCGCCATTGCGCAAGCGCTCGCGATTGCTGCGGAGGGCCGAGAAGACCGAGAGGAGGGCAAGCGTCCCATAAAGAACAAAGGGCCACGGCGCTTCCTGGTTGACGGCGAGAATGAGGAAGCTGGCAAAAGCGGTGATCCCCACCGCAAAGGTGGCGACCGAAGCCATGCGCGTCCACCAGAGCAGGAAGGCGCCCACCAGCCAGACGATACCGCCCGCCAGCGGCGAAAGCGCCATGGCCGTTGCCGCGGCGGTGATGCCGCCCGCGCCGCCGCGAAAGCCGAGGAAAATCGACCAGTTGTGGCCGATCACGGCCAGGCCGCCAGCCAGCGCCGCCGCCAGGTTGAGCACCGTCTGCCGCTGCACGGCCTCGGCCACGGACATGGCCGTCGGCTCCGGCAAAATCACAAAGAAGAGCCAGCGCACGAGGGCAATCGCGGCCACGCCCTTGAGCGAATCACCCAGCAGGGTGGGGATCGCCGCCTTGAGTCCCGCCGCGCGCCAGGCGTTCGTCGTGCCCGTGCGCCCGCTGCCCACGCTGCGAATGTTCACACCGTAAAGGCGACAGACAACAACGCCGATGGGGATTGCGCCGAGAAGGTAGCCGAGGAGGGCGGCAAGGGGAGGGAAGAGCCAAATCATACGTGGTGCGTGATGCGCGATGCGTGAACTGGTCGTCAACCAGGCAACGTTGAGAATAGAAACCCGGTAACTCCATTAGTTCACGCACGATGCACTACGCAATCTCCTTCAGCGCCGCCAGTGCCGCATTGTAGTCCGGGTGCTGCGCAATCTCCGGCACATACTCAACGTAGCGGATCACGTCGTCGGCATCGATGATGAAGACGGCGCGTTGATCGACGCGCAGCTCTTGGGTGTGCGTGCCGTAGGCTTCGCCAAAGGCCATGTCGAGATGATCGGAGAGCATCTTCACATTGTCGACGCCCGCCGCGCCGCACCAGCGCGCCTGCGCCATCGGCAAATCCGCGCTCACGGTCAGCACCACGACGTTGTCGCCCAGCTTGCCGGATTCCTCGTTCATGCGCTTGGTCTGCGCATCGCAGATACCGGTGTCGATGCTCGGCACGACGCTGACCAGGCGCGTCTTGCCCCGCGTGCCGCCCAGCAGCGTCGTGGTCGTCACAAAGCTATCGGCAAGGGTGACTTCGGGGGCGCGGTCGCCCACGGCACGGGGCGTGCCCAGCAGGTGGAAGGTGTTTTCTTTGAGGGTAACGGTTCGGTCGCTCATCAATTATTCTCCTAAATTTTTGGTTAAAAATCGCAGAGTGACACAGAGACCAGTAACTTTGCCTCTGTGTCACTCTGGGTAACTTTGTAAACGCGTTGGGTGCGGCGGTTAACCAGCTGGCGCAATGCCCGTGCCGTAGCCGCGATTATAGCTGGCATCGTCGGATTGTGTGTAATCGCCCTGTCCGTTGTAGTCGCCAGCCTGATGACCGCCCTGGTACTCATCGCTGTTGAATTCGTCCGTCTGGTCTTCCTCCGTCAGGCTGCGGGGGCTGATAACGGGGATCGATGCGCCCCGATCCGGCTGCGGCGCGACGAGAATTTCTTGGGGCGGCGCACCACGCATGTTCAGCTCGGCCTGCAGAAGCACCCCCTCGTCCATGTGAAAGCTGTTGACGTGCAGCGCGCCGTAGACGTGGCTCCCCTCCAGCAGCTCGGCGCGGTCGGCGCGGATAATGCCCTTGTAGGTGCCGCGAATGCTGACCGTTTTGGCCGTGATATCGCACTGCACGCGCGCCGTCTCCGTCAGGATCACGTTGGCTGGCGTCTCGATGTAGCCGCTCTCGACCGAGCCATCAATGCGCACGCTTGTTTCACAGCGGACGTGGCCGCTAAAGGTCGCGCGCGGGCCGATCACCACCTCGATCACGTCGGGCTCGGGTCGCTGAAATCGACTAAACATACCATTCTCCTTTTTCGGCTACATCGGAATTGCCAACGTGATAATCTACGCTCGTTGGGAACAAGCTTAACGCAAAGGCGCGGAGACGCAAAGCGCAACCCCTATACCAACAATTTTGGGCTTGCAGATTTCTACCGCAGATGGGTGCAGATAAACGCCGATCTTCAACAAATCGCAGGGCCTACATCTGCGGTTATCCGCGGTTTCTTTTCTGGCTGCCACTGCGAGCCTACGACAAAATCAGCCGCGACGAAATGCTTTCGCCGCTGTAGATGCTGCGAATAATATCCGCCAGCAGCGGCGCGACGGAAAGCACCTCGATCTTCTCGCCGCGCTTTTCTTCGGGCACGGGCAGCGTGTTGGTGACAACCAGCTTCTCGATGCGCTCGTCCTCCGCAAGCCGCTGCAGGGCCGTGGGCAGCAGCACGGGGTGGGTGACGGCGAAGTAGGCCTTGCCCGTTGCCCCCCGATCATAGAGCGCATCCACCTGTTTGAGCACGCTGCCGCCCGCCATAATGTCATCGATGACGATGGGCTGCCGCCCTTCAATATCGCCGACCACGTGGGTGGTCTCGGTTGCCGAGAAGCCCATGCGCCGCTTCTGCATGATCACGAGCGGCAGGTTGAGCAGCTCGGCATACTTGCCCGCCATCGACGCTCGCCCCACGTCCGGGCTGACGATGGCCGCATTCTCAAACTGGGGCTGGCGAAAGTAGTCCGCCAGCAGCCCCACCGCGCTCAGCGGATCGACGGGCACGCGGAAGAAGCCCTGGATCGCCCGCGCGTGGATATCCACAAAGATGATGCGGTTCGCGCCCTGATTCTCCAGCATGTCGGCCACCACCCGCGCGCTGATCGATTCTCGCCCGCGGGCCATCCGCTCCTGGCGGGCGTACGGAAAATAGGGCATCACCACGCTGACGCTGTGGGCGCTGGCCCGCCGCAGCGCATCCAGCAGCAGCAGCAGCTCAAACAGGTGATCGTTAACGGGCGCGGGGCAGGGTTGGATCAGGAAAATATCCTGGTCGCGCACCACCTCGTCGATGGTGACAAAGGTTTCGCTGTCCGGCAGGCGGCTCGTGGTCGTCTTGCCCAGCGCCACGCCCAGAATGTCCGCAATTTCAGCGGCCAGCGCTGGGTGTGCCGAACCGCAAAAGACGCGCAGCGGGTGGTAGGATTCAGCCATGGGGAAGCATGCTCTTGGCAAATTTTATACAAATGGTTGGCGAGCCGTGATTTTGCTCCACGAAATTATATGATAGCATGAAAACGTGGTCAAAGCCCGTGGGGGCCCGGTTTGCCACGGCACGATTCGACCACAAATTCCCTACGTAATTTTCAACGTAATCTCCAATCTCTACCTCGCATGAAAAAACTGCTCGTCGCTACCCACAATCAAGATAAGCTAACCGAATATCGCGCCCTGCTCGCCGACCTGCCGCTCAATCTCACCTCTCTGGCGGAGGAAGACATTGCCTTTGACGTGGACGAAACGGGCGCGACCTTTGAGGAAAATGCCCGCCTCAAAGCAGGCCAGTACGCCACGCTGAGCGGGCTGTGGACGTGGGCGGACGACAGCGGCCTCAGCGTCGACGTGCTGGGCGGTGCGCCCGGCGTCTACTCCGCCCGCTACGCGATGGACGAAGTCGGCGCAAACGTCACCTACGCCGACAACAACCGCAAGCTGCTGCGCGCCCTGGCCGACATTCCCAACGCCCCGCGCACGGCCCGCTTCCACTGCACCGTCGCCCTCGCCATCCCCGTTGACGCTGCGCCCTCGCCGGACGTGACGCCGCAGAATTTCGAGCAGCAGCTCGCGTCGATGCACACCGTCGCCGGCACGCTGGACGGCCTGATCCTCGATCAGCCGCGCGGTCAGCACGGCTTCGGCTACGACCCGCTCTTTTATGTGCCCGACCTCGGCCTTACCCTGGCCGAATTGTCACCCCACGAGAAGGGGCTAATCAGCCATCGTGCGCGGGCCTCGGCGCTGGCGCGGGTGATGCTGGGGCGGCTGGTGTAACACGAAGTGCTGCTTCGCGTTCCATATCGCTGTGCGCTGGTTCACACTCTCAAGGTGCGTAAACGAACAGTCACAACCAGTGAGTTCAGACATAGTATGAATAGAGAAGACGGTTGGGCAACGTGGCATCATCTGCTCGATCTTCCCCTCGACGACGCGATCATTGGCATTGAAACACTTTTGGAGGCCTCGGTGAAAATTCTGCGCTATTTATCCATCCTGCTCATTTACACGACTTTTGCGATTGCCGTCTGCTTAGGCATGGACCGAAAATCATCCGTGCAGGCCACCTCGTCAGTCCAGCTTCGGGGAGAGGCAGCACGAATATTCCTTGAGGAAAACGGGCTGTTCAATCAGATCGTGGCGGACGTCGGAACCATTCCGTCGCAAAGCCAAACGTTTAGTTCGACAGTTACCTTAACGGTGGAAGATGAGGCAGTAGACAATAGCCTCAAAATATCGGTTGCGCTGGGTAGTGATACGCTGTTGGTAGGCATACCCGACGAGATAACCAGCGATATCAACGGCCTTGAATACCGTGGGGCGGTTTACGTCTTCATCCGAGATGGTGACAGATGGCGGCAGCAGCAGAAGCTGATTAATCCAGAAGAAGTCGGTTCTTTTGACATTATCCATGCCTTCGCTAATTCTGTCGCGCTGGATAAAGATACGGCGCTAGTAAGCAATCCCTACATCGTTAATCTGGATGAAGTAAGCTACGCCGTTGGGAAAGTATACGTCTACGTACGTAGCGGTGAGAGGTGGACGATCCAACAAGTGCTGGAAGCGCCCGACGCCGCCCGTGGGTTTCAACCGTTCGGCGAATTCATTGCGCTCGATGGCAACACCGCGCTAATCAGCGACAACGGTGCGAGGGTGAATGGCTTTGCCGATCGCGGGGCGGCATACGTTTTCGAGCGCAACGATGAAAGCTGGAGCCAGCAGCAGCAACTTATCGACAGCAACGGCGCCGTGGGCGATAACTTTGGCGTGACCGTGGCGTTGGATAGTGAAACGGCCGTGATTGGGGCGAATCGGGTCGATATCGGTGGTAATGAAAACCAGGGTGCCGTACACATCTTCACGCGCCAAGGCGGCAGTTGGGGCAATCAGCAAACGTTGGTCGCCGATGATGGAGCGGCGGGCGACGAGCTTGGTACGACGACTGCTCTAGACGGGGGGACGGTGCTTGTCGGAGCCAGCAAAGCAACAGTCTATGGCAAGGAGAAGCGAGGCGCCGTTTACGTCTTCACCCACAGCGCCGGAAGCTGGAACCTACAGCAAAAGCTAACTCCCCGCGATGATGTGAATGAAATCAGTGAGCCGGAACGTTGCGTTGCCGATGACGTTTGCCACAACACGGAGTTCGGCTATTCGGTGGCGCTGGATGAAGAAACCGCCCTAGTAGGTGGTCTCTTTCCAAACTATGGAAGTTCGGAAAGCATTTTGCATGTTTTCGTGCGTGCTGGCGGAACCTGGAGCGAGCAACAAACCCTTGCCCAAACGGGTAATTTCTTCGGCAGCGCTATGGCGCTGGATGGCAAAACCGCGATGATTGGAAACGTCTTGTTTGAGCGTGCTCAAGTGCCACAAAGCATCAGCTTCCCGCTGCCAAGCGACGTGGAAGCAGGCTACCCCGTTGGCGCGACTGTGCTGTTAGCCGCGACGGCCTCATCTGGCTTGCTCGTCTCTTTTCGCTCGGAGACACTAGACGTTTGTACAATATCGAGTGGGACTATTGCGCTCCTTGGAGTCGGTCGGTGTCAGGTAGTGGCAAACCAAGCAGGCAACGCAATCTACGAAGCCGCGCTGGAAGCGTCTGTGGAATTCAATGTAGTCGCTGCTGCGACTGCTCCGCAGCCGTCGCTCTATCTGCCGCTCGTCAGCCGTTGAGGGGTGGTTCGTCACCCTGCTTGGACAGAAACTCACATGCTTCAACCTGCGCGAAGCAGCGCTTCGCGGTACGATGAGCCACCAAACCCCAACCCACTCACAAAAGGAATCCCCATGCAAAACTCTATCTCTCAAAATGCCATCGTTGCCCCCCAACCCCAAGCCGTGGAAGCCGGTGCAAAAATCCTTGCCCAGGGCGGCAACGCCATCGACGCGGCGGTGGTCTGCGCACTGGTGCAGGGCGTGCTCGATCCGCAGATGTGCGGGCTGGGCGGCTACGCGCTGCTCACGCTGCACTTGGCTGATGGCACGCGCGTCGGCATCGACGCCCCGGCGCTGGCCGGCGCCAAAACGTCGCCCGACATGTGGCAGGATGCACTCCTGCGCCCCAACCCCGACGGCTGGGGCTTTTTCCTGGAGGGCCACGTCAACACGGCGGGCTACACGTCGATCTGCACGCCGGGCACGGTCAAGCTGCTGTCGACCATGCTCGAACGCTGGGGTACGCTGAGCTGGCGCGACGCCACGGAGCCAGCCGCCGAAATTGCCGAAGCGGGCTTTCTCGTGACCGATATTTTCCACAATCGCGTGCGCCGCCTCACCACCTATCCGGAGGATGTTTCGCTGGGCGAGATGATCCGGCGCAACCCGGAGGCGTCGCGCGTTTACCTGGACGAAGCGGGCGAGCTGCCCAGCATGGGCGAGAGCTTTCGCAACCCAGACCTGGCCGCCACGTTGCGCAATCTGGGGCAGGCGGGGCCGGAAGATTTCTACCACGGTGAGCTATTTGAGCGCATGACGAGCGACCTCGCCGCCAACGGCAGCTACGTGACGCGCGAGGATTTTGAGCAGTACGCGCTGCGTGAGGAAGTGCTGGTGGAAGGGACCTACCGCGGCCACCGCGTGGTGAGCAGCGGGCCGCCGCAGGGTGGGGCGACACTGATTGCCATTCTCAACATCGTGGAAGGGTGGGATTTGGCGGCGCTGGGCCACAATTCGCCGGAGTACATTTACCGCCTGGGGCTGGCGATGAAGGCCGCCTTTGCCGACCGTAACGAAACCATGGCCGATCCCGATTTTGTCGACGTGCCCACCCAGCAGATGCTCTCCAAAGAGCGCGCCGCTTGGTGGCGCGAGCGCATCGAGCGCGGCGAAGACATCCCCGCCGTCGCCAACCCGACGGAAAGCCCGCACACGACCCACGTCAGCGTCGTCGATGCCGCGGGCAACTGCGTGGCGCTGACCCACTCGCTCGGCATGTCATCGGGCGTGATCACGCCGGGGCTGGGCTTTATGTACAACAACTCGATGATCAACTTCTATCCGCTGCCCGGCCACCCCAACTCCATTGAGCCGCGCAAGGGGCGCACCACCGGCATGGCCCCCACCATTGTCTACACAAAAAATAATGGCGACTCCGCTCAGGGGCAGGGCGACCAGCCGCTGCTCAACCTCGGCTCCCCCGGCGCATCGCGCATCATCACCTCCAACGTGCAGGTGATCCTCAACGTGCTCGACTTTGGCATGAGCATCGCCGAAGCGGTGGACGCCCCGCGCATCGACTGCCAGCTGAGCGACATCCGCTGCCACCTGCGCGTTCCCACGGCGGTGCTGGACGAGGTGCGCCAGCGCCACCCGATTCGCCACATCCCCTTCAGCCACGGCGGCTTCGCCCTCGTCCACGCCCTGCACGTTGATCCGGCGACGGGTCGGGTCAGCGGCGCGGCGGATGGCGGGGCGGGTGGGATGGCGATGGTGGTGTAGAGCGCAGCGGCGTCGTGCAGCAGTGCCTGTACTGGGCAGCAGCGGCGTCCCTGTGTCCCAGTTCACAGGACTGCTGTGTCCCACTTGGTGGTTTACCTTGACGGCTTGGGGTATACTGTACGTAAAAATTCCTCCTTTGCCGTCGACCCACTGTTGTCTACAACATGACTCGCAGCCACAAACCATAGAGGTGACCCATGAAACTCCTTCGCCGTCTGTCCGTTATCATCCTCTGCGCCTTCTGTCTCGGCGCGGTTCAAAGAGCGCCGCTGGTGGCGGCCCCCGTGCAGCTGGAAGGCGAAGCCGCACGTGATTTTCTGGCCGAGCAGGGAATGCTGGCCCAAATTGCCGAAGACATGAATTCAGCCCCGCCACAGGGCCGCACCTACGGTGAAATCGACGTCGCCAACGCCAGCGACGGCGCGGCGGGTGACAGCTTTGGCGTCTCGGTGGCGTTGAGTGGCGAGACGGCGCTCGTCGGGACAACTGAGGCAGACATCAACGGCAATGCCGACCAGGGGGCAGCATACATCTTCGTGCGCGAGGGGGCGAGCTGGAGCCAGCAGCAGAAGCTCGTCGCCAGCGACGGTGCGGAGAATGACCGCTTTGGCAGCTCGGTAGCGCTGGACGGCGAGACGGCGCTCGTCGGGGCTGATAGGGCAGGCGTCGGCGGCAACGCTAGACAGGGGGCGGCATACCTCTTCGTGCGCGAGGGGGCGAGCTGGAGCCAGCAGCAGAAGCTCGTCGCCAGCGACGGCGCGGCAAATGACCAGTTTGGTGTCTCGGTGGCGCTGAGCGGCGAGACGGCGCTCGTCGGGGCTTATCAGGCAGACGTCAACGGCAACATTACACAAGGGGCGGCGTACGTCTTTGTGCGCGAGGGGGCGAGCTGGAGCCAGCAGCAGAAGCTCGTCGCCAGCGACGGTGCGGAGAGTGACTTCTTTGGCAGATCGGTGGCGCTGAGCGGCGAGACGGCGCTCGTCGGAGCGTTCTTCGCAGACAGCAGCGGCAACGACGACGACAAGGGGGCGGCATACGTCTTCGTGCGCGAGGGGGCAAGCTGGAGCCAACAGCAGAAGCTCGTCGCCAACGACGGCGCGACGTTTGACGACTTTGGTGTCTCGGTGGCGCTGAGCGGCGAGACGGCGCTTGTTGGGGCTTATGGGGCAGACGTCAACGGCAACGACGACCAGGGGGCGGCGTACCTCTTCGTGCGCGAGGGGGCGAGCTGGAGCCAACAGCAGAAGCTCGTCGCCAGCGACGGTGCGGCAAATGACCAGTTTGGTTTCTCGGTGGCGCTGGACGGCGAGACGGCGCTCGTCGGGGCTTATGTGGCGGATGTCAGCGGCAACGCTAACCAGGGAGCGGCGTACGTCTTCTTGCGCGAGGGGACAAGCTGGAGCCAACAGCAGAAGCTCGTCGCCAGCGACGGCGCGGCAGATGACCGCTTTGGTGTCTCGGTGGCGCTGGACGGCGAGACGGCGCTCGTCGGGGTTCATTTGGCAGACGTCAATGGGCTTGCCGACGTGGGCAAAATGTACATCTTCGAGCGCGGCCCCATTCCCTGGCCGCAGAGCGCGCAGAGCATCGCCAGCGACGGCGCGGCGGGTGACTACTTTGGCTACTCGGTGGCGCTGGACGGCGAGACGGCGCTCGTTGGGGCTGATGGGGCAGACGTCGGCGGCAACGATAACCAGGGGGCGGCATACGTCTTCGTACGCAATGGCCCCATTTGGGTGCAGCAGCAGAAGCTCGTCGCCAGCGACGGCGCGGCGGGTGACCTCTTTGGCAGCTCGGTGGCGCTAAACGGCGAGACGGCGCTCGTCGGGGCCTCTAATACAGGCGTCAACGGCAACACTGGACAGGGAGCGGCGTACCTCTTCGTGCGCGAGGGGGCAAGCTGGAGCCAGCAGCAGAAGCTCGTCGCCAGCGACGGCACGGCGGATGACGGCTTTGGTAGATCGGTGGCGCTGGACGGCGAGACGGCGCTTGTTGGGGCTTTTTGGGCAGATGTCGGCGGCGATATAGACCGGGGGGCAGCGTACGTCTTCGTGCGCGAGGGGAGCAATTGGAACGAGCAGCAGAAGCTTATCGCCAGCGACGGCGCAGCAGAAGACTACTTTGGCTACTCGGTGGCGCTGGACGGCGAGACGGCGCTCGTTGGGGCTTATCAGGCAGACGTCGGCGGCAACGCCTACCAGGGGGCGGCATACCTCTTCGTGCGCCAGGGGGCGAGCTGGAGCCAACAGCAGAAGCTCGTCGCCAACGACGGCGCGGCGGATGACCGCTTTGGTGTCTCGGTGGCATTGAGTGGCGAGACGGCGCTCGTTGGGGCTACTGAGGCGGCAGGAACCAGCTCCAACGCTTTCCAGGGAGCGGCATACGTCTTCTTGCGCCAGGGGGCAAGCTGGAGCCAGCAGCAGAAGCTCGTCGCCAGCGACGGCGCGGCGAATGACTACTTTGGCAGCTCGGTGGCGCTAAACGGTGAGACGGCGCTCGTTGGGGCTGCTGAGGCAGACGTCGGCGGCAACGCTAGCCAGGGGACGGCATACGTCTTCGTGCGCGAGGGGGCGAGCTGGAGCCAGCAGCAGAAGCTCGTCGCCAGCGACAGCGCGGCAGGTGACTACTTTGGTAGATCGGTGGCGCTGGACGGTGAGACGGCGCTTGTTAGGGCTTTTTGGGCAGATGTCGGCGGCAACGAAAGACAGGGGAAGGTTTACTTTTTCCAGCGTGAGCGGCTGGCGCAAAGCATCGAATTTCCTGCGCCGGACGGGTCGCCAGCGGGTTTCTCGGTTGGCGTCACGCTTCCGCTTTCGGCGACGGCCAGCTCCGGCCTGCCCGTGGCCTTTCGCTCCGAAACGCCCAACGTTTGTACGGTAGCGGGCGAGAGCGTCACCACCGTGGCGGCGGGCGAGTGTCGCGTGGTCGCATCGCAGCCGGGCAACGAGACTGCCTACCTCCCCGCACTGGAGGTGGCGATAACCTTCACGGTGCTTGCCCCCACGCCGACGCCGACAGCCACGCCATCCGCCACACCAACACCGACAGCCACATTAACACCGACAGCCACACCAACACCGACAGCCACGCCAGGGACGGCCACGCCAGCGACAGCCACGCCGTCAGTGTCGGGCACGGCCACCGTACCTGTAGGAAGCGTAACGCAGACGGCGACCCCAACCGCCACGTCGAATCCACCATCTGGAGAGGAAGCTGTCTTCTTGCCGCTGGTCACTCGTTAAGCAAAAGGGCTGGTTCCGTCGACGGAATCAGCCCTTTGCAAATGAAGGTCAACGAAGAAATCAACGCCGCTCGAAGGTGACTTCCCAGCTGTAGTGGCCGATGCAGCTCAGGCTCTCTGCATAGCGCCGACAGCTTTCTTCATCCTGGCAGTAGCCGCTGTCGAGCAACGTCTCAAAGGGGATGTTGCGCGGGTCGGTGGAGAGGCCGTAGATGGTCTCGCTCTCGGCGGGCGTGCCGTCGGCGTTGCGCAGCACGGTTATCGCTTGCCCAGCGCCCAGCACAAACTCGGCCACGCCGTCGCCCTTGCCCTGCGCCCCGGTGACGATCACCTCCTTGGCCCCGTAGACCGCCTGCACCGGCACGCCGTTGATCCGCACCCCGTTGCCATCGACCACGTTCACCGTCAAACGCCGGCCCTGGCCGCAGTGCACCGACGGCCCGTCCAGCGAGCCGCCATTTTCTACCGGCCCCAGCAGCCGCTTCTGCGTGGCGACGTAGCGATTGCCCACGGGCTCCGGCGTTGGCTCCGGCGTTGGTTCGGGTGTCGGCTCCGGCGCTGCGGTGGACGCTGGAATGGATGAAGCGTCGGCTTGGGGCGCAGCGGTTGGGTTCGCCGCCACGGCGGATGAAGCCGTGGGCGCAGCCGTGGGCAGCGTCGACAGCGCCCGCGCCGTCGACGGCTCGACGAGGAAGGCGGCGATCCACTCGCCGCTGGGCAGCCGCAGCCACGTACCCGCCGCATTGCGGCTCTGCACGGTTAGCGCCTGCCCAGCCCGCGCCCCGCCGACGATGGCGTAACCCGTGCCCGGCCCCGCCCGCAGGTTGGCCCCGCGCAGGGCGGTCGCGTTGGTGGTGGACGAAGTTGTCGATGAGGTGTTCGGTGCTGATGTAGCCGCTTCACCGCTCGTGGATTGGTCGCTTGCCGATCCCGTCTCGACGTCTACCAAAAATGCCGCGATCCACTGGTCGCTCGCCAACTCCAGCCACGTTTCGTTCGCGTTGCTGCCCACAATCTCCACCTGCTGCCCCGCTGGTGCTCCGCCGACGACGGCGTAGCTCGTCCCCGGTCCGGCCCGCAGATTCGCGCCCCGGTTGACCGTGCCGGTCGTGGGGGTTTGGGCAAAGGCCACGGTCGCAAAGCAGAGACAGGCTGCGGTCGCCGCTGCTAGGCCGATTGCGAACGATTTTAACTTGGTTTTGATTTTCATAATTCAATTGGGAACTGTTCTGCGTGCGCTGCACTGGTGCACAATTTTCCACAGGATAACAGCAAAAGCCTGATTGATCCACATTGCGGGCCTTGGTGTTACGTTCTTCGACTCTGCAAAACAGCGTTTCGACCCAGGGTCTGTTCAGAAACAAGTATACCGGCACCGGCTAGGTCAATCCATGTCCTCAGCACATCGACCCGGCGACGGGCAAGGTCACGGGCGCGGCGGATGGCTTGTGCTAACTGGTGGGTGTGCGCTAGTTAACAACCGAGCTGTGTGCTGCAATCATGTCACAAATCAAATATCCAATCATAATGTAGAGAGTTCCGGATTTATCCGGTTGCTGCCCAACTCTCTAACCCGTATCCATCAGTGATTGGAGTACTTTCATGAACGTACGAAATTGTGGACTGATTGTCGTTTTGATTCTTTGCCTGTACACGTCTGTGCAAAGATACGAGGTCGCCCTCGCATCGGCGGCGCAAAGCCCTGCTGCGGCTCAAGAGCAGACGTATCTTGAGCAAGAACCGGCAGGCCCGATGATTCCAACCGTTGCCAATCCGCCCAGCGTCTTTATGCATCAGGAGACCGTTGCAGCGAACGACGGTTTTGCCGGCGATTTTTTTGGCTCCAACGTTGCGGTGGATGGTGACACAGCAGTTGTTGGTGCACACCGCTATCTCTACGAGGCCGATAGCGGCGAGCCCAATGCTGTTTACATCTTTGTGCGCAGCGCCAACGGCTGGATCGAACAGCAAAAGCTTGTCGCCGACGAAACCAGTCAAAGTCAACTGGACGAAGGATTTGGACATGCTGTAGCCGTCCAGGATGACATCATTTTTGTGAGTGCCCCAGGTTTCTCCTCAGAGGAGAATGCTGGCAACGGTGCAGTTTACATCTTCACGCGCAGCGGCGACCGCTGGCAACAGCAACAAAAGTTGACGGTAGAGCCTCTGTCGACGGAATCGCTGGGGCTATCCATCGCAGTGGATGAAGATACGCTTCTTGTTGGGGCCTATGGAACCCCCCAATATAGTTATCGAGAATATCTTGGGCACTTGGGAGAGGCCTATGTGTTTAAGAAGAATGGAGAAAACTGGGAGCAGCAGCAGAAGCTAATCCCGCCCGAGCGCGTAACAAGCGCTTTTGGCTGGTATGTCGCTTTGGACGGCGACGTAGCACTGGTTGGCGAATCGTCTTACACCAATGAAGATGGGGAGAGAAAAGAACAAGGAACCGTCTTCGTCTACGAGGAGCGTGGCGAAACGTGGTCCGAACAGCAGCAGCTTCGGGCTAGCGATGCAGAAAGCCATAGATACTTTGGGTCTAGCCTCGCGCTAGATGGCACTACCGCCGCAGTTGGCGCGCCGGCAGCATACGTTGAGGGAGAGCTAAACCACGACGCTGTCTACCTCTTCACGCGCAACGAATCAGATTGGCAAGAGTCGCAAAAGCTGGTAGCTGACGATGAGCAAGTCGACCCAACCTTCTACACGCAAAGCTTCGGCACTCAGATAGCGCTGCACGGTGAAACGCTTTTGGTTAACCATCTCCTCACTTTTTCTGATGCTATCGATTATTTTGTGGAGCGTGGCAATGTTTATCTGTTTCGCTATGACGGTGCAAGTTGGCGAAAGCAACAAAGTTTGATTACGCCCGATGAAGCCGTGGCACGCGCGTTTGGCACATCGGTTGCCATAAATGGCGACACCATCTTGGTTGGCGAATATGCAGCGAGCAGCGAATATCCATATCAGGGCAGTGCCGCTTTCTTCGAGCGTCGGCTGCTTTCTGCCTCTAAGATTTTCCTGCCGATGATAGCTCAGTAGAGGTAACACTGAGAGGGGTGGCTGTCTCCTCCCGCTCACATCATCAACACCAAAGAAGCCGGGCTTTTGGCAAAAGCCCGGCTTCTTGCGCTTGAAGCACCGACTTCACCTCCTACTGATACGCCCGAATCTGCTTGAAAATCTCATTCAGCGATTCCGTACGCCCGTCGAACGTCCGCCCGCCCGTTAGCTCGCTGACTTCCTCCATGGCCTCTTCGTTGGCGTTGCCAAAGAGGACGGTGAAGGTGCGGATTTCCTGGGCTTCGGCGGGCAGCTCTTCGTAAAAATCACGGAAGCCGCGCAGGCGGATGCCGTCGGTGTTGTCGCCGTCGCTCATCAGCACGATCGAGTAGTAGCGATCCGGCTCGGCCTGCTGCGCCTGCGCGGCCATCTGGTAGGCCTCGGCCAGCGTCGAATAAATGGCCGTGCCGCCGTCGGCGTTGAGGCTGCTGACAAAGTTGCGCACCTCCTGCATGTCGTCGCCCTGGGCGTCGGTGTCGCCAATCAGGAAATCGCGCGTGGTGACGAGTTCGTGATTAAAGGGTAGGATCGTGACCTGCTCGCGGCCGCGAAAGCGGGCGAAGCGGCCCGTCAGCGAATCGTCCAGCCCCGTCAGATCGCTCATCGTGGCCTTGAGCCGCTGGATGCCGTCGCCCGCCATCGAGCCGCTGGTGTCCAACACAAAGAACGAGTGGGCGGGGATGCGCTGCTCGTCCAGATAGGAGAAGAGCAGGCTGTCGATCACGTCGACCGAGTTGGGAAAGGGCAGCTCGACGAGCAGCACGTCCGGAATGCGCCGATCCAGCGCGACGCCGGGTACGACGGGTCGACGCAGCGTTTCGCGCATCAAATCTTCCTGGAAATCCTCGCCGCGAATGTATTCGAGCAGCCGGTCGTAGGCCTCGCGCTCCCCTTCGTTGAGCAGCATCAGCGGGTAGTCCGCGGTGATGATGCCCTCCTGCGGGTAGATCAGCACCAGCTCCTCGCGCAGCCGCTCGCCGTCGTTGAGCCCCTCGTTGAGCGAAAGCAGCACCGATTCATAGTTGATCATTGCGTCGAGGTCGCTGTTGCCCTCATCCTGCTCGGCGACGTAGCTCTCGGCCAGCCAGCCGGAGCTGCCCGCGGTAAGCGTCAGCCCTGTGAAGAAGTCCTGCATGGCCGCCACGTTGATTTCGTCGGTCTCTAGCGCGTCGCCGCTGCCGCTGAGCGCCGAGGCCACGCCAACCAGCGAGGTGAAGCCGGAGTTGGAGGCCGCCGGGTTGGTCATGGCAAAGTGCAGATCGCCCGCCGCCGAGCGCGCGGCAATGTCGGCCCAGGTGACGTCGGGGTTGTCCACCCAGCCAAAGTTCCTCGCCACGCTCTCCTTCACGCCCATCACCACGGGCGACAGCATGGTGTTCTCCTGCGCGACGATCAGGCCGCGCCCCCCCTGCAGCAGCGTGAGATACGAGCCGTGGGAGAACCACGCCAAATCGTACTCCGCCCCGGCCAACAGCTGCTCCGCGCCGTTGAGCGTGCCAATATACTTCATCTCCAGCGTCACACCGGTGTTGCGCTCGATCTGGTCAAACAGCGGCTCGACGTCCTCTAATTCCGAGCCAGCAAGCACGGTCAACGTGGTCGAGCGGCTCCCGCCGCCGCCAAAGAGGCCGCAGCCCGTGGCAACAAGGGCGGTGGTGAGCAAGAGGGCTAGTGCGATTAAGCGTTTGTTGAGCATTGCGTGTTCCCTGTAAATTTTGTGTTGGGTCAAGTCTACCTGTAACCCCCTCCCAGCCTCCCCCAACTTGGGGAAGAGGCAGTCGCTTCGTTAATGAAGGATCGGCTCCCTCCCCCGCTGGGGAGGGCTGGGGAGGGGCCCCTACTGCCGATAGCGATCCTCAATTCGCTGAATCATGTACTCCAGCACTTCATAGCTCGGCGGCTCGACGACTTCACCAAAGCCGCTCGGCAAGTTGACATCGTTGCGTTCGGTGTACTGCTGGAAGTAGTCCAGGTTGTCGTTGCGGAAGCCGTATTCGATGGCAAGCCGTTTGAGTTCGTCATCCGTGTTGAGCAGCTCGCCCAACTGTGCGCCCGCTTCGGAGAGGCCGAGGTAGACGTGGTTGGAAAAGACCGTCGGCACGGGGTACATCAGCACCATTTCATCGCGGATGGGGCTGTTCTCCTGCGCAGCGGCGGCGATGAACTGCGCCTCGTAGATCATCACCATGGGCGATTGGCCCATGCCCTTGACGAGATAATCCTGAAAGGGCTCCAGCGAGCTGCTGGCCTGAAAGCCCTGGCGCAGAAACAGGTCGCCCATTTGCTCCAGGATGGCGTCCGCTTGGCTGGTGTTTTGAACGATGTCGTCACCGTTGGCGACATAGCTCGCCAGCGATAGGTACATTGCCGCTGAGTTGGAGGTGCGCACGTCGGTGGATTTGACCAGCACGTCCGTACCGCCGAGGGCAAAATCACGCTGGGCCAGCTCTTCCCAGCTCTGCTCCGCCCCAACCGAGTCGAGCAGTGCATCCATGTTCAGCAGGTAATAGAAGTCACCCTCATTGGTCGCAATCCCGGCGTCGACGAGCACGTCGGCCACGGGTCGCCAGGTGGCGATGGCCATGGGCGAGAAGAAGGGCGTGACGCGGAGGGTAGTGTCGAAGTCGTTTTCGATCTGCTCCGCCGCGGGCACGCCTGCGGGCCAAGCGAAGTCGTACTCGCCCAAATCGTAGCTGGTGGCAATTTCGCGCGAGCCAGCGCGCTGCACCGTCACGTCGAAGCCGTTGCGGCGAAAGGCGGCCTGCACGCGCTCGTCCTCGAAGAAGGGGATTTTCTCCGAGCCGCTCAGCCCCGTCACCGGCTGCGTGTTAAAGTTGAAATTAAAGTTGACAAACTGGGCCGCGATCACAATCGCCACGGCCAATCCAATAATCGCCAGAAAAATTACGCGTGTTCGCGTCATAGTGGCCCCTCGTGCCTGTGAAGTGTTTAGAACTGGACGCCGCTAATCTCTACGCAGCACGCGGCTCGCAGTTGCAGCGCTTCGGGTGCGGCGTTGCCCCGATTATATCGAACGTTGGCGAAAGTGCCTGACGCGGGTATGATAGAAGTGCAACAAGAAGCTGACAAATAGAAATGGGTCTTTGCGACAAAGTGTACCAACAAGTTTTTGCGTGGTGCGTAGTGCGTGTACCGGTACACGCACTACGCACCACGCAAAACTGCCTCAAGTACCCGATAACGTGAGTCCCAACAAACATAGGAGAAGCGATGGACTCCGTACTAACCAACGGCGAACTCTCGCCCAATCTAAAGGAATTCCTGGGCGACCGGGTTGATCTCTCGATCTGGGACGGCGAGCGCAACGAGCAGGCCACCGGCTTCCTCGTCTACGGCCACCCCCACCTCGACGGCGAGGCGATGGACAAGCTGCCCAACCTGCGCGTGATCAGCAACTTTGGCGTCGGCGTCGACCACATCGATCTCGACGCGGCGCGGGAACGCAGTATTCAAGTCGGCAACACGCCCGGCTTTGTCGACCACGCGACGGCGGACATGACCTTCGCGCTGCTAATGGCCGCCGCCCGCAACGTCATCCGCGGCGATCGCCACGCGCGCAGCCCCGAATTTGATCACTACGATCCCAACATCCTGCACGGCCAAGAAGTCCACGGTGCGACGCTTGGCATCGTGGGCATGGGCAACATTGGCACGCAGGTCGCCCGCCGGGCCGCTGGCTTTGATATGACGGTGCTCTATCACAATCGACGCCGCAACGGCCTGGCCGAAGCCGAGACGGGCGCACATTACCGCTCGCTCGAAGATTTGCTGCGCGAATCCGACTTCGTCACGCTTAACGTGCCGATGACGCCCGAGACGCGCAACCTGATTGGCCGCGATGAACTGGCGCTGATGAAGCCGACCGCCGTGCTCGTCAACCTCGCCCGCGGCGGCGTGGTCGATCACGAAGCGCTGGTGGAGGCGCTGCGCGACGGCGCGATCTGGGCCGCCGCGCTGGACGTGACGGAGCCGGAGCCGCTGCCGAGGGATCACCCGCTGCTGGCGCTCGACAATGTCGTGATCGCGCCGCACCTCGGCAGCGCCACCGTGCAGACGCGCCGCGGCATGGCTCAGCGCACCGTCGACAACTTGATGGCGGGGCTGCGTGGCGAGGCGCTGCTCAGTTCACCGCTGAATTAAATTCTGCTGTCATTTGGATCGCAGCTCAACTGTCACGCGGTACGGGCACGCCATGGCGTGCCCGTACCGCCCCGCCGAGATACAGATTTCTCCCTTCGGTGCCGCTCTCGACAGCAGCCGAACAAACGATAACTCTCACCCACCCTAAATTAAGACAGGAACTACCCATGCCCACCCTCCTCTACATCGGCACCTACACCAAGACGACCAGCGAAGGCATCTACGTCTATACCTTCGACCCCGAAAGCGGCGCGCTCTCGCCGCACAGCAAAGCCACCGGCATCGAAAATCCTTCCTTCCTTGCCATCGACCAGAACAACGAGCGCCTCTACGCCGTCAGCGAAAACGCGCTCGTCGGCAGCGACCTGGACAACCCAGACGTGCCCAGCGGCGGCGTCGCCGCCTTTGCCATCGACCCGCAGACCCGCGAGCTCTCCCTCCTCAACAGCCAGCCCACGCGCGGCGGCCACCCCTGCCACCTCGCCGTGGACAGCGGGCGGCGCTGCCTCATCAGCGCCAACTACAGCAGCGGCAACGTCAACGTCGTCAAAATTGCAGAGGACGGCCGCTTTGAGAGTCAGTCGGACTTTGTGCAGCACGAGGGCAGCGGCCCCAATGAGAAGCGGCAGCAGAGCGCCCACGCCCACTCCGTCACCCTCAGCGACGACGAGCGCTTCGCCTTCATCTGCGATTTGGGCATCGACCAAATCATGGTCTACAAAGTCGATTGGTCGATGGGCAAACTCTCGCTGCACGATGAAGTCGCGCTGCATCCCGGTGCGGGGCCGCGCCACTTTGCCTTTCACCCCAACGGTCGCGTCGCCTACGTGATCAACGAACTCGATTCCACCGTCACCGTTTTTGACTACGACGCGTCCCAGGGCAAGCTCACCGCACGCCAGACCGTCTCCACGCTGCCGGACGATTTTGAGGGCGGCACCACTGCCGACGTCCACGTCTCGCCGGACGGCCGCTTCCTCTACGGCTCCAACCGCGGCCACGACAGCATCGCCATTTTCGCCATCGATGAAGAAACGGGCGAGCTAGAGGCGCGCGGTCACGAGTCCACGCGCGGTCGCACGCCGCGTAATTTTGCGCTGTCGCCGAGCGGGGACTTTCTGCTGGCGGCCAATCAGGATACGGATAACGTGGTCGTCTACCGGGTGGACAAAGAGACGGGGACGCTGTCGGCAACGGGGGAGGAAATCAGCGTGCCGATGCCGGTCTGCCTAAAGTTTGTGGAGGCGTAGTGGGCGGGCGCGCCCGCCCACTACGCTTTCATTCGGAAAGCACAGCACCGCGCGCGATAACCCAATCGGTTACCATGCAAGCAGCCCCGCTTTTTGAAAAGCGGGCTGTGAACCTGTGAAACGCTGAAAGGAATCCGAAATGAACGTCAATGTAGAAAGCTTAACCGTCGAGCGCAACGAGGAACAGCGCCGCTTCGAAATCGCGCTGGACGGCAAAGTCGCGCTGGCCGACTATCGCCTGCGCGAAGCCGCAGACGGCACGCCCGAAATCGTCTTCCCACACACCGAAGTCCCGCCTGAGTTCGAGGGCCGGGGCATTGGCTCCAAGCTCGTGCGCGGCGCGCTGGACTACGCCCGCGAGCAAGGGCTGCGCGTTGTGCCGGCGTGTCCCTTTGTGGCGGCATATATTCAGCGACACGAAGAGTATCAGGATTTGGTGGGGAAGCGGTAGGTCACCTTTGCTCCACAAGGTGACAGAGAGGGCGGTATCCGACGTTGTGCAGAATTAGGTACATCGTGGGACACGTCCAGCATGTCACGCAGCAAAGCATACGTGAGCTACTCTCCGCGCTGATTGTGCAGCCCCACCAGCCGCCCGATCAGCACGGCGACGTAAAGCGTGCCGATGTTTGCCTCCGTCGCCGCCAGCACGCGTGCCCACGGCGTCACGGGGCGAATGTCGCCGTAGCCGAGGGTGGCGAGGGTGACGAAGCTGTAGTAGCTCATCTGCTGCCAGGTGAAGGCCGTGCCGTCGGGCTGGGCCGGGTCGAGAAACGAGCCGGGGTGCAGCACCTCCAGCAGCATCAGCCCGGAAATAAAGGCATTGCCGATGAGAATGTAGATGGTGATGCCGGCATACAGCGCGCCGCGGGTGACGGAGTCGCAGGCGAAGATAAATTCGAGCAGGATCAGAATGAGGATAATGTCGAAGAGGGTGAGCATGGCGTAGGTCGCCCCGTCCAGCCAGGGCCAGTCCACGCCGCGCACCCAGGGAATGCCGACCGCCAGCGTCGCCAGCATCACCGTGATCGAGAGCAGAAAGCGGGCGCGATTCACGCTCGCCACGTAGACGCCCGCGCCGAGGAGCACCACGTAAGCAGCCAAATAAACCGTGGCCCACAGATCGTTGATCAGCGAAATGGGATAGCCAAGGTTGAGCGCGAGCGCGGCAGCAAAGAGATAAACAACGCGCCCGCGAATTCTATCGTTTGAACTCGATGCGGCGGGGAATCGAAGCAATTGCGAAGCATTCATGGAGCTATTATGACCGATGCTCAATCCTTCTGGCAAGCCTATCTGAATACGTTCGACGACCCACGCGACCCAATGCGACACAACCCCCAGCCGCCGCCAGAAGCCTGGGGCTTTGGCGATAGCCCGCAAATGGCCGACGATCTCGGCGCACTCGTTGCCAGCGGCGTGAAGAGGGCAACCTGCGGTGCGCTCTGGGAATACGAATTTGAAAATGAACCGCTGCCGCAGGTTGGCGACTTAAGCATTGTTCTGGACGGTGCGAAGCGACCGCTCTGCATCATTAAAATCACCGAAGTCACCATTCGCCCCTTCAACGAAGTCGACGCACAATTCGCCTACGACGAGGGGGAAGGTGATCGCACGCTTGAGGATTGGCGACGGGGTCACGAGCGCTTCTTTACCCGCTCGCTTGCTGACATTAACCGCGAGTTTGGCGAAACGATGCCGCTCGTCTGCGAACGCTTTCGCGTGGTGTATCCAACTGAGGAGTAAGCACGCCCTGATCTCCAATCGCTGATTGCCCATGCAAATTGTGATATAATTGAGCACAAATCGAAGTAAAGTTATTGGCGGCAAAAGGATCATCGCTATGGCAACACCCATCACTGTTTCAGGGGACGTAGCTGAAAAGCTTCAGCGCTTGGCACAACAGCGCCAGCAGAACATCGATGCCCTGCTTGAATCGCTGCTGAATCAGGCCTGGCAGCAAGAACAGGGCACGATTGATGAGCTGGCCGAACCTGGCGAGTTTGGGAACGCTGCCACACCGGAGATGCAGGCCTACATTGCGCTTCATCCGATGCTGAAAGAGAAATATCTAGGCCAATACGTGGCCATCTACCGAGGCAAATTAATCGACCACGATCCCCACCACGAAGCCCTGTACAAACGGATTGACGCCCAATACCCCGATGATTTTGTCTGGATTAGCCTCGTCGAGGAAGAGGCAATTCCCACGCTGGCGTTTCGCTCACCGCGCATTGAGTGGGACGAACCCGCATGATCTACACCTACGACTACGATCTTGCCTTTTCTCCCTCCATGCCGGTTGTGCCAATCAAGATAGGCCGCTCGCTGGCTCTTCCCACGCTTGTGCTGACCGCACTGGTCGACTCCGGTGCCGACGGCTCAATTATCCCTTTGCGCTATTTGCGGGAAATTCAAGCGCGCCGGGAGCGAACAGCCTGGATGCGAACCGTAACTGGAATGCGTTCGATCATTGACCTTTACTCCATTTCCATGCACGTCGGCCCCTTTGAATTTCGTGACCGTTTGGTGGCTGCTGGAAACCAGCCCGATGAAATTATCATTGGACGCGACATTCTCAATCAGCTCGTTGTCACGCTCAACGGCCTCGCCAGCGTGGTTGAACTTACGCAATAATCAAGTTCATCGGAGGACAAAATGACCGACCCTCTCTACCGCGACGGCGCGCTCTATGACCGCCTGCTGATCGGCAGCACGGACTCGCGGCAAATCTGGCTGGATTTGGCGGCGCGCTACGGCGGGCCGATCCTCGAACTTGCCAGCGGCACGGGGCGCGTCAGCATTCCGCTGGCCCAGCGCGGCTTTCCCGTAACCGGCCTCGAAATCGCACCGCCCATGCTGGCCGAAGCACGGCGCAAGGCAGCAGCCGCCGAGGTCGACGTGACGTGGGTGGAGGGCGACATGCGCAACTTTGAGCTTGGTCGCCAGTTTTCACTCGTAATTTTGCCCAACAACACGCTCTGTCACCTCTATACCTTGGCCGATTTTGAAGGGTGCTTGACCAGCGTGCATCGACACCTGCGGCCGGACGGACGCTTCATCGTCGAAGTCTTTGTCCCCAACCTCGACATCCTGCGGCAGAACCCCGACAAGCGCCATCCTTTTACCCGTATTGCTGCGCCCGACGGTAGCGACGAACTGGTCGTCACGCAGAGCGCACGTTACGATGCGGCCACGCAGATGCGCCACATCACGCTTCACTACCAGTTGCCCAATCAGGATGAGGAGCTAACGGGCGACCTCAACGTGCGCATGTATTTTCCACAGGAGTTAGATGCGCTGTTTGGCTATAACGGGTTCACCATTGAGCACAAATATGGTGATTTTGCCCTGCGCCCCTTTGAAGCCTATTCCGCCACGCAAATTTTTGTGCTCGCGCCCAATTGAGGAACCATCCGCCCGGCCCAAACGTTTTATCGGTGGCTCACAAGTTGGTTGTGAGCACTTACCCATTTGTTCCCAGGAGGACACCATGCAGTACCCGATGAAGAACGTGTGGCGAACAGGAGTGGTGGCGACCGTCGCGGTGGCGACGGTGGCGGCGGCAGCGACCTTTGGCTTTAGCGATTCGAGCACGCTGGCGGCAAGCGGCGGCGCAGCGCTTGCCCAGCAGACCGTGCCCAACGAGTCGACAATTACGGTCAGCGGCTACGGCAGCGCCAGCGCCCCCGCCGACGAAGTCTTTGTGCGGCTGACGACCGGCGGCGAATCGAGCTACGGGCCAAGCGGCCCGGAGTTTGAGCCCATGGACGAACGCGACATGCAGACGATGGTCGATCTGCTGGTGGAAGCCGGTGTGGACGAGGAAACCGTCTTCACCGACAGCTTTGCGCGCAGCAACTACGGCAGCTACCCCGCGGGCGAGGTCAGCTTTACCTACGGCGAGCCGGGCAACCTGAACGAGTTTCTGGGCGACTACCAGAGCGAGATGGAGAGCAGCCGCGGCCCGCAGGTCGGCGCCGGCGCGGCCATCTTCCTGATCGACGACTGCGCCGCTACCGAGACGGAAGCGATCCAGATGGCGCTGGAGGATGCGCGGTCACGCGCCGAACGCATGGCCGCCGAAGCGGGCGTCGAGCTGGGCGAAATCGTCTCGCTCAGCGAGGGGCCATCGGGGGCTATCGACGTCTTTGGTGCCTCCTCTACCGGCGGCTGTGCCGCGATCGAGGCGGCCACGCGCCAGTCGTCCTTTGGCATCGGCGGGCCGGGGCTGAACTCCGCTGATCGGGTGGACGTGTCGGTGGTGGTGCAGGTGGTCTACGCAATGGGGGAGTAGGAAATATACGCCACCCAATTTACTTCAAGCAATCGTTGGATTAAATTTAGAGGTCGCTTGGGGTGTCACGTGGGTCACCCTTGCTTTGCAAGGTGACGGAGATGAGCTGCCCAACTACGCTGTGAATTCTCCACGTTGCAGGGTAACGCGATGATTGTCACCTAGCGGAGCACGGGTGACCTGCAGCACTTGTCCTACAAAGCGCCCGCCGGATTCAATCCGGCGGGCGCTGTTTATGAAACGTGGCAAATCAAGTATAATCCCGCTACATTGTTCCCGTCTACATTGTTCCCGTCTACATTGTTCCCGTCCTTCACTCGTCCGACTCGTTTCCGGACGGCATCACGGCCTCGATGCAGGCGCTGAGCGGCTCCTTCTTTCGCCCCAACCTGCTACTTTCTCGAGCTGCCCGGCGATCCCGCCCCGAGGGGCTGGCGCACGTCGCCTGCGCCACGCCATTTGGCGAGACGGGCTGGCGCTAATTGACAGAGTTGATTGAGAAAAATTCACGCAGTCGTAGGGGCACGCCACGGCGTGCCCCTACGACTGCGCTCGTTGCGACGTGGAGCGCAGGAATGAGCAGGTCAGCGCCGCCGCCGCGTCACCAGCACGCCGTTGGCCGGGCGCAGGGTAATGCTCGGCTCGACCTGGATGGTGTGGCTGGGCACGAGGTCGAGGGCGTAGCGCTGGGTGATCATCGCCAGGATAATCGTGCCCTCCATCAGCGCAAAGGTGTTGCCGATACACTGGCGCGGCCCGCCGCCAAAGGGCCAATAGGCGAAGCGCGGCCTGTCGGCGCTGCGTTCGGGCAGAAAGCGATCCGGGTCAAAGCCCAGGGGATTCTCCCAGAAATCTGGGTGGCGGTGCGTCACCCACTGGCTGAGGAAAATTTCCGCCCCGGCGGGCACGGCATAGCCGCCAATTTCATCGTCGCCCATTGCCTTGCGCGAAATGGCCCAAGCTGGCGGGTAGAGCCGCAGCGCTTCGTCCAGCACGCGGCGCGTGTAGGCCAGCTTGGGCAGATCGGCCAGCGTGGGCGCGCGGCCGCCCAGCACCTCATCGACTTCGGCCTGGAGCCGCTCACGCGCGGTGGGATGCTCGGAGAGCAGGCGGTGGGTCCACGTCAGCAGGTTGGCCGTGGTTTCGTGGCCCGCCAGCACGATGGTCATCAGTTCGTCGCGCAGATGCTCGTTGCTCATGCGCTCGCCCGTTTCCTCGTCCTCGGCCAGCATCAGCAGGCCGAGCAGATCGTTGTGCTCGTCCTGAGCTTGCGCCCCGTTAGCTTGCACCCCGCTGGCGGGCTCCCTCTCGCGTCGCTCATCGATGATGCGGAAGATAATCTGGTTGAGCCGCTCGATCTCGCGCCAGTAGCGGCGATTGACGGGCAGCGGCAGCCGCTCGCGCAGCCCCATTAGCGAATCGGCCCGGCGGTCCGTCTCGCTCAGCAGCCAGGGCAAAATTGTGTAGACGGCATCCATCTCTTTTGGCGAGACGGCGGTGGAAAAGAGCGTGCGCGTAACAATATCCAGCGTCAGCCGCGCCATCGCTTCGGAGACGTCGAAGGGGGCGTGGGCGGGCAGCGTCTCCCAGCCCGCCAGCATCGACGCCGTACTTTCGACCATCGTGCTGGCAAAGTGCTCGATGCGCTGGTGGTGGAAAGCGGGCTGAGCCAAACGGCGCTGGTGTCGCCAGAACTCGCCTTCGCTGGTGAGCAACCCGCGCCCCAGAAAGGCCGCGACTTTGCTATAGGCAAAGCCCTTGTGGTAGTTGCGGTTGTTGTCCACCAGCACGTGCTTGATCATATCGGGATGGCCGACGAAAATCACGTCGCGGGTGGTGACGCGCAGGTGGTAGATGTCGCCGTATTCGGCCCGCAGCTCGACAAACATCTGCGGCTGCATGTTGGCAAAGCGGCGCAGGTTGCCGATCAGCGGGTCGCCCTGGGGGCCGGGCGGCAGGGGCGGCGGCGATGCGGTGGGGCGGGCGGTTTGGGCGGTGGTCATATTGGTTGTATGCTCCTAATCCAGTGCGGCAGCGGTTGATTGCCACCCGCTAGTTTATCGAATCTCTAACGTTTTTGCGACTTTCTGTCTTGCAATTTTCAAGAAGCTGTCTGAAAAGTAACTACGAAGACACAAGAACGCAAAGAAAACAGCCTGGTTTCCCTACAAAATTCTTTGTGTCTTTGTGCCTTTGTGCCTTTGTGTCTTTGCAGTAAAATTCTGACCGTTTGAAACAAATTCTAAACAATCCCATGCAACATACTATTACCCTAACCCCCCTCAACGCCGCCGACCACGCCGCCGCGCTGCAAAACGTCTACCGGCAGACGCCGGGCTACTGGCAGCTCTACAACCTGCCCGGCGCGACAGCCGATCAGGCGCAGCGTGATTTTGCCGCCGCCGCCGAGGAGGCCGGTCGCACGCTGATGGGCGTGGTGCTGGTGCGCGGCCAGGGCAACAACCTGCGCTCGGACTTGATTGGCGTGGTGGATTTCCGGATGAACTGGCCCAATGAGGGCGTCGCCTACGTGGGCATGGTGCTGATCGCCGCGGGGTTCCAGCGCCGGGGCTACGCGACCCAGGCGTGGCAGCGCCTCGAGCCCTGGCTGCGCGACAGCGCCGGCATCGCCACCGCCCGCTGCGGCGTCGAGCAGTTTAACCCCGATGCGCTGCAATTTTTCCAGTCGCTCGGCTTTGCGCTCACGGGCGAGGCGAATCGTTTGCAGGTGGGGGATAAGTTTGTGCGGTTGTTGTATATGGAGAAGGGGCTGGGGGGCGAAACGTAATGCGTGATGCGTGATTTTCTGTTGACCAAATCGACTCAGTTACGCCCACTTCTTCATCAATTCAACTTTCGCACATCAAATAATTACGTTTCACATTCTACGGCGCAAGCTGAGAATACAGGCTTGCCAACCTCGACATGCTTCGCGTATGCTATGCCAGCAAATATCGGACGGGGCTGAATAGAGAAAGAGGAGACAATGATTGCGCAATTTCAACGAAATGGTCTGCAGATTCTGTCACCGGGCGGTGAGCCAGTAGCTGAAGCGAACAATGAGAACATTGCTCAATATATTGTTGATGCACTCAACGAACGTCGCGCACTCGAGATAGAGCGCGACCTTGCGCACGTCGAGCGCACTCGCCGAGACCCCAACGCGCGCCGTGTAAGCAGCGCTGAAATGCGCGAAATCATGGCGGCAAAGGGCGTGGACATCAGCCAACTTCCTCCGCTACCAAAGGGTACAAGCGCAAAGGTGGAGGAACGGGCAAATGTTGGTTGAGTATTGGGGGCAAGCCGCCGATTATCTAGCTGAATTCGGCGAACGGCTTTCCAATTTATACTTTGCGATGGAAAGCCTTGCGCATGGCGTGCTTGCTGAAGCCATGCAGGTAAAACCAAACACCTACATTTGGGTCATTTTTAATCACCGAGTGTATTTCGCCATTAAGACCAAGGGCGCGCCATTGCCGTTTATCGCATTAGAGCAGACCGGCCGTTTAGCAACTAACGTCGCTAAACTCCTGCTTCAACGTCTGCCGCCATCGCCCGAAACCGCACCCCATATTCCCGCAGCGCATCCTCCGCATTCCACCCGCGCGACTTTGCCACCGCCACCGCCTGCCACAGCAGCGTTGCCAAGTCGTCTTCGTCCGCCAGCCGCTCGTTCAGCCACGCCGACTCGGCCAGCAGCGCCTCGCCGTCGAGCAATCCCGCCTTGAGCGCCTTGGACTGCAGCTTGCGCGCCTTCTCCAGCGCGGGCAGCGTCGCCGGAATCCCGTCCAGCGGCCCCGCGACTTCGCCGCGCTCTGCCTTCTCCTGCGCCTTGATCGCGTCCCAGTTGGTGTACAGCTCGTCGATGCCGTCGATTTCCGTGCTGCCAAAGACGTGGGGATGGCGGCGAATCAGCTTCTGGGTGATGCCGCGCGCCACGTCGGCCAGCTGGAAGCGCTCCTCCTCCACCGCAATCTGCGTCAGCATCACCACGTTGAGCAGCAGGTCGCCCAGCTCCTCGGCGATGTGGCGGCTGTTGTCCAAGCCATGTGCTTCCATATCAACCGTGTCCAGATCAATCGCCTCCACCACCTCCGCCGCCTCGTCGATCAGCGAGCCGCGCAGGCTGTGCAGCGTCTGCTCCCGATCCCACGGGCAGCCTTCCGGTGCGCGCAGGTGAGCGACGACTTCGAGCAAGTCGAAGAGGCTGCCCTGCTCTGCCACTGGCGGCACGTAGAGGCTCGTCAGGTGGTCGTGCTCGTGGTGGTCGATCTCGTTTAGCGTCGTCGACAGCGTCTCCTGCTGCGCCGTCCCCGCCCGCCGCACCAGCGTGACCGGATGCTCGGCAGGGTAGGCGCCCATCAGCGCCAGCTTTAGATCCGACGCCAGCGCGCGCGAAAAGAGCTGCGCCACCAGCAGCGGTGCGCCCACATCTATTGGTGGGTAGTGCTGCTGTGCCAGCAGCATGGCGTCCGCGGTCTGCGCGCCGTCCATGGCGTCCACGCCCACGGCGGCAAAAGTCGGCTCGATAAAGCTTTCCGCGCCCAAAATTTCTACGCGCAATCCTTGTGACGCCGCGCCCTCGCAGATCAGCGCGGTCGTCTGCTCCCCCACCCACGGGTGGCCCGGCACGGCGTAGACCACCGGCCCCGCCTCGCCGCCAGCCCCCCCGCACGCAACGGCGGCCCGCAGCACGCGCTCCGCAATCGCGGCATACACGTCCGCAAAGTCGTCGTGCGCCTCGTACAAATCATCACACGTCAACAGCGCGAAATGTTCGGCCAGCCACGGCACGCACGGGTGCTCGCCCGTCCGCAGCAGAATCGCGCCGCAGACAGCCGACAGCATCATCGCCCGCCACGCCCCCAGCGTCACGCCGGAAACGGGGCCGGGACCAAGCCCAACCACGAAGATGTCAGCGGGAGGAAGATCAATGGATGGAATCACGATTTTTATAACTCTTCAAAGAGAAGCACAATCTGCGAAGAGCACGAAGGAAAGCTCGTCGACCCTCTTCCTTTGTGCGCTTCGTGCTCTTCGCGGATCACTTTCCGGATCATTTCACATTTGCTGACGGCTCTGGATAAACGCCTCGACAAAGCCAATCAGCAGCAGCGCGACCAGAATAAAGACCACATCCAGCACGCGCAAAAAGGACAAGAGTGCCAAAATCAGCACAAAGATTGCCACCCACAGCCCCTGTCGCACGGCGACGGCGGGATCGGCGTGGCGGCGCGCGCCCGCGAGGCTGGGCCAGCGCGCGTGAATTTGCAGCGCCAGCAGGCTGCTGACCGCGCCCGCCACGGTTGCCAGCGCGGCCAGCAGCAGGCCAAAGGCAGGCAGGTTGAGAGCGCCACTGGCGAGAAAGGGCGATATTCCCCAAAGGATATACCCGGTCAGCACCGCCCCCAGCAGCCCAGCGATGATCGACCAACGAGTCACTTGCGTTCGCGTCATCCCGCGATTATAGCGCAGACGGAAAAATCGTGGGAGTCCAGCCGCTTGTGCCGACAAAGACGGCCAGGCCATTACCACCATTCGGCTGCTGCCACACAAGCTGCACATCTCGAAAGCCCGCCTCCCGCAGCAGGCGACGCTGCGTCTGCGGGCTTAGCGTCACGTCATAATTCCAATGCGCCTGCTCGCCGCCGGGCAGATTGGCGATGTAGGCGTTATACCAGCGCAGCGTTTCGGCCTCGCCCGCCGCGTCGGTGGACTGATCGCCCTCGATGTAGCGACCGCCGGGTACGAGTGCAGCGTGGACACGCTGGTAAAACGATAGCTTGCTCGATGGCGGCAGGTGGTGCGCCGTCAGCGTGGCAACGGCGTAGTCAAAGCGTTGCCACCCCAGCGGCACATCTAGATACGAGCCTTCGATCAACTCGATTTGTGCCGAACGCTCGTCGAATTTACGCCGCAGTTCAGTCAACATCCCCGGTGCGACGTCGATGCCGGTAATGCGAACGTTGGGCGCGCGGGCCAAGAGGTCGGGCAGTTCTAAGCCCGTACCACAGCCGAGAACGAGGACGGCGGCGGCGTCTGCGGTCGGCTCAATCTGTGCGGCCACTTCGCGGTAAAGTGTGTCCCCTTCCTCCGGCCCGAAAACGCGATCCCAGACGGGTGCCGTCGAGTCGAAAAAGCCGCGCATCTCCTCAATGCTACTCAACCACTCCGGCGCATCTTCGATCTCCGGCTTTGGCGCAGTCCGCACCTGCTGCCGGATTTCCTCTAATGCTCGCCGCGCGGCGTCTTTCTCACCCCGGCTCTCCTGCATTCTAGCCCCCTTGCTCTTCCAGCACCCCAATCGCCCGCTCGACGCGGCGCAGCACCTCCTCGCGACCCAATACGGCCAGGCTCTCAAAGAGCGGCGGCGAGACCTTCTTGGCGCTGATTGCGGCGCGGAAGGGGCCGAAGTAGCTGCCCGCCTTCAAACCCGCGTCGTCCGCCGCCTGCCGGAAGGCAGCCTCCAAGGCCTCCGCCTCAAATGGCTCGACGCCGCCCAGCACGACGGAGCCGTTGCGCAGCACGTTCATGCTCTGCGCCGCATCCAGCTTGCGGCCCAGCAGCAGCGACGGGTCGTCGTAGACAAGTTCGTCGGCCTGCTTAAAGGCCCAGTCCACCAGCTCCGGCGCGTCGTTGAGCGTCTTGAGCCGCTCCTGGATCACGGGAATCAGGCCGTCCAGCCGCGGGTCGTGGCTCAGCACGGCTTCGTCGATGTCGAGCGCGCAGGAAAGCGTGGGCAGGAGCTGCTGCTTGAGCGCCTCCGGCGTTATCTCGCGGATGTACAGGCCGTTCATCCACTCCAGCTTCTCGTAGGGCAAGGCTGCGGGCGACGGGTTGACTTCGCTCACGTCGAAGCGCTCAATCGCCTCGGCACGCGTAAAGATTTCGCGCTCGGCGTCGAAATTCCAGCCGATGTTGGTCAGGAAGTTAAAGAGCGCATCCGGCAGGTAGCCCGCCTCGATAAACTCGTGGACGAGCGTCAGGTTATCGCCCGCACCGCCTTGCTTGCGCTTGCTCAGCTTGCCCTTGCCGCCGGGGTTGAGAATCACGGGCAGGTGGACAAGCGTCGGCAGATCGAGCCCCAGCGCGTCCGCGATCAGCTTGTGCAGCGGCGTTGAGGGAATCCACTCCTCGGCGCGCAGCACGTGCGTGATCTGCATCAGATGGTCGTCCACCACCACGGCCAGATGATAGGTCGGCAGGCCGTCGGCTTTGAGCAGCACGGCGTCCTGCAGCTGCTTGTGCTCGGTGACGATGTCGCCGCGGATTAGGTCGTGGAAGGTGGTGCTGCCCGTTTCCGGCACCGCTAAACGCACCACGGATGGGCGACCCTCGGCCTCGAACTGGGCGCGCTGTTCGGCAGTCAGGCTGCGGTGCTGTCGATTGTAGCCGCTGGGCTGGCCGCGCTTCTGCAACTCCTCGCGAATCGCGGTCAGCTCCTCCGGCGTCTCGTAGGCGCGATAGGCGTGGCCGCTGGCGAGCAGTTGCTCGGCGTACTTCTGGTAAATTTCTTTGCGCTCGCTCTGCACGTACGGCCCGTACGGCCCGCCAACGTTCGGCCCCTCGTCCCAGTCCAGCCCCAGCCAGCGCAGCCCGTTCATCAGGTTGTCTAAACTTTGGGGGTCAAAGCGCTTCTGGTCGGTATCCTCTATGCGCAGGATAAATTGGCCGTTCGTGTGGCGCGCCAGCAGCCAGGCAAAGAGCGCCGTGCGCAGGCCGCCAATGTGGAGAAAGCCCGTCGGGCTGGGGGCGAAGCGGGTGCGGGCGGGTTGGGTTGAGTTGGTCATGATGCCTTTCAAAATTTAGCCACGAATTGCACGAACTTACACGAATCTTCTGCATCGCAGGCTAAAATTCGTGTAATTCGTGCAATTCGTGGCGCGGCTTTTCTGTATTTTACGAGAGGTATCAGTCTACGCCAAACTTTGCCTTACCCACGCGATCAAGCGCCCAAAGGCCTCGCTGCTCATGACGTCGAGATCGCGGGGGCGGGGGAGATCGACGGGGATTTGTGCGCGCACGCGGCCCGGTCGCTGGCTCAGCACAACGACGCGGTCCGCCAGGAAGACGGCTTCGTTGATGCTGTGGGTAACCATCAGCACCGTCGAGCACTGGTCGCGGTGAAGGCGCAGCAGCTCCAAGTTGAGCCGCTCGCGGGTGAGCGAATCGAGCGCGGAGAAGGGCTCGTCCATCAGCAGCAGCCGCGGCTCGTGGACGAGCGTGCGCGCGAGCACCACGCGCTGGCTCATCCCCCCCGAAAGCTGCTTGGGGTAGACGTGCTCAAAGCCGTCCAGCCCCACCGTCGCCAGCAGGCGACAGGCGCGCTCGCGGTCGGCCTCGGTGAGCGTGCCCTGCACCTCCAGCGGCAGCAGCACGTTTTGCAACACCGTGCGCCACGGCATCAGGTTCGTCTGCTGGAAGACAAAGCCGATGTTGCGCTGCGGCTGGGTCAACCGCTGGCCGTCCAGCCAGACGCTCCCGCTCGTCGGCGACACCAGCCCGTTGACAATGCGCAGCAGCGTCGACTTGCCGCTGCCGCTTGGCCCCAGCAGGCAGACGAATTCCCCCTCGTCCACGCAAAAGCTCACCTCGTGCAACGACTCGACCGCCTTCGCCCCGTCCTGCCCGGACGGATTGCGGAACGTTTTGCTGATGCTGTCCACGCAGAGCAAAGAATCCTTGGAAGCCACATCGCTCGTCCCGCGCCTCCCTGTCTCCTTTTTCCCCTCTCCCGCCTTATTCAACAAATTCATTTGTAAACAACTCCTCCCCCGCTACCTTCATCTCGACCAAGCCGATCCGCTGCATAAAGTCCGCGGCGTTCTGCCACGCTGCAAGCGTTGTCTCGCCGGGCAGGCCGCCACCCCGCGGCTGCCAGTAATCGAGCACGGCCTCAAACACGGCGCGATTGGTCGCTTCGCTGTTGCGCGCTTCGGGCACGGAATCCAGCGTGATGTTGAACGCCTCGTCGGGATTGTCCAGCGTGTACTCGACCGAGCGCAGCATGGCCCGCGTCATCGCGCGCACGAGATCGGGGTTTTCGTTGATGGTCGCCTCGTTGGTAACGAGGCCGTTGGAGGGAATCGGCAGGTAATCATCCAGCGCGATTTGCGTGGTCGAAATACCTTCCTGCGCCAGAATGACCGGGCTGTTCACGCCGTAATCCACCGCCGCATCGACTGTGCCCTCGCTCAGCGCCGCGGCCTGCGCAAAGCCAATGCTCTCCAGCGTGACGTTGCTCTCGGCGAGTCCGCCCGCTTCGAGCACGCCGCGCAGCGCCACGTAATTGGCCCCAAAAAGCCCCGGCAGCCCAATCGTGCGCCCGGTGAGATCGGCTGGCTCGACAATCCCCGCCTCCGCCAGCGCAACCACAACCGCCGGGTAGCGCGTGTACCACTCGGCGACGTAGCGCACGGGCAAGCCCTGCGCCCGCCCCAGAATCACCTGGTCGCCGCTGCCGATCATAAAGGGCAGCTCGCCCGTGCCCACGAGCACGAGATAGTCGTTTTCAAAGCCGTAGTCCAGCGTGAGATCAATGCCTTCGTCGGCAAAGAAGCCCCGTTCGAGGCCGACGTAAAAGGGAGCAAACTGCACGTTGGGCACAAAGCCCACGCCGAGGGTGACGGGCGTCAGCTCGTCGGTCGACGGGGCTTCCGCGGCCTGTGGCGTCGCCGGGACGCAGGCGGTGAGCAGGAGGGTGAGGGAAATTAGAAGAATGAAAGATTTTTTAAGTTGCATGAGAAAGTTGTAAAGTCCGTGAAAAATTTCAACCGTACGGGCACGCCACGGCGTGCCCGTACGGTTGAGTCACCTTCACCGCTGCCATCTGAGCGCCGCCCGCTCGACCAGCGAGACGGCGAGATACAACGTCTGCGCAATTACGACGAGGGCGAAGACGGCGACAAACATCAGCGGCGTGTCAAAGACGCCGCGCGCCTGGTTGATCAAAAAGCCCAGCCCCACGCTCGCGCCGACGAATTCCCCTACCACGGCCCCCACCACGGCCAGAATCACGCTGAGCTTGAGGCCGCCAAAGACAACGGGCAGCGCGGCGGGCAGCTCGAGCTTGCGAAAAATTTGCCAAGAGCTGGCGCGCAGCGAACGCATCAGATCGTGCAGATCGGCGTCGACGTTGCGGATGCCGACAATGGTGCTGACGAGCGTGGGAAAAAAGGTAATCAGCGCGCAGATCAGCACCTTGCTGGCGAGCCCGCTGCCCAGCCAGATAATCAGCAGCGGCGCAATCGCGACCACGGGCACGCTCTGGCTGGCGACGATGTAGGGCGAAAGCAGCCGCTCCGCCGCGCGGTGCTTGCCCAGCAGGTAGCCGAGCACGAAGGCCGCGGTTAAGCCGAGCAGCAGCCCCAGCGCGATTTCAACGAGCGTCACCGACGCGTGTCGCGCGAGCGTGCCGTCGGCCAGCGCGGCCAGCCCCCGCTGCCAGACGACGCCGGGGCCGGGCAGCACAAAGGTCGGAAAGTCCTGCCAGCGCACCAGCCCCTCCCACGCGGCAATCGCCAGCGCGAGCACAACGGGCACGAGCAGCCGTTCCCGCTGGCGGACGAGCCAGCGTCCGGTGCGTCGCACGTTGGGCAGTCGCAGGCGCGGCGACCACGGGCGCGGTTGGGTTTGTTCGTTCATTTCAGTCAACATGAGTCTAATGATATCAGTCAAAGGTTGGTCGAGAATAGATTTTCGGCATCCGGTGCAACCGCTGCGCGAGCGAAGTAACAGATCAAAAAACGCCCCGGCGCAGAAGCACCCGGGGCGTGGCAATACACAAAGCCGCGCATCGACAAACGGCGAGCGTTGTGTGGCTGCGCGCCGGGCAGAGGCAGGCGCTTGCGCAAACAAAAAACCGAAGTCAACAAGGACTTCGGGCGTTTACACAGGCGGCGCCAACCCATGGTGCGAGAAAATTCTCGCGCCACAAGGCCTACACAGTGCGCAGTGTCAGATCGTCTCCCATCCGGACTATACCGTCGGCATCGGCTTCTCACCGATTCCTGCTGGAACTTAACGCGGGAAAGCTCGTTCCGGCTCGCGGGCTGGGTTGGTTATCGGTAATTTGTAAATAGTAATTATTAGCGACTGGTAAGTGAAGTTGCCTTAACACGGCCAACCCCCAATTACCAATTACTGCTTACCAACTACTACTGACCAACTACCAACAACAACCATCACCGCCGATCGGGAATTGGACTTGCATCCTCACCCTGCCCCGAAGATCTGGATATTTAGTTGTGGGATCAGTATAGCGATGCGGATTGGGCGCGTCAAGTGAGGCCGTCTACCTTCGGCAGTTCCAGGTTTCACTTGCCAGAAGAATTCTTCGGCGCGGACTGCGCAGATTTGCGCGGAGTCGGAGACAAAAATCTGTGCGATCCGCGCAATCCGCGGCGAAAATCTCCTCAACTATGCAGCAAGCGGTCCAAATTTGGAATTGCTGGTCTACCTTCAGCAATTCCCCGATTTTTAGAACCGCAGATCAACGCGCATCAACGCAGGTTCGGAGGCGCTCGCGTCTTATCCCACAGTCTTACCCCACAGTCTTACCCCGCATCTGGAATCCGCGTGCTTCCGCGTATCTCCGCGTCCACGATTGCTTTTGCCGTGCGTTCCGCCAAGCGCTCGCCCCACGCGCGATACCCCAGCGCCGACGGATGAAAGCCATCCGCCGCCAAAAAGTCCGCGCCGCCCTCAAACGCCATCGGCACGTGGATCACGTCATCCCGGCCGTGCGCGACACGCTGCAGCGCCTCGTCCAGCCGCCCGGCGTGGCGACCGAGCCGCGTGCGCAGCGGCTGCGGCAGCGCCGTCAGCTGGCCGACGGGCGGCACGGCAGCCAGCACAATCAGCGACGGGTTGATCGCCCTCCGCAGGTCGTCGACCAGCGCGGTCGTGTCGCCCGCCCAGCGCCGGGGCGGCTGCAGCCGCAGCGTGTCGTTGACGCCGAGCGCAATCACGCAAACGTCTGCCTCCGCGCCAGCCGCAATCTGCGACACCAACGCCTCGCGCGCCAGCTGCACCGTTGCCCCCATCTGGCCGACGCCGCGCCAGCTGATCGCGCGGCCCGTCGCCGCGTGCAGCGCCAGCGCGGTCTGCGCCGTTAGCGCCTCGCTCGCTGAATCGACGCCGATGCCCGCCACCGGCGATTCCCCCAGGATCAACAGCCGCAACGTCGGCGAGTCACCCGCGATTGTGCCTGCGTTCTCGCCCGTCGGCGCAGGCAGCCGCGGCGTGCGGACGAAGGCATAGAGCCCCTGGGTGAGGAGGAGCGGGTAGGTGGTGAGGCGTTTGAGCATGGTTGGGCAAAAAGCGCTTGAGCACGGGTAAAAAGGGTCTTAAAAACAACGTTTGTTGTGTGCGGGTCTCCATCAGTCGGTTCTCCAGCGCTGCACCCACTCGCTGGCGTAGGGCATGCCGTTGACGAAAGCCGCTTTTTGCTCGCCAGACAAGTTGTATGAAATCCGACGTGACGCAACGCTCAATTGACCACGTTGATAGTCGACGATCGCATACTCCGCCCAGGGCATCAAGCGCGGCTCGCCCGTAAAGGGCATCTCCTCCATCGGCGCACCGACGCTGCCCGCGTTGACAATCAGCGCGTCGCGATGTCGCCGCGTCATTGGCACGTGGGTGTGGCCACAGGCCACCACCGCCGCCGTTTGGCCCGCCAGCAGGTTGTCGAGTTCGTCTGCTGGCGTTGTCGACAGCAGCATGTCGTTAAACGAAGCGGGCGAGCCGTGCACGCAAAGCAGCTTGAGCGAGGAGCCGTCGGCTTCAAGCTGAATTTCTACGTGCGGCTGAAAGGTCTTCAAAAAGGCCACTGCCTGCGGCGAAAGCTGTGACACACCCCAGGCAATGGTTTCTTTCGCCCAATCGGCGTGATCTTCCTGCAAAAAGTGAGCCAGGTTGAGCTGATAAGATTCGTGATTCCCCAACACACAGGGGCACTGCAATCTCCGCAGCAGCTCGACTACTTCGCTGGGGTGCGGCCCCAGCGTGGCGACATCCCCCAGGAAGACAATCTGGTCGACGGACGCTTGCCGCACATCGGCGAGCACGGCGTCGAAGGCAGCGAGGTTGCCGTGAATGTCGGAAAGGAGGGCGATGCGCATTGGTTTATACAGAAGAACTCGCTTGGGGCAACTGAGGTGGGAACACCGGGTGCGCTGCACGGCGTCGACCAAGCCCGTCGACGTGGTGTTGAATACGCCATGCAGTGTGCTCAAACTTGATTCCCTGATCTCTCGCTCTGCTCTTTTCAAGGGAATCTAGACTGTCTCCTTCTCGACCATCTCCTGCTCAACACCCTCCGAACCCCACGCCCACCATCTCCCGCCGCCCCGCCACCTCCGCGTACACCCCCATCATCCGCTCGACGACGCGGCACCAGTCGTAGCGCTGAGCATACGTTTGGGCCTGCTGGCCCAGGCGCCGGCGCAGCGCGGGCTGCGTGAGCAGATCGTAGAGGCAGGCAGCCAGCGCTTCGGGATCGCGCGGGGGGACGTGAAAGCCCGTCTCGCCGTCCTGTACGAGATGCGCCAGCCCGCCGACTTCGGAGGCAATTACCGGCGTGCCCATCGCCATGGCTTCCAGCGCGACCATGCCAAAGCTTTCGTAGTGCGAGGGCATCACGACCATCTCGGCGGCGGCGTAGTAATCGGGCAGCACGTCCTGATCTTTTGCTCCGGCAAAGGTGACGAGATCGTGGAGCCCCAGCGCAGCGCGCATCTCCTGCAGACGCGCCATCTCGTCGTCGAGCGTATCGGCCCCAGGCTCGCCGCCGACAATCGTGAGCGAGGCGCTGCACATGGTTTCGGGATGGCGCTGCTGGAGCAGGGCCACGGCCTCCAGCAGCGTGTCGATGCCCTTGAGCGGCTCGATGCGCCCGGTGAAGAGGATATTGGCTTGGTTGGGCGGCATGCCCACGTGCGCCTTGGCCGCGGCTGGCTCAATCGAGTGAAAGCGCGCGAGGTCAACACCGGGCGGAATCACGCGGATTTTGTCCAGCGACGCGCCGTACAGCTCGGTCAACTGCGCCTCTTCGGCAGGTGTAGCGGCGATCAGCCGGTCGACAACTCGGATGACGTGCGCCTCGCCATCGAGACGCGATTGGGGCGCACGCTGGGCGTCGTCCGACGCAATGCGGTTTTTCATGTGGCCCAGCGTGTGAAACATCTGGACAACGGGCAGACGTGCGCCGTCCACCGCCCAAGCCTCGCTAAGCTGCTCTGCAACCAGCCCAGAAAGCCAGTAGTGGCTGTGAATGAGGTCGTAGCGTGCGCCCTCACTGGCGGCAAAATCGAGCACGCCCTCGACAAATTCACCGAGGTAGGGCTCAATCTCGGCAACGGGCACGGGGCGCTCCGGCCCGGCAGGGATGTGGATCACGCGGCCCCGTTTGCCGATCTCGTGCTTGATAAAGGGCTGGCAGTCATCCTGCGAGCGCGTAAAGACATCGACCTGCACGCCAAAGTGATCCAACATGCGGCTAAAGTCGCGCACGTAGACGTTCATGCCGCCGGTCTTTTTGCCGCCGAGCATAGCCAGCGGGCAGGTGTGCACGCTCAGCATGGCGATGCGCTGAATGGGAAGCGAGGGATTGTGGTTCATGGATGAGTTTAAGAGTTGAGCCACGAAGGACACGGAATTTCAAGAAAGAAGAGTCTCGCTCAATGCTTCGTGGATCGATTCTGTTAGAACGTCTGCTATGTTTATTATAGCAGAAAATCGTCTATCGGTTTGTAAGCCAGCGACGGTGCGTGCATCCCGAAGTTGCGGGGGTTTCGATGCTAGACAGTCTGCCGCTGGTGGGTGCTGAGCCTCCCCCAACCCCCTCCCCGCCAGCGGGGAGGGGGCTTCTTTCGCTGCTCCCTCCCCTACTTGTGGGTAAAGCTCAGCCGCGCGGGGAGGGGGCTTTCAAGGCTTCGTTGATAACGAACCAACGTTGAGCGGGTGGGATCGGACGCGCCCCAAATTTGGAGACGCACCCAGTGGCGACCAACCACAAAGGTGAACGAACGAAAACGGAGCGCTGCCAGAGATTGGCTGCGCCCCGTTTTCAGAGAGGATGTCAAGAGGAAGGTGAAGGGGTTTGGTCTTTGCGAATTCGGCTCCCCGTCGAATGTCGCAACCAAGGGCAGCATATCGCGCTTGCTTTAAGAGACGCGTAACGGTCTGTTAAGAAACGGTTATCGTTTGCGCACCATTCAGCACGGGCTGCGCCTGCACGGGCGCAAAGGCTGCTTCCTCGGCCAGCACGCGGATGTGCTCCTTAAACAAATTTAGCAGCCGCAGCGTGTTGGGGCCGGGCGCAGCCCGATCCTCGGCGCCGCCAATTTCAATGTCGTCGATGCGGAGCAGCGGGGCAATGTCTTTGGTGGTGCTCGTGAGAAACGCTTCGTCCACTTCGCGCAGGCTGGCGTGGGGGATCGGCTCGCGCGCGATCTCGAAGTGCTCGGCGGCGAGGTCAAGCACGGCGTTGCGCGTCACGCCGTCCAGCACGCCATCCCGAGGGGTGATCAACGTATTGCCGCGGAAGACGAAGAAGCTCGTCGTCGTGCCCTCGGTCACGTTGCCCGCTGCGTCCTTGTAGAGCGCCTCAATCGCACCGACGCGCTTGGCCCGCTTCTGCGCCATGATGGCCGTGATGTAGTTCAGGCTCTTCACCGAAGGCAAAAAGCGCTCCATCTCCACCGTGATCGCGCTGCTGCCGCTGCCGTATATTTGAGACGGATCCACGGGCGCTGGCTTAACCATCACCACCAGCGACGGCTGCTCGCCCGGCGTGATCAAATCCTCTGCTTGGCCGCCCGTCAGGATGAGGCGCACCGACACATCAGGCAGATTGTTGCGCGCCAGCGTCTCGTAAACGATAGCCTCAATTTCCGCCGTCGACCAAGGCACGTCGATTTCAATCAGCGCTGCCGAGCGTTCCAGCCGCTGCACGTGCTCGCGCAGCCGGAAGGGCAGGTGGCCGTAGGTGCGCAACACATCGAAAACGCCGTAGCCGCGCACGATGCCCAGGTCGTTGAGCGGCAGCCCGGCCTCGCTTGCGGGAACGAAGTCACCGTTGATGTAGAAAATCAGTTCGGTCATAAATCGCTTTTCCTCCAATAAAGTCACACTAAAGTCTCGCTGGATTTCTGTCATTGTACCGCATCCAAATCGTCTGACCAACCAGTGCAAAATTTTAACGCGAAGGCGCAAAGACGCAGGCAGAGGTCTCGCTCGTTGCACCGGCACGCAGCGACTCGTTGATGCCTCAAACCGTTGATGCTTAAGCCGTTGATGCCTCAAAATAATGCTCTACCCAACATCACAATCTATCGACAAACCCCTTTGCGTCCTTGCGTCTTTGCGTTGATTTCGCCAATCTATCCAAAATTTTAGTCTGTATGTCTGCGTTCACCTGCGGCTGCCGGGCTGCTTGTTGATTGACTGGGCGCTCCCCATTGGCGCGTTGTGGCAAATTACTGGCGCGCCGGGGCAACTTCTGCGGCGGGGTTCACCGTACACTAGGGGCGAGCCGGTCGTCGGTTTCTAGATAAAAAGCTTGAAAGGAGCAATTTATGTGTGGCAAATCTTCATGTGGCTTTGGTCGATTTATGCTGGTGGGCGGGATAGTTTGGGGTGGGGTTTTCTTGGTGAGCGCCGTCGCGCCCTTTGTGGCACAAGTGGCGGAGCCATTTGCCGCGCCGGGGATCGTCTGGCTGGCGGTGATTCTGATGGCGATTCCCGGCGTGCGACGCGGGGTGATGGGGGCAGTCGTGCCCGCCGTGCTGCCGACCGTGCGCCGCGCGGCCCAGGCGCTGCAGCACGGTACGCAGTCGATGTCGACGGAGCTGCTGGCGCTGGAGCAGCGCTTCCCCGCGGCGGAGCAGGTGGAGGACGAGGAGGCGTAGGGGTTGTGGCGAGATCGTTGGGGAAGCTTCCCGGCTTCCCCAACGATTTTGTGTTTACATCCACACTTCATCATCGCCAACCCAGCGCTGGTTGCCGACAATAATCTCGGCGTCGTCAAATTGCGGCGCGGCCTCGCCCGCCTGCGCCATGCGCCGCGAAAGCCGCTCGCGCAGCGCATCCACCACTTTGCGGTGCGATTGCTCGTGAATCAGGTTCGTCAGTTCGTATGGATCGGCCTGCAAATCATAGAGATATTGGTCGACGTAGCGCTCGGCGGCGGGGTCTTGATTGCCATTTTTGTCCGGCGCGTCCACGCAATACTTCCAGCGCTGCGTGCGCACGGCACGCCCCACCTGCGCTTCGCTGATCTGCACAAACAGGTCGTCGGGCCACGCCTCTTTATCTGGCGCCGCACTGTTGTGGGGCAGCGCTTTGTTTTGTGCACCGTTACGCAGCAGCGGCAAAATTGAGCGCCCCTGCATGGCCCCCGGCACGGGCAGACCCGCCGCGTCCAGCAGCGTTGGCGGCAGATCGATGAGGCTGACAAGCTGAGAAAGCTGGCCACCGCCCTCGAAGCCCGGTCCGCTAAAGGCCGTGGGCACGTGGATCGAGCTTTCGTGGCAGGAGCGTTTGTACTCGCCGTTGCGCGTCTTGAAGTGGCAGCCGTGGTCGGAGGTGAAGAGAATGATCGTGTTGTCGAGCTGATCAAGGCTCTTGAGCGCATCCAGCAGCCGACCCAACGCCTCGTCCAGCCGCTTGACCATACCGTAGTAGCCGCCGAGGTGTTGGTGGGTGGAGCCGCCCAGCGCCGCCAAATCGGGCGGGGTCCAGCGTTCGGCGTAGCGCTCGCGGTAGCCATCGGGCGGCGGATAGTCATCTAGGTGGTTTTGGTGGTGCGGCTCGATAAAGGAGGAGAAGAGGAAGAAGGGCTGGTCGCTCGCCTGCTGCTCGTCGATATAGCGGATCATGGCGTCCATCTGCGCGTCGACGCGGTAGCCCGGCAGCTTGACGGCCCGGTTCTCGTTGTCGTACATCACCATGTTGTACGCGTCCGAGGTAAACTCCAGCAGGTTGGAGGCCAGCCAGTATTCGTAGCCGCCGCGCGCCTCTTCCGGCACGGGGCCAGCCCATTCCTGGTACATTGGCGACCCCTCGCTGCGCCCCGCCGCCGAGGCCAGGTGCCACTTGCCGATGTAGGCCGTGGTGTAGCCGCCTTCCTGAAAATAATGGGCCAGCGTGGTCGCATCATCCGGCAGGGGGATGCCGTTGCGGAAGCAGCCCGTCTCGGTGGCGTAGAGCCCCGTCTGCAGGCACGACCTGGCCGGGCCGCAGACGGGCTGGCAGGTGAACGAGTTGGCAACGTGCGTGCCGCCGCGGGCCATGCGGTCGAAGTTCGGCGTCAGGTCAAGCGGATTGCCGTGCAGCCCGCTCGTGTCCCAGCGCTGCTGGTCGGTGAAAAAGACGATGACGTTGGGGTGGGGGGAGGGCATGAGACGCTCCGGTGGTTGTGATCGGCGACGAATGAACTCGTCACCTGTGTTGTAAAACGCGTTAAAACGCGTTGATGACCAACGCGCTTGAGCGCGTTTGGCAAACCAGACGCGAAATGAATTCCGCGTCGGTCGCGGTCGACGAGGAGCCGTTGCTCGCGGAATGCACTGGCCCAAGTGAAATCCCCGCCGCTTGCAGCCGCGCTTTTTCCGCTGTCGCCTCTTGCTCGATTAGGGCACGGTTGGCTTGATAGTACCGCTGCGCTTCACGAACCTGGGCCACGGGCAGCCCCATATCAAGGGCGGCTCTTCTGCAGATAAACTATTGGCGCGCATTTTATAGATTAGCTGCCCAACGCGCATATTGCACCCGAGCAGGTAAGGCTGTTTATAACCGTTTCTGGGCGCTCGATCAGGTAGCTGTACTGCTGAAAATTAAAATCTGCGTTCATCTGCGTCCACCCGCGGTTCGTTTGGAAAATTGGCTATCCCTCAAATCCCCTTCGACATATACAGCTCCCCCGCCTCAAAGCCCCGACCCGCATAATAATCGCGCGTGCCCGTCGCCGCGATGACGCTGAGTTTCGCAAAGCCCGCCGCGCGGCTGATCCGCGTCGCCTCGTCCAGCAGCCGCGTGCCCAGGCCGACATGCTGCGGCGCGCCCGCTTTTTCGCGGCCAATCGTCAGCGCGGGGCCGTAGACGTGCACCTCGCGAATCATGGCGCTGTCGCGGATTTCGTCGAGAAAGGCGCGGCTGCCGACGCCGGATGCCTTGGGAAGCGAGAGACGAAGGAAACCTGCGATCAACGGTTGCCGACCGTTTTCCGCTTTGTATTTTCCATTTTCCGTTTTCCGTTGGCTATCGGTTGCAAAGTGGAGAAAGTGTTCCGTCGTCAAATCGGTTTTGTAGACGTGGTCACGCAGCACCAGCTCATTCGCATCGACCTGCTGGCGCTTGATTTCGCGGCAGCGGATGCAGCCGCACTGCTGGCCGCGCCGCGCCAGCTCAGCGTGGACGACTTCGCGCAGGTTGCTCAGCTTGACGCCTGCCTCGATGTGGTGCGCCGGAATGTCGCGGAAGAGACGGTTGACGCGGGTGTACGCCGGAATCGTCGGCTTGACGTCGGCCAGCAGCGCGACCAGCTCGTCTTCGGTGTAGGGCCGGTAGTCGCCCGCGAGCCAGCGGTCGTAGAGCTCGGTATCCTTGATCAGCGAACAGGGGTAGATTTTCAGTTCGTCTGGGCGGATGGCCGGGTCATCGAAGAAACGCGCAAAGTCCACGCGATCCGAGTCCGGCGTCGCACCGTAGAGATTGGGCATCCAGTGCAGGTGCAGCTTAAAGCCCGCCGTGCGCAGCAGCCCCAGCGCCTGCCGTACCGATTCCACATCGTGGCCGCGCTTGTTGGCCTCCAGAATGTCGTCGTCCAGGCTCTGCACGCCGATCTGCACCTTGGTCACGCCGAGCTGGCGCAGGTGGCGGATTTCCTCCGGCGTCACCCAATCCGGTCGCGTCTCGGCGACGAGGCCGACGTTGCGGTGGTGGGCGCTGGCGTTGCGCCGCTGCGTCTCCGCCAGCGAGTCGACGGGCACGTAATCAGGATCGCCCGCCGTGTTCATGGCGTCCAGGCAGCGGCGCACAAACCACTCGCGGTAGTCGCGGCTGTAGGCGCTCCACGTGCCGCCCAAAATCAGCAGCTCGACCTTGCTGGCGTCGTGGCCGATGTCCTCAAAAACGCGGATGCGGCCCAGGGTTTGCTTAAAGGGGTCGAAGCCGTCGCGTTCGGCGCGCTGCGCACCCGGCTCGTCGTAGATGTAGCTCTTGGGCATGCGCCAGTCGTCCGGGCAGAAGATGCACTTTCCGGGGCAGCCCGCGGGCGCGGTCAGCACCGTCACCGGCGCGACGCCGCTTTGGGTACGCATCGGCTTCATGCGGATGCGCCGCATGATGGTCGGCTCCGGCTCGATGTCGCCCTCGGCCAGCAGGTGGCGGTAGCCCGCAATCAGGTTGGATTTGGAGTAGAGGCCCGTGCCGTCCTTGGGGAACTGGCGCAAGATGTTGCGCAGGCTCTGCTGGTCGTTCCACTCATTATCAGGCACGGCCAAAATCTTCTGGAAGATGGCGTAGAGGTTGCCGCTGTGGGCCGCTGGCTCAAAGGCCAGCCGCTTCTTGCGCCACGCCGTGGAGAGCTCGTGCACCTCGGCGGGAATTTGGTCGTGGGTGAGGACGCGTTTCATGGGATTGATTATACAAAAAAGGGCGCGCCGCGTAAACATGCGGCGCACCCTGGTTTGCAGTGATTCTCTTTGCGCTGCTGCGGATCGCTTATCGACTCACGACCATCTGCGATTGGAGATAGCCCTTGCAAAACCCCAAAGCTTCCTGCATTTTGGCAACAAGCCCCAGAATATCGCTTGCTTCAGCGTAGTGAAGTGGCTTTTCCCAGTTATCGTTTTCAACAACGCGAATCTGCAAACATCTTTGTCCTGAAGCACACAAATGCCAGCCCACATCTAAGATAATGTTTTGGGGAAACTCGGCTTGCAGCAAATCTTCCTGTGCCGAATCAAGCTGCTGCGCTAGGGGAACATTTGGATCGAGCGCCAAATCAAAATAAATCAACTCACCCGGTGCATAATCAACATCCGCAAAATATTTGTCAATCATCTTGTCAATCTCCGGTACTCGCTGTGCGTAATAGGGTGGCCGTGTATCGTGCCGCCGCTGTACTCCACTCGTGCCCACTGACTCTCCCGACCGTTCTTGGCGCCGATCACCTCATCAAATTCTCGGACTTTCCAGGGCTTACCGTTGGTTACAAGCGTGCCGTTTTGCCATGTATCCCGTTCCAGCGCCTCGACATCGAGACCACGCTTGTATTTCGCAGGTCCCCGCTCTGTGCCCTTGATTACATCGCTCCACTCAACGTTTTGTGGCGCAAAGTGCTTGTATCGATAGGCCGTCCACACGACGTCTTCAGTTGGCACATCGCCAGAGGACCTGCCGGATTCGCTACCAGGCATACGTGCGTCAACTCCTGCTGTTGCGCCACGCCGTGGAATTTTTCAACACCTCGGCGGGAATTTGGTCGCGGGTGAGGATGCGTTTCATAGGATTGATTATACAGGAGACGCGGCGCTGAATGAATTGATTTCGTCATTCACTGCACAAGGACTGTATGAATCCGTCACAAATTGTCACGTGATTGCTTAACAAATTCCAAAATTGACTGTAACTCCTCCAATCTTGGATGCCTGATTTGTTCAGCAATATCAATTGCCTTTTCCAATTCAAGAGCCGAGTCTGCGTATCTGTGCTCACGGAAGTGTAGAGCTGCGATACTTTCACGACTATTTAGCTCTTTATATTTGGCCCCAACTACGGCAAAATTATCTGCAGCTAACTGTAAATGCAAAAGCGCTTCATCTTGTTGGTCTAATTCATAATACACTACGCCAAGGTTATTTAACGTTAAAGGATATATGAGAACACTTGGTGTAGAAGAGTGTGGCCGTTCGTTTGATTCAGATACAGACTCTATTTGTAAAGCATTTTGAAGATTGCATTTTGCTTCATTTATCTTGTGCATTGATAAATAATTCGTACCTCTATAGTAATAAATGGCTTGTTCAAAATCACTTGATATGAGACCTGTTTCTCGAGCTGCTTCCGTAAAGAGCGGCTCAGCATCTTGATATTGCTCGCGTTCGAAAAGTGTTAGTCCAGACGCAAAAGCAACAAGTCGCCCAAGATCACTTCCAAGCATAACCTCAAAGTTAAACATTTGAGGGTCGGTCAAGATATTTGCCCTTAGAGTGCGCTCGAAACCTGTTTCTAAATAAGTGCTCTGAGACTTAAGCATCTCAAAATTCACATACACCACTGGACGCAGATCGCTTTCAATGTAATCTCCCCAGATGACAATTGACGCGTTGATATCAGTCTGACCACCAATTCGCGAAGCTATTCTTGAGCCGTTCTCATCAGGGATTGCACGATGTAATCTTTCAATACGTATATTCTCGTAAGGTGTTAAGGTGTCTTTGATAGCTTGATATAAGTCGCGGGTAACGCGTCGAGGATCTTTCCCGTCTTCAGTTAAAAAGTCGGCTAGCACAACCAGAGTTTCATCTTTTGCTCCCGGTGAAAACAGAAGGGGCGTAGCTGTTGAAGTTGGAACGGGAGTGATTGTGGGAGTCGCAGTTGGAGGTAATGTAGCTGTTGGTGAAGGGGTCGTCGTTGGCGTCTCTGTTGGGGGGGGAGGTGTAAACGCGGGAAATCCTCCAACTTGCCAAATGACACCGACTATACCTGCGACTGCGGCTAATATTAGTAGCACCGCTATAATAGGCCTGCTATCCCATTCCGCCCATCTAATTTGTCGTTCTTGGCGTATTTCTGCTTTGCGGAGTTCAATCCAGTTCTCGATGGCCTTAGATGGAATTAGTAGCGGTGGGTTTTCGTTAGTTGGGGTGGGAATTCCCAAAAATGCGCCTAGCAGTTCCTCATCCTCCACCATTCGTTTTACATCATCGTCAGATATGTTTTGATTAGTCCCCTCGCTCATTATGCGAGCGGCTTCGTCAGAACGAATATTTCCAGGCTGTTCAAATCGGGGGAAGTTGGGGCTGGTCATAATCGACAAAGGGAAACTGGTTGAGAGGGCCAAGCGTTATGAGGCACATCAATCAACATGTTTAAGTAATAGTCAACACTGCACGGTACTGCTCACGACGACGCAACCACACTTTGTAGGCGGACGCCTACGCCGTCCAGTCCTGCACCCAGGCTTCTTGCGGCGGCTCCTCACCGTTGATGTAGGCTTTGTAAAACGTTTCGGAGAGGACGTTGTATTTGCGCTCGAAGGTGCGCATTTCGTCTTCCAGCGCGTAAATGTCCTGCAAGATGTCGTCGAAGCTCATGGCTCGCTTTCCGAAGTTGAGAAGCCGAGGGCGCGCTTCGTGGTGTTGATTATACTGGAGACGCGGCGTTGGGTAAACTACTGTCGACGGCTTCCGGCTCGTTTCTCGCTCCTGCGAGAAACGAGCCGGAAATGTCTCTATCCCCTCTACCCCTCCCCAAAGATCGACCCCAAAACGGCAACCGGAATGCCCAACAAAAAGCAAAGCACCGGCAGCACAACGACCGCCGCCAGAATAATCCACGGCAGCAGCGTGCGCTCGCCGCGCTCGTCGGGGATGATGCCCCAGGCGATCAGGTACGGGACGAGGCCGATGCCACCCACCAAGGCCAGCACCACCAGGCCGACCCGGATTAGCGTCGAATCGATGTCGAAGTAGTTGGCAAAGCCGCCGCAGACGCCAGCAATAAATTTGTCCGTGCTGGAGCGGCGCAATGATTTTGTGGTTTCCATAATTGTTCTCCTGGTAATGAAAGAATGGTAGCGCTATGAACAAACGTTACCCGTCTTTGATTCACGTGTTGAATGGGCGTGCTGAGTTGTTGCAGGATCGAGCCGTTGCAGCACGTTGTTTTCAGCATCGAGCAGCGTCAGTTCGCACAAGGCTTTGGCATCGGATGCAGCCAAGAAAAACATGCCGTTGGCCACCGAATCGCTCATGATTTTATTCGTGTCAAACCGCCCCTCGACGGCAGCAACGACCGGCGAACGAATGGCTCCCCATACCAGGAGCTTACCGGTGATTAAGTTAGGTTCTGTTGTGTACTCTGCTAACTGGCCGCGCTCGATCTCCGTGACGGCGTAAAAGGCAGCGGAGCCGTCGAATCGCCAACCGCCACCTGTCCGCTCGATCCTGCCCCAGCCAATGGCTGGCACCTCTTCGCTCTCTTCTTCATCACCGTCCGGAGCATAGGACCCAACAAAACTAAAGAGGACGGAGGCTTCCTTGCCGTTTACACGGACATCGTGAATCTGTCCGCCTCGTTGGGAAATAATCAACTCTTCGGCTGCCTCTTCGAGGCTAACTCTTCCGCTCATATTCACGACGAAGATGAACACCAGCGCCACGGCCAAACTCGCGAGCATTGACGAAATCAGCAGCCTTACATTGTTCACCGCTTATTTTCTCCCACCTTGTTTGTAACTACGTTTGCGACTACGTTATAGCGGCCACATCACTGATCGCCCTACACCTGCTGCTTCATCCAGCCGGACGAGTTAAAGAAATTTGCCACCGCGCTGCCCGGCGGCACCAGCCCGTCGCAGGCGACGCGCGTCTCCGCATCCAGCTCCATATCCAATACGGGCAAAAGCGATTCAAGTTGCGCGAGCGTTCGCGGCCCGATGATCGGCGCGGTGAGAACCGGCTGATCCTTTGCCCACAGGATCGCCAGCTGCGCGGGCGACATCCCCCGCGCCCGGGCCAGATCGACAAAGCGATTGCCCACCTCGACTGCCCGCGGCGTGACGCGTTCGGCGTAGATGCCGCCGCGCCGGACTGCGCGCGAATCGGCGGCGGGGTTTTCGGCGTCGGCGTAGCGACCGGTGAGCAGACCCATCGCCAGCGGCGACCAGCCGATCACGGCCAGGCCGTGGCGCTGGCACAGCGGCAGCAGCTCGTTCTCGATGCGCCGGTCAAGCAGATTATACGGCGATTGTTCGCAGACGAAGCGCGCGTAGCCCTTGAGCTCGCTGGTCATCAGCGCCTCCATCACGTGCCAGGCGGGCGCAGTCGACGAGCCGATGTAGCGCACCTTGCCCTGGGTGATTAAGTCATCAAAGGCGCGCAGGGTTTCGTCGAGCGGCACGTCAAAGGCGGGGCGGTGCGTCTGGTAGAGGTCGATGTACTCCGTGCCCAGCCGCCGCAGCGATTCCTCGCAGGCGCGCAGGATGTGCAGCCGCGTGTTGCCGCGTTCGTTGGGCCCGTCGCCGATGGGGTAGTGGACTTTGGTGGCGATCAGCGTTTGCAGCCGCTTGCCGTTGGCCCGCAGCGCGCGGCCAATTAGTTCCTCGCTCGCGCCGCCCGCATAGGAATTGCTCGTGTCGATCAGGTTGATGCCCGCGTCCAGCGCCGCATCGATGATGGCCATGGACTCGGCTTCGGGCGTGGGGTTGAGGAAGTTGTCGCCGCCGAGAACGAGCGGAGAAAGTTTGACGCCTGTGCGACCTAGCGTGCGGTAATTCATCAAGTTAGCTCCTGTCGATGGGCTGTGCCGGGTTGTAAATTATCCTTCACCCATCCCTAAATCGCCAGCCGCCCCGCCCCAATTTTTGAATGCATCTCAGTTCGGCTAAAGACGAGGTAGAGGCCGGGTACTCTTGTCACGCTCGCGGAGGCGGGAATGACATAGTTTGCTCCCCGCTGCCCTTCAATTTCGCGTGTCTTTTATACGTTCCCGGCTTCTGACGGGCAACCCGGCAACTCGTTCCCGAACTCCAAACACATCCGCCATCCGGAAAAAGTTGCTTTTGACAACGCCCCGTGATAGAATTCGCCTTCAGCCAAACCTCCGTAGCTCAGTGGATTAGAGCATCTGACTTCGGATCAGAGGGTCGTGGGTTCGAATCCTACCGGGGGTGCTCCAAAGCCGTTGCTCATTTGAGCAGCGGCTTTTTGGTTGGGCTCATTACAGCTCGCCGTAAGTGTGGGCTGCCTACTCCGCGAGTAGCTCTTCCACCTGCTCAACCGTCGGCGTGCCCAAAATTCCGTGCGGGCTGGCGACAACCAGCGCCGCCGTCGCGCTGGCAAAGCGCAGCGCCTCCGCCAGCGACCACCCCTGCTGCACCCCATACAAAAAGCCGCTGTTAAATGAATCGCCCGCGCCCGCCGTAAAGTTGGCCGCGACGGGAAAGGCCGGTGTGTTGATTTGCCACGGGTCGGCGCTGCCCGTCGCATCGCCCGCTGCATAAAGCGTCGACCCACGCGCGCCGCGTTTGACGAGCACGTGGCGTGCGCCCGCCCGCAGCAGCTGACCCGCGCCGAGAGCAACGTCCTCCAGATGGGTACAGGCAGCTAATTCGTGCTCGTTGGCAACAAGAAAATCCACGTGGGGCAGCAGCGGATTAAGTTCGCGTAGCGAGACGGGAGCGCCGATGGCGGGGCCAACGTCGAGGGCGGTGATGGCGCCGTGTGCGCGGGCAATTTGCAGGGCGTGGGCGAAGCCGCCGGGGCGCAGGGTGGGGAGGATGGGGTAGCTGCTGAGAAGCAGGACAGTGGCCTTGCGCAGGAGCTGTTTAGGAAGCTGGGCGGGCAAATCGGCGTTGGCGCCAGCGTGGTGGAAGACGATTTGCTCGTGGGCGTCCGTCATCACAATGGTGGAAGTGGAGGTGGCGGCGCTGTCGCTGACGTGGAGCGTACTGAGGTCGACCCGGCGTTCGCGTAGCCACTGCTGCATTTGCTGGCCGAGCGCGTCCTGGCCGACGCCGCCGAAGAGGGCGACGGGTGCGCCGAGCGCTGCCAGCGCATAAGCGCTGCACGCGCCGTTACCGCCGAGCAGCGTGGTGAGCGGTTCACGCGTGAAGACGAGGTTGCTGGCGCGAAAGCCGTCGTCGCCCACGTGGGGCAGGCGATCTAGGCCGCGCACGAAGAGATCGACGGTGACCGTGCCGACGACGACAAACATCAGCGCATCTCCTCGGCGACTTGAGCAAAGCGCGTAAACTGCGCCTCGCTGATTTTGATATCGAAGACGAGGCTGATCACCGATGACCAGCCCAGCAAGAAGTAATCCCATCCATCCACCACCGTCAGCGACTTCGCCTTTTCCTGCGCGCGCGCCTGCTGCAAAAAGTCGAGCGCGCCGCGGTAGTTGAGCTCCCACGCCAGGCCATCCTGCGGAAAGCGCGCCCCGTCCGAAAGGGGAGAGCCGGGGCGATCCTTGCCCATGCCCGTGGCGTTGATTACCAGCGAGCGCGGCGGCAGCTCGGCCAGCAGGGTATCATTTTGTGCGGCGACTTCGTGGTGGCGGAGATCGACGGTCGTGTTGCTGGGCGGTATTTGCTCGATGATTTTACGCAGGTGGTCGAGCTGGGCCGGGTTGTGATCCACCGCCACGATATGCGACGGGCGCTGTCCAGCCGCATCATTAGCGTGGGTCAGATTAGCGTGGGTCAGATTAGCGTGGGTCAGCCAGTTCACAATCATCGCTGTCGCTGCGCCGCCCGCGCCGAGGAGCAGGGCTTGAGCGTCGCCCCGCCACAGATTGGCGGGCAGAAATTTTTGCATGGCGCGGGCCGCGTTGGTCGGGTCGACGGCGTGGCCGAGCAGTTGCTCGTCGTCAGCAGCCGGGCGCTTGTAAATGGCGCCGACTTCGCCACAAAGTTGGGCGTCGTCGGTTAGCTCGTCGAACAGATTGCGGGCAGCGCGCAGCACGTTGAGCTTGTGCGTGGTAACCAGCGCGCCGCGTAGGTGGGGTGTTGATTTGATGCGCTCGACGACTTCGCGGTAGCCCGCTGGCGACGCATCTAGCGCCAGATCGACGCCGACCAGCTGCGCGTCGCCCAAGCCGAGCACTTCCGCCCAGCCGGGAAAGGCGCGCAGGCTGGACGACTGGCCGGTCGTGACGCCTATGAAGAGCATGGTGGGTGGATGGATCATGATCTGGTAGTGGGGTTGGTCGGGTTGTGAGTGCAGTGCACGCCGCGCTACCTGATGGGTCAGTTGATCTTGCCTTGCGCCGTGCAAAGCACTCGATGCGTCGCGTCGAGTGCCTTGCACGGCATCCGGCGAGATTATCTACCGACCAACGGTTATGCCGTGCGCTGCACTCATAATCCAACAAGTCTACATCCTGAGTTCTGCCTTTTGCTTCTCGTAAGTCCGTTCGCTTTTGAGAATGCTCACTCCACGACGGAGCCACCATACACCCGCGGCAAGCGCGACCGATACTCGTCATAGGCCGCATCAAAGAGCCGCGCCGATTCCTCGCCGCCGACGAGCGAGCCGCTGGTGATCACGGGCGGCATGGCGTCGCGGGCGATGAGCCGCTGCGCCACTTCGACCTTGATGGCGTTGGTGATCGCCGCGCCGCCAATCGTGGAGCCGGGGCCGACGGGGGTGGCCAGCCCGTCAAGCGTGACGAGTGCGTCGCCAACGGGGCAGCCGTTGTCGATGACGACGTCGGCCACGTCGAGCAGGCGCTGGCCGCTGCTGTGGCCGGGCTTGCCCGCCAAGCTGTGCGCGCGCGAGGTGACGGCGATTACGGGCAGGCCCTGTCGCTTGGCTTCGAGCGCCACATCGATCACGGTGGCGTTGACGCCGCTGTTCGAGAAGATGATGAAGCTATCGGGCTTGGAAAAGGTGAAGTTGCGCAAAATCACCTGCCCCAGCCCCTCGACGCGCTCCAGGAAAATCGCCTGTCGCTGTCCGTTCGCGCCCACGACCTGCGTGTGGTGCGTCAGCGACAGTTCGACAATCGGATGGAAGCCGGGGAAGCTGCCGTAGCGTGGAAACATCTCCTCGACAAAGATGCGCGAGTGACCGGTCGCGAAGAGATGCACCAGCCCGCCGCCCGCGATCGAATCGGCGCAGATGTCGGCGGCCTGGCGGATGGCGTCCATTTGCGTGTCGCGAATTTGGGCGAGGATGTTCTGGGCGGCATCAAAATAGTCAGCGGCGGCGTCCATAAAATATAGCTCCGGAGTGATTCGAGAAGTAGAATCGTTGGAAAACAGATTTTACCGCAAGGGCGCAAAGAGGCAAGGGCGTTGGTCCGTGGATTGCGCGGCTTCCGCGGCTCGTTGTGGTCGGCGCTGCGAATCGCTGCCCGATCAAGCAAATCCACGAGAAATCCACGAGCGCGCTTCCTTGCACCTTTGCGCCTCCGCGTTAATTTCTTTGTTGCACACTTTTCGTGCCTGATGTAGCATTGGCCCGTACGACTTCCCCAGATTACTCACCGATTTGAAAGGACGCAAATTATGCAACGTCTCACGAGACGATTTTTGACCTTGTTTCTGACGCTGGCCCTGCTGTCGCTCGCAGCGGCCTGCACCGCCGCGCCCGCCTCAACGGACGGCGAGAGCGCCGATATGGCCAGCGATGAGGCCGCGGCTGATGCCGGCGCTGGCCCCTTCACTATCGGCGTCTCCAACGGCTTTGTCGGCAGCGAATGGCGCACGCAGATGATTGCCAACCTGGAGGAGGCCAACGCCGAACTGATGGAGGCGGGCCTCACCAATGAGCTGGTCATCGAGAGCGCCGACACCGATGTCCAGGGACAAATTCAGCAGATTCAGAATCTGATCAACCGCGGCGTCGATGCGATTATCGTCAACCCCAATTCGCAGGACGGGCTAAACGCGGTGATGGAAGAGGCCGTAGACGAGGGCATTGTCGTCATCGCCGTTGATCAGGAAGTCAGCGCCGAAGGCGTGATCAACGTGACGATTGACCAGAAGGAGTGGGCCAAAATTAGCGCGCGCTGGCTGGCCGAGCAATTGGGCGGCGAGGGCGACATCCTGCTGATTGAGGGCTTTGTCGGCCACCCGGCCAACGAGGCGCGCATGGAGGGCGTGCAGGAGGTGCTCGACGAGTACCCCGATATCAACGTCGTGGGCCGTGATTCGGGCATGTGGGATCAGGCCACCGGGCAGCAGGTTGCCTCGGATTTGCTGGCCTCCGTGCCCAGCGTCGATGGCATCTGGACGCAGGACGGCATGGCGACGGGCGTGCTCAACGCGCTGATCACCGCCGATCCCGATCCCTTTCCCGTTTCCAGCGGCGAGGCGCGCAAGAGCTATCTGGAGCTGTGGGACGAAGTCAGCGGTGGGAACGAGAGCTTTACCTCGATTGGCGTTGTCAACCCACCGGGCGTGGGCGTGAGCGGGCTGCGCGTGGCCGTGGAGATTTTGCAGGGCGGCACGCCGGATGCGTCGCAGTTTAGCGGCCCCTTTGAGAACACCTTCTACGTGCCCATCCCCTTCGAGGTGACGCAGGAGACGCTCGAAGAAAATCTCGAAGAGTACGCGGACGAAGCCCCGTCGTACACGCTGGACGGGATGATTTCGCAGGATGAGGCGGCGGCGTTTATGGAGTAAAACGTAATGCGTGATGCGTGATGCGTGAACTCGTACTTAAACCGGTTGGTGTTACCCAGAATTGCCGGGCAACACCAACCGGACAAACTTACAGTTCACGCATCACGCACCACGGGCCAGCTAAGCATCTTCGCTAATTTGCCTCAAACATAACTCATCCCATGACCTCAATTGCTATCATCGGAACCGGCTTTATCGGCCCCGTCCACGCCGAAGCGCTGCGGCGGCTCGGCCTCCACGTGCGCGGCATCCTCGGCTCCAGCGCGACGAAGAGCGAGCGGGCGGCGCAGCAGCTGGGTCTGGCCGTTGGCTACGCTGATTTCGACGCCGTGCTGGCCGACAACCAGATCGATGCCGTACACATCACCACGCCCAACCAGTTTCACCACGACATGGCGAAGCGCGCCTTGCTGGCCGACAAGCACGTCATCTGCGAGAAGCCGCTGGCTATGAACTCGGACGAAACCGCCGATTTGGTCGAGGTCGCGCAGAGCAAGCCCCACCTTATCAGCGCCGTCAACTACAACATTCGCTTCTACCCCGTTCTGCTCCACGCGCGTGACCTCGTGCAGCGCGGCGACATCGGCGACATCTACCACGTGCGCGGCGCCTACCAGCAGGACTGGCTGCTCTACGACACGGACTGGAACTGGCGCTTGCTGCCCGATGCGGGCGGCGAGCTGCGCGCCATCGGCGACATCGGCACCCACTGGATGGACCTGATTGGCTTTCTCACCGGCCTGCGCGTCGACTCGCTGCTGGCGGATTTGCACACCTTTGTCTCGCCGCGCAAGCAGCCGCGCGAAGCCGTCGCCACTTTTGCGGGCAAGGGGCAGGACGGGCCGGTTGAATATGATGAGGTTGAAATCACGACCGACGACTATGGCGCGGTGATTTTTCACTACGCGGGCGGCGCGCGGGGCACGATGAACGTATCTCAGGTCCATGCGGGCAAGAAGAACGAGCTAAGCTTCGAGATTGCGGGGTCGCGGGCGTCGCTGGCGTGGAATGGCGAGCGCCCCAACGAACTCCATATTGGCCACCGCGACCGGCCCAACGAGCTGCTAATCAAGGATCCGTCGCTGCTGAGCGAGCGCGCGGCGAGTCACGCGGACTATCCGGGGGGCCACGCGGAAGGCTTCCCCGACACCTTCAAGCAGCTCTACAAAGCTATCTACGGCTACCTCGACGCGGGCGACTTCAACCAGCCCAAGCCCTTCCCCACGTTCGAGGACGGCCACCGAGAGGTCGTCCTCAGCGAGGCCATTTTGCGCAGTCACCAAGAGCGGCGGTGGATTGAAATTGAGGACGCGGCGACGCGGGGAGAGGGCGACGCGGAGAATTGATGGTTGGCGGATCGCCGCGTCGCCGCGTCCCTTTGTCGCCGCGTCCCTTTGTCGCCGCGTCCCTTTGTCGCCGCGTCCCTTTGTCGCCGCGTCCCTTTGTCGCCGCGTCCCTTTGTCGCCGCGTCCCTTAATCACTTTAATTGAGAAGGAGTACTTTTTATGCAACTCGGCTTTGTCAGCGCCATCGTCCCCGACCTCTCGCTGGAGGAAGTTTTTGGCATCGCAACAGAAACCGGTTACGACTGCGTCGAAGTCATGTGCTGGCCGCCGGGCAAGGCGGAGCGGCGCTACGCGGGCGTGACCCACATCGACGTCACCGATTTTGACGCCGACGAAATCAAAAACTTGCAGCAGCAGCACGGCGTCAGCATCTCCTCGCTGGGCTACTACCCCAACCCGCTGGTCGGCGACGCGGACGAACGCCGCACCTACAGCGAGCACATCCAACGGGTGATCGACGCCTCCGCCGCGCTCGACATCGGGGTGATGACGACCTTTATCGGCCGTGATCACACGCTCTCGATTGACGACAACTGGGCGCGCTTCGAGGAGGTCTGGCCGCCGCTGATTGAGTACGCTGAATCGAAGGGCGTGAAGGTGGGCATCGAGAATTGCCCGATGCTCTTCACCGGCGACGAATGGCCGGGCGGCAAAAACCTCGCCATCTCGCCCGCCGTCTGGCGGCAAATGTTCGAGCGCATCCCCAGCGATCACTTTGGGCTGAACTACGACCCGTCGCACTTGGTCTGGCAGCAGATCGACCCCTACGCGCCGCTGTGGGACTTTGCGGATCGCCTCGTCCACGTCCATGCCAAGGACGCCCGCGTGGATCGCCGCCGCCTCAACGAAGTCGGCATTCTGGCCACCCCGCTCGAATACCACACGCCCAAGCTCCCCGGCCTCGGCGACGTTGACTGGGGGCGCTACTTTTCGATTCTCAGCGATGTGGGCTACACGGGTCCGGTCTGTGTGGAGGTGGAGGATCGGACGTACGAGGGGTCGCTGGATGACAGGAAGCGGGCGTTGGCGCAGTCGTCGAGGTATTTGCGGCAGTTTGTGTAGGGGTAAAAAAAGATCACAGTTGATAATTGAGAGCGCATCTGGTTGATTACTCAATCAGGACGCGCTCTCATATTCTTCCCAAGTGGTTCGTGATATAGTACTGCGGAATTCGGACAGGGCTTGATTCACCCCTTTTAAGGAAAACATGGGTAAGACAATGTCGCTGATACTCCAAAGATTGGAAGTGGAAAATTATGGTTCGCTTCAACACATCGAAATCCAAACCAAAAATGTAAACGTGCTGTTCGGGCCAAACGGCGCTGGAAAGACTACATTTCTTGATGCAATCTGGTTTGTCAGAGACTGCGCTATCCGGGGGGTGGATGTTGCTGCTTCATATCGCGGTCACGGAATCGGTGTCCTGTGGGATAAAGCTGAACCAGATTCCCATATCTCAATTGAAATCGAAACTGAACATGCTGTCTATAGCGTGATGTTTGGATTTTCATCGGGACGAATTGAATCCTTTGTTGGCGAGACGCTGAAATCTAAAGAGAATGACAGGCTGCTGATTGATCGCTCCATTGGCAGTGACAAAGCGAGATTTTATCATTCTCAAATGGGGGAATTTGTAACCGTCGATCTTCGTGAACCGGAGAAGCTTGCACTAAGTCGCTATTTAGACTTTGAAAACAGTGCCTATGAGGCTGCGGAAGTAGATCGTTTGCTGCGCTACACCCGTAAATACCACGCCCGCTCGGCTGACCTTTATAGATTGAGAACTCACGGCTCAGAATCCGATGCGTACACTCGCTTATATGATCGATGTGAAAATCTTTGGTCAGTTCTTCGCAACCTCGAAAGTGCGAAAAAGATTGGCAGTAACAGCTATGATACAATTATACAATTCATGCAGAAAGGCTTTCCTACCTTTGATGAAATCTTGATAGAGCAGCAAGGCGCGACAAACGTGTATGGAAGTTTTATCGAGACAGATCATCGAGAACCAATTAAAGCCTCGGGTGTTTCTGATGGTCACCTACAACTACTGACACATCTGACAGCCTTGTTCTCTGAAGGCGACAGATCTACATTGATTTTATTTGATGAACCCGAGGTTTCGCTTCATCCCTATGCGCTTGCTGTGTTTGCTGAAGCCGTTGAAGAAGCCGTATCTAGCTGGAACAAACAGATATTTATTGCAACACACTCTCCAGTTCTCATCAGTCAATTTGATAGGAAGCACATTATTGCTGCGGAAACAGGACCTGACGGTCAGACGCTGATGCGCCGCATCAGCGAAATGGAAGGTATTCAGGATTTGTTAGATGAGTATGCGACAGGTTCACTTTACATGGCGGAACTGATTGCACCTCAAAGCAGACTTGAAGTGGGTTGAGCATGTCAAAACAGTGTTACCATTTTCAATTCATTTTGTTTGTAACTGGAAAAGGTGAAAAAGAACATCTGCCAAAGTTGTTTAGCAAACTATCAAGTTCAAGTATTTGTACCTTTACTGTTCGTGAATTCTTGGATCAACGACGCCCGATCACCTCTCAAAACAGGATCGCACGTATGACGAGAACAGGTCAGAAATTACCCACAAAGGATTTTGAGCGAATCGGCGCACCGGCAAGGCGATACATTAACGACGATCAATGCAACCGTGTTTTACTTATTGATGATTTGGAAGAAATTAGCAAAGAGGAAGCAGTCGAGAAGTTTAGACGCTACCGAGCAGCTTTAGATGCTGCGCTGGACAGTCCTGATAGGCGGCGTGCTTCGGTTCACTTCCTAGTGAACATGCTCGAAGCTTACTTTTTTGCACAACCAGATGCAATCAACGTCGCACTGGAGCTTGAGACGCCAATCCCCTCACAAGATATAGACGTAGAATCGATAAGAAACCCCAAAAGTCGACTTAGACAGTTGTTTCCAGCTTATAACGAGATTGAGCACGCTGCTTTAATACTCGACTTGTTGGAGCTTGATACTATCCTTGCAAACTCTATACATTGTTCAGCGCTCAGAACTTGTGTCAAATGGATTGTTGACCAATTGAGAGAGTACCCTGACCAGGCCTATTTTGATTCACTTACCTTTGAAGAACGATTTCACTTGCACGATGGTGCATTATACGAAGTAACCAAAGATCAATAGCAGAGCACAAATGAAAGCACTCCTAAAACTCGCACCCGGCGTCGGCCACGTCGGCGTTGGCGAGATCGACGAGCCGACCGCTGCCGCCGGGCAGGTAAAAATCCGCGTGCGCGCGGCGGGCATCTGCGGCACGGATTGGCACATCTACCAGGACGAATTTAAGACGCAGCCGCCCGTGGTCATGGGCCACGAGATTGCGGGCGAGGTGGCCGCGGTGGGCGAGGGCGTGTCCAGTTCGTTCCCTGGCGTGACGCCGGGTGCGCGCGTCACCACCGAGACCTACTTCTCGACCTGCGGCGACTGTCGCCACTGCCGCGACGGGCGCGAGAACTTGTGTCTCAACCGGCGCTCGATTGGCTCGGCGGTGCACGGCGGCTTTACGCAGTACGTGGTCGTGCCCGCGCAGAACGTGCATCCGCTGCCTCCAAACGTGGATTTCGAGGCGGGCGCGCTGACCGAGCCGCTGGCCTGCGTGGTCCACGGCGTGCTCGACGCGAGAGCCGTGCAGCCGGGCGACGTGGCCGTAATCGCCGGGCCGGGCGCGATTGGGCTGCTCACGCTACAGGTCGCGAAAGCCGCGGGTGCGACGGTCGTCGTGCTCGGCACGGACGCGGACGAGCACCGCCTCCAGCTCGCCCGCGACCTCGGCGCGGATCACACGCTCAACGTGCAGCGGGCCGACGCGGCGGCGCTGGTCGCCGAGCTGAGCGACGAAGGGCTGGGCGCGGATGTCGTGCTGGAGTGTTCTGGCGCGGGGCCAGCGGCGCAGCAGCTGCTGACGCTTGTGCGGCGAGGCGGTCGCTACGTGCAAATTGGCTTGTTTGGCAAACCGATTGCGTGGGATTTAGATCAAGTCTGCTACAAGGAGCTGACCGTCACCGGCAGCAACGCCAGCGTGCCCTCGGCCTGGCGACGCGCGCTGCGCCTGCTCGCCGACGGCACGGTACAGACCAAGCCGCTGATCACCCACCGCTTTGATATTACCGAGTGGGAGGAGGCCTTTGCCGTCTTTGAGGAGAAGAGTGGCGTGAAGACGCTGCTGACGCCGGTGGAATAGGTAGCACAGTGATGTATCAGAGACCAACGTTGAATTCATTCGTTGCCGGTGATGGTCGACGAACCAACATGATTGAAAACAATCAATTGCCTCCGCTCACCGACGACCTTCTCGGCATCCTCGATTTCCTGCGCGAGGCCGAGCGGCTCAAAACCGTCCTGCGCACCTCGTGGACGTCGAGCGGCGAGCGGGAGAGCACGGCTTCGCACACGTGGCGGCTCTGCCTGATGGCGCTGGTCTTTGAGCAACATTTTCCGGAAGTCGATGCGCATCGACTGCTCAAGCTCTGCATCGTCCACGATCTGGGCGAGGCCATCGGCGGCGACATCCCCGCGATCCATCAAACGCCCGACGCGCCCAAGGCCGAGCAGGAGCGCCGCGATCTGCTGACGCTGCTGGAGCCGCTGCCGGATGCCATCCGCGATGACTTCGTGAAATTGTGGGACGAGTACGAAGCCGCGGCGTCGCCGGAGGCCAAAGTCGCCAAGGCGCTGGATAAGCTGGAGACGCTGATGCAGCACAACCAGGGCGAGAATCCGCCGGGTTTTGATTACGCGTTTAATTTGAACTACGGCAAACGGTTTACGGACGACGTGCCGCTTGTCGCCGCGCTTCGGACAATTTTGGATGCGGAGACAAAGTGGAATGCGGAGCAGAACGGAATATGAGAAAAGAAAAAAGCGATCAACGAAGGACACAAAGAATCACGAAGGAAGAGGGTCTACTCGCTCTGCTTCGCGTTCTTCGTTGATTAACTTTTGTCGCCTTTGCCCTTCCCCGCGAAGCACACGAAAGAAGAAAGCCTACCCGTTCTTCCTTCGTGATTCTTCGTGCCCTTCGTGGATCAATTTCTGAAGTTTTTGTCCTTCGCCCGATCTTTACAGTTTTATGGCCCACATCTCCCTCTCCGCCCAACGTATCAAAAAACAGTACGGCGGCGTCACCGCGCTGGCCGACGGCGATCTCGACGTGCGCGGCGGCGAGGTGGTGGCGCTGCTGGGGGCCAACGGCAGCGGCAAGAGCACGCTGGGCAAGATCATCACCGGCGTGGCCGCGCCGGATGGGGGCACGCTGAACGTGGACGGCGCGACGGTCGACTTTCGCTCGCCGCTGGATGCGCGTCGGCTGGGCATTACCGCCGTTTACCAGGAGCTGAGCCTCGTACCGGACATGACGGTGGCGGAAAACATTTGGCTCGGCCACGAGCCGCGGCGCTGGGGTGATTGGGGCGGCGGCGTCGACAGGCGACGGACGCGTGCCGAAACCCAGGCGCTGCTCGACCTTTTCGCGGGCACGGTGCAGCCCTCGCTCACCCCCGATGCCCTCGTCGCCGATCTGCCGCCGGACGAGCGGCAGATTGTCGAAATCCTCAAGGCCATCAGCCGCGACCCGCGTCTGGTGATTCTGGACGAGGCCACCGCGAGCCTCGATTCGCAGCAGGTCGACCGGCTCTTCAATCTCGTGGGCGAGTGGAAAACCGACGGCCTGGCGATTGTCTTTGTCTCGCACCGCATGGAGGAAATTTTCCGCGTGGCGGACCGGGCCAGCGTTTTGCGCAGCGGCGAAACCGTCGCTAGCGTGGGGGTGGCCGAGACAAGCGAGGCGGAACTCGTGCGCCAGATGATTGGCGAGACGTCGCCGACGAAGCTGGCGGTGGGATCACCCGGAACGTCGACCAACGGGCCGGTGGCGGAGGCCCCGCCAGAAACACCCCGTGCGCTCGCGGCAGTTGACGAGGCGACAGCGTCAACCATTCGCCTGAGCGTGCAGAATTTGCGCGCGGGCCTGCTGGATGGCGTCGACCTAACGCTGCGGGATGGAGAACTGCTGGGGCTGGGCGGCCTGCGCGGGCAGGGGCAGGAGGAGCTGCTGCTGGCGCTCTTTGGCGCGCTGCCGTTCGAGGGCGACATCTCGCTGGCGGGCGAAGCCGTGCGTTTTGCGCACCCGCGCGAGGCGATGCGCGCGGGTGTTGCTTACGTGCCCGGCGACCGCGCGTCGCAGGGGCTGCTGCTTTCGCGCTCGATTCTGGAGAACTTGCACCTGCCGTCGTGGTCGCGCTTTGGCCTGCCGCTCGATATGCGCCGCGCGCACAGCGAGGCCAATCGCGTCGTCGATGATCTGGGGCTGGTCATGGGTGGCCTGCACCTGCCCGTGAGCAGCCTCAGCGGCGGCAACGCGCAGAAGGTCGTGCTCGGCAAGTGGCTGCTGCGCGACCCCAAGCTGCTGCTGCTCGACGATCCAACCAAGGGCGTCGACGTCGGCGCCAAGGCCGAGTTCTATCGCTTGCTGGTCGAGCTGCGCGCGGCGGGCACGGCGGTGCTCTTCTACAGCAGCGACGACGACGAGCTGCTCCACTTGTGTGACCGCGTGCTGGTGCTGCACGACGGTCGCGTGCGGGCGGAGCTGAGCGGGGACGGGTTGACGAAGAGCAATTTGGTGGCGGCGAGCGTGGGGGCGGGGGCGTGAAGGGGAAGGTGATGTTTTAACCCCACCCCATCCCTCCCCAGCCTGGGGAGGGGGCCGCGACTGGGTAAACGGGAAATCGGGTTGTTTGCCAAGAAATGAAGTTTCCATTTCGTCGAATGAAGCGACAATGAAGTCGACGAAGCATCAGTCCCTCCCCCAGTATGGGGGAGGCTAGGAGGGGGTAGAACATTGCCCTCTCCACCAAAAAAATCTCTACCAAACCCGCATGACCACCCTCTCCCTCCAACCGCGCCGACTCGCGCTGCGCCATCCCTACCTCTTCGCGCTGCTGCTGCTCGTCGTTGCCGTGGGCATTAACTTTGCCCTCCAGCCCAACCTTTTCGAGCTGAGGGTGCTCAACGGCAACCTGCGCCTCTTCCTGCCGCTGATGATTCTGGCGGCTGGGCAGGCCATCGTGATCATCGGCGGCGGCATCGACCTCTCGCTGGGCACAATTGTCTCGCTGATCAACGCCGTCGTCATCGTCTACCTCGGCGACGACCCGACCGCCGTGCGCATTGCCATCGGGGTCGGCCTCGCGCTGGCGACGGGCGCGGGGGCGGGCGTAGTCAACGGGCTCTGCGTGGCGCTGCTGCGCTTGCAGCCCATCGTCACCACCTACGCCACCAGCTTTATCTTTAGCGGCCTGGCGCTCTACATCCTGCCGCGACCGGGCGGCAGCGTGCCGTCCGAACTGTCGCGCTTTTACCGAAGCACGCCGCTGGGCGTGCCGCTGGCGTTGTGGCTCGCGCTGGCGCTGATCGGTCTGTGGATTTTGCTGCGCGGCACGCGCTACGGGCGCTTCCTCTACGCCGTCGGCGGCAGCGCCCAATCGGCGTATGCGACGGGCGTGCCCGTGAGCCGGGTGCGCTGGAGCAGCTACGTGCTGGCGGGCGTGCTGGCCGCCGCCGCCGCGCTGGCCCTTACCCTCAGCGTCGGCACGGGCGATCCGCGCCTGGGCGGCGGCGAGATGACGCTCGACTCGATTGTGGCCGTGGTGCTCGGCGGCACGCGGCTCAGCGGCGGCCAAGGCGGCGTTGCGGGCGCGGTGATCGGCGCGGCGATTCTCGGCTTTATCCGCAACATTATTTCGTTTGCCAACGTGCCAACGTGGTGGCAGACGCTGGTCGACGCGCTGATTATCATCGTCGCGCTGGCGGGGCCGGGGCTGGTGCGCTTGCTGCGGCGCTAAATGGTGGGTTATGATGGATGAGAAGCATTTTAGGCTAATCCAAGAAAACAATGTACCGCAAATGTGACTGTCACTGCCCGCAACCGGTGAAGAATTCGCAGAATTGTCTGGGCAGTGACTGTCACGTGGTACAGTTAATTTTCTGGAACGGCCTTACTGAGTTGAGGTGAGCCATGTCGGAAAGAACTGTAAGCATTGAAGTGCCTGAATCGACATACGGCAAATTAAAACGGGCGGCGGAGTTGACACACCGATCTGTAGACGAAATGTTGACCAGCACTATTGATGCAGCCCTCGTCGCGCCGCCGGATTTGCCGCAGGGTTTGTCGATTGAACTAGCGGCAATGAATATGATGAGCGATAGCGCACTGTTTTTAGCCTTAAATCCTAATTTGGCGACACAGAAGTACAAACGCTTTCAGCAGTTGAACGAAGAAGCGCAGAAGCGTGATCTAACGCAAGCCGAGGAAGCGGAGCAGGATCGGTTGTTGGATTTGTACCAGCAAGCGGTGCTACGACGCGCGCAGGCCATGGCAATTTTACACCAACGCGGGCACGAGCTGTCGCGTGAGGAGTTAGAAAAAACTATGCTCAAGCTCGCATGACCCTCTCCACCGCGATACGCAACTTTGTGCGCGAACGAGCAAAATCGCGCTGCGAGTACTGCCAAACAGTGGAATGGATAATGGGCTTTCCACATGAGCTTGATCACATCGTTCCCCAATCGCGCGGCGGCTCGGATGATGTTGAGAATCTGTGTTTGGCTTGCGCTTCGTGCAATCGCTACAAACAAGCAAAAGTCGAAGGTGATGATCCAACTACTTCACAGTCTGCACCGTTGTTCGATCCAAGGCATCAGCAGTGGACAAACCACTTCGCTTGGAGCGAGAACGGCACAACGATTAACGGGTTGACTGCTTGCGGCCGCGCAACGGTGGCAGCGCTACGGCTAAATAACAGGCTGATTATTTCGGCACGCGCTATCTGGCAGCAGGCTGGTCATCATCCACCGTAATTCTGCGAGAAGACTCCGCTGGTCCTTCCGAAAACTTGCATATTCCACATAACTCCGCGTCCAAAAATTTCTGCCATGACCCGCTCCCTCCGCCTCAGCCCACCACTCCTCGCCCTGCTGCTCGCCGTGATTCTCTTTTTCCTCGGCGGCCTGCTGCGACCGGGTTTTGCCAACCCGGCCCAGGCCGTCAACATTATCCGACTGGCCGCCTTTCTCGGCATCATTAGCGCGGGGCAGACGCTGGTCATCATCAGCGGCGGCGAGGGCATCGACCTTTCGGTCGGCGCGGTGGCGACGCTGGGCGCGATCCTCGCCTTCCGCATTATTGACGGCCAGAACGGAATGGTGATCGTCGGGCTGGGCGCGGCGCTGGCGGCGGGCGCGGCGGTTGGCTTTGTCAACGGCGTGGGCATCAGCGCCGTCGGCGTCCCGCCGCTGGTGATGACCTTGGGCATGACGGGCGTGGTGCAGGGCGCGATTCTGGTGGTGACGCAGGGGCAGCTCGAAGGCGGGACCGCGCCAATTATGCGTGACCTGATTTCGGCTCCGCTATTGGGAGGCGTGCCTGGCGTGGTGATTTTCTGGCTGGGCTTGGCGGCGCTGCTCTGGCTGCTGCTCCAGCGCACGGTTTACGGCAAGCACTTGTTCGCCATCGGCGTCAACCGCACCACGGCGCGGCTCTCCGGCGTGCGCGTGCCGAGAGTCGTGGTCGCGACCTACGCCTTGAGCGGGCTGCTGGCCGGGTTGGGCGGCTTTATGCTGCTTGGCTTTACGCAGACGGTTTTTCTGAATCTCGGTACGCGTTACGTCTTCCCCTCGGTCGCGGCGGTCGTTGTCGGCGGCACGGTGCTGGCGGGCGGGCAGGGTAGCTACTTTGGCACCATGGCCGGTGCGCTCGTGCTGACCTTGCTGACCAGTCTGCTCACCGCCGTGCAGCTTCCCGAAGCGATCCAACAAATCGTGCTGGGCGCGACGCTGCTGCTGCTGATTTCGATTTACGGACGGCAGGGTCGACTGCGACAGTAGGATTTGCGATTTGCGATTCACGAATGTGCGAGACCAACCGCGCTCGTAAACCAAAAATCGTAAATTGAGTCCAAGAAGCCGCGGTGAATTAGCCGATATTGTATTGAAAATCCCTGGATTGAAATCTTCCCCTACTCAGCGTATAATGAAGCAATCAACGTTTATCGCCTGGCACCGCATTCTGGGCACGGCGCTGGCCGAGGAGTTTGCCGGTTCACCCTTTGCCGTGGATACGGAGCTTGACCTCTCGTTCCGGCAGCAGCGGCTCGACATCCTGATCATCCGCAAGCTGCCGGGCGCGTATCCGGGGCGGCTGCCGGATGGTTTGGAAGGGCTGGTGGATTACAACCTGGTCACGTACAAGTCGCTGCACGAGCCGCCGGACGTGTGGTCGCTGGATGAGCTGCTCGGCCACTACGTCAACTACCGCAAGCAGGTTGCGCTGCCGGATGACAAGCTGTTGCCGGAGGAGGCGTTTCAGCTTTACGGAATTTGCACCCGCTTTCCACAAAAGCTCGCGAGTCGCGTGGCGCTGCTGCCGCGGCAAACTGGCGTTTACGATGTGCCCTGGGGCGCGCGACCGATCCGCATCATCGTGTTGAGCGAAATTCCGGCTGAGCCCCACAACGCCATTTGGGCGCTCTTTAGCGCCTCCGCCGAGAAAGTTGTTTACGGTGCGGAGCAGATGCGCGACCGCATGGAGCAGATGAGCACGGTTGTGAATAAGTTGCTCGAGAATTACGAGTTGGAGGGAATTCCCATGTCCTATACACCAGAAGATTTTATTCGTGAGGTAACGACAAAGCACCTGCACGAGTTGGAGCCAAGAGAGGTGCTGCAAAATTATGCCGCCGACGATCTCCTGCGCGAGTTGGGACCGGAAGGAATTCTGCGCAACTACTCGCCAGACGATCTCCTGCGTGAAATGTTTCGGGGTGACTTTATCCACAACGTGCCCGTTGAAGAATTGGAAGCGTATCTCGCCCAGTACAAACGCGAGCAGCAGCAAGATAGTCCGCGGGGTAAAGAGGATGGCCCAGAGGAAGCATGACTATTCAGCAAATTACCTTACCCCTGCCCGAAGCGCTTTACGTGTGCCTGGAGCAAGCCGCGCGCGCCATGCAGCAGCCGTTGACCGATGTTGTGCTGCGCGCCGTCGAAATGGGAAGCCCACGGACCTGGGAAGATGTGCCTGCCGAATTTCAAACCGATTTAGCTGCGCTGGATCGACTGGACGATCAGGCGTTGTGGCGAGTTGCGCGTAGTCAAGAAGCTGACGTGGCGCATTATTAGGCTCTACTGGACAAAAATGCCAACAGTGACATTTCACGAGACGAACGCAATCAACTGCTGAAGATGCGAACCGAAGCAGACAGACAAATGCTGCGCAAAGCATAAGCTGTTGCGCTGCTAAAGTGGCGTGGCTATGAAATTCCGTTCATAGAAAGATTTTAGGACTTTCTACTCAAATTGACCACGGGAGAAATCATGGGAGCTTGGGGAATCAAACCGTTTGAAAATGATGACGCGTCAGACTGGCTATATCAGTTGGAACAGACCCAAGATTTAAGCGTCATCGAATCCACACTTGATACAGGAAGTTCAGAATACATTGAGCTGCCGGAAGGCAGCAACATTCTCGCCGCCTCCGAAGTGTTGGCGGCAATGCTTGGTGCAGAACGCACTGATTTGCCTCAAGAGGCCCAAGAGTGGGTAGACAATCATCGGTCATTCAATGTCACCAAACTGAAACCAAAGGCCGTAGCGGCTATGGCGGCTGTCCTGTCAGAGAAATCTGAGCTTAACGAACTGTGGCAAGAAACCGAAAAGTACGAGAGTTGGAAGTCCGAAGTGCATCGCTTGCAGTCGATAATGGCTGGTTGAAAAATTTTGCGATTATCCAGCACCAACCGGATTCGTAAATCGTAAATCCAAAATCGTAAATCCAAATTGGAGTTCCCCATGTACAAAGTCACCATGCTCGGCAGCGGGCTGATCGGCATGTTCTACACGATGGCGCTGCACGGCCAGCGCAGCCGCGACCGGGTGCAGACCGTCTATTCGCGCACCGAAGAACGCGCCAAAGCCTTTGCCGCCGAGTGGGCCATTCCCACCTGGACGACGGACATGGCCGAGGCCATCAACGACCCGGAAACGGACACGGTGGTGATCGGCCTGCCCAACCACCTGCACGAGGAGGCCGTGCGCTTGGCGTGCGAGGCGGGCAAGGCCGTGCTCTGCACCAAGCCGCTGGCGCGCACGGCGGCAGAGGCCAAGCGCATCCTGGACATGGTCGAGGAGGCGGGCATCTTTCACGGCTACCTGGAGGATTTGGTCTACACGCCCAAGACGCTCAAATCGGTGCAGGCGGTGCAGAACGGCGCGCTGGGCAAGGTGCTCTGGGCGCGCTCGAGGGAGACGCACCCCGGCCCCCACAGCGACTGGTTCTGGGACAAGGAGCAGTCCGGCGGCGGCGCGATCATCGATCTGGCGTGCCACTGCATCGAAATCAGCCGCAACTACATCGGCAAGGATGTGCGCCCCGTGGAGGTGATGTGCTGGGGCGACACGCAGGTGCATCCCATCGAGGCCGAGGACAGCGCGATTGGCCTGGTCAAGTACGCGTCGGGCGCGATTGGGCAGTTCGAGGTCGCGTGGACCTTTCGCGGCGGCATGGACCTGCGCGACGAAGTCTCCGGCACCGAGGGCACAATCTGGACCAACCACTTCCTGCGCACCGGCTTCGAGATGTTCACCGCCGTGGGCCAGGGTGGCTACGTGGCGGAGAAGGCCGAGGGCGAAACCGGCTGGCTCTTCCCCGTCGGCGACGAGGTGACCGAGCTGGGCTACATCGACATGTTCACGGACATGTTCAACGCCATGGACAAGAACGAGGCACCGATGGAGAGCTTCTACGACGGCTACGTCGTCAACGCGGTCATGGATGCGTGCTACAAGTCGATGGAGACGCGGCAGTGGGAGCCCGTCGAGCTCGAGGATTGGCGCGGCTCGGATAATGTCGAGGGCGAGGAGGCGATGCGCGAGTACGACGACGAGCACCTGCTCGTCAAAAGCGAGCGCATGCCCAACGGCTCGGTCAAGCTGATTCTGAAGGAGAAGGCGAGCGGCAAGGTGATTCAGCGGGTGGAGCCGGTGGTGTAGGGGCAAACTGAGCAGATCAACGCAAAGGTACAAAGGCGCAAGGAGAAATTCCGAAAAACTATCTGCCCAGGAAGCGGCTGTTGCGAACCGGCAAACGCTGATCTGTTCCAGCGATGTAATCAACAAGCCAACCCTTCGCGCCTTTGCGCCTTTGCGTTAGATTTCCAACGATAACCCTCGATCATGGCCGACACCGACCAACCCAACATTCTCTTCATCATCTGCGACCAGCTGATCGCCGCGCTGACCGGCGCGTACGGTCACGGGGTCGTCAAGACGCCGAACCTGAATCGGCTGGCCGAGCAGGGCGTGCGTTTCGACGCGGCCTACACGCCCTTCCCCGTCTGCTCGCCCGCCCGCGCCTGCCTGATGACCGGTCGCCACGCCTCGACGATTGGCGCGTGGGACAACGGCGCGCTGCTCCCCGCCGACCAGCCGACCTTTGCCGACTACCTCGCCAACGCGGGCTACGACACGGTGCTCTCCGGCAAGATGCACTTTATTGGGCCGGAGCAGCAGCACGGCTTCCGCTTTCGCATGAACACGGATATCTACTCCTCGGATTTTACCTGGGTACGACCGGAGTGGATCGCGATCAAGGAGGCGCAGGGGCGCGATCCCGAAGCGGTGATGAGCGAGCGGCCCAGCTACAACACGCGTCAGTACGTCGGTGAAAATATCCACATCGACCGCTGGCACAACGCCTTGAGCCACGACGAAGAGACCCACTTTCGCGCGCTGGAGTATCTGCGCGCACGGGGCAGTCGATCGGCCAATCAGCCAGACGGACCGTTCCTGCTCGTTGCCTCCTACCACCATCCGCACGAGCCGTTTTGGCCGCCGCAGGAGTACTGGGATTTGTACGAAGACGCCGAAATCGAGCTGCCCGAATTCCCCGGTAACCTCGAAGAGAGCTACTCGGTCCTGGATCGCAACCTCAACGCCTACCACGGCACGCATCGCTTCGATCTGCGCGACCCAGACAGCCTCTACCGCGTGCGCCGCGCCTACTACGCGCTCACGACTTACCTGGATGACAAGGTCGGCGAGCTGCTCGATGAGCTGGAGCGCAACGGCCTGGCCGAGAACACCGTCGTCGTCTTCACGAGCGACCACGGCGACATGCTCGGCGAAAAGGCGATGGTGCAGAAGCGCTGTTTCTACGAGTGGTCGTGTCGCGTGCCGCTGATTATGCGCTTCCCGGACGGCTGGCGGGCGGGCACAACGCACGCCCAACCCGTCTCGCTGATCGACCTGCTGCCCACCTTTTGCGAGCTGGCCGGGCTAGACAATCTACTGCCGCACGACGGCGAGAGCCTGATTGCCCAGCTCCAGCAGCCGGACGAAGAGCGCATTGTTTACGCCCAAGCGCACGAGGCCGTCGGCGTGCCCTGCATTATGGCGCGACAGGGCTCGTACAAATACAATTATTTCCACGGCCACCCGCCGCAGCTTTTCAACCTTGCGACCGATCCAGACGAGTGGCACAACTTGGCCGCCGATCCGGCGCACGCGGACAAAGCCGCTGCGCTGCGCAGCCAAATTCTCTCCGACTTTGACCCAGCGACAATGGTCGAGGCCACCCTCGCCAGCCTGCACCGCCGCGCCCTGATCCGCGACGTCATGGTCAGCCACGGTCGCACCTGGGCGCACGCACCGCAGTACGACCGGCGGCGCGGCGCGATGGCGCAGTATCTGCCGTAGCGCCGAGGAGTGCGCACGCCCACGTGCGCACCACCGCATCCGGATATTCAATCACAACGCGGGGTCGACCCGGCACACGGGCGTGCCTACTCCGCTAATTTCCGAAAATCTATGCAACCCATTCCCCTGCGCACGACCGTCATCGGCTCCTATCCCTTTCCCTCGTGGCTCGAATTTTCTGCCCTGCATCTCGATCAATTCGGCGGCGATGAAATTGCCGAAATACAGGACGACGCCGTTACCGTTGCCGTCCACGACCAAACCGCCGCCGGGCTGGACGTGATCACAGACGGCGAGCAGACGCGCTTTGATTTCAACCTCTCCTTCTATGGCTACCTCGACGGCCTCGGCGCGCCGCAGCCGACGCGCCGCCACTTTGGCCCGCCCGCCCACGACCAGCGCGGCAAGACGCCCATTATCGGCGAGCTGGCCGCGCCGAACGGCTTGGGCGCGGTCGAAGAATTCCAGCGCCTCCAGCGCCTCGCGCCATCCACCAGCGATACATCTGACGGCCCCACGCTCAAGGCCAGCGTCCCCGGGCCGTATACGCTGAGCGGGCGGCTAATCCCAAACGCACAGTACCCCAACCGCTACGCCATTACCGAAGCGCTGGTGCCAGTTGTGCGCGCCGAGCTGGAGGCGCTGGTCGCCGCGGGCTGCACCGAGCTGACGGTCGACGAGCCGTCGATGAGCTGCTACGCCTACCGCGAGGACACCGCGCGCTTTGTCGACATCTTCAACCGCACGGTCGAGCCGGTGGTGGGCCGCTGTCGGCTCTCGACGCACCTCTGCTTTGGCAACTACAAGGGCCACGCCGTCAGCCTGCGCCGCTACGCGCCCATGTTTCCCGACTTTCTCGACATGCAGCTCGACGAAATCCACGTCGAAATGGCGAGCCGTGAATTTAGCGAGATCGAGCTAATTGGCGAAATTGCCCAGCGGCGCGACGTGGCCGTCGGCATCGTCGACGTCAAGAGCTACTTTATTGAGCCAGTCGAGGAGATTGCGCGGCGCGTGCGGCTCTGCCTCGAACACGCGCCCGCCGAGCGGCTCTCCTTTGCGCCCGATTGTGGCCTGAGCCAGACGGCGCGCTGGGCGGCCAAGCAGAAGCTGATCAACATGGTCGAGGGCGTGAAGTTGGTGCGCGGGGAGCTGTAGAATGACGACGCTCAACTTGGGAAGAGAATTAGGACGCGGAGCTACGCGGAAGCACGCGGATCAGAAGGCTTTGGTTTGATATTGCCGATTTTGCCTTTCAATAATCCGCGTAATTCCGCGTTTATCCGCGTCCAAATCTCTTTTGACTCACAATATCCCAAAATCAGATTATGAGCCGTCCAGCCTTTCCCAACCAGCAAGACTTTTACGAGCAGGTGTGGCAAGTGGTTAGTCAAATCCCACGCGGCAAGGTCGCGACTTACGGGCAGATTGCCCAACTGCTCCCGCCGCCCGACGGCGTCGACCCGCAGGAATACAAAGCGTTTGGCCCGCGCTGGGTCGGCAACGCGATGGCCGCCTCGCCGGATGGTGTGCCGTGGCAGCGCGTCATCAACTCGCAGGGGAAGATCAGCTTGCGGGCCGGGGCAGAGCGGCAGCGTGGACTGTTGGAGGCGGAAGAGGTTGTCCTTGTAGAGGATAAAATTAACCTGATGGAATATCAGTGGCGCGGCCCCGACCAAGTGGACGAGCCGAGGCAACCAAAGTTGTTTTAGGGCAAAGGTCGTGCGCCGCGAGCGATAAGTTGTGGTAAACTATCGTGGCAAAAAGAGCCAACGGTAGGAGGTTAAAATGGAGATAAGCGAGAAGACAGTGGAGCTGCTGAAGGACCCTGTGCTGGGCGGTGGTGACCTCGACAAGACAGTCCGCGAATTGATTTGGGGCGAGTATCTTCGGCGGATGGCTGGCTATCAACGCACCAATAAAAGGCTCCAGCAAAAATACGAGATGACGTTCGGCGATTTTCTGGAAAGAGAAATGACCAGAGCGCTCGATTACACATGGGAAGTTGAAAAAGATGCGATGGCCTGGGAGACGGCAATTAGCGGCATTGAATCCATGCAGGGTCGTCTAAGTCAACTGCGCGAGTCCAAGCGTGTACCGGCTTGATGATCTGCGCTTGGAGGTCGTCGAAGCGCTGGATCGAATTTGGTTTATTCGTTCAGTTCAGGTAATTGAACGGACCGACAAAACGCTTTTTGTTCGTTTGGTCATTCGGCACAATTTGTTCGTGAACGTTTTTCTTGGTGAAAAATCGTCGGTTCTGTACTTTGCGCTTATCGAAGACGAAGAGCGGATATTTGGGATCGACCGCGATGAGCGGGGATGGCATCAACATGCGATCAACGCAGTCAATTTTTACGAACCACTCGCGGAAGGTCTGGAACCAAAGCCGCTGTTGACCTTTCTGGCCCGCGTCGAAGAAATCCTGTTGCAGAACGATCTTATCTGACACTCTTTATGAACCCCAAACCACTCGCCGTCCAACTCTACTCCTTCAAAGACGAATCTCACCTCGACGCCGTGCTGGCGCGCGTCCACGAGATGGGCTACGTGGGCATTGAGCCCTATCGCGGCAACGACCACGAGGCCGTCGCGCGCGTGGCCCGGCGGTTGGGGCTGCAAGTCCCCAGCGCCCATCTCGCCATGCCGCTGGGCGATGACGAAGCGCCCACCCTGCGCGCGGCGGAGCTCTACGAGCTGGAATACATTGTGATTCCGGCCGTGGCGCGCGAGAATTTTGATTCGCTCGAAGCCATCAAGCGCCTTTGTGAACGCATGAACCAAGCGGCGCGTGTTTGCGAGCAGCACGGCTACACGCTCGGCTACCACAACCACGGCTGGGAGATGGCCCCTGTTGCAGGTGATGGGGTCGAGGGTCGCCCCGCGCTTGCGCACATGCACGAATACCTGGACGATGCGGTCGTCTTCCAGATCGACACCTACTTCGTCCACGCACGCGGCCTCGATACGGCGCAGCTGATCCGCGATTTTGGCAAGCGCGTGCGCCTGCTGCACCTCAAGGACGGGCCGGGCGATGAGCACGCCGCCAACACCGCCATCGGCGACGGCGCGCTCGACTTTCCGCCCATCACCCAAGCAGCGACCTACGCCGAGTGGCACGTGGTTGAAATCGAAGGCGCGCCCGACGTGGTGGCGGCGACGGCGCAGAGCCATCGTTATTTGACCGAGAACGGGCTATCGACTGGTCGATAGAAATGCGCGTAGTTGAAGGGAGCGCCCTCCAACTACGCGCCCTGTAATTTCACAGAGCAATGATCCAACCTCTCCTAACCGACGACGCCCTGCTCGCCGACGTTCGCGCCGCCAGCAGCGACGACCCCGACGCCCTCCACCTCTGGTGGCTGGGCCAAAGCGGCTACCTCGTCCAATATCGACAGACTCATCTGCTGCTCGATCCCTACCTTTCGGACTCGCTTACGCAAAAATACGCCGACACCGAAAAGCCCCACGTGCGCATGACGGCCTTGCCCATTGCGCCCGATCGGCTCGACTTCGTCGACCTCGTTACCTCCACCCACAACCACACCGACCACCTCGACGGCGAGACGCTGATTCCGCTGCTGCGCATCAACCCCGCGCTGACGATTGTCGTGCCCGAGGCCAATCGCGACTTTGCGGCGCACCGCCTCGGCGTGATGCCAACTCGATTGACGGGCGTTACTGTCAAGCAGCCCATTACCGTGGGCGACATCACCCTGCACGCCGTGCCCGCCGCCCACGAAGCACTAAAGATGGACGAGTTTGGTCGCCACCAATTCGTGGGCTATGTGATCGAGCTTGGCCCGTTCGCCATTTACCACAGCGGCGACACGCTGTTGTATAACGGCCTGGTCAAACGGCTGCGCACGTTGGCGGAGCAAGTCAGCGGCCTCGACCTCGCGATCCTGCCAATCAACGGGCGCGACCCGGCGCGCGGCGTGGCGGGGAACCTCTCCGGCGCGGAAGCGGCGACGCTGGCGCACGAGATCGGCGCGCGCGCGGTGCTGCCCTGCCACTACGACATGTTTACCTTTAACACCGCCTCGCCCAATAAGTTTGTCGCCACGGCGCAGGAGCTCGGCCAGTCTTGCGCCGTGCTCCAATGTGGTGAACGCTATCGACTGGACGTGGCCTGATCTGGGTGGACTAAAGCAGTTGCAAATTGCACGGGTGGCAAATTGGTTCGGCGTGTTCCGTGCTGAATGCTTGTTAGCGGTGAATCCGTGTGCGCAGCCCGTGTTTACCCGCGTCCGATTTTTCTCCTGGTATAGCCCGCGATGAAATACCCAACCACGCCGGATGGCCGCTACTTCGTGGTCAAAGGTCGGCTCTGGCGCTGTACCAACCCATCGCTGCCGAAGACCGAACGCGACCGGCTCGTCCGCGAGTTGATGAGCGCTCGCCGCGCCGTCCGCGCCGCCAAGTCGAGCGACGATGAAGCGGCGCTCAAGCAAGCGCGCTCAGATGTCCACGCGGCCAAAGTCGCGCTGGGCGAACGCGGCCCCGTCTGGTGGGAGGATGATGCGCCGGACTACAATCGACACATGGTGAAGAACACGCCGTATCACGAGTGGTACGAGGATGAAGTTGCCGCGTAAAGTAAAAAGTCGAGCCACGCAAGGACACGAAGTTTTACAAAGGCAGAGTGTAGACATTCTGCCTTCGTGCTCTTCGTGTCCTTCGTGGATGAAAATGGAGAGAACCGTGCACTCGTTTGCCACCGACGACAGCAAGATCCCGCCGCACATCAAGCCGCAGGCACTCAGCGACTACTTCGAGATCATCACGCGCTCGGCTTTCAACGCTGGTCTGTCGCACCGGGGGGTGGAGACGCTCTGGCCCGCCATGGCCGAGGCGATGGATGATTTTGACCCGCGCAAGATTGCCGCCTATGGCGAGGACGACATCAACGAGCTGATGGAGAACAAGGCGATTATTCAATCCCGCCGCAAGCTTACGGCGACGGTAGAAAACGCGCGCACCTTTATGGACCTGGTTGACGCGCACAACGGCTTTGCCGGCTGGCTGCATTCGTTCGACAGCTTTGAGCAAACGTCGAAGGCGCTGCAAAAGCAGTTCAAGTACGTGGGCAACTTTGGCGCATACTGGATTCTCTACGTGCTGGACGAGCCACGCCCGGATTACGAGGAGTGGTCGGCGGCAAATAAATACTAAAATCCCGTAGCAGCATGAATTTCTAGCAGCAGTTCTAACTTTGAAAGATTTTGGAATGCGAATTTTACAGATTGCGCAGATCGGAGAGGTTACTTTCGAGAGTTTCTACAATTTATAGCTGATTTGCTTTTGCAATTTTCAACGGGGTTTGTTAAATCTGACCAGCCGCCCTCCTATTTTTGTGCTTGACAAGTCCAGGAGAATAAGCGACACTTGACGCAAGGATGTTGCCAACGCCGCTCCCGCCCATCAAATCCCCGCACATCCACACCCTCCCTGCGCTATTTTGCCGTAAACGTCACGGTCTTTTTGCGATTCACCACGTAATGTAAGCGCTATGTCTCTTACCGCCTTTTGCCCCGACAGCAACTTCCGCATCGATGCCGAACGCAGCCCGCTGCGTTGCCCCTACACCAACGGCCCACTCGAATATACCGACCTGCCCGCCTTCGACCCCGCCCTCATCGACCCCATTCAGCCCGGCCACTGGCGCTATGCCGCCATGCTTCCCGTTACCTGCAAGGGCGAACCGCCCATCACGCTGGGCGAGGGCTGGACGCCGCTGATCGAGGACGCATGGCGCGGCGTGTCGCTGCGCTGGAAGCTGGAAACGCTGATGCCCACCGGCAGCTACAAAGACCGCGGCGTCAGCGTGATGGTTAACTGGCTGTTGCGGCGCGACGCCGAAGTCTTCGTCGACGATTCGAGCGGCAACGCGGGCGCAAGCTTGGCCTGCTACGGCGCGCGGGCCAAAATGCCCGTCTCAATCTACGTGCCGGAAAGCGCGCCCGAACCCAAAAAGGTGCAGATTGCCGTTTACGGGGCGGAGCTAATCGAAGTGCCCGGCTCGCGGGCGGATACGCGCGACGCCGCCTTTAACGCCACGCGCTACCAGCCCAACGTGGCCTACGCCTCCCACGCCTGGCACCCCGCCTTTCTGCTGGGGCAGATGACGCTCGCTTGGGAAATTTGGGAGCAGTTGGGCAAACGTGTACCGGCCTGGCTTGTTGCGCCCGTGGGCAACGGCGGGCTGCTGCTCGGCGCTTGGCGCGGCTTTGAACATCTGCGCCGCTGCGGCCTCACCGAGTCGCTGCCGCGTCTTGTCGCTGTGCAGGCCGCCCCCTACACGCCTCTGGTAGAGGCGATGGAGCGGGGCCAGCGCGAAGCAACCGTAAACGGCCACAGCGCCCACATCAGCGCCGACGGCATTGCGATCGCCGAGCCGGTGCGCGGGCGGGCGCTTCTGCGCGCGCTCTATCAATCCGAAGGCACCGCCATTGCCGTAGATGAGAGCAGCATTCTCAAAGCGCGAGATCGGCTGGCTCGCCGCGGTCTCTTCGTCGAGCCGACGAGCGCCACCGTGGCGGCGGCCGTGCCCAAGCTCCAGCCCCTGTTGGCCGAGGGCGACGAGGTGGTCGCGCTGCTCACGGGTCACGGGTTAAAAAAATTGCCCCAGCTCGAGTAACCATCTACAATTTAACGCAGGGAGCGCTGACGTGGAGAAATGTGGGTAAAGCAGCCAGATTGAACGCAAAGGCGCAAAGGCGCAAGGAAAAAGCTTCGCCAACCAAACTGCTCCCCGCGTCCTTACGTCCCTACGTCCCTACGTTCCTGCATCCCTGCATCTCTGCGTTGAATCCTTGCCGAACCCCATGACCCCACCTGATCCCACCGAGTTTGCCCAAGCGCAGCAGCTTGACTTTGAGGACCCACGGCTGCTCCAGCACGCCTTTGTTCACCGCAGCTACCTCAATGAGATGCCGGAGAGCGGCCTGGCGGACAATGAGCGGCTGGAGTTCCTGGGCGACGCCGTGCTTGAGTGGATCGTCAGCGAGCTGCTCTTTCTTCGCTTTCCCCACTATGCCGAGGGCGACTTGACCAACCTGCGCGCTGCCCTTGTGCGGCGCGAAACGCTGGCGCGCTTGGCCCGGCGACTGCACCTCGGCGATTACCTGCTGCTTGGTCACGGCGAGGAGGAGAGCGGCGGTCGCCAGCGCCCGGCCACGCTTTGTGCCACCTTCGAGGCCGTGGTGGGCGCGCTCTACTTAGACGGCGGCAGCGAGGCCGCGCGCGATTTTGTGCTGCGTCTGCTTGCGCCGGAAGTCGAGCGGCTCGAGCAGCGCGCTTTGGCGAAAGATCCCAAGAGCCGCCTGCAGGAGTGGGTGCAGAGCACCTTTGGCCAAACGCCGCGCTACAAAACGGTAAAGATGGAGGGGCCGGACCACAACCGCACGTTTGTGATCCAGGTCTCGCTGGATAAGCAGGCCGTGGGCGTGGGCACGGGGCGCAGCAAACAGGCCGCCGCCCAACAGGCCGCCGCCCAAGCGCTGCACCGCCACGGTCTCCCCGCTCCGGAGTGGCAGCCAGACGAAGAGTTGAGCGCGAAGTGGCCGCTGGTGGAGGTCTCGAACGTTTTATAGGTGCAAGCAGCGCCTACGTTGACCGCCGCATCTCGCGCACGCGCGGCTCGCCGTCTACCATTTCCCCCACCAGCACCACATCGGCCACGCCGACAAAGAGCCCATTCGCCAACGCGCCCGGAATGTTGTCCAGCGTTTGCTCCAGCGCGGCGGGGTCGTCGATGCCGTCGAATTTTACGTCGAGCACCATGTTGCCCTGATCGGTGATCACCGGGCCATCTTTGGCCGAGGCCAGGCGCAGCGTCGGCGTGCCGCCCAACCGCTCCACGGCGCGCATCACCGGCGCGACAGCCAGCGGCAGCACCTCCACCGGCACGGGCTGCAGCGTGCCCAAGCGCTGCACAAGCTTTGCCTCGTCCACCACCACCACAAATTCCGCGGCCAGCGCGTCGACGATCTTCTCGCGCAGGTGCGCCGCCCCCCGCCCCTTGATCAGCGACAAGTCGGGCGCGACCTCGTCTGCGCCGTCAATCGCCACGTCGATTCTGCCGCTGACTTTGCTGAAGACATCATCGAGCGTCGTCAGCGGGATGCCGTGCTGGCGGGCCAATGCGGCTGCCGCGTAGGAAGTGGGTACGCCGCGGATGTTGCGCAGACTGCCGTTGCGCAGGCGCGCGCCGAGGCGGGCCAGGGCAAAGGTCGTGGTCGACCCAGTGCCGAGGCCGACTGTCATGCCGCTCTGCACGCGCGCCGCTGCCGCCTCGCCCACAATGCGCTTCATCTCGCCGATTGGGTCGGCTTGTGCGCCGTTGTTAGGTGATTTGGTGTTGGGTGATTTGGTGTTGGGTGATTTGGTGTTGGGTGATTGGGTGTCGGGTGGGTTGGCGCTCACGAGTGCTCCGTTTCCGTGGTGCGGTAGACGTTGTCGATCAAACCGGTGGGTTCCTCAAACTCATCACCGTGCCGCTTGGCTTCTTCAATATCTTTGGGATCGGTCAGAATCAACTCCAGCAGCACGGGCGCGCCGACGATTGTCAGCAGCAGGATGAGGAAGTAGACGGGCCGCAGGTCGCCCGCGAGCCAAGCCAGCGCCAGCACACCGAAGGCGCTGGCCCACTGCGCGAGGTCGAGCAGCTGGAAGGTGCGCTGTGCGTCTTCGGAAAAGTCAAAGGTCCACTCGAGAATGGCCATCGAGAAGAGCGTGGCCGCAATGCCGCTGCACAGCAGCCAGCGGATTGGATCGGCCAGCGGCTCGCCAGCCGTGTTGTAGACGCTGAGCATCGCCGCGCCAATGGTGGTGATGCCCATTGTCAGCGGGAGGTGCAGGTAGCCCCACGCAAAGCGCACCACGGTACGCTTGCGGAGAGGCTGCTCGGAAATTTGGTCAAAATAAATCCACCACAGCAGCAGCGCCAGCAGCAACCCAAGCGTGGCGTCGATGGCCAGCGGCAGCGTCAGGCCGCTTTCGACTTCGCCCAGGCTTTCGAGTACGCCCGCAATGGGTTCGCGCAGCACGAGAATGGTGAAGATGCCAAAGCGTTCGGGCAGGTGCGTTGGGCTTAGCGGCGGCAGGTGGGATTGCGCGTGCATGGTCGCCAGCGCGCCGCCCAATTCAAGCGCGAGCGCCGCGACCCACAGCGTAAAGCGCACCGAGAGCGGCATAAAAATCGAGACGGTCCACAGCGCCGCCGACAGGCTAAAGGTGACAACGAAGATGTTCGTCATCGGGCGCGCTTCGGGGTTGTAGTGGCCGCCCCACCACCAGAGATAGGTGATGACGATGCGGCAGAGGATATACGAGAGCGCAAAGCCGACCGACGTTTCACCCATGCCGTGGTGGGCATAGAAGCCCATGCCCGCCACGCCCAGCATCAGCACGAAGTGGAAGACGCGGTCGCTCATGTCGTTGGTCTCGAAGCGGTCGTTGTAGTAGGTGCTGCCGATCCACGTCCACCAGAGAGGAATAAAGAGCAGGATGAATTGGAAGACGCCCGCGCGAGTGGGGTTGCCGCCCAGCGTATGGGCCATTTCGGCAACCACCACGACGAAAATCAGGTCGAAAAAGAGTTCGAGCCAGGTGGCGCGTCGCTCTTCGCGCTCTTCCTCCTCGCGCCGCAGAATCGGCGTTTGCCACCAGTTGCGAATGGCCATAAATAGGCTCCGTTTAGAGTTGATAAATCTTTAGACGTTTACAATTGTCATGGCTAAGCGCGGAGCGAGCCTCTTGTGTAAACAGAAGATCGCGCAAACAGAAGATCGCGCAAACAGAAGGTTGTGCAAACAGAAGGTAAGGCACGGACGCGGCTGGCGCGCTCGCCTATAATTGTGCAGGTGGCACACAGTTTGCCACCCAACTTACCGCTCACAGAGGTCGAGTGCGCTCCGGGCAGTTTACCACAGCAGCGTATGCGCATTTGTATCATCGCTCGCACCTGCCCAACAAAATTTATTGAGCAATTTGCACAACAATTATTTTTACCTGGGTCTTCTTTAATCATATACCGACAGGTTGATTCGTGGTGCGTGGTGCGTGTACCGGTACACGCACCACGCACCACGAATCAACTGACACTGGTATAGATACACGATTAGGCGAAGAACCCTTTACCTAGAAGAGGATTAGCATGGCAGTTTCACTCAACGGACACAGCGCCGCAGATTCCGGCACGGTTACGCTCGGCGATTTGACGGTTTACCGGCTCGGCTACGGCGCAATGCGCATCACGGGTGAGGGCGTGTGGGGCGATCCGCCGGACCGCGAGGCAGCCAAGGCGGTGCTGCGCCGCGTGGTTGATCTCGGCGTCAACTTTATCGACACCGCGGACGCCTACGGCCCCGACGTGTCGGAAGAACTGATTGCCGAGGCGCTGCACCCTTACCCCAGCGGCCTCGTCGTTGGAACAAAGGGCGGCTCGACGCGCTCCGGCCCCGGCCAGTGGGGCGCTGACGGCCGCCCCGAGCACCTGCGTGAAGCCGCAGAGGGCTCGCTGCGCAGGCTCAAGCTGGACGCAATCCCGCTCTACCAGCTGCACCGCCCCGATCCCGATGTGCCTTTTGAGGAAACAGTTGGCGCGCTGGCCGAACTGCGGCGCGAGGGGAAAATTCAGCACGTTGGCCTCAGCAACGTGACGGTCGAGCAGCTGCGCACGGCCCAGGACATTGTGCCGATTGTCTCGGTGCAAAACCGCTTTAACCTCAGCGATCGCAGCGCCCGGGCGGTGCTTGACGAATGCACGGCGCAGGGCATCGCCTTCCTGCCCTGGTTCCCGCTCGCGACCGGCAGCCTGGCCGAGGATGACGGCCCGCTGGCCGAGGCCTCGCAGCGCCACGACAACGCCTCGCCGGGTCAGCTCGCGCTGGCGTGGCTGCTTCACCGCTCGCCCATCATGCTGCCAATTCCCGGCACGTCGTCGATTGCGCACCTGGAAGAAAATGTGGCCGCGGCAAGCATCGAACTGACCGATGCGGAGTTTGAAGCGCTCTCCGAGGCGGCGAAGTAACCTTGTTCAGCCGGCGTAATCTTGCTCATCCTTAGGTTCCGTTGAATGTGGAAAGTGGCCCTCACCCCCGGTCCCTCTCCCCCGGTCCCTCTCCCACGGTCCCTTTCCCACGGTGGGAGAGGGGAGAGATTGGCTCCCTTCCCCCAGAATGGGAGAAGGGCTGGGGATGAGGGCGCGCTCGACTCACCTTTCGAGCCCTCTCAACAAATTGTCAACGGAACCTAATGGGTGAAGATTCGATGCGTGATTTGCGGTCGGCGAACCCTCACGCATCAAATACCCACGCATCACAAAATAAGCTACTTCTCTAAGTCAATCATCTAAGCCAGTCATCTAGGGAGAACTCACCACCATGGCGACCTCGACCCCCTGTACCCACACCGACCAAATCAGCGACAGCCTCGCACCAAGCGCACGGGGCTGCGAGGATTGCCTCAAAATTGGCGACACCTGGGTCCACCTGCGTCTTTGTCTCGTCTGCGGCCACGTTGGCTGCTGCGATTCGAGCAAGAACAAGCACGCCACCGCCCACTATCGCAAGACGGAGCACCCGCTGATTCAATCGTTCGAGCCCAGCGAAAAGTGGGTCTGGTGCTACGTCGATGAGGTAACCATGCAGGCCGACGAGAAGCTCTACTAACCCAAGCAATAGGCAACAGGCAATTTTCCCATGGCCGTCCCCGTCCGCGCCGGAACTAAAAGCAGCGCGACCCTGCCGTCGAGCGGGTCGTTTGCGCTGCCCGCCTGGCTCAAATCGACGCTTTACTTTTTTCTGATCGTGCTTGTGCTCGCGGGCGTGTGGGAAAGCTACAAGCTGCTGGCCGCGCCGGGCGGCCTGTACCTGCGCGGGACGGGGCCGGTGCGCGAGGGGGAAGCCTTGCCAGCGCTCTGTGCTGGCCTGAGCCTCTGTGAAATCGAGCTGCCTATTCGCGCGGACGACCGCTCGATGCCGCCCGTTCGCGAAATCGTCGGCACGATCTTCGAGCCGCCTCGCCGCGGCAGCGACGTGCTGCTGCTCGACATTCTCTTTCGCGCCTCGCTCTTTACCCTGCGCGAAGCGTTTGCTGGCTTTGTGCTTGGTGGTCTACTGGGCTTTGGGCTGGGCGTGCTCTTTGCCCATTCGGGGCTGCTCGAACGCGGTCTGTTGCCCTACATCGTCGCCTCGCAGACCGTGCCGATGATTGCGATTGCGCCAATGGTCGTGATTTGGATGGGCGGCAGTTGGCTCTCGGTGGCGGTGATCGCCGCCTATTTGACCTTCTTCCCCGTCACCATCAACACGCTGCGCGGTCTGCGCTCGCCCGATCCAACCGCCGTCGAGCTGATGCGCTCGTATGCGGCCTCGCCGTGGGCCATCCTGTGGAAGCTGCGCGTGCCCGCCGCGCTGCCCTACATCTTCACCGCGCTCAAAATTTCGGCGACGGCCAGCATCGTCGGCGCGATTATCGGCGAGCTGCCCTCGGGCATTGCCGACGGGCTGGGGCGCATCATTCTCAACTTCAACCAGTACTACGCCACCGGGCCGGAAAAGCTGTGGGCCTCGATTCTGTTTGCCTCGCTGACGGGGATGGTCTTTTTTCTGGCGGTGCTCGCCGCAGAGAAGGTGGTGCTGCGGAATCGGCGGGCGGTGGAGTAGAAGCGTCGACTCGCCTCCCGGCACATGCCACACACGGCTTGGTACTCCTCGATTTGTCCGGCGCGTGTCGGCGACGCTTGCCCCACGTTTTCCTTCTACCCCTTACCTGTGCTAAAATTCCGCTCCACATGCAAGACCACTAACCACCCCGCAACGACGCGCCGATTGAATCCACAAGCCACCGACGGCGTTGGCACTTCCAAACCGCTCGATGACACAACCAGCCGCCAACCGATCAGCCGTTACCGTCGACAACGTCAACCAAATTTTTGGCGCGGGCACGAAGAACCAAGTCCACGCCCTCCAGGACATCGACCTGGCGATTGCGCCCAACGAATTTGTCTCGCTGATTGGTCCCTCCGGCTGCGGCAAGTCGACCCTGCTGCGCGCCGTTGCCGACTTGATTCAGCCGACGAGCGGCTCGGTTACCGTGAACGGCAAGCGTGCGCACCAGGCGCGGCTGGACCAGGATTACGGCATGGTCTTCCAGGCGGCGACGCTCTACGAATGGCGCACCGTCGCTAAAAATGTGCAATTGCCGCTGGAGCTGATGGGCTACAGCCGGGCCGATAAGGCGCAGCGCACGCAGGAGATGCTGGAATTGGTCGAGCTGGGAGATTTTGCCAAGCACTATCCGTGGCAGCTTTCGGGCGGGATGCAGCAGAGGGTGGCAATTGCGCGCGCCCTGGCCTTTTCGCCCTCGATTCTGCTGATGGACGAACCCTTTGGCGCGCTGGACGAGATGACGCGTGAACGGCTCAACCTGGAGCTGCTCAACATCTGGCGGCAGACGCAGACCACCGTGCTCTTCGTCACCCACAGCATCACCGAAGCCGTCTTTCTCTCCACCCGCGTCGTCGTCATGTCCGCGCGACCGGGCCGCCTCGTGCAGGACATTGCGATTGATCTGCCCCAGCCGCGCGGCGTCGACACGCGCGAGAACGTCCGCTTCTTCGAGCTGGAAACGCAGGTGCGCGAAGCCCTGCGCGCCGCGCAAGGCGAATCGACATAATGAAGAGCGGGCACGCCCACGTGCGAACGGGCCGGACGAAAGCCGACAATCTTCCAGGGGAGATTCGGCACGAGGCGTGCCTACGCCGCTTTTACCTGACTACCTTTTTTACCTGTAAAAATCTGGCTCGCCTGCAATGAGCGAACGCACCCAGCGCTACGTCGCCCCCATTCTGATCGCCATTCTTATTCTGACTCTTTGGGAAGGGCTGGTGCGTGCCCTCGACGTGCAGCAATTTCTGCTGCCCAAACCGTCGGCGATCGCGGCGAATCTCGTGCAGCTTGCCCCCGAAGCGCCCGCGCCGGAGGCAGGGGGCGGCTTTGCCATCCCGCTGGGCAACCGCTGGCTGGTGCCCGGACGCAACCTGACGCCGATCCTGAATGCGGCGTGGTTTACGCTCAAGGAAGCGCTGGGCGGGCTGGCCATGGGCGCGACCGGCGGCGTGCTCGTCGCGCTGGCGACGGCGCGCTGGACGGCCACGCGCGAGGCGCTGCTGCCCTTTGCGATTGCGGCCAACTCGATGCCCATTATCGCCTTTGCGCCAATTATGAACAACTGGTTCGGGATCGACAACCCGTTCTCGAAGATGGCGATTGTCGCCATTATGGTTTTTTTTCCCATCATGATCAACACCGTGCGTGGCCTCACCGCCGTCGACGCGCGGGCGCTGGAGCTGATGCGCTCCTACGCGGCGGGCGAATTTGCCGTGTTGCACAAGCTGCGCGTGCCCAACGCGCTGCCCTACCTGTTTAACGGCCTCAAAGTCTCCACCGCCCTCAGCATGATCGGCGCCATCGTAGGCGAATATTTTGGCGGGCCGCGCATTTCGCTGGGCGTCTTTATTACCCAGGAGGCCGCGCTCTTCCGCTTTGCCTCCGCCTGGGCCGCGATTCTGGTGGCGTGCGCAATCGGCATCGCACTCTACGCCGTTGTGATAGTGGCCGAGCGGCTGATTATGCCCTGGTACGTGGATTTTCGGGAGGGGTAAGAATCTGCTGTAGGTTACCTTTGCTCCGCAAGGTGACGAGGCCTGTCCATTGTTCCTGCCTATTGTTCCTGCCTATTGTTCCTGCCTATTGTTCCTGCCTATTGTTCCTGTGTATTGTTCCTGTGTATTGTTATCGTGTTGCATTCCCACGGGGTGAGGGTTAGTTTAGCCCGTCACGTAGCGGAGCATAACGTCATCTACGGTTGACGAGCCGCGCGCCAGGCCGAAGTATCAACTACGAGTATCAACTTTAATTAAGGAGAACAACCATGCACAAACGATTCTACCAACTTGCCCTTTTGCTGATTGTGCTGCTGCTGGCGGCCTGCTCGCCTGCACAACCCGCTGACGAAGGTGCTGGCGCCGCCAACGGCGACGCTGCAACTGCCGAAGACGCCACCGACAATCAGGAGCCCATTAGCCAGCCCGAAGAGCCCGCCGACGAGCCGGACGCCGCCGCCAGCGACTGCGACGAACTGACGCCGGTGAGCCTCCAGCTGCAGTGGGTGGCGCAGTCGCAGTTTGCGGGCTACTACGCCGCAAAAGAGCGGGGCTTCTACGAAGCGCAGTGTCTGGACGTGACGATTCTGGAGGGTGCAGTCGACATTGTGCCGCAGCAGGTTGTCGCTTCGGGGCAGGCGGAGTTTGGGATTGCGTGGGTGCCGAAGGTGCTGGCCTCGCGCGCCGAGGGAGCCGACTTGGTTAACATCGGGCAGGTTTTCCAGCGCAGCGGGACGCTCGAAGTTTCGTGGGCGGACGATTCCGTGCCGAGCATCGCCGATATGGCAGGCAAGCGCGTGGGCACGTGGGGCTTTGGCAACGAGCACGAGCTCTTCGCCGCCATGCGTCTGGAGGACATTGAGCCCAACGACCCCGCCGACGTAGAAATTATCCAGCAGAATTTTGACATGGTCGCCTTCCTCAACCGCGAACTCGACGCGGCACAGGCCATGATTTACAACGAGTACGCCATGGTGCTGGAAAGCGTCGACCCGGAGACGGGCGAACTGTACCAGCCGGAGGACATGGTCGTGATCGACTTCAACGACGTGGGCACGGCCATGCTGCAAGATCACATCTTCGCCCGCGAAGAGTGGTTGGCCGAAGAGGGCAGCGAGGATGTGGCGACGCGCTTCCTCGCCGCCTCTTACCAGGGCTGGCAATTCTGCCGCGACGAGTTCGACGCCTGTGTCGACATTGTGCTGGACAACGGGCCCACATTGGGTCAGAGCCACATGAGCTGGATGCTCAACGAAATCAACAATCTCATCTGGCCTTCGCCGCTTGGCATTGGCATGATGGACGAAGCGCTCTGGCAGCAGACGGTCGATGTCTCCGTCGACGGCGAGGTGATTGCCGAAGCGCCGGGCGACGACGCCTACCGCACTGATCTCACCGAAGCGGCCCACGCGCTGTTGGAAGGGGACGTGACGGGCGAAAGCTACGAGCCGATTGAGGTCGAACTGGTGGAGGGTGGGGAGTAGAGGCCCAAGTGGAGGGAGTGGCCCGGTGCACTGAGCCACTCCTTCCAAATCACTTCGCACGCTGCCTGCTCCATGCGCCCAAACAATCAGCGCTCGTGGCCCACCCTCTCGGTGAGCCGCCCCGTTGTCGAGTTGCTCCAGCGGACCTCGCTCTCTCTGCGCGTAGTCAGCGTTCATCGGCACGTCTGCAATCTACGTGCCAGCAATCTCTGCACCGATCAGCAGCATTTCCTTGCGCTGGTTCCCCCCCAACTGGGTAACGGTCCATTCCACATGGTTGTGCCTCCGCTTTTGCCGAGTCGCTTCGCCGTTGGCGATCAGCTTGTTGGCCGTGCCGATGCGCTGTGCTGGGCGGACGGTTATCTCTCCCTCTCCCACGCGTCGATATGGGAGCCGCACGTCGTCTGGTCGCCCATCGATAGCGCCACCGCTGAACAGCTGCGCCGCATCGCTGCTCGCTCAAGCAGAGGCTCTATTTTTACAGACGACGCGCCATCTCCGGCACAGGCGCGTGCCCAGCGGGGGGCGGCTCAGATTTCGGCGGGACTTTTCACCAACAACGTCGACGCGATGGCGGACGGGGCGCGACGGCTGGCTGGCTTGGGGCCGGGCTTGACGCCAGCGGGCGATGACTTTCTGCTCGGCGTGATGGTGGGCGTGTGGATGAGCCACGGCACTTGGAAGGCCGAGCGTCTCTGCGCTCAAATAGCGGAGGTCGCCGCGCCGCGCACGACCTCGCTCAGCACAGCGTGGCTGCAGCACGCCGCCCGCGGTGAATTGAGCGAGCCGTGGCATCGTTTGTGGCGGGTATTGGGGGCGCGTGATGAGAAAGCGCTAAAGACAGCGGTCGCGGAGATTGCGGCGGTTGGCGCGTCATCTGGTCGCGATGCGCTGGCTGGCTTGCGGTGTGCACTGGACGCATTGGGTCTTTTTCACGGGTAAAGGGGCGCGGCGAAATAGTAAATTTGATTGCACGTCTGCTATAATCGTTGCTTAACGCAACTTCCGCCCGCTTTCCGTGTTTTATTTAGCAGCCCCGATCTGGGCTGGAGTCAAGCGCGGAACCGCGGCGGCAACGCACTCAAAACGCAAGCGTGGTAACATGTTGATCGTTCACCACAAAACAAATTTATCGCAAACCGCAGGGTTAAGCGGCAGGAAATGGAAACAATGGAGCGCATTGTTATCACCGGCATGGGCGCGATTACGCCCATCGGGAACGACGTATCAACCTTCTGGCAGAATCTTCAGGCTGGTCAATCGGGCGCGGCTCGCATCGAGCAGTTCGATGTTGAGGAGATGCCCTACAACATAGCCTGCGAAGTCAAGAACTTCGACCCGCTGGACTACATGGACCGCAAAGTGGCGCGGCGGCTGGCGCGGGTAACGCAGTTCGCCATTGCGGCCAGCCGCCAAGCGCTAGACGACGCGGATATCACCATCGACGAGGGCAATCGCGATGAGGTCGGCGTGCTGATGGCCACGGGTGGCGGTGGCATCGGTGAAATTGAGGCCGCCGCCAAGACGATGACCGAGCGTGGCTGGAAATCCGTGGGGCCGTTTGTCGTGCCCGCGGCCATGGCCAACGCCACGAGCTGTCTCGTCTCCATCGAAACGGGCGCGCGCGGCCCGATTATGACGAGCACCGCGGCCTGTGCCAGCGGCCACTACTCGATCATCGAAGGCTACCACTTCCTCCAGCGCGGCGAGGCGGACGTGATCATCGCGGGCGGCACGGAATCCGCCATTTCTATGTTGACCATGTCGGCCTTTGGGCGCATGGGTCCGCTCTCCACGTACACGGACGATCCCGAACGCGCCAGCCGCCCATTCTCGGTGGACCGCGACGGCTTTGTCTGCGGCGAGGGGGCCTGCGCGCTGATTTTAGAGCGCGAAAGCGATGCTCGCGAGCGGGGCGCAACAATTTACGGCGAAGTCCTCGGCGGGCGGCTGACGGGCGACGCCTACCACATCACCGCGCCCGATCCCGAAGCAAGCGGGGCGGTGCGGGCGTTGCGCGGCGCGCTGAAGAGTGCCAGTTTAGAGACAAAGGATGTCGGCGTCGTCTTTGCGCACGGTACGGGCACTGAACTCAACGACGGCAGTGAAACCAAAGCGCTCAAGGAAGTCTTTAGCGAGCACATCTATGACGTCCAGGTTACCAGCATCAAAAGCATGGTGGGCCACGCGCTGGGCGCGGCGGGGGCACAATCCGCCGTAGCGGCCATTCTCTCGCTGCGGGATGGCATCGTGCCGCCGACTATCAACTACACGCCCGACCCCGAAATTGATATTCCGATTGTCGGCAATGCAGCCCAGCCAACGGATGCCCGCTACGCGCTGGTCAACGCCTTTGGCTTTGGTGGGCAAAACGTGGTGGCTGCCTTTGGCAAGCTAAACGGCAACGAGTAAGCGGCACTGCCAAGTAGCTAACCCAATCAATCAACGAAAAGTCCGGCTTCCACTTGGAAGCTGGACTTTTCGTTTGCGCGCTGTTAAATTGTTTAGCGCACGTTATTCTAGCAGTTTGCTCCAAACTGCTAAAAATCACTGCTCAAGTTCTTCTAAAATAATTTACGTTGCGCAATCGACTGCTCAAATATGTCCGCCTAATAGGAAGGGACCGATTGTATCAGTGTACACTGTTTGCAAAGGGAATTGTCATTCTTTGTAGACTCTTTCTTTGGTAAGATTCACCAGTAACGTAGAGATATATCCATTTGTGTATCTTCACCCTGTGAAGAGGACCAGGACAAACAATTGGGTAAAAGATATGCTGTAGACAAAACTTGGCGCTAGATGAGGTTGTTTATCGGTCTTTATTGCGAGCAGTTGACAGCGCCGCTGCTTATTCAACCCACCACTCGAGGATTTAGCATATGCTTACCCAATCGCTTCGCGCAACGGAACAGCAAATCGGCAGCGCGGACAACATTATCGCTACCTTTAACGCCCTGCGCCAAGAGGATCCGGCGTTCGACCGCGCACTTAACGTGCAGCGCTTTAAACGCAACGACACAGTGGCCACGCCAGATAGCTTGCTGGACAACATGTATCTGCTAATGGAGGGCGAGGTTAATCTAATTTGTCAGAACCGCCAGAACCGTCGCCTCGTGATCACGACGCTGCGGCCAGGTGCAGTTTTTGGTCAGGGCGTGCTGCACGAACCGGGCGATGTCAATACCTTTGTAGAAGCTGCCGGCAACGTGACGGTCTGGCAGATGCCCGCCGTCGACGCGCGTACCATGGCTATGCAGCATCCGATTTTGAGCTGGGGGCTGCTTCAGACGTATGGCGAGCGCTTGGCCCAGGTGGAGAGCGGCCTTGAAGATATTGCTTACAAGAAGCTGCCAGCGCGCTTGGCTGCGCTGCTGCTCGAGCTGAGCAACTTTGAGGAGGGCGCGGTACGTGGCTTTAGCCACCAGGCGCTGGCGGATTACCTCGGCACCTACCGCGAGACGGTGAGCGCGGCCCTGCGCGAATTCAAGCGACAGGAATTTGTCGAGCTGGGCTATCGTTATCTGCGCATCATCAATGCCCAAGCTTTGAAAGATATTGCGGGCATCTGGTAAGGCTCGCTGGCTGCTGGTTAGGCGTTGAGCCAGCGAATGCAAGACCAACTTGCCTTGACTCATAAAGAGTGTCACAAGTGCCACGGTATATGCCGCGGCACTTGTGTTATTTTAACCCCCGATTGATGCAGCAGAAGATATTTACGGTAGGAATTTTTATGGCAACACAGTTGATTCAGGATGAGCGGATCCAACGTCTAAACGACTTGGCCGCGCGGGACCGCACGGACGAGCGCGTCAAGTATGTGCTTTACTGGATGCAGGCTTCGCAGCGCGCGGAGATGAACCATGCGCTGGAGTACGCGATCCAGGAGGCCAACGACCGCGCGCTGCCGCTCTTCGTCGCCTTTGGGCTGATGGACGGCTACCCAGAGGCCAATCTGCGCCACTATCAATTTATGGTGCAGGGGCTGCGGGAGACGCAGCAGGCCCTGGCGCGACGCGGCGTGCGCATGGAAATTTTCCACGGTGATCCGGACGAGGTGGCGCTGCGCTGCGGTCGCCGGGCGGCGTTGATCGTGACGGACCGCGGTTACCTGCGAACGCAAAAGGCGTGGCGCGCGCGGGTGGCGCGCGAGGCGGAATGTGCCGTGGTGCAGATCGAGGACAACGTGGTTGTGCCGGTGGAGACAGCCTCGGACAAGCGCGAATATGCCGCGCGCACGCTGCGCCCCAAAATTCAAAAGCGGCTGCATAACTTCCTCATCGAGTTGACAACCACGCCGCTTGATCACCATTCCCTAGATGCTAGCGATACCGAGCTGGGGCTGGACAAAATCGACCTTGCGCCACTTGCCCTCGGCGAAACGCCCAGCGACCTGAAAGCCGTGCTGGACGCTCTCGACATCGACCGCAGCATCGAGCCCGTGCCGCAGCACTTTGTCGGCGGCACGCACGAGGCGCAAACTATTCTGCACAATTTTATCCAGCAGAAATTTAGCACGTACAGCGAAAATCGCAACCAGCCGCAGACGAACGACGTCTCGCACATGAGCAAATATCTGCACTTTGGGCAGATTTCGCCAATTTACGTGGCGCTGCAAATTCGCGGGGCCGACGTCGCCAAGGAGGAGAGGGATGCATATATCGAGGAGCTGATCGTGCGGCGCGAGCTGCCCATGAACTTCGTCCACTACACGCCCGAGCACTATGATTCCTATAAGTGCCTGCCTGACTGGGCGCAAAAAACGCTGGCCGAGCACCGCGACGACGAGCGCCCCCACCGCTACACGCGCAGCGAACTGGAAGGTGCCGACACCCACGACGACTATTGGAACGCGGCAATGAATGAAATGCGCTACACGGGCTATATGCACAACTACATGCGCATGTACTGGGGTAAGAAAATTCTGGAGTGGTGCAACACGCCCGAATACGCCCACGAAACGGTTGTCTATCTCAACAACAAGTTTTTCCTAGATGGCCGCGATCCCAACTCGTTCTCCAACAACGCATGGGTCTTTGGCCTGCACGACAGGCCCTGGCAGGAGCGCGAAATCTTTGGCAAGGTGCGCTATATGAACGCCAACGGCCTGCGACGTAAAGCGGACATGCCAGCCTACATCGAAAAGGTACAGACGTTGATGCAAAAATAAAACCCGGCGCGAGTAAATCGCACCGGGCTGAACTACGCCGAGCAGGTGATTAACTACGGGTCAAACCGCAGGCCAATCGACTTACTGCTGCGGGTCCGTATACACATCCTGCTGGCTCATGTCCGCCCAGACTTTGGCCGCCACGGCCGCTACCAGCGCTGCTGCACCAAGCCAGAGCCAAACGCCGCGATTCTGCTGCTTGCGCCCGGTTAGCGTATTGTACTGCTCTTGAAGCTGGCTGTACTGATCCTGCGCTGCATCTGCAAGCGTGTCTCGGCCTTCCTCGTAGCGGTTTAGGTAGCGCTGCAGCTCACGCGAAGCAGCGCCGCGCGTGTGGCCGTAGCGCTCCTGGAAGATGCCAACCAGCTTATCGATTTCACCATCGAGGCGGCGCATGTCGTCGTCCGTTAGCTTGCCCCACTCTTTCTTGATCTCCCCGCGCACCTGGCGAAGCTTGCCCTTCATTTGCGTGCGATTCATAAACAGTTCCTTTCTGAACTTAACTTTAGGCACTTGATTTTGAGCTGGTTAATTTCGATCAATCATACAAAAAAAGCGGCCAAAACTCTGTGAGTTCAGATACAGGGGCTGGCTCAGCAATTTTCAACCGTCAATGCGTTCCCGTATTGTGCTGGCTGGAACGCCGTCTTGCGGACCGGCTGCGGGTAAGAATTTGAGTAACGAAGACTCTTGGCCGTTCGGGGGGCTCGGGGGGCTCGGGGGGCTCTTCTCTGTTTGAGGGCTGTGGCGGAGAATATCAAAGAAGGACTTAGCTTCCTGGCGGTTGGCCGCGCCCAGCTTTTTCAAAATACGATGAACGTGATTTTTGATTGTACCCACCTCGACGGTCAACTGCTCGGCAATTTCGCGATTGGACAACTCTTGCGCAATCAGCGACAAAATTTCTTGTTCCCGTGGCGTTAGCGAGTAAAATGCATCTTGACCGGAGCCACGATCAGCGAGCCGATGAGTCAGGTCGGCCAGCCGCTCGATCAGCAGCGCCGCCATTTTTGGCTCGATTAGGGCTTCATTAAGGTAGGTGGCGCGAAGGGTAGACAGCAACTGATTAAAGCTAATATCGCTGCGCAAATAGCCCGAAACGCCTAGCTCCAAATAGCGCATCACCGCTGCATCCGCGCGCTGGACGCCCGAAATGACAATTTTAACGTCCGGGTGTTGGGTGCGCACGGTTCGAATCAGGGCAATGCCGTTATCATCAGCTAAACTGCCGTGGAGCAGGATGATGTCAAACGGCTGGCTAGCCAACTGATTCAAAACGCTTTGCACATCAGTCACTGCTACAACGTTGCCCATGTCGTCTTCATCACGCAGGGCAACTGCCATAATCTCGCTGACGAGAGAAACTTGTTCAGCAATTAGTACATCCATGAAATGAGTGAGCTTTGGCTAGTTCACGCTGGCATTTTTTCTGTATTCTCTCTATATCAAACGCCGCGCTAAACTGGCCGGTGGAAATTGTTAATTAAAGTGCGTGCAAAACGAAAACAGGCGTTCGTCGTCTAAATGATCGTTAAGTGATCGTTAAGTGACCGTTAAGTGACCGTCACTGCCCACAGCTGGACAGCTTGCTCTATTTTGTCTGGACAGTGACCGGCACTGACTCTGGCTCCGAAAATTCTTGTTTTCGACACGACTTTACTTTAGCCCACAACCCTTATCTGCGCATCTGTTTGTGCCTCGGCTGTGGTTTGTATTGCATATTACGGTAAAAACTAGAGGCTGTCAAAAGCACTGGTAATTCAATTGGAAAGGGACAAAATTCTGTGGCGGGGAGAAAATTACAGGGGCAGGTTGCCATTGTGACGGGCGCAAGCCGGGGCATTGGCTCAGCAGCGGCGCGGCGGCTGGCGCAGGCGGGCGCATCGCTCATGCTGACGGCGCGCGGCGAAGAAGAAGTAGAGGCCGTGGCTGCCGAGATTCGCGATGGCGGCACGCAGGCGATTGCCGTGCCCGCCGACGTGAGCGACCTGGAGCAGGTTGAGGAGGTGGTCGAGGCCGCGGTCGAGCAGTTTGGCCGCGTGGACGTGCTGCTCAACAACGCCGCCGTGGTGTGGCCCGTGGACGAAGTCGCCGAGAGCGATGCGGAGGAGTGGGCCTATGCCATTCACATCAACCTGGTGGGGCCGTTCCAGATGGCGCGCGGCGTGCTGCCGCTCATGCTTGACCAGGGTTACGGACGCATCCTCAATCTGAGCAGCGGCGCAGCAACCACGCCTATCCCCGGCATGAGCGCTTACTGCGCCGCCAAGGCGGGGCTGGATATGTTTACGCGCACGCTCGCTTTGGAGCTGAGCGAGACGAATCTCACCGTTAACACGCTCTATCCCGGCCACGTAGACACCGAGATGCAGGCAGACATCCGCAGCGTGGATACCAGCGAGAGCCGGCTCGATTTTGAGCAGTGGCACGAATGGCACGAGCAGGGCGCGCTCGACGACCCAGCCCACATCGCCGAGCTGATTTACTGGCTTGTCGGCCCGTGGAGCCGCGGTCGCAGCGGGGAGACTTTTCGCAGCAGCGATGCGGCGTGGCGTGAGCAGGTCGCGCGGGATTTGGCGTGAGATAGAACGCGGACTGGCCGGATTGAGCGGGCGAAGATGAATCAGAATCTGAAGAATCCGCAAAAATCTGCCTGATCCGCCCAATCCGCGTTCCATTCCTATTGCCCGATTCTACCGTTAAAAATGGACGCTTCGGGCGCGATTTGGTACACTTATACAGATAATCCACGGGCGCGCTGGACTGTGCCCCCAAAAGTTATAGCATTTACCCATTTACCAAAATTCTCATACAGGAGCGTGCCACTTATGGCTTTCGACAAAATTCAAGTGCCCAGCGAGGGCGAAAAAATTACCCTGCAGGACGGCGAACTCAACGTGCCGGACAACCCCATCGTCGCCTTTATCGAAGGCGATGGCACGGGGCCGGACATCTGGAACGCCAGCCAGCCCGTGCTGGACGCCGCCGTGGAGAAGGCGTACGGCGGCTCGAAGAAAATTGCGTGGATGGAAGTCTACGCCGGCGACAAGGCCAACGACGTCTATGGCGAAGTGATCTGGCTGCCGGACGAGACCATCGACGCCATCGATGAGTACCTCGTCGCCATCAAAGGGCCGCTGACCACGCCCGTCGGCGGCGGCATTCGCTCGATCAACGTCGCGCTGCGTCAGCGGCTGGACCTCTACGCCTGCGTGCGCCCGGTGCAGTACTTTAACGGCGTGCCCAGCCCCGTCAAGCAGCCGGAACTGGTGGACATGGTGATCTTCCGCGAGAACACCGAGGATATCTACGCCGGTATCGAATTTGAGGACGGCACGGACGAGGTCGAGAAATTCAAGTCGCTCTTTCGAGATGCCTTCCCCGCAGAGTACGAGAAGATTCGCTTCCCGGACACGGCTGGTCTTGGCATCAAGCCCGTGAGCCGCGAGGGCACGGCGCGTATCGTGCGCGGCGCAATGGATTACGCCATCGAGAACAAGCGCAAAAGCGTGACGCTTGTCCACAAGGGCAACATCATGAAGTTTACCGAAGGCGCGTTCCGCGATTGGGGCTACGAAGTCGCCGCGCAGGAGTATGGCGCTGAGCCGTGGGACGGCGGCCCGTGGCACAAGCTCACGGTCGACGGCCACGAAATCATCATCAAGGATGTGATTGCGGACGCCATGCTCCAGCAGATTCTGCTGCGCCCGGCGGAGTACGACGTGCTGGCGACGATGAATCTCAACGGGGACTACATCTCCGACGCGCTGGCCGCGCAGGTTGGCGGCATCGGCATTGCGCCGGGGGCCAACATCAGCTACACCACGGGCCGCGCCATCTTCGAGGCCACCCACGGCACCGCGCCCAAGTACACCGGCCAGGACAAAGTCAACCCCTCCTCGGTGATTTTGAGCGGCGAGATGATGCTGCGCCACATGGGCTGGAATGAAGCGGCGGACTTGATCGTCAAGTCGATGGAGACGACGATTGGCCAGAAGACCGTTACCTACGATTTCGAGCGCTTAATGGACAACGCCACGCTCGTCTCGTGCAGCGGCTTTGGCCAGGCGCTGATCGAGAATATGTAATACCTCATGGGGGTTCGCGATTTTCTTCCGCTTTAGCGGAAGAAAATCGCGAACCCCCTATTTCTTCCCCCACTCCATGACTATCCAACTCAACGGCGCGACTTGCGATCTGCGCGGCGGCGCACACGTGAACCTTGCCGCGCCCGGTACGGTCACCTTTGTGATGCACGCGCCGTTCAAGCCCTACGTGAGCCTCGTCGGTGACTTTAACGAGTGGAACGCCCGCGCCCATCCAATGCAGACGGACGGCGACGGCACGTGGTGGACGACGATTGCGCACCCCGGCGCCACCTGCTACGGCTTCTACGTCGCCATCGACCAGCAGGCGCACGCCTGGGTCGCCGATCCTTACGGCACGCAAATTCGCTGGCTGGAGCGCGGCCCGCGCGCCTACCTGCCCGCACCGGACGTGCAATCCTACCAATGGCAAACGCAAAATTGGCAGACGCCTCCCCTGCGTGATCTCGTGATTTACGAGCTTTGCGTGCGCGACTTTGCCGGGCGCTGGCAGGGGCGCAACGCGCGCTACGGCGACTTTGCCGAACTGCACGGCTACATCGACTACCTCGCCGAGACGGGCGTTAACGCCGTGGAGGTGATGCCGATCCAGGAGTTTCCCGGCGAATCGAGCTGGGGCTACAATCCCGTCTTCTACTTTGCGCTCGAATCGAGCTACGGATCGCCGGAGGATTTCAAACGCTTTGTGGACGGCTGCCACGCCCGCGACATTGCCGTGATCGTCGATGTCGCCTTTAACCACGCCTGGAGCGACCACCCGTACTACCAAATTTATCCGCCGCTCTACGGGCTAAAAGGCGAGTGGCTGGCCAACTACAGCCCCTTTTTCCACCAGACCCCGCAGGCCATCAACATGTGGGGCGGGCTGGATTGGGATCATTTCACGCCGGAGACGACGCGCCACTTCCAGGATGTCGTTCGCTTCTGGCTGGAAGAATATCGCATCGACGGCTTTCGCTTTGACTGGGTCGGCGGCGTGGATTACGACAGCCGCGAGCCCACGCGCCCCGGCTTCGACCCCTACCACGGCATCAGCGCCATCTGCTGGGCCGCACGGCAGGCTAAGCCGGACTGTCTGCTAATCGCCGAATACTGGAACCTGGAGGGCACGCACCCGGACAAGTCCGAGGCCAAGCTGGTGGCCGAAACGGAAATTGACGCCGACTGGAATGGAACCTTTCACCACACGCTGGACGAAGTACTCAACCAGCGCTGGGAATGGGAGAAGCTCGACATTTTCCGCGCGCTCGGCGGCTATCGCGATGAAGGCTTCTCGGTGGCGACGCAGGTGGTAAACTATTCGTGTAGCCACGATGAGGTGCGGCCCGAACACGAGGTGCGCCTCTATTCCGCGCCCAACATCGAGCGGCCCGACGGCATGAGCGTGCGCGAGCTGGCCGCCCAAAAGGGTAAGCTGGGACTGATCGCGCTCTTTGCCGCGACAGGCGTCCCCATGATCTGGATGGGCCAGGAGTTTGGCGAGGATACCCCGCGCACGATTGATTTTCTGCCGCTCAACTGGCACAAGCTCCAAGCGCCCCTGCACGCCGAGCATTATGCACTGGCCCAGCGGCTGATCCGCGCCCGTCGCCAGCACCCGGCGCTGCGAAGCGATAACATTGCTTTTTACGGCGACAATTTTGCTGCGGACAACATCGTGCGCTTCCAGCGCTGGGCGGACGGGGACAGCGCTGATCAAAGTACCTTCGAGACGGCGGACGATGTCGCCGTGGTGGCGCTAAATTTTAGCGGCAAGCCGCGTCGGGTCAATCTGCATTTTCCCACGCTCGGCGCGTGGTACGATATCGTTCGCCACAAGACGCGCACCATCGAAAAACAGGATAGATTAATTGCGCTAGAGCCCTGGAACGGCGCGATTCTCGTTCCCCAATACGGGCGCAAACGGCCCGGCAAGCGCTTGTGAAAGTTGTTACAACCGCTTTGACAGAACGGGAAATCTGCGGTAAAATTTTGTTCTGTTCCTGCCGTCTGTGTAATGTTTGTTGAGTGTTGATGCGGATTCGATCCGAGCCGACCGCAGGCTTCACTGTTCTTCTGCGCTAACAAAATTTAGCGAGCCGCCGCGCATCTGTAACTCAACTGTGGCTTATTTGCTTTAGAATGGCGTGGCTTCCCCTACCTGTAACTTGTTCTATTCAAGGAGTTCGTTATGAGCGTCCGTACGTTCGGCCTCGAGATGCCGAGCATTTTTATGATCTACCGCTCGTCGATTGGCAAGAAGATTATCATGGCGGTAACTGGGCTGCTGGGCATTGGCTTCGTGGCTTTCCACATGTATGGCAACCTCAAAGTTTTTGGTGGCCCTCTCTACTTCAACGAATACGCCGAAGGGCTGCGCGAATTGGGTCACCCGCTCTTTGGGCGCACGCACCTGCTGCTTGTGGCGCGTTTGGGATTGGTCGCTATCGTGGCGCTGCATGTGTGGTCGGCGGTGTCGCTCTACCGCATGGCCGCCAAGGCGAGGCCGCGCGGCTATGCGGAGAAGCGCATTATGCGCGCCAACTACGCATCGCTAACGATTCGCTACGGCGGCGTGGTGCTCCTGCTCTTTATTATTTACCACCTCGCCCACTTTACCTGGGTCGTTGATCCGATTGCGCCGGGTGCAGTGGAAGCGGGAGATGCCTACAACAACGTGGTTACCGCTTTCCAATTTTGGCCGGTGACTCTGTTTTATCTAGTGGCCCTGGCCGCGCTTGGGCTGCATCTCTACCACGGCGCGTGGAGCATGTTCCAAACGTTGGGTATCAGCAGCCGCCGCGTCTCGCCCTGGCTGCGCGGGTTGGCCATTGCGCTGGCCGTCGCGATCCCGGTTGGCTTTGCCGCTGTGCCCGTCTCGGTGCTCTTGGGCTTTGTCCAACCGGGCTAGAAGCCCGTCTGCCGCGAAATTCTAACGATCAAGCAAGATCGAGATCTTGCTTTGCATAGATTTTTGCGCTCTGTGGTTAAAATTTGTCTTTCCGCTGGCGAGGTTTAGAAAAATACACCCGTTTTCCCTCGCTCGTTTGTTTTATGAGGAGATTGTTTTTATGGCAACAACTACCACCATGCCCGATGTGAAGGTGATGCCAACCTTTACCGAGGCGACGCTCGATTCCGGCATTCCCAACGGCCCGCTGGCCGAGAAGTGGACGAACCACAAATTTGAAATGAAGCTGGTCAACCCGGCCAACAAGCGCAAGTTCCGCATCATCGTGGTCGGTTCCGGCCTGGCGGGTGCTTCGGCCTCGGCCTCTTTTGGCGAACTGGGCTACAACGTCGACTGCTTCTGCTACCAGGACAGCGCGCGCCGCGCTCACAGCGTCGCGGCCCAGGGCGGCATCAACGGCACGAAGAATTACCAGAACGACGGCGACAGCACCTACCGCCTCTTCTACGACACCGTAAAGGGTGGCGATTATCGTTCGCGCGAGGCAAATGTGCATCGGCTGGCGGAAAATTCGGCCAACATTATTGACCAGTGCGTCGCACAGGGCGTGCCCTTTGCGCGCGAGTACGGTGGCCTGTTGGCCAATCGTTCGTTTGGCGGCGCCCAGGTGTCGCGTACTTTTTACGCTCGTGGGCAGACGGGTCAGCAGCTTTTGCTTGGCGCTTACCAAGCGCTGTCGCGCCAGATTGCGCGCGGCAAAGTGCGCATGTACACCCGCACCGAAATGCTGGACCTTGTCGTCATCGACGGTCACGCCCGCGGCATCATCACCCGCAACATGCTGACCGGCGAAGTCGAATCGCACCTAGCCGATGCTGTGGTGCTGGCGACGGGAGGGTACGCGAATGTCTATTACCTATCCACGAACGCCAAGGGCTGCAACGCTTCGGCCTCGTGGCGGGCGCACAAGCGGGGCGCGCTCTTTGCCAATCCCTGCTTTACGCAGATTCATCCCACCTGCATTCCCGTTTCCGGCGACAACCAATCCAAGCTCACGCTGATGAGCGAGTCTCTGCGCAACGATGGGCGCATCTGGGTTCCGCGCAATGCCAACGACACGCGCAAGGCAAAGGATATTCCTGAAGCCGAGCGCTGGTACTACCTTGAAGAGCGCTATCCCGCCTTTGGCAATCTCGTCCCGCGCGATGTTGCCTCCCGCGCGGCCAAGGGGGTAGTAGATGATGGCCACGGCGTGGGTCCGCTTCAGAATGGCGTCTACCTCGACTTCAAAGATGCAATCGGCCGCATGGGCGAGGCTACCGTGCGCGACCGCTACGGCAACCTCTTTGACATGTATGACAACATCACCGGCGAAAACCCCTATCAGGTGCCGATGCGCATCTACCCCGCGCTGCACTACACCATGGGCGGTCTCTGGGTGGATTACAATCTGATGACCAACATTCCCGGTCTCTTTGCCATTGGCGAGGCCAATTTCTCCGACCACGGCGCAAATCGCCTGGGCGCGAGTGCGCTGATGCAGGGGCTTTCCGACGGCTACTTTATCATTCCCTACACGATTGGCAACTACCTGGCGCAGGTCGATCTCAAGCCGACCGATGTTGCCAGCGATGAGTTCCGCGAAGTCGAACAAGATGTAACCGGTCGCGTGGACAAGCTGGTCGATTCCAAGGGCAAGCGCACGGTGGATTCAATTCATCGCGAGATGGGCCAGCTCATGTGGGACAACTGCGGCATGGCCCGCAACGCCGAGGATATCCAGAAAGTGCTGGAGAAGCTGCCCGCCCTGCGCGAGGAGTTTTGGGAGAACGTTACCGTGCCCGGCAGCAGCCAGAACCTAAACCAGGAGCTGGAAAAGGCCGGTCGCGTGGCGGACTACCTGGAGCTCGGCGAGCTGCTCGCCATTGATGCGCTAGACCGCGACGAATCCTGTGGCGCGCACTTCCGCGAAGAGCACGTGACGGAGGACGGCGAGGCCAAGCGCGATGATGAAAATTATGCCTATGTTGCCGCTTGGCAGTACACGGGCGATACCTCCAACCCGCTCCTGCACAAAGAGCCGCTGGAGTTTGAATATGCCAAGCCGACGCAGCGCAGCTACAAGTAACGAGATTGTTGTTGGTCGGACGCTGCAAGAGATTGGTAATTGGTAAATGATAATTGGGTCGGGTGCGATGCCTTCCCAATTACTAATGACCACTTGCCAATTTCTTCAATCACACGGCGGCGTGATAGACCGAATCGCTCTACATTTGGAGACTATGATGAACTTAAAGATAAAGGTGTGGCGGCAGGAGAAGCCTGAGAGCAAGGGTGCTTTTGTCGACTACGCTCTTGAAGAAGTTAGCCCCGAATCGTCCTTTTTGGAGATGATGGATCAGCTTAACGAGCAGTTGATTATCGGCGGCGAGGAGCCCGTGGCGTTTGACCACGACTGCCGCGAGGGCATCTGCGGCTCGTGCGGCATGATGATTAACGGCGTGGCGCACGGCCCGAAGAATGCCATCACCACTTGCCAGCTTCACATGCGCTCGTTCAAGGACGGCGATACCATCGTCATCGAACCGTGGCGTGCGACGGCCTTCCCTGTGATCAAGGACCTGGTGGTGGATCGCTTGGCCTTTGACCGCATCATTCAATCCGGCGGCTACATCTCGATCAACACCGGCAGCGCGCCGGATGGCAATACGATTCCCATTGGCAAAGAGATGGCTGACCGCTCGATGGATGCCGCGGCGTGTATCGGCTGCGGTGCGTGTGTTGCCGCCTGCCCCAACTCGTCTGCCATGCTCTTCACCGGGGCCAAGGCCACGCACCTCGCGCTGCTGCCCCAGGGCCAGCCGGAGCGCTACGACCGCGCGGTGCTCCTGGTCGAGCAGCACGACGCCGAAGGCTTTGGCGGCTGCACCAACCACGCCGAGTGCGAAGCCGCCTGCCCCAAGGAGATCAAGCTGGACGTGATTGGCCAACTCAATAAGGATCTGCTGCGTGGAACCTTCACCGGCGCGGGACACCGGTTGACGGCGCAAAAATCGACGTAGTGCATTATCAACTCTTGATTTCCGGGTTATTTCGCGCTGATTACCCAAATTTTTAGCGTTGACAATGCAGTAGGGTTAGTTGAAAAGAGCAGCAAAAAGCAGCGGGGCCTGGAATTCCAGGCCCCGCTGCTTTTTGCTGCTCTTTTTCGTTGCTCTTTACCGCCAGTGCAAGAGACGCTGGAAAAAACCGCGCGGCTCCGGTCGTTCAACTAGCGCTGCTTGCTCCAGCGCTTCCACCATCTCCGTGCCCGTCTGATAGCGACCCGCCGGGCTCTTGGCCAGCGCCTTGAGAATAACGGCTTCCAGCTCCGGCGAGACGTGCGCCACGCTCGACGGCGGCGGCGGCGGCTCCTGATTGTGCGCTTGGAACACCTGCTCGCGCGAGCCATAAAAGGGCTTGCGCCCCGTAACCATGCGGTAGAGCACAACACCCAGCGAATAGAGATCGGCTCGACCATCGGTGGTGGCGTCGGCTTGGGTCTGCTCCGGCGCGAGATAGCCGGGCGTACCAAAAACGGCGTCTGCCTCATCCACCTGCTTGCTCGATTTGTATAAATCTAGCGAAACGCCAAAATCGAGCAGCTTGACCCGCCCTTCAGTCGTAATCATCAAGTTGGCGGGCTTTACATCGCGGTGCACAATGCCCCGCTCGTGGATGTGGGCAAGCGCCCGAGCCGTCTGTTGTGCAATGTCTACCGCAAGGGATTCCGCTAACGTTTCTTCCACGGCGAGCTGCTTGTCCAGCGTTCGCCCCCGGATAAACTCCATGGCTGTGAATGGTCGACCCTGAATTTCACCCGCATCAAACAGCCGCACGACGTTGGGATGGTCGACGCGTGAGAGGGCGTAGCGCTCTCGCTCGAAGCTGGCGCGCAACTCGGGATGCGTCTTGCCTGCCTGGCCAAGCATCTTGAGCGCCACGCGCGGCTTGCAGCTGACTTGGGAAATATCCACGGACGGAATCTCAATCAGTTGCCCATCGATCTGCCGCTCTATAGGTGATTCAACGCCTGCCCGATAGACGGCCGCCGCCGCGCCATGACCCAAGAGGGATTCAATCACATATGGTCCCATCTGACCAATGGCCTTGGGTGAGGATAGATTGGCGGGGCGAGGCGTTGCGCTGGACATCACGTGGGGCGGCGGATGTTGAACGGTTAAAACGGCCATGGTTACTCCTCGTTGAATAAACGATGCCGATGAACATAATGAGAAAACGTTGTGCAACCTGTACAATAAGATCGGCTTGCTGCTTGGATAAATTGTACAGCAAAATTGGCGGTTTGTAAAGCATCTGGCGCAAAAGAGTGCATTTCAGTTTGGGGACGAAGCCCTGTTAGCTGGGCATTCGACCTCACCCCTTCGTTGTTGGTTCTTTATCAACGAATCGGGTGAAGCCCCCTCTCCGCACGGAGAGCGGGTTTGGCGAGAGCTCTCGCGTGCCGCACATGGCTAACCTGGCCTTGTACTCATACTTTCTCCAAAGCAAAAATTTTTGCCAGTCTTTTTGAAATAAAAGGAACAACAAAAAGGGGCGGAAGCCCGCCCCTTTGGGTAAACCGTATTCAATTGTGCCGGCGTCTGCTGGACTCAGTCGCCGCTGGGGACGCCAAGCGGCGTGCCGTAAGCGCCGACGCCGTGCTCGGTGATGTCCAGGCCCAGCTCCTCCTCTTCGGGCGAAACGCGCAGGATGCCGACGCCCTTGAGAATGGTGAAGAGCAGCAGCGCAGAGAAGAAGGCCCAGGCCGGAATTGCCAGCGAGCCGAGAATTTGCACGCCGAGGTTGTAGCCGCCAAAGATGCCCGTGGCCACGCCACCCCAGATACCGCACAGACCGTGCACCGGCCACGCGCCCACCGGATCATCGATCTTCAAACGCTCTAGCAGCAGCATGCCCAGCACAACCAGTACGCCGCCAATGGCGCCAATTACAATGGCTTCAACATTGGTAACAGAGTCACAGTTGGCCGTAATGCTGACCAAACCCGCCAGCGCGCCGTTGAGCATATAGCCCAAATCGGGCTTGCCGCCCAGTACCCAGGAGAGCACCATCGCCGCAATGGCACCCAGGGCTGCAGCCAGCGTGGTATTGACGGCAATCAGCATCACCACATCCGTGTTGGCCGCGCCTGCAAAGGCCAATTGGCTACCGGGATTAAAGCCATACCACCCGATCCACAGAATGAAGACGCCCAGCGTGGCCAGCGTAAAGTTGTGGGGCGGCAGCGTATTCTCCCCGTTCTTGCCAAAGCGGCCGATGCGCGGCCCCAGCACAATGGCACCGGCGAGGCCCGCAAAGCCACCCACCGCGTGCACCACCAGCGAACCGGCAAAGTCATAGAAGCCCAGCGCATCGAGCCAGCCGCCGCCCCACTTCCAGTAGCCGCTAATGGGGTAGATAAAGGCGGTGATCACGATGCTGTAGACCAGATAGGCCTCGATTTTGATGCGACCTGCCACCGCGCCCGACACGATGGTGGCGGCCGTGGCGGCAAAGGCCACCTGAAAGAGCCAGTCCACCTGCGGGTTCATGTTGCCCGCTATGGCTTCCGGCGCAACGGAGCTAATGCCAAGACCCGCAAAGCCAAACCAGCCGCCGATTACCGGCGTACCGTACATGAGGCTGTAGCCCACCAGCCAGAACATTAGCACGCCAGCGCTAATGTCCATGAAATTTTTGAACATAATGTTCACGGCATTCTTGGCCGAATTGAAGCCGGATTCAACCAGCGCAAAGCCCGCTTGCATAAAGAGGACGAGCACGGCGGAAATAAACAGGATAATGTTGTCGAGGCCATAGGCCAACTCGCTGAGCGAAATGTCACCCTCCTGTGCAAAGACAGTTGAGGCGGCCAGCACCGTCATCAAAATTGCCAGGGGAAGGGCGCGTAAAACTTTAAGCAGCATAACAAAGAATCTCCTTCGACAAGTAACTAATGAGTGATAAAATGGGAGTTGAATTAATGGGTGGATAAATTTGAAGCGCAACATAATTGTAAGTTGTTGCCTATCTGTCTGCAATAGACAATTTGCACAAACTATTTTTGGGTTTTTTGCAAAATATGCACGCACAATCCCGTTCCGCCTGAAAAAATGGAAGGTATTTAGCAAATATGACAAACGATCCACTAGCTGATGCGGGTGGCTTGGCCCTTGGCACATCCTCTTGGAATTTCGACGACTGGCGCGGTGTCTTCTATCCTGAAAAGATAGCGCGCAGCGACTATTTGGCGTTCTACGTACAGCAGATGAACAGCGTGGAGGTGAACAGCAGCTTTTACGCGTTGCCAGCGGCAAAGACGGTGATCAACTGGGTGGAGACGGCCCCAGCTGGTTTTACCCTGGCGCTCAAGTGTCCGCGTGCCATCACGCATGACAAGCTGCTGATCAATGTTGAAACGGAGATGCTGGCTTATCTCGATACGCTGCGCGCAATGGGGGAAGCCGCCGCGCCGGGTCTGATTCAGCTGCCGCCCAAGCTGTCGCGGCGTGTCTATGGGCGGCAGCTGGCTGATTTTGTGGAGTGGCTGACTCAACAGCGGGGGGATTTGCGCTTGGCCGTGGAAGTACGTGCGCGAGATCTAATGACCAAGTCGTTTATCGACTTTCTCGCGGGGAAGGGGATGGCCTTTGTGCTGGTCGACCGCGTGGGCACGCCCGACCTGTTTGATATTTGGCTGGCGTGCGTGCAGCAGGATAACGCACCCGACTTCGCCTACATCCGCTGGATCGGTGACGACCGCAACAAGCCGCCCGACAATCGCGAGCTGCGCACCCCACGCGGAGAGCGACTCAACGAGTGGGCCGAGCGCATTGCATCGCTAATGCAAAGTGGCATTGACGTGTTCGGCTACATGCACAATCCGTATGAAGGGCATTCGCCCGCCAGCGTGCAGCGGCTGCGCGAGCGAGTTGGCCGTCGCGTGCCGCTGCCCGCGTGGAAGCCCGTCGCGCCGGAGCCTTTTGGGAATGGGGATGGGGGTGGGAATGGCGATGGGGATGGCGATGAAGGCCAGCTTTCGCTGTTTGCGTAGGGCGAAGCGCCGCTTCACCACATTACTTAGGCTGTTCCAAGAAAATGAATACCCCATCGGTGAGCCAAAGTGACTGTCACGGCCCTCTATCAGAACGGGTCGCCAACAAGATAATGGGCGCGACTGTCACATCCGACGGGGTGATTTAATTCTTGAAATGGCCTTGACGAAAGATCGTGCCGAGCGAGCGTTCGACACGGGTCCCCGTCCATGGGGGCACGCCATGGCGTGCCCCTACGGATGGAACGAGGCGTTGTTTTCAGACGCTTCTTTGGACAATGAAGGATGGTAAGTGACGCGGGGGCGAAGCAGCACTTCACCTTAGGCGGCGACCAGCTCGCGCTCCGGCGCAAAGCGAGCCGTCTGCTCTGTGTGTAGCCAATCACATAGGCGACCCTCCGGCACTTTGACATCGTCATACGTCAGCGCCTGATCCTTGGGAATATCATGCTTGAGGGTACAGCCCTCGGCCAGCGCCATGGGCAGCAGATTCTCGGCCTGGGCAGCGTCGGAGTTTTCGCACTCGCCATAGGTCATGTACCAGCCGATGCCGTCGAGCGTTTGGCCCGCTTTTAAGTCGATTTTGGCCGTGGCGACCACGTCGACACAGGGGCCACCGAGCGGCGCAAGGGCGGCGTCATCAAAGAGCACGGCGCGGGCGATGGTGTTGTGCACCTCGAAGTGGCAGAGGTGGTAAGGCGTGTAGAAGCAGTAGAGCGGCCCCTCGCCCAGCTTGTAGAGATTGAGGTAGTGCTGCTGCTGCGGGTGGTCATGTGTGCCCAGCACAAAAACGCCCGGCCCCGGCGATGCGCCGACCACGTAGTCGACAATGCCCGGCCCCTCCAGCAGCGCCTCCAGCGGATACCAGTCCGCCGCCTCTTGGATCGACGTGCCGCGCTCAACCTCCGGCCCAAACATGCCGCGCTGCCCCACGCGCATTCCCGTCGCATTGGCGACAATGGCCTGCTCAAATGAAATTTTCGAGCCATCGGCGAAAGAAGTCACCATGTGAGGCTTTTGGCCCCACTGCTTGGCAAAGGCTTCTTGCGTCGTCGGGTTGCGGTAGGGGTCTTGCAGCCCCTTGATGTTGCCGCAGAGCACGGGCCGCACGCCGATGCCCTTAACAAAGCGGTACAAGTTCATGATCACGCCCGGCTGGTCGCCATCGGTGTTGGTCCAGATGACGCCAGCCTCGCGGGCGCGCGCGTTGAGGATTGGCCCCAGCGCGCTGTCCAGCTCGGCGTTCATGGCGATGATGTGTTTGCCGTGCTCGATGGCCTCCAGCGCGACGTGCGCGCCAAATTCTACCGCGCCCGTCACTTCCAATACGGCATCGATGCCCTCGGCGCGGCAGAGCAGCAGCGCATCGTCCGTGATGGCCGGTCGGCCCGCGGCGATGGCGTCTTCCAACTGCGCGACCGTCTCGACTTCGACAATGTCGCCGCGATCAACGTTGGCTTCGGTGTAGGCGCGACGCGCGCCTTCAATGTTGCGATTCGAGATGGCAACCAGCTCCATGCCCGGCACGACGTTACAAATTTGCAGCGCCACGCCGCGCGCCATAAAGCCCGCCCCCACCATGCCGACGCGAACGGGATTGTTGGCGGTTTCGCGCTTCTCCAGCGCGCTGTCAATTAAAATCATGTTTTTTCCTCGGTTACACCTTAATCGGTGAAGCGCCCATCAACTGTTTCATGCCAAGAAAGAGGGTGACCACAAACTCGACATTTTTTCTTTATCATATTAATTGTGCCGCGCAACGGTGCTGTTGCTACGCGTCCAGGAGATGCAATCATCCGCTTTAAGCTAGACTCTGTACATCTTTTGCAGTCTCTACAGTGACTCTTCGCCATCTTGAACTCCTTGCAGTTAAATATGAATAGTTAATGACTTACTGATCAGTAAAATCGTCCCAGGTCTGATCCTTCTCGGAGATCACGACCGGCTCCAGCGGCCACTCGATACCGATGGCCGGATCGTTCCAGCGCAGGCCGCGCTCGGCGCCCGGCGTGTAAAACTCCGTGACCATGTAAAAAGCCTCGGTGTCGTCTGCCAGCGTGACAAAGCCGTGGCCAAAATTCTCCGGCACGTAGAGCATTCGGTAGTTGTCGGCGGTCAGCTCCACGCCGATCCACTCTTTGTAGGTGGGCGAATCGGGCCGCAGGTCGATAATTGCGTCGTAGAGCGCGCCTTTTGTGCAACGGACAATTTTAGCTTCGCCATGTGGCGGCACCTGATAGTGCATTCCCCGCAGCGTGCCCTTCTTGTCGTTGACGGAGATATTGGCCTGTGCGATGCGATTGCTCAGCCCGTGCTCGGCCAATTCGTTGGCACACCAGCCGCGGGCAAAGAAGCCGCGCTCATCTCGGAACGGCTCGATGTCGATGATGTAGGCGCCCTTGAGCGCTGTTTCGGTGAATTTCATCAGGGAATTTACTCGCTTGGTTAAAGTTGCTTATATTCTTCAAAGGCGCTTGGCAATTTCGCCACGTCTATTCTTGTATGTCCATTTCCGCTACGTTACGCTGCTGGCGTCGCTTGAAGCAAATCATCCGTCCTGTAGTCTAAACCCTCTGCATACGCAAGAATTTGGCGCTGCGTGAGCGCTTGGACCAAAGCAGGTTCGGATGGCTCAGCTTGATAGTACCCTTTGTACCATTCGACAATCTGCTCGATAGTCTGCTCAAAGGTCCACTGTGGTTGCCATCCCAACGTATGGTAAGCTTTGTCAATTGTTAGGTTTAGTTTGCTCGCTTCGTGTTTGGCATCGGGTTCCGTGAAATCATCCCAATCACCCGACCAGTGTATGAGAAGCTCCTCTACCAGCTCTTCCACCGTTCTGTTGGAAGCGAGACGAGGCCCGAAGTTAAAGGGCGAACAGAGTTCGGTAAGTCGCTCTTGATTTTGCGCCGCCAACGCATGGCAGATCTCGGAACCTAGATGAAGGTATCCGCTTAGCAACTCCAACACGTGCTGCCAGGGGCGCGTGGCGTGTCGGTTGCGTACCGATATGCTTTCGCTACAGGCCAGGCTTTTGATGCTGTCGGGAACGATGCGGTCTTTGGCCCAATCGCCGCCGCCGATGACGTTACCGCCGCGCACGCTGGCGATGGCAATAGTGGGGGACTCAGGCAAAGGTTGATCGTTGCTAAAGAAAGAGCGCTGGTAGGAAGAGATAATAATTTCCGCACAGACTTTGCTCGCGCTGTAGGGATCGTGACCGCCCAATGTATCGTTCTCTCGATAGGCGTGTACCCATTCGACGTTCTCATACACTTTGTCCGTCGTAATCATAATCACGATGCAATTTTGATTGCGGCGACGTACGGCTTCTAAAACATTCAGGCTGCCCAAGACGTTCGTTTCTACCGTGTAGCAAGGTTCATCAAAGGCGCGTCTAACAAGCGGTTGCGCGGCCAGATGAAAGATAAAGTCAGGATTGTGCTTATCGAGGGCCATCTGCAGCGTATCCAGGTGACGCACATCACCTCGAATATCGGCCTTTAGTCGATCGCCAAGCTGGAGCGCAGCAAAGTGGGAGGGCTCCGTGGGAACGTCCAGCGAATAACCAACCACTTCTGCCCCCATCAAAAGGAGCCACTCGCACAACCAAGAGCCTTTAAAGCCTGTGTGGCCGGTGATGAAAACTGTTTTGCCTTCGTATATTTTACCAAAGTTCATTGTTTGCTTCCTTTTTACTTTTTTTGCAGCTCTTTACTATAGGTAGTCAGGTGAGATTATCTCCACAAGGGGGAGGAAAGATAGGGGTGAGCAGAAGCTCACGGACGGAAAGAATGGAATGGGCCAAGCCGATGGCCATGGCAGGCGAGCGTTGCCGGTACTTTTTTTACCGATTGGTTGGGCCAGCGGCAGGCGCAGCGAGCGATGGGGGCGGCACCAGTTGTAAACGGTCACGCCCCACCAGCCGAGGGCATGTTTGGCATCGGGTCGATGGGCAAAGGCCAAGCTGCGCCGGACCTGGTAGGCGCTCATGGAGCGGGCGGTGCCATTGCGGCGCTCGATGCAGGCGGTGTTGGGCGTGGTGTAGCCCAGGCGGTCGAGCGCCTGCTGCACCCGCTTTTTGGAGCCGTGCGCGTAGCGAATCTCGATATGGACCACGCGTCTGCCCTCACGCTGCTTGATGACTTGGACGTGGGCGAGCGTGCGCGGGATGCGGAAGCGCGGCTTGGGTCGCCGCCCGCTGCTTCCCCGGCGCGGCGGCTGATAGGCTCGACCAAAGAGCTCGGCAAAGAGGCTGGCATAGCTGGCGTCGCCATCGGTGAAGAGCACCAGGTCGTGCCGATTGCGCAGCCGCTTAGCGCTCTCGGTAAGCAGCCGACGAATCAAGCGCTCGTCGCGCCGTCCCTGCTCGTGGGCGAGCACAAACTTGCTCGCCGGGTCGATGACCTCGGCCTCCCAGGCGGGTTGGCCTTTGTTGCCCGCATACCCGTGTCGCTCATCCGCTTGCAGCGCCTCGACCTCAATCTCCTTTGCACGCGCCTCGTGGAACGCCTCGCCGTGCTCGCCCAAGCGCTGGGTCAGTCGCTTGACCACGCTGCGGTCGACGTCCACCAGCCGCACCGTGCTGCTCACCGAACAGCCCTCGGCCAGGTGCTCGCCCACCGCCACCGCTTTCGCTTCCGGCACTTTCGTGTTCCACAACGCCGTGCCCTTGCGCTCGCTAAACTCCCGCTGACATGCCCGGCAGCGCAAGTACCGAATCCGATCTTTGCTGTATACCTTGCGCACAGTCAGGTTTCCCTGACCGGCTTGCCCGTACAGTTCGCACGCTTCGTTCACACATGCTAAACTATCCAGGCGAGAACGGGGCGGAAGTAGAATTGTTGTGTCCATACAACTATTCTACTCAACCAACACGCTTCTCCCTCTTTCTTGCGGTGATAATCTCACTTAACTACCGTACTATACACCATATATTTTTTGAAAGTACCAAATTTTTATATGAATGCAGCGATTCCGAATATGGAACAAGCAGTAGCGAATTAGCAGATCAGGCAGATTGAGCGGACTTTTGCGCTTTTACGTGCTAAAAATCCGCTTTTGCCCGCTCAATTTGCTGCATCCGCTCACTAAACTTAAAGTTGCTGATGTAAATGTGCTTGTTCAGCCGCCGCATCTGCCCCGTTAATTTGCCCAAAACAGATCACCGTTTAGCTGATGCGTGCCAATCAGGTGCTGAAGCTGCTTGAGGCGGGTGTAGGGGCGAGCATTGAAGAGCTCGTCGTTCATGTCGATGTGGCCAAAGATGCGGCAGAGCTGCTCTGCACCGTCGCGGGCAGTAAATTTGGGCGTGAAGCCGGGGAGCTGCTCGGCAATTTTGTCAAAGCGCACGCGATAGCTCCGGTTGTCGCCGCCGCTATCGCCGAGGCTCATGTCGCAATTGGCGAAGGTCTGCGCCACGATTTCGGCAATTTCGCGCACGCGATAATTTTCGTTGGTGTGGCCCACGTTAAAGATTTGGTTGTGAACAATACCACGCGGCGATTCGAGCGAACAGGCCACGGCTTGGCAGATGTCCAGCAGATGTACGAGCGGCCGCCACGGCGTGCCGTCGCTGATCATACGGATTTCGCCCAGCGTCCACGCCAAGCCAGCGAGATTGTTGAGCACGATATCGAAGCGCATGCGCGGCGAGGGACCGTAGGCCGTCGCGTTGCGCAGAAAGGTGGGCGAGAAGCGGTCGTCTGCCAGCTTCGCCACGTCGCGCTCGACCATCACCTTGCATTCGGCGTAGGCCGTCTGTGGGCTTGGCTCGGAGGCCTCGGTTTTCCAATCGTCCGTTCCCACGCCGTAGACGCTGCACGACGAGGTGTAGACAAAGCGCTCGATGCCCACCTGCTTGCACAGTTTGGCCAGGTGAACGCTGCCTTCGTGGTTAATTTTGTACGTAATGGTCGGGTTGAGCTGTCCCAGTGGGTCGTTGGACAGCTCGGCAAGGTGCGCCACGGCGTCGAAGCCTTCGAGATCGGCTGCGGTGATGTGGCGAATGTCTTTGTTAATGGTAGTGGGAAAGCGATCGAGATTGCCCCGCGCGCCGTTGTCACGCGTGCCGTTGTAGAGCCATCCTTCGCGGTAGAATCCCGTATCCAGCCCAACAACCTCGTGGCCCCTGTCGATCAGGTACGGCCCCAGCATCGTGCCGATGTAGCCGCTTGTTCCCGTTACCAATACGCGCATAGTGTTCCCTTATTTATTTGTGAATCTAGTTCGCCAGTGAAGCTAGGCATAAGCCGCGATCTGTTCTGCGCAACCTGTTCTGCGCAACCTGTCCTGCACAATTTGCCCTGCGCCAAATAACGTACAAGCAATCCGTCCATCTCCTTCTCGCGGCAAATCGTTACGCGTCAGTTATATCACAGCTTGGGCGGGTTACAGGTTACAATCTCCTTTCAAAATGCATATTTTCAAACTACAGAACCAAACAGAGTCGTGGTATACTACGGGACAGAATCGTCCCTGACAGAAAGCGAGCGCCCCATGGATCGGACAATGCCGATTGCCCAAAGCGAAGAGATCGAGCTGTACATCCGTACCTACTATTCGCTTTTGCGCAGCAGCGGCCCCATTCGCGTGCGCAGCCTGGAAGACACCCACGCCGCCATGAATTCATCGCTCCACCACGGGGCGGACCATGCCGAACTGGACATCACAGCATTGACGTATAGCGCGCTGCGCCTGCCGGAAGAAGTTGCCCAGACGTCGTTTGTAATCATGGGGCAAATGGAGGACGTTTTTGCGCGGGAGGGCTACCCCGTGCGCGAATGGGCGCGCGTGCGGGCGCGGGCGCGACGGCGCAAATTTTACTTCGACGCCGAGGAGGGCCACTTGGCCGCCTACATCGCCAGCGTCAGCGATATCGACGATCTGATTCCCATCCTCACGACCTTTCAGATCGAGTGGAACAAGCTGCATCGCAAGCTGCTGCAAAGCAACCTGCCCACGCGTCTGCATCGCTTTGAGGCCAAAGACGGCTTTATGCAGATGGAGCTGCTGGAGATTGTGCGCGAGGCGCTGGGACTGAACACGACGGATTTTACGCGGCTAGCCCAGCTTTGGCCCGGCGAGCGGCTGACGCAAAAGCTGCAGCAGGCCGCCCAGCAGCGGCTCGACCTGCACGTGACGGTGCTGGGCTCCGGCCTGAGCGACTACCGCCGCTCCGTCCAAACGTGGTGGCGCAAGGTGGAGACGGTCGGCAATCGCGAGAGTAATTTGTCCAAGCGGCCCATCTACTTTGTCAGCAGCAACACGCACAGCCTCATCAACGCCGTGATGCCCCTTGATGAGGCGCTGCAGCAGCAAATCATAGAGTTTGTGAAGCGCGAAAACCCGGAAGATTTGTGGCGCGAGTATCAAAATCTCAGCGAGGACAATGTTGGCCTGCGGCGAAATTTTTTGTACTACGCGCTGGGGGTGTACCTCCAACATCCATCCTGCCCGAACGAAATTACCCGGGGCATTGAAAAGATGGAGCGCGAGGCCAGCATTGTGCGCATCAGCGATTCACACTCGATCGACGTGGAGGCGCAGCTAATTGACTTGAGCCAGCTGGACTACGAGCAGATCGACCCGCGGCTGCTGGGCATGAACGACGAGGAAATGAAGCTGCTGCAGGAAAGCAACGCGCTGATCTTTAACATCGACTACCCGCTGGGCATGGCGGCCTACCACCTCTTTAGCCAGGTGAGCACCGCGGCCAACCGCATTTTGGGCGTTTACATTTTGGGCAAAGCCGCCACCCTTAACGGCCGCGTGGGCGATGTGATGATTCCCAACGTGGTCTATGATGAGCACTCGCGCAATTCCTACCTCTTTCGCAACTGTTTCACCGCACAGGATGTCGCGCCGCTGCTGAGTTTTGGCACGGTCTTCGATAATCAAAAGGCGGTGACGGTGCGTGGGACGCTGCTGCAAAACCGCGAATTTATGCACGTCTTCTATGAAGAGGGATACACCGATATCGAGATGGAGGCGGGACCCTATCTCAGCGGTCTTTACGAAGATATCTACCCGCGCCGCTACCCCATCGACGAAATCGTCAATCTGTTTATCAACGCGCCCTACGACATTGGGCTGATTCACTACGCCAGCGACACGCCCATCAGCCGCCGTCAGTCGTTGCTGAGCAAAAGCCTGAGCTACTTTGGCGTCGATGCGACGTATGCAACGTCAATTGCCGCGCTGCGGCGGATTTTCCAGCAGGAGGTTGAGCGGCGACGGCGGGCGCCCTCGCGCTTTGGGCAGAACGGCGCGGCCCAGCGGGGCGATGTGCGCGCGGCGGAGCGGGAGGCCGAGCTGGTCAACGCTGCTGAGGAGATGCAGCCAGCGCTGCGTGAACAGATTGGCGAGTTGGAAGATCAAGCGGCTGGGCGCGGGCAAGTTGCCGGATCTGTTGCCGAAATGCCCGCCAACAGAACCGCCGTGGATGGTGATGGGCCTCGCGAAGCGGAGCCCAACGAGGACGAGCTTGCTCGGAAAATTAGTACCATCCATTAAACGCTGCATATATTATAACGTCTAAGCAACGCTTTTGATACCGTTTCCTATGAGGTTCTCCCCACCCCCCCATTCAACAACCGCTTATAGCTGGGCGCACCGCCTGCTGTCCGTGCTAATTCCCATGCTCTGTCGCTTGCGGGTAGAAGGGCGCGAGCACGTCCCGCTGGAGGGCGGCTGCGTGGTCGCCTGCAACCACTCTTTGGGCTTTGATTTTTTCTTTTTGGGCTACTGTGCGCCGCGCCAGATTTTCTTTATGGCCAAGGCCGAGGCCTTTGAGGGAAATCAGTGGTTGGCTCGCTTTCTAAAATCATCCGGCGTTTTCCCCATTCAGCGCGGCCAGCGCGACCACGCGGCGATGGATTCCGCCGTATCGCTCGCCCAATCTGAGCTTGCCGTGGGCATGTTCCCGGAAGGCACGCGCAGCCTCACGGGTGTGCTCATGCGCGGTCGATCCGGCGCGGTGCGGATTGCGCGGCAGGCGGGCGTGCCTATTGTGCCCGCCGCCATCCACAACGCTGCCGCGATCCTGGATGCGTGGTGGAACCCCTTCCAGCGCCCCATTGTCACGGTGCGGTTTGGTCCTCCCCTAACCGTTGCTGACTCAGAAACCCCCGCCCAAATCACCGCCGATGTCGCTCGCGTCATGCACGGTATAGCTGCCCTCCTGCCCGCCGAGCTACGCGGCGAGTACGCGGACCCATCCGCATGATTGAGACTGCGGCTTGCCCCCCTGCGCTTTCTATCTAGCCAGCCTCTGCTTCTTCCCCAATTCACGCTCTTCAGTTAGCTACAGGTCAAAAAATTGCAGCCGCTCTAGCCACCGGGCGGCTCTGCTTCGTCGCCCGCTGTAGCTGCTGACAGTGTTGCCGAGCAAATAGTCAAGCACTTTGCTACAGTTACCCACGGCTAATTGACCTACTTACCCTACGACAAGCAGACAAAATCCATTTGTCAACGAACTGTAATGAATCGCGAGGGATTCCCATGTTACTCTTGCACTTACAATTTTGGTGGGTACTTTTGACGTAGCTGTAAGGCGAACTTGTACTCCGAATGTTGCTTGAATGCGCTCATTGCTTCCATCATCACTCTCTTTTCTTGCACGGGAACTAAGGTCAACGTCATGCGTTAATGAGTTTTGCAGCGCTGCAAAGGATTTTTCTTTGTGCTGCGATAAATTGTTCATTACCAAACATGGCGAGCCGCTGCGGCAATTGTTGCAGCGTTTGTTCAAATAGTTCATCCAAATTTTTACTACTTGCGAACAGCTCTGCATCAATTTTTTGAGAATCTGTATTATTTAATTATCTGTGCACACTGTCCACGTGTACACATTCTTTGATAGACTGCAAGTGCCAAACAAACACGAACATGCGTAAGCGGTTAGAGCAAGTGAACGTGTCCTATATGGGTCTGCTACCCTTTGGAGGAGAGACAAAATGGAATCTGCAACGAGTAGAACGTCAGCGGCCTCGGGCCGGGGAACCAAGCAATCAACACATTGGCATCGCCAGGATTTTGCCGCGCCCACTGCACCAACAGTGAGCGTGGTGGTTCCAGCGATGAATGAAGAGGAAAATTTGTTCCACGTGCTGCCACGCATCCAGTCCTGGGTGCACGAGGTTATCTTGGTGGATGGCAACTCCACCGATCGCACGGTGGAAGTCGCGCGGGAATTACTGCCCAACATTCGGATCGTGCCCCAGGTGGGCCGGGGCAAGGGGGCAGCGCTGCGCACCGGCTTTGCCGCCGCCACGGGCGATGTGATCGTGATGATCGACGCCGATGGCTCGATGGATCCGGCGGAGATTCCCAACTACGTGGGTGCGCTGGTGGCGGGCGCGGACTTTGTCAAGGGATCGCGCTTTCTACAGGGAGGCGGCACGGATGACATGGAGTTTTATCGCATGTTTGGCAACTGGTGCTTTGTTGTCATGGCGCGCGTGCTCTTTGGCTGCAAGTACAGCGATCTCTGCTACGGTTACAACGCCTTTTGGCGGCGCGTGGTCCCGCAGCTTGAGCTCAACGGAGACGGCTTCGAGATCGAGACGATGATGAACCTGCGTGCGTTGCGCACGGGCCTGCGCGTAGCGGAAGTGCCGAGCTTTGAATTCCCACGCATTCACGGCAAGAGCAACCTGCGCACTCTTCCCGACGGCTGGCGCGTGCTCCAAACCATTTTCCGCGAACGTTTCCCCAGTCGCAACACCAAACCGCTTGTGGGTGCGAACGTACATGGCGTGAAAGTTCGATCCATTTAGTTAAACCGTTCTATCTACCGCTCATGTCTCAACTGTCACCCAACGGCGCTGTGGCCGAACGCGCCGTCCGCCGTCTTCCGGGTAGCCATTCACATCGCGTAACGGTAATCGTCTGCGCCTATACGGAAGAACGCTGGGCGGATTTGCGTGCTGCCTTGCAGTCGCTGTACGAGCAGACGCATCGTCCGCACGAAGTGGTTGTCGTCATTGACCACAACGAAGCGTTGCTGCATCGCGTGCGCCACGAGTTAAACGTTGTGCCGCCCGCGGGTGTCGAGCTAAAAGTTGTGGCCAACCGGCAGGAGCAAGGTCTCTCCGGCGCGCGCAACAGCGGCATGGCCGAGGCCACGGGTGACATTTTCGCCTTTATGGATGAGGATGCCGTGGCCGCGCCCGACTGGCTGGCGCTGCTGGTGACGCACTACGCGCGAGAAAATGTATTGGGCGTGGGCGGGGCGATTATGCCCAACTGGCTTAACGACCGCCCCGCTTGGTTTCCCAAAGAATTTGATTGGGTAGTGGGCTGCACCTATCGCGGCATGCCCAGCGATGTGGCCCCCGTACGGAACCTGATTGGCTGCAACATGTCCTTTCGCCGCATCGTGGCGGAAGAGATTGGCGGCTTTCGCAGCGGAATTGGGCGGGTGGGCGCGCTGCCCGTCGGCTGTGAAGAAACGGAGTACTGCATTCGCGCTGGCGAACGCTGGCCGCAGGGGAAGTTTTTGTACGAGCCAAAAGCGCGCGTCTTGCACAACGTGCCGGGTATGCGGGGAAGTTGGGCCTACTTCCGCTCGCGCTGCTACCACGAAGGGCGTTCCAAAGCGGCAGTCACCCAGATGTCCAGCGTAAGCAAGGGGCTGGCGGCAGAAAGCAGCTACACCGTGCGTACGCTGCCGCTCGGCGTACTGCGCGGCCTGGGCAATGCGTTGCGTACGCGCCAGATAGATGGCCTGCAGCGAGCGGTTGCCATTGTGACGGGTCTGTCAATCACTACGTTTGGCTACCTGCGGGGCCGGGTCGACCTTTCTCGTAAAATGCCGATGCGCGTGGAAAGCCCAGCGCAGCCGCTCACCTCTATATAGCCTTTAATCGGGCGAGCTTCGGTGCTCGTCAGCAGACAAGCAAGTGGCCACCCCTTGCGATAGGTTTTGTTCACAACCATCGCTAAGTGAGTGGTCACTTATTTTTATAGGCCGCTTGGCCTGCAATTTACTTGGTGATGTAGTTCTTATGTCGCTCGCCGTGGCTGGCAAACTGTGGGAAACTTAAGCTGGAATTCTTATCGCAGTGGCCTTCAAACATTTATGCAAAAGTTACAAACTGTTGTGGAATCCTTTTCCATAGCAAACTCGGTGGCAAGCTTGGTGGCCAAAGTTCTGGAACACGTGCGGACGCCGCTCTATCGCAATGCCTATGCCTGGATGTTTAGCACCGGGCTTTCGTCAGTATTGGGGATCGTTTACTGGCTTCTTGCCGCGCGTCTCTACCCGACGGAAGCCGTTGGCCTCAATGCTGCGTTGGTATCGGGCATGATCTTTCTATCCGGCGTGGCACAGCTGGATTTGATGAGCGCGCTGGTGCGCTTCGTGCCCAATGCGGGCGCATCAACGCGGCGACTAATCACTTCCGCCTATTTTGTCAGCTTGGGGCTGGCCCTGGTGCTCGGCACGTTGACGCTTGCCACAATTGGCTTGATTGGTGCTGAAAAGTGGGAGGGACTAAACTTATTTCCCTTTGATCTGAGACTCGGCGTGTGGTTTGTGCTCGCGACCGCTGCTTGGTGCATCTTCGCGCTTCAGGATAGCGCGCTAACGGGTTTGCGGGATGCGGTCTGGGTCCCGGTTGAGAACGTTCTTTATGCTGTTGTGAAGATCGTGCTGTTGATTTTGTTTGCCAGGTATCTACCGGCTTACGGCATCTTCGCCTCTTGGATACTGCCCGCTGCCGCGTTGATTATCCCAATGAACTGGCTAATTTTTCAGCGGCTTGTCCCCCGGCACGTTCGGCAAACTCAAAGCCATGCGCGCGTTATTGCGGTACGAAGCATTGCTAAATATGTGTTTGGTAACTACATTGGCTCTCTGTTTACGCTCTCTTCAGCACGCCTGCTGCCCGTTCTGATCCTCTTTCTGGCAGGAGCAGCCGCCAACGCCTATTTTAATCTCGCCTGGCAAATCGCCAACGCGCTTAAAATGGTTCTCACCCACATGACCATGTCCCTAACGGTGGAGGGCGCACGTCAGGAAAGCCACCTGGTAGATTATGGGCAGCGATTTTTTGTGAGCCTGCTGGCGATTTGCATACCAGCGGCTCTGTTTGTCATCGTGGCCGCACCGTTTATTCTGGGCCTGTCCGGCAGAGACTATGGCACGGAGAGCGTCCCCGTGCTGCGGTTGATGGTTATCTCCGTTATCCCCAGCACCATCACCGTGCTTTACGTTGGCATGGCACGCGTGCAAAATCACGCGTGGAGAATCGCAACGGTGATGGGGCTGTTTAGCATCTCCCTTTTGGGTGTGAGCGCTCTCCTTTTGCCAACACAGGGCATTGTCGGCGTAGGTATTGCTATGCTGTTAAGCGAAAGCTTGGTTGCCTCGGTCATTCTGATTTCGAGACGCGCATCGACTCGACAAGCTGTTGTGGCTTCGTCTGTATAACAGACTTAACTTTGAACACGTGGGCAACCTGATCTATATTAGGGGGAAACTGTTCTGGCTCTTCGTGGGCTAGTATATCGACGGCAATTTTTAACAATTCGTGGTGCGTCGTGCGTGTACCGGTACACGCACGACGCACCACGAACCACGAATTATCTAGCTGGTACACTATCCCGTGAAGAGCCACTGTTCTCTCGAAAATGACTATGACAAAAGATTTCGTTTTTCTGAAAGAACTTTTGATTCGGTACGCCGCCCCCTCGGTGCGGCGAAATTTGATTTCTTCACGAGACAAAATTGTGGATGTCAATGCGCGTGTCCGCATGTTGGCAATGCCTAAAGGAGCACTGCCCCATTTTGTTGTTGTGGGCACGCAAAAGGGCGGAACAACGCAGATGTACGATGAGTTGATCCGCCATAGCCAAATCGCGCCCGCGCTTGTTAAAGAAGTTCACTTCTTTGATGATAACTATCGCAAAGGCGAAGCGTGGTATCACACATTCTTTCCCGCAGCCGCCAGTTCAGCGATCCCAACGGATCAATCAGCAGCCGGTAGTTCAGCTGTGGTCACGGGTGAAGCCAGCCCGTGCTACCTGTTTCATCCGTGGGCTGCTCAACGGATGCAAGAGACGATTCCAGATGCGAAAATTATCGTCATGCTCCGCGATCCCGTAAAGCGCGCTTATTCCCACTACCATCACGAGGTGCGCCTGGGGTATGAAACACTGCCCTTTGTCGAGGCAATCGAACGGGAAGAAGAGCGCCTGCGGGGCGAGCGTGAGAAAATGTTGAATAATCCCCTCTACAGAGGTGATTGTTACATGCATTATTCATATCTGGCACGCGGGCGCTACATCGAACAGCTTCCCGCTTGGTATGAACACTTTGCGCCCGAGCAAATTCTTGTGCTTTCTTCGGAGGAATTTTTTCAAAATACCGATAAAGTCCTTACACAGGTTTTTGCCTTTCTAGGTTTGCCAGCCCAAAGCTGGACGCGTCAAAAATCTCACAAGTCCTTTTCATACCCGGCCATGCCCGCCGAAGCAGCAGCCTATTTGACGCAATACTTTGCGCCCTATAACCAGCAATTGTACTCGTTCCTAAATACCGATTTAGGCTGGAAATAGAGATGTTTCGGCACTTGCTGCTTAAACGTCTCGATGCGAATGGATATTAGTAGATTTACCTTGCAGAATATGAACAGCTCATTTAGCGTTGGCCAGCCATACCAAACTCGCTCAACTGTTTTGGGCTCAATCGTCTCACGGGTTGAGCCATTTATTTCACCATTGCTAGCGCTTGGCGCACTTGTTTTATGGCTAACAGCGCTGAAAGACGTTCGTTTGGAACAGATGGATGATTTGGGGCTGATTTCTACGTTTCCGCCCTCCCTATTTATCTCCCTGTTTATTCTATGCATCAGCTTTTTTGCGTTGCTCTATCAGCAGCGTTTTGATCGATGGACGCTGGCCCTTCACTTTGTTGTCCTTACCTTTATGCTGTACGGCATCACGGCGCTGATCCAAGAAGTACCACGCTTTCACGTCTCGTGGCGACACGTGGGGATTGCCGATTACATCATGCGCCACGGAGATGTTGATCCGCAGATCAACGCCTATTTTAGCTGGCCAGGCTTTTTTATCTTCACTGCGTTTCTTACAGAAGTGCTTGGCGTAAAGCATCTGATTCCGTTGACAGCCTACGCTCCGTTCTTCTTCAATCTGCTGTACTTGGGGCCGCTCTATCTCATATTCAGCTCCACCTCGCGTGATCAGCGCTTGGTCTGGTTGGCGATTTGGCTGTTCTACCTTACCAACTGGGTGGGGCAAGATTATTATGCACCCCAGGCGTTAAGCTACTTTTTCTACTTGACCATGCTTGGGATCCTGCTTCACTGGTTTCGTGCCACAGATGTTCAGTTGACTTATGTCCCTAAACGCCTTCAGTCGATCCGCTCGTGGTCCAAGCTAATCGAATGGATTAGCTGGCGCTTCCGCATTGATCGCCCGACAGACAAAGCGAACATTGCCAGCGAAAGCTCCACCCTCGATCCCGCCTCGCTGTACACGCGTCTGCAGCGGGGCGGCGTGCTGGTCATTCTGCTGCTTGTCTTTGCTAGCGTCGTGACAAGCCACCAACTAACGCCATTCTTCACGATTTTGGCCGTGACGGGCCTAGTGCTGATCAACCGCTGTACCACTCGCGATTTACCCATTTTGATGAGCGTGCTTACGGCGCTCTGGATTGTTTTTATGACAACCGCCTACCTTTCCGGCCACATTGATAAAGTAGTGGGCGGGATTGGTAGCGTCAACGAAAACGTGAGCGTGAATGTTGTCGAGCGGCTACGCGGTAGCGTGCAACATTTGTTTGTCGTACGTGTTCGACTGGTGATGACCGTTTTTATCTATATATTGGGGGCGCTGGGCATGATTCGCCGGATTCGGCGTGGCAACCTCGATCTGCTCTATGCCATTTTGGGCCTTGCACCCTTCGCCCTCGTAATTGTGCAGCCCTATGGTGGCGAGATGATTATTCGTGCCTACCTTTTTGCCTTACCCGCAGCCGTCTTTCTAGCAGCCGCTTTGTTCTACCCGGAGCCCACCGGCTACAACCCCTGGCAGCCCATTGTCGGCGTTGCATTGGTTACGCTGCTGCTAGGTGCTGGCTTCCTTTTTACACGTTACGGCAACGAGCGCATGGATTACTACACGTCTGCCGAAGAAACAGCAGTGGAAGCGGTCTACGACATGTCACCGCCCGGCTCGATCTTTGTGACAAGCGCTGACAATCTGCCGTGGAAACATCGCGAGTTGGAGATGCACTACTACCGTGTTGCAACGCCAGCCACGCAGCGCCGAGACACCGACCGCATCATCGAGATTATGATGGAGCGGCCCTACACCGCTGGCTACTATATTTCCACGCGTGCCCAACACGCATACAGCGAACTATTCTTGGGTGAGCCGGTTGGTGCTTGGTCCGAATTTACGCAAATGTTGCTAAACACGGGACACTTTGAGCCCGTTTACGAAAATGAAGACGCTTTGGTCTTGCGCTTTCTGCCAGAGAGCGAAGTTGAGCCAAAGCCAAGCAGCCAAAGCCAAGCACGGCTGGGCCCGCAAGCACAGTTGCCGTTGCACGCCGCTGTGCAGCCTTAGCCACGTAACTTTAATGAGTATTAATTCCATGCAAAGAGAACTTTATGTGGTGGGCGGCCAGCAGCGCGTAGATCGCTCGGTGCTTGATCACGATCAGCAGTGGTATGATTACAAACAGGGCGTAATTTTGCGCGTCGATGCGGAGCAGGGGACGGCCACAGTCTGCATTGAACATGCCTCGCTGCCCGCAGAAGAACTTCATAAAGAACGAAGCGACTCAGCGGCGAATCCAGACAGTTCAGCAGAGAGCCCAAATGATGTGCCCATTCTATTTAAATCAGCGACGCTAGTGGGCGATAAACTCTACGCCTGTGCGCAAACGGAAATTATCATCTACAGCGTGCCGACCTTTACGCCGCTGCACCGTCTGTCGCTGCCGTGCTTTAACGACATTCACCACGTGCGCCCAAGGCTGCACGCCAGCGGGCGCGATACGCTGCTCATTGCTAACACCGGGCTGGATATGGTGCTGGAGTTGACGCTGGCTGGCGAGATTGTCTCGGTGTGGAATACTTTGGGGGAGATGCCCTGGGCGCGCTTTTCGCGCGAGGTTGACTACCGTTTGGTAAGCACCAAACCTCACCGCTCGCATCCCAACTATGTCTTTACCGTTGGCGACGAGGTATGGGCCACGCGCTTTGAGCAAAAGGATGCCATTTGCTTGACGCAGCCCAATCGGCGCATCGAGATCGGTAGCGAGCGCGTGCACGACGGCGTCCTGCACAACGATCGACTCTACTTCACCACCGTGAATGGCCATCTGGTTGTTGCCAATCCACAAACGCTGGCGGTGGAAGAGACGCTTGATCTCAACGCGCTCCACGAAGAAGATGTGCTGTTGGGCTGGTGTCGCTCGCTGTGGATCGAGGGCGACTACGCCTGGATCGGCTTCTCGCGTATCCGACCCACCAAATTTCGCAGTGCGTTGAGCTGGGTGCGCACGGGCTTTCAGCGCTCGCTGCCCACGCGAATTGCGCTATATGACCTGAAGGAAAAGCGTCATTTGCGCGATATAAATATGGAGAGCGCTGGTCTAAATGCCGTGTTTAGCATCTTACCTGCACCAGAAAAAGTTGCTTTACCTTAACCGTAATTGAAAATTTGCTGTTTTTGCGGAATAGATCCAACTATGAAGTTACATCGCTGTTTATTTGTCGCTGCGTTTGTTGTTGCCAACCTTTTCCTGCTCTCCTTTTCAAGCGTCAAACTCCCTGTGTACGCCGCAGCTGGGCAGGCGAGTACCGTGTTGCAACTGACTTCGCTTGAACGCGTATACGCTGGGCAACCGTTCACGCTAACCGTTGAAATTGAGGGTGCAGTCGATCTAGCGGGTTATGAAGCCGTACTCCTTTTTGACGATAATGCCGCCGAATTTGTGGGGCTCAGCCAACGTCAGAACGGGGTGCGCTCTAGCGGACGTGCCGTGGAGCCGCTAGAAGGCGTAGCGGTTGACGGCGGTCTTGCCTTTGGTTTTTTCTCTTGCCCAGCGGAAAGTTGTCTTTCGCTTGCGGGTCAAACACGTCGCGGCGGTGATGGGTCGTTCCAGCTTAGCGAATTCCACTTTACAGCGCAGCAGATCGGGCCAATCTCGTTTCGTCTGGCTGCCGCAAAATTTGTGGATAGTGCAGGTGCTGAACAGGTGGTTGCTTTGCCCGAACAGCCTACTGTTGTGCAGGTAGAAGTAGGGGCCGGAGATGATTCGTCAGCGGACAGTATGGCCAACGAGTCGTTGCCCTTCGACTCCTGGTCTCTTGGTAATGGCGAAGTCGACACGTTGGGTCCATTCGATCTCACCGGCGATGGCCTCGTGACCTACGGTGATGTGGCTGAAGTTGCGCTGGCGTGGCAGGCGTCGCGCCGAGCGGGGGCTCCCTGCCACGCCAGCGCTTCCGCGTTTGATGTTGACCGCAGCGGCTGTGTGGATGTGGGTGATGTTCAACGCACGGTTGTTGCTTACAGCAGGGATGCTGCCAATCCGCCCGTGCGCGCAGCGGCCTCGCCCATGAACTTTGTTGTCAACTCTACAGGTGATGAGCCAGATATCAATCAGGCCGATGGCGTGTGTCTGACGGCTGAAAACACCTGTACGTTGCGCGCGGCCATCTTGGCGGCGAACGCGAATCCTGGCCCAGATGATATTTCCTTCGCTATCGAAGGCAGCGGCGTCCACACAATTCAGCTGACGGACAAGTTGCCTGCTCTCAATGACACGAACGGCGGAGTATCCATCGATGGGTACACACAGCCCGGTGCCCAGGAGAATACGGACCTGCTCGTCAGCAACGCGCAGTTGATGATTGAAGTGCGCGGCCTCGGCACAGTGGAACCAGAGGGTAGTCCCGTGGCTTACGAGGCATTTACCGTGCTCAGCACCGGCAATACGATTCGCGGCTTGGCGATTTACAATTCCGTCCGCGAACTGACGATTGACAAGGTAAGTGCAGCGAGCAATCGCATCGTCGGTAATTTTATTGGAACCAACGCTGCGGGCACGTTTGGGGCGGCTGGACAAAACGAGGCGGGCGAGGCACACGGCATCCACATCACCAACGGAGCCAGCCGCAACCAAATTGGGTCGCCAGATCCAGGCGATCGAAACGTGATTTCGGGTAATGCACTGAGCGGTGTTGCCTTGTTTCACGAGGGGACTAGCGGCAACAGCCTCTACAACAACCTCATTGGCTTAACCCCCAACGGCGCGGGGCGGTTACGCAATCAGCGGCACGGCGTTGACATGAATTTTGGCACGATTAACACGCAGGTGGGCGGCGTCAACCCGGCCGAAGGCAACGTGATTTCCGGCAACGGCAACACGGGCGTTGATCTGTCACACAGCCCCGAAGAAAGAACGCGCGAGAATCGAGTAGAGGGCAACCTAATTGGCACCGATGTAAACGGTCAATGTCGTACGCCGCGCGAGTACAACTTTTCGAGCAATCGATACGGCATGATTATTAAGGATGGCGTGACCAATAATCTGGTTGCCTACAATGTAATCGGCTGCAATCGACTGGACGGCATCTACACGCGAGACAACTACACGCCCATCAATACGATTGCAAACAACTGGATTGGCGCTGCGCCGGACGGCGGTGATATTGGCAACGGTCGCTATGGTATCCTGTTAAAGGGACACGACCACGTGATCGGCCCCAACAACGTCTTTGCCAATAACAAACAGCAGGGCATCTTCCTGGTCGACCGCGATTTGAACGAGCAGCCCGATCCCGTTGACGACAACTACGGCAACATTGTCACCCGCAACTCCATGTATAACAATGGCGGGTTGGGAATCGACATTGAACCCAGCGGGGTCAACCCAAATGACGAGGGCGATGCAGACAGCGGGCCCAATACGGCGCTCAACTTTCCCGAATTGACTACGGCAACCACCCAAGCGGTGGCGGGCACGGCGTGCGTGGGCTGCATCGTGGAAATTTTTGTGGCAGATAGCGAAGCGGGAGAGTACGGAGAAGGAGAGACGTTTCTGGGTGACGGGCCAGTGGGAGAGGATGGGCAGTTTCTAATTGGCATTAGCGCCGAGCCCGGCGCTGCGTTGACGGCTACGGCGCGCGATGCCGCGGGCAACACATCGGAGTTTTCGCTCAACATTCTCGTGGTGGCTGAAGATCTTCTGCCAACCCCAACGCCAGCCCCTACTCAACCTGTGGAACCCACAGCGACGCCGACCCCATCGCCGACCAGCCTCGCTACCGCCACCCGCATTGCGACGGCAACAGCAACAGCAACGGCAACGCAGACACCAAATGCACCAGCCAACCCAAGCGCAACGTCTACGCCAGAAGCCTCGCCTACAATTCCAGCAACACCCGAACCGTCCGGCACATCCACCGCCGTGCCAACCGGGACAGCGACGCCTGCGTCGAGCGCCACCCCGCGTGCTGGCACGACGGTTACGCCAGTCGAGACTCCTTTGCCATCAGCAACGCCGGGCAGTAGTTTACCCGGTTCCGGAATGCCGTATCGAGTGTATATCTCGCTTGTGATCAACGATTAGCTACAGCATTGGCTAGGATGCCAAATTGATGTGTAGTGCACGTGATTTTTAACGGTGGCATAGTACGCTGAACGACTTTGCCACTCTGCTGTCTCCCCACTTGTGCAACCGCTAGACCTTTAGCGGTTGCACAAGATACAAAAATTTTGAGCAGAGTGTTTGCTCACAAAAAAGGCGCTTCGCTGCGAAACACACTGTGGACAGCGGCATGTGCTTCTGTAATGTTTTACTATCCGCGCCTGATTACAGTCAGCCATTCGTTTGGGCCAAAGCCAAACTGGATGGTTAATTATAATTCTAGCCGCTTTGAGCAAGGTCTTTAATTTCTATTCGCCCGACGACAAATGGCAGAAAAATAGTCGCCAGCCAAGCGACAATTAATATTTGACTCGTCCCCCCGTTCAATTTTCATGGTTATCCTAAACAATTCTGGTATCGCCCAGCAGGCTGCTGAAGCCCGAAATTGTGTAAGTGCACAATCTGCCAAGCAAGGAAAGCGCTCTTTGCGGCTGTTGATGGTGACTGCGCGATACTTGCCTTATGTGGGGGGCACTGAAATTCACACGTATGAGGTGGCCCGTCGATTGGCTGCCGATGGCCACGACGTGACGGTGTTGACAACCGATGTATCTGGCCAACTGCCACCATTGCAGACGGTTGATGGAGTACACATTCGGCGCGTGCGCGCTTGGCCCAAGAATGGTGACTATTATTTCGCGCCCGGTCTTTATCGTGAAATTGTCAGTTCTCAGTGGGATTTGATTCACTGCCAGGGTTGGCACACGCTGGTTGCACCGATTGCTATGTTCGCTGCACGACGCAGCAATACCCCGTATGTCGTCACGTTCCACAGCGGGGGCCACTCGTCACGCTGGCGCAATGGGATAAGACCGCTTCAGCGCGCACTCTTGCGTCCGCTACTGGCGGGCGCTGATAGACTGATTGGGGTTTCAGCCTGGGAGGAAGCGTTCTTCCGAGGTAAGCTGCGCTTAGCCAAAGAAAAATTTGCTGTGATCCCCAATGGCGCTCAATTACCAACGCCCAAGCAGCCGATTCTCAAAAGCAATGACCAAACGCTCATCCTGTCGATTGGTCGCCTGGAGCGCTACAAGGGACATCACCGGGTTATTGAGGCATTTGCAAAGATTGCGTCGCATCACCCCAATGCGCAGCTGAGAATTATCGGGTCGGGGCCAAACAAGCATTCTTTTCAGCAGCTGGCCGAGCGGTTGGGCGTTGCCGCTCAGACGCACATCGGCGCAATTGATGGAGCGGATCGGGAACAGATGGCCTCCGCACTAGCGGGCGCCGATCTGTTTATCTTGATGAGTGATTACGAATCTCAGGGGATTTCGGTAATGGAGGCGCTGTCGCTGGGCAGGCCGGTGTTGGTTGCGAGCAATACGGCACTGCAGGAAGTGGTCGATAAAGGATTGGCGCGGGCCGTGCCGCTGACCGTTAGCGCCACCGATTTGGCGCTGGCCATCAATGAACAGCTACAGCGACCGCTGATTCCTTCCCATGTTGATTTGCCTACTTGGGAAGCGTGTTACGATCAGCTGTTGGCGCTGTACTGCGATGTGGTACACGCGCGAGCAGTTGCCCGCCGCCCCCAATCAGCGGCGACTTCACAGAGCGGTAGATAGGCCATGCGCGTTTTGATGGTAACGGATTTCTACTGGCCATTTTTGGGCGGCGTCGAACAGCACGTGCGCAGCTTAAGCAACGAACTGGCTGCGCGCGGTCACCAAATTACGGTGGCGACGCTGTGGCAGGAGGGATTGGCGGAGACCGAACAGGATGGAGACGTGCTCGTTCGTCGGCTCCGTAGCACAACGCAAAATTTTTCCTGGTTGTTCAAACACCCTGGTCGCCCATGGGCTCCCCCAATTGCCGATCCGGGCGTGACGCGGGCGCTTTGGTCGATTGTGCAGAGCGAGCGCCCAGAGGTCGTGCACGGGCACGACTGGCTGGCGCGCTCCTTCCTGCCGCTCAAGCGTGCCAGCCAGGCCAAACTGGCGATGAGCCTGCACTACTACACGCTTACGTGCGCCAAAAAAAACTTGATGCACCGGGAAGCGCCCTGCGCTGGCCCGGCGTTTCCAACGTGCGCAACCTGTGCCGCCAATCATTATGGGGCGCTCAAGGGGTTGCCCGTCGCGCTTTCCACCTGGGCCATGCGCCACGCCGAGCAGCGGTCTGTTGACATGTTTTTGCCCGTTAGCCGCACAACGGCCAGCGGAAATGGGTTGATTGGGAGCGGCTTGCCATTTGAAGTCGTGCCCAACTTTATTCCATCGACCCTGCGGACTGATGAAGAGCTGGACAGCTACTTAGCACAGCTTCCGCTGGTTCCCTACTTTTTGTTTGTGGGAGACTTTCGGCGACACAAAGGGTTGGATGTCCTGCTCGACGCCTACCGCAAGCTGCGGCAGCTTTGTGGACAGGCCAATCTCGACGTGCCGCCCTTGGTGCTGATCGGTAAAACGTGGGATGAAACGCCCGCTTCCTTTCCGACCGGCGTTGTGGTGCGGCACAACTGGCCCAACCACGCCGTTATGGCTGCCTGGTCGCGCAGCCTGGCCGCAGTGGTTCCATCCATCTGGCCAGAACCCTTTGGCATCGTCGTGATCGAAGCCATGACGGCTGGGCGACCCGTCGTCGGTGCTGACATTGGCGGAATCGCCGATATCGTGCTCGACGGCGAAACCGGGTTGCTTGTGCCTCCGGGTGACCCTGATGCGCTGTCGTCCGCCATGCTCGATTTGGTAATGAACCCCCAAAAGCGGGAGCAGATGGGCAAAGCCAGCCAGCGCCGCGCTCAACTTTACCAGGCGGATAATGTCGTGCCGCGCTTTGAAGCAATCTATCAGCAGTTGCTACAGCCGCCAGCGGCTCCGCCCGCATGAGGAGATAAAATGTTTGCTCTAGTCAGCATTATCATCAACAACTACAACTACAGCCGCTTTTTGGGCGAGGCAATTGAGAGCGCATTAGCGCAAACGCACTCAAACGTTGAGCTTATTGTGGTGGACGACGGCTCGACCGATGGCTCGCGCGATATTATTAGCACTTATGCAGATCGCTATCCGGATCGGCTGCGGCCGGTCTTCAAGCCCAACGGTGGACAGGCCTCTGCCCTAAACGCTGGCTTTGCGCAAAGCAGCGGCGAAATCGTTATCTTTCTCGATGCCGACGACGTTCTTTTGCATGAAGTGGCGGCCCAAGTTGCCCAGAAATTTTCTGCCCACCATCCCACCAATCGAGACGTATCAAAGGGGCAAGGAAAGCAGCGCGAGCACGATCTCGCGCTGGCCAAGGTGCAGTTCCCGCTGGAAACCATTGACGAGAGCGGGTGCGTGATCGGCCTCTATCGACCACAAACCGAAACGTTGTCCACCGGCGATCTGCGTCGGGAAGCGCTGACCTTTCCGGACGATCTGCGCTGGCAACCCACGAGCGGCAACGCGTTTGCCCGTTGGGTGCTGCTTCAAATTCTGCCCATGCCGGAAGCACCCTATCGCCTCTGCGCCGATTATTACCTGTCGAACCTGCCCGCCTTGTTTGGTGCGGTAGATCGGCTGGAAACGATTGGCGCCCGCTATCGGGTGCACGCCAGCAACAATCACAATCGTTCCGGTATCGATCTCCAGCAGTCCCGCGAGATTATCGAACGCACGATTCGCCTTCATCAAGACATCGGCCGCTTCGCACAGAAGTTGGGATTGCGCTTTCCACGTGACCCACTCGCCGTGCCTTCCGTCACCTTTATTGCTCAGCGACTGGTATCGCTCACCCTGGAACCGGCGCGTCATCCAGTGGCTGCCGATACGCGGGCCAGCCTGCTGCGCCGGGGCATTCGTGCAGCCGTGGGCCGCTTTGATGTGAGCTGGGCACAGCGAATGCAGTACGTGGCGTGGTTCTGCCTGTTCTACTGCTCCGCAGTGTGGCCCAGTGCAGGCCAGGTAAACGAGCGGCTGGCAGAGTTATTTTTCTTCCCAAATCAACGAGCGCAGATTTTGCGGGAACTCCCACTGTCGGTTGCTGAAGCACGCCGCTTTGTTAATCGTCCAGCAGCTCGACAGCTCTTCCGCTAGCGCTGTGCCGAGGTGCCGAGGTAGTCGGCCTCGGCACAGCGCCCTGAACGGAAATGGGGCCGTTAGTTCGAGATGATGGGCAACAGGATGCTCTGCATTTGTTCTGCGCCATCGCCGTCGTCGGGTAGATCATCCGGCATCGATTCTTCCAGCACTTCGTCGGCTGGCGCTTCGTCTTCCGGTGCACCATCATCAGTCGAACCATCATCGGTTATGTCGGTGTCGGTTGCGTCATCCATTTCTTCTTGCAGGGTCTCGGCCAGGTCGATATCCTCCTGCAGCACCATATCGTTGCTGCTGATCGAGGCGTTGGCGCCGGACCATTCGAATGCGCCAATGTCTGGACGGCCATTGTGAGGCACGCTGTTGCCGTTCACATCCATCGATTCGCGGGCGGTATTGGCTGCATCAATCGCAGGACTGTCGGCCTGTAAATAGAATTGGCGCGCCCATGGGTTGAGAAAGCGCGGGTTGGCTATCATGGAGGAGCTGTCGAGATTAAAGCCCTGAAACTGCACGAAGGGATCGCCGCTGCGGTTCCAATAGATATTCTCGCGCTCGGTAAAGCGTCCATCGGCAAAAATGGCCTTTTCTTCGGCCCAGAAGATGTTGGCCACGGCAGTCAGAATGCTGTTGCTGCAGCCGCTGTGGCATACAACGGCCTGGCTTTGCCTGCCGGTCAAGTAGACAGTATTGTGGTACAGGGTCGTGTCGTTGGTGGGGCCATAGGCGTTACCACCACCGCGCACCACTACAAAGCGCGCCTCTTTGATGGGAGAGATCATCAGATTGTAGGCAAAGCGATTGCCGCTGGCGCGCTGCTGAGACGAGCCGCCTAGCTCGGAGAAAACACGATCGTGGTAAGAGGTGTTGTGGTGGATGTTGTTGTTGCGCCCCTCGTAAATTTCCACGGAATTGCCCTGTGGGGCGGTATCGTAGGCACACCACGAATTGTTGTGGGCAAAGTAGTTGTGGGCGATTTCGTTGTTGCTTCCCCGCAGCAGAATGCCCCATGCGCCAATGTCGTCATAAGCGTTTTGGGATTTGGGCGTGAGCACGTGCATCACGTGGTTACCGCGAAATGAACTGTGTTCGATGCGGTTGTTGTGGGCATCGCGGCTGATGTGTGCGCCAACCGTGTGCTTGAGCGCCTCCACGTAGCGCAGCACATTGTGGGAGCCGCCATTGGATTGGTTGTTGGCGTTGCGAAAGGCAAAGCCCACGTAAAATCCAATGGGATTGTTGTCACAACCGGATTCAACCGGCGCATTGTAAATATAAGTGGTGAGGTGCTCAATGATCTGGTAGGAGCCGCTGACAAGCACGTTGGCGTGATAGCGATTGTTCAAATCCTGCGGACGATTGTGGATGATGGGCTTATTGCCGGAGCCGTATGCACCAATCAAAATCGGCTGGCTAGACGTGCCGCGCCAGTTGGCCTTCAGCGTGCCCGTCCACTTGCAGCCGCGCTTGAACAGGAGTGAATCGCCAGGCTGCAGCGGCGCTCGATTGGCCTTGTCAAGCGAGCGCCATGCACTGCTTGGTGAACGTCCATTGTTGGCATCATTCCCGTTCTGACAGTCAACGTGATAGACTGTGACAGCGGCGGAGGCAGCGCCGGAATCAACAAAAGCTTTATTTGCCGCCGCCGCAGAGACCGATGTGGCGCTTGCTTGGGTCAGCAAAGCAACAAAGCTAACGGCGACCAAAAGAAATGCGCCGATTCGTGCTTTACCAGCAACAAACGTGTGTGCAGCAGAGAGTGTGCGTAACATAGACATAGAGAGAAACTTCCAATTCTGATAGGACAACGAAGATGTGATGTAAAAGTGTAGCAATACAGCAGAGACAGCGGTAACTGGCTTTACACACCGCTAATTGACTTTGCTTGACGTTGAGAATTTCGTTATCAGCCTAGAGCGCAGTGGTCAAGCTTGCGACAATCTAGCACGGCGGCAGCCAAAAAACAACGTCAATCAATCTACGCTTGCCACGTGGCTGCTCTGTGAACGATAGTGATGCGGGTATCGTCATTCTCCGTATTTGCCTACTCTACCCGATACGTAACTCAACGATTTGATGATGAAATAACTATGAGTAATCTATCTGACATGCATGCCGAGCGCGCCGCCATCGTTGTGGTCAGCTACAATACATGCGATCACTTAAGTGCCTGTCTCGCTACGTTGAGCGAGCAGGACGCCGATGAAATCATCGTCGTCGACAATGCCTCCAGCGACGGCAGCGCCGAGATGGTGCGCCGAAAATTTCCCGCCGTTTATCTGATCGACAACTCAGTCAACGTCGGCTACGGCGCAGCGGTGAATCAGGCCGTGGTGGAGAGCGACGCCGACTGGATTTTTCTGCTCAACAGCGACACGCGTCTTGTGCCGGGCACGCTTGCCCGCCTGCAGCAGCACGGCGCGGCCCACCCGCGCGCCGCAGTGATCGGCCCGCGGATCGTCCACAGCGACGGTTCGCTTCAGCCGTCCTGCTACGCTTTCCCTACGCTGCTTCACGTTTTTCTGGAAGAAAGCACGCTGGGTCGACTCCTGCACTACGTCCCTTTTCTCCGCCAGCGCTATCTGCGCACGTGGCTGCACGATGCGGTGCGTAGCGTGCCGTGGCTGTTGGGCGCCGCGCTTCTGCTGCGACGCAGCGCCTTTGATGCGGTTCAGGGGTTTGACGCGGACTTCTTCCTCTACGCCGAGGAGATCGATCTCTCCTACCGGCTGCGTCAAGCTGGCTGGACAACGGACTTTACGCCCGCCGTCACCGTTACACACGAAGGGGGCGCTACGACGCGACAGTATCGCACGGCAATGGCCGTCCAATTTTTTGACAGCCTGCAAAAGTTCTACGGCAAGCACTACGCCCATCGACAAGGCCTGCTGCTAAACATGCTTATACGCCTAATCGTGGCTTTGCGCCTCGTGCGCGATTGCGTGCTGTGGCCGCTTGCGCAAAATTCAGCGCGACGCCGCGAACTGCGCGACCGCGTCGCCGCCTGGCGCCAGATTTTGCGCCACTTGGCATCCCCATCAGCGGCGACCGTTTCCCCTTCGCCCGCTGCCGCTTCGCCAATTGAGACGGCCTAGCCTCACCTTGAGCACGAACCTTCCCGCAGCCCCAGGGCGCAGCGACTGGACGCTGCTGCTGCCGCCGATCGCTCACCCCGCCCCGCAACACGAGCGACGGCTGCTGCTGCTGGGCGGGAATGCGTCCGTGGTGGGGCGCTTGCAGGCGCTGGGTCTGGCTGATTCCGTAGTGCGCTGCACCGGTGCCGAATGGGTATACTTCCCATCTCAATCCTTTGACGCGCTCGTCGTTTTACACAATGCCCCCGACGAGAGCCTTTTTCCTACCCCGCAAACGGCGCTTTGGCAGCTGCTCGAAAAGCTGAGGCCGAGCGCCGTGCTTTTTATCGAAATTAACCGTCGGCAGCGGCGCTACTGGCGGTGGACGCCAGCGCATCTGCGTCGGTTGCTAAAGCGCCAGAAGTTTGACGCCGTTGCTCAACATTGGGTGGCCCCTAACTTTGAGAACAGTCGCCGCTATCTGCCGCTGGACGTGCCGCAGATTTTCCGCTGGTATTTCGACAATCTCTACGTTGCCGCTACGCCGCTACAGCGCGCTGCGCAATTGGCGGGTCGCCTGGCGGGGCGCTGGTTTGGGCAGGAAAATCAACTTCTGGCCGCGCTGCTTCCCTGTTACTGTTTGACGGCTGTCGGCCCACAGTGGGCCGAAGCGGGCAATCTGGAGGCCGCCGAGCTGAAAGCGGGTGCTGGCGAGCCCGCTCTCCTTGCGCAAGCCGCGCGTGCGACTTACCCCGCCGAAGTCGGGGCCGACTTTGCTCTCACACGCCACACAGCCCTGCTCACCAGCGGCTTTGACGCCGGTAGCCGCTCTGTGCTGCTGCCCTTTGCGTCCGCCCCTGCGGCGGGGCGTGCGCCCAATCCCACATCCGTGATCAAAGTGGCGACGCGCGCTGAACTTGGTCCCAACACCGTGCGCGAACAGCAGCGGCTTGTCGCGCTGCGGGGCAAGCTATCGCCCGCGTTGCGCTCAACGCTGCCACAGCCGCTCGGCCACTTTGGCTGGACCCCGCCCGTTCCACCCAACAAGCCCGCTGCCTCAGAAGACACCACCATTCATGTAAGTGTCGAGCGCTATGCGCCTGGCCCTTCGCTCTTTGCAACGCTGCGACAGTGGCCGCCGCGCCCTCGGGCGCACGACCGTTATCTGCGCGAGGTAACGCAGTGGCTCGTGCACTTTCAACAACAAACGCAGCCCCAGCATATCCCGTGGGACGAGAGCGCTGTCGCGCGCTGGGTAGGTGATGCGCTGGGTGAATATGAGAAAACTTTGGGCGCAACGCCCGCGGAGCGTCGTCTTTTTGAAGCGGCGCAACAGCGCGCGACAGCGCTAATCGGCAACGAACTGCCACTTGTTTGGGCACACTACGATCTCGCTCCGTGGAACATCCACCACGACGGCCACCAACTCACGGTGATCGACTGGGAGTTTGGCCGGCAAGCAGACGACCAGCGTGGGTTGCCGCTGTGTGATCTGCTCTATTTCGCGCTCTATTTTCAAGTTAGCGCGCTCCGCCTGGACGGAGCGGAAGGCGAATTGACCGCGCTCCGCAATCTATATTGCCCAACTCCACCACGGGCTGCTGGCTGGGCTGTGCAGCAGGCGTTTGCCACCTATGAACGTGCGTTTGCGCTGGATCAACGCTTTCGTCCGCTGCTGCTGACTTTGCTCTGGGTAGAGCAGGCGCTGCATCAAGCCGCTCGTCAGCAGTTGCTTCGCATCGGTGAACCCAAAGGGGGTGCATTGTCCTCGCCTGGCAACGAGGCGAAAGGCAACCAGGCGAAAGACCAGGCGGTGCGTCAGCAAAATGTAAGCAATCCAAGTGGAGGAATGTCCAACGAAGCTTCGATAAATTTAGTACGCCAGCGCAGCCGTGCGGTGGCATATCTAGCTGCGCTCGCTCACAACATCGAAGAATTGTTTGGCTGAAGCTATGCAAAAGAGCACAAATGAAGCCATTCGCCAACGCGTGCTGGTTGGCGCGTTGAGCAATTATGCAGGCCAAATCGTTGCCTTTGCCACGCTTTTCTTCCTGACACCCTTTATTCTGCGTGAGCTGGGGCCAACAGCCTACGGGCTGTGGGTTCTTGTCGGCTCGTTGATGAGCTACGGAGCGCTCTTGGACTTTGGCGTTTGGGGCGCGCTGATTAAGTATGTGGCGGAATTCGAGGCGCGCGATCAGCCTGCGCTGGCTCGTTCGCTGCTGGTGACGGCGCTCTGGCTTTACGCGGGGCTGGCGATTCTGCTGGTGCTGTTTAGCATTGGGCTGGCGGCAACCTTTTCGCGCTGGTTTACGCTTGCGCCCGAGCTGCGCCGCGTCGCCCCGATGTTGGTTGTGCTGATGGGCATTGGCGCGGGCATCGCCATGCCAGCCATGTCTCCGCTGGCGATTCTGCGCGGTCTCCAGCGCTACGATATTGTAAACTTGGTCGAAGTCTCCGGTACGCTGTTCACCGCTGGCCTAACCGTGCTCGCGCTGAGCCTGGGGGGCGGCCTGCTTGCGCTGGTAGCCGTCAATATCAGCGGCACGCTCTTTGTGATGGTGCTTGCCGTTTACTGGATTCGTCGACTCGCGCCCGAATTGCGCATCCCGTGGCGACAGTTTGGCTGGCAGAATGTGGAGGGGCAGGTCGCTCGTCGTATTATCAGCTACAGCTGGCCCCTATTTGTCAGCGACATCTCCTATCGGCTGCAAAGCAAAACCGATGAGATCGTCATCGGCTTTTTTCTGCTAATTCGCAGCGTCACGCCCTACAACCTGGCCAAAAAGCTAAGCGACGTTACGCAGATCTTGACCAAGCAGTTTATGAAGGTCTTTCTGCCGCTGGCTTCGGAGCTGAGCGCCGACGAGGATCACGGGCGCCTGCGCACGCTGTACGCCACCGGTCTGCGGCTCACGGTCGCCATTGCGCTTTTGTTCAGCGCGATTTTTATTCTCTTTGCGCGCCCCATTTTGACGCTGTGGGTGGGTGAAGAGTATGCTACCGCCAGCAATATCGTCGTCATTCTCACGCTGGCCGGTTTGATGAGCGCCGTTCAGGGGCCAGCCGTTGTCGTGCTGCGCGGCATGTCCCGCCACCGACCGCTGGCGGCGATTGCACTGGCCTCCGGCTTGGCCAACTTAACTTTGTCGATTGTGCTGGTGCGGCGCTGGCAAATCGAGGGCGTTGCCATGGGCACGCTCATTCCCAGCGTAGTAGAGTTAATTGTTGTGCTCGCTTACGTCACCCATGTGCTGGCGCAAGATCGCTGGCAGCTGCTCTTCCGTGCATTTGCGCCCGCTCTGCTGGCGCTGCTAACCATGATTCTGGTCACGCTGTCTCTCAGCCGCCTTTGGTCGCTCGCGGCCTTTTTCCCGCTTGTGGCGACGGTGTCGGCGGCGGGGATGGCCTACGCGGGCGTCTACTGGCTGGTGGGCCTGGACAGTCGGGAGCGGCAGACTTACCTGCATTCAGTTCAGGAGCTACTGGCTTCTGTTGGCACGCGACTGCAGCGTGCGCGAGCCTAGTGCGTGCAAAACGAAAACAGGCATTCGTCGGCTAAGTGACCGTTGCTGTCCACAGCTGGACAGCTTGCCCCATTTTGTCCGGACAGTGACCGTCACTGGCTCCGAAAATTTTTGCTTTCGACGTGACTTTAGCTTCAAAATTTCCGTCCGGTCTATTTCTATGTACTCAACTTCGCAGCGGAATGCTCGGCCCGACCGATTTTTCTGGCCAGCCCTCATTTTCAGCTCCGCGCTTGCCGCCGTGGCGGTTAGCTTGCTTGATGCGCCGCCGCTTGTGCGCGCGCCGCTTGTTGGGTGGTTTTTGCTCGTTTGCCCAGGCATGGCGTTTGTTCGCCTGCTTCGCATTCAAAACGGGTTGGCGCTGTGGACGCTTGCTATCGCGTTGAGCTTCGCACTAAGCATCCTTGTGCCCACGCTGATGCTGTATGCAAATCTTTGGTCGCCAAATGGAACGCTGGTGATTTTAGCTGCCGCCAGCATAGCCGGTGCGCTGTTGGACGTTGCGGGTCCGCGTTTCGGTGCGAAGTAAAGAACCCACTGTTAAAAGAGAGCCCTTCATGGATATTCTGCTCAATTCTTTACCGCTCGGCGAACTTTCGGCTCCTGCGGGTGGCTACACCACGGTGCTGGCTGTTATGGCGTTGCTTGTGCTCGTGCTCTTGGAAAAAGAGGTGCTGCGCGCCATTGACGGTGAGCGCTTTGCCGCCTGGATCAGCCTGTTGGACGTTGCCGTCGTGCCGCTGCTTTTTGTTTTTACAGCAGTTGTCTTAACGCGCCTGCTGGCGCTCGTCTAGTTCAGGCGGCCATCCCAAATTCCTATGTACGCAGAAACAACCCTGCATTCAAATGCATCATCGAGCTCAACTGCCGTTCACATAACGATGATCATCTACACGGTGGCAGTTCTCGCTGCCGAACTTCTGGCACTGTTTGGGTGGCGGAGCGCCAACGAGCTGTTGTACGTGGGTTTGCTGGCTGGGCTGCTTCACTGCTATGGATTGGCGAGCGACCCGGTCCGTCGCGTGTTGTCCGCGCTGGCGTTGGCCCCATTGCTGAAAATTCTAAGCAGCACCATGATTTCTCCAGAAATCCCCGTTGGGCTGGTTCCCGTGTTAATTGGCTTGCCCCTGCTGGTCGCCGCTGGAACGGCGCTTTACGCGCAGGGCTACACGCTTTCTCGCGCGAATTTGACCTTGACCTCTTTACCGCTTCAGGTTCTGCTTAGCGTTGCCGGTATTCCCCTCGGAATCCTCTTATTTCATGTGGTCGCGCTCCCCGGCGACCGAGTCAACGCGCTGCTTTGGCCGGGTTTGTGGAGCATGCCGCTGCTGTTTTTCCTGGCTACGGTGGAGGAGTTTGTCTTTCGGGGCGTCCTGCACAATGCGCTGTGGGAGACAACTGGCGCGGCATCAGTGGTGTACGGTGCGTTAATTTACGCGCTGCTCGGCAGCAACGCCTTTTTAGTCGCGAGCGATTCGCTCTATCAACTTGGGCTCAACATTGGAGTGTTGCTGCTCTTGGGGCTGGGTTTTTCGGCTTTCCGCGCACGGGGGGTGTCGCTGCTGGCGCTCGCAATGGCACATGGTTTGATGTTGACAACTTGGCTGATTATCTGGCCGCTCGTTGCGGCGTAATAGGCGCATCTTGGGGTTTGCCGCTTCATCTTTAGCCAGCAAGCGTAAATAGAAAAGCGCGGTTGCCATTTGGCAACCGCGCTTTTCTATTTACGCTCGTTATCAAGCAACTACATCTCCGCCATCAGCTTATCCAACTGCTGACGACTGGGGCGCAGGCGTTCGGTAGGCAGGCTGACCAACGGCTCGTCGACGATGTTGAGCAGCTCGACCATGTCCGGCTGCTCTTCGTTGATGTAGAAAAGCCCCGTCAGCATCTGTTGCTTTTGATGCGCTTCTTCCAGCACCTGATAGGCCGCCATCTTGCTCGTCGGATCATAATCTTTTTCTAGCTTTTTGAGCGTGATCCACGAACCGTCGTGCAGCTGCACCTCGGTCGTGTCATCGTACTCGTCGATCTCAATCTCTTCGGCTTCGGGGACGTAGCCCAGCTCCTGCAGCGAAATCTGGTGCTCCTTGCCAAAACCGTAGCTTTTGGTGGAGGAATCGTGATTGTTAAAGGTCACGCAGGGGCTGATGATGTCCAGTAGAGCAATGCCGCGGTGGCTTATTGCCGCCTTCAGCAGAGCCTCAACCTGCTTGGCGTCACCCGCGAAGCTGCGGGCAACAAAGGTCGCGTTGGCGGTCAGCGCCTCCAGGCACAGGTCCAACGGCGGCAGATCGTTGACGCCCTGATATTTGAGCTGCTGCCCTTCGTCCGCCGTGGCGCTAAACTGACCTTTGGTCAGCCCGTAAACGCCATTGTTCTCGACGATGTAGACAAGCGGCAGGTTGCGACGCATGGCGTGCTTGAACTGGCCGATGCCGATGCTGGCCGAATCGCCGTCGCCGCTGACGCCGATGGCGGTGAGCGAACGATTGGCGGTCACGGCCCCAGTGGTAACGGAGGGCATGCGACCGTGCACGGAGTTGAAGCCGTGGCTGTTGCCCAGAAAATAAGCGGGCGTCTTGCTCGAGCAGCCGATGCCGCTCATTTTGATCACGCGGTGGTGGGGCAGACCCATCTCCCATACCGTGCTGATAATGCGCTGGCTGATGCTGTCGTGGCCGCAGCCTTTGCAGAGCGTGGAGGGGCGGCCCTTGTAATCGTTCTTTTCCAGACCAATTGTATTGGTCTTGGGCGCGCGGGTGGACTTTTTGTTCTTGGCGGCAGCTTGCGCTTTGGCCTTTGCCTTTTCTACAGCGGACGAAGCCATTTGAATTTATCCTTTCATAGAAGATGGCGGTAAATCGTTCAGATTCCAACCGCTATCCAGTGTTTCTACTACGACAACTGCGTTTGCATTGCTTCGGTAATCCAGCGCGCCGAAAGCGGCATGCCGTCACACTTCGTCAGCGACACCAGCTTGGTGGCGGACGCTGGCTCCTCCGTCTGCAAAATGATGTGGAGCTGACCGTCCGTATTGGCCTCTACCACAAACACCTGCTCGTGATCGTGGATAAAGTCCCGCACCTCCTGGCCGATGGGCAGCGCGCGCAAACGCAGGTAATCTACCTCGACGTCGTCCGCAGCGAGGCGGTCGCGCGCCTCCAGAATGGCGGGGTGGTTGCTGCCGAGGCTGATGATGCCGATGCGCGGGTTGGAGTCGCTCTCGAACATCTCCGGCTTGGGCACAAGCGTGCGCGCCGTTTCAAACTTGCGCTGCAGACGCGCCATGTTCTGCTCCCAATCATCCCCACGTTCGGAGTAAATGGCATATTCGTTGTGGCCCGTGCCGCGTGTGAAGTAGGCGCTGAGCTTGTGCTCATTGCCCGGCAGCGTGCGATAGCCAATTCCATCGCCATCGACATCTTTGTAGCGGCCCCAGCTGCCGCCCAGCTCCTTCAAGTCCTCGGCGCTTAGCACTTTGCCGCGGTCCATTTCACCTTCGGGATAGTCAAACTTGTCCGTGATCCAGGCGTTCATCCCAATATCAAGGTCGCTCAGGACGAAGACAGGCGTTTGCAGACGCTCGGCCAAATCAAAGGCCGTGCCCGCAAACTCGAAGCACTCCTTGGGATCATCGGGGAAGAGCAGCACGTGGTGCGTGTCGCCGTGGCTCAGGTAGTATGTCGAGAGAATGTCGACTTGGCCGGTGCGCGTGGGCAGGCCCGTGCTTGGCCCCATGCGCTGAATATTCCACACAACGGAGGGAATCTCGGCAAAATAAGCCAGGCCAATAAACTCGGACATCAGGCTAATGCCGGGGCCACTGGTCGCCGTCATGGCGCGCGCGCCAGCCCAGCCCGCGCCCACGACCATGCCGATGGCGGCCAGCTCGTCCTCCGCCTGGATCACCGCGTAGGTCGATTTGCCGGTGTCCGGATCAACGCGCAGTTTGGGGCCGCGCTTGCTGATGCCTTCGGCCAGGCTGGACGACGGCGTGATCGGATACCAACTGACAAAGGAAACGCCATTAAAGAGCGCCCCCAGCGCGGCAGCATCATTGCCGTCGATCAAAATTTTGTCTTCGACAAAGCCCTCCATCGCCTCGACGCGGTAGGGATGGTTGCGCTCCAAGTTCTCCGCGGCCCAGTCGTAGGCGGACCGCGCCATGTCGAAGTTGAGCTTGACGGGCTTCTCCTTGCCGCCAAAGTTCCACAGCAGCGCATCGTGAATGGCGTCCATGTCGATGTCCAACAAGTAGGCGAGCACGCCGACGTAGACAAAGTTGGCCACGTAGCTCTTGAGCGCGAAGGGCAAATCAGCCTGCTTGATCAACTCCTTGACGGGCATGGCGTAATAGGTGACCTCGTCGCGACGGTTGGCGATCGGCAGCGAATCGTCGTAGAGGATAATGCCGCCGGGCAGCGCCGTCTCCATATCCTCAGCCACGGTTGCGCCGTTCATGCAAATCGTAATTTCGATGCCGTCGCGCCGGGCAAGGTAGCCCTCGTTGCTAAGGCGGATCTGAAACCACGTGGGCAGCCCCTGAATGTTGCTGGGAAAAAAGTTTTTGCCCGTCACGGGGATGCCGAGCTTGAAGAGCGAACGGATGATGACGTTGTTGCTCGTCTGGCTGCCCGTGCCGTTGGCGGTGGCGATGCTGATATTGAAATCGTTGACCACAACCTCGCGGCCAGCAGCTTCCCGATCGGTCGATGCGGTTTGCGGCGCATCTTTCATTAAGACGCCCATAGAATTCCTCCGGTTTTCAAAAATTTAAGCGTGTTTTATTAAACAGCAATTGGTTGTGACTCGGCCACAGCAGCGCGGCGACCACTGCGGTGAGCAACGGGCTGATTGCTTACAGAATCTGACGAACTGCCAGCGGGATTGTGAGACGCCAAGTAAGGTGCTTCAATCGAAACGCCTTGGTTGCTGAGCAAATCCATGTGCTGGCGCAGCAGCACTTTGCCGCGCTCGACTTCGCCCGCATCAATGGCGCAGACGATCCGCTCGTGGTACTGCCACACCGACTGCAAATATGCATAATCTGCGTAGGCGTTGAGCTCTACCGCCTCGTACGCGTCCCAATAGGCTTCGAGCAGACCCAGCACAAAGGGATTTTGTAGACGGCTAAAGATAGTCAGGTGCAAAGCACGGTGTTCAACGTGGGGAATGCGAATGCGAGGGGGTTCCAGCTTGGCCTGCGCCCGAGCTACCAACTCGCGCAGGTGCGCGCGGTCCTCCTTGTTCAGAAGGGGAACGGCTTCGTCCCAATACGCCATCTCCAGGTGGACGCGCAAACTGCTAAAGGCTTGAAAGTGGCGGCGATCAATTGCTAGGGCAGCCAGCAGGCTCAGGCGGACGGGCGGCAGGAAGTTGTATGCCGTACGCGTGATCCCGCGACGCGGGCTGGCCTCGACCAATCCCAAAATGCGCGCTGCCTCCATCTGCTCGCGCAGCTTGCCCACGCTCACGCCAATTTCGCCGCTCAAAGCATTGAGCGACGGCAGCCTGTCGCCGGGGCGCAGGCCGTTGTCAAGCAGATAGGAAAGAAATTCAGAACGCAGAATGGAAGCCATAGAGAACAACAGATTTTGACTAATAATCCGATTAATACTAACAACCTGATTATATAACGGCTAGGACGGATTGTCAATTTCAAAAAGTGTTTGGTGTGAGAACAATGGTTCTCTCCACACCTGTGTCAAATGTTGGATGATTAACTGGAAAGACAGTGGTAAAATTTAGGCGACTCTGGAAGTTTATCTCGATTTGGAGAACTTGTATGGCTGCTTTTTATCGTCCGCCCAACAAAATCAGGTTGAACTGGCCGCGGCTGGCTCGGCGCCTGCTTGGGGTGGCGCTGCTGCTGCTCGTGCTGCAGCCCGCTCTGGTGACGTCGTTTTGGCCGGTTCACACTGCATCGCCCGCCACGGCGCACGCCGCTGCCCAGGAGGCGCAGACGCTTCCCCCCGCCGAAAAAATTCGCTTTGCGGACGAGCCGAGCGCCGTGACGCTCTGGAACGAAGTCGCGCTGGCGGCCGTGCGCAACAGCGGCGCGCGCCCCACCGTCACGGCGCGCTCGCTTTTCTTGCTACACCTCGCCATGTACGATGCTTGGGCCGTCTACGATAGCGCAGCCAATCCCATCGTTACTCAATTTGACGCGCGCCGCCCCACAGCCGAGCGTACCGAGGCCAACAAAGCCGCCGCTGTAAGCCAAGCCGCTTACCACATGCTGATGCAGCTCTACCCCAATTACGCGCTTGACACCAACGCCTATCTGCAAATGATGGGCGTGCTGGGACAGGAGGCGCTCCCCTTCTCGGCCACGCCCGATCTCGCGACGCCAGCCGGAATTGGCCTCTACGCAGCGCAGCAGGTCACGCTGGCGCGAGCGGACGACGGCGCCAACGCCGCCAACGACTACGCCGACGTGACGTCTGATGTCTACCCAACTCTGTATAAACCGGTCAACAGCGCCGACCCGGCGACCGGTCGGACGCCGGGCGGCGCGAATTTTGATCCCAACCGCTGGCAGCCGCTGCGCGTGCCCACGGGCAAGCTCACCGATCAAAACGGCCAGCCCCTCTACAGCGACGATCCGTCCACTTACATCGAGCAGAAATTTTTAACACCGCAGTGGGGAGCGGTGGAGCCTTTTGCCCTCAGTGCGGGAAACCAATTCCGGCCCCCGCCGCCGCCGATGGCGGGCTCGGATGTGCCGTATACCGATGGCTTGGGCCAGAGCATGACCAATGACGAGGCGTACCGGCAGCAAATCGATGCGCTCGTTCAGATCAGCGCCAATCTGAGCAACTACGAAAAGGTGCTGGCCGAGTTCTGGGCGGACGGCCCGCGCACCGAATCGCCGCCTGGCCACTGGAACCAGCTGGCTCAGGACGTTGCCTACCGCGACGGCCACGGCATCGATGAGGACGTCAAAATGTTTTTTGCCCTCAACGGCGCACTTTTTGATACAAGCATTGCCGTGTGGGAGGCCAAGCGCCACCACGACTTTGTGCGCCCGCAGTCTGCCATCCGCCACCGATATTTTGGCCAAACCATTGTGGCCTGGGGCGGGCCCAACCAGGGCGCGCAGCAGATTCCCGGTGAACTGTGGCGACCTTACCAGGCGCTGACCTTTGTCACGCCGCCCTTTGCCGAGTACGTCTCCGGCCACAGCGGCTTTAGCTTTGCCAGCGCCGACGTGCTGACGCGCTTTACCGGCTCGCCCCAATTCTACGATGACACCATCGTCCTGCCCCACGACCTCGACCGCGACGGCGTACCGGATCGCGTGGGGCAATTTGTCGCCGTGGTCGGCAGCACCGGCTTTGAGGTGGGCCCCACGGAGATCGTCGCGCTGCGCTGGCCGACCTTTCAGGACGCGGCCAGGGAGGCTGCGCTGTCGCGCCGCTACGGCGGCATCCACATTCAGGATGGCGATCTGCGCGGGCGCGAAATCGGCCAGCAGGTGGGCGCACTGGCCTACGCCGCGGCGGAAGCTTACTGGACGGGGGAGCGGGGTCTCGTGCTGGATGCACCTGCGGAGGGGAAGACGGCCAAGCTGTTTCTGCCGCTGCTGGGGCGATAGATTGCTGGGGCTGCTGGCTCGTCGGCTGTTGGCGGCGAAGGAGCGGAGAACTGGACTTGCCGTGCACGCACTTCCGTAGCTGTCAACGGATTTTAGAAACGGATTGAACGGATTTTTTCTCTCTCTGTTCTGCTGAATCGAGTAGAATTTTTTCTAGAGCGGCAGGGAACTTCTTGAATCCGTTGACGGCTGAACAGGGTCCCTGACTTTATATCTGCCACTGCCTTAAAATTACAAATTACCAGCAATTCTAAATTTAACTTACCAGAAAAATTTTTCGCCGCGGATTGCGCAGATTTGCGCGGAGTCAGAGACAAAAATCCGCGTAATCCGCGCAATCCGCGGCGAAACTCTCTTCAACTACGCAGCAAGCGGTCCAAATATGGATTGCTGACAAACTACAAAAGTGCTTGACAGCAGGTACCGAATTCGTTATACTGCTTGCAGATATTCCAACAACAAAGCACCGGAGGAGTACCCGTGTGCAGGTTCGTCTGGTCAAAAGACGAACGGCATCTGATGCGTCTGATAAAAAGGACGCGTGGGTAAGTCGCAGAGAGATGAGGCCGTCGGCTGCAAGCCTCGTTGACGACGCCGCGGGGAAAGTCGCCGGGAAGGTTGATGAAGTGAAGCGAATAGTCAATAGTTAACGTAAATTGTCAATTATCAACGAGGAGTGGCTGGTTACTCAACCATTAGCCATTGACAATTCACCATTGACCATTAGTTAGCTTCGTCCGGCTCACGCCCGTTACAGCGTTCGAGAGGGCAGGCGCGCTGCGTTTGCCAAGCAAGGTGGTACCGCGAGTCACTTCGTCCTTGGGATGAGGTGGCTTTTTTGTTTTCCAAAAATTAGCTACGAACTGCACGAATTGCGCGAATTTTGGTTTGTCAATCAAGGTTCAGCTAGTCTACGACAACAGTTTGGAAAGTACGAGACAAAAAATCAACACAACCGCCAATTACCAGTTGCAAATATCAACCCGGAGCACACCATGTCCACCCCAAGCCCATCCACCATGCCCAAAGCCTACGATCCCCTGCAAACGGAGGAAAAACTCTATGCGTGGTGGGAGTCGCAGGGCTATTTCCAGCCCGAAACGCAAATTGAAAAAGGGCAGGTCGACGCCGACGCCCAGCCCTTTGTGATTTCGATGCCGCCGCCCAACGTCACCGGCGCGCTGCACCTGGGCCACGCCATCACCAGCGCGGTCGAGGACATGCTGATTCGCTACCACCGCATGAAGGGGCGACCGACGCTCTGGGTGCCGGGCTCCGACCACGCGGGCATTGCCACGCAGATGGTGGTGGAGCGCCACCTGCAGGAGGCGGGCACGAGCCGCCAGGCGCTGGGGCGCGAGCGCTTCGTGAGCGAAGTCTGGGATTGGAAGGACGAATATCACGGGCGCATCACCGCACAGCAGCGGCGCATGGGCATCTCGTGCGACTGGGAGCGCGAGCGCTTCACCCTGGACGACGGCCTGAGCGACGCCGTGATCGAGGCCTTCCTGCGCCTCTACGACGACGGGCTGATCTACCGCGACACCTACCTAGTCAACTGGTCGCCCGGCTTGCAGACCGCGGTGGCCGATTTGGAGGTGGAGTATTTTGAAGAGCCGGGGACGCTCTATTTCTTCAAGTACATGCTGGCCGACAATTCGGGCGACTTTCTGCCCGTGGCCACCACGCGCCCGGAAACCATTCTGGGCGACACCGCCGTGGCCGTGCACCCGGAGGACGAGCGCTTCCAGCAGTTTATCGGCAAGAAAGTGCTGGTGCCGATGATCGGGCGCAAGATTCCCGTGATTGCGGACGAGTATGTCGACCGCGAGTTTGGCACGGGCGCGCTCAAGATCACGCCGGGCCACGACCCGAACGACTACGAAATCGGCCAGCGCCACGATCTGCCGATCATCAACATCATGAACAAGGACGCCACGCTGGACGAGGAGGCCGGGCCGTATATCGGGCTGGATCGCTTCGAGGCGCGCAAGCAGATTTGGGCGGACATGGAGAACGCGGGCTTGACGCTCAAGACGCAGCCGCACACCATGCGGGTGCCGCGTGCCCAGCGCGGCGGCGAAATCATCGAGCCGCTGATCAGCACGCAGTGGTTTGTCAAGATGGAGCCGCTGGCCGCGCCCGCGCTTGAGGCCGTGCGGAGCGGGCGCATCCAGATTGTGCCGGAGCGCTTCGAGAAGACGTACTTTCACTGGCTGGAAAACATCCGCGACTGGTGCATCAGTCGCCAGCTCTGGTGGGGCCACCGCATCCCGATTTGGTACGGGCCGGACGGCCATCCCTTTGCCGCGCGCAGCGGATCGCACGCGCTCGAGCAGGCGACGGAACACTACGGCGAGACCGTGCACCTGGAGCAGGACCCGGACGTGCTCGACACTTGGTTCTCCTCCGGGCTGTGGCCCTTCTCCACGCTTGGCTGGCCGGAGCAGACCGAGGATTTGGCAACGTACTACCCGACCACCGTCATGGAGACGGGCTACGACATCATCTTCTTCTGGGTCGCGCGCATGATTATGATGGGGATGCGCTTTACGGGCGAAGTGCCCTTTGAGACGGTCTATCTGCACGGCATGGTGCGCGACGAAGAGGGGCGCAAGATGAGCAAAACGCTCAACAACGTGCTCGATCCGCTCGATCTGATCCGCGACTACGGGCTGGACGCCATGCGCTTCTCGCTGCTCACGGGCGGCACGCCGGGCAACGACATGAAGCTGAGCGTGACGCGCATCGAAAACAACCGCAACTTTGCCAACAAAATTTGGAATGCCGCTCGCTTCGTCATCATGAATCTCGAAGAGGCGGCGCTTCCCATCGAGGGCGAGGACTTTCACGCGCACTACACGCTGCCGCCGCGCGAATCGATGGCGCTGGCGGATCGCTGGATTCTGAGCCGGCTCGCCACGCTCGAAGGCGAAGTCGCGCGCTTGGTGGAGAGCTACCAGCTGGGCGAAGCGGGGCGGCAGCTTTACGATTTCCTGTGGAACGAGTATTGCGACTGGTATATCGAAGCCTCCAAGCCAAGGCTCTACGATGGGGACGATAAAGAATCGCAGGCGACGCGGCAGGTTTTGGCCTACGTGCTCGAGCGCAGCCTGCGCCTGCTCCACCCCTTTATGCCTTTTGTTACCGAGGCCATCTGGCAAAATCTGCCCGGCATTGGCGACGCGGCGGAAGCGCTAATTATCGCTCGCTACCCAACGGCAGAAAATCGGGCCGCCGAAGCAAATGTCGACGAAGTGGCCGAGGATGCCTTTGGCCGCGTGCAGGAGACGGTGCGCGCGATTCGCAACGCCCGCGCCGAGTACGAAGTCGAGCCCAGCCGCCGCATCACGGCGCTGATCAGCGCCGACGGCTACACCGACACGCTGCGCGCCAGCCTGCCCGTCCTCGCCTCGCTCGCCCGGCTGGATGTGGAGAATACGATCGTGGGTGCATCGCTCGACGCGCCCGAAAAGGCCGTCACGCTCACGGCGGGCGGCATCACGACGTATTTGCCCATGGCGGGTCTGGTCGATCTCGATGCCGAGCGGACGCGTTTGGAGAAGGAGATGGCGAACGTGGAGAAGCAGCTTCAGCGCGTCAACGGCATGTTGGCGAACGAGAAGTTTACGAGCAAAGCACCGGACGAGGTGGTCGAGCGGGAACGCAGTCGCCGGGCGGAGCTGGAGGGGCAGCGGGGGCAGCTTCAAGAGCGGCTGGCGGAGCTGGGGTAGACAGATCTAACGCGGAGGGCGCAAAGGAGAGGAGAGAGAATGTTGTCTTGAGCGAAGCGAGAAATCTGGCTCAACCGGATTTTGTGTGGTCGATGGGCATCTGTACGAATACCCCTTAAATTCCTGAAGAGGCGAGAAATCTTAACGCTGTTGACAAACAAGGCTCGTCGCCTTCATCAACGGCTCGTCGACCACATCTAGATTTCTCGCCTCCGCTCGACATGATAGCTACGCCTGCGCCGGAATCCGAAGCGCGAACAAAATAGAAAATTGCAGGGCCAAAACAGTTAAGCATGGGTAAAAGGATGCGCGTTTATCAGGGTGATCGGGTAAAGCTTGCGGGGTCTAGCCCGCGCCTGTCGACCGAGCTTTTACAGCTTGTTTCGAGCCGCTACAACATGCGATGGCGCGCATGGCGCTCTCGTATCCCCAGTATTTGATGATACCTGGCGATGAGGCCTGCGGGGCTAGATGTCGTCGGGAATTCAAAACAAGTCGTGGCCCGGCTTGCGAATGGTGGCGGAGCGTGCCAATGATGATTTTCGAGAACGCGGGTTCGTGCTCAAAAACTTGCTGTAACGAGCATTCACGCTACACCGGCTGCGCGTAGCTCGGCGCGTGCGCAAAGCGACGCGTCCCCAGCCGCAGCGTCAACGAGCGCGCGGGCGGCAGCTCGACTTCGACGTGCCGTCCGTTCACCTCGCTCGCTTCCCCACCATCCCGCGTCACCGTCGTAAAGTCGTGCTCGCCAAACGATCCCGCCTGTAAAATCAGCCGTCGACCGTGCGAGGGGTTTGTGTTTACCAGCTCAACCGTCGTGCTCTCCCCGTCCAATCCCGTGACCAACGCACTCACATCCGCGGGCAGACCAGGCCGCCGTTCGATGGCGTCGAAATAGCGCAGCCGCGTGTGGAGCAAGCCGCCGTGGTAGATGATTTGTGGGCCGCCCAACGTGAGCTGGACGAGCGCTTCGGTATGCACGGGGTTGCGATCCTGCCAGTGGTGCACGTCCCACCTTTCCGGGTCGCCGTCATCGCTGCGGATCAGCGCCATGCGGCGGGCGACTTCGGCGTACTGCTCCTCCAGAATGCGCCGTGGATAGTCGGGATTGCGCCCGTCGAGGTAGGTGTACCAGGGGCCAAAGTGCAGGTCGTCCCCCTTGGCGCGACCGGGGGCAACGTCGAGCCAGGTAGTCTTTGTTTCGGGGAGCCGCTCCAGCCGCTGGCGGTCGCGCTCGTCCTGCGAGAGATACCAGATTTGCGAGGCGTGCTTGGGAACCATCGGCTGGTAGGAGGTCCAGCCCTCGTCGGTGTGGCGATAGGGGACGAGCCACTGGCCCGCCTGCTCGCCCGTGCCCTCGCGACCTAGCTCCAGGATGCGGTCGATCTGCCCGCGCGGCAGGTCGAGCCAGGATAAGTCACCCGTCAGCAGGACGGCGTTCATCGCCGCAATGGTCAGCGGCTCGATGATGCTCATAAAGCCGTGGGGCCAGCGCCAGCCGTAGTAGCCGCCCCACCACTTGCCGCCCATTAATTCGCCAATCTCACCGTTCGGCCCGACGTTGTCCGGACACAGCCCGTTGTTGGCCGCAATCCGATCCGCCCACGCGCTCAGATAGTCGACAACCCAACTGCGGTAGCGCTCGTCGCCGGTGTAGAGAAAGGCGTTGGTGATGAGGCTCGTGCTGGTCAGGTTAAGCGGCACGTCGCCGCGCATCATGCGCGCATTCATCGCGTCGAGGATTTTGGCAAAGATTTCGTCGTCGTTCCAATCGGCCTTGACAACCAGCTCGCCGCCGCGCCACGGCTCCACCTTGGTAGGAATGTCGAGGTCTTCGTAGGGCACTGGATATTTGTCCAGCACCCAGCGGTGGGTGCACCAATCCTCGGCGCTGTTGACGAAGTTGGGGCCGCGGCTGCCGGTAATCGGCGAGCGCATCATCTTGCGCTCGCCGTCCCAGTTGCCGGGGATTTCGCGCTGGGCGTGGGCCAGTTCGGGATGGTCGACGGCGAGCGTCTCGTTCATATACATCCCAGCAAAGCGCAGCGCCCGCGCGCGATCCGGCTCGCGCGCCGGATCGGCGAGGCCAAAGTAGTAGAAGTAGATGCTCGATTCGCCGTGGTGCATCCAGTCGTAGCCCGCATCAAATTCGCGGTAGACTTGACCGTACCCGGTAAACTGGCGCGTGATGGCGTTCCAGAGAAAGCGGCTGCGCTCGTGCAGGTCGCCGCTGCCGCCAAGCGCGTAGAAGAGCGGCCAGTTGTGGTAGCTCTCGTAGGCGTCGTCCGAGCCATCCATGCCGGGCCACTCGTCACGCCAGACGAAGGAGCCGTCGGCGCGGGTGTAGCGCTGCTGATAGAGCGGCGCGGCCTCGTTCATGGCGTCGATCAGGTGGCGCTGGCGCAGCGCCCAGTTGGGGAGATGGGTCGTGTTGGTGGCGGTGAGGGTGTTCATAATGCGTTGGGGAATGGGTGATTTGGGTGTCTTTGGGGCGGGGAAGAGGCCTCATCTCCCCCAGCCCTTCCTCGCCACGCGTGGGGAGGAGGGGAGCTTGTGTCGTGTACCCTTGTGTCGTGTACCTAAGAAATTGGTCTCAACGTCCAAAGAGAGTCGTCACCCCCCTCCACGGCCTCAAACTCCGAGTACAAATGAGATAAATCAAGTGGAGAGAGAGATGGGGGGTGAGGCCTTCATGCAAAGTATATCACACCTCCGCATCCTGATCACCCCGCAATCGTAAGCCCCCAACCCGCGCGATTGCCGCCTGAGCGCTATGCTCACAACAAACGAATTTAGTGGAGGTCTTACCCATGAACATCACCCTTTTTGGCGCGACGGGCGGCACCGGCCGCGAGATCACCCAACAGGGGCTGGCCCAGGGCCACGCGATCACCGCCCTCGTCCGCGACCCAGCCCGGCTTGGCATCGAGCACCCTCGCCTGCTCGTCGTGCCCGGCAACGTGCTCGACCGCGACGCCGTCGCCGGTGCGGTGGCGGGCGGCGAGGCGGTGATCGTCTCGCTGGGCAACACCAAAAACAACCCCGATGACGTCGTTTCGCAGGGAACGCGCCACATTGTCGACGCCATGCAGCAGCACGGCGTGCGGCGGCTGATCATTGTCTCTTCGCTCGGCGTGGGCGACAGCAAGAACCAGGTGCCGCTCTATTTTAAGCTAATTGCCAAAACCGTGTTGCGCAAGGCGATGCGGGATAAGGAGCAGCAGGAAGAAATCGTGCGCCACAGCGGGCTGGACTGGACGATTGTGCGCCCCGGCGGCCTACGCGACGGCGGCCCCACGGGCGACTACCAGATCGCCGTGAATGGTTCGCTCACGGCGGGGATGATCCAGCGCGGCGACGTGGCGGACTTTGTGCTCAAGCAGTTGCAGAGCGACGAATACGTCGGTCGCGCGCCAGCGGTGACGTAACAAGCTGGGGCCTGCGCAACCGCGGCCAGCCGAACGCGACCGTCGCGGCCCCCAGAAAACGGCAGTTGTCCCTTCTTTGTTGGGCCGTGGTTGTCACGTTCCTCGACCAGGCTGGTCTCGGCGCCGAGAAGTGACAATCACGGGCCATCCGTTGGTTGGTAAGCTGTCTAGCTGGCGGCCGCGACGGTCGCTTCGCCCGGCTGGCCTCCGCCCCAACCAACTTAACCGCAACCGCTCTGCCGATTACCATGCCCCCGATCTTTCCCCGAATTGGCTTCGCCTTGCCCACCTACCGCCGCGCGCTAACCGGGCGCTTGCTCCAGCTGCCGCCGCCGCGCTACACCGTGCGCGTGGAGCGCGCGCTCCCCGTGCCGATGGCGGACGGCATCGAACTGTTGGCCGACCACTACGCGCCCCAAGCGCGGGGCAACGCACCCGGTGAATCTTTTCCCACCCTCCTGATCCGCACGCCCTACGGTCGCCGCGACGAGATGCGTTTTGGCACGGGCTTTACCCTGGCCGAGCTGCCCGCCCAGCGCTTTGCCGAGCGCGGCTACCACGTGATTGTTCAAGGGGTGCGCGGCTGCTTCGGCTCCAATGGCGACTTTATCCCGCACGTCCACGAAGCGGACGACGGCGCGGCGACCGTGGCGTGGCTTGCGCGACAGCCCTGGTTCAACGGTCGGCTCGCCACGTGGGGGCCGAGCTATCTCGGCTACTGCCAGTGGGCCACCGCGGCGCGCGCGGCGAACGCAATCTCGGCGATGATGCCGATAATCACCAGCGCCGAAAATTTCAGCGTCACCCATCCCGATGGTGCGTTTGGGCTGGAGACGCGGCTGCGCTGGACGCAAGGCATGGTTGCCCTGAAGCGGCTGTACGGGCAAAACTGGCGCGGGCGGCTGGGCCAGGCCACGGCGCGCGCCGCCCGCCAGCTTGCACGCGCCTACCGTCACCTGCCGCTGCTTGAAGTTGACCAAGTCGCCACGGGTGAACCCGTCTCCTTCCACCGCAGCCTCCTCGGCCACGACGAGCCGAATTCGCCCTACTGGCAAGCGCGCGACCACCGCCCCGCCGTCGACCAAATCGCCGCACGGGATGTGCCCATTCATTTTATCGGCGGCTGGTACGACTACTACCTGCCCAGCCTCCTGCACGACTACCAAACCCTGTGCAACGCCGGGCGTCAGCCCTATTTGACCGTCGGCCCCTGGGCACACGCCCAACCTGGCCCGCTGCTGGCTGGCCTGCGCGAAGGCGTGCGCTGGTTCGATTACCACCTGCGCGGCAAGGGCGAAGTGCGCCAGAAGCCCGTGCGCCTGCTCGTAATGGGCGCGAACGAATGGCGCGAATTCGACGAGTTCCCGCCGCCGTCGACGGAGCGCCGCTATTTTCTCCACCAGCACGCTCGTCTGCTCGACGACGCTCCAGTCACCGACGCCCCGCCCAGCTCCTACACCTACGATCCCGCCGATCCCACGCCCTCCATTGGTGGCGCGCTGCTGGCCTTCACCGGCGCGGGTGCTCAGGACAACCGAGCGCTCGAAGCGCGCCCCGACGTGTTGATCTTCACCACGCCGCCGCTTACCAGCGCCGTCGAAACTATCGGCGCGGCGCGCGTCATTCTCTTTGCGCAGTCGACGCTGGCGCACACAGATTTTTTTGCGCGCGTGTGCGACGTGTCGCCGGGCGGGCGTTCGGTGAACGTCTGTGATGGGCTAGTGCGCGCGACGCCGGGCAAGGTGGAAAGCGGCGAAATTATGCGGGACACAGACGGCACGCTACAAATCGCAATTACGCTGCACGCGACGGCGCACCGCTTTCGGCGCGGTCACGCGATTCGCCTGCAAATTTCCAGCGGCGCCCACCCGCGCTGGAGCCGCAACCTCGGCACGGGCGAACCGCTCGCCACGGGTACGGCGATGCGAGTGGCGAAGCAATCGGTCTCTCACGATGTGGTGCGGCAGTCGAGGGTGGTGCTGCCGGTGGTGGAGTCCGGTAGTGGAGTCCGGTGGTGGAGTGATGTAGTGGAGTGATGTAGGGCGCCTTTGCTCCGCAAGGTGACGGGGGCGGCAGGCGAGTGGGGTGATTTTAATGCGGCAAGGTACCCGCCACGTAGCAGAGCCTACGTGACCTATGCGCGCCGAAACGTCTGCATCCGGCCATGCGTCAGCGAGCGCCAGAGCCATTCGAGCGGGCCGTAGCGGAAGCGTTTGAGCCACTGCACGGCAAAGATAATGAGCACGGCGTTGATGAGCAACGCCAGCAACACCGCCTGCAGCGGCGGCACGTCCAGCACCAGGCCAAAGCCGTAGCCGTAGAAAAGCAGCGCGCAAATCGCCGACTGCGAGAGGTAGACCGTTAGCGCCATGCGGCCGTAGGCGGCGAGCGGCTGGAGCCGCGCGGCCCAGTTGCCCTGCCGCGCCAGCAGCACAAGCGCCGCGGCGTAGCCAAAGGCCAGCAGCGGCCCGGCCAAGACTTGGTTGAAGGCCAGCGACGTGAGCGCGGCAAAGGGGCGCAGTTCGCTGTAGGCCAGCGTCACCAGCAGCCCGGTGATTAAGCCACCAATCAAGCCCCACGTGCGCACCCGTCGCAGCAGCGGTAGGTACTCCTCCACGTTCTGCAAGATGTTGCGCTTGCCCACGTAAAAGCCCAGCAGGAACATCGCCAGCACGGGCGGGACGCGCGTCAGCAGCAGCGCTGTGTTTTGCAGATAGGCCAGGATGCGCTGGAGCATGGTGTAGCCCACATCGGCACTGGCATAGCGGCGGATGACTTCGTTGCGCGCCAGGCTAAATTCCGCTACGAACTGAATCTCGCCCGCGCGCAGCAGCGCCGCGCTGGCGGCATCGAGCCGCGCCAGCGCCAGCCCCACAAAGGCCAGCGCATAAAAAATCAGCGGCACGATCAGCAGCCCCAGCGCCCAGCGCAGCAGCTTGCCATCTGGCGCATCCCGAAACGGAATCAGCAGCAGGCCAACCGCGGCGTAGAGCAGCAGAATGTCGCCTTCCCACAGGAAAATAATGTGCGCTGCGCCAAAGAGGCCGAGGAAGAAGAGGCGACGGCGGAAGAGGGGCACGAAAGGTCGATTTTTCGTCTGCGCCCGCTGCCACTGCAGGGCAAAGCCCACGCCAAAGAGCGCGGAAAAAAGGCTAAAGAATTTTCCCTCCACCAGCCAGATCAGCGCATACAGAACCAGCTCGTTGTAGAACGCGCCGTCGAAATTCATATTGGTGAAGTTCAACCCCGGCGGCGCACCCGGCCGAGAAAAGATGGGCACGTGGATCAGCAAAATGCCACACAGCGCAAAGCCCCGCAGCACGTCGATCGCGACGATGCGATCGCCGCGGCTGGTGGGCGCAACAGTGGCGGGCTGTGTGACTTGCTTGGAGGGGGTAGTCGCGCTCATGGTGTACAGTGTAGTACAGAAGAACCCTTGTTACCGGTAGGGGGTGTCCCGTTGTAGAGTACCCAAAATTCCGAACATCTGCATGTCGTAGACCAAGCACCACAATCAGAAAACTTACGCCAGCCCACGGCAAAGTTCGACGCAGAGTAGATCCCGCCCTTCTCTACACGGCGCCGCATCAGAAAACTAGCTTTACAACGTCAGCTATAAGTGAGCAACTGCTCAATATTGCTACACGTTTTTGTGATGCGTTTGTTGCGTCTACGCCCTCTTTCCAGTGGGTCGGATAATTCACAGCCGTAGATCGAGCGGCTCACTTACTTTCTCCCTACATCCAGCGCCGGCTGCCGCGGCCCCTCGACCCACACCTGACCGTCGCTCCAATTCTCCTGCTTCCAAATTGGCACAATCGCCTTGAGCCGCTCGATGGCGTAAGAGCAGGCGTCGAAGCAGCCGTCGCCGCGGTGGGGCGTGGCCACGGCAATCACGACCGTCGGTTCGCCGATTTCGCAGCGGCCCATTCGGTGCAGAATGCTGACGGCGCGCACGGTGGGCCAGCGCTGCTGGATTTCGTCGCCGATCTGCGCCAGCTTTTTCTCGGCCATCGGGACATAGGCTTCGTAGACCAGAAAATCCGTGTCGCGCTCGCCGCCATCGGTTTGCGTCTCGCCACGCACCGTGCCCGCAAAGGTCACGACCGCGCCGCAGTCCGGGCGCGTGACGCGCGCGGCGGCGTCGTCCAGTGAAAGGGGCTGCTCAGTAATTTCGAAGAGTTTGGTGCTCATAATTGTTTGTGACGTGCTTTTAGAGAGAACTTTTGGACGCGGACCTATGCGGAGAAACGCGGATCAGAATTGGAAATTCGCGTGGTTCCGCGTTCTTCCGCGTCCAAAACTCTGCGCTTCCGCCCGACACTGGCGGAAAAAAGGCCACATCGTCGCCGTCGACCAGGGGCTGATCGGGCTGACCATACTCTTCGTTGACGGCGGCGTAGACGATGCGGTTGTAGAGGTCAAGCGTGGGGTTTTCCTCGCTCAGGCGCGCCATTAGCGTGGAGAGCGTGGCGCCGTCCGGCAGCTCAATTTGCTGTTTGGACCAGCCCGCGCGCTGGCGTAGCGTAGCGAAAAGTTTAACGTTAATGTTCATAGTGTAACGCGAAGCGCTGCTTCGCGAGATTGTATCGCGAAGCAGCGCTTCGCAAGAAACAAATTAGCGCTTCGTCCTACTCGTTGATGTAATCACCGGACTTGCCGCCGCGCTTCTCGACCAGCCGCACCTCGCCGATAACCATTGTTTTCTCCAGCGCCTTGGCCATGTCGTAAATCGTCAGCGCCGCGGCACTTACCGCCGTTAGCGCCTCCATTTCGACGCCCGTCTGCCCCTTGCAGCGCACAGTGGATGTAATAACGACGCGGCTCTCGACTTCGTCGATCTCGAACTCGACGGCAACTTTTGTCAGCAGCAGCGAGTGGCAGAGCGGAATAATTTCCGGCGTGCGCTTGGCGGCCATAATGCCGGCTATGCGCGCCGTCGCCAGCACGTCGCCCTTGGGCACATCGCCGTCGCGGATGGCGGCGAGCGTGGCGGGCCGCATCCGCACGTGGCCGCGCGCCACCGCCTCGCGGCTGGTCACGGCCTTGTCACCAACGTCGACCATGGTTGCGTGGCCGCGTGCGTCGAGGTGGGTAAGTTGAGTCATAAGAATATATGATTTACGATTTGCGATTTACGAGCGGTTTAACGTACAAATTCTTCTCGTAAATCTAAAATCAAAAATCGTAAATCACAAATCTCCGATCAGCAGCGCATCGACAACGTCACCCGCCGCTAACTCGCCTTCCCGCTGCGGCAGTGCCAACAGCGCATTGGCGGAAGTCATGCTGAGCAGGCGGCTGCTGGCCTGGCTGCCGGTGCTGGTGGCGACGAAGCCGCCGCAACCGTTGTTGGCTGTAGAGTTCCAATGCAGCGTAGCGCGGTGAAATTCGGGACGCTGCGGGTCGAGCGGCAGCGGTTGGGCAAGCTGTGCCTGCACGCGCGTCAGCCGCGGATCGCGCCAGCCAGCGAGCTTGCGCAGCGCGGGCACGGCCATCAGGTAAAAGGTGACCAGGCTGCTAACGGGATTGCCCGGCAGCGCAAAGACCAGCTTGCGGCGACCGTTCACCTCGACCGTTGCAAAGGTGAGCGGCTTGCCCGGCTTCATGCGCAGGCGGCCAAAGTGCACCGTGCCGCGCGCTTCGAGCAGCGGCTTGAGCAGGTCCAGCTCGCCCATCGAAACGCCGCCGGAGGTGAGCAGCACGTCCGCTTCGCGTAGCCCGTGCTCGACCTTTGCTTCGAGCGCGCCCGGCGTGTCGCCCGCCGTGCCGAGATCGAGCGGGACGCCGCCGTTGGCGAGCACGGCGGCGCGCAGGGTGGGGCGGTTGCTGTCGCGAATTTGGCCGGGGCCGGGTGATTGGGCGGCTTCGACGAGTTCGTCGCCCGTGGAGAGAATGGCGACTTTGGGCCGTGGATGAATCTGAATGCGCGCTGCGCCGACGGTTGCCAGCAGCCCAACTTCCGCTGCGCCCAAGCGTGTGGCCGCCGCCAGCACCGTCTGCCCGCCGGTCACATCGACGCCAACCGGGCGCACGTCGTCCCCTGGCTTTACGCTCGCTCGCAGCCGCACCCGCTGCAATCCATTGCCCTCCGGCAGCGGCTCGCTTTCTTCAACCATCACCACCGCATCCGCCCCCGGCGGCAGTGGCGCGCCGGTGGTAATGTAGGCCACCGTACCCAGCTCCACGCGAAAGTCAGCCAGCCGCCCAGCGGTCACCGTGCCGACCACGGGGTAATCGCCGGGGCCATCGCTGGCGACGACGGCATAGCCATCTTTGACCGAGGCCGGAAAGGGCGGCAGCGCATCGCGCGCGACGATGTCCTGCGCCAGGATGTGGCCGTGCGCCTCCTCGAGGTCGACGGACTGGGGCGGCAGCGGCTGGGCTTGGGCAAGGACAATGTCCAGCGCTTCGGCGACGGGCAGCATGGGGTAGGGGGAGTGGGTGGGCATGGAGAGTTGGTTGTCGGAGACAATTACGGCCCGCTACAAGCCAATAACGTTAAGCTGCTTTGGTTCGTAACGGCCACCTTTGATTCAGTCGGCACCGTGGTAGACGCCGTTGGGTGAGGGGGCTGGCAAGACGGGCAGCGGCGCGATACCAGCCTCGAAGGGCTCGGCCGGGGCGACATCGATGACGCCGGGCGCGTCGCAGAGGTGGGCGGCGACTTCGCGCGTGCAGTCCGCAAAGAGCAGGCCAAAGGCGTTGGGCTTGCTCAACCGGTGCACGTCGCCGATCCAGCCGCGTTCGGCAATCCAGAGGACGAGCGTCTCCCGGTGGTGGGCGGCGCTGCGCGCAAGCAACTCGTATTTTTCGCCGCGGTTGCGTCCGCGGAGCTCCTCCGGCTGTGGGTGCTCCATCTGAATGGCCACGGAGACAACCTCCTTGACCTGGGCGTGCCCGGTTGCCCGCGCCACCCGTGGCTGCTCCTTCTCTTTGCGTTCCGCTAAATCATCTTTCGCCTCTGTCGATGCGAGGTTTCCCGCTGATTCATGCGTTGAGTTGTCGATGTTGAGCCAGTCGCCACACATGATGTCTATTCCCTTCGATCGTTGCGTACGGCAGTCGTGCGTATTGGGTTGTTTAACTCAAGTTGTTCATACCGCATCCGGCACAAAGCGAGCCAGCCCCGCGCCAACCCGATCTGCCGGGGCATCGAGCGGAAGCGCCGTGTCGAGCAGCGTTTGGCGCAGCGTCGCGCCGTTAAGCGAGGGATCGGCGGCGGCGTAGAGCGCGGCGATGCCGGTAACGTAGGGCGCGGCCATGCTGGTGCCGCTCATCTCTTCGTAAAGGCTGCGCTGATCGGCGCGGCGTTTGAGGCTGGAAAGAACGTTGACGCCGGGGCCGACGATATCCGGCTCGGTTTTATCGGTGAATGTCGATTGGCCGCTGCCGCTAAACCAGGCGGGCTGAAGCATTTCGTTGATCGCCCCCACGGAGAGCGTTTCGGGAAAGAGGCCCGGCGCGCGCATCTGGCCCGGCCCGTCGTTGCCAATTGCCACAATTGGCAGCACATCCAGCTCAACCAGCACGGCTAGGATACGCTGGATGCCGTCCAGGATCGTCTGCCGTGCCGGGTTGCCTTGCACCTCTTCGGGCTTCACACCCAGCGAGAGGTTAACAATCATGGGTTTGTGACGGTGTTCGTCCATCTGAAAATGTGAAAGCATCCAGTTCAGCGCCACGACGATGCGCTCCAGCGTGGTCTCCAGCGTTTCGCTCTCCAAAATCGAGGCCACCAAAAGGTCCACACCCGGCGCAATGCCCACGTTCTCGCCCGCGATAATGCCGCTGACGTGTGTGCCGTGGCCGTCCAGATCAAAGCCAAAGGAGGCGTGGGGCTCGGCATTCGTAGTGCCACGCGGGATGTAGCGAAAGTCGATGATCTTGTCGCGCAGCTCCAGGTGGCCCGCATCCACGCCCGTATCCAGCACGCCGACGAGCACGCCCTGGCCCAGAATGCCCTGCTCGTGGGCCAGGGCCACGCCGCTGAGCTCGGGCCAGTAGCTGCGCGACGGACGTCGCTGGTAGAGCCGCTCGGAGATCGGCGGCGACTGCGTCAAGCTGAGGTTCGGCAGCAGATAGTAATCCTCCGCCAGCGACGCGTGCAGCGCGCGTGTTTTGCGCCCGCGCGGCGCTTCGACAACGTAAGCGTCCAAATAGTCCAGCCGTCGATAGCTGTTGGCGGGCAGGTGCTCCAAACCGTCCGCCACCGGTTTGATGCCGTTGCGTTCGAAACGCTCGTCCTCAACTGAGTCATGCAGTCGGGCAAGGGACTGTTCACGTCGTGCCGCCGTGGTGGTGGCTTGGCCGAGGGCAAGGGGCAGACGTGGCTGCTTGCGCACGGCGATCAGTTTGCTCATAAAAAAGGTTGCCGGTAAAGATAGTCAAAGTGCTGTGCGCGCTGGGCAACGAATTGGGACGGCAATTAGGGCGCTAATTGAGATTTTAGAAACGCTACTGCGGTAATCATGCCCGAAGTTGGGAAAAAATTCAAGGGGCGGTTACTGCATTTGTAGGGTGATTTCACCATCGGATCAATCTTACATTAAGTGGGTACATTATCCCGTCAAAAACAGCAGAAAGCGCCATTCCAACTTTTAGACTTCCAAAGTTTGGACAGAATCAAGTGAAATGGGCGCTTTTTCGCCACGCTTGTGTAAGATCGCCCCCATGGTGAAATTGCCCTAACTGCATTTGAAGAAATTTCTATCAGATTTTGTAGATTGAACAGATCGGAGCAAATTTTTGTCGTAATCATTCTGGAGAAGCCCGCTTTGATCCGCTAAAGCTGCCAGCTACCCTCCCAAATGCGTTGGATAATTTGAAACTGCTGTAAAACTTGATTGCAACCGTAGTTTGTTCTATACTGCATGTTCGCATTATGCGACAAGTGTGTTGGGCCATTTCAGAAAATCAACTGTACCCTGTGACAGTCGCTGCCCAGAACAACTATAGAGAATTTTTCAATGGTTGCGGGCGGCGACAGCCACATTCACGGTATTCTTATTTTTTTGGATTAGTCTTAACAGATAAAGAGGTGGACGGGGAGAGCCGTCGCTGCTTGTGGTGAATTTGTTTTGGCAAATTGACTGCAAGTAGAGGAACTTCCCGACTCTCACCCGCTGTGATTATTGCTTCGGCGATGGTCGCGCCGGGAGCGCTGCCTCACGAAACCGTAAGTGAGGGTCGCCATTTGGTAACGGATGGCGGACTACAACCGCAACAGAGAGCAGACCCGCCGCATTGGACGTTTGCATCCCAAGCACTAGCTTGTGGTGCGAACCAAAATGAGGTAAGGGGTGAAAGGGTGGGGTAAGAGCCCACCAGCGGGCGCAGCAATGTGCTCGGCTAGGCGAGCGTGCAGCGGGGAGCAAGGCGAGTGGGTTTGGCTGGCTGCTTTGCCGAAAGGGAAAGCTGCCGTGCGAAATCTCGTCGCAGCAAGGCGGGCGAGGCCGGGTAATGCCCGGCAGACCACAAATTGCCACGCGGCGGTGCGTTTGACGCCCGCCGCTGAGACAGATGACGGCAGGTTGGCGACGCTTCACGGCGCTGCCAATTCACAGAATCGGGGGTATGATCCCCGTCCACCGCTTGACTTTGGCCAAAGTTGCTGGACAAACTTGAACGAGTTGTACCTGTGGGTGCAAGATCAACAGAAGTTTTGGGTGATAAAATTTGCACAATCTCATCCAGTGCGTTATACTAGCCTGACGTTGGCCGACGTGGCGGAATTGGTAGACGCGATAGACTTAGGATCTATTGCCCGCAAGGGTGTAGAGGTTCGAGTCCTCTCGTCGGCACTGGGTTGGCCAGCTTGGCTCGGTAGCTGAAGAATGGCGCCGAGTACAGGGGCCCGTAGCCTAGCGGGAAGGCATCTCCTTTGCAAGGAGAAGATCGTCGGTTCGAATCCGACCGGGTCCACTTTCTCGCCAAGGGCCATCCAAATTCAGCTATTGCGCTGAAGAAAGTAGCGGGACGAAATAGTACATGCGGGCGTAGCTCAGTGGTAGAGCATCTCCTTGCCAAGGAGAAGGTCGTGAGTTCGAATCTCATCGCCCGCTCTCAAGGGCCGACTGGCTAACCGGTCGGCCCTTTGCTCGAAATGAAGGGTAATTCGCTATCAAATCGAGCGTAAAGATTTGCCGAGATAGCTCAGTCGGTAGAGCACAGCACTGAAAATGCTGGTGTCCCCAGTTCAAGTCTGGGTCTCGGCATTCGGCTTTCACCAGCCGATTTGCCAAAGTGGTCAATGCAATTAACTCAACGCGAGTAACATTGCTGGCAACCCGGTGGGGGATCGTCTAATGGCAGGACTACGGTCTTTGGAACCGTCAATCGGGGTTCGAATCCCTGTCCCCCAGCTTTACCGGGGTAGCGTTTTTGCTCCGGTTGCCCCACGCATTTTAGCGCGACAACAGAATATGGCGCTTGTAGCTCAATGGTAGAGCACTTGATTGTGGTTCAAGATGTTGTGGGTTCGAGTCCCATCAAGCGCCCTTTTTGATTGGTTCTACCCCTGGTAGGGCCGCACAAAAGCCGTCTTCTTTTTAGAAGGCGGCTTTTTTCGTGCAGCAAAAGATTTTACTCTCCACAGCACTTGAGCTTTTCCAGCTCGAAAACGAATACAAGCGGCTCGCCCCGGCTACGCTGGACTTCTACCAGTGGAACATTAAGCCGTTCCTCGACTTCTTGGCCTTGCAGGGAGTTGAGTATCTGCACGAAATCACCCCGCAACATATCCGCACGCATTTAGCCAGCTACAGCGAGCACAGCAGCCACACCCAGCACGCCGCCGCGCGTGCGATTAAGGTGTGGCTCAACTACTGCGTTCGTGACAAGCTGCTCGAAGTCTCCCCCTTCGAGCGCGTGCCCATGCCCAGGACGGACAAAAAGATATTGCCCGCGCTCAAACCGGAAGAGATCGAGCGCATCCTAAGCGCCTGTGACAAGCCCCGTGATCGCGCGATTGTCCTAACGCTGCTCGACAGCGGCATCCGGGCACGTGAGCTGGTGGACTTGAATGTCGGCCACGTCAACATGCAGACCGGCGTGCTCACGGTCTACAGCGGCAAGGGCAAGAAGGACAGGGTAACGCGAGTGGGGGCACGCACGCGCAAAGCGCTGCGCATGTACTGGCTACAGCGGGGCAAGCTGGGCAAAGACGACCCGGCTTTTGTTTCCGAGAAGACGGGCGGGCGCTTGACGACCAGCGGCTTAAATCAGCTGATGCGCAAGATTCGCCGTCTATCGGGCGTCGACAACTGCAAGGCCCATGCGCTGCGTCGCACCTTTGCGATCTCTATGCTGCGCAACGGCGTCGACGTGCATACCCTGGCGCGGCTGATGGGCCATGCCGACGTGCAGATTTTGAAGCGCTACTTGGACTTCGACGAAGAGGATTTGCGCCGCGGCCACGAGCGGCACGGGCCGGTGGACAATCTGGAGAACTTTATATGAGGAATCGCCCCTACGCCGCGGTGGAAACGCGAGCGCAGGGGCTAACCCAGAGCGCTGACAAGACAGCGAACGGGGCTAGATGGAGTATACCATCTGCAACCCCTTTTGCACCTGTCAGCGAAGCCGCTGGCAGGTTTTTTTGTTGGGAGCAACGGTCACTTGACCGTCTCTATAAATTGAATCGGGCCAAACGTGCCCAGATTGAGACCCTGACGCGTTTGGCCCTCTACGCCCCGAAGGGCAGAAAGGGATTCTACCATGAATCTTTGTACATCTCCACAACCGCACGCAAAAGCCCGTACAGCGGCGCTACGTCGGTTGGCGCTCGTGCTGGCGCTTCTCGTGCTGGCGGCGCTGGCGTGCAGCGAAGGAGCCGAGCCGCCGCGCTCCAACGTCGACAGCAGCACGCGTATCGACAACTCTGTCGAGACCATGCCGCTTTGTCGCTACAACTGCACGGAACAGACCGGCATCGTGAACAGCTCGATACAGGTAGGTGAGCCGGAAGTCAACATCGCCAGTGACAATCAATTTGGAGGCCAGCGCACGACGGTTCGCGTGATCGACAGCGCTGGCGCTGAAGTGCTTTGGTGTGTGCCTGATGCGGAGCAAGCGAGTTTTCTCGATTTCATCCGGCGCGGCATCGGCGGGCGCGGGAATGCACAGGAAGGGGCGTGCGAATGAATACGCCTCAAAATCTGGTAGCTTGTCGCTTCTGTGGTAGGCAGTTCACGACGGCGCAACTGCGACTGCATCGGCCCATCTGCCCACGGAACCCCTCGAATCGCGCTGTACGGGCCGTGGGCGTTGTGTGGGGGCTGCTGCTGCTGGCGGCGCTGGCCTGCACTGCACCGACCACCGCGGGCGATGTATCGATGTGTGAGGTCAACTGTCTACGGCAAGAAGGACTTGTGAATGAAGCGGCGGGCATGGGTGAGCCGATCTACTACAGCACCGAGGGGTACACCCGCCTTTCAGTAGCCAACGTGGGCGCGTTCTGCATCCCCGTGGGCACGAGTGAAGAGCAGCTTAACCGGCTAGTCAACGAGCAGATGCAGGGGCGGGCAGAGCTGGCCACGTGGCCCAACTGCACGGCCCCACGGCGGATCGGGGGTAACCAGTGAGCAAGCAAAAACAATATCGACAACAGCACATCTTTGATGGCGTTTGGTACGGGCGCAATCAAGAAGAAGAGCCGTGGGAGCTGATGGAGCCCGACCACAGCACGGCCCTTGCCCAGCGCCGCGCGGACGTAGCACGGCCCATGAGCGATGCAGAGAGCCGAGCCGTAGGACAGGGCTACGAAATGGCGCACAGCGTCGTGCAGCGGCCCGTGCGACCGCCACGCCCAGCCCGGCCCGTATCAACGCGAGACGATGCGACCACGCACGCCCACGCCGCGCGTATCAGCAGCACGCCCAAGCTGGCTATCTTCGGCGGCGTGACGCTGGGCTTGCTGGGGCTGGCGATTCTCTTTAACCCGCTGGGCTGGGCATGGGGCGGCTATGTGCTGCTGGCGCTGCTGCTGTGGGGTGGCTACTCTTTGCGCGCGCTGGAACGCGACCGGGCGCTTGGGCTGCACCACAGCAGCGCGGGCGTGGAACATGCCGACATTGCCGCGCGGGAATCTATCGAGCTGGCGGATATTGATTCACGTGAGCGCGTGGCTAAGTACGTGGCCGATCAACATTTCCGCTATCTGGAGATGCGCAACGAAGGGGGGCAAGAATGATGTTAGACAGACTGGATTTGCGCAGCACAGAGATTCTTAGCCTACGCCGTCGCCTACGCGAGCAGGCCGCAGAGCTTGCCGAGCTGCGCAGACGCTATCACATCTACGACCGGCACGGGCGGCGCGTGCAGCAGGCGCACGACGATGCGCTGTGGCTGCTGGCCATGCACATCACCGGCGCGGTTCCGTCGCGTCGCTTCTGCGAGCAGCAGGGCATGAGCCGCCGCCGCTGGCAGAACGCCCGCGCCCTGCTGGAGCTGGCTGGGGTGTGCAGTGGGGAGCGCTGGCGCGAGACGGACGCCAACATCGCCAACGGGCTGTTGACAAGCGCAGCGGCCCGCGCGCTGGAGACGCCCGCCGCCTTTCGCGGGCGCGTTGTGGAGCACGGTAGCACCTGATTTTTTTTCGGAGAGTTGGGTACGCCTGCGGGGACGTTGACCGGGCACACGGGCGGGAACGGAAGCGGGGACGTGAGCGGGTACGGACGTGTGTTCCGTACCCCCACCCCTGAAAAGTGGGGCGGTCGACCCGCCGCCTATCGAGTGGGGCTTTCTGGGGGGGACGAGTATAGCCTTATAAAAGGTACATTTAATAAGGCTTTGATAAGAATGATTGTCAAGTTGTGCGCATGGTATAGAATGATTGTTCGTATGCTGTTGGCACAATTGTTCAATCAAAGTCAGGGGGCTAAAGGTGAGAAGACTTAGCAATTTCTACAAGAGGGCACGCGAATTCTCCGATTGGGTGACTGACAAAGCAAACGTGCCCAGCGAGGTAGAGCACAGTCCATTTTACAAAGAGGTAGAACGGTTTGCTGAATGGGTTAAGGCAAGAGAAGGCCACCGCGATACACAATACCATTCTCGAATTGGGCACAAAGTGCTGGAATTTGCAGGGTGGATTATGGAGGAAAACCCGCACGATGATCCAAATCGCAGCTTGTGGAACGAAGCTACGTATGTAAGTTTTTCAGGGGAGCCAACACCTTCTGATCCTTTTACCGGCAAGCCATTCCAGCCCGGCCCTGTTCGGTTGCATTTCTTCGAGGAATGGGGGCAGGTTAGCATGAGCGTTGTAATTGATGGTGACGCAATCAAACAACTACGCGATCCCGGTACGATTCGATGGATTGAACAGTGGCGAGAGCGGCTAAATAAATTTCAGGGGCCTCCAGAGTGGCACGACAAAGTACGGCTCATGGAGGAACTACGCAGCATGTATGAATCGCCAGATTGGTCTGCTGCCAGCATTGCGAAGTGGTTGAATGATGGGTTTGTCAAGGTCGCTACAGAGTACGCAAGGAGGCAAATATCCCACGAGCAACAGGGCGCAACAGACTCAGACAAAGGGGATTTGCGGGATATAGAGCTGGATGCGGTCTGGACATACCAGCATCTGGGCATTGTTGAGGCAAAAGCCCTTTTCCATCGAACCGTGCAGGCGATCCGGAGAGGTGAACCCGTAGAGATTACAAGCGATCATCCGATTGATCGCTATGTTGTGAGAGATAAACTAAAGGCGTTCACGAGGTTCATGGAGAAATTTTCCCGTTAAATTTCTCCACAATTCCCCGCCCCGCCACGTTACAATGTTCTTGTAACCGCACAACTGTTCTGAAAGGCCCTATCAATGAACGAAACACGCGAAAATCGATTTGTGATTCTGCTCAAAGAATCCGAGCGGGCCGCGATTGAACGCGCGGCTAATGCTGTGACGCTACCTGCGTCGACGTTCGCGCGGTCGATTTTGATGCAGCGGGTAGAGCCGATCCGGGAACAACTGCCGAGCGCCTTGCAGGTGAACGAGGACGGCGCGCGGGCGACTATTTAGGGAACAAGCTAAAGCTTTTTCTATATCTCCACGTTTTGCCCTGTAGGGCCAACTTTGAGGACAAGAACTATGGACATGAACCAGTACACGAAGAGCGAGCATCTGAAAAGTGAAGATGTTCACGCCGGGATGATGGGGACAATTGTCAGCGTTGATGAAAAGCTTTTTGAGCGCAGCAAGCAGACAAAGCCCGTCATCACATTTGCCGACCACAATCAAACGCTGGTGCTCAACAAGACGCGCGTCAAAACGCTCGTCGCAGCCTTTGGCCCCAACTCTGAAAGCTGGATCGGCCAGCGCGTGCAGCTATCGACTGCGCCCACACAGATGGGGGATACGATTGTTGTTACGCCTGTGCAGCAGCAACCCCAGCAGCAGCCCGTGAACTACGTTCCGCCACAGCAGCAGCAGAGCTACGCCGCGCCGGTTCAGCCGGTGACTGACGACGTGCCATTTTAACCAATAGTAAATCCCCCCTGCGCGGCTCCGACCAAGGTTGCGCAGGGGGGATTTAGAAAGGCAAACGTATATGATGAATACACCTCCGAGTGTAGCAGACGCGATCCCATCCGTCAACCCCCAATCTTTCACGAACGGCTATCACGACGGCCACGACGCGCCCACTGCCGAGATGTATCGGCAACTAGATGAGCAGATTCAGCCGGTTACGCTGGAGCCGGAAGCCGAGCACGAGCCGGACGAAGCCGAGCCGCTGACGCTGCTGGACGAAGCCGAACAGCTACCAGAAGACCGCGAAACAACGTGGACTTTCGCGCTCGACAACATCGAACGAGCCGCCGATCTATCTGCTGGCAACCTGCTGCGCTACTTCGAGATTCTGCACCAGCGCGGCGTGCCCCGCGAAAGCATCCGCCGCGAACTGAAGCCCGCCGTGCGCAAATCGGCCAATACCTCGAAGACGGGCGTTACGTGGGTGGACTACGTCGAGGCCGCTGGCAGACGGGGCTACACGTTCCGCGAAAACATCCTTGAAGATACGCTTGAGGTTAGGGGCGAGCCAATTTCAGATTCCCTCGAAGCGGAAATCCTTTCCTACCTGCACGCCGATGGGCTGCGCAGTGCCGATGTTGCCCGCCGCGCCTTTCGCACGTCGGCACGCCAAAATCAATACCACCCCGTGCGGCGCTACCTCGAATCGCTCACGTGGGACGGCAAAGATCACATTGCGAAGTGGGCAAGTTATTTCGAGGACAAACACGAGCCAGTGACCCAGGAGGACGGCACACAGCGCAGCGTCTTCCATACCTTCATGTATCGCTGGCTGATTTGTGCAGCCGCACGCGCCTATCGACCCGTCCAGAATTTCATGCCCGTCTGGGCTGGCACGCAGGGTAAAGGGAAATCGACGTGCGCGTCTTGGCTATGCCCCTTGCCCGAAATGTTCATTGCCGAGCCAATCAAGCCTGACGTGATTGAATCCTCGCGCTACCTCGTGACCAAATGGATTTGGGAAGCTGGCGAGTTGGGCACAACGCTGCGCAAGGCCGACCGCGAAGCGCTCAAGCTCTTTATCACCAAAGCAGACCCCACCTATCGCCCGGCGTTTGGCCGTTACATCCTGAACAAGCCCGCGTTGGCGTCCTTCATCGGCACGGTGAACCCCGAAGGGTCTCTACTCAACGACCCCACCGGCTCACGTCGCTTTGCGGTGATTGAACTGACGAAGTTGGATTGGGGTTACGAAGCGGTTGACGTGAATCAATTGTGGGCGCAAGCCTATGCGCTCTATCGCCGTAGTGAGCCGTTCTACTTGAACCCCACCGAGCGCAAGGTACAGGAGCAGATTAACGCCCGCTTCCAAGCCGAAGACCCCTTCGAGGGGATGCTGCGCAAAGACTTCAATATCGACCCGGAAAAATCCGAATGGTACATGCACACCGGCGACATTCTGATGAAGCTGGGCAAGAAGTCTGATGACCGCTCGGCAGCGATGAAGCTGGCCTCGACGTTGCGGCTGATGGGGCTGGAACGCGAGCGCCGTCAGCAGATTTGGGGCTACGTCGGCATCCAGTGGAAGGACACCTTCGGGTGATTCTGCCAACGTGCCAACCCCTGCTGCAGAGAGCCTTTCAGTGTGGTGACGGGTCAAAATGTCAGGAATTATTAAGTTTGACATAAGGTATACCCCTCACACCACAAAGTTTAGTCTATTAGCACAAAGGTTGGCAGGTTGGCATATTGAGAGCTTCTACCACTGAAAAATGAGCGTGCCAACCTCAATGAAAAGGTTGGCACGAGGTTGGCAGGTTGGCACGAAAAATGCCAACCTCGTGCCGAGTAGGTTGGCATGGTTGGCACGAGCCTTCTACCTCTGGAAAATGAACGTGCTGAACCCTACGCCGTGCCAACCTGCCAACCTTTTTCCCTATACCCAGACTTTTGTGGTGAGGGGGTGCGAGGATAGCACACCCTATTTTGTCAGGAATACGCATGAAAACAGCAACTTACACCCCTGAAAGGCTTTCCGCCGCCGCCGCGTCCAAGAAGGTGAGTGACGAGCAGATCGCCCGCGCGAAGGCCGTTGATGTGGCGTCGCTGGTGGGTGGCTATGTGACGCTGGGCAAGGAAGGGCCGCGCGAGTTTTCGGGGCCGTGCCCGAAATGCAAGGGGACGGATCGCTTTCATTGTACGGCGACGTGGTGGACGTGTCGCCAGTGTGGGCCAAAGCACAAGGGTGCGCCGTCGCGTGGCGACGCTATCGACTTTATCATGTGGAAGGATAAAGTCGACTTCCGTCGCGCCGTCGAGATTTTAACCGGCGACGAATTGCCCAAAGGGGCAAAGTTGATTGAACCCGCCGAAAAGTCTCAGCAGAGCGATGGATACAACTGGGAACATCCATCTTGGCAGCGAGACGCACAGAAGGCGCTGACGGCGGCACAGGCGGCGCTGTGGGATAGCACGGCGGGCCGGGCTGGGCGTAGCTACCTCGAAGGGCGCGGGCTGCACAGCGGGGCGTGGGTGGCTTACGGGTTGGGCTACAGCCACGCCGTCAGCGTGCCGGGCATAGAGGGCAAGCAGAAGGGCGCGGCGATTGCGATTCCGTGGATCATGAAGGGCACGTTGCGCGCCATCCGCTACCGCTTCCTGGAGCAGCAGGGGCCGCACAAACAAACGGCGTTCTTCGGCTCGACATTCAGCGGTAACGTTTACGGCGGGCAATTTATCCAGCGCAGCGGATTTGAGCGGCGCACGCTGGTGCTGATCGAGGGCGAGATCAACGCCATGAGCATTTGGCAGGTGGCAGCAGATACCCGGCTTGACGTGCTTTCCATTGGCAGTGAGTCGCAGAGAATTAGCGATGAAATGCTGAACGCCATCCGCCGCTACCGCATGGTGCTGCTGTGGCTGGATAATGCCAAACACGCGCGCGCCAAGTTGGAGAAGCTGCCCAGCGCAACGGCGTTCCAATCGCCGGGCGGCAAGGACGCCAACGACCTGCTACAGGCGGGCACGTTGGGCTATGCGTTCTCCAATATGCGCCTGAAAGCAGCGCAGACGGTCGACCAGCGCCGTGAGCTGCTGCACGACCTATGCGCCGGGTTCAACAGTTGGAACGGCGTCGACGCCGGTACGCTGGCCGTGCTGCGCCAGTTGGATCGGAGCGAGGAGTTAGCCCCATGATTAAATCTCACTCACTTGCCACGCTGCAACCTATCACGCCGGATAAGGCCCCGCCTGACGGTTGTGAGCTGGTGAGCGCCGTCTACCGCCGCGCCATCCGCGACGCGCTGGGCAACGACCCGATAGAGCGGGTAGACGCGGTACATTTTCTGGACATTGCCGCTCCCGACTGGCGCGAACAATTGCACGAACGTGGGCGGTTGTCATAACGACTTTGAACATTTGTAGGAGAAAAATCAACCATGAGCCAAGACCTACAGTCCGCTTTCACCGAGGCCGCGGAGCGTGCCGACAAGCTGCAACGTCGTCAACGCGAACTGCGCAGCGTGGCCAGCAGCGCGCCCGATTCGCCGTGGAGCAGCCGACAAGCCCAGCGCGAGCTGGACGAACTCGACGCCGGGCTAGTCGTCGAGCGGGCGGCGCTGACGGCGGCGGAACTCAAAATCCCGCTGCACGTTGCCAACCGCAACGCGGCCCTTGCGCGCCGGGCGCAATTGAGCGATGACTTGCGAGTTGCGCAGGCAGCGCTGTTTGAGGCCAGCCAGCACGCAGAGCGCACGGCGGCGGCTCAGCACGAAAACGAGCAGGCGCTGGACGGCCTCAACCGGGCGATTGGCCTAGCCGTAACCGAACGGCGGCGCTGGGCAGACGCTATCGAAAAAGAAGAGCTACGCCGGGAACGTATCGGCGTCTAACTCACCAAAGGAGAAAATATGACCGACCGACAGAAGTACGAAGAGGCCAGCCAGCGCGTCGCAGCGCTGCGCTATCGCAAGAACCAACTGGACGACGCGGCCCGTGACCCGAACCTACCGGAGCGCCACCGTCGCAGCGCTCAATTCAGTCTTAACCAATTCGTGATGAGCCTGGAACTGGAGCGCGCCGAACTGGAGGTTGTCGACATCGAGGAGCGAATCGTGCAGGCGGATTTGGCGGAGCTGCATCCGCAAAAGGAACCCGCGTCAAAGTTGCTTGCCGAGGCGAAAGCCGTGCGTGATGCGGCGGTGGCGGAATACGAAAAAGCCAGAGAGCACGCGGGCGGTATTGACAGCCGTATTTCAGGGTTGATGCAGGAGCGGATGGCGCTGCGTTTTCGACGGGAGCAAGCCGAGAAGGTTATCGCGCGTGAAGAAAGTTTCGCGGCAGCAGTGGCGTAAATCGCACGTTTGTGCTATAATTCGCGTCAGGTCGTTGGATAGTTGACGAACGGGCGCGCGCGGGGATTCCGCCCGGGCCCGTTTGCTTTTTCAGGAGAAATTACCATGCAATTCACAGTAAATCGAGGTTGGGCGGGCGGCAAGCAAGCCACGCCGCCCAATGTTGTCATCAAGAAGTTGGCCGCGCTGGGCAACGGCCTAACGACGAACACCACCATCGGCACGAAACCGCTGGGCAAGAAAGCGCCCGCGCGCCCCGTGGCCCCGGCGTCGCAGGTCGACGAGGTGCAGCTGATTCCCTACGCTTCCCCGTACCCAGATGAGCAGCCCGCGGCGCTGGCTGCAAATGCCGCGCGGCAACGGGCAAAGCAGTGGACGCCGCCCGCTGTCGACATGACCGGGTACATCCCCTATGTTGAGCCGGAAGTGTAGAAGGGCAAGGGTTGCGCGTAGGTTGCGTAACCCCTCTATGAGGCGACACAATGTCCGAAGAATCCACACGAAAAACCCTAACCCCTAAGCAGCGCGTGGCCGTGCGTGCGCTGGTCTCTACTGGTGACGTGAAGGCAGCAGCGCAGGAGGCGGGCGTCAATCGGTCGACGCTCTACAAGTGGCAAGCCGAGCCGGTCTTCGTCGACGCGCTTCATGCAGCCGAGTCGGAAGCGCTACAGGCGTTTTCTACCGCCCTGGTGGGTATGGGCCATCTTGCAGCCGCCGCCCTGCGTGACGGGCTGGAGCATGAAGATATTAGAATTCGACTTCGTGCCGCCGATATTTTCACTGGAAGGCTTCTTCAACTGCGCGAACTGGTGACGCTGGAGGAGCGCGTCAAGGCACTGGAGGGACAGCGAAATGAATAAGTCTTTGTCGAAGCGGCTCGACTCCCTGGAGCAGGAGCAGGGGAGCCGTGCGGATTTGGAACGCGAGTATGAGGCTTACTGCGCAGGTGCTTCGGCTCGACTTAAAGCCAAGCTAGACCAAACTCACGAGCGGCTGGTAGCGGCGAATGGCGGCAAGCCGCTACCCCCGTTCACGCCGGAAGAAGAAGCGTATTTTCGTCAGCAGATGCAGGCGTTGAAAGAGGAGCTGGCGAGGGACGCAGGCAAAACAAGGGAGTGGTTCTTAAATGGCAAAAAGCATAAAGCAACGCCTCGATACGCTGGAACTTGAACGGGTCGGGCTGACAGGTTGCCGCGTGTTCTACGAAGATGACTACACGCCGGACGAGCTGACCGCGCTGCTCGAATCGGCACGGCGGGAAGTGCAGAACGTGATTATCGTCACCTACGCAGATGAGCCGGCAGAGGCAACAGAGTAGATAATAGGCCCCGCCGACGCTGGCGGGGCTTTTGTTTTGTCAGCAATCTGTAACGATTTTGGCCTATCCTAGCTTTACATTTTGTGTTATACTGGCCTTATTAAATGACAGTTTTATAAGGCTAACACACAAAGGGGGCACAAAATGAGCAGCACAACATTAGCGACCAGCAGCGGCGCGCAACTCGCCACATTCCAATTCGACACGTCCGTCTTAGCCGGGCAAGTCGCACCGTCGACCGTGGCCATGTACAAGCGCGACTTCGCGGCCTACGTCGCCTTTGCTGGCGACTTTGCCACGGCGATGCAGCCGGAAACGTTGGCGCGCTGGCTGGCTCATCTGGCGAGTGAGACGCAGAAAAGCCCCAATACCATCAACCGCATGTTGAGCGCCGTCCGTCGCCTGATGAAAGAGGCGGCGAAGCAGGGGTACACAACGCGCGAAAATGCCAAAGCCTTTGCAGGGGTAGAAGGGGTGAAGGTTGTCGCCATGAAGGACAACTTAAAGCCTCACGCCCGAACAAAAATTAAGCCCAGCGATATGCGCAAACTGTGCGAACAGCCCGACCCCTTCACGCCTGCGGGCAAGATGCACCGCGCCTTTCTGCTGACGTTGGCTACGACTGGTTTACGGATCAGGGAGGCCGTTACGTTGACCCCTGCGCAGATTAGTTGGGGCGAAGTGGACGGCAAAACCGGATGGCTTGTAACCGTCAGAGGAAAGAACGATGTGGAGCCGCGAAAAGTAGCGTTAGGGGTAGAAGCCCACGAAGCGATTCAAGCGTGGCTTGCGGCCCGTCCTGTATCATCTGGATGGATATTTACGGGCTTTGGAGGCCGTGGCAGTCGAGACCCGCAAACGACTCATATTCACCCCGTCAGCGCGTGGGAGATGGTGAAGCGCTACGCCAAACGCGCGGGCCTTGAGCACGTCAAGCCCCATGACTTTCGCCGCTTCGTGGGGACGAACTTGGCTAAGAAAGACATTCGACTAGCCCAAAAGCAGCTTGGACACAAGAACATCAACACCACTGCAAGGCACTACGTCTTAGATGAAGTCGAGCCGGGCATTACTGATAAGCTGTTTTAGCCGAAATTGCCTATTGACACAGCCTTATTTCATGTGCTATTATGCTCGCCAAGTACAGCGATAGACTATTTCACAACTAAAGAAGACGTGGCGCAAGCTACCAGAGAGAGCAGGCTAAAGAAAAGCGCTTGTAGCTCAATGGTAGAGCACTTGATTGTGGTTCAAGATGTTGTGGGTTCGAGTCCCATCAAGCGCCCCTTGCATTAACGTAATAAGAGTTCGCCAGCTGCCCACCGTCCATGGTGGCGTCACCCGGCGCAACTCGACCAGTACGACCTACGTATCGTAGGCTATTCGGTTGTTAATGTGCTTCACAAATCGAGCCGCCGAGTTTATCAGGGCTAGGCGGCTCGATGCCTACTGCCTCGCAGTCAATCGCTTCTCTTCTTCATCAAGCTTATCCAAATACTCCTGGACTGCTCGTCGAATCAGTTCAGCTTCGACTGCGCCTGTCCGCTTGCTATGGTGAGCTAATCGTTCAAGTTGCTCATTTGGCAGGTGGACGTTGCGACGCTTCATTCTTGACATTGGTGAATCCTTGCATCGTGTGTATGTAGGCGCATGGAAAATATACACCGACGTGCGCACGTTGTCAATAGCTCAAGCGTTCTAATTTTAGGATTTACATCAAACGTATGAGAAGCGTAGGATTTTGCTGCCGTTCGTGTCAGTCCGCCCACTCGTGCAGCAGCTGCTCAAAGTAGGCACCTTCGTCCGGCGTGAGCGCGCTGTTGAGCTGCACGACGGCGCGTCCATCGCGGCTTTGGTAGACGTAGGGGCCGACGAGGCCGGGGAAGAGCTCGAAGTAGGCGCGGATGGCGCTGCAGTTGGCGGCCGTGCGGCAGGTGAAGACTTGGCCCCCTCCGCCATCCGGCAGGCCGGGGAGGGTGAAGAGCAGGCGGTCATCGTAGCTGTTGGGCAGTGGGGAGTCGCGGTCGCGCGGTTCCCCGTTGCGGATGTCTTCGATAGGCAGGCCAGCGGCGACGAAGGCGGCGAGCACGTCGCGGGCGGGCGGAGCTTCCTGCACGGAAAGGGGCGGAAGGCGGGCAGATGTGGCCAGGAGCTGGCTTACGGCGAAGCCAAGTACAAAACCAAGTATAAGACCGAGTAGGGCAATTAGCGCGCTGCGCATGGGGCGACCTTTCGAGTGGTGATGGGGCAGCGGTGGGCAGCCGCTGCCGACGAGTAGATCGGAAATTTATTTCCGGTTCCAAGAACGACAAATAAGCCGCGTGGGGCAATCGCGGCGAAGTCACACGGAATTCTATCTTTCAAAATGAGGAAACTGTGATACACTGGGGATCGGGCTGGGCTCGGCTCTGTGGTGTTTAAGTTGCGACCTTTCCGCCGCAGAGCCAAGCCCATTTTCTGTTTTATCGTATACCCTTCCTGTATCCTTCGCGCAATCGTAGGGAAAACGTCAAAGATACGTCAATTGGCGTAGGGCGAGCCGCTGGCAAGCTCGATAGCGGAAATTTATTTCCGCTTCCCCCGATTTTGACGGGAACGTTTCTTCCCTTCTGAACGTTTGTGCTATAATCGTGAGGAAGGTCGCACTTCTCCATTTCATCCCAGCTCTTGACATCGCACCGGAAACGGTGTAAGGTGTCCCTGCACATCGCACTGGAACGTCCGGCGACTCTTTTGTCGTCGGGCGTTTTTTTGTATTTCCAATTATGAGCCCAGCCCAGCCCCTAGACCGACTGATCGAGGAGGCGCTCGCGCTAAAGGTCCACGAGGAGCTGCACGAGCAGTCCGATGGACGCCTGCAGCTTGTGCGCCAGTTCAAGGTTTCATGCGACCGCGCGTCGCTGGAGCAGGCGCTGCGTCGCCACTGGCGCAAGGGCGACACCGCGTACATCAAGCGCTTCCCCGATGGCATTCTGGTGCGTTTGACGAACGAGCCGCCGACGTAGCGTCGCCCGGCGCGAAATTCCATAGACAGGCACTGGATCATCCGGCCTGTAGCGACCACGCTGAACGCGTGGCCGCTGCAGCGCCGGATTTTTTTGTTTTATGCACAATGCCCGATCAAATCTTTTCCATCCTCGTCGAGCAGACCGGCGGCTACGCCTTCGGCCTGCTGCTGCTGTGGATTTACAAGCAGACCGTGGCGGAAGCGCTGCGGCGAGAGAAGGATCACGCGGACCAGCTGCACGCCGTCAACGCGCGCCTGCTCACCATCGTCGAGGATTGTGCGGCGCTGCTGGCGCGGGTGGACGTGGGCTACAGCCGGGTCGAGCAGATGCTGGCGCGGATCGAAAAGCATAATGGATAAAATCAACCGGAATTTTTATGTAATTTGCGCGCTGCTGCTGCTGTTCTTTGTCGGCAACACGGGTTACCAGGTGTGGCAGGCCGAGCAGCTGGCCGCGCAGCTGGCGACAGAGCCGGCCAGCTACGAATTCTCGAATTCGTTTTACGTGCCCAGGCAGGGGATTCTTTGCCCGGGTGAATGGCTGGAGTACGAGACGACTTTCGAGGTAAACGACGTGCCGAGCCGCACGCTGCTCGAACGCAATCTACGCCAGATCGACGGCGAATACCGTCTGCTGCCCATCGACCAGGGCGCGTACCCCTTGCTGAACGACGAGCCCTTTGAGCGCACGATTCAGCAGCGCTGGCGGCTGCCGGACTATCTGGGGCCGGGCCAATACCGGCTAATCACGATGGCGACGACCAACGACGCGCAAGCATCGAGCTATCGCGTGGAATTTGCCGTGCCCGAAGGGTGCGAAGCAATTGAAGAGGAGAACAACTGATGGTGATGCTGAATGTGGTGATGGCGGCGGCGGGCGGCGATGTGGGGCCGATGCCGGCGATTGTAGGGGGTGCCGTGCTGCTGCTGGCGCTGATTGCGTTTGTGGTGGCGCGCTTCTTTGGCGGGCAGGCTGGAGCGTCGCCGAGTGCGTCGCAGGTGTATGCGCAGACGCTGGATGCGGTGATGGGCTGGGCGCAGATGCTGGTGCGCTACTGCGAACAGCAGAAGAAGCTGGGCAAGATGACGAACGTCGAGGCGAAGGTCTACGTCATCGAGAGCATCAACAAGCTGGTGATGATGGCACCGGAAGAGGTGCGCGAGGCCTATGACCGCATCCCCGGCTTCATCGTCAACAACATCGTCGAGGCCGCGGTGCAGATTATTAACGGTGAGCAGCAGGCGGGCAAGATCGAGCCGCAGATTCTGCCCTTTCCGCCCGGCTGGCCACCCGTGGAAAAACGGGGCGGGTAGATGCGGATATTTATTCCGCGCTGGGTGCTGCGCCTGGTCGTCGACGTGCTGATGGTCGCCGCGCTGATTTACTGGTGGCGGCTGCCGTTTTGGATTGTGGCGGCGCGGGTGGATGGGCGGCTGCCCTGATGCCGAGCCGAGCGAGTCGCGGCTGTGCGTCGCCGGGCTGCGCGGCGCTGGTAGCGCGCGGTCGCTACTGCGAGGTGCACCAGCGCGAGCGCAGTCGACGCTACGACCAGGCGCGAGGGAGCGCCGCGTCGCGTGGCTACGGTCGCGGGTGGAGAGTGCAGCGACAGGCGTTCTTGGCTGCGCATCCGCTGTGCGTGCATTGCCTTGAGCAGGACATCACGACAGCCGCGACGGACGTTGACCACATCGTCGCGCGTCGCGCGGGCGGCACGGACGCGTGGGGCAACCTACAGCCGCTGTGTCACGCGTGCCACAGTCGCAAGACGCGGGCGGAGATGGGGGAGGGGGAGTCAAATCCCTGGGCCCCTGCCGCCGTAGACCGCGCGGGTAGCAAAACTTTCGCAACCGCGAAATGAAGCAGGGGGGGGTCATGGCTGGCGAGGTGAGTTTGGATGCGCTGTTCGTTGTGATGTGCGCGCCGTCTGTCGTGATCGTGCTGGTCGCGGTGGGGTTGATTTTGGGGAGGAGACGCTGACCGATGCCACAGGCAACACGAGCGATAACGCGCGTTCAAGACGCCGACGACATGCCCGCGCTGGCAGATGAGCAGGCGGTCATCTGGGGTGAGGATGCTGGCGAATTTGTGGCGGCGACGCAGCTGCGACCGGGTGGGGCGCTGCGAGCCTCGGGGCCGGTGGAGGAGGCGACGCAGGGCTTTCCGCGGATGGACCTGGGCGTGCAGAACGGTAGCCCGCGCGCGGTGCTCGAAGGCAGCGACGGTAGCGTCTGGGAATTCGATAACGACAGCGGCAAGTTTCGCCTGTACACGCCGGGCACGCCGCGCCTGACGATTGACGCGGACGGCAAGATGGGGGTGGGCACGATTTACGACGCGCTGCGCGCCCAGCTCGATGTGGCGGGGGATCGCATCTGCATCCGGAACTCGTTCACGCCGAGCGGACAGTTCAGCGACGGCACGCCGGGCCAAATTGCCTGGGATACCAACTATTTCTACGTTTGCATCAACTTTGGGCAATGGAAGCGCACGGCGCTTTCGGGGTGGTAGCAGATGGCGTACTCACTGAATTTTGTGGCCGATTTTGGCCCGCTGACTGGGCTCACCGTCCACGCCAAGATTTTTGATGCAGCCGGCGTGCAGGTGGGCAGCACCGTCACTAGCGGGGTGGTGGCGCTGGGCGGTGGGGTCTACCAGTACCTGGCCACGCTGCCGGATGGGCACCGGGGCGCGCTGCTCATGTTTGACAGCGGCAACGCCGCGCGGCAGGTCGCCTTTGCGGTCAACCCGGAAGAGGCAGAGCGCGTCGATACTAAAATCAGCACGCGCAGCACCTTCAACGCCAGCAGCCAGAGCGTGACCACGGACGCCGCCAGTCGGACAGCCTCGAAGGCGACCGTTTCAAACCTGGCCACGGCGGCGGCGGTGGCAGCGCTGCCCAGCGCGGTTGGTATCCGCAGCGAGATGGACGCGAACAGCAGCAGGCTGGCGGCCATCAAGACGGAGACCGCGGGCATAGCGAACCTGCCCACCGCTGCCGGCGTGCGCAGCGAGATAGACACGAACAGCACAAAGTTGGCGGCGATTCTGGAAGACACCGCGGCGATGGTGACACCTCCAAGCGCCGACGCTATCCGTGCCGAAATTGACGCAAGCAGCAGCAAGCTGGCGGCGATTCTAGAAGATACGGCAGCCATCGCGCCGCCGCCGACCGCCGCGGCGATTCGCGCCGAGATGGATACCAACAGCAGCAAGCTGGCGGCGATTCTGGAAGACACCGCGGCGACAATTACTCCACCGAGCGCCGCCGACATCCGGAATGAAATGGATGCGAATAGTACGAAGCTGGCGGCTATTCTCGAAGACACGTCCGCCGTCTCGGCCTCGGCCAGTCCTGCGGCAATTCGCGCCGAGATAGACGCCAACAGTACGAAGCTGGCGGCTATCCTGGAAGACACCGACGCGTTTGGGGCGGGTCTCGTTTCGTTTGATGAGGCGTTCGCCCAGCAGCTGGCGGCCACGGCGCGCGCGCAGCAGGCCGCGGTCGACGATGCCGGCAACCTGATTATCACGGCTGGCTCAACGTTTGAGGCGGTGATCGGCGAACTAAACATCCCGGCAAACTGGCAGCGCCTCTATTTCACCGTCAAGGGCAGCAGCAGTCACAAAGATTCACGGGCGCTGGTGCAGATTCGCCTTACGCGGGCGGGCGACGCGGGCGACGGGCTGCTGCGGCTGGACGGCGAAGAGGCGACGGTGAATCAGGGGAGCCTGGCCGTCGACGTGGTGGCGAGCACGGTGACGATTCGCCTTGACGATGAGGCCACGCAGGCGCTGGCGCAGCGCTCTGCCCATTACGACCTCAAGCTGATCGAGGCGGACGGATCGAGTCGCGTGCTGGCGTGGGGCGCGGTCGCCATTTGGGCGACGCCCACGGCGGCGGTGTCGTAGGAGGCTGGCATGGCGGGGAGAAAGCCGAAGCCCTCTCACATCCGGCTAATGGAGGGAAATCCGGGAAAGCGGCCCGTGAACAAGAGCGAGCCGAAGCCAGCAAGCGGGAAGCCGTACTGCCCGCGCGAGCTGAGCGACGAGGCCAAGAAGGAGTGGAAGCGCATCGTCTCGGAGCTCGATGATATGGGGCTGGCGAGCAAAGCGGATCGGGCGGCGCTGGCGCTTTATTGCGACGCGTGGGCGATGTGGCGCGAGGCCTGCGACCAGATTGCAGAGCAGGGGCTGACGACGCTGAGCCCGAACGGGCATCTGATGCAATCGCCCTATGTCAGCATCCGCAACAATGCGTTTAAGCAGATAAAATCGATGTTGACGGAGTTTGGGTTGACGCCTTCGAGCCGGAGCCGGGTGAGCGTGCCGGCGAAGGAAGAGGAGGACCCGCTGCAGGCGTTTATGCGGCGGAAGGCAGGCTGAGGCCTGCAACGGTGAGTATGCCGGTAGCCGCGGCCATCGGTGACAGTACCGGTGTTGGACCGTGGATGGATTTGGAGAAAAGCGGCTGGCCGCAACGTCTTAGCAAGACGCCGGACGGGGTGGGGACCTCGTTAACCTTTGGACATAGGCGGGCGTAGCTGGTGGGTTCCGGCGCAGACAGCGAGCCAGAGGCCAGTCGCTGACTTGATAGAGGATGGTAGCAGGTAGCAGGTAGCAAGGTGGCAGATGGCAACACCGGTCAATACAGCGGTAGAGGCCTACATTGATGGGGTGCTGCAAGGCGACATCATTGCCTGCTCGTGGGTGGCGAAGTGCGTGGAGCGCCACGTTACGGATTTGGACGCCGTGGCGCAGGGCGAGAGCGAGCTGCACTTTGACGAAGAGGCGGCGCAGCACGCGATTGACTTCTTCCAGTTCCTGAAGCACTCGAAGGGGGAGTGGGCGGGGAGGACAATCGAGCTGGAGCCGTGGCAGCAGTTCATTCTGTGGGCGTTGTTTGGCTGGATGCGGGCGGATGGGACGCGACGCTTCCGCACGGCCTATCTGGAGATTGCGCGCAAGAACGGCAAGAGCACGCTGGCGGCGGGGATTGGGCTGCTGCTGCTGGTGGCGGATGGGGAGCCGGGCGCGGAGATTTACGCGGCGGCGACGAAACGCGACCAGGCGAAGATTGTGTGGAGCGAGGCAATGCGGATGGTGCAGGGGTCGCCGTCGCTGCGCAAGGTGGTGAGCGTCTACCGCAGCTCCAATAATCTGAATGTACCCGGGAGCGCGTCAAAATTCGAGCCGCTGGGGCGCGACTCGAATAGCCTGGACGGGCTAAATATCCACGGCTCGATTGTCGACGAGCTGCACGCGCACCGCACGCGCGACGTGTGGGATTTGCTGGACACGGCGACGGGCTCGCGCCGGCAGCCACTGATTTTTGCGATTACAACGGCGGGCTTCAACCGGCAGAGCATCTGCTTCGAGCAGCACGACTACACCCAGAAGGTGCTCGACCGCATCATCGAGGACGATAGCCACTTCGGGGTGATCTTCACGCTTGACGAGAGTGATGATTGGGAAGATGAAACGCTGTGGGGGAAGGCCAACCCCAACTTGGGCGTAAGCGTGAAGCTGGACGATTTGCGGCGCAAGGCGGAGAAGGCTAAGGAGATGCCCAGCGCGCTCAACGCGTTCCTGCGGCTGCATCTTAACCAGTGGACGCAGAGCGAGACGAAGTGGATGGATGCGGACAAGTGGCGGGCCTGTGGGGATGCGGTGGACGCGGACGGGCTGCGCGGGCGCATCTGCTACGGCGGGCTGGACTTGGCGAGCACGACGGACGTGGCGGCGCTGGTGCTGGTCTTTCCGCCACAACATCCGGACGACAAGATGCGGGCGCTGTGTCGCTTCTGGGTGCCGGAGGCGGCGATGCACGTACGGAGCAAGCGGGATCGCGTGCCCTACGATGCGTGGGTGCGGCAGGGCTACATGCAGGTGACGCCGGGCGACGTGATCGACTACGACTTCATCGTCGCCGAGATTGAGGAGCTGGCGGACCGGTACGACCTGCGCGAAATCGCGTTTGACCGCTGGGGCGCGACGCAGATTTCCACCACGCTGACGGAGGCCGGGCACACGATGGTGCAGTTTGGACAGGGCTTTGCCAGCATGAGCGGGCCGATGAAGGAGCTGGAGCGGTTGGTGGCTTCGCGGAAATTGGCCCACGGCAATCAGCCGGTGCTGACGTGGATGGCGGACAACCTGGTGGCGCGCGAAGACCCGGCCGGGAACATCAAGCCGGACAAAGAGCGCAGCATCGAGAAGATCGACGGCATGGTGGCGCTGATCATGGCGTTGGACAGGGCGATCCGGAACGAGGGCGACAGCGGGGAAAGCGTTTACGAGACGCAAGGGGTAAGGGTGCTCTAATGGCAGCGACACGATACGGACGGCGACGGGCGATGGCCCGCGAGCTGTATCCGGCAGAGCTGGTGGCGCGCGAGATGCGGCTGGGGCGGATCACGCCGCAGGTCGCGCTGGAAGAGGCGGAGCGAATGATTCTTTTGATGCCGACAGACCCCTGGTGGAAGGCGCTGGCAGAGAAGGCGCGGTCCGTCATCGGTGAATCCACCGATGTTTCAGATGGGGAAGCAGAATGAATCTGATTCACCTGGCGCTGCTGGTGCTGCTCTCGATCCGCATCTTTGTGCCGATGGTCTTCACGCCGCCACCGCCTGGCTACATGGCCGCGGCGATTGTGAATCACGAAGCGCAGCAGCGTGACGAGCTGCTGCCCGACTACCGGCTGACGTTCGCGGCGCAGCGCAAAGCGGAGCTGCTTTCGGAAGCGGGCGCGTGTGCGCACGAGTTTCCGCCAGGCGACATGCCCAACGCCCAGGCGCGGCGCGCGGGCTTTCCGCTGCCGAGGAATTTAGCGAGCGATGGCAACCAGATTGAATCGCTGGTGTGTGGGGAGGCGAGGCCGGGCACGGCGTTCGCGCTGCTGTATGGCAGCCCGTCGCATCGCTCGCACCTGCTGGGCGAGGGCGACTTTTACCGGGCGCAGGATCGGATCGGCGTGGGCTTTGCGGAGAGCGAGATGTGGTCGGTCTACGTGATATTGATTGCGAAAGAGGATACAGGCGAATGAGCGACCCAAGAACCGCGACGGCGCGACAACATGCCAAAGATGAGCAGGGGCTGGTGACGGGCGTGCATCTGACGGTGCACGAGCAGCCATCGACCCGCTACCGATGCACCCGCGCCCACGTGCTGGGCGAGCAGCAGCACGGCGCGCGCGGTCGGCACGTGGCGTTTATCAATGCGCCCCCCGCCTCCGCGGGGGCAGGCTCAGGGGCGCGCGTGGCGCTCTGCTATCCCTACGGCGGCGGCGTGGCGTTTGAGCACGTCGAGCCACAGGCCGGGCGCGAGGTGGTGATCACCAACAAGTTTTGGCCGCCCGCGTTGGGGCCGCTGGCGATTGCGCTGGTGGACGACGCAGGCAACATCATCAGTGATGTGGCTGCGTCGCTGGGGCTGCCGGGCGGATCGCACATTTGTTTCGAGCTCGATTTTGTTGAGCGCGCCGAAGCCGACGCGCCCGCGCCAAAGCCACAGCCAAAGCCACAGCCAAAACCCGCGCCGCAGCCCGTGCCCTCGAAGGCATCGGCGGGGTTACCGATGTACATCCACGGGCTGCACGATCCGGGCGGTGAGCGGCTGATGGCATCGAAGCCAGGGTGGATTGTCCACACGGAGGGGATTGGGCACGACCCCTATGGGTATAGCGGCGGAGATTATCGTCGCTGGGCGGAGCAAGGCTTTGGCAACATTGTGCGCCTGAACAATTCACATCACGGGGGAGGAACTTTCCCGCGGCCCGAGCACTACAAGGGCTTTGCGCAGCGCGCGGCTAACTTTGTCGGTGGCTCACACGGTGCGCACATCTGGGTGATTGGCAATGAGACCAATCACAAGAATGAATCGCCCTATGCAGACGATTCGCCGATTGCGCCGGAGGATGTAGGCCGCCTCTTCCAGCTAACGCGGCGGGCAATCAAAATCGTGCAGCCGCACGCCATCGTCTGCCCGCCGCCCGTCGCGCCATTTGATGCGAGCCAGGGCGATTGGGTGCAGCTGCAAAAGCGTATTTGGGAATTGTGCTGGCCGTTTGATGGGATTGCGATTCACGCCTACACGCACGGTATCGACCAGGGGTTGATCACCAGCGAGGCCAAGTGTCAGACGCCGGGCTATGAACATCTATTTTGGCATCTTCGAGTCTATGAGCAGTTTCTAGGGGTCGTGCCAGCGCAGGCGCGCAGTCTGCCGGTCTTTATCACCGAGACGGACCAGATCGAGCCGTGGCGCGCAACGGGTTGGATCGAGGCGATGTACAGGGAGATAAACGGCTGGAACCGAACGCCATACACGCAGAAGATTTGGGCAGCGTGCTGCTACCGCTATCCCGACTATGACCAGTGGGGGATGGAGAGCAAGCCCGATGTGCTGGCGGAATTTGAGCGCGCAGCCGGGCACGGCTACACACGACCTGCATCGAGCACCGGCAAAGACAGCGATGCTGGCCAGCTGCCACCGGCAAAGAAGCCGGTATTGCCGCCGGAGCAGAAAGGCGGCGATGCGCGCGTTCTGCGGCAGGTGAAGCAGCGAACCGGCCACGGGCTGGACTATCGCGAGCTGCGGCTGCTGGCCGAGGCGGAGACGCTCGACGTGCGGGATGGGCCGCGCTACGTCGACGGATTGACCTGGTACTATCTGAACAACGCCAAGGGCGGCGGCTGGAGCGCGGCGGCGCTGCCCAACGGCACGCGCTTCTTTCAGTTGTCGACGGTGGGACCGCTGGCGTGTCCGTTCGCTGGCCGATACGGAATCTCGCAGGTTTTCGGCATCAATCGCGAGGATTACGAGCGGTTCATCATCGCCGGCGTGCCGCTGCTGGGTCACAACGGCGTTGACTTCTTGACGCCTGTCGGGACGGGCATCCTGGCGACTGACGAGGGCAAAGTCGTCGAGACTCGGAACGACCCAGGAGGATATGGCCTGTACGTAAAGCTCACCCATGCGTGGGGTGAGTCGCTCTACGCGCACCTGTCGAAGATCACCGTCAAACAAGGGCAGCAGGTGAAGCGGGGCGGTGCAATCGGGCTATCGGGCAATACGGGCAACAGCACGGGGCCGCATCTGCACTTTGCCATCCGCATCAACCCTTATGACCGCGCGGACGGCTGGGGCGGCTACAGCGACGCGCTGCCGCATCTGGCGCTGTGATCGACCTGAGCAGGCCGGATGCGCTGGAGCGGCTGCAGCGAGAGATCGAGCGGCGCGAGTGGGTGATGAGCTGGCGGCGCTTTCGGCGGGATTGCGAGCGGACGCACGCGCGGCGGCAGATGGCGGGTCAATGGCGCTGGTTGTACCGGAAATAAATTTCCGATTGGACGAGCAGACGATGGCTTACGAACAGGCATTCCTTCTTGTTGTTGGTGGCACTCTTTTCTTCGGCGGCATCGCTGGGCTTTGTCTTGCGATTTTTGCTCACTGCTTTGAGCGACGAGACAAATGATTGACTATCACGATGCGCTGCTGATCATCGGCGTGGCGCTGCTGGCGGCGAGCGCATACTTCGGCATTGGCCTGTGGGCGGCGCTGGCCGTGCCCGGGCTGGCGGCGGTGGCGCTGGCGGTGGCGGGCGCAAGAGCGGAAGCAAACGATCCGGATTTGGAGTAGCGCATGGGCGTGCTAACGCAGCTCTTTGAGCAGCGAAGCGGGCAACTAAACGTAAACGACGCACGGGGCTGGGAGGCTTTCGGCGGGCTGGAGACGGACGCGGGGGTGCGCGTCTCGGTCGACGGCTCCCTGAAGTATTCCGCGGTCTTTGCCTGCGTGCGCATTCTCTCCGAGTCGATCGCTGCGCTGCCGCTGGTGCTCTACCGCCGCCTGGAGCGGGGCAAGGAGCGGGCGCGGGAGCTGGCGCTCTACGAGCTGCTGCACGACGAGCCCAACCGGGAGATGACGAGCTTTGAGCTGCGCGAGCTGCTGGTGAGCCACGTCGCGCTGTGGGGCGATGCCTTTTGCGAGATCGAGTACAACCGGCTGGGCGAGCCGATGGGGCTGTGGCCGCTGCGCCCGGATCGGATGGAGGTCGAGCGACGGGGCGGGCGGCTGCGCTACCGCTACCGCGTGCCCGGCGACAACGTCGAGCTGTCAGCGGAGCGCATTCACCACATCCGCGGGCTGGGCTTTAACGGGCTGCGCGGTCGCTCGCCAATCAAGCTGCACATGGATTCGGTCGGCTTTGGGCTGGGCGTGCAGGAGTTTGGCGCGCGTTATTTTGGCAACGGCGCGCGGCCAGGGGTAATCCTGAAGCATCCGGGAAAATTGAGCGACACGGCCTACAACCGGCTGAAGCAGAGCTTTAACGAAGCGCACCAGGGCCTGAGCAACGCGCACCGGGCCAAGATTCTGGAAGAGGGCGTCGACCTGGCCACGATTGGCGTGCCGCCCGAAGAAGCGCAGTTTCTGGAGACGCGGCGCTTCCAGGTGGAGGAGATCGCGCGCATCTACCGCGTGCCGCCGCACATGCTGGCCGATTTAGAGCGGGCCACCTTTAGCAACATTGAACAGCAGTCGCTCAACTTTGTGATGCACACCCTGCAGCCGTGGCTGGTGCGCATCGAGCAGGCGCTGCGGCGCGACCTGATAAGGCCGGAGCAGCGCGGCCAGCTTTTCGTCGAGCACGTGCTCGACGGGCTTCTGCGCGGCGACATAAAGACGCGCTATGAGGCCTATGCGACCGGTCGGCAGAACGGATGGTTTTGCGTGAATGACATTCGCGGCCTGGAGAACATGAACCCGATTGAGGGCGGCGATGTCTACCTGGAGCCGCTGAACATGGTGCCGGTGGGGCAGGAGGCTGCTGGCCGCGGGCCGGTGGCTGATGGCGACGAGGAAGACGAGCGAGCCGCGGTGACGGACGCGACATGGCGCGTGGCTAAAAAAACGAGGGGTAGGGAGCGGCGCAGCGCCGAAAAGGTAGGGGAAGAGCGCCAACGGCTGATGACGGCGCAGAGCGGCCTGCTAACGGACGTAGCGGCGCGGATTGTGAGGCGCGAAGTCAACGACGTGCGGCGGGCGGTGCAGAAGTACCTGGTGAAGCGGGATGATGTGCCGGGTTTCCTCTTGTGGCTGGGCGAATTTTACGAAGAGCACGCTGTTTTTGCACGAAAACAGATGCGCCCGCCGCTGGAGACGATTGCGCTGCTGGTGCTGAACTCGGTTGCGGACGAGTTGGATGAAGAAGCGGAAGCGCACGTCGAGCGCGTGCTTGAATTCGTAGGCGAATACGCGGAGACGCTGGGCACGCGCTGGTCGCTGTCGTCGCGGCAGCAGATTGAGGCGCTGCTGCGCGAGGCCTCGGCGGAGACGACGGGGTCGCTGACGGATGAAGAGAGCGACGAGGCGACGGCAGCAACGCTGATCGACGAGCGGCTGGACGGCTGGGAAGAGAGCCAGGCGGAGAAGGTGGGGCGGCGCGAGGCCTCGCAGTCGGTGAATGCGTTTGCGTTTGCGGCCTACGCCGCGATGTCAGTGCTGAACCTGCGCTGGGTGACGAGCGGTTCGGAGAACTGCCCGTACTGCGAGAACTTAAACGGCAAGGTTGTGTCGCGCGGCAGCTTCTTCGTGGGCGCGGGCGATTTTCAGCCGGAGGACGCAGAGAAGCCGCTGCGCATCCGACGCGGCAAGAAGCATCCGCCGATTCACGATGGCTGCGACTGTGCCATCGTTGCTGGATAGAGCGGAAATAAATTTCCGATTTGGAGGAACCATGTTTGGTATCGATGGTGGAATCATTGCGGCGGTGGGGATCGTGCTGGCGTGTGCGCTGGTGTCGATGTTTCGACCAGCGCCGGAAGAGCCGGAAGAGTATCGCCCCGTGTTTTATGAAAAGGTGGATCGGAAATAAATTTCCGGTTTGGGCACAAAACTTGCACCTCAAAATAGTGTTGAAAAATCAACACGCCTGGTTAATGAAGCATGGATTCCCGCACCCAGGGGGTTACTCGGCGGGAATGATAGATGGAGGGGACGATGTCGCTGGAGCGAAGGTACTTCGAGATGCAGTCGGTGGCAGTTGAGGAGCGCGCGGATGGGCAGATGCCGATCCTGCGCGGTTACTCCGTGCCATTCAACAAGCTGAGCAACGTGCTGTGGGGTTTCCGGGAAGAGATTGCGCCGGAAGCCTTTGAGGAGAGCGTCGAGACTGGCGACGTGCGCGCCTTCTGGAGCCATGATAGTTCACTGGTGCTGGGCCGTACAAAAAACGGCACGCTAAACTTGGAATTGGATGACGAGGGCGTCCGCTTCGAGCTGGAGCCAGCGGACACACAGGCCGGGCGCGATGCCCTAATAAGCATTCGGCGCGGCGATGTGGACGCGATGTCGTTTGGCTTCATCGTGCTGCCCGATGGCGCGAAGTGGCGGCAGAACGAAGAGGGCGAGCTGATTCGTCGGGTGACCAATGCGGAGCTGATTGAGATCAGCCCGGTGGCGTTCCCCGCTTACCCGCAGACGAACGTGAGTGCGCGTGAGCTGCGCGCGCGGTACGGGGAAGAAGTTGACATCCCGCCTGAATTTCGTGGGGCCACGGATTTGGGCGCGGTCGATGCAGCGGCTCAGCAGGCGCTGGCCGATGCGCGTAATCGACGGATGCGGATGTTGGCGTTGAGTTAGACGATGGCTGGTGGCTGGTGGCTGCTGGCCCAAGAGGAGAGCAAGATGAACAAGCGGGAACAGCTGCGGCAGCTGCTGCAGAAAATGCGGTCGCTGCACGACGCGGCGGAGAAAGAGAAGCGCGCCTTTACCGACGACGAGGCGCAGAAGTTTGGGGAGATGGAGACGCAGGCGGGCGAGCTGCGCACGGCCATCGAGCGCGAGGAGCGGCTGGGCGGCTTCGAGTCGCAGATGACGCGCTCGCAGGGGCGCGTGGCGGGCGGGCGCGACGAGGATGGCCAGGAAGACGATCCCAGCATTGGGATGAGCAACGAAGAGGTGCGCCAGTACAGCCTGATCCGCGCCATCCGCGCCGCGACCCACCAGAACTGGCGTGGTGCAGAGCTGGAGCGCGACGCCAGCCAAGCCGTGGCGGAGAAGCTGGGTAAAGACCCCAAGGGCTTCTTCGTACCCAACGACTGGCTGAGTTCGCGGGCGAGCGGCATCAACGCCGAGCAGCGCGGCCAGATACTGGAGGAGCGCGACCTGCTGGCGGGCACGCCCAGCGCGGGCGGCCACACCGTCGACACGGTGCTGCTGGCCAGCTCGTTTATCGAGCTGCTGCGCAACCGCATGGTGGTGCGGCAGGCGGGCGCAACCGTGCTGAGCGGGCTGGTGGGCGACGTGGCGATCCCCAAACAAACGGGCGGCGCGACGGCCTACTGGGTCGACGAGAACGGGGCGCTGACCGAGAGCCAGCAGGGCTTTGGGCAGGTACCGCTCACGCCGCACACGGTGGGCGCCTACACCGAAATCAGCCGCAAGCTGATGAAGCAGTCGTCGCTGGACGTGGAGGCCTTTGTGCGCAACGACCTGGCGACGGTGCTGGCGCTGGCCATCGACAAGGCGGCGCTGCACGGCACGGGCACGGGCAACCAGCCCACGGGCATTGCGGGCACCACGGGCGTGAATGTGGTGGCGGGCGGCACCAACGGCGCGGCCATCGACTGGGCCAAGCTGGTGGCGCTCGAGACCGAGGTTGCGGTGGACAATGCCGACGTGGGGCGGCTGGCCTACATCGTCAACGCCCGCACGCGCGGGGCGCTGAAGACTACGATCAAGGCTTCGGGTACGGGGATGTACCTGTGGGGCGAAGGCGGCACGCCGCTCAACGGCTACCCGGCTTACGTCACCAACCAAGTGCGCTCCGACCTGACCAAGGGCACGGGCACGGCGCTGAGCGCGGCCTTCTTTGGCAACTGGGGCGATTTGCTGATGGGCATGTGGGGGACGCTGGATTTGCTGGTCAACCCCTACTCGCTCGACACGACCGGCGCGGTGCGCGTGACGGCGTTTCAGGATGTCGACATAGCGGTGCGTCAACCCGAATCGTTCGCGGTGATGCTGGACGCGATTACGAGCTGAGGCTAGACGGGAAGCGGCAAGGTTGAGCAGGTAGCAGGACGGAACACCCGTCCTGCTACCGGAAATAAATTTCCGATTGGTTGACCAAAAGGAGGCAACGATGGCAAAGGTTGAGATGGTGCGCAGTGCGATTGCGGGCGGCGTGGCCGCAGAGGCTGGACAGGTTGTAGAAGTGGCGGACGCGGATGCGCGCGACCTGGTGGCGATGGATCGGGCGGTGCTGCGGCAGGCGGCGACGGCGGCAGATGTGGATGCGCGCGAGGTGCGCGACGAGCTCGGCGTGCTGACGCCCACGCCCGTAGACGCGGGGCTGGTGGTGCATGAGTTCGCGGGCAGCAGCACGGACATCGAAGAGGTGGATGGCATTGGCAAGGCCACGGCCAAGAAGCTGCGCGAGGCGGGCTTCAACACGGTGGGCGATTTGCTGCGCCGGGATGCGCCGGCGCTGGCCGAAGCGGCGGGCGTGAGCGTGGCGCAGGCGGCAGTCTTCTGGACACGGGCCGAGGCGATTGCCGCAGACGGCGGCGCGCCCGATGAGCTTGGCGAGGTCTCTGGGCCCGGTGGGGCGTAGCACAGGCGTTCGCGTTCGCGGGTGTTCGTGGGAGGGGGTCTACCTCTGGCGAACACCCCTGCGAACACCCGCGCGAACGGGCTGCGAACGGGGTTGCGAACACCCCTGCGAACGGTCTGGAGGCTGCTGGCTGGAGGCTGCTGGCGGCTCGTGGGCGGGGGCGAACCGGAAATGAATTTCCGGTTGGACATACGCAAGATTGCGTAGAAACGGGGAGAGCGATGCACTTCGAGGGATACTGGGAGCGGGTGGGGGAGCCGGCTGAGGAGCCGCTTGATTTGGCGGATGCCAAGCTGCACCTGCGCGTGGATCACACGGACGAGGACGACTACATCACGTCGCTGATCGCCGCCGCGCGCCAGTACCTGGAGGAGCAGACGTGGCGGGCGCTGACGACGCAGACGTGGCGGCTGTGGCTGTCGCGCTGGCCAAGCGGGCGCTCGATTCTGCTGCCGCGGCCGCCGCTGCAGAGCATCGTGAGCGTTCGGTACTACGACAGCGACGACACGGAGTACACCTTTGGCACGAGCGACTACGCGGCGGCTGTGCGGATGACGCCGGGGGCGCTGGTGCTGACCGGCGCGAGCTGGCCGCGGGTGATTACGTTGCGCGGGGCGGAGGGGGTGGTTGTCGAATACGTCGCCGGCTATGGCGACGCGGACGCGGTGCCCTCGCTGCTGAAGCACGCGGTGCGGATGCTGGTGGGCCACTGGTATGAGAACCGCGAGACGGTGGTGATTGGCGCGGGCTTGACGGCTCGCCCGGTGCCGGTGGCGGTGCCCAGCATTATAGAAATGTTCCAGGTGCGCTGATGAACATTGGGAGACTGCGCCAGCGGGTGACGATTCAGCAGTACGTGGCCTCGCGCGATTCAGTGGGCGACCAGATCGAGACGTGGGGCGACGTGGCGGAAGTCTGGGCGGACGTGCGCGCCAAGCCGGTCGAGGAGACCTTTATCGGTGGCGCCGACCGCGAGCAGGATGGCGTGACCTACGACGTGAGCATCCGCTACCGCAGCGACGTGGACGCGACGAACCGGCTGCTTTACGACGGGCGGGCGCTGGACATCCTTGGCACGGCCGATCCCACGGGGCGTCGGCGCGAGCTGCGCATCATTTGCGAATACAAGCCCGATGTAGAGGGGTGGACGTGATGAAGATGTCGATCAAGCTGGAGGGGGCGGACGAGCTGGTGCGCCAGCTGCATCGGCGCGGCGTCAGCGTGAGCCAGGCGCGGCGGAGCGCACTGGGGGCGGGCGGTGAGATTGTGCGCGAGGCCATGGCGCGCAATGCGCCCAGGCGGCGCGGCGAGCTGGCGGAGAGCATCGAGGTGGGAGGGTACGAGGAGACGAAGAGCCGCGCCTCCATCCACATCTACCCGCGCGCCTTCTGGGGTCTCTACCAGGAGAAGGGCACGCGCTACCACGCGGCGCAGCCGTTTGTGCGCCCAGCCATTGATGAGAATGAGGGGCCGGTGCAGCAGGCGATCAGCCGCGACTTGCGGAGGGCCATCGAGTGATTGAGGAAGCGCTGTACAACTACTTGACCGGCCACGGCGCGCTCTCGGCGCTGGTGGGGGATCGGGTCTACCCAAACGTTGCGCCGGCGCGCGTCCAAGGGGCGCACATCGTGGTGCAGCGGGTCTCGACGATGCACGTGCAGACGCGCGACCAGCAGGAGGGCGATTCGTCGCTGAGCCGTCCCCGTTTACAGCTTGATTGCTACGATGCGGGCAAGCCGCGCTCGCTACAGGTTGCTGAAACGCTGAGGGGTGCGTTGATCGGCTTTCGGCAGAGCGGCCCACCGCGTGTAGATATTGCCCTGCTGGAGGGCGACGATGATGGCTACGACAGCAAGGCGAAGCTGTTCTATGTTTCGGTGGATGCGTTTGTTTGGTTTTCAGATTAGGAGAGAGAGATGGCGAACAAGTATTCAGGAGCAATTGTCACGCTGGGGCTGGGCGATGGCGCCAGCAGCTACGACACGATTGCGCAGATTGTAGATATCGAAGGGTTGGGCATCACCAACGACGACATCGACGTAACTTCGCGCGACTCCAACCGCTTTCGCGAGTTTATCGCGGGGCTGGCGGAGGCCGACGAAGTGGGCTTTGGCATCATCTGGGACCCGGCCGAAACCACGCACAACGTAACAGCGGGGCTGCTCTCGCTGGCGGAGAGCGGCGCGGTAAAAGCGTGGCAGGTAAAGGCCGAAGCGGGCGGCACCGCTATTCTGGAATGGAACTTTGATTCCTTTGTCAAGAGCTTTAGCGGCTCGGCGCCGCTCAACGACAAGCTGATGGCGGATGTCGCCCTGAAGGTGACGGGTAAGCCAACGATTAGCTAAACGAACCGGAAATTTATTTCCGATTTGGCAGCATCATAAATAGGAGCAGAGATGCCACTACTGACGCGAGAACGGATTGAAGAGAAGCCGCAGCGCCGCTACATCACCGTCAAAATCCCCTGCTCCGGCTGGGAGGGGGAAGAGGCGCGGCTGCAGTCGATGATGGGCCACGAGCGCGATGCCTGGGAGGCCAGCAACCTCATCAGGAAGAAGGGCAAGGAGGAGCGTGACAACCGCAACTTTCGCGCCCGCTGCGTGGCCTGGCATTTGGTGGATGAAAAGAACAAGCGCATCTACAACCCGCACCTGCCCGCTGACGTGCGCGCGCTGGGCAGCATCGACGGCGCGGTGGTGGACTTCCTTTTTTTCGAGGGCTGCAAGCTTTCGGGTATCACCGACGCAGACGTGGCGGAGATGGAGGAAAATTTAGACGACGACCCGAGCGAAGATTCTACTTCCGTTTAGCGCTGGCGCTCGGGTCTACGGTTGACGAACTGCTGCGCAACATCAGCAGCCGCGAGCTGACGGAGTGGATGGCGTTTGACGCCGTCGAGCCGATTGGCGAGGCGCGCAGGGACTTTCGCGCCGCGATGCAGATGGCGCTGCTGGCCAACGTCAACCGCGATGAAAAGCAGCGCAAGAAGCCTTTTTCGTACGAGGATTTCCTGCCGGACTGGTGGGGGATGGCCAGGACGAGGACGCGCTCTTTGATGCGCTGGTGGGCAAGATTGAAGCGACCAACGCCCAGATGGGCGGCATGGATTTGAGGACGCAGGATGGCGACCATCGCACGGATGACCGCCAAGCTGATACTGGACGATAGCGAGTTCAGCAAACGCTTGGATGGCGCACAAAGCCGAATCGAAAAGACCGCCTCTTCTGTCCAGGCGGCGGGCGGCAGGATGCAGAGCGCCGGCACGAAGCTGGGGCTGGGCATCACCGCGCCGCTGCTGGCGGCCGCCAAGGTATCGACGGACTTCGCCAGCGACCTCAACGAGAGCATGAACAAGGTCAACGTCGTCTTTGGCGAGCAGGCCACGCAGATTCAGGCGTGGTCAAAGACCAGCGCCGAGTCGTTTGGGCTGAGCCGGGCGGAAGCGCTCGAGGCGGTTGGCACCTTTGGCAACCTCTTTTCCGCCATGGAGATCGGCCAAACCGAATCTTTGGGGATGTCGCAGTCGCTGGTGGAGCTGGCGGCTGACCTGGCTTCCTTCAACAACATCGACCCCACCGAGGCGCTGGAGAAATTGCGCGCCGGGCTGGTGGGGGAGACCGAGCCGCTGCGCACGCTGGGCGTCAACCTGAGCGCGGCCACGATTGAACTGAAGGCGATGGAGCTGGGGCTCGTGAACGCAGCGGTCGATATGGACAAGGTCAACACCGCTTCGCTGGGGCTTGAAAAGGCCCAGCGAAGCGCGGCCACGGCGCTGCGCGAGCACGGGGCCAGCAGCATCGAATACCGTTCGGCGGCGCAGGCGGTTCAGAATGCCGAAAACAAAGTCGCCGAAGCGCTGGACGGCAAGGTGGGGACGTTGACCGCGGCGCAGAAAGCACAGGCCGCCTACGCCATCATCATGGAGCAGACCGCGCTGGCGCAGGGCGACTTCGCGCGCACCTCGGATGAGGTCGCCAACAAGGAGCGCATCCTTGTGGCGCAGTACAAGGACGCGGCGGCGGTGCTGGGCCAGCAGCTGCTGCCCTACAAGTTGCAGTTGGTCAATGCGCTGTCGCAGCTGCTGACGTGGTTTACTAACTTGAGTCCGGCTACACAAAAGCAGATCGTGCTCTTTGGCGGCATTGCGGCGGCGGTGGGGCCGGTGCTGATCGTGCTGGGTACGATAGTCAGCAGCGTGGGCAGCATCATCGGCGCATTTGGTGGATTACTGGGCGCGGGCGGCACGCTGGTGGGTTTCTTCTCCGGCTCGTTGGGTTCGGCGCTGGCTTCGCTGGGCGTAGCTTTTGGCGGCGTGCTTGTGCCGATCAAGGCGGCGGCTGCTTTTCTGGCCGCTCCCTTTGTCGCGGCGGGGTCGGCAGCCGTGGGCGCGATCACCTCCTTCTTCGCGCCCATCGCCACGCTGCTCGCCAAATTTGGGATTGTGCAGACCATCCTGGGCGGCGTGGGCGGGGCGCTCTCTGCGCTGCTGGGACCGGTAGCGCTGGTAGTGGGGGCGATTGTCGGCTTGGCGGTGGTCTTTACCGGCAACTTCGAGAACATCCGCAGCATTGTCACCAACGTGATGAGCGCCATCAAAGCCGTGATGCGCGGCGACTTTGACGCCGCCAAGACGCACGCGACCGGCGCGCTCAACGCGCTCAAGGCAAGCGCGCAGCAGATTTGGGAGAACATCAAGGCCGTCATCAAGGGAGCGATGGACTTTGTCAAGGCGGTGATGCGCGGCGATATGCAGGCGGCTTCCGACATCGTCAAGCAGGCCATGGACAGGGTGCTGCAATTTATCGGCGATACGGCGCAGAAGCTGGGGCCGGCACTCAAGCGGGGTGTGGACAAGTTGCCGGGCATCATCAACGCGGCGTCGCGCGCCATCTTCACGGCGCTGGGCGCGCTGGCGACGGGCATGATGCGTTCGCTGCGCGAGGTCGACTGGGGCAGCGTGGGGCTGGCGATTGTCACCGGTGTAGCGGCGGGTATCCGCAATGGTGCATCGGCGGCGCTTGAGGCGGCCGTCTCGATGGCTCGCAATGCGCTACAGGCTGCAAGGGATGCGTTGCGTTCAGACTCTCCTTCCAAAGAAGCAGCTAAGCTGCTGGGTGTGCCCATTCCGCAGGGGATGGGGCTGGGCATTCTAAAGGCAGGGCCGGTGGCCATGAAGGCGGCGGTGAAGGTGGCTAACGGTGTGCTGAGTGCTGCGCAAAAATCTTTTGGGTCAGCACCATCGCTGCTGCCGAGCGGCCTCAACAGCAGCCTCAACAGCGTTGTAAGCGGCGTGTCGCCGCGGCCGCAGCTGCAGGGCGCGACCGCTGGACCCATCAGCGTGAGCATTCAGATTGATGGCAACGCGGATGAGGGGTCGGTTCGGCGCGGCTCCAGGGCGGGCGTGCTCGATGCGCTGCGGGAAGCGGGGTTGGCCTAATGCCCTATCGACTTGAAACCTTTGACGGCGTGCCGCTGCCCGAGCATTTGCCGATTGATGACCTGGGCACGGGCAAGGTGGGCTCGTCGCTGGTGAACGCGCTGGGCGGCGCGTTTGATTATTTAGGGCGGACGCGCCGGCTGCCGCGTCGCCACCCGATCACCTTTCGGGGCAAGTACGTGGGCAAGCAGGTGCTGCTGGCGGATCACGACGGCAACCTGATTATCACCGCCGATCCGGACGGGGACTTTATCTCGCTGGGGCTGGACGTGGTGGCGGACCTGCGGAACCAGGTTGACAATATCAAGGCCAAGATTGGGGTGGTGGGGCGGCTGTATCGCCGGCGCGAGGATGACGGCGTTTTGCAGTGGAAGCTGGCGCGTCTGCTGGACGAGCCGCACGAGAAGACGGTGGAGGACGTGAGCCGCGTGGCCGAGCTGGACATCGTCTTCGAGGCGCAGGGGGGCACGTGGCGGGCGGAGAGCCTGCGCACGACCAGCCTCAGCGCCAACAGCGGCACGAACACGCTGGCGCTGACGGTCGATGGAACCGAGGATGTACACGACGCCGTGCTGAGGGTGACGGCGACGAGCGCCATCAGCTCGTTTGAGGTGATTTACAACGGCGCGCATCTGCAATACAACCGCTCGCTCAGCAGCGGCCAGACGCTGATCGTCGACGCCGGCACGATGAGCGTGCAGGAGTGGGACGGCAACTTGACCTACCTCGATCGCTACGACGACCTGGCGCTGCCGGCGACGCACGTGGTCAACGGCTGGCTGCGGCTGATTCCGGGCACGAACAACGTGCAAATCAACCTCGGCAGCGGCAGCGGCACGGTTGCGCTCGAACACTACGACCAGTGGAGCTAGTCGATGGACACTGAATTTTACATCGACGTGCGCAACCCGGATGGGTCGCGCGTGGGCAGCGGGCCGATTGTGAGCGCGACGGGCTGGAGCTCGACGCGGCGCATGGATCGGGCGGGCAAGGTGAGCTTCGCCGTGCCGATGAGCGACCGCAAGAGCGAGCTGCTGCGCTCCAAGCAGCGGGTGACCTGCTATCGCTTTGGAGCGGGCGGGCCGGAGTACGTGGGCGGCGGCATCATCGACCAGCTGGAGATCAGCCCGCGCGAGGATGGCGGGGTAGAGCTGGCGGTCTCCGGCAACGATATGCTGCGCGAGCTGATGCGGCGTTCGGTGCACTTCCTGGCGCTGCGCAGCGGCTGGAACCCGATGAGCCACGCCGACGCGCTGGCGGCGATTGCGGCCTATGCGCCGACAGGCTGGACGTTCATCCCCGCCGCGGGCGCGGGCGATGTTTATTACCAGTTCAACGGCTCCAGCGTGCTCAACGCGCTGACAAAGCTGGCGGAGCTGAGCGATAGCCACTTCTATTTGAGCGGCGAGCGCGAGGTAACTTTCCAGACGGGCTTCGATGCAAGCGGTATCCGCGCGGTGGAAGCGCCGCTGGTGCAGCCGGAGGAGATGGACAACGTCTCGTTCCTGGCGAACTTCGCGCTCGAGGAAGAGAGCTACGACCGAATTTCGCGGATTTACCCCTACGGCCACGGCACGCGCAGCGCAGCGCTCAACTTGAGCAGCACGACGCGCACGGCGCCAGCTGGCTATACGCTGGACAAGGTCAGCAACTTTCTGCGTCACGACGCCACGGAGACGGAGTACGACCGCGACGAGCGGCTGATTCAGTGGTACGACATCGAGCCGCTGGACGCGGACGACGACGACGTGAGCACGCCAGCAGAGATTGAGGCGGCGGCCAATCAGCTCTTCGACCGGGCGCTGGCGGAGCTGAGCCGGCGCATCTATGCCAAGCAAACGTACAAGCTGGCGCTGGCCTTTTGCCCGCTCTCGCTGCGCCCGCTGCAGGATATACGATGTATTTTTAGACGGGCGCTGGACGGCCGCAACGTGGTCAATGTAAATCAGCTCCTGAACATTCTCGAAGCGACGACTGAGATTGACGAAGAGGGGCTGCGCACGACGGGCTTGACGGTGGCGGTGGTGGACCGCTACCCGGAGCGCGAGACCAACCCAATTGTACAGCTTTTCCAGGACAGACAGGCGAGGTAGACCATGGCGGCAAGCAAAACAGTTAATCAATTGGCGCTGATCACCAATGCGGCGGACGGCGACCGCGTGCCGATTTACGACGCGTCGAGCGGGCAGATGGTGGCGATCACCATTTTGAACCTACAGGGCGCGTTTTTGGGGAGCTATCTCCGCAAGGATGGCACGGAGCCGCTGACGGGCGACTGGGACATTGGCGACGGGCGCAAGGTGCTGGCAAGCGAGATTCGAGCACGTAGTGCGGCCGGACTAAGAGTCGCTAACACATCGGGTCAAGGGGTGCTCATAGGCAGCAGCGGTAATGCCGTATTTGATGGCAACATCACGCTGTCAAATAACAAAACCGTTGACGGCGTCGATGTGTCGGCGTTGGGCACAAGCGTCACAAGCTTGAGTTCAAGCGTTACAAATCACCTGAACAACGCGGATGTGCATCGGGTGATCAATGATGCAACGACGGGCGTGACGGTGTTGTGGAGCGCCTCGAAAATTAACGGCGAGATTGCCAATCACGCCGCCAACAACGCCATCCACCGCAGCATCGACGATACCACGACAGGCGTGACCGTGCTGTGGAGCGCGTCGAAGATTAACGGCGAAATTGTTGCCCACACCGGTAACGCCGCCATTCATCGCAGCATCAACGACAGCAGTACGTCGACCACGACGCTGTGGAGCGCCAGCAAAATCAGCAGCGAGATTGCTGCCGTTGCCGGTGCAGGCGGCGGCGACGCGGATACGCTGGACGGCATCAACAGCACCGAGTTTGCTCGGCGCAACTCTGCCAACACCTTTTCAGCGGTCAACACATTTAATGCCTACGCGCGGTTTTTGGGCACCGTCTCATCGAGCGCGCAGAACACGGATCGCATCGATATTGGCGTGCAGGCGGGCACGCCACGCATGATCCTGGAGGATGCAGGCTACACGCCGATTGCGTTCGACTGCGACAAGGGGCATTTTCGCATTTACGATGGGACTGGCGTAATGAAAATCTATGCCAAGCAGGAGGGGTTAGTGGGCATTGGGAACAACTTTAGCCCTGCTGCGCCGCTGCACGTCTACCGCTCCAACGCGGGCAGCGTCTCCGTGCCGGGCGAGACGGTGATCATGGCGGAGAGCGGGGGCTTTGGCTATCTAACGCTGGCGACGCCAACCAATACTGGTTTCGCCATCCGGCACGTCACGCCTAGCTCCAGCAATAGCGCCCAAATCGGGTTTTTCCACTTCAGCACGGGATTGTCCGACATGCGGTTTGAGCTGGGGGGCACGGCGCGCGCGATTTTAACGCCCAACCAGTTTGCGCCTGCGGTAGATCAGGGACTTTCGGCGGGCACGGCTGCGGCTCGCTTTTCGAGCGTGTGGGCAGCGACCGGTACGATCCAGACCTCCGACGAAAACGACAAGCGCGACATCGTCGATAGCGACCTGGGCCTCGACTTTGTCCGCGCGCTGCGCCCGGTGCGCGGACGCTGGCGGAATGTCGACCTGCCGGAGCTGACCGAGACGCGCACCGAAAAGCGCAAAAAAATGCAGACGGTGATGCGCGAGGTGGAGGAAGAGGTGGAGGAGGAGGGCGTGATCGTGCGGCGCACCGTACAGCGCGAGGTCGAGGAGCCGGTGATGCGCGAGGTCGCGGTGGTGGATGCAGAGGGCGAGCCGCTGATCGAGGAGGTCGAGATTACGCTGATGGACAGCGAGGGCGGCCAGCCCAAGCTGCGCAAGGATGGCGAGCCGATTACGCGGATGCAGCGTCGCCAGGCGAAGCGCGCCGTGCCGGTGATGGAGGAGGTCGAGATAACGGAGGTGACGCGGCCTGCCGTTAAGCGCCAACATCAGCGCCTGCACTACTGGCTCCTGGCGCAGCAGGTGAAGCAAGTGATGGACGAATTGGGGATTGAGGATTTCGCGGGGTACATCGACCCAAGCGTAGGCGGTGAAACGGGCGCAAAGGGTTTGCGCTACAGCGAGTTTGTTCCCGTGCTCGTTAAAAGCGACCAGGAGCTGTACGAACGGGACGAGCAAATCCTGGAAATGTTCAGGCAGCAGCAGACGATGATCGAAACCATGCAGCGGGCGCTGGCCGAGGCGGGGCTGCTGGAAAACCTACCGAATTTGGGAGAATCGAATGAACGAAAACGCAATGGTGGTGGACTTAACTGAGGCGCAGGCCAACCGCCTACAAGGGATGGTGGCGGCGCAGGCGCAGGCGGTGGCCGCGCTGCCGCAGACGCAGGTGATGAACCAGTTTATGGGGTATCTGTGTGAGGAGTACGGGATTGCGGCGGATGCGCAGGTGGGGATTCGGGACGGGCAGCTGCTGGTGTTTGATGCACCGGTGGATACCGGCGAAACTGGCGAGGATGCCCAGATCGAGCACAGATAGCAAGCGCAAAAAAAGAGTGCACCAGGGAATTCCCTGGTGCACTCTTTTTTGTTCGTCACCGGCGACTTTGGCGGGGCTGCAGGCGCTAATCGAGCGGGGCAATCGTCGCGATGGTCACAATCCGTGCCTGCTCGTCTTGGCGGTAGTAGACGTAGTGGCCGAGCGTGGCCCAGCGCCAGAGGCCGGTCTCGACCTCCTCCGCTTCCGCGGGCGTGCGGTAGCCCAGCGACTCCATGGCAAAGAAAAGATTGGCGACGAGCTCGCCATTGTCGGCCAGGTAGCTCGCCGCCTCGTCGGAATAGTGGACTTCGTACATCAAACCGCCTCGCGCTTGATGTTTTCCTTTGTCACGACGGGCGGCAGGCCGCTCACGTCGACGCCGCGGGCGGCCATGCGCTCGCGCATTTCGGCGCTGCCGACCGTTGGCTGGCTGGACGCGGCCCGTGCCCGCTGCAGCTCGAGTTCGTGCAGCAGACGCAGCAAGTGGGGGTCGTTGCTTGCCCGCAGCGTCGCCAGAAAGTTCAGCGAGTTGACAATGCGCTGGGCGGCGATGGGCGTCGCGGCCTGCGCTTCGACTTCGCCGCGCTGGGTGACGATGTCACGTCCTTGGCGGTGGAATGGTTGTTCGTTCATGGGTTGCTCCTGGATTCATGCCGTTCTGTAGGGATTGTACTGGATTTTGCTTGATTGGCCAATCAAGCTATCGGTGACTCTGCCGGTGCTCGGTGCGTCTCCAGCCACGGTGGAATTGCCGGTGTCTTTGAGGCCGAATTCTTCCTCGATGACGCTCATCATAGCCAGCCGACGCAAGCGCGGCATCTGCGCCAGCTTGCGCTGCCAGCGCTGCTGCTGGCGCTTGATGTCTTCGCGCTCGCGGTAGTTGTCGCCGAGCCAGCTGTAATCGTGCAGCCGCTGCGGTTCGGGGTAGTTCATCCAGAGCGACTCGGTGACGACGTTGCCGGCGCGGTTGGTGGTTTGGTAGTCGACGCGGCGCCAGTCGTGCAGGAGCTCGTCGTAGAGGTGGCAGCGGTAGCCGGAGAGCTGCACCAGGCAGGGCAGAAGGCGCGCCAGGCTAATGAGTTCGATGTGCTCTTGCTCGGTGCTGAATTCGTGGGCATAGTAGGGCTTCTGCGACGAGCGCACGTCCATCAGGTAGGGCGGATCGAGATAGGCGAGCCAGTCTTTGGTGGGCGGGAAGCGCCTTTCGCGCAGCCAGCGGATGGCGTCCCCGTGATGAATTTCCCAGTGTGCGCCCACATCTTCGGCATCAAAGAGCATCTCAACGGTAGACAGGTCTTTGTCGACAGCGATATTGATGTGAGCACGCCGCTTGTGCCGCCCAACCGCCAGGCCGCCAGCGAAGGCCTCGAAATAGCCAACGTGCGGCGGCTGCTGGTTGATGATGTGGCGAAAGACGAGGCCTTTGCCGCCAGGGTATTCAAGGTTGCTGGCCATCTTCCTCTGCCTCCTCTACCTCTATCTGAGTCTTCGCTCCTAGTGCCTCCATCTCTTCCTGTAAATTTGCAGTTGCTTGTGCGAGGCCCTCAAAGTCGCCGAGAACTAAACAGCCGATGATGCTCTTGGGGCTGATGTCTACTTCGCGGGCTGGGTGGCCGGGCTGGTAAATCAATACTCTCATTGCTCCTCCACTTCATAGGTAACCTGAATGTCAGGCTCGATCACCGCTTCATCCGGGATGCTCATTTCGACATTTGGGATGAAGCGGTCAAAGAAGCGGTCGCTGATGTCGAGCCGGAGCTTCACGGCGACCTGACCAGCGGACATATCGGGGCGGCGCTTTCGTACTTCAACCGATCCGTTTTCGCTGATGATTAGGTAGCAGGTTGTTTTCATCTGACTATTGCTCGGTGATTTGAATGGCGGGGAAGGGCTCCGCGCGGATTGCTCTGCGCAGTTGGGCATTCTCCCGGATCAGTTGGTTCTGTTGTCGCTTGTCTGCGGCGGCCAGCAAGAGCTGGCGATTCTCCTCGAGGAGTTCAATGGTCGACGGCGCGGGCACGACGCGGCGTTCGCGCTGCTGAGGTTGGGGCTGAATGGTATGTCGGTGCTTCTCGTTTAATGCTGAGCTGACGATCAGCAGCGCGGTCGGCAGGGCGGCAGTAAGGCCAAGCAGGAGGCCAGAGACCCAGTCGACGCTTGTGGGGCTCATTCGCGCGGCGGTGAGCAGGATACAGGCGAGGGCAATGCAGGCGAGGATGCAAAGCTTTAGGACGTTCATGATGTTCTCCGTTCTGGTTCGTAATCAGTTTAGCAGGCGAGCAGCCCACTGCTTGTTGCGCTTTTCGATGTACATGCGCTGATCAGCCAGCGCGACGAGCGCAGGTGCGCTGGCGACTTCGCTGGCGCTGGCCACGCCGAGCGACGCCTCGACGTGGCCGCGGCGCAGCTGTTCGCGAATGCGTTCCGCGATGGGCTGCAGCCTGTCGCCGCGCACGAGCAGGGCGAATTCATCCCCGCCCAGGCGATAGCTCTCGTCGGGCTGGCGGCGGGCGCTTTGTCGGATGCAGCTGGCGAGAGTGCGGAGCAGGGTGTCGCCAGCTGCGTGGCCGTAAGCGTCGTTGACAGTCTTGAGATTGTCGGCATCGACCAAGGCGACCGTGAACGGCTCGCCCTGCTGCCACCACTGGGCCAGGGTGCGCTCGAAGGCGGCGCGGTTGTGCAGGCCGGTGAGCGCGTCGCGGTAGGCCAACATCTCTAGTTGCGACACGTAGACCAGTACGGCGGGCGGCGTGGCGCTGAGCAGGGCGGGGGAGAGGGATTGAATTTGCATCAGTCCCTCCCTTCCGGCACGGAGACGCTTTCGCGCCAGCCGTGGAAAGCCTTGTGGGCCTCGCTTTTGTAGGTTCGGTAGTGGCCGGGGTCGCCGGCGAGCTTGACGGCAAAGAGGCGAGCCAGGCCGCTGATCGCGCCGTTGGCCACGGGGCCAAAGACGTGTTCGGGATGCTCTTCAAAATACTGGTCGGTGAGCTGCTGCTTGATGGTCGTCTCGTCGAGCGGCTCCGCTTCGGGCGGGGCCAGGTCGATCACGTCGCCGTAGCGGTCGCGCTCGACGTGGGTCACATCGCGCCACTGTTTGTTGGCGGACGCAGCATCGCCACGCGGCGCGCCCGGGTGGCCAGCACCGGCAGCGCGACCGGTGTCAGCTGCTGCCAGGTTGGCGAGCAGGCGCGGGCGGGTGGGCAGCTGGCGCAGAATCTGGGAGGCCTCGTTCTGCGCGACCCACGCCTGGTAGCGCTCGCCCTCGAAGGCGAATTCGCCGCTGCCCAGCTCGTGGGCGTGCCAGTAGCCCACGGTGTTGCCGTGCTTTGCGCCCTGCTTGAAGGTGAGCGTGACGAGGTTGCTCTCGACCAGGGTGGGGATGTCGGTGGGCAGCTGGGCATAGATGGTGAGATGGATGGCGGTGCGCGCGCCGCGCATGGCAATTTGCTTGAGCACGTCGTTGGCGTAGGCGAGCACCTCGCCCGCGTGCTCGTCGCCCGCTTTTGCAGCGTCCGATAGCTTCTCGATAAACGCGCCGTACTCCTCGAAGTGGAGGTAGAGCGGCTCCAGGGCGTGGCCGTTGGCGTGGTACATGTTGCTGGCGCCGTGCTGCTTCAGGTGGCTGCTCCGGCGCTCCATCTCGTTCAGCAGCGCCTCGAAAGGCGCGCGGCTGGGGCGCTTCAAGTCGATGGGGATGACCTCGACCTGTGGCGCGAGGTGGCTCCAGTCGACGCCGCCTTCGGGATCGAGGCAGACGACGTGGCCGCGGCGCAGCTGGCTCAGGGCGGTGGTGAAGCCGGCGTAGCGGCTTTTGCCGCTCTTGCTCTTACCGTAGATGCCCAGGTGCGGGTCGGCTTCCGGGTTCCAGAGCGCGAGCTCGCCGTTCTTGCGCTGGCCCAGGGGCATCTCGCCCTTGGGGGCCGTGCTGAGCGCGTCTGAGAGCGTGAGCAGACGGGGCTGGGCGGGTAGGGCCTTGGTCTCTTTTGGCTCGTCGCCGATGATGCGCGGCGTGAGCGGCTTGTCTTTGGGGCCCCACTGTCCGCTTAGGAACTTGCCCGTATTGGCGTTGGGGATGCCAAAGGAAGCGTCGCTAATCGTCTTGCCCAGGTCGTCGTTGGGCGAGACCGCCGCCTGGATGCGGCGGCGGGCCTCGATGTGGCCCGCGTAGGCGAGCTGGGCCTGCGCGTCCATCACCGGCAGGGGAGTGAGGCCGCGCTCGTCGACGATGACGCCGACGCCGGGGTCGTTGTCCGGCTTGTAGACGGCGCGGCGCATCGGCTTGCCCCTGATCGCGCGCCAAATGCGCACGGGGAGCGGGTCGAGCTGGTATTCGCGGATGGCGTAGGAGCCGCGGATTTGGCGGTTGTACTGCTGGCGCTTGGTGAAGCTGGTCAACGTCAGCAAGGTGGCGCCGACCAGCGCGCCCGCGGCCAGCAGGATAATGCCGAGCCAGGTGAGGCTGGTCATCAGCCAGTTGGTGAACTGGCGGAAGTGGTCGCCGTAGAAGGCAGCCAGGAAGAATAGGTACAGGCTGCTGATGACGAGTAGGAACTTGAAGAAGGGCGGCCAGAAGCCCGTCTTCTCTTTGTAATGATTGTGTGTGTGATACGTGCTGCCAGCCTTGGCTGGCTTGCGGTTGTTTGGCATGGGGGGCAACCTCAAATCTAGTCGCAATGTCGTGTAGTCGCCCGCGCAAAGTTGTGGTATACTCTGCGCGGGCTTAGGATTCTTGCCGTTTCCCGCCCACCTGACCGCCTTGGGTGTACAGCCCAAGGCGGTTTTGCTATTTGGTGGGGCGGAGGCCCGTGCCGCAGGTGACGACGGTGTAAACGGCGCTGTGGGCGTTGGCGGGCAGGGCATCGTTGGCGGCGTCGAATTCGGCGAGCAGGATTTCGACGCCGGTGCGCGGGCTGGGGGCGTGCTTGAGCAAGATGCGCGCGAGCATGTGTAGCGACCAGGTGACGCTGAGGGCTTCGAGCTCGTCCGGCTCAGTAGGATAGGGTTCTGAGATTGGCCAGTCAAGATCGTCGCACATCTTGGCCGCGGATTTGTTGAGCAGCTCGGCGCACAGCGCTTCAAGCTGGTTGGTGTATTCTTCTTGCTGTTCGGGTGTGGCAATTGCGATCATGGTTGTGTATTCCTGTTGATTGAGATCGGAAATTTATTTCCGGTTGGATTAGAAGCGGATTCTTCAAGCGTTTCCCAGCGCATCGATGACCTTCTCGACGATCCAGAAGTCATCGAGCAGAGACAGCAGTTCACTGCGTCCGAAGGAAATTAGAATTTCGTCCATCGGGTAATCGTTGATGAGCCGGGCCGCGTACTCGCTGGGCATTTCGGGCTGTTCGTCGCTGGCGGTGTAGACGATGGTTTGGGCGTGGCCAGCCTCGGCAGGGTTGCCGGTGTTGACGACGGGGGCGACATAGCTGGAGGTGGCAGCGGCCTGGTCGCGCTGCTGCTGTTCGTGCTGGGTGCGGCGTTCGGCTTTGCGTTGGGCGTGCAGGACCCGCTCCGACAACTCATTTAAGATGTGAGCACGCGCGTTGAAAAGTATCGAGGCGTCAAGCACGCGATGTTGATTGCGCATGAATGGCGTCAGCTGATGGGGCCTCCCGATACCACGTAGCTTTTCGAGGAGTTCCGTATCCGCGGCCTTATATGAGCTCCCAGCCTTGATTGCGCGCCAAATCAACGCAATCATCTCATCCAGCGACAGCGGCGACGGTCCGTCACCGTCAGCTTCGCCGGTGTCAGCTGGCGGCGCTTCCTTCGCCTGTCGAATCGCCGCTTCCAGCGGCGATTCGATTTCCTTTGATTCGGGCTCCGGCTTGTGAGCGTCAACGATTTGCTTGGCGTCGGCGACGCGCAGGATGCGTTCGCCGGCAGCGGCGACGAGGGCGCGCACGGCGTCCTCCGGCAGCGTCGAGTTGGTGAGCAGGCCGATGACCGTGGGCAGCTGCGAGGCGAGGGCCGGGCGGTATTCATGCGGGATGGCGGCGGCGGCGATCATGGTGCGCACGTGGCGCGGGGTGTAGCCCAGCTCCTCCTCGCACCAGCGTTCCCAGTGGCCTTCGACGCCGGGGAGCTGGCGCAGCTCCGCCAGCTTGTCGCACTTGGCGAAGTAGACCATGCCCTCCTGCTTATTGAGACTGTGGATGCGGACCGCGCCGGCCTGGAGCTGTTCGCGCAGGTTGGCGTCCAACTCGTCGTAGGCCTCGAAGTAGAGGCGGGTTTCGGTCGCCGGCTGGCTGATGGCGGCGCTGGGGCCGGTGGCGAGCGAGCGGGTGAGTTCGCGTTTCTTCATTGGTAATCCTCCTTCTTGAGCGTCACGCGCTCGCTCTGCGTCACCTCGCCCCTGATGATTGCTCCCAAGTTAGTCTTGGTTACTACGCCATCGACGCAGTTGTAGTGGTAGCTTGTGGTCTTGGTGCCGAGTCGGCCACCGCGTCCCCTTGGCGTCTGCCCCTCAACGGTGACCACACCCGCAAAATCAGGGTTTTCTCTCACATACTGCTTTGCAATTTGCATTGGGCTCACGACATCACCTCCATGTGGTTGGGCAGCAGCCAATCAGCCACGAGCTGGGCGTAGGTAGCCTGGACGCGCTTGAAGGTGGGCAGGCGCGAGGCGTATTCCCAGATGGTCATGCCGTAGGCGGCGCTTTCGCGCACGGCCTGTGAATCCGCAATGGGGCAAGCGACTTGGCCGGGATAGAGCCGCTCGAGCGTTTGGCGGTTGGCGTCGTGTTCGTTCAGCCCTCGGTCGAGCGTGGGCAGGATGATGGTCTGGTCCGGCTGGCTGCCGACCTGCTGCGCGGTCGCCAGGGTGGCGGCGATTTCATCGAGCGAGGCGAACTCGAGCAGCGTGGGGATGATGAGCGTGTCGGCCAAGTGCAGCGCCAGCTCGTAAAGCCAGAAGCCGGGGTGCGGGTCGATGACGACGGCCTCGAAGCCCATCCGTTCCCAAAGCGGGCGTAGGGCGCTGGCGGCGGCCTGTATCGATTCGCCCAGCGCCAGCTTGGCGCGCTCGACGGCGAGCAGGTGGTTGGAGCCGCTGAGCAGGTAGAGGTTGTGGCGCAGCTTCTGGTCGAAGTCCAGGTCGAGGTTGTGGGCGTTGCGGATGGTCTGGCCGGCCAGCGCGCCCAACTGGCACTCGCTGAGGCCGTGGCTGGCGCGTTCGACAAAGCGCGCGCTGCCGTTCCACGGGTCAAAGCCGAGCAGCTTGGTGCTGCTGCTTTGGCGGTCAAAATCGGCCAGGAGCGTTTTGTGACCGCTCGTGGCGAGGCGCTGGGCAATGGCGACGCTGGTGGTGGATTTGCCGACGCCGCCTTTGCCGATGGCGATGGTGTAGACGTGGGTCATGGTTGCCGTTCCCCTTTCGTGTTGATTCAGGTTGATTGGTTGCGTTAGTCGTCTGCCGGCAGCGCCAGCTGGTCGATGTTGTTTTCGACGAGGTGGCGGAGGCGCAGCCAGGCGACGCTGAGCGCTTTGGCCTCGTCGTCGAGGCCGATGCTGTCCAGGTGATTGTGGCGGCTGCTGACGGCGCGGCGGACGATTTCGAGGTCGGCCTCAATCTGCTGGCGCGGCTGCTGCTTTATCGCGCGGGCATGGTCGAGGAGCAGCCGGGGCGGGCGGCGGGTCGAATTCATTGGGTTCTCCTTGGGCAGCGGCGAGATGGGCCGCGGCGGCGTCGCAGAGGCTGTTGACGTGGAGCAGCAGGGTCTGCGCGTAATCGTATTGCTTGGGGGTGAGCAGCAGCGGCTGGCGCTGCGTCCACACGTCGAGCAGGCCGCAGAGGTCGCTGATTTGCGACTTGGCGCTTTTGGCGTAGATGTGGGCGCTGCCGAATTGTTCGCGGTCGAGCGGTGGGGTGCTGGTCATGCGGTCACCGCCTCTCGCTGCAGGGCTTGCCGGACGGCGGGCGGCAGGGTGTAGTGGTAGGTGTGGCCGTGGCCGGCTGTGGCGGGTAGATTTTGTTGGTTCAGCAGGCCGCGCTCGACGAGCGCACCCATGCGGCTGCTGATGGTGGTGCGCTGAACGCCGAGGGCCTGGGCGATGTCGTTGAGGGCGATAGGCCCGTTGCTGGCGGCGACGGCGTTCAGTATGCTCCGCGCCCGGGTTCCGGCACGCGGTAGGGTTCCGGGTCTACCAGCGCGGGCTGGCGTAGCTCGTGGCTGGCGCTGTGGGGCGCTGTGGGCCGTTCCGGGCTGCCTAGGTCTACCGACAGCTTGGCGGCGTCTTTGATGCGCCCCAGGGCTTCCAGGGCGTTTTGGCATTCCTGCATCCCCTGCGTGCGCTTCTGGCCGCGCAGGACGTTCTGGCGCATTCGTTTTTCGCGGCGGATCATCGCCTTGATGATGGCGAAGTCCTCCGCCAGATGGGCTATCGTGTACGGCTTGCTGTGTTGAGTCATAGACGTTGCTCCGGATGTTGGCTAGGCGACCGGCGGGCATGGCGGCGACGTGGGCCATGAGTTTGTGATAAGTGCGGCGGGTGAAGGCGCGGCGTTCGTCGTCGTCGAGCTCCGTCCAGTAGTCGCGGAAGAATTCGCAGGAAGGGTGCTCATTCACGGTCCACCTCCGCAAAGCTGTACTGAAACACTTGTTCGAGCGAAAGCTCTTGGTGCTGGAGCGCCAGCACGAGGGCGTGACGCCCGTTGGCTGCGCCCAGGGCATCGTAGGCCCGTTGAAGACTCTGGCTGATGCTGCCTCGTGAACAGCCGCGCTGGTGCGCAATCTCCGGCAATGTCCAACCGGCGGCAAAGCGGGCCAGGATGTCCTGCTGAGTGGGGGTGAGCATTAGACGGCCTCCCGCACTTCGTAGGCTTCGAGCTCTTGCTGGAGGGCGTCGCGCTCGTAGGGGGCGAGGCCGGCCCGCTTGCCGTTCTGCATCATGCTGATGATAAAGCCGGGCTCTTTGTCCGCGCTCCATTCGGGCCGGCGCTGAAACTTCCATAGCCAGTCGAGCAGGTGGGGGCGCTGGTGTTCGTCCAGCGCGTCGACGTAGGCCTCTGGGCCATCCCAGCCGCCGTAGCCAAAGCAGGCGGCGATGAGGTCGAGAGCAAGGCTTCGTGTAGCCTTACTTAGTATACAGACTCTCTCTCTTCGTTCTTTTTCTTCAACGAAAAAGAGTTCGTCCCTCTTTAACTCGTCATCATCATCATCATGGGAAGAAGTCTCGGAAGAAGTCTCGGAAGAAGTCTCGGAGTACGTCTCACGTTCTAACGTGACAACCTCCCACGTTTGATTGTGACAACCTATCACGTTTGAATGTGACAAGGTATCACGTTTGATTGTGATACCCTCCCACGTTTGTTTGTAGTAACCCCCCCCTGTTTCATCTGGTGGGGTTGTCACGTTTGATTGTGACAAGGGTTGAACCTTCGTCGTTTCGCGCAAGCGGAGTTTCAGGCGGGCCGGGTCTTGCTCGGTGATGCCGCGCAGCATGTGCGGATGCAGCCGCCAGAAGAGCACATTGTTGAGAAACTGGCCGCGTTGCGTGAGGACGCGGCGAAAGCAGAGGTCTACAAGACCATAGCCTGCGAGCATGTGAGCGGCGGCTGAAACCTGACGCTTGCTCGCGCCGGTCTTCTTGGCGTAGGTGGTATAATCACACTCGAACATATCCCCGCGAAACTTTTTGAAATAGGTGACCTGGTCGGTCCGTTCGTCGCGCACTTCATGGGGGCGGTACCAGTAGGTCAAGTCGGAGAGTATGTAGCAGGCGAGCAGATTGGGCTTGCCGTTGGCAAACGTGATGTGCCCCAACCAGTAGGGCGGGATGATGTTGCCAGTTATGTTGATTTGGGCAACTTCGAGCACGGTTTGATTGACTGTGTGCATAGCGACCTTTCGTAGATATTTGCGTCAAAAGTACGGCATCACAACGCACGCCTGGCGCGTCGTGATTGACTGTCCCTCACCCATCACATTGACCCGTTCTTTGATAGGCTGGAGAAGCGCGACCGGGCAGGCGTGCTTCTCCAGCACTGGGGGCTGTGTGGGTTTTCAGTGATGGAGGGCGAAATGAGACTTGAAGAGAGTGTGGAGCGGTTTTTGACCGCCAAGCGTAAGGAGGAGCTTTCCCCGCACACGCTGGACTGGTACGCTATCCACCTGCACGCGTTTGTGGCCTGGCTCTATGAGGAGCCCGAGCGCGGTGTGTGCTGGCTGCAGGCGGAGACGGTGGTGCAGTATTTGGCCGAGCGCAGCCAGCGAGGCGCAGCACCGGCGACCGTGGAGGGCATCTGGCGCGCGCTGAGCGTCTATTTCAACTGGCTGGTGGGTAAGGCGCTGATCGAGACGAAGCAGAATCCGATGCGCGGGGTGAAGCGGCCACGCATTCCGGCGAAGGAGAAGCGCTACGTGCGCAAGTCCGAGATGGATGCGCTGCTGTTCACCATCCCGCGCGACCGCTGGTTTCACTTGCGCGACCGGCTGGCCGTGCAGCTGATGTTCTACGGGGGCTTGCGGATTGGTGAGGCCGTCTCGATGCAGATGGGCGATTTCGATGTCGCGCACCAGGTCTTTTTAGTGCGCGAGGGGAAGACGGGCGCGGCGCTGGTGCCGATGCTGCCGGAGGTGGCGACGGCGTTTGTGGAGTACGGCTACGCCTATCCGGGCCACGAAAGTGGGCGGGCGATGTTGAGCTCCCACGGCGACGGCAGCGTGCGCGGCCTGCTGACGACGAACGGGCTGCGACAGCGGGTGAAGCAGCTGTGGCAGCGGGCGGAGATGCCCTATCGCAATCCCCACGCCTTCCGCCACGGGCTGGCGCGCTATCTGCTGCAGGAGAAGCGGGCGCCGCAGTCGCTGATTCAGAACATTTTGCGGCACAAGCGGCTGGCCACAACGATGGAAATCTATGCGCTGTGGGACAACAGCAGCGTGGCGCAGGCCTACATTGAGCTGATGGGCGACCATCGTCGGAAAGACGGGGGGTACAGCACTGGATAATAAATCAAGTGGTATACTGTTTAGGGTGCTTGTGGTTCAAGATGTTGTGGGTTCGAGTCCCATCAAGCGCCCAAACCGCCGCTTCCCAGCTGGAAGCGGCGGTTTTTTGTTCACGGCTACCCTCATCTATAGATTTTTGAAAAGCGGCTGAAGTGGGAGAAAAAGCAGCAAGTTTTGCCTGTTTTTTATGCCACCTGCTGCTATGTTAAGCAGGATTCTCACGAAATGTAGGAAACACAACGTCTTCTTGTTTTTGACATTCCGCACAAAGTCCGTAAAATGCGCCGTTCTGCCCCCGGGTAGCCGTGAAATTTGCCTGGAGCCTTAACCCAACTATCGGCTCTGTGGTTTGGATACGGATTAGCAAAGGAATGTACTATGCCTGTTTTATTTGGAACATTGATGACGGCAGCCGTTATGGTCGCCCCAATAGCGGAAGTCGTGACACTTGACGCTGTGTCGAGCTTTGCCGCCGCTGCTCAGCAAAAAGTGGACGGTGATGAAGACGATGGCGGTGAAGACAGCGATGAGCCGTACTGTACCGACTTGGTTTGCGTGGACGTGGTGGCTGCTGATAGCCTCAGCTTTAGCGCCCCCGCTACCAGCGCTGAACCCTCTTCTGCCAGCGAGCCAGATTCTCTCTCCCCAGAATCTGTGTTTTTAAATGCTTCACCAGCCGTCGAAGCCCCCTCACCTTCCCCCGCCACAGTTGAATTAACTACGGCTGAGCCAGTCGCTGTTGAGCCAGTTTTAATTGAGCCAGCCGCTGCTGAGCCAGCTGTAGTTGAGCCAGTTGCTGCTGAGCCAGCTGTAGTTGAGCCAGCTGTAGTTGAGCCAGCTGCTGCTGAGCCAGTTGCTCTGGCCGAACCCGTACCTGTTGCGCCGGTTACCGCTGCCGCCGATGACTCGGTCGCAGCCGAGCCCATCGCTGCCCCCACGCTTTCGACGCAGACCAACGCCCAGGGGCTCAATCCCTCCTACAGCGACGCGACGCCGCTGCCCGTAAGCGGCAAGGTCATGTACTATGCACCGGGGGTGATGGACCGCGTTATCAACTATCGCACGCGCGAGAATAGCATCGATGCCTGCGCCGAATGCGTGGGCCACGTGGCGCTGCTGCGCGTGGGCGATATCAACCGCAAGGTGTGGATTTTGTTGGAGGACGGCACGTTCGAGGGGCCGTTCCTGGTGGTGGATGTTGCCCACCCCGGCGATATCGACACGCTGCTGGCCCGCGACTGGGTCGTCGATGTCGATTGGGAGACGGCGCAGCGCTGGTCGATGAAGGGGCCAATTGCGGGTACGGTAATGGACGCGCCGCCTACGAACTAAAATTGATGCGTTAAAGAAAAGCAAACAAAAAGGAAGAGGCCCCTGCCACAATGGCAGAGGCCTCTTCGGTAGGTGCGCCCGGTAGCGCTGTTATCTAGAAAAGCTCTAAGAAAGAACTTCCGTCGAAGGTGACGCTACCGGGCGGCTGTTTGTACTACAGTCCATTAGCATCACCTCCTTTATATATAGGATAGCGATTTAGGCTGGGCGAGCTGTCTTGCCTGTAAGAAGTTGTCCACGTGGTGAACATCTGTTCCTTCGCCTAGCTGAGCGTAGTATCTCACAGGTCAAAACGTTTGTCAAGCCCGTTTTTATTAACGTTTAATTAACACTCATTTGTCCGTTGCTTCTTGCGATTTCTGTCTTTGTTGGTCGGTACCGACATGTGGTTCATCAACCTCAATTGTCTAGGCGGAATTACACCGCTTGGCTTTCGTAGATGCGGTAGCGGGAGGTTGCCACAGCAACGGTGGGCGGGCCGATGTGCTCCGCCAGCAGCGCTTCGTAAGGCAAAAAGCGGTTGGCGACGATGGTTAGTCGACCGCTGGGCGCGAGCTGGTGGGCGACGCCGCGCAGGAATTCTTCTACGGCGTGGTAGTCCGTTTGCACGCCGCTGTGAAAGGGCGGATTGGAGAGAATATGCGTGTAGCCGTTGGGCGGCGCGTTGGCAGCCTCTTCGAAGGCAAAGACATCGGCTGCCAAAAGCCGAACATTCTCGCCAGCCAAATTGTTGGCCGCCAGCGTGCGCTGCGTCGCCGCCAGCGCCAGCGCATTTGCATCCACCAGCGTGACGTGGGCGCTGGGCCACCAGCGCTTGACCACCGCGCCGATCACGCCTGCGCCGCAGCCAAAGTCGAGCACGCGCGCCTCGGTGGGACCGGGCAGCGCACGGAGATAATCGAGCAGCAGCGCCGTGCCGTCGTCCAGCTTTTTACGGCTGAAGACGCCGGGCAGCGTCGTAATTTCGACGGGCGTGATTCCAACGGGGTCGGGGGCAGCAGCGCTGGCGGTGGACTTGGCCGTGGGTGACTCGGCGGCCTGGGCAAACTTTGACGGCAGCCTGTAGCGCAACGCCCAATCGTCGAGCGTAAAGGGCGATGTGCCTTGCTGCGGGGGGGCGTCCGCGCGCGCCAGCAGGAGCACGCTGTGGTTGCCCGCCCGCTTGCGCCGCAGCGGGCCAACGGCGCGCTCCAGCGGCTTGCGGGCCGAGCCGATGCCCGCGCGCTTCTCCCCCACCAGCGCGACCAGCGCACCCGCGTGCAGCGTCGGCCCGACCATCGCGAGCGTCATATCGAGCAGATCGCGGCTTTGGGGCAGGAAAATCAGCGCGGCATCGTAGGGAACGCTCGGCGGGGGGAGGGTGGCCCCGAAGTGGTGATCGACCGGCAGCGTTTGTGAGAGCGCGTGGCGGTGTGCTGGGTAGCTCCACGTAAAGGCCGTTAGTCCGGTGGGAAACGCGTCGGCCAGCGCAGCGACAAAATCATCCGCTGGATAGCCGACGATGAGCACGCGCGGCGGAGTGCTTTGCGCGGAAAAAGCAACTTCTTCAATGATTTCGCTGTGGCGCAGGAGAAGCTGGCTGGGTAGAGTGAGCAAGGTGCAATCTCAGCTGGAAAATAGTTCGGAGAAGAAATTTGAACCCGGATAAACGCGGAAATACGCGGATTTTTGTACAACAGGCCTGCACCCCAACCCGCGTTCTTCCGCGTAGCTCCGCGTTCAAAACTCCTGGATAGCTACCAACCCAGCGGCTCGACAAAAACTTCGATATTGCCGCCGCACGCCAGCCCCACGTTGATCGCCAGCTCGTCGGCAATCCCGTACTCGACGAGCCGGGAGCGCCCCGTCGCCAGCGCGTCCAGCGCCTCTTCGACAACGGCCCCTTCCACGCAGCCGCCGCTGACGGAGCCACTCATTTCGCCGGATTGCGAGACGGCCAGCTTGGCCCCCAGCGGTCGCGGGGCGGAGCCGTAGACTTTAACCACGGTGGCGAGGGCGACGGCTTTGCCTTCGCCGCGCCAGCGCTGGATATCGGGTAGGACTTCTTGCATGGGAATTTACCTTGGAAAACGATCAATCAATGTATGTGGAGAAATTTTAACGCAAAGGTGCAAAGTCGCAAAGGGTTGGTTCGTCAAATCGTGCTGCTGGGATAATGAATCTCTCGCTTTGTTGACCACCATTGTTCACCCAACATAATCAGCGAAGATTCTCCCTTGCGCCTTCGCGCCTTTGCGTTAATTTGCTCAGCTTTACCGACTTATAGCCGTTTCGCCAAGAGCGTGGCCAACTGTTCCAGGCTCGCCAGGTTGTGCACCGGCAGAAAATCATCCACGTGCGGCAGCGCGGCCTGAATGCCGCGCACAAGCGGTTGATACTCCGCATTGCCCAGCAGCGGGTTGAGCCAAATTAGCCGGTGGCAGGAGCGGTGCAGCCGATCCATCTCGCGACCCAGCAAATCAATGTCGCCGCGGTCCCAGCCGTCGCTGATGATGAGGACGACCGCGCCCTGGCCCAGCACGCGGCGCGACCAGTCGAAGTTGAAGCTGCGAATTGCCTCGCCGATGCGCGTGCCGCCCGCCCAGTCGTTGATCGCGCGCGACGCATCGTCCAGCGCCCGGTCGACGTGGCGGCTGGCGAGCTGCCGCGTGATGCGCGTGAGCCGCGTGCCAAAGACAAAGGCCTCGACGCGATCCAGCTCGCTGCTGATGGCGTAGATAAACTGAAGCAGCACCCGCGAGTAGCGCTCCATCGAGCCGCTGATGTCGCAGATGACGACGAGCGGGCGGCGCTTGTATTTGCGTTCGCGCCGCGCCAGCCGCAGCGGTTCGCCGCCGTAGCGCAGGTTGTCTCGCAGCGTGCGCCGCAGGTCGAGGTAGGAGCCCTGCCGCTTGGGTGCAAGGCGGCGCGTGCGTCGCTCGTCGAGCCGCCACGGCGTCTGCTGCATGAGCCGCTGAAGCTGGCTCAGCTCGCGCTCGTTCAGCTCGCCAAAGTCCTTCTGGCGCAGGATTTCCTGGCTGCTGTAGGTAAAGACGCGCTCGATCTCCGTCTCGGCTTCTTCCAGCGAATCGTTCTCCTTCTCCTCCTTGGGCGGCCCGCTCTGCGTGGGCTGCGGCTTGGGTTTGGGCTTGTTGCGCGGCTGGAGCAGCCGACCCATGTCGAGGTCGACGATGTCATCTTCGTCGCGCGCCTGCCAGAAGAGTTCAAAGGCCTCGTCAAAGAGCGGCAGGTGCTGGCGCCGGTTGACGAGCACGGCCTGCGCGCTGTACTTAAAGTCGCGCTTGTTGCCGATGTCGACGTGCGCCAGGCTGTTGACCAGATCGACAAGCTGGGTGGGCGTTACGTCCACGCCGAGGCCGCGCAGGAGGCGGGCGAAGAGGACGCAGTTTCGTAATAGATTACCAGTCGGCATGGGTGAAGAATTTTAACGCAAGGGCGCAAAGGCGCAAGGGGATGGTTCGTGGGGCGCGATGCCTCCAAGAGATTTTGTCACAAGCCGTTGACGACGCGGTGGATGCCGTCGACGACGCGGCGTTCGCCGAAGTTGATGACCATGCCGAGTTTGAGGCCGGTCAGGCGCAGGTAGGTGAGCGTTTGGGCTTCAAAGATCGTGTTGTAGTCGGTTGTCGCTTTACATTCGACGATAACCAGCCCATCCACGACCAGATCGATGCGGAGTGGCGTGGCTAGCAGGTTGCCTTTATAGCGAATCGGAACGCTTTTCTGCCGTTCAACCTTGCGGCCGCGAGCTTCCAATTCCCAAACAAGTGCCTGCTCATAAACACTCTCCAGTAATCCCGGCCCGCCCAACGTCCGATGCACCTCCACCGCCGCATTCCTGATAACCCGGCTAATCCGATCTTCTGGTTTCATTTCATCACCCCACCAAGAACGTCCCAACCAAACAAGAAAATCTGCCTCTAAACCCCTTTGCGCCCTTGCGCCTTTGCGTTGAATTGTTTGGATTCAAGAAGTCTTCGCCCGGTTCAGCATCCCCCCGACGCCCGCCTGCTGCACGTGCTGGATGTCGTCGCGGTATTTGAGCAGCGCGCCCAATGTGTCGTGGACGATCTGCTCGCTCAGCTCCTGCTCGTCGAGCGAGATGAGCGCGTTGAGCCAATCGAGCGTTTCGGCGACGCCGGGCAGCTTGTACAAATCCTCGTTGCGCAGCTCCTGTACAAAGGAGACGACCTGTCGCGCCAGCGCTTCCGGCGCGCCCGGCACCTTGGCGAGCACGATGCCGTACTCCTTGTCGAAGCCGGGGTAGTCGATCCAGTGGTAGAGGCAGCGGCGCTTGAGCGCGTCGTGGATTTCGCGCGTGCGGTTGGAGGTGATAATGACGATGGGCGGCTGCGGCGCGCGGATCGTGCCGATTTCGGGAATGGAAATCTGGAAGTCGCTCAGCACTTCAAGCAGGAAGGCCTCGAACTCTTCATCGGCGCGATCCAGCTCGTCGATCAGCAGCACGGGCGGCGCGCCTTCAAAGTCGACGGCCTGCAGCAGCGGTCGCTTGAGCAGAAAGTCCGGGCTAAACAGTTCCGCGCGCGCCGTCTGCATATTGAGCTCACCGCTCACGCTGCCCGCCGCTTCGAGCAGCCGAATCTGCATGATCTGCTCGGTGTAGTTCCACTCGTAGACCGCCGTGCTCACGTCCAACCCCTCGTAGCACTGCAAGCGAATCAGCGGTCGATCCAACATTGTTGCCAGCACCTTGGCGACCTCCGTCTTGCCCACACCCGCCTCGCCTTCGAGGAAGAGCGGTCGCTGGAGGCGCAGCGCGAGAAAGATCGCCGTGGTCAAGCTGCGGTCGCTGACGTAGTGCTGATCGGCCAGCGTGCGCTGGAGGTCGTCGATGGAGTGGGGGGCGTGGTTGTGGGTGGACAAGAGAGGTGGCTCCGAGAGATTGACAAGTGATACTAAATGAGATACTATTTTGAGATGTCTAAACGAGAGAAGCGGCTGGAGAAAATTCGACAAAATCCCAAAAATGTCCGCTTCGACGATCTAGATCGCGTGCTGCAAGATCAGGGGTTTGAGCGGACACAGCCGCGCGGTGGGTCGAGTCATTACGTTTATGTACGTGGTGAGCAGGTAATCACTGTGCCGTATAAGCGACCGTTTGTAAAGACGGTCTATGTGAAAGAAGCGCTGAAGCTACTCGATGAAAACGATGAATAAAAACTTAGATTACTATCTGAACCTACCTTATACAGTCGAAGTCATCCACGACACGTCGGATGCAGCGGAACCAGTTTGGTTTGCCAAAGTAAAAGAGCTGCCCGGCTGCATGACGGAGGCCGACAGCTTCGAGGAAGCGGGCCAGCTAATTCAGGATGCGTTGGTTAGCTGGCTAGAAGTTGCGCTGGCGCGAGACATTTCGATTCCAGAGCCCGTGGCCGAATCAGAATTTAGCGGCAAGTTCCTCGTGCGTATTCCCAAGTCCTTGCATCGTGATTTGGTGGATGCGGCGAGCCGTGAAGGCACGAGCCTCAATCAATTTGTCGGCGTCACCTTGGGGCGCGCTGTTGGACAGCGAATGTAAATCGTCGAAGCAGTCGAAGCAATTGTCAACGCGCTTGAGCGCGTTTGGCAAACGAGACGCCGCTCGCGCAGCGGTCGCTTCGACCATTCATTTGGCGTCGGTCGCGGCCATGCGACCAAATTGGGCAGCCAGCGGCTCGTAATGCTCTTTGTGGTGGCCGAGCGTTCCGTTCAGCACGTCGGCAAGCGAGTAGCCTTGGAGCCAGGGGTAGCGCTCGACGTCTGTGAGCTTATCTTCCGGGATGGCTTCGCCCAGCGCCAGAACGTGCTGAAAGGTGTCGCGCCACGCCCGATTGACCTCGGCCCACGGCTGATCGCGGTGTTTTTCGTCAATCGCGGCGTTGATCTCATCCGGCTCTTCGTCGGGATCTTCGGTGGCCAAATAGGCGAGCCAGTCGGAAAGTTCGAGGGGACGGTCGTTCACGCCAGCCTCGAGTCGAGCGGCGGAAAGCTGTTGCCATTCCATCAAGTGCGCCATGGTCTCTTTGACCGGCGATTGGTCAGGCGGTTGTGGAGCCGTAATTTGCTCCTCGCTCAAGCTGCCTAGCAGTTCCGCCCAGCGTTTGAATTCGGCTCGAAGGCGCGACAGGATTTGCTCTTTGTCGTTCATTTTGCCTCCTTACCACAGCGCAGTTAGATTAGAAGCGCGATATAGAGAGATATAGCGGATCAACGCGGCAAAATTTGATGGGGAAATTCCGGTGCGAGACGCGACGAAGAAATCTCGTCACCGACGTCAAAGAAGGTCATCTGGCCGTTTTTGTCACAAATCCAGACTTCTCGCGCTTCTCTTTCAAAGTAAAGTTTTCGCTTTGTCTCCATCTCCCCGCGCGTGTTGCTGTCCGACAGTACTTCCACGCATATCTCCGGTGCAACGGACGCGTCGTAATCATCTTGTACAATCAGCCAGCGTTCGTTAGAAAACCACGCTACATCCGCTACTTTCGTGCCTGCGCTGGTCTGAATGGCGCATTCGGTGACTACTACGCCCTGACTTTCTAGTTGACGATCCAGCAATATACCAATTTTACTTTGGAAGCTTCCATGTCTAATCTTTGTCGGCGTCATGATTAGCTGACCCTGCTCGTTCGTTTCAATCTTGTACGGCAAGTCCTGCAGCGTTGGATTTTCGACAATCTCCTGCCAAGTCATCACAAACCTCCTGAGCGGTCAAATCGTCATTTCCTCGTCGACCCGTTCGCATTTGAGAATGCTCACTCCGCGACAGTATACCACGCTCCAACAAAAAGATTGGGCAGATTGACCCGCAAGCCAACCCACCCAATCTTCATTCATCAATCTTCACTCATTCAGTTTGCCCGCTCCATCGCCTTGCGCACCGCCTCGGCGACATAGGCCGGCGCGACCGAGCGACGATACTCGGCACTCGCGTGCATGTCGCCCATCACCTCGTCGCCCAGGTCGTCGACGATGCGACCGGCGGCGCCGTCAATGGTGGAATCGTCCAGCGCCTGGCCCACGAGCGCCTGCTCGACCGACGGCGCGCGCCGCGCGGTCGGCGTCATGCCGCCGATGGCGACGCGGGCGTCGGTGCACTGGCCGTTCTTCATTTTGACCTTCGCCGCCACGCCCACAATGGCGTAGCGCGACGCCGGATTGAAGAGCTTCGCATAGGCAGAGCCAGCGCCGTCCATTGGCACGTCGACTGCCGTGAGGATTTCGCCGTTGCGCAGATCAGTCATAAAGAGGTCCAAGAAGAAATCGTCGACCTTGACCGTGCGCTCGCCGTCCGGGCTGCGCAGGTGGAGCGTGGCGTCCAGCGCGACCAGCACCGTGGGCAGGTCCGAGGCCGGGTCGGCGTGGGCAATGTTGCCGCCGACCGTGCCGCGGTTGCGCACCATCTGGTCGGCGATCCAGCCCGCCGCTTCGGGCAGCGCGTGGGGCAGGTCGTTGGAATGCTCGACCATGGCGTGGGTCGTGAGCGCGCCGATGCGGGCCGTCCCATTATTGCGCGAGATGCCGCGCAGCTCTTCCAGCCGACCAATGTCAATCAGCGTGCCGGGGTCGGACAGGCGCAGCTTCATTGCGGGAATCAGGCTGTGCCCGCCCGCCAAGAGTTTCGCGCCGCTGTGCTCGCTCATCAACGAGAAAGCTTCGTCGAGCGACGAGGCGCGGTAGTAGTCAAATTTGGGTGGATACATGGAAATCTCCTAATGGAAATAGAGAGTCGAGATAGAGAAGTGACAGGTCACCCAACCACTTCTCTATCTCGACTCTCTATCTGCTGTCTATTCGCCGCTGAAGTGCTGTTCCTTCTCCGTCATGCCGTTCGAGCCATTTGCATGACCATTCGTCCCATTCGCGTGGCCGTTGCTGCCGTTGTTGATTGCGCGCCAGAGCTTTTCTGCCGTGAGCGGCATTTCCAGGTGGCGCACGCCGAGCGGGGCCAGCGCGTCCATCACGGCGTTGGCGACCGTCACCGTCGAGGTGATCGTGCCCATCTCGCCCGCGCCCTTGACGCCCAGCGGGTTGGCGGGCGACGGCGTTTCGGTGCGGCTGATTTCCATGGCGGGGAAGCCGTCGGCGCGCGGCATGGCGTAGTCCATAAACGAGCCGGTCGTGAGCTGGCCACCCGAATCGTAGACGGCGTTTTCCCACAGCGCTTGACCCACGCCCTGCGCGATGCCGCCCTGAATCTGCCCCTCGACGAGCATCGGGTTGATCACGTTGCCCACGTCGTCCACCGACACGTACTTTGTTAGCTTCACCTCGCCCGTGTCGCGGCTGATTTCGACCTGCGCCAGGTGGGCGCTGTTGGGAAAGGTGAAGTTGGAAGGATCGTAGAACGAGGTTTCTTCGAGCCCCGGCTCAATGTCGTCCGGGATGTTGTGGGCCGTGTAGGCGGCAAACGAAATCTCGCCAAAGGCCATCGCCTGATCGGGCGAGCCCTTCACGTGCACCGTGCCCGACGACTGGTCATAGACCATGTCCTCCTCCGCGGCCTCTAGCTGGTGCGCCGCAATTTTGATCATCTTCTTGCGCACCTTCTCCGCACCCTTCACGATGGCCGAGCCGCCGACCGAGGCCGAGCGCGAGCCGTAGCTGCCCATGCCAAAGGGAATCTCGCCCGTGTCGCCGTGGATAATGTCGACATCCTCCATCGGCACGCCAAGCTGGTCGGCCACAATTTGCGCAAAAGCTGTTTCGTGACCCTGTCCGTGCGAGTGCGAGCCGGTAAAGAGCGAGACCTTGCCCGTGGGATGGACGCGCACCTTTGCGCTTTCCCAGAAGCCGACCGCGGAACCGAGCGCCCCCGCCACCTTTGATGGCGCGGGACCCGAAGCCTCGATGCAGCCCGCAATCCCGATGCCGACCAGGCGACCCTCGTCGCGCGCGGCCTGCTGCTGCTGGCGGAGCTGCTGATAGCCCGACGTTTCCTCGAGCTTGTCAAAGAGCCCCTGATAGTTGCCCGAATCGTAGGACATGGCGAGCGGCGTTTGGTAGGGAAATTCCTCTTCGGCGATGAAATTTTTGCGCCGGAACTCAATCGGGTCCATCCCCACTTCGCGCGCGGCCAAATCGGCCAGCCGCTCGATCACGTAAGCCGCCTCTGGGCGACCGGCGCCGCGGTAGGCGTCGACCGGCACGGTGTTGGTCAGCGTGCCCCACATCTCGCCATAGACGCCGGCGACTTTGTAGAGGCCGGAGAGCAGGCAGATGTAAAAGGCCGTGGTAATCAGCGGTGCAAAGGTGGAGAGATAGGCGCCCTGGTCGGCCCAGGTTTTGACGTGGATGCCGACGATCGTGCCGTCATTATTAACAGCCATGCGCGCGTCGGTAACGTGGTCGCGCCCCTGCGAATCGGTGATAAAGGACTCCGAGCGCGTGGCTACCCACTTGACCGGCCGCTTGATGTCGCGCGAGATAAAGGGGGTGATGACCTCTTCGGGGTAGTGGAAAATTTTGCTGCCAAAGCCGCCGCCCACGTCCGGCGAAATCACGCGCAGCTTGTGTTCGGGGATGCCCAGCGTGAAGGCGGAGAGCAGCAGGCGGATCGGGTGCGGATTTTGGCTCGTCGTCCAGAGCGTCATCTCGTCGCGCGAGTCGTCCCACTGGGCAACGGCGGCGCGCGGCTCCATGGCGTTGGGAATCAAGCGCTGGTTGATCAGTCCCTTTAGCTCGATCACGTGGTCGGCGTTGGCAAAGCCCTGCTCCATCGCCTCCTGATCGCCGAGCGCCCAGGTGTAGCTCGTGTTGTCCGCAATCTCCTCGTGCAGCAGCGTCTCGTTCTCCGTCGCCGCCTTCGCGCCCACGACGGCGGGCAGCGGCTCGTAGTTGACGCGAATCGCCTCCAGCGCGTCCTCCGCAATGTAGGGCGATTCCGCCACCACCGCGGCCACGCTGTCCCCCACGTGGCGCACCTTGTCCGTCACCAGCACCTTGCGCTCGGGCACCTTGATGTCCGGCACGAGCCAGCCGCAGGGCAGCGGGCCGACGCCGCCCGCATCCAAATCCGCCCCGGTGTAGACTTTGATCACGCCCTCCATCGCCTCGGCGGCGGAGGTGTCGATGCTTTTGATGCGCGCGTGCGCGTAGGGGCTGCGCAGCACGGCAACATAGGCCATGTTGGGCAAGCTAATGTTGGCGACGTAGCGCCCCTTGCCTTGAATAAAGCGCGGATCTTCCACGCGCTTGACGGATGTTCCGACGAGTTGAGTCATGGGGGTTGGTCTCCCTTTGGTGAAAAATGCAAAGAAACGGGGGGTGTATTGCTTAGTGCGTATCTCTTATTGCTTCATTGATGACAAAGCCTCGTGATTCTATCGAACCAGCAGAATCAGCCAGACAGCATAAGCAATACGCACTACTTACGCCTTCGCCGCCTGCGCCACCGCCGCCACAATGTTGTGGTAGCCCGTACAGCGGCACAGGTTGCCTTCCAAGCCGTGGCGAATTTCTTCTTCGGTGATGTTGGGGTTGTTCTCGACGAGCTTGCTGGCGGACATGATCATGCCGGGGGTGCAGTAGCCGCACTGCAGGCCGTGCTGATCCCAGAAGGCCTGCTGCATGGGGTGCAGCGCGCCGTTGGCGAGTCCCTCAATGGTGGTCACCTCCGAGCCATCGGCCTGTACAGCCAGCAGCGTGCAAGATTTCACGGCCATGCCGTCCATGTGGATGGTGCACGAGCCACATTGGCTCGTGTCGCAGGCGATGTTGGTGCCCGTTAGGTCGAGCACGTTGCGCACAAAATCGACCAGCAGCAGGCGCGGCTCGACGTCGCGCGTGATGGACTGGCCGTTGACGGTAAGCGAAATGGTCGTCATAAGCGTCTCCTAGAGTAGGGTGCGAATAGAAAAGCGAAGGGTAGCAAATCAAGCGCTGCGCGCGATTGAGGGAAATGAACGCGCAGCCCGGCTGGTTGGGAAGCAGCCAGCGGTGAACAGATATGTGGTTGTTGGGCGGGACAAATGTGAAAGTTGATTTATATTGTACAGGTCTTGCGAGAGGCTGTCAAAGCGGGCGAAGGGTTCTATACTGGGCTGGTAAAAAGTTGACGGTTTTCAGACCAAGAGCCTACGTATAAATCACATGACTTCCCCACGCAGAAGAATCGTTGTGATCCAGGACTCCATTCGTTGATGAGCCGCGCCGAATGTATGGTACATTTTCTATGCATATACGTAATTTTGCGTATGTCATTGCACACTTAAGGAGACTCCCATGCAAAACAGCAAGACGATGACCATCGATCAGTTCAGCACACTGCTGAAGGCGGAAGAAAAGGATGAAATGGCTGTGAAGCTGCAGCAGATGGCGGAGCGGGTAAGCACGACGGGTCTGCGCTCGGCGTACAAGCGGCTGCAGGAAAACGTCAACCGGTGGGGTTGGTGGTAAATCTGTGCTGCTTTTAGAAGAAACAGTTGCAAATTTATCTGCGCATGGGGTTAATTTTCCCATGCGCATTTTTTATGGGTACACAAAATGTCAATAGCTACAAGTCAGGTATACTTGGAAATTCGGCGTCTTTTTGCGGATATGCCTTGGCCCGAAGTTTTTGATGTGTTTAATGAACATATGTCATCCCAGGATTGGAAGCTTGTCCAGCTTGCCAATCGATCTGTTAAAGGTAATAACAAGAATGTGTTGCCCGCTATGGCAGGCATTCTGTGTCTGCAAAAAAGTATTATTTTGGTTGACGACATACTAGACGACGATCCATCTGGTCACTACATAGCCATGGGCAGCGGACGCGCAGCCAATCTGGCATTAGCGCTACAGGCAGCGTCTGTCAAGCTCGTTGAGCAGTGCGATGTGCCGGCAGAAAGACGCTTCGCCGCTTTGCTCGCCATGAATCAAATGGCGCTAGATACGGCTGTCGGCCAAGAGTTGGACGTGCAAAATTTAACGGGTGAGGAGAATTACTGGCGCGTGATCCGGGCGAAAAGCACGCCTTTTTATGGGACAGCGCTGATGGTTGGCGCGCTGCTTGCTGGTTTGAGCCAAAATAAAGCGCAGACCATCTATGAAATTGGCGTGCTCTTTGGAGAAAACATCCAGATTTACGATGACCTAGAAGATGCATTTCAAGTGCCAGCTAATCCAGATTGGCTACAGGGGCGCAACAATCTGCTGTTGCTCTACGGCTCGACGGCCAATCACGACGAGCGCGACCGATTTGTCGAACTGCGTGCGCGGGCGCATGAGTCAGACTGTCTGCATGAAGCCCAGGAGATTTTGGTTCGTTCGGGTGCGGTAGCCTACTGCTTCTACCAGATTTTAGCGCGCGAGCGACAAGCGCGTCAGCTGCTGGATCAGCTCGACGTGCCGGAGCCTCAGCACATCTGGCAAATTTTTGTGGAACAGCGTCATCTCTTGGAAGAGCTGGCGGCGCAGACGGGCGTGAAGATCGGGGATTAGCGGGTTAGGCTGACTAATCTGGTTGAGCACAGAAGGAGAGCGCAGGAATCGAGAATTCTCGATTCCTGCGCTCTCCTTCTGTGCTCTTTAGCGTCGATGTGATTTTGTTGTCTAACTAATTCTACAGCTTTACGGCATGACCAAAGTTATTGGTGGGGTGAGGAACCATTTAGCATTTGCCGCGCCGTGTCAACTAGCATGTCTAGATCGTACGGCTTTTGCAGCAGGCCAACCGTTCCTTCGCGAAATAAATGGCCCAACGTTCGCTCACCGTTGTAGCCCGTGGACATCAGCACTTTGAGATCGGCGTCGATGGACTGCAAAACATCCAGCGTTTCTTCACCGTTCATGCCCGGCATGTTCATATCCAGAATCGTCAAATCAACCTCTTCCCGGTGTTGGCGATAGTATTCCACGCCCTCGTACCCATCCCGCGCGGCAAGCACCCGGTAATCAAAGAGTTCTAAAATCTCCACCATGGACTCGCGCACAACTTCTTCGTCATCAATTACGAGCACGACCGGCATCTTTGTGTCGACTTGGGGCGTCGAGGCGAACGATTCCTGTTTGGTTTCCAGAATCTGAGTCTCTTCTAGCGGGAAGATGACTTCAAACTCCGTTCCTTTTCCTTCCTCGCTTTGCAGGGCAATTGCACCTTCGTGGGCCTGCACAACGCCCAGCGTGGCCGCTAGACCCAAACCGGTTCCCGATTCTTTGGTCGTAAAAAAGGGGTCAAAAATGTGATCGCGCACCGCCGGGCTGATGCCTTCACCCGTGTCGCACACGATTAGCGAGGCATACCGGCCCGGCGTCGGCTGCCGACGACTGGTAAAGCGTGCAATGTCGAGCGGGTCGTTCAGCACAGTTTGCGAGGTGGAGACCATCACTTCCCCCGCTGACTGCATGGCCTGGCCCGCGTTGACGACTAGATTCAAAATCACCTGCTGAATCTGGCTGCTGTCCGCCATGATTGTCAGCGGCGAATCAGCTTTGCAAAAGCTCAAGCGGACGTGCGACGGCAGCGAATCTTCCACCAAAGAAAGCGTGTGCTCCACGATCTGATTAAGGTCCAATGTTTGCTTTTCAAACTCGCCTTTGCCCGCGTAAACAAGCAGCTGCCGCGCAAGGTCGGACGCGCTCCGCACCGATTCAATCGCCTTCTCCATGTGGGTGTGTAGCCCATTATCACGGGGCAGTTTTGACTGTGCAAGAGAGACCTGGGCAGAGATGGCCGCGAGCATGTTGTTAAAATCGTGTGCGATCCCGCCCGCCATAACGCCGATGCTGTCCAGGCGCTGCGCCCGCAGCAGCGCTTCCTGTATGCGGTTGCGCTCCGTTACGTCGCGCACGGCGAGCATCTGCAGTGCTTCTCCGTTGTGCAAGTGTTCGTTGACCACAATTTCCAGCTCAATGCGGTCGCCGTTTTGCTGTGAACCAACGGTCTCCAAGATGGAAGGCTCTCCTGACGAGAGAGGCGTAGATGCATAAGCAAAAGCTGGTTTGAGATCAGGTATGAATAGCGAAAGAGGTTTTTTCTCGACTTCGCTGCTGTTATAGCCAAAGATTCGGGCAAATCCCGAATTAGCGCTCACGATGTGACCTTTGCGAGTAAGAGTGATTCCTTCAAACACCGTTTCAGATAAGGTTTTGTATCTCTCTTCACTCTCAGCTAGCTTTTGCCGTCGGTCTTCTTCTAACATATCCCGGTGTTTTGCAGATAAAACTAAGATAACCGCAATAAGCACATAGAAAGTGCCAAAGTTCAAAAATACGTCCGGCTGGAGTTGTAAAAAGTATAGTATGGCAAGTGCTAGTGTGTTGCCAACAGCAAACACCGCTGTAACCCAAGAACCACCAAAAATACTAAGTATCAGTATGGGAATTGCCAAGTAAGGAATTAGAATAAAGCTCTCAATATCAGAACTCTTTGTCTGGATCCAAAGAATTGCTACATCAAAAGCAAGAATAAACAACAACGCCCCAAACTGGAAGTAACGAGTTCTAGCAAAGCAGTATGCAACAGCCGCAGAACCAACGGTGAAGAAGCCAGAGACTGAAAAAGTGCTGAAGTCATAATGCTTATTGAGAACAAGATTGTTGCCGAACATTGGCTTGAAAATGAACTCCACCACGAACCCACACACAAAGATAAACAGCATCATCCCCGCGATGAAGCGGGCGTGGCGACGCTGATCCGGCGCGGTGACGGAGGGGGGAGGATCGAGGAAGAGGCGGCGAAAGGTATAGAGGAGGGAGAAAAGGGTGTTCAATTTAAAACTGTCCAATTAGAAGAGATGAAACGTGGTTGCTGTACAGCTTCGTTACGCAAGCAACTATGTCTTTACCTAGACCGGCCTGTATCGTTTCTATCTCTACGCCTACTATAACGCACAAGAATGAGCAGTGCAACTCTTTCTGAAAGAATGGCTGGCCGCCATGCGCTCGGCTACGCCGGCGAAGCCGACCCCGTTGCTTGAGACAAACCGAACAGAAGCGGTATCTCCATAACGAAAAGCGCACCTGCTTTTCTTGCGGCGCTCGTCCTCAACCGCTGCACCGTGGGCCGGTTGGGTCGGCGACCGTCGCCGCCCGACGTGTTGAGCAAAACGTTGCCCCACTGGCCGGACGGCGGATGCGCCGCTACCGCCCGACCAGCGGCAGGTAAACGCGACGATCGCCGATCAACGGCGCGCGTGGCTCCCCGGCCTCGGCCAGAGCCGTGGGGAACCGGTTGATTTCGCCATCGGCAGAAACAAAGACCGCGGCCTCGGCGACGGCCTCAACGAGCGTCCCCTGTCTACGTTCTGCCTCGTCCCCTAGCGTCGCCTCATTGACCAGCGCCGTCCAGGTGGCGACGTTGGTGGTGGTCACGTCTAGCGTGGCGGTGATCGCCAGCCCCAGGTCGACGGTCGAGACGCGGGCGCCGGGGGCGAGCGGGTAGTCGATGTCGCGCAGCAGCTCGCCCAGCTGGCTGTCCACGAGCGAATGCACGCTGAGCGGGAACGCGCCCGTGTTTTCAACGGTGTAGCAGTAAGCCACCGCCGTGCCCGGCTGTACGTCGACGGCGCTGCTGGCGGCGCAGGGGCTTGTCTGCGGCTTGCCGACCGGGGCCGCACCCGCCACGCCCACCCTCTTGCGCAGCGCCAGCCCCACATCGCGCACGGCGATTTCCGCCGCATCCCGCGCCGTTACCTCCGGCCCCATCGGTGGCCTGCCGGTGCCAGTGCCAGTGCCAGTGCCAGTGCCGGTGACGGTGACGGTGTTGGTGATGACGCTGCCGCGCTGCGTTTCGTCGACGGTGAGGGAGAGCGTGCCGGTGGTGAAGTCGCCCGGGCGCAGCAGCGTTTGGCCCAGGGGAACCGTGCCCAACGGATTGTCCACGGCCTCGACGTTGGCGAGCGTAACGTCGCCCGTGTTTTGCACCCGATAGGTGTAGGTCACCGTTTCACCCGCGTTGACCAGCGGCGCGCTGGCCGTCTTGGTGATAACAACGCCCGGCGCAAAGAGCACGTCCACCAAAGCAAAGGCCGTGCCCGTAACGACTTCGCCCACCGGCGGCGTTCCCGTTGCCACGACCGTGTTGGTGATCGGCCCCGGCAGCAGCGCTTCGTCGACCAGCAGCGACAGCGCGCCCTCGGCGCTTTGGCCCGGCGCAAGCGTCCCCGTTGAGATCATCCCCGTTGAGAGCGCAACCGGCCCCAGCGCATCGTCGCGCGCCGCAACGTTGCGCAGGGTGACGTTGCCGCCGTTGGTAAGGCGATAGAGGTAATCCACCCGCTCGCCGACGCGGGCGCTGGCGGCGCTGGCGATTTTCTCCACAATCAGCGCCGGGCTTGCGTTTAGCGCGACCGTCGCCGTGGCCGCTGCCGTCACCGCTTGGCCCACCGGCGGCGTGCCCGTGACCAGCACCGCGTTGGTAATCGGGCCGGGTAGGTCGGCCTCGCTCGTGGCATAATTCAGCACCAGCTCGACGCTTTCGCCGGGTGCAAGCGGGGTTTCCACGGCGGGCAGCGGGCCAAGCATATCGTCGACCGCTGTAACTTCGTGTAGCAAAACATTGCCCGTGTTGGTAAAGCGATAGGTGTAGCGCACGCTGTCGCCCACGTCGACCGTCTCCACGGCCTGCTTGCTGACGGCGAGGCCGGGGCTGCTGACCAGCGTGACCGCGGCCTCGTCCCGCGCGCTGAGTTCGGTGGTGGGTGAGGCGGTGGGCGAGGTGGCGCTGACGAAAACGGTGTTGGTGATCGGGCCGGGTAGATCGGCTTCGCTGATGCGTACGCTCAGCGTGCCGGTAACGGATGCGCCCGCGGCGAGCGACGTGGCGGGCAGCGGCACGTTGCCCAGACGGTCGTCCACCGCGCGCAGGTTGCTCAGCGGGACGCCGCTGCCGTTGACGAGGCGATAGGTGTACGTAACCAAGTCGCCCGGCGCAGCGACCGAAGGGCTGGCGGATTTAACGACGTTGATTTCGCCGCGCTCGCTGTTGGTAAAGACGCAGCGCACCGTCTCGCCGGGGTCGATGTGGAAGGTGGCCGTGCGGGCGGCTACGTCGACGGTGCTGGGGGTGGCGCTGGCGCCATCGTCGCAGGCAATCTCCGTGAGAAAGTAGCCCGGTGCAGCGTCGGCTTCGCGGATTGTGTAGCCCGCGGGCGGCAAATTGTCGACGATGAGTTCGCCGTTGTCGGCCAGCGTTTGCGCGCCGTCCAGCCCGTCGCCGGTGAAGGTGAACTGGGTCGCGTCACCGTTGGTCGACGTCTGCTTTTCCAGGATGAGCGTGCCGCTCTGCACGTTGCGAAAGGTGCAGGTGGCGCTATCGTTAACGCCAAGCGCGAGGGCGACACCGTCCGGCTGAACTTCGCCCCGGCCATCGCTGCACTGAACGCCGGTCAGCACCCAGCCGCCGGGCAGCATCTCCGCGACGGCGTAGTCGCCCGGCTCCAGATTCTCAAAGGTGAGGCGGTTCGCGAAATCATCCCCGTCATCTATATCATCGTCCAGCGTGAAGGGGCCGAGCGGGCCGCTGCCGCTAAAGGCAAAGTCCGTGCCGTCGGCGGGCCGCGCGGCCTTGATGATGGTCAAGCGACTGCAGTCGGCGCGCGGGGCCATGCTGGCAAAAACGGCTCCGTCGAGCAGAAGCTGACGCGTGCCCGTTGGTTGGCCGCTGGCCAGCAGGGCCGGGTTGGGGCCGGGCTGGGCCGTGGCCGACTGGGTGGCCGACTGGGCGGCCGCATCGCCCTCGATGCGCCAGGCAAAGGTAACCGGGTACGCGTTCGGATTCAGCACGTCGAACGCGCCGCTGGGGCACTGCGCCGCGGGAACGAGGGGCTGAAAGTTATACTCGTTGACAAAGGTGCAGGTCACCGTTGCGCCAGCGGGCAGGCGGACGCTGTCGACGGGGCTTTCGTTGTCGCACGTGGCGCTGCTTTGCGAGACGCGTGGCCCGGCAGCGTCGACAATCGTTTCGGCGAGGCGATACGTGCCCGGCGGCAGCGTCAGCGTTTGCGACGCGTTGGCCCCCAGCACAAACGTTTCGTCGACGGTCGCGTCGTCCGTCAGCGCAAAGGCAAAATTCATGACGGCGGGCGGGGCGGCGGAATCGGCGGCGGTGGTGAGCTGTTTGCGCACGATCAGCGTGGCTGGCTGCTGCCGGTTGACCACCGTGCAGGTGGCCGCCTGGCTGTTGTCCAGCGTGACGCGAAAGCGCGCGCCCTCGACCTGCGCCGCCGCGCCCTCGCAGCTGATGCTCTCCACGACCCAGCCGGGTGGCGGCAGCTCGGTGACCGCGTAGGTTCCACCAAAGAGCGCGCCAAATCTGCGCTCGCGGCCAAAGCCGTCGCCGTCGTCCCCCGGCGGGCTGGCGCTGGCAAGGCCGCCCGCATCGTCCAGCGTGAAGGCGGCGGGGAGCGGGCTGTTTTCGCTGGCGCGCAGGGGCGTGCTCTGGGTGCTAAACGAGAAGTCCGTGCCGTCGGCGGGCGTGGCGCGCTTGATTACGGTAAGCATGTTGCAATTTTTGCGCGTGGCCTTGACGTCGTTCTGCGTGCCCGCCACAAAGAGCCGCGCCGTCGCCACCAGCCGACCGGTGTCAAAGGCCGCGGCGTTGTCGCCGGGCTGGGCCGTGCCGCTGCCGCCCGCGCCGCCGTCTGCGCCGCCGCCGTCTGCGCCGCCGCCCGCAATGTCCCACGTGTAGTTGACCGGGTAGCCGTTGTCGTTGCGCACGCGAAAGAGGCCGGACGGGCACTCGCCGGTGAGGCGCAGCCGCTGAAAATCGTATTCGTTGACAAAGGTGCAGGTTACCGTTTCGCCACCGGCAAGCGTCAGCGCGCCCGGCGACTGCCCGCCATCGCAGGCGGCGCCGAGGGGCGACCAGCGCGCACCTCCGCCGGGCACGAGGGGATCGTCGACGCTTTCAGTGAGGGTATAGTTGCCGGGATCGAGGGTAAGGGTGGTGCGCTCACCGGCCTGCTGCGCAAAGCTTTGGGCACGGTCCCCAGACAAGGCAAAGTCAAACAGAAAGCCGCTGGGCGCATTCTGCGAGCCTTCGGCTTGAACCACCTGCTTTTCGACGATCAGCGTGCTGCTGACTGGCTGTGGTGTCGGCTGCTGAAAGGAGTAGCTCCGTGCCGGAAAGGGCGCGCTGGCCCCGGCGTTGGTCGTTTCGCCGTCGAGCGCGTTGGAGCCGCTAACCTTCCAGTGGTCGAGCGTGAAGGCGGCGCCATCGGGGCCGGTGTTGGCGCGGCGGTAGGCCCAGCCATCCTGGTACGCCCAGGGCTGCCCCGTGCCGTCGACGCCGAGTTCGCCGTAGCGGTCGATCACCGCGCCGTCGCGGAAGAGCTGCACCACGTCGTCGCCGTTGACGTTCATGGAAATATAGGTAAAGGTGGGCGGGAAGCCAAAGAATTGTGCAAAAGCGTCGGCCTCGAGCGAAACGTAGAGGTGTGAGCCCGCGGCGGCGGCAACGGCGGGGAAGACGTAATCCTGCGTGCTCGCGGGGTCACCGTTGTTGGCCACGCCAAAGCCATAGCGGCTCAGGTCGGCAATATCGTGAATGGCGTAGAGCTCCACCGCTTTGGGCCGACCCTGCGGCAGCGGCCCGTCGATGACGCCCGTGAGCACGAGATCGGCGCTTTGGGCGCGGGCTGTCGCAGCGGAGGAGGCGCCCGGGGAGCGGCCGATCGAGCCTAGATTGGTCAAGCAAAGCAGCAATATGCACAACGCCGCCGCGGCGAACCAAAGCTGCTGTTTTCCTCTCCGCTGTTTTCCTCTCAGCGGGGTGCGGCGACGTTGGGGCAGCAGTGGGTGGCGGAGCATGGGGCGGTCTTTCCGGTGAGAATTGGTGTTTAAGCAAACGAGTTTTTGTATGTTGGGTAAGAGAATTGCTAATGGTAAACGGTGAATTGCTGATGGTAAATGAGAAGAGGCCGACTCTCGCAGCGGTGAGTTTTTTTACCGTTCACACTTTTTGAACATAAACCGTAACCGTTCAGGCCCCTGCCCAAATCTCTGTATAAGTACAAAGAGAACGGCTCCCCTCTCCCAGGATGGGAGAGGGGTTGGGGGTGAGGGCTGCTGCACATTCTTTCAACATAAACCCGACACACAACGCTTTGCGCCCCCGCATTGGTTGAGCCCAACTTGCGAATTCTGGTCATTGCTCATAAACAAACATTCTTTATCAGAAACGCAAAAAGCAACAGCGACGGCTGCGTCGCTGTTGCTGCATCATTTGCTGTATTTTTGAGGGAACCCAGCCGTTTACCGTCGGCTAGAGGGTGAAAGTGGAGCCGCTTTCAAAGACGACACCGTGGTTTGCCGCGGACGAATTGGGCTCGTACAGCGTCGCCCCGCCCGCGCCATAAACTTGCCACGCGCCCCCTGTGCCGTTGTCGATGCCGTCGTTGATCACGCCCGTGCGCTCGTCGACACCAAGCACCGTTACGCCGGGTGCGTCGCGGCGGATGCGCGCCAGCCAGTCGCTGGCGCGGTTGTGGTGGGGAATCACGCAGAGGTTGGGCAGCAGCCCAAAGCCCTCGACCACGCGGCCGCTGTGTGGATCAAAGAAGTGGCTGCCCAGCACCATGGCCCCCGCGCTGCTGCCGCCCAGCACGGCTCCCGCGCGGTGGGCCGCGAGCATGGCGCGCAGGCTGCCGCTCTCGCGCAGCGCTTGGGCCAAATAGCTGGGGTCGCCGCCGAGCAGGTAGATGAGCCGGGACTTGAGCAGCCAGTCCGCCACGGCCACATCGCCCGCCGAGGCGCGATCTGTAATGGGCTGCACGTGGACGTTCGTCGCGCCCAGCGACGTAAACCAGCGTTGCCCGTTGTTGCCCGCGCGCTCGTGGTTGTTGTCCACGGCCGCCGCCGTGGGGATGATGTCCACGCGAGCATCGTTGCCACCTGCCAACGCGAGCGCGCGTCGGTCCGGCGCTTCCATTTGGCCACCAAACTCGCGGCCCCCTTCAAGCAAAAGATAGCCTGCCATAAACGTTTCCTTTCGACTAAAGAGTGCTATAGAATCTGTTGGGAAATTGTAATAGAGGACGGGCCAATCGTCTGTTACAATTGTCGTGCTGCCCCGACGACGCTAAGGAATGACAATTGCACAAGGTAGGGCACAAATTGGTTAGATTGCTGTAACGTTGGCTCGATCCAAGCGCGACAGCTGATTTTCAGTGCCTTGAAAATTTGGTTATCCAGCACCCTATGCGCATAATAGGCGGCATCCCGGCAAGCGACAAAAGTAGCGTACCCCTCGTTTATTTGTCGCGGTTGGGAATCGTTGCGTCCGTTACGTTGGAAAACCCAGCATAGAGTTAAGGACCCTATTCAATTCTGGTGGAGCAGGAACTTATGAATCACATCGAAGCAAACTTGACGGAAACACAGGACAACAAACAGAACAAGTGGCGCTCACCGCGAGGGTGGGCGGCGCTGGGGCTGCTGCTCGCCGCCGCCGTTGGCGTGCTGTGGGCTGGCCGCTACGTGCAGACGGTCTACGCCCAGGACGTGCAGCCTCCGCCCTACACGCGCGTGCAGTTCACGATGAAGCTGCCAAGCCCCGCTGCCGATCGGCAGTTTGGCTACGCGCTGGCAATGGAGCGATCCGGCGGCCAGGATTTTGCGCTTGTCAGCACCAGCGGCCAGAGCGAAGCGGGAGCGGCTTACATTTGGGAGCTGCAAAATAACGGACGCGATTGGGCGCAGACGGCCGAATTGCGTGGGAACGATACCGCAGCAGGTGACCAGTTTGGCCGTGTGGTGGCTCTGAACCGCAACTTTGCGCTGGTGGGCGCGCCGGGCCAGAACGGCGGCGCCGCCTATCTCTTCAACCGCTTCGCCGCCACGCCGTGGGAGCAAATCAATAAGCTGGGCACGACCGACCCGGCCGCTGGCGACAACTTTGGCAGCAGCGTCGACGTTTGGGGCGATCCATCAGATCCAAACAATCTGACGGGACGCGTCATTGTGGGTGCGCCGAATAAGGAGGCCAACACCGGCGCCGCTTACGTTGCCGACGCCACGGCTGGGGCATTGCTGACGCGCCTGCAGCCGACCAACCTGCCCTCCGCTCCCGGCGACCTGTTTGGTAGCGCCGTTGCCATCAACGGCAATCGGGCGTTTGTGGGTGCGTCTGGCGTAAATGGTGGTCAAGGGACGGTCTTCGTCTTTGATGCAAATACGGGTGGCCAGCTGGGTGCTGGTCTGGTTGCGCCCGACGGCGTAGCCGGCGATCAATTTGGAGGACGGATTGACGTCTCGGAGAACGGCGATACGCTTGTCATCACGGCTAACGGTGCCGATCTCGAAGGCTCTCCCAACGCCGGTGCCGTTTACATCTTCAACCTTGCTGCTGGGGCCTATAATTTTTCCCAGAAGTTGACCGCCCCCAATCCGACCGAAAATGGTGAATTTGGCTACAGCATCGCTTTGGGCCGTGGCAACCCCTTCGCGCGCAACGGCTTGGCCGTGGGCGCGCCGAACATCAATGGTGGTAGTGCTTCCGCCTACTACTTCCGGCGCGGTGGCGACACCTGGACGGCGTTTCGCGAGCTGATGCCGCTGAACCTGCAGGCGGACAGCTTCTACGGACAAGCGGTGGGCTTCGTGCGCGGCCGCATCGGCGTGGGCGCGCCGGGAATCGATGTTACCATTAACAACCAAAACGGCACTAGCGAAACCTTTGGAGATGTTGGCAACGCATATGTGCACTTCATTGAGACCGGCGTGCTGCAAGTGGTCAAAAATGTTGAGCCAGACGCCCCAGACACCAATTGGGACATTGTCATCAATGGCCCCTCGCCCTCCAGTGCAACGCTGACCGGCGACGATTCCACCGATCCAAGTGCAGTCATCAACGGACCGTATATTATCAGCGAAAGCCCTGGTGAAGGAACGAATGGCGATCTCTACTCCACCAGCTACTCGTGCACCGTCACGGATCGCAATCGAGAGCCGGTTACCTTTACCTCCGAATCGATTGCAGACGGTGACCCAAGCGATTTGAGGGTTCAGGTAAATGCCGATGCAAACGTCGTCTGCACCTTTACCAATACGTCAAACGCAGCCACGCCCGCTAGCCTGCGCGTGGTGAAGGATGTGCAGCCGGACAATAGCAATACCAACTGGGACATCACCGTCAGCGACTCGATGTCGCCCACGAACGTGATCTCGACCACGACGCTGAATGGCGACGGTGGCGAGACGTTTGACAACGTGATGCCGGGTACCTACACCGTCAGCGAAGCGGCTGGCGACGAGACGAATTCCGATCTCTACGACTCGCGGTACAGCTGTACCGTGGATGGTGAAGAGCGGGTCAGCGACACGGGCCGTACGCTAAGCGTGCCTGTAGGAACAAACGAGAACGTTGTCTGCACCTTCACCAATGTGCGCAAGCCCACGCTGCAGATTATCAAGAACGTTGTGCCCAACGGCGACACGAGCAGCTGGCTCTTCAATGTCGGCGGCCCGACGCCGCTTACGGCCACGCTGGTCGATGATGGGGATACGGGCAAACAAATCGTGGCGGCTGGCGACTACATCATTACGGAGGAGCCAAGTGACGGCACGGACGGGAGCCAGTACACGAGCCGGTACGCTTGTACGGCGGACGGCGAACCCATTGCCAATGGAACGGGCGAATCGAGACAGGCAACCCTGTCGATCGCTCAAAGCCAGGATGTGGTCTGCCGCTTCACCAACACCAGCGTCAATGCGACGGTTGGCACGCTGGTAGTTGAGAAGAACGTGGTGCCCGATGATGACGACTCGACGTGGGAGTTCGCTGTCAATGGGCCGACGAGCAGCGTGGTCACGCTTCAGGGCGACGGCAGCAGCCAGTCGCTAGAGGTTGCGCCCGGGGCTTACAACATCACTGAAACCGATGGTGGTGACGCCAATCTCGACGACTACGAGACTGAATACGAGTGCTCCACCGGTGAAGAAGGCATTGGCCGTGAAGCCGCGGTCACGGTGAACGTCGGTGACGTGGTGACCTGTGTCTTCACCAACGTGAGCGCATCTGTACAGCCAACGGCCACGCCTGATCCGTCAGTGCCGTCAACGGCGACACCCGTGCCGCCGACGGCCACGCCGGTTGCACCAACGGCCACGCCCGATCCATCAGTGCCGCCGACGGCCACGCCGGTCGCGCCGACAGCTACGCCCGATCCGTCAGTGCCGCCGACGGCGACGCCGGAGCCCACACTGTCTGGCGACGGTAGCATTTACCTGCCGCTGGTTACCAACCAGTAGCAGAGACAGGTGAGCGAGTAAGCTCAAAACAAAGAGAGGGCGACTCACAACGAGTCGCCCTCTCTTTGTTTTTGCGTAACTGTTTCCGCCCTCACCCCCAACCCCTCTCCCACCGTGGGAGACGGGAGCCGTTTCTCCGTAGTTTTAGAGAGATTTGAATAGGAGCCTGAACAGTTGCGTTTTGGCTGTCTATCTCCACCAAGCGCCGCTATTTGGCTGATGCTGTGCAGCAATCGTTGAGGTTGCACAAGCGGAGACCACCCGTCGTAAGCCACCCGCGCTCCGCTAGGCGACAAGCTCGACTCGACCTGCGGAGCGGTGGTTCCAAGTCTGGTTCGGTAGACTGCGCTTGTTACCTTGCAGAAGCAAAGGTGATCTACGGTCTGCCATCTTCCAGCGAGTAACGTAAATGTCTAAATTTCCACACGCTCTGGCCAGCCAGTATTTTCCGCCGAGCGCGCCGCGGCCTCCAGCACGGCGACTACTCTCGCCGAGTCGCGCGCCGTCGCCTCAATTGGCTCGCCCAACAGCAGGTGATCCGCCAAATTGCGGTGGAAGGCGTAGCGTTCGGGCGCGGGCAGCGGCAGCGACTGCTGCACGATCTGGCCGTCGCTGGCCGGCTGTGAATTGGATATGCGCTGGTGCAGCGTGAGCTCTGGCGACATTTCCGTGGCGGGAATTTCGTGCGCATCAAAGTAGTGCAGCGGGTCAATGGCGTAGCTCGTCACGTCGCGCCACTGGCCGACGATGGCGCCGCGCGTGCCCTGCAGATACCACTTCGGCTTGCGCGCCGCCGCAATGTCGGAGTGGATAAACTCCATCTCCTGCCCGCCCGCAAAGCGCAGCCCGATCCGCTCCTGATCGGCGTTCGTCACGTCGTGCCAGACGCGCTTGTGGCGCGTGCCGGTCACCCGCGTCACCGTTTCCGGCAGCAGCGTTAGCAGCCAGTCGAGGTAGTGCGCGCCCCAGTCAAAGGTTGTGCCGCCGGAGATGGCGTCGTGCGAGTGCCAGTAGCCACAGGGGTGATCAAAGCTTCCGACAAAGGTCTCGCCGTGAAAGAGCTCGCCGATCTGCCCGGCGTCTACGGCCCGCTTGATAGCGCGATAGTCCACGTCCCAACGTCTGTTCTGGTGACAGCTCACGTGCCGACCGGTCCGCTCCGCCGCCGCCAGCATCGTGTCGACTTCGGCTTGTGTCAGCGCCATCGGCTTCTCGACGATCACGTGCTTCCCCGCGGCCAACATCTGCACGGCCAGCTTGGCGTGCGTGCTCGGCGGCGTGGTGACGATGACCAGATCGACGTTATCGTCCGCAGCCAGCTCGTTCGCCGACTCGTAAATCTGCGCCTGTGTAAAGTGCTGCTGCGCTTCCCGTCGCCGCGCCGGGTTGAGGTCACAGGCGGCGCGCAGGGCAAGGCCCGCGGTGTCGTTTGCGCCCTGGCCGTGGAGCTGACCCACAGCGGGCGAGTAGCCCAGCAGGCCAACGCCCAGCGCCGCGCCGTCCAGCAGGAAACCCTGTCGATGTGGCTCACCGCCAACCCAGCGGAGGGTGCGGGACAGAATACGCATCAATGAGCCATTCGCGTAGTCATCTAGTGTGGTACAAGCGGCCAGCCCTGCTCCCTGCTGAGTCAGCGTCAACACCGGGCTGTGGCTGTAGCGCCAATCGGCGTAGAGCAGCGTTTCGACGTCGTCGCGTGTTGGCTCCAGCGGCTGGTGGTGCGAGTTGGCGTAGAATGCGTCGGGCAGGCGCGCGCCGATGGGATGATTCGGCTGCTGAAAGAGCACGCGCAGATCGCCGCACGGGTCGCAGCTTGTGCGGCGCACGCCAAACAAGCTGGGAATCGCCCGCGTCTCTTCGTCGACAAAGCCGAGACAGCCGCCACCGTTATGGACGAAAGCAGCCAATCGCTCCTGCTCCGTATGAGCGAGCGGCGTTGCGAGGTCGACGGCAACGACGGCGAAGCTGTCGAGATTTTGGGGCAGGCCCTCGCTGCTTGTCAGCGCGACGCCGGGCACGGCTTGGAGAAAATTGTTCAGGGGCTCGAAGTTGGATCGATTGGCAACGGTGAGCAGGGGCAGGCGCGGTTGATTATACACAATGTTTTTGGATTGTAAATGGCGAAGATTTGTGGACGGGCTATCAAGGAAATCTCAGAGGCAGCGCAGGTCAAAAGAAAGAGCAGAATTTGTCATTCCCGTGGGGGCAGGCACTCGGGCTAGGCCAAACATGGATTTCCGCCGAAGTTTATCCTCACAAAAGTGGGGGCGATAATGACAAGACTACCCGGTCTCGAATCGGCCGTGCCGTTTCCTCGCATCTCTCGATACTTCCCGTCTTAGCGAGCTACTCCTCAAATTTGCCAGCGACCATGCCGACGGCTTCCGACAAAGTTGGGTAGGGGAAGATGAGGCTGCCCAACTCGGTCGCCTTCATCCCCGCATGCATGGCGACGAGCACCGGCGCAAGCAATTCGCCCGCGCTGTGGCCGAGCACGTGTGCCCCCAAAATTTCACCGCTGTTCCCCACCAGCATTTTGATTTGGCCGTCGGTTTTGCCCTCCGCCTGGGCGCGCGGCACGCTGCTAAAGGGCTGGCTCAGTTCGCTGTAGTCGACGCCATCCTCATCGAGCTGCTGCTTGGTTTGGCCCAGGTGCGCCAGCTCGGGCGAGGTGTAGGTGGCCCAGACGACGGCCGTAAAGTCGAAGGGCTGCACGTCGCCCAGCATGTTTTGGGCCGCGCGCTCGCCGTGCTTTTCGGCGATGTGTGTAAATTTGTACGGCGTTATCACATCGCCCGCCGCCCAAATGTGCGACACGTTGGTGCGCAGGGTTTCGTCGGTGAGAATGCCCTTCGCCTCGTCGCAGTCGACGCCAGCCGCTTCCAGATTGAGCTGGTCGGTATTGGGCGTGCGCCCGGCGGAGAGCAAAATCTCATCGACATCGACATGCTGCTCCATCCCGTCTTTGCCCTCGAAGACGATGCGTTTGCCCCCGCTTGTCTGCTCGACGCGCTGCACGGTGCCGCCGAGATGGAAGACAATGCCCTCGTCCTCCAGCAAACCCTGCAGCGCGTTGGACAGCTCGTTGTCGTCCTTGGACAAAATCGTGTCCGACTGCTCAAAGGCCGTGACCTGCGTGCCAAAGCGGTTGAACATCTGCGCAAACTCCACGCCGAGCGGCCCGCAGCCGAGAATGCCCAAGCGCTTGGGCGGCGCGGCAAGCTGCACGGCCTCGCGGTTGGTGATATAGCCCGCCTCCGCTAAGCCGTCGATGGGCGGGCACTCGGTGCGCACGCCCGTCGCCAGCAGAAATTGGTCGGCGCTGATTTGCTGCGTCTCCCCGTCGCTGCCGTTTTGGAAGGTGATGACTTCGACCGTCTGTGGGTCGACAAAGCTCGCCTCGCCAATCACGAGGTCGATGCCGCGCTCGCGCATGGCCCGGCGCGCTTCCTCGCGCGTGCCGCCGCGCATGTCGCGCTGCACCTCGACGATGCGCGCCAGCAGCTCTTCCCAATCCAGCGTGGCGTTATCGATGTGGACGCCGTAGTCTGGCGCGTGGTGCTGGGCATCCCGCAGCAGTTTGGCGGCGTGGAGCATGGTCTTAGTCGGGTCGCAGCCGTAGTTGAGGCAGGTGCCGCCCAAGTCGTCGCGCTCGATTAGCGCCACACGTTTGCCCGCATCGTTTAGTAAATTAACGGCGCTGCTTCCCGCTGCACCCGCGCCGATGATGATGGCGTCGTAGTGGGTGTGGTTTAGATGGTTGATGGTCATAAAGCTAGTGATTGAAAATTTAATAAGTAAAGATTGAAGATCTAAGATTGCGTTAATTACGCAATCTTGAATCTTTATCTTTATTCCCCAGCGGCTCGACTTCCGCGCCGTCCGCCGTATCCTTCACCTGCCAGCCCAGCGCGGCGATCTCGTCGCGCAGTTCGTCGGAGCGGGCGTAATTTTTGGCTTTGCGAGCAGCCTGCCGCTGCTCGACCAAGGCGAACACCTCTTCCGGTGCTTTGGTCGATTGCTCGCGCTCGACCCGGGCCGCGGCGAGGCCGTCGCGGGTGCGCTGCCAGACCGCTTTGGGAATGTAGTCGTCGCCTTGGGGCAGGCGGAAATCGCCGAGCTCGCTGGCGGCAAAAGTGTCGCCGTTGGGAAAGTGCTTCTCGCTGCCGCCGTGAACAACGGTCACGCCGCCCGGCCCCATGACGCGGCACTGGCCCGCGGCGGGGTCGATGATGAGCGCCGTGTTTTCGTCGATGCCGACGACGGTGTGCTCGTGGTGATCGTCGCCGTGGGCATCGCCGCGCAGCTGGGCAAAATCACCGGTGATGTGTTCGCCCTCGAGCATGGCCATCAGCTGATTGAAGCGATCCGTGCCCACGTAGCAGTGGCTGGTGTCAAGCGCGTCGCCGCCGTCGTTGTTGTTCCAGTGCGGGATAAAGATCAGCGAGAGGCCAAAGTCGCTAAAGAAATTGAGGCCGTTCTGCCAGTGCAAATCTTCGCCGACCTTGTAGATTTCGTAGACCGGCAGCGCGTGCACGCTCGACGCAATCGTGGTGGCACTGGCAAAGACGACCGACGCGCCCAGCCGATGGCACGCCCGCAGCGTGTCCCAGGCGACGCTGCCGCGAAGCTGGCGCGCGGCATAAGTGGGGCTGCCCGGCCCCATCAGAATGAGGTTGGCGTTATACATCGGCGCGAGCAGATCGGGATCGTCCGGGCTAAACTCGCTGCCCCGCTTGCGGGCGGGGACGAGCTCGACCCGCGGCTCGTAATTTTGCAGCCGCTTTTGCAGGTAAACGCGAATCTGGTCGGCCACGGCTTCGGAGTTGGGCTCAAAGCCAGCGGGCGTTTCGAGGATCGCGGCGCGGATGGCGCTGTCGCGCTCGTGGATTTGCTCAAAGAGCCAGTTGTAGACTTTGCGAATGCTGGGCGACGTTTCGCCGGAGCCAAGCAGCACGATCAGGCCGGGGGCGGGGGTGGTGGACATAATGTAGGGTTGGTTAAAATTGGTGGTTCGATGGTGATGCGTGGTCACTATCCATCTGTCAACGGACTCGGGGAACGAATTAAACGGATTAACAAGCAACGTTACCCGTTCCTAGTAGAAACAGGCAGGATTGACTAAATCAGAACGGATTGAAGCGTGTTCAATCCGCTAGATTCGTTCTGGAAATCCGTCGACAGCCTTTCTGCTGCCATCCCCGAATAGTTACGATGCGTGAGTATTTGATGCGTGAGCAAAGGTTGGGTACGTTGGTTGTGAATAACTATCCTCCATCGTCGCCAACCCTCAAATAATCACGTGTCACGCCTCACGCCTCATGCCAAATGCCGTCGCGTAACTCCGCCAGCATCAGCTCCGCCAGCGCGACGGGGCGCTGCACGTGGATGTCGTGATCGCTCTCCTCGAACCAGTGAACTTTACTGTGGGGCAATCCCGCCGTCGCCGCGTCGACCTGCGCCTGCTTGGAGGCCGTCCACTCCGGATTTTTGGCGTCGCGCGCGGGACAGATCAGCACCGGCATCTTGACCCGTGGGTAAAGCTCGGCGGGGCGCTGCGACCAGAGCGCGTGCAAAATTTGCAGGTGGCGCTCGATAGTCAACCAGGGGCGCACCGTCTCATCGGGCAATACTTCAAAATTGGCGAGCACGCCCTCAATGCCTTCATCCGACCAGTCCGGGTGGAATTCTTGGATGCGCTGCCGCATCAGCTCGAGCGGCGTGCCCGCCAGCGGCGGCGGGCGCAGGTCGACCTGCGTGCGCTCCCACGTCATGCCGGGGCGGGACTGAATGTCTAGGAAGCCGCCGTCCACAAAGCAGAGACCGCGGGCGAGCGCCGGGCGGTGCACGCCAAAGGCCAGCGCCACGTTGCCGCCCCACGATTGGCCCGCAAAAATAGGTCGCTCCACGCCCATCGCGTCCATCAGCCGCACCAGGTCGCCTGCGATGGTGGCAAAGTCGTAGCCCTCGTCGGGCTTGTCGCTCAGGCCGTGGCCGCGCAGATCCACGGCGACGGCGCGGTGACCGGACGCAGCGAGTCGCGCGCCCACGCCGTCCCAGAGGCGGGCGTTGCTGGCCAGCCCGTGCACGAGCAGGAAGGGCACGCGATTCACATCACCCGCCCATTCGCGAACGTGTAGACGCGGGTTGACGTCAATAAAGTGGTCCCGTGCGAGGTCAATGGAGTGAGAAGCTATCGGATTCATGTATGGAAAAATGTATCAATAAAGATTGACATTGACTGTGACTATGATAGGATTCTGCGCATAGAAATACCACTTGCAAGTCAGTTGCAACTAAGAAGGCGTGCAGGTGGGAGGAATTGATAGCAACAAAGGAGTTGAAATGGCTCAGCGAAAACTGGTGGAAGAAATTAAAGAGCGCGGCGTACGCATCACGCCGCAGCGGGCGATTATTTTGGAGGCCATCGAGGAAATGCCCGGCCACGTGACGGCGGAGGAAGTCTACACGCGCGTCCAGCAGGTCAACGCCTACATCAGCCTAACGACCATCTACCGCACGCTCGATTTGCTCTCGGAGTTGGGGCTGATTACCCAAACCAACATGGGTACGGCGACCACACACTACGCACTGCACACCCACGCCACCCACCACCACGCGCTCTGCCGCAGCTGTGGCCGCACCTTCGAGCTGCCCGATGATCTCTTTGCGCCCGTCGTTGACGTGCTGCAGCGCGAGCACCAATTTGAGGCGGATATTGATCACCTCGTCGTCTTTGGTCGCTGCCAGGATTGCCAGCCGTGATCACGCTCTCTTTTGAGTCAAATCGAGAAATGGAACAAAAGTGCGCATTTGTAGGGCGATTCACTTTACCCTCAAGCGAAGTCGTGCCATACTGCTCTACAGATGCAAACATTTGCAGCTGTAATTAAATGCAGTTAAACGGACTTTGTAAAAAAGTAAAAAAAGGAGAATCCATTGCGCTTTTCACTGTTAATCGCCGCCTTTATATCATCGCTGCTGCTGGCTGCTTGCGAAGCTGCGCCTGCTCAAGAGTCTGCCGCACCGGAAGCCGAAGCGGTTGCTGAGTCAGAGGGCACGGGGACGCTGGAGATCGTTGCCAACGGCGAAGATTTTGTACGCCAGGGCTTTGTCAGCAAGGATGGCTGGGCCATCATTTTGACAACGTCTTCGTGACGCTTGCCAACGTTGCCGCTTACCAAACCGACCCGCCTTACGACGCTCAGAGCGCCGACGCGCCCGAGGGCACGCAGGTCAGCGTGGAGGGGCCGCTGACGTTGGACCTGGCTGAAGGGGAAGCCGATGCTGCGCCGATCTTGATTGGCGCGGTGGAAGATGCCCCCGCCGGGCAGTACAATGCGCTCAGCCTGGAGATGGTTCCGAACGAAGAGGGCTATGCGCTCGTTCTCGACGGCACGGCGCAGCAGGATGGGGAAATGGTCGATTTTGTGTTGAGCGTCGAGAAGGATTACACCTACACCTGCGGCGAATACGTGGGCGACGAGCGCTTGGGCATTCTTCAGCCCGGCGAGACCGCTACCGCGGAGGCCACGTTCCACTTTGACCACATTTTCGGCGATGCCGATACGCCAATGGACGATAGCCTCAACACCGGCGCGCTGGGCTTCGCTCCGCTGGCCGCGCTGGCAACGGATGGCGAGCTTGTTGCCACGATGAGCGATCTGGAAGCGCAGCTGAGCGCCGAAGATTTTGCCACGCTGCGGGAGACGTTGGCCACGCTCGGCCACGTGGGCGAGGGTCACTGCTACGAGGCCGAAGGTGGCTATACGGGCCACTCGGAGTAAACGATGATTCCGGATACGTCAGCCATGTTTGACGCAAAGGCGCAAAGACGCAAAGAGAATCGCCTGGGGCCAATTCACAGGTGCCTATGCTTTGCGAGTCTGATTGTGTTGAGCGCGCTGCTTTCGACGCCGCAGGCAGCGCTGGCCCACGGCACCGAAATCGACTCCGGTACGACGACCGGCGTGCAAATCTACGCCCGCTTCGACGACGGCACGCCCATGGCCAATGCCCAAGTGCTCGTCTACGCGCCGGACGATCCGGAGACGCCCTGGCTGCGCGGCGAAGCGGATGAGGAAGGCTACTTTGCCTTTGTCCCCGATGCCGCGCTGGCCGGGCGCTGGGATGTGAATGTACGCACCGCCGGTCACGGCGACTGGGTCTATCTAACGCTGGAAGATGGCGCAGCGACCGAAGTGGTCAGCAGCAGCGGCTTCACCACGCCGCAGATTGTGTTGATGAGCGCGGCGATTGTCTGGGGTTTTATTGGCACGGCGCTCTACTTCCGCCGCGAGCGACAGCCGGGTGAGTCGACCGTGGCCGTCACGGCCCAAGGTGAGACGGCACACCCAACAACGCTCGGGCCGTAACGGTCACCGTCCGCCGTCGGCACAACTGCCGCCCATTATTTACTCGACCGACTCACGGAGAAATATGACAATCACCGCCCGCACGACGCTGGGTCAACCGCGCTGCGTTGGGCGGTGACGGTCACATTTGCTAACTGGAGAACTCCCATGCACATTGCCGATGGCATCTTACCCGTCGCCGTGGCCGCCGGTGGTTACGCCGTGACGGGTGCCACCACGTGGTATTCGCTGCGCAAAATTCGTCAGCAGCCCGACCACCGCGCCGAAATTCCCAAGGCGTCTCTGTTGACCGCGGCCTTTTTTGTTGCCTCGTGGATTCACATTCCCGTGCCGCCCACGAGCGTGCACCTCGTGCTCAACGGGCTGCTGGGCGTGCTGCTCGGCTGGTTTGCCTTCCCCGCCATTCTAATTGGCCTGGTCTTCCAGGCCGTCATGTTTGGTCACGGCGGGCTGACGACGCTGGGCGTCAACGCCGCGATGATGGGGATTCCGGCGCTGCTTGCCTTTGGCATTTTCCGGGCGCGCACCCGCTTTGGCGCAGCAGACAGCGCGCGTCTTGCCGCCACGTTTGGTGCGCTCGGCAGCGCCGCGGCCACGGCGTTCAGCGTGCTGATTTTCTACACGCTGCTCGTTACCACCATCTCCACCAACATCGACGCGGCCACCGAGCAGACGATGATCGCCATCACCTCGTTCTCACACCTGCCCGTGCTGCTGATCGAGGCGGCGCTCACGGCCATGCTCGTCGTCTACCTGTTGCGCGTCAAGCCGGCGCTGCTGCAGGGTATGGGCACGGCGGCGCGCCAACCCACCCCCGTGCAAACCGCAGCGACAACATCACCGGCAACCTCAACATCCGCAGCAGTGGGGGAGCCCAATGAGGCAGCTCGGGCTTGACGCCTACGCGACGCTTGATTCGCCCCTCCACCGCTGGGATGTGCGCGCCAAGCTCGTTGGCTTGCTCGTGCTCATCTTCGCCTTTGCCGCCGTGCGCGACGTGCGTCTGCTGCCCGCCATGTTCCTGGTCACGGCCATGCTCTTCGCGCTGTCGCGGCTGCCGCTGAGTTACCTGCTCACGCGGCTGCGGCTGCCCGGCCTCTTCATCGCTTTCCTCGTGATTTTGCTGCCCTTTATTGCTGGCGAAACGGTGCTTGCCCGTCTGGGGCCGTTGACGCTGCGCCAGGAAGGGCTGGCGGATGCGCTGGCAATTGCTGCTCGCTTCGTCTGCATCATCACGCTGACGCTGGTGCTCTTTGGCACGGCTCCCTTCCTGCGCTCGATCAAGGCGCTGCGCTCGCTCGGCCTGCCGGATATTCTGGCCGACATGGTGCTGCTGACCTATCGCTACCTCTTCGAGATGGCGGAGATGTTCAGCACCATGCGCACCGCCGTTCGCCTGCGCGGCTTTCGCGGCGACAAGCTCAATCGCCGCAATCTGAGCACGCTCGCCTCGCTGATAGGCAGCCTGCTCGTGCGCAGCTACGAGCAGGCCGAGCAGGTTTACAATGCAATGATCCTGCGCGGCTACGGTGCAAACGCTGCCGTGCTCAACGAATTTCACACGACCCGCCGCGATGTCGCGCTGAGTGTGCTTTGCGTTGTCGTCGCGCTGGCGTTTGTTGCTGGGCAATGGTGGCTGGGCCGCGTCGGCGCTTAACGCTGGGCAAAACGCCCTTTGCCAGCTCTTTGGGATTTTATGTGGTAGACAAGTCAAAACCTCACCCCTCCTCAACTTGGGGAGGGAGCTGTCGCTTCGTCGAGGACAAAATGGCTCCTCCCCCAAACTGGGGGAGGCTCACTACTCCCTATTTTAACTCCACCCCTACTCCACCATGACAACCCCCGCCCTCGACCTCCGCAACCTCCAATTCGCCTATCCAAGTGATCCCGGCAGCGGCCCGATTGACGTCCTTCAGGGCATCGATCTGCACGTCGAGCCCGGCGCGCGCCTGGGCCTCGTCGGCCCCAACGGTGCGGGCAAGACGACGCTCTTTCTCACCATCTGCGGCGTGCTCACGCCCACCCAGGGCAGCGTTCATCTTTTTGGCAAGCCCATCCAGCCCGGTCAATTTCACCCCGACGTTGGTCTTGTTTTTCAATACCCCAGCGATCAGCTCTTCTCCCCCTCGGTGCGTGACGACGTGGCCTTTGGCCCGCTCAATATGGGCCTGCCCGCAGACGAAGTCAACGAACGCGTGGATCGCGTGCTGGCAAACACCGGCTTGGCCGAGCTTAGTGAGCGCGCCCCGCACCACCTCTCCGGCGGGCAAAAGCGCATGGTCGCCATTGCGGGCGTACAGGCCATGGAGCCGCGGCTGATTATCTACGACGAACCCAGCGCCAACCTCGATATTCGCAGCCGCCGTCGCTTAATCCAGTTTATGCAGGAATCGACCGAGACGCTGATCGTCGCCTCCCACGATTTGGAGCTCGTGCTTGAAGTCTGCACCGAAGTGATTCTGCTCGATGAGGGCCGGATCATCGCCAGCGGCCCCACGCAAGCGATCATGAGCGACAGCGCGCTAATGGAGGCCCACGGCCTCGAACGTCCCCACTCGCTGGCCTTCCACTCGGGCGGCCACCACCCCTAAAATTTCCTTCCACCCCTGGTCAACCACATAGCGCCTGGTCAACATCTGGTCAACCGCCGGTCAATTTGCCGGCGGTTTTTGCGTTACGCTGATGCGGCACCGAGCGACAAACTCGCCCGCTGTCACATAAATGTAAACCCGAAAAACTTGATTGGAGAAAATTATGTTGAATCAGTCTCGATCCCCATCCGCTCGCTCATCCCAGCGGCTACCCCGGCGCGCTTTACCAAGCCCCCGCCTCTGGTTGACTGCGCTACTGGCACTGTTGATCATGTTAACTGGATGCACGCGCGTCTCGCCATCGACTTCTGCCGTCCCCACACCGGGCTTCCCCAGCGACGCCGCGGTGGATCAGCTGTGCGCCGATTCCGTTGAGAATTTCGCCCCCAGTGAAAACAACACCGACTTCGCCCTCGCGCGGTACACCGCTGATGGCTTGCTCGATCAGTCGTTTGGCCTCAACGGCACAACTGTCGTGGACTTTGGCTCCACGCGAGAAGCCGCGTCGGCTGTGCTGACGCAGAGTGACGGCAAGACCGTGCTGGTCGGCTACAGCGATTCCAGCTTGGCGTTGGCGCGCCTCACCATTGATGGTGCGCTGGATGAAACCTTTGGCGAAGCCGGGCGCACCGTCACGCCGCTGCTGAGCGAGGCGGAAGCGGAGGCCATTGCCGCGCCCAATCCCACGCCCACGCAAACCGCCAATGCGCTCGTATTGCCCGACGGCAAAATTTTGGTAGCCGCCGAACGTGGGGCGTATGACTTGCTGGCCGAGCCGTCCGGCTTTGCGCCGTATCAGCTTGCTCTGGCGCGCTACACCGCCGACGGTCAGCTGGACGACTCGTTTGGCGATGGCGGCTTGGCCGTTGTCCAAGTCGAGAGCAACCCAGACGGGCAGGCGCTGGCCCACGCGCTGGCCATGCAGCCGGATGGTCACTTTCTCGTGGCGGGCGAATACAGCGCGAACGGCATCAGCGGCACGCCCTCGCAGCTGCTGCTGGCGCGCTTTACGCCCGACGGCGCGCTCGACACGGGCTTTGGCAACGGCGGCACGGTCGTTCGCAACAATCACTACGATGACGTTGCGCTCGCGCTCGCGGTGGACGACGCAGGCGCCTGGATCGGCGGCTACCAGCGACCGCGCTTCGGCCCCAATTTCCCGCTGCAAGACGAGCCATTCGTTTGGCAACTGCTGCGCCTTCAAAACGACGGTACGCTCAATTCGACCTTCGACGCCAGCGCCGACTTCGCGACAACGCGCGGCACGTCTATTCACTCGCTGCACGTGCTGGAGGACGGTACGCTGCTGGCCGCGGGCGTCGGTCAGCTGGCGCGCTACCGTTCGGACGGGTCGTTGGCGGGAACGTTTGGTGAAGGAGGCGTCATCCGCGCACGCGACATGCTCTTTGGCAGTGATATGGTCATGCGGGACAAGCATCTTTGGCTGCTTGGCGGCGGCGCACCCGGTATGGTGAATCACTGCCCCAACGTCGCCCGCTACACCCTGGACGGCGCGCCCGATGCCACCTTTGGCGAGGACGGCCTCGTCGCCCTAAGCGATGGCCTAGCAAGCCATCAGGCAATTGCCGTGCAGGCCGATGGCTCGCTCGCTGTTGCGGGCGCTGCGCTGGAGAAGCAGTAGACGTGAGCTAAACCCTCCTCCGCACCAGCAGTGGCTGGGTGCGCCCAGCCACTGCTGGTGCGGAGGAGGTAGATGGGAAATCAATTTTCCTTGGTAGTCAAATCGACCAACACCCCTCCCGGCCTCGCTTGGTTCTTGAGCCCGCCGAAGAATGGGAGGAGCGGCGACTGGGCAGACAAAGGATCGGCTCCCTTCCCATCACGGGGAGGGGCCAAAGCGCCATCTGCCCGACCAACTTCGCTGCTTTCGTTCATCTTGATACGCATGCCGCGCAGCGCGCTGCGCCGCTGCTTGCCCAGACAATTCTTGCAAAGAAGGGAAGCCCCATGGAAATTTTAGCAGCCCTCAACTGTTTATCCACGCTCGGCCTCGCCGTGCTCTTGACCATTCTTTTTCTCAACGCCCGCAGTGGCGTGCACAAGCTGCGCGAGCGGATCCAAACGCTGGAGCAAATCGTCCGCGACCCGCGCCCGCCCGCCATCGACGCCGCGCCGGTAGCTAAGCCAACCGTCGCTCGGCCAGCCGTCGCTCAGCTGCCGGTCGATCGGCAAACGGCAGCGGCTCCACCTGCGGCAGCCCAACCGTTGCCCACGCCGCGCCCCGTTGATCGCCCCGTTAATCGCCCCGTTGATCGCCCCGTTGATCGCCCCGTTGATCGCCCCATCAAACACGGGACCAAGCCAACTCGCGCTGCGCCCGTTGTTACCCTTATACCCACCGCGTTCGCACCGGCATCGACCCGACCCGCACCAAGAGCCAGCGCGCTCGGCCCGCTGCTGAGCTGGTTCACCCACATGCACATCATGGTGCAAATCGGCGTGATCGTGCTCTTCTTCGGCGTTGGCTTTCTCGTGCAGTACGCCGTCGTCCAGGGCTGGTTCCCGCTCGAGGCGCGGCTGATCAGCGCCGCCTGTCTGGGCGTGGCGCTGGCCGCCGTCGGCTGGGCCGTGCGCGGTCGGCAGCGCGAATTTGGGCTGGCGCTGCAAGGGGGCGGCATCGGCATCATCTACCTCACCACCTTTGGCGCATTCGCCCTCTACGGCCTCATCGGTGCGCCGCTGGCTTTTGGTACTTTTGTGATATTGGGGTCGGCGCTGGCCGCGCTGGCCGTGCTCAACAACGCGCGCACCTTGGCCGTGCTGGCGATTGTCGGCGCTTTTCTCGCGCCCATTCTCGCGCCCAGCGGCGGCGGCAGCCACGTGGCCCTATTTAGCTACTTCGCCGTCGTCAACGCGGCGATTCTGGCAATTGCCTGGTTCAAGGCGTGGCGCAGCCTCAACCTCGTCGGCTTTCTCTTCACCGCGGCGCTGTCAACCTGGTGGGGGCTAACGCGCTACGAGCCCTCCATGTTCGCCTCGGTCGAGGGCTTTCTCTGGCTCTTCTTTGCCTTTTACCTCGCCATCGCCGTGCTCTACGCCCATCGAAGTGTACAAACGGGCCGCGCCGCAGAGGGCAACCCCGCACGCGCCGTCGATTTGACGCTGATCTTTGGCAACGCCCTCGCCGCCGTCTCGCTGCAATTCCTGCTGACTGCATCGCGCGGCAACTGGCTGCTGGCGGGTTGCCCCATCGACCCGATGGCGGCGACGGCACTGGCTGTTGGCCTGATCTACATCGCCGTCTTCGCGCTGCTGCGCGGCACGCGGGCGCGCTTGGCGGGCGAATGCTTCCTTTTTCTGGGCACGCTCTTTCTCGCGCTGGCCGTCCCCTTTGCCTTTGACGCGCAACTCACCGCCGCAGTTTGGGCCGTGCAGGGCGCATTTTATCTAGGGTTGAGCGTGCGGCGATCAAGCGGCTGGATGCAGGCGTGGGGCATCCTGGTGCAGACGGGCGCGGCCGCCTTCTTCACCCAAGCGCTGCTGAACGGCTCGCTGAGCGACGCGCCGCCGCTGGTCAACGACCTCTTTGTCGGCGGCGCACTGATTGCGCTGGCCGCGCTGGCGTCGGGCTACATGCTCAGCCGCCAGCCGCGGGCAGAAGCTGGCACAAAGCAGGTTGCAACGCCGGGCGAACTCTGGTCGGTGTGGGGCTTGCTTTGGTGGTTTAGCGTGGGGTTGTGGCAAATCGCGGCTGCGCCGCTGTCCAGCTGCGGGGCCACCAGCGCCATCGTCTTTCTCGCGCTCTCCGGCGTGCTCGGCGAGTGGCTGGGGCGACGCACGCGCTGGGCCGCCGTGCGCGCGCCGCTTCAACTTCTGCTGCCCGTCCTGCCGCTGCTCGCGCTCTGGCAAACGGTCGATGTCGCACAGCCGCTGGCTGGCGGCGGCTGGTACGCCTGGCCGCTCGCCATTGCCGCCCACCTCTGGCTTTTGTGGCAACGCGACCGCTCCTTCGCCGTCCCCACCCGGCTGCAAAGCGGCTGGACAACCTTGCAGCACGCGGGCACGCTCTGGCTGATCACTGGCCTGTTCTCGTGGGAAGCTGTTTGGCTAACACAAGAATTGGCGGGCGATTGGGTGCGCCTCTTGGCCCAAAGCAGCGGCTGGTTCTACGCTGCCCTGCTGCTCGTGCCGTCGCTGCTTTTGGTGATTTTGTTGACCGCTGGGCAGCGCCTTGGGTGGCCCCTGTCGTTTCACCGCAGCAGCTACCGAGCACTCGGCGCTGGCGGCTTGGCCCTCTGGCTCCTCGCCGCGGCGACCGTCGCCAACGTCGCCAGTGCGGGCGACAGCGCGCCAATCTCCTACCTGCCGCTGCTCAACCCGCTCGACCTGGCGCAGATTGCGGCCTTTGGCGCGCTAACGTTCTGGCTCGCGCGCGTGGTGCAGCCGGGCAGGGCACGTCGCGTGCTGGGCTGGCTGCTCTTTGCCGCGGGCTTCTTCGCCTTCAACGCGCTGCTGGCGCGCGGCGTCCACCAGACAACCGGTGCATCGTTCACGCTGGATGGCCTCTATAATTCAGCGCTGCTGCAAACGCTCTTTGCCCTCGCCTGGAGCGCCCTCGCCCTGCTGCTCATGTTCTGGGCCAACCGCCGCGCCCTGCGCCTGACCTTCGCCCGTGCGCTGTGGACGGCGGGCGCGCTGCTGCTCGGCACCACCGTGCTCAAGCTCTTCATCGTCGATCTCGCCAACGCCGACACCGTCGCCCGCATCATCTCGTTTATCGGCGTCGGCCTGCTGATCATCGCCATCGCCTACTTCGCCCCCGCGCCCAAGCGGGATGAGGTGCAAGGTGGCGAGGTCGAGCCGGTGGAGCAGATGGCGTGAATTTGAACCGATAACTCGCGTCCCCAGCACGCGTCGCGTGCCGGGGACGCTAACTAAAATCGAGGAGCGAGCATTCTCTAACGCGAACGGATCAACGGGAAATGTAAATATCGACGTAGCTATCAACCACTCCACGCGCGCTGTTGGTTAAAAATTACTTGATGTGAAGCATCGCACACCGAACAGTTATCCCACTTCACTGTCACAAACTTCATCTTCTGGCAATATACAGGTAGAAGTTCGCTTCCAAAATTGCTCTTTTACCCAAATCCCAGGAGACGCCACCATGACTACCCGCCAGTATCAAGCCCGCAACGTTCGCCACCTAGCCGCCGATCTCGCCCACGCGCGGCCCTATGCCAAGCACACCAGCAACGGCGAAGAGTACCGCTACCGCCACGGCGGGGTGGGCAAGGGCAAGCCCACCTTCCTCGCCACCTTTACCAAGGGGCTGTCCCACGACGAACACGGCTTCCTCTTTGACCCGGACCACTACGAGCTCTTCGTGCTCGGCATCCAGTCCGGCGACGTGCGCGACTTCGAGCGCACGCCCCTCGGCCCGCCCGACACCATCGGCAACAGCCCCCAGTGGCGCTCCAAGCTGGCCACCAACGCCAACGCCAAAGTGCGCGGCTGGGAGAGCAGCGGCGCCGGCCACACCTTCGACCTCCAGGGTCCGGATGCGCAAGCCAACACCATGCCGCCCGCCCCGCGGCTGGACAGCGACGAGCTAATTGGCGAAATGGCTGAAGTCTACCTGATGGCGCTGCTGCGCGACGTGCCCTTCTCGCAGTTCCGCGACGATGCGCCCCAGCACGCCGACGATTTCAAAGTTGTCGCCGCGCTCAAAGCGCTCAACGGGCTAGATTGGTTTAGCGATGAGCCAACGCACCTGAACGCGGCGGAGCGGCTGCGCCAGCGTGGGCAGCTCACGCGGCAGACGCTCTTCCGCGGCCTCGCGCCGGGCGACGGTGTCGGGCCGCACCTGTCGCAGTTCCTGCTGCTGGGCAACCGCGGCGTCAACGGCAGCGACAGCGCCCAAGCGGCGACGGATGGCTACGTCAGCTACGGGGCGATCCGCATCGACCAGCGCGTGCGCGTCGCCACGCCGGGCAAGGATTACATGACGACCTTTGAGCAGTGGCTCGACGTGCAGAACGGCGCGGATTTGCGCGGCCAAGAGAGCTACGTGCCCAACAGCGCCCAGGGATCGGGCTACCGCTTCATGGCGACGCCGCGTGATCTCGCAACTTACGTTCACTACGATGCGCTCTACGAGGCTTACCTCAACGCCTGCCTCATGCTGCTGGCCACGGGCGCGCCCTTCGATCCCGGCGTTCCCTTTGGCACGTCCGACCACCTGGACAAGCAGCAGGGCTTTGCCCAATTTGGCGGCCCGCACATTCTCTCGCTCGTGACCGAAGTGGCGACGCGAGCGCTCAAGGCCGTGCGCTACCAGAAATTCAACGTGCATCGCCGCGCCCGCCCCGAAGCGATTGGCGGCCTGATCAATCTGTACAAGAACAAGACGCACGTCGATCCGCGCCTCGCCCCGGTTCAGCCGCTCTTCGATGCGCTGGACGGCGCGACCTACGGCGGCAATTCGCTGCTCGACGCCGTCGCCGCGCACAACGCCGTGCAAAATCTGGAGGCCGATCGCCACCACGATGCCAGCGCGGATCAGCCATCCTGCCTGCTGCCGATGGCCTTCCCCGAAGGCTCGCCCATGCATCCCTCCTACGGCGCGGGCCACGCCACCGTCGCCGGGGCCTGCGTCACCATTCTCAAGGCCTTCTTCGACCACGGCTACCCGCTCTCGGACGCGCTCGGCGGCGTCTGGGAAGCGGCGGAGGACGGCGGCTCGCTCGTCGAAGTGACGGGCGCGCCGACATTGACGGTCGAGGGCGAGCTCAACAAGCTGGCCGCCAACATTGCCATTGGCCGCGACTGGGCGGGCGTCCACTACTACACGGACTACATCGAATCGCTGCGGCTGGGCGAGCAGATCGCGCTCGGCGTGCTGGAGGAGCAGCGGCTGACCTACAGCGAAAACTTCAGCATGACCGTGCCGCTCTTCGACGGCGGGACGATTCGGATTTAAAGAAGATTTTACGCGGAGGGCGCAGAGAGTGCAGAGGGCACTCGTAAGCGCTGCTTTTAGCTGCGCAATCGTGACCTACCTTTTCGCTTCGACACAGCGAAGGGATGGGTCACGATGGTGCGGTTGCAAACCACACCTACTATTTCTCTCGTTTTCGCCAGAGATCATAGTTAAGAAGTCGGCACACTATGTGCCGACTTCTTTGACTTGTTTCTTGCTTGCTAACACTTTAGCAAAATTTGTCTTGCGCGGCACAAACTTTCCGCTTATGATACGGTCACGCTCAAGAAGAAAGGAATTCGCCATGACCAGTCTGCTGGAGCAGTCGCTCAACACCATCGCGCATACACCGAATTCGCGCATCCGCTACCATTCGCTTACCACCAAGGATGTCGAGCGTATGGTGGAGACGGGCGTGCTGGATGAAGACGACCGCATCGAGCTAATCAACGGAAGGTTGGTCGAAATGAGCCCGCCGGGACGAAAGCACATTGCCTATACCAACAGAACGAATCATCTGCTTGCCCGTTCTATCGAAACAGGATTGATTATTAGCATTCAAAATCCGGTTCAACTCAGCCCCAACCTGCAGCTGGAACCCGATCTCGCCTTGCTAAAATGGCGTGATGATTTTTACGTAGAGAGCATGGCCACGCCAGAAGATATTGTGCTTTTGATTGAAATATCGGACTCATCGCTGACTTACGACCAAGAGGTCAAAGTGCCGCTCTACGGCACGACCGGCGTACTGGAAACTTGGGTGATTAGCGTCGAACACGGGTATATTGACGTGTACCGCGATCCCTCGTCCGAAGGCTACACCTCGCGACAGCGCTACACCGCAGGCGAATCGCTGACCGTACCGGGCGTGGAGGGCGCTTCGCTGGCCGTGGATCAGGTCTTTAGCCTGGGGCCGTGATCGCTTATCGGTAAGTGATCAAACGTTACATGACAAAGACGAGCGACACCTCTCAAGAGGCGTCGCTCGTCTTTGTTGCGGGGTTGTTTCCCCGTTCAACCGCAGTTGCCCGGCGCGCCGGGCAACTGCGGTCGAGACACATCAGCCCAGCGCGATCTCCACGATCCAGCCGCTGGTGGCGTCGCAGTAGAGCAGGTTATCGCCGTAGCGCGCGAGACCGTGCGGCTCCGGCTGCGGCAACGGCACGTCGATACGCGCCAACTCGTTTCCACTCTCCACGTCCAGCTTCACGATCACGCGATCCGCCGTGTGGACGACCCAGACGCCGTCGGCCACGCGCACTACGCCGTGGGCCCGTCCGTAGGGCAGCGCCATCGTCTGCTGCACGCTCCAATCGGCAATGCGCACGCGCGTCAGCGTCTGCGCTTTGAGCGTCGTGAGCCAGAGGCTGCCGCCGTCGACCGGGTCGAAATCGAGGCCGTGGGTGCCGCCGCCGCCGGGCAGCGGGTGGCGGGCCAGCGTCTTCCCCGTAGCGGGATCGACTTTGAGGATTTCGCCCTGTGCCGCGTCGGTGTTGCGCGCCGGTCGCCAGATGGCCGCCGAGCCGTTGGCCGCCAGCCAGAGCGCGCCGTCGCCCCAGGTGAGGCCGCTGGTGTTGGAGGCTTCGGTGGCGATTTCACGCCGGAGCAGCGTCGTGCCGTACATTGACGGCTCGGCGATGTCGACCAGCGCCACGCGATCCGTAAACTGATCGACCACCCACAGCCCTTCGTTGCCCGATTCCCCCGCTGCAACCTGTAGCCCGTTGGGCACGCCGTAGAGCGTGCGGAAGCGTTTGGTGATGGTATATGTGGCTGTCACGGTTGGACCTCCTGGAAGAATTTCTAGCGGATGCAGCGGATCGAGCGGATGACGACGGATTTCAGAAGTATCGGTAGGTCAAATCTGCTTCAACCTGCTGCATCCGCCCACCAAGGAACAACAATTGATTAACTTGAGCAGGAACGCGTCGTTTTACCCCACCCCTCCCCAATTTGACGAGGGAGCCGCGACTGGACGGACGAGGCATCGGCCCCTCCCCCAGGATGGGCGAGGCTGGGAGGGGGTGAAGCTGCGTCGTTCCGTGAACGCCAGCTCCGCTGCTTGCCTTTATCCCTTGCTCAACTTATTTAACTGCCGCCCGCTAAATTTGGGCTGTTGGAACTGAAACGTTGAGTTCGTCAGCCATCTGCACCAGCTCCTGCCAGGTCGACTCCGGCAGGGGGATGCCGTTGGCCTCGCGTTCGGCGCGCCTCTCCGCCTCGATTTCGCCGGGCAGGTAGATGCGCTCCACCCCCGGCTGCGTCGGCGACGAGCGCACCCAGTCGATCAGCCGCCCGATCTCCTGCTTGTACTCGTCGATGTCGATAAAGCTCTCGATTTTGATCGCCAGCGCCAGGTAGCCGCTGCCGCCCCGCGTCGGCTCTTCGGCGCTGCACCCCGCCCACGACAGCCCGCCCGCAATCGCGTCGATCATCACGGCCAGGCCGTAGCCCTTGTAGCCGACCGGGCCGCCCATCGGCAGCATGGCCGCGTCGCCGTTGCGAAAGGCCAGCGGGTCGAGCACGCTCTTGCCCTCGATGTCGACCAGCCAGCCCTCGGGCACCTGGCGATTCTGCGAGCCCAGCACGTCGACCTTGCCGCCGGCGGCCATGCTCGTCGTCATATCCAGCATGAGCGGCGGGCCGTCCGGCGTGGGCACGCTGATGGCAATGGGGTTGGGCGGCAGGCGGCGACCCGTGCCGCCAAAGGGAGCCGTAAAGCGCGCGCCGCCGTTGAGCATCACCACGCCGATGCAGTCGCGCTGCGCGGCCAGCGGCGGGTAGGCACCCAGCCGCCCAATGTGGCTGGAGCGATGGACGGCCACCGCGCCAAAGGTGTGCTGCTGCGCCCGCTCTATCGCCATCTGCATCGCCTGATAGGTGAGCACGATGCCAAAGTTTTTCTCGGCATTCAGCACCAGCGAAGCGGGCGTCTCGCGCACTACCTGGTAGCTGCCCACCGGCAGAATGTTGCCCGACCGCAGCTCCTTTACATAGCCCGGCAGCCGCATAATGCCGTGCGAATCGTGGCCCATCAGGTTGGACTCGACGAGGTGATCCGCGGCGATTTTCGCTTGGTCGACGGGGACGCCCGCGGCCTCGAAGAGGGATTGGCCCAGCGTGCGCAGGGTTTCGTGTGCAATGGTTGGCATGGAAAGATTCTGTTTTTTGCTGGTTGGTAATGGACGCGATGCAAATTGCGTGAAGTGCTGGGAGGTGAAGTGCTGGGAGGTGAAGTGCTGGGAGGTGAAGTGCTGTAGGTCACCTTTGCTCCGCAAGGCGGCAACGACGGGTATGCGGTCCGGGTCGGAATTCGCCAACCCATTGGCTAGGTCAAGGCCGTCCCATAGCGGAGCAAAGGTGATCCACCGGCGTGCCCCTACGCTACCACCGGCGGCACGGACGCCTCGCGCACTAGATCATTAAACGCGGCCACATCATCGCCGACCAGCCCGTCGAGCCGCGCAAGCTGCTCGTCGATCTGCGATGATAGGTACGCGTAGACGTCGCGGGCCTGCTGCGGCGGGGCCGCGTCCGCGCTGGCGACGACGGAGATTAGCCCGGCCAGCTTGGTGTTGAGCCGGCTCTGCAGACGCAGCCGATCCCCCGGCGTGCGCGAGCCGGTCTGGATCAGCTCGCCCTCGATGGCGTCCAGCTTCTCGCGGAGGGTTGCTGCACTTGAACGGATTTCCTCGCGGCGGGCGTCGCCCAAGTCGCCATTTGTAGCGGCGATGCGCTCGGCCCAGGCGTCAATCTGCGTACGCAGCGAGCGCAGCCGATTGACGGCGGCGTGCGTCTCGGAGACTTTGTCGTTGATCTGCTTCCACAGCGCGAACTGCGCCTGCATGGCCGTGTCGACGTCGCCATCCTGCGCCGCCACGCGCGGGTCGACGACAATCTCGAACGGTTGCTCGAACTGTTCGTCGCCCACCGACAGCTCGGCGCGATAGGTGCCCGGCGCGGCTAGCGGCCCCGTGACGGCGTCCCCCATGATATCATCCGTTACCTTTTCGGCGTTGGGATAGCGCATGTTCCAAACAAAGCGGTTCAGCCCCGGCTCGGCGGGCAGGAACGACTCGGTCGGGTCGATCATCTGCTTGGCCGCTTTGGGCACGCCGTTGACGGGGCTGCTCTCTTTGTCGACATCGGCTGGCTTGGGGCGGAAGCGTTTGATTTCGCTGCCGTCGCCGTCAAAAATCGTGAGCGACAGCGCGCCCCCCGGCTCGGCGTCAAAATTTTCCGGCAGCGTGTAGTAGACAATCACGCCCTGCGGCGGATTTTCACCGGCGTCGAGCATCCGGCGCAGCTGCTCGCCAGCGGGCGTTTTATCCTCGGTGTAGGTGGCGGGGACGCCGAGCGAGGTCGAGTAGTTTTTGCCCGGCCCGCGGAAGAGGCCAACGCTCCAGCCGAGCCAGCGGCGCACGGTGGGGCGCGGGGCAAAGAGCTGGGCGAAGTGGCCGACGCGCTCCTGGGCCGAATCGCGATCCTGCAGGTCCGCCGCCATCTGGCGCAGCGGCGTTGTGTCGTCCAGCACCCAGAACGAACGCCCGTGCGTGCCGATGACGAGGTCGTCGTCTTTAATCACCAAATCGTAGACGGGCACGACCGGCAGGTCACCCGCTGGCTGGAGATTTTGCAGCCGATTCCACTCTTTTCCGTGGTCGAGCGAAACGTAAATCCCCGTTTCCGTGCCGACGAAGAGCAGGCCCGGCTGCGTTGGGTCTTCGCGCACGGCGCGGGTGATTTCCCCAGCTGGAAAGTCGAGGCGCGTCCAGCTTTCGCCGTAGTCGCGGGTGACAAACAAATAGGGCGCGTAGTCGTCGAGCTTGTAGCGGGTGGCGGCGAGCCAAGCCGTGCCCGGCTCGTGGGGCGAGGCCTCGATCATCGAAACGAGCGCCCGCTCGGGCAATCCCGGCGGCGTGATCTCCGCCCACGAATCGCCGCCGTCTCGCGAAATGTGCACCAGCCCGTCGTCCGTCCCCGCCCAGAGCACGCCCGCCTCGTGGGGCGATTCGACAAAGGCGTAGACGGTGGCGTAGTGCTCCGCGCCGCTGGTGTCGAGCGTGATGGGGCCGCCAGCGGGGCCGAGCGTTTCGGGATCGGCGCGGCTGAGGTCGGGCGAGATCGCCTGCCAGGAGGAGCCTTCATCGGTCGAGCGGAAGACGTGGTTGCCGGTGGTGTAGAGCACGCCGGGGTCGTGCGGCGAGAAGGCAATCGGGAAGGTCCAGGCGAAGCGGTATTTGAGATCGCCAGCGCCCCAGCCGGTGTACTGCTCCGGCCAAACGGTGACCAACCGAATCTGCTTCGTCCTGTGGTCGTAGCGCTGGAGCGCGCCACCGCCGCCCGGCGACGAGCCAACCGCGCCAACGTAGACCACGTCATCATCCCGCGGATCGACTTTGATGTAGCCGGATTCGCCCGTGCCCGCCGGGTAGCAGTCGCTCCATGGAATCGCGCCCTTCTCCGTCGCGCTGGGCACGGCGATGCTGGAGTTGTCCTGCTGCGTGCCGTAGACGGTGTAGGGGAAGGAATTGTGATCGGTGGTGACGTGGTAGAACTGGGCCGTCATCTGGTTGTAGATGCTCGACCACGTCTGCCCGCCGTTAAAGCTCACGCACGCGCCGCCGTCGTTGCCTTCGATCATGCGCTGTGGGTTTGTTGGGTCGATCCACAGGTCGTGGTTGTCGCCGTGGGGCGTGGTGATTTCGTCAAAGTTGCGGCCACCATCGCTCGATTTCCACATTTTGAGATTGGTCACGTAGACCGTGTCGGCGTCCCGGGGGTCGGCAAAGACGTGGCAGTAGTACCAGGGGCGGTGAATCAGATCGCGGTTGTTGGAGACGAGCGACCACGAGTCGCCGCCGTTGTCCGAGCGATAAAGGCCCGCCTTGTCGCCCTCGGCCTCGATAATGGCCCAGACGCGGCTGGGATTGGCGGGCGAAATGGTGACGCCGATCTTGCCCTTTAGGCCTTTGGGCATGCCCGGCTTGGCGGACAAATCCTCCCACGTGTCGCCGCCGTCGGTGGAGCGCCAGAGGCCGCTGTCCGGCCCGCCGCTGCTCAGATTCCAGAAGGTGCGGTAGGTTTCGTAGATGCTGGCGAAGAGGATGCGTGGATTGGTCGCGTCCATGGCCAAATCGACAGCGCCCGCTTTGTCGCTGACGAAGAGTACCTTTTCCCAGCTCTCACCGCCGTCCTTCGTACGGAAAATGCCGCGCTCTTCGTTTGGCCCAAAGGCGTGGCCCAGCGCGGCGACGTAGACCAAATCCGGATTGGTCGGGTGGATACGAATTTCGCCGATGTGGTGCGTGTCTTGGAGACCGACGTTGCGCCAGGAGCGGCCGCCATCGGTCGACTTGTAGACGCCGTCGCCCCAGCTTACATCGATGCGGATGGTCGCTTCGCCCATGCCCGCGTAGAGCACGTTCGGATCGGATTGGGAGACAGCGAGCGCACCGACGGCGGCGCTGCACAGATCGCCGTCGGAGATATTTTCCCAGTAGGTGCCGCCGTCGGTGGTTTTCCAGAGACCACCGGCGCACGCACCGAAGTAGAAGGTCATCGCGTCGACGGGGTGGCCGTGGACGGCGAGCACGCGCCCGCCGCGCGGCGGGCCGATGCAGCGGAATTTGAGGCCGCGCAGGAGGGCCGGGTCAAGCTGCTGGGAGTCGAGGGTGTGGGCGTTGGTGGTGGGCATGGGTGAGGAGTGGCTCCTATTCGGTTGGTTTGGTGAGAAGTTGAGACGCAGCGGTACGCGAAGTTTGTTTTGGGCCGCGCCAAAGGATTACGCGGAATGCTGCTGGTTGTGTCGCACGTGTACTCGAAACCTACGAGGTGCTGCGTCCGAGTTGTCTTTGGAATTTGGCGTGTGTCGCGGACAAAGCTGTCCGCGAGTTTTTATTCGAGGTTGAGTCAAGTCTATCACGCTCGCTCGAATGATTCAACTCGGCTAAAATTCTGGGGTACATTTCAGTCCGAAGCTGCCCTGAAACTGAAGTACACCCGAAATTTTGGTAACCAATCCGGCAGTTGATGAAAAGCAGAAAGTCGAGCATAATGGTTAACAGATAACGCAACGCTTCCGTTCTTCCAAGGAAAATCTTTATGGCTACCCCAACCGCCCCGCCCGCCGCCCCGCCCAAGTCGCCACCCGTCGATCTCTACGCCCCCTACAAGAAGCGCGTCCAGCGCTCGCTTAACGACGCGCACCTCAAAGTTGCGCTGGACCGCTCGACGGGGAAGATGAGCGATGCACGCGTCGCTTCGCTGGCTGCCGTATCCGGCCAGGAATTGCGCACGCAGACGCGGCAGATGAAGGAGTACGTGCTGCGCCACCTGCCGGACCTGCTGGAGCAGCTTGAAGAGCGCATCACCGAAAATGGCGGCGTCGTCCACTGGGCGAGCGACGGCGCGGAGGCGTGCGCCATTATCAACTCGATTGCGCGCGAGAATGGCGTGCAAAAGGTGGTCAAGTCCAAATCGATGGCGACGGAGGAGATTCATCTCAACCACGCGCTGGAGGAGGCTGGCCTCAAGGTGGTGGAGACGGACCTGGGCGAGTACATCATCCAGCTCGACAACGAGCCGCCGAGCCATATTGTCGCACCGGTGATTCACAAGCGTCTGGAGGACATCAGCGAAATTTTCCAGCGCGAGCTGGACATGCCGCCAACTTACGACCCCGAAGTGATGTGCGCCGTGGCGCGCACGGAGCTGCGCAAGGAATTCCTGAGCGCCGAAATGGGCATCAGCGGCTGCAACTTTGCGATTGCGGAGACGGGCACGGTTTGCATCGTCACCAACGAGGGCAACGGGCGTATGACGACCTCGATGCCGCCGATTCACGTGGCGGTGATGGGCATCGAGAAGCTCGTGCCCACGGTGGAAGATGCCTTTTTGCAGTACCAAAATCTCTGCCGCAGCGCCACGGGGCAGCAGTGCAGCGTCTACATGTCGATGACGAGCGGGCCGCGTCGCCCGGGCGATGTCGACGGGCCGGAGCAGTTCCACGTGATCCTGATGGACAACGGGCGCAGCGACATGCTGGCCAAAGGCTACGGCGAAGCGCTGATGTGCATCCGCTGTGGCGCTTGTCTCAACGTCTGCCCCGTCTACCGCGAGATTGGCGGCCACGCCTACGGCAGCACCTACAGCGGCCCCATTGGCGCGGTGATTTCGCCGCTGATGCCCAACCCCGTCACCGAGCCGGAGAAGCTGCCCCACGCCAGCACGTTGTGTGGGGCCTGCCGCGACGCCTGCCCCGTCAAGATCGACCTGCCGCGTCTGCTGCTCGATCTGCGCAGCGACAGCGTCGAGGCGGGCGATGATCCCGTCTTCGAGCGCGGCTCGATCAAGGGCTTTGTGCAGACGATGAAGAATCGTCGCGCCTACGAGAGCGCGGGCAAGCTGGCCAGCCTGGGCAGCAACGTGCTGTCGGGGCTCAATGGCGGCAACATTCACTTTATGCCGCCGCCCTTGAATGGGTGGACGCAGAGCCGCGATTTTCCGTCGTTTGCGAAGAAGAGCTTCCGGGATCAGTGGCGGGAGAGAGGGAAGAAGCAAGACTGAAGATTAAAGATTGGAGAAGTTACGATGCCGTTTACGATTGAGATCGAGCTTGAAGATGATGGGGGTTGGACTGCGGAGATTGTGGATTTGCCAGGCGTTTTGACTTACGGTGATACGCGCGAGGGCGCGGTCGCGGCTGCCGAGGCGCTGGCATTACGCGTGTTGGCGGATCGGATTGAGCACGGTGAATTTTAGAGATAAGGATGATTTTTATGGAACGTGCGCATCAAGTTGTTGGTGACGACGGCCTGCAAATTCCGCTGCCGCTCATGCAGCAGTATGGTTTACAACCGGGCGCTCATGTGACGCTGGAATTTGATAGCGACATGATTCGCATTGTGCCGCAAGTGTTGTCCCGTGCAGAAATCGAAAAGCGGGCGCTTCGTATTGCATTGAGATATATTGGAGACGCTGCAATTTTATCGGTGCCGCCGTTTCCGACAGAGGCGGGTATTTGGCAAGTTGCTGTACGCGGCGACGGTGCTGAAGAACCGCTTGGTTACTTGAATTTCCGCCTGAATGGAGAATTAACAGACGATTTGTCGAAAATTGTGGCAGAAATACGAGAGTCAGCACAACAGCTCGCAGCAGTTCGCTAATGCTTAATGTTCCCTATTTCCGTAAAGAACACGCGCAGACGTGCCTGCCTGCTTGTGTGCGGATGATACTTGCTTATCGAGGCAAGCATCACACGGAACGGGAACTGGCTGAACAATTCAGCACAATTTCGTTCCTCGGTACGTCGGCGCAAAATGCAAGAGATGGTTTGGAGGAAATGGGCTACAATGCATTGTGGTTTGAGTATGCCAGTTTGGAACGGTTGCAGAATCTACTGGCAAACAGTTGGCCCGTAATCATCTTTTTGCCTGCTGCTCAATTGCCGCATGGCTCATCGGGGCATCACGCAGTCGTACTGGTTGAAGTTGGAGAAAGTTACGTTATCTGTCTTGACCCGACTTTGGAAGAACCGTTGAACTTGCCGCTGCCTGTTTTTCTGAAAGCCTGGTCGATGCTTGATTTTCAAGGCATGGTTGTTTGGGTATAATTTTCGACAATGGGAATTCCCGAACTTGTAAACTACCGCAGCGGCTACTCCATTGGCGTGGGCGGCGTCGTCCTCTGTGGCGACAAGGCGCTGCTCGTGCGCGCGGCGACGGGGCGCAGGCGCGGCGAGTGGATGATTCCGGGCGGCTTTGTCGGGGCGGGGGAGACGATCGACGCGGCGGTGCGGCGCGAGGTGATGGAGGAGACGGGCGTCGAGGCGGAAGTCGAAGGCGTAATCGCCGCGCGCAATCGAGTCATGGCGGGCGAAAACAGCGCCTACTTTATCTTCCAACTGCGCGCCAGCAGCGAAGAAGCGCGCCCAGACGAGGTCGAGGTCGACCGGGCGCGCTTCTTCGCTGCTGGCGGAGATCGAGCGTCTGCCGCGCTTGAATGCGTTGAGCAAATCGGTCGTTGCACCGGCGCTGCTGGGCAACACCAACTTGCTCACTCTCCATCCGCACCCCACCATACCCGCTGACGAATACATCCTCTATCTATAACCGGTTGGCAACCTACCAATCTTCATTCTTTAATCTTTCCTACGAATTCATCCGCGGCGCATACTGCTCGTACATGCGGTACGGGTAGAGCTCCGGCAGCGCGCTGACTTCGTCGAGCCGCGATAGTTCATCCCGCGTCAGATCGATCTCCGCTGCGCCGAGATTGTCCTCCAGCTGGGACAGGGTGCGCACACCCAGGAGCACGCTGGCGACGGCCGGCTGGGCACGTAGCCAAGCCAGCGCAACTTGTGGATGGGTTGCGCCGCGCGCGTCGGCGATTTGGCCCACGGCGTCGACGATGCGCCAGTTGCGCGCGGTGTCGCGCCGCGCCCACGCTTCCTCCACGTCCGCCCCCGCATTGGCAATGCGGCCCTCCCCCGGGTCGCTGGGTCGCTCGCCCCGCCGGTACTTGCCGCTCAGGAAGCCGCCGCCCAGCGGCCCCCACGGCGTCAACCCCACGCCTTCGCTCTGGCAAAGATCGCTAAACTCGTACTCGATGTCGCGCTTGACGAGGCTGTACTGGTACTGTGCCGCCACGGGGCGTACCCAGCCGCGGGCGTCGCTGGCGGCCAGCGTCTTCATCAGCTGCCACGCCTTGAAATTCGAGATGCCGATGTAGCGCACCTTGCCCGACCGCACGAGATCGTCCATCGCGCGCAGCGACTCTTCGACGGGCGTCAGCACGTCCCACGTGTGCATGTAGTAGAGGTCGATGTAGTCGGTGTCGAGGCGGCGCAGGCTGGCCTCGACGGCCTGCAAAATGTGGTGGCGCGACAGCCCCTCCTCGTTGACGCCGTCGCCCGTGCGCACGCGGACTTTGGTTGCCAGCACCACCTGATCGCGTCGGTCGCCAATCGCCTGGCCGACGATCTCCTCCGAGCGCCCGCCCGTGTAGACGTTCGCCGTGTCCAGGTGATTGCCGCCCGCGTCCAGGAAGCGGTGGACAAGCCGCACGGCCTCAGCGGGAGGCGTGCCGCGGTCGTCGTCGCCAAAGGTCATCGTGCCCAGGCACAGGTCGGAGACGAGCAGGCCGGCGTGGCCGAGTCGATTGTATTTCATTGAGGTCCTTCCTCTTTGATTTTTTTGTAGTTATTGATTTTGTAGCGAACCACCTTCAACGAATCGTTCAGCTCGGCCAGCTTGGCGAGCATCAACTGCTCGTGCGCTTCGAGGATTTTGCGGCGCTGCACGCCCGTCGGATCGCTGCCCTTTTGCAGATCGGCGTACTGCTTCATCTTTTGGAGCGACATGCCCGTGGCGCGCAGCCGCAGCAGCAGCTCGATCCAACCGAGGTCGTCGTCGGTGTAGAGCCGCCGCCCCGCGTCGTCGCGCCCGATGGGGCCGATGAGGTCGATGCGCTCGTAGTAGCGCAGCGTGTGCGCCGTCAAGCCGGAGTGCTCGGCGGCCTGTTGAATAGAAAGGATCTTTGTCATAATGCGAGTGTAGCGGTTAGAGTGTGCTCTAAGTCAAGTAGGGCAGGTTCCATTTGCGCTGGGGGGACTCTTGTCAACTTTGCCAAGCCCGCCCCCAATTTGTCCCATTTGGAGGCGCTGATCGGTGACGAATGAATTCGCCACCTGTTTTGCGAAGTGCGCTGATGAAGACGCAGAAAATAATCGGGCAATAGAGGAGTGGGCACGCCCCGTGCCGGATCAACCCTCAAACGCCGCTTGTTTCGGGGCACGTGCCGTGCGCACGAGGGCGTGCGCACGCCTCGGCGCTATTGCCAACTATTTCCTGCGGTTCCATAAGCGCACTAGCCAAATGCGGTCAACGCGCTTGAGCGCGTTTTGCAAAGTAGGCCGGCAATTCATTGCCGGCCGGTTGTAGCAGACGGAATCGCTCCGCATCTTTGCCAAGGGATTTCGCTGGCCATCGAAAGATTTCTTGCTGGGCTGATTTCGTCCGCTCAGCAGCTTGGTTGACCCGCTCGAAATGACACTTTACTCCCAATCTGGGCTGCACCTAATCCGTAACAACATCTGTAACAATGCGTTTGCACACGCCGGTAAATTAGTATATTCTGCATAGCCAGAGCTACCCAATCTTTAATCATCAATCTTTCTTCATGTCCCGAAATGAAATCCTAAGCAGCCTTCGTCACACGCTCGCCCGCCCCGATCTCCGCTTCCCCCCCGCCGATCCGCCGCCGCTGACGCGTGACGAGCGCATCACGGTGACGCACGCGGAGGGCAATGCGTGGGAGCTGGCGCTGCGTTTTGGTGCGGAGCTCGAAAAGCTCCACGGTACGTATGACGTGCTCGAGACGCCGGCGGAGGCGCGTTTGGCGCTGATTGCGCGGCTGCAAAGCTGGATCGACGAGGAGGCGGCGGAGCGCAAGGGCGCGCCGTTGATCACGGGGCAGGAGCGCACCGTGCTGGGCTGGGCGCCCGACCAACTCCCCATCGCCGATCTGGACCGGGTGCTGGACGATCTCGACTTGATCCTCGTTCACCCGGACGACCTGCACGCGCTCGACTCGCGCAACGAGGTGCGCCACATCCGCCTCGGCCTCACCGGCGTCGAGGCCGCCTTTGCCAGCACCGGCTCGATGATGATGGCGAGCCGCGGGCCGCGCAGCCGCTCGGCCTCGCTGCTCCCCCTGCGCCACGTTGCGCTGATTCCCTTTCGCCAACTCTACCCCACCATCGAATCGTGGCTCGCCAACCAGCGCGATCGCGTGGACGGCGATTCGCTCGCCGACCTCGTGCGCGGCACGGCCAACCTCTCGATGATCACCGGTCCCAGCAAGTCCGCCGACATCGAGGGAAAATTGACGTTGGGGGTGCACGGGCCGCGCTTTGTGCACGTGATTTTGTTTGATGATGAGGCGTGAGAAGTGGTGCGTGGTGCGTGGTACGTATTGCGTGGACTTGTATGTCTGTCTTGATTCTTGGCAAACTACCTTTCGCGTCAGGTTCTAGTTCACGCACTACGCACTACGCACCACGGCCCAAAAACTTAAAATCCCTTCAAACCTAGAAAGTCCCCCCTCTCATGTCCCAACCCCACCACCGCGTCGCGATTATCGGCGCGGGCTTTATTGTGAGCCGCGGGCACGTCCCCTCCTTTCAGGCCATCGACAACGTGAGCGTCGAGGCCGTTTGCGATCTCAACGAGGCGCGCGCCCAGGCCGTGGCCGATGAGTTTGGCGTGCCGGGCGTCTACAGCGACTGGCAGAAGATGATCGACGAGGTGCAGCCCGACATTACCGTCATCGCCACGCCCAACAAATTTCACCACGAAATGGGTATGTACGCGCTGGAGGCCGGTTCGCATCTCCTTTGTGAAAAGCCGCTGGCCCTCTCCGTCGACCACGCCCAAGAAATGCTCGACACCGCCGCCGCCAAAAATCTCGTCCTCAACGTCGGTACGCACTTTCGCTGGATGGAGCCGACGCAGATCGCCAAGCGACACGTCGACGGCGGCTTCTTTGGCGACATCTACGCCGCGCGCACCGTCTACCAGCGGCGGGCGGGCATCCCCGGCTACGGCAGCTGGTTTACCAACAAAGAGCTCTCCGGCGGCGGCGCGCTGCTCGACATCGGCATCCACGCCCTGGATCGCGCGCTCTACCTCATGGGCTACCCCAACCCCGTCACCGTCACCGGGTCGACCTTCTCCAAGCTGGGGCCGCGCGGCATCGGCCTGGGCGGCTGGGGCTCCGATCACTACGAGCCGGAGAAGAGCCGCTTCGACGTGGACGATTTTGCGTGGGCCTTTATCCGCTTCGACAGCGGGGCCTCGCTGATTTTGCAGGTCTCGTGGGCGCAGCACTTCCCGGAAGGCTTTTACACGGAACTCTACGGCACCGAAGGCGGTGCATACGTGAGCAACAAAGAGGGCGTCGATCTCTACGCCATCGTAAACGGCGAGCGCATCACCGTGCAGAACGAGCTGCCGAGCACGCCCGTCAACTCGCACAATCGGCTGATCGAAAACTTTGTCCGCCACCTGAACGGCGACCCGGACGCGGTGATCATCACCCCACATGAGTCGCTGACTGTGGTGAAAATCGTGGACGCCATTCAGCGCTCCGCCGCGAGCGGGCAAGAGGTTACGCTCAGCTAGTACACAGTAATCGATATTATGAGTAGATAAGGGTAAGCGATAGAATAGGTCCCAACGCGAAGCAATGAGCAGAAGAAGGAGTTTCCCATGGGACGCAAAAAGCACATAAACAATGTCAAGTTGCCGGGCGAAGAACGTAGCTACCTCAATCGGCTGACGCTGGGCGGCGTGATGAGTGTACGCAAACTGAATCGGATAAAGATACTGCTGTTGGCCGATGAAAATCATCATCAAGGGCAGAAGACAGACCAAGAGATAGCCGATAAGCTCGATACGAGCCTGTCGACGATAGACCGGATCCGGCGTCGCTATGTGCAAGACGGGCTCGAAGCGGCGATTAGCGAAAAGCCAAGAAGCGGTCGCGCCCGCACCATCAGCGGCGAGCAACGGGCCAAAATCACCGCATTGGCCTGCTCAGAACCGCCAGCAGGGCGTAGCCAATGGAGCTTGCGCTTGCTAGCGGACAAAGCGGTGGAACTCGAGTTGGTTGAGCACATCTCCCACAACGCCGTGGGCGAAATTCTGAAAAAAACACGGTCAAGCCTCACCTAGTCCGCCAATGGTGCCTGGGCAAGCTGACGCCCACCTTTCTGGCGCAAATGGAGTATCTCCTGGCCATCTATGCCCGTCCCTTTGACCCGCTGCGCCCGCTCTGGTGTTTCGATGAGCGTCCCTGTCAACTGATTGGCGATACGCTCGTCCCCTTGCCTGTTGAACCCGGCAAGCCGAAACGACAAAACTACGAGTACGAGCGCCATGGCGTCTGCTCCGTTCTCCTGGCCGTGCAGCCTCTCACCGGACGTTGCTTTGTGCAGGTACGAGACCGACGCACGGGACAGGACTACGCCGAGTTCATGGACGCCTTCGTCGAGCAACACTGTCCGCCGGGTGGCCAGATTCAACTGGTGCAGGACAACCTGAGCACGCATACCTACACTTCATTTTACAACGCCTTTGAACCGGAGAAGGCCTTCGCCTTGATGCAGAAAATTCAGATGCACTACACACCCAAAAAGGCCAGTTGGCTCAACATGGCTGAAATTCAACTCTCGCTTCTATCCAGGCAATGCCTAAAGCGGCGCATCGCCTGTCAAGTCGAATTGAGCCGTGAAGTCCTGGCTTGGGTTGAAACACGCAATCGAGCCCCTCTCCCCATTCGCTGGCAGTTCACGCCCCAATTGGCTCGCCAGACCTTCAACCGCTTCTACCCTAACCCCTCAAAACCTCAATGACAATGTACTAGTCGCGGTAAATCAGTTATTGGAGATTGGGCATTGGAGATTGGCTGGTTGGGAGACGTGGTGCGTGGCGCGTGAACCAGTATGTCCAACTTGGTTCTTTGCAAATTACCTTTCGTGTCAGGGTCCAGTTCACGCACTACGCCACCGCGAGTTTCACGCCTCATCTCTGAATACCAATTTTTAACTTTGAACCTACCCTATCAGGAGACTCCCCATGAACATCAAAGCCACCCACCACGTCGCCCTCTTTACGCCCAACTTTGCCGAGATGGAGCGCTTTTACACCGAGACGCTCGGCCTACCCGTTACGCGCCGCTGGGACGACAAGGGCATCATCTTTATCGACGTCGGCAGCACGACCATCGAGCTGATCGACCGGCCCGTCGATCCCAAGCCGGAGGAGGTGCGGCTGGCCGGCTACTTCGATCACCTGGCGCTGCACGTGGACGACATCGACGATATCTATGCCGAGCTGGAAGGCAAGGGCGTGCGCATGAAGTCCGCGCCGACGGATTTCCAGACGGTGCGCATTGCCTTCTTCTACGATCCGGACAGTAACCAGCTCGAGCTGGTTGAAGACCCGCGGCGGGAGCGGTAAGCTGATGACGGACGATAGACGACCGACGACGGTGGTTTGTGGGCAGTCTGCTGCGGTTTGTGCTTCCGATGCTGAATTTCGAGAAGATAAGATGAACCACTCACGAACGGTCGTCCGTCGTCCGTCGTCTATCAACCATCGTCCACTCGCCATGTCATACACCTACCCCATCCACATCCACCACATTTACATTTCGCCCCAGCACAACTACTGGGGCCGCGACATGGACAAACCTGGCCGCGCGCCCACGCGGGACGTGGCCGAGGCCGAGCTCGCAGCGGGCAAGGGTTTGGTCGGCAATCGCTTCTTCGACACCAGCCGACCCGACAGCGCCGTCACCTTCTTTGCCCACGAAGTCGTGCAGGCGCTGCGTGATGAACTCGATTTGGCCTTGTTTGACCCGATTGTGCTGCGGCGCAACGTCGTCATCGAAGGCGTCGACTTAAATGCCTTACGCGGCGAGGAATTTGAAATCCAGACGGGCGACGCGACCGTGCGCTTTCGCGGCGCGGGCGAAAGCTACCCCTGCCGCTGGATGAACGCCGCCGTCGCGCCCGGCGCCATGGGCTGGCTCAAGGGGCGCGGCGGCCTGCGCGCGGCGGTGTTGAGCGATGGGGTGCTGCGTCGCGGCATGGGCGTGCTGCGGACGAGTGTTGAGATAGATTTGTCGAAGGTGGTGGAGCCTATGGCGAGGCCAGTGCTGCCGTGATACAATAATTACCGCTTGTGAGGATACGAAATGTTTAAAGGAGGTATCATGACCGAACTCACTTTGACTCAAGATGTACTAAAGCAAACAATAAAGGAAGCAGTGGCGGAGACGCTACGAGAAGAGAGTGAGATATTCTATGACATAATTCGGCAGGTGCTGGAAGATTTTGCATTGGCGGAAGCGATCAACGAAGGGCGACAAACTGAACTGGTTGATCGACAAGAAATCTTTGATCTATTCGACGCATGAGAACCACCTTCCGCAGTAGCTTTCGGCGTGATCTAAAAAAGATTCGGGAGAAGCGTCTGCTCAACGAGTTACGTCGAGCAATTGAGGCTGTAGAAGAGGCTCATGGCTTGCATGATATTCAAGGTGTGAAGAGGCTCAGTGGATATAGTGGCTACTACCGAATTCGTGTCGGTGATTATCGAATTGGCGTATTTGTGGAGGACAACATATTAGAGTTTGTGCGCTGCCTTCACCGGCGCGACATTTACCGATATTTTCCGTAGAATTGAGTGAGTTTTCCCATGGCCAATTCCCTCCCCCATCCGGCCACCCCTACTTCCCCCAAACGTATCCTCCTTCGCTCCTCGTGGCAGACCGTCAACATCGGCGACATTGCACACACGCCGGGCGTGTTGCGACTGCTGGAGCGCTATCTGCCCGAGGTCGAGCTTTCTCTGTGGCCCAATCGGCTGGACAACGGCGTCGACGAGCTGCTGCGCGCCCACTTTCCCCAGCTGACGATTGTCGAGAGCGAGGACGAAATCGCATGGGCCTTTGCGCAATGCGATTTTCTGCTGCACGGCTCCGGCGCGTCGCTCGTGCGCGAGCCGGATGTGGTGCGCTGGGCAGAGGAGACGGGCAAGCCCTACGGCGTCTACGGCATCACCCTGCCGCGCCAGAAATCATCAGCCACCACCGCCACCTCGCAAGCGGAGATGGCCGCGACCGTCGACGTGTTGAACAACGCCAGCTTCGTCTTCTTCCGCGATTCCAAGTCGCTCGCCCTGGCCCAAGCGCTGGGCTGCACCGCGCCCATCATGGAATTCGGCCCGGACGGTGCCTTCGCCTGCGATCTGCGCGACGACGCAGCCGCCGAAACCTTTCTAGCGGAGAACAATCTAGCGCCGGGCAAATTTCTCTGCTGCATTCCCCGCCTGCGCTACACGCCTTTTTGGACCGTCCCCTCAAAAAATCGCGCCTTCGATCCGGCGAAGCACGCGCGCAACGAGGAAATGAAGGAGCACGACCACGCGCCGCTGCGCGAGGCCATTATCCAAATTGTGCGCAAAACCGACCTGAAGGTCTTGCTCTGCCCGGAGGACGAGACGCAGATGCAGGTGGGCAAAGAGCTGCTGCTCGATGCGTTGCCGGAGGATGTGCGCGATCTCGTCGTCTGGCGACCCAACTACTGGCTTACCGGCGAGGCCATCAGCACCTACGTGCGCAGCGCGGGTCTTTTTGGCAACGAGATGCACTCGCCGATTCTGTGTATCGGCCACGGCATCCCCGCCGTTGTCTGTCGCTGGGCCGAGCAGACGACCAAGGGTTATATGTGGGCCGACATTGGCCTGGACGAGTGGCTCTTCGATCTCGACGATGAGTCGCAGGTGGCACAAGTCGTGCCCACCGTGCTGGAGATGGCGCGCAACTCGGAGCAGAGTCGCGAGAAAGCGGAGGCGGCTCGCCAATTTGTACAAAAACGACAGCGCGAAACGATGGCGCACCTGTCGCACGTGCTGTATAACGGCGAAGCAGCAGTCGAACCGCAACCATGAAAACTCAACGTAGCCTAGCGCTTGATTTTCCGGCAAACCCAGTCGAAAAACCGGGCTATCGGCTCGATTTTTGTGACGATTTCCAGACAACGACGCTGGACACGACAAAGTGGCTGCCTTTCTATCTGCCGCAGTGGAGCACCAAGCACTTGGCCGCGGCGCGCTACTCCCTGCCGGGGCATTCTCTACAGTTACATATCGAAGCCGACCAACCAGCGTGGTGTCCGAAATATGACGGTGAGGTTCGCGTTTCCTCGCTGCAAACGGGCTGCTTGTCCGGGCCGGTTGGCAGCAGCATTGGACAACACCCCTTCAATGCGGAGCTGGTGGTCGCCGAAGCGCAGCCGACCGCAAGGCTCTACACCCCGCAATACGGCTTTTTCGAGACGCGGCTCAGAGCCGTGCCAATCCCGGGCTACATGGTCGCGCTGTGGATGATTGGCTTTGAGGAGCGGGCCGAAGAATCGGCGGAAATCTGCATCTGCGAGATTTTCGGCGGCGAAATCACGACGGAACGCAGCCAAATTGGGTATGGGGTTCATCCCTTTAACGATCCGACAATCATCGATGAATTCTATCAAGACGATCTGGAGATCGACGCCGCCAACTACCACATCTACGCAGCCGAATGGACGCCCACGCACATCGATTTCTATGTGGATAACGAGAAAACAAGAACAGTTCAGCAGTCGCCCACTTATCCAATGCAGTTCATGCTAAACATCTACGAGCTGCCTGCTCAACTGACGGATAACTCGTTGCCCCACAATTGGCCCAAAACGCTTGAAGTCGACTATGTGCGCGGCTACCAACCGCTTGAAAGCTACAATAGCCAAAACAGCACAGACGGCGCCACATAAGATTACCCGCCACGCTTCCCATGAACTTCATCCTCTTCAACCCCGACGAACTGCGCGCCGAGAGCGTCGGCGGCTACGGCCACCCGCTTGCGCCCACGCCGAATCTGGACGCGCTTGCCGCCGAAGGCACGCGCTTCGACCAGTGCCACGTGCAGCATCCCGTCTGCACCCCCTCGCGCTGCTCCTTTATGACGGGCTGGTATCCCCACGTGCGCGGCCACCGCACGCTCTGGCATCTGCTGCGACCAGACGAACCGAACCTGCTGCGCTATCTCAAGCAGGCGGGCTACACGGTGCACTGGTACGGCAAGAATGATCTGCTTGCGCCCGAAAGCTTTGCCAGCAGCGTCGATGTGGCCGAGTCGCGCGGGGGCGCAAAGTTTGGACCCAATCCGTTCGACTTCGACGACTCGCGCTACTACAGCTTTCTCTACGAGCCGTTCGACCAGCCCATCGAAGAACACGGGGACGTGCGAAACGTGCAGGCGGGCATCGACTTCCTGCAACAGTACGCCAGCACGTCGAACGCCGCCCCCTTCCTGCTCTACCTGCCGCTCACCTTTCCGCACTGCCCCTACTCCGCGCCCCAGCCCTGGCACGATCTCATCAATCCAGACGATTTGCCCAACTTGCGCCCGTCCAATCTCGACAGTCGTCCCGATTTTCACGCGCTCATTCGCCAATATCGCCGCCTCGACCAGCTCGGCGCGGACGAGCACGACGCCCTGCTGCGCAAAATCCAGGCCGTCTACCTGGGCATGACGGGCTTTGTCGATCACCTGCTTGGTTGGCTGCTGGAGACGTTGGAAGAGACGGGCTTGGCCGAGAACACAACGGTGCTCGTCTTTTCTGATCACGGCGATTACGCGGGCGACTACGGCCTCGTGGAAAAGTGGCCGAGCGCCATGGAGGATGTGATCACGCGCGTGCCGCTGTTCGTGCGCACGCCGGGCGGCGTAAAGGGACACACGGTCGAGGAGCCCGTCGAGCTGTTCGACATTATGGCGACGACGCTGGAGCTGGCCGACGTTCAAGCCGAGCACACCCACTTTGCGCGCTCGCTCGTGCCGCAGCTTCGCGGCGAGGCGGGCGACCCCGACCGCGCCGTCTTCTGCGAGGGCGGCTACGCGCGCCACGAGCCGCACTGCTTCGAGGGCGTGAGCAACCGCGACCAGTTCGCCCGTAGTGACCGTCACATCTACTACCCCAAGGGTCGCCAGCAGCAAGAGCACCCCGACAGCGTTGGTCGCGCGGTGATGGTGCGCACGGCCACCCACAAGCTCGTCCACCGCCCCACCGGCGTCAGCGAACTCTACGATCTAGTTGACGATCCGCGCGAATTGCGCAATCGACACGGCGACGCGTCGCTGGCGGGCGTGCAGCGCGACTTGGAGCGCCGTTTGCTTGATTGGTCTATCCAAACCAGCGACGTAACGCCCTTCAAGCAAGACCCGCGCGGCCTTGGTTAAGCGCTGGGAATCGGTAGATTCAAGCCGACGTAGTTTGTCATTCCCGCGAACGCGGGAATCCATCTGCCTCTCCGACCAACATTGCGAAGTGCATCCAATGAAAACGTACTACGTCTACATCCTAGCCAGCCAGCACAACGGGACGCTTTACATTGGTATGACTAACAATTTGGCGAGACGCATGTATGAGCATAAGCAAGGGATGGTCGACGGCTTTACCAAAGAGCATGGTGTACACCGCTTGGTTTACTATGAATCGACAAATGATGTTACGGCGGCCATTACGCGCGAGAAGCGGCTGAAGAAGTGGAGGCGAGCGTGGAAGATTGAGTTAATCGAGGAACGTAATCCAGATTGGGAGGATTTGCCAGTAGGATAGCCTTTTCGCTTTGGACTCGATTGGCAAGCTGTGTGGACAACGGATGGATTCCCGCGTTCGCGGGAATGACAAATTTTGATGGTTCCGCTGACCACTGCTACATCAGACAGTTTAATGAATGTAACTACATAACCCCATTCCGGTAAGCAAAAATGAAAATCACCAAAATTGAAACCGCTATCCACGACGAAATTATGCCGGGGCTGCTGCTCCTACGTATCCACACCGATGCGGGACTAATCGGCTGCGGCGAGACCTACTACGCGCCCCACGCCGTAGCCGCCATGATCCACGACTGGATGGCGCGGCGGCTGCTGGGCGCGGATGCGCTGGCGATTGAGAGCCACTGGCGCTTTCTCTACGAGCGCACCGCCAACTTTGGCGCGCGCGGCACCGAGCTGCGCGCCATCTCCGCCATTGACCTGGCGCTGTGGGACATTTTCGGCCAGGCCACCGAGCAGCCCGTCTGGCAGCTGCTTGGCGGGCGCACGCAGCAGAGCATTCCCGTCTACAACAGCAGCGGCGGCCCCTCCTACGGCGGCCCGCGACCAGACGGCTCGCAGGGCTGGCCCGGCTACGGTGAGGTGGGCAACGAGGGGCCGTACAACGATTACTGGTCAATGGTGAATCGTCCGGTCGAGTACGCGCGCGAAATGCTCGGCCTGGGCTACAAGGCGCTCAAAACGTGGACGCTCGACTTTGCCGCCCACAAGCCGCGCGGCGGTCTTTACATCTCCCACGCCGATCTCGACGAGGCACTGCGCCCCCTGCACGCGATTCGCGACGCGCTCGGCAACGACATCGAACTGATGCTCGACGGACATGGCTTCTTCCAGCTCGCGCCCGCCATCCGCATTGCCAAAGCACTGCGCGCGATCGACCCGCTCTGGGTCGAGGACATTATCCGCCCGGACAGCGTCGACACCATCGCCGACTTTCGCGACAAAGCGGGCATCCCCGTCGCCGTCAGCGAGATGATGATTGGGCCGGACGACTACCGCCTCGTGCTCGAAAAGCGCGCCGCCGACTACATCATGATCGACCCCACCTGGGTCGGCGGCATCTCGCAGACGCAGCGCATTGCCCAGGCCGCCCAGCTCTACAACCTCCCCGTCGTCATGCACGACTGCACCGGCCCGCTGACGATGCTGGCGGGCGTCCAGGTCGCCATTGCCACGGCCAACGTCGCCTGGCAGGAGACGGTGCGCGCGCATTTTCATCTGCTCTACCCGCAGTTGATTGATGAGGAAATCGTGATTGACGAGGGGTACATCACGCCGCCGACGCGGCCCGGCATTGGGCGCGCGTGGTTGCCGTCGCTCTTTGAGGATGGGGGCGAGGTAAGGGTATCGGCGTAACGCTCGTCCCGATGCGGAGCATCGGGACGAGGAATCCGCGATTGACATTCCCGCCATTTTGGTTATGATCAACGGGCCCCCACCAATTGCATTGACGCCAAAGGAGACTCCCCATGAATTCCCAAAATCAACGAGGTCTGAATCGCCGCGAATTTTTGCGCTGGAGCGCAATGGGCACGGGCGCGGCCCTGCTGGCCGCCTGCGCTCCCGCCTCGACCGCGCCCACGGAGGGCGAATCCGTCGACCCCGGCGCCAGCATGAACGTCAGCGATTCGGGCGCACAGCTGCCGAGCGAGGACGTTAGCTTCCGCTGGATCGACAGCGGCGATCAGAAGGCCGTCTTCTGGAACGAGTATTTCGCAGCGTACGAACAGGCCCATCCCAACATTAGCATTGAGTACGACGCGCTGCCCTGGAACGAGATCGCGCAGGTTGTGCCGCTGGGCGTGCGCAACGGCACGGCCCACGATGTCTTCCAGATTCCGCTTTCGTACACGCCCGCCCAGGCCGTTTCCGAAGGCTGGGTCGCGCCCGTAAACGACCTGATTCCCAACTTTGAGGAGTGGAAGGCGGGCTTCCCCGAAGGCGTGTGGACGCCCGGCATCACCGACTTTGACGGGCTGACTTACTCCGTGCCCATCACTTCCAACAAGCGCTACGGTTCGCACCTGCTCTACAATGTCGACTACATGGAGGAGGCCGGCTTCGATCCGCGCGCGGCGCCGCTCACTTGGGAGGAATTCCGCGAGGCGGCGCGTGTCATCACCGAGAACGGCGCTGGGCAGTATTACGGCTTCATCCTCGGCGGCAACCAGGTCAACCGCTGGGGCGATATTGTGTCCGCCTTTGCACGAATGGCTGGCGCGTCCAGCAGCGATCAGTGGAACAGCGGCTACGGCGTCGACTACCGCACGGGCGAATTCCCCTACACCAACGAGCTCTATGTGCAGGCGATTGAGCTGCTCTTTGCCCTGCGCGACGACGGCAGCGTCTTCCCCGGCTCGCTCTCGATCAACGCCCCGGAGGCGCGGGCGCGGATGCCCCAAGGCGCGGCGGGCATGATTTTGCAGGGGCCGTGGAACATCCCGATTTGGCAGGCCGAAAATCCCGACTTCAACTTCAACGTCTCCAGCCAGCCGCTGCTGGACGGACAGATGACGCCGCTGATGGTCGGGCCGGGCGGCTCCAACCAGCTCTACATCTACGCCGATGCGCCGGATGCAAACAAGACCGTGGCGGGCGACATCCTGCACTACATGGGCACGCTCGAGGGGCAGACGGCGTGGGCTTCGGTCGTCGGCGCGGCGGACGGCCCCATCTTCCCCGATGCGCTGGAGGATGTGGAGTTGAGCGAGGTGGCGCTCAACGCGCTGCAGCTGTTTGTCGAACAGGTGCGCGTGGGTCCCAGCCCGCTGGTGCGCAACCCGGACTTTACGCAGGTGACGCTCGAACTTCAGCCGATTACGCCCAACTTCGCCGAGACGATTCAGGGGCTCTACACCGAGCAGATCAACATGAGCATCGAAGAGGCGCTGCAGGATTTGCAGGATCGCTCAAACGCCGAGCTGGATCGCGCCATCGAAGCCGCGCGGGCAGACGGTGCGGACGTGTCACGCGACGATCTGGTCTTCCCCAACTGGGACCCGACGCAGGATTACGCCACGTCGGATTACGACGCGCTGTAGGAGGAGTGATTGGTAGTTGGAGATTGGCTCATGTGAAAGGAATGTGCAGTCGGCCCCCATTCCCAACCCTTCTCCCAGGATAGGAGAAGGGAGCTAATCTCTCCCCTCTCCCAAAGTGGGAGAGGGGCCGGGGGTGAGGGCGGGGCCGCGATCTATCCATAAGAACTGCTGCACATTTTTTATATGAGCCTTGGAGAATGGTAGTTGGGTGGTTTGGCAAATCAACATTTCTCGAACCACCCAATCACCATTTACAAATTACCAGTTCCAAAGGAGTTTTATGGCCGTTCAAGCCACCCATCTCACCCGCCCCTCCCGCCGCCAATCGCTCTGGCAGGAGATGAAGGACGCGCGCTGGTGCTACTTCTTTATGCTGCCCTCGTTGATTCTGACGGGGATGTTCACTTTCTGGCCGATCTTTGCCTCCTGGTACTTTTCGCTGCTGAACTGGTCGGGCTTTACGGCGGGGGCGGAGTTTGTGGGACTACAAAATTATCGCGAGGTAATCGGCGACGGCTATTTCTGGAACGCCTTTACGCGCTCCTTTCTCTTCATGTTCGCCAGCGTGCCCGTCAAGTTGACGCTGGCGCTCTTTATCGCCATCATCCTCAACGACGCGGCGCTGCGGCTCGCGCCCGTCTTCCGCACGCTCTTCTTCATCCCCGTTGTCACCACCACCGCCATCATCGGCATCGTGATGACCTTTGTGCTCAGCCCCTTTAATGGCCCCATCAACATGGCGATGCTGGCGCTGGGCGTCGTCGAGCGGCCGATTGACTTTCTGGGCGATCCAGATACGGCGCTCTGGTCGGTGGTGGGGGTGGAGGTGTGGAAGTGGCTCGGCCAGCCGATGATCTACTGGCTGGCGGCGCTGCAGACCGTGCCCGTGGTGCTCTACGAAGCCGCGCGCGTCGACGGCGCGAACTGGTGGCGACAGTTTCGCCACATCACCGCGCCGCTGATCGTGCCCTTTGGCGTGGTGATCGTGCTGATCACGGCGGTGGGCACGCTGCGCGTCTTTGCCCTGGTGCAGACGATGACGGGCGGCGGTCCCTTCTTCGCCACCGAGGTGATGGAGGTCTACATCTACCGCACCGCCTTTGGCGCCTCCAACAGCCAGACGCTGCCGCGGCTGGGCTATGCGTCGGGCGCGGCGGTCTTCTTTGGCGTCTCGGTGATGTTGATTGCGTCGCTGCAGTATTTTGCGGCGCGGCGGCTGAATCGAGATCGGACAGATACAAATTAGCTGGGGGAACATCAAATGGCAACCACTCGACAACTGCCCGCCGCGGTTCTAACCGAGCGCGCGCCGGTGCGCCGTCGCCGGCTCAGCGCCAACCGCGTGCGCGAGCTAATCACGACGGTCGTGCTCACGCCGCTGGCCGCGCTTTGGATTTACCCCTTCCTGTGGATGGTCAGCGCTTCGCTCAAGACCAACAACGAAATCTTTGGCAGCGGCCTCAGCCTGGTTCCCCAATCCTGGCAGTGGGAAAATTACCAGCGCGCCTGGGTGACGGCGCGCATTGGGCAATACTTCTTCAACACGGTCGTCATTGCCGTCGGTTCGGTTGCCATCGTGCTGGTGACGACGGCCATGATGGGCTACGTGCTCGGCCGCTACCGCTTCCCCGGCAAGAATCTCATCCTCGGCTTCTTCGTGGCAACGGTCTTCCTGCCCGCGGGCTACACCATCATCCCCGTCTTTGATTTGATCACGCGGCTGGGGCTCAACGGCTCGCTCTTTGGCGTGATTTTGGCGCAGGCGGGCGGCGCGCACGTGATCTTTATCCTGCTCTTCATGGGCTACTTCAACCAGCTGCCCAAGGAGCTGGAGGAGGCCGCGATCATGGACGGCGCGGGCTTTCTGCGCGTCTTTGCCCAGATTATGCTGCCGCTCTCCAAGCCGGTTGTCGCCACGGTGATCATCATGCAGTTTATCTCTAGCTGGAACGATTTCCTGCTGCCCCTCGTGCTTACTCTGCCGCGACCCGATCTGCGCACCCTTTCCGTCGGCATGTATGCCTTCCGCGGCGAATACTTCACCGACTGGAGCGGCATGGCCGCCGCCGCGACCATCGGCATCGTGCCGGTGATCATCGTCTTTTTGTTCTTGCAGCGCTACTTCATCGAGGGGCTGGCCGGGGCGGTGAAGCAGTAGATTGATCTTCCCGACGCTCGGCGTCGGGATGCCTATTCGACGCAGAGCGTCGGGACGATTAAGTTGATTGCTGATGCTGACGATGACGATGTAAGCACGGCAAGAGAGCCAAACAATCCATGACCGCCCCCAACATCCTCTGGATTTACTGCGATGAACTGCGCACCGACGCGCTCGGCTGCTACGGCAATCCGTATGCGGAGATGCAGACGCCACACATCGATGCGCTGGCCGCGCGCGGCGTGCGCTTTGACAACTGCTTCTGCAATTCGCCCGTCTGCGTGGCCTCGCGCACCTCGGTGCTGACCGGCCTGTACCCGGAACAGACCGGCGTCTACCACAACGAAGCCACCTGGCCCGCCTACCGCTTTAACCAACAATTTGACAACCCGCCGCTAACGTTCCCCGCACACTTGGCCCAGAACGGCTACCGCACCGCCAACTTTGGCAAAGTCCACGTGCCCGCTGCGCTCGACGCGTGGCAGCATTCGGAGACGCGCGGCGCGGGCATGGCCGAGCTGTACCAAGGCGTTGACAAAGAGTCGCTTCAGATGATTCGCCCGCCGGGCATCCCCACCGTGATCGGCGGCGTCTACCCCGGCAATCGACCCTATCCACCCGACGCGGTCACGAAGAACGCCCTGCGCTGGCTGGCGCAGGGCGACCGGCCCTTTCTGGCGCGCGTCTCGCTCCTGCAGCCGCACACGCCCGTCTTTCCCCCGCCGCCGTTTGATGCGCTCTACCGCAGCGCGCCCTTCCCCGACAGCATCAGCCGCGACTGCTCGCTCAGCCGCTTCGAAGCGCGCTTTGCCGAGGTGATTCGCGCACGCGAGATGTCGGCACAGGAGATTTTGTTGGCGCATGTCCACTACTATGGACTTGTCGCCTGGATCGACAGCCAGGTGGGGCGGCTGCTGAATTTTCTGGATACGCAGGATTTGCGCGAGCAGACCATCGTAATTTTCGACGCCGACCACGGCGCGTCGCTCGGCGAGTGTGGCCGCTTTCAAAAGCAGACCTTTGCCCCCGAAAGCCATCGCGTGCCGCGCATTGTTGCCTGGCCGGGGACGCTGCCCGCTCAAACGCGGAGCGACCTCTGCGAAAGCCTCGATCTCGCGCGCACGCTCTGCGCGCTGGCCGACGTTCCGGTAGATCCGCAGTTTAAGGGCCGCGACCTCTTTCACGAGCCCGCGCCCGATGCGGTCTACGCCACCATCGGCTATGGCGAGCGCCACAGCCGCGCCTTTCCCAACCTCGGCGTCGGCGATTATGGCGATAATACTGGCAGTAAGCGCGGCTGGCCCCGTCGCGCCTGTATTCGCACAAGTCAATATAGGCTGGATAAAAATTTGCGCATCGACGGCAAGCCCGTCAACAAAGGCGAGGCGGATATTTTCCTGGCGGACGTGCAGGCGGACCCGGCGGAAACCGTGAATGTGGCCAACGATTCAGCGCATCAACAAACTGTGGCGCGTCTGAATGCGCTGCTGGATGATCACGTGGCCGATGCAGTGGAAGTGCCGTCGACGTGGACGCGTCGAAGCGAATAAGGCGGCTCGTAGGCATCGTTGACATTTCGTCGACTGGCACTAAAGTGCCAGCCTGACACGGCATGAAACCCGCTGAAGTGGGTTCGTTCCCAGTGCGCTGTAGCGTACTTCCCGTGCCAGACATCGGCTTCAGCCGGTGTCTATTCAAATGTCAACGGATCAAATGTCAACGGAACCCGAGCATCGTTTTGTTGCGCATCGTTCGCTACTCGAAAGCGCTGCGCAGCGTGCTGAGGTCTTCCGTGCGGGCGCGGAGCCGTTGAGAGAGAACAAAAAGGATGCCACTGGCAATGGTGGCGTCGTCCTGCAGCAGCTCGTGAAAGATTTCGCGCGAAAGCCGCAGCAGCAGTGTCTCCTCCGTCGCGATCACGGAAGCGGAGCGCGGCTCATTGTCCAACAGCGCCGGCTCACCAAAGACACCGCCTTCGCCAAGCTGATCCAGCTCGTGCCCGTTGTCCATCACCGCCACGCTGCGGTTAGCATAACGGGGAGCTGTAGCGCAATGGAGAGAAGCGCAAGTGGCTGGTAAATTTTCAGATTACCAACAAACGCCAACGACCAGAATTCCGCCAGCGCAGGGCTGATCAACAACAGGTAGAAAATTGTGAGCAGCGTGCTCATCTCCAATGAGTTGATGCGCCCAAAAAAGAGCTGGCCGGTCACCTTCTGGTCGGCCATGGTAAAGACGAAGGAGAGGATCATCGCGACGATGATCAGATAGACGAGGGCGTTTTCTGCAACGGGGATCAGGTAGGTGGCAATCAGAACGCTGAGCGATATGTTATACGTGTCTAAATAGTGGTCGAGAAATTCACCCAAGGGGCTGCTGGTACCCGACGCCTTGGCCCGCATTCCGTCTAAGTTGTCGCCGACTATATAAAGATGCAGACAGAGTGCCGAACACAGCGCGAACATGCTCAACGGGTAGACTTCTAAAAATATGAGTACCGCCACCAAGTTATCCACACAAAGGATGAGGCGACAATCGTAATCACATTGGCCGGTACTGATTTGGGGATCAATCGATGAACATGCTGCAAGTAATACTGCTTGAACGAGTACAGCAAAATCGATTGATCCGCGCAGTCGTAGCGATAGCTAGAAAAGTTCGGGGTACTTTTGGTGGTCGGCCTGGAGGATTCTTGAATAGAGTTCTCTGACACACTGTTCATATTCATGCGCGAAATCCACTTCCATAAAGAGCATCTCCTGCTTCAAAAAAATGCTCTGCAGCCGGCCCAAGGTCATCAGCCTTTGAGACATTTCTTCGTGCTCGGTCTTCTTTCTAGCCGGGCCAAAGCCGCGATAATCGGCCGTACCTGCGGCGCACAGCGGGTTTCCAACGAGCCAATGAACCAGTTCGGTGCAGAGCGCATGGTCTGCGGGGGCGAGATGAACAATGCCCGTTGCTTCTCCAAAGCATTCCGCGTGATTGGTTAGACGTTTGGTTAATCCTTTGCCGATAAATTGGGGTGTTCCCTCTTTGCCATATACTCGGACTTCCTCGCTGTTTTCCTCCGTGTTGGGCGCAATGAGCAGGGCCGACCCCTGAGCCAGGCCTTGAACGAGTCGATGGAGAGCGCTAAACTCATAGACAATGTCAGCATCCATCAGCAACGTGTGCGACTTGCCGTCCAGCGGTTGAAATTCAGAGAGGCAGGCAAATTGAAAACTATGCAGACTGCCGGACTGCGAAATATCCTCGGCCGTGTTGATGATCTGGACAACATCTTCGTCTTGCAGAGTCTGGGCCACTTTCGCTTTTTGGTGGCCAAGGACAACCGCAACTTCCCCGACACCAAGCAAGCGAAGAAGCCGTATTTGCCGAGTCAAAAAGGAGACCGAGCGCTCATCCTGCGGCTGTATGGCCCAATGGGCATAATTGATTTGGGCCACGCTTGGTTGAATAAGCGCGAGCCCAACCCGGCGGCCAAAATCACTGCCTTAATCGGGAATGACATGACAAATTACCTATTGAAAAACAGCTCGGCCAACCAGAGCAGAAAGAAATTTCTCGACGCTTTACCCACAAGCACCCAGAAAGAAAATGTAACGATATGGCCGTTTAAGATGCCGGGCACGAACGTCAGCGGATCACCAACTATCGGTAGCCACGAAAAGAAGAGAATGGGCGCCCCCCAGCGCTCGTACAGCCGTTGGGCTTGTTGCAGCCTGGCACTGTCTTCGTTGATGTATTTGCTCAAAAAGAAGCGATGACCCAATTTGCCAACGTAGTAGTTCGATAGGGAGCCCAAAAAACTGCCTGCCGTGGCAAAAAGAAAGATGAGCAGCCTCTCAAAGCCGAGGGCAGCCATCAGAACGATGACGACTTCCGAGCTGAGGGGAAATATCGTCGCCGCCAAAAAGCTCACAACGAGCAGGCCGATATAGCCAAACTGTTCAATTAGTTGTTCCACCATGTTGCGTCAATCTCGACCGAAGCTGCCCAATATTGAAGCTGCCCAATGTTAACGTGCGGCGGTCAACTTTTGAAGGGATATTGTGTTGATCTTTAGTATAATCCAGGGATGAATTTGTGCCGTACGTTCGCTTGGTAGCGAACATACTGAGCGCCAAATGCTTTTACCAGAGCTGCTTCTTCGTACTCGATCCTGGCGGTGTAAAGAATGGCGGCAATGACCGCGCTGGCAAGCAGCAACAGATTGGCCGATACAAGCGTACAGGAAACGCCAGCAAGAAACGTCGCCGTGTAAAGCGGATGCCTGACCCAGTGGTACGGTCCGCTGTAGACCAGCTGATGTCCCTCTTTTACTCGCAATTCAACGGCGTAGTTATCCCCCAAGCTCAAGTGCGTCCACCACATAAATATCAGGCTCGCAATTCCCAATAGAAGCCCAAACCAGCGAAGTCCAATCGGCAGTGCAAAGCCAAAGGGGGCAACAGCTTCCGGCATAAAAACGTAGAGGAAAATACTTAGCAGCGAAAGTGGAACGCCAACGGAACGAAGAACAAAAAGCAACTTTCCCTCGGCACGCCTTATCGTCTGGTAAGCCCTGGGGGAAGTCGCTTCCCCTGCAATGCCGACTCTGCGCAAAAAGACCAACTTTGTCACCACGCCGGCTAGGAATATGAGCGCACAGGATGCCCGAAACACAAAGGCTGGTTCGCTATTTAACGCAAGTAAATGTTCCATTGTATCAATTGTTTGCTACCCAAAAATAGCGTACCCGTAAACAAGCGTTAGCACAAGTGCTCCAATCGGCAAGACAATGTAGCGTCTTGGCGTGCCTCGCCGCGTTGGACTATACTTGGCCACGTGAAACCCCGCTACCATGGCGACCGCCATACCCAGATAGACCAGAGTCAAAATCACCTGTATTGTCTGTTCGGGAACAACGAAGCTGAGCAGAAAGATATTGGGGAAAAAGAGGGCGGCAAAGGTTAGCGGCAGTCCCACATAGTACTCCGTCTCACCAATCTTGTGGAATCCTGCACTATCAAAATAGGCCAGGCGGGCGAGGGCGGCAAACAGATAAACCGTCAGGACAAGTAGCGAGAACCAGTCACGCAAGCCGTAGCTGTAGCCAAAAACAACGGGCGCAAGGCCGTGGCTACAGCCGTCGACCAAACTATCCAACCGCGCCCCCAAAGCGGATTGAGCCGCCGACCGCTCCGTGCGGCGAGCCAAATGGCCGTCAAAAAGGTCGAGACATCCCGTGTAGAGAATGCACAACATAGCCGCCTCAAATTGGCCTTCGATGGAGAAAACGACTGTGCAGAGAATCAGCGGCACGCTGCCCAGGGTCAACAAATTGACGCGATCCAGCTGGCGGAATAGTGCTCGGTTCATCGATGTGGCTTCCGATCGCTTCTTGGTGCAGAACTTTTGCGATAGATTATAATACAAGCCACTTTCATCCAAATTATTGGGTGGAGAAGGCATCAATAGACTTGATTGATAAGTTGTCTAAAATGTCTTCAACTGTTGGAAGCCAGCGCTTTGCAATGGTGTTGGAAGCAATGGTGTTGGAAGCAACGGCGTTGGACAGGAATGATACCGGGAAGGAGCGAGAGGAATTTGACATCTGAGATAGAGCGGCACGCAGCAAATGCGCGTGGCTATCCCAAGCGAGGCAACAGATTAACAAAGTGGCTGGCCGACTGCGCGCTGTTGCTGACGGGCTGGCGCGTTGAGGGGGGAGTGGAGGGACTTGCCAAAGCGGTTGTTGTTGGCGCGCCTCATTACGGCGCGTGGGACTTTGTCGTCACTGTTATGACGACCTTTCACCTGGGCGTGCGCGCCAACTGGCTCGGCAAGCGTGAACTATTCTCCATTGCCAAACCCGTCGGCGCATTGATTTTGCGCTGGCTGGGCGGCATTCCCGTTGAGCGCGGTCAAGCTGGCGGACTCGTGCAGCAGCTAGTCGGTGAGTTCAACCGCAGCGAACAGATGATCCTCGCCATTTTGCCCGAAGGCTCGCGCAAACGTGGCGGCCAACCCGTGCATCAGTGGAAGCTGGGCTTCTACTACATTGCCCTTGGCGCAGGTGTCCCCGTGGTCCCAGCTGTCATCGACAATCGACGCAAGCGCCTGGTCTTTCACCCGCCCGTGACGCTCACCGGCGACGTGGAGCGCGATTTGGCGCGCATCCAGGAGCACTACGAAGTTGGTGTAGACGACAAAAAAGGGACTGCTAAATTCCAGCGGAAGTAACCGGGCAGTTCTTGTAAATGTCTACTAGAGAATCCGCGAATTTATCTACCAAGGTATTTACGCCCCAATGTATGAGGCATCAGAGAATACCCGGCAGCAGCAACAGCCGCAACAGCAGCCGCCGCAAGCGCTTGCAGAATTCGGTGGGCGAGCAGACGATTCGGGTGCCGCGCGACCGGCGGGGCGAATTTGCCTCCCCGCGGCTGGAGACGACGAATGAATTCGCCGCCTCTCCCATAAAGTGCGCTGTAGCGCACTTCGCAAATTAGGCTGCGGTGAATTGCCAGCCGCTCACATTGTAGAACCGACTCAACATCCTCCTGAATAGAAATGAACACGAATTCTATAGTGCGCCCTACTCAACCCCTTATCAGCAACGGCCACACGCTCGACCCCGCGCCCAATCGGCTGGGCTGGCTGGAACCAACCGACCCCAACGAGCCGTTAACACGGCTGCGCTCGCGCCTGGCCGAACATGGCTACCTCTGGTTCAAGAGCATATTGAATCGCGAGGCCGTGCTGACCTTTCGGCGACGCTACTTCACCGCACTGGCCGAGGCGGGCACGCTCGCGCCCGGCAGCGACCCGGTCGACGGCATTTACAGCGGTGAGGAGGACAAAGTCATCGCCCACCGCGTGCGCAGCGAGTCGGCGCAGTGGGCCGCTTACGAAGCGTTCTGCCTGATGCCGGAAATCTGGCAATTCTACGAGCGCTTTCTTGGCGGCCCGGTCTATCTGCACAACCGCAAAATCATCCGCCACACCAAGCCCTTTGCCGAAAGCAGCACGCCCGCCCACTACGACCTCACCTATCTGCGCGCGGGCACGGAGCGCGTCTACACCAGCTGGATTCCGATTGGTGATACGCCGGTGGAGATGGGTGGGCTGATTTACTTGGAGGGCTCCCACGCTTATGGCCGCGAGGCCGAGGCGGCGTTTAGCCGCAAAAATGCCGAGCTGCCGCCGGATGAACGCATCAGCGCCTACAACCGCAACATGGCCGAGGGCGGCTGGCTGAGCAAGGATTTGCCCAGCCTCGCCAAGCGACTGGACGCGCGCTGGCTGATGGCGAACTACGAAGCGGGCGACATGGTTGTCCACAGCCCCTACATGATCCACGCCGCCACGCGCAACGAAAGCGCCGACGGCCGCATGAGGCTCTCGACCGACATCCGCTACCAGCTCGTGCGCGACGAGATCGATCCGCGCTGGCGCAACCGCTGGTCCAGTGATGATGGGCTGTAGGCGCACTTTTTCTCGTTCCCACGCTCATGCGTGGGAATGCCCCACCGGACGCTCCTGCGTCCTCTTGCAACCTGCGAACCCTCATGGCCCGTACCCGCTACAAAATCACCAACCCGCAAGCGCCGCACTTTCTCACGGCAACGGTTGTGAACTGGCTGCCTATTTTTGCAAGCCGATCCATTGCTCAAATCCTGCTCGATTCTCTGCAATTCCTGCAGGAGCAACAGCGCCTAACGCTCTACGCCTACGTGATTCTAGAGAATCACATACATCTCATCGCACAATCAGGTGATTTGTCAAAAGAGGTGGGGCTGTTTAAGTCCCACACCGCTCGCGCAATTATTGATTTCTTGATTGCACGCGAAGCCTGGCATATTGTGACCCAGCTCGAAGTTCACAAACGCAAACACAAAGATGACCGCTCGTACCAGCTCTGGCAGGAGGGATCGCACCCGCAGCAGATTCAGGGCGAGGCGATGATGCGGCAAAAGGTGGAATACATTCACCATAACCCGGTCAAGCGCGGGTATGTCGACCTGCCGGAGCACTGGCGCTACTCTAGTGCGCGCAACTACGCCGGGGAAGATGGTCTAATCAGCGTGACAACAAAGTGGTAATCGCAGGCCACGATGCGACGCAGGAGCGTCGCGTGGGGCATTCCGACGCATGAGCGTCGGAACGAGCAAATCAATCAAGGAACTCGCCATGACCCAACCCAACATCCTCCTGATCACCAGCGACCAGCAGCACTTTTCCATGTTGGGCGCGACCAACCCGCAGCTGCAAACGCCCGCGCTGGATCGGCTGGCGCGCGAGGGCACGCGCTTTGAGCGCGCCTACTGCAACAACCCCGTCTGCTCCCCCTCGCGCTCGACGATCATCACCGGGCTCTATCCCTCGCAGCACGGCTGCTGGACCATCGGCGTCAAGCTGGCGGAGGATGTGCCGACGGTCGGCGACATCTTCCAGCGCCACGGCTACGATACGACGCTGGTCGGCAAGGCGCACCTGCAGCCGCTCGCCTCCACGCCGGAGCAGACCTCGCTGGAGGCGCAGCCCACCCTGCGCGACCTCGACTTCTGGCGCAATTTCCACGGGCCGTGGTATGGCTTCGAGCGCGTCGAAGTCGCGCGCAACCACACGGATGAGAGCCACGCCGGGCAGCACTATGCGCTGTGGATGGAGGAGCAGGGCTTGACCAACTGGCGGGACTACTTCGAGGCCTGGCCCAAGAACCCCGACGCGCCCCAGCGCGAGCACAAGTGGGAGTTGCCCGCCGAATACCACTACACCACCTGGACGGCGGAGCGCACCATCGCCAACATCGAGCGCAGCGTCGAGGCCGACAAGCCCTTCTTCCTCTGGAGCAGCTTCCACGATCCGCACCCGTCGTATCTCGTGCCGGAGCCGTGGGCCTCGATGTACGATCCGGAGGAAGTTGAGCCGGGGCGCTATCTGCCCGGCGAGATGGACTCCATGCCGCCGCCGCACCAGAAGACGCGCGAAGAGAATCCCGACTTCTCGATGTACAAGGAGACGGCCCACGGCAACCACGGCTACCACAGCCACCTCCAGGAGGAAGCCAACCTGCGCCGCGATGTTGCCATTTACTACGGCATGACCAGCTTTATGGACGAACAAATTGGCCGCATCCTGAACAAGCTCGACGAGCTCGGCATTGCCGACAACACGCTGGTTGTCTTCACCAGCGACCACGGTCACTTTATCGGCCAGCACGGGCTGATCCGCAAGGGCCCCTTTCATTACGAAGATATGCTGCGACTGCCCTTCCTCGTGCGCTGGCCCGAGCGTGTACCCGCTGGAGTTGCGAGCGACGCGCTGCAGGGGCTGGTTGATCTCGCGCCCAGCTTCCTCAGCGCCGCGGGCATTGACGTGCCGGGGCTGATGCAGGGCGTGGATCAAACGCCCGTCTGGCAGGGTGACGAAGAGCAAGCGCGCGACCACGTGATCGTCGAGAATCGCCACCAGCCCAGTGCCGTCCACCTGCGCACGTACATCGACGCCCGCTACAAGCTCACAATTTACCGCGACCGCGACTACGGCGAGCTATTCGATTTGGTCGCCGACCCGGACGAACAGCACAATCGCTGGGCCGATCCGGAGCACGTTGCCATCAAGGCGCAGCTGATGCACGATTTTCTCAACGCCGAACTGGCCCGTGAGCCGACGCGCTTCCAACGCATCGCGGGTGCATAGGAAAGGAGCACGGAATGCAGGAGGTGACGAAGTACCCCAATGCAACGTTTGGCTGGATAGCGAGCGTATGGCTGCGGGCGTGATGCAGATGGATGAGCAGATGGAGGGTGCTCCGCTGCACTGGGCCGTCTCTTTTGCCGTAGACAATTGTGAGGCGACGGTTGCCAAAGCCGAGGAACTCGGCGCGGAAGTTTTCGTCGACAGCACCAACGCGCCGCGCGTCGGCATCTTCGCCGTCTTGCGAGATCCTCAAGGCGCGACCTTTAACATCATCGCCATGATTGACGCGGACCCGATGCCGTAGATCAACGTTTGCAAGCTGGCTCATAAACATCCAAAGAGCGTTCCGCTACGATAAGGCGAAACGCTCTTTTCTTTTGACTAAGAATTTGGAGAACCCCATGTACAAGCTCGTCAGCTTTAATCTCTGCCCCTACGTCCAGCGCGCCGTTACCGTGCTCAACGAAAAGGGCGTCGACTACGACATCCAATATATCGACCTCGGCAACAAGCCCGACTGGTTCCTTAAACTTTCCCCCACGGGCAAAGTCCCCGTGCTCCAGCTCGACGCCAATGCTCAAACCGGGAACGCCGACAGCCCCGTCCTCTTCGAGAGCGGCGTGATCTGCGAATTTCTGGACGAATCGCACGAACCGCGCCTGCTGCCGGACGCGCCGCTGGCCCGTGCACGCGACCGAATGTGGGCCGAGTACGTGGGCAATTTGTATGGCTCCGTCTATCGAATGCAGATGTCGCCGGATGAGAAGACGGTGCGCAACGCGCTGGAGGAAGCCCGCACGCAGCTGATGCGCGTCGAGGACGAAATCAGCGGGCCGCTCTTCAACGGCGAAGCGCTGGGCATGGTCGATGTTTACGCGGCCTCGGCGCTGATGCGGCTGACGTGGATGGAGGAGCTGACAGCGGGATCACGGTCGCTGGACGCGTTCGAGGGGCTGCCGAAAATCGCCGCGTGGCGCGACGCGCTGCTGGCGCGAGAAAGCGTGCAGAACGCCGTGCTGGCGGAGATCTACGACATTTTTGTCGAGAGCGCGGAGGGTCGCGGGGCGTGGATTGCGCGGGCGCAGTAAAATTTAACCGCGGATGGACGCAGATAAGATTTGCAGGAGATTCTTGCTATACAGCGGCCAGCAGCGCGTGATGCTGTGCCGCAATCCGCTCGACGTGCTCCTCCCAATCGTAGAGCACGTTTGGGTCGATGTCTGCACCCGTCGAGGGCCAATAGAGCGTACCAAAATCTGAATCAAGCTCCACTTCTACAAAGCGCTCGTGGTCGCGCAACGGCCCGAAAATTGGCCCCTGTAAAATTGGCTCAAAATCGATGACGCGCTTCGTCTGATCGGCGAAGTGCAGGCGAAGCCTGTAGTTGTCTAACACATCGAAAGCGACTACCCGCATAATTTGATCAGTCATCAGTTGCTCCTCTCAAAGCCCCGCAATCCGAAATAATCCCTGTTGTTCTTCGGCCAGCTTCCAATTTTCCATCAACGCTTCCTGGTTCAATTCTGCCCAGGCAAGAATCAAATTTGTCTGCTTGCGCGGCATCGTTCCTGCCAATAGCGCCGGTGGATCAATGGTGAAGCTGGCAACATGACCACTATAAGCTGCGTGAAAGTGCGGCAGCTGATGACGCGATCGCTCATAAAATATCTGAACTTTGATACCGTGGAAGCGAGAAATTTCAGGCATGACTTAGTATACCACATCTGCCCGCATTTTGTTTTCATCGCTTACGCTATTTTAACACTTGCCTGCCCCGTCGGGCACACATCCAGCACCACGCACTGCCCGCACTTGGGCTTGCGATAGTGGCAGACGTTCTGCCCGTGCAGCATCAGCACCTCGTGATTGTCGTACACCTGCTGGGCCGACCAACCCTCCGGCAGCTGGGCCTCCAGCAGCTTGTGCGCCGGGCCGGGGCCGACTTTTTCCGGGATCAGCCCCAGCCGCTGGGCGACGCGGTGGTGGTGGCTGTCGACGGGCAGGGCGGCCATGCGCAGTTCGCTAAAGAGCAGGGTGGCCGCGCTGGTTTTGGGGCCGATGCCGGTCAGCGATTCGAGCCAGTCGCGCGCCTCGCGCACGGGCATCTCTGCCAAGAAGTCGAGCGAGAGATCGCCGCTCCGCCGCTCGGCGATGGTGCGCAAAATTTCCTGGATGCGCGGGGCCTTCTGCTCCGGCCAGCGCACCCCGCGAATGGCCGCCTCGACTTCTTCGGTAGGCGCATCGCGCACCGCCGCCCACGTCTCGTACTTTGCCCGCAGCGCCTTGAAGGCGTTGCCCGAATCCCGATTGCGCGTGCGGTGGGACAAGATCGAGCTGACCAGCTCGCTCAGCGCATCGTAGTGGTGGAAGAAATCGATGGGGCATTCATATTCGGCGCAGAGCCGCTCGTGGACGAGCAGGGCCTTCTCGCGGAGATCGAGGTCGGGCGAGGTTTCTGGCGCGGGCGCTTCGTCGGCGTAGAGCGAGGGTTGGGTGGTCATGGATTTACTGCTTTCGATGATTTGGTTACGCGCGTGGCCGGGGGAGCCGCCGTGAGCGAGTCAACAAAAAGCCCAATCGCTCGCGACGATTGAGCTCTAGTCTATGGGGGTAGCTGCCGTGCTTCCGCAAGAGTGATCGCTAAACTGCGGAAGCAAGCAGTAATTTATGGAACGAAGGTTTGCTGAATGGCAGCAGATTTGTCGCCGTCTGGCCATGCGCGAATTGTGTACTCATCGGAGATGTTGGGCCGCGGCGGTAAATCAAACAGCGACATCCCAATCTCCCACTTGCCATCTTCCACGGATGCACATTCTCGATTGGGCCACTGCTCAACAATGTTGTTGCCAATTGCCAGCTCGGTGTAAATACAAGTCCCATCGGGTTGGTCGCTTTTGCCGACCATGAACAGCCAGCTTTCTTGCTCCTGCATCAGCTCTTGCCTGTATTCCTCGATTGTAAAGGTCGCCTTTTCCTCGCATCGAATGCACCAGCGATGCAGGCCAAAGCGATGCCGATGGCGGACTCCATTCCCATCGAGGTAATCGGCAACTAACTCCCATTCGCCAGCGGATAGCTGTTCAGGCACAACCGCAAAGGTGAGCGAGAGATCGTCGCTTTGTTGATCCAACGCAATGGGTCGCTGCAGATCGGCGCCGTCGAGGAGATGCCATGCTTTACCGGCGCGCAGTGGGGCAACGGGCTGTAGCCCAATAGCTAACTGACCGCCGTGGTCGGAGGTAAACTGTCGATAATTCAGGTCGATCCTCACCATCTTAGCTTGGTCAATGGAGCTGGATTTTGGCTCAACCGAGAGAATCTCCAACTCAATCGGCGCATCAACGGGGCCGATTGAGGCTTCTATGCCCATGTTGGGTAGCGGAATCGTTGCGTACAGGCGCTTTTGCACTGCTGCCTCAAAATTGCCTTCCGGCCAAACTTGAGCGACAACTTCATATTCAGTGCGCGGCTCGAAGGAGAGGGGATTCAAAATGTTGCTAGTAAAAACTGTCGTACGCCAGCGGCCATCTTGAACGGGAACACAGCGCGTAGCAGGCCACCGTTCTGCCGCTTCATTATTCAGAAGAAGCTGGGTGTTGAGGCACGTCCCGTCCGGCAGCGTGCTGCTGCCTTCAAGAATTAGGCGCATCAATCCTTCCGGACTTTCGCCGCGCTCGATGACAATCTGCGCTTTCCCTGCCACCTCCGCCAGCGTCGCCGACACGTCTCGGCTCGCCGCCGCCTCACGCTCGCCCTCCAGCCACGCCTCGACTACGTAGGTCGCATCGGCTGGTAGCGGCTGGGGCACATCGTCCCCATAAAGCGGCACGTTGAGTCGCCAGACACCGTTGTTGATAACGAAGACGCACCGCTCGGTGGGCCACCAACTGGCGGGCGTGCCGTTTATCAGCAGCCGTGTTCGCACGCACGAGGCTGCTGGTGACGCGGCACGCCCGCTGACTACGAGCTGCCGCCGTTCAGCGCTCCCGGCCAGGGTGCTACGATCGATTGCAACGCTCTCACCGTTCGGCAGGCAGTTGATGCACCAGGAGATCAGGGGCTCGTTGGCGTAAGGCAGCAGGATGTAGCGAACACCGTCCGTGCCGACAGAAACGGCAAGATGCCAATCGCCGACGGTTGCGCTGGTGGGGTTAAGTTCATAATCGAAACGCATTGTGCCGCTGCGTGCCGTCAACGTTTGCGACTGGGAAAAACTGCCCGGCAGCACAGAACTGTCCATATGGGATTGAAACAACTGCAGAAACAGCTGCCTCCCTTCCACCGCCTCTTCAAAATCGTAACCCACTTCGACCTGAACGTTTGTCGTCCCCGTAATGTGAGTTCCCGGCTCCGGCGAGACGTTCTCGATCCAGACGTTCTCGTTCTCCAGATTTTGCAGTATCTGCTCCTGCTCTTCGGAAAGGGCGGGCGCAGTCGCCACCGGCTCCGCCGTGACCGCCTGCCCCGTCTGCACGGCCCCGACAGTGGGCGCTTGCCCCACGACCAGCACCAACAGCACCACCGCAACCGCCGCTGCGCCCACCGCCGCCCACTGCGCCATCGGTCGCCGGAGCCAGCTGAGCGGCGAGCGCTGACGGGCGTGTTGACGCGTGAGCCGGGCGCGCAGCGATTCACGGAAACCAACATTGGATGCTGTCGGCGCTGGCTTTGCTTCGCGTAGTTCAGCGGCCAGCGTGAGCAGCGGCGCGTTCTCTGTTTGATTCGTCTCCAATGCGTCTACCCACTCAGGCGTTGGACGGTCGTTGTTTCCATTCATAAGGTTCCTCCGTTGATTTCGTCTGCCCCTCCGTCAAGTCCGCCAGCGCCTCGTAGCGCTGCCGCAGCCGCTGGAGCGCGCGGTGCAGCCGCACGTAGACGTTGTCGACCGAGCAGCTCAGTACGGCGGCGGTTTCCTCACTGCTCAGCTCCTCGAAAAAGCGCAGCACAAGCACGTCCTGGTCGCGCGCCGACAGCGTGGCGAGCGCGGCGCGCAGCTGCTCGCCACGCTCGTTCCGCTGCACCAGCCACTCCACGTCCACCGCGTCCGGCTGCGCCAGCGACAGCGTCGACCGCACGCGCTGCCAGACGGCCTGTCGGCGGCGTCGGCTGGCGATTTCGTTGTGGGCGATCCGATAGAGCCACGCGCCAAAGCCCACGCCCCGCCAGCGGTAGCGCGGCAGATTCCGCAGCGCCCGCTCAAAGGTCGCCGCGGTGATGTCTTCGGCGCTTTGCGCGTCGCCCGTGCGCCGGTAGGCGTAGCCGTGGATGCGCTCGACATAGCGGTCGTAGAGCGCGCCAAAGGCGTCGGCGTCCTCCTGCGCGGCTTCGACCAGGCGGCGCTCGTGCGCTAGGCCGGCTTCATCTAACTTCATCGATTCTCCTTTGCGTGCACGCGGTTCTGTCTGTTACAACGCACGAGCGGCGGAAATCTTTCGGGCAATCTCATGTAGAACGAAGCGCTGCTTCGTCCCGCTCCATCAGCGAGAGACCAAGATAGACCACTGGGCCGCGTACTTTGCTGGGGACGAGGTGCTGCTTCGCCCTATGTGTGTAAGAATCGTCGCAGCGAATTTGTTACGTTGGATTTACAAATAAGGCAGTCAGTGTCATACTGATATCATCTCCGATTTCTTCAATTCGCGAAATTCGTACAATTCGTGGCCAAACATTCAGCGTGACTAATTCCACTCAACCCCGCGTCGCCATCATCGGCGGCGCGCGCTCGCCCTTTGCCAAAGCGGGCACAGCCTTCCGCCAGCACAGCGCGCTCGACCTCGCCGTTCACGCCGTCAACGGCCTGCTGCACAAGCGTGACCTCGACCCGGCGATGGTCGAGGAGCTGGCCTGCGGCGTCGTGATCGTCGACCCGCGGCTGTCGCACCTGGCGCGCGAGGTGGTGTTGGCGAGCGAGCTGTCGCCCGCGACCCGTGCACAGACCGTCACCGACAACTGCCTCAGCAGCGCCACGGCAGCGGTGGCCGTGGCCGACTCCATTCGCAGCGGACGCGCCGAAATCGGCATCGCGGGCGGCGTGGAATCGATGTCCAACCCAACGCTGATGTTTAACGAGCGGGCGACGCGCGTCTTCCTGGAGGCGCGCTCGGCCAAAACCACGCCGCAGCGCGTGCGCGGCCTGCTCAAGCTGCGGCCCGCTGATTTTGCCCCCGCCGCGCCCAGCGTCAAGGAGCCGTCGACGGGGCTATCGATGGGCGAGCACTGCGAGCTGATGGTGAAGGAGTGGGGAATTTTGCGCGTCGAGCAGGATGAGATCGCCTTGCGCAGCCACCAGCGAGCGCACGCCGCGACGGTGGATGGGCGATTGGCAAGTGAGATTGTGGAGCTCGACGGTGTTGATCACGACCTGACGGTGCGGCCCAATTCGTCGCTGGAGAAGCTGGCCTCGCTGCCCCCGGTCTTCGACCGCAGCGAATCGGGCACAATCACCGCGGGCAACGCCAGCCCGCTGACGGACGGCGCGTCGGCGCTGCTGCTGATGAGCGAGGCGCGGGCCAAACGCGAGGGGTACGAGCCGCTGGCCTTTATTCGCGCCGTCGAATATGCGGGCGTCGACCCGCGCGACGGGCTACTGATGGCCCCGGCGCTGGCCGTGCCGCGGCTGCTGCAAAAGACGGGCGTGCCGCTGGACGAGATCGGGATTGTCGAAATGCACGAGGCCTTTGCGGGGCAGGTGGCCTGCAACCTCAAGGCGTGGCGCGAGGGCTGGCGGGAGCCAGCCGTCGGCGAGGTTGATCCGGCGCGGCTCAATCCGCTGGGCAGCTCGCTCGCCGTGGGCCACCCCTTCGGCGCGACGGGTGCGCGCATTTTGACGACGCTGGCCCACGAGATGGCGCGGCGGGAGGTTCGCTATGGCCTGGTCAGCATTTGTGGGGCGGGGGTGACGGGGGTGGCGATGTTGCTGGAGCGGTGAGCGCAGAGGAGACGTGGCGGGCTGTGGAGAAAAAGGGAGAGAAAAAGAGAAGAGAGGGACACGAATTGATACGGGCTTTGCACACGGATTTGTAAAAGGAGGCTCGCGTCATTGTGACGTTTCTGGAGACGCAATCTGTTCAACTGCGGCAAGCCAAGAATAATTATGTTGACTTGCGCGAGCGGGGAATCGACGAGCCGACGGCGGCGGCAATTCGCGCTAGTTTAGAGACGTTCGCTGTAGATTGGGACGACCCGGAAATGGATGTTTACGATGACTATGAAGCCGAAATTGCCAAGCTGTAAGCGCGGCGACGTGCTGCTGAAAAGAGAATTTCTGTCGCTTGATGGGAACCGAACACTATCGTGCAGTACAGGGAAAGAAACGGGCTTGGTCAGGTTTTTTGCACTCGGTTCGTCGGTCGAGCATGGATTCCCGCCTTCGCGAGAATGACAAAATTATGACGGCTCCGCGACCGTGCGACCACAGAGCGTTTCTTAGTAGCCAAACTGTCCGAAACCCGTGTGCGAAGCCCGTGTTTATCCGTGTCCGAATTAACTGTGGAAAGTAGAAGAAACTATGGAATCCGAAAAACTGACGATTAAAAATCCCGACGGCAAAAAGCTCGCCGCGCGGCTCGATCTGCCGATGGATGGCAAGCCGCGCGCCTGTGCGCTCTTTGCCCACTGCTTTACCTGCACGAAAAACTTGCGCGCCGTGGGCAACATTTCGCGCGCGCTGACGGCACAGGGAATCGGCGTGCTGCGCTTTGATTTTACGGGCTTGGGCGAGAGCGAGGGCGACTTTGCCGACACGAATTTTTCCACGAGCGTAGCCGACCTGCTCGCGGCGGCGGACTATCTCGACCACCACTACGGAGCGCCCGCGCTGCTGATCGGCCACTCGTTTGGCGGCACGGCGCTGCTCAAGGCGGCGGCGGAGATTCCGTCCGCCAAGGCAATTGCCACGATTGGCGCACCCTTTAGCCCGGAGCACGTCGCCAAATTGTTTAGCCGACAGATCGACGAGATCGACGAATTTGGCGAGGCGGAGATGCAGCTTCAGGGGCGGCCCTTTACCATTCGCAAGCAGCTCCTGCGCGACCTCCGCGAGACCCACATGAAGGAGGCCATCCGCACGCTCGACCGGGCGCTGCTCGTTCTGCATTCGCCGGTGGACGACATCGTCCACATCGACAACGCCTCGCAGATTTTCCTGGCCGCGCGCCATCCCAAGAGCTTCGTCTCGCTCGACGACGCCGATCACCTGCTCGGCGACAACGCGGATTCGCTCTACGTGGGCGACGTGATCGCGGCGTGGGCGCGGCGCTACGTCGACCTGCCCTTGGCGGGGGAGGCCCAGCCGCGCGGGGCGCAGGAGGCGACGGCGACCGCTGGAACCAGCGGCGTCACCCAAAGCCAAAACGGCAGCGCGCCCAATGGGGGAGAACGCAACCGGGCGCTGGCGCAGACGGGCGAGGGTTACTACACCCAAATTGCGATGCACGGCGGCCCATACATCGCCGACGAGCCGGAAAAACTGGGCGGCACGGATCAGGGGCCGACGCCCTACGAGTATCTGTCGGCGGCGCTGGGCGCGTGCACGAGCATCACGGTGCGCATGTACGCCGACCGCAAGGGCTGGCCGCTGGAAAAGATCAGCGTGGGCGTGACCTGGCAGAAGGTGAAGGTCGATTCGCTGCCGGCGGACGAGCAGGTGGAGGGCGATCAGCGCGGCAATGTGGATCTGTTCGAGAAGTCGATCCGCATGGAGGGGCCGCTGTCGGGCGAGCAGAAGGAGCGCATGATGGAAATTGCCGAGAAGTGCCCGGTCAACCGCACGCTGCACGCGAACGTGGTAACGCGATCAATTTTGGAAAGTTAAGAAATTAACGCAAGGGCGCAAAGGCGCAAAGGGGTTGTGTCGTAGGTTGCGCTGTTGGGCTGAGCCGCTCTTCTTGACCGTTGATAATCACTATCGAACCAAGACAATCAGCGACTCATCTCCCTTGCGCCTTTGCGCCCTTGCGTTAAAAAAATTTCAGGAGACCTTGATGAACGACCTACAACCCATTCGCCAGCGCCACATTGCGCTGATGCAGAAGACGCTTGATATTTTGACCGCGATGTTGCACGACGTCGACCAATCGACGGCATCGACGCTGCGCGACTTGTCCGACGGCGACGCGGGGTGGACGACGCTGGAGGTATTGGGCCACCTGCGCGATTTTGACGGCTACTTTCGCGGGCGCGCGGTGATGATGGCGATGCAGGAAAAGCCGGCTTTGCCCGCGTACGACCACGAGGCAATTGCCATCGAGCACCGCTACAACGAGCAAGATTTACAGCAGGTGCTGGACGAGTTGAGCGCGTCGCGGCGGGAGACGGTGGATTTTTTCGAGGAGTTGAGCGGCGCGCAGTGGGAACGCACGGGCGTGCACCCGGAGCGCGGCAACTTTACGATGACGGACGCGGTGATGCAGGTCGGGCTGCACGATGTGGTACATATCGAGCAGATTGTGCGCATCTTGGGGCAGGTGGCGTAGAGAATTTCCGTCCGCTTGAAATTTTTCCCCACCTGCGCTACACTTTCGCTATCCCACCCCGACAACCCAATTCCCATTTTCGCATCATCATTCTCGCAGCAAAGGAGCAGCCATGAGCAACAGCAGTGAAAAAAATGAATTCTCCGATCCAAGCGAGGCGGCGTCGCCCATTGAGCACGACCCCGATCACTACAAAAAGAACGGCAAGCTCAAAAAGTCGTTCTACGAGGACGAGCTGGAGCGCTTGCAGGCCGAGCTGGTCAAGCTGCAATACTGGGTGCGGCAGGAGGGGCTGAAGGTGCTGATCATCTTCGAGGGGCGGGGCAGCGCGGGCAAGGGCGGCGTGATCAAGCGCATCACCGAGCGCACCAGCCCGCGCGTGGTGCGCGTTGTCGCGCTGCCCGCGCCAACGGAGCGCGAGCAGTCGCAGTGGTACTTCCAGCGCTACGTGCCCAACCTGCCCGCCGCCGGCGAAATTGTGCTCTTTGACCGCTCCTGGTACAACCGCAGCAACGTCGAGCGCGTCATGGGCTTTGCCACGGAGCGGCAGGTGCAGGAGTTTTTGCGCTCGTGCCCGCAGTTCGAGCGGATGCTGGTGCGCTCCGGCGTCATCCTGCTCAAGTACTGGTTTTCCGTCAGCTACGAGGAGCAGCGCGAGCGCTTTGAAGCGCGCAACGAGGAGCCCGTCAAGCGCTGGAAGCTCAGCGAAATGGACCTGGCCGAGCACAAATACTACATCCAATACTCCAAGGCCAAGGACGTCACCTTCGAGCACACCGACATCAAGCAGGCCCCCTGGTACGTCGTCCCCTCGGACGATAAGAAGAAGGCCCGCCTCAACTGCATCAGCCACATCTTGGGGCAAATTCCCTACGAGGATGTCGTCCCCGATCCGGTCGAGCTGCCGGAGATGCAGGAAGAATCTTACATCCGCCCGCCGATGGATGAGCAGACCTTCGTGCCACAAGTTTATTAGGGCTACTTCAAGAAAATAAGCATACGGCAAAGGTGACTGTCACTGCCCGCAACCGGTGAAGAATTTGCAGAACTGTCTGGGCAGTGACCGTCACGTGGCACAGGTAATTTTCTGGAACAGCCTAACGCCGAGCAGATTTTGTCTCAAACTGGCGGATTTATGTGACCGGACGAGCGAGGAAGCTTCCGTTGACCAAGCGGAAGCTTCCTCGCTCGTCTGGATTTGTCCGGCAACTCATCTCGTCGACCCGCTCAGAATGACAATGTCGAGAAGTGTCCGGTAGGGAACTTGCTGCTCGGTTTATTCCCGGCACAAAATAATTATCAAAAATCTCATAATAATTGACAGTCTCCCTCTGCCGTGCTATAGTTTCGCCGAGCTTTTGACCCGCGCGATCTAATTAGGGAGAACACCACGTGTCCATTTCACTGCCCTCGATTTCACTGCCCTGGCAGACCAAAAAAACCTCCAACATCCTCTGGATCGACATGGGCGATCTGGGCGACCTCGTCCACCCCGACGGCCCGCACGAACAGTGGCAGGATCACGGGCTGGGATTGCTGCGCACGATTATGCACAGCGAAGGGCTGCTGACGGACGTTGTCTCCACGCGCGCCATCACCAAGTGGGAGCAGCTCTACAAAAAGGTGCAGGGCTACGAGATGGCGATCATGAACGTGCGCTCCTACACCTATCCCGTCGCGCTCAAGGCGGCGCAGATTTTCAAGGAAGTCAACCCCAACGGCTTGGTGCTGGCGGGCGGCATGCACGCGACCGTCTCGCCGGACGAAATGCTGGCCGTCGACGCGTTTGATTATGTGGTGCAGGGTCCCGGCGAGCGCACGATCCCCGATTTGGTACGCAACCCCGGCGATTTTCCGCGCATGGTGCAGGGGCAGGGCGCGCGCTCGATGAACGAGTGGCCGATCATGGATCGCACGCTGTGGCCCAAGCCCGCCTCGCGCCGCACGCGCCGTAAATTTAACTGGCCGCTGGAGCCGGAGTGTGGCTGGGGGCCGCCGCCCGTGGCCACGATTATCACCAGCCGCGTCTGCCCTTGGCAGTGCGTCTTTTGCAACGAAAATTCGTACATCCCCAACATGGGCCGCCGCTCGGTCGACTCGGTGATCGAGGAGCTCAACTATCTCGACGACCGCTACGGTGTCGGCTCGGTTGTAATCCACGATTCGATGTTTTTCCAGAATCCGCGCTGGCTCAAGGAGTGGATCGAGAAGTACCCGCGCAACGCCAACAAGGTGTGGCCCTACTGGGCGGCTGGCCGCGCGGACACGGTGCGCCAGTGGCCCGATCTCTTTGAGGCGCTGATCATGGAGACGAACTGGCAGACCATTTCCATCGGCTTCGAGTCCGGCAGCGACCGCATCCTCAAGCTGCTCAACAAAGAGTGTACCGAGGAGGACAACTTCTTCGCCATCGATCTGCTCAACGAACTGGGCGACCGGCTCGAAGCGCAGGGCAAAGAGCCGCCCAAGTTCTGGAGCAACATCATGCTCGGCATCCCCGGCGAAGCGCCCGAGGACGCCTTCAAAACCATGCGCATGTTGAAGCGCATGAAGCGCGTTTTCCCCTCAATCTCCTACTACGCTCCTTACCCCGGCTCCGCGCTGGGCAACCAGCTGATCGCCGAAGGCAAGAGCCTGATGAGCAAGGAAAATTACCACCGCTACCCCGACGACGAAAAGGTCAAGGGCGTGGATTACGGCTTCTATCGCGAACTGCTGGCGGGCAAGTATGACGAGGAGATCAACCACGGGCTGGGCGTGGTGGGTCGCGGGTCAGAGCTGTATGAGGGGACGTTGATTAAGGCATAGCAACTGGCGACGAGCAGCGGATTGCACGCAGATTGATAAAGGATAACAAGACGATGAACGCTGTGACTCTTCGGCAAGCGGAACAGAATCTGGAATCGCTGATTGCGCAAGTTGTCTCCAATGCAGAACCCACGATTGTCAGCACCGATAGCGGCGCGAGCGTGGTTCTGCTCGACCTCGACGAATATAACGCCTGTCAGGAAACGACTTACTTGCTCGCTAATCCAGCCAATGCCGCCCATCTCCGCCGCTCCATGCAAGAGGCCGATGCCGGTGAAACCGCTGAGCATGAGTTGATTGAATTATGAGGTTAGTCTTCACCAATTCAGCTTGGGATGATTACCTCTGGTTTCAGAACAAAGAGCGCAGGCTGCTCAAGCGGCTCAATCAGCTGATCCAAGCTATTTTGCGATCTCCTTATGAAGGCATCGGCAAGCCAGAACAATTGAGAGGCGACTTGACGGGACACTGGTCGCGCCGCATCAACAGCGAGCATCGCCTGGTTTACCGAGTTACGGACGCTGATTTGATTATCATCATCTTGCCGTTATCACTATCGGTCGTAGCTCTTTTTGCCGCGAGCTGCTGGCGGGGAAGTATGATGCGGAGATCAATTCGGGGTTGGGTCGCGTGGAGCGAGGGTTGGAGTTGTATGAGGGGTCGCTGATTAAAGCGTAGTAGCCTACTAAGGGAGTGATGCAGAAGAAATTAATGAGTCGAGTGTTTGGAGCAATTGCTCTACTCTTGATGCCGTTTTTCGTCTGTCATTGTTACATACTGGTTGTTGCGGCAGGATGGAGCAGCCGCCCCTTTAACTGATTTTTGGGGGATTTGGCTATACATTCGTACTGCTCTATGGTTCTTCACCCCCATCGTCTTTTGGGTAGCGTACCTAAACGAATGGCCTAGACGATATAGGCGTGCCACATTCGTAATTGGACTTACACCGTTTATTATACTTATTGTTGAAGCAATTCGGACTACGGGTTGATGCTACTTCTTACACTTGATGTAGCCAATGAAAATCCCGCCCGACGCGCTGATTCCCCGCGCCAAGCTGACGAAGTATTTGCTGGTGTGGCAAAGAAAAAGTGATAAGTCGAAGTATTTGGCGCGAGCCGGTTTTACGCTGGAGAATTCAGAAGAATTGGAAAAAGCAATTCGCCAGATCATCGAGAGCAATGAAGCCTTCTTCGATCGTGAAGGCGAATACGGAATTTACTACCGTGTTTCGGGGGTGTTAACCGGTCCGCTACGTCAATCGCTAGTTACTACCATTTGGATCATACGGTACGGCGAAGGCTTGTACCGTTTCGTCACTTTAGTACCTGAAGGATAAGCAGGAGGGGGAAAGTGAAACCAGAACTTTACAAAGAAATATATCTAGCCCGAGACGTCCCCGAAGAAAACCTCAAGCAGGGCGACGTTGCCTACGTGATCGACTATCTGCCCCATCCGCAGGGCGGCGAAGAAGGCGCCATTCTCGAAATCTTCAACGCGCTCGGCAAACATCAAGGCATCGCGACGGTGCCCGTTTCGGCCATCGCTGCGCTGAATGAAAATCAGCGCATGGCGGTGCGTCCGCTGGCGCAGGCGGCGTAACGATAAAGCTCGAGCTTTACCAGCGAATTTACTTGACGAGGGATATTCCTAAATACAATTTGAAGCAGGGCGATGTCGCCATGCTCGTGGATTATGTATCAAATGCGAAGGGCGGCGAAGAGGGACCTATCTTAGAGGTTTTCGACGTGAGCGGCGAATCCATCGACGTGATTCCTGTCCCCATTTCGGCCATCGCAACATTGAAGCCCAACGACCGCCCCGCCGTCCGCGTGCTGGCGCAAGCGGCGTAAGAAGATGAGCCAGTGAGACCAGAACTTCACGACGGCAAATGTTAGCGAGAAAACCACCATGAATCAGAAAATGATCGGCCGCTACATTATTACCGATCCCGACATTTGCCACGGCAAGCCGACCTTTCGTGGCACGCGCATTATGGTGTGGCAGGTCTTGGAGCAGGTCGCCAGCGGCATGGCTTGGGAGACGATTGAAGAAGAGTGGCGCGGCAGGGTGACCAAGCTCGCCATTGCCGAAGCGGTGCGATTGGCTAGTCAGGCGTTTATCGAACATGCCGATGAATATGCCTTTGCGTTGGAAGCCGCATGATCGTCCTCGACGAGAATTTCGCAGAGAGTCAGCGCCAACTTTTGAAGGGCTGGCGCCTTTCGTTTAGGCAGATTGCGTTTGAGATTGGCCGAGAGGGAATGAAAGACGACGAAATCATTCCGTTATTGCACAGCTTGAACAGGCCAACGCTCTTTACTTTGGATGATGATTTTTTCAAGCCGCGACTGCGTCACGGCCAGTACTGTCTGATTTATTTGGATGTTGCTCAATATGAATCAGCTGCCTTCATTCGGAGAACGCTCAAGCATTCTGATCTCAATACTAAAGCGAAGCGAATGGACAAGGTTATCCGCGCTTTCCATCCGGGTCTGATGATTTGGGAACTACACGCTGAAGATAGAATTCGGTTGGGTTGGTGACGTTCAACCGAAGAGACAAGTTGATGAAGCCAGAACTTTAAAGCGAATTTACCTAGTTTGAGACGTGACAGAAGAAGGCCTCAAACAGGGCGATACCGCCTATGTGATTGACTATTTGCCAGATCCTGAAGGCATCGAAGAAGGCGTAATCCTTGAAATTTTCAACGCCACTGGTAAGTCCGAAGGCATCGCCACCGTGCCCGTTTCGGCAATTGCCGCGCTGAACGAGAATCGGCGCATGGCGGTGTATCCGCTGGCGCAGGTAGCATAGATAACATTTCACTTGTTCCCCAAAAGGGAGCGTGATAAACTAAGCCATGCACATCGTTTCTCTGAAAACGCTGCGTGATTTTTGGCAAGTTCATCCCGACGCAGAACAACCGCTGCGTGCGTGGTACGCCGTAGCCAGACGGGCACAGTGGCGCGATCCGACTGATATTAGAGACCGATTACGGTAGCGCGAGTTTTGTCGGTAATAAGCGAGTTGTGTTCAATATAAAGGGTAACGATTATCGCCTGATTGTGTTAGTTGAATATCAGAAGGGTCGCTTGTTTATCCGCTTTGTTGGTACACGTGCTGAGTACGATTGCGTTGATGCAAGGAAAATCTAACCATGAATTCTGCAACATCTATCAAGCCGATTCGCGGCGAAGAAGATCACGAAACAGCGCTTGCGGAAATTGAGTCCCTGTGGGAAGCAGAGCCTGGCACGCCAGAAGGTGATCGATTAGATGTACTCGTTATGCTTGTAGAGGCTTACGAAGAGGAGCATCACCCTATTCCAGCGCCCGATCCCATTGAACTGATTTTGCACGTGATGGACGCTCGTGGGCTAACGCAACGCGACATGGAGCCTTACCTCGGTACTCGCGGCAGAGTGTCGGAAGTTCTCAACCGTCGCCGTCCGCTCTCGCTCGAAATGATTCGCAAGTTACAGGCTGGGCTAAATATCCCGGCGGATATTCTTGTACAACCCTACGAACTTCAGCAGCCTCGTCGCTCGCTGCTGCAAGCACAATAAAGCACGAACACCAACCCATGAGCAGCTTCTCCAACCCCCACTACATGTACCTCTTCGCCCTGCGCGATAGCAGCGGCGCGGACAGCGGCAAGAAAAAGCTGGCCTACGGCGAATCGCCGCAGGATGCGCTGGACATCTTGAGCATTCGCCTCTCGGACGAGGAGATGGCGCAGATCGATCAAGAATCGTACACGAAGATCAACCAGCGGCAGATGCAGCAGTACGTGCACCTGCTGGGGTAGTTCGTCGTCCAGCCGGTCGGCGGGCGCGTAACAAGTAATCCCCTAAAGCCACTCCGCCAGCTCCGTCACGTCCGCCACAATCAAATCCGCATCCGTAAAATCGTCGCGCTCGCCGAGGCCGTGGAGCACGCCGACCGTGATCATCCCCGATGCGCGACCGGCGCGCAGGTTGCTGTCCGTGTCGCTGACGACCAGGATACTCTCCAGCGGCAGCCCAAGGCGCTCGGCCAAGGCCTGCACGGGCTCGTTGTAGGGCAGCAGGTTGCGCACGTCCTCGCGCGCGACGATGCTCTCAAAAAGCGGGCGCGCTGCGGCTGGGTCGACGACCGCAGCATCATCGGAAGTCGCCAGCACCTTCACGCCGCCATTTGGGCTATCGACTGGGCCATTGGCTGGGCCAGCGGTTGGGTCAGCGACAGCGCCGCGAGCGAGGCCTTGCTCCTCGGCGGCCTGGGCCACGAGCAGTGAAAGCGGCATCTCCTCGCGCGACATCTTCTCCCCTGTCATCTTCTCTCTCAACATCTCCTCTCCCGATACCTCCTTGCTCAGCATGGCCCCGCGCGGGGTGACGTTGCCCTCGCTGGGGGCCGCTGCTTCAACGAGCGCGGGTTCGGCGTGCTGCAAACCGGCGCGCTGCAAAAAGGCTTCCACGCTCGCTTGGCGGCGGGAGGAGACGAGGGCCAGCCGGTAGTTGCGCACCAGGTCGTGCAGCAGCTCGCTGGCGCCGGGCACGGGGCGCAGCGCCTCGGCCTTGGAATAGGCGCGCAGCCGGTTGAGCCAGGGCGTGATCTGCGCCAGCCGCCTGTCCATTTCCCAGCGCTGCATCTGCCCCACTGTAATGTTGATCGGCCCCTCGATCAACACCATGAAGCGGCGCACGAGCACGCGCCGCTGCGCTTCGGGGATGAGCCGCTCCAGCCACGCCGTCTGCCGCACCACCCGCTCGGCCCACGACCAATCCAGCTCGGCCAGCGTGCCGTCGAGATCAAAGACCACGGCCCGCACCTTGCGCCCGGCAATGAGCCCCCGGATGCGCACGCTGGACTGGGCGGCGGTGCGCGTCTCGAACGGCTCCAAATCGAGCAGGCGGCGGTAGACGTAATTGAGCAGCGTGCGCACGCTGGCGATCACGGGCGTCGCCAGCAGCACGCCGAGCAGCCCAAAGGTGATTGCGCCGCTGACAACGCCCACAAAGGTAACAGCGGGGTGCAGGCGGACGCGTCGCCCCACAAAGCGCGGGATTAGATAGATGCTCTCGGTCTGCGCGATAACGGCGTAGATCACAAAGACAATCAGCGCAAAAACGAGGGGGTTGACGGGGAGCCACGTCGAGCCGAGAAAAAAGGCGGCGGCAATGCCAATGGTTCCGCTGAGGCCGGGGCCAATCGTGGGCAGAAACTCCATCAGCCCGGCAAAGAGCGCAAAGCCGCCCGCGCTGGGCATGCCCACAACGGCCAGCGGAATCCACGTCATCAGGCCGACGACCAGGGCGAGCACGAGCTGACCGCGTAAAAAGGCCGACCAAATCGTGCCCAGCTCGCGGCCCAGTCGCCGCACGTCTTCCTGGTAGGCGTTGGGAATTTGATCAAAGGCAAAGCGCTGGAGCTTGCGCAAATCCTTGAGCAGCCAGAAGGTCAACACCAGCACGTAGATCACGGTGAGCAGGCCGGTGGCAAAGCCGCGCACGATGAGGAGGGGGCTGGTGGTGAGCAGGGGCAGAAAATTTTGCAGCGCATCACCCGCGCCCCGCAGCAGCTGCTCGGTGGGCAGGCTAATGGGGCCGGTGGGCAGCGGCACGCTCAGCGATGCCGTCTGCAAACCCACGACAAGCTGCTCAAGCGTCGTCTGCAGTTCACCCCAGATGGTCACGACGCGCGGCGCAATAAAGACGGGCGTCAGCGCCAGCAGGCCGACGAGCAGCAGGTAGAGCAGGGCCGTCGACCCCCCGCGCGACCAGCCGGTGCGCCGCTGTATCCAGTTGACGGGGTAGCCGAGAATAAAGGCGAGGAGAAAGGCGACGATCGTGGGTGGAATCATCGCCCGGAAGACGACGAGCAGCACGACGGTCAGCACGGCAAGCGCGCCGATCACAATCGATTTGGTGAGGCTGCTCCAGCGCCGGGTGGACATAGCGGTTAAACGGACAAACTATGGAATTTCGGGAAATTAAGCAAGTTCAACGCAAAGGCGCTGCTTCGTTTGTCGAGTCTTCTCGGCGTTCGCTTGATCGTGCCCTTGTAAAAAATCAGGACGCTCGATTAGGTTCTGTTGACAATTGGGAATTAGCCCTCATCCCCAGCCCTTCTCCCACCGTGGGAGAAGGGCTGGGGATGAGGGCGCGCTTGACCTACCTTTCAAGCCCTCTCAGCAAAATGTCAACAGAACCCAAGCTGTTATTCCAAGGTGAAGCGAGTAAACTGCGCTTGCGGAGCCGAAGAATCTTTGTTGGTTGCGTATAGGTCTCTCCCTCCGGCCCCTTTGCGTCTTTGCGCCCCCGCGTTAAAATTTTTTACATTAGAAGCGTTACGGAAATTGCCCAAGCGCCGGCAGCGGCCAATAGCGCAGCCAGACGCGCCCAATGATCGATTCGCGGTGGACGGAGCCAAAGGCGCGGCTGTCGTTGCTGTTGCTGCGGTTGTCGCCGAGCACGTAATACTGGAGCGGACCCAGGCGCGTGGGCAACATCGTCTGGTGGGAGACGACGTGGGGAAAATCCTCGGCCAGCGGTTCGCCATCGATGTACACAAAGCCATCCTGAATCGAGACCGTCTCACCCGGCAGCCCCACAATGCGCTTGACGAGCTTCTCCTCCATCTCCGGCAAATCCAGCACCACAATGTCCCCGCGGGCGGGGACGCGCAGCCGATAGCTAATTTTGTCGATGATCAGCCGTTCGCGTTCGTGCAGGCTCGGCTCCATGCTCTGGCCGTAGACAACCGTGGCCTGGGCAAAGAAGCCGTGGATCAGCGCGGCCAGCAGCAGCGCGGGGATTAGCACCTGCGCGCCTTCGTGTAGCGCCATGCCCAGCAGCCGCAGCGGGCTCGGCACGGCCGCTGGCTTACCAGCGGGCTTGGCCAGCGCGGGGTCGAGCGGGGGCTGGTAATAGCCAGAGGTCGAGTGCTCCACCTGCACCGGCGGGGGCGACGTCCAGTCGCCGTACTCACCCGCTTCGGGCGGGACGCGCACCCAGCGCTCGCCCGTCCAACATTCGCCCGCTTGATGCGGCTCGGCGCGCACGTGGCGGGGGGGCGGGGAGCGACGCCAGCCGGACGGTGAGGTAGATGGCTCTTGATACATCGACAATTGAGGTAGGAAAAGTTGGCCGAAACGCTCGATGGGCTGCGTCAATTGAGCGAGTTTGCGCTTCATTTGGGCAGACAATTGCCCAAGCCAAAACGCCAGTATAGCGCTACGTTTGCGGATCGACAAATGGGCCAAACTCGGCATCGATTCCGCGGCTTCAACATGAGCCGCGAGCCCATTATACTTTCACAGACTGGTGCAGCTGCGGCACGACGATCTCGGCGCTGCGATCTTCCAGCTTGCCCGCCAGCGTCTGCGCGGCATCCTCTTCGCCGTGGACAAGAAAAATTTGCTGGAGGCGATTGTCGTTAAAGGCGCGCGCCCAGTTGAGCAGCCCATCCTGATCGGCGTGGGCGCTGTAGCCGTCGATGGTCTCGACTTGGGCGTGCACGGGGTATTCCTTGCCAAAGATGCGCACGGGCGAGACGCCGTCGCGCAGCTTGCGGCCCAGCGTGTGCTGCGCTTGGTAGCTGACGATCAGCACCGTGTTGCGCTCGTCCTCGACGTTGTTTTTGAGGTGGTGCAGAATCCGCCCATTCTCCGCCATGCCGCTGGCGCTGATGATAATCGCCGGCTCGCGCAGACTGTTGAGCTCCTTGCTGCGCGCCACCGCTCGCACGTATTCCACCTGCTCGTAGTCAAACGGGCTGCGCCGCCGACCCTCTTCCAGAAAATCCTGCACCTCCTCGTTCCACTCCTCCGGGTGCAGCCGAAAGACATCCGTGGCGTTGACGGCCAGCGGGCTATCCACAAAAACGGGCACGTTGGGAATATCGCCAGCTTGGTCCAGTTGGTTTAGTGCGTAGACCAACTCCTGCGTGCGCCCCACAGAAAAGGCGGGAATAATGATCTTGCCGCTGCGCTGACAGGTTTCGTTGACGATTCGCTTCAGTTCGTCCTTGGCCGCAAAAAATGGCTCGTGCTGGCGATTGCCGTAGGTGCTCTCCACGAGGACAATATCGGCTTCGTGCAGGCGCTCCGGTTTGTGCAGAATTGAAGTCTCGTCGCGACCCAAGTCGCCGCTAAAGACGACGCGGTGCGTCTGCGCCGACCCACCGTCGCGCCGCTCGCGCACGTCCACCTGCACAGAAGCCGCGCCCAAAATGTGGCCCGCCTCGTGAAAGGTGATCTCCACGCCATCGGCCACTGGGAAAGTGCGGTGCAGGCCAACGCTGATAAAGCTATCGAGCGCGCGGCGAGCATCCTCGCGCGTGTAGATCGGCTCGGCCTTTGGCTCATCCGGCCCGCGCTTTTTGTTGAGATATTCGGCGTCCTTCTCCTGGATGTAGCCGCCGTCCATCAGCATGTAGGTGCAGAGATTGCGCGTCGCGGACGTACACCAAATGTTGCCGCTAAAGCCCTGCTTGACCAGGTTGGGAATGTTGCCCGAGTGGTCGATGTGGGCGTGGCTGAGCACGAGCGCGTCGATGCTGGCGGGGTCGAAGGGGAAGTTGAGGTTGCGCTCGTAGGTGTCCGCCCGCCGCCCCTGGTAGAGGCCGCAATCGAGCAGCACGCGCCGCCCGTTGGCCTCGATCAGGTGCATCGAGCCCGTCACTTCGCGCGCTGCGCCGTGGAAAGAAATTTGCATAAAGGTCTCCTCGCTGAGAGATTTTGCCGTTGTGAGCACATTGTCCCGCCGCGCGGGCGCTTCGTCAAGTTGGGCGGGCGCTGCACTACCTATTCCCAATTCAAAAGGGGGCAACCGTAGATAGGCGTAGATGAATGCGGATAGAAACCCTTAAAAGAATCTGCGTCTACCTGCGTTTACCAGCGGTTTTGAATCTTGACGAATGCGAGCGGTATGCTGCCTTTTTCGCATGGGGAAACGCCCGGCAACGGCAGCGCCCCGCTTCTGCCACATTCCCCACGGGGAATCCCCCCTGCGCCTTTGCGCCCTTGCGCTGATCTTGTGGAGCTTTTCCCCGAAAGACTCCCACGGACGGTGGCTCAAAATTCTCTTGCGATGTAGAATATAGCCGTACCCCCAACTCTCAACAGCAAGGAGCAGCTTTGTGAAAATTGTCATTGGCGCCAACCCCATGGGCTTGGAAGACGCCATCTCCGACCTTCAGCAGCAGTACCCCGACCTCGACTTTGTCCACTGTGCGGAGCGTAGCAAAACGGCCGCGGACATCGCCAACGCCGACGTCTACATGGGCTGGCTCAGCCGCGACGACTTCCTCGGCGCGCAGCAGCTCAGGTGGATTCAGTCGCCCAGTTCGGGCATCAACTACTACATTGCCATTCCGGAGTTGGTGGCGAGCGACGTGCTGCTGACAAGCGCGCGCGGCACGCACGCGGGCTGCCTCGCCGAAAGCACCTTTGGGCTGATCTTCGCCGTGACGCGCGGCATCCGGGCCAGCATCCTGGATCAGCAGCAGCGGCGCTGGGCCCCGCGCGAAATTCGCCCCGCCATGCAGGAGATGCGCGGCAGCACAATGGGCATCATCGGCTTTGGGGCCTTTGGCCGCGCCCTCGCCCAGCGCGCCCACGCCTTTGACATGCGCATCGTGGCCGTCGATGTCTTTCCCAATAACCCGCCCGACTACGTCGACGAGCTGTGGCCCATCGAGCGGCTGCCCGACCTGCTGCGCGAGTCCGACTACGTGGTCGTCACCGTGCCCTACACGCCGCAGACGGCCAACATGATCGGCGCGGCGGAGCTGTCGATGATGAAGCCGACGGCCATGCTGCTGGGCATGTCCCGCGGCGGCATCGTTGACCAGGACGCGCTGGTCGACGCGCTGCGGGAAAAGCGCATTGCGGCGGCGGGGCTGGATGTGTTTCAGCCGGAGCCGCTGCCGGAGGACAGCCCGCTGTGGGGGCTCGACAATCTCATCCTCACGCCGCACATTGCGGGTGGCACGCAATACGAGGGACAGTACGTGCTGGAGATTTTCCAGGAGAACCTGAAGCGTTTCTTGAACGATGAGCTGCCGCTGCGCAATCAGATTGATAAGCAGCAGGGCTTTTAGGGTAGGTCAACCAAATCAACGCAAAGGCGCAAGGGCGCGAAGGGAAGGCTGCAAGATGTTGCGGTTGGGCAGGAACCGTCATGACCGTTGACAAAGACCGACAATAAGGGCAAGCAAGTATAACGAAACGGCTGGGCTACTTCGAGATAGGGTAGTCTTGTCATTCCCACGGAGGCGGGAATCTATGGCGAGTCAAGCATGGATTCCCGCCTGCGCGGGAATGACAGAATTTGCCCCCTTCGCTGACTATTGTCAGCACGAATGTTATCATAAAGCGTGTTTTGATAATCTTTCTCCAACCGCGATTCCTGTCCACAGACTCCCTTGCGCCTTTGCGTCTTTGCGCTAAAATTTACAGCAACCGAGGATCAACAATCATGAACGGTCAAGCAATGAGAGAAGCGCTGCACAACGGCGAGCGCGTCTACGGCACGATGGTGACGGCGATTTCGCCGAACTGGCCCAACGTCGTCAAGGCGATTGGGCTGGACTGGGCCTTTATCGATACCGAGCACGTGGCCCAGGATCGGGCGCAGCTTTCGTGGATGTGCCAGCTTTACGCGGCGGTCGGCGTGGCGCCGATTGTGCGCATTCCCAGCCCCGATCCCTACCGGGCGGCGATGGTGCTGGACGGCGGCGCCCAGGGCGTGATCGCGCCCTACGTGGAGACGGTCGAGCAGGTGCGGGCGCTGGTGGGGGCCGTCAAGCTGCGCCCGCTCAAGGGCGATATGCTCTACCGGGCGCTGTCTGGCGAGCGGGCGCTGGAGCCGGAAGTGGCCTCGTTTTTGCACGAGCGCAACCGGGGCAGCGTCGCGATTGTCAACATCGAGAGCGTGGCCGCCATGGAGGCGCTGGACGACATGCTGGCCGTCGACGGGCTGGACGCGGTGCTGATCGGCCCGAATGATCTGAGCTGCAATTTGGGCATTCCCAACCAGTACTACCACCCCAAATTTGTGGACGCCGTGGACACGATTATCAGCAAAGCACGCGCCAAAAACATCGGCGCGGGCATCCACATGGTCTACGGCGATTCGGCGGAGGGCAGCGCTTTTGAGCAGGAGGTGCGCTGGGCCAAGCTGGGCGCTAATTTGATTGCCCACTCGATTGATATCGTCGCCTTCCGCAACGGATTGCGCCGCGAATTCGACGAGATCAAGGGCGCGCTGCGCGAGGGGGAGGCGTCGCCGGAGATGGAGGCGATTGAGCTTTAGCACAAAGAGGTTTTTGATTGCCTGTGGTCGCTAACCACTATTTCTGGTACAATATGGTTATCGATCGCAGGCGAAATAGAGAGGGATGGATACATGGTACTCGCTCCGATTAACTTAATCAGCACTGACGAGCAAGGCATCGCGTATTTGGCTGGGACGACCATGAAAGTGCGCCAGGTTGTTTTAGAAAAAACCGCGTGGGGCCTGACGCCGGAGGAGATTCAGCGGGGGCACGCGCATCTGTCGTTGGCACAAATTTACGCGGCGCTCTCTTACTACTATGAGAATCAGGACGCAATTGACGAAGAAATTCGCATCTCAAAGCAAGAGGTAGATACACTGCACGTTCAAACTCCCAACCCAATCAGTCGGGCAGAATTTGAGCAGCGATAGAGATGATTGCGCTTTATATGGATGAGAACGTTAACGGCGATATCACGAGAGCTCTGCGTCGACGCGGCGTTGATGTGCTGCGTGCTCAGGATGACGGCTACATGAAACGACCAGACGACGAAGTGTTGAGGCACGCGACCGAGCTGGGCCGTCTTCTGTTTTCGCAGGACGATGATTTATTGAGGGAAGCGACAAAGCTTCAGCGACGCAATGTACATTTCAGCGGTGTCATTTACGCCCATCAAATGAACGTATCGGTTGGTCAGTGCGTCGAGGACTTGATGCTTCTGGCCGAAGCAGGGAATCTGGAAGATTTCGTTAGTCGCGTGTACTATTTACCGCTCTAGCGAAAATTACCTCTCCCCCTCGCGCAAATCGCGCAGCAGCCGACCCAACGCCTGCTGGTATACATCATGTTGCTTCCACTGCGTGAAGAAGCCGGCGTGACGCTGGCGGCGAATCGAGTCGCTCCCGGCTGGTTGGTCTTTACTTTGATTGGTGGGGCATTTCAGTTTGAGGGAGACAGCGCTGATCTGTCATTTCGAGCGGATGCGAGAAATCTTTTCGTGACGGACGGAATCGCTCTGGGCCTCTGCTAAACGATTTCGACGACTACCCAAAGATTCCTCGCTGCTCCGGTTTCGTCTGCTACCTTTTGGGGTAGACCCGCTCGAAATGACATCTTGCCCCTAAACTGAAATGCACCCGATTGGGTCGAACGAGTAGTCACAAATGGAATCATAGGGTAGAATTGGCACTGCGCTCGCAGTGCAGGAAATTGCAGGTGGAGCTGGTGAGAGGAAGAACGATGGCAACAGTACAACTTAGGCCCAACATGGCAGTGGGGACAGAGCGAATTTTAGATGGAATTGCCCAGTTGGACACGCCTGATTTAGAGACATTTTTAGACGAGGTGAGCCTTGTGCTTGCCCAGCGCAAGGCTCCCAGTTTATCTCACGCGGAAACGGCTTTGCTGCAACAAATCAACAGCGGCTTGCCCGATGAGGTACAGCAGCGATACAACGATCTGCGCGCCAGGCAGGCGGCGGGCAGCATTTCGGCAGAGGAACATCAGACGCTGTTAGCTTTAATCGACGTGGTCGAGCAGGCCGATGTGGAGCGGATGCAGGCGCTGATGCAGCTTGCCCAACTGCGCAACCTGTCGCTGCAGGCGCTGATGGAGCAGCTGGCCATTGAGCCGCCGCCGCTTCGTGTCTAGGCGCTATTTGACGGTCGCCGAGCAGCGGACGATTGTTGATCGCGCGGGCGACCATTGCGAATACTGCAGGTGCTGGCGAAGTCACTCCGCTCAACCCTACACGGTCGATCACATTCTGCCTGTCGTGCTTGGTGGCGAAACGGAGCTTGCCAACTTGGCGCTCGCTTGTGGCGGCTGCAACAGTTACAAATCCAGCAAAGTTAACGGCATTGATTCTGTAACCGAAAAAGTCGTTCCGCTCTACCACCCGCGACAGCAGCAGTGGGAAACGCACTTCGCCTGGAGCGCGGACTACTTGCAAATCATTGGCATGACGGCGACGGGACGCGCCACGGTCTCCGCGCTCAAGCTCAATCGACCGGGCGCAGTCAATTTGAGGCGGTTGATGCGCTTGGCTGGGCTGCATCCTTAAGGAACAGTCTACCCCTTACGCCAATCGCATAGCCGCCGACTCAACGCCTGCCAGTACGTCTCGTGCTGCTCCCAATGTGCGAAATCACCGGTGGGGCGCCGACGACACTTCAGTAGTACATTCTAGAGAGGTAAAAATTATGAGCATTAGACATTATATCGATTAAATGGACAAGAAATAGAAGGGCGGGTAAACTGAAGGCATTCCAGAAAAAAGAGGAGATGCCCAATGAGCCACTACCAAAAGTATGCTGAAAAGCCAATTGACTTTCTGGCCTTGACTGGCTACACACGCGAAGAGTTCGACGCCTTGCTTCCCCACTTTGCGGACTGTTTTTATGAGCGGATGCGCACCCATCAGCTGGACGGCAAGCCTAGGGGGAAGCGGCGCTATGTTGACTACCAGAATAGTCCGTTAGCCACGGTAGAAGAGAAACTGTTCTTCATTTTGAACTACTTGAAGAGCAACAATCTGCAAACGGTGCAGGGGTCACTCTTCAACCTTAGCCAACCCAAAGCCAACCAGTGGATTCACACCTTGCACCCCGTCCTGAATCAGGCGCTTGCCCAAGCGGAGGCGTTGCCTGCCCGCGAGATGGACGCGGTCTCCTTTGCCGAAGAGGAGACGCTGTACTTCCATGACGGAACGGAGCGCCCGATTCCCCGCCCCAGCGACCCGGACAAGCAGCGCTTTTTCTACAGCGGCAAAAAAAACGGCACGCCGTAAAGAACAATGTCGTCATCGACTCGCAAGGGCAAGTGCTGTTTGTCTCCGACACGGTCGAGGGCAAGCGGCACGACAAACGGCTGGCGGAGGAAATAGACTACACGCTGCCACAGGGGAGCCGACTGGCTCAGGATACCGGCTTTCAGGGCTTCAGCTTGGAGCAGGTGACGATTTTGCAGCCCAAAAAGAAGCCGCGCAACCAAGAGCTGTCTGAGTTTGACAAGCACAAGAACAGCTGGCTTTCCTCGTTGCGCACCCGGATTGAACATGCCATTGGCGGCGTCAAACGCTATCGGATTGTGAAAGACAAAATTCGCAACTGGAAGCCGGGCTTTCGCGACGCGGTCTTTGAAACCTGTTGTGGCCTGCATAATTTTCGACTCAATTTCCGCCCTTGGTCCTATGGCCCCCTTCAGCTTCATCTCTTTATCGAATTCTAATCGATATAATGTCTATTATACTTGACTCTTATAACCCAGCAGAAGTAGATGAAATAGTTCACGCACTTGATACTCTGTGTTCAAGTAGCGCAGGAAGGGGATGGTCCCCGGGCGGCGTATACATTTTCTGGGACATCAAGAGCTCTAACATCTTATACATTGGTCTAGCTAATAATTTGTCGCGGCGATTTCGTGAACACAACGGCTTGCGATCTGCATCATCCACGGGGTGTAAGTACAAAGAAATAACGGAGTATTTTACATGGCGCGAGCGGATAGGATTTACAATTGTTGTTCAATCGCCTGTTTTGGAAAATGTCTTGGAACCAATTAAAATTGGTGAAGGTGTTCTTTTACATCAACATAAACAACTATACGGAGTGCTACCACAGTGGAACAAGGTTGGCGGGTCGGTTGCTGCTCAACAATTTGATCTCCCTTTACAAGAGATGGATGATTATTTTGATGTTGTTACAAATGTAATTGATTCTGGAATGGTAGCGAGAGTCACTTTAAGAGAGATAGAAGCAGCAAATCCGGCCTTCGAACGGTATGAAGAGTACCTACATGCGATCCGCATTCGATGGAGCGTGACAGCACGAAGTAACATCCGAGTTTCTTTTATGCAAATGTTTCACGAAGCAGCAGAGGATTATCTGGGTACAAAACAAGAGATAATTCGGACAAAGTACTTAGAACGAAAAGTGCAAATCTACGGCCCTCCTCCTGGGCTTACTCCTCTAAATTTGCAATTTGGAGTGTAAGGTTTTCCAACTCACTCACCCACCCACCGCTCCGTCAACCCCGTAAACCGCTCCCCCACCTTCGCATTCCTCACCGCAATCGCCAGCGCCTTGGGCTGGCCGACCAGCACCACCAGCCGCTTCACCCATGTTCACCCCAGCGATTGCGCAATCGTGCTCATTGGAAGATAGAGCCTGTTATTTTGGCTTGGCATCGGCAGAAAGCCGTAGTGTTGATAGAACCGGCTGGCGCTATCGTTTAGCGCATCGACCACGACCACCGCGATGGCCAGCGCTTGGCTTTGCTCCAGGCTGCGCAGCAGGGCGTGCCGGAGGAGCCGTGCGCCCAGGCCCTGGCCCTTGTGCCGCTCATCGACCGCCAGCCTGCCAATTAAGCTCGCGGGCACGTCGGGGTAGCGGGCCAATTTCTTCTGCGTCTCTTGGGGGATGTCACTTAGCTTTACGCTCGTCGCCGAAAGGGTGTAGTATCCCAAGATGCGACTGGCTTCTTCGCGCTCCGTCATGACGTAGACGACGGCGGCGCGGCGCTTCAAATCCTGCGAGGCTTGCCGCTGTAGATAAGCATCCAGCGACGGCTCCCCACAGGAAAACGCTGCCCGATCATGGTTGGCCGTGTCGAGCAGCGTAATAACGAAGCTTCCGGATTCAGTAGACATGTGCTAATGACCCAAAGTTGCGTTGTCGCCCTGCATTAGCTTGCGCAGGGCTTCGTTGGGTGCAGGGGGATTGAGCAAAGTTTCCACAAACTGAACGCTTGCTTCTCGATTCAGCCGGATCGCCTCGCGCTCCTGAATCGTCTTGACCGCCTCGCGGTGTGCGATGGTCGCCAGGAAATCCGAGACGCTGACGCCCTGGAGCTTTGCCGCATCTTCAATCAGCGCTTTCTGGGCGCTAGGCACGCGAAACTCGAGCCGCGCGTCTTTCCTTTCCTTCGTAGTTGTTGCCATGATAATCTCCTCACAACAAAGATAAGTTTGGTAAAATTGTACGGCAATTAGACGTACAAGTCAAGCAGCCACTGTAGGATGAAATTAACTCTCGTAAAACAATGATATTTCGACAATCCAAGTTTGCACAGCAGTAGATCGCAACGGAGTTTTCAGCCTCTCATGTTAGCCCGTTCGCACGAGGGCGTGCTCACTCCTCGTTACGGTCTACTAATTTGCCCCACCCCGCAACCGCTCCGTCAACCCCGTAAAGCGCTCCCCCACCTTCGCATTCCTCACCGCAATCGCCAGCGCCTTGGGCTGGCCGACCAGCACGACCAGCCGCTTGGCCCGCGTGACGGCGGTGTAGAGCAGGTTGCGCTGGAGCATCATGTAGTGGGTCGTCAGCACGGGAATCACGACGGCGGGGTATTCGCTGCCCTGCGACTTGTGGACGCTGACGGCCCAGGCGTGGGTCAGCTCGTCCAGCTCCAGAAAGTCGTAGCCCACGGCGCGCCCCTCGAAGTCGACGGTGACGCTTTGCAGCTCTAAATCAATAGCCGTGATGCGGCCCATGTCGCCGTTGTAGACCTCCTTGTCGTAGTTGTTGCGAATCTGCATCACCCGGTCGCCCGGTCGATAAATGCGGTTGCCGACGGCGCGCTGCGGCTTGCCCGGCGCACCGGGGTTGAGCGCCTGCTGCAGGGCCCCGTTGAGCGCCCCCACGCCGACCACGCCCCGGTGCATCGGGCAGAGCAGCTGAATGTCCTCGCTTGGAATCGCAAAGCGACGCGGGATGCGCGTCTGCACCAGCTCCACGCAGAGCTGCGCCGCCCGCTCCGGATCGTCCGTCCTGAACAGAAAGAAATCTTGCGCCGTCGCGTTGTCAATCGTGGGCATCTGCCCGCTGTTGATGCGGTGGGCGTTGGTGATGATGTAGCTGTCGGCGGCCTGGCGGAAGATGACGTCGAGCTTGACGACCGCAGCATTTACGATTTTTGATTTTTGATTTACGAGGGTTGGTCGGTCGACCGCGTCTTTTCGTAAATCGTCAATCGTATCTCGTAAATCGCCGTTGATCGCCGAGATAATGTCCTTTAACACATTGCCCGCTCCCACGCTCGGCAGCTGATCAACATCCCCCACGAGCAGCAGGTGCATCCCCGGCGGAATCGCGCGCAACAGGTGATTCGTCAGCACGAGATCGAGCATGGAGGCTTCGTCGACGATCAGGAGGTCGGCGTCGAGTGGGCTTTGCTCGTTGCGCTTAAAGCTCATGCCTTCGGTGGGCTGGAATTCGAGCAGGCGGTGGATCGTCTTGGCTTCCTGGCCCGTTGTCTCGCTCAGTCGCTTGGCCGCGCGACCGGTGGGCGCGGCGAGCAGGACTCTTGCGCCCACGCCCCGGCAGAGCTGCAGGACGGCACGCACGGTGGTCGTCTTGCCCGTGCCGGGGCCGCCGGTGAGCACGGTGAGCCGGTGGGTGAGGGCGGCGCGCACGGCTTCGCGCTGCTGGTCGGCCAGCTCAAAGCCGAGGGTTAGTTCAAGCTGGCGAAAGGTGGTCGACCAGTCGACGGCGGGGCCGGCGAATTCCTGAAGCGCGCTTGGCCCGCCCAGCAGGCGCTGCAGCCGGTTGCTCACGCCGACCTCGCTGTAGAACATCGGCGTTAGGTAGACGACGGGATTTTCGCGCAGCAGATTCTGCACCTGGTCGACCGTAGCCGTGCTGTAGAGCTGCCCCTGCTCGGCAATAATTTGTGGCGTATCTTCACCGACAATCAGCGGCGAGTCGAGCGGCAATTCCTCCGCGCCCGCCGACGCCGCCAGCTTGACCTGGTCGCTGCCGTGCAGCTGCAGCACGCCCACGCCGACCTGCGAGGGGGCGACGTCGAGCAGCTCCGCGGCCTGCCGGATCAGCTCGGCCACGGGCAGGAAGACGTGGCCCTCGTCCGTGGCCTGGCTGAGCACGTAGGCGGCCCCGGCGGCGACGCGCTGCGGCGCATCCGCCGCCATGCCGAGCGACTGCGCGATCTTGTCCGCCGTCAGAAAGCCGATGCCAAAGATGTCGCGGGCCAGCCGGTAGGGGTCGCTGCGCACGATGTCGATGGAGTCGTCGCCGTAGGTTTTATAGATTTTGGTGGCGAGGCTGGTGGAGACGCCGTGGCTCTGCAGGAAGATCATCACCTCCTTGATGGCGCGCTGCTCGGCCCACGCCGTGCGAATCATCCCCACCCGCTTGCGTCCCACGCCCGGCACCTCGATCAGCCGCGCCGGGTCGTTGTCGATTACGTTGAGCGTTTCCGCGCCAAAGTGCTTCACAATGCGCTTGGCCGTGACCTTGCCCACGCCCTTGATCAGCCCGCTGCCCAGGTATTTCTCAATCCCCGCCACCGTTGCGGGCAGCACCGTGCGCATGTTTTGCACGACAAACTGCTTGCCGTACTCCTGGTGAATCGTCCAGCGCCCCGTCAGCTCCACGCTCTCGCCGACATTGATGCCCGCCATGTTGCCGAGGATCGCGACTTCGTTGAGCGCGCCAAAGCCACGGGAGTTGCCGTCGCTGCGTCGCTCCGGCGCGAGCTTGGCCACGGTGTAGCCGTTCTCCTCGTTGTGAAAGGTGATGCGCTCGACGACGCCGCGCAGGGTGCTGAGCCGGGTGTTTTGGGTGGGCGATGTCATGGTGAAGTGATCAATGCGAAAATTGTTGATGCAAGGATCATAAACTGCACGCCGGGTCAGTGCAAACCCTATATCCTCACAAGCGAAGCAAAACAGAGGTGATCCACGAAGAGCACGAAGGAGCACGAAGGAGCACGAAGGAACACGAAGGAACACGAAGGAACACGAAGGAACACGAAGGAACACGAAGGAAAGAGCGTCGACCCTCTTCCTTTGAGCTCTTCGTCTCCTTCGAGGGTCACTTTCTTGTGGTTGGCACTTGCTTTGTTGCGGCAAATGGGCAAAAGTTACTTCTACATAATTCGTTTGATGTTAAGCTAATTTCCGTTGTCTAAATTCAAAATCGAAAGGAAAACACAGATGGCCGTTAATTTCGCCGTGATTTACTACAGCTCGACCGGAACAACCTACCAGCTTGCGCGTGCCGCCGCGGATGGCGCAAAGGAGGCGGGCGCAGAGGTGCGCTTCCTCAAAGTCAAGGAGATTGCGCCGCAGAGCGCGATCCAGAGCAACGACGCCTGGCAGCAGCACGTAACCGCCACGAGCGACGTGCCCGAAGCCAGCATGGACGATCTCGAATGGGCGGATGCCTTTATGCTCGGCACGCCGACGCGCTTTGGGCAGGCCTCGTCGCAGCTCAAGCAGTACATGGACCAGGCGGGCCCGCTCTGGCAGCGCGGTGCGTTGACGAACAAGGTGGCGTCGTCGTTCACCAGCGTGGCCACCGCCCACGGCGGCCACGAATCGACGCTGCTCTCGATCAACAACACCTTTTACCACTGGGGCTGCATCATCGTGCCGCCGGGCTACGGCGACCAGATTCAGTTCCAGTCCGGCACGCCCTACGGCACGTCGTTTATCAGCAATAACGGCGAGCTTGATCCAAACGAAACGGCGCTGGAAGCGGCCAAGTTCCAGGCGCGCCACATGGTGGATATTGCGGGGCGGATCAAAAACGGCGCGTAGCAAAAAGTTTGACCACGAAGACACAAAGATACGAAGAATTTAGAGGAAGATAAGCTGCTTTCCTTTGTGTCTTTGTGGTTTTCTCTGTTCAGCTCTCAATTCTCCAGCTGACAACTGCTGAAACGCTCTGTGGTCGCGCAGGCCGAGGAGCCGTCAAAGCTTGTCATTCCCGCCCCTGCCCCCGCCTCCGCGAGGGTAAACTCCGTCGGGAATCCATCTTGGTCGCCTGGGTTCCCATGAAAATGGGAATGACAAGACTATCCTGGCTCGACTCTGCCAGCCCGTTTCTTTACATTTGCTTGACCTTGTCATCGGTGCCTATCAAGTCGAGGCCAACTGGTCTCGGCTTTTGTCTGTGCCCAAAATTGTCAACCGCAAAAAATGGGTTATGATATAGCGTAGCTGCGGTGAACGTATTTTTCTATGGAGCACGCTATGGTTGCCTCGCCCGCCGATACGCTGCGCTTTTGGCTATCGATCTTCTTTCTTCTGGTCAACACGCACTTCCTGACCAATCCAACCGTTGCCGACTTTGCCCCGCTGTTCGCGGAGTCGACGGCAGCGAGCGCGGCTGAACTGGACGGCCGCCCCGTCGACATTGAGCTCGAATTTTACGAAGCCGCCTCCGCTCCACAGCCGGGCTGGACGGAAGCCACCGCCCCCAGCGGCTTTCTCATCTATCTCGCCCCCACGCCGAGCTTGACCAGCGACGACGTCGCCGGCACCGCGGTGCTGATGGACGGGATGGGGCTGTCGCTGTTTATGCAGCTCACGGAGGCTGGCGCGCTCAAGATGGCCGACGTGTCCGAGCGGCTGATTGGCCAGCCGTTGGCGATTGTGTTCGAGGGCGAGGTGGTCAGCGCGCCCGTGATCCAAGCGGCGATTTCTGATAAAGCCGTTATTGCCCTTGCCCGCGAGAGCGTCACGCCCGACCTGATCGAGGCGCTGGCGTTGACGCCGGAAGAGCTTGGGGCGTTGCGGTAAGGCCGTTTCCAGAAAACCAGTGTTTGTGATTGCGCCCGTGGGGCATCACCTCTTGCTCCCCCTATTCCCCTTATTCCACCCATGGGAGGCGCAATCTACTGCTCTCGCCAGGCGCGGGCGTAGAGCGCGAGCACGGGCGACAGCAGCGCGCCGATCAGGATGAAGAGGGCGCGCAGGCCAAAGCGCGTGGCAAAGGCACCAACGGGCGGCCCGGCCACGGTTTGGCCAATGGCGTCCATTTGGCCAAAGGTGGAGAGCACGGTGGCGCGCACCTGCGGATCGATGCCGCGGTTGATCCAGGCCATGAAGATGGGCCGGCTCGTGCTGCGAGCCACGGACACCGCGCCGTACATCGCCACGGCCATCGCCCAATTCCCCGCCAGCCCAAAGCCCACCAGCCCCACAATCATCACCACGTTAAAGCCCACCAGCAGCCGGATGGCCTGTCGGTGGTTCATCGATTCAACATTGCGGCTGACGGCGCGGCGGATAATTTCCGTGGCCAGCAGCGTCAACAACAGCACGCCGCCGTTGATGAGGGCAAACCAGTAGATTGGGTCGAGCAGGCCGAACGCATCGAAGGGGGGCAGCGACAGCGGCGGCAGCGCAAAATTGGTCAGCAGGTGTGCCTCCCACAGCCGATCCAGCCCCTCGCTGTAGAGCCCGTAAACCAGCGTGATGGCGAGAATCGTCAGCAGCAGCGGGCGCGCGCGGATCGAGCCGAGCCCGCTGCCGAGCGTGTCGCCCAGCCGCCGCCAGCTGCTGCCTTCGCCGCCGCCTGCTGATTGGTGAAGCGTGGGCGTAAAGTTGGTCTCGGCCATGATCAATCGCAAAATCAACGCCAGCGCGATCATGCCGCCGCCCGCCACCAAAAAGGGCAGGTTGAGCCGCACGCTGGCCAGCGCCGTGCCCGCAAAAATACCCAGAAAGCCCGCCACCTGCCCAACTTGCGCGCCGCGCAGATAGGTCTGCGGCAGCTTCGCCTCGCCCAGTTCGTCGGCCAGCCACGCATCGCTCGCCCCGCTAATAAAGGTAATCCCCAGCCCCCAAACGGCCTGCGCCAGCAAGATCGTGGCGAAGAGCGGCAGCGCGCCCTCCAGCAAAAAGCCCGCGCCGATCAGCGCGTAGCCGACGATGACCGAGAGGCGGCGGCTGACGCGATCGGCGACGACACCGGTGGGAATTTCACAGAGAAAGACCGTTGCCTCCAGCGCCGTGCCCACGAGCACCAGCTGCAGCGGGTTCAGCCCCGCTGCCTCGAAGCGGTAGATGCTGCTGGTGGTGAAGTTGGTGGCGAGCAAAAAGCCCGTCGCCCCGGCGGTGAGCAGGTAGACGGCGTAGGCGCTGCGCTGGCGCATGGTGGGCCCTTGGTTGGAAGTGAGTCGTTGGGAATGAGCGGTAACGGCTTGGGTAGATTAGCCGTAAAGCAAATTCAGTAGATCAAGGTTTCAGCGGAGTGGGCATCCTCAGATGCCCACGTTCCCCGTAGACCCGTTCGCATTTGAGAATGCTCACTCCGCTTTTGAGACAAATCTTGGTCTACTGAAATTCAGTAGGTGAAGACTTTAACCGTAAACAGACCCAGACAAACGTGGGTTTTTTAGAGGCAGGCATGGTAAATCTGCGTTCATCCGCGTTTATTTGCGGTTTCTTTCTTATGTTTGGAGCTGCTAATTCTACCCCGCCCGGATTGCCAAGCCAATTCCCAGCGAGTATCATAGCGGCATGATGTCGCTCTTGCCTTGGCCGCCCCCGCCCGCCGCGCCACAGCTCGCCGCCCACGAAGTTCACGTGTGGCGCATTCGACTCGACGGCACCACCAATCGGCTCGCCCGCGACGAGGCGCTGCTCGCGCCGGATGAACGGGCGCGGGTGCAGGCGGCGCGTTCGGTGCGAGCGCGTCGCCATTTTGTGGCGACGCGCGCCACGCTGCGCCGCATTTTATCCCGCTATTTGGCGCTGCCCCCCGCTCAAATTTTATTGGAAACAACGCCGCTGGGCAAGCCGCAGCTTGCCCCCGCACAAAATCTGCGTGACCTGCGCTTCAACGTGGCCCACTCCGGCGATGTCGCGCTCTGCGCCGTGGCGTGCGGGCGACGCGTGGGCGTGGATGTGGAAAGGGTGCGCGCGAACGTGGCCGTCGAGCGGGTGGCGGGGCGCTACTTTGCGCCGGGCGAGGTGGCGGCGCTGCTGGCGCTGCCGGGCGAGCAGCGCCGGGCTGGCTTCTTTAGCGGCTGGACGCGCAAAGAGGCCTACTGCAAAGCGCGCGGGCGGGGGTTATCCGAGGGGTTGGGGTCGTTCGAAGTCTCGATGTCGCCGGGGGCAAGCTCGCCCATGCGCTTGCTGCGGAGCAACCTCGGCGTGGACGAGGTCGCGCGTTGGTCGCTCTACGAGTTGGAAGTGGGCGCGGATTATGCGGCAGCGCTGGCGGTGGCGGCGCAAGCGGGCGAGATCGCGCTGCGGCGGTGGCAGGTTGACGAGTGATAAGCAGAAATTGATAGTTGGAACCAGGATAGAGGACCACGCATCCAATTGCCGGTTACCAATCCCCATCCTCACTCCACAAAAATTTCCACCCGGCTACCCTCCTCTTCATCCATCACGTCAATAATGCGACCGCGCGCGTCGTGGCTGATTGCCTGCTGTACTTGGGCCGTGTCGATGCCCGCCACGTTGGGCACAAAGCGCAGTGCAAAGTTGAGCAGGCTGATCGGCAGGTTGACGTTGACCTGCTGCTTGCCCGTGTAATTGTCCGTTACGCGGATGCGCAGGTTGCGCGCGGGCGGGCCGGTGGGTGCGCCGCTCTCCGGCGTGAGCGCCGCCAGCAATTTTGCACCCTGCTCGGCGGAAATCTTGCCGGAATTCACCAGCTCTAGAATTTTGAGACGTTCTTCTTTTGTTGCCATCTATCACCTCTCGTTAACATAAAAAATTTAACGCAAAGGCGCAAAGGCGCGAAGGAAAGGCCTCGTTGGCGAAGTTTTACCTTTGCGTCTCCGCGTCTCCGCGTTGAAAAATCAATACTGCCCCAGCGATCCTTTGCGCTGTGCAAAATATTCACACGCCCGAAAGATCAGCAGCCCGCCAAAAAAGTAAATTGCCGAATTCACCACCAGCGCGACCAGGCTCCCATCCGCCCACGCCGCGCCCAGCGACTGCCCCTCCAGCAGCACGTTGCGCAGCACGATAATGCCCTGCGTGCTGGGCAGCGCCAGCGAAACGGTTGCCATCCACGGCGGCAGCTGATCGACGGCCACAAATGAGCCGTTGAAGAAGAGCAGCAGATTTTGCATCAGATTGGCCAGCGCCTCCACCTGCTTGAAAAGCAGAGTTGCACCGCCAATCAGAAAGCCAAAGCCGTACAGCCCCGCTAAAGTCAGCAGGAAAACGGGAAGCCCGGCCCAGCGCAGCGGAATCGCAAAGTCCAGCCACCACATCAGCGGCAGCGCGACCAGCAGCACCTCCGCCGTCGTCACGATCAGGGCCGAAAGCGTGCGGCCCAGCAGGATCAGCCCCATTGGTGCGGGGCTCATGTACATCTGCTCCAGCGTGCCGGTCTGCGTCTCTTCGCGTAGGCTCCAGCTCATGTTGGAAATCGCAATCAGCGCATAGAACCAGACGATGTAGCCGATCATGGCCCACGCCAGCTGATCGCGCGGCAGCTCGCCGCCGCCCATAAAGAAGCTGATGCCAATAAAGACAAACATGAACGTAACCGTCTCGGTGATCAGGTTGAAGCGGTAGCTCCAGCGCAAAATCAGCCCCTTGTACGTCTCGTTCAGCATCGCGGGCAGTGCGATGGTCACGGCGTTGTTCACGGGTAGGCCTCCTCTCGTGTGTTGATTGGCGAATCGGCATCCGCGCCCGGCTGCTCCATCAGCTTGACAAAGACCTCCTCTAAATCTGGCTCGATTCGCTGCACACCGAGCAGCGGCATCCCCGTCTGCTGCACGATATCCAGCATTGCATAGAGCGCGGCCTGCTCGTTAATCGCCGTCGTCAGCAGCGTGTGGCCATTCTCCTCGGCCACCGTCAGCTCCGGCATCAGCGATTCCAGCCGATAGAGAATTTCTCCATCTACTGCGCCGCCAACGCGAACTTGATAGTAGTCGCCTCGGAAAAGGTTGAGCAGCTCGCCAATAGGGTGATCGGCAATGAGCGCGCCGCTGCGCATGATGACAATGCGGTCGCAGACCTGCTGCGCCAGGCTGAGCTGGTGGGTCGTCAGCACCACGGTTTTGCCGCGCTCCCGCGCCAGGCGCAGCACCCAATCGCGCACGGTGCGCGCCGCCTGCACGTCCAGCCCCAGCGTCGGCTCGTCCAGCAGCACGATGGGCGGATCGGCGACGAGCGCGCAGGCGATGGCGACCTTCTGCTGCATCCCGCGCGAGAAATCGCGCACGGGATCGTCGCGCCGCGCCCACAGGTCGAGATCGCGCAGCAGCCCCTCCGCCGTCCCGCGCAGCCGCTGCCCGTGAATACCCTTGAGCCGTCCAAAGTAATGTAGATTCTGCTGCGCCGAGAGCCGCCAGTAGACGTTGCGCGTCCCCTCCAGCACGGCCCCAATCTGGCGCATGGCGTCGCCGCGGTTGCGCCGCACCGGGTAGCCGTTGAGCGCTACCTCGCCCGTTGTCGGCACGATCAGGCCGCACATCATCTTGATCGTCGTCGTCTTGCCCGCCCCGTTAGCGCCCAGCAGCCCAATGACCTGACCGCCCGGCACGCGCAAATCAAGCGCGCGCACGGCGTGGACGGGTGGCTTGCCGCGCTTGCTGTAAGTTTTGCTCAGCCCGCGAATGTCGATGGCGGGGGAGGTGTTTGTGCTCATGGCAGAATATGTTCCGTAGTTGCGCAGGCCAGCAGCTTGCGTCCTTGTTGCGTAAGCTGTTGGCCTGCGTTGGGTGATTCACGCGGGACAAGCCGACGGCTTGGCCTGCTTTAGTCCAGCCCGATCACCACCAGCTCACGCTTGCTCCCCTTCTCCTCCTCCACGCGAATCAGCTCCAGCCCCATTTCATCACGCCCCCGCTCGCGGCCCAGGTGGTCGCCAAAGAGCGTGGCTACCAGCGGCAGCGGAATCGGCAGCCGCAGGTTGACGACCGAGGCCTTGCGCCCCGCTTTTTCCTCGCAGACGTAGATGCGCAGCCAGCAAAAGAGCAGCCGCCGCACGGTGGAGGGGGCTGCGTGCGATGGGGGTCGCCGAGCCTCCAGCGCGCGTGCTTCCGCGAGGTCGATTCGAATGGGGGCGGGCTTGGCCTGCACCGGCAGTTGATGTTCACGGACAATTTGGTTGGACATGTTGGTCTCCTTTAGATTAAACGTGATAGTAAGTATTACGCAGCTGTCACCCCATATGTTTCCAGCGCATCCGGCAGCTCCGCCTCCAGCCGACGCACGCGCGGGTGGAGCAAGCCGTACAGCCCCAGCGCGCTGGTCATCACGCCGGAGAAGAGAAAGACGACGGCCATGCCGCGCCCCGCCCCCGTGCCGACCAATGGGCCAAAGAGCGGCACGAGCGACCCGCCCGTCATCATCGCTGGCCGCAGGAGCCGATCCACGATCAGCCCAATCGATAGCGTGCCCAGCGGCTCCAGGATCATTCCTAGAAAATTTATCATGGCGAAGACGCGCCCCTGAACGCTGTTTGCCACCTTCGTCTGAATAATTGGTGCGTACTGCGGCGAGGTAAAGGCAAAGATGAGAAAGTTGACGAAGAAGGCTGCCGTGACCCAGAGCACCGACGCGTGAAACCCGGCCGCAAAAATCGCTGTGCCTTCTAACGTTACGCCAAGCAAGAGAAAGCGCACTCGCTTTTGAGGGCCGCTCCACAAGCTCATCACCAGCGAGCCCGCTACCAGCGCGCTGGTGATGATGGACATGGCCGTGCCCACGCCTGCTTCGGTGGTAAACAGCAGCAAAAGCGGCACGAGCAGCGCCGTCGCCAGATTGACCGACAGATTGCGCAGCGACATAATCCAAACCAGCACGAACAACCCCGTGCGCTCGCGCAGGTAGCGCCAGCCGATTAATGTGTCCTGCCACAGGGTCAAGCGCGCTTCGGGCTGCGGGGGCGGATTGGGAATGTGCACCAGCAGCAGCGCGCCCACGGCCACGAAGAACGTCGCCATATCCAGCAGCACAATGCCAGCGAGACCAATCGGCACAAGCAGCGCGCCCGCCAGCGCCGGGGCCGCCACGCGACCGAGCGACTGGTTGAGCCGCCCCAAGGCCGAGGTTCGTCCCAGCTGCGCCTTGGGCACAAGCAGCGGAATCGACGCGCTCCACGCCGGCCCTTGAAACGCCCTCGCCGATGTTGACACAATGACGATTACGTAGATGTGCCACACTCGCAGCACGTCGAAATAGAGCAGCGCGCCCAGCCCCAGCGTCGACGCCGCCTGCACCGTGTCGGCCACAATCATGATGGCGCGACGGCTCCGTCGATCCACCACCGCCCCGGCGAGCGGCGAGACGAGCGCCAGCGGCAGCAGCATCAGCGCCAGCGACGCCGTGTAGAGCGCGACGGAGCCCGTTTCGCGTAGAATCCACAGCCCAATGGCAAAGGTCGTTGTGGCGGAGCCAAGCGTCGAAATCAGCTGGCCGACCCAAATGGTGTAGAAAGTCTTCACGCCTAGACGGATTCCTTGAGCGCCGCCAGCAGGCGAGCCGCCTCTTCCTGCGTGATCTTGCCCGCCTCCAGCATCTCCATTACGAGCCGACGCTCCTCGTCGCTGACCGGCTCGGCTGGCTGTCGCGGCGGCGCGGGTGGGGCCGGTGGGGCGGGCGGCGTGGGTGGCTGGCGATAGCGCCGATCGCGGCCGGATGCGCGGCGTGCGGCGCGTTCGGCCCGCGCTTCGGCTTTGCGCATCGCCTCATCCATCTTCTGCTCCGAGCGCCCGAGCGCCTCGCGCACCCGTTGCTGGACTTCGCGCGAGATTTTTTCGCCAATGTTGCCAAAGTCGGCAAAGTCAAAGCCGCCGCTGCGCATAAAGCTTTGGTCGCCCCAGTCAAAATCAAAGGTGAAGTTGACATTCTTGTCGCCGGTGACGGTCACGTTGCCGCCTGCCTCCAGCTCGATCCGCGCCGCGCCGTCGCCCAGCGTGAAGTTGTGCGGCTCGTCGATCACGGTGCCCGCGCCCTCCGTCAAACCCGTCACGGTCGTTGTGCCGCCGCTGCGCAGCCAAAATTCGGCGTTGTCCGCATCGACTTTGGCGTCGATGTTGCCGCCCGCGCGCACGTGAATCTGCTGCCCGCTGTTCACCTCCAGCACCAGGGAGGCGCTGCCGCCCACCACGGCCTCGACATCGCCCCCTACGTCCGCTAAATCAAGCTTCGCACCAACGTGCACCAGCTTGCAGCGCCCGCTAATATCGCCGAGGCGGGCGCTGCCGTTGACGGTCGCCTCCACGTCACCGTCCACATCGGTCAATTCCAGGTTGCCGCCGACCCGTTCCAGCTTGCAGCGGCCGCTGACATCGGTGATGCGCGCGCTGCCGTGAACGGTTGCCAGCACATCGCCCTGCACGTCGGCCAGCTTGAGGTTGCCGCCCACGCCCTCCAGCTTGCAGTGGCCGTCTACGTCGTTGATTGTCGCGCCGCCGTGAACGGTCGCCAGCACGTGGCCGCCGACGTCGGTTAGCTTGAGATTGCCGCCCACGACGCCCAGCCGACAGTGGCCCGCCACGTCGCCCAGCGTGACGTTGCCGCCCACCTTTTCCAACTGGCACGCGCCGCTCACATCGCTGACGCGCGCGCTGCCGCCAATGCCGGTTACGTTCAAATCGCCGCCAATATCGTTTGCGCTAAAGTTGCCGTGCACGGTCTCCGCCGTGAACGGCGAAGAGAGATCGCGCAGGGTCACGCTGCCGTTGATGACGCGCGCATCAAGGGTGGCGTCGATGTCGCTGGCGTCGAGATTGCCGCCCGTTTGCTCGATGCGCACGCGTGCGCCGGACGGCAAGTTCACAATCAGCTTGGCCTCGCCCGACCAGCCGTTGGGCACTTGGTGGCGGATGTGGACGATATGGTCCCGCTCCTCCATCAACAGGTCGCCCTCGCCTTCCACCCGCGCCGCGATATTGTCGTCGTCGCTTTCGACAAGCACAAGATTGCCGTCCGCGCGCTCGATCAGCACGTCGCGCGCATCGCCTGCGTAAGAGCTTTGTTGGTTGGACATGAGATTCTCCTAACTGGTTTGCAATAGCTGCATGGCTTGGTCAAATTCAATTTCGCCTCGCTCCAGCCGAGCGAGCACGTTGGCGCGGTCGCCTTCGGAGAGCGTTGCCGTCGATTCGGCTTCTTCATTTGCGTCCGGCTCGTAGCCCAGCGCGCGGATCACCTCGCGCAGGCGGTTGCGGATGGTGGGATAGCTGAGGCTCAGCTCCTCCTCCACGCGGTTGATTTTGCCCTCGCAGCGCACAAAGGTCTCGACAAAATCGAGCTGCTCGGCGTTCAAACTGGCAAAGGGCTGCTCGACGGCAAAGCGCCCCTCCATCGTCACGTCGCAGCTGGGGCAGTAGACGCGCGTCACAACGACTTCGCCGCCGTCGATGGGGCATTGGGTGGGTAGTGGGATCATGTGGGTCTCCTTTTTGGCAACCGATGAGAGGGTCAAGCAAATATAAAGAGATGGGCCGGTAGAGCAGAGCTCTGATAATCTTGTCATTCCCATGAAAATGGGAATTCATCTGTTGGTCACGCCTGGATTCCCGTTCCCGCCTCCGCGAGGACAGGCTCTTTACGGGAATGACAAAGTTTGACGGCTCCAGGATTTATACAGCCACAAAGCGTTTTTTGCAGGCAAGCGGCTCACTTGCGTTTGGGACAAGCCATCAACTTGTCCCACGTTATCGAAGCGACGCGCGCAGTGCCGCAAACTCCGGGCGCGGCCCGCGCCGCAGCCGCTCGCCCGCCGTGATTAGCTGGTTGCCCAGCGCCCAGCGCAGCCGCGTCGCCGCCGTTGTGCGCTGGCGGCGCACCATCTGTTGCAACCGCGCTCGCTCAGCTTCAGCCAGATACTGTTCTCGCCGCCGCTGCGCCGCCTGTATCATTTCGTTATAGTTTGTAAACATTTGCTTCTCCCGCAAACAATTTGCTTAACTATCTCAAACATATCATTGAAATTATCAAAAGTCAATACCCAAATCTATAAAAAATCAATAATATATTTAATCACACGCAAATATAATATATCAACACTTGATTTTCTTGAACCTGCTCGTAATTTTTCAAAGCAGCGCCCTTCGCGACATAATATAGCCATGAAGGTCTCTCCCCGTTTCTTCGTCCTTGCGCTAATTCTGCTGCTGGCCACCGCGCTGCGCTTCTACGCGCTCGACAGCAGCAGCCTGTGGAGCGATGAAGGCAACAGTTGGGCACTGATGGCGCGCTCCTACGCCCAGATTGCCCGCGATGCCGCGGCGGACATACACCCGCCGGGCTACTACTGGCTGCTCAAGGCGTGGACGAGCATCTTTGGGTTACCAGTTTGGGGCGCGAGTGCGTGGGGGCTGCGCAGCTTGTCGGCGCTGGCGGGGGTGGCGCTGGTGGCGGTAATCTTTGCAGTGGGGAGGCAGGTCGAGGGGGAAAGCCAGAAAGGTCAATGGTCAACGGGAAATTGGCAACTGTCAATTGGGGCGGCCGCTATTGCGGCGCTGAACCCGTTCCAAATTTACTACAGCCAGGAGGCGCGGATGTACGCGCTGCTGGCGCTAGCGAGTGCGGGGCTGCTGTGGGCGCTGCTGGCGTTGATGAGCGGAGGAGCGGGGGAGCAAGGGGAGCAGGGGGAGCAGGGGGAGCAGGGGCAGCTTTGGCCCTCCATGATTTTTGTCATCTGTGGCGCGGCGGGGCTGTGGACGCACTACAGCTTTCCCCTCGTGCTGGTTGCCTCCGTTGCGGCCTATACCGTTCATGTAACAAGCAATAAGCAATACGCAATACGCCACTTCGCCCTCCTCAACCTGCTCATCCTTTTTGCCTTCCTTCCCTGGCTCCCCACCGCCGTTAGCCGCGTGCTGGCCTGGCCGACTACATCGTCCGACGTTGCGCTGCTCGACGGGCTGCGGCTGACGGCGCAGACGCTGCTCGTCGGGCCGCTGCGCAACGTGCCCGCACTGGGCTGGCCGCTGCTTGCCGTGTCGATTGCGCTGCCGGGGCTGGGGGCGATTGCGCTGCGTCGACATCCGGCGCTGCCCGCTCTGGCGCTGTGGGTGATGTTGCCGGTTGGGCTGACAATTGGGCTGGGCTTTTCCGAAGCGTTCCTGAAACTCTTGCTGGTGGGGTCGCCCGCGTGGTGTGTCTTGGTGGCGGCGAGTCCACAGATTTTTCAACGCGGAGGCGCGGAGCAGGCGCAGAGATCGCGGAGGGAAGAGAGAGAAAAATCTGCATTTACCCGCGCTTTTCCGCGGTTAATTTCTTCTTTGTTTCTCGCAATCGCGGCGATTACGCTCGCCGCCTGGACCTTGCCCGGCTACTACGCCGACGCGACGGCGCGCGACAACTACCAGGGCGTGGCGCGCTACGCGGCCGCGCTGGGCGAGCCGGTAAGCGATCTCGTGCTGCTCAACGCACCGGGGCAGGCCGAGGTGTGGGCGTATTACGCCGAGCGGCTACCCGTCGATCTGCCGGTGCTCGCACTCCCGCAGCAGCGCCCGCCCGATGTCGAGCAGACGGAGCGGGCGCTGGCCGAGGCTATTGGTAACGCCGTTCAGGGGCGGCGACAAATTTTCGCGCTCTTCTGGGCCGAGGCGCAGGCTGACCCGGATCGCATCGTCGAGCGCTGGCTGGACGCACGCGCCTTTAAGGGCCTGGAAACTTGGCAGGGCAACGTCCGCTTCGTCACCTATAGTTTGGCGGACGATCTGCGCTGCCGGTCGCTCGACCCCGCGCCTGTTTTTGGCGAGTTGATCGCCCTCGACAAAGAGTGCCAGCCTGCCCAACCACAGGTCGTTGCCACGGGCGGAGTCGTGCTGCTGCGCCTTGGCTGGCGTGCCCTGGCCGATATCGACGCCCGCTACAAAGTCACCGTGCAGCTGCTCGACGCGCGCAGCAACGTCGTTGCCCAGCGCGACGCCGAGCCGGTCGGCGGCTCGCGGCCCACCGACACGTGGACGGTTGGCAAGACAGTCGAGGATAACCACGGCGTCGCCATTCCGCTGGGCACGCCACCGGGCGAGTACCAGCTGCGCGTCGCTTTGTACGACCCGCTGACCAGCGCGCGCCCGACAACGGCGGACGGCGCGGACCACGTTGCGCTGGGCACGGTCAAAATCACCCGGCCCACACGGGAATTGCCCGCGCAGACGCTCGTCCAGCTGGCGCTGAGCGATGATGTGACGACCCGGCTCGATGGTCGCCTCGGCCCGGTTACGCCGGCGGGCTACAGCGCCTACAGGCGCGGCTTTGCCCACGCGCCCAAGACGCCGCTTCAGCCCGGCGACACGCTGCACGTTACGCTCTACTGGCTCGCGCCCGATCCGCTGCCGGACGATTGGCCAGCGGATGCCTCGATGACGCTGACGCTGGGCGAGCAGACGCTCGTCGCGCCGCTGGCGGGTGGGGCGTATCCAACCGGCCAATGGTCGCCGGGTGAACTGGTGCGGGCGGAGTTTGATGTGCCGTTTGACGGTTCGGGGCGCGGACTGAGCGTGGAGGTGGGAGGAGAGCGGGTGCGGTTGGGTCGCGCGCCGTAAGGAGTGTAGATGCCACAGGTGCGGCTGCAAGCCGCACGAGGTCGACCCGTACTTTCGGTCAGCCAAAGTAAAGGGGCGTTCAGCTGCGCAACGGCTGAACGCAGCGCCTACGCTGATGGCAACGCTTGTGAAACTCATCACGAACGGGTAGAAATTCAGTGATTTGCGCAAAGTAGGGCATAATGGACGGAACAATTTTTACGCTGCGCCCGCCATCATTATGAGCATCCACCAACGCAAGGCCGACCACATCCGCATCAATCTCGAAGAGGAGGTGGGCTTTGACCAATTGACCACGGGGCTGGAGCGCTACCGCTTCGTCCACCAGGCGCTGCCGGAGCTGGATTTGGCGGCGGTCGATACGACGCTGTCGCTCTTTGGCAAGGCGGTGGCCGCGCCGATTTTGGTCAGCTCGATGACGGGCGGCACCCACGAGGCGCAGCGCATCAACCGCAACCTGGCCGAGGCGACACAGGCCTGTGGCCTGGCAATGGGCGTGGGCAGCCAGCGCGCGAGTCTCAGCCCAACCACCGGCGGTGACGCGAAGGCGGGCAACCAAGACGGCTTCGACGTGCGCCAAATTGCGCCGGACGTTTTGCTGCTGGCGAACATTGGGGCGGTGCAGCTCAACTACGGCTACGGCGTGGACGAGTGCCGGCGTGCGGTGGAGATGATCGAGGCGGACGCGCTAATTTTTCACCTCAACCCGCTGCAAGAAGTGTTTCAGCCGGAAGGCGACACCAACTGGAGCGGGCTGCTACAAAAGATCGAGCAAGTCTGCGCGACGCTCGACGTGCCCGTTGTCGCCAAGGAAGTGGGCTGGGGCATCAGCGAAGCGACGGCGCGGCAGCTGATCAATGCGGGCGTCGCCGCCATCGATGTGGCGGGCGCGGGCGGCACGTCGTGGAGCCAAGTCGAGATGCACCGCGCGCCGGACGCCCGCCGCCGCCGCCTGGGCGCAACCTTCCGCGACTGGGGCATTCCCACCGTGGAAAGCATGGCGCTGGTGGACCGCGCGCGCAGAGAAAAGAGCGGGGGGCAAGATCACCCCGACGTGGAAATGTTTGCCAGCGGCGGCGTCCGCAGCGGGCTGGACGTGGCGAAGTGCGTCGCCCTGGGCGCGACGCTGGTTGGGCTGGCGGGGCCGTTTCTAAAGGCCGCCGCTCAATCGACCGAAGCCGTTGTCGAGGAGATGACGCTGCTGCGCGAGGAGCTGACCATCGCTATGTTTTGCAGCGGCGCGGGGGAGCTGGCGACGCTGCGAGAGGATGGACGGCTGAGGGGAATTGGCTGATTGGGCAATCGCCCGGGCCGGTTCGTCGGTAGCGACCGGCCAGCAATGAATTGCCAGCCTACATGGCGAAGCGCGCTGGTGAAGGTGTAGGAAATCGTTGGGCAATAGCGCCTCGTGCCCCGAAACAAGCGGAGTTTGAGGGTTGATCGGCACGGGGCGTGCCTGCTCCTCTATGACCCGATTATTTCCTGTCTCTTGATCAGCGCGTTGAACGAACTGCCACCAGTGCGCTTGAGCGCACTTTGTCAATTGGGTGACGAATTTATTCGTCGCCGATCGGAGTCTGTCATGACGAAATTGGAGACAATATGAGTTCAAACATCGGCGAAAGCCGCGCCCCCGCCACGCGCGTGGATGACGTGGCGGAAGGATATATTAATTCGGCGGCGGGGCTAAGCGGCTTTTTGGGAATGTGGCTGCCCAAGCTGGAAGCGGAAATGCGCGACGTGCTGCACTTTGGCGACCCCCAGTCATCTGATCGTGATCTGCCCACTCACTACGGCATGATGCACTACCACATGGGCTGGGCGGACGAGCATTTTGCACCGCAGAAATTGCCCAGCGGCAAGCGGCTGCGCCCCATGCTCTGCTTGCTGACCTGTGCCGAAGTCGGCGGCAATGCGGAAAACGCACTGCCCGCCGCCGCCGCCATCGAAATTCTACACAACTTTTCGCTCGTCCACGACGACATCGAGGACGGCGACAGCACGCGTCGCCACCGCCCCACGATGTGGAAAGTCTGGGGCGTGCCGCAGGCCATCAACGCGGGCGATGCGATGTACACGCTGGCCTACGTCGCCATGAGCCGCCTGGCCTCGCGCGGCCTGCCTGCCGTGACCACCCTGGCCGCGCTCGACATTTTTATGCGGAGCTGCATCGAACTGACCGAGGGCCAGCATCTCGACATGCGCTTCGAGCAGGAATCGGGCGTAACGGTGGACGAATACATGCGCATGATCGGCGGCAAGACGGCATCGCTCGTCGGCTGCGCGACGACGATTGGCGCAAAAATTGGCCGCGCCACGTCCCAGCAGCAGGACGCGCTTGGTCGCTTTGGCCGCGCGATTGGGCTGGCCTTCCAAATCCAGGATGACATCCTCGGCATCTGGGGCGATCCGTCCGTCACGGGCAAGGCCGCAGGCAACGATATTCTGCGCCGCAAAAAGAGCCTGCCCCTGCTCTACGCCCTCCACCACGACAAAGTCGGCGAGGCCTTGCAGCATTTGTGGTCGCAGCAGTTAACGGAGGAAAAGCTGCCGCAGGTGATGGAAATTTTGGAGCGGGCCGGGACGCGCGAATTTGCCGAGGCCAAGCTGCTGGAACAGCACGAGATCGGGATTGCGGCGCTGCGCGAGGCGCTGGGCGAGCGCGCGCCGCGGTCGGGCCTGTGGACGCTGACGCAGAGTCTGCTAAATCGGGAGAAGTAGGGGCATGAAGGAAAACTTCAAGCTGCTAGATGTCGTTGCATTGAGCGTTGACTTACCTGAATACAATTTGCAACGAGGTCAGGTGGGCACGATTGTCGACGTTTTAGCAGGTGGTGATGCCTTCGAGGTTGAGCTCAGCGACCGCAACGGATGTACGTACGAATCGATTGGCTTGCGGCCCGGCCAACTGTTGGCGCTTTACTTTGAGCCGGTGAGCAACGGCGGGGCGGCGTTGCTTGAACCAGCGCTGTAGCCAATTGGGTAACGGCGCTGGATCAGAAAGAACAATGGAAATTCATGCACTGATCAAGTAAGGAGTGGAGAGGACGAAGCCTTGCGCGAAACACCCAGCGCGCGCCGCAATCGGGTCTGTGGACGCTGACGCAGAGTTTGCTGAATCGGGAGAAATAGGCGGCATGAGAAAAGCCCAACACTTGCTGCGCTAGTGCTGGGCTTTTGTTCAAATGGGACTGTATCTATTCTGACTGAGTGTCGATTAACTCAAAGCCAGCGTACAACTCGATATTGACTTTGGGTACAAACTCTGCAAGCGCTGCTTGCAGTGATTCTGGCCACTGGTCGTAGGGTATTGGCTGATTTTGTGGCTCTAAACCACTCATTTTTACAAATGGCTGTGCTTCAACCATGATTGTAAGGGTGTTTTCTGGTTCGACCACGCCAATTCCAAACCCACCATCAAAGGAGTTTTCAAGCCAATTCGTAGCTGCCTGTTCTGCCCGATGCAACGTTAATCTATCCACGTTCACAGAACGTACTATAAAGCGCGACGGTGGAAACCCTGCATCCAGCAAATAGGACTCGACTGCTTCTATGCTCCCTTCAACTAACACCACGACTTGAATTCCTTCTGAATCAAACCCAAAAAAGTCTGTGGCAAACGGGCTTGCTCGTAATGCTTCTTCTAGTGCGCGATACGGGTCCTCCTTCATTGCTGCTGCTGCCGCTGTTTCAGGCGTTACCTTGCGAGCAGCGAGAAGTGCTTGAGCTGTCGCATCTCGATTAGTCGAGGATTTAGCGTTGGGCGTCGATGAAACAATTTGTACATTCCGTGCGGCACGAACGGCTTCGGGAATACGAGGATTACAAGCTGTTAGAATGATAATTGCAAGTGTGAAGAGAATTAGCTGTTTCAAGTACCACCTCAATGTAGCTTGCCTATGATTAGCAGTTGAATAGATTGAGCAGGTAGTAACCTTATAGTATTTACCTGTTCAATCTATTCAACTACCGTTTTTAATCTGTAGTGACCAAGGTTGCACCAAGCTGCGCAGCAATGTTCGACCATTTAGAGTGAACGCCGTAAACGGTGTTGTCTGTGCTCCTGCGTAACTGACCTTTAACGATCCCCGCGACGGCAGCACTTGTCGGACTAACTTCCTGAAACACTGGCCCGCCGCTGTCACCTCCTTGAGGAATTGCTCCGGTCAAAAACATATCTCGAAACCACCGGCCAGTGTTTGGGTCTTGAAAAGTGAATGAGCCAAATGCAATAGCGCTGCAAACTTTGTTTGAAGTTTTGCCCCAGTAGCATCGAATAGCACCCGTGGTGTAGCTGTTTGAGCTTACAGCTCCACCAATGTCCAAGCTTGGGCCAATGTTGTCAGTTGCTGTATGGCTTGCATCCATCCGAATGAGGCCGCCGTCAATACCAATTCCGCTATTGGATGGAGCGCCATTTTGCCAGATGCTGGTACGCCCAATCGGCGATGATGTGTAGTACACTCTTGTGTTAGCCGCAAAGTCATCCAAACAGTGACCCGCTGTAACCATTGCATTACCACCAGAAAAAGTCGCTTCAAAACCCAAGGTGCAAATTCCAGCTCCATTGCCGCTTGTGTTCCAGCCCTGACCGCCCACAACTGCGGTGTCAACCACTTCAATACCACCTGCTTTAACGACGACAGCAGGGTCAGATAACAACTCTGAAATTCCTGAAGGCAGATTATTCTTGTCTACGATGCTACCTCTTGCTGCCCCAACAACTGAGGGGCTAATTGTGGTGACAACCTGATTATGCACTTCATCAATGAAAATTTCGTTGAATGAAGCATACGGAGCGAGCGACTCAGAAAGAAAGTTGAATTGTTGTTGAAGCTTTTGGTAAGGCCAATCAACCAGTTCAACTCTCAAACGGTTAGGATGACGAAGTGGTGGCAGTGCTGGGAGAATTTTGTCAACAGGTACACGATTCCTGACAAGCTGCAGAACCAGCTGTCCGCCGGATGCGTGGTCGATGTAGAGCCCTCCAAAAGAATCTTGGAACTCAATCTTTTCGGCGAAGAAAACCTTTAAATTTTCGCTGTCAAAGTCTAAGTCCAAAAGCACTTGGTAGTCCTTCACATCAACAGGTGCAACAGGTGCAGTCTGGTTCTGTTCAATCTGAACGTGGCTTCGATCCGTCTCCGCTCCCAAGACAGAAACTGTGCTCAGCAACATCATGCCAAGCAAAAGAGCAACACGACTTAAGGTTTTATAGGCTTGTGACATATTCGTTACCTCATGCATTCCAATGTTCGGTCTTCACCGAAGCGACGAACGGATAACTGTTCCGTAGGAGTAGCATCTACCCCCACATTAAGTTTAATGCATTACAGTCACAAACATATCTCAAAATTTGTAATATAAAGACTCAATATAATATTAGTAATCGCAAAAATATGACTGAAATTTTCTTGATAGAAATCAACCCAATGGTATCTCAGGAAAAACAACACGAAATATCGCTATGATTGAAACCTATAGCCAACATTTGGTACAGTCTCAAGGTGGTAAGAGTATTCAAATGCAGAATCAAGCTTAAAGCTTACGACGAAGTCTATAGACTAAGTTCTTTAATAAATTACTATCTCCTTCATTAGCATAGCCCCAGATACTATCGATTAGATCATTCGTTTCGAGAATTTGTTGAGGGTGGCTCATTAGAAGGTAGAGGAGCCTGAATTCCAAATTTGTAAGTGGCGTTTGCGAACCGTTTTCTGAAACTATGCAGCGTCGTGTGCAATCAAGGTGAAAGTCACCAGCGTTGACGTTATTTAATGCTCCTGTTGGAATGGTTCCTGATCGTCTTATCCAACTGTTGATCTTACAAAGAAACAATGCAGGGCTTACTGGTTTAGCAACACACTCATCTATACCTGTGGCATACGCTTCCAATATATCGGCCTCGCTGGTAACGAAAGCAAAAAGAAGAATAGGAGCAATTACTTTGAGTCGTAAGTCTTTACATAGTTTTGAAATATCTATTTGACGATTGTAGATGTCAATAATAATCAAATCAAATGGCTCACCATTTTCTACTGCAAGTACACTTTCTGCATTCTTTTCTACAGCAGCATTTAAATTCCTCTCTTTCAAGAGAACAAGCCATGCATTGCTAATATCTGATCGGTCGCATATCAATAAGACTCTTGGCCCCAAGTTTTGATGTTTTTGTAACACAGCTATCTTCTCCCTTGTACTTCTCGCTACAAATACTTTGATGTGTTACTCAGCTTGCCTAGGTAGCAGCATTCTTAGTAAAACTCCTTTGATTTCAACAGCTATACCGCAAGTACTGGTGAATATAGGGCCTATCTTGTTCAGTATGCAATAGTAACCTAATATCTTCGTCGATAAAAATTCTTATACAGTGCCGGTTCAAGCGACGTGATCTCCTCTGCCGCCAGAGCAACAACATAGCTTCAGCAGGTGAAAGTGTCGGCTCATTCCAAAGATTGATAGCGTTCCGGCTCTTCAGTATAACTTTAGTTTTCGGTAAAAGAGCTTTGGATTGCGGCGCTGCGCGAGGCGCTGGGCGAACGCGCACCAAGGTCGGGTCTGTAGACGCTTGTCGAAATTTTGGCGAACGGCAACGCCTACGAAGTCGAATTCAGCGACCGGGACGGACGCACATACGAATCACGTGTTGATGGAATAGAAGAACAGTGAATTGAGCAAAATGACTACCGAATCCTTCGAGACTATGCTAACGGGCGGCCACCCCAACTCGCTGGGCCGCACCGTCGAGGTCGTCGACACCGTCCTGGCCAACCCGGCGCGGCTGGACGAGCTTTACCAGTGCTACTTCAGCGACGACGAAGTCGTGCGGCTACGCACCTCCAACGCGGTGCGGCGCGTGTCCAACGAGCACGCCGACTGGCTCGTCCCCTACATCGACCGTTTCCTCACCGACATCGCCGCTATCGATCAAGCCTCGACGCAGTGGACGCTGGCCAAGCTTTTTCAGACGCTTGAATCCAAGATGAGCGCCGAGCAGAAGGCGCGCGCCCAGGCAGTTATGCAGCGCAACCTCGCCGAGCACGGGGATTGGATCGTACTCAACAACACGATGGAAACGCTGACCGAGTGGGCGCAGGCTGATTTGGCAAATGGGGACGACGAGCTGCGCGAGTGGCTGATTCCGCATCTGGCGCGGCTGCGCGGGGATCGGCGCAAGTCCGTGGCGCGGCGGGCGGAGAAGTATTTGGGTGTGTTGGGGGAATGAAGGTCGGGCGAAGCGTGCCCGCTGGCGGCTGAAGCCCGCCAGCTTGCTGTTGAGAAACCGGCTGCAAGCCGGTTGGAATGGCGGCCCGATCAACCCGGTTCACCGGGTTTTCTTTAGGCAAGCCCGGCGGCTTTAGCGCCGGGTGGACGTGACCTTTGCTAGAACTGAATCGGTCGGGCGAAGCGTGCCCGCTGGCGGCTGAAGCCCGCCAGCTTGCTGTTGGGAAACCGGCTGCAAGCCGGTTGGAGGCGGGTATTTTCCTCAGACCGCACAGCGCTCCACCGCCGCTATGACCTCTTTGATTACTGGCTTGCGCGTGAACATCAGTACTTCGCCGGGCACGTCGGCCCACGTGGCGTCGGTTGTGTTGGCGCTGCGGTAGGCGACGACGATCAGGTCGCGCCGACCGGCTTGGCGCAGCTTCCACGCCTTGCGCTGCAGATAGTCCGGATGCCAGAAGCCAGCAATCTCCACCAGCGCGCGCCGACCATCCTTGACGTGGGTGAACGAAAAATCGGGGATCATCACTGTGTCCCCCATGGGCACGACCTCATCCTCTCTCGCCAGCGTCCACCGGCGCTGGCTGCCCCCAAACTTCTCCTCAAACTCCCTGGCAAAGTCCGCCTCAAGTCGACTGTCGTACTGGGCGCTGGCCTTGTAGTGGCTGCGCAATTTGTTGCTGTCGCTGTCCAGCCGATAGTGCAGCGGCTGGGCAACGCCGTTGGTTGACCCACTGGCTGGGCGATTGCTGCGGCGCGGCGAGTGAATATCCGCCTCCATTGTCCAGGCGGGGCAGAGCATGAGCCCCGGCAAAAATTTTGCCATCTGGCGACCGTAGCGCAGCGTGGCGTTGACAAAGGGCGAAATCGGGCCGTCGAGCGTAATCTGGTAGCCCCGAGTCAAGTCCGCCGGATCGAGCGGGCAGATGGTGTGCATCAGCTTGAAGAGCTTGATGTACTTGAACAAATCCTGGTAGCCGCCGCGCACGGTAAGGCGCAGCTCGCTGGCCCAATAGAGCAGGCCGCGCGCCAGCTCCAGGTTGTAGCGAGCAATGAGGTTGTTGGGCGTCCACTCATTCACATCCAGCAGGATTTGCTCCTCCAGCAGGTCGGCATAGAGGCTCTGCTCGACTGCCGTGCTCGTAAGCCCAAAGCGCGCGGCCACCGCCGCCACCACGCCGGCCCGCCGCGTCGGATGCAGCAAATCCGGCTGCTCGGCGACCGGTCCGCGCTCCGTCGCCAACGCAAAGAGCGCCGCTCGCAAATCCACGGGATCAACGGGCGGCTCGTTGGCAAAGGTCGCGCCGTCGCTGAGCACCTTGGCCAGCCCGCGGATGATGGGGTAATCCGTGCGCACCCCTTCGTACGCCTCCAGCGCCTCGTCGAGCGCACGGCGCGGCTCGTCGACGTGCGCCAGAAAGAGCGTGATCAGCTCTTCGGCGGTTTGGCGATTTGTGGCGTTGCGCTTGAGCGGTCGCGTGCGGATTTCGCCCTTTCGCGTGTAGAGACGGGGGCGGATGAGGTCGGCGGTTAGCATTTCGGATTTACGATTTTAGATTTACGATTTACGAGTCTCGCTGGCTAACAAAATTCGTAGGTCGTAAATCTAAAATCACCTCGTAGTATATTCCACGGTTCGTCGCCGACGCTGGGAAGCGTTAATTTCGATGGTCGTGTTCGTCACCACTTCGTAGAGCAGCGCCGTCTTGTTGTCGCGCTGGCGCAGGATGCGACCGAGCCGCTGGGTGTATTCCCGCGCGCTGGACGAGCCGCCCAGGATTACGGCAACCTTGGCCTCGGGCACGTCGATGCCCTCGTTGAGCACGCGGCTGGTGGCGATGGCGCGCAGGCTGCCGTTGTTAAATTTTTCGAGGATGGTGCGGCGCTCGCGGGCCACGGTCTGGTGGGTAATGGCGGGGATCAGGTGGCGGCGCGAGATGGTGTAGACCAGCTCGTTCTGTTCGGTGAAGATCAGGATGCGCTCGAGGGCGTGCTCCTTGAGCAAATTGTCCAGCACAACGAGCTTGTTGTGCGCCGTGGCAACGATGCGCCGCAGCCGCCGCTCGGCGACTTTGGCCGTGCGCGCCTCGGCGTTAAAGGCGCTGCGCCGCGTGTACTCGCGCCACCAGCCGCCGCCGTAGCTCTCGCGCAGCCCCGCCTCGCGTGCGTAGCCGACGTACTGCGCGTAGGCCTCGTCATAGGCGCGCTGCTCCGGCTCGGTGAGGTCGACGCGGATGTGAATCGTGCGGTATTCGGCCAGCTCGTTGCCGCTTAGCTCGTCGATGTTTTTGACGTAGACCAGGGGGCCGATGAGCTGGTCGAGCGGATAGCGCGCGTCGCCGCCAAACGTGCTGCCGGGTTCGGGGTAGGTCGCGGTGAGGCCGAGGCGGTGGGGGGCGGCGCTCATCAGCGCAATCTCCTGCCACGATGGACCGGGCAGGTGGTGCACCTCGTCGAAGACGAGCAGTTTGAAGCGGTTGCCCCAGTCGCCGATAAAAATCGAGGCGCTGTGGTAGGTCGTGACGGTGATGTCGCGCAGCTCTTTTTCGCTGCCGTAGTAGACGCCGATCTCCTGGGCCGGAAAGGCCGTGCAGAGGCGAGCATACCACTGGTGCAGCAGATCAATCGTCGGCACGATGACGAGCGTGCTGCACCCCATGCGCGCAATTGCGTGCAGCGCCAAGAGCGTCTTGCCCGCGCCGGTCGGCAGCACAACGCCGCCGCGGTTGTCGGCGGCAAGCCACGCAGAGAGCGCCTCGGTTTGATAGGCGTAGGGCTGGCGCGCATCGTCCAGGTGCAGGTCGAGCGATTGCCAGCGGGGAACGCCATCGCGGCCGTTGGCGGTGTGCAGCCAGCCGCGCACCTGCGGGTAGTGATAGGCGGGGCAGCGCGGCTTGCCCTTGATCCATTCAAAGACTGCCGGCAGCTCGGCGCAAGCAGCGTCTTCGAGGACGAGCGTGCCGCCGTGGTAGCGAAGGTACATACAGGGTAGGTTAGATAGAAGCAATCACCATCGAATTTCTATTATAGCGCACTGCACTTCTCATCTCGTAACTGCGGATGAAGCCGAATATGCTTAGGTTCCGTTGACATTTTGTTGAGAGGGTTTGAAAGGTGAGTCGAGCGCGCCCTCATCCCCAGCCCTTCTCCCCTCTCGGGAGAAGGGAGCCAATCTCTCCCCTCTCCCACCGTGGGAGAGGGGCCGGGGGAGAGGGACCGGGGGAGAGGGGCCGGGGGTGAGGGCCACCTCCAAATGTCAACGGAACCTAAAGTAAAGTTGCGTCGGGAACGGGAGTTTGAGGAGCCAGTGAGAGTCACTGTCCAGACAAAATGGGGCAAGCTGTCCGGCTATGGACAGTGACAGTCACTTAGACCGCGAACTCCTGTTTTCATTTTGCACGCACTTTAGGTTATACCCAAAGCAAAGGGGACGCTCATGCGAGCGTCCCCTTTTTATCATCAACTTTATTATCAACGACCTCTGCCGCGTCTGCCGGATTCGGGCTACGGTTTGGTGCCTGCCCGACTGCGCACGAAGAGGCCACCGGCAACGAGCAGTGCCGCCACCAGCGCGCCAATCAGGTAGAGCAGCGGCGTGGGCAGGCCCGCGCCGGTATCGGGCGAATCGGGAATCGTGCCGTTGTCGTCATTCTCGCTGTCTTCGCTGTCCTCACTGTCTTCGCTGTCCTCACTGTCTTCGCTGTCCTCACTGTCGGTGTCGGTGTCAGTGGGCTGCTCGCTCACCGTAACGGCCGCCGCGCCGGTCAGGTCCGCGCCGTCGGTTGTGGCTTCCGCTTCGGATAGGTCGCTCGCATCAGTAAGCGTCTCCGTGCCGGTCATCTCCTCCGACGAGTCGGTCAGCGCCCCCGTCACCATTACCCCAACTTCCGTTATCAGGTCCGTCTCGGTGACCACCGTCACGTCGGTCGTTTCGCCCGTTTCGGTGATTTCGAGCGCCTCCGTTACCTCGGTGGTGGTTGTCACCTCGGTGATGCCGATGAGCTCCATGTCTTGAGTCAGGGCGTCGGTGTCCGTGATTGGGTCGTCCTGGGCCAGAGCGGGCAGGGCCAGCGCCAGCAGCAGGCCCACGCTCAGCAGGGCAACAAAAAATTTCCGCAACATACTATGCTCCTTGGGATGGCGACAGATTGGCAACGAGGGGCCGCCCTGCGCACGGGAATGAATGGGTGGTTAGCTTGTAGTTGAACGATTGCGGACAAAGAGCCCGCCGATGACCAGCAGCGCTGCCGCCAGCACGCCCAGCCCGTAGAGCAGCGGCGTGGGGAGGCCCGCGCCGGTGTTGGGCGAATCGGGCAGCGTGCCGTTGCCGCCACCGCCAGCGGGCGGCAGGGGCGAGGCTGGCTGGGCCGCTGGTTCTGCTGGGCTACCCGACGCGGGTTGCGCGTCGGCCTCCTCGGCGTCCGGTTCGCTGATCTGAATCACGTCCTCGGCGTTGACTTCTGCGTCGGCTGCCTCGGCTTCTTCTGCGGCAGCCTCTGTTTCCGCAGCGGGTTCCTCGGCAGCGGGTTCCTCGGCAGCGGGTTCCTCGGCAGCGGGTTCCTCGGCAGCGGGTTCTTCCGCAGCGGATTCCTCGGCAGCAGCCCCGTCCGCCCCGGCGATGTTCTCACCAGCGGGCGCAGCGGCTGGCGCGGCGGCGGGATCGACGGGTTCACCCTCCTGGGTAGCGGCGTCCACTTCGGTCGCGGCGTCGCGTGCTTCCTCGACGGCGTCCTGGGCGGCGTCTTCGACCGTGGTCTCGGGGGTCGCGTCTCCACCGTCGCCCTGCGCCAGCACGGGCAGCGCCACGCACAACGCAAGGCCGGTTACGAACAGGGCAACAAATAATTTCCGCAGCATAAATGGCTCCTTTTTAGTGTTGGTGGCTTGTGCGCAAAGTGTCCAAAATGTAAAAAGCAGATGTACAGGTAGATTGGCGCGACACTCACCGTGGCTGGCTAGCCGTCTCCTCGGCCAGCGGCTCGGCCACAACGAGAATGCGGTCGGCGCTGTTCCAGTAGGGCCAGCACGACTGCAGCGTCACGCGTTCGCTGCTGCCAGGCTGAAAATAGCGCTGAATAATGCGCTCGCCCTCTTCGCGATCGGTGCGGTAGGTGACAAAGCGCTTTTCGACGACTTCGTAGCGGTGCGTCGCCAGCGCCGTGTGCAGCGTTAACACATCGCCCACCTCCACGTCGGGCAGGCGGCGAAAGACTTGGCCGCGCGTGTTGTTGTGGCCAGCAAGCACGATGTTGCGGCCAGCGCCGGGCCGCCCGCTGCTGCTGAGCTGGCCAACGGCGTAGTCGGCCACGGGCCACTCCCAACGCTCCTCGCCCTGCCACGTTGTGTAGCTCACCGGCTTCGTCTCGACAATGGGGCTATCGACATCGATGCTGGGCACTTCGAGACGCACGGCAAGGGGGCGTAGCGGCACGGGCGTAGGCGCGGTTGTCGGCGGGGCAGCTGCCGCGGCAGCCGTCGTGGGCTGCGCACTGGTCGCCAGCGGAAAAGCAATCGGCTGCGTCCGCGGCAGCGGCGGCCAGGATGCCACTTCAGCGGTGGCGGCAGCCGCCTCCGCATCGGCAACCGTCGCCTCGACCCCGGCGGTTTCGACGGCACGCGCCTGAACCACATCGGCCCAAATCTGCACGCAGAGGGCAACGCCAAGCAGCACGCCGCTGAGCGTCAGCAGCGTGCCAAGCAATCGGTATGCACGCGTACGCGCGAAGCGTTGCCGCTTCGTGTTGTGGGTCGATTCAGTTGTCATGGTTAACACGCTGGTGTTCGGGGCGAGCGCACGTTGAGTCGCTCAATGCGTGGAGTATACACGAAGTCCAGGGGTTGTACAAGTTGGGTAAATGATGGAAAAATAGGGGGAAGCTGGGGATAACGCCGCCACGGACGGACCGGGATTTGCCCGCCCATGTAGCGCACGGTGATAAACGGTTGCCAACTGATCTGCATGGCGCACGCGTGTTCGCAGCGCGTTGGTAGCGCGTTGGTAGCGTTTTGGTAGCGGCTATGGGTTATCATGTGGGCAAGCCGTCAATCGAAACATGGTCGCCCATCTGGGCAGAGCAGTGAACTTGACCATATTTAGTATCTAATCGATTATTGTGTTGCCCAAACCGTAAGAGGTTTGGTAATACGAACAAGGCGGAACGTGGATGGCTTTTGTTTTCTCTTATCCATGTTTTCTCTTATCCGTGGCAAAAAATCTGCTTCTGGCTTGTCCAGGTTAGGAAAGACCCCCATCTTGCATCTCATTACCCCCACCCAACAGACCCTGCACGGGGCCTTCTCGCGCGACCTTGCGCCCGTGCTCACTATCGACTCTGGCGAGACCGTGTGTTTTCGCACGCTGGACGCGGGCTGGAATCTGGAGCCGCGCACCTCGACGCGCCACGAGGACGCGCCCAAAAAATTTCCGCACCCGGTGGATCAGCCGGGCCACGCGCTCTGCGGCCCAATCGCCATTCGCGGCGCGGAGCCGGGGATGACGCTGGCCGTGCAGATTGGCGACGTGCAACCGGGCGCGTGGGGCTTTACGGCGGTGGGCGGCTGGCCCCACCCGGTCAACGAGCATCTGGGCGTGGTTGACGAAGGCACCTTCTTGCTCTGGACGCTCGACGCCGACGCCATGCAGGGGCACAACCAGCACGGCGACAGCGTCGCGCTGCACCCTTTCATGGGCGTGATGGGGATGCCGACAGCCGAGCCGGGGCTGCACTCGACTGCGCCGCCGCGCGCAACGGGCGGCAACCTCGACTGCAAGGAGCTCGTCGCGGGCAGCACGCTCTACCTGCCGATTGCCGTGCCCGGCGCGCTCTTCTCCACGGGCGACGGCCACGCGCGCCAGGGCGACGGCGAGTCGTGCGTCACCGCCATCGAGTGCCCGATTGAGCGCGTCGACCTCACCTTTACGCTGCATCCGGATCTACACTTAACCACCCCGCGCGCCGAAACGCCCGCTGGCCGCATCACCTTTGGCCTGCACGAGAATCTGAACGAGGCGTCGCTGATCGCGCTGGCGGCGATGGTCGAGTGGATGATGGAGTTATATGGTTTCGACCGCCACCGCGCGCTGGGCATGGCGAGCGTAGTGGTTGATCTGCGCGTGACGCAGATCGTGAACGGGGTGCGCGGCGTTCACGCGGTGTTGCCGCACGGGGCGATTGGGGGAGAATGATGACCGAGAACGGCGTCATCGACATCGTCGACTATGACCCAGCCTACGCGCTCGATACCGTCAAAATGTGGCGGGCCAGCATGGAGCGCGCGCTCGATTGGCGCGATCCGCATACTTTGGACGAGCAGCTGGCCTATCTCGATTCGCTTGTGCAGCAGCACAGCGCTTACCTCGCTATTGACGAAGAAGCGGGCGGCGCGCGCCAGGTCGTCGGCCTGATGATCGTCGGCGACGGCGAACTGGAGCAGCTCTACGTGCACGTCGATTATCAGGGGCGCGGCATCGGCACGCGGCTGCTGGACTTGGCGAAGCGGCTGTCGCCGGGTGGTTTACAGCTCTACACGTTTGAGATCAACGAAGGGGCGCAGCGCTTCTACAAGCGTTACGGCTTCGCGGTGATGGGTCGTGGGGTGGAGCCGGAGATGGGGCTGGCAGACATTCGCTACGAATGGAGCGGCTCCGTTGTGGATTCGGCTTAACTGTGCTGGATGAGGAATTGCAGTACGGCGTCACTATAAGCCGCTGCGTTGTCCTCGTGCATGATGTGCGATGCGTCGGGAATTTCGACGCGCTCCGTCCGCGGCAGCAGCTCTTCCAGCCGATCCGCCAGCCGGTGAAAAGCGAGTGGGCTGGACTGTCCCGTTACCAGCAGCGTGGGCGCTTGGATGTTGCGCAACGGTTGGGCCAGCAGCGGGGGAAAACCTGAATCGAGCAGCTCGGCCTTGAAGAGATTGGCCCGCACCTGCCCCCTGCGCTCCTCCGACAGCCGCTCGTAGGCCGCGCGCCCCAGCGCCGCCGTGCCAAAGAGTCGCATCGCGTCCTTCATGTCGTCCCGCCCCGCCGCTGCCGCCGCCGGGCCAAGCCCCAGCGCACCCAGCTTGATGATCGCGACGGCGGTGCGTGGCCGCGTGACGAGCAGCTTGAGCAGCTCCAGCGGCTTGGGCTGGTTGCTCACAAAGAGCGTGATCGCGGGCGGCTCGGCCAGCACGAGCGAGCGCACAAGCGCTGGCGACTCCATCGCGAGCAGCAGAGCAAGGAAGGCTCCGTAGGAATGGCCGACCAGATGGGCTGGTGCGGCGTCGAGCGAATGCAGCAGCGCGCGCAAATCGTCGAGGTGCTCGGCAATCGAGTAGTCGGCTTCCGTTGGAATCGGCTTATTCGGCCAGTGATAGCGTCGGCTGTAGGTGATGACGCGAAAGCGTTCGGCGAATTTCTCTTGCTGCGCCTGCCACGTCCGATGGTCGCTGGCGGAGCCGTGAATCAGCACGAGCGCTTCGCCGCTGCCCGCTTCAAAATACTCGAAGCGGGTGTCGTTGATCTGCGTGTTGGACATGATATCTCCCTTAACTGTGAGAAGCGGTTCGTTGGACAAGGTCACTCCAGGAAATTAAATATACCGACCCTCCGTCTCCCCGGCACGCACCAGAACCGATATAGCCTGAGGATTCATCACCCCCTCTCCATATCTTCCTGTAGATTGTCATTATAGAGCTGTGCATCACAACACGGCGATTCTGTTAACTACAGCACACGTAACGCTGACGCTGCTCCCCAACTCGATCAGCGTTCGGTGTGCGGGCACGGCGGAACAAAACGCCTCACGACTGGCCTTATCCAGAACGGTCGCTTCCAGTGACAGGTAGACAACGATTTTGTATACACAAGGGCTGTGCAGTAAGACACAGACTAAAAGAAGCTTCGCGAGGATAATGCGGACATCGAGCACGCTCTAAAAAATGTTGCCGAATCTTCTCGCTTTTGCCACAATAATGTATGATGTAGTACAAAAACAATCGCAGCCGAAGGCTTATTGCAACTGTCTAAAACAATGCGTTGCCTGGGCATGAGTTAGGAGTACTCAAATGAAGCTCATTGAACGCGATGGACCCTTGCTTGATCTTTATAATGCACAAACCGCTGCCGCAGCGGGCAGCGGGCGCACCGTCCTGATCAGCGGTGAAGCGGGCATCGGCAAAAGCGCGCTCGTTGAACACTTTGTGTGCGAACAGCCTGCAAGCTGGCGCAGGCTGTGGGGCGCTTGCGACGACTTTTTCACCCCGCGCCCGCTGGGCCCCCTGCACGACGTGGCTGGGCAGGTACAAGGCGAGCTGGCCCGCCTGCTGCGGGGAGAACTGGATCGCGCCGCCATCTTTTCCGCCTGCCTCAACGAACTGCAAACGCCCACCCTCCTCGTCCTCGAAGACATTCACTGGGCCGACGAAGCCACGCTGGATTTGCTCAAGTTTCTCGGTCGGCGCATGGCGCGCACCCCCTCGCTGCTGATTGCCACCTATCGCGACGATGAGCTGGATGCGCGACACCCTCTGCGCCTGCTGCTCGGCGATCTGGTGATGAGCGCGGCCACCTGCTGCCTCAGCCTGCCCCCTCTCTCGCTTGACGGCGTGCGCACGTTGGCGGGCGCGCGCGCGCTCGACGTGGCTGCTCTGCATCAGCAAACCGGCGGCAACCCCTTTTTTATCACAGAAGTGCTGGCTGCCGAGAGCGGCAACATCCCCACAACCATTCGGGAGGCGGTGCTGGCGCGCGCCGCGCGCCTATCGCTATCGGGGCGGGTGGTGCTTAACGCAGCGGCCGTGATTGGCCCGCGTATTGAATCCTGGCTGCTGGTCGAAGTCACCAGGGCCGAGGCTGGCGCCGTGGCAGAAAGTCTGGCGCTGGGTATCCTGCACGTCCAGGATAACGTCTTTACATTTCGTCACGAGCTGTCGCGACAGGTGATTCTCGATTCGATTCTGCCCCACCAGCGCACCTTTTTGCACCAGGCCGTGCTGGATGCGCTCAAAGCGTCTCCCACCGCTCAGCAGGACGTGACGCGGCTGGCCCATCACGCCGAGGCGGCCGACAACCACCAGGCTGTGCTGGAATTTGCACCGGCAGCAGCCGCTGCCGCTGCTGCCGCCAACGCCCACCGCGAGGCGGCAGCGCTCTATGCCCTGGCGATACGCTTTGCCGAGGCACTGCCGCTGGACGGACGGGCGCTGCTGCTGGAAGCTTATGCCCAGCAGTGTGACCACGTCGGGCAGCAGGCCGAGGGCGTCGCCGCCCGACGCCGCGCGCTGGCGCTGTGGCGCGAGCTTGGCAACCCCCTAAAGCAGGGCGAGAACCTGGCGAACATGATGAACATGCTCGTTCGCCTGGGGCAAAACGCCGAGGCGCAGCAGGTCAGCCAGGCGGCGGTCGAGATTCTAGAAACGGTTGCTCCGGGCCCGGAGCTGGCGTTAGCCTACCGCGTGCGCGCCAGCATCGCGCTCGTCAACCGCGATTACGAAGAGGCGCTGGCCTGGGCGGAAAAAGCCCGCGCCCTGGCCGAACGATTCGAGGACGCAGCGGTGTTGTCCTATGTTCATATCACAATCGGGACGGCGCGCATGTTTTTGGAATATAAGTCCGGGTGCGCCTATTTGGAAAGCAAGCTCAGCTTCGCCCACGAGGCCGGGCTGGATGCGCGGGTGGCCCACATTTACACCAACCTGGGCTCTGGCTCCGGCGAGCTCTATCACCTCCGCCGCGCTGAGCGTTATTTGGCGGATGGTATTGCCCACGCCACCGCGCACGATCTCGACAGCTTTCGGCTGTACATGCTGGCCTGGCAGGGCGTTGTCAGCTTCTACCGGGGGCGCTGGCACGCCGCCGCCGACCTCTCCACGCGAGTGCTGCAAAGCCTCGGCGTCACGGTAATCAGCCGGATCACGGCGTTGACCACGCTGGGGCGACTCCATACGCGGCGGGGCGAGCCCGCTGCCCAGGCGGCGCTCGATGAAGCGTTGGCCCTGGCCACACAGACCGACACCATTCATCGCCTGGCCCCGGTGCGCGCCGCCCGGGCGGAGGCGGCCTGGCTGGCTGGCAACCACTCCTGCACATTGACCGAGGGCCGCGCCGTCTACGACCTCGCCGCCAGCAAACAGCATCCCTGGTTTACCGGTGAATTGGCCTTCTGGCGCTGGCAGGCAGGCGAGAGCGTGTCGCTTCCGGCGTGGACGGCCTTTCCCTTTGCCCAGCACATGGCTGGCGACTGGCGCGCCGCCGCCGCCGCTTGGGAAGCGGTGGGCTGCCCCTACGAGCAGGCCCGCGCCCTGACCGACGGCGACACCGACGCCCAACTCGACGCCTTGGCGATGTTTGAGCAGCTGGGCGCGCGCCCCATGGTGAACATCGTACGCGAACGGCTGCGCAACGCCAGCGTGCGCACGATTCCCCGCGGGCCACGCCCCACCACCAAAGAGAATCCCTTCCGCTTGACCAACCGTCAGGTTGAGATTTTGACCCTCCTCACCGAACACCTGACCAACGCCGAAATCGCCGCCCGGTTGCACATCTCGCCCAAGACGGTCGACCACCATGTCTCCGCCGTTTTGGCTAAATTAGACGTCCCCTCCCGTGAAGATGCCGCCGACTTGGCACGTCAGCACGCCAGCTTCTAAGCCAGCAAATTTTAACCACGAAGACACAAAGAGACGAAGCAGAGAGCAGGTTTAGTGCCTTTGTGTCCTTGTGGTTAAATTGCGCAAAGCTTTACCCCTCGTGTACGAACCCAAGATAGGGAACTAAAAAGCCCAATATAGGGAACCCCTCCCGATGCGCCGTAGAGGGATTGGGTCTATGCTGCTTTCATCGCGCAGTGGGTTCAGCCTGCACAACAGCATTTGTTTCGTACCCAAAGGAAGAATTTCATGTTAAAAAGATGCTTCGCACACCGTTGGCGGGCGATCACCGCCCTCCTCTTGCTGATGATGGCTGGTATGCTCTGGCTGAGCGGCCAGCGCGCCCAAGCCGCGCCCTTGGCGCAGGCGACCGTGACCATCGACATCCCCGCCGTTGAGGACGCGGGCGTCATCGAGAGCGTGCCGACTTTCGGCGCGCCCGGCAATCCGTACTTTGTGCTCAATTCGCGACCGGGCGGCGACTTTGACCACAACTTCATGCGCTTCGATCTCTCGGCCATTCCGGTCGACGCCGTCATCGACAGCGCGCAGCTCGAACTCTACGTCAACGCCGCGCCCGCCGACAATCCGCTCGACGTCGAAATTGGGCAGGTCGACGGCGAGTGGTCGCAGACGACCTTGAACTGGAACAACCAGCCAGCCGTGATCTGGCGTGGTTCCGGCCAAACGGTGACGGCCGTCGGCCCCGTGAGCTGGCCGATCAAGCCGCTGCTGGAGGCGTGGCTGGACGGCTCGCAGCCCAACGACGGCGTGGCGATTCGTGGCCAGACCCCCGCCACGGGCGGCGTACTCGCCGACACCATCGACGCCGCCGACGATCCGACCACCGACGCCGACGGCTTCCCGCCGCGCCTGGTCGTGACCTATTCCAGACCGCTTGATACGGAAGATGCCCGCCCCGATCTGGGCGATGCGCCCGACAGCACCAATCACCACGGCCAGCCCAATACGGCTTACGTGGCTGCGGCCATTCTGGGGCAATTCCCCACCGTCTACGACGTACCGGCCAATCAGGTGGCCGGGCCGCTCCACGACAATCTGACGGGTGAAGGCATCCTCGGCCAGTTCATCTCGCGCGAGCGGGAAGCCGACCAGGGTGCGGATGAGGATGGCCCCAAGAACATTCTGCGCGGGGCCGGTGGCGCAATCGGTGATGTCGCCGACAACGACCGCGGCGACGACGGCTGGCGCAACCGCAACCTCAAATTCTTCGACTGCCGCCAGCAGACGCTGACCGTGCGCGTCTCCAAAGATTCCAGCGCCACGTTGCGCCGCATGTATCTCAACGTCTGGTTCGACGGCAACCGCGACGGCGACTGGGCCGACATCGCGCCCTGTGCCGATCCCAACGGCGGACCCAATCAGGCCACCTACGAGTGGATCGTGCAGGATCACATCATCGACATGACGGCCATTCCGTCGGGCGGCTACCTCGATTTCAACATCGACACCGAGCGCGTGCTCAACGACACGCCCGCCCTGCCGCACTGGATGCGCTTTACGCTCAGCGAGGAGCGCGCCGTGCAGCCACTTAATGGCGACTACCCAGACGGTCGCGGGCCGCACCCCGACAGCGCGCAGAAGAGCTTCCGCTTTGGCGAGACGGAGGATGTGCTGCAAACGCCGCCGCCCCCCGGCGAAGCGGGCGAGCTGGTAATCGAGAAGCGCGTCATCACCAGCGAGGAGCCGGTGGATTACGCGGGCGTGGTCATCTACCAGATTCGGCTGCGCCACGAGGGTGGGACGGAACCAATCGAGGCGCAGATTCGCGACCAGATTGGCTATCCACAACATCTGCCGCCCCAAATCGACGATGTTGGCAACATTGTATACGTGCAAGTGACCAGCCCGACAGGCGGCGCTGCCCCGCTGACTGCCGACTTGGATTATGTGCAGGGCGACACGCCTGGCGTGATCGAGCAGCTTATCGCCTGGCAAGGCACGCTGTCGCCGGATGCCGAGATTCTGCTCACCTTTGATGTGCATGTGCATCCACTCTGTGAATTCACCATCGCACAGACCAAGACGATTACAAATCTGGCGGAGGCGCGCATGGTCGACGGCGATCCCATCACGGCGGAGGCGAGCTTTGTGGCGAAGTGTCCGGGTTACGATGCCGCTGGCGGCATTGAGTTTGATATTGATAGCCCCGTCGGCTTCGCGGACGGATCGCACGTGCCGTGGCAGGGAACCGTCTGGAACAAACATCCCATCTCGGTCACGCTGGGCGTTTATCAGGAACTGAGCCACACGGACACGACTACACCGACTAGCCAGGTGCGCTCGCTCGGCACGCTCACGCTCGGCCCGGATGAGAAGCGGCCCATTTCATTTGATCTGCGCCTCGAAGACGACGGGCTGAGCGGTGACCTTGACGACCGCGATCCATCTGTCGGCAGGCTCTACTTCTGCATTCTGAACGGCGAGGACAACCGCTGCGCCAACGCCGAAGCCTATCCCAATCTGCAAGCGGAGATTGTGCCGCCCGTCTGGATTCCCCAGCCCGAAGAGCTGGGCGACGCGCCGGACAGCACCAACCACTTCGCCGGTGTGGCGATGACGGCCTACCCCGGCGTGCAGGCCAACTTCCCCACCGTCTTCGACCCGGCGACCGGCCCGGAGCAAGGCCCCAAGCACAGCAACCCGCGTCCGCTGCATCTCGGCTTGGCGGCGAGCCGCGAAGCCGAAGCCGATCTGGGGCCGGATGCCGACGGCGTCAACAACATCTGGCCGCCCGCCAACGCCGCCGACCAGGACTGGTTCGACGACGGCGCGCAGCTCTCGAACGTGGTCAACTGCCAGCCCGCGCGCGTCGACGTACGTGTGGACGTGAATCAGCAGGCCGTCAACTGGTTTGATAACAATGATCGCGTCGCCTATCTCAACGTCTGGCTGGACAGCAACCACGATGGCGACTGGGCCGGCGGCTTCACCTGTGTCGACGAGGCGGGGCAGAACAAAGAGGTGGTCGAGCACATCCTGATCGACTACCCCGTGGACGTGGCGGCGCTGGGCGTGGGGCTGCACAGTCTCGCCAACATCGCCACCGAGCGCGTCGCCTGGCCCGCGCAGGGTGCGCAGGACGCGCGCTGGATTCGCTTCACGCTGAGCGAGGAGCCGTCCGACAAGCCCCTGAGCTTTGGCGCGATCCAGTACGGCGACGGTCGCGGCCCGGCCACCCCATTTCGCACGGGCGAGACGGAGGATTATCTCTGGCTGCCGAATGGAGCGGGCGGCGGCCCCGATCTGGCGGCGCGCATCGCAGGTGACATCGTGCGCCAGCCGCAGGATGGGCACTACCTGCGCTTGAAGATCGACTACGCCAACCGCGGCGATGCGCTCGCTTCGGGCGCGCTGCTGCGCTTGAGCAAGGATGAGGCCATGCGCGATGCAGCGCTCCAGCGCGTGCTGGGGCCGGGTCTCCAGCCGGGCGACGTGACGGATGACGCCGAGCAATTGACTATTGCGCTGCCCGATCTCATGCCAAACGAAAGCAGCTCGCTCGTCGTGAGCTTCGGCCCGCTGACGGCGGTGCAGGTCGCCGCCGCCGCTGTCGACCAGGAGTACGGGCTGTCGGTGCAAATCGAGCTGGCGGGCGATGCGAATCCGAGCAACAACGAAGCCAGCCTCACCGTTGCAGTGCCGAGCGCACCGCTGCGCCTGGCCGCCAGCGCGGAGAGCGATGATCTGCTCCGCAAGGCCGACAGCACCTGTCGCGACGAAGTCATGCTGCAGGGCAGGGGCGAAGCGGGGCAGAATGTCAATCTCATCGTCGACGGAACCAGCAACACGCTGTTCCAGATGGACGCCGACGGCGTGGCGCAGGATCTGCGGCTCACCATTCTGCCGGCGGGTCGTCATCTGCTTTGGCTGGCTGAGGAGGGCAGTGCCGTGACGTCGCCAAGAGATGCAGCCAGTGGAACAGCCGTTGGCTTGACGGTCGATCCCGGCCTGCCCGTCGACCCCATCACGCTGTTGCTGACGGACAGCCAGGGCCGACCATATCATCCGCCGACGCTGGGCTGGTCGCGGGGTGCAACGAACGACAGCTTGTGGCGACTACGCCCCGGCGAAACATACGACATCAGCATTCGCAGCTGCGTGAATGATCCCAACCTGTCGCTCAAAATCGTCATGTCGGACGTGGTTATCAGCAGCCTGCGCGATGACGATGGCGACGGCACGTACACGGGTCGCTTCACTTACGAAGCTCCCGTACAAGTTGCCGACGCTGCCGCAGTCAACGTAGCCAGCCAGCTGCGTCTGCTGGTGAGGGCGGGCGGTGTGGAGCAAAGCTTCGAGGCCGAAATCCTGCCGCGGGCCGAGGGCATCGTGCGCGCCGCCGTCACGGGTCAACCGTTAGCGGAGGCGAGCGTGAGCGCGCTGGTCGCTAATGATGGGGCAGACTACAGCGCGCTGACTGCCGTTGAATCGAGTGAACCCGACGCCCAAACGACGGGAGCCGACGGCGCTTACGGCTTCACCGTAGCGGATGGTAGCTATCGCTTGGTCGTGGTGCGCGACGGCTACCAGCCCTACTACAGCGATAATACTATCGTGACGGATGGCGCGCTAGCTGCGGACATCAACCTATCGCCTGCGATTGACGAGGTCGCCAACCACGTTGTCTACATCACGGCCAACGGTTTTGAGCCAAACGTGATCAACGCCAAGCCGGGCGACGTAGTGCTGTGGATCAACGCCGATTTGGCCGAGCACGCCACGATCGGCGACGGATGGGCGAGCGGACTGCTGGCGATGAGTGAGGGTTACAAAGTGCGCTTTGCGGAGGAGGGAGCCTTTGGTTACGCGGATGGGGAGAACGCAGGTCTGTCCGGAAGCGTCGTGGTGAAAGAAGTGGTCGATGAGCCAGATGATCCAGACGACCCGGATAACCCGGACAACCCTGATGATCCGGATGACCCAGACGACGCGAACCCAATCTTCCTGCCGCTGGTGCGTCATTAATGGACAGCCTAAAGTCAGGTTGACTCTTCAGAAATTCCGAGAGTATCCGTACGGGCACGCCATGGCGTGCCCGTACGGATACTCTCGACCACACAAAATCCGGGTGAGACGTCAGCTTTTTGATTCGAGCAGCGCTTTCAAGATTTAACTGCTGAAAAATGCGACGCACCTTCCGGGTGCGTCGCATTGCATGTTATACTCAAGCTAGAATGGAAGCCTATGGTGCTCAAATTGACGTTGGTATCTAACCAGTAATTTTCTTGCCCAAACCGCAAGAGGATCGTAGACAGGGATAAAGTAGACACGGATAACGAGGAACGCGGATGATTTTTTATCTTGATCTTATCCGCGTTTCTTCCTATCCGTGGTAAAAAATCTGCTTCTGGTTTGTCCAGGTTAGGAATGAACCCCTGGATGGTTTGAGCAAATGACGACCCATCAATTCGTGCTTGACAACACGCTGGGCGCGCTGGAGAGATTGAAAGGAAGTAAGTGCATGCAAACGCTGACCAACCCAACGTCTATTCTGCTGCCTGCCTTGCAGCTGCTCTTGATTGTGGGCGGCGTGATTGCGCTGGCGTGGTGGCTGCATCGTCGATTGGGCGCGCGTTGGGCTACGTGGGGCTGGGGGGCGCTCTCCTTTGTTGGCTCGCAGGTGGCGCGTACGCCGCTGCTGATTGGCTTGACGGCAGCGCTGGCGGGCTGGGGCAGCAACCTCGATCCAGATTCAGCGCAGGTCTTCTGGCTCAATCTCGTTATCCTGACGCTGAGCGCGGCGCTCTTTGAGGAAACGGCGCGCTACATCGTGCTGCGCTGGCTGGCGAAGGGGGCGCGGCAGTGGCGCAGTGGGCTGATGTTTGGCGCGGGCCACGGCGGCACGGAGGCGCTGCTGATTTTCGGCGTGGCGGCGGTGGGCACGTTGACGCTGCTGCTGGCTGGAGATGCCGTCCTTGCCCAGCTTCAGACGGCGGATGCCCCGGCCGCGCAGGTGGAGGCCGTGCAGGCACAAATCGAGGCGGCGCGGGGCCTCACGCTGGGGCTGGCGCTGGCGGGCGTGTGGGAGCGCGTGGTCGCGGTGGCGGCACACGTGGCGATGTCGCTGCTGGTGCTGCAAACCGTGCGCGGTCGCGGGGGGTGGGGCTATGCGGCCGCCTTAGGGCTGCACGTGGCGCTCAACGCCGCGGCGCTGTTGACCCTGCGCTACACGGGCGGCAACGTCTGGCTGACGGAAGGCGTGCTCACGCTCTTTCTGCCCCTGTCGCTGTGGCTGATTTTTCGGCTGCGGGATGGGGCGTAGTTGGGCAGCGCGCTGCCCAACTACTTCAGCAAAACAACTCTACCGCGCCGGCGACAGATACTGCCCGTCGATCACCGCGCGCTCCTGTCCCGGAATCAGCCAGGCGACGCTCAAATTATCCTTGCCGTCGGCCTCTTTGCTGATGGCCTCGATGTAGTAGCGCTGGCCCGCTTCGAGCTGCACTGTGCCGCTGGCTTGCGACGGATATTTGTCCCACTGGAGCGCGCCCGTCCACTCGCCCGCTTCGGCGATGACGACGGCGTTGGCGGGGTTGTCGTCGGTGCTGAGCTTGAGAACGCCCACATCGTCGGCGGCGATCCAGAATTGGTAGAGGCCGTTGGTCGGCGGGTGCAGGTAGCCGCTGAGGCGCTGGCCGTAGTCGTCGGCGAAGGGGCGCGGGGCGTCGAAGCTGGAGAGCAGCTCGCTTTCGCTGGGGCTTTCCGGGTAGACGTCGGCGTCGAGCAGATCGGCGAGCGTGCTGCCGCCGAGGGGCTGGTAGACTTCGCGCAGGAGGAAGCCCGTGCCGCCGGCGGCGACGGTGGTGGATGGCGTTGCGCCGTCAGCGGATTCGGGAGCGGATTGACCGGATGGAGCGGATTCTTCGTCGACGGGCGAGACGGTAACCGTCGACGGGACGCTGCCCGCTACCTCAATGGTCGACGTGCTGACCGCTGAGGAATTGGCCTGGGACACGCTGGGCGCGGCGGGAACATCCGCCCCGCTTGCGCCCACTTCTCCCTCCACCGCCTCGACCTCGCCCGCATCGGTAATCGTGCCGGAGCCGGCGCTGGTTTCGAGCGCGCTCAGGGCGCGGGCCGTGCCGGTGTAGACGGCAGTAAGCGTTTGCGGCGCGTCGCCAATCGTAATGGCCTGGCTGCGTGGGCCTTCGTTGGACCAGCCGGAGAAGGTCACGCCGGTGGCGGGCGCGCGCGGGGCGGCGATCTGGCGGGCGCTGCCGACTTGGGTGGTGACGGTGAAGGGGGTGACGTAGCGCGTGCCGTTGTAGAGCAGCGCCAGACCGCTCGGCTCGGAATCGAAGGTGTAATCGACCTCGGCGGGGCGGATGTCGACGCACTCCTGGCCGCTGAGGCCCGCTGAATTGGTGGCGGTGAGGCACAACTCCAGATACGTGTCGTCGCCGTGGTCGAGGTATTCAAATTCGCCGCCGGAGCCCGTGCCGTCGAAGAAGTCGTAGTGGACGTGCTGGTTGTGGTGCAGGAAGGCCTCCCAGACGAGCGACTCGCCGGAGAGCTCACCCGCTTCGGGGTCGACGCCCGTGCCGCTGAACTCGATGGTGTCGCCGACCTGGAAGCGGGCGTCCGGCGCGGGCGAGGTGATTTGCGCGGTTGGCGGGTCGACCCCCACCAAAATTTCCAGCGAGGTGCTCTGCACCGCGCCGCGCGAATCGTAGACGCTGAGCGTGGCCTGGTAGGTGCCCGGCTGCTCGTAGACATGGGTCGCCTCGGACTGGCCGCTCTCGTTCTCTTCGTCCTCCACGTTGTCGTCGCCAAAGTCCCACAGGAAGTCGAGCGCGTCGCCGTCCACGTCGAAGGAGTTCGCGGCGGAAAAATTCACCGCGAGCGGTTCGCGACCGCTGATGGCGTCGGCTGCGGCGACGGCGGTGGGCGGCGTGTTGCCGCCGGAGACGTAGCGGATGCGGTAGATCGAGCCGGTGATGATCGAGAGCACGTAGAGCGAGCCGTCCGGCGCGGACTTGATCTGCACGGGGCCGAGCACGGCGCTCGCAAAGTCGTTGACGCGGGCCGTGCCATCCGGCCCGATGGTGATATTTTGAATCGTGCCCGCGTTGAAATCGGCGAAGAAGTAGGCGTTGCGGTAGAACGCCGGGTACTCGCTGCCCGTGTAGAAATCGCCGCCGATGGCCGCGCCGTAGCCCCGCTCGTGCGGCCACGAGTAGACGGCCTGCGTGGTGGGCACGACGCCGTCCAGCACGGGCTGGCAGATGGGGTCGAAGGCGTTGGGCTGGGGGCCTTCAAAGCAGGGCCAGCCGTAGTTCGCGCCCGCGCCGCCGCGGTTGATCTCCTCCCACGTGTTGTTGCCCACGTCGCCGACCCAGACCTCGCCGGTGGTGGGGTGCAGGGCGAAGCGGAAGGGGTTGCGCATGCCCAGGTTCCAGACCTTGGAGGCGTTGCTGTGGGGGTCGCCGTTGTAGAAGGGGTTGCTGGCGTAGCCCGCGCCCGTGCTGGGGTTGATGCGCAAAATTTTCCCCGCCAGCGAGTTGACCTCCTGCGCGCGCAGCGAGCCGGGTCCGTAGTTGATGCCGTCGCCGTTGGCCACGTAGAGCGCGCCGTCGGTCCCAAACTGCATAAAGTCGAGCGTGTGCGCCGTGCCCTCCAGCGGCAGGCAGTCGTCGATGTAGGCGCCAGATTCGGTCTCGCAGGAGAAGGGTCGGCGGTCGGGCCGCGAGGGGTCGCCGATGTTCTCGAAGGTGCTGTTCTGGCCCAGGATCACCACGCCGCTGTTCGGCTCGTGGACGCTCGTGTTGCTCGCGCTGGCGCTCAGCCGCAGCACGCGGGCCACGCGTGCGCCCTCGTCCGGGAAGCCCTTGGCCTCCAGCGGCTCGTAGGCGTAGCCGAGGTAGACCCACGGCGTGCTCGGAAAGTTGGGGTGCAGCGCCACGGCCATCAGCCCGCGGTCCGCCGTCTGGTTGACCTCGTAGGAGAGGTCGATAAAGTTCTCGGGCAGCAGCACGCCGTCCTGCACCACGCGCACCGTGCCCGCCTTCTGCGTCACAAAGATGCGCCCGTCCGCCGCGATGTCAAAGCTCGTCGGCCCGTCCAGCCCGCTGACGACGCGCTCCTGGACAAAGCCCGGCGGCAGGAACATCGCCATCGGGTCGCCCTGGGCGCGGGCGGGTTGGGTGGTCGCGGCGGGGGCGGGTTGGGTGGTCGCGGCGGGGGCGAGGGTCGCGAGAAGGGCGAGGATGAGGGCGAGGCGGGGGAGGGTGTTGAGTCGATTGTGTTTGGTCATTTGGTGAGAGTTCTGGTAAAGGTCGGTACGTCGCGGGGGTATGGTAGCAGAGGTTGGGGGTTGTGGGGAAGTTGGGGATGGGGAAATTATCAATTGTGAATTCAGATAATCTACGCTAGATTGATGCACGATCTGTTTACGGCAAATCGCGGGATTTATTGTGCATTGATCCTATCACAAATTTTTATCCAGAGGGCGGAATCAGAGATGACGGACTTTTCCTTTGATTGGGCGGTATTGCTCACAAACCTGCTGAAACTGGGCATTGCATTTCTGCTCGCCGTGCCCATTGCGTGGCAGCGTGAACGCTCGACGCGCATCATGGGGCTGCGCACCTTTCCCCTCACCGCCGTTGCCTGCTGTGGGTACGTGCTCGTTGCCATCGAGATCCTCGGCCCGACGGCCGAGCCGCAGGCCCGCATTATTCAAGGACTGATGAGCGGCCTGGGCTTTCTCGGCGCTGGCGCGATCCTAAAGGATGGCGGCACCGTGCAGGGTACGGCCACAGCCGCCAGCGTCTGGACGACCGGCGCGCTCGGCGCCGCCGTTGCTTATGGGCACTACGAAATTGCCGTGCTGCTGAGCCTCATCACCTTTCTGACCCTATTTTTTCTCACCTCCTCGGCGGCAGAACAGGTCGAGGCCGATGAAGAGCGCACCTAAATGGTGACGATTCCCATCTGGCAACCAAGCGGTAAGGTGAAGCCTTACCTGCCCGCCCCACCCGCCTTCTGCGTCACAAAGAGGCGCCCGTCCGCCGCGATGTCAAAGCTCGTCGGCCCGTCCAGCCCGCTGACGACGCGCTCCTGCACAAAGCCGGGCGGCAGGAACATCGCCATCGGGTCGCCCTGGGCGTGGGCGGTCGGAGCCGCAGGGGCGAGAGTCGCGAGGAGGGCGAGGAGGAGGGCGAGGCGGGGGAGGGTGTTGAGTCGATTGTGTTTGGTCATTTGGGTGAGATTTCTGGTAAAGGTCGGTAGGTCGCGGGGGTATGGTAGCAGATGGTGGGGGTTGTGGGGAAGTTGGGGAGGAATAAAATCTACGAGGTTGCTACATTTCGGTAAAAAAGATATACTACACACACAGGCAGCAAATTTTTAGTGCGTACAAATGAAAATTCATATCGTAAGACTGGAGGCTACATGATGGGTGCCATTAGAAGAGAAGTATATGAGCAACATCTAGCTCAGTATCCAAATGAAGAAGAGTTGCTGAAACCATTTCTTGACGGTTTTTATGTGACGTGGGCTCGTCGGCGACGAGCATACAATACGGAGTTATCTGTATATTTTCTCAACCCAGAAGACTTCATACAGGAGACGTATGGTTTTAGTCAAGAAATTCTTCTAGTATATTCCCCATTCGCTAAAATGGAGTCCAGAACAATTCAAGCTGCAGAATCTTTTCTTACGGATGAGCCTGGAAAAGGACGTGTAGAAAAATTGAATTATTTCTTGATTTCAGAAGCTGCTGATGTTGAAGAATGGATATCTTCTTATGGGGCTGTGAATCAAGAAGCACGAATAATCGTTTCTTTTTTTGCTAAAGAACTTCGCGGAAGCAAAGGGGATAGTTGGTTTGTGCGTAACAAACTCAACGATCAGATGTACAGCCGAGATTTGTTCGATTATCGTCTCCCGTTGGAAAAAGATACATATTTCTTTGGTAGAAAAGATGTATTGGCTAGATACTATGATTCGGTAAAAAGGTCAGAGAACCGAGGCTTGTTCGGTCTTCGTAAGACTGGTAAAACATCTCTGCTTTACAAATTGGAGAGGGTAATTGAAGGCGAAACGACAGCGTCTTACTTCTATTATGACTGTCAATCTCCATCCATAAGGAAATTGAGATGGTTTGAATTGCTTGCTAAAATTATCAAAGATATTTCTGCAAAATACAAAGTAAAAGCTAAAGGAAGATTGGATGAAGTCAATATTGCTGATACCTTTGCTAATCTTGTTTCGAAGCTGCCAAGTGACACACGGGTTGTTCTTGTCTTCGATGAGATCGAGTACATTTCTTATCTTGCGACACTTGATCTACATTGGAAACATGATTTTATCGATTTCTGGCATGCATTTCGTAATTGCCAGAGTCGTTATCGAAGAATCTCGACAATAGTTGCGGGTGTAAATCCTAACGTAGCAGAAGAAGCTATTGTTAATCAAGTTGCTAATCCTCTATTTGGCATAGTTTCCTATGAGTTCTTGAAGGGATTTGAGCTTGAGGAAATGAAAGGAATGGTTCGTACTCTTGGCAAGAGAATGGGTATGAGCTTTTCTGCAGAAGCGTTAAAGTATATACATAACCGTTATGGTGGTCATCCCTTGCTAATTAGAATCGTTTGCGGGCATATCAATTCTCATTTGTCTGCTCAAAATGTCGATAAGCCTGTAGAAATTGCTAAAGAAACTCTGGTAGATACGGAGGAAGAAAGAGACTCTGATCTTATCTTTTACTGTAGGCATGTGGTCTCAGAACTTCATCGATTCTACCCCGACGAATACACAATGTTAGAGTATCTAGCAAGTGGGCAAGTTGCAGACTTTATCGAACTTTCTGACTCCGAATTCATGAGTCACCTTGATGCGTATGGACTATTATCGAACGACAAAAATGGCCTGCCAGAAATTTCGGTACCTGTTATTAAACGATATGTTGGATTAGAGCTAGCGAAACGTGAAGGTCGGAAAACCATTTACCGAGTAGTGCCATTCAAAGAAAGGGCAGATTGGCTGGTTCGAAGGACAAAAAATATAGTTCACGACTTACGATTTTTGGAGAAACTCATTAAGAACAATAGCTTACCTCCACTGTTTGGAATCAATTCTTTTGCAGAAGCGGACATATTTCGAGAGAGCAGAGTATGTCAAAACGAGGATGATTTCAATTCGTTTTCTAGTTGTTGCAATCGTTGTTTTGTTGAGTCCATTGAGAATTATGGCACGGATATTAAGAAAAAGAAGTATTTTTGGGAGGAAATAAAAAGGACTTATCCAGGTCTGTTTGATGCACTCTATCGGATTAAATTGTATAGGCACGACAGGATGCATCTTGAGCTATACCCTGGTATCAACAGTTCGTTACTTGAGTATTTGAAGAGAGATTTGGAAGGTAAACCTCCTAGACAAGTTGAAGATGTATATTTTGTTCTACAACAGTGTATCTTGGACGGGCTTTTGGCAGGCATTCAGGTCGAGATTAACAAGCTTAATTGAAGTTACCAAGATAATAGAGTTACCATTGGCTCAGCTGCTCATCGAAATCAAGCAGATCGAGCGGCGCTTGACGCTGTACGAGGAGAAGTACGGCCTCCGCAGCGAGGATTTTTACGGCGCGCTGATGGTCGGTCAGCTGGAGCGGTTTGATGAGATGGATGAGAGTCGCGCCGACTTTAGCCGCTGGCAGGGCACTTACGAGACGTGGCAGCGGCGACAGCGAAGGTACGGCGCCCTTGCCGCCGCGTAACGATGTAGTTCACTGTCTGCTTCCGCAAAGTCCTCTCGTTGACACGTTCGCACGAGGGCGTGCTCACTCCGCTGTCGGGCCTTCGTTGACTCGACGTTGCAGAGCGCGCACGTCGGGTACGCGCTGGGCGGTGGCGAGCTGGGCATCGGTGGCGGGCTGGGCGTACGGGTCGGCGAGGGCGGCGGTGTGGCGCTCGGCGTCGGTTAGCGCGTCGAAGGCCGTCCAGTCCGTGGTGGGTGGGTTGGCTGGGTCGAGATCAAAGTAAACTGTGGTATTTTCTTCGCTCATGGAATTGACCTCTACGCGTTACTACGATGCTCCGCTTCGCGCAGGGCGACGTAGGCGTCAAGCAGGTCGCTGATGCGGGTTTGGTAGCCGCGACCCTGTTGGCGGAAGTAGGCGAGGGTGCGCGGGTTGAGCCGGATGCTAATCGGCTCCTTTTTTGGCGGATAGACGGCGTCGTCGTTAGTCCAGAAGTCGTCGTCGGGTTCGGGGATGCCAGCGTAGTAGGCGTCACCACCCTGCTCGGCGCGCTCGTCGATGCGCCGCCATTCTTCGGCGGTCGGTCGATAAAGCGTTTCATTGGTTAGCGTGTAAATCACTGTGTTACCCATCACTCTGCTCCTGCTGCCACTGCGCAAATTTGCGCTGCTCCCTCGAATTTGCCTTCCGCACAGAAACTACCCGCGTCCGCCCCTCGCGCGGCGTATGGACAACGACCAGCAGTCGCCCGTCGACTTTACCATAGGTGAGATAGCGAGATTCGCCGTAGTCTTGCCGTTTCGCTGGTTTTGTCATTCGCTCGTGGTCAAGAAAAACGCGAGCAGCTAACGCGAACGGTAGATTTCGCTCTGCGATGTTATGCTCGTTTTTCGCCTCGTCCCATTCAAATTCCATTGCTAAATTATAACGCAATCGGTGTGTATATACAACTTGCCCCGACTCAACGACCTTGAGTAGCGCCCGCATCGCGTTGTGGGAAAGGGCTCGACGAACGGCGGCTGCGTCCGGTGGCGTCGAGGGTGCGGGGGTGCGCGTCGGGCGCAGTCGGCTTGACGGGGTTGGTGGCTGTCGCTACAATGCGGGCACGAGTGTAGCGTAAAAGCAGGAGAAGGCAGCATGGACATCCAAGAGTTGGTCATCGAAATCAAGCAGGCCGAGCGACGCTTGACGCTGTACGAGGAGAAGTACGGCATCCTCAGCGAAGATTTTTACGGCGCGCTGATGGCCGGTCAGCTGGAGCGGTTTGATGAGATGGACGAAAGTCGCGCCGACTTTAGCCGCTGGCAGGGCATTTACGAGACGTGGCAGCGGCGACAGCGAAGGCACGGCGCCCTTGCCGCCGCGTAACGATGTAGTTCACCTGTCTGCTTCCGCAAAGTCCTCTCGTTGACACGTTCGCACGAGGGCGTGCTCACTCCGCTGTGCTATCTCTCCAGCGCAACCCTCACCGTTTCCGCGTCATACGCAACCACCTTAAGCAGCGCTTTGGCCGCGCTGTCGGGCTGGTTGCGGCCCTGCTCCCAATCGCGGACGGTGCCGAGGGCGAGGGGGAAGGTGTCGGCGAAGTGCTACTGCATTAGGTTGAGTTGGCGGCGCGCTGCCGCAATCATTTCCCAAACTCAAGTACCTTCTGCTTGACTGCCTACAAAATGTAGCTACAATTCTATGAGATTCGAGTGGAACGCGACCAAGCGTCGAACCAATCTGCGCAAGCACGGCTTTGATTTCAAGGACGCAGAGTCGGTCTTCGATGGCGACATCGTGACGGTTGAAGATGACCGCGATAACTACGGTGAGACGCGATTTATCACGCTTGGCCTGCTGCGGGGACGAATTGTCGTCGTTGTTCACACGGAATCGGATGAGGAGATTCGGGTTATTTCTGTGCGTAGGGCAATTAAACATGAAGAACAAAGCTACTTCCAACAAATCGGAAACTGATTGGGCGCGCATCGACGCCATGCGCGATGAGGAGATTGATCTGTCGGACAGCCCGGAAGTCACGCCGGAGATGTTTGCGCGCGCCGTGGTGCGTCGCGGGCTGAAACCTACACCAAAGAAGGTGCAGTTGACGCTGCGCGTGGATAATGACGTGGTCGATTGGTTCCGCGAGCAAGGGCGGGGCTACCAGACGCAAATTAACGCGCTGCTGCGCGCCTACATGGAGGCAAAGCAGACGGAAGAGAGTCGAGTCAGCTGATTCTATCATGCGTTACCCAGTAGTCATCCACAAAGACGAAGCGAGCGATTACGGCGTCACCGTACTCGATCTGCCGGGCTGCTTCACGGCGGGCGACACCATCGACGGCGCGCTGCAGCAGGCGGTCGAGGCGATTGAGTGCCACGTCGAGGGCTTGCTGCTCGACGGGGAGCCGATTCCCCCGCCGCAGCCGATTGAAACTCATCAACAGAATCCCGACTACGCGGACGGCCTGTGGGCCTTTGTCACGGTCGATTTATCAAAGCTATCGGGGAAGGCGAAGCGCATCAACATCACGCTGCCGGAGCGGCTGGTGACGGTGATGGATCGCTATGCGTCGGCACATGGGGAGACGCGGTCGGGATTGATCGCGCAGGCGGCAATGGAATATGTTGCGACACGCGAGAGCACAGACTAATGGAATACAAGCGCTACATCGGTCAGGTCGAGTTTGACGACGAGTCGGGGATTTTCTACGGCGAGGTGCTCAACCTGCGCGACGTGATTACCTTTCAGGGCGAGTCGGTCGGGGAACTACGGCAGGCGATGCGCGAGTCGGTGGAGGATTACCTGGCCTTTTGCGCCGAGCGCGGCGAGGAGCCGGAGCGACCCTTTTCCGGCAAGTTCACGGTGCGCGTCGCACCGGCGCTGCACCGCAAGCTTTACGTTCATGCCAAGCAGGAGCAGCAGAGCTTGAACGGCTGGGTGAACGAACTGCTGAAGCGAGCCGTCGCATAGTCAAAGGAATTTATAATGACTTCACCAACCAACACAATCAACGGCACAGCCGTGCTCGACGGCTACATCACCGCCACGGCCGACACGCGCGGGGGCAAGCCGCGCTTGGCCGGGCGGCGCATCGCCGTGGCCGATGTGGCGGGGTGGCATGTGAAGCAGGAGCGTCCCGTCGCGGAAATTGTGGCGGAGTATGAGCTGACCTACGCCCAGGTATATGCAGCGCTGGCGTATTATTACGAACACCGTGAGGAAATTGACCGGCGCGAGGCGGACGATCTCGCCGCCGCGGAGGCGATTCGCCATCGCTACCCCGCCAAGCTCCAAGCCAAGCTCGCTGCTGATGGCAAAAACGATTCGCTTTCATTTGGACGAAAACGTCAGTCTCCCCGTTGACCCGCTCGCACGAGGGCGTACTCACTCCGCAGGTTTACGCTTCCAGCGCCGCCCGCACCACCTCCGCATCATACGCAATCACCTGGAGCAGCGCGCGCGCGGCGCTGTCGGGCTGGTTGCGGCCCTGCTCCCAGTCGCGTACGGTGCCGAGGGCGAGGTGGAAGGTGTCGGCAAACTGCTCCTGCGTCAGGTTGAGCCGACGACGCAGGGCGCGCACGTTGGGCACGCGCTGGGCGCGGGCAAGTTGGGCGTCGGTGGCGGGCTGAGCGTCTGGGTCGGCCAGGGCGGCGGCGTGGCGCTCGGCGTCGGTGAGCTGGTCGAAGGCGCTCCAGTCCGTGGCGGGCGGGTTGGCCGGGTCGAGGTTAAAGTAGACTGTGGTATTCTCTTCGCTCATGGGGTTCGGCTAATCCGCCCCGCGGCCTTGCTCCGCTTCGCGTTGGGCCACGTAGGCGTCGAGTAGGTCGCTGATGCGGGTTTGGTAGCCGCGGCCCTGCTGGCGAAAATAGGAAAGCGTGCGCGGAGTGAGGCGGATGCTGATTGGCTCTTTGGTGGGCGGGTAGATAGCGTCATCGCGCTCCCAGAAATCATCATCGGGTTCGGGCAGGTCGGCGTAATAGGCATCGCCGCCCAGCTCGGCGCGCTCGTCGATGCGCCGCCATTCCTCGTCGGTGGGTTGATAGAGGGTTTCGTCGGTTAAGGTGTAATAGACTGTTTTATCCATCGTTGTGCTCCTGCTGCCACTTTGCAAACTTGCGCTGCTCTCTCCGATTTGCTTTTCGTGCAGAAAATATACGCGTTTTCTCCCCACGCGGCGTGTGGCCTATCACCAGCAAACGCCCATCTACTTTCCCATAAGTCAAGTGGCGTAATTCTCCATAATCTCGGCGCTTGTCCGGCTTCGTCATTCTCTCCTCGTCACGAAAGACGCGAGCAGCCAAGATGAACGGCAAATCTCGCTCAAGGATATTGCGCTCGTTCTTCTCCGGATCCCATTCAAATTCCATCGCACTATTATAAACTCCATCGAGGTGTATATACAATTTGTCTAATCTGACAATTGAGCTGGCGTAGAAATAAGTAGAGGTGTGGCAGCTTGAATTGTGGAAGGGAAATAAAGTGCTTACTGCCGAGCAGCACCGACGTGCGGTCAGTCACCCGTTGACCGGGTGGAGCGGGCCGGTTACCTGTGCTCAGCTCGGCCTCGCCTTCAACGCCCCTGCGCCCAGTCGCGCACGGTGCCGAGGGCGAGGTGGAAGGTATCGGCGAACTGCTTGTGCGTGAGGTTGAGCCGACAGCGCAGGGCGTGGATGGGTTGACGGCGAGGAAAGCTGTCGCTACAATCTCCATAGGCTACGTCGAGCAGACTACATCGAGCGTGCGATATAGCAAGTTGTCACGCGCGAGTCGGTTGAGGATTACCTAGCCTTTTGCGCCGAGCGCGGCCAGGAGCCGGAGCCTCTTTCTAAAATAACCCCGTGAATCATTTATCGAGTTGGCTGCAAGCTGCAACGAGGCTCGCCAAGCAGTTATTCCCCCTCTCCCCACCCCAGCGCGCCCTCCTGCGCGTCTTGCTCGATGGCGCGACGCTCAAGGCCCACCGCTACCTCGACGGTACAAAGATGCACCAACTCCACGCGCTTGACGGCACAACCACGGACGTGCCCGAATCGCTTGTCGAGGCGCTCAAGCGGCGGCGGCTGATCGAGAGCAACAAAAAGTTCCCCGCCGCCACCTACCTGCTCACCGAGCGCGGTCGCCGCGTGGGCCAGCGCCTGTCTGCATCAACGACACAGCCGCTTGGCCCAAAACGGTTCGGGGAGTAGTCGCGCGGAAGAAGGTGATCCACGAAGACCACGAAGGACTGTTCGTTGACGCTCTTCCTTTGTATGCCTTCGCGCCCTTCGTGGACCAATTCTGGTTCAGTTTGACGAGACCTTTCGATATTTATCAAAAATTTGATAATAATTGACACCCCTTCCGGCTTGTGGTATATTTCTGTCTGAACTCCCAGAGAAATTGTCTCGCCGGAGCGGGAAGCAAGGACGACACCCATGCACGCCGTGCGCAAGCAAATTTTGGACATTCTAAACGAAGAGGGCGGCGCGACGGTGGCCGAGCTGGCGGCGCAGATTGAGATGGCGCCCGTTTCGGTGCGCCACCACTTGGACCTGCTCCAGGGAGACGATCTGATCCGCGTTGATCGCGTCAAGCGCAGGGGCAGCGTGGGGCGTCCGCGGCAGGTCTACGTGCTGACGCAGAATGCCGATGCGCACTTTCCGGACAATTTTGCGGCGCTGGCAACGGGGCTGATGCGGCAGATGAAGGCCGCGCTGCCCACCGAGCACGTGTCGCGCGCGCTGCGGACGATGGCGCACGAAATGGCGAGCGACTTTGACGGCAGCACCGAGGATGGCACTCGCGAAGCGTCGGCCCAGCAGATGCCGCGGATTGCTGACTTTCTCAGCGAGCGGGGCTATCAGGCGCGCGTCGAGCCAACGGAGGGCGGCTATCTTGTCCACAAGCACAACTGCCCCTACCGCGGCGTTTCGGCGGAGCACCGGGAGCTGTGTCAGATGGATGGAATGCTGATCAACAAGCTCACCGGGCAGAGCTGCGAGCACACGCAGTCGATGGTGGATGGCGCGGCGTGCTGCACTTATTTTGTGCCGCTGGACGGCGAAGGCGGCTTTGATGCGAGCCAGGTCGATGACGACTTGGTCATGGAATTGACGGTAGCCCATGCTTAACCCAACCGAGAGCACGCCCTACGGCAAAGTCACGATTGCGCCGGTGCCCGGCCAACAAAGCGGCGAGTCGAGCAACATGCACGACAGCTACGGGCGGCACATCAACTACCTGCGCATCAGCCTGACGGACGTCTGCAACCTGCGCTGCGTCTACTGCATGCCGGAGGACATGACCTTTCGTCCCCGTGCCGAGCTAATGAGCGACGACGAAATCATGACGCTGGTGCGCGTTGGGGCAAGTCTGGGCGTCCACAAAATCCGGTTAACGGGCGGCGAGCCAACCATTCGCCCCGGCGTGGTCGACCTCGTGCGCGAGATTGCGCAAGTGCCCGGCATTCGTGATCTGGCCATGACGACCAACGGGCTGCTGCTCGACAAAATGGCGGGGCCGCTGGCCGAGGCGGGGCTCAAGCGCGTCAACATCAGCATCGACACAATCAACGCGGCCAAGTTTCACCAGATCACGCGCTGGGGGCACATCGAGGATGTGTGGCGCGGCATCGACGCCTCGCGCGCGGCGGGGCTGACGCCGGTCAAGCTCAACTGTGTAGTCGTGCGCAATTTTAACGACGGCGAGGACATGCTTGATCTGGTGCGGCTGACGCTGCACGACGACGTTGAGGTGCGCTTTATCGAGATGATGCCCTTTGGCGAGATCAGCGACTTCCAGCAGACCAACGTCGTCACCTTCCGCGAAATGCGCGACAAGGTGGAGTCGGTCTTTGGCGAGCTGGAGGAGACGCGCTATGATTTTGTCGACCCGAGCCGACCATTTCGCGTGCCCGGCGCCAAGGGCACGCTCGGCTTTATCAGCTCGGTGACGGAGCCCTTCTGCTCCGGCTGCGGTCGCGTGCGGCTCACGGCGGACGGCAAGCTGCGGCTCTGCCTGCTGCGCGACGACGAGGCCGACCTGCTGACGCCGCTGCGTGCGGGGGCAACGTTTGAGGAGATGCAGGTGCTGATGCGCGAGGGCGCGTTCCACAAACCGTGGGGCCACGGGCTGGCGGAGGGAACCTTTGCCTCGAATCGCGCGATGAACCAAATTGGCGGGTAAGGGTACTGCTTACTGCTTATGCTTATTTTTCGTTGGTTCGTTATACAACGCCGACGGCAAAGTCAACGAACGTAATAAGCAATAAGTAACAAGCACTAACAACGTTTTTAATTTTCGTTTCCACGAGGATAAATCATGATTACACTAACCGAAAATGCGGCCCAGAAGCTGGGCGGCGTGATGAGCGAGAAGGGCGTGCTGGAGAGCCACAGCCTGCGCGTCTTCGTCAAGGGCGGCGGCTGCGGCGGGATGCAGTACGGCATGACCTTTGACGACAACCAGCACGAGGGCGACCAGCAGTGGGAGCAGCACGGCGTGCGCATCGTGACGGATGCCACGAGCCTCTTCTACGTGGACGGCGCGAGCATCGACTACGTTGACAGCCTGATGGGCGGCGGTTTCCACATCGAGAACCCGAACGCCACCAGCTCCTGCGGCTGCGGCAGCAGCTTCCGCGTGGGCAAGAGCCACACGGGCGAAGAGATGCCGGACAACTGCACGCATTAAGTAAGTTTACGCGACGAAGAAGTCGGGCTTTATGCAAGGCCCGGCTTCTTGCTGTTTGGAGGTTGCCATGTCGACGCCGACAATTACGCTTGAACCAACTGTCAATACGCCGGACGATTTACCGCTGTGGCGCATGAGCGTGGAGAAGTATCACAAGGCGATTGACGCTGGCGTGCTAGCTGGCGAACCGATTGAACTATTGGAAGGCTGGCTTATTTGCAAAGTGACTAAAAATATTCCGCACGCCAGTGCCTCGCGACGTATTCGTGCTGCTTTAGCCAAGATATTGCCTAGCAACGTATTGATGGATAACGAAAACCCCATCACGTTGCAAGAGAGTCAGCCAGAGCCGGATATTTTTATCGTTCGCGGGCAACTTCAAGACTACGAAACTCATCACCCGTTTGCAGAGGACATTTTGTTAGTCGTTGAAATTTCTGATTCCACGCTGCAACAGGATCGAACGACAAAGAAACGAATTTACGCTCGTGCAGGCATTCCAATCTACTGGCTTGCCAACTTAGTCGATGACCAAATCGAGGTCTACAACGACCCATCCGGCCCAACGCAGCTTCCCGACTACCACCAGCGGCGCGACTACCAGATTGGCGACACGCTGCCCGTCGTCATCGACGGCGACGAAATTGGTCAACTCGCCGTGGACGACCTGCTGCCGTAATCCTGTGACCGAGTAAATTTTATGACCACCAACCCAACGCTTGAAACGCGCATCCAAACCGTCCTCGATGGCTATCGCCCCACGCTCTACATGGACGGAGGCGACGTCGAGCTGCTGAGGGTGGACGAGCAGGGCGTGGCCCACGTGAAGATGATGGGCGCGTGCATCGACTGCCCGATCAGCCTGCTGACGATGAAGCTGGGCATTCAGCGGCTGCTCAAGGAAAACTTTAGCGAAATCACCGGCATCCACGCCATTACGGATATTGACATTTCTGCGCTTTACAACCGCACCGCGCCGACAGTTTGATTTTCCATGTTTGACCCCATCCCACTGCACACCACCGTGGCGCTGCTCGAAGAAGTCGAGGCGGATGGCGTGCGGCTTCAGCGCGGCGAAAGCGGCTGCGTAATCGAGGAGCGCGCGCCGCTGATCTACGAATTGGAGATGCGCGACGAGCAGGGTCTCGGCTATGCCTTTGCGACGGTTCATGCCAGCCAGGTGCTGGTGCTGCATCACGAGAACGCGTCGGAGTGGTCGCGGGAGCGGCACGAGGTGTTGGTACGGGCCAAGCGGCAGGGCGTGGATTTGTCGATGCTGCGGGAGCGGCTCAAGATGACGCCGATGGAGCGCATTCAGCGCAATCAGGCAGCGCTTGAGATGGTCGAAAAGTTCAGATCGGCGCGGGAAGCGGCATAAATAGTTCACTTGCGTGAGTTGATTCAACTGCTTCTTGATGGCGAGGTTGCGTTTGTCGTTATTGAAGGCATGTCTGCCGTCTTACACGGCTCATCTTACGTTACTGCTGATTTAGGTATATGCTATAAGCGAAGCTCGAACAATTTTGAAAAGTTAGCTTTTGCGTTGCAGCCGATTGCGCCATCGCTGCGTGATGCACCTGATGGTTTGCCTTTTGTGTTTGATGCAACCACGCTACAGCTGGGGTTAAACTTTACGCTATCCACAGATGTAGGCGATATTGATTTATTGGGAGAGGTAGCTGGCGTTGATCAGTTTGAACAGGCAATCGAAAACGCTGTTCAAATTGATTTCAATGACGGGGTTGTCTGGACACTATCATTAAACGATCTGATTGCAGCAAAAGAAGCAGCGGGGCGCGAAAAAGATTTACAACTGCTGCCGGAATTACGCGCTTTACAAGCGTTACAAACTGAAAGCGAAGAATAATCCATGCCCAACCCCTTTGGCGCACCGGAAGTGACGGTGCAAGAGGTGGCCGCCAAGCGCGAGGCCAACGAAGACTTTGTCCTGCTCGACATCCGCGAGCCAGAAGAGCACGAGGTCGCGCGGATCGACGGCGCAGATTTTGTCCCCATGAGTAAGCTGGCGGCGGAGCAGACCAGCGCGCTACCCGAAGCGGCGCAGGAGAAAGATGCTGAAATTGTCACCTTCTGCCACCACGGGATGCGCAGCGCCCAAGTCACCGCCTGGCTGCGGCAGCAGGGGTGGACGAACGTGAGCAGCATGGATGGCGGCATCGATGCTTGGTCGCAGCAGGTGGATTCTTCCGTGCCGACGTATTAACGAAGGCTAAAAATTTTAGCGCGGAGGCGCAAAGAGGCAAAGGGTAAACCCCGCTGATTGTCTTGGTTCCGTCGAGACTAGCTTGGGAAAATTTTGCTCGGAGATGGCGCAATCTGCGAACCGATCCCCTGCGCCTTCGCGTCTTTGCGTTAATTTGTTTACCAGCGAGGGAATGTAGCCTTTTTCGCAGGCGTTGGAATTTTTATCAAAAGTTTTAGACTTATTTTGCGTGGCAGAGCAGGCGTGTTAGAATGCGCCGCATTGGACAAATAGCGTAAATATAAGTATCGCCGGGTTAAGGTGACAATCACTGTCCACTACCCGATTGGGCAAGCCACAACAATTTGGACAGTGATGGTCACCTCGACCAGTTCGATTCGATTCCAGTTTACCAGGAGGGACAGCCCGTGCGTGTAGCACTCATCAACCCCAAATTTCGCCTGCCCATTGACACGCGAACGACGCCGCACCTCGGCCTGGCCTACCTGGCCGCCGTCAGCGAGAAGCGCGGCGACGAAGTCGTGATCTTTGATGCGGATGTGGAGAAGCAGTCCGTGGCGGATTTTGTGCAGGAATTTCGCCCGCACATTGTCGGCATCACCGCCAACACGCCGCAGGTCAAGCAGGCGTGGCGCGCGGCGCAGTCGATTAAGGAAGTCTACGACTGCCCGATTGTGCTCGGCGGGCCGCACGTGAGCGTGCTGCCGGAGGAGAGCTGCGAAAAGCCATACGTGGACATCGTCGTGCGCGGCGAGGGCGAGGACGGCTGGGTCGACATCTGCAACCGGCTCGAAGCGTATTTGAAGGAGCAGCCGGACTATCACACCGATGCGTTTATGCATCAGGAGAATGAAGTCTTCAAGGATTGCCAGGGCATTACCTACAAGACGAGCGACGGCCACATTCACAACACGCTCGACCGCACGCCGATTGCCGATCTCGATTCGCTGCCCTGGCCCGCCTATCACCTGTTCAAGATGCAGCACTACACCAATCTGCAGCCCGCCACCGATCACGTCGACGGCGCACGCTCGTTTAGCATCATGACATCGCGCGGCTGCCCTTATCGCTGCACCTTCTGCTCGCAGAGCATTATGCCGATCAAGTGGCGCAGCCGCAGCCCGGAGAGCGTGCTGGCCGAGTGGCGACACCTGGTGGAGGATTTTGGCGCACAGGAGATCGGCATTCTGGACGACAGCGCGAACATTCGCGTCAAGCGGCTGGAGTCGCTGGCCCATCTGCTAATCGAGAACAAGCTCAATCACGTGCCCTGGATTTTTGTCAACGGGATCCGCGCCAACCTGGCGTCGAAGGAGTTGCTGTCGCTGCTCAAGCAGGCGGGGCTCAAGCGCACGGCCTTTGGCGTGGAGACGGGCGACGAGGAGATTCTCAAGACGATCGACAAGAAGGTCACCCACGACCAGATTCGCGCGGCCTTTAAGAACGCCAAGGAGGTGGGGCTGGAGACGATTGCCTTTATGATCATCGGCCTGCCCGGCGAGACGCGCGAATCGATGCAGAAGACGATTGACTTTGCGATTGAGCTCGATCCCATTATCGCCAACTTCTCGATGATGACGCCCTACCCGGGCACCAAGGTCTACGAAATCGTCAAGCGGCAGGGACGCTTTCTGATCAACGACTGGGAGGATTACGTCTTCTTTCAGCAGCAGGCGCGCTACGAAATGGGCGAGATGACGGCGGAGCTGGTCGAGGAGATGTATCGCAAGGCCTACCGCCAATTTTACCTGCGCCCTTCGCCGATCATCCGCCGCGCCAAGACCAAGGATTTCTGGCTCAACCTGCCGCGCAACGTGCGCATCGCCATGAACACCTTCCTGCCCAAGAAGGAAAAGACGGGTCTGCGCAAGCAAATGGAGGCGGAAGGCGCGATTTAGAGAAAATGCCGACGACCCGCATCGGCGGCTTTATGTGCTATTTTGTTTCGTATGACTGCATTGAGCCGCCACACATTCATCTGGCCAAAGGCAAGGAACGTCGAGCACCAAGCGTAAAGTTTTGGCTCGAACCAACAGAACTGGAACGAAGCCGTGGGCTAAATTCGAGTGAGTTGCGCAATGCGCGTCGTATTGTCGAGCAGAACCGAGCGCAATTTCTGGAGATGTGGAATGAGCATTGCAACGATTGACGTTCAGCCACGAGTTAAAAACATTAGTTTTAATGGTAATGAGATATCTGTCGCAATGGAAGATGGACGCTCTGTCTCTATCCCTATCGCTTGGTATCCTCGTCTTCTGGACGCTAGTGACTCAGAACGAAGCGACTGGTGCATTTTTGAAGATGAGAGCGAGCGAGACATTATCTTTTGGGAAGCGCTAGATGAGCTGATTCCAGTGGTTGCACTACTCACCGGCACGCCTAGCCGTGAATCGCGGTCCTCTCTTGAGCGCTGGCTATCCGCTAGGCAAAACTGTTCGGCAAACCAATGAGCGAATGCATCTTCTGTCAAATTTTAGCGGGCCAAGGTGAAGTCAGTTTTGTTTACCGCGACGAGCAGTGTGCGGCGTTTATGGACATTCAGCCGGTCAACACAGGTCACGTGCTGGTGATACCCAACCGCCACGCCACTTATCTCGCCGATTTAGCGTCCGAAGATGGCGCGCACCTGATGCGCATTGGGCAAAAGATTGCGTCGGCGATTCGACACAGCGAGGTTCGCTGCGAGGGCGTTAATTTGTTCCTAGCCGACGGCGAAGCGGCGGGGCAGGAAGTTTTTCACGTTCATCTACACGTCATCCCGCGTTACCGTAGCGACGGCTTCGGTTTCACCTTTCCTGAACGCTATTTTCATTCCCTCCCGGCGCGTGATGAGCTGAATTTAACTGCCCAAAACATCAGCACGCAGGTAGACAAGTAAAGATTGCTGCGTGGAGATAACGCCACGACCCAATCTTTAATCTTTATTCATTATTCTTTTGAGGTTTTCATGCGAATTATTCTAGCCAGCCCCGAAGCCAAAGTCTGGAGCGCCCGCAAACATATCCCGCTGGGCCTGGGCTACCTTGCCGGCGTGCTGCGCGAAGGCGGCCACGAAACGATGATCTTTGACGCCGCCGTTGAAGATGTGGGCGTCGATTACTACCTCGACCAGGCCGAGAGCGAGGGGCGACCCTACGAAATGATCGGCGTGACGGCGACAACGCCGCTGATGCCCGAGGCGTGGGAGATGGCCGAGCTGTGCAAGGCGCGCGGGCTGATCACCGTGCTCGGCGGGCCGCACCTGACGATTATGCCGATGGAGTCGCTCGAAGCACCGCACGACGCCTACGTCGATTACGTCTTCAAAGGCGAGGCGGAGTATTCGTTCCTCGAGCTGATCAACACGCTGGAGGCGGGCCAGGAGCCGGGCGTGATTCCGGGCATTCACTTCAAGCGCGTGGTCGACGGCCGCGCGGAAACCGTCGTCAGCCCCGAAAGCCCGATGATTCCCGATTTAGACGCGCTGCCCTTCCCGGCGCACGACCTGTTTAAGATCGAGCGCTACACAAACTTGCAGCCGCTCACGGACGGCCTCGACACCCACGCGCGCAGCTTTACGATTTTGACCTCGCGTGGTTGCCCCTACAAGTGCACTTTTTGCTCCAAGCCCGTCACGGGCGATACGTGGCGCGCGCGCTCCGTGGAGAGCATTGTGCAGGAGTGGAAGTGGCTCGTTCACGGCCTGGGCGCGACGGAGATCGGCATGACGGACGACATTTGGAATCTCAAGCTGCCGCGCGCCAAAGAGCTTTGCCGCCGCCTGATTGCGGAGGGGCTCAACAGCGTGCCCTGGGTGACGGTGCACGGCATGAAGGTCAACCACACCGATCTGGAACTCTTCCAGCTGATGAAGGCCGCGGGCTGCAAGCGCGTCGGCTTTGGCGTGGAGAATGGCGACCCCGACATGTTGCGCAACGTGATTCGCAAGGGGCAGACGCTCGATCAGGTGCGCGAGGCCTTTGCCAACGCCAAAGCGGCGGGGCTGCAAACGATGGGCTTCTTTATCTACGGCATGCCCGGCGATACAGAAGAGACCATGGAGAAGACAACCCAGCTCGCGCTCGAACTCGACCCCAAGCTGGCCAACTTCCTGCTGGCCGCGCCCTTCCCCGGCACCACGATGTATGACGTGATCATGGAGGGCGGCGAGGTCTTTGCCGACAACTGGACGGATTTTGCCATCCACGAGCAAAAGTCGCGCTTCACCATGCACGATGGGAAATATGATCCCGATCTCGTGCTCAAAAAGTGGCGCGACGCCTACCGCCGCTTCTACCTCTACCGCCCCGAGCGCGTCTGGGAGAAGATGACCTTTAAGGAGAACTGGACCAACCTGCCCAACACCATCGCGCAGGCCAAGCGCTTCTTTATCGGCAGCCAGGATCAGTCCGAGGTGGTGGACGCGGTTGGTGGGTCGCGGGAGCGGGTGGCGGCATAGGTTGTGACGTGTTCAATCTGTGGTGAGCCCATAGATAGCAACGGTGTTGCAACACAAATTTTTCGTCGTGGAGGTGTTGCCGTAACGATGAGCGGTGTACCTGCTGCTCTGTGTGGCAACTGCGGCAACGCTGTTCTGGATTGAGATGTAGCACAGCAACTTGAGGACTTGGTACAGCCCGCTTTTCAATGGTCAGAGACGCATCTGCTGCCCAGACCCGTCGTTAGCATCACGTTTCCGAAATTGGCGATGGCGGCATAAGAAATTTTGAAGGCAAAGATGGCTGTTCTAACTGTCGAAGTACCCGATGAGTTAATCACCAAAATCGAAGGCACGGGTCGTCCGGTTGCTGAAGTGGTGCTGCAAGCACTCGAGCGGGAGTTGGATAACGGGTTTTCATCTGCAAAGGCTGTGGCCGCAGAGCCGTCGCGCGAGGAGATTCTTCGTCGGTTGAAGGCGGCAAACTTGATTGAATCAGCAAGCGTCTGGGAAAGACCAGGCAAAGAACGCTGGGAAGATTTAACCGAGGAAGAAAAGCAGCAGCACCTCGACGAACGAAACTCCTTTTACTTTCCCGATTCTGAAGTATCACGTTTAATCAGCGAGAACCGCCGATGAGCGCGTATTTCTTGGACAGCAGTGCTCTCGTCAAGTACTATGTCTTAGAACCAGGTAGTATTGGCGTTCGCCAGATCGTGGACGATGCAGAATCAATACTTATTGTTGCAAATATCTCTCTTGCTGAAGTCGCTGCCGCGCTTTCGCAGATGCAGCGCGATGGGCCATTTGGCAAGACATTTGTACGAAAAACGATTCTTGAATTGGAGAGCGCTCTTCGTCAGCAGAAATTTGTCAGCCACCAGGTTGATGCCGAAACAATTGAGCTTGCTGTGAAGTTGGTTCAACGTCAACCACTCAAAGGATACGATGCGATCCAAGCGGCGTCGGCGATGTTAACCCAACGGAAAGCAGAAGTGAATATCACGTTTGTTTCAGGAGATCGACAATTGCTGCGTGCTGTAGCAGCGGAAGGAATCGAAATCAGCAACCCAGGGTAGCCTAGCCCTCTCGAAACAAAGTTGTCGTATCCAGCAAAATCCTGATTTAGTCGACTCAGCCCGTCTCTTCAAGAGGCGGGCTATTCTTTGACCAATGAACACACTCTCCACCATTGCCTGGTCCAGCGTCCTCTCCGCCGCGGCCACGCTCTTTTTTATCATGGATCCGCTGGGCAACGTGCCCATTTTCCAGTCGATCCTCGAGCCCTTTCCCACGCGGCAGCGCACGCGCATTATTGCGCGCGAGCTGCTCTTTGCGCTGGTGATTCTGCTGGGCTTTCTGCTGGCGGGCAATCCGATTCTGGAGTTTTTGGGGCTGGGGCAACCGTCGCTCAGCATTGCGGGTGGCGTGCTGCTTTTTATCATTGCGCTGCGCATGGTTTTTCCGGGGCGACGCGGCGGCATGGCCGAGGAGGAGGAAGAGGAAAGCGATCCCTTTATCGTGCCGCTGGCGATTCCGCTCGTCGCCGGGCCGTCGACAATTGCGCTGCTGCTGCTGCTGGGTTCACAGCAGCCGGGTTTGCTTTTGGAGTGGGTGCTCGCACTGCTCATTGCGTGGGGATTGGCGACCGTCATTCTCGTCAGTTCGCCTTACCTGACGCGCTTTGTGGGGCCGCGCGGGCTGCGCGCCATCGAGCGGCTGATGGGGATGCTGCTGATTCTGGTTGCGGTGCAGATGCTGCTGGACGGTATTGCGATTTACGTGCGCAATTTGGCTGGTTAGCGCGCCGTCAATTCGGCTGCCCACGCCGCATTCTCTTCGGCCAGCGGCGGAGTCGCCTCGCGGCTGTAGTTGACGATTAGGTCGTAGCCGCCCTCGTCATACACGTCGTGCAAAATCCGGTTGAGCGGCAGCACCGGCTCTGGCTCATTGCGACGCAGCGGAATGTAGAAATCAGGAATTGGCTCACGCAGATCAAAGAGATAAAAGGCAGCGTAGGGGCGCTGCCAGCTTCGGCTCACGACGACGCGATAGTCCGTCTGCCGCGAGGCATACATCGGCATCGGCTCGTCCGCGCGCAGCAGATCGATTTCGACGAGGCTGGTCTGGCTGGACAACACCTTTTCTCGCTTGTCGAGATACTTTCGCCGCCCATCGGCATGAACTTTGTTGGTGGGCGATAAAATTTCAATCACCGTTACGACCTCGCGCGTCTCGGTTAGCCGCACTTCCAGATAGCGCTCTTTGACTTCCTCCAGCGCAGGCAGCGTGCCGATTTCGGACGGCGCGGCGACGGCAGCACCCGCCGCGACGGGAACCATCATCTCTTTATCGATGATTAAGCCATCGGGTATACCGACAAGCTGATCATCGGGCGGCAGCAGCGTAAGGTAGGTGCGCTGCTCGATAGCGACGTGGTAAGTTGGTCGCAGCATCGGAACCAGACGTCTTCTGATATCGACAATTAGATCAGCATGAACCTGATTCCAAACGCCTGGCTGTTCCAGATAGGGGTCCATTCCTGGAAATGGTGTTGGCATAGTGCTAACCTCCGATTTTCTCAACCGTAATTGTTGACTGCATTATATCGCAGTTTTCAAAATCATGCTGTATAATTTTTATGAAATTGTTTTGAGAAATTCGCGCCGCAGCGCGAATTCACCCAAAGTTGCAGCGATGCAAGGCGTTCTGTCTACGAACTTTCCCTTTGCGTCTCCGCATTAAATTTGTCAGTTAGTAAGGGCCTTCCTGCCCTATTCACGTTTACAAAATTTGCCATGCTCGGACTCATTCCCAAACTCCCCACCTACTGGGCCTTTCGCCGCTTTGGCTGGCCGCAGGTCAAGCCCTTTTCGATTGTGATCAGCATCAGCTTTCGCTGCAACAGCAAGTGCCGCACCTGCGACGTGTGGCGCAAGCCCAACGACGATCTCTCCGTCGACGAGTGGTCGCGCATCTTTGCCAGCCTGGGCAAATCGCCCTTTTACATGACCTTTACCGGCGGCGAGCCCTTCCTGCGCAAGGATTTGGACGAGCTGGTGATCGAGGGCTACAAGCAGTGCCAGCCCGAAGTGATCACGATTCCGACCAACGGCATGTTGACCGAGCGCGTGTTGAGCATGACCGAGCGCATGTGCCGCGAGTGCCCCAAATCGAGCATCGGCATTAACCTGAGCCTGGACGGTATCGGCGACGAGCACGACGACATCCGCGGCGTCGAGGGCAATTGGGCGCTGTCGATGGAGACGTGGCGGCGCTTGAAGGAATTGCAGACCGAGCACAAAAATCTGGTGCTGACCGTGCACACGGTTATCAGTCGCTTTAACACGCACCGCTTCCGCGAAATTCAGGAGGGGCTAAAGTTTCTGGAGCCGGATAGCTACATCACCGAGGTCGCCGAGGAGCGGGTGGAGCTGGACACGGTGGGCTGGGGGATTACGCCGCGGCCGGAAGATTATGATCCGATTGCCGATTTTCTAAGCCAGCAGGCGCGACAGGCCCCGGCCCAGGGCATCGCCCGCTTTACCCAGGCCTTCCGCGCCCAGTACTACCAGCTCGCCAAGCGCGTCCTCCACGAGCGCGACCAGGTCATCCCCTGCTATGCAGGCTGGGCCAGCGCCCACATCGCGCCCAACGGCGACCTGTGGAGCTGCTGCATCCGCGCCGAATCCGCCGGCAACATCCGCGACCATGATTACGACTTTATGACCGTCTGGCGCGGCCAGGCAATGGAGGAGCTGCGCGGCAGCATCCGCCGCAAGGAGTGCGCCTGCCCGATGGCGAACGCCAACTACGCCAACATGCTGCTGCACCCGCCGACCGTCGCGAAGGTGATGGCGGATGTGGTGAGGTGAGGGGTGAGACGTGAACAGAAATACTTCAAGAAAGTCTGACCTGAATTGGTCAGACTTTTTTGTTGATTGCGATACAGTTATGTACGTGAGCGGAGTTGCGTTTTACAAGGTCAGCTGACGCCATGTTTAATGGCAATCACCGCGGCCTGTGTGCGATCGGAGACGTTGAGCTTGGCCAGGATGGCGCTGATGTGGTTGCGCACCGTCCCCTCGGAGAGGTGGAGCACTTCGGCAATGGTGGCGTTGTTGAGGCCGCGGGCCAGCACGCGCAGTACGTCGATCTCGCGGGCGGTAAGTTTGTCCGTAACCAACGTGGCCTGCTGCGGCTGTTGATCGGCAACGGCGCGGATCAGCTTCTCCGTAACCGATGGGTCCGTATAGGCTCCGCCAGCGACCGTCCCCTTGACCGCTGCCACGACCTCGGCGTGGGGCGTGTCCTTCAGCAGGTAGCCCGCCGCGCCCGCTCGAATGGCGTCAAAGACCCACTCGTCATCATCGTAGGTGGTTAGAACGAGAACTTTGATTTCCGGATATCTGGCGCGAATGCGGCGCGTTGCTTCGATGCCGTTCACCCCCGGCATTTTTAGATCCATCAAGACCAAATCTGGTGTTTCTTTCTCCACAAGCTCAATCGCCTCCAACCCATCCTGAGCAAGGCCTACGATTTCAATCTCGCGGTCGAGTTTCAAAAGCATGGCAAGCCCGTCGCGGACGATTGCTCGGTCGTCGCAAATCACAATTCTCAAGATAACTTCTCCGGTATGGTTAATTGGACGGTCGTGCCTGCACGGGGCTGGCTCTCGATAATCAGGTCGCTGTGGACGAGTTGGGCGCGCTCGCGCATGCCCTCAACGCCCCAGTGCCCTGGATGGGCGCGGCCTGGATCAAAGCCCATGCCGTCATCTGCTACCGTCAATTGAGTGCCACGCCCATTCGTTTGGATATTGACGGAGAGCGTGTTGGCATTGGCGTGATAGACGACGTTCATGATGGCTTCCTGCGCAACGCGATAGATGGCGTGGCTCTCCTCTGGCTCAAGCGGCGGCAGCGGCTCGGCGATCGACAGCTGTAGATCCAGGCTGGCGCGGGCTGCGGACTCTTCGGCTAGCTGGCGAATTGCCAGCGACAAGCCCAATTCTTCGAGCGGTGTGGCGCGCAAAGATTTGAGTGCGCCTCTTGTCTCTTGCAGCCCGTCGCGCGTCGCCGTGAGCGCCTCATCAAGCAGCTTTTGGGATGTGGCTGGCTCGATCTCCCAGTACGCTTTCACCGCTTGCAGCTGCACGGTCAGGCCGCTAAGCGTGTGCGCCAAGGTGTCGTGGAGCTCGCGCGCCATGCGGTTGCGCTCGCGGCTAATCGTCAGCTCGATTTGCGTGCTGGCATGGTCGCGCAGCTGGGCATTGGCTTCTTCCAACGAGCGCTGTTGCCTGCGTAACCGGCTCATCAGCGCGCTTGTCATGTAACCGACCATCAACAGGCTGATTGTTTGGATTCCCGTTACGAGCAAGGCTTCAGAGTTAAAGCGTGGCATAACACCATTGATGATGGGCCATATGAAAATGCCCACTAAATTCAGTACAGCGACGCCCAGGCTAAAGAGCACCACAGCAGGCCAGCGATAGTGCCTAGCCGTCAACAGCAGCCCAATCAGCAGGATGGGCGTCAGGCGCAGCGTCATGCCATTGGGCGAGCGCAGGGGCTCGCTGGATGCAATCCGCAGCATGATGTGAACGGTCATTGTTGGCAAGATAGCCATCAGCGAAAGCACGACGGGCAGCATGGCTTTCTCTTGCCAGAAGCGCGGCTGGGGTAGCAGCGTCAGCCCAAGTATGAATAGGCTACTCACAATCTGAACAGCGTAATAGAAGAGCACGTCTGCATCGCGATCGGCGAGCCACCAATCGACGAGCGCGAGCGTACCAAAATAGGCTACCCACAAAATAAGGGCCACCCGCAGCAATTGATCCGTACGAAAAGGAAAGGCTCTCTGGCTCATATTTCCATTGTAGCTGAACTTTCTAAAACGTGCCCGTGGCCGCTGCCATGAGTTTGGCGAGCAAACGGTGACATCTGTCATGAGCATCCGCGTCCTGAACGTTGAAATCCACACATTATCGTCACAATCTGCCGGCAATTTAGCCACAATTGTTTGCTATCCTTGAATCAATCCCGGCTGAATATGGGATTCGCAAGAGAGCAATACTCTTGTAGCTAATCAACAAGTACGTAGTTCAAGGAGACCAGAACAATGAAACAGAACAATTTGAAAAAGTGGGTTGTCGGTGGAGCCGCAGCGCTCATGCTGACCGCAGGTGTTGCATGGACGGCGGATAGCACCTATGCGTCGTCGCTTGTGCAAGAGGTGACGCAAGAGACGCCGGGCTCGATTGCCTCCACGCTGCGCTTTGTGCACCACGGGGCGGGGTCGTCTAGCAGGCTTGGCGGCGTGAACAGTGACGAGCTGCTCGCTGCTGCCCTGAACGTCAGCGTCGAAGAGCTGGAGGCAGCCAAAACCGCTGCGCACAGCGCCGCCATCGATCAGGCTGTTGCGGAGGGACTGATTACGCAAGAGCGGGCCGACGCACTGCGGGCACGCAGCGAGGAGTCTGGCCGGATCGGCCGCTTCCGCAGCGACACAATCGACTACGACACGCTGCTGGCCGATGCGCTCGGCATCGGCGTGGAACAGCTGGAGGCCGCAGAAGAGACCGCCTTTGTGAACGGGCTCGAACAGGCCGTGGCTGAGGGAACCATCACCCAGGAGCAGGCCGACCTGAAGCTGGCGCAACGGGCGCTCAAAGCGTATCTGAGCGACAGCACGGCCAGCACCCGCGAAGAGGCTGTGCAACAGGCAGTTCAGGATGGCGTCGTTACCCAGGAGCAGGCCGATCAGCTCTTGAGCAGCGGGCGCGGCTTCGGCGGTCGCGGGTCGCGGGGCCGTGGTTTTGATGGCCCCAACGGCAATGGAACCGATGGCAATGGAACCGATGGCAACGGAACCGATAGCAACGGAACCGATGGCAATGAAACCAATGGCGCACGCTTTCAGGCACCGGCCAACACGGTTGACGCTGCCAGTAACCTCTAAGGGAATAAGCTGGAACTGCTGACCGGCAGTTCGCACAGGGGGCGCAGTTCAAGCTGCGCTCTCTGTGCTTTTGCGAAAGGAGTGACCATGAGAAGCATCCACCAGCGCCTATTCGCGCTGCTCCTGCTTGCCTTGATCCTGGCGGGCTGTGGCGCATCTATACCCGTGTTGGACAGCGCTGGCACACAGCCCACTACCAATACGGACGATGTTGCAGCAATCGTGCAGGCCGAGGTTGAGACGCAGCTGGCCGCGCAGGGGCAAATTGTGCCGGTAGCGAACAATCTGCAAGCCGGGCTTGGTCTGGAGTTGGAAGCGGCGCTCACGCAGCTATACGCACAGGCCAACCCTGCGGTTGTCTATATTGTCGTGCCGCCAGCGGGCAGCGGCAGCGGCTTTGTCTACAGCAATGAGGGCTACATCGTCACCAACAATCACGTCGTGAGTCGCGGCCAAAGCTACGAAGTGGTCTTTGCCACGGGCGAACGGCGCAGCGCCAGCTTGGTGGGCCAGGATGTAGATAGTGACCTGGCCGTGCTGAAAGTCGACGCGCTGCCGCCGGGCATTTCAGCTTTGCCGCTGGCTGACCCCGCCAGCATTCAAGTCGGACAGCTGGCGGTGGCAATCGGCAACCCCTTTGGCGAACAGGGGTCGATGTCGTTGGGCATCATCAGCGGCCTGGGGCGCAGCTTACCCTCGCAGCGTGGGGTAGCATTGGGCAGCACCTATTCGCTGCCCGAAGTAATCCAGACCGATGCGCCAATCAACCCGGGGAATTCTGGTGGCCCGCTGCTCAATCTGGCGGGCGAAGTCGTGGGCGTCAATTCGGCCATTGCCTCGACCACGGGTACGGGCAGCGGCGTTGGCTTCTCGGTTCCGGTGGCTGCCGTGCAGCAGATTGTGCCCAGCCTAATCGCCAGCGGCACGTATGACTATGCCTATATCGGCGCAAGTTTTGATAGCGAAGTCTCTCTAAACGAACAATCGATTTACGGCCTGCCACAGAATCAGGGCGCTTACGTGATCAACGTGACGCCGGGGAGCCCGGCCGCCGAGGCTGGGCTGATTGCCGCCAACCAGAACAGCGGGCGCGGTGGCGATCTGATCATTGCCATTAACGGCCAAGCGATTGCCGATTTTGCCGACCTGAATAGCTACCTGGTTTTCCATACGCAGGTCGGGCAGACCATTCAGCTAACGGTTTTACGCGATGGCGAAACAATCACCCTGCCGTTGACGCTGGGGCAGCGCCTGTAGACGTTGCCAGCGTACCCGCCCTCTCCACAATAAATAGAACTTCGCCACCCATGACAATCATCATGGGTGGCGGTTTATATCGTCACCGTTTATCGACCAAGCCAGTGACTGATGACACTATTAGTCGGTCTGCGAGTTTGATAAGCTGGGGATCGAACGTCACAGATACAGACTCACAAGGAGAAACCGCATGAATAAGAGAATAATCGTGCTATTCGTTTTGATGATCGTCGCCATCGGCCTCATTGCCTGCAGCAGTGATGATACAACGCCAACGCCAACCACTGGGCCAATTACAGAAAGCGCTAACGCAAGTTCCGCTGAAGAAGCCGTTGAGGCCGCGACAGAGGAGCCAGCGGAGGAAGCTGAACCTGAGGCTGATGCAGCGGCAGATACGGCCAGCGCAGACGCATCGAGCGAGACTTCCGCCTTCCAGATCGAAGCGTGGGCAGACAACTGGTTTGCCGCCTATCTCGGTGAAGAGCTGATTGTGGAAGATTCTGTTTCGATCACCACCGAACGCTCCTTCAATGCCGAAACGGCCACCTTTGAGGCCAGCTATCCGCTCGACCTCAACTTCATCCTGAAAGATTTCAAGGAAAATGACACCGGGCTGGAGTACATTGGCGAACCCAATCAGCAGATGGGCGACGGCGGCTTCATCATGCAGTTGACCGATATGAGCACGGGCAGTGTCGTGGCCGTCTCCAATGCCGATTGGGCCTGCACGGTGATTCACGAAGCGCCGCTCGACAAATCTTGCGAAGATGAGGCGAATCCGGTCACTGGGACGGCGCCCTGTACATTTGAAGATTTGGGCGAGGCTGAGGGGTGGATGTCGGCTGATTATGACGACAGTGCATGGACGGCCACCACGATTCACACCTCCGCCGCCGTTGACCCGAAGCAGGGATATGATGATATTTCATGGGATGGTTCGGCCGAATTTATCTGGGGGCCAGACCTGGAAACCGACAATACGGTGCTGTGCCGCGTGACGGTCGACGCACCCTAAGATGAAAGCGCTACAAGACCACGAACTTCAGCAATTCAAGTTCCACAGCTGGCGGGAGAGCCAGCGTTTGACCCCTCTTGCCGCTTGCAGATGAGAGAACCCGTGGTTTTATTCTGACTTTGCTTTAGGACGTTTGTCTTTACGCCAGCAGCAAATCTGGTAGCCAAGCCAGCTATCAGATTTGCCCTTTTCTTTCGAGAGTCGATAGACCATGTCGAGACACCATAATGACACAGACCATTTTGATTGCAGATGACGAAAAAGAAATTCGGTCGATGGTTGAGGAATATCTGACTGGGGAGGGGTTTCGGGTCGTTGGGGCGAGCCACGGCCGCGATGCTCTCTATGTTGCCCGCCACGAGAAGCCAGACCTCATCCTGCTCGACGTTATGATGCCGGAGATGACCGGATACGATTTTATTCGCACCTACGGACGGGAAGCAGAGACGCCGATCATCATGTTGACCGCCAAGCTGGAAGAAAATGATAAGGTGCTGGGCCTGGAATTGGGTGCGGACGATTACGTGACCAAACCATTTAGCATGCGCGAATTGACGGCGCGCGTGCGTGCGCTGCTGCGTCGAACGCAAAAAGGAGCGCAGGCTGGCGACGTCTTGCGCGTGGCCGACCTTGTGCTGGACAGCACCACGCGTCGCGTGACCGTTTGTGAGGAGGTGGTTGACCTGACGCCGTCGGAATTCACCATCTTACACACGCTGATGCGAACGCCCGACCGCGTTTTTTCGCGCCTGGAGCTCATCGACGAGAAAGACGTTGGCTTTGATGGCTACGAGCGCAGCGTTGACACGCATATTCGCCGTCTGCGTCGCAAGATTGAACCGGATCCCAAAAACCCGCGCTACATCGAAACGGTCTATGGCTTTGGCTATCGGCTGGCGCGGCCAAAGGAGGATTGAATCATCATGCGCTCGCTGAACACAAAGCTCACGCTCTCGTTTGTCTGTGTAGCCGTTGTTGCGACGATTCTAACGCTGACCATCGTTACCTTCAGCACCTTTCGCGGGTTCGATCAGTTTATGGACGAACTGGTCACTGCAACGGCAGGGGCTGTATTGCCGCCACCGCTACTCTCACCGGCAAGAGCGCAAGACATAGGGCGCAAAGCGGATCGAACACCCAGGCGCTTTGCGCCCAACACGCCAGCAGGCAATTTTGAAGATTCCGTTTACAGAGGTGTCGCAACGGGGCTTGGCATTGGCGTGCTGTTGGCGCTGGGCGTCGGGCTCGTGTTGGCGCGGCAGTTGATTCGCCCGCTGCGCACCCTCACCACCGCGACCGAAGTGCTGGCGGGTGGAGCGCTTGGCCATCAGGTGCCGGTCACCACACAGGATGAAATCGGCGAATTGACCCATGCGTTTAATCAAATGAGCCACGATTTGGCCCATGCCGAAGAGCTGCGCCAGCAGATGACGGCCGATATTGCCCACGATTTGCGCACCCCGCTTACCGTCATCGCGGGCTACACGGAAGGGTTGAGCGAGGGCAAAATCAAGCAGTCGCCGCAGACCTATCAGGCGATGAATCAGCAGGTGCAGCTGCTCCAACATCTGCTGGATGACTTGCGCTTGCTCTCGCTCTCTGACGCGGGAAAACTGTCCCTGAATAAGCGGCCAACCGACCCGCGTGCGCTGCTCGAACGCACGGCCGTGGCCTACTTGCCGCAGGCCGAAGCGCAGGGCGTGGCGCTTTCCGTTGTCGGCGATACCGATTTGCCGCTTGTGGCGGTGGATGTCGAGCGGATGGTGCAGGTGCTCAACAATTTGGTGAGCAACGCGCTGCGCTTTACCACGGCTGGCGAGCGGATTGAGCTGCGGGTTGCGGCCAAAAGTCAACGCATCCTTTTGGAGATCCGCGATACCGGTCGCGGCATCCCGGCCCCCGATCTACCCCACATTTTTGAGCGCTTCTACCGTGCCGACAGCGCCCGTTCCCGCACTGACCCCAAAACATCCGGCCTCGGCTTGGCCATTGCCAAGGCGATTGTCGAGGAACATGGCGGCACGATCTCCGTTTCCTCCGTCGTTGGCGCAGGTACGACTTTCTCCATCAACCTGCTTCTTTAAGTATTCGTTGCTTCGCATACTGTCTCGTCCAAAAGCTCTCTGCGCGCCGTGCTAGAGGGCTTTTTCTTTTGTCAAATTGTTGACGCCCCATCGCCACAATTCTGTTACAAGATCACGCTATCCTCTGGATGACACAGGGCACTTCGCTCGTGTCACTCGCATACTGGAAGCGCGGGCTGTTGCACGCGGCTGCACATTGGCCGCGGTGCCTGCAACGTCCGCCTAGATAAAGGATAGAATGATGGTGAAGCAACGGTGGAAACACCTGATTATGGTTGGCATTGTGCTAACTGGGGCTGTCGGTTCAATTGCGGCAGTCAATCCGCAAGAGGGGCGCGACCGGGGCGCCTACCGCCTCTTTCTGTGCGACCGCACCCTGGACGGCAGCGAGAACAATTTGCTTAATCCGCAGCAGGGCATGGCCGGAACCGCGTTTACGCGCGTCGCCGAGGCCGCATATGCTGATGAATTTCACGCCATGGAGAGCGGCCCCAGCCCCCGCTTTATCAGCAACCGCATCTACAACGACAACGCGGAGAATATCTTCTCCGAAAATGGCGTGACGCACTGGGGCTTTGTGTGGGGCCAGTTTATCGACCACACCATTGGCCTGCGCCAGGAAGGCGACGAGCCGGTGGTGGTTCCGTTTGATACGGCGGATCCGCTGGAGCAATTTGAGAACGACACGGGCGTGATTGCCTCTACGCGTTCGGCGGCTGCGCCCGACACGGGGGTCACCTCGCCGCGCGAGCAGATCAACACCAGCAGTTCGTACATCGATGCCTTTGCCGTCTACGGCGGCACGGACGAGCGGCTCGACTGGCTGCGGGTGGGCCCGCTGGACGGCGACCCAACGAACAACGCGGCCGAGCTGCTCACAACCTATGACGGCTACCTGCCCACCATCTTCGCCCGCGGCGATGCCAGCCTGGCCCCCGCCATGGACTTATTTGGCACGCAGCGGCTCGATCCCACCGCAGCCGTGGCTGCTGGCGACCAGCGCGCCAACGAAAATCTCGGCCTCACCGCCGTGCAGACGCTCTTTGTGCGCGAACACAATCGCATCGTATCGCTGCTGCCGGACGACATGCCCGAAGAGGTTAAGTTTGCGATTGCCCGCCGCGTTGTGGGAGCGACGCAGCAGTACATCACCTACGAGGAATTCCTCCCCGCCTTTGGCATTGAGCTTGATGCCTACAGCGGCTACGACCCCACCGTCGATGCCAGCGTGAGCAACGAATTTGCCACCGTCGGCTATCGCGCCCACTCGATGATTCACGGCGAGTTTGAGATGGCGGCCGCGCTCTCCGACTACACCAATGCGGAGCTGGCCGAGTTGGAGGCAGCGGGCATCGAAGTTGTGATTGAAGGCGCTGAGGTGGAGTTTGCGATTCCGCTCAACATCGCATTTGGTCAGCCAGAGTTGCTCCGGCAGATTGGCCTTGATGCCGTGCTGCTCGGCCTGGCCTCCGAAGCGCAATACGCCAACGAAGAAACAATCGACGATCAGCTGCGCAGCGTGCTCTTCCAGATTCCCTCGCCCGATGCGGAAAATCCCGCGGCCTGCCTGGACGGGGTGGATCTGCCCGACTGCTTCAGCGTGGTCAACGACTTGGGCGCGCTGGATTTGATGCGCGCGTATGATCACGGGATTCCGCTCTACAACGATCTGCGCGTTGCCTATGGGTTGCCACCAGTCAGCACCTTCACCGAAATCACTGCCGAAGCGACCGCATCCTTCCCCGACGATCCGGCCATCGATGCGGCGGATCCGCTCAACGACCCCGCGATTCTGGACGTCGTGGCCTTCTACGACGCGGACGGCAATGAGTTGACACAGGCCGAGGTCGATGCGGGAGCGCTGCCCGTGCGGATGGAGCGGCGGACGACGCTGGCGGCGCGGCTCCAGGCGATTTATGGCTCGGTGGACGCGCTCGATTCGTTTACGGGCATGATGGCGGAGAGCCACGTGGACGGCACAGAGTTTGGCCCCTTGCAGCTGGCAATGTGGGAAACACAGTTCAGCGCCCTGCGCGACGGCGACCGCTACTTTCACCTGAACGATCCGGTCTTGGCGACCATTCAGCGCCGCTACGACATCGACTATCGGCAGACCCTAGCCGAGGTGATTATCAACAACGGTGACTTGGCGCCAGAGGAGGTGCCAGCCAACGTCTTCATCGTGCAGGAGTGACCATTCGATAAGCTAAAGTAAAGTTGCGTCGAGAACAGGAGTTTGAGGAGCCAGTGACAGTCACTGTCCAGACAAAATGGGGGAAGCTGTCCGGCTATGGACAGTGACAGTCACTTAGGCCGCGAACTCTTGTTTTCATTTTGCACGCACTTTAGATGGGATGACGGTCGCGCTGCCCGCAAAGCGGCAGCGACCGTCACCTGCAATCAGTGAGCTATTGAATCGCCATTCTTTGAGGAACCTATTGATGACACAACTACAACACACGCGCGCTTCCTATCGACTGCCGCTCTGGGAATATTTGGAAGCCGAATTGCTCAAGGCAAACGCCTTTTTGCTGCCGCTGCGTCTTTTCATCGGGCTGGGCTGGCTGCGCGCCGGCGTCGAGAAGCTGATCGACCCAACGTGGACGTCGGGCGCGAAACTGCCGACCTTCTTTCAGGCGCAGATGGCCGCCGATGCCGTCTACTTTCCCTTTTACGAGACGCTGATCACCCAGCTCTTTGAACCCAACGCGTTCGTCCTCAGCTGGATTATTCTGCCGGGCGAACTATTGGCCGGCATTGCCATTCTGACCGGTACGTTGACCAATCAAGCGTTGCTCGGTGGCCTCTTCATGAATTTGAACTTTGTGCTGGTTGGCGTTGTAAACCCATCTGCCTTCTACATCGTAATTCAGGGCACGCTGCTCTCGGCCAACGCGGGTGCAACGTTGGGGGGAGACAGCATTCTCGCGGACTATCTCCGCTCGTTCTTGCCTGCGTCACTATCTGTGCCTGCGCGTGACAACAGGCCATGGGGGAAAGGGCTCTTGCTGCTGAGCGGCATTCTGTGCAGCTTCGCGGCAATGCTTGTCGTGCCCTACATCCGCGATTTTGGCCCACACGGCGTGGACGATCCGGCCATGCTGCTCTTTATCCTGCTGATGCTGGGCGCTATGCTGATGGGCATTCATTTTGTGCGTATAGCGACGGAGCACAAATAAATTGGAAAGAGGGACAAAGCATCGCCAACCGCCGCCAAGCCGTGACATCTGTCACGGCTCTTTGTGTGGTGCGTCATGCGTGAACCGCTTGAATCATTATCTTGGACACTAGCCCGTGGGCGGCAAAAAGACCTAAACTGATTGGCAGCATCGCTGACCAAATTCTCCCAACGGCAGCAAGTCGTCAAAGAATTTAGATATATTTTTGCAGAGAGGAAAAGAAAATGAGAGGAGCTGGAGGAGGAGGTGGACGCGGCGGCGGACGCGGCGGCGGACGCGGTAGGCCCGGAGGGCGTGGGGGCATGGGCCCTGGGCCCGGATTTGGCCCCGGGCCGCGACCGCCCCTGTGGCACTCGTGGCGTCCAGGGCCGTTGTCCGACTTGCTGTGGATGGGTTCCACCATGCTGATGCTGTTTGGCAGTCAATCTGCGTACAAGCTCAGCCAGCGTGACGTCCAAAAAGTTGAATCCGCCACGGGCAAAAGCGCGAGCGACCTGACCGAAGCAGAGCTGTTGGCCGCCATGCGCGAGTTAGGCATTCAAAAGCTGGAGCTGAATGATGAGGAGCGGCGTGCCGTTGAGGGGTCCAACACAAAATCCGCGGACAACAGCACGAAATCAGAAGCGTCCACCCGAAACGCATCGGAGGCGCTGCACGAGTTGATGCAGCTCCACTATAGCGGCCTGATTACGGAAGAAGAATTCGAGAAGAAGAAAGCCGAGATATTGGCGCGGCTTTAAATCCAATACTGTTCAAATAAGCGTTACGTCAACAGCGACCGGCGAGCAATGAATTGCCCGCCTGGTTTGCCAAACGCGCTGAAGCGCGTTGCAGGGGCCGTCCCCAGTGCGCTTCAGCGCACTTCGCAGGATAGGCGGTGAATTCATTCATCGCCGGTGGCGGCAAACGGCCCAACTGCGCTTATTTGAATGGTATTGTCTTTAAGTCGCAACACCCTTCACTCAACAGGAGAATCCATCAAATGTATCGCTATGTAACCATCATCTTGATCATCGCCGTCGGCTTCGTTGTGGCAGCCTGTGGAAGCAGTTCGGAAGAAACGGCTCAAGAGGCGGCCGCTGATTCAGCCGCTGTTGCGGAAGAGGCGACGGCTGAGCCAGCGGAAGAATCGGCCGCGGACGCTGTCGAGGAATCCGCAGACGCCGTCAGCGACGAAGACTCTGCGACAGACGAGACAGAGACGTTGACCGCCACCGCAGGTGTGGACAGCACAACCGCAGGTAGCACAACCGCAGACGGCACAACCGCAGACAGCACAACCGACATCATCACTCTTGACTATTTCGACAGCGCCGGTCTCGTCAGCGAGCCGCAAATTGTGGACTGCACGCTGCAAAATGGTAACGCCTCGCAGTGTGCCGAATTCGTCACCAAATACCTGCCCGACGATCTCGCAATCGGCCCCTTCTGCCCAGAGACGATCTACGAAGAAGGGGGCATCTGGGAGTGGGACGGCGACAATCCCGGCTTGTATCGGCTCAACGAAGAATTCTTTACGATGCTGACCGAGCAGGGATACGAGTTTTATGACGAAGAAGGCAACGTCTATATCGGTAATCCGGCTGGGGAGCTTGTCGCTGGCGTGAACAACTGTCTCGAAGCCACAGCCGATGAAACGGTCGAAATGACCGTGCGCATCCCGCTGCAGCCGGTGATGGCCGAGACGCCGACGGATTTGGGCACGGTGGCCCAGGTGGGTTTGGCGATTGACGCGGTGCCGATCTTTGCCGACGCCCCCTCCGTTTTACAGACGGGCCACTTACCGGCGCTGGATATTTGCGGCGGGCACATTGATCCCGGTGGCTGGTATCACTGGCACGCCACGACGACGGATATTGATTCGAGCTTTGAGTACGAGGGTGTTGACGTAGCGTGTCACCTCGATCAATCCGCTGCGGCGCTCTTTGGCTTTGCCTTCGATGGCTACCCCATCTACGGCAGCGCAGACGAAGACGGCACCATCCCGGACGATTTGGATGAGTGCAGCGGGCACACGGGCGCAACCGCCGACTACCCCGACGGCGTTTACCACTATCACGCTGGCCTGGAATTCCCCAACTTGCCGGGTTGCTTGGTGGGCGTCTCGGCCGAGAATTCGTTTTCGACCACAGCCAGCGCTGGGATTGGCGCTGGCGGCGGCGGTGGCCCGGGTGGGGATGGCGCGGGTGGGGATGGCGCGGGTGGGGATGGCGCGGGCGGCGAACGGGGCGGGGCTCCTGATTTTGCGGCGGTGGCTGCGACTTTGGGCGTTCGTGAAGATGCGTTGCGCGATGCCCTGGGTGATCCACCTCCAGACCTTGAGGCCGCGGCGGAAATGCTCGGCATTACGCTGGAAGAATTAGAAGATGCGCTTGAGGAGGCAGGCGTTCAGTGAGGACAACGTAAACGCTACACATTGATCATCACAAATTGATTGCCACGAATTGAACACCACGAAAGGAATCACCATGAAAAAACTATCGCTCTTGCTCACGTTGATGTTGCTGCTGGCTGCGTGCAGCGGCGAGACGACCGTCTCATCCACTGACGAACCCACGGCGGACGAAACGACCGCAACGGCAGAGGCACCGACCGAAGAAGCGGAAGTCGTTACCGATACCGAGGAAGTCGCTGATGCAGACGAGGAACTTGCTGACGCAGATGCCGATACGGATGGTCTCGACACGAGCCTCTTCTTCGATGGTGCGCTGGCAGAAGAGGCGACCGTTGTCGATTGTACGCTCTCGGACGGGACGGAGACGACCTGCTACGAAATCACGATTGCGGGCTATCCGGCGGACTACGACGCGGGGCCGTTCTGCCCTCCGACAATTGAATCCACTGCGGAGGAGGGTGGCATCTGGCTCGACGGCAATGCGGTCTATGACCTTGATGGCGAGTTTATTCTGAACCTGGCCGAGCTTTACGACGACGACAACTGGAAGCTGTATGACGACGAAGGCAACGTCAACATCACCGAAACGCAGGAGGAATTTGAAGCGGCAGCCCGCCCAGATGTGGATCCCTCGCTATACAACCACTGTGTGGAAGGGCGCATCGAGTGGCTTGAAAATGGTGAGCCCGTTCCCACAACGGTCACAATCCCGACGACGCCGGTGGTGGCTGACAGCGCCTCAGCCGGTGGCAACTGGGGCGTGACGCTCAACGGCGTGATCATCGCCGCGTCAGCACCCGTTGATGCAATTTTGAGCGCCTACACGATTGCGGCCTTTGACGACTGCGGCGGCCACATCAACCCCGTGGATGGCTATCATCTGCACGGCGCACGCGGCTGCTCGGAAGTCGGCGAAACCAGCGATGGCGAAACCCCAATCTTTGCCTACGCAATGGACGGCTACCCCATCCACAGCCCGCTTGACGCGGAGGCTGAGGCAGCGGCGGAGCTCGACGAATGCAACGGCCACACCACCGAGGCGGATGGCTACCACTACCACGCCAACCCCGCCGAAGAGAATGGGGTACTCACCTGCTTTATGGGCGTGACGGTTGAAGGGGCTGGGCAAGACGGTGGCCCCGGCGGTGGCCCCGGAGGCCGCGGCGGATAAACACGAATGAATAGCGGAGGTGGCTGCGCCAACGGCAACGATGGATGTGTTGGGTTCGCCACCACCAAACCTCGAAGCGGCGGCAGTGACACTTAGCATCACGCTGGAGGAATTAGAAGATGCGCTTGAGGCTGCTGGCGTTCAATTGGGTCGACCGTGATGGCGATACGAACAAAGCAAAAGATAAGGACAGGGTTTAACATGAAACGTATTTGGCTTTTGATGCTGACATTGTGGCTCGCTTTGGGCCAATTCAACATCGCCTCCGCACACGGTCTCGAAGCGGGACAGTTGAGTATCCTCATCGACAACGTCAATGCGGCCGTCATCGCTGCACCATATGCCTCCGCATTCCCCTTTGCGGATGAGAACGGGGATGGCCTGCTCTCCGCTGATGAAGTGAGTCAACATGAGGAGGCGATTCACGCCTTGGTGATGGAGCAGGTGATTTTGCGCAACGAGGCGGGCCAGGCAGCGACCGTGAACCACATCGAATCGGCCATCCCGGATACCGGCGAAGAGGATCAAGCCGGGGCGGATTTCGTGCAAATTTCTATGCAGGTCGCTTGGCCGACCGTACCAGAGATGGTGGATGTTGAGTACACGCTGTTTGGTTCAGCCGATGAGCGCATCCACTTCTTTATGCTCGATAATGACGGCGACGCCAAAGAGGTGCTTGAAGGAACGTTTGATTCGACGCTAACCGTCACCCGCCTGCGTGGTGAGGGCACACCTGCCCAAACGGGCAACGCGATCTGGCTTTCGGGCGTCGAGCACGTGCTGTCGGGCTACGACCACATCCTCTTTATCCTGGCGCTGGTGCTGGTAACCGCCGGGCTGCGCACCCTGCTCGTCCCCCTGACTGCCTTTACGCTGGCGCACACGATCACGCTCGCGGCAGTCGCCTTTGGCTTTGAGCCGCCCGTTCCCCCTTGGCTGATCGAAGCAACCATCGCGGCCTCAATCGCCATATTGGCGGCCATCTACCTCTTCGGCATCACGGTTGATGTCTGGTGGGTGGCGGCCCTGCTTGGGTTGGTGCACGGGCTTGGTTTTGGGCAGGCCCTGACCGCTTCGTTGGGTAGCCTCCAACAGTGGGGCTCAACCCTGCTCGCCATCACGATCGGCGTCGAGTTGACCCATCTCGCCATCGCCTTGGTCGGGATTGGGGCGTTGTGGCTAATCCGTAAACCGCAGCATGATGTTGCCGTTCGCTACGCCGCCAGCATCGCCATTCTCTGCATCGGCCTGTACTGGACAGTTGAACGAATTCCATTTTAGCCATTTGGCTCTTCTTAGCCGTAGAGAAGTTTAACTTTTTTTGAAAAGTTGAACTTCTGAAAAAACCAAAAGGACAAAACATGAAAGAGTTGCTCTTGCTATTGATGATGGTGCTACTGGCTGCCTGCGGCAGTGCAGAGCAGACCGTCTCATCGACAGATGAACCTACGGCTGAAGGCACAACCGCACCCACTGACACCCCAGCCGAAGACGTAACAGAGCCAACCGAAGAAGCAACAGAAGAGGTCACCGATGATGCGGCTTTGACGCAACCGACAGCCGCTCTGAGAGAGGCAGATAGCACAACGGGTGAAGCATGACAACCAGAACAGATCGTCAATCGTTTAGGCGGTGACCGCTGTAGCGGTCACCGCCTTTTTTTTACTTCTCACCTCTATCCTTCACCGCTATAGCTGCCGGGCTTGGCCAACTCACCGTCGAGCGGTTGGCCCAACTGCGTGCGCAAGTCGATCACCTCGTTCAGCAAGTTTGCCACGTAGGGAAAGTCTAACGTGTCGCTAACTCTCCGGTTTCTTCTGAAATCAGCAATGTTATGCTGCTTCTTATACGCCACCAACCTGACAAGCTCTCGATCCGACATGCCGAAGCCACTGAGTGCTTTTTCGTAGTTTTCCAAAGCGGCTTCTGGTTGGCCTCGTCGCTTGTGAGCAACTGCCATGTTCATGTATGCAACGCCCGACGGCCCAATTTCTAATGCCTGCTTTGTGTCGGCAAAGTACAAATCAGATTCTCCAAGACTTGAGTATGCTCCACTTCTGCCGATGTAAGGGTCAGCATACTCAGCGTCGGCTTCAATGGCGCGGGTGAAATACTCCACGGCGCTTTGGTAGAATTGCCCCTTCTTCCCCCCAAAAGCTTTGTCGCCATGCTCCAATTCGACAAGCCCCAGTTCGTAAATCTCCTGCACGCCCAAGCCCTCCGTGCTCACAGTCTGTGGGGAGACAACCAGCTGGACGTAAGCCCTGTTTACACCTTGCCACGCGAGAAAGAACAGGAAGGGGAGCGTGCAGACAATCGCTAGCGCTGCTGCCCACTTCAGTGCAACCTTCAATCGTATTAAGTGATGCATGGATGTTTGACTCCTTCTGGTTTCAGGCGTCAGCCTCTTTAAGCCAGCCAGTGCAAGTCCGTAACCGCTGCGGCACTTGTGGAGGATGTGACCGAACGCCTTAATCAAAACAAAAGAGTTGTTTCCAATGAGTAACTTGGGTTCTGCAGCTTGGATTGGACGTTCGACCGTAGTGGCTGGGCGCGCCCAGCCGCTACAGTCGAGCAAGAGCCTCTCGTAAGCGGTTGCTTATTTGGGAACAACTCTCAAGATCAGCTTCTTCCCTTGTGTCTTGGTGTCTTGGTGGTTTCTATCTTGCCCGCGAAATCTGCTTCTTCAACTTCTCCACCATCGCCTTGGATTCGGCACGCGCGTCCTTTAATACCTCCACCGTCGGCGACCCACTGCGCAGCGCCTTCAAAATCACCTCCTCTGCCGCCACGAAGTCATCGCCAATGTCCGCCATTTCCGCCGCGATTTCGGTGGGAATCGTCGTCACGCCGTTGACGTCGCCGTGGAGCAGGTCGTTGGGGTGGATGAAGACGCCGCCCACGTGCACGGGCACGCCGACCTGCGGGATGTGGTTGTAGCCGTGCGAGCAGATCGTGCCGTCGGTAAAGACGGGGAAATCGATGGCGCGCACCTGATCGAGGTCGCGCCCCGCGCCGCTGGTAATGAGGCCGATGGCACCAAAGGCTTTGTACGTCGTGCACATCACTTCGCCAAAGGTGGCGGCGATTATCGGGCTGTCTAAATCTTGGAAGACGACAACCGGCGGGCCATCCAGCTCTGCAAAGCGCTCAACCTGCGTCGCCATGGCGTCGTAGCCGAGCGCCTCGCGCGGGGCAAAGGCCGAGCGAAAGGTCGCCGTCGCCGCGTAGCCGACCACGGGCGGCATCTCTGGAAAGGCGGCCCGAATGCGGCCGTCCATGTAGCCGCGGTTGCGCGGGCGCACGTCGAAGAGCTCGATCAGGTTGCAGATGGTGGGGGTGTCGAAGGTGGCGAGTTTGTCGAGCACGGATTGGTCAAGCATGGGGATCTCCTTTGGAATTTTTAACGCAGAGGACGCGGAGAACGCAGAGAGGAAGAGTTGTCATTTCGAGCGAATGCGAGAAATCTGTTGGTAGCACACAAATCAACTGCGCTACTCAATAAAATTTTACCGTTGGCCGCGTCCAGATTTCTCCCTCCGGTCGAAATGACATCCTGTCTTCCCTTTGCGTTCTCCGCGCTCTCTGCGTTGAATTTATTGTTTTACCCGTGCAGCCCCTTTGTCTGCTCAAATTCGCCCAATTCCTCCAGCGGCTCCGTCTCGTTGACGGCGACCTTTTGTGAGTAGGGATAGGGCACACCGGCGGGCGCAGCCCAAGCCACGGCGTTGGCAATGACCTGCTGCACCTCTGGCTGGAAGTAAATCGGGTAAACTTCGTGGCCGGGGCGGAAGTAGAACACTTTGCCCGCGCCGCGGTGCCAGCAGCAGCCGCTGCGGAAGACGTTGCCCCCCTTGAACCAGCTGACGAAGACCAGTTCGTCGGGCTGCGGCACGTCGAAGAATTCGCCGTACATCTCGGCTTCGGGAATGTCGATGTAATCGCCCAGCCCCTCGGCAATGGGGTGGCCTGGGCGCACGACCCAGATGCGCTCGTTCTCGTCGGCCTCGCGCCAGCGCAGGCCACCCGTTGTCCCCATCAGGCGCGTAAAGATTTTGGACATGTGGGCCGAGTGTAGCACGATCAGGCCCATGCCAGCCAGCACGCGCTTCTGCACCCTGGTCACGATCTCGTCGCTGACCTCGCGATGCGCCATGTGGCCCCACCAGATCAGCACGTCCGTCTGCGCCAGCACGTCGTCCGTCAAGCCGTGCTCCGGCTCGTCCAGCGTGGCCGTGCCCGCCTGAAAGCCGCGCTCGTTGAGCATGTTTGCAATTGCCACGTGAATGCCGTCGGGGTAGACCTTGCGCACGGACTCAACCTTGCGCTCGTGTCGAAATTCATTCCACACCGTCACGCGGAGGGGGGAATTGGTTGCCATGTCAATTTGCTCCATCTGAATTGATAATTGGTAAGTAGAGATTGGTAATTGGAGATTGGGTAATCAAAGAGCCTTCCACTGACCAATGACCAGTTACCAATGACTATTCTATCACGCCTCCACCCGAACCGGCATTCCCCCCTGCTTCGCCGACGCCTGAATTGCATCCCACAATCTTGCCATGCGCAGGCCGACTTCGGGCGGGCAGGGGTTCTCGCGCAGGCCGCGGCGCACCTGCACAAACTGCTCCCATTGCCCCAGCGACTTGGGTACGCGCGCGGGCATCAGCTTGCTTTGGCCGGGGCGCTGCACCTGGAGCCGCTCGCCCCAAATGCCCGTGCGCAGCGAACCTTCCGTGCAGTAGACGCGCACGTCCGACGACATGCCCGGCGTGCTGCCGCTGCCGCTCATCGTCACCAGCGCGCCGGAGGCCAGCCGCCCCATCACCGAGGCGAGAATATCCACATCCGCGCCGCGATTGTCCAGCCAAGCCGCCACTTCGACAAAGTCCTGCCCGGCCAAATCGGTGACGGTGTTGAGCATGTGTGCGCCCGTGTCGAAAAGAAAGCCGCCGCCCGCAATGTCGGGCACTTGCCGCCAGAGACCCGTCGTCGCTTTTTGCCAATTTTGGGCGGCAACGGCGTGGATGTTGAGCATCTCGCCCAGCTCGCCCGAACGCAAAATCTCCTTGGCGCGGCGCACCTGTGGCGAGAGTGAACCGTTAAAGGCCACCACCAGCAGCCGCCCCGTGCGGTCGCGCGTGTTGATCAGGCTCTGCGCCTCGTCGGCGTTCATCACCATCGGCTTCTCCAGCAGCACGTCCAGCCCGGCCTCCAGGCAGGCCACGGCCTGGTCGTGGTGAAATTTGTGGGGCGTGATGATGAAGACGGCGTCGAGTTCGTCGGCGTGGCGTTGGAGCAGCGTATCGAGGTCCGGCACGTTGGGCGGCGGCACAAGGCCCATTTCGTCAAACAGCTCGCACATGGTTTCGTAGGTGTCGCCGGATGGTTCGCAGACAAAGGGGATGTCGGTGGTCTCCCGCTGCTGCAAAATTTTGCGGACGTGGTGGCGGGCCATGTTGCCGCAGCCGACCATCGCCAGCCGTACGTGCGTCTGTGTGCCGCGGGGGCGTGCGCCGTTGGCTTGGGCAGTGGGATTCCCATTCGTTCTGGCATGGGGAGCGTGGTCTAACTCTAAGGTGTCTGTCGTAACCGAAGCTAAAACCTCATTGCTTTGCATGAAGTGCCTCCTGGCGGGCTGTGTAAAATTGAGTGGTGGATAGGGAACAAATTCCGGAAAAGCATAGCACAAATTGAGCGGCCGCTAACTTGCGATTTGCTGACGATCTGATGATATTGCATACTGCTTGCTACCGATTACTTTGTCGATTTTGCCACGGCAAATTCACCCCAAATTATGGCACACGAATCAATCACCAATCAGCAGTACGCAGTAAGCAACACTTGTCTGATCCTCGCTTCCGGCAGCCCGCGGCGACAGTATTTTTTGCGCGCGCTCGGCCTGCCCTTCGATGTCATCACCGCCGATGTTGACGAGACGCCGCGCAAAGGCGAGCGCCCACTTGATTTGGCCCACCGCTTGGCTCGGGATAAGGCACGAACGGTGGCCGCGCGCGTAAGCAAGTCAACAGGCGACGCAGATTTAGCCAAGCGCGTGCTGATTATCGCGGCGGACACGGTGGTGGGCCTAGGCGAGCGGCAGCTGGGGAAGCCAGCAGATGTGGACGAGGCGCTGGCGATGCTGCGCGACCTGCGCGGACGCACGCACCAGGTTCACACGGCGATCAGCGTGTTGGAGCTGGCCACGAGCGCGCAGCAGACACACGTGCAGTCGACGGACGTGCTTATGCGAGACTACAGCGACGCCGAAATTGAGGCGTACATCGCGACGGGCGACCCGATGGACAAGGCGGGGGCGTATGCGATTCAGCACCCGGTCTTTCAACCAGTGGCGTGGATTGGGGATGAGTTGGGCGGCTGTTTCGCCAGCGTGGTGGGGTTGCCGCTGGTGAAGTTGAGCGAAATGCTGGGTGAACTTGATGTTGTCGTCGAGGCGTCATTGCCGCCGATCTGCGAGACGCTGGGGAGTTTTGAATGTTGTCGGCGAGGCGAATCCACGGAGCAGTCGTCCTCGTGTGCGTCGTTGATCGAGTAGCCCGGAGAGGTCGTTCGCATCAAAGGACGTAAACGCCCCAGTAAACGCCCCAGTGAACGCCCCAGCAGCGATGCTCCACACCTGGACTACATCTGCTTGAGCAACTCCACCGCCTTCACGACAATTTCGCGTTCGCCCTTAAATGTCATTATCTCTAGCGCCTGGGCGAAAGTGAACCAGCCGACGCCATCGACCTCCCAGCTTTCATCGCTAAGCGCGCCGCCCGTGGTGCCCAGCAGGTGAAAATCCACCCGCTTGTGAACGCGTTGGGGATTGTTGCCCCGGCGGTAGGTGTCCCAGTACCAGTAGTGGATCGTCTCGATAAAAGCCTCGTGCTGGGTTTCCAGCCCCGTCTCCTCCTCGACTTCGCGTAGCGCTGCTTCCACCGACGTTTCCTCGGCCTCCACCGTGCCCTTGGGCAGCTGCCAGCGCGTCCCTTCGCGCGTGGCAATCAGCGCAATCTCCCAGCGCGTGCCGTCCGGCAGCGTGTGATCGAGCGAGCGGTAGGCGATGCCACCGGAGGAGTAATCCTCGCGCGTGGTGGGTTGGCTGGGCGTGGGGCTGGGCGTGGGATTAATGGATGTACTCATAACGAACTCCAGTGTCGATTTTGCGGCTGGCCTTTGAGCGGGCCATCGGCCACGGCGACAGCCAGCGCGGCGGCAACCTGCGCCCAGCCGTCGTTGCCGTTGGCCAGACGACCCAGCGCGGCGGGCAGGAAAGCGGGCGTGGCAAAGCTCAACGCGCCGCTCAATTCGGCGGGGGACCAAACCGCGCGCGCCCGCGCAACCACGACAAAGGTCTCTACGTAACGGTTCAGCAGCACGAGCCAGGCGGCGAGATCGCGCGCTGTGTCGCTCTGGCTCAGGGCACGCGGTGGGCGATTGGTATCGAGATAAAAGGCCAGATCGACCGCATCGTCGGTTGAGGAACCCCACCAAATGCGTGGGGGAGCCAGCGTGCCCGGCGAGAAGCCCGCTTGGCCCCAAGCGCGAAACGCTTCGTGTAGAGCACCAACCTGGGGCGGCAACAGCAGCGGAATCTGCTCGGCAAAGGGTCGCGTGCTCGTTGGCGGTCGAACGCTGGGGGAAGGGAGGCCGTTGATGATGGAGTAGTACATTGGATAATGCTTAGTGCTTAATGCTTAATGCTTAGTGCTTAGTGCTTAGTGCTGTTCGTTGATTCTGGTGGCTGCGTTAAATTTTGTTGAGGCGTCAATTTGCTTTGCTGTTGATTGATGCCAAACAGGGTCTGTTTCAGCTCGACCGCCGCAGCCATCGCCATCTTGCCCATTCGCTTCAATCCGCGGAGTCTTCTCCAATAAGCAATAAGCAACAAGCAGTATCTCTACAGCCAACCGCGGCGGCGGAAAAAATAGAGCTGCCCAATGGCAATGCCAAAAAAGCTCAGCCACAGCAGCGGATAGGCCCAGCGGTCGTCCAGCTCGGGCATCCATTCGAAGTTCATGCCGTAGACGCCCGCCAGAAAGCTTAGCGGAATAAAAATGCTGGACATGATCGTCAGCACCTTCATCACTTCGTTCATGCGATTGTTGACGAGCGCCAAGTGGGTATCGATGGTGCTGTCGGCCAGGTCGCGCGTGCTTTCCGCCAAATCGGCCAGCCGCACGAGGTGATCGTGCACATCGCGGAAGTAGATGCCATTGCCATCGGGGATGGCCGCGTAGTCGTTGCGCGTTAAGCGCAGCACCAAATCACGCTGGGGCACGAGAATGCGGCGCAGGCGCAGGGCGCTGCCCTTGGCCGTGAGCAGTTCGTCGAGCATATTGCCCCGGGCGCTGGGTTGATTCTCGCCCTCGAAGAGGCGCTCGTGGCGGAAAATCTGATCGCCGAGCACATCCAGCCGTCGCTCGAAGCGATCCAGCATGGGCGTGTAGCGATCCACCTGCCGGTCGAGCAGCAGGTAGAGCAGGTAGGCCGCGCCGTGCGTCATCCCCTCCTGCATCCGCGCCTCCTCGCCCCACAGCCAATCAACGGAGTTGAGCGCCTGTTCGTGAACGGTCACCAAAAAGTTGCGTCCCAGAAAGACGTCCATCTCTTTGGTCTGAATCTCCATCTTTTCCATCCCCATATCCACGGAATGAAAGACCAGGAAGAGGTAGGATTCGTAGTTGTCGAGCTTGGGAATGTGCGTGTCGCTCAATACATCTTCGACGGCCAGCGGATGAAAATCAAAGGCCTGCTGGAGGACGAGTTGGCTCTCCTCTGCCGTTGGCGCGGAGAGATCGATCCAGAGGCAGGCGCGCGTGTCTTTGGCCGCGGCCAGCATTTGGTCGTTGGACAAATCGCGCAGCACGGTTCCGCTGCGATGGCGATAAATGGAGCGAATCATGGGCGTATCATATCACAACTGGAGGGGGTGAGAAGTGGATTCACCCCAGATTGTGCTACAATCAGCGCCTGTTGGGAAATTAGGCGGCAGAAAAGAATCAATAAAGGAGGTGAAGTGGGTGGAGACAGTCGAGCGACGCTCGTTTCTTTGTTTCTTCATGTTCTCTGCTGGCCGCCTCTGCAAAATTTTTAGGATTCTGCTCACAGATAAGGAGACAGCATGGCGATTTGTGTGGTGACGGGGGCGGCGGGGTTTGTCGGCTCGCACTTGTGTGAACGTTTAGTCAACGACGGACACGAGGTCGTCGGCCTCGACGGATTTATGGCCTACTACCCGCGCGCGCTCAAGGAGCAAAATTTGGCCGCGCTGCGGGACGCGTCACGCTTTCGCTTCCACGAAATTGACCTGCGCACGGGCGACTTTGCCCGGCTGCTGCCCGCCGACGCCACCCTCTTCCACCTCGCCGCGCAGGCGGGCCTGCTGCGCAGCTGGAGCGAATTCGATTCGTACATGACGTGCAACGTGCAGGCCACGCAGCGGCTGCTGGAGGCGGCGGTCGAGGCGCGCATCGGCCACTTCATCAACGTGTCAACTTCGTCCGTCTACGGGCGCTTTGCCACGGGCGACGAGGCCTCGCCGCTGGTGCCGGTCTCGCCCTACGGCATCACCAAATTGGCGGCGGAAAATCTTTGCCGCGCCTATGCAATGAAGGACAACCTGCCGCTGACGGTGCTGCGCCTCTTCTCCGTCTACGGCCCGCGCCAGCGACCGGACATGGGCTACAACATCTTTATTCGCTCGATTTTGCAGGGTGAGACAATCACCATCTTTGGCGACGGCCACGACAGCCGCAGCAACACCTACGTCGCCGACTGCGTGCAGGGGCTGGTGCTGGCGATGGAAAAGCCGGAGCAGAGCATCGGCGAAACCTTTAACATCGGCGGCGGCGAGGAGGTGACGGTGCACCAGGTGCTGGATGTGCTGGAGGAACTGTCCGGCATCGCGCCGCAAACCGTGCCCGGCCCCAAGCGACCGGGCGATCAAAAGCGGACGAGTGCCGACATCGGCAAAGCCCAGCGGCTGCTCGGCTACGCGCCAGCGACGCGGATTGTTGATGGCTTAGACGCGCAGCTTGCTTGGCAGCGAGAGGTAATGTTGGGGTGAGGCTTGCAGATTTAACACGGAGGGGCGCGGAGGAGGTAAAGAGGCAAGGAGGAGGCAAGGAGAGAACTTCGTTCGCTACTGTTTAGGCTCCCACCTCTAACTCCTGCTCGTTCCGCCCTCACCCCCAGCCCCTCTCCCATTCTGGGAGTGGGTGTGAGGGCGGAACGGTGACCTTCCTGAATAAACAACTCCTTTGCATCTTCGCGTTAACTTTTTTGGGGTTTACCAATGTATGTTTGAACAATTCGACCAGATTATCGTTGTTGTTGTTTTGCTAGTTGCGCTCGTGCTCTTTATCACCGAGCGCATCCGGTATGATATTGTTGCCTTGTTAGCTCTGTTGACGCTCGTCATCGTCGGCATTCTGCCCGGCGACGAAGCGTTTGCGGGTTTTGGCCACCCGGCGGTGATCACTGTGGCTGGCGTGCTGGTGATCAGCCAGGCGCTGATCAACTCCGGCGTGGTTGATGCGATCGCGCGGCAGATGTTGCGCGTGGGCGGCGGCCCCGTGGTGCAGGTGGCCGCGCTCACGGGGTTGACGGCGCTCTGCTCGGCGGTGATGAACAACGTGGCCGCCGTTGCGCTGCTGATGCCCGTGGCGATTCAGATGGCGCGCAAGCACGGCAATTCGCCCTCGCTGCTGCTGATGCCGCTGGCCTACGGCTCGCTGCTCGGCGGCATGATGACGCTGATCGGCACGCCGCCCAATATCATCATCTCCAGCTTTCGCCAGGAGGCGCTGGGCGAGCCCTTCCACATGTTTGATTTTCTGCCGGCGGGGGCGGGCGTGGCGCTGGTGGGCATTGCCTACATGGCGCTCGTCGGCTGGCGCTTGATCCCGCAGCGCACGGGCCAATCTTCGCGCGAGGAGCTCTTCCACATCAACGCGTACAGCACCGAGCTGCGCGTGCCCGAAACGTCCAAATTTATTGGCCGCTTCCTTCGCGACTTGCCCGCGCTCAACCAAAACGATGTGGTGGTGGCGGGGCTGGTGCGCAAGGGGCGCAGCCTGCTGATTCCCTCCAGCATCACCGTCGTGCGGGCGGGCGACGTGCTTATCGTGCAGGCCGACCCGCAAAATCTCCAGGCGCTGATCGACGCCACCAACTTTGAGCTGATTGACGAAGAGGTGAGCGAGCAGATGCTGCGCTCGGAGCATGTGGGCCTGGTCGAAGCTGTGGTGGTGGCCAATTCGCCGCTGATCGGCGAGACGGTGGGCAGCTTTGATTTGCGCGGTCGCTACAACGTCAACCTGCTGGCCGTGGCGCGCGAGGGCGAGCGGCTGCGCCATCGCCTGGCCGACATTCGCTTCTACCGCGGCGACGTGCTGCTGCTCCAGGTGCGGCGCGACGCGACCACGGATATGCTGGCGCTGCTGGGCTGCCTGCCGCTGGCCGAGCGCAACCTGCGGCTGGGCCAATCCCGCCGCGCGCTGCTGACCGTGGGCGTCTTTGTCACGGCGATTGCCGTGGCGACGACCGGCGTGCTGCCGATTCAGATTCCGATTGTGTCGGCGGCGGTTGTGATGGTGCTCATCGGCTCAATTTCGCTGCGCGATGCCTACGAAAGCATCGAGTGGCCGATCCTGGTGCTGCTTGGCGCGATGCTGCCCGTGGCGGACGCGCTCGAACGCACCGGCGGGACGGCGTGGCTGACCAATCAATTTCTGGCTGTGGCGGGCCAAGCTTCGCCGGTAATTGCGCTCACCGTTGTGCTCGTCGGCGCGATGATTCTCACGCCGCTGCTCAACAACGCCGCCGCCGCCGTGCTCATGGCCCCCATTGCGATCAGCGTTGCCAACGGCTTTGGCGTCTCGCCCGATCCCTTCCTGCTCGCCACCGCCATCGGCGTCTCCTGCGATTTTCTCACCCCAATTGGTCACCAGTCCAATACCCTCGTCATGGGGCCGGGCGGCTACAAATTTGGCGACTACTGGCGCATGGGGCTGGCGATTGAATTTCTCGTTGTCATCACGGCGGTGCCGCTGCTGCTGATCTTCTGGCCGCTGTAAGAAAAAGACGATCCACGAAGGAGGCGAAGAGCACCAAGAAAGAACGTCAACGGACAAACCCCCGTGCTCTTCGTGCTCTTCGCGGATCGATTTCCGAAAGTTTGCTATGAATTCTTCATTGATCACCCGCGCCCTCGTCGCCTGGCACGCCGACCACGCGCGCGACCTGCCCTGGCGCGACCGGCCCGCGGGGCAGCGCGACGCCTACCGCGTGTGGATCAGCGAAATTATGGCGCAGCAGACGCGGCTGGAGACGGTGGTGGGCTACTTTGCGCGCTGGCTGGCGGCCTTTCCGACAGTCGAGGCGCTGGCCGCCGCCAATCAACAAGAAGTGCTCAAGCTGTGGGAGGGGATGGGCTACTACGCGCGCGCGCGCAATCTCCATCGCGCGGCACAAATCGTCGTCGAGCAGCACGGCGGGGTGATCCCGTCCGAGCGCAGGGCCTTGCTGGCGCTGCCCGGCATCGGCGAGTACACCGTCGGCGCGATTCTAAGCATGGCCTTTGGGCAGGCCGAGCCCATTCTGGATGGCAACGTCAAGCGCGTGCTCTCGCGCGTGGCGGATATTGAGCAGCCCATTGACGAGCGAGCGACGTTGAAGCAGATGTGGTCGCTGGCGCGCGAGCTGGTCGAGGCTGCGCCAGTAGGGGAAGCGGGCGCGTTCAACGAGGCGCTGATGGAGCTGGGCAACCGCCTCTGCACGCCGACCAACCCGCGCTGCCTGATTTGCCCGATCAATCAGCATTGCCTCGCCGCCAGCCGCGGCACGCAGCACGAGCGCCCCGTGCTGCCGCCCAAAAAATCAACGCCCCACTACGACGTCGTCGCCGGCGTGATCTGGCGGGGCGAGCCCTTTGCATCGCCGCTGCTGGTGGCGCAGCGCCCGCAGGACAAGATGCTCGGCGGCCTGTGGGAGTTCCCCGGCGGCAAAGTCGAGCCGGGCGATGCGGACTTGGCGGCTGCGCTGCGGCGGGAAATTGCGGAGGAGCTGGGGATCGAGATTGAGGTGGCGGAACCGGTGCGGGCGGATGCCGCGCCGCTGGCAATTGCTCACGCGTACACCCACTTCCGCATCACGCTCTATCCGCTGCACGCGCGCTGGATCGCCACCGATTCAGCACGGGAGCCGCGGGCGATTGGCTGTGCCGATTGGCTTTGGCTGGGGCTGGATGAGTTGGATGCGTTGCCCTTTCCGAAGACGGACTGGCAAATTATTCATGCGCTGCGGGCGGAGGCAGGAATGCAGTAAAAGCAGTAGTAAAAGCAAAGGAGCGTGCCGCGGCACGCTCCTTTGCTTTTACTGCAACATTTTACGCTTTCTCTACACCCCCTCCAAAAACCGCAGATTCGCCGCGGCGACGCTAAATGGGTCGTCGAAGCGGTTGATGTTGGGGAAGATGGTCTCCATTGAGTTGCTGTCCACGCCAAACCACTTGGCCAGGACCGCCGAATACTGGTCCACCGAAGTCGACGGAATCCAGCGACCGCGCTCGCGCCGAGAGTCGATCGATTCCGGGTGGTCGCCCGTCTTGAGCGAGGGGAAGTGGCCGTAGAGGTTGCCGCCCTTGACGGGGCCGCCCAGCACCATGGCGTGGCCGCCCCAGGCGTGGTCCGTCCCCGCGTCGTTGTCGGAACCGTTGGCGGTGAAGGTGCGGCTGAAGTCGGAGGCGGTGTAGGCCACCACCTTGTCCCAATCGCCCGCGGCCACCAGCGCATCGCGGAAGGCTGCCAGCGCACCGGAAAGCTCGTTCATCAACATGGCGTGCGAGGCCATGTGGCTGCGGTGAATGTCGTAGCCACCTACGTTGACAAAGAAAATTTGGCGGCTGTTGCCCAGCGCCGAGCGGCCCACGATTAGCTGCGCAACCATTTTCATTTGGTCGGCCAACAGGTTGCCGCCGCCGTCCTCGTCCACGGCTCCCGCAAAAAGCTGGTCAAAATTTACCCCCGTGCTCACCGCCGCTGCCACGGCGGCATTGACGGATTCGCTCACGCCGCGGGCGCTGACAATTTTGCTGGCGTGCGCGTCTTCGAGCAGATTTTCGCTCGTCAGCTTGACGAGCTGCTCCAGTGCCTTCAGCCGGTGGCCCTCGCGCCTGTCTTGATAGGTCGGCTCGTAAAAGCTCGCGCCGGGATGATAGGCGTTGCCGTAGGGATCGGTTGGCGAGCCAAAGCCGGAGAGCGGGATCGTTCCGGAGGGGCTGATGCCAAAGGCGTTCGTCTCCGGATTGAGCCCCCGCTGGAAGGTGTTGACGCCCGACAGCGAAATCGACATCGAGACTTTGGAGCTGTCGCCGTTGTAGCCAGCATCCAGCAGATCGGCGACGCGCCCGCCCCAGCCGGTGTTGGACAAATTGTCGGGCACGGACGTTTGCCATTGCGTCTGCTGATCCGAGTGGGAAAAGAGATCCAGCGGCACGGGAACGCGATCTTCGAGCAGGTCCATCCGCGTGGGGATGGGATAGGCCAGCGTGCCCACGTTGCAGACAAAGGCCAAGTCGCCGCTGTTGAAGAGGTTGGCAATGCCCGGCGCGTTGGGGTGAACGCCCAGCGGAGACGACGAGCCGCCGTAGTGCTTCTTGAACGCATTGCTGGCGCTGGGCGGCAGCGTTAGCCCGCGCAGCGTATCGTTGCCGAGCGCCAGCACGTCGCGGCCGGTTTCGTAATCGGCACGCACGGGGTTGCCACCCACCGCGCCCATCGGCACGAGCAGGTTGTTCGAGTCGTTGCCGCCGTTGAGAAAAATGCAGACAAGCGCCTTGTAGTCGTCCAGGTCGTTGCCCTGGGCAATGGCCGCCGAGGTAAGCCGCAAGGCCGCCAGCGTGTTGACCATCGCCGTCGCGCCCAACGCGGCACAGGCTGCCTGGCGCAAGAAATTCCGTCGCGTGATATTACTGTCTGACATAGTTTTGCTCCTCTAAAGATAATCAAGGGACGATAGCCAACCGGCCTCAGCCGGTTTTCGCCCGCAAGCTGGTGGGCTTCAGCCACCAGCGGTGATGCACACAAAGCAATCCGATCTACTCACTTCGTCTTGCTTTACCGTCTTGCTATACCGTCTTGCTATACCGTCTTGCTATACCGTCTTGCTTTACCGTCTTGCTTTACCGTCTTGCTTTACCAATGGCTCGCCAAAGTCAACACGAGGAGTTGACCCAGAAGTCCGACCTCTTTGAGAAGCCGGACTTCTCCAACATTGTCTACCATTCCCTACTCCGTAAACGAACACTGCGGGGCGGACGCCACCAGGAAGAGCGCCTCCTGCACGCGCGCATCCCGCGCCCGAATGGCATACTCCGGCGAGCCGCCGTCCCAGTTCGCTACCGCATCCGCCACGCCCGTGATGATGATCTCGCGCGGATCGCTCTCTGCATTGTCCGTAGCTCCGGCCTGGAGCCGACCGGCGCAGAGGTAGTCATCCGCCCGGTCGACCAGGGCCGCGCTGGCGGCGCGCACCTGGGCGGCGTCGGCGTAGCTGGCGTCTCCCGGCGTCAATTGGCCGTCCCGGTCCGAGTCCATCACCGCCATGTAGGCATCCAGCAGCCACGGTGGCTGTGCGTAAACGATGCGGGCCTGCGGTTTGTCCTGGCTATAGCGGATGCCGCGCAGCCCCTTGTTCGACAGCACGAACTCGTAAATGGCGTTGTAGCGCCCAATTGTGTTGCTCTCGTCGGTTAGCTGAAGCTCCGGCCCCACAAGCCCGGCGTCGGCAACGGGGCCAGCTGGGGCATAGGTGGGCAGGAACCAGTTGAAGACCGTCGGCGCACCGAGCGGCGGCTGGTTGATGCCGTAGTCGCAGCGCGGCAGGCAGCCCGTTAGGTAGAGGAGCGAGGCATTGGGCTCCATGCGCTGCACATCGGCGGAGGTATAGCCGTAGGCCTGGAGCGCCGCCAGATCATAAGGCGGCGGCGCGTCCGATTGCGCATTCAGCAGACGCATCAGCGCCACCATCTGGATCACCGGCTCTTTGACTTTGCCATTCCCCAGCTGCGAGGCAGCGCTCGGATTGCGCGCTTCCGGGTCAAGCAGAATAGCCTTGACGACTGCGCCCAAGTTGCCGTTGCTCTCCTCAAAGACGGTGGCCGTGCGGTAAATGTAGCCGGGCGACGGGTTGGACATGACCAAGCGCTGGATCAGCCGGTAGCTGATAAAGGGCGCGGTATTGGGGTGCTCGCTCAGCACGCGCATCACCTGTGCCATATCCTGCTCGGCCGTCTGTCCGGCGGGGATGGTTCGGCCCAGCCACTGCTTCTCGCCGTTGTCGTGGTAGCGCTCGTACTTGCTGTCGCCCTGGGGCAGGCCGTTGTCCTCAAAGCCCTTGAGCGGCTCCGTTAACGAGGGCTGGAGATACTTTTGCGGTTGGTTGCGGATGCGCCCGGGCCGGTAAAAGAAATCGTCGTTGTCGACGGTGTCCAGCGTGTCGCCATCCCTTTGCACGCTGTAGGACCAGCCGGTGAAGGCGCGCGCCAGCTCCGAGATGTCCTCCTGGTCGTAGGTGCGCACGGGCAGCCCACCCGCGCCGATGACGAACGAACCATCCCGGTGCTGCATGACCAAGCCAATCGAGAAGAGCTGCATTACCTCGCGCGCATAATTTTCGTCCGGCGAGGAAATTACCTCTCCCGCTGCGTCTCGCTGCTCGGCTTGGTTCTTGATATGCGAGAGATACCAACCCATGGCTGGGTGGGTGGACACGTCCGTCAGCAGCGTCTCGTAGGGCGCAAAGGCATTCGCCTTGAGCATGTCGTAGTAGCCCGCGGTGGCCCACGGATTCTCGTAGAGATAGCGGTCGTTGTGGGAGACGACAAAGATTTCGCTCAGCGCAAAGGCCGTGCGCTCCCGCAGCTGCGCCTTGGCGTAGATGGCCTGGGTGTACCAGGCCGGATAGAAGCTCCACGCGGAGCGCGTTGCCAGCGGTGCGAGATCGCCATTGGTGTTGACCACCTGAAGCTGCAGGTTGGCATCTATAAACTGCGCAATCGAGGGGCCCTGCATCGCCATCTGCTCGTCGATCCACTCCGCATAGGCTTTGGTGCGGTCGCCGTTGTGGCGCTCGACCCGCGTCTGCATCTCCGCCACGCTCTCCACGGTGGGGCCAAAGGTGGCCTGCTGCAGGAAGAGGGCGATGTCCCGCTCCAGCGCGTCGCCCGTCAGCGGCTCGATGGGAGCGGGCGGGGGCGGCGGCTGGATGTCGGGCGTGCCCTGGGCAAGGCGCAGCGTGCCGTAGATTTCGCCATCTGGATACTTACCGGACGCCACATTGACGTAAAGTTCACCCTTCAAGAGCGAATCCAGCATGGCTTGGTCCGTCACGCTTGGCCCGGCCGCGGCAATCTTCCACTCCTGGTCCGCCAGCTGCCCACCGCGAAAGCTGTAGACAATCGGGCCGGAAATCGGGTCTCCGGCAAAGAAGTGGCCGGATGTCTGAAGACCGCTGAGGCCGCTGAAGCTAATGCTGAAGAGCCCGTAGCTGTTGTCGTTGGAGAGCTGCACGGTGGCCAGCCCCGTTGCGCCGGAATCCGTCCCCGGCGCCGCCGTCAGCTGGGCGACGAAGAGTCGGCTGCCCGTCATAACGCCAGCTTCGCCGTCGCTCAGCAGGACGGTCGTCTCGCCGACACCGGGCAGGACGGTCAAGCCCGGCCCCGCCTGAAGCTGGATGCGTAGCACTTCGGGAACTTCGATCCGCTCGTCGGCCACGGCTTCCACGCTGAGCGTCTGCACGGATTCACCGGCGGCAAAGGCCAAGCGCCCGTCGATCACCTCGTCGTCTGCGTTGCGGATCACGTAGTCATCCGCGGAAGCCGAGCCTTTGTTTGAATTTTCTGCGCCGAGCAGCGTAAAGGAGACCGTTGCGGCCTGGCCGCTTGTCGAGCGGCGGATTCTGATTTGGGCGCGCTCACCACCTGTTTCTTCACCACCCACTTCATAGACGTTGCGAACGCGCTGTGCATCCATGATTTGGAGCGACGCCTCTTCCGGGCCGACGACGGGCGTGGGCGTTGGGTTGGGCGCGTTGGTCGGCGTGGCGACGGGGGTGATGGTGGGCGGCAGCGTGGGCGTGGGCGGCGGCGGCGTTACCGTGGGGGCTGCGCCGACGGTGCGCCCAACCACGAGATAACCCACCATTTCGGTTGTGTGCTTGATTTCATCGTCGAGCGACTGCTCCTCTTCGACAAAGACCTCCACACCGCTCTCGCCAAAGTTGGCGTAGCGCAGCCCCGCTGGGTCGCCGCCATCCGCCGTTTGCATTGCGGCGAGAAAGGCTGCGCCCTGGTAGGCGGCGCGAAAGGTAATGGGATACCAGCGATGGGTGACGCGGTCGGGCGTCAACCCCACATCTAGGATTTGTCCGTCAAAGTTAAACTGCCCCGGCGTCACCGCGATGTAGGCCACGCTTTCGATCTCGTGTGAGCGGTTGCTGGCTTCGGCTTCGGAGAGGCGCAGCTCAAACTGCCCGGCCGTCACGCCGCGCTGCCGCGTCGTCGCGGGCTCTGCATCGTTGACGCTCTCGATCTGCGAAAAGACGACGGGTGGGTTGGCAAACGGCTCGGCAAACTCAACCGTCGTAAAGCGATGGTCGACGCGCGCCGTGCCCGCTTGGATCACCTCTCCGTTGCCGCCCGGCAGCGCGTGGCTTCCCGCCTCCACCGCCAGGTAGTGGATCGTCTCGTTTGTGTGCCAGCCGTCCAGGTAGGGCCACTCGTCGATCTGGAAGTCAAAGCTATCGCTCGTCACGTTGCGCACGCGAATGGTAACCGGGTGCGGCCCGCGAGACGACAGCGGCTGCATGACAATAACGGGGCGGGTATACGTTTGCTGAAGCTCTACCGTGTGCCACTCGCTGCGATTGAGCTGGTTTACGCTAATGGTGTTGGCCTCGGCAAAGTCGCTCAGAACGGTAACGGCGGAGAGGGAGAGCAGATTGTCCGTGGGCAGCTCGCCGTCGGACTTGTCGTTGTAGGCAAGCGCTGCGCTGCGCCACCACAGCCCCTCGATGCCCTCGCCGTTGGCGTCGCCCGCGGCCAAATCACCGGCGTAGCGGTAGAGCGGCCAGCCCGCGTAGGTAACCTGAAGCGTGCCGTCCGCCCGCTGCACGGTTCCCAGCGCCGCGGAGACCTCCGTCGCGCCAATTAGCGCCTCCGCCGAGGAGACGGTCAACGGGGGCCACGCCGTGGTGCACTCGTCGGTGCACAGGCTCTGCGACGTGTCCTCGTCGTCGTCGGCGTAGGTGTACAGCGCCAGCCCCGGGTAGCCGCTCCTGGCCCCGGCGACGAGGTAGCGCTGCTCGCCCACCTGCTGCACGCCAACGGTGACGCTGTCGAGCATGGGGTCTCCTGGGGTTGGTGCGCCCGGCGTCTGGGACGCTGGTGGCGTTTGCGGGGCGGGGCTGTCGCCGTTGCTGCCGCTGCTTACAAGCGGCAGAAAAACGTCGCCCTCGCCATTCTCCTGTGCCAGAATTGTACGTTGAAGGAGAACGCTGCCCGCGGTGAGAATCAGGCACAGCAGCAGGATGACGCCTCCCCGCCGTCTGGCCGCTGGCCCATTCCAGCGAAAACGATCTGTCTGTTGAAACTTCATTGATGTTACTCCTCATGTGTCGGTCGTCCCAGAGCAGGGCGACCCGGTTGAACACGCTCACGGTAAAAAGGGCAGCCCGCACCAGGGCGCGCGCCAGGGCACGGATGCACAATTGCACCGCGTAAGCGTTGACAAACGCTCGATAAAGCCGAGACGCCAGCCAACAAGGGATGGGGGACTTGGTGATCTCTGTTTGTGGTGGAAGGTCGCGGGAGAGCGATGGAGGGGTAACGATGACCTGCTGTGCAGCAGCGTAGAGATTTGCGCCGAGTATAGCCCAGTAGGGTTAAACGTGCTGGGCTACGGCGCTACGAATTTTTGGTGAGGAGGCTACGACAGATATACAGACTTTTTTGTTGGTTGCCAAAGGTTGCAACGCATGAAGAGGAAGCCCTCTTTGACCATTTCAAAGAAATTAAGTGTACGGGCGAGTGAAGATCGCGGCAATAAGCGTCCCCGGCGCGCGCCTGAGCCACCAGGGAAGATCAAGCTACGTGTGGCGCGTGCCGGGGACGTAGACGAACCCACCCTGTCTGTTTATTTTCTTGAAGCAGCCTTATTCTTGAAGTAGCCTTGGAGGTAGAGACAACCAAAAGGGCCAGCATCTGATGATGCCAGCCCCTTTAGCGTTGTAAATAAACCGCTTCCCGATCTAAATCTCGTTTACCGAGCGTTCGATCAGGCTGCGCGCGACGGACTGCGTGCCGGTGTGCGTGTAGTAATTCGTCGTCATGTCAAAGAACGCGCCGAGGTAGTCCAGGCGATCATCCGAGACATCGACGAAGCTGCGCACGCGTTCGAGCGCCTTTTCCGACGTGAGATTGTGTTTGTCCACAAAGCCGCTGACCCAGCCGCGCGTCTCGCTCAGGCTCTGCTGGATAAAGCCGAGCCGCTCCTGGTCGGTGCTGCCGGGAATTTCATCGCGGATGCTGGTGTAGGTCTGGTTTCTGGATAGCTCGTCGGGCGACATGTTTTCGAGCGCATCCAGCGCTAGGCGGGCCACATCCGGCCCCAGCGGGATGACGCCGTCCAGCGTGACCAGCGCGGCTACGCGCATGCCCGCGTCGTCGGTGTAGGCGTTGAGCGCGCGCACAAAATCTTTGAAGCTATCGCCCGGGATGCCGTTGACGGCGCAAAAGGCGAGCAGCTCCACCACCAGCTTTAGGCTAAAGTCGATTGTCTGCGCGCGATCGGCCTTGGGCGTGAGCCGCTGTAAAAAGGAAAGAAAGCCAATGCGCTCGCCGACTTTGTTGGCCAGCGCGGCCGTTGCCAGCGCCTTGTCCGTGCGGTCCACGGTGCGGTAGAGCATCATCGCGCGCTGGTAGCGCTGGCCGCGCTCGCCGTACAGCTCCTCGGCACGATTGGTGACCGAGGCAATCAGCGCGGCGTCGGTCTCGCGCGTGACGCGCTGCACCATCGTGTTCCAATCCGTAATGTTTTCCCACTTGCCGGGCGCCAACGTGTCGAGCGAGTTGAGCACGCGCACGGTGACGTTGCGTTCGGGCAGGTCGTTGACCTCTTGGACGATTGAGTTGCTCATAATGGTTCCTTGCGCGCACGGGGCGCGGGTAGTTGGATGGATAGTTGTCTGTCCGATCGACGAGGGCCGATCGACGAGGGCTGATCGACGAGGGCCGATCGACGAGGGCCAAGGTGGTAATGAAGTTTGTCCCATGGCTCACGTAAAGAAAATGTGTAGCGGTCTGGTGGATAGATTGCTGGCTTGCCCTCACCCCCGGCCCCTCTCCCACCGTGGAAGAGGGGAGAGATTGGCTCCCTTCTCCCATCCTGGGAGAAGGGTTGGGGATGAGGGCCGACTGCACATTTCTTCAATATGAGCTCGTCGCGTTTGCCTACGGCAACGACGCAACGCCTTCGAGATCAAAGCGGCTGAGCCACTCGCTGCGATCATCCGCGGTAAACGAATCGACGCGCGAGCGCACCTGCACCTGGAAGCGACCCGCAACCAGAATCGCCGTGCCCTGGCTGCCAACCGCCGCCGCTGGGTAGCCAGCAATGTCCACGTCGCTGCCGTCAAATTTGTCGCGCGCGCTGGGGTTGGTCGCCGTATCCGAGACGGAAAGCGTGGCGACTTCCTCGCCGTCGTCGCTCAACTCGGCCTGGGCAAAGCCTTCGCGCTCCTGCGTGTAGACCAAATCGAGCGGGCTGGCCACCTGGGGAAAAAACTGATTGAACTCGCCGCCAGCCGTGGGCGTCAGCGAAGCCTGATCGACGACGATGGACTGGACAGTCGGCTCGGTAGTTGGCTCAACCGTTGCTTCTTCAGCAGGCTCAACAGTCGCCTCCTCAACTGGCTCAGCGGTGACAACCGCGACAGCCTCGGCATCCCCGCCACCAGCCGCGTCGAGAGTCGCTTGGACGGCGGCCGCGATGGTGATGGCCTGCACCGTCGCCTCGACAGCGGCTTCGACCGCCGCGTCAGCATCAGTAGGGGCATTAGAGGGGGCGGTGTCTGATGTAGAGGGCAGTTGGCAACCTGCCAGCGCCAGCGATGCAATCAGCGCCGTGGCAAGCAGCAGGCGCGACAAAAATATCCGCATACAAATCTCCTTGGGGTGAACAGGGGTGAGCGCATTGGATTCTCCGTTGCGCATGGCTCACTTATCATCTCGCATGAGGGCAAAACGCGCAACAATCATCCCTTCCGTTCAATCATTCCGTCCCCGCCAAATATCCCTCCAGCTTTGGCAGAGGCAGCTGCCAAATTACTTGGACTTCGTAATCCCGAAAGCCCATCTCGTGGTTGATCTTCAGCATCCCCTCGTTCGACTGCGCGTTGCCCGTGCGGATGAGCTCGACCTCCGGCTTGTCGACCAACAGCTGCTCGGCCATGCGCCCCTTGAGCCAGCGGCCCAGCCCGCGGCGTCGATAGCTCGGCACGACGGCCGTATCGCCCTGGTGTGCGAGGTGCGGCTCGCCCGGCTGCCAGTAAACTTCGCTGTAGCCCGCATACTCGCCCGTCTCGGCGTTGCGCACCCACGAGCTCCAGCGCCGGTGGCCGCGCTTCGCGATCATCTCGTCGATCTGGCGCAGCTGCTCCGGCGTGATCTTCTCATCTTCCACCTCCAACGCCTCGAATGGCTGCGTGTTCATCGTCTCCTTGAGCGCGGCAATGGCCGCCAGCTCCGCTTCCGGATAGGCCCCATCCCACAGGCCAAATTCCAATCCCTCGCCGTCGACCCCCTCTTGCCACTGCTGCATCAGCTCGCGGTCAATCTCGGCTACCGCCACCTGGCTCGTGCGGAAGGTAAGGCCACGCTGCGCATCCAGCCGCTGCATAAATTGCTCGCCCGACGGCACGTGCTCAAACGTATCGACGATAAACGAGTCGCGCTGCTGCTGTGCGGCCTGCGCCACAACCAGCGGCAGCAGCGCCCGCGCCACGCCCTTGCGCCGCCACTCGTCGACGACGTACACGTTGAACTCCATCAAATTCTGGTTGCTCCCCGTGTGGGCAATTTGCGTGTTTATGCTCGCCACCGCCTCCGGCTGGGATTCGTAAACGGGCCGCCAGACCAGCCACATATCGTAATCGAAAAAATCGGGAATGGTGCGCAGGCTGCGCTGCGTCTCCGCCAGCGGATAGGGCGGATCGTCCGGCGAAAATTCAATGCGGCGGCGGTCGCGCAGTGCCTGCAGCGCCACCCAGTCGTCGTCGCTCGCGTGTTCGATATCGAAGCGGCGCACCGCTAGCCCCAGCTTCTTCAGCGTTTGGTTCGCCTGCTGCAAGGCGTTGTTGACCTCGTTCACGGCGTTGACTCCCCCGGGTGGATGGACTACAATTTGTTTTGCGCAGCATAAAAAGATTTTGAGTACCTGTCAACAAGAATGGAACGCGGATCGGGCGGATTTATTTTGATTCGTCTTCATCCCCCAATCTGCCCAATCCGCGTTCTATCATCCGAGAATCCCATGCCACCCAACATTCTCTACCTCAACTCGCACGACACCGGGCGCCACGTTCAGCCCTACGGCCACGCCGTCGAGACGCCCAACCTCCAGCGCTTCGCCGAATCCGGCGTCCTCTTTCGCCAAGCCTTTAGCGCCGCGCCCACCTGCTCGCCCTCGCGCGCCGCGCTACTCACCGGCCAAGCCCCCCACAGCGCGGGCATGACGGGGCTGGCCCACCGCGGCTGGTCGCTCAACGACTACGACCAGCACCTCGTGAACGTGCTCAAGCGCGCGGGCTACCGCCCAAGCTATCACACGGTGCAGGTCGGCATTCAACACGTGGCCAAGGAGACCAGCACGGTCGGCTACGACGAGGTGCTCGATGTCGAAAGCCGACGCGCCGAACACGTCGCGCCTGCGGCAGCGCAGTGGCTCGCCAGCTACGCGAGTTCAGGTGATGATGCGCCCTTTTACCTCGAAGCGGGCTTTTTCGAGACGCACCGCGAATTCCCCGAACCAACCGCCGCCGAAGATGCGCGCTATATCCAGCCGCCCGCGCCGCTGCCGGACACGCCCGCCGTCCGCCGCGACATGGCCGCTTACCACGCCATGGCCCGCCAGCTCGACGACGGCATCGGCCTCATTCTCCACGCGCTAGAAGAAGCCGGGCTCGCCGAAAACACCATCGTCCTCATCACGACGGACCACGGCTTGGCCTTTCCCGGCATGAAGTGCAGCCTCACCGATCACGGCATCGGCGTGATGCTGATGCTGCGCGGGCTAGGACAAAATTTGGGGCTGGAGGCGGGTCAGGTTGTGGATGGGATGGTCTCGCAGATCGACGTGCTGCCGACGCTGTGCGAATTGGCGGGGGTGGCGCGCCCGGCGTGGGCGCAGGGGCGGTCGATGGGGCCGCTGCTGCGGGGGGAGGTTGAGGAGATCAACGACGCGATTTTTGCGGAGGTGACGTATCACGCCGCGTATGAGCCCAAGCGGGCGGTGCGCACGCAGCGCTGGAAGTACATCCGCCGCTGGCCTAATCTTGACGGGAGCGAGCGCGACGGCCCCGTGCTGCCCAACTGCGACGACAGCCCCAGCAAGCAGCTGTGGCTTGACCACGGCTGGCGGCAGCGCAAGCCCGACACGGAGCAGCTCTACGACCTCGTCTTCGATCCCAACGAATCGAACAATCTGGCGGTTGACTCCGATTACGCTGAAGTGCTGGCCGACCTACGCGCGCGCCTCGACGCGTGGATGCGAGAGACGGATGACCCGCTGCTGGCGGGTCGTGTGCCTGCACCGAAGGGGGCGCGGGTGAACGATGCGGATGGGTCGTCGCCAAAGGAGCCGGTGCGGAAGGCTGCTTGAAAAAGTGGTCGTGGGGCTGTCTTGATTGGGTTATGAGTGCAGCGCACGGCGTGGGCAGTGATTCGTCTGTAGTCTTGGTGGACGCCGTGCAATGCACTCGCGGCGAGCTGGTCGAGTGCGCTGCACGGCGTCCGAATAGATTGCATCCCAGCCAACGCCCACGCCGTGCATTGCACTTTCGATCCAACCAACATCACATATCCTACCCCGACGCCCCCGCCGACTGCCGGCTGCGGTTCGACGGTCGCCGCCGTCGACGCTGGCCGCCGGACGGGCGCGAGCCATTGCGCGACCCGCCGCGTGATCCATTGCGACGTGAAGGCGACGACCCATTGCGGTTGCCGCCGCTGCCGTTCTGACTCGACTTCTGTACAAACTGTGATTCGGGATTAAACCCGTCGTAGTCAAAGTCGGCCAGCTCGCGCCGCTCGATCTGCATCTTGAGCGTGCGCTCGATGTCGCGCACCATGTCGGCATCGCCGGGCACGACCAGCGTAAACGCCTCGCCCGTCGATTTGGCGCGACCGGTGCGGCCAATGCGGTGGGTGTAGGCGTCGACCGTGTCCGGGATGTCGAAGTTGATCACGTGCGAAATCTCCGAAACGTCGATGCCGCGCGCGGCGATGTCCGTCGCCACGAGTACGTCGAACTTGCCGTCGCGGAAGCCGTCGATGGCGCGCTGGCGAGCGTTCTGGGACATATTGCCCTGCAGCGCCGTCGCCCGGTAGTTCTGCTTCTCCAAATCGCGGGCCAGGTTGCGCGCGCGATGTTTGGTGCGCGTAAAGACGAGCATCCGCTCGCCCTGCTCCTGCTCGCGGCTAATTTTGCCCATCAGCGACATGAGCAGCGACTTCTTCTTGGCGTCCGGCACGGGATAAAAGGCGTGCGACACCGTCTTGGCGGGCGCGATCATCCCGATCTGCACCGTCTCCGGATTGTCCAGAATCTCGCGCGAGAGCATGCGGATGTCGTCCGGCATTGTCGCCGAAAAGAAGAGCGTCTGCCGCTCTTTGGGCAGGTACTTGAGGATGCGGCGAATGTCGGGCAGGAAGCCCATGTCACACATGCGGTCCGCCTCATCCAGCACCAGCACCTCGATGTGGCGCAGGTCGATGCTGCCCGCGTTGAGGTGATCGAGCAGCCGACCGGGGCAGGCGACAATGATTTCCGTGCCGCGGCGCGCGGCGCTGATCTGCGGCCCCTTGCCCACGCCGCCGTAGATCGTCGCGCTGCGCACCTTGAGACGCGTGCTAAAGTCGACGGCGGTTTGGTGAATCTGCTCGGCCAGCTCGCGCGTTGGCGCGATGATCAGGGCACGCGTTTGGCGCGTCGGCCCTTTGCTGAGGCGCTGCAAAATCGGCAGCATAAACGCCGCCGTCTTGCCCGTGCCCGTCTGCGCCAGCCCCAACACGTCGCGCCCGCTGAGCACGAGGGGAATGGCCTGTTCCTGAATCGGTGTGGGCGTCGTAAAGCCCAGCTTCTCGACGGCGCTTAGAATGCGCGGGTCGAGGTTTAGATCGTTAAAAGTCAAAAGAGTTACTCCTATCGTATAGCGATTCTGTTGATCGCTTTGTTATCAATTATTGAGTCGTAAATAAAAATTTTAACGCGGAGACGCGGAGGCACAAGGGAAATGTCTCGTCAATCATTCTGATTGGGCAAGGACTATCACTGTTCTGAAACAAATTTTTGTCTCAGCAACATGGCCTGCAAGCCAATCCCTTTGCGCCTCCGCGTTAAACTGCTTTATCTACCCGCGTTCAATATCCACGTTCTGGTTGCGAATCTGATACTGGTCCGCAATCGCCAACACCTTGTCCACGTACTGCTCGGGCACGTCCACCGCGGTGTCGCGCGGCTGGAGGCGAATTTTACCCAGCGTGTTGCCGGGAATGTCCGCCTGCTGCGCCAGCGAGCCCACGATGTCGGCGATGCGCACGCCGTCCGTGCGGCCCACGCTCAACGTCAGCCGCACCATGCCCTCCTCGTGCGAGCTCTTGCCGTTGGAGGAACCGTTGCGCCCGCTGCTGCGGCCATTGCTGCTGCGCCCGCTGCGACCCTGCTGGTTGCGTCGCCCGGCGTTGCGCCCCTTGCCGCGCCGCTCCTCCACATCGCCCACGTGCATGATCGGGCGCTGCTTCTCCTCGGCGCGCGCCATCTTGAGCGCAATCGCCGCAATCTCCAGCGGCTCGTGGCCCGCCTCCACCAGATCATTGACGAGCTCGCGCTCGCGCTGGCAGCGACCGCGCCGCAGCCAGACCTCCATGCGATCAAGCAGCTTCTGTTCGCGATGCTCGTGAATTTCCTCCGGCGTTGGCAGCGTGGCGCGCGGAATCTGCTGCTTGATCAGCCCCTCGATGCGGCCCAGCCGCCACAGCTCGCTCGGCGTCACCAGCGTGAGCGCCGTGCCGCTGGCCCCCGCCCGCCCCGTGCGCCCAATCCGGTGGACGTAGACTTCGGGGTCCTGCGGCAAATCGTAGTTGAAGACGTGCGAGACTCCGTCGATGTCCAGCCCGCGCGCGGCCACGTCCGTGCCGACGAGCACCTGGAGCTGGCCGTTGCGGAAGCGGCGCAGCACGTCTTCGCGCGCGCCCTGGCTCATGTCGCCGTTGAGCGCTTCGGCGGGAAAGCCGCGGTTGGTCAGCTCGGCGGCGAGCTCGCCCGTGCGGCGGCGCGTGGCCGCAAAGACAATCGAGCGCGTCACCGGCTCAACCTCGAAGAGACGCGTCAGCGCGCCCGTTTTGTCACGCTGGTTGACCAAGTAGTGGCGCTGCTCAATTGCCTGCACGGTGAGCTGCTGCCGCTCGATGGCGACGGACTGGGGGTCGCTCATGTACTTGTCGGCCAAGCGGCGAATCGGCGAGGGCAGCGTCGCGGAGAAGAGCGCCATCTGTCGACCGCCGGGGATGGCATCGAGAATGGCCTCGATGTCCTCGATAAAGCCCATGCTCAACATCTCGTCCGCCTCGTCCAGCACCAGCGTCTGCACCTGGCTCAGGTCGAGGTGGCGCTGGCGGATCAGGTCCAGCAGGCGGCCGGGCGTGCCAATCACGACGTCGACGCCCTTGCGCAGGCGGCGAATCTGCCGCTCGTAGGGCTGCCCGCCGTAAACGGCCAGCACGCGAGCGTTGACGCCGCGCCCGTACTCAAACATTGCGCTCGAAACCTGCGTCGCCAGCTCGCGCGTCGGCGCGACGACAAGCGCCTGCACGTGGCCCGCCCCCGGCTCGAGGTTGTTCAAAATGGGCAGTGAAAAGGCCGCCGTCTTGCCCGTGCCCGTCTGCGCCTGGCCCAGCACGTCCTGCCCGGCCAGCAGCAGCGGAATCGTCGCCGCCTGAATCGGCGTTGGTTCTTCGTAGCCGAGATCGGCTACCGTCTGCGCAATTTCGTCGCGCAGACCCAGTTGTGAAAATTGAGTGGTCATCATGCTCCTACAGAATGAACGGTCCCGGATGGGCATCCCCTTGCGGGCGATGTCCTTTCTTGCTTACCAACAGCAGACCCGTTCCCTTGCAAGAACTCGCACCCAGAGTCTATCTGTCGCAACAAAAAACCCGGCTCGATTTGGCCGGGCAACCATGTGGATAAAAAATAATACGCAACGCCGCGCAAGTGTGTGACGCAGCTTGTTCAGTATATCACAAGTCCGCGGAAAGTCTACTCTCGTTTCGTTACAGTTTTGTATCAATTTTGTAAAGTGACTAATTTAGAGCCAATTTGATACAATGAAAGCAAGCGCCCGCTACGCTCGACAAGAGACCAGCCAGTTGATAATTTATTGTTGACGATTGACCATTTTTAATGTCCTCCTTCCGCCCCGCCACCGCTAATGATGTGGACGCCATCGCTGGCATCTACCTTACCTCGCGCAATGCGTTCGTTACCTATGCTCCTCTGATTAAGGCAGATATCGGCTTCGACATGTGGATTCGACTAAAGCTCTTGCCCAGCACGCACATCACGCTTGTCGAGCGAGAGGGTGAGGCTATAGGCATGATGGCCGTTGCGAAGAAGTGGCATGCGGCAGGCAACCGATATATCGGTTGGATCGAGCAGCTCTACCTGCTGCCGGGCCACGTCGGCCAGGGCATCGGCTCGACGCTCGTCGAGCGGGCCAAGGCGGAGCTGGGGTCGCCGATTCGGCTGTATACTTTCCAGGAAAATCACGGCGCGCGCCGCTTCTACGAGCGCCACGGCTTTCGCGCCATCCAGTTTGGCGACGGCTCCGGCAACGAGGAGGGTTGCCCGGACGTGCTCTACGAGTGGCGGGGCGATCCGGTCGCGGAGTGAGCACGCCCTCGTGCGAACGGGTCAAGGAAAAAACAATTTATGCCAACTAAAATGCACGTCGACGAAGTCCCCACCGACCCGCCGCTCGTGCGACGGCTGCTCGCGGCGCAATTCCCGCAGTGGGCCGATCTGCCGCTGCAGCCCGTCCAATCTGCGGGAACCGACAACGCCATCTACCGCCTCGGCGACGACCTGAGCGTGCGCCTGCCGCGCATCCACTGGGCCGTGGATCAAGTCGAGAAAGAACACGAGTGGATGCCGCGGCTGGCTCCCCGCCTGCCGCTCACCATTCCCCACCCGTTTGCGCTGGGTGATCCTGCCGAGGGGTATCCCTACCGCTGGTCCGTCTACCGCTGGCTCGACGGCCAAAACGCAACCCTCGACCAAATTGCCGCCCCCATTCAAGCCGCCCGCGACCTCGCCCACTTCCTGCGTACGCTCCAGCAAATCGACCCCACCGATGGCCCGCTCGCCACGGAACACGGTCTACGCGGCGTTCCCCTCGCCCCGCGCGACGGGGCCGTGCGCGAAAACATCGCGGCCCTGCGCGAGATAAACTTGCTCGACGACAGCGAAGTCGCCACCGCGCTTGCCGCCTGGGAAGCCGCCCTTGCCTCAGCCGATTGGGATCGCCCGCCCGTCTGGTTCCACGGCGACCTGCTGCCCGGTAACCTGCTCTTCGAGCAGGGCCGCCTCCGCGCCGTCATCGACTTCGGCGGCCTCGGCGTCGGCGATCCCGCGCCCGACTTGATGATTGCGTGGGCGCTGTTTGCGGGCGAGAGCCGCGAGGCGTTCCGCAAAGCGCTCCACGTCGACGACGCCACGTGGGCACGCGGTCGCGGCCACGCGCTGGCGCAGGCGGTGATTTTTATTCCGTACTACGTGGAGACGAACCCGGTCGGCGTGGCGTATGCGAGAAGGTCGCTGGCGGCGGTGTTGGGGGATTACGGCCACGGCGCATGATACGACGGTCTCAACGCAAGCAACAACGCAAGCAACAACGATTAGGAGATGACCATGGATTGGGTACGTGAATTCTACGAAAAACAGAATGAATGGGGAGACTTTCTAGAAGACAAAGTGACCGACGCCCATCGGGAAAAGGCCTCGCTGATTGAGGGATTTGTGGGGGCTGGGGCCAAGCGGGTGCTGGAGCTTGGGGCAGGTGCAGGGCACGTCGCGGCGGCAGCGGCGGAATTGGGCCACACCGTCGTGGCGGTGGAGCTTGTGCCGACGCTGGCCGCTCGTGCGCAGGAATTTGCCTCCTCTCAAGCGTCACAAAGCATGACGGTGCGCAACGAAGATTTTTACACCGTCTCGCTGAATGGTCAATTTGATGTGGTCTGCTACTGGGATGGCTTTGGGATTGGCTCGGACGAGGAGCAGCGCCGTCTCTTTCGTCGCATTGCCGACTGGCTTACGCCCACCGGCAGCGCGCTGCTGGATGTTGGGACGCCATGGTACGCGGCCTCCGTTGATGGCCGCGGCTGGGCGGTAGGCGAGGCCGAGCGGCAGTACAGCTTCGACGCCGACGGCTGCCGCTGGGAGGATACGTGGTGGCCGAAAGGGAAGCCCGAAGAGTCTGTCAAGCAGTCGAGCCGCTGCTATTCGCCAGCCGATTTGCGGCTCTTGCTGGAGGGCACGGGCTTACAGTTGAAGCGCGTCAAGCCGGGAGGCACAATGGATTGGGAGGCTGGAAAATGGTTGCCGTCGGTGCCGCTCAAGCGGTCGATGTTTTACGTGGCGCAGTTGTGCCACGTTGCCGCGGAGTGAGCGTTTCAGGAGATACGCCGGTATCGGCGATGGAGAAAATAATGGATACGATAAAAATCCCCAAAACGGATTCAATTGAGGAGCTTGCCCGCTTTTGGGATACACATGCCGTAACCGATTTCAAGGACGAACTGGAAGAGGTCACTGAACCTATTTTTCGGCGGGCAGAGGAACCATCTGTTCAGATTCATCTGCCACAGCTGGATATTGAGCGGGTTGACCGGTTAGCAGCAAAGCGTGGAACTCAGCGCGAAACGTTGATTCGAGAGTGGGTAATGGAAAAGCTGCGCATCGCCTAATTCTCTCCCCGCCTCCTCAGCCATACCCGCTCCGGCCTGAGCGGCAGCTTGTCGCACCAGGCGCCGAGCGCGTAATGCAAGATTGGGAACTAAATATCTTCCCTTCAGTCCGGTATCGATAATAGACTTAACGACAGCAAAAACTGTCGCTCTGCCAATCGGTCAGAGCGATTGAATTGCAGCAACCGAATTGTCACCAAGCCAATATCGGAATGTGGGGCAATCTTCGCGTTATCCCCAAGCAAAAAGTGGGCCAACCACTGCTCGCGTCGCGGGTGAAAGAGCGGCACAATCTCTTTCGTATTGGGGTGAATGGAAGCAAAGTCGGCCCCTTTATGCTTGTTGCAAAGAGAACAGGCAAGGGCCAGATTATCTTTCTCCGTGACACCACCATGCTTTTTTTGGGATGATATGATCAACTTCGTGGGAAGATAGCGCGATGGATTGGGGAGACAGGCAGTATTCGCACTGGTCGTTCGCCCGCACGACGACAAGTCGACGCAGTGCGACGGGAATATATGCCGTGCTCATGACGACGCACTGCTACGCTGCTTCTCAATCGCCCGCAGCTTCGCCATGCGCACCAAGTGCTCCAACCGCTCGTACTGGCTCCACTCCTGTTCTTCCTCGACACTCAGTCCCGTCTCACGATTTTTCTCCAGCAAAAACGAGAGGCGCTCTTGTAGAGCAGGTGAAGGTCGCAGCGCCAAAACATCGTCGGGCGTTGGGAAGCTGGCAAGCACGTCCAAAATTTCGGCTGCGCCTTCATACCCAAGCTGGCGGCGCGCATCATATTCGCGCAGGCCAACCTGTAAAATTGCGGGCAGCTCCTCGGTGCGCGACTCAAGCTGCATCGCCAGTTCGTCGGGGATGGGGATAGTTACAGAAGACACGAATCCTCCTCAGTGTAAAACGGCGCTGGCCGCATTATAGCACACCGACCGCGCCAGTCGTTTCACGCCCCCGCATCCCCAACCACACCCGCTCCGGCGTGAGCGGCAGCTCGTCGTACCACACCCCCAGCGCATCGTGCAGCGCCGCCGCAATCGCCGGGGCCGTCGGGATCATCGGCATTTCGGCCATGCCGCGCACGCCGAGCGGCCCCTGCGGATCGGGGTGTTCGAGGATCACGGGCTCGATGGCTTCGCCGATGTCGAGCACGCCGGGGATTAGGTAGGAGCTGAGGTGGGGCGTGCGGATATGGCCGTCGCGCTGGACGAGATTTTCCATGAGCGCCCAGCCCAGCGACTGCGCCGCGCCGCCCTCGATCTGCCCCTCGACGAGCTGCGCGTTGACCGCCTTGCCCACGTCGTTGACGCTCACCAGCCGCGTCACCGCCACGTGGCCCGTCTCTAAATCGACCTCCACCTCGGCGACCTGCGCGCAGTAGCCAAAGGTGATGTGCGGGTCGGATTCGCCCGTTTCGGGGGCGTAGTCGGTCGTCTTGCGCGGCACATACATAAACTCGCCGCGCGCCGGTCGCTCCTCGTTTTCCCACTCGCGCAGCGCCTTTTCCACCGCCCCCTGAATGGCGTTGCCCGCCATAAAGGTCATCCGGCTGGCGGACGCGCTGCCGCTCGACCCCACCACCTCCGTATCCTCCGCGCGCACGCTGACTTTGTCCACGGGCAAGTCCAGCATCTCCGCGGCCAGCTGTCGAAAGGCCTGGTGCGCCCCCTGCCCCACATCCGCCCCCACACAGGCAACCGTCGCCCGCTCGATGTCGACGCCGCCTTCGAGTTCGATGCGTGCCCAGCAGTGTTCGGGAAAGCCCAAGCTGAAGCCCACGTTTTTGAGGCTCACCGCAATGCCCTTGCCGCGGGCGATGCGCGAGCGCGACGCATCGAGAGAAGTTTGGATACCATTGTGGGAAAGATTAAAGATTGAAGAGTGGGAAGATTCACTGGCCTGCAATCTTAAATCTTTAATCTTTTGCCAACCCGAATCGTCTTTCTGCCAGCCTCCTTTAACCGCCGCCGCCTCCAACACCTCCAAAGCCGTGCAGCCCGCGGGTACAACCGAATTCGTCGACAGCAGATCGCCATCCCTCAACACGTTGCGGGCGCGCAGCTCGACGGGGTCCATGTCCAGCGCCTGCGCCAGCTTGCTCATCTGCATTTCGGCGGCGAAGTGGCCCTGGGGGCCGCCAAAGCCGCGGAAGGCCCCGCCGGGGCAGTTGTTGGTGTAAACCGTGCGCCCATCGACGTAGACGTTGGGGATAAAGTAGGGGCCGAGGCAGGCCATCAGCGCGTTGCCGAGCACCTTGGCGCTGGTGTAGGCGTAGCCGCCCGCGTCGCTGGTGACTTCCATCTGCGCGGCAACGAGTTGGCCGTCGCGGGTCGCGCCCCACTTGGCCTTGAAGTGGAAGGGGTGGCGCTTGTGGTGGCCCAAGATGCTCTGCTCGCGCGACCACGTCGTCTTGACCGGGCGACCGGTTTTGCGCGCGGCCAGCGCCAGCACAATCTGGATCGACATATCCTCGCGGCCCCCAAAGGCCCCGCCAATCGCCGGGTAGCGCACGACGACCTCCTCCTCGGCGACATCGAGCGCGTGGGCGATCTGCTGCCGATCCTCGTGCATCCACTGACCGGCGACGACGACCTCGACGCGCCCGTCATCACGTACAAAGGCGAGCCCGGATTCGGGCTGGAGGTAGGCGTGCTCCTGGGCGTGCGTTTGATATTCGCCCTCGACAATTACGTCGGCCTGGGCAAAGCCAGCGTCAACGTCGCCAAAGCGCAGCTCTTGCCGGTGCAGGACGTTGTGTCCGTGGAACGAAGGCTGCTGCGGGTGGAGCAGCGGCGCATCCGGCTGCATGGCGGCCACCGGGTCGGTGACGACGGGCAGCTCCTCGTACTCGATGTCGATCAGTTCGGCGGCGGTCTTGGCCTGTGCCTCGGTCTCGGCGACGACGACCGCCACGCAGTCCGCCTCCCAGCGCACGGTCTGTGCGGCCTCGGTGCTGCCCAGGCCGCAGATGACCGGCTGGTCAAAGGTCACCAGCCCATATTCGTTGACGGGCACGTCCGCCGCCGTCAGCACGTCGAGCACGCCCGGTGCGGCTTTGGCCCGCGAGGCGTCAAAGTCGACGATGCGCGCATGGGGCACGCCCGCAAAGACGACGTGCAGGCACGCCTGCTCAGGGAGATCAATGTCGTCGGGATAAGGGGCCGTGCCGCGGACTTTGTCGGCGGCGTCGAAGCGGGGGAGGGAAGTGCCGGTGGCGCGGGAGGTGTGTGTCATGAGTGGGATGATTAAAGATTGCTTATTGCTTGTTGCGTATTGGTGGGTTCGTTGGTCTCGCTGCTGGGGCTTTGCCTACATGCAATAAGCAATAAGCAGTAAGCAATACCAACTTACCTCGCCAGCATCGGCCCCAGCGCACGCCCGCCGAGCAGGTGCATGTGCAAATGATAGACCTCCTGACCCGCATCGTCGCGGCAATTAACGAGCAGCCGGTAGCCGCTCTCGCTGATGCCCGCGTCGCGGGCGAGCTTGGCGGCCACGGTAAACATCCGCCCCAGCGTCGGCTCGTCTTCTGTCGTCACGTCGTCGATGGTGGGAATTTGGACGTTGGGCACAATCAAAATGTGGACGGGGGCCTGCGCGTTGATGTCGCGGAAGGCGGTGACGAGCTCGTCCTTGTAGACCACATCGGCGTCGACTTCGCCGCGGATGATTTTGCTAAAGATGGTTTCTTCGGCCATGAAAGGTTCCCTCAAATGGAGATCAACGGTAAGCCATCCATTTTAACGCAAAGGCGCAAAGGCGCAAAGAGATTTTTGGTGGGTGGCGCAGCAGAAGCTGCGCCGTGCTGTATGCGAATACAGATGTTCAACATGCCGGACTCAAAACCACGATGTTGTTGCTTGGACGCAGCACTGCTCGCAGAACCAATGTTCCCCGTGAGATTTCTTCTTTGCGCCCTTGCGTTAGATTTCTTGGTCTACCGGCAGAAACTGCACCGCCAGCGACTCCGCCCAGGCCCGGTTGGCATCGATCGTGCGCCCCGCGTTGTGCGGCGTGTGCACCACGTTGTGTCGCCCCAGTAGCGGATCATCCAGCGGCAGCGGCTCGATGTCCCACACGTCGGCGGCCAGCGACAGCTCGCCCGCCAGCACGCGGCGGCGCAGCGTTGGCATGTCCACAATGGCGGCGCGCGTCGCCAGCACGACGAGGCAGCCGCGGGGCAGGGCGTTCAGGTGGGCGGCGGTGATGAGGCCGCGCGTGGAATCGGTGAGCGGGAGCATGGGGGCGAAGATGTCGGCGTCGCGCACGAGCTGATCGAGGTGCCATGCTTTACGTGCGCCCGCGCGGTGGAAATTTGGCTCCGTGGCAAAGGGGTCCCAGCTCGACACGTCGGTGCCGAGCATGTGGCAGAAGCTGGCGTAGCGGCTGCCGATGTTGCCCGCGCCAACGATGCGCACCCGCTTGCCCGCCAGCGTGCCGTTGACAAAGTTTGGGTCGTCGCCAAACTGCTGGCCGCGCGCGCCGGGCTGGCCGGTGCCGCCGGGCGGTTGGTACTCCCACGGCTGCTGGCTCGACAAAATCTCGTGGTGCAGCTGCGGGATGCGGCGCAGCCCACAAAGGGTCAACGCCAGCGCAAATTCGGCAACGGACTGGCCCCAAAAGCCCTCGCTGGGCTGTGTATAAAGGCGCACGCCGCGCGCCGTCAGTGCCCGGGTGATGTCATCGGCTGGTTGAGGGAAGAAGACTGCTTCCTGCAGCGCTTCAAGTTGATCGGCGCTTTGTCGATCCAACGGTACGCCGAGCACGGCCAGCCGCGTGATTGATTCGGGCTGGTCGAGAACTTGACCGAGCGAGCGCGCATCAGCTGCATCGAGCCGCACAAAGTTGACCTTGCCCTGCTGCTGCCAGAGCCCGTGCAGGTGGTCGGCGGCGAAGGGCCAGGTGGCGTCAAAGCGGGGGTGGACGATTAAGGTGGTGGACATAATTTAGACTATTCTCCCCCCACCCCATTCCGCGCCTCCTCTACCAATCGCTGCTTCAAATTCCACAGCTTCTCAGTCAGCGACACGTGGTAAATGTGCGGGTTGATCAACCGCCGCGTCCCCACGTCGAGCCGACGCACGTCGGCCAGCCGCGTTTCGCGCAGCGCCTCAATGTCCGGAAAGTCATAAACCAGCTTGCCCCCGCGCAGCACGTCCACGTGCAGCGGCTCGATCTCGCTGATCTGTGTGGCGGACAGGGTGCGGTACTGCGTGCGATCCATGGGGTGGCGCAAGCGCAGCGCCCCCCCCGGCGAAATTTTTTCCTCCTCCAGCGCGAGCAAATCCGCCGTGGCGTTGCCGCGCGTGTCGTAGATGCGCAGCGCCTGCTTTTGGCCGGGGTTGGGCGTCTTGGCCGGGTTTTCGGAAATTTTGATGGCCGATTTCCACGCGTCCCCCTCCCCATCTTTGACGGCCACCAGCTTGTAGACGCCGCCCAGCGCGCCTTCGCCCTTGGAGGTAATCAGCCGCGTGCCCACGCCGTAGGTCAGCCGGTTGACCAGCGCGGTCGGCTCCACGCCGTAGCGCTCGGCCTCGTGCTCGACCTGGGTGATGATCTGCCAGATGACGAGCTCGTCCAAATCGCCGGAGAGCACGATGGGCACGTCCGGGAAGCCCGCATCGTTGAGCTGCTTGGCGGCTTGGATGCTCAAGTAGGCCAAATCACCCGAATCGAGGCGCACGCCAGCGGGTTGATAGCCCTTCTTCTGTAACTTTTCAAAGACGCGAATCGCGTTGGGAATGCCGCTCTCCAGCGTGTTGATTGTGTCGACGAGCAGGAGACAGTTGTCGGGGTAGACGTCGGCGTAGGCCTCGAAGGCGGCGAGCTCGCCCTCGCCCAGCGCCATGTAAAGCTGCACCATGCTGTGCGCGTGCGTCCCCTTGGGCGCGAGGCCCACCTGCCGCGACACGGCCGTGTTGGAGGTAAAGACCGCGCCGCCGATCAGCGCCGCCCGCGCGCCCGCGTTGCCGCCAAAGCCCTGTGCCCGCCGCAGGCCAAATTCGAGCACCGGTCGTCGCCGTGCGCTTTCAACCATGCGCGAGGCCTTGGTCGCAATCAGCGTTGGGTAGTTGAGGTGGTTGAGCAGCGACGTTTCCAGAATCTGCGCCATCGCCAGCGGCCCCGTCACCTCCGTCAGCGGCACGTTGGGATGCACGACGCGCCCTTCGGGAATCGCCTTGAGCGTCAGCCCGCCAAAGTGGCCGTGCTCGACCAGCCACGCCAGAAAATCCTCGTCGAAGCTGCGGTCACCGTTGCCGTCGCGCAGGCTGCGCAGGTAGTCGACATCACCGCTCGTAAAGCGCGTCTCCCGCATCCAGTCGATCAGCCACTCCAGCCCCGCCGTCACGCAGTAGCCCGCGCTGTGGCTGCCGTAGTCGGGGTAGCGGCGAAAGAAGTGGTCGAACTGCACGGGCGTTTCGTGCAGCCCGGCACGGAAGTAAAGCTGTGCCATGGTGAGCTGGTAGTGGTCGGTAAAGAGGATGCCCTGCATGGCCCGGTGATCGACGGGCGGGCGCTGGACTTGGGACGAAGTGCGGGTCATGGAAAACTCGTTTGGCTTGGGTTCGTGTCAAAAATACAATATCGGCGATTGTAACAGAAGTTAGGGTGACTTCCAAATTCGCTTCACGGATGAAGCGTCATTCTGAGCGGGTCGACGAAGAGGCGTAGCCAACGAAATCAGACCAGCAGCCTGCCCTGAGCCTGCCGAAGGGAAGAATCTTAGCATGATCTTCCGCCCACCTGTTGGTTAGATGGACGCCTCACCGCACACGCTGTATAATCCAGCCCAGCAACCAATGATTTTGCAGATCTACCAATCATCAATCGTAAAGGTGACAGTAATGAACTTCTATCAAAGTTGGGGATTTTCCGAATCGCCATTCCAGACAACTCCTCTACCTGCTTCGAGTCTGGGCGAGACTTTGCTTGTTGGTAGACGCGAGGAGCTAAATCGACTAAAGCAAAGGATATGCAATCCACCAAAGATTTCTACTTTAGAAGGCCCGAATGGTATAGGAAAAACAAGTCTTGCAAATGTCGCTTCTTACCAACTTTACCAAACATATTTGGACGATACGGATAGAGATTCGCCTTTGCTCATCCCTTGCCAAAAAATCTTTCAACTTAAACCAGGTATTTCTGCTGAACAATTTATTGCTGAAATTCTGTTTGCTGTCGCTCAAACGCTTTTGCTCGAAGCACAAGAACTACTCAATCAGGGATTTTCTTCTTCTCGTGCTGGAGCTATAAATAAATGGTTAAACTCACCACAGATAACAAGTTTCCAAGGACATATAGGAGCATTGGGAATTGGTAAAAGTACTGAAACAAATACTGCTCAAGGGTTTTTAGAGAGTGGATTCAGGCAAGAAATTACTCTTTGGCTTAACGAACTTTTTCCAAGCCCTTACGATGGTGGTGTAATTTGCATCATTGACAATCTTGAGTTGTTGCAAACCTCCCGTGCTGCTCGAGATATGCTTGAACAGTTAAGAGATGAGCTATTTGTTTTGCCTGGACTTAGATGGATTCTTTGCGCAGCTTTAGGAGTAGTATTGGGAATAGCTTCATCTCCACGGCTAGAGGGATTTTTGCATTCCCCAATTCAACTCGGAGGGATAGATGAAGCTGTTTCCAGCGAAATTCTCAATTCGCGAATCAACGCTTACAAGTTTCAGGAACACCTTTATTTACCGCTGCTAGAAGGTGACTTCAGGAACTTGTATTTTGTACTAAACAGAAATTTGAGGAGTGTTCTGGGTCAAGTAGATAACTTTTGCCAATGGGTTGCTGATAGAGCTTTGCCTGATACAGAGGACCAAAAGCACGATGCTTACCGTGAGTGGCTGAGGTATGAATGTGATAATGCTCTAAGCTCTGTACAAAATGAATTGAGACCAAGAGCTTGGAGGGTGTTTGTGAAAGCAGTAGAACTTGAAGGAGAATTTTCTCCCAGCGATTATGAAGATTTCGATTTTAACAGTATTCAGGCACTTCGTCCACAAGTTAAAAATTTAGAAGACGTCGGCTTGTTACGCAGCGTTCAAGATGACGGCGACAAAAGAAGAAAAACGATTCAAGTTACTTCTAAGGGGTGGCTAGTAAATCATGCGCTCTCTATAAATGCAGACAAAGAGTGAAGACTGTTACTATGCCTGATAATTCACAAACTCACCGCGTCATCTTCCAGCCCAACGGGCGGCAGGGCAACATCGACACCGGCACGACGCTGCTCGATGCGGCGCGCGAACTCGGCGTGGAAATTGAATCGATCTGCGGCGGCTTCCAGACGTGCGGCAAGTGCAAGGTCGTCGTCGAGCGCGGCGACTTCGCCAAGTTTGGCGTGCGCTCGGCTGCGGACCACCTAACGCCGCCCGGCGAGCGCGAAGTCGACTACGCCGCGCGGCGCGGCTTTGCGGCGGACGAGCGGCTGAGCTGCGCCGCTTGCATCACCGGCGACGTGGTGATTCGCGTGCCGGAGGAGAGCCAGACGCGTAAGCAGGTGGTGCGCAAGGCGGCGGGCGTGGCGCGCAAAATTCGCGTCGATGCCTCGATGCGCCTCTACTACGTCGAGCTGCTGGCGGCAACGCTCAAGGATCACCGCGGCGACGCCGAGCGGCTGCGCGATGCGTTGCGCGACGTGCACGGGCTGGAGGATTTGCACGTCGACCCCGTCGTCCTGCGCACGCTGCAGCCCAGCTTGGCCGAGGGCAAACGAGCCGTCACCGTTACCGTGTGGCAGGGGCGCGAAATCGTGCGCGTGCAGCCCGGCTTTGTCGATGACGTGTACGGCATGGCAATCGACGTGGGGACGACAACCGTCGCGGGCCACCTCTGTCACCTGCGCACGGGTGACGTGCTGGCGACGGCGAGCCGCATGAATCCGCAGGTTCCCTTTGGCGAAGATTTGATGAGCCGCGTCTCCTACGCGATGATGCACGATGGCGATGCAGAAAGTGGGGAAAACAGCGGCACGCAGCGGATGCACGACGCCATCATCGACGGCCTCAATGGCGTCATCGCCGACGCCTGTGCGCAGGCCGACTCTGCCGCTGGCAACATCACGCCGGGCGATTTGGTCGAGCTGGTGATTGTCGGCAACACGACGATGCACCACCTGCTGCTGGGCATCGATCCGCGCGAGTTGGGCGGTGCGCCCTTTAGCCTGGTCACCCACGACGCCGTCGACATCAAGGCGCGCGATCTCGGCTTGCACATTGCGCCGGGCGGAAATGTCCACGTGCCACCGTGCGAAGCGGGTCACGTCGGCGCGGACAACGTCGCCGTGCTGGTTGCGGAATCGCCCTACGAACGGGACGAGCAATCGCTGATCATCGACATTGGCACCAACGGCGAAATCCTGCTCGGCAACTGCGAGCGCGTGCTCAGCGCCTCCAGCCCCACCGGCCCCGCCTTTGAGGGCGCGCAAATTGTCCACGGCATGAGGGCCGCGCCGGGGGCGATGGAAAGAATTAGAATTGATCCGGCAACGTTGGCGGTCAAGTATAGAATTATCGGTGAGGAGCGTTGGTTCGAGAGCGAAGAGAAAGAGTTAAGCTTAAAGAGTGATAATACCGAGAACAAGGTCGACCCCATCTTGAATCCTCAATCTTTCTCTAACGGAAACGCTAAGTCAAAGCGACATCTCATCCTCAACCCCCCGCTCCGCCCCTCCGGCATCTGCGGCTCCGGCATCATCGAAGCGATTGCGGAGCTCTTCAAGGCGGGGGTAATCGCGGCGAACGGGCGCTTTGTGGAGATCGAGCACGAGCGCTTGCGCACGGGGCTGGGCGACGGCGGCGGCAAGGCCGAATTTGTGCTGGCATGGCCGCACGAGACGAGCAGCGGCCGCGCCATCACCGTGCACTCGGACGACGTGCGCGCGATCCAGCTGGGCAAGGCAGCACTCTACGCGGGCACGAAGCTGCTGATGGGGCGGATGGGCTCGTCGACCCTGAATCGCATCGTGCTGGCGGGCGGCTTTGGCTCCTATATTGATCCGGTCCACGCCATGATCCTGGGCCTGATCCCCGACTGTGCGCTGGACAAAATTGGCGCCGTCGGCAACGCGGCGGGCGACGGCGCGCGCATGATCCTGCTTGATCGGGCCAAGCGCGCCGAAGCCATTGAGCGCGCCCGCTGGGTCACCTACATCGAAACGGCCGTCGAGCCGAGCTTTCAGCAGGAATTTGTGGGTGCGATCAACATCCCGCACGCCAGCGATGATTTTCCGCATTTGGCCGCGATGCTGGCCGAGGCGCGAGTGCAGTGGTCGCCGGAGCGGCGGTTGGCGGTTGAGGCGATGAGCGGCGGGGGCGGGGGCGAGCGTGGCAGTCGCGCGGATCGGGCGGCGCGGCGGGCGGCACGGTCGCAAAGACGGGCGTAAAGGAGAGGAAGATGGTTGAGCTTATTGAGATGACAGAGGCACAATTCGATTCGTTTATTGATGCGCTGCTGCCCGAATATGCCGACGACAAAGTGCGCGCAGGTGATTGGAGCGAGGCCGAGGCGATGTCGAAGGCGCGGGCGCAAATTGGGGCGCTGCTGCCGGATGGCCCAGCCACAAACGAGCATTATTTATTTGCAGCAAGCAGCGAGGGGAGACAGGTCGGCGTGCTGTGGCTCGGCGAACAGGAGCGAGCTGGCAAACGCTCGGCCTTTATCTACGAGATTCAGATTTTCGAGCAATTTCGCCGCCGCGGTTATGGTGCGCAGACGCTGTCGGCGCTGGAGGAGAAGGTGCGCGACCTGGGGATGGGTGAAATCAGCCTGCACGTCTTTGGTCGCAACCAGGCGGCGCGCAATCTCTACGCCAAGCACGGCTTCGTCGAAGTGGATGTGACGATGGCGAAAACAATTTTACCCGAACAGAAAGACCATTGATTTATGGCCGAATACCAAATTACCTACTGGCAAGAAATTCCCACGCTCGTCACCGCGCGCGAGGGGCGGCGCAACCGCACCAGCGCCGAGCTGCCGCAGCGCTTCCAATCCGCGATCGACGAAGCGGCCATGCGCCAGGGCATGATCGGCGGCGACGACTACATGGAGCAGTACCGCCGCAGCGAGTGGGAAGAGCGCGAGGGAACGCCGGAGCAGGTCGCCGAGCAGGTGGCGGCGGAATTGACGAGCGAATACTCTCCCGCGCGTATTCGGCAGATTATTGCGCAATTTGGCGAGCGGAAAATTTAGTAGTGCTTACTGCTTATTGCCGGTCGGTTAGTCAAGTACCGAGATGACGGCGAACGAAGCAATAAGCAATACGCAACCACAAAGGGTTTACCCATGACAACCAATTCTCTTTACACCCGCCTCAACGCCCGCCGCCCCCTCCTCTCCGACGGGGCGATGGGGACGATGCTGCAGGAGGCCGGATTAACCGACGGCGGTGCGCCGGAGCTGTGGAACGTTAAACAGCCGGACAAAATCCGCGCTGTGTATCAAGGCTACGTCGACGCAGGCTGCGATTCGATCACGACCAACACCTTTGGCGGCACGTCGGCGCGTCTCAAGTTCCACGACATCGGCGACCGCGTCTACGAATTGAACTACGCTGGGGCGAAGCTGGCCGCGGAGGTAGCGCACCCGGCGGGCGTGCTGGTGGCGGGCAGCATGGGGCCGAGCGGGGAGCTGATCGAACCCGTCGGCCCGCTCACAATGGCGGAGGCCGAGGCCATGTTTGCTGAACAAGCGCGGGCGCTGATCGACGGCGGCGTCGACTATATCCTGATTGAGACAATGAGCCACGTCAACGAAGTCGAGGCGGCGGTGAAGGGCATTCGCCGCGTTCAGGAGGAAGGCGCGACAGACGTACCGATTGCGGCGACGCTGAGCTTTGACACCAACTACCACACGATGATGGGCGTTTCGCCCCAAGAGGCCGTCGAGACGCTGGCGGGCTGGGGCGTGCGCTTGATTGGGGCCAACTGCGGCAACGGCCCGCAGGAGATTGAAACGGTGATGACGCAGATGGCGCAGCACCGGCCCGACGGCGTCTGGCTGATGGCGCAGAGCAACGCGGGGCTGCCCGAATACGTCGATGGCGCGATTCAGTACGACGGCACGCCCGCCGTCATGGCCGACTACGCGCGCAGCGTGCGCAACCTCGGCATCGACGTGATCGGCTGCTGCTGCGGCTCCACGCCGGTGCATCTCGCCGCCATGCGCGAGCGCTTGAATAATTTGCAGGACGAGCCAATCCCCGGCCCGCCCGCTGTCGAGGCGGAGACGGCCATCGAGAGCGCCGAGAGTCGCGCGTCGCGGGCGGCGTCTAGGCGAAGGGCGCGTCGCGAGCGGGTGGCTGGTTAATCTTAGGGGAACAAAATCATGGACTTTTTACTTGAAGCGGAGCCGGTAGAGGCTATCCCTCTAACAAATCACGGTGATGCAATCTGCGTGGGCAAAACGCGCGTGCCGCTGGATACGGTCGTTGACGCGTTTTTGGAAGGTGCCACGCCGGAAGAAATTGTCTCGCGCTATCCAACGTTACAGCTTGGCGATGTGTATGCTGTGGTTGGTTATTACCTGCATCATCGCGCTGAAGTTGAAGCGTACTTGGCGCGTCGTCGCGAACAAGCCGGTGAAGTCCGTCGACAAAACGAGCAGCGCTTTTCGCCGAAAGGCGTCCGAGCACGGCTTTTGGCGCGGCGGCAGTCGTAACGATTACGAAACCATGCTGCATTTTCTCGCCGACGAAAATTTCGATAACAACATTTTGCGTGGTCTATTGATGCGCAACTCCGAGCTCAACATTGTGCGAGTACAGGATGTCGGGCTATTCAGCGCTGATGATCCAATTATCCTCGACTGGGCAGCTCAACAAGGACGCATCTTGTTAACTCACGATGTTGCGACAGTTACGCACTACGCTTACGAGCGCGTCCGTAAAGGTCAATCCATGCCGGGAGTTTTCGAAGTCGGGCGAAAAGTATCTGTCGGTGTGGCAATCGAAGAGATTCTATTGCTGGCCGAACTAAGTTTAGATGAAGAGTGGGAAGGGCAGGTACGTTATCTGCCTCTCCGATAATATCCATGAAAATCGGCATCATCGCCTGCGGGGCCATCGTGCGCGAGCTAATCGCCGTCGCCCGGCAGCTCGACTGGGACTACGAGCTCACCGCCATCCCCGCGCAGCTGCACAACACGCCGCAGGATATTGCCCCCGCCGTGGCCCAAAAGCTCGACGACTGGGCCAGCCGCTTCGACCGCATCCTCATCGGCTACGGCGACTGCGGCACGCGGGGCGCGCTCGATGCGCTCGTCGCGCGCTACGACCACGTGAGCCGCATCGAGGGGCCGCACTGCTACGAATTCTACGGCGGCGACGCCTTTACGCAGCAGGCGGACGCCCACCCCGGCACCTTCTACCTCACCGACTTCCTCGCGCGCCACTTCGACGCGCTCGTCTGGCGCGGCCTCGGCCTGGATCGCCACCCCGACTTGCGCGACCTCTACTTTGGCAATTATACCCACTTGATGTATCTCCAGCAGTTGCCCAACCACAGCGAATCCGCCCGCGCGCGCGAGGCGGCGAGTCGATTGGGGCTGGATTACGTAGAGGCGGAGACGGGGGTAGCGGTGCTCGCACGGCGAGCGTCCCGCGTGGGACAGATCGGCAACTCCGCGAGCACAACCTCCGCGTAGTCTTATCGTCTGCAACAAAAATCGAGAGCGCGACGTACTGTAGATGACAGCAAATCCCTGTCGCGTTTACACTTGTTTCGATTTCTAAATTAGGGAGTAACACAATGGTTGGAGATTTAGCTACCCTCCTGGAACTGCGCCGCCCAGCGGCCAAGACGGTGCGCATGGGCAGCCCCACGAGCACCCTTGCCTTTGATGCGCTCTACGCCTTTCTCTCGCTCTTGGTGGTGATCGGCATCTTTATCGACGTCTGGTCGCACAACGCCTTTGGCCCGGATCAGTCGGTGCTGAGCGCCTATCACTTTCTTTTCTACACGTCGATGGCGGTGATTGGCGGGATGCTGCTCTACGTGCATACGCAAAATCTGCGGGCGGGCTACCGCTGGGCCAGCGCGCTGCCGGTGGGCTATGGGCTCTCGTTTTTCGGCGTGCTCTTCTTTGGCGTTTCCGGCGTGTTCGATCTGGCGGGCCACGCTCTGCTGGGCTTCGAGACGGGGCTGGAAGCCATTCTTAGCCCCACCCACAACGCCCTCTTTCTGGCGCTCTTCCTCGTGGGGCTGGGGCCGGCCCGCGCCATCTTGGCCCGCCACACGCCCGGCGAACTGCTGTCGACGCGCGAAATGTTGACCATCGTGGTCGCCGCGCTGGCGCTGCTCAGCCCGCTGACCTTTGCGCTGCTGGCCTTTACGCCCCTCTCCGACATGTCGCTGGCTGTGCAAGCGGAACGCTTTTCTTCAGCGGGCACGGCCTTCCAGCTGGAGTTGAGCGGCATCTTTATCCAGACGCTTGTAATTATGGGCGTGCTGCTCTGGTTTGTCTCGCGCGTGCGGCTGCCGCTGGGTGGAATCACGCTGCTCTTTGCCGTTTACGGGCTGCTGCTTTCCATCATCTCCATCTACCCCGCCGCGATTGCCGTGACGGCGCTGGCCGGCGTTGGCGTCGAGCTCGTCTACCGCCTCACCCAGCCGACGCTCGCCAGCCCGCTGCGCTTCCGACTCTTTGGCCTCTTCGCGCCGATGGCAATCTGGGCGATGTTTTACGGCTTCTACGCCGCAACGGGCATCGGTGGCGGCATCTGGTTCTCCAACTACATTTGGTCCGGCGCAATTGTGCAGTCCGGTCTCTTTGGCTTTGGGCTGGCCTTTTTTGCCACCATGAATGGAGCGCCAAACCCAGCCCCAGAAGCGGTGACGAGCACGGATGAACTGCGCGTGCTTGGCGCACAGGAGCGATGATTATGTCACCCATCAAAATTTTGACCGGCGCCCTGGCAACCACCCTGCTGCTGATTGCTCTGCTGTGGGCAACGCCCCAGCCCGTTGCCGCCCAAGGCATTCCCAGCGTCAACGATCTGCTCAACCGCGTCTCCTCCACCGAGGAGAAGATCGCCAATCGCTTGCCCGTCGGCCCCTACTACGTGACCGTCGAGGGAGAGCGCTTTGTGGACAGCGGCTTCTTCCGCCTCGACGTGACCTCGCCGCAGGGTCTGCCCACCGATCAGCTCGACGTGTCGGTCGCGCTCACGCCCACCGGCGACGAGGACGAGGCGTCGCTGGCCGATGCCGGCGAGGCCGACGCAGCCTCTGCCGATAGCGCGAGCGCCGCGGCGGAGCCAATCGCGCAGACGTTTGAGGCTCCCTACGAGAACGGCGAGTACTTCATCGGAGCGCTGCCCTTTGATGAATCCGAGCGCTGGCTCGTCGAAATCCAAATTGCCGATAGCGGCGGCCTTTACCGCGGCGAATTTACGACGTGGATTTGGCCGCGCAGCCCGGAGCCGCCGCTGCTTTTCGTCATCGGCAGCATCGCCGTGCCGATTGGGCTGGCGGTGGGGGCCATTGCGCTCTTTGCGGCTCGCGGCGTGCGCCTGATGGAGCCGCGGCGAGAGGAAGCAGTGAATAGCTAACGTGAACATTCCCCCCTATTTTGCCCACGGCATCTTTGGCATCTGGGACGAAGTCGCGCTGCTGGCGATTCCGCTGGTCGCGCTGGGCGTGCTCTTTGCCAGCTGGTATCAAAGTCGCCAGCTGGAGTGGCCGGATGAGCCGGTTGAAGAGCCAAACAAAGAAGCGATCGAGTAACGGATAGAGCAAAAAACCAACGTGATCCAAACAGCAAAGCTCACCCTGATCATTGCCCTCATCACCGCCGCAACCTGGCTAGCTGGCTGTGCGGCAAGCAACGACGATCCATCGACCGGCAGCGATTTAACCATCGCCCTCGATTATCCCGAACCAGCCGCCGTCGGCGAGACGACGCTGCTCGTCACCCTCACCGACGCCAGCGGCGAGCCCGCCCCGGACGCGACAGTCAACGTGCGCGGCGACATGACGCACGCGGGGATGCAGCCCGAATTTGGCGAAGTCGGCGAGAGCGGCGACGGCGTTTACACCGTCCCCTTCGAGTGGACGATGGGCGGCGACTGGGTGGTGACGGTCGAGGTGGAGACGGAAGAGGGTGAGACGGCAGAGGAGACCTTTGAGCTGACCGTCGACGGGCCGATGGAGATGGGGAACTGAGCGAAGTCGTGCGTGGTGCGTAATGCGTGAACTGCAACTCGACCCGATGGGTTATTTACAGCGAACCGAGCCAGACATACCAGTTCACGCACCACGCACCACGCACCACGCACCACGTACCACGTACCACGTACCACGCACCACGCACCACGCACCACGCACCACGAGATTGCCATGCTCAACCAAACCACCAACCACACCTCCCGGCTCGATATCCTGCGCCTGCCCGTGCTCGGTCGGCTCCTGCGCTGGCGCTGGGGGCGGTTGACGCTGCAGCTGCCGCTGGCGGCAATCGCCCTACTGCTGATCATCGACGGGCTGTGGGGCAGCCAGCTGGCCTCGCGCAACACGGCGACGATTGGCGCGTGGGTGCACTATCGCGGGCTGGTCGTGCTGGCGCTGCTGCTGGCGGGCAATCTCTTCTGCATGGCCTGCCCCTTTACGCTGCCGCGCACGCTTGCCAAGCGCTGGGCGGGGACGGGTCGCCGCTGGCCGCAGGCGTTGCGCAACAAGTGGCTCGCGACTGGCGCGCTCTTTGCCATTTTCTTTCTCTACGAATGGCTCGATCTCTGGGCCAGCCCTTGGCTCACCGCCTGGGTGATTGTCGCCTACTTTGCGGCCTCGTTTACGCTGGAGCTGATCTTTGCCGAGAGCGCCTTTTGCAAGTACGTCTGCCCGCTGGGAACCTTCAACTTCGTCTACGCCACCGCCTCGCCCACCCAAATCGGTGTCCACAACCGCGACGTCTGCACGAGCTGCGTTGGCAAAGAATGTCTCCACGGCTCTTACAGCCGGCAGCCCATCACGCTGATCGACGCCACCGATGCGGCGGGCCGGCCAACGGCGTCGCACGAGCACAACGCGCGCGGCACGCTCGGCTGCGGCACGCTGCTCTTCCCGCCGCAGCTCCAGTCCAACCTGGACTGCGTCTTCTGCCTGGACTGCGCCCGCGCCTGCCCCCACGACAACATCGGCCTCTTTGTGCGCACGCCGGGCCGCGAACTGGCGAATCCAGACGCGTGGCGCAAGCGCTGGGATTTGTCGCTGCTGGTGATTGTGCTGGCCTTTATGGGTATCACCAACGCCTTTGGCATGATTCCGCCAGTTTATCGGCTGATTGAGGCGCTGGCCGAGCCGCTGCGCCCGCTGCTGGCGCTGGGCCTTTCGGTGGACGCTGTCGAGGGCCTGGTCTTGCTGCTGATTTTTGGCGTGGGGAATCTGCTGCTGCCGGCAGGCGTTGCGCTGGGAGCCGGGTGGCTCACGCAGCAGATGGCGGGCGGCGGTGTGAAGCTGTCGCTGAGGGAGATTGTCGCCGCTTACGCGCCCGCCTTTGTGCCGCTCGGCCTCGGCATCTGGACGGCGCACTATCTCTTTCACTTCCTCACCGGCATGTGGACGATCGTGCCCGCCTTCCAGGAGTTTTTTGGCATCGACGCCAACTACGCGCTGGTCGGCGTGCCGCTGGATTCACCGTGGCTGGGCTTTGTCGAAGTCGCGGCGCTCGTGGGCGGCTTTCTGGCGAGCGCCGTGCTGGCCCAGCGCACCTCGCTGCGCCTCTTCCGGCGGCGGGGCACGACGGCCCTCGCCGTCTGGCTGCTCGTCTTTGTGGTGATGCTTATGGGGTCGCTGTGGCTGATGGGCCAGCCGATGGAGATGCGCGGCGTGGAGCTGTTTGGGTAAGGTTGCGCGGGTGATACAGAATGATGAAAAGGATTGGCTTCTGCGAGGAGTAGGCACGCCTCGTGCCGGGTCGACCCAGCACGACTGTCTATACTCGCGTGCGCCGTGCGCACGTGGGCGTGCACACTCCTCTAATCCGACCCGCTCAGCCGCGGATCCAGCACGTCCCGCAGCCCATCGCCCAGCAGGTTAAACGCCAGCACCGTCAGCGTAATGGCGATGCCGGGGAAAATCACCAGGTGGGGGGCGCTAAAAAGCTGGTTGCGCTCGCTGCCGAGCATGGCGCCCCATTCGGGCTCGGGCGGCTGTGCGCCGAGGCCGAGGAAGGAGAGCGCCGCCGCGTCGATAATCGCCGCACCCACGCCCAGCGTCCCCAGCACGATCAGCGGGGCGATCACGTTGGGTAAAATTTGCTGGAAGAGAATGCGCGCGTGGGTCGAGCCGGTGGCGCGCGAGGCCTGGACGTAATCATTTTCACGCGCGCTCAGCACCGTCGAGCGCACGACGCGGGCGTAGGCGGGGATGCTTACAATCGCAATCGCCAGCATGGCGTTGAGCAGCCCCGGCCCCAGCACAAAGGTGATTGCAATCGCCAGCAGCAGCGAGGGAAAGGCCAGCAGCACGTCCATCCCGCGCATCACCACGTTGTCCAGCCAGCCGCCCGCATAGCCGGAGATCGCGCCCAGCAGCGTCCCCACCAGCGCCGCCACGCCCACCACGACAATTCCCACGCGCAGCGAAATTCGCGCCGCAAAGAGCACGCGGCTGAAAACGTCGCGCACGTTGCCGTCCACGCCCATAATGTGCTGCGGCAGCGATTCGTCGCAGCCGAGCGCATGGATGCACGGCGCTTCGCGGCGGCCCACCTCCTCGTGGCCCGGCGCGCCGATCAGCACGTCGGTGGGGCCGTAGGTCGTGAGCAGCGGCGCGGCGACGGCCGCCAGCACGATAACGCTCAGCAGCACCATGCCCATGACGGCCGAGCGCTGGCGAAAGAGCCGCCGCACGTTGTTGCGCCAAGGCACGCGCACCTTGCGCCGCGAGAGGTCGAGCGCTTCACGGTCGGCCTGTTCGACGTGCGAGGGTCGCGCTTCAAAGCCGGCGCGCGCTTCACCCTGATTGAGAGCTGGCTGGGAGGATTCGCTTTCGAGACGGGTATCGAGGGACATGGGAGGATAGTGCGTGATACGCGATACGTGAGTAAAAGCTTAGAGAGTGTATGAAAACTTTACTGCATTTGAAGCTGGAATTTGATGGCAGTCAGGATAGCTTTTTGTAAATCTCATCTTCCAACTTCCCAAAATTTCGACCCAGCCGTGTCTTGTCCAGCGTGCGAATCTGATAGCAGAGTGCAATAGAATCAGTAGGGATATTAGCTGTTCCCTGTGGCAGAAACACCTCGTTTGGGTAGATTACGCGTGATGAAGATTTGTGCGAGGTGAGGGGCACAACATTAATGACGTTTAGTAAACTATTGACGTCTTCGCGGCTGACAACTAACACAGGACGGTGTCCGGCTTGTTCAGATCCCCTTACTGGATCAAGTGAGGCAAGAAACACATACCATTGATACTTCATTCCAATCGTTCCCACCATTCTGCATCAACATGGCGAAAAGCGTGCATCGTCTCTTCTAAATCCGCTAAAAACATCGGGTCTTCGGCAGCGCGTCGCATCATTTCAACTTTTTCTGCGTCTGTCTGCAAAGAGTTTGAACTAGCTTTCTTTTCTAAAACATCTTCTACGAGCGCGTATTCTTCCATTGGTAGAAGAACGCCAATAGGCGTACCCGCTGTGTCTCGTATAATCTGCCTCTGGACGCTTGCCACGATTGTTCTCCTTGTAGAAATTTACCAACACGCAAATTTTACCACACGTCCGCGAAATCTCATTCACTCCAGCCGCACCCGCGGATCCAAGTACGCGTAGCTCAAATCGACCAGCAGATTGGCGAGCACGTAGATAAAGGCAATCACAATCGTAAAGCCCTGGATCACCGGAAAGTCGCGCGAGGTGATGGCCTCGAAGAGGCTGCGACCGACGCCGGAGAGGCCGAAGATCGTCTCGGTCAGCACCGCGCCGCCGAGGATCGCGCCCGCCTGCAAGCCAACGATGGTCACCACGGGCAGCAGGGCGCTGCGCAGGGCGTGGCGCGTGATGATCGATCCCCGGCGGATGCCCTTGGCGCGGGCGGTGCGGATGTAGTCCTGGCCCAGCACTTCGAGCATGGAGGAGCGGGTGATGCGCGCGATGATCGAGAGCGGGATGGTGCTGAGCGCCAGGGCGGGCAGCAGCAGGTGCTTGATCGCGTCGCCCAGGACTTCCCAATCAAAGGTGAGAATCGAGTTGAGGAGCAGGAGATTGGCGAAGAAGTCGGCGATGTAGAAGCCGCCCGTGCCCCGCTCGACTTCCCAGCCCCACGCTTCGTAAAAGGGCGTGGCCGAGACGCCCGCCGAGAGCCGACCAGACGGCGGCAGCGCCAGCGGCGTGTCGCGCAGGACGACGGCGAAGAAGTAGATCAGCAACAGGCCGAGCACGAAGACGGGCACGGAGACGCCGATGTTGGCCCCCACCATGGTCGTGACATCTACGGCGGAGTTGCGGCGCAGCGCCGAAACCAGCCCGGCGGGAATGCCGACGAGCACGGCCAGGATGAGCGCGGAGACGCCCAGTTCGATGGTGACGGGCATGCGCTCGGCCAGCATCAGCACAATCGGTCGCCCAAAGCGAATCGAGTCGCCCAGATCGCCGCGCAGAATGTTGCCAAGATAAAGTAGAAACTGCTGCGGCAGGGGTTCATCCAGCCCGAAGCGCTGGTTAAAGGCCGCACACGACTCCTGCGTCGCCTTTTCGCCGAGCATGGCCGTGCAGGGGTCGCCGGGGATGAGCCGCGCCAGGGTAAAGGTTACCACGAGGATGGCGAAGAGAACGGGGATGGTGTAGAGGACGCGGCGGAGGATGTATTGGGACATGGAGATTGGGGGAAGGGGTGGCCCGATAGTGGAGGAACGAATAGACGCGGTGAGTGAGTGACGGAGGGACGTGGGGAATTCTAAGACAATTCTGTCTTGCCATTCCCCGCGTCACCGCGTCGCCTCATCACCGCGTCATCTGTTTACTCGCTCGCCGGGGCGTTGATTAGGCCGTCCCAGAGGTAGCTGAAGTAATCGAAGCCGCCGGTGTTGCCGACGTGGTAGGGGTTTGCGGCATCGATGCCAACTGCCCACGAGGCGACTACGTCTGTCGCATCAAACTCGGAGCCATCGTGGAAGGTGACGCCCTCGCGCAGGTTGCACGTCCACACCGTGCCGTCTTCGTTGCCGCTGCACTCCGTCGCCAGCGCGGGCAGCGTCTCACCGGAATCGTCGGCATAGGTCAGCAGCGGCTCCAGCACCTGCGTACAGGGAAAGAGCGACTCGCCGTCCGTCTCGTCTGCACAGTAGAGGCTGATCGGCTCGTTATTCTGCATAAAGACGAGCACATCGCGATCGCCCGGCGTCAGCTTGACGAACTTGGTCGCGCCAAAGGGCGGGTTGTATGCACCGGTTACATCTTCAAGCGCAGCGTTGGCCGACGCGCCGTGGGCAATCGGCACCATCGGTACCAGCTCGCGGATCGCGTTGTTGGCTTCCTCGTAGATCGGGGCTGCCGTAGCGGGGTCGGCGATGGAGGAGGCTTCCTGCAGCGGCTCATAAATGGCGGGGAAGGGTTCGCCAAACTGCGGGTTGCCCGCGCCAAAGTGGAAGTCCAGGAAGTTGGTCACGTGCGGGTAATCCGCGCCCCAGCCGAGCAGGTAGAGGCCGTCCAAGTTGCCGTCCGTCGATTCGGCAATAAACTCGCCGGACTCCATCGGGCTAACCTCGGCCTCAATGCCCAGATTTTCGCGCAGCTGGTCCTGGAATTCCACGGCTACCAAGCCCGGCTCCGGCAGATAGGTGCGGAAGACGTCGCGGTAGTAGATGCTCGTCTCGAAGCCATCGGGGTAGCCCGCTTCGGCCAGCAGCTCGCGCGCGCCTTCGGGGTCAAATTCGTACCACGCTTCGCCCTCGCAGCCGCCGGGAATCGAGCAGGGGGTGAAGTAATCCGCCACAGTGGAGCCTTCGGGATAGAAGTTGTCCACAATGCGCTGACGGTCGATGCCCATGGCAATCGCCTGGCGCACCATCTCATTGTCGAATGGCTCAAAGGTATTGGTCATCGCCAGGTAAAGCACGTTGGGGCCATCGCCGGGGAGCAGCTGCAGGTCGTCATCGTTCTCCACCGTCTCGAAATCATCAGGGCTCACGGCGGTAATCACGTCGACCGTGCCGGATTGCAGCTCAAGCAGACGCGCCGCGCCCTCCTGGTTCCAGCGCAGAACGGCCGTTGCGGCTGGCGCGGGATCGCCCCAGTAGTCGTCGAAGCGGCTGTAGGTAATTTGGCTGCCGCGGTCCCAGCTGTCGACCATGTAAGGCCCCGTGCCGATGGGCTGTTCGAGCAGCTCGCCCGTGCCGCCGGTTTCGGCCAGCCATTCAGCGGGCTGAATGCCAAAGGGGATAAAGGCAATCTTGGCCAAAAAGGCGGGATCGGGGCCGCAGAGGCTAAACTCCACCGTCAGATCGTCGACGGCGACGATGGATTCGATCTTGCCGCCGTAGTCGCAGCTTTCGGCGCGGACTTCGGTCGGCGCGTAGGCCGCGGCATCACCGCTGTCGGCGGCGGGTTCGGCTTCCGCATCGGCGGCGGTCTCCGCGTCGGCGGCGGGCTCGCTTGCCTCCGGCGCAACACAGGCCGCCACCACCCCCAACATCAGGGTAAGCGCCAGCAGGGTAACAAACAACTTGGATTTCATAGAAAGGCTCCTTTGTATGGCAAGCGCGCGGTAGAGGTTGAGTATTGCGCGGCCTGCGTAAAATTGAGGATGGGGGTATTGTGACAGCAAGTGAGTTAGTTGTCAAGCGGATTTGAATTGCCGATGGAGAAGAATGAAACGCCGATTGAGTGGGTTGAGTGGACTTAAAGAAACGGTTCGCGAAAATTAGCCCAATCCGCCCGATCCGCGTTCTACCCCAGCAGCACTGCCAGCAGCGACATCACCGTTTCGCGGCTGCGGTTGGCGTCGGGTAGATCGGGATTCCAGGTCGAAAGGGAGACGGCAGCCACATTCGTCTCCTGGGCAAGGCGCTCGAAAAGCTGCTTGACCTCGCCCGCTCGCGGGCCGCCCGCTGCCGGGTAGCTCACCGCGGGCACGTCGTCCAAATGCAGGATGTCCACGTCAAAGTGCACGTAAAGCGGCCCATTCGTCAGCGACGCGAACAGCTCGCCCGTGAGCAAGTCGCCCAGGCTGGGCACGTGCTGCACGCCACTCTGCTCGACCAAGTCCCGCTCGCCGGGATCGAGGTCGCGCGCGTCGGTGAGCAGCACGCGCTCCGCCGACAGCGGCGACAGCGACAGCGCCTCCACCATCGTTTGGTCACCCAGGCCGACGAGCATCGCCAGCGGCATCCCGCCCAGGAAATCGCTGGGCGAGGTTGCCCAGGTGTTGAAGTCGCCGTGCGCATCGAGCCAGAGCAGCGTCGGCTCGACGCCCGCTTGCTGCAGTCCCGCCACCATGCCCAGCGTCGCGCAGCAGTCGCCCGCCACGCTCACCGGCCGCGCCCCCGCGCTCACCGTTTCCGCCACGGCGTGCGCCAATCCCGCGTGGATCAGCGACAGGCGCCGCTGCCGCGTGCGCTGCTGGGGATCATCCGGCCGGGTCATCGGCAGCAGGTCGGGCGTGTTGTGCTGCCAGCCGTCGTCCGCCAGCGCGTCGAGCCGGGGCAGCCGGTCGTCGAGGAAGAAAGGGGTGAGGAGGAAGCGGTCGGGCATGGGAGGGAGGAAAAAAGAATGAATAATGAAGATTGGGTTAGGTGACGTGGTTTGTGGAATTGGGCGCTGGTTTGTCAGCGATCAGGAAAATTATCAATGAAGGGTGCAGAGGGCATGAACAGCACGGAGGGCATAAAGAGCACGAAGGCAGATGGGTTGATAGTGCCCCCATCCCACCCTTCTGCCCCCTCTCCCATCATGGGAGAGGGGCTGGGGGTGAGGGCCAACTTACCAAGTATCAACGAAGGGCACGAAGGCAGATTGGTTGGCCCTCTTCCCTTCGCGTCCTTCGTTGATTGCGTTCTCCAATTTAATCTGACGATTTTTCCACGAGAGGGAGAAACAATTTTACACCCGGGGCAACATAATCGACCACGAGCACGGGGCGCACCGCTTCGTTGGGGTTCTCGCGCGAATCAAAGCGTTTGGCGCTCTGGGGTTCCTCTTCGTTGCCAATCAGCACCCAGCCAAAGTTGACGCTCGGATCGTCCACCCACGCCTGCACGTCCGCCACCATCCCCGCGCTCGACCATTCGACGTCGCCCACGCCGCCGACGCTTGCCGCGGCGCTGGGTGCGGCAGCAAAATCGCCGCCGGGCGTGGCCCACCGCAGCGCGCTCGCGGCGTCCTCCTCGTAAAAGCGGTGAATCCACGTGGCGTCGCCGCTTTGGGCCAGCGCGCCCTGCCCACCCGCGCCGCCCGCGTTGGAAGCGCCCTCGCCCCAATCGGCGCTCAATCGATGCAGCGCAAAGTCGTACGCGCCCTGTGCCGGCGGAATTTTCGAGACGTGCAGCCGCAGCGTGACGCCGGTGATCAGCGCCCCTTCGGGCAGCGAGCTTACGTCAAAGGCGAGCACGGCGCGGCGCGTGCCGGCGTTTTGCGTTTGGCCCGCAAAGAGGTAGGGGCCAGCGCCGTTGCTGAGCGTGCCTTCGTCGTCTTCGTAGAGCGTGTTGTCGCGCTCCGCGGCGAGGGTGGCGCGTTCGGGCGGCAGCGTGCCGTTGGGTAGCGTGGCCTGCTGGGCCGCGGTGTGCGATGTGCGCGCAAGCAAGAGCACGCCGAACAAAATCAGGCTAAACAGCAATCTGCTGGATAGTTTGAGCTTCATTGCATTCCTTTGTGAGCGGTGATGAGGCGCAGCGTTAGACGGGAACCTGCGGCAAGAACATGCACTGGCCCAGCGTCATCGAGAGGAAGACCACGGCCAGCGCCACCCACATCCACAGCGGCAGGCCAGCAATCACGCGGCGGTTGCGCGTCTTTTTTTCTTTGGGCTTGGGTAGTTCGGCGTTGCAGCGCCAGCAAAAATCGCGGTCGGGTGGGTTGGTCGCGCCACAGTTGGGGCAGTCCATGAAGATTCTCCTTTGGGTTGACTAAACAGAATCGTAGCACAACTGTAGGAGAATAAAAAGAATTTGACGCGGAGACGTGGCGACGCAGGGACGCGTCGCCGCGTCTCCCTCTCGCCGCGTCGCTCACACTTCCGCATTGAATTTGACCTCCTTCTGCGTTACAATTCAGCCATGAATAAAACCGTACCTCTCGCCCAACTCCAAACGCCCGAATTCCAGGCGCTGCTGGACGGCTGCATCCACTGCGGCCTCTGCCTCACCACCTGCCCGACCTACAATGTCTTTCACACCGAGATGGACGGGCCGCGCGGGCGCATTGCGCTGATGCGCGCCGCCTCGCAGGAGCGCATCGACCTCACCAACAGCGGCTTCGAGACGCACATTGACCGCTGCCTCGGCTGCCGTGCCTGCGAAACGGCCTGCCCCTCCGGCGTCCAGTACGGCCACCTCTTCGAGACGACGCGCGCCGCCATCGCCGAGCAGCGCCGTGAGACGGGTGAGATGGGACGCGTCGAGAAGACGTTGCGCACCCTTACGCTGCGTCACCTGCTGCCCCACCGGGCGCGACTGCGCGGGCTGGCCCGCCTCACCCGGCTCTACCAGGCCCTGGGCGGCTCTCAAATTCTGCGCCGGTTGACCTTCTTGCCAGTTGGGTTGCGCAACGCCGAAGCGATTGTGCCGCCGCTCCAAACGAACTTTGCAAACTATCGCGAACCGGCACGCGCCATCGGCGAACGGCGCGGCGCGGTCGCCTTTTTGTACGGCTGCGTACAGGATGCGTTCCTGGGCGAAGTCAACGCGGCGACGGTGCGCGTGCTCCAGCGCAACGGCTTTGACGTGCATTTTCCACGCGCGCAAACCTGCTGCGGCGCAGCGGGGCTGCACATTGGCGAAGACGACATCTCGCGCGACTTGGCCCGCCGCAACATCGACGCTTTTGCACAAACTCCAGACGGCGTCGACTGCGACGCCATCATCAACAATGCGGGCGGCTGCGGCGCGACGCTCAAAGAGTACGGCCACCTCCTGCGCGATGATGCCGCCTATGCCGAACGCGCCGCGGATTTTGCCAGCAAGGTGCGCGACATCACCGAATTTCTCGCCGAGAATCTGCACGTGCCGCCCGCTGGCAAGGTGGAGGCCCGCATCACCTATCTCGATTCGTGCCACCTGCGCCACGCCCAGCGCGTCGCCAGCCAGCCGCGGCTGCTCCTCCAGGCCATCCCCGGTGCAACGCTCGTCGAGCTGGCGCAGCCGGATCAGTGCTGCGGCAGCGCTGGCGTTTACAACCTTATGCAACCTCAAATTGCTGGGGAGATTTTGAGCGCCAAGCTGGCCGACGTCTCGCAGACGGGCGCGCAGATTGTTGCCGTCACGAATACGGGTTGTCACCTGCAGATGTTGGCGGGAGCACGGGAAGCGGGGCTGGCGATCGAGGTGCTGCACGTTGTGCAGCTGCTGGAGCGATCGTATACCCAATCGTAGGCCCAGCAGGGGGGCGGCAAGGATTGCGGTGCTGAAACGGTTGTGTATCCTAGAAGCATTGGCGTGAGCACTCGTGTGCTCACGCCTTGCTGTGTCGCCCCAGCTTGGTGGCTTACTCCCAGCGCCCCTGGATGGCCTCAAAATCGGGGTGATCGGGGAAAGGGTAGACAACGAGCGGGCGGTCGATGATCGTTTGTAATTTCGTGTAGAACATGGGGTGGATAACGCAGGTGTCGGTGCTGCGCAGGGGCAGCCTGTCCTTGAGTGCGTACTCGAAATCGGCGGCGACGATGCCGCTCGCCGCATCCAGCTGACGCACGCGGCCGACGATGCCCAGCTCGGCGACGAGCCGCCGGAAGTTGGCGGGCGAGTATTCGCCGCTGGGCCAGGCAAAGGCCGTCGTCGGCGCAATGCGATCCAGGTAGCTGCCGGAAAATATCATGGGCGAGGTGCGCAGCGCATCCACGATTTCTGCCACCTTGGGATAGATGCGCGCGTAAGAGTTGAGCACCTCGTCCGAGAGGTCGCGCAGGCTTTGGGCGAGCACGTCTGCTATTGGCAGCTCTTTGAAGCAGGGGAAGAGCGCTTCCTGCTTGGCGCGGCGCGCGATTTCGTTGCAGAGCACCACGAGCTGGCGCGGTCGCATCTGCGTGTGGCGCAGGATGTAGGGGAAGCTGTGCTCGCGCACGCCGCTGGTTTTATTATAAATTTCGCGGCCAAAAAAGGGATACCACAGCTTGTTGAGCACGTCGCCAAAGTCGCTCCAGTTGACCTCGCTGGGCAACGTGGGCAGCGCGCCCGCCACCTCGCGGTAGAAATTTAGATAACGGTAGAAGCGCCAGCAGATCAGGTGGATCAGGTCTTTGGGTCGCCAGTGGAGATGGATCGGGTGGCGAATAAATTTGGTCGTATTGGAGATCGCAGATTCCTTGATGTGCGGGAAAATCTCTTCGGCGATAAAGATTTTGACGTGCAGACCGCGCGGCGCACAGGCGATATTGAAATTGCTGGCGCTCTGAATCAGCGCCGCCGTCATCTGCATCATCAGCGCGTCGCTTTTCGCGTAGCGCTCCATCGTGTCGATGGCGATGATGGCCGGCGTGCGGCGGGCAATCTCCAAGACGCGCTGGCGGGCGATGCGTACTTCGCCGCTTGTCAACCAACCCTCGATTAGTTCGGCCAGTGCCTCGCCGTTGGCGTTGGCGCGGGTGAGCAGCGTGCGTAGGCTGCTGGCAATGGTCTGCGCCGAGCTGAGCGGCGTCGAATCCGCGGCGGCGGCTGGGCAGGCGCTGCGGCAGGCGGCGTCGATTTGCGGGTCGTCGTAGCGATAGGCGCTAAAGACCAGCAGCCAGAGCAGGTAATCCCACAGCTTTACAATGCGGGACATGGGCACGTCTATCGAGACGCCCGTGTCGCCGTTGAGAAAGGGGGCGTAGGCCGTGGGCAGCTCGGCGTTGATGGCCTGCCGCAGGATGACCTGCTTAAAAACGTCGTCGTAAACTTCCGGCTCGTCCACGTCGATGATGCGGGCGTTGCGCAACGTAGATTGAAACTCAAAGGATTTGGCAAGCGATGTTTTGCCTGCCCCGCGCCGTCCAACAATCAGATACGTACCGGGATGCAGCGCCTCGCGATTAAAGCGGCCGCGATCATAGTAGAACTGGTGGTATTGGTCCTGTAGAACCTCTAACTCGTGTTCGCACGATTCCTCGCCGAACGGGTTCTTGAACCCTTGCCAAGAACGGGTAAGCATGGTTGACTCCGTACATTAATCTTGCAGCAGCGCTAGCGGTATGGGGCAGTGGCTGTAGCGCGTGAAGGATGGTAACCCCGCGCAGAAAAGCCAGTTCACCAGAGAAAGTCAACGGTGAGAGCACAAGTAAAGCAAGCATCGGGCCGTCGCAATGAATGAGTCCGTAAGATGAGCAAAATCTGTTGCCGCTAGCGTCAAGTCTACAAGGGATGCGTACTTGCTTGCTCTTTTTATCGTCGAGAAATAGCGCATCCTTTTTACGGTTATGTAACGTAGAGAGAACGGTTATCTGTGCACTAAACGCTGTATGCCGTCGATTTCACAAATGTCCAGCGACGGTCCGAATTCGGTCTGAAACGGCAAAGGAACTTGCAGCGCTTAAATTTTTGGGAAATATCATACACATTTGGACGCTGCGTCCGCCGTTTTCTCGCCCAGTTGGCGAACAGGGCCAGAATATCGCAGATTGGCAAGCTTTTCCTCCATCATTTGTCTCAAAGCCTTTGTTATTTATAGGAGGGATCTGTGCAAACAAGAACCGTTCGGCCATTCTGTGCGCCAGTGCCTGCAAAAGTTGCCGTAGCGCTGGTGCTAAAGATACTGCGCGCTCGCCAATTTTGGTAAAAAGTTTTTGCCAAGTTTAGCTACCTTACACTTCTGACGGGTGCTCGTTTAAGCAGGTGTGAGGTAGCTTGGTGTGGCAAGAAATTTAACGCGGGGGCCGGGGAGCCGGAGAACAGAATGAGTATTATCTCGTTCCCATCGTGCCCTACGTATTTCCTTTGGTGCTTCTCCCCGCGGCCCTCCGAGGCTGCTCCGCGCTCTCCGCATTAAAAATACAGGACCGCAAAGAAGCTTGACCATCTAACGTGTTTAGTGGAAGCTGCTTGAAGAATTGGTGGGCAACTATTTGCCAAGTGATGGATGAAGCCTGTCCGACCGGTGGCGATCGACGTTGGGGTGAAGGTAGGACAGCAAAAAGGGGCGAGCCACGGCCCGCCCCTTTTCATCTCGGTAGACAAAACCCACGCTCGCTACCCACCCATCAGCTGCTTCCCCTCCTCGATCCACAGCGGCTCGCCACCCTCGTTGTGCACCACCACCGCGCCGACCACGACCACGCCCCCGCCAAAGCGCACGTCCCCCTCGACGGTGAACGACTGGCAGTGCAGCAGCGACGGCGCGCCGTTGGGGAAGCGCAGCCGCAGGTCGTCGATCAGCTTGTAGTAGCGCTCGTCGAGATCGATGAGCGGCAGGGCGGATTCCCCGCGCGCGCGGTTGACGTGCAGCGTGGCGTCTTCGGCGACTGCGTAGACATCCGAGCGCAGCAGCAGCAAATCGTTGTTCTTCTTGACCGGCACAAAACGGCTGCGCGGCACGACCACGGCCTGCGCCCCCTCGAAGACGCCAATCGCCGACCCCATGGCCGTCTCCAGCTGATACACTTTGGGCGAAGTTTTATCCGTGGGGTCGACCGTCTTCTCGTTGCGGATCAGCGGCAGGCCGAGGATGCCGCTCTGCTCGTCCAGCAGCTGCCGCAGCGCGTGCAGGTTGAGCCACAGGTTGTTGGTGTTGAAGAAGCGATAAGTCGACACGTCCTGAAATTGGTCGATCTCATGTGGCGGGCACTGCGCCACCTCGCGCAAAATTAGCTGCCCGTCCGGCGTTTGCGCCAGGTGGCCACCCTTGCGGTCCGCCTGCGTCCGCTTGGCGACTTCCATCATAAAGGGCAGATTTTCCTGGGCAAAGTAACCGAGAATCGCCGTGTCCATCGTTGCGCCGAGGTTGTCCGAATTGCTGACAAAGACGTACTCGTACCCGGCAGCCAGCAGCTGATCCAGCAGGCCGCTGGTCTGCAGCGCGGCGTAAATGTCGCCGTGGCCGGGTGGACACCATTCGAGGTCGGGATTGTCCGGCCACGCCACCGGCCCCATTGTCTCTTCGTCAACCTTTGGCTCTTTGTGCTGCACAAAGCCGACCGGTACGTCCTGTGCGAAATCGCTGTATTCGGCCAGCGCCGCCTCGGTCTCGCTGCGCGTGTTAAAGCTGTTCATCAGCACCAGCGGCAGCCGCGCGCCCGTCGTCCGGCGCAGGTGCTGCACCTGGCGCACGATGATGTCGAGAAAGGTCAGCCCGTCCTTCACCGGCAGCAGCGATTTGGGCCCGCGCATCCCCATCGACGTGCCCAGCCCGCCGTTCAATTTTAACACCACCGCTTTGGACAGCGCCCCGCGCCCGGCGGCTTCATATTCTCCCAGGTCATCGGCGCGGGGTAAGTCGTCCACTGCCAGCGCCTCGTCGCAGGTGATAAAGCCCGTCTCGCCCTCGACGAGCTGCGCGTAGTAATGCTTGAAGGTGTCGACCATCAGCGGCGGCAGCCCTTCGCTCTGCATCTTTTCGGCAAAGGGGGCGAATTGGTTGTTGAGGTCGGCGTCAGTCAATTTTGTGTTCGGTTCAATTGTCACCGTAGACATAGATTCTCCGTTGAATGCTCATTTGTTTGCTGCGTCGGCTGACCATTATAGCAGCATGCCCTTCAACACTTGTTGACAGATGGTTTACAATTTGGGACGATTTTAGGCACAAGTGTGGCGCGATTGGGCCACTGCAAAGCTCAACGCCGAGCCTTGCGTCGTCGATATGCGAAAGTACGGGACACCGATGAACACGGGCTGCGCACGCGGATTTCTGCTGGCCCTCGTCGAACTATGTCAACGATAGTTTCTGGAAATCTGTGTCCATCCGTGTTATCCGTGTCCAAAATTGATTCGCCGCCGCGACTTTTACCACCCAATCGCACAGCCGTCCTTGCGCGGATCGCTGCCGCCGACCAGCACGCCCGTCGTCGGGTCGCGGGTGATGATTTGGCCGCCACCAAAGCCGACGCGCCCAAAGCCGTCGATGGGCACGAGACGATGGCCGCGCCGCGCCAGCTCGGCCATTGTCTCAAATGACCAGCCCGCCTCCACCGAGATCAAGCCGCCGGGTTGCCCCGCGCCCGTGCCGCCCTCCGGGTGGCCGAGCTGCCAGCGCGGCACGTCCAGCGCCTGCTGCGGAGACATGGCCAAATCGAGCATATTGACCAGCATCTGCAGGTGGCCCTGCGGCTGCATGTAGCCGCCCATTACACCAAACGAAGCATGAAGCTCCGTCTCGCCGTCGACCTGGCGCGTTGTCATGGCCGGGATGATGGTGTGGTAGGGGCGCCTGCCCGGCGCGAGCGCGTTGGGGTGGGCGGGGTCGAGCGAGAAGAGCGCGGCGCGATTTTGCAGCGAAACGCCCGTGCCCGGCACGACGAGCCCGCTGCCCGTGCCCATGTAGAGGCTGTTGATAAAGCTGCACGCGTTGCCGTCGCCGTCGACGACGCTCAAATAAACCGTGTCCGATCCCGCCAGCGGGTTGCCGTAGGGCACGTCCTGTGCCGCCCGCGTTGGGTCGATGTCGCGGCGGCGAGCGTCGGCGTAGCGGGGGCTGGTCAACTTATCCAGCGGCAGGTCGACGTGGCGCGGATCGGCGACCCACTGCTGGGCGTCGGCAAAGCCAATGCGCATGCACTCGATCAGCGTGTGCAGCCGGTCGGCCTCGGACATCGCCGCGAGGTCAAAGCCGTTGGCGAGGTTGACGGCCACGATGGCGGCCAGCCCCTGGCCGTTGGGCGGGCACTCGTAGAGCGTCACGTCGCGAAATTGCGCCGTGAGCGGCTCGTCCCAGTCGCTGGTGTGCGCGGCCATATCGTCCGGCGTGATCCAGCCGCCGTAGCGCTGCACGTGCTCGCTGAGCTTGCTGGCAAAGTCGCCGCGGTAGATGTAATCAGCGCCTTCCTCGGCAATCCCGCGCAGGGTTTCGCCCAGCGTGGGGATGCGCATGATCTCGCCGGGCCTTGGCGCGCGTCCGTCGATCAGCAGCTCGTGGCCGCTCGGCTGTTCGGGTCCGTTGTCGAGGTCGCCGCTGGGCCAGTCCGCGTCGCGCCGCAGCTTTTGCTCCTGCGAGCGCCAGCCCGTGGCGATGATTTCGCTGACCGGATACCCGTGCTCCGCCGTCCAAATCGCCGCTTGCAGCACCTCCGCCAGCGTCATCGATCCGTGCTGCTCCAGCAAATCGGCCCAGCCCGCCACCGTCCCCGGCACGCTGACGCTGTGACCGGTAAAGGTTGGCATCTTTGTGTAGCCAAGCGCGCGCATGTCGTCAATCGATGCACCAGCTGGCGCGCGACCGGAGCCGTTGAGCGCCGTGACCTCCTTTGTCTGCGCGTCCCAATAGAGCGCAAAGCAGTCGCCGCCGATGCCGGTCGAGGTCGGCTCGACGACGTTGAGCACGGCGGCGGTGGCGATGGCCGCGTCCGCCGCGTTGCCGCCGTCGCGCAGAATCTGCAGCCCGGCCTCGGCGGCCAGCGGCTGGCTAGTGGCGACAATGCCGCGCGTCGCCATTACGTTGCTCCGCCTGGAGCGAAAGACGGCGTCGATATTCATGGGTGGGAGTTTCCTGTTGAGGTGGTGAGTAGAAGATGGGGTATGGTATTGCTTATTGCTTATTGCTTATTGCTTATTGCGTAAAGCGTGCGGAACTGGGAGAAAACTGAAGTTAAGCACTTTTGAGAGAAAGCTCGAAGACTTTTTTGTTTCCATAAAAATGAACGTCAAACTCTTGAAAGAAATTTACCTGTTCCAAGAGAACACGAACCTCTGTGCTGGGCTTGTTTATCCAAGCAAAGGCAAGTTGCAGAGGGGTAAAAGGTTCAATTTCCGCTTGTAACAAAACTGCATAAGCTCTTGCATCGGCGAGGATGCCGCCTAAATCGAGCGGATATGCTTGATGGTTCCAATCCAGGTTCAACGATAGACCAACGTCATGCGGCAGCACACTTAGCGCTGCACCAGAATCAACAACAGCGGGGACGGTGACGGTTGTTGCGCTGTGGGAAAGCTGAACGCTGACCAGTGGAATGTCCACTGGAAATTGGGATGAGCTGTATACGGAAATTGCTGGCTGCTCATAAACGCTCTTGAGTTAAAAACTGTTGCAGTTGCGCTGCTGCTTTTTCTTGATGGCTGGGAGTAAAAACAGGATAGATGGCCTCATTGGAAAAATGATTTGCTGAGCTTTCTTCCTCCAGGAGCATTTGCGAAATGGCTTCAATGAGCTGTAACTTTTCGACTTTTGGCAGCCGCTTAATTTCTTGGGTGATATCTGTTAGCACCATTCTCGAACTCCAATTCGTAATATCTCAAGCCTCGCTCTTTCCACATCTTGTTTTGCGACTCAATTATAGCATAAGCGTGAGTCGACCTGTATGTTTAACTTGTATGTTTAACTTGATTGCTTGCTGTCTATGGCAGGGCGACCACGTTTGTCGGGCTTCAAAAATGTGCCCGTTTCCACCTCGCGCACAAAGCGCTCCGCCGCTTCGACAATCGCCTGGCCCAAGTAGGCATACTGGCGCGAGAAGGGGGGCCACTGCTTGCCCAGGCCCACCAGATCGTTGATCACCAGCACCTGCCCGTCGCAGGCGGCGCCAGCGCCAATGCCAATGGTCGGGATGTCGACGCTGCGCGTGATGCTCTGCGCCAGGGCGTCCGGAATGTGCTCCAGCACGAGCAGAAAGGCCCCGGCTTTGGCAATCTCAGTCGCCTCGCGCAGGACGCGCTCCGCCTCCTCCGCCTGGCGACCCACCTGCTTAAAACTTTTGGCCGTCTGCGGCGTCAGCCCGGTGTGCCCAACCACGTCGATGCCGTTGGCGACGAGATGGCGGATCACGTCGTATTTAGGCCCTTCCAGCTTGATGCTGTCGGCCCCGGCGTCGAGCAGCAGCTTGGCGTTGTGCAGCGCCGTATCGGGATCGCGATCGCTGCGGTAGGGGAGATCGCCCACGATGTGCGTGTGAGGTGCGCCGCGCCGCACGGCCCCCACGTGATACTGCATGTGGTCAATGGTCACGTCGCGCGTGCTGTCGAAGCCCATTTCGACCATGCCGACCGTGTCGCCGACGAGGATAACGGGAATGCCCGCCTGCTCCAGGCTCTGCGCTACGGGCGTCGTGTAGGCCGTGAGCATGGGGATGGGCGTAGTCGACTTCATCTGCCGCAGCGACGCGGCGCTCTCTTTGGTCGTGGACATCTTGTGCGTACCTGTGGCTCGTCTCTACGATTGTTCTGTGGCTGAATTGGAGGATTTTTGGATGCGGAGGTATGCGGAATTACGCGGAACGGTACGTAATCTGGCGAGGACACCCTCTGCCCAATTGGTGAGATCCGCGTATCTCCGCGTAAATCTGCGTCCAAATTCTTGACGCCCGAACTGGGTTGCGTGCGGCTACGCTGGCCCACCAAATTCATTGTTGGCCGCCTGCACCAGCGCGCGCATGTAGGCAATCGAATAGGCAATGCCCACGCGCCGCCCACCCAGCATGTTGGGAATGTGATCGGGGATGATGCAGCCGTCGAATTCAACCGCACGCAGCGCCTTCATTACCTCGTACATGTCCTGGTAGCCGTTGTCGATCAGCGTTTCCACCCACGGCTCCGGCATGGGGTTGGTGACGTTGCGAAAGTGTACCTTGAAGAGCTGATTCTGGGCGGCAAAGTGCTTGATGGCGTCGACCGGGCTGTTGCCCATGCCCGCCACGCCGCCCTCCAGCCAGCAGCCCACGCAGAGGCAGATACCGATGTTGGGGCTGTCGGCAACCTCCATGGCCTTTTTGTAGCCCTCAAAATTGCCAAAGATACAGCGCGGAATGCCGCCCATGGGGTAGACGGGCGGATCGTCGGGGTGGATGCCGATAAAGACGCCCGCCTCCTCCGCCACCGGCACAATTTCGCGCATCAGGTGGGCAAAGTTGTCCCACAGCTCTTCCTCGCTGTACTCGCGACCGTGCGTCAGCGGCCCTTCGTAGACTTCGCCCGCCCAGTACCCTTTCGCATCCTTGATGTCGAGCCGCTTGGCGTCCATGCCGCCGCGCCCTTCGGCCCGCCCGGAATTCCAGATGCCGTTGGCCATGTGCGCATAGGTGTTGTAGTAGATGCCCGCCGCGCCCAGGTTGCGGATAAACTGCTTAAACTCCTCCACCTTCGCATCGCGACCGGGCAGGTTGAGCGTGATCTGCGGCACGTTGTGGACGCCCAGGTTGGTAATGCGATAAATCTTGAGCCCCCGCTCGCCAAAGCGCTTGACCAGCCGTTTGTAATAATCGAGCGAGTGCTGCTCCGGCTGCTGAATGCCGACCATCGCCCACTCGACGCCGAGCTGCTGGAAAAATTGCAGCTCTTCGTCGCTGGCGTCGGCGCTCGTCTGGATGGCGATCTGAATGCCCGGCGTGCTCGAATAGTAGCCCGGCACGGCGCGCATGGGAATGGAATCAGGTTGGGTGCTCATTTTATCCTCAGGGTGATGGGTTGGTGATGGGGATATGGTACTGCTTATTGCTTGTTGCGTAAAGCGGGGATATTTGCCGTTAAGCGATGGGAGGAAGCGGGCTTAAAGCCGATACAAAGAAATAATGAGCCACGAAGGGCACAAAGATACACGAAGGGACGGGTAACTTTGTGCTCTTCGTGGATCGCTCGAAGTTAGTCTCGCTTGCCACACCAGCGCATTGCATTGAACAGCAACGCTTGGTAGGAAGGATGCAGCCAGACCTCCACATTGTGGCCGGGCGTCAACACCGCCACGCGCCCGTCGCCCTCCCTCCGCGTCCAGCCAGCAGGCTGCTCGCCATGCTCAGATTTGGTGGTCACGAAGACGTCGGCCTCTGCATCATCCAGCGCCATGAAATAGTGTTCATCTTTCAGCGTGAACGGATCACCGCCGGTGGTAAGTGAATGGCCCGCAAGCGGCACTACCGTGACCGGGCACTGTTTGGGGTGGTGGAGAAAGACCCCGCCCAACAGGCTGCGCAGCACAGCCATCTGTTCGTAGCCAGCTGTGCCCGAATGGATCGCGAGCAGCCCCCCGCCTCGACGCACGTGGTCGACAAAGGCCGCCTGAATCTCGTCCGTCATCCAGCCCGTTTGATCGGTGGCGGAGACGTTGTCGGACTTCGTCAAGATCACCAGTGGGTACGCCGCCAGCTGCCCCGGTGACCAATTGCTGGTGTTCTCGATCCAGTCAAAGGTAAAGTCGACACCATCCAACGGCTTCAACCCCGCTTGGGGAACCCGGGCCGGGTGCCAGTAATCATCGCAGAGAACCAGTGTTTTCATTTTTGTTCTCCATGGCAATTTGGATGCCCGGCGTGCTCGAAGTCGTAGCCCGGCACGGCGCGCGTGGAAATGGAATCTGGTTTGGTGCTCATGCTCTCCCCAGGGGTGATGGGTTGGTCATGAGGGATATGGTACTGCGGATTGTGGATTGCGTAAAGTGGGGAGCGCTTGTTGTGGCGCGTTGGGCGGACCGACAACAAAAACCCAGACGGAGGATGCCCAGGTCAGGAGATTTGGGTTGTAGCAATTAATGGGGGGCTAACGCTCCGGTTCAGCGGCGAGCCGCGCAGCGGACCGTCCGCTGCAACCGTTTGTTAGGCCGCCTTCACTGACGCACATATCGCAAGTGTGTGGCGTCTGAACCATCAAGAACCTTGTCAATGCGAAACTGCGGCCCGGGCTCACTAAGGTTTTCGAAGAGTCGCCGCCCGCCGCCGAAGAACACGGGTGCCAAGGCAACCTCCAGCTCATCAACAACACCAAGGTTCAGATATTGCTGGATCGCATCTGCGCCTCCTGATATGCGAACGTCACGACTCTCTGCAGCCTCCCGGGCCAGCGCCAGCGCACGCTCAGGCCCTTCATTTATGAAAAAAAACGTCGTTCCGCCAGGGCGCACCCAAGGGTCTCGTTTCTCGTGGGTAAGAACGTATACCGGGGTGTGAAACGGAGCCTCCTCTGGCCAACTGACTTCGCCTTGGTCGAACATACGCTTACCCATGATGTTGGCACCGGTGCGCTCGAAGGTGTGGCGAACCATGTCGTTGACCGGACCAGTTTCTCCCCCGGGGCCGAACTTAAGCTTCTCGCGGAAGTACTGTTGATTGAGGATCCAGGCCATCAACGCACCCCACTTGGCGCCCCAGTTCTTGTACTCAGGTTTGTCCATGGTCATTCCTTCCGGCGCCATGTAGCCATCGAGGCTAAGCCCGATGTTGACGAAGACTCTGCTCATGATTCTCCTTTCGGATGTTCGGTCGTCGGCATAACATTGTATTAGATGGAACTTTGTCCACCTAACACACCCCTGCGGCATCTTATCCGCCAATCTGTCCGGATAACATCCCAAAATTCGTGTTATCGGGACAATTGTCCCGATAAGATACTACATTTACCTCTATACCACCCTTTGATTGCCGTTATACACTTTGTACTCTATCACACCATCATACCTATGTCAATCGGATTTTTGGCAAGAAATCCCACAAAACTACGATGCCGGAACAACCGCCTAAACGTCTCTTGGATCAGGTGCGCGATGTCATTCGCCGCAAACACTATGCGTATCGGACAGAGAAGAGCTATGTCCACTGGGTCAAGCGCTATGTTCTCTTTCACAACAAGCGCCACCCTGAAGAAATGGGCAAGCCAGAAATTGAGCAATTTCTGACGTATTTGGCTGTCGAGCAAAACGTGGCGGCTTCGACACAGAATCAAGCGTTGAGTGCCCTGCTCTTCCTCTATCGACACGTACTCAATGTGCCAATGGATTACGTGGAGAATATCGAATTCTCCAAAAAGCCTAAGCGCTTGCCCTCAGTGCTGACCCCCCAAGAGGCGCAACTGATAATCGGTGAGCTATCGGGCGTCCATGCGTTAATCGTCAAACTGCTGTACGGTAGTGGTCTACGCCTGCTGGAGTGCCTGCGGCTACGCGTGCTGGATGTAAACTTTGAGCAATTTCAGATTGTTGTGCGCAATGGGAAAGGCGCAAAAGATCGAGTGACCATGCTGCCACAGCGAATTATTCCTTCCCTACAGGCACATTTGGCCGACATAAAAAGCCAGCACGAGCGGGACTTGCAGCAAGGCTATGGCTCCGTCGAATTACCCTTTGCCTTGGCGCGCAAATACCCAAACGCCGACTGCGAGTGGATTTGGCAGTACGTTTTTCCCGCCACCAAACTATCCACCGACCCACGTAGCGGCATGGTGCGCCGTCACCATTTCTACGAAAGCAACGTGCAGAAGGCGGTGCGTCGCGCCGCGCAGCGGGTTGAGCTACCCAAACGCGTCAGCCCCCATACCTTCCGCCACTCCTTTGCCACCCACCTGCTGGAAAATGGTTACGACATTCGCACGCTGCAGGAGTTACTCGGTCACAAAGATGTGAAGACCACAATGATCTATACGCACGTGATGAATAAAGGCCCCCTCGGCGTGCGCAGCCCGCTCGACATGTGAGCGCTACGTTCCTCCTCTGCTTCCCCTCGCTGCCACCACATGCCCCAACCAGCGACCCCCAAATTTCTTGCACAAACCCGCCCCGCTGAGTAGACTACCCACATGACTTTTGGGTGCCCGGTTGCTCTTTTCGTTGCGAACGGGAGACCTGTCCAATCTTCACCTTCCCTCATCCGCGTCAATCACCCATAATCCCTAAAGCACGCATCGCCCGAATCGGCACGGGCTGGTGGGCCATGAAAGCGCACATCCCCGCGCTGCTGGCCAATCCTGATGCGCAATTGGTTTGCTCGATTATTTATAGTGGCGTAGCGGGGCGGAATGGCGCAACCCGCTACCTTGCGCTAAAATAGCCTCAATCAACTTCTCATCCATTCCAAAGGAGACCCTCCCCATGCCCACCCAAGCGCGCGGCGCGATTGCCCGCATTCCCGATGCTCCCGTTGAAATCGAAGAGTTTGCGCTGGACGACCCCGGTGCGTACGATGTCGTCGTGCGCATCCTGGCGTCGGGCGTCTGCCACACCGATTTGGGCATCAAAACCGGCACCTATGGCACGGACGGCTTCCCCTTTCTGCTGGGCCACGAAGGCGCGGGCGTCGTCGAGCAGGTGGGTGATCGGGTCACGCGCGTGGCGCCGGGCGATCACGTGATGCTCAACTGGCGCGCGCCCTGTGGCGAGTGTCGCTTTTGTCTGCGCGGCGAGCCCAACTACTGCGCCGACAGCTGCAAGGCCGAAAACAAAATGCGCGACGGCAGCGGCGACGTGCTCAACCCGGCGCTCGGTCTCGGCACCTTTTGCGACTACACGCTCGTCCACGAGCGGCAGTGCGTGCCCTACGACGCCAGCCTGCCCGCCGAGCCGATGTCGCTGATCGGCTGCGGCGTGATGACGGGCGTGGGCGCGGCGCTCTACTCGGCCAAGGTGCGCGAAGGCAGCAGCGTCGCCGTCTTTGGCTGCGGCGGCGTGGGCGACAGCGTGATCCAGGGCGCGAAAATTGCCGGTGCAACGACGATCATCGCCGTTGATCTCGACCCGCAGAAACTCGAGTGGGCCAAAGAGTTTGGCGCCACGCATACCGTCAACGCCAGCGACGGCGACCCGGTGGCCGCGATCAAGGAAATCACCGGCGGCCACGGGGTGAACTACTCGTTTGAGGCCGTGGGTATTCCGCAGACGCTGGAGCAGGCGCTGCTTTGCCGCGACCTGGCGGGCACGTGTGTCCTGATCGGCGTGCCCGGCCCCGGCCCGCGGCTGGACATGGACATTCAGCAGATTTTTGATCTCGGCGGCAGCCTGACCGTCTCCTGGTACGGCAACTGCATCCCCGCCCGCGACTTCCCCATTCTGGCCGACTGGTATCAACAGGGCAAGCTCGACCTGGATAGCCTCGTCAGTCGCAAAATCAGCCTGGAGGAGACGGAAGAGGCGTTTAACGCGATGAAGAGAGGCGAGACGTTGCGATCGGTGATTGTATTTGAAGAATAAAGAATGATGAATAAAGAATGGGAACCCTACCCAATCTTTAATCTTCAGTCTTTTGTGTTTAGATGAAAAATATGTTTTCCCTTATTGAAGAATTGACTGAGTTATCTGGTCCCGTTGGGCAGGAAGAGATTGTGCTCGACCGGGTGACGGAGCTGTGGCAAGCGCACGGGGCAACGGTGAAGCGGGATGCGCTGGGGAATTTAACGGCGCGCGTGGGCGGGTCGGGTAAGCGGACGCTGCTGGTGGCACACGCGGATGAGCTTTGCTATCTCGTGCGCGCAATCCACCCGGACGGCTTTCTCTGGCTTGCCAACGGCCAGGGCTGGGGCCGCACCCTCAGCTTCCGAGACGCCTTTGCTATTGGCCAGCGCGTCCGCGTGCTGGCCCGGCACGACACCATCCCCGGCGTCATCAGCACGGTGACGGGCCATCTAGCGACCATTGCCCTGCCCGAACCGAGCGAACTTACCTGGAACGACATGTGGGTGGACACCGGCCTCTCGCGTGACGAACTGCTAAAGCGCGGCGTGACGCCCGGCACGCGCATCGTTTGGGAGGCGGAGACCCAGCAGTGGGGTGACATCGTGGTGGGCAAGGCGCTGGACGACCGCGTGCCCGTGGCCGTGCTGACGGAACTGCTGCGGCGCGTCTCGCCGGAGGAGCTGAACTGCGAGTTGACGCTGGGCTGCACCGTGCAGGAGGAGATTGGCGTGGTGGGCGCGACGGCGCTGGCGGCGTCGCTGGGGCCGGAGGAGCGCTTCGACGCCGTGGTCGCGCTGGAAGTCGGCATGGCGGGCGACGTGCCGGGCGTGCCCGATCACGCCGTGCCGCTGAAGCTGGGCCAAGGCCCCGCCCTCGTGCACAAGGATTCGCTCGTCCACTACGACCACGCGCTGACCAAGCGGCTGGAAGAGGTTGCCTGCGGGGCAAACATCGCCATCCAGCACGCCGTCTTTGGCTCGTTTGGCAGCGACGGTGCGGCCTTTATGCGTGCGGGCATGCCCAGTGCCCTCGTCGCCTTTCCCACCCGCTACACCCACACCCCCTTTGAAATGGGCCATCTGCGCGATATCGAGCGGCTCGTCGATTGGCTGGTCGCTTTTGTGGAGCAGTAAACGAAGCGAGCCCGTCGAGTGCATTGCACGGCGTCGACCAAGCTGGTGTACGAACCATTGCTTACGCCGTGCGCTGCACTCATCGCCCAACCGACTTTGCCTAAAACCATAAGTGCACGCCCGGCGAGGGGCGGAGCAGCGCTCCAGCCTACGGGGCGCGCCGTGCGCTGCACTCATAAACCAACCAACTCAGACACTCCATGACCAATCCCACCTCTTCCTCCCTCACCGGCGTGCTCGTCGGCTGCGGCGGCATCAGCCGCTCCTGGCTGGCTGCGTTGACCCAACATCCGACGCTCCAACTCGTCGGCCTCGTCGATCTCGACCCGGCGCAAATCGAAGCGCGCCAGGCCGAATTCGACCTCGGCGACCTCGCCACGGGCAGCAATCTCGACGCCATGCTCGACCGTCTCCGGCCCGATGTGCTCTTCGACTGCACTGTGCCGCCCGCGCACACGCCCATTACGCTGACGGCGCTGTCGCACGGCTGCCACGTGCTGGGCGAGAAGCCGCTGGCCGTTTCGATGGAGAAGGCGCGGCAGATGGTTGATGCGGCGCAGGCCAGTGGGAAGACGTACGCCGTGATGCAAAATCGGCGCTATCTCGACGGCATCCGCCGCCTGCGCGCGTTTCTACAGGGTGGCCAGATTGGCCCGTTGACCACGCTCAACGCCGACTTTTACATCGGCGCGCACTTTGGCGGCTTCCGCGAGGAGATGGCCCACGTGCTCGTGCTTGACATGGCGATCCACACCTTCGACCAAGCCCGCTTCCTCACCGGAGCCGATCCGGTTTCCGTCTACTGCCACGAATGGAATCCCCAAAATTCTTGGTACGGGCAGGACGCGTCGGCGGTGGCAATTTTCGAGATGAGCAACGGGATCGTCTTCACCTACCGCGGCAGCTGGTGTGCCGAGGGCTTGCGCACCACGTGGGAGTGCGACTGGCGCGCGATTGGCACGCGGGGTACGGTTAAGTGGGACGGGGGCGAACAATTTGCGGCGGAGGTAGTCGACGCTGACGAGGGCTTTTTGCGCGAGACGGAATCAGTTGAGGTGCCGCCGGTGGAGCCGCTGGCGCAGACGGGGCACGCGGGGTGTATCTATGATTTTCTGGATGCGGTGGCGACGGGGCGCACGCCGCAGACGGTCTGTACAGACAATATCCAGAGCTTGGCCATGGTGCACGGGGCGATTGCGAGTGCGGAATCGGGACGGAAGATTGCGCTGTAGGGTTGGTGGCGTCCGCTGGCGGCTAAAGCCCACCAGCTTGCTGAACGGAAACCCGGTAAACCGGGTTTGTTACGTGGGTGGATGTTGCGCAATGGTGGGTGGATCGTTGTCGCTGTCCCAGCGCTCAAAGAGGGGAATCACATCGTTTTCCTCGTGGTGTTGTTTTTGATTGCGCACGTAGTCGATGGTTCCCCGAAGCTGCTTGCCGCTTATTGAATGGACGCCGTAGCCGCCTTGAAAGTAGAGCAAACGCCCGCTCGGACGAAAGAGCTTGTTGATGTAGTGAGAAGTTGAGCCCTTGATGCGGTGAACAAAATCCGAGGGTGCGACTTTGGGGTGCACGGAGGCGACAACGTGGAGGTGCTCCTGATAGCCGCCGACTGCATAAACCGTGGCCTCTTTATAAGCGGCTTTACCGCAGAGGTAGCCATACATGATCTGCTCAATATCGGGCGTGATGAGAGGCTCGCGGTTCTTGGTTGCCCAAACGAAGTGGTAGAAGAGTCGCCAGTGTGCCATGGGGATATTCTTGTGGTGTGGTGGATGGGGATCGCTCGGCGCTAAAGCCGCCAAGCTTGTAAGCGAAAGCCCGCTAAAAGCGGGCTGCATCAACCCGGTTTACCGGGTTTGCGCGCACAAGCTGGTGGGCTTTAGCCACCAGCGACCATTGTATCACCCTCAAACGCAATCCACATCCGACATCCGTCCCACTTTGGTTCTGTTATCCCAATCATTTGGCAGAACATCAATCCGGTTTACCGGGTTTCCGCTGGTAAGCTGGCGGGCTTTAGCCGCCAGCGGACGCCGTCCGCGCGCTCATCCCGACGCCACCCGCGCCCGCTGGCTCGCCCACGCCCGCAGCCCCTCAATTTCTTCGCTCATCATCCGGCTCAGCGGAACCGTCTCCTGCAGCACGCCCAGCAAATCCTCCATCGACAGCGCTCGCTGCTGGTCAAACGCCTCGTAGAGGCCAGCGATCACCGCCTGCTCGATCTCCGCACCGGAGAGCCCGTCCGACGCCATCGACAGCGTGTGCAGGTCAAACTCATCCGGGTTGCGGCTGCGCTGGGCGAGGTGAATCTGCCAGATAACGGCGCGCTCGGCGGCGGTGGGCAGATCGACGAAGAAAATCTCGTCGAAGCGCCCCTTCCGTACCAGCTCCGGCGGCAGCTGGTCGACCGAGTTGGCCGTGGCAATCACAAAGACGGGCGACTGCTTCTCCTGCAGCCACGTGACAAACGAGCCAAAGACGCGGGCCGCCGTGCCCGCGTCGCTGACGTTGCTGGAGCCGACGCCGGAAAAGCCCTTCTCAATTTCATCGACCCACAGCACCACCGGCGCAATGCTCTCCGCCGTGCGAATGGCGCTGCGCAAATTCTCCTCGCTCGATCCCACCAGCGACGAAAACAAGCGCCCCACGTCCAGCCGCAGCAGCGGTAGCCGCCACGAATTGGCCACCGACTTCGCCACCAGCGATTTGCCACAGCCCTGCACGCCGACCAGCAAAATCCCCTTGGGCTCCGGCAGCCCAAAGGCCCGCGCCTCGTCCGAAAAGGCGCGTACTCGCTTGCGCAGCCACTCTTTCAGCGTCGCCAGCCCGCCGACGTTGTTCAGCTGCGCATCGCTGGCGTAAAATTCAAGCAGCCCGCTCTTGCGAATAATCTGCTGCTTCTCGGCCGTCACGGCTTCGATGGCGTCCCCGTCCAGCCGCCCGCCCAGTTGGACGACGGCCTTGGCCACGGCGTTGCTCGCTTCTGTCGCCGTCAGCCCCATGCACGCCTGCACCAGCCGCGACCCCTGCCGCTTGTCCAGCGTCACCTCGATCTGCCCGCTGCGCTCCAGGCTGCCCACAATGCCGTCCAGCTGCCCGCGCATCTCCTCGGCGGTCGGTAATTCAAAGTCAACCACCGTAATTTCCTTTTCCAGCTCGCGCGGAATCTTGAGCACCGGCCCCAGCAGCACAATCGTTTGATTGCTGGCCTCCAGTGCAAAGGCCGCCTCGCGCAGCCTGCGCACGATGTTGGCGTCCTTGAGAAAAGGATGAAAATCACGCAGCACCCAGATGCACGATTCACCCGCGCTGCCGAGCGTGTTCTCGGTCGCCTGGTCGATGATGGTTTTGAGCAGCAGCAGCGGATCGCGCTTGGCCGCGTCGATGCGGTCGGGCACGGCGGGGTTGATGAGGCCGACGGTGGCGCTCCACAGCAGCAAGCGTTTGCGCTGCGCCTGGGCCAGTGCCTCGATCTCAACCAGCGCCCGCCGCTCCTCCGGCGTCACCACCCAAAGCAGGGGATAGCGCGCGCGAATGTAAATATCGAGTTCGGTTTTCATAATCTGCAAACGCAGCACGGGCACGCCATGGCGTGCCCGTACTGGCGCTCTCGAATAATTAATTCGCCGTTAGTGCGGAGTGAGCATTCTCAAATGCGACCGGTGCAGTCGAGCCAACTGTTGTTAACCGCAATCAGACAAATTTTAGATAAGTTTACGTACCCGGCACAACAAAATCGGCGTAATCGCGCGGGCGATGGGTGGTTAGGTAAAAGGCTTCGGCGGCGTGCCAGCGATCCAGCCACGCCGGCGTCGCATCGGCGCGCTCGCGCTGGCGACGGTCGCGTTCGGCAATGGAAATATCCATCAGCACAATGATCGCGTAATATCGCTTGAGTTCGGGTCGCGCCGCATAGCAGCCTTCGATGATCACGTAATCGATCGGCTCAACCGTTCGCCACGTATCCAGTCGGTTGGTGGGCCAGTCATAGCGTTGGAAACGGGCGGGTTGGCCGGATGAGAGCGGCTGCAGTACGTCGCGCTTCAGCCGCTGCCAGTCGTAGTAACGTTGGTAGCCGCTCGCGGCGTCGAGTGCAAAGCGCTCATCCTCGTTTATGGGGCGATAAAAATCGTCGGTGTGGATGATTGGCGCGCTGGACTGCGCACCGGTGAGCGCCTGCGCTAGCTTGCTGGCAAAGGTCGATTTTCCCGCCGCGCTATGGCCGTCGATGGCGATAAGCAGTGGGCAATCGGTCTTCCGCTGCTGGGCCAGCGACACGGTCTGTTCAAGGCTCATATTGCTGTCGCGGGTGCGGCTTACAGCCGCGTATCGTGGTGTAACCCTTCGCAAAGGAAGCTGCTCGTTGCGCAGTTGAAAGCAGCGCCTACAAAGCCTACGGTTACGTTGACGACTCGGCGTCATCGTCAACCGCCAGCGTCTCCAGCGAATCCTCAAGCTCCGTCAGCAGCGCGTTTGCGTCCGCTCCGCCGAGCGCCAGATTCTTCAGCGAGAGTGCCACATCCGCCCACCGCTCGCTCTGCTTGCGAAAGCGGGCGTCGCGCTCCAGCAGCTCGGTAATTACCTGCCGCTCCAGCTGGGGGCGGCTAAAGCCCGCCTCGGCCTCGATCTCAAATTCTGTGGCGCGGGCCAGGTTGCGCACCTGCACGTGCAGCGGGTCAAACGCCTCACGAATCATCGAGTCGAGCTCGCCGAGGTCGAGCGCGGTGCGGTCAAAGGCCAGCGTGCCGTCCAGCCGCAGGTCGACGACGGGCTGGCCGGACGCAGCCGATTTTTTGGATGCCTTGCGCGGCGCAAGGTCGCGCGCCTTGCGCTGGATGTATTCGCGGCTAAAGTCGTAGAGCGCTTCGGGCGTGCTGTGCAGATCGACTTTGACGCTGAGGCGGTGGAAGGGTCGGCGCGGACTGGGGTGCAGGGTGGCGCTGTGCTTGGGTGCATCTGCGTTTACCCGCGACGTGTCGACATCAACAAGATAGTAGCCGCGATCCGTCCACTGCGCTTCCATCGTGGAGCAGGTTTCGGCGCTGCCGGGGTTGTAAATCCAGTCGTCAAACTCAAAGGGCTTGTGGACGTGGCCAAGCGCGAGGTAATCGACGTGCGGCTGCAGGACCGACCACTCGCGCGTGCTCAAGCCGCCGGACTGCCCGGCAATCACGCCCTCGACGCCCGCGTGGGTGATGAAGACCGTGTAGTCGATGGCGTCGCGGTCGGGCTGGGCGGCAATCGCTTCGGCATAGCTGGCAACGGCTTTGGCCGTGCCCGCACCAAAGTATTTTAGCCCATAGACGCGCAGCCCCGGCACGGGATCGATGTACGCGCCGCGTCGCTTTTGATAGGGTGTGAGCTGCGGCACGCCCTCCTCGAAGGGGGCATCGAGCAGCACGATTAGCTCGCGCTGCGCCAAAAAAGTCATCCAGCCGACTTGGTCCTGGTAGTACGGCTTTTCGTGGTTGCCCTCGACGGCCAGGCAGGGAATGCCCGCCTTGTGCAGCCGCTCCAGCCCGGCAATGGCCTGGTTGAGCGTGCGCGCGTTGACGGTGCGCTTCTGGAAGAGATCGCCGGCCAGGATCGCAAAATCGACCCGTTCGGCAATCGCCGCGTCGATAATGGCGAGGAAGGCGCGAGCGAAATCGTTGTACCGCGCCGTGCTGTTGTACTGCTGATAGCCGAGATGCGAATCGGCGAGGTGGAGGAATTTGGCCTGCATAATGAGAGAATTAGGACGCGGGTAAACGCGGAATTACGCGGATTTTTCAAAAGTGAGACGCATTTGCGAACCAATCCGCGTTTTTCCGCGGCGTTCCGCGTCCAAAAATTTTCCTGCACTGCCTTGCTACCGTCGCCGTTGTCGCTTGCGATCTTCCGCATCGGGTAGGAAGATGCTCAACACAAAGCTAACCACGCCAATGACAATGCCGCCGAGCAGCGCGGCCCAGAAGCCGTTGATGGCGAGGTACTCGTTGCCCGATACGGCAAAGTCGGTGACGAAGCCCGTGAGCAGCAGCATCAGCGCGTTGATTACGAGCGAGATGAGCCCCAGCGTAAAGAAGTAGAAGGGGCAGGTCAACGCCCGTACGATGGGCTTGATCACGGCGTTGACCACGCCAAAGATCAGCGCGACGACGAGAATGCCGACGATGCTGTCGGTCAGAAAGATGCCGGGGACAACGGCCGCCGCCACCCACAGCGCCACGGCATTGATGCCCAGGCGAATTAGTAAATTTGGCATGAAGCGTAACTCTCAACCTTTCGATTCGTCTGAAGCGAATACCGAAACTTTGGAAAGAAGGGGGAGCCGATCGCGCGCACCGCCCAGGTGAGCCAGCGCTGGCTCCCGGCCTTTCAACCCAGCCAACGCCCACTGCAGCTCAATTGTTCCCGCCCCGAACCGCGCCCGCGGTAGATAGTCGACCATTTGCTCGTAGCCCGCCATTTCGGCGACCAGCGATTCGCCGTACTCGCTGATGGCAACGCTCAAATCCCCGGCGGGATCACCGATGCCCGCCGTGCCAAAATCGATGATGCCGTTGATTTGTCGTCTGTCTGAATCAAAGAGCACGTGGCTGCTTGCCATATCGCCGAGTTGGAGCTGGCATGGTGAAATGGTGCGTTTCCCCTACACCTCGCGCCGCATCGTCAGCAGCGTGTGCTGGTGCTCGAAGCCAAAGCGCTCGAAGACGCGAATCGCCGTTTTGTGCTCCGTATCCAATTTCACAACCACGGGCCAGCGCGGATAATCTTCGAGCTTGGCCATGATCCACTGCACGAGCGGCTCTTCCAGCGCGCCCTGGCCGCTGGGGCGCACCCAGAGCTGAACTTCGTGCACGCCGCGCCAGCGAAAGGCGGTGAGCACAATAGCCGCCTCGAAGCGATTTGTGCTGCCGATACGCCGTCGCCAAACGTTGCGCCGACCAAGCAGCTGCCAGAAGAGCTCGCCCAGGCGCTGCTCAAAGGTAACCTGAAAATCCAGCCGCCGCAGCGGTCGCCACCAGCGCGCGCGATCTCCCTGCTGGCTGGTCGCCAAATCGTACAGACGCTGCCACTGGCTGGCGAAAAATGGGCGCACCACGGCCTGTGTGGGAACGGCGTCAAACAGCGTGTTGAGCCGCTCTGCTTTGGGAATGCGGCTGATGCTCATCTCGGTGCGCCCGCCCAGCGTTTCAAAACCGAGCCCCTCGTAGAGCCGCCGTGCAACGGCATTCCCCGCCTCGACCTGCAGCACGGCGTGGTTGCCCCCGTGCTCGTGAATATAGCTCAGCGCCCGCTGCACGAGCCGCCGACCGATGCCGCGCCCGCGAAAGTCCGGCGCAACGGCCACGTTGGCAATCTGCCAGCGGTTGCCGTAGCTGTCGCCCCGCTGCACCGTCACGTTGCCCACCACGACGCTGCTGCCCGTTTCGTCCTGCTCCACCCAAACAAAGCCGCCGAAGACTTTGTTAAACTCGCCCGTGCTGCGGTTGAGCACCTTAAGCAGCCCGCCAATGTGGCTCATGGCGTGCATCTCGCGCAGCGCCGCCGAGCCGCGCGGATCCAGCTCGCTGGCAAAGGCCTCGCCGATCAGGTCGGCCACGGGGCGCAAATCGCGGCCAATATCAAACGGGCGAATGCCCGATTGAGCATCGCGCTCGGCAGAGAGGGAGCTGGCAGCGGAAAAGGTGGTCATGTTTGGGATAGAGAGAGATGAAGACAGAGAAATGTTCGTGAACGCAGCTCGGGCCGTTCCAGGAAAACAAACACCGCAGGGGCGAGTCGAGGTGACTGTCACGGCCCTCCATGAGAAAGACTTTCCCCGCTGGTAAATGGGCGTGGCTGTCACCTCTGACGGGCTCACTGACGGGGTAATCTAATTGTTGGAATGGCCTCGCTCTCCGTCTCTATCTCTCTCCTCTCTCTCTGTCTTATTTAAGCGGCCACGCGCACCAGCGCCGGGCGCAGCACGCGCCCCTTCTGCTTGTAGCCCTTGCGCAGCGTAGCAATGATGTGTTGGCTCTCAACTTCGTCTGTTGGCTCGCTGGAAATGGCTTCGTGAAAATCCGGATCGAATTTGCCCGTTGGCTCAATTACGGTCACGCCCTCGCCCGCCAGCAGCGTTTGCAGCTTTTGTTGAATTTGGCTAAAACCGTCGAGCCAGGCCGTTTGCTGCTCGTTCAAATCGCTTGGCACGTTCTGAAAGGCCAACTCCAAATCGTCCAAAATCGGCAGCAGCTTGACAACGGTGCGCTGGCTGGCGCGTGCGATGCTGTCCGACAGCTGCATCTCCTGTCGACGGCGCGCGTTTTGAAACTCCGCCGTTACGCGCTGGAGCTTCTCGTAGTGCTCGTCGGCCCGAGCTTGGGCTGCCTCCAGCTCGGCCTGGAGCATAATGGGATCGAGCGCAGAGCCATCCTCCTCCGTGCCCGCCTCCTCCGTGCCCGCCTCCTCCGTGCCCGCCTCCGCAAGCGGTGCGCCGCCCATCGCCTCAGTCTCGTCGGACGCGCCATCTTCGGACGCTGTCCCGTTGGCCAAAGCCGCCTGTTCTTGGTCAATTTCTACTGATTGGAATTCGTTTTGTTTGCTCATGACTTCCTAACGCCGTCCTCTACAAAAGTTTGTAGTAATTAAACTCGCTTCAAATTACACTCGATTTTACCACAGGTTGCTAGCGGCTCCGTAAGAAATTTGTGATAGTTTGTGCGAGGCGTGAAACGTGAGACATGGCTTCTCGCTGCCTTCAACGCTTCTTCTCGTCAGCTCTATCTCGTGGGTGGCAAAAATTACGCATCAGATATTTACACGTTATCCCCCTTTCCCGACGGCAGCCGCCGCTCAAAGCCGTACACATCCTCGATTAGCTCGCTCATCATGGCGGCAACAAAGCGCACGGCGCCGATGCTGCGCCCATACGGCATCCGCAACGGACCCACCACGCCGAGCAGCCCCGTTGCCTGCTCGGCCACGCCGTAGCGGCTGATGATCAGGCTCACATCCGCCAGCTCGGCCATGTGGCCGTCGCCCGCGATCAGCACGTGGACATCGGCGGCGGCGTTTGGATCGTTGAGCTGCTCGGCGTAGCGGTTGACGATCTCCTCCAGCAGCGAACGCTCCTCGACGACGCGCACAATGCGGCGCGCGTGCTCGCCGCCCTTGCGATCCGCGTAAAATTCGGGCGAACCCAGCACCTGCGCCAGCCCGTCGCGGAAGATCTGGCCGCCCACGCGGTTGTCCAGCCGCTGCATTGTCTCTACAACGAGCAGGGCCACCTGCTGCGCAAAGGGCGAGAGCCCGGCCAGCCGCGCCTCGATCTCGTCGCTGGTGGCGCGGAGGAGCTTGTCGTTGAGCTCGTTGCTCGTGCGGCTCAGCTCCGCCTGCGCCATCGCCTCATCCAAATCCAAAATCTGCTGCTTGATCGCGCCCTCCTGCAAGACCAGCACCAGCAGCACCTTCGTATCGTGGATGGCGACCAGCTCCATGTGCTTGAATGCGCCCTGCGTCGCCCGCGGGGCCGTCGCCAGCGCCGCCGACAGCGAGGTGCGCGCCAGCACCGCCGTGCTCAGCCGCAGCCACTGCTCCAGCTCCTGGGGCGCTTGCTCAAATTCGCTGCGGATCGTCAACTGCTCGCTTTGCGGCAGGCTCGTATCCGCCAGATTGGAATCGGCCAGCAGGTTGTGAACAAAGAAGCGGTAGCCCGCGTCGGTCGGCACGCGCCCGGCGCTGGTGTGCGGGTGCGTCAGCAGCCCCTCGGCCTCCAGCGCGGCCAAATCGTTGCGCACCGTCGCCGCGCTCACGCCCAGGTTGTAGCGCTCGGCAATGTTTTTGCTGCTCACCGGCGTTGCCGTCTGCACGTACTCCTGCACGACGATGGCGAGGATGCGGTGGCGGCGGTTGGTGACGGAGGAAAATGTCATGGGAATAAAGGGTAATGCTTATTGCTTATTGCTTGGTCGGGGAAACTCTGATTCAGGATTTGGCAAGAATCCGTGTATGAGCAAAGCGTGAAAATCAACAAGCCAACTCGCAATAACCAGCAAGCAATAAGCACTACTAATATGCATTCTTCCCCGTGCTCAACACCCACTGCACCAGCGTTCGTAGCAAAATCTTAAAGTCCAGCGCCAGCGACCAGTTCTCGATGTACCATAAATCGTACTTTGTCCGCTCCAAAATCGACGTGTCCCCGCGCAGGCCGTTGACCTGGGCCCAGCCGGTAAGGCCCGCCTTTTCGCGGTGGCGATCCATGTAGCGCGGGATGCTCTGGCGAAATTGCTCAACATAGACCGGGCGCTCCGGACGCGGGCCAACGAGGCTCATGTCGCCCACGAGGACGTTGACGAGCTGCGGCAGTTCGTCGATGTTGAAGCGGCGCAGCAGCGAGCCGAGCTTGGTCTTGCGCGGATCGTCGGGCGTGGTCCAGCCGGGGCCGGAGACTTCGGAATCCAGCCGCATCGAGCGAAATTTCAAAATATGGAAGGGGCGCGCGTCCAAGCCCATCCGCTCCTGCGTGTAGAAGACGGGGCCGGGCGAATCGAGCTTGATCAGGATCGCCGTCAGCAGCAGGAAGGGGCTGGCGAGCACCAGGCCAACGGCGCTCAGCACCAAATCCATGCCGCGCTTGAGCGTGAGCTTCCAGCCCTGCAGGGCCACGTCGCGCACGGTGAGCAGCGGCAGGCCGCCCAAATCGCCGATGCTGACTTCGCTGGCCATGATCTGGAAGACATCCGGAAAAATGCGGATGCCGACCTTTTCACGCTCGCAGAGGCTGATGATGTTGACCAGCTCGCCGTGGCTGCTCTCCGGCAGGCCGACGATAACCTCGTCCACCTCCTGCGCCTCGATGATGCGCGGAATGTCGGCAAAGGTCCCCAGCAGCGGCACACCCAGCGCGCTGGCGTTGCGTACGCCCGTCTCTAGCAGGCCCGCTCCGTTGACCAGCCCGCTTGTCGACCCGCGCCCGTTGACGTAGCCGTCCGACTTGTCCACCACGCCCACCACCTGGTAGCCCAGCCGCGGATTGAGGCGCAACTTCTGCACCAGCATCTCGCCGACTTCGCCCGCGCCGACGACCAGCACGCGGTCGTCGCCCACGCCGCGGGCTTGGGCCTGCCACTGCACCTGGGCGTGCAGCGCATGTGCAACCGTCAGCAGCAGCACGTCCAGCGCCCAGGCGTAGGCCAGCAGGCGGCGCGTATCAAACGACTGGGTGGCAAAGGCAATCAGCGCCACGCTCATCAGGGCGGCAAAGAGGCTGAGGTAGAAAATCTTGCCGAGTTCGTCGAGGTGGCTGAGGGGGCGGCGGCGCTGGTACATGCGCCGGCTAAAAAAGGTGAGGACGAGCACGCTGCCAAAGACGGCGGGCAGCGTAAGCAATTCGACGAAGGGCGGAAAGGCCGAGTCGCCGCGCTGGATGAGCCAGTGCGCGCCGTAGAAGGCCAGCCACGTGCAGCCGATATCGAGCAGCAGCAGCGCGAGCACAAAGAGCCACTGCGCGCGCTTCATCAGCATCGGGCGCTGGGCGCGGCGAGCGCGGTAGGCGCTGGGGCGGAGATCACTCAAGGGGCCAACGTCGACGTTCCCCGCCGCCTCGCCCCGTGATTCCGTCTCCGGTTGCCAAATCGTCATGGTCATCCCAAGGTTATCGACAAAAGCGCCACAAGTACCGCACTAAATCAACGCCGCCTTTGACCGCAATGCCCGCCGCAATCAACTTTTCCAGGAGCCACGGCGTCTCGCGGCGGTAGTGTTTGCGGTAAAAGAGCCACATCGCCTCGTAGAAAGCCACGCGGGCCTGCCCGCTCTGGCTGCTCGCCGCTTCCTTGACGTGCGTCATTTCGACCTGACCATTGTACCACACCGACCAGCCCGCGTCCCGAATTCGCTTGGCCCAGTCCAAATCCTCGCCGTACATAAAAAATTGCTCGTCGAGCAGACCGGCGTCCAAGATGGCCTCTCTCCGCAGCAGCATAAAGGCCCCCACCACTGCGTCGACCTCGTGTACCGCGTCCTCCGGCAGATATTCCAGATTGTACGCATTAAAGCGCCGCGAGTTGGGAAACAGCCGACTCAACCCCAGCATTCGGTAAAAGCTGACCTGCGGCGTGGGAAACGAGCGGCGACAGGCGCGATCCAGCGAGCCGTCCAGCCTGCGCACGCGGGGACCGGCCGCGCCCGTGTCAGGATGCGCCTCCATGAAGGCCAGCATTTCGGCCAGCGTGGTCGGCGGCACGAGCGTGTCGGGGTTGAGCAGCAGCACGTAGCGCGGCAGCGCCCCCGCGTTTGGGGAAGACGCTCGCTCTTCGTCAAAGCCCAGCCAGCGCAGCGCGACGTTGTTGCCCGCGCTAAAGCCGCTGTTGACGCGATTCTCGATCAGGTGGAAGCGTTCGCCGTCGAGGGCCGACGCAAACTCCTCGCGCACCATGGCCGCGCTGCCGTCCCGGCTCGCGTTGTCGACGACGACGACCTGCCACGCAAAATCGCCCCGCGTGTTGAGCAGCGAGCGCAGGCAGTCGCGCAGCAGGTCACGCGTGTTGTAGTTGAGAATGACGATGGCGAGGTCGAGCGGAGGGATGGTGAGTGCAGCAGACGGGGTAACGGTCGGCTGCGGCGGAGCGTCGATTGTGGGGGAAGCAGTCGTTGGGATGGTGTGCATGGCGCGTCCTCTGTGGCGGATTGTAGCACAGGGGCGCGTGAGGTGGAAATTGGGTGGGGAATTCTGCTTTTAAGTTATGAGTAGTTGCGCAGCGCGCTGCGCAACTACTCACCCCCTTTGCGTGCCGCTAGCAACCAGCACCGCGGAGTGAGCATCCTTCGATGCGAGCGGGCTCTACGAAAAATAGGCTCTTGAAACATTTTAGTCTACCGAGCCCACAATTCGCGGGAGCGTAAGGCTTCGAGCTACCTCCTCCGCCGTCTGCTTGTAATCCGTGTCGGCGGGAATGTAGTTGAACAAATACGCTTTACCATCTTTAACGACAACACTAACCGCAACTGATTTGGGTAAGATGCCTCCTTCGGCAATCCACTTGTATTCCGTCAGTCCCTCGCGTTCATCTTCTTCAACAAATGTAAATTCGGTTTTAGGATGATACCGAGTATGGAGCCATTCCTGGACAGATTCTGCATCAAGCTTGCCAGAATAGAGACTAATAGAAAGTCCAATTTTAACTTCATTGAGCGGAAATGCGTTGCTTCCCTTTCTGATCACCAACTGTGAAGCGTCATAGTTAACTAGCTCAACGCTGTAGCCACGAGACAGATCGACATCCATCTTGCCAGGCGCCTGCAATATCCAGTTGCTCGGATAGCGAAAAGAGAAGCCAAAGTTCTCATCTACGTAAACGCTCATTTCGTCTGATGGTGGATAGACAGCTCTATCTTGAACTATCGGCGGCAGCGCCTCTTCCATAGAGATCGGCGGCAGCGCGGGCAAGATCGTCTGACCGGGGAAGGGCGTTGAGGTGGGAAGATTAGCAGCGACTGGTGCGGGGGTGGGGGTTGCCAATGGGGGCGGTGGCAGCGGGGTCGCAGGGGCTGGGGGCGGCAGCAGCGGCTGTCCGCTTTGGGGATTTAGGGAGGGGGCGCTCGAGCAGCTTGTGGTTAGTGCTACTGTCACTGTCAGGGCAAGAAGTACCAGTTTTGTCATTTCGTTTGCCAGGGTGAAGTTGGATTTTGGGTAGAGATAGATCGCCGAGAAGCCATTACGTTTCTTTGCCAAACCGCACTCAGAGTATCCCTGATTTGAGAATGCCTGCTACGTTAGTGTGGGCAAAAGGTATATCACTCAACGCTAAATTGCCGATGCATGTTCCGCCAACTGCCTATGTACCAGTGCCTCCTCCACGACCTGCCCCGCCGCCAACCCCGTCATCCGCAACAACCTTGCAGCCTCCCCCAAATCCGTCGACGGCAGCGCTGCTCTCGGAATCAACCCAATCAGCTCGCTGTGATCCACTGCTATCCCCTGCGATGCGGCCTTCTCCACAATCGCCTCCACCACCTCGACCAGCGCCGTCTGCGCAAAATCGACTAGGTTCACGCTCACCTGCGCCCGCCCATCGACCAGCATTCCCAGCGCGCGCACGCCGGGCAGGCCGCCGTCGCGCTCGCGGATTGCGCGGGCGATGCGGCGGGCAATGCGCACGTCGTCCGTTTGTAGGTAAACATTGAACGCAATTAGAAAGGTTCGCGCGCCCACGATCACCGCGCCCGCCGGGCCGACGCGCGCCGGGCCAAAGTCGGGCGCGCGCCACGGCTCGCCAATTTCACGCACGAGCGCTTCGTACTCGCCGCGCCGCACCTCCGCCAGCAGGCGGCGCTCCTGTCGCGCGGCAGCGGCTGCGTAGAGGTAGACGGGCAGCCCCAGTTCGTCGCCGATGCGCGCGCCCAGCCGACGCGCCCACGCGACGCACTCGTCCAGCGTGATGGCCGCCAGCGGCACCAGCGGCGCGACGTCCAGCGCGCCCAGCCGCGGGTGCGTGCCGCTGTGCTCGCGCAAGTCAATGCGTTCGGCGGCAACGGTCGCCGCGCGAAAGAGGCCCTCGACCACGGCGTCCGGTGCGCCGGCCACGGTGATCACGCTGCGGTGGTGGTCGGCGTCGGCGCTCCAGTCCAGCAGGCGCACGCCAGGCGCTTGAATGGCGCTCACCAGCGCGGCCATTACGTCGGCGCGGCGGCCTTCGGCGAAATTGGGCACGGCTTCGATCAGGGGGGTAGATGGGGTCATCTCAAATATAAAAATTTAACGCAAGGGCGCAAAGACGCAAGGGGGCTGGGCTAGCGAGTTGCGTTGTTGGATATGCGTTGTTGGATATGCGTTGTTGGATAAAGGATAAGCATGGCACGCGGGTAGTGTCGTGTCAAGGCTGAAATAATGAGAATCGTAGGTGCGGTTTGCAACCGCACAATCGTGACATCTCCCTTCGCATGGGTCTTGCAAAGGGGTAATCTAGGCTTGCGCAGCTAAGTTCCGTTGACATTTCGCTGATGGTCCAATCTGGGTGGTGCGCAGCGCCCCCATCCCCCACCCGTGGGGGAAGGGGCTTAAAACTCCCCTCTCCCAGGATGGGAGAGGGGCTGGGGGTGAGGGCCAATTCCCAAATGTCAACGGAACCTAAAAGCAGCGCCTGCAATTCCCATTCAATTACGTTTGACGAGATGCTATTCGTTGTCCACCTAACATGACTGATGAGTAATACCCTTTGCGCCTTTGCGCCCTTGCGTTGAAAACTTTGGCTTTCCCCGTTTGGCCTGTGCTATCATAGCAGCATGGTAGCCATTTACGAATCTCCCGAAATTTCCCACGCCCCCACCACCGACAGTTGGGACGCCTTTGTCGCCGCCCAGCCGAGCGCGCACATTTTGCAGACGAGCGGCTGGGGCGCGCTCAAGTCGCGCTTTGGCTGGGCGAGCGAGACGGTGCGCACGCAGGATGGCGGTGTCCAAAGCGGGGCGCTGGTGCTCTTCCGGCGCATCCCTGCCCGCGGCCCGCTGGGGTTGACGCTGGCCTACGTGCCGCGCGGCCCGCTGGTGAACTGGCAGGATTATGGCGCGGTCGAGCGCGCGTTGACGGCCGTTACCGAGTGCGCACGGGTGCGCGGCGCGTCGGTGCTCAAGATCGAGCCGGAATTGGCCGATACGCTGGCCCACCGCCGCTTGCTCCACAAAATGGGCTTCCGCCCTTCCCCACAGACGGTGCAGCCCCGCAGCAGCGTCACGCTCGACATCGCCGGCGACGAGGAGGCGATTTTGCAGCGCATGAAGAGCAAGTGGCGCTACAACGTGCGGTTGGCTGGGCGCAAAGGCGTGACGGTGCGCGAAATGGCGCGGTCCGACCTGCCCGCGCTGCACGAGATGATGCAAACCACGGGCGAGCGCGACGGCTTTACCGTCCACAGCCCCGCCTACTACGAAGCCGCCTTCGAGCTGCTTGCGCCGCGGCACGCCGCCTTTCTGCTGGCCGAGCACGAGGGGCAGCCCTTGGCCTCAATTGTGGTTTGTGCCGTGGGTAAGACGGCGTGGTATCTGTGGGGCGCAAGCAGCAACCGCGAGCGCAACCGCATGCCCAACCACGCGCTGCAGTGGGCGGGCATCCAGTGGGCGCGCGCACAAGGCGCATCGACCTACGATCTCTGGGGTGTGCCCGACGAAATCGGCCAAATTGCCGTGGGCCTCCAGCGGGGCAGCGGCGCGCCGACAGTCGAGGCGCTGGACGTGCCGGTCGATACGGGGGCGCTGCCGGAGGGGGAGCTGTGGGGTGTGTGGCGCTTTAAGCAAGGCTTTGGCGGGCAGGTGGTGCGCACGGTGGGGGCGTGGGATCGGGCCATCGAACCGGTGGGGGCAAAGGTCTACTGGGTTGGGTACGTGGCGCGCGAAAAAATTAGCCATTGGCAATTGACAACTGACCATCGACCGTTTAATGCAGTCAAGCAGGTGGGTCGAGCAGTTAGGAATAGCCAATGGTCAATGGTGAATAGTCAATGGTCAAAGGGGGATCGGGGCGATGCTGCTGGTTCCGCTGAGACTATTTTACAGGAGGACAAATGGCAGCGGCTTCTGGGCGATTTGCCCGTATCGCACGTGCTTCAGTCGTGGACGTGGGGCCAGGTCAAGGCGCAGACGGGGTGGCACGCCGAGCGGCTCGTTTTGGGTGACTTTGCGGCTCCGCAGGCGGCGTTCCAATTTTTGTGGCGCGAGCCGCTGCGGATTCCGCTGCTGGGCGACTGGCTGATGCGGGTGCTTCCGCTGCGGATTGGGTACGTGCCCAAGGGACCGCTGCTCGACTGGTCGGACGGGGCGGCGGTGGCGGCGACCTTGGCCGCTATGGAGCAGCACGCGCGACGGCGCGGCTGTCTCTTCGTCAAAATTGATCCGGACGTGCGCGAGGATTCCGAGGCGGGGCGTGCGCTCGTGGCACAACTGCGCGCGCGCGGCTGGCAGGTTAGCGGCGACCAGATTCAGTTTAAGAATACGGCGGTCACCGATTTGACGCCGAGCGAGGACGACCTGCTGGGGGCGATGAAGAGCAAGTGGCGCTACAACATCCGCCTGGCCACTAAGCGCGGCGTGACCGTGCGCGAAATCACCGGCGCGCAGCCCGACGACCTGCGCGCTTTTTACACGCTCTACGCCGAAACGGGCGCGCGCGACGGCTTTTTGATTCGACCGTTTGGCTACTACGAAACGGTGTGGAATGCCTTTCTGGCGGCGCAAAGCGACGGTTCAAATCAGACGGGCGGGGCGCTGCTGCTGGCCGAGCACGCGGAGGAGGACGCGCCGCTGGCGGGAATTTTCCTGATGCGGCAGGGTGACACGGCCTGGTATTTCTACGGCGCCAGCAGCGAGCGGCGGCGGCGCGACATGCCGAATTACCTGCTCCAGTGGGAGGCGATGTGTTGGGCCAAAGCGCAGGGCTGCACCCGCTACGACTGGTGGGGCGCGCCCACAAACGTCGACGATACAGATGACGCCATGCAGGGCGTCTGGCGCTTCAAGCAGGGCTTTGGCGCGGACTTTGTGCCCCACCTGGGCGCTTGGGATTTTGCCACGTCGCCGCTGCTGTACAAGCTTTACACCCAAGCCGCGCCGCGGCTGCTCGTGCTGCTCAAATCGCGCGGAGGTACGAAAGCGGACAATTCGTCGTAGGTCACCTATGCTCCGCTATGTGACAAGCTTGATTTGTCCCCATAGGCAGGCAGTTTACCAACCATTTGGGTAGATTGCCGAGTCATCTTGCGGAGCAAAGGTGACCCACGGAATGCCAACCGATACAGCGCACGCTGCGACCAACTTTATGACCTCCCCACACTCTTCTGGCACGGGCAAGGGCACGCAAACCGCCGATGGCTGCTCCGTCGACTTCTATCGCCTGCTCCAACCCCACGGTGAACCTAAAATTATTGCCAGCGCACTAAAGTCGGGCGCGTCGATTCTGGAGCTGGGCTGTGGCGTCGGGCGCATTACGCATCCGCTGCTGGAGCAGGGCTTTCGCGTTGTGGCGGTGGACAATTCGGCGGAGATGCTGGCGCACGTCCAGGGTGCGTCGACGATTTGTGCGGAGATCGAGCAATTGCGGCTCAAGCAGCGCTTCGACGCCGTGCTGCTGATGAGCCACTTTATCAACACGCCAGATGAGGCAACGAGGCGGGCGCTGCTGGCAACGTGTCGGTATCATTTGTCAACGGACGGCGTTGTGATTATCCAGCGCCACGATCCGGCGTGGCTGCGTGACGTACAGCTGGGTTTGTTGAGCTTAGTGGATGGAATCGAGAGCCGTGTTGATAGCGTAGCGAGAACGGACAATTTGGTCGAGATGACCATGCGCTGGGTGGTGAACGACGATGCGTGGACGCAGACCTTTACCACGGAAGCCCTGAGCGAGCAGGAAATCGAAGATTCGCTTGCCCAAGCTGGCTTGCGGCTGACAAACTGGCTGGACGACCGGCGTACTTGGCTAACGGCCAAACGGGCTGCGTAACAATAACTTTGTTGTCTATCAGTTTGTTGTCTATCAGTTTGTTGTCTATCAGTTTGTTGTCTATCAGTTTGTTGTCTATCAGTTTGGGTAGGGCTGTTGAAACAGCCTGGCCGCTAAAATGGGCTGGCGTTCCAAACGTTGTCTGTCCTGCACGCTTCGGGCACGGGGGCCATCAGCTTGTCGTCCTCCGGCAGCGAAATCCCGCTGCCGCCAAAGCCAACCGTTTCCCCCACCGTGGCAAAAACCTCGTTGTGCTCGTCCACCACTACAATCTCCCCCTCGCGCTCGACGGGAAAATATCCCGGTTGCCAAGCAATCAGCAGACGGTCACGCTCGTCTTTGGCGCGGGCGAACAGGCAGCCATCCTCCAGCACCAGTTCCGCCTCTAACAGCGCTGCATTAAACATCATGGCCGGATAGCGCCACGTCGCCATGTACACATCCGGGGCCACGCTCACGCCCGCGGGCGGCTCGGTGGGGATGCTGTCGTAAGCAAAGTTGACCACCACGCTCGGCGGCACGTCGACGTTGTTCTCCTCAATAAACTGCTGCCACAATTCTTCCGTGAGCACGTCGATGTGGACGCGGTTCCCGCTGGTGTAAGATGCCCAACCCCAGGGCGCGGCGGCCAGCGTGGCCTCAATCGCCTGCCGCTCCGCATCCAATTCCGCCTCCGAGTATTCGACCGTCTCCACCACCACGTGCTGCGCCAGCTTGCTGTCGGGGTCGAGATAGCGGGCTAGCGTGGCCTCGCCATCTTCCGTAAACGAGAGCACCACGTGGTAGCGCGGCTCCCACTCGGCCCGCAGCCCCGTGTATCTCTCCGCTTCATTGCGTCGCAGACGCGCGTCCAACTCCGCAACGGCATCATTCAATTCATCGCTCAACAGCGCGTCTTCGATGGGAATGCCCGCTAACGCCGCATCCTGCATCAGCGCTTCCTCCTCGCTCTGCATACGACCACCCTTCGCGATTTCCTCCATGATTTCCTCCGGCTGCACCGAGCCCCGCGCCAGCCACTCGTTGCCGCTCATGGTGATGTATTCGCAGCGCGTGCCGTCGCCGTGCCGTAGGAAGATATTCCAGCGCATGTAATCGTAGTCCGGCAGCGCAAAGGTCGCGCCGAGCATGTTATTGACGTTGGCTTCATCTTCGAGAAGAGTCGGCTGCTGCGTGAGCACGTCGTCCGCCCCCTCGGCCACCAACCAAATCGAGGGCGCGTCTTCGGTCGCTGCATCAAAGACGTTGATTTGCAGCGAGCCGTCCGGCTGGGGAAAAACGCCGAGCGAGGGGCCGTCGCCAAAGGTGCAGTCCGCAAGGGTGGGCGGATTGCTGGCTTTGGCCGCTAGCGGCGCGGCTTCGATGGCCGTCCCCGTGGTCGTGACCCGTGAAGAACAGGCCAGCAACAGAAGGGCGAGCGTTGCCACAGAGAGCCGATGCCAAGCAGCCGAAAAGTGAGCGATTTGCTTGCTGTGCATAGAATTTTTTCGCCAGCGCCGAACGTGAGGAGATTTGTACCGTCGCTGCATAGACGAGTAAGACGCCGCGTTGGTTCCAATCCAGCCGACAGCAATTCGCGGGCAGAACCCACGCAATTAGCGGGTAGAGCCCGGGCGCATGGTAAAATTCTCACGTATCAGTTGGCAGTTGCCAATTGACCATCGACCATCGACCATCGACCATCGCCAGTTATTTGTCCCCATGCCCTCCCCCTACCCCCGCACTTACTACGGCTGGCGCATCGCCTGGGCGCTGGCCGCCACGCAGACCATCGGCTACGGCGTACTCTACTACACATTCAGCGTCATGATCGGGCCGATGGAGGCTGAACTGGGCTGGTCTCGCGGGGAAATTTCGGGGGCCTTTTCACTGGCGCTGCTGCTCTCCGGCGTGGCGACCATCCCCATTGGCCGCTGGGTCGATCAACGCGGCGCACGCGGGCTGATGACGCTCGGCTCGGCGCTCGGCGTCGCGCTCGCGCTGGTCTGGTCCACGGTTGATAGCCTTGTTGCGTTTTATCTCGTCCAAGCAGCCATCGGCGTGGTGATGTCGATGACCTTCTACGACGTGGCCTTCACCGTGATCGCCGTCTGGTTCAGCCGCCAGCGCACCCAGGCCATGCTGCTGGTGACGATGCTGGCCGGGCTCTCCAGCACGATTTTTATTCCCCTCGCCACCTTTTTGGTTCAAACGACGGGCTGGCGCGACGGGCTGCGCTGGCTGGCGCTGGTGCTCGCGCTGGCGATTCCGCTCCACGGCCTCGTCCTGCGGCACCGGCCCGCGTCGCTGCTCAATCACCAGCCGCCGACTGGCTCCCGGCGCGGCGACGAAGAGCTGGCGGCGTCGCCCACCGCCAAGGCGGACGTGAGCGCGCGGGAAGCGCTGCGGCTGCCGTCGTTCTGGTGGTGCACCGCGGCCTTTGCGCTGGATCGCATGGTGATTGTCGCCGTGGCCGCGCACAGCGTGCCGCTGCTGGGCGAGCGCGGCTTTAGCGCCGCCACCGTTGCCGCGGCGGCGGGCGGTATCGGTCTGGCGCAGGTGGGCGGGCGCTTGCTCTTTAGCTTTGTGCAGCGCGTCCCCCTGGTCAGGCTCGCCGCCGTGACCTATGGCTTCCACGCCGCGGCGCTGATCGTGCTGCTGCCCAACCTGGGGCTGGGCGTGCTGGGGGGTGGCGTGCCCGTGCTCTGGCTCTTTGCAATCTTCTTTGGCCTGGGCAACGGCGCGAGCACGCTGGTCCGCGCCGCCCTCGTCGGCGAGCTCTACGGCGCGCGCGCCTACGGCAGCATCACCGGCCTCATGGCCACGCCGATTGCCGTCGTGCAGACCGTCGCCCCGCTGGCCGCGGGGCTGCTGCACGATGCAACGGGGAGCTATGACATCGTGCTGTGGAGCTTGATTGGTGTGGCGCTGCTGGCGGCGGTGAGCGTGGGTCGCGTGCAAGTGGGGTAACGCGAAGCGCTGCTTCGCGCCAGCCAGGCAGCGCTCGGCCCATCGCTTGACATCCCACCCGCTTTCCCCAACAATGTGCTCATGGCCCAACTCCCCCTCCGCTACGGCGACAAACACCCCCTCGGCGCGGCCTATCCCGTCGAGCAGGCGGCGTTCGCTGGCCCGCTCGATCTGCTCCTGAGCCTGATCGAGCGCCAGCAGCTCGACATCAGCGAGATCAGTCTCGTCTCGGTGACGGATTCATATTTAGCGACGATTGATCAGATGAGCGACGTAGCCCCCTCGGCGCTGGCGGACTTTCTGACTGTTGCGTCGCGGCTGATCTACATCAAGTCGCGCGCGCTGTTGCCCAAGCCGCCGCCGCCGCTGGAGGAAGGCGAAGAGGACGCGGGCGACGCGCTGGTGCGCCAGCTGCTCGAATATCGCCAGTTCAAGCAGATCGCCGACGCGCTGCGCACGCGCGAGGAGGCCGGCTTGCGCGTCTACCCGCGTTCCGTGCCCGCCGTCGATTCCGCAACGCTCGAACGTCGACTGGACTTGAGCAACGTCGACCTGGCGCGGCTGCAGAAGGCCCTGCAGCGCGTGTTGCGCCGGATGCCCAGCGAGCCGCCGCGTCCGCGCGTTCGCACCTACACGGTCACCGTTGCCGAACAGATTGCGCACGTGCGGGCACGGCTGTTGATGCGGCGAAATGGCAAGACGCAACCCGTCAATTTTACAGAGCTGCTCAGCGAGCAGCCCTCGCGCATCGACGTGGTCGTGACCTTTTTGGCCGTGCTGGAGCTGATCAAGCAGCGGGAGATCGAGGCGCGGCAGGCGGGCGTCTTCGGGGAGATTGTGCTGGTGGCGGCTCAATAAATCAAGAGGTTGATTTCAACGGTTGCGGAGTGAGTTGATAGCCCATTGTGTTACGAAGGTATTCTTCTTCGATCTCGGCGAGCGTTCTATAGTTGTGCATCGCTTAAATAATCCTTCCAGTACGCTTTCGCCTTCTCAATATCCCGTCCCCGGCTACCTTTGTCGCCACCACATAGCAAAACAACCACAGCTCAATTAGTCTCTCCAAAATATACTTGGTAACCGGGCCCAAAGAACATCCGTAATTCATAGACGCCTTCGCTGAGGAGCTTCGCATCGCCATAATTGCCTTGCTCCAGTCGGCTGAGGCGAGCAAGTATTCGTTGACGCGCTGCCCTGTCTAACTTGTTCAGCCACTTCGTAAATGGTTCTTGGCGTAGCGGTTAATGTAGGCAATTACTTGTTTTGAACGCGCCATCTTCAGCTTTGCTTTGAGTGTTGTACGGCAAATGGTAGCCTGCATCAACGCCGCTTTAATTTCAGCTGGTTTCTCTCGCCGCCCGCACAAAGGCTCGCACCTTCTCGTGATCCTTGCGCCCCGGCGCAATCTCCACCCCGCTGCTCACATCCACCCCCCACGGCTGCACCGCCCGCACCGCTTCGGCCACATTCTCCGCCGTCAACCCACCCGCCAACAGCATTCGCGAATGCGCTGCGGCCACCGCCCGCGCCGCCGACCAATCCGCGCGCACGCCCGTGCCGCCGTACGCGTCGGGGTCGTAAGCGTCGAGCATCAGGCGGGGGCCAGCGCCCGCCGCAAGCGGGGCAAAGCGGGCCGCGTCGCGCACGGCCTCGGCGCGGTCGCGCGGGCGCAGGGCTTTGAAGGCGCGACCGGCCAGCGCGACAAACTCGTCCGTCGCTTCATCGCCGTGGAGCTGCGCGTAGTCAAGCGAGGTGGCGTCCAAAATCTCTGCCACGCGCGAAGCGGGTTCATTGACGAAGACGCCTACGCAGGAGATTGGAGATTGGAGATTGGGTATTCTATCTCTGCTATTCGACCTTTCATTCTTCGCAAACTGCACAATCTTTTGGACCCGCTCCGGCTCCACGTAGCGCGGCGATTTGGGATACAAAATAAAGCCCAACATGTCTGCGCCCGCTTGAACGGCCACGCGCGCGTCGTCGATATTGGTGATGCCGCAGATTTTGACGCGCACGTTAGTCACGGGTGGCTCCTGTGAGATTGGATGAGAGGTGCGGCAGCAAATCGGTCAGCGCGCGCAGGTGGACAAAATCTTCGCGCCCCTGCGACGCCTCCACGTGCCGACCGTCGCGGTCGATCAGGAACGCGCGCAGACCGACGGCATGCGCCCCTTCGCAGTCATCATCGATGCGATCGCCCACGAAGAGCGCGCGATTGGGGTGGCTGTCGAGCAGGGCCAGCGCGGCCTGAAAAGGGCCCGCCGTGGGCTTGCGCCCGTGGCCGTCGTCGCCGCAGATGACGGCGTCGAAGCGGTTGAGCAAATCGTATTCGCGCAGAAACTTGGTCGCGCCCCCGCGCCCGCGCTGGGTGATGAGGCCCAACTTTAGATTGCTATCCAGCGCGTCGAGCGTGGCGAGCGTGTCGTTGAAAAGCGGGGGAACGGGCTGGGTGGCGAAGTAATCGTCGAGCTGCCGGGCGCGGGCGTCGTCCGGATCGGGAATGCCGAGATCGGCGAGCAGGCGACGCTGGTACTCAAAGTAGACATCGTCGTGGAGCGCGCCGCCCTCGAGCGCCGTCTGTTGGTAGACCCAATCGATCTGCCGATGCACGGCATCATCCACCACGGCCGGATCGCGCGGGAAGCCCCACTGGGCCAGAATGGGCGGCATCAGCGTGTGGCCGTGCTGGACGAGCGTGCCGTCGAGGTCGAAGAGGAGGGTGTTGATCATGGTCGCATAAGACTTATTCCAAAGAGAGGCCAAAAAATTTAACGCAAAGGCGCAGAGTTGTTTGTCGACGAACAATTCCCCGCGTCTCTGCGTCTCCGCGTTGATGTTGATCTGTCCAAAATTTATTCGGGTAAAATCTGCGTTCATCTGCGTTCATCTGCGGTTCCGTTCTCCGTTGCACTTTCCCCCGCCTCCACAAATTCTCGCACCTTCGCCCCCCGCTGATTCTGCGGCAGCTTGCAAAACGTCTCCCCCACCAGGATCGCATCGCAGCCCATCTCGGCCATTGCCCGCACATCTTCTGCCGTGCGAATCCCGCTCTCGCCCACGACAACCTTGTCGCTGGGAATCTGTGCCCGCAGCCGAGCCGTGTTCTCGATATCGACCTCGAACGTTTTAAGATTGCGGTTGTTTACGCCGATCACCCGCGCGTCGACCGCCAGCGCGCGCGCCAGCTCCGCCTCGTCGTGCACCTCGACCAGCGCTTCCATGTCCAAGCGGCGCGTCAACGCCAGCAGCTCGCGCAGTTCGCGGTCGCCCAGAACGGCGACGATCAGCAGCAGCGCATCCGCCCCCGCCATGCGTGCTTCGTAAACTTGGTACTCGTGGTAGACAAAGTCTTTGCGCAGCACGGGCACGGGTTCATCGATGTCGCGCAGCATCTCCTTGATCGAGGTCAGATATTCCAGCTTGCCCTGGAAAAAGCGCACGTCGGTGAGACACGAGATCGCCGCCGCGCCGTTGAGCGCATACGTCTTGGCGATCTGCTCCGGCTCCCAGTCGCGCGCGATCAGCCCCTTGGAGGGCGACGCGCGCTTGACCTCGGCGATCAGGCTTGCGCCGGGCTGCGCCGTCAGCGCCGCGGCTAAATCCAGCGGCGGCGCGGCCAGCTGCGCAAAGGCCTTGACCTGCGCCAGCGGCACCAGCTCCATCTGCCGCGGCACTTCCTGCCGCTTGGCCGCCATGATTTGGTCGAGCACGCGGCCCTTGTGCTTGGTAATGTCGAGCTTGGAATGTTTCATGCTTCGTCATATGCTTTCAAAAATTCGTCGCGAGTAATGTCGGATTGCTTTAAAATGCGGCGCAGGGTAGCGCTTTTGATGCGGCGATGGTTGGGCATGGTCGATGGCATACGCGTGCCTTCATCGTTCAGGCGAGACATAGCGATGTGGTTACCCTCTCGCACAACCTGGAAGCCGAGTGCTTCAAGCGCACGCATCACCTTGCGCAGAGGTACATCAACCGGAAACCGAGCCATTAGACTGTAACACCTGCTTCTGCAACAAAAGCCTCCAAGACTGTCTCTTCATTGAGCACCTCCATCCCAAACGTCTCCACGTGAAACTGGATTGCCGATCTAACATCGGCCAAAGCTTCCTCGTATGAATCGCCTTCGCCAACCACAACCCCTTCGATGCCTAACGGATAAGCAACATAACCATCAGCATGCTTTTCAACCACAATCTTGATCTGCTGTGTCATAAAAATCTCCTAATCTCCAAATTCACGCGTCTTCTCCACAAACCTTTCCAGCACCTCCTGCGCCGCGCCGCTGTCTAAACTCTCTCTTGCGGCATCAAGCCCTTCTTCAATTTTACCACTCTCCGTCGAAATCGCCGCTGCTGCGTTGAGCAGCACCACATCGCGCTTGGCTCCCTGCTCCTCGCCGCTGAGAATGGCGCGGGCGATGGCGACGTTGGTCGCTGCGTCGCCGCCCTGCAAATCTTTGAGCGTAGCGCGGGCAAAGCCAAGATCGGCGGCGTCAAAATCAACCGTGGTGATTTCGCCATTTCGCAGGTGCGACACGCGACACGGCCCCGTCGTTGTCAGCTCATCCAGCCCGCGGCCGTCCGCCTCGTAGCGCCCGTGTACCACAAAAGCCGCGCGACTGCCCGCGTCGGCCAGCGCCCGCGCCATCGGCTCGGTCAGCGCTTCGTCGTAGACGCCGAGCAGCTGATTCGTGGTCGGCGCGGGGTTGGTGAGCGGGCCGAGAATGTTGTAGACGGTGCGCGTCGCCAGCTCGCGGCGCGGGCCGATGGCGTGGCGCATGGCCGGGTGGTAGGCGGGCGCAAAGAGAAAGGCGATGCCCACCTCTTCGATGCATTCCGCCGCCTGCTCCGGCGTGCTTTGCAGCGTCGCGCCCAGCGCCTCCAGCAGGTCGGCGCTGCCCGCGCGCGTATTCGAGCGGTTGCCGTGCTTGGCGACCCGCGCGCCCGTGCCCGCCACCACAAAGGCCGCAATCGTGCTGATGTTGAACTTCTGCGTGCCGTCGCCCCCCGTGCCGACGACGTCGAGCAGCGGCTCGTCGCCGATGTCGGGCTGCACGGTTACGGCCACGCGCCGCATCGCGTTGGCGCAGCCGGTAATCTCGTCCGCCGTCTCGCCCTTGGCGCGCAGCGCGGCGAGGAACGCACCGATCTGCGCGTCCGTTGCCTCGCCCGTCATAATTTGGGTCATCGTGGCGTCGGCGTTGGCGGTGGAGAGGGATTGACCGTCGAGGAGGGATTGGATGGATTGTTGAATGGAAGTCATGGGAAGGAAGATTGAAGATTAAAGATTGGGTAGTTGAGGCCAAGGGCAACGGCCCAAGGTTAGCGGTGGCTGAGCTTCAAAGTCAAATCGGGTCGCTTAGGTCATTTCTCTCGTTCGCTCGAAATAACGGCGGTAATGTCTGCCTTGCATCCACTTGGCACATCCGCCCCCAGCACCGCCGCCGCCTGCTGGAGCGTGGCAACCAGCGTTTCGCGCAGAAATTTTGCCGTTTCTGCATCCAACGCCTCGTCCGGCTGACTTTGCAGCGCGCGCAGCCCATCGAGCAGGTAGAGCACGGCGCGCAGGGGCAAAATACGCTGGTAAACGCCGACGCGCGCCGTGAAATTCGATTGCTCGACGCGCGACAGATAGGCGTCCAGCCACACTTCCTGCGCGCCGTCATCGAGCACGCTCTGCGTGTCGTACAAAAAGCTGGCGACTTCGAGCGCCGCATCGCCCAAGCCAAACAATTCCCAATCGAGCAGCGTGATCTGCTCGGCCTGCTGCACGACATTCTCCAGCTTCACATCGCCGTGGACGGGTGCGGGCGGCGCCCCCCGCCACAGCTCCCGCGTCTGCTCGACCAGCGCCGTGGCGCGTGCCGCCAGGTCGCTCAAAGCAGCCAATAGTGCACCTGCTTCTTGTTCGCGTAGCCATGCTTGAGCAGGGGTGATGCTGCCCTGCATCACGCGCCAAAGGTAGTCCAGGTTGAGCGGGTTGGGCGAGAAGCGGCGCACGTCGTTCGGGTCGCCGCCGTGGACGATCGCCAGCGCGTGGCCGAGCGATGTGATCTGTTCCGTGTCGGTTGGGTCGAATGCGTCGCCGTTGACCCACTCGTAAATCAGCACCTGACGCGCCAGCCCGACGGGATGTCGGTCGTACCACAGGGGCCGCGGCGCGACGCCGTGCCGCCAAAACGAATCCTGCCCGTCAAACTGCCGCCGGCTGCGCGCCTGCCCCGCGTCCAGGTAGAGCTTGACCACGGCCTCTTTTTCGCTGGCCGCGCCACTTGAGGCACGCGCACTTTGCTGATTCGCCCGCACCCGCCACAGCAAATTTTCGCTGCCGCGCCAGTGGTCGAGCACGCGCACGTCCATGCCGTTGAAGTCGCTCGTCGGCGCGGTGGTGAGGTAGGTGGAGATGGTATCGTTGAGATTCATAGCTTGCCGCGCAAGAAAGATTGAAGATGAAAGATTGGGTACCCAATCTTTCATCTTCAATCTCTAGCTGTCGGTTGGTTTGAGCTTCAAGAAGTTGGACAACAGCTCGTGCCCGTGCTCCGTCAAAATACTCTCCGGGTGAAACTGCACGCCGAAGATCGGGAGCGTTTTGTGGCGCAGGCCCATCAGCTCGCCGTCGCTGGTGAAGGCGGTGATTTCGAGCACATCGGGCAGCGGCTCTTCAACGATTAGGCTGTGGTAGCGCGTGGCCGTGAAGGGCGAGGGCAAGCCCTTGAAGACGCCCGTGCCCTTGTGGTGGACGGGGCTCGTCTTGCCGTGCATGAGCTGCGGCGCGCGCACGACCTTGCCGCCAAAGACGTGCCCAATGCACTGCTGCCCCAGGCAGACGCCCAGCACCGGCGTCGTCTGCCCGAGCACGCGGATCACGCTGTTGCTCGCGCCGCTGTCCGCCTCCGGCGTGCCCGGCCCGGGGCTGATGATCACGTGTGTGGGCGCGAGGTCGGCCAGCTCTTCGGCGTCAATCTCATCGTTGCGCCACACTTTTATTTCTGCCCCTCTGCTCGAAAGAGGCGCGGTGGATTCTGCGCCCCTGCTCGAAAGAGGAGCGGTGGATTCTGCGCCCCTGCTCGAAAGAGGCGCATCGGTATTGACCAGTTCACCCAGGTATTGCACCAGATTGTACGTGAAGCTGTCGTAGTTGTCGATTACGGCGATCATGGGTTTCTCCTAGATAGTCGGGCTAGATAGTAGGGCGAGCATAAGCAACTCGTTTGATTCTGACACTTGACAAACTTATAGTTAAGGTTTACTCTGCTCTAGAACATTGTTCGATTTTGCAACAAAGTGACGGAGCTATGGCTACAGGGCGACGCGAGCGAATAAAACAGGAAACGCGCCAAGGCATTCTCGACGGCGCACGCAAAATTGCGCAACAGGACGGTTGGTCGGCGCTCACGATTCGTAAGCTGGCTGCGCACGTTGAGTATGCACCATCGATTGTCTACCAATACTTCCACAGCAAAGATGACGTGCTCAACACGCTGCTTCGAGAAGGCTTTGACCTGCTTGCTGCCAATATGAAGCGTGCACAAGGGTCGACGGATGATCCGCTCGATCGCGCACTCCATGTCTGCGAGGCTTACTGGCTGTTCGCCCGCGATAATCGCGAGCTTTATCAGGTGATGCATGGACTGGCCGGCTCTTCGACCGATGCGGCGGTTCGCGCGGAAGCGGTGCAGCCCGTGAGCGCAATCGCTGAAGAGACGTTGGCCGCTTGGGCGTCCAGCAATGACGTGGTGCTGAACGACCTAGCGAGCAAGGCGGATATTGTGTGGAGCTTTCTACACGGCTGGGTCAGCCTTACGCTCATTGATCAGGTGTACAAAGATGAAGCCCGCGCCAAACAGCTGCTGTGCGATGGCGTGCGCGCGCTTTTGTGCGGTTGGCAATCTTGTACGTAACGTAAAAATTTTGTCGACTATCGAACAGTGTTCTAAATTATACTGGCGTTCTAGAACGCTTCTTTGAAACTGAGGATTAACATGAAAACTGACAACAAACTGCACGTCGTTTTGGGAACTGGCCCGGCTGGCAGCACGCTTGCCAATCTTTTGCATACCCAGGGCCAGCAGGTACGCTGCGTCAATCGCAGCGGCAAGGCAAACGTTGCGCCCGGCATTGACGTTGTCGCGGGCGACGCGCTCAATATCGAGCAGGTACGCACGCTGTGCGACGGGGCCGACGTGGTCTATCACTGTGTCAATGCGCCCTACCCGCAGCAGGTCGAACTGATGCCCCGCTTCCAGACCAACATCATCGACGGGGCGGCGCGTGCCAAGGCTAAGCTTGTCGTGCTCGACACGCTCTACATGTACGGTGAAACCCGCGGACTACCCATCACCGAGGAAACACCCCACGCCGCCACCACGCGCAAGGGGCGGATGCGCGCCCAACTTGCGGAAATCTATCTTGCTGCCCATCGTGCCGGAACCGTACAGGTCGCACTGGGTCGCTCGGCCGACTTTTTTGGCCCGCGCGTCCTGAACTCCGCCCTGGGAGACCGCGTCTTTCCGATGGCCCTAGCTAATAAGCCCGTTCAGCTGCTGGGCAACCTTGATCTGCCCCACAGCTACGCATACATTGGCGACGTTGCCCGCGGCCTGGCAACACTCGGTACGGATCCCCAAGCGCTGGGGCGTGCCTGGCTTTTGCCGGTTGCCCCGCCGGCCACCCAGCGAGCCATTGCGCGTTTGCTCGGCGAGCAGCTGGGGCGCTCCGTGCGGATTCAACGAATGCCCAAGCTGGCCATTCAGGGACTCGGCCTTTTCGATACGTTTATGCGCGAATTTACAGAAATGTTTTACCAGTACACCGAGCCGCAGGTCGTCGTGTCGCGCGCCTTTGAGCAGACATTTGGCTATTTTGCCACACCGCTTGAAGAAGCGCTGCGCAACACGGTTGATTGGTATCGACACCATGCAGAGGAATCGACAGCAGGGGCACCAGCAGCAGCCGCATAGAGTCACGTGGTGACCTTCATCATCTGATTGCCGCCACGCTGAAATTCGTAGTCAACCGTAACAATGCTAGTGGAGCAGCCATCCGCCTCCAGCGCCGCCCGCACCGCCTCCACGTGCGGCGACGGCGTGCCCCCCAGCGCCAGCAGCGGGAAAATGCGCACCTCGCTCGCCACGCGGCAAAGCTCGCGCACGGCGGCGACGTGAAAATCCTGCGAGAATTGCTCGCTGTACAAAAACAAGAAGTGCGAACAGAGCGCGAGATCGAACGCGCCATCGGCGAAGTCGAGCGACGGCAGCGCGCCCGCCAGATGGCGCCCCGCCGCCCGGCCCGCGTCGTAGTCGGCGAGAAAGGCATCCATCGCCCGCCGCCGCTCCCGCGCAACAGCGTCCGGGCTGTCGAAAAATTGCCAGACAAAGCTCTCTTGATTCTGGCGCAGCTGGTCCACCACCTCATCGTAGGTCGCGTCGATACGCGCGGCAATCTGCTCGCGTGAAAAGTCGTAGACCGGATCAACAGACACCACGCTGCCGCCGCGCGCCGTCAACTCCGCATTAAAGCTGGCTGGCCCATCGCCAACGCCGAGAATGCGTCGGTCGAGATCGGCCCCACCATTGTCAAAGTCAAGCGCAAACATGCGCTGGTATTCGTCTAGCGAGCGCCCCCAGAGGACGACTTGATCAAGTTGATAAGGCATGATGAAGAAAGATTAAAGATGGAAGATTGGGTAGTCGAACTGGTTGGAACAGGCAATCTTTTGCTGGCCTGCAATTTTTACTCTTCAATCTTTTTCTTTCTTCCTTCTTTTCTCCGCCGAGCGCCGAATCTTATTCCACACCCCCGTCAGCCCCATCGCCTTCTTGACTTCGCGTAGGGTGAGCTGGGCTTCTTCGCGGGCGCGCAGCGTGCCTTCGTAAATCAACTCATCGACAAAGCCCGTCTGCGCTTCATAGTAGGCCCGCCGCTCGCGCATCGGCTCAAGGAAGTTGTTGAGCGCCGTCGCCAGCTTCTCCTTGACCTCGACATCGCCCACCGTGCCTTCGCGGTAGCGCGTCTTCAACTCCTCGATTTCAGCCTCGTTCGGATTAAACGCATCGTGGTAAATAAAGACCGGGTTGCCCTCCACGCGACCGGGCACGTCGGCGCTGATGCGGTTGGGGTCTGTGTACATGCTCATCACCCGCTTGCGCACCGTCTTGGCGTCGTCGCTCAGGAAAATCGCGTTGTCGAGGCTCTTGCTCATCTTGGCCTGCCCGTCCGTCCCCACCAGCGTGCCGCCAACCACGTAGGCTTCCGGAATGGGGAAGACCTCGCCGTAGGCATTGTTAAAGCGGCGCGCAATCTGCCGCGTCAGCTCGACGTGGCTTTCGTTGTCCTTGCCCACGGGCACGAGATGGGCGCGCGGCGTCAGGATGTCGGCGGACTGGAGCACGGGGTAGCCGAGCAGATTGTACGGAATCTGCTCCATGCCCGCCGCGCTGGCCATGTCCTTAACCGTAGGCAGCTGCTGCAGCCGCTCGACGGTAATCAGGCTGCTCAACAGCAGATTTAGCTCATAAACTTCGTGCACGGCGCTCTGCAGGTAAAAGGTCGCCTTCTCCGGCGGGATGCCAATCGCCAAGTGGTCCATTACAATCGCGCGCGCGTTCTCCGCGATTTTGAGAATGCTCTCCTTATCCGGCTTCGTCGTCAACATGTGCAAATCGGCGATGATAAAGAAGCACTCGTACTCGTCGATAAAGGCCAGCCGATGTCGGTGGCTCCCAATGTAGTGGCCGAGGTGGAGTTTGCCTGTTGGTCGATCGCCCGTGAGAATTCTTTTTTGGTGGGACATGATTTTCCTTCGGAATGAATGAAGAATAATGAATGTGTAAGTCGCACTGCTGGCTATTTGCCGCGTCGATTGCGTAAATATCGAATGTAAGTGTTCGTTTCGCGAGCGAGTTGTTCGACGGCATTTGTGAAGGTCTCAATTTTAGCAGGTTCGATCAGCGAGCGACTTTGACAGCGACGCAGCCAAAATTCTGTTTCGCCCAAGCTGCCGCGGCTGTAGTAAAGAAAGTTGATCTTCTCCCCATAATGATAGCGACCGTGCCCCTCTGCGATGTTGGCTCCAATTGAATCTGCCGAGCGAATTAGCTGGCTCCCCATTACCTCTCGCTCAAACCGATTCCAATTGGTCACCTCCGCCCAAATCTCATCGCAGAGCGCCTCCGCCTGATTAAAAATCCCCAGCTTCTCCAAATTCATCGCCATGATTCTCCCTTTCTTCGTTGGTTGTGTTCAACGCATAATCTTCTGGCCCCAAAACTCAACATACCCATTCATTATTCATTATTCTTCTTTTACAAACCCTTCTCCGCCTCATCCACCGCCACCGCCAACGCCTTCGCCTTGTTCATCGACTCGTTAAATTCATAATCCGGGTCGCTATCGGCCACGATGCCGCCGCCCGCCTGCACCGAGCAGCGCTGCCCCCGCATCAGAATCGTGCGGATGGTGATGCAGGTGTCCATTGTGCCGTCGTAGCCGATGTAGCCGACCGCGCCCGCGTAAATCCCGCGGCGCGTGCCCTCCAGCTCCTCGATGATCTCCATCGCGCGCACCTTGGGCGCACCGGAGACCGTGCCCGCCGGGAAGGTGGCGCGCAGCAGGCTAAAGGCGTCGTGCTGCGGCTGGATGCGCCCGCGCACGTCGCTGACAATGTGCATCACGTGGCTGTAGCGCTCGACCTGCATCATCATGGGCACGGTCACCGTGCCGTATTCGCAGACGCGCCCCAGGTCGTTGCGCCCCAGGTCGACGAGCATCACGTGCTCGGCGCGTTCTTTGGGGTCGGCCAGCAAATCTTCGGCCAGCGCATCATCTTCCTCCTCGGTTTGGCCGCGCCAGCGCGTGCCCGCAATTGGGTGCAGGTAAGCTTGGCCCTGCTCCAGCCGCACGTGCATTTCGGGGCTCGAACCGACGACGCGGATCGGTTCGCCCTCCACGCCCGCGACGCCTGCAAAATCAAGAAAAAACATGTAGGGCGAGGGGTTCAACATGCGCAGCGTGCGATAAATGGTAAACGGATCGGCCTCCGTCTCGCGCTGGAGGCGCTGGCTGAGCACCACCTGAAAAATATCGCCCGCGGTGATGTACTCCTTGGCCGCGCGCACGATCTCGTGAAACTCCTCGCGCTCAAAGTTGCTCCGCCACGTCGCCCCGCTGCGGCAGTCGCGCGTCGCGGGCGGCACGAGCGGCTGCCGCAGGTCGGCCACAATGCGGTCGATGCGCGCGACGGCGTCGGCATAGGCGGCGCGCACCTCCCCCGCCGCCTGCGAGGCCAGGTGCATGTTGGCGACCACGAGCAGTCGATTGCGCACGTGGTCAAAGACCACGAGATTGTCGGCGACCATCAGCATCATGTCCGGCACGTCGAGGTCGCGCGTGGCCGTTTTGGGCAGCCGCTCCATAAAGCGCACCAGGTCGTAGCCAAAGTAGCCAACCGCACCGCCCGTCAGCGAGGGCAGGCCGGGCACGGGGACGGGCTTGCGCTCGCCCAGCAGCGACTTCGCCACGTCGAGCGGATCGCCCTCGTGCGTTTCCAGCGCCACGCCGCCCGCCGCGCCGACGGTCGTCTGGTTGCCGCGGCTCACCAGCGTCAGCGGCGGGTGCACGCCGATAAAGCTGTAGCGCCCCACCTGCTCGCCCCGCTCCACTGACTCCAGCAAAAAGCTCGGTCCGCTCCGATCATCCCCTGCCAGCTTGAGATAGACCGAGACCGGCGTCTCCAAATCCGCGGGCAATTCGCGGTAGACGGTAATCAGGTCGCCGTGGGCGGCGAGTTCGTGGACTTCCTCCAAGGTTGGTTTATACGACATAGTCTCCTCCGGTGGAAAGATTGAAGAGTAAAGATTGAGCATACCTCAAATCTTTGTTAACCCAATCTTCAATCTTTAATCTTTTTCCCCAAGAAACAAAAAATCCCCAGCAATTCGCCATTGGACGAACTGCTGGGGACGAAGAAACTCTCCGCGGTGCCACCCCGTTTAGGCTGGTAAAACAAAAAAATCCTGCGTGATTGCAGGATCGGCCAGCCTCACTTTGTCGAGAACGGAGGCAAGCTCAACGAGCCGCTTCGATTCTCGTCGCCCTGATAACGGTGGCGTCTCCGGAGAAATCTAATGTAATGGTTAATTGCTAAACGGTTAATAGTTAATTGTTAACGAGTCTGGATAGATGACTCTGCATTAACAATTATCAATTAGCCGTTAACCATTAACCATTGGTTCGATCTCCCAACTCCTCGGCCCATTCACCGCCCGCGCTGCTATCTCCTTCGCACCCACCGGAGACTCTCTGAAGCTCGCTTGACCGGCTACTCTTCCGATTCACAGTCGTTCGTGATTTAATTATTGTGGGGAAACTATAGCGATAAATGGGGCGCTTGTCAAGAGGCAAATTTCGTTTTGAGGGAGCTGTCATACGGCGAATGCAAAAAAGATTTTTCGCTGCTTTCGGTTCGTCCGGCCTATTTCCTCATTGACCCGGTGTCGAAGCGACCGTTGTGCGCGAGCAGAATGACAACCGTGCTCGAACCGCCATATCTCTTAACAGCTATGCGTTGGATCACAGGACGAGGCCCAGAATATGGTACAATGCTTACACGATGAAGCAGATCACCGCCCGCCTGCTGGGCCACTTCCACCTCGCCTACAACGACCAGCCCGTGGCGCTGCCGCAGCCGCGGCTTCAGTCGTTGCTCGCTTATCTGCTGCTGCACCGCGAGACGCCGCAGACGCGTCAACATCTAGCCTCTCTCTTTTGGCCGGAGACGGGGGAAACGCAGGCGCGCACCAACCTGCGCAACCTGCTCTTTCAACTGCGCACGGCTTGGCCGCAGGTCGGCCAAGTGCTGCACATCGAGCGCAAAGCCCTGCGCTGGCAGGCCGATACCGAAATTGACCTCGACGTAGCGACGCTGCAAGCCGCCGAGCAAACCCAAACGCCATCCCTCGGCTGGGTGCAAAGCCTCTACCCCGGCGACCTGCTGCCCCATCTGCACGACGAATGGCTCAATGCTCACCGCGATGAGCTGCGCGCGCACCTGCTGCGGCTGCTCCACCGGCTGGCGACCGACGCTGCCAAACGTGACGCCTTGGACGACGCCCTCGCCGCCGCCGAGCTGCTGCTGCGGCACGATCCGTCGCACGAGGAGATCTACCGGCTGCTGATGACGCTGCACGCCGCGGCTGGCCAGCGCGCACAGGTCGATCAGACGTATCGACGCTGTGTGGAGGCGCTTGCCGAGGAGCTAGACGTCCCGCCCGCCGATGCGACCACCAAGCTCTACCGCGCGCTGCTGGCAGGCGAGCCGACAACGGATCAGCGGGCGATTGGTACGCCAAATACCCACGCTGTCAACCCAGCTCTAGGCGAACCCACGGCCCGGCTGCACCGCTTCCCGGACCAGTCGCCGCTCTTTGTGGAGCGACCGGTGCTGCTGTCGCAAATTGTGGCGCATCTGCTCGATGTGGAGACGCAGCTGCTTACGCTGCTCGGCCTCGGCGGCGTTGGCAAGACGTCGATTGCCGTGGCTGCCGTACGAGCCCTCGCGACCCGCAGCGAGTTTGGTGACGGCATCTTCTTCGTCGACCTCGCCGCGATTCAGACGCCTGCCCAAATGCCTCTGGCGCTGGCGAGCGCGCTCGACCTCTCGCTCCACGACCAAGAAACGCCCTATCAGCAGCTGCTACACCACCTGGCTCCGCGGCGGGCGCTGCTGGTGTTGGACAACTACGAACACCTGCTGCCCAGTGTCGACATCGTGGCGGCACTGCTGACTCGCGCCCCGCAGGTCAAGCTGCTGGTCACCTCGCGCGAGGCGCTCAACCTGCTCGCCGAAACGCGGCTGCTCGTCGACGGCCTCTCCCACCCCGGCGCGGCGGCGAAAGCCACGCCGCGTGCGGCGGGCGAACGCTACGAGGCCATTGAGCTTTTCCGCCGCGTCGCCGTGCGCATCCGCCCCGACTTGGTTATCGACGAGCAGGTGCAGGGCGAAATCGAGCGCATCTGTCGGCTGCTGGACGGCAGCCCGCTGGCGATCGAGATGGCCGCGGGCTGGCTGCGTCTGTACGACCCGGCAACGATCTGCGCACAGCTTGAGCAGAGTCTCGATTTGCTGGTGGCGCAGAAGAGCAATGCCGTCTCGCGGCAGCAGAGCGTGAAGGCCGTGCTCGACCAGTCGTGGCGCTTGCTCGCCCCGGCGGAGCAGCAGATTTTGGCGCAGATGTCCGTCTTCATGGGTAGCTTCTCCGTGGACGCCGCCCTCAGCGTCACCAGTGCCGATCCCGTTGACCTTGCATCGCTGCTCGACAAGACGTTTCTGCTGCGTCGCGGCAGTCGGCTGCGGCTGCACGCGCTGCTGCGCCAATTCGCCGCGGAAAAGCTCGCAGCCGCAGCGTCAACATCAACGGGCGACAGCCCCGCCAAGCAGACGCGGGCGCGACACGCTCGCTTCTTTATTGAACGCTTGGCTGCTCAAGAAGCCGCGCTCTTTGGGCCAACGCCCGCTGAACCGCTCGACCAGCTCGCCGCCGACTTTGACGAGCTGCGCGCCGCCTGGCTGCGGGCCAGCGAGGCCGATATGATCGACCTGCTGACCACGGGGTTGCCCGCCCTGGTGCGCCTCTATGAAGCGCGTTTCCTGCTCGGCGAAGTCCTGCCGCTGCTGACTCCCCTTGCGGATCAGCTGGCCACTCGCCTCTTTTCCCAGGAGGCTGTCGACGAGGCGGCAGCCTCTGCTAAAGCGGAGCGGCTCTATACGCAGCTTCTGTTAACGGAAGCCCGCATTTGTCTTCCGCTCAACAGCTTGGCACGCGGCGAAACCCTGGCCGAACAAGCCCACGCGGTGGCTCTGCGCAGCGGGGATTGGCAGGCCCAGGCGCAGAGCCAGCTCTACCTGGGCGGCGCAAAGCGACGGGCGCTAAATTTTGAACAAGCCGAGGCGCACCTGCAGCGCGCGCTGTCGCTCTGCCCCAGCGATGCGGCGCGGTTGCAGGCCGATATTTACGGCGAGCTGGGTAGCCTGAACCGCATCCTCTGCCGCTTTGATCAAGCACGCGATTATCGACGGCGCGCTTACGAAATCATTCGCCGCCTGGGTGATCTCAAAGCCGAGGCCGATCTGCTGGTCGAGGCGGGGCTGGACGGCTGGGATGCTTGGTGGCTGGATGAGGCGCAGGCGAATTTTGAGCAGGCCTTTGCCATCTACCGCGCGCTGGGCAACGAGCAGCGGGCGATGATTTGTCGCTACTATTTTGGCCTGCTCCACCACCGCCGCGGGCGCTTGACGGAGGCACGCCGTGATTTTGAAATAACGCTGCGCGCGGCGGAAGCGTGGGGCCTGCCCTTCTACCAGGCGGAAATTCAGCAGATGCTCAGCACCGTCTACCTGCGCATGGGTGACGAAGAGCCAGCGCGGGCGATGGTGGAGGCGGCGATTGCCGTCAACCGCGCCGTTGGCCGACTCAATCAGCTGGCAGATTGCTTAGTCAGCCTGGCGGAGATTGAGAGCAGTGCGGGTAATTATAAAATGGCTTACACCCATCTCGTCGAGAGCCGCGAGCAATACGCCGCGCTTCGGCTTCCGCGCGGCGTCATTTACGCGTCCACCACCATCAGCCGAATTTGCCGCCAGGCCAAAGAGTATAAGCGTGCGCAGGCGGCGCTGGGCGAAGCGTTGGACTACTGTCGCGAGCACGACCAGCCAGATTTTCTACCGCTAGTCTACCTGGAATATGCTTACCTCGCGCTGGCCCAGGACGATATTGCCGCCGCCGACGCGTGGTGTCGCCAAGCAACTGAGCACATGAAGCAGGCGGGCACAGCGCCCCAATTTTTTGGGACAAACGTTTCGGAACATTTGGTTCAGGAGATTCGCCAAAAGATAACCGAGCACGCCGCGAGTTAAGGCTCCCCGAACCGGTCGAACGTGACCGTCTGGTTACGAGTACCCAACGGTGTCGAAGGCGCCAGTGACAATCACCGTCCGCGCGCGACTGGGCACTTTGTCCGGGCTGGGACGGTGACGGTCACTTTGATCATCTCTCCTCCGCGTCTGAGCCGTGGTTGTCACGTTTCTCAACCCGCCCCGATTGTTCCTGATCATCCCCGCCCGTTTGCAGTTCCCCATCAAACGCTTTTCCTCCCCTCCGCTTCCCTCATCAAACGCTTTGTAAACGATCAACCTGGTACGCTGCTGCTGTGTGACCGCTGCTGCCGTGTGACCGCTGCTGCCGTGTGACCGCTGCTGCCGTGTGACCGCGCTGTCCCGGAGCGTTTCTTGGCGGCAACCGAACATTGATGTGAAGCAAGCGTGAAGAAGTGGGCCAGTGGAGCCGAGTCCTGATAGTCTTGTCATTCCCACGAAAAGGCGAATCCCTCTTGGTCGCCTGGATGGCCGCGTTCGCGGGAATGACCAAACTTGACGGCTCCGCTGACCGCTGCTGCCTCTGAGGGTTTCTTGATAAAGTTCAAACAGATGAGCAGAGTTATGAATATTTCGGCAAAGCAAGGACAGCTGGTGCAAGCGAGCTTTGATCAAGTCGCGCCCGTGGCTGATCAGGTCGCCGTGCGTTTCTACACTCGCCTCTTCCAGCTCGACCCGGCGCTGCGCAGCCTCTTCCCCGACGAGATGGCTCAGCAGCGGGACAAGCTAATGCGCACGCTGGCGGTGGCCGTATGCGGGCTGAACCAGCCGGAGGCGCTGATGCCGATTTTGCAGTCGCTGGCCGTGCGCCACGCGGGCTACGGCGTGCGCCGCGACCACTACGCCACGGTCGGCGCGGCGCTGCTGGGGGCGCTGGCGGAGACGCTTGGCCAAGGCTTCTCGGACGAGCTCCGCGAAGCGTGGGTGGTCGTCTACAGCACGCTTTCGGGCGCGATGATCGAGGCGACGGACGTGAAAGCCGGTTAGCTTCTCGGATGCAAGGATATCTGAGGAGTGGTAATTGATTAACTTGGGCAGGGGCGCGTCGTTTTACCCCGCCCCAGCCCTTCCTAATTTGGGGAGGGAGCCGCGACTGGACAGACGAAGCATCGACCCCTTCCCCCTCACGGGGGAAGCTGGAAAGGGGTGGAGCCTGCGTCATTTCCATAAAGCTGGCTCCGCTGCTTGTCTATCCTGTTTGCTCAACTTATTTGCTCAACTTGTTTGATTGCCGTTCCTAAAGGGAGAAACAACGTGAACCACAATTACTCCTTACTCGTAACAAAGCTATACGCGCCGCGTGTGCGCGCCACGGCCATTTCGAGACAGCGCCTGCTGCGGCGGCTGTCTCGCGTGCAGGCAGGGCAGTGTATCTTGGTCTCCGCACCAGCTGGTGCAGGCAAAACCACCCTGATCGCCGAATGGACGCAGCCGCAGCGCGAACAAAGCTGCTGGCTCGCGCTGGATGAAGGGGACAACGACCCCGCCCGCTTTCTGACCTACCTGATCGCCGCGATCCAGACGCGCGCGCCCGAAGTGGGGCGAGAGCTAATCTCGACTCTGCAGGAAGCCCACCCTCCCCCGCTGGAGGAGCTGGTGGAGCACTTGATTAACGAGCTGGCCGCGCTTGCCGAGCGTCTGATTATCGTGCTGGATGATTATCACGCCATCGCCGACGAGCAAATTCACCGTGCGATGACCCATCTGCTTGCTCACGCGCCCAGCCAGACGACATTCGCCCTGCTGACCCGCTCCGACCCGCCGCTGCCGCTGGCGCGGATGCGAGCCAACGGCGACATGGTCGAGGTGCGCGCCGTCGGCCTGGCCTTTACGCTCTCCGAAGCAACTGATTTCTTCAACGATGCCCTCGGCCTGAATCTTGCCGATGAGGAGATCGGCGCGCTAAACGAACGCACCGAAGGGTGGAGCGCCGGTCTACATCTGGCGGGGCTGGCGCTTCAGCAGCAGGGGCGCGACAAGGAGGCCTTTATCCACAGCTTTGCGGGCAGCCACCACCACGTGCTCGATTACCTGGTGGAGGAGGTGCTCGCCAGCCAGCCGGATGAGGTGCGCGACTTTCTCGTGCGGACCTCGCCGCTGCGCGAGTTCAACGCCGCGCTCTGCGACGCCGTTACCCAGAGCGACAACGGCCAGGCGATGCTCGACTATCTGGAGCGGCACAATCTCTTTCTCGTGCCGCTGGATGATGCGCGCCAGTGGTACCGCTACCACCAGCTCTTTGCCGATCTGCTGCGCGGCGAGCTAGGGAGCCGGGAGCCGGAGGCTGCCCAACAGGTACATCGGCTGGCCGCTCGCTGGAATGAAGCGCAGGGATATCACGAGCAGGCAACCGAACACGCATTGATGGCTGGCGATTACGACTACGCCGCCGGCATTATGCAGTCTTACCTGGCCATTGCCTACTGGCAAACACAGCTGAGCACGCTGCGACGCTGGTATCGGCTGTGGCCGCCTGATTTTATCAACAAGAGTCCCGTTCTCGCCTTCATCTTTGGGCACATGCTGGCGGTGCGTGGCTTTCCCACCGAAGCAGCCCATCTTCTGGGCGAGATTGATGTGGAGAAGCTGCCCCTGCACAACCGCCTGACCATAGACTTTCTTAACGTGAAGGATGCCCACGATGCGGAAAGCTTTGCCACCCTCGCAGCCCAAGCGCAACCAACGCATCCCGTCGACTACCTCATGTTGGCATCCGTGCTGTCGTGCAGCGGCAATTACGTAGCGGCCTGCGAGACCATCGATCAATCGCAGGCCTTTAGCGAGCGGAGCGGGGATGGATTCAGCCGCTGGGCCTGCCTGATACACCGCTGTCGACTGCACGCACTGGCGGGCAATCTTCGGCAGGCATACGAACTGTGCCAGCTTGCGGTGCAGGACGCCGAAGGGGCAAGCGGCCCCGTGACGGAAATGATCGGCCTTGTTTATGTTGCGCTGGCGCGCGTTCTGCTCTGCTGGAACAGGCTGGACGACGCCGCACGTTACGCGCGGCTGGCGATTCGGGTGGCGGAGCAGACACATTTCGTCATGGCCGTGCTGCCTGCCGCCACCATGCTGCTGGCCGAAATCCGGCAGGCGCAGGGGGACGGTGAGGGTGCGCTGGATGAGGCGATGGATGCGCTGGCGCACTCGCGGCGGCTTGAGCTTGCCTCCGAGGGTGAATGGCTGCGCGCGTATGCAGTGCAAATCCAGCTTCAGCAGGGGGACTTGCCGGCCGCCGCGGATTGGCTGGCGCAGCGGCGGACGCTGCCGCCGTCGCGCTTCTACCCGCAGAGCATCTGTCGGCTTGTCGAAGCGCAAATCCACCTGGCGCAAAACCGACCCAGCCGCGCCATCAATCTGCTGACCGCGCTCACCGCCGCGACGCCCGACCTGCACGCGGCGGAGGCGTGGCTGCTGCTGGCGCTGGCTCGCCAGCAGCAGGGCAATGGGCAGCACGCGCTGATTGCGCTGACGACGGCGCTCTCGCTGGCCGAGCCGGAGAACAACTCGCGCGCCATTCTCGCCCACGCCAGCCTGCACGGCCCGGCGCTGGTCAAGCTGCTGAGGCGCTTCCGCCGGGAGCAGCCGACCAATCAATTCGTCCAGCAGCTGCTGGACGAGCTGCCCGCGACGCCGCAAGCACCCGCTCAGCAAGCCGTGCTGCTGGAGCCGCTAAACGAGCGCGAGCAGCAAGTGTTGGCGCTGATCATCGCGGGCCATTCCAATAAGGAAATTGCGGCGCAGCTCATGCTCGCCGTCAGCACGATCAAGTGGTACGTCAACGAACTCTACGGCAAGCTGCACGTCCGCTCGCGCAGCCAGGCCATTGCCCGCGCCCACGAGCTGGGGCTGGCGACCCAGGTGCGCGAACTGGCGTGAGCAGTGGTCGGTGAGCAAGTTGCGCTGCTGCGTCACAGCGGAAACGGCATCCTTGGGCGTTCTGGCTTATGCGCTCTTTAGCGGCGGTTGTGCGGAATCTATCTATCACGAGCTATCGACCCTGCAGAATAGCTCGGCGCCGAGCGTGTCGATGCCTCAACCGCCGCCTGTCGAGCAAACGATTCACGTGGAGAGAATGACCGTCTCCTGGCAGATCGAGGGCGATGTGATTCACATTACGGCCTCTGCCCCCACGACGGGTTGGCTCGCAGTCGGCTTTAACACGGAAGATACGATTGTGGGGGCCAATCTAATTATGGGAGCGGTGGTCGACGCAGCGGTCCACGTGGAGGATCGCTATGTAGTGGCTGCCGGCGATCCAAGAGCCGTTACAGAGCTGGGGGGAATCAGCGCGGTGGATGCGCCAGCCGGTAGCGAATCCCAAGGTCAGACGACAATCAGCTTTCGGATGCCCACCCAAGCCGTGGATGCGTACCACCTTGCTTTGCATCAGGGGTCGACGCTCTACCTGATAGCCGCCTACAGCGTCGACGATGATTTTGCACACCATTCGCGAATGCGCAGGCACGTAGAGGTTACGCTCTAACAGCAAGGCCGGTTGATCGGACGCTGTAGGTGTTCGACCCAAAGCAGACAACCTGCTGCAGAGACGCGGGAAGGACACGCCTTCCCGCATCTCTGTGTTTCATCGTGGAGCCTCACGTGAAGCGCACAAGTGCTTCCCACCCCCCCTTTCTCACCCCCCCTTTCTCACCCCCCTTTCTCACCCCCCTTTCTCACCCCCCTTTCTCACCCCCCTTTCTCACCCCCCTTTCTCACCCCCCTTTCTCACCCCCCTTTCTCACCCCCCTTTCTCACCCCCCTTTCTCACCCCCCTTTCTCACCCCCCTTTCTCACCCCCTTTCTCACCCCCCTTTCTCACCCCCCTTTCCCCACCCCCCTTTCCCACCCTTTGGCAGGGTACTTCCCCTCCTTCTTCTGTCACAATTGGGCCATGGACAGCGGTCGTCGACTCACCACACTTGAATAGCTTGGCTAGCGTATTGTTAGCGGGCGGGTCTGAATGATGAGGAGACGAGACAGCCGATGTCGCTGGGGAGACAAAACAGATTTAATCAATAGGAGAACAATCGTGGTTAACAAGCGCAACCCACTCATCACGTTCGTCATTGTCATCGCGCCCCATGGCCTGCTCTTGAGCCTGGCTACCGTTTTGACACAGTTTGGCACTTAATCAGTTGGCACTTAATTGGTTGTCACATAATCAAAGGAAAATCATGTTTCCATACATAAACGATTATCAGCACCTGAGGCAGGTGGAGTTTGAGCGAGCGCGCGTCAAGCGGGAATTTCGGGCGGCACAGAATACGCGGCTTCCGCAGCAGCTTCGCTTGATCACGAGCAAGCTGGCGAAGCTGGTAAGTCAAAAGAACGCACGCCGGACAAATCGACGCATCGGCTCCGCCGCCAGCGCGGTTCGAAGTTGATGAACGCAACCAATCAACTTCGTTAGCGACCACTGCTGGCATTTTAGATGGTGCAAATGCCAGCAGTGGTTAGACAAAAGCTATTGTTGTTTCACAGGAGGAATCGATGACCATCTCAACCGTCCAAAAACAGTTGGTGCAGGAGAGCTTCGCGCAAGTCGCACCCGTTGCGGATCAAACCGCCGCGCTCTTCTATAGCCATCTCTTTACGCTCGAGCCCAGCCTGCGCCTGCTCTTCTCCGCGGATTTGGCCGACCAGCGGCGTAAGCTGATGCAGATGCTGGGGGTTGCCGTCCACGGGCTGGACGACCTGGAGGCGCTGGTGCCGAGCCTGCAGCAGCTGGCCGTGCGCCACGTCGGCTATGGCGTGCGCAACGAGCATTACGAGACGGTCGGCGATGCGCTGCTGTGGGCGCTCGAGCAGAGTCTTGGCGAGGCCTTTACCGACGAGGTGCGCACGGCGTGGGCTGCCGTCTACGGCCTTGTGTCGAGCGTGATGATTGAGGCCGCTCAAGCGCTGTCTATGTTCCAAACGCAGGATCGGACAGTAAGCGCTTAATGCGCTTATTCGTAGTCTGATAGCGAAAACGTTTTCTACAACACAAAGGAGTAACGCTATGAACTTACCTAAATCTTTGAAGAGCGCGCTGATTACCAGCTTCTGTGCGATCTTCTGTGCAATCTTCTGCGCGATCAGCCTGGTGCGCTCGCCCGCTGAGGCTTCTGTTCCGCAATTAGCGCCGGGCACAGGCAAAACCGTGTCCACTCAAATGCTCGTGCGCGAGCAAGATGGTCAACTCGAAGGCGATACGGCTGCCGGAGAGGGCTTAACCCGAACCGAGCAGACCAACCGCGACAGCAGTGAATGGAAATATGTACCCATCCGTCGCTATGGTGGGTAGACCAAACCGCAAGAAATCCAAACAGTAAACTAAACGAAGGAGCAACTTATGTCAGAGCTTTTATTCAAAACGAAAAAGCAGTTTATGGCGGACTTTATCGAAACCGTCATCAACCAGAAAGAGCTAGATGCCATCGATGACCTGGTGCTTGAGAGTTTTGTCGAGCACGTGCCCTTTCCCGGTCAGGGGCTGGGGGCAAGGGGGCTCAAGCAGACGATTGCGGGCCTCCACATCGCTTTCCCCGACACGCATTGGGCAATCGACGAGCAGATCGCCGAGGGCGACATGGTCGTCACCCGCTTTACGTGGACGGGCACGCACCAGGGCGACTTCCTGGGTATCCCCGCGACGGGCCAACCCATCAACGTGTGGGGCGTGGTTATCGATAAGGTGATCAAAAACAAATTTGTCGCCAGCCGACTGATCATGGACATGCCAACGCTGATGCAGCAGTTGGGCGTTGCTTAACTGCCGCGCGGATTGTCTAAGCATAGATAAATTTAGAGGAAAAATTATGACCTATCAAGCAACGTACGAAACGATGCAGACCGACGGCACGCGCCGGGCGGCAGGCGAACGCTTCCCCACCACGCGAGGCTGGCCCCTCATTGGCAGCGTTCCGGCGCTGATGCGCGGCTCAACCGACTACTTCGTGCAGGCGCGCGAGCGGTATGGTGATATCTATACGCTCAATCTCGGCCTATCAAAATTTGTCGTTTTGAACCACCCGCGCCACGTGCAGCACGTGCTGCGCGACAACGCCGCAAACTACGTGAAAGATGGCCCGATCTGGTCGGCGACGCGCAAAGTGCTGGGCAACGGGCTGGTGATGAGCGGGGGCGATTTCTGGCTGCGGCAGCGGCGCATGATGCAGCCACAGTTCCACCGCAGGCGCCTGGCCGCACTGGGCAACCTGATGACCGACGCCATTGAAGAGATATTGTCTTCCTGGTCCGTGCCCAATCGCTCGATGGACATGGCGCAGGCCTTTAACCAGCTAACGATGCGCGTGATTGTGCGCACCATGTTCGGCAGCTCGCTTGCGACGCAGCAGATGAACGACGTGGCGCAGGCCATCACCCTGGCGCTGGACTACATGCTGCGCGTTGCGGTTACCGACGCGCTGCCGCGATGGCTTCCCGATCCGGGGCGGCGCAAGTTCGCCCAAGCAATTGCCATCTTTGATGAAGCCGTCTACGCCATCATCGACAAGCAGCGGCGCGGCGAGGGCGAGGAGAATCACCTGCTGGCGATGCTGCTCGACGTGGTGGACGCCGAGACGGGCGAAGGCATGACCGACCGGCAGCTGCGCGACGAGGTCGCCACGATCTTCCTGGCTGGCTTCGAGACAACCGCCATTGCGCTGGCGTGGAGCACGCACTATCTGGCGCAGCACCCGGCCATCCAGCAGCGCGTCACGGCGGAAGTTGATGCGGCGCTTGGCGGCCGCACGCCGACCTTCGACGATCTGCCGCAGCTTGGCTACACCAAGCAGGTGTTGCAGGAGACGATGCGCCTGCGTCCGCCCACCTGGTTTCTGCCGCGGCTGGCGCTGGAGGATGATGAGATCGACGGCTACCACATTGCGGCGGGGACGGAGGTGGCATCCCTGTTCTACGTGATCCATCGCCATCCCGACGAGTGGGCGGAGCCGGAACGCTTCGACCCCGACCGCTTTACCAAGGAGCGCATCGACGCGCGCCACCGCTTCGCCTGGGTTCCTTTTGGGGCCGGGCAGCGGATGTGCATCGGTCGCGAATTCGCGCTGATGGAGGCACAAATGGCCCTGGCGATGATGATGCAGCGCTACCAGCCATCTGCCATCCCCGGCTATGCACCGAAGCTCAAGCTATCGAGCACGCTCAAGACGAGCAACGGCATCTGCGTCAACATGGCGCGGCGATAGGACGGATCGGTGCTGCAAGACGTTCCCGCCCCCGCCGCCCACCCTTCGGCTGGAGATTTCTTGCCTGTCGACGGCTACACTAGTACAGCGTAACGCAAGTTTTGAGGGCGAAATCGCGGAGGGAGCATCCTCAGATGCGACTGGCCCCACGAAATTTGACTATCATGCAACCCATCAAAATTATGGTTGCGCTACACTGGGCTTGTGCAGTAAAGATGAATGACAAAGACAACGCGCCAAAGGCACAGCAAACTTTGGTGGGTCAACTAGGTCTCGTCTGATTGACAGCGTTGAATGAATTCAACACCTGCTACACCAAACCTGCTTATGGAACCGCGGGAGATAAATTGGTAATAGAGGAGTAGGCACGCCTCGTGCCGGAGCGCTACCTTGAACTTGTCGAGTTCCCAAGTGCGCGCCGTGCGCACGAGGGCGTGCGCACTCCTCGTCACTAATGCCCAAATATTCCCTGCATGTTCATAAGCAGGTTTCCTATAACAGACGCCGGTTTCAACCGGTGGCACTTTCTTTGATTTTCTACCGCGCGCCTTTTACCGATCAAAAGGCGCCATCAACAAAAAGAAACGATCATGACTCACAAACATCTTCACATCAACGGCCACGCCGTCGTCATCGGCGGCAGCGTGGCGGGCATTCTCGCCGCACGCGCGCTGGTCGACTTCTTTGACTGCGTGACCGTCGTCGAGCGCGACGAGCTGCCGGACGCGCCGGTTGAGCGCCGGGGCGTGCCCCAAGCGAGCCACGCACACGCGCTGCTCGTGCGCGGCCAGCACATCATGGAGGAGTTCTTTCCGGGCTTTGCGGACGAGCTTGTGGAGGGCGGCGCGCGCTACATCAACATGGCTCGCGGCGTGCGCTTCTATCTCGCCGGCAAGCCCCTGCGCCCCTTTGATTCGGCGCTGGACGTGCTGGCGTGCAGCCGCCCGCTGATCGAGCACGTAATCCGCTGCAAGCTTCAGGAAAGCCCGCACGTCCGCTTTCTGCAGGGGTGCAGCGTCGAGGGCATCTGCACGGACGCCCAGCGCACACAAGCCACGGGCATTCGCTACCGACAGCGCGGCAAAGCCGATGGCGAATCCCGCAGCGAACCGACCGAACTCGCCGCCGATCTCATCGTCGACGCCAGCGGACGCAATTCCCAGCTGCCCAAGTGGCTGGCGCAGCTTGGCTACACGCCGCCGGAGAGCGTGACGGTCGACGCCAAGGCTGGCTATGCGAGCCGTATCTATCGCCTGCCGCCGGAAATGGGCGACGGCCAGATGATGTACTACATGCCCGAAGCGCCCCATCAATCGCGCGGCGGCATCACCATGCCGATTGAGAGCGAGAAGGGTGATGAGCAGCTGTTGCTGATGACGCTCATTGGGCTAAACGGCGACTACCCGCCAAGCGATGCAGCGGGGTTCGAGGACTTTGCGCGTGGCTTGCCCGCACCCGAATTCTCTACGCTGCTCGCCAAGGCCGAACCGGTTGACGCACCCTTTGGCTATCGACGCGCGGCCAATCGACTGCGCAAATACGACGAACTGCCGCGCTATCTCGACGGGCTGCTCGCCATTGGTGATTCGGTCTACGCGCTCAACCCCGTCTACGGACAGGGGATGACGGTGGCCGCCTTGGCAAGCCAAGCGCTGCACGACGTGCTCGCCGCACACGAGAAGCGTCGCGGCCTGAACGACTTGACCGGGCTGGCGCGCACCTTCCAGCGCAAGCTCACGGGCGTGATCGCCGATCCCTGGCAGCTCGCCACGGGGCAAGACCTGCGCTGGCCCGTGGCCGCCGCCGGGCACAAGACGCCCCGGGTGGCGCGCCTGGTACAGCGCTACCTCGACGCCGTGATTCACACCATGGCCAACGACGCGGTGGTGGCCGAGGCCTTCTTCCACGTGCAGAACATGCTCAGGCCGCCCACCACGCTCTTCCACCCGCGCGTCGCCGCGCGCGTCTGGCGGGCACGGCGGAATCGGCCCGCGCTTGACGAGACGTACAGACGGAGCGTCACTGTGCCCGTTAATGTCCACAGTTAGGCCGTTCTAGAAAAACAAACGCCCAAGGGCGAGTCGAGGTGACTGTCACGGCCCTCCGTGGGAAAGACTTTCCCCACTGGCAAATGGGCGTGACTGTCACCTCTGCGGGATAATCTACTTGTTTGGCATGGCCTCCGTGGTTGAGCTAAAGTGGCTACAAGTCGAAAAGAGGGTTCATCCGCTAGTGACAGTCACTGTCCACGCATCGCTTGCTCGACTGACTTTGTCTGGACTGTGACTGTCACTGGCTCCCCCCCACTCCCCGTTTCCATCCGAACTTCACTTTGGACTAATCGGCAGGGCGGAACATGAAATCCCATGCTCCTGCCTGCCAATTGCTTTGCCTCTGCCTGGCGACATCTCATTACTCATAGGAAAACCAATCACAATTCAAATTTTGGAGAAGCAAAATGCTTAATGGCCTCACCATCCAACTGCGCGACATGCAGCTTGACGATCTGTCCGCTTATCGCCACTGGCAGCAGCCGGGCCGCGCCTGGCAAGCGCTCGACGGCCCCTACTATCAAAGGCCTTCACCCGAGGAAATCGACAAGCAGATAGAACGCGTCAGAGAGCGGATTCTAGCCGCGAATTGGCCGGAGCCGCGGACGCGCTTGGTGATCGCAAACCGGCAATCGAACGAACTGCTGGGGATGGTTTCCCGCTACTGGATTAGCGAGGAGACGCGGTGGGCGGCGCTTGGCATCCTAATTTACGACGCGGCCAACTGGCGCAAGGGCATTGGCTACGAAGCGCTTGGCCTCTGGGCGGATTATTTATTCACCGAATTTCACGATTCGGTGCGGCTGGACTTGCGCACCTGGTCGGGCAACAACGGCATGATGGGGCTGGCGCGCAAATTGGGCTTTTGCGAGGAAGCGCGCTTTCGCCGGGCGCGAATCGTTGAGGGGGCGTACTTTGACGGATTGGGCTTTGGCATTCTGCGAGATGAGTGGGCGGCGCAATTTGCCGGAGGCTTTTTGGCGTCGATGGAGAAAGTCTAAAACAAGGAGATTGTCGTGACCAACACAGATAGCCAAGCCACAAATGATCAAGCAATGGAGACAGTTGAAATCGTCAGTTACGATCCGCAGTGGCCCGAAATCTTTTCCAGCGAGCGCGATGCGCTGCTCGCTCGCGTTCGCCAACGCTTCGCGGCGCTGGAGCACATCGGCAGCACGGCCGTCTCCGGTCAACGTGCCAAGCCAGTTATCGACATGATGGCCGCGATTCGCCATCTCGAAGAGGTTGAACAGCTTCTGCCCACGCTGGCTGCGGCTGGCTATGGGCTGATTGATGTTGGGATGCGCAACCGCTACTTTCTGCGGCGGCAAGCGCCAAACGGTCAGCTCTTCCATCTCCACATCGTCGAGCTGGCAACGTGGGACCAGCGCAAGGAGCGGCTCATGCGTGATTATCTGCGCGCCCATCCGGATGCGGTGCAGGCGTATGGGGCGCTCAAAGCGCAGCTTGCCAGGCACTATTCGGAAGACTCGCTCGCTTACACCAAAGCAAAGACAGCCTTCATTCAAGAAATTGTCGACAAGGCGCGCGATGAACGTGGCTGCCGCGCATCGACGTGTGGACAGACTAGGCCTTAACCCATCGCAACGATTCACAACTTAACGTGTCCCACCCCTTTCCCCATCTTTGGAAGGGGCGCTCTTCCTCAAAACTCTGTCCCAACTGGATTGTGCCAGGAAGCGGCGCAAGAGCAATCTGCGATGGAGAGCAAAACCAACCAACAGATCACCTATAAAAATAGACCAAAGGGCCTGCGCACGCGCAGGCCCGTTTTGCGATTCTCCACTGCCTTGCACCTTACCTGTTCCACCCCGCCCCGCTTCCCACCCCCCTTTCCCACCCTTGAATGGGTAGATTTTTCCCTTTGCTCCGTCAGAATAAAGGTGAGCCACGCTAATTGAGTGCGGCTCAACCCAACAAGTTTTGGAGGAGAATCACCTATGTAAACCCACTGTTACGTAAACACAATGCCACCAAAGAGGAGACGACCCACGTCGCGAAAGATGGACAAGTCAGCAAGAGAGACGAGTCAACAAGTTAGCTGTCTACAAAAGGAAAACTACAGATGGAAAATTTTATCAAGAGAGCGCTGCCCATTTTGCTTGTGCTGATGCTCTATACACTCCCAACCGTGCTCTTTGCGCAAGATGATGCGCCCGACCCGACGGGTGACGATCAAGCAGGGCAGCCGGTTTATCTACCGATTGTTTCCAGCGACAATGGTGGGCAAGCGCCTGACGGCCCTACTGCCGCACCGCCTACGGAAGCACCGGAAGAGACGTCCACCGCGACCCCAATCGCGACGGCGACCGTGATGCCCACAGAGCAGCCCACAGAGCAGCCAACGGAGTTGCCAACGGAGTTGCCGGAAGATGAGCCTGCAGCTACGCCAACGGCCATCCCCACCTCGCTTCCGGAATCGACTCCCATGGCGAGTCCCACAGCGAGCCCCACAGCCACAACGGAGGTAGGCGGCCTCGTTCCGACTGCGCACCAGTGCCCTGCTGGGATGAATCTGCAGCACATTAGCGGCATGTCGGGCATCGTGGGCGCAGATACCTTCTCACCCACCGTAAGCGGGTGGGCGGACTACCGCTGCGTGGCGGACGAGAGCGTGGAGACGCTCGCCTGTTCGGTGCACGGCACGGCTACCCTCCTCGATGGGATTGCCGCCTGCGCGTGTGAAGAAGGATTTGGCGGCTCGACCTGTGATGAGCCGCTGCCGGATGTGGAAACGCCCGCCGTTGCCATTGCGGGAAGCGCTCAATCACTGACGGCTGGCGATGTAGTCGAGCTGAGCGCCCAATCGGCGGTCGTCAACGCTGCTGACCAGCCGAATGCCAACGGCACGTGGCGCATCGTCCAAGGCGAAGGCTGCCTGCGCACGAGCCGCGAAGCGACCGACTGCCAGAGCGAGCTGACTGGCGAAAGCGTCCTCTTTGAGGCCGCTGCAAGCGTCGCGGCGTTGGAGACAACGCTCGTGAAGTTTGAGCCAGCGGGGGGCGGCGCAGCCGTTGAAACTACGGTGCTAACGCAGCCGCCGGGCTCGATTCCGATTCACGGCTTTGGCCCGCCGGCGTTGGAGCCAGCCCTGGCTGCGGTGGAGCAGTTTATGCAGGAGAGTTGTGTGGGGGCGGGAACAATCGGTATTTCGCGCTATGGCATACCCGTCGGCGTCTGGGGGCTGGGTAAGATTCACGGACGGGCGTCGAGCACCATCTTTAACCCCGAATGCCCCAGCGATGCCATCGACCCGCACTACCCAACAGTGCCCAACATCAAGTACGACTCGCCTTTCCCCATTGGCAGCGTATCGAAAAGCGTTTCCTACGCCGTGGGTCGCTGGGCCATCCAGGGTCGCCTGCAGGAGCGCGATGTTGATGTTGATACGGCGGCGCTCTCGCCCACGCGGCTGGCTTCGCTAATTCGCACGCAGAGCGGTGAACTACAGCTTCAGCTTTGGGCCATTGGAAGCAACGGCATCCAATCGCTTGTGCACGAAACGCAGCTGGGCAGCGCCCGCGATTTCTCGATGGTTCGGCTGTCGGATAGTCGCCTGGCCGTGGGCTTGCGCAAGGCCGACAGCACGCTGGCCATTCGCATTTTTGACGTGGATGAGAGCGGCCAACTGGTCCTGCGCGGCACGGGGTCGGCCAGCACGGTACGCCAAGTGGAATTGGCTGCCATTGCGCTGGATGGTGGCAATGCCGACCGCTTGGTGGCCGCGGTTAAGACGGAAGCAGATGAGCTCAAGCTGGTTGTCTACACGGTTTCGGAGGCGGGCCAGCTCACGCGCGTCAGCGATGTGGTTGATGAGGCTGCCCGCGACTTTGCCGTGGCTGCCGTTGGCGGCGGCGAGGCCGGTCGCCTCGTTACAGCTGTTCGCCGGGCCGATCACACAATGAGCATCAAGTCGTGGGAGATCGACGCCGCGGGCAACATCGCCTTTAGCCGCAACAAAAGTCTGCCGGATCGCCCACACGCTATCGAGATGACGCGTCTAAGCGACTCGCGCGTCGTGGTGGCCATTAGCACGGGCGAGATGCGCAAGAATGCCGCGCTTAAGCTGCTCCACGTCGGCATTAGCCCCACCGGCCTGATCGACGTTCTGGGCGAAGAGAGCGCCGGTATCGTCGGCGACTTTGACTTGGTCGAACGTGGACCCAGCGGCTTCGTTGTGGCCGTGCGCGCTCAGAACGGCACGCTGAAGGTCGTCAACTGGCTTGTCGACAACGATGGTGCGATCCAGCGGCAGGATGAAGCGAGCGCGGGCGTGATCCACGGCGTTGCGCTTGCCAGCCAGCGCTATGGCAGCGAAACGCCCAACAGCACGCTCTTTGCGGCGGTGCGCACGGCCGAGAATCTGCTCAAAATTGTGCCGTGGCGGGTCACCGGCCCGACGCCACAGCGCCTGGCGGCTGAGGTGACCGGCGGCGTGATTACAGATTACAGCTGGACGAATGAAGAGATCGAAGCGCTCTACCTGACTGGCTTCGAGCTGCCGGAGGGGCTGCTGCCCGAACGGCTGGATCGGATTATGTCGGGTCGCTTTCCGCTGCCGAGTCTGGATCCGCCAATCGGCGATGTGTCGATTGAGAACGATAAGACGGGTGAAGTCCTCGCCAGCTGTGAAGCATTGGGCGATTACGCCGATACGCAGTGGCAGCAGGTGCAGCTCAAACATCTCTTTGCCCACCGCACGGGGCTGCCCCGCTCTGCCATTCAGCACAATACGGTGGTAGCGAATTACGTTGACGAGCTGCGCGGGCTAAATGTCCCACAGGATTATGCCGAGCAGGAGGCGCTGCTGCGCGCTCAGTTTGGCAACGCCCGCGTGGAGCAGGGGCGCGCCGCGCTGGGCTGGAGCACGGCCTTCCAGCCCAACGGCAACACCGAAGGCTATCTAACGCCCCAGGCCTCTATCGAGGAGATGCTGGTGGCGGTAGCGGCACGCTGCCTGCCCTATTCGCTGGGTCAATACAACTACAGCAACACCGATCCCGTCTTTATGCAGCAGGTGATCGAGCACCTGACCGAGACCAACTACGCCACGGCAGATGGCTTCCCCGGCACGCACGAAGAGTCGGCGCTCTATCGCTTTTTCCTAGAGGAATTGGGCGTTGAGACCAGCGCAACGGACGGCATCTTTGCCGCCAGCGTCGCGCTTGAGAACGCATCGGATAATCCCGTGCCCGGCCCCACCGCCCGCAGCTGGGACGAGAAGCAGAGCGGTGGCGAGCAGGTCTACCCAACGGGCTGGGATCGCAAGCGCCCCCACTGTGTTCGAGAGGGAACGCTCGGCTGTAGCTTTAGTGGATGGGCATCGGCAACCCTTGGCCGCGTCAATTGGTATTGGGCGGTGGAGCAGGTGCGCCTGCCCTACTACAGCCACGGGCAGGGCGCGGCAACGGGCGGCCTGCGCATGGAGCCGCTTACTTACTTGCGCTTCCTCTCCCAATACTGGGTTAGCGGCTACAGCGTCAACCCCCGCATTGGCGAAGCGCGAAACGGCAACTGGACGCTGGGTGCAACGCACAACGGCTCCGGAGGTGGGATGCACGCGGAGGCCATCCAATTTGGCAACACGGGAAGCTGCACCGATGCGCCGGGTGTCGATGTCATCGTGGCCGTCAACCAGAATGCGGACAAGACGGAGGGGGCGTATAAGGAGCTGTACAACGTAGTCCGTGATGCCGTCTGTGAAATTGATTGGGACGAGATTGTTCTCTTCCAGCCGTTGATTCTGGATGAATAGCAGATGCACAGAAGCGCTCGGCTGAGGTGGCGAGAACGTGGTATCACAGATGCGACCAATCTGCTCTCTGAATCCGTCGACGGTTCAATGTATCAGGAGGCAACCGTGAATCGAAAACGAATGCTGCCCCTGCTGCTGATCGCGCTGGTGCTGCTGACCACGGTCGCCCTGTTCCATGTCGACCCGCTGGCGGCTTTTTCGGCGGCGACCCTTGCACTTGTCAACCAGACCATCGACGGCGGCGGCGCAACGCACAGCGACAACGTGGAATTGGCTGGCGGCGGTGATCCGCCCATGCTGCAGTCGATGGCGCGGCTGGAAGCCGACTTCGACGCCAAGGCAGGTGACGGTGAGCGCGATGGAACGAACTCTGCGATTGAGGCGGACGGCAAATTTACCGGCGGGTGTGCTTTGTTCAACTTCGACGAAATGGCGCGCACCTGCGAGCTGGGCATCACCATTGGCGACGGGGTATGCTGGGGACAAGGCTACGGACGTGAGACCCTGGGCCTGCTGCTTGACTATGGCTTTCGGCTGCGCAACCTGCGGCGCATCTACTTGTCCGTCAACGGCAACAATGAGCGTGCCCTGCGCGCCTACCGCGCCCTTGGCTTTGTCGAAGAGGGGCGGCTGCGGGCGCTCGTCTGGAGCAATGGCGCGTATGTGGACTTGGTCTACATAGGCCTTCTGCGCGACGAGTGGCCCGATGCGGCTTCGTAGATGAAATTTATCAATATCCAATCCAACCAGGGAGATTTTCATGAAAAACCAACCCATCCTCCACGGCGACACCGTCACCCTGCGCCCAATCCGCGCCGAGGATGCCGATGCGCTCTTTGAAACCGATGAGGTCGTCAACCGGCTGACGGGCTCGCACGAAACCTTTACGCTGGAGCAGGTGCAGGCCCACTACGCGCGCGTCGCCGAGGCGGACGACCGCGTCGACTACGCCATCACGCTCAAGGAGGAGCCGGATGTCGTGGTGGGCGAAGCCGTGCTCAACGAGCTCGACCTCGACAGTCGCTCGGCCAACTTTCGCATTATGCTGACCAAAGAGCGCTTCTTTGGCAAAGGCTACGGCACGCAGGCCACACGGCTCATCGTCGCGCTTGCTTTTGAGCAGCTTGGTCTGAACCGCATCGATCTCGAAGTTTACGCCTTCAACCCGCGAGCGGCGCGCGTCTACGAAAAGGCGGGCTTTGTGCGCGAGGGCGTGCGGCGCGAGGCGCTTTTGTGGGAGGGCGAATATCACGACGCGATTGTGATGGGGATTCTCAAGAGCGACTATCAGAAGAACGTCAAAAAGGTCTCGCCTGTCACGTCAAGCGTGATTTGATGAAAATCGTAGGCGCTGCTTCTAGCTGCACAATCGTAAACATGCCCCTTCGCCTCGGTCTGAACGAAAGGATGAGCACGACCATGCGCTTGAAAACCGCACCTACGATTCTCCTCATTTTCGCCTTGATACGACGCCAGACATTCAGACTTTTGTGTGTGTCTCTGTGTCTCCTTCTTCCTTCCAACGCCTAGAAGTCGAAGTCGTCAATGTTGTCGGCGTCGAAGACGGTGGGTGGGCCGAGCAGCACCGTGCTGTCATCGTTGATCGTGTACTCACCCAGGCGTCCGGCCTCAAAAGTGTCGCCGGGATTGCCCTCGATCTGGCCGCTGGCAATCGCGTTTAGCGTCTGGATCGCCAGATAGCCTAGGTCGGCCGGATTCCAGAGCATGAAAGCGGGCGCAGCGCCGCTCTTGACATACTCGCGCATCTGGTTAGGCGTGCCCAAGCCCGTCACGGCTACCTCGCCCACGCGATCCTGATCCTGCACGGCGCGTGCGGCAGCGGCAATGCCTACCGTGGTCGGCGAGATGATCGCCTTTAGATCGGGGTAGGTCTGCATCAGGCCCACCGCCTCGTTGTAGCTCTTCTCATCTTCATCATCGCCATAGACGGTCGCCACCATCTCGATGTTGGCGTAGGCGTCCGTCGCCAACTCTTCTTCCATCAGCGCGATCCACTCGTTCTGATTGGGCGCGGTGGAGGTGGCGCTAAGAATGGCGACCTGTCCCTCGCCGCCGACCAGTTCGGCGGTCAGCTCGAGCAGCCCGCTGGCAATGCCGCTGGCGTCGGCCTGATTGATATGTACGTTGCGGCCCTCTGCGGCAATTGCTGAATCCCACGTCACAACGGGGATGCTTTCAGACATGGCCGTTTGCCCCACCGGCACCAGCGCATCGGCGTCATTGGCCGAGATGGCGAGGCCACTGACCTGCTGGGCGATGAGCGAGTTGAGCAGCTGAATCTGCTCGGTGGCGTCGGCGGTTGCCGAGCCTTGGTAGGTCACGGTCACGCCCAATTCTTCAGCGGCTTCCTGTGCACCCGTCTCGGCCGTGTCGAAGTAGGGATTGCCAAGCGCCTTGGGCACCAGAATGTAGGTCACATCGCCCGTGGCGGCTTCGTCGGCGGTCGATGCGTCGGCGGCTGCATCATCGGCCGCGGCTGCATCGGACGAATCATTGGCTGAATCGGCGGTGGGTTGGGGAGCCGGGGCGCACGCCGCGAACAGAGTCAGCACGAGACCCAGCGTGAGCAGAAGGGTTAGTTTGGTTCGCATAGTAAATTTCTCCTTGAGTGAAATTAAAACGGACGATAGGTGAATTGAATCGACGAGATGTGAGATGATCAGTGGAAAATGGTGCGATTAAACCTCCTTTTATCGGTAAGGTATGAGCTGTTCAACGGATTCTGGCAACGGGTGAACAGATAAAACGGATGCTGTTTGTCTCGGTTCGCTTTTGTTGCAATCGACCGCTGTGTAGCGAAAGTTGAGCGGAATCCGCTGGCAGCGTTTTACGCCCCTAAAATTAGCGAGCGCGACCAGAAGAAGAAGAAGGCAAAGAGGCCAAGCGCCGCCAGCGCCGCCGCGCTCCGCCACGCGTCGCGCCGCGCGAAGGCAAGCGCCGGCAGTCGACCGCCGAGGTTGGGCAGCAGAATGGAAAGGATCAAGAGCAGACCAATCACAATGCCCTGCACTTGCCCCTGGATGTTGACGAGCCCCATGCCGAAGCGCATGATGCCGATCAGCAGCAGCGCCAACATCGCGCCGCCCATGCTGCCGCTGCCGCCGAAGATGTTGATGCCGCCCAGCACCGTCACCGTGATCACCGTCAGCTCCAGCCCCAGGCCAATGTCGGGGCGCGTGCTGGCGAAGCGCGCCGCCAGGATCAAGCCAGCCAGGGCGGACATGACGCCCGAAAGCGTGAAGATGATCAGCTTGATGCGCGCAACGGGTACGCCTGAGTAGCGCGCCGCCTCTTCATTGTTGCCAATCGCGTAGAGGTAGCGCCCAAAGGTTGTCCCGTGCAGCACAAGGCCGAAAATCAACGCCAGCCCCAGCAGAATGATCAGCGAGAAGGGAATGCGCGTGTCGCCAATTGTGCCCTGGCCCAGATAGGTGAAGCTGGCGGGATAGCCACGCGCCGCTTGATCGCCGAGCAGCACGTAGGCCAGCCCGCGATAGAATGAAAAAGTGCCCAGCGTGACCACGAGCGAGGGCAGCTGCAGCCGCGCCACCAGCACGCCGTTGAGCAGCCCCGCCAGCGCGCCCACCAGCAGCGCCGCCCCCGATGCCGCCCAGATGTTCCAGCCTTCCATAAACAACCAGCCCATGAGCGAGGCACAGAGCGCCAAAATCGAGGCCACCGAGAGATCGATGTTGCCGGTGATGATGATGTATGCCATGGGCAGCACCATGATGCCGATCTCTACAAAATCCGAGGCGGAGCGCAGCAGGTTGGCGCCGTTGAGAAAGAAGGGCGAGAGCCACGTGTTCAGCGCGCCGACGGCGATGATCAGCAGCACCAAGAGCCACTCCCAGCGCAGAAAGAAGCGCATCCACGCTGCGCTGGCAGGCCCGCGTACGCTTTCGGGTTGGGCACTATCGGACGAGCGAATCATCGTTATTTCCTGGATGCAAAGCGCTGCAGGCGACGCAGAATGGCTGAATCCACAATCACGGCCAGCAGAATTAGAAGACCCTGTGCCGCCAGCTGCCAGAAGGGCGAGATGCGCACCAGCGTGAGCGCATTTTCGATGATGCCGAGCAGAAACGCGCCCAGGATGACGCCGAAGACCGTGCCGCTGCCGCCAAAGATGTTGACGCCGCCGACGACCGAAGCGGCGACGGTCTGTAGCTCAAAACCGAGCGCTGTGTTGGTCTGCGCGGCTTCAAAGCGCGAAGCCCACAGCACGCCCGCCAACCCGCACAGCAGGCCAGAGATCACGTAGACCGTGAAAATCACCCGCTGCACCTCAATGCCCGCAAAGCGCGCCGCGTCGGGGTTGCTGCCCACGGCGAAGATGTCGCGACCGGGACGTGTATGGTTCAGGAAGAGGTAGATAATTAGCGCAGCGGCAATGGCGAAGATCACCAGATTGGGCAATCCCAGCGGCGTGCCTTTGGTGAGCTGGCGAAACCAACCCGGCATTTCAAAAGCGTTGATCCACGTTCCCTGGCTGTACAGAAAAACTAGGCCGCGGTAGACGCTGAGCGTGCCCAGCGTGGCGATGATCGGCGGCACGTTGCCGTACGCGATGACGCCGCCGTTGATGCCGCCCAGCACGGCACCCAGCCCCATGCCCAGCGGAATCGCAACCGGCGGCGACATTCCCGGAAAGGCCACCACGCTAAAGGAGGTCATCATCGCCGTCAGGCCGATCATGGAGCCGACGGAGAGATCGATGCCGCGCGTGATGATGACCATCGTCTGCGCCAGGGCGACGATCACGAGGATCGAGATGTTGAGCAGGATGTTCTCGAAGTTGCCCACCGTCAGAAACGCCGGGCTGCGCAGGCTGACGAGCAGGCTCAGCAGCGCAATAAAAACGAGGATGCCCACCTCGCGGAAGCGAACGATCAGCTCAACGAAGCTTGCCCCAGAGCGAGCGGGCGCGGACATTTTTGCAGTCGTCATGCCTTATCCTAAATGGTTTTTTGGCACTGCGTTGAGCGTGTTCCATGAGTACACGTGGCGTAAGTAATTAGGCAGTTGTCGAGCCGTGCTCGCGCTGGAAACCAATGGGGTTTAGCCGGTTTTCCCCAGGCAAGCCGGTGGGCTTTCGCCACCGGCGACGATGGCCTGCGAAACCGCTCAGCTATTGACGCCGCGCTGCGTTAGCCAGTCGTGGCCGCCGTCATAATCACCTCTTGCGTGGCCTTGGCGCGGCTAAACTCGCCCGTAATACGCCCCTCGCGCATGACGAGAATGCGGTCGCTCATGCCCAACACCTCGGGCAGTTCGGACGAAATCATCAAGATTGCCAGCCCCTTGGCGGCCAGTGCGCTCATTAACTTGTGTACCGCCGCCTTGGTGCCCACGTCGATGCCGCGCGTCGGCTCATCCAGAATCAGCACCTTGGGCTGTGTGCCCAGCCACTTGGCAAGCACCACCTTCTGCTGATTGCCGCCCGACAGCTCCGTCGCCTTCTGACGCAGGCTCGCCATTTTTACCTCCAGCTTGCGTGCATCGACGCGCGCAAGCTCCTGTTCGCGCTTGCGATCAACCCACCCCATCTTGGAAACGGTGGGCAGCACGGGCAGCGTAATGTTGTCGGCGATGCTCATGTCGAGCACCAGCCCGTGCAGCTTACGATCCTCCGGCACATAGCCAATGCCCAGCGCCATCGCCTGCTGTGGGTTCCGGATGTCGACGGCTTGGCCGTTTAGCCGCACGCTGCCCTCGTCGGCAATCAGCGTGCCAAAGAGCGCGCGCGCCACATCGGTGCGCCCCGCGCCGATCAGCCCCGACACGCCCAGAATCTCGCCCTTGCGCAGCTGGAAGGAGATGTCCGAGAAGCGGCCCTGGGCACTCAGCCCCTCGACTTCGAGCACAACCTCGCCCGCCTCGACCATCTGTTTGGGGAAAAGCTCGTCGAGGTTGCGCCCCACCATCATCTGGATCAGCTCTTCGGTGGTGACGTTTTCCAGCGAGCGCGTACCGACGTAGGAGCCGTCGCGCAGGGTGGTTACGCGGTCGGCAATGGCGAAAAGCTCCTCCAGACGATGCGAAATAAAGACGATGGCCGTGCCTTCGCTGCGCAGCTGGCGCACGATCTTAAACAGCTCCTCAACCTCGCCCAGCGTCAGCGACGAGGTGGGCTCATCCATGATCAGAACGCGCGCATCGAGCGAAAGAGCGCGCGCGATCTCCACCATCTGCTGCTGGGCGACGCTTAAACTGCGCGCCTTGGTGCGCGGGTTCAGCTTCACGCCCAGCCGCCCCAACAGCGCACCCGCCTCGCGGTAGGTCTGCTGCCAGTTCACCCGTCCGCGCTGCGTGGGCTGCCGACCGACGAGGATGTTTTCCGCAATGTCCAAATCGGGAAAGAGGCTCGGCTCCTGGTAGATGGCCGCAATGCCGCGCGCCTGGGCGTCGCGCGGGCCGCTGAACTGCACGGCCTCGCCATCCAGATAGAGCGTGCCGCTGTCCGGCTGGTGGATGCCCGTAATCGTCTTGATCAGCGTGGATTTGCCCGCGCCGTTCTCGCCCAAAATGGCGTGCACCTCTCCCGGATAGAGCTCGAAATTAACGCCTCTCAGGGCGTGCACGCCGCCAAATGATTTGGATAAATCGGAGACGGCAATCAACGGCTTGCGTTCTGTCATCGAGGCGCTCCATTCTCGTGGTCGCCCGCATCAAGCGGGTCGGTCGATGCCACCAATACATTCACCCCGCGCTCGCGCAGCGCAGCAAGCGTCGCTTGGGGAGCCGTATCGTCTGTGACGAGATGGGTGATGCGGTCGACTTGGGCAAAGGAGGCGAGTGCAAGACGGCCAAACTTGCTGCCGTCGATCGCTACAACGACGTTCTGCGCCCGCTCTACGATGGTGCGCTTTAGCTCGACCTCGGCCAGATGGGTATCCATTGCGCCCTCATCCAGGGTGAGGCCCCATGCGCCCAGAAAAACCTTGTTGAAGTTGAAACTTTGAAGCGCCTGCTGTGTGATGGCGCCCGTCAGCGATCCGGTTACATTGCGCACGGAGCCCCCCGCTAGAACAACGTGGACCGCTGGCGTATTCAGAAGCTCAAGCGCGGTCCAGATTCCCATTGCCACAGCCGTCACATCGGTCACGTTGGGATTGGTCTTTAGCGCACGCGCAACGGCGACCACCGTCGAGCTGGAGTCGAGCAGAATCGGCTCGTGGGTGTGCACCAGCGTGGCCGCCAGCTCGCCGATGCGCTGCTTTTGTTTGGCGTTGATGCGCTGGCGCGTGGCAAAGGTCAACTCCTGTCGCGTGCGCCCGTCGATCAAGCGCGCGCCGCCGTGCGTGCGCATAACGTGGCCCCTCTCGGCCAGTAAATTGAGATCGCTGCGAACGGTGACGGCCGAAACCTCAAAGCGCTCGCTTAACTCCGCTACCGAAGCGCGGCGATTCAAAACAAGCGTCTCCATAATCTGCTGCTGGCGCTCGTTCATGGGCGTGGCAAACTTTTGCTGGATCGAACACTTTTATTTATTTGTGATTTGTTTGCGTTTAGGATAAAAACGAGCATAAAACAAAACGTAAACTCTGTCAAATCTTTTTTGAATCTTTCATGTGCTTTCGATTTTCCGCGCCTCCCGAACGTGGTGGCAGATGTGGTGGCAGATGAGGATAGAGCGAAAGGTAGAAGCGTATGCAGAAAGGTTTAGGGATGTAGCTCAGAGGTTGGCCAGTACAGCGAGGTATCGTAGTGCATCGCCAAGCGCGCGACACATCGCCAAGCGCGCGACACATCGCCAAGCGCGCGACACATCGCCAAGCGCGCGACACATCGCCAAGCGCGCGACACATCGCCAAGCGCGCGACACATCGCCAAGCGCGCGACACGTTGATAACCTTACTTAACAACCTTACAGAGACAACCTCACAGAGTGTGCTGGCAATTTGTGATACAGTGAGCAAAGTCAATCGCAGACGCAAACAATTTTTGCTTGCGCTAAACCTTTGCAACCCTTATCAATCATGAGTACAACACAATCACCACCCAACCAGCTACACAATCAAACCGCCATCGTCATCGGCGGCAGCATGGCGGGGCTGTGGGCCGCGCGCGTGCTGGCGAACCATTTTGGCCGCGTCCAAATTGTCGAGCGGGACGTGCTGCCCGAAGGGGCCGAGCACCGGCCCGGCGTGCCGCAGTCGCACCAGGTTCACGTGCTGCTGATGCGCGGCGCGGAGATTATGGAGGGATTCTTTCCCGGCATTGTTGACGATCTGGTAGAGCAGGGCGCGGTGCGCTTTGATCTGACGGGCGAGAGCCGCACCAAAATGAGCGGCCACTGGATTGCCCCCTTCGATTCCGGCATGATGGGGCTCGGCGTCAGCCGCGTGCTGCTCGAAAGCACCATCCGTCGCCACCTGCAGCACCACGACCGCGTGGCGTTTGTCGATGGAGCGGAGGTGGTGGGGCTGGCCGAATCACCGGGCGAATCACCGGGCGAGTCACCGGGCGAATTACCGGGCGAGTCACCGGGCGGGCGCGTCGACGGCGTGCGGATTCGCCGCAAAAACGAGCGCGACGCCATTGACACGCTGGCCGCCGACTTTGTGGTGGACGCCAGCGGGCGCAACTCGCACGCACCGCAGTGGCTAGGCGAGCTTGGCTACCCCGCGCCCGAAACAAAAATCGTCACCTCCTTCCTCGGCTACGCCTGTCGACGCTATCGACCCGGCCCCCGCTTTGGTCGCGACTGGCGGATGATGGTCGTCGCCGCACAGCCGCCCCACCAGCCACGCAGCGGCATCCTCTTTCCCGAAGAAAACGGCACGATGATGGTGATGCTGGGTGGAGCCAACAAGGATTACCCGCCCACGAACGAAGCTGACTTTCTCGACTTTGCCCGCAGCCTCGACCCCGAATTCGGACGGACGGTCGCCGACGCCGAGCCCATCACCTCGATCCGCGGCTATCGGCGCACTGAAAATCGGCTCAATCAGTACGACAAGCTCACACGCTGGCCGCAGCGCTTTGTCGTATCGGGCGACGCCTACTGCGCGCTCAACCCCATCTATGGCCAGGGCATGACGCTGGCCGCCCTTTCGGCCACAACGCTGGATGAGCATCTAGCGGGGGTGGAAAGCGGCGACTACACGCTTGACGAGGTCGCGCAGCCCTTCCAGCGTGCGCTGGCCAAAACGGCTGCACCCGCCTGGGAGATGGCCACCGGGGCCGACGAGATGTGGCCGCTCACCGAGGGTGGCCGCGAGGGGCTGCCGGTGCGGTTCAGCCGCTGGTACAACCACCAGCTCGGCGCTGCCCTACCCCACGACCGCGTCATCCACAAAACGTTTATCGAAGTCAGCCAGCTCACCAAGCCGACCCAGGCGCTGCTTGCGCCGGGCATCTTGTGGCGGATTTTGCGCAGCCGGCTGCGCAATCGCGCGGCACCAGCGTCGACGGAAGAGCCGGTAGCCGTGGCAAGCTAAGCACAGTTGCAGCAGGGACAGCGCGCTGTCCCTGCTGCGACCGTGCTGCCGCCAAGAACAAAATGCCCTGTACAAATAGGGAAAAATCCGTGACACCTCTTATCCACGATCCCCATCGACCCACCTACCACTTGGCGCCCGCCAGCAACTGGATGAACGATCCCAACGGCATCATCCAGTGGAACGGGCGCTACCACCTCTTTTACCAGTACAACCCGGCTGGCCCCTTCCACGGCACGATCCACTGGGGCCACGCCGCCAGCGATGATCTCGTGCACTGGGAACACCTGCCCGTAGCCCTCGCGCCCACGCCCAATTCGCCCGATGCCGACGGCGTTTGGAGCGGCTGCGCCGTCGACAACAACGGTACGCCGACCTTTGTCTACACGGGCCTGCGCCACACCGAGGCCGAAAAATTTATCCAGCGCCCCTGCTTGGCCACGGCGTTGGATGACAATCTGGTTTCATGGCAGAAGTTTGAGGGCAATCCCGTCATCGAGTCGCCGCCGGAGATTGACGGACTAATGGGCTTCCGCGACCACTGCGTCTGGCGACAGGATGGCCAGTGGTATCAGGTGATCGGCTCCGGCGTGCGCGGCGAGGGCGGCACGGCGCTGCTCTACCGCTCGCTGGACCTCGTGGACTGGCAGTCCCTTGGCCCGCTCTGCAGCGGCCACGTCGCCGAGACGGGGCTGATGTGGGAGTGCCCGGACTTTTTCCCGCTCCACAACGAACGGGGAGAAAGTGGTCAACATGTTCTGCTGGTTTCCAGCCGCCCCCTGCTGGATGAGATTTGTCTCATTGGAAAGTTTGACGGTCGCCGCTTCACGCCCGACCACCACTTTATCTTCGACCACGGCCACTACGACTATGCCGCCATGTCCAAGCTGGTGGATGACGGGCGGCGCTTGCAGTGGGGCTGGCTGAAAGAGGGTCGCTCGTCCCAAGCGCAGCTGGACGCGGGCTGGTCGGGCGCAATGTCGCTGCCGCGGGAAATTTTCGCACACGACAACGGCGACTTTGGCGTGCGGCCCGTGCCCGAGCTGCAAACATTGCGCGGCGAGCCCATGTCGCTGGCCGAGGCGCGCGGCGACTGCCTTGAAATCATCGCCGAGATCGGCGCGACCAACGCGCGCCAGGTTGGCTTCAAGCTGCGCTGCTCGCCGGATGGCGAGGAGGAGACCGTGCTTTTCTACGACCGCAGCGAGCACTGCATCACCCTGGACCGCACCCGCTCCAGCCTCGACCCGACCGTGGACCGTGACCGCCGCATCGCCCCGCTCAACTTCACCTTCGACGACGAGCACCCCCTACGCCTGCACATCTTCCTGGATCGCTCGACGCTCGAAATCTTCGTCAACGAACGTATCTTCTTTGCCAGCCGCCTTTACCCCACGCGCGCCGACAGCGACGGCATCGAGCTTCACACCTTTAGCCGCGACGCCGACAACGTGGCCGACAACGTGGCCGACAACGTGGCCGACAACGTGGCCGACAATGTAGATGCGCCGGACACCACCGGTGCGCTCCGCTCCTTCACCGCGTGGCCCCTGCAAACAATCTGGACAAGCGCGCCGCCCAAATCAACATAGGCGCTGTCCTTAACTATGCGAGCGCTTATCGTTCATCGCTACCCTTCCCTGCGCAGCCTGCAACCTTCCGAAAAGCTTTCGAGCTTCCCGGAAGGCTTGCTCCTCACCGCTTGCTGGCAGCAGCACAAACTCCCCATCTAGTTGACCCTATCCAGAGTTACTCAATTTGTCGCGACCCCAACTGCAACCTCTGACGGCTGACGCTCAACCCTTTTTCGTTTAAACTGGCCTCATCCCAAGGCGGCGGCTCCACCAATTGTAATAAAACTGTCAGCAGAAAGCGGTTGAAGTAACACGTTTGCTCTGCTACACTAGCTGTACTTCACCGCCCAAGCCGTATAGTCCGTAGATTCCACGGTGCATCGCCATTGCAATGAAGCAATTGACCTGCACCGCTGCGTCTGCGGCTTTTTGTTTTGCCCCGTCCGCCATTTGTACACCGCCAATTCGCCTACCGCTATTTACACAAAGGAGTGTAACGTGACCTCATCGACTGTAACTGCGCCAGCAGTGAGCCGCCCGCCCGTGAGTCCTCTTGCCGCTGCGCCGACAACAATTGTGCGCCCCCCGTCTCCCCGCGCCAGTAAGGCCCGGCCCACGGACGTTATTTTTCTTGATCCGCCAGCGGAGTCGCCGACCCCGCACGTGCCCAACCAGGGGCGCGATCCACACCGGCCCGCCTATCACTTCGTGACGACCGGCAGCTGGATGGACGAGCCCAGCAGCCTTATCCAGTGGGACGGGCGCTACCACCTCTTTTACCAGCACAGTTCCGGTGCAGTACGCCCCGATTCAGGCCAATGGGGCCACGCCGTGAGCGATAACTTGGTCCACTGGAACCATCTGCCCGCTGCACCTGATCCCACAGCTGGCGACTTCAATGAAGGCAGCCACTTACCCGACCTCGGCGACTGGGCGTCTCCGCACGTTATTGGCGAAGCGTTTGGCACCACCGATTTCCACGCGGTGGGCGATGCGTGGGAGTGTCTCGATTTGATGCCGCTGCCGGACGACAAATTGGGCAGATTCTCCGGCAAGCATCTGCTCGTCCTCTCCGCCCGCTCGAAGGGCTGGCCCCAGGGCCAGCTGCTCGGCTTTCTCGGCACCTACCGCGACCAGCGCTTCGTGCCGGAAGAACGCGTGGCGCTCGATCCCGGCGGCTATCTCTATGCGCCGCGCTCGATGGCGGACGAGCACGCAGCCAATCGAGCCAGCCGTCGTCTGCAGTGGGGATGGCTGCGCGAGGGGCGCAGCCGCGACGCACAGCCCGAAGCCGAGTGGTCGAGCGTGATGTCGCTGCCGCGCGAGCTTTTTTTGAACCGCGACGGCACGCTTGGCGTGCGCCCCGCCGCCGAGCTGAGCGCCCTGCGCCAAACGCATCACCACTTCGACCCCTGCCCCATAGACGAGATTCTCAACCGCGACTTAGCCGCCGTGCGCGGCGACAGCCTGGAAATTATCGCCGAAATCGAGCCGCGCGACGCCGCCCGCATCGATTTGGAGCTGCGCTGCACGCCCAATGGCCCCCACACCAACGGCCCCCACACCAGCGGTACACGGGGCAGCGGCACACGGGGCAGCGGCGACGAATGCACCCGCCTTTTCTACGACCGCATCTTAGACCGCATCGGCATCGACCGCTGGCGCTCGACCCGCCAACTTCAGGGCGTGGATCGCGACGTGCGCAGCACCGATTTTACCCCGCCGCACCGCCGCCGCTACAGTGCCAAGCGCGAACCGCTGCGCCTGCACGTCTTCCTGGATCGCTCGGTGATTGAAGTCTTCATCAACGAACGCCTCTACCTCGCCTCGCGCATCTACCCGGACTGCACCGACAGCCTCGGCCTGCGCCTTCACGTCGCGGGCGGTCGCGCCGCCCTGCGCTCGCTGGACGTGTGGACGCTGGGATCGATCTAGCCTAGCAGCTTGTCGGAGAGAAGCGCAAAAGCAGGAATTGTACGCAGATTATCGCAGATTCACGCAGATTTGAAGCTGGAAATGAACGAAAATCTGTGTCAATCTGTGCGAATCTGCGTACCCAATGTATCCCTCCGACAGACTGTTAGAGCCAATTTTGCAAAGCCGGGTGAAGCGCCGCTTCGCCCCGTTTGCTCAGTCGACTTAAAGTGGATGCAAAACGAAAAGAGATCGTCGTATAAGTATCTGTCACGGTCCACAGCCGGACAGCTTCCCCCATTTTGTTTGGACAGTGATTGTCGCTGGCTCCTCAAACTCTTGTTCTCGACGTGACTCTGCTTTAGCCAAGCGTAGTGGCGCAGCGCGCTGCGCCACTACGCTTGCACCAGATAAACCTCTTGTGCAATTCTGCACAAATTCCCCACGTGCTCACAGCGTTCCCTGCCCCCCTGCGCTATCCTGCTGGCATTGATTTCCTACACTGTTGTTGCCTCCCGCCCACAGCTATTGACGTTTTAACTGTCGACGTTCTACCGTGGCGATGTGGAGCCTGAGTCCAAAGGACAAGCCCGTGAGCAATACTTCTTCCAGCGCGAGCATTCTCGCCCTCGGCACGGCCGTGCCGCCCTTCAAGGCTGCGCAGCAAGACATTGGCGACTGGATGGCCGAGGCCTTTGAGGGGCAGCGCGCCCTGCAGCGGCTCGTGCGCATGGCCCACCGCTACTCCGGCATCGAGACGCGCCACGGATGCACCAACGACTACCACGTGCCCGTCGCCGAATCGCGCTTTGCGCCGGGCCGCTTGCCCGCCGAAAGCCCCACCACCGCCGAGCGCATGGAGGTGTATCAGCGTGAATCCGTGCCGCTCGGCACGCGCGCCGCGCAGGATGCCCTTGCCCGCTATGCCCAAGCCGCACGTGCAACGTCCCCTGACGTTGCCGCCACGATTACCCACCTGATCACCGTCAGCTGCACCGGCTTCTTTGCGCCCGGCCTGGACTTTGGCATCGCCCAAGCGCTCAATCTTGCGCCGACCGTCGCCCGCCAGCACGTTGGCTTTATGGGCTGCTCCGCCGCCTTCAACGGCCTGCGCGCCGCCCGCGACATTGCGCGTAGCCAGCCGGACGCGCGCGTGCTCGTCGTCTGTGTCGAGCTCTCTTCGCTGCACATGCAGCCCAGCACCGAGCGCGATCTGCTCGTCGCCGCCTCGCTCTTCGCGGACGGCGCGTCCGCCGCGCTCGTCGGCCAGCGTGCGCCCGGCCAGCCCGGCCTCTTTGATCTCGACGGCTTCCACTCCCAGATCAAGCCGGACACCGCCGACGAGATGGTCTGGCAAATCGGTGACCACGGTTTCTCGCTGCGCCTCTCGCCGCGCATTCCGGATCACCTGGCCGAAGTCGCGCCGGGCGCGTTGATCGGTTTATTTATGGAGGACGAGCGTCCCGCCTTCTGGGCCATCCATCCAGGCGGTCGCGCGATTGTGGATCGGCTGGTGGACATTTACGGGCTGGAGGCCAAAGAAATTGCCTCCACCTACGACATCCTGCGCCGCTATGGCAACATGTCTTCCGCCACAATTTTGTTCGTACTCGACGATTTATACTGTCGCTTGCAAACGGGTGCACTCGCGCTCCACGATATGGATGATGACGTGGAGGGCAACCCGGCGCAGGCGGGCGTGGCGATGGCCTTTGGGCCGGGCTTGGTCGTGGAAATGGCGCGGCTGCGCTTTGTGGCAGAGCAGGAATAAAGGTCGAGTGCAATGCACGGCGCAGCATCAGGCTGCTTGCAAATGATTGCCTGTGCCGCGCGCTGCACTCATTCACCGACCAGCGCAAGCGTGAGAGGAGAGATATTTGCAAGTGCTGCCGCTAAGAAACCCTCCAAAGTCGCGTGGGTCAGCGGAAGCGTCAAAATTTGTCATTCCCGCGGAGGCAGGAATCCACGCTCGACCCAGATGGATTCCCGCGGACGCGGGAATGACAAGATTATCCTGTCCCGAATCGGCCAGACCGCTTCTTGGCCTTTGCTTTTCGTTCATTTTTCGCTGAACTGCACCATCTGTTTCGATAAAGACGCTTGTCGGCCACGTGCGCCCCGTTGTATACTCTCCCCTTCCCAACTTCTCCCCAACCCAATCAGGAGGCTTCCCATGCTTACCCAACAGCAGGTCGATTTCTACCGCGAAAATGGCTATCTTGGCGTCAACGGCGTCTACTCCCGCGACGAGATGGACGAACTGCGCCGGGTGACGGACGACTTTGTCGAGCAGTCGCGCAGCGCCGCGGCGCACACCGACGTCTTTGATTTGGAACCGGGCCACACGGCGGAATCGCCGCGTCTGCGCCGGCTCAAAAACCCCATCCAGCACCATCCCGTGTATGACAGCGCCCTGCGCCACGAGAAGATGTTGGACATCGTCGCGCAGCTGATTGGCCCAGCCATCCGCACCAACGGCAACAAGCTCAACATGAAATCGGCGGGCTTTGGCAGCCCGGTCGAGTGGCATCAGGATTGGGCCTTCTACCCCCACACCAACGATGACATCCTGGCCGTTGGTGTGGCGCTGGATGACGTGCTGATCGAAAATGGCCCGCTGCTCGTGATCCCTGGCTCGCAGCGCGAGCGCATCCTCAGCCACCACCAGGACGGCGTTTTCGTCGGTGCGGTGACGGAGCGCGTGCCAAACACGGATAGGGCCGTGCCAATTGAGCTGGAGGCGGGCGGCATTTCGATCCACCACGTGCGCGTGCTGCACGCCTCGATGCAGAACGTCTCCAGCCGCTCGCGGCGGCTGCTCCTCTTCCAGCTCGCCGCCGTTGACGCCTGGCCGCTGCTTGGCGCAAGCAACTGGCAGAAGTTCAACGCCAACATCCTGCGCGGCGAGCCCACCGACCAGCCCCGTCTGGCCGACGTGCCCGTGCGCATCCCGCTGCCCGAATCGGCGCAGCAGGGGTCGATTTACGAATTGCAGACGCAGCTCAAGCAATCGACCTTTGCGAATTAGGGTTAATGCTGCTCGTTCCCACGCTCCTGTGTGGGAATGTTGGCTGCGACGCTCATGCGTCGCCTGGTAGCACGTGAAGAAGCGTGGTCGATCATCTGAGGACGCTGGAGCGTCCAGCTGGGCATTACGACGCAGGAGCGTCGTAACGGGTAAACTCATCGAGATCGGTCGCTAATTACGGAAAAAAGGCTTGCGGTTATGTATACTTGAGCCATGACACAAGCTACCCAAACACTCGAACGACAACGTGATCTCGTGCGCGATCAGCAAGTCGCGCACAAGCCGAAATTGTGGATGCCCAAGCAGGTGCTCTTCACCCCCGCCGCGCTCGACGAGCCCTGGGGCCAGCAAATTTACGAGCGCGTGCGGGCGCTGGATTTGCCAGTTACCGAGCTGACCAGCAACCGCATCACCACCCTGCGCGGCGAGACGGAGCGCGAGACGTACGCCAACGCCAAGTCGACGCTCGCCGTGGTGACGGCGCCCGCTGGGCAGTTTAAGCTCCAGCCGATTCCGCCCAGCGCGGACTGGCAGTTTCATCTTGCACAGGGCTGCCCGGCGCACTGCCAGTACTGCTATCTCGCCGGCAGCCTCAGCGGCGTCCCGGTGACGAAGGCCTACGCTAACCTGCCCGCGATTTTGGGAAATCTGCGGGGATACAAAGACGACAGCAAGCTGACCACCTTCGAGGTGAGCTGCTACACCGACCCGCTTGGCATCGAGCACCTGACCGGTAGCCTGGCCGAGTGCATCCGCTGGTTTGGCGCGAACGGCGCGACGGACGACGGCGAGGACGCCATGCGCCTGCGCTGGGTGAGCAAATTCAACGGCGTCGATGGGCTGCTGGATTTGCCGCACGCCGGTCGCACGCGCTGCCGCTTTAGCTTGAACGCCCAGGAGGCGACGGGCAAAATGGAGGGCGGCACGGCTCCCGTGGCTGGTCGCTTGGAAGCGGCGCGGCGGCTGGCGCAGCACGGTTACCGCATTGGCCTCGTCGTCGCGCCGATCATGCCGACGGAAACGTGGCGCGAGGATTACGCCCGGCTGTTTGAGCAGATCGCCAAGGCCATCGATTTCGAGTGTGATCTCACCTTCGAGCTAATCACCCACCGCTTTACGCCCGGCTCGAAGGAGACGCTGCTGGAGTGGTATCCCAAGACAAAGCTTGATCTTGACGAGGAGACGCGCGACGTAAAGCGCAACAAGTTTGGCGGCACCAAGTTCGTCTACCCGCGCGAGCTGATGAAGGAGATGCGGGGCTGGTTTGAGGACGAGATTGAGGCTCGCTTTCCGTGGGCGGAGGTTTTGTACTGGACGTAGGATTTTATTGCAGCGCTTGTTGCGAGCACCACTCGTCTTTCTTATTCGATGTTCAGCCGCCGAGTTTGCAACGTGCGCACGACCTTAACCGTCAGTAGAATCGCCGTCAGCGGCAGGGCAACGAAGAGTACTGCCTGGGTAAAGAGCGGCAGCGCGGGTGATGCCGTTGCGCGCAGAATGAGGTAAAACGTGTAAACGACGTAGTAGCTTAGAAAGAGCCAGCCCTCCCAGCGCGACACGCGGTAGCCGGAGAAAAAGATGGGGAAGCAGGCCACGGCCACGGCAATGGCGACGGGAATGTCGGCGTGGACGGCCTGTGCGGAGACGGGAATGGTATTGGGGGAGACGACGCCCGCAATGCCCAGCACCGCCAGGATATTGAACAAGTTGCTGCCGATTACGTTGCCTACGGCAATGTCGCGCTCGCCGCGCAGGCTGGCCACGACGGAGGTAGCGACCTCCGGCAGCGACGTGCCGATTGAGACGATAGTCAGCCCGATAATGAGCTGGCTGACGCCCAGCGCCTCGGCAAAGGCCACGGCACCATTGACGAGCCAGCGCGATCCCAGCACCAGCAGCGCCAAGCCGACAACCAGCAGCGTCAGGTTAATCAGCCACTGTTGGAGCGAGTTGGCAGGCGTCTTCCCAAATTCGCGCTCATACTCCGACTCCACCTTCTGAAAGTCGGCTGAACGCTGCTCGCGACGGCTCTGCCAAATGAGAAAGACGACGTATACCGCAATCCCCACGGCAAACACCGCCGCTTCCCCGCGCGCGAGGTTGCCGTCCGCACAAAAAATCCACAGCAGCCCCGAAACGCCAATCAGCAGCGGCACGTCCAGCCGCACTAATTGTTGTGCCACCACCAGCGGCGCGATTGCAGCGGAGAGACCCAGGATAAAGAGCACGTTAAAGATATTGCTGCCCACCACGTTGCCAATCGCCACGTCGGCGTTGCCCGCAAAGCTGGACTGCACGCTCACCGCCAGCTCGGGCGAGCTTGTGCCAAAGGCCACCACCGTCAGCCCGACCACAAGTGGCGAAATTCCCACCACCGCTGCCAGCCGCGATGCCCCGCGCACCAGCGCCTCCGCCCCCACCACCAGCAAAATCAGCCCCAATACGAATAGAACAATCGTTAAGGTGTCCAAGTCGATCTTCCTTTGCGGAATAAATTTTGGCGTAGTTGAGCAGGAGCGAAAAGTTCAGAAGTTGATCAACGAAGAGCGCGAAGGAAGACAGGCAAAGATGAGGAAAGAAAGAGTCATATCTTCACGTTCCTTCGTGTCCCTCCTTGAGCGTTCTTTGGAGACTTGACCCGCTCACTGGAATTATAATTCAAAATTCCAAAAGTGAACCCTACGCTTTTGTCAAAAACTGCACTTATCTGTACCATCTGGATTGTTTGCCAAATTTGCCCAAGGACTGATTCTCTTCATGGATACAAACCAAACGATTATCATCGGCGCAGGGCTGGCTGGCCTGTGCTGCGCCCGACAGCTCCACGCGGCGGGCCGCGACTTCCTGCTGCTCGACGCCGCCGACGGCGTCGGCGGGCGCGTGCGCACGGACAAAGTCGACGGCTTTCAGCTCGACCGCGGCTTCCAGGTGCTGCTCACGGCCTACCCCGAAGCCGCCCGCGTGCTGGACTACAACGCGCTCGACCTGCGCCCCTTCTACCCCGGCGCGCTGGTGCGCTTCGACGGCGCGTTTCACCGCGTCGCCGATCCGTGGCGCAGGCCGGTGGACGGCGTGCGCGGCGTGGCGACGCCGATTGGCAGCGTGCTGGACAAGGCGCGCGTCGGCCTGCTGCGCACGGTGGTGCAGCGCGGCTCGCTGGCGGATGTCTTTCAGCGTACGGACGTTACCACCGAGCAGCGCCTGCGCAGCTTTGGCTTTAGCTCGGCGATGATCGACCGCTTCTTCCGCCCCTTTCTCGGCGGCGTGCTGCTCAACCGCGAGTTGAACACCACGAGTCGCATGTTCGACTTTGTCTTTCGCATGTTCGCCCAGGGCGACACGAGCGTGCCCGCCGGTGGCATCGAGGCGATCCCGCAGCAGCTTGCGGAGTCGCTGCCGAGCGAGTCGCTCCGGTTGAACACGCGCGTGGCGTCGCTTGATTTGAGTGAGGGGGAGCGGGCTGTCCTGCTGGAAAATGGGGAACGCCTGACGGCGCAGAATGTCGTGGTGGCGATGGACGGGCCGAGCGCGGCCCGGCTGTTGGCGGATGTTGACGCCGGGGCCAGCGTCGCCGACCCCGGCTCGGTGAGCGTTACCTGCCTCTACTTCGCCGCGCCGTGCGCCCCCGACGCGCTGGGAAACGAGCCGATTTTGGTGCTAAACGGGGATGGTGTTGAGGGAGTGAACGGGGGGCCAATCAACAATTTTCACGTGGCCTCCAGTGTCGCACCGAGCTACGCGCCGAGCGGCCAAGCGCTGATTTCCGCAACGGTGCTCGGCGAAACGGCCTCGACGTACGAGGGCGACGAGGCGCTCGAATATGCCGTGCGCGCCCAGATGAGCCAGTGGTTTGGCTCCGAGGCCCAGGGCTGGCGACACCTGCGCACCTACCACATCGCCCACGCCCAGCCGCAACAGCCCGTCGGTCGGCTGTCGCCACCGCGCCGCCCCGTCAAGCTGCGCGAGGGCCTCTTCGTCTGTGGCGATCACCGAGACACGGCGTCTATCAACGGCGCAATGGTGAGCGGGCGGCGGGCGGCGGAGGCGGTGTTGGGAAAATAGGAATTGGTAATTGGAGATTGGGTTGGTTCGTGGGAACAATGGATGGTGATTAGCGAAGTGGGAACGAATGACGCAGTTGGTTTGCCAATGCTGTTGGCAGCGTACCGACCAACGAAATCAACCACCCACCCCAACTACCACTAACCAACATCTACCTACCCCACCGACCGCATCACCGGCCGCAATTTTAGCGCCAGCTGCAGCGAAAAGCGCGCGTCCGCATCGCTTAGGTCCAGGGCGGTGATGCTGGCGATGCGGTCCAGCCGATAGGTGAGCGTGTTGCGGTGAATGTGGAGGCGGCTGGCCGTCTGGCTCAGGTTGCCGTGGCAGACAAAAAAGGCGTCCAGCGTCTCCACCAGCTCCGCGTTGTGCTGCTGGTCGTGCTCGATCAGGCGGCCCAGTGTCTTGCGGAAAAAGCGCGCCGCCTCGTGATTGTCGCCCAGCGCGGTCAACAGTTGATACAGCCCCAAATCGCCAAAGTACGTCACGGGTGACGTCTGCCATTCGCGGCCCAAGCGCCAGCTTTCGCGCGCCTGCTGCTGGCTCTGCCGCCAGTTGCCCGGCCCCACGCCCGGTCGCCCAATGCCGATCACGATGTCCGCGCCCACGTTCTCCTTTTGCAGCCGCTCGACAAAGGCCTGTGCCTGCGTCTTGAGCTCGCGCCCGCTTTTGGGGTTGTCGATGGGCCAGAAGAGCAGGATGCCGCCGTCGCGTCGGCAGTAGGGGGCCGTGGTGCGCTCGTCCAAAAAGCGCAGCAGCGGCTGCGGCCAGTTCGTCACCCCCCGCGCCTCGACCATCCAGGCCACGTGGGGCTGGGCCAGATCGTAGCCCAGCGATTTGCCGCGCTGAATCCACGCCTGCTCGTCCGCAATCTCCGCCGCCAGCAGCTCGTCCACAAAGGCCGCGCGCATCCGCTCCTCGGCCACGCCCACGGCGTTCTGCTTGGCCCACTCCAGCGCGGCGGCGGCGGCGGCCTGCGTCACCGCCATCTCCTCCACCGCGGAAATTTCCAGCTCGGCCACGCCAGCGCCCCCGCTTGGCCCGCCGTTTAGCCCACCGTTCAAGCTGGGCTGGTAGCTGTTGGCCAGCCGCTGCCCGCCGCCGTTGACTTCGCTCTCGCGCAGGCGCAGCAGTATCGCGTAGCCGTGCACCCCCTCGTTCGCCACCACGGGCGACACCACGATCCCGCTAAATTGCCCCTCGCCGCTCGCCGGCTCCCCCAGCAGCGTCAGCGGCATGGTGGTGACGGCGCTGGCCAGCCCCTCGCCAGACTGGGTGGCGGCCCAGCTGCGCAGGGTCATCATGTTGGGCAGCCCCGCCAGCAGGAGCTGTCGCTGCCGTTCGGAAAGATGTTCGATGCCGGCTTCGGCGGCCACGCGACCATCACTGCGATTATCATTGTGGAGGAAGAGCACGGGCTGGCTGGCAAAGTGGTGCACCCGCCGCGCGATCTCGCCCAGGCCGTCGCCGTCCAGCGCAATCTGATTAAGCTGGCGCTGCAGCGCCGCCGCCCGCTGCGCGATGTAGCTCGCGCGGTCGACGATCAGGCGAATCACCGTGCGCTCGATTTGGACGAGCGACTCGTCGTCCGGCAGCTGAAAGAGGGCGAGCCGCGCCCGATCCGCCGCGCGCACGGCGGCGGGCGCAACTTCGCCCAGCACGGCCACGGCGGCCACGCGCGCGGTTTGCAGATTGTCCACCACGCGGGCCAGCTGCATCTTGGCGTCCAGCCGGTGCAGCTCGGCCACGTCGATCAGGGCCAGCTCGTTGCCCTCCAGCTTGGGAAAGGCGGGCGGGCTGGGGCGCAGGCTGCACGCCCAGCTCACCGGGCGATCAAGATACGCCTGCCCCACGAGCAGCTGCGTGCCCTCGGGCAGGGCGAGCCGGTAGACATCTTCAAGCGTCGCAGAGCTTTTATACATATTGCACAAGGGTGTCGAGGGAAGAAAGCATCCATGTATTATATGGATTCGCCCGCATCGTGCAACTCGCCCAAATGTTGTTGGGCACTTTGTATGGGAAGCAGCGCAACAAAAAGTCCCGCTATCGAATTCGATAGCGGGACTTTTTGTTGCGCTGCTTCGGATTGTCTACCCTCGACTCGACCCCAAAAATGCGCCCACCGTTCCGCCCCACACGGCGCTCAACAGGACGTAAGCCAGCCCAAACCAGGCGGTTGGGTCTTGCCCCAGGGCAAAGGCCACCAGGAACCAGACGATCACGCCCAGCACGATGCCCAGCAGGCTGCCGAGAAAAAGCCGCCCGATGGACTGGCGCGGGTGCAGCGCACCCACCAGAATCGGCCACAGCAGAAAGCCCAGCACAAACAAGATGCCGCTGACGATGCCGCCGATGATGGCCCCAATCGACGAGCCGGAATCGCGGTTGGTGATGGCGTAGCCAATCACCGGCCCCGCGCCGACGAGGAACCAGGCGATGATGTAGAGCACGGGCGATTTTTGGCCCACGCCCACGGCGACCAGCGTCGCCAAAATGGCGGTGAGCACGCCTGCGGCCAGCGAGGCGACGAGAGGATTCTGCTGCAAAGTCTGCGCCGCAGCCGGTGTGGCTGTCCCCTCAACAGGCTCCGGCCTGTCGACAACGGTAACGTCGTTAGCGGATAAAATCATGAGAAACGCTCCTGATAATGTGGCGTATGATAAATGAAGGAATGGTAAAAGCGTGCTGCGCTAAAATAGAGCTGGACGAATTGAGGCTGCGGAGACTAAATTTACACCTTATCGCAAAGAGGCCGAAGTATCTACTCGTCCGACCAAGCGTCAATCGACCAGCCGCTGACAACGAGAAAAAGCGCCTCGTCATCCGCCGCCTCGTCATCCGCCGCCTCGTCATCCGCCACCTCGATGACCGCCAGCGCCAGCACGAGCTGATCATCCTCGTCCACGGCAACTTCGTCTAGCTCCAGCCCTTGGTCGACAAGGCGTGCGATCAGCGCCTGCGTTTCGTTAAAACCCTGCAGCGGGTCGCTGTCCAGCGTAGGATAGCAGAAGGTGGCGTAAAGTTCAAGGTACAATCCCCCCTCAACGTAGAGATCGAGGTCAAAGGCCGTGCGCGTGCCCGCCGCCTTTTGCGCGGCCACGTCAAAGTCCGCCACGTCGACATCCAGCTGCTCCGCCAGCTCCTCGATCAGCGACTCCTCCCACACGACAATGCGCGTGATTTCTTGGCCCTCCAGCTCGGCCAGTTCGTCGTATAATTCATTGGGGACGCTCGTGTAAAGTTCAGCGATGTCCTTGCTTGGTTTCTTGCCGTTTCGCGATGCCATAAACGTTTGTTCACTCTAAAGTTGAAAAATCTGGACGCGGAGCTTCGCAGAAGGACGCGGATTTTTATTCCTTCTCTCCGCGGCCCTCCGCGCCTGCTCCGCGGTCTCCGCGTTAAAATCTCTTGAGAATAAGTCCGCTATCAGTAGGACACAGCCAGTAGGACACAGCAGATTAAGCTTGTTCCCTATCTCTTGCCCGTTCGCATTTGAGCATGCTCACTCCGCAATTGCACTCTCCTGCTTATCCACTATGCCTCCCCCGTCGGCCCGTGCACGATCATCCGCGTGGGAATGGTGGTGGGCGTGGTGAAAAATTGGCCGCCCGCCTCAAAGTGGCTAAATTCCACGGGCAGGCCGCGGTCGATAAATAAATTTGGCCCCTCCATTAGGTGAAAGTGCAGGTGCGGCCCCGGCGACGATCCGCTGTTGCCCACCTGGCCCAGCAGCGCGCCGCGTCGCACCACGTCGCCCTCGCGCACGGCGAGGCTGCCCCGGCGCAGGTGGCCAAAGTAGCTAAATTCACCGTTGGCGTGGCTCAGCGCGATGGCGTTGCCCAACAGGCGCGTCGCATCGCCGCCAAACACGGCCGCATCCGGCTGTGCGCCGGGCGCGAGATCGGGCATATCGGCGATCACCATCGAGACTTTGCCACCCGCCGTGGCGTACACCGGCTGATCCCAGCTGTAGTGATCGTCGAGCGCCATGCCGTTGCCGCCAAAAAAGCGATTATCCGCCCCCAGCTTCACCAAGTCGAGCGCAAAGGGCTGGCTGTACGCCTCCTGCTTGTGCTGATCGCTCCAGTCCGCCGCCTGGATGGCCCACCACGCGCCGCGCAGGGGAAAGTGCAGCTCCGTCTGCTGCTCGTGCACGGTCACCGGGATTTGCAGCACGGCCTGGGTGCTTTGCCGCTCATCATCGCCGCTATCAGCTTGACTTGCCGCTGGCTGGGCGACAACGGTTGCTTCCACCATCGTCAGCGGCTCATACGCATGGAGCAGCACGTGCAGCGTGCGCAGGGCCAAGCCCGTCCCCGCGGTGATGTTCAGTGTTGGCTCGCCCGTGTGCGCCTGCAAAATGCGTGCGGGCCAGCGCTGCTCAAAGAGCAGCTGGTGGCCGTGGTAGCCTTTGAGTACCAGCCCCTGCACCGCCACGTCGCCTTCCCCCCCCCCACCCATATTGGTGATGCCGAGATCGAAAACAATCTCCTGGCGCGGGCCAATGCCGGGAAAGGGCAGCGTCGTATACTGAGCGGCGACGAGCGTGCTCGGTCGGCTTTCGAGGCGTAGGTAAGCGCCGGTCGGCGGCGTGACCGCATGGGGAATGTTTTCTGAGGCATCAAGGGGTGAAGTCATATTGAATCCGCGAACAGCCGCCGCCTTTTGATCGGCGACCGTGTTTAATCTAGTACACAGCGGCGTAAATATCTAGACAGTTAAACCATGAAGACACAAAGTCACAAAGCCGCCAACCTGTTCCGATTCCGCCTTCGTGTCTTGGTCTCTTGGTGTCTTGGTCTCTTGGTGGTGCAAAATCTGTTTGTTTAGGCCCAGCTGCACTAGCGACCACGTTTGATTTGGTGGGCAAGCGGCGGGCGCGAAGCGAATAGCTGGCGGAAGCTGTTCGTCCACTCTCCCTTGTCCGCTGGCCCCACGATTTGTTGCAGCAGAGCAAACGCTTCGCCCGGCGCAATACGCGCAACAGTCTCTTCCGTTTCCAGCGAATCCAGCCGCACCCAGCGATCAATCCACTGGTTGGCGTAAAAGGTGTGGCAGCGGTTGCAGCGCCAGATGCTCCACGTTTCGGCATCGCCCTCGGCGCTCTCCCCGCTCCGCGCACCCAGGTTGACGCTGCGCCCGGGGCAAACCACACACGGCTCCGTCCCCGCGCTGATGCTGCCCGGCCCACTAAGCCGCTCCATCACCTGCGTGCGCCAGTCGGGTCCGTGGGCTGCCTGGCGATTGTCCAGGCGGGGCAGCAGCCGCCGCCAGAGGGCTCGTCGTGCTGGACGAACCGCGGGCAGGGCGGGCGTCGGGCGAGGTGGCGACCCGCGCTCGGCAGCGGGTTGCCAGTGCGTGCAAGCCAGGGCCAGCAGCGCTTGCGCCGCGAGCGGCTCGGTGAGGCTGTCCGCATCCAAATCTGGTGCGGTCGCTGCTCTGTCATCATCTCTACTGGCAGCCCGCCACGTGCAGCGACCGCTCTCTTCACTGGGCCACCAGTGGGCACAGGTGGCGCAGGCGTGCAGCCGCCAGCCCGCTGCCGCCAGCCGTTCGCTCAAGGCATCCACGAGCGCGCCGTCAACCACGGCCCCCCCCTCGTGCTCGGCAGTGGGCCAGCTGAGCGCGATCAGCGGCTCGCCCTGCCACTCGCCCGCTGCTGTACCAACAAAGAGGGCCACGGTTGCCAAATCCTCCGTGGTTATCTCGTTCATCTTCGGTTCGTTCGCCGGTCCATCCGCCGCTGGCTTGGCCGCCGCCTCGTACCAGCGCAGCTGCGCCCACTGTGTAGTTGACTGTATATCCAACTGCTCGTTTGCTTCCCCGCCGGACGCAAGTGAATCGATAAGCACCTGCCGCACGTGCTGGGGCCGCGTGCCGGGGAAGATGCCCGACATCGTCTCCAGGTTGAAATGCGATAAAGTGGGCAAGCGGTTCATTCCGCTTATTGTACCTAAAGCCGGGGGTTCGCCCAAACCGCAATTTTCTTGAATGCAGACAATCTGTCAGAATGTGGCAAGAGCGGGGGCTGTATTTTTATGTACCATATTTTTATGTAGAGGAGGCGTGGAGATGGGCAAACGTTCCGCCCAGGGGCGGCTTCGTTTCCTAACGCATTTGACAGGGAACTGTAAGCTAAAAGTGTACGTGAGTGCGATATAGTGTGAGCAGCCACAGCGGCATCTGCCTCCCCCGATGCAGGCCACTTACAGTGGGGCACGCACGCTCCGTGTGTTGCAGTCGACCGAGGACTAGATGGGAATATACTGGCGCGACCGCCAGCAAGCATTTTGTCAATAACTCTTGCAAATCTTTTTCCCTCCAATAAAGCTTTCTATTGATTGTGATCCATCAACTGCGCTCAACGTGCACTGTTGCTTCGCTGCTGATTCAAGTTGTGAGAAGAGGTAAATTTGTTGTCAACCCATAACGCCATCTCCGTAATTGTGCCGGTCTATCAGGGGGGAGAAGCCTTTCGACAGTGCCTGCAGGCCGTGCAGGCACTAACCCCCGCACCGTGCGAAGTGATCGTCGTCTGCGATGGGCAGGTGGACGATCCACACCAGTGGTGGAGCGACGCCGCGGCCCCGCCTCTGCGCGTCCTGGGCACGCCCGTACGCTCCGGCCCGGCCCACGCGCGCAACGTCGGCGCGCGCGCCGCCAAGGGGGACGTTCTATTCTTTATCGATGCCGACGTCACGCTGCGCACGGACGCGATTGAGCGGCTGCAGCGCATCTTCGCCGAGCACGACCACGTCGATGCGCTGATTGGCTCGTACGACGATGCGCCCGGCGAATCTAACTTTCTCTCCCAGTATCGCAACCTGCTGCACCACTACGTCCACCAGCAGTCCAGCACCAAGGCGTCCACCTTTTGGGGAGCCTGTGGTGCGGTGCGGCGCACGGCCTTCTGGGCGGTGGGTGGCTTCGACGAGCGCTTTGATCAACCTTCGGTGGAGGATATCGACCTGGGCTACCGATTAACTAGAGCGGGCTTCCAAATTCGGCTGGAGCCCACGCTACAAATCAAGCATCTCAAGCGCTGGGAAGCGTTCTCCATGATCAAGACGGATGTCGTGCGGCGTGCCGTGCCGTGGACGAAGCTGCTGCTGCAGCGCGATGCGATTGACGAAGACCTGAACCTCCAGCGCGACAGCCGCATCAGTACCGTGCTTATTTATCTGCTGTTGGCTCAGGCTGTGCTGGGCAGCACCTGGGGGCTAGCAAGCATACTGAACGGTCGCGAGCTGCGGTTGGCCTACGGCAACAGCATCTTCTTCACCACCTGTCTGCTGCTGCTCGCCACGTTGGTGTGGCTCAACGCGCCGCTCTACCGCTTCTTTCAGCGCAAGCGCGGCTGGTGGTTTGCGCTGCGCGTCATCCCCTGGCACTGGCTCTATTACACCTACAGCGGCTTTGGTTTTGTCTGGGGAACGCTTGCTTCTTACCGTGAACAACAAATTTTTGTCGAAGGGAATGTCCAGAATGAAAAGTAACGCCATCGTGATCGCCGGCGGCGGACCAGCTGGCTTAACGGCTGGGTACGAATTGATCAAGGCGGGCGCCGCGCCCGTTGTGATTGAAAAAGCAGACAAAGTTGGCGGCATCGCACGTACGGAAACCTATAAAGATTACCGCTTCGATATTGGCGGCCACCGCTTTTATACAAAAGTTTCGGAAGTCGAGGATATCTGGCACGAGGTGCTGGGCGACGAGTTCCTAACGCGACCGCGGCTGTCGCGCATTTACTACCAGGGCAAGTTCTATAACTATCCCATCAAGTTAGTCAATACGCTGATGAATCTTGGCCCGTGGGAGAGCATGCGCATTGGCCTGAGCTACCTGCGCTGGCGCGCCCTCCCCTACCGCGAGGAAGAGACCTTTGAGCAGTGGGTCACCAATCGCTTTGGCGATCGGCTCTACAAAACTTTCTTCAAGACCTACACCGAAAAGGTGTGGGGCATCCCGTGCAGCACCATCCGCGCCGATTGGGCGGCCCAGCGCATCAAGGGGCTCTCGCTGCGCGAGGCCGTTACGCAGGCCGTTTTGGGCAAGAGCAATGCCAAGTCGCTAATCGAGGAGTTTGAGTATCCGCGCCTCGGCCCCGGCCAGATGTGGGAGCGCGTGCAGGACGAGATCAACAAACGGGGCGGCGAAGTCAAGATGGAGACGGAAGCGGTAAAGTTTCATCACGAAGCGGGCCGCATCCAGCAGGTGGAAATTCGCGGCGAAGACGGCACGCAGGAGACGCTAGAAGTCGATCACCTGATCTCCAGCATGCCCGTTACCCAGCTGATTCGCGGCCTGTCGCCGCAGCCGCCACAGCACGTGATCGACGCCGCGCGCGGCCTCAACTACCGCGATTTTCTAATTGTCGTGTTGATTGTCGAGCAGGAGACGCTCTTTCCGGACAACTGGATTTACATCCACGATCCCGAGATTACGGTGGGGCGCATCCAGAATTTCAAGAACTGGAGCCCGGACATGGTGCCGGATCAGTCCAAGACGAGCCTCGGCATGGAGTACTTCTGCAGCGAAGGCGACAACCTGTGGGAGATGGGCGACGATGATCTGATCAAGCTGGCCAAGCGCGAAATTGAGGCGCTCGGCCTCGCTCGGGCCGCCGACGTTGTGGACGGAACCATTATTCGCCAAAAGAAGGCCTATCCCGTTTACGACGAGGCGTATCGCAGCCACCTAAGCGTGATCCAGGAATATCTCGCCGGGTTTGAAAACCTTCAGGCTGTGGGTCGCAACGGCATGCACCGCTATAACAATCAGGACCATTCAATGCTGACTGGGTTGCTGGCCGCGCGCAACGTGCTGGGTGAGCAACACGATCTGTGGGCGGTGAATACCGAACGTTCCTACCACGAGGAATTTACCGTGGAGGAGGCCCAACAGCAGGAGGAAAAGCAGCTGTCGCTGCCGCAGGGGACGCTCGCCTCTTCTGTGAACTGACGTCGCAACGGATGCCGCTTATGAATCTCCCCCCGATAACCGGCCAACGCAATCGGCTGAGTGTACGCGAGCAGCCCGCTGTGGTGCGCGCCAGCCATCGTAGCGGGCTGCTTTGGGCGTCCACCATCGTTCTGGCGCTGCTTGGGACGTTCTGGTGGACGCAAACCGCGCCGCACGCCGTTTTTGATTTGCGCTCCAACAGCGCCGTTGACCTGATTGCCCGTCATCGGCAAATCGCCGATCTGTTTGCGGGCAATCCGGTTTACGCGGTGCGCAACGCCGTTTACCCGCCCGCCGCCTACATCACGCTGTGGCCCTTTGTGGGCTGGGCGTCGATTGGCGTCGCGCGTTGGGCGTGGCTGTTGATCTCGCTGGCTTCGGCTGTCGGGCTCAGCCTGTTAACCGTGCGGCTGGCGCTGCCCAGCAGCCCAGCGGAGCGCTGGTTTCTGGCTCTGATCCCGTTTTCAATGCACGCCACGGGAGGCACACTGCGCTTTGGGCAGGTGACGCTGCTGGTGATGCTGGCGCTGCTGGCCGCCCTCGTGCTGCTGCAGCGGCCAGCCACGTGGCCGCGCGATCTGAGCATCATGCTGCTGATGACGGTCGCGCTGGTCAAGCCGACTATTGCGGCCCCATTTTTTTGGCTCATTCTCTTTCTGCCCAAATCGATGAGACCGGCGCTGCTGGTCGCCACCCTGTACCTGGGCCTAACCCTTGCGGCGGCCTCGCTGCAGGCCACGAGCCCGGTTCTTTTGATAGAACAGTGGATGGAGAATGCCCTCAAGGGCGCAACCCATGCAGCAACGGGCGTCAACAGCGTAAATCAGCAGGGCGTTTTCCAGATGTTGGATTTGCCAGATTTTGACTTCGCCATTGCCTTGACAATGCTGCTGGGCGTCGGCGGCTGGGTGGCGTGGCGGCGACGCGCCGATCCGTGGCTGCTGGTGGGCCTCGTCGCCGTTGTGGCGCGGCTGTGGACGTACCACGCTGGCTACGATAACTTGTTGATTTTGTTGCCGCTTATCGTGCTTTATCGCGTTCACAAGCAAACGAGCAGTCGACAAATTGCAACCCTGGCCGTTCTCCTTTTCGTCCTTGGTGTTCTGTCGACCGTTGCGCCGGGCCACACGTACTTGCCAGATTTGCTCAAAGCGGTTTATGGTTTTGGTCAGTTCATTCTGTGGACGGGCATGGCGGTCTTTTTTGGTTGGCTGTCGCTGCCGAGCTACCCAGCCGACACCCGTCGCGCTCAGTTAAGACGGTCGTTGATTAATACGTAGCGTTGGCTGACGTGAGAAAGTCTGCTGGTGTGAATCGAGAAGGAAGTTGAGTAATTTTTTGCGCTTATGAATAAATTACCGCTGCTATCTGTCGTCATCACTACCTACAACGCCCGGCACGTTGTGGCGCGCTGTTTGGATTCGCTGCGTGCGCAAACGGCGGCGGGCCAGTTTGAGACGATCCTGGTGGATAGCTCCACGGATGGCACAGCGGACTTGGTCGCGAGCGACTACCCGGAGATAAAGCTGATGCGCTTTCAGGAGCGCAAATACTGCGGCGGCGCGCGCAACCTCGGCATTGCCGCCGCGCAGGGCAACGTGATCGCCTTTATCGACGCCGACTGCATCGCCGACCCACGCTGGGCCGCAGCGATCATCGATGCGCATCAGGCGCACGACGACTTGCTCATCGGCGGCGTGGTCGACAACGGCAACCCGGAAAGTTATATCGGCTGGGGCTACTACTTTGGCGAGTTTAGCAGCTGGATGCCCGGCGTGCCGGAGGGTCACGTCGACGAAATTCCGGGCTGCGTGCTTACGCTAAAACGGGCGGCCTTTGAGCGCTACGGCCCCTTTATCGAGGGGACCTACTGCTCGGATTCGGCGCTGCACTGGCAGATGGCGCGCGACGGCCACCGACCGCTGCTCGTGCCCACCATCCGCGTCGCCCACATCAACCCCAGCGACCTCGACCACTTTGCCGATCACTCGATGCGCCACGGGCGCAACTTTGGCACGGTGCGCAGCCGCGAGCAACATTGGTCAACGGCCAAGCGCTGGCTGCACGTGCTGACGGCCCCGCTGCTGCCCGCCCTGCTCTTTGCCCGCACCGCCCGCGATGTTGCGCGGACGAAGCGTCACCTGCCGCGTTTTCTGGCAACTGCACCAATTATCTTGCTGGGCCAGGTAGCTTGGTCGTGGGGTGAGCTCCAAGGCTATTTGCCCACTCACCGCGACTCGGCTCCGGTCAGCCATCAACTCACGAACTAACCGCGGCCATTTATCGGAAGAACCATGCCCATTAACATTGGACTCATCGGCTGCGGTCGCATTGCCCAGCAAAAGCACTTGGCTATTTTGCAAATGCTGCCCAATGCCAACCTCGCCGCCATCGCCGAAGCCGACCCGCAGCGCGCGGCAGAAGCACAAACCAAAGCGCCCACCGCCCAGCTCTTTGCCGACTACCGCGATCTGCTGCTCGACGCCCAGGTCGACGCCGTCGTGATCTGTCTGCCAACCTCGCTGCACGCGGACTCGGCCATTGCCGCCTTTGAAGCGGGCAAGCACGTTTACCTCGAAAAGCCGATTGCGACCAACCTCCACGAAGCGGAGGGGGTGCTGACGGCCTGGCAGCGCGCAGACCGCATCGGCCTGATCGGCTTTGCCTTTCGCGCCGACAGCGCCTACCGCCAGCTGCGCGAGCACATCGCGCGCGAGACGGTTGGGCCGCTCGTGGCCGCGCGGGCCAGCTTCTCCACCCAGCGGCGCGACCTGCCGGGTTGGAAGCAGCGGCGAGCCAGCGGCGGTGGCGTGCTCCTCGATTTGGCCTCGCACCACATCGACGCGCTGCGCTATTTGCTGGGCGATGAGATCGAGAGCGTCGCTGCAACGCTGGCTTCGCGCCACAGCGAAGACGACAACGCCAGCCTGCTGCTGACAACAGCGAGCGGCCTTTCCGTGCAGCTGCTCTGCTCGATGACTTCGCTGGAGGAGCATCGTGTCGAGCTTTACGGCGAGCGCGGCAAGCTCGTGCTGGATCGCTTTCACGCGCCCGGCGTCGAGGTGCTGCCCAGCAGCCTGGGCGACGCCCGCTCGCGGCGCATCCGTCGGGCGCTGTCGCCCGCGCGGCTGCTCTTTCAGCCCGAATACGACCAGCCCTTTGTCGAATCGCTGCGCGCCTTTGTGCAAGCCGCCGCTGGCTCTGTGAATGGTCTGGCCGCCAGCCCCAATCTGCGCGACGGCTACCGCAGCCTTGCCGTGGTCGAAGCCGCCGAGCAGTCCGCGCGGGCGGGCGAACGCATTGCCGTGGCCGGCCTGCCAACCGCGCTGTCGACAGCGCTGCCCGCCGGGGCTTGAGGCGCACAGCGAAACCTACAGTGAAAATTTTGCTGCTGCACGACAAAGGCACCGCCACGGGCGGCGCCGAAATGCAGTTCCTCGCCCTGCGCGACGATCTGCGCGCCCTCGGCCACGACGCGCGCCTGTTGGCGACGAGCGCCACGCCCGTCCCCGGCAGCTCGTTCGAGGCCGACTACCGCTGCTTTGGCACAAATAACCAAAAGCTCCAAGTGCTCACGCAGACGGCTAACCCCGCGGCCTACCTCGCGCTGCGCCAAATTCTGCGCGACTTCCAGCCGGATGTTGTTCATGCGCGGCTCTTTCTGTGGCAGCTCTCCCCCCTCATTCTGCCCCTCCTGCGCGACCTGCCAGCGCTTTACCAAACGTCGATGTACAAAGCCATCTGCCCCGTCGGTACCAAAATTTTGCCGGACGGCTCGCCCTGTACCGTGCGCGCCGGCGTGCCCTGCCTGCGCAACCGCTGTATGACGCCCCAAACCTGGGGCGTGCTCATGGGGCAGCGGGCGCTCTGGCTGCGCTGGCGCGACGCCTTTGACCTTGTTGCCGCGCTGAGCAGCGAGATGCGCGACAAGCTCGTCGCCGAGGGGATTGGCCCCGTGGAGGTGGTGCACAACGGCGTCGCCGAACGCCCACCGCGACCGCGCCTCGCCACTCAGACCGGTGAAGACGCCGTGCCAACCGTTGTCTACGCCGGGCGGCTCGTGCCCGAGAAGGGGGTCGATGTGCTGCTGCGGGCGCTGGCTCGCGTGCGCAAAGGTCCCAACGCCGTGCCCAACGCGCGGCTGCTTGCGGCTGGGCAGGGGACGGAGGCGGAGAGCCTGCGCGTGCTGGCGTCCGAGCTGGGGCTGGCCGACGCCGTGACGTGGCTTGGCCATCTGCCGCGCGAGGAGATGGAGCGCCACTTTGATAGCGCGTGGGTGCAGGCCGTGCCTTCGCTGTGGGCGGAACCCTTTGGCAACGTCTCCACCGAAGCCATGATGCGCGGCACGGCAGTGGTCGCCAGCGCCGTCGGCGGCCAGACGGACATCGTGATCGACGGCCAGACCGGTTTTCTCGTGCCGCCCGGCGACGTGGATGCGCTGGCGGCGCGGCTGCGCTACGTCCTGCGCGACCGCACCGTCGCCGAAACGATGGGGCAAATTGGCCGACGGCGCGCGCTGGCACAGTTTAGCGAAGCCTACCGCACGCAGCGCTTTGTCGAGATTTATGAGCGGCTGCTTGCGCTGCCTCAATATGCCAGCCGGGCACAGTCAAATTCGCCCGTCTCGGCGCTCAACCATGCGGCGCGGCAGTGATCAAACGCGCGGCGTGCCACCTGCCACCGTGCCACCTGCCACCGTGCCACCTGCCACCGTGCCACCCGCAGCGGGCGCAACACGCACGCGTCGCTGGCCGACGCTCTTAACCGCTGGCTTTGCGCTGGGTGCGCTGTTCTGGCTCGGCTTCGCGTGGTGGATAATGCCCGCACTGGTGCGCAACGCCTACAGCGGCGAGGGCTGGTTGCCGCTGGTGGCGCTGATTAAATCGCAGGCGGCGGCGCGGCCCGTTGAACTGTTCGTGGCGCGCTGGTACGATGTCGCAGCGGTGGGGCTGCTGCTGTGGACGGTGCTGGCGCTGCTGGCGCTGCCGGCGAGCCGACGCTTTTTTGTGCAGCGCATCATCGGCACGGCACGCTCCAGCGAGCTGGGCCTTATCCGCGTGATCGTCTGCTCCACCGCCGCCTGGTTTGCGCTCGATCTGCCGCTGGCGCGCGTGGTGGCACGGGGCAGCGACGCGCGGGTGTCGATGGGCATAGTGGATGGGCTTTACGCGCTGGGGTTGGGTGGCGTGCTGGATCAGCCGCTGGCGGCGTGGGGGCTGCAGAGTGCGACGGTGGCGCTGCTGCTTGTCGCCGCTGCGGGCTGGCGCACGCGCTGGACGGTTCCGCTGGCCGCACTGCTCTACCTAATTCTGGCCGGTCTCTTTCGCGCATACACCAAGTTCTCGCACTCCGGGCTCTACTTTGTCTACGTGCTGATCGTCCTGGCCTGCACCCGTTGCGGCGACGGCTTTTCTTTGGATCGCCGACAACGCGACCGACAGAGTCGCCCAGAGGCTGATTTGCCACAGCCGCGGTATGCGTGGGGGCGTTGGTTTGTGTGGCTGGTGATCGCGCTGCCTTACCTGGCGGCGGGGCTGAGCAAGCTGCGCAACGGCGGCTGGACGTGGTGGGACAGCACCAACATGCAGGCCATCGTGCTCGATCGCTTCTTTCACCCGGAGGAGATGAACGTTGCGCTGCTGGACGTGGCAACGGCGCTGCCGCCCTTCGTCTTTGCGCTGGCTGGCCTGGCGACGCTTGCCGTCGAGTTGGGTATGGTCGCCACGCTCTTTTCGCGTCCGGCGCGCTTTTTGCTGCCCACGGCGGCAGCGGCCATGCACGTGGGCATCGCGCTCGTCATGGACGTGGAATTTTGGGATTTGGTGCTGCTCCAGTTTGTCTTTTACGATTGGCGGGCGATTTGGCTGTGGATTGGAAAGTACACCGGCCGTCGTCTCGACGCAGCGGCGCCTGCCCCGGCGAATGGCCGCGTCAGCCAGCAGCCGGGCTACGCCGTGGCCCTGCGCTGCGGCGCGCTGCTGGGGGTGCTGGCGCTCTTTCTCGGCGCGTGGTCGATCCGGCTGGAGCGCTACCCGCTAACGGCGATGCAGATGTTTTCGAGCTACCAGGGCACGGGCGTTATTACCTACGCGCGGCCCTATCAGGTGGACAATGGGGGCGAGGTGTCGATTGCGCCGCTGCGCGCAATGGGCGTGTCGAGCAGCGGCTACCGGAGTCAGCTGCGGCGCGGCTTTGCGGGCGATGAAGAGCGGGCGGCGCTGACCGATGAGCTGCGCGCCATTGGGCAGCGATACAATAAATCGCTGCCCGTGGACGAGCGCATCCAAACGCTGCGCGTTGTGCTGTACGAGTGGGATTTTGTCGAGCGGCGCGACGAAGCGGCCTACGGCGAAGCGGTGGCGCGGATCGACGTGCCGCTGCGGGAACGTTAGCGTTTGCGCGCCGTGGCGTTGTAGCCCGTCGGCATGGAATCAAGCGGCACAAAGCGACCGAGCAGACGGGCCAGCGGCAGCTGGGCGTAGGCCAGCAGCAGGAAGAAGGGTGCGATTAGCTGCGCCCGCGGATGCGCTTCCTGGATGAGGCGCGCGTAGAGCGTGTTGATGGCCTGGGCCCACGAATTGCGCGGCTCGACCCACACGTCGTCGAAGTCGCGCAGCAGATAGGCCAGGCCATAGTTCGTGTAGCGGTAGAAATCGCGCGGGCAGTTGTGCAGCGGCATGAGAAAGGGCGTGGTGATGATGAGCCGTCCACCGGGTGCAAGCGCGTCGTACAGGTGGGCCAGCGCCCGCTGCGGCTCCTCCACGTGTTCGAGCACTTCGCTCAGCACGATCGCGTCGAAGCTCTGTGCGTCGAAGTTGGGCCGGTTGAGATCGGCCACGATGTCGGGCCGTCGCGCGGGGTCGATGTCGACCGAAACGACGGTGAAATTTTGCTGGCTGGCGCGTTTGTCCAGCAGCTTGTTGACTGGCCCACCCGCGCCGACGGTCAACACCCGCGCGCCCGACGGAATTTTGGCGTATTCGGCTGCGAGGAACTCGTAGAGCCCCGCGCGCGAGAGCCGCTTGGAAAAGTAGATGAGACGGCTGGCAAAGTAAGAATGATTGTTCATTGATGTTGTTTTGTTTAATGTTTATGTCGAAATCCCATCCTTCGCTGGCCATGATACTCTGCATCCGCGACGAAGCAGAATTTCTGGCCGCTCACTTAACCTACCACCGCGCGCTGGGCGTCGAGCGCGCCTACATTTTTTTGGATCGCTGTACGGACGGCTCCGGCGACATCGCACGCGCTTTTGACTGGGTCACGGTGATTGTGCGCGACCGCGATCCGGACGACCGCTTTATGTCCGCCCACCAGGTCAAGTGCATCAACGAGGGGCTGCAAATGGCCCGCGCCGACGACATCGACTGGCTGATGCACATCGATCCCGACGAATTTGCCTGTGGCGACAGCCGCCCCATGTGGCTGCGTCCGCTGCTTAATCGCGCGCTGCTTCGTGACAAAGCGAGTACGCCGTCCCGTCTGCTGGCGGTGGGCAACCTGCCCGCTATGCTCGCCCAGACAGCAGGGAAAACCGAGCAGGTGATCCTGCCGCCCAAGGATGTGATCCCCACGCCGCAGCCGGGCAACCCACCTTTTTGGCAGCTCCACCATTTTCAACACCGTGGCGAAATTCGGCGGAGGCTGCTGGACCCGACCACGGGCGAAGTCGTGAAGCTAAACCGGCGGCTGGGCCACTACAAGGGTAAAACGATTGTGCGCACGGCGGCGGATGTGGAGGCAATCAGCGCCCACCGCTGGGGGCGACCGGGGCGCGCGCTTAGCGAAGACGACTCGACCAGCGCGCTGCCGAGTGCAACGCGGGGCTTGCTCTACCACTACGTGGTAACCACCGCCGCGCGCTGGCTGCACAAGCATCGCAAGTTTGCCGAATACCCCGCCACCTGGGAGAAGGGCAATCCCGTCTTCTTCCCCAAGCAGGCGTGGAAAGAGGCCAGCCTGACCATGAACGAAGCTGAGGCCAAGGCCTACTTTGACCGCTGGATCGCCGTCTCCGTCGAACGGATGCGTGGGCCGATGCTGCGCGGCGAAATTGTTCGCGATCCGTACGTCGAGGAGGTGCTGCGAGCGTCCGGCTTTTTTGAGGGCAACGGCGTGCTTGATGCAGCGCCAAACGCGATGCGCTCGCTGGCCCAGAAGCAGCCCAGCGAGGTCTGACGTGCAGCTCTCCTACTTCTACGACACGCCGCTGCCCGGCCAGCTTGCCGCGCCCATTCAGATTTTGCACACCGCGCACGCCCTGGCCGAGCGCGACGTGCAGGTCACGCTCTACAGCGGCCCCCTTGCCGGCGGGATTGTCGAGGCGGCTCTGGCTCAATACGGCCTGTCGCCCCACCCCAACTTGACAGTTGTGCCGCTGTTCGACGGTCGCCCGCTGCGGACAGCCCTGCGCGACGTGCTGGCCTTGGCCTCGCCGGACGAGCCACACGTGCTCATGTCCCGCGGCGAGCAGGGCTTGGCGCTGTTTGACCAGCTGCGTGCGCTGCCCCGTTCGCCCCACGAGCGACACATCTACGAAGCGCACAGGCCCTGCTACACCCAAGTTCAATCTTGGCACAAGCCGCGCCTGCCCTTTTTACAAAAGCCACAGATCATGTGGCGCACGGCTCGCGTGCGCCAAAGCGAGCGGCGCACCGTCGAAGGCGCAGACGGAGTCGTCTGCCTAACGGCGGGCGTGCTTGAGGCGCTGACCAACAGCTTTGCGTTGCGTGCGCCAACGCTGATTTTGCCTAGCGGCACGACGCCCCCACCCAGCAAGGTCGCCCCCGTCGCCTCTGCCCAGCGCGACCTCGACGTCCTGTACGCGGGCAAGCTCGCGCGGCGCAAGGGCGTCTTCGACCTCGTGGCTGCGCTCAAATTTCTACCGGGGCGGCGGCTGTGGTTGCTCGGCGGCGACGCGGCAGCGCAGGCGCAGGTGCGCGAATTTGCCAGCGAGCAGGGGGTGGCCGAGCGGGTGGAGCTGGTGGGCTACGTGCCGCCAGCGGAGGTTCGGTTGTGGTACGGTCGTGCGCGGGTGGGCGTCTGCCCGCTGCCGCTGGGCGAAAGCGACATCGCCGAGCAATTTACCAGCCCGCTCAAGCTGCTGGAGATGATGGCCTGCGGCACACCTATTGTCGCCACGAATTTGCCCACGGTGCGCGCGCTGGTCTCGCACGGGGAGACGGCGCTGCTGGCCCCACCGAGCGAGCCGTCGGCGCTGGCCCACGCAATTTGCACGCTATTAGAAGAGCCAGCGCTGTCGCAGCAGCTGGCTGATGCGGCGCGCAAGGCCGTGTGGCAATACACGTGGCCGCAGCGAGCGCGACGGCTACACGAATTCTTGGCGGAAGTGACAAGCTAGTCGGAAATGACCGTCACTGTCCAAGCATAGCTGGCTCGATCAGTCGCGGGCGGACAGTGATTGTCACTTTCTGCGACAACGTTGGCTCGCTGGAAAAGTGGTTGGATATGGGATGAGTTGGTCGAGAACCGTGACAATCACGGCCCGGACGAGGCGGGGCAAGTCGAGCCGGCGGCGGGCCGTGACGGTCACCTTTGCAATCAGCTGGCTTCGACCAGCGCCCGCATCGCGCGCAGGCTTTCGTCCGTGCGACTTTGCAGCACGGGCAGCCGCGCGGCAATCTGCTGCGACACGGCCTCGTGCTGGGCCAGCAGTGCGCTCAGCTTGGCGACGCCGTTGTTGACGACGCCGTCGTCTGCGCGGAAATCGGCGTAGTCGATGTACCAGTCGAGCAGCTCCATCTGGCGCATAAAGTCGCGGCACTTGGGGGCGTAGCCGAGGCTCAACACCGGCGTGTGCTGCGTCACGGCAAAGATGACGGGGTGCAGGCGGACGCCGACAAACGCATCCAGCAGGCCGTAGACGGCGGCGATTTCGTGGGGCAGAAAGGGCTGGTCGATAAGCTGGAGCGCGTCGCCCCGCTGCATGAGGGACTGCACCTTGCGCATCGTTTCCAGATCGTTGTCGTGGTCGGCGTGCTCGTCGTAGTCGGTGGAGAGGAAGACCACGTCGGCCAGCTCGTCCAGCGTGCAGTCCAGAAATTCGGCCAGCTCTTGGTGGAAACGGGCTTCCGTGCCCGGCGCGTAGCCGTAGCGGTCGCGGATGGCGCGCACCGAGAGGCCGACCAGCGGGCGGGTGCGCTCGCCGGGCTCGGGCTCGACGTGGAACTGGCGCAGGATTTCGCGCGCGCGCTCGGGCGAGGCGGCGGGCAGACGCACGGCGGCGTCGGTGGCGGCGACGAGGCGCGGGCGCGAGACGCCGAGCCGCTGGAGGTGGTCGATGGAGAAGCCGTCGCGCACGGTGATCAGCTGCGTCTGGTTGAGCACGAAGGCGGCCAGGCGGCGCAGGAGCCAGCCGTAGGGGCCGCGCCAGTCGAACGGGCCAAAGCTCTGGGCATAGAGCACGCTGGGCTTGCCAAAGTGTTGGGCCGCGGCCAGCCGCAGCAGCCGAATGCGCAGCGTGCCGGCGCTGAGAAAAATCTTGTTCCAGCCCGGCCCGCCCTGGTAGACGACAAGATCTGCCCAGCCGAAGTGGTCGCGCAGCGTCTGCACCAGTTGGCGATCACCGCCGAGCCGCCCGCCAAAGAAGCGGAGGTTGAGCAGGTGCAGCAGATAGCGCAGGTGAAAGTCGAGGCTTAAGGGCAGCCGCGCCTCGCGGGACTTGAGCCCAATCTGCGGTTTGGCCTTGATGGTCGCATCCTGGCAAACGGGGTAGGCGGCGTAGGCGGCGGGCGTGCTGGTGAGGATGGTGAAGCGGGCGTCCGGCCACTCGCGGCGCATTTCGGCCAGAATCGCCGCGCCGATGCCGCCATCCCCAATGGTCGGGGCGCTGCCGAAGAAAAGAATGTTCACGACGGATTATTGCTTTCTAACTATGTGGATAGCTGGTACAAAATTAGGTCATCAACCGTAGGTCACCTATGCTCCGCTGGGTCATGCGCTTGGCTGAGCCTAAACGCGGATGAATCCGAAGCACGATTAGTGTGATGAACCAAAGTTTCCTGCGGGATTCGCTCGAAACTCCAACTGATTTTAACAGAACGGCTCGATTTGTCGGCTGATGATTGGCTTACAATTGTGAAATACAACCGGACCTTCAACCAAATCAACGCCCAACCGCTGGGTAGCAAAACGCTGCGCAAGCGCTACGGCATCACGCCGCTGCGGCTGGCGCTAGTGCACCTGGGGCTCTTCGTCATCCTGGCGGGCTCGCTCTTTGACATTGTGACCGGGCGCGAGCACTGGCCTTTTTCGCCCTACCCCATGTTTAGCTCGATCGAGATGGAGCCGGTGGAGGAGAAGGTGCGGCTCTACGGCGTGCCGCTTGCTGAAAGCAACAGGGGTGACGCCGCCGCTTCGACAGAATTTCCTCTGCTGGACGCCGCCGCGCTTCAGCCGTTCGACCAAGCGCGGCTCAACATCGGCCTGCGCAAGCTCCAGCGGCGCGCTGGTGGGGATGGTGGCGACGCCGATTTGCGCGTGGCAATGAGCGAAGTGCTATCGCGCTACGAGGCGCTGCGCCAAGCTGGGCAGCACGACGGGCCGCCGCTGCGAGCCGTGCGCCTCTACGAACTCTCGTGGACGCTCGACCCGCTGGCGCGCAACGTCGCCGCGCCGGATGCGCGCGTGCTGGTGCTGGAAGTGGAGCGCGACTGATGCAAACCTTGATTCAACGCTGGCTCGATTTTTGGGTGGGGCCGCAGTCGCCGGTCGACCTGGCCGTGGGGCGAATTTTGTTTTTTGGCGCGCTTTTCCTGCTCTACCTGCCGCAGGATTTTGCCGCATGGGCCACGGTTTCCGATGTCTACTGGATGCCGATCTATCTGTTTGACGCGCTGAACCTGCCGGTGTTGAGCGAGCCGCTGCTCAACGCCGTCCAACTCGTGTGGAAAGCGGCGCTGCTGCTGAGCTGTCTGGGCCTCTTTACCCGCGCCAGCACGGCGACGGCCTTTGTGCTGGGCTTCTACCTGCTTGCGCTGCCGCACAATTTTGCCAAGGTTTACCACTACGACGCCGTGCTCGTTTTTGCCCTGGGTATCCTCGCCGCCTCTCGCTGTGGCGACGCCTTTTCGCTGGATCGTTGGTGGGCGCGAAGGAAAAGCGGGACAAATGTCGATAGCATAGTGGAGCCCAGCGGCGAATACCGCTGGCCGATCCGCGCCATCTGGCTGATATTGGCGCTCGTTTTCTTTGCCTCTGGCGTAGCCAAGCTGCGCTACGGTGGGTTGGCGTGGGTCATGTCCGACAACATGGCTTTCATCTTGATTCGCCAGCAGTACGGGCTGACGCCGCTCGTCAACTGGGGCGTTTATCTCGCGCAGTCGCCCTGGCTCTATCGACCGCTGGCGCTGGCAACCGTGGTGCTGGAGACGGGCTACCCGCTGGCGATGGTGTCGCGGCGGGCGCGCTGGGTGTTTGTGCCCGGCATGGTCGCCACCCAGATCGGCATTCGCGTGCTGATGGGGCCGTCGTTCGAGCAGTTTATCATCTGCAACCTGTTTTGGGTTCCGTGGGATCGCGTGCTGGCGTTTCTGCCCAACTTTAGTAAGTGGCGGGTGGGAGCGGGCCAGCGTCCGCTCGCGAGCAGTTGATTGGCTGTACATGACTGGGGATTGAAGATTAACTATGGCCCGAATTACGGCGGAAAATTTTGATGCGCTGCTGGGTGCCGACGCCGTGCGGCGCGACATCCAGGGCAAGTCCGTGCGCTCTGGCTTTGCCCGCGTGACGGCGCAGCTTGTGCAGTTTGTGATCGGCTTTGGCTCGGCCATCCTGCTGGCCCGCCTCATTGCGCCCGAGCAATTTGGCATCCGCGACATGGTCGTCGTGCTGATGGCCTTTGTGGGCAGCTTTCAGGATTTTGGCCTGCCGCTGGCCGTCTCCAACCGCGAAGAGATTGACCACGTGGGCATGAGCCGCGTCTTTTGGGTGAACCTGTTGCTCAACGTGGGGATCGCCCTCTTTATGTTGGCGATGACGCCGGTGATGGCATTCTGGTTTCAAGAGCCTGCCCTGCTGACCGCCACGCCGCTGATGGCCCTCAGCGTCTTTGTATTGGGCACGGCCACGCAGCCCAAGGCGCTGCTCTCGCGCCAAATGCGCCACGGCGCGCTGACGGTGGTGGAGACGGGTTCGCTCATCATCGGGCTAACGACGGCGGTGGTGATGGCGCTGCTGGGCTACGGCTATTGGGCGCTGCTCTGGCAAATTGTGGCGACGCACGCCACCAAGAGCGTCGGCATGTGGATCGCCTGTGGCTGGTTGCCCGCTGGCCCGCGCGCCAGCCGCGCCAGCCGCGGCCTGCGCGATCTGTTCCGGTACAGCTCCGACGTCACCGCGTACAGCGTAATCGCGCACGTGGGGCGCAATTTGGATCGCTTCCTCATCGGCCGCTTTGGCGGGGCAACCAACATGGGCCTCTACGGGCGCGCCTACCAGTGGTCGCTTTTTCCGCTGCAGCAGGCCTACACGCCGCTGCTCAACGTCGCCGTCTCCGGTCTCAGCCGCGTGCAGCACGAGCCGACGCGCTACCGCGCCTACTTCAAGCGCGGGATGCTGCCGATGTACGCCATTATTTTTCCGGCGCTCATCTTTATGCTGGTGGAGGCGCACAACGTCGTGCTCCTCGTCTTGGGGGCCGATTGGGCCGCGGCGATTCCGCTCTTTCGCGTGCTTTGCGTCTCTGCGCTCTTCGAGAGCGTGAACCGCATCACCAAGTGGCTCTACCTCTCGCAAGGCGAGACGCGGCGTCAACTGCGCTGGGGCTTGGTCTACACGCCGTTGATGATCGTCGCCGTGGTGATTGGCGCGCAGTGGGGCACACTCGGCGTGGCCTGGGGCTTTACGCTCGGCACCGCCGTGCTCACCTTCCCCGGCTTGGCTTACTGCCTGCGCACCTCCCACATCACCCTGCGCGACTTCCTGGAAATTCTCTGGCGACCAACCGTGGCCGCGCTGGCCGCGGCGGGAGCGCTGATCGCGCTGGGGACGCTGCTGCCGATGTACAACGTTTTTTTAAATCTGCTGCTGCGCGCGCCGATCTTTGGCGTTGTTTACGCCGCCGTTTGGCTGGCAACGCCCGGCGGCTGGTCGACGGCGCAGCAGGTGCTCAAGCTCGTGCCAATGCTCAAGCCCAAGCAGCCGCGCTGACCACCCGTTCCATTACAATCCTGTTGACATCAATCAATTACAAGGGAGCCCAACATGATGCCGTATAAACCATAAACCAAAAATACAACCAAAGAAGTGAAGCATGATTCAAGAGAAACTGACTGCCCTGTTCAAGCGGCGACGTTCCCCGCGTGCAATCCTGGTGCTGCTGATCCCGCTGTTGGTCGCCGTAAATCTGGTGGCCTGCGGCAGAGACCGCACCACCCCGCCAGCAGCGGATGCCACCCCGGATGGTAATGTGGACACAGTCGCGGAACCCGCCGCTACGTCGACCAATTCATTGCAGCAGCTCTCCACCGATCCCACCCAAGCGGCGGCGACCACGGAGTCCAATTCACTTCCTGCTCCAGCCGATCCGTCCGCGCTGCCGCCGCCGGACGTCTACCCAATGACGCTGCCGCATGACTTGGGCGAAATCACGCTGGATGCCCAGCCGCAGCGCATCGCGGTGCTTGGGCCAACGCTGCTTGATCTGTTGCTGTCGCTCAACGTGCAGCCCGTCGGCTATGCGGAGAGCGGGCTGTTTGTTGTTGATGCACCGGGGTCGATGATTGAACCCGACCAAATTGCGCTGCTTGGCCCTTACCTGACCGAGCCGATTGTTAATTTGAGCACTCGTCAATCTCCGTCGCTAGAAGCAGTGGAGGCCGCTGCGCCGGACTTGATTTTGGCGGATATGGAAGCGCACCGCCAGCTGTACCCCGAACTGAGCGCCATTGCACCAACGCTGGTTTTTTCGAGCGGTGGCCAAGACGAGTGGAAACGTACGCTGCCGATTTTGGCGCGGGCGCTGGGCAAGGATGCCGGAGCGAACGTCATCCTAGAGCGGCATGAGCAGCGGATGGAGGCAGCACGGCGACGCCTCGCACCAATTATCGACGGGCAGCGCTGGCTGTTGTTGATCAGCGATGACTACACTCGCAACAGCGAAATTACCGTGCTGGCGGGCAGCACTTTGCTGGTTGGCGTGCTTACCGATATAGGGTTTGGCATTGTGATTGGTGAAGCAGACCAAACCGCACAAATCGAGCCGGAAATGCTCAATCAGATAGCTATAGATGGCGTGATTGCGCTGGCGGACCAAGAAACAACCGTTGAGGATACAGCAGAAGCGTGGGCAACAACACCTGCGCTGACAACATTTCAGGCTTCACACAACAGAGGTGTAATCATCCTCACCGCTAAATACAACCGCGTGCACGGCCCTTTGTCTACTGAGATGTTGCTTCGGGAACTGGAAGAGCAACTCGACCCGTAATGATTGACCACCAACCCATGAACGAATCATCGACACCACCCATCAGTGTTGTGACCGTTACCGCCAGTAACTTTGCCAACGTGCGCCGCACCCTGCGCCACCTGCGAGGCCAGACCATCGCTGGTGAAATCGAGCTGATTCTCGTTGCCCCGTCCGAAGAGGCCATCGCCGACCGCGAGCCCGACGAACTGGAGGGCTTTGCCCACACCGAGATCATCGCTGTCGGCCCCATCGACAACGTCGACCACGCCGCGGCGGACGGTATTCGCCGCGCAACCGCGCCGGTGGTTGCGCTGGTCGAAGATCACGCCTACCCGGAGCCGGGCTGGGCCGCGGCCATGGTGCAGGCGCACGAAGGCCCGTGGGCCGCCGTCGGCTCGACGATGGTCAACGCCAATCCGCAAAATCCGCTGAGCTGGACAAATTTGCTGATTGCCTACGGGCCGTGGACAGACAAAATGAAGGAGTCCGAGAATGCGGTTGCCAACGATGTCGCCGAAGTCGATGCGCTGCCGGGGCACAACATCAGCTACAAACGCGACGTGCTAGTCGAGTACGGCGACGCGTTGGCGACGGCGCTGGGCCGCAGTGGCGAGCTGCCCAACGCGCTCACCAAACGGGGCCATCGTTTTGCGCTGGCAACGGGCGCGCGGCTGGCCCACGCCAACCCCTCGCTCTTTTCCTCCACCGCCGATCTGCGCTTTAGCGCCGGTCGGCTCTACGGGGCCAAGCGGGCGCAGGCGGGTGGCTGGTCGCCGGTGCAGCGAGCGCTCTACACGCTGGGCGGGCCGCTGATTCCGTTCGTGCGCTTTCGGCGGCTGCGGCAGGAGCTGTTTGGCAACGGCCAGCGCCGCGAGATTGTCGGTCGCGTGCAGGGGGCGCTGCTGCTCGGCCTCGTGCTGGACGGGCTGGGGCAGATGGCGGGCTACGCCGCGGGGCCGGGTCGCACGCCGGAGAAGCTGGCGACCTTTGAGATGGATCGCCCACAGCACTTGACGCGCAGCGATCAGGAATCGCTGCGGGAGTAGAAATCACGTCTGTGGGCATCCGTGTCCCCGGCACGCGCCACACGTAGCGGGACATACGAACATTCCAACGGCGCGTGCCGGGGACGCTAACCCAATAGACCCCGCTCTCTTTTCACCCCATGACCCACTCCACCATCACCCTCGTCATCCCCACCTACAATCGTCCGCGGCATCTGCGCGAGTGCCTGGCCGCCGTGGCCGCGCTGGATTACCCGCGCGAGCGGCTGGACGTGGTGGTGGTCGACGACGGCAGCCCGCAGCCCGTTGCGCCGGTGGTGGACCAATTTGTGGACGAAGTGGCGGCGTCGACAAAAGATGGAGCGGGTGACGCGCTGCGTGTGCAGACCATCCGCCAGCCCAACGCCGGCCCCGCCGCCGCGCGCAACGTGGGTGCGCGCCACGCTACCGGCGACCTGCTCGCCTTTACCGACGACGACTGCGCACCCGCATCGAGCTGGCTGACGCAGATGGCTGCGCGCCTCGCCGCGCAGCCCGATGCCTTGGTCGGCGGGCGCACGCTCAACGCGCTGGTCGACAACGCGGTTTCGGAGGCCGCGCAGTCGCTGATCGGTTACATCTATTCACGCGAAAACCAGCGGCCCGGTGACGCGCGTTTCTTCGCCAGCAACAACATCGCCATGTCGACGCGCTGCTTTCACAGGGTCGGCGGATTTGACACGAGCTTTCCACTGGCGGCGGGTGAGGATCGTGAATTTTGCGACCGCTGGCGCGCAAGTGGCCTGCCCCGCCTCTACGCGCCGACCGCCATCATCCACCACCGCCACGCCATGACGGTGCGCAGCTTCTGGCGGCAGAATGTCAACTACGGACGCGGTGCGTACCAAGTCCACCAGGGGCGCGCCGAGCAGAGCGGCGACGGCGTGCGCTTTGAGGCGCTCGGTTTTTACGCGGGCTTACTGGCCCACCCGCTGCGCACGCACGGGGTGACGACGCGCGGATTGAGCGAAACGGCGCTCTTTGCGCTGTCGCAGGCGGCGATTGGGGCGGGGTATTTGCGAGAGAAGTGGGGGCGACGGGGGCAAAGAGCCAGCGACTGAGCGGGTCGCTCGCTGATAGCCTGCTAATTCAGGGCGGATCTTATCTAAAAGGCGCTCGCTGATATGTCAGCGAGCGCCTTTTGATTGCATGTCGGGGCTAATGTCGCAAATGACCCGCAAGCTGCGTAGCTGCCGTGCCGGGGCGATCTGCTGGTTGCGGGGCAGCGATACACAAACGTCTTTTCCCAAATGTTTGCTTTATTGAAGATCAGACTCACGGCGAAAACTGCCATCATTTGGAAGAGGAGATGAGGCACACGCTTGCAAACCATCAATAGTAAGAGCCATTTTTCTGCGCCATCCCCCCAATTTTTCCGCTTCGGCTGATTGAAGCAAGCAACCGTTTGCCAGCAGTATTAAAAAGAAGTCCTCTTGGATAAAATCAGCGCGCAAACTTCCCTCAACTTGAGCCTCTTCGATAAAATGTTGCGCATGAGACATTGATTGTTGACAAAAATGTTCTAGCTTTTTAGCTAAGGGAAAACGGCCAGAAAAAATATCACTGAACATCGGATTCTCAGCCTGCAATTTTCCCATTTCCCAGAGAAAACAGGTAAATCTAAGCCAGGGTCGATCCTCTGAATTTGCGAGGTTGACAGCTAACTCAAGTCTCTCGATAGCGATCTCGAAAACAACATCATCAATCAGCGCTTCTCGTGAACCAAAGCGATTATAAAGAGTACCAGGGCTTACTCCTGCACGACGTGCTATCTCTTTGAGTGAAACGCCTAAGCCAACCTCTTGAAAAGCTGTGGTGGCTGCGTCACGGAGTTTATCTAAATTACGGCGAGCATCTAAGCGTAATGATTTCTCATCGTCAAACTGCTGACTTTTTGACATTTTATACTCCAGTACTTAAGTTGACATAGTGGTCAACTTGTTTTATATTGACTACCGCGTCAACTTAAGTATAACCTAATCAGGTCTTTATCGCAGTCCTTACCATCGGTTTGTAAAAAGGGGTTTAAATGACAAAGAAAAAAGTGTCTCAAGCTATGAATGAACTCGTGATTGTTTCAGGTGCGTCGAGTGGTGTAGGAGCGGCTACGGCACTGGAGTTTGCACAACGTGGATATCACGTGTTGGCTGGAGTCCGTCGCAAATCTGATGGTGATCTCATTAGGGCTGAGCGAATTGAACCGATTATTCTTGACATTACGCAGCCGGCTGATATTGCCAATGTGGCCGCTCGAGTCGCTTCTGATCCCCTTGGTCGAGGACTTCGAGCGCTCATCAATAATGCAGGTATTCAAATTAATGCGCCAATAGAAGTATTACCGCTCTCAGAATGGCGTAGCTTGTTTGATGTAAACCTCTTCGGCCACGTCGAAATGATACAAACGTTATTACCTGAAATTATTAAAAACAAAGGAAGCATTGTCAATATCACCTCTGTTGGAGGAAAAATTGCAATGCCGATGTATGGTCCTTACGCCAGTACAAAATTTGCGCTAGAAGCAGTCAGTGATGCTTTGCGTAGAGAAGTCGAGCAACATGGAGTTAAAGTTATTGTAGTGGAACCTGGCGCTGTCTCAACCAAAATGCTTAAAGGGGTTTCAGGTATGGGTGAAAGCATAATCGAAAGTATGACAGCAGAGCAACGCGAACGTTATTCATCGCTTATGTATTCAATTGTTTCACAGGCCGAGTCAGCCAGTCGCAGGGGATTGTCTGCGGACAAGGTTGGCCGAGTTATAGTAGATGCGGCTACAAGTCGTCGTCCTCGTACACGCTATGCAGTGGGCAATGATGCGGCTCTCGTTGTTCGGCTAACTGAATGGCTGTCAGATAGAATGCTCGATGTTCTATTGGCCCGTAGTTTAAGGACCCATCTTCCTCAAAATTAAGAGACAGAGTACAAAGGTAATTCATAACTGATTAGTAAAACTTTCATCCAGTATTTTGACCCTTTCGGCATTCGTTTGCCACGCACCCGCTCGAAGATGGGTATGATATTCGAATGCTCCAGGAACTACTAGGTCACAAGGGTGCGAAGACGACCGTGATGTATATCCACGTCATGAACAAAGGACCGCTTGGCATGCGAAGTCTGCTGGATCAGTAGCGGGTCAGCAGCCAATACTTGCACTTGTGGCTTGTCATCTCCGGCCTGGCCCGTTGCTCGCAACTCTATTTGCCACATGTGAAACGATCCAAATCACTGCCCACTCACCTCGTTGATCAGCGCCTTGGCCTCGCGCACGGCGACCTCCGCCGTGGCGTCGTCGTTGAGCACGCGCAGGATCACGTCGCTGACGTAGCTCCTGAAGTTGGCGTTATTTTCGGTTGCTGGCAATTTTGCTGGTTTTTGCTGCCGAGATAGGTAGGTCAATTGGGTGTTGTATATCTCTCGCACAAGGCGGCGCATACGGGCTGTTCTATGGGTAGATTGGCAGCGAGCTGCCCCATCAACCCAGCCCCAAATGGTTCACAACTGCGTGCGGGCAATCGCTGCACGGATTCGCCCTGCTTGTTATTTTTGGCAATACTGCACAGACAGCCGTCGATGCTTAGGTGATTAACGAGCCCATCCCAGCAGAGCCACGCAGAGTTGGCCGCGGTTTGAGCGTCAACAAGGCCTAGTTCACGGAATTCCATCAGCGCCGTGGCAATACCGGCGGAGCCCGATGTATCGGGTGGCAGCGCTGGCTGATCAAAGAAATTCGGCCACAACCCGTGATCACCCTGGTGCTTTATTACCCAAGCCGCCCGCTCACGCACGTGCTTGAGGAAATCAGGTGTGAAGTGATCAAGACCCGCCAGCCGGATACACTTCGAAATGCCGAGAAGATACCACGCGATGCCGCGTGCCCAATTCGGGTAGCTGAGTTTCCCCTGCCGATTGCGCAGGTATATTGTTCCGTCTTTGAACAGCTTTTCATGGCGGTCGTAGAGGATATTTGTCGCCCCGGCAAGCAGCGCTTCGTCCTCGCGGAGCACGGCGATTTGCGCTAGTGGATAGGCAGCGGTGTAGCAACCTTCACAAGAGAAATTGTCGTCCCGTACAGCTGTCAAAAATTGAAGAGCCATGTCCACAGAGGGGTGGCTTGAGTCTCGCCTTGCGATGGAGGCAAAGGGTAGCCCCGCTTCGATGGTGGAAAGGGTATCGACTAATACCTGGCCACGGGGGCCTTGAAAGCGCAGGTGCGTGTCGTCCAAAAATCGTCCCAGCCATTGTTCACGCGCATTTGTCCAACGGCTGTTGACATCCCTTTGCGCCAGGGCATCAAATGCTTCCAAAACGCAGCCGCCCATCCAGCCAAATTGAGCCATGCTGCCGTGTTCGAGCCGTTGAAAAAAGCGGGTCAATCGATTCGCGTCGGCCATCTCCGGCCACAGAGATGGATACGCATCGGCTAACTCCTCGCGGTCTGCCAGAACCCAGAGTGGTTGATTGCCATCTAGCTGCTTAACGGAAACGCTGCTAATGCCAGCCGGAATTGGAACATGAAAACGCTGCGCATGGCTGGCGAAACCGTAGTCCAGTTCATGCCGCCAACCAGATTCGCTCGTCAGCAAGAGGCTACCCGCGTCCCGCTTATCAAAAGCCGACGCAAGCACTACCGTTCCTGTAACATCCAGCGCGTCAAACTGGAATATGGTTCCACTGATGAGCGGTACGCTGCAAAGGCCAGCAAGTGATTCCTGATCTGGCGGAGTAGACGGGGTGGCGTCGGGCGTCGTGATTTGAACGAGGTTCTGCATATTCTCCAACTTCGGCCCCCACAAAATATCGTCCGGATAGGATACCGCATCTGCCTCTTGGCGGACCCTTTGTGTCGCTACACGCTCCACCGTTGTTCCCCACGCCTTGGTCGATCAACCTGTTTTATACCCAAGATAAATTGAGCTATCGACTGTTCACCTCGTTGATCAGCGCCTCGGCCTCGCGCACGGCGACTTCGGGCGTGGCGTCGTCGTTGAGCACGCGCAGCAGCATGTCGCCGGCGTAGGCCCAGAAGTCGGCGTCGGCTTCGAGGGCGGGCGGCATGGCTTGGGCGTTGGCGCTCTGCTGAAGGAAGCCGTTGAGAATGGCGTCGCCGCTGACTTCGGCCCGTTGGTGGGCGGGCAGCCGATTGGCGACCTCGGCAAGGAGCGCGCCCGCTTCCGCGCCCGTGGCAAATTGGGCAAAGCGCAGGGCCCGCGCCTGCTGATCGGGCGACGCGACGGCGCTGATAAAGAGGCCGTCGGCGCTGAGCCAGGGCTGGGCGGGGCCCGCCGGGCCAGCGGGCAGCGGGGCGACGGCGAGATCATCGCCCAGTGCGTCGCGCAGTTCCGCCGTGGCCCAGGGGCCGTCGACGAAGAAGGCGAACTCGCCCTTCTTGAAGCGATCCTTGAGCATCCCGTAGTCGATGTCGACGTAGCTGCCCTCGGTTTCGTTCAGCGCAGCCAGCCACGCCAGGAACTCCGCCGTTCCACCGTTCCCCGTCATCACCACTGCGCCGCCGGTGTCTATGAGCGTGCCGCCGTAAGCCGGAACCCCCCAGTAAACGTGGTAGAGACTGGCGTAGAGGCCCGTGCCCTGCTCGGCCGCTGTGCGCGCCTGAACCAGCCATTCGTCCATGGTCGACGGCGGCTCGACGTCCCCCAGCAGCGACTGATTGTAGAAGAGCGCCACGGTCTCCACGCTGAGCGGCAGGCCGTAGAGCGTGCCGCCCGCACTTAGATTATCGAGCGCGGCGGGGGCGTAATCGGCTAGCGCTTCTGCATCGACAAGCTCGCCGAGCGGCAGGAAGACATCAAGCGCGGCCAGGTCGTCGACCCACCAGTTGGGCGCGAGCAGCAGATCGGGGCCACCACCCGCGGCCACGGCGTCGGCATAGGCCTGGGGCAAATCGTCGGGGGCGACGAAGAGCGTCTCGACCGTGAGATTGGGGTATTCGCGCCGGGCCGCGTCGAGGATGGCGGCGAGGGCGTCGCCGTCGGCCTGTGCCCAGGCGTGCCAGAGCACAAGCTCCCCGCTGGTGGCGTCGGCGGTGGGCGTGGGCGCAGCGGTGGGCAGCACGGGGTCGCGCACGGGGTCGCGGGCGACAGGCGTGCCGTCGGGCGCTGCGCTGGCCTCTGCGCTGGCCTCTGCCACGGGCGTTGGCGTCGGCTGGTTGCGACAGGCGACCAGCATTAGCCCGACAGCCAAAGCGAGTAGAACCGTTAAAGTCAACGAAACATTACGCATCACGTTTTATCTATCACTTTCCAATTTTCAGTACGCGCCTTCACACATTATCTTCCAAACAACCCAGCAGCGCCCGCAATCCCAACTCGTAGCTCCGCCAGCCAAAGCCCGCAATCTGCCCCACGCAGACCGGCGCGATCACCGATGTGTGGCGAAAAGCTTCGCGCTGGTGAATGTTGCTCAGGTGGACTTCGATCGTTGGCAGCGCGACGCCTGCAATCGCATCGCGCAGGGCGTAGGAGTAGTGGGTAAAGGCACCGGGGTTGATCACGATGCCGTCCGCCCAGTGGCGTGCCTCGTGGATGTGGTCGAGCAGCGCGCCTTCGTGGTTGCTCTGGAAGGGGTGCAGCGCGTGTTCGCCCGGCTGCTCGTCGAGCCACTTGATGAGCCGCTCGTTGACATCATCGAGCGTGAGCGCGCCGTAAACGTCCGGCTCGCGCGTGCCGAGCAGGTTGAGGTTGGGGCCGTGAATCAGGGCGATAGTGGACACAGGTTGAAAAGTGAATAGTGGTTAGCGGTTGAAGTCAATGCGGGCGTAGATTTCGGCGAGCGGGAGGTCGCAGTCGAGGCTGTCGATGTGCGCGGTGGCGTCGGGGCCACGATGGGATTTGAGCAGCCAAACGTTGTCGCCTTCGCGGGCGTAATGCTCAATGCGCGCTTCGTCTTGCGAGACGATGAGATAGTCGGTAAGAGACTCAATGTCGCGGTAGAGATCGAGCTTGGGGCCGCGATCGTAGTCGCTGGTGGAGGGCGAGAGAATTTCGACGAGCAGCGTTGGGTTGAGCAGCGTGTCGAATTGGTCGTCGAGAAATTTCGCCTCATCTCCCACAATCACGATATCGGGATAAACACACGCTTTCCCATTCTGAATCCATATGCGCATCTGACTGACCAGCACATCGTAATCCGGCAGTTGTCTACCGAACAATACGATGAGTTCGGTAGTAATCAAATTGTGGTACAAGCTCGATGGCGGCGCTTCACGCGCTTCTCCGCCAATGTACTCGCTCTTGCGTTCCTGCGCCCGTTCGGGGTCGCGCTCCCACGCCAGATATTCTTCGGGCGTCATGCGGAGTTCAAGGACGGTCGCCATAATCTTTCTCTACTCCAACACCTGCGACAGCGCGTCGCGCACAAAACTTTCGCCCGGATTGTCAATCACCACCACGTCGCCCACATCTTGCGCGATGAGGAAGCGCAGGGTTTTGCCCCGGCGCTTTTTGTCGTGCCACATGGCCTGCATCACCTCATCAATATTTAGGTCGAGGTCGTAGCCGCCCACGCAGGTCGGCAGGCCCATTCGGTCGACCACGTTGCGCGTGCGCTCGACGAGCGACGCGTCGCAGCGGCCAATTGCGTGGGCCATGTGCGCGGCAGCGACCAGCCCCAGCGCGACGCCCTCGCCGTGGCGTACTCGGTAGCCGCTGACGTGCTCGATGGCATGGCCAAAGGTGTGGCCGAGATTGAGCGTGGCGCGCCGCCCCTGCTCAAACGGGTCTTCTTCGACCACCTCGACCTTGACGCGCACGGCGTCGGCGACGAGGTGGGCCATGCAAGTGGGGCCGTACTCTTCGAGCTGGGCAAACAAATCGGGCGCGCCGATCAGCCCGTGCTTGATGATTTCGGCCAGCCCGGCGCGAAATTCAGCGCTCGGCAAGGTCGATAGCGTGGCCGTGTCGATGATAACGACTTCGGGCTGCTTAAAGGCGCCGACGAGATTCTTGCCCTGCGGCAGGTCGACGCCCGTTTTGCCGCCCACCGAGGCGTCGACCATCGAGAGCAGCGAGGTCGGCATCTGTACGTAGGGCACGCCGCGCAGAAAGCTGGCCGCGGCAAAGCCCGCCATGTCGCCGACGACGCCGCCGCCCAGCGAGAGGACGGCGCTGCTCCGATCCAATCCCGCGTCTAGAAATTGGTCGTAGAGCGAGGCGACGGTCGCCAGCGTTTTGTGCTGCTCGCCCTCGGGCACGAGGCAGAGCGTGGGCTCATAGCCCGCGCTGCGCAGCGAGTCGAGCAGAATTTCGCCGTGGTGCGCGGCGACCTCTTGGTTGCTGACAACGGCCACCGTGCCCGGCCGCAAATCACGCGCGCGCAGCAGGTCGCCCGCGTGGGCCAGCAGCCCCTCGCCCAGGCAGATGTCGTAGGAGCCCGCTGGGTGCTGGACGGGAATGCGCGTCATGCCGCGGACTTCCGCATCGCCAGCGACCACGTCTAGAATTCGCTCGACGATCTGCTCCGGCGTGCGGCCCGTGGTGTCGACCTGGTGCGGGATGGCGGCGTAGGCCTGGCGGCGCTCGTGGAGCAGGTCGCGCACGCGCTGCTGGCGCTCGGCCAGCGTACCGTCCAGCAGCGGGCGATCGGCAAATTGTTCGAGCCGGCGCAGAATTTCGTCGATGCTGGCGGTGAGGCAGATCAGCACGCCGGACTGCGCCAGCTCGTGGCGGCTGCTCGGGTTCACCAGCGCGCCGCCGCCGGTGGCGATCACGAGCGACTGCTGCTGAGCCAGCTGCTGGCAGAGGCGAATTTCGGCCAGCCGAAAGGCCGGCTCGCCCTCCTCGGCAAAGACAGCGGCGATGGGTTTGCCAAAGTGCGCTTCGAGCTGCGCGTCCATGTCGACAAAATCACGCCCTAGCCGCTGGGCGAGCCGCTGGCCAATGGTGCTCTTGCCCGTGCCCATAAAGCCGGTGAGGACGATGTTTTGGGTAGAGAAATTAGGTTTTAATAAATTAGAAACTGAGTGGTTCTTGTGCATCGTCATCTGCGTTTTGGGCTGTGTTCAAATGTCGCTGAACTTCTTGAAACGTTTCGCGCGCCATCGATAAGGCTTTTTCCGCCTCTGCTTTGCTGGGTAGACCTTCGGGTAGTGAACCGGGCAGCGCATCGGGGTAACGAGTCGGAATGTAGAAGTCATCAAACAGAGGCAGGTCGTCGTTGAATCTGTCTGCCCACTCTGGAGGTAGCAGCGTTAGCAGTTTATTGATGGAGTGAATTTTTGGTGGCGTAACCCCATTCAAGACCAAAATTGCTTTGAGCGTTTTTTCTGTACACTGCTGACCATGAAAGCAGACCAGATAGTAAATCTCATCCTCCAGCAGAAGCTCGGCGGCACGCAAGTCGTTTCGGGCAAATTCAAGCCATTGCTCAACTGTGCCGCTCATAAAGCGTTCTTCCTTTCTGGATGATTTCGTCCTGAACAAACAGGCGTTCTTTAGACAGCGTCGCAAATTCTTCGGGTGTGTAGTACAAAATGTCGACCGCCTCGCGCGGCTGAATCAAGCGCCGTGCTTTGTGCAGCCGCTTCATAAAGGGCAGCTTCGTCTCATTGACGATCACCAAATCGATATCCGACCATTCGTGGACGTCACCCGTTGCCAGCGAGCCGAAGACGATGATCTGCTGTGGATTCTCGTGCTCGACGAGCGCATCGACGTAGCGGGCCAGCTCGCGCTCCAGCTCGGCACGGCGGGCGTCGACTTTGTTTTCGGCCATAATTAAACCCCCTTAGCGAGCGTTAGCATAACTGACTCAGGATTTTGACCCGCAGATAAACGCGGATGAATGCAGATAAAAAACCGTCTCTTCATCTGCGTGTCTCTGCGTCCATCTGCAGTTCACCTTCTGCTAAAAATTTCCAGCCAAGCGCGCCACCACCTGCGCTACGCAATCATCCAGCGGCTGTGCCGTATCGACCACAATGTGGTGGGCCGGATCGATGGGGTATTGCCAACTGCCATTATAGCGCACAAGCTGCGCCTGCATCTCATCCCAGCTGTTGGGCGTGTGCGGGCGCGAGCGGGTGGGCGAGCGGGCGTCGAGCCGCTGCCGCCACGTGGCCTCATCCAGTCACGTTTCGACGATGAAAAGCCGTCTGTCGTAGCGCTTTGCCAGTGACTGCCCTAATTCGTATAGCCACAGGTGGGCCAGCGGTGATTCCACAATCACGTCCAGGCCTATTTGGAGCTGCGTCTCGACCACCTGCCAGAGGATGTCGTAGGCTAACTGATTGTCGCCCGGCAGGCCGTCGGTGTGATCCTTGGCGTCGTCCTTGTCGATCACGGGCCAGCGCAGACGGCGACCGAGCGCCCGCGCGAGCGTCGACTTGCCGGTGGCGGGGTGGCCTTTCATGAGAATCATAAATGGGGATTCTTTGTATGCTCCCAGAATTGCTAGCGGATTGAGCGGATCATGCGGATAACAGCGGATTTTCTGATCCGTCTTCGTCCGCCGGGGACCCTCTGGGTGCCGCCTAATCCGCTAGCAATTCTTTTCCAAACAGCTCAAAATTCGCCCGCTCGACACGCCTTGCCTGCGCCATCAGCACCCCGTTCAGCAGCTCAATCGCCAGCCGCGATTCAAGCGTGACGCCTGCCCGCACGCCGACGCAGGGGTCGTGGCGACCCTTATCGAGCTGGAAATCGATCTCCGCGAAATCCTTCTGGATCGACTGCTGCGCCTTGTTGATCGTCGACGTGGGCTTGAAGCTGACTCTCGCCACCAGCGGCATCCCGGTGGTGATGCCGCCGAGCAGCCCGCCGTGATGATTGGAGGTGTAGCGCTGCGAGCGAGCCGGGTCGTTGTTCTCGCTGCCCCGCCGCGCCACGACGGCCGTGCCCGCGCCAATTTCCACGGCCTCCGCCGCGTGTAGCCCGCCGAGCGCGCCCATCAGCCGCAGCTTGAGCGAGTGGTAGAGCGGCTCGCCCACCAGCGCCGGCACGTTGACCGCGACGACCTCCACCGCCGCGCCAATCGAATCGCCATCGATGCGCGTCTGCTTGATCAGCTCGGCGGCGTCGCGCGCAAAGTCGGCGTCCAGCGTGTGGATTTCCGCGTCGAGCAGCGCCTGCTCAACCTTCGTAATTTTGTCGGCATCGACGCGCGTGCTGTCCGCGCTCGCGACAAGGTCATTAAAATGTTGGGCCAGCGAGCGCGACGTTTGCAGCGGCCCAACCTGGCTGATCGACGACAGAATCACCGTGCCAAACTTCTCGCGCAGAAAAATTCGCGCAATCGAGCCCCCAACTACGTCCGAGACGGTGGAGCGGTAGCTGGAGCGCCCGCCGCCGCGCGGGTCGACAAAGCCCTGGGACTGGTGATGCTTGACCAGGTCCGTGTGGCCGGGGCGGACGGCGCCCGTCGGCCCCGTGAACTGCGCGTAGTGGGCCGACTTTTTCGCCGCCGAGAGCACGAGCGCCGCAATTGGCTCGCCCGTGGTAAAGCCGCACTCGTAGGCCGCTGTCGCCGTTTCCGCACCCTCGACTGTCGCCACAAGTGACGGCCCGGCGGTCAGCGCCTCGTGGTCGTCCTGGTAGACGCCGGAGAGCAGCAGGACCTTGTCCTGCTCGTTGCGCGGCGTGCCGTGCTTATTGCCGCCGGGTCGCCGCCTGTCCAGAAAGTGCTGAATGTCCGCCCGGTTGAGCCATAGCCCTGGCGGGCAGCCAAAGACGATGGTCGTGATGCCGGGGCCGTGCGATTCACCCGCGCCGGCAATGGCAAAGAGGGGGCCGCTTAGGAGTTCCATGGTTGATGTTTGTTTGAACGAGTTGATTTGTGTTCAGTATAGCGCAAAGCCAGGCAGAAACGAAGTGGCGTTTCCAGGTAAAAATTGGGGGATTGACAACCGCTCATTTTAGGCGTATCATCCGCACATTACTCCCCTACACCGACGCAATTCCATCAACTCCGCCTCCTCAAGGAATTGTAAAATGATTTTGCGCCTGCTTCCAAGTGCTCGACTGCTTCACATTGCCATTGCTTGCCTATTTATTACCCAAGCTGCTTTCGCACCGCTCGACGCGCTCGCGCGCACGCAGCCAACTGCCTCCGGTTTTCCCCGACAGCAGGAGCCGCCGGTCGATGCGCCGGTCGATGCGCCGATCGATGCACCCGTCCACAATTCCGTAGACGAGCTGCCCCCGAAAGTGCCCGGCGCCGGCGAGCCAGTGGCTGCACCGGAGACCGAGCCCTCGCCCGAAATTCCCGACCCCCTGGTTCCCGTCGAATTGAGCCTCTCTACCGATGACGATTTGCTGCGCCCCAGCAAAGTGGTGCGCTTTGAAGTAAAGCTCTGGCGCTACGCCGATGCAACGTCTGACTTGACCGTGCGCGTCCAACTTCCCGAACAGCTGGAGATGGACGAGAATGAACCGCTGACGTGGACGCTGCCCGCTAGCGTGGGCGAGCAGCCGGAAATTGTGCGCGAGTTCAAGGTTAAGTGGCGCAACAAGCTGACGGATACGTCGGGCGCGGTAGTGGGGATTGGCGTCCAGGTGGAGGGCGCGGGTTACAGCGCCGTTGAGCAGCGCCTGTCGCTGGGCAGCACCGAGACGAGCGTTGAAGAAGCGGAAAGTATCGTCGGCACGCCGGAAGCCGTGCAGGACGCCAACGGCCTGGTGCTGGAAGGCACGGGCGGCGACGTGATCGTGCTGGCCGAGCCGGATGCGGTGGAAGCGGGCACGGTCTTTCGCTACACGGATTTATGGCGGGCCGATGGGGCGAGCGAAGCAGTCGTCGTTCCCGTTGAGGTTGTGCCTGCTCAGGAGGTGGCCGAGCCGGTGGACGACCCGCAGCCGGTCGAGGCGGCCGCTCAAGCCGACGCGTCTACTTTCCTGCCGCTGGTAGGGACGGGCGCGGCGGGCGACGGGGGCGTGCAGGCGGCGGTGAGCGAGCCCAGTGCAGAGCAAAAGATTGAGCCACAGTGGGTAGATGATGTGCTGGTGTACCACACGTGGCAGCTGGACGCCATTCCGCCTGGGCAGACAGCGGGGGGCGAGCACGTTCAATTCAAAAAGAAGGTCAAGCTTCAGGTTAATGTGCAGTGGCTGCTGGAGGCAGGCGTCGACCCCAGCACGCTGGATTTGTGGACGCGCCCGGACGAGTCGCAGCCGTGGGAGCGGGTGGAGACGCAGTACAACGAAAAGCAGAATGTGCTTACGGCCAAAGTAGATCACTTTAGCGAATGGGGGCTGGGCGGCGGAATTACCGCGCGCCGCGAGGTGCTGCCCAGCGTTTCGCACTTGAGCAGCGACCTGCAGACGGGCGCGGCGATGGCGAGCGTTCCGATTGAAGCGCCGGCGGGTTTGGGCGGGATGTCGCCGGGGTTGAGCCTCAACTACTCCAGCGGTACGGTCGATGATATTGATTTAGATAATGATGAGAATAACTACAAGGCACAGGCGGGCACGGCGGGGTTGGGCTGGGGATTGGGCGGCATCAGCTATATTGCGCTCACCGATTACAGCGTCCGCACCGGTTTTGAGGGACACGGATATCAGCTTGTTTTGAATGGTGCCAGCACACAACTGCGTGGGAATCAGGCCTATCCCGAAACGTTTGCCAAGATTCAGAAGAATCTAGCCCATGAGCTTCCGGACAACAATAAAGGCAAAATCTACTTTTCTGGCGAGTGGATCATCACCACGCCGGACGGCACCAAGCACTACTTTGGCTCCACCGAAGACCCCCGCACACTGGACGGCAATCAGCGACTGAATGGATTTAAGTATCAAAGCTTGATTGCTGGCGTGAACTATTGGGTGGTGACCAAATGGTATCTGCGCAAATCTGTAGACCCGCTGGGCAACCAGATCAACTACAACTACGCCTGGGACATGGGGCGGATTGGGGAAGACCCAAATCCAACAGATCAGGACCATGTTCCTCCCTGCTCCAACGGTGGAATTGCTCCCGGTGGCGGTCTCTTTGGCCGACAAAGCTATCACCGCGATGTGCGGCTGCAGGAAGTGCTGTGGAGCAGCAACGCGACTTATGATGGCAACAGCCGCATGCGCGTATTGCTGGACTACCAGCCGCGCGATGATTACGAGATCGAAGGCTGGGAAAGCAAGGATTGCAAGCAAGTTTTGTACAGCACGCAGCGGCTTAAGAACGTGCGCGTGCAGGTGAAGGATACGAGCAATACATGGCAGCTGCTGCGACAGTACGATTTGGGGTATCGCTACTCATGGGGAATCTCATGCAGTAGATCCTTTGACTGCTTTCATTCGCTGTTGGAAACCATCACGGAGCGCGGAATGGATGGGGGCGCGCTCAACACGCAGCGCTTCGACTACAATCGCAACGGCACGGATCACGGCCAAATTCACCTGGATCACGTCGAGAACGGCTGGGGCGGCACGGTGGAGTATGGCTACCAACAAGTCTCCATGAGACGTTGCCAGTTAAATAGTGATTACACGATCAAGTCCAGTTGCTCCAGCAACGTTTTGAAGCGCTGGAAGGTTTCAAGCATAGCGGTTTACGACGGATTGGGTAACCGGTCCGAACGAGCCTACAGCTACACGGGCGCGCTGGAAATCGACCGCGGGGGCGTCGACCACTACCTGGGGCACAGCTATGCCAAGGTAACCTACCGCACGCTCAACAGCTCGAGCAGCGTGCAGAAGGTGGAAGAGACGTGGTTCTACCAGGGCAATATCGGCAGCACGGTGGGCCAAAGCGGCAAGCCCGATCCGCGGGTGGGACGCACGCAGTGGTTCAAAGTGCATCGGCCCAAGGGCAGCGGCTGCTCGACGGCACAGCCGGAGCAGCTGACGGGCTACTGCCGCATGTCGCAGACGAACACAGAGTGGACGGCGTGGCGCAAAGACGGCAGCAGCTGGGTTTCGACCAGCGACTACGCCGCGCGCCCGCTGTGGGTGCGGCAGGAGAGCGAAGTGGTAACGACGGACGGCGCGGCGGATGAGCGCTACTTCTATTACGAGACCAGCCGCCAGAACAATCAGCAGTTTGGCAACGTGACCAAAATTGAGGAGGGGGGCAGCGCCGGCAGCCGGCTGCGCGCCACGACGGTTGAATTCTTCCCCAATGTGGGTGCGTACATCGTGGGCCTGCCCGCGCGCACGCGCATTTACGGCAGCGGCGGCGACTGCTACGCGGAGAGCCGCACCATTTACGGGCGCGGCAACTACGCTGGCAACTACAACACGCAGCCGGGCTCGGGGCTGGTGGCTAAAACGGAGCAGGCGCTGACGGGCTGCTCGGACACAGCCGCCATTGGCACTTACGACGGCAACTGGGCAACTACGCACTTTGATTACGACGTGTACGGCAACGTCATCACCGAGCACAGCCTCGGCACGGACAGCGACCGCAACCTCATGATCAAGACGGTCTACGATGGGACTTATCACCTCTTCCCCGTGGAGCAGTATAACGAGCACCGCCCGGAGTTCAAGGAGACGGCCAAATACTGGGGCGTCAATCTGGGGGGCTGGACGGATGACCGCCTCTTTTGGGGCGCCATGGGCGAACACTGCGGCGTCAACGGAGCCTGCACGCGCCAGGCCTACGACGAGTTCGGCCGCGCGACCTACCAGTGGGCTCGCATTCCGACGGGCACGTCGTGGAGCGACGCCATCAACGCCAGCGCCCAGGCCAACACGCGCTGGGTCTACACGATGCACGGCCAAAGCGGCTCCAACCGCAACGTGATCACCGAATGGCATTCGCCGCGCTGCACCGGCAATTTCGTGCGCCACCACTACAACGGCATCGGCCAACTCGTGCAGGAGCAGACGCCCGACCAGGATTGGACGGGCAATACCGATGGCTGCAATCCCGGCAACAACTATAAAGAAATTGACGTCAGCTACCAGTATGATGCGCTGGGCCACCAGACGCGCGCCTCGGTGCCCAGCCGCACGAGCGCGGGCTGGGTGAATCGCGCGTTGAGTTGGAGCGCGGGCTATACGAGCACGAGCTATGATGTGCTGGGCCGGCCCGTGCAGACCGTGGCGCCCAATGGGGAAACCACAAAATACAGCTACAGCGGACGCATTTCGCAGGCCGTTGCCTATGGCGATAGCACGCGGAAGAGCCTCTCGTGGCAAGATTATGATGAATTGGGTCGCCTTCAAGCCGTCCGCGACTACAGCTACCGCAGCAGCGACAACAAGTGGCTGTATGGGGGTGTGCAGGTGTCACTCTCCTACGACAAGCTGGACAACCTGACGCGCGTCGACCACATTGAAGGTGGCTCTACCACCATGACCTACGACGCCGCCGGGCGCAAACGGAGCATGAACGACCCGGATCTCGGCGCGTGGAGCTATCTCTACGACCGTCAAGGTCACCTCGTGCGCCAGACCGACGCGCGCGGCAAGTCGACCTGTCTTTTCTATGAAGCGCGCACGGGGCGGTTGGAAGGCAAGTTTTTGCGAGATGCCACCACCTGTCCCTCGACCCAAAGTTCTTACCACATCGAATACAGCTACGACAGCGGCCACTCCGCCAGCAACCGCAGCCGTGGGCAGCTGACGCGCGTGCGCAAGCGCAACAGCATTCAGTCCAGCACTTACTACTATGACAAGCAACTGACCTACGACGGCCGTGGACGGCTGGCGAGCGAATCGGTGGCGATTGAAGGCGCAGCGACGACGACGACGCAGCACGTCTACGATCCCTATCACCGTCCTTACGTGTTCGTCTACCCAGACGGCAGCATGGCCAAGACCTTCTTTAACAGCCTGGGGCTGCCCAGCCAGCTTTGCGAGGCGTATTTGGACAGCGGTGAATACCGCTGCCGATCTGGCAAGACGATTGTGGACGATGTGCGCTACAATGAAGCCGGTCAATTGGAGCGGATGCGGATGCCCGCGGGTGGCAACCTTTACCGCCACCAGCTCTACCACACGTGGACCGGCACGTCCGGCAACGGCAGCACGGGCAACGGTAATCGACGGTTGGCCGAAACTCGCGTGGGCACGAGCAGCGATCTCAACAACAGCGCCTCACACAATCGCCTGCGACTGCGCTACTGGTACGATGGCTACGGCAACGTGGCCAGCGCCCACGAGCAGTACAGCGGCGGCGGCACGGGGCAGTACACCTTTGCCTACGATGCCCAAAATCGCCTGACCAACGGCTACGGTCAGAGCTTTGCCTACCACATCGACGGGCGCTTTACGCGCTTCGAGGGCGTGGACCGCACGCTCTCCAACAATTTCCCGCTGCACGCCACCTACAAGACGGCCAGCTTTGCCTACGACGCCAACGGCAACATGACGGCGCGGCCCAACCTGAACATGGAGTGGGACTACGAGAACCACCTGGCGCGCGCTTACGGCGGCGGCCTCGACGAGCGCTACCTCTACGACGCCGACGGCCAGCGCGTGCGCAAGCAGGGCAGCGGCTACAGCGTCTACTACCCCTTTCCCCACTACGAGACGTCGACGGGCAGCGTGGTCACGGCGGCGCAGGCGCCGGGCGATCTGGCCCAGCAGATGCTGGACGAGGAGCCGGCGGATGGCGTAGACTGGGAGGCGGCGCAGGCCGAGACGCCAGCCGCTGAAACCTTGACGAGCCGCGTGCATCTGCCGCTGGTGGGCAACGGCGGCGCAAGCGACGCGGTGGGCGCGGCGGCGGTGCAGGCGGTGAGCACGACGCGCTACTACTTCTTCAACGGCCAGCCCGTGGCCATGTGGAAGGACGGCGCGCTGAGCTACCTGCACGCCAACCACCTGGGAAGCGTGGTCGAGACGACCGACGCCAGCGGCAACCCCACGGCGGGCTATAGCTACTACGGCTACGGGCGCAAGCGCAGCGGGCAGACCTTGCCGACCGACCACCGCTTCACCGGCCAAAAGCTGGACGGCACGGGGTTGTACTACTACAACGCCCGCTACTACGACCCGGCGCTGGGCCAGTTTGTGTCGCCGGATACGCTTGTGCCGGATGCGAGTCGGGTGCTTGCGTACAATCGGTACATGTACTCGGTCGGGAATCCGCTCAGATACAATGATCCCACTGGACACGTTTACGAAGATTCAGGGGATGGGGGCGGTGAGCTTACAGCGCTGATCCAGTTGCGGAGCTGTGGCGGCAGCGTCATGTGTGAAACCACGAATGTTGGTCAGTGGTTGCGCAAGCATCCGGAGTACGATCCGTTTGTCGACCCCAATTACGGTCAGCACGAGGGGTACGCCACCGTGCTGCTTATGCTAACGCAAATCAATCTTGACGACGGCAATCAAGAGCTGGCTTGGACCTACTTCTACGCGCTGCACGAGAATACAGCCGCTCAAGCACCCGTTGACGCTGGGCTGTCACTGCCAGAAACGGCGGCTACTTTAGCTTCGGCTGGAATGTTTGGCCCCTTCTTTCGCCTAAAATCTCCAACCCAGACATTCGATGTCGCCAAGTTGCAAGAGGAGTCAGGCGAAATCTGGGGTAGGACTCCACGCAATGGTCACACTCCCACCGTTCAGGCGTATAATGGGCCTCTGCCAGAAGGAGTAGAAGGCATTGAATTCTACACAGATGTTGCGCCTAACTCTGGCCAACCACCAAGCCGTTCTAATTGGTCAGGCCCCCGATCCGGAGTACGTGTCGAAGGGGAATATGCAAAAATATGTTGTGTTGTCACACAGAATACACAGAGGTGATCTACGGTGTCCACATTACAAGTTGTCTCACCTGACCGCTGGCCAAGTGGAGATGACAAGCCAATAGCGGTTCTTGATTTTACGCCTGATGAATTATCGTACCATTACCACATTTCATTCAAATGGGATAGTGATGACTTCGACGAGTATCAGTTTGTAGCTATCAAGGATGAAACACTGGGGCAGATATGGCTGTTCAGGTACGAACATAGCCCAGACCCAGGCACTGAAGTGCTTGTCGATTCTGACATTAGTGTAGATACGGCTATTAAAGCTGTCATGAGTCTATTAAACATAGATAAGACTCACTTTACCTGGGAAGCACCATAAGGTGTTCCCTTCTCATACTCGTTTGCATAAGAGTGTCAACATTGGCGCTCCATCTAGCGTAAGTGACCGCTGGGACTAGGCTAGATAGCGTTGCGTCCTGCTGCTCACCCATACCAACAAACGAAGTGAATGCGGCAGCGGAACAAGCCATAGACGTGACCCGCTACTACTTCTTCACCGGCCAGCCCGTGGCGATGAAGAAGGACACGGTGCTAGAAACCGACAGCAGGGGCAACGTGACGGTAGACGAAAAGTATTGGGCTTATAACAAACAGTGCGTCGAGTTTCATCAAATTGGCCGCCAAACTCAAAATGGTAGGCCAATCGCTCACGAACGATATGCTATCGAGGATATTCAGGCGGCAACGGGTACTAAGGTTACGTTCTACCCTGATAATCGGTAAGGGCATAACATGGGCAAGCAAGTCAATTTTTATGCCAACAACGACGATCTTCGTGAAGTGCAAGCTAAGTTAGAAGCTGAAGATGTCGTGTTTGTGGAGTCAAGATTCCCCAAGCAACAAATTGAGACAGTTGGTACGCTTCTTGTTCCTGTAATGGAAGAATCAGCACTCAGACTCAACTTGATGAGAGGGCAAGATTTCCCATTGGTTCAATTCAACAAGAGGCAAGACTTCTTTGAGATAGACACCCTGCGCTCACCCGTCATTGAGTTTGATAGGTGCTATTACAACGACAGGCTGATGCGCAGGGGACGAGCCTTTTTTGAGACCGGGTTTTATGACAGCGCCGGGGATTGGACAAGTAAGCCCACTGATTTCAACCAATGGGGTGACCAATTCTTACGGTGGCTTCGTCGCTATTTCATAAGAGACGAAGCCACGAAGTTCTACATGGGTCCGCTTACGCAGGAGTGGGTAGCCGCTGAGAAAATTGCACTTGTCTGATGGAGCAGCACAACGAACTCCAACAACACTACTTCTTTGGTAGCCGGAGGTGACAAAAAAGCGGTGCAGCAGCTTCTACATACACCCCGACCACCTGGGCAGCATGATGCTGGAGACGGACGACAGCGGCAACCGCCACGCCCCCAAAGCTACTTTGCCTTTGTCGCCAGACGCGGCGGCACGGCGTTGACGCCCGCCACCGAAAACCAGTTCACCGGCCAAAAGCTGGACGGCACGGGCCTGTACTACGACAACGCCCGCTACTACGACCCGGCGCTGGGCCAGTTCGTGTCGCCGGATACGCTTGTACCGGATGCGAGCCGGGTGGGGGATTATAATCGGTATTTGTATGCGCGCGGGAATCCCCTGCGGTATAATGATCCGAGTGGGCACACACCAGGCGGGCCGCAGATTGATGGCGGCATCTGCGTTGTGATGGGGTGCAATGTTGACCAATGGAGCAGTCGAGACCAGATGGAAGTATCTGCTCCGACGCGTCAGCAGATTCACGTTGCTCTCGATACCACCGGGTTTGTCGATCCAACACCGCTATCCGATGGAACTAATGCAATCCTTTACGCGTCTTAAAGAAAATGGACAGATGTTGGTCTGTCGCTTCTCGGACTCGTGTTCCTTGACCTTCTGAAAGGCGCACGCTATGCCGATGAGGCTGTAGAGATCGTCCAAGGCGCTGATAACTTCGCCGACGAAATCCCACTCTTTCGAGCTGTTAGCCCTGATGAGCTTTCAGATATCGAAGCTACAGGCGCATTCAGAAATCCTCCTGGCATCGAGAAAAAATATTTCTCAACCACTGAAGACGGTGCTCGACAATATGCTAGAATGGCAGAAGAAGCATTCGATGATCCTGCTTATGCTTTCGTCAGTACAAGCATTCGCCGCAACGGCATTGAAGCGGATTTGTTAGCCGAAGTAGACATGGGCATCTCCACAGTTTTAGTGCCCACAGCTCAGTTGGATGAGCTAGCTACGCCCATTATCCTCGGTGATTAAACGTCAAGCTGCTGGGCAAGAAGGGAAATAAAATGTCACCTGATGTTATGGCTAAGTTGAGCCTCTACCCAACGGAATTGAATGGACGTGAATCCCCCACGCCAAGCTCTAGGTTTTCGTTCATTATCGACTTGAACGATAATTTTCACGACGCGCGGGCCTACCTTGAAGGGTGCGGCTCAATCTCGCCAGGGCAGCAGGCGGAAGTTCCAATCAAGTTCCTTGATCCGGATACTGTTTTGCCCAAACTACAAGTGGGCGATCAAATTCCCATTTGGGAGGGAAGAGAAATAGGTCAACTCCAGATAATCCAAATTCCTTCCAGGAATTGATAGGTTGTCGGCAAACGCTCGCAGCAAGATTGATTGCTGCGAGCGTTTGATTTAGTTGCGATAATGTGAGACTGAGACACTGCCACACTAACCAAAAGGCCGACGGCACGGGCCTGTACTACTACAACGCCCGCTACTACGACCCGTCGATTGGCCAGTTCGTGTCGCCGGATACGCTGATGCCGGATGCGTCGCGGGTTAGCGATTGGAATCGGTACGCTTATGTCCGCGGCAATCCTCTCAAGTTCAATGATCCGACGGGGCACTTCAGCGAAGAACAGTTAATAGGCTGGTACGGTGAAAACTGGCGGGACAACTTCTCGCAGGCATGGATCGACATTCTGCTTGACAGGCCGGGCAGCGAAATCCTGGGTGCGCAGCTGGGTGACATCGTGCTCATGGGCGGAGGGACCGACGCAGAGCGGAGAGCGGCGTTTGTGCTAGATGAAACGGGCGGTCAACTCACGCTGTGGGACATCGATAACAAGATGGGGCTTCCCTTTCTGCGCGGCGGCGATCAGTCGGTTGGCTTGTATCGACCGATTGGGCATGAGACAGGACAACCCAAACCGTTGTTGAACTCGGACGCACTGCCCGCCACGAATGGCGGCACGCCATATGATACCTTACATGTAAAGATTGCTGGCTCAGGACCAAATGATACTGTTGTTGCGGCAAACTGGTTCACTGGTCAGGTCGGCGGTCATTACATCCATAGTTCAGCTGATCTTGCACGATTTTCGGCTGGAGATGCAATGGAGAACGTTTTCTATGGTACTGCTACGGCAGGACTTGGATGGCAAATTGCAACGCGCACTGCCCTGAAGTCTGCTGGGCCACTCGGTACTGCATATGGAATCTATCAAGCTGCTTACGGCGCCTACAAAGCGACGAAATTCCGCAACACGTATCAAATGACGCCATGCACTCCCGGTGTGCATCACTGTAGTGGATGGTGAGGTTGATGATAAACAAGTATATCTTTTCCAATCGCGAATTCTATGTTTGGTGCATCGCGGTATTTGTGATGCGAGCGATCAGTTTGTGGCAAAGGGATTGGTTTATGTTCCTTAATGTTCTGGTCCTAATTTGTGGTGTTGGATGGCTTGCCTATGTTACGTCTCCTGTTCCCGACTGGCGGATACGAGTGGGAACGCATGTTCTTGGAATTGCAGCTGTCGTCTACTTAATCAAATTACAGTTCTTGAACTGAATGTGATCAGGTGCAGATATCTAATCCGGCCAGTTTTCGAGCGCAAACCAGCTATGGAAGTTGCGGTTTCGGCACTAAGGACGGGTCAAGGGTAAGCGGAGCAAATGCCGCTTGCCCTCGACCCGTTTTTGTGTCATCAAGTCCAGCGGCCGCGCAAGCGGTAAGCACGACGCGCTACTACTTCTTCAACGGCCAGCGCATCATGATGGACAATGGCGACGTCTACTACCTGCACGGCGACCACCTGGGCAGCACCGTGCTGGAGACGGACGACAGCGGCAACCGCCACGCCACCCAAAACTACTTCGCCTTTGGGGCGCGGCGCGGCGGTACGGGCACGCCCCCCGCCACCGAAAACCAGTTCACCAGCCAAAAGCAGGACGCCACGGGCTTGTACTACTACAACGCCCGCTACTACGACCCGGCGATTGGCCAGTTCGTGTCGCCGGATACGCTGGTGCCGGATGCGTCAAGGGTTAGCGACTGGAATCGGTACGCTTATGCGCGCGGGAATCCGTTGAAGTACTCAGACCCATCAGGGCATCTGTCACAGGACGAAATCAGTGACTACTTTGGCTATAGTGGGGAGTCGCTTGACCAGGTTCGGCAGATGATGACAGATGACGGTTGGGCGTCAAGCCTAGTCAACTGGCTATCCGATGCAGATACCCAGTTTGGCGACGTATTCTCCTTCTTCGATGCAGGCAGTGAGCATCTAGGTGAGGCAATGCTGGCGCTGTTCGAGACGGAGGGGTCATGGCGACGGACGTACCGAGGCGGATTCTACGGTGTCACCGGAGAAGGTCGAGGGGTGGAAGTATACCGTTCACAGATTGCTACAATCGATGGAAACCACCCTGCTGCTGCGGATTGGGAGAAGGACTTTGGTGGTAATTATGCCCTCCTTCCCAAAAAGACGGGTAGCGATTACCGAAACTACTATGACACGCAGGAATATCGGCAGTTGAGCAGTAAACGGGTAGCGGGTGAAGTGCTCACGGTGTATGGAATCGCTAGTCCTGCCGCTGCAAAATTAGCTAATAAGGCAATTGCTTTGGTTGATGTTGTGGCTGCGGTTGCGGGTGTGTACTCCATTTCAGAAGGCTCTCACAAATCATATCCAGTTATTCCATTACCACGTCCAGTGAGTGGTAATTCGCCCTTGCTCGAAAGATTTGATACACCAAGAGGGCATTATCAATAGGAGTTATACCCTTATGTGTAGAGAAAGTATTGGTTCAGTTCTCATTGAGCCAACTACGCTTGCTTTGGTCATCGGTTTTACCGCCATTGCTTACGGTATGGCTCGAAACTATGAAAAGCATCTAGGTATCGGCGATGGTACAAGCCGCCCAAAAGCAAAGACGGTTTTCATTTTGTCCATTGTCCTGGTTGTCCCGCTCGTGCTCTTCATGCTGTGGGGAGAGTGTAGTTCTGACTTCTTCGAACTTCTGGCGCTTATTGGAATACCCATTTGGTTCATCGGGTGGTTAATTTGGTTTGGTCGGCGGTATAGGCGGTACCTATCGAGGCATTGATTTCTTTCGTCCCAAGCAGTAATTTCTTCCGCCTGGAAGTATCCACCATAAAACAAGGAGGTAGCAACACGTTGCTACCTCCTTGTTGTTTGTGTTCGCCCACCTGGGCAGCACGGTACTGGAGACGGACGACAGCGACAATCGCCACGCCACCCAAATCCACTTTGCCTTTGGCGCCAGACGCGGCGGCACGGCGTTGACGCCCGCCACCGAAAACCAGTACACCGGCCAAAAGCTGGACGGCACGGGCTTGTACTATTACAACGCCCGCTACTACGACCCGGCGATTGGCCAGTTCGTGTCGCCGGATACGATTGTGCCGGATGCGTCGCGGGTGATGGATTATAATCGGTATATGTACGGATATGGCAATCCGATCCGTAATGCTGATCCCAGTGGGCATACGCCGTGGGATGTAATTGATGTCGGTTTCTGGGTATGGAGCGCGAAAGACTTTGCACAGAACCCCTCTTGGGGCAATGCTGGCTGGCTTGCAGCGGATACCGTCAGTCTGCTGCCAATTATTCCTTCATCCGGTTACGCTACCCGTGGGGCAAGAATGCTACGACGCGGCGACCAAGCCGCAGATACAGCAAGAAGAACGGCTAATGTCGCTCAGGGTGCCGACGAAATCGCAGGGGCTGGTATCGGCAGATGGACAAGGCATAATGAAGTCGTTGACCAATCAGTAATCCAGCAGGTTGAAGGCAACTGGTGTGTACTTGCTTGTGCCGAAATGTTGACAAACGGCGGAGCAACCCAGCGTCAGCTCAGTGGACTTGTCGATATCGTATCAGCTGGGACTGATCCAGAGGCTGTTGCCGCAGTGCTGAATAGGTTAGATCCCAACGCTGTAAAAACATGGACTGCTGGCAATGTGTTGCATCTGCCTGATCCCTTCGGTGCGGTAAGCAGTACAGGTTCATGGGGAGCAATGATGAAAATAGACGGGGGACATCACATGATTATTGTGGACGGAATAGATGAAGCGGGCATGGTAATGGTTCGTGACCCCTATGCGGCATCGCGGTATAATACGACCCTTGATGAATTCCACGCCTTTTGGACTGAGAATGTTCTCTTCAGTCAATGAGGAAAGATAGAATGAATAGTTCAATTTCTGTGTTGTATGCAATCGAACCCGTAATAGATAAGGGAACTTATCTTGCAAAGGTTCAAATCGGAACTGAAAACTATGCATTCCTAATGACGGTAGATGAAAGCGGAAAGATTTCTGTCGTCAAGGATAGCAGTGAGGGGCGGCTCTTTTCATCTCTTGGGCACGATATTGATAGTTATACCAATGTTTTCAAAGCGGTTGGTCGAAAACATCAAGGCGAAGAGCTGTCTCTTCCTATCTATCTGAATGAGGAGTTTGACGCAGAAGGTGCGTAGACTCATAGCTGTTTTCGGGCGCGGGGCAGCGACGGGGGTTGTAGTTCCGGCGCGGAGGGCGGGTCAAGGGTGAGCGCAGCGAACGTAGCTTGCCCTTGACGCGACCGAGCACCGGAGTAAGCTGGCTCCCCCGCTGCAACGGGCTATGTGGTTGTTGTTGACCTTGTTTCGTGCCTAGTCAGTTACCCTGCGGCTTTGCCTTCATCTACGGCTCGGCAAGGCTCGACGGCGGCAGCTCGAAGGTGCGCGTGCCCCAAGGTAGGTGAGTCAACTCCCGACCAATGCCCAGCCGGTCAAGCTGTTCGCGGGTGAAGCGCAGCGCCGTCGTGCCTTGGGGCAGGTGGCGGACGCCCGCGCGGTAGGCAAAGCGGAACATGGAACGCGCCACGTCTGTCGGCTCGGCGTGGCGGTCGACCTGCTCCCCGTTGAGCACGTGCCAGACCGTCACCAGCAGCTTGCGCGCCACGGCCACGATGGCCTTGCTGCGCCCAATGCGCTTTTCCAGCCGCCGGAACTCGCGCTTCCAGTGGGGATGGTGGCGCACGGCGTTGTGGGCCGCCTGCACCAGCACCCAGCGCAGGTCTCTCCGCCCGCTCTTGGTGATGCGCCCGCGCCACTGGCTCTGCCCGCTCTCGTGCACCTTCGCCCCCAACCCGGCATAGCCCACCAGCTGCTTGGCGCTGGGAAAGCGCGCAATATCGCCAATGGCCGCCAGCACCGTCATGGTGGTGATGACGCCAAAGCCGGGCAGTTGGGCTAGCAACGGCGCACGCTCGTCCTCGGCGGCCAGCGCGCCCAGGCAGTCGTTGAGGCTTTTGAGCTGACTGTTGGCGAAGTCGAGCGTGTCCAGGTCGGAGCCGATGCGGAAGCGCTCCAGCGTGGAAAGAGGTAACGACAGCCACCACTCCTTGGCCTCTTGACTATAGAGGTCGAGTTCGTCGGGCGGCACGATGTGCTCGCGGTGCAGCACGTTCTGCAGGCGACACTTGGCGACCGCGCCCAGCTTGCTCATCTTGCGTCGCTGCGCCACCAGCGCCCGCAGGTCGCGCACGGCTTTGGGCGGCACCCAGACGCCGGGCAGCAGCCCCGCCGCGTGCAGCTTGGCCAGCGCCAGCGCCGCTTTCTTGTCGGTCATCACCTGGGCGCGGGTGATGAGCTTGACGTGGGGCGGATGCACCACCGTCACGGAATGGACGTAGGGTTCGAGCGCGTCGACCATGTGCCACGTGTTGGTGGTCATTTCCAGCACCACCGCATCGTCGGGCGTCAGCACTTTGGCTATCCACGCTTCGAGCTGGCTGTTGGACACTTTCTTGGGGCTGTAGACCTGATTTTGCTTGGCGTCGACGGCGGTCGCGACGAAGTAGTGTTTGTGGATGTCCAGCCCCATGAAGCGGGTCGGCTCGCGGGGGACGGGGGCGGGCGTGTCGCTCCTTTTCTTTTCAACAGCTTGCGTCTCAATCGCTTGTGTCATCGAGGACCTCCTTGTAGGATAGGCGGCAGTCTCTACCCGGGCTGCCCTGTTCGCAGGTGCGCCTACCACGGCGGCTGACGCCTGCCGGGATGCGCAACCCACTGTGGGCCAGGGGCAGCGGTTGGAGGAAGCACAACTTCACACACGGATACGAGTTCGCTGCGCTGGTCAATTCTCACGTCTCCCAGCCAGCCTCTCACAGAATCGGGTGCGAGCGGGCAGCCAAACACGTGCGCGGGCTGGCGCCATGGTCACAAGACCTTCGCGCTTCCCATACATGAAACCGGCTGTCCCTCACGTTCTGCCTCTGGGGCAACGCTCCCGCTCGGTCTGAGCCAAAGCATACCCCCGCGGCCCCTGTCCCGCAACCCCGCACGGCGTCCCCTACGACGTTGCCTTATCATTCAACACACGTACGGAAATCCATTGCGCTACAGTGACCCGACGGGGCATACACCACGTGGACCGTACATCAATCCAGGGAGCAACCGTAGGTTTTGGTGTGGCGGTGCGCCGTCAATGGATCCATACCGCGTTACAAATCAACAGATAGAGGAAGCCGCAGAACGCCGTCAAGAGCTAGCTGATTTTGCGCTCGGCACAACAAGCGAACTTGCAAGCTGGTCACCAGCAGGCGATGTGCAAGATGCAAGTTCCTTTGTTTTTGGCAAAGATGTGATTACAGGCGAAAAATTTGGAATTGGTAACCGTATCGCAACTGGGTTAGGCGCAGCACCTATACCTTTGGTCACAGGAAAACGATTGAGGCAGCTACGTCGTTTCGTCATGAATTTGGCACCGCAAACCCATCATGTGCTCTCGAACAAGCATAGATCTAGATGGACGCCGTTGTTTAGGGAGATCACAGATGATTACGATTTGAGCCTTGATGGAAGCTGGAATAAAATTGAAATTCCCCACCGAGGTCGTCATCCTAATGAGTACCATGAGTGGGTGCATGAAAGAATACAAGCTATTGACAGAATCGCTCAGGGAGACCGAGACACATTTCTCAGATTGTTCGACGAGGAAGTTGTGCAAGTAGTACAAGATACGCCCGAAATGCTTCGAAGAGAGTACTGGAGGTGATGGCGATGCACTCAGGCATGTTCTATAAGTTGTGGCCTGATGATACAAATAAGAACAGTGCTATTTGTATCAAAAAGAAAGTGAAGCCATTTAATCGGCATCGCTTAAATAGCGGCCATCATATCGGGAATGATGAGTGGCCTCACAATGCAACTTTTTACATGAGTGACGGACTTTTAGATGATTATCTCATTGGGGGGATGAGCTATTTCCCAATGTCTGATCGTTTAAAGGGTGCGATTGAAAGCCTAGTGGGAGACGGCGCGCAGTTTCTCCCAGTACAAATCAAACAGGGCGCAGACAATCCCACTCAGAAGCAGTACTGGATAATGAATGTGCTTCAAGTTGTTGATGCATTGGATTGGAAGCGAACGAAGTGGGTAAATCCCCAAAAAGTTTTAACCGATCCGCATCCTGTGCTAAACATTGCAATCCCCGTGCTTGAGGCCGCTTCCCTACAGGGGATTAGCGTCTTCAACCTGAAAATTAAAGACGATATTAGTCCTCAAGTGTACGTATCCGAACGAGTTATGAAGAGCATAAGAAACCGAGGAGTGGATGTTGGTTTGAAGCTTAGGCCAATTAGCGCCTACTAATCACTTGCTAATCAGAGAAGCGGAGCCAATGATTTGGCTCCGCTTCTCTATTACTACACCGGCCAAAAAGCCGATCCCACCGGCCTCTACTACGACAACGCCCGCGACGACGACCCGTCGCTGGGCCAGTTCGTGTCGTCGGATACGATTGTGCCGGATGCGAGTCGGGTGGGGGATTATAATCGGTACATGTATGGGCGCGGGAATCCACTGAAGTTCAATGATCCAAGTGGGCATCAGACCAACTGCATGTACAATGACAATAGCATAGATTGCTCAGGCAGTCCTATCACCGGCGGTGAAACGTTGGAACTGAACCTCGACGTTGAGTTGGTCGAAATTGAATCTTCGGACGCAAATAGTGAGGTAAGTTACAACAGAGTTCAAGAAGTAGGGGGCCACGTGCTCGATGCGCTGTTGTTGCCGGGAGCTTATTCTGTCGGCCCGACGATAAGTGCAGGTCTCGGAGTAGACGTCACGGCAAGCATTCCTCTTATCTCCATGGATGAGCATGGAAATGTGGTAGTGGGTGGACTTGAAATTGGTGGTGGTGGTACCACAGGAATCAACATTGATCGCGGTGTCTATTTCCAGCATATGCCAACTGCGTCAAACGTGGAAGCACTGGAAGCATGGACGACATATGCTGGGCTAGCGTTTGGAGAAGGGGCATACATTTCCGGTGAAGTCAACGTTGCAAACGATCCTGTGACAGGAGAGCCAATCTTCGGGTATGTGGTCAGTGGTGGGGGCCCTGCGGTGAAAGCAAATTATCCGGTGCTGCCGCTTGAGTTTTATGGTGGTGAAACCTATACTTGGCATACCCCGTTCAGATTCAATCTCTACAAATTCTTCAATCTGCCTGCGCCTGAAGGAGAGTGAAGCATGAATTTCACTATGCAAAACGTCTTTTGGCTCATTGTTACTTTTGTTGTCCCTGGAGTGTTTGTCTTTAATCTGCTTTTTCGACCTCATCGGTTTGTTAAGTGGCAAGGCAGAACGTACAAAGCCATTTATAAAGACGCACTTCATATGTCGGATCAAGAAATTGATCGCCGTTACCAGCTACCGACGGATCGTTTTCTGATGGGGATGCGTAGCGACTTTGTTCGCAACGCTTCGGAGAATCCACAAAGTTATACTCGACTTATCTTCATCTACCGAGTAACCGGTTCCATTTTGGCCTTTTTCCTGGTGCTTGCTTTTGGTCTAGTTCTGCTTGGCATCACGCGAGGTGCATTCCTATAGGCTAACACCGAGGAAATTGAAGAAGGTGTAAAAGCTCGCAGTGAGTCTTACTGCGAGCTTTTGACGTAACATCTGGTTTACATTGTCAAATCCACTTATAAGTACACCAGCCAAAGCTGGACGGCACGGGCCTTTACTACTACAACGCCCGCACCCAAAGGGTACCCGACGACCCGGCGCTGGGCCAGTTCGTGTCGCCGGATACGCTGGTGCAGGATACGAGTCGGGTGGGGGATTACAAGGCCATTTCAAGAATTAAACTGCCCCGTCAGATGTGACAGTCACGCCCATTATCTTGTTGGCAACCCGTTCTGATAGAGGGCCGTGACAGTCACTTCGGCTCACCGATGGGGTGTTTGTTTTCTTGAACAGCCTAATCGTCACCCGCGTGTCATCTGTGCTCTTCGCTCTTTAATCTTTCTTCAAACCAGTCGAGATTTTTCTCCATCGCGTGCCTCAATAACTTCGGCTCCTCAATGGCGTGGCCCTGCCGCGGGTAGATATACATGGCCGTTTCGACGTCGCGCCGGTGCAGCGCATTGTAGAACTGCAAGCCCTGCTCGATGGGCACGCGCACGTCCGCCTCACCGTGCTGGATAAGCGCGGGCGTCTCCACGTTGGCGACGTGGAAAATTGGCGAATGCGCTTGGTAAAACTCGAAATCCTGCCAGGGCTCCGCGCCAAAAAAATCTTGGATAAAGCCGGGGATGTCCGCCGTGCCGGTGAAGCTCATTGGGTTGGTCACCGGTGCACCAATCGACGCGGCCACAAAGCGATCCGTCTGCGTGATGATCCAGCTCGTCATAAAGCCGCCGTAGCTCCAGCCGCAGACGCCCAGCCGATCCGCGTTCGCCACCCCCATTTCAATAACTTTGTCCACGCCCTGCATCAGGTCGCGGTAGTCGCCGCCGCCCCAGTCGCGGCGGTTGGCCTCGCGGAATTCTGCGCCATAGCCGCCGCTGCCCCGAGGATTGACGCGCAACATGGCCAAGCCGCGCTCGCAAACCGCGGCGGGCGTGTAGTAGTAGGGCGCAGCGGAAAATTGGCGGTAGAACAAGGCCATCGGCCCGCCGTGTATGTGCAGCAGCAGCGGGATGCGCCCGTCGCGGGCGCGGTCGTAGCCCTGCGGCAAGTACAAAATCCCCTCAATATCGAGACCATCTTCGCTCTGCCACGAGAGCGTCTCCACCTGCGGCAGCGGCCCGCCGCTCGCAAAATCAACCCCCGGTGCGGCAACCACGCGCGGCGGTTCGTCCTGCTGTAAATCCACCACCTCGACGGCCAGCGGCTGCTCGAACGTCTGCCGCGCCAGGGCACACTGCCCGCTCGCATTCACGTGGATGACCGTGCCGCCGGGCGTGCCCATGCGCCCCTCGCCGTTGACCAAGCGCTTCGGCTCACCACCGTCCGCGGGCAGCGACAAAATTTCGGAATCGAGGCCGCGCCGGTTGTGGATGTAGACTGCACTGCTGTCCGCCTGCCAGCCCAGCAGCTGCGGCTGGTTGTCGCTGACTTCGGCCAGGGTGACCGGCGTTTGGTGCGTCGAATTCTGCGGCGTGGGGTAAAGCACCATCTGGCTGATCGACGTCCAGTGGCCGTGCGCCGCGCCCGTCTCGCAGGCGATCCAATGGCCGTTGGGCGAGTATTGCGGCGTCGGCGGCCAAAATTGGATGGGGGCTACATCGGTGGGTTCGGATTCGCTGCCGTCGCTCGCGATGGCAGCCAGGCGCGTTTCGCTCCACGAACCGGCTTCGGGCGTTGGCATGTGGGTGAAGGCAAGGCGCGCGCCGTCCGGGCTCCAGCCCATCCCCATCACGGCCAGGCGACCGTGCGTCAGCTGCTGCACCGGCGGCAGCTTGTCGAAGGCGAGTGGGTTGTCGCCCAGATCGAGGATGTGCAGGTGGGGAAAGTCAAAGTCGACGCGCCACTGTTTGGCGTCGTCGCGACCCTTGCGCCGCGCCTCCTTTGCTTCGTCCCAGGGCACGCTGACCAGCGCCATGCGCGTCCCGTCCGGGCTCCAGCGAAAGCTGTTGACGGCGTTGCGAACGCCGTTGCCTTCGCCCGTCAGGCAGCGCGCCTCGCCGCCGCGTGCGCTCATCAGCCAGAGGCCGGGCTTGCCCCCATTTTTTGATTCTGCGTTCGCTTTGCGCAGAAAGGCGATCCAACGACCATCCGGGCTCCACTGCGGTTGCACCACCGATTCGCCGTGGGTCAGCGCCACCGGCTTGCCCAACGAATCGTTTAGGTCAGCCAAAAAAAGCTGGCGACGAAACTCGCTGGCCTCGTCGGTCAGGTGGGCGCGGCGCACGGTGTAGAGCACCCGCCGCCCGTCCGGCGCAAGGTTGACGTGCTCGATGAGCGGGTAGTGGATGAGACGGTCGGGCGTCCAGTGGTGGGTCATGGGGTTCCTTGACAGGTGGTGGTGAACAAATTATACTTGTCTTACAAATCAGGTAAAAGTAAGACAATTGTAGGAGGAAAAGCGATGCTCGTCAAATTGTCGTCGAAGGGGCAGATTGTGATTCCGAAAGAGATTCGCCAGTCTCTGGGCTTGAAGGCAGGGGATGAGCTGCGCGCAACAAGAGTGAATCGCCACATTGAGCTAGAACCCGTGGTGGATAAAAGGGCAGCGCGCGAGGCGCTTGAGGCCTTAACCGGCATGTTTCAGGAAAGTGGTGACTTGCTGGCAAATTTAGAAAAAGAACGCAAGCAGGAGATTGAACGAGATGACGCGCTATTTGCTCGATACGTGGGCGCTGCTCGCGCTGACTAAAGTAGAAGAACCAGCTGCTTCCCGCGTCCAAGAATTGATTGACGCGGCAATCGAAGATCAATGCAAATTGTATATGACGCTGATTAATTTAGGCGAGGCGTATTATATTGTTGGGCAAGAAGAAGATGAAGACGCTGCGAAAAAGCTGGTGGAGACCGTACGACTGTTGCCAGTAGAATTAGTACCCGCCGATGAGCGTGAGATTTTTAATGCCGCTCACTACAAACTGCACCACAAAATTTCTTACGCAGACGGCTTTGCCGTTGCCGCCGCCGTGCAGCACGACGCCATCGTGCTTACGGGCGATCCAGGAATTTTCGCGCTTAGTGATATTGTACAAATCGAACCGCTGACGCGGGATCGGTGAAATCGGTATTTTGAAACAAGGTAGTCGAGTGCGATGCACGGCGTCCGTCAAGCCAGCAGACGAGCCCTCATCCACGCCGTGCGTTGCACTCGACTACCAGCTAACTTTCCCATTCGCCAACATAGTCAGTGGAGCCGAGCGCAACGCGCGGTGCACGCAAGGCTGGATATTCAACTACTTCTTGCGCCGTTCAGCGTACTCTCCTTTACATCCCTTTGCGACGCCAGCCCCACGCAGGCCACCACCGCCACCCCCAGCGCGACTACCTGGCTCGCCCGCAGCGATCCCATCGTGATCGCCTCCGAAAGCGCCGCGTCGACAACTCCATCCGCCGCCAGCCGCACCAGCGCATACGCCAGCACCGCCCCCCACAGCAGCCGCCCGGTCGACAGCCGCGATGCCTGCCACCACAGAAAAATTGCGGCCAGCCCCAGGCCCGCCGCGCGGTAGAGGCCAGCGGGATGGCGCGTTGCGCCGAAGTAATTTTGACCGAGCGGCGACGCCGTCAGCGTGCCGACGAGCTCGCCGGTGAGGTGGGCCGAGGCACCCAGCACGGCGGCCCCGGCCAGCGCGCCGACGGCCAGCGCAGCGAGCACGCGCAGCGGATCGAGCCGCCGCCGCCAAAGCCAGGCATAGCCCGCGACCAGCGCGGCGACGAGGCCGGGTGCGAGCGCGAAGCCGCTTGGTCGCAGGCTGAAGAGGAGCAGCGGCTCCTCGGCGTAGACAAACCAGAATTGGGCGGCGTTCCACAATCTCGCTACAATCAAGCCCGCCGCGAGCGCCAGCAGCGCCGTATTCCCCACATCGTCCGCGTTCAGGCCGCGCCGCCGCCCCACCCTCGCCGCCGTGTCAATCGCCAGCGCCACCGCTAGCAGCGTGAGCACGATGCCGGTCGGGAGCGCGAGGGGGCCGAGTCGCAGAAAGGGGTGCATAAATTCAGCGCGGGATTTAGCAGCGGGAATCAGATAAAGAATTATGTATTAGAAATTTTAACGCAAAGACGCAAAGGCGTAAAGGGTGGCTTCGTTAACGAGCCCCTCTTTGCGTCTCTGCGCCCTTGCGTTAGATTGTGTTTTCAACGATTCAACTAAAGGAGCAACATGCGTGTTTTAGTAACGGGCGGCGCCGGTTTCCTCGGCAGCCACCTCTGTGATCGACTGCTGGCCGAGGGCCACAGCGTGATCGCCATGGATAATTTACTGACGGGGTCGACGGACAACATTGCCCACTTGGCGGGCAACCCGAACTTTCGCTTTGTCGAGCACAATATTACGGACTACATTTACATCAAAGACGATTTGGACGCCATTCTGCACTTTGCCAGCCCGGCCAGCCCGGTCGACTATCTAGAGCTGCCGATTCAGACGCTCAAGGTCGGCAGCCTGGGCACGCACAACGCGCTGGGCCTGGCAATGGCCAAGAACGCGCGCATTTTGCTGGCGAGCACGAGCGAAGTCTACGGCGACCCGCAGGTGCACCCGCAGACGGAGGACTACTGGGGCCACGTCAACCCAATTGGGCCACGCGGCGTCTACGACGAGGCCAAGCGCTTTGCCGAGGCGATCACGATGGCTTACCAGCGCCACCACGGCGTGCAGACGCGCATCGTGCGCATCTTCAACACCTACGGCCCGCGGATGCGGCTCAACGACGGGCGCGTCGTGCCCAACTTTATCAAGCAGGCCCTGCGCGGCGAGCCGCTCACCGTCTACGGCGACGGCGGGCAGACGCGCTCCTTCTGCTACGTGAGCGACCTGGTCGACGGGATTTACCGGCTGCTGCTGAGCAACGAAGTCGAGCCCACAAACATTGGCAACCCGACGGAGATGACGATCTTGCAGTTTGCGCAGGAGATCAACCGCATCACCGGCAACGCGGGCGGCATCGTCCACAACCCGCTGCCCACGGACGATCCCAAACAGCGCCAGCCGGATATTACGAAGGCGCGCGAAATTTTGGGCTGGGAGCCGAAGGTGTCGCTGAGCGAGGGGATGGAAAAGACGATTGCGTATTTTGCGGAGAAGGTGTAGGGGAGCACGCGCGGCGAGGCAGTCGAGTGTGATGCACGGCGTCTGAAAGGATGGCCTTCCCCGTCGGGCAGCGCGCCGTGCGTTGCACTCTTGATCCAACCAAGCCGGTGGACGAAGCTGGTGGATGAAGCTGGGTGCGTTCTGAGTGCAACGCACGGCGTGGATGTGGGTTCGTTGACTTGCTTGACGGACGCCGTGCAATGCACTCGCGGTGATGGCTCGTCTGCCGCCCTGGCTGACGCCGTGGCTCGCACTCTCAGTGAGATGGCCGAGTGAGGTGGTCGAGTGCGATGCACGGCGTCTGAAGAGATGGTCTTCCCCGTCGGGCAGCGCGCCGTGCGTTGCACTCATGATCCAACCAGCATCATTTGATATGAGACGCTATGCAAAGGAATTCCTTACGCTCCAGCTTCAATTTGCCAAACGGCTCGCCACGCTGCTGGACGCCGACTTGGGTGACGTGCTGGCCGAGCATACCGTGTTGCGACATCTGCTCAACGTCTCCGTTAGCCGCGATGAGCAAAGCGATCCGCTGTGGCAGGCGTTCGTGAGCGGAGTCCGCACGCGGCCAGATGCGTTCGATTGGACCCATGACTTTTATCAACGTCACCCAGCGCCGCCGGAGGATTCTGATAGGCCCAGGTTCGGCTGCTTTACCTTTGCCTACCCTTTTCGAGGAACGCCAGTCGTTCGCCTGCATTTCGAGAATCTGACAAGTATTCCGGTGTTGAAGCAAGCATCGGTCGCATTGCGACAGTCGGAACTCAAGCAGTTGTGCGCCCGCGTTCGACAACGGCATCCGGATGCAGAGCGCGTGCGAGGTGGCTCGTGGCTCTACAACATCGACGCGTATCGACGGCTGTTTCCGCCCGCGTACATTGCTACTGCGAAGCCAGTTGGCTATGAGACAGGATTCTTTGCCCTGTGGGGGCAATTTCTGCGCGCGGACGATACGGTGCGGGTAGGGGCGGCGAGCGCGTTCTTGGCCTGCATTGAGCGGCAGACAGCTGTTGAGGGATGTCTAAACTGTTTTCCTCTGGAAATTTTGCGGCCTGAATGTGCGGTTGGTGTGTTTTACGAGTTTTATGGCGTGTAGCAGATGGTTGCGTATTTTGCAGAGCAGGTGTAGGGTCGAAGGCTGGAACGCAAATTGGGCGAAATTGTCCAATCCGCCACAGGCAGATGCTTTTGATCTGGAAACAATTGCATTACAGTTAATTTTATGTCCCTAGCTTGGAAACCAATTCAAAAATCAAAGGGTATCACTAAGATTGAAAGGTATTTAGCTCAGTTAGGTGAGAAAACATTTTTGAGTTTGTGGTCTTACCCTAATTTATTTATTCCTAAAGGTATTGGCCAGTCAGGCGGCACCGGAAAAGAGCTGTGCGATCTTCTTGTGGTGTTTGGGAGCAACATACTGATCTTCTCTGACAAAGACATAAAATTTCCGGAATCAGGAGACATATTGCTTGATTGGAAGCGTTGGTTCAAAAAATCCGTTGTGAAGTCTGCAAGGCAGATTTATGGTGCTGAAAGATGGATAAAAAACTATCCCTCTGAAATTTATCTTGACCAAAACTGCCGAGAACGATTTCCTCTTGAAATTGAAGATGTTGAAAACGCGAAATTTTTCAGAATTGCTGTAACAAAAAACTCATATAGACGCGCCGCTGAATACTTTTCAAAAGGAAGTAGTGGCTCATTTTTTATCCAACCAGGCATATTTGGAGAGCAGCATTATAAGCACCCGTTTACAGTTGGAAATATTGATCCAAGCAAAGGGTTTGTGCATGTTTTCGATGAGCGTACTCTTGATTTAATATTTCAAGAGCTGGATACAGTCTATGATTTTGTTAGGTATCTTCAAGCAAAAGAGTTTGCATTGCTAGATAATGAACTGCACTCTGCTGCTGGAGAAGAAGATTTACTAGCATACTATCTTGCTAGTTATGAGAGTCAACAAGAACCATCGTTAAATTTACCTGAACTAGAATTTGAAGATAAAGCCCCGTTATATATAGGTATTGGCGAAGGTTTGTGGGAGCATTATTCACAATCATTTGAGTATTTACAAACAAAAGAATACTTGAAGCCGAGCTATCTCTGGGACAGTTTAATAGAAAATTTTTCTCAGCCTATACTAGAAGGTACGGTTGGGCTTTGGCGGGATGAAAACATAGCTACCCATGAAAAAGCCGTCCGAGTTTTAGCGGCAGAAGGTAGACACGCACGCTTCCATCTATCTGTGAGTTTTGCGGACAAGATTAGAAATGCATTTGCTTATCGACGAACTTCGAGGATATGCATCTCGCCTACATATCCAGATACTATATTTGTCTTGGTTTTGATCCCTCGAAATATAGGAGAAGACTATGAGACTTACCGCGAAGCACGAGTAGCATATCTTCGTATGTACGGTATTGTGTGCAAATATAGGCATCCAAAAGCACGATATATTGCAGTTATTGGAATGGAACCGAAACAAAGTCTATCAGAAGACATAATGGTATTCGATATACCTAAACTTAGCGAAGAGAACAGGAGACTGGCCAAAGAGATTTCAAAACGAGAAAAGATACTTTCTGATGTCGAACTACTTCGGCCTGGCAGAAGCATTAACCAACAAAAAAATCCCAAAATAGGGCGAAACGAGCCATGTTTATGTGGCTCAGGTTTGAAGTATAAAAAGTGTTGTATGAAAGTTAAATAGATAGGTGAATTAACATTTGCATTCTTAATGTACGTAGATTTCAGTGATGTTGAGTCTCACTAAGTCGTGTCAAGAAATCGTCTCAAAAAGTCGTGCCACTTGTTGTTGCTCCCAGGAAAAGGGGAGATCGAGCTGAAAAGGGGGAAGACGGGAGAAATCGGATAGGTCGCCCATCAAGATTTCTTTCGCCATGCCTTTGATGGCAACGGCCTTAATAGTGTTTCCCGACTCATCGGCACAGAGAAATTGATGAGTCTCCGCGTCAAAGGTGATTTCCGCCTGATGATGACGCCAGCGACTCCCTATATAGTAGACATGACCGCCAAGCGAGACGGTGCCATTGTCACTAACGCGGCGGAACTAACGGCCTTGCGCGAGATAAGCAGAAACACGTTGTACTTTAGTTTCCGGTAAAAAGGTGCTGGTTTTAAGGGGTCTGGCGACGGTGAGCGTCAACGCCCTTGGGTAGATGGTCAGAAAGCGAGTTCTTTTTACGAAGTTGCGGGTCAAACTCGACTAAGTTTGGAAAAACAGCTTGACCGAGCAAGCGTCGCAAACGACCGGGCGTGGCTTGTGGGGAGCGGTCCCAAAAGCCAGTGGGGACAGGCGGAAGAATGGCCGCACAATGGGTGAGGACATTCCCCGCCAGCAAGGCGAGTTCGGGCAACCGAAAGCAAGAGTCATGCGCAGAGACAAATTGGCGGTGCAGCCCAATCATCTGCTTGGCTGCCAACGGCGGATGTTCGACTGACCAGCGGTCGCGGTAGATGCGGTAGAGTGTCTGCGCATCAAGCGAGAGGTCAGTGGCTAAAATCATTGGTTTCTTATAGTGCGGGTCATGAAAGACAAAAAGGGCAAAGATTGAATTGCCTGGGTCGACCTTGCTCTTTGCGGCAACCAGATTGTGCCAGGATTCGTAGCAAATTGTGCGTCCTTGCTCGACAAATTCGCCACGCTGCTCGGCAGGCGTGGCGGCAATCTGCTTGTTGCCACGCCTGCGCGCCAATGGACGAATCCGTTCGCCATATTCAGGCCGTCTGCCTCGGCCTTTGTAGGGCGGCAAGCGATTTTTGCGCGCCGTGCAGTTACTTGCTTGGCGCAATACGAACTGCTCAAGTTTGGCCTCAGCTATGTCAGCGAGGCTGAAGCCTGCATCCAGCACCACCACTTCATCGAGACGAGATGACTTGGCTGCTTCCTGCAGGACGCTCACCTGAGAGGTTGCTTCCCCTGCCTTCGCTTCGCAACGCACAATCTGCTCAAGTCGCGGCACGCGCTTGCCTTTGATTTCGCCGGAGAGTACAACGATGCCAAAGACCATCGCTGGTAAGGCGCGATTCGCAATCGCCGCATAGTGCTTGTTGACTTCCCCTTGCAGATGGGGCCGCCAGAATGCGGTCAAATCTACGCTTTTGACTCGATACCCGCCGTACCGACTCGCTTCCCATTCGTTCATCCTGCCAATCTGTATGTGCCAGCAGTCGAGCAAATCAGCTATCGACCACGACCCATAGCGCAGGGCGGCCCAGCTTCGTCTCACCTCTGCATCGCTCAACCCATTGCTTGCCAAGGCCGGGTGAATTGCCCCTCGACTCTCCAAAAAAGAGCCGTTTACCATGACCCACAAAATGTGGACCACGCTGACATTTGTCCCAATTGGCACAACTTGGACGATAAAGACCAACGCTGCTATAGTTGTCTCGACGGCGGCTGACATAGTTCTCCCCTTTCGGCTTAGGCACCCTTAGGATGAACTATTCACCGCCGTTTGTCATTTCTGCCTCTACCTCTCTCAACTTTTACCGGAAACTAAAGTTGTAAGTCCAGCCTCTCCGGTTCATCTTGCAGTCGATAAGCGCGAGCTGAATGAACGGCCTGCGGATAAGCGACAAGCGGGGGCTGATCCGCCAAAGAACGACAGGGCAAATGCTGATTGAGCAAGGTACGACGCGTTTGCAGGGCGTCGTAGAGCGCTTGCCAATTGTCAAAGGTGTGACCCTGAATCACTTGCCTGTGCCAAAGTTGATGACTGCGTTCGGTCATGGCCTGGTCTTTGGGTTGGCCGACGCGGATAAAGGTCAACGAAATGCCCAAAGCCACCAACCAAAGGTGAAAGCGCGACGGAAAGGGCGAACGACTGCGATTCTCGTAAAAGACGCTTTCGTGGTCAACTTGCAAGGCTTGTGGCAGCCCCCACTGCCTAAACGCCGTGCGCAGGGCGGCTTGGTAATCTTCCGTTTTGGCATGGCGCTGCACGCGATGCTGACCCAGACAGCAAGGATAACTCAGCAGACGCGCACGGGAAACGCGGTCATTCAGATGAATCAGCGTGACAAAGCCGACATCGGGAATCCGTTCGTAGCCGCGAGCATCCATTTCCCAGACGGCGTGTGCGAGACCCGCTTGCTTGCGCTCACTCGCAGGCAGCGCAACGACTGGCTCTTTGGCGGCAATTAGTCCCTCTTCGCTGAGAAAGCGGCTAATTGTGGCGCGACTGGGCAGCACGCGCTCGGCAAAAGCAGGGTGCAATTCTAATTCAGCGAGCAAGGTGGTTGCGCCCCAGCCGGGATTCGCTTGCCGCCAGCGACGAAGCGTCTCCCCGATTTCCGGGGCAAAGCCACTCAACGCACCCTTTGCTGGACGACCCATCTGTGAGACGAGGCCCGCCCGACCTGCTTGACGACCACGTTGCCGCCACTTGCGAATCGTTCTGCCTTGCCAGCCCGTTCGACGTCTGATGCGCCAGACCGCTTCGCCCCGCTCGCTCGACTCGTGCATGTCGAGCCGTTCTTCGATTGTTGTGGTGACCATTTCTTCTCCCTAGTTTTCCAACGCGGAAATTCAGGAAGAATTGTAGCTCGAAAAAGCGGCACGACTTTATGAGACTGATTCTGTACTCGACTTAATACTACAACGAGACTTTGAGAAAGGGAGGCGAGGGTGGAGAATTTTCCGTAAGGGGGAATTCCAATGAGCCAAGTCATCGCCACAGCACCCAGGCTAGAGTTAACGGTCGCAGAAATCGAGGCAGAGCTTCTACCAGAGTTAGAAGCGTATCACGCAAAGTACAGCCCACTATTCAGACGCAGAGAACAGCGAGAAGAAAGCGAGAAATATTTAAAAGGGCTGCTATCCGATATAGAGAACAAATCGGTCGAATCCATGGTTTTACATTTTGAAGGCGATAATCCAAATGCCGTACGGTCAGGTCAACAGTTTCTCAGCAAAGGTGCGTGGTCGGATGAAGCTATCCTACAGCAGCACTGGCGGGAAGTCGACAAAGATCTAGGCGAAGAGAATGGTGTTCTCATCATAGACGGCAGTGACTTTCCCAAACAGGGCGAAGAGTCGGTCGGCGTGAAACGGCAGATGTGTGGTCAGTTAGGCAAAGTGGCCAACTGCCAGGCGGGTGTCTTTCTCAGCTATGCCAGCGTCAAAGGGTATACCCTGCTCAATCGTCGTCTCTATCTACCAAAAGAATGGGTAGAGGACGAAGCCTATGCCGAACGGCGCCAGAAGTGTGGTGTGCCAACGGGCACCACTTTTCAGACCAAGCCACAGTTAGCGGCCGAGATGCTTCAAGCTGTCCATGAAGCAGACAGCTTATCCTTTCGTTGGCTCACCTGTGATGCCGCCTTCGGTCGGGATACCCACTTTTTGGATAGCGTTGGTCAATTCGTTTCCTATTTTGCCGAAGTCGATTTTGATACGCGCGTCTGGGTGAGCCGCCCAGCCACTGCCGTGCCTGACTGGTCAGGCAAAGGGCGACCACCGACGCGTCAGCGCCTCGTCAAAGGCGAAGCTGAGGCGCTAACCGTTGCGCAAGTGGCACAGTCGCTTCCCGCCGATGGCTGGCAACAACTGACGATTAAAGAAGGCAGCAAAGGCCCTCTCATTGCTGACTTTGCTTGTCTACGAGTCGTTGCCGTGCGCCAAGCCCTCCCTGGTCCGGATGTCTGGCTTATCTTGCGCCGCCATCGCACTACGGGTGAGATCAACTATTATCTCTCCAACGCGCCACTTGAAACCACCATTCAGACCTTTGCCTGGTTAAGTGGAATGCGATGGCCCGTTGAAAGCTGTTTTGAAGAGAGCAAGCAAGAACTCGGTATGGGCGACTATCAAGTCCGTTCCTGGAGCGGATGGCATCATCACATGACACTCGTCATCCTCGCTCACTTCTTTCTCGTTCGACTCAAACTTCGCCTCAGAGAGAAAGCGCCTGCCCTCACCTTGCCACAAACTGTTCTTTTACTGCAATCCGTCTTGCCCAAACCTGAACTCGATGCCCAACTCGCCCTTGATATTGTAACCTATCGGCAACGTCGCAATCAGGAGGCTTATCTCGCTCATCGCAAAGCAAAATTGCGCAAACTTTTTCCCGTCCCCAAAGTCTCGTTGTAGTATTAGGGTCTGTCCAGAAATAACCTACCTAAGTTTAGCGAAAGCAGAGATGAGATGATAAGCTCTCTGGCAAGGAGAGAATGAATCAGATGACAGCGACCAAAAGCAAAGAAGCGCGGAAAAAAGCTGAGGCAGAAATCCGCACCCGCTACGAAAGTCTCCGCGGCACCCTGACCGAACGGAGCCGACGCTTGTTCGCCGGCAGTGAAGCACACGCCTTCGGGTACGGCGGTGTCGAAGCAGTCAGTCGAGCGACAGGTTTGTCGAGAAAGACAGTCCGCCGCGGACGCGATGAGTGCCAGGCGATTGAAGCGGGAGAGCAACCGGGCTTGCCTCCCCAGCGCAGTCGACAAGCGGGCGGTGGTCGAAAACAGGCGACAGAAACATATCCAGCGCTGCTTCCTCTGCTCCAGAAGTTGGTCGAGTCCACCACACGGGGCGACCCGGAATCACCCTTGCTCTGGACGGCCCGCAGCCAACGGAATCTAGTGCAAGCTCTGGAGGAGCAAGGGTATCGGGTGAGCAAGCACACTCTTGCTAAGCTTTTACAAAAGCTGGGCTATAGCCTCCAAGGCAATCACAAGAAACAAGAAGGGACTCAACATCCGGACCGCAATGCTCAGTTTGAGCATATCAACGAACAAGTCCGTCAGCAACTCGCTGCTGGCGAACCGGCTATCTCTGTCGATACCAAGAAGAAAGAGCTGGTTGGTTCTTTCAAAAATAGTGGCCGCGAGCTGCGTCCTCAAGGGGACCCTGAATGGGTCAACGCCCATGATTTTCCCTCCCAAAGCGAGGGGAAAGCCATTCCCTATGGCGTCTACGATTTAGCCGAAAATGAAGCCTGGGTCAGTGTCGGCATCAGCCACGATACGGCTGAATTTGCTGTCGCCACCATCCGTACCTGGTATGAGGAGCTGGGCCGACGACTCTATCCCCGAGCGACCTCGCTGCTGGTCACAGCGGATGGCGGCGGGAGCAACGGCTATCGGACGCGTCTTTGGAAAGTCGAACTCCAAGAACTCGCCAACGCGCTTGACCTATCCATCTCCGTTTGTCATCTACCACCAGGCACGAGCAAGTGGAACCAGATTGAGCATCGCCTCTTTTCCTTTATTACTCAAAACTGGCGCGGTAAACCGCTGATTACTCATCAGGTCATTGTTGAACTCATCTCCGCCACCAAGACCAGTAAAGGGCTGCAAGTCCATAGCTAGGGTGATTTCACCATCGGATCAATCTTACATTAAGTGGGTACATTATCCCGTCAAAAACAGCAGAAAGCGCCATTCCAACTTTTAGACTTCCAAAGTTTGGACAGAATCAAGTGAAATGGGCGCTTTTTCGCCACGCTTGTGTAAGATCACCCCCATGGTGAAATCACCCTAGTCCATAGCCGACTGGATGAACGCCATTATCCAACTAAGCGTCGAGTCTCTGACCAGCAGCTTTCTACCGTCAATCTAGCGCCCGACAAATGGCATGGCGAGTGGAACTACACCATTCATCCAAACCCTGTCCTTTAGCCATACTCGAATACTTTATTTCTGGACAGACCCTTAGTGAGACTCAACAGTGAGGAAGATTGGAAAAAATGACCACTGGTACTAACCCAACCTATGCGCAGCTAATGCAAACGTTTACACCTCGTCCCATCGCCGATGACGAACAGTATTGAGCGACCCAAGCCGTGACCGAGGAGCTGCTGTCGAAACAGAGCTTGTCGAGCGGTGAAGGGCCAACCCAGAGAAGTCGTTTGCCACGACGAACGCCAACGGAGCAGACAGAAAGCGTTTCCAAAATCGACTAGTCTCGCCTACCATAGCGCCATGAACAAGACTCAGCTGACCCCAACCGAGCCCCAGCAGCGCCCGCCCTGGGTGTGGGACTACAACATTACGTGGGCGCAATTTCAGGCCATGCTGGACGGCACGTTCCGCCTTGGTCGGCTCGACCGCGATTGGGCGGCCGTGCGCTTAATCGAATACGCGCCCTACGAGGAGATGATCCGGCTGCTTGGCTACGGCGGCCTCGTGGAGGGGTGGCCGCGCTGGCGGGAGCGGCTGCGGGCACACGATCAGCAAGAGGCGCTCGACTTTGTGGTAGAATGGACCCAAACCCACCATCCTGAGCTACTTCGCCATGAACGAACCGCCCTCAGCAGCAAACGATAGCGAATTTTTTATAGGCTGCTTTATCCACTTCAAGATCGCGTGCTGGCGGTATTGAACCAGACGAATATGGGTCTCTATCTGACAGGGGAAACGGCCCTCGCGCGCGGCTATCTCCACCATCGTTTTTCAGATGATCTGGATCTCTTTGCCAATCTCGATCAGCGCTTTGCCATCTGGTGTGAACAATTTGTCACAGCGCTGGAGGCGAACAGTATGTGGGAAACCACCGTTGCTCTACGCCAGCAATACTTTGTGCGAATCTTTGTCACACGGGAGAACGTAACGCTCAAAATTGAGTGCGTCAACGATGTGCCTTCACACATCGGCGAGATTCAGCAACATCCTGTTTTAGGTCGGCTGAATAGCCCCGAGAATATTCTCGCAAACAAGCTTACGGCCCTGCTGGGTCGCGATGAACCCAAAGATGTGGCCGACGTCTGGATGCTGACGGGCAAGATGGGGCTCTCCATCAAGGAGGCCATCACCGGGGCGCGCAGCAAGGCGGCGGGTCTCTACCCGCCCGCGCTCGCCCGCCGCCTCTTCACCGTTACCCGCGCCGATTGGGAAGCCGTGCGCTGGACCACCCCGCCCGACCCCGATCACTTCATCCGCGAGGTCAAGGCCCTGGCCGAGAGCCTGATCCTCGTGGAGTAGGCGATGAGCTCTTCGCTTTCTCACTAGAAATTCCTCTCTTTCCCTCTCCATCCGTGGCGTAATACCGCAACACAGAATCATTGAACTTTTACGCATCGCGCCTACTACAACCGCCTCTCACTCCCCTCGACCTCGGCAATATGCGCCTCCAAGATCGCGCTTAACTGCGAACGAAAACCGGGCCCGCGATGGCGCACGTAAGCCGCCGCGTGCGGCGTCAATTCAAGGGTAACCGGTTCCTTGGGCGGGAAGTCGACCCGCTTAGCGTTGGTCAAGAATTCCTCACTCATTTCAGAAATATCCCCGTAGTATTCATTGATGTCGACCGCACTATGGACCGGTGCGAGCACTCAGCCAGCAACCTTCCGGCAAATTGAGATGATTTCCGGCTGTTCGGTGCTAACGGGTACTTTTGACCAGTCGCCGTACTGCGACAGCACCTCGAATCCGCTTGCGTGTAGAAGCTGGTTTAGCTGATCGAGTTGGTTGTAGCGCAGGTGCGTCTCCGAAAAATGTGCTTCGCCAGTGGCCTGCACAACGCGCTTGATTCTCACCATATCAATCATCGAATTCGCATCGAATTGGGAGGCGGTTAACGTCTCCGTCCACCGGCCACGCTCGTCTTGAAACGAATGCCAGTAGCGGTAATCTTCGGAATCACCGTAGTTCTTTGCGGCGAGATTCCGCGTTTCAAAGGCAAAGATGCCGTCGTTTTCGAGATGCCGATTGACAGTTGCCAAGAAGGTCTGTTGGTCCGCATCCGTCAGCAGATGTTGGAAGGCGTGACCGCTCATGATGGCCAGCCGGAATTGCTTGCCCAGCGCCATCGTTCGGCAATCGGAAAGCACCCACTCAACGGCTTCCTCGCCCGTCAACTGCCGTGCCCGCTCAAGCATTCCCCCCACAATATCGACACCCGTGACGTTCAACCCCTCGTTTGCAATGGCGCGGGCCAAGCTCCCAGTGCCGCAGGCGACATCAAGCACTGGGCCACCAACGTCCAGGGCAAGCGTGAGGTAGAAATCATCGCCGTCGCCCCAGCGATTTTCCGCATCGTATGCCGCTGGGTTGTTGTACTCTTCTAGGGTATTTTGATTTGTGTTCAAGGTGATTTCCATCGGGCAGTAAGCGCGAAGCAGCGCTTCGGGTTACGGTTTGTACACCTCGCGCGTGACTTCGCGCGCGGCCTCTTCCTTGCGCTGACACCAGCCTCCGTCGATCATGCCGTCAACGACGAGGTCGCGCGTCTGCTCCGGTGAATCGGCGATGACCATGAGGTCGAGGTCGGCAGCGGAGATGTTGCCAGCGGCGAGCATGGTGTCGCGCAGCCAGCCGAGCAGGCCGCTCCAAAAGTCGCTGCCGTAGAGGACAATGGGGAAGTTGTGGATTTTGCCCGTCTGAATCAACGTCAGCGACTCGAAGAGTTCGTCCATCGTGCCAAAGCCGCCGGGGAAAATCACAAAGGCTTGGGCGTACTTGACGAACATCGTCTTGCGTGCAAAAAAGTAGTGGAAGTTGATCGGCACGTCCACGTAGGCGTTGACGCCCTGCTCAAAGGGCAGCTCGATCCCCAGCCCTACCGACACGCCCTCGCCCTGCTGCGCCCCCTTGTTGCCCGCTTCCATGATGCCCGGCCCGCCGCCGGTAATCACGGCCAGCCCGGCTTGAGCCAGCAGCCGCGCCGTCTCGACCGCGGCCTCGTATATGGGCGAGCCCGGCTTGGTGCGCGCCGAGCCAAAGAGGGTGACGGCGGGGCCGAGATCGGCCAGCGTGTCAAAGCCCTCGACAAATTCGCCCTGGATGCGCAGGACGCGCCACGGGTCGCCGTCGAGCAGGCTGCGCGAGGGCGCGCGCGAGGGGGTGAGCAGCAGTTCGTCCTGCGTGGCCTGCTGCCGGCGGGCGGCGCGGTTGAGCGTCGCGTCGTCGCGGCGGGGTGGCTGGGCGTACTGACCGTTGGTTTGGTCGTTCATCGAAGCTCCTTTGTAGGACAATTTAGCAATTCCAAATGTTGACAGCTATATCTCACCTGCGCTACCGCAGCGACACGGCCCGCCCCGTTCGCGCCGACTCATACGCCGCCAGCGCCACCTCCAGCGCGCGCAGCCCGTCCTCGCCCGTGATCGAGGGCGCGCGATCTTGATCGATCATCTCGACAAAGTCGGCGATTAGCGCCGCATCCATGTTGCTGCCCCAGTTGAGCCACTGCGCCTTCTCCGCCCCATTCGCATAGACAGCGAGCTGCTGTGCAAAGGCATCTACCCAGACCGCCCCCCGCTCGCCAACCAATTCCAGCTTGACGTCGCCCCACGTGGGGTAGCTTTTGGGGCGCGACCAGCTCGTGTCGAGCGTGCCGTAGACGCCGTTGGCGAGCTGGAAAGAGAGCAGCCCGGCGTCGTCGATGCCAAGATCGGGGTGCAGCAGCGACTCGCCGACCTCGGCATACACTTCGGTGACTTCGGTCTGCCAGAACCAGCGCAGCAGGTCGATCACGTGGACGGTGTGGTCGATCACCGCGCCGCCGCCCGCCAGCTCGCGGTCGACGAACCAACTGCCGGGCATCGAGCCGTGGTTGGTGCATTTGGCGGCGTAGACCTGCCCCAGCGCCTCTTCGTCGAGCAGGGCTTTGAGCTGCTGCACGGTGGGGGCAAAGCGCACGGGGAAGGCAATTTGCAGCTTCGTGCCCGCCGCGGCGCAAGCGTCGATCATCGCCCGACCGTCGTCGAGGGTGCTGGCAATCGGCTTTTCGCATAGAATTGCGTCCACGCGCCCCGCCGCTGCCTCGACCAGCGCGCGATGGTTGGCATTTTCCGAACAGATGATGACGCCGTCCAACTCTTCGTCGAGCAGGGCACCGGTTGACCCAAAGGCGACGGTGCTGAACTGCGCGGCTTTCTCCTTGGCGCGCGAGGCGTCGCCATCGTAAAGGCCAACAATCTCAACGTTGGGCATCTCGTGCAAGGCAGCCGCGTAGCTGTCAGCGTGGCCGTGGGCAAAGCTGAGTAGACCGATTCGTGTGTGAGTCATGCGGCCACCTCCTCGACATTTTCGACAAAATCGGCGATGGTAACGGGCTGGCCCGTGCGTACGGATTCAATCGCGGCCAGCGAGACCTTGACGGCCATTAGCGCGTCGTGCGGCGACACGCGCAGCGGCTCACCGTTTTCCAGGCAGTGCAAAAAGTGGGCCAGCTCCGCGTAGTAAGGGTTGTCGACCGGCGCGGTGGGGCTGAACGCCTGCGCCACAAACGGCGGCTCCCCCGTTTCCGTCTGCAGCAGCGTGATCGCCGAGCGATCCATCGTATCCCACTCGACGAGCCCCGCCGTGCCCGCAATTTCGATGCGGTTGCGCCAGTGGCCCGGCGGGTGCGCCCAGCCGGTTTCGATGTGGCCGATGGCGCCGTTGGTGAAGCGCAGCGTGATCAGCGCGTGGTCGCGGCGCAGGTCGCCCGCAAAGGCACGCCCGTGGGCAAAGACGCGCTCCACCTCGCCACAGCACCAGCGCTGAAAGTCGATGTCGTGGATGGCCACATCCAGAATCGCACCGCCGCTGAGGGCGAAGTTGCTGTAGTAAGCGGCGTTGGGGAAGCTGCGTGGAAAGCTGCCCGCGCGAATCGTGCGGATCATGCGCGCGTCGCCAATCTGGCCGCTCTCGATCACCGCCTTGGCGCGCGCATACTGCGGGAAAAAGCGCACCACGTGGGCAACGAAGAGCGGCACGCCCGCCTGCGCCACGGCGTCGACAATCGCTTCGCAATCGGCCACGTGGCGGGCCAGCGGCTTTTCGCAGGCGATGGCCTTGCCCGCCGCCGCCGCCGCCAGCACGTTCGCGCGGTGCGCGTGGGCGGGCGTACAGATGTCGACAATGTCGACGGCGTCGAAGAAGGCGTCCAGCGTGTTGAAGACCGTGCCGCCAAACTCCTGCTGGAAGTGCTCGGCTGCCCCCCGATCTAAATCAAAGTAGCCGACCAGGTCGACCGGCAGCGCCTGCCAGCCCACGGCGTGCAGCCGCGCAATTGCGCCCGCGCCCAAAATGCCTACTCGCTTCATGGGGCTCCTTACAGGTGTGGTAAAGAAAAAATGTTTAATAGAAATGAGAGGTAAGTATTTGATGCGTGAGGGTTTGTCGGCAATGAGCCGTGGTTTTTGATCACCAACCAGCGAAAATTACAGTTCACGCATCACGCATCACGCATCACGCATCACGCATCACGCATCACGCATCACGCATCACGCATCACGCCGCGGACGCAACCGGCTTCGCCGCCCGCGTCCGCATGGCGAGAAAGCAGACGGCGCTGGCCGCGGCCAGCAGCGCACACAGCGCAAAGAGCGGGCCAAAGCCCAACCACTGGACGAGCGTGCCGCCCATCAACATGCCGACGAGCTGACCGCCGCTGCTGGCGACGAAGAACTCGCTGCTGGTGCGCCCGCGGCTGGAGCCGTCGCCCTGCTCGGCGGTAAAGGTCATCGCGGTGGCGGTGTAGCTGCCGTAGCTGACGCCGCGCACGATCTGCACGCCGAGCAGCGCGGGGAAAAGCTGCGCCACCGTCAAATAGCCCAGCATCACCAGCGACCAGGTCGCGCCGCCCGCGGCCAGCAGCGCGGGACGACCAATCACATCCGAGAGCACGCCCGCGCCGACCATCGTCGGCATTTCGACGAGCGCCGCCACGGCCCAGAGGCTGCTGATGGCCGTGTTGCTGTAGCCAAGCGTGCCCATAAAGTTGGGCCACATCGAGGCCGATGCCGTGTGGCCCGCCATCCACAGCACCACGCCCGCCGTAAAGAGCACGGGCAGCTGGCGCGCGCGCTTGCGTGCTGCAAGCGGAATTGCGGCCGGGGAGGCGACCCGCTGCCCAGTCGTGGGCTCTCGCCGCTCGCGCAGCCCCAGCGCCACCCCAGCCGCCAGCGCGTTGACGCCAGCGCTGGCGAGAAAGACCGCCCGCAGCGAGATCGCATCGGCGAGGCGGCCACCCCCCAGCGCGGCCCCGGCAAAGGCCAGCGAGCCGACCCCGCGAAAGAGCCCCATGCGTCGCCCGCTTTTGGTGGTTGCTCCCGCGCCAACGTGGGTCGCCGCTTCTTGACGCGCCAGGGCGTCGCCGATCAGCGTCAGCCCCAGCGTTTGAAAGGCGGCGATGCCCAGCGCCTCCAGGGTGCGCACGAGCCAGGCCCAGCTGGAATCGCTCGCCCCGCTCAACAAAAGCTGGGCCATTACCAGCAGCAGCAGCCCCGCCACAAAGAAGGGCTTGCGCCGCCCGAAGCGGTCGGACAGGCGACCCCACGCGTGGTTGGCCAGCAGCACAATCGCCACGCTGCTCGTTAAAATCAGCGAGATGCGTCCATAGCTCGCGCCCAGCCACTCAAGATAGAGCGTGAGCAGCGGCGAGGTGAGGCCGAGGCTCGCGTAGAAGAGCGCATTGATGATGATGAGCAGCCGGTAATTGGTCATGGCGAACGCTAGCGCAGCGTCTCATCGAGGAAGGCCACGAATTCGGCCCAGGCCGCGCCCTGCTCCGGGTCGGTCTGAATTGTCTGCGCGTTCTCGACAAAGCCGTGCCCTTCGTTGGGGTAGAGAGTCACTTGGTTGGGTACGTCAGCAGCGGCCAGTGCATTCTCAAATGTGGCGACTTCCTCCGGCGAGGGCATCGTGTCCTCCTCGCCAAAGATGCCGAGCACGGGCGCTGTCAGCGCCTCCAGCACGGCGGGATCGTCGATCAGCGAGCCGTAGAAGACGGCGGTCGCGGCGAGGCCGGGATTGGTGAGGCTGTAGCGCAGCGCCTTGCCGCCGCCGTAGCAAAAGCCCTGCACGGCAATGCGATCGCGATCGACATCAAAATCGGTCTGCCCGGCCAGCCAGTTGAAAACAACGTCCAAATCCTCGTTCACGCGCTCGGTCGGCGTGGTGATGGTGAGGTAGAGCGAGCGCGGAAACCAGCGGCTCACCGCCCCGCGGTAGGTGTCCGGCGCGACCACGACGTAACCTTCCGCCGCCAGCAGATCGGCCTTGCTGTTGACATCTTCGGACATGCCGCGAAAATCGTGGATCATGATGACGGCGGGATGTGGGCCGTCGCCTTCGGGGCGGGCGATGTAGACGCTTACCGGCTCGCCGTCATCGCTACTAAAGATGATCGAGTTCGTTAGCTCGCCAACGCGCCCGCCGTCGATCAGATCGTCAAACAGAATGGAGCCGACGAGCAGCAACAGCAGCGCCCCCGCCCCCGCCACCAGCCAGAGCACCAGCCGCAAAAGAAACCGCAAAGTGATTTTCGCTTCCTAGAAATTGAGTTAAAGTGAGGTCAGATTGAGAGCGGGAGTTTGCACCGTCCCTTCTGCACAGCCAAGCGCTTGACCCCACCCCAGCCCTCCCCATCATGGGGAGGGAGCCGATCCGTCGTTTGTCCAGTCGTGGCTCCTCCCCCAGGATGGGGGAAGGTGAAACGCCGGTTTTTCTCGTCTACTTGGGCCTAGCCGGAATTCTTGTTCCCATCTTGACTTTACTTTAGATGGGGAATTGTCGCACACAACGCCAATTGTCAGAAAAACAGGGCCAGCGCCGTCGCGCTGACCCTGTTCGTCAAACCCGTGATCTCACCGACATTCTACGCTCGGCTACTGCACGGGCGCCAGCTCCCCGCGCAGCATCAGCACAATCGAGAAGGGGTCGGCGTATGTGCCGTTGAGGTAGACGTCATCGCCGTCGGCGGGCCAGCCGGTGACGCGCAAGCCCTCGACCGCCGGGTTGTTACCGTAACGCTCCCAGAGCGGAATCTGCGGCAACTGCTCGTTGTAGAGCAGCGCCAGTTCGTTGATCAACGCGGCCTGCGCCTCGCGGTCGGAGCCCTGGCCGCTGTCGATGATCATCTCCCCAATGTCCATGCCGTCCTGCTCCAGCGGGAAGTTCATGCCGGGGCCCGCATCGGTGACATCCACGTCGCCACCGCTGTAGTTGTAGGTGTTGAAGTCGACATCGTAGGCAAAGTGCGGATGCGGATTGCCCGCGCCCCAGTCCCGAATCGCCAACTCGAAATTGCCTTGGCGCACGAGCGCCGGGTGCTCGCTAAAGGTCACGCCGCGGAAGGTCGTCTCGATGCCGAAATCGGTGAGCTGCTGCGCCAGATTTTCGGCGGCGGCGGACCAGTCCGCAAACTCCGAGGGCGCGGTTAGCTCGAAGCTGAGACGGTTGCCCTGGTCGTCGATCCAGATGCTGTCATCGCCCTTGGTAAAGCCCAAATCTTCCAGCATCGTCGTCGCTTGGTCTCGGTTAAATTCGTAGGCGTTGAGCTCGCTCAGCGTCTCGTCCGTCAGCCACAGCGAGGTCAAATTGTCCGAAAAGCCGGTGATATTCTGCATGGCCACGCCCGATTCGGACATGGAGACAACGCCGTTCTCGGCGCGGTCGATGGCGTAGGCGACGGCCTGGCGGAATTCGGGCACGTTAAAGGGGTAGATGTCGTGGTTGAAGTAGAGCGCTGGCCCGTTGTAGTTGGGGCCGCGAATCACGCGAATGTCCTCGGTCTGGAACTGCTGGTCGGTGGCGGGCGGGAAGCCGTGAGTGGCGTAGTCCGCTTCCTTGGAGAGCATGAGCGGCGTGGCGTCGGGTGTTTCGCCGTTGAAGATCAGCAGCCGATCAAAGTTCGTGCGGTCGGCCAGGAAGGAAGTCTCGTTCTTGGGCAGCGTGATCTGCGATTCGGTGATGCTGTCCACGTCCATCACATACGGCCCCAGCGAGACAATGCCGTCGGGGCGGAATTCGTTGAGCGTTTGCAGCAGCGTCTGCCACTCGGCGGATTCGCTGTCGGCCCCGCTAGCGACCAGATCGGCCACCTGGCTGGCAATTTCACCGTAGACGGACGACGCACGAATATTCGTCTCGCGGAAGATGCGGCGCAGCACGGTGTTGGAGGGCTCGCTGAGCAGAAAGTCAACGGTGTGATCGTCGACGGCGACCACGTCCTCCAGGAATTCCCAGACGGTGATGCCCTGTAAGCGCTGGATGTAGAAGGTGTCGACCACGTCCTGTGCGGTGTAGTCGCTACCGTCGCTCCAAACGGCCCCCTGCGGCAGCGTCACGCGCACGGTGGTGTCGTCCGCCCACTCCCAGGATTCGCCAGCCACGGGCATCCAATCGTCCTCGGCCCAGAGGTAGAAGAACAAGGGCGGCTCCATCAGGTGGTGGTAGATACCGAGCTCAATGCGGTTGGTGCTGACAAAGGTGTTGAAGTGGCCAGCGGGCGGCACAACATAGGGCCAAATGCCGCGGAATTCCGCCTCGCCCGCGGCGACTTCGCTGCTGTCCGTTGCCGCGCCTTCTTCGGCGGGTGTAACGGCGGGCGCGGCACAGGCGGCCACGGCCATCGTCAGCACAAGCAGGACGGCTAACCAGATGCGTTTGTTCATGGGGTTGCTCCTTTGAAAGAATGAAAAAGTTGGGTTGGTTGAGTTGAACTGGTATTGGTTAAGCTGATGATTTTGGAAAAGTGACGGTCACGGCCCAGACGTTGGTCGATTTGTGTGCCGCTTCTTGGGCCGTGACCGTCACCTTGACTGGCTTGGCCGCGCGGTGACTCTCTTGGCAGGCCAGAAAAGCGTGTCGATAACGAGCGTTGACAGTCAAAGTGACCGTCACTGTCCCAGGCTGTAAAATTTGCCCCGTCGCGGTTGGACAGTGGCTGTTACTTTTCTTCTCCGCGCCACACCTCAGCGCCGCCGCTGGCTCCACTTCACCCACAGCGCGACCGATCCCGTAAACAGCAGGCCGACCACAAACATAAAGGCCATCAGCACAAACTCCGCCGTGTCGCGGTCGAGCACCAGCAGCAGGAGGCCGGAGGTAAGCAGGATGAAGGCGCCGATGCGAAAGCCAGCTTGGCCGAGGGTGGGGTGCATAAAATAACTTTGATCCCGGTGACAATCACTGCCCGGACGTTGGTGGGCAGATTGCGTTTCGGTGGGCAGTGACGGTCACCTACCCCACAATCAACTCCACCGACTCGTCCTTGCGCGGCGGGCAGGCGACGTGCCCACCCGCGGCAATCGCCTCCAGCGGCGGCACATCAACATCGCACTGGCCGGGCACGCAGTAGGGACAGCGCGGGTGGAAGGAACAGCCTGTCGGCAGGTTGAGCAGGCTAGGAATTTCCGCGCCGCGCAGCTCGACTTGCCGCTTGCGGCGCGCAATTTCCGGATCGGCTTCGGGCACGGCGGCTAGCAGCGCCTGCGTATACGGATGGCGCGCATCGGTGATGAGGCGCGACGTTGGCCCTTCCTCCGCAATGCTGCCCAGATACATGACGGCGATGCGCCCCTGCCAGGCAAAATACTTGGCCAGCGCCAGATCGTGGGTGATAAAGAGAAAGGTAACGTCAAACTCGTTCTGCAGCCGCGAAAGCATGTTGAGCAGGCTGACGCGGATCGAGACGTCCACCATCGAGACGGCCTCATCCGCCACGATAAAGCGCGGCTCGACCGTGAGCGCCCTGGCGACGGAGACGCGCTGGCGTTGGCCGCCGCTGAGCTGGTGGGGAAATTTGTCCAGAAAATCGCGCGCAGGCGTCAGGTCGACGATCTCCAGCAGCTCAACGGCACGCGCTTCAGCCGCACGTCGCCCGCGCGCCTTTTTGTGTCGCAGCAGCGGCGTGACCACAATTTGGCGCACGGTCTGCGTCGGATTGAGCGAGGCGTAGGGGTCCTGGTGAACGATCTGCACGTTGAGCCGATAGTCGCGGTATTCGTCCGCGCTCATCTGGGTGATGTCTCTCCCCTCGTAGAGCACCTCGCCCGCCGTCGGCGGCAGCAGCCCGGCGACCATGCGCCCGGTCGTGCTCTTGCCGCAGCCGCTCTCGCCCACGAGGCAGAGAATATCGCCGCGATCGACGTGCAGCGAAATCGAATCGACGGCGGTAACTTCCGCCTCGCCGCTGCCAAAATTTTTGGTAATGTTGCGCAGTTCGATCAGTGGAGCCATGGGTTGGATCGGTGTCGGTTATGTCGTAGGTACGTCTATCAAGAAACGCTCTGTGGTCGCGCAGGTCAAGGAGCCGTCAAATTTTGTCATGCTCGCGAACGTGGAAATCCAGGCGACCAACAAATGGATTCCCGCCTCCGCGGGAATGACAAGACTATCTGGCCTACGGTTTGACTGTCTTTGACAGGAAGGCACGAAAAAGTTCGTTCACTTGGCGTCCCGCAGCGGACTCGCCACCTGCTCGTTCGCCACCTGCTGCCAGTGCCAGCAGGCCGCCTCGTGACCCGGCCCGACGGTTTCCAGCGGCGGCTCTTCTTGGCTACACTTGTCCGTGGCAAAGGCACAGCGCGGGTGGAATTTGCAGCCGGAGGGCAGGTCGATCAGGTCGGGCGGCGAGCCGGGGATCGACGCCAATTCTTCGAAGCCGCCGCTGACTTTGGGCACGGCGCGGATTAGGCCAAGCGTGTATGGATGGCGCGGGCGGTAAAAAATGTCCTCCGCCGAGCCGAGCTCGATCACCTTGCCCGCGTACATGGTTGCCACGCGGTCGGCCAGCTCGGCGGCAATCGCCAAGTCGTGCGAAATAAAGATCATCGTGAACCCCTGCTCCTCCTTCATGCGCCGCAGCAGGTCGATGATTGTGCGCTGGGTCAGGATGTCGAGCGCGGTGGTCGGCTCATCAAGGATCATGACCTGCGGATCGAGCAGCAGGGCGAGGGCGATCAGCACGCGCTGGCGCATCCCCCCGCTCAATTCGTGGGGGTAGCTGTCGATCACGCGCTCGGCGTCAAGCTGGACAAAGCGCAGCATTTCCAGCGCGTGCTGGCGCACGGCCGCCCTGTCGCGCCAGCCGTGGGATTGGGCGGCGTCCAGCATCTGCTCCCACACGCGCAGCACAGGGTTAAAGGCGTTGAGCGCCGATTGGAAGACCATACTGCACTCGCTCCAGCGAAACTTGCGCAGCGCCCCGTCCGAGAGGGTCAGCACGTTGGTTTCGCTGCCGTCGCGCCGATAGATAATCTCGCCCCGGCTGATCTGTGCCGACTTGACCAGCAGCCGCATGATGCCGAGACCGAGCGTCGTCTTGCCGGAGCCGCTCTCGCCGATCAGGGCCAAGCTCTCGCCGGGGCGCAGGTCGAGATCGACGCCGCGCACGGCCTGCACCAGCCCGCGCCGCGAGCGGTAGACGATGTGCACATCGCGCAGGCTGAGCGGGGCGGGCGCGATGCCGTTGGTATTGGTGGAAGAGTTGACTTGCCAGTCGAGCGTCATGGTTGCATTCCGTAGATCACCTTTGCTCCGCAAGGTGATGTAGATCGTTTACCCAGCCTCGCTTCGAGTTCGGTGGTCATTTGGGCAAGACGAAGATTGCCACATAGAGGGGCAAAGGTGACCTACGCGTCGGCGCGCAGGCGCGGGTTGAAAATCAGCTCAAGCGAGCGCGTCATGGTGATGATGGCGAGCTGGAGCAGCACAATCGCCAGCACGGGCATCATGATCGTCCAAATGCTCTGTGGATTGAAGTGGGCGCCGCGGCTGTAGGCGAGGCTGAGCATCACGCCCCAGTTGCTGCCGGAGAAGGGCACGACGCCAAAGAGCACCAGCGCCACCTGGAGGTAAATTGCCGCCGTCATCGCCAGGGCGAAGCTGACGATGATGTAGGTCATCATGTTGGGCACGATTTCGCGGAAGACGATGTGCCACGTGCCCAGATCGAGCGAGCGGGCGGCCTCGACAAAGTCGCGCTCTTTGAGCGAGAGGGCCTGCGAGCGCACGGCGCGCAGCAGCGCGGGCCAGCCCAGCAGCCCCAGCAGCACGCCCAGCAGCGAGATATCGTCCAGCTTGATCACCGAGGCCAGCACCAGCAGCAGCGGCAGCCCCGGAATCGTCAGGAAAATGTCCGTGATCGCGGTGACGACGCCGTCGATCCAGCCGCCGCGAAAGCCCGCCAGCGTCCCAAAGCTAACGGCGATAATCGTGCTCAACGCACCCGCAATCAGCGCCACCTCGATCACGTCGCGCCCGCCGTGGATAATTTGCGAGAAGATGTCGCGCCCCTGGTGGTCCGTGCCAAACCAGAATTCAGCGGTCGGCGATTGGAAAATTTTATCCACTTTGGTCGTGCGGTCAAGCTCGATAAAGTGCGGCCCCACGTACGAAATCAGCACCATGGCCACCACGACCAAAAAGCCCGCGAAGCCGACGCGGTTGAAGGCCATGATGCGCAGCGTTTTGCCTAGCGCGGTGAAGGATTGGGTGACGAAGTCCATGGTAGGTTACGACTCAGCTCAGCCTTTAGATTTCTGGATATGGATGACGCGGATAAAGACGGATTTTTAGAATTACGCTTAGGAATACAACGAGACTTCGAGAAATTGAGCAAATTAACGCGGAGGCGCAGAGGCGCAAAGCGTTGTTCGTCAACGGTATTTTCTCCGCGTCCCCGCGTTAAAGTCTCGTTGTCGCGTTAGGTTCCGTTGACATTTCGCTGATGGCCCAAATTTGGGTGGTGTGGAGCGCCCCCGTCCCTAACCCTTCCCCCACGCGTGGGGAAAAGGGGCTTGAAACTCCCCTTTCCCAGGATGGGAGAGGGGCCGGGGGTGAGGGCCAATTCCCAAATGTCAACGGTCCCAAATGTCAACGGAAAGGGCTTTCCACCGAATCTAATTGAAATCCGTGTGCATAGCCCGTGTTTATCCGTGTCCGCTATCTTCTTCGAGTTCCGGCGAGAAGCAGTTGGATGCTTACTCCCCCATGCGGATGCGCGGGTCGAGCCAGCTGTAGAGAATGTCGGCGAAGAAGTTGGCGAAAATCACCGCGAGCGTGATGATCAGAAAGACGCCCTGCATCACGGTGTAGTCGCGCTTGTTGACGCTTTGCAGCAGAATGTAGCCGATGCCCTGGTAGGTAAAGACCGTCTCGATCAGCACCGAGCCGCCGACGACAAAACCAATCGAAATCGCCAGCAGCGTAAAGAGCGGCAGCGCCGCGTTGCGCCCCACGTAGGCCGTGGTGATGCGGCTTTCCTTTAGCCCCTTGGCGCGCGCCACGGTTACGTAATCCTCCTCTAATACGCTGATCGTGCTGCTCTTCATCGTCAACATCCAGCTGCCGACGGTGGTGAGCACGTAGGTGAGGACGGGCAGGGCGGCGTGGCGCAGTGCGTCGAAGAAGAAGATAAAGGTGAAGCCCGGCTGCACGCCGGGCGAAAGCGAGCCGCGCATCTGCGAGACGGGAATCAGCCGCCACTGCACGCCGAGCCAGATGATCAGCATAATGCCGAGCAGGTAGTTGGGGATTGAGCTGAGGATCGAGGCCGCAATCGTCAGCACGTGGTCGAGCGGGCTGTTGCGCTTGTAGGCCATCAGCAGGCCGAGCAGGATGCCCAGCGTAAAGCTGATGATCAGCCCCAGCCCCACGCTAAAGACCGTCCACGGTAGAAAGCGTTTGATAAAGTCCATCACCGGCGTGCCGGGCGAGAGAATCGACGTGCCCAAGTCGCCGCGCAGCAGCGCCTTTAGATAATCAACGTATTGCAGGAGCACCGGTTGATTCAGGTCAATCGCAAAGAGGGCCGCGGCCTGGTCGCGCGCCTCGTGGTAGGGCATGCTGTACTGCACCATCAGCTGCTGAATAAAGAGCTCGATGGGGTTGCTGGGCAGCAGCCGAATCAGAAAGAAGGTGAGCGAGATGGCGACAAAGGCCGTCAGCAGTGCCTTGAGCGCTTTGCGCAGCAGGTAGGATTGCGCCAGCCCGCGCAGCCAGGCCGTCGACTGGACGGATTTGGCAGCTTGTTTGGGAACGGCGTCAAAGGTGGTGGCCATGAAATAGGCGGCACTTGGCGTGTGGCGGACGCGGTGAGAGGAAAGTGGAACGTAGGATACTATGTTCGGACGCTGTCGTCAAGTCGGTAAAATTTGAGGGGTGCTTTTCAGTTTGGGAGGCATTCAACCCCAGCGCCTAAACGCTGGTTTGTTATCAACGAAGTCTCGCAAGCGCCCTAAACGGACTGGGAGCGGGGCTGAATAGTTCGACAACGTTAAATTAGAATGTCTCAGAGCGATTCTGTTAAAAATTTGTCACAGCGCATCGGCAGTTTTGCACCATTTTTGAGACAATTCATCCTGCTGCGTTGCCGGTCATTTGTGTGCTTCAGCTACGTGCATTGAACCGTCGAAATCCTGACTTTTCTCAGAGGTAGGTAATTTAACGTTGTCGAAATAGTTACCTTTAATCTTCAATCTTTCTCGCTGACGTAGATGGAAGGAACATGGTCGACGAGCCAAACGCCGTTGTTGGAGCAGTAAAAAACGTATCCATCCGTCTGCATCCGACCCGCCGCCACAGTCAACACCACCGGCTCGCCCCGTCGCTTGCCCACGCGGGACGCCGTCTCGCGGTCGGCGGAGAGGTGGACGTGGTGGCGCTGGCCGCGGTGCAAGCCCTCGCGGCAGATGCTGGGCAGGAAGCGGGCGACCGTGCCGTGGTAGAGCACGTCCGGCGGCGCAACGGGTTCCAGCGCGAGATCGACGGGAATCGAGTGGCCCTGGTTGGCGCGGATGTGCGTGCCGCTATGGATCTCATCAGTGCTAATAGCAAAGCGCTGCTTGTCGCTCGTGCGCACGATCTCGTGCAGCTCCTCGCGTGTGAGCGGCACGCTCGCTGCGTTCGCCTTTTGCAGCAAATCATCGACATCGGCCCAGCCCTGCGCATCCAGCGTGAGGCCGATGCGCGCCGGGTCGTGGCGCAGGACGAGGCTGAGGAATTTGCTGGCGCGGGTGCGGTTCATTGGTGAAAGGAGGTGTTAAAGTTCGCCTCGATAGAGATCGGCAACGGGAAAACACAAATTATAATCGTCCCAAACCAAGTCGCCATGTTCGAGGTAAAATCCTTGAAATTTCCCCATCTCTAGATATTGACGAATCAGAGGATGACTGGACTGACTCAAGAACGGCTCGAAGTCAAACGTTCGTTCAAAGCCGTTGCTAAATCTCAAATGAATTTTGTAACCATCGACATAATCTGCCTGTTCAATGCCCACATATACTCCGGGTGCAAGCGCTAGCGAATCCGCTTCGTAACTTTTTGTGTCTTCCGATGTTTTCGATAAACGAAGTAGTCTATCCATGCTTGAACAATCTCCTCTGCAAAATGATTGACAGCCTCTTGGAAGTATCGATAGTGCCGCGCGCTCAAAGGTGACTTACCAGGCACTTCGCGAATGAAATGAATTGCGACAATGCGCCCCTCTTCAATTTCAAATTCTGCGCGGCTCTCCGAGTTACCATGTTTCCCATGAACATGGATCGGTAAATGCTCGTTAGCATAAAACAAAATGCTAATCCCAAAGTATTCGTAAAGTTTCGGCATCGCTCTACCGACCCATGTACTCTTCCAGCGCCCCAAACAACCGACCCATGTCCTCGTCCGTCACCTCACCCATGTGGGCCAGGCGGAACGACTTGCCCTTGTAGTCGCCGTAGCCGTTGGAAATTTGCATGTCGTGCTCGGCCAGAAACTGGTTTACGGCCTTGATGTCGAGCCCGCGCGTGTTCTCGACGTGCGTCACCGTCTGCGAGCGGGAGCCCTCCGCGGCCATGAGCGCGAAGCCGTGGTCGAGCGCCCACTGCTGCGCTTGATTCGCCAGCCGTGCGTGGCGAGCAAAGCGCTCCTCGACGCCCTCCTCAAAGATAATGTCGAGCTGCACCGAGAGCGCGCGCATGAGCGAGATGGCGGGCGTGGCGGGCGTGGTGCTGCGCTGCAGATATTTTTCCAGGTTAAGAAAATCAAAGTACCAGCCGCGACCCTTCACGCCTTCCGCCCGCGCCAGCACGCGTTCGCTGACGGCAGCAAAGGACAACCCCGGCGGCAGCGCCAGCGCCTTTTGCGACGACGTGAGCAGCACGTCCAATCCCCACTCGTCCGTGGGGATTTTGACGCCGCCAAAGGACGACACGGCATCGACCAGCACCAGCGTCTGCGGGCTGATCTCGCGCACGGCGGCGGCGATCTCGCCCACGGGCTGCATCACGCCGGTGGAGGTTTCGTTGTGGACGACGGTGATCGCGTCGACCGGCACGTCGCTCTCGTTCATGGCGTTTTCGAGCGCGCGCGTCACGTCCTCGGGCTGCACCGCCGTACACCAATCCACGTCGACGCGAATCGCCTCCTTGTCGCAGCCGAGCGCCGTCTGGCTCCAGCGCTGACCAAACGCGCCGCTCACAAAGTTGATCACCCGCCCCTCGCCGCGCCCGCGCACGCAGTTGCGCATCGTCGCCTCGTGCAGGCCAGAGCCGGAGGCAACGATGATGTAGACGCGGTTGGTCGTGTAGAACAAGCACTGCAGCTGCTCCTCGCATTTGGCAAAGAGCGCCTCGAATTCCGGCGAACGGTGCGCGATCATCGGCTCCGCCTGCGCCGCCAGCACCTCCGGCCGCACGTCGACGGGGCCGGGGACGAAGAGGCGGTTGGCGGGCTTGGGTCGGGTGGTGGGGGTCGGTGGGGCGAGGGTGGCCATTTATGGGTTGCTTTCTGATTTTGATTTCTAATTTACTGGCGCAAGTTTTTCGGTTTCTGCTACGGTTGGGTGCTTCGTAATTTCTGCGATCTCCCACAGATATTCCGGCGCAAAATCAGCGCCGTTGGGCCACTCAATCGTTCTACTGGTCAGCATAAACGCTTGAAATTTTTCAACATCCGTCAACGGCTCAAAAACTTCACCATAAAGTTCTTGTTCGAGGTCTACTATTCCTTCAGCGCCGTTATTAAATCTCAGTTTTAATTTGTAATTGCCCATATACTTAGCATCAATGACGTGTAAGAACATGGCTTTCTCCACTATCTCAACGGCTCGATATCCAACAGCGCTCGTCGATTCCGCGCTCGCGACCAGTTTTGCTCTAATTCCGGCTGATGCTCGTCCAGCCAGTCCCAGATCAACTTTAATGCTCGACGGGGCATCTTCCCCGTTACGCTTCCACTGTCGATCTCGATTGTGACTTCGTAGCCTTGATATTCGGCGTGAAAGTGCGGCGGCAAGTGATCATTGTAGTTCATTGTGATCCGAATGCCGTAGAATCGGGAAATTTCTGGCATCGTGTGTTCTCAGTTCCGTGCAAATTCGTTTGCATACACTACCCGACATCGACATGCTCTCGAATCAGTTGGATTCGCTCGGCATATTCCTCCGCCAAAAGATACACTTCTTTCACGCCGGGATCAATCGGTCGCCGCGGCGCATCGTCCGTGAAGTACCGAGGCAAGATGTGTGCGTGCAGATGTGGCACGACATTGCCCAACAGGTTGTAGTTCATTTTGTCCGCGCTGAAAGCCGCTTGCAACCCTTTGCCCACGGCGGCTAAGTCGCCGAAGAACATGGCGCGCTCATCGGCGCTCAAGTCATAAGGTTCGATTACGTGTCTGCGACACATCAAAACGCAGTAGCCCCGAACGTATTGGTTTTTCGCTAAAAACAGCCTGCTAAACCGCAGGTCGGCGACGGCAATGCCGTGGTCATCTTCCGCTTGCTCGGTTTCGATCAAATCGCAAACAGGACAGCTTTCGCCGCTGATCAGCGCATCCCAGCTGTGGGGCTTCCAGTTCTCGGCCATGTGTCGCTCCTTTGGGCTCTTGAATCGCCGAATGTCTATTGTGCCACCGATTGCGACGTAGCGCCAAGCGCTGCTTGGCGCGGGGCGAAGCGGCGCTTCGTCCTCGAGATGCACTTCGGGGCAGGCTGTCATTTCGAGCGGATGAACGTGAAAACGCAGGCAACGAAACCATGCCAGCGAGAAATCTGGAGCTGGCAGACGCTCTCTTCGGTGTCTCAATGCAGCCGGTCGATCAGCTGCCTCCGGATTTCTCGCTGGGCTGGCGCTCCACGCCAAATCAGCTCGTTGACCCGCTCGAAATGACAGCTTGGCTTCCGTACAACCTGCACCTTCGTCCTACAACTTTGTCGACCACGCAACAAAATTGTGATACAATTTAGCCCCCCAAATCAAGACGACGTGACCCGATTTTGTACAAAACCCACAAGGAGACTCCATGCTGCCACCCGACGATATCAAAACCGTGCTGGCCGCGGCGCTGCGCAACGGCGGCGATTTGGCCGAAGTCTACATTGAGGATCGGCGCTCGCTGACGCTGGCGCTGGACGATGGGCGGCTGGAGACGGCCACGCGCGGCGACGACACGGGCGGCGGCGTGCGCGTCTTCTACGGCAACACGGCGGCCTACGCCTACACCGACGACCTCAGCATCGACGCGCTGACGCAGGCGGCGCAAGCGGCATCGGCGGCGGCGCGCGGCAGCAGCGAAGCGCGCGTCGCCGTGGATTTGACCAAGCGCGAGAGCAGCGTCGTCTCGCCAATTGAGCGGCCCTACGACGGAATGAGCGTGCAGCAGAAAGCGGATTTACTGCGCGAGATGGACGCCGCGGCGCGCGATGTCGACCCGGCGATTGTGCAGGTGGCGGCGGGCTACAGCGAGATGCAGCGGCGGGTGTGGATTTACAACTCGGATGGCGTCTGGGCCGAGGACGAGCGCTCGATGTTGGAGTTTCGGATGCGGGCCGTCGCCGAACGCAACGGCGAGCGTCAGCGCGCGAGCAGCGGGGTTGGCGGCCAAGTTGGCCTCGAACTCATCGACCAGCAAAGCCCGCTCGACCTCGCCCGCCGCAAGGCGCAATCCGCGCTGACGCTGCTGGACGCCAAGTCCGCGCCCGCCGGCGAGATGACGGTCGTCATCAGCAACGGCTGGGGCGGCGTGCTCTTTCACGAGGCGTGCGGCCACGCCATGGAGGCCGACTTCGTGACCAAGGGCGCGTCGGCCTACACGGGGCTGGTCGGCGAGCGGGTGGCGAACCCCATCATCAGCGCGCTCGACGACGGCACGATTCCCGGTCGGCGCGGCACGCTAAAGTTTGACGACGAAGGCACGCCGACCCAGCGCACGGTGCTGATCGAGGAGGGCATCCTGCGCGAGTACATGTGGGATTTGACCGAGGCACGCCGCGAAAATCGCGCCTCCACCGGCAACGGGCGGCGCCAGTCCTTTCGCCACATGCCCATGCCGCGCATGACCAACACCTTTATCGACGCCGGCCCCCACGACCCGCGGGAGATCATCGAATCCGTGGAGTACGGCCTGTACTGCAAGGAGATGGGCGGCGGTCAAGCCGACATCGCGCGCGGTGACTTTGTCTTCCAGGTAAGCGAGGGCTGGCTCATCGAAAAGGGCAAGTTGACCACGCCCGTGCGCGGCGCGACCTTGGTCGGCAACGGGCCCGCGGTGCTCAAGCAGATCGACATGGTCGGCCACGATTTGGCGCTCGACCCGGGCATGGGGATGTGCGGCAAGATGCAGTCCGCCCGCGTCAGCGTCGGCCAGCCCACGGTGCGCGTGCCGCGGTTGACGGTGGGTGGAACCGAATAGATCAAGAAACTTAGCGCAAAGGCGCAAAGGCGCAAAGGCGCAAAAGCGTATCGGGGAGGACGTAACGGTGGGACAAATGATTGTTGACTCGTAAACGACATCATTGTTCGACCAATATAACCTGCGGGAAACCCTTCGCGTCTTTGTGCCTTTGCGTTAAAACTAAGTGATTAACGCTACGGAGATCGATATGAGCTATTTAGATTTGGCGAAGAGCGTTGCCCGGCGTGCAGCCACCAACGGCGCAGAGGCCGAAGTCTACATTCAGACGGGGCAGGAGACCGAAATTCTCGTCGACCGCGGGGCTGTGGAAAAATTGTCCAGCGCGGGAAGCAAGGGGCTGGGGCTGCGCGTGCTGCGCGACGGGCAGATGGGCTATGCCTACACCTCGAATTTTGGCGACGATGCCGTCGCGCAGACAATTGACGCGGCGCTGGCGCTGATGGAAGCGTCCGACCCGGACGAGTATCGCTCGCTGCCGCAGGTGGCGGGCATCGACGAGGCGACGCTGAACGACAACCTGGAAATCTACGACGAGAGCGTCGCCAGCACGAGCATCGACGACAAGGTGGACTTTGCGCTGCGCGTCGAGCAGGCCTGCCTGGGCTACAGCGAGCGCGTTGCGATGGCGAATCGCTGCACCTACCAGGACGGGGTGCAGACCGTCTACCTCGCCAATTCGCGCGGCTTTGCGGACAGCTATCGCAGCAGCTTTGCCGGTGCGTTCCTCATCGCCATTGGCCGCGACGGCGACGAGCAGACGCAGGCCTTTGGGCTGGACTTCAAGCCCTCGCTGGCCCAGCTTGATCCGGCGCGGATTGGGGCAATGGGCGGCGAGCGGGCCGTGCGCCTGCTCGGCGGCCAGCCCGTGCCCACCCAGCGCGTCCCCGTCGTCTTCGACCCCATCGTCTGCGCCGGGCTGCTGGCCGCGCTCTCGCGGGCACTCAGCGCCGACAACATGCAGCGCGGCTACTCGTTTTTGGCGGGCAAGGCGGGCCAGGAGGTCGCCTGCGACATGGTCACGCTGCTGGACAACGGGCGGCTACCCGGCGGGCTTGGCTCGCGCCCCTTCGACGACGAGGGCGTGCCCACCCGCGCCACCCGGCTGATCGACGAGGGCGTGCTGCAGGGCGCAGTCTACGACACCTACAGCGCCAATCGTGCGGGCACGCGGAGCACGGGCAACGCGCAGCGCTCGTCGCACCGCACGCCGCCCGGCGTGGGCACGAGCAACTTTTACCTCCAACCCGGGCAGCAGTCGCAGGCGGAAATTATTGCGGGCGTGGAGAACGGCTTCTACGTGATCAACGCCATGAACACCGGCGGTATCGATCCCATTGCGGGCGAGTACTCTTCGGCGGCGTCCGGCCTGTGGATCGAGAATGGGGAACTGACCCACGCCGTCAGCGAAGTCACCATCGCCGCCACGCTGCCCGAAATCCTGCACGGCATCACCGCCGTCGGCAACGACCTGACCTTTGTGCCCATGTTTGGCTCCGTTGGCGCGCCGAGCGTGCGAATTGACACAATGATGGTCGGCGGGCAGGGGGCGTAGGGATCGGAGATTGGTAGTTGGTAATTGGAGATTGAGCGGTTCGTCAAATTTGCCAAGCTTTCATCTCCACTCTTGATTCGCTTACACAACCGCGCCGCTTACTTACAGCCCGCGCCACGCTCGCTACGATAGTTTCCCCGAACGAATTCAGCAGAGAGGGAATCCCATGGCAGACAATTACAGCAGCGATGAGATCAAGGAGATGTACGACGAGTTCAAGGAGCGCGTCAACATGACGGGTAAGGAGCTGGAGGAGTGGCTAGAAACAGATGAGTCGAAATCCGTCGGTGATTCCGACAGCGGCGAATCGACGGGCCACAAACTGGGTGGAGAAATTCTCAAAATCAAGGACAAGAAGCAGGACGACCTGGATGATGACGACTACGAAACCATGCGCAAGGTCGTCAACTACCAGAAGCGCCACCTCGCCCAGGGGCCGGACGATGACGTGGAGCACAGCGACTGGCGCTATTCGCTGATGAACTGGGGGCATGATCCGCTAAAGGATTAGCGGCGCTCGAAAACCACAAGATTTAACGCGAAGGCGCAAAGGCGCAAAGGGTTTATTTGTAGGTGGCGTTGGTGGCCCGAATTGATGTCTTCGAGCGTTGAGCCTCCTTGTTCAACCAAGTGCACAAACCAAACATCTCCCTGCGCCCTTGCGCCTTTGCGCCTTTGTATTAAAATCTTAAACCTGCGAGAGCTCTTCAACCGCCGCAGCCTTCGCGTTAACCTCTACCCCTGCTTTACTCTCAGCGCGCCGAATCGCCCCCGCAAAGGTTGCCACCAGCAAATTAAAGATTACCACCAAGCCCAGCGCCCACGTCAGCGACAGCCCCTCGGCGACGAAGCCGATCAGCGGCGGGCCGAGCAGGAAGGCAAAGTAGCCCGTCGTTGCCACCGCCGCCAGCGCGCGACCGGGGTCCATCTCGCCCGTGCGGCTCGCGGCGCTAAACATAATCGGCACGCCGTTCGCAATCCCCAGCCCCACGAAGCCAAAGCCGATCAGCGCCACCCACGGCTGCCCGATCAGCAGCGCCGCCGTCAGCCCCGCCGCGGCCAGCAGCGCGCTAAACCTGACCGTGCGCGTTGCCCCCAACCGCTGCACCACCCAATCGCCCGTTAGCCGACCGACGGCCATCGCGCCAGCAAAAGCCGCGAAGCCGTTGGCGGCAAAGCCGTCGCTCGTGCCCAGCCCGTTGCTCAGGTAGACGGCGCTCCAGTCCGCCATGATCCCCTCGCTGATCATCGTCAAAAAGGTCAGCCCGCCCAGCACGGCGACCATCCCCGTCGGCAGCACAAACAGTGGCTCGCGTTCGTTGTTTTCTGCTGCATTGCCCGTGCCCGCAGCGTTTTTGTTGACTTGCCGCCCCGTCGGCAGCAGCCCCCGCAGCGCGACCAGCGCAATCGCCATAAAGACCGCCGCCACCACCACGATATAGCGCTCCGGCGACAGCTCGCTCGACGCCGCCAGCGCCAGCAGCCGCCCGCCAACCGCCGCGCCCACAAAGCTGCCCACGCTCCACAGCCCGTGAAACGATGACATAATCGCGCCGCCCCAGCGCTTCTCCACGTCGCTCGCCTGCGAGTTCATGGCTACATCGAGCGCGCCGTTGCCCAATCCCAGCAGCGCCAGCGCGCCGATCAGCAGCGGCAAAGTCGGCGCAAACAACGGCAGCGGCAGCGCCAACGCCTGCACCAGCACCGACGCCGCCACCACCTTGCCGCTGCCAAAGCGCGCGACGAGCCACCCCGCCAGCAGCAGCGTCGTCAACGCGCCCAAGGCCGAGCCAAGCAAGGCGATCCCCAAGAGGCCCTCGCTCAGGTCGAGCTTGCGCTGGAGGTAGGGAATGTGGACGAGGTAGCTCGAAATAATCGCGCCGTTGACGAAGAAGATGGTCGAGACAGCGAGGCGGGCGAGAATGGGTCGATTAGTGACTTGCATAGAATAATCCAAAATTTCAGAAAGCGATCCACGAAGGACACGAAGAGCACGAAGGAAGAGAGTCCACCCTCTTCCTTCGTTTCCCTTCGTGCTCTTCGCGGATCATCTCTTTGTTGATCATAGTTGGCAAGCAATTACGCTGGGGACGCGCACAAAATTTCACATCGCCTGTTAAAAATGCGATAATCCTCAACCATGAAGATTATCTCCCTCGATCTAGAAAATACCAAAAGCTACGCCGCCGCACACGTCGACTTTAGCGACGGCGTCAACGCCATCGTCGGCCACAACGGCGCGGGCAAGAGCACCATCCTCGAAGCCATCGGCTTTGCGCTGTTTGATTCGCTCGGCTACAAGCAGGACGATTTTGTGCGCGAGGGGGCTAAATCAGCCCAAATTACCGTCACCTTTGCCAGCGACCACGACGAGCGCGCCTATCAAGTCGTGCGCCGCTGTGGCTCGAGCAACCAGCACTATATTTTTGACCCCGAGCTCGACGCCCGCGTCTGCGAGGGCAAGGCGGACGTGTTGGCCTTTCTGCGCCTGCACATGGGCACGGACGCCAACGCCGAACTCTCGCGCCTCTTCAGCGACGCCGTCGGCGTGCCCCAGGGTACGTTGACCTCGGCCTTTCTGCAAACCCCCGCCGCCCGCAAATCCATCTTTGATCCGCTGCTCCAGGTCGAGGAGTACAAAAAGGCCCACGACCGCCTGCTCGACCCGCTGCGCACCCTCCGCGACAATCAGCAAGCGCTCGATCTGCAAATCGCCGACCTGCGCGGTCGGCTGGAGCGCTTGCCCACTTTGGAGGAAGCTGTCGCCTCGCGCGCCCAGGAGGTCGAGCGGGCGCAATTGGAATTGGGGCAGGTCGAAAAACGGTTGGTCGACGTTCGGGCGCAGCGCCAAAATTTGGAGGCGATGCAGCAACAGCTCGACGACCTGCGCCGCGAACAGTCCACCGCCGAGCGCCAGCAGGCCCTCGCGGCCGCCGAGCAGCGCACGGCCACCGCGCAGTTTGACGAAGCCCAGCGCGCCCAAGCCATCGTCGCCGAAAGCCAGCCCAGCCGCGACGCCTACCTCGCCGCTCAAGGCCAGCAGCAGCAGCTCGAAAACCAGCAGCGCGAGCGCGCCCGGCTCAACCAGCAGCGGGGCCAAATTGACAAGTCGCTCGCCGTGCAGCAGGCCGAGCAGTCGCGCATCGAGCAGCAGCTGGCGGAAATTGGGGAAGCCGAAGACAAAGTCGAGTCGCTGGCAAACGATGCGGCGCGTCAAACTGAACTCGAAAGCGCCCTCGCCGAAGCCCACCAGCAGCGCGCCCGGCTGGACGACGCGCGGAAGGAAGTCCAGCGCCAGCAAAAGCAGGTCGAAGCGTTGCGCAGCCGCCTGCAGCAAACGCAAAGCGAAGCCGTTCGCGCCGCCGACCTCGAAACGACGCGCACCCAAATCGACGAGCGCGTCCACGCCCTGCGCGTCGACATCGACGGGTGCAGCGAAACCATGGCTCGCCACAAAGCGCGCGCCGATGAACTCAAGCGCCAAACCGAAGCGCTCAACTCCGCGGAAGATGGCAAAGCGACGGCCACCTGCCCCGTCTGCGAGCAGCCGCTCGATGCCGAGCACCGCGCCGAGCTGCTCGTGCGCAACGAGACGCTGCTGGCAACCATGCGCGTCGAATACAACGAGACCCAGCGCGATCTCAAAGCACATCGCAAAACGCTGGAGCAGCAGGAGAGCGAGCGCCGCGAACTCGAAATTGCGCTGCGCCGCCTGCCCGGCCAGACTGCTGTCGAAGAAGCGACGCAGCTCCTGAAAGCCCAAGCCGCGACGCTGGCCGAAACCGAGGCGCGCGCCCAATCCCTGAGCAGCGCCGCCACCCAAATCGACGACCTCGCGCGCGACCTGGCCGCGCTCGGCAACCCGCGCCAGCAGCAGGCCATTGCTCAGCAAGCGGCGTCGCAGCGCGCGCAGGTCGAGGCGCGGCGGGAGGAAACGGTGGCCAAAATTGTGAGCGAGCAGGAGACGCTGTCGACGCTGCAAACCGCGCTGGCGCAGTTCGCCGATTTGGATGCCCAAATCGACGAGGTCGCCGCGACGCTGGCGGAACACCAGTCCGCCTACCAGCGCTTCCTGGCCCACGAGCAAGCCGCTCAATCCGTGGAGAGTCGTGCCGCCGAAGTCGAGCGGCTGACGCAGGCGCAGCAGGGAGCCGAAGAGACGGTCGCCGCGCTCACCAAGAAGATCACCGAGATGTCCGCGGATTTCGACGCGGCGGCGCTGCAGCGGCTGCGCACGGACGAGCAGCTGCTGGGCCGCGAGCAGGGTGTGCTCTCGACGCGGCTGGAATTGCTGCGCAAGGAGCAAGCGCGGGACGAGCGCGAGATCGAGACGCTGACGCAGCAGCGGGTCGAGCAGGAGAAAGCGCAGGCGCAACGCGACAAGCTGGCGACGCAGCAGGCGTATCTGGAAACGCTGCGTCGCTTGATCCGCGAGGCCGGCCCCTACATCACCCGCGCGCTGATCGGGCGCATCAGCGGCGGCGCGGCGCAGATTTTCTCCGAGCTGATGCAGGACTACAGCCGCGTGCTGCGCTGGACGGAGGATTACGGCATTGCGATCGAGGCGGGCGGCCACGAGCGGATGTTTGCCCAGCTCTCCGGCGGCGAGCAGATGAGCGCCGCCCTGGCCGTGCGGCTGTCGCTGCTGCGCGAGATGAGCAACATCAGCATCGCCTTCTTCGACGAGCCCACGACTAATCTCGACGAAGCCCGCCGCGAAGCGTTGGTCCGCCAAATCCTCGCCGTACAGGGCTTTCGCCAGCTCTTCGTCATCAGCCACGACGACACCTTTGAGCAGGCCACGCAGAATTTGATTCGCGTGCGGCGCGAGGGGGGGGCGAGCGAGGTGGTGGAAATGTAGGGCGAAGCGCTGCTTCGCCCCCGCACAATCGACCCGTGTCGCATCGAGCGCCCCTCGTTGTCGACGTTTTCTGGTGGCGCTGGTTGCCGCTCGCGCTGGCCTTTGCGGACACTGTAGCGCCGACGCTTTGGGAGCAGTCGCGCCGCTGGGGCTGGATTTTGTTTGCACTGGTCGTGACTGTTACGGTCGCCCTGATTTATCTGCCGACGATTGGGCTTGTCGCCTGCCTCGTTGATCGACCCTGTTGGCTGGCGTTCGTAGTGGCTGGGCACGCCCGGCCATCACGAATGCCGTAAACAACGACTCTTACCTACACCAAAACACACTCCAGTTGAACAATTCTCTCCAACGCTTCAGCCACGCGACCCTCACCATCGCCGCCGCGCTCGACCTCAACCAACTGCTCGCACAAATTGTCGAGCAGGGCACGCGGCTGCTTGACGCCTCGCAGGCGGCGCTGTGGTTGCGAGCGGGCGAGGCGCTGACCTGCACTGCTCGCTTTCCAGACGGCGGCGCTGTTGACAACGCGCCGCCGCTGATCGAGCACGCGCGGATCGACGGCGGGCGGCTGCTTGCGCCGCTGAAAATCAATGGCGACGTGTCGGGCATACTGGTATTTGGCAAGGCAGAATTCAACGAAGAAACCATTGTGCTGGCCGAGCAGTTCGCTAGCCACGCGGCGCTGTCGCTGCAAAACGCACGCACCATCCAAAAGCTAGACTCCTTTGCGGGCACAGTCACCCACGAGCTCAAATCTCCGCTCGCCTACACCGTCTTCAGCCTGGACGACGTGATCGAGCGCTTTACCGAGCTTCCCCTACGCGACATCCACGAGACGTTGATCAGCGTGCTGGCGGCGAACAACGAAATCGCGCAGTTGGTCGATTCGCTGCTGGAGTGGGCGACGCTGGGCAGCGCGAGCCACAAAGCGCTGGAGCCCGTCGACTGTCGCGCGGCGGCGGAGGCGGCGCTGGTGCGGCTGTCACCGCTGGTGCGAGCGCACGAGCCAAGCGTAGAATTTGCCGAGCTGTTGGCGGGCGACTCACGGGCCGTGGCGCTCGGTCGGCGGGCGTGGGTGGAGGTGGCGTGGACAAATTTGCTGGGCAACGCCCTCAAGTACGGAGCCGACGCCGAGGGCGCTATCCAGCTTGAGCTGGGGGCGACGCGCGAAGGCCATCACCTGCGCTGCTGGGTGCGCGACCGCGGGCGCGGCATCGATCCAGCGGATCAGCAGCGACTTTTCGTCCCGCTGGCGCGCTTGGTCGACGACGAGCGGGGGCGCGGCTTGGGGCTGTCGATTACGCAGCGGCTGGTGGAGGAGATGGGCGGTGCGGTTGGCGTCGAGAGCGAAGCCGGTCGGGGCAGCACCTTCTACTTTACGCTGCCCGTTTCCACGGAGCAAACAAACACGGAGCAAACCAACACGGAATAAACCAACACGGAGCAAACCAACCACTATGTCTCTCCCCACTTATCTCACCACCCACCGCGACCGCCAGCGCGACGAGCTGATCGACTGGCTGCGCATTCCCTCCATCAGCACGCTTTCGGCCCACCGCGACGACGTGCGACAAGCCGCCACCTGGCTGGCCGATCACCTGCGCGACGCTGGCCTGGAGAACGTCGGCCTGATCGAAGCCGAGGGGCAACACCCGCTTGTCTACGCCGATTGGCTCCACGCAGCCAGTGATGCACCGACCGTGCTTGTCTACGGCCACTACGACGTGCAGCCCGTTGACCCCATTGAGCTGTGGACGTCGCCGCCCTTCGAGCCTGACGTGCGCGCCGGTCAATATGGGGACAACGTTTACGCGCGCGGCGCGGCGGACGATAAGGGGCAGGTTTTTATCCACATCAAGGCCATTGAAGCGCTGCTGTCCAGCGAAGGCAAGCTGCCCGTGAACGTGAAGCTGCTGATCGAGGGCGAGGAGGAATCCGGCGGCGCGCACATCGAGGCCTACGTGCCACGCCACGCCGAGAAGCTGGCGGCGGACGCGGTGCTCATTTCGGATACGCACATTCTGTCGCCGGAGCAGCCGACAATTATCTACGGGCTGCGCGGCATGTGGGCGGGCGAAATCACCGTGAAGGGGCCGGCGACCGACCTGCACAGCGGCATGTACGGCGGCGCGGTGCACAACCCCAACCAGGCGCTGGCCGAGCTGCTGGCGGCGCTGCACGACGCCGATGGCTCGGTGGCCGTGCCCGGCTTTTACGACGGCATTGAGCCGCTAACCGACCCGGAGCGGCAGGCCCTGGCGCAGGTTCCCTACGGCCCGGCGGAGGTGATGCGCGAGAGCGGTGCGCCCGCCGTGTGGGGCGAGACGGATTACAACATCGTCGAGCGCATCGGCGCGCGCCCGACGCTCGAAATCAACGGCATGTGGGGTGGCTTTACCGGCGAAGGCTTCAAGACGGTGATTCCCAGCACGGCCCACGCCAAGATCAGCTGTCGCCTCGTGCCCGGCCAAGACCCTGCGCGCATCGGCGACCTGCTGCGCAAGCACCTGCACGCGCTCGCGCCGGAGACGGTCTTGGTCGATGTGCGCGAAATTCACACGGGGCAACCGTTTCTCACGGAGCTCGACACGACAGCCATGCAGGCCGCGGCCCGCGCCTACGCAGCCGTCTTCGAGCGCGAGCCGATCTTTACGCGCGAGGGCGGCGGCATTCCCATCGTCCACACCTTTGGCGATGTGCTGGGCGCGCCAGTTGTGCTCATGGGCTTTGGCCTGCCGGACGATAATTTGCACGCGCCGAATGAGAAGTTGAGCCTGGTAAATTTTTATCGAGGCATTGAGACGAGCGTGGCGTTTCTGCAGGAGATGGCGGAGGGTAATTCTGGCTAACTTTTTGCTTGCCCGTGCCGAGGGGCACGGTAAGCGAATCGTTCAACAATCTTGTATTGGGGGCACGGGCACACCACGGCGTGCCCGTACTGTCACCATATCTATTGAACGTTTCTTATCGTTCTCCCAGCATTACAAATCGTGTAGCAACGGGCTGGGTTACCGCCCGAATGTTCTTGAATTTAGCAGCTTCCAGCAAGTCTTGAAGCTGCCCCTGAGTGATCATGCCACAGCCCACAAGCGCCTCGTGGAGTTGTACACCAGCAAGAATTTTATAGACCATGGAGTCTCTGTAGGCCTTTGGTGAATCTGGATAGGGTAATTCAGAAACAACAACCGTACCATTCTCTTTCAGGGCTTGCTTGCTACGCTTCAGCACATCCAGGTACTGTTCAGCCCCGCCTGTTTCGTGAAGCGCAATGTTCATGGTGATGAGGTCATACTTACCGTGATCTTCAAGCTGAGTAGCGTCCCCGTGGACAATTTCAGCATTTGAAACACCGGCGTCGTCGAGCGTCTTTTGCGCCAAATGGACGCTGGGTTGGTCATATTCCAAGCCAACTACTTTTGACTTAGGGAACCGTTTGGCATAGTGAACCACGTGTGCACCGCCACCGGCACCAATGTCTAAAACAGTGCCCCCTTCTTCCAATTTAGCAAGGGTTGCTTCGGCTTGGGGTAATACGTGATCGGTTATCATAAAGCAATCCGCCGAAGTCAATCTCTTCAATGCCTCAATCAAAAATGGGTCATGCTCGCTGCGTGGCCAAATCTCGCCCGACTTCAGATATTCCGGAAAAGCTAGGTAGTCTTCATAGAGCGCAGCAAAGAATTGAACGCGACCGCCCAAAAACTGCGGATCTGTTGAATCCAGCAGCAAAGAATCAAGATGGGGTGCAAGTGTGTAACCAGCAGCTTCATCCCAATCAAGAATTTCAAACGCATAAGCACCGCGACACCAAACTTGCACGTAGCGTTCTTTGAACCCGAGGTTCTCAGCCAGCTCCGCCTCGTGGACGCCTCCTTCTGCTTCATGGATGGCTTTAAACAACCCTGTTTTCAACCCAATGTTCGTGAGCCAGGTTGCTTGATCTCCCATGATGTAACCAAAAATTTTTTGCCACTGACTTTGTTTATCCATCGTCGCTGTTCCCCTTTCCGGTGAATTGAGCTAGAACACGCTTACGTTGCAAATTGGGCAGGTGATTACAGACAAATGTAGCACGGTGCCCACCCAAAGTCAAGCGGATTTGCAAAATAGCAGCAGTTCCAAATTTGAAAAGCCTATCGGGCAACAAAGTAAAATTTTGCCGCGGACTTTCGCAGAGAGGTCGGGGCCACGGCAACCCCCGTGTGCCCCTTTTTTTATAATCACCTGTTCTTTATGGTTATCTGTGTCGACAGTTGTGTCTACTTCTTATACCGAGATAGATAGTCACAAATGCCCGGCTGGGGTTATGCTAGATATAGATTTTGTTAATGCTGCATTTTGCCGTGCTAGATGGCAGAACGGTGAGCTAATCAGAGTGGCTGCCGCCATGCTGACAGAATCAGAAAAAATCACGAAGAAACCATAAAGGAGAATCATATGACACCGCAAGTTCTTTCCGCTGGCACGATGATCGGCGACGACGTGAGGAATCCGCAGGGCGAAAATTTGGGCAAAATTGAAGAAGTGATGCTCGACGTGGACGACGGCCGCGTTTCGTACGCCGTGCTTTCGTTTGGCGGCGTGATGGGCGTGGGCAACAAGCTCTTCGCCATCCCGTGGCAGTCGCTTCAGCTCGACGCGGACGATCACAAATTCGTTCTCAACGTCTCCAAGGAGCAGCTCAACGACGCACCCGGTTTTGACAAGGACAACTGGCCCAACATGGCCAATCGCCAGTTCCAGTCCGAAGTGTACTCCTACTACGGGGTGGACCCGTACTGGTCGTAATGAGCGCCGCTTGTAATTGACGCCGCAACAGCGACGCCGCGCCGCCCGAAGCCTTTAGGCTTTGGGCGGCGTTTTGCGTTTTTCACGGTCTCTGCGTAAAATTGCAGGACTCACCACAACCCAAAAGTCGCGCAGAGCAACCACCCCATTCGCGATTTTGCTTCGCCCAAAGGAGCCCACCATGTACGAACCCCAACCCGAACACCATTTTACCTTTGGCCTGTGGACGGTCGGCAACGTGGGGCGCGACCCGTTTGGCGAGCCCGTGCGACCGACGCAGTCGCCCGTCGAGCTGGTGCAGCTGCTGGCCGATGCTGGCGCCTACGGCGTCAACTTCCACGACAACGACCTCGTCCCCATCGACGCGACCCCAGCCGAGCGCGACCAAATTGTGCGCGACTTCCAGCAGGCGCTGGACGAGACGGGCCTCGTCGTACCGATGGCGACCACCAACTTGTTTGCCGATCCCGCCTTTAAGGATGGCGCGTTCACGTCGAACGACCCGCGGGTGCGCGCTTATGCGCTGCAAAAAACCATGCGCTCGATGGATCTGGGCGCGGAGCTGGGCGCGAAGGTCTATGTCTTTTGGGGCGGGCGCGAGGGGGTCGAGAGCGATGCGTCGAAGAGTCCGGTGGATGCGCTGAAGCGCTTCCGCGAGGCGCTCAATTTTCTGTGCGAATACAGCGTCGACCAGGGATATGGCTACCGCTTTGCGCTGGAGCCCAAGCCCAACGAGCCCCGCGGCGACCTCTTCCTGCCGACGGTCGGCGCCGCGCTCGGCTTTATCGCCACGCTCGACCACGCCGAGATGGTCGGCGTCAACCCCGAAGTCGCCCACGAGCAGATGGCCGGGCTCAACTTCCTGCACCACGTCGCCCAGGCGTGGGACGCGGGCAAGCTCTTCCACATCGACCTCAACGACCAGAACCTCAACCGTTACGACCAAGACTTCCGCTTCGCCTCGCACAACTACAAGCAAAATTTTTTCCTGGTGAAATTTCTCGAAGACGTCGGCTATGTGGGCATGAAGCACTTCGACGCCCACGCCTACCGCACCGAGGACATTGCGGGCGTCAAGGACTTCGCGCGCGGCTGCATGCGGAGCTACCTGATCCTCAAAGAAAAGGCGCAGCAGTTCAACGAGGACAGCGAGATTCAGTCGCTGCTGACGGAGATCAACGCGGACGATGGGTCGATGACGCAGTTTGGCGGCGAGTATAGCAGCGAGAAGGCCAGTGCGCTCAAGGATCACACGTTTGACCGCGAAGCGCTGGGATCGCGGGGGTATGGGTACGAGAAATTGGATCAGCTGACGTTTGATTTGTTGATGGGCGTTCGATAGTAAAGGACTGAAGATTGCAAGTCGACGTCGACTTGCAATCTTCAGTCCTTTGGCCTAATACCCTGTACCTGTATCTTATGAACTTTTCGGAGCGTATTAATCCATGAACAATTCTTTTATTCAATGGTTTGCCTCGTACCTAAATGCTGATAAATCAGAAGTAAGGCGGTTGCTCGATAACAAATCAGCAAACCAGTTTTTGATGGTCTGGTCTGTCTTTGAATCTGTCTGCTTCGGTGGATTTATTCGATTCAGAGAAATCTCTGAATATTCTAATCAAGTGGGCTTGTGTAATCCATCTGTTGCAACTGAGCTTTTAGATGTCGCTAAATATTTTCATGAACGGTACCAAGACAAAAAGTTGTACGGCAATCTTATGCATAAAGATAAGTCAGAGGAAATGGAACGCATTCTAAAGAAGAACTTTGATACGCTAGAAACAGACAAAATAATATTTGTGTTGATTGTTGTAGTCTACAGGTACAGGAACAATATTTTTCATGGAAATAAAGGGGTTTCTTCGTGGTTACAATTCACAGAGCAGATTGATAAGTGCAGATTGGTAATGCAGAAGCTTATTGATGTTTCCGAAAAACAACCTGTGCAAGAAGCATGAGAAGATAAAAGTTGATGCCAAATAACAGCTATTTTGGCCGCTGGGAAGAGCGCTGGCATCCCCTGCGCGAAGAGTGGGTGATCGTGGCGGGCCATCGACAAAATCGACCGTGGAGCGGCGACGTGGCGGAGGACGAAGTCGACGCCAAGCCGCCCTACGACCCGGGCTGCTACCTCTGCCCCGGCAACGCGCGCGTCGGCGGCGCGACCAATCCCGACTACGCGGGCACTTACGTCTTCGACAACGATCACCCCTGCGTTGGCGATGCTGCGCCCGTCGACTTGCCCGCGCCAACCGGCCTCTATCGCAACCGCCCCGCAACGGGTATCGCCCGCGTGATTTGCTACCACCCGCGCCACGACCTGACGCTGGCCGAAGTCGAGCCGGGGGCGGTGGAGAATTTGGTAGCGACGTGGCAGCGCGAGTACCGCGAGTTGGGCGCGCGCGAGGGCATCGAGCACGTGCTAATCTTTGAGAACAAGGGTGAGGCGGTCGGCGTCTCGAATCCGCACCCGCACGGGCAAATTTACGCGACCAATTTTGTCTTCAAAACCATCGAGGTCGAAACAAACGCGAGCCGGCGCTACCTAAACGAGACGGGTCGCCCGCTCTTCCAAGACATTCTGGCCGCGGAGCAGCAGGACGGCACGCGCATCATCTGCGAGAACGAGACGGCGATTGCCTTTATTCCCTACTTTGGCCGCTACGCCTACGAGCTCTTCGTCGCGCCCAAGCGCACGCTGCCCCACGTGGCCGCGCTGAACGATGCTGAGGTCGCCGACTTTGCGGCGGTGCTGCAGGAGACGCTGATCCGCTTTGACAACCTGTGGCGGATGCCCTTCCCTTACGTCATGCCGCTGCATCAAGCGCCGACGGGCGATGGCGTCGACCCGAAAAATTTGGACGACAACCCGACCGGTTTCCACTTCCACATTGAATTCCACCCGCCGCTGCGCAAGCCCAACCTGCTCAAATACCTCGCTGGCCCCGAAATCGGCGGCGGCAACTTCCTCAGCGACACCGTGCCGGAGGAGAAGGCGGCGGAGCTGCGGGCGGTGTCGGACGTGCACTACAAGAAAGCTTAACGCAGAGGGCGCGGAGAGCGCAGGGGGAAGAGAGACAGTTTGTCGTTTCGAGCGGAGGGAGAAATCTTCTTGTCGTAAGCAAACCGCCGCTGCGAATTCAAGAACGCTAATCGTCGGCCACGTACAGATTTCTCGCATTCGCTCGAAATGACAAACCTACCCCCCTTTTCTCTCTTCTTCCCTCCGCGGCCCTCCGCGCCTCCGCGTTGAAAATCTTCTAATCCTGCAAACCTCATGTACTCATCAATCCACGATCTCCTGCAACCCATCCGCCAACTCCACGAACAAATCCGCGACGCCGTCGTCGCCGAGACGGAGCGGGCGGCGCTAACCGAGCTTTCCGAAATCGCCAAAGAAGAGGCGGGAGACACGATCTACGCCATCGACCGCGTCAGCGAGGAGCGGCTGATCGACTTCTTTGCCAGCGAAATCGCACCGCACACGCCCATCGTGCTGATCGCCGAGGGGCTGGACGGGGGCGAAATCGAGGGGCAAGTGGTGCTGCCCGAAGGCACGGCTGAAGCCGATGCGAAGTGGCGCATCATCGTCGACCCCATCGACGGCACGCGGGGCTTGATGTACCAGAAGCGCCCCGCCTGGATTCTCACGGGTGTTGCGCCGAACCGGGGGCCGCAGACCAACCTGCGCGACATCGAGCTGGCGGTGATGACCGAGATCCCGCTGGTCAAGCAGCACCTGTCAGATGTGGCCTGGGCGGTTGCGCGCGAGAAGGGGGGCGAGGGCGCACGGGCCGAGCGCTACAACCGGCTGACGGGCGAGCGAACGCCGCTGTCGCTTGCCCCGTCGCGGGCGGAGACGATTGCCCACGGCTTTGCCATGATTTCGCGCTTCTTCCCCGGTACGAGAGAGGAACTCGCCGCCATCGATGAGGAGATCGTGCGCGGCGCGCTCGGCCCCGTGCAGCCGGGCAAGACCCACTGCTTCGAGGATCAGTATATCTGCTCCGGCGGGCAATTATACGAACTGATGTCCGGCAAGGATCGCTTTGTCGCCGACATCCGCCCGCTGATGGAATCGGTGCTGGCGCAGCGCGGCCTCGCCCTGGGCATCTGCTGCCACCCCTACGACGTCTGCACCGAACTCATCGCCCGCGAGCTCGGCGTCATCGTGACGGATGCACGGGGCGAGCGGCTGTCGGCGCCGCTGAATGTGGAGGCGGACGTGGCGTGGGTCGGGTATGCGAATGAGGCGGTGCGGGGGCAGATCGAGCCGCTGCTGCAGCGCGCGCTGCGCGAGCGGGGACTGCTGTAATCTACAAAGGAGGCTCTTCATGCCCATGCCAGGCCCGTTGGAAATTCTTTTGCTCTTACCCTTTATTGTGGTGCCAATTTTGGTGGTTGGATTTGCTGTGGTGCTGGTGCGCCGAAGCCGCCAAGCTAGTGATTTGCCCGCCAGTCAGTCGCCCGACGATGAGCGGCTGGACAAAATTGAGCAGCGTCTACAAAAGATAGAAGAGGCACAGAGAGAGCGTGAGCAGCAGTAACGCAGTAATCTATCGCATACGCGTGCCGGGAACGCTGACCTTGGATTCGTCGACAATCTTTTTGCCGAAAAAGGAGGCGCGTGATGATTGGGATTGGTTTGCCGGAGCTGCTGGTAATTTTGATTCAGCTGCTGTTCTGGGCTGGGGTGCTCGCGATTCCCGTGATGCTGATTTTGCGTGCCTTGCGCCGCGTTGAGGAGCGGTTGGCACGCCTCGAAGAGTTGGTGCGGCGGCGCGAGTAAGTCACGAGTGATGGACGAACTTCCGTATTAACACCGCTCGCATTTGAGAATGCTCGCTCCACGATAACGGCAAGTTGTCCACGAACGGCGGACAAAAGACTGTGCAATTTGGCGAAGACGCGCTGACCGTTGCATGATATAGTTAAGGCACAAAAGCCGTCCCTGTACCCACTCTTAACCGTACATCACCCTACATGACTGCCGCCCTCTCCTTCTCCCACGTCGGCATGACCTTTCCGGACGGCACCGAGGCCGTGCGGAGCGTGTCGTTTGACGTCTCCCCGCGGGAGTTTGTCACCGTGGTCGGCCCCTCCGGCTGCGGCAAATCGACCCTGCTGCGCATGGCCGCCGGGCTGCTGCGCCACACGGCGGGCAAGGTCAGCGTGAACCGCGAGCGGCTGGGCTTTGTCTTCCAGGATGCGACGCTGATGGAGTGGCGCACGGTGCAGCGTAACGTGGAGCTGCTGGCCGAGCTGCGCGGGATGAACGGCAAGGAGCGCCGGCAGCGCGCGGCGGAGGCCATCGAGCTGGTGGGGCTCTCCGGCTTTGAAAACCACTACCCCAAGTCGCTCTCCGGCGGCATGAAAATGCGCGTGTCGCTGGCCCGCACGCTGACGCTGGAGCCGCCCGTCTTTCTGTTTGACGAGCCCTTTGGCGCGCTCGACGAAATCACCCGCGAGCGCTTGAACGAGGAGACGCTCAAGCTCTTTGAGCGCGAGCAGTTCGCCGGTCTATTTATCACCCACTCGATCTACGAAGCCGTCTTCCTCTCGACGCGCGTCCACGTGATGTCGTCGCGACCGGGCACGCTGGTGGCCAGCTTTGACATTCCTTTCGGCTATCCGCGCACGCCCGATCTGCGCTTCTCGCCCGAATTTCGCGATTTGAGCCGCGACGTTTCCCACGCGCTGCTGGAGGCCCACACATGAGTTCCGTTGAAGCGCCGCTCACCAAAACCAACCTCGCCGCCCCCGATGCCGTCGTGGGCAAGAGCGCCACCGTCGTCGCCGCGACGGCCAAGCCCGATCAGGGCGTTGCCGAGCGCTGGCTGCGCGTGCTGCTGCCGCCGCTTCTGCTGGGGGGGCTGATTATCGGCCTCTGGTATTTGGTCTCCTACGGCATTCTGGACGAGCGGCGGCGCTTTCTGCTGCGACCGCCGCATCAGGTGTGGGCGGTGGGCTTTATGGATTGGGCAAACTTTTCGGAAATCTTGGGCGGCCTGTGGTCGAGCACGCAGGTGGCGATGATCGGCTTGACCATCGCCATCTCAATCGGCTTCCTGCTGGCGACGCTGATGAGCCAGAGCCAGCTCTTTGAGCGCGCCATCTTCCCCTACGCCGTCACCCTGCAGGCGATCCCAATCCTCGCCATCGTGCCGCTGATCGGCTTTTGGTTTGGCTTCGGCCTGATGGCGCGCGTGATCGTCTGCGTGCTCATCGCGCTCTTTCCGATTATCGTCAACACGCTCTTTGGCTTGCTCTCCGCGCCGCGCGGGCTGCACGATCTCTTTACCCTGCAGCGAGCCAGCCGCTGGACGCGCCTGCGCAAGCTGATGTTCCCGGCGGCGATGCCCGCGATTTTTGCCGGGCTGCGCATCTCGGCGGGCCTCTCGGTGATTGGCGCGATCGTGGGCGACTTCTTCTTTGGCCGCGGCGATCCGGGCATCGGTCAGCTTTTGCAGCGCTACGCCAACCGGCTCGAGGGCGAGCAGCTGCTGGCGGCCATCATCATGTCGTCGATTCTGGGCGTGGTGGTCTTCCAGCTCTTTGGCTGGATTCAGTCGCTGGTGATCGGCGCGTGGCACGAGGAGCGGGAGGCGGAGTTTTAGGATAGCGATCAGCGAAGGGCGCGAAAGAGCGCGAAGGAAGAGCGTCGACGAACAGCCCTTCGCGCTTCTTCGTGCCCTTCGTGGATCGATTTCTTCGTTGGTCTACGATTTATCAAAATTCAATTCTCAACAGTACAGGGAGAGATAAATGAAAACGTTCAAGAACTGGCTGATCTTTGGCACGGTGCTGGCGCTGCTGATGGCGGCCTGTGCAGGTGGCGCGACCGAGCCGGACGCGTCCACCGATGACGCAGCGGAGACGCCCGCCGCAGAAGAGGAAGCGACCGAGGAGATCACCACTACGGAAAGCAACACGATCCCGGATGCGGTCGAGGCCGCGGCGGGCGACATTGCGAGCGTCTGCCCCAGCCCCATCGTGATCCAGACCGACTGGTTCCCCGAAGCCGAGCACGGCGCGCTCTACGAGCTGATCGGCGAAGGCTACACCGTTGACACAAACAATAAAGTCGTGAGCGGGCCGCTGGTCTCCGGTGGCGAGGCTTTGGGCATCGAGGTCGAGGTGCGCACCGGTGGCCCGGCGATTGGCTTCCAGCAGCCGATTCAGCAGATGTACGTCGAAGACGACATTACGCTGGGCTACGTCGGCACGGACGAGGCCGTCTTTGGCTACGACGACACGCCGACCGTTTCCGTAATGGCCCCGCTGGAGAAGAACCCGCAGATCATCATGTGGGACCCGGCCACCTATCCCGATGTGGAGACGATTGCCGATCTGGGCGAGACGGACGCCGTCGTCAACGTCTTTGCTGGCGGAACCTTTATCGATGTCTTTGTGAGCGAGGGCGTCCTCTCCGAAGAGCAGGTTGATCCCTCCTACGACGGCTCGCCCGCGCGCTGGGTCGCCTCGAACGGCGCGATCGCGCAGCAGGGCTTTGCCTCCGCCGAGCCGTATGTCTACGAGAACGAAATCGAGGAGTGGGGCCAGCCGGTGGCCTTTGAGCTGATCCACGACGCGGGGCTGGAAATCTACTCGCAGGCGCTCGCCATCCGCGCGGGCGACCTTGAAACGCTGCGGCCCTGCCTGGAGCAGTTTATTCCCGTCGTGCAGCAGGCCGTTGTCGATTACGCACAGGACCCGGCGCGCGCCAACGCCATCATCATCGACGCCGTGGAGCAGTACAACGATTCGTGGGTCTACAGCGAAGGGCTGGCGGAATTCTCCGTTGCGACCCAGCTTGAGCTGGGGCTGGTCGGCAACGGCCCGGACGACACCATCGGCAACATGGAGATCGAGCGCGTGCAGGGCGTGATCGACCAGATGACGGCGGCGGGGATGGACGTGCCCGACGGGTTGACGGCGGAGGAGCTGGTCACCAACGACTTTATCGACGAGAGCATTGGGCTGCCGTAAGCATAAGCAGACACAGCCAGCATCTATAAAGTTAGGGAGCCGGATATTATCCGGCTCCCTTTTGTTTGCGTCAACTTGACGAATTGTTTGGGTGCGTCTCAGATTTTTGGCAAGATTCGGTGCAAGGTGACTTACTGGGAGTGGCACACCTGACCCCACCCCCAACCTCCTCCCCGCGCGCGGGGAGGGGGCTACGAGGCTTCGTAGCCTACAAACCAATACTGAGGGGGTGGGGTCGAGCGCCCCAAATTTTGGGACGCCCCCAATTGTTCTCCGTGATCAAGACCAATCTTCCTCGACCAACTCCATATTAAGCATCGCCCCTGCCGTTGCGCCCTGAGCGGCAGCAAAGACCACGGCACGAGCGCCCGTTGTCATATCGCCAGCCGCGTAGAGGCCGGGGATGCTCGTGCGGCCACTTGCATCCACTTCGACAAAGCCCCATTCGTTGAATCGACAACCCAGCGCCACGGCCAGATTTGAATGTTGAGAGAGCGCTGGCTGAACAAAAAGTGCCGCGCGGCGGAGCGTGCGCCCATCCGCTAGAACAATCGATTCCATTTGATCGCCTTGCCCTTCGAGCCGCACAACCGGCGTTTCCTCCAGGCGAACAGCCTGCTGGGAAAGCTGGCGACGCTGTTCATCGGTAAAGGCTGCCGGTTCGCCAGTGCAAAGGACGAGGTCGGCCGTCAGGTTGCGCACCAGCTTTGCCTGGTGCAGCGTCATTTCCGTGTTGCCGTAAACGGCGACCGGCTGATCGCGAATCTCCCAGCCGTGGCAGTAAGGGCAGTGAAAAACGCTGCGACCCCAAAGCGGCTCGATGTTTTCGATTGGTGGCAAGGTGTCGCGCAAACCCGTTGCCAGGAGCACCCTGCGCGCTGTAATCGCTTCACCCTGTTCCGCCTCGACGCGAAAATGGTCTTCCTGCGGCTGAACTGCCGTGACTTTGGTCTGCTCCATCGACACCGTTTCGTATCGTTCAAGGTCTTTCCGTGCCTGCTGCAAGAGCTCGCTGGGCGATATCCCATCGCGCGTTAAAAAGCCGTGCGAGGCATCTGAAAAGCGATTGCACGGCCTGCCCGTATCGAAAACTACCGTACGTCGCAGCGAGCGTCCGAGATAAAGCGCCGCGCTTAATCCAGCCACGCTGCCGCCTATGATAACTACGTCAATCATTGCCTCTCCAATCTCAGAAAGTCTGTTTTGCTGGGGCGAACACAACGTGTTAAAGCCAGCCAGATTGCACGTGGGCGTGCTTGCTCCGCTCAACTTTAGGATGTTGTGCTCGCCTCAATAGTACGTCAATAGTACGTCAACGATGATCTGCAAACGATGACCGAAGGCTATCAGCCAATGCTTGACAAAGTGGATGCAGCCATCGGCCACCGCTCATCGCCGTGCTGATTAGCAACGCTGAAATGTACCGCATCACCCAGCGCCGCCTCGCCGTGCAGGCCCGGACAATCGGGAAACTCCTGCAGGAGCTCTCCGCTCAGGCTGTACACCGCCATGCCAATGGGCAGCGCGCTGTCGCTTTCCGTGCCGGGCATGGAAAGCAGCACTTGATCGCCCAGCGGCACGGCGACCCCGTGGTGGGGCGCGCTCGAATCCAGGGTGGCCAGCTCGGCGTCGGCGTCCTCCAGCTCGCGCTGTTGAATTAGCTGCGTCGTGCCTTCGCCGTCAAAGAAGATGGCGACCGTGCCGCCGTGCGCCACAAAGTGTATGGGACGCTCGCCCGTCATGGCGGCGTCGAGCAGCGAAGGCGTCTCTTCGTAATCGTGCAGGTGGTCGCCGTGATCCTCCGTCCAAAGCCCCCCATCGATTACGTTAATCTGGTCGTTGTCCGTCTGCACGGCTACGGCAAAGCGCTGGTTTTCGGTTGGGTAGAGCCGCGCCGGGCCGGTTAGCGCCAGCCTCTCAATCACTTCACCGCTGAGTGGATCAACCACCTCGACAAGACCTTCGTCCATGCTGGAAATCAGCAGGCGGCGCTCAGATGCCACCGCTTCAGGCTGTTCGTCGTGGTCATGCCCATCTCCCCCAAATTCAATTGTTTCGACCCCAGCGTTAACCGAAACAATCGCCCCATGGCCGTCGAGCGATTCGAGGATGGGCGTGAGGGATTCTTCGAGATTCAATCCGTTGATAAAAATGGCGTGGGCGCTATTGAGTGCGATCAAGTCCTGCGGCGTCGGCTGAAAGCTGTGTGGGTCCGCGCCGATGGGCATCAGCTCCACGAGGTCGACGTGCTCGCCGCCAACCTGCGCCACCACATCCGCCACAATGTTGGTGGACGCCACCACCTGCAGACGTTCATCCAAACCCAAGTTAACTGCCTCAAGTTGGGCAAGGGCTTCCGGTGCGGAGGCAGTGCTGTTGGCGGTTGCGGCAGGTTCCAAAATAATCGGCACGGCACAGCCGATCACCGTCAGCAAGCCCAGGCAGATGGTGCTGAGCCATAAGCGAGAGAATTTGAGCCATTGAAGATGCATAGTTGGTTTCCTTGTTGAGAAATCTTTGAGAGAGGACGAGCAGCGCGTAGAGTGCCTCACCTAAGTGAGATTGTATCTCATTTAGACAGTAAGACAAAATATAACTGAGAATAATTCTCAATTAGGATACGGGATAAATTCTCTCAATCGCTCTATTGCTTCGCCAGTGGCATAATGTGTTTAATGCGAGTGTACAGCACTCTTCCAACAACCGGCGTCCCCAATTTTATCTAACTATGCACACACCTATTGAGCCACAAAGCCTGCCCGACATTGCCATCTTTATCAACCGGCTTCGCGCTCTTGCTGATCACCCACTCTCCTTCGTCCGCACCTTGTTTGAGGCCGACGCCCCGCTGACCATCGCCCGCGCGCCCGGTCGGCTGGACGTAATGGGCGGAATTGCGGACTACTCCGGTGCGCTCGTGCTCGAGCTGCCCACGCGCGAGGCAACGCGCGTGGCGCTGCAGCGACGATGTGACCGCGTCATTCGTATAGTCAGTGTAAGTGGTGAACGCGGCTCGCTGTTTGAGATGAAGCTGGACGATTTCCAGCGCAGCAATCAGCTTGTCGCGTACGAGAGGGCGCAATCATTTTTTCAGCGCGACTCCACGAACGCGTGGGCGGCGTACGTAGCTGGCGTCTTTCTGGTGCTGATGCGCGAGCGGGGGGTGGATTTTACAAACGGTGACTTGGCTGGCGGCGCGAACATCCTGGTCGAGTCCGCCGTGCCGGAGGGGAAGGGCGTCAGCTCCTCCGCCGCGCTGGAGGTGGCGACGATGATGGCCGTTTGCGATGTATACGACATCGCGCTGGCCCCGCGCGAGCTGGCGCTGCTCTGCCAGATGGTCGAGAATCGCGTCGTCGGCGCGCCCTGTGGGGTGATGGACCAGATGACCTCCGTTTGCGGCCAAGAAAATCAGCTGCTGGCGCTGCTCTGCCAGCCCGCCGAAATCCAGGCGAGCGTCGCCGTGCCCAGCGACCTGGCCGTCTGGGGCATTGACTCCGGCATCCGCCACGCCGTCAGCGGCGCGGACTATGGTTCGGTGCGCGTTGGCGCGTTTATGGGGCGGCGCATGCTGCAGGAATTGACCGGCACGAGCGTTGATTATCTCGCCAACCTCGCGCCGTCGCACTTCGACCAGCATTTTGCCCGGCATATCCCGGAATCGATGCGCGGCGCAGAGTTTCTGCACAAATTTGGCGAGACCGGCGACCCCGTCACCACCGTTGATCCAGCACGCGTCTACGCCGTGCGCCAGCCCACGCGCCACCCCATTGCCGAGCACTTTCGCGTTCGGGCCTTTCGCCAGCTCTTGCCCGGCGGCGTCGCCAACGGGCCGCTGCTGGGCGAGCTTATGCGCCAGTCGCACGCCAGCTATTCGGCCTGTGGCTTGGGGTCGGATGGAACGGATGCGCTGGTGGAACTGGTGCGGGAGGCAGGCGTCGAGGGGGGGCTGTTTGGGGCAAAAATTACGGGCGGCGGCAGCGGAGGGACGGTTGCCGTGCTGGGTCGGGCGGACGCGAACGGGGCAGTCGAGGAGGTGGCGAATCGCTACGCGGAGCAAAGCGGGCGCACGCCCTACGTTTTCAGCGGCTCATCGCCCGGCGCGGCGGCGTTTGGAACGATGAAGGTTGAACGCGGCCAACGCCTCAATGAGGGATGATGCGCTCGGTGCAAAATTTAGAGCCGCAGCAAGCCACGGAATCCCCTGGCGGCATAGTAGGATTCTGCGCCGTTGTGATAGACGAAAACGGTGTCGTAGCGGCGGTCGCAAAAGAGAGCGCCGCCGAGTGCTCTCATCTCGGCAGGCGTTTTCACCCAGCTCGACGTTTTCGTGTCAAACTCTCCGAGCTTCTGCAGCGCTCGGTATTGCGCTTCGGTTAAAAGCTCAATGCCCATCTCCACAGCCATATCCATCGCGTTGTCGTTGGGTTTATTTTTCTTCCTGGAGTCCAGCGCCTTGCGATCGTAACAAAGGCTTCTGCGACCTTTGGGACTTTCCGCCGAGCAGTCGTAAAAAATGTATTCGCCCGTCTTTTCATCCTGACCCACAACATCTGGTTCCCCGCCGGTGCTCTCCATCTCGTGGAGCGACCACAGCTTTTCCGGATCGTCTTCCAGCCTTGCCTGCACTTTTACCCATTCAAGCCCTTGATGGCGGCTCGGATTTTCCTCAAACCGGGCTTTCAACGCGCTGAGTAGCTCCTCACTTTGTTCTGGCAACAACTCTTTGTTTGTAGATTTTTTCTTCATCGTAGGTTTACCCAGCCAACTTCCCCAGCAATTTAACAATCTGCATCACCTGCGCAGGGGGTTGCGGCAGTTTACCATGCGTCTGGTGGATGCACAACGCGTGAAACGCATGGGGGTGCGTCCCAGATTTTTGGCGAGCTTCAGCGCCAGGCGACTGACCAGGGGTGGCATACCTAACCCCACCCCCAACCCCCTCCCCGCGCGCGGGTGAGGGGGCTTCCGAGGCTTCGTTGATAACGAACCGACATTGAGGGGGTGGGGTCGAACCCCCCAAAATTTTGGGACGCACCCAGCGAATAGCCAAACAGCCGTTCGATGCTTCACTTGACAATCCATAAGTGATGACTTATATTTTATACATGCAAAAAGCGGCCATAGTCGAAACCAAAATCTTCCAGGCGCTGGCGGATCCCAGCCGGCGGTCGATCTTCGAGTCGCTCACGCGGGGTGAAGCGGCGGTAAAGGAGCTGACGGCACTCTTCGACATCTCGCAGCCAGCAGTTTCGCAGCATCTCGCTGCGCTGAAAGACGCTGGCTTGGTGAGAAGTCGACGCGAGGGACGCCGAGTTTACTATCGGGTGGAGCCGCGCGGAATGCAGCCGCTCATCGACTGGATTGCGCACTACCACACTTTCTGGACGGAACACATCGAGCGCCTTGAACAACTGCTGGAGGAGATGGACGAATGACACCCGTTGACCAAACCAAACCATCGCAAACGCAATCCATTTCGTTTGAATTCGATTTGCCTCATGCGCCAGCGAAGGTGTGGCGTGCGCTCACCGATCCCGACCTGCTCGCGGCATGGCTCCTGCCCGTCGTCAATTTCAAGCTCAAGCCGGGGGAGCCGTTCAAATTCACCGCACCGCCACAGCCCGGCTGGGACGGCAGCGTGAACTGTCGCTTCGTCGAGATCGAAGCGCAGAGGAAACTCAGCTACACGTGGGTCGTCGGCGACATCGACACCGTCGTGACCTTCACGTTGACGCCCACGGCGGCGGGCACCCATCTAGCGCTCGTGCAGTCGGGCTTCAAGCCGAAACAGAAGCAGAACCTTGCTGGCGCGCGCTATGGCTGGAAGATGATGGGCGAGCAGCTCGTCGACCTGCTTGCGCGGGTTCCATAAATGGCAACAAAATTTTCAGAGGAGAACTTCAATGAAGTGGAACAAATGGATTCGGCAGAGTCATCGCTGGCTCTCCATCTTCTTTACGCTGCTCGTCATCGTCAACATCGTCCTCAACCTTGCTCCCTTTGGACAACAGGAGCTTGTCCTCTGGGTGGGCCTTTCAACGCTGCTCCCGCTCGCTTTGCTCCTGTTCAGCGGCCTGTACTTGTTCGTGCTGCCCTATCTCGCCAAACGGCGCAGCGGGCGACTCGCCGGCTGAACGGGCGGACCGCGATGAAAATGGTGCGCATCCACGCGTCGAATACGCCAGAATATTGTCGTCGTTCAAACCAACCACGCAAAATCATGTAAGTAAAAAGGAGACCAACCATGAAAATCAAGCTGACCACCCTTTACGTGGACGACCAGGAGCAGGCGCTGCACTTCTACACCGATGTCGCGGGCTTCGTCAAGAAGGCCGATTTTAGCCAGGGCTCATATCGCTGGCTAACGGTGGCTTCGCCCGAAGAGCCCGATGGCGTCGAGCTGCAGCTGGCGCTCAACGACAATCCCGCGGCGAAAACCTTCCAGCAGGCGATGTTCGAGCAGAGCCAGCCAGCGGTGATGTTCTACACCGACGACGTGCAGGCCGATTACGAGCGCATGGGGGCCAACGGGGTTGAGTTCACCATGCCGCCAACCGACGTGACCGGCTCGATCATTGCCACGGTGAACGACACCTGCGGCAACCTGATTCAACTGACGCAGTTGACTTGGCAGGGCTAACGTGTTGACGGGGCTGAAGTGATGGGCATCGTAGGCGCTGCTTTGAGCTGCACTGCCACGCTGAATTTACGCCAGCAACGGCGATCCAGCTTGGGCGCGCCTGCGAGCCCCACCGCCCCCTCTTCCTGGAAGATCCGGTGACGCCGGAGAATGTCGAGGCCTTTGCCAAAGTAGCGGCGAAGGTTAATATCCCGCTGGCCACGGGTGAGCGCTTTGCGGGCAAGTGGTCCTTTACCGAGCTGCTGGCGCGCAATCTGGTCGACATTGTGCAGCCGGAGACGACGCGGCTGGGCGGCATCACCGAGCTCAAGAAGCTGGCCGCCATGGCCGAAGCGCAAAACGTGACCGTCGCGCCGCACGATGGTTCGGTTGGCCCGATTGTCGAAACGGCCAACGTCCACGTTCTGGCCTCGATTCCCAACTGCATCTTCCTGGAGCACAAGGCAACGGACGTGCCCTGGCGCTACGAAGTCGCCCCCGGCGCCGTGCAGGAGGCCGACGGCGTTATCCGCGTGCCCGATGCACCGGGTCTTGGCTTGGATATTGATGAGGAGGCCATCGCCGCGCACCCCATCCAGCCCGTCGAGGCTTTTGAGTACAGCTATCGCACGGCGGAGGAGATGATGGGCTCGTTTGTGCGGTAAGAGGTAAGGAGCCCGGCTCGTCTGCTACGTGTGAACCCCCATCCCCGGCCCTTCCCCCCGGGGACCCTCTGGGTGCAGGGGAAGGGTGACTTGTCGTCGACGTGGTCGCAACGGGATGCGCATATTCGGTTTGCCAAGCGGGCGCTATCCTATAAGCAGTCGCAAAATCAACGAGCCAACAAAAGCCCCCTCCTTGCTCGCGGGGAGGGGGCTTTTGTTGGGGTCTTGCTTGACCTCCAAGAGACACGCACCGTTACCCCGGCGCATCCTCCTGAAAAAGTGTGACGCCCATCTCCAGATACCGCTCTCGCTCTTCGGGCCTGGTCCCCGTGCCCATGGCAACCCGAATATCCGTATCCGCCAGCTGCGCGGCCACGTTGCGCATGCAGTCGTCCACCGTTTGCAGCGGGTAATCGGGGTGCAGGTCGAGGCTAAAGGAGAGATCGTTGGGGCCAAAGGTGACGACGCTGACGCCGGGCTTGGCCAGGCGACGGATGTTGGTCACCGCCTCGACGGACTCGACCTGGATGGCCAGGACGACCCGCTCGTTCCACCACTTGGCATAGGCCAGCCGATCCATGCCCTTGGCCTCGCCGCGCAGACCGCGACGCGCCGAGCCACCCCAGCTGCGCCGCCCAATCGGGCCGTAGTAGGCATAGGCAATCGCCTCATCGACGGTCGACTCCTCCATCACTTCGGGCACGAGCACTGCGCTGAGGCCAAAGTCGAGATAGCGCCCCACCTGGTAGGCGTGGTAGGTGTGCGGAATGCGCAGCTGCACGTCGATGCCCAGCTCTTCGGCCGCCAGGCAGTAGTTGACCAGCTCGATCTCGCTAAAGGCCGTGTGCTGGCCGTCGATCCAAACGTAGTCGTAGCGGCCCGTCGACCAGATGTCGGCCAGCTCGCTTTGGGTGGTCTGCAGCGAGCCGCGCAGCGCGACCAGCGTTTCGCCAGCCTGGATGCGCTCGCGGAGGTTTTTGGGTTCGGACATGGGTTCTCCTGATTTTTGGGATTTCGTATAAACAAAGGCGTCCGATGACAACTCACCGGACGCCTCTTTGGTTTCTACGACAGTTTTTATCGCCTAACGGCTGCATAACCTGCGCATTCCGACAGGGTGCGTCAGGTTGATGCTTTGTTGGGACACAAATTTGCGACTGAGGCGGTCTTTTAACTCTATTGACCCGGCACGGGCACTGTGAATGGCAGCGATAGACACGATGTCCATAGGCAATTGTTTAGCTCAAAACCCGCTGCAAAACGTTTTGCAAGGTTTCGAGTTTGAACGGTTTCTTCAACCTCGCTTGAAAGCCGAGTTTCTCGAAATCGACCATAGTAAGATATGCAAGGATGTTACTTGCGAACCTTAAAGTCAATCGGGCCATGCGCCACCGGTTTGAATCGCTTGGGCATACTCTTGTATTCGTGAATCATCATGCTCTCGAATCTGAGCTAGAAAGGGAAATTCTTCTGGATATATGTCAATTTGTGCAATCGGTTTGACAGGAACCAAACTAGCCTGCTGCTTGATGCGGACGGTATATTCACCAAATGGCATTCCTTGTTGCTCTACAAATGTTTCAGATGGCAGCAGATAGACGGTCCCTTTTCGCCACGGCTTTTTTTGCAGAAATCCCTGACTAATTGAAAACATATATAGGGATTCACTCACAGGCTTCCCTCCATCAAAAAGCTGAACACAACCATTGTTGAGACTCATTGCGTGGTTGTCGCGATCGATGATGGCAAAAAACATCGGCCAAACGCCATCCGCCGCCGCATAGACCGCCTTTTGACTGCCAAATTCATTTAAATCAGATGCTTGTCTCGGCTCAAAAAGTGTGATGTTTGGATTGCCCGACCCATGCGTAACAATGTTGTGCTTTTCGACCAGATAATTCAGGAATTGCCACTTGGGTGCAGCTAAATCATATTGGATCTCCGTGCAATACTTCTGCTCTAGTGCGTTGAAATATATTTGATCAAAGGTGGTGTGATCAAATTGATTTGTTGAAATAGTTTGGGTCTGTAGCCAATAATCGGGTAGTTTTATCACTTGCGTCCGCCCTTTAGTTGCATAAGCCGCAAAATCTGTGTGCAGATTTATTGGCTTCGTGCGCTGCTGGTGTGAGCGTTCCAGCTTCGCGTAGAATGCTCTGTTGAATTAGCTCGCGCCAACTACTAAATATACAGAAATTTTCCCCTTATGACGAGGTCCCTCACTGAGCTGAGTCTGATTATACCGCGTCTTGCCTCCATGGCCTGAATACGCTGCGGCGCGTGCAGCCAGGGCTGGGTGATAATCACCAGCGCATCGAGATCGCTTTGGCAGATTTCATCGAACGAGCTGTAGGCGTCGCGCGGGTGAAATTTGTCCCGCCACGCTGCCTGCTTGGCAAAGGCGGTCACGCGCTCCGGCTCGCGATCGCAGAGCGCAATGCGGTCGACTCACTCCTCTGTTTTAGACAGAAATACAGCCATGTCGCGACAGGATGTTGGTCGGGTATACGGGTCGGTATCGGCCACCCAGCCACGGATTCCCGCGGAGGCGCAATGGCGTTAAGTTAAGAGAAAGAGTGGTAAACTAGGCGGTAAAAAAAGGGTTGTGATAGATTGAAGAATAAAGCAAAGATAGCCGTGCAAAAGAGTCGAGAGATGATAGGGAGCAGGGAATTGAAAGAGAGATATCGAACGGCCCAGAAGTACTTCAGTCGAGATAGAGTCTTGACCTTTCCGCTGGTGTTGACGATTCTGCTCCAGAAGAGCGCCAAGTCGATGCAAAACGTGCTCAACGAGCTCTTTGAGAAGATGGGTCATGCCGAGGTGAGCAGCAGTGCCTTTACCCAAGCGCGCAGCCATCTGAGTCACGAGCTCTTCATTGAGTTGAACCGAACGGCCATCGTCGAAGTCTGCTACGGGGACGGCGAGTACGAGCGCTACAAGGGATATCGGCTCTTAGCCATAGATGGCTCCAAGGTGGCGCTGCCCAGAGAAGCTGCCCTGCTAGCTGAGTTCGGCGGCAATGCCGCCAATCAGTATGTTGAGGAAGTCTACCCCTTTGCGCTGAGTTCGGTGCTCTACGACGTGCTGAACCACGTCGCCATCGACAGCCAGCTAGCCCCGGCGGATGCCTATGAGGTCGACCTGGCCATTGCGCACCTTGCGCAGACGACCCAAGAAGACCTGTTGCTCTTTGACCGCGGCTACCCCGCCTACCGGCTGCTGGCGACGCTGAGCCAGCGCCAGCGCGCCTTTGTCGTGCGCTGCCCCCGAAGCTCCTTTAGTGCTGTGCGCCGGATGTTCCAGGGGCAGGGGCCAGATAGTCAGCTGGTGACCATTCGTGTGCCAGACCATCAAAGTCGGGAGATTCGCGCGCAAAAGCTACCGCGAGCCATCCGCGTTCGGCTGGTTCGGGTCATGTTGGAGACGGGTGAGATGGAGCTGCTCCTCACCTCGCTCCTGGACGAGGTCGCGCACCCAACCGCCGACTTCAAGCACTTGTACTTCTTGCGCTGGGGCGCAGAGACCTTTTATGACCTGCTTAAAAACAGACTCCAACTCGAGCACTTCACGGGTAAAACGGTCGAATCGGTCAAGCAGGACTTCTATGCTGCTATCTATCTCTCTGGTTTGGAAACGCTACTGATTGGTCGAGCCCAAGCCCAGCTGCAAGCGCGTGCTCAGCCCAACAAGTACCCGCTGCAAGTCAATCACGCCATCTCCTTTAATGCCATCAAGAACCATGTGGTCGAGTTGCTCCTTCAGCCCGACATAGACGAGCAGGCGCTCTTAGACAAGTTGACCCATCTTTTCCAGCAAAAACCGACTGCCGTGCGCAAACATCGCGCGGTCCCAAGACCCAAACGCTCTACAGCCAGGGCACTTCGCTTTCATAAGTGCATCAAGAAAATCTGCTTCTGATTCTGCCCTTCTCACTAACTTAACGCCATTGCGCGGAGGCGGGAATGACAAGATGATCTTGTCGCAAGTACACAATCATTCCCTGCAATTTCATCAAGCGACAAACCTCACCCCTCCACCTCGGCTGGCAACCCCTTTAACATTGCCAGCGTATCGGTGTCCTTGATCCCCAAATCTTGCCGCCAGCGCAACATGCGCGGGAAGCGCAGCGCAATGCCCAACTTGTGCCGGTTGCTGGCCTGGATGCCCTCGAAGCCAATCTCGAAGACCTGCTCGGGGGTGATCTGGCGGACGGGGCCAAAGCGCTCGCTGGTGTTGCGGCGCACCCAGGCGTCTACCTGGCGCATTTCGTCGTCGGTGAGGCGATCAGCCTTTAGCCTTGAGGCAGAAGACAGCCTGGATCGTGGGGGGCGGTACAGTGGATTTCTGGCTTTTGCTGAGCTTTACTCGACAAACTCTTCATCGTCAGTTTCTTGGGGATCAGCTTCTTGGGAAAGTAGCGGGGCCAACTGCTCAAGCAGTGCAGGCACGGCGATTGTTGCTGTATCCCACACAATCTCAAGCGAAACGCGCTCATAGCCATGGATGAGGCGATCACGCATCCCCGCCATGGCTGCCCAAGGAACATCCGGATGCTGCGTGCGAATTTCTTGTGAGAGACGCTTCGTTGCCTCACCCATTACCATAAATTGATGTTGGATCGCTGCCTGCGTTTTGACATCCTGCAGAAAGTCGCTATCGCTCAAACCCTGCTGAAATTCAATGATGCGCTTTGCCGCAATTTCAATATCCAGCAGCGTATCTTCATCACGCCAATTCATGAGAAGTTACCGATGAAGTTGGCAGCGAAAAATAGGGCTGCGCACTGCTTAAAATGCGCGACTTACGCTTCCAGTTGGGGCTTTGCTCGATGGCTCGCTTGCTGACCAACTCGACAGGACGACCCACAATATTTGTGAGTTCCTCTTCCATCTGCGCAACATCGAAAAGCGTCCACTGCGCATGTTCGGTAAACGACACAAGAAAATCGACATCGCTCTCCGGGCCGAAATCATTTCGCAGCACTGAGCCAAACAGCGCTAGCTCCTGAATCTTCCAGCGGCGGCAGAAATCGGAAAGTTCTGCTTTGTCGAGCGGCCAAGTAGGAATCGGTTGCACGAAGATCTCCCAAAATAGAACGGCACAAGCGTGGTAGAAAACAACTGCTGCGTACAACAGGATTCAACCACAACTCTTTGGGCCCGTCAATCACCCCTCCACCTCCGTCAGCACCCCCTCAGCATCGACAGCGTATCTGCATCCTCAATTCCCAAATCGCGACGCCAGCACAGCACGCGTGGAAAGCGCAGGGCAATGCCGGACTTGTGGCGATTGCTGGCTTGGATGGCCCTCGAAGCCGATCTCGAAGAGCTGCTCCGGCGTGACGGAGCGCACGAGGCCAAATCGGCCGTTTTCGCTCCCCGACATGTTGGGATAGAGGCTCAGTCTCTATCCCGTGGTCTCGATTAGCTCCTCAAATTCCTTCCAGCTTCTAATTGTGGCATTGGCTTCTATGCGACCACTTTCGCTCGCACCGGGATTGTACCACACAGAGAATAGGCCTGCCTCGTTCGCTCCAGCGATGTCGTGCTTCAGATTGTCGCCGACAAACCAAGCCGTTGAGCGCTCGACGCCGAGTTTTGCGACGGCGGTTTCAAAGATAAGTCGATGGGGCTTCCCAATTCCGTAGTCAGCGCTCGACACCACGAACTCAAACGGATCAGCAATCTTCAGATAAACTAACGCAGACCGGAGCGTCTCTCCCGTACAGTTGTGATTTGAGACGACACCCAACCGAAGCCCACGAGAACGCAACCTCAACAAACATTGCTGAATCCCCTCCGTCTGTTCAAACTCCATCGCAGCCTCGAAGAAACGCCGCTCGAGTTCATCCGGCGCGGCATCGAAGCTGATGCCAAGTCCATCAAAGAGTAATCTCTGAAATTGCTGTGACGTCGACCATACGTCCGACGTCTGCCAAACTTTGTTGAGCCGCTCCTCAAGCGCTGTGCTTCGCGCAAGTACCTCGTGCATTGAAATCGAGGACGGATGCTTGGCCAACTTTAGCAGAGCGCCGATTTCCGCTTCGGGATCAAAATTCACTCTGCGGACTATGGTGTTGAAGAAATCAAATAAGACCGCATTCGGCCTCCTGCTCGTGATTCTCGTGCTCCAGATGTTCTGGTCTCCGTTTGTGGTTTCGCCTCTATCCTGATCTGTCGTAAGCTGAGGCATGGTCTGATTCGGCACGGGGACGGTGTGGTATAATGGAAATGCAGATTGTTAACAACTATTTAAATTTGAGGTCAAGATGTCGATTTTTGCCGCAAATCATCTCGAACTAAAGGCGGCGCTAAAAGAAGCGCTGCTCGAATTGCTTCAAGAACGGCGTGAGCTTTTCCACGATCTGTTCCGTGAGGTCGTTGAAGAAGCAACTTCTGATAATCGGATGATTCCAAGCTTAGTTTTTCAATCGGATTCGGTAGTGGATTTGGATTTCGAGAAGGGCGTAGAACGGGAAATTCAGGCCTTTCACGATATGCACGCCGTCCTGCTAGAGCGGCACGCTGGAGAATATGTGGCCCTCCACAAAGGAGAGCTGGTTGATCACGATTTGCATAAGCGAGCGCTGTACCAGCGTATCGAGAAAGCCTATCCGGCGCAGTTCGTGTTGCTGCGCCGCGTTGACAGCACGCCCGAACAAGCGCTCTATTTCCGCTCTCCTCAATTCTCTGCCGCCAAAACATGAGCATAGCGTTTGATTACGATGTGGCGTACCCTGGCCCAGCTTTCCCCACCGTAGAAATCGCCATTACCAGCGAAAACAACCAGCAAATCGAAGGGCTAACTGCGCTCATCGACACAGGCGCTGATGGAACGCTGATCCCGCTCGCACTGCTAGACATCATTCAGGCTCGCCGTGTCGACACGCGATTTGCGCGCAACGTGGATGGCACACGCTATGTCGTGCGGCTCTATTCCGTGTCGATTGCGATTGGGCCCTACACCATGTACGGCATTGATGCTGCCGCCAATGAAAACACGGCTGAAATTATTCTGGGGCGAGATGTGCTAAACCATCTGCTTGTGAAGTTGGATGGAATTGCCCAAGTGACGGAGGTCAATGATTGAGGCGGATGGGTAGCCGTCAATCACCCCTCCACCTCCACCAGCAACCCCTTCAACACCGCCAACGTATCCGCGTCCTTAATCCCCAAATCGCGACGCCAGCGCAGCATGCGGGCAGCGCAGGGCGATGCCGGACTTGTGGCGGTTGCTGGCTTGGATGCCTCGGCGCTACATCGTGCAGCTTGAGCGCACCTTGCCATAGAAAAAGCGACCGACGAGTGCTCGTCGGTCGCTTTGGTATTGGTGATGGTGAGTCTAGCGAAGCAGGCACTACCCTCCTTATTCTAACTAACGTACAGACAGAATCGAGAACAAAATCGACTAACCTTAGCTAGAAAATCAGACTCCGATCCTATTGATCTTGTAGCTCAATTTGTATCGCATCTATAAGCGGTACTTCGACTTCTGCACCAAGTACAGTGTCGTATGATTGGATCCCGTCTCCAACGCCGTAAATTCGGATAATGTCATCATTAAGTATCCGCACATTGGTCGAACCACATGCCATCACAACTGTATCGATGTCCCATCCATATTCAGTCTCTTCTACTGCTACCCGGTAACAATCATCAATAACCTGTAAGACCTCACCTTCAAAATACACTGGTTTGCCTTCATAATCTTCTGCGTAGCGGAAAAATTCGCGATATTCTGGTGATTCCACTGTATCCCAGTCAACTGGGGTTGGAGTTGGTAAAGGTGTATTGCTTGGTCTTGGTGTTCTTGTTGGATGAGGTGTTACTGTGACCTCTACACCATTTACCACAACTGTTTCCGGACCGCCACTGAATAGACTTAATACAATGACCAAGCCTAATGCGCCAAAAAAACCATATCCTACACCCTTCAGACATCCTTTCATACAGTACGCCTTCTTTCTTTTTGCTTAACAATCATTAAGTCAAGTTTGCTTTCAGTTTTAACGTTAGGAGATCTATATAATGTAAAATGTAACACCCCACTTTCTCTGTGTCAATCGGATTTTGCAGGAGTCTATCAACAAAGTTCATGCCGATCCACCTCCGCCGACAACCCCTTCAATATCGACAGCGTATCCGCATCCTTGATCCCCAAATCGCGACGCCAGATTTGTGGCGGTTGCTGGCTTGGATGTCTTCGAAGTTGCGTTGGGATGATTTGCGCGCACTTTGCCATAGAAGAAGCGACCGACGAGCACTCGTCAGTCGCTTTGGGATTTGTGATGGTAAGCTTGGTTGTATGACTAATTAACGCTGAATAAGCACTAAACTTTACCTATTATATATGAATTTCTCAGTTTGAGAACAAAAATCAACCGTTCTCGTTCTTAACGATGTAGGTTGCTCGTTCATACAGCTCATCGTACATGAGTATATCAATATTGCGTGAATCTCTTCTGAAAAGCTCCAGAGTTTTCTTTTTTATAGCCTTCATCCCTTCTGGTTCTTCACTTGCTTCAAGCTGAGACCACGAACCAATCACTAGCACAATCTTTGAATCATACGCCCTTTGATGAATTGGATTGTAGTTGTCATCAGACAATTCTCTATTTTGCTCTATCTTGATTTGTCCCGATGCCTTTTGCTCTAGTATCTGAGAACAAGCATCAATTAGTTCGTTCGACAGTCTCCAAGAGTTTGATCGATTCTTTTGTGAAGAAAATAAAGATGTCGAGGGAAGCTTTAATTCTACAAAAGTGGTAAATCTTTGATCTCCTAATAAGTAATCAGCAATAACGCTATTGCCTCCTCCAGCATTGGTGTCAGACGCGTGAAACTCTTTTTGAAGAACCCCTTGAAATCGATAATCAAGGCCATATCCAAATATCCACTGATTCTGCATGAAAAAATGCTGCCAAGCAGTCTCATCTTTGGTTTGAGGTTTTTCAATGGAAACTTTGTATTCTTCAAGAAAATTTTCGAAAAGCAGTTTGCGGAATATCTCCAGTTGCTTCTTTCTATATCCAGTATTAACCAAATCACGATCTGTTATAAGCCCTTCTTCGAGAAGCGATTGAACGACCTCACCGCCTTCACTCCCCGATAAAAGAGTAAGTACCTTTCTTTTAGGGTGATTTCACCATCGGATCAATCTTACATTAAGTGGGTACATTATCCCGTCAAAAACAGCAGAAAGCGCCATTCCAACTTTTAGACTTCCAAAGTTTGGACAGAATCAAGTGAAATGGGCGCTTTTTCGCCACGCTTGTGTAAGATCACCCCCATGGTGAAATTGCCCTACCTTTCTTTTAGTCTGGGCATCAAGTATATCCAATGCGTCATCAGCTAGAGTAATACGCCGTTCAGATATACCTTGTAAATCGATAGAGCTAATGAATTTCAAAAACATCGTCAGTTGCTGAAGATTAAATTTTGAAAACTTAACCCGTTCTTTATCTTTCCCCCAAACAGTTTTGACTATTTCGATACCCTCGATGTCATTTTTGTCTTTAACGTAAACAACTTTCATCAGCGTTCTTGGAGCAAGCTGAATATGTGTCTGATCTTCATCAGCAAAAACAACTTGAAAGAATCTGCCCTCTTTGAACTCGTGGTTGTAAAGATGCTCTAGCCGAGAGTTTTGAATCACATCTTCTTCTGTGACTGACTCTTGAAGATTTGGTAAATAAGACGGATTGCTCATAACTACTTACTACCTTATTGTTGAATCTTTAGTTTCGCATTGCCTAGTAGTGCGCCAATGTTGTTTTGACGGGTACGGGCACGCCATGGCGTGCCCGTACCCGTCAAAACCTATCCGTCAAACTTTGCTTGGCCGACTACTAGCATCCACAAGATATACCAAATACTCTGATTTGTCTACATCAAAAGGAAGACCGGAACCTTATCATAATCTAGCCAGCCAACATAGCATTAGACGGCAACTTGTTCACCTAACACGCCCTGACGGTGTCTTATCTGCCAAACTGTCCGGATAATATCCTAAAATTTGAAAAGTCGCTTCTACCTCAGAGACGGTTCTTCAATGCGTGGAATCGTCTACCAGAGGTAACCGAGGACTTTTCAAATACACTCTTAGGCAATCGGGTTTTGCAAAACCTTCTCACCCCTCCACCTCCGCCAACAACCCCTGCAACATCGACAACGTATCCGCGTCCTTGATCCCCAAATCCTGCCGCCAGCGCAACATGCGCGGGAAGCGCAGGGCGATGCCGGACTTGTGGCGGTTGCTCGCCTGAATCCCCTCAAAGCCGATCTCGAAGACCTGCTCGGGGGTGACTTGGCGCACGGGGCCAAAGCGGTCATTGGTGTTGCGCCGCACCCAAGCGTCCACCTGGCGCATCTCCTCATCCGTGAGGCCGGAATAGGCCTTGGTGACGGGGACAAGTTCGCCCTCGTCGTCCCAGACGGCAAAGGTGTAGTCGCTGTACAGGCTGGCGCGGCGACCGCTGCCGCGCTGGGCATAAATCATCACGGCGTCGAGCGTGAAGGGGTCGATCTTCCACTTCCACCAGTCCCCCTTTTTGCGACCCACGCCATAGGCGGAGTCGCGTCGCTTGATCATAAAGCCTTCGGCTTTGCGCGCGCGTGATTCGTCGCGCAGGGTGGTAGCATCCGACCACGACTTTGGCTCCACCGTGGGGGAGAGTCGGAGGGCGAGGTCGTTCTGCTGTTCGACCGCCTGATTGGGATTCCCTTTGTCCTCCGGCTGCAAGCCGGAGCTACGGAGTTCCGCGACCAGCTTCGCCAGCAGCGCACGCCGCTCGACGAGCGGGCGCTCGCGGATATCCTTGCCCTGCCACTCCAGCAAATCGTAAGCAATCAGCGCGACCGGCGCTTCCTTGAGCAGCTTTTTAGGCACGCTCTTGCGGCCAATCCGCGTCTGCATGACGTTGAACGAGAGCGGCTCCTCGTCGCGCCAGGCGATCAGCTCACCGTCGAGCACCGTGCCCGCCGGCAAGGCCGCGCCCACGGCCTCGACTTCGGGGTAGACGTCGGTCACCAACTCCTCGCCGCGCGTCCAGATCAGCACGTCGCCCTCGCGCTGGATCACCTGCGAGCGGATGCCGTCCCACTTCCACTCGACCTGCCATTCATCCACATCACCCAGCGCTTCGTCCAAGTTGTCGACCTGCTTGTCGTCAAGTTGATAAGCCAAATAGAACGGGTAGGGCCGCGTGTGGTCCACGTGCGTCGTGTCGGGGTCGATGAGCTTCGTGTAGGCCTCGGCGCTGGGCGACCACTGACCCATGATGCGGTGCTCCATCACCGCGCGGTCGATGCCGACGACGTTGGCCAGCGCGCGCACCACGAGCGTGCGCCCCACGCCCACGCGAAATTCGCCGGTGATGATCTTGTGGTAGACAAAGCGCTCCGCCGTGCTCATGCGCCGCCACGTGTCAACGACGAGGGCGCGCTGTTCTTCCTCGTCCAGGTTGCGCAGCGGAATCACGCGCTCGGTCACGACTTTATGCAGGGGCTGCTCAAAGGGCGTGGGGTCGACGGCATCGCTGTCGACCACGTCGTCGTCCGTGGAAAAATTGCTCTGGCGCAGGAGCAGGGCCAGCGTCTCCGCAATGTCGCCGACGGCGCTGTAGCTCTCCTCCACGAGCCAGAGCGGCAGCCCCGTCTCGTCGCTCACCCAATCGCGCAGCTGGCGACCGGAAAGCGCGCGTCGCTGTCGCCTGCCGATCAGAAACGACAAGGCCCACGCCGCATCCGCGGGCGGTGCCGCCGCAAAGTAGCGCTCCAGCGCGGCGACCTTCTCGTTGGTGCGGTTGGTCGCGTCGAGCTCGGTGTAGAGTTGGGTGAAGAGTTGCATAAAATAATTTCGCTCATGTGGGCGGAAAACTGAAATTGCACCACGTTCCCAGAAAAAGAACTGGCAATTTTACCCGCATACCAATATGAGCCAGAAATTTAGGTCGTAGTCAGCAGCCGTGCTGTGTTATAATCTTTGCGTACCGATTGGAAAGAGAGGACTTCATGACTACTCAAGCTTATCAGGAACTGATCGTCCAGGGGATTCAGAGAATGCCGCCTCATATTTTGGCAGAAGTGGCAGACTTCGTCTACTTTGTGCGCCAGCGGCGGATGGAGGTCGATGAGAATCAAGAAGCAGCGTATACCGCTTCTATTCACGAAGAGCTGAGAATGCTGAGTCAAGCGTCAATAAAACATCTTGAGGAAGAGTTTGAGAATTATGAGCAGCAATTCCCGCTCAAATCGATACGTGGCTGATACCGTTGCGCTGATTGTGCATCTCGAGCAGCGAGAGATGGGGCACGACGCCAAGGCCATCTTTAACGCACTGGAATCCGAAGATGAAGCAGGGAACGTGGAAATCCTGGTGCCGTCGGCTGCTCTGTTTGAAATTATGTATCTTCACGAGAAGGGTAGAATTGAGACTTCGCTTACGGATGTAGAAAGCTATTTCACCAAGTATTCCAATTGCCGCGAGATGCCTTTGGACTTGAAGATCATTCGTGCTGCTCGCGAAATCACTGATGGTTCTGATCTTCATGATCGACTGATTGCGGGTACGGCACGATGGATAAATGCGCCATTATTGACGAGTGACAGACAGATAGGTCAATCGAAATTCGTGACAACCATTTAGTAGCGTAATCTAGTGCTCGTCCCGCGCTCCTGCGTATCTCCACGTCTTAATCTTCTTCCCCCTCCTCGCCCGTAAAGCGCGTCTCGTAGACCCTTGCATTGTACCCCTGCTCCCTCAAATAGCGCACGAGCACGGCCGTGTAGCCGTGCGTCACGCCGATGTTTTCTGCGCCCGTGGCCTCAATGCTGTCCAGGAGACCGCTCCAGTCGGCGTGATCGCTGAGCACGAAGCCGCGATCCACGGCGCGGCGGCGGCGGGCGCCGCGGATGCTCATCCAGCCGGAGGCAAAGGCGTGGGAGGCGGAGCCAAATTTGCGCAGGTAGGCGGGGTTGTTGTTGGAGCCGGGCGGCGCAACCAGGATCGGTCGCTGCTCGCTCTTGCGCGTGGCCTTGGCGACCTCGTCGTCCGCATACTGCCACGGCGGTAGTTCGACGCCAGCCTTCGCGTAGTCATCGTTGAGCTTGGCAACCGAGCCGTGCACGAGAATCGGCCCCACGCTGGGATCGAGGCCGGACATTACCCGCTGCGCCTTGCCCAGCGCGTAGGCGTACAGGATGCTGATGCGGCCCGTGGTTTGATTGTCGCGCCACCACGCGTTGATCTCATCAAAGATTTCTTGCTGCGGCTGCCACTTGTAGACCGGCAGGCCGAAAGTCGATTCGGTGATAAAGGTGTGGCAGCGCACCGGCTCAAAGGGCGTGCAGGTTGTATCCGCCTGCACCTTGTAATCCCCGCTGACCACCCAGACCTCGCCACCCCGCTTCCCCCCTCGCTCGACGCGCACCTGGGCCGAGCCGAGCAGATGGCCCGCCGGATGCAGCGACACGCGCACGCCGTTGATCGTCGTCGGCTCGCCGTAGCCGAGCGTGGAAATTGTTGGCCTACCGAAGCTGTGGGGAATGTCTGCCTGAACGGCGTCGAAGTGATCGGAATCGGCGTAGGTGCGGCGGCGCAGCACGCCCTCGCCCTCGACGGTCGTCAAGTAGTGCTTGCTGCCCGCGCGGCAGTGATCAGAATGGGCGTGGGTGATTACCGCGCGCTCGACGGGTCGCCACGGGTCGATGTAGAAATCGCCCTCGGCGCAGTAGAGGCCCGCCTCGGTGAGTTGAAGAAGGTCGGTCATGGGGAAGGGTTAATTGCTGATCAGTCTTGCAAGGCTGGGGATGAGGGCTGGGGGTGAAGGCCTCGCTCAAATGTCAACGGAACCTAATGCAGGAGGACATAAATTTCTAGGGGGCGTTCGACCCCACCCCCTCAGCGCCGGTTCTAAATCAACGAGACCTTGTAAGCCCCCTCCCCGCGCGCGGGGAGGGGGTTGGGGGTGGGGTCTCGCCTTGCCGTCCAATCACCCCTCATTGGCCTCGACGGATTCCTCCGCTGCGGCTCGCGCTTCTTCAACGCGCTCGCGCCGCACTTCTTCGCGACGGCTGCGCGGCTCCGGCAGCTCCAAAATGGCCTGCCGAATTGCCATGTCCTCCATCGACTCCACGCGGAAAACGATGTCGTCGTAAACCATTGTCTCGCCCACTTCGGCGATGTGGCCCAGCTCGGCCATGATCAGGCCGCCCACGGTGTCGGCGTTCTCGTGGTGCAAATCAACCTCGTAGTGCTGGTTGACTTCGTCCAGCAGCAGATCGCCGCGCACGAGCAGGCGGTTGTCCACCAGCTCTTCCCACGGGGCCAGCTCTTCATCATCAAACTCATCCTGGATTTCGCCAACCACTTCCTCGACCAAATCTTCCAGCGTTACCAGGCCAGCCGTGCTGCCGTACTCATCGATAACCACCGCAACCTGGGTGTGGCCGTTGCGAAATTCCTCCAGCATCGCCTCCAAGCGCTTGGATTCGGGGACGTGCGGCGGGTCGGGGCGCAGGACGCGGCCCAAATGAAAGGGCTCCTCGTCCGAAGGCGCAGCGGGGGCGTTGCGGGCATCGATCTTCTCGTTGGTGCCGGTGATGTAGCGGGCAAAATCCTTGGTGTGCAGCACGCCGACGATGCGGTCGATGTCGCCGTCGTAGACGGGGTAGCGCGAGTAGCGGTGCTCGCAGATGATGTCCAGCGCCGTCTGTTGATCGGCGTCGAGCGGGATGGCTTCGATGCGCGGGCGCGGCGTCATCACCTGGCCGACGTTGCGGTCGTGGAAGTCCAAAATGTTTTCGATATAGAGCTGCTCCTGCTCGTCCAGCAGGCCACCCTCCGAGCTTTCCTCCACGATGTAGGCCAACTCTGCGGAAGTCACGAGGCGCGCCCCATCCGTGGGGGGCGGCATGCCCACCATGCGCAGGATACCGTTGCCAATGGCGTTGAGCACGATGGTCATCGGCAGGAAGATGCGCTCCATCCACGTCATGATCCACGTCAGCCTCACAGCGGCCCCCGCGGCGGACTGCAGCGCCAGCGACTTGGGAATCATCTCGCCGAGCACCACGTGCAGGTAAGTAAGAAAGCCCACGGCAATCGTGGCGGCGATCAGGTGGGCAACCGTATCACCCAGGCCAATATCATGCAGCGGCCCTTCCAGCCAGCGGGCCAGCGTCTCCTCGCCGTACATACCCAGCCCCAAGCTTGCCAGCGTAATGCCAACCTGCGCCGTCGAGATATAGCGGTTGAGTAGATTGGGATCGCGCAGCGTGCGCAGCACGCGTTGGGCGGACGAGGAGCCAGCCGCCGCCATCTGGGTGATGCGCGTGTGCGGCACGGAGGCAATGGCAAATTCCGCCGCCACAAATAGCCCGTTGATGGCAATCAACAGCGTGATGATAGCGATGGGTATAAGGATTTCTAACATGGGATGGTAGGGGGTGACGCGGTTGTGCGATTAGCTGACCGTTGCCCTTTGAGCTTACCGAAGGGGAGAACGGGCGGCAGATCGCTCAACGCCAGTGCCTAGGCCGTCTCCTCAAATTGCTCGATCTGTTCAGGGGTAATTTCAAAGCTTACTTCGGCCACGCGGTTGCCCTCCATCTGCTCCACGCGCACAAAGTGTTCGTCCACGGCAATGCGCTCGCCCTCGGTGGGAATGCGCCCGACGGCGTCCATCACCAGGCCGCCGATGGAGTTGGAGGTTTCGCTGGCAAAGTCCAAATCCATGCGCTCGTTAAGCTCCTCCACCTGCACATCCCCGCGCACGTAGAGCCGCTCGCCCTCGACCAGGCGAAACGCGGGCTGGTTGGTGTCAAACTCGTCGTGGAACTCGCCGATAATCTCCTCGATCAGGTCCTCCACCGTGATGAGGCCCGCCACGCCGCCGTGCTCGTCCACCACCATGACCATATTGTGGTGGCTGCGCTGCATCTGCTGTAAGACCTCGTCCACCGGCTTAAATTCCGGTACAAACTCTACTGCGTGCATCACCTCGCGGGCGGGTTGGGTCGATTCGCCGCCCGGCTGGCGCACCGCGCAGAGCAAATCCTTGATGTGCGCGACCCCCACAATGTGGTCGGCGTCGCCTTCGTAGAGCGGCAAGCGCGAGTAGGGCGACGCGGCCAAATAGCGCAGCACCTCATCCACCGGTAGATCTGCATCGGCCATAACCATGCGACCGCGCGGAATCATGACGCGCTCGGCCGTCATGTCGCGCAGCTTGAGCGTGTTGACGAGCAGGCTGCTCTCGCTCGCCTCCAGCACGCCGCCCTTGCTGCTCTCCTGCACCAGCAGCTGAATCTCCTCCGGCGAGTGCATGTGGGCGTGCTCGGCCACGGCAGATTGGCCAAAGAGGCGCAGAATAAAGGCCCCGCTGCCGTTAAAGATGGCAATCAGCGGGCGGAAGATGCGCAGCGACCAGCGCAGCGGAACCGCCGTCGCCAGCCCCAGCCGCTCCGGGTACTGGAGCGCCACATTCTTGGGGATTAGCTCGCCGAGCACAACCTGAAAGACGGTGAGACCAATGAGGATGACGGTCGTGGAGATGGTGCCGGCCGCGGCGGAGATCGTGCCGTCCGGCCCACGGAGCATCGGCTCAATAATGGTGTAAATCTGCCCGCGACCGTAGTAGCCGAGCAGCAGGCTGGAAACGGTGATGCCGAGCTGACAGGCAGCGATGTACGCGTCCAGCCGCCGCGGCGATTCGACTACGTCCAACAAATAGCGCGCCAGGCCGTTGCCGCCATCGGCAGCGGTGGCGAGGCGCGCACGCTGAACGCTCACGGCGGCAAATTCCGCCGCCACGTACAACCCGTTGATAAAGACCAGCAGCGTAATAACTGCGAAGGTGATAACTATCATAAAGTTCCAAGTAACCCGTGCTGTCACGAGTATTCAATCGACGCGCCCATTTGTCTGTACGACAGCGCCTATTTTTGAATTTTACACCAGCTTCTGGTTGAGTGGCGAATAATTTTTTGAAAGAACACTCGTTCCCGACCTCTGCGTGGGAATGCCTCCCCCGACGCTCCCGCGTTGCCGCGCAACCGACAAGTAAACGCTGATATTTTCGAGTCGTATTATCTATGTGGTTAAGGTCGGCTTAACCTGTCTCATCGTCCCGAAGATGGTCCGGGAACGCAGGGCGTCCGGTCTGCATTTTGACGCGGAGTATCGGGACGAGCCAGCGTGCTGCTACGAACCGTCTCCCACCTCCACCGCCACGTTCACCGACACGCTTGACCGAATCGCCCCGCCCGATCCGTCGCTCACGGCCTCAAACGTATACGTTGCCGAGCCGCCCTCGGTTGCGCCGCTTACGTCGATTTTGGCCGGGACGTTGGCAAAGTTGCCCACGCCCATCTCCAGCGGCACGCGCTCGCCGCAAACACCCGTCGGCAGGCAAATTTGTGCGGGCCAACTGCCGCCCTGCGCCACGCCAATCGAAAGCTGGTCCGTGGCCGTGCCTGCATTGGTGACCGTTAGCCCCACCTCACAAGGCTCCCCCGCGCGACAGCTGATCTCCGCCGAGCTTGCCGTCAAATCCACCCGGTAAACTACGTTGGGCGTTGCCGTTGGCGCGGCGGTGGGCTCAACGAGGGGCGGAATGGGCGTCCAGGTAGGCGTGATTTCGGGCACGGGCGTAAAGGTGGGCGTGGGTGTGAACGTGGACGTCGGCGTGGCAACGGCGAGGGTGAGCGTCTCCGAGATAATTTGGCTGTCCTGAGTCAGGGCGCGCAGCGTGAATTCGCGTGGGTCACGGTAGATGCAAGCTTCGTATGCCTCCATCACGCCCGGCACGGGCTCCAAATTGATGTAGACTTCGCGCACGTTCTCCACGACCCAACTTAACATTACGCAAGTGTCTTCTTCCATCAGCACTAAATCGCGCTCCTCAAATCCGGTTCCCGGCTCGCCTGTTACGCGCGGCTCGGCGGCATCAAAGAGAAAGATCGGCGTGCCCAGCGGCTCCGGCGTAAGCGTGGCCGTGGGCTCGGCGGGCGCGCCGTCGACGGGCGGTGCGTTGGGGTCGGCATTGCGATCGGCATTGGGGTCAACATTGGGATCGGCATTGCGATCCCCTTCGGCGGCGGGCGCGTTTGGGTCGCCGGGCGTGGAAGTGGGGATGACCAAGTCCGTCAGGTCGGGCGTGTCGCGGCGCGTCGGAATCGGCAGGGGCTGGTTGACATCCACCGGCGGCGTGTCGACCGGTGCAGCGGCGGGCGGCACACCGGGCGACACACCGGGCGACACACCGGGCGGCGCGATCCCTTGGCTCGCTGGATCGGCACCGGGCAAGTTTTCACCGGGCGCGGCCTGCTCGCCGGCGGGCATGGGCGACGGCGTGACCGCGGCGGGGAAGGCGGTAGTCGGCTCGCCCTGCGCCGCGGCAACGTTGCCCGGCACGGGTGAGGGCGTCTGTGCGGTGGGCGGGTTGACGGGAACTTGCGTTACGATTTCAAGCTGGAGCGGCTGCGTCGAGCTGTTGGTCTGGGCAATGCCCACTTGGTCGGCAGCATCCTGATTGAGCACAATTTGAAAGCCCGCCCAAGCGGCCAAACCGCCGCCCACCACGAGCAGCGTTATAAAGACCAAGCCCGCCCCCAGCCAGCGCCAGCCATCAAAGAGCGCGAGCGGCTCGTCGTCAAAGCCGTCTTCGTACCCATTGTCATATTCGTCGTACTCATCAAAGTCGCCGTCCGCGAGCGCTTCGTCAAAGGCATCAAGGCGCGTGCTTCCCAGCGCGTCGCCGCCCGGAGCAGCCGGATGGCCGGCCGTGTTGATTGGGTACTGGCGTGGCAAACCCGCGGCGGCCGCTGCCGATCCCGCCGCTACGGCCGCCGCGTCACCCAAGCGCGGCTCGGTGGGCTGCACGGTCGGCTGCACGGTCGGCTGCACGGTGGGCCGCAGCGCTTGGGCTCGCTGGAAGCGCTCGCACAGCCCGCAGCCGCCGGAAAGGCAAAAGGTGGCCTGGTGTGCCAACATCAGCGGCTGCGTGGGGTCCGCGGCAAAGCAGCGATTTTCAAAGGTGGGGTGGGTCAGCGGCTCGGTGCGCGCGTTGTCGCGGTCGAGCGCGCCGAGATAGGGGCAGGCGTTAGACATGGAAGAACCCCTCCCTAACCCTCCCCTCCGAGGGGAGGGGACTGCGAGCGGGTACGCGACAAATCGGGTTGTTCTCTGCGCAAGACCCACAAAGAATCAGCACCTCCCCCATCATGGGGAAGGCTGGGAGGCGGTCAAACATGATTTGCATTACCAATATCCATTTCCGCAACCAGTTCACCCGCAAGCGACAGCCCCTCATCCGCCGATGAAATTTCGCCGGCTACCTGCGCCTCGCGCAGCCGCTCCAGCAGCACACCAATGTGGCGACCGGGCGCTAGGTCGAGCGCCTGCATCAGCGCGCGGCCATCCACCAGCGGCTCGACCTGCACGCGGCGCAGACCGTCTTCCGCGAAGGCAAAGTCGAGCAGGCTGGCCACGTGGGCGACGTAGCCGTCCCAATCCGGCGGCGTCGGCTCGCGGTAGATTGATTGGTAGTCGGCCAGGGCGAGCATTAGCGTGTCGATGCCGTTGGGGTAACCACCCCCGTTCAAGCTGCCGGCGTCGCGGAAGAAGCGGTAGGCGGCGCGGCGGCCAATGCGGTGGCTGGCAAAGCTGGCGTGCAGGTGATGCGGCCGCATGTGCGCGCGCACGACATTTTTGGCTAGCGCCACTTCCTGTCGCCCAAAGCGCAGTTCCTCCAGCCGCGCTGCCGCCACCTCGGCGCCAACATTTTCGTGGTTGAGAAAGCGATAGCGCAGGCTGCCGTTGGGCAGCACTTCGGTGCTGCGCGTGGCGGGCTTGGCGATGTCGTGGAAGAGCGCGTGCCAGATCAGCCAGTCCAGCCGCTTGCGCCCGCCGTTGACGACGCCGCTGAAGTGTTGACGCAGCAGCAGGCGATGGGGCTCCAGCGCCGTTTGCCAGGCGCGGTGCGTGTCGCTGGCGCCCGGCGGCTGGATGCCCTGCCGTGATGCATAGCGGGCCCACGTGCTTTCGGGCTGCACCCACTCGCCGCGAATCCACTCGCGAACGCGCGCGGCCTGGTGAACGACGCGCAGCGTGTGGCGGTAGACATCAAAATGGTGGGGGAAGGATTGGACGACGCCGTCCAATTCCACCACCTCCGGCAGCACGACGCGCAGCAGACCCAGGCTGTGCATTTCGGCCAGCGGCCAATCGGGGCGCGGCGTGGCCAACATTTTCCACAATTCGTCGCGCACGCGCTCGGCGCTACACAGACGCACGGTCGACGTCATCCGCTCGATTTGCGTGCGCGTCTCGGCTTCAATGGCAAAGCCAAGCTGCGCCATCATGCGCACGCCGCGCAGCAGCCGCAGCGGATCCTCGGCCAAGCTAAAGCTGCTGGCCCGCCGCACGATTCCATCGGCCAAATCCTGACGACCGCCGCGCGTGTCCAGCAGATCGACCTGCCAGCCCTTGGGCCGGCGACCTCCCGTGCGGCTGCCCCCGCCGGGGGCGCCCATTTTGAAGGCCATCGCGTTGATCGTGAAATCGCGCGCCAGCAGGTCGGCCTCGATGCTGTCGCCGCGCAGCCGGGCCACGTCGCACACGAGCGCTTCGCCTTCGGGGTTGCCGCTGGGGTGGAAGACCAGCCGGGCCACGTCGCGCGCTTCGTCGAGCGGATAGAAGGCCCAGCCCAGCGCATCGGCCACGCGCCGCGCGGTGGGAATCGCTGGCTGGCCGAGCGCGAGGTCGAGGTCGGTGAGATTTTTAGCGAGATCAACCGTCCGCTGCTGCTGCGGCTGCACTTCCGCCAGCAGCGCGTCGCGCACCGCCCCGCCCACCACGTAGACGGGCGCGGTGTCGGGGTCGGTCTGTTGATAAAAGGCGCGCAGCAGCGCGTCAAAGGCGGGGTGGGGCGGTTGCCAGATCATACAGAAGATTATAGCAGCTTTGGGAGGAATGGTACACAAATCAAAGGAATCGAGCAGGAATTTCAAACTTAAAGTGCGTGCAAAATGAAAACAAGAGTTCGCGGTCTAAGTGACCGTCACTGTCCCTAGCCGGACAGCTTGCCCCATTTTGTCTGGACAGTGACTGTCACTGGCTCCTCAAACTCCTGTTCTCGACGCAACTTTACTTTAGCTAGCGGTTGCAGCGGATTGGGCGGACCAAGACAAACTTTTATCAGAAAAGCCATTTGAACCAGCTTCAATCCATTTGATCCGCAAGATCCGCTGGAAATTCTTTCAAACTTGAAATTGCTGAGAATTGAGAAAGCGACCAGCTTTTGCACTTCGTGTCAGGTCGAGTACACTATGGGCCACATGACAAATCGCAGAGTCCACCTTTCCTGGGTGGCCGCCCACAACCGCACTCTACATAAAGCATGAATTCAACGTTTCCATCCGCCCCGCGACAACCCACCGCCCGCCGCGCCCGGCCCCCAAGCCGCTGGCTGCGCCTGCCGCTGCTCTGCGCGGCGGTGGCGCTGCTGGTGGCCTGCGGCAATCGCTCGGCCGTGCCGCCGACGCGTACGCCGCTGCCCACGTGGACGCCCTCGCCCGTGGGTCAGGCCGCCAACATTCAGGCCGCGCCCCCCGGCGGCGCCGCACAGGCCACCGGCCCCACGGCAACCAACACGCCCGCGCTTATTCTTGTGGCTACGGAGACGCCCACGCCAACCCCCACGCCAACCGTGACCAACACGCCGCTGCCTACGAACACGCCCACCGCCACGGCCACGCCCAGCTTTACCTTCAACCTGGAGACGGCGGAAAAATTTCCGGCGGATTCGCTGCCGCGCAGCGTGGTGCGCGTCTACGGCTACCTCTACAGCGAAGCCGACCTGGGTCTGGGCGACTATTCGCTGCGCGTCACCCACAACGATGAGCCCCTCACGGTGGAGGAATCGACGACTGCTGGGCTGCCCGATCAAACGCGCGACGAGGCCGGCCCCTACACGCGCTTTACCAACATCGAAGTCACCTTTATTGAAACGCCCGCCGGTACGTGGACCGTTCAGCCCGTGGACGCCAACGGCTCACCCGTGGCCCCGCCCGCCACCTTCGAGCTCACCGCGGATGAAAACACGCGGGAGCTCTACGTGCGCTATCTGCAGAAGTAAAGCGTGATTATTTGATGTGTGAGACGTAAACAAAAACGCCCGCCGCAATGTCTGCGGCGGGCATTTATTTGCAGCAGCTGGCGTTACTCAAACCGCAAATCCCAGTTATCCGAATTGGGGTCCGGCTCGAAGCGCAGGAAGAGAACGCGCGTCGTATCCGGATCGACCAAGAGCTCCTTGTTGCCCGAAAGGCCGCCCCAGGGACTGCTCACGCTAAAGCGAACAAAGCCGGGATTGACTTCGACATTGACGGACTGCCCCGGCAGCAGATCATACTCGTTGGGGTCGAGCGTGAAGCGGATTTCGTGATCAAAGCCGTTGTTGACGATGAAAAGCGCGCCGCCCGGCGGTGGTGCGGCCACCGCGGGTGCGGCCTCCTCCGTCACCGCCTCCGTCGCGGTCACGTCATCCGTGCCGGTGATGGGGTCTATCGCGGCCTCGGCTGCTGGCACGTCAACCGCCGGTGCCGGGGCCACGGCCACCTCGGCCTCGGCCAGCCGACCATCCGCAACCGGCGCGAGCGGCAGCGCGGCCAAATCGCCCTGGCACTGAGCAAAGGCCGGGTCGTTGATGATCCAGCCGCCGGGGAAAGCGTCCGCCAGCGCCAGCCACTGCCCCGTGGCGTCCTGACCCGAGACGGCGGCGGCCCCATTTTCGCTGTAAAGCTGGCCGAGCGTCAGATATTCAAAGCCCGGCCCCGCGCGCACGTTGAGCGCCAACACCTGCGGCGTGCAGGCCGTGTCGCCCGGTGCAACGGCTGCCGCGGCTGCACCGGTTGGCGCGTCCTCTCCCGCTGCAGAGGCCGATGTGTCTGCAGCGGCTGCCACGTCGGCCTCCGCGTCACCATCCGTCTCGTCGGCCTCTCCGCGCGTACTGGCGATGATGCCGCCCTCGCCCGCCACCGTCTCCAGCGTGACGGCCTCGCGCGTGGCGTTGGCCAACGCGGGACCCGCTGCGTCCGCCACCAGCGCGTAGTAAGCCCCCGTGCGCACGTTGACGGGCGCCCACTCGCAGGCCTGCTCACCGCCCAGCGCCACGCAGGTGCGCAGAAAAAGCGTTGCGATCTCTTCCGTCTCCACTTCGATTTGCTGAGTCTCGGAAGCGCGCAGGTCGATCACCGCTTCGCCATAGACAATCTGTTCGCGCTGACCGGTGCGGTTCTGCACCCAAATTTGGTCGCCCGGCGGCGCGCCCGCCTCATCCATCGACAGGCTTGCCGGATCGCCAGCCGCCGCGCCGTTGCTGATTTCGTAAAAGCCATCCTGCCGCACGGGGTAGCTGTCCCAGAAGCAACTGTCCGATTCGGGGCGCTCGGCCTCGCAGCTGTAGAGATTAATCACGGTCGAGGCCCGCCGCAGCGTCAGCCCCGTCGATTCGCGCGGCGCGAGTTCATAGACCTGCCCGTCCAGGAAAAACTGCACGGCCAACGCCGTGCGGTTGGCAAAGATCGTGCCCGTCAGCACCTCCGGCGCGTCGACCTGCGCCGCCTCCGCTGCCTCCAGCGTGTCCGTTGTCCGCACGGTAACGGAGTTGATGGTCGTGTTGCCCAGGCTGTCGCCAGGCGTTACGCTTTCGGTGGCAACGGGCTCACGCGTTGCCGTCCCGGCAGGCGCGGGTTGCGTGGCCGTCGATCTTGATTGCGTTGCCACCACGGTCGCCGTGGGCGCGCTGGTAATGGGGATGTTGAGCACGTCCGTCAGCGTGGTGGTGTCCGTAGGGGTATTTGTGGGCGGTGCATCCTGCGCGGGCAGAGCGACGGGATCTGCTGCGTGGGCCAACTGGCTCGTCTGCCACAGCAGCCCCGCCGTTAGCAACAGCGCCAGGGCGACGATGCCAAAGAGTTGCCCAAAGCGGGCGAATGGTAATCTTTTTGTTTGATTCATAACCAATTTCTGAGTCAATCGGCCAAGCCAATTCCGGCCAATTTGTTCCTCGAATCGTACACGATTTTGTGAATTCCGCCAAAGCCGCCCACCGCGGGTGCAGCTTAGTTCGAGACAACCGAAAGCCCAAGGCTATGTTGCAGCGGGCGGCCCGTTTTTTCTGTCTGCCGCTCAACCAGGAATGGTGTTTCGAGTTCAGGCGAAATCACAGCGGATGGCGTACCAGACCCCACCCCCAACCCCCTCCCCGCACGCGGGGAGGGGGATTACTAGGCTTTGTTGGTGACAAACCAACGTTGAGGGGGTGGGGTCGAACGCCCCGCTGACACAGATTCGTCCCCAAACCGAAACACACCTGCCCACCATTCAGCGTTGACACCCCGCGCCTTATTCCCTAAAATGACCTCAGCACTGGACAATCCCTTTGGAATCCTCGCATGACCCAACTAACCAACGCCGTCGTGCTTGTGACGGGGGCGGCGGGCGGCTTTGGCGAGCAGCTGATCCGCCAACTGCTTGCCCTCGACAGCCGCCTCATTCTCGCCGACCTGGACGCCGCCCGCGTTCGCGCCGTGGCCGAGCGGGCGCGGCGCGAAACGCCGCGCGGCGAAGTAATGGCCTGCCTCGCCGCCGACCTCAGCGATCCCGCGGGGGCCACTTTGCTTTTTGAGCAAGCCCAAGCGCTCGGTGATCCGGTCGACGTGCTGATCAACAACGCGGGGCTGGCGCTCTTTGGCCGCGCCGACGAAGCGCCGGACGACGCCCGTGAACGGCTGATGCAGGTCAACCTGCTGGCGCCAATGCGGCTGACGGCCCTCTTTGCGCCGCCGATGATTGCGCGCCGCGCCGGTCACATCGTCAACATCTCGTCGATCTTTGGCTGGACTTCGTTTCCGGGGTTGAGCGCCTACTCGGCCAGCAAATTTGGCCTGCGCGGCTTTAGCGAAGGGCTGTGGCGGGATCTCGCGCCGCACAACGTGCACGTCACCACGGTTTACCCATACTGGAACCGCACGGCCATTCTGAAGTCGCCCCGCTACGGTACGCTGGCTACCCAGTACGGCGAAATCCCCGCCAGCGACACGGGTGACCCCGCTGCCACCATGGCCGCCGCCATCCGCGGCGTTCAGCAGAATCAGCGGCACGTCTTCCCGGATCGGATGTCGCGAGTTATGCACCTGCTCAAGCGCTACGCGCCGCCGGTATTGGAGGCGTTTCAGCGCAATTTTGAGCGCCGCGTGCGCAAGTAAACCGGGGTGTCTCCAAACAAAAAGGCCACCGAGCTAAAATGCTCGGTGGCCTTTTTGTTTGCCCGCTCGCTTACTTGGCCTCGCGGTAAATCACGTGGCGGCGCAGCGTCGGATCGTACTTGCGCAGCTCCATCCGCCCCGTGTCGTTGCGACGGTTTTTCGTCGTCAAGTACATGTGTGCGCTCTCGGTGCTGCGCATCTTCACCAGCTGGCGCGGTCCTTTTTTCGCCATGAGTTTGCTCCTCGTCTAAAGTTTCGTTATGCCCGATACCGAATTATAGCGCGGACGGCGCAATTTCCCAAATAGCAATGAGAGAAGGGCAGCAGTTCCAAATTCGAGCATTGACGGAAGAAGACCGGCCACGAACTGCACAAATTGCGGAGACCGACCCATCGACTATTGGTGCAATTCGCGGCAAATTTTCTTGGCGACATATCCTATATTTGGAATTGCTGGTGAGAAAGCGCGTATTTCAACTTGCCACCCCAAGCGGCTCCCCGCTTGCCGCGCGCATATCCTGCACGTTCATCTGCAGGCGCCGCCGCCCCTGCCACTCGTTGACCTCCAGCTGAAAGACCACGTCGATCTCCATCTCCGCGCTGAGGTGTTTGGCCTGCTCGCCCTGCTGAAAGGCCACCGCGTCGACCACGGCGCTGTGCGATCCCGCATCCAGCACCAGCCGCAGGTGCTTGCCGCCGCCGATCTTGCGCACGTCGCGCACGCGGACGCCGCGGCAGAGCAGCAGCGGCAGCGGATTTTCCTGGCCCATCGGCTCCAGCCGCGCCAGCTGCTCGTGCAGCAGCGGTTTGACTTCATCGAACGGGACTTCGGCATCGACTTTGAGCGACGGGCGCAGGTCGCTGTGCGCCGCTAATTTCTCCGCGGCCACTTCGCGCAGCGCCGACTCAAAGTCGGGCAGCCGCGCCGTCTCGATGGTGAAGCCCGCCGCGCGCGCGTGGCCGCCGTGGCGCAGCAGCAGCTCGCTCACCGCGTCCAGCGCTTCGGTGATGTGAAACTCGGCAATGCTGCGCGCGCTCCCCCGCGATTCGGTCTCACCGCGCTCGATGACAATGGCCGGGCGGTAAAAACGCTCGCTGATTTTCCCCGCCACCAGGCCGACAATCCCCGGCTCAAATTCCTCGCTTGCCACCATATACAGCGGCGCATCGTCCGCGATCTGGGCGGATAGCTGCGTCTCGGCCTCGCTCTGCGCCCTGGTCGTCAGCTCGCGGCGGGCCTTGTTAATGCCCTCGATCTCCCTCGCCAGGCCGTCGGCGTTGACTTCGTCGTTGGTGCGCAAAAGCTGGTAGGCCAGCGGCGCCTGTGACAGGCGACCCGCAGCGTTGATGCGCGGCGCGAGTCGAAAGGAAATCGCCGTCGTGTCGACCAGCCCCTTGCGCAGATCGGCCTGCTCCATCAGCGCCTTGATGCCCGGTCGGCGGGCCAGGTTGAGCTGATCCAGCCCGCGCTGCACCAGCGAGCGATTTTCACCGAGCAGCGGCATCATGTCCGCCACCGTGCCCAGCGCCACCAAATCCAGCAAATCCTGTTCGACCTCGCTGGCCTGCGCCGGAGACAGTCGCGCCCACCCCTGCTGGGCCACGGCGCGCAGCACGGCCTGCGCCAGCCGATAGGCCACGCCCACCCCCGCCAGCCGCTCGTAGCCGCTCGTGCAGTCGACCCGCCGCGGGTTGATCACCGCCAGCGCCGGCGGCAGCGTCGGGCCGACGGTGTGGTGGTCGGTCACAATTACATCCATGTCCAAATCAATCGCGTGCTGCACCTCGGCGACGCTGCGAATACCGCAGTCGACCGTCACGAGCAGCTGCGCGCCCTTGCTGGCAATGCGCGAGATCGAGTCGACGTTGAGGCCGTAGCCCTCGTCCACCCGGTCCGGAATGTAGGGGCCAACCTTGCCGCCCGCCGCCTGCAGCGCCGTCACCAGCAGCGCCGTCGACGTGACGCCGTCGGCGTCAAAGTCGCCGTAGACGCAGATAATCTCACCCTGCTCGATGGCCTTGACGATGCGCTGCACGGCCGGAACCATGTCGCGCAGGCGGTAGGGGTTTTCGCGCACGGCGTCGGCGCGGGCGAGGAAGGCGGCGACGTCGCCGGGCGTGCGCAGGCCGCGGTTGTGCAGAACTTGCGCAAGCAGCGCGTGCTCGTTGGTGTCAGCGACAAACTTTTCGGGCGCGGGTGGATAAATCAGCCAGCGCTTGGCAGCGGCGAGCGAATCGGTGGGGGAATCGGTGGTGGACATGGTGGGATTATAGACGAGGAATTGGGGCGGGATCAAGAATGGAACGCGGATTTAGCGGATTTTGGCGGATTTGAAAGAGACGGTCCACGAAGAGCACGAAGGGAAGAGAGTCGATCCTCTTCCCTTCGTGTTCCTTCGTGCCCTTCGTGGATCAACAGCCCTTTGCCGAACGTTTTGCTTCCGTCTACAATAAACTGGCCTTCCCAATATGATTATCACAAGGAGAAGAAATGGACTATCGCAAGTTGGGCAACACCGACATGGAAGTCTCCGTGCTGGCGCTGGGCTGCTGGCCTTTTGCGGGCGGCAGCACGTGGGGCCACCAGGACGACGCCGATTCGATTGCCGCCGTCCACGCCGCGCTGGCCGCGGGGATTAACTTCTTCGACACGGCGGAAGTTTACGGCGAGGGGCGCTCCGAGCGCGTGCTGGGGCAGGGGCTGGCCGGTCGCCGACAGGAGGCGATTGTCGCCACCAAGGTCTTTGCCAACCACCTTGTGCCGGACGAGGTGATTGCCGCCTGCGAACGGAGCCTGCGTTATTTGCAAACCGACTACATCGACCTCTATCAAATTCACTGGCCCAACCACGACATTCCGCTGGCGGAGACGGTGGGCGCGCTGGAGCGTCTGCGCGAGCAGGGCAAGGTGCGCGCCATCGGCGTGAGCAACTTTGGCGTGGGTAATCTGTCCGATATGCTGGCGCTGACCGCCTGCGAGAGCAACCAGCTGCCCTTTAGCCTGCTCTGGCGCGTGATCGAGCGTGAAATTCAGCCGCTCTGCGTCGAGCACGACGTGAGCCTGATCTGCTATAGCCCGCTGGCGCAGGGGCTGCTCACCGGGCGCTACGCTTCGCTGGATGAGGTGCCGGACGGGCTGGCGCGCTCGCGGCTCTTCCACAGCGAGCGCGCGAATGCGATCCACGGCGAGGCGGGCTGCGAGCACGAGGTGCTGGCGGCAATTGAGCAGGTGCGTCAGATTGCCAACGAGTTGGAGCAGCCCATGGCGGCGGTCGCGCTGGCCTGGGTGCGGCAGCGGGCGGGCGTCGCCTCGCTGCTGGTGGGTGCGCGCAATGCCGACGAGGTGAGCTGGAACCTGCCCTCGCTGGCGCTGACGCTCTCGGACGAAGTTATTCAGCGGCTGAATGAGGCGACCGAGCCGGTCAGGGCACACTTGGGCAACAATCCCGACGTGTGGCAGTCGCCGTCGCGCTATCGATAGCTTGCGCGGGTAAGCCACGCTTTTGCTTGGGCAGCGATGCCCGTTCACAGTTCGGGATCCGGAGAAACCCGCTCAATGAGCGGGTTTCTCCGTTGGAAAGCGATACCAATTATCCAAAGGCCGCAGTGGTCAAATCGCTGCGGTGAAAAATCTGTCAACGGATTCTTGAGAGCGGATTGAGCGGATTCAGGGCCAGTTCGTCGGTTCTACAGATAAATTTGCCAGCCTTGATGGCCGAACCGTTGCCAAAGATGTTGTCTTCTTGGAAAGCCCTAAACGGAAACGTCGGGGGGATTCGCGGCCAGCTCCTCCCAAAAGTTGACGGCGGTTCGCTCGTAGAGCAAGCCCATGCGCGCGGTAGCGCGATAGAAAACCCACTCCGGGAGGTCAGACAGCTCCTCGGCAATCTGCTCATAGTCGGCGAGGCGCTGACGGTGCGCGGCAAGCTGGTCTTGGATCAGCTGGGTCAAGTTCTCCTGAGTACCAATCTGGGCAAAGTAAAGCTTGAGGAGGCCGAGATCGCGAAACTCCGGGTGGGAAGGCGTTGCTTCTTGTAGCCAATGGGTTACGGCTGTGCGTCCAGCATCCGTAATGGAATAGATGGCTCGCCCTTCCCCCGTCGCCTCGTGGGTTTTGGAGAGCAAGCCAAGCTTGACTAACCGTTCGGGCTCGTCATCGAGCGGCGACTGCGAGAACGACCAGAAGTACCCAACCGACCCATCCGCCCACTCTTTCAAGTCGGCAAAGGTGGCTGGCCCAAAGCGTGACAGCAGGCTCAACACGATGTAGGAGACAGGCGTAAGATTGTGATTCATGGCGCAGAGTATATCACAAGAATCAAAAATCTTTGTTGGCTTCCTTCACAAGTAGACGCAGAATTTGGGTCGCCGATTGCTCAAACAATAAAGTCCTCAAAACATCCCCTCAACTGGCGGATGTTTTTAATTTTTCACCACGCCAAAATTGCCCCTTGACTCTGACATCGTGTCAGCCTGTACGCTGTGAAGGAGATGAACTTTCAACGGCAAACAGGAGAATAAACCATGACCACGTCCACTTCCACGTCCATTTCTACGTCCATTTCCACCCCCGCCCCCACCGCGGCCCCCACCGCCACAACCAGGCGGTCGCTTTACCGCTGGACGGGGCTGCTGCTGATCTTCGAGGCGCTGCTGTTCTTTGTGCCGGTGATCGTGCTCGGCAACGCCATTAACTGGCCCGCCAGCTTGAACGAGCCCGCCTCCGTCAACCTGCCGCTGATTGCTGAGCAGGCGGGGGCCGTGCAGTTTGGCTACTTCATCTACCTCATCTACTCGATTTTATTCTGGCCCATTTCACTGCTCACGGTGCGCGTTGTGGCTGGCCGCAACGACTATGGACCGCTGCTGCAAATGGCCGTCGGGTTTGGCATCGCCTCCGCCGTGCTGCGCTGCTTGGGCATTATCCGCTGGCTTGTGCCGATGCCCGTGCTTGCCCAGCAGTACGTCAACCCTGCCAGCAGCGAGGCAACGCGCGAAGCAATCGTCGTCATCTACCAGATGCTCAACGACTACGCTGGCTCGGTGGGCGAGGTGCTGGGCGTGAGCTTGTTTGCCGCGCTGTGGCTGCTGTTGCTGTCGATTGCGGCGGTGCGCGGCGAGAATCAACATGGGCTGCCGCGTTGGGTCGGCCTGGCTGGCTTGGCAACGTCGTTCATCGTTGCCTTGCCCATTCTTGAAATGTTTGGCTTCGATCTCGGCCCGCTGATTGCCATTACCGTCACTATTTTCCTCTTGTGGCTTTTGGCGACGGGCATCGTGCTGCTTAGAAAAAAGTCGGTGTAGACGAAATATGCGCATTTTGCGCCTTGACCCTGACATCGTGTCGGGCTGTATATTTGTAGATGGACGTTAGGTTCCGTTGACATTTTGTTGAGAGGGCTTGAAGGGTGAGTCGAGTGCGCCCTCATCCCCAGCCCTTCTCCCATTCTGGGAGAAGGGAGCCAATCTCTCCCCTCTCCCACCGTGGGAGAGGGACCGGGGGAGAGGGGCCGGGGGTGAGGGCCACTTTCCAAATGCCAACGGAACCTAGTGGACCAAGGTCTGTCGAGCCGATGGGTCAACTGCTGACAAAAATGCAGGGTATAGGCAAAAACCAAAAGGAGACTATAATCATGGCTAAGCAGACAAAATTTACGCGACGACGATTCTTACAGGGCCTGGGCGTGACGAGCGTGCTCGTCGTTGGCGGGGGTGTCTGGCGCGCTGCCGACCAGGGAGTCTTTAGCGCGGGCGATGGCCCGGCTTACGAACCGTGGGCCGAGTGGCGCAATGAAGCGACGTCCGGGCCGATGGCGCTGGTGCGTGCTCCGTGTGATTTCTTAGAGGAGAACCATGTTCAAAATTGGTGATTTTTCCAAGCTCGGCCAAGTTTCCGTGCGCATGTTGCGCCACTACGACAAGCTTGGCCTGCTCGCGCCCAGCGAAGTCGACCAGTGGACGGGTTATCGCTACTACACCATCGACCAGCTCTCGCGGCTCAACCGCATTGTCGCGCTTAACGGCCTGGGGCTAACGCTGCGGCAGATCGGCGACCTGCTAGCGGACGACGACAGCGTCTCGCCCGAGCGGCTGCGCGGCATGTTGGCCATGCGGCGCGCCGAAATCGAGCAGGAATTGATGGAGAAGCAGATGCAGTTTGCGGGGGTGGAAGCGCGGCTGCGGCAGATCGAGCAGGAGGGGAAGCCGTCGCCCTACGAGGTGGTTGTTAAATCGGTGGAGCCGCAGCCCGTGGCGTCGATTCGGCAGTTTTTCCCCAACGTCTTCGAGATGGGCTACTACTGCCGCGTGCTCTACGGGCGGCTTTACGCGCACATGGCCGCGCACAAGCTGGAGTCGACGGGGCCCGAAGTCACTCTTTATCACTTGGAAGAGTATCGCGAGACCGATGTCGATGTGGAGATTGCGCTACCGGTAGCGCGGGGCGCATTAGACAGCCGCGCGGCGACGGCGGATGAGGCCATCCTTTTTCACGAGCTGCCGGGCACGGAGCTGGCGGCATCCGTGATTTACGAAGGGAGCTACGCCGAAGTGCAGCCCGCCGTTCTTGCCCTGCTGGCCTGGACCGGTTCGCACAGCCACACGATCGCCGGACCCATGCGCGAGCTGCACCTCTCCGGTCCCGCCCACGTCGACGGCGTGCTGCAGGAGCCGGCAATTCTAGAATTGCAGATTCCGGTGCGCCAGGTCAATTTAACAAAGCCCGAGTGAAGCGTATTTTGGAGGAACTCCATCATGTCCAGCGCCTTTACCGATTCTGGCTACACCATCACCGTGAATTCTGCAAAGGGATCCGGCGTCCACACCAGCGCGACCTGCCACGAGCCATCGGCCTGCTGCTCGGCGCGCCAGAGCCCGGCGGGTGGCGACGGGTTTTGGTAGTCAAACTGCTTGCGGTAGTGGTCGAGCGCCTCTTTGTTAAAGCCCAAGTGCTCGACAAGCAGGCGAATCGGCGAGCCGTGCGAGATAATCGCGACGGGACCCAGCTCAGCACTCTCTGCCGCCGCGTCGTTGAAAAAGGCTTTCATGCGGTCGAGCACGTCGACGGCATCCTCGCCGCGCACGTGTTCGCGGATTAGCTCCTGCTCGTATTCGACGGGCACGTCGCCCGCTTCGCCAGCGATTTGGGCCGTCAGTCGCGTGCGCTCAAGCGGGCTGGCGTAGATTTTGACGACGCCCACGTCGCGCAGCCGCTCGCCCAGCCGCGCGGCCTCGTCTTCGCCCTTGGGCAGTAGCGGCGGGCCGGGCGCGATGTCGTAGCGGATGCCCGTTGAGCGATCCGGCGAGGCGTGGCGGGCGAGATAGATAATCGGAATCATATCAAATTGAAGTGAATAGTTGGCACGCGCCAGCACGGGCACGCCATGGCGTGCCCGTGCTGGCGCGTGTGTATTTTAGACAATAAAAACGTAATGCGTGAAACGTAACCGACTTGCGTCTGCTCACGTTTTACGCATTACGCCTTATCTCTGCACTCGTGTGCTTTCAACGCCTCGCCAGCCACCAGGCGCTCCCATGTCACCCAGGACGGCCTGCTTACCGCTGCTGCCTTCCGACCCTGACGGGGTTCACAGTGCCCTGCCGCACAGGACCCAGCAGCTGACGAAGCGATGAAAACACACGAATTCTTGCCAGCGGAGAGGGAGGGATTTGAACCCTCGAGGGTGTTTGCCCTACGAGCTTTCCAGGCCCGCGCACTCGGCCAGACTATGCGACCTCTCCAAGAAGAGTTAGTATAGCCGATGTGAGTGGATTCGGCAAGTTTTTGACGTTTGCGAACTTAATGGGATTGATGGAAAAGGAAAAATTATAGACGCTCACCTGGATCGCGTATTTGTTGGTATGTCACTGCGCCGATGCTTGCGCCAATCAGTGGCGCTACCCAGTAGACCCAATGCGCGTGCCAAACGCCAGCAACAAGCGCAGGGCCAAACGAGCGGGCCGGATTCATGGATGCGCCGCTAATTGGCCCGCCCCACAGCGCATCCAGCGCGACGGTGGCGCCAATGGCAATGGCCGCGGTTTCGCCAACCGCCTTTGTATCGGTGGCGACAGCAATAATGACAAACATCAACGCCGCCGTGAGCAAAATCTCCAAGCCAAACGACTGAGCTACCGGGCCAGACGGAATCGTTGCGCCAATCTGCTCTACATCGCCAAGCAACAAGCGCAAGGTAGCCGCACCGAGTATTGCACCGAGCACCTGTCCACCCGCGTAGAAGGGGACTTCTCGCCAGGGAAAATGACGAGTGAGCGCAAAGGCAAAGGTGACGGCAGGATTGAAGTGTGCGCCGGAAATATGCCCCGTCGCGGCAATCATCACCGTGATGATCAGGCCAAAGGTCAGCGCAATCCCCAGGTGGCCGAGCACTTGAGTCTGCGCGTTGACCATAATTGCTCCACAACCGGCCGTCACCAGCGCATACGTCCCGATAAACTCGGCGCTCGTGCGCCGCCAAATTCCGTTGTTCACAAACGACTCTCCCCCATTAACTTCCTAATCTCCCAACTTCCCCATCACCCGACCCACCGCCTCCACCGTCTGCTCAATCTCTGCCTCCCCATGCGCGCTGCTCACAAAGCCCGCCTCGAACTGGCTGGGGGCGAAGTAGACGCCTTCATCCAGCATGGCGTGGAAAAAGCGGGCGAAGCGGGCGACGTGGGCGTGCTGCTTGGCGCTGGCGTAATCGGTGATTTCGCTGCCGGGCTGATCCAGGAAGTAGAAGCCAAACATCGTGCCCTCGCTGCCCGTTTGCAGCGGGATGTCGTGCTGCCTCGCCGCCGCGGCGATGCCATCAATCAACGTCTGCGTGACGAGCGCGATCTCGTCGAAGACGCCCGGCTCCAGCAGCGTGCGAATCGTCGTCAACCCCGCCGTCATCGCCAGCGGGTTGCCGCTGAGCGTGCCCGCCTGGTACATCGGCCCAACGGGTGCGACCGTCTCCATCACCCTGCGCTTGCCCGCATAGGCCCCCACCGGCAAGCCGCCGCCAATCACCTTGCCCAAGCAGGTGATGTCGGGGTCGAGGCCATAGAGCGCCTGCGCGCCGTGGGGATGGGCGCGGAAGCCGGTCATCACTTCGTCCAGGATGAAGAGCGCGCCGTGCTCGCGGCACAAATCCTGCAGCCCCTGCAGGTAGCCGTCGCGCGCGGGGACAAAGCCCATGTTGGCCGCAATCGGCTCGATGATGACGCCCGCGATGGCGTCTGAATTTTCCTCGAACAGGGCGCGCGCCGCGTCAAGATCGTTGAAGGGGGCGACGAGCGTGTTCGTAGTCGTGCTGGCGGGGACGCCGGGTGAATCGGGCAGGCCCAGCGTGGCGACGCCGCTGCCCGCCTGCACGAGCAGCAGATCGGCGTGGCCGTGGTAGCAGCCGGCAAATTTGATGATCTTGTCGCGCCCGGCGTAGGCGCGCGCCAGCCGCAGCGCGCTCATGCAGGCCTCCGTGCCGCTGTTGACAAAGCGCACCATTTCCACCGAGGGCACGATGTCGATCACCAGCTGCGCCAGCTCGCTCTCGATGGCCGTCGGCGCGCCGTAGCTCGTGCCGCGTGCGGCCGCATCACCCAGCGCCCGCACGACCGTGGGGTGCGCGTGGCCCAGCACCAGCGGCCCCCACGAAAGCACGTAGTCGATGTAGCGATTGCCGTCCGCATCCCAAAAGTAGGCCCCCTCGCCCCGGTCGACAAAGCGCGGCGTCCCACCCACGCCGCCAAAGGCCCGCACGGGCGAGTTGACGCCGCCGGGGATGAGGGATTGGGCTTGTTGGTAGAGTTGTTCGGATTGGGTTGTCTTCATTTCTGCTCCACAAGGATGAAAGACTGAAGATTAAAGATTGGGTGCGCCCCGAATCTTCGGGTTTCCAATCTTTAGTCTCCAGTCTTTTTTACTTTAGACTTCACTACCTTTTCGGCTGCCTTTTGCCCCTGCCGCACGCAATCCGGTATCCCCACGCCGCGGTAGAAGCTCCCTGCCACGTGGAAGTTCTGCGGCAGCGCCGTCTCAATTTGCTCGACCCTGTCGAGGTGGCCGACGTCGTACTGGGGCTGGGCGTCGCGCCAGCGGTAGATGCGCGCGAGCGTGGGCGACGCCTCGATGCCGAGCAGTTCTTTTAGCTGCGATAGCGCGATCTCGATAATCTCGTCGTCGGCTTTCGCCATCATCTGCGGGTTGCGCGTGCCGCCGAAGAAGACGCGCATGAGCACGTGATCGTCCGGCGCGCGCTGGCTGAATTTGGTCGTCGTCCACGTCAGCGCGTTGATCGGTCGCCCTTCGACGCGCGGAATCACCGCGCCGAAGCCGTCCGGGTGCGCCACCTCGTCGCGGCGGAAGGCGAGCCAGAGCGCACCCGTGCTCACGGCGCGCAGCGAATCGAGCGTTGACGCCGCCTCCGGTGCCAGCTCGCGCACGAGCGAGGCCGTGGCAAACGCCGGTGTCGTCGCCACCACGTGCGACGCGCTCACCGAATCCCCATCCGCCAGCCGCAGCACAAATCTACCGGACGCCGCCTGCTCCACCCGCTCGACGGGCGCGTTGAGCCGCACGTTGCCCGTGAGCCGTGTGGCAAGCTCCCGCCCTAAAATATCTGAACCGTTGACAAACGAGACAAACACGGAATTCGCTCGCGTCCCCTTGGCGCCTTGGCGCCTTTGCATTAAATTTTGTTGACTTGCCCGAATCAAGCTGCCGTGCGTGCGCTCCATTTGTCGAAAACGGGGAAACGTGGCCTGGATACTCATCTCGCTCGGATCGGCGTTGTAGATGCCGCAGAGCAGCGGCTCCGCCAGCCGATCCAGCGCCTCCTCGCCCAGCCGACGCGTTACAAAGTCAGCCACCGATTCATCGTCATGATCCAGCTTCGGGTCGACGTTAATTTCGTTGAGCATTCGCGCCTTGCCCTCCGCCGAGAGAAGCGGCGAAGCCAGCAGCGCCTCTTCGTCCGTCGGCACTATCAGCTGGACGCCCTTTGGCAGCGGCACAAGCGCGCCGTCTTTTACCACATAGACGCCGCGATTCTGATCGTTGGTGGGCAAAAGCTCGTCCTCCAACCCCAGCTCGCGCGCCAGTTCCACGGCCCACGGCTTTTGTACGTTCAAAAACGCGTCGGCCCCCCGCTCCAGCACAAAGCGCCCCGCCCCCGTCTCGACCACATCCGTCTGCACCTTGCCGCCCAGCCGCTCGCTCGCTTCAAGCAGCGTGTAGGGCACGCCAGCTTTCTGCAATTCCCATGCAGCGGTCAAGCCGGTGAGGCCGCCGCCGATAACGGCGACAAGTGGTGCGTCATGCGTGGTGCGTGAACTGGTAGTCATTGAGATCGGTTATTTAACACAAGCCAAGAAATTCCATCAGTACACGCACCACGCACTACGCACCACGCGTGTACTCATGCACAAAATCCACCAGCCGCCGCACGTTGTCCACCGGCGTCTGCGGCAGAATGCCGTGGCCGAGGTTAAAGATGTGGCCGGGTCGACCAGCGACGCGATCAAGCACCTGCTGGGCGCGCGCTTTCAGCTCGTCCCACGGCGCAAAGAGCGCGACGGGATCGAGATTGCCCTGCACGGCCACCTGCTTAGTTGGCGCACTGTTCAGCCGCTGCCACGCCGCATCGATGTCGATGCGCCAGTCGACGCCGATCACGTCGCCGCCGGCGTCGCGCAGCAATTCCAACATGCCGTTGGTGTTCGTTCCAAAGTGGATGATCGGCACGCCCGCCGCCGACGCAATCTCCAGCGCGCGCTGCGAGTAGGGCATGACTAGCTCGCGGTAGTCGTCCGGCGCGAGCTGGCCGACCCACGAGTCGAAGAGCTGGAGCACGTGGGCGCCCGCCTCGGCCTGCGCCAGCAGGTAGTGGCCGACGATTTCGCTAAACTTTTCCATCAGCGCGTGCCAGCTCACCGGATCGCCCATCATCAGGCCCTTGACGTGGGCAAAATTTTTGCTGCTCCCGCCCTCGACGGCGTAGGCTGCCAGCGTAAAGGGCGCGCCGCTAAAGCCAATCAGCGGCAGGCCGCGCTCGTCCAGCTCCTTGCGCGCCAGCTTGATCGCCTCCAGCGTATACCAGAGCGACTCCTCCGGCGGCGGCACGACGAGCGCCTCCACGTCGCCCGCTGTTCGCACCGGGTTATGAATTACCGGCCCCGTGCCGCCGATAAATTCGAGCGAGAGGCCCATGCCCTCCAGCGGCGGCAGAATGTCCGCAAAGATGATGGCCGCGTCGAGGTCAAAGGCGTTGATGGGCTGCATCGTCACCTCGACGGCCAGTTCGGGCGTTTTGATGATGTCGAGGATGCCGTACTCTTTGCGCAGCTCGCGATACTCGGCCATGTAGCGGCCCGCCTGGCGCATGAGCCAAACGGGGGTGGCGTCGGTCGGCTGGCGGCGGCAGGCGGATAAGAAACGTGATGCGTGAGGCGTGGTGCGTGAACTGGTGGGTGTCGTTGGGTGCATTTAGTCGATCCAGTCGATAATTTGGCAAGTGCCGATGTCGATAGAGCCGCGGACGAGCACGTGGGGGCAGCGGTGAAAAATGCCGCGCATGTTCAAGCCGTCGCGCTTTAGTTTAGCATACCACGCTTTGGTCTCCGGCGGCACGTCGGCCAGTTCGCGGTAGTCATCGGCGGTGATTTCCTTGACGGCGTCGCGCGGCAATGGGCCGGTGTGATGCTCTATTGCGTGATAAATCGCCAGCGGCGGCGACAGGCGCTCCACCGGAATCACAAACCAGCGCTGCGAGCGATTTACGGCAAACCCAGCCTCGCGGAGCGCGGCAACCACCTTGCGCGGATGCACCGGCGCACACTGCACCACGTCGTTCCACAGGCAGTCCCACAGGTCGAACCGCCGCTCCAGCAGATACTCGCGCCCTTTGTATTTCGCCACGTGCTCGACGTAGACCTCCGGCATCGTCTCGCGCAGCCCGCTCAGCGGGTAGAGCGTCGCGCCGGTGAGATTTTGGGGCACCATGTGGTAGACGTTCTGCATTGCCGTAAAAATCGAACGGTCCCGAGCCTTGAGTTTGGAGCGCTCTTGCCTTTGAAATCCGTATGAACGCCATACCGGTTTTTACAGTCAACTTTCTCTTGGCGTAACCACGGCGCTCAGCTCGCTGATTGAGCAAACAGATAGCGGCTGATAGTTAGCCTTTTTCAAGAGTGCAATGCCGTTGTTGGCTTCACAGCCTGTCTCTTTCGTCATATCGCCGAGGAAGATGGAATCTGTTTCTGGATTCCAAGGCCATAGCTGAACTGCCGCAGGGTGCAGCCCTTTCCAAATGTACGCCGTATAATCGACGGGGCGATTGAATTGTTCTGCGGTTTTATGAGGCATAACGATGTGACTGCTAAAAACCGGATTCCCTAAAAATCGAGCAACTTTGGCCGGTCCTAGATGGGTGGTTAACCCAAGGCCTTCCTTGAGAAATCCAGCCATGCCAAATTGTTTCTCGGTGGAAATTTGAAGAACGGTCTCTCCGTCCCATTCTATTTCACAAGATTGCATTTTCTTCTTGCTGTCTAAATCAATAACCGATTGAACCGGTTCCGGATGTTTAGGAAAGGCCTGCATCTCCCGCCCCCACGCAATCGACAAAGGAGAATTGATATAAAGCGAGTGCAGAAATTGCGCTTCGCAAACAGAATCACCGAAGTTGTTGTACCAACAAGCAAATGCGGCTGGTGATAGACCGGGTGTAAAGGCTACGACATCTTCGCGACTCTTGTGAATGTCGAAGGAGATGACGTACTCGTGATAGGCACCACAAACTGAGTCCTGGAGTTCATTGATCCAGATAGACGCCAAGGCTTTGGGCGTATCTTCTCCTTTGACCCGGCAACGGATCGGATAGATGCCTTCTTCTTCCAAGGCTGCTTGAACAGGCGCTAAATCGACGGTTCCTTTGACGATCAAAATCGAAGCTCGGCCAACGGACCATTCCCTGTCCGTCGTTAGGGTGTCGCTAATCGATAGTTTATCGGGAGTGAAGCGAAAACGCTTGAAAAAGTTGAGCCCCGCATGAGGGGGGTGCACGCTCGCTAAATCTACTCCATACTCTGACAAGGCAGACTCTTCAGTGGCAAATCGGGTGGACGGAGATAGCGCACTGGTTCCGGAACTCCAGCTCGCAATACTACCGGAATGGTTTTTGATTGACATTGAAATTTTGTCTCCCCTAGCGATTATTAGAAAGATTGAACTAACTACGCTTACAGTTAGGCAAGGCGCAAAGATTACCCCAGCAGCTGCGCCACATCCTTCGCAAAATAGGTCAAAATCATATCCGCCCCCGCGCGCTTGATCGAGACCAGGCTCTCCATCATACAGCGGTCGAGGTCGATCCAGCCGTTGGCGGCGGCGGCGTGCATCATCGCGTACTCGCCGCTGACTTGATACGCCGCGACGGGCAAATCGTAGCGCTGACGCGTCGCGGCGATGATGTCCAAATAGGGCAGCGCGGGCTTGACCATCAGCACGTCCGCTCCCTCGGCCACATCGAGCGCGACCTCCTTGAGCGCCTCGCGCGCGTTGGCCGGATCCATCTGGTACTCGCTGCGGTCGCCAAAGCTCGGCGGGCTTTCGGCAGCGTCGCGGAAGGGGCCGTAGTAGGCGCTCGCAAATTTCGCCGCATAGCTCATCACCGATACGGGCTGGTGACCGGCGTCGTCCAGCGCCCACCGAATCGCGCCGACCATGCCGTCGAGCATCCCCGACGGCGCGATCACATCCGCCCCCGCCTCGGCGTGCACGGCGGACGCGCGACTGAGCAACTCCAGCGTCGCATCGTTGAGCAGATAGCCCTGCGGCAGCGACGCATCGTAGTGCGCATCGCCCGGCTGGTTGACGAGGCCGCAGTGGCCGTGGTCGGTGTACTCGCAGAAGCACATGTCCGAGATGACCACGAGGTCGGGCGCGGCCTCTTTGATGGTGCGAATCGCGCGCGGGATGATGCCATTGTCGCTAAAATTTTCGCTACCCCGCGCGTCTTTGTGGTCGGGGATGCCAAACAAAATCACCGCCGGGATGCGCATCGCCGCCACCTCGCGCACCTCCTCGCGCAGCGTATCCAGCGACCACTGAAACTGGCCCGGCATCGACGAAATAGGGTTGCGCACGCCCTCGCCCTCGCGCACAAAGAGCGGGAGGATCAAGTCGGCGGGCGAGAGCGTCGTCTCGCGCACCATGGCGCGCAGGGCGGGAGTGCGGCGCAGGCGGCGCGGTCGCAGGGCGGGGAAGGTGGGTGTGGTCACGGTTGATGGATGGGGAGATTGGTAGTAAAATGAGTGAGCGAATGAGAATTGTTTGAAAGGAAAAAAAGATGTATACAGCGTTGAGAGCGACAGTATCTAGCGGTCAGATTGAACTGCTGGAGCCGGTCGAGCTGTCAGAGAACACGGATCTGTTGGTTGTTGTGCTTTCAGACGAAGCGTTGCCGAGCCTGGGCGAAAAGATGATTGCCAGTTTAGAAAGTGCAGTTGCAGGTCGCTATGTGAGCGCATCAACCCAGCAGGAGCTTGATGTCTTACTCGATGAAATTTTTGATGCGGCAGGCGAAGATGCCACACCAAGTTAATTTCATCGATGATTTTCGGCGAGATTTGAAATCTTTGGCCAAGCGAAATCCAACAATGCGCCAAGATTTGAGTGATTTTTTGCAGGAACTTCAAGAAACAGTTCACGTGCATCCTATTATTCCCGCCACAAATGGAGCACAGAAAGCCCGCATGAAAGCCTCTGGTCGCGGCAAACGAGGCGGGTATCGCGTCATTTACTACTTTGCACACCAGCAGTCGATCTGGCTCATTTCTATCTACGACAAGGTGCGCACGGAGAATTTGTCGCCCACAGACCAAAAGCGCATTGCCTCCTTGGTTCAACAATTGAAGGCCGATAGCTAGGCACCTCCGATCTCTTCGCAAACCATCTACCACCCATGTAAAATTTCGACTTTGCCACTCCCCCACATGGTACGCGGGGCATACGTGCGACGCAGACAGCGCGATTGCAGGGTGGGGAAAGTGGGTGGAATCATTGTGAATCTTGTTGACGAACGTCTACATCTTGTTTAGCTTTCTCCAATAGACGCTTATCAAAATCCCGGTTCTTAGCGACGCGGTCACTATCTAGCTCTCGCTCTGACTTCAGCTCGCTAAAAACTTTCCAGGTTGCCTCTGCAGACATTGACAACATCTCATCATCGACGTTATCGACCACAAGATTGGTCAGTGTATTAACGTCTAAGTTGGCGGTACCCGCTAGAATGCATGAGATATACATTGCTAGCTGAAAACGCAGATTTGTATATTCTGCACTAATTTGAGGGCGGGCCCGTGTTTTTAGAAAAGTGTCAACTAACCGCATTAACCGAACTGATTTAAGATAAAGGTCAATGGGATATCTCTCGTTAAAAATGCTTTTATAAGTGTCCGAATCTTTCAACAAGTTGGTTGGACGTCCACGGGAATCATTTGGTCGCCGAAGTAGTATAGAAGCTACAGATTGCGCGACGTATTGGATGCTTACAATTTGTTTCCTAGGTTTCCCCAAGTTTTTGTAGTAATTCTTTTGCCTATCATAGAACAGACCACTAAAGCTAAGGTGTTGTTCAATATCATGATGGATTTGTTCTGTTGCTCGCAATGAATAAGCTGAAATGCGGGACTGGCTATTCGTTGCTTTGATAATCCTGTTCCTTGTAGATTCATCTCTTGTAACAATAACTCGAATCAAGATTAGTCTCTCATCTTGACTGCTAGATTTTGTCGAGAAATGTTTGAATATCTCCTGGGACGTTTGAAGCCCATTAACTACTTTGGGATTCTCTAAAGTTAGTGACTTGCCTGATAAAGGCGCTTTGTCTGCGACAATAGTTACTCCATTGTTGAGCCACCAGAAATCGACGTCGTGCGCTGCCTCTTGAAGTGTTTCTCGAATACCGCGGTTTACCTCCACTGATCCCTCATACTCGCGTACGTTCGCGGCAAAAATAGTCTGGCGCCGTTTGTTCTCTATGTCTGTTATGAACTGATAATAACTTGAGAGACGAGCCAAACAAATATAACTACCATTTTCTGCGGCAAGCGTCTCAACTACTCGAAGCTCCAGCGCTCCTGCAGATTGCTTTCTCGCCGTGTCGAGAAGCTCTCTTGCTCCTAAAAATTGGAAACTGAAATCGAATTCCGAGAAATGTTCAGATATTTTTTCTTCTAATGTTGTGACGCGGTGTTCTACACTAGGATGCACCTGTGCTGTATCTCCTTTGGATACGTAAGACACACGGATCCTCAAACGGGGAAATTTTGTGATTAGGCTTCTGTAAGCATTTCGAAAATCATTGACGATAGATAGCAGTTCACTGCTATACAAATTGCTAAAGCTGCTTACATCTGTCTCTAAATTCAAGAGATCATGCACTGAAGATATCAAAGCTTCAATTGCCTTCGCTGTGTATCCATTCGAGCGCTTAGCTTGAATAAGTACTAAATCGATATTTACTTCACCTTTAGTATCGCTGAAGTCGGAATCTGTTGATACAAGTTCATCTTCTACAAACACGTAGATGCCATCTATACCACCGTCGTTTCCTCCGCCAATAATACCTGCTTCAATTTCCTCATACGACAGTCCATAGCTTTTTAACAGCTGTTCTGCAACAAACAACTCAAAAAAATCGCTTTCTGACATTTCAGGAGCAATTCGATTTTGATTCTCTATCAAAATTTGATCTAGCAATACTTTGTCATTAGTAGCCATTGAAATCTCCTTTAAGCAATTCGTCCCCAGAACACGCGCGTCTCGTACAAAATCTCGACCTCCCCACCCTCCGCATACTGCTCGAAAATCTCCCGCAGCCCCGACTCCAAGCGCTCGTACTTCGCCTCGCCCGGCAGCGGCGAATACGACGACGAAACCGTGCGCCCCAGCAACCCCTCAAAATCGACCCGCTGCCCGTTGCGAAAATTTTCTCGCTGATAGCCACTCTCGCCGAAAAATTTATCAAAGATCGACTCATCCGCCGCGTTGACCTGCGAGCCGGGTCGATCATGCGACACCTCATCCAGCAGCGCTTCGGACGCCTGCATAAAGGGTGAGCCGTCGCGGTCGCGCGTGTTCCACACCAGCACGACAAAGCCACCCGGTCGCAAAATGCGCGCAAACTCGCGGCGCGTTGATCCCGGCTCGAACCAGTGGAAGGCTTGGCCCGCCGTCACCAGGTCGACGCTGTGGTCGGCCAGCGTTGTGTTCTCCGCCGTGCCGTCGATGCTGGTGAAGTCGCCCGGTAAATTTTGCGCCGCCAAATAAACTTCGCCTGCCTCACGCATGTCGGCATTTGGCTCCACGCCGTAGACGGCGTTGCCGTTGGCCAAAAAAAGCTCGCTCAAAAAGCCTGTCCCCGAGCCAACGTCGGCGATGACGTGGTCGCGCGTCAAACCAACCGCATCGTGCAGGAACGGAAGGATGGCTTGTGGATAGCGTGGGCGGTACTGGATATAGCTGTCGACGCGACTGGAGAAGCGTTTAGTTGGGGCGAGGTTGGTCATGGTGTTTATGTGGGGCGGTCAACGGATTGTGGGAGCGAATTGAACGGACCTAAAGCGGAACGGATGCTGCCCATGCGTCCAATCCGTCCTGCCCAGACCCATGGACATTACTGAAAATAGTCCCCCAGCGCCGCCGTCAACCCCTCGACCGTGTACTCGTCCGGCACGACGCGCACGCGTACGCCAAAGCGCCGCGCCTCCTCTGCCGTCACCGGGCCGATGCAGGCGACGACGACATCTTGCAGCATGGCCAAACCACCCGTCTCCGCCTCGATGCGCTTCTTAAAGAGCCGCACCGTCGACGCGCTGGTAAAGGTAATGGCGTCGATCTGCCCCTGCCACAGCAGCAGCGGCACGTCGTCGCCGCCCTGGCCGATGGCCGTGCGATAGGCGTCGACTATCGTAACGTTCGCTCCTGCACTACGCAGCAAATCGGCCAGCACGGGGCGCGCAATGGTGGACTGCGGCAGAAAAATTCGCGTGCCGTCATCAACGTCCAGCGCCTGTGCCAGCCCCTCGGCAACATTTTCTTCCGGCACTAAATCTGTCGAGAGCCCCAGCCTCTCCTGCGCTGCCTCCGCCGTGCTTTGCCCAATGGCTGCAACCTTCACCCCGTCAAACGGTGTGTCCAGCGAAAGGTCGCGCAGCCGCTCGGCCAGGGCATAAACCGTGTTGGCGCTAGTGAGCACGAGCCAATCAAACGCGCCCTTGCCGGATTTGTTGCTGGCTTGGTGCAGGGCCTCGTCCAGCGGCTCGATCTCGCGCGGGGCAACAATGCGAATCGCCGGGTAGCTGTAGACCGTTGCACCCGCTGCCTCCAGCGAGTCGCGCTGGGCATTGGCCTGGTGGGCGGCGCGCGTAATGGCGACGGTAACGTTGGTGAGGGGAGAAGACATGAGAAGTAAATAGTTGAAACGTGATTTGCAGGTTCGTTGGTAGCGTAAACTGATCGGATTTTCGATGCTGGATAGCAAACGAGCCATCACGCATCACATATTCAGATATTCACGCGCCCCTTCGCCCAGCGCACGCTGCGCCGCCGCCGAACCCACTGCGTCTGCATCCCCAACTGTACCCGCCTCCTCCACCTCAATCTGTTGCGTCCCATCCGGCGTCAGTATGCGACCACGTAGACACAGCCGCTCGCCCTCGACCTCGGCCAGCGCGGCAATTGGCGTTGAGCAGCCGCCGCCCAGCCTGGCCAGAAAGGTGCGCTCCGCCGTCACCGCCGCCCGCGTGATCGGGTGGTCGAGCGGGTCGAGCACTTCATGGGAAGCGGCATCGTCCCGGCACTGCACGCCAAGCGCACCCTGCCCCGGCGCAGGCAACATCACCTCAAAGGGAAGCGTCTGCCATTCTTTGTGTAGCAGGCCAAGGCGCTCCAGCCCGGCACGCGCCAGAACAATCGCATCGTATGGGCTGCATGGCTCAAGCCCCTTGCCCAAACGTGTATCAATGTTGCCGCGGATGTCGCGAACTTGCAGATCGGGCCGGCAGCGCAAAAGCTGCGCCGCCCGGCGACGGCTGCTTGTGCCGACTACGGCCCCGCGCGGCAACGAATCCAGCGTGTGCCCCTCGCGGCTGATGAGCACATCGCCGGGATGAGCGCGGGCTGGAGTCGCGCCAACGGTCAACCCAGCGGGGGAGTCGGTTGGCAGATCCTTGAGGCTGTGCACGGCGGCGTCGATATCGCCGGCATAGAGGGCGCGCTCCAGCTCCAGCGTAAAGAGCCCCTTGCCGCCAATTAGCGGCAGTGGCTTGTCCAGGATTTTGTCGCCCTGCGTGCGAAAAATTTTTGTAAAAATAATGAGGTCGGGCTGCGTCTCACACAGCAGATCGAGCACGTGGTCCGTCTGCCAACGCGCCAGCTTCGAGCCGCGCGTACCCAACTGCCAAATCTTTGCTTCGATCATAACTGCTTGCCAGGGCTTGAGCTTGTCCATTGTAAATCCGTCCAGATTGGGGCGCGGCGCAATAGGCGATGATGAAGGAGGTAAGCCCAATCGTTGCTGCTGTCGTGCATCAGCTGCCACCCATAGTAATTGACGTGTTCCAGCAGCGCAAAAATTACCACACTATTCAACTACATATAACCTACCAGCGGCCCGTTACCCAGTAACAGGGAGAGAGCAACCACGAAACGATGAACGTCTTTTATTTAGCTACGTCCATCGGTGACGCTGTGGTTTATCGAATGTCCGTTCAGCGCGTCGTCATTGGCGGGCGCGGCGTCCAGCGCAAACAGATCGCGCAGGGCGTGGGTGTAAAGCGGTGCGTCGGCGTGCGACGTGCGCTGCTTGAGGCGCACCGTGGGCGCGTGCAGCAGCTTGTTGGTGATGCGGTGCGCCATGCGCTCGATGACCTGCTGCTGGCGCGGCGTCAGCCCCTCCAGCTTATACAGCGCGTGATCGACTTCGCTGCCGACGATCTCCTGCACCGCCTGCCGCAGATCCACAATGGTGGGCACGACTTCGCGGCTTTGAAGCCAGCGCAGAAACGCATCCGTCTCGCCGTCGACAATAACGCGCGCAGCGGGCACGGCGCTCTGCCGCTGCGCCAAATTGGCGTCGACCGCGGCCCGCAGGTCGTCGATGTCGTAGCGCACCACGCCCGCCAGCTCATCGACGGCGGCCTCGATGTCGCGCGGCACGGCGATGTCGATCAGGTGCAGCGGGGGCCGCTGCTGCGCGGCGCGATTCGCCAGCACCGGCGCAACTTCGTGGGCGTGGATCACCGTGTGCGGCGCGCCCGTGGCCGCCAGCACCACGTCGGCTTCAGTCAGCGCTTGGCCCAGCGTCTGCCAGCCCACGGGGCGGGCAAAGATGGTTTCGCTGGTCTCGTTGAATTCAGCGGCCAGTCGCTCGGCGGCGGCGTAGGTGCGATTGATGAGACGAACGTCCGTTGCGCCCTCGCGCTGCAGCGCCTGCACGGCCAGCCGCGCCATTTCGCCCGCGCCCACCACCAGCGCCCGCGAGGTGGCAAGGTCGCCCACCTGCTGGCGTGCCAGCTGGGCCGCGGCGTGGCTCACCGAAGTGGTGTGGCGGCTAATTTCAGTTTCGGTGCGCACGCGCTTGCCGGCGTGGGTGGCGGCGGCAAAGAGCTGGGAGAGCAGCGGCCCCGTCGCGCCCGCGTTGCGCGCCTCGTAAAAGGCGCGGTTGACCTGCCCCAAAATTTGCGGCTCGCCCAAAATCATCGAGTCCAGCCCGGCGGCGACCGTCATCAAGTGGTGCACGGCATCGTGATCGGTGCGGCGGTAAAGGTGGGGCTGCAGCTCGGCCAGCGGCACATTTTGCAGCCGCGCCAGCGTCTGTTCGATCAGCACGTGGCCATCGTGCGGGGCCAAGTCGGCGTCAACAGCGGCGTAGACTTCCAGCCGGTTGCAAGTCGAGAGGCTGACGATCTCGTGGAGCCAGGCGGCACTCTGCTCCCCGTTGCCTGCAATTTGCAGCTCGTCCAACAACATGTGGACGCCGCAGCCAGCGAGCGAGAATTGCTCGCGCAGTTCCACCGGCGCAGTGGTGTGGTTCATGCCGACGAGGAGAAGCATAGGAGAAAGAAGAAAAATTAATGAAGAAAGATTGGGCAGGTGGCGATTTTTCGTTGCGATTGTTTCTCTGTATTGTCTAACTGCGGTTGAACCCCATTGCGGTTGAACCCCACTGTCGCGGGTTCTTTGCCCCGCAGCCCCAGCGCTGGGCGAAAGCTGCTACCACGTCACGGTCGGAAAGCCCACCAGCTGCCGCTCGCTCTGCGCCGCCGACGGGCGCGGCTCGCCGGGGCGACCGGGCAGGCAGCAGTTGGCCGGGCAGAGGTCGTGGTTGGGGCCGTAGCGACCAACAGCGGCGCGCGCGGGATAGAGATCACCGGCGCGCTCTGTTTGGATGCGCTCCTCAGTTAGCTCGCGGATCATGCGCACAAAAGCCGGGTGCGTGCCAACGGAAGCCGCACGCACCAAGTTTACCCCAACTTCGCCCGCCACGTCTTGCGCTTCGGTGTCTAAATCGTAGATGACTTCCATGTGATCCGAAATAAAGCCAATGGGCGAGACGACCAGATCGCGGTAGCCTTCAGCCTGAAGCTGTGCGATGTAGTCGCCCACGTCCGGCTCCAGCCAGGGCACGTGCGGCGGCCCGCTGCGGCTCTGGTAGACGAGCGCCCAATCATCGTGACCAAGCGCCTCGGCCACCAGGCGGCTCGACTCCGTCAGCTGGTCGACGTAGCGCGAGTTGTTGGCTTGCGCCAGCGGGATGCTGTGCGCGGTGAAGATGAGCTTGGCAGCGGCGCGGCGTTCGGTGGAAATCTGCTCGAAGGCGGTGCGCACGCAATCGGCGTTGGCTTTGACGAAGAGCGGGTGGTTGTAGGCCATCCGGATTTTGTCGATCCGTGGCGCGTCGCCCTGGCCATCCTGGGCGACAAGCTGCTGGGCGTCGTACAGATTCTCGCGATACTGTCGGCAGCCCGAATAGCAGCTGTACATCGACGTAAAAAAGGCCAGCGCGCGCTGCACACCGTCATCGCGCATCTGGCGGAGCGCGTCCGGCAGCAGCGGCTGCCAGTTGCGGTTGCCAAAGTAGATCGGCAGATCTGGCCCATGCTTGGCCAGCTCGGCTTCCAGCGCCTCGATCAGCGCGCGATTTTGCGTGTTAATCGGGCTGACGCCGTCAAACAGCTCGTAGTGGTGCGACACCTCGACCATGCGCTCGTGCGGCACATTGCGCCCGCGCAGCACATTTTCGAGAAAGGGCATTACCTCGTCCATCCCCTCCGGCCCGCCAAAGGAGACGATCAGGACAGCATCGTAGGGTTGATTGAGAGCGTCGGAACCGTTGCTAATACTCATGATTGACAATTGAAAATTTACCGTTGACCATTGACTATTAAACCTTCGCCTGCCAAATAGCCTTGCCGATAAAAAACGGCCCCAGGCTCTCCAAGTACTCGCTCGTCTGCTTTGTCTTCCTCATGGCCTGCACCACCGCCGACAGCGGGTGCAGCTCGTGACCAAGCAGCCCCACGACGAAATCGTTGTCGTGCTTGTCCAACCCGTGGCAGGCCAGCCGAATGTCGATGGCGAGATCGGCCTTGCCAAAGGCCTTGCCGATGTTGCCGTGCTCGCCCAACATGCGCTTCTGCTCCGCCTCCGGCAGGGTGACGAAAAGCTTGTCGCGCCGCAGTGGATACCAGATGGCCCACGGCCACGCCGGATCCAGCGCGCGGCGGCGGGGGCGCTCGATCAGCGTCTCCACGAGATCGGATTCGTAGCCGATGGCGTAGGTGCGCCCCAGCATCGTGTACTCGGGCTTTGGCGTCAGCTCGCCAAACGGCGCGCAGTTGAGCAGCGTGCGAGCCTCCCCCACAAAAAAGTCTGCGTCTTCACTCATCAATACCAGCCCGACGCCGCGCGGATCGTTGGCGTCGGCATAGAGCGCGGCGTCGATACCGGAATTGCTCAGCGCCTTGGACAGCGGTGACGTATCGGTGCAGTCGCCAAAGGCAAGAAACTGCATAAAGAGCCGCCGGTCGAGCGTAATGGGCTGGCCGTCGCGTCCGCGGCCGGTTTCGGCTAGGGAGAGTGTCGCTTGATCTGCCATGATAAATCCTGATTGTTGCGTAAACGCTGCAAACGTTTACTATAAACGCCATCGGTCGTAGAGTCTGTGCTTTAATTCACAAACCTGCTTTGCTTTTGTCAAGTGAGCATCTCAAAAATCAAAAAGAGGGAGCCAGCGCGTGCTGGCTCCCTCTTTTTACTTAGCTAATGGCTTATCGCCTAGCCGTGCTTAGATCTTTTGCACTTCCGTAGCGGACGGGCCCTTGGGGCCATCCTCCACGGCAAACTCAACGCGGTCACCCTCGTTGAGGCTGCTGTAGCCCGTGCTCTGGATGGCGGAGTAGTGGACGAAAACGTCCTTGCCCTCCGCGCGCTCGATAAAGCCGAAGCCCTTCTGATCGTTGAACCACTTGACGGTTCCCTGAATACGTTCGCTCATAATCTGACCTCACTGTTCTGCACTCTACTATTTCTCAGTATCGCGCAATGAAAATAGTTGATGCAAGGAGTGAGCGTTAACCGAGCGGTTACAACAAAAAACCGCCACGCGAGAATCCAACTTCTCGGTGACGGTGGTGCGTACTCTGAGAACGTTCAACTTTCTTGCAAGGACAAGTATAGCACGTACAGCGAATCTTGTCAAATCGTGCAAGCAAGGCAAAATTTATCGTTCTGCACGGGTTGGTGAGAAAGTTGGAATCGCCCAGCGAGCATTCTCAAACGCGAATAAATAAACAAGAGAACACATTCGATTCAGCGCGGACTACTGAGGCTGACGAATCGAGTTGCGTGAGCATCAGTATAGCTTGCCACGCCACGGGTGCATCCCAAAATTGGGGGCTTAAGGAGGGGCGGGGAGTTCGTGCCAGCGGTCACTGAGCAAGAGGGAGCGCAAAGCGAGCATGGCTTGCGCCCCATCGCGGCTCCAGCGCATCCCGGCCTGCTTCATGCGGGCTTGGACAACGGTCTTGCAAGCGGATTCAATGGTGCCGCTGCCGATGGGGAGACCAAGCTGACGATAGGTGGCGTAGTCCATGCGCTGGCGGTTGCGAAAAAGATAGCCAATGGCTTGACGGACGGGCTCGGGTAAGGGTTGGTCTCGGGGATAGAGATAGCGAATTTGGCGGAAGAGGAGGCGCAACTGGCCGCGGGCGAGCCAGCCTTTGGCCTGCTGCACCCAGGGCCGTGCGTTGGCGGGCTCAAAGGTCTCGTGAGCAATGGTCCACAGCCGCTGCGCAGCGTGCCACCAGTCGAGAATTTCGATGCGTTGGGCAAAGCAGAGAAAGACCATGGCCCAAATCCAGCGCGCGCCGTCACTCAGACAGACCACCGTTTGGGCCTGGTCCACCCCGCGGCGGCAGGCTTCGGCCCAGTGATGATTGGTAAAGGTGGCCGCGTCCCACAGCCCGGCGCGGTAGCTGTGCTGCGTGAGTACCCCCTCGCGCTCGCCCACCTCGTTCTCCTCGTTCTCCTCGTTCTCCTCGTTCTCCTCGTGGCTGACCGCTGAGATACTGACCGCTTTGACCTCTTTCCACCCTTCCTCGCGCAGGTGAATCATTACGCCATCCGAGGAGACTGCCATCACCTCGCTGTCTGGCTCAACCGACTCGCGCCAGACCGCTTCTTCCGCCTGCTTGGGCACTTCCACTATCGCCCGCGCTTCCGCTGCCTGCGCCTCGACCACCGCTTGCCCGCTTGCCACCACCAGCCGCTGCATACTGCTTGCCGACATGGAGACCGTCGTCAGACTCTCCAACGTCTCAGCCGCCCGTTCAAACGAGGCAATCTCCACCCCCAGCCGCACCGCTTGCCGCACCGTCTCCGGACTCCACCCCTGCTTGCCCAACTGCAACTGCCGGTCTAGGGGGAAAAAAGCCCCTGCCGCATCCTGCGCAGTAGCGATACCCTCGCTTCAACCTCACCTCCCCTTCCCGGTGGCTCACCCGTCGCTCCTTCTGCCCCTTGCTCTCTGTTGCCTCCTTGCACGCCGGGCACGCTGTCTCCAACGCCTCCACTTCTCGCTGCGCCTGCCCTGCTAACTCTTCTAGCAGCTGTCCCATCAACACCCGTCGCTCTTGCCCCACCGCTTCCGCTATCTCATCGAAGCTCGCTTCTCGATGCCCACTCCGCCACGTCACCAGCCGCTCCTCCATCGCCGCTGCCGCTTCCACGAAGCTGCTGCTCTCCCCCTGCTCTTTCCCTCTCCCTTTCATCTGGCGCTCCTTTTTGGCCACTTTTTTCCCATTCTACCACTTCCCCCCAATTTTGGGATGCACCCCCACGCCACCGAGTTTTCGCGTTTGGGACAAAAAGCGTGTATAGTTAACGACAGAACTCAACGCGCGCCCGTCGCTTGTGCAACGGGTGCGCCTTTTTGTGTGCGGTACATACACATCGACAACCGCACGCGGTGATAATGCGCGGTGATAATGCAAAGTGATAATGCAAAGTGATAATGCACGGCGATAATGCAAAGTGATAACAAAGGACCTCTCTTGAGCACACCTATTCTTGAAGCACCCATCGTGTCTAACGGCGCGGCAGCCAGCGGCGCAGCAACCAACGGAACCGACGCTGGCGCGCAAATTAACATACGCAATGTTGCCATCATTGCCCACGTCGATCACGGCAAGACGACGCTGGTGGATGGCATGTTGAAGCAGACGGACGTCTTCCACAGCAAGCAGGAAGTGGCCGAGCGCGTGCTCGATTCCAACGATCTGGAGCGCGAGCGCGGCATTACGATTTTGGCCAAGAATACCGGCATCGTCTACGCCAACGATTCGGGGATGACGACGATTAACATCGTCGATACGCCTGGCCACGCCGATTTTGGCGGCGAGGTCGAACGCATCATGAATATGGTAGATGGCGTGGTGCTGCTGGTGGATGCGGTGGAGGGGCCGATGCCGCAGACGCGCTTTGTGCTGCGGCAGGCGCTCAACCGCGGACACAAGGTCGTGGTGGTCGTCAACAAAATTGATCGTCCCGCTGCACGCCCGGATTACGTTATCAATTCGACCTTTGACCTTTTTATCGATCTGGGTGCGGACGAAGAGCAGGCAGATTTCCCCGTGATCTATACCGTGGCGCTTGAAGGGCGAGCGGGCGACTCGCCGGACGACCTGGCCGATGATTTGCGCCCCCTGTTCGACACCATTGTCGACCACTTGCCCGCGCCCCGCGTCAACGTCAACGGGCCAACGCAGCTGCTGGTGACGACGCTGGAGTACAGCTCCTACGTGGGCAAAATTGCGGTGGGTCGACTACAGAGCGGTTCGCTGCGGGCGGGGCAGCGCATTACCCACATGCACGCCGATGGCGAAATGGAATCGGCGACGGTGGGGCAGGTCTTTGTCTTCCGCAATCTCAAGCGCGAGGCGGTGGACAAAGTGGAGGCGGGCAACATTGTGGCCGTCTCCGGCATCGCGGATGTGGGCATCGGCGATACGCTGGCCGATCCGGAAAATCCACAGGCGCTGCCGCCGATCACGGTCGAAGCACCCACGGTACGCATGACCTTTCGCATCAACGATAGCCCCTTCTCCGGGCGCGAGGGCAAGTACGTCACCAGCCGGCAGATTCACGAGCGGCTGATGCGCGAGCTGGAGAGCAACGTGTCCCTGCGCGTGGAGGGCACGGGCGCCTCCACCGACTTTTTGGTTTCCGGGCGTGGGGAGCTGCACCTTGCCATTCTGATCGAGACAATGCGGCGCGAGGGTTACGAGTTTGCCATCAGCAAGCCGGAAGTGATTTTTCAGGAGGGTGAAAGTGGGCTGGAGGAGCCGGTCGAGCGCGTCTTTATCGAAGTTGTCGAGGAGTACCTGGGCGCTGTGAGCGAGATGATGGGGCGGCGACGCGGTCAGCTCGTCAACATTCGCTACGGCGATGACGGCACGGTCTACTGTGAATACCTCGTCCCGACGCGCGGCATTTTGGGCTTTCGCCAGCCCTTCCTGACGGCCACGCGCGGCACGGGCATCTTTAATACGCTCTTTGATAGCCACCAGCCGCTGGCGGGCGAGATCGATTCGCAGCGGCTCGGCTCGCTTGTCTCGCTGGAAACCGCCCCCGTGAGCGGCTACGCACTGGAGCACTTGACGCAGCGCGGCACGTTTTTCGTTGCGCCGGGCGAGGATGTCTACAGCGGGCAGGTGGTGGGCCAGCACATCCGCAGCGAGGATTTGGTGCTCAACGTTTGCCGCACGAAAAATTTGACGGGCCACCGCGCCGTGCCCAAGTCGATTGTCGATGCGCTGGGCGCGCCGCGCGTCTTCTCGCTGGACGAAGCCATCGAGTATCTGGCGGACGACGAGCTGCTGGAGGTGACGCCGGAGTCGCTGCGGATTCGCAAGAAGGAGCTGAATCACGATCTGCGGCTGCGGGCGGCGAAAAAGGCGAAGAAAGATGCGTAGGGCGAAGCGCACTACTCCTTAAAACGATAGTTTCGTCACAAATAAAAGGCCCGGCTTTTTAAAAAGCCGGGCCTTTTATTTGTCTGTATGCTTATATGCTTAGCTAGCTAAGCTGCGAGCAGAGAGTTTAGCGCTTCGTCTTGCCGTCGGTGCGCTCGACATCGACCTCGGTGCGGCGGACGGTATCCTTAACGGTCTGCGTTACCTGCTCCACATCCTTATCGACCACGACCTCTTCCACCACGTGTGCCTCCTTCGTGATGACGGCTTCTTCAGAGGTTTCCGTCATCTCAACCGTGCCCTCCTTGAAGTTATCCAGGTCAGCGGCAGTTGCATCGCGGTTTACCTTGCGGCGCTCCACGTCAACGTGCTCCTGGCGCAGCGTGACCTGCTCCTCAACGGGAATCTCGCGCAGCTGAGACTTGATGCGCACGCCGCCACGGCTCGTCTGGCGCTTCGCAACGTTGATATCCTCTTCGATGACGGGAATCACGGCCTCATCGTCGAGATTGCGCCCACGCTCGCGATAGCTGTTGAAATCACGCTCGGTCGCATTCTCGTCGTAATCGGTCTCTTCGTACTCGCTCCAACCCTCATCGCGCCACAGCTTGACGCGGCGGTCAATGTCAACCGGGTCGTGGCGGTTCATGATGTCGACGGCCTCGTTGGTGCGGCTGTCGTCCACGTTAATGGCGATGAGCGTCCCGCCGCGGCGCACGCCTTCAGCGTACAGATCGGCCTCGTGCTCCGGCACGCCCGCGCTCGTAAGCGAAGATTTGACGTTGCCGTTCTGCATCATCCTGACTTGGCTGCTGTCAAAGCCGCTGTTGTCCAGATCGTTCTTGACCTGCTGGGCTTCGCTCCTCTGGTCGTACAATCCAATCACGGTCTTCATGGGGAAATCTCCTTGACTTCGTAAATTTGGTGTTTATTTATAAAGAGCAGTGAGCTCTTGTTAACGTAAGTGATCTTAAGTGATCTAAGTGCGCTCGGTCGAATTTTCGCCTAATGGCTTATCTTTTGCCGGGGGCGCCGATGTCGAGGCTGCTGACTCCGCCGCTTCCCGCTCAACAGACACTTCCTCTTCACGCAGCGTGGCGCGTGCCGTCTTGGTCGTCTGAAATTCTTGGCCCGTAATGCGAACTTCCTCGCGTATACGCAACCGCTTCTCAACGACCAGCACCTCTTCCATCACGGGCATGATCAGGGTAGCACCTTCGCGCCGAATGCTGGGCGCTTCATCAACAAATTTGTTAATGGAGACGCGCTCAACCTGCACTTCCTCGTGAACTAGTGGAATGTCGATCTCTTCTTCCCGCTCGTTCACGCGCTTTACGACGCGCACGCGGCCCGTTTCAATCTGCCGCTTCTCAACGTGAATCTGTTCTTCGATAACGGGAATCACCGCGCGCTCGCCGGCTTGACCCGGGGTGCGCTGGTCTGCTGTTGACACATCAACTTCAACCTCCTGCAAACGCAAGGGCAGGCGATACACGTCGTCGCCTTCGGGAACTAGCGCATCCACATCGACCAGGGCGACGCGTTCGCCAAACTGTACGGCAATCTGCGCATTATCTCCACCCCGCACCTTTTGCAGCGTATGACGGTCGGCATAGCCTCGGACTCCATCCGCATCAATTACGGTGACGGAGGTATCGGCGGTTGGTTGTGTGTCTTGCATAAATCTTGCCCCTGTTGCGTCTTGGGTTGAATAGTTAGTCACGGCTAAAAGAGCCAGAAGAGCAGCAGCAGCAGCAAGACAACCACGATGACCGCTGTGACAATGGCCGCGGTCGGAAGACCACCGGGGCTCACGGCGTTTGGCTCGACGGGGCTTGGTCCCGCCGCTCCGCCAGCGTTGAGGGCTGTATCAACACGCTCGGTTGCTGCATAGGCGTCGGCGCGTGCGGCTTCGCTGCCGTAAACGGTTGCGCCGCCAGCAGCAGGGGCTGCACCGGCACCCGTTGAGGCAACGCCGCTCTCTACATTGCGGCGCTCCAGCTCCACGGGATCAGGATTCGATGGTGAAGAGCGTGGTTCCGTCATAAGAATTCCTCCTCGGTTTGCTAAAATTTGTCTCGCCTACACACGTACGCGTTAACACGTTAACTTGTACGTAATGGCGTATAGGTAGTGGTGATAACCGCAAAAGCCCAAACAGTCTCTCCTACATACTGCTGCGGTAAGCTTATTGTAGCTAGTTGGGCCAGAATTATATATATGCCATTGTACAATTCGGGCGTATAAGTTCATCTATATTTTACAAGAAATTGTTGCGATAGGCATCTTGTGCGGTTGAAAAATGAATAGAGGAACAAGGGGTTCAAGTTAAAGAAACCCATGAGCGCCCAGCCGATTGCTTCGATCCTTACCACGCGGCTTTGATAAAGACTTTGGTGAAATCGCCAAGCAAATGAGATACAAAAGAGCCGCAAATGTTTACAAACGTTCCCCTGTAGCGATTAGATCAGGAGTGAAGAGATACCTGGATGTAGCCAACCACGTGTAGTTATCTATGTGACGAAACATGTACAAGCCATTTGTGCACCCATCTATCGCTTTCTGCCTTAGGTGTTTATATAGTAATAAGTAGCAGCTATCTGACTTTTTTCTCGATATACAGATATGAACATAAAAAGCAGTTCTGCTAAACAAATCAAAAGAACAGTTTGCATCCCAGGGAAAAAGAGGAGAAAAAATGGCGACACAAGAAAATTATGATAACGATCGCAATGTTGAAGTGATCGACCGGGACGTGAATTACACGAATCGGATGGACCTCGAACAGAAAGACCGGGTGCGCTGGGGACCGATTCTGGCGGGCATCTTTAGCGCGTTGACGACGCTGCTGCTGCTGGCCGTGCTGGGCGTGGCCATTGGCTTGGCTTCGTACCAAGTCGGCGAGCCGCTGGGCAGCTTTGGAATTGGTGCGGGCATCTGGGGCGCAATCTCAACGCTGATTGCATTCCTGGTTGGCGGCTGGGTTGCCGCTCGCTCGTCCGGCGTTTTTGGCCGCGGCAATGGCATTCTCAATGGCGCGATGGTGTGGGTGGTAGCGATTCCGCTGCTGCTCTTTGCACTTGGCTCAGGCGTTGGCTCTTTGGTTGGCACCCTTGTTGGTGCTGCGGGCAACGTGGCGGGTACGGCGGCTGAAGTGGCGGCACCAGCCGTCTCCGAAGCGGCGGGCGCGCTGCTCCCGGGCAACCTGACCGTTGAAGGTGCGCAGGCGACGGCACAGGCAGCAGGCAACGAGCTGACGACCGCGGATGCGCAGGCCACCGTCGACGCCCTGGCGACCCAAGCGGCCGATCAGGTGCAGGCCGCCGCTCCCGATGCAGAGACCGTTAACGAAGCGACGGGTAACGCGAGCACGGCGGCTTTTAGCACGCTGCTGGCGCTGCTGCTGGGGCTGGGCGCGTCCGTGCTCGGTGGTGCCGCTGGTGCGCGCAACGAGGATGATGTGGATACGGTGCGCGGGTAGTTTGTTGCTGTGAACATTGCCGCGAGGCACACGCAGCAACTTCATCGGTGAAGGCGCAATAGAAAAGGGAGCGGCTTTTGCCGCTCCCTTTTCTATTGCGCCTTCATCGTTGACTTTAGTTTCCGGTAAAAGTTGAGAGAGGTAGAGGCAGAAATGACAAACGGCGGTGAATAGTTCATCCTAAGGGTGCCTAAGCCGAAAGGGGAGAACTATGTCAGCCGCCGTCGAGACAACTATAGCAGCGTTGGTCTTTATCGTCCAAGTTGTGCCAATTGGGACAAATGTCAGCGTGGTCCACATTTTGTGGGTCATGGTAAACGGCTCTTTTTTGGAGAGTCGAGGGGCAATTCACCCGGCCTTGGCAAGCAATGGGTTGAGCGATGCAGAGGTGAGACGAAGCTGGGCCGCCCTGCGCTATGGGTCGTGGTCGATAGCTGATTTGCTCGACTGCTGGCACATACAGATTGGCAGGATGAACGAATGGGAAGCGAGTCGGTACGGCGGGTATCGAGTCAAAAGCGTAGATTTGACCGCATTCTGGCGGCCCCATCTGCAAGGGGAAGTCAACAAGCACTATGCGGCGATTGCGAATCGCGCCTTACCAGCGATGGTCTTTGGCATCGTTGTACTCTCCGGCGAAATCAAAGGCAAGCGCGTGCCGCGACTTGAGCAGATTGTGCGTTGCGAAGCGAAGGCAGGGGAAGCAACCTCTCAGGTGAGCGTCCTGCAGGAAGCAGCCAAGTCATCTCGTCTCGATGAAGTGGTGGTGCTGGATGCAGGCTTCAGCCTCGCTGACATAGCTGAGGCCAAACTTGAGCAGTTCGTATTGCGCCAAGCAAGTAACTGCACGGCGCGCAAAAATCGCTTGCCGCCCTACAAAGGCCGAGGCAGACGGCCTGAATATGGCGAACGGATTCGTCCATTGGCGCGCAGGCGTGGCAACAAGCAGATTGCCGCCACGCCTGCCGAGCAGCGTGGCGAATTTGTCGAGCAAGGACGCACAATTTGCTACGAATCCTGGCACAATCTGGTTGCCGCAAAGAGCAAGGTCGACCCAGGCAATTCAATCTTTGCCCTTTTTGTCTTTCATGACCCGCACTATAAGAAACCAATGATTTTAGCCACTGACCTCTCGCTTGATGCGCAGACACTCTACCGCATCTACCGCGACCGCTGGTCAGTCGAACATCCGCCGTTGGCAGCCAAGCAGATGATTGGGCTGCACCGCCAATTTGTCTCTGCGCATGACTCTTGCTTTCGGTTGCCCGAACTCGCCTTGCTGGCGGGGAATGTCCTCACCCATTGTGCGGCCATTCTTCCGCCTGTCCCCACTGGCTTTTGGGACCGCTCCCCACAAGCCACGCCCGGTCGTTTGCGACGCTTGCTCGGTCAAGCTGTTTTTCCAAACTTAGTCGAGTTTGACCCGCAACTTCGTAAAAAGAACTCGCTTTCTGACCATCTACCCAAGGGCGTTGACGCTCACCGTCGCCAGACCCCTTAAAACCAGCACCTTTTTACCGGAAACTAAAGGTTGACCAGCTTACGGAATTCTTCACGGTTTTCTGTTATGTTAATCTGGTATTTAGCAGAGTAATGAAATCCAAAGGAGTACCATCAAATGAGCAAAGAAAAAATCGTCAAGAGCGACGCTGAGTGGCGCGCGCAGTTGACTCCGCAACAGTATAAAGTCGCCCGCCAGCATGGAACGGAGCGCGCCTTTGCCAACGAGTACTGGAACAACAAAGAGGAGGGCATGTACAACTGCGTTTGCTGCGGGCAGCCGCTCTTTGATTCCGAAACCAAGTACGAATCCGGCACGGGCTGGCCAAGCTTCTACGACCCAATCAATGATGAGAATGTTGACGAAAAGTCCGACAACAGCTTTTTTATGCGGCGTACCGAGGTGCTCTGCGGCCGCTGCGACGCCCACCTGGGCCACGTCTTTAATGACGGCCCCCAGCCAACGGGTCAGCGCTACTGCCTAAATTCCGCCGCGCTCAATTTTGTGTCGCGCGACGAAGCACAACGTGAGGCGACGCCACAGGCCGAGACGGCATAGCGCGTTTGGCTGCTGACAGTCTACGCAAAGGCTCCAGGGTTTTCTAGAACTGCCCGGAGCCTTTTCTGATCCCAATGGATAATTTCTACGGACAGCCAACGCGTTTTCTGCTAAACTAAGGAAGCCCCCGATATCCCCAAAATTGAAGTTGGTCGCAGCCCGCTGTTTTTTGACAGCGCCGAGCTTTGTGGCCCGAATGAACTAAGGAGTAACCATGAATAGCCAAAATTTGAATGGCAAAAAAGTTGCGATCCTCGCCACCGACGGCTTCGAGCAAGTCGAGTTGACGCAGCCCAAGCAGGCGCTGGAGCAGGCGGGCGCGCAGGTGCATATCGTTTCGCCCAAGAGCGGCCAAATCAAGGGCTGGGACGAGACGGACTGGGGCGACAAATTTGATGTTGATGTGACGCTGGACAGCGCCAGCGCCAGCGACTACGATGCGCTCGTGCTGCCCGGCGGCCAAATCAACCCAGACAAGCTGCGCGTCGAGGAGAAAGCCGTGCAGTTTGTGCGCCAATTTTTCGACGCCAACAAGCCCGTTGCCGCCATCTGCCACGGCCCGTGGACGCTGATCGAGGCGGACGTGGTGAAGGGCCGCAAGATGACGTCGTACAAGTCGATTCAGACCGACCTCAAGAATGCGGGGGCCAACTGGGTCGATCAGGAGGTGGTGGTCGACGGCAACTTGATCACCAGCCGCAACCCCGATGATCTGCCCGCCTTCAACCGGCAAACCGTCGAGATGATCGGCTCGCTTGAGATGGCTTAGAACCAATACTGTTCAAATAAGCGTTGGTTGGTCAACAGCGACAGGCGAGCAATGAATTGCCCGCCTGATTGGCCAAACGCGCTGAAGCGCGTTGCAGGGGCCATCCCTAGTGCGCTTCAGCGCACTTCGCAGGATAGGCGATGAATTCATTCATCGCCGGTGGTGGCAAACGGCCCAACTGCGCTTATTTGAATGATATTGGGCTTAGAACATTTTTACGACCGCTGGATTGCAAACGCAAAGAGGGCTCCGGAAGCTTCCGGAGCCCTCTTTGCGTTTGCGCCACACCGCGCTAAAAGCGCCGCCGCCTGCGCAGCCACCAAAGCCCGCTGCCGCAGACGCTTGTCCCCAGCAGTGCCAGCAGCCCCACCGAGCGCACCACGCCCGTCGAGGCCCCGGATGCATTGATACGCATTTGCGCCTGCTCCAAATCGAGCAGCTCCGCAACGCCGGGCGGGGTAGTGGTGGGCAGCGGCGTCCACGTGGCGGTGGGCGTGGGCGAAGGCGTGGCCGTTGGCGATGGAGTCACCGTTGGGGTGGGTGAAGGCGTGGCGGTAGGGGTCGGCGTGGGCAGTGGCGTCGCCGTTGGCGGAATCGGTGTTGGAATAGCGGCGACGGGCTGGCTGGCCGCGACCACGGCATCGGCAACCGACGCGGGCGCTTCCTGCACCGGCTCCGGCTCGGCTTCCTCAACGGGCGCTTCCTCGACCGGAGCTTCTTCCGGCGCGGGCTCTGCCTCCGGCTCTGGCGCGGGCTCTGCCTCCGGCTCTACCGGTACGCTCTCGATGGCGGGTGCGCTTTCATCCGGGAAGAGCGAAATGGCGTCGATAAAAATGAGGGCGTCGCCATCGGGCGTGGGGTGGTTGGTTTTGAAAAAGACGGTCATTGTCTCACCCAAAGCGCGGGCGCGCACATCGATATTCACATCCGGCGGTGGATAGTTGAGCAGGCGACCCGGTCCCCAGTGCTCCGGCCCCCAGATAACGTTGGGGCCAAAGGGATCGGTGCCACCCGTGGGGTCAAGGCCAAGACGGCGGCTGGTGGAATCCGGCTTGTTGGGTGCGCCCCAGCCAATGCTGGCGCGATAGCCTGCACCGGGCGTTACGGCGACCTGCGTGTAGATGCCTACTTCGTAGATGCCGCCGATGTCGCGGATCATGAGGGCGGGCGCACCAAAGTAGGTATCGTGGTGCGATTCAAAGGAGGGGCTGCCCGTAACGATAAAGCGTTCCCATCCGTTGGGGAGTTGGTTGGGCGGATCGCCACGAAACGAATCCATGCCGCAGACGCCGCGCTCGATCACGTTGGGCGGGTCGCAGGGGTGCTGGGCGTGGGCGGGCGCGGCCATCAGGACGGTACCCAACAGGGCCAGCGCAACGCCGAGAGCGGTCGAAAAAGGTCGATGAGTCATGGGTGAGAGTATACGTCGAGCAAACAAAGCTTCCAAAAATCGACGCTTGCCAGGAGTAAAAGATTTGACGCAGCAGCGGAGTTTGCCACAGAGGTGCAGAGACGCGAAGACAAAAGACATTGGGGCAGTTCGCGTAGCCAAAGTGGTGTGGATATCAACCACTGCTAAATTTATTTGGGCTTTATTACAGATGAAGCGGATTTACGGCGAGATGTTTGATTAGTCGAAAAAGATTTTGTCATTTCATCTGTGCGGCTCGCCTCGGTAGCGCAGGCGAGAAAATCTATTGCAGCTGAACGTTAGCTATACGAATTAAACGTAGTCAAGCCACCGCTGGCAAAAGCACTACGCGATTTTTATTAATATTTTATGAATTTCTCATTTCCATTTCACCATTTTTGATGTATACTGTAGGAGCGCTGTTGTTCATGGCAAATATTCTTCACATCCCCGTGAGATATTTGTCAGATGTTGATGTCCCCTCCTCATCAACGTCAAGGAAGGGCTGGTCTGGGTCAAACCGGACCAGCCCTTTTCTGTTTTCACGCAGATTTTCAAAGCAAAGGGCGCGAAGAACGTGGGGAGGAAGAAGTCTCATTGCGAGCGCGTGCGAGAAATCTTTTGCGAGTAAAATCAGTTACGCTTGATACCATCGGTACAGATTGCGCCGCAGCGAGCAATATCAAACATAGCGATTCGCGTAGTCAAAGATAATTTGTGGCTGCATTCAGATCTCTCTTTCCGCTAAAGTGACAATCTTTTCTCTGCGCGCTCCGCGCCCTTTGCGCCCTTTGCGTTAGGCTAACTCAAGAAAACAGGTATGTGGCGAATGTGACGGTCACATCGCATAGTTAATTCTTTGGAACAGCCTTGGTCAGTTTCGCTCCTGCACCAGCAGCCGGTTCATCAAATTGAGCAGCGGACCCGTCTGCTCGAAGCCGCTTTCGCTGTAGCTGCTGATGCCCACGTGCACCGTGCGCCGCGCCCGGCGAATTAGGCCAAGCAGCAGGCGACGCATGGTCTCCTGGCGCGTGGTGTACTCGTCGAAGTCGGTCCACGGCTTGCCCGCAGGCCAATGCGCCGAGAGCACATAAGGGTGGGTTAACGGCTGGTAGAGACGCTCCCACCAGCCAGTGGAGCCAATGTCGAGCCAGAACTGTACGTCGACGGCGCGGTTGCGCATCAGGAAGGTGTAGGCGGGCGCAATAAAGACGGCGTCTTCCGCCTCGCGCCAGCCGGGGACGTAGAGCGCGCCGATGGCTCCGCTCTCAATCAGCCGGAAATAGGCACGACCCAGCATCACGCTGCGGGGCGCATCTCCCTGCTCGACATCCTCCAGCGCCCAGCGAAAGTTGCGCGCCGATTCCACCAGCTGGTTGGCGACGCGCGCACCGTCGTACTCCTCGTGAAAGCCATAGCCCGGCTGGCTTACCATTTCCCCAAAAATTCTGGCAAAAAATTGGTCAACGGTGACCTTTTGCGCTTCTCCCTCCCCCGCCCGATAGCTGTAAATCCATTCGCGTAGTCTATCAAAGCGCTCGCCCACGGCGTAGCCAATTCGCCGCTGCATTTCCGGAATCAGTTCCTCAAAGCGACCCAGCTCAATCGTGCGCCGCCTGGCGGGGTAGACGATGCGCGTGAGCAGATGGGCGCGCACGGGATCTAGCCCGTCCACCGTCAGCGCCAACGCCAGGGCAACGTCGCTCTCGGCGGGGCGGATGCCCCAGGCGGGGTGGGCCAGCGCGGCCAGCGTGAGCAGCGTGCGCGTGGCCGGTTCGTCCGCCAGGGCGCGCGAGGGGCGGTGGGTGGTGGAATCGATCCCGCGCGCGGCCAGCCCGGTTTGCAGGCTAAAGCGCAGCGCGTCGCTGACGAAGGGAGCCAGCACGGCGATTTGGCCGGGTTCGACGCCGTCGTCGCGAATCAGCCTGTCGATTTCGCCTACGGTCCAGTCAATCATCTGGGGATAGAAGCGAAATTCGCGGTCGGGCAAAATCAACGGCTGTGCGGCCGTGCCGGTAAGCAAGTTTCCCGATTTCGCCAAAATGGCGTGATCCGAGAAGGCAAACCCTGCGTCATTTATACTAGAAGCGGTTGATGTGCCCCGTACATCTGCCGTATCCAAATCGTTGGTGGGCACGTCCTCTATGCTGTCGCCTGATCCATCACTCCCCTCACCGTTCCCCTCACCGCCAAATGGATCGACATAACCGTCGTGCGTCGCCGTTCGCCCGGTGATCAGATGGTTGATGCGCCGTGCCAACGCGAGCAGCGCCGGTGAGGTGTCCGGCGCGTGGGCCAGCGAGACGTAAACGTCACAAGCTTCCGCCAGCTTGACCGCCCCATCGGGGTTGGCGCCGAGAAAGAGGCGGTAGCCACCGTCGTCGTCTTTGGCAATTAGGGCGCTGTCGAGCGTGGGCAGCCACTGACCCATCAGTTGATGAGCCACGGCATTGTTTTCTTCGACGTTGTCTGCCACGAGGTGGCGATACTGGCGGAAGAAGTGGGTGCGGCTCCATTCGTTTTGGAGCACGTACTCGCCGAGCAGCCGAATTTGCAGGCTAAAATCGACGAGCGAGCGCGCGCGGCAGAGATCGCGAAACTGTTGGCTAATGGTGCGGGCGGCGCGCAGGGCATTGAGACGCGCCGTCTGCCCCTCGCCCGGCGGCACGGCCAGCTCAAGCCGCTGGTAAGCCTGCTCGATAGAAAAGCTGTGAAGGGCCGCCTTGTTGAGATTATCCAGCACCTGGCTAACGACGCGGTTGGGATCGATGCGGATGCCGTCGAAGGCCGCATTTTGGATCGCCTCTTCCACAAATTGGCCCATGTAGAACTGGGCCGTTTCGAGGTTGAGAAAGGTCGGCTCGCGGCCGGGATCGCGGAAGCCCGCATTTTGGGCGAGCAGCGGCCAGTAAAGCTCGACGGCGTTGCGCGCCAGCCCGGCCAGCGTGGTAATGCGCGGCGGCGGACCCGGCGGCATGGTGGGGCTGCGCAGGGCATCATAAAAGGGCAGGGCAAAGGTGCGCTGCGGCACAACCACGAGAATATCGTCGCCGCGCACTCTCTCCTGGGCCAGCAGCCAACGAATGCGCTCAATAGCCAGCGTTGTCTTGCCGCTGCCAAAGGGGCCGCTGACGAAGAGCTTGTTGCGCGCGTGCAGCGTCTCCAGGTCCAGCGCGGGCTGGCTGGCCAGGATAGCGTATGCAGCCGCTTCAGCAGCTGGGGCAGTGGAATCGGTGAAGTCGCTCATCTATCTATTGTAGCGCCGTTTCCCGCAGTGGGCGAACCGGAGATTGCAGCCGCTTGGGCAGCGACAATTGGCCGAAACCGCCCCGCGAGAGCTTCCATCAAAGATGTCAAGAAGCTGTAAGAAAATTGTCGGACGAATCGTGTTACGCTGTCGCCAACTTTGGTAGGCTTCTTGAAGAGAAGTCGTTTATTTGTCGTAGGAAGGTTGTGCAATAGAAAACACTGTAGCAAAGAATCACCGTAGGAAAGAATCACTGTAGGAAAGAATCACTGTAGGAAAGGAAAATACAATATGTCTAGCTTGTCTGACCCCCAGCAGGCCGACTTATCTATTCAATCAAGAAGCGCAAACGCCCGTAAACAATCTACTGTTGAACAGCCCCACGGCAGCGGGCACGCCCAAGGCGCTCACCGGCGCCACCTGAGCAAGGGATTAGTGAGATTGCGTATTTTGGTTGTAGATAACGAAGAAATCTATTTTAAGGGTCTGTCCGCCGCCCTGGCTGTCAGTCCGCAAGTTGACGTATTGGGGCCGGTGCGCAGCGGGCGCGATGCGTTGGATTACGCGCAGCGCACCGAGCCCAACTTGGCTGTGATCAGTACGTCGATTCCCTGGGAACGCGATGGAACACGCCCCGCAACGGCCATCGATTTAATTCCCCCCCTCATTCAAAAGTTTCCCCACCTAATTATTCTAACGTTCTATCGCCCCGGTGAAGAACATGTGGCCACCAAGATGCTAAAGCTTGGGGCACATGCCAAAATTGCGCGCGACATCAGCGAAGAACAGCTGCGCGACGTGTTCTTTCGATTCTGCAAGGGAGCCCCAGCGTTGCTTCCACCGCCAGCCACAAATTCTCTGCTTGATTTGGGCGATGCACATTCGAGCGTCGAACCCCTCACCAAGCGCCAGCATCAAATTTTGCATCTGCTTGCTGAAGGGCTAACGGATGCGGGCATTGCGAATCGCTTGGGGTTAAGCGTCGGCACGGCACGTAAACACACGGAAAACATTCGCACCCGCTTAAATGTCAACAATCGCACGGCCGCGGTGACAAAGGCGCGGGAGTTGGGCTGGCTTTGATTGCGGCTCGCAATACAGCCACCGCTGCGCTCGACCTCTCACCGCTACAGCAGGGCTCCAATGTGGTTAGCCTATCTCTATCTACGGCAATATATATATCTACAACGGGCAGCTAATACGCAATAGTACGTATGTAATACGTAGGGCAAATGTGGTAGAATTTTATCCGTCTCCCCCCACCCATTGTTCCCATACTTCGCTTGGACGATTGTTGCTGTCCAGAAATCCGCCGTATTTTGGATGTTAAGCTTTTACAATTTGTCAGGTAACCGTAAGTCAAATGCATGGTGGTTCATGCTAACCTACTGCATGCGTCGTATGGAAAACGTAGGTAAAATGAATCAAGGACGTACCACAGCTTCGGCGAAATTTTGAGGGAGAATTACCTGCGATTTTTTATAGACGATTCTTGTCTATGTTTGAACCGTTCCCTGGTACTCATCAAGTAAATACAGTGTTGTCTACGCAAGGACCGTTAACTAACAGTTATTTTGTCACAGAGGAGAAAAGGTGAATACCCTAAATCAAATTATCCACATTCGCCGCAAAAAGGGCCTGCTATTCTACATAGCCATTCTTGCTATGGTAGCCGGCATGATTCCACCGCAGCCCGTTAGCGCCGTTGCGCCCAACGCCCCGCAGATGCAAACGCTGTTTGCGGCCAGCATCAATTTTCAGGACGATGCGGATACAACTCCGCCCGCTGGCTATTTGGAAGATTTTGGCGAGGCTTACGGCGCGCGCACGGGCGCGAACCAGGGCAGCGGCCTTAGTTATGGCTGGATCGATATCAATAGCGGCAGCCCGGTGAGCCTTGTTGGCCAGGGTCGCGATCGCTCTAGTACAGGCCAATCCAATCTGCTTTTGGCGACAACCATCCACATGAACCATCCCAGTACGCCTCCCAGCGGCTACTGGGAAATTGCTGTGCCCAATGGCACATACAGTGTAACGGCGTCCGTGGGCGATGCAAGCGGTGGCGGGAATGATCCCGAAACGCACCGCATCAATGCCGAAGGCATCAGCATTATCAACAATTATGTGCCCAGCGGCGGCGCAGGCAGCAACACGCGCCACACCACCGGCTCCGGCACAATTACCGTCAGCGATGGCAAGCTCACGTTGGACTACAGCGGCGGCGGCGTCAACACCAAGCTGAACTACGTGGAGATTCAGCAGCAGCCCGATGCCCCCACGCAGTTCCCCCTCCAGATTAACTTTAACGCAGAAGCTGGCGAGCAGCCCGCTGGCTATCTTTTAGACTTTGGCCAGGCCTACAGCGTGCGCAATCGCGCCGATCAGGGCGACAGCGCCTACACCTACGGCTGGGTGAACGCCAACGACGGCGCGACACCGCTTGACCTGTCCGCTGGCAGCAGCGGCAACGGCCGCGACCGCGGCACGAGCCAGCCCGATCAGCGGCTCGATTCGTTGATGCACATGCAGGCGGACGACCTTCCCGGTAACTTCAGCGGCGTCAAGACCGAGGGTATCTGGGAAATTGCGTTGCCCAACGGTCTTTACGAAGTGACCGTTGCGGCTGGCGATCCCAACGTCAACGCCAACGATCCAGAAGTCCATGCGCTGAACGTTGAGGGCGCCGAGGCGATCTTTGGCTTTGCGCCAAGCGGTCCCGCCGGCTCCGCTGGTCACCACCAGGCGGCCACGCTGCGCGTGGGCGTGACGGATGGCAAACTGTCTATCGACGCCAAGGGTGGCTTGAACACGAAAATCAACTACGTAGACATCGACACCGTGGCCGAGGACTTGCCCTACGTTACGTCCATCAACCCACCCAATCGTTCAACAGATGTCGAGCGGCTGATTGGCCTGGGCGCCGACATCAACGTGCCCGGCGCGGGCTGCGGTGTGGATCCCTCCTCCCTGGACGACAACGTTTTCCTCTACGCGGTGAACCCCGATGGCTCCAACGGAGCGCTCGTACCCTCCTCCAGCAACACCTCCGGCGGTAACGACACGATCAATCTCGCGCCGGATCAGGCCCTGGCAGAAAACACGCAGTACCGCTTTGTGATCGATGGCGTTAAGTCCGAGTTGAACGGCTCCTGCCCCGATGGCGGCGACACTTTCCCCGTTTTCCAAAGCCTCTTTAGCACGGGTACGGAGCTGGGCGGCGGCGGCGGCGGCAGCGGCACCTTTGATCCCATCAATGAGCCCGGCGATCCGCAGGTTTCGTTTGAAGTGGTGGATCTGGGCATCAATGGCATCTTTTTTACATCGGTTGAGATGGGGCCGGATGGCAAGCTCTATGGCGCGTCGAACAACGGACAAATTCACCGCTACACGGTCAACGCCGATGGCACGCTGAGCAATGGTGAAATTTTGAAGGGTGTAGCGGGTGATGCAAATCCTGGTTTTCCCTCTAATGCCCGTCTGCTGATTGGCCTAACCTTCGATCCAGACTCGACAGCCAGCAACCCCGTAGCGTGGGCAACACACACCGTCTATGGTTTCGACGGTATCGGTGACCGCTGGGGCGGTAAAATTTCGCGTCTCTCCGGACCCAATCTGGAGAACGTACAGGATGTGTTTGTTAACCTACCACGCTCGGCTAAAGATCACGTGACCAACTCGATTGATTATGGTCCCGATGGTCGACTCTATCTCTCGCAGGGCTCTAACCTAGCGGCAGGCGTAGCAGACAATTCTTGGGGCACGCGCCCGGAGACGCTGCTTACTGCAGCGGTGCTGGTCTTCGACGACAACGATTCCGCCGTGCAAAACGCCATTAGCAGCGACACGCCCATCGATGTGAAGACGAGCGAAGCCTGGCCCGGTGGCAATGGCGATACCAGCGTCGGTACCTACAATCCTTACGCAATCAATGCGCCGCTCAAAGTCTTCGCCACAGGGATTCGCAACGCTTACGATCTCGTTTGGCACTCGAACGGCTACCTTTACGTACCAACCAACGGTACGGCCGGGGGCGGCGAATCGCCGGACTTCCCCGTGAGCGGCACGGACTACAGCTACTGCTCGACGGTACGCCCAGACGGACGCAGCGCCAGTGAACTGCCCAGCGTAGACGGTATCAATAACAATTCTGGCGCAACGGGCACACAGGGGACGCATGAGAAGCAGCGCGACTTCATGTTCATTGTCGATGGCAACGGCGGCGGCTATTTTGGCCACCCCAACCCCGCGCGTTGTGAATGGGTGCTCAACATCGGTAATCCCACTTCAGACAAAAACGAGCCGGGCGAGGGTCAAGGCGGCAGCAAATACCCTGTCGGTACGTCGCCCGATCCGAACTACCGCGGCTATCCAAACTTCCCGCTCAACGAGCAGGTTTACGACTTTGATTTTAATAAGAGCCCAAACGGCGTGATCGAGTATTTGGGCAACAACTTCCAGGGAGAGCTGCAAAATCGCCTGTTGGTGGTGCGCTTCTCCAACAACAACGACCTCTTTACCATTCAGGTTGATGACGATGGCTCCGTGCTGGGCGCACAGCCCGGTGTCGACGTGCCCGGCTTTGGCAATGCACCAGGTGAACCTTACAACGATCCGCTGGAAGTTGCGCAGAATGTCGCAACCGGCGATCTCTACCTTGCTCAGTACGACCGCGGCACTCCCGTTAACGGCGCCCAGAAGCTCTTCCTGCTGCGCCCAGCAGATCGCAACGTCAGCGACCAGCCCGACATCGCCGTCGCACCTACTGGCCTGGTCTTCGACCAAGTCACCGACGCGGGTCAAAGCGCTACGCAAATGGTCACCGTCAGCAACAACGGCAGTGGTGATCTGACGCTCAGCGAGGTAAGCCTGATTGGGGCGAACGCGGACGAATTTGTCCTCGTCAACGATCCGACGGACGGCACGGTCGTGCCCGCTGGCGGCTCGATTGACATCGACGTCGCTTTTGACCCCAGCAGCAACGGCCCCAAGGAAGCCGCGCTGCGCATTGCCAGCAACGATGCCGATACGCCTCTGGTTGACGTCGAGCTCGACGGCCTGGGCAAGCAGGGTCTTGGCGGCGCCAATGAGCCTTCGCTCCAGTGGATTCTGGACACGCTCGATATCCCCGTCAACGTGGGCGACAACGATCCCGGCACTAACAAAATGGGGGCGACGGATGACGCCGCCACCGCGCCGCTGCTCGGTGACGAGATTGCGGCCCAGCTCTTCCAAAAGGTGGGCACGGGCACGGTTGACATCGACCTGCTGGCCGTCTTCGGCCCCACGCAGAACAACCCCGTAACGGCCTTTGGCTGGTACGCGCCGAGCGACTCCGTCAATCCAAACGAGCTCTTTACGGTTTCCAATAGTCCGGCGAGCAACGGACAGCGTCTGCTGCCGCCGCTCAACGGCACAACGAGCTTCAACCCCGGCAGCGGCAGCTTCGGCATCTACTCCCGCTGGCCCTTCTTTGGTGATCGCCTGGTCTATAGCCAGGATGATTTGAATACCTTTGAAGGCAACGCCAGCCGCCAGCACAAGGTGCGCGTCTACGAACTCAAGGACGAGAGCGGCACAGTTGTGCCCAACGCCTACGTCGTCGCCACCGAAGAGACGACCAGCGGCTTTGACTACCAGGACATCGTGGTCATCCTGCGCAACGTGCGGCCCGCCCAACTCAATGGCGACATTGCCACTTCGCCCGCGGAGCTGATCTACAGCGGCGTCAAGAATACGACGACCGCCGCCGTCAGCACGCCCGATGTGGTGACGATCACCAACGCCGGGGTCGACCCGTTGACCATCAACGGCGCGACCTTTGCCGGGGCCAACCCGGGTGCGTTCGCGCTCAATAACCCGCCGAGCTTCCCCGTGACGCTCAACCAGGGCGAGCAGCTTCTGCTTGCCCCGCAGTTTACGCCGGGCAACAATCCCAGCGGCAGCACGGGCGCGGCGGATTTGAGCGCCGTGCTCCAAATCAACAGCGACGACGCCGATGCGCCGACGGTGGAAGTCGGGCTCTTTGGCTTGAGCGCCAGCGGCCTGCAGGGCAATAAGGAGCCGACGCTGCAGCAGGTGCTCAATACGCTTGGCTACGGGATCGACGCTGGCTTTACCACGTTGACCTCGAACACGAGCAACTTCCCCATTGGCGACGAAACGTTGACCTCACTCTTTCAAAAAGCAGGCCCCGGCGATGTCGGCATGACGGTGGTCGCGCGCTACTCGCCCGATGAACTGCTGCCCTACGGCTACTACATTCCAGACGGCACGCAGACGCCGCCGCTGAGCCAGGTCGCGGTGATCGACACAGATGGCAACGGCAACAACATCTCCTGGGAGCAGACGCTCTTCCCGCAGATTCAGGCGGGCGGCGCGACGACCTTTGATCCCGGCAACAATTCGTTTGGTCTCTACGTCGACAGCAACACCTTTAATCGCACCAGCTACACGCAGGATGACCTGAACACCGGCATCCCGCACGCGACGCGTATCTATCCACTCAAGGATCGCGCTGGCAATCCCGTGCCGAACGCTTACATCATCGGCTACGAGGATGCATCCAATGGCGACTACCAAGATTATGTCTTTGTACTGACCAACGTCGAGCCAGCCACCAACGCCACGCCGATCTGCGACCCGATCTCGACGCTTGAGTGCGACGATGTCCCGGTTGTGCTGCCCTACAGCCTCAGCTTTACGAGCGACCAGGGTGGCCTCGCCAGCGGCAACGGCATCGGCACGGGCTTTACGATGGTTGATCCGCCCTCGGCGCGACTGACCGCGGACAATCCGGTCTTCAACGACAACGTTCCTGGCTACGAGCCGAGCAAGCTGACCATCAACACGTCGGCAGGTACGCTTAGCATTGCGAGCACTAAGGGCATCCAGTATGCCCAGCCTGCCAGCCAGGGCGAGCCGAGCAGCACGGATACCAATTCGCAGATCAACGCGCTGGGCGTTGGCTTTGATGCCTCATCGCAGAAGCTGCGCATTGAGACAACCATTGTTAACCCGCCAGCCTTCCCGACCAACAATCAGTCGCAGCAGGCGGGGCTCTACTTCGGCCTGAACGAAGACAATTATGTCAAAATCGTCTACGGCAACGCGGGTAACGGCAATGCCAAGGTGCAGATGCTGCTTGAGACGGACGCCAGCGGCACGCTCGATTACGAAGGGACTGACGTTGACCTGAATACCGATAACTTCAGCCAGAGCGGCATCAACAGCGTGACGCTTGCCCTGGAGATCGACCCGGCCACGGGTGAGGCGCAGGCCTTCTATGCCACCAATGGCGGCGCGGAAACGCTGGTTGCCCAAAACGGCAACGACAGCGTGAGCCTGCCAGCCTCCTTCTTCGCCGGTGTCAACCACGACCAGGCGGGCGCGACCGACCCCATCAGCTACGCGGGCGTCTTCACGACCAACCGCCGCGCGAGCGGCTCGCTTACCTTCGCCTTCAGCGACTTCAGCATTGCGCCTGCCGCGGCTGATGCCGAAGCGCCCACGGTCACCATCGACGTGAGCGGCACGCAGAACGGCGACGGCGACTACCTCGGCAGCGCGACCGTCGCGGTCAACGCCAGCGACGCGGGCGGCTCCGGCGTGGCTTCCACCGAGTACAGCCTCGACGGCGGCACGACCTTCCAGCCCTACACGGGTACGCTGACCTTCAGCGACGAAGGCAGCTACACCGTCGACGCACGCGCCACGGACGGGGCGGGCAACGTCGGCAACGCGACGCCGGTCTCGTTCGACGTAATCGACGTTTCGAGCGGCGACATCGCCCTGACCAACCGCGACTGGCAGTTCCCCAGCGGCGTCACCGAAGCGGGTCGCGCGCACTTTGATTCCTGGATGGGCTTCAACCGCCACCAGAACAATCGCACCGCGGCGGATGCCAACTATGGTCAGCACGATTCGGCCACGCTGCGCGTCACCAACGCGAGCACCGACGAGGAGCTGCAAATCTTTAGCTTCAACCTTGTCGGCAACACAAGCGGTGCGTCGGGCAACCCGGCCTTTGCTCTGCCCAACGGCGAGGAAACGCTGGCCGATCCCATCGTGCTGCAGCCGGGTGGCTTCTATGATGTCGTGATCAACTTCATCTACAGCCGCGCCACCAACACGCAGAACGAGAACGTCTTTGCGCAGCTTGAGGTTGAATCGAGCGACTCCGACACGCCGACGGCCAGCATTGGCCTGGGCGGCACGTGGCAGCGGCAGCGCGAGGGCGGCAACGAACCCAACGTCGCCGAAATCGTCGAGGCCTTTGGCTTTCAGACGACCATTGCCAACCCCGGTCAGCCCATCAACAACAAGGGCGTGATCGAAGCCATCGGCGAAGAGGTGCTCACGCCCTTCTGGACGCGCGCCGACGATACGCAGCCCGTGTACGTCCGCCAGCTGGCGGCCTTCCACTCCTGCTGCCCGAACGTGGCCACGTTTAAGATTCAGCCGAACATCAGCAGCGACAACACCAACAACGTGCTGACGCACAACGGCGACGATGGTCAGTCCTACCTGCCGCGCAAGGGCAGCGGCATTGGGCAGTCGACCGTGACGCCCAGCAACCAGTACTTTGGCTTCAAGATCGATCCGGAAAACAGCGACTGGGATCTCAACACCCAGCCCACGGCCACCGACGAAGGCCACCACTTCCGCGCCTGGCCCGCGCGCGACGTGAACGGCGAGCTGATTCCCAACGCCTATCTGATGGTGATGGACTATGCGGGCATCAACTACGACTTCAACGACAACGTCTATTACGTGACGAACGTTGCCCCCGCGCCCAACACCGTCTGGCGCGATAAGATTCCGGTCGACATCAGCGTGACGCTCGAAGCGTCCGACGATCCGGCCGCCGTGGGCGAATCGCTGACCTACACGGCCACGGTCATTAACAACCGCGACTTCTTCACGGCCTACGAGGTGCTAGTCGAGGACGACTTGCCCGCCAACACTACCTTTGTGGATGCCAGCGATGGCTGCACGGAGAGCGGCGGCACGGTGAGCTGCACGATTGACGTTGGCCCCGCGGCGAGCAGCACGGTGACGATCACCGTTGAGCCGCAGCAGGAAGGCTCGCTGGAAAACACGGTCGACGCTTCGGTCTTCGGGCTGGTCGTCGTACCGGGCAGCAGCACCAACCCCGGCACCGTCAGCGACCAGGCGTCGGTAACCGTGCAGGTCGCCGACCCGGCCAACCTGCCGGGCACGATCACCATCATCAAGGAAGCGTCGCCGGAAAGCGCGCAGCCGTTCGACTTCACGGGCGATCTGGGTCCGTTCACCCTGGTGGACGACGGCTCGACGGGTGCGGAGTTCAACTACAATATGCAGCCCGCTGCGGCCCCCGTGCCAGCTGGCTACGAGGTGGACAGCGGCGCGGCCTATGGTGCGCGATCCAACGGCCAGACCTACGGCTGGCTCAAGACGGCGGACGATCAGCCGATTGACGCGTCGGTGGCCATGCGCGACCGCAACCGCAGCGGCATTCCGCAGGAGTTGGACACCTTCCAGCACATGCAGCGCGGCGACTGCTGCGACACGGGCTTCATGGATGAGATCTACTGGCAGCACGAATTGCCAGCCGGTCGCTACGAAGTGAAGATTGTTGCGGGTGACCAGCCGGCAGGTGATGGCGAATACGACAGCCAGCACCAGTACAACATCGAGGGAGCGATTGTGCCCGCCACGCCGTACCAGCCCACGACCAGCCAGGAGTATCTGGAGCTGACGGTTACCGTCGACGTGACGGATGGGGCGCTGACGATTGAGCCGACGGACGCTGCGTTCAACACGAAGCTCAACTACGTGGAGATCACGGCGGTGCAGCCGAATGCGCAGCTCTTTACCAACGTGAGTCCCGGTACGTACGGCGTGACGGAAGTCGTGCCCAGCGATTGGGCACTGACGGACATCGTCTGTGATGACGGCGACTCCACCGGCGATGTCGGCAACGCAACCGCCACCATCAACCTGTCCGGCAGCGAGGATGTGACCTGTACCTTTAGCAACCAAACGGCAGGCGTGCAGACAGCCACGCTCAACGGCACGGCCACGCGCCAGGGCCGCAGCGACAACAGCGCTCTGCTCACGGTCGAGCTGTTCGACGACCAGGGCACGCTCGTGACGACCTACAATGACGTGGTCTCCGACGCCAGCGGCGCGTTCAGCATCAGCGGGATCGATGCCGGAGCGTACCAAATTGGCGTGAAGGCCAATACGAATCTGAGAGTGATGGAATCCGCTACCCTCGTGGCGGGCGAAGCGGCCGGCGTCGACTTTGGCGAGATGCCATCGGGCGATATCAACAACGATAACGAAGTTGATCTCTTCGACCTTTCTCTGCTCTCCAACAGCTACGACCAGTCTGCTGGCGACGCGGACTACAACGAGAATGCCGACCTGAACGGCAACAGCAGCGTTGATCTCTTTGACCTCTCACTGCTGTCCAACAACTACGACCAGAGTGGGGAAGGCCCCGCAACGCCGTAATCTTAAAGAAGAGGTGGAGATCACTCGGAAGTGATCTTCACCTCTTCCCTCGCAGCCGCTTTGTTTAAGCGGACCCATTTGATCTTAAACTGTACTGCTTGACAAATTGTAGCGTTAAGATTTTCTCAGAAGGAGAAATTAGGTGAAACACTCAAATATCATAGTGCGAAAGTTCGCTATAGCTATCCTCGTACTCGCGCTGGTTGTTGCAAACTTGGCAACCGGGCCCTCGGCGGCACGCGCGCAGGGCGACGCTGACTTGGGCTTCTCGCAGCAGAGCGTCACGCTTGGAGAGGGCGAGAACACCTTTACGGCCACCGCACAAGTTCAGACTGCTGGCCAGGAAGTAAACTCGCTTGATGTCGTCATTAGCTATGATTCATCCCTGCTGGCCACGGACGCGGCTTCAATCACAGAGACCGGGCCGCTAACGGGCTTTATCGGGCCGACTGTAAATCAGGCTCAAGGCACGATCCGATACGTCGCCCTTTCGACTGACCCTTCGGTCGAAATCAACACCGCTTTTAGCTATTTGGAAATCGAGTTCGAGGTGTTGACGGACATCACGAGTACGGAGGTCACTTACGTCAACCCGGGCGACGATTCCGACGTGGCTAATAATGGCTTATCCGTGTTGGGCGAAGCCTTTAGCCTTACCGTCAACGGCCCCGCCCCGGCCAACGACTGCTCGCCAATTTCGCCGCTGCCCTGCGGCGACGTGCCGGTGAGCCTGCCCTTCGCGCTCGACTGGAGCGCCGACGAGGGCGACATTCTGGACGGCGACGGCGTGGGCACCGGCTTCACCATGGTCGACCCGCCCTCGGCGCGCTTGGCTTCGGACAATCCCGTCTCCAACCCGGACGTGCCGGGTTACGAGGCAGATCTGCTCGACGTCGATACCGCGACGCCGGGCACGCTCTCCATTGAAGCGACCAAGGGCATCGCCTTCTCGCAGCCGAACAGCCAAGCCCAGGGGCAGGAGGCCAACAGCAGCGACACCAACTCGCAGCTCAATGCGCTGGGCGTCGGCGTCGATGTTGAGGGCCCCATCCGTATCGAGACGACGCTGGTCGACTTGCCCTCGCTGGGGGGAAACAACTTCCAGCAGGCAGGTCTTTACTTCGGTCTCAACGAAAACAACTTTATCAAGGTCGCCTACCTCAACGCCAACGGCGGCAACGCCAAAATTCAGCTTGGTGGCGAAACCGACGACTCCGGCACATTCGTGCTTCTTGACAATCAGGAGTCGAGCAATTTCTCGCAGCTGGGCAACGGCGACAGCCTCACGCTGGTTGCGGAGATTGACCCGGCCACCAATCAAGTGGAGGGCTTCTTCAGCATCAACGGCGGCGCGGAAACGTCCGTCGGCACGCTGGCGATCCCCGCCTCCTTTACCAACGGCACGGATCACGACGGCGACGCGGGCACGGATGCCCTCAGCTATGCGGGTATCTTCGGCTCGACGCGTCGAGCGGCGGTCAGCGCAAACCTTATCTTCAACTTCGATGACTTCTCCATTGTGAGCAATGCGCCAAACGCCGCACCCGTCGCGGTGGACGATGGCGCAACGACGGACGAGGATACGGCGAGCGATCCGATTGCGGTGCTCGCCAACGACACGGACGACGGCACGCTGGACGCAACAAGCGTCACCGTTGTGAGCGCGCCGGCCAACGGCACGGCCACGGCCAACGTTGACGGCACAATCACCTACACGCCCGAGCCGGACTTTAACGGCAGCGACTCCTTCACCTACACGGTGGACGACAACGAGGGCGAAACCTCTAACGAGGCGACCGTCACCGTGACGGTAAACGATGTTAATGACGACCCCGTTGCGGATGATGATGCCGATACAACAGATGAGGATACGGCTGTTGACATCAACGTGCTTGAGGGCGATGTGGATGAAGACGGTACGATCGACCCAACCAGCGTGACCGTTGTGAGCGCGCCGAGCAACGGCACGGCAGCGGCCAACGTCGATGGCACGATCACCTACGCGCCGAACGCTGACTTTAACGGCAGCGACAGCTTTACCTACACCGTCAATGACGATGACGGCGCGACCTCTAACGAGGCAACGGTTACCGTTACCGTGAACGCGGTCAACGATGCGCCGGTGGCGGTGGATGACAGCTACGGCACGAATGAAGAGACAGCGCTGACGGTCGACGCGCCGGGCGTGCTCGACAACGACACAGACGCCGAAAATAATGCGCTGACGGCAGCACTTGCCTCGGACGTGAGCAACGGTACGCTGGTGCTCAACGCCGATGGCTCATTTACCTACACGCCGGACGCTGGCTTTAGCGGCAGCGACAGCTTTACCTACACGGCCAACGACGGCACGGCAGATTCTGCGCCAGCCACGGTGACCATCACCGTCAACGATGTCAACGATGCGCCGGAGGCGAACGACCAGGATGTGGAGACGGATGAAGACATCAACCTTCCCATTATCCTGACTGCCAGCGATGCCGACGGCGACGATCTGACTTTTACGGTAACCGTTCAGCCGACGAACGGCGTGCTGAGCGGTAATGGGGCCGAATTGACGTATGACCCCAACGACAACTTCAACGGCAGCGATAGCTTCACCTTTGAGGTGAACGACGGCAACGGCGGCACGGGTACGGGGACGGTCAATATCACCGTTAACCCGGTTAACGATGCGCCGGTGGCGGTGGATGACAGCTATGGCACGGACGAAGATACGCCACTGACGGTGGCTGCGCCGGGCGTGCTGGACAACGATACGGATGCCGACTCCGGCGACACGCTGGCGGCGGTGCTCGACACGGACGTGAGCAACGGTACGCTGGTGCTCAACGCCGATGGCTCGTTCACCTACACGCCGGATGCGGGCTTTAGCGGCACGGACAGCTTCACCTACGTCGCCAACGACGGCACGGTCGATTCCGCGCCCGCCACGGTGACGATTGCGGTCAACGATGTCAACGACACGCCGGTGGCGAATGATGACAACTACGATGTCGACGAAGACGCGACGCTCACGGTCGACGCACCGGGCGTGCTGGATAACGATACGGATGCCGACTCCGGCGATACGCTAACGGCATCGCTTGAGACGGACGTGAGCAACGGTACGCTGACGCTCAACAGCGACGGTTCCTTCAGCTATACCCCGAACGCCAATTTCTTTGGTGAAGATAGCTTCACCTACATTGCCAACGACGGCACGGAGGATTCCACCCCTGCAGCAGTGACCATTGCCGTCAACGCGGTCAACGACGCGCCGGTCGCGGTGGACGACAGCTACGGCACAAATGAGGAGACGCCGCTGACGGTCGACGCGCCGGGCGTGTTGAGCAACGACACGGATGTTGACGACGAAGTGCTGACGGCGACGCTCGCCACCGATGCAGCCAGCGGTACACTGGTGCTCAATGCGGATGGTTCGTTTAGCTATACGCCAGACGCTGGCTTTAGCGGCACGGACAGCTTTACCTACGTTGCCAACGACGGCACGGCAGATTCCGCGCCAGCCACAGTCACGATTGCCGTGAACGATGTCAACGATGCCCCCGACGCCGACGATCAGAGCGTGACGACGGACGAGGATACGCCAGTTGACATTACGTTGACGGCGAGCGACCCCGATAACAACTCGCTGACCTACACGGTTACCGGCGGGCCGAGCAACGGCACGCTAAGCGGCACTGCGCCCAACCTGACCTACACGCCGAACGCCAACTACTTTGGTGGCGACAGCTTTACCTTTGAGGTGAGCGACGGCAACGGCGGCACCGATTCGGCCACGGTGACTATCACCGTCGACGACATCAACGACGCGCCGATTGCGGACGACGACAGCGCCACCACGACCGAGGACCAAGCGGTTGACATCAACGTGCTCGACGGCGATGAGGATATCGACGGCACGCTCGTTGCCGCCAGCGTGACGGTGGTGAGCGCGCCGACCAGCGGCACGGCCACGGCCAACGCCAACGGCAGCATCACCTACACGCCGAATGGGGGCTTTAGCGGCGGCGACAGCTTTACCTATACCGTAGATGATGACGATGGCGCGGCCTCCAACGAAGCTACCGTTAGCGTCACCGTACAGGCGGATGACAACGTGGTGCTCTGTGTAAATGCCGGTGGCGGAGCGTACGAGTCGCCCATCACGGGGCGCAGCTTCTTGGCGAGCCAATACCTGAGCGGCGGGCGGGCCTTCCCCGTACCCCCAGCGGGACCCAAGAACGTCGCCATTGCCAACACCGACGACGATCTCATCTACCAGACCGAATACAGCTCGGGCAATGACAACCAAGGCTTTAGCGCCGAGATTCCGCTGGAGAGCGGAGTCTACGACGTGGAGCTCTACTTCGCCGAAATCTACTTTGGTTCGGCGGTGCAGCCCAGCAGTACGGGTGGCGCGGGCAAGCGGGTCTTCAACTACAGCCTCGAAGGGGGCCAGGCCAGCCTGAGCGGCTACGACATCTTTGCCCGCGTGGGCGCGGATGCGGCGGAGGTGATGAGCTACCCCGGCATCGCCGTGACCGACGGCGGGCTGAACCTCACCTTCACGGCGACGACGAACCAGCCCAAGCTGTCGGCGCTCTGCGTGCTCGAAAGCGATGTGGTAATTGTTGATGATGCCACGCTCAACGGTAGCCTCGCCCTCGAAGGGCGCAGCGACCAGAGCGACGTGCTGACGGTCGACCTGTACGAGGTGGGCGGCGACACGCCGGTCTTCAGCTTTACGCCGACCAGCGACGCCAGCGGCGATTTTAGCGTGGGCGGCGTTGAGCCGGGCACGTATGAAGTGGCTGTCAAGCAGGCCAACCACCTCCAGGTGGTACAGACGGTGACGTTGACGCCGGGCGCGAACAGCGTGGCCTTTGGCGAGTTGCCCGCGGGCGATGCCAACAACGACAACAGAGTCGAGCTGCTGGACTTCTCGATTCTGGCCAATGGCTTTGACCAGGAGGCGGGCGACCCGGGCTACGATGGACGCGCCGACTTTAACGGGGACGAGGCAGTCGACCTGCTGGACTTCTCGCTGTTGGCCGGACGCTTTGACCAGGTGGGGCAGACGCCGAGCGGCGTAACCGCCGCGGCGGCTGCGCCGGACACCGACATCCCCACCGTCTCCGAAGGCGTAGTGCTGCGAGCACAGCCGAGTGCTGATCGGGTGTCCGTGGGCGAGGCGTTTGACCTTGTGCTGCTGGTGGACGCTGGTGAGCGGACGGTAGACGCGGCGGGCGCGCTCCTGAGCATCGATTCCGCGCTGCTGGAGATCGTAAGCGTCGACGCGAGCGAGGCACTGAATACCGTGCTGCTGAGCGAGCGCGACGGCGACGTGGTGCGCCACGAAGCGGGCAAGCTGGGCACGCCCTTCCCCAGCGGCGATGTTGAACTGGCGACGGTGCGTCTCCGCGCCGTTGCCGCTGGCGAAGCGAGCGTGACCTTCGAGCCGGGCAGCAGCGTCTACCGCGCGGGCGAGCTTGTGCTCGGCGAAGCGGTGAACGCCAGCGTGACCGTTGTGGACGCATCTGAGGAGCAGGACGAAGTGCAAGAAACAGAGCTTGGCTTCCGCCTCTTCCTGCCCATTACCCAAAAATAAGCGCTGATGGCAGCAAGGGCGGATGCTCCGCCCCTGCTGCCCCCGCACTGTACTCTTCATTGAAGACATAGATATTGACTTATTCGTAATTTGCTTGGCCCAGGCGACCAAACCGTCTACAGCTTTATTTACACTCACGCACATTCCCTGTTGGATTTTCCGACTGTTGGGTTTCCGACTGATACTCCCGAAAGGTAACAACTATGCCCTTGTTTCTAAAGACAATCTCACGCACTGTAGCGTTGAGATTTCTTCTAGCCCTTCTTCTGGTGATGGGGATCAACTGGTCCGCTGCGCCAACGGCTGCGGCCCAAGAGAGCGTCTCCATTGTGGTGACGCCCAGCACGCAAACGGTGGCAGTTGGTGATACGCTCTTCGTTACTGTCGAAATGCAGGCGGGCAGCACCGAAGTCAATGCCGCCGACGTGGACTTGACTTTTGATCCCAACGTCTTGCGCTTTGAAGACATTGATAACGGCAGCACCTTTGGCCTCGTGTTGACCAGCAGCGGCAACAACACAACGGGCACGATCAACTACGTTGCCGCTGCCTTTGGTACGACGGCTTCCGGCACCTTTGATCTCTTTACGGTCGAGTTTACGGCTTTGGCCACAACCGATGCGGCGGGTACAGCGCTCGCCTTTTCGCCGGAGACATCTGTCGCCAATATCGGCCAACCCGTTGACGCGTCGACCGTGGACGGCACGGTGGTGATTCCCGCCGCTAACCAAGCGCCGGTTGCCGACGACCAGAACGTATCGACCGACGAAGATACGCCCGTTGGCATCACCCTCACCGCCAGCGATGTGAACGACGATTCCCTGACTTATCAAGTAGTGGCCGGGCCGAGCGATGGCGTTCTCAGCGGCGCCGCTCCCAATCTGACCTACACACCCAACGACAACTTTAACGGGTCGGACAGCTTCACCTTCCAGGCCAACGACGGTCAGGCAGATTCCAACGTTGCCACGGTTGACATCATCGTCAACGATATCAACGATGCACCCGCGGCAGATGCGGGCGCCGACCAGACGCTGACGGACGCCGACAACAGCGGCTCCGAAGACGTAACCCTGGACGGCACGGGCAGCATGGACGGCGACGGCACAATTGACAGCTACGTTTGGACCGAAAATGGCGCGCAGATTGCTACCGGCGCCAATCCCAGCGTGAACTTTGCGGTGGGAACGCACGACGTCACGCTCACGGTAACGGATGACGACGGCGCAACCGACACCGACTCCGTTACGATTATCGTGAATGCTGCCGACAATGTGGCACCGGAAGCCGATGCGGGCGCGAACCAGACCGTCACCGATGGCGACGGCAACGGTTCCGAGGATGTTACGCTGGACGGCACGGGCAGCATGGACGACGACGGCACGATTGACAGCTACACTTGGACTGAAAACGGTGCGCAGATTGCTACCGGCGCCAATCCAACCGTCATTCTCGCTGTCGGTCTGCACGAAATCACGCTCACCGTTACCGATAACGACGGCGCGAGCGACACAGACAGCGTCACTATCTTTGTCAACGCGCCGCCCGTTGCGGATGCGGGCGAAGATCAAGCGGTAACCGACAGCGACGACAGCGGCTCCGAGACGATTACGCTCAACGGCACGGGCAGCACCGATGACACCGGCCTTGCCAGCTACGCGTGGAGCGAGAACGGTTCCCCAATTGCCAGCGGGCCTACGCCGTCCGTTGACCTTGCAGTGGGCACGCACAATATCACCCTTACGGTAACGGACGACAACGGGGCAACGGACAGCGATAGCGTTACCATTGTTGTCGATGCGGCCGTTTCGGCGGAAGTTGTGCTCGTCATTGATCCCGAAACCACCAACACGGTGATCGGCCAGCAATTTACGGTTGATATTGTCGTGCAGGCGGGCGAGCAGCAGGTGGACGGTGCTGCGGCCTACGTCAATTTTGATCCGAGCCTGTTGCAGGTAGCAGAGGTAACGCCCGGCGACACACTCGACCTTCAACTGCGCAATGACGTAGATAACGGTGCGGGTGAGTTGAGCCTTGCTTACGGCACGGTTAGCGACTTCCCCAGCGGAACCTTTGTCCTGGCGACCGTGACCTTTGACGCCACCGGCGCAACAACCGGCACGCCGCTGAACTTTAACACCCAGCGACCGCGCAAGACCAACGCCACCTTTGGAGGCCAATCCGTGCTGGACTCAACCGAGCCGGGCACGGTTGTGATTGAAAGCGCCTCGCTGACGGGCAGCGTCATCCTCGAAGGCCGCGACGATCCGCCCAGCAGTAAATGGATCGTCCCGCTAACGGTTGAGTTCTACACGCCGGGCACAGACACGCTGGTGCAGTCTTACACGCCCACGACCGATAACAGCGGCGACTTTGTGCTAGCGGGCGTCTTCCCCGGCACGTATGACATTGCCGTCAAAAACAGCCACACGCTTCAGAACGTGGTGACAAATGTGGTGATCGTCAGTGGGACGGGCAACCAGGTAGATCTGGGCACGCTGCGCGAAGGCGATGCCAACAACGACAACTTTGTCGACCTGGTGGATTTCTCAGTTGTGTCGTCAAACTTTAGTCTCTGCCAAGGGGCGGCCAACTTTGATGAGCGCGCTGATTTCAACGAAGACGGCTGCATCGACCTGATCGACTTCTCGCTGTTGACCAATCACTTTGATGAGGCTGGTGACACCGTTCCCGCGAGCGGAGCGCAGGCCGCTGCATCTACCCAACGCGCCCCTGCGTATGTGGGTGGCGCCAAGCTGGCTGCAGCGGTAAGCGGTTCGCAGGCTGCGGTGGGCGAAGAGCTGGCCGTCACGCTGCACGTTGCCGCGGGCGAGCAGCGCGTCGATGCCGCGGGCGCTGCGCTGCACTTTGACGCCGACGTGCTGCGCGCCGTCGACGTGCAGTCGTCCGGCCCGTTTGACACCGTGCTGCTGAGCGAAATCGACAACGAAGCCGGTGAAGTGATGCACCAAGCTGGGAAGCTGGGTGGCCCCTTCCCCAACGGCGACTTTCAGCTTGTGACCGTACGTTTCGAGCGGTTGGCCGAGGGGCCGACGGGTCTGACGGTGAACGGCGCCACCGCCCTGCGTGCAGGCGCCGATGTGCTGGAAGCTGTAGAGGGCCTGCCTCCCATTCTGCCTGTAGAGCAGAATCGCATCTTCCTGCCCCTTGCCCTGAACTAGCAGGCTCGCACGTAGGTGAGCCGTTACGCACGATAGTTGGCAGTCTGGCCTTCAAAACGCCGGACTGCTGATTGTCCATTTTCACGGTTCACGAAAGCTGTACCCCACCGTACCCCCGAACTTGATAAGGTAGAACCATTATTGTTCAACAGTCCGTCAGAACATCTACTTCCTGGAGTTATATGAAAAACATGTTATCAAATCATTTTCCACGCTCAATTCAATACCTGATTGTCAGCGTTCTAGCCGTAGCGACTGCGCTGGGACTATCTATCGTTCCGCAGGCAACCATACCGGCTGCGCTGGCCGCAGACAATTTAGCAAACGCCGCGCAAGCGGACGGAACGCCCGATCTGGTGCTCTTGCCCGCTAATAACGTAGTTGCAGTAAACAGTGAATTTGACGTAACCATCCGCGTCGAGGTCACTGGGCAATCGTTCGATTCAGTGGGCGCGTTCCTGAATTTTGATCCAACCGTTCTGCAGGTTGTCGAAGTGGACCCGGCTGGCCCGTTCAACTTTAGAGCGCCAAACAACGGCTTTGATAACGTTGCCGGTACAGTCGACCACCAGGCCGGCAAGCTGGGAGCGCCTTTCCCCAGCGAGTCGACCGATGTTGCCGTGGTGACTTTTCGAGTTATCGCGCCGACGGCTGGGACGCAAATTGTCTACAACAACAGCGGGCGTCGCGATTCGCGCGTGCTTCAGGCAGGCAACGACATAACCGGCGAAACCACGGGTGCGACCGTTATCAATCCCGTCCCACCGACGCCAACCGTCACGGCAGTCCCGCCGACGCCGACGCAGACGCCGACCAATACGGCCATCCCGCCGACGCCAACGCAGACGCCGACCAACACAGTTGTCCCGCCGACGCCGACGCAGACGCCGACCAACACGGCAGTCCCGCCGACGCCGACGCAGACGCCGACCAACACGGCAGTCCCGCCGACGCCGACGCAAACGCCGACCAACACGGCAGTCCCGCCGACGCCGACGCAGACGCCGACCAACACAGTTGTCCCGCCGACGCCGACGCAAACGCCGACCAACACAGTTGTCCCGCCGACGCCGACGCAGACACCGACCAACACGGCAGTCCCGCCGACGCCGACGCAAACGCCGACCAACACGGCTGTGCCGCCGACGCCGACGCAAACGCCGACCAACACGGCAGTCCCACCGATGGCGACTGACACGGTTGTGCCGCCGACTAACACGGCTGTCCCGCCGACGGCGACCAACACAATCGTGCCACCGACTAACACGGCTGTCCCGCCGACTAACACGCCGATGCCCACAGCGACCGTCACGCCGACGGTGACTAGTACGGTTGTGCCACCGACTAACACACCCGCCCCTGCGGCGTGTCAAGCTGGCAGCAGCCTCTTTGTTGAGCAGAACGGTGGCGTCGTGATGGAGGCTGAGCACTATTCAGCGCGCCTAGCGGGCACGGAGCCGGAAGCCGATATTCAGTGGCAGTATATTAATGACATCAATGGCTTCTCGGGCGCTGGCGCCATGCAGGCGCTGCCCAACCGCGGCGCGGGCACGGGCGTTAACTTGAACGGCCCCAAGCTCGAATACAAGGTGAGCTTTAGTAAGCCGGGGCGCTACTACATCTTCGTGCGCGGCCTGGCCCCCACACCAGCGCGCTCGACCAACGACTCGGTGCACGCTGGCCTGGGCAACCAAGGCAAGACCGGCAGCGCGGGCATCAACCGCTTCTCCGGCGACGTCTACAACTGGCGCATGCGCAGCAGCGGCACGCCCACCTTTATCGAAATTCCCAGCGCAGGCACGTACACCTTCTCGCTGTGGATGCGCGAAGATGGCTTTGTCGCGGATAGGGTCTGGCTCAGCCAGAATGTCAACGCTATTGGCGACGGCAGCACGGCGACCGGCCCCGTGGAAAGCAGCTGCGGCAGCGGCCAACCCGCCACGCCGACTCCGCCCGCCACGCCGACCCCGCCCGCCACGCCAACCCCGCCAGTAGGAACCCCGGCCCCCACGGCGACCCCGCCCATTGGTGCGTGTGGCCCGCTCGTTCAGGAGGCTGAAAATGGCGAGCTGTTTGGCGGCTTCGCGGTTGGCACGGATGCCAACGCCAGCGGTGGTGCCTACGTTGCCAAGCCCGCGGGCAGCGGCAACAACTACTCGATGGCTGTCAACAACCATGGGGCGCGCTACTGCTTCACCGTGACGGAGCCGGGAACGTACCGCATTCAGGGCTTTGTCTATGGCGCGAACGGCAACGTCAACTCGTTCCACGTGCAGGTCGACGGCCAGCCCAGCAGCGGCTACACCTGGGATACGCTGGTCAACACCAGCTACGCCGCAGACTTTGTGAGTAATCGCGGCGGTCCTGATCCGGTGACGCTGACGCTGGCCGTTGGCGAACATGAAATTGCCATTTATAATCGCGAAGCTGGCACGCGGCTGGACAAGCTGGCGCTGCAGCGCGTGGGCAACGGCACGCCGACCGCCACGCCAACGCCCGGCCCCTCGCCGACGCCCTCTCCCACACCTTCGCCCACGCCGCCGCCGACCGGCAGCCAGTGCAACGGCTTGGTTCGAGAAGCAGAAGCGGGCACGCTGCGAAACGGCTTCGTCATCGGCAGCGATGCCAAAGCTAGCGGTGGGCAGTACGTCCACGTGCCTAATGGAACCGGCAATAGCTACGGCTTTGCCGCCAACGGCGCGCAGGCTACTTACTGCGTCACCGTGGCCGAAGCCGGACAGTATCTGCTGTTGGCTAACGCCTACGCCGTGGACGGCAACGGCAACTCATTCTTTGTGCAAGTGGACAACCAGCCCGCAGCGCCGTATCTTTGGGATTTCCCATCCAACACCGCATACAAGCAGTACTACGTCAGCGACCGTCGTGGACGCGAGGCTGTGGTGCTGGAGCTGGCTGCGGGTGAGCACTACCTGACGTTCTACCTGCGCGAAGACGGGGCGCGGCTGGATCGCATCGAGCTGGAGCCGGTCGTCTCGGCCAGCAGCATCCCGCTCTTGGATTATCTCCAGGGCACGGAACTGAACGAGGTCAACAGCGACTCGCTTTACTTGCCGCTGATTAACCGCTAGCCAATCGCTCTTTCCCGCCTGCAAGCTGGTGGAATATAGTCGGCGGCATCGACACGTTTTTTGAAGAAACGTGTCGATGCCGCCGACTTTTCGATCTCGGTTAACTCTGTTTGCCGCTGCTCCATTGCTCGTAAATTCTGCCTATATTTCTTGCCTTGTTGCGGCAGCTACCAATAATTTGTGTATCCGCTTCCGCCAAAGATTGTCAGTAAATCGTAATCAATCTGTACTGCTAGTTGATATACAATTAGTACAAGATATGTAGGAATCTGCGCTGGCTGCGTACCTTTGTCGTAGTCCAAACGTCTTCTAGAGCAGGGTGGCAGTGGTGATTCAGATTTGTTTGTAGCAGCAAAGTGGATTTGAGGAAAAGCCAAGGTATTTATGAATGTGCGAAGAACAACAATTCTTGTAATCGTGACAGCTCTTCTGGTTGTCGGCTGGACGGTTGCGTTACAGCTATTGCGACCGAGCGTGCTGTCTAACTTAGAGAGCGCGACTCATGTAGAGAGCAGCGTGGCATCCGCGGACCATGCAGTAATTATAGAGAATTCAGCATCCAGCGTGATGGAGCTTGGCTCTGTGGAAGCAGGGCAGGAGATTGGTCGCGGCGGCAATATCACCGAGCAAGCGAATTTAGCGGCAGAAGCAGTTGGCTTGGTCATGCCGTCGGTTTCCGCAGCAGTTACTTCGTCCCCTGCACTACCTGTTACCTCATCGGTTTTTATATCCGAAAGTGTGGAACCCGTCGACTTGGGCAACGATAATTCGGAAGCAGTAGAGGAAGCCCCAGCAGTAGAGGAAGCCCCAGCAGTAGAGGAAGCCCCAGCAGTAGAGGAAGCTCCAGCAGCGACCAGTACCGCTTTGGCTCAAGTTTCCCAAGAGCCTGCAAGCAATTTCACAGCCACAGGCATAACTGAAGATGAGGCTGAAACTCAAGTCGCCCCAGCACAAGCCACGCCGATCGAAACGGCTCAGGTCGAGCCAGCTCCCGGTCCAGCGGCAACGCTATCTACGGAGATAACGGTTTACATGCCCGTTGTTTCCAGCCGAGCCACAGAACGACCGACATCTGTTTCATCTTCGCTTCCCTTTTTACCCGCCGAGCAACCGGCCCCTGCACAGCCAACCGTCAATTCGGAGATTGAGCAGGCGACGGCTGCCGAGATAGAGACTGGCGAAGTAAGCGCTAGCGAAACAGAGGCCAGTCCCGACAACGTGCCACCGACCACCTCAGCCGGCACGGCTTTGATTGAGCCGCCCCAGAATCCAGCCGTCAGCGACTATGGCCAATACTATATGTTTGTCTCGTACGCCCAGGAGTTAGACGCCGCAGATGTGCCAGCGGGGATGAAGCGCATCTCAATCACCGGGACATTGGGCAACGAGGCGGGTGCTCCTTTGGCGGTGCGCGCGGAAAATTTGCGGCTCGTGCACGGCGCTGGCGAGCAGTTTACGGTGCACCCCTCCAGCCTGGATGTGTCGCCGTCGTTGGCCAATGCGGAGTTGGCAACAGAAGAAAGCGTTTACGGGTTTGTCGTGTTTGAGGTGCCGGCAGCGCTCAATGTCCAGGGAGCTGAACTGAGATGGTGTCTTGGCACAGCTCACCCCTGCGATGAGCCGCTGCGAGCAGCCATTCCCTAACTTGCACGTTCCCGATAGCCTGCCCTGACTATCACTGATTGATTAGCCATATATTGCCTTTAGCATCGAATACTTGAATAGCCGTTACCTGTTTATTGCTAGCTGACTATTGGAGAACAAAATGTACCGACCGAGAATAGTTTCCCTTACTTCTTTCGCACGCCCACTTTCCCTTCTTACCACCGCGCTCCTCGTGGCGGCCGTGGTGGCCTCTATCTTTGCCGCGCCCGCAACCGTGCAGGCGCAGGGCTTTCCCCCCTTTGATTCGAGCGGCTTGCAGGGCGAGAACCTCAGTGCGCCCACCTCGCTTGAGTTTGGGCCAGATGACCGTCTCTACGTGTCGCAGCAGAACGGAACCATTTACGCCTACACCATCGTGCGCAACGGCCCGCAAGGCTACAGCGTAACTGGAACCGAGACGATCAATATCGTCAAGGATATCGCCAACCGCGACGACGACACGGGTGGGCCTTGCAGCCGCGGTGGCAAATGCAACGGTCGCCAAGTCACGGGCGTTTTGACTGCCGGTACGAGCACGAATCCCGTGCTCTTTGTCTCGTCCAGCGACCCGGATATTGGGGCTGGCCCCGGCGGCGATGATAAGAATCTGGATACCAACTCCGGTATCATCTCGCGGCTTACCTGCGTCGGCGGTATCGACGCCGGAACCAATGGCTGCACAAGCTGGGAGAAGATCGATCTCGTGCGCGGGTTGCCGCGTTCTGAGGAAAACCATGCGAGCAATGGAATGCAGCTGGCGGGCTCACCCACGGGCGGCACGCTTTACGTTGCCCAGGGCGGCCACGACAATGCCGGTGCGCCCTCCAATAATTTTGCCTTTACGGTAGAATATGCGCTCTCGGCTGCCCTGCTTCAAGTCGATTTGGCGGCGATCGAGTCACTGCCTACCCAGGGCAGCGCCCCACATGAATATAAGTACGACTTGCCCACCCTGGACGATCCCACGCGCGCCAACGCCAACGGCATTACCGATCCCGCCGCTGCCGGCTACGATGGCCTCGACGTGAACGATCCCTTTGGTGGCAATGATGGGCTGAATCAGGCCAAGATCGTGGTTGGCGGGCCGGTTCAGATTTACGCCAGCGGCTTCCGCAACCTCTACGATATTGTCATCAGCGAGAGCGGGAAAATTTACGGCGTCGACAACGGCGCCAACCAGAGCTGGGGCGGATTTCCCGAATACGAAGAGAGCTACAACTGCACCAACAACTTTGTTGCGGGCGAGCCGGGCTCTACGGGCAACGGCCCCGATCCCGCCACCTATCCCCCGTCCGTAACCCTGCTGGACGGCAACAACGGCACGGTCGCCAGCGATGGTCAACCCGATGGCCAGGTCAATAACAAAAACGGCCTTCATTACATCACAGAAGGCTACTACGGCGGACACCCCACGCCCATCCGCGGCAACCCGGCTGGTGCGGGCTTGTGGTTCCAGGCAGGCAATGCCAACAACGGCAGCTTCTACGAGCCGGGCAATCCCAACCTGCCGGTCGATTGGCCGCCGGTTCCAATCAGCGAGGCCAATCCAACCGAGTGTGATTTCCAAAACTCCGGTGAGGATGATGGCGCGCTGGCGAACTACAACCCATCCACCAACGGCATTGCCGAATACACGGCCTCCAACTTCAATGGCTCGCTCAAGGGCACGCTGCTCGCCGCCGCCTTCAACGGCAACATCTACGGCGCGGCCTTAAACGCCGCGGGGGATGCCGTTATTAACTGCCCCGCCGTGCCGGATAACTGCAATACCTCCTTCGCCAGCGGCTTTGGCGGAACGCCCCTAGACGTGACCACTCAGGGAGACGATGACGTTTTCCCCGGTACGGTCTGGGCCGCCACCTACGGCGCCAACAACATCACCGTCTTTGAGCCACAGGACTTCCTCCAGTGCAGCGGCGATGACGATGATACCATCGACGAAGATGGGGACGGCTACTCCAACGCCGATGAAATTGACAGCGGCACGGATCAGTGTTCGCCCGCTGGCGTGCCCAGCGACAACGACGGCAGCGTGGCCGCCGACGGCTTCAAGGACTCCGATCTCAACGATCCGGATGACGACGACGACGGCCTGCTCGACACCGAAGATGCCTTCGCCGTCGACGCCGCCAACGGCAAGAGCACCAGCCTGCCCATTAACTACCCGCTCTTTAACGGCGATCCCGGCAGCGGCTTTTACGGCGTCGGCTTTACCGGCCTGATGAGCAACGGCAGCGATTATCTCACGCTGCAAGACCCCGACGAAGACCTGATCGTCGGCGGCGCGGCGGGCATCTACACCGACCCCTCCGTGGGCGAGGGCGATGCCTTCCAGGGCAGCAACAGCCAAGTCAATGCCTTCCAATTTGGTATCGATGTCGACAGCAACACGCCACCCTTTACGGTGCGCGCCAATCTGGCCGGCAGCTTCTTGGGCGCGAACCCCAGCGGTGCGCTGGCACAGGGCCTTTACATTGGCACGGGCGACCAGGATAATTATCTGCGGCTCGCCATCACTCCAGGCAGCGACGGCAATGGTGGCCTCCAGGTGTTGACCGAGAACAACGGCAGCACCACCGAAAGCACCGTCAACGTGGCGGGCATTCTCAAAGCAACGCTTGTCGAACTGCACCTGTCGGTGGACTCGTCCGCTGGTACGGTACAGCCCAAATACATCATCGACAGCGGCACGGTCACCCCGCTGGGTGCGCCCGTCTCGCTGAGCGGTGCGCTGCTCAGCGCCGTGCGGGGTAGCTACCAAATCAGCGGCGTCGATTCCGCGCTAGCCGTTGGCCTAGTCGCGACATCGGCTGGCCCCGCGCCGGAGTTTGACGCCAGCTGGGACTACATCGAAGTCGATACCGATCCGGTGACGGCTGAAGGCTCCTGGCAGCTGATTTCAGACTTTGACGAGACGCGTCACGAGAACGCCTTTGTGCAGGCTGGCGACAAGTTCTACCTGCTGGGTGGGCGCGAGAGCAACAACGTCAAAATCTACGACCTGGCCACGGGAAACTGGAGCACCGGGGCCGCTTCGCCCACCGTGCTCAACCACTTCCAGGCCGTGGAGCTGGATGGGCTAATCTACGCCGTAACGGCCTTTGTGGATAACAACTTCCCCACCGAAGCGCCGGCTCAGAACATCTACATCTATGATCCTCTCGCCGACGAATGGCTCGTGGGGCCGGAGATTCCGGCTGCTCGCCGCCGCGGTGGTGCGGGAGCCGCCAAATACAACGGCAAAATCTACGTGGTCAGCGGCAACACGAACGGGCACAGCGGCCCCGCCGTCACCTGGTTTGACGAGTGGGACCCCGCCACCAACACGTGGACGCAGCTGACAGATATTCCCCACGCCCGCGATCACTTCTTTGTTGAAGTGGTGGACAACAAGCTCTACGCCATTGGCGGGCGTACCTCCGGCAACCCCGACACCTTCCTCGGCACGGTTCCACAGGTCGATATCTACGACTTCGGCTCGCAGACGTGGTCGACGCTGCCGGCTGCCCAAAATATTCCGACCGAGCGCGCCGCCGCTTCAGTTGGCGTCTTGGGCAACGAAATTTTTGTGCTGGGTGGCGAGCGAGAATCCGGCTCGGCCAAGGCTGCCAACGAGGCCTTCAATGTACAGACCGAGACGTGGCGCACCGCTGCGCCAATGGTCACGCCGCGCCACGGCACGCAGGCAATTGCCAACAACGGCGGCATCTATGTTGCTGGCGGTTCACCCAACCGCGGCGGCCCCGGCGGTGCGACGCTCGATCTCGAAGCGTTCTACCTCTTTGGGCAGACCAGCCCAACTGGCTCGGCGCTCGCCGCGGGCGCGCTCGCCGCACCCGCCAGCGCGGACTTTGGCTCGGTCTTTGTGGGCGAAAGCGCCAGCGATGTTGTCGTTATCGACAACACGGGCAGCGATCAGGCCATCGTGATCGAAGCGATTGCCCTCTCGGGCAGCGGTGACTTTGCGCTGGCACAGCCCTTTGCCGGGCCGCTGGCGGTTGGCCCCGGCGATTCGTACAGCGTGGGCCTAAATTTTGCGCCGACCGACGCTGGCGCGGAATCCGGTACGCTAACCGTCACCCACAGCGGCGGCGAGACGCTTGCCGTGGCGCTGGCTGGCGAAGGGTTGGATGCGCCGACGCCCCTTGTCTTTATCAATGCGGGTGGCACGGCAGACTATACCGACACCCAAGGCAACGTCTGGAGCGCCGATCAAGACTTCAGCGGTGGTCAAATCTTTGCCAAGAATACCCTGCCCATCGCCGGTACAGAAGACGACAAGCTCTATCAAACCGAGCGCTACGGCGACTTCGGTTACAACCTCTCGCTGCCGAATGGCGATTACGTGGTCGACCTGCATTTTGCCGAAATCTACTTTGGCTCGTCCACGAGTCCGAGCGATACCGGTGGCAACGGCAAGCGTTTGCTGGATGCGTCTATCGAAGGCGCACTGGTTCTGGATAGCTACGACATCTTCGCCGATGTGGGCGCAGATGCGCCAGCCATTAAGTCGTTCCCCATCATGCTGAGCGACGGTGAACTAAACATCAACTTTACCACCGTGGTAAATAACGCCAAGGTCTCGGCTATTGCCGTCTACGCCGCGGGCGACATCAACTTCCCGCCGCAGGTCGAGCCCATTCCAAATCAGGCCAACGTGGAGGGCGACGACATCAGCGACAGCGGTCTAGCCGTCTCGGCGACCGACTCCGACGGGCCGCAGAATCTGGCTTACACCATCAGCGGCCAGCCCGCGGGTGTCGATATCGAGCCGACCAACGGCCAGATTATCGGCGTAATTGCCGACGGCGCAGCGGGCAACAGCCCCTACGCCGTCACCGTGGCGGTGAGCGATGGCGCGGCCAGCACCGACGTGCAGTTCACCTGGGTCGTTACCAGCGGCGACAATCCGCCGCTTATCAGCGCCATCGGCGATCAGCAGGTCATCGAGGGCGATACCCTCAGCGTTCCCGTTAGCGCCACCGATCCGGATGCGGGCGACACGATTGCCTTGACTATCGAAATCGTGGACGACGCCACGAACACGGCCCTCGACCCAGCGACCTACACCTTCACCGACAACGGCGACGGCACGGGCCAGCTGAGCTGGACGCCGCAGCCGGGTGCGGCGGGCTCCTACAGCGCCAGCGTCACCGCCAGCGACGGCGGCAACAGCTCGACCGAGGACTTCGCCATCGCGGTGGCCCAAGGCCCAACGCTGCCGATCATCACGCTCACGAGCCCCGCGGAGGGCGCGCTATTGAGCGGCGAATCGGTCGACATCTTCTGGGACGTGCAGCTGCTGGAATCCGACGACCACATTCACATCTACGTGGATGGCGAGAAAAAGGAGGGCAGCGTCGATCCCACGCCGCCCTATACGCTAAACTTCGCCGATAAGGGCGTTGAGCCGGGGGCACACGTGCTGGAAGTGCGCGTTTCCAATGCGTTGCACACCGAATATACCAACCCCGAAGCGTCGGACTCCGTCAACGTGACGGTGGGAATGCCCGGCGCGCCGCTCTACCGCGTCAACGCCGGTGGCCCGCTGATCGCCGATGCGCCAATGGACTGGGGTGCCGACACCAACGGCAATCCCTCCCCCTACGTGACGCTGGGCACGTGTGGTCAGTGCAACAAGACCTTTGGCAGCGGCTCCTACGGTGGCGCCAACGCCACGGGTGCGCCCAACAACGTTTTCGGCAAGGAGCGCTGGGATCACCCCGACGCGCCGGAGATGATTTGGGAATTCCCCGTGGATGCAGCCGGTGACTACGAGCTGCGGCTCTACTTTATCGAAGCCTTTGCCACCGCCGCTGGCACGCGCATCTTCGACGTGCGGGTGGAGGGCATCACGGCGCTGGAGAATTACGACATCTTCGTCGCCGCGGGCGGCAAGAATATCCCCGTTGAGGAGAGCATCATCGCCAGCGTGACCGATGGGAGCCTGACGATTGAGTTTGTTCACAACGTCGAGAATCCCAAGGTCAACGGCCTGGAGGTGCTGCCGCTGAGCAACGCGCCGACCAATACGCCGCCAGCCATCGACCCGGTGGCCGACCAGACGATGGTCGAAGGCGAAACGCTGACGGTGACGACCGTCGTCACCGATGCAGACGGCGATGCGCTGACGGTTGACGTGAGCAGCACGCCGGACGCCGCGGCCTTTACCAGCAGCAGCGTCACCGACAGCGGCGGCAGCTACGGCATCCAGCTGACCTTCACGCCGCAGGCTGGCGATGCGGGCAGCTACGCCTTTACCCTCACCGCGGACGACGGCACGGAGATGACCAGCGAACTCTTCACGCTCAACGTGACGGGCGCAGCCAACACCGCGCCGACCATCGACCCGATTGGTGATCAAGCGGCGACCGAAGGCGACACAATCGGCGTCGCCGTCAGCGCCAGCGACCCCGATGTGGGCGATACGCTGACGCTGAGTCTAGCCATCACGGATACGGCGACTGATACGGCAGTCGATCCGGCGCGCTACACCTTCACCGACGGCGGCGACGGCACGGCCAATCTCTCGTGGACGACGCAAACCGGCGACGCGGCAGGCTACACGGCCACCGTCACCGCCAGCGACGGTACGGCGAGCACGACCGAAAGCTTTGCCATCGCGATTGCCGAGCCAGCTGCCAACCAGCCGCCGGTCGTCACCAATCCCGGTGACCAGACAGGCAACGAGGGCGACTTGGTCTCGCTGCCCGTCCAGGCCACCGCGCCCGAAGCGGGTCAGACGTTGACCTACTCGGCCACCAACCTGCCGCCGAGCCTAACCATCAACGCCCAGAGCGGCGTTATCAGCGGCACGCTGGATGTGGGTGTGGACGGCGCGGATGGCGTCTTCCAGGAGGAGAACGGTATCGTCGTCATCGAGGCTGAATCCGGTGACTACCCGGCCAACTGGGCGGAGGAAACCACCTTCAGCGGCTTCACCGGCGATGGCTACCTGCGCTACGACGGCAGCGACCACTTCGGCACGCCCGGCTTCGATGCAATTGCCTATCAGGTGGCGATCACCAATCCGGGTACGTATCAGTTCCAGTGGCGCAACACCTTTGGCTTTGGGAGCAGCCCCACGGATCACAACGATTCCTGGCTAAAGATCGAGGCCGACAGCTTCTACGGACAGAAGGGCGGCAGCACCGTCTGCCCAAAGGGGTACGACCCCGCTGAGAACGACTGCACCGGCGCTGCCCCCGCGGGCGCGGGCAGCAGCGGCTGGTTCAAAATCTACCGCAGCGGCGGCAATCAGGGCCAGTGGACGTGGTCGACGAACACGAGCGACAACGATCCCCACGCTATCTTTGCCCGCTTCGACAGCCCCGGTGTCTACACCATTCTGGTGTCGGGCCGCTCCAAGCACCACACCATCGACCGGCTGGTGCTGTCAAAGAGCGACTACAGCGGCAACCCGCAAAGCACGAGCCTGGCCGAATCGACGCAGTCCTCCAGCGGCACGCCGGGCGCGGCGGACAACAGCCCCTACACCGTCACCGTCACCGCGACAGATGACGGCACGCCCAGCGAAAGCACAGCCGTGGACTTCCTCTGGACGGTCAACGCAGCGGGCACGGGCGGCACGCCCTCGGCGGAAATCACCGTCAATGGCGGTTCGGATAATCTGTTCGCCAGCACGTTCAGCAACGGCTCGTTCGTTATCAACAACACGGGCGATGTCGACATCGTCGGCGTGGAGTTTGACCTCACGAGCGCCTTTATGCGGGATGTGGTTTTCGACCCGGTCGGCACGGCAGGAGATAGCGGGGCCAAGTGCTTCGAGCCGAACTCCGGCGCTTCCACCGTGGGGCTGATCGCCCCCGCCGATCCCTGCGTTACGCCCTTTAGCAAGCCGCACAACGGCATCGACAACGACGAGGGCTACGACATTCTGGGGGCCGAGTTTAACGACTTCAACAGCGGAGAAAAGTTCACCTTCTCGGTGGATATGGACCCGACCAGCATCAAGGGCGATCAGTCCACGGGCGATGCGGGTTCCGTTTCCGGGCTGGAAATTATCGGCACCAAGGTCACCGTCAACTTCGCCAACGGCGAATCGATTGTGACAAGCCTCTGGTCGGATGGCTCCAACGCTGGCGCCAAGGCCACGGCGGCGCTTTCGAGCTTCGTGCCCGAAACGCCGGACATCGCAGTGAACGGCATTGGGAATCCGCCCGCTTTCGTCAACGAGACCAATCAGACGGTTACAATCGACGGCCCAATCGGGGCGACGGTGCAGCTCTTCCGCGCTGATGCTCGTCTCTACATCGATGAGGGCGGCAGCGGCTACGATGTTGACGCGTTTGAGGCCAACGAGGTGCTGGCCAAGCAAATCTACAATGCCACCATCGACCAGGGCGGCAGCGTAGAGATTCCTGTCGCGCTAACGCAAACGGCCTCGCCCAATGCCGGGCCAGCCGCGGGCATCAACCACCTGATTGCCGTGATTGTTGCACCCAACGGCCAGACGAGTCTGCCCTCCAACGTGATTGTGCTGGATTACGATCCCGCCAACCCCAATCAGGCGCTGGTCATCGCGCCGGAGACGCTCGCCTTTGCCCTCGATGAGGGTGGGACGGGCAGCGACAGCTTCACCGTTAGCAAGAACGTCGGTAATCAGAGCGAAGGCGTGGCCGACCTTGCGGTAGTCTACGACGCGGCCAGCGGCAGCGTCGACTGGCTGACCGTGCCGCCGACCACCACCCTGGAGACGGCACAGCCGCTTCTCGTCGACGCGGCGGGCCTTGCTCCCGGCACCTACGAGGCAACGGTTACCGCCAGCGGCATTAGCGACTACGCCAGCGATGTGCTGACCGTGTCGCTCACCGTCAACGGCGTGGTTTCGGAGGCAACGCTAAACGGCTCGGTTCTGCTACAGGGGCGGCCCGCCGCGCCCGCCGCAGCTTGGAGCGTTGATCTTGTGGTTGCGCTCTACCAGCCGGGCACGGATACGCTGGTGGAAAGCCTTACCCCCACCACCGATCAGAGCGGCAGCTTTAGCCTCACCGGGCTGACGCCGGGCACTTACGACGTGGCCGTCAAGCAGGCGCACGCGCTCCAAGTCGTGGAAGCGGTGACGCTGGCGGTGGGTGGCAACGCCGTCGACTTTGGTACGCTGCTAGAAGGCGATGCCAACAACGACAACGTGATCGAACTGCTGGACTTTTCGATTCTGGCGAACACCTTTGGCAAGTCCGCGGGGGAGACAAATTACGACGAGCGCGCGGACTTCAACCAAGATGATGCGGTCGACCTCAACGATTTCTCGCTTTTGGCCGCCAACTTCGGTGCCCAAGGCCAGGAGCCGGGCGGCGTCAGCGCCGCAGAGAATATGCCCGCAGTAGAGCCCGCCACGGTTGCTTCCGACGTAACGCTGCGGGTGCAGCCGAGCGTCGAGCGGCTGGCCGTCGGTGAAGAGATCTCCGTTACGCTGCTGGTTGAGGCAGGTGAGCAGACGGTGGACGCGGCGGGCGCCGTGCTGCGTTTTGACCCGGCGCTGCTCGAAGTGGTCGCAGTCGACGCGAGCGCGGCGCTGGATACGGTTCTTTTGAGCGAGCAGGCCGTGGGCCAACTGCGCCACGAAGCCGGCAAACTTGGTGAGCCCTTTCCCAATGGCGCAGTCGAGCTGGCGACGGTGCGGCTGCGGGCCGTGGGCGCGGGCGAGGCGAGCCTGCGCTTTGCGGCGGGCAGCAGCGTCTATCGCGCGGGCCAACTCGTGTTGGGCAGCACCGCGGACGGCAGCGTTACCATCGCTGATCCCAACACGGATCCCAACACGGAGCCCGACACGGAGCCCAGTGCCGAGGAAGAACAGGAAGAAGTGCAAATGAATTTCCGCCTTTTTCTTCCCATTACGCAAAATTAGCAGTAAGCCGTCAACGTTGCTGGGCAGGCAAGTACAAATTTCTGAGTGGAGATTGAAAGTGAGGTAGAATTGATTCAATCTCCACTCGCGAATCTCATGTAATCTTGGCTCAACCCAGTGACGCGGAGTAGACGGTAACGACAACTGGCAGGGAGAGACAGCGTTTGGTCTCCACCCTTTACAATGCACTATCCAATAATGACAAAAATACAAAATCAGTTGACAATCGGCCTTTTGATCTTGGCGGCGGCGCTGCTGTTGACGATGCTACCGCTGCAAAGCGGAACCGTCCGCGTGGCAAAAGCCATGCAAAGCGGCAAGGTGGTAGATATGGTGCTTGTGCCAGCCGCCCCCACGGTCACGGTGGGCGACGAGTTCATGCTGGAGGTGGTGCTCCAGACGGGTGAGCAAGAAGTAGATTCCGCCCGAGTGTTCTTGGATTTTGATCCGGCCGTGCTTGAAGTGCTCTCCCTTAGCAGCGACGGCAGCCCCTTTACAACTGTGCTGGCAAGCAGCTTTGACAATACGTTGGGCAGGATCGAGCACCAAGCAGGCAAGCTGGGGCGGCCCTTCCCAACGGGCGATCTTTTGCTGGTCTCCATTCAACTGCGCACGCTGACAACCGGCACGACGACCGTGAGCATTGACACAACGGAACCCCGCCCTTCCCTCGTGCTGAGAGATGCTGAGAACGTGCTCGACGAAACGACCGATGCCGTGGTCACCGTGAACCAAGTTGCACCCACGGCGACGGAAACGCCCGTGCCAACGGAGACGCCCGTGCCAACGGAGACGCCCACGCCCACGCCTACGCCAACCGATACGGCACTGCCAACGGATACACCCATGGCAACGCCAGCACCGACAGAAGCGCCGACTGATTCACCGACTGATGTGCCGACCGATACACCAACTGAAGCACCAACCGATGCGCCGACTGAGGTGCCAACTGGCGCACCGACTGGCTCATCGACCAGCACACCGGCAACGCCAGTCGGCACGCCCAAAGCCGGTACGGTAGCCCCAAGCCCGCCGGTGCCGACCAATACGGCCTCTGCCACCAATACGCCCGCTGCACCAACGGCAGCGCCAACCAGCACGCCGATACCAAACAGCACGGCGACGCCAACCAGTACGCCAACGTCAACCAACGTTGCTAACCCACCGGCGGACAGCATTTACCTGCCGCTTGTCCTGCAGCCGTAAATTTCTTGGCTCAATCGGGATTCGTATAGCTAGAATTTGCGTAGTCGGTTTGCTTCATGGTGATGTACGACGCGGGCGATAGCTCGGCGTGCTCTACACGCCGCTGGCGACCATCTCGGTGACTAAACGTTTGCGGTGGTCTTCTCGAGAGTGAGTCGTATACCAGAAAGAGGCTTGCCGCAGGGCGAGCCTCTTTCGATCCAGTAAATCTTTCACCGTCGAGCAACCGCGACGTGTATAATTGCTACGTGACCATTTTCCCCCGCAGGCGTCGTCATTTGTAGCAGTAGAGACGAAATCAAAATGAAAAGTTACTGCGTGGAGGCACACAAAGTATCTTGTAGAGCCGTTGAGTAGATGAAAGGGAAAGTTTATGAACTATCAAAAAGACCGACAACAGTCAAGCCAAACCGAACGTCGCGGTGCGTTGGCTCGCCGCTGGTGGGTTGTTTATCTTTTTTTCGTCATGCTGGCAGCTACGACATTTGGTCTACCAAGCCGTGGGCCGCACGCCGCGGCACAAACGATGCCGCCTACTCCCACGCCCTCTTCTACGTCCACCCCTACGCCTACGCTGACCCCGCCCCCAACAGCCTCTCCAACGCCAACGTTGAGAGCACCGCTGACCCCGATTCCCACGTCGCCGCCCGCCGCCCGTCTCGTTATCACCAAAAGTGATAGCACACCAAGCAGTGTTACGGCGGGTAGCGCGCCGGACGAAGCGCTCGCCCGTGCAGGCGAAGTGATTTCGTATACGGTGCGCATCCAGAACGCGGGCAACGCCCCGGCCACCAACGTCCTGCTCACCGACGTGATCGATCCGAACACGACATTGATGGCGGGCTCGGTGCAGAGCACGCAAGGCACGGTGCGGCGCGGCAACGGCGACGGCGACGCCAGCGTTGAAGTCGCGCTGGGCAATTTGGCGCCCAGCGCCGAGGCTACCGTGCGCTTTGCCGTGCGCGTGGACGAGATGCTGCCGGAAGGGGTAACGCGCATCGCCAACCAGGCGACGCTTACTGGCGATAACTTCCCCGTCGCGCAGAGCGACGACCCCGACACCACCGAAACCAACGATGCCACGCAGACGCCGCTGGCTCAGGTCGCGCTGCTTGAAGCCTTCAAGACCAGCGCGCTGGACGACCGCGACGGCGACGGCATCGTCGGCGCGGGCGATAGGCTGCGCTACACGATTGTGGTGGAGAACCAGGGCGGAGCTGCGGCCACGGGCGTGCGCCTGCTCGATACGCCGGACCGCAACACGGCGCTCGTCGCCGGCAGCGTGGCCACGGATGCAGGCGCGGTGGTGCGGGGCAACACATCGGGCGATGCAAGCGTGACGGTCAACCTTGGCACGCTTGCCAGCGGCGACAGTGCCATCGTTGCCTTCGACGTGATCGTCAATCCACAGCTGCGCCAGAGCACCCGGCGCATCACCAACCAGGGCACGGTGCGCGCCGACAACTTGGCCGACGCGCTCACGGACGACCCAACCACGGCCAGTGTCGACGATCCTACGGTGGAGCAGCTCCTGCTCGAACCGATGTTGAGCGCCACCAAACGCGATCTGCTCTTTGCTGACGTGGACGCCAACGGCTTTGCCTCGCCGGGCGACGTGTTGCTCTATGAAATTCAGGTGCGCAACGACGGCAACGTCACCGCTACGGGCGTGGCGGTGGAGGATGTGTTGACGGAGGGGGTGACGCTGGTGCCGGGCACGGTGCAGAGCAGCGGCGGCGAGCTGTCGGCCAGCGGCAGCCGCATTGAGGCGATGCTGGGCGCACTAGTCCCCGGCGGCACGGCGACCATCAGCTTTCGCGTGATGATTGAAACGCCTCAGCCTCTCGGTGCGTTGGCTATTAGCAACCAAGCCACAATTCTCAGCAACGAGCTGCCGCCCGTGCTCAGCGACGATCCGCTCCAGCCCGGCGAGGCCGACGTGACGCTCACCGCTATCACATTCGAGCCGCTCGTCTCGCTCAGCCTGCGCGATTTGCTCCTGATTGACGCGGACCGCGATGACACCGTCTCCACGGGCGATACGCTGATCTTTAGCGCCGTCCTCATCAACAGCGGCAATGCTCCGGCGCGCAGCGTGACCTTCTTTCACGCACCCGATGCCCAAACGACGCTGCTGCCCAGCTCCGTGCAGACGAGCCTCGGCACGGTGGCGCGCGGCAACGCCGCCAGCGACGCCAGCATCGAGGTAGCGGTGGGCACGCTGCCAGCTGGAGCGCGCGTTAACCTGAGCTTCCAACTGGTGGTGGGGGAAATAAATGGGCGCAACGTGTTGAGCAACCAAGCCCGCGTGCGCTTCGAGAACAGCACCACTATTTTTGATCTGCTCTCCGACGATCCGGATACACCAGACAAAGCGGACGACCCCACGCTGACGGCGCTGGGCGTCGTCGCGGAGCCAGCGGTGTTGTTTTTACCGGTGATCGAGCGCTAAAGTGCGTGCAAAATGAAAGCAAGAGTTCGCGGTCTAAGTGACTGTCACTGTCCATAGCCGGACAGCTTGCCCCATTTTGTCTGGACAGTGACTCTCACTGGCTCCTCAAACTCCTGTTCTCGACGCAACTTTACTTTAGGTTCTGTTGACAATTTGTTGAGAGGACTTAAAAGGTGAGTCGAGTGCGCCCTCATCCCCAGCCCTTCTCCCACCCTGGGAGAAGGGAGCCAATCTCTCCCCTCTCCCACGGTGGGAGAGGGACCGTGGGAGAGGGGCCGGGGGAGAGGGGCCGGGGGTGAGGGCCACTTTCCAAATTCAACGGAACCTAAGGGTCTGTCCAGAAATAAAGTATTCGAGTATGGCTAAAGGACAGGGTTTGGATGAATGGTGTAGTTCCACTCGCCATGCCATTTGTCGGGCGCTAGATTGACGGTAGAAAGCTGCTGGTCAGAGACTCGACGCTTAGTTGGATAATGGCGTTCATCCAGTCGGCTATGGACTTGCAGCCCTTTACTGGTCTTGGTGGCGGAGATGAGTTCAACAATGACCTGATGAGTAATCAGCGGTTTACCGCGCCAGTTTTGAGTAATAAAGGAAAAGAGGCGATGCTCAATCTGGTTCCACTTGCTCGTGCCTGGTGGTAGATGACAAACGGAGATGGATAGGTCAAGCGCGTTGGCGAGTTCTTGGAGTTCGACTTTCCAAAGACGCGTCCGATAGCCGTTGCTCCCGCCGCCATCCGCTGTGACCAGCAGCGAGGTCGCTCGGGGATAGAGTCGTCGGCCCAGCTCCTCATACCAGGTACGGATGGTGGCGACAGCAAATTCAGCCGTATCGTGGCTGATGCCGACACTGACCCAGGCTTCATTTTCGGCTAAATCGTAGACGCCATAGGGAATGGCTTTCCCCTCGCTTTGGGAGGGAAAATCATGGGCGTTGACCCATTCAGGGTCCCCTTGAGGACGCAGCTCGCGGCCACTATTTTTGAAAGAACCAACCAGCTCTTTCTTCTTGGTATCGACAGAGATAGCCGGTTCGCCAGCAGCGAGTTGCTGACGGACTTGTTCGTTGATATGCTCAAACTGAGCATTGCGGTCCGGATGTTGAGTCCCTTCTTGTTTCTTGTGATTGCCTTGGAGGCTATAGCCCAGCTTTTGTAAAAGCTTAGCAAGAGTGTGCTTGCTCACCCGATACCCTTGCTCCTCCAGAGCTTGCACTAGATTCCGTTGGCTGCGGGCCGTCCAGAGCAAGGGTGATTCCGGGTCGCCCCGTGTGGTGGACTCGACCAACTTCTGGAGCAGAGGAAGCAGCGCTGGATATGTTTCTGTCGCCTGTTTTCGACCACCGCCCGCTTGTCGACTGCGCTGGGGAGGCAAGCCCGGTTGCTCTCCCGCTTCAATCGCCTGGCACTCATCGCGTCCGCGGCGGACTGTCTTTCTCGACAAACCTGTCGCTCGACTGACTGCTTCGACACCGCCGTACCCGAAGGCGTGTGCTTCACTGCCGGCGAACAAGCGTCGGCTCCGTTCGGTCAGGGTGCCGCGGAGACTTTCGTAGCGGGTGCGGATTTCTGCCTCAGCTTTTTTCCGCGCTTCTTTGCTTTTGGTCGCTGTCATCTGATTCATTCTCTCCTTGCCAGAGAGCTTATCATCTCATCTCTGCTTTCGCCAAACTTAGGTAGGTTATTTCTGGACGGAACCTAAGGTTGTTCCAAGAAAACAAATACCCCATCGGTGAGCCGAAGTGACTTGTAAGCGGGTGTGCCTTATGTCAAGTCATAGGCGATTGGCAACGAAAGACTCCTTGCGCTAAACTAGGGGCAGAATCTGTGAAAGACTGAAGCCCGCTGAGGCCGTGTGACAGATTAGATCAATCGAGTTCATCTGCTTGTTCAAGAGGCTGTGTAGGATCAAGTGTGTTCCAACCTCGTTTCACAAGGGTTTGCCCGAACAAGCGCCAACTCGCGCCAATCCACTACAAGCCGAAAGAAACGCCCCTGTATACGCTTGGTATCGACCTCTCAAAGCGCTATTTTGACGCCACGCTGCGCCAGCCAAATGGTCAGCAGCCGCACAAGCAGTTTGACAACAACGCCAAAGGCTTTGTGCGGCTAGACAAGTGGCTGAGGCGGCAGCTGCCTGAGTCGGCAGCTGAGCTTCACGCCTGCATGGAAGCGACCAACGTCTACTGGGAGGAGTTGGCCGACTACCTCCATGCGCAGGGCTATAGGGTGAGCGTGGTGAACCCGGCCCGCATCAAGGGCTTTGCCATGAGCCAGATGCGGCGCAACAAGACGGACAAGCTGGACAGCGAGGTGATTGCCGCCTTTTGTGCGGCGCTGCGTCCGCGTGGCTGGCAGCCGCCCTCGCCCACCGAGCGCAAGTTGCGCCGTCTGGTGCGTCACCGCGATGGGCTGGTTAAGACACAGACCCAGCAGAAAAATCGGCTAGTCGACTGCCGCGACGAGGAGGTGCGCGCCTCGCTAAAGGTGGTGTTGACCACCTGGGCCGAGCAGATTCGGCAGATTGAAGAGCGCCTTGCCGAGTTTATCGCCCAGGAGCCCGACCTCCGCGCAGACAAAGAGTTGCTCGGCTCCATCATCGGCTTTGGTGAGACCACCGTCCACTTGCTGCTGGCGGAGATGTATGACTTGGCCAATTATGAAAGCGCGTCCGCCGCGGCCGCTGACGCTGGCGCCAATCCCTCGCATCACGAGTCGGGCGATACGATTCGGCGCAAGGCTAAAACGTCCAAGCAGGGCAAGGCGGCCGTGCGCGGGGCACTTTACTTTCCCGCGCTTTCTGCCATCCAACACAATCCTGTGGTGCGCGCCTTGGCTCAACGGCTCAAAGCGCGTGGCAAACCCCACAAGGTCATTGTCTGCGCCGCCATTCGCAAGTTGATTCACATCGCCTATGGCGTCCTTAAACACCGCTCCCCCTTCGACCCCAATTGGGAGCGCCCCCCTTTCCAACCAACGTAGTATCTGTCACGGCCCTCCATCAGAAGGGGTTGCCAACAAGATAATGGGCGCGCCCGTCACATCTGACGGGATAATTTAATTCTTGAAATGGCCTAATTAAAAGCAGCGTTGGTCGCGCACGGGCACGCCACGGCGTGCCCGTGCGCGACCAACGCCGAAAATACACCTTCCCCAATTGTCCGCTCCCCATCTTCCTGCTACAATCGACCCGTCACCCAACCTTGCGCGAAATCACCCGCGCCCCACGCCAACCGAACGAGTCGTTTGCCATGAATCTGCTCAATCTCTTCGCCATTGCCCACCAGCAGTCGCCGGACAAAGTGGCCCTGCGCTTCCGCCGCGATTCTCCTCAAGACGGCTCGGACCCAAACCAAGAGGCCGCCCTTACCTACGCCGAGCTGTTCGAGCGGGCCAAGCGCCTCGCCGCTGCCCTCCAAGCGCGCGGCCTTCAGCGCGGTGATCGCGTGGCCTTCTACCTGAGCAATCGACCCGAATTCGTCGTCGCCTATCTGGCGCTGCTGCACGCGGGCGCGGTGCTTGTGCCCATCAATCTGCGCTACCGACGCCGCGAAATCACCCACATTCTGCACGACAGCGAGCCGCGGCTGCTGATTGCCGAGCGCGCGCAGCAAGCAATCTTGAATGAAGTCGACGCCGTGGGTGAGCTGGATGATGTGCTCTGGGCGGAAGAGATTGACGCGTGGCAGGGAGAGGCGGCGGATTGGCAGCCGGTCGCCGTGGGCGGGGATGAGCTGGCGATGATTTTGTACACCTCCGGCACCACGGGCCAGAGCAAGGGCGCGATGATCAGCCACAACAACGTCATCGCTACGGTGACGGGGCTGCTGGCGGCCTGGGCCTGGCGGGCCGACGACCGGCTGCTGCTCTGCCTGCCCCTTTTTCACACCCACGGCTTTATCGTTGGCCTGCACTGTGCGCTGGCTGCCGGTGCCACCACGCTGCTGCGCGAGAAGTTTGATTTACGGAGCACCACCGAGGATTTGCTCGCTGTCGATTCGCCAGCCGATGCGCTAGACACTGCGCCCACGCTTTTCTTCGCCGTGCCGACCATCTACGTGCGGCTGGTCGACGAGCTGCGCCGCCGCAGCGAAGCGGGCGACGTTGATCTCTCGCACATGCGACTCTTCTGCTCCGGCAGCGCGCCGCTCGCTGCCGAAACGCACGCCGACTTTGAGGCCTTGACGGGCCACCAAATCCTTGAGCGCTACGGCATGACGGAAACGGGCATGAACTTTAGCAACCTCTACGCCGGGCCGCGCGTGCCGGGCAGCGTGGGCGTGCCCCTGCCCGGCGTCTCCGCCCGCATCGTCAAGCCGACGGGCGGTGATTCACTGGTCGATGTGGAGCCGGGCCAAGAGGGCGAGCTGCTCGTGCGCGGCAGCAACGTCTTTGGTGGCTATTGGCGCGCGCCGGAAAAGACGGCCGCCTCCTTTACACATGAGCAAGTTGACGGTGCACCGGGCCAGCGCTGGTTCCACACCGGCGATCTTGCCCAGCAGGACTCCACAACCGGCTACGTCACGCTGCTGGGCCGGCGGCACGAGCTGATTATCAGCGGCGGCTTCAACATCTACCCGCGCGAGATTGAGGAGCTGCTGGTGACGTATCCCGGCGTGGCGGAAGCCGCTGTGGTTGGTGCTCCCCACGCGGAGTGGGGCGAAGTGCCCGTGGCTCATCTAGTTTGCAGCGAGCAAGTTGACGAAGAGGCGCTGGTCGATTACTGCAAGGGGCAGCTGGCCAGCTTTAAAGTGCCGCGCACCTTTCACCGCGTCGAGTCGCTGCCGCGCAACGCGATGGGTAAACTGCAAAAGCATCTGCTAAAGCGGGATTAACACGCGGCGCTACGCGGCAGCACACGGATAGTTTGCCCTTTGTAGATTACATATGCTTCGCTATGTGACGAGCTCAACTTCACCCTGCATTGATGGGAAGTCGAAGCGGGGCCGGATCAACAGTTGGTGTCACCTTGCGGAGCAAAGGTGACCCACGGAACTACGGAACGCCATGCACCATGTTTGATACCCTCATTATCGGCGGCGGCCTGATCGGCTCCGCTGCCGCGCGCCATCTAAGCCAGCAGCTACAGAACGTGGCCGTGCTCGCCCCACCCGAGCCGATCCACTACGCCAGCCACGACGGCGTCTTTGCCAGCCACTACGATCAGGGCCGCATCACCCGCCTCGTCGACCCGAACCCGACGTGGGCCGAGCTGGCCCGGCGCTCGATTGAGCAATATCCGACCGTCGAGCGCGTCAGCGGCGTGCGTTTCCACCACGCCGTCGGCTGCCTGCGCCTCTCCGCCGAGCCCGATCAGGCCGACGACACGCTGGCGCAGTCGCTGGCCGCCGGTCGCGCGCAGGGGGCGCAGTTGGAAGAGCTCGCCCAGCCGCAGCTTGGTGCGCGCTTTCCTTTTTTTGACGTTCCGGCTTCGTCGGCGGCGATTTGGGAAACGGGCGACGCCGGTTACGTCAACCCGCGGGAACTGGTGCGCGCGCAGCTTGCCGTGGCTCAGCAGCAGGGCGCGACCATCATCCGCGCCGAGGCAACGGCGCTGCGATCCGGCACTGGGGGCTTTATCGCGGAGACGGCGGCTGGCGAAATTGAAGCCGAGCGGCTGCTGCTCTCCGGCGGCGGCTTCACCAATGGGCTGCTGCCCGCGCTCGGCCTGCCCGCGCTCGATCTGCGACCGCGGCTGATCTCCGTGCTGCTGGCGCGGCTGGACGAGCGCGAGGCAGAGCGGCTCGCCGCCATGCCCTCCATCATCTACCGCACTGCGAATCACACAAGGGGCTACGTCGGGCTGCACTCGATCTACGCGCTGCCGCCCATCCGCTACCCGGACGGCCACTCCTACGTCAAAATCGGCGCGACGCTGTCCACGCCGCGCTGGGCCACCTCCGTGGACGAGGTCAAGCGCTGGTTCCGCCGTGAAGTCGACGCCGAGCAGCTCCATCAGCAGCGCGATATGGCCCGGCGCGTCCTCTGCGATATGCTGCCGGGGCTGCGCGTCTCACCGCGAACGAGCGGCGGCAAGGCCGACGACGGCTGGCGCGTTAAGCCGTGCGTCGTCACTTACACGGCGCACGGTCAACCCTATATTGACCAAATTGACGAGCGCCTCTTTGTGGCGGCGGGCGGCTGCGGCGCGGCGGCCAAATCGTCGGACGCAATTGGGGCAGCAGCGGCTGGTCTGCTCTTGGGCAAGCCGTTGGCGCTCGACGCTCCGCAGGAGGACTTTGGGGCGGTGTTTGCGTCCAGCTAGGCCGATCCATTGCGCACGGAAACGATCTCGGCAATAATCGAGACCGCAATCTCTTCCGGCCGCCGCGCGCCGAGGTTGAGGCCGATGGGCGCGTGGATGCGCTCGATCTGTTCCGACGTTGCGCCCAGTTCGCGTAGCGATGCGATGCGCGTGGCGTGCGTCTTCTTCGAGCCGAGCGCGCCCACGTATCGCGCCGGGCTGTTCAGCGCAACGAGCAGCGCCGGATCGTCCAGCTTGGCATCGTGCGTTAGCGCAACCACATAGGTCGATGGGGTGAGGCGGAGTTCCATCAGCGCGTCCGACGGCCACCGGGTAATCAACTCGTCGACGTGGGGGAAGCGCTCCGTCGTGGCAAAGGCGGAGCGCGCGTCGACCACGGTGGTGCGGAAGCCCAGCTCGTTGGCAAAGGCGACGAGGTGAATCGCAATGTGCACGCCGCCGATCACAATGAGGTGGGGCGGTGGTGCGTACACGTCGATAAACAGCTCGCTTTCTTCGCCCTGCGTCGTGCTGGTAAAGCGTTCGCTCTGCTGCTGATCCATAGCGATCCGCGCCTGCTCGACGGCGAGGGCGTCCAGCGCGGAATCGCCGAGCGTGCCGTCGGTTGTGCCGTCTGCTTGGACAAAGAGCTTTTCGCCCAGCCGTGCACCACGGATGATCGTTACAAGGGCGGCGGTCTCCTGCTGCTGGATAGTTTGTTCAATTTGGGCAAATGTGCTCATGGATATTGCGGCCTTGCTAATAGACTTCGGTGGTAGGGTGTGGTAAATTATCGCCATCCCCCACTAATTCCGCAAACCTCGTCGCACGTACCGCGCCCTGGTCACTTTGGGACTTGGCCATTACCCATGAAATTTTCAAACATTCATTTGATCATCAACCCCATTTCCGGCGGCGGCGGTCCGCCCACGGACTCCATTGGCTCGCTGCTCGACGAGCGCGGGGTTGATTGGACGGTGCACGAGACCAGCCCCGACGAGCGCGCCGAGGATTTGGCGCGGCGGGCCGTAAAGGCAGGGGCCGATGCGGTAGCCGTCTATGGCGGCGACGGGACGGTGGTGGGCGCGGTGGCCGGCCTGGTGGACAAGCACGTGCCGCTGATTGTGCTGCCGGGCGGCACGGCCAATGTCTTTGCCGAAGAGCTAGGCATCCCCAACGGCTGGGAGGCCGCGCTGGGCCTCGCCACCCAGGACGACCCCATCGTGCGCGACATCGACGTGGGCGACATCACCCAGGGGGCGACGGATGACCAGTATTTCTTGCTCCAGTTAAGCATTGGGTTGGGGGCGGATTTGTCGGGCGGCACACCGGACGAAGAGAAGGAGCGGCTGGGGCGCTTTGCCTACGCGCTCAACGCGTGGCGTGCCTATCGAGACCAAAAGGTGGTGAACTACGAGATCGATGTGGACGGCGAGGTGCACAAGGCACGCGGCGTCTACTGCTGCGTCTGCAACTCGGCGCGCACGGGCGTGCCCGGCCTGCTCATGCACCCGGACATCGCCATCGACGACCGCCAGATCGACGTGTTGGTGGTCGAGCAGGTGCATCTGCGCTCGATTGCAGCGCTCGTTTCGCGCACGCTGATCAGCGTCTTTCGCCGCAAAATTCCCAAGTTCGATCCCGCCGAGGGCGTGCGCCACTACACGGGCCGCTGCATCACCATCCACGGCGATAAGCCGCAGGCCATGTCCGTCGATGGGGATAAAATCGAGGGCAAGTTTCCGATTCGCGCGGAGATTCGCGCCGCGGCGCTGCGCGTCATCGTGCCGCCGGAAGAGCCCGCCTTTCCCTTTAATTTGAATCCGCTATCGCAGAATGATGATGAGGCCGAGAACGGTTGAGCGAGCCGCTAGCAAAAGAGAAAGGCCCCGTGCACCGCACGGGGCCTTTCTCTTTTGCACGCTGACCTTTTGCGTAATGCTAATGATTGCGCAACCTGTCGCGCTTTTCGCGCACCTGGCGCTCCACGGCCTTGAGCGCGTGGCGCAGGGCCATCTCTACGCTGTCGGCATCTTCGTGAGCGGCCACGTTCTCCGGGCGCACGTAAGCCGTCACGGTGACGTTGTAGGTAGAGGGCGTGCCGCGCGGGTCGGCGGGCTGGGGCACTTTGATGCTGACCATGCCGCCGGTGAGATCGGTGTGGCCCTTGGTCAGCTTGCGCAGGGAGGCTTCCGCCTTGTTGCGCAGCTTCTCATTTTCTGCCGGACTGTTGACTTCGCTGTGGAAGTCGAGTGTAAAATCGGGTGCATCGGTGGGTGCACTCATGGGGAACCTCCTGAACTGTACAAATTAAGTTGGGATAGACGCTGCGCTTTGCAAGATGAACCATCCGCCGCGGCGCCGTCTACCCAGATTATTACGATAGCGCAGGAGGCGTCCGAAGTACGTAATCGCCGTCCTAGTACAGTTGGGCGTACATACCACGGCAGATAAATTCGTCTGTGACCTCTGGTGGGCAGACGCAAAAAACTGCCTGCTTATTTCCGCCGGGATGTACTAGTACAGTTGGGCGTACATACCACGGCAGATAAATTCGTCTGTGACCTCTGGTGGGCAGACGCAAAAAACTGCCTACTTATTTCCGCCGGGATGTACTAGTGTCGTGTCAAGGCTGAAATGATGGATATAAGCGACGCAGTTTGATGCGAGCGTCAGCGGTTGTAAAGCGCCAGTCGACGGAAGCAGCATGGATGTTGCGTTGCGCCTGCCAAGCAGCGACTTCGGAGGTGAGAAAGTCTTTATCATCAATGCGGCGGTCGAGACATTGGCTGCCGAGCACATTTAATTCAATCTCGGCCATATTGAGCCAACTGCCATGCTTAGGCGTGAAATGAAAGTCAAGGCGCTCCAAAATTCGTCGTGCTTCGGCGGGTTCAAAGGCTTGGTATAGAGCAGCCGCTTTATGGGTACTCAGATTATCTTGGACAACTCGCACAACGGTTGCCTCTGGAAAATGGACGTCGACCAAGTCTCTCATGCAATGAGCATAATCAATCATCGTGCGGTTATCAGTCACATCAACATGCCGCCAGCCATGCAACGGTGCGAAAAACATAAACAGATTCACCGTGCCATGGCGTTCGTATTCGTAATCATAGCGCAGTGGCTCACCGCACTGCATAGGGATAGGCGATTTCGTTTCACCGATTAATTGCTTTGTTCCTTCATCAAAGCAGACAACTGGGCGCCGAGGATCATACGGCTCGTGATATAACTCCAACACATCTTCCATCGCACAAACAAACTCGGCATTTGCTTCTGGCGCAATCACCCACTGCTTTTTCCGCCACGGCTTCAGTTCGTTTTTTTTAGCGCTTTGCGCACGGTCTCGTATGAAATACTCTCGCTTTCAACCTGCTCCAGAGTAACAATATGCTCTGACAGGAGACGCAAACTCCAGCGTGCCTGGCCCGCAGGTGGTTCGCTACAGGTCATCGCAATTAGCTGTGCCTCGGTTGCACCGTCTATCTTGCGCTCATAGAGGCGACTTGTCTTTTTCCGATTGATCGCAGCATCTAACCCTTCTTCGGTATACCGTTTCCGGATTCGACCCACCGTCGCATATCCAACATTCAGCGCTGTAGATATTTGCTTATCAGTCCATTTCTCATCGGCCTTGAGCAGGATCCGGACCCGAGTCAACTTTCGGGCCTTTTCTACTCCACTTGATACGAGATTTTCCAAATGGTCCCGTTCCGTCTCGCTTAGATTGACTTCATACTCTTTCTTTCTACCCATTTTCTCCCCCTGATGCTTCGTTTTTTAGGAGAATAGCTCACTTGCTTTTCCTTATCAAATTACCCTTGACACGACACTAGTAGTGTGCCGGTGTTCAATTGGCGGATAGGCCAGAACCCCATCCCCAACCCCTTCCCCTCTAGAGGGGAAGGGGCGACGAGGCTTCGTCGACTAAAAACCAACGTGGAGGGGTTGGGGTTTTGCCAGCCGTGCCGTTCGCACCCGTCAAAAGATGTTTGCTAGACTACTAAAGTGCATGCAAAATGAAAACAGGAGTTCGCGGTCTAAGTGACTGTCACTGTCCATAGCCGGACAGCTTGACCCATTTTGTCTGGACAGTGACTGTCACTGGCTCCTCAAACTCCTGTTCTCGACGCAACCTTACTTTAAGTACATGAAAGCGTAAATATCTAGGCGGTTGCCAGCGCGTAATCCCCACCCAGTCAATCGGCTTTCAGCCGGTTTTCTTGAGGCAAGCTGGTGGGCTTTAGCCACCAGCGGCGGCGCACGCCAACCGTCTGCTTATTTGCGCCCAGCTGTATTAGTGCGGCACAGCCCCCTCCGGCAGCGGCGAGACATAGGGCTTGCCCCGCTTATCGTGCTCAAATTCGGCGCGGGCGGCGGCGAGCACATCGGGCTGGGTAAACAGCTCCAGCGCCGTTAGCGCCAGCCCCTTCGCCGCAAACATCATCCCCTTGGTGCCGATGCTGGAGCCACAGGCGGCGACCGTCTGCCAGCTGTGTGGCGGCGTGCCCAGCGGCCAGCACGTCGTGCGAATCTGCCCCGTCGGCGTGATTTGGCTCACGTCGCCCACCTCTGTCGAGCCGGAGCCGACGCCGGGATCGGCCACCTGGGGCAGCACGGCCTCCCAGAGCGGGTCGTCGATCTGGACGGGATCGAGCTGGCGCGTTGTGCCCTTTTGGGCGCGCTCAAAGGCGTTTTGCACGGAGTTGGGCGGAAAGGTTTCTTGAAGCTTGCGGGCAAAGTCACGCTCCTGGTCGGTGAAGCAGAGATCGTCGACCTGCTGCAATTTCTGCTCCAGCACGTTGGAAATCACGCGGTTGGAGAGCAGCTCGGCGCAGCCCGTAACAAAGTCGATGTCGTGGGTCGTGCCGCTCATCAGGGCCGCGCCCTTCGCAATGTCGAGCACGCGCTGGTAAATTTCCTCGACTTGGTCGCGTTTGGGCGCACGCACAAAGTACCAAATCTGCGCGTAGGCGGGGACGACGTTGGGCGCTTGGCCACCGCTGGTGATCACGCTGTGAACCCTTGCTTCGGGAACAATGTGCTCGCGCAGGTAGTTGACGCCCACATCCATCAGCATGGCCCCATCGAGCGCGCTGCGGCCCAGGTGTGGCGCAACGCCCGCGTGCGAAGCCATGCCGTGAAAGTTCACCTTGAACGAATACATCGCCAGCGACGAACCGGCCCAGGTGCCGTTGGTCGAGCCCGGATGCCAGCTCAGGGCCGCGTCGAGATCATCAAAGAGGCCAGCGCGCGCCATAAAGGTCTTGCCGACGAGCGTCTCCTCCGCCGGGCAGCCGTAGAAGCGCAGCGTGCCGGGAATGCCCTCGCGTTCCATTGCCTGCTTGAGTGCGAGCACCGCGCCGAGGCAGGCCGTGCCAAATAAGTTGTGGCCGCAGCCGTGGCCCGGCCCGTCCGGCTGCAGCGGATCGCGATCCGCCGACAGCGCCTGCGACAGCCCCGGCAGCGCGTCGTACTCGCCCAGCAGGCCGATGATCGGCCCGCCCGCGCCCCAGCTTGCCACAAAGGCCGTCTCCATCTGCCCCACCCCGCGCTCGATGGTGAAGCCCGCGTCCGCCAGCTCCTGCGAAAGCAGGGTGGACGCAAAGGTCTCCTCCAGGGCCACTTCGGGGTGATCCCAGATTTCCTGGGCGAGATAGGCCAGCTTTTCGTCCTGGTCGTCGAGATGATCGAGAATCGATTGAGAGGGGGTCATAAGCATTTGCTTCAGATTGGGTTGATTGTGAAATGGATACATCTTCCCTTACAATACAGCGAACCGGCGAAAACGCAAAGGAGGCGAAAATGAACAAGCCCTTTCCGGGCATGGATCCATATCTGGAGCACTCGTGGATTTGGCCCGGCGTCCACACGTCGCTCATCGCGGCGATGCAGCTTGCCATCGCGGGTCACGTTGCCCCGAAATACTATGTCGCTATTGAAGAGCGCACATACATTTCGATTGATGATCCCCAGTCGCTGGTTGGCCGCGCAGATGCCACAATCACGGGGGCTCCGCATCTGGAGCCGGGCGGTGGCGTTGCAACCCTGCCTGCTCCCGTAATGGTGCAGACGCCGGTGTCGGAAGAGATTCGTGAGCGCTACCTCGAAATTCGCACGGTGGGTGAGGACCGGGTGATTACCGTGATCGAGCTGCTCTCGCCGACTAACAAGCGACGGGGGCAGGGCCGCAATGATTACGCGGCCAAGCGACTTGACGTGCTCGCTTCGTGGACCAACCTCGTCGAAATTGACCTGCTGCGCGGCGGCCTGCGCCCCGCCATCAATCCGCCGCCTGCCTCGCACTACTACATCCTCCTCAGCCGTCGACCGGGGCGACCAAATGCCGAGCTGTACCCCTTCAGCGTGACAGATGCCATTCCACCCTTTCGTGTACCGCTCCAGCGCGGCGATGACGAGCCGGAGCTGGCGCTTGGCCCGCTGCTGGCTAATCTATACGATCAGGCGCGCTACGATCTGCGGCTGGACTACAGCAAAGCGCCGGAGCCGCCGCTGGAGGGCGAGTTCGCCACGTGGCTGGACGAGACGCTGCGAGCGCAGGGGATACGGTAATATTGAATTTGTCATTTCGAGCGAATGCAAGAAATCTGTTCGCCGACGTAGGCTCCTCGCAGCAGATTAGAAATTCGTTGGCACATCGAAGGTTTCGCCCTCCGCTCGACATGGCAGATTAGCGCTCGAACACAAAATGTAGCGAGCCACTTTGCGGCGGCTGCTCCGCCGTCAGCACGACGCGCGTCAGGTGGTCGCCCCAGGCAGCGGTCATGCGCGTGTCGGTGAGGGGGATGCGTTCGCTGTGGGCGTGGAAGCGCGCCGCATCGAAGGTGAGCGTGCCGCTGCCCGCCGTGCGACCCGCCAGAAATTCGCGCACCCCAAAGCGAATCACCCCCGCTGTATCGACGTTCACCTCGCAGGGCGTCACAACGCTCAGCGTGATTTCGTTGGCCGCACTGCCCAACCGGTATGTGTCCTCCACCACTACATTTTTACCGCGATTCAAGGTTAACGAACGTTGCCACCCCTCAATGTTGGCTTCCGGTGGATATGCGCTCGCCAGGTCAAGCTGAAAGTGCGCGCTGGCTTCATCCGCGCGGTGGGCGGCGTTGGTGGCGCGGAATTTGCCGCCCGGCGCTTGCTGCACGTCGTCAACCGTGGGCAGCAGCGTATGGTAGCCGCTGACCATCGTCCAGATTTTGTAGCGCTGTCTGCTAAAGGTTTTGGCCGTGTACGTCTCCACGCCCGCGTCCACGATCACCGGCAGGCCGTCGACGTAGACGACAAAGTTGCCGATGTCGTTGTGGTTGTGGCTCTCGTTGTTTGTGCCGCCCTTGGCCGCGACGAAATAGCCAGCGGTGGAGCTGCCTCCGTCGCGGGCCACGGCGACTTCGATGTCGGGCAGCCAGACGTCGCGCGGGAGCGGCGGCTGTGCGGCGTCGGTGGGGAGATCGTCCAGCGCAAAGAGGCCGCGCAACGCCCGCTGCAAGTTGAGCGCGACGGTGTGGCTGTGGGTGGTGTAGCCGCGCTCGCGCAAATCGCCGCGCTGCACCAGCCACGTGCCAAAGTCAATCATCGCCTCGTCGTTGATGCGCTGGCCGTAGCGGAAGATCAGCGGGCCATCGGGGAAGACAAAGGCCGGTGCGTCGGCAAAGTTGATGTAGGCGTCGCCGCCAATGTGGGCGCGGTAGATAAAGCGACCGATCTCACCAACCAGCGGCTCATCGTAGACATCAATCGCGCCGCCCGTTGCGCCGTGCAGCAGCGCCAGGCAATCAAAGAGGCTCGCGCCCGCGCGGTCCCAGTAGCTGGGTCCCTCGTCGCAGCCGCCGTCGCGCGGATAGGGGTCAATAAAGTTGTCCACGGTGCGCATGGCCTTAGCGACGCTCTGCTGGCGGCGTGACTCATCTCGCTCGATCAGCAGGGTCGAGGCAAGCCAGTTGGAGCAAATCCACGGGTTCCAGTTGTTGACGCGCCGCCCGCCGTGGCTACCTGCCGGGGGCAGGTGAAAGCCCATCCAGGAAAAATCGTCGCGCTCGAGCAGCGGCGTCAGAATGCGGCGGTCGATCTCCATTTCGATGCGCGGGCGCACCAGCGGCGAGACGCTGTCCAGCCGGTTGCCAAGCAGGTAGTGCGTCCACGCCAGCAGGTTGCTCGTTTCGGCGGCAAAGAGGTCGACGGTCGGCTCGGTTGCGTCCGGCAGGCCGCTGCCCGCCCGCTGCCGGTTAACGTGCGCGGGCACGCCCCACCACGTCTCCTCGCAGAGCGCCCACACGCCGTTGACAATGTCGTCCAGGAAACGCCCCTCATTTTCTACACACTCGGCCAGCACAAGCGAGGCGATCACGCCGCGCCGCAGGAAGTGAAGCGTCTGAAACTGCTCGCGGTCGCCGATGCGCTGGTATTGGAGGAATAGCGTGGCGGGCAGGGCGGGGTAGCTGAAGCCGAGCAGTTCTTCGCCTTGGGCGATATGCGCTTGGCGTACCGCTTTGGGTAGAGATTGCCACACGTCGCGGTCGGCGAGGGTGGGTTGGGGATGGTAGTCGGTGCGGGGGATGAGCAGATCAGCGACTGTGTCGGGCGGGTATTGTTGGTGGAGCATGGGGGAGTCTTTTTGTGGGTTAGGTTGCGCGAAGCGGCGCTTCGCGTTACATTGGGCCGACCGGTGCGAGGCGCAGCGGTGGGTAGTGGGCGTTGAGCAGGCTGTGATCGCCGGTGCGCTCGATGGTTTGCCACATCTGTTGGGTTAGCGCGTGCAGGCGCGCGGCGTGGGCCGGGTCGTCGGCGAGGTTGCGTAGCTCGTGCGGGTCGTCGGCCAAGTTGTAGAGCTCGTCAAAGTCGAAGCCGTTGTGGACGAACTTCCACTCGTCCTGCCAGAGGACGCGCTGGGTGAACTGGTAGCGCGTGCCCTCGTACTCGGCGTAGCCCGTACGAAAGTCGTCCTCGTGGGCAGCGGGGTCTTGCAACACAGAGGCAAAGGAGCGTGAGTCGGCGGTGTCGAGGGGCTCGCAGCTTGTGAGGTCGAGCAGCGTCTGGGCCAAATCGTGCAGGCCGATGCGGGCGTCCGTAGTCGCGTTTTGGGCGATGCCTGGCCCGGCCATTACGAGCAGGATGCTGTAGATTTCCTCGCCGGCGTGGACGTTCTTGCAGTAGAGCCCGTGCGCACCCAGCAGCTCGCCGTGGTCGGAGGTGAGCACGACAATCGTGCTGTCGAGCTGCCCCGCCTGCTCGACGCGCTCGATCAGCCGCGCAAATTGCTCGTCGATCTCGGTGACGGAGGCGTAGTAGCAGGCGGCGGCTTCGCGGTGCTCGCGCTCGGTCCAGTCCGCGAAGACGCGCGCGGCTTTGTGGTAGAGATTGGGGCGACCGGCAAGATCGTCGTGCAGCGAAGCGGGCAGCGGCAGCGCATCGACATCGTACTGCGCAAAGGCTTTTTGGCCGCAGATGAATGGGTCATGCGGCTCCAGCACGCTAACAAAGCAGCACCACGGCGTATCCTGCTGGGTGGCCTCGTCCAAAAAGTCTAACCCCGCCTCGACGCGTCGCCCCAGCCCGCGCTCGGCCATCGGCGCGTCGGTAACGCCGTAGAAGCGGCTGCGTCGATAGCCCGGCGTTTCCATAAACTTCTCCAGCAGGTAGCCTGCCCCTTCGGGAACCATTTTGCCCTGCACTTCGGCCTGCGTCTGCCAGCCAAAGCGCGCCAGCCTGTTGCTGCGCTCGACGTGCCACTTGCCAAAATAGCCGGTGCGATAGCCCGCCGCGTCCAGCCGTTGGGCCCAGTGGGGATGTTGAGCGCGCAACACGCTTTGGTCGTCGTCCACGCAATGCACCACCTGCAGCACGCCGTGATTGTGGGGCAGCCGCCCCGTCATCAGGCTGGCCCGGGCGGGCGAGCAGACGGGGTTGGGCGTGTAGGCGCGCTGGAAGCGCACGCCGCGCGCGGTGAGGCGGTCGAAGTTGGGCGTGTGGCAGGGCGAGCCGGGATCGAGGACGCGGCCCTGCATCTGGTCGGTCATTAGGAAGAGGAGGTTGGGCTGAGTCACGTTAGTGGGTGTAGTGGTAAACTGGGGGCGGTTAGGCGAAAACGGGCGTCGAGAGCCGCTCGACAACGGCTTGCCACGGCACTTCGTGGGGCAAACGCTCGTGTTGCGCGGCCAGCGCTGCCGCAATGCCCGCCGCTTTGCCCATGGCCACGGCGTTACCGGTGACGCGATAGCTGGAGTGGGCGAGAAAATCGCCGCTGATGCAGCGACCGGCCAGCAGCAGGCCATCCACATCGCGGGCGATCAGGGCGCGCAGCGGAATGTCGTAGGGCTGGGTGCGGGTGCGGTTGGCCGGGCTGTAGCTTTTGCCGCCGCGGGGATCGGTCGAGTGCACGTCGATGCCAAATGCCACGCGGCAGACGGCGTCCTCGTGGCGCGCGCCGTCGATGGCGTCCTCCACGGTAACGGTGTAGCGCCCGTGAATGCGGCGGGCTTCGCGCACGCCAATCTGTTCGGCGGTTGTGATCAGGCGCAGGTTGCGCCACGGGTGGCCCAGGCTGCGCAGCCCGTTAACGAGCGTGTGCAGTTCACGGCGCGCGCGAATCGTGGCGGCTGTAATCTGCGCGGCATCGGTGGCGTCGACGTTGTACTCGTGGTTGGCGGAAAACGCGAACAGCCCTTCGCGCACGTGAAAAATGGTCGGCATGCCGTAAGAGGGTTCAACGCCTGCCCGGCCCATCTCTTCGAAGAGTCGCGCCTTGGGCTCTTTCAGATTCCCGCCGACAAATTCCTCCACCTCCTCGCGCTTGATACCGCCCAACAGCGCGATCAGCGTCATCGGCTGCACCGCACCGGTGTCGGGGTGGCCCATGTCAAAGCCGCAGCCTGCCTGCGCCGCCAAATCGCCATCGCCCGTCGCATCGACGAAACAGCGGGCGGCCCACGCCTCGCGCCCCGATTTTGACTCGGTGAGCACCACGCTCAATCGATTCTCGGAATCACGCGCGGCGGCGACTACGCGCGTGTGCAGCTGAATCTCGACGCCCGCCTCCAGGCAGAGCTCCTCCAGCAGCAGCTTCATCTCCTCCACGTCGTAAGCGTAATTTTCGGTGTGGGGGCCGCGCAGCTGACGCGCCCCCCGACGATCCAGCTCGGCCGTAATCTCCGCCATGATGCCCGGCTTGTTGGCCGGGTCGATGATCCAGCTCAGCGAGCCGGATGTCCACACGCCGCCCAGGGAGCCGTGTGCTTCGAGCAGCTGCGTTCTGGCACCGGCACGCGCCGCGGCCAGCGCCGCCGCCACGCCTGCCGGGCCACCGCCGCAAACGACAACTGCGTGTTCAACGAGCGGTACGTCCCGTGCGGGTTCGGTGTAAATTTGCATGATAATTCTCCCTACGATTCCACCGCCACCACCCGCAGCGGAATTGCGTCCAGCCCCTTCACGGGCACGGGCAGGGCATAAACCTGCACGCGGCTCTGCGAAAGCTGGTCGAGATTGGTCAGGTTCTCGATTAGCGGAATGTTGTTGCGGAAGAGCAGCAGGTGGTTGACGTTGGCGTGCGTTTCGTCGTGGGCCAGCTCGACGCCGCCGGAATCGACGCCCATGAGCTTGATGCCCTGCTCGACAATCCAGCGCAGCCCCTCGGTTGAGAAGTAGCGCGTCGGCCCCATCCTGCCGAAGACGATATCGCCTGCGCGAATGCCGCCAGCTCGCTGCGCCGCCGCCCGTACTTGGTCGAGCGCAACGCCGCCTTGGGCTTCGGCCTGGCTTAAATCGAGAATCACCGCCTCGCCGACCAGCTGGTCGAGCGTGAGCTGCGACAGATCCGCACCCTCTTTGAGACAGTGAAAGGGCGTCTCGATATGCGTGCCCACGTGGTTCATCATCTCCACGTCGGACATCACGTACCATTCGCCTTCGGGGCGTTCCTTACCGGGGGCTTCGTGAAGCGCATCGTGGATGTGGACGACAAATTTGCGGGCGGCGTCGGGGCCGGTCGGCTCGATGGTGCGGGTGAGGTCAATCAGCTTTTGAGTCATCTGGTTAACACTCCACATCTTTGCCTTCGCTGCCAAAGAAGGAGAGGCGGTAGGCCTGACCCACATCTTCCGTGGCGGCGGGGCGGTAGTGATATTGAACGGCGCGGCGGCGGCGATCCGTGCGGTTGGCGGGCGTACCGTGGTGAATTAAGCCGTGGAAGATCAGCGCGTCCCCCGGCTCCATGGGGATGGCGACGGCGGCGTCGCGCGCCACCTCCGCATCGCAGATTTGCCAGTCGCGGCGGCGAAAGTGGACGTGTGGCCCCTGGCGATGGCTGCCCGGCTGCATCATCATACAGCCGTTGTCGACATCCACCGGATCAAAGGCGAGCCAAACGCCCGCGACCACCGTGTCAATGGGCACGTTAAAGTAGGCCATGTCCTGGTGCCACGGCTTTTCGCGCCCGATGCGCGGCGGCTTGATTAGCCCCATGTCCTGAAACATGGTTAAGTCGTCGCTGCCGATGATCCGGCGCAGCACCGCAAGCAGCTTGGGGTGAGCCGCCAGCGCCTTGAGTCGCTCGTCGTAGCTGACAAACCACATCAGCTTGCGCACCGCGTCCTGCCGTTCCGCCAGCGACAGCTCGTCGATGCGGTCGGCGACGGCGCTCTCGAACTGGAGGCCGGTAAAGTCTGTCCGCTTGCCCGCAATCAAGTCGAGCAGCCCCTGCAGTCCGTCGGCGACTTCCTCCTGCGTAAAGGCGTTGCGGATGAGCAGATAGCCCTGCTCGTGAAAGCGGGCAACGTCCGCGTCGGTCACTTCGTCCAGCCCAGCGACGCCCTCCTGCTGGACCGTCGCGTAGCTGTAGAGCCATTCCGGGTAGTCGCCGCCCTGGTCGGTGTCGACGGCGAAAGATTGGGTTGGTGTCATTTGGGATTCCTTATTGAGAGGTCAGCACTGCTTGGCAATCGATTACGGCTCGTGCGTTGTGGGTAGTCTATACTGATCTGGGGATTGTGGCAGAAAAGCACTCAACAAATTTGGGGAGCAGATTAAATGGATGAAACGGATTCACAGCCTCACCATTAACAGCTGCAATCCATAAGAAAGCGCCAGCGCGCCCACTACCCAAACGGCAACGCGCGCCGTGCGCGGAAAGAGCCGCTGCTGCTCGACGCCCGCGCGCAAATAGTGCTCGGCAAAGAGCACGAAAACCAGCCAGCCCAGCCCCAGCAGCAAAATGCCAAACTTGTCCAGCGCGCCCAGCACCCAAGGGCCCCAGTCAAAAAAGACGACGGCGTCGATGAGGTTGATGCGCAGCTGCAGCATCAGCCACAGCGACAGCGCGGCCAGCACCAGCCACAGCGCGTAGCACGCCACGTAGCGCAGCACGAGCGACGTTCCCTGCCGAGTTGACTGGTTTTGCATGGTTGTCTACCGCGTAATCGCGTCCTGAAACAAATCTTCGCGCACTTCGCCCAGCCAAAATTCGCTGGCGACCTGGACGTAGCCGTAGGCCATCGACAGCGCCCGTGCGTAGAGGCTGGGCCGGTCGTGGAGATAGCTGCGGCGCAGGAATTCTTCGTCACCGTTCACGCTGCCGCCCGCCCGCAGATCGCGCGCCAGGGCGACGATGGCGTCATCCTCGCTGTAGAACTTTACCTGATCCAACGCGCGTTCGAGGATGTCGGGGTCGGGATCGGTCAGTGTTGAATAGTAGCGCCGCAGGTCGACGCGCATATTTTGCACGGCGCTAAAGAGGTCGCTGAGCCACTCGTCCGGGCGCGCGTCGTCCGGCTTGAGCGTGTGCGAGCCGAGCATGGCGCGCTGGAACATGGTTTGGAAAATCATCTCGACCGTTTTCCAATCCAAATCGGGCGTTTGGGGGAAGCTCAACGTCTCCGTGAACTGCTGCTCCGCGAAGGGAGAATCTTGGCCGCTGCCGTAGATCTTGTTGAACAGGAAAATGTCGTGGGCAATGGAGATGGCGAGCCGATCGTGCTCGCTGCCCTTAATTTGCGAGACGAAGATGGGCTTCATCACGCGGTCGGTGGCGCGGTGGGTAAGCGTGCCGAGACAGAAGGCGAGCTTGGCCGGATCGTCGTCGCGCCGCTCGTCCCAGCGCTCGCGCAATTCCTTGATCAGCGGGCCCGCAAACTTTTCCGAGCGCCGCACCAGCGCGCCCAGCCGCATCTCTTCGTGATTGTCGCGCAGCACCCCCTTAAAGGTCTCGTTGATGCGCGGTGAGTGCAGCGCCAGCAGGCGCACGTCGTCATTAACGGCGTAGTGGGTAACTTGTTCGGACATGGAACTCCTAACGGATTGAAAGGCAAAGTTTTTAACGCAAAGGCGCAAGGGTGCAAAGAGGTGTCTCGTAAACGGAGTTGGTTGGGTTAGCGGCATCATCAACGCATTGACAAAGCCCTCATCCAATCGCAACGCCTTTTCCGATTCTCCCTCGCGTCTTTGCGCCTTTGCGTTAAATTTCCTGCTCGACGAATTGTCTTTTGGTTATACCCGATGCGCTACCCGACCACGCCCGGCGCGCGCACGCCCTTGAGCTCCAGCTCTTCCGCATAGTGACACGCCACCTGGTGATCGTCGCCGACCTTGCGCAGCCGGGGCCGTTCGTTCACGCAGCGCTCGCCGTCGCTGTAGCGGCAGCGGGGGTGGAAGTAGCAGCCGCTGGGCGGATTGGCCGGATCGGCGACTTCGCCTTCGAGCACAATGCGCGATTTGTGCTCGCGCAGCCGCGGATCGGGCTTGGGTACGGCGGAGAGCAGCGCTTCGGTGTAGGGGTGCTGCGGGTTGCCAAAGAGCTCCTCCGTCTTTGCCACCTCCACAATGTTGCCCACGTACATCACCACCACGCGGTTGCACAAATACTCGATGACGCTGAGGTCGTGCGAGACGAAAAGGTAGGTGAGCTGAAATTCTGCCTGCAAATCCTGCATCAGGTTGAGAATTTGGGCGCGCACCGAAACGTCCAGCGCCGAGACGGCTTCATCGGCGACGATCAGGCGCGGGTCGAGCGCGAGCGCGCGGGCGATGCCGATGCGCTGTCGCTGGCCGCCGCTGAACGAGTGGGGGTAGCGGCGCATGTGTTCGGGCCGCAGCCCCACTTTGCGCAGCAGCTCGGCCACGCGATCCTCCAGTGCTTTCCCCGACGCCACCTTGTTGATCTTGAGCGGATCGCCCACAATGTCCAGCACGGGCATGCGCGGGTTGAGCGAGGCGTGCGGATCCTGGAAGACCATGCGAATCTGCTGGCGATAGGGCTTGAGCGCGCTCTCAGCGAGCGGCGCCAGATCGACCACCTCGCCCCGTTTGTCGCGGTAGAGAATCTGCCCGCCCGTTGGGTTGTAGGCGCGCAGGATGCAGCGACCGGCCGTCGTCTTGCCGCAGCCCGATTCGCCGACCAGCCCCAGCGTCTCACCTCTCCGCACGGCAAAGTCGATGCCGTCCACGGCCTTGACGTGACCGACGGTGCGGCGCAGAAAGCCCTTTTGGATGGGAAACCACATCTGCAAATCGCGCACGTCTAAGATGACGTCCGCCGCCATATTGGCGGGTGGCGTGCCGTTGGTGACGCGCTGAGTCGTAGAAGATGAAGACATCTTAGCTTGTAACCTGTTCTCTGTGAACGCCCGTTCCATTTGTCTCGTTGACCAGCGGCTGAACGCCGGGCCACTCGCGCCAGATGTTGGTATAGGCGTCGTATTCGTGGCCGGAAAGGTCTTTGTGAACCAGCCGCGTGATGACGGCAAGGCGCACGTCCGGCGACGAATTGGGGCCGCCGGTGTGGAAAAGCTGATGGTGCGCCAGGATCAAGTCGCCCGCTTTAGCCGTCAGCATGATCGGCGCTTCCGGAAAGTCGACGCGCGGCATCCCGTTGGCCAGCACTTCGTATCCATTTTGCTGAAAGTAGTTCTCCAGCGTGCGGTGCGATTTGGGCCACACGGTAAAGTTGCCCGCGTTGGGTCGCAGCACATCGGCCAGATAGATCACGGCAAAGGCGGTGAAGCCGCGCCGGTAGACGCCTTTCGCCATGCCGTTGCCGCCGCTGCCGATGCCGTCCATATGGCCGCGCGGCGCGGGCGCTTCCTCGCCCAGCGGCAGCGGGAAGCGCGGGTAGGGCTTGGCCTTGACCACCGGCTGCACGTTGCCCTCGCCCATCAGCGATTCAGCAATGGGGATCACGGGCGTCTTGTTGTAGAGATCGAGAATTACCGGCGCATCCAGCAGCTCGGCGCAGAAGAAGGCCGAGCGGTTGTTCGCCAAATCCTCGCCGCCAAGGCCAACGTGGCCAATGGAGTGGAGCACGGCGTGCCGCGCCCGCTCGATCATGATGTGGGGAATCACGCCGGAGATTTTGAGGTAGCCTTCCTCGGCGAATTCGCGCTTTTGGGATTGAGTTAACATGAGGTTTGCTCCTTTGTCATTCCTGCGAAGGCAGGAATCCATGCAAAATTAACGAAGCTAGATAGACAAACACAAGACGATTCAATCATCCTATTCAACAGGTAAATCCTCCCAACTCGGATTCCGCTCCTCGATCAAGCGAATTTTCCAAGCCCGCTTCCACTTCTTAAGTTGCTTTTCCCGTCTAATTGCCGCCGAAACGTCATTGGTCGATTCGTAGTAAACCAGTCGATGGACGCCGTACTTCTTAGTGAACCCCGCGACCAGGCTCTGTTTATGTTGATATACACGGCGGACTAAATCACTAGTTACGCCAGTATAAAGTGTGCCGTTGCGGTGGGTCGCCAAGATGTAGACGTAGTAGGTTTTCATCATGCGTCATGGGCAATATGCAATGATAGCAGGTGGGTGATGCATGGATTCCTGCCTGCGCAGAGCCTGCCCCTGCGAAGGCAGGGGAATGACAGATTACCCGACCGCCAACTCCCGCTCCGCCGCCACCCCTTCACCGCCATACAGCAGGCAGCGCACGTCGCTGCCGTTGGGTAGATCGACGCGGGTGGGCACGATGCGGTCGCATTTGCCGGGCATGAATTCGTCGCAGCGGGTGTGGAAGAGGCAGCCGGATGGGTGGCTGTAGGGATCGGGGATCAGGCCGCGGATGGTCTCCAACCGTTCGCGCTTGCCCGTGCCCAGCTGCGGGATCGAGCGCAGCAGCGCCTGGGTGTAGGGGTGCTGCGGGTCGTGAAAAATGGTGTCGACATCGCCGCGCTCGGCAATGCGGCCCAGGTACATCACCACCACGTCGTCCGCCATCTCCGCCACCACGCCCAGATCGTGGGTGATGAGCATGATTGCCATGCCAAACTCCTCCTGAAGCTCCAACAGCAGCTCCAAAATTTGTGCCTGCGTCGTCACGTCGACCGCCGTCGTCGGTTCGTCGGCAATGAGCAGCGAGGGGTTGCAGGCCAGCGCCATGGCGATCATCACGCGCTGCCTCATGCCGCCGGAGAGCTGGAAGGGATAGTTGTCCACGCGATCCTCCGGCTTGGGCAGGCCGACGCGCCGCAGAAGCTCGATGGCGCGCTCGCGAGCCTCCTGCTTGGAGGTGCCCAGGTGAAGCAAAATCGATTCCATGATCTGGTTGCCCACGGTGTGGATGGGGCTGAGCGACGTCATCGGCTCCTGAAAGATCATCGAGATGTCCTTGCCGCGGATGTCGCGGATGGCGCGGCTGCGCGGGTGGAGCTGCGCGAGATCGATGATTTCATCGCTGGTGCTGCCATTACTGCCGGTGCGCCGGTGAAAATTCACCTCGCCCTCGACGATGCGGCCGGGCGTGTCGACGATCTGCAAAATCGAGCGCGCCGTTACGCTCTTGCCGCAGCCCGATTCGCCCACGATGCAGAGCGTCTTGTTGCGGTACACGTCGAAATCGACGCCGTCCACGGCCTGGACAGTGCCCTCGTCGAGAAAGAAGTGGGTCTTGAGATTTTTGACTTGGAGGAGGAGGTCGTTTGATGGCATGAATGAATGCTTTCGGAATTTTTCAACGCGGAGGGCGCAGAGAACGCAGAGAGTTAAGAGAGAAAGAGTTGGAAGAAAATCAAAGACCGTTGACAACGCGGGTGAGGCCGTTTTTTAATCGAAGGACGTTGAAATTGATGAGTAAACCAAGTCGACAATCCGCCAATCTTAAGTAGGATAAGAGTTGGGCTTCGTGGATCGGCAATACTTTGGCTACGGATTTGAGTTCGACAATGACAGCCTCTTCAACAAACAGGTCTAGCCGATAGCCGCACTCAAGCTCTACGCTGCCATAAGTGACAGGCAGCTTCATCTCCGTCTCAAATTTGAGGCCCCGCTGCTTCATCTCGTATACCAAACAGGCGTGATAAGCAGATTCCAACAGTCCCGGCCCCAACGCGCTGTGAACCGCCATTGCCGCCCCGATGATGCGATGTGAAACCTCATTCAACTCCTCTTCGCTCTTCCCTCTGCGCTCTCCGCGCCCTCTGCGTTAAAACTCTTAATTATACGGATCCGCCGCATCCCGCAACCCATCGCCTAGGAAATTAAAGGCGAGCACGGTGACGATGACGCCGATGGCGGGGAGCAGGAGCCAGGGATAGAGCGCCACGGTGCTGACGTTTTGCGCCTCCTGCAGCAGCACGCCCCAGCTGACGACGGGGCGGCGCAGGCCGAGACCGAGAAAGCTGAGCGCCGTCTCGGCCAAAATAATGCCGGGAATCGAGAGGGTGAGCGAAGCGATGATGTGGCTGAAGAAGGAGGGAACCATGTGCTTCCAGATCGTGCGCATCTGGGGCGAGCCATCCAGCCGCGCGGCCAGTACAAAATCCTCGGTGCGCATGGAAAGGAAGCGACCGCGCACAACGCGCGCCAGCCCCGTCCAGCTGAGCAGCGCCAGCAGAATGGTGATGGCAAAGTAGATTTGCAGCGTCGTCCACTCCGAGGGCAGCGCGGCGGCCAGGCCCAGCCAGAGCGGGATTTCGGGAATTGAGCGCACAAACTCGATCACGCGCTGGATCATGTTGTCCACCACGCCGCCGTAGAAGCCGGAGATGCCGCCCAGGCCAATGCCCAGCAGCAAGCTGATAAAGACGCCGACCAGCCCAATTGAGAGCGAGATGCGCGTGCCGTAGATAAAGCTGCTGAGCAAGTCGCGCCCCAGCCGATCCGCGCCCAGCAGATACATGGGCGTGGTGATGTGGGTGCGCGTGGCGTCGTCCTCCGCCGGGCCAATCAGGTGCAGGTCCGTCTCAAAGAGGCCCCACAGCTTGTAGGGCGTGCCGCGCGTAAACAACTCGACGTAGATTTTGGATTCCTCGTCCACCACAAAGGTGCGGCGCAGCGCCTCCTGATCGATCTCGACTTTGTAGCCGTTGACGTAGGGGTTGAAGACGCGACCTTCCGCCGTCTCCTCAAAGAGGTGCAGCGGCTGCGGCGGCGCATAGGTGTGGTTGACGCTGACGGCGCCGGGCACAAAGGGCGAGAGAAACTCGGCAAAGATCGCAATCAGGTAGATCAAGATGGTGACGATGGCGCCGAGCATGGCCAGCTTGTGTTTGCGGAATTTCCACCACATTAGCTGCCACTGCGAGGCAACGGAAATGCCGCCCTCCGTTTCTACAGGCCCGGTGGGCGCAGCGGCCTCCTGCGGCGACATCGGCTGGGTAATGGGTCGAACGTCGGTAGCCATTTAACAATCCTTGGAAATTGAAAATTTAACGCGGAGACGCAAAGGCGCGAAGATGTTGATTCGTTGGGTCTGTTGCTGGGAGGAGACATTGTTTTTGGGTGTTGGGAATTATCAACCAACTCTCTGTCAAGTGAAGCGCGAAAAGATAAATTTGGTTGGATAGAATATGTACGAACCCCACCCCAGCCCTCCCCAAACTGGGGAGGGAGCCGCGACTGGACAGACGAAGCATCAGCTCCTCCCCCAAGCTGGGGGAGGCTGGGAGGGGGTCAACAGACAATCTATCCAGCAGTGACTATCCTCATGCCACCAAAGCAGTCTGCGAAGCTTCCCCCTTGCGCCTCCGCGCCTCCGCGTTAAATTGTATCTCTACGTTGATTCTACTCCAATACACGCATTGTTATTCCAGCCGAATGCGCGGATCCAGCCACGCCAGCAGTAAATCCGAAATCAGCGTGCCGATCACGGTCAGCACGCTCAAAATGAGAATAAAGCTGGCGGCGAGGTACATATCCTGCGAGAGGAGCGCGCGCAGCAGCAGCGGGCCAGCCGTGGGCAGGCTCAGCACGATGGCGACAATCGTTGCGCCGGAGATGAGGCTGGGCAGCACCCAGCCCACCGTGCTCACAAAGGGGTTGAGCGCAATGCGCACCGGGTATTTGAGGATGACTTTCCACTCGGGCAGTCCCTTGGCGCGCGCGGTGGTGACGTAGGGCTTGTGCAGCTCGTCGAGCAGGTTGGCGCGCATAATGCGGATCAGCCCCGCCGTGCCCGCCGTGCCGATGATGATCACGGGAATCCACATGTGGGCAAAGAGATCGACCACCTTGCCCCAGCTCCACGGCGCCTGCTGATACTCTGGCGAGAAGAGGCCACCCACGCTCTGGTTAAAGTAGCGAAAGGAAATCCACATCAGGATCAGCGCCAGGAGGAAGTTGGGCGTTGCCAGGCCGATAAAGCCAAAGAAGGTGGCGAAATAATCGCCGATGGAATACTGCTTGACGGCGGAGTAGATGCCGGTGGGAAAGGCCACGGCCCACACAAAGAGCAGGCTCGTCACCGAGATGATCAGCGTCAGCATCAGCCGACCCCAGATCAGGCTGGAGACGGGCATGTTCCAGGCGAAGGATTGTCCAAAATCGCCGCGGAGGACGATGCCCGAGATCCACTTCCAATACTGGACGTAGATCGGCTGCCCCAGCCCGTAGCGCTGCTGCAGCGCCTGCAGGGCCGCCGGGTCCACATCCTCGCCCTGCGACGCCAGCGAGGCGACCATGGTGGTCAGGTAATCACCGGGGGGCAGCTGAATAATGATAAACGCCACCAGCGAGATGGCGATCAGCGTCGGAATCATGTACAGCGTGCGGCGGACGATGAAACCCAGCATGTGTTCTCCTTTAGAACGGAAAGCAAAGAGACAAGGGACGCGGGGACGGGGAGACGCGGGGACGGGGAGACGCGGGGACGGAGAGACGCGGGGATTCTTGACTTCACCGCGTCCCCCTATCGCCGCGTCCCCCTATCGTTGCGTCCCCCGTCATCTTCTACTGCTCAATCCAATACTGCTCCGGATGCGTCGGCGCGGGCGTGGGGTATTGCCACGAGCCGGGCATGGATTCGGGGACGTTGCGGAAGTCGTTCTTGACGATGCCATAGCCGGGCGGCTCTGAGGAGAGGCCAATCACATAGAACTGATCCTTAGCGATCTCGATGATTTCGCGCATCAGTTCCAGCTGCGTCTCGTAATCACCCGTGGCCTTGATCTGGTCGTAGAGCTCCATCTGGCGCTGCACCTCCGCGGGCGGCTCCTCCGGCGGCGTCAGCGAGCCTTCGCCGCTGGGATTGTTGTACCATTCCTCCCAAGCGCGCGCAAAGGCGGATTCATCGCTAAAGGGAAACAAGCTTCGCGGGTCAATAAAGACCTCCGCGCCAGCGCCGGAGCCCCACACGTGCACATCGTGCTCGTTGCTATCCTTGCGCGTGTAGAGCAGCGAGCGGTCGTAGACCTTCAGACGCGCGTCGACACCGCAAGATTGCCACTGCTGCACCACAATCTCGGCGCGATCGCTGTGGCCGAAGGAATCGGTCGTCTGCACCTCAAAGTTGAGGGGCTCGCCGTCGGGCGCGAGGTAGAAGCCATCATCACCCATGGTAAAGCCTTCCTCTTCCAGAATCTGCTGCGCACCCTCCGGATCGAATTCGGTATACATGGTGTACATCTCTTCATCGTACAGATCCGCCACTTCTTTACCGACGGCGCTCTGCATCGGCTCGCCCTGACCGATAAAGAGCAGATCAATAATTTCCTGACGGTTGATGCACTCGGACATGGCGATGCGGAAATTCTTGTTCTGGAAGATTTCGCGCATGCGCGGGTCTTGGTGGGTCAGGTTAAACATAAAACCCTGCGTGCCACCACCACTTACGGTCTCGAAAAAATCGAAATCGCCCTGCTCCATGTTGTCAGTGAGCACAGCCTTGTTGTCGTTGGTGTTGAAGTGGCGGCTCGACATGTCGATCTCGCCGTTCAGCACGTTGAGCAGCAGCACCTCGTTATCTTCCAAGATGTTGTAGACAACGCGGTCAATGTAGGGAAGTTGACGACCTTCGGGGTCGGTCTTCCAGTAGTAGGGATTGCGCTCGCCGACAACCTGTGTGCCGTCGCCGTAGCCGGTGGTAATGTCCCAGGCAAAGAGCATGGGTAGCTCAGGGTTTTGGAAGAGCGCATCATAAGGAGTGCCCACCACGCCATCACACTTGAGCTCCATCAGATTGACCCAATCGTTGGCATCGTTCTCCGCAATCAGCTCGTCCAGATTCTCGGTGTTGTAATCGGGGTGAAACTGCGTGCAGTAGTGCGTGGGATAGCGCGTGGGCGTCCATCCATCTGGTGTTGCCAAATTTTGCAGAAAAAGCCCATTCGGCGCGGAGAAGCGGAAAACCACGGTGGTGTCGTCAATCTTCTCGACGACCGGTGGCTCGCCATCGCCGCCCAGCAGCCAGTTGCCAATTGGGTGAACGGCCCGATACTCTTCGTTAAGCAGAATGTCCTGGTTCCAGAAGACGATATCGTCGGCGGTGAAGTCGTCGCCATCGGACCACTTCATGCCTTCGCGTAGGTAAAAGGTGAATTCCGTGGCTTCGTCGTTGGCCTCGAAGGATTCAGCAATGTTGGGTTCAACGCCAGACCAATCGGGCGTCCAGCGTACGAGGTGCTCGTAAACAATGGTGCGGCGCAGCCAAGCCGTATCCTGGCCGCCGACGAGGGCGCTCGTCCACGTGCCGCCGTACTGACCCAGGCTCTCCACCGGCTCGACGATGGCCGGGGTGGTGGGCAGGCGCTCTTCGAGCGGCGGCAAGTCGCCGGAGGCCACGCGCTCGGCCAGCACGGGCGCTTCCAGTTGACTCAGGTCGGCCTCGGCGCCGCTGCTGTCAACGTCGGTCACCTCTTCGGCGCTGGGAGCCGCGTCGTCGGTGGTCGTGCCGAGGTCAATCGGCTCGGCGCCGCCCGCACAGGCCGCGAGCAGGCCAACCGCCAGCACGGCAGTTAGCAGGCGCGTGGGCCAGCGGAAGCGGGAATTCCAAAAACGGTTCTGCATAGAGGGTCTCCTTGGGTGAAACAAAACGGTTTGAGAAGCCACGGAGCTGTCGAAACAGCGGGCGTGGCGGGGAAACAATTTTACGGACCAAGCCAGTCGAGTGCGCTGCGCTCGGCAACGGTCTGCGTCACATATGCTCCGCCGTGTGACGATCTCCACGTAACCCGCCAACCTGTCGAATTCAAAGCAAGCATGAAATTCAACAGCTTGGTAGGCAGGCCGTTGAGGTCACCTTGCGGCGCAAAGGTGACTTACGGCAAGTTCTCCTTTGGTTGAGGATAGGGCGGCAGAAAACGCAGTGGCTTATTTGGTTGTACAAAAGCTAGACGGTTTGAAACCCCAGCGGGGAGCACTGGATTTTCGATAAAGGGATATGGAGCGACGGTCGGGTATTTAGTTTACGACGGTGGTTGGCTTAACTGTAAACAATCTCCTTTTATTTGTCAAACGGCGAAAATGGGGGGGATGTATTTCAGTTTGGGGGGCGTACCGGCGTGGAGTGGGTATTCGACCCCATCTCCTAACGTCGATTCATTGTTAACGAAGTCTCGGAAGCCCGCTCCCCGCGGGGGAGGGGATTGAGGGGTGGGATCGGTCTTGCTGCATACGGGTACTTCTCCTTTGAGATAAGTTACCCCAAACATCGACGTGCAGGTGCTGATCAACGAATGGTTGCGCACCAAAATCCGGCTGGTACAAAGCACGCAGCAAGGCGCGAAACAGCGCTTCGCTTTACATTTTCCCAAACCACTCGCGCAGTTTCTGCGCGTGCTGCGGCAGCGCGACCTCCGGCTCCGCCAGCTCCGGATGCCACTTCTTCTCCCACTCCACCGACAGCCAGCCGTCGTAGCCCTCGCGCTGCAGCAGGGCCAACACCTCCGGCACGGGCACATCGCCCTCGCCAAGCAGCACGAGCGGCCAGTTGGTCTCATTGGGATCGGCTGGGCGCCGTGCGTCCTTGATGTGCACGTGGGCGATGCGGTCGCCGATGTGTTGCCACGTCTCCTCGATCGATTCACCAAAGCGCAGCGGGTGCAAAATGTCCCAGACCACGGCGAAATGTGGGTCGTCGACTTGGCTGGTCACGCGCGCCACATCCGCGCCGAGACAGAAGGCGTCGTGCGTCTCCAGGAGAATCGTGACGCCGTACTGGTTGGCTACGGGCATGGCGCGCGCAAAATTCTCGGCCAGCCACTCCGCCGTTTGGGCAAAGGTTGCGCCCTCGTGAACTTTGCCACCAAACGAACGCACCATCGGCACGCCCAAATCATTGGCCAACGCCAAATAATTCTGTAAATCATCAAAGTTTTTACGACGCTCGTCCGGGTTCGGCGACGAGAAGCGCGTCGACGCACCGAGCCCGATGATCTGCACGTTCTGCTCGTCAATTACCTTGCGCAGACGCGCACGCTCCGCGGGCATGATCTCGGGGCGGATCACATCACCATCGAGCAGGCGCACTTCGAGGCCCCGGTAGCCATCGGCCACGGCCTGCTCCGCCGCCCGCTCAATCGTCCAATCCGGGCAGCCAAGCGTGCTGAAGGCGAGGGGGTAGAGGTCGGTCATGGGGATTCTCCTGATAGGTGATTCGTAATTCGTGATACGTGGGTATTTGATGTGGGGTTGACAGGGCGAATGGGCGTTGCCATCCGATCTCTTAAGTATTCACGCATAAAATACTCACGTTCTACACCGGCGACAGCTCGTGCGCCCGTTCCTGCAGCCAAATCACGCGGCGGGCGCTCTCCGGCGTGATTACCTGGGGCGCGCCGTTGCGGATGGTCTCGTAGAGGTCGAGGTAAAAGCCGGCGTAGCCGGGGCCATCGTCATCCTCGACCCGCCACGAATCTTCTTCCCACGCCAAGTCGTCGCGGTTGTACGAGCGGTCCGGCATCGGCTCGGTGGTGAGCGTGCGCGGCAGCTGCTTGTCCATGTCGATCCACTTCCAACGCAATTCCTTGGTGGAGCCGCTGAGACCGCCGCGCGTGCCCGCAATGTTCCACGTCTCCACGGGAAAGGCACGCGCGCTGCTCAGCTCGATGTCGACGGTGGGATGGCCCTCGCCCGCGAAAACGAGCTTGACGTGGTCGTCGGCGTCGCCGAGCGTGAGGGCGGTGTCCAGGCTGGCAAAGACTTCCTCCGGGTAGCCGTCGCCAAAGAGCTGGAGGCCCATATCCAGGTGGTGGGCGGCGTTGTTGTTGAGCGTGCCCCCGCCAAAGCGCTTGAGCGTTTGCCAATCCCAGCGCCGCGAAAATTTGGATTCGGTGATGTTGATCAGCACGACCCGCCCCAGCATGCCCGAGGCGATGATCGCCTGAATTTTCTGAAAGTCCGGGTTGTAGCGGCGATTGTGAAAGGGCGCGAGCACGCAGTTGGATTGGCTGGCGGCCTTGACCATGCGGTCGGCGTCCGCCAGCGAAGTCGCCATCGGCTTCTCGCAGACGACGTGTTTGCCCGCGCTCAGCGCCTGCAGCGAAAGGCCTGCGTGGAGGAAGTTGGGCAGCGCCATCACGACGAGCTCAACGTTGTCGTCGGCCAGCAGGCTGTCGTAGTCGTCGTACATCTCGCAGCCGAAGCGTTCGCTGGCCTCCTGCTGGCGAGCCTCGTCCGCATCGGCGACGGCGACGATCTGGTAGTGGTCCGCCAGCGGTTCGAGCAGCTTGGCGTGGATGTTCCAGCCGCTGCGTCCCAAGCCCGCAATGCCGACGCGAATTTGGTGGTTGCTCATGGGAAGCTTCTTTCGTTTGCGTATTTGTTAATTACTGCTCGAACCAGTCCACGTTTTCGTAGAGCTCGCTAATGGGGATTTCGAGATCGAGCGAGGGGAGCAAGACCACGGCGGCTTCGCCAATAAATTTAGAAAGGAGCCACTGACCCATCGTCTGCCTCACATACGTGTGAACGCGGGTTTCATCTTGCCAAACCAAAACGTATTCCCGAAGCGAAGACAGATTGCTATACAGTTCAAACTTCGCACCGAGGTCGTAGTCCATTGTCGAAGGCGATAGTACTTCAACAATCAGCGTTGGATTGGTAACGGTATCCTCGCGGCCAGGCAACAGTTCTGGTTTGCCACAAATAACAGATGCATCAGGATAAGTGTACAGACCATTTTGCAAAACATAAATCCGTAAATCGTTGTTAAATGGACGATAGGATGAGCCGCGCAGCCGCGTTGTCAGCGTGGTAAGCACGTTGCCACCGATTGTGCTGTGGTTAAACGAACCACCCGCCGTGGCAAAAATTGCGCCGTTGAAAAATTCGTTGCGCGTCTCGCTGCGCTCTTCGAGATAGAGATACTCTTCCTCGCTAAATTGCGTTCTGTGCTGTCGAATAGCTGTCATAATTTCTGTAAAGCTGCTAACGGATTGAACGGATTTATGCGCGTGCCGCTTTTCAATTCGTCCAATTCGCTCTGGAAATCCGTTGACAGCTTCCCCTACACCGTCTTCAAATACTCCCGAATCAGCAGCGCTGCCGTCGCGCCCTCGCCCGCCGAGCTGGCGACCTGCTTGGTGCTGCCCAGCCGCACGTCCCCCGCGGCAAAGAGGCCGGCCACGCTCGATTCGAGCAGCAGCGGGTCGCGGCCCGTAAAGCCGGGCGGACGGCGGTTGTGCAGCGTGCCCTCGTGCAGCAGATCGTGGCCCGTGATGATAAAGCCATACTGGCTTAATTGAACGCGGGTCTCTTTGTGCAGGAACGAGACGTTGGGGTCGAGGCCGATGAAGATAAACGCGCCGTCAACTTCCATCTCGCTCGCTTCGCCCGTCTCGTTTTGACAAAGCTGAATGCGCTGGAGTTTGCTGTCGCTGCCCTCAAACGCTTCGACCTCCGTGTGCCAGACCACGTTGATCTTCGGGTCGTTGAGCACGCTCTCCTGGATCACGGGGCTGGCCTTGAACGCGCCGCCGCGCACAAAGATCGTAACCCGATCCGCGAACTTCGTCAACTGCAAACTTTCTTCCGCCGCGCTGTTGCCGCCGCCGACCACGGCTACGTGCTTGCCCTTGTAGAACGGCCCGTCACACGTCGCGCAGAAGTGGACGCCCGCGCCGATGTAGTCCTCCTCGCCCGGCACGCCGAGCCGCCGGTAGCGGCTGCCCGTGGCGACAAGCAGCGCGCGGCCGCAGTATTCGCTGCCGTCGCTCGTCTGCACCACGTGGTAGTTGTCGCGCTGCGCGACGCGCTCCACCTCCTGCGCCTGCAGCAGCTCCACGCCAAAGCGCTCGGCCTGTCGCTTGAGCCGCTCGCCAAATTCGCGTCCGCTGATGCCCTCCGGAAAGCCGGGCAGATTGTCCAGCTTTTCGGTGATCGCCGCCTGTCCACCGGGGGCTGAGCGCTCGATCACCAGCGTTTTAATGCCCTCGCGCGCCAGATAAATGGCCGCCGTCAACCCCGCTGGCCCGCCGCCAATAATCACGGTCTCGTAAAAGTCGTACTGCGCCGTCGTCTTTAGCCCCAGCTTCTGCGCCAGTTCCGCATTGCTCGGCTCCACCAAGAACGAGCCGTCCTCAAAGACAATCGTGGGGATGATGCGCTTGCCGTTGTTTTTCTCGATCACAAACTGCTCGGCATCGGCATCCTGCTCGATGTCGATCCACTCGTAGGCCATCTGCTGCTCGCCCAGAAACTGCTTGCTGCGGCGGCAGTCGGGACACCAATAGGCGCCGTAGAGCTGAATGGTTGAATCGGCCATCTGCATCATCCTGTCTGTTGAATCAGCGGTTTGTTTGCCGCCTCCGCGCGCACCACGCCACCACGCCACACAATCGTGCCCGCTGTCATCTCGTGGACGGTTAGCGTGCCGCGCGGCGTCGTCAGCGTTAACGTGGTCGGCTGTAAACCAGTATAGCCGACCACCCACGTATCCGTCTGTGGCAGCGCCACCCGCCACGCCGGTTGCGCCGTTGTCTCATCCGCTACGTCCCACGCAAGCGTCGCCCGCCCAGCGCAACGTGGCCGCTCGCGCTCTGCACCGCCACGCTTGATTCCAGCATCGGCTGGCCTAAATCGCCCGCTTGGGTCCAGCGTTGCAAGAGCCGCCACTGCATCGTGTCGACTTCGAGACCCAGCGTGCCAAGCGCGCCGCCATCGCCTTTGCTCGCTGGCGCGTCGGCTCGTGCTCTACCAAATCGGCCAGGGTTTTTAGCGCCCCAAGCGTCACGTGGGTATAGGTGGGGCTGCTGTACTCGCGCGGGTGGCCGCTCTGGTTGGTGTAGGCGGTCCAGTCGACCAGCTTTTGCTGCCCGCGTGCTGCAATGTGCCCATCACCGAGCAGCTCGCCGCCGAGGCACGAATTGAGCACGTCCAACACGGTGATGTTGGTGTAGGCCACGAGCACGTCCAGCCGCTCGATCACGGCAATTTTGATGGGGGTGGCCATGGGATTCTCCTGAGGAGGTGATTGGCGATTAGAGATTTGGTAAACCGCAATCGAGGAGTAAGCACGCCCTCGTGCGAACGGGCCGACGAGAGAACGTACCTATCCCGTTGCGGTCTACTGATATGGGTGCAACCTCAGCTTGGCGTTAAAATCTTAGCTTTGTCGATCTGTCGCATTGCACAACTCCTTATCCATCAGGATCCGCGGGATGGCCGTGCCGATCAGCTCGTTGCCGCGGCGACGGTAGCCCCGCCGCTCGTAGAAGTCAACGCCGGTGAGGCTGGCTTCTACCGTTAACTGCGTTTGCTGCTGGGCTTTGGCCGTCGCTTCGAGCGCCGCCAGCAGCGCCGAGCCAACGCCGCCGCCCTGGTAGTTGGGATGGACAAAGAAGGTGACGATTTTATGGGTGTCCAGCGCTGCCGTGCCGACCAGCTTTCCCTTCTGCTCGGCAACCAGGCACGTGCGCGCCTGATTTAGCTGCTCCACCTTCGCCGCCGTAAAGTAGTTGATGAGCGGCTGCAGTTTTTCCAGCGAGTAATCTGCGGCGTTGGAGACGCGGATGGTGGTGCGGATTAGCGCAGAAACCGCCTCTGAATCCGAGGCTTGATAGGGACGAATCGACATGGTGGGAGCAAATCTTCTGGATGTAGACAAACGCGTTGGGCGATCTCGTTCCAACGCGCTTCAGCGCGTTTCCCAAAAGAGGTGGGGGATTCATTCGTCGCCGGTGGCAGTCAACGAAGCCGCATCGAGAATTTTCCAACAACCCCTCCGCGCCTCCGCGCCTCCGCGTTAAAATTCTTTACCCATACGGCTCCGCCGCATCCCGCAACCCATCGCCCAGAAAATTAAAGGCTCACACCAAGGGAATGTGCAGTCGGCCCTCATCCCCACCCCTTCTCCCAGGATGGAGGAAGGGGCCGGGCGTGAGGGCGAGATAGCAATCTATCCACAAGAGCCGCTGCACATCTTCTTTCAAGCGCCTGTTTCTGGAAAATCTGCGTCCGTTGGCGCTAGAAATCTTCAGCCTTGAAATCGCTGAGATCAACATGCCTCGGTTGACAGGAAATGGTGATTGGGTGAAGATAGGACAAGTCCCAATCAGTTGATAACCAGAGCTCAATCAGAAAGCAGCAAGCCATGTCCAGCTCCCCCGCCGCCCCCCGTCCGCAGTTTAAAGGTCTTTCCTGGCAGCGCAGCGACGATTTTTCCTTCTTCCGCCCCCTCAACTGGCATCGCTTTGAGTGGGAAGATGCACGCCGGGGCGTGCTCTTTGGCCCCAAATCCAACGACGACGCAACCCTCTTTGCCGTCGACGTGCGCAATCTTGGCCTCGACATCGGCGCCGATGACATGGACGATTTGGAGGCGGGCTTTCTCGAGGGTATTCACCGGCTCACCAACTGCTACATCGACTCATACGAGCGCTGGTCTGTGGGCAAGCTGTACGGGCTGGAGGCCAAATATAACTTTGCCGAAGCAGGCCACACGCGCAAGCGCTGGGTGCGCGTGCTCTACCAGGATTCGCGACAGATTACCATCACCGCACAGGGGGCAACGATTGGGAAATTTGACTACTGGCTCCCCATGTTCTACGAGCAGATGATGACGTTTCAGGTGCATCCGGGGAGCGGAAGCCGGTAAAGAGTAGTAATGGCTTGTCCCAACACGCTGCTCTGCGTTGGGACGAATTCTTTACCCCCGCCACGAGCCATCACACGGGCCGCACATGCGCTCGTAAAAGGGATCGCCCGGCGCAATCGAGCCGCGCGCCACGCGCTCGCCCGTCATGGCCGATTTGTAGAGGCTGGCGAGAAAGTCAAGCGTTCCGCGCACATCCGGCCCGCTGACGGCTGGGCGCTCGCCCCGTTCCAGGCTGTCGAGAAAAGCGCTGATCTGCGCGGCGTGCGAGGAGCGGTGGCTATTGGGAATCGTGGCCCAATCCGCGGGCAGCGCGGCGAGACCAGATTCCTCGCCAGCACGCGACTGCGCGGCCTGCATCAGCGCCGAATCGTTTCCTTTTGCTGGCTCCATACCTTCGACTGGCGTAAAGCGCCAGTCGTCGTTGCCGTAGCTGTAGAGGTGGGTCAGCTCCACCGTGGCCGCTTGGAAATCCAGCCGCACGTAGGAGGTTTCGCGCGGCGAGAGCACGCTGTTGGTAATGTTGGCCAGCGCCCCGCTCCGAAAGCGCACCATCGCCATCGACACGTCCTCCACCTCGATCTCGCGGTCAAGCGTGCCCATCATGGCCGAGACCTCGGCCCATTCACCCATCAGCCAGAGCAAAAAATCCATGGCGTGGATGCCGTGGCCCATGGTGACGCCGCCCAGCTCGGTGGCCCACTTGCCGCGCCAGGGCACGGCGTAGTAGGCGGGCGGCCGATACCACGTCGTCAGCGCCGTGCCGACGAGCGGCTTACCCAGCGCGCCGCCGTCGATCAGCCCCTTGACGTGCTGGCCCGCCGCGCCAAAGCGCCACTGAAAGATGCTGCTGCAAAAGTTACCCGTCCGCGCTTCCGCCTCCTCAATCTGATCCAGCTCGGCCAGCGAGGCACAGAGCGGCTTCTCGCACAACACCCACGCCCCCGCCTCCAGCGCCCGCACGCTTAGCTCCGCGTGCAAACCGGGCGGCGTCGTGATCAGCACCACCTGCGGCTGCTCCGCCGCCAGCATTTCGTCGACATCCGTGTATGTCTGCCCTGCGCCAAAGGTCTCGCCGAAGGCCGCGGCCCGCTCCGCCTCCACATCCACCGCGGCGACAAGCTCCACGCGCCCCGCTTCGTGTTTCAGCGCCTCGCCGTGGGCGCGCGCAATGTTGCCCGTGCCGATCACGGCGGCTCGAATGCGGTCTTTCATGACTCCTCCGATAGTGAGTGGAAGGCTGCGGCAAATCCAGGTATTGATTGTTCGACCATCTCGTCATTTCCCGTTAATGAAATCCGAAAATAGCCGGGAAGGCCAAATGAGATACCCGGTAGACAGAACACGTCATGCTGGGCCAGCTGCTCGACAAAGGCCCAGTCGTCTGCAAGCGGTGACTTAACCAGCAAATAAAATGTTCCTTCCGGCGTATTCGTTTCATAACCTATCTCGCCAAGCGCTTGTTTGAATAGATCCCGCCGCGCCTGGAGCTTTTCAATACTAATGGTTAACTCAACGAGGTCCGCTATGGCGTGTTGCAGCAGCGCATTGGGAAACGCCCAGCCGCAGAAAATCTGCATTAAACTAATGGCGCTGCGCATCTCTGCACGCCCGGGCATTTCAGGCGGCAATGCGATAAAGCCGATGCGCTGTCCCGGCGTTAGATGAACCTTACCGTAGGTATAGACGAGCAGGGTGCTAGAATAAATTGTAGCGGGGCTAACGAACTCATTCTCATCAAATAGAATTTGATTATACGCCTCATCGGAGATGAGATAGATCGTGCGACCGTTTTGATCACTAGCCTCCGTTAGCATTTGGCTCAACGCGATTAACGTCTCTCGGCTATAGATTTTGCCGGTTGGATTATGGGGAGAATTGACAGCGATGGCGCGCGTGCGCGGCGAAATCGCGGCTTGAATTGCGTCTAAATCTAGATCGAAGGTATCGTGATTGATACCGACCTTTACGGCTCGGCCTCCGGCGTTGATAATTATGCCTTCGTATAAAAACCAGTGGGGTGTAACAAAAACAACCTCATCGCCCCCCTCCAGAATTGTGTTAAACGTGAGCGAGAGGCCAGCAACTGCGCCGTTGGTCATACAAATATCTTCGGCCTCAAACCGATGGCCCAAACGCTTGGAGAGCGTTGCACTGACCACTCTCTGTGCATTCGCCTCGCTCCGCTTGTAAGCAAACCAATCTTTGTCGTGAGGCACAACAGCCTCTCGCAGTGCATTTGTGTAGCCAGGTAGCGGCATTTCGTGGGGATTGCCGAAAGCAAAATCACACGTTTTATCCGATTGCTTATGCCGCGCCCATGCGGAATCGGTTAAGAAGCGCATGAAGGGCGAAATTGTTTCGTAGAGTGCTGGAATTCGGTCTGATATGGTCATCATCAATCTCCTTTTTGGGTTATGGGGTGAACGCGGAGTAGGCACGCCCTCGTGCCGGATCGACTCCAAGAGACAGTCAATATCCGTCTGTGCCGCTCGCACGAGGGCGTGCTCACTCCTCGTGATGTTCACCCCTGCTTCACCCCTGCTTCACCGCCTGCAGCTGCTCGTATTCCGGCCTCTCCTTGTAAAACGCATCCAGCGGGAAGCAGCCGGAGATTAGGCCGTTGCGCGGCGCGGTGGTGCAGTCGCTAAAGGTGCGGCAAATGCGCTTGCGCTGCAAAGGGCGACCGGCAACTACGTCGGCGGCGAGGTCGGGGTAGCTGAGGATCATGCGGCCCAAGCCGACAAAGTCAACCATGCCGGTGCGCACCACGTGCTGCGCCACGTTGGGCAACCACTCCTGCAAATACGAATAGCCCGTCCCGACGTAGACCAAATCGGGCCGCTGCTGCTTGAGCTGCGCCGTCACGTTGATCTGGCGCGCCACGCCCGCCAGCGGATCCTCCGGCGGCTGGTAGCCGTCCGAGGGCGGGAAAATCGCGGGGCGCTGGATGTGCGGCACGTAGTACGGGCTGCCCGCCGTCAGGCAGACGAGCTGGATGTCGAGGTCGCGCAGCACGTCCAAAAATTGAAGCGTCTCGTCCAAATTGATGCCCAGGCCCGTGCCGTCGCCGCCGAAAGCGTAAGGGTAACCGCGCCCGTTAGCTGAAAAAGCAACCGGCTCGCCCGTGCGCGCTTTGTTGTCGCCCGGCTGAAAGGGAACAAAGTCAAAGGCGCTGAGCCGAACGCCAATGTCGAGGCCCGGCGCTTCGCTGCGGATGCCCTCGACAATCTCGCGCAGAAAGCGCGTGCGATTTTCGAACGAGCCGCCAAAGTCGCCCGCGCGATCCACCGCGCTCAGAAACTCGTGGCCCAGGTAGCCGTGGCAGTGCTTGATGTCGACAAAATCGTAGCCCGCCCCCTGCGCCAGCACCGCCGCCTCCACGAAGTCGTCGATCAGCGTGCGGATGGCGTCGTCGCTCATGGTGGGCGCATCGTCGGCCAGGCCAAATTTGGGGTTGAGCAGCGGGTGCGTATAGAGAATGCTCGGCTCCAGCGCCTTTTTGTCGTTGGGCCGCGCAAAGCGACCGGAATGCGTCAGCTGCAGGCCGACGTAGAGATCGTCGCTGCCGCCAAATTTTGCTTCGTGCGCGGCGACCAACTCTTCGCGCAACTCCCCAATCGCCCCGACCGTCTCCTCGTTCAGCATCAACTGATTGGGATTGGCCCGCCCGTCGTGGCGCACGGCAACGGCCTCGCCGCCCCAGATCAGCTTGCAGCCGCTCTCGCCAAAGCGCTGCCAGCGCCGCTCCGTCAGGTCGGTCGGGTGGCCGTCGCGCGTGCCGTCCCAGCCCTCCATTGGCAGCACGGCAAAGCGGTTGCCGATGGTCTGGTCGCGGTACGTGTAAGGTTGAGCCAGCGGCGCATCTTCGACAGTGTCGACGGTTTCGTCGAAGGGGAGGTCGATATCGAGGCTGGCAAGGTGATCGCGCAGCTGGTCGGCGCTGCGCAGGGTGGCGATTCGTTTGATTTTCATGGATTAGAGGGGACTTCTGGAAATTGACTAATAAACGAAGTATTCTGGACTTGTATCATCGATAAGCGTCGGATCATCGAAGATAATCGACTCTGACATGACATCAAAGTAGCCAAAAGGGTTTCTTGATGCGATTGGAGTATATGAGTGCAAAACTTGAATGATTTCTTTCATATCTTGAAACAGTCTTTTGGCGTGTTTCAAATCACAAATTTTCTCCCAATCCGCCAGCGGCTTTTTTGCCGGGCTAACAACGTCATCAAACATTGCTACGTAAGAAACTGTTTCTGTCTTCCCATGCACAAGAGAATTTCGAAATTTAAACAGTTGGTTAAAAGATTGAAATGGACGGCGTGAGAAATCGGGCTTTGCTCTCATTCGTTCTACTGCAATTAGGCGAAGCTTGGCGTGTGGAGACAGTTTCTCTAGATCCTTTTGCCAATTTTCAAAGTATGCGCGACCAATGTGATTCAAGTAGCTTTCCAGACAAAACGCACAGAAGAGCAATGCGGAAAGACAATTGTAAAACTCTGGTTCATCAGAGTTCTCGGCTCTTTCCACAGAAAATTTCGCTGCGTGGTAGAGATCGACATATGCAACTACTGTGCGTGCGACTTTCTTTTTTACCTTTTCTGCCATTATAACTGTCTCTCGAACCTTTCCAATTCGCGTTCTATTCTTCCCATTTCGTCATTCGCTCGACAATATCCCGCAGCACATCCACATCGCTCTCCGGTCGACGCTCGGCGTCGGGATGTGGCGCGTCGCAGCCGATCCAGCCGCGCAGCTTGAGCAGCTGGGCGGCGCTGTGTTTGTAGGCGGGGACGGGCGCGCGAAAGGCGAAGAAGCCGAGATATTGCAGCAGGTCGTTGAGTTCGTAGAAGCCGGGGTCGCCCGCGGCCCACATGGCGTCGCGCTGGGCAAACAAGTCGGGGGCGAAGGTGCTGAGGCCGAGCAGGTAGTCGCTGCCGTAGATCACCATGTCGATGGCGAGGTCGTTGCCGGTGTAGACTTTGAAGTCGGGTCGGCGCTCGTCGCGCAGGGCAAGGCGCTGCCATTCGAGCTCGCGGCTGAGCGACGAGTGCTTGGCCCCCGTGCACTGGGCGACATCGAGCAGGCCAGCGTAGGTGTCGAGATCGTAGATTTTGCCAAAGGGGGCGAACATCTGCCCCAGCTCAAAGGCGATGAAGTCGCCGCCAGATCCTCCGACGTGCGCGCCAATTTGTGCGTAGCTGTCGACGATGTCGCCGCCGGGCTGCGACGTGAGCCCATAGGATTGGAAGATGATGGGCGTGCCGCCAAAGTCGAGAATCTGGTCGAGCTGCTGGCGATAAGCGTCAAAGTTAAACGGGTCGCCGGGCGCATCGGCGACGAATGCGCCCGCCACAAACTCGCCTCCATCCAGCACGTCCCGCGTCTGCCGCAGGACTTCGCGACGCGTGGCCTCGTCGATCAGGTTCGCATAGCCCGTGTCCATGTTGACGGCGGGCGCAATGCCGTGCGCCGCCGTGCGCGCCACGTGGTTGCGCAGCCCCTCCCAGTCGACCTCGTCGCGCTCGGTAAAAGGCAGCAGGATTGCGGAGATGCCGGTGATTTGGCGGTGCGGTCGAATCATCTCGATTGGATTGATCGCGGTGGGGGGGGAGAGCAGTGTGGCGGTCATGGGCAGGGGTCTCCAAATTTTCGGGTTGGGAGCGTGAGACTTTTGAGAAGTGAAAGTCAGTCTAATCAAAAGATTGCTGCTCGTCAAGCGCAACTTCCACAAGTTCTTGAGCGCTGCAACAAAGCTTCAGAAAAGCAAACAGATTTAGCGCGGAGACGCGGAGAGCAAAAGAAGTTACTTCATGGCTGTATTGCTCAATCGAGATATTGTTTTAGGTTCCGTTGACATTTGGAAAGTGCCCCTCTCCCCCGGCCCCTCTCCCACGGTGGGAGAGGGGAGAGATTGGCTCCCTTCTCCCAGGATGGGAGAAGGGCTGGGGATGAGGGCGCGCTCGACTCACCTTTCAAGCCCTCTCAATAAATTGTCAACAGAACCTAGAACACGAGGCGTAAGTGTTGGCTGGTCGGATGGCTCGCCCAGTCACCAACCACCGGTTACTCCTCCGCCGCCAGCCCCGCCCCAATTTCCTGCGCGTACAGCCCCACCAGCCGCGCCATCAAAATGGCGAGATAGAGCACGCCGATCACGGCCTCCAGCGTTGCCAGCGAGCGCGCCCAGCCGGAAAGTGGCAGCACGTCGCCGTAGCCGAGCGTGGTCAGCGTGGCATAGCTGTAGTAGATGAGCGTCTGCCAGGGCAGGAAGGGGCGTTCGACGGGCGCGGCGTTGTCGAGAAATGAGCCGGGCTGGAGCGTCTCCACCACGCCGAAGAGTGCGACGAATACAGCGCCGAGCAATAGATAGACGGCGACCGCCGCATAGAGCACGTCGCGCGTGACGCGGGGCATGGCGAAGATGTAGTGCAGCAGCACCCAGGTCACGCTGCCGTAGAAGAGAATGAGCGAGGTGTAAGTCAGTAGCTGCCACGTTGGATTGGACGGGGCGCGGGCAAAGAGGAAGCCAAAGGTGAGGAAAAGCAGCGCGCCACCCACCGTCAGCGTCAGGTAGCGTCGGCTGTAGCTGGCAACGTAGATGCCCGCGGCGCACAGCCCGGTGTAGAGCATCTGAAAGCCAACGGTGAGCCATCGCCGATTTAGCTCCGGGTCGAACGCATCGAAGGTGATGGGGTAGCCAAATTGGAGCAGGATGATCAGCGCCAGCAGGTAGACCACGCCCCGGCGGGTAATGGCGTTGCTGGCTCTGTGGCGGGTTGCATCGCGAGTCGGGTCGGGCTGGCTGGAGCTCATGAGTCGAGTCGGGGGAGAGGGCTTTTGTGAGCAAAGAAGTCCGGCTTTTCCCAAAAGCCGGACTTCTGACTGAGCAATTACCCAACCAGCGACGCGTCCAGCGTGACTTCGTTCACGCTGGCCAGCGCCTTGGAAACCGGGCAGCCCTCTTTGGCCTTTTGGGCAAAGTCGGCGAAATCTTCTTCGCTGAGGTTGGGCACCTCGGCCTCGGTCGTCAGCACAATTTTGGTGATGGCGGGGCCTTCACCGAGGGTGACTTTGGCGGTGGTGTGGATTTGGGTCGGCTCGTAGCCTTCGCCGCTGAGCAGCGCCGAGAGGAACATTGAGTAGCAGCCCGCGTGGGCCGCGCCGATCAGCTCTTCGGGGTTGGTGCCCTTGCCCGTCTCGAAGCGCGAAGCGTAGGTAAAGGGTCCCTCAAACATCCCGCTGCCGAGCGACATCGTGCCGCTGCCGCCCTTGAGCGTGCCCTTCCACTGTGCTTCCGCGGATTTAACTGCCATAAGAATTTCTCCTTTGAATTAGAAGTGAGTGGGTCGATTGCCAAGCAGCAATCGACCCTTAGCTTACCACTTCTCGCGGACGCGCTCCGTTGTTTCGTCCACTTTTTGGTCAAACGCCCAGCGCTTCAATCACGAGCTTGGCCGCGTTCGCGCCCGCATACTGCTGCTGACCGGTGACCAAAGGGGCTGGCGCGCTCAGCCTTGCGCTGCGTGAGCTAAAATTGAACGCCAGCTACCTCTAACCAACCGTACAAACAGAGTGCACCCAACCTGCACAATTCGCCGCCCCAAATGCTGTGCAGGCTGTCCCTGTCGTTTGACGCGTGGCTGTTGTACTGTACAATTCTACATCAGCAGACAACACCAAATTCCCAGCAGGACGCTCGTTTATGACTCAGCCCCAAGGCCCCGGCGTACCCTTTGATTTGCTCTTTAGCGACGAGGAGAGCCAAGCTCCCGCGCTGCCGGACGATTTTCTCGCCGTCTACCCCGGCGATTGGCACATGCCCGATGTGGAGGGACGCCCCTATATCTACACCAACTTTGGCATGTCCCGCGACGGGCGCATCTCCTACAACGAGCCGGGCCAGGAGGAAGCCGTCCACGTGACGCTCGCCAATCCGCACGACCGCTGGATCATGGGGCTGCTGCGGATGCGCGCCGATGGCTTCATGGTCGGCGACACGACGCTCAACCTCGAAAAGTATCACTTCGCCACGGCGGGCGACGTCTGCCCCTGGACGGCGGAGTTTATTTATCCATCCGACGCCGAGGCCTTTGCGGCCTACCGCCAGAGCGTTGGCCTGCCCAAGCAGCCGCTGCTGATCGTGCTTTCGCTCGACGGCAAGGTCGATCTCGACGAAAGCTGCTTCTGCCACGAAGACCGCCCCATCGTCCTCGCGACCACCACCCGCGGCGCGGAAACGGCGCGCAACCGCGGCGTTCCCGACAACGTCGATATCCACGCGCTGGGCGAAGAAGCCGCCGATTTGTCGCGGCTGACCAAGCTGCTCCACCGCGACTACGGCATCTGCCACCTGCTCTGCGAGGGCGGCGCCAACGTCTTTGCCAATCTACTCGACGCGGGTCTGGTCGACGAGGAATTCGTCACCTGGTGCCCGACCTTTGTCGGTCGCAGCCGCGAGCGACACCGCCCCAGCTACACCGAAGGCGTGGCCTGGATGCCGGGCAGCGCGCCCTATTCAAAGCCGCTGAGTCTGCATCGCGGGGGGGACTGTCTGTTTTTGCGGACGCGCTGTGAGTATGGGGGAACGGCATAATGCGTGACGCTGAAGGATACAATCAGGAGAACATTGATTTTCACAATGGCGACATAAAGCTTGCTGGCACACTGTGCCTACCAAAGGGAGAGGGTCCCTTCCCCGCTGTAATATATGTGGCGGGCTCGGGCCCTTCGGGGCGCGACGGTTATGGGACTTTGCCTCCGCTTTGGGACGAGTTGGCCCACCGGCGAATTGCCTCTTTTGCCTGGGATAAGCCAGGAGTCGGAGGATCAACAGGGGATTGGAAAACTCAAACGAACTATGACCGAGCACTCGAAGCAGTCGCAGCCATGCAGTTCTTAAATGATCGCAAGGATGTATATTCAACGAAGATTGGTTTGTGGGGAATCAGCCAGGCTGGTTGGGTGCTGCCCATCATTTACTCGATGGCTCCACGAGATGTTGCTTTTATTATAGGCGTTTCTGTTCCCGTAGATACGGATGCGCAGCAGGAACGTTACCGAGTTGCGCACAGTTTGCCTGCTGATGGATTTTCTCAAGCGGATGTATCGAAAGCTATTGCTTTTACAGAGCAGCGGCTAACATTGATGGAAGAGGGAGCACCGTTTGCGGTTGTTGAAGAACGCCAAAAAGAAGTTGAAACAGAAGCGTGGTTTGCGCCACTTGGAAAACTTGATCAGGAAGCATATGAGTTTTTACAGGCCAATGCATTTTTTTCACCACGCAATTTGATTAAAGAAATTACCTGCCCAGTATTAGCAATTTTTGGTGAAAGAGATACGATTGTGAATTTTAGAGAGAGTATAAATGTCTACGAGGCAACCTTGGGTAAAGCTGGAAACTCAGATGTTACAATTAGACTTTTTCCAAACGCTGATCACGTTATCTTTCCCAGTGAGACTGGTGGTGGAAAAGAGCTTGATCGTGCGTTTCAGCAACCCAATAAAGTATTTGCTTCAGGATATTTAGAAACAATAGGGGAATGGTTGCAAAAACGATTTGCAGAAAGGCCAGGATAGCTATGATCACTCAATCCTTCCTCCATGACCTCAGCGCCATCGTCGGCGACGAGCACGTCGTCACCGACCCGAACGTGCTGCAAAATGGCTCGCGCGACTGCTACTGGTTTTCGCCCGTGCTCAAACCGCTGCTGGACGACAAAGCCGCCGACGTAATCGTGCGCCCCGGCACGGTCGACGAGCTGCGGCAAATCGTGGCGCGAACGGTGCGCGAGCGGGTGCCGATTACCCTGCGCGGGGCGGGCACGGGCAACTACGGTCAGGGCATTCCGCTGCACGGCGGCGTCCTCGTCAGCACCAAGCGGCTCGACGAAATTTTGGAGCTAACGCCGGGGTTTGCGCGCGTCGAGGCGGGCGTGGTGCTCAACGCGATTGAGCAGGAGGCCAGAAAAATCGGGGCGGAGCTGCGCTTCTACCCCAGCACGCTGCTTACCGCCACGGCGGGTGGCTTCCTGGCGGGCGGCGCGGGCGGCATCGGCTCCATCACCTGGGGGATGTTGTGGGACGAGGGCAACGTGCTGGGCGCAACGGCGCTCACCATCGAGGAGGAGCCGCGCCTCATCACGGCGACGACGATGGACGCCATGCAGGGCATCATCCACAATTGCGGCGTTACCTGCATCATCGTCGACCTCACGCTCGCGCTGGCTCCGGCCCAGCCCTGGCAGCAGTACGTCGCCGCCTTTGCGGACTTTGACGCGGCGCTGCGCTTTGGCGAGTCGCTGGCTCACGACGACGGGATCACCAAGCGGCTAATTACCCCAATTGCGTGGCCCGCGCCGAGCTTCTTTCGGCAGCTCGTGCGCCAGGACGCCTGCCCCGAAGGCGAGTCGATTGTGCTCCTGCAGGTGACGCTGCCGCCCGACGAAATGCGCGAGCGCACTGAAGCCGCCGGTGGCAAAATCACCTGGCACAGCCCCAACGACAGCGAGCGGCTGCGGCTGTCCGACTTCTCGTGGAACCACACCACGCTCTGGGCCATCAAGCGCGACCCACGGTGGACCTATCTCCAGGATATGTTCGACCCGGAGCGCCTGCACGAGCAGATGGCCCAGCGCCGGGCCCGCTACGGCGACGACCTAATCGAGCACATCGAATTCGCCAAGTTCAAAGGTCGCCTCATCCCGGCGGGATTGACGCTGGTGCGCTTTCATTCCAAAGAGCAAATTTGGGAATTGATCGACTTCTGCGAATCCATCGGCATCGAAATCGCCAACCCGCACACCCACAAGCTGGACGAAGACATCCGCTGGAACGGCCAGCCGATCCTGGACGCCAAAGCTAGGTGGGACCCGCACGGTCTGTTGAATCCGGGACATTTAAGGGCGCTGGAGCGGGCGTAAGAAAATGGTCAACTGCCAACGGTAGATTGCCAATTGTCAACGACTTCGCACCCAACCTCATCGATTATTAACAATTCACCGTTGACAATTCACCGTTGACAATTGACTGTTGAACACATTTATGACCCGCCACCTCGCCCACCTTTCCTGGCCGGACATCGCCGCGCTCGACAAAGAGCAGGGCGTCGTGATCCTGCCCGTTGGCGCTGTCGAGCAGCACGGGCCGCACCTGCCCATCCTCACCGACACGCTGCTCGCCTCGACCATGGTCGAGGCCATGCTGCCGCTGCTGGCGGATGATGTCGCCGCCTGGGCGCTGCCGCCGCTGCCCTATAGCAAGAGCAACGAGCACATCAACTTTCCCGGCACGATTTCGCTCTCGGCTAGCACGCTGGTCGCCGTGCTGCACGACATTGCGGCCAGCGTCGCCCGCGCGGGCTTTCGGCGGCTGGCCTTTGTCAACGGCCACGGCGGCAACATCGCCCTGCTCGAAATGGCCGCCCGCGACATCCGCGTCGCCACCGGGCTGATGGTCTTCTCCATCCAGCCCGGCTTCCAGGGCGATCCGCCCTTCCCCATCAGCGACGAAGAGCGCCGCCTCGGCCTTCACGGCGGCGAGCTGGAGACCTCGATGATCCTCGCCGTCGACCCATTGCTGGTGGATATGAGCCGCGCTGTCAAACACTTTGCCCAATTCCCCAACACCGGCACGCCGCTCTTCTTCGTCGGTCGCGCCGCCACGGCCTGGCTCGCCGACGACTGGAGCGAATCCGGCGTCTTCGGCGACGCGACGATTGCGACGGTCGAGAAGGGCGAGGCGCTGATTGACCATGCGGCACAGAAGCTGGCCGCGTTGGTAGAGGTGATGAGCACGTTTGAGGTGGGCGAATGGAAGGCAGGGTGATCCGCTGCCAACCTGTCAACGGATTTCTGGAACGGATTGAGCGGGTGGTCGTCAATCCATTTTGTTACTTGCGTGACCAACTGGTTAGGTTCCGTTGACATTTCGCTGATGGCGCCCAATCTGGGTGGTGCGCAGCGCCCCCATCCCCAACCCTTCCCCCACGCGTGGGGGAAGGGGGCTTAAACCGCCCCTCTCCCAGGATGGGAGAGGGGCTGGGGGTGAGGGCCAATTCCCAAATGTCAACGGAACCTAAACAGAGAGCGGATTGGCGAACCGCAAATCCGCTCAATCCGCTCGCCTAATCCGCTGACAGCTAAACGAGACAACCACGCCATGGCCCCCTACCTCCTCCAGCAAGCCCGCCTGCTCGACCGCGCATCACCCGTCGATTTGCTGCTGCGCGACGGCAAAATCGCCGCCCTTGCCGAGCATCTGCCCGGCGACGCAGTCGGCCCCAGCGCCGAAACGTGGCATCTCGACGGGCGCGTGGTGCTGCCCGGCTTGGTCGATATTCACACCCATTTGGACAAAACATACAGCACCGTTCACAACGCGAGCGGCACGCTGCACGAGGCTATCGACGTCTGGAACGATTACAAAACCACGCGCACCGTCGACGACGCACGCCTCTCCGCCGAGCGCGCGCTCAAAAATGCCGTTGCCCACGGCGTCACAGCCCTCCGCTCGCACCTCAACGCCACGGACGAGAGCGATTTGCCCGTGATCGAAATGATGAGCGAGCTGCGCGAGCAGTGGCGCGACCGCATCAGTTTGCAGTTTGTCGCCCTCGGCCACCCCGGCGCGAGCGCACGCGAGGACGCGTTGATGAGCCGGGCGCTCGCCCTCGGCGTCGACCTGATCGGTGGTGCGCCCGCTCTGCTGGACGACCCGCGCGCCTCCATCGACGCCATCTTCGACCTGGCCGAGCGCACGGGCAAACCCATCGACCTGCACATTGATGAAACGGAAGACCCGCAGACGCTCACCCTGGCCTACCTCGCCGAGCAGACCATCGCACGCGAGATGCGCGGTCGCGTGACCGCCGGGCACTGCTGCTCGCTGGCCTTTGTGGACGACGACACCGCTGCGCGCGTCATCGACCGCGTCGCCGAGGCCGAGATTGCGGTGGTGACGCTGCCCTCCTGCAATCTTGTACTCGTGGGACGCGGTCGCCAGCCCGCGCCGCGCGGCGTGACGCGCGTCAAGCAGTTGCTCGCCGCGGGCGTCAACGTCTGCGCCGCCTCGGACAACGTGCGCGATCCGTTCAATCCCTTTGGCGCGTACGACCTGCTCCACATTGCCAACCTCAACGCCCACGCCGCCCACCTGACGGGCGATGAAGAGTTGCGTACAAGTCTCGACATGGTCACAACGCGGCCCGGTCGCGCATTCGGCGCGGAGACCGTCGGCCTGCACAAAGGCGCACCCGCCGATCTCGTCGTCCTCGAAGCGCGCGACCCGCTCGACGCCGTGCTTTTTCCGCCGCCGCGGCTGGCGACGTTTAAGCGTGGTCGACCCGTGGTGCGGACGACGATTGAGCAGATGTGGCTGTAACGCGAGGCGCTGCTTCGCGCCGCGTGACCTAACCAGATTGTGTATCAACCGCAAATGGGTAACTTTATCGGAGTCAAAGCAGCGCTTCGACCTACATTATGATTCTCCGCAACGCCCGCCTGCTCGACGGCTCAACCGTCGACATCGCCATCCGCGACGAAACCATCGCCGCCATCGAGCCGACCCTCGACGCAACCGACGCGCACGAACTCGACCTGAACGGCAAGCTCGTCCTGCCCGCGTTCGTCAACGGGCAGCTGCACGCCTGCAAGTCTTTTTGGCGCAGGCTGCTGTCGACTTTGCCCGAGGAGGTGCAGCACCTGCCGCGCTTTGAGGCGGCGAGCCACGTGAAACAGTTGTACACGGCGGAGAATGTCTTTGAGCGCGTCGACGAGGTGATGCGCTTGGCGATCCAGCACGGCACGTGTGCGATTCGATTGTTTGGCGATGTGGATGAGGATTCCGGCGTCAGCGCCATCGAGGGACTGCTGCGGATTCGCGAAACGTACGAGCCGCTGATGACGGTGCAGGTCGTTGCTTTCCCGCAGGATGGCGTTACCGGCGAGCGCACGGAGTCACTAATGCGTGAGGCGTTAATGATGGGGGCCGATGTCGTTGGGGGCATTCCGTGGATCGAGCCGGATGAGCAGGCGCAATCACGCCACATCCAAATGTGCTTTGACCTCGCCGCCGAATTTGACCGCGACCTGCACTTCGTCTGCGATGACGTGCTCGACCCCAGCGTGCGCTCGCTGGAAGGGGTGGCGCGGATGACCATCGAGCGGAACTGGCACGGTCGCGTGGCGGCGACGCAGTGTGCGGCGCTGGCGGCCTATCCAGACGATTACGCAGCCGAGGTGATTGGGCTGGTCAAAGAGGCGGGCATCACGATTTTTTCAAACAGCCACGTCTCGCTGATCGCCAGCGAATTTGACACGTCGCAGCAGCCCTGGCCGCGCGGCCTCACTCGCGTGCGCAAGCTGCTGGCAGCGGGCGTGCCCGTCGCCTGTGGGCAGGACGACATCGACAACTGGTTCTACCCTTTTGGACGGAACGACCTGTTGGAGGTTGCGCAGTTTATGGTGCACAACGGCCAATTTGCGTGGCGCCAGGCGGACGGCACAAGCGAAGTCGAGCGCGTGCTGCCGATGGTCACGTCGACGCCGGCACGGGTGCTTGGCCTGGAGGATTACGGCCTGCACGCCGGGGCTGCGGCCAATCTCGTCGTGCTCGACGCGGCGGACTGGCACGAGGCGATTCAATTTCAACCCGACAAGCGCTACGTGATTCTGCGCGGTCGCGTGGTGGCGGAGACGGTGCGGTCGAGCACGGTGAGGCTGTAGTGTTTGACGCTGTGTCAATTTGAAATTTCGGCGTCGCGTCCCGCCTCGTCGCCTGCGCGATGGACCGAGCCGGTTGATGGACGGACTCGGCAATCTCCGGCGAACTTAAATGCTTATTGTAGGAAAGAATGAAGAATGATGAATGGGTGCCCATTCATCATTCTTCATTCTTCTTTCTTTCTTCCTCCCTAGCTCCACCCCTCCAGCGCCTGTTTCACCGCCACGCAGAACGCATCGGCCGTGCCGCCGTCCAGCACGCGGTGGTCAAAGGTAAAGGCGAGGGTCATCATCGGCTTGAAGGCGAGGTAGTCGCCCATGTTGGCTTCGAGCGGGTGGCCGTTGCTGACGACAACGGCGCGCTTCTCCGTCGCGCCCGTACCGAGGATGCCCGCCTGCCCCTCGTGGATAATTGGCGTCTGAAAGACGCTGCCGGACGTGCCGTAGTTGGTCAGCGTGAAAGTGCCGCCCTGTAGGTCGCGGCCCGTGAGCTTGTTGCTTCGTGCCTTTTCAGCCAGTTCGTTGACCTGCCGCGCGATGCCCATCAAATTTAAGTCACCCGCGTTGTGGATCACCGGCACGATCAGGCCGCCCAGCCCGTGCTCGTCGGCGGGCAGCGAAGCGGCCATGCCGACGTTGTACGTGCGTGGTATGCGGATGCCGTCGTCCGTCCACTTACCGTTGGCCGCGGGTACGGCCTTCAGCCCCTCGACCGTTGCCGCAATCAGATAGGCCGTCACCGTCAGGTTGACGCCCTGGCTGGCAAACTCCTTCTTGCTCGCCTTGCGGTGCTGAATGACCGACGTCATGTCGACATCGTGCCACGTCGTCAACTGCGGCGAGGATTGCAGGCTCTCGAAGGTGTTGCGCGCGATGATCTGGCGCATCCGTGTCGGCTTGACCAGCTCGGCGTCGCCCGTGTCGGAGGCGGCTGACTTGGCTGGCTGTTTGGCGGGCGCTTTATCTTGCTTGGGCCGACTCTGCGATGGCTGGGCCTTCGCTTCGGGTTGCGCCTGCTGTTCCTGCGATTGCTCTTCCTGAGCGGGGGCGACCTGCTGCGTCGGCTGACGCTCCGGTATCTCAAAGCTGCGCTCGACCGTCACCGGCTCGCCCGCCTCGCGCGTGGCGATAGCGCTGAGCACGTCGTACTTGGTCAGCGCGCTAAAGGGCCTGTCCCGCGCGATCTCGTCGAGATCGATGTTGTACTCCGCAGCCAGCCGCGTCACCGCCAGCGGCGCAACATCGGCCAAGTCGCCGGGCAGCGCCTCGCCCGAACCGCTCTGTCCACCGTTGCCGGACGCATGACCGCCGCCCTCGGCAAAGGCCACCACATCGTCCTTGGTGATCTGGCCGCCCGGCCCCGTTCCGTTGATCTGCCCCAGCGAGACGCCGCGATCCTCGGCCACTCTTCGCGCCACCGGGCTGGCCTTTACGTCCGCGCCGTTGGTCTCAGCCTTGTTCGCCATCTCCTGCTCGGTCTGCGTCTGCGGCGCTTCCCACTTGCCGGACTGCTCGGCGGCCTCTTGGTCGTCGCTCGCGCCGCCGCTGGATTTTGTCTGCGACTCTGGCTCGCCGCCGCCGCCGGACTCGCCGACCGATGCGCCCTCCGGCCCCAGAATTGCCACCACCGCGGTGATGTCGACCAGTTCGCCCTCGCCGTAATTGAGCTTGAGCACCGTCCCCTCGGCGGGCGACGGAATCTCGGTGTCCACCTTGTCCGTCGCCACCTCCAGCAGCACATCGCCTACGCTAACCTTGTCGCCCTCGCTGACGAGCCAGCGGTTGATGGTCACGTCCTCGATTTCATCGTCCTGCGGCAGCCGCACCTCAATCGTTTCGCCAGACGCGCCGCCGCTTGCAGAGCCGCTGTCCGATGAAGAGTCCTTCGATGAGGAGCCGTTCGATGAGGCGTCATCCGAGGGAGCGCTTGAAGAGCCACTCGCATCGCCCGCACCCGCGGATGCTTCTGCCTGTGAGGCTTCCCACTTGCCCGACTGCTCGGCTGCCTGGGCCTCTCGGTCAGACGAACTATCGTCTTCGGCCTCTCCCGCGGCCTGGCTGTCGCCGCCGCTGGCGCCGTTGGTCTCTTCGCCCGCCTCGCCAATCTGCCCCAGCACGGCGTCGATCTCGACCAATTCCCCCTCTCCAAAGTTGAGCTTCAAAATCGTGCCGCTTGCCGTCGCCGCCACTTCGGTGTCGACCTTATCCGTCGCCACCTCCAGCAGCACGTCGCCCTCGCTGACCTCGTCGCCCTCGCTCACGAGCCAGCGGTTGATGGTTACGTCCTCAATGTCCTCATCGCCCACGTCGGGCAGTTTGATGTCGATTGCCATGGTTGCTCCGCTTTTGTCCGGTTTCGTAGAATTCGTCCTTTTGTATTCGCAATGCTTCACCCCCTCCCAGCCTCCCAGGCTAGGGGAGGGGCCGATCCCTCGTTAACTGAGTTGCATGTCACGCAGTTGAGGGAAAAGCCGAGCTATCGTCGATCCAGTCGCAGCCCCCTCCCCAAGCTGGGGAGGGATGGGGAGGGGTTCTCACTTTGTCCGCCCTGGGCCAAAGTCTCGCGCCCTACGCAAACGTCCGCTCGCGCAACGTATCCAGTACCGCCGCCTTGATGTTCTTCTTCCACGGCAGCAGCTCCTGCTCCAGCGGCTTGCTGACCGGGATCGAAGTGGGGGCCATGCCGAGGCGGCGGGCCGGGCGCTGCAGCAGGTAGGGCGCTTCTTCGTTGACGCGCGCCACAATCTCCGCGCCGATGCCGCACATCGCCTGCGACTCGTGCACGGCCAGCAGGTGGCCCGTCTTGGCGACTGATTCCAGCACGGTTTCCGTATCCAGCGGCACGAGCGAGCGCAGGTCGACGACCTCGACGCTGATGCCGTGCTCCTCCTCCAACTCCGCCGCCGCTTCGAGCGCCTGCAAAACGCAGTAGCTCACCGTCGCGATCGTAATGTCTGTGCCCTCGCGCTTGACGTCCGCCTTGCCAATCGGCACGGTGTAATCCTCGTCCACATCGGGGACTTCGCCACGGGTGAAGTAGAGCATTTTGTGCTCGATAAAAAGCACGGGGTTGTCGTCGCGAATCGCCGCTTTGAGCAAGCCCTTGGCGTCGTAGGGCGTCGACGGCACAACGACTTTGATGCCAGCAAACTGAGCAGAGACGCTCTCGATACAGGCGCTGTGCTGCGAGCCGTAGCTTTTGCCGCCGCCCTGCTGGCCGCGAATCACCAGCGGCACGCTGTGGATGCCGCCGCTCATGTAGCGCATTTTGGCCGCCTGGTTAAAAATTTGGTCTGCGCAGACGAGGAAGAAGTCCATGTACATCAGCTCGACAATCGGGCGCATGCCCGTCATCGCCGCGCCGACGGCCATGCCCATAAAGCCTTGCTCGCTAATCGGCGTGTCCAGCACGCGATGCTCGCCAAACTCCTCAAACAAATTGCGCGTCACGCGGAAAAGTCCGCCGTAGCGCCCAATATCTTCGCCCATGAGGAAGACCTCTTCGTCGCGGCGCATTTCCTCTTTCATCGCCTCGTTAATGACTTGGATATACGTTGTCTTTCGCATCAAACTCTCCTGAGAGAAAGATTAAAGATTGAAGACCCACTACCCAATCTTTAATCTTCAACCTTTTGTTTTTTCTTTTGTTTAGTAGGCAAAAACATCCGTGTACGCTTCCGCGTCGTCCGGCCACGGGCTGTTCTCCGCAAACTCCGTTGCCTCCTTGATCGTCTGCTCGACTTCGTCCTGAATATCGCGCAGATCGTCTTCGCTCGTGCCGCCCTCGATCAGCCGCTTGCGGGCAACGGCGATGGGGCCGCCCTCGCGTGCCGTCTCGATCTCCTCGGCCTCGCGGTAAGTTTCCAGGTCGCCCGCCATGTGGCCGGCGAAGCGGTAGGTCAGCGCCTCAATGTAGACGGGGCCGTCGCCGCTGCGGGCGTGCTCGGCCGCTTCCTGCGTGGCCTGGTAGACGGCGTCGACATCGTTGCCGTCGATCTGGAGGCTCTTCATGCCGTAAGCCTGTGCAAATTTGTAGAGTTCGTCGACGGAGGAGGTGCGCGAGATCGGCGTCATCTCGGAGTAGCGGTTGTTTTCGCAGTAGAAGATGCAGGGCAAGCGCCACTTCTGGGCGATGTTGTACGTTTCGTGCATTACGCCCTGGAAGTTCGCGCCGTCGCCAAAGAAAGTCACGGCGAGCTTGTTGTCGCCGCGCAATTTGGCCGCCAGCGCCATGCCTGCGCCGTGCGGCACTTGGCCGCCCACGATGCCGTTGGTCTCCATCACGCCCTTGCTTGGCGCGTAGAGGTGCATCGAGCCGCCCTTGCCCTTGGCCACGCCATCCACCCGGCCCAGCACTTCAGCGATGATCCGCTTGGGCTCCATGCCCCAGGCAATGGCGTGGTGGTGGCCGCGGTAGGTTCCCGTCACGTAATCATTTTCATCCAGCGCCAGCGCGACACCGACGGCGTTGGCCTCGTGGCCGATGGCGGTGTGCATGGCGCCGCCGATCTTGCCCGATTCGGCCAGCTCCAGCAGCGATTCCTCCATGTGGCGGATCAGCAGCATCGTGCGGTAGGCGTCCAGCAGCTGTTCGGACGAAAGCGCGCCCGGCTCATATTGATTGGCCGCCTCGGTGGACGGCAAGCTCGCGGTTAGCGAGGAGGTTTCTGCGGGGGGTGGCGCCAGTGTGGCCATGGGAGTTCCTTCCTCTGAATTGGATAGGGCAGCAAAACTTGGGAAAATTAAATAAATTTAACGCAAAGGTGCGAAGACGCAAAGCAGAAGCTCGTCGATTCGCTGCTTCGCCACTCCACGTCTCCGCTTTGAAATTTTGCTGTCATCGTTAGCTAAGTCCCGATAGATTTATGATTTAGCGGGATAGTGGGTTGATGCAGCCAGCGCAGGGGGTTGATCAAACCGAAATGTCGAAACGTGCAAGCGGGCTGCAACTTGTTTGCCCTGCATTATAGCACAGCCCACGGGGGAATCGACAGTGGGTATAATCACGCTTTGGAGCTTCCAGCTTTTGGGTGGCGGGCAAGCGGCAGCAGACAAATGATGAAGGTCGAGTGCGGTGCACGGCGCAAGGCGTGGGTATATTGCCCGTCGGACAGCGCGCCGTGCCGTGCACTCGCGGCAAATTTTCTTTTCGCCCAATCGACGCTACAATCAACCAGCCAAATTCACCGCAACCCGTGAGACCGCCACCCATGCCCACTACCCAATCCACGTCTTCCCACAACGGTACGCCGCCGGATCGCGACCCGCTTCCGCTCGCCACCGAAGCCGTCCACGCGGGCGAAGCGCGCTTTCGCTCGCACCACAGCCTTACCGTACCGATTACCCAGACGGCGGTCTACACCTTTGATTCGTGTAGCGATTTGGAGGCGTTCTTTGAGGAGCGCATGTTCTGGGACGTGGTCGAGCGCGAGGAGTATGGGCGCTACGGCAACCCGACCCTGCGCGCGGCGGAGGCCAAGCTGGCCGCGCTCGAAGGCGGGCAGGATGCGATTCTCGTCAACAGCGGTATGAACGCCGTGGCGATGACGCTGCTGATCCTGCTCCAGGCGGGCGATCACCTCGTGCTCACCGGCGACTGCTACCGCAGCACGCTCGAGCTCTGCACCCATTTTCTGCCCAAGCGCGGCATCGAGTGCACCGTTGTGCCCTTCGACGAAATGGCGCGAGATTACGGCGCGCTGGAGGCGGCGATCCAGCCCAACACCAAGCTAATCTTCACCGAATCGCCAACCAATCCGTTCCTGCGCTGCGTTGATTTTGCCCAGCTCGTCGACATCGCCAAACGGCACAAGCTGCTCACCGCCATCGACGCCACCTTTGCCACGCCCGTCAACCTGCGCCCGCTCGAGCACGGCGTCGACATTGTGATCCAGAGCGTCACCAAGTACCTGGCCGGCCACAACGATCTGCTGGCGGGCGCGATCATTGGCTCGTTTGACGTGACCACCCGTCTGCGGCAGGCGCACAGCTTGTTTGGCTCCATCGTCGATCCGCACCAGGCTTACCTGATTTTGCGCGGCGCTAAGACATTGGCGCTGCGGATGGCCCAGCACAACGCCAACGGCGAGGCCGTGGCCCGCTTTTTGAACGAGCAGCCCGCCGTGCGCCGCGTGTGGTATCCTGCGCTGGAGAATCACCCGGAGCACAAAATCGCCATGCGCACGATGCACGGCTTTGGCGGCGTGGTGAGCTTTGAACTGCACGGCGAGGGCGAGGAGGCCAAGCAGCGCGCCCATCGCTTTATCGACGCGCTACAAATCCCCTCAATCGGGCCGAGCCTGGGCGGCGTCGAGAGCATGGTCAGCCCGCTGGCGGTCATGGGCTACCACGATCTCGCGCCGGCGCAGCGGCTGTCGCTGGGGATTAAAGACGAATTGGTGCGCCTCTGCTGCGGGATCGAGGAGACGGCGGAGTTGGTTGCCGATGTGGCGCAGGCGCTGAAAAAAGTGGAGGAAGCGTAAGGCAGTGGATTGTTCAGCTTACATATTTGCACGGGCGATTGTGATGAACTGTGGCGGGTTTTCGCGGTGGGGCCAATTGGCTCACACCGCTTGCTAGATCAAATTACAATCAGCTGTTAGAAAGTGCTTCATGCAAACGTTCCTCTTCTTCGTCGAATTTGTTGTCGTCGCCTGTGCATCGTTCTATATTGGCAAAGTTTTTACGCGCATTGGCCTGCCCTACATTACCGGCTATCTGTTCGCCGGGGCGCTCGTCGGCCCTTTTTTGCTGGGGTTTCTGCCCGGCGAATCGGTTGCCCAGCTGCGCTTTGTCGAGCAGCTTTCGCTGGCGGTGATCGCCTTTGTGGCGGGCAGCGAGCTCTTTATCAAGGAGCTGCGGCAGCGCATCCGCAGCATTGTCTTCAGCTCGCTGGCCATCAGCGTCGTCGGCGTGATCCTCGGCGGCACGGCCATCTTTATCCTCACCAACTTTTTGTCCTTTACCCAGGGGCGGCCCGTTGTCGAGCGGCTGGCCGTGGCGCTGCTGGGGGGCGTGGTGCTGCTGGCGCTCTCGCCGCCCTCCACCATCGCGGTGATCAAGGAGGTGCGCGCCTCTGGCCCCTTCACGCGCACGGCCCTCAGCGTGACCGTCTTCATGGATGTGCTGATCATCGTGCTCTTTGCCATCACCACCTCGCTGGCCAGCGTGCTGCTGACCAACGAAGGCTTCAGCCCCGCCTTTGTCCTCCAGTTGACCATCGATTTGCTGCTGGCCGTGGGCCTCGGCTACCTGGTGGGCAAACTGCTGCAAGCCGTGCTTGCCCAACGCATGAGCGCACTCTTCAAAATTGGCATGGTGCTGCTGATTGGCTACGGCGTCTATTTTCTCTCGGATCAGGTCAAACTCCTCACGCCCGGTCTGGTTGGCTACGAGGTCTACATCGAGCCGCTGTTGATCTGTCTCTTTGCTGGCTTCATGATCACCAACTTCACCACCCACCGCGATGAATTCGAGGCGCTGCTGCACGACGTTGGCCCCGTCGTCTACGTTGCCTTTTTCACGCTAACCGGCATCTCGCTCAAGCTCGACATTCTGCTGGCGACTTTGCCCTTTGCCGCGCTGCTCTTCTTTATCCGCATCGGCGGCATCTGGCTGGGTACGCGGATCGGCGCAACGCTGGCCGGTGAATCCGAAACGTTCCGCGGCTTGGCCTGGATGGCGCTGATTACGCAGGCCGGGATTGCGCTGGGGCTGGCGCGCCAGGTTTCCGTGCAGTTTCCGGCGCTGGGCGCGGGCTTTTCCACGCTCATCATCTCCGTCATCGTGCTCAACGAAGTGTTTGGGCCGATGTTGCTCAAAGAGGCGCTCAAGCGCTCGGGCGAATCCAACATTCCCAGCGGCGCCAAACGCACGCGGCGCAATGCCGTGATCCTGGGCGTGGAGCGACAGTCGCTGGCCTTGGCGCGGCAGCTGCAGATGCAGGACTGGTCCGTCATCATGGCGGATACGGACGCCAAGCACGTGGCCGATTTGGCGGCGCAGGATGTAGAGGAGCGCCACATCGAGACCGTCGACGAGGAGACATTGAGCGGGCTGATTACCGAAGAGACGGACGCCGTGGTGGCGCTGCTCGCCAGCGACGACGACAACCTGCGCACCATCGATTTTGCCCGCGAACGCTTTGGCATCGATCGTCTGGTGGTGCGCCCGGCGGACAGCACCACCGCCGATGATTTTGACTACGCCGGCGCATTTGTCGTCAACCCCGCTTCGGCCATGATCAACCTGATGACGCAAGCCGTCGTTGCGCCACAGTCAACGGCGCTGATCATGGATCGCGAGGCCAGCGAATTCGAGATCGTCCAGCGCACCGTTACCAATCCCCACGTCAACGGCATCTACGTGCGCGATCTGCGCCTGCCGTCGGACGTGCTGATTCTGGGCGTGCGCCGCGACGGCCAATCGCTGCTGCCCGCGGGCCACACGCAGATTTATTTAAAGGACGAAATTACGCTCGTCGGCAGCCCGGACAGCCTGCACGAGGCGACGATGCAGCTGGGGTATTGAGCACCAGCTACAGAAAGCGCACCGCCTTAAACGACGGTGCGCTTTCTAATCGAGGTTGCTAATAGGACAATGAAGCTTCAACGCGAAGATGCAAGGACGCGAAGATGCAAGGACGCGAAGATGCAAGGACGCGAAGATGCAAGGACGCGAAGAGAAGAGCGTTAGCTTCAGCTTGCCATGCCCTTGCGCGGCGTGCCTTCGCGAAATTTTCTCTTCCCAGCGCCCCATCAGCGGGGCAATGATGATTGTTGGCGCGAGCCACGCGATTAGCAGCAGGCCGGGCTGGTAGCCAACGACTTTTGGCGCGTTAATGGCGGCAAAGGCGGTGATTGTCGCGATGGTCGCCCCCAGCGTGTGCGATAAATGCTGGACAATGCGCTCCCTGCCCGTCACCGGTCCCGCGCGCAGGATTTTCATGTCCGTCCAGCCGTTGACGATGCTCAACACGCTAAAGACGATTACCACAATCGCCACGGTCTCGCCCTGTGCAACGCTCCACGCTCCGTAGACAATCATGATCACGCCGAGCACGAGCATGGCAACGGCCACGTAGCGATCCAGCGCGGTGGAAAGCCACCTTGGTTTTTGGCAAAGCGCCAGCCAAACCACGCCGCGTAAAAGCTAAAGAGCGCGATAAAAAACATGGCCAGATTTCGCCTGGTCACCACCAGCACAAAGGCCGTGAGGGTGATAACCACCATGCCGTAGAAAAAACCCGCCCCGCTTACACGTGCCAGCGGTGATCCATATTCTGCATTTGGTAAACGCCGCGACCAGCCCGCTAACGAGCGCCGCTGTTCCGGCCAGAGTGTGGATAATGAGGGCGATACTATCAAACATGACGAGGTTCCTCGCGATATTTCTGTTGTGATAGCTGTTGCAGCTATGGCTGCATCTCGAACGTTTCGATCATGTGGGTGAACGGCGCTTCATAGCTCTCATACAGCTCCGCCAGCGAGCTAGCCGTTATCAAGTACACGACCTGATCAGATTGGACAAAAACCTGAATCTGCTTTGCGCCGAGCACGGCGTCGGGCTCGTCGCTCGTCCAGGTATAGAGACGGCGGTAAGCCTCTGTGCCGTCGTCCAATGTAATAAACCCCTCCTCGACCACGTTGTAATCGACCAAATCTGGATCGTTCTGCTGATCCCGAAGCCCCTGCTCGGCGACCTGTGCCAGCGTTACCTCCTCGCCGATCATGTGTTCGGAGATTGTCACGTTAGCCGTGAAATCTTGCTCGCGTGGCGCGGCAAAGGCGACTTCAACGTCCGGCGCAGAAACTGCCTCCCATTCGACGGGCACTTCGAGCGCAAATCCATCGCTGGTGTACGGCTTGTAAGTTTGCTGCGCATCCGCGCCTGCCAGATTAGCGTCCTCGGTGACGACTTCTTCGGTGACGACTTCTTCGGTGACGACTTCTTCGGTGATGACTTCTTCGGTGATGACTTCTTGAGTGATGACTTCTTGAGTGATGACTTCTTCAACCGCTGTCTCTTCAACTGCCGCTTCATCAAGCGCTGATTCTGCTGGTGCTTCATCAACTTCAGTTGAACCAGCGGAGCCGCAGGCCGTAGTCAGCAGAAAAGCCATTACCATCAGGCCGACGATGGTTCGTGATAGTTGCATACGTTATCCTCTTTCGCGTTATTTGTGGATTCAATACAGTCCGCGAGAGCGCCTGAGAAGGTGTAGGCGCTCTTGCTCGATTGTCCAGGTGCTTTATTCAGGCAGCGGTGCATCGAACTGAATCTGATCAAAGGTCGACACGCTGATCGTGTACGGCCCGCTCGCATCGCCGACGGGGTACAGCAGATCGAAAATCCGTGCGCCACCGGGCTGCCAGTAGCCCTCTTCTGGCCCAATGCCCGTCACTTCGCCCTCAAGCGTCGGTGATTCATACTGCGCGCCAGCGCCATCGATCAAGGTAAAGTCACTTTGCCCCATCGACCCAACAATCCGAACTGGCTCATCCCCGCTGTAGACGAAGGCAATCTGCACCATCAATCCCTCCTCCGTCGCCTCCGCGCTGCGCACCTCCAGCGTCACGTCAGATAAGACGTCTTCGCTGCTCCCGGAGGAGAGCGAAGCATTACTCGCCCCGCTATCGTTTGTGCTTTCTTCGGTGTCGACTTCTTCAGCGTCAGCTTCCTCGGCGTCGGCCTCTTCGGTATCGGCTTCGTCCGTTACCTCTTCGGACTCACTCATTTTCTCGGACTCCGTAAGCTCATCCGATGCTTCCACCTCTTCCGGTTCGGTCATCTCCTCGGACGCTGTTATCTCCGTGGATTCGGTCATTTCCTCGGATGCTTCCATCTCCTCGGATCCGGTTGTTTCGGCCTCTGCATCGGCCTCTGCATCGGCCTCTGTGGCCGTATCGGCTGGGGCATCGGCGGGGGCGCTATTGCCACCACAGCCGCCGGCCCAGATCAGCGCGCTCAACGCAATGATGAGCAGCAGGGTTCGTTGTTTAAACATAATGTTTCCCTTATCGTTGAAGTTTATTGGTTAACAATTCACGCCAGCAGTTGAGTGCCCGTTCTTGGTGATACGGGCACGCCATGGCGTGCCCCGTGCGTATCAAGGTAAGTGCGAAAAGGCGAATTGGATGGGCAAATTGTCCGAAACCCCACCCCAACCCTCCCCAACTTGGGGAGGGAGCCGCGACCTGACAAACGAGACATTGGCTCCTCCCCCAAGCTGGGGGAGGCTGGGAGGGGGTAACCAGACAATCTACCAGAGCGGCCTGCCTTTTCGATGTTTACATACCCTTCGCTTGCTACAGATGGGGCACGTCATGGCGTGCCCGTATCGTCGGGTAGCGCTAGCAATTTGAATCAGAGTAGTTAATCGCCGTCATGGTGAAACGCGCAACCCCTCCAGCACGTTGACCGGCGTCTCCAGGCTCAAATCGTCCGTGCCCAGGTTGTAGCCCTGGCCCCAGCCGATCAGCGTGCCGTTGCCCAGCACGGCCATGGCGTGGTCGCGCCCGGCGTCGATCTGCACGGCCCCCGCCACGTCAGCGACCTGCACGGGCGTGGCGCTGTCGTCGTCGCTCGAATTGCCCAGCATACCGAATGTGTTTAGCCCCCACGCGACGACCGTGCCGTCGTCCAGCAGGGCCAGCGAGAAATCGAGTCCCGCCGCCACAGCCACGGCACTGGTGATGCCGCTGACCCGCACCGGTGAGAGGCGGTCCGTCTCCGTGCCGTCGCCCAATCCGCCAGCGCGATTGTTGCCCCAGGCCCAGACCGTGCCGTCGCTCTTCACCGCCAGCGAGTGATCGTCACCCGCCGCAATGGCAACCACGCCGCCAAAGCTTGGGAGCAGCGCGGGCGCGTCGCGGTCGTCCTCCGTGCCGTTGCCCAGGCGACCAAATTGACCGTTGCCCCAGGACATGACCGTGCCGTCGCTCAGCAGCGCCAGTGCGTGGCCCTGCCCGCCAGCAATCGCGGTGACGCCTTCCAGATTCGGCACCTGGACGGCGGTGGGTCGATTTTCTACCCCCGTCCCCGTCATGTTGCCTTCGCCCATGCCCCAAACCGTGCCGTCGCTCTTGAGCACCAGCGAGTATTGCAGGCCCGCTTCCACCGCCACGGCGTTGTCAACGCCCTGCGCCTGCACCGGCGAGAGGCTCTGATTGTCGCGCCCGTCTGTACCGTCGCCAAGCTGACCCTGGTTGTTGCGGCCCCAGCCCCAGAGCGTGCCGTCGCTTTTGATGGCGTGTGAATGATCGTCCCCCGCGCCAACGGCGGCTACGCCCGTCAGCCCGCTGGTCGCTATCCACGCCCCGCTGCGCTGGTTGTTTACGTTGCCGTCGCCGAGCTGTCCGTTGGGGTTGTTGCCCGCGGCGCGCACCGTGCCATCGGCCAAAACGGCAACGGCGTGACCCCCGCCGCCCGCCGCCACCCGGCCGGTTGGTGTGGTTCCACCGCCGCCGCCGCCGCTATCGCCACCACCGGCGGAACCCTGAACGACAATGGGCAGCAGCACCGTATTGCCTTCTTGGGCACGCGCAGATGCGGGCGCGCCAATTGTCCACGCCACCAGCACAAAGGCTGCCGCGATCAAACACAACGACCGCAAATTTTGCCATCGACTTTGCATAAACTTTCCTCCATCTAAAATTCTTGTTTGTCCAGTTCACTACCTTCCCACTATAATCGACTGCGCGCGCCACGTGTGCGGAAAAAGTGCAGAAATTGTGTGAAAACCGAAATAAAAAGTAAAAGCAAATTGGGAAGAGGAGTTTGCAGCGGAATACGCTCTTGACTTTTCTACTTTCGGTGAATTTTTGCATTAAAGCCGTTTCAGGAATAAACAGCGCAGGGGCGAGTCGAGGTGACCGTCACGGCCCTCTATGAGAAAGACTTTCCCCGCTGGTAAATGGGCGTGACTGTCACATCTGACGGGCAAGCTAACGGGGTAATCTAACTGTTGGAATGGCCTAAAAGAAAGCGCGAGACACGGATGAACACGGACTGCGCATACGGATTTTTACCGACTCTGGTTGAACCATAGCCTTGGTTGTTTCTAAAATCCGTCTGTTCCGCGTCATCCACGTTCAGAAAATTGGCTCACAATTAAATTTCTTGTTTTCGGCGAATTTTTACTTTGGTTTGGAAATCGGTATGGCAATGGAAGTTCCCGCGGAGCAGAAGTACTTTGATGCAAAATCCCTGCGCAAATTATTCAAGGGCTGGTCACGGGTGGAGGTGCTGGGCAGCCACCCACTGGCGCAGACGCAGATGGTGGAGGCGCGACGACGGGCTCAAAACTATGCCGATTCGCCCAGCGGCTGCGGCCTGGCGCTGCGGCAGATTGTGGACGAAGCCGTGGAATCGCTGCGACCCGAAGCGGGTGCGCCCGACCCCACGCGCAAACGCTGGCGCACCTATATTCTGCTCAAAGAGCAATTTCTGAACGGACGCTCGCCCGGCTTTTTGATCGAGGAGATGTTGATCGCGCGCCGCACCTTTTACAACGAGCAGGCGGCGGCGCTGGAGCGGCTGGCCAGCCAGCTTCGCCAGCGTGAGGAGCAGGCCACGGCCGCAGCCGTGCCCGCTGTGGAAGACGCCTCGCCGCTCTTTCTTGCGCCGCCTCGTCCGCTGCACCAGCTTGTTGCGCGCGAGGAGCTGGTGCGCACGCTCAAAGAATATCTGCTCGGCGACAAATCCACCCCCTGCCTGCTGCACGGGCTACCCGGCGTGGGCAAAACGTCGCTGGCTACCTATCTGGCACATGATCCGGAGCTTCTGGCTCATTTTCGCGACGGCGTGCTCTGGGTGGGGCTGGGGCAACAGCCCGATACGCTGGCGCTGTTGGGCCGCTGGGGCACGGCGCTGGGGCTTTCCGTACAGGATTTGGCTGCCCACAAAAGCGTGGGGGATCGTTGGCACGCCGTCCACGCCGCCGTGGGGCAGCGCCGCCTGCTGCTCGTCATCGATGACGTGTGGGACGAGGCGGCGGCATCGCTCTTTCGATTGGGCGGCCCCCACTGTCGCCATCTCATCACCACGCGCCTGCCGGAAGTGGCGCTGGCGCTAAGCGGCGAGCTGCCCATTCGCGTGCCGGAGCTGGACGCCGCAGACGGCGCGCGTCTGTTGGGCACGCTGGCACCACGTGCCGTGGAAGCGGGGCCGGATGTCGCGCAGCGGTTGGTGCAAATGGGGGGCGGGCTGCCGCTGGCGCTCACGCTGATTGGTAAACATCTGCGCACGGCCCAGCGCGGCCACTCGCAGCGGCTGGTCGACGCGCTGGCGCAGCTGCAAGCGGCCGACGTGCGGCTAAATTTACAGCAGCCGCAAACGCCCGTGGCCTCGCACCCCAGCCTGCCCTTTGCCGCCCCGCTTTCGCTGCGCAGCGCCATCCAGATCAGCGTCGCCGCCCTGCCGTTTCCCGTACAACAGTCGCTGCATCGGCTGGCGATTCTGCCGCCCAAGCCCAACTCCTTCTCGGAGAGCACGGCCCGCGCGCTCGTCGACGACCCCACGGCGCTGCACGCGCTCGCGGACGCGGGCCTGCTCGAATGGATTGCGCCCAACCGCTACACCCTTCACCAGACCATCGCCGACTATGCCCGCACAAATCTCGCCGCGGATCCCGCCCCGAATAGAGATGAAGAGCGAGCCGCGCCCAACGGCTATCGGCGGGCGCTGGTGCGCCACGTGCTGGAGCTTGCCACCAGCCACGCCGAGCCGGCGGAGCACACCCAGCTGGAGCAGGAGACGCCCAACATCTCGGCCGCGCTCGACGTGGCGCGCGCCGATGGCGATCCCGCGCTGGTTCCACTTGTGCAGGCGCTCCACCCCTTCTACGAAAGCCGCGGCCTCCACGCGACGATGGCTCGCTACGGTGAAGCGGCGCTGAAAATGGCCGGCGAGCAGGCGGACAGCGCAGCGCAGATTGCGCTCGCGCGCCAGCTTGGCCGCACGCGGGCAACGCTGGGCCGCTACGGGGAGGGGGAGAGGCTGCTCAATCAGTCGTTGCGAATGGCGCGCGAGACGGAAGACGATTTCGCCGCCGCCGAAGCGCTAAAGGAGTTGAGTGCATCGGCGCTGCATCGCGGTCGCTATCAAGAGGCGGATGAACTGCTGCGCGAGGGGCTGTCGCTGGCTGCGACAGCCTTGCAGCCAGCGGCGATGGTGATGCGGGAAGATCAAGCCAAGATGATGCCGCTTGCGTCGTTGCCCATCTCTGAGCTGACCTGCGGCCTTCTGCTGTCGCTCGGTTCGGTCAACGTCTATCTCGGTCAATATCCAAAAGCCCAAGCCTATTTGGAGCAAGCGCTGCACCAGGCCCGCCACCTGGGCAATTCGATGCACGCGGCGGGCGCGCTGCTCTCCTTGGGCGTGGTCAACCGCCACCGGGGCGATTTGGCAGAGGCCGAGCGCTGTTACCAAGAGAGCGCGTCCCTGGCGAGAGCGGCGGGCCACCGCGAACGCATCATCGGCGCGTTGACGAACCTGACCGTGCTTTGCAGCAAGCGGGGTCAGTATGCCCAGGCGCAAGGCCATGCAGCGGAAGCGCTGCAGATTGCCGAGCAAATGGGTATGCCGCGCGCCATTGCCGTACAGCTCATCAACGCCGCCACCGTTGCCTTTCACCTCGGCGACTATCAAGCGGCTGAACCGCAGCTGCAGCAGGGGTTGGCGCTGGCGGCTCGCCACGGCTACACGGACATTGCCATCTTTGCACGGGCCAACCTGGGCGAAATCTACACCCACTACGGCGATTACGCCCAGGCGACGCAGCATCTCGAAGCGGGGCTGGCCCTGGCTCGCCAGAACCAACATCGGCAGAGCGAAGGCAATCTGCTGGATTTGCTGGGGGCGATTGATCTGGAGCGGGGCGATTGGGCACGGGGCAAGCGTCTTTTTGCCGAGAGCCTGAACATTGCACGCGAGCTGGATTACCACGAGCGGCTGGGCAGCGTGCTGGTGCGCCAGGGGCTGCTGCTGGGTCGCTGCGGCGATGACAGAAATCGGGCAGCTTCGCAGATCAAGGAGGGGATGATCATTGCGCAGGCGGGCGGCAACCGCGAAACGCTGATCACCGCGCGGCTGGCGCTGGCCGAGCTGCACCGCTTCGCCGATGGAAAATTTGAAGGAGACGCGCTTTCCGTCGAGCAAATTAGGATAGAGCTGGAGGAAGCACTGGCGCTGGCGCGGGAAATTAGCGGCGGCGTTTTTCTTGTGCGTGCGCTGATTGGCTGGGGGGAATGGCGGCTTGCCCAGGCGGAACCGTCCGAGGCCGCGACAGCATTTGAGGAGGCCCTGGCGCTGGCGGAGAGGACGGGCTGTCGCGCAGAGGCGGCGCTGGCGCACTTTGGTCTGGCGCGTCTTACCGCCGTGCGGGGCGACGCAGAGATGGCGCGGTCGATGGGTCGCAAGGGGTGCGGGAGCCTGTCTGAAATTGGGCGTTACCGGGCCACGGAAATTGAGGCGTGGCTCTCGGCGCTCCCCGCTCAATAGGCGGGTGCGAGGCGCGTTGCAAGAACGCACCCGATGATTTGAGATCAGTTGTCCTTTGGCCCAGGTAGCGGTAGAATGGACGCTTATTGTCATCGAGCGTTGCTGCTTTGCTGAAAATGCGGCCCGCTCTACACAGAGCTTTGCCGCCCCATGCGCACCCAATCTACGCCGCCCGGTGATCCACCCCCGCCCAAGCGCGACCCGTATGCCGCCTTTCGCGTGCCCAACTATCGTTTCTACGTGATTGGCTGGTTTATCGCGATGCTGGGCACGCGTATTCAGAGCGTCGCCATTGGCTGGGAGATGTACCAGCGCACGGGCGAGGCGCTCTCGCTGGGGCTGGTTGGCTTGGCGCAGGCGCTGCCGACAATGCTGCTCGCCCTGCCCGCCGGCTACCTTGCCGATCGCTTCAACCGCCCGCGGCTGGTCATGATCAGCCTGCTCACGATGACCCTCACCTCGCTGAGCCTGGCCGTGCTCTCGTATCAAGAAGGCTCCACCGCCTGGATGTACGCGCTGCTCGCCTTCGACGCCACCGCCGTGATGATCGGGCGACCGGCACGCGTGGCGCTCCTGCCGCAGCTTGTGCCCAAGGACGTTTTCCCCAACGCCGTGACGTGGAACACCAGCCTGATGCAGATTGCGGGCGTGGCCGGGCCGGCCGTCGGTGGCTTTGTCATCGCGTTTAACGTGCCAACCGCCTACGTCATCACCGCGGTCTCGTCGCTGCTCTTCGCCATTATGCTGGCCCGCCTGCGCTTTCAGCCGGAGACCAAGTCGATTGGCACGGCCTCGCTGCGCACGCTGGTCGCGGGGATTGGCTTTGTGTGGGACGCCAAAATCATTCTCACCATGATCACGCTCGATCTCTTTGCCGTGCTGCTGGGTGGGGCCGTCTACCTGCTGCCCATCTACGCCACGGATATTCTCGATGTGGGCGCAACCGGCTTTGGCTGGCTGCGGGCGGCCCCGGCGGTGGGCGCCTTCTGCATGGCGATTTCCATGGTCTACCTGCCGCCGATGCAGCGCGCCGGGCGCACGCTGCTCGTCTGCGTGGCGGGCTTTGGCGTGGCGACGATTATCTTTGGCCTGTCGCGTTCCTTCTGGCTTTCGCTCGCCATGCTCTTTCTCACCGGCGCGTTCGACAACGTCAGCATGGTGATCCGGCAGACGCTGCAGCAGCTGCTGACGCCGGACGAAATGCGCGGGCGCGTCTCGGCGGTGACGAGCGTTTTCGTGGGCGCGTCGAACGAATTGGGCGGGCTGGAATCGGGCGTGGTGGCCCAAATTTTCGGGCCGGTGATTTCGGTGGTCAGCGGCGGTATCGGCACGCTGATCGTGGTGGCGGCAACGGGGTGGCTCTCGCCGGGGCTGCGGGCCTTTGGCGCGCTGGACGAGGCGCAGCCGGTGGAAATTCCAAAAGAAAGCGGGGCGCGGAAGGACGCGGCGGAACGCGGATCGGCTTCGGCGTGAGAATAGCCAGCGTTTATGTGACATTCTCTTGACTCCGATGGGCCAGGGAAATCCCCTACCGATGGAGCAGACGGGCTTCGTCACCTGGCGGAGCAAAGGTGATCTACGGCATCTGAGTAGAACTTTCGTTATTCAGCGGCGGAAGCAAGCGCGACCAACATCTTTTTGCCAATTGCATCGGCATAGCGCGTCAGGGTGCTGCAGGGCGGTGATGTGTTGAATGACAATGCCCTGTTCAATCGCCTCCGCTAGCTTCTCTCTGCCGCGCTGCGCGAGTTCCGGTAACTCCGCCTCAATCTGCGTCCGAACTTGCGCGTGACGCGCCTGTTCGTCAGCCGTTGCTGCGCGGTAATTCGTTTGCCTTTGTTTTGCGTACTCGTTTCTATTGTCATCATTACTCTACGCTGTCTCGACCTCCACGGCTAAGCGCAGGCCAACGCTTTGCAGGAGCGCCATCAGGCTGGAAAGCTGTGGGTTGCCGCTGGATGACAACATTCGGTAAAGATTTTCTCGGTTGAGCGCAGTCTGCTGGGCCAGTTGCGAAAAGCCATGCGCTTCGGCGATATCGCGCAGGGCCAGCAGAAAGACATCCTGATCGTTTTCTGCAAGGGCCGCGTCGAGATACGCAGCGGCTTCGGTCGGATTTAGCAAAAAGGCCATGAGCCCATCCTCGTAGCTTGCCGTGATCGCATTCATTTTATCCTCCTCTGGTATTCACCCCAATAAACTTTTGCCCGTGCAATGTCTCTAGATTGCGTCTTCTTATCGCCACCATACAACAAAATCACCACTGTGCTGCCTCTATGGCCAAAGTAGATGCGGTATCCTGGTCCGTAAGGAATGCGCAGTTCGCTAACTCCACTGCCGACGCTCTTGCTGTCGCCAAAATTGACGAGGCGAATTCATTTAATCGTACTCGAATTTTCGCACGCGCGTGCCGATCACGCAACCCCTCCAGCCATTTCCGGAATGGATTCCGACCATCTTCAGTCAAGTACTCGAGTATTTCGATTGGCGTCTCGTTCAACGGAAAGTGTAGCATATAAGCTACAATAAACAAGAGGCGACATGTGTGCTATGATCTAGCAATTCATCCAACGTTTAAGGAGCAAAATCATGTCCTACAACACCCTCATCCACTCCGCCCGCGTTGTCGACGGCTCGGGCAACCCCTGGTTCTACGGCGACGTAGCACTCAGCGGCGAGACGATTGCCGCGATCGCCGCACCGGGCGCGATTGCGCAGGAAAACGCCAAAACCGTGGTCGACGGCAGCGGCCACGTCGTCTGCCCCGGCTTTATCGACATCCAGAGCCACTCGATTTTGCCGCTGATGATCGACGGGCGCTGCCTCTCCAAAATTACCCAGGGGGTGACGACCGAGATCATGGGCGAGGCGTGGACGCCCGCGCCCTACGGCGGCCAAATTGGCGAGCCGCTGACCAACGCGCTCTTCTCGCACGGCGACATGGAGAGGTGGCGCGAGCGGATGCGCACGTGGTCGCGCTTTGGCGACTGGTTTGACGCGATGATGGCGCACGGGGTTTCGCCCAACATTGGCTCCTACCTGGGCGGCGGCACGCTGCGCAAATACGCCAAGGGCATGGAGATGGGCCAGCCGAGCAAGGACGAAATGTCGACCATGCGCCGCATCATGCACGAGGCCATGGAGGATGGGGCCTTTGGCGTGAGCTACGCGCTGATTTATCCGCCAGATGCCTACACGAGCACGAGCGAAATCGTCGAAATCTGCAAAGTCGTGGGCGAGCACGGCGGCCACTACATCACCCACCTGCGCTCGGAAGCCGACGCCTTTGTCGAGGCCACCGAAGAGGCCTTTGAGATTGGTCGCCGCGCCAACGTGCCGGTCGAGATTTACCACCTCAAGGCCTCTGGTCGCAAAAATTGGCCGCTGCTGGACACGGTTGTCGAGATGATCGATGCCGCACGCGCCAGCGGCCTCGACGTGACCGCCGACATGTACCCCTACGCTGGCTCCGGCACGGGCTTGACGGCCGTGCTGCCCCCTTTTGCCGCGGCGGGCGGCAGCGTCTTCGACAATCTGCGCGACGCCGACATGCGTGCGCGCATCCGCCAGGCAGCCGTGTCGCCGGACAACTCCTGGGAAGCCATGGCGCTGCACAACGGCCCGGAAGCGGTGATGCCGATTGGCTTTCAAAAGGAGGAAAATCAGCAGTACGTGGGCAAGCGACTCTCGGAGATTGCCGAGTCGCGCGGCGAGGAGTGGGTGGACACGGTGATCAACCTGCTGCTGAGCGAGGAGCAGCGCATCAGCACGATCTACTTTACGATGAACGAGGAGCAGGTGCGCCAGAAGCTGCGCCTGCCCTGGAACAAAATCTCCACCGACGCGGGCGGCTACGATCCGGCGTGGGCTGAAGCGCGCGGCCCCGTCCACCCGCGCGGCTACGGAACCTATCCGCGCGTCTTGGGCCGCTACGTGCGCGAAGAGGGCGTGCTCACCTTGGAGGAGGCCATCCGCAAGATGACGTCGTCCGTGGCCGACCGGCTGCGGCTGCGCCATCGCGGCCTCCTGCGAGAAGGCATGCAGGCCGACGTGGTGTTGTTTGACCCCGACACGATTATCGACCGCGCCACCTTCGAGCAGCCGCACCAGCTCGCCGAGGGCGTGCGCGAGGTGTGGGTGAACGGCACGCGCGTGGTCGAGAATGGCGTGCACACGGGATCGACGCCGGGACAGACCGTGCGGTTGCGGTAATTCGAGCAGATGAGGTGATTGGTGACTGAGGGGTGCATCCCAAAATTGGGGGCTTAAGGAGGGGCGGGGAGTTCGTGCCAGCGGTCACTGAGCAAGAGGGAGCGCAAAGCGAGCATGGCTTGCGCCCCATCGCGGCTCCAGCGCATCCCGGCCTGCTTCATGCGGGCTTGGACAACGGTCTTGCAAGCGGATTCAATGGTGCCGCTGCCGATGGGGAGACCAAGCTGACGATAGGTGGCGTAGTCCATGCGCTGGCGGTTGCGAAAAAGATAGCCAATGGCTTGACGGACGGGCTCGGGTAAGGGTTGGTCTCGGGGATAGAGATAGCGAATTTGGCGGAAGAGGAGGCGCAACTGGCCGCGGGCGAGCCAGCCTTTGGCCTGCTGCACCCAGGGCCGTGCGTTGGCGGGCTCAAAGGTCTCGTGAGCAATGGTCCACAGCCGCTGCGCAGCGTGCCACCAGTCGAGAATTTCGATGCGTTGGGCAAAGCAGAGAAAGACCATGGCCCAAATCCAGCGCGCGCCGTCACTCAGACAGACCACCGTTTGGGCCTGGTCCACCCCGCGGCGGCAGGCTTCGGCCCAGTGATGATTGGTAAAGGTGGCCGCGTCCCACAGCCCGGCGCGGTAGCTGTGCTGCGTGAGTACCCCCTCGCGCTCGCCCACCTCGTTCTCCTCGTTCTCCTCGTGGCTGACCGCTGAGATACTGACCGCTTTGACCTCTTTCCACCCTTCCTCGCGCAGGTGAATCATTACGCCATCCGAGGAGACTGCCATCACCTCGCTGTCTGGCTCAACCGACTCGCGCCAGACCGCTTCTTCCGCCTGCTTGGGCACTTCCACTATCGCCCGCGCTTCCGCTGCCTGCGCCTCGACCACCGCTTGCCCGCTTGCCACCACCAGCCGCTGCATACTGCTTGCCGACATGGAGACCGTCGTCAGACTCTCCAACGTCTCAGCCGCCCGTTCAAACGAGGCAATCTCCACCCCCAGCCGCACCGCTTGCCGCACCGTCTCCGGACTCCACCCCTGCTTGCCCAACTGCAACTGCCGGTCTAGGGGGAAAAAAGCCCCTGCCGCATCCTGCGCAGTAGCGATACCCTCGCTTCAACCTCACCTCCCCTTCCCGGTGGCTCACCCGTCGCTCCTTCTGCCCCTTGCTCTCTGTTGCCTCCTTGCACGCCGGGCACGCTGTCTCCAACGCCTCCACTTCTCGCTGCGCCTGCCCTGCTAACTCTTCTAGCAGCTGTCCCATCAACACCCGTCGCTCTTGCCCCACCGCTTCCGCTATCTCATCGAAGCTCGCTTCTCGATGCCCACTCCGCCACGTCACCAGCCGCTCCTCCATCGCCGCTGCCGCTTCCACGAAGCTGCTGCTCTCCCCCTGCTCTTTCCCTCTCCCTTTCATCTGGCGCTCCTTTTTGGCCACTTTTTTCCCATTCTACCACTTCCCCCCAATTTTGGGATGCACCCGTGACTGAGGTGACGATTGACAATGCTCAATGTACTGGTAAAATGTAAGTACACCGATACAAAGACGATGAGGGACGCACCGTGCCGCTGGATAATAAATTACTGTTCGAGTGGGATCCAGCGAAAGCGCAAGCAAACTTGCAAAAACACGGCGTCTCCTTTGAAGAAGCGACCACTGCTATGTTAGACGATCTTTCCAGGACCGGTGCCGACCCTGACCATTCGCAAGATGAAGATCGCTTCGTAACCTTTGGTCTCTCCAACATTGGTCGCTTGCTCGTTATTGCCCATACAGATCGTGGAGACCGGATTTGGATTATTAGCGCCAGGCTAGCAGAACGGCCAGAAGGAAGACTCTATGAAGAAGGATGAGCTCGACGAACTGCGCCCCGAATATCGACGGGAAGATTTTGGCGAACTGGTACAGGGAAAGTACGCAAAGCGAAAGCCAGAGGCAACCAATGTTGTCGTGCTCGACCCAGATATCGCGGAAGCCTTTCCCAACGCGGAAGTGGTCAATCAGACGCTGCGCCGTCTGCTTGAGCTGGCGAGAAGCAGCGTGCATCCCGTCTCTTCGTGAGGCAGCCTTTCCATGAACGATAAATCGTTGCGAATACCGCCAGCGCTGGGCTGATCAATCAGCCCAGTCTTTTGTTGTGCGCACATCAGAAGCCCCTTATCTCAGCATATAGAGCAGTGAATCCAAACAGTTTAGAATCTCACAAAGTCATCATCATCGGCGCGGGCAGCGCGGGCCTGGCGACCAGCTACTACCTGACCCAGCACGGCGTCGACCACGTGCTCTTCGAGCGCGGCCAAGTTGGCAACACCTGGGCCACGGAGCGCTGGGATAGCTTTCACCTGGTCAACCCCAATTGGGCCGTGCAGCTACCATCCTTCTTTTACGGTGGAGAGAATCACGACGGCGACGAGCCCGATGGCTTTCTGGCGCGCGACGAGATTGTCGACCATCTGCGGCGCTACGCGGAGCACATTGCTGCGCCCGTGTACACCGGCGTGGAGGTTGCGGCGCTCTCGAAAGCGGACGAGGGCTATCTGCTCGAGCTGGGGGATGGGCGTTGCGTCGAGTGCGACGCTGTTGTGGTGGCGACGGGGGCCTTTGGCCCGCCGAAGTATCCAGCCTTTGCCAAGAAGATCGCGCCGGAGATTGTCCAGCTACATTCGGCCCATTACAAAAACGCCAACCAACTGCCGGCGGGCGCGGTGCTGGTGGTGGGCTCCGGCCAGTCTGGCGCGCAAATTGCGGAGGATTTACACGAGGCGGGGCGGCCCGTTTATTTGTCCGTGAGCAGCGCCGGTCGCCGACCGCGACGCTACCGCGGGCGCGATTCGTCGTGGTGGATGCGCGAACTGGGCTACTTTGAGCACACGCTAGACAATATCGACGACGAGACGCGCCAGCGGGTGGCGAGCGGCGGCATTGGCGCGGGCGGCTCTAGCTACGTCTCCGGCAGCAAGGGCGGCCACGATATTTACCTGCGTGCGCTTTGTCGCGAGGGGATGACGCTGCTCGGCTCCGTGGCGGATGCCGGTGGAGAAAGGCTAACGCTCAAGCAAAATCTGCTGGAGAATATGTGCCGGGCCGACGAAGCCGCGGCCTCCTTCAAACGAGATATTGACGCGCACATCGAGCGGACGGAGATGAACACGCCCGTCGACGAGCAGCCCGATCCCCCTGGTCTCGGTCAGTGGCCCAAGGCGGAAAGCCCGGCCAGCTTCGATCTCAAAGCGGCGGGTGTTGCCACGATTATTTGGGCGACTGGCTTTCGCTACAATTACGATTGGATCAAGCTGCCGGTGGGCGACGAGAAGGGCTATCCTCTCCAGCGGCGCGGCGTTACCCGGTGGCCCGGCCTCTACTTTATGGGCCTGCAGTGGATGTATGGCTCCGGCTCGGCCATCTTTTACGGCGTGCGCAAGGATGCGGAATACGTGGCGCAGCACATTGCGGAACGCTATGGCGGCGGCTCGTGAGGAATAAGAGGCCTCTTTTCTTAATCGTGTATTAACGGCTTAATTCGTGGTGCGTGGTGCGTGTACCGGTACACGCACCACGCACCACGAATTAATTAAAATCACCGCAGGCACACCGTTGGGCGAAGAGCCGGCATAAACAACGATTCCAAGAAATCCAGCGTGCGGGCTCAGCCAGCCCGCCTCCCCGGCGTGTGCCGCGTGCTGTTTCCCCTTTTCGTGTATCCCCGTTTCCGTGTATCATAGTCTCGGCGGCTGACTCTGCCCGCCCGACAACGCCCACCCTCCACCAAAGGAGCCACCCATGCACATCGTCGACACACACTGCCACATCGGCCTGCACAAATATGAGCCCGTCGAGGCGCTGCACTTTCACATGCAGCGGGCCGAAGTTGATCAGGCGGTGCTGATTCAATATGCAGGGAACTTTGACAACGGCTACATCGTCGATGCTATGGCGGCGCACCCCGGCACCTTTGCCGCGGCGATGATTGTCGCGCCGGCGGACAATGGGGATGCGATTCGGATGTGGCACGAGCAGGGCATCGGCGGCATTCGGATCAACGTGAATGCGCGGGCAACGGGCACGGATGCGCTGGCGCACTGGCGCACGGCCAACGAGCTTGATCTGGTTGTAAGCAGCAACTGCACGCCGCGCACGCTGCTGGGCGACAATTTTGCCGGGGTGCTGCGCCAGTTTCCCAATCTGCGCATCGTGATCGAACACCTGGGTGGCGTCAACAAGCCGCCCAATACGCCGGATCGCGACACCTTTCGCAAGATGATGGCGCTGGCCGAGCACGACAACCTGTGGATCAAGCTACCGGGCTTTGGTGAATTTTGCGAGCTGCCCCACCCCTTTGACGACGTGCCGCCGCTGGCCGATATGGCGCTGGAGGCCTTTGGCCCAACGCGCATGATGTGGGGCAGCGACTGGCCGCCCGTGAGCAGCCGCGAGGGCTACGACAACTCGCTGAGCTTCCCGCTTCATTATTTTCGCGCGTTGAGCGAGACCGAGCGCGCCCAAATTTTTGGCGGCACGGCCCAGCAGGTGTGGAACTTAAAATAAGCAGAATAGGACTCATCTCATGCAACGGCTCCGGTCAATTTTAGGACAACCCATTGCCGCCTACCTGCTGGGCGCGGCAGGCTTGGCGATTGTCGTCATCCTCGCCTTTTTGCTCGGCCAGCAGCTGATGGCCCCCGCCGACGAGACGCCCACGCTCACGCCGCAGGTCAGCATTGATGATGAGGTGGCGACAGAGACGCCGACGCCCGGCCCCACGGAAACCTTTACCCCGCTGCCGCCCGCTGTGGAGCCAACCGTGGAGCCGACGCTCGAACCCACCGTTGCGCCGTCCACCAACACGCCCATTGTCAACACGCCCGAACCCACAGCGCTCGACCCGGCGACGCTGGGCGCGATCAGCGGTCGCGTGTGGCTGGATGCCAACCAGAATGGCGAGCTGGATGAGGGCGAGAGCGGCATTGGCAACCTGGGTATATCGCTACAAAATGCCGAGCTGGGCACGGTCAACGTTGCGACGGACGGCAACGGGCTCTACTTTTTTGACGGCGTCGCTCCCGGCGGCTACGTGATCGGCGTCAACACGGAGGCGCTGCCCGCGGGCACGCTGCTCACCTTTGACGCCGACGGTCTCGGCTCGCCCAACACGATTGCCGTGACGGTGGAGACGGGTCAAAATCTGTCGAGTCAGGACTTTGGCTACTTCTTTAGCCTCACGCCCACGCCGACCACGACGCCGCCCACCGAAACGCCGAGCTTTACGCCCAGCCCGCCGAGCGAAACAGCGACCAACACCGCGGAGCCCACGGCGGTTCCCGCCGTCGTCGCCACGGCCACGTGGACGACCGTGCCGAGCGCGATGGCTACCGTGCCGCCGACCAACACCCCACAGAATACGCCGACAAATTCACCGCAGCCAACGGCCACGCCCTCATTTACTTCATCACCCACGACTGAGCCAACGGCCACGCGTCCCCCAGCCACCGCCACGTCAACCGACGAGCCCACGGCCACGATAGAGCCAACGGCTACAGCCACGCCAACGGCGACTGAAGAACCAACGGCCACAGCCACGCCCACCAAAAAGCCAACGGCCACAGCCACACCGACTGAAGAACCAACGGCCACAGATACAGCCACGGCAACCGAAACGCCCACGCGAGAGCCAACGGCGACCAATACACCAACCCAAACGCGCAGACCAACGCGCACGGCCACGCCCAGCCGCACGCCGACCGCCACGATGACCGCCACGATGACGGCCACGATGACCGCGCCCGTCGACGATGAGCCGGTTGTGACCGACACGGTTGGCCTCACGGGGACGGATGGCCTCACGGGCACGAATGATCTAACCGATAGCGACGAGCTAACCCAGGCAGCTGAGTTGACGGATGCCGTTGAAATTACCGAAGGCGCCGATATCTCGGAGCTGGTGGCTATCACGGAGGGCGAAGCGCTAACCGACGCGCAAATTATCACCGACACCGGTGAACTCACCACCACGACCAACCCTACGGACACGGATGCTCTCACGGGCACGGGTGCTCTCACGGGCACGGGTGCTCTCACGGACACAGATTCGCTGACCGGAAGCACATCGCCCACCGATTCAGAAGCGCTTACCGGGACGGACGTCCCCACGGGTACGGGCGACCTGACAGATACCGACGATCTCACCGACACAGGTGCGCCAACCGCGACGGATGCACTCACCGGGTCGGTTTCCCCGCCGGACGCGCCGGATATATCGCTGACGACAAACGAGGATGAGACGCTGACGGTTGACCTGCTGGCGGGGCGCTCGCCCACGGAAACGCTGGCGGTAGTCGATCTGTCGCCGCCTCGCAACGGCGAAGCGACGGTCGAGGACGGCGTGGTCACCTATGCGCCGCTGCTCAACTTTAACGGCGGCGAGTCGCTGCTCTACACGCTCGAAAACGCGGCGGGCAGTCGTGCCACGGGTACGCTCTTCATCAGCGTGCTGCCTGTGCTCGATGCTCCCCTCGCCGCGCCCGATGCGGTGACGACCACCGTCAACGGCCCCGTGCTCATCGACCCGCTGCTGAACGATGTTGATCTGGACAACGATGTGGGCGAACTGACGCTGCTCGACCTCGGCCAGCCGGAGCAGGGCGCGGCCAGCTTGACCATCACCAACACCGTTGTTTACACCCCGGCGCTGGACTTTACGGGCACGGATGTCTTTACCTACACCGTCACCCGCGCCGTCACCGGCACGCTTTCCTTTACCGATGGCGCGAGCACGGGCACGGTGACGGTGCTGGTCGTGCCGGGGGAAGAGGCGACGAGCGAGGCGTTGCCGCTGCTGCCGCCGGTTGAGGAGATGGCGGACGCGGTGAGCACGGACGAAGACGTGCCGCTCCTGATCGACGTGCTGACCAATGACCAACTGCCGGACGACGAGCGCAACATCACGCTGCGCACCGTCGGCGTGGCGGGCGGGCTGGGTCAGGTCAACGTCGACGACGAGGGTGCGCTGCTCTATGTGCCGCCGCCCAATTTCTTTGGCGACGACAGCTTCCGTTACGTTGTGCTCGCCAGCGTGGAGAATGTGGAGACGGGTGAAGTCACCAGCGAAATGGCCGCCGTTGCGGTTCGCGTCAGCGTGGCCCCGGTCAACGACGAACCCAACGCCGTCAACAACACGGCGACGGTCGCGCCGGGCGAGAGCGTGGACATCTACGTGCTCGCCAACGACACGGACGCCGAAGACGATCCGCTTGCGGTGGCCGACTTCACGCTGCCCGCCCACGGCAGCCTGGCCCTGGCGGACGACGGTGCGCTCGTCTACACGGCGGACGCCGACTTCACCGGCGAGGACACCTTCCTCTATACCGCCACCGACGGCGAATTCGGCAGCGTGGCGCTGGCACGCGTGACGGTGCAGCGGTAGGGGCACGCCACGGCGTGCCCCATCTGCATTAAGCCAAGGTTAGGCACACACCGAAAAGACAGGCCGCTCCGGTAGATGGTCTGGTTACCCCCTCCCAGCATCCCCCATCTTGGGGGAGGAGCCGATCCACCGTTTGTCAGGTCGCCGCTCCCTCTCCAAGTTGAGGAGGGAGCGGCGGGGTTTCCCGCATGATCTACCTTACTAATTTGTGCCCCCACCGCTGCACCGCGTTCCCCACTACAACGAAAGGCTCCCCATGCCCCACGAGACCCGCCCCTGCCCCGTTACGCGCGTGACGGACGGTCCCTTTCAGCACTTTTTTGGCTACTATGAAAAGACGCCCTGGCGCGCGGACGGTCGCTACCTGCTTGGCCTGCGCGTGGCGCCGATGGCCCGGCCCGTAACGGCGGAAGATGTGGCCGTCGTCGGGCTGATTGATCTCGCAGAGGGCAACCGCTGGCGAGCGCTGGACGCGTCGCTGGCCTGGTGCTGGCAGCAGGGCAACATGCTGCAGTGGCTGGGCGATTCGGACGAAATTATCTTTAACGTGCGCAATGAAGAGGGCTTTGCGGCGGCTGTGTTCAACGTCGAGACGGGCGAGCGACGTACGCTGAGTCGGCCCGTCTACGCCGTCGACCCGCGCGGCCGCTTTGCCCTCTCCGCCAACTTTGCGCGGCTGGCCGAGACGCGGCCGGGCTACGGCTACGAAGGCGTCGCCGACCCGTGGGCGACTAATCCCGCGCCGGAGGAGGACGGCGTCCATCACATCGATCTGCAAAGCGGCGCATCGACGCTGGCGGTGAGTCTGGCGCAGTTGGCCGCACTGGAGCCGGACGACTCGATGGCGGGGGCGCGGCACTGGGTCAACCATCTGCAGATCAGCCGCACTGGCGCGCGCGTCGCCTTTCTGCACCGCTGGCAGGCGCCGGATGCCTCAAAGTGGTCCACGCGCCTCTTTAGCGCCGAGCCCGACGGCAGCAACCTGCGGCTGCTGGCGCGCGAAGGCTACACTTCGCACTACGACTGGCGCGGCGATTCGCAGGTTTTGGCCTGGTCGCGCCACGATGGCGAGGCGCACTACCACCTGTACGATGTCGAGACGGGTGCGGTCGATGTGGTGGGGGCGGACGTGCTGGAGCGCGACGGCCACTGTTCGTACAGGCCAAACTCTGATAGCTCAGACAGTGAGAGTCCAGACAACGAGTGGGTGCTCACCGACTGCTACCCAGACGCCGAGCGCCCGGTGCGCACGCTGATTCTCTACCACCCCGCCACCAACCGCCGCGTCGACATCGGCGATTTCTACTCGCCGCCCCATCTCACCGGCCAAATCCGCTGCGACCTGCACCCGCGCTGGAACCGCGACGGCACGCAGGTCTGCCTCGATTCGGCGCACGAGGGGATGCGGCAGATGTACGTGGTGGACGTTTCCGAGGTTGTTGGCAATTGAGGCGAGAGATTGGAGATCAGCTGATTTGTGGTGCGTGGTGCGTGGTGCGTGTACAGGTACACGCACTACAAATTAACCCGTTGGTACATTATTAAGCGAAGCTCCTCAATTGGTAATGGGGCTGGGTGCAGTGCTGTTCAATCTTCAATTATCAATCTTCAATTATCAATCTTCAATTATCAATCTTCAATTACGGTCTACAGAATCTTCAGCGGTACATCCCTCTTTCACAATTTCTCATTCATCTACTCCAACGGAGACTCCTACCCATGAAAGTCCTCTTTATCGGCGGCACGGGCAAGATCAGCTCGGCCTGCACGCCGCTGGCCGTCGAGCGCGGCTTCGACCTGTACCTGCTCAACCGCGGCCAAACCGACCGCCCCGTGCCGGACGGCGTCACCGTGCTGCACGGCGATATCCGTGACCCACAGTCCGCGCGCGCGGCGCTGGCCGACCACGACTTCGACGTGGTCGTCGACTGGATCGCCTTTACGCCAGAGCATATCGAAACGGACCTCGACCTCTTTCGCGGGCGCACCAAGCAGTACATCTTTATCAGCTCGGCCTCGGCCTACCAGTCGCCGCCCGTCAACCTGCCCGTAACCGAATCGACGCCGCTGGATAACCCCTTCTGGGACTACTCGCGCAACAAAATCGCCTGCGAGGAGCGGCTCGTGCAGGCCTACCGCGACGAAAAATTCCCAATGACCATCGTGCGCCCCTCGCACACCTACGACGAGACGATACTGCCCATGGCCGGGCGCTGGACGGTCGTCGACCGGCTGCGCAAAGGGCAGCCGGTTGTGGTGCACGGCGACGGCACATCGCTCTGGACGTTGACCCACCACCGCGACTTTGCCAAGGGCTTTGTCGGCCTGCTGGGCAACAACCGCGCCATCGGCGAGGCCTTCCACATCACCTCGGACGAGTGGCTGACGTGGAACCAGATTTACGAGATTCTCGCCGAGGCCGCGGGTGCACCGCCGCCGCAGCTCGTCCACGTGCCGTCGGATTTGCTCAACGCCATGGACCCGCAGCTCGGCGCGGGCTTGCTCGGCGACAAGGCCAACTCGATGATCTTTGACAACACGAAGATCAAGCGGCTCGCGCCCGATTTTGCCTGTACGATTCCCTATGCGCGTGGGGCACGGGAAGTGATTGCGTGGTTTGAGGAAGAGGCGTCGCGGCGGGAAATTGACGATGCGTTTAACGCGCAGACGGAGCGGTTGGTCGCGGCGATGGCGCAGGTGCAGGCAACGCTGGCGGCGTGAGCAAGGCAACGCTCGCCGTCCAAAGGAGTTAGGTTGCGTTGACGTTTGGGAAGCGGCCCTTACCCCCGAACCCTCTCCCATCCTGGCTTACCTTTACCCACAAGTCGCCGCTGAGCCCTCGCCACATCGCGGGCAAGAAGAACCCCACCCCCAACCCCCTCCCCGCCAGCAGGGAGGGGACTTTTGTCGACTCGACGATTCTGCGGCTCTTCTGTGACATTTTTCGTTCGGCAAACCAAGCGAGCCGATCACTCTGCGACCGCTTCCTCCACCAGTCACCCTTCCCCTGCTCGCGGGGGAAGGGCCGGGGATGGGGGTCCTTTTCCGCTCTCCCCCTTTGCTGCTCTCTCCCCTACTTCTAAAGTGCGTGCAAAATGAAAACAGGAGTTCGCGGTCTAAGTGACTGTCACTGTCCATAGCCGGACAGCTTGCCCCATTTTGTCTGGACAGTGACTCTCACTGGCTCCTCAAACTCCCGTTCTCGACGCAACTTTACTTTAGGTAAAGCTTAGCATCCTGAGAGGGAAGAGATTGGCTCCCCTCTCCCACTGTGGGAGAAGAGCTGGGGATGACGGCGCGCTCGACCTACCTTTCAAGCCCGCTTGGCAGAATGTCAACGGAATCCAGGGGCACGCCGAGGTTACGCCGCTCTGGAGGTTCGGCGCTGGCCATAGGGCGGCAGCGTCTTCAAGACGGCCAGGTCCGCCGCAGACAGCTCTTCGTCCGCCGCAGCTGTGCGGCCAGATGCACCAGCAGATGGCGTGGGTTCGTTGGTGTTAGCGACGTTGTGGTCGGGCGGCGCGGGCCGCGCTTCGTCCGCCGCGGGGTGCGTCCGGCTGGGCCGCCACTTGCTGCGCATCGAGACGTCGCCATCCTGCTCGCGCGCCTCCATCTGCATCCCCTGCGCATACTCTTCGTTGACGATCATCTTCTGCACGCGGGGCAGCTCCAGCCCCTAACCGGAGCGTTTACACCCCGCGATGTGCGAGGAAACGCCCACCGCCGAAACTTTTACAACGCACGCCCCGTATAGAAAGTAGGCCCTCGTCCTCCAAAGCTCAACGTCTATCGACCCGACTCGCTTTTTCAAATCGGAGCACCCACCATGAACCAGCTTTTTCGACGACTCCTCTGCCTTCTTCCCCTTGCCCTCGCCGCCTGTGTCGCCTCGTCCGAGCCCATTACCTACCCACCTGGCTCGCTGGAGGCCACGCTTGAAGCTGCGCGACACGAGCAGAACGTGCCCGCCCTGGCCGTCATCATCGTCGATGGCGCTGCGGAAGGGGACGCCGCTGATCCGCTGATTGCCGCCGCGGGCGTGCGCAACATCAATCAACCAATTGCCGCCACCGCGGACGACCAGTTCCACATTGGCTCCAACACCAAATCGATGACGGCCGTCCTCGCCGCCCGCCTGATCGAGCAGGACCATCTCACGTGGGAGACGACCATCGCCGACGCCCTGCCCGATTTGGATATCCACCCCGACTACCGCGACGTAACGATCACGCAGCTGCTCAGCCACCGCGGTGGTGCGCCCGGCTCGCCACCGGAGGACGCGTGGGCAGAAACCTGGGAGCGGCTCGACCAGCCGCCCGTCGAGCAGCGACGGGTCTACCTGTCGGAAATTCTGGCTGCCGCGCCCGCTGTGGAACCAGGCACAGCGTTTATCTACTCCAACGAGGGCTACGCCATTGCGGGCCACATGCTTGAAACGATTGTGGACGAGCCGTGGGAATCGCTGATGCAGCGCGAATTATTCGAGCCGCTGGGGATGAACTCCGCTGGCTTTGGTGCGCCCGCCACCTTGAACCCCAACAGGCCCGGCGAAGTTGACCAGCCGTGGGGTCACACCGCGCGCTTTGGCCTGCTGCTCACGCCCGTTCCCCCCGGCCCCGACGCAGACAACCCACCCGCCATCGGCCCCGCGGGCACGGTGCACCTCGACATGGCGGACTATGGGCGCTATCTTGCCATGTTCCTCGCCGCCATCGGGGGCGACACCAGCTTTCTCAGCGCCGACTCCACCGAGCGGCTCTACACGCTGCCGGACGATCTGGAGCCGTATGCCCTTGGCTGGCTCGTCGCCGAAGTCGACGGGCGCACGGTGCTGATGCACTCCGGCTCCAACACCATGTTCTTCTCGACGATGGTGCTGGACCCCGCCAACAATCAGGCCGTCGCCATTGCGGGCAACGCCTTTATGGAGGGCGGGGAGGAATTGGCCTTTGAATTGCTGGGACGGTGATGCTTTGCCTTGGCAGTTTTTGGTTTACCTATCAAATCTAGCTAACTTGCAAATCCAGCAGAGCTAGAATATTCTACGCAGAGAAGTATGGCGAATTTCTATGAGGAGAACCAAATGGCGACGCCTGTATTAACCGAAATTTTAGCGCTGAGCATTGCTGAGCGCATCCAACTTGTGGAAGATATTTGGGACAGTATCGAAGCCGTACCCGAACGGCTTGATCTCACACAAGCACAACGACAAGAGTTAAATCTTCGTCTGGATGCATACCGTGCACAGCCGGAAGCAAGCATTCCCTGGGCAGAGGTGAAGCAGCGCATTCGGTCGTCAAGCATTCAGTTGTCAAAGTGAGCAGTTTAGCATGAACTACGAAGTGCTGATGCAACGGGAAGCCGAGGCGGACGTACGCGCAGCTTACCAATGGTACGAGGCTCAAGATGATGGGCTTGGTGAAGAATTTTTGCGCGCCATTGACGCACGCCTGGCCGCCATTCAGCGCAATCCGTTTGCTTATGTGACGGTTCACAAGGATGTACGTCGCGCCCTGCTGCGTAGATTCCCCTATGCCCTCTTTTACTTTACCGAGGCTGATAGAATCGTGGTAATGGCATGTTTTCATGCACGTCGCAGCCAGGGCAGTGGCAGGCACGTCTATAACTTCAGGCAGCGTTTGGTCACGCGTCGCCTTTGTCAGGCAAACAGCCCGACAAAGGCGGTTATTAAAAATATGGACATTCAAATACCGCCAGAGGAAATTTCCCCGCTGAGCTGGCTCAAACAAGTGCGACGGGCAGGCGATCCGACAGGCAAGCTGCCGGTCGAGCTGCTGCGGCGCGGCCTCATTCTGCGGCTAATTTGGTTCGAGCCCTTTCTGACCGAACCGGGGCTGACCCATCGGCTTCACGCCCTGCTGGGCCGCGACTGTTTGGGCACGTCGCCGGACGAGACGATTCGGCAGGACATCGACGCCGTGCGCGACTGGCTGACGGCGGCGGGCCACGCGCTTTGCCACAGCGATGACGCGGCGAAACCCGGCTACTTCGTCCGGGGGCGCGAGCAGCTGGGCGAACGGATGCAGCGCATGATTGTTGGCGCGGTGGCGGAGGTGGATCCGGCGCAGCTTTGGGTGCTGCGGACGCTGTCGGTTGCCCAACGCTTTCGGCAGGGCGGCTCCATGATCGATGCAGCCGTCCAGGTTGGGGCCAGCCGCATTCGGCAGCGGCAGCCGCAGGTGGGTCGTGAGGAATCGCTGAACATGGCGCGTCAGCTAATTCGTTAGCGCACGAACTTTTACTGAGGCTGAAATGAACGCTGAAAATTACAATGGCTCAAAGCGAAATTAGCTTTACCCAATTTGCCCGCCTCGTCCTGGATGCGATGGAAGCGGTTGGGGTGACGTATCTGGTTGGCGGCTCCGTGGGCCTTTGGGCTTGGGGGCAACTGCGCACCACACAAGATATTGACCTCGTAATTGACTTGCCCGTGGAGCAGATTTACAAGCTGTCCAAGGAACTGGAGCGGCGCGACATGCTCGTACCCTACGACATCATCATTGACCTGATGATTGCGCCGGGCGACCTGCCCATCAACGCCATCCATCTCCATTCGGCCTACAAAGCCGAGCTGTTTCTGCTCAAAGAGGGCGACGAATTTCGCCGCTCCTCGCTCACCCGTCGCCGATTAGTCAACTTGGAGGAGCTGGGCGAAGTTTACGTCCACGCCCCCGAAGATTTGATGATCAACAAAATTCACTACTACGGCCTGAGCTGGCAGCCCAAGCACGTGCGCGATATTGCCAGCATCCTGGAGTTGTCCGGTGAGGAAATTGACTGGGATTATTTTCATCGGTGGATTGAACAGCTAAATTTGACATCAATCTGGCAGACCATGCAGGCGGAAATCGAGAGCTCATAAAAGAACAGTGATGCTCAGCTTCAAAGGGGTAAAGCGCAGATAGACAAAGGACTGAGTTGGCGTTGATGGTTGCAATTTTTACTCAAATCAAAGTATACTGAACGAGCTAATCAGACGCCACTGGAATACGAATACTAAGATGTAAAAATGACGCGCCAAGAGACGGACCTTAATTATGTCCCTTGCTGAAATGGTTCCCTCCATACAAGATTTACCCCGTGCCGATAAGCTGCGCTTGATGCAGCTTCTCGTCGTCGGTTTGGCAGAGGACGAAGGTGTCCCTTTGCTCACAGCCCATGCGGAGTATCCGATCTGGTCGCCAATCAACGCATTTGAAGCAGCAGAGACGTTAACGAAGATGTTGGACGAGCACAAAGCCAGAACATGAATGAAACAGTTCGATTTCCCTATGGGCAAAGCAAGCGTCCGCAAGCCTCTGGACTTGCCTACTTGCCCATCACATTGCGGACTTCAGCGGCTTCAAGAGAGATTACTGCTCTTCTCGACAGCGGTTCAACGGTTAACATCTTGCCTTATCAGCTCGGTCTTGAATGTGGTTTCACTTGGTCTGAACAAACGACTCCCGTCACGCTGACGGGTAGTTTAGGCCGATTACCCGCAAAAGGCGTGATCCTTGCTGTACAAATCCCCTCATTCTTGCCGGTAGATTTAGTCTTTGCCTGGACTCGATCTGATAATGTGCCCGTAATTCTGGGCCAGGTTAACTTCTTTGCCGAATTCGATATCTGCTTCTTCCACTCACGACAAGTATTTGAAGTGAGACCTAAGCCATCGGAAAGCTCCCCACCTTGATCTCCACCGACCCCATCCAGCGCATTGCCCAAGCCGTGCGCGACAGCGTGGCGCGCGTGATCGTCGGCAAGCAGGAGGTCGTCGAGCTGCTGCTCGTGGCGCTCTTCTGCGAAGGGCACGTGCTGCTCGAAGACGTGCCCGGCATCGGCAAGACGACGCTCGCCAAGACGCTCGCCGCCTCGCTCGGCTGCACCTTCCAGCGCATCCAGTTCACGCCCGACCTGCTGCCCTCGGACATTACCGGCGTCAACGTCTTTAATCAGCAATCCCAGCACTTTAATTTTCGCGCCGGGCCGGTGATGGCGCAGCTCGTACTGGCGGACGAGATCAACCGCGCCGGTCCGCGCACGCAGTCCGCGCTGCTCGAAGCGATGGAGGAGCGGCAGGTCACCGTCGACGGCGAGACGCGCCCGCTGCCCTACCCCTTCCTCGTGCTGGCGACGCAGAACCCCGTCGAGCTCGACGGCACTTTTCCCCTGCCCGAAGCGCAGCTGGATCGCTTCCTCCTGCGCATTGAAATGGGCTACCCCGACCGCGACGAGGAGCGTCAAATCCTGCGCCGCTTTCGCACCGAGAATCCGCTGGCCGATATTACCCCCGTCATCGACACCGAGGACATCCGCGCCGCCAACGCCATCTGCCGCGAAGTCTTCGTCCACCCGGTGCTCGAAGAGTATCTGCTCGATCTCGTCCACGCCTCGCGCACCGATCCCAACGTGGCGCTCGGTGCCAGCCCGCGCGGCAGCCTGGCCCTATACCGCACGGGCCAGGCGCTGGCCGCCATCCGCCACCGCCCCTACGTAATTCCCGACGACATCAAGCAGCTGGCCCCCGCCGTGCTCGCCCACCGCGTGATCCCCAGCAGCGAGGCGCGTCTGCAAGAGCGCTCCGCCACCGACCTGCTGGCCGGCTGGATCGAGCAGACGCCGGTTCCCGTCGAGGAGAGCTGGAGCGCCCGACCGTGAACCGCGTTTGGTGGATCATCAGCGTTGCGCTGCTGGTGGCGAGCGTGCTGCTGCGCGAGCCAGCCATTTTTCTAATTAGCCTGCTGCTGGCGCTGATCGCCGCCGTCTCCCACCTGTGGGCCAAGTATTGCCTCGTCAACGTTAGCTATCGCCGCCTCTTTGAGAGCAAGCGGCTCTTCTGGGGCGAAGAGAGCGAACTGCGCGTCGAGATCGTCAACGCCAAGCTGCTGCCCCTGCCCTGGCTGCGCATCGACGACGACGTGCCCGCCGCTCTCGAAATCGCAGAGTTGCGGGGGGACGGCGGCTTTGTGGCCGGGCGACAGCGCCTCGTCCACACGCTCTCGCTGCGCTGGTACGAGCGGGTGACGCGCCGCTATCGCATCCGCGGCGTGCGGCGCGGCGTCTGGTCGGTGGGGCCGACGCAGCTGCGCTCCGGCGACTTTTTTGGCTTTGACATCCAGCGCCTCACGCTCGGCAACAGCGAGGACATCACCATCTATCCGCGCACGATTCCCGTGCAGGGGCTGATCCTGCCCAGCCGCCACCCCGTTGGCGACGCACGCAGCCCCCAGCGCCTGCTGGACGATCCGCTGCGGCTGATGGGCGTGCGCGACTACACCCGCAGCGACACCTTTCGCCACATCCACTGGAAGGCCACGGCGCGCCGCCAATCGCTGCAAACCAAGGTCTTCGAGCCCTCCGCTTCGCAGCCCACGGCGATTTTCTTAAACGTCGACACCGCCGCGCAGAGCGCTGATTTTCTGAGCGGGCAAGATTGGGCGCTGGCCGAGCTGGCGATTGTCGCCGCCGCCTCGATGGCGCGCGCGCTCTGCGCATCCGGCCACTCGCTGGGCCTCTACGCCAACGCGCGCGGCGCGCGCGGGGCCCAGCGGCTGCACCTGCGCCCGCGCAAGCACCCGGCCCAGCTCGTGCGCCTGCTCGAAGCGCTGGCCCACATCGACGGTCGCGCGCGCTGGTCGATCGAGGCGCTGCTGCAGAGCGAGGCCCCGCGCCTCCCCTACGGCACCACGCTGGTCGTGATCAGCGCCGCGGTCACGCCGCGGCTGCGCATTACGCTGGCGGATCTGCGGCGCAAGGGCTACGCCATTGCGCTCGTCACGCTGGGCGCGGAATCGCCGCCGACGGTGGCCGATGTCGCTCATTACCACCTCGATAGCCGCAGCCCGGAAGAAGGCGTCGAGGCGTGGCGCGCGCTGGGAACGCTGGAATTCGCCCCGGCGGCGACGCGGAGTGCGCACGCCCCCGTGCGCACGGCCCGTGCGATACGTGATGGTCAAGACAGATAATGGCTCAATGATTGCATGAGCAGGCAAGCTTTGCTGGATTTCGTAGACGTTGTTATCAAGAAGCGCTCTGTGGTTACACAGGCCAAGGAACCATCAGAATTTGTCATTCCCGTGGAAACGGGAATGACATGGCTACCTTGCCTACACCCTGACTGGCTTAGCCGGAGAGCGCGAAGGTCCGAACCGTTTCTTTGCGTTTGCTGAACGTCTTCTTTTTAGTCGCTATCCACAACGCGCCGTGACAACCACCACACAATTCTCCCCCCGCCTCCACTGGCTCGGCGACGGCCTGCTGCCGCTGCTGCTCGCCCTCGTGCGCGCCTGCTGGCTCTGGCCCTGGCTGACCCTGCTGCGCCGCACCCTCACCGGCGAGGAGCAACCCCTGCTGCCCCTGCCGCTGATCGTTGCGCTTCCCGTGGCAAGCCTGCTGCTCGCCCGCCTTTTGCGCCAGCGCGACGCGGTCGACCCCGGACGAACGCGCCAGACGCCGCGGCGCGACGTGCCGCTGGGCGCGCGCTTGGCGGTCGCCGTGGGCGGGCTGCTGGTGCTGCTGCTCGTGCTGTGGGGGCGCTATTATGCGGGGAGCTATTTACCGTGGGAGGCGGCGTGGCTCGCCCAGCTGGGCGACGGGCTGATCCGCTGGGAAACGGGCGTGCCCGCCCCTTTCCTCACGCTGATTGCCACCGCCTTTCTCTGGCTGCGCGGCCTGCAGGATGCCCCCAAGCGCCTCTCGCACGACGACGTGTGGGCCAGCTTTAGCGTGGGGCTGGGCGCGATCGTGCTCTACCTGCTGCTGATCGCGCTGTCGCCCCTTGACCTTTCGAGCGTCGACCGGCGGCTGATCGTGCTTTTTTTCGCGCTGGGCATGGTCGCGCTGGCGGTTTCCAACCTGAGCACCGTCGCGGGGCTGGACCGGGCGCTGGGCGGCGCGGGCTCGAACGGGGGTGGGCGGACGCCGAGCGTGGATCGCTTTTGGCTGCTCAACACGGGGCTGGTCGTGGCCGGGCTGCTGGGGGCGGCGCTGCTGGTCAATCTGCTCGTCGCGCCGCAGAGTTTGACGGTCGTTTTTGATATGCTGGGGGCCGTGCTGCGCTTTGCCTGGTGGCTAATTAGCTTGGTGCTGGTGGCGGCCACCTACGTGGTGGCTATTGTCGCGTTTTGGCTTTTGCAGTGGCTGCAGCCGTACCTGGATCGCGTGATGGAGCGCCTGGCCGAAAGCCCGCTGCGCGAAACGCTGGAGGCGCTGCAGGAAATCCCGGAGCCGGAGCCGCAGGCCGTTGCCGACGCCGCGGCGCTGCCCGATTCGTATCGCTGGCTGGGCCTAACCGTGCTGCTCGTCGGCCTGGCGGTGGCCTTCTACCTGGCGCTGCGCCGCCTCCAAGCCGCTTCCGGCGAGGCGAGCGAAGAGGAGCGCGACTCGGTTTTTAGCAGCGAACTGTTGAGCGACCAGGCTGGCAATTTGCTGCAAAGCGTGCTGAACCGGCTGCGCGGCGTCGCGCAGGCCAACCCCTTCCTCGCGCTCGGCGGCGAGCCGGACACCCGCCGCGCCATCCGCGCCGTCTACCAGGGGCTGCTTGCCGGGGCCAGCCAACGCGGCCACCCCCGCCGACCGAGCCACACGCCGGTTGAATATGGCGCGCGGCTGTCGGCGAATAAAGCGCTCGACGAGGATGATCTGGCAACGATTACCAGCGGCTACCTGGCCGCTCGCTATGCGCCCGATGCGCCGAGCCGCGCCGAGGCGGAGCGGGTGGAGGCGGCGTGGGCGCAGGTGCGAGCGGATTGGTCGGCGCGGGATGAGACAAACAACCCTTAGGCCAATACCATTCAAATAAGCGCAGTTGGGCCGTTTGCCACCACCGGCGATGAATGAATTCATCACCTATCCTGCGAAGTGCGCTGAAGCGCACTGGGGATGGCCCTGCAACGCGCTTCAGCGCGTTTGGCCAATCGGGCGGGCAATTCATTGCTCGCCTGTCGCTGTTGACCAACTAACGCTTATTTGAACAGTATTGACCCTTAGGCCGTTCCAGGAAAATAAACACCCCAGGGGCGAGTCGAGGTGACTGTTACGGCCCTCCATGAGAAAGACTTTCCCCGCTGGTAAATGGGCGTGACTGTCACATCTGACGGCGCAAATACTTAAAGAGTTTAACCACGAAGACACCAAGACACAAAGGTGTTAAACTCTCTTTCTTCTGCATGACTATTCAAGCTCCTGCCCAAATTTCTCTGTGACTACGAAGAGAGCGGTTCCCCTCTCCCAGCCTGGGCTAAGCTTTACGCACATCTCTTGTGGGCAGAAGAACGGGCACGAACTCGGGCGGAGGGAAGATGGCGACGCAGGAGATGATCCTTCCCGCCCGACTTCATGCCCCTACCGCACGGCCCGCATAGAAGCGTAGGGGCATGAACTGCGGCAGAGAGCTCTTCCTGACAGCCAGACACCTGCCTTTGCCGCAGTTCGTGCCCCTCTGGCCGACCTTCATCACTTGTGGATAAAGGTAAGCCGCTGGCAGGGAGGGGGTTGGGGGTGGGGTTTTGCCTGGCCCGCGATGCGCTGAGCCTCAGCGGCGACTTGTGGGTAAAGCTTAGCCCAGGATAGGGGGGGGCCGTTCCCTTTGTAGATGTAGAGAGATTTGGGCAGGAGCTGAATAACTATCGCAGGCGGCTGAGCGGCTCAATCTTCGCATCGCTTGGGAAGCGGCCCCACGCGTGAATGTACAATGTTTGTGTAAAGTAGGATGAAGGCAATTGGCGCGGCGCTTGGTGGGCTGTGCGGGGGAACTTCATCCGGCGACAGCGCGTTGCACTCCTTGTGTCAGCATCGCATACACTCTGCAAATACAAAACATACGCACCTGAAACACAACCTTGCTATACTCTTTCTATTGCGCACGTGCTCCCCGATTGTTAAGACAATTTGTCGAGACAGTTAGTCGAGATAGCGAAAGGCGGGCGCGCGCTAATCTATAGCAGGAGAACCTGGACTATCATGATGAGATTTGATCGATTTACCGAGCGGGCGCAGGAAGCGGCCATGAAGGCTTACGAGATTCTGCAGCGCTACAAGCACACGCAGGTCGACACCGAGCACATCTTTCTCGCGCTCGTGGAGCAGCAGGACGGCGTAATCCCCGAACTGCTGGAAAAGCTGGGCGCGTCGCGGGATGTGGTCGCGCGCAAGCTAGAGAATATTTTGGACGCCGCCCCCAAGGTGACGGGCGCGAACTACGGCATGGGCAACCAGGCGCAGGTCTTTATCACGCCGCGGCTCAAGCGGGTGATGGATGTAGCGCAGCAGGAGGCCAAGCGGCTGAACGACGATTACATTGGCACCGAGCACATTTTCCTGGCGATTGCCAATGAGCGCAACACGCCGAGCGCCAACATTCTGCGCGAAGCCAACGTGACCAAGGAAAAGGTGGAGGAAGGCATCACCGAGCTGCGCAACGGCCAGCGCATCACCGAGCCCAATGCGGAGAGCAAGTACCGCATCCTCGAAAAATACGGGCGCGACCTGACCGAGGCCGCCCGCGAGGACAAGCTCGATCCCGTGATCGGGCGCGATGCCGAGGTGCTGCGCGTGCTGCAGGTGCTGAGCCGCCGCACCAAGAACAACCCGGTGCTGATCGGCGAGGCGGGCGTCGGCAAGACGGCCATCGTCGAAGGCTTGGCGCAGCAGATTATCAACAACGACGTGCCGGAGCCGCTGATGGGCAAGCGCGTCATCTCGCTTGATCTCGCCGCCATGCTGGCGGGCACGCGCTTCCGCGGTGAGTTTGAAGAGCGCTTGAAGGCCTCCATCGAGGAGGTGCAGCGCTCCGAGGGGGAAATCATCCTCTTTATCGACGAGCTGCACACCGTTGTGGGCGCGGGCAACGCGGCGGGTGCGATGGACGCCAGCAACATGCTCAAGCCCGCCCTGGCGCGTGGCGAGCTGCAGTGCATCGGCGCGACGACGCTGGACGAGTACCGCCAGAACATCGAGAAGGATGCCGCGCTGGAGCGCCGCTTTGCCCCCGTCTACGTCGACGAGCCGAGCATCGAGGACAGCATCGACATCCTGCGCGGGCTGCGCTCGCGCTACGAGGAGCACCACGCCGTGCAGTACGACGACGCGGCGCTGGTCGAGGCCGTCAAGCTGAGCCACCGCTACGTGACGGGGCGCAAGCTGCCGGACAAGGCGATTGACCTGATCGACGAAGCCGCGGCCAAGCTGCGCGTCGCCATCTACTCGATGCCCGCCGATCTCAAGGAGAAGAAGGCCAAGCTCGACGAGCTGGTCGCGCTGGAGGAGGAGGCCTGGGCCGCGCGCGACTACGAAAACGCGGCGCAGTACAAGACCGACCGCGTGCGCCGTGAAGAGGAGTACAACGAGGCGGTGGGCCAGTGGCGCACGGACGCGAATCTGGACGAACTGGTAGAGGCGCGCGACATCGCGGAAGTGGTGAGCACGTGGACGGGCGTGCCGATGAACAATTTGCTTGAGGAAGAGGCCGCTAAGCTGGTGCACATGGAGGAGCGCATCAGCGAGCGCATCGTTGGCCAGGAGCGCGCTATCGAAGCAGTCAGCGACGCGATCCGCCGCGCCCGCAGCGGTCTGAAGGACCCGCGTCGACCGATTGGCACCTTCTTGTTCCTGGGGCCGACGGGCGTCGGCAAGACGGAGCTGGCCAAGGCGCTGGCCGCCTTTATGTTCGACGACGACGATGCGCTGATTCGCATCGACATGAGCGAATACCGCGAGCCGCACACCGTTAGCCGCTTGTTTGGTGCGCCTCCCGGCTACGTGGGCTACGACCAGGGCGGCCAGCTTACCGAGCAGGTGCGTCGCCGCCCATACCAGGTGATTCTCTTCGACGAGGTCGAAAAGGCGCATCCGGAAGTGTGGAATTCGCTGCTGCAAATCATGGACGACGGTCGCTTGACCGACGGCCAGGGGCGCTCGGTGGACTTCCGCAACACCGTCATCATCATGACGAGCAACGCGGGCGCGCAGGTGGTCAAGCGCGGGCCGCTCGGCTTTGCAACGCCGGAGTTTGACGAGAGCTCCTACGCCGAGGGCGAGTACACGAATCAGCTCAAGCGGCTCTTTCAGCCGGAATTCTTGAACCGCATCGACGAGACGATTGTCTTCGAGACGCTGAGCCAGGAAGAGATTCGCCGGATTGTGATGCTGCTGCTGGGCGACATCCAGGCCCGCCTGGACGAGCTGGGCATCGGCGTGCAGATGACGGAAGCCGCCGCGGATCACCTGGCCGAGATCGGCTACGACCCGAACTACGGCGCGCGCCCGATGCGCCGCCTGCTGCAGCGCCGCGTGGAGAACGAGCTGAGCAAGCGCCTGCTCAAGGGCGAATACCAGACGGGCGACCACGTCCAGATCGACTACGACGCGGAGGCCGAGGGCGAGAACAAGCTTACCTTTGACAAGCTGGAGCAAGCGCCGATCCCGGTGGAATTGCCCGCGCCGGTGGAGCGGTAAGCGCGTTGGGTTGTTGAAGCAGAAAGGGTCAGTCCCCGCGTGGGGACTGACCCTTTCTCTTGCAAGCAATTCGCCCGCCATTTCCCGTGCTAATTTTACAAACCACCCCGCCTGTGGTACAGTCTTTGCGTCCGGGCCTCTAGCTCAATTGGCAGAGCAACGGCCTTTTAAGCCGTGGGTTCTGGGTTCGAGTCCCAGGGGGCCCATATAGCCGTCTCCGCTTGGAGGCGGCTTTTTCTTTCCTCAATTTTCTACTTCCTCAACACAATGACACCTCCTCAACTGCGGCTTTGGCGCAGCCTGGCGATTTTGCGCCGCTTGCAATTGGGCAGTTCTACACGCGACGACTTAACCGACGCTGTAGAGCGCGACTTGATTGCTCAATTCGGTCCGGAGTTACTCGGCGAGATCTTTGCCAATGACATCGTCAGCCAGTTCAAGAATGATATCAAATTCCTGCGCAACATGCTTGGCGTGCAGATTGCCCCCGTGGATATGCGCACCAACGAATATGTACTGGAAGGCTTTGGCGATCTGCGACCCCTCTGCTTGAGCGAAGATGAAGTCGACGCCATGGCCGTGCTGGTGGATATGTTTGGCCCCGAGCTGCCCTATGCGGAAAAGATTCAGCCGCTGCTGCGCCGCATAATCGAGATGCTTTCGGCTGATCAGCAGACGACGATTCAAAATCGACGGGCGCCAATGCTGCTGGATTTGGGACCCAGCGATGGCGCAACCGTTGCGCCACGCGTTCAGCGCCTTGTCGCCGAGGCGATAGGCAAGCGGCGCGAGCTACAGTTTGCCTATCGCACGGCGGGGCAAATCGACCAGCAAGCACGACTGCACACGGTTCAACCCTATCAGCTAGTGTGGGGGCGCGGTCATCTCTACCTGGAGGCCTACTGGCTGACGTCAAGCGGTCCACTGGGCAAGTTTCCACAGGGAAAGTGGCAATCCTTCCGAGCGGATCGGATGCTGGATGACGAGCATTTACGCCTGCTGCCGAGCAAGCTACCGACTACGCTGCCTCGTCGACCGCGCTATCCGGTGGAGTATCAGCTCTCGCCGCGCCTTGCCGGGCTGGGCCAAGTGACGCGCCACTTTGATGAGATGCAGGTGCACGAGACGGACGAAGATGGCTGGGTACGCATCACGGGCACGACAGACAGCCTGTTTGAGGCGACGCGCATCTTGATTCGGTACGGCGCGAACTGCCGCGTGGTGGGGGGCAGCAAGCTGAAGGCAGAGATGACGACGCTAATTCGTGAGTTGGCGGGTTTGTATCATATTTGAACGAATTTAAGCCTGGGCAGAAATCTGCCCAGGCCTCGTGCCACAATAACCATGTGCAACGCGTTCATCTAAATGAAGGAGTTCTGCCGTGAATCCGTCCAACATTTTGCTGCCCGTCAACCTCCTCTTTGGTGGCCTACTGGGAATCGTTCTGATGTGGCTGCTCAAGAGCGCGACAACCCGCTGGCGGCGCGGGCGCGGGCTGATCCGCACGCCGCGCAAAGTGCGCATCGAGAACGAGCGTCGCCTGCGCGAGGCCCGCAGCGATCACGCCCAGGGCTGGCGGGAGCTGGGGCGGGCAATTGGTGAGTGGAGCGTGATACTGACGATTGTGTTCTTGATGGGGCTGGTGCTGGCGGGTTGAGGTTGAATGCGAAATTCATCATGGGAGCGAGAGAAACTGCTTGTGAACTACAAAATTACGACACTTCCAGTTTACTCTGCATTGGCAGAGAACGTTTCTATCGAACTGAGAGAGAGATTGCCTGCTGGCTGGCGCTTGTCAAAACATCAAGTCGAAACATACGGTGCTTTGGTGCAAGGAGATGGGCCCGATGTGATCTTCAACGTCGCGATGACGGGTGACGGTAAGAGTTTAGCGGGTCAACTGCCCTCACTTTTAGGTGAACGTTCGCTGTTCGCTATGTACCCCACGAATGAGTTGATTCGCGATCAGCAGCGACAAGCGGCGAAGACGTGGGGCCTGTGGAAGCAGTACACAGACGGAATTGGCTTGCTGGACAGCACGATGCTGGATCGAATCATGGAGTCGGGCGACTTTGCCATGCGGGGCGAGGCGCTTCTTTCCGAGCTGCGCAATCACGAAGTCGTGCTAACCAATCCGGACATCTTTCACTACATTATGCAGTTGTTCTATCGACGGCAGGGCAAGACAGGAGATACACCGGACAAAGTGATTGGCCCGCTGGTCTTGCGCTATAAGCAGTTTACCTTCGACGAATTCCACATCTTTGAAGCCCCTCAGATCGTGAGCGTTCTCAACGCGCTGCTGCTTATTCACGAGATGGCGGGAAATCGTCGTCGCCGCTTCCTCTTTCAGTCGGCAACCCCCAATCTGCTGCTGCAAGGCTATTTGGAGCGAGCAAATCTCAGCTACAAAGTCGTTGAGGGTCAATACACTCACAGTCAGCAGAGACCAGAGCCAGATCGGTGGCGACAAATTCTACACGGCAGCGACATCCACTTTAGTTCGGGTTCGGTGGAGAGCTGGCTGGACGAGCATCTGGAAGAGACGCTCGTGCCCTTTTTTCTTAAACACCGACCCGGTGCAAAGGGTGCGATCATCGTCAACAGCGTGGCACAGGCCAAGCGCGTGGTGGAGCGGTTGAAGAACGAACTGCGTCCGCACAATTTGTCGGTGGGTGAAAATACAGGGCTCACCAGCCGCACCCTGCGCTCCGCTTCCTACGATTGTGATCTGCTGGTTGGAACGAGCACGGTGGACGTTGGGGTGGATTTCCAGATCAACTTTTTGCTCTTCGAGAGCCGAGATGCTGGCTCCTTCCTGCAGCGATTGGGGCGGCTGGGCAGGCATGACTTCTACGAGCGAGACGGTGTTAAGCATCAGTTCCAAGCGTTTCAGGCGCACGCCGTGCTGCCGCCGTGGACGTTAGAGGCACTCTTCGAGGGCAAAGGCAAAGAAGCACCGCCCCTGGCGGACGGAATGAAAACGGATCGAGAGACGCTAACGCAGACGATCAACGAAGCGTTTCCACCTTACGCAAACTTCGCTGGCTACGCACAGGCGTGGGGGGCGTTGCAATCGGCGCGCGTGATTCACGGCTTCGCTGCCTATACCGTTCGTGGGCAGTACGAAGAAGCGATGCAGCGCTTGGCCCAACGCTACCAAGCCGCCTTTCGCACCAGTATAAACGGTCAGTTTCGACGCATGGGTGAATTGCTCAGAGACGCAAAACCTCTCTTCGACGAAGCGGTCGCATTTCGAGGCGGCAGCTACTTTGATTGCGGCGTGCTCGATCTGACGCAAGAAGGCGCAACTCAAATCCATCGCTACAATCTCTTCACGCTGATCGCCAACGGCAATTTAGGTGAATGCACAGAGGAGGGATTTTGGCAGGCGTTGGCGCAAGCGGGTGTGGAAAGAGGGCCATGGGAGAAGCGCAAGCCGATCGGCTACTTTCGACTGCGTGGATTTCATGCGGAGCGGACGAACTTTAGAATCTCAATCGAGCGCGATCTGGCGCACTGGAGTGCGGAGCGCTTTGGCGTCGCAACGGTGATGCAGGGCGTAACCGTTGAAGAGATTGGCGCAAACAATATCCCTGGACTGAATGCAATTAATCAACGACTAGAGAGGCAGAAGTTGCCCACCTTGCTCTGTTTGGGTTCTGCTCACCCACTGGAGTTGAAGAGATATCTGCGTCTGCCCATGCTCTTCCCGCTCTTCGCCTTTAAGAGTCGGGATGGATTTCAAGGCACAGTTGCTTTTGGACGGGAAGCACTGCTGCTCGATACCGTGCTGCGCCACAGCGGAATTGACTGCGGCGGCGGGTCGATTATTTGCTAAACATTTCTTGACCATATCCCTCAAGTAAGGACGTATCCATGAATCTGAAAGACGTATCTCAACATTCACTATCTGAACATTCTAATTTCGACGCGGATGAGCCAATCGATTCTGAGTTGGTGGACAGTTTGTCAGCCGTCGATGTGGAACCTTCATCACCAGCTTCAGATGCAGGGCTTGCTCCGGAGCCGATGTTCAGTGCTCTGCTCCGTCAAGCAGCGGCAAAGCTCTGGGGCGATGATCCGGTGATGACCGATTTTGTTATGCAGGTGGCCCCCAATTTATCGGAACTGCTTGGCCACGTAGCGGCCAAAGGCGGTGATTTTGTGGAACAGATGAAGGCGGCGGGCAAGAACACAGAGCGTTATGGAGATGACCAATCCATGCGCTCCCACTTGGTCAACGGGCTCTTCCCCGTGCTGCATGTAAGCCAGACGCTACAACGCTGGGGCGCGCCTCAATTCCGCCGCTATGACGATACGGTGCGCCGCATTTTTATTGCCGGATATGTGCTGCACGACTGGCTGAAACTGCCTCAGGTGGAGGCCGAACTGGAGGCAGCAGGTGTACAGCATGATACAGTGAACGCCGTCCAGCACTTGGAAATTGTAGAAGGTATTCTGCGCGCTTGGTGCGGTCGGTTGGGTTTAGACAAGTTTTTGGATCCCATCGGCGGCGCGGAAGCACTTTTGCATGACTTGATCTACATCGCCTGCAACACTCAGATTAAGTGGGGCACTCTGCGCAATTTGGCGGCTCTGCCCAAGCTGGCGCTCTCTGGCACACAGCTCGACTTAGCTGAACAGTTGAGCCGACTAGCCGATCTGCTTGCCTATGTCGGGCGCAACCCACGCGATGTGGTTACGCATCAAACAATCCACCGTGAAATCAGCACACTGAGCGATCAGCGCGCCCGCTTTGTTTACCATCACGTGGCCGACGTGCGCGGCGTGCTCACCAACTTTATCCACAACGTAGCGCTCGACGTTCGTCAGAGCGACGAATGCGTGCCTTTGCTGTATGCACCAAGCGGCGTCGTCTATCTGGCCCGCAAGCAGGAAGATAAATTTGTCCCCAACATGGCCACAGTTGCTGAAGCGGTTGTTGAGCGCGTACGTCTGGTGGGAGGACAGCGTCTACGAAATTCGCTAACTGGCTTCAGTCGGGACGGCAAAGGATTAAAACATGCCCAATACTACACCCTTTTCTTCAATAATTTGGAGATGTTTGATGTGGCAGTTCAAGCTAGCGCCAAACTTATACATTCCGGCAAAGATATAAATGCGGGCAAACGCTATGCCAAGCTCGCTACAGATGAATGGTTGTCTGAAGAGGCGGATTTAGATTTGCCCGATGATTACCGGGTGGATCAGCTTGCCGAGTGGTGCTACATGGCCGAAAAAATCGGCCGCAACTTGCCCGGTCGCGGCAGCGTACCCAAGTTTTTAATGGAGACAATGGGGTTAGACGACCTCTACGCCGATTTTCTAAATGTACCGCGCGACACTCGCGCTGGCGGGGTCGGCTTCCATTGGTATTTTGTCGCTGGGCACTATCTGAAACGCAATCCGGGAATGGATCCTGCCGCGTGGACAGAGAGAATCGCTCAGCTGTCGCGGGGGATCAAGACCTATCTCACCAACCAACATCCAACGGAAGAGATAGATGTCACCGATGATGGATTCGACGACCTGCGCGCATACGTGCAGCAAATACTTACCTTTGGGCCAATTGAGGCCGAGCAAAAGCTGGAGCAGCAAACGCCCGCAAACGACATACCAAGCGCGCTGTTTAGGGCGGAGTTGAACCGATATAGCAACGCCAAGAAGCGCGGTCGGGGTACAACCGCTATGTGTACGCTCTGCTCTTCGCCCTTTACGGTAAGCAAGCAAAGGGAACCAGCCAGCCTCTTCACGCCTCAAGTCTACAGCAACAAAATGGCCCTTCACGGGTCATCGGCCAGCCGAGACATTTGCACCATCTGCGGGCTGGAGACCATGCTGCGGCAGCTGCTGATGAATCGATCCGACATCAGTGGCGGCAACTTTGAGGGACAGCGCCTGCGCTATCTCTTCTTCTACCCCACCTACTTCTTTACCCCAGAAACGCTGGAAGTTTTCCGTATTTTGCACAAGCGTCTGAGTCGCGTGCGCTTCACAGAGATGCGACGCCAACTTATTGAGGGCGGGGACGAACACGCCGTAATTCATCTGGACCCAGCTACGTGGCAGCGCTTGGAGCCCATAATGACGACGCCCGAAGAACAGTTCGATGAGGATGAGGACCGCTACCTGCGCATGCACTTTCCCGAAAATGAGCCCGTTACCTTCTACTTTATTGGCGTGCCGCCGCCGAGCCATAAGGCAAAGGAGGCAGAAGCGTGGGTGCATCCAGCTTTCCTGGCGCTGCTGTTGCCGCTGTGCACAGATGTGAAAGTTGTTGCCAGCGAGTCGCAGATGCCGCTGATGGGCGAGGCCGATGAGCTTTCCGAGACGGTTCTCTTTGATGGCGCACACGCTGCGATTCGCTACCTTGTGAAGAAAGATCGCATCAACATCGATGAACTGCTGCCAACGCTGAATCGATTAGTGACAGCGTACCTGATCCACCTAGACGGCAACAGCGGCGTGGGAAGCGGTGGCTTTGATTACCGCTGGCAGGATCTGCCCGCGCTCGCCCGTCGCCTTTCCGACTCACCGCTCTATGCATTTTGGTACTTAAAGAAATGGCAGCGGGCCGCAAAGGTGGAGGCGATTCCCATGGGCAAGGCGCGCCTCTATCTGGAGTACTACAAACAACTATCAAATGGAGAAGATTCACATGAAGGAGGCGTTACCATGAGTCATGCACGTAACCTGACTGAGCTGTATTGGCAGTTTTACCGAGCGCGTCGACCGCTTAACTCCAACCGTATTTTGCGTCCGATTAGCGTCGCATCAAAAACAATTATGGATGCAGATCGACGGCTCTTTGACCAAGATGGCTTGACAGAAGCGGTGAGAGGAGAATTACAGAGCTTTATTGATCGCGTTGTAAGCGGTCGAGCGGATGGTCGTTTACCACGGGGCTCTGATCGAGAACAGAGAGCGGAAGCTATTGCTGCGTTTGCTGATTACTTTGTCAAGGAGCTTTTCTATGGCGCCCTCAATGGCGATCTAAGTGCATTGCGTGGCAAACAAATCAACTTGCTCAAGAGCGCCTGTGAAGTGCTTTACCGTGACTTAGATGCTCAGTACTGGGCGGATCGCAGTCAAAAGCCGGAAGAGGATTCTACGGAAGTTGCCGTGAAATAGCAACTGCCATAAATCCGCCATTAATTGTGATATTGAAGACCGACGCCATCAAATCAACTTAGACAAGCAAATTTGGAGAACACTATGACACACATCAAGCAAGACTGGTTTCCTACTCAGGTTCCGCCCAAGCCCAGCGGCCACTATGCGCACATCGTCATGCTGCGCGTTACCGACAGCTATCCACTCTTTCAGACGGATGGTGAATTGAATACGGCGCGTATCAACGCCGGTGCAACAGACGCTCGCATCATGACGCGGATCACCATGTTTAAGCGCAAGCAAACCACACCTGAACGCTTGATGGGCCGAGAGCTTCTGCGTCGCTATGGGTTCATCAGTCCCGAATCGGTGGACCAGAAGGATAAACGGGAGACGGACGCCAACGGGCTACCGATCGATGAGTACAACGTCAACTTCTGCCAGTGGACACCCGACGCTATCAGCTACGGCTACGCCATTGGCGACACGGGCTCGGAGCGTAGCAAGGTGCTCAGCGACACGTGCTACTCGCTTACGCCCTATGATGACAGCCACGAGGCCTTCACGCTGAATGCACCTTATGAGAGCGGCACGATGAGCCAGCGCGGCAGCGTTTCCAGCCGTATCAACGAGCAGGATCACATACGGCCCCAGGTCATCTTCCCCAGCGTGCTAACCATCCGCGATCTCACTTGGCCTCTTTTTCGCTACGTGTTGAACAATGTGCTGCGCACCCGACGCTACGGGGCACAAACCACGCGTACAGGACGCGTGGACAATCAAATCGTTGCTATCGTATTGGCAGACGGCGAAATTTTTAGCAACCTCAAATTTACTCAAAGGCTGTACGACAGCTTAGTAGAGCAAGGCGCGCTAAATCCTCCTGACCCAATTGATCCATTAAGTGCCAGCACAGCCGCAATCGCGCTTGTGCCGCATCTGCTGAAGGAGGACGGCGTCGTGCATCAACTGCTAGTTGACGACGATTTAACAGCAATGATACAGGGCATTACAAGTGATGCTTCCAGCGAAAAGGGGATAAAGGCATTGTTGCAAGACGCATTCAACGATAGCGAGGCCTACCACCAAGCCTGGTTGGAAAAACCGAAGAAGGGCAAGAAATAACCGAGGGGAACACCATGCACATTAAAGTTTGTCGGATTCAACTGCATGAAAATCTCTTCTATGCAACCAGAGAAATCGGGCGACTCTATGAAACAGGTCGCTATCTCCACAACTATGGATTGACATACGCGTTAGGGCTGGTTAGATCGCCGTATTTCAGCCGAACAGCCATTCCAACGTATCAAGAGGATCTATCGACCCTCAACGATAAGGACATCTACGTAACACCGGCCCGCCCTATAGCGGTCGACTACGAACTCAATACATTCAAGTATGCAGACAATCGCTATCGAGTGAAGATGACGCCGGGCAGACGCAACACGCCCAGCTTTGGACGAGCAAAGGAGCTGGCCGTGGGCAGCAGCTTCGAGTTTGCCGTTATCAGTACAGAAAGCTGGCATATCCCGCGCTGGATTCGGTTGGGGAAATGGATGAGCAAGGCTGCGCTTGAAGAAGTGCTGGCAGAGGAGTCACCCACGCTAAACAACGGAGCATTCACAGCCAATCTGCCCGTAAACCCACTCGATCTCCCAGGCGAATGTCAGCTACTCACATATGATTTAATTTCGATGCCGCCGGTGAGCCTACTTGCCAATGCGGCCTGTGTCGGGACCTATTACAAGCTGCAAAATGGATATTGTTTGCCCGCTGAGTTGGGCTACCGGTTTCCGCAGTAAAAACGGTGACCAAACCGAGCAGGGCTGAAGGTTGCCCTGCTAAGAAGTCTTTCTCGTCAATCTACTCCACGGAGTTTAGAGCATACAATATGTCAAACCCTTCTCTTTTATCCGCCACCCATCCATCCCAATCCAACACCCACCCCCTCCACGCCCTCGTCCTCAAGCTTACCGCCCAGAACCAGGGGACGCTGCACAGCACGGTGGGCGAGCTGGCGCACGCGGCCTTTTACGCGGCGATTCAGGCCGCCGATGCGGAGCTGGCCCAGCGGCTGCACGATGCGCCCTCGCGCAAGGGCTTTGCGCTTTCGCCGCTCTACGGCTACTGGCAGTCGCCCGCGGACCAGCGCTTTCACATCAACCCCGGCCAGCCGGGCTGGCTGCGCGTGAGCCTGCTGGATGACGAACTCTTCGGTACCTTGATGCGCCACCTGATGACGCTGCGCCAGCCAACTATTCGCATCGGCGAGGTGCATCTGGCCATCGGCGAAGTGCTGGGCACGCCGGGCAGCCATCCCTGGGTCGGCTATACCACCGTGGAGCAGCTGCGCGCGCTGGAGGAGACGCCGCGCCGCTGGTCGCTGGAGTTTGCCAGCCCCACGGCGATCCGCTGGGGGCAGGCGGACGACGGCACGCGGCGGGTGGAACTCTTTCCCCAGCCGCGCCCCGCCATTGCCAGCCTTCGTTCGCGCTGGGATAGGCTGGCGGGCGAGCAGTGGGGAAAAGAATTTGAAGAGTGGGTGGAGCGCAACATCGTGGTGGGGCGGGTGCGCCGCTGGCAGACGGAGCCGATCCGCTACAAGAAGAACACCTACGTTGGCGGCGTAGGCGAGCTCGATTACCACCTGCTGGATAAATCGAACAGCACCAGCAGCCGCACCAACATCGCCCACTTCAACCGGCTGCTCCACCTCGCCTTTTACGCGGGCATTGGCTATAAAACAACCCACGGGCTGGGTCAGGTGAGGATAGAAAGTTAAGGGGTTCGGGGTTCGGGGTTTGGGGTGGGCAACTAATATGTAGGAGGTTTGAGATGGGGGCGATTCGGCGCTTTGAGGAGATTCAGGCGTGGCAGTTGGCGCGTCGGCTGGCCAATGAGGTCTACCGGCTGACGAAGAAATCGGCCTTTGCCAAGGACTATGGGTTGAAGGACCAGATTCGACGCGCATCTGGCTCGGCGATGCACAACATTGCGGAAGGCTTTGATGCTGGTTCCAACAAGGAATTTGTTCGCTTCCTCAAATATGCCCGCCGTTCCGCAACCGAAGTGCAGTCACAGCTCTACCTCGCCATCGACGAAGCCTACATCACCCAGACCGAGTTCAACGAGGCCTACGATCTAGCAAAACAGTGCAAGTATACAATCAATGGTTTCATCCGCTACTTAGAAACAACCAACCGCTAACCCCGAACCTAGAACCCCGAACCTAGAACCCGAACCTAGAACCCCAAACGCCCAATGATTCCGGACTACCTCCCGCTCTCCCGCATCAACCAGTTTAGCTACTGCGCGCGCCGCTTTTGGTACATGTACGTCCAGGGCGAGATGATCGAAAATGCGCACGTGACGCGCGGCCTGATCAACCACGAGCAGGCGCACGCGCCCGGCTACGAGACGACGCCCGCGGGCGTGACCATCCACCGGCAGATTTACGTGGTGAGCCACAAGCTGGGGCTAACGGGCATCTGTGATCTGCTGGAGGAGCACGCCGACGGCACGCTTCTGCCCGTGGAGTATAAGCAGGGGCGGCAGGGCAAGTGGAAAAACGATGAGGCGCAGCTTTGTGCCCAGGCGCTCTGCCTGGAAGAGATGCGCGGCACCACCATCGAGCGCGGCGCGATCTTCTACTTTGGCAGCCGCCGCCGCGTGGAGGTGCTCTTTGACAGCGCGCTGCGCGAGACGACGCGCCAGCTTGTGCGGCAGATGCAGCTGGCGCTGGCCGAAGGAAAAATCCCGCCCCACACGCCCTACCATCAGCGCTGTCGCGGGTGCAGTTTGTTCGATGTTTGCCTGCCGGGTGAGACAAAGCAGCTACAGGTGGCGTGATACGGAATGTGTAAGCGTTGCGGTGGGTCCGGTTGGTTATCAAATCGAATTTGTGTAATCGACGGGCCATCACGCATCCGATATTCACGCATCACCTCACAGAAACAAGATCGTCCAAATGGGGTAACTGTTCAGCCTCCTGTCCAAATCTCTGTACAAGCACGAAGAGGACGGCTCCCCTCTCCCAGGATGCTTACCTTGATCCACAAGTGATGAAGGTCGGCCAGACGGGCACGAACTGCGGCAAAGGCAGATGTTTGGCTGTGAGGCAGAGCTCTCTGCCGCAGTTCATGCCCCTACGCTTCTATGCGGACCATGCGGTAGGGGCATGAAGTCGGGCGGGAAGGATCATCTTTTGCGCCGCCGTCTTCCCTCCGCCCGATTTCGTGCCCGTTCTTCTGCCCACAAGAGATGTGGGTAAAGCTTAGCCCAGGATGGGAGAGGGGTTGGGGGTTGAGGGCTGAATAGTTACCAAACAGGAAGGAATTTCCTCCCCATGACGACGTGGGGTCAACATAAAAGGAAATCAATCATGCCCAGTTACCAAACAGGAAGGAATTTCCTCCCCATGACCACCCTCTACTTAACCGAACCCTACTCCGTGGTGCGCAAAGATGGCGACACGCTGACCGTGAAAATTCCGGCCAATGAGACGCTGGGCACGGCCAAGCGCTCGGTGCGCGTGCCGCTGATGAAGGTCGACCAGGTGGTGGTGCTGGGCGACAGCACGGTGACGACGCCCGCGCTGCTGGCGCTGCTGGAGCGCAACGCGGACGTCTGCTTTTGCAACTACTGGGGCAAGTTTCAGGGGCGGCTGGCCCCGCCCGTGAGCAAGAATGTCTTTGCGCGCACGGCCCAGTTTCGCGCCCACGAGGATTACCCGCGGCGCGTGGGGCTGGCCGCCCGCTTTGTGCGCGGCAAGCTGCACAACCAGCGCACTTTGCTGATGCGCAGCCGCCGCACGCTGATGGATGAAGCACACGCCGACCGCCTGGCCGATTCGATCCAAACCATTGGCGAAGCGATGGGCGAAGTCGACCGGCTGGAGGTGGAGGCGGAGGGGCCGCTGGATCCGCAGCGGCCGCAGTGGCAATCGGCGCTGGGCACGCTGCACGGGCTGGAGGGGGCGGGCGCGGCGGCCTTTTTTCGCAGCCTGGGGCTGCTCTTCAAGCACGATTTAGGTATCGAGGGCGGCTTTGCCGGGCGCAAGCGCCGCCCGCCCACGGACCCCATCAACGCGCTGCTGAGCTTTGGCTACACGCTGCTGATGAACCACACGCTGAGCGCCGTGCAGGTGGTGGGCTTTGACCCATACATCGGCTTTTTGCACAGCGAGGGCTACGGCAAGCCCGCGCTGGCGCTGGATTTGATGGAGGAGATGCGCACGCCCATCGTGGATTCGGTGGTGCTGACGGTGGTCAACAAGCAGATTTTGCGGGCGGGCCACTTCGAGGAAAAGTTTGGCGTCTACCACCTTTCGGCACAGGGGCGCAAGCTCTTTTTGCAGCAGTTCGAGCAGCGGCTCAACACGGAGATTCAGCATCCGATTTTTGAGTACAGGGCCAGCTATCGCCGCTGCCTGGAGCTGCAGGCGCGGCTGCTGGGGAAGTACCTGATGGGCGAAGTGCCGGTCTATCGACCCTTTCAAATTCGCTAGTTGCGTAAAAGAACGGAATCGCCTACAATGAGCAACAAGCCGACCACGCTCTACATCATCGCCTACGACATCAGCCACGACCGGCGGCGGACGAAGGTGCACAAAATTCTCAGCGGCTTTGGCCACTGGACGCAGTACAGCCTCTTCGAGTGCTACCTGAGCGAGAAGGAGTATCTACAGCTGCGGCAGCGGCTGGATCGCCTGTTGGATCACGAGCACGACAGCGTGCGCTTTTATGCGCTGTGTGGGGCCTGCCGCGAGCGGGTGGAGACGGTGGGCAGCGCCAAGCCCAAGGAGCCCGTGCTCTTTTTGGTTTAGCGGTTGGCAAATTTTTTTCGCTTGGAGGCGGGCGAGCATCCAAGCGGGTGGGCTGCCCCCCGTTGATGCTCGCGATTAATTCCTGGCTCCAGCCGCTAAATTGGGGCAGATTGCTGGGTAGCAGGTAGGTAAAGAGGCAAGTTGGTCGCAGTTTGCCCAGTTTTTTCTCGCCGCGCCGGTTGATGCTCGCGGGTGGGAGAATAGCTATCAAAACTAGGAGGATTTATGGGAATGCACGTCGATTTGAACGCTGAACGCCAGTCTAGTGGAGCGCTTTACTCGAATTCCGGCTCAAAGTTAGGGCAGCGACTGATGCGGTCACCACACCAATCAACCCAATCGAGGGATTGAAACCTCGTACTGCCCCTTCTGATAGGCGCTCATCTCGCGGTCACCACACCAATCAACCCAATCGAGGGATTGAAACAATCTCCATCGCGTCCACCTCCTCCAGCGATTCGGGGTCACCACACCAATCAACCCAATCGAGGGATTGAAACGTGCGCGTCGACGAAGCGCCGGGGGTGCTGCGCTAGTCACCACACCAATCAACCCAATCGAGGGATTGAAACGGTGCACACGGCTACGCCAAGCTGCACGAGATTGTAGTCACCACACCAATCAACCCAATCGAGGGATTGAAACCACGTGGGCGATTAGCCGCCTGCCGTCTGCCGTGGTCACCACACCAATCAACCCAATCGAGGGATTGAAACTCCTGGTACGCGGCCCACGCCTCGCACACCGTGGGTCACCACACCAATCAACCCAATCGAGGGATTGAAACATTGCGTTCGATTTCGTCTGCGGCTTTCTCTGAACGTCACCACACCAATCAACCCAATCGAGGGATTGAAACTCCCGGTTGCGGGTCGGGCTGCCCCTGGTCGGGCGTCACCACACCAATCAACCCAATCGAGGGATTGAAACTTGCTCGTGGCCGTCGCAGTGGGAGCAGTCGCAATGTCACCACACCAATCAACCCAATCGAGGGATTGAAACGGTAGAGGTGAGTCAGGCCACGTTGGTCTGGTACGAGTCACCACACCAATCAACCCAATCGAGGGATTGAAACTGAACTTCTGGCGGCGGCTGCACCCCGCCGCCCGCGTCACCACACCAATCAACCCAATCGAGGGATTGAAACGCCTAGCCAGTGAGTGTTGCCGTCGTAGAAAACCTCGGTCACCACACCAATCAACCCAATCGAGGGATTGAAACAGCCACTTCGTGATCGAAGCGGTCGCATCGTCAGGTCACCACACCAATCAACCCAATCGAGGGATTGAAACTCCCCAAAAAGGGACGGGGCGTTGAGCGCGCGCATTGTCACCACACCAATCAACCCAATCGAGGGATTGAAACCAGATCGTGCTGCGCTACCTGCCCGACGGCGGCACGTCACCACACCAATCAACCCAATCGAGGGATTGAAACCTGTAGCTCGCACAAGGTTCTCTTGATTATCACCGTGTCACCACACCAATCAACCCAATCGAGGGATTGAAACAAAGGTTTGCCCACGTTCTACATCGTGTGTTGTGGTCCAAGTCACCACACCAATCAACCCAATCGAGGGATTGAAACACCGATTTTATCACCTCGCTCAACTGGGGCACATGTCACCACACCAATCAACCCAATCGAGGGATTGAAACAATGTAAATCGGGCAATGGCTGAGGACGTTTGCGGCGGTCACCACACCAATCAACCCAATCGAGGGATTGAAACACCACGGCGGGCCTGCACCGCTACCACGAGGCCGCGTCACCACACCAATCAACCCAATCGAGGGATTGAAACTATGCAGCGGAGCGCGCCAGCGACGGCGCGCACACGTCACCACACCAATCAACCCAATCGAGGGATTGAAACTATCTCCCAGACAGTGTCCAGCGTGCGATCCCCACGTCACCACACCAATCAACCCAATCGAGGGATTGAAACTCTATTTCTAAGTCCTTAGCGATGCGCAGGTACAGGTCACCACACCAATCAACCCAATCGAGGGATTGAAACTATGTACTGGTTGTCGTAGTAATACACATTTTGCAAGTCACCACACCAATCAACCCAATCGAGGGATTGAAACCAGATTGTACACGTTTTCTGAAATAGCGACGCCCCACGCGTCACCACACCAATCAACCCAATCGAGGGATTGAAACCGCATGATGCAAAGTGGCGGGGGCTGGGTAAGCCTCAGGTCACCACACCAATCAACCCAATCGAGGGATTGAAACGCCTTGCCGGTCGCGTCACCGAGGTAAAGGGCACCGTCACCACACCAATCAACCCAATCGAGGGATTGAAACCAGATTCCGCTTGAGCGGGCCGAAGTTGAGCGACCCGGTCACCACACCAATCAACCCAATCGAGGGATTGAAACCAATAATATCCTCCGCGTGACCCAGTGAAAAGGCGCGTCACCACACCAATCAACCCAATCGAGGGATTGAAACACCAGGCTCTGGCGCAGCTTGCGCAGTGTGTCCAGGTCACCACACCAATCAACCCAATCGAGGGATTGAAACACCGTTTACCGGTAAACTTTGCTCAATTGGGCTGGACATGTCACCACACCAATCAACCCAATCGAGGGATTGAAACGACGAACGTTTCCGCCTCGTTGTCGTTGGCGGCAGTCACCACACCAATCAACCCAATCGAGGGATTGAAACTTGACTAGCTTGTTGAAACCAGGACAGTGATTTTCGTCACCACACCAATCAACCCAATCGAGGGATTGAAACCCCTTGGGCCAGTTCCACCCCGTGCGCCCCGGCGTGTCACCACACCAATCAACCCAATCGAGGGATTGAAACCTCCCCGTGATGGCCTCTAAGCGGCACGCCCGCGTGTCACCACACCAATCAACCCAATCGAGGGATTGAAACCGTCATCGGCCCAAAGCTAAAAGAGTTACAGCCAATGTCACCACACCAATCAACCCAATCGAGGGATTGAAACTACTCGCTGCGCCTTCGCTCGCGGCACAATGTCCTGAGTCACCACACCAATCAACCCAATCGAGGGATTGAAACCCCTTGGGCCAGTTCCACCCCGTGCGCCCCGGCGTGTCACCACACCAATCAACCCAATCGAGGGATTGAAACTTCCGGCTCGGCCTGGTAGCGCGTGGCAATCTGCCGGTCACCACACCAATCAACCCAATCGAGGGATTGAAACAGCGAAGGGCGCTGGGTGCTGACCGGCACAGGCCCCGTCGTCACCACACCAATCAACCCAATCGAGGGATTGAAACTTACTCGACAGGTCACGCAGGATGCTGCCCTCGTCAAGTCACCACACCAATCAACCCAATCGAGGGATTGAAACCTTTAATTTCTTCGAGCCGCGTCTGTGACAACCCGTGTCACCACACCAATCAACCCAACCGAGGGATTGAAACTTTTTCCACAGGGTAGCGCCAATGGCAGCGCTCTATTGTCACCACACCAATCAACCCAATCGAGGGATTGAAACTTGTAAGCCTGCGCACGCACATATCGTTTAGCACCATGTCACCACACCAATCAACCCAATCGAGGGATTGAAACATGCAGATCATGTGGGAGGCCAACGGAGCCACGATGTCACCACACCAATCAACCCAATCGAGGGATTGAAACGAGAATGTTGATGAAGACGGCAATCCGATTATTGTGTCACCACACCAATCAACCCAATCGAGGGATTGAAACATCCTAAGTGATAACCGATCAACTCCGGCTCATACGTCACCACACCAATCAACCCAATCGAGGGATTGAAACTTGCAAGTAAACGGCCATTCCGATTTAGTGTTCACGTCACCACACCAATCAACCCAATCGAGGGATTGAAACCAACAAAAAAAGGCTTCCGCATAACACGGAAGCCTTGGTCCCCATCCCGCTCCAACCCATCCCCACCACCCCACCAAACCGAATCCCATGCAGCGCGTTGGCTTTTTGCTCAAGGTAAAACCCGAAATGCTCGAGGCGTACAGGCGGCACCACGAGGCCGTTTGGCCGGAGATGCTGGCGGCGCTGCGGCGACGCGGCTGGCACAATTACTCGATTTTCACGCGCGCGGACGGCCTGCTCTTTGGCTACTTCGAGGCCGCCGAGAGCTTCCAGGCCTCGCTGGACGGCATGGCGACGGAGCCGATCAACCAGCAGTGGCAAGAAGTTATGGCTCCCTTCTTCGAGAGCATCGACGGCCAACGCGCCGAGCGGGAGCTGGTCGAGCTGGTGGAGGTGTTTCACCTGGACTGAGTTGGTGGTGCATAGCTGTTTGTTTGGCGTCCAAGGCCGTTTCAGAAAATTAACCGTCCCCTGTGACCGTCACTGCCCAGGCAATTCTGCGCATTCTTCACTGGTTGCGGGCAGTGACGGTCACAGTCGCGGTATACTTATTTTCTTGGATTAGCCTACAGTAGAATCATGTCGAAAACGTAACGATTCAGGTTCCTGGTTAAACTCAATACTGTTCAAATAAGCGTTGGTTGGTCAACAGCGACAGGCGAGCAATGAATTGCCCGCCTGATTGGCCAAACGCGCTGAAGCGCGCTGCAGGGGCTACCCGCAGTGCGCTTCAGCGCACTTCGCAGGATAGGCGATGAATTTATTCATCGCCGGTGGTGGCAAATGGCCCAACTGCGCTTATTTGAATGATATTGTGGTGAAACTTCGTCTGAACCGTAGAAAAAACGGCTCCCCTCTCCCAGTGTGGGGCTAACCATGACCCACAAGTGACAAGGATGTCGAAGACGGGCACGAAATGCGGCAAAGGACGACGATTCGATATAAGCAAGAAGCCTCTGCCGCAGTTCATGCCCCGACGAGTCATCCGACGAACTCATCCGTCGGTCCCCTGTGCGCGGTGCGGTAGGGGCATGAAAGCGGTTGACCCCACCCCAGCCCACTCCATCCTGCGGAGGGAGCCGATCCGTCGTCTGTGCAGTCGCGGCTCCTCCCCCATGATGGGGGAGGCTGGGAGGGGGCAAAACACCGTTTCTCCCGTTTATTTGGGTTAGACCAAACTACTGTTCCCATCTCGACTTTACTTTAACTACCAATCTCAATCCCCGATCCCCAATTCCCAGCTCCATCCGCGACCGGAGTCGTGAAGAACCTTCCGTTGGCCGAGCGGAAGATTCTTCGTCGCGCCAATTTCGTCCGGCAACTTCCCTCGCCGACCCGCTCAGCATGACCCGCTCAGTATGACAATGTTGAAAAGCGTGCGGTAGGGCGTTTCCTGCCTATGCCTGCGCCGCCTGCAAATTATTGAGGATCAGCCCAATCGTCATCGTCCAAAACGCGCCGTTGACGTAGGGGTTCTCTGCATCCGGCCAGCCCGTCCAGTAGGTGGTGTTCATGGGGATGCGGTGCAGCCACTGCTGGATCGGGCAGTCGACGAGGTTGTCCAGCCAGATTTCCATGGCCTGCAAATACAAATCCATGTACTGCGGATCGTCGGACGAGGGCGCGAGGGCGGCCATCTCGTTGACAATGGCGTCGTACTCTTCGTTTTGCCAGCGTGAATAGTACTGGGCCGGCTCGCCGGTGGGGCGATAGTGTTTGCTCGTGTACATGTCGAGCGTGGGGAAGGGATCGCGCACGCTGGCGCCGTGGCCAAAGAAGAAGATGTTCGCTTCGCCGCTCGAAATGCGCGTATTCGAATCGGCGGGCGTCACGTATTCCGCCTCGAAGCCGCCGCGCCGCAGCTGCTCGGCCAGCACGGGGCCGATGTCGTTGAAGACGGCCCAGCCGTGCAGCGCCGCCTGGATGCGCTCGCCATCCTTGGCCCAGAAGCCGTCGCCGTCCTTCGCGTAGCCTGCCGTGGTCATGCGTTCGGCGGCCTTGTCGAGATTGTGCTCGTTGGTGTCGTACCGTTCCAGCAGCGGCTGCGCGGCCTCGAAGTAGGGCAGCAGCGGATCGTAGGCGGGGAAGGGCAGCTGCGTGAGGATGCCGGAGCCTTCGAGCGCGACATCGAGCATCTGCTGCCGATCCAGCGTGAGGCTGACGGCCCAGCGCACGTTTTTGTCATTGTAGGGCGCTTCATCGCAGTTAAACCAGATCGACGTCGGCCACCAGTCGATGTAGCCGTAGGGCGACTCTTTGCCCGTGTGGGTGATGATATTGGGCGCGGCGTCCACCACCTGCTGAATCGTCGTCGCGCGCAGGTCGAGGCAGGAATCGATTTCCCCGTTGATCGCGAGCTGGGCGGCGCGCTCTTCGCTGCTCCACGGCAGCTTGATAATGCGCTCGACCTCCGGCAGATCGGTAAAGCCGGTCGTCGCGCCCCACCAGTCGTCGCGGCGGTCGATGAGCTGCTGCTCCGGTCGCCAATCGGCCACCTGGTAGGGGCCGGTGTGAACGGGCCAGTTCTTTTCGGGGTCATAAAAGACAAAGGTGGAAACATCCTCCACCTCGCTGTAGATGTGCTCGGGCACCCACCAGATGCCCGTGCCAAATTTGGCGCAGAGGTGGGTGAACCAGAAGCGCGGGCGCGGCTCGTTAAAGACAATGCGCGCCGTCGTATCGTCGACGACCGTGGCCTCGCTGATCCACTCGCTCAGCTCCGCCGAGTTGCGCAGCTGCGGCGCGTTCTCGATCAGCATGTTGATGGTGAAGATGACGTCGTTGGCGTCAAAGGCTTCGCCGTCGCTCCAGGCCGCGCCCTCGCGCGTGGTAACGGTCAGCTCGGTGAAGTCGTCGTTGTAGTCGTAGCCCGTCGCCAGCCAGGGGATGACGTCGCCGGTAAACGCGCCGTAGTAGAAGAGCGGCTCCATCGCGCCAAAGACGAGCCGCCAGCCCGCCGTGGACGTGCCCGCCAGATACGGGTTGCCCAGGCCGACGTCGCGGAACTGGCCGCCGTCGCCGTCGAACATGACGATCAGCGTGCGCTCTCGCGCCACGTCGCGCACGCCGCTGGCGGGAATGGGCAGCGCGGCTTCGTTGCCCGTTCCCGGTACGTCGGCGGGGGCGACCGTTGAGGGCGCACAGGCCGCCGCCAGTGCGCCAGCGGCGGTCAATCCGCTGAGGCGCAAGAAATCGCGGCGACTGAGATCGTGGATCAATTTGGGTTGGGACATGGGGAGGCTCCTTTGGGTGATGGTGGGTTGGCAAAGGGGGAGGCCTGAAGTATAGCAGAGAAATTTTGGGAGCGCTAGTACATTGTCATTGAGGTTTTGAGGGGTTAGGGTAGAAGCGGTTGAAGGTCTGGCGAGCCAATTGGGGCGTGAACTGCCAGCGAATGGGGAGAGGGGCTCGATTGCGTGTTTCAACCCAAGCCAGGACTTCACGGCTCAATTCGACTTGACAGGCGATGCGCCGCTTTAGGCATTGCCTGGATAGAAGCGAGAGTTGAATTTCAGCCATGTTGAGCCAACTGGCCTTTTTGGGTGTGTAGTGCATCTGAATTTTCTGCATCAAGGCGAAGGCCTTCTCCGGTTCAAAGGCGTTGTAAAATGAAGTGTAGGTATGCGTGCTCAGGTTGTCCTGCACCAGTTGAATCTGGCCACCCGGCGGACAGTGTTGCTCGACGAAGGCGTCCATGAACTCGGCGTAGTCCTGTCCCGTGCGTCGGTCTCGTACCTGCACAAAGCAACGTCCGGTGAGAGGCTGCACGGCCAGGAGAACGGAGCAGACGCCATGGCGCTCGTACTCGTAGTTTTGTCGTTTCGGCTTGCCGGGTTCAACAGGCAAGGGGACGAGCGTATCGCCAATCAGTTGACAGGGACGCTCATCGAAACACCAGAGCGGGCGCAGCGGGTCAAAGGGACGGGCATAGATGGCCAGGAGATACTCCATTTGCGCCAGAAAGGTGGGCGTCAGCTTGCCCAGGCACCATTGGCGGACTAGGTGAGGCTTGACCGTGTTTTTTTCAGAATTTCGCCCACGGCGTTGTGGGAGATGTGCTCAACCAACTCGAGTTCCACCGCTTTGTCCGCTAGCAAGCGCAAGCTCCATTGGCTACGCCCTGCTGGCGGTTCTGAGCAGGCCAATGCGGTGATTTTGGCCCGTTGCTCGCCGCTGATGGTGCGGGCGCGACCGCTTCTTGGCTTTTCGCTAATCGCCGCTTCGAGCCCGTCTTGCACATAGCGACGCCGGATCCGGTCTATCGTCGACAGGCTCGTATCGAGCTTATCGGCTATCTCTTGGTCTGTCTTCTGCCCTTGATGATGATTTTCATCGGCCAACAGCAGTATCTTTATCCGATTCAGTTTGCGTACACTCATCACGCCGCCCAGCGTCAGCCGATTGAGGTAGCTACGTTCTTCGCCCGGCAACTTGACATTGTTTATGTGCTTTTTGCGTCCCATGGGAAACTCCTTCTTCTGCTCATTGCTTCGCGTTGGGACCTATTCTATCGCTTACCCTTATCTACTCATAATATCGATTACTGTGTACTAGGCGAATTTTAGCGGCGGTGCGCCCCAAATTTTGGAGAGCGCGAGAGCCGGCCGAGTCGCCTTGGGTGGCACGCCCCGCCTCCCAGGAGGCTAAGCTTTACCCAGAATTTTGGGGAGGGAGCAGCGAAAGGGGGAGGGGGGAGAAGAACCCCCATCCCCGGCCCTTCCCCCGCGAGCAGGGGAAGGGTGACTGGTGGAGGAAGCGGTCGCGAAGTGATCGTCTCGCTTTGTTTGCAAGAGGGCGATGTCACAGAAGAGCCGCAGAACCATCGAGACAACAGAAGCCCCCTCCTTGCTGGCGGGGAGGGGGTTGGGGGTGGGGTTTTGCTTGGCCCGCGATGCGCTGAGGACTCACCGGTGACTTATGAGTAAAGGTAAGCCACGCGTGGAGAGGGGGTTGGGTGGGGTCGCACGCTTTCGCATCTTTTTATCATCTTATCGTTATTTTCGTTATTTCGTTTACACACTCTATTTGACAGAACCGAACGCGCCCTTTGGGGACAATTGCCCTTCAAGTCACCACCGTCAGCGCAGGGAATTCCCCGTCGAGCAGCGCGGCCAGCTGGCGCAACCCCCAGCGCTCGGCCCGCCGGTGGCCCACCGCAATCACGCCGATGCCCGTCTCCGCCACGGCCCCGCGCGCTGGCTGGCGAAACTGCCCCGTTACGTAGACATCGACGCCCGCGGCGTGTGCCTGCCGCACCAGCACCTCGTTCATCGCGCCGACCACCGCCACGCGACCGACGCGTTCCTTCGCTGGCGGCTGCGACTCCTCGATGCCGTCAAACTCACGCATCACGTATCCACAAAAATCCTTCCACCCTCGCGGCTCCACTTCCCCAATCACCCCCAGCGACCGCCCCTCTTTTTTGCCAAACGATTCGCGCGTGCGCAATCCCACGGCCCGTGCCCAGTGCTTATTGTCGCCAATGCTCAGGTGCGCATCAAACGCATCGTGCGATGCGATTACGCCCACGCCCGGCGGCAGCGCGTCGATGTCCAGCTTGTAGTGCCGATGCAGGAAAATTGCGTCGAGCGCGTGCCGGCGCGCCCAGGCGGGCAGGTCGCCGCTGGGGTCGAGCCGCAGGCCAAGGCGGGCGATCTCGCCCTCGCGGGGGACAACGAGAGTGGCGGCTGGGGTGGCGGCGAGGCGATTGGGAAGGGGTAGAAGACGGTCGAAGCAGGTGGCGAGATCGGCAAAGATGGGCATGATAGGTGGGCATGGTAAGAATGGGCGGTCGCAGCGTGAATTAAACCTTTATCCATCCAGAATTGCAGTGGGTTACTGTCCCTGATTTTTGGAGACACGGCTGGGACAGAACGAGGACACAGCGTGTCTAAATCCATAATACGCTGTTTTTACTTCGAATGAGGTTCCCTCGAAAAAGTGGAAGGTAAATTAAGCCCTCCGGTCAAAGAATTGTTGTTCAAAGGCATCGGGGCTGAGATAGCCAAAGGGTGGAATGGAGCCGGATGCGGTTGTAAAAGCCCTCGATGTAGAGAAAGGTTTGCTGCCGGGCAAGCGGGCGAGAAGGAAAGGGCTATGTGATGAGCTCGCACTTGAGCGTGCCATAGAAGCTTTCCATGACGGCGTTGTCGTAGCAGTTGGCGGCGCGGCTCATGCTGACTACAGCGTCGTGGTCGGCGAGCAGCTGGCGGCAGGCGTGGCTGGTGTACTGACTGCCGCGGTCGGAATGGACAAGCAGGCCAGGCCCCGTTTGGCGCGTCTGCCAAGCGCCTTGCAGGGCGCGGGTAACAAGGGTGGCCTCCAGGGTTGTTCCCATCTGCCAGCCGATGATTTTGCGGGAGAAGAGGTCCGTCACGGTCGCCAGATAGAGCTGGCCCTGCTGCGTCGGGATGTAGGTGATGTCGCTGACCCACTTCTGGTTGGGCCGCGTGGCCGTGAACGCCCGCTGCAGCAGGTTGGTCGCCACGGCGTGCGCTGGATTGCGCTGGGTTGTAAGCGGACGCCAGCGACGCGGCGACTTGCCCCATCGCGCGTGTCGGCGCATCAGCCGCTCGACGCGCCCCCGGCTGCACGCAACGCCCGCCTGCTGCAGCGCGGCGCTCAGGCGCGGACTGCCGTAGCAGCCTCGGCTCTCGCGGTGGATTTGCTCCATCTTTTGCCCCAACGCTTCATTCTCGAGCGAGCGCTTGCTGGGGGCTCGCTGGCGCCAGGCGTAGTCGCCGCTGAGCGAGACGCCCAGCACCCGGCAGAGCCTGCGCACTGGATAGTGCACCCGCTCCTGCTCGACGAAGGCGAAGCGCGCCGCCGCGCTTAGGAAAAGATGGCCAGCGCTTTTTTTAGGATGTCGCGGTGCTGCCGCAGCACCGCGTTCTCTTGCCGCAGCTGGCGCAGCGCCTCTTCGCTCGCTGTCCGATTGCCCTGGCCGCGGAAAGCGTCGCCTTCCTCTTCCTTGGCCCCCGGCGCACCCACTGCTTGAGCAGCCCGGCGCTCATGCCCAGCTCGCGTTCCAGCGCCGCCAACCTCTTGCCGCTCGTCTCGGCGAGTTCAAGCGCGCAGCGGTTGAACTCACCTGTATACTGTCTGCGTTGTCCCAGCGTCTGCCTCCTGGGTTGGTTGGTAGTTTATGGGCTTTCTCTCTCTTTCCACCAATTCGGGGGAGGCTCAAATTAGACATTATATCGATTAAAGGGGGTGGCTTGGGTTGGTAGCGATCGGCGACGAATGAATTGCCTGCCGGTTGCCACCGACGAACCGACTGCGGGCTGAACCGACCCCATTGAAGGCTGAGAGCGGACTAAAAATTAAACCGATATAATGTCTTTTGTCTATGGCCTTCCGTCGAACCTGCCAAAATTCGGGGACGCACCCTCTTTGGTTAGGGCAGTTTTAATTTTTGATGAATCAACTTATAATTTACCGATTGGCTAAAAATCTTCCTCTAGACGTGCGCATGGCAATGTTGTGTACCCCAAAATTTGGGCTTCTCTGCCGCTGCGTAAGTCCTGCGCTCTTTACAACTTTCGCACGGAGAATAACCATGACCGATCAACCGACAAATCAACCCCCGCCGCGACTTTCCGTCTCCAGCTGGAGCCTGCGCCGCGCGCTGGGCGACCCAGCCTTCTACGGCCCCGAAGCGGGCCGCGCCATTCCCACCGACACGCACGATCGGGGCGAGCTCTCCCTGCTCGCCCTGCCGCAGGCCGTGGCCGACTTTGGCATCCACACGCTGGAAATTTGCCACTTTCACCTGCCCACGCGTGACGCGGGCTACCTGCGCAAGCTGCGCGAGGCGATAGCGGACGCGGGCGTCGAGCTCTTCTCGCTGCTGGTGGACGAGGGCGACCTTACCCATCCGCAGACGGGCGAGCGGGATTTGGCGTGGGTCGAGGGCTGGGCGGAAGTGGCGGCGGCGCTGGGCGCGCAGCGGATGCGGGTGATCGCGGGCAAGCAGGAGCCGACGGCGGAGACGATGCGGTTGAGCACCCAGCGGCTGGGTCACCTGGCCGATGTCGCCGCGGGGCAGGGGATTCGCTTGATGACGGAAAACTGGTTTGCGCTCGCCGCGACGCCGGAGACGGTCACGACGCTGCTGAAGGGGTTGGAGGGGCGCGTGGGGCTTTGCCTGGACTTTGGCAACTGGAGGGGCGAGGCGAAATATGACGGCTTGGTGGCGATTGCGCCTTACGCCGAATCGTGTCACGCCAAGGCACAGTTTACGGACGGCATCATCGATGGGGAGGACTATGCGCGCTGTCTGCAAATCACAGCCGATGCTGGCTTTCAGGGACCGTACACCCTCATCTTCGACAGCGATGAGCCAGATGAGTGGGCCGGTTTAGCCAAGGAGCGTGAGTACGTTTTGGCCTGCGGGAGAGATTGAGCTCAGTGGTAAAAACACTTACAATGTGTCTCTGGACGTATCGCAAAAGTGTACTTAACTACAACTCTTTGTCTGCATTGTTTGTTATGCTCGCGGGCAAGGAGTTTTTGCGTCTGCACTGAAGGTATAAAACACAATTCCGCTCTTCGGGCGTTCGCTGGCATTCGTACGGGCACGCCACGGCGTGCCCGTACGAATGCTCATTAACCACACGAGATCTGATCAAGCCATAATATGCAACCGCAGAGACCCCCGACCGTGCCCAATCCCAGCGAACCGGAGAGCTGTCTGCTCAAAATGGCGGGCCACTATTTCCCGCTCAACAGCGCAGACAAAGCGTTTCTAACGCAGCTTGAGCAAGATGTACACCACTTCGACGAGCGCCAAATCATCCGCCGCGAGGGCGACCCGCTGCGCCACCTCTACGTCGTGCAGGCGGGCTGGCTCTACTCCAGCCGCATCCTGCCCGGCGGCCAGCGGCAGGTGCTCCGCGTCTACTATCCCGGCGACATCGTCGGCATGACTGATGTGGCCTTCGCGCACGCCAGCTCCACGCTGGAAACGGCGACCCCCGGCGCGCTTTGCCCCTTCCCCAAAAACGCACTCGACCCCGTCTTCCAGGCCCTGCCGCGACTGACGGCCCTGATGTTTAGCCTCGGCATGGTGCAGCAGGTGGTGCTGCTGGATCGGCTGCGCGCTATGGGGCGGATGAGCGCGCGCGAGCGGCTCGTCCACTTCCTGCTGGAAATTGTGAGCCGGCTGCGCATCACCAACCCCGGCATGGACGCCGAATTTTCGCTGCTGCTCACCCAGGAAACCATTGGCGACGCGCTTGGCCTCACCAACGTCTACGTCAGCCGCACCCTCCAGGGGCTGGCGGACGATGGCCTCATCGAGCGCAACAACGGCCACGTGCGTCTGCTGCAGGAGGCAAAAATGCAGCAAATGGCCGACTTTATTGACCGCTACGGTCGCGTTGATATTTCGTGGTTTCCCCGCACGGACGAGTAGCGTCCAAAAATTTAGTGGCCCCTCCTGTATCACGGCACAAGTTTGCTGACATATATCCTCATTTTAAACCAGTTTAAGGAGCAGCGCGCCCCCCGCGTGCTATCCTTTTTCTGCTGCACACGCTACTTGGTCTATGCAACACGAACAAGCTGGTTGACATCCCCGTCTGACAACCACCCCCCGCTGCAAATGAAATTGTGGCCAGGCGCTGCCTGGTGATTTCTGGTGATTTCGTGGCGCCTGCCGCGCTGTACATGCTCGCGCCCTGAGATTTAATCGGATGCGACACCAGAGGCATCGCGCCAAAGGTAAAGCGTCAACTGGAGGAAAATATGGCAGTAAACCTAAAACCGCTTGAACACCAAACCATTGTGATCACCGGTGCATCGTCCGGCATCGGCTTGACGACGGCGCGCATGGCGGCCGAGCGCGGGGCGCGCCTCGTTCTCGCCGCGCGCAGCGAAGAGGCGCTGCGCCAGCTTGTGGACGAAATTACGGGGCGCGGCGGCCAGGCCGTCCACGTCGTCGCCGATGTGAGCAAGCGCGAAGACGTGCGCACCATCGTTCGTCGTGCCGAGGAGGCCTTTGGCGGCTTCGATACGTGGGTCAACAATGCTGGCGTCTCAATTTACGGTCGGCTCGAAGAAGTTCCTGTGGAAGAGATGCGCCAGCTCTTTGAGACCAACTTCTGGGGGCTGGTCTACGGCTCGCTGGAGGCGGCGGCGCATCTCAAGCAGCGCGGCGGCGCACTCATCAATATCGGCAGCGTCCTCTCCGACCGCGCGATTCCTTTGCAGGGCATCTACTCGGCCAGTAAGCACGCCGTCAAGGGCTTCACCGACGCCCTGCGCACGGAGCTGGAGGAGGAGGGCGCGCCCATCTCGGTGACGCTGGTCAAGCCCAACGCCATCGATACGCCCTACGCGGAGCACGCCAAAAACTACATGGACGAGCGCGCCGACGTTCCGCCGCCCGTCTACGCGCCGGAAACGGTGGCGCGCACAATTCTGCACTGCGCCGAACACCCGCAGCGCGATGCGATTGTCGGCGGGGGCGGCAAGTTCGTCTCCGTGCTGGGGCAAGTCGCGCCGCGGCTGATGGATGCGCTGATGGAGAACGTCTTTGTCGAGCAGCAGAAGCAGGAGGCGCCGCCGCGTCCGCGCTCGCAAAACGGGCTGGACGGGCCGTCTGGCAACCTGTCGCAGCGGGGCGACTACGACGGCTACGTCTTCGAGCACAGCCGCTACACGCGCGCCGCCCGCCATCCGGTAGCGACGGGCGCGGCGATTGTCGGCGTGGCGCTGGCCGCTGCCGCCCTACAAAGTGCCCTGCGCGATGGCGCATAGCCCAGCGTGAGCGCCGCAACGATTAACCAATTTTAATCCGCCACCCAACCGGTGGCAGAACAAGGAGAATTTCCAACTATGAAAACAATCAACCCCCTTTACCGGCTTCCCCTGCTGGCCGTTGCGCTCGTCGCGCTGCTGGCGTCGGGCTGCGTCGCCGTCTCTTCGAGCGAGATGCAATCCAGCCAGATGCAACAGAGCGGGCAGACGATTCCGCAAATTCCAGACCCGATGAACATCCAGCCCGAAGGCCCCGCGCCAGACTTTGCGCCCGACATGGACCCGCAGATGCTGGCCGTGATCGAGCAGTTGATGTCCTACGAAGCGCCGCCCTTTCCTGAATTGACGGCCTTCCAGGTGCGCAACGCCAAGCTGCCCGCCGAAGCCGTGGCCGATATGCTGACGCAGAACGGCCTGCCGCCGCAGGAGCCCACGGTCGACATCGCCCACCGCGTGCTGCCCGTCGGCCCGGAGCAGGGCGTGCTGGTGCGCACCTACACGCCGCTGGAGGGCGAAGGCCCCTTCCCCGTGATCGTCTACTACCACGGCGGCGGCTGGGTGATCGCTGACCTCGACACCTACGAAGCGGGCGCGGCGGCGCTGGCGGCCAAGACGGGCGCGGTGGTCGTGTCGGTTGCCTATTGGCAGGCCCCGGAGCACGTCTTCCCCACGGCGCACGAAGATTCGTTTGCCGCCTATCAGTGGGTCGTGGAAAATACCGCTGAACTCAACGGCGATCCCAACCGCATTGCGACGGCGGGCGAGAGCGCGGGCGGCAACCTGGCCGTCGCCGTGGCGCTGATGGCCCGCGACCGCGGCGTGGCGCTGCCGGTGCACATCGTCTCCGTCTATCCCATCGCCGATGGCGACGTGCAGTCTCCCAGCTACGACGAATTTGCCATGGCCCTGCCGTTGAGCCGCGGCTTCATGGAATGGTTCTTCGACCGCTACAATGCGGACTGGCGCGAGACGGAAGAGCCGCTGATCGGGCTGATCGACGCCGACCTGAGCGGCCTGCCGCCCGTCACGATTATCAACGCCGAAATCGATCCGCTGGCTTCGGACGGTGAGGAGTTGGCGGCGGCGCTGGAGGCCGCTGGCATCGAGGACGTGGTGCGCGAATTCTATCCTGGCGTCACCCACGAATTCTTCGGCATGTCCGCCGTGCTGGAGCAGGCCGTGAACGCACAGGATTTTGCCGCCTCGCGCCTGACCGAAGCCTTTGAGATGGCGGGCGAAATGGGCGCGGACATGGAAAGCGACATGACCAGCGACACCGGCACGATGATGGCGGGCGAAGCCATCGTTGTCGAGGAGGGGCTGATGGGTCCTGAGTCCGCGCTGCACGATGTGGAAGCCGATCTCTACGTTGTCTCCAACGTCAACGGGCAGCCGGGCGCGGTGGACGGCAACGGCTTTATCTCGCACATTGCGCCGGACGGCACGGTGGCGGCGCTGCGCTGGATCGACGGCGAGGCCGAGGGCGTCACGCTCAACGCGCCCAAGGGCATGGCCATCGACGGCGACACGCTCTACGTGGCCGATATTGACACCGTGCGTTCGTTTGACCGCGTCAGCGGCGAGCCGATCGACGCCTGGCCGGTCGAGGGTGCGACCTTTCTCAACGATGTCGCCATCGGCGCGGACGGCTTGGTCTACGTCACCGATACGGCCATCGAGTTCACCGACAGCGGTGCGCAGCCAAGCGGCACCGCTGCCCTCTACCGCTTTAGCGCGGACGGCACGCCGGAGGTGGTGATCCAAGGTGATGAGCTAAACGGGCCAAACGGGATTGCTCCGGTGGCCGACGGCCAGTTTGTCGTGGTCACCTTTGGGGCCGATGAGGTTTACCAGGTGAGCGCCGAAGGCGCGCTTGCCCCAGCGGTAACGCTGCCCCAGGGCCAGCTCGACGGCGTGGTCGCGCTGGATGATGGCTCGCTCCTGGTGACAAGCTGGGAAGCGATGGGCGTCTACCGCACCGAGGGCGCGGAGGACCTGGAGCCGACGCTGGTGGTCGAGAACGTCAACTCGCCCGCCGACATCGGCTACGATGCGGGGCGCAATCACCTGCTGCTGCCGCTGCTGCAGGAGAATCAGTTCCAGATCGTGCCGCTGTCTTCGAACGGGGGTTAATACAGCGTCAGGCAAAGCTGTGAGCAGTTAGACGTAGGTGCGGCTTGTAGCCGCACGATTATGACATACCCCTTCGCTACTCTTGAAACTGAAGGGGTATGTTACATTTGCGCTGCTGCTAAAGAACGCTCCGTGGTCGCACAGGTCAGCGGAGCCGTCAAGTTTTGTCATTTCCGTTTCCATGGGCATGACAAAACGAATCAAAGCGTCAAATCACTCGGTCGAGTAAACCTCTCGCCCCCGCACCGGCTCTTTGACAAAGAGCGCCCCCACCGCCAACCCAAAGGGCAGCAGCGCCAATAGCGTCAGCACCAGGCCGTAGCTGCCAAGCGCATCGCGCAAGGCCTAATTGTATCTATCAAATTATCTTTTTGTTTTTGTAGCTTTTGTGCTACAATCTCTCCGTGAACGAGACGCAGATTGAAATCCTTGAATATCTGACTGGGGACGGTCGCAATCCCTTCCGGAAATGGCTGGAAGGGAAGGCTTGAGAGATCGCCGGGCTCGAGCCAAGGTTCGGGTGCGGTTGAATCGAATTCGCCTTGGTAATTTTGGCGACTGCAAGAGTGTTGGCGGCGGGGTAAGCGAACTGCGGATTCCCTACGGTTCAGGGTATCGCGTGTATTTCGACGCCACGGCAACACGGTGGTGATTCTGTTATGTGGCGGCGACAAGAAGACGCAGTCCAAAGACATCACATCAGCTCAAGCGTATTGGAGCGAGTATCGAAGGAGGACAGAATGAGTGCGGTAACAGTAAAATATGAGGACGGCTTAAAAGCGTCCCTGCGAAATCCCGACGAGGCCGCTGCCTACCTCGATGCGGCGCTCGCTGAAAACGATCAAGAAGTGTTCCTCCTTGCTCTGCGCGACGTCGCCGAGGCGCGCGGCTTTTCCCAAGTCGCTCAAGAGACGCGGCTCAACCGAGAAAATTTGTACCGAATGCTTTCGTCGAACGGAAACCCGCAGCTGTCTAGTCTGATGGCATTGTTGCACAGCGTGGGGCTGCGCTTGGCCGTGGAAGTTGGGACTGTATAGCCAAATGTGCAGTAATTCGAGCAACAAAATTTTAAGAATTATGTGCAACGTAACTCTCTAACTCAAGGATTGAGGTGTCAATTCGAGTAATTACTCTGTCAAGACGCAACTTTTCGCTTTCGAGCGGTGCAAGAGCGTTTTCCTTATCAGCGCGAGCGGCATCTCGATTGACTCTTTGAACAGTACGTACAAATTTACCAGCTTTGCCACCTCCTCTCATCATTGAACCGTTCTGAGCCGATTTGAGACGATATTCAGCGCGTATTTGCTTCATTTGAGCATTTACCTGCCTCTTGAGTATGGCCATTTCTTTCTTGTGAATTTTCAACTGCTTGATCCCTATTTGGGCTTCTTGTACTGTATCGATGTTTATCGAAACATTGCCTTCTCCAAAAATATTGACGCCCTTGGACATTTTCCGAGGGGGCTTATTAACAACTTTTAAGTCACGACCCTGGTCAATCTTCTTTCTATTCCAAAAAGCCATAGCCATTACCTCATCTTAATCTTCAGTATAAAATTGGATAAAGAGTGTAGCTATTCAATTGTAAGGCAATAGAGTGACCTATCACCTTACTGTATCCTTACAAATGAAACACTTTCTTCTAACTCAGTCACTCATAGTTTGTCATTCTGAGGATTATATTTCCCAAGAATCTCCGCCTAATACCAGGAGATTCTTCAGAAATTGCTGCTCGGAACGATCTCTGGCGATCTAGATTCGTGAACTACTGTAACTGCTTATACACCTACCCCCGCCGCGGCTCCTTGACAAAGAGCGCCCCCACCGCCAGCCCAAAGGGCAGCAGCGCCGACAGCGTCAACACTAGCCCGTAGCTGCCAAAGGCGTCGCGCGCGAGGCCAAAGGGCATGGGGCCCAGCGCGGAGGCGGCCACGCCAATCGTGGTGGCAACGCCCGTGATCGCGCCCAGATGCAGCCGACCAAAGTATTTGGCCCAGGCCACGCTGCTCACCGCCCGCTGCAGACCCATCATCACCCCCAGCAGCGCGCCGTAGGCCAGCGCCAGCGCCACGCTGTTGAGCACCTGCGCCAGCAGCAGCGCCGCCCCCTGTAAAACAAGCGCCACGGCCAGCAGCCCGCGCGCGGGGAAGCGGTCGATCAGCCAGCCGCCCAACAGCGCGGAGAGCGCCACGGCCACGCTCAACGGCGCAAAGACGGAAATCGCAATCTGCTCGTCCAGCCCGCTGTCCGTCACGATACTGACCATGTGAAAGGTTAGCCCCGTGCCCATCATGCTGATGGTGGCAATGCTGGCGGCGAGAATCCAGAAGATGCCCGTGTTGCGCGCCTCGGCCAGCGTCCAGTTCTCCTCGGCAATCTCATTTTCCGAATCCTCATCCAGCTCCGCCACCATCTCGCTTTCCAGCGCCTGCTCCAGCGACGATTCGAGCGAATCCGCGCGCGCCTTGCGCTTGCGCCGCCGGCCGTCGGGCAGCAGGCCAAACATCTCCGGCTGCTCGCGAAAAAAGAAGACGATCACCGGAACCATAATTGTCCACAGCGCAAAGCCAAGAATCACGTACGTCCAGCGCCAGCCGACCAGCGGAATCAGCCAGCCCAGCAGCAGCGGAAAGCTGCCCGTGCCCAGCAGCGCGCCGATCACGCTGGAGAGGCCCAGCACCACGCCGCGCCGCCGAATCCACCAGTTGTTGATCAGGTTGGTGCTCACCAGGCTGAGGCTGCCCTGGCCCAACATGCGAATCAGCACAAAGCCGATGCCGAGCATCAGCGCGTTGCGCACTTGGCCCATGTAGAGGCAGGCCGCACCAAAGAGCACGGCCACCACAACGGCCACCGCCCGCGCGCCGCGCTTGTCGATCTGCCGACCCACAAAAGGCAGCGCAAAGCTTCCCGTCATCGTGCCGATGGCGTAGAGCGTGCTCACCAGGCCGCGCGAAATGCCAAGCTCGGCAATAAAGTGCTCGATAAAGACCGAGACGGCGTAGGTCTGGCCGGGGCTCGTCATCACCATGCCCAGCGTGCCCGCCAGCATGATGATCCAGCCGTAGTAAAAGGGCGTCGCGTGGACGATGGTCGAGGCGCGGCGGATGGTGGGCCGGGAGGGGGCAAGGGATTTAAGCATGGAAATTGGTAATTGGAGATTGATGATTTTGTCGACTTCGTGTATGGTTGGGTACAGCCGCGTCCCCGGCACGCGCTAAGCAAGATGGATGAGCCAGCCATCGTATAGCGCGTGCCGGGGACGCTTCGCCCCATTGTCAAAGTCTGCTACCTTATACAAAATCGTTTAGAATAGATGGAGGCTTGCTTGCTAAATGCGTAAATATCTCTTGGCAGTGATTCTGCTCCTGGCGCTGCCCGCCGGCTGCACCGGGACCTTGCCCACCCTCACCCAGCCCAGCGCAACGGTCGACGCCGCCTCCGCGGCCCCTGCTCCGCCGCCCGCTGATCCATCGTCGGCGACGCTTCCAGACGCGCCGTCCGCCGCCGCCCTCGATTTCCCCCGCACCTTTGTCATCGATCCCGCCGCCTCCGAGGCGCGTTACAAGGCGCAGGAGGAATTCTTTGGTCGTGCCGTCCAGGTGTGGGCGCCCATCACCGTGCCGCTCGCCCGCACGAGCGACATCCGCGGCGAATTTGTGATCGACGTGGTCGACGTGGATGGGGCAGTGCAGCCGCGCATCGTCCAGGGGGCCATCGAAGTCGATCTGCGCACGCTCGCCAGCGACAGCGACGAGCGCGACGAGCGCGTCCGCGACTTTTACCTGGAGACGGCGGACTTCCCGCTCGCGCTCTTCGTCCCCACCGAAGTCGCCGCCTTTGCAGCGGGCTACACGTCGGGCGAGGCCACCGATTTCCAGCTCAGCGGCGACATGACCATTCGCGAGGTCACCGCGCCCGTCACCTTCGACGTCAACGCCACGCTCGACGGCCCGACCCTGACCGGCGTCGCCACCAGCACCCTGCTGCTGAGCGACTACGACATCGCGCCCCCCAACATGGCGGGCTTTGTCAAGGTCGAGGATGAGCTGGTGGTGACGGTGGAGTTTGTGGCGCGGGCGGACTGACGTGTTATGTCGAAGCGCAGCGAGAAATTTTCTAGTAGTCTAGCAAAGATCCTTTGACGGATGCGAACGGCACGGCTGGCAGAACCCCAACCCCTTAACACTGGTTCTTGATCAATAAAACCTCTTAAAGTGCGTGCAAAATGAAAACAGGAGTTCGCGGTCTAAGTGACTGTCACTGTCCATAGCCGGACAGCTTGCCCCATTTTGTCTGGACAGTGACTGTCACTGGCTCCTCAAACTCCCGTTCCCGACGCAACTTTACTTTAGGTTCCGTTGAATTTGGCAGTGGCCCTCACCCCCGGCCCCTCTCCCCCGATCCCTCTCCCCCGGTCCCTCTCCCACGGTCCCTCTCCCACGGTGGGAGAGGGGAGAGATTGGCTCCCTTCTCCCAGTCTGGGAGAAGGGCTGGGGATGAGGGCGCGCTCGACTCACCTTTCAAGCCCTCTCAACAAATTGTCAACAGAACCTAGCCCCTTCCCTAGGGTGATTTCACCATCGGATCAATCTTACATTAAGTGGGTACATTATCCCGTCAAAAACAGCAGAAAGCGCCATTCCGACTTTTAGACTTCCAAAGTTTGGACAGAATCAAGTGAAATGGGCGCTTTTTCGCCACGCTTGTGTAAGATCGCCCCCATGGTGAAATTGCCCTAGCCCCTTCCCTTCTAGAGGGGAAGGGGTTGGGGATGGGGGTTTTGGTGCATCTGTCAGTTGCACATTGGCCGACTACCAGTAGCAGACGAAGAATGAGGGTCTGGGCTACAATCGTTCCGTCTGCCGCAGAAAGATTTCTCGCTGCTCCCGTCTCGTCTGCTTGCTCGCTTCGCTAAAGCGCTCGAAATGACAAATCGGCTTCCCGGTTTGACAACCCGCCCCAACTGCGCTATAAATCCTATAGCAACACCTCCTCGCGCGGCAGCGTCGCCCGCCCGCCCATCGTTGTTGATTGAATCCACTGGTTCGATCCAATCGTTCACTATTTCTTCCATTAATTTTTCCCACCAATCCATTGGTGTACAATCGTATACCTTTTCCAAGGAGCAACTATGAAAAGCCAACCTAAAACAGTGCTCTACGCACGCGGGCCGATGACGCGCCGCCGTTTTCTGCAGTTGAGCGCCATGGGCGCGAGCGCTGCCGCCCTCGCCGCCTGTGCCGTGCCCGCCGAGGTGGAAACCGGCGCGGCCCCCAGCGAGGACACAGCCGCCAGCGCCGCCGACGGCGTGGAAGTCGCCGCGGGCGCGGAGACGATGGTCTGGATGGGCCACCAGGAAGTCTCTGGTCTGGCGCCGGACGATTTGGGTCCGACCGTCCACGAAGTCATGCTGTACAACATCTACGATTCACTCGTCTACTACAACGAGCTGGCCGAGCTGGAACTGGTGCTGGCCGAAAGCTACGAGGTCTCCGACGACGGCTTGACCTACACCTTCAAGCTCAACGAGGGCGTGCTCTTCCACAACGGCGATGAGCTGACCGCCAATGATGTGGTCTACACCTTCGATTTCTACCGCGACCCGGAATTTGCCAGCTCGCGCGTCGGCGATTTTAACGGAATCGGTAGCGTCGAGGCCGTGGACGACTACACGGTGCAGGTCAACATGGCGGAAGTCAACGCCGCTTCGCTTTCGCAGTGGGGCGAATTCCCGATTGTCAACGCCGCCTTACATCAGGAGATTGGCCACGAGGGCTACCGCACCGCGCCGATTGGCACGGGCGGCTACCAGGTGGCGGATTTCAACCCCGCCGAATTTGTGGAGCTCACGGCCTTTGCCGATCACTTCCGCGGCGCGCCCTTCTTCCAGACGCTGCGTCAGGATGTGGTGCCGGAGAATTCCACCCGCTTCCAGGCGCTGCAGTCCGGCGATGCCGATTCCTCCGTTTGGCCGCTGCTCAACGAGGATAGCCAGGAGCTGGAGGCAGATCCGGAAAACTTCACCACCTTTGTCGCGCTGATCAACTCCGTCAAACACTTCCCGCTCAACAACACGCTGCCCCAATTCCAGGATGTGCGCGTGCGCCGCGCCATGATGCACGCGCTGGATCGACAGCGTATCATCGATGATCTGTGGCAGGGCTCGGCCCAGGTGGCGACGGGCAATCTTTCGCCCAAGAACGAATTCTACTACAACCCCGACGTGCCGCTGTACGAGTTTGACCCCGAAGGCGCGATGGCGCTGCTGGAGGAGGCGGGCTTTACCCCCGGCGACGACGGCGTGCGCGTCAACGACGAGGGCACGCGTCTCTCCTTTACCTGCACCACCATCACCGGCGACCAGGCACGGCGACCGATTGCCGAGCTGGCGCAGCAGTTCTTCGCCGATGTCGGCATCGAGATGAATCTGGAGGAAGCGCCCGTTTCGGCGATTCTCGAAGGGCTGCGCGCGAGCACAATGGATTGCTCGCTCTTCAACTGGACCTACGGCAGCGCGCCCGAACCCGATCCCTTCTCGACGCTGCACACCGACGGCGGCAACAACTTTGCCAGCTACTCCAATCCAGAGATGGATGCGCTGATCGAGCAGGGCGTGTCGATTGTCGATCCCGAAGAGCGACGCGAAATCTACAGCCAGATTCAGCAGCTCTTTGCCGAGGAAGTGCCCGTGCTCTACCTCCAGTTCGACGAATCGTACAACATCTTCACCAACCGCATCGGCAACCTGCCCGAAACGGTGCTCAGCGCCGACCCGGTCTACTACCCCGCCTATCGCTACGATCTGCGCGGGTAAAGAACCCCAACCCCTACACTGAGGTTCCCCCGAAAAAGCGGAAGGTAAGTTAAGCCCCACGGTCGAAAAAGCGTTGTTCGTAGGCATCGGGGCTGAGATAGTCGATACTCGAATGAAGTCGGATGCGGTTGTAAAAGCCCTCGATGTAGAGAAAGGTTTCTTGCCTGGCGAGCGAACGCGACGCAAAGGGTTGCGTGATGAGCTCGCACTTGAGCGTGCCATAAAAGCTTTCCATAACAGCGTTGTCGTAGCAGTTGGCGGTGCGACTCATGCTGACCACGATGTTGTGGTCAGCGAGCAGCTGGCGGCAGGCTGTGCTGGTGTACTGGCTGCCGCGGTCGGAATGAACAAGCAGTCCCGGTCCCGTTTGACGCGTCTGCAAGGCGCCTCGCAGGGCGTCGGTGACGAGGCGGCTCTCCAGGGTGCTAGCCATCTGCCAGCCGATGATTTTGCGTGAGAAGAGGTCCATGACGGTGGCCAGATAGAGCCAGCCCTGCTGCGTCGGGATATAAGTGATGTCGCTGACCCATTTCTGGTTGGGCTGCGTCGCCGTGAACAGCTGCTGCAGCAGGTTGGGCGCCACGGGATGAGCTGGATTGCGCTGAGTCGTGCCTGGACGCCAGCGACGCGGTGACTTGCCCCGCAGCCCGTGCTGACGCATCAGTCGCTCGACGCGCCCCCGGCTGCACCCAACGCCCGCCTGCCTGAGCGCGGCCCTCATGCGGGGGCTGCCGTAGCTGCGCCGGCTCTGCTCGTGAAGCGTTCGCATCTGTTCGACTAACGCTTCGTTCTCGAGCGACCGCTTGCTTGGGGCTCGCTTGCGCCAAGCGTAGTAACCGCTGAGCGAGACCGACAGCACCTGGCAAAGCCTACCCACAGGATAGTCTTTTCGCTCCTGCTCGACAAACGCAAAGCGCTCCGTCGCGCTTAGGAAAAGATGGCCAGCGCTTTTTTTAGGATCTCTCGCTCCTGCCGCAGCACCATGTTCTCGTGCCGTAGCTGGCGTAGTGCCTCTTCGCTCGCCCTCCGATTGCCTTGGCCGCGGAAGGCTTCGCCTTCCGCTTCCCGCGCCTGGCGCACCCACTGCTTGAGCAACCCGGCGCTCATGCCCAGCTCTCGCTCCAGAGCGGCCAGGCTCCTGCCGCTCGTCTTGGCGAGTTCAACCGCTTCGCGCTTGAACTCGCCTGTGTACTGCCTTCGTTGCTTCTTGCTCGATTCGTTCATTTTCTGCCTCCTGGTTGATTGGTAGTTTACGGGCTTTATCTCCCTTTCCACCAATTCGGGGGAGGCTCACACGTTGTTCTAAGCCGACAAAATTTCTGAAACCCCTTCCCCTCCAGAGGGGAAGGGGTTTGGGGATGGGGTTTTTGCTAACCTTTCTCTTCTCTCCACTCAAACCGCCATGCTCCGCTACGCCGTTGTGCGCCTCTTCCAGGGCGCAATTGTTATCTTTCTGATTAGCCTCGCTACCTTTGCCATCATGCGGCTGATGCCGGGCGATCCGGTCTACCTGCTGCTGGGCGAGGGCGAAGTGCGCATCTCGGAAGAGCAGATCGAGGCCATCCGCGAGCGCTGGGGGTTAAACGACCCCTATCACGTGCAGTACTTTACGTGGGTGCGCAACATGGCGACGGGCAACTTTGGCGAATCGCTGATCCGCCAGGGCACGCCCGTGCGCGACATGATCTTCCAATCGATCCCCGTGACGATTGAGCTAAACGCCTATGCGCTGCTGATTGCGCTGCTGATTGCGCTGCCCGTTGGCGTCTGGGCGGGCGTGCGCCCCAATTCGGCCATCGACTATTCGACCTCCGTCGGCTCGGCGCTGGGCATTGCCATGCCCAATTTTTGGCTGGGGCTGATGTTGATCGCGCTCGTTGCCGCCAACATCGAGGCGCTCCCGACCTATGGCCTGCGCTCGTGGCACGGCTACGTCCTGCCCGTGATCGTGCTGGCCACGGAGCAGATGGCCGTGCTTACCCGCGTCATGCGCTCCAGCACGCTGGAGGTGATGTCGCAAGATTATGTGCGCACGGCGCGCAGCAAAGGCCTAACCGAACGCGTCGTCGTTGCGCGCCACGCCATCCGCAACGCGCTGCTGCCCATCGTCACGGTGATTGGCTTTCGCATTGCCTTCCTGCTCAGCGGCACCATTATCGTGGAAACGGTCTTCGCCATCCCCGGCGTGGGCCGTCTCTTTACCGATTCCGTCTTCCGGCTCGATTACCAGGTCGTGCAGTCGCTCGCCGTGATTTTTGCCGTGCTGGTTGTATTGATCAATCTGCTGACGGACCTCGTCTACGCAGTGATCGATCCGCGTATTCGATATGATTGATTTGCGACTTTTGATTTACGAAGCGGCAGCGTAGACGCAAGGAATCGTAAATCTAAAATCCAAAATCGTAAATGGAGAGACACATGGCGGTTGCCACCAATCCCGCTCAGAAGCTAATTTTAACCGAGACCAAACAGCGCTCGGAGTTTGCGCAGGCCTGGTCGCGCTTTCGCGCCAATCAGCTGGCGATGATCGGCTTGGTGATCATCGTGATGCTTTGCTTGATGGCCATCTTCGCCGAGCCACTCGCGCCCTATGATCCCCTCCGCTCCGAAGGTACGCAGAATGCGCCCCCCACAGCCGGGCACATTCTCGGCCTGGACAACGTGGGCCGCGATCTGCTCAGCCGCGTGATCTTTGGCTCGCGCGTGGCGCTAATTGTGGGCATGACGGCCACGCTCGTTTCGGTGATCATCGGCGTGGCGGTCGGTGCGGTCTCCGGCTATTTTGGTGGCTGGGTCGATACCATTCTTTCACGTATCACCGATACGCTGATGGCCTTCCCCATTCTGGCGCTGCTCATTGTGCTGGCCGCCGTGCTTGAATCAAGCCTGCGCACGACGGTGCTCGTGCTGGGCACAACCGTCTGGGCGCGCTATGCGCGCGTGGTGCGCGCGGATGTGCTCAGCGTGCGTGAGCAGGAGTTTGTCACTGCCGCCCAGGCCAGCGGCGTGCGCAGCGCGCGCATCATCCTGCGCCACATCATCCCCAACGTGCTCGGCCCGGTGATTGTGCTGGCCTCGCTGGGCGTGGGCAGCATCATTATCCTGGAGGCCGCGCTCTCCTTCCTCGGCCTCGGCGTTCCCCCGCCCACCCCCTCCTGGGGCGATACGCTGGCTGGCGCGCGCCAATCCATCATCCGCTACCCGCGCATTGCCTTCTACCCCGGCATGATGATCATGCTCACGGTGCTCGCCTTTAACTTCGTCGGCGACGGCCTGCGCGACGCGCTCGACCCGCGCGAGCGCGCCGACTAAATAGACCGACGAACAGCAGTGAGTTGGCGGTTGGCGATCAGCGGTTGGCGATCAGCGATTGGCAGGCCGTCGGACCAACCCACTCTCCACTCTCCATAACCAGCGCATAAATCCAACTAAAATTCCAACGCAGAAGGCGCGCAGAGCGCAGAGAAAAAGGAGCCTCTCAAAAATTCTGCGCTCTCCGCGCCCCCTGGGTTAAAGTATTCTGGAAATTCGCCAGCAACTCATGAAACTCTTCACCGCCCTCCTCGGTACCGAAACCAATACCTTCTCTCCCTTTCTCACCGGCCTGCACAACTTCGAGCAGACGCTGCTCGTGCGCCACGGCCAGCACCCCGACCCGCCGCCCGCCTTTAGCCTGCCGCTGGTGATCTGGCGCGAGCTGTCGCACGAGCGCGGCTGGGAGGTGGTCGAGAGCCTGGCCGCCTTTGCCACGCCCGCGGGCACGACGCTGCGCCCCGTCTACGAAGCGCTGCGCGACGAGATTTTGGGGGATTTGCGCGCGGCGCTGCCCGTCGATCTGGTGCTGCTCAACATGCACGGCGCCATGGTTGCCGAGGGCTACGACGATGCCGAGGGCGACTTGCTGGCCAGCGTGCGCGAGATCGTCGGGCCGGACGTGCCGATTGGCGGCGAGCTTGATCTGCACTGCCACCTGACGCAGCAGATGGTCGACAGCGCGACGGTGCTGGTGACCTTTAAGGAATATCCGCACGTCGACATCGCCCAGCGCGCCGAGGAAGTGTTTCAGCTAACGGCGGACGCCGCCGAGGGCAAGACGCAGCCGCAGCTCACCCTGCACGACTGCGGGATGCTCGGCGTTTACCACACCTCGCGCGAGCCGATGCGCTCGTTTGTCGACGGCATGAGCGCGCTGGAAAATCGGGACGGGGTGCTCTCCGTCTCGCTCGCTCACGGCTTTCCCTGGGGCGACGTCGCCGACTTGGGCACGCGCGTGCTGGTGGTGACGGATAACCAGCCGCAGCTGGGCGACGAGATCGCGGCGTCGCTCTGTGCCAAGCTCGCCGACATTTTCGACGACGCCCAGCCACCCTACCGCACCATCGACGAGGCCATTGATGAAGCGCTGGCCTTTGAGAGCCAGCCGGTTGTGCTGGCGGACGTGGCCGACAACTCCGGCGGCGGCGCGCCCAACGACTCGACCTTTGTGCTGCGTCGCCTGCTCGAGCGCGGCGTGGGCAACGCGGCCGTCGGCTGCATCTGGGATCCCGGCGTGGTCGAGCTGGCGCAGGAAATCGGCGAGGGCGTGACGACCGACCTGCGCATTGGCGGCAAGCTCGGCCCCATGTCCGGCGATCCGCTGGACTTGCGCGTGCGCATCGGCCAGATCGCGCGGGACGCCACGCAGCGCTTTGGCGACGGCACGCAGCCGCTGGGCGACGCCGTGGCGCTGCACACGGATGACTCTGGGAACGGCATCGACCTCGTTGTCAATACGCGGCGCACGCAGAGCTTTAGCCCACACCTCTTCACCAACGTCGGCATCGATCCGACGCAGAAGAAAATTCTGGTCGTGAAATCGATGCAGCATTTTTACGCCGCTTTTGCGCCGATTGCCGCAAAGGTCATCTACGTGGCCGCGCCGGGCGCGCTCGTGCCGGACTTTTCGCAGCTGGCTTATCAAAAGGCGAATCGGTCGCTACGGGGGATTGCGGCTATCTAATCTAAAAAAAGCCGGGAGATTGTAGATACGGATAAGGAGGAACACGGATGTTTTTATTCTCTCTTGTCCGTGTTCCTCCCTATCCGTGTTGACAAATCTGCTTCTGGTTTGTCCAGGGCAAGAGAAGGGAACCGCAGATACACACGGGTAAACGCAGATTCTAATGGATCAAATTCGGGATTATCAGCAAATGATTGAGGCGTTTGAGTTGAAGTATGGCATGAACTATGAACAGTTTGAAGCCTACTCTGCCAAGCGCGCTCAAACACTGATGAAAAAACCAGATGCAGCGCTAAATCAAGCAATCATGCTTGAAGAGGACGACGCCTTTGATTGGAAGGTGGCGCGCGATATGTTGGAAAGCTGGCTCAACTATGCTCAATCTCAACCGGGAGACCCCTCTTGAAATCTTACGACGCGCTCGTTATCGGCGCGGGCATTTACGGCATCACCACCGCCATTGAGCTGCACGAACGCGGCCACCGCGTCGGCGTGATCGACCCCGGCCCGCTGCCCCATCCGCTGGCGGCATCGACGGACATCAGCAAGGTCGTGCGCATGGAGTACGGCGCGGATGTCGACTACATGCAGATGGTCGACGAGGCCATCGACGGCTGGCACGCGCTCAACGAGCAGTTCGGCGACACGCTCTACCACGAGACGGGCGTCTCGATGCTGACGCGGCAGCCGATGACGCCGGGCGGCTACCAGTACGAGAGTTACCACACGCTGAAGGCGCACGGCCACACCGTCGAGCGGCTGGATGCGGCGGCGATTTGCGAGCGCTTTCCCGCGTGGAACGCGGGGTGCTACGTGGACGGCTTCTTCAGCGCGCGCGGCGGCTATGCCGAGAGCGGGCGCACGGTGGAGACGCTGGTCGAGCACGCGCGCTCGCTGGGGGTGGACATTCACACTGGGCAGACGGCGGACAAAATCGTGCGGGAAAACGGGCGCGCGACGGCGGTGCAGACGCGCGAGGGCGAGACCTTCCAGGCGGATGAGATTATCGTCTGTGCCGGATCGTGGACGCCCTACCTCGTGCCCGAACTGCAACCCTTTATGAAGGCGACGGGCCACCCGATCTTCCACCTCAAGCCGCGCGACCCCAGCCTCTTTACGCCGCCCAACTTTGTCGTCTTTACGGCGGACGTCAGCCGCACGGGCTGGTATGGCTTCCCGCTGCACCCGCGCGCGGGCGTCGTCAAAATCGCCAACCACGGCACGGGCGTTCCCCTGCACCCGGAACACGACGAGCGCGTGGTTCACGAATCGGACGTGGCGCACCTGCGCACCATGCTGGCCGACACCTTCCCGGCGCTGCTCGACGCGGAGCTGGTCTATACGCGCCGCTGTTTATACAACGATACCATTGACGAGCACTTCTGGATCGACCGCCACCCCGGAGTCGCGGGGCTGACGGTCGGCGCGGGCGGCAGCGGCCACGGCTTCAAGATGGGTCCGATTTTGGGGGAGATGATCGCGGACGCGGTCGAGGGCAAGGCAAATCGCTGGCTGCCCAAGTTTCGCTGGCGCGAGACGGCGGGTGCGATGGCGGGTGAGGCGTCGCGCTACCACGGGCAGAAAGAGATTTAACGCGAAGGTGCAAAGGCGCGAAGAGAAGCTTCGCGAACAAAGTCGCTCTTCGCGTTAGATTTGCGCTATTTTCCGAGACCTTGTCGCCGCGTTAAAACCACATCTTTTTATCCACCACGTTGCGCAGCGGCTCATCATTGACCCAGCGGCGCAGATTCTCCGCCACCACATCGATTCGCCGCTGAGCCACGTGCGGGCTGGCCGCGGCGACGTGTGGCGTTAAGATGACGTTCTCCGTGCCCCACAGCGGATGGTCGCTCGGCAGCGGCTCGATTTCGTAAACGTCCAGCCCGGCCCCCGCAATCGTACCGCTTTGCAGCGCTTCCACCAGCGCCTCCAGCTTCACCACCACGCCGCGCGAGATGTTGATTAGGTAAGCAGACGGCTGCATCTTGGTCAGCTGCTCTGCGCCGATCATGCCCTCCGTGGCGGGCGTGTGGGGGACGCAGCTCACCACGAAATCGGATTCCGCCAGCAGATCGTCCAGCCGGTCGGGCGGCCACAGTTCGTCGACAAAGTCCGGCTGCTCGTCGCGCCGCGCTTCGGTGGCGATCACGCGCATCTCGGCGGCCTTGGCGCGCTGCGCAATCGCCGTACCAATGCCGCCCAGGCCGATGATGCCAATTGTTGCGTCGGCGAGGTGGACGATGGGCACGCCCGTTTCCCAGTTGCGGTCGATCTGTCGCCGCAGATAGATGTGGAAGCCGCGGGCAAACATCAGCATGTACGTCATCGTGTGGTCGGCGATTTGGTCGTTGTAAATGCCCGCCATGTTGGACATGGTGAGATCGCTCTCGGCGAGTTCGGGAAACATGTAGTTTTCCAGCCCGGCAATCGGCGTCTGTAGCCAGCGCAATTCCTTCGCCCGCTCCAGCAGCTCCGGCGTGAGCGTGCCGTACATGGCTTCGGCGTCGACAATTTCGGCCAGCGCCTCGTCCTCGCCCTGTGCGTTTACGAGGTTGATCGAGGGGTCAACGCCGGCAAGCTGCTGGCGCTCTTCGTCTTTGAGCGCGGGATAAACGAGCAGTTTCATCAGTGGTCTCCTGTTTGTGATTGGTGTATTGTGCTGGTGGATTTTGGAAAAATTGGCTTTGGGTAAATTGGCTTTGGAAAAATTGCCTTTGGAAAAATTGGTTTTGGATAAACCGGTACTGATTCTGACGCACCTCTTCAGTAGGCTGTCTTGCTCGAGCAGCGTGTTGTTTGGTGCACCCCGGTTCATTAGTACGACGGGGCGCGAAGCCGCGCTTTCCCCACGGATGCACGCGATTTCTGCGCTGGGAAAAATCTAGCAGATTAAAGATTTAGCAGACATTGAAAGAAGAGGAAAACCATCTTTTGAATCAGACAACCGAGCGCGGCAATAAAGAGAACCAATTGCGCACGTACCTTACGCAACTCAAACAAAAAGCACCCAATGTGGAACACTCGGTGTTGATCGCCACGGTGGTGATTGCCCTGGCCGTGTGGGGCTTTGTCGAGCTGGCGGGAGAAGTTGTCGAGAACGACACGCGCGCCTTTGACGAAGCCGTGCTGCTCGCCATGCGCACGCCCGGCGATTTGAACAATCCCATCGGGCCGGGCTGGGCTGAGGAGATGATGCGCGATTTCACCGCCTTTGGCGGCGTAGGTATGTTGGTGCTGCTAACGCTTGGCATCGTAATTTACCTGCTGCTGCGGCGACAAAGATTTTTGGCGGGCTTTGTCTTTACTACCATTTGGGGCGGCAATCTGTTGGGTGTCCTGCTCAAAAATATATTCGAGCGTCCGCGTCCGGATTTGGTCTCGCAGGGCTCAATTGTCAGCCTGAGCAGCTTCCCCTCCGGCCACGCCATGGTTTCCGCCATTACTTATCTGACGCTGGGCGCGCTGCTCGCTCATATTCAACCTGAGCTGCGTCTCAAGCGCTACATCATGGGCATGGCAATTTTGCTCACCGTGCTGGTTGGCGTGAGCCGCGTCTATCTCGGCGTGCACTGGCCGACGGACGTGCTGGCGGGCTGGGCCGTGGGCGCGGCGTGGGCGCTGCTTTCGCTGCTGATTTTGGATTGGCTCTACCACCGTCGCACCCAAAGCGTGTCGAGAACGGAACCAACAACAGACGCAACCAATGGAACCTGATCATGGCTTCTGCTCCTTCTACCAAGCGCAGCGACGCTGAACAAGCCTCTTCCACACGGGAAGACCAGCCGCGCTGGCGCTCCATCGACGGCGCGCACCACGCGACGCAGCACGCCCGCGCCTTTTGGCAAACCCTGCCCGCCGCCGTCTGGCAGCGCTGGCTGCTGACGCTGCTGGTCGGCTGGCTGGGCACGGCGCTGCTCGTGGCGCTGCTGGTCTGGCTCTGCAAAACGCTGGTGGAATCGGGCGCGCTGGCGTGGGAGCAGCCCTGGCTCAACCAGCTTACCCAAACGCCCGCCGTTTCCATCACGCGCGCGCTCAGCCTTGATATTATTGCCGATACGCCCATTGTGATTGGGATGACGCTCGTTGCCGCCATTATTTTTGTTTACCGCGGTCGCTCGCTTTCGGCGCTCAACTTGATCGCGGGCGTGCTGGGCTGTACGGCGCTGGTCTTTTTGGGCTGGAATTTATGGAGCCGCGAGCGCCCCGACGCCGTGTTAGGCGGCGTGCTCGCGCCGGGACGCAATTCGTTTCCCTCCGGCCACGTGTCCCACGCGACGGTGCTCTGGGGCATCCTCGGCTACTACTGGATTCGCAGTTCGCCCCACCGCAGCGAACGCGCCGTTGCCGCGCTGCTAGTTGTCCTGCTGCTGGCTTTGGTGGTAGTGGGTCGCCTGCTCACGGGCGCCCACTGGCCAAGCGATTTGGTCGCGGGCCTCTTGATCAGCGGCACGTGGCTAACCGTCGCGATTGTCGCCATGCGGGGCGCGGCCAAGGTGGCGCGGCGCGAGCGCGCATCGGAGCGGCTGTGAGCGCCTCCGCTTCCCCGCCCGGCTACTTTGGCATCGGCATCTACCAGGCCAAGCATTTTGAGAACGTTGGCGTGCTCTGGCGCGGGGCCTATCAACTTGGTGCGTCCTTCATCTTTACGGTCGGCAAGCGCTATCGACCGCAGCCCACCGATGTCCTCGACACGTGGCGGCAAATCCCGCTCTTCGCCTACAATACCTTTGACGAAATGCTCGCCGCCCACCCCTACGATTGCCCGCTCGTCGGCATCGAAATGGGCGGCACGCCGCTGCCCAATTTTGCCCACCCGCCGCGCGCCGTCTATCTGCTCGGCGCCGAGGATGGCGGCTTGCCCAACCACGTGAAGCGGCGCTGCCACCACCTCGTCTCGATTCCCTCGGCACGCACCGCCAGCTACAACGTCGCCCAGGCGGGTACGCTGATCATGTACGACCGGTGGGTGAAGTAGAACAAGCTGTTTAGCTTATCTTCGCCCGAAACTCCGCGTACCGCTCGGCCGTCAACAGCTCCTCGATCTTCACCGTCTCTCCGCTCAACTCATCCGACACGTTCGCGGCCACCACTGCCGCCAAGCTGTTCATCGCATCCCCAAAGGACGAGCGCACCAGCGACGGATTGCCCTGGCGAATCGCTTCGACAAAGGCGCGCGCAATCGCGACCGTTGTGTTCTCTCGCTGCGGCGGCAGATTGAGCACCCGGCGCACGCTCTCTGCCGTGGGCTTGACTTCCGGCGGGTAGACGCCGTCGTAGTGGTAGGCCGCCACATCGTCCCCCTCCAGCCGCAGCCGCCCCTCGTGCCAAAGCACCGCGTGGTCGCTCTGCGTGGCAAAGACGCGCCGCAGCCGCGACAGCGTCATCGTGCCGACGGCCCCATTCTCAAAGCCAAAGAGCGCCGAATAGGTGTACGGATTGTCCGCCCCATCGATGATCTCCTCCGTCGGGCGGTGGACGTAGCGCGCCTGCACCCACGCCACGTCGCCAAACCAGAAGCGCCACAGGTCGAGCGGGTGAATGCCCGCCTCCACCACCGTGCCGCCCGACCACGCCCGGTTGGCCGTCCACACGCGGTTGCTCGGCCCGCCGGACTGCTCCGTCAGCGTGTGCTTGACGCTGTGTGCCTCGAGCGGTGCGTGCATCACGTACTGCGCCATCACGACCTGCTTGTCGTCCAGGAATTGCTGCATGGCCTCGTGGCGGTGGTCAAAGCGCTGCTGAAAGCCAACGCTGGAGATCACGCCCGCCTCGTCGATGGCCCGCTGCATCTCGATGGCCTCGTCGAGGTACAAACTCATCGGCTTTTCGACGAAGAGATGCACGCCCGCCTCGGCCGCGCGCAGGACTTCGTCGCTGTGCACGTTCGGCGGCAGGTTGATGTAAACAGCATCGAGATCCTGCGCCAGCAGTTCGTCAAAATTGGTCGAGTGGACAATGTCCCCCGCCTCAAAGTCGGGCACGTACTGCCGCAGCTTGGCCTCGTCCAGATTGACTGCAAACGCATCCCCCAGCGCCACCACATCGACCAGCCCTTCACCCCGTAGCTGCCACAGCGCCTTCAGATGCTGCAATCCCCTTTGCCCCAAACCAAGTACGCCGATACGAACTGTCATAGTGTTTCTCCGAAGATTAGTGGGAAGATGATAAATTATGGATAGTGGAGTTGCTCAAATTATACACCGTCTCTCGCTCGACGGAAACCGCGTTGATTTTGGTGGGACGTTTTGGTATGTGAGCAAAGCGTCGTGCTGCTTGATAGATTCGCGGTCGTGCAAAGGCGGTAAGGTGAGGGTTACTCGTCCCACGCTCTGCGTGGAATGCGCTGCCGGACGCTCTGCGTCCAGAGGGAATGCAGAGCGTCCAGGGCTGGGTTTCCACGCTCTGCATAGCAACCGGGAGACCCGGCCGGAATGACAAATTTTGTCGCCCCCACGGATCACGCGACCACAGAGCATTTTTGGGTGGCCGACCACGCCCACAAAATTTGTCAAAGTTTTTTGCGTCAGACAAAAGTATCACACGCGCTCTTGACAAGGGGCCTTCTGTCTTATATGATTGCTGTGTAGCACCACTGCCAATTTTTAGCTCGACTTCATTCCGCTGTATCCCACTGTTTTCGAGCGTTGAGGCGTATTCTGCCAGCGCACCTGTGTCGGCACCCATCTTCGTTGTCTCCGTCCGCCAAATCATAGACGCATCTTCACACTCGCATCTTCACACTCACATCGTACCCGTACATGACCCACCCATTCCATTCACGCCGTTCCCCTAGGAGAACCTCCATGCACAAAAAGCGATCCCTGCTCATCCTGCCCATGCTGCTGCTGGCGCTGCTGCTGGCCGCCTGCCCCGCCCCCGCCATTACCACATCGGATGCCGCACCCGCCGAGAGCGAGGGCGCATCCGCAGCCGCCGCAGACGGGCCCGTCACCGTTCAGTGGTGGAGCCACTGGGCCAACGAGCCAGCCAAAGTCGCAGTAATCGAAAAGATCGCGGCGGACTACGAAGCCGAACATCCCGACGTGACGATTGAGCTGACCTGGTGGGACAAAGACCCCCTGCGCGACGCCATCCGCAGCGCCATGACGGCGGGCGACGGCGCACCCGACATCACCACCTTTGACAGCGAACAAGCCGAGTGGGTGGAAGCGGGCTGGGTGCTGGACCTCTCCGACGCGCTGCCCATGGAAAATTTCCAGCCCGGTACGGAGCTGGACGGAACCTATCCCAGCCTTGGCTACGATGGCCTTTACAAGTTTAACATTGGGGCCACAGAGTATCTGCTCTTCTACAACCCCGATCTCTTTGCGGAGCTGGGCATCGAAGTGCCCGAGGATTACCAGTTTACCGAGGCGGAGTTCATGGATGTGGTGAGCCAGTGCAGCGAGGCAGGCTACGCGGGCGTGGCCGACGCAATTGGCAATCGCCCCTACCCCGCCGTCTGGGCCGTGCAGTATCCTCTTTTCAACCTGGTGGGCAGCGAAGAATTTGACGCCTATAACGCTGGCCTGCAGTCGTGGGATACGCCCGAAGCGCGGGCGGCCCTGGAGTACGCGGCCTCCCTGCGCGATGCTGGCCTCTGGCCCACTTCGTTCTCGACAATGACCATCGATGAATTTCACGTCTACTTCCACACCCAGCGCGACGCCTGCATGATGTTCATCCCCACCTGGTACGCTGGCCGCGCCTTTAAGGCCGAGGAGGAGGGCGGGCAGGATCCCAGCTGGCAGTTTGGCATGTTGCGCTACCCCTTGATGGAGAACGCCGCCGCCCCGGAGACCGTTTGGACCGGCTTCGAGTCGGGCTACGCCGTGCTCTCTTCGACCGAAAATGAAGCGCTCGCCAAGGATATTCTGACCTTTGCCGCCCAGCCGCAGTACGGCGCGCTCTGGACTGCCGTCACCAATATCCCCTCGGTGATTAAATACGATCTGGAAGCGGATTGGCCTTCGGAAGAGCTCCAGCAAGAGCTGGGAACAATGCCCGGTCAGTGGAATTGGTACTGGGCGGAATACGACGAGGTCTACGGTGGGCTGCCGCGCGCCATGGCGCCAACCGCTCGCTGTGGTGAATTTGAAGATGCCGTGGTGTCGGCGCTCAATGAAGGCTTGCCCTTGGGCCTGATTAGCGTAGACGAAGCCGTCGAGCTGTTGGACAGCAACCTCTGCACGGAGTAAGATCCGTTAACATTTGACAACCGGGCCCTCACCCCCGGCCCCCCTCCCATTCCGGGAGGGAGCCGGGGCTGGGGGAGAACGATTTGTAGTTACAACTATGATGTACTAGGCGACCATTGTCACTTGGGCAGATTGAACAAACCTCTCCATGCGGCATCGGCTATACATTTCAGCATTCACCATGGCCACACAAGCCCAATCCCTCGCCGCTGCTCAATCCGCTGCCGCGCAGCGCGTTCGTTCCCGTCGCCAGCCCCATCGCAAGCCCTGGGGCGCGATCGCGCTCTTTCTGGGCCCGGTGATGCTCTTCTACACGATCTTTGTCGTCTACCCGCTGCTGGCGACGCTCTATTATTCGGTGCATACCATTGCGCCCATGGGCGGGCAGGTTGTCTCTACCTTTGTGGGGCTGGCTAATTTTCGCCAACTGCTCACCGACGACATCTTTCACCTCGCCGTTCGCAACACGCTGACGTGGGGGGTCGTTGGCCCCGCTTTGGAAATGGCGACAGCAACCGTGCTGGCTTTCGTCATCTACTTCAAAGCGCCGCTGCACCGCTTCTACCGCGTGGCCTGGTTTACGCCCGTGCTCGTCTCCGGCGTGATCGTGGGGCTGATCTTTCGCTGGATTTTTAACTACGATTGGGGGCTGCTCAACGTGGGCCTGCGCTCGATTGGGCTGGAGGAGCTGGCTGTCAACTGGCTTGGTCGCCGTGACACGCCGCTTTGGTCCGTGATTTTTGTCCACTACTGGGCCACCTTTGGCTATTCGTTCATTCTGCTGCTGGCTGGCCTCAGCGCCATCTCCAAAGATTTGATCGAGGCCGCCCGCATCGATGGCGCTTCAACCGTGCAGACCATTCTGCGCGTGATGCTGCCTCTGCTGCGCCCCACCTTTGTCACGGTGTTGATTTTGGCATTTATGGGCAAGATGCGCGCCTTCCACGTGGTGTGGGTGCTGACGGGTGGCGGGCCGCTGCACTTTTCCGAAACCGTCGCCACTTACGTCCAAAAACGAGCTTTTGGCTGGGGCTCGTTGGATTTAGGCTACCCGGCCGCCATGTCGGTCGTTTGGTTTGGTGTGGTAATCGTCGGCGTCAGCTTAATTAACCGGTGGCTGCGCGTACGCTCAACGTATTAAAATCGTAGAATGATTTTGCTACAATTGGCCGATAAAAATAGGAGAGCCTATAGAAATTTCGCTTAGTCGCTGATAAATGTCAGGTGGCCGCTTTTCGACGAACAGTTGATTCAATCACTGGGCAAATTAGTCGAACTATAGGTTTGCTATGTTAAAGATCAATTGGTGCTGGCAGACGGCTGTTCTTTAGACAGCCCGCTGTAAGAACTGGTTGGCTTTAATTTTTCAACCGCCTGCTAAACGTTTGGCAAAATCTAGTTGTATGCCCCTGTTTGTTCCACTACATCATTCCCGGTAGGGCATTGACTTCATTCACGTGGAGAAAACCCTATGTCCGAAAAGCGACGAGAAGTAATTTTAACCTTGCTGCAAGTTGTGATGGTCGCGCTGCTCTTTGTTGCGCTGCTGATCACCATCCGCCCCCTGCTTTCATCTGCTCCGGAAGCGGCCCCGCAATCATCGCCAGATGATGCGGCCGTAAGCATAACCGAAAGCGTAGCGCCAGCTGCTTCAGGCCCAGTTGCCACGGAAGTCGCGCCCGCCGACGGCCCCGTTAACATCCAGTGGTGGAGCCACTGGGCCAACGAACCGAGCAAGCGTGCCGTGATTGAGAAAATTGCGGCCGATTACGAAGCCGAACATCCCGATGTCACCATCGACGTTGTCTGGTGGGACAAGAACCCGCTGCAGGAGGCCGTCCGCGGCACGATGACTGCGGGCCAGGGAGCGCCCGACATCTCTACCTTCGACAGCGAACAGGCGGATTGGGTGGAGCAAGGCTGGCTGCTTGACCTGGCCGACGTGCTCCCTTGGGAAAATTTTTGGGAGGGCACGGAGCTGGATGGAACCTACCCTTTGATTGGTTATGAGGGGAATTACAAATTCAACATCGGCTCGCAGATGAACATGATCTTCTACAACCCGGAGATTTTTGCCGAGTTAGGGATCGAAGTGCCGGAAGATTATCAGTTTACCGAGGATGAATTTGTCGAGGTGGTGCAGAGCTGTAGCGATGCGGGCTATGCCGGCGTCGCCGACGCCATTGGCAACCGCCCCTACCCGGCAGTCTGGGCCGTGCAATATCCGCTGTGGACGCTCGTCGGCGCCGAAGAATTTGATCGGTACAACGCTGGCCTCCAATCCTGGGATACGCCAGAAGCCCGGCGGGCGCTGGAGTACAGCGCGACGCTGCGCGACGCTGGCCTCTGGCCCGATAGCTTTGCCGACATGACCATCGACGAATTTCACGCCTACTTTCACACGCAGCGCGAAGCCTGCATGATCTACATCCCAACTTGGTACACGGGGCGCGCCTTTAAGCCCGAAGCCGATGGCGGGCAGGATCCCGACTGGCAGTTTGGCATGTTGCGCTACCCGCTGCAGGAAGGAGCCACCGACCCCAACACGCTCTGGTTCGAGTTTGAATCGGGCTACAGCGTGCTCGCCTCCACGCCCTATCCGGAGGTGGCCAAGGACATTCTGGCCTTTGCCGCACAGCCCCGCTACGGCGCGCTGTGGACGGCGGTGACCAACACCCCCTCCGCCATCCAGTACGACTCGGCGTCAGATTGGCCCGCGGACGAAACGCTTGTCGAATTGGGCACGGAGCCGGGCAAATGGGATTGGTATTGGGAAGAGTTTGTTGCCGTCTACGGCAGCCTGGCCACGGATATTGCGCCCACCTCGCGCTGCGGCGAGTTTGATGAAGCCGCGGTGGCCGTGCTGAACGAACAGCTGCCGCAGGGCGAGATCAGCGTGGATGAAGCCGTGGAAACCCTTGACGCCGCGCTCTGCACAGAAGGATAGCCACAGAAGAATGGCCGCAAAGAGGCTCGTGCATACCGGAATCGATTGCTAAATAACTTAAGTTGCCACTTACGCATCGCCCAGCGCTAAGCTTGCCAGCTAGTGGACTTCAACCACCAGCGGATATAGGTAGCAACTTGAGTTGCATGATAAGACCGGCTGTCTCACATCAAAGGAAAGTGCAGTCGGCCCTCATCCCCAACCCTTCTCCCAGGATGGGAGAAGGGTTCTAATCTACCTCCCCCTCTCCCACTTTGGGAGAGGGGCTGGGGGTGAGGGCAAGGCAGCGAGCTATCCACAAGAACCGCTGGATACTTTCTTTACATAAGCTAATGCCCTTACACTAGAGCCCATCACCTTTTAACATTACGATTCACCAATGCCATGGCCACTACATCGCCGACCGTTGCCCTTCACCAAACTCAGTGGGCGCGTCGTCTGCGCGGGCTGCTGCTCTCCGCGGCGCTGCTGATCTTTACGCTGCTTGTGCTCATTCCCTTTGTGTGGATGGTCGTCCTTTCGCTGCGGACGACCGGCGGCATTTTGCAGAACCCCTACGGCCTGCCCGTGGAGATGCGCTGGCAAAACTATGCCCAGCTCTTTTTCGATCCACGCATCCGCTTCTACCGCTTTTTCCTCAACAGCATCTTCGTCACCGGCTTTGCCCTCTTGTTGACCATTGCCCTCTCGACTATGGGCGGCTACGGCTTTGGCCGCCGCCGCTACGAGTTTCGGCTGCGCGGGCCACTCTTCGTCCTTCTCCTGCTGGCGCTGATGCTGCCGCCCCAGGTGATGTACATCCCCCAGTTTGTGATGATGAGCCAGTACGGGTTGCTCGGCTCGCGTTGGGCGCTGGTGCTGCTTTATGCCGCGCTTGGCCTGCCCATCAGCACCTATCTCATGGCGACTTACTTCTCGCAGCTGCCGGAAGAGCTGGAGGATGCCGCGCGGATTGATGGCTGCAACGATTTCCGCGTCTTCTGGCAGGTGATGCTGCCGCTAACGCGCCCCGCGCTGCTAACGGTAGTGCTGATTAACTTTATCAGCTTCTGGAACGAGCTGCTGCTCGCCATTACGATGGTTACCGATCCGGCCAAGCGCACGCTTCCCGCCGCGATGATGATGTTTGTCGGCGAGAATGGCGCCAACTATGCCATTGCCGCGGCCAGCCTCGTCGCCGCCCTGCTGCCCGTGCTGATCCTCTATATCTTTCTGAGCGACCGCTTTATTGAAGGCTTGACCTCGGGCGCAGTCAAGGGCTGATGTAGCGAATTTGTGTTTTATTGGCTCCATCGCACCCCCGCGCTAAAACGTCAGCTCCTCCCGCTTCTCGATCTTCACCTCGTCCAGCTCCAGCCCCAGCCCCGGCGTTGTCGGCAGCGTGATCCTGCCGTTCACCGGCTTGAGCGGCGTGGCCAGGAAGTATTGGAGCAGCTCATTGTGCTTAACCAGATACTCCAGCAGCGGCGTGGTCGGCTCCGGCCACGCGGCGATCAGGTGTGCCGAGGCGGGGGTAGACGCGCCGTGGGGAATGACTGGCACGTCGTAAGCCGAAGCGAGCGCGCAGATCTTCTGCGTCTCGGAGATGCCGCCCGCCCAGAAAATGTCCGGCTGGTAGACATCGCACGCGCCCGCGTCCATCAGCTGCTTCAAGCCCCAGCGCGTGTACTCGTGCTCGCCGCCGGAGATGGGGATGTTCACTTTGCGCCGAATCTCGGCGTACTGCGCAATCTTGTCCGGCAGCACCGGCTCCTCGATCCAGCGCGGGTGGTACTCCTCCATGCGTCGCGCCATTTGGATGGTGTAGGGCACATCCCAACTCATCCAGCAGTCGAACATCAAATCAACATCGGGGCCGACGGCTTCGCGCAGCGTGCGCACCAGCCGCAGGTTGCGCTCGATGCCCGCCTTGCCGTCTGTCGGCCCGTCGCGGAAGAACCACTTGGTGGCGCGAAAGCCCTGCTGCACCAGCTCCTGCGCCTTTTCATAGACCAGCTCCGGATCGATGGAGTGGCCCAACATGCTGGCGTAGGCGGGGATTTCGGTGCGTGTCGGCCCGCCGAGCAGCTGGTAGACGGGCGCACCAAAGTGCTTGCCCTTCAAATCCCACAGCGCGCAGTCGATGATGCTCAGCGCCATCATATTTGCGCCCTTGCGCCCGTGCACCATAAAGCGGTAGACGCGATCCCAGATTCGCTCGCTCGCCAGCGGATCGTGGCCAATCAACAAAGGAGCAATCTGTGTGCCTGCCACAAAGGCCTGCTCGTGCGTCATCGGCGTGCCAATGCCGTAGACGCCGTCGTCGGTCTCGATGCGCACGCAGTAGCTCCTGAGCGGCATCCCCTCCGCGCCCGCTGGTGTTTTTCCTCTTCGCGAACGCATCTCCCAGACGTTGTCTTCCGGATAAATATCGATGGGGCGCGCCTGTCGATCTGCCCAAAAGTCGCCCTCGTGTTCAAGCGTGCCTTGGAGTTGAAAGAGGCGGACGGCGGTGATTTTCATGGAACTTTCCTTGCCTTTGCTGAGTGGGAGAATTGTTTCTAAAGTAAAGTTGCATCGAGAACAGGAGTTTGAGGAGCCAGTGACAGTCACTGTCCAGACAAAATGGGGCAAGCTGTCCGGCTATGGACAGTGACAGTCACTTGGACCGCGAACTCTTGCTTTCATTTTGCACGCACTTTAGAATGTCAGTTCCTCCCGCTTCTCCATCTTCGCCTCGTCCAGTTCCATGCCCAGCCCCGGCCCCGTCGGCAGCGTGATCTTGCCGTTCACCGGCTTGAGCGGCGTGGCCAGGAAGTGCTGGTGCACCTCGTTCCACTTGATCAGGTACTCCAGCAGCGGCGTGGTCGGCTCCGGCCACGCCGCGATCAGGTGCGCCGAGGCGGGCGTCGAATGGCCGTGGGGGATGATCGGCACGTCGTAGGCCGAAGCGAGCGCGCAGATTTTCTGCATTTCGGAAATCCCGCCCGCCCAGTAGATATCCGGCTGGTAGACATCGCACGCGCCCGCGTCCATCAGCTGCTTTAAGCCCCAGCGCGTGTACTCGTGCTCGCCGCCCGAAATCGGAATGTTGACGTTGCGCCGAATCTCGGCGTACTGCTCAATTTTATCCGGCAGCACCGGCTCCTCGATCCAGCGTGGGTGGTACTCCTCCATGCGCCGCGCCATTTGGATGGTGTAGGGCACATCCCAACTCATCCAGCAGTCGAGCATGATGTCGACATCGGGGCCAACGGCTTCGCGCAGCGTGCGCACCAGCCGCAGGTTGCGCTCGATGCCCGCCTTGCCGTCTGTCGGCCCGTCGCGGAAGAACCACTTGGTCGCGCGGTAGCCCTGCTTGACGACCTCTTCGGCGCGCTCGTAGACCAGCTCCGGATCGATGGAGTGGCCCAACATGCTGGCGTAGGCGGGAATTTCGGTGCGCGTCGGCCCGCCGAGCAGCTGGTAGACGGGCGCACCAAAGTGCTTGCCCTTCAAATCCCACAAAGCACAGTCGACGACGCTGAGCGCCATCATGTTGACGCCCTTGCGCCCGTGGACCATAAAGCGGTAGCAGCGGTCCCACAGCCGCTCGGTCGCCAGCGGATCGTGGCCGATGAGCAGCGGCGCGATCTGCGTGCCGATCACGTAGGCCTGCTCGTGCGGCATCGGCCCGCCAATGCCGTAGACGCCGTCGTCCGTCTCAATTTGCACAAAGTGGGCGACAATTTGAACGCCGCCCTCGGTGGGCGTATCGGAATCGGCCTTGTCGAAGCGGCGGGCTTCGACTTTGTGCTCGGGGTAGATGTCAATGGGGCGGATCAGCCGCTCTTCCCAGAATTCGCCCTCGTGTTCAAGCGTGCCCGTGAGCTGAAAGAGGCGGACGGCGGTGATTTTAAGGGGAGAAATTTGCATGGGGAGTCTCCTTTGTCGGTGGGTGTGGTTGGGGAGGTGGCGAAATTATACAATAGACCGGTGTTCAGCGAAAGCGACGCGAATATATCCACAAGAAACTGCCTTGACCTTTCGCCCCGTAGCGGATATACTCACGATACACTTGTCGGTACAGACGCGCCCCGTCGACTCATCCACGCCTGACGGGACCCCTCCACCGCGCGTTTGCCTTCGTCCGCTTTACAACTTCATACTCAACTCCATCACCAACAGTAAAGGAGAGTTCCATGCGTAGATTGTTCTTGACCAGCCTGCTGGTTGCCCTGTTGACGGGGCTGGCCGCCTGTGCCCCCGCGACGCCCGCTAGCGAAACCACGAGCGAAGGCGACGCCGAAGGCCAAATGCTGCGCCTGGGCGTTGCCGCGGCAGATTTGGGCACGCTCGACCCGCACTTTGCGGCGGGAACCAACGACCGCACCGTGGTCGACATGATCTATAACGGGCTGGTGCGCTACGTGCCGGGCAATGCGCCGGAGATCGAGGCTGACCTGGCGGAGGCCGTGCCGGAGCCGACGATGAACGACGACGGCACGCAGTCCTGGACTTTCAATCTGCGCGAGGGCGTGATGTGCCACCCCAGCGGCGACATGGCCGCCTACAAGCTAACCGCCGAGGACGCGGTCTACTCGCTCAATAAATCCGCCGACCCAGAACGCTCGGCCTACGCCAGCGCCTACGCAGGCATGACCTTTGAAGCGGTGGACGACTACACCGTGGACGTAACGCTCGACCAGCCGCTCTCGCCCGCGCTTTTCCTGCCCAGCTTTACGGACTACGCCGGTGGCTTTATCGTCTGCAGCCAAGCCGTTGAGGCGCTGGGCGACGAAGCCTTCGCCACCAACCCCGTCGGCACGGGCCCCTTTATGTTTGACAGCTACTCCGCCCAGGAGAAGGTCACGCTGCTGGCGAATCCGGACTACTTCCGCGGTGCGCCGCAGCTGGCGGGCGTCGAGGCGCGCTACATGCCGGACTTTAGCTCGCGCGATCTCGGCCTCAAGGCGGGCGAGCTGGACGTGATCGACGGGCAGAACGACAGCGCCTGGATTGCCGCCACCGACGCCGAAGAAGGGCTGACGGTCGACACTTTTGGGCCGGGCGAAGTGGCCACGATTCACTTTAACATGACCGTCGAGCCGCTGGATAATCCGCTGGTGAGGCAGGCGATTTCGCACGCGCTGGACCGCGACGAGTTTCTCGCGCTCTACGCAGAAGAGGCGGGCGAGAATGTCTTTACGCCCGTGCCCTTCCAGTTTATGGACGGCGGCCTGACGCAGGAAGAAGTTGAAGCGGCGGGCGTTTACTACGAATACGATCCGGAGCGCGCGCGCGAGCTGCTGGCCGAAGCGGGCTATGCCGACGGCTTCTCGCTGGAGGTGAACTCCTCCGAGCTGGAGGCCTACCGCCGCGTCTACGAAAGCATGCAGGCGCAGCTTGCCGCCGTCGGTATCGACCTCGCCGTCAACATCGTCGACCACGCCAGCATGCACAGCCTGATCCGCGACGACGCCAATCCGATTGTCGTCTACGTCGCCTTCCGCCCCAACGCCGATGTCTACCTCACGCGCTTCTACCTCTCCGATTCCATCGTCGTCACCGGCGCGTCGCCGGACACCAACTTCTCGCACTACGACGCCATCGACGATCTGATCCTGGAGGCGCGCTTTGAAACGGACCCCGAACGCCAGATCGAGCTGTGGCAGGAGGCGCAGGTTCAAATTCTGACGGACGCTGCCTCGCACACGCTGCACTACCAGGGCCAAATCTACGCTCGCCAGGACAACGTCAACTACGGCCACGAGCTGGAATCCGCGCTGAATTTGTATCCGCAGATTACGGAGTTGACGACGATTAACTAACGGCAGACGCGGGGACGCGGCGACATAGAGACGCGGGGAGTTATTTCCCGCGTCCCCGCGTCCCCGCGTCCCTCCCTCCCCGCATCTCTCTTCTACTATGACCCGCTACATCCTCCGCCGCCTCGTTCTCGCCATCCCGACCCTGCTGGCCGTGCTCACGCTGGTCTTTATCATCGTGCGCGTGCTGCCGGGCGATCCGGCGCAGGCTTCGCTGGGTGATTATGCCTCCGCTGAGTCGGTGGCGGCGCTGCAGGCACGCTTGGGGCTGGATCGCCCGCTGATGGTGCAATATCTCGACTTTATCACCGGCATCGTGCGCGGCGATTTGGGTAAGTCCATGAAAAACGGCCAGCCCGTGGCCGAAAAAATCCTCTTTGTCCTCCCCTACACGCTGGAGCTGACCTTTGTCTCCGTGGTGCTGGGCGTGCTGATGGGCGTCCCGTTGGGCATCGTAACGGCCCTGCGGCGCAACGGCGTGGTCGATTACCTGGGGCGCACCTTTTCGCTGGCGGGGCTCTCCGTGCCCGCCTTTTACCTCGGCATCTTCCTCATGCTGATCTTCGGCGTGGAGCTGGACTGGTTCCCCGTCGTTGGCGCGGGCGACCGAAATAACCTGGGCAGCCGACTCTACCACCTCGTGCTGCCGTCGCTGACACTGGGGCTGATCATGATGGCCTATGTGACGCGGATGACGCGTTCGGCCATGCTCAATATCCTGAGCGAGGATTACGTGCGCACGGCCCACGCCAAGGGATTGACCGAGCGGATCGTCATGGTGCGGCACGCGTTGCGCTCGGCGCTAATTCCCATCGTCTCTATCGTCGGCCTCTTCACCATCAGCCTGATCGGCAGCTCGGTGATGACGGAGATCGTCTTCTCGCGGCCCGGCCTAGGCAAAATGATGGTCGATTCGATGAAGCAGCGCGACTACACAACGATTCAGTCGATCATGGTGGTTTACGCCTTTGTTATCGTGCTGATCAATCTGGCGGTGGATTTGCTCTACGGCTTCGTCGACCCCCGGGTGCGCTTTGATTAAGCAGGTTGGGCTGATTGAGATTAGCTCCCTCCCCAACTTGGGGAGAGGCTTTACGTTGATTAGCCAGATTGGGTTGAATCAACGCGGCGGGTCGACCGTCCCCGGCGGCGAATTCATTCGTCGCCTCTCATGCGAAACGCGTTGAAACGCGTTAAATCCCGACAATCTAACGCGCTTGAGCGCGTTTCGCAAATCAGACGCCGAATTCACTCGGCGTCAATCGCGACCAACGTGGCGCGATGATCGCCATGCCGGAACAAACCCCACGCCATGCAAAACAGCCTCACGCTCGACGCCGCCCAAGCCTTACCGCCCCAGCAGAGCGAAATTGCTCGCATGTGGCGCACCTTTATGCGCAACCGCGCCGCCTTGGTCGGGCTGGTGCTCGTATTGGTGATCACCGCCATTGCGATTGCCGCGCCGCTGCTCGCCCCCCACGATCCGATTATCCAAGCCGCGCGCGAACGGCTCACGCCGCCCAACGCCCTGCACCCGCTGGGCCAGGACGATTACGGGCGCGACCTGCTCTCGCGCATCATCTACGGCGCGCGGATTTCGCTGCTGGTGGGGGTGCTCTCGGTGGCAATGGGCGGCGTGGTGGGGACGGTGATGGGCGTGGTGGCGGGCTTTAAGGGCGGCATCATCGAGACGATCCTGATGCGCGTGGTGGACACGCTGCTGGCCTTTCCGGATTTGATTACCGGGCTGCTGGTCTTGGCCGTGCTCGGCGGCGGGCTGGACAAGATGATCATCGCCATCGCCGTCGTGGTTTCGCCGCGCTTTGCCCGCCTTGCCCACGGGCCAACGCTCTCGCTGCGGGAAAAAGACTTTATCAGCTCCGCCCGCTGCATCGGCGTCGGCGACATTCGCATGTTGAGCCGCCACATCTTGCCCAATATCTTGGGCGAGCTGCTCGTTATGTCCAGCCTCTACACCGCCGCGGCGATTCGCATCGAGGCCAACCTCAGCTTTATCGGCCTCGGCGTTGCCCCGCCCACCCCCACCTGGGGCCAAATGATCCGCGACGGAACCAACCACCTCACCACCGCCCCCTGGTTTTCCATCGCTCCCGGCATCGCCATCCTCATCACCGTCATGGCCTTTAACCTGCTCGGCGATGGATTGCGCGACGTGCTCGATCCAAAGCTTCAGGCGTAACAAGTCGGACACGGAGCGCACGGAGAAGGCACGGAGAACCACAGAGAATTCCCTTCTCGCTCTCTCCGTGACCTCCTGCGCTTCCTCTGTAATCTTTGTGTAACAGATTTCCTGTATGGACTACGTAATTATCGGCGGCGGCGTTTACGGCTGTGGCGTGGCCTGGGAATTGGCGCGGCGCGGTGCAGAGGTAATGCTGCTGGAGGCGGGCGACATTGCTTCGGGTGCGTCCGGCGGGCTGGGCAAGCGGGGCGTGCGCGCCAACGGGCGCGACCTGCGCGAGCTGCCCCTGATGCGGCTCGCCTACAAACGCTGGCCCACCCTGCACGAAGCGCTCGGCGGCCCCACCGGCTACGAACGCCTCGGCCATCTCCAACTCATCGAGCGCGAGCGCGACCTTGTCGCCGCGCCGCACCTCGCTTGGGCGCAAAGCCAGCAGGGCATCCCCACGACCTTTCTGAACGGGGACGAAGTGCGCGAACGCGAGCCGCACATCAGCGAAACCATCCTCGGCGCACTCCACTGTCCGCTCGACGGCGTCTCGGATCACACGGAGACAACGCGTAGCTTTGCCGGGGCGGCACGCAGGCTCGGCGCGATCATTCGCGGGCAGACGCCGGTAGATGCTATTGAGACAAGCGCCGGACGCGCAACCGCGGTGATCACGAGCGGGGGCGAGCGCATTCGAGTCGGCAAGTCGCTGCTCGTCCTCTCCAACGCCCACGTGCCCGCTCTGCTCCAGCAGCACTTCGGCCTTGCCCTCCCCGTTTGGCCGCGCCTGCCCCAAGTCCTGCTCACCGAGCCGCTGGACGCCCTTCCCCTGCGCCACCTGATCGGCCACATGAGCCGCACCCTCGCCGTCAAGCCCCACGGGGTTAATCCTGGGGTCGACCCCGGCACGGGCCGCGGCCAGGTGATGATCTCCGGCGGCTGGCTTGGTCGCTGGGATGCAGACGCACAAGTGGGGCGGACGCAGCCCGACCAGGTCGCGGGCAATTTAGCCGAAGCCGTGGCCGTCTTCCCCTGGCTGGCCGACGTGCCCCTTGCCGAAGCCGACGCCGGTCGCCGCGAAACGCAAAGCGCGGACAACATTCCCATCATCGACCGTGCGCCCGATGGCGAAAACCTGCTCTACGCCGTTGGCTGGTCTGGCCACGGCTGGGCCATCGCCCCGGCGGTGACGCGTCTGCTGGCCGATTGGGCGTGGTCGGGCGAGCGGCCCGATCTGCTGCGGCCCTTTGGATACGGGCGCTTTGGGCGGTAGAATCTGCTTGTCGCGACTCAGAGTTGCGATGCAGAGTTGCGATGCAGAGTCGCGATGCAGGCCGGATGCTCTGCGTCCCCGCTCAATCAACAAAGCGACCAACTCCCCGCGCTGATTTGTGGGCCACGCAGAGTGTGGGAACGAGCAAAAACCAAGGAGAGCAAAACGATGACCAACTCACTACAAAACAAGCGCGTGCTCGTTACCGGCGCGTCGAGCGGGATTGGAGCGGGGATTGCGCGAGCTTTTGGCGCGTGTGGCGCGCGGGTGCTTGTGCAGTATCGCTCTTCGGAGGAGGGCGCGCGGCAGACGGCGCAGCAGGTCGACGAGGCGGGCGGCTACGGCTCGATCTGCCACGCCGATCTGCGCGCGGAATCCGCCATCGACCGCCTCTTTGCAGAGGTCGATGCGCTGTGGGGCGGCATCGACGTGCTCGTCAACAACGCGGGCGTCGTTCACAAAGGCAGCGCGCTCGACACCACATCGGACTACTGGGACGACACGCTCAACGTCAACCTCCGCGCGCCCTATCTGCTCAGTCGACACGCAGCGCGACGCATGATCACCGCTAAAGAGATGGGGGAGGGGGCAGGCGGCAGCATCGTCAACATTACCAGCATTGCGGGCACGCGCAGCAGCGCCTATCTTTCGGCCTATGCAGCCTCCAAGGCCGCGCTGGATGCGCTCACGCGCAGCCTGGCCATCGAGTGGGCGACACACGGCATCCGCGTCAACGCCGTTGCGCCCGGCGTGGTGCCGGTTGAGCGTCAGCAGGATCGACTTTACGCGCTCGAAGAAGAGTGGATGCAGCGCATCCCGCTTGGTCGCTTTGGCACGCCGCAGGATATTGGCGCGCTGACCCTCTTTTTGGCCAGCGATGCGGCCTCGTGGATCACGGGACAGACGTACATTTGCGACGGCGGCGCACTTGTCAGCTCTGGCCAGCCCGGCGACAAACCCGAGTTGCCCAAGCCGCCCGCTCCCGTTCAGGAGTAATTCGGTGGATCAGTCACGCCGCCGCCTGCTCCGGCGCACATTCTGCGCCTCGCTTGCGTTGACGCTTGCCGCAGCCTGTGCGCCGTTCCGTCCGAGCGCGACAAAACCCTTTGCGGACCCCACCAAGGAAAAATTTGCTATGCCCTACGTTGTTGGACACCGCGGCGCGGCGGGCGTGCTGCCTGAAAACACGCTCAAGGGCTTTCGCTACGCCATCGAGCTGGGCGTCGACTACGTGGAGTGCGACGTTCACCTGACGCGTGACGAGCAGCTCGTCGTCATGCACGATTCGACGGTGGATCGCACCACCAACGGCAGCGGCGCGATCCGCGAGCTAACCTTCGACGAAATTCGTACGCTGGATGCGGGCGAGGGCGAGCAGGTTCCAACGCTGGACGAGGTGTTGGCCATTGTGCAGGAGTCTGATGTGCAGGGGTCTAAGCAGATTGGGCTGCTTTGCGAGCTAAAGGGCGCGGGGACGGCAACGGCGAGCGTGGCCGCCGTGCGAGCGCGGGGGATGGTGGCTGAGGTCACCTTTACTTCGTTTGAGCTGTCGCGGCTGGCGCAGGTGCGTGCGCTGGGCAATGAGCTGCTGGTCGGGCCAATTTTGCCCGATCCCAGCGAGGCCGATCTCGATCAAGCGGTCGCGCTGGGGGCGCGCGGCGTGGGCGTTCAATATAAAAATTTGTGCCTACGCATTATCGAGCAGGCCCGCGCCCGCGGGTTGGAAATTCGCGCGTGGAATCCGGATACGCTGGTCGAGCAGCAGATCATGATTGCGCTGGGCGCGGAGGGCATTGGCACAAATCGACCGGATATTCTGCTTGCGTATTTGAACAAAAGCAGATGAGCCACGCGTTCAATTCGCCTAACGAAACATCAGCACGGGAATCGGACACGAGCGGAGCATGCTGCTGGTGGTGCTCCCAATAATCAAGGTGCGAATGTGGGAGTGGCCGTATGCGCCCATGACGAGCAGATTCATGTCGTTGGCCTGGACGTAATCGGCAATCACCTCGTCGGCCTGGCCCTTCTGCAGGCGCGGCTCCACGGCAAAGCCCGCCTGCGTCAACTGAGCGGCGGCCTCTTCCAGGCTTTGCCGATTGGCTGAATTATCCGAGCCAATCTGGAGCAGATGGCAGGCCAACCCCTGAAGCAGCGGGCTGCTGGTCACGTAGCTCAACGCTTTGAGCGTGCTGGGACCGCCATCGTACGCAATCACAAAACGCTCGATGGGCTGAAAGGCACGCGAGGCCACCAACACCGGCTCGTGCGCCACCCGGGCAACCCGCTCCAGGTTGGAGCCCAAATGGAGCGCGGCAAAATCTGCATTCTCACCCCGCTTGCCCAGGACAATCAGCTGGGCCGACGCTTCCAGTCCGCTGATAGTCTCCACCAGCGAGCCTCGCCGATGAAGCGTATCGACGAGGTCGCTCGCCGCGTCGAGCTCATCCGCAAAGAGCCTCTCCTTGGCGTGCGCTAAAATGAGGTTGCCCTTTTGTTGATCGAGTTTGCCGCGCGCTTCATCCACCTGCGTCAGCTTTTCGAGCAAAGCGCTTTTCGCGCCCAAGCCCAGCGCACCACTTAAATCGCGCGAAGCGGTGTAGTCGGAAGTGGGCGTCTGTACGTGAAGCAGCTGAATGGGCGCGTCGAGCCGCTGGCTGGCCCACGCGGCATGGTCGCAGACGCTATCCGTGTAAAGCGAGCCGTCGACGCAGGCTAAAATGGTTTGACGTGGATTGCTCATGGTCTCCCTTTGCTGTTGAGCTGTTCCAGAAAATTTGAGTATGCCAGCCTCCGCGTCCCCGGCACGCGCCAGAAGCGATACCGATGACGAAGAGGGGTGTGGCGCGTGCCGGGACGCTGCCCCAACGGAGCATCTATTTTCTTGGAATAGCCTTGGTGTACCCTCCGCTGACCGCATTCACCCGGGCTGCCGCTTAATGGCTGATCAGCAATTCCTGTGTACCCGCTTTATCATAGATCGCAAGCCGCTCCACGATGTTGGCGCTGGGCTGATTCATTCCCACCACCTCGACCTCCGTTCCTTCGCGGCGGAGTTTGAGCACCACTTTGTCGAGCGCCCCCACCGCCGTCAAATCCCAAAATTGGGCTTGGCTGACGTCGATCACCACGCGCTCGACGACTTCCTTGAAGTCAAAACCCGCCGCAAACTGATCAGCCGAGGCAAAGAAGATTTGTCCCTGAACGGTGTAGGTGCGCTGGTTGCCGTCCTCGGAGAGTGCGGATGTCACCGGCAGCAGCTGCGACACCTTGTGGGCAAAGAAGAGGGCGCTCATCAACACGCCAACCGCCACCCCCTGCGCCAGATTGTGAGTCACTACCACCACGACCACGGTCGAAATCATGACCAGGCTGGAGCGTTTGGGGTTGACCCTCAAGTTTTTAAGCGAGGACCAGCTAAAGGTGCCAATTGCGACCATGATCATCACGGCCACCAGCGCGGCCATGGGGATCTGCCGCACCAAATCGCCCAGCACGAGGATGAGGAAGAGTAAAAAGCTGCCTGCAAAGAGCGTCGAGAGCCGCCCTCGCCCGCCCGATTTGACGTTGATCACCGATTGGCCGATCATCGCGCAGCCGGCCATGCCGCCAAAAAAGCCCGACACGATATTGGCAATGCCCTGCCCCGTGCACTCCTGGTTTTTGGCGCTCGGCGTATCGGTCAGGTCATCCACGATGACCGCCGTCATCAGCGATTCCAGCAGCCCCACCACGGCCAGCGTCACCGAGTAGGGGAAGATAATCGTGAGCGTCTCCCAGTTGAGCGGAATATCGGGCAGCAGAAAGACGGGGAAGGCGTTGGGCAATTCGCCCATGTCGCCAACCGTGCGAATGTTCATGCCCGTCACCATGCTAAAAGCCGTGAGCACGACAATGCAAACCAGGGGCGAGGGCACGGCCTTGGTGACGTAGGGGAAGAGGTAGATGATGGCCAAGCCCGCGGCCACCATCGCATAGACGGGCCACCCGGCTCCGCTAAATTCCGGCAGCTGAGCCATAAAGATCAGGATGGCTAGGGCGTTGACAAAGCCCGTCATCACCGAGCGCGAGACAAAGCGCAGCAAGACACCCAGCTTCAACACACCGGCCAAAATCTGGAGCAGGCCGGTGAGAATCGTCGCCGCCAGCAGATATTCCAGCCCGTGGTCACGCACCAGCGAAACCATCACCAGCGCCATCGCGCCGGTGGCGGCGGAGATCATGCCCGAGCGCCCGCCCACAAAGGCAATCACCACGGCAATGCAAAAGGAGGCGTAGAGCCCCACCTTGGGGTCCACCCCCGCAATAATCGAAAACGCAATCGCTTCGGGAATCAGCGCCAAGGCCACGACAATTCCCGCCAGCAGGTCGCCGCGCACGTTGCCCAACCACTGGGCTCTCAAGCTATCAACCGACATATAAATTCTATCCCTATCTGCTTTGGGTGTCGCCTATTTGTTGGTCAAACAGGCGGATTACAAAGTGCTCATCATACTCCATTTTGTGAGCTGAACCAATAATGGATAGGGAAAAGGGTACACTTAACGGCATAACGGCGCAATGTGGCAGCGTAATTGGCGGCGACATCGTGGGTGAGAGATTTATGCGGAGCAAACTTTTGGGAGCGGGTGTGATTTGACGCACGGCTGCGCCCCTGTTGTACCATGCACGTCATCTTCCCTACTACACGGGGGCGTAAATGTCTAAAGTGCGTGCAAAATGAAAGCAAGAGTTCGCGGCCCAAGTGACTGTCACTGTCCATAGCCGGACAGCTTGCCCCATTTTGTCTGGACAGTGACTGTCACTGGCTCCTCAAACTCCTGTTCTCGACGCAACTTTACTTTAGGCGGTTGCCAGCGCGTATCCCCATCAAGTCAACCGGCTTTCAACCGGTTTTCTTGAGGCAAGCTGGTGGGCTTTAGCCACCAGCGGCGGCGCACGCCAACCGTCTGCTTATTTACGCCCAGCCGTACCAGCCGACAGGGAAACCGTTTCGGGGCAGGACTCACGGGTCGAGAACCTGCCTACTGTTTTAAAAGGAGTAAACACATGCACGTGTTGGTAACGGGTGCGACGGGTTTTGTGGGCAGCGCCGCCGTGCGCGCGCTGCTGGAGGCGGGCCACACCGTTGTCGGGCTGGTTCGGAATCCGGCAAAGGCCCAGCCGCTGGAAGCGTTGGGGATGCGCGTCGCCGTGGGCGATATGCTGGAGCCGGAAAGCTATGCGCCGTTGGTGCAGGAGGTGGACGCCGTGATTCAAGCCGCGCAGTACGGTGTGTCGGGCCGGATGACGAAGAAGAAGGTCGCGCAGATCAACCACGCGGATGAGGTGATGACGCGGGCGCTGGCCGAGGCCTGCTTGGCGCACGACAAGGTGCTGCTCTACACCAACGGCTGCTTTGGCTACGGCGATCACGGCGACGCTTGGATCACCGAGCAGACGCCGCTCTCGCCCTCGCCCATGGGGTTGGGCCACGCCGCCATGGTGCGGGAGCTGACCCGGCTCCACGCCGAGCGGGGGCTAAAGGCCATCATCTTGACGGCGGGCTTTGTCTACGGCCCCGGTGGGCTCTTCAAAAGCTCGTTCTACGACACGCTCACCAAGAATCAGCTGCGCGTCTTTGGCGCCGGGCAAAATTACTGGAGCACCGTCCACGTTGACGACCTCGCGCTGGCCTTTGTGTGCGCGCTGGCAGCCGATGCGTCCAAAACACACGGCGAAAACTTTAACGTGGTTGACGACGAGCCGCTTCGCCTGCGCACGCTGGTGGACGCCATCACCGACGCGGCCAACCACAAGCGGGTCGGCAGCATTCCGCCCTGGCTGATTGGCCTGATGATCGGCCCGCCGGTCGTCGCCTCGCTGACCACGTCGTTTCGAGTCAAGAACGAGAAGGCCAAGTCGGTGCTGGATTGGTCGCCGCGCTACGCGACCTTTCAAGACGGGGTGGGCGAGGTGGTGGAGGCGCTGGAGCGAGCGGAGACGGCGGCCCGTGCTTGAGATGAACTCTCGAGGGCGAACGCAGAGCGGCCGCCAAAGTGCACTATCGTGATGGAGCGTGAAGGGGGAGGCAGCACCGTGCAGCATTTTGACATCGTAATCGTGGGGAGCGGCATGGGCGGCGGCACGCTGGCCTATGCGCTGCGCAACGCCGGCGCGTCCATCCTGCTGGTGGAGCGCGGGGATTACCTGCCGCAGGAGCCGCAAAATTGGCAGGCGCGCGCCGTCTTCGACGAAGGTCGCTACAAGCCCGACGAACTGTGGCGCGACGTCAACGGCGGCGACAGCTTCAAGCCGGGCGTGCACTACTTTGTGGGCGGCAACACCAAAGTCTACGGCGCGGCGCTGCCCCGCCTGCGTCGCGAGGATTTCGAGGCGCTGGAGCACGAGGGCGGCACGTCGCCCGCCTGGCCGATTTCGTACGACGAACTGGAGCCCTACTATGCCCAGGCCGAAGCGCTCTACCGCGTCCACGGCCAAGCGGGCGACGACCCAACGGAGCCCTCGCGCTCGACCGATTTCCCCTTCCCCGCCGTGCCCCACGAAGCGGCCATCGAGCGGCTGCGCCAGCGTTTGGTCGCGCAGGGGCTGCACCCCTACGCCTACCCCATGGGCATCGACCTGCGCGAGGGCGGGCGCTGCATTCGCTGCCACACCTGCGACGGTTTTCCGTGCCAAGTCCTCGCCAAGAGCGACGCCGACGTCTGCGCCGTGCGCCCTGCGCTCGAAAGCGGCAGCGTGACGCTGTGGACGAACAGCCGCGTCGCCCGGCTGCGGACGGACGAGCGCGGCGAGCGGATTGACGGCCTGGAGATCGAACGCAACGGCGAGCAACAGATCGTTTACGCCGACCGCTACGTGCTCTCCTGCGGCGCGGTCAATTCGACGGTGCTGCTGCTCACCTCCGCCAATCGCCACCACGCCAACGGGCTGGCCAATTCATCGGGGCTGGTCGGTCGGCACTATATGCAGCACAACAACACGGCGCTGATGGCCGTCGACCCGCGCCGCCGCAACCGCACCGTCTTCCAAAAGACGATGGCGGTCAACGATTTCTACTTTGGCGATGACGACTTTCGCTACCCAATGGGCAATTTGCAGCTCTTGGGCAAGCTGCAGGCGGGGATGCTGGCGGCGGCCCAGCCGCTTGTACCCAACCCAATTTTGCGGGCCATGGCCAACCGCAGCGTGGACTGGTGGGTAATGTCCGAGGATTTGCCCGACCCGGAGAATCGCATCGCGCTGGGCGGCGACGGGCGGGTGCGGGTGCACTGGCGGGCGAACAACCGCGTTGCCCACGAGCGCTTGATTGGGGCGGCGCGGCGCATGATGCAGCGGGCGGGCTACCCGCTCGTTTTGGTCGAGCGCATGGGCATCGCCACCAATTCGCACCAGTGCGGCACGCTCCGCTTTGGCCACGACCCCGAAACGTCGGTGCTCGATTCCTTCAATCGAAGCCACGACCACGACAATCTCTACGTGGTGGACAGCAGCTTCTTCCCCTCCTCGTCCGCCATGAATCCGGCGCTCACCATTGCGGCCCAGGCGTTCCGCGTCGCGGAGCACTTGATGGGGTAGCGTTGCCTCACAGCCACTTCGCAAACCAGGCCTGGCTCAACTCGTGGCTGTATGCGTGCGCCCCCTCGTGCACGGCCAGCGAGGCCCGCTCTTCGACGCCGAGCAGGCGGTAGGCTCGCTGCACGGTCTCAAACTGCTCGCGGGCGGCGGCAATGGGGAAGATGGGATCGCGTGCGCCCGCAACCGCGCGGAAGGGGCGCGGGGCCAGTGCGGCGGCCAGGTCACCCATTTCGGCCCACTCCAAGATGCCCGGCACGTAGTTGCATTCGCAGTGAGAAACCGTGCCAATTGACGCCTCGAACGAGCAGAAATAGCACGACGGCACGCTGACCGTGATGCGCTCGTCGATGGTGGAGAGCCAGAGCGCTGTCGTGCCGCCGCCCGAGTTGCCGGTGCAGCCCAGCGTGCCCGGCGCGAGATCGTCGCGCGTTGCCAAATAGTTGATGGCGCAAATGCCATCCCAGCAGCGCTCGCCGAGCAGGGTGCGCCCGCCCAGCAGGTGGCTAAAGGCGAGGTGGCGACAGGTGCTGGGTAAGCCGTGGCCGTAGGGGTGGTCGCTCATGCGTTCGCCAAAGCCGCGCTGCTCCACGGCGCAAACAAAGTAGCCCGCTTCGGCCAATGCCTGGGCGTAGTTGTTGTCCTTGCCGCGCATTTCGCGGGCTGTCTCTTCGTCGGGATAATTACCCAATACAAACTGCACGCTCGGATTGTGGCCGTGAAAAACCAACACCGGCTTCCACGGCCCTTCCGTGTTGGGTCGCAGCAAATACAGCGGCGCGACCACGCCCTCGCCGACATCGAGCGCTCGCTTCTCCTCGACGTACTGGCCGCGGTCGATCTCGTGCAGCGGCTCGGAGATCGAGACGGGCACGGCGTCGCGGTTGGCGATGCACAGAAGCTCGCGAATTTTCTGGCGCAGCGCCTGTTGCCACGCCTCAAAGTCGGCGGGCGTTTGCGCGCGCAAGGCGAGGCGCTGGGGCGCGTCGGCATAGAGTTGATCGACGTGGGGTTGGAGGGTAAATTGGTTGGTGGGCATGGTAGTGGATGGAGTTGGTCTGATGGGGAATGCAGCGCACGGCGTGGGCGACGGTTCGTCCGCCTGCTGGACGGACGCCGTGCAGTGCCCTCGACTTACTGGTCGCGCCAGCTGTACTGCGGCGTCCAGCCAAAGACGCGCTCGATTTTGCCGCAGTCGAAGGCCGACTGGTGCGGGCCGTGCCCGGCGGCAAAGCGCTTCACCGCTTCCGCGCCGTAGTGGCGCTCGACGGCCTCTTGAATCGGCATCTCCAGGCAGGTATCCGCCGCCGCAATCAGGAAGACTTCGTGGCCCGCGCTGTTCCCTTCGAGCGCGGCCAAAAACGCACCGGCCACGTCGCGCGCGTCGATGTAGCTCCAGAAGTTGCCGCCGCCAGCGGGGAAATTGTCCCGCCGGTGCTGGAGCTTCGCATAGTTGTCCGGAGCCACCACGTTGTTGATGCGCAGGCTGACCAGCGCCATCTCCGGGTAGCGGCGCGTCATCGAGTTGGCAATCACCTCGCCCATGTACTTGCTCAGGGCGTAGGCGTTGGGCGAATCGACGCGATCTTCCTCGTTGAAGGGGAAGCGCGGCGGCAGTTCGTCCGTCGTCAGCCAGCCCGTCGCCATTTCGCTGCTGGCGTAGACAAAGCGCTGCACGCCGAAGTCGCCCGCGGCCTGCATCATGTGGTAGCTGCTCATCACGTTGTTTTGAAAGGTCTGCTGGCGCGGAAAGCCGCTGGGCGACGGATTCGCGCCCAGGTGGCAAACGCCGTCGGGCCGCACCTGGGCCAAGGCATCGTAGACTTCGCCCGCGTCGGTCATGTCGAGCTGGATAAATTGGCCGGGCAGGTCGACGGTGGGGCGCACGCGATCGAGGTTGGTCACGTCGTGGCCCGCCTCGGCGATGATGCGCACGGCCTCGCGCCCCGCCTTGCCGCTGCCGCCGGTGATGATGACTTTCATAAGGGTTACTCCTGAGAAATTTTAACGCAAAGCCGCAAAGGCGCGAAGAGAAACGGGTAAGTCAACCCTGTGGGACAGCGACTATTTTTGACGAAAGATGATAATGGCTGCCCAACAAAATAGCCTGCCAGCCAACACCTTTGCGCCTCCGCGCCTTTGCGTTAATCTGTTTACTTATCCCGATTTTGCCGCCACTCCTCAAACTCCGCCAGCGTCTCCTCATTGGGCGGGTAGACGCCGAGAATGGGTGCCCCGCCCGCGACCTTCTCCTGGAAAAACTCCTCGCGGATTTCCTGCTCAAAGCCCTCGCGCGCAACCTCTTCGGCTACCTGCGCCGGAATCACCACCACGCCCTCGCCGTCGCCGACGATGATGTCGCCCGGCACGACGGCCACGCCGCCGCAGCCAATCGGCACCTGAAGCTCGACGGGATGGTGGATGGTGAACGATGTGGTGGCGTGGGGGGCTTGGATATAGGTCGGCATCGCCAGCTCGCGGAAGCCGGGCGTATCGCGCAGCGCCCCATCGGTGACGAGGCCCGCCGCGCCGCGGGCGTGGATGCGCGTGCCCAGGATGTGGCCAAACGAGGCCGCCCGCACGTCGCCGCGCGCATCGATCACCAGCACGTCCTCCGGCTGCACGGCCTCGACGGCCAGCCGCTGCACGTTTTTGGTGTTGTCGTAGCGTTCGTCCGCCAAATCCTCGCGCGCGGGGATGTAGCGCACGGTAAAGGCATAGCCCACCAGGCGCAGGTCGGGCCGCAGGGGGTAGAGCCCCTGCAAGAATGTATTGCGGAAGCCGAGCTTGATCAGCTGCGAGGTAAGCGTGGCGGTGGAGATGTGGCGCAGCTTGTCGCGCGTCTCGTTGGAAAGGGGGTGGGGGCGGGCGTTTGTCGCGGCATTCATGCCAGGCCTCGTTTTTTTTTAGCGGGTGGAAAGGGTTGATTGGGTGGCTGGGTAGCCACTGTGGGTTATTCTATCACTTGGGCTGTGTACGTCAATTGCGCTAAATTGCTGGGTGCATTCCAGGATTTTTAGCGAGCTTCGGCGAAGGCGAAGTTCCACGGGCCGGTGCATCCGACTTCTCCCCCAGACCCCTCCCCCAACCCCCTCCCCGCGAGCAGGGAGGGGGCTTTTGTCGCCTCCTTGATTCTCGACTTTTCCGCGACATCGGCCCTTTTGGCAAACCAAGCGAGCCGCTCACTTTGGTGACAAACAGCGTTGGGGGAGAGGCCGAACGCCCAGATTTTTGGGACGCATCCCAATTTGCCCGCGGCCATTCTTGACGGTATAAGTCTTTCTACGTATAGTAGCCCACGCTTGGTCGGCGGATTGACCTGCCTCTCAGGCGAAGACCTACAGACGGCGCACGCGCACCTGGACGGCTACACCCCACGCCCGACGGTATTATCACCGTCGGGTTTTTGCTGGAAACAATCGAATCCATTTGATCACGGGTTGAAGCGAATGAGTGTGGCTTACCGGTGAGCAGTGAACAGCAGCCTGCTTGTCAACCTCCATATTTAATGCGGGGAAGAAGAGGAGTAACTCGTAAGGCTGAAGCCGGCAAAGCACGCTCGTTTGCCCAATCATTCCCTTGCTGGTGCACGGCATGGCCATGCACTTCCCCTCGACGCTTGTCTGTGCGCCGCGGCCCTCCGCGCCTCTTTCTCCGCGCCCTCCCCGTTGAATTCCGGTGTCTACCCTGGACAGGGCGCGACTTAATACCGCGTCGACGAAAATTTGTAACCGGCCCGAGATAAAACGTAGCTAAAAACTTGTCCCATCAACACCCACAGGAGATCTGCCCCATGCCTTTTGGCACGCGTACGTTGACGTACACCCTGCGATTTTCATTGCTGCTGGCGCTCTTTGCCGCCGTTGCATTCAGCGCCAGCTCCCCCGCTGCCCGCGGCCAGGAGACGCCCACCGGCTCCTCCCTCCGCCTGCAAAGCACTACCTTCGACCCGCTGCTCGATGCCCCGCTGCTTGACGCCCCGCTGCTCGACGCCCCGCTGCTCGATAACCCGGTAACCGCCGCCCAGGCGAGCCCGGATGCGCCCTACCGTCTCGTCCAGTTCACCGGCCCCGTCGACGCAACAACCGTGGCGCAAATCGAAGCGCTCGGCGGCGACGTGTTTGGCTACGTGCCGGACAATGCCCACATCGTGCGTTTGGATGCAGCGAATGTGGCCGCGGTGCAGAGCCTGCCCGGCGTGCGCTGGGTGGGCGACTACCAGCCCGCCTACAAAATCGCGCCCGGGCTGACGCAAAGCGTGAGTGCAGCCGGCAGCGAACCGATTGAGCTGAGCGTGCTCGCCTTTCCCGGCGAATCGCCCGACGCGATGATGGACTTTCTGCGCGCCCAGGGTGCGACGCTGCTCTCCTCCGGCACGCCCGGTATCGGCATGATCTTTCGCATCAGCGCGCCGCCCAGCGCCGTGGCTGCCATTGCCCAACACCCCGGCATCAACTGGGTGGAGCGCTACGAAGCGCCGACGCTCGACAACGCCGAGGGGCGCAAAATTATGGGGGGCGAAGTGGTGTGGCGCAATTACGGCTACTTTGGCGAGGGGCAGATCGTCGCCATTTCGGATTCGGGCCTGAGCACCGAGGGGCAGCTCAGCGCCGATTTTGACGGTCGCCTCGTGGCTGCTTTTGCGCCCAGCGAGATGAATCTGGCCTTCCCCGAATGCAGCCGCAAAACCGACTGGACGGACCTCAACGGCCACGGTACGCACGTGGCTGGCTCCGTGCTGGGCAACGGTAGCTTCTCCGGCGGTAACGCCGCCGCGCACGACTACACCAGCTCCTTTGCGGGTCTCGCGCCCGAAGCCGGGCTGGTCTTCATGGCCCTCAACACCGACGGCAGCGGCGGCATCCAATGCGTCGACGAAAATGGCGACTTTCTGGCCAAGGGCTACCAGGCCGGCGCGCGCATCTCCAGCCACAGCTGGGGGCGCGACGATGGCGGTGCATACAGCATCAATTCGAGCCTTGTCGACGACTATCTCTGGCGACACAAGGATTATCTGACGCTCTACGCCGGGGGCAATTCCGGCCCCGAGCCGCAGACCGTCGGCTCGCCCGGCACGGCCAAAAACGTGCTTACCGTGGGCGCTTCGGAAAATCTGCACCCCGATATTGATGCCGAAATCTCGGATGATCCCGACACGATGGCCTACTTCTCCAGCCGCGGCCCCACCAGCGATGGCCGCATCAAGCCGGACGTGGTCGCGCCGGGCACGTCGGTGCTCTCGACGCGCGCCGAGCAGGTTCCGCTCGACGGCTTCCCCGAGGGCGTCTTCGACGACCACTACGCCTACATGAGCGGCACGTCCATGGCGACGCCGCTGACGGCGGGCGCGTCGGCCCTCGTGCGCGAGTGGCTGATCAAGGGGCGCAACATCGCCAACCCCAGCGCCGCGCTGCTCAAGGCCGTGTTGATCAACGGTGCGCTGCAGCTGCCCGGCCAGGCCGTGCCCAGCCTCAACAGCGGCCACGGCCGGGTCGATCTCAAAAACACGCTGGGCGGTGAATATGCCCTGCTGGTTGATTACGCCGAGGGGCTGGACACGGGCGAGCAGCAAACCTACGTTATCGATGTCCTGGGCGAGGCGGCGGTGGGCACGCTCTTCGCCACCAGCGTGGAGCCGACCGTGCAGGCGGCCAGCCAGCCCGTCACCGAAACCTTTGGGCTGACGAGCGTGGATCCCCCCGCGGCCAGCGTCACGCTGACCAATCCGGCGGCGCTAACCGGCGAGGCGCTGCCCGGCTTTGCCAGTGCGCGTCCGCTCGATCCGGTCGAAAGCGGCACTGTCAAGGCAGATGTCGCGCCGCTTGGCAATGCGGCTCCGTCGCTGATCAAGCCCGCGCCCAGCGGCGAGGCGGACGCCCGCTTCCAGCCGCTGCCCGGCGGCTTTGAAGCGCCCCGCACGCAGAGCTTTCTGCAAAACGTAGTCGGCGGCGGCGATTTTGAGGACCCGGCGTGGACGGAGACGTGGTCGCAGGTCTGGCTGGGCGTGGGGCTGCCGCTGCGCACGGATTTGGTGTCGGCCAGCGGGCAGTACTCGATGTGGCTCGGCGGCTCCCCCTCCGAGGATGCGCTTTTCTACCCCATCCAATTTCCCACCGCCATCGATTCGGAGTTTGAGAGCGGCCTAGGCTTTGTGCTAAAAATTGTCGACCAGGATATCAGCTTTGACGAATTCTGCATCGGCCTGATCGACGCCTCCGGCAACTGGCTGATCGACAGCCCGGAATGTGCCGCCGCCAACGGTGATTACGACTACGACCACGTCTTCACCAGTGCAGAAAAGCGCGAGCTGGCGGGGCAGACGGCCTATCTCGCGCTCTTTACCACCAGCGACGGGGTTGAGCCCCACATGTCCGCCTTTATCGACGACGTTTACGTCGCCGTTGACTTTCCGGACGTGACGCTGACCAGCACGCCCGATACCGGCCCGCCGGGCAGCACCTTTTTGCTAACGGGCCAGTTCAACGTGCCCTACAGCCCCGTCTTCTTCTGCGCCGCGCCCTGTAGCGACGAGACGCTGATCACCGCGGCCTACGCCGATGCGGCGGGCAACGTGGCGGCCTACATCTACAGCACCGACGAGATCGAGCCCGGCACCTATCCGATCGAATCGCTCGATGCGGGTGGGCGCACCGCGCGCACCAACGTGACGATCACGGGCGGCGTCCGCGCGCGCCTCTCCGCCTCGCCCATCAGCGGGCCGGGCGGCACGGAGTTTGTCTTTACGGGCAGCGGCTTCGTGCCCAACGACAGCAACATTGCCGCCAGCATCAACGGCGAGGGCATCGGCAGCGTGGGCAGCAATACCGAAGGAGCCGTGCGCTTCTCGCTAGCGACCAACTCCAACGCCACGCCGGGCGACTACACGCTGCGCGTTACGGACAGCGCCGGGCGTAGCGCGCAGACCACCTTCACCATCACCGCCGTGGCCGCGGGCGAGCCCATTGTCACCGTCTCGCCCGCCGTCGGCCCCGCTGGCTCCACCTTCGCCTTTGACGCGCAAAATTTTGCGCCCAGCCAGCCGGTCGATGTTGCGCTGGATGGCGAAGTGCTGGGCCAGCTGGAGACCAACGCTTCGGGCGCGGTTGGCATTGAGCTGACCACGGGCGCCGGTGCGCCGCCGGGCGTCTACACGCTGACGGTGGCGCAGGGCGGCGTCAGCGCCTCGGCTCAATTTGAAGTCACCGCTGGTGACGGTGGGGGTGCTGGCGGTGGTGAAGCGGGCGAGCCCGCGAGCGGCCGCGGGCTCTACGTGACGCTCGTCTGGACGGACCCGCCCGCCCAGGTGACGGCGGGGCCGTCGCTCGTCAACGATCTGGACCTGCTGATCGACGGGCCGGACGGCGACATCTACCCCGGCGGCGGCACGAGCGCCAACCGCGTCGACAACGTCGAGACCGTGCGGCTGGAGAATCCGACGCCGGGCAAGTACACCGTGCAGGTAATCGCCAGTCGCGTCAACCCGACGTATGGGTCGCAGCCCTTTGCGCTCGCCGCCACCACGAGGCAGACGTTTGAGGCCAACACGACCAACGTTGACGTGGGCGGCGGCTCGCCCGTCCCGCGCCCCGCGCCCCAGCCCGACCCAGTGGGCACGCTTTCCGGCGTAGTCTACGTCGACGCCAATCAAAATGGCCGTCGCGATCGGGGCGAGCCCGCCCTCGCCGACGCCGAGGTTGCGGTGTTGAGCGCGAGTGGCCAGGTCGCCGCCCGCACCACCACCGATGCGGACGGCGCGTACACCATCGCAGATTTGCCGCTGGGCAATTACAACCTTCAAATTACAACGACCAGCGGCCACACCATCACGTCGGTTGCACGGGTGACCGGCCTGGCGGCGGGGGAGGAGACCGTGCAAAACATCGGCACGATCGTGCGCGTGCTGCTGCCCGTGGTTGCCAAATAAGCTCTGTCAGAACGTCAACCTTGGAGACAGCTGCGACTGAATGAACGAAGGATCGGCTCCTCCCCCAAACCGGGGGAGGTTGGGAGGGGGTTGTGAGTCAATCTGTCCAACCAACGCCACCTTTCCACTCAGTTGGATATGTACGAGGCTGAGTACGGCCGATCACAAAGTGCGGGTAAATACCCCTTCCGAAACCGGTCTCGCTTTGAACGACCCATTCGCATCTGAGAATGCTCGCTCCGCGCTATTCAGAGGAGTTACACATCATGACCATCTTACGCCGCTGCCTTCCCTTGCTGGCCGCGTTTGCCCTTCTGCTCCCCGCCGCCTCGACACACGCGGGCGCAATTCTCGATGGCCCCAACGCCCGCATCACCGATGCGGGGCTGGGCCAGTATGACGACGCCGAACTGCCCAACCTGGCCGTGCTCGGCAACAGCGTCTACGCCACCTGGCTGGACGACCGCTATGGCAGCGACAACTCCGTCTTCTTCGCCCGCTCCGCAGACGGCGGCGCGACGTGGGGCGAGAACGTGCTCGTCAGCGCGCTCCCCTACGACGACTGGACGGAAAATCCACAGATCGCCGCGCAGCCGGACGGCACGCTCTGGATCGTCTGGTATCTCTTCTATGCCGAAGATTCCAACAAGGTCAACGACCTGCGCCTCGCCCGCTCGACGGACGACGGCGCAACGTGGGAGCGCTTCGACCTGAAGGATGGCACGGGCCACGATGACCTGTGGAAGACGCGTATTGCCGCCGATGCCGAGAACGTCTACGTGCTCTTTCACGATTACAAAAGCACCGATGCCGACGACGGCTACGAAATCGTGCTCTACACCCTTGATGCCGCCACGCTGGAAATCCGCGAGACGCTCGTCAACGACGTGCCCCGCAGCGGACGTATCACCGACGGTATTTTGGACGACGGCCCCAACATCGACTTTGCGCTGCGCAACACATCGCAAGGCGCGGTGATGTGTGCCGCGTGGGAGGATCAGCGCGAGCGCTTTGCACTCTACAGCGCCTGCTCCACAGACGGCGGCGCAGCGTTTGCCGCCAGCGTTGCCTTCAGCGGGCCGGATGCCGTCAACCCACAGATTGCCCTCGCGCTGGACGGCACGCTCTACGTCACCTACTCGCTTGACAGCGACTCAGATAAGAACATCATCTTGCGCAAGTCCAGCGATTTGGGGCAAAGCTGGAGCGAACCCCAGCAGCTAACCAATATCGATGCTGCGGACGAAGTCGAGAGCTGGGATTTGGCGGTGGACGGCGGCGGGCAGATTGTGCTGCCGTGGGTGGAAGCGTTCTACGGGGAGAGCAATCTCAACCTCGCCACGTCGAGCGACGGCGGCGCGAGCTTTGCCACGCTGGTCGATATCGAGGACGATCAGGGGGAATTCCCCACCGTCTCTGACCAGCGGGAGGTCGCGGTCGCGCTGGGAAGTGGGGAGGGGGCGGACGAGCGCGCCTACATCGCCTGGCGCGACGACCGCAACGTGAAAGATGAAATCTGGTTTACCCGCGCCGTGCTGGACGGCACGCCGCCGACCGCGCCGACCAACGTGCAGGCCCAACCCGGCGATACGGTCGTTGCGCTTTCGTGGACGGCGGCAACCGATGCCAACGGCGTAGCGGGCTATCGCGTCTACCGTGCCTCATCCACGGAGGGGCCATTTGTGCAGATTTCGCCGCTGCTCGTGCGCGGTACGGGCTTTGTTGACGTTGGCCTCAGCGCCGACCAGCCCCACGCCTACCAGATTGCCGCCGTGGACGGCACGGGCAATCTCAGCCCGCGCTCGGCAGTGGTTAGCGCCGCGGCTACCGTCGGCGACGCAGGGCCGAGCGGCACGTTGATTTACGAACGCGGTGACGCCGCTCGTCTCCACCCAATGTCCGGCGGTGAAGAAAGCGCCATCACCGACGCACGCGATCCGGTGCTGTCCACGGACGGGACGCAGCTCTTTTACCGCAGCGGCGACAGCATTGGCTTTCGACCCATCAGCGGTGACGGGTCGCTAGGTGAACCACAGCCCTTTTTTACGCGCGAGGGGCTGGCCGATTTTGACGTGGCAGCCGATGGCGTGTACTTCGCCATGCTCGTTCAGCGCTTCCAGGCCAACCTCAACAGCGGCGGCTGCTTTGTCTTCGAGCCAATCTACGCCAACGCATCGCAGGATTTCTATACGGACCAGTACAACTACTCGTCCTACGTCTCGATCTCAGCGGATCGGCGTTGGATGGCCTATCGCTACGATGGCTTTTGCACCATCAACGCCAGCGGCTTCACCGAGCCGGGTGATTTTTGTATCGCCAATCTCAGTACGCAGGAAAAGAAGTGCATCGAGGGCGCAAATATCGACGGCTCGGATTTTGCGCCCGCTGCCAATGCGAACGGGAGTAGCGAGATTGTCTTCGCCTCGCCCGTGAGCGGCCAGCATGAAATCTGGCGTGCGCAGGTGGCGGACGACGGTTCGCTGCTCGCCCCTGTACAGCTGACGAGCGGACCCGCCAATCAACCCGCCAACAACCCGCGCTTCTCCAGCAACGCCGAGTGGATCACTTTTCAGCGCGACGTGAACCCGGACACGGCGGACGACGCGGAAGATTGGCGCTTGTTCGCCGTGCGCACCGATGGCTCGTCTCTGCGCGATCTCGGCGTTGCGGGCGAGAAACCCGTGCTGTTGAGCGGCGGCAGCGCATCCGGTCCGGATGCCACCTCGACTCCTGCACCGGGCACAACGCCCGCTCCGCTTCCCACGGCTCAACCAACCGGTGGCTCCCCGCCTGCGCCTCTGCCGGAAGGCGTCGGCACACGGACGTATCTGCCGGTGGTGACCAAGTGAGGAGCGAGTATTGGATGCGTGAAGTTCGTCGACGAACTTCACGCATCCAATACTCATTCATCCGCCTCGCGCACCATCTCCACACAGGCCAGCAGCCAGCGCCGGTCGCCCTCAATTTGCAGCGTGATCGAGCCGTCGTAGCCAAAGGATTGCAGATCGCGCAGCGTGCGGGCCAGGTCGATGCCGCCGGACGCGGGCGCGCCAAAGGGCAGGTGCTCGTCGCGCGTGCCGTCGTTGTCGGAGAGGTGGACGTGGGCCAGCCGGTCGCCGAGGGCGAAGAGGTAGTCGCGGGCGAGATTGTTGGTCGGGGCGAGGTTGCAGTGGCCAATGTCGAGCAGCAGCTTGAGCGTGGGCAGCCGGTGAAAAATTTGGCGGAACCACTTGAGCTGGTGCTGGTTATTTGCCCCATTCTCCAACGCAATCTCAACCCCGCGCGCCCGCCCGTGCTCGATCAGCACGCCAAAGAGCTGTCGACAAAATTCATAACCCCCGGTCTCGCTTAAGTGCGGTGGCCACCCGGCAAAATGTAGCGTACACAGCGATGCGCCCAATCCCTGCGCTGCGTCGATGGAGCGCCGCACCTCATCCAGCGCGGCCTGCCTCACCAGCGGCGACGGGTTGGCCAGCGGCAGATAGCCCGCGGCGTGGGCAATCACGCCCAAGCCGTGCTCATCTAGTGCCGCGCGCACCTCGCGCCACGGCGTCGATTCGAGCGCGGCGTGGGGCGCTTCGAGCCGCAGATCGATGAAGCCGAAGCCGTGCTTGGCGATCCAGGCGATTTCATCGAGCAGGGGACGGTGGGGGTCGTTCATGACGCCGAGCCGCATAAGTGCTCCATTTTAGATTTTAGAGTTTGGATTGGGCTCGGAATGTTCGTGGTCTCGCGTGGATCGTAAATCTAAAATCGTGAATCCAAAATTCAACGCGAGTCCCGCGATCATCACGTACATGCCCCAGCCGGGCCGAAGGGGCTCGTTGTAGAGCGCCTCGATGTTGGGCAGCACGCGCAGAAAGCCGCTGATCGGCCACCAGAGCGACGCCAGCAACAAAATCACCACAAGGGTGCTGGGCACAATGCGCGGCAGCAGCGCCAGCAGCGGGCTGACGGCGACGGCGGCAAGGCAGAGCGCGAGGGTGAGGGTTTGCAGACGAAACTCCGGCTTTAAGAGCAGACCGGGCGTCCAGGCGGGGGGGAGGAGGTTGAGCGCGGCAACGGTGGCGAGGGCGAGCATCACGAGACGGAGGAGCCAGGTTGCTGCGTGGGCCATCACCGGCATCGATTGAAATCGACGCCCGGTTTGCGAAACGCGCTTCAGCGCGTTGGTTGTCGGCTCCGCCGCGGAATGAGCATCCCCAGATGCGAACGGGTCGACGAGCCGATCTCCCGCATGTTTCGCCATGCTGCGGGTCGTGGCGGGGCGCGCCTTGCCGCGACCCGCAGCATGGCGAAACGCCCGCAAGCTCAGCATCAGACTCACCGTCACCAGGGGCAGGTAGAAGCCCTCGCGCCAAATCGACAGCTGCCCCTGCTGCACGACCGGCAAAAATTTTACGTACTCGCCCAAATCCAGCCCGGTCACAACAAGCACGGCGGCGCGGTGGTTGATCCATGGGCCGAAGTAGCCAGCCAGAACAAGCAGACAAGAGAACACGGGGACAAGTGGAGAAGACAAAATCCCCCCCGCTCCCCCGCTCCCCCGCTCCCCCGCTCCCCCGCTCCCCATCACCGCGCCACCTCCTCGCGCCGGGCCAAGCGCGCCGCCTGCCGCTGCCGACCGGCCTCGAAGCGCGCTTGATCTTCGTCGCTCGTCAGCTCCAGCGCGGGCACGGGCACGGGGCTTCCGCCACGATCGATGGCGACGTAAACGAAGTAGGCCGTGTGCGTCTGCGTGATGTCGCCCGTGAGCAGATTTTCCGCCTCCACGCGCAGCGCGACTTCGAGGCTGGTGCGCCCCACATAAGTAAGCCAGCCGTGGACGGAGACGAGCTGCCCCACGCGGATCGGGTGTAGAAAGGTCATGCTGTCCAGGTGCACGGTGACGACGGGATTGCGGGCGTGGCGCACGGCGACGATCGCGCCGCACTCATCGCACATCTTGAGGATTTCGCCGCCGTGGACGCTGCCCAGGCTGTTGGAGTGCTGCGGCTGCATCAGCCGCGTTAAGGTCGAGCGGCTGGCGTTGACGGTGGCCGGTGAAGGGGTAGTGGTCATGTGGTGCTTTCAGAAGTTTGTCCACGAAGGGCACGAAGAAAGAACGTCGACGAACAACCTTTCGCGTACTTGCCTCCCGCGTTTTGTTTTTCAGAAATTTGTCCACGAAGGACGCGAAGGGCACGAAGAAAGAACGTCGACGAACAAATCTTCGTGTTTCTTCGTGGCCTTCGTGGATCGCTTTGATTTTGACTAACCGATTACGTTATCATACGCATCGAGCAGCTGGCGCGCACTGCGCTGCCAGGTAAATTGCAGGGCGTGCTGTCGCCCCTTCGTCGCTAACTCACGCCGCAGGGTTTTGCTCTCCGCCAGCTTGACGATGCCCGCCGCGATGCTCTCCACGCTCTCGGCTTCGACGTAGAGCGCGCCGGGGCCAGCCGCTTCGGGCAGGCAGGAATTGTCCGCGCTGAGCACGGGCGTGCCGCAGGCCAGCGCTTCGAGAATCGGCAGGCCGAATCCTTCGTATAGCGATGGGAAGGCAAAGAAATCGGCGCTGCGGTAGAGCGCGGGCAAATCTTCGTCGGCGATGAAGCCGGGGAAGCGCACAACTTCCTCCAGCCCCAGTTCCACGACGCGCGCAAAAATTTCTTCAAAGAGCCAGCCTTTGCTGCCGGCGATGACGAGCTTGTGCGGCAGGTGGGCCTGCGTGCGGGCCAGGGCAAAGGCCTCGATTAGTCGACCGAAGTTTTTGCGGGGCTGCAGCGTGCTCAGCCCCAAAATAAAAGGGGCCTCCCCAACGCCACAGCGAGCACGAAGCCGCGCGGCTTCGCCAGCGACGGCGTCACCCCGGGCTGGCTGCGGGCAAAAGCGCGCGTGATCGACTGCACCCTGCACCACGGTAATCCGCTCCGCTGGTATGCCGTACTGCTCGTGCAGATCGCGGGCCGTGTGCTGGCTATCGGCGAGCAGGTGATCGGCGCGGCGGATGGAGCGGGGGACGACGGTGTGGAGGTAGTGGTGCAGGCTGGGCAGGGCGGCTTCGGGGTAGAAGAGAAAGGCGAGATCGTGAACGGTGACGAGCTTGCGCCGGGCGCGGCTGGGCGCAAGCACAAAATCGGTGGCGTGAAAGAGCGCGAGGTCGTCGCCCGCAAACCACTCGACGCGGGGCAGCGGCAGGTTGAGCCGATGCCACAGGCGCACGAGGTTGCGTTCGTTGATCAGCGGCGTGTCGTGCAGCCGCAGCGGCGCGAGGTCGCGATCCGTCTGCCTCGCTTGACCAGCGACGAAGAGCCGCAGCTCATACGTAAAGCCCTCCGCCGCATTCAGCGCAATCAACGCCCGCACCTGCTCGCGGATGATGCGGCCAATGCCGGCGGACTGACGGACGGCGGGGGTGTAGTCGACGACGATTTTGGGGCGCACGGAGGATTGACTGATTGGAGATTAGGAGATTAGAGATTGGAGAGGTATCGCATTCAACCCAATCTCTAATCTCTAATCTCTAATCTCAAGTGCCAAGAGATGGAAAAAGCTGATTCTTCTACAATCCTCGATAGGTCCACAGCCGATTGGCGGTGAAGTTCCAGGTGAGCACGACGCCGATGGCGACGGCGAGCGAAAAGTTGCGGCTCAGCACTTCGCCAAGCGCGGCGCTGCCGACGGCCTCGATCCACAGCGGTTCGCTGAAGCGGTTGACGATAAAGAGCACGGACTGGTTGATACCCAAGCCAATGATGCTAATCAACGCAAACTGCGGCAGCTGCGTTAGCGTGCGGCGCGAGCGACTTTCTGGGAAGGACCACAGCCGGTTGAGCGTGAAATTTTGCAGCACGGCGGCCACAAAGCCAAAAGGGTTGGCGGCCAAAGTAGTAAACCCAAACAGCTCGACCAGTGTATTGAGAATTATAAAATGCGTCACCGCGCCACACGCGCCGACGGTGGCAAACTTGACGAAGCGACGGACTTCTTTGCGATGGGTGTCGGTTAATTCAAAGGTATTAGTCATGAGAAAGTTTTCAGGCGTAAAATTTATCCGAGACGATCATCCGCCACTAGCAGCGCCGCCAGCCACAGCGCGACGTGCAGATACATGCCCTGCACGAAGAGATTGTCAAAAACGTTGTGTACGGCCAAATGGGTCAGTGCCCCTAGGACGCCCAAAGCCAGCGAGCGGTTCCAACTGGTATTGCGTATTGCGGCCTCCCCTGAGCTCGCCGAAGGGTATTGCTTAAAAGCGTATCGCGCGACAAAGAGCGCCACGCTAAACCAAAAGCCCAGGAAGGCCAGCAGGCCGATTAAGCCCGTTTCGGCGAGCGTGTTGAGATAGATGTTGTGAGCGTGGCCGAGCGGTTCGGCCCAGCGGCGAATGTTGACGCTGGGGTAGACGACGGCGTAGTTGCCCGTGCCGATCCCCAGCCACGGCGCTTGCACCCACATGCGACGCGCCGCTTCCCAGTGCGCCAGCCGCTCGAGCACGGCAAAGTTGGCGTCCGTCACCGGCTGGCGAAAGATGCCAATCTGCTGCACGACCGGGTCGCTGCTGACGCCGACAAATTCGGGCAGATCGGCAAAGCGCTCGGCCACGGGCGCGGGCACAACGGCAGCCAGCGGCCCGCTCGCCGCCAGCCCCAGCGCCACCCCTACCACCGCCAGCGCAACCGTCCCCCGCGTGCGCAAGGCCACCACCACGCCGACGCCCGCCAGCGCGCCCAGCCAGCCGCCCCGGCTCCAGCTTGCCAAGAGGGCGACGCCGATGGCGGCGGTCGCGCCAGCGTAAAAGAGCAGGTCGAGCGGGAACCCCATCCCCTCAGCGATACCTCGTTGACTACGAGAGAGGTGAAGCCCCTTCCCCTCTAGAGGGGAAGGGGTTTGGGGATGGGGTCGCGCAGACTCATCCCGCCACCTGCCCAGCGCCCACAGGCTCAAACTCACCGCCACCGGCAGGGTCAGCCCCAAATAGCCCGCGTAGGGATTGGGCTGGTCAAACGTGCCGCTCGCGCGCATAAAGCGGCCCAGAATTAGAAACCAGGGTGGGCCGATGCGAAAGATAAACTGGTAAATCCCCAGCAGCGCCTGCGCGACCCCGCCCAGCAGCAGCCCCGCAACCAGCCAGCGTGCCTGCTCGCGCTTCACCATCTGCGGCACGACCAGCAGCACGAGCCCAAATTCCGCCCATTTTACCATCTCGGCCACGCCCTCGCCCAAATTTGGCGCGCGCAGCAGCGACAGCCCCTGCGCCGCCAGATAGAGCGCCAGCGCCAGCAGCACGGGGCGCGGTCGCCACGCCAGCCGCAACTTCTGCTGGCGCACCCCATCCACCAGCCACAGCGCGAGCGCTCCCGCCAGCAGCCCCTCCGTCGCCGTCAGCGGCCCGATGCGCACGCCGCTGCTCACCGGCAGCGCCACGCCGATCAGCGGCCACACCAGCCACGGCCAGCGCAGCAGGATGAGCCCACCCGCCGTCGCCGCCACGGCGGGCAGCAGCAGCCGCAGCGGCCCCGTCGCCAGCGCGAGGGCGAGCGCGAGCAGCAGCGCGAGGGCCGTGGCTTGGCGAAGAATGCCTTGTCCGGAGACGCTGGGGATTCGGGAAACCATTCCGCAATCCTAAATCCGAATCCCGCTGATGCCAAACAAAAAGCCCGCAAGCGTTGCGCTTGCGGGCTTTTTGTTTGGCATCAGCGGGGAGGGAGGGATTTGAACCCTCGAGGGCTATGAACCCTACGCGTTTTCGAGACGCGCGCACTCGGCCAGACTATGCGACCTCCCCAGGAGGGAAGGATTGTAGCACGGATGGGCAAGTGAATCAATTTTCGCGCGTGCTCAAAGTGCTAGGCCACGGCAAAATCGGAAAATTTGCGCATGAATGGCGTATGGTAACCGAGGACAATATCTTCTTTCTTTACGCCTCGGTTGAGTAGTTCCTCTCCAATGCCCAAATCGGTGCTGTCGTGCTGAAGCCAGATTTTGCCATTTTTGATGTCGGCGTGAAAGAGGCTGCCGTATTGTCGTTTGTCCCCACGGAAGCCAACCAGCATCAACTGGTAATGATCGCGGACGGTATCGAAAATGGTTTGAATCTCGGTTTCGCCTTCGTGCGAATTGTTCAGGTACTCACCGTATTCGGTCAGGGTACTCTGAAGCAGTTGGCGATATTGCTCTACTTTTTCCATAATTCTATTGCCTTAACCTTTGAGTAAGAAAGGCGAGGGCATCTCTGCTTTCTAGATCCATACCAAAATCATCAAGCTCTGTAATAGCTTTATCTACATTCTCTCTAGCTTTTCCTATGGTAGGTTGAAGTTGATCAAATTGGATCAACTTGAAATATTTTGAGCCGCTTTCATGCCACTGACCAATCGCAAATCGTAATCGCGCACTAAGAACGCGATCTTTGTATTTAGAAGCTATCGATTCACATTCATTGAAATGAAATTCTGCAAAAGTCATAGAGTCAACACCGCGCTCGCTTTCTGAACTTTGAATGGCGATGCGGCGATTTATTTTTCCTAAATAGTAATTGCAGTATGCCGCCAGTCGTACGTGAGTTCTTTCTCTCTCACTTATGTCTCCATGCACTTCGGCGCGCGTGAGAAGTTCTTCGAATTTGAGTCTTGATTCCTCTAGGACTTGTATCGTTAACTGAGCCTGAAGCCTTTCCTCCTGTATTTCAATTGAGTGCCTATCATAATAATCAACCTCAGCCAAGTAAAAATCTACGATAAGCTGCTCCCTAGGGTACTTGGCTCGAATGAATCCGCGAGCCTCTGATAGATAAATTCTAGCCTGTTCAAATTGCTCTTTAGCACGTCGAAAAAAATAAAGAGCATCTTGAGGATCACCAGCTCGTCGTTCAACTTGACCATTAATTGCGTCTTCTTGTCCTTTACGCAGCGCTACTTGCCCAAGCGTCACGAGAGATTTGTAGTATGTTTGAGCATGAGTTATTGACGCTTCTTTTGGAATGGAATCCAAACTCATTCCATCATCAGCTATCCTTAACGATTCTTTAGCAGTATCGATGGCTTGTGCATATTCATCCCGAAAACAATATATCCAAGCTAGCAACCGCTTACACTGTGCAACTGTGCTCATGTTATTTAATTCTTCGGCATGATCGATTATCTGTAGACAAAATTCAATCCGTTTTTGCCAATAACCCGCCGCAAAAAGAACCGCTCGAAAACCGTCTAAAATTTTTGCGGCTTTGCCCCAATACTGAAAAGATCGTTTGTCTGATAAACAGAAGCGTAAAATATCTATGATTGTTCCTGCTTCACTTTGGTCTGTGAACATCTCTTGCAAGTAACTTTCCATCCGGTAATCTGAATATATGGTCCAACCAGCTTCGTCGTTTAAATCCTGTTTTCGTTCCCTAACTTCACAGTAGTAATCCACCCAGCGGTTTCTCCAAACATCTAATTCACTTTCTTGTCTCATTGTTTGACGAAGGTAACGTCGAACATGACTCATTGCTATACGATAGGTGTTTTCCTCTTGAATGAGAAGGCCTCTGCGGCAAAGTTCTGTTAAAGCGTTTTCTACTTCGCTAAAGGTAATGTCTTTGTTATGTTGCTCTGCCATATAGAACAAAGCAGCAGGGCGAGCTGTATATCTGAATATTGCTTGAGCTTTAAGTAATGATCGCATCAAATCGGAGGGGAGTCGTCGAAGTGTACTCCCGATGAGCTTGTCCGCGGCTCGACTTCCTGGAGCACTCATCATGTTTGGAAGTTGTTTAACTGCCCTATTGATACCATCTTGCTCTATTAACCTAGCAAATTCTACCAATGCGCTGGGGTTGCCCCCTGTGTTTTCGTGAATTTCAATGATTTGATCTTCTGTAATATCATCAACGTGGCATCGATTGGCAAGAAAGGGTTTTACAAAGTGTTTATTTAGTCCCTCAACTGGGACTGAGTAAATGTATGAGGAGTGTAGCAGGGGCTGGTTTCTTGTAAGAATTACTTTTGTGTGATTAGGTATGTCGTTAAGAAAACGCATTACTTCACTAGCAACTTCATCACGAAAATCATCAATAATTATCAAAACCCTATTTTTCTCTAGTTGAAGCCTTACATGTTCTATTTGATGCTTAGGTGTATCAGTCTCGCCTCCGCCTCCAAGTATGATGGATAAACGGACAATCAGGTCATCAAGCACTTCTGCTGGATCACTTACTGATTCATGTGTTGATAGAGACACGACGGTTCTGCTGCTGCCTTCAGGTGATTTTTCGTCTTTAATGATACCAGCAACTTCAGTTGCTATGGAGGTTTTACCAATACCAGAAGGCCCATATATTACAGCAACGCGCCCATGTAGAGACTCATCTTGACGAACGAATTGACACAAAGAATGCACTAATTCGTTGCGACCAATTAACGTGCTGTACTCTTTAGAAAATATGTAGTTTTGTGGCTTAGGAGACGGTCGGAATTTTTGATTGTTGGTGTGGAATTTTTCGAGCCGATTATCTATGTTTTCAATCCGATTACTAATATGTTCAAAAGAACGTTTCGACTCTTCTCTGAATTCATACTGTTGTCGGTAAAGTGTTTGCATTAATTGCTGATTTGTCGCAAGTGCTTTATCTAAACACTTTTCGTATAGTACAGTAGCTTCGTCAATGTGAGATGACGATAATACAGAGCCATAATAGTTATCGAACACCTGTCTTATTGCGAGTCGTAAAGAGTCGCTTGTTAAATTTGCGGAGAGTTGAGAAATTGCCTGTTCGAGATCTGGTACACCCTTAATAGGCATAGTCTCTATGCCTCGAAGATGGGGGAATTCTTCTGTTTTGAGACTTTGTTCAAACAGCGACTGGGCTTTGTCCAGGGCCTGCGCTATGTGGTGATCGGTATGTTGGAGCATGAGTAGGTCGCTTGCTGCCTCATACCCCGAATTTGCTAAGTAGTCCGAGAATTTGTCTATTAAAAACTGTGTTGAGCCAGGACTCAGTATTTTGCCAGCCTGATAAACTAAAACTGATAAAGTAAGTCTTACCCCTGGTATTTTCAATTGTTGCGACATGTTTTCCCCTTACAGATAAGTACTTTTGCCCGCGCCAGAATGAATGACTTTGCTATCTTACCTTAAAGCGATCTCTGAGCCGTTAAGATACAACATCTTTTGTTGCTCGACAAACGACGAAAATCTGGACAAATGTTCTCACATTATTAAACCGTTCACTCATCGACTGTCATCCACCACCGACCATCCCGAATACAACCGATCGACCCACCATCCGAAGTACATCCGCCGCGTAGACTCCGGCACAGGTTGATCAAGGGTAGTCGGTGAGCTGTCAACGGATTCGTGAGAGCGGATTGTTCGTCTTTAATCCGTTCAATCCACTCCCCATCCATGACAGCTCTCCTACACCCCCACCTGCTGCTTTAGCCACGCCTCGATAAACGGGTCCAGCTCGCCATCGAGCACGGCGCCCGTGTTCCCCGTCTCGACATCGGTGCGCAAATCTTTGACCATCTGATACGGGTGCAGCACGTAGTTGCGAATCTGCGAGCCAAAGTCGGCCTGCACGTTTTCGCCCTTGAGCGCGGCCTTTTCGGCGTCGAGCCTGGCCTGCTCGATTTCATAGAGCTTGCCGCGCAGCACCTTGAGCGCGCTCTCGCGATTCTGGAGCTGGCTGCGCTCGTTCTGGCAGGTCACGACGATGCCGGTGGGCAGGTGGCGCAGGCGCACGGCGGTGGCGTTTTTCTGTACGCTCTGCCCGCCCGCGCCGCCGCTTAGGAAAACGTCCATCTCGATCTCGTTGGGATCGATCTCAATGTCGATATCCTCGTCCAGCGCGGGCAGCACCTCGACCTTGGCAAAGCTGGTGTGGCGGCGGTTGCCCGAATCAAAGGGGCTGATGCGCACCAGCCGGTGCGTCCCCTTCTCGGCCTTGAGCCGCCCGTAGGCGTAGTCGCCATCAACCTCGACGGTGACGCTCTTGACGCCCGCCTCCTCGCCCTCCGTCATGTCGGTGACGGTGGTTTTGTAGTGGTGCTGCTCGGCCCAGCGCAGATACATGCGCAGCATCATCTGCGCCCAATCTTGTGCCTCCGTGCCGCCCGCGCCCGCGTGGATGCTAAAGATCGCGGCGTCCTTGTCGTGCTCGCCGCTCAGCGCCAAATCGAACTCGCGCTGCTCCAGCTCGGCGACCAGCGCGTCCGCCTCCCCTTCCAGCTCGGCGAGCATCTCCGGATCGCCATCGGCCATTTCGAGCAGCTCGACGCCGTCCGCGGCGCGGCGCTGCAGCGCGTTCCACGCATCGACCAGCGTGCGCAGGTCGCTCATCTGCTGCATTTTGCGCTGCGCCGTCTGCTGATCATCCCAAAAGCCCGGCGCGAGCGACTCCTGCTCGATCGCCGTCATTTCCGTTTCCTTCGCCGCCAAGTCAAAGCCGCCCCCGAATGGCATCAATGCGCTCGACAAGTTGGTTGAGTCGTGTTTCTAATTCGTTCATTGCGTTCTACCTGATTTCACTTCTTGCCAGCTTCTTGCTGGCCCATTGAAAAGCAGGACGACCTGGTTCAATATATTTCGGCCCAGGATGCCCCACGAGTTGTCCGTCAACATGAATTCTCCACCAAATTTTTTGTTCAGAAAGAGCATCTGAACACGTACAACTGGTGAAGTAATCTGCGTGCCACCATATGATTCCGTTTCCATGAAGCCGACCGTCAGAAGCTCAATGTTGAATTTTTCGATGTGTGACCGAGGCAGAATTGTGACATCTGCGCCCGTATCAATCAACAAAGGAACATCAGAGACCGTGTCGCCGCTTATGTAGTCGCGAACGGCGACACTGGCGAATGGCGCCGGTATATCCGAAAATGAATCGTCATACTTTGCCATACATCGGATCCTCGGGCGTTATTTCGGTGACTTCCATTTCGAAGCGTGCTGCGTCGGCTCGATTGACCAGGCGCGGACTGTAGACGTGCGCGATGCCCTTCGTTTCGGGCAGCACCACATACACCCGCGCGTTCTCCGGCAGCTCGACCCCGTCGACCTGCACCCGACCATTCTTGACCACGCCTTCAAATGCTTGAATCATGATTATTCTCCCAACAAGCCTTCTACAAAGGCCACCGCATCGAATTCCGCAAAGTCGTCGATCTTCTCGCCCGTGCCCACAAAGCGAACGGGCACGCCCAGCTCCTTCTGAATGCTGAGCACCGAGCCGCCCTTGGCCGTGCCGTCCAGCTTCGTCAGCACAATGCCGGTGACGCCCGCGGCCTCCTGGAATTTCTTGGCCTGCGAAATGGCGTTCTGCCCGGTGGAGGCATCGAGCACCATCAGCGTTTCGTGGGGCGCGCGGTGCACCTGCTTGCCCGCCACCCTCCGCAGCTTCTCCAGCTCCTGCATCAGGTTAAATTTGGTCTGGAGCCGACCCGCCGTGTCGACGATCAGCAGGTCGGCTTTGCGGCTTTCCTGGCTGGCGCGAATCGCGTCGAAGACGACCGCCGCCGGGTCCGAGCCGGGCGCTTGAGCGATTACCTCCACGTCGGCGCGACGACCCCACTCCTGGAGCTGGTCGATGGCGGCGGCGCGAAAGGTATCCGCCGCGCCAACCACCACTTTGCGCCCGCGATCTTTGTACCAGTGCGCCATCTTGCCAATCGTCGTCGTCTTGCCCGCGCCGTTGACGCCCACCACCAGCACCACCGTCAGCAGCCGCGCCTCGTCGATGTGCAGCGGCTCCTCCGCTTCCAGCCGCTTGACCATCTCCTGCTTGAGCACGAGGTAAGCGTCGCTGGTGGCCTTGATGTTCTCGCGCTGCACGCGCGCGCGCGTCGCCTCCACCAGCTCCAGCGCCGTGGCCATGCCCACATCGCCGATGATCAGCGCCTCCTCCAACTCCTCCCACAGCTCGTCGGTGATTTCGTTTTCCTGAAAAATCGTGCCGATGCGGCCCATAAAGCCCGAACGGGACTTCTGCAAGCTCTCCTCCAGCTTGACCTCGTCCTCGCTCTTCTGTTCCTGGCGGCCAAATAATCGTCGTAACAAAATGAACTCCGTTCGTAGTGCTTGCTGCCTATTGCGTATTGCTTGCTCGTCGATTTACATTTGGGTCATTGACTCTGCTGCAATCAAAGTCCACCGACCAGCAATAAGCAGTAAGCAATAAGCAATAAGCAACATTCCAATACCCAATTATAGCAGGCGGGCAACGCTTCGACGAAATTGGGGCGAGAAATGGGTGGGACTGCCGAGGAAAGCAAAGGCCAGCGCGTTGACAGAAACCTATCTTTCTACAACAAATAGAGCTTGAGTTCGACCGGCTATTATGTTAAACTGTTGACAAATTTAACACGAAAATTAGAAGTAAGAGGGGTATACTATGGTAGAACAAACAACGCAAGAGGCGATTGCGGAAGTCTGGCAGCTATTTAAGGAGACAGACGCGCGATTAGACCAGCGGTTCGCAGAAACAGCCGCAAATCTCAATAGACTGGAAGGTCTATTCACCAATCAGTGGGGGAAGTTGGTTGAAGCGCTTGTTCAACCCGGCGTGCTCCAGCTCTTCCGGCAGCGCGGCCACGATGTGCGGCGGCTGTACCAGCGCGCTACTGTGCAGATTGATGGCCAGACGATGGAAATCGACATCATCCTGGAAGACCAAACGGAAGTGATTCCCGTCGAGGTAAAAACGACGCTCTCGGTTGATGACATCAACGACTTCCTCGACGACCTTGCCCTCTTTACCCAATTCTTCCCGCTCTACCGCGACATGCGCGTCTATGGAGCCGTGGCCGGGCTGGATATTCCGCCGGATGTAGCCAAATACGCCTATCGACGCGGCCTGTTTGTGGTGAGCGTGTCGGGGACGGAGATGGTGAAGATTTTGAACGACGAGGGGTTTCGGCCTCGCGATTTTGGCGCGAGTCTATGACTTCTATGTAGTAAATTCTCTCCGACAGTAAAATTCCTTTTGGATTCAAAACGAAAGTATCGGGCGTAGCTTGCACGGCGCGCCGTGCAAGCTACGCCCGATACTTTCTGATCCGCGTGCCTCCGCATACCTCCGCGTCCAAACCTCCTACGCCTACTCCTCCACCGGCACGCACGTGCAAAATAAATTTCGATCCCCATACACGTTATCGATCCGCCCCACATAGGGCCAAAACTTCCGCTCGCGCACCCACTCGAGCGGGTAGGCGGCCTGCTGGCGCGAGTAGGCGCGATCCCACGCGTCGCCGGTCGCGATGGCGGCGGTGTGGGGGGCGTGCTTGAGCGGGCTGGCGGCGGCGGCGATTTCGCCGCGCTCGATGGCGCGCACCTCGTCGCGGATCGCGATCATGGCCTCGCAGAAGCGATCCAGCTCGGCCAGCGATTCGCTCTCGGTCGGCTCGATCATCAGCGTGCCCGCCACCGGCCACGACATCGTCGGCGCGTGGAAGCCGTAGTCGATCAGCCGCTTGGCCACATCCTCGACCTCGATGCCCCACGCCTTGAGCGGCCGCACGTCCAAAATACACTCGTGGGCCACGCGCCCCGTGCGGCCCGTGTAGAGCACCGGGTAGTGCTCGGCCAGCCGAGTGGCAACGTAGTTGGCGTTGAGAATGGCGACCTGGGTGGCCTGCGTCAGCCCCGGCGCGCCCATCATGGCAATGTAGGCGTAGGAAATCGGCAGAATCGACGGGCTGCCCCAGGGCGCGGCGCTCACGGCCCCTTCGCGTCCCCCGTTGTCGACGACTTCGTGCCCCGGCAGAAAGTCAGCCAGGTGCGCGGCGACGCCGATTGGCCCCATGCCCGGCCCGCCGCCGCCGTGCGGAATGCAGAAGGTCTTGTGCAAATTGAGGTGGCAGACGTCCGCCCCAAAATCGCCGGGTCGGCAGAGGCCGACCAGCGCATTCATGTTCGCGCCGTCCAGGTAGACCTGACCGCCGCGTTCGTGGATGATCTTGCAGACTTCGCGGATGCCGACCTCGAAGACGCCGTGGGTTGAGGGGTAGGTGACCATCAGCGCCGCGAGATTGTCGGCGTGCTTGTCCGCCTTGGCGCGCAAATCATCGACGTCGATGTTGCCGTCGCTATCACATTTGACGACCACGACCTCCATGCCGGCCATGCTGGCGCTGGCGGGATTCGTGCCGTGGGCCGATTCCGGAATCAGGCAGACGGTGCGCTCGGTGTTGCCCTCATTTTTTTGACGGGCCCGGTGGTAGGCGCGAATCGTGAGCAGCCCCGCGTACTCGCCCTGCGATCCCGCGTTGGGCTGAAGCGACACCGCCGCAAAGCCCGTAATCTCCGCCAGCCACGCCTCCAAATCACCAAAGAGCTTCGCGTAGCCCCGCGCCTGCTCGACGGGCGCAAAGGGGTGCAGCCCGCCAAACTCCGGCCACGTCACCGGGATCATCTCCGTGGTGGCGTTGAGCTTCATCGTGCACGAGCCCAGCGGAATCATCGAATGCGCCAGCGAGAGGTCGCGCGCTTCGAGCCGCTTGATGTAGCGCAACATCTCGGTTTCCGAGTGGTAGCTGTTAAAGACCGGGTGCGTGAGAAAGTCGCTGCTACGCCGTTTTCCGTTTTCCGTTTTCCGTTTTTTGTTTTCCGTTAAATACTCGCTTCTCCACGCCTCTCTCTCAACACCAAAAACCCCCAGCAGGGCCTGAATCTCTTCCGCAGTCGTCGCCTCATCCAGCGCAATGCCAACGTTGCCATCTTCATACCGGCGCAGGTTGATTTGCTGGGCCTCGGCGGCGTCAATTAGCTCATCCTGTGACTTTGGCCCATCAATGATTTTGATCGTGTCAAAGAAATCGCTCGATTCGTGTAGCGAATAGCCGAATGACTCAAGCCCGCCCGCGAGCAGCCTCGTCAATTCATGTGTACGCTCGGCAATGCGGCGCAGACCGTCCGGCCCGTGGTAGACGGCATACATCGAGGCCATGATGGCGAGCAGCACCTGCGCCGTGCAGATGTTGCTGGTGGCGCGGTCGCGGCGGATGTGCTGCTCGCGGGTTTGCAGGGCCAGCCGCAGCGCGGGCGCGCCCGTTGCGTCCTGGCTCACGCCCACGAGGCGACCGGGGAGCAGCCGCTGCTGCGAGTCGCGCACGGCCATAAAGGCGGCGTGCGGGCCGCCGTAGCCCAGCGGCACGCCAAAGCGCTGGCTGTTGCCAATCGCCACGTCCGCGCCAAATTCGCCGGGCGCGCGCAGCAGCGTCAACGCCAGCAAATCCGTCGCCACCACGACCAGCGCATCGTGTGCGTGCGCCTGCTCGCAGAAGTCGGCGTAGTCGCGGATGGAGCCGTTGGTGTCCGGATACTGCACGAGCGCGCCGAAGACCGAATCGTCAAACGTAAAGCTCGCGGCATCATCGACAACCACCTCATAGCCCATCGGCTCGGCGCGCGTGCGCACCACGTCAACCGTCTGCGGGTGGCAGGCGGCATCGACGAAAAACGTGTTGGCCGTGGACGAGCGCTTCTGCGCCCGCTTGCAGAGCGTCATCGCCTCGGCGGCGGCGGTTGCCTCGTCGAGCAGCGAGGCGTTGGCAATGGACAGCCCCGTCAAGTCGCTAACCAGCGTCTGGAAATTGAGCAGCGCCTCCAGCCGCCCCTGCGCGATCTCGGCCTGGTAGGGCGTGTACTGCGTGTACCAGCCCGGATTCTCCATGATGTTGCGCAAAATCACCGGCGGCGTAATCGTATCGTAGTAGCCCATGCCGATAAACGAGCGGAACACCTCGTTCTCGCTTGCCAGCGCCCGCAAGTCCGCCAGCGCCTGCGATTCGCTGCGTGCCCCTGGCAGATCGAGCGGCTTCTCCATGCGAATCGCATCCGGCACGGTTTCATCGATCAGCGCCTCCAGCGAATCCGCGCCGATGACCTCGACCATGCGCTCAACGTCAAGGTCGGTCGGGCCAATGTGGCGGCGAGGAAAGGTATCGAGCGGTGCGAAGAGTTCGGCGTCGAAGGTGGGGGGAATGGGTAGGTGGTGACCGTTGGTGTAGTCGTTTGTGCTGTTCGATTTGGTTGGTGTAGACATATTGGGTTTACGTTTCTCTATGCTCAAATTCTTCTTCTGCCCACAACGCCAAGTTGTCGGCAATCTCTCGCTGTTTGGAGACGTTGCGCTCGCGCAGCGCGGCAACGATGCGACGAAGCTCAGCCTCATCGTCCGCGCAAAGTCGGTAAATCAAGTCAGCCAGCACAAAGAGCCAGCCCTCGCGGCGACTTTCCTCAATGCCGACATACGATTGGGTCAACGCCGGATCGCCCGCCAGCTCCATCAGCGCGTCAAGCAGCTGCTCGCGGTCGCTCTGCGACAGCCACTCGCGAATGATCCGCTCTTCGTCGTCCGGCGCATCCAGCAGCCGCTTCTGAGTCGGCGAGCCAAAGCCCGCAAAGACCCACGGATCGATCGGCGTGACAAGCTCGGCCACGAACGCGCGAACGTCCGCCACGCTGCGAGTTTGAGTCGATTGGGTCACAAAAGCTCCCGCTGCTTCGTGAAATTCAGTCGCAACAGCCAACGGGTGAACCCATTAACTATTAACAATCCACCGTTAACCATTAACAACTCTACTCGTTCTCCACCGCCGCCTCATACTCTTTCCCATCCATCAACTCCTCCCACTCGCTCTCTTCCACGCCGCCAATCTTGATGATCCAGCCGTCGCCAAAGGCCGCGTCGTTGATCAGCTCCGGCTCGTCGACCAGCCGCTCGTTGATCTCGACGATCTCGCCGCTGACCGGCATGTACAAATCGCTCGCCGCCTTGACCGATTCGACGACGCCAAAGATATCGCCCTTCTGCATCATCGCGCCGACCTCCGGCAGCTCGACGTAGACCACGTCGCTCAGCTCGTCCTGTGCGTGGTCGGTAATGCCGACGGTGTAGACGTCGCCGTCGGGCCGCGCCCATTCGTGGGTGGTGGCGTAGCGGGCGTTGGGCTCTAGATTCATGGTAATTCTCCTCAGAGTTTAGCCACGAATTACACGAATTGTTGCAGTACGGACTTTTATTCGTGTAATCCGTGCAATTCGTGGCGCAGATTTACTGGTTTAATTCCGATAACTGGGGCGATAAAATGGCCGCTTGCTAACTTTCGCCGCTTTCGATTTGCCACGAATAATTACGCCTAGCGGCGTCCCAACTTTCGCATATTCTGGCGCGACAAAGGCGTTGCCGCAGTATTTCTCCACCGTCGGCGCAAACATACCCGTCACAACTTGGCCGACCTCCTCGCCATCGACCACTACGGGATAGCCTTCACGCGGCACGCCGCGCTCGGTCAGCTCGAAGCTGACGAGCGTTTTGCGCACGCCCGCTTCCTTTTGCGCCAGCAGCGCGTCGCGCCCGATGAAGTCGCTGTCGAACGAGCAGACCCAGCTTAGCTTTGCCTCCAGCGGCGTCGTCTCGGCGTCGACTTCGTGGCCGTAGAGCGCGAACCCAGGCTCGAAGCGCAGGCTGTCGCGGGCGGCCAAGCCAATCGGCGCGACGGCAATGTCGTGCTGCTCGCCTGCCGCCAGCAGCGATTCCCACAGCTCTACCGCCGCTTCGTCCGCAAAAAACAGCTCGACGCCATCCTCGCCCGTGTAGCCCGTGCGCCCGATCAGTGCGTCAATACCCGCGATTTTGCCTTGCAGCGCGGAAAATCTCGCCGTGTCTGCGACATCCGCGTCGGTTACGTGTTGCAGCAGCTCAATCGCGCGCGGCCCCTGCAGCGCAATCATATACGTCGCATCGGAAACGTCGTCGACGCGTACCGCAAAGTCACCCGCGACTTGCTGCATCCACCCCACATCTTTTAGGCGGTTGGCCGCGTTAATCACGACAAGCCAGCGGTCGGGCAGGCGGTAGACGAAGACGTCATCGATCACGCCGCCGTCCTCCGCACACATCAGCGCGTAGTGCGCCTCGTGCGTCGCCATCTGCGATACGTCCCACGTGAGCAGCCGCTTGAGATAGGCCTCGGCTTGGTCGCCGCGCACCTCGACTTGGCCCATGTGGTCAATGTCAAACAGACCGGCGGACTGGCGCACGAGGTGGTGCTCCTGAATCGCGCCGGTGGAGTAGAAGACGGGCATTTCATAGCCTGCAAAGGGAACCATGCGCGCGCCGTGGTCGACGTGCCAGGCGTGGAGGCGGGTGGTGAGAGTCATGGGATGGTGATTTTCTTGGTTCGATCTCGTGAATAGTTGATGCGTGATGCGTGAGGGCTCGTCAAATTTTGAAGCGTGAGTCGACTGAGCAACCTTGAATGCCATCAACGAGACAACCTCTCGCGTTTCAAATAGTCAAATGTTCAGCCACGCAAAAAACGGGCAACCCGAATGGGCGCCCGTAAACTCTGTCGGAAACCTGAGAGATTCTCGCCGCCTGGGGGAAGATCAAGCGGGGGCGGCGATTGCACCGTGGGTGGCGCTGGCGAGGAGCCAACGCGCTTTCCAGAGCGACCGTCGCGCGGCGATCCATTTGCCTGAGAGTGTGGCCGCTCGGCTGTGGCTGTCCGAGCGACTTGCCCCTTCGGCGCTCCATTCTGTTCTGCACATCTACCACAAATTTGCTCTGCTCATTTGGGAGATATGCGTCGCAGGGAGGCTCTCTCGCGGCGCGGTAGCGGTCTTTATATTTGGTTGGGATGAAATTATCACAGACGAGCGCTGCTGTCAACGCAACGGGGATTCCAATGGCAGAAAACACCACGACAGAAAACACCACGGTAGAAAACACCACGGTAGAAAACACCACGGTAGAAAACACCACGGTAGAAAACACTGCCGCGGGAGAGGTCGAGGCGGAAGAGGCCGATGAAGCCGTCGCGAGCGGCGAAACCCTGCGCCTCGCCTTTGGCGCCGTCTTCTCCGAGGCTGGCCTGGAGGAGATGCGCGCCGCCCATCCCGCCGCCGCCAAAATGAGCGTCGAGACAGGCGTTGGCGGCATCCCCGTGCCGCTGCACGCCGGGGCCGCCCGTTTCTTTAGCGAGCAGGGCGTCGAGGTCTCCGAAGAGATTGCGCCAACCGAGTAATCAGAAAATCAAGCTTGCTCTCGGGGTAAACGCAAAGTCCGGGCGGGGAAATAAGAAGGCACGCTTTCTTATTTCCCCGCCCGGATGACCCGCCTACTTCAGTTTCCCACTCCCCGCGCCTACGCCCGCTCCATCGCCAAAATCTGCTCCGCCACGCTGTGTAAATCTGGCCCTACAATGTCCGGCTGCGGGGCGCTGGACGCCATCACAACGCCTGGTCGGGTAATCAGTGCGCCCGCCATACCTGCATTAAGCGCGCCGATAATGTCCCAGTCGTGGGCGGCAACCAGGCGCATCTCGCCCAGCTCAACGCCCATCTGCTGCGCCGCGTACTGGTAGACCTCGCGCGCGGGCTTGAACTTCTGCACCGCATCCACCGACAGCGCCTGCTCGAAAAAATCGGTGAGACCAGCATTCGCCAACTGCGCTTCCACTACGGCGGGCGGCGAATTGGTCAGCGTAATCATCCGCAGCCCGCCGTCGCGCAGTTTTTTCAGGCTGGGCACAACGTCGTCGTGGGGCGGCAGCGCGCGCACCGCGCCCAACACGGCGCTGCGCTCCTCGTCCGCAACGTCGACGCCCTCGCGCGCGCCCGTCATCTCCAGCGCCATGCCCGCGATTTCGCCAAAGTTGCGGTACGGCCCGGTGATGGTCGCCACGAGGGCGGACTGCAGCACCTGTTGAAACCAGCGCTGGCGCACGGCAGCATCGCCAAAGATGCGGGCAAAGTGCGGATCCAGCGCACGCAGGTCGAGCAGCGTTTCGTTAACGTCGAAGACAAGAAGGCGGGCCATGGCAATTTCCTAATCGGATGGGGTTAAAAGTCCTCGGCTGGCATCCGCCAGCCGACACTCACCCAGCGTTGGCGTGCCGCGACAATGTCGGCGTGATTCATGCGCAGCGCATCGACCGTGGCTCGGCCAACTGGGGTTGTGCCAAAGATGTGAACCCCGTTACGGTTCCAAAGGAAATGGTCGCGCCAGCGATGCTGTCGGAAATGAAACAGTCGAGATAGTTCGCCCGTCAGCGGATCGGCTGCTTCAATCCGCGCTCCCTTAAATTCATTGCAGGCATGGCGGGCGAGACAGAGATTCTCGTATTGAGTTAAGCCGCCCGCTCCTTCGGGAACAATGTGATCGATGACAAAGCGAGCGCCCGTAATAGCTACCAGTGTATGGCGGTAAGCACAGCGTCCCCGCGCCTCCGCTACCACCTGTCGACGCAGGGTTTGCGGAACATATGTCCGGCTCATGCCGCTGGCTGCAATGTCTCAAGCGATGGGATTTCCTCTCCCCTCCATTTAAGCAGCATGTAGGCGTGCGCCTTTTTCAAGGTTAGGCGGCGAGCTTCATCTCCTAGCGCCTGCAGCGTCGCGATTTCGTCCTGCGTTACTGTGCCCGCTTCATTTTTCTCCAATAGGTCATTGTACAAATTCTGATGTCGGTTTGATAGCTGACTCTATGCGATTTGGCGCAAGTGGTCGCTATCCACCAACTCCGTCGAAGCGAGCGCATTTTGTTCCGCAAGCGACAAGTGCTCTGCACCAAGCGGCGCTGATTCCGTTAAGCGATCTGCGATAAATTCCGCTGTAGATTTTTGGACGGCGGCGGCGCCGCGCTGGTAGCGCTGTAGCGTCTCATCGGGGAGGTCGAGCGTGATTGTCTGCGACATGGCAAGATTCTTCTGAAAACAAGCGCAAAGGTGAATGGGGGGATTCTAGCACAATAAAAATCTAGCACAACAAATCACGCGCTCCAACCAGGGCGAAGCAGCGCTGCACCCTACAGCTTGGCCAGCTCCTCCAGCAGCAGGCAGTACCCCGTTTGCCCGCGCGCGAAGCTGCTCAATCGAAAAAACTCGTTGGGCGAGTGCTGGCGCTCGTCCTCCAGGCCAAAGCCAAAGTTGACGGTGTAAACGCCGAGCTTGTTTTTGAACAAGCTGCAAAAGGGGATGCTGCCGCCGGAGCGCACATAATACGGCTCCTTGCCGTACAGCTCCTGGTGCACGGTGCGCGCCGCCTCGTTGCCGGGGTGGTCGGCGGGCATGAGGTAGGGCTCGGCGCTGCTGTTGCCGGGCGTCACGGTGACGCGCACGCCCGGCAGCGCGTGCTGCTCGATGTGCGCGGTAAGCAATTCGACAATGCGCTGCGGCTCCTGATCGGCGACGAGGCGACAGGTAATCTTGGCGTGTGCCTGGCTCGGCAGCACCGTCTTGACGCCGCTGCCCTGGAAGCCGCCGCCGAGGCCGTTGATTTCGAGCGTGGGGCGCGCCCAGGCCCGTTCGCGCGTGCTGTAGCCCGGCTCGCCAAAGACGTCGTCGACGCTGAGGTCGGCGATGTACTCATCCTGATCAAAGGGGACGGCGGCGATGCGCTCGCGGTCGTCGTCGCTGAGGTCGACGACGCTGTCGTAGAAGCCCTCGACGAGAATCTTGCCGTCCGCGCCGCGCAGGGTCGAGAGGATGTGCACCAGGGCGTGGATGGGGTTTTGCACCGCGCCGCCGTACATCCCCGAATGCAGGTCGCGGTCCGGGCCGACGATATCCACCTGCACCGCCGCCAGCCCCTTGAGCCCCACCAGCAGCGACGGCTGCTCCTCGCCGTGCTGCCCGCCATCAGCGCTGACGACCATGTCGCAGGCGAACTTCTCCCGGTGCTGCTCGACAAAATCGGGCAGCTGTGGGCTGCCGATCTCCTCCTGCCCCTCGAAGAAAAACTTGACGTTGAGCGGCAGTCGGCCCGTCGTCTCCAGCATGGCCTCCGCGGCTAGAATCGGCACGAGCATGTTGCCCTTGTCGTCCGACGCGCCGCGCGCGTAAACGCGCCCGTCGATCAGCGTTGGCTCAAAGGGGGGATGGTCCCACAGCTCGATGGGGTCGACGGGCTGGGTGTCAAAGTGGCCGTAGATCATGATTGTCGGCGCGTCATCACCGGCTTCCAGCCACTCGCCGTAAACCACGGGGTGGCCGCCCGTCTCCATCATCTCGACGTGGTCGATGCCAGCCTTTTTGAGCCGCGCCATTACCCAGCGACCCGCTTCGCGCACGTCGTCCGCGTTTTCGGGCAGGCTGGAGATGGAGGGGATGCGCAGGAAGTCGAACAGCTCGGCAACGAACTGATCTTGGTGATGGTCGAGGTAGGCTTGCCAGGGGTAGGACATAAAAGCTCCGGAATGAATAAAGATTGATGAATAAAGATTGGGTACGTTTTCTAATCGAGCAGAGCGCAAGCGAGGAGTGAACGCGTCCTCGTGCGGACGGGCTGACGGGACAGCTTGGCTCCACTGAACAGGCTCGGTAGCTAGATGCGCCCGTCTCTGTGGTCTTGATGGCAGAATTGGGCACACCTCGTGCCGAATTAGCTCCTTAAGTTTGCTTTGAATCCGCGTATGACCCGTGCGCACGTGGGCGTGCGCACTCCTCTTCGCAAGCATGTAGTGGCCCGACGCGCCCAGCAACCACCCGCAGCTATCGACCACGCGCCGGATGTCCTGCAAAATGGGCGCGTCGTCATCCGTCAGCGCCTGAAGCAGGAAATCTTGGTGATTGCTCTGCGGGTAGAGCACCAGCTCGCTGGTGGCGCCCGCCGCTTGCAGTTCGGCGTGCAGCAGTTCGCTGATCGACGCGGGCACGACGTCATCCCGCTCGCCGTGGATCAGCGTAACGGGCGGCAAGTTGGCCCGGGCGTAAGTCGTCGGCGACGCGGCGGCAAAGTTATCCTCGCCGCCCATCACAGCGCGCATGATCGGAATGTCCTCGCCCTTGCCGTTGTTGAACTGCTTCTGCGCCGCAATGTCGTAGACGCCGCTGAGGCCGAGGAAGGCGCAGGCGTTGGTGGCCTCGTGGCCGAGGTCGGCGAGGTAACGTTCATCGAAGAGCGCCAGCGCCGCGAGGTGGCCGCCCGCGCTGTGGCCGCTGACGACAACGCGCGACGGGTCGCCGCCGTACTCGCCGATGTTCTCCAGCGTCCAGGCGATGGCGGCGGCGGTTTCGCGCGCCTGGAGATCGTAGATGCCGTAGCCGGAATCATCAGCAGGGGCAGCCTCGCCCTCGCGCACGCCGTCGCCCGCGTAAAGCGTGTAGTCGGGGACGACGGTGACGATGTTGCGCTCGGCTAAAATCATGCCGACGGGCGTGAAGAACTGCTTGTCGTACTCGTTCCAGCCGCCACCGTGGACGAAGATGACAACGGGGTGATTGTCGCCGCTGGCGGGCCGATGGACGTCCAGCCGCGTGGCAAAGTCTTCGCTGTAGACCACGTCGCGCGTCAGCGTTTCGGCGTTGGCATAATAGCTGTTGCCTACGCGATTGACCTGAAAAATTTGCCAAGCAAAGACAATCTCCTCGCGAAAGAAGAAGAGCGCAGCGGCGGCGGCAATTAACAAAGCAATGGCGACGGGGCCAAGAATTTGGCGCATGAAAATGCTCGTAGTGTGTGCAAATGATTAGAGATTCGAGATTGTACGACGACATGCCCAACCCAAATCTTCAATCTTTAAATCTCGTGGAGTCGCTTCTGTTTCCCCTAAATCTATGATAACCTACCCATCCTAACCAAATCCTGCCCAAAAGAAAGGAACCGCCCATGCGATTTGGCGTGATCATGGACCCGCTCTCGACCGTCAAGCCCAAGAAGGACACCTCGTATGCGCTGATGTTGGAGATGCAGCGGCGCGGCCACGAGGTGGTGCATCTGCTGCCGAGCGGCCTCACCTGGCGCGACGAGACGCTGTGGCTGCGCGGCGAGCAGGTTAACGTTTTCGACGCCGTGAGCGATCAGTCGGTGCAACCCTTCGAGATTGTCGAGCGCGTGCGCCGCCCGGCCACCGACTTCGACGCGTTGCTGATCCGCACCGACCCACCCTTTGACGCCGACTACCTCTACGTGACGATGCTGCTGGAGCGGGTGATGGACAAGGTGTTTGTGATGAACAACCCGGTATCCGTGCGCGCGTTTAACGAAAAGCTGGCGGCAACGCTCTACCCCGACTTGACGCCGCGCACGGTGATCACCGCCTCGATGGAGGAGATTCGGGACTTTATGCACGAGGTGGGTCGCGTGGTGGTCAAGCCGCTGGATGGCTTTGGCGGGGAGGGCGTGCTGGTCGTGAGCGAGGAGGACCTGAACCGCTCGATGCTGCTGCGCATGGCGACGGCGGCGGGCACGCGCAAGGTGGTGGCCCAAGAGTTTTTGCCCGCCACCAGCGGCGGCGATAAGCGCATTATCGTGCTGGAGGGCGAGCCGCTGGGCGCGGTCTTGCGCAAAGCGGGTGCGGGCGAGCACATCAACAACTTTGCCCAGGGCGGCACGGCCAACCAGACCAACCTCGACGACTTTGACCGCGCGATGTGCGAGCAACTCAAGCCCTGGCTGCGCGAGCAGGGCCTCTACCTCGTCGGCCTCGACGTGATCGGCCAGCGGCTGATCGAAATCAACGTGACCAGCCCAACGGGCGTGCAGGAGATCAACCGGCTCAACGGCTCGCGCATCGAGGAGCCAATTGTGGATTTGATCGAGCGCGAGGCGGGGCGATTGCGGAGGTAGTCTACCGTGACCGTCACGGCCCCAGACGAGGCAGCTCGCCCATTCGCGTATGGGTCGTGATTGTCACGATCCTCGACCAAAAGCAAAGAGGCCAAGACGCAAAGAGGTGATCCGTCAACGGATCGCCTCTTTGCGTCTTCGATACGCCTGCTGAAATGTCCTTACTGGATCAGCGGCAGGTACGCCCGCCACTCCCGTTGGAAGCGCACCTCGCCCGTAAAGCCGATGTAGTGGACAAAGACGTCGTCGATGCCGTTCGTGTCGTCCGCGACCACGTTCGTGGCGGCGGAGGTGAAGGCGACAAAGTCGCCGTTGCCGGAGATATCCGGCTCGCTCGATGCGCCGTTGGCCTGCGTGCCGTCGCTGGCAATGGAGATGCGGAAGAGGCGGCGCGGGCCGGGCACGCAGTTCTCGATATCGCCGGGGCTGTCGCCGTAGAAGCTGTAGTCGCCATCCGCGTCGCGATCCACGACGAAGATGTCGCTGACGCCGTTGGTGTCGCCCTCGACGAGATTGGTTGCCTCAGACTGGAAGGCGACGAAGCGACCGTCGGCGGAGATCGAGGCGCTGTGAGAGTCGGCATTGCCGGGCTCCCCCGCGCCGTTGAACGAAAGCGGAACCGTACAGGGCTGGCCGCGCTCTCCATCCTCCCGCACTTGTTGGTCGCGCACGTAGATGTGGCCGACGCCGTTGTGGGCAGTCATCAAGTTGGTCGCCTCCGAATCAAAGGCGATGTGGTTGCCAAAGCGCGAAATCGCCGGGCGGAATGAGCCGCCGCCCACCGCCTGCTCGTTGTTGGACGTGAGCGAGATGCGGAACGCCGAGGTAAAGGTGTCGGTTGCCGATGGGTCGACCACCGGGCGCAGCATGATGTCGCGCTCGCCGTTGGTGTCCGCCAGGGCGATGCCCTCGCCGAGGTAGGTGGCGTCGGTCTCGAAGGTGACGTAGCGACCATTGTCGGAGATGTCGGCGTTGTAGGAGCCGCCGTCCCCCGTGGCGATGTCGCCAGTTGACGTGCGAAGCGTGGATTGGGCAGATGTTGCTTGCGCTTGGTAATTTAGGAACACGTCGTTCCCGCTATTTACGTCACTGTCGACGGTCGGTGTCAACACGGTCGACGTGTGAGCGACAACGTATTTGCCGTTGTCGCCGCCAATGGCAGGAATAGAGGAACTGCCGCTCATTGGCTCACAGTTCCCACCGGTAAAAAAGGCAGAGTGTCGCGTAATCAAGCCGAAGCGGTTGACAAAAATGTCTAGCTCGCTGTTGGTATCGTTGGCGCACGCGCTTCCATCATCGGGCAGCAGGTTGCTGGCGCGCGAAGCGAACGCAACTGCCGTCCCATCCCATAGAATACTTGGCTGAAACAAATCATTGTTCCCCAACACATCACGGCTCGACGATACAGAAACGGCTTCTGTCGTGCGGCCATCGCTCTGCAAAGTGTGTTGGTAAACGTGGGGCGTTGATGCATCTGGTACCGGCACAACGCTGCCGTTCGGGCGGAAAAGGTTGACGCCCTCGAAAGTAAAAGCCACCGCGCTGCCGTTTGCCGAGATGGAGGGTTCGTCTGCGCCTCCGCGAATGGCGGGCGTTGGTGCATTCGCTAAATGATCAATGGCCTGCTCACCCAAGCTGTTGATCGAGGCGCGAAAGGTGGCGCGGGCGGTATAGGTGAAGCTGTCGGTTGCTGCTAAAGCACTGGACGCATAAATCAGTTGGCTACCGAGCAGGTGCGAGGAGTCGAAGCTATCGCCAGCAGCAAGCGAAGCGTTGCTCAGCTGAAGCTCACCCTGACGAGGGGCAGCGGTAAGTCGATAACTAACGCTCTCGGTGGGAACGAAGTCGTATCTTACCCTAAGCCCAAATGGGACAATAACAGTTTCGCTTCCTTGGATAGAGATAACTTTGTTGATGTCTGAACAAGTACCATTATCTTGAACCGAGTTTTGCGCAACGTTATAGGACGATCCCGAGACGACTATTTCCGTCCCATGCGGTAATTTTTCAGACCAAGTAAACACTCCTTGCGTATAAAAACGCACTCCATTGTTTCCGCCAGATTCATCCACATATGGAGCTGTTTGTAGAGTTGGCGTGAAGGTTTGAGAGTGCCCGAGTGAAGAAAGGTAAATCGCTGGCTCAGATGGACTCCCCAAACGCGGCGTTAGTGTTAGGGCATATGGTCGCGCATTATCTCCATCGATATTGACAATATCGACCACTGCACCATGGGGGCAAGCTTGTACAATTCGGAACATTTGACTTGTCCCTGGCGACCATCCACCTCCTTGTGCTTTAACGGACGAGGCTCCAAATAAAGTGTGAAGAAGTGCAATCAAGAGAGCAACCTTGCGCCAGAATTTCATGTTTCACCTCGTGTACTCATGTAGAAGTCGGATTGATGTAGGAGATGATAGTGGAGTCTACTTAAGATAGTCTGAGATTTCATAAGAAAGCAATCGGGAAAGTTCTGCTAAGCAGCGACTTAACGGTTTAACTTAAATCAATTTAATTTATTTTGCGTTTTCCAGCTTGAAAATTTGCTCAAGCTGATTGATCCTTTCAATCTTTTTGTTTGCACCCAGACGCATAAATGTACTTTTCGCAATTTTGAGTCGAGAACGAGCATCAGTTAACTAATTGCCTTGAGAATTGATTTGTGCCCACTCGAAGAGCGTTACGGCTGCTTGATAATCGTCTTTGCCTTGAAGCAACTGCTGACTCTTCGCGAATGCCCGTTCTGCCGAATCAAAATTACCCATTGCCGCGTCAATTTGTCCTTGAATACGCCAAGATATTGCCTCGCCTGATTGCTCACCGAATATATGGAGCCCTCTAACTGCGCGATCGATCAGGTGATTTGCAACCTCAAAATCTCCTTTTGCAAAGTATGCTTGGCTCTGAAAAGTGTACACGGTATGCAACGATATCTGATCGTTTTTCTCCTTCGCTTTTTGCTCCGCAACGGCCAATATTCGCAAGGCTGTATCCGGATGGCTGCGATTGTTGTAGAGTTGAGCAAGCCGGATACGAGCGGTTATTTCTTGATGGGAACTAACTTCCTCCGCAAGGTTTAACGCTCGATTCAGATGGTAAAATGCTCGTTCGTCCATTTGCATGTCGGTGTAGCACGCACCAAGATTAACGTGAAATGCTGTAATTACGTCTCGTGCTCCAAGACTTTTTGCAATCGATAGGCCTTCTTTCAAATCCTCAATAGCACCACACCAATCACCGCTGACGAATTTAATCGGACCGCAATTGCTGTAGACTCGTGCCGTGCGGAAGTGATTACGCTGTCTCTTGCAGAGCGTTAGCGCCTCGACTGTATTTTGTCTCGCCTCACCCATTTGCCCCGCCAAAAAGTCCGCCCAACCCAAGAACATCAGCCCATCAATACGCAGCGACACCGACCCCTCCTCCCCCAAATCATCCAGCCCATCGTGCAGCGTCTCCATGGCGCCGCCGAGGTTGCCCATGTACAAATTAAGCGTGCCCACCTGAATTTTGAGCGCGGCGAGCAGTTCCTTGTTCTCGTAGGGCGCGTTCTGCAGCCCGCGCTCGGCCCAGTCCAGCGCCTCCGGTGGGGCCGAGCGTTCGAGCAGCTTGGCCACGGCGAGGCAGAGGCGGGCGCGCGCCGTGCGGGTGACTTCGTCGTCGGGCTGATCGTCCAGCAGGCGATTGGCAGCGTCGAGGCTGGCGCGGGCGGCGGCGTACTCGCCCAGGAAGCTGCCGAGCTGGCCGCGCGCCAGCAGCAGCGCCAGCTGGGGCTCGTGCGCCAGCCGAGCGTCGACAAGCGACTCCGTTAGCGTCCACAGTGAACGCGCCTGCCCCTGGTTGACAATCGCCCACAGCTGCTCGCTGGCGACGGCCACGGCCTGCGTCGACAGCGCGCCGCGCGTGTAGTGCAGGGCGGCCTTGAACGGATCGACCTCTTCGGCTTCGTAGAAGGCCCCGGCGCGCTGGTGATAGCGCCGCCGCGTGGCGCGCGGGGGCTGCTCGTAGTAAAAGCCCTGCAAAATCTGGTGCTGGCCGTATGCGGTCCCGCCCTCCCCCTGCTCAACCGTCAGCAGATATTGATCGCTCAATTCGTGCAGCGAGCGGCGCACGTCGCGCTGGTTGAGCATCGCCTCCACCACGTCGCGCGTGCCGGGGTAGCCGCCCAGCACGGCGACGGCCTCCATCACCCGCTGTTCGCTGGCGCTCAGCCGGTCGTCTACCTCCTGCATCAGAAAGCGCTCGATGTTCTCCTCGCCCGCCAGCTGCTCGATCAGCGCGGCGGCGTCGAGCGTGCGGCGCAGCACCACGGCGGCCAGCGTTAGAAAGGCCCCGTTGCCCTCGGTGACGTGGCACAGCCGTTGCGCCAGCGCCCGCGACAGCTCGACGTCGCGCTCGGCCAGCAGCGCCTGGGCGTCACCCTCCGTTAAGCCCATCAGCTCCTCGACAGGCTCCGTGCGCAAAAAACTGGGCGCGCGGCGCGACGTGAACAGCAGCTTTGCGTCGACCGCTTCGTCCGTTTGCACGCGCTGCAGAAACGCTTGTAGACGCGGCTCGTCGTCCACAAACTGAAGGTCGTCGAAGCAGAGCAGCAGGGGCAGCCCGGCCAGGTGGGCCAGCAGCGTGTCGAAGCTGCTGGCTACGTCCGGCGGCTGCGTGCCGCTGGTGCGCGCCGCCTCGTAGGCCTCCCACAGCTCGGGGCGACCGTGGCCAGCGAGAAAGCCCGCCAAACGCCGGATCAGCGGCGTCAGGTCGCCGTCGTAGAAGCTGTGCCAAAAAACTCCGTCCACCGGCTCGTGCGAGCGCGCCAGCGCCGCCGCCAGCGACGTCTTACCCACACCCGCCATGCCCACCACCGCGGCCAGCCCTTTCGCCTCCAGCTGCGCACGATAGCGGGCCAGCTCCGCCGCGCGCCCCACAAAGCCAGCAGCGACGGGCGGCTGATAGCTGGCGAGCGGCGGCGGCGCAAAGTCGACGCTCGCGGTTTGGTCGGGCGATTCTGTTGTCTTGTTCGGGAAGAATTTGTCGGCGACGGCGTCGGGGTAGGGGTGGTCGGCGCTTTGCAGGAAAGCAATCAGCCAATTCCGATTGTGGCTGGGGCTGCGATAGGTGAGCAGGCTTTCCGCGAGCCGCTCCAGATGCAGCGTGGTGGGCGGGCGCTTGCGGTAGCGCCAGCTTTCGATGGTGTCGCCCGTGAGGTGTGGCTCAAAGGTGTAGCCGATTTCGTCCTGCAGCGCGCCAATTTTTTTACCCGCGTGCTGCTTGATTTCGTGGAGCGCGTTGGAGAGCAAGTCGCCAAAGGACAAGGTCATGACTTTCTCCTGAGCCGTCAATGCAGGGGGAACGATGTTGGGACTTCCGAGGGAATTCCGATGCAATCTCGGAATTTCTCGTGTGAATTCCGTGTAGGCTACCGTCAATTCTACTTCATTCGTATGAATTTTCCCAACCCATCCGAAACCGTGAGTGCGTTCCAGAATTTGGGGCGAGCTGTCATTTCGAGCGGGTCGACGAATCAAGGAGGTAGACGAATTGACTTAAGCGAGAAATCTTTGGGTGGCAAACAAAGCCAGCTGGCAGCGACCAAGGCGGCTCCGTCTGCCACATCCAGATTTCTCGCTGGTCCAGTTTCGTCGGCTACCTTCTGGAATAGACCCGCTCGAATGATAGTTCACAAACTGCAATGCATCCCGAAATTCTTGCCTTTATCCAGAAAAGTCATCATCCAAGGAGGTTGCTATAAATTTCAATTGTTGATGCGCTCGCGCCGCCGGGACGACGCGCTACAGCGGGCTTGTGGGAAAAGGTCACCAAGTGCATGTGTCATGTGGTGACCGGTGGTTTCGCCTGCTCTTTTGGGCACGGCTTGTGGCCGAGCTCTCGCTGCCCGGTGAGAGCCGCGTAACTTTGGCAGTGCCTGTAACAGTTGCTTGGCATTGTGCATAGATAAGTGTTGCGCAACTCGGTAACGTTCTTTCTTCCCTTGCTCTACTTTTTAGGAGACACAACCATGTGGAAACAATTCGATTTTATCAATGGCCCACAGCTCGTGCAAGGGCCGCAGCTGTTGAGTCGACGCGCACGTCGCGCGGCCCACTACGCCTTGTTGGCGACCCTTGTTTTGTCGCTGCTGTTGAGCAGCGCACCCGTTCTTTACGCCGCGCCGCCGCTGGCCGTTCCGCAGCATCCTCCGCTTGTTCAGGAGCCGGGCGATGGCCTGAAGAGCGTGCTGATTGCTGGCCCGGAGACGGGTGAGACCGGCACCAAGTACAACTTTGAGGCGCAGGTCGACCCCAAAGAGCAGGCCGAATCGGTGACGTACGCCTGGTCGCCCGATCCAAAATCTGGCCAGGGGACGGCGCTTGCTTCGTACACGTGGAACGAAGCGGGCAAGCAGGAGATTAAAGTCACCGCCACCGGCGGCGACGGCACCACCGTTTCGGCGGAGCACGAAATCGGCATCGAGAATGCACCGGCGCGGCCCGTCGCGAGCGCGTCGATGACGCTCTCTGCTGAAGAGGTGAGCACCGGGATGCCCGTTTCGGCGACGTTGGTCTTGACGCCGCTGATTGCCACGGACTATTCGGTTTTCTGGTCGCCGCGGCCCAGCCAGCGGCTGGGCGACGAGCAGGCCGTGTATGATCTGCTTGCGCCCGGGGAGCAGATGATCGAGGCAACCATTGTGAATGCGGACGGCAGCGAGGTGGTGGTTAGCGCTTCGGTTAACGTCAACGGCGAACTTGTCACGCCCGGCCCGACGGTTTCACCCGAACCGACGGACGAACCGACGACCGAACCGACGGACGAACCGACGACCGAACCGACGGACGAGCCGACGACCGAACCGACGGACGAGCCGACGACCGAACCGACGGATGAGCCAACGACCGAACCGACGGATGAACCGACTACGCAGCCGGGCACAACGCCGCAGCCGGGCGAAACGCCCGTGCCGACGCAAACGCCCAATCCCAGCGGCGACGACCAGATTTTCCTGCCGCTTGTCTCCTCCGATGCCGAAGTCAACAGCGCCGCAGCGGCGGCGCCGGACATCATTGGCGGGCAGCAGGCAACGGCGGGCGAATGGCCGTGGCAGGTGGCGCTGATCTTTAATCAGAACAATCCGTTTGGCTCGCAGTTCTGCGGTGGCTCACTGATCGATCCCTACTGGGTGCTGACAGCGGCACACTGCGTCGATTGGTGGAATTCGGCCAATACGCTCCACATTATCTCTGGCCAGCAGCAGCTTTCGGGCAGCGGCGGCGAGATCATCGCCGTTTCGCAGATTATCGCCCACCCCGATTATGACAACACGCCCCTGGATTCAGATATCGCGCTGCTCCAGCTTTCGCAGCCCGCCAGCGCCGCGCCAGTTTCGCTCGCCCCCGTCTCCTTCTCGCCGGGCAATCTGGCGACGGTGACGGGCTGGGGCAACACCGCGCAAAGCGGTAACGCATCGTACCCAAATGATCTGATGGAAGTGCAGGTTCCGCTCGTCAGCAATCAGGCGTGCGTCGCGGCCTACGGCTCGACGATCACCAACAACATGCTCTGCGCGGGCCAGGCCGGAGTGGATTCGTGCCAGGGCGACAGCGGCGGGCCGCTCGTCCTCCCCAATGGCAATGGGGGCTGGGCGCAGATTGGCGTGGTGAGCTTTGGCCGCGGCTGCGGCCTGGCTGGCTCCCCCGGCGTCTACGCACGGGTTAGCCAGTTCACGGGCTGGATCGCGCAGCAGCAGGCGCTCAACCCGCCCTCGAGCACGCCCGATGCCTTTGAGCCGGACAACAATGCGGGAAGCGCCAGCCCCATCGCCACGGATGGCACGGCGCAAACGCACACCATCCACGTGGCGGACGATGTTGACTGGATCGCCTTCAGCGTGACTGGCGGCGTGGAGTACACCGTGGAAACGAGCAATCTCGGCCCCGCTGCCGACACCATCATTCGCCTCTACGATGGGGCGACCAGCTTTCTCGAAGGCGACGACGACGGCGGCGTTGGCTTGGCCTCGCGTCTGCAATTTGTGGCGACGCAGACGGCTACCTACTACATCGAAATCTCCCACTACAACTCGAGTGCTTTCGGCGACGACACAACCTATGACGTCAGCATCACCGCGCAAGAACCCGCGGCGCTGGGCGATCAGTACGAGCCGGATAACATTCCCTCCAACGCGTCGACCATTGCTACAGATGGTACGCCGCAGACGCACAACATCCACGTCGCGGGCGATTACGACGAGATCCGTTTTGATACCGTGCCGGGAACGACCTATATCGTCGAGACATTCAACCTGGGCAACAGCGCCGACACCTATCTCGAACTCTTCGGGGATGATGTTGCATCGACTCCTTTGCTGACGGACGATGACGGCGGCAGCGAACTCCTGGCCTCGCGCGTCGAGTTCACCGCGATGAACGCTGGCCCCTATTACGCCCGCGTGCGCCACTACAGCCCCAACGCCTTTGGCGACGACACGTTGTACGACATCCGCGTGACGACGACCGCAGTCGGCGCAGTGGGCGACGTCTACGAGCCGGACAACAGCATTAGCGAGGCCAGCTCCCTCGCCGCGGACGGCACGCTGCAAACGCACGACATCCACGTGGCGGGCGACACCGACTGGATCGGCTTCAACGCAACGACGGGCGTGGCGTACACCATCGAAACGTCCAATCTGGGCCCCGACGCCGATACCGTTATTGACTTGGTCGATAACTTTGGCGGCGTCCTCGCCACGGACGATGATGGTGCCGTGCAGGCTTACGCATCACGTCTGAACTTTGTCGCAACCTACACGGGGCTGTACTACGTGCAGGTGCGCCACTACAACCCGGCCTTCTTCAGCGCGGATACCTTCTACGACATTGGCGTCACCGTATCAAGCAATGGCTCCGATGCCTTTGAGCCGGACAACAGCCGCAGCGAGGCCAAATTGATTGCGCTAGACGGTACGCCGCAAACGCACAACATCCACGTGGCGGGCGACGTAGACTGGATTCGGCTGATGGCGGCGGGCGGTGCGGCGTACACGGTGGAGACGTTCAATCTTGGTCCCGATGCGGACACCGTAATCGAGCTGCTTGACCTGCATGGAAACTTTATTACCTCGGACGACGACGGCGGCAACGGCGTCGCCTCGCGTTTGGATTTCTTCGCGGGCTACGCTGGCCCCTACTACGTGAAGGTGCGCCATTTCAACTCGACCGCGTCCGGCACCGGCACTTCCTACGACATCCGAATCACGCCAACGGTTGGCTCCGCCCCCGACGCGTACGAACCGGATGGGTCGGACGCGTCGGCATCGCTCATCGGCACGGACGGGACGGCGCAAACCCACACCATGCACCTGCCGGGTGACAAGGATTGGATTCGCTTCAACGTGACCGCCGGGGTGAGGTACGAGGTCAAGACCTTTAACCTGAGCAGCGGGGCCGATACGGTCGTCGGCGTGCGTAACCAGAATCTTGAGTATGTGAACGGCAACGACGATGGCGGCGATGAGCCGTTGGCTTCGCGCGTCCCCTTCGTCGCGGCCACAAGCGGTACTTACTATGCCCGCGTCCAGCATTACGATATCAATGCGTCTGGCGCCGACACGCAGTACGACGTCAGCGTGAGCGCTGTGCCGTAGCGTCTGCGCCTTTGTAAACCGGTACACATCTCCATCAAGAACCCGCAGTCAATGCTGCGGGTTCTTGTCGCATTTGCGCGGAACGCCAATTTGCTTCATCATAAGTGCCCTAACCATCAGGATTGATGGAATTCCCCCTTTCACCAATTGAAGTCAATGGGAAGGTTTACCTCATGAACGAACAACTACGAGAGCAACCCGGCTGCTTCGGCGGCCTGTTCAAACTCTTTGCCCTCGGCTGGGTGATGGACTTCCTTCAGGACAACATCGGCTTTGGTCGTGGCGGCTGCGGCGGCACGGGCTGCGGCCTGGTAATTCTCGCCGTGGCCGTGGCTTTTGGCTGCTCAATTATCTTTGGGACCAACTGGTTTGAGTTTGGCTTCTAAATCGCCGCGGATTACGCGGATTTCTGTAGGCTTACCCTGACCAATCCGCATAATCCGCGCAATCCGCGGCCAAAAATCTTCACCACCACGGAGCAATTGTGAACGCCCGCCCCAACATCCTCTGGCTTTGCACCGACCAGCAGCGCCACGACACGCTCGGCGTCTACGGCAATGCCGCCATCCGCACGCCCCACATCGACGGGCTGGCCGCCGAGGGCACAACCTTCCACAATGCCTACTGCCAGTCGCCCATCTGCACGCCGAGCCGCGCCGGCTTTCTCACCGGCTGCTACCCCAGCACGCTGCACATCAACCGCAACGGCAACGCCGGCGTGCCGAGCGAGGCCGCGGAAAAGCTCGTGACGCGCCAACTGGCGAACGCGGGCTACGACTGTGGTCTGGCGGGTAAATTTCACCTCTCCGCCGCCTACGGGCGCGTCGAGCAGCGGCCGGACGACGGCTACCGCGTCTTTCAGTGGAGCCACCATCCCAAGCCCGAAGAGTTCTGGCCGACCGCGCAGCACGATTATCAACAGTGGCTGCGCGATAAGGGCGTCGACTGGGACGAGGCGTACAATACGACCGTCGACGGCTGGATGGAGGGCCAGCGCTTTCGACCGGGCATCGCCGCCGAGCACCACCAGACGACCTGGTGCTTCGACGAGACCATCGACTTCATCCGCGAGCAGCGACCAGGTGGCGGCGACCAGCCGTGGCTGATGAGCGTCAACCCCTTTGCGCCCCACCCGCCGCTTGACCCAGCGCCCGAATCTCTGCGCCGCATCGAGGAGCGGCTGGACGAAATGCCGCCGCCGCGTTTCCAGCCCAGCGAGATGAAAACGCAGCTCGCCTTTCGCGGCATCGACTTCCAGACGACCGAGCCCGTCGACCCGGCGAGCTATGACTGGCGGCGCACCGTCGCCGCCTACTACGCCATGATCGAGCAGATCGACGACCAGGTCGGGCGCGTGCTGAACGTGCTGGACGAGACGGGCCAGCGCGAGAACACGCTCGTGATTTTCACGAGCGACCACGGCGAGACGCTCGGCGACCACGGCCTCTTCTGGAAGGGCTGCCGCTTCTACGAGTCGCTCGTCCACGTGCCGCTGATTGTCTCGTGGCCGGGCCACGTGCAGGCGGGGCTGCACAGCAGCGCACTCGTCGAGCTAACGGACATCGCGCCCACGCTTTACGACGTCGCCGGGCTGGAGACGCCGGATTGGGTGCAGGGTCGCTCGCTGTGGCCGCTGCTCAGCGGCAAGGCCGATCCCGCGCTGCACCGCGATTTTGTGCGCTGCGAGTTTCACGATGCGCTCAACCAGCCGCACGCCTCCCACGCCAACATGCTCTTCGACGGTCGCCACAAGCTCTGCGTCTACCACGGCCACCATCTTGATCACAACGTCGGCGAGCTCTACGATCTGCACGACGACCCCAACGAATTTCACAACCTGTGGAACGAGCCGAGTCAGCAGCCGCTCAAGTTTGAGCTGATGAAGCGGCTCTTCGACGATACACAGTTAACCATGGACATCGGCGCGGAGCGGACGGCTCGATTTTAGTGGCGCAAGCTGTCCGCTTGCAGCTGGGAAGAAGCTGAATGAGGGCTCGGGAGATAAGTGGGTAAAAGCGATAAGGCCAGGTTGTCATTCCCGTGAAAGCGGGAATCTACGGATCAGATAGCCAAATATCAACGGCAACTCACCTTGGTGGTCGGTCAACGAGCATGGATTCCCGCCTCCGCGGGAATGATAAATTACACCGCGTCGTGTTGCTTAGGTAATTCGTACGCCTTCAGACAGCTTGTCCCACAAAAGGAACCTTATGGCTACCCCCTTCAACGGCCTCGGCCTCCACCTCGGCAACCTCTCGCGCCTCTCCGATGCCAAGACGCGCTCGATCAGTGCGGAAAATTCTACCGGCGAAAAGGGGCGCGGCGGCACGGCGACCGAGGGGACCGGCTCCGTCGCCGCCCGCGAACTGGGGCGCGGTTGGAAGGTCTCGCCCTCCATCAACATCGCCGGTGACGAAACGGCGACCCTCGCCGAGATCGACGGGCCGGGCGCGATCCAGCACGTCTGGTTGACGGTGCACCCGCAGCACTGGCGCTCGCTCGTGCTCAGAATGTATTGGGATGACGAAGAGACGCCGTCGGTGGAGACGCCGCTGGGCGACTTTTTCTGCAGCGGCTGGGGCGAGCGCTGCAACGTCAGCTCGCTGCCGGTGGCCGTCAATCCGGCGGGCGGCTTTAACTGCTACTGGGAGATGCCCTTTCGCCAGCAGGCGCGCATCACCGTGGAAAATCTCAGCCCGGAGCCGGTGCGCGGCTTCTACTACCAAATCACCTATGCGCTGACGGAGGTGCCGGACGATTGCGCCTATCTGCACGCCCAGTGGCGGCGCTCCAATCCACTGCCCTACCAGGAAGTGCATACGCTGCTGGACGGCGTGGCGGGGCAGGGGCACTACGTGGGCACATACATCGCCTGGGGCGTTAACAACAGCGGCTGGTGGGGCGAGGGCGAAATCAAATTCTACCTGGATGGCGACAACGAGTGGCCCACGATTTGCGGCACGGGCACGGAGGATTATTTTGGCGGCGCGTGGAACTTCGAGCACCCCCAGGGCGAGTACGGCAGCTTCTCGACGCCCTATTTGGGCATGCCTCAAGCCATTCGGCCCGACGGCCTCTACCGCAGCCAGCAGCGCTTTGGCCTCTACCGCTGGCACGTCATGGACCCGATCCGCTTTGGGCGCGACCTGCGCGTCACGATCCAGGCGCTGGGCTGGCGCAAAGCGCTCAACGAGCAGCGCCGCTACCTGCCCCTGCAGGACGACATCGCCTCCACCGCCTTTTGGTATCAAGCCGAGCCCCACGCCGCATTCCCAAAACTACCGGGGCTAAACGCGCTGGAGGTGATATAGCGGCGATACAAATTTCTACCCAATTTGTGAGCGACTATCCAGAAAAAGCGATTTCCCCGTGCGACGGTACAGCCACTTTGCTGTATCTTCAGGAGAATCCATGTCTACCCAATTGACTCATCAACCATTTGACGCCGCCATTATCGGCGCGGGCATTGCGGGCAGCAGCCTGGCGGCGACCCTGGCCGCCCGCGGCCAGCGCGTGCTGCTGCTCGACAAAGACCGCTTCCCGCGCCACAAGGTCTGCGGCGAATTTCTCTCGCCCGAATCCCAGGACAGCCTGAGCGCGCTGGGCGTCCACGCGGACGTGGTGCAGCGCCACCCCGTGCCGCTGACCCGTGCGACTATCGCCAGCCAACGCGGCGCGACGGTCGAAATGGCGCTGCCCGGCGCGGCCTGGGGCCTGAGCCGCTACGCGCTGGATGAGGCGCTGCTGAGCGCGGCCCGGCGGCTGGGCGCTACGGCCTGGACGCAGACTACCGTCACCAATATGCAAAAAACCGAGACGGGTTACACGATCCACGCCCGTCGCCAGGGCGCTGACGAAGTGCTTGCCATTCAAGCACGCACGGTCATCGCGGCCTGCGGTCGCCACAGCGCGGCCGCGCTGCCGCCGCAGCCGCGCAAGATTTCGCCGCGTCGGCTGCACGTGGGCGTCAAGGCACACTACGCGGGCATCTCAATGCCGCGGACGTGTGAGCTGTTTTTGTTTCGCGGTGGCTACGTGGGCGTCAATGCCGTCGAATCATCCGGGGGAGAAAGCCGCGTGAACGTCTGCGCGCTGGTCTCCTATCCGGCCTTTGCCGCCGCCGGGCGCTCGACCGAGGCCCTCTTCGAGGCGGCCATGTCACAACACCCCGCGCTGGCCGAGCGGCTGCGCGGTGGCGCGCTGCTAAAGGAAACGATCTGCGCCGTTGCGCCGGTGGATACCTACCGACGGGCAGTGCCCTGGGGCGACGGGCCGGACGGCGTCGCCTGTGCGGGCGACACGGCCTCGATGATCCCGCCGCTCTGTGGCGACGGCATGGCCATGGCGCTGCGCTCCGTCGAGCTGTGTGCGCCGCTGGCCGATAAGTTTTTGCGCGGCGAGCTGACTCGCGAGCAGTGGCAGTCGTGCTATGCGGCGGCGTGGCGCAATGAATTTGCGCCGCGGCTGCGCACGGGGCGGCTGCTCCAGCGCGCGCTGGGCGTGCCCTTTGTTGCCGATGGGCTCATTGCGCTCGGCAACCGGCTGCCCCGCGTGGCCGACCACTTCGTCCACGCCACGCGCGGTCCGCTGCGGGAGATTGTGCAGGCGTGAGCGCAACGCCGTTGATTGCTAAATAAGTTGGAGCGGCTACAGTTGCCGCGAATTCCCGGCGCCATGCTAGAAATTGCATAGCCGAGCCGCGTGACATCGGCTCCGAATCTAACCGGTAACCAATATGGGACGGGCGGCTTTTATGACAACGATACTAGCGGGCGACATCGGCGGCACAAAAACAACGCTGGCGCTCTTTACGACGGACGACGGCCCCCACGTGCCCAAGCATGAGCACACCTTTGCCAGCGCCAGCTTTGCGGGCTTGGCCCCCATTGTGCAAGAATTCCTCGCGGGCGTGAACCACGCACATCCTGTGGAGCGCGCCTGCTTTGGCGTGGCCGGGCCGGTGGTGGGCGGGCAGGCCAAGATTACCAATCTGCCGTGGTACTTGGAGGAAGCGGACCTGGCCGAAGCGCTGTCGATGCGCTCCGTTTCGCTGATCAACGACCTGGTGGCCGTGGCTTCCGCCGTACCCATCCTCGAAGTGGAGGATCGGCTGACGCTCAGCGAGGGCGCGGCTGAACCCCACGGGCCAATCGCCGTGGTCGCGCCGGGCACGGGGCTGGGCGAGGCGTACCTCACTTCGGACGGCGTTCGGTACGTTGCCCATCCCTCCGAGGGCGGCCACAGCGATTTTGCGCCGCGCAATGCGCTGGAGGTCGAGCTGCTGCAATTTCTGCTGGGGGAGTTTGAGCGGGTCAGCTACGAGCGCGTCTGCTCCGGCCGGGGCATCGGCAACATTTACCGCTTCCTGCGCGATGCGGGCCACGCCGAAGAGCCCGCGTGGCTCGCGCAGATGTTGGCCGAAGCAAGCGACATTGCGCCCGTGGTTGGCACGGTGGCCTTTGACGAGGAGCGAACGTGCGACCTGTGCCAGCAGACGATGGAGCTCTTCGTCGACATTCTGGGGGCCGAGGCGGGCAACCTGGCGCTCAAGGTGCTGGCGACGGGAGGCGTCTACCTGGGCGGGGGGATTCCGCCGAGAGTGCTGCCGCTGCTGCAAACGGCCGCCTTTGAGCAAGCCTTCGAGTGCAAAGGCCGCATGGAGCACCTCCTGCGCGACATCCCCCTTTATTTAATTACCAACCCCAAGGCGGCGCTTTACGGCGCGGCCCGCGTCGCGCTGGCGGAAAGCGAGGCGTAAGACACGCAGCAGATAGAAGATGGATGTGGTACAATAACGAGGTAACTTTGTGTTAGAACAGACCCTTGCTCCTACCGCGCGGGCCGCCGTAAAATAAGCGACGTGCCGTTTCTTTTGTGTCACCAGCAGCAACAGCACGAGCCCGGCAACAAGATTTAGAGATAAGCAAGGGATTTGCCATTCCAGGTCGAATAGAGCCGCGAGCGAGACGCCAAGCAGCAAACCGCTACTTGCCCACAGTGCAGCAAAGAAGAAAATCAACGGTATCTGTTTTATGGCGGCTCCACAGGAGATTGTTTTGTGGATTGTATTGCGCCAATTTTCTAAAACGAATACCGCACCTCGCAGTACGGCAGATACTTTGCCAGCCCCGCCTCGAAGCGTTTTAATTCCTGCCGTTTCATCGCGTAGTTGTACACCAGCACGTCCGGCTTGCCGCGCTTGGGCTGCTGGCTCGCCGGCGACCACAGAAAGTCCTCGCCCCGCGCGTTCCACTGCACGTTGATCTCGTGCAGCTCCGCCGAGTGCGTCAGAAAAAACAGTTCGCACTTCAGCTGCGCCTTGGCTTCCGCCGAGAGCGTATCGTCTAGCTCGCGCCAAACGTCTACCCAATCGTAGCGCCACTGATCCGCGCCGTGCTCATCCGTCTCCGGGTTGCCGTAAATGATAATCGGCGAAAAGTTGAGGTGCACCTCGTAGCCGCCCGCCACCAGCCGATTCACCGACGCAATGCGCTCGCTGATGGGGCTGGTGCCGATGTCCACGTAGCGAGCCACGGCCTGCGGCATGATCGAATAGCGGATGCGCGTGTGCGTTGTGCCGTCGGCAGCGCGCGGCTCGTGGGCGAGCCAGTAGTCGTCGTAGACGGTCTTGGTGGCAAAGGTGGCCTTGGCCAGCGACATCCGGGCAAAGCGCTCGACCAAGTAGCCCGGGTGATCGCAGACCAGCGCGTCCACCGACAAATCGGCGTTGCAGCCGATGTCGTAGGTCCAGAGCGCGGGGTCGGTTTGCATTACGGCGTCGGGCGATTCCACTTTGGGGCCGAGCCGCCTGCTGTGGCGCTCCACTGAATCGGCAATTTGCTCGACGTTGACAAAAATCGTGAGCGGGTTGGAGCCGCCCTTCTGTCGTGCGACATAGCAGTACTGGCACGAGCTGAGGCAGCCGTTGGAAATCGACGCGGCGATAAAGTCCGCCGAGCGCCCGTTGTCGCGGTGGCGCAGGCTGGATTTGATGCCCAGCACCAGTACCTCCCGCTTGGTCTGCACCCACTCGACCGGGTCCGCGCCCGCCAGTGCGGGAATCCGCCAGTGCGAGTCGACCTCGATGACGTTGGCGTTGGGAAAGCGGGCCAAGATGCTCTCCGCCCGCGCCTGCCACTCGGCATTCTCGGTGATCCGCTGCTGGAAATAGATCGTCTGAAAGTTAGGGTGCAGCCGCTGTAGACTTTTTTGGCTTGGATTGGGCTTTGCGCCTGCTTTGAGATTTTCGCTGGGGTTTGGGCGGGTCGATAGCAAGTTGGTACTCCTTGGGGTCAAAGGTTGCGTCTTTGTCCAGCCACTCGTCGCGCAGCTTGCGGATGGCCCACTCCTTGTGCTTGGCCTCGACTTCGATCCAGGGCACGCGCGCGTAGGCGGGGGGCATCACGTCAATCAGGTCGCCGTGGCGGCGGTCGGCCACGGCTTCGCGTCCGTTTGAGATGTGAACAAGCTGCCAACCCGGCACGGGCCACGTCGACCGCGCCGCGTCGACCATCTCACCGATGATGGGCTGGTCGTAGTCCGGCAGATTTTCCTGCACGAGGTGGTGGTGTGCGTCGTAGACCATGGGAACGCCAGCGCGCCGGCAGACGTTGAGGATTTCGTGGGGGCCCACGGCATGTTCGTCGTTTTCGAGCGCCAGCCGCAGCCGGATCGCGTCGGGCAGGCTGCGAATCACCTTCACCAAGCGGTCGATGCGGTCGCCCTTGCCGCCGTGGATTTCCATCATGCTCCACGAGGAGCGCGCCTGCTCCAGCCGATCCAAAATCAGCGCGTGGGTGGCCAGAATTTGAATGCTGTTCTGGATAACCTCCGGCCTGTCGGAGTTGAGAACGACAAACTGGTCCGGGTGTACGACGAGCCGAATCCCCGCCCGCGCAAAGCGCAGGCCAGTGCGCGCCATTGCCTGCCGAAATTCGTCGAGCAGATCGCGGCCCAGCGGCTCGTCCGCAAAGGGGAATACCTTGGAGGGCATCCGATAGAGACGAATGTCGTGCGCCGCGCAGTAGTCGACGGCGCGGCTAAGCCGCTGTAAATTATCTGTGTAAAGCGCGCGCAGGCTGTCGCGCTGCTCGCGTGGCTCCAGCGACAGCAGCCGCTTGCGCGTCATCGCCCGAAAGCGGATTTCGTGCGAGACGGTAATGCAGACGAGGCCGAGCCGCGGCGGGGCGGGTAAAGATGAGGCTGGCGAGGTAGAGGTGGACTGTGTCATACCGGCAAGCATATGACTATCTCTTTAGCAGCGCAGTGAGACTCGTGCCAGTTTTGAGTAAGGGGCCAGCCGCGCGGCGTTCAATGTAATCGATTTGTAATACTCGTTTTACTATATTTGCGCTATACTTGTCCGGATAATGTAGCAGGCTGAAGGGCTCGGTGGCTCTCCGCTTGATTGTGCCGCGCGGCTAGATAATCTGGCTGTAGTGCGCGCGTGAGTTATAAACTTAATGTCCCAGCAAACTCCCGATCACTCGTCTAACGATGGTGTTGACGAACGTGTAGAGAATAATAACAACGATAAATCGGCTCATCGTGGCGCGCCCAAGAATGGCGCGTCGGCGGCGGTGTACAGCAGCGAGCCGTTGGCGTCTGACTGGGGTGAAGAGCCCAGCGGGTCAGCACTTACCGAAGCCGACGCGACGGGGAAAGCGATTCGGGACGAGTCGGCTAGAGAAGATTACGCGTCGGAGTATTTTCTGGATGATGATATAGACGGAGAATCACCGGTCGACGGGTCGAGCCACGATGCCACAAATGGGCGCACTGCCCCCACCGGTGCGGCGTCGACACCATCCCCGCATAAGCCGCCAACCGGAATCTCCCCGTTGGCCGCGCCTCCGCTCGATTCCTACGTCGCCTTTCGCACGCGCTACCGGAGCGACGGCAATTCCGCCGAGCCCGCAGATGCCACGGCCCAAATCGCCATTTTAGCGCGCGGCCAGCACGAAGCCACCGCTGGGCAAGAGGCTGTGCAGGCCGCCTACGAAGCCCTGCGCCTAGCCGAAGGCCCGTCGCTGGAGGCGCGGCTGGAGTATGCGCTGGCCGCCGCCGGCCCCGATGTCGACATGGTGGCCGCGGCCGTAACGGCCTCGACGCTGCACGTGGCGAAAAACGGCAGCGGCAGCGTTTACCGGCTGGAGGGCAAGGCCTTTAACCGGCTGGTGCTGCCGCCATCCGGTCGTCTGTACACGCCGCTGCGGCGCAAGGCCGCGGTGCTGCTTGCCATCTCGCGCGATGTGGAGCGCGTCCCGGCGGCAACCGTCGCGCGTTTAGCGCGTCGGTATCCGCCCCAGGAGGCGGCGGCCCGCATTGCCGAGCTCATCGGCCAAGCACAATCCAGCGAGCCGGGCGCTTTATCAGAGGGGCTGCCTGCCGTGGTAGTGGTGCGGAACGACGCGTCCGCTGGCTTTACCGCGCCCTGGCGTGGTCTGCTGACGGCGCTGCTCATGTTGGCCTTGGTTGCTGGCGCGTGGTTTATCCTCTCGCGCACGCTATCCGTGCAGCCAGACGAAGCATCACCCGCTGCCATACCGGTGGTAACGGTGTCTGTCAACGGCGGAGACAACAGCGGTGATGCCAACGGCGGTGATGCCAACGGCGGTGATGTCAACGGTGGTGATGCCAACGACGGTGATGTCAACGGCGGTGATGTCAACGGCGGTGATGAGGCTAATGGCGGTGGAGATAGCGGTGATGAGGCTAACGGCGACGCCAGCGATATTTCCGCTGTCGTTGGCGAGGTTGGTGGTGAAGATGGCGGTGGTGAAGATGGCGGTGGTGGAGACAGCGAAGACGGCGAAGACGGCGGCGAAAATGGCAGCGACAGAGACAGCGGCGATGAAGGCGATGAAGGGGAGGAAGAGGAGACTGCGCCCCTTATTGACCCCATCACCGCGTCCGTTGGGATAACGGTAACCAATGCGCCAACTGAAGCGGCCCCGCCCGTCACGGCAACAAACGCCGTGCCGGCGGTTGTGCTAGCGCCGGAGGTGGTTGAAGCGCAAACGGCAGGGGAGCAAGTGGAAGAGGCAGAAGCGGGTGTTGAGCGCACACCCAGCGCGGCGGCCAGCAACTTTGCCCGCCGTTTGGGTCAGACCTTGACCTCCTTCCAGCGCAGTGCGGCCACCGCCTTGGCGCGCTCCACGCTGTCGACGCCCGCGGCTACGGCAACCCCCCGGCCCACGGCTTCCCCGACCACTGCGCCGACATCGACTAGTACGGCAACCAATACGGCAACGCGTACGGCCACGGCTGCGCCCACCCGTACATCGCGCCCCACGGCGACAGCGACCAATACCCAAACGCGCACTAGCGTGCCGACCAACACGGCGACGAGTACGGCGACTCGAACAGCACGTCCCACGGCAACGCGCACGCCGCGCCCAACGGCAACAGCGACCGCCACCCAAACTCGTACCAGCACGGCAACCAGCACGGCAACCAGCACGGCAACCAGCACGGCAACCAATACGATGGTTCCCACGGCAACGCCCACGCCGCGCCCCACCAGCACGCCGACCAGCACGTCCACGGCAACACCACTGCCCACGGCGACACCATTGCCCACGGCAACCGCAACGCCTATACCCACGTCGACCAACACGCCAGTGCCGCCGCCAACCAATACGCCGGTGCCGTTGCCGACGAACACGCCGCTTCCAACCAGCACGCCGCTGCCAACCAGCACGCCGCTGCCAACCAGCACGCCACTGCCAACCAGCACGCCGCTGCCAACCAACACGCCCGTTCCCACGGCCACGCCCACATCTGATCTGTCCACGACCGGCAGCTCCACCGTGCGGCCGCTTACGCCCGGCGATGGGACGGCCAACGGTGGAACCGTTGTTTTCTCGTGGGAAACAAGCTTTACCCCCGCTCAAAATCAGGGCTTTGAGCTTGTTTTTTGGCGCGAAGATCAGAATCCCATGGGGCAGGGCTTTGGTCTGGCTTCCCCTACGGGAGAGACCAACGTGGTTGTTGACCTCGATAATTTGGATGCACAGCCAGATCATCCGCTGGAGCCGGGCAATTACCGCTGGGGCGTTCTGCTCGTTCAGCGCGATCCCTACCAGCGGCTACAGTTTCTCGGTGGTGGCTTCCGCTTCCGCTTTGACCGCGGCGACGGCGGTGGTGGTGGCGGTGGGGGTGATGATGGCGGTGGTGGCGGCGTCTCTTCGGGCGAGTAGCGCTAAACAAATCGCACTTGATGTAGCTTTCCTGTTTATTATGTTTGAAAATCCAAGCTCTCCTCCTACATTTCCGGCTGGACGCCGTCGCCCCTGGCGCTGGCTGCTCCCCGCCGCGCTGCTGCTTGCGCTTGCGGCACTCTTCATGCTGGCGGGTATCTACCAAACGCCAAGTGCGCGCTCGGCCGAAATCACCGGCTGGACGCCTACAGCGTCGCTGCCCCAGCCGGTGGCCAGTTGGAACGCCGTGGCTCACAACAATAATCTGTATGTGATCGGCGGGCGTGCACCCGACGGCGAGCCGGTGACGACGGTGCGCCGGGCCGTGCTGGCCGCAGACGGCACGCCCAGCACGTGGGTGGAGACCACGCCGCTGCCGCGCGCGCTCTACCTGAGCGCCGTCGCCGCCACGGATGAGGCTATCTTTGTCATTGGCGGCTGGGACGGCGGCGCGGTGCGTCGCGAGGTGCTGCGCGCCGCCTTTGCGCCCAGCGGCGAGTTGAGCGCGTGGCAGACGGTGGGCGACTACCCGCTTGATCTTGACCTTGCCGGGGCATCCGTTGTCGGCGATCACCTGTATGTTGTCGGCGGCTGGACGGGGACCGAGCCGATCCGTTCTGTCTATGCGGCGCCCATCACCGCTGCGGGGCTGGGCGCGTGGCGAGCCGTCTCCCCGCTGCCAACGGGGCTGTACCGCCTGGCCGTGGCTGTGGCTGGCGATTCGCTCTATGCCATTGGCGGCGTCAGCGAAAGCGGGCCGCAAGCCACCGTTTATCGAGCACGGGCCCAGGCGGGTGGCGAGCTGAGCGCCTGGCAGGCCGTTACGTCGCTGCCGGAGCCGCGCGACTACCACCGCGCCGTCCTCCACGACAACGGCACGAGTCAGCAGCGACTGGTGGTGCTGGGCGGTCGCACCAGCGATGGGCCGACGGCTTCAGTCGTCGCCGCGGCTGTCGACGATGACGGTTCGCTGGGCGCGTGGCAGGTTCAACCGTCGCTGCCCTTTAGCCGCTACCGCTTCGCCGCTGTAAGCGTGCCGCGCTTTGGCTCGTCTTACATTTTTGCGTTGGGAGGTGTTACCGAGGAGGGGGGCGAGCGCCTGTTGACGGACGTTCTTTACTCGGATGTGCCGCTGCCGCCCACGCCTACGCCCACCCCCCAGCCCACGGCCACGCCCACCCCAGTTGCCGCGCTCTCGTTGACTCTGGAAAATAGACCATCCCACTGGATTGCGCCCGGCGAGCAAATCATCTACACCGTTGCTTACGCCAACGCGGGCGAAGTGCCGCTCGCGGAGGTGCTGCTCGAAAGCGAGGTGCCCAACAATGCCGAACTGCTGCCCGATTCGGTGCAGAGCAACCCGGCGCGCGTGGTCTCCATCGAGGGGGTGGAGCCGGGCAGCCGCATTGCCTGGAGAGTGGAATCGCTCGATGTGGACGAAGCGGGCAGCGTCTCTTACCGCGTTCAACGTCCGCTCGTGCCCACGCCGAGCGTGCCCAGCGCGCTCGACATCGAGCTCACCGGCCCCGAGCGCGCCACCTCCAGCGATCCAATTGAGTATGCGCTGGCGGTGATCAACAACGCGCCGATTCCGCTGGAGAATCTCACCGTTAGCAGCATTCTGCCCGTCGGTGCGGAGCTTGTTTCCCCAGATCCCGGCGACGCAGCGGACGAGCGCGCGCGCTTTCGCCTTGAACGCAACACGCTGCTTTGGTCCATCGACGAGCTGGCCGCGGGCGCTACCGAGCGCGTAACCTTTCGCGTGCGTGCCCAGTCCACGCTGGTCTTTAGCCAATACCGGGTGCGCTCCGAAAGCGGGGCCACCGCGCGCGGTCGACGCGTTGTGGTGACGACGGTGGACGGGCTTCCCCCGCCCGCCGCGGGCGACGGCGTTTTCATCATCAACAACGACACCCGCGCCCAGTGGCGCCCCGCCGCACCAAACGCCGCCGGGCTGACTATCACGCCTGCTAACGAGGTGCGCAACCCAGAGCTTGATCAGCTCTTCCTGCCCGTGGTTCTGCGTTGATAAGCGCTTGCCCCAAAATAAGAATCGTCGCAAACAAAATCGCGCTCTGTGCAAGATACAGAGCGCGATTTTGTTTGCGACGATTGATTGACGATCTCGATTGACCGTTGTTGAGCCGGCGCTGAATCAGCCGGATCTAGCGCGTCCAGGTGACGTGGGGTTCGCTAAGCTCGGCCACGAGCGTGGACTGACCGTTGTTGATTTCGAGTGCCCACAAAAATAGAACCGGCGACGCGCTTTCTCGGCTGCCCGTGATGTAGGCGATGTAGCGGTCATCCGGCGACCAGAAGAAGTCCAGACAGCCCATCGTCGTCAGACGCATCGGGCCGCTGCCGTCTGCGTTGGCGAGCCAGAGATTGGTGGCGCTGCCGTCGCTGGCCAGGAAGGCCAAGCTCAAGCCATCAGTCGACCACTTTGGGGACTGCACGTTGGCCTCCGGCGTGGACAGACGCGAAAGCTGGGCGCCGCTGTCGTTTAACAGCAGGATACCTTCCGCCGTTGCCAGCGCGACTTGACCATTCCGCGGGTTTACATCAAACCCGTTGCTTTGCTGCTGCGTAAAGAGCACCGCTGTGCCATCGCTTGTTTGCAGGCGGTAGAGGGCGCGTTGTCCACCCCTCTGCACTGCCGCGAGCAACGCGCCATCCGGCAACCACGCCACCTCCCTGATCTCTCCCCGCTCGGCCTCGTAAATTGTGCGCGCCATTTGCTCGTCGACATCGAGTACCTGAACAAGCGACTGTTCGGCGTCCTGAGCAATATACGCAACCCGTGTGCCATCCGCAGACCAAACGGGCGCGGACTTTTGCAGCGTGCTCTGGGAAAGCAGCGTGTGCTCACCGCTTTCCCGCCCAAACAGGTGAAGCTGCTCCAGAGCATTGTCCACCGACAGGTAGATCATCTGTTTGCCCGTCGGCGACCACACCGGGGCACGCCCCGCGAGATCGAGCGGCTGTTGGTCCGTGCCGCTGGGCGACGCGGCAAAGAGGCGCGACCCGCCGCTTTGGCTGGCCGCAAACACGAGCTGATTGGGCGAAGGCTGGTACGAAGCCGCCGTGGTAGTGAGCGGCCAAAAGCCGTGGAGCTGCGGCACGAGCGGGCCCGCAATGGCAATGCTTAGTAATGCCACGATCAGGAACGCCGCGGTGGCCCAACGCAGTGAGAGCCCAAAGAGGCGCGTCGGTTTTATGTAAATGGAGAAGGAAACTTTTGAAATGGCTCCGTCTAGTTCGGCCTGAACCCAACCGCTGTGGATCAGCCCCGGCTCAAGCGCATTGGTTTGGAGCTTGAGCTGCATTTCGGCGGGCAACGCTTGTTCTTTGGGGAGCGGCCGCTGCTTTTCTACGGAGAAGAATGGCGTTGGCTGGCTAAAGGTGAATTTGAGATTGCGCAAATGGGTCGCGTTGCCAAGAATGGTAAAGCATTGGGAAAGCGTTGCGCCCCGCATAACCTCGCCGAAATCGATATGTGCTGGCCGAAGCGTCAACCCGGGCTCGTCTGCGGGCTCGTCTTCTATCGTCCAAGCTTGAGGAGCGGGCGCGGAGTGCAGCTTCTTTGCGCGAACGATGGCGCCGTAGGCCTCGTTAATTTCCTTGAGCTTTTCTTCCGCATAGAGGCGATCCCCCCCATTGCTAAAGCGATCCGGGTGGTAGATGCGAACAAGCTGTTTGTATTGGGCTTTGATTTGGTCGAGCGAGGCACTCGGCTGGGTATCCAGGACTTCGTAATATCGCTGCATAACTGCTCAATCAGATGCTTGGCACGGGATGTGTTTGGAGCTGATCGGCTGGTAGCGGAGTGTTGAGCGAAGTGGGGGGCAAGCCGACAAGACTGTCTACAGCTATTATTGTGACAATTGAATAGGAAATACAATAATTATATGTTGAAATTTCGAGCAACCTTTTCACAAGAAATTTGCAAAGCTGAATAGCTCCACATGATTGTATCAGAAACTTTGGCGATGGCTATGGACATTTGTCTGAAAAGCCGCCAAAGCTGATCGGGATAAATCCGTTGTACAAATGGCTGCGCCCCAACCATTCGCAAACAAAAGACGCAAAAATCCCAGCTTGCGCCGGGATTTCCACAATGCCCAATCGACCACAAACAAGGAGTGAGCACGCCCCCGCGTGAATGGACCAGCGCGGGAAGATGGCGAATTCATTGCGCTCTACTAATAATTCACTGGCGACGCACCGGCATCGGCACGCGTGATCGAGTTTAATGTTGGGGCGGCATTCGCCATTGTGAACGAAGCACCGCTCGGCTCTATTGAGCTGGAAACGTAGAGCTCACGCAGCGAAAGCCCAAGTTGGAATCAAAGGCGTCGATCAGGAAATTCTTGCGAATCGAGGAGCGCAGCGCCACGGGGGCATCGTTCCAACTGCCGCCGCGCAAAACCTTGGTCACGCCGCCGCTTGGGCCTTCCGGGTTGCTCTCCGACGCGCCGCCGTAGTAGTCCCACTGATACCAATCGGCCACCCATTCGCGCACGTTGCCAGCCATATCATATACCCCATAAGGACTGCGATCCCCCGCGTACTGCCCCGCGGGGGCGACATCCTGCTCCACCAAATCGTAGTTGGCCTGAAGCGCTGGCTCGGCGCTGCCCCAGGGATACAGATCACCCTGTTCACCGCGCGCGGCCTTTTCCCACTCGGCTTCCGTGGGCAACCGTTTGCCAGCGAACTCACAGTAGTTGGCCGCATCCTCCCACGTGACCCAGATGACGGGAAAATTACGAAAGGCTGATTCGGCGTAGTAGTTGCTAAAGTTGATCGAGCGCGGCAGACGCGGCAGCGTACAGAAGCCAGCCTGCACACAGTTGCTGTACAGGCGATTGGTTACCTCGTACTGATCAATGTAGTATTCATCCAGATAGACGGCCTGAACAGGCTGCTCATCCGGGAAACCAGCTTCGCTGCCGCGCACAAATTCACCGGCGGGCACGCGCACCATGGGGGTAAGCTGGATGTCGTGGTAGGCATTGCCTGGCCACGTCTCGATGGCAGAGGCCAGTGGCGCGCCAAACCACCTGCGATGTAGGCGCTCGTAGGTACCGTCCAACTCCATCTCTTGCAGCGTAAAATCGACCAGATCGTGAAAGCGGTCGTCGTAGAGAGGTAGGCCGAGCGCATAAGGCATGGACAGGTACGGCTGGGCGACCAGCGCCAGATCGGGGCTGTTGCCAGCGAGTGGTGCCAGAGCGGAACCGGTGTCCGCCAGCGCTTCAACCTGGCCGCTGCGCAGCGCCGCCAAGGCTTGATCATATGTCTCGAAGAGCAAAAGGGTGGAGGAGAGGCCTAACCGCTCTAGTTCGGCCCGCAGCGCATCGCCTGCGGCGCGCCCCTGGATGGCCCCCACCGTACGGCCCCCAAGCGACGAAGGCCCAGTGATTGCCAAATTAGTGCGCGTCAACAGCGTTTGCCCATCTTGCAGATAGCTTTGGCTAAAGTCCAACGTTGCGGCGCGCTCGCGGCGATGAACTACGGCGGCGGCAAGAATATCGATTTCGCCCGCCGCGATCCTGTCCGCCCCGTCGCTGTCGCCCACCTGCACGAACTGAACGGCCGCCTCGTCGCCCAACCAGCGGCGGCTGAACTCGCGCATGAGATCAATATCAAACCCGGCCAGCTGGTTGGATTCATTGAAGTAGCCAAAGGGGCGCACATCAAAGCGTACGCCCGCGCGCAGCTGCTGCCCGTTTAGCACGGCGTCCGCCCGCGAAATATCGAGCGCATTGAGCGTGGCGGGGGCCGTTTCCAGCGTATAGGGCCACTCGCCCGGCAGCACGTCGAGCGGATAGACAGCCGTCCCGGTGCCGAACCAGCTGCGGTAGAGCACGTCGTAGGTTCCCTCTTCGTATAGCGTTTGCAGCGAGAAGTTGATTAAATTGGCAAAGTGCGAATCACCGGCGGGCAGCCCCAGCGCGTAAGGCTCCTCCACAAATGGCTCGCCTGCCAACGCAAGGCTGGGGTCTTCGATGGCAAACTGCGTGAGCGTCACGCGATCAGCGGTGATCGCATCCACCTGACCGAGACGTAGAGCAGAGAGCGCCTGCTCGTAGCTCGTGAAAGGTAGGACATTAAGAATAACGTCCCGCGCCTCGGCCTGGGCACGAAGCTGGCTGGCGGCGGGCGTGCCCAGCAGCGCGGCAACGGCGCGCCCCTCCAGCGCCAGCACGCTATCGATGCCGGAATCGCCGCGCACGAGCAGGCTTTGGCCGTTGCGAAAGTACGTCTGGCTAAAATCAATGTTGGCGTCGCCGTCCTTGGTATGCGGCAGGGCGGCGGCCACCAGATCGACTTCGCCGCTAACCAGTTTCTGCACGCGGTCGGCCTGGCCCACCTGCTCAAAGCGAATCTCGACGTTCAATAAATCGCCAATGGCGCGTGTCAAGTCCACATCGAAGCCAGCTAGATTGCCGCCTGTATCGACAAAGCCAAAGGGTGGCAATCCCTCGCCGATCCCCACCACGAGCACGCCGCCCCGGTCGCGGATGCGTTGGATGGCTGCTTCGCGCGCTCTGGTTTGCGTGGGAGAAATTTGGTTGTTTAATGAATTAAAGAGGTAGCTGGCGTCGCCGCGCAGCACCTCTACGGCGTAGGTTGGCGTTTCCGCACCAAACCAGCGGGCAAAGATCGCATCATACGTGCCGTCCGCCTTCATCTCCTGCAGCGTCACGTTGACCAACTCGCGGAACGTCGAGTCGTTTTGGGGAACGGCAAAGCTGAGGGGGCCAGAAATGGTGGGAGGACCGACGTAAGTTTGGCTAAAGTCGACGAACTGCATCCAATCGCGCTGGTTGGCAATGCCAGCCGCAACAAGATCAACCCGGTCGTCGGCCAGCGCCTCCAGCGGCCGCGAGGGATTTACGGCAACAAAATCCACCGCGTCGGCATCACCCAGCCAGCGCCGCGCCATTTCGCGGATTAGCTCAACGTCGAAGCCCTCGAAGCCGTTGCCCACAGCCTCGCCAAAGGGGGGCAAATCGCCGCGCACACCGGCGATCAAGCGCCCGCGGCTTAGGATGTCCCGCAGTTGATTGCCATCGTCTTCGGCTAGCAACTGATCCATCTGATCCAATGCGTAGAGCGGCCCCTGTGGAGCGAGCACAAAGTTGAAGCTGGGCTGCGCCCCAAACCAGCGCTCGTAAATCGCATCATATGTGCCATCGCGCTTCATGTCCTGCAGCGCGTAGTTGATCAATTCGCGAAATTGCGAATCACCCTGGCGTACGCCAATGCCGTAGGGCTCCGCTAAAAAGCGTTCGTTGGCCAAACGCAGCCCCGGATTTTCACGCGCAAACTGGACGAGACTCACCGCATCGGACGTAAAAACATCCACTTGATCAGCACTTAACGCGGCCAGTGCCTGGCGATCCTGCTGGAAAGGCACGAAGTCCACAATCAGCCCGCGCTGTTCGGTCTCGTTGCGTAGATTGTCCAGCGCTTCAGCGCCCTGAAGCACGGCGACCACACGCCGATCCAAATCGTCAATCCGCTCGATCTGCGAATCATTACGCACTAAAAGACCTTGCCCCCCCACAAAGTAGGTCTGCGTGAAATCGATCAGCTGCTCGCGTTCACGCTTGACTTTGAGCCCCGCCACCACGATATCGAGCTGGCCGCCAACCAGCCGCGGCACGCTGCTGGACTCCGTCACTTCTTCGAGATGCAGGGCACGCTCGTCACCCACAATGCGACGCGTCAGTTCACGCGCGATGTCGACATCAAAGCCCACCAGCTCGCCATTGGCTGCGCGCTCACCAAAGGGTGCGTTTTCCCCCAGCACCCCAGCAACCAGCTCGCCGCGCGCCAAAATGCGCGCCGCCGTCGACATCTGCGCTGGATAAGCGGCCTCAACCTCCTCCACCCTGCTGTCTTGATCAAGCGGGGAGTCACCGGTTCGCCAAAGGCTACCCAGGTCAAAAGCGATTATTAAAGCCAGTACAGCCAACCCCCCAAGTACGGTAGAAAGTATTAAAATTATCTGCGGCTGCTTCATGAAGTTGCTCGATTGTGGGTCAGTATATTAGACATTATATCGATTAGAAGTCGATAAAGAGGTGAAGCTGAAGGGGGCCATAGGACCAAGGGCGGAAATTGAGTCTGAAATTGTGTAGGCCACAACAGGTTTCAAAAACCGCGTCCCGAAAGCCCGGCTTCCAGTTGCGAATTTTGTCTTTCACAATCCGATAGCGTTTGACGCCGCCAATGGCATGTTCAATCCGGGTGCGCAACGAGGAAAGCCAGCTGTTCTTGTGCTTGTCAAACTCAGACAGCTCTTGGTTGCGCGGCTTCTTTTTGGGCTGCAAAATCGTCACCTGCTCCAAGCTGAAGCCCTGAAAGCCGGTATCCTGAGCCAGTCGACTCCCCTGTGGCAGCGTGTAGTCTATTTCCTCCGCCAGCCGTTTGTCGTGCCGCTTGCCCTCGACCGTGTCGGAGACAAACAGCACTTGCCCTTGCGAGTCGATGACGACATTGTTCTTTACGGCGTGCCGTTTTTTTTGCCGCTGTAGAAAAAGCGCTGCTTGTCCGGGTCGCTGGGGCGGGGAATCGGGCGCTCCGTTCCGTCATGGAAGTACAGCGTCTCCTCTTCGGCAAAGGAGACCGCGTCCATCTCGCGGGCAGGCAACGCCTCCGCTTGGGCAAGCGCCTGATTCAGGACGGGGTGCAAGGTGTGAATCCACTGGTTGGCTTTGGGTTGGCTAAGGTTGAAGAGTGACCCCTGCACCGTTTGCAGATTGTTGCTCTTCAAGTAGTTCAAAATGAAGAACAGTTTCTCTTCTACCGTAGCTAACGGACTATTCTTATAGTCAACGTAGCGCCGCTTCCCTCTGGGCTTGCCGTCCAGCTGATGCGTGCGCATCCGCTCGTAAAAACAGTCCGCAAAGGGGGGAAGCAAAGCGTCGAACTCTTCGCGTGTGTAGCCGGTCAAGGCCAGAAAGTCAATTGGCTTTTCGGCGTACTTTTTGTATTGGCTCATTGGGCATCTCCTGCTTTTTCTGCAATGCCTCTATTTTATCAAATGCTTCGCTCCCTGTCTATTTAATCGATATAATGTCTATTGTGGATCAGTATAAGGATTAGCATGGTGCAAGAGACAACAGATGCAAGAGCAGCAGGAATCGTAATCAGTGCATCGGATAAAGCGGTTGCGGGTACATGATTAGGCGAAGAGCCCCAGTTATATAGATAGACTATATAGCTAAAGTGCGTGCAAAATGAAAACAAGAGTTCGCGGTCTAAGTGACTGTCACTGTCCATAGTCGGACAGCTTGCCCCATTTTGTCTGGACAGTGACTGTCACTGGCTTCTCAAACTCCTGCTCTCGACGCAACTTTACTTTAGACGCAGAATTCAACGATTGGTCACTCTTTTATCTAGTTTTTTGGTAGCGCCTGGTGAGCAAAAGAAGTTAGAAAGAGGTTGCCATTGAGGTCTATCGCGAAAAATTCACTATTGAGAATTCATCGTTGTCGTTTGCAAGGCGCTGTGATAAGATGGGGCGAGCTGGATCAGTATGCTCTATCCTTTTATCGCACGGGCCCAACAAAATCATTCATCAAATTTTGGGTCGTGTCAACTGTCAATTGACGGTTGGTTCCCGTCTGTTTTTCCACTACCATCGGTTCAATCAATTATTAGCTATTATTACAGGGAGATAGATTATGCAGAAGCTACACCCTGCTGCCCGCCTGGCCACGTTGCTGCTTGCGAGCGTCGTGCTGCTGACGGCGGGCTGCGCAGCGCGGCCCGGCAGCGGCGAAACCACTGCTAGCGTGGAGGGCGAATCGTTTGCCGATCTGCCTGCGCTGGTGCTCAACGTGGGAGAAGATGGCGCGCTCAGCACGCCGGATTCGCCGGGGAATTTGCTCGGCCCCGCCCTCAACGGTCCCCTCTCCAGCGTGACGCTGCCGCAGAACATCGTCGACGAGGCCACCAACGCCGAGATTCAGCAAATCTTTATCGACAACACGCCCAGCGGCCTGATCCTGCTCGTTAACAACGAACCGTTGCTCACGCCCGTTTGGAGCGACGCCACCCTCGAATCTACCTCAGCGGCGCTGGCTAACGCAGGCTTTGCGCCGACCTTTGCCCAGTTCCTTCCGCTGCTCAATAATCTGGGGGCCGGGGCCGTGCTCCAGTTTCCGGCAGCGGAGGCGGAATATGCAGTGGCCGATCTTTCCGTCTCGCTTGAAGACCTCGCCGTGCCGGAGCGACCGGGCAGCCCCGTCGCCGTGGAGGTCGTCTACAGCGAGGATGGAACCTATACAGCCAACGGCCAGCCCGCCGACCAGATCACCTTTCCGCCTGCCCCGTGGACGCTGCTTAACCTCCCATCGGACTTGATCCAGGGCGCAAGCGATTCCGGGATCGAGACGATGCAAATCACCACCAGCGGTGACGGCATCTTTCTGCGTCTCAACGGCGAAGATTTGCCCTTCCTGGATTGGAGCGACGAGCGGTTGACCAACACGCTGCAAACCGCCTTAGACCTCGGCTTGCTGGGCGAGCAGAGCGACACGCTCACCCAAGTGCAGGCGCTACTGCCCCTGATCCAGCAGCTTCAGCTCGACGTGACGGTGAGCTTCCCCTAACGCTGCTACAAGCTCGAAGCGCAAAACAGCCCCGGCAATTGCCGGGGCTGTTTTGCGCTTCGAGCTTGCGCTTCCAAGCACGCGGCAGCGCGATTGACAGCAACGCCAAATCCGTGTTACGGTCACCTTCCCCGACACTATTTACTCATTCGAGGCTCATATTGGGGTGCGGATGAAATCGCCCTCTTTGTCGCAGAGAAAGCGGCGCGATTGCATTTTTCCGCCCGTATGAGCATCATTCAAGCGGCGCACAGCGCCGAAAGGAGACCCCATGGCAATGGTCAAAGTAATCGAAGTGCTGGCCGAATCCGAGCAGAGCTGGGATGATGCGGCGCGCAAGGCGGTGCAGGAAGCTTCAAAAACCGTGCGCAACATCAAGTCCGTCTACGTCAAGGAGATGCAGGCCGTGGTGAACGACAACCAGATCACCAGCTTTCGCATCAACGCGAAAATCTCGTTTGTAATCGGCGACAGCGGTGACCTGTCGTAGAGCGTATCTGCTGCATCGAAAGGGGCTGTCGATCCACGGGTCGACAGCCCCTTTTGCGTTCTGGCTCGCAATGGCCTTCTATGCAATGACCTTCTACGTTGAGCCAGCGTCTGGCGGCAACCGCAGCCGGATCGGCCCGCGCAGCGCATCTGGCTCCAGCACGGCATCGCCCTGCGTGATAATCAGCTCGCCGCGTCGCGCCATCGACGCCGCCTCGTTGCGCACGGCCTCCATCAGGGTGCGCCAGCCGTCGGCGTCCAGCGCGCGGGCCGCCTCGGAGGGGCAGATGCTCTTGCCCACGCCGCGCTCGTGGAGCAGCGCGAGGATCACGTCGCGGATTGATGATTGAGAACTCATGCTTGAACGTTTCGTTTGAATTGGGCTATACTGCCCCAATCGCAATCGTTGCCGAACCCACAGGAGGCCGCCATGTCGACGCCCTTTCCCGGAATGGACCCTTACTTAGAACGCCCCAACTTGTGGGCAGGCGTCCACAATCGTCTAATCATTGCCATCGCAGACTATCTTTCGCCGCGTCTGCGACCGCGCTATTTCGTCTCGGTTCAGGAGCGCTCGCGTCTGGATCGCCCCTTGGAGATGAGCTTTACCAGCATCCCGGATGTGGGCATTGTCGGGCCGTATGCACCACGGCAACAGCCACAGCAACGACAGCCGCAGCCGAGCGCTGCCGTTGCCGAGCGGCCCACTCCGCTGGAAATTCAAATTCCCATGCCGGATCGCATTCGCGAGACCTATCTCGAGATTCAAGAGATTGACGCCGCGCCTGATTTGGTTGCTAATGGCGACGGGCAGAACGTGCGCGTGATCACGATGCTGGAGATTTTGTCGCCGTGGAACAAGCGCGTGGGCGAGGGGCGGCTGGATTACGAGCGGAAGCGCAACGAGATTCTGCGCTCGTACACCAATTTGGTTGAAATCGATCTGTTGCGGGAAGGCACACCCCTGGTGCTCGCCGAAACCGCGCCCTATGATTACAGCCTCTTCGTCAGCCGCGCCCTGGATCGACCGCGCGCCCTTTTCTGGCCCTTCAGCGTGCGCGACCCCATCCCCTCGTTTACCCTGCCCCTGCAGCCGGACGACGACGAGCCGGAAGTTGATCTGAATACGATTCTGCACGAGCTTTATGACCGCGCTGGCTACGATTTGCGCATCCGCTACGGCGAGGAGCCCGTTCCGCCGCTCGAAGAAAACAACGTCGGGTGGGCCAATTCGCTGCTGCACGAGGCGGGCTTGCGCCGGTGACCGTCGCCGTCCAAGACAGCGCGGCTCGCCCAATCAGCTGGCGGACGGTGATTGTCACTGGCTCGTGGGCTGAAGAGACAATGACAGTCCACACAAGACTGGCTATGTCTATTCCGCTTTGGACCGTGACGGTCACCTCGACTTACAAATCCACCGTCGCATCAAAAATGGCGTTGCTCTCGCGCACCGTCTCGTAGCTTTGGCGTGCGCGCATCAGCACGTCGCCAACCTCCTCGATGCGCTCGCCAAAGTCCTGCTCGCTTTGGCTGGATTCCCACGCCAGCCGCAGCAAATCCTCAAACGATTTCGCTCCCTCAATTTCGCCCAAAATCAAGTCCAGCTCGCCGATCACCAGCTCGAACATGCGGATTTTGCGCGCCAGCAGATCGATGATGTGCGACTCGATGGTCTCGTTGCAGCTCAGGTTGAAGATCGTCACGTCGCGCGTTTGGCCCAGCCGATGCAGGCGACCAATCCGCTGCTCGACGCGCATCGGGTTCCACGGCAAATCGTAGTTGATCAGCTGGTGGCAAAATTGCAGGTTGCGCCCCTCCGCGCCGCTCTCGGTGCTCACCAGCACGCGCACGCCGGTGTCCACGCCCTCGTCGCGAAAGTCGGCGATGGCGGCCTCCTTTTGCTGGATGTTGAGCCCGCCGTGGAAGCCCGTCGCCGAAATGCCCCACTCGTTGAGCTGCGCGACAATCGTTTCGAGCGTCTGCCGGTACTCGGTGAAAATCAAAAATTTGCCGGGGAAGCGATCCAGAATTTCTTTCACTGCCGTCAATTTGCGTCCCACCGTGATCGACTCGGCCAGCAGCAAAAACTCGGTCAGCTCCGCGCGCGCCTCCTCGCTGTATCCCCGATCCTCGACCATCTTGCGCAACGTGTGGGCCAGCGCCTGCGGGCTGCTGCTCAATTCGCGCTGCAGCGTGACCAAGGTCAAACGCAGGTGTTTGTTGCGCCCGCCTTCGCTGCGCAGCGAGCGGAAGCGGCGGCGGATGTAGTCCGTCACGTCCTGGTAGAGCTTGAATTCGGTCTCGGAGAGCGTCAGGTGGTAGACCGCGGCCTGCCGCTTGGGGAAGCGCACGTCGACCGTTGAGCGGCGGTTGCGGATCATTACGTCGTTGAGCAGGCGACGCAGCGAGGCCGTGTTTTTGGGCTGCCGCTTGTCCGCGCGATCCAGGAAGTGGCGGCGGAAGGTGCGCACCGTGCCCAGCTGCCCCGGCGCGAGAATCGTGATCAGCCCGTAGAGTTCGAGCAGATCGTTTTGCACGGGCGTCGCCGTCAGCATCAGCACGTAGCGCTTGCGGATTTGGTTGACGAACTTCCAGGCGAGGGTCGCGCGATTCTTGAGCTTGTGCGCCTCATCGACGATCAGCAGGTCGTACTCGCGGTCGAGGATCGGCCCGCTGTAGCGAGTGAGTTTCGCCCGATCCAGGCTCGCGATCCAGCGTCCGCTCTCCGCCGTGCGCACCTTGTCCAGCTCGGCGGGCTTGCTGATAACGGTGAACGCCTCGCCAAATTTTTCGCTCAACTCCTCGCGCCACTGCTCCGTCAGCGAGGCGGGCGTCAGCACCAGCACCGTGCGCACCAGCCCCCGCGCCAGCAGCTCCTTCATGATGATGCCCGCCTCAATCGTCTTGCCCAGGCCGACTTCGTCCGCCAGCAGCGCCCGCCCGCGCAGGTCGCGCAGGGCCCGCCGCGCCGTCTCGACCTGGTGGTCGTAGTGGTCGACGCTGATGTCGTCGAGGCAGATCAGCTCATCGAAGCCGCGGCTGAGCCGCAGCTCCTCGGCGCGCATCCGCAGCTGGAAAATCGCCAGCGGCTCCGGCGGGCGGATGCGGCCGTGCGTGCGGAAGAAGTTGGGCAGATTTTGCGGTGTCTCGATCAGCCGCGGCGGCAGCGCCACGCCCAGCTCGGCAATGCGGCTCGCCATGGCGTGGTCGGCATTGTAGCGGTAGCCACAGCGGAAGCAGAGCATCGCCGTCTCCTCGTCCAGCCAGCTGCACTGCGGGCAGCGCTTGCCCATTACCGTTTCGGTCGATTCGGCCGAATTGACGGCCACATCGGTCTCGCGCTCGGGAAGTTCGAGCCATTCAAAGCGTTCGGTTGACATGGGTGCATTGTACCGCTGGGGTGCGCGAGAATCAATCTGCAAGGGGGTTGGGATGTGGTAAAATAGGCGAACTGAATTTAGAAATAACTAATAAGGGGGCATTTTGTGACAGAACTAACGATCAAGGTGAGGGACGCGATGAAAGCGGAGTCGCTCATCGCGTTTCTGCGCACGGTTGACTATATTGAACTGTCAAACAGTGAGTCGAACGACGAGCCTGCGGAATCGACGCAGAACGGCATCCCCGCCGACAAAGATAGTGGTTATCTGAATTTCCCCCAGCATCCGCAGCAGCATCTGATGCGAAAAGAAGTTGCCGCGTTTGAGCGCATGCACGAGCAGTTGAAACAGACGCATCTGGGGCTTCACGTCGCGGTTCACGGCGGCGAGGTCGTGGATCAGGACGAAGATGTCACGGCGCTGCTTGAGCGCATCGAGCAGGCATATCCGAATGAAGTGGTGATGATTGATGAAGTGAGAGACCGGTTGCCACCAGACATCGTTATCCGCTCGCCGCGGCTGGAGCAGATTTAAGCCATGGCTACGTTTCCTTACAATTCCGACTATGACCCGGCACTTCCCGTTGTCGATTTTATTGTGAGCCACAGAGGTGAAGTATCTGTCAGCGCGCTGCTCGATACGGGTGCTGATGCAACGATGCTGCCGCTGCCCATTCTCAATTCGGTATCGGCTCCGTTTTCAAGATTACAAGGACTACGCGGCATTGTAGGGGACTGGCGCGAAGTGAGTCTATACCGCGTCACGATTGAAATTGCATCATTCAGGCTCCCCGCTATCCAGGTTGTCGCACTCGATCCCAGCGACGAAGCCATCCTCGGCCGCGACGTGCTCAACCAGCTCATCGTCACCCTCGACGGCATCGGCGGCGTGACGGAGATTAGCTGAGAAAGTTGAACCGCAGATGAACGCGGATACACGCAGATAGCATCGACCAAAAATCCGCGCAATCCGCGCAATCCGCGGCCAAAAAATTTCTAAACTCCCGAAGGAGCCACCCATGCCCATCGAAGTCTTTGCCGTCGGCGTCGCTGCCTTTCTCGACATTTTCATTGGCGAGGAAGTCCGTCGCGCCCGCCAGCGTATCGCCGACCAGCGCACCGACAAGCAAGCCGAGCAGGCCAAGCAAGCTGCGCTCACCGCCGAGCAGCAGGCTGAGCAGGCGCGCTTCGCCGACGCCGCCCAAGCCTATCGCCAAAATCTGCTCGACCACCACAACCGCCTGCGCGTCTTCGGCAAAGAGCACGATGATACGCTTGACAACATCTTCATCGACGCCTACCTGCTAGAGCGGCGCACAGCACGAGAAATTTACGGCATCCGCGATCTGCACGAGGGCGACTTTACCCTACGTGGATGGAGCGGGCGCGAGCGGCAGCGCCAAAACGGCATGGCGATTGTCGAGCGCGGCGAAAATCTCTACATCCTCGGCAAGCCGGGCGCGGGCAAAACGACCTTTCTCAAGTGGGCCACCGCACGCGCGGCCCAACGCGAACTGCCGCGCGTGCCCATCTTCGTCTCGCTGCACGACTACGCCAACAGCGACCACGCTGAAATTTTGCCCTTCATCGCCGACCAGTTTGTCGACTACGGCTTTGACGACCCCGAAGCGTTTATCGAAGGCCTGTTGCGCAGCGGTGAGGCGATGGTGCTCTTTGACGGGCTGGACGAGGTAAAGCAGGAGGAGAATGGACGGCTGCGGCTGTCGCAGCAACTGCGCTCTTTTGCCACGCGCTACCGCGACTGCCAAATCCTCATCACCTGCCGTATTGCCGCCACCGAGTATGACTTCACGGGCTTCCAGACCGTAGAGGTCGCCGACTTTACCGACGAGCAGGTGCTGGCCTACGCCGAGAAGTGGTTTGGCGCGCAGACGGACATTTTTCGAAATTTCCAGCAGGAGTTGACCAGCGCACAGAACGCCGCCATCAAGGAGCTATGCAACAGCCCGCTGCTGCTCTCCATGCTCTGCCTGGATTACGGTGAAACCGGAAAGTTCCCGGTGAACCGCGCCGGGCTGTACAAGCGGGCGCTGGACGTGCTGCTGCACCGCTGGGACGCCAGGCGCGGCATCCAGCGCGACGAAATCACCTACCGCGAGCTGACGCCGGAGCGCAAGGTAGAGATGTTCAGCCACATCGCCTATCCTGCCTTCCGCGCGGGCCAGCAGTTCTTCGAGCAGAGCGAGCTGGAGACCCAGCTTGCCGCCTACCTCGCCGACCTCCCCAACGCCCCCGACCGCCGCGACCTGAATGGTCGCCGCGTGCTCAAGACCATCGAGGCCCAGCACAGCATCCTCGTCGAGCGCGCGCGGGAGATTTACTCGTTCTCGCACCTGACGTTTCAGGAGTATTTTACGGCGCGTTATATTGTCGAGAATAGGGAGGATGGGACGCTGGATTTGTTGCTGGAGGAGGGGTTGACCGATCGGCGATGGCGGGAGGTGTTTTTGCTGGTCGTGAGCATGTTGCCGCGTGCTGCTAATAGCCGCTTTTTAATCGACTTACGCGCCACGGTAGACAGAATAATTGTGAACGATGAAGCTTTTAATGAGATGTTAAAATGGGCAACAAAAAAGACCGAGGCTGCAAATGTAGTAAATAGTCAACGCGCTGCAATTCGTTTAGCCTACGTTTTGCGAGCGTTCTCGTCTGAGGCTGGACACGATAGATTCCACATCATAGATTATGAGCCTCAGATAGTTCGTTATAAAGAGCCTGGGCGTATTCTTGATAGCACAGGAATTCTTGATTCAATCGGAGCTTTCGACCTTTACGCAATTCGTGATTTTGATAACTTGCAAGCCCTTGTTGATGTCTTTGGGGTAGAAGTTGGTGTAGATTTCGGATTGCTTTCTCTTGAAACTATGGCGAATTTTATGTGTGTTTTTAATTCTGAATTCAAAGATTATTTAACCCCCTTCAGACACAACTTTGACAGTGTAGTGATGTTATGTAATCAATCAAAGAGCAGTAAGTTAGTTTATGCGATGGGTCGTTTATCTATCCCAAGTTCTACAATAAAACACATTCCGTGGGACAATTTAACTAGCGCTTTGCACGGTATTTTACGTATTTATCGCGATATCGGGCATGACCGCGATTTTTCACCTGCTCAAGTTACTGAATTTCATTTCTACATTCTTGCCAACGAACTGCTCGTCCAGTGCCTTAAGCTCGCCATCGTGCCCAATCGGCGCGAGATCGAGGCGAGCCTGCTGCTGCCGCCCGGCGCGTGGTCGCCCCCTACCGAGGAGTGAGCACGCCCCCGTGCTCACGGGTCGACGAAACGTGTTAGTCACAGCAGCGGGCACGCCCTCGTGCCCGACTCCTCGTTTGCTCAACCTCGCCGTCGTGCCCGACTCCTCGTTTGCTCAACCTCGCCGTCGTGCCCGACCGACGCGAAATCGAGGCGAGCCTGCTGCTGCCGCCCGGCACGTGGTCGCCAACCGAGGAGTGAGCACGCCCCCGTGCTCACGGGCCAACGAAACGTGTTGGTCACGACGGCGGGCACTGGGCGAGCTGTGGGCGCGCGCCCGGCTCTCGTTTACGACCAACCTCGATCAATCTCAATCAACGATTCGTCCCCCATCACGTAATTTCGGTAGCTCGAATACGGGTACGCCGCTGGCTCCGTCACCAGCCCCGCGCGCAGCGGATTGCGGTGCATGTAGTTTAGCTTCTGTCGCAAAAAGCGTTCGCTAAAAATATTCTTGTCCCAATAGCTGTCCTGCCAGACCTTGTTGGCCCCGCGATGCGTTGCCTCGCCCGCCTCGCGAAATTTGAGCAGCCACTCCTGTCGACCCTCTGCTTCGGCCTGATTGATGATGCGCTTGGCCGTAAACGTTTTGAAGTCGCGCATAAAGGCGCTAATCGACGGCTCGTCGCGGGGCCAAAGCAGCAGATGCAGGTGGTCGCGCATAATGACGTAGCCGAGCAGGGCGAAGTTGTATTGGTGGCGATAGAAATTGAGACTATCCAACAGTGGAAGGACAAATGCGGAACAGATGAAGAGGGAAAGACGGTTGTAGGTATTAGTGGTGATGTAATAAACGTGGCCGCGGACGTGGTAGCGTTTCATGGTGGTGAGCGATGGATATGTCTCGTGGGGCCGTGAGCACGGGGGCGTGCTCACTCCGCAGCGTAACATTGATACCGTGCTGCCGCATCCGACATCTGGCGCATTCTCAGCGTAAAAATCAGGAAGCCCGTTCAATACCCGCCCAGGAGTGGGTGCGCCCAAGCGCCCGCGATGGCAGACGAGGACGGTTGCTTGATAATCTTGCCTCGTCGACACGTTTGCACGAGGACGTGCAAATTCCGCGAGTTACCCCACCTCAATCTCCGCGACCACGGCGCGCGTGCGCCACCACATCCAACTGAAGCGCGCGGCGGCGCCGACGGCCAGCGCCGTGACGCCGACGTAGATGCCGGAGATGTTGCCCAGCACCACGCCCACCACCAGAATGGCGGCGTTGACAAGGATCGAGATCGAGACGGCCTCGGTAATGGCGCGCGTGCGGCGACCGTAGAGCAGCAGCCCCTGAAAAAAGCCTTCAAAGACGGCGATGCTCGGCACAAGCAGCGCGATCCACAGGCCGATGCGCGCCGTCCCCACCAGCTCCGGCGGCAGCGCGGCCACGTGGACAAACCAAAGCTCGGCCAGCGGCGTCAGGTTGACGAAGAGCAGCACGGCCAGCACAATCCCCGCCAGCCACAGCGTAAAGCGACGCAGCGAGCGCAGCGCGTTGGGCTCGTCCAGCAGCACCACCACCGCCTCGATCAGCGAAAGCCCCACGCTCAGCAGCACCAGCAGCGCGCCAAAGACGACGGGCCAAACGGCCAGCGAATCGAGCGGCGTGGGCATCCGGCTCAGGGCCGCGCCCGTCATCGGCTGGATGATAATTTGCAGCAGCGAAGTCAGCACAAGCGGCACGTAAAAGAGGAGGAAGGTGGGAAAGGTGATGCGCTCGTTCACGCGCGGTGCGGGGCGCAGTTCGTCGCGCAGGACGGGTCGCACGCGCCAGAGGGCGAAGATCATCTCGGCAACCACGCCGGTGAGGATTGTCCCCGTGGCGATGATGATGCCGGGCGCGCCAATCAGAAAGAGCAGCACCATGGCGACCACGTCCGCGCCCAGGCGCACGAGCGCGCCAATTGTGACCGCGCGCGAGTGGTCAAAGCGGATCAGCACGCCGTAGTTGAAGCGACGCAGCGCCAGCGAAAAGCACCAGGGCAGCATCAGCCGCAGCCCGGTGCGCACCGGCTCGACCACGTCGGCGGGCGGGGAAATGATGCCCACGATCACGAGGTCAAAGAGCGGGGTAAAGGCGAGCAGCACATGGATGCCCGTCATCACCGCCGTGATCAGCAGCATGTAGCGGCGAACCGTGCGGTAAGAGGCCCAATCTTTGCTTAGCGTGGTCGAGGTGGCGAGCATCACCATGCTCGGTGCGGCGAGGATCAGCGCAATGGGAAAGGTGATGCCCCACGCCGCAAGCTGCACCCTTGGGTCGGCGGTGCGGGCCACGGCGGCAGCCAGCAGCGGCTGCTCAAAGGTCATAATCAGCCAGCCCAGCGCCAGCGGCACCCAGGTCCGCAAAATTCGGCGAAGCGAGAGCGGCGGTGCAGCGGCCACGCCAGAGGCAGCGGGAGAGGTCGAAGCAACAGAGGCGGAAGAGGTCATGTGATTTTCGTCGGGCAGTGGCATTGGACTCGAAATTTGAAACCGCAGATGACCGCAGATGAAGAATTTGTTTTATCTGCATTTATCCACACTAATCTGCGGTTGCCGTTCTTTTTTATAAAACTCCTGCTCGCGCTTCGCGCTGGTTGGCGCAGACAAACCGGGCAACTATACTATGAATCACCCAATGGCGAAACTCGCCGTTTACCATCCACCTCAACCACCCCGGACTCTTCCAAGAAAATAAATGCCTCACGAGGTGGTTGCGGTGACGGTCACGGCTCGCCGAGCGCGGGCGTTGTCGAGCAGAGCGGATCAAGCGTGACGCGCGTGGGCGCGGGTGACCACGCAGTGCTCGATCAGCTGCCTTTCCTTGCGCCGTGCATCGCACGCCACCAAAGCTTTTGTCCTCCACCTCGCCGTCGTGCCCAATCGGTGCGCGAACTCCGCGAGCCTGGCTGCGACCACGCGCTGTCCACTCCCCCCGTTCCCCCAAATTTCTTGCACAAACCCGCCCGCCTGAGTAGACTATCCCCATGGTCTTCTTTATCCGCTTGATTTTTGATTACGCGCCGTGGATTTACTTTTTGTGCAGTCTCGTGGCGCTCTATCAAATTTATCGCGTTTGGCTTGTTCGTCTCGAACGGAGACAGGCCGTCTTTGCGCTGGAACGCGAAAAGGCCGTGCGCGATCTGTACCGCATCTTTAGCGTCGTGCTGATTTTGCTGGTCGTGATGGGCACAACCTACTTCTCCAGCACCGTCTTCGCCGATGCGCTCGGCATCGAGCTGACGGACGAACCAGTCGCCCAGCCCCTCTTCGATCTGCCCGACCTCGACATCGCGCCCGACCCCACCGACACGCCTCGGATCGTCATCACCTCTACCAATTCGGTGACGGCGACCAACCCGCTGACGGACGCCACCGCCGCAAACGACGACGCTGCCGAGCCGGACGACAATTCCGATTCCACGCTCGCCCCCGAGCCGCTGACCAGCACCACGGCCTTTACCGATTCCTTTGCCGCGCCAACGGCTGCACCGCTCCCCACCGAGACGCCCGCGCCCGCGCCTGCACCGGTCGCCGCCGCACCGCCGCCCGCCTGTCCAGATGAACGCAACACGCTGAGCGCGCCCGGCGTTGGCCAAACCGTCAGCGGCCCGCTCAATCTCGTTGGCACGGCGACGCACGAGCAGTTTGACTACTATAAAATCGAGTACGCCCCGCCGGGCGTCAGCAATTTCGCCTGGCTGCTTGAAAACCGCGCGCCCGTCGTCAACGGCACGCTCGCCACGGTCGATACCAACCAGTTTAGCAACGGCCAGTGGGCGTTGCGCGTGGTCGTGGTCGATCAGTCGGGCAACTTTATTAACCCGCCGTGCAGCGTCACCGTGAACGTCCAGAATTAGCGATTTAAGTAGTTCACGATTGTTGTACGAAACCGCGGAGTGAGCATCCTCCGATGCGAACGGACCAGCGAGAGAGCAGCATCTCAAGGTATCTACTCCGTCGAAATCGTGAACTACTGAATTTCGATTTTTAGGACACGGATGACACGGATAAACACGGATTTTGCAGCGATACGGCCGAGCCTTCGCCGAAAATTCGTGAGCAAAGCCCGTGTCTGTCCGTGTCCAATTCTTTTACCAAATCTATCCCGTCATGCAAGCACCCCGCCCGCCCCGCCAATTTAGCCCGCCACCCAACCGCTGGCAAAAAGTCCTGCCGCTCGTTGCTGCCGCCCTGCTCCTTATCGCCATTCTGGGCAGCGTGATCTTCTACCGGGTGGGGCTGGGCCGCGGCGAGGCGCGTGAACTGGCGCGACAGGCCGACATCGAGGCCACCCGCCAAGCTGTCGCCGCCCTGGCCGTGCCCATGGCGACATCTGAAATACCGACCCCCACGGAGACGCCCACCGTCACGCCGACCCCACCGCCCACGGAAACGCCCACGGCGACGCCCACCGAAACCGCCACGCCCACCGAAACCGCCACCCCCTCGCCCACGCCGTCCCCCACGGCCACCGCCACGCCCACCGCAACCCCGGCCACCCTCGGCGAATGGGTGGACCGCTATCGCCTCGCCGCCACCGGCGCGCTCAACAGCCTGCCCACCGCCGACTTTGCCGCGCCCGGCGCGCGCGTGCAAAGCCTGCTCCAGCAGACGGCGCAGCAGCACGGCCTGGCCTTTGTGCCCGCCAGCACTTATGTCTTTCCCCAAGATATTGGCGAATCCAACACCGGCGATGCCAACGCAGGCGATGCCGACGCAGGCGGTGCCGACGCAGGCGATGCCAACGCAGGTGATGCCAACGTCTGGGCCGCGCTCGCCGTGCCGCGCACGTCGGACGGTCGCGCGCTGCCCATTCTCTTTTGGCGCGACCCCGTGGCGGGCGAGACCGTGCAGAGCCAGGTGCTCGCCAACATCTTCAATACCAATTCAAGCGCCGACTCTGGAAACGGACCCGATTTCTCGCTGCTCCTGCCCGGCATTGCCGACGGGCGCGTGGCCGTGGATGCGCGCGGTCGGCTGCGGCTGCTGCTGGTCGAGCGGGGCGGCTATCGCGGGCGGCTGATGGCTTACGTGCTCGCCCAGTCGGAAGCGGGCGGAGAATTTCGCGTAGTGTGGCGCAGCGACCGGGAGCCGCTTTGGGGCATGGGCGGCGAGCTGGAAAGTGCTGGCGTGGACGACGGCGAGCGCTACCAGCTTGTCGACGGCGAAAATTCGCTGCTGCCGGAGCTGGTGATCGTCGCGCCGCTGCTGGCCAAGGGCAACGGTTCGGAGGAACTGCGCGAGGCCGTGCGCGCGCCGGAAATGTTTGTCGAGCAGCCGCCCTTTGCCCACCAGTGGGTTGCCACGCGCTGGTCCGCCGCCGCCGCCGGCGACGACGAAAGCGGCTACGTGCTGGCCCAAAGCGCCCTGCGCTCCACGCCGCTGACCACGTTGGGCAACCTGCTCGTCCTGCTCGCCGCCGAGGATGTCGACCGCGCCGCCAGCTACGTCACCCGCGTCGATCTGCTCGACCAGCTTTACGCGCTCAGCCTCACCGCGCCCGCCACCTGGGTCGGCTTCTACCAAACCGACGCGGGCGAGCGCACGAGCAACATCACCAACAATCTGCGCCTCTTTGACAACGCCGACCGTGCCCGCAGCTTCCTGGCCTTTTTCGAGGAAAATTCGGAGACCGGCCTTTACCAGATGGCGGGCATCGCCGAGGCCGAGCCCTACACGGACGAAGCCGCGCTCGCCCCCATTGCCCCCACGCCGGGCCAAATCGCGGCGGGTGATCCTGCTGCTGGCGAGGGCGACGCCGCTGCACAGAGCGGCAGCCGCGGGCAAACCTTCTTTATCGCGGCCCAGTTCACCGCCGTGCCCACCATTGCCCCCACGGCGACGTGGACGCCGCGCCCCCTACCCACGCCCACGCCCGTTCCCACCAGCACGTCACCGCCCACGCCCACCGCGCCCCCCACCGCCACGCCCGCTCCCACCGCCACGCCGACCCTCAGCGTGCTCGAACAGGTCGCCGTCGCGCCGACGCCGCCCATCGAATCGGCGGCGCGCGGCATCGTGCGCAACTCGCCCGTCAATCTGCGCGCCGGGCCGGGCACCGGCTTTGATTCGCTGGCCGCGCTGGGCTACGCTTGGCCTTTTGAAATTTTTGGCCTCACCGAAGCGGGCGATTGGACGCTGATCCGGCTGGACGAACCCGTCGACGGTCGCGAGAACGTCGTCGGCTGGATCGCCACCGACCTCGTTCGGCTGGATCCCGGCTACGATTTTAGCGGCGTCCCCCTTTTTCGCGCCGAGGGCGAGCCCGTCGTCTCCTTTACGCCCACCCCCGCGCCCACGGCCACCCCCGTCACGCCGGACGCCCCACCACCGACGGCCACGCCGCGCGTCACCCCCGCGTTTGCACCGGCGCAGGTGGCCGAGTCGGCGGCGAATTTGGATGACGCTGCCGCGCCGGAGGCCGAAGCGAGCGAACGCACCGTTGTGCTCGGCGGCAACGGCGCGCCCGCCAACCCGCTCGCCTCCCTGCCCGCCACCGCTGGCGATACGAGCAACCTCGATGAAGCGCAAACGTTGCGGCTGGACGTAGCCAACGCCGCCGTCCGAATCTGGAGCGGCCTGCTCGGCGACCCGTCGCCCGGCTGGGTCGACGCATCGGGCGAATTGCTCTGGCCGGGCAGCAGCGTGCGCTTGCTCGTGAACGAGGCGGCTGGAAACGGGGAGGGAAACGGGGAGGGAAACGACGAGGGAAACGGGGAGCGGCTGGTGGTCGAGCGGGTGCGGATTGTGGGGGCGCCTCCGGTCCAGGCGCGGGCGCGTTCGCTGGAGCCGGAAGGGCTGCCCGAAAATTTCTTTGGCAACGCCGATCGCCTTGCGCTGATTGGCGGCGAAGAGCCGGGGCTGTTTCTGCTGGAGAGGGGCGCAGACGAAGCGACGCTCTCAGCTGCGTGGCCGGAGGCAACCGACGCCGCGTGGCTGGCTGGCGTTGATGGCGATACACCAACCGATCTGCTGCTCACCAGCGGCACAGTCAACGGACAGCACGCCATTACCTGGGTGCGCGACGACGGCAGCGCGCTGCAGATTTTTGCGCAGCCCTTCTTCGCCATTCGCGGCGCGGCGGGCGATCCCTTTCTTGGCCTCTGGTGGATCGAAGCGCCACAGGCCAACTTCGACGCGTGGCAGCTCTGGCACTACCGCCCCGAACGCGACGAAATCACCCGCGTTGCCCAAGCGGCCAGCGAAATCTTCCGCACCACGCTGGACGATCCGACGCGCACGCCCACCCTGCTTCACGTCGCTCCGCAAGAAGACGGCGCGCTCGATCTGCTTGTCGACAGCAGCGAGCGCATCAGCCAGCGCCCGCACACCGATCTCTTTCGTATTCGCGTAGCCACCGATGGGCGGCTGGGCCAGCCGCAGCCGCTGCTGGCTGCCGGTCAGTACGCCTCACCGCCGCGGGTTGCGCCGGACGGTCGCTGGTTGGCCTACCTGGCGCGAGACGAGTCGGAGCCGGGCTTGGCGGGGCGAGCCAACGTGCTGCGCGTGCTGTCGCTGAGCGGGGACGCGGCTGGCCAGGTACAGACGGTCTACGGCGCGAAATCGGAATTTGAGTTTTTGGACGGCGTCGCCTGGCAGGGCAACGGTCGCCTGCTGACGACGCGCGCCCGCGCCGGGGCAGCACTTGAGCCGGATCGTTTTGGCCTGGCACAGCTGGTACTTGACGAAAGCGGTGAGCCTTCGCTGCTGGGCGAGCCAACGCTGCCCGCAGCGCAGCAAATTCTGAGCGTTGCGCCCTGCCGCGGCGGCGACTCGCTCCTGCTCGCCGCGGGCCGCGCGCCGGACGGCACGGCGGAGACGCAGGTGCTACGCTGGAACGGCGTCGACGCGCCGGAGCCCGTGGTCGCGCTGCCGCCGGAATTGACGCGAGCGGTGGTGTGTTGGCGTTTTTGAAGCCGGGACGACAGACCATAAGCGCTGTTATTAAGAAATGCTTAGAGGTCGCGGCGGTCGTGGAAGCGTCAAAATTTGTCATTCCCGCGAAGGCGCAATGGCGTTAAGTTAGTGAGCGTGTTGACGCAAACGCAGCCATTTGAGCCGGACGCTTCCAGGCCACGTTCGCATTTGAGAATGCTCACTCCGCTGCTTCTGTCCCTTAACTTAACGCCATTGCGCGAAGGCGGGAATCCATGCTTGACCCACGAACCGAGCGCGCAAAAATCCAACAAAGTCCGTTTCTTTGCGTTTGCGTGACGCCAGTTTTTAATTGCTTGTAGCTGCGCAATCGTTGGCCTTTCCTTTGGACTGTCCGAGAGAGAAGCCATTAGTCGTGCGGCTGCAACTCCCTGCGCGATTCGACTTGCTTATTGTTTATGTTTAACCTCAATCTATCTGAGTGGCCAAACGGCTGGCTGCAATTTGCAGGCGCGTGGGATTTAGCGTTTGCCAACGTCGGCGCGCTGCTGATCACCCTGCTGATCATCTGGTGGCGCCAGCGCACGGCCCAGTGGTTCCGCATTACCACGGCAACGCTGCTGCTGGCGCTGCTGCTCTGCATCAGCAGCTTCACGCTCTTTTTCGTGCCGCCCTACCTCGTGGACTGCCCAGCGGGCTGCACGGGCTGGCGCGGCTATCCGCACCCCATTGCCACCGTTGCCCTCAACAACGTCAGCACCCTGCTGCCCATCGATTTCCTCGTTAATTTGCTGCTGCTCTGGCTGGCCGTGCTCGGCGCGAGCGCAGCGTGGTATCTGCTGGGCTATGGCTACGGCTGGCCCCGCCGCTCGCGGCGCGCGCGGCTGACCTTTGTGCTGCTGGTGGCGATTCTACCGTGGGCGCTGCTGCCGCGCTACCTCAACCCGCCCCAACCGACCGCGAGCGGCGAAGAGCTGCGGCTGGCCGTCAACGCGCGCCGCGCCGCCGAATCGACGTATGATCTGGTGGGCCTGTGGGTGCAGCGGCTTGCGCTGGAGGATGTGCGACCCGCCATCGTCGAAATCGAGACGGAGGGGGGCGCGGTGGAGACGCGGGTCGAGCGGGTCTGTCTGCGGGGATACACGTACTTCTACCTACCGTGGCGTCGCTACCGAATCGAGCTGGATGGGGCGGGCGTCACGGCCGTTGCGCTGGAAACGCTGCCGCTGGCGGGCTCGTGCTGGGAGTGAGGTTGGCTGCCGCGCGGAGTGAGCACGCCCTCGTGCGAATGGACGTAACAGGCGCTTGACCACCTCTCCTGCTAGACCCGGCACGTGGGCGTGCCCGCTCCGCGTTTACACTTTCTTGACTTATTTTTCTGGCCCCATACCCCCGACCCCCTACCCCCCGTATACACCGGTCTCTGGGAAAAAGGCCGCCCAGGCAAACCAGAAGTGGTCGAAGCTGATGACGGCCTCCATCTGCGTGCCCGCCAGCTCGCCGTCAACGGCCTTGCCCGTGATCGACCACGTGCTCTGCGTTTCGTTATCGGTAAACGTGCCGTCGCCGTTGGCCGCAAAGGTGAGCGCCTGCCCCGCGACGTTGCGACTGAAGACGCCGATGCTGCCGATGTCGCGCCCCTCGCTAATCGTGCGCGCGTCTAGGGCGCTGGCCGTGCCGGGCTTGTGGAAGATCACCAGGGGCACATCGCCCGCCACATCGTTGATGGCTCCCGCTTGGGCGACATCATCAAAGGCGTAAGCCGTCACCGTGCCGTCCAGCTCCACGCCGACGACTCGCTCCAGCGCGGGCAGCCGCTCGTCGATGTTGCCATCGAACAGAAACGGGCGCGCGCTGCTGTCGTAGCCCACATAGGGATTTTGGCCGTAGGAGCGATTAAATTCGGTCGGCGCGGCCAATATCTGTCCATTGGGATAGGTCGCGGCAAAGTCCGCAAAGGCCAGCACTTGGCTGGATAGGAAATCCAGTTCGCGAGCTGCATATTTCCCAACGATCCCCGTGCCCGTAAACTGCTGCCACCACGTTTCGCTCTGGCGGTCGTACATGATGAGATCGCTGTTGCGCAATCGCCCCGTCGTACCAAAATCGAGAACTTGCCCGTCAAACTCGCGGTCAAAGACAATGCTGGCGTTGCAAAGCGGGCAGAAGGTCACGGCAACGGGCTTGCCGCCGACTTCGTCGTTGACGATTTCGTGCCAAATCAGAATCGAGAGCGGGTAGGCGCGCACGTCGCCCCCGTGCTCGAAGACGATGACCGGGTCTTGGCCCGTCAGACGGTTCGAAGCGGCGCTGACGGCTTCAAAAATAGGATTGTCAATCGAAGCGATTCCATCTTTGGGCGGACCACCGGACAAAATTTCCGACCACGCCACGGTTCGTCGGCTAAAGTCGGTTCGCCACTCGCTGGTGTCAAACGGCGGAGCCTCAGCTGGCAGCAGGTCGGTCTCGACGACAGGCCCCGACGCTGGTTCGACCGCTTCCATCTGCTCGTCGGCCACCGCGCTCGGTGCGTCTTCAGCCGTTGGCGCGGCTAACTGCACGGCGCAGCTGGCGAGAACAGGTAGCAAGACAATTACCGCTGCGATGTACCATTGCTTGCGCAGCATTCGCATTATTGGATTCCTCCGTGATTTAATCGCTTCTTTGGTCAAGGCTCATGTGCTGTTACCATGACACAGAGTTACGAAGGTGAATGTAGCAGCCGGTACGCAAGCCCGCCTGTGGAAAACGATCTCATCTGCTTCTAGCTTTTTCCCCGTTAGCCAGTCACTCAGTTGCGCGACTGTCTCATTGCACGGCTGCGCAGCTGTGCGACTTCTTCCTCACTGGTCGCGCCGAACAGATCAACCTCGATGCCTATTGCCACCTGTAGCAGTGGCCGATGCACCGCTGACTTGTTGGCCGCGGGCCAGCCGCCACGCTAAATTTTCCGATGTCGAGCGAAGGAGTATGCTTGGTTTGTGCGGCTAAAAGCGACCGAAAACTGGCGTTGAGCAAACGCAAAGGAACGGCAGCTCGGAGGCAAGGTGGTCTTGTCATTCTTGCGAAAGCGGGAATCTATCTGGTGGTCGCGCCTAGATTTCTGCCTTCGCGGGAATGACAATGCTTGACGGCTCCTCGCCCTGCGCGACTACAGAGCGTTCCTTAGTAGCCGTACCCACATTTAACTCGGGGCAAGCTCTGTGTTGAATACGCCTGTTTCAACCGCTAACCTAACCCGTGACGCAGCGCCATAACGGCCGCCTGCGTGCGATCGGCCACCTCCAGCTTGGCAAAGACGGCGCTGACGTAGTTGCGGACCGTGCCTTCGGACAAGAATAACGCCTCAGCGATCTGACCGTTAGTCTGCCCTTTGGCAATCAGGCGCAGCACGTCCAGCTCGCGCTTGCTCAATTTGTCTTCGATGTGCGAGCGGGGGAGCGAGGTGGGGCCGGAGACTTCGTTGAGCAGCTTGCCCACTACGTTGGGATCGACAAAATTTTGGCCGGACACCGTGCCGCGCACGGCGGCGATCAGCTGTTCGTGGGGCGTATCCTTGAGCAGGTAGCCGCGCGCGCCCGCGCGGATGGCGTCGAAGACCCACTCGTCGGCGTCGTAGGTGGTGAGCACGAGCACCGGCACGTCCGGAAAATTCTGGGCGATGCGACGTGTGGCCTCGATGCCGTTCATAATCGGCATGTTGAGATCCATCAGCACCAGGTCGGGCCGCAGCTCGGCGACCAACTCCACCGCCTCCGCGCCGTCTGCCGCCGTGCCCACGACTTCAATATCGCGCTCCGTGCCCACGAGTAGCTTGAGGCCGTCGCGCACGATGGCTTGGTCATCACAAATTACAATTCGCATAAGGTTCCCCCCAACGTTGAATGGTCAAATAACCAACGTCACCGTCGTGCCCCGACCGGGCTGGCTCTCGACGCCTACCGTGCCGTTCGCCAGGCTGGCCCGCTCCCGCATGCCTTCGACCCCGTAATGCCCCACCTGGCTCGTGCCGTTTGCTGAAAAGCCCACTCCATCATCCTCGATGACCAAAGCAAGTTGGTTGCCAACGGATAAGCTCACCTTGATCGTGCGGGCGGCAGCGTGCTTGACCACGTTGTTGAGCGCCTCCTGCGCAACGCGATAAATGCTCTGTTCGACGGGCGAGGTGAGCGTCAGCGGCTTCTCCGGCAAGTCCAAGACAAGCTGCGCTTGGGTACGGGCCTGAGCCGATTTCGCCAATTCTTCCAGTGCCAACGCCAATCCCAAATCCTCCAGCGGGCTGGCTCGCAGCGCCTGCAGTGCGCGCCGCGTTTCCCGCAGGCCACTGCGTGTTGCGGCCACGGACTCCTCGATTAAGCGTTGGGTCACGCTGGCATCGGAGCTGGCGTAGACGCGGGCCGTCTCCAACTGCACGGCCAGCCCGCTCAGCGTGTGGGCCAGCGTGTCGTGCAGCTCGCGCGCCATGCGGTTGCGCTCGCGACTGATGGTCAGCTCCTCCAGCGTGCTGGCGTAGTGGGTCAATTTACCGTGTGATTGCTTCAGCTCGGTGTATGTCCGCTCTAGCTCGCGCCGCCGCTGCCGCTCGGCTTGACTCAGTTGCCACGTCAAGTAGCCCACTGCCGCCATGATGATGCCCATCAGCAGGTAATAGATGGTGAGCGAGAGACGCAGCGTGAAATCGGGCAGGGGCATCCACACGACGTAATACAGAATGTTCAACGCAGTAAATCCCATAACGAGGGCAAACATCCAGCGCAGCCGATAGCGCGCGCCCACCAGCACGGCGCTCACGACCAGGATGGTCACCAAACGCAGCGTGCCGATCAGGTAGGCAAAGAGCGATTGATCCGTGAGCGGCGCACGTTGAGACAGGAACTGAGCGAGCGCCACGCCGCCCACGGCAATCAGCAGCGCCAACGGGAGATACCACTTGCCCAAGAGATCGCGCAGGGGCGTGAACTGAAGATAAATTGCCAGCGCGGCGGCGTGAATGGCATAAAGGCCGGAGTTTAAGACCGATAAGTCAACGCTCTCCTGGAGGAGAAGAGGCAAAGCCAGCAGCAGCAGCATAAAGGCGAGCCAGAAGTAGGAGAAGCGGCGAAAGGCGGGGATGAGATCGGGCTCGTGGTTCGTGTAGTGTTCCATCTGGTTACCGTAGCATGTATTTTAGTTCAGCATAGTGATCAGCGTCATCATTACCCATGACGGCGATCACCTATTTTCGCAATGCGGGTGACGCCGGTCAAATCCAGCCGTGACGGCAGACACTATAGCGGCGGTGCGAGGCGGACTATACTGGGCACATCGCCGGTCGCTGAGAAATTACGGGAAGCGCCGGTTGCACAACAAGCAGTAAGCATTGAAACGAACGTTTGGACAATCCAGACGCTTATCTCACACAAGGAGACATCTCATGGCGGCAACAACCGGCAGTTCAATCAATCAACCAATGGGGATAGTGGAGCAGCGCGTGCGCACTGCGGCGGCTGCGCTCTGGTGGCTCCCGCTGATTCGCGGCATCCTGCTCATTCTTTTTGGCGCAGTCATGTTCGCCTGGCCCGGCGCAACGCTGCTCTCGCTCATCACCTTTTTGGGCGCGTACTGGCTGGTCGGCGGTGTCTTCGACGTGGTGCAGGGGATCGTGGGCGAGACCTTTCGCTCGCGTACCTGGCTGGTTATCGGTGGGCTAATTAGCGTGCTCGCTGGCTTCGTCGTCATGAGCCAGCCCGTGCTGGCGGGCTTTGCCACCACCAACTTCATCGTCTACTTCATTGCAATTGCAACCATTGTGGCGGGCGTGACGCAGCTTTTGGCAGGGCGCGATGGCAACTTCACCTGGGGCAGCTTCTTCCTGGGCGTGCTCTACATTATCTTCGGCGCCATCGTGCTCTTCAACCCGCTGCTGACGGGCGCAACGCTGATTTGGCTGCTGCCCGTCTGGGCCATCGTTACGGGCATCCTGTCGATTGTCGCGGCCTTTATGCTGCGCCGCGTGGATGACCACATCTAAAGTAAAGTTGCGTCGAGAACAGGGGTTTGAGGAGCCAGTGACAGTCACTGTCCAGACAAAATGGGGTAAGCTGTCCGGCTATGGACAGTGACAGTCACTTAGACCGCGAACTCTTGCTTTCATTTTGCACGCACTTTAAGTACAAGCAAAGAGAAACGATGGATGGATCGCGGAGGAAGCATTCTCAGAGCGGGTTACCTCCTGGGTGCGCACCTGCGAGAGATGACCATCCTATGCACCCATCAAAACATGTTGGCTTGTACTTAGGCAAACATGCTCGATTGAAAAAGGCGGATGAGGCAACGGCAGCGTCCGCCTTTCACTTTACTCCATCCAATTTCACCCCAGTAAAAGGATTGCAACCGTGAATACAACCTTGATTACCACACTGATTGTCTGGATTATCATTGGCGGGCTGGTCGGAACCGTCGTGGGAAACCTTATCCGACGCGGAAGCGGAGGCTTTGGGATTCCGCTCAACCTGCTGCTGGGCATGGCGGGCGCACTCGTCGGTGGCTGGCTCTTTGATCTGTTTAACATCAACCTCGGCGTGCTGAGCCAGATTGCCGTGGCCTTTGATCAGATTGTCGCGGCCATGGCCGGATCGCTGCTGCTGCTGCTCATCGTTTTCTTTGTGCAGCGCTGGCGTGCGCGCCGCACGCAAAACGAAGCGCGCAGCCCGGCAAACGTGACCACGTAGCGGATGATGACGGGGCCGCTTGCCAGCGTCTGAGCTTGCCTTGGGCGAACGCGACGGCTCCATCCACCGTAGAATTTAGCTTAGCGTCTCAACCTGCAATCGAGGTCGCATCGTGATCTACTTTCTCTTTCAAATTCTCGTCAACGCGCTGGCCGTGGCGCTGACGATTTGGCTGTTGCCCGGCATTGGCGTCAGCACCAACAACCCGCTGGGCTACCTGACGCTGGGGCTAATTTTTGGCCTGCTCAACGCGGTGGTCAAGCCGATGGTTGTTTTCTTTAGTGGTCTGGTGGCAAAAGCGCTAGCGGTCGAAGGGAAGGGATAGCTTCGACGGCCGGAAAAGCGAATGGGTGTCGATAGCTCGCAGCGCAGAAAGGGCGCGCCCACGTGCGAACGGGTTCTGCACCAGTATAGGGCGATGCCATTACTGTTGGGGGAGCCGGATTGTTGAAACGGGATTGCAGTTTGGCCGAATTAACGGCATAATACGCACGATGTCTCACGTTGCGCGACGATCCGTATGTAAATAACATAAACGGCCAATGACAACCGATCTGACTTTTTTTACGAACGAGCCCGATTTAACGCTCTTGGATCGCTTCAGAGCGACGCTGGCCGATGCGCAATATTTTGATGTTCTGGTTGGCTATTTCCGCACCAGCGGCTTTCGATTAATGGCGGAAGCGATGGAATCGGCCGAAAAAATTCGTATCCTCGTCGGGCTCAACGTTGATCGGCAGACCTTTGAAGGGATCGAGGCAGAGAGGGCAGAGCGCACCCTGCATGCGCCGTCCGAAGCAGCACGCACGGCGTTTATCGAATCCGTTGCCGACGAGATGGCGCAGTCGCCCGACACCTATGAAATCGAGCAGAGCGTCAAAACGTTTCTTGACTTTCTGCAAGACGGCAAGTTAGAGATTCGAGCGCACCCCGACCAAAAAATCCATGCCAAAGTGTACATTCAGCGCTTTCACGCAGACGACCGCGACGTTGGCCGCGTCATCACTGGCTCCAGCAACTTTAGCTACTCCGGGTTGATTGGCAACTATGAATTTAACGTCGAGCTCAAAAATAGCGCCGACGTGCGCTATGCGCTGGAAAAGTTTGAGGAGCTTTGGGCCGAAGGGGTGGACGTATCTGAGCAATACGCCGAAACAATCCACCGCGACACGTGGCTAAACAATGACATCACGCCCCATCAACTTTATCTCAAACTGCTGTACGAATACTTCAAGGAAGAGCTGAGCCTCGAAACGGATGTTGATCTGTGGTTACCAGACGGCTTCCTGTCGCTCGAGTACCAGGCGCAGGCGGTGCACAATGCCCTGCGCGTTCTCGACACCTACAACGGCGTCTTTCTTGCCGATGTGGTTGGGCTGGGGAAAACGTTTATTTCGGCGCTGCTCGCCCAGCAGCTGCCCGGCCGCAAGCTGATTGTCTGCCCGCCCGTGCTGGTCGACTACTGGCGCGAGACCTTTCGGGACTTTGGCGTGCGCTCGTTCTACGTCGAGAGCATCGGCAAGCTCGATCAGCTGCTGCGCGGCAACTACCAGAAGTACGACTACATTTTCATAGACGAAGCCCACCGCTTCCGCAATGAGATGACCCAACGCTATGAAAAGCTGGCGCGTCTGTGTGCGGGCAAGAAAACAATTCTCGTCTCGGCAACGCCGTTGAACAACAAGATCGAAGACATTTACGCCCAGCTCAAGCTCTTCCAGCCACCGCGCAACAGCATCATTCCCGGCGTGCGCAATCTAGAAACCTTTTTTGAGGAGCGGCGCAAAGAGATCGCCCGCTACGATCGACACGATCCCGAATACGTGCCCGTGCTGACGCGCATCTCCAACGAAATTCGCGACCGGATTCTGCGCCACGTGATGGTGCGACGAACGCGCAGCCAGATTCGCAAGCATTTTGCAGACGATATAGCGCGCCAGGGACTGACCTTTCCCACGCTGGCCGATCCCCATCGCCTGATCTACCGCTTTGATGACACCATCTCGGCCATCTTTGATGAGACGCTAACCAAGCTGACTACCTTTCATTATGCACGCTATACGCCGCTGCTTTATTTGAAGACGGGCATTTCCGGCCAGCTGCGACAGGGGCAGCGCAATGTGGGTGCGTTTATGCGCATGGTGTTGGTCAAGCGCTTGGAAAGCAGCTTCTACGCTTTCCGGCGCACGCTCGAACGCTTTATCGATTCGTATGAGCGCTTTATTGAGATGGTCGAAGCGGGCAGCGTGCTAATTGGATCGTCGAACATTCTTGACCTGCTCGACGTGGAGGACGATGCCAAACTGCAGGCGATGCTCGATGAAGGCGAGATTGAGGCGTATGACAGCAACAGCTTTAAGCCCTCGTTTATGCAAGATTTGCAAGCCGACCGCGATCTGCTGCTCGACATTTATGGGCTGTGGAGCGAGATCGAAGACGATCCCAAGCGCGCGCAGCTGGTCGATGCGCTGCAACACGATCCCGTGCTGGGCCACGAGAAGGTGATCGTTTTCTCGGAATCGGCAGAAACCACTCACTATCTTTTCGACCAACTCAACGCCGAGTTTCCCGAGGAGGTTATCGCTTTCACCAGCGCGGGCGCGCGCTTTGGCAGCAAGACAGAAAGCAATGGGGCGTCCAGTATTCAAACGCTGGGCAAAGAGATGGGCAAGCTGTTGATTTTGAACAACTTCGACCCCAAAGCTGAAAACCCTTCCGACGATATCCGCATCCTCATCACCACCGACGTGCTGGCCGAAGGCATCAACCTCCACCGCTCGCCCGCCGTCGTCAACTACGATTTGCCGTGGAACCCGACGCGGGTGCTCCAGCGCGTCGGCCGCATCAACCGTGTCGGCACGCGCCACAACACCATTCACGTCTACAACTTCTTCCCCACCGACCAAAGCGATGAGCAGCTGGGGCTGGAAGCAAACATCAAATCGAAAATTCAAGCCTTCCACAACATGCTGGGCGAAGATGCCAAATACCTCAGCGACGAGGAAGAGCTGGTCGAACACGATCTGCGTGGCAGTCGGCTGGTGGAGCGCTTGAGCAGCCGCGACACCTATGAAGCGGACGGCGAAGAGGAGCGCTCGGAGCTGGACTACCTGGAAATTATCCGCGACGTGCGCGACCACAGCCCCGAACTCTTTGAACAGATTAAGCGGATGCCCGCCAAAGCGCGCGCTGGCTGGCGAGCAGCAGCCAGCGAACAGAGCTCTGGGCAGGCCGAGACGCTGACCTTCTTTCGACAGGGGCGCGTTAAGAAATTTTTTGTAGGGGATGTGGATTGCGCCACGGAGCTGACCTTTTTCGACGCCATCGACCGCCTCGCCTGTGAGCCGGAGACGCCGCGCGAGCCGATTCCGCCGATCTTTTACGAACACCTGCTGCACAATAAAATTGCCTTCAAGGAGGCGCTGGTTGCCGACAGCGACGATCTCAAAGCCGCGGGCGGCAAGTATGAGGGACGGCTGCGCACGTACTTGCGCATGGTCAGACGCCACCAAACATTTACCGATGCCGATGAAGCGTATGTCCAACAGCTTCTGGACGCGCTCGACGACGGCCGACTGCCCACGCAAACCGTAAAACGGGCCTGGCAAAGCGTGGAAAAGATGCGAACTGCCGCTACCAGACCGTTAACGGCGCTAACGGAGCTGCGACGTCTCGTGCCCTACGATCTGTTAATTCCCCAGCAGACAACGCAAGATTACCACGCCGCGAAACGGGAAATTATTCTATCTGCCTATTTATTGGAGCAAGCTGTATGAACACGCGCACCGCTCGCCTGATTGAAGACACCTTTGACAACTCGTTTGACCTGACCCGCTACGGGGCATTCGCACGGGAGTTGCTCAATCAATTTGAAGCCAGGCCCTTTACCAACAGCGGCAACGTGATTCCACAGGGCTATGGCGAGCACGTGGCGCTCTTTGGCCGCCTTGGCACCTACACCGATCCAAACGAGCAGACGGTCGACATCCTCTACATCAAGCTGCGCAATCGTGGGCAGATGGTGCGCGCGCGGGCGCTGCAGCGCAACTTTGTGGCGCGCCACCTCAAAAATCGCGACAAAGATGGCGCGCTGGTTGCCTTTTACGTCGACGGCGCGGACGATTGGCGGCTCTCGCTGGTGTGGCGCACGGAGGAGATGGCCTTTGATGATGACAAGGGGCAGCTGACCTTTGACGAGCAGCTGACCCCCACGCGCCGCTCCTCCTATCTGCTGGGGGAGACGGAGCCGAGCCACACCGCCAAGCGCCAGCTGCTGCCCCTGCTCGAAAGCCGCACCAACCCGACGCTCACCCAGCTGCAGGGCATCTTTGGCGTGGAGCGGGTGACCAAAGAGTTCTTCGACCAGTACAAAGCGCTCTACCTGGAGCTGCACGAGGCGCTGGAGGGGCTGCTCGCCGCCGATGATAGCGTGCAGCGCGACTTTGCCACCCACGCCATCGACACCCACAACTTTGCCAAAAAGTTGCTGGGGCAGATTGTCTTTCTCTACTTTTTGCAGAAGAAGGGCTGGCTGGGCGTGCCGCGCGGCAAGAATTGGCAGGCGGGATCGCCGCGCTTTCTGCGCAACCTCTTCGAAGGCCAATACGTGCCGTACGATAATTTCTTCAACGACGTGCTGGAGCCCCTCTTTTACGAGGCGCTGGCCGAACAGCGCGCCGATGATTGGTACGCCACGCTCAACTGCCGCATTCCCTTTCTCAACGGCGGCCTCTTTGAGCCCATGAACGGCTACGACTGGCGGGGGACGGCGCTGGCGCTGCCCAACGCCCTCTTCTCCAACAGCGAGACGAACAAGGCGGGCGATGTGGGCACGGGCATTCTCGACGTCTTTGACCGCTACAATTTTACCGTTCACGAGGAAGAGCCGCTTGAAAAAGAGGTGGCCGTGGACCCCGAAATGTTGGGCAAGGTCTTTGAGAATCTGCTGGAGGTGACGGACCGCAAGTCCAAGGGGGCCTTTTACACGCCGCGCGAAATCGTCCACTACATGTGTCAGGAGAGCTTGATCAACTACCTCGACACCGCGCTCAACTATCGAGACGTGGCCGTTGTGCCGCAGGCGGCGCGGCAGGCCACTTTGCTGCCCAATACGGAGCACGAGTAGGAGCCGCTGACGAGCCGCCAATACGCGCCCCTTGTGCCGCGCGACGAGCTGAGCTTTCTGATTCGCAACAGCGGCGCGATCAAGGCGGACCGCGACAGCATGAAGGAGCAGGGTCGCCTGCGCGACGAAAAGTATCAGCTGCCCGAAGCGGTGCGCACCCACGCCGCGCGCCTCGATCGGGCGCTGGCCGACGTGACGATCTGCGACCCGGCGATTGGGTCGGGGGCCTTCCCGGTGGGCATGTTGACCGAGATCGTGCGCGCGCGGGCGGTGCTGCAGATGGCCAACGGCGTGCGCGAGCCCGAGCTGTACAATCTCAAGCGCCACGCCATCCAACATTCGCTCTACGGCGTCGATCTCGACGCGGCGGCGGTGGACATTGCCAAGCTGCGGCTCTGGCTCTCGCTTGTGGTCGACGAGGAAGATTTTCGCACCATCAAGCCCCTGCCCAACCTGAGCTACAAAATTGCCCACGGCAACAGCGTCACCGGCAGCGTAACCTATGGCGATCTCTTTGATTCGGCCAAGCGCGAGCGCGTGCGCGAGCTCAAAGCGGCCTACTTTGAGGCGACCGACCAGCAGGGCAAAGAGGCGTTAAAGGAGCAGATTGATGACTTGCTGGCTGAGATGATGCAGGACGGGCGCTTTGACTTTGGGGCCTACTTCAGCGAGGTGTGGACGGGCGAGAATGATGGCTTCGACATAGTAATTGGGAATCCACCGTATGTTAGCCATGATGCTATCACTGTGCCGAAAAGTAAGTTGAAAACTTATCAAGTCTACGAACCATTTGCTGATCTCTTCTGTTACTTCTTTGAAGTAGCTGTACGTCTACAAAGTTCACGTGGTTTAGTTTGCTTCATTACGTCGAATTCGTTTTTGAAGTCTAACTATGGTCAACCTTTGAGAAAACTTCTTGCAGGTGTAAATAATTTGACGCACTTAATCAACGTCGAGGATTTTCAGATTTTTGACTCAGCAATTGTGAATAGTTGTGTTTTGATTGCTGGTAAGCAGCAAGCAAAATTGTGTTGGGTCGTCAACCAAATTTACGATGGCCGTACTCCTTTCACGCTGTTTATCTCCCGTAACGGGCACTTCGCTCCTCAAAATGAATTCAGAGCAGAGGGGTGGGTTTTACTTCCTCCTGAATTGTCCGACTTGAAAAACAAAATCGAGTCGGCAGGGAAAACTCTAGAGCAGCGCAAAACAAAGATTCGACTCGGCATAGCCACAGGGGCTAATTACGCGTTTATAATTGATGAAGAAATTAGGCAGCGTTTAATTTCTGTTGATTCAAAGAATTCTCAAATCATCAAGCCTATTTTAAGAGGTAGAGACATTCAAAGGTATAGTTATCAAGCTTCTGGTAGGTACATCTTGCTGACCAGAAACGGTATTGATGTTAGGAGTCAGTATCCATCGGTTTATAGTTACCTTGATAGCTTTGGTGATACATTTAAAAAACGCGGAGCCAAAGGAAGGCACTGGACTAATCTGAGAGCATGCTCTTTTTTAGATGACTTCAAACGCAAACTTATCGTCTGGATCGAACTAGCTGATGAAGGCCGATTCACAGTTCTAGATGAGGAGATCTATCTTGTTAATAGTGCCTACTTCCTAATTCCGCCGAGGAGCTTGACTGCCGAATATTTGCTGGGAGTCTTGAATTCTAATGTCATTCAGTGGTACTTAAGTGTAATTGCTGAGACGAGTGGAATGGGAACAGCTAGATGGTTCAATCGATTTGTCAAAAGATTTCCAGTCCCTGATGGCGATAATACCTCTATTTCGCGCATTGAGTCCATTGTAGAAAGAATACTGAAGGCAAAAGGACAAGGCGAGCAGGTAGCAACCTGGGAGCGTGAGCTAAACGCGCTTGTCTACGAGCTCTACGGCCTCAGCGCCGACGAAATTGCTCTGATCGAAGCGCAGCTCACATAGCTCGGATTACCAGCCCGTTCCAAAAACAAGCAGGAGCAGCAACTTGCCAAAGCTTGACCCCAAAACAGCCTATACCATCATCTGTTTTTCGCCCTGCTCTCGCGCGCCAACGACCGGACGCAGCACATTATTGCACAGCGCCTCATACAAAAGCTGATGTCGCTACCGCCATGACTATAGGTAAGCGAATCGCCTGGTCGAACTTGCTGGTTTATCTGATGACAATAGGAGGCCCCCGTGCGTTACGGGGGCCTTTTTTGTTGATCCATTTTCGAGAAGTGCACAGCGAACGACTGACTTTCCCCGACTTTCCCTAAAGCGCCCGAATTGGGCATTGCTCATCCTAGATGGCGCCAGTCGCATAGCGGATGAGTTATGTAGGCGCTGCTTTCAGCTGCGCAATCACAACATACCCTTTCGGTTTCAATAGAAGCGAAGGGGAAAGTCTCGCTCGTGCGGCTGCAAGCCGCACCTACGTTCAACCCCTCACAATCTCGATTACGATGCACTAGATGACGCCAGTCACATTGTGGATGAGTCGAGTCACTGGTGGCTTATGACGCTGGGCACTGTTGGTGGATTCGACTTGCTGCTATTCTGAGGAAATAGAATACAAAAAGGAGAAACCTATGTTGGCATTTGTGTTGGGCGGCGGCGGTAGCCGGGGCGCGCTACAGGTTGGGGCGCTGGAGATGCTGCTGGAAGCGGGCATCCGGCCGGAGATGGTGATTGGCACGTCGGTGGGGGCGCTCAACGCGGCCTTCTTTGCCAGCGAGCCGACGATGGACGGCCTCAACCGGCTGCGCGCCGTCTGGCTTCAGATGAATCAAAAAGAGATCTATCCCGGCAACAACAGCGCCGCGCTCTTCAACATGCTGCGCGGCAAGGCCAGCCTCTTTGAGAACGACAACATGCGCGCGCTGCTGGAGCGCCACCTGCCCTTCGATCGCTTCGCCGATTTGGCGCTGCCTTGTTACGCCGTCGCGACCGATATCGACACGGGCGAAGTTGTTGCCTTTGGCGACGATAAGGACGATTTAGTCGTCGATGGGCTGATGAGCAGCACCGCGCTTGTCCCAGCCCACCCGCCGTGGCCGGTGGGCGAGCGGCGCTTTATCGACGGCGGCTTCGGGGCGACGCTGCCCGTGCGTCAGGCGATTGCGCGCGGGGCCACCCAAATCATTGCGCTCAATTTGACCACCCCGCCCCCGCCGCACGAACGCCTGCAAAGTGCGCTGGAGATCATGCTTCACACGAGCAGCTTGATGATGGGGCAGAAAACGGAAGCTGATCTGGAGTACGCCTCCGAGCGGGTGGACTTAACGCTGATCGAGCTTGAATCGGACGCGTCGATTCCCATATCGGACTTCTCCCAAACGGCAGCGCGTCTGGAGATGGGGCGTGCGTTGGCTGAAACGGCGCTGGCTCAAACAAGATCAACCGAGAAAAGCGCAAAGGCCCGGTGGTCGCTAAAAGATTGGGTGACGCCACTCATGCCCAGGGCGACCTAAATATGACCGGCGTCACCTACCTAAGTGACACCGTCCACTACTGACGTACCCTGGACTTCGCTACACTACAGCACAGGGATAGCAATCTAGCCCACCAACAAGGGAAATACCATGAACAATGTCGAGGGTGGACAACCGCTGCTCAACCTGATTCTGACAGCCGTTGCCCTGGCAATGGGCGTTGCCTCGGTTGTGCTCAACATCTTAGATGCAGATGCCTCGACCAACACTCTGCTGGGCATTGGCTTGGCGGCGTTGGCCTTGAGCCACCTCGTAAAGCTGCGCACGTAATCAGGCCAAGACACTGAAAATCCAGCTTTTATTGACGAAGTAATCAAACGAGAAAAATCATGAAATCACTGGCACGCGCAATTCGTTATCTCAACCCCTACCGCTGGACGGCCATCGGCGCCTTCTTGAGCATGATCCTGGTGACCGCGGCCAATCTCGTCAACCCACAGCTGCTGCGCGTGGTCATCGATCAGGGCATCGAGGCGGGCGTGGGCCAGAACGTGCTGTGGGGCACGGTGGGGCTGGCGCTGGTGGCGGTGGTGAGCGGCTTGTTTACCTTTACCCAGGGCTACTGGAGCGAAAAGGCCAGCCAGGGCGTGGCCTTTGACATGCGCAACGAGCTCTTTGCCAAGATTCAACGGCTCAGCTTTAGCTACCACGACAAAGCCCAAGTCGGCCAGCTGATGACGCGCGCCACCAGCGATGTCGACATGGTGCGGCAATTTACCGGGCTGGGACTCTTTCAGCTGCTCAACTCGGCGATTATGCTGATCGGCAGCGCGGTGATTTTGTTTTCGATGAACTGGCGTCTGGCGCTGGTGACGCAGGCCGTTGTGCCGCTGATGCTGCTGGTGCTGCTGCGCTTTATCCGCGCGATTTTCCCGATTTTCGGGCAGATTCAGGCCAAGCTCGGCATTGTCAACACGATTTTGCAGGAGAATCTGGCCGGGGCGCGCGTGGTCAAATCCTTTACGCGCGAGCCTTATGAAATGGGTCGCTTTGTTACGGCCAACGAGGAGTACAAGGTCGACAACATTACCGTTTCCACCATTCTGGCGCAAAATTTCCCGCTGATTTTCCTGATTTCCAACTTGGGCACCGCCGCCGTGATTTGGGTTGGCGGTCTACAGGTAATGGGCGGCGGCTTGAGCATCGGCGAGCTGGTGGCCTTTAACACCTACCTGACCTTTTTGATTGCGCCGCTCTTTATCCTGGGCATTATCGCCAGCATGTTGGCGCGCGCCGGAACCAGCGCCGACCGCATCTTCGAGGTGGTCGATACGCCCAACGATGTGGTCGAGAAGCCGGGCGCTTTTACGCTGGAAGACATCAAAGGGCGCGTTGCCTTTGAGGGGGTGAGCTTCCGCTATCCCGGCGTGGAGGAAAATGTGCTGACGGACATTGATTTCAGCGTCGAGCCCGGACAGACGGTCGCCATCACCGGGCCAACCGGCTCCGGCAAGAGCAGCATCATCAACCTGCTGCCCCGCTTCTACGATGTCACCGAGGGCAAAGTGCTAATCGACGGCTACGACGTGCGCGACGTGACGCTCGCCAGCCTGCGCACGCAGATTGGCCTGGTGCTGCAGGAGACGGTGCTCTTTTCGGGTACGATTGCTGAAAACATCGCCTACGGTCGACCGAAGGCTACACGGGATGAGATTGTCGCGGTGGCCAAGGCGGCACAGGCGCATGACTTCATCACGGCATTCCCAATGGGCTACGAAACGCTGGTCGGCGAGCGGGGCGTGGGCTTGAGCGGCGGGCAGAAGCAGCGCATTGCGATTGCGCGCGCGCTGCTCATCCAGCCAGACATTCTGATTCTGGACGACAGCACCAGCGCCGTGGATGCCGAGACGGAGTACCAAATCCAGCAGGCGCTGGACAAGCTGATGGAAGAGCCGACGAGCTTTGTCATCGCCCACCGCATCAGCACCGTGCAGAATGCAGACCTGATCCTGGTGCTGGATAAGGGGCGCATCACGGCACAGGGCACGCACGACGAGCTGCTAGATGAGAGCCCGCTCTACGCCGAGATCGTGCGCTCGCAGCTCCAGCCGGATCGCCAGGCGCCGGGCACTGCGCCAGCTGCGGAGCAGAGTGCCGTGTTGGAAATGGCGTAGCGAATAACGAAGTTCTGTGGAACCGCGGTGGAGTGTCATTCCCGCGAAGGCGGGAATCCAGGCTCGACCGACAGATGGATGCCCGCCTTCGCGAGCATGACAGATTATCTCAATTTCATCTTGGATATCCCTATTGGCGTGGCCCGAAAAGGGAACGTGTCGGTATTACAAAGAAAAGAGTAACTCATGGCATTTTCAAGCAATCGCGCAATGATGGTGGAAGAATCCACGGGCCCGCAGGACAACACGGCGGTGACGGGACGCTTGCTCCGCTACATGCGCCCCTACTGGCCGCAGCTTTTGCTGCTGCTTGGTACAGTCATCCTGAGCGCTGGGGCATCGGCGCTGGGGCCGCTCTTTATCGGCCAGGCCATCGACAACTTCATCCTCCCCGGCGATCAATCTGGGCTGATGCGCACGATGTTGCTGCTGATCGGCGTCTACATCGTGGGCGCAGTGGCCACGGGCTTTCAGTTTTATCTGATGGGCAAAGTTGGGCAGGAGGTGCTGGCCCAAATCCGCGAGGATATCTTTGCCAAGGTGCAGGCGTTGCCGATGGGCTACCTGGACAAGAATGAATCGGGCGACTTGATGAGCCGCCTGACCAACGATGTCGACACGCTCAACCAATTCCTGGGCCAGGGGCTGATCCAGGTCGTGGGCGGCCTCTTTCAGATGATTGCCATTGCCATTGCCATGTTGACTTTGCAGTGGCAGATTGGCGCGGCGGTGCTGGCCGTGCTGCCCTTTATGCTGCTGACGGTGGTGCTGCTGTCGCGCCGCGCCCGGCGCAAATTCCGCGACAGCCGCGAGGCGCTGGGCGACATTTCGTCCCATCTGGAGGAAGGGATTTCCGGGGTCAAGGTGGCCCAGGCCTTTAACCGCGCCGACGCCAACATCGACCAATTTACCACGGCCAATACGGCCAACCGCGACGCCAACATCTCGGCGGTGGGCGTCACCTCCGCACTTTCTCCCGCCATGAGTCTCTTCCAGGCGGCGGCTACGGTGATTGTGGCGGGCTTTGGTGGCTTCTTGGCCTTGCAGGGTCGCCTAAGCGTGGGGCTGGTGGTGAGCTACCTACAGTACGTGCAGCAATTTTTCCGCCCTGTGCAGCAGATTGGTCAATTCTGGGGCACGGCGCAGTCCGCCTTGGCGGGGGCAGAGCGCATCTTCGAGCTGCTGGATGAGCCGATCACCCTGAGCGACAGCGCCAACGCGCGCGTCATGCCGCCGATTGAGGGCGACGTGGTCTTCAACAACGTCTCGTTTGGCTACGTTGCCGATGAACCCGTGCTGCACAACATCAACCTGCTCGCCAAGCCGGGGCAGACGGTGGCGCTAGTTGGCGCGACAGGCGCGGGCAAGACGACCATTGTCAACCTGATTCCGCGCTTCTACGACGTGACGGCTGGCGAAGTGACCATCGACGGCATTGACGTGCGCAAGGTGCAGCGCGCGAGTTTGCGCGAGCAGATCGGCATTATGCTCCAGGACAACTTTCTCTTTTCCGGCACGGTAATGGAGAACATCCGCTACGGTCGGCTGGAGGCGACCGACGAAGAGGTGGAGATTGCGGCGCGCGCGGTCAGCGTCCACGATTTTATTGTGAGCCTGCCGGATGGCTATGAAACCGTGTTGGGCGAACGCGGCGGCACGCTCTCGCAGGGGCAGCGCCAGCTGATCAGCTTTGCACGCACCGTGCTCAGCGAGCCCCACATCCTGATTCTGGATGAAGCAACCTCCAACATCGACACCCACACCGAATCGCTAATTCAGGAGGCGCTGGAGAAGCTGCTGTCGGGCCGCACCAGCTTTGTCATCGCCCACCGCCTCAGCACCATTGTCAACGCTGATCAAATCATCGTGCTGGATGATGGTCGCATTGTCGAGCAGGCCGAGGGCACGACCTCACGCTCCACACACAATGTGCTACTGGCAAAGCACGGGCCGTATGCCCAGCTCTACAATCGGCAATTTCGGGATGAAGCGCAGCCCGCTGCGTCCATGAATGGGAATCATCAGCAAGAGCTGGTGATGGCCTAATCAAAAATTCACAGGAGAACAAACAATGTCAACGCGATTTATATTCAACGCGACCAAGACCGTCGCGCTAGCTGGCGCAGGCGCTGTGGCGGGCTGGAGCCTCTACAGCCGTGTTGGAATCAACCACAACGTGGCGCTGCCGCCAGCGCTGGATGCACCGCAGCGCAGCCTGGAGTCGACGCGGGCGGGACGAGTCAATTACTACGCGGAGGATGCAGCCGAAGGTAGGCCCCTGGTGCTCGTCCACAGCGTCAACGCGGCGGCCAGCGCCATTGAGATGAAGCCGTTGTTTGAACATTACCGCAGCCAGCGCCCCGTTTACGCGCTCGATTTGCCCGGCTACGGCTTCTCGGATCGCTCGCCGCGCCGCTACACGCCGCAGCTCTTTGCGGACGTCATCACGGAGTTTATCGAGCAGGTCGTGGGCGAGGCGGCAGATGTAATCGCGCTCTCGCTGAGCTGCGAGTTTGTCGCCCGCGCCGCCGTCGCGCGGCCCGACCTGTTCCGCTCGCTCGTCTTCCTCTCGCCGACGGGCTTTACGGGCGAGGGCGACGAGGGCCGCACCGAACGCGCCAGCCGCCGCGACGGCAGCGATCGCGCCTATCGACTGTTGAGCAACCCGCTCTGGGCGCAGCTGCTCTACGACTTGATTGCCTCGCCGCCCAGCATCCGCTACTTCCTCGGCATGAGCTTTATCGGCACGCCGCCGCAATCGCTGGTCGACTATGGCTACCGCACGGCGCACCAGCCGGGGGCGAAGAATGTGCCGCTGCACTTCCTGAGCGGTCGCCTCTTCACCGGCGACATCCGCAGCACGCTCTACGAGCAGCTGTCCGTGCCCACGCTCGTGCTCTACGACCGCGACCCCTACGTCGACTTTTTGAATCTAACTGGTTATAGGTTTGTCGCTGTCGACCCAGATATGTGATCCGTGTCATGCTCCGTATGACGCCAGTCCTAATATGCTCGTGATTGGAGACACTACTGAAATGTGCAATTGAACGCTATACTTTGGGCACAGCGCTGACGCTTATCACATAAGACAGTGGAGGAGTGGGGAGAAGCGATGGCAAATCAAATTATCCAAACGCATGAGCCGTTTGAAGGAGCAACCATGTCCCTCGGTGAATTTGTTCGACGCGTCCTCATTGTTTTTCTAATCCTGCTGCTGATTACCGGCATCTGGGCCGCGCGGTCGACGCTGCTGCTCGGCTTTGCGGCGGCATTGATTGCCGTGGGCATCAGCATCCCCTCGGGCTGGCTGCAGCGTCGGGGCTTGAGGCGAAGCTTGTCGATGGCGCTTTCGTCGCTGGCGGTGGGTGCGTTTGCCGTCTTTCTTGTGCTGCTCGTGCTGCCACGTTTGCTGGAAGACCTTTTCGTGCTGCTGGGCAGCATTCCGCAGGCGATTGGTGCGCTGTCTGGCGTCTACGAATCGCTGCGCACGAGCAGCGAATTCCTCGGCATGGCTCTGGCCCCGCTGCCGGACGCGGAAACGACGACGCTCACCGTGGAGAGTGCACAGGAGATTCTCAACCAGCTCGTCAACGCCAGCCTGGCCATTGCACCAACGCTGCTGGGCGGCGTGGGCACAATGGTTGCGACGCTGGTCAACGTGGGCTTTGTCATTTTTATTTCGATTTTCTTTCTCATCGATCCCAAGAGCTACGTCAAAGCCAGCCTCTACCTTGTGCCAGCGCGTCATCATCAGCATGTCGTTCACATTTGGAATGAGCTGTACCACACGGCGCGCACGTGGATTACCGCGCTTTCCTTTTCCATCTCAATCACCGTGGCCCTGGTCTGGGTGATTCTGGGTGTGCTGCTGGGGATGCCCAATGCGCTGGTCGTCGCGGTCTTCGCTGGCCTTGCCACTTTTATCCCCAATATCGGCGTCTTCCTGCCGCTGATTCCGATTGCGGTCTTTACGCTGGCGAGCGCGAACCCAGCGGGGATTTTTCTCTACATTCCCGTCTACCTGGTTATCCAGCTGGTGGAGAGCAACGTCATCACTCCGTCGATTGTCAAGGCCGAGCTGGAGATTCCAGCCGGGGCGCTGATGCTCTTTCAGCTGCTCATCACGCTGGCCTTTGGCGCGCTGGGGCTGCTGCTGGCCGTGCCGCTGCTGGCCATCCTCATCGTGCTGGTGCGCGAGCTCTACTCCTACGACATGCTGGGGCTGCGTCAGAGAGCCGTCGCGCTGACAACCAACGAGGCCGGGCAGTTGATGCTGGATGAAGAATCGGTCGCCTTGGGCAGAGAAGAGTTTTCCCTCAAAGAGGCAGAGACTGGGGCTGCTGCGCTGGAGATGGGGGCGGGCGAATCGCCTGCTGCCACCTGATCGGCAAGAAGGATTGACGACGAAAATTGATTAATCCATCGAGAATTGAATGGCCTCGCTTGGAGCCGACCTACCGTCGGTTTACTATGAGGGAAGTCGTAAACTTCGAGGATATGAAAGGAAACATTGTGAAACAGAAAAATTGGCGCGACCTGCCCCTGTGGCAGAAAGCCGCTATCGTCAAGATTGGGCTGATTCAAATTGGCCTGTTCATCGCCGCCTGGCGCGACCTGAACGGTCGCCCGGCGCAGAAGATCAACGGCAGCAAAGGGGCGTGGCGGGCCGCGCTCTTCCTCAACTTCATCGGGCCGCTGGCCTACTTCGCTCGCGGGCGCAAGCGGAGCGACTGGACGGAAGCCGACGTGCCCGACGTGAGCGGCAAAGTCGCGATTGTAACGGGGGCCAACAGCGGCATCGGCTACGAGACGGCGCGCGTGCTGGCCCAGCGCGGCGCAACGGTCATCATGGCTTGCCGCAACTTGGACAAAGCCAACAGTGCCGCCGAGCAGATTCGCGCCCTGCGCCCCACCGGCGAAATTGTGGTGATGCAGCTTGATTTGGCTGACCTGGATTCGGTGCGCCAGTTCGCCGAGCATTTCCAGGCCGAACACAATCGGCTCGACCTGCTCATCAACAACGCAGGCATCATGGTTCCGCCTTTTGGCACTACCGAGCAAGGCTTTGAGCAGCAATTTGGCGTCAACCACCTGGGCCACTTTGCGCTGACGGCGGGGCTGATCGACCGACTTATCGAGACGCCCGGCGCACGGGTGGTCAATGTCAGCAGCTCGGCGCATCGCTTCGGCAAAGTTGATTTTGAAGACCTGAACTGGCAGCACAAGGAATACAGCGCCATGGGTGCTTACGGCCAGAGCAAGCTCGCCAACCTGCTCTTTACCTACGAACTCCAGCGCAAGCTCGAGCAGGCGAGCCACGGCACGATTGCCGTCGCAGCGCACCCCGGCTACACGGCGACCAATTTGCAGGGCGATACGGCTCCGATGCAGTTGATGAATCGTCTGGTTGCCCAGCCGCAGCCGATGGGCGCGCTGCCCACGCTCTATGCCGCCACGGCGCGCGACGTGCGGGGCGGGCAATACTTTGGCCCCTCCGGCATTCTGGAAATGGGCGGCAACCCGGAGCGCGTGGAGTCCAACGCGCGCTCGCACGACAAGGGGAATGCGTATCAGCTGTGGACGGTATCAGAAGCGCTGACCGATACGCCGCTTAGTCTAGCGCAGCGCGCGACCATCGCCGTGAACTAAAGGAGCACGTTTATGGCGGGGGTTGTCAAAGAATATGCGGAGCGCTGCAACGAGTTTTTGGATGTCGCCCAAGCGCTCTTCTACAGCAAAGGCTACGAGCAGAGCTCGGTGCAGGAGATTGTCGACAGCGTGGGGGTCTCCAAGGGGACCTTCTACCACTGCTTCGCCTCCAAAGCCGAGCTGCTGGACGCGCTGGTCGAGCGCATGAGTGGGCAGGTGCTAACTACGCTGGAGCCCATGATGGCAGACGAGTCGCTGGCGGCGACGGAGAAGATGGAGCACTTTTTTGCGCGCCTCCACAGTTGGAAAGCGGACAACCGCGACTTTTTCGTCGACGCCGCGCGCGTGCTATATGCGGATGAAAACGCGCTCTTGCGCACCAAAGTAGAGTCCCAAGCAACGGCCAGCCTCACGCCGCTGCTGGCGAAGATTATTGACCAGGGCGTAGACGAAGGAGCGTTTAATGAATTCGCCGCCTGATTTGCCCAGTGCGCTTCAGCACGTTTTGCAAAATAGGCTGGCCATTCATTGCGAGCGGTTGCCGGTAACGAGCAATTTGAGCTTGTCCAGCCTCTCGAACAAATCGATATAATGTTTATTAGGGATCGGGGATGGGCGCTGTCTTAATTGCCGTTCAATGCTCGCCGCGGATCTTCCCTGCATGAGCTAAAGAGTTTAGCCTTCCCTCATTTGCATTTGATACTAATTCTCAGTAAAATAACCGACGCTAATTGAGATTAAATTTCATTTGTTAAAAGGAGAAGCATGTTTGTTCACTCTCTGCCCGCCAAACTCGTGCTCGCTGCCATCGCCATGTTTTTGTTAAGCGCTTGCCCGGCTCCCATTAACAGCGGACAGCCCGGTCTCGCCACCGCCGACCCCGCCGCCGCTGCGCTCAATGAAGGCGAACCCCTGCACGTTGTTGCTACGACCAACATTGTCGCCGATGTGGTGGCGCAGGTGGGTGGCGAGGCGATTGACCTCACCGCGCTGCTGCCCGTCGGCGCAGACCCACACAGCTACACGCTGGCCCCTCAGGACGTGCGCACGCTGAACGAGGCACACGTGATCTTTGTAAACGGCTTGGGACTTGAAGAAGGGATGGAATCGACGCTGGAAAACTTAGATGGCGACGCCGCAGTCGTCTCGGTTAGCCAAGCCGTGGAGACGATTGCGTTTGGTGAAGAAGGCGAGGAGCACGAAGGTGAGGAGCACGAAGGTGAGGAGCACGAAGGTGAGGAGCACGAAGGTGAGGCGCACGAAGGCGAGGGACACGAAGGTGAGGCGCACGAAGGTGAGGCGCACGAAGGTGAGGAGCACGAAGGTGAGGCGCACGAAGGTGAGGAGCACGAAGGTGAGGCGCACGAAGGTGAGGAGCACACCCACAAAGGCGCGGATCCGCACACGTGGACGAGCGTCCACAACGTCGAGACGTGGGTGGCGACGATTGTTGAAACCTTGAGCGTGCTCGACCCAGCCAGCGCGGAGACGTATGCCGCCAACGGCGCGGCTTATCTCGACCAGCTTGCTGCACTGGAACGCGAGATCGGCGACTTGATTGCCCCTTTGCCCGTCGAGCGGCGCAAGCTCGTCACCGATCACGATGTGTTTGGCTACTTTGCCAACGAGCACGGCTTTGAGATAGTCGGCACGGTGGTTCCCGGCTTGACCACGACGGCGGAGCCTTCAGCGCAGGATATCGCCGCCCTTACCCGGCAGATCGAGGCGGAAGGCGTGCCCGCGATCTTTGTCGGTACAACCGTCAGCGATCAGCTTGCCCGGCAGATTGCCAATGACGCGGGCGTTCAAGTTGTGCCGCTCTACACCGGCTCCCTCAGCCCGCTCGATGGCCCCGCCGCCACCTATATCGACTTCATGCGCTACAACGTCGAGGCCATTGTAGGCGCGCTGCAGCCGTAACGCTGCGACGGTTCACCACTATTTGGAACTGCTGCCCCTGCCTTGGCTTAATTCAGCGAACGGGCAAACCGTTGTATAATGGCGCTCGCCAGTTGTTACCGACACTGTTTGATCGTGATTGTCGCCGTTTAGAAGAGCGCCCCTTATGTTTAACCGTTACGCCATTTCCCGCCAAATCGAAGCGCTCGACCCCGCGACGGATCACCAGCGCATCGTCTATCTTCTCGGCACATATGAGGATCCCTGGCTGGTGCGCAAGTCGCTCGAATTTGCGCTCTTTCGCACCTACGCCGTCCCGCGCATGACGCGCGTTCTGGCGAGCACGCGCCAATTTGAGCAGCACGGCCAAAAGCGCTACGACGACACCACGCTCATCATGACCACGATTGCGGAGCACGGCTACGAAAGCGAGCTGGGGCAGCGCGCCATCGCGCGCATGAATGCGCTGCACGGGCGCTTCTCGATTCCCAACGAGGACTTTCTCTACGTGCTTTCGGTCTTTATCTACGAGCCGCTGCGCTGGTCCGAGCGCTTTGGCTACCGGCCCTCCACGGAGACGGAGCGGCAGGCGGGCTACTACTTCTGGCGCGAAGTGGGCCAACGTATGGGCATCCAAGAGATTCCCCCCAGCTTCGAGGCCTTCCGCGCGTGGAGCGAAGCCTACGAGCAGCGCCACTTCACCTACGCCGACTCCAACCGCGTGATCGGCGACTCCACTCTCCGCATCATTCTCGCCTGGTATCCGCCCCTCCTGCGGCCCGCCGTGCGCCAGGCCACCTATGCCCTCATGCCCGATCACATGCGCCGGGCCTTTGGCTACCCGCGCGCCCATCCCCTCTTCCGCTGGCTCACGTCGACGCTGCTCAAGCTGCGCGGCGTCGCGCTGCGCTTTTTGCCGCCGCGCCGCACGCCCTATCGCTACACCGAGCAGCCCAGCCGCACCTATCCCCGCGGCTACGCCATCGAAACGTTGGGACCCAGCGGCGTAGATTGATCGTGATTTGCTGACTTGGACAATTGGTGTGATCTGCGTGCGGGCAACGTGCGTCAAATAGAGGGGTGGCTAGGTCAGCTCTCCCTCGAGCTGACCTGACTGCCCTGGCCTCGCGCTTCCCTCCTCCAATTAGTCCAAGCAGCGGTTGAGTCACTCTTCTATTTCCCTGGTAACTGGTAAGCCATTAAAAATCCACCCCAAACCCCTCAAACCTTTTCCCCCTCTCGACCAGTTCCCCCAGCCGCCGACTCACCGCCAGCCCGTCGCCCCCCGCCACCCGCTCGACCTTGCAGCCCTGATTGCGCAGCGTTTTCTCGACCGCCGCGCCCACCGCCGACTCGTCGCCCGCGATCGTGACGTATTCAGCGTTGCGCGCATCGCCCGGGGCAAGGCCGAGCGACGGCTGGAAGCGCGACACGTATTCGCGCGCCCCCACCGCATCGTCGGCCAGCAGCGCGGGCAGCAATGCCGCGCTCGTAAGCAAATAATGGCGCAACGTCTTGACGCCGACGCCCTTCTGCATGGCCTGAACGCGCTCGAAGAGCTGCTCGCGCCACTCGTTGCCGCTGCGCCACTCGCTGCCGGGGCAGATGGTGTCGTTGTCCGGAAACTCCTTGTGGCCCCAAACGCGGGCCAGCGGCACGTTTAGCCTCTGCATCAGCCACGCGACCAATTGTGCGCCCGAGCGCAGCTGCGCCGAAGTCGGCACGCGGCCGTTCATAAAGCTGCCCGCAAAGACGACGCCCGCGCTGTACGCGTTGTGCTTGTGCACATGAAAGCTCACCGTCTCCAGCGCGTTCGTCTGCTCGATGCGCCCGTCGGCGTGGACGAAATAGTGGTAGCCGATGCCGGGCCACGCCTCCTTGCCCCTTGCTCCATCGGGGCTGATCTGCATTTCGGCAATGCGATAGGGCGACATCGACGGCGGCGTGGCGCTGTGGTGAATCGCAATGTGGCTAATCGCCGACAGCGCCCGCGACTCGTAGCGCAGCGTGGGGTGGCGGGGCAGCGCGTCCGCCGTCCACTCCACGGCGGGCTGCGGAATCACCGTCTGCCCCCCCTGCGAGCCGGCGCGATCCAGCGCCATCTGCAGCCGCTGCCGCTCGACGTTGAGCGCGCGCAGCTGCCCCTGCAAACGCTCGTTCTCGCCCAACAGCGTCTCGCCCCGCTGCTCGCTTTGGCCCAAATCGTGACGCAGCTCCTGCTCGATCTCGCTGGGATCAATCAGCCCGCGCGCCCGCCGAATCGAGGCCAACAGCATCGCCTTCCAGGCGCGACCTTCCGTCCACTGCGCCCCCGGCGAATCGTGCTCGATAAATTCGCGCAGCCCGCGCACGTTCTGCATGCCGCCGTCTGGGCTAATTTGCGGAAAGCGCTCCATCAGCCACGCCGCCAAGCGACCCGCCGCGTAGAGCTGCCGATCCGTCGGCGTCGGCGTCGCCGGGTCGCCGAAGTTGCCCATCAACGCCACGTTAATCGCCTGCGCCAAATAGGGCTGGCTCGTCTCCACCACCTCGTCCAGCGGCTGCGTCTGGTAGATGACGCCGTTGGTCGCCACGCAAAAATCATACAGAATCCCCGGCCACTCCGGTCGATGCGCCTCGGCAATCTCCGCCAGCGGCAGCTCCGCCGACGCCCCCGTGTGGTTGACCACGAGGTAGCGCACGTCCTCTCGCCGCCGCTCCACGTACCGCTCCCCATCCCGCGGCAGCGTCTCCACCATGTTTCGCACCCGAAGCGAATTCGTCGCCCCTCCCGATTCATCCACATCTATTGACAATTGACTATTCACCGTCGACCATTGACCATTCTCTTCCGCCTCCGGCAAAACCTCAATCTGCCTCATTAACTCATCCACCTCACCCGTCAATCTTTCATTCGCCATCCGCAGCGACTCCCGCTCCGCCAGCGACTTCTCCAGCTCCGCCCGCGCCGTCTCCACCTGGGCCGTCAACTCCTTCACCTGCGCGGACAGCCGCTGCACGCTGCCGCTGTCCGCCGCATTCTCCAGCGCCGCCAGCCGCAGCTTCACCTGGTTGCGCAGCAAATCCTTCCACTGCGCCCCGCGGTAAAAGGTGACGCCGGGCGAGCGCGTGCCCGTCAATTCGCCCAGCCCGCGAATCGCGTCCAGCCCCAGATCGAGATTTTGCGCCAGCCAGCTACAGAGCCGCGCCGTCGCATCGATCTGCACCAGCGCGGGCGCACTTTCCGCAAAATTGCCCGCCAAACAAATATTCACCCCCTGCCGCGACCACGGCTCCTCCGGCCTCACAATCTCCTCCAGCTCGCTCGTCTTAAAGACCTGCCCGCTGGCGTCCACCACAAAATTATACGCAATCCCCGGATAGCCCTGCTTGACGTGCGTGCGCGCAATGCTCGCCAGCCGCGTCTGCGGGTGCGCCGCCGTGTGGCTGATCACCAGGTAACGCACGTCGCCCAGGTTGCGTCGCGCGTAGGCCGCGTCGCTGCGCGGCAGCGTGGTCGCCACGTTTTTGAAGAGCGGCACGGGCAGCGTCCCGTTGCCGTTTTGTCCAGTCGTTGGCGGAGCTTCGCTTTGGGTGATTTTGTTGGAAGCAGGGGTAAGTTGGTCGGACGGCACACCGTCGCGGGTTGGGGCTTCCTCAGCGCGGGTCGACGCCTCCTCGATCACCGCTTCCCGCTGGATACGCGCCGTCGATTCCACCGTGATCCAGCGCGACAGCACCGGGCTGTTTTGCTCCTTAAAGCGCGTCACGCCCTCGTGGATCAGGTCGATCTCCAGCGTGTAGTTGCCCGGCTCGCTCGGCAGCGCAATGCGCATTTCCGCGCTGGTCGATTCGCCCGGCGCCACGCTCGCCTCCAGCATCGTGCGCAAATCCTGCTGCGGCCGCAGCGGCAAGAGTTGTCGATTGCGATAGTAGCGGTAACCCAGCCGAAACGGGTGCGATGCGCTCTGCATCCACGGCAGCGTTCCCCCGTTGCGCAACGTCACCGTCGCCTCGATCGTCTCCCCCGCTACCGTGCGATCCGGCAGCCTGTGCTCCACCCACTCCACGCGATAGGGCGTGCGCGCGGCCTCCTCGGCCTCCGCCCGCCGCTCCGCCCGAATCTCCGCCGCCGACGCCGCCCGCCCCTCCACCGGCGCTAAATCCGCGGAGCCATCAGCGTCCTCCCCCTCGCCCACTGACAACCGATTGACTGACGACTGCTCCACTGACGACTGCTCCACTGACGACTGCTCCACTGACGACTGCTCCACTGACGACTGCTCCACTGACGACTGAGTGAGTGACCGCCTTCCGCCACCGATAGTCGTGCCGCAGCGCGCCCAGAAAATCCTCCACCACGCTCTGCTTGCCCTCGATGTACCACTTGTCCAGCGGCGGCCAGCGGTAGAGGCAGAGCGCGCGAATTTTCTGCGTCGATTCCTCGTCCACGTTCCAGTGGTTGATCTCGCCATACGCCCGCTGCACCCAGCCGCTGTTGACGTTGGCCCAGGGCACAGTCTGATCCGCCTGCGTGATGTACGCCGGGAGCCGCCGCATAGTTTCGGGCACGGCGGCTAGAAAGTCGCGGTAGACGCGAAATTCGCGGTGGTGATTCTGAAAGGGCGGATTGGCGAGCCGCGCGTCGCTGGTGATCAGCGTTGGATCGCCGCCGTGGGTAAAGGCGTGCAGCGCAAAGCCGTCGCAGCCGGAGGGGCCGAGCGCGCGCAGGATGTCGCCGAAGTACTGCACCCAGTCGCCGTTGGGGTTGCCGTAATACTTGGTCTGCGTGTTCCACGGACAGACCGCGCCCACCAGCACCTGGTCGCCCTCGCGGCCGGGCACGCGGCGGATTGCCTCGCGGCACAGGCGGAAGCAGCGCGTATACAAATCTGGCGTAATCACCTCGCCGGGGCTGACAATGGCGCCGCGCGTGGTGCGAATCTGGTTGGAGTTATCCGGCAGCGCGTCAAAGCGCACGTTGAGGCCGCGGTGCAGCGGATCGGCCTCATCCAGCCGGTCGGCGTTGGGGTTGGATTCGGCGTGGCGCGACCAGTCGATGCGGATGTCCGGGCGCGAGGCGGCATAGTTCATCTCGTCGCCGATCACCCAGATGTGGCAGCCGCGGCTGGTCGCGGTGAAGTTGGCAACGCGCTGGGCAAAGGCCGCGTAGAGGCTGCTGTGGGGAATCGTGCCCTCTGGCGTTGGCCCGTGGGCGATGCGGCAGATCACGCCCAGCCCGGCTTCGGCCCACGGCGTAAAGTCCACGCCCGTCGCGTCGTTGGGGTCGTGGCCGATCTCCTCGGTAAAGACCACCCACCCCGGCCGGTTGAGGCTGAGCATCAGCCCCTCGCCGCCGGGTTCGTGCAGGCCAAAGATGTAGTCGGTTTCGGGAAAGGGTTGGAAGTTAGACAAAATTATTGATCTATTCCAAAGATGTCAACCTTCTCACCAGCAAAGTAGTTATCTGAAATGCCCACGAATGTACTCATGCTGCTTACGCCCAACAAGTTTATCTGTAGCTGGATTTGTTCGAACAAAAAATTCTTCTTCATTGAGAAAGCAAGGTGTCCGCGAGCGCTGGCATTCTACTAGCAAAATCAAGCTTCCATCAATATCAACAATACGCTGATTGATTAGTGAGTAAAATTCGGCTCCTACTGACTTTCTCAAAAGATTCACAAAATGAAGTAGAAGCTTATCTTTACTACTTTGATAAAAATTTTTGATCTCGAACCCCAACCCCGGCAGCTCTCCGTCGTCTGTCACACCAACAAGTAGAGTCCCACCGTCGGAATTGAGAAATGCACAGACCGTTTTTAACACAGTTTGTTCAATATATTTTTCCTTCTTTCTTGTTCTCACGTCAAGAGACAAAGTTTGCTTGAACTCAACAGTTTTGGATTCTCCTTGTCTTACAAGAGAACGTATTGCATCCGCAACGGTTAACAAGTTCAGGGAATCCAACATTTTTTCCAACTGCGCCTGAATTGAAGTCGAACTTGTTGGATTCAAGGCAAGTTCTTGCGAAAAATCTTCGACGGCAATTTTCAACTCAGAGAGTTGTTGATGAGTTTTGATTATCTGATTCTGCTCTGCTAACGAAGGAAGCGCAATACTCACTTTTGCTAAATCTTGTCCGTTAAGTATTGGTATTACAGCGGACATAGAAAGCGATTTGAGAATTAGCTGGCCAAGACTTGATGAAAAGAACAACATTACATATTCATCTATTGCAATAGTTTTATCAATAACTATTTCAAAATAGCCAAGTCGTTTCGCCCGTGCTTGTTCAAAATCAAGCAGTACTTTGGTGTTACCAGCTTGGGGAATGTATACCGCGTTTTCTTTGTTCTCATGAGTTGAGTCAACTTTGACAAAGCTAATTGTAGCAATGTCTGACAATTCATACTCTTCGTATTCTTTATATTGGGTTTCGAGCCGTTCTATCTGATTGGATATCTCGAAATGGTAGAATGACTTGAACTTGCGTAGGCTTGTGAAAATCCCCTGCGATAAATCTTGGCCAGCCGTCCCTTCTAATAAGTTTCGAGCTACAATTTGACTTTGCTCCTGCTCAAAGAGTTGCGCAACAAAAAGACTTTCTGCTCTGTTTTTGGAAATTGCAACAACTAAGGGTTGAGTTGATGTCTCTGGTTTTAATACGCCTTCTGGTGGGTTAACAGCAGCCTGAATGTAAAACCCGTTCTCATTTAAGGTTTGTCTGAACTTCTTACCGCGATGAGAAAACAAGATTGATGGTTCTACTAAATAGAAACCAATTCCATCGTCGTTAAGATGTGCCAACGAGTCGAGTATCTTTGCCCAGTTCTTTTGGATGCGTAAATTCAATTGTCCATCAAAGCCTTCCCAATGAATCACATTCATTCCGATTGGAAGGTCTGCAAATACTAGGTCAAACTGATGTTCTGGTAGGTCGTCTTTAAACTCAGTAATTTCTGTAATTTGGCGATAGTTAATGTCACCAAAAACAGAAGGGGAAAATAGCCGAAGGTATAAAATACTACGTGCAGCGGTGGCACGAACGATTTGTTGCAGAAAGCTATTCAGCACAACTTTTCCGGAGATGTTGTCGGCCATAACCATTACTCAGTTTAAATCTTGAAATGATAGCCAATTCTTTACCACCAAGTTGAGACGCGGAGTGTCTCGGCCTGCATTCCCACGCAGAGCGTGGGAACGAGCAGGCGGCTACGGCCGCGGCTCGTCCGGCGACTCCGGCAGCAGCGGCGACGGCTCGAAGCTCGTCGCGTCCCGCTCCATCGGCGCATTGGCCGCCGCAACCGTAGCCGCACTGGCGCGGACGGGCTGGACGTAGGGCGGCAGCGAGTAGTCGCGCGGGCTGAGGTAGGGCAGCGGGTCGCTGTAGCCGCCCCAGCCGTCGCGGCGGTTGTACGGGTTGATGCGGATGGCGAAGTGCAGGTGCGGGCCGGTGCTGTTGCCGGAGTTGCCCGATAGCCCAATCCGCTGGCCGCGATTGACGCGCTGGCCGACCCGCACGTCGATCCGGCTGAGGTGTGCGTAGAGCGACTCGCCCCACGGGTGGCGAATCAGCACGTAGTTACCAAAGCCGCCGTTGTCAAAGCCCGCCTGCGACACCGTGCCGCCGTCCGTGGCGCGCATTTCGACGCCGACGGGCGTCAGAAAGTCGACGCCGTTGTGGCCAATCAGCGGCACGCCGTCGTAGCGGATGCGGCTGTAGATTTGCGGATTTTCGCCCCACAGCTGTGCAATGCCAAAGCTGCCGGGATAGGGCGCGCCGAGATAGCGGTTGGCCGCGTCGTTGGGAATGTCCGTGCCCGGCAGCTTGGGCGCGCGATCCAAGAGCGTTGCGCCGTTGGGAGCCGTCTGCGCCACCCAGCCAACCACCTCCGGCCCCGCCGCCGAGATGCCGCCCACGCGCCACCACGTCAGCCCATCGGCCTGGCGCGGGCCGTCGATCACGTTGAGCGTCGTCTCCGCGCGCACGCCGGTGATCACGTCGTTGCCCGGCTTGCTCTGGTAGCCGGGCGAGCGGCGCACCCGCGCATCGGCCACGGCCTGGATGATGTCGCCGCGCTGAAAGGCCTGGCTCGGCGGTTCGGGCGGTGGGGCAGGCGGCGTCGGCTCCCCGGCGACTTCCGCCAGCAGGTCGATGCCGCCCGGCGCGGTGTCGGCCATCCAGCCGCGCCCGCGACCGGGCACGTCGACCTGCCACCACGTCAGCCCGTCGGCGCTGCGTGGCCCGCCGCGCACGGTAACGATGGTGTTGGGCGCGACGTCGCCGATGATGTCGTTGCCGGGCTGGTTGCGGTAGCCCGGCGAGCGGCGGAAGCGCACGGTGGTGAGCGTGCGCGCGCGGTCGCCCGGCTCGAAGCGATTGCCGGGCGAGGGGGCGGGCGTGCTCGTCTCGGCCAGAATTTCAAAGCCGTTGGGCGCCGTCTCCGCCAGCCAGCCGCGACCGACGCCCGGCACCTCCACCTGCCACCAGGTCAGGCTGTTGACGCGCTGCGGGCCGTCGATGATCTGCACGGTCGTGGCGGGGGCCAGGGTGCGCAGGATGTCGCCGCTGGGCTGGTTGAAGTAGCCGGGCGTGCGGCGCAGCGAAGCGTAGGATTGGGTAATCGCACTGACGCCCGGCGCAAAGCGACCTGCCGCTGCCGCCGCGGCAAAGACCGTTGCCTGCTGCGCCACCTTTTGCAGCAGCCGCGTATTGCCCACGGCTTCGGCCATCCAGCCGGTGAGGCTGCGCCCGCTCGTCGTCTGCACCCGCCACCAGATGAGATTATCGCGCCGCTGCGGGCCGTCGATGATGTTGACGTTGGCGTTTTGCGGCAGCGTGGCGATGACGTCGTTGGTCGCCTGGTTGAGGTAGCCGGGCGTGCGCCGGATGTTGACGGCGGTGAGCGTGCGCGCGCGGTCGCCGACGGCGAGGACGTTGGGGTTGCTTGGCTCGGCGCGTTTAACGAGACCCATGAGCGGCGTGCCGTTGGGCGCAAACTGGGCCATCCAGCCGCTGCCCGTTGCGCCGTTGGGGGCGGAAAGAATGTCGACGGGCCACCACGTCAGCCCGTCGGCCTGACGCGGGCCACCGCTGCGCACGCGCAAGCGCCCGCCCTGCGCCACCGTCACCACCACGTCGGTAACGGGCTTGCTGCGGTAGCCCGGCGAGCGGCGCAAATTGGTCGCGTCCAGCGTTTCGACGGTGTCGCCGGGCTTGAAGGTAACGGGCTCACCGCGCTGCCACTTGTAGTCAAAGCGCAGCGCCTGCTTGAAGTCCTCGATCACGCCCTGCTTGCCCTCGATGTACCACTTGTCGATTTGGGGCCAGCGGTAGAGGCACAACGCGCGAATGGCCTGGTTGCCCGGCTGCCGATTCCAAAAGTCGATCTCGCCGTAAGCCTGCTGTACCCACCCCGTGTTTTGGTTCACCCACGCCACGTCCTGATCCGTCTCGGTAATGTAGACGGGCAGGTTGCGCATGTTGCTCGGCACAGCCGCCATGAAATCTTGATAGGTGCGGAAATGGAAGCGGCGGTTGTTAAAGGGCGGATTCATGCGCGCTTCGGAGCGGATCAGCGCCGGGTCCGCGCCGTGGGTGTAGGTGTGCAGCGAGATGCCGTCGCAGCCGCCGGGACCGAGCGCGCGCAAAATATCGCGGAAGTAGACGATCCAGTCGCCGGTCGGATTGCCGGGGTAGGACGTTTGATTGTTCCAGGGCGCAACGGCCCCGATGATCACGAGGTCGCTCTCGTGGCCTGGTCGCGAGCGGATGGCGTTGCGGCAGAGCGTGTAGCAGCGCACGTACATGTCGGGCGTGATGACCTGACCGCTGGCGTCCGCCGCGGCCACGGCTGCTGCCGCCAGCGTCTCTTCGTTGCCCCCGCCCCGCTGCACGCCGCGCTCCTGCTCGGTGATGGCGGTGAAGCGCTGGGGCGAGCCGCGCTGCAGCGGGTCCGCGTCGTCGAGGTCGACGGGGCCAACGGTTGCGGGCATCGGATTCGCCGTGGGCGCGTCGATGGTGAGCAGATCGCGCAGCCAGCCGATGAAGCCACTCCAGCCGCTGCGCTCAGCCTGCACCGGCACGCTCTGCGCCTGCACCTGGGCGCGCGCCGCGCTCATCGGCCGCTCAACCTGGAAGTTCATCTCGTTGCCGATGATCCAAATGTGACAGCCGTCTGAGGCGGCGGCAAAGTTGCCGCAGCGCTGCGCAAATTCGTCGTAGCGGTCGCTGCGGGGAATCGTGCCGTTGGGGAAATAGCCGTTGTTCAGCCGCGCAATCACCCCAAAGCCCTGGTTGCTCCACTGGCGATAGTCGCGCCCGCCGCGCGCGTTGGGGTCATCGCCGATGCCTTCGGTAAAGACGATCCAGCCCGGCTTGCCCGCGTCGCGCATGTTTTGCTCGCCGCCCGGCTCGTGGATGCCAAAGATGTATTCGGATTCAAAGGATCGGCGTGTCATGGTTGGGTATTCCCCGCTGGATGGATGATTCGCGTTGGTGGCTAGGGATTGGATTGGTCGCGCTGTTGTCCAACCTCTAATCTCTATTCTCTAAATCCTGTTGACATTTGGGAATCGGCCCTCACCCCCCAACCCCTCTCCCAGAATGGGAGAAGGGCTGGGGATGAGGGCGCGCTCCGCCTACCCTTCAAGCGCGCCCAACAAAGTGTCAACGGAACCTAGCTCCTACCAAAAGCCATCATCTTCATTAAAATCAAATTCGTCGCAGACGCGCGCCACGGTTGCGACAATCTCGTCGTGGGCCTGGTTGTTGGAGGCGATCAGGCCGTTGTGCGCCTTGACGTCGCGCTGATTGTACGTCAGCTCGTTGCCCCAGCAGTCCGTCATGCGGCCGCCCGCGGCGTTGAGCAGGGCGTGCGGCGCGCACAAATCCCACTCCTTGACGCCGGGGCTGGGGTGGATGTAAACGTCGGCCAGCCGCCGCGCGATCAGCCCGCACTTGAGGCCGACGCTGCCGCTGGATCGCTCGCTGCTGATGCGCAACTCCTTGCGGATGCGGTCGGCGATCAGCTGGCGGTGGCTGCGGCTGCTGACCATCACCATCTGGTTGATGCGCTCTTGCTTGCTGACGGAGAGCGGCACGCGTTCGCCCGCCTCGAAGAGGTGCGCCGGAATGCCGATGCCGCCCACGTAGAGAATGCCCGGATCGGGCTGCATCACCACGCCGAGCGCAGGTTGGCCCTGGATTGCCAGCCCGATCATGATGCTGAATTCGCCGTTGCGGGCGATAAATTCTTTGGTGCCGTCCAGCGGATCGACGATCCACGTGCGCTCGCGCTCCAGACGCACCAAATTGTCCTTGGACTCTTCGGAAAGCAGGCCATCATCTGGGAACGCGGCCTGAATCTGTGCCACGATGTGCTCGTTGGCCGAGCGGTCCGCCTCGGTGACGGGCTCGCGGGCATCCTTGTATTCCACTTCGGCTGCGCCCTCGTAAAAGGTCATGGCGATGGTTGCCGCCTCGCGCGCCAGCTTCTTGGTGAATTCGAGTTCCTGCGTCAAATCGAGATTGTCTAGGGTTGCCATATTTTTCGTCTATTCTACTAAAATTGTTGGTTGAAATTGTAACACAGCTCCACCATCTCATTAAGATTGCTTCTTGACAATTGAGAGACGGAATGCTTGGGCGTTCATCACACGATGGGCACACGTTTACCGTGCGTACTTATTGCTGAGTAAGGAAGCTTAACGCGGAGGCGCGGAGGCGCGGAGGCGTGCGCTTGTTGATTGTGCGGTTGGGCACGGCGCTGTTTCTGGACGCTGCTCAACGTGATCCATCAGTGTGATCCAATCGGAAAGTTACCGGAACCTCTCCTTTGCGCCTCCGCGCCCCCGCGTTGATTTTGCTCGGCTTCCCAACCTTCCATCATCCTTTCACCGTTCATCCGCGGCGCAGCGGAAGCCCAGCCACGACTCGGCGACCTCTGCCAGCAGCACGCGCTGGCTGCGCGCCAGCAGGGCCTCGTCGCCATCGTGGAAGCCGCCGCCTTTGACGACAAAGGCACGGGCTCCCGCATTGGTTGCCTCGTTCGCCGTGGCCGTCCACTCGGCGACGTTGCCCGCGGCATCGGCCAAGCCGAGCGGGCTGTTGCCAGTGGGGGCGTAGCTGCCCACGGCCTGCGTCCCCATGACGCCGCCGCGAGCGCTGTTTGTCAGCCGCGGCTCAAAGCGATCACCCCAGGGGTAGCGGAAGTAGCGGTTGGTGGCCGTCGAATAGCTGGCGGCGACTTCCCACTCCGCCGCCGTGGGCAGCCGCTCGTTGGCAAAGGCACAGTAGGCCACCGCCCCATCCCAGGCGACGTTGGCCACCGGGTGGTCGACCAGCGCGGGGTTGTTCAGCGCATCGCCATTCACCGGCGCCGGGCAGGCCCCGCGCTCCAGGCAGCGGGCGTATTCGCGATTGGTTACCTCGAAGCGGTCGATCACAAAGGGCGCGAGATCGACCGTGCGCAGACCGTCCGCTTCGGCCAGGCTGATCTGAACGTTGCCGACGCCCACGTTGTCGTCCACCCGCGCGACGCTGTAGCTTCCGCCCGGCACGTCGACCACCGCCGGCGGCTCCCACAACAACCAGCGCCACAGCCCAATCACGCCGATGAGCAGCAGCAGCGTCAACAAAATACCGAGCTGGAACCAGGAGTGGCGGCGATGGAGCGGAACGGCGAGCGGCGCGGGACGATGTGCCGAGCGGGCAAGCGGCCAGCTCGCGGTTACCACCGCGACGGGCACGGTGCGGCCCGGCTCATCGCCACCGGTGAGCGCATCCAGCGCGGCGTGGGCACGCGCGGCGCGACGCGTCCCCGCCTGGGCCGCATCGGCGTGCAGCAGGCCCAGCAGCAGCGGCGACCAGGCAATGCTGCGCGTCTGATCCGCCTGCTGCAAATCGCGCAGCGCTTCGGGCGGCAGCGGCTCGATATCCTCCCCCGGCTGCCCGTTCTGCCCGACAACCGCTTCGTGAAGCAGGAAGGCGGTGCGCTCCGGGTCCGTCTGGTGACGCAGGGCGGTAATCATGCCGCGACCGTGGTGCAGGGCGGCGCGCAGCAGCAGCGAGCGGCCGCTTTCGTTGAGCGCGTGGCCCGCTTCGAGCACGAGCAGCGCGTCGCGCAGCAGCGGCGGCTCCGGCAGCGTGCCGTCCCGCCACCAGTCGTCGAGCGCGCCGTCCAGCGCGGCGCGCACGGCGGCGGCGCGGCGTTCGCCATCCGTCCCCTGGTAGCGCGACGTGAGCGAGGGATCGGCCCGCTGCGGCTCGGCTTCGCTGTCGGATGTCTTGGCCGCTTTGGGTGGTTTGGCTGCTTTGGCCCGGGGCGCAAAGCGCTCTGGAACGGCTTCGCGCTCGACCACGGTGTAGCGGGCATCCGGCTCGCCGTCGATCAGCCGCAGCGCGTCATCCGTGCGCGCCGCATCGATCACGAGGACGCTGCGGACGCGGCGGCTGCGTCGACGGGAGCGACCGTCGACGTTGCGCAGGCGAAAATGCTCCGTATCGACATCACCGCCGCCCGTGGCAAAGGGCTCGCCCCCAATTTCCCACGAAAAATCGGCGTCGACCCGGCGATCGGCGTCACCGGGCGCAGAGCGTGTAGGTGGGGGCGGGGACGATCCCCGGCGAAAGCGGCGAAAGACGGACATGTCGCTATTGTAGCGGCTGCGGCGGCGGCTGTCACATTGACATCGCCCGCGCTTCGCCTTACACTAATTGTTCAGCGGATCAAACAAGTCAATCAGGCTTGAATCCGGGAAGTTCAGGTACGAATCAGTGTTCAAGAAAGCCGATCAACGAAGGACGCGAAGGAAGACGAAGGAAGAGAATATACAATATTCCTTCGTGCTCTTCGTGCCCGTCGTGGATCAAATTCCTTTTGAACTCAACCCAATTTCTTAGTAAACGGAGACGACCGGTGGCTAATTTTCCGACGGTGGACGAACAGATGAGCCTGCTGATGCGCGGCGTCGACTTTGGTGACGGGCAGACGCGGGAGAATATGGAAAAGGAGCTGCACAAGCGGCTAGAAAAAGCCGAGCGCACGGGCAAGCCGCTGCGCATCTACTGCGGCTTTGACCCTTCCGCGCCCGATTTGACGCTGGGCCACACGATTCCCATGCGCAAGCTGCGCCAGTTCCAGGATTTTGGCCACGAGGTCGTCTTCCTGATCGGAACCTTTACCGGCACGATTGGCGACCCCAGCGACAAGGAGAGCGCCCGCACCCAGCACACGCTGGATGAGGTGATGGCGCAGGGGCAATCCTACGCCGAGCAGGCCTTTCGCGTGCTGGATCGCGAGAAGACGACAATTCGCCAAAACCACGAGTGGCTGGGCAAAATGAGCTTCACCGACGTGATCAACCTGGCCAGCAATTTTACCGTGCAGCAGTTTCTCTCTCGCGACAACTTTAGCAAGCGCCACGCCAGCGGCGATCCCATCTGGCTGCACGAATTCTTCTACGCGCTGATGCAGGGCTACGATGCCGTGGCGCTGGAGACGGACGTGCAGATCGGCGGCACGGACCAGCTCTTTAACCTGATGGCCGGGCGCAAGCTGATGGAGGCACACGGCCAAACGCCGCAGGTCGTGCTTACCTTCCCGCTGCTCGTGGGAACGGACGGCGAAATGAAGATGAGCAAATCTACCGGTAACTACATCGGCATCGATGAAGCGCCGGGCGTGATTTTTACCAAGGTGCTCAACGTGCCGGATTCTGCCATGCGCAGCTACGCCGAATTGGTGACGCGCTGGTCGCAGGGCGACATCGATGAGCGGCTGGCGGCGGTCGAGCGCGGGGATGTTTCGATGCGTGATTTCAAGCACGGCCTGGCGCACGAAATCGTGAGCATCTTTCACGGCGACGAGGCGGCGGAGCAGGCCGCGCGCGATGCCAAACGGATGCACGAAGGCGCGGCGCCGAGCGACGCGCCGGTTTACAAGCTGAGCGCGGAGATGTCGCTGCTGGATGTGTTGAGCGAGGCGGGATTAATTAAGAGCAAGGGCGAAGGCCGCCGCTTGATTCAGCAGGGGGGCGTGCGGTTGGACGGTCAGCCGGTGGCTGACGTGGGGGCGATGGTCGCGCCAGAAAATGGTGAGGAGAACAGCAGAGAGCGGGTGGTGCAGGTCGGCAAGCGAAAATTTTTGCGCGTGGTTGGCAAGTAGCAGCGGGGAGAAAAGCAAGAAACTGCTTGCCATTACGTTTCCCCCGAGGCGGTTAGACCGCAACGCAATGACAAGCAGCTCTTGAGTGAGACTATACCATTTGCGTGGCGGGTTGTAAAGCACGCTCGCCCTATCCTCGCCCTGCGTCTGAAAGGCGTAGTGATCCGTACTGAATTCGCTTCGTTGGCGGTAAAAGTTTTTTCCACGCCCATCGCAAACCTATAGCCACCAGTGGGATACCGCTTCGCCAGCGGATAGCGGTCAGCGATGGGTTATCAATTCAGCAGCACAGCTTTACCAAACAAGGATATATCTCATGGGTCTCTTCGACGGCAAACAGGGTTTGATTTTTGGCGTGGCCAACAAAAATTCTATCGCGTGGGGCATTGCCCAAGCGCTGCACGACGAGGGCGCGACGCTCGGCTTTAGCTACGCGGGCGAGGTGCTCAAGAAGCGCGTGGAGCCGCTGGCCGAGGGCATCGGCTCCGACTTTGTGGAGGAGTGTGACGTGACGAGCGACGAAAATATAGACGCCGTCTTCGAAAAGGCCGAGTCGCGCTTTGGCACGCTCGATTTTCTGGTGCACGCCGTGGCCTTTGCCCCCAGGGAGGAGCTGGGCGGCCGCTTTAGCGACACCACGCGCAACGGCTTCCGGATGGCGCTCGACATCAGCTGCTACAGCCTCGTGGCCCTGGCCAAGCGCGCGCGCCCGCTGATGCCCAACGGCGGCAGCATTCTCACGATGACCTATTACGGGGCCAATAAAGTGACGCCCAACTACAACGTGATGGGCGTGGCCAAAGCGGCGCTGGAGGCCAGCGTGCGCTATCTGGCTTGGGATTTGGGGCAGGACAACATCCGCGTCAACGCCGTCAGCGCCGGGCCGATCAAGACGCTCGCCGCCTCCGGCATCAGCGGCTTTCGCAAAAGCCTGAGCCACGTGGGCAGCGTGGCCCCGCTCGGCAATGTGACCCAGGAGAATGTGGGCGACGCGGCGCGCTACCTGCTCGGCCCCTGGTCGACCGGGGTGACGGGCGAGGTGCTGTACGTGGATGGCGGCTATAATATCATGGGGGCCGTCAATCCGGAGGAGATGGAGTAGCTGATCTGTCATTTCGAGCGGATGCGAGAAATCTTCACGTTGTAAACGGGGTGACTTGCCTGCTACCCAGTCGGTTATTCAACAACGGCAAGGGGATGTCGCGAAAAGATTTCTCCCTCCGTCCGAAATGACAAATACGCCATGATCACTATCACACCCAACGCCATCTACCGCTTTACGCGCACCAACCAGCTGCGCTACTACCGCGCCGCCCGCACCCGCAGCGGCATCGACTTTCTCTACCCCATCAGCCTCGATGGCTCGCGCATGGCGGATACGAGCAAGGACGGACGCGAATACGTGCTCGTCTATCTGCTGACGCCGTGGGGCAAGCTGGCCGCGGGTGGCTATTGGCTCAATCCGCGCCGCGCCTTTGAGAAAATCTACGTGTCGGACGCCACGCCGGAGGATTTGGAGCTGGTGGTGGACGAGCTGGACGAGCTGCCCGAAGCCGATCAGCGGCTGGACAACATTTTGAATCGCGATGAGATCGAGCTGGATGTGGACGTGTGGGGCAGTTTGTTTGAGGACGAGGGAACCGAGTCAATGCTGTAGACGTGTGGGGCGGCGCTACCGAGCGCTGAACAGCTGGTGACAAACGTATTGAAGGAGGAATTGAGCGGAATGCCCAATTACACGTCCGCCGTGGGTCGCAAATTTCACGCCGACGGCTCGCCGCGACTTTTCCCCGGCAACACGATCATTGCCTTTGTCCCAGAAAACTCGCCGCACTTCAAGCTGTGCGAGTGGGCACAGGCCCAGGTGCAGCCGCTGCCCTTTGCCCACAAATTCAGCTTCCTGCCGCCCAGCTCCTTTCACATGACGGTGAAGGAGCTGCTCTGCGACGAGGAGCGCACCCGGCAGCGTTGGTCGAGCAAGCTGGCGCTGGCTGCGCCGCTGGCGGAGGCCGACGCCTTCTTCGTCGACACCGTGGCGACGGTCGACTGGCCCGGCGGCGTTGCCATGCGCTTTTCACACGTGGCGCGGCGGGATAACTTAACCATTTACCTGAAACCAGCCAATCGCGCGTCCACCCAAGCGCTGGTAGCCTACCGCAATGCGGTGGCCGAGGCTACGGGCACGCGTCTTCCCGATCACGACGCTTATCATTTTCACATTTCGCTGGCCTATCGCTTGCTTGAATTGCGTGACGAAGAGGAGGCTCACTACCAGCAAACGCTGGACAAGCTCGACGCGTACTTGAAAGAGGCATTTGGCCCGTTCGACGTGCCCGCGCCGCAGCTCACCTTTTTTGATGATATGACACGCTTTGTGACGGCTGACGAGCGGGGGCAGTTGAGCAGCCGCAGCGAGCGACTTTAACTGTGGCGATGATGGCGCTTGCCATGTAGACCGTGTCGCAGGGCGAAGCAGCGCTTCGCCCTACAAACTTGCCACCACGTCCGCGATCTGTGCCCGCTCGGCTCGCAAATCCCGCAGCTCTGCCTCAAACGCATCCAGCCGCTCGCGCTCGACGCGCACAAAGCGCGTGTACGGCTCGATGGCCTCGCGGATGCGCTGCACCGAGTGGGCCAGCTCTCGCTCGAACTGCTTCGTCATCGCGGTGACGAGCTTTTCGCGCAGCTCGCCAATGCTGGCGCGCAGCTCGGCCTTGAGCTTGTTGCGGCGGTAGGGCAAAATATACAGCCCCATCGCCGCAACGGCGCTCGCGCCCAAAATGCCGGTGATGTCGAAGACCGTCGTTTGCAGCAGCGCAACCAAGAGCGTGCCCAATCCCAGCGCGCCCACCTCCAGCGCCGCCGTCTGCACGATGGTGCGCTGCACGTCCTGCGCCAGCTTGAGCGATTCGGCCTCGCGGTCGTAGCTCTCGATCACGTGATTGGCCTCGCGCCCGACCGAGTTGAGCAGCCGCTCGCGGTTGAGCGCAAACTCCCCGCCCGCGCGGCCCACCATCTGCTCGCTGTGCTCCATCTGCCGCTGCTGCAAAAACTGCATCACGTCCTGCCACTGCCGATAGTCGCGGTCCACCAGCCAGTCGATCAAATCGTTGACCTGCCGCTCGATCTGCCGGCTCGTATCGCCGACGACGCGTCGCTCGAACTCGCCGCGCAGCTTCTCGGAATTGACCAGCTCAAAAATGCGCGTCAGCCGCAGCGAATCGTCAAAAAAAGCGTCGCCGCGCTCGGCCATTTCGTAGAGCACGTTGTCCACGTGGCTCAGGTGGTAGCGGAAATCGCGCCGCATGTCCTCCCGGTAGGCGTCCAGGTGCGACTCGATGGTGTCGAGCGTCTCAAAATCGCCGCGCAGCACGGTGCGCCGCTCGTCGACGACCTGCCGGTATTGATCGATTAGATAGCTCGCCACGCCCAGCGGGTTGGTGAGCTGGAGCCTCATACGCTCGGCGACGTCGAGGCTTTCGAGGATATACTGCTCCAGCGCGCCAAACTGGCTCGCTTGCCACTCATCATTCTTAAGCAGAGGGCCAGCGGGCGGCGTGCCGTTGGCCGATTCCTTCGCGCTTAACGCCATGCGCGCGCTGATCGGGAAAATCTGCGGCTCCGTGCCCAGCAGGTTGCGCGCGTTCTCGCGCACAAAGTCGAGCACCTGCGCTCGGTCGTCGGCATCGGTGATAAGGTCGATCTTATTCACCACGATCACAATTTTCTTGCCCCATTCGCGAATGCGCTCTAGAAAGGTGCGCTCGCTCTCGCTAAAGGGCCGGTCCGCGCTGGTAACGAAGAGCACCAGATCGCTGCGCGGGACGAAGTGTTCGGTAATCTGCTGGTGGCCCGCCACCACGGCGTTCGTCCCCGGCGTGTCGACGAGGTTGATCTCGCGCAGCCACTCCACGGGCAGCGTCACCGCGATCAGGTCGTCGCCCACGCGCTCGTAATCAACGTCCTCGCCGTAGCGCAGCAGGTTGATGCGGCTGGTCGTCGGCGTCACGCCCTCCTTGAGCAGCCGCTCGCCGAGCATGGCGTTGAGAAAGGCGGACTTGCCCGCGTTAAACTCGCCCACCACCACGAGTAGAAAGAGCTCGTCGAGCTGCTCGATGCTCTCCTTGAGCAGCGTCAGATCATCGCCCGCCGCGCCCATGCGCGCCAGCAGCGTGCGCAAGTCGTTTAATAAGCTGCGTTCCCGCCGCAGCAGCTGATTTTGTTCCGCCGATAAAACCCGTTCCAAAATTTTCGTCCTCGCTAGAAAGTATTTGGTGCTGCTTCATTCTAGCATAAGTACGACGGCGGCTTGGAATTGTTCCGCGCCAGCGCGCGAAAATTGTACGCGAAGCAACGCAGCGAGTGCGTTGCGCGGCATCAAAGCGGATGGGGCAATCAGCCAACAGGTATGCCGTGCGCTGCACTCATCGCCCGACCAACTTGGCACGTTGTGAGTGCGCTGCACGGCGTAAACATCATCTTGTACTTCATCTTGGTCGACGCCGTGCAGCGCACTCGACCGCGTCGATTGGACAAAATAAACGGGCTAGGTGATAATGCTGAAACGCGAGTTAGTGTAAATTTTACAACAAGTCAAATTAGGAGATAATCATGGCCTTTAACTTTACCCCCACCGGCTCGGTCGACGTACCCGACATCCCCTTTGCCGAGTCGTTGACTTTGTCCGCGGACAAGACGGCGGTGATTGTGGTGGATATGCAGAATGACTTTGTTGAGGAGGGGGGCACGCTGGTCTGCGAGCCCGCGCGGGAGACGGTTCCGCGGATCGCGGCGCTGCTGGAGCGGGCGCGGGCGGCGGGCGCGCACGTCGCCTACACGCAGGACACGCATCTGGCGGGGGACAAGGAGTGGGAGATGTGGCCCAAGCACTGCGAGCAGGGCACGTGGGGCCACGAGATCGTTGAGGAGTTGGCGCCGCAGCCAGGCGACTTGGTCTGCCCCAAGCCGCGCTACGACGGCTTCTACGATTCCCAGCTCGACCACTACCTGACGCGCATCTGGCAGACCGAGCACGTGGTGATCGTGGGCACGGTGGCCAGCATCTGCGTGTTGCACACCGCCGCCTCCGCCGGACTGCGCTGGTTCCACGTCGTCGTGCCCGCGGACGGCACGAGCGCGCTCACCGAATTCGATCAGGCGCTGACGCTGCGGCAGGTCTCGTTTTTGTACCATGGGGAGGTGGTGCGGGGCGTCGAAGATGTGACGTTTGAGTGAAGCGTGAGTAGTTGATGTGTAAGGTGCGTCGCGTCAAGGCTGCGCAACGTTTGTTCCATGCTGAAAGGAGAGATATAGATGCGACTTTTGCAACGCTTGCTATCTTTACTGCTTGTTACCTTGACGGCAGCTTGCTTCTCTATCACACCGGATGCCTCTGGCACCCCGCAAAATGACCTGGACGGCTACATCTTCACGGACGCTGCGGCAGAAGAGGTGGTGGAGACAATTGAGGGACCCTTGCTGGTGCATCCGCAGTTGACGTTAAGCGGCGTGCAGATGCCTGATTCGTACGGTGCAACTGAATATAGGTTGGGCTATTCGATTGATAACGAACGATACTTCTCGATTCAGGAGCTTCAGGAAGAAGGCTACATCACCACGGGCTCAATCGTCGGCACGATGAGCACGGCGACCCAAACCGTTACTATCCGTGATGGGATTGAGGCTCAGTACATCCGCTACGATCTCGAAGAAGGTGTGCACAGTGAATTGAGTTGGGAGGAAATCGAAGATGAACTGTTCATCATGGTCAGCGCGGATAACGTGGAGCAAGACGAGATAATTGCGTTTGCCGAGGCGCTGGTTCAGAAGTCGGAATAAGCACCCCAACGTCCAACGCAAAGAGGCGGTAGCGGACGAAAGATGTCCGCTACCGCCTCTTTTGCCTTCTCAGTAGACCGCAATGGGCCAATTACATTCTCTCGCTTTCCCGTTCGCATTTGAGAATGCTCGCTCCGCGGTGGCGGGCTACTGTTTTCTAGGCCGACAGCGGCTCGAGCACGCCGTAGGTGTTGTCGTGTCGCTTGTAAATTAGGTTAATCCGTTTGTTCTGCGGGTTGCAGTACAAGAAAAAGTCGTGGCCGAGCAGCTCCATTTGCTCCAGCGCTTCGTACTCGTCCATCATCTGCGCAACGAACTGCTTGCGCCGCACGATGCGGCCCGCTTCCTCTTCCACCACATCGTCCGCCCCGTTGGTCCATTCGTCCAGCTCCGCGGCAAGCGGCGCCGTTCGCTCGTTGACGATCCCCCCCTCGCGGCGGCGCTGGCGCCGAATCTTGACGCGCTTGACCTGCCGCCGCAGCTTCTCCACCGCCGCATCCACCGAAGCCGTCAAACTCCCCGTCGACTCCTCGGCGCGCAGGATGCGCCCCTTGAGCCACGCCGTGATCTGCACCGTGTAGCGGTCTTCGGGGCGGCGCGTGTCGTCCTCGCGCGCCTCCACTCGCGCGCCGCTCAGGTCGGGCAGGTAGCGGGTCAGTTTCATCACCTTTTCTTCGATGTACTCGTGCGTGCTCTCGCTCAGGGTGATGTTGCGGCCTTGAATGGTAATGTCCACGGTGTTCCTCCTGTGAAAATGGAAAATACGGCGGCGGCGACTCTGCGCCTCGCTGTAGATTGCGAGGGTTGGAGCCGCTTGCCAAGTTATGACGAGATGGGTGCGGCAGCGGGTTCCAACTGGGCCGCGCGTGGGGGGAGCGCCGCCCGTTGGGGGGAATCGGCCTGCAGCGAAGTCGGCAGCGAGAGGGCGAGCCCATAGACGGCGCGCGCCCCGGCCTCCATCGCCGCTTGGGCGCAGGCCATCAGCGTGGAGCCGGTGGTGTAGACGTCGTCCAGCAGCAGCAGCGTTTGGCCGCGCACGGCTGTCGATGCGGCAAAAGCATTCTGCACGTTGAGCCGACGCTCGCGGGCGTTGAGCCCCGCCTGCTGGCGTGTAAAGTGAATGCGCGCCAGCCACGCTTCGCGCAGGGGCAGCTTTGTTTGCTCGCAAAAGGCGCGGGCTAAGAGCACCGCCTGGTTGTAGCCGCGCTCCTGCTCGCGCGCGGCGACCATCGGCACGGGCACGACGCCGTCGATGCGTGAAACAATGTCGCGCCATTCGGGCAAAGTAACTGTCGCCGCAAGATAGCGGGACAGGGGAGCGGCGAGTTCGGGGCGGTGGCTGTACTTGAGCGCGTGGATGGCGCTGCGCAGCGGCTCGGCGTAGACGGCGGCGGCCCGAATGGCGACGATGTGCTGCTGCTCGGCGCAGAGCGAGCAGCGGAGAACGGGTTGGCGCTGCTGGCGACCGCAGCGGGCGCACATCGGCCCGCTGATCGGCTGCACGGCTTGGGCACACGTTGCGCAGAGCGTTTCGCCCAAGCGCTCGCAGCCCGCACAAGCTGGCGGGAAGAGCAGGTCGGTGAGGGTGGCAAAGAGCGGGGCAAGCGTCATGGCGGCTCCGATTAAGTCACGCTGGTCTAAACGGGGTTGGTCTAAATCACGCCGAGCCAGCCGTCGAACAGCGCGCTCGTTGTCGACGGCAGGAAGCGCAAAAAGAGGTCGTTGAGAAAGCTGCGCAGATCGTCGCCCAGGATCAGCAGAATCGAGAGCAGCACAATGGCAAACAGGATGATCATGAGGGCGTATTCAATAAAGCTTTGACCACCGCGGTTGGAAGGCATTCGGGACATGGCAAGCGTGCTCCAGCATAAAATTTTTCTGTACGCAAAGGCGTGTTCGGGTAAATCGCGCCCTGCTGTTGACACAGTATAGCACTCCCGCCCAACGACTTCAACCCACTTGTAAATGTAAAATGTGTTTTGATTAGGAAATCAAAGGTCGCTCGACTCACTCAGCTGTTGTTGCGCCATCGGGACGACAGCTGACCGGCATGGCTCGGAAAACTCGCGGTCTCATTAAAACTTCACTTAAAGCAGCCACTTTTGCCGCCCCTGGTTAAATGGCAACGGAACCCAACAACTAATCTTCAAGGCCATTCCACCAATTAGATTACCCGGTCAGCGCGACAGTCAGAGGTGACGGTCACGCCCATTTAGCAGCGGGGAAAGTCTTTCTCATGGAGGGCCGTGACGGTCACCTCAACTTGCCCCTGGGGTGTTTATTTTCCTGGAACGGCCTAATCTTTCCTGGCAATGTATGTCGAGACTTCTTCATATTGTGCCGCATCGATTTTCCTCGCCGACCGCAACGTCTCCAGCACGTCGCTAAATTGGCAGACGCTGTGGAGACGAACGCCAGCTTCGGCGAGATTCTCCGCACCGCCCTGTTCGCGATCCAGCAGCACAATCGCGTCCTCGACGACGAGGCCGAGCGCGCGCAACTGCTCCACGCTCCGCAGCACGCTGCCGCCGCGCGTAACCAAATCCTCGATCACCACCACCCGCTCGCCGGGCGACCACGCACCCTCGATGGTCTTGCCCAGCCCGTGCTGCTTGACCTCCTTGCGCGTGTAAATTAGCGGCGCATTGGCGGCCAGCGCCACCGCCGTGCCAATCGGCAGCGCGGCGTAAGGTACGCCGCAGATGCGGTCAAAATCGAGCGTCGACAGAATGTCGGCGTAAGCCCGCGCCGCCTCCGCCAGCAGCGACGGCTCGCTCACCAGCAGCCGCAGATCGACGTAGACGGGCGAGATCGCGCCGCTGGCTAGGGTGAAGTGACCAAATTGGACGGCGCCGAGATTGTAAAGAGCAAGGCTTAGTGAATGAACATTAATAAATGAAGATTGGGTAGGTCGGGTAAGGGGGTGGAGTGACGAACTCTCCTGTTGTTCCGCTCCCCCGCCCCCCCGCTCCCCTGCTCCCCTGCTCGCTCGCTCCCTTGCCCCGTTAATTGCGTCCCGCAGCGCCGTTGCCGCCGCCCGGTGATCCGCCGCGCGGCTCACACCGCGGCTGGCGTTGACGACGATGCCGAGACCATCCTCGCGCAGGCCCGCCGCCAGCAGCGCCGGATCGCCGCCCTGTGTGCCGATGCCGGGGACGAGGAACCAGGCGTGTGGTGCGGCTTTGCGCACCTCGCGCAGCGCCTCTGGATAGGTCGCGCCGACGACGAGGCCGACGGTGGGCGACCAGCCCGTGGCCGTGCGCGCGACGTGCTGGTAGAGCGGCTGATTTGGTTCGCGATCCAGCGTGCGCCAGTCGCTAATTTCGAGGGACTGGAAGTCGCCCGCGCTGGCGTTGGAAGTGTGGCAAAGCACAAACAACCCTTTATTCGCGTAGTCAGCAAAGGGCGCGATGCTGTCGCGTCCGAGGTACGGACTCAGCGTGACGGCGTCGACGCCCAAATCGTCGAAGCAGGCGCGGGCATAGGCGGCGGCGGTGCTGCCAATATCGCCCCGTTTGGCGTCGAGGATCACGGGGATGTCGTTGGGGATCAGGGCAAGCGTGTCGCGCAGGAGCTGCTGGCCGGGTTGGCCGAGCGCTTCGTAAAAGGCGATGTTGGGCTTGTAGGCACAGGCGAGATCGTGTGTGGATTCAACGATGGCGCGGTTCCAGCGCAGCAGGTCGTCGATAATGTTGCCGCTGTGATAGCGTTCGGGCAACTGATCCGGGTTTGGATCGAGGCCGACGCAGAGCAGGCTGTTGCGGCGCTCGATGGCGGCGAGGAGTTTGTCGAAGAAGGTCATTTTCGGTTAATTGATTTGGCGAAGCAGCGTTGGTTCGTGTAGTTACCGAAATTTGTCATGCCCGCCCCGCCTCTGCGAGCGTGACAACCCATCACCCGTCTAATTCACCGCGACCGTTCCCACCGCCACCGATTGTTCCCCGACGCGCGCGCCGCTTTCCGGATCGTACAACCCGGCGCGCAGCAGGTACTCGCCCGCCGCCAAATCGTTTGCCACGCGCAGCAGCACGTGGTCAGTAAAAATTTTGCCAGCGGGCCACGTGCTCGTGCGCTGTGTATTGAAGCCGGGGTAGCCATTCCACTGCAGCAGCGGCGGACTCTCCGGCGCCGCTGCGGGGACGACGTGGACAAAGAGCTTGTAGTCGCGCAGCAGCGGCTGCTGCGGCAGCCAATCGAGCTCGACGTGGAGCACGTCGCCCGCCGAAAGTTTGCTGTCCAAGATGCGGGCGGATTGTAGCGTGAGTTGGTCGCTTAGCGCAACCGGGCCGGTTGCTTGGGCAGGCGACCCGGTTGCAACAAGCGATTGGGTGCGGTCAAAGGCGGCGTCGAATAATTCGGCGTCGAGCGTGAGGTAGGGGACGGGGAGCGGGTGACGGGCGTAAAGGTCGATGCGCGGTTCGCCGCGCACGCGCACGTCGCCGATTTTGGTGAATTCGCGCTCGACGCGCTCGCGGTCAAAGCCCGGCAGGGGCTGCTGGAGGTGGCGGGCGACAAAGGCAAACTGGGCGGTGTCGAGCGTATCCTCGCGGTCGACGGCGGCGAGATACCAGCGAGAGAGGTGGCGCGAGCGCTCGTTGCTGGCAAAGCCCTCGCCGAGATAGCCCCACTCGGCCAGCGTGCCCAGCGCCTGCCAGCCCTCGTAGATGGGAAAGCCAAAGCGCGGCTCCTGTGGAATCGCGTTGCCGTAGGTGGTCGGGTAGAAGGCCAGCCGCGTCTTTGGATAGTTGATCAGGTACTCCGGCTGCTGACGTAGAAACATGACGTAAACATAGTGGGTCGAGACGCCCAGCCACAGCGTCACCAAAGCGATTATTAGAATTTTTGAGGCCCAACGCCACGACGCTGGTTTAATTCGCAGCAGCATCACCAGCGGCAGCGCACCCAGCAGCGACCAGGCGGGCATCATCATGTAGAAATGCGTGCCGGGGAAGCGCATCACGAAGAGGTAGAGGACGAAGTAGGGCAGAAACCAGAGCGCGGCCAGCCAAGCCACGCGGCGGGGTTGACTTTGCTGGGCGCGCGCGCCCAGCACCAGGGCGGTGGCGACCAGCGCACAGAGGCCAAAGAAAAAGTAGGCCGAGTTGTAGAACGTGCCCATCTCGGCGAAGAAGGCGACGTTGAAATTGAGCCCCGTGCCGAGGCGATTGCCGAGATAGCCCTGCGTCTGCTCAAAATTGTCGTTGCGCAGCACGGGCAGGTACGTGCCCAGCACCAGCACCGCGCCCAGCACGCCGACAATCGCCGCACCTGCCGCAACTGCGCCGCGCCGCTCGCTGCGTCGCCAGCCCTGCCACGCCAGCAGGAGCAGCAGCGGCGTCATCAGCGCAAATTCGTAGTGCATCACCACGCCAAAGGCGCTCAGCACCGCCGTCAGCACCAGCCAGCGCGCGCGCCCGCTCTCCGCAAAGTGCCAGCCCGCCAGCACGGCCAGCGTCATCAACAGCAGCATCACGCCCTGGTACTGGTCGATGCGGGAGAGCCCAACGGCAAAGCCATTGATCGCGAGCAGCGCGCCCGCCGCCGCACCGAGAGCCGTTGAGTGCAGCCGCCGACCGAGCGCAAAGATGGCGACCACGCTGGCCACGCTGGCCAGCGCAAAGGGCAGCCGCGCCGTCGTCTCGTTGGCCGTGCCCACGGCGCGGTAGACGGTCGACGTGATCAGGATTTCGCCCGGCCCCTTGTAGTGTGCCGCCAACGCCGCTTCGTCGCCCGCAATGGATTCCAGCGCACGCTGCAGCACGGAGACTTCGTCGCGGTGAAATTCGTGGTAGCCCAGCCCGTAGAGCCGCAGCGTGCCCGCCAGCAGCAGCAGGGCCAGGGTGATGGTGATGGTTGCTGAACGGTTGAATCGGGAAGGCGCAAAGCCCATCTCCTTTATGCTGGGTTTAAGGGTTTGTTTGCTTTCAACTTTAGCGTTGCGCGTGGATAAAGAGGCTGGGCGCGGCCATCTTTTACCCCCTCCCAACCTCACCCAACTTGGGGGAGGAGCTGATCCCTTGTTTGCCCAGTCGCGGTTCCCTCCCCCACCGGGGGAGGGGTGGGGAGGGGCCGAAGCTAATCTTCCAACCGATAGAGCCGCCAGCAGCAGATTGCCGCCGCCAAACGCCGCCAGCAGCGCGACCAGCGAAATCGCGCCCGGCAGCGCGTGCAGCCCCAGCGCGATCAAAATGAGCCAACCCAAGCCCAGCCCAAGCGCCAGCACGCCGCGCGACAGAGCGTCGGCTTCGGGCAAGCGCCACAGGCTCACCAGCAGTGCGCCCGGCATCCACCAGGTCAGCATCAGCGTGGTGAGGGCGCGGGCGGTGGGTGGTAGGGCGGTGGAGAACAGAATTATCGTGCAGCCAAGGGTCAATGCGACAACGGCTGCGGCGAGCGGAAACGGTTGAGATAAACGGCTCGAAGCAGAGGCAAGCGGAGAAGCGAGGGGGTTAGACATACCAAGTAGATTTCGTTCCCACAACGGTCACGAACGGTTTAGCCGATAACACGATTCACAATCCCTGTCGCTGGTAAATTAGCTGGGTCGCCGGAAGATATTGTCCATCTCCTCGTTGCCCAGAACCGGAGCCTGTTCGTGGAGAAAGCAGGCGGCGGCGCGATGTTGATCCGTTTGATAGAGCGGCGGCGTCTGCTGAGAACATTTTACCATAGCGGCGGGGCAGCGATCCACAAACTGACAGAACGCGCTGCCGATCTGGGGATCGGGAATTGCAGGCCCGGCCTCCGCCGCCCACAGCTGCTCCGGGTCCGGCACGGGAATCGAGCCAACGAGCAGCTGGGTGTAGGGGTGGTCGGGGGTTTGCACCACCTTGTCCACGCCGCCCGCCTCAACCACGTTGCCGCGGTAAAGGACGATGATGTTGTCGCTGATCTGGTAGGCGGTGGTGAGATCGTGGGTGATGTAGAGGATCGAGATGCCAAACTCCTCCTTCAGGCGCTGTAGACTGCCGAGCACCGTAGCGCGCAAAGAGGCGTCGATCATGGAGACGGGCTCGTCGGCGAGGATGATGCGCGGCCTCAGGATCAGCGCGCGGGCAACCATGATGCGCTGGCGCTGACCACCGCTGAGCTGGTGGGGATAGCGACCGAGCGTCTCCTCCGGGCGCAGACCCACGGTCTCCAGCGCCTCTTCGATAATGTTCCACTTCTGCGCGCTCGAGGTCGCCAGCTTCATGTAGTCGATGGGCGTGGTGAGCACGTGATCGACCTGGTAGAATGGATTGTAAACTTCAAAGGGGTCCTGGAAGATAAACTGGACGTCGCTCAAAAACTCGCGCGATTCCTCACCGGAGAGCGACTGCAAATCTTTCCCCTTGTAGCGAACCCAGCCTTCGGTGGGCGCAATCAGCCCCAGCAACAGGCGAGCCAGCGTCGTCTTGCCGCTGCCGCTCTCGCCAACAACGGCGGTGATCGACGGCGCATCGCCCCCGATCGTCATCGAAAAATCTTGGAGCGCGGTGGTGCTTGTGCGGTTGAGCAGCCCGCCCCCGCCAAAGACTTTGGTCACGCGCTGGGCTTCGAGCAGTGGGGTCATGGGTGGGTCCTTGTTTCGTAGTGCGTGGTGCGTGGTGCGTGAACTGGTTGATTGACTTGGTGGCTTCGTTCGATGTCGCGGTGAATGTCTACCGGTTCACGCACTACGCACTACGTACTACGCACAATGTCGCGGTGAATGGCTACCGGTTCACGCATCACGCATCACGCATTACTATGCGTCCACCAAATGACAGGCCACCCTTACATCCGGCTGCACTTCGCGCAGCTTCGGCACCTCCACCCGGCAGCGCTCCTCGGCCAGGGGGCAGCGGGGGTGGAAGACGCAGCCGCTCGGCACGTTGAGCAGCGAGGGCGGCAGACCGGGGATGCCGCTGAAGTCGCCCTTGGTCTCGATCGAGGGCAGACTGGAAATCAGCAGCTGCGTGTAGGGGTGGCGCGGCTCGCGGAAAATTTCGTGGACGGGCGAGACTTCCATCAGGTGGCCCGCATACATCACGCCCAGCCGCTCGACAAACTGGGCCATCAGCCCCATGTCGTGGCCGACCAAGATTACCGAAGCCCCGATCTCGCGCTGCACGCTCTTGAGCGTCTCCATGATCTGGCGCTGCACGACCACATCGAGCGCGCTGGTCAGCTCGTCGGCGATGATGACCTTGGGGCGCAGGCTGATGGCGATGGCGATTACAACGCGCTGCTTCATGCCGCCGCTCAGCTCGTGGGGGAACATGTCGGCGACCTCCGGCGGCAGGCTGACGCGGGCCAGCAGCGCTTCGACGCGCTCGCCCAGCTCGCGCTGGCCGAGCTGGACGCCGTGGTCCGCCAGCCCCAGGCCAATCTGGTCGCGGATGCGCATGACGGGGTTGAGCGAGTTCATCGAGCCCTGCGCCACCAGCGCAAGTTCGGCCAGCCGCAGCGCCTTGATTTGGGTCTCGGAGAGCGCGAGCAGATTGCGCTCCTCCAGCCAAATGCTGCCCGATGCGACCCTGGCGGGCGGCTTGATCAGCCGCATGATCGTCAGCGCCAGCGTGGACTTGCCGGAGCCGGATTCGCCCACCAGCCCAAAGCGCTCCTGGGGACGCAGCGAGAAGGTTACGTGTTCAACGGCGTGGGCGGGCCCGCGCAGGGTGTCGTAGTAGACGCTCAGGTTGTCCACGCGCAGCACGCTCGGCTCGTCTTCGTGCTCGCCCCGCGCTTCGATGGGTTGCTCATCTTGGGCTTTCGGCAACTTGGCGGGCGGGACGACGCCCGCGCTGATGCGCGGATTGGCGAGTTCGTCCAGCCCAACGGCGGCCAGGAAGAGGCTGATAAAGAGCAGGCCAATCACCACAATCGGCGGCAGCCACCACCACCACCAGCCGTTGATCACGGCGGCATTGTAGTTGATCCAGAAGAGCGTCATGCCGATGGTGGGGTCGTCCATCGGCCCCAGGCCAAGCACCTCCAGCCCAATCGAGGCCAGCACGGCGGCGGAAATCGCCACCACCAGCGAGGCGGCCAGATAGGGCAACAGGTTGGGCAAAATCTCTTTGAGGATGATGTGCGGCCCCGGCATTCCGGAGAGGCGCGCCACCTGGATGTAGCTCCGCTCGCGCAAGGTCAACACCTGCGAGCGGATGGTGCGCGCGGGATAGAGCCAGGCCAGCGCCGCCACCACCAGCGCCATCTGGTTGACGCTGAGGCCGGAGGGCACGATCATGGCGATTACAATCAGCACCATCAGCCCCGGAATCGTGAGGCCGATGTCGACGATGCCGCGCAGGATCGTGTCCAGCCAGCCGCCGTAGTAGGCGGCGAGAAAGCCGATCAGCGCGCCCAGGCCCACGCCGATAAAGCCGGCGATCAGGCCGATGCGCAAGGTCAGCGGCGTGCCGACGACCATCACGGCAAAGAGGTTGCGCCCCTGTTTGTCGCTGCCAAAGGGCAGTTCCCACGAGGGCGGCTGCAGCGGCATCACCGAGATCGGGCGCGCGTCTTCGAGGTTGACGAAGAATCGGCCGATCACAGACGAGAGCAGCAGCAGGGTGAAGAGCGTCAACCCCACCACCAGCGACGGATTGCGGCGACAGTAGCGCACCATGCCCGCCAGGGTTGCGCGCGGCCCCGCTCGCTTTCCGGCGCGGGCGTTGGCGGCGCCGCTCTCCACGGGCCCTCTGCCGACAGTAGTTGCCATGTTATGCTCTCCGGTAGGTGATGCGTGGATCGAGCAGCGGATAGATGATGTCGAGGATAAAGGTGGCCAGGCCGATGGAGATGATCACGACAAAGACGATGCCCTGCACGAGATAGAAATCCGAGCCGCGAATGGCCTGGTAAAGCATGGTGCCGATACCGGGATAGCCAAAGATCACCTCGACCAGCACCGCGCCGGAGACAATCGTGCCCAGCGAAAGCGCCAGCGCCGTCACCTGGGGCAGGAGGGCGTTGCGCATGGCGTAGCGGGTGAAGATCGTGCGGTCGCGCAGCCCCATGGCGTCGGCAAAGACGACAAAGTCCTCGCCCTGCGTCATGATCATGAGCGAGCGCATGCCCAGCGCCCAGCCACCCAGCGAAACGAGCAAAATCGAGAGCGCGGGCAGCATGGCGTGCCAGAGCACATCCCAGATAAAGGCCAGCGAAAAATTGGGGATTGCGCCAATCGAATAGCCGCCGTACATGGGGAAGATGCGCAGAAAAAAGCCAAAGGCGTAGACGAGGATCAGGCCGAGCAGAAAGTAGGGAATCGCGCTCAACATGAGCACGGGCGGCATCACGTAGTTGAGGAATTTGGGCGCGCCGGGCCAGGCCAGCAGCGCGCCGAGCACGTTGCCGATCACAAAGCCGAGCAGCGTGGTGACGAGCAGCAGCGCAATCGTCCAGGGCAGCGCTTCGCCGATCATGTCCACCACGCGGCGCGGGTAGTTGGTGATCGAGTAGTTGAAGTCAAAGCGCGAGACGTCGCCTAAATAGGTCAGGTACTGTCGCCAGACGGGCTGGTCGAGACCGAACTTGGTCTCGAATTCCGCGATCATCTCCTCCAGCCCCGCCTGCACCGCCCCGCTCAGCGCCGACTGCGAGACCAGCTTCTCGCGGATCGGGTCCTGCCCGCCCAGCCGCGGCAGAAAGAAGTTAAAGGTCGCCGCCGCCCAGACGACCAGCAGGAACATGAGAAAGCGTCGTGCGATGTAGGTGATGCTCACTGTCGCTCCTTCATTCTCAGAGAGTATGTACGGATGGGGAAAATATGGATGGAGGAAAAATCCTTGTGAATCGCACGGTTCTGTGGGGGGATCAAAATTTGTCATTCCCGCCTTCGCGCAATGGCGTTAAGTTAGTGATTGCGTTGACGTAAATGCAGCCATTTGCACCAGACGCTTCGAGGGCACGTTCGCATTTGAGAATGCTCACTCCGCCGCTTCAGTCCCTTAACTTAACGCCATTGCGCCTTCGGGGGAATGACAAGTTGCGAAGGTTCCGCGGGGCAACGATTACTCGTTGCTCCGCGGAAGATATTTGGCTGGTGCCAATAGACTGGCTATCTAGCTAGTACATCCCGGCGGAAATAAGCAGGCAGTTTTTTGCGTCTGCCCGCCAGAGGTCACAGACGAATTTATCTGCCGTGGTATGTACGCCCAAATGTACTAGGAAACGCCTTCTACGCCACAGACGACTTGATGTTGTGCAGCACCAGCGGGAAAGTCAGGTGCCACTGGGCGGAGTTGGTGTAGGGGTTGTCGGCGTCGGGCATGTTCGTCCAGTATTCGGTCGTCCAGGGCAGGCGGTGGAAGCCGTGGGTGAGCATGATGTCGGGCAGCTCGGGCAGCCAGATTTCCATGGCCTGCGTCCAGATGTCGATCAGCGCCTCGGTGTCGTCGGGCGCGGTGGTGTATGCTTCGTCGGCCAGGACGTCGAACTCATCATTTTTCCAGCGCGAGAAGTTGACGGCGTGGCCGCCGGGGATCGCCGTCGAGCTGCTCTGGTAGAGCGCCAGCGTCTCCTGCGGTTCGCGGCACGAGCCGCCGTGTCCAAAGAGGCAGCCGGTGTAATTGCCCTCGGAGAAGTTGGCGAAGAAATCGGGCGGCTCGGAATAGCTGGCCTGAATACCGCCGCGCTTGAGCATCTCGACCAGCACCGGCCCCACGCTCGTAAAGTCAAAGAAGCTGACGATGTCGAGCACGACCGGCTCGCCATTTTCGTCCAGCCAGAAGCCGTCGCCATCCTTTGTCCAGCCCTTGGCCGAGAGCAGCGCGTCGCCCTTTTCCGGGTTATACTCCAGCGTGTTGTACTCCTCCAGCATGGGCGCGGTGGCGTCGAAGTAGGGCTGCAGCGGCGGGTAGTTGGGCATGGGCAGCGGCGTCGGCTCGGACGCGCCGGACCAGGCAATGTCGACAATCGTCGAGCGGTCGATGTAGTAGCTGAGCGCCCAGCGCACGTTCTTGTCGCTCCACGGATCGACTTCGTTGTTGACGTAGAGCGAATGGGGCCACCAGTCGACGTAGCCGTAGGGCAGCTCTTGGCCCGTCCACGAGGTGGCTTCGGGGTTGCTGTTGAAAACCGTGGGGAAGCTGGACGGCTGGATGCCGGTCGTAAAGTCCACGCTGTTGGTAATCACGGACTGCACGAGCTGCTGCTCACCCTGGTCGGGCAGCAGGATAAAGCGCTCGACTTCGGGCAGCGCGGCCACGCCCGCAGCCACGCCCCACCAGTCGTCGGCGCGATCCAGAATTTTCTGCTGCGGCGAGGAATGGACCACGCGCCACGGCCCGGTCGTGACGGGCAACCCGGCGTCGAGGTCAAAGTGGGTGTAGGAGGCGATGTCCTGCCCCTCGAAGATGTGCTTGGGCAGCATGTAGACGCCGATGTCGAAGTGGTAGGTCAGCAGCCAGAAGAAGCGCGGCGCTGGCACGTCGAGCTTGACCAGCGTCGTGAGCTCGTCGACCGTGGTCGCCTCGTTCATCACGCGGGCGATGTTGGTTCCCCAGCGAATTGCCGCGCCATACTCCTTGCCCGCGTTGAGCGTAAAGGTCACATCGTCGGCGGTAAAGGGCGTGCCGTCGCTCCAGGTAATGTCCGGGCGCACCTTGATCGTGAGCTCCGTGTAGTCGTCGTTAAAGTCGTAGCTTTCGGCGAGCCACAGGTGCTCTTCGTCGGCAAAGGCGCTGTAAAAGGCCAGGGGCTCGTAGATAACGTTGGAGCCCAGCTGGTGATTGGCCACCGGCACAAAGGGATTCCACTGGTCCCACTCGACGAACTTGCCCTGGCTGCCGCCGCGTACCGAGATAAAGGTCTTCTCTCTCGCCACCTCTTTGAGCCCCTCCACTTCGGCAGCAACCTGCGGCGCCTCGACTTCGATGGCACCCTCTGGGGCGGCGGGGGCGACGGGTGGCCCCCCTGGCTGTCCGCAAGCCGCCAGCCAGGGCGCAGCGAGCGCGGCAAAGCCCGCGACTTCCGCATATTTGAGGAATTCGCGTCGGGTGACTTGGCGATTGGTTAATGGGTTGTTTGACTGTTTGTTGTCTGAGCGATTTGGAGAGCTGTCTGAAGGGTTTGCCATGGCCTGTTCCTCCTTTGGACGATGAATAAAGAGCGTGAGGATACTGCTGATGACTGATCTGGCGGGCCTGTCTTGGTGGTGTGGATGGTGAAAGGCCTCCGTTCTGTCGATGTGGATTGAGATTGGAACTGGGGATGGCGAAAGTGTAGCACCGGCCTCAATCGAGGTCAAGTAGCAATTTTTTGTGGGTGCGTCCCAGAATTGGGGGCAGATTGCGATTGAGGGCATTTGACCCCACCACCTCCGCGCTGGTTTGTTGATAACGAAGCCTCGTAAGCCCCCTCCCTGCGGGTGGCTAAGCTTTACCCATAAGTAGAGGAGAGAGCAGCGAAGCGGAGGGCGGAGAAGGACCCCCATCCCCGGCCCTTCCCCCGACATCAGGGGAAGGGTGACTGATGGGGGAAGCGGTCGCGATGGGATTGGCTCGCTTTGTTTACCGAACGGGCGGTGTCACAGAAGAGCCGCAGAATCAAGAAGTCGACAGAAGCCCCCTCCCCGCGCGCGGGCTAAGCTTTACCCACAAGTAGGGAGAAATGGTTCTAAGGGGACGGACACGAGGTTGATGGAAGAATCTCCGGGCGTTGTGGCAACCTCACGGGTCATCAACCTCATGTCCCTACGATGCGGGGGCCGGTAGGGACATGAGGAGGGTCGAGAAGCAGCCTGTCGCGGCGGAGAGGGGCTGGTTTCGACCCTCCTCGTGTCCGTTCTGCCCCATACGTCCTGCCCCGTAGTCTACGTGCGCCAAAGATGTGGGTAAAGGTAAGCCGCGCGCGGGGTAGGGGGTAGGGGGTTGGGGGTGGGGTTTTGCCTGGCCCGCGATGTGGCGAGGACTCACCGGCGACTTGTGGATAAAGACAAGCTGCGGGTTGGGAGGGGGTTGGGGTCTCACGGGCCGTCCACCGCTGCGCGGTCTTGTACGCCCCTCCCCCAAAAATTGGGGACGCACCCTTTATTGTTGCCGAAGCAGTGATCAAGCGCCGCGAAGAAACGCTTTGGGGGATTGGCGATTCACAAGTGATTCTTTGTGGTCGCCCGTGAACCAGTCTCGTGTACGCCCGCGGCGAGACAGACGGCGTAGACAGAGCCAGCTCCTACCCAAATGTTTTCTCTAAGTAAGCGTCCAATTTTTGGTCAAATGAGTGACCGTCAATCTCCTGGCAGCTCAGCGCCTCCAGCATGGCGCCCGTGGAGGGCAGCTCGCTGCGCTCCACCTGTGCTTCCGCCCGCCACAGCTTGGAGCGCACCAGCGCTTTGGGGCACTGGAAATAGACGCTGTCGGCTCGCACGACAATCACGCTGCGTGCTGCTTGGCCCTTGATGGCAAACGACTCACGCAATTGGGCGTCCGCCACGATTTCGGCGCGTCCGTTGATGCGCAACGTCTCGCCCACGCCGGGGATGAGAAAGAGCAGGGCAACCCGCGGATCGTGGACGAGGTTGCGCAGCGTGTCCAGCCGGTTGTTGCCGCTGCGATCCGGCATCATCACCGTTTTCTCGTCCACAACGCGCACAAAGCCCGGCGGATCGCCGCGCGGGGTGCAGTCCAGCCCGCCCGGCCCGCTGCTGGCAACGAGCACAAAGGGCGATTTCTCGATAAAGGTGCGGTAATGCTCGGAGATGTGGTCGATCTCCTTGACGAGCGAGGCAGGTGAGGGCGCATCGTAAAGCGCTTCGAGTTGCTCGATGGTGGTGATCTTGTGATTAGCTGAAAGTTTGCTCATGGGTGATTGCCCTCTCGCGTACGGTTTATCTTCCGTGGCAGGCGCGGACAAGCGCGTTGCCATCCAAATGGGTAACCGCTTGATAAAAATCGTTGAGGAGCGCCGCATAGCGAGCGTCCGCTTCGTGCACGCCTTGGAAGTGCGGCTCGTGGTGATCGCGCGCCCACTCAAAATGGGGATTGGCCGACTCGTTGCGTGCGCGGACGCCAGCCAGCGTGCTGCGCCCGCGGTGAATGATATAACCTTCTTGGCTAAAGGGAAAGGAACGGGCGGGCACGCCCTGTTCTCGACAGGAGCGCTCGAAGTCGCCCACCGGATCACCGCCGTCGTTGAAGGGGCCTACCGCCGCTTGCCAAGCGCGCGCCGGATCGAGCAGGAGTGAAAAGCCAGCAAAGCGCGCTTCATCATGCCAGGGGTTCCAGTAGGCTTCGCCCAGGAGCGCAGCGCCCGACACCGTGGCCGCGTCCATGATATGTTCAACGGCATCCGCCCGCGCGATGATGGCGTCTGAATCGAGCAGCCAAATCCACGGGCGTTCGTGCTTGGCGGGGTGATGCGCTTGGGCCAACTGCGAAACGGCCTGGCTGAGCGCCGGGCCGTGCTGGCGATTCTCGCGGTTGCGGATCAGCTGGCACAGCTCCGCCTCGGCCAGCGTTTCAAGCATCTCCACCGAGCCGTCGGACGAGCCATTGTCGACGATGACGACCGCGCGCAGAGGCTCGCCCACAAATCGATACAGCGACCAGATCAGCCCGGCGATGAGGGGCTTCGTATTGTAGTTCACGCTCACGGCGACAATGCCGCGCGGTGGGCCGGGCGAGTGCGGCGTCGGCCACCAGGTTTGCGCTGGCTCCACAGCAGAGAACATGGAATTCCTTTACCTACCCGGTCCAATATCGGCGACGCGCTCGCTGTTGTATCAAACAGGCTGGTTTTGCTAGCCCTTTACCGAACCGGCCAGCAGCCCGCGCACAAAGTAGCGCTGCAGCGAAAAGAAGACCAACAGCGGCAGCGTCATCGTCACAAAGGCACCGGCGGTGAGCACGTGCCAATCCTGACCGCGCTGGCCAACCATGGTCGCCAAACGCTGGGTGACAACGGCCACGTCGGGCGCGCCGCCGAGGAAGACGACGGCAATCAGCAGATCGTTCCAGGTCCAGAGAAACTGAAAAATTACGAGCGAAGCCAGGGCGGGTAGGGAGAGTGGGATAACGATGCGCGTAAAAATGTCGAAATGAGAGCAGCCGTCAATCGTGGCCGACTCCATGATTTCCCTGGGCAGCACGTTGATGTAATTGTAGAGCAGGTAGACCGCGAGCGGCATGCCAAAGCCCGTGTGGGCCAGCCAAACGGCCAGATAGGTTCCATTTAATTCCCACTGCGTATAGAGACGCAGAATCGGAATTAGCGCGACCTGGGCGGGCACGACGAGCAGCCCCACCACGAGCACGAAAAGCCAGCGGCGACCGGGGAAGCGCATCCAGGCAAAGCCATAGGCGGCAAAGGCGGCGATGGTGAGCGGGATAATCGTGGCCGGGATGGCCACGGCCAGGCTGTTGAGAAAAGCCGTGCCCATGCCCTGGGCACCGAGCACGCGCTCATAATTTTCGAGCGTGAGCTGCATGGTGAATTCGGTGGGGTGCGCAAAGACCGTCCACCAGCCGCTGCTGCGAATGGAATCTTCTGGGCGAAAGGAGCTGATCAGCAGCCCCGCGCTGGGCAGCGTCCACAGGATGCAGATAAAAATCAGCACAACCTGAACGAGGCCGCGAGTTAGAAATGACTGGCGTTTGTGGCTCATCGCAGGGGCTCCTCGGCGTTAAAGCGCCGGACGTTGTAGATCATAAAGGGGATGGTCACAACGAGCAGCACCACGGCGATGGCGCTGCCGTGGCCAAAGTTGCGGAACTCGAACATCTCCTTGATCATGCGGTTGGCGATTACTTCCGTGCCAAAGTTGCCGTTGGTCATCACCCATACAATGTCGAAGACCTTGAGCGTCAGAATGAGAATTGTGGTGGCAATTGTGGCGAGGGTCGGCGCGATCAGCGGGATCACGATGCGGCCAAAGAGCTGGAGCTCATTAGCGCCATCGATGCGCGCGGCCTCCATCAGCTCGGCGGAGACGCCCTTGATAGCGGCGGAGATCAACACCATGCAGAAGCCGGTTTGCAGCCAAATCAAGATGAGGATGAGGGCATAGGTGTTGTACGATTGGTCGATCAGCCAGCCGACCGGCTCGCCGCCCAAAGCCACGACCACCGCGTTGAGCAGCCCCACCTGCGGTCGACCGGCGGGCGCAAAGGCGTAGACAAAGCGCCAAATCACGCTGGCGCCCACAAACGAAATCGCCATGGGCAGAAAGATAAAGGATTTGACCACCGCCTCAAAGCGCGCCCGATCCGAGAGCACGGCAATCAGCAGGCCAAGCGTTGTGCTCAACGAAGTGACCAGCACGATCCAGAGCACGTTGTTGCGAAAGGCCTGCGTCATGGCCGGGTTGGTCAAGGCAAATTCGTAGTTGTCCAGCCCTACAAAGTTTTCCGAGCGCGCGTCGAAAAAGCTGATCCAGATCGTGTTGAGGGTGGGGTAAACCAGAAAGAGACCGAGCACCAGAATGGCCGGGCCAACAAAGACAAAGGGACGAATGTGCCCTTGCAGCTTAAGCGGCAGCTGGTTGACGAGCATGTCCGACGTGTAAAATATTGCACCGATACCGAAAACGCCCGCTAAGATGGCGACCACCGCCACGGTCAGCCGTGACGCGTCGGCGTCCTTGACCCACTGGGCGCTTGTCCAAACCAGGAAGAGCACCAATAGCAGCAGGCCCAGCGCCGCCGCGGTGCGCAGCCAGCTGTGGCTCGATTCACGCTGGGCAGGCAACTTTTGCGAGATCACATTTTTCATGGCGTTTGCACTATCGTTAAATACGGGACAGCCGTTATTGACGAGGTGCATTCGACGGGCACACCGCGGCGTGCCCGTCAAACGCGATCACCAAATCGAGCGCTTACTCTGGCCAGGACGCATCGATCTGCTGCAGCGTCGTCTCCAAATCTTGGCCGCTCACCCAGTTGACCATCTCCGTCCAGAAGGAGCCGGTGCCGACCGCGCCGGGCATCAAGTCCGAGCCGTCGAAGCGAAAGACTTCGGCGTTGACGATAATGTCCGCCTGGGTGCGGGTAATTTCGTCGGGGTACCAATCCAGCGGAACCCCTTTGTGCGGCGAGAGGAAGCCGCCCTGTTTGGCCCAGTATTCAGTGGACTCTGCCGTCGCGACGTAGCGCATAAACTCTTGGACTTCCTCGCTGGCGTTGAACATGCCAAAGACGTCGCCCGCACCCAGCACGGGGCGCCCATCCTCTTCATCAATGGAGGGGAAGTAGAAGGCATTGACGTGCTCGCCAACCTCGCCCTGCACCTCTTCGGGGAAGAAGTTGGCGATAAAGTTGGCCTGGCGGTGGAGCATGCAGCCCGGCGGGTCTTCAAAGAGCGGCGTCGGCGAATCGCCAAAGTTGGTGGTCAACACGCCTGCCGTGCCGCCAAAGACGTAGTCTTCATTTTGCACGATTTCGCCAAAGAGCTCGAAGGCACGCCGCACTTCGGGGCTGTCAAAGGCCAGCTCGCCAGAGGTCCACTGGTCGTACCCCTCGGCGCCCGCGGTGCGCAGCATGATATCCTCCACCCAATCGGTGCCGACCCAGCCCGTGCCGTTGCCGCTCTCCATACCCAAACACCAGGGCGTGTAGCCATCCTCCACCATCTGCTCCGTTAGCGCCAACAGTTCGTCGTAGCTTTCGGGGATTTCGTAGCCCGCCTCCTCAAACTCCGGCACGGGGTACCAGACGAGGCTCTTGATCGAGGCTCGGTACCACACACCGTAGACTTCGCCGTCCACCGAGGCCAAATCGACCCAGCCCTGCTCGTAATTTTCCCGATATGCGCTCATATCCAGCACATCTTCCAGCGGGGTCATTACGCCATCCCGCGCCAGCTCGGCCATGAAGCCGGGCTGCGGGAACATGGCGATGTCGGGCAGGTTGTTGCCCTCGGAGCGCACGAGCAGCGTCTGGTTGAAGTCGGTTGAGGTCTCGTAGACGACGTCGATGCCCGTCTCTTCCTCGAAGGGCACCAGCGATTCGAGAAAGCGCTCCATATCCGTACCGCTCATGGCGCCGAGCACGCTGATGCTGCGCTCGCCCGCCTCCGCTGGCGCGGCAGCGTCACCATTGCCCTCGGTGGAATCCGCCGGGGCGGTGGCGCAGGCCGCTGTCAGAAGCGCAACCAGGAGCAAGAGCACAAACGCGACTTGCTTTGACGATTTGTTTAACATAAAAACTCCTTGGGTGTGGGTGAATTTTGGCTTGAGCAATAGTCGTGGATTGGTGACGGTGACTGCCACTGATCCACGGCTCGAACGCAAACGTTTGAATGCTGACGTCAAGGTTCAAAACAGCAGGGGAGCCAACGGGTTACAGACCGAAGCGTAATGTGATTTTGTGGGGAGAAAATTTAACGGCGTTAGGGAACTGTGATCAGTATAACATCAATTGGTTCACTGCGCCAATGACTCAAATTTGCCCTCCTTTTCTCCTGGGCAAGCAGTCGATGGGTTAGGAGTCGAACACCCTTGTCAACGCCTGCAGATACCCCGCCCGTGCTTCGGCGTAGCGATCGTGTACGCCGCCGTCCACAATCCGCCGACCGCCCACAAAAAGCTGATCCACCGCCCGCGGCGTCGCACCAAAGACCACGTGATCGGCCAGCAACGGCTCGCTCGCGCCGACGAGCGCCGGATCGTCGACGCGCAGGTGAACGGCGTCCTCGCGCCACGCATCGGCCAGCCCAAGCGCCGCGTAACCCGCTTTCGTCCCCATCTCCAACAGCTCCGTCGCCGTCGCCGCGGCGATCCGCTGTTCGCTGCGGCTGCGCTCGTCCAGCTCAACGGCGCGGATTTCCTCGAAGGCATCGCCGCTGCAGTGGCTGTCCACGCCGACGCATAGCCGCACGCCAGCGGCGACGAGCTCGGCGGTTTGAGGCAGGCCATCGCCCAAATCGCGCTCGGTGGTGCGGCAGAGGCAGACGCTGGCGGTGGCCCGGCCCAGCGCCACAGTTTCGTCCGCGCTGAGATGCGTTGCGTGCACGGCGACGAAGTCATCCGAGAGCACGCCCGCCTCCGCCAGCAGCGCCACGGGCGTCCGCCCGTACTCCGCTTCACACTCCACCAGTTCGCGGCGCTGCTCGGCCACGTGCATGTGAAAGGGCAGGGTCCGCTCGCGCGCAAAATTTGCCAGCGCGACCACGTCCCCCAGCGGCACGGCGCGGATGCTGTGGGCGGCGACGGCAATGTTGACTTGCGGATCGTTGGCATAGCGCTGGCGTAGGACCTCCACATCCTGCATCACCAGCGAAACGTCGGGGTCGACAAAGCGCTGCTGGGCGGGCGCGAGCGTCTGCTGGTAACCTGCGCGCAGGTAGGCCGTGCGGATCAAGGTGAGGCGAATGCCCGCGTCTTTCGCCGCCTGGATTACGGCCTCGGCCAGGGCAAGGCGGTCGGCGTAGGGCTGGCCGTTGCGGTCGTGGTGGACGTAGTGGAATTCGCCCACCGCCGTCACGCCGGACAGGGCGAGCTCGACGTAGGCAAAGTGGGAGAGCGCGTAGATCGTGTCGGGGTCGAGCGTGGCGGCGAGGTGGTACATCAGCCCGCGCCACGACCAGAACGAATCGGCGCGGGTGGCGCGGCGCTGCGTGCGGCCACGCAGGGCGCGCTGGAAGGCGTGCGAGTGGGCCGTCGCCAGGCCGGGGAGGACGAGATGGCTGTCGGTTTGGTCGATCATGGATCAGTTGAGGAAGAGATGGAGAGATTTGGGACACGGATGAACACGGACTTTGTACACGGATGAAGTCAAGAAGAATTGTACGCAGATTTGCACAGATTTGCGCAGATGAAAACCTCTGGGAAATCTGCGTTTATCTGCATAAATCTGCGTACAAATTGATTTTCTGCCGTTTACGCGACTACCTCCCCCCGCTTGATTACCGTCTCCACCGGATTACCGCCCAAAAAATAGGAGAGGTGGCGATAGTCTGCCGCCTTAAGCAGCAGCAGATCGGCCTGCTTGCCCACCTCAATCGAGCCCACTTGCTCGCCCAGACCGATGGCGTGTGCGGCGTTAATCGTGCTGGCGACCAGCGTTTCGCTCGGCAGCAGGCGTAGGTAGCGGCTGGCGATGGCCATGACCAGCGGCATCGCATAGCAGGGCGCGGATCCGGGGTTGAGATCGGTCGCCAGCGCGAGCGCGGCCCCGGCGTCGATCAGCGCGCGACCGTTGGCGAATGCGGTGTGGCCGAGGTTGAAGTTGGCGGCGGGCAAGGGCACGGCCATCGTGCTCGACGCCGCGAGCGCGTCGATTTCGTCAGCTCCGCTCACGTCGAGGTGATCGGCGGAAATTGCGCCAAGCTCGACGGCCATTTGCGTGCCGCCCAGCGCGTTGAACTGGTCGATGTGCAGCTTGGCCCCCATGCCGTGCGCTTGGCCCGCTTCCAGAATGCGGCGCGACTGCGCCACATCAAAGGCGTGCTCCTCGCAGAAAACGTCGATGAAGAATGGCGTGCCCTGCGCGCTGAAGTGCGACGCCGCGTACCACGCCGCCACCGCGGGAATCATCTCCTCGATGACCAGCTCGACGTAGCCCACCGCGTCGCTCTTGTATTCCGGCGGCAGCGTGTGCGCGCCCAAAAAGGTGGGCACAACCGTGCAGGCGTGCTCGCGATTCAGCTTCTCGATCACGCGCAGCATCTTGAGCTCCGTGGCCGTGTCCAGCCCGTAGCCCGTCTTGATTTCGACCGTGGTTGTACCCAACGCGAGCATCGTGTCGAGCCGACGACGGGCGGCGTCAAAGAGCGCGTCCTCGCTGGTCGCGCGCGTCTGCTGCACGGTGCTGACGATGCCGCCGCCCGCCGCCATGATCTCCATGTAGCCTGCGCCGCGGATGCGCAGCTCGAACTCGTGGACGCGGTCGCCGCCGAAGACGACGTGCGTGTGCGGGTCGACAAAGCCGGGGACGACGGCGCGTTCGCCCGCGTCGATGGTCTGCGCTGCCGCGTAGTCAGCCTGGATTTGCTTCGTCTGACCAACGGCCACAATGTTGCCATCGGCTACGGCAACTGCGCCGTCCTCGATGATGTTCAGCGCTCGCATGGCGTCGCCGCGCTTGGGGGCCTGCGCCGCGCAGGTTACGAGCTGGGCGATGTTGTGGAGGAGAAGGTCAACTGGTTGGGGCATGGCGGATGGGGTGGTGCATTCGTAGATTCTCTCATAGAAGTCAAGGGGGAAAACCTTAAAGATTTGGGTCCCCTTGGTTTCTATACGAAAGTCAGCCATTCGCATCAAGAGGCGGGCGAAGCGAGTTGGGGGTCAAAGGGCTTGCCGGAGCGGAAAACCGCCCAGGCCCAGATCAGGATTTTGCGGGCGGTGGCAATGCGGGCCACTTTGACGGGTTTGCCACGCGCCAGCAAGCCGCGATAGAAGCGGGTGAGCGGTGTGTCCTTGGCGCGGTTGCCGCCCAAGGCACAGAGATAGAGACGACGCCGGGCATCGGCATCGCCCATTTTGGAGATGGCCGGTCGCTTGTAGACGGAGCTGCCGCTTTGGGTGTGGACGGGGTCAAGACCCACGAAGGCGGTCAGCGCCTTGGCGTCGCCCTGGCCGGCGGTGCGCGCCTCGAAGCGGAAGAGCAAGACCAGGATATGTAAGACGGTTTTGTCGCCAATGCCGCAAACTTTGAGCAAGCGCCGCACGTGCTGGGCGAGATCGTTGTACTGAGCCAGGTGGGCTTGGATGGCCTGCTCGACCTCGGTCAACTGTTCCTGCAAGCGCTTGAGGCTCTGCTCTAAGCTGCGGCGCACGGCGGAGGAGGGGTGGGGGCGCTGCTGGTGGGCGTGGAGGCGGTTGCGCTCCTGAGCCAGCATCTGCTCCAGGTCCTCCTGGCGATGGAGCAGCTCGTCGAGTTCGCTGACTTCCGCAGCCAGCGGCTGTTGAGCGGGCGATTGGGTGCTGGCGCCGTACTGAGCCAGCAAGCGCGCATCTACCTTATCGGTTTTGGCCCGTTGTCCTTGCCCTTTGGCCCAGTCGCGCACGACTTTGGGGTTGGGCAGGCTGACGCGCCAGCCCTGCTGCTCGGCAAAAGCAAGCAGCCGCAGGTGGTAGTTGCCGGTCGGCTCGACAATCAGGTGGAGCACGCGCTCCTCGCCCTGGCCCTCAAGCTGCGCGGCGACTTGCGCCTGCAGCGCTTGGAAGCCCGCCTCGCTATTGGCGACGTCGGGCAGGGAACGCGGGGTGCGACGGTCGGCGGCCGCTGTAGACGGGCAAGCGTGGAGGGCAACGGCCAACTTGTCTTTGGCCACATCGACGCCTAGGTAGAAGGTTGACATGAGCACTTTCCTTTCGAGAGGGTGACCCGTGAGCGAATCGGGTAGCTGGGCGCGCTCGACCGCCTTGCGCTTTGTCCCCAGCCCCTGAGCGTGACCGAACTGCCTGGTATCCGGGCTCGTGGCCCTCCATTCTCTCCGTGGTCTCAGGTGGCCTCGACAACTCTACGTTCGGGCTTGGGTAGCCCCTGGTCACGAGTTAACTGTCTTGACTACGAGGCACGGCTGTTGGACAACTTACATGGCGGGTCTGCGCGTTCTGCTACTCTACTCAATTCGTCCAACTTCGGCAAAGGTCAGTGGCAAGAGGGGCTTATCTACGATACAAGCTTTTGGCGCTTGGGGTCACCTACTGCCTCCTCTTGCCGCTTTCCATGATACCAGGTCACCTTTGCTCCGCAAGGTGACAATTGTGATGGATAAACCAGGGCAGCCTCTATACAGGGGGCGAGGTCGACAACCGTCACGTAGCGGAGCACGCGTGACCTACGGGCTGCCCAATTTTACGCCCGCTCGTCCCACTCGACGTGGAGCTGAAGCGGGCCGCGGAAGGAGATGTTGCGCGTGTAGGCCAGCGGCTGATCGGGGCGGAGGCGCAAGGTCGGCAATCGCTGGGTGAGCGCCTCGAAGACGGCGACCATCTCCACGCGGGCCAGCGGCGCGCCCACGCAGTAGTGGATGCCGTAGCCAAAGGCCAGGTGCTCCTTGACGTTGCCGCGCGTGATGTCCACCTGATCGGGCTCGGGGAAGATAGTTTCGTCGCGGTTGGCGGAGTTGAGCATGAGCAGCAGGTTGGCCCCCTCCGGCAGCTCGACGCCGTGAATTGTCGTGGCCCGCCGCACGAGACGCCGCCAGGTGCAGACGGACGGGTCGAAGCGCATCATCTCCTCGCTGGCGTTGGGAATAAGCGCTGGCTCATCGCAGAGCGCCCGCCACTGCGCGCGCCGAGTCAGCAGGTGCAGCAGCCCGTTGGTGAGCTGCGAGGTCGTCGTCTCGTGGCCCGCCACCAGCAGCGTGATCATGCAGCTCGCAATTTCGTTGAGGGTGAGCACGCTGTCGTCGCCGTTGCGCATCCGAATCAGATCGCTCGTCAAATCGTCGGTTGGGTGCTCCAGCTTGCGCTCGACCAGCGCCACCACGTAGTGCCAAAAGGGCACCAGATGCCGCGTCAGCTCGACCTGCTCGTCCGTCGTGGGTCGCCCGTAGTAGAGCTGGATGCGGTTGCCCGACCACAGCTTGACCCGCGGTACATCTTCATCGGGCACGCCCAGCACGTGAAAGAGCACGTGGGCCGGAAAATCGTAGGTGAGCGCCGAGACGATGTCAACCTCGCCACGTTTGATAAACCCATCGATCCGCTCGTGCACCAGCTGGCGGATGGCGGGCTCGAAGTGCCTCATGCGGCGCGGCAAAAAGAGCTTGTTAACGAGCTTGCGGATGCGCGTGTGGCTGGGCGGCACGTTGTTGGAGAGCACGGGAACCGGCGTGTAGTTGCCGTCGCGCAGCATATTCTGCACCGCCTCCGAAAAGGGCTCGATGGGCGAAATCGTGTTCTCCGCCGTAAAGGTGTGGTGGTCCTGAAATATGGCTTTGATGTCCGCGTAACGCGTGACGATCCAGTAGTCGATGTCGGCGTTGTAGAAAATCGGCGCTTCTGCACGCGCCTGCTTCAGCGCGGGGAAGGGCGCGTCGAGGTCGAGCGGGTCAAACGCCGCGGGGGTGTGCGAGACGGGGCATTGGGGTGGGGTCACAAAATTCTCCTGGTTTCGCATTTAGCCAACTGGTTTTGTCCCATCGAAAAGAGGCGAAGTATACACCAATTGCGAGAACAAGGATAGGAAAACTGCAGGGAGAAGCGGCGTTTGACCGCCTCCCAGCCTCCTTTGAGGGGTTGGTTTTTGAAAACCGGCTGAAAAGGGTCAAACGGCTCGAAACAGCGAACAATCGACCGTCTCCAAGCTCCAAACCGGATAATTTTGACCCAAACAATGGGTCGACAAAAAAACCTACCCCTTAAAGCTCCCACCCTCCCCCACCATGGGGGGAGGGGCGGATGCGCCGTTGGCCCAGTTGCGGCTCCCTCCCCATCCTGGGGAGGGCTGGGGTGGGGTGAAATTCTGGCTTTCATTTCGACTTTACTTTAGCCAACATCTTTTGACGGATAGGAACTATGCGGCTGGCAGAACCCCACCCCCTCGACGCTGGTTCTCCAGGGGCTGGGGGTGGGGTTTGGTGTATCTGCCAAAAGAACATTGGCGGCCTACTCATCCACTCACGCCGCTTCCTCGCCCACGGCCAGGATAAAATTGCGCACTTCGTAGCCCTTGACAAGCGCCTTGTACTCGACGCGCGGCTCGCTGACCAGCCGCAGCCCCTGGATCGAGAGCAGCTTGTGCAGGAAGATGTCGCTCTCTTGGATGGCGATGTAGGCGCCGGGACAGCGGTGTGCGCCATCGCCAAAGGAGATAACGGGCGGCTGCGCGCGCTTTTCCAGCTCGCGCATGGGGCAGACGGCGGTCGGCTGCTCGCCCACGACCGACACATCGGCGTTGACCGCGTAAATGTGTAGGTCGATCAGATCGCCTGCGGGAATGGTGAGCGGCTCGCCGTTGACCTCCACCTCAACGTCCTCGGTCGTTCGGCGGTAGAGGTTGCCCACAATCGGCTCCACGCGCAGAATTTCTTCCAGGATTTGCTGGCGCGCTTCTTCCTCAGCGGCGAGGTACTGCTGGCGCAGCGCCTCGTTTTCGAGCAGATGCCAGGCCGCGATCACGATAAACTCGCGCGTGGTAACCATGCCCGCCGTGCCGTAGGTGACGCACTCGATCAGAATTTCGGCGTCGTTGTACTCTTGAGCAATCAGGTGGGTGATCACGTCGTCCTGCGGCTGCCGCTTGCGCGCGCGGATGGCGGGCTTGACGTCCAGGTAGAGAAACGAACCCATGTTGACTTGATTGCGCGCAAAGTTGAGAAGGCTCCTGGGTGAGCGCGTCGTTTTCTGCTCCGGGTCCTGTCCCGCCTCGCTGATCCCCCGCTCGGCGTTGCCGGTGATGAAGCGGTTGATGCGCCCCTCCATGCCGGGCAGCAGGCTGTCCGTCAGCCCCACCACCTGGGCCGCAACCGCGGTCGCCATCTGCATGGAGAGGTCGCTCAGCTCCACGCGATCTTCGCGGTGGAGCGTGGCGATCATCTCGGTGGCGAGGCGCTCCATCAGTTCGTGGTAATTCTCGCGCGTGGCCTTGGGGGTGAAGTAGCGGGCAATGGCCGCGCGCTGCTCCCTGTGGGCCTGTCCATCCTGGTAGAGCACGGGTTGCTTGCTGACGAAGGCCTCGGGCAAACCGCGCACCATGTCCGCGCCAAAGCCCGCCTGCTGCGTCTGCGAGCTGCGCAGGACGCGCTTGGCAATATCGTAATCGCGCACCTGCCAGACGCCGTTGGCGTCGCGCTCGATGGGTGCGGCCCCGGCTTCATGTGCAAAGGGCATCTTGCGCTGCGACAGCGACCCGTGATTAACCGGGCACTGGCCGTTTGGCTGCCGTCCGCTTGTCTGAGTTGTCTGAGTTGTCTGAGTTGTCATGTTTATTCTACCAAATTCAAAAGTGCGATTCATCTCTACTGCTGTCAAGGGCCAAGTGATCATACGGCGAGCCAAACGTGGCTAACCAACGCCAGCTAAAGTGAAGCCACGTCGAGAGCAAGAATTTTCGGCGCCGGTGACGGTCGCTGTCCAGGCGAGCTGGGGCAAGTTGTCCAACTGTGGATAGCGAGTGTCTCCTTGGATCGCGAGCGTTTGTTCTTATTTTACACGCTTTAGGGTGATTCGAGCGCTTTTTCAACCGCTTGCTTGATCGTTCCGCTCGCCACCAGCCCGCGCACCGCCTCGATCAGCGGCGCCAGCGGTTCGTCGCAGTCCAGAAAGGGCACGCGCTCGCGGATGAGCCGGTGGGCGACCTCGGTGCCCGCGCCAAGCCGCGCGCGCTCTCCGCCAAGCTGCGCACGCCGAAAGTCGACGCCCTGCGCCGCGCACAGCAGCTCAATCGCGACGATGGTCTCCACGTGATCGAGCACCCGCGCAACGTGGCGCGCGGCAATCGTGCCCATGCTGACGTGATCCTCAACGTTGGCGCTGCTGGGGATCGAATCGGCGCTGGCGGGGTGGGCGAGCACCTTGTTTTCGGAGGCCAGCGAGGCCGCCGTGTACTGCGCCATCATCAAGCCGCTTTCAAGCCCGCCGCGCGCCGTCAGGAACATGGGCAGCACGCCGTGGTTGGAGTCGGCGTCGACCAGGCGATTCGTGCGCCGCTCGCTCATGTTGCCCAAGTCGGTGAGCGCGATTTTAGCGTAGTCCATCGCCATTGCAATCGGCTCCCCGTGGAAATTGCCCGCGCTCACCACGTCAATCGCCCCCGTCTCTTCGTCGACAAAAATCAGGGGGTTGTCGTTGGCCGCGTTGAGCTCAATGTTGATTACCCACTGCGTGTAAGCAATCGCGTCGCGCACCGCGCCGTGCACCTGCGGCACACAGCGCAGCGTGTACGGATCCTGCACGTTGCTGTCCGCCGGGTCGCGCAGCAGCTGGCTGCCGACGAGCAGCTGGCGCAGAAATCTGGCGCAGTCAATCTGGCGCGGGTGCGGGCGCGCGGCGTGCACCCGCGCATCAAAGGCGCGGTCCGTGCCGTGCAGCGCTTCGAGCGAGAGGCAGGCCGCCACGTCCGCCGTCAGCGTTAGGTTGATGGCGCGGCGCACGAGCAGCGCACCCAGCCCCACCATCAGCGACGTGCCGTTGACCAGCGCCAAGCCCTCCTTGGCCTGAAGCTCGACCGGCTCGATGCCGGTGCGCGCCAACGCCTCGTCGCTTGGCAAGCGCTCGCCGTTGAGCCGCGCCTCGCCCTCGCCGATCAGCGCCAGCGTGAGGTGGGCCAGCGGGGCCAGATCGCCGCTGGCGCCCAGCGAGCCCTGGCACGGGATGCAGGGATGGACGCCGCGGTTGAGCATCTCCAGCAGCGTCTGCACCACGACGGGGCGCACGCCGGAGTAGCCGAGGGCCAGCGTGTTGGCGCGCACCAGCAGCATGGCGCGCACCGTCTCATCATCTAGCTCCGCCCCCACGCCTGCCGCGTGGCTGCGCACGAGGTTGAGCTGGAGCTGCTTGACCTGCTCCGGCGGAATAAACTTATCCTTGAAGCGACCAAAGCCGGTGGTGATGCCGTAGGCAATTGTGCCCTGGGCCACCAGCCGCTCCACCGCTGCCCGCGAACGTTTGATAGCGGGCAGTGCCGCCGAGTCGAGCGCGACCTCTTCGCCGCGCGCCACGGCGACCACGTCGTCGATGTGTAGATTGTTGCCGGTGATGTTGAGCATAGTTTTCCCAGAAGAGAAGTTGATCCCATCCGCCTGATCCGCCTGATCCACCCAATCCGCGTTCTATTCTTCCCTCAACATCGGAATCTTCACGCCGCGCTCCTGCGCCACGTCGACCGCCCGCTCGTAGCCAGCATCGACGTGGCGCGCCACGCCCATGCCCGGATCGGCGGTGAGCACGCGCTCCAGCCGCACCGCGGCCTCCGGCGTGCCGTCGGCCACGATCACCTGGCCGGCGTGCAGGCTGTAGCCGATGCCCACGCCGCCGCCGTGGTGAAAGCTGACCCACGTCGCGCCACAGGCCGTGTTGATCAGCGCGTTGAGGATCGGCCAGTCACCGATTGCGTCCGAGCCATCCTTCATGCCCTCCGTCTCGCGGTTGGGGCTGGCGACCGAGCCGCTGTCCAGGTGATCGCGCCCGATCACGATGGGCGCTTTGACCTTGCCCTCGGCCACCAATTCGTTGAAGCGCAGCCCCGCCTTTGCCCGCTCGCCGTAGCCCAGCCAGCAGATGCGCGCGGGCAGGCCCTGAAACTCAATGTCGCGCTGCGCCAGCCGAATCCAGCGCGCGAGGTGCTCGTCTTCGGGGAAGAGCTCCAAAATCGCCTCGTCTGTGGCGTAGATGTCGTCGGGATCGCCGGAGAGGGCGACCCAGCGGAAGGGGCCTTTGCCCTCGCAGAAGAGCGGGCGAATGTAGGCGGGCACAAAGCCGGGATAGTCAAAGGCGTTGGCGAGGCCGTTGTCAAAGGCGCGCTGGCGCAGATTGTTGCCGTAATCGAAGACGATGGCTCCCCGCTGCTGCCAGTCGAGCATGGCCTGCACGTGCGCCGTCATCGAATCGGTGGCGCGCTGCAGATAGGCGTCGGGATCGCTCTCGCGCAGCGCCGTTGCCTCATCCAGCGTCAAGCCCGCCGGAATGTAGCCGTACATTGGATCGTGGGCCGACGTCTGATCGGTGACCACATCGGGCACGACGCCGCGCGCCACCAGCTCCGGCAGCACCTCGGCCGCGTTGGCGACCAGCGCAATCGAGCGCGGCGTTTCGGCGGCGACGGCCTCCTCCACCCACGTCATCGCCTCCTCCAGATCGTCCGTCACCACGTCGACTTGGCGCAGCGCCAGCCGCCGCTCGGCGCGCCAGCGGTCGACCTCCACAAACAAGCCCACGCCCTCGTTCATCGTCACCGACAGCGGCTGTGCGCCGCCCATTTCGCCCAAGCCCGCGGTTAGCACAAATTTGCCGCGCAGGCTCGGCCAGCCCTGCTGCTGCGCCAGCGCGCCAAAGGTCTCGTACGTCCCCTGCAAAATCCCCTGCGTACCGATGTAAATCCAGCTGCCAGCCGTCATCTGCCCATACATGATCAGCCCGTCGCGCTCCCACTTGTCGAAATTTTCCTGCGTGGCCCAGGCGGGCACGATGTTGGAGTTGGCGATCAGCACGCGTGGTGCGTCGCTGTGGGTGCGGAAGACGGCCACGGGCTTGCCAGACTGTACGAGCAGCGTCTCGTCTGGCTCCAGCTCGCGCAGGCTTTGCAGGATGGCCTCAAAGGCGGGCCAGTTGCGCGCCGCCTTGCCGCGCCCGCCGTAGACGATTAGATTGTCGGGATCGCCCGCCACGTCGGGGTCGAGGTTGTTTTGCAACATGCGGTAGGCGGCCTCGATCTGCCAATTTTTGCAGTGGAGATTTGTGCCACGGGGAGAACGGATCACGCGTCGGCTATTTGTCATGGGGGCAGGCTCCGGTGAGGGTTCAAAAGACGTTAGACTGTTCCAAGAAAATAGATACCCCACGGGTGAGCCGAAGTGGCTGCCACGGCCCTCTATCAGAAGGGGTTGCCAACAAGATAATGGGCGTGATTGTCACTTCTGACGGGATAATTTAATTCTTGAAATGGCCTCATCCACGAGGGACACGAAGGGCACGAAGGAAGAAAGAGTCAGAACTTCGTGCCCTTCGTTTCCTTTGTGGATCGCTTCTCTGTTTCTTCTGCTTCATTCAGACAAACGTGCCACAGACGAAGGGAAAGTCAAAAATCTGAATGGGGTTTGATGACTTTGTCTGGGAACTTTTCCCATGCCCACACCGTTTCCCAACAGAACTGCCCGCTCGATTTGGATCACTCCATGCTCACTAACGAACCAATTCACCCCAGCCACCCCGAGACTCAACGCCGGGCCACCATTCGACAGCACGCCGCGCCGCTGCTGCTCAACGGGCTGCTGCTTGCTGGGTGGGGCTGGCTCTACGCCCCGCTGCTAAGCTACTTCGCCACCATCTTCTCGCGCGAAGATTTTCGCACCAACCAAATTCTGCTCGTCGCCGTGCTCGCGCTGATTGGCCTGCAAATCCACCGTGGCGATCTGCGCTTCAAGCCCCACGCCCCACCGCAGCTACGCGTCGTGCCGCTGGTGGCGCTGCTCGGCGGCTCGCTGCTTTACCTCGCCGGCGAGCGCTTTCTCGCCATCAACACGCTGTCGGCCACCTTCTTTGGCTTGGCCAGCTACGGTCTGCTCGGCCTCTGGCTCGCCCCCACCCGCTGGCGACGGGGACTGCCCGCCGCGCTGCTGCTGATTGGCACGCTGCCCTTTGGTGAACATCTGCAAAGCTTTGTCGGCTACCCCATGCGCCTGGCAACGGCCTCGCTCGTGCGCGACGGGCTGGCGGGTGCGGGCGTCGGCTCAGTCGGCATCGACACGATCCTCATTTTTGAGAACGGCGTCTCCCAAATCGACCTGCCCTGCAGCGGCGTCAAAAGCCTGTGGACGGGAGCGCTCTTTCTGCTTGCCGCCACCTGGCTCGAACGCCGCCGCCTCGATCTGCGCTGGCTTGGAATTGCCGCGCTGCTGATGGTGCTGCTCTTTGTTGCCAATCTGGCGCGGGTGGCGATGCTGGTGGTGGCGGGGCCGGTGTTGGGCTGGAATTTGCTGGCCGAGATGGTGCACGTGCCGCTGGGCGTGCTTGGCTTTGGGCTGGCCTGTGGCGCGGCGGCGCTGCTGCTGCGTCGGCAAAAAACGCAGTCGCCCGCTTTGGTTGATGTAGCGGATTCGCCCGCTCATGCCGGTGGCCACACCTTTAGCCTCGTGCTCGTCGCAATCGTCGCGGCGATGGCGCTGCTCTACACGCCTCTCCCCCAAAACGGCCTGACCCAGCCGCCGCTCGACTGGGCCTTTCCCGACGCCTTCATCCTGGCAGATCAGCCGCTCACCGCCGACGAAACCTTCTGGCTCACCCGCGATGGGGCTGAATCGGCCGAGCGCTGGCGCTTTCGTTACCGGTCGCCCGTCGGTGAAGAATTGACCGGCACGCTCATGGTCGTCGTCAGCGAGACGTGGCGCGCGCACCACCACCCGGAGCGCTGCTTCGAAGTCCACGGCCTCGCGCTCGACAACAGCTACGCCCACCTCGTCGCCCCCGATTTTCCCGTGCGCATCGCCCAGCTCAGCGACGGCGACCAGCAGTGGACGGCCTCCTACTGGTTCCAAGCCGGCGACCGCCTCACCGACGACTACACCACCCGCATCTGGGCCGATCTCTCGCTGCGCCCCCAGCGCTGGGTGCTGGTTACAATGGTCTTTGAGGACGCGCCGAACGTGGGGTCGGCGGCGATGCAATCATTTTATACAGAGCTGCGCGAAGTCGTGGCGCGGACGTTGGATCAAGCCGCGGAGTGAGCAAATTTCCGTCGGGTAATTGAACGTCATACCTTTGCGCCTCCGCGTCTCCGCGTTAAAATTTTGTTGCCGACCAAACAGTTGGAGAATTCCCATGACACACATCCGCTCTTTCACCCGCCACCTGCGCGACTGGCGCATCTGGGCGCACGCCCTCTTCTGGTCGTGGAACCTGATCTTCGTGGCCTTCATGGCCTTTGGCTTCGCCCCCCTCCTGCTGCCGGAGCTGCTGCGCGGCGTGCGCGACGGCGTCGTGCCCGCTCAATTCTTCGCCTACGGCGTCGTGATCGCGCTGATTCCCATCCTCTCGCTGATCATCGGCTTCGGCTGGCTGCGGCGCGATCCGGCGCGGCTCTTTGCCTTTGCCTACGCCGTCGAGGGGCCGCTGATGCTGCTGTTGGTCGTGCGCTTCTTCGTCGTGCGCCAGGTGACGCCCGCCATCGGCCTGCTGCTCGCGATTGCCGCGCTGGGGCTGGCGACGCTGCTCTGGCGGCTGCTCGACCCCCAACGCGACGAGCGCCCCGCGCTGCTGCGCGGCGCCGGTCTGCTGGGGATGTCGCTGCTGCTGCTGGTCAGCCTCTATGCCGCCGCGTGGATTCTCTTTTACGTCGTGCCCGTGTCCGTCATTTTTACCGAAGGCGTTGCATCCGTGCTGCGCGAGATCGCCACCGACATCCCCGCCTTTCTGCGCGACCTGCGCCTCTCGTTCAGCGGTCTGTTCGAGTCGTTCTACTGGTTCACATTTAGCGTGCTCGGCTTTATCCTCTTTGTCTTCACCGCCACCCTGGTGGTGCTCATGCCCATCGCCGTGCCCGTCATCGTGGCGCGCGCCTGGCGACGCAGCCTGCGTGCGCTGACGGCGCGTCGCCCGCTGTGGCAAGCTGGGTGGCAAGCTGGGTGGCAAGCGGTGCTGCTGCCCGCGATGGCCGTCGCCGCCTTTGCGCTCGTCTTCGTGCTCGCCAATCGCCAGCCCCAGCAGCGCGCCTTTGACCTGCTGGCCGAATCGCCCCAAAACGTGGACGAGGCCAGCGCCCTGCTCGACCAAAATGAGGCAATCCGCGAAGGGCTGCTCAACGCCTACCTCGCGCCGCAGCGCTACGTCAGCGCCCACGGGGACGTTCAACACATTCGAGACATCTATCAGGAGGCGTTTGATTTGGAGCAGAGACGGGCCGAGGGGGTGCAGCGCGTCTACGAGGATTTTGTCAGCCCGCTGCTTTATCGTCCCGTGCGCTTTGAAATTCCGGGCGACGATTTAACGGACGCGCTGGACGCTCAGACGGCACAGGCAACGCGCTTCGTTAGCGCCGTCAGCCAGGATGCGCTGCCTGCCGCCCAGCTCTACGAAACCTTCTTTGACCAAGATATCCTCGACGGCGAGCGCGACGACGTCGTCCAAGCCGTGCGCACCACCTGGGATGTGGGTCGCGCGACGGCGGCTTGGCAGGCTATTGACGACCGCGAGGTGTACCTGCTGCGCCAGGAAATCACGATCAGCGAGGAGGGCGACTGGGCTGAGGTTGAGCTGTATGAAGTTTACCAGAACCAGACGACGCAGCGCGAGGAAGTGGTCTACTACTTTAGCCTGCCCGAATCGGCGGCGGTAACCGGCGTCTGGCTGGGCAACAGCGCGGAGCGCAGCGAGCGCTTTGCCTATCGCGTGGCCCCGCGCGGGGCGGCCCAGGCCGTCTACCAAAGCGAAGTGCGCCGCCGCGTCGATCCGGCCCTGGTCGAGCAGATTGGGCCGCAGCAGTACCGGCTGCGCGTCTTCCCCATCGAGCCGCGGATGTGGGTTCGGGGCGGAACCACAAGCGACCAATTTGAAGAAGGCCCGCCGCTCCACATGTGGCTCACCTACCGCGTGCTCGCCGAACAGGGCGAGCGCGAAACCATGAGCGGCTGGCCCCTGCCCCGCCTCAGCGACCTGCGCAACGTCTACTGGGACGATGAGTCGACGCGGCTGCTTCACATCGAGCGCGACGGCGAGCGCGTCACCGAGGAATCGTTGACCGGCTTGCTGCCCACCGACATCGACGCGGCGAGCAGCGAAGCGTGGTTGCCCAGCCACATCTGGGTTGACGCCATTGCGCCGCGCGCCCACCTGGTTGCGTTTGGCGACGGACAATCGGTGGTGGCCCAGCCGCTGGTCGACGCGCCTGCGCTGCCCGACAATCTGCGGCTGGCCGTCGTGCTCGACCGCTCGCGCAGCATGGCTGTGCAGGAGCAAGCGGTAACCGATGCGCTGTGGCAGCTAACCGAGCTTGCCCCGCAGAGCGATCTTTTCCTCACGGCCTCGCCCTTTCGCGGCGAAGCGCCCGCCGTCGCCGTGCTCGGCGAGTACATGAACCGCTCCGTTGATGGCGAGCTGCTCTACTACGGCGGTCAAAACGCCGCCACCCTGCTCGCCCAGTTCAGCCGTCTCGCCCGGGACGCCGACACGCTAAACGACTACGACGCCATCCTCGTCCTCACCGACGACAGCGGCTACGAAGTCACGCCAGACGGCGCGACCCTACCCTTGCTCGATGCCCCGCTCTGGATGATCCACCTCGGCGGCGTCTTCCCCCCCGGCTACGACGACGACACGCTGGAGGCCATCCAGGCCAGCGGCGGCGGCGCGGCGGCTGATGTACAAACGGCGCTGACGCGTTTGGCCGCTGGCCAAATCACCGACGGCGATGTTGTCGACGGCTACCTGTGGCAGGTCACCGACAATGCCAGCCCCGCCGGCGACAGCGTCACCGAGCACGGCGTAGGAGACCCCTTCGCCGCCCTGGCCGCCCGCCGCCTCATCCTGAGCGAAACGCAGCGCCAGCGCCAAACGATTGGCGAGCTCGAAACGCTCGACGCCCTGCACGCCATCGCCATCGAGCAGAGCATCGTGACGCCCTACTCGTCGATGATTGTGCTGGTGGAAGCGCGGCAGGACAAGCTGCTGGACGAGCTGGAGAACAACGACGACCGCTTCGAGCGCGAGTTTGAGGAGGTGGGCGAAACCAACCAGGATGCCCTCGCCGTCACCGGCGTGCCGGAGCCGGAAGAGTGGCTGCTGATTGCGCTGGCCGTGGGGATGCTGGGCTGGTACGTGTACAGCCGGCGGCAAAGCGCGGCTGGGGTTGGCGGATAACGAATCAAGCTGGTCGAGTGCGGTGCACGGCGCAGAATCTAAATTGCAAACGAGCCATCGCACGCGCCGTGCATTGTACTTACCATCCAATCAGCTTTTCCAGCTATAAGGCAATGCCGAACGCTTTCTGAAAAATTTTTAGAAATTGGGTATTGACAATTCCAATTATCCGTGATACCCTCATTTTCGCGTCTAGCAACCCCGATTCGTTTTGCAATTGATCTTTCGAGAGCAGCCGTTATGAGATACGAATACAAACCATCCGGTTTCATTCACCAACAACTAAATCGCCCGACGAATATCTGGATTCGTCATTGGTCTCAGCGGCTCTTTGGGAGGTCGGCTGCGTAGGGTTCTGCGCTTCCCCTCTCCACACCACCCTTTTTGAATTAAGAGGTGCGGGCCGCTTGGCTCGCACCTTTTTTGATCCCACAAATTAGGTAGACCGAGCACCAATACGACCATCGAATGATGGGGCTTTGCTTTGGTGCGCTTGGCGACAGTCAGCAAAGCGTCGTCGCGCAACTTCTGTAGGTCACATATGCTTGTAGGTCACCCATGCTCCGCTACGTGACAAACATCGGGTAACCTTGCCGCACGGCAGATCCACGGCGCGGTGGGGTAGACGATCCGCGTCACCTTGCGGAGCAAAGGTGACCTACGAGACGCTCACTGCTGGTGCACGGCATCGTTATTCTTGTAATTTACAATCAATTATTCTCCAATAGGCGGTGCCATCATGGCTAAGAAAAAGCTCAACACCCACAAGCTCCTCCACGCTTACCACGGCCTCGGCGACTACGCGACCATTGCACAGCAGGCGGCGGCCTGGGCCAAAGATCACCCAGCCGCTACCGCGCACGACCTGCTCGCCTGGGCCGACGCAACCTTTAGCGCGCAGCAGCCGCTGCGGATGCGCAAGCAGATCGCGCCGCTCGCCATCTTTGGCGACGTGGGCACGCACATCCCCGGCAACGCCGTCGACCAGATGGCGACGGTGCTGCGGCTGCCGATGGCGACGCGCGGCGCGATGATGCCCGATGCCCACCTCGGCTACGCCATGCCAATTGGTGGCGTCGCCGGGCTGGAGCGGGCCGTCTCGCCCTCGTTTGTCGGCTACGACATCTCGTGCATGATGCAGCTGACGCTGCTCGACGTGGAGGCCGACACCTTCCTGGCCGAGCGCGCTGGCTTCGCCAATAAGCTGCGCGGCGTGACGTCGTTTGGCCTGGGATCGGACTTTGCCGACGGTCGGCGCGACCACGCCGTGATGGAGGACAAAACGTGGAACGAAGTGCCGATTCTCAAGAAGCTGCGCGGCACGGCGGCCAAGCAGATCGGCTCGTCCGGCGGCGGCAACCACTTCGCCGACCTAATGCTGGTGGATTTCCTGGAGCCGATGGAGGGCTTCGCGCCGGGCAAGCCCTACGTGGGCCTGCTGACGCACAGCGGCAGCCGCGGTGCGGGGCACAAGATCGCCACGCACTTTGTCCGCCGCGCCGAGGCGGAGACGGCGCGGATCGCGCGCGGCGTGCCCAAGGGCTACGAGTGGCTGTCGATTGATTCCGAATCGGGTCAGCAGTATCTGGCGGCGATGGAGCTGATGGGCGAGTACGCCCGCGCCAATCACGATTTGATCCACGATCACTTCCTAAAGGCCACGGGCGCGCGTCAGCTGACGCGTCTCTGGAATCGGCACAACTACGCCTGGGTGGACGAAGCGACCGGCGAAGTGCTGCACCGCAAGGGCGCAACGCCGGCGGAGGCGGGCCAGCTTGGCATCATTCCGGGGACGAGCGGCTCGTCGTCCTACCTCGTGCGCGGGCTGGGCAACGCGGAGAGCATGCACTCCTCCGCCCACGGCGCGGGGCGCTACTTCTCGCGCTCCGAAGCCCGTCGCCAGCACGACGAGGCGCGCTTTAGCCGCCACATGGAGAGGCAGGACATCCTCCACTTCGGCCTCGCGCCGGACGAGACGATGTTCGCCTACAAGGACATCGAAATGGTGATCGAACAGCAGCGGGGCGTGCTGATCGAGCCCGTCGCGCGGATGACGCCCAAGGTTGTGATCATGGGCGGCAAGTCGGACGACGGGGACTAACGTGACCGTCGCTGCCCAAAGCAAGCCGGCGTTCAAGGCGACGCTTGGGCAGTGACTGTCACACGGGTCAACGAGTTCAATTAGCCACCTGCACCGATTCTTAACGTGGGAAACGTAGCTCAGCGGCAGAGCGCAAGGACGCCGACCGCCACCACCTTGCCCGTGCGTTCACCCGCACGGGCCGACGGAAGTTGGTTACCTGGACCTTGAAGTCGCGGGTTCGAGTCCCGCCGTTTCCAGCTGTAGGTGTTGCTTCTAGCTGAACAATCACGCCCTTCCCTTCTGGTAATCTGACGGGGAAGGGCCAACATCGTGCGGCTGCAAGCCGCACCCGTGTAATTCAGGGGACGTTACCGTCCATCAACCCTTGCCCGTGCGGTAACGCGGGCCGGCGGTGGGGGGTTATTGGCTAAGCCGGGCAACCGGTGAGCGGGTTCAAACTCCGCGCGTCCCGCTTGTGGGCCGGAGAAATCGGGTTACCAAATCCATTACCCAGCACGCGCTGCTGGTGCGTCCCGATTTCGCTAGCTTGCCCACAAAAGATGGGCCGGACATTGCGGGTTACCTACCTTTTTCACCCACACAGTTCCGCAGCGACCCTTCGCCCATCTTCCGCCGGTCGCCTATTGTGCAGTATTGGTATTGATCCGGAGCGTTCCTCTTTTGCACGATGAGCGACCGAAATTTACTGAAGGAGTAGACCGTTTTTTGCGCGGGCCGAAGCCGGTGGGTTACCTACCCAAACCTAGCACACCCCACCGGCACACCTTGCCCGCCACCGTATTCCCCCGGCCGTCGGCTGATGAAGCGTCGCTTCATCAGCCGCTGCCACAACGTTTTGGAGGTACACGATGAACATGCGACAACATTTTGCCACGCGCGCGCCGCAGAGCCAGCTTGGGCACACCCAGACCGTGCAGACGCACCAGGGCTTGCCGCTCCCCGGTCGCGGCCAGGTGCCGAACAGCGCGGGCGGCTTCGCCTGGGCCGTCGACGACTGGACGCGGCTGAACCGCTTTCTCGTGCTCGGCACGGAGGGCGGAACCTACTACATCGGCCAGCCCAAGCTGACCATCGACAGCGCCGAGGCTGTCTGGCGCTGCATCGAGGCCGACGGCGAGCGGGTGGTGCGGCGCATCGTGGCGATCAGCGAGGCGGGGCGCGCGCCCAAGAACGACCCGGCGCTCTTTGCCCTCGCCATGTGCGCGGGGCTGGGCGACGAAGCAACGCGGCGCGCGGCGCTCGAAGCGCTGCCGCGGGTGGCGCGCATCGGCACGCACCTCTTCCACTTCCTCGAATACGTCGAGGGCTTCCGCGGCTGGGGGCGCGGGCTGCGCCGGGCCGTGGGCAAGTGGTACAGCGGGATGGACTCTGGTCGGCTCGCCTATCAAGTCGTCAAGTACGGGCAGCGCAACGGCTGGAGCCACCGCGACGCCCTGCGGCTGGCCCACCCGCAGGCCCCGACGGCCGCGCACGACGCCATCTTCCACTGGGTGACGCAGGGCTGGCCGAGCGTGGGTGAGTCGCCGCACCCGGACGAGGCGCTGCGGCTGATCTGGGCCGCCGAGCGGGCCAAGCTGGCGACGACCGAGGCCGAAATCGTGGCGCTAATCGAGACGCACCGGCTGCCGTGGGAGGCCGTGCCCAGCCAGTGGCTCGGCGCGGCGAACGTGTGGCGCGCGCTGCTGCCGAGCCTGCCGCTGACGGCCACGCTGCGCAACCTGGCCCGCCTCACCGCCAACGGCGTCCTCCGCCCGCGCAACGCTGCGGTGGCGATGGTGACCGAGCGGCTGGCCGACCCCGTTGCGCTGCGGCGGGCGCGCATCCACCCGGTTGCGGTGCTGGCGGCGCTGGCGACCTACCAGCAGGGCCGCGGCGCGCGCGGCAAGCTGGAGTGGTGGGCCGTACCGCAGGTGGTCGATGCGCTGGACGCGGCCTTCTACGCCACCTTCCAGAACGTGGAGCCCAGCGGCGCACGCACGCTGCTCGCGCTCGACGTTTCCGGCTCGATGGCGACGGGCAGCGTCGCGGGCGTGCCGGGGTTGACGCCGCGCGTCGCTTCGGCAGCGATGGCGCTCGTCACCGCGGCAACGGAGCCGCAGCACACCGTGCTCGGCTTCGCGGACGAGCTAGTCCCGCTCGCCATCTCGCCGCGTCAGCGGCTGGACGATGTCGTGAAGAGCGTGAGCGGCCTGCCCTTTGGCCGCACGGACTGCGCGCTGCCGATGATCTGGGCCACGGAGAACGAGGCCGAGATCGACACCTTCGTGGTCTACACCGACAGCGAAACGTGGTACGGCAAGATACACCCGGCGCAGGCGCTGCAGCACTACCGCGGGCAGAGCGGCATCGCGGCCAAGCTGGTCGTGGTTGGCATGGTGGCCAACCGCTTCACCCTTGCCGATCCGAAGGATGCGGGCATGCTCGATGTCGTCGGCTTTGACACGGCCACGCCGCGGCTGATCGCGGACTTTGCGGCGGGGCGGCTGTGAAGCAGAAAGCAACCGCAGATAAACGCGAATAAGGCTAATTCAAGAAAATAAGTATGCGGCGAATGTGGCTGTCACTGCCCGCAACCACTGAAGAATTCGCAGAATTGTCTGGGCAGTGACTGTCATAGGACATAGCTAATTTTCTGGAACGGCCTAAAAAAACAGGGCTGTAGGACGAGGGCGCGCCCTCGTCCTACAGCCCTGTTTGTACAGAACGCTGGCTATTGGACGGACTCGATTGCCTCAACGATATACGGGTAAATCGTTTCAACCACCACCGAGTAGCCCTCTGCCGTCGGATGGATTGCGTCCGGCTGATTAAGTTCCGGTATCCCGCCGACGCCGTCGAGGAAGAACGGAATCAAAATCACGCCGTCATGCGTCTCGGCAACGCGCGGGTAGACTGAGCGAAAGGCCGCCAGGTAGGGCTCGCCCATGTTCTGCACAATCTGCATCCCCGCCAGCACCACAATCACCTCGTCCTCGACCAGCGTCTCGACGGTCGCATCAAGGTTCTCTCCCGTCAGTTCGGGGTCGATGCCGCGCAGGCCGTCGTTGCCGCCCGTGGCCAGGATTACAATGTCCGGCTCGGCCTGCAGCACCCAATCGAGCCGCGAGCGCGCCCCGCTGCTCGTTTCGCCGCTCACGCCTGCGTTGATGACGTTGACGGGGTAGCCATCGTCGCGCAGGCGCTGCTCGAGCTGGGCCGGGTAGGCTTCGTTCTCCGAGAGGCCGAGCCCCTCCGTCAAGCTGTCGCCGACGGCGACGATGGTGATGGGGGCGTCGGTGGCGGGTGCGGGCGTGGCGGTGGGGGCGGGTCCGTTGCTGCCGCCGCAGGCTGTGAGGAGCAGGCAGATCAACAGTGAGCAGAGCAAGGGGTTTTGTATATGTGTGAAGTTGATCATCTTTTGAACTCAAAAACAAAACTAAAGTAAAGTTGCGTCGGGAACAGGAGTTTGAGGAGCCAGTGAGAGTCACTGTCCAGACAAAATGGGGCAAGCTGTCCGGCTATGGACAGTGACAGTCACTTAGACCGCGAACTCCTGTTTTCATTTTGCACGCACTTTAGGAACCGTAGATGGACGCGGATGGACGCGGATTTTTCCATCGGAGGAACGAGGAGTTCGCACGCCCACGTGCGAACGGCAGCGTGCGACCATTCGATAGTGTTTCAGGCAGACTCGGCACGTGGGCGTGCCCAGTCCTCTCCTACTCCTGCCCCTGCTCGCGCAGGAAGCGAATCGGTCGGCTGCGCAGAATCGGCAGCGACGCCAGCAGCCCCACCGCCATGACCAGCGCGACCGTGATCACGACGAGCACCACGCTCGCAATCAGCTGCGGCTGATAAGTCAGCTCGAAGACGTTGACCGTGAGAATCCAGCTCCCCACCTGCGACAGCAAGAGCGCCACCACTGCCGCGACCAAGCCCATCAGCAAATTTTCGTAGGCAAAGACGCGCAGCACAAAGCGACTTTTGGCCCCCAGCACTTTGAAGTACGCCGCCTCCTGCACGCGCGCCAGCCGCGTGGCGTAGACCGAGCTAACGATGATCAGCACCCCCGCCGTGACGCTGAGGGCGGTGAGCACGCGCACGATCTGTGAAAGCTGACGCGCCACGTCGGCAAAGGCGGTGACGGCTTCGGTGGCGTTGATGATGCTGACGTTGGGGAACTGGGCGACGAGGCTGTTTTGCAGCGGCGCAATTTGCGCCTCGGGCAGGCGCGCGGCGGCAAAAATTGTCTGCGGCGCGGCGGCAAGGTCCCGGGGACGAAAGACAAAATCGAAGGGCGGGCCAACGGATTCGCCCGCCTGCGTGCGAATGCTCGTAATGGTGGCGTCGAGCGGGATGCCCTGCACGCGAAAGGTGATCGTCTCGCCCACTTCAAAGCGGCGCAGGAAGAAGATTTCGTCCAGCACCGAAACTTGCGCCCCCTCGACCGCCGAGTCGAAGAGCGCGCTGCCGCTGCGCAGCGTCTCCGTTGCCGGCAGTTCCTCGGCGTAGGTGAAGATGCGCGGACGGGCCAAATCGTCGCCGTCGCGCGCCTCTTCGGCCTCGATGTCAATCGGCTCGCCGTTGATGGCGGCAATCTGGCCGCGCACAATGGGGATGTATTCGGCCTGCTGGTCAAACTCGTCGCTCAGGTCGTCCGGGATTTCGGCAGCGAGCGCGGCGGCAAAGGCTTCCTGCTGGTCGGGCTGGATGTCGATAAAGAAGACGTTGGGCGCGTCGTCCGGGAAGGACTGGACAAAGGCGGCGTCGAGGTTCTGCTCGATCAGGTAAATCGTAAAGATCACGGCCAGCGACGCCGACAGCGTCACGATAATGGCGCGGGTGGCGTTGCGCGGGCGGAACAGTCCGCGCAAGGCCTGTCGCACGGCGAGCGGCTGGATTTGCGCGCGGCGCAGCCCAAACAAGACGCCTTCGGTCACCAGCCAAGAAATCAACACCACGCCGAGCGCACCGAGCACAAACCAGCCGGTGCGTTCGAGATCGCCGAGCTGCCACAACACGAGGACAGCGAAAAAGAGCACGAGCAGGGCCAGAATGCCGTAGAAGGCAGCATCGCGCGGGGCGGGGGCGCTCTCCTTGCGCAGGATGAAGGAGGGGCGCAGCTCTTTGAGCCGGTCGACGGGGAGATAGGTGAAGATGGCGACGACAACGGCGCTGAGCAGGAGGCTTTCCCCGATCACGCGGGGCGAGACCGTGATTTCGACGTCCGGCGGCAGAAAGTCGCCCAGCAGCAGGGGGAAGAGCCGCTGAAAGGCCACGCCGCCAACCAGCCCCAGCGCCGTGCCGATGAGCGCGAGCAGGGCGATGACGATGAGAAAGTGAGTCGTGACAAAGCGGCTGGTCGCGCCCAGCGTTTTGACGATGGCGATGGTGCTGTCGCGCTCGCGCAGGAAGGCGGTGAGCGCGCTTTGGATGCCGATGCCCGCCAGCAGCAGCGTGAAGATGGCAACGAGGCTGAGAAAAAAGAGCAGGTTGTCAAAAAATTGCTGGAGGCCGGAATCGCGCGTGCGGTAGTTGGAGACGCGCTCGAGCACGGGGTCGGCGGCCTCGTCCAGCGCGGCGGTAACGCTTTCGAGGTTGGCGCTCTCGTTCACCCGCACCAGCATCCGGTAGTCGACGTTGCTGCCCTCGCGGACGAGATTGAGCCGCGGCAGATCGTCCGCCGTGAGCATGATGCGTGGGCCAAAGGCAAAGAAGTTAACCGGACGATCCGGCTCGCTCACGAGCACGTCACCGATGGTGAGCGCGGCGTCGCCCAGCCGCAGCGAATCGCCAATTTGGAGGCCGAGCCGGTCCAGAATCAGCCCCTCGACCACAACTGTGCCCGGCGTCAGCACGTCGTGTAGGTCGCGGCCCGATGCGAGCACCGCCGCGCCGTAAAAGGGGTAGGCTTGCTCGACGGCCTTGAGATCGACCAGCAGCGAATCTTCCTCGCTGGGCAGGCGGGCAACGGTGAAGAGGCCGGTAATTTGTGTGTAGTCGATCTGATCGCGCGCGGCGAGATCGGCCAGCGTGTTGGTAAGCGGCTCGGCAAAGGGATAGCTGGAATCGACGACGGCGTCGGCGGCGAGCAGCTCTTGGGCGTCGTTGAGCAGCGTGCGGTTGACGCTGCTGCCAAAGCTGTTGAGCCCCACCAAAGTGACAATGGCGAGGGCGACGCAAAGCACAAAGATGAGGGATTGCTGGCGCGCGGTGGTGAGCTGGCGGCGGATGAAGTTGAGGTGGATCATGTGGGCGATAGACTATTTTCGGTCAAACAACAAGATTTAACGCAAGGGCGCAAAGACGCAAAGGAGTAGACTTGTCGGCGAAGTTGATTCAACGAACCAGCTCTAGCCGTGGCTGAGACTGTCGAAGCTATAGCGGGTTTATATCCGACTATTCTATCTGCGAAACAACTTCTTGCGTCTTTGCGCCCTTGCGTTAATTTGCTCTGACTTCAAGGCATTGTTTCCTCTACCGATCATTCACAATTTTTCCATCTTCCAGCGTGATGACCCGCTCGGCCATCTCCGCAATGCGCGGCTCGTGCGTCACCATGATCAGCGTGGTCCGCCGTTCGGCGTGGAGCTCGAGCAGCAGATCGAGGATGGCGTCGCCGTTTTTGGTGTCGAGGTTGCCGGTGGGCTCGTCGGCGAAGACGATCTTGGGGTCGTTGATCAGCGCGCGGCAGATGGCGACGCGCTGCTTTTCGCCGCCGGAAAGCTGGTTGGGGAAGTTGGTGGCGCGGGCGGCGAGGCCGACGCGATCAAGCAGGGCGTCCGCCTGCTGACGCGGCGTCTGTTGGCCGGGGCTGCCGTTGCGCGAGAAGCCGTTGCGCGCCAGCTCGGCGGGAAACATGATATTTTCGCGGGCGTTGAGCGAAGGGGCAAGGTGGAACGACTGGAAGACAAAGCCGATGGTGCGGTTGCGCATCGGGGCCAGCTCATCCTCCGTCTTATCGGTGATGTCCTCGCCGTCGACGAGGATGCGGCCCTTGGTCGGCGTGTCCAGCCCGGAAATCAGGCTCAGCAGCGTGGACTTGCCGCTGCCGCTGCTGCCCTCGATCACCACGAAGTCGCCCGCCTGCACGCCGAACGACACATCGTCCAGCACGCGCAGGGTGCGGCCGCCGATGGGATAAGTTTTGGTTACGGATTGCACGTCGATGATATTCACGCGGGAAGTGTAGCATGCGCGGGGCGGGGCGTCGGTAAGTGGGTGTGCGATTGCGGGACTTTTCACAAAGGGGGCCGTAGTTGCTGAATCCCATTGATATGGGTAGGTTCCGTTGACAATTGGGAATTGGCCCTCACCCCCAGCCCCTTCCCATTCTGGGAGAGGGGAGTTTTAAGCCCCCTTCCCCCACCTGTGGGGGAAGGGTTGGGGATGGGGGCGCTGCGCACCACTCAGATTGGTCCATCAGCGAAATGCCAACGGAACCTAACCCATTGCGTTTGTCCCCTTGAATAACTGGGTTTCTCCTGCTATATTGCCAACTAATCTAAGCAGGCAAGCGGGGGCAACCCATGACCAAGCGCCGCGGCTGGCTCTTCGCCTTGGCCGCCATCACCCTTTACAGCACCAACACCACCATTGGGCGCGGCGCGATCCTGGGTGGGATGCACCCGCTTACGCTGCTGATGGGACGCTTCCTGCTTGCCAGCCTTCTCTTTGGCGCGACTTGGGCCCTTACCCCGCTGAGTCAACCGCGCGGCAATCAGCGGCCGCTTGACCGCTTCGGCCTCGTCGCGGGCGTCGTCTCCGGCGTGCTCAACGGCCTGATGATGGCCGCGATCTTCTGGGCGCTGGCGCGCGTCTCGGCCTCCGTCAGCTCGATGATCACGATCTCGCTCAGTCCCGTCTTTGCGCTGTCGCTGCTCGCGCTGGCGGGCGAGCGCTTTACCCGGCGCAGCGCGCTGCGGCTGGCGCTGGCGCTGGGAGGCGTCTACCTGCTCGTTGGAATCGGCGGCAGCGTCGATTCGTGGGGCGCGGCTATGCTGGTTGCGGGGGCGGCGCTCTACGCGCTCCACATCGTTTCGGTGCAGTGGTTTCTGCGCGGGTACAACACCTGGCAAGTCGCCGCCCTCATTGTTGCCTCCGCCAGCGCGGTTATCGCGATGTTGTGGTGGGGAAGCGACGCGACGTGGTATGTGCCGGGCTGGGGTGGTTGGCTCGCCATTTTGGCGCAGGGCTTGTTGACCACCTGGCTGGGGCGTTTCCTTACCTACAGCGCCATCAGCGCCATCGGCAGCGGCCAGTTTGCCCTGCTCACGCCGCTGGAGATGGTGCTAGCGATTGGGTGGGCCGTGCTCTTTCTGGGCGAAGCGCTGGCGGGGACGCAGTGGTTGGGTGGGCTGCTGATTCTGGCGAGCACGGCGCTGGCGGGGAGCTGGTCGGTTGGGTGGGGAAGGGAAGCGGCCAGCAGATTTTTTGGAGCGGATTGAACGCACTAAAGTACGGTGGTCCCCTGATTGACCAGCCAGTTCGGGCAGCGAGAACGGATTGAAGACCCAACAATCCGTTCAATCCGCTCGCTGAATCCGTTAACCGCTACATTTTCAACAAATCAAGATTGAGCATCAAAGATGAAAATTCAACCCGAAGAGCTTACCGCCACCGACATCCACGACCTGCTGCGCGAGCACCTGACCGACATGCACAAGCATTCCCCGCCCGGCAGCGTTTATGCGTTGGACCTGGAAAAACTGCGCGTGCCCTCCATCACCTTTTACACAGTGAGAGATTATACAGTGAGAGAATCTGGGCGAGAGAACGGCGACCTGCTTGGCTGCGGCGCGCTCAAGGAGCTGAATGCGCGGACGGGCGAAATCAAATCGATGCGCACGGCCAGCGCCCACCTGCGCAAGGGCGTCGCCGCCAAGCTGCTCGCCCACATCCTGGACGAAGCCAAACGTCGAGGCTACGAACGGGTGAGTCTGGAAACTGGATCAACCGAGCCCTTCCAACCGGCCATTCGCCTCTACGAGCGCTTTGGCTTCACTCCGTGCGGCCCTTTCGGAGATTATGAAGATACCGATTTTAATCTGTTCATGACCATTGAGTTGTGAAAGACCAGCTAGCCCAGTGTACTGCACGGCGCAGGGCGTCGTCACCCACCGGTCGCGCCCGCGCCGTGGCTGCACTCTTAATCCAACCAACTCGCTCTTTCCTCAACTTCCAACTCGATAGTCCAGCACCGCAACGTCCTCATTTACTTCTCCTTTGTGGTTGACAAGATGTATCGAGCGAATGCGATGCACGGCGTAAAGCGTCACGACTTACTGGTTGCCCCTACGCCGTGCGTTGCATTCACCACTCGACCAACTTGGTTGGCTCACGAGTGCAATGCACGGCGTGCGCGATGATTCGTCTGCTGGTTTGGTAGACGCCGTGCAGCGCACTCGGCTGGCTTGTAGGTTGGCAACAACACCCTACGCCAGCACCGCCTCGCCCAGCTCGACACCCGCCGCCGCGCCGCGCTCGTGGCGGAACTGCCGCGTGTACAAGCTGTAGTAGTGGCCGCGCTGGCGGATCAGCTCGGCGTGCGTGCCCATCTCGGCGACGCCGCCGTTCTCGATCACGAGAATGCGATCCGCCCGCTTGATCGTGCTCAGGCGGTGGGCGATGACAAAGCTCGTGCGGCCGATCAGCAGCCGGTCCATCCCCTGCTGGATCAGCGCCTCGGTCAGCGTGTCGACGGAGCTGGTCGCTTCGTCCATGATGAAGATGTCCGGCTGCGCCAGAATCGCGCGCGCCAAGCTGAGCAGCTGCTTCTGCCCCACGCTCAAGAGCACGCCCCCCTCGCCGACTTCGGCGTGGTAGCCCGTTTCCAACTCCTCGATAAACTCGTGCGCCCCCGCCAGCTTCGCCGCTTCGACCACTTCCTCATCGGTCGCGTCCAGCCGACCGTAGCGCAGATTCTCCAGGATCGTGCCGGAGAAGAGGTAGGGCGTTTGCAGCACCATGCCGATCCGCGACTGGAGCGCACGCTGGGTGATCGTGCGGTAGTCGCGCCCGGCAACGAGGATGCGGCCGCCCGTCGGCTCGTAGAAGCGACAAACCAGATTTACCAGCGTCGACTTGCCCGCGCCCGTCGGCCCGACCAGCGCAATGGTTTCCCCCTGCTCGATGTGCAGGTTGAAATTTTCCAGCACCGGCTTGTCATCCTCGTAGGCAAAGTCAACCCCCTCGAAGACGATGTCGCCGCGTATCGATTCCGGCTCGGCGGCGTCCGTCGCGTCCTGGATTTCCGGGTCGGCGTCGATCAGCGAGAAGATGCGCTCGCCGGAGGCAATCGCCTGCTGCATCTCGGCGTAGACCCGCGCCATCTCCTGGATCGGCCACAGCATAAAGGTGATGTAGGAGACGAAGGCCTGGATGCCGCCGATGGTGATAAAGTCGCTGCGAAACTGGAAGCCGCCGTACCAGATGATGGCCGCCACGCCCAGCGCGCTGATCAGCTGCACCGCCGGCAGAAAGAGCGCCGACAGCCACGCCGCCCGAAACGAAGCGCGATACATCTCGCTCGTTAGCCCCTGGAATTCGCCCAGGTTCTTTTCCTCCCGGTACAGCGACTTGACCACCCGCGCGCCGGTAATGCCCTCGTTGTACGCGCCCGTTACCTTCGAGTTCATCTTGCGCACCTGCCGATACTCGGTCAAAATGCGCTTCTTGAACTCGACAGCGGCAACCACGATCACCGGCACGATCACCAGCACGATCAGCGCCAGCCGCCAGTTGATGTAGAGCATGAAGCCCAGCGCCGTCACGATGCTGCCCACGCCCCACATTACGTCCAGAAAGCCCCACGAGACGAGTTCGCCCACGCGGCGGTCGTCCGACGTCAGCCGCGACATCAGCCAGCCGACGGGGGTGCGGTTGTAGTAGCCGAGCGAGAGCTGCTGCAGCTTGCCAAACATCTGCTTGCGCAAATCGTAGCGCACGCGCTCGCCCAGAAAGCCCGCCGCAAAGATAAAGCTAAAGACCAAGCCGGACTGCACGATCATCAGCAACCCGTACTGCACGATCAGCTCCGTTAGCTGCGCCTGATCGCGGGCTACAATGCCCTCGTCGATAATGCGCTTGCTCAGAAAGGTAAAGTACGAATCGAGCAGCGTCACCAGCAGCACCGCGCCCAGAAAGCCCGCGAAGAGCGGCCAGTGCTGGGTCGCCTGCGCGACGATGCGCCGGATCGTCTGCCCGTTGAATTGGGAGGAAAACTCCTCCTCCTCAAAGTAATTTTCTTGCGACATAACGCTTCTCCATGTTGGATTTGCGATGTTGGTTGGTAGTTGTCATTTCGACCGCAGGGAGGAATCTTTTGGCAGCCAACGAATTCTCTCTGCCTCCCAGCAATTCCAAATTTGGACCGCTTGCTGCATAGTTAAAGAGAGTTTCGCCGCGGATTGTGCGGATTACGCAATTTTTGCCTCTGACTCCGCGCAAATCTGCGCAATCCGCGGCGAAAAATTTTTCTGGTAAGTTAAATTTAGAATTGCTGCTCTGCCTCGTCCGGCTGACTTCACCCCGCGCGTTTTGCAAAGAAGCTCAGTTGGCCACGTCCAGATTTCTCGCATTTGCTCGAAATGACACTTTATGACAGCACGCGTTCGCCCCCCGTGCCGTTGGTATAGGTCGAGTGAAAGTCACCCCGCTCCGCCGCCGCAATCTCCTGCGCCAGCTCCTCCTCGATCTGCCCCTGCAGCTCGAAAATTTCCCGGTAGACCCCCGGCTGCGCAATCAGCTCCTCGTGCGTCCCCCGCTGCTGGATGCGGCCGTGATCAAGCACCAGAATCAAGTCCGCGTGCAGCACCGAGGTGATGCGGTGGGCGATGATAAAGGTTGTGCGCCCGACCATCAGCTCCTCCAGCGCGCCGCGAATCGTAGCCTCCGTCTCGGTGTCGACGGACGAGGTCGCGTCGTCCAGAATTAGGATGCGCGGGTCCTTGAGCAGCGTGCGCGCGATGGTGATGCGCTGCTTCTGGCCGCCGCTCAGGGTCACGCCGCGCTCGCCCACGGGCGTGTCGTAGCCCTGGGGAAAAGTCACGATTACCTCGTGGATTGCCGCTGCTCTCGCGGCGTGCTCGATCTCGTCCTGCGTCACGTCGCGGCCCACGCCGTAGGCGATGTTGTCGCGGATGGTGCGCGAGAAGAGAAAGGGCTCCTGCTGCACGATGCCGATTTGCTTCCGCAGCCAGGCCCGCGAATAGCTCCGCAGCTCGACGCCGTCCACCGTAATACGCCCGCTCGTGTAGTCGTAGAAGCGCGGCAGCAAATTCACCAGCGACGACTTGCCCGACCCCGCCGGCCCCATCAGCGCCACGACCTGCCCCGGCTCGACGGCAAAGCTGATGTCGCGCAGCACGGTCGGTCGAACGCCTGCTTCGGCCTCCCGCCCTTCAACGGTGCTCACGGCAACCTCCCCTGCCCCCTTGCTCCCCTGCTCGCCAGAAGTCTCGTAGGCAAAGTCAACGTGCTCGAACGCCACCGCCCCCCGCAGCGCCTGCTTGGTTACCACCCCATCATCCAGCGGCTCGCGCGTCTGCTCGATGATCTTGCGGATGCGGTCAAACGAGACAAAGCCCGTCGACATCTGCGAGATGATGCGGCCCAGGTTGCGAATTGGCCAGATGATTTGCACCACCAGCCCGGCGTAGGCGATATACGTGCCGACGCTGATGTTGCCCGCAATCGCCATCGTTGCGCCGAGGTAGAAGCCCGCCAGCATCTGCCCGGCACAGAGCAGATCCGTCACCGGCCAGTAGGCCGCGTGCAGCAGGATGACGCCGCGACCGCGCCGCAGCATTTCGTGGTTCTCGCCTTCGAAGCGCTCGATTTCGTAATCCTGCCGCGCAAAGGCCTTGACCACGCGCACGCCGCTCAGGTTCTCCTGCAGCCGCGTCGAGAGCGTGGCCTCCTGCTGCTGGTACTGGTCGTACGCCTTGCCGATCAGGTGGAAGAAGTAGATCGAGATACCGATTACCACCGGAATCACAACCACCGAGTAGAGCGCCAGCCGACCGTGCAGGTTGACGAGCGCCGCCAGGCTCACCAGGAAGAGCGTGCCGATGCGACCAATGCCGATTAGCTGCTCCGAGAACAAGCGCCGCAGCGCGTCGACGTCCGACGTCGAGCGCTGGAGCAGGTCGCCCGTCTGCATTTGGTCGTGGTAGGTCAGCGACAGCCGCTGCAGGTGGTCGTAGAGGTAGTCGCGCAGCCGCTGCACCACCCGCTCGGCCGTCTCCGCCGCCGCGCGCCCGCTGGCAAAGGTCAAGCCGCCGCGCACGAGCGCCAGCCCCACAAAGCCGACGGCGATCCACGGCAGCAGCCCCCAGCGCCCCTCTGCCAGCACCGTATCGACGAAGAAGCGGAGCAGGTAGAACGACGCCGAAAGCGCCGTTGCCGCCAGCCCCAGCCCCACCAGCGCCAGCGCGTAGAGCCAGCGGTAGCCGGAGACCATCCGCCACAGACCGACGATGCGGCTGACGTTGGTCGTTTGGTTTAAGTCGTAATGTTTTGGTTGCGCTTGCATGATGCTTTCTCCGATTTTGGCTCCTCGTTACAATGCTCCTGCGGCGTAATGCTTTCTTGGGCGCTCCTGCGTCAGCGCATAACACGCCACGTTTCGTCGCCCGCTGCGAGTCGACGCAGGAGCGTCGAGTGGGGCATTCCCACGCAGGAGCGTCGAGTGGGGCATTCCCACGCAGGAGCGTCGAGTGGGGCATTCCCACGCAGGAGCTTGGGAACGAGCCCCTTTCGTTTGCCTGCTCGCTACGGCGCTCTGCGTCGCAGCGCCCTCCCGCGACCTGCCCCACTTTTTCGTCGGCCACGAGCCATTTTCATCTTTATCTTCTCAACGAATCCCGACACCTCTTGTCAACATCCGACTCCTTTTTGCTTCAATCCCCCCAAACGCAAAAGAGCCACGGGCTGCTGCCCGTGGCTCTTCCCACTATCTGTCCAATCGGATGGATCGGGTGGGATCAAAAAAAGCCACGGGCAGTCGAGCGCCGTGGCCGTGTTGCTGAGCGTGAAGCAAAACTCAGCGCATGGTCAATCGACGCGCGAAATGAGCGACGGAACCAACACCGTCGCCTGCGGGGATGTAAAGCTCAAAAGCCATGAAGTACATCATCTTGCGCGTGACCTTTCCAAACACGTCCTGCTAAAATTAGAAAAATTGAATCGACGCCTGCCAAGATACCAGAAAGCCGGGGCCGCGTCAACCCCCAATTTCTGTGTTCTTGTTAACAGGGGGTAAACGTTCGTCGTGTACCGCGAAGCGCCGCTTCGCGCTTGGTCAGCCACAAGGGACAAGTCGAAGAGCAACCGGTAGCGCAGCCAGGACGCGAAGCAGCGCTTCGCGTTACGTGAGCGGCCAGAGCAGCGGAATAAAAAAGGTGGCCGTCAGCCACATAATAATCGAGAGCGGAATGCCGATGCGCAGGTAATCGGTGAACGTGTAGCCGCCCGGCCCCATCACGATCGCGTTGGTCTGGTAGCCCATCGGCGTCATAAAGCTGGCGCTGGCGCCAAAGGCGATGGCAATCAAGAAAGGCGTGGCGTTAAAGCCCAAGCTGGCGGCTAGGCTCAGCGCAATCGGCGTGAGCAGCACCGCGGCGGCGTTGTTGGAGATGATCTGGGTGAGCAGGTTGGTGAGCAGGTAAAAGGCCGAGAGAAAGACCACCGGCGGCGCGTTGGCCCCCAGCCGCACCATCTGGTCGACGGCGGCCTGGGCCAGCCCCGTGCTCTCCATGGCCAGGCCCAGCGGAATCGCCGCGATCAGCAGCAGCAGCGTCGCCGAATCGAGCGAACCAACGGCCTCGTCGGCGCGCAGACAGTTGGTCACGATCATCAGCCCGGCCCCGGCAATCGCCCACACCATAATGGGAATTTCGCTCACCACCGGAATTGGCAGCGTGACCATGAGCACCACGGCCAGCATAATCGCCAGCGCCATCCAGCTCTTGGCCGTGCGCAAAATCGAGCCCTCCACCCCCTCCACCAGCAGCAGCTTGCTCGTCTCGCTCGCCGCGCGCAGGGTGGAGGCCGTCCCCTGCAGCAGCAGCACGTCGCCGCTTTGCAGGCGCGATTCGCGCAGCCCGCTCAGCTGCTGGCGACCGTTGCGCTGTCGACCCAGCAGCTTGATGCCGTAGAGCCGATTTAATTCCAGCTCGCGAATCAGCCGCCCGTTGTAGGGCGAATCGGGCAGCACCACGGCCTCGACCACGCTCTGGTCAACGCTCTGGGTGGGCGTGCGCTGGTTGTCCTGCAGCACCGTGGCAAGCTGGCTGCCGGAGGCGTTGAGAAAGCGCGTGATTTCGTTGGGCGTGCCCGCGACCATCAGCACGTCGCCCGTGCGCAGCCGCAGCAGCCGCGTCTCCTCGGCGCGGTAGATGCGCCCGTCTCGGAAAACTTCAAGCAGCTCGATGCTCTCGTCGTCCGGCGCGGCTTGGGATGTGCTCAGGCGGTGCGCGTTGCCGAGCCGCCGGGGGCGAATGCGCGAAGTCGGCAGGTCGCGCGTTTGAACTTTGGCAATGCGCTCGAAGATTTTCTCCGTCGAACGGCCAATGATTTGGCTCTCCGGCCCCACGATCACTTCGGAAATATAGGTCGATTTGCCCCGCCCGCTAACGAGATCCACCAGCGGCGCGCGGTTGGGCAGCAGCCGCTCGCTGACGAGCAAAATAAAGGCAATGCCGATCACGCAGTAAATCAACCCCAGCGGCGCAAAAGTAAAGAGCTCAAAGCCTTCGCCGCCGGACTGTCGGTAGAGCTCGTCGACGAGAATGTTGGTGCTCGTGCCGATCAGCGTGATCGTGCCGCCGAGAATCGAGAAGTAGCTGATGGGGATCAGCAGCCGCGACGGGCGCACGTCAAACTGGTTGCCCAGCGAAATCGCAATCGGCACCATCATCACGACAATGGGCGTGTTGTTCATAAAGGCGCTGCCAATGGGCAGCGTCAACCCCAGCAGCAGCAGCAGACGGCGCGGGCTCCCCTGCGACAGGTTCGCCAGCCCCACCGTCGCCGCCTCCAGCGCGCCCGTGCGCAACAGCCCCTCGCTCAGCACAAACATCGCGCCGACGGTCAGCACCGCCGTGCTCGAAAAGCCGCTGATGGCTTCGCCCGGCGTGAGCACGCCCGTCAGCGCCAGCGCCGCCACCGTCATCAGCGACGTCGCCTCGGTGGAAATCCAGCGGGTGATGTAAAGCGTCGTCGCCGTGCCGAGGATGAGGAGGAGCAGGAGTTGAGATAGGGTCATGGTAGAGAAAAATAGCGTGTGGCACGAGTTACGAAATTTGAGCGGGAGAGGTATACTAAGGGAGATAGGCTACCATCAATCGAGAATTCTGCAAGCTGCAGCCTTCCCCATCCACGCTAGAACGAGAGGACTTGATGCATCTAACGCGCCACCAAACAGCGGACGGACAGCGCTGGGCCGCCGACGGGCAATTTTTGCCCCACCACTTTGAGTTAAGCCTGCTGCTTGACCTGCCGAGCGACAAAATCAGCGCGCTGCTAGAGAACCTGCAAGGCGACGAGCCCGCCACCGGCGACCTGCTCGCGCCCATCGACGCGGCGCAGGAAGTCTGGGCCAGCGGCGTCACTTACCTGCGCAGCCGCGAGGCACGCGAGGCCGAATCCGAATCGCGCGACGTCTACGAAAAGGTTTACGATGCCGAGCGACCAGAGCTCTTCGCCAAGGCCGCTGGCTGGCGCGTGCGGGGGCCGGGCGCGGCCATTCGCGTGCGGGCGGACAGCCAATGGAATGTGCCGGAGCCGGAGCTGACGCTGGTGATCAATACGCGCAGCGAGATTGTTGGCTGGTGCGTGGGCAACGATGTCTCCTCGCGGGACATCGAGGGAGCCAACCCACTGTATCTACCCCAGGCCAAGGTCTACAATGGATCCTGTGCGCTGGGGCCGGGCATCACGCTGGCGGGGGCTGACGCGATGAATGATCTGCCCATCGAGCTGGAAATCACGCGCGGTGGAGAGATCATTTTCAGCGACAGCACGCGCACGTCGCAGATCAAGCGCGGGCTGGACGAGCTGGCCGGCTACCTCACGCGCGAGCTGGACTTCCCCCACGGCGTCTTCCTGATGACGGGCACGGGCATTGTCCCCGACGATGATTTCACGCTCAAGCCCGGCGACAGCGTGCGCATCACGATTGGCGAACGAACGCTGGAGAATCCGGTAAGTTAGAGCTAACGTGAGCATAGCCGCTGAGAGGCGCAAAAAATTGCGAAGGTCAGCGGAGGCGGCAGACTTTGTCATTCCTGCAAAGGCAAAAATCCATGGTTAATCGAGCATGGACTCCCGCCTTCGCGAGAATGACAAAATTGTCCAGTCTTGAATTTCCCGGTCATTCAGCTAGATGAAGCAGCAACGTTCAAGCCTGCGATCCCGCGCTAGCAGTAATCACCAATCATCAAAATAGGCAATAAGCAATAAGCAATACAAAAGGAGCCCCATGTCTTTAGAACCCGTCCTGATCGCCGGTGAATGGCGACAGGCCAAAAACCCCGCCGATTCCTTTCGCGCCAAGAACCCACGCAAAAAGCAGGCGCTGCCGCAGGAGTATCCCGTCTCCGGGCGCGACGACGTGATGGCGGCGCTGCAAGCGGGCAAAGCCGCCGCCGACGCGCTGCGCTCGACGCCCGTGGAGAAGATTGCCCAGTTTCTGGAGCAGTACGCCGACAACATCGAATCGCGCGCGGATGAGCTCGTGGAGATGGCCGACACGGAGTCGGCGCTGGGCAAATCGCCCCGCCTGCGCGATGTGGAGCTGCCGCGCACGACGAACCAACTGCGTCTAGCCGCCGCCGCCGCCCGCGATCGCTCGTGGTGCTTGGCGACCATCGATACCCAGGCCGACATCCGCTCAATGTACCGCGCGCTGGGCGGCCCGGTGGTGGTGATGGGGCCAAACAACTTCCCCTACGCCTTCAATTCCGCGGCGGGCGGCGACTTTGCGGCGGCGGTGGCCGCGGGCAATCCGATCATCGCCAAGGCCAATACGAGCCACCCCGGCACGACCAAGATTTTCGCCGAAGCCGCTTTTGAGGCCGTGCAGTCTGTCGGCCTGCCGGATGGGATGATTCAGCTAATCTACCGCACGCCGCGCGACGTGGGGCTGGAATTGGTGTCGCATCCCCTGGTGGCGGCAACGGGCTTTACCGGCAGCAAGGGCGCGGGGCTCAAGCTCAAGGAGGCGGCGGAGAAGGCGGGCAAGCCGATCTACCTGGAAATGTCGAGCGTGAATCCGGTCTTTGTGCTGCCGGGGGCGCTGCGCGAACGGCTCAACGAGGTGGCGGACGAGCTCTTTAGCTCGTGCACGCTGGGCGCGGGCCAGTTCTGCACCAACCCCGGCGTGGCCGTGGTGGTGAACAACGAGGAGGGCCAGCATTTTGTGCAGGCGCTGGCCGACCGCTTTGGCAGCAACCCGCCCGGCACGCTGCTCGGCGAGCGCGGCCCGCGCGACATCGCGGACGCCATCGAGACGCTGACCCAAAACGGCGCCAAAGTCGAAACGGGCGGCGAGGTGGCGGACGGCCCCGGCTACGCCTTCCAGAACACGGTGCTCAGCGTGCCCGGCCAGGCCTTTATCGACAACCCGGAGGCGCTGCAAACCGAAGCCTTTGGCGCGGTCAACGTCGTGGTGCTGGCGAAGGATGTGGAGCAGATGCGCGAAGTCGCCGCGCAGATGGAGGGGCAGCTGACCGGCGGGCTCTACAGCCACAGCGGCGGCGAGGATGACGCCGACTACGAGATCGTCGAGCCGGTGCTGCGCGAGCGAGTTGGTCGCCTGCTCAACGACAAAATGCCGACGGGCGTTGCCGTGAGCGCCGCCATGAACCACGGCGGCCCCTACCCGGCCACGGGCCACCCCGGCTTCACGGCGGTGGGCATTCCGTGGTCGCTGCTGCGCTTTGGCATGTTGGCGTCGTACGATAACGTGAGACAGCAGCGCCTGCCGGCGGAATTGCGGGACGAGAACCCGACGGGTGAGATGTGGCGCTTTATCGACGGGGCTTGGTCGCAGGGGGATGTGTTGTAGAGTTGACTGGGCGAGCGATTTATCGCTCGCCCGTCAGAGTCTTTCAAGTGTGGCTCACATAGAAAAAGTGTGCGCCACAATCTTTTTAAGCGTAGTTGCCCGGCGCGCCGAGCAACTACGCCCGAAATTCTACTCCATCTCCGCGCCCTCAATCCGCGCAATCGCCACCTCCTCTTTCTCCTCCAACTCAAAGCCATCGTCGCCGCGCACCAGCGTTGCCTTCGTGGCCGACCACTGGCCTGCCTCGCCCTGAATCAACTCGCCCAGCAGACCAACCGACGGGTCGCCGCAGGTGTAGTTGAGGCGCTCGCCGTCGAAGGCCAGGGTCGCGCCCGTGCCCGCGAAGGCGCAGGTCGTGCCGTCCGCCAGCATGACTTGCGCAACGAGAAAGGTGACCTCTTTCGAGTCAGCTAGCTCAAAGCCGTCAGCGCCGCGCTCGATGGTAGCGCGCGTGGCCGTAAGCACCCCGGCTTCATCCTGCACGATCTCGCCGATTAAGCCGATTGTCGGCTCGACGCCCTGTGCGGTGCAGGTATAGTTGAGACGCTGGCCGTCGAAGGCGAGCGTCGCGCCCGTGCCCGCAAAGAGGCATTCGCTGCCGTTTAGCAGCATGATGGTGGCCGCTTCGCCTTCTATCGCTGCCATGTTTTCGCCTGCCAGCTCCGCATCGGCCATAAACGTTAGCTGACCCGCCGCGTAGGTGATCGTCAGCAGATTGCCCTCAATCGCCAGATCGCCCACCGAGGCGAGCGCGTTCAAATACGCCTGCTCGACCTGCGTCGGCGCTTCGGGGCAGGCCATTCGCGTGCTGGCAATCGCGCCCAGCGACAGCGTGCCGTCCTCCAGCATGTAGCTGGTTGAGTAGTTGTTGCAGCCGCTGCTGCCGCCCAATGTGTCGCTGCGAAGCCGTGCTGTAACGGGTGTTTCGGCCCGGTTGTAGACCACCATGTCTTCTGCCCCAAAGGCAACCAGCGTCCACATCGTGTCTTCGAGCGGCAGTGCTTCACCCTGATACGCGGGCTCCTGGCTCACGACATCGAGCAGCGTGTAGGCCAGCGACGAGCCGTCGGCGGGTGGATTCTCGACGGTCGTCCGCAGCACGCGCAGCTCGTATTCATAGCCCGGCACGAAGATGAAGCCGTCGATGCTGTCGTAGAAGAATTCGTAGTCGGCTTCGGCGCTGCGCTTCACCAGCAGGCACTCCCTCGGCGCCACGCCTTCACACGCCACCTCTTCCGGCCCAACGAAGAGCGTAATCTCCTCGGCGGCCGGAACCGTCTGATTGGGTGCGGGGACGGTTGCGCTGTTGGTGGTCGGCTCCACGGCAACGCAGGCGCTGAGGAGAAGGGTGAACAACAGAACAAGGCTGGCGGGGAATTTTGGATGAATAAAAGTCATGGGTACTCCTTTTGGATTGGACTCGCCATTTGGTAAGTCACTGGTTTGAGTTTGCTCTTTGCACGTCCGCATAAACAGACGCTCAACATCCTGTAGACGGAGCCGACAGCAAAATTGTTCCAATAAAAAACCAGACTTGCAGTAAGTCCGGTTCGTTACTGTATCGTTGTTGTATCGTCCTGCCAGCTCTGCTAAATAGCGCTATTGCGTTGCGCCAGATACTCCACCGCCGCGCCCGCCAGCAGGGCGACGCCGGTGGGCATCATGCGCTCGTCAAAGTCAAAGGCGGGGTTGTGGTGGGGGGCGTAGCGTTCGCCATTTTCACCGCCCGCGCCGATCAGCACAAAGCAACCCGGGACACGCGTCAGAAATTCCGACATATCCTCGCCCACCATCATGGGTTTGACCTGCCCAATCTGTGACGGATCGAACATTTGCTCGGCGGCGCGCTGCACCACCGCCGTCTCCGCCTCGCTGTTGCTGGTAACGAGCGTGGAAAAGGGGAAGTCCAGCTCAAAGGTGGCTCCGTAAGCCGCGCAGACGCCCGCGGCAATCTCGCGCATTCGCGTCTGGATCGTCTCGCGTACCTCATCGTCAAACGAGCGGATCGTGCCGAGCAGCTCGGCCTGCTCCGAAATGATATTGTTCTTGCTGCCGCTCTGAAACGAGCCCACGGTCACAACCGCGGTCTGGGCGGGGTCGATGCTGCGGGCGACGACCGTTTGCCAGTTCACCACAATTTGGCTGGCAACAACGGTCGCGTCGATCGTCTCGTGGGGCATGGCCCCATGGCCCCCGCGCCCGTGGACCACCAGCCGAAACATGCCCGCGCTGGCCCAGATCGGGCCGGATTGGACGATTACCTGATTGAGCGGCAGCTGATTCCACAGGTGCAGGGCAAAGGCAGCGTCCGGCTTGGGGTTTTCCAATACGCCAGCGGCGACCATCGCCTTCGCGCCGCCCAATCCCTCTTCCGCCGGCTGGAAGACCAGCTTGACGCGCCCGTTGAGCTCGTTGCGATGTTTGGTGAGCAGCTTGGCTACGCCCATGCCAATCGCCGTGTGCCCATCGTGGCCGCAGGCGTGCATCGCACCATCGACCTGCGAGCGGTAATCAGCTTTGGAGATCTCGTGAATGGGCAGCGCGTCCATGTCAAAACGCAGCAGGACGGTGGGGCTGTCGTCGGCTGCACCGTCGGGCTCAATCATCGCGACGACGCCCGTCTTGCCGACGCCGGTGCTGGTTTCCAACCCCAACGTTTGCAGGTGCTCGGCGACTATGCCAGCCGTGCGCGTTTCGGTAAAGCCAATTTCTGGATGTCGATGAAAATCGCGCCGCCAAGCAACAAGCTGATCATAGAGCGCGTCGGCATCGCGTCGGATATTGGTGTAGAGGCACATGCGTAGAGCCATTCGTTTTGGGAGAAAAAGCGGTTGGAATTGAAAATCCGCAGCGCTTACGGCTGTAAGGCTACGGATTTTTGTGCGAGCAAAAAGAGAGTTAGTCAGCAGCCACTTTGGCGATTTCAGCGGTTTCGGCAATTTCGGCGATTTCGGCGCTCTTGGCCTCAAAGCCCTGAAGCAGCGCCTGATTGACGGCATCCTCCACGTCGTCGCGCTCGGTTTCGCTGGCGGCGGACATTTCGTGGACGAGCATCGAGCGGGCCTCCTGCAGCAGGCGACGATCCGTTGTGCTAATGTCGCGGGCCTCGGCGCGCCAAGAAAGCTCGCGCACCACCTCGGCGATCTTGAGCGGATAGCCGGAAAAGAGTGCATCTTCCACCCGCTTACGCCGCTCCTTAAAGTCCTGGGGCAGCTGCTTGGGTAGCTGGCGCAGCGTCTTCATCACCTGCTGAAATTTCTTCTTGGACATCACCCCACGCAGACCCATATCCCGGGCGCGCTGAAAGGGAACGCGTACCGTCATGCGTTTATCGGCAAAGCGAATCACGTAGTACTGGCTGACGCCCTCTTCCACTTCAAGCTGCTCAATATCCACGATCTCGCCCGTACCGTGCGCCGGATGGACAACGTGTTCACCAACTGTGTGTTCCATAAGTTAACCTCTTGTTTGAATGCTCTTTACGTGTCAGTATAACACAAATAAGGCCAATTGTCACATCCTAAAAATCGTCTCCAACGTCGCCACCAGTCGCTCCACATCGGCAGCTGAGTTGTACGCTTGAATCGACAGCCGCAGCAGCGGGCGCTCGTTCCACGTAAAGACGGGCACCTCCACCCGAAACTCCTCCCACAGCCGCTCGCGCAGGGCAGCCACGCCCCCAGCCATCGCCACGCAATCACGCGGCAGCGGCACGGCCACCATCTGCCCAAAGCTGGCCTCATCGCCCAGCGGCGCTTCCTCGCCCAGCGCGAGCAGGCGGTTGCGCGCCTCCAGCGCCAGGGCGTGGCAGGCAATGCGCACGGCGGGCCAGTCGTGCGTCTGCTGGAAGCCGATGGCGCTGTCGTCCCCACCGTTGTTCCCAGCAGTGTTCCCGCTGTTGTTCCCGCTGTTGTTCCCGCCGTTGTTCCCGCTGTTGTTCCCGCTGTTGTTCCCGCTGTTGTTTCCACCGGTGATTTCCCCGTGCGTGCTCAAGGCAACGCTGAGGTAGGCGGCGGGGTCGGCTGTGCCCGTCCACGAGAAGTAATCGAGAAAGGTCGAGCCGCTCTGCGGGCGCGACCAGCCGTGGCTTACAATCAGCGGCTCCAGCAGCGGCTGCTGCTCCGGCTTTGCATAGAGAAAGCCAGCTCCCTTGGGCGCACAGAGCCACTTGTGGCAGTTGCCCGTGTAGAAATCGGCCCCCAGCGCGCGCAAATCCAAGCCGAGGTGGCCGGGCACGTGTGCACCGTCGACGACGGTGAGGATGCCCGCTTTGCGCGCCCGCTTGCAGAGCGCGGCCACGGGAAAGATCAGCGCCGTCGGCGAGGTGAGGTGGCTGAGCGCGATGATGCGCGTGCGCGGCGTCACGCCCGCCCAGAGCGAGTCGACAAAGTCGTCGATGCCCTCTGGCGTCGATAAAAGCGGTATTGCCACGGGCTGCGTCACATGTTTGGCGCCGCGCTGCTCGCAAACAAAGCGCCACGCGTTGTTGACGGCGCCGTACTCGTGATCGGTCGTTAACACTTCGTCGCCGGGCTCCAGCGTCTGCGCCAAGGAGCGGGCGACAATGTTGACGCCGTGGGTGGCGTTGGGGACAAAGACAAGATCGTCGCCCGCTGCCCCAACAAAGTCGCCCAGCCTCTGGCGCGCTTGGGCCAGCAAATCGGGCAGGCGACGCTGGATAAAGTCGACCGGCTGCTGCTCCAGCTCGCGCTGCCAGCGCTGGTAGGCCGCAAAGACGGGCCGCGGGCACGCGCCAAAGCTGCCGTGGTTGAGAAAGGTAATGCCGTCGCGCGTGATTGTGTCGTGTAGCAAAAATTGATCGGCGAGGTGGGGCAGCGTGGGGGCAGGCGAAAAAGGGGACATGTGATTCTCCGCGGAGTGTGTTATAAAGTGGGCCATCTATATTTTTTTACCAAATGTGTTTTACCAACTGATGGATAAGTTTATTTGAACCTCTTTTTTACATTTTTCCAAATCCCGCTAGAGCGCGTGCGCGCCCTCGCCCGCACCCGCAACGACAGCCCCGGCGCGGCGCTCGTCGGGCTGATGTTGCCGACCGTAGCCATTATCTTCACCCAAGCGACGATCGGCGTGGCGCTGCCCACATTGCGCGCCGAGTTTGCTCTGCGCGCGGACGCCGCCGCCTGGCTGGTGACGGCCTACATGCTCCCCTACATGATTTTTATGCCGCTTTATGGACGGCTGGGCGACGGGCTCGGTCGGCGGCGCTTGATTTATGCGGGGCTGGTAATTTTTGGCGCGGGCACGCTGCTCTGCCTCGTTGCGCCAACGCTGCCGCTGCTGATCGCCGGGCGCTGCATCCAGGGCGTGGGCGCTTCCGGCATCATGCCGCTGGGCATGGCCGTATTGAGCGATCTCTTCCCGGACGAGCAGCGCGGTCGCGCGCTGGGGACGTGGAATTCGGCGGGGCCGATTGCGGCGATTGTGGGGCCGCTCTTTGCCGGTGCGCTGCTGGCCGATTGGGGCTGGCGCGTGATATTTTTGCCCTCCGCCCTCTTTGTCGTGCTGGCGCTGGTGGTGATGCCGCGCGTTGTGCCGCCGGGCCGTTCGCTGCAGCCCAGGCTGCTGCGCCAGCTTGATTGGACGGGCGTCGTCCTGCTGAGCGGCGCGCTGATGATGGGCGTCTTCTACCTTTCCAGCCAGCCGATTACCGGCGTGCCCCCGCTGCGCGATTGGCGGCTGCTGGGCGCGACCGCGGCGCTGGCGCTGGGCTTTGGCTGGTGGGAGCGTCGCCAGTCGCGCAGCGGAAAGACGCCCTTCGTGAGCCTGCGCATCTTTCGCAACGGAACCTTCCGCTGGGCGTCGCTGGGCGTGGCGCTGCGCATGTTTGCGTTGAGCAGCATCGCCTTTCTCGCCCCGCTCTACCTGGCGGACGTGCGCGCGCTGCCCGCCTCGCGCATCGGCGTGATTATGACGCTGCACGCCGCCATGCTGCTGTTGACCATGCGCGTGGGTGGCCAACTGGCCGACCGCTTTGGCAGCGCCTGGCCCGTGGCGCTGGGAACCGGCGGCCAAGCGGTGACGTTGGGAATGCTGGCGTTGCTGTCGCCCAGCGTGGCGCTGTGGCTGGTGGTGGCGGTGCTGATGCTGCACGGGCTGGCGGCGGGGCTGTCGCTGGCGGCGCTGCACCGGGCCGCGCTGGGCGGCGTCCCCGCCGAAGGGGTGGGCGCGGCGGCGGGGCTCTACAGCATGGTGCGCTTTAGCGGCTCCGTGCTCGGCTCGGCGTTGGTGGGCGTGCTTTTGCAGAGCGGGCTGGAGCGCGTCGGCGTAGTAGACGGCTCAACCGTGGTCGGCGCTTACCGCTTCGTCTTCCTCTGCATTGCGGTGGTGGCTGCACTGGGCGTGTGGAGCGGCCTGCAGCTACGCCATAAATCACTTGCCTGAGCGGGCGAAGCGTAGTAAAGTATCAACATTTATATGAATCAAAGGTTGTGGCAATCAACCACCACTTCGGAAAGCACGCCATGAGCGATCAAATGACTTACGCCCCACCCGTCTCCTGCCACCTCATCACCTGGGGGCAGGATTTTCGGACGGGGCTGAAGGAGGCCGCCGAGCTGGGCTACACAGCCTGCGAGACCTTTACCCACATTGCGCTGGAATACGAAGACAAAATCGGTGAATTTCAGGAGCTGCTGGGCGCGCACAACTTTACGCTTTCGGCGCTCTACGGCGGCGGGCGCTTTAGCGAGCCAGCCAAGCGCGATGAAGTAGTGAGCTACAACGAGCGCGTGGCCCACTTCCTTGTGAAAATGGGCGCCGATCGCATTGTCTTTGGCCCCGGCGGCCCGCGCGACCCGGAGGGCACGTCGCTCGACGCGCTCAAGGAGGCCGCGCGCACGATCAACGACGCGGCCCAGCGCTGCTTTGATCTCGGCGTCAAGGCCTGCGTGCACCCGCACCTCGGCACGGAAATCCAGTCGCGGCGCGAGATCGACGCCATCATGGAGCTGACGGATCCGCGCTACGTGTATTTTTGTCCCGACACGGCGCATCTCCAAAAGGCGGGCATGGGCCCGGTGGAGGTGATGGAAACCTACCGCGAGCGCATCGCCTACGTGCACCTCAAGGATGTGACGCCGGACGCGCCGGATATGTCCCAGTTTACGGCCTTTACGGGCACGGAAGCGCTGCCGATCTTCTGCGAGCTGGGCCTTGGCCCCGTCGATTTTCCGGCGGTGATCGACTTTCTGCGCGGCATGAACTACGACGGCTGGCTGACGGTCGAGATCGATAAGTCCACCAGCACGCCAAAGCAGAGCCTGCGCATTTGCCGGGACTACTTGCAGGATCGGCTCGGCGTGCCGATTGCGTAGGGCTGGCTTGCGTCTAGGTTGGCATATCGCCCTCACCCCTGGCCCCTCTCCCATACTGGGAGAGGGGAATCTGGCTCCCTTCTCCCATCCTGGGAGAAGGGCTGGGGATGAGGGCCTGCTGCACATTCCTTTGCCCTAAACCAAGACGCACTTTTGTGCGTCAATTGTATCGGTGCACGAAACTTTTGTTGCTGGCAGACAGACTGCGCTCTCGAATTATATCTAAAATATACCGCAACGTTTCCTATTGCGGTTCGTCTTGATCAATAGGCAGGAGTAAACCGTGGCAAAGGTTGGCATCATTGGCTGTGGTGTAATCAGCAAAATTTACCTGGAAGCGGGCAAGAAATTTCCCATTTTGGAGATGGTTGCCTGTGCGGATTTGGAGATGGAGCGGGCGCTGTCGCGGGCCGAAGCGTTTGGCGTGGAGGCGCTCTCCACCGAGGCGCTGCTGGCCCACCCGGACATCGACATCGTGATCAACTTGACCATCCCCGCGGCGCACGCCAACGTGAGCACGGCGGCCGTCGAAGCGGGCAAATCGGTCTACAGCGAGAAGCCGCTGGCGCTGGAGCCCAAGAACGGGCGCACGCTGCTGGAGGCCGCGGATAAAAACAACGTGCGCGTTGGCTGTGCGCCGGATACCTTCTTGGGGGGCGGGCTGCAAACTTGCCGCGACCTGCTGGACGCGGGCGCGATTGGCGAGCCGCTGGGCGCCACGGCGTTTATGATGTCCAGCGGGCCGGAGCGCTGGCACCCCAGCCCCGAGTTTTTCTACAAAGTCGGCGGCGGGCCAATGTTTGATATGGGGCCATACTATCTGACTGCGCTGATTTCGATGCTGGGTGCGGTGGAGCGGGTGGCTGGTTCGGCACGCATGTCCTTTGCTCAGCGCACGGTCGGCAGCGGGCCGCTTCAGGGTCAAACGATCGACGTGGAGATTCCCACATACGTCTCCGGCACGCTGGATTTTGCCAGCGGGCCGGTTGTCAATATCGTGACGTCGTTTGACGTGTGGGGCGCCAACCTGCCGCGCATTGAGATTTACGGCAGCGAAGGCTCGCTCTCGCTGCCGGATCCCAACACCTTTGGCGGGCCCGTCAAGTTGCTCAAGGCGGGGGAGAAGGAGTGGCAAGAGATGCCGGTAAGCCGAGCCTACACCGAGAACAGCCGCGGCCTCGGCGTGGCGGATATGGCCCACGCGCTGCGCGACAACCGTCCACACCGCGCCAGCGGCGAGATGGCCTTTCACGTGCTGGAAATTATGAGCGCGATTCACGAGTCGTCGACGCAGGGGCAGCACATCGCGCTGGAAAGCAGCTGCGAGCGCCCCGCGCCGCTGCCCGCCGATTTGCCCGAGGGCGAATTGGGATAAAACACGAAATTCCGCAAAGCACTGCTTTGCGCGCTTGCTTGCCGGTGGTTTAACGACCATCGAGGACCCTGCTATGAACCTGGTCGGCAGAGAGCTAGGCCCATTTTATATCTTTGACGTGGTGCGCCGCGGCGTGGCGACCCACGTTTTCCGCGCCATCGACCGGCGCACCGATCAAGAGGTGGCGCTCAGCGTGCTGCCGCCGGACTTTGCGCGGGGCCGACACGCCACCGAGCGCTTTGTGGAGGCTGGCCGCCTCGCCATGCACCTGCACCACAGCGGCATCTGGCCCGTGTTGGATGCCGATCACCTAATCAACGCCAGCGGCAGCTACCCCTACATTGCGCAAAGCTGGGTTGAGGGCGAAACGGTGGCCGCGCGTATGAAACGCATCGGCGGGCCAGCCCCGGTGGACGTGACGGCGGGCGTGGTGTACCAGGTGGGCGAAGCGCTGGATCACCTGCACGAGCAGGGTGTCGTCCACGGCGCACTCAACCCGACCAGCGTCTTTCTCACGGATGACGGCCACACGCTGCTTACAAATATCGCGTTGCCCGCTGTGGCGCAGCACGCCAGCCTCGTACCTGGCAGCGGCGTGCCCGATCTGCTGGCCTTCCTCGCCCCGGAGCAGGTGCGCGGCGACAGCGTGCCCGGCCCGATCATCGACCGCTACAGCCTCGGCGCGCTGGCCTACTTTCTGCTGGCTGGGCGTCCTCCCTTTGTGGCCACCACCCCCGCGGCGCTGGCGCACCAAACCCTCGACGAGCCGCCCGCGCCCATCGAGGCGCTGCGGCCCGACGTGCCCTTTGACGTGGCCTACGTGCTGACGCGCGGCTTGGACAAGGACCCGGCGCGGCGCTTCTCCACGGCGGGCGATTTGGCCCAGGCGCTGGCCGACGCCGCCGGGCAGACGCACGCGCTAAACGGCAGCGCTCACAGCCGACGAAATGGCCACCACAGCGGCCATCCCAGCAGCGGCCACCCGACCAACCACACAGACGTAGCCAGCAAGAGCGCCGTGATCACAGCGCCGAACCGCGCCAGCGACGGTGATGCCCATCCCGCACCGCCGACTACCGCGCTTGAACTCCCCGCGTCGCCCGCGCGAGCAACGCGTCGCTCGCGCAGACGGCTCCGGCCAGCAGCGGGTCGCCGCCTCCTGTTCAACGTGGTGGTGACCCTGTTCAACCTCACGCTTATTGCGCTGGTGATTTTGATGCTGGCGGCGCCGGGCTGGCTGCCCTTTGGGCGCAGCCGCGGCAGCGGCAATTTCGATCTCTTTACCATGACACCCGCGAACTCCACGCTGGTCGAGGGCCGCACCGGGGGCAATACCGAGGGCAGCACCGGGGGCAGCAACGAGAGCATGATCGAGAGCGCCAATATGCCCGATGTGCCGGAGCAGGCGGCGAGCGAATAATTGCTGGCCCCGTTACCGCTCGACTGCCTGCTCCTTGCCAAGCTGTACCCGCCGCGCTTTCTTGTACGTCTTCTCATACACCGCCTCCACCCCCGGCACAATTTGCGACCACCCGTAGCGCGCCTCGACAAAGGCGCGCGCCCGCCGTGCCAATCCATCCACCAACACCCCATCGCCCGCGCGCGACTGCAGCAGGCGCAGCACCGCCTCCGCCAAGCGCGGCGGCTCGTCTGCCAGCAGCAGCTCGCGCCCGTCCGCCACGCCGATCCCCTCCACGCCCAGCGTTGTGCTAGCGACGGCCTGCCCGCAGGCCATGGCCTCCAGCGCCTTGAAGCGCGTGCCGCCGCCCACCCGTAGCGGAATCACATAGGCCGCGGCCCGCCAGATATAGGGGCGCACATCGTCGACAGCGCCAGTGATTTCGATGGCGGGGTTGGCCCGCAGCGCATCCAGCCGGGGATGAGGGGAGCGCCCGACAATTTGGAAGCGCACAGCGGGCACGTCGCGCTGGATGAGAGGCAGCACGCTTTGGGCAAACCAAAGGACGGCGTCGACGTTGGGGCGGTAGTCCATTTTGCCAGTAAAGACGAGGGCGGGGGATTGGGGAGCGGGGAGTGGAGAGCGGAGAGTGGTTGGTTGGTAGAGGTTGAGGTCGATGCCGTTGGGGATGACGGCGATATCCTGATTGGGAACGAGGGCGCGCAGGGCGTCGGCGTCGGCGGGGGAGACGGCGAGGGTGGCGTCGGCGGCGCGACAGATTTGAGCTTCGTAGCGGCGCAGCTTTTGCCACTGGACGAGGCTGTAGACCGCGGCGGGCCAACGCCGCGGCAGCCGCGAGTCCATCAAGGCGTTGCGCTTCTGCAGCAGGTACTCGCAGTTGTGATCGTCGAAAACCAGCGCGGGGCGCGGCTGCATGGTCAACGCGTGTCGTCCATACTGCGCGATCTCGATGCCCTCGGCTTGAACAATGTCATAAGTCTCTTCGCATAGCCAGGAGAGAACAAGCGCGTGCATCTCGGCGCTTTCGAGCCGCCGCGCCATATCCGGCAGCGGCGTCGACAGCGTGTCGCGCAGGCGGGCAAAGGTGGTGCGCCCCGGCGGCGGCACGGTGGCCACGCGGCGGCAGAGGGTCTGCAGCGGACCCAGCTCGAGCGGGGCGGCGGGATCGTGGAAGGCGAGCAGATCGATGACGTGGCGCTGGGCGAGGTGGCGGATGAGGTTAAAATTGCGCAGCGTCGTCCCCTGGTGGGGCGGGTGGGGCAGCTGGGGGGTAATGAAGAGGAGACGCATGGAAGCAACCATTGAGGGTGTGGCTAGCGGATGGTGAGCCTATCGAGCCGCACGCGGGTCGACGAAGCGCAGGGGGAACCTGCTGAGTTTCGGATTAGGTTCTGTTGACAATTTGTTGAGAGGGCTTGAAAGGTGAGTCGAGCGCGCCCTCATCCCCAGCCCCTCTCCCCCGGTGGGAGAAGGGAGCCAATCTCTCCCCTCTCCCACCGGGGGAGAGGGACTGGGGGAGAGGGGGCGGGGGTGAGGGCCACTTGCCAAATGTCAACGGAACTTAGCTATTTAGGCTCCTGGTAAACTTCATTTGAACCGTAGAAGAACCGGCTCCCCTCTCCTGCTCTGGGCTTACCTTTACCCACGAGTCGCCGGCGAGGCTCGCCACATGGCGGGCCAAAAAGGACCCCATCCCCCCACCCCCTCCCCGCGAGTAAGGAGGGGGCTTCTGTTGACTCGATGGCTCTGTGACTGTTCTGTGACATCGTCCGCTCGCTAAATAAAGAGAGCCAATCACTGTGCGACCATTTCATCAACCAGTCACCCTTCCCCTGCTCGCGGGGGAAGGGCCGGGGATGGAGGTTCTTCTCCCCCGTCCCCCCTTTGGCTTCACCCCACCGCCCGCTCGTACACCGCCAGCGTGTCGCGCGCGGCCTTTTCCCAGCTAAAGTGCCGGGCGCGCTCGAGACCCTTTTGGCGCAGCTCGGTGTGCAGGCGATCGTCCGTTAGCAGGCGGTGTAGGGCGACGGCGATCTCCTCGTGGTTTTGCGGATCGACGAGCAGCGCAGCGTCGCTGACGACCTCTGGCAGGCTGCTGATGTTGCTAACCACGGTGGGCGTGCCGCAGGCCATGGCCTCGAGCGGCGTCAGCCCAAAGCCTTCGTAGTGGGCCGCGTGTACGTGGCAGCGCGCACCCACGTAAAGCTGCCACAGGTCATCGTCCGAGATGCGGCCCAGGAAGTGGGCGCGACCATCCAGCTTGAGCGCCTGCATGGTTGCCAACGTCTCTTCGTATAGCCAGCCAAAGCTGCCGGCAATTGCAAGGTCGACATCGTCCAGGTGATATTTGTCGATCAGGTAGCGAAAGGCGTGTAGCAGCCCGTCCACATTCTTGCGCGGCTCGACAGTGCCGACGCAGAGGATGTAGGTTTCGGGCAGGCGAAATTTCTGGGTAACGGCGCGGCGCGTTTCTTCGAGCGGCAGGGGCTGCAAGCGGCCGTCCACCGCTTCGTAGATCACGCTGACTTTGTTTTCGCGCACGCCGAGCTGGGCGCACAAATCCTGTTTGGTGCTTTCGCTGGGTACGATAATGTGTCGCGCGTGCTGGGTCGCGCGGTCGATTTGGCCGTAGTAGGCGGCGCTGCGTTCGGTCAGAAAGTGGGGCCAGTGCAGAAAGGCCAGATCGTGCACGGTGATGACGCGCGGCAGGCGGGCGTAGAGCGGCGGGATAAAGTCCGTGCTGTGCATCAGGTCCAGCCCCTGGGGGACGAGCTCCAGGGGCAGCATGGCCTGTTCGAGCCGACTCTGCACCGGCGCGTAGAGCGTTTGGCGCTGAAAGCCCGCGTGCTCGATCACCGGCTCGCGGTGGCGGCGGTGCTGGAAGATCACGTACTCGTTCTGGGGGTCGATCTCTGCCAGGGCGTGGACGAGGTTGTGGGTATATTTGCTGATGCCAGCGGGCTGGTGGTGCATCAGCCGCGCGTCGATGCCGATTTTCATAAAAGTCAATTGAACTGTTCACCTCGGAGACGCAGAGAAGGCGTAGAGGCGTGCGGAGAGGAAGAGGGGAAGTGCCTCTGCGCTCTTTGCGCCCCCTGCGTTGAAATGCTTTCTGTGAAAATTGTAGCAGCGCGCTGGGTGTCGGTCAAGCGAGAGGAGGGAGATTCTGAAATGTTGTAAAACTTGCGTAGCTGGTGCGGAAATTATGTGTTACAATGGTCGATGCAAACATGAGATAGAGAGTCGCAAATGCAACCTGCGTTTCGCGGCCTTTAGAGATATAGGGTAACCCATTATGGACGTGACACAACTGGCGCAGATGGTAAGCTGGCTCGATGAAGAGCACCGGCGCGACCGCGCGGAAATTGCGCGCCTGCAGCAGCGGCTGGAGGCCCAATCCGCAGACGTGATTGAGCAGGCGCGGCGCATTCAGGATTTGGAGGGGCGGCTGGCCAACACCCAGGCCCACTTCTCGCGCTTCAACCAAGTCGACAGCGCGATTCAGAACACCAAGACGGAGCTCGTCTCGATCGTCGAGCGCGGCGAGGAGGCGCGCGTCCAATTTCAGCGCGAAATTGAGCGCTCGCGCCTGGGCGACCGCGAAGCGTTGAGCCGCGAGATCAGCGAGGTGCGCCGCGAGCTGCCGCGCGTCAACCGGCTGGAGGAGTCGCTGGACGTGCGCGTGGTGGAGGACGAGCGCTTGTCCGAGTTGATCATCGGCGTGCGCAACCAGATCGGCGGGCTGGCCAAGGAGATCGAGGAGCGGACGCGCCAAATTCCCTTCCTGGCCGAGCAGCGCACGAGCGACACCAAGCGCATCGCCCAGCTCCAGCAGGAGACGGTCGAGCTTTTCAAGCGCATCGAAGCCCAGGTCGGTCGCCTCGGCGTGGTCGAGGAGGACGTGCGCCGCACGGCTACCGAGGCCGAGAAAGTTCCCCCACAGGTGGATGAACTGCGCGAGAAGCAGGAAGCCTTTATGGAGCGCACCCGCGTCATGGTCGTCGACCGCGAGCAGGTGATCAACCGCTGGCAGGAGGTGATCGAGGAGCAGAAGACGCTCGTCTCGCAGGCGCACCAGCGCGTGCAGAGCTTTGCCCAGCAGATCGACGTCGCGCGCCGCTCCGTCAGCGAAATTCAGGAGTTTAAGGATATGGTTCTGCGCGAGCAGAGCCAGGTGCAGGAATTGCAGCGCCTTTCGGAGGAGCGCCTGCGCCGCGAGATGGACGAATTCCGCGAGGAATTTGAAAAGCAGCGCCGCCGCGATGATCTGCGCCAGGAGCATCTGTGGACCGAGCAGGAGAAGTACAACGAGAGCGTGCTGGAGAATTTCCCGCCGCTGCGCCACGACATCAAGGTGGTTGACCGGCTGATGCAGGAGGTGTGGAAGCTGCAGGAAAGCTACAGCAACTATTTCCTCGGCAGCGCCCAAGTCTGGGTGGACGGGCTGGATCAGGCCCTGCGCCAGCGCGAGGAGACGGTGCGCGGCCTCGAAGAGGAGCGGCAGCGCCAGCAGCGCAACGCCGAGCTCTACGCCAACAACAACGCCCCGCGCCTCTCCGGCATCACCACCGGCGAGCCGCCGATTGCGAACAACGCGCGCAACGGCCGCAACGGTCACGTCAACGGCAGCGCGCGGTAGCTTCAGCCGGCGAATGGGGAGTTGAGGGATGGGGAGGGCAGTGCGCTCTGCCTCCCCACCTCCCCCTCTTCCCATCTTTCCACTTCCCCACCTTCCCATCTCCCCACTTCAGCACATGCGCGTAATCGGCACGGCGGGCCACGTCGACCACGGAAAATCGACGCTGGTGCGCGCCCTCTCCGGCATCGATCCCGACAGGCTGCGCGAAGAAAAAGCCCGCGGCCTCACCATTGATCTCGGCTTTGCCTGGGCCGATCTCCCCGCTGTACAGCAGACTCCTCCCCAACCCACCGGCATCGTCACGATTGGAATCATTGATGTGCCGGGCCACATCGACTTTATCAAAAATATGCTGGCCGGCGTCGGCGGCATCGACGCGGCGCTGCTCGTCATCGCCGCCGACGAGGGCGTCATGCCGCAGACGCGCGAGCACCTGGCCATTCTTGACCTGCTGGCCGTGCCCACGGGCGTCGTTGCGCTGACCAAGTGCGACCAGATCGACGATCCCGAATGGCTCGACCTGATCGAGCTCGACGTGGCGGAAATTCTGGAGGAGACGGCGCTGCGGGATGCGCCGATTGTGCGGGTTAGCGCGCAATCGGGTACGGGGCTGGACGAGTTGAAGGCTGCGCTGGCGCAGGCGCTGGGCGAGCTGTCCGCGCGTCGCCACCGCGCGCGACCGCGCCTGCCCGTGGACCGCGTCTTCTCGCTCAGCGGCTTTGGCACGGTGGTAACGGGTACGCTGAGCGACGGTGATTTTTGCGTGGGCGACGCCGTGGAGCTGCTGCCGAGCGGGCGCGGCGCACGCATTCGCGGCCTGCAATCGCACAAGCAGGCCATCGAGCGCGCTGAGCCGGGCAGCCGGCTGGCCATCAATCTGAGCGGGGTGGACAAGGACGAAGTCGCGCGGGGGGAGGTGGTGGCCAAGCCGGGCACGCTGCGCCCCACCAAGCTGGTCGACGTCTCGATTCGCATCGTCAACAACAGCCTGATTAACGAGAGCGTGGGCGCAGTCAAGGCGCTGGTGCACAACCAGGCCGTAGACTTTTTTAGCGGCGCGGCGGAAATTCCGGCGCGCGTGCGGCTGCTGGGCGCGGAGTCGCTGGCGCCGGGCGAGGCGGGCTGGCTCCAGCTGCGCCTCGCGCGACCCGCCGTGCTCGCACCCGGTGATCGCTTTATCCTGCGCCAGCCTTCGCCCAGCCTCACGCTCGGCGGCGGCGTTGTGCTCGATGCCCACCCGCGCCGCCGCTGGAAGCGCTTCAACCCCGCTGCGGTCGACCGGCTGGCGACGTTAGCCCGGGGCACGCCGGACGAAATCCTCCTCCAAACGCTGGCCCGCGCCCAATTCCTGAGCGAAACCGACCTGATCGAACAGAGCGGGCTTGATACCGAGACGGCGCAGTTGGCGCTGGCTGAACTGCGCCGAAGCGATGCGCTGATCGAGCTGTCGGTTGCTGGGTCGACGCTGGTGGCGCGCGAGGCGTGGCAGGCGGTGGGGCGGGCGCTATCGATGGTGCTGGCCGAGTTTCACGCGCAGCAGCCGCTGCGCCGCGGCATGGCGCGCGGCGAATTGCGCAGTCGCTTGCAGCAGCGGCTCGGGCGAGAGCTGCCCGTGCGCCTCTTCAACGCGCTGCTGGAGCGCGCCGCTGCTGGCGAAGACGCCGGACAAACTGTAGCTTTGGATGAGGAGCTGGTGTGGCTGCTCGATTTCGAGGTGACGTACAGCCCGGCGCAGCAGCAGCGCGCGGAGCGGACGCTGACGGCTTTTGCCCAAGCGCCCTTCTCGCCGCCCAGCGAAGTCGAAACGCTCAAGCTGCTGGGCGGCGAGGAAGCGCTGTTGACTTCGCTGATCGAGCGCGGCGAGCTGGTGCGCATGGGCGGCGTCCTTTTCCGCACGCAGGATTTCGCCCTGCTGACGGACAAAGTCACAAGCTATCTGGAGCGGGCAGGAGCAATCACGCTGGCGCAGACGCGTGATCTGCTGGGGACGAGCCGCAAGTATGCGCAAGCGGCGCTGGAGGAGTTGGACGCGCGCCGCATCACGCGGCGCAACGGCGACGAGCGGGTGCTGCGCTGAAGCCTGCTGGTCAGGATGCTACCATCAGGATGCTACCATAGACATTTAGAAGCAGCGGCGGCCTGTGGAGGCATCAAAGTCTGTCATTCCCGTGAAAACGGGAATCCATCTGCTGATCGCGCCTGGATTCCGGCGTTTGCGAGAATGACAAGACTACGATGGCTCGAATCTGCCAAGTCGTTTTATTGCACCTGCTCGGTTCCGTCACTGGTCGCTACTGCTTCGGCAGCGAATCAATGTGGGGAAGCTGGGCGCGCTGCGCAAGCTGCACGGCGTCGGTGATTTCGATGCACCGGTAGCGGACGCGCGCGGCCCTGCTGCGAACAAGTTCGCGCATGAGCACGCCGACGTTTTCACGCGAGGTATTTAGCTCCTGGGCGAGGACGCTAAAATCAGCGCCGTCAATTATGCCGTTGCGATAGCGGGTGCGCTGGAGCAGAAGCGTAGCCAAGTGCTGCGGCAGCGGCGGAGTCGCCGCGGGCAGAATTGGTTGGAAATGCGTGCTGCGGTCCAGGGCTTCGTGTGTGGGGTGGTGGGTAGTGTTCATGGGCGAAGTGTAACCGAAGTTCTCGCGAAACACAATGGACAGTTGGATACTAAAAAGATATATCTAAAAAAGCCCGCGGATTTTTAAATCCGCGGGCTTTTTGGTCGACTGGTCGAACTTTAATCAAACTTGTCTATGGGTGAGGAAAGGTGATAATCACGGCCCCAGCCATGCGGGTTGAGCTGGATGGTGTGGGGCCGTGACGGTCACTTGGGAACGTTTTGACGTTCGCCCTACGGCTGAATCCGAATCACCGCTGCCTCTTCGCCTTCCTCGGCGCCGCCCTGGAACAGAATCAACAGGCCGCTTTCGCTGCTGTTGACGGTGGAGCCGGTGTCAATGATGGTGAGGTTGTCGCTATCGCGGTAGGGAAGCGTGGTTGCGCCGATGCCGCCATCCTCGAAGAGGCCGAGATAGCGCTCGCCCAGCGGGGCAATCGTCAACAGCTCGGTCTCGTCCGTGACGGAGCCGCCGCCAAAGGCTCCGCCGTCGCCGAAGTAGAGATCAACGGCAAAGCCCTGCATGTCAATCGGCTGACCCGCCGCCGAGATGTCCAGCCCAATCTGGTCGCCACAGAAGATCAGCACGTTGTTGGCGCTGTTCATAATGTGGTCGGTGAAGAAGAAAGCCGTGGATTCGCCCGTGACCAGGTCCTGCACGTAGGTCACGTTGCGACCGTCGTCGAAGGCGAAGCCGAGCGGGAAGTTGAAGACGGCGTAGTCAAAGGTGCCGTCCCGGTTCACGTCGAGATCAAACTCGTAGGAGGCGGGCGCGTTGGCGTGCGTGGTGCGCTCCCAGGAGTTGACGGCGAAGGTCATCACAAAGGAATCGGTGGGGCCGCAGAAGCCAGCGGGCACGGGGAAGGTGGCGTAGCCGACGTAGCGGAAGTCCGGCTGCGGGCTTTGCGTACCGGGATCACCTTCGGGCAGGTTGCCGCTGGAGGCAATCAGCGAGTAGGTTTCCACGCGCGCTTCGCCCAGGCCGTAGTTGACGAGGCGAATAAAGTCGCCGCGATCAAAGGCGCGGACGCGGCTGCCCCGGCGCGGCAGGATGTGCCACGGCAGGTGGATGTCGTTCTCGCCCGAGCGCAGGTAAATCCAACCGTCGAATTCGAGGTCCGTCAGCAGTTCGCCGTTGTCTCCATTGGCGCCGGAGTTTAGCGTCCACTCCGGCAGGTTGACGGAGACGACCTGGAACTCCACATCAAAGGTGCGGCTGCTGTTGGCGGGCACGAAGATTTGGCTGCGCGTGCGGATGCGCACGGCGTCGCGCTCTTTGTCCAGCTCGCTGCGGAACTGGGGCTCAATCGTAAACTGCTGCCCGCTGTTCGAGTAGTTGCGCACGAGAATGGTGCGCGTCACGGTGTCGAAGCGGGTCGTAAAGTCATCAAAGCCAAGCGAGAGGGCCGCGTTGAGCGTGTCGTTGTCCCAGGCCGAAGCCGTGGCGTCCAGCGCGTGATCGACGCGCACCTCGCCGCCGCCGATGCGGGTGATCTCCGCCGTGTCCGGCACTGGCTCACCCAGGCGAATGCGGCTCTTGATGTCCGTCTCCGCCGTATTGATCAACACGTTCTTGATCTCCACGGGCAGGCGGTCGGGGTAGGCTTGAATCAGCAGCGCCGCCGAGCCAGCCACCATGGGGGCTGCGCCGGAGGTACCGCCAAAGGGATCAACGCCGTCGCCGCTGCCGGCAACCGCCGAAATCGAAGCGCCGGGCGCGCCAATTTCGGGCTTGATCAGGCTGTTGTACTGCATCGAGGGGCCGCGCGAGGAGGAGCCAACCATTGAGCCAACCAGCGGAATGCCGAGGGCTGGGTCAAAGCGGACAACCGTTTCGGGCAGGCCCGCCCGGAGCGCGTCGGCGGCGGCCTGGCTGATCATGTAGACGGGGATGTCGATGGGCGTATCGCCGCCGTCGCCGCCGGCAAAGGGCTCGCTGGCATCCACGAGGCCAATCAGCCCCAGTTCGCCACCGGCCAGCGTAATGTTGGCTGCCTTGAGCGTGAAGTTGCAGTCACCGCGGTTCACCAGCACGATAAAGCCGGTCAGGTCTGCCTCGAACGGCGCACAGCCGTTGAGGTTGCCGCCGTTGCCGTCGCCGTAGACGACCGGCCCTTCGATGGTCTCCGTCAGCGGGACGGACCAGGGCTGAAAGACGGCTTCGTAGTCGCTGGCCACCGCTTCGGGGGCAACGACCTGCATCACGGCCTGGATGGCCGAGGGAACCTGCGTCTGCGCCACGGAGAGGGCGCTCGGCGCGGCGGCGGGCGAGCCGGTGATGTAGGGCTTGTCCGCGCTGTTACCTGCCGAGGCGACAGTCAGCACACCCAGCAGGGCAACGTTCTCCACGGCCTGCGACAGATCGTCGTCAAAGGCCTGGCCGTAGGGCGAACCGAGCGACATGTTGACGACATCCACGGCGTCGCTAAAGTCGCCGTCGGCGTTGGGGTCAATCACGTAATCCATGGCCAGCGTCAGCGCCACGCCGGAGCAGCTCGACGCAATGGCCGAGCAGACCTTGACCGCGTGCAAATCCACACCCGGGGCCACGCCGTTGACGCCGCCGATGATGTCGGCCACGTGTGTGCCGTGCCCTTCAAAATCAATGGGGTCGGGGTCGGGGCGCTCGCCCGTCTCCGGCCACGTCTCGCCCACAAAGTCAAAGCCAGCCACGACTTTTTCCGTGGGGAAGAGGCCATCCAGCGCGACTACGTCGGTGTAGGCCGCGGTGTAGGCTTCGAGCGTACCTTCGCCGCCGAGGTTGGCGTGCGTGTAGTCGATGCCGCTGTCGAGCACGGCGACGCTGACGCCCGTGCCGTCAAAGCCGCTCTCCTGCACCGCCGTCGCGCCGATGTAGGGAACGGTCTCTTCCAGATCGTAGGTGTAATCTTGGATGTAGCGGATGGAGAGGACGTTGGGATCGGCGGCAAGCTGCGCGAGCGCCGAAGCGTCCACGTTGAGCATGACGGCGTTGAGCGCCTTGGAAACTTGGCCGAGCACTTCGACGTTGGCATCCAGCGAGCTGGCCAAATCCAGGACGCTTGCCTGCTGAACGGCAATCGTCGCTGCTTGCGCGTCGATCACGGATTGCGCATTGGCATCGCTGGCGCTGACGCCATTAGCGGAGACCACGGCCAGCGGATCAGCCGCCAGGTTGATGATCACGCGTTGCGGGCCGCGGGCGGAAAGGAAGCTGCCTTGGAGCTTGGAGGGGACAATGCCCGCTTCATCCAGACGCATGGCGTCGAGCTGCGCGGCGTTGAAATCGAGCGCCGTGATGCGGTCGGCACCGGAAATATCGCCGATGCGGCTGCGGTTCACGCGATCCGCCGAGATTTCGACATCGAGCGAGCCGGTCTCCAGCGTTTCTTCGTCGGGGGAGGGCGGAACCGTACCGCCGCCGTCGTCGTCATCAGTGGCAGCGACGAGCGGCAGGTAGATTGGCCCACTCGATGGCTCCCCTTCTTGGGCGAGCAGCGGCGAAACGCTGGACAGCGTTAGCGCCACAATCGCTAGCAGGGCGAAAAGAGGTCTCTTCATTGAACGTCTCCTGTAGAACTATAAAATTGAGAAAAACGGATGTGAAGGTCTGTGGAGAGGACAGCGTGGAAGTCAGTGGCAGACTGGGAATACAGTATATTATTTTGCGCAGTTGCGCAAGCTGCGCATACGTTGTTTCGACGGCTTATGCGGCCAATATCTGTGTAAAGGAGCAGATCGTATGAAAGTCGCAGGTGAAGTTTAATGTTTGAGGGGCTTCGACGGCGAGAAACCCCGCTGCGTGCAACAGTTTTGGATTGAGCCTATCCACTATCGCCACTGAGCAGTTCGGCCACCTGTTCGACAGTCAAGCCCATTACGTCGGCGATGGTGGCCGCGTTAAAGCCGCGCTCGTACATGGCGCGTGCCGTATCTATACGATTCTGCTCGATGCCCCGCTCGATGCCCCGCTCGATGCCCCGCTCGATGCCCCGCTCGATGCCTTCGGCAAAGCTTTCTTGCCGTATCTGCTCACGTTCGCGTTCCAGTGCGGTTAGCAACATGCTTTGTACCTCCTCTTTGTCTTCAATCGCCTGTGCCAGCGACCCATACTCCGCCTCGTTGATGCGCCCGTGCAGCGCCAACTGCCGAAACCAGTTGAGGAATAGGTTTAGCGCTTCCCGGTCCGCTTCCTCATCATAGAGCTGGAGCAGTTCCGTGTTGAGCAGGTTGAGATCGTAGTGCGCCTCTACCAGGAAGAGGGTGGAGATGATGTTGCGCACTCCCAATAGTTGATTGAGCGTGAACTCGTTCTCGGCCAGCTTGAGATACTTAAACTCAATGGCGTACTCCTCCAGCGGCGGGTCGTCTGAGATTAGCTCCGACAGATGCTCGGTCGCCGTCCACTTCGCATCGCCATTGTACAACACAATCGGCAAAACGGCAGGTAGCGCGTCGAGGCCTTCGCCCGAACGGTCGCGCACGTAGTCCATGTAGATGCTGCTCACGTAGTTGAGCACGCGCACCGCCATGAAGCGCTGCACGGTTGACTGGAACTCGATCAGCACGTAGATCAACATCTCACCCGTGCTACCGTCCGGTTGCGTAATGGGCACGCGATAGAGGATATCGCTCTCGGTCTCCTTGTAATGATCGGAGACGTAAGATTTGTCCACCCGTTCGGCCCGCTCAAAATCCAGTCGCTCGACCCACGGCGCTTCGACAAAGGTCTCTACAAGCTGACGGAAGATGGTGCGGTTGCTGAGAAGCCGCTTGTAACCGCTGTCGTGAATGTTCATGCAGGGAGTGTATTCACAACGTGTAGAGTTGTCAACTGCATGAACGCTCACACAAAAATGAGGCGTCAACTGCCTATAATTAGAGGCAGAAGCGAGCCATCCACCGCGTCCTCAAGGAGACCCCACCATGCGTTATGAGAACCCCACCCGCAAAGTCGACCGCCTCAAGCGCGTCACCAACGTGCCGGAGCAAGATGAGAACCCGCGCGTGCCGCCCGGTCAGTTTGTTACCGAGCGCTTTCCCGTGCTCCACTACGGCGAAACCCCCCGCCACGCCCTGCTTGACCGCTGGGACTTTCGCATTTTCGGCCTAGTCGACGAAGAAAAGACCTTCTCCTGGGACGAGATTAGGACCATGCCCGCCAAGACGCAAACGGTGGACATCCACTGCGTCACCCGCTGGAGCAAATTGGACACGACGTGGACGGGCATCCCCTGGCGCGACTTTGTTCAGCACGTTGGCGTCAAGCCTGAGGCGACGCACGTGATGGTGCACGCCGAGAACAACTTTACCACCAACATCGCGCTGGACGTGCTCGACGACGACGACACGATGCTCGCCTACCGCTACGACGGCCAGCCGCTCGACATCGAGCACGGCTACCCGCTGCGGATGCTCGTGCCCAAGTACTACTTCTGGAAGAGCGCCAAGTGGATTCGCGGACTCGAATTTATGGCCGAAGATCGCCCCGGCTTTTGGGAGAGAGCGGGCTACCACATGCGCGGCGAACCGTGGGACGAGGAGCGCTTTAGTTAGGAAGTCTTTGCCACGAATTACACAGGTTTTGGTCGTTCGACTTCAATTCGTGCAGTTCGTGGCCTTTCTTTTCTCCTCCGCTATTTGACTTTCCCTCTCCCCAAAAATTTACAACGTTTGCCCGAACAAACGCAGCACCCCACGTGGTAGGATGGCCGCACCACTGCCGTCATTCATCGCTCACCACAGGGAACTGCCCATGCTCGCCACCGTCCACAGCTGCGCCGTCGTCGGCCTCGACGCCGCACCCATTCACGTCGAAGTCGACATTGCCAGCGGGCTGGAGAAGACAACGGTCGTCGGCCTGCCCGATGCGGCCGTGCGCGAGAGCGGCGAGCGGGTGCGCGCCGCCGTCACCAACAGCGGCTTCTTCTTTCCCCAACACCGCCTCACGATCAATCTCGCCCCCGCCGACGTGCGCAAGGAAGGTCCCGCCTACGATTTGCCCATTGCCCTCGGCTTGCTCGCCGCCGCCCGCCAGCTTCCCGTCGAAGCCATCTTTAGCGATACGCTCGAGGGCGCGCTCGTCGTCGGCGAGCTGGGGCTGGACGGCAGCGTGCGCCACATCAGCGGCGCGCTGCCCATGGCGACGGCGGCGCGCGGCGCGGGCTTCTCGCGGCTCTTCGTCCCCGCCGTCGATGCGCCCGAAGCGGCGCTGGTCGAAGATGTGGAAGTCTACCCCGTCGAGTCGCTGGCCGCGCTTGTTAAACACCTTAGCGGCGAGCAGCCCATCGAGCGCTACATCAACGACTTCTCATTCGACGACGAGCCGGAGGATTCATTCCCCGTCGACTTTTCCGACGTCAAGGGGCAAGAATCGGTGAAGCGGGCGCTGGAAATCGCCTGCGCTGGCGCACACAACGTCCTGCTCAAGGGGCCACCCGGCGCGGGCAAGACCTTGCTGGCCCGCGCGCTGCCTTCGATTCTGCCGCGCCTCACGCTCGGCGAAGCCATGGATATCACCCGCATCTACTCCGTTGCCAACGCGCTGGAGGGCGACGAGCCGCTGGTGCGCACGCGTCCCTTTCGCGCGCCCCACCACACGATCAGCCACGCCGGGCTGGTCGGCGGCGGCAGGTGGCCTTCGCCCGGTGAAATTTCGCTGGCGCATCGCGGCCTGCTCTTTCTGGATGAGCTTCCTGAATTTGGCACGCGCAACCTCGAAACGCTGCGCCAGCCCCTCGAAGATCGCGTCATTACCATCAGCCGCGCCAGCGGCTCGCTGACCTTCCCCGCTAATTTTGTGATGGTCGCCGCCATGAACCCCTGCCCTTGCGGCTACTACGGCGATTCGCGCCAGGAGTGTACCTGCTCGATGGGCGCGGTGCAGCGCTACCAAAAGCGCATCTCCGGCCCGCTCATGGATCGCATCGATATCCACCTCGAAGTGGCGCGCGTCCCCTTCGAGAAGCTGACCGGGCTGGAGGGCGGCGAACCGTCGGCGACGATTCGCCAGCGCGTCGAGCAGACGCGGGTCCGACAGGCCGCCCGCTTTGCCAAGCTGGGCAAGCCCAACGTGCTCGTCAACGGCGACATGGGCCCCGCCGAGGTGCAGCGCTTCTGCGAGATCGACGACGCGGGCCGCAGCCTCTTGCGCGCCGCCGTGCGCCAGATGAACTTGAGCGCGCGCGCCTACCACCGCACGCTCAAGCTCGCCCGCACGATCGCGGATTTGGCGGGCGTAGAGGCGATTGAGGCGAATCATCTAGCCGAGGCGCTGCAGTATCGACCGCGCGAGATGCTGTAACGTAAAGCGCCGCTTTGCAAGGGTCGAAGCAGCGCTTTACGTTACAGCAACGCTCCCAACTCCTCCACCTCCGTCACCGGTAGCCGACAGGCAAAATTTTCGCACACGTAGGCCGCCGCCTGGCCATCGACCAACGTGCGCCCCTCCAGCAGCGGCAGCATCGACTCGGCCCCCGGCTCCTTCAGCGCGACCACCGTGTGCGGCAGGTAGCGAGCGCGCACCCCGGCCAGCAGCGCCTGCGTCGACTCATCTGCCGGATCGCCCACCAGCGCGACTTCCTGGCTGGGCGCAAGTGCGGCATCGAGCACGCCGAGCAGCCGACCAAAGCCCGTCGGCTGCTGCGACATGGCCTCCTGCATCAGCATCAGCACCTGGAGGGAGAGCTTGCGGTACTCGTCGTTGCCCGTCAGCTTCGCCAGCCGCAGCAGCCCTTCCGCCGCCAGCGAGTTGCCGCTGGGAATCGCGTTGTCGATAAAGTCCTTGCGCCGCACGACGAGCGTCTCGTGGTCGCGCCCCGTTTGGAAGAAGCCGCCGTTGGCTTCGTCGTGAAACTGCTCGATCATCACGCGCGCCAGGCGGCTGGCTTCGGCGAGCCAGCGCAGGTCAAAGGTGGTTTCGTAGAGCGCGATCAGCGAGCGGGTAAAGGCGGCGTAATCTTCGAGATAGGCGTTGAGATGGGCAGAACCCCCTCCCGGCCTCCCCCCGGTGGGGGGAGGGGCTGATCCCTCGTCTATTTCGTTGTGTGGATCGTTCTCTCCCTCATCTTCCCCTTCCAACCAACGGCCCCCTCCCCCACCGGGGGAGGGCTGGGGAGGGGTTCTCCCACTCCACGTCCGATACAGCTTCCCATCCGCCTGGCTCATCTCCGCCAGCACAAAATTCGCCGCCTTCTCTGCCGCCGCCAGCGCATCCCCGCGACCCAACACCGCGCCGCACTCGGCCAGCGCATGGATCATCAGCCCGTTCCACTCGGTCAGCACCTTGTTGTCCAGCCCCGGCTTGACGCGGGACTCGCGCGCCTCGAACAGCTTCTGCCGACTCTCCGCCAGCGAACGCTCGACCTCCTTGTCCGTCTTGCCAACCCTCCGCGCCACCTCATCCACCGAGCGGAAAATGTTGAGAATGGTCTTGCCCTCAAAATTCCCCGTCGGCGTGACGCCGTAGCGCGCGCTGAACAGCTTGGCCGCGTCCTCGCCAATCACCGCCTCGATTTCGTCCGGCGTCCACACAAAAAATTTGCCCTCGACGCCCTCGCTGTCCGCATCCTGTGCGCTGAAAAAGCCGCCCGATTCGCTCGTCATCTCGCGCAGCACGTAATCAATCGTCTCGTCGATCACGCGCTTGTACAGGTCGCGCCCCGTGACTTGCCACGCGTGCAGGTAAGTCCGCAAAAGCTGGGCGTTGTCGTAGAGCATCTTCTCGAAGTGGGGGGTGAGCCAAATCGAATCAACGCTGTAGCGGGCAAAGCCGCCGCCGAGCTGGTCGTAGATGCCGCCGTGGGCCATCTTTTCCAGCGTCAGCTCCGCCATAAAGAGCGCCTCCGGATCGCCGGTGCGCTTGTGCTGGGTCAGCGCGAAGTCGAGCGTCATCGGCTGTGGAAATTTGGGCTGCGAGCCAAAGCCGCCCTCTTCGTCGTCGAAAACCTGCTTGAGCCGCATCAGCGCCTCGTCGAGGGTGGCCGTGCTCAAGTCGCTGCTTTGCGTGCTTAGGTTGCCCAGCCGATCCAGCGCCTGTGTCAGCCGACCGGCCTGCTCGTCGATCTGGTCGCGCCGCTCGCCGTAGGCCTCGGCGACGGAATGGAGCAATTGTGAAAAACTTGGCATCCCGTAGCGCGGCTCCGGCGGAAAATACGTGCCGCCGTAGAAGGGCTGGCCGTCGGGCGTGAGGAAGACGCTCATGGGCCAGCCGCCCTGGCCCGTCATCGTCTGCACGGCGTCCATGTAGATGGCATCAATGTCGGGCCGCTCCTCGCGGTCGACTTTAATGTTGACGAAGTGTTCGTTCATCAGCGCGGCGGTCTGTTCATTCTCAAAGCTCTCGCGCTCCATCACGTGACACCAGTGGCAGGCGCTGTAGCCCACGCTGAGGAAAATTGGCTTGTCCTCTGCCTTTGCCTTGTTTAATGCCTCTTCACCCCACGGATGCCAGTCCACGGGGTTGTGTGCGTGCTGGAGCAGGTAGGGCGAGGTCTCGGCGGCGAGGCGATTGGTGTGTGTGTAGGTCATGGTACTCCTTTTAGTTTTCGACAGCGAACGCTGATTTTGACTGTTGCAACAACGTAGCGCAATCTGTGCCACAAGTCTATGCCGAAGATTACAACAGTGTTTGCGTAGCTCGGCTGCTGGCAGCAGGATGGATATGCGCCGTGGAAAAGCAAGCGCCCTTTGCACAGGCAAAGGGCGCTTCGCTACAAATTATCTGCTTTGGTGAACTGAACGAAAAGCGCGCGTTGGGGTCCAGCTGTTGTATTAAGCCACACGCCTCGCGGACGGGACGATGCTACTCTTCGTTTAGCGAGAACTGGTCAAACAGCTGCGGCTCGGATTGGGGATCGGTTACGTCGAAGACGTAGCTGCTGAGGGTTCCGTCGGCGGTATCGAAGATCGTGAAGGCCGTCATGTCGTTGCTGGCGATGCAGGGCAACTCGTTGCCCGCCTCGTCCTGCATGGGGGCGAATTCGGTGGGCATAATGGGCTCCAGGCCGTGGGGGTCACCCGTGGCGACGTAGTTCGCGGCGGCGTAGCGCTCGTCGTTGGGCACATTGCCGCGCTCGGCATAGCCCTCGATGTAGCAGCCGTAGTTGTTGCCCACGTTGGACGTTTCCATGTAGTTGACACCTGCCTGCGCCATCCGAAACCAGACGTGCGAGTGGCCCGAATGGACAAGGTCAATGCCGTGCTGCTCAAAGAGCGGCTGGATGTCGTTGATAATGATGTCGTCCTCAATGGGATATTCGTAGCGCACGGCGCTGATGCGGCCGTTCTCGTCGCGGTCGATGATCTGCACGGGGTCGACAAAAACCGGGTTGTAGTTGTCGCCGACGCCGTGGGCTGCCTGGTGCATGAGCACCACTTTGTACGGCGAATTCTGGAACGCTTCGCTCTCCATCTGCTCCACGAGCCATGCGTGCTGCTCGCTGTCCACGCCCAAGTCCTCAAAAAGAAAATCACCGTAGCCCCAGTTGTCCGGCTGGTTGAGCGTGCTCTCCGGCTCGCGGTACTTGCCGCGCGCGTCATCGTTGAGGCTGGGCGTGCGCCAGATGCGCGTCGCGTAGAGGCCGATCAGGTAAACGTCGCCATATTGCATGGCGTAGTACGTCTCACCGCCGGGCGAATCTCCGGGCAGGGTGAACAGCTCTTCATAGGTAATTGTGTTGTACGAGTTATCCCGAATCCACTGCTCGCGAATGGCCTCATCGCCGTCGGGATTTACCAGATCGGCGATCTGCTCGTAGCGGGCGGCAGCAACATCGCGCGGCTGCGGATCATTGTACTGCGTGCCCAAATTATTGCCGGGGATGTAGCGGCCCATCACCTCGTGGTTGCCCGTAGCGGGGAAGAGCGGCGCGTGCTGGATAATCTCGCCGCCGGTGTAGGTGCGTTCAGTGGTATAGGTGATGTCGTCGCGCTCGGCGGTACGTTCGAGGGCGTAGCTGGCGTTGCCCTGAAGGCCGGAAAAAAAGGCAAAGCCGCGGTTGTCGTCGAACCACTCCGAAGCGCGGTCCGGAATGTTGACCAAATCGCCCGCAAAAAAGACCGCATCCACCCTGCCCCCAGCTTGCTCAACCGTCTGCTCGACCATCTGCAGGTTGGCGGGCGTCATCTCCTTGAGCTGGTGGTCGCTGGTGAGCAAAATTTTGAGCGGCTGGCCCGGTTGCGGCAGCGGCTGAAGCGTAAATTCCTCGCTCGTGATTTCCGTGCCATCGTCGGCCACGCTGGTGATAAAGTACGGCACGCGTTCGCCCGCCGTCAGCCCACCAACCATCGCCTCGTGACGCCAAACGTCGCGCGGGGTAAATTCTTCGTAGGCAGGGACGCGCTCACCCGCTTCATTCTCCATCGGCTCGCCGACAAACGACTGCTCGTCTTCCGCCGTGCGGCTCATCTTGAGCGTCTCAGCGGTAACAGTCCGATCCAAAGTCTCACCAAAGGTCACGACGTGGTCGCTGCCTGCAAATTCGGTGAACCAAACGACGTGGACGCCGTCTTCGGTGGGCAGCTGCAAAAACGGGTCGGTCAGCAGCGTGGGGGTAGCTGCCTGGGCCTCCTCATTTGCGTCATCGTCCTGCGCCAGCGCCAGCGGTGGGTGCAGCGTTAGCAGCAGGGTCAAGCCGAGCAGGACAAGCGTGCTCAATAAACGGAATTGCATGGGTAACCTCCTTGGGTTGATTTCGGCGCGCGGGACATTCCCGACGCGTCACCGTTATCATCTCCACTATCGTTACCGCTGGAGGTTAAATGCGCGTTACCGATTTGTTAACGTTTGGCTGTGGTCAACTGGAATTGCCTTGACTAAGCCGCTTCGGATTCGACCGAGACAAAATCAAAAGCAGCGCCGCTGGCTTGAACGGGCGGGCGGTCGTGGAGAAGGTCGGCAAGGATGGGAGCGAGGTCGGAGCCATCGCAAGGGGTGATGTAGACGGTTTGGAGGACGGAGCGCGTGCCGGAGCGGAAGCCGCGCTTGGGCACATCGATGCGGTGCTGCACGGCCAGGCTGACGCGCGGCTGGCCATCAAAGTGGAGGTGACCCGTCTCAACGCGGGCAATGTCTTTGGGTGCGAGAAAGATGTACCACATGCCAAAATCTTCGTCGGGCCAGCGGCTTACGCCCAAAAAGGGCGACTCTTTGAGCCGGCAGAGCAGCGCGTGCTCGCGCGTGGAAAAGGTGCGGTAAAAGCCGGGCATGGCCGTAAAGCGGCTGCGCTTCTCCTCCACGGCAAAGTGTCCCGTTACGTAGACGGGCAGCTTTGCCTCCGGCGCAAGGGGAGGTGCGAGCGGCGGAGCGAAGGAGTCGCTCGCTTCGGTCGGCACAACCGGGCCGGGAACGAACCGGACAAAATCACGCTGCCGCCACCGCTGCACCACGGTGACCAGCGTTGCCAGCACCAGCAGCGAGAGCCCCATCCCCCACCAGCGGCCGGGCAACCAGCCCGCCCCCCAAAAGAGGGCCAGCAAAACAATCGGCAGCAGCAGCCAGCGCAGCGTGGGCACGCCGCCCGTCTGCCGCCGCGACAGGTGATAGAGCCACGTGCGCATCGAAGCCGTGCGCGGCAGGTGCGTGGGGAATTCGGTGCGTGGCGTGGCGGCAGCCTGGTGTATCGGCTGGGACGCTTGGTTGGCGGGCTGCCCAGAGAGGCTGGGCAAGCCGTTGGGCGATGTGCCGCGATGGCCATTGTGGCCGTTGTGGCCATTGCTGTAGCCGTTGGTGCCGGGTGGGTTGTGTAGTGGTGGAAGATTGCTCATGCTGTGCTGTGCTCGACATTTAGCACGAGGGGCATGGATTTCCATGCCCCTCTATTGACGATGTTAGATTGTGGTGGCAGCTGGCAAGCATCTATGCCGGCGCGGGTAGCGTGCCGCCGAGATCGAGGCCGCTGTCCTTCTGGTCGTCCGGTCGGCGCTTGTCGCGCTGCGTGTCCGGCTGCGGCGCGGGATGGTCAAAGACGCCCAGCCCCTCGGCGCGACGCTGCTCAAACGGATCCTCGCCGTTCATGATCGCCTCGAACTCTTTGGCGTCCAGCATCTCAAACTCAAACAGCGCCTGAACCACGTCCTCCAGCCGCGACCAGTTCTCGCGCAGCATCGTGTGGCAGCGCTCGTAGGCTTCGTCCACCAGCGCGCGCACCTCGGCGTCAATCTGCTGCGCCACCTTGTCGCTGTAGTTGCGCTGCTCGTTGATTTCGCGGCCCAGAAAGACCATCTCGTCGCGCTGGCCGTACTGGATGGGGCCGAGCTTCTTGCTCATGCCCAACTGTGTGATCATTGCGCGCGCCAAGTTGGTGACGCGCTCCAAGTCGTTGGCCGCGCCGTTGGTCATGTCATTGTACTTGATCTCTTCGGCCACGCGCCCGCCGAGCAGGGCGGCCAACTGATCGCGCAGATACTCTTTGGTGCGCAGATTGGTCTCCTCCTGCGGTAGCCACTGGGCGTAGCCCCCGGCCTGCCCGCGCGGAATAATCGTAATCTTATGCACGGGGTCGTGGTTGGGCAGCACGTGGAACATCACACCGTGGCCCGCTTCGTGATAGGCCTTGACTTCCTTCTCCTTTTGCGTGACCAAGCGGCTGCGGCGCTCCGGCCCCATGCTTACGCGGTCAATCGCCTCCTGCAGCTCATCCATGCCGATGGAGCGCTTGTCGCGCCGCGCGGCCAAAATTGCCCCTTCGTTGACCATGTTCTCAATGTCCGCACCGGAGAAGCCGGGCGTGAGCTTGGCAATTGTGTCCAGATCCATATCTGGCGCCAGCGGCTTGCCGCGCACGTGTACATCCAAAATGGCGCGGCGGCCCTTCATGTCCGGCGCGTCCATCGTTACCCGCCTGTCAAAGCGACCGGGGCGCAGCAGCGCCGGGTCCAAAATGTCCGGTCGGTTGGTGGCCGCCACGAGAATCACGTTGGTGTCCGTGCCAAAGCCGTCCATCTCAACCAGAATCTGGTTGAGCGTCTGCTCGCGCTCGTCGTGCGAGCCACCCAAGCCCGCGCCGCGATGGCGACCAACGGCGTCGATCTCGTCGATAAAGATGATGCAGGGCGAATTTTTCTTGGCCTGCTCGAAGAGGTCACGCACGCGGGAAGCACCGACGCCAACAAACATCTCGACAAATTCCGAGCCGGAAATCGAGAAGAAGGGGACGCCCGCCTCGCCGGAAACGGCCTTGGCCATCAGCGTCTTGCCCGTGCCGGGGGGGCCGACGAGCAGCACGCCCTTGGGGATGCGCGCGCCGAGGGCCGCAAACTTCTGCGGCTCCTTGAGAAACTCGACCACCTCCTGCAGCTCCTGCTTGGCCTCGTCGTTGCCCGCTACGTCGTCAAAGGTGACGGTTGGGCGGTCGCCGGTAAACAGGCGAGCCTTGCTTTTGCCAAAGCTAAAGGCCTGGTTGCCCGCACCCTGGGCCTGCCGCAGAATAAAGAAGAAGAAGACGCCCAAAATCAACAGCGGCAGCAACATCAGCAGCACGCCACTCCAGTTGGCCCACCAGGGCGGATCGGTCACGATAATGCTGCCGACCGAGTTGAGCTCGCTCTGTGTGACGCCTAGATTTTGCAGCGTTTCGATGATGCCAACACTTTGTTCCTTGCGCGAAGCCAGCGTGTCGCCGTTGCTGAGCGTCACGGTAACGCGGTCGTCGCGCACGGCAATTTCGTCGACGCGCCCTGCACGAATCGCCTGGATAACCTCGCCGATTGATTCTTCTTGCGCGGCGTCCTGGCCGTTGGAGAAGAGCGTGGTGTATAAAAATGCACCCAGCGCCACCAGCAACAGCACGTAAATCAACCCGCTGCGCATTCGTTTGGAATTCATAGTAAAACCTATTGCTAAAAGCTAAAAAAGCACTCTGCTTATCGGGTAACAGCTATATACAGACTAATGGGAATTGGGGTAAAAGTTTAGCACGAGCGCCACAACCCGTCAAAGGACAGGAAAACGATTCACATCACCCAGCTCCGACGCGCTGACAAGCGCCGTGGCGAACGTCTGTTCCGATTAGTATAACCCAGCGGGTGCAAAACAGCGGTAGGGGCCATTCCACGCCTCATCACCCGCTAATCCAAGCGCTAAGCCGTCGTGCCCAAAAAGAAGCTCACCACATATAAAATCGTCATCAGCGCGCTCAGCCCCGCCATCATGCCGCTGGGCATGATTTTCCGGGTCGCTTGATACCGCCGCACAAAAACGACCGTCAACGCCACAGCGACCACAAGACCGATGATCAGCGCCAGCGTAAAGCTCACGTTAAACAGATACCACGCCAGCAGCAGCACCGCGCCGCTCGCCAAGCCCGCAATTAGCGAGGCACGGCTTTTGGCGGTGAGATAGCCGATGACGCCGCCCGCGATTATAAGCAGGGCGTAGATAAGCGTGAAAAGGGAAATGTTCATGGATTGGTGCTCAAATTGCAGAGTAGATAGACAAAAATCTTCCCGAAAAGCTGGCTTTGCGAGCTCGCTGCAGAAAATTCAGCTTCCAGGAAGATTGTACACTGCCACCGTCGTTTACTCGAATTTTATGTCCGGCAAGGTCAGACGCTTGCCGCTTCGCGCAGCCCCGTCAGCTCCTCGCTCACCTGCCACAGCCGACGCTGCGTCTCTTCGTCATACGAGCGGGGCGACGATTTCTTGGCCTGCGATTTGGCAAAGTAGCCACCCGTCGCATCCTCAACTTCGGGCGACGTGCAGAGGTAAATTGACGTCTGCGCGCCCCGCTCCGAAGAAATCTGCATCGGCTTGGTGACGAAGAGCAGCGCGTTCATCAAAAAGCCATTGCCGCTGCCAAAGCCCGTGTTGACAAAGCCGGGATGCAGCGCATTGACCGTCACCGGCGCGTCCTCTACCTCCAACTGACGGGACAACTCGTAGGTGAAAAGTACGTTGCAGAGCTTGGCGTCGCCGTAGGCCTTGAAGCTGCCGTATTTCTGCTTCTTCTGTAGATCGTCAAAATTGAGATTGCCGGTTGTATGCGCGCCAGATGAAACGTTGACAATTCGCGCTTTGTCTTCCGGCGTGCCGCTGGCCTTGATCATGTCCAGCAGCAGCATGGTCGGCAGGAAGTAGCCGAGGTGATCCAGCGCAAAGGTCATCTCTAGCCCGTCGACGCTCTCGCGGCGTTCGCTAAAAACAGCGCCCGCGTTGTTGTTGAGCACGTCGAGCCGGTCGTAGGTCGCCTTGTACTCGCTGGCAAAGCGTCGAATATCGCTCATCGAGGAAAGGTCCACCAGCATCAAGTCGACCTTGTCGCTGCCGCTGGCAGCCATAATCTCTTGACGCGCCGCCTCGCCGCGCTCCCGACTGCGGCAGGCCATCACCACCTGTGCGCCCATCTGCGCCAGCGCCTTGCACGTCTCTTTGCCGATCCCCGAATTCGCGCCGGTAACGACGCAGGTTTTGCCGGTCATATCTTGTGTGAAAGCCATTGGGTTCTCCATAAGTTTAGCTGGTGAGTCGGTTGGTAACCGGCAGTTGGTAATTGGAGGCTGTGAGTACGTTGCGCTGGTTGCACAAACCTTCAGACGCAACGTACCCCACCAACCCAGTTACCAATCCCCGGTTACCAATTACTATTCTCCACCTTACTCCAACAGCCGCCCCTCGACCTGCAAGTCCTCATACCCTTCGATCCAGCTTTGCAGATACTCGGGCACGGCGTGAACCGGCGCGCGCCAGATGATCTGCTCGCCGTCGCTGTTGAGCTTGATGACCGTGTTGTAGCGGCCTTCCGGCTCCAGCTCCGGGTAATCCGTGCGCTGGTGGGCGCCGCGGCTTTCGCGACGTTCCAGCGCCGCGCGCACCGTCGCCTCCGCCGAAGCGAGCGAGCCGCGCAGGTCGAGCGCGAGCGCCAAATCGCGGTAGCCCTCGGACGAGGGGCGCACGTCGACATCCTTTGCCGCTTCCTGAATTTGCTCGATCTCGCGCAGCGCCTGCTCCAGCTTCTCGCCGCTGCGCACCACGCCGCAGCCCCGCCACATCATGTTGCGCACGGCGCGCTGCAGCGGGCGAGCCAGTTCGTCGCCCTCTTTGGTCAGGTTGTCCAAGTCGTCCATCGCGGCCCGGATCGCCTGCTTGGAGCGGTACTGCAGTTCGATGTTCTGCGAGCGCTCCGCCGCTGCCTCGCCCGCGCGCCGACCAAACACCAGCGTCTCCACCAGCGAATTGCCGCCCAGCCGATTCGCGCCGTGCAGTCCACTCGTCGCCTCGCCCGCCGCGTAGAGCCCCGTCACGCTCGTGGCGTGCGTCTCTGGCTCGACGACGATGCCGCCCATCGAGTAGTGGGCCGTGGGCGCAACCTCCATCGGCTCCTTGGAGATATCAAGCATCTGCGTCTCCAAAAACTGGCGGTACATGCGCGGCAGCTTCTCGATAATGTACTCCTTGTCGCGGTGGCTGATGTCGAGGTAGACGCCGCCGTGCTCGGAGCCGCGCCCCTCCTCGATTTCGGTGTAGTTGGCCAGCGCCACCCGGTCGCGCGTGGACAGCTCCATGCGCTCCGCGTCATAGTGAGTCATAAAGCGTTCGCCCTCGCTGTTGAGCAAGCGACCGCCCTCGCCGCGCACGGCCTCCGTCACCAGCGTCCCGGCCATGTCCTCCGGGAAGACCATGCCCGTGGGGTGAAACTGCACCAGCTCCATGTCCGCCAGCTCGCAGCCCGCCTGCAAAGCCAGGTGCATCCCGTCGCCCGTGTTCTCATCGCGGCGCGACGAACTCTTGCGCCAGATGCGCGTGTGCCCGCCCGCCGCCAGCACGACGGCGTCGGCCAGGTAAACCGTGCGCATACCGGACTGAATGTCAAAGGCGAGCGCGCCAAAGCAGATGCGCTCGTCACTGTTTTGATCGCTGTCATCCCGGTGCACGAGCAGATGCGAAACGTACTGCCCCTCGTGCATCGGAATCGCCAGCTCTTCGACCTTGTCCGCCAGCGTGTAGAGCATGGCGCGGCCCGTGTAGTCGCCGGCGTAGCAGGTGCGGCGATAGGTGTGGGCACCAAAGTAGCGCTGGTCCAGCTCGCCATCTTCCGTGCGCGCAAAGGGGCAGCCCCACTCGGCCAGCTCGAGCACGGCGGCAGGCGCTTCCCGCGTCATGATCTCGACCGTGCGCGGGTCGGGCAGCGCGTAGCCCTCGTGATAGGTGTCGGCAAAGTGCTGCTGCCACGAGTCTTCGGGGTCAACCGTGCCGAGCGCAGCGTTGATGCCGCCCGCGGCCAGCACCGTGTGTGCATCGCGCGGCGGCCGCTTGCCCACCATCACGACCTCGCTGCCCGCCTGGTGCGCCGCAATCGCCGCACGCATCCCGGCCCCGCCGGAGCCGATCACCAGCACGTTGGAAACGTTGGTTCGATAGTTGCGATTCATGGAGTCCCATCCTTTATCTAAAAAGAGCCAGCGCGTCGTTGCGGTGGCCGCTATTGTGAATTGCTTCACTATGTATTTTAGAGTAGGAGGAAGAAAAATTCGGGCAGGGGCTTTACAATTGTCGAGGGTTTGTCGAAGAGTTACTCCGCTGCCGCAGTACTTCGTACAGCAGCAGCGCCGTCGAGGTGGACAGGTTCAGGCTGTCCGCGATGCCGCGCATGGGGATGACGACGGTCGTCACGTCTGAGTTCCCCAGCCAGAGCGGACCGAGGCCGTCCGCTTCGCTGCCCATCACCACGGCAACGGGGCCGCGTAAATCTGTTTTTGTATAAAGCTGCTGCGCGTGGGGCGTCGCGGCCACGAGCTGAACTTCTTGTTCGCGTAGCCAAGCCAGCGCTTGGGCCGATGTGGTCTGGGCCACCGGCACGTGAAAGAGCGTGCCCAAGCTGGCGCGCACCACGTTGGGATTGTGCACATCCGTCCCGCTCGACCGCGCATCGCTCGCACAGACGATCACCCCGTCCACGCCCGCCGCATCCGCCGTGCGTAGAATCGCGCCGAGATTGCCCGGCTTCTCGGCATCCTCGACGACGACAAGAAAGGGGGCATGGTCAAGCTCGGGCGGCAGCAATTCGTCGAGCTCGCGGTCAACGTAGGGAATCACCAGCAGCAAACCGCCGCTGTCGCTGCGGTAGGCCAGCCGGGCAAAAATTTCCGGCGTCACCTCAAAGAGCGTCAGCTTGCACTCGGCATCCAATTCGCGTAGCCATTGGAGGGCTTGAATTGCCTCCGGCTCCGTCACCACCTGCCAGCAGACGTACGCCTCATCCGGCACGATGCCCGCCACCAGCGCCCGGCTGCACTCCCGCGCGCCCTCGACAACGGTCTGTCGCCGCTCGTCGCGGGTGCGCCGCTTGGCGAGCTTGAGCGTTTCTTTAACGTGTGAATTGGCTGCGCTGGTGAGGGTGCGGGGCATGGTGAATCAACAGTGATTTAAGGATGCGCTTTGACGAAAGCCAAGGCGAAGAGTATACTGACGCCCTTGATTAGTTGGATAAAAGCAACTTGACACAGGATATTTCATGCAACCTTTGTCCGTGATTAATTTTAATACTTCTAACCAAACTTTCCGTCAGCTATTGGGCAATGGTTTAACTTATGCCGTGCCGCGTTTTCAGCGTGATTACAGCTGGACGGAGGAAAAGTGGGACGACCTTTGGCAAGATATAATGGGCGTTGCGCCATTTGGTGAAGAGCCAGCGCACTACATGGGCTATTTGGTCTTGCAGACGTCAAACAATCGCATTTTTGAGATTATTGACGGCCAGCAAAGAATTACCACATTGAGCCTATTAATTTTAGCTGTACTAAAGAATATCCAACGCTTGATTGATTCGGGAGTTGACACGGCCAATAATCAGCAACGATTGATACAGCTGCGAAATTCCTACATTGGATTTTTAGATCCGGTGACGTTGATTCCCACGTCCAAATTAACGTTAAACCGTAATAACGATGCCTACTACCAAGATTATCTAGTGCCGCTTGAGCGTCTACCAAAGCGAAATCTAAAGTCTTCTGAGCACCTGCTCCGCAAAGCATTTGAATGGTTTGATGCGACTGTTCGCAAACATTATGCTCGCAACTCAGATGGCGCGGAACTTGCCAGGTTGATCGATGTATTCGCAGATAGGCTCTTTTTCACAGTTACCACGGTGACGGATGAGCTAAATGCATTCAAAGTATTCGAGACGCTAAATTCGCGTGGTGTACGGCTCTCTTCCACTGATTTATTGAAGAATTACCTGTTTTCGGTTATTAGCCGCGAGGGATCGCACGAATCTGAAATTGATAAGTTGGAGCAGCGTTGGGAAAACATCATTGGGCAACTTGGCAGTGAAAAATTTCCTAGTTTTTTGCGGGTCTACTGGAACAGCAGACAGAAATTTGTCCGACAGTCGGAGCTATTTAAAGCAATTCGCAATTCTGTACAGAACAAACAGCAAGTTTTTCAACTGCTGCGTGATCTCGAAGGAGATGCAGCAGTTTTTGCGGCGCTGTCGCTACCAGAAGATTCTTTGTGGACGGAAGAACAGAGAAAATATATCAGAGAACTTCGTGTTTTTAACGTCAGACAGCCTTACCCCCTTCTGCTTACAGCTTACAGAATGCTCTCAACAGCAGATTTCACGGCCGTGCTGCGCGCGTGTTCAATTATTTCTTTTCGCTACAACGCAATAGGCAGTTTAGCACCCGGTGAGCAGGAGCGCGTCTACAGCGCCGTTGCCAGAAGCGTGGCGGAAGGAAAGCTCAGCAGCTTGCACGGCACGCTGCAAGCGCTGCGCCCAATCTACATTTCCGATGAGCGCTTCCGCAATGCATTCGCCGAAAAACAAATGCGTACGACAAGCAGCAGCAGAAATCGACGTTTGGTTCGCTACATCTTGTTCAAGTTAGAGCAACAGCTAACGGCGCGTGACTACGATTTCAACAGTCAAAAATACACAATCGAGCACGTCCTACCTGGGAACCCCAACGAAGGATGGGAGCACTTTCCAGATTCACAAGCCGAGCAGTTTGTTTACCGGCTCGGCAACATGACGCTGCTTGAAGATAAACTCAATAGAGGATTGGGCAACAAGCCGTACCAAGTCAAGCGTGAAGTGTACGGAGAGAGCGAATTTGAAATTACTCGCCAAATTGCGCTGCACAACAACGAATGGGCGGCGGAACAAATTGCACAGCGCCAGCGCTGGATGGCCGCACAAGCCAACTCGATTTGGCGGATTGCCCAACTGGCTTAGCGGTAAATCCACTAGTGAACCTCTGGAACACCCTCTACGCCTGGGCCTGCCAGCGGCTCTACCACGAGCTCGCCCCGGCCTACGACCTCGTCGCCTGGCTCGTGAGCGCGGGGCAGTGGGCGCGCTGGCGACGGCTCGCGCTTGACGAGCTGACGGGCGACGAAGCGCGCGTGCTCGAGCTCGGCTTTGGCACGGGCGCGCTGCTCGCCGAAATGGCCCGGCGCGACGTTGCCCAACCAAAGACGATTATCGGCCTCGAACTCTCGACGGCCATGCAGCGCGTCACCGACCGTCGGCTGCGCTCGCAGCGGCTCAGCACATCTGATGTGCCCCGCCTCCAAGCCAGCGCCCTCGCCATCCCCCTCGCCGACGCCAGCATCGACGCCATTCTCTCGACCTTTCCCGCCCCGTATATTTTGCATCCCGCCACGCTCGCCGAATGCGTCCGCGTGCTGCGACCGGGCGGTCGATTAGTCATAGTGGGCTTGTGGACGCGGCTGGAAAATCAACGGCTGGCGCGGCGGCTGCCGCTGTTTTACGGCGCGCCCAGCAAAGCGAGGCTCGATTCGGTTGAGGAACGATTGGCCGGGGTCGGCTTCGCCATTAGCGTAGATGAACGCACGATCAACGGAGTGGCCGTCGGTATCATCACAGCCACCAAAACATAACCCCTTCCTCGCTAGCGGGGAAGGGGCTACGAGCCATCAGCCTTTTGCGAACCCTAACCGAGGAGATGGGGTCACCCTGCCCAATACTCGACAAACTGCCCCGCCATCGACACCGGCAGCCGCCCCCGGATGTGCGTGCCCTCGGCCAAATGCTCCTCCTCGTCGATGATGCCGTGCTCGTGGAACTGCGCCACCAGATCACCGTGGGCGTAGGGCAGCAGCACGTCGACCGGGGCCATCTGGGCGTAGAGCACCTCGTCGAGCTTGCCCAGCAGCTCGTCGACGCACTGGCCGCGGAGCGCGCTAAAGGCAACGGCGTTGGGGTATTCGGCCAGCGCTGCATCCAGCCTGTAACGTGCGTCGGGATCGTCCAAATTCAGCCGGTCGACCTTGTTGAGCGCGGTAATCACCAGCTTGTCGCCCGCGCCCAGCTCCTCCAGCACCTCCTCCACGGCGGCGACCTGTTCGTCCATATTCGGGTGTGACGCATCGACGACGTGCATCAGCACCGTCGCCTCATTCACCTCCTCCAGCGTGGCGCGGAACGACGCAACCAGCTGCGTCGGCAGCTTTTGGATAAAGCCGACCGTGTCGGTAAAGAGCGCCGTCTTGCCGCTCGGCAGGTCGACGCGCCGCGTCGTCGGATCGAGCGTGGCGAAGAGCTGATCCTGGGCCAGCACCCCCGCATCGCTGATGGCGTTGAGCGTGGTTGACTTGCCCGCATTCGTGTAGCCAACCAAAGCAATCAGCGGCATGGCGGCCTTGCGCCGCTGGCGACGGTAGTTGTCGCGGTGCTTGGAAATATCTTCGAGCTGACGCTTGAGCGTGGCAATGCGCCGCCCAATCTCGCGGCGGTCGACCTCGAGCTGCGTCTCGCCGGGGCCGCGCACGCCAACGCCACCCGTCGCCCCGCCCGCGCGCCCGCCCGCCTGGCGCGCCAAGTGGGTCCACGCCCGCGTCAGGCGCGGCAGCCTGTATTCGTACTGCGCCAGCTCCACCTGGACTGCGCCCTCGCGTGTGCGGGCGTGCTGGGCGAAAATGTCCAGGATCAGCGCCGTGCGGTCGATGACCTTGATCTCCTGCCCCAGCACCTTCTCGATTTCGCGCTGCTGGCGCGGCGACAGCTCGTCGTCAAAAATCACGGCGCTCGCGCCCAGCCCGTCCACCATGTCGTGCAGCTCGACGAGCTTACCGGAGCCGATCAGCGTGGCCGGGTGGGGCGAATCCAGGCGCTGGGTGATTTCGCCGATCACGTCGACGCTGGCCGTATCGGCGAGCAGCGCCAGCTCCGCCAGCGAATCTTCGAGCGGCAGCAGACCGGGGTGGGATTTGAGTTCAGCACCAACGAGAATGGCGCGCTCGGTGGGCCGTTCGGTTAAGACCAAGCCACCATCGTCGCGCCGAATGGCCTCGCGCTCGATGGCGGTGGATTCGTCAAAGGATTGTGGGCTGGACAAAGGCAGTTTTCCTGTAGTTGATAAATTATTGTTGACAACAGTTAGCGGTAACAACAGATTGTACACGATAGGTGGGCATCTGTCGAGGGGGAGAAATAGTTGAAATTGAAAATTGAAATTTTTCGGGGGTTGACAGAGTTAGTGCGTCGTGATACTGTTGTCGGCAGCAAGTCAATCTTGCAGCAAGCTAACCTTGCAGCAAGCCAATTTTAACAAGCAGCTCCTTGTGCAACCGCTAACCCAGCCTCATCTTCAGCCGTTGACGGCCCGCTCTTTGCAAGACGGGCTCTTCGTGCTGCTTGCCAACCTGCGCCAAAGCTGGCGCGGGTTTTCTTTTTATTGGGCCTATTTCTATTTTTGGTTTACCGGTGCGTTCCGCGCGGGAAGGCTGACGACGGCTGCTTGATTGAGCAAGCAGAAGGGTCAACCAGAGCGTGGAGCGCAAAGCTTCACGCTCTTTTTTTGTGGGGTTTTTCGAACCGATGACCGATGACCGACGACCAGCAACCAACAACCGACAACCAACGACTAGCAACCAAGGACAAACCATGATTTGTCGAGGCGTGCGCGGGGCGACCACCGTCTCCGCCGACGAGCCGGAAATTATTCTGCGGGCCACGCGCGAGCTGCTGGCGCTGATGATCCGGCTCAACGGCATCGATTCCACCCACATCGCCAGCGCGACCTTTACCACCACCACCGATCTCACATCGGCCTTCCCGGCGACGGCGGCGCGGCAGCTCGGCTGGCTCGACGTGCCCCTGCTCTGCGCCCACGAAATCAACGTGCCGGGCAGCCTGCGCAAGTGCGTGCGCATTCTGCTCCACTGGAACACGGAGAAGGCGCAGCATGAAATCCAGCACGCCTACCTGCACGAGGCGAAGACGCTGCGGCCGGATAATTCGGTGGTGTTGTCGGCAAGCGAACTGGAGGAGTTGAACCGGTGGATCGAGGAACAGATGGAGGGTGTGGTGCGTGGTGCGTAGTGCGTGTACTGATTGACTGTCTTGCTCGGTTGATAATTTGCTGCATCCAAGACCAAATACCAGTTCACGCACCACGCACCACGCATCACCCACCACGCATCACCCACCACCCAGCACGATGAGATTGTTAACCCAAGAGATCAAGGACTATCCCCATGACCACAGTTGCTTTTCAAGGCGAACTTGGTGCTTATTCCGAGGAGGCCGCGCACCAGCACTTTGGCGACTCGATCACGTCGCTGCCCTGTCGCACGTTTGAGCACGTCTTCGATGCGGTGGACCGCAGCCGGGCGGACTTTGGCGCGGTGCCGGTGGAAAATTCCACGGCGGGCAGCATCAACAAGGCGTTTGATCTGCTGCTGGAGCACGATCTTAAAGTGCACGGCGAAATTTTGCTGCGCGTGCAGCACCATCTGCTTGCGTTGCCGGGCCAAGGCAATGGGCTTACGCACGTGCGCAGCCACCCCCAGGCGCTGGCCCAGTGCGAGGGCTTTCTCAACGAGCGCGGCCTCGTCGCCGTGCCCTGGTACGACACGGCGGGCAGCGCCAAAGACCTGGCGGCCAACCCCGAAGCCAACACCGGCGCCATCGCCAGCCGGCTTGCTGCCAAGCACTACGAGCTCGAAATCGTGGCCGAAAGCGTGCAGGATTTGCAGCAAAACTTTACGCGCTTTTTTGTAGTCGGCAAGGGCAACGCGCCACATGCACAGCCCGCCAAAACGTCGCTCGTCTTTGCCGTGCCCGAAGTGCCCGGCGCGCTCTACAACGCCCTGCGCGACTTTGCCGAACGCGGCATCAACCTGACGAAGATCGAGAGCCGCCCGCGACGCAATCGACTGTGGCACTACGTCTTTTATGTAGATTTTGAGGCGCACTATTTGGACGAGGGGGCCCGTGATGCGCTGGTCGCGTTGCTGAGCAAAGCGGCATTTGTCAAGCTGCTGGGCAGCTACCCCGCCGCCGAGCGCGTGGATGAGCGCGTGAACGGGCAGGTGGAACTGCTGCAAATTTAATGTAGCTCACCTTTGCTCCGCAGGGTGACAATATCCACAAGGTGACAAGCGCAGTCAACGAACTCAATTGATCCGTAGCGAAGTCAGTAAATCAACAAACGTCACATAGCGAAGCATACGTGACCTACCGTTCAACATCGGTCACTCGAAATTCAATATCAAATACCCAATCTTCAATCTTCAATCTTTCTTTATTCTTTACTCTCCCAAAGGAGCCTCCCATGATCGTCGTCATGAAACCCGAAGCCACCGCCGCTGAAATTGCCGCCGTCCTGCGCAAAGCCGAGCAGATGGGCGTGAACACGCACCCCATTTACGGCCAGAACCGCACCGTAATCGCCCTCGTTGGCGACCTAACCCAGATCACCCGCGACACCTTTTCCGCCATTAACGGCGTGCAGAAGACGGTGCGCATCCAGGAATCGCACAAGCTTGTCAACCGCGCCGCGCAGCCGGAGAACACCTGTGTCGACATCGCGAACGGCCAGCTCTGCATTGGCGGCGACGAAATCATCGTGATGGCGGGGCCGTGCTCGGTGGAGAGCCGCGAGCAGATTTTGGAGACGGCGCACGCGGTCAAGAAGGCAGGCGCGAAGATTCTGCGCGGCGGGGCCTTTAAGCCACGCACCTCGCCCTACGACTTCCAGGGCTGGGGGCTGAAGGGGCTGGAGTATCTCGCCGAGGCGCGCGAGCAGACCGGCCTGCCGATTATCACCGAGGTGATGACCGTGGAGACGCTGCCGATGGTGGCCGAGTACGCGGACATTTTGCAGATCGGCGCGCGCAACATGCAGAACTACGGCCTGCTGCACGCCGTGGGCAAGACGCAGAAGCCGGTGATGCTCAAGCGCGGCATTTCGGGCACGATCAAGGAATTGCTGATGTGCGCCGAGTACATCGCCTCCAACGGCAATATGAACGTGCTGCTCTGCGAGCGCGGCATCCGCACTTACGAAACCGCCACGCGCAACACCTTCGATTTGAACGCCGTGCCCGTGCTTAAGCAGACCTCGCACCTGCCCGTCGTCGCCGATCCGTCGCACGGCACCGGCAAGCGCGCGCTCGTGCCCGCCATGGCGAAAGCCGCCGTTGCTGCCGGGGCGGACGCGCTGATCCTCGAGGTTCATCCCGCGCCGGACGAAGCGTGGAGCGACGGTGAGCAAACGCTCGACATGGCCACCTTCACCAAGCTCATGCACGAGCTGCGCCGCGTTGCCGTGGCCGTGGATCGCTGGATTGGGGAAGCGCCGGTGGAGGTGGAGATCGAGCTGGCGGAGCTGGAAGCGGTTAATTAAAGATTAAAGATTGAAGATTAGAAGTCAACGGCGTCTTGCAATCTTCAATCTTTTGCCACAAATGTCACAAATTTTTAGGAGAAGATTATGATCATCGTCATGCAACAAGGCGCTCCCCGCGAGCAGGTCGAAGCCGTGGTGAACCGGGTGGAGGAGCAGGGGTACAAGGTGCATTTGAGCCGGGGCGAGGCGCGCACGATTATCGGCATCATCGGCGCGGACGAGCATCTGCTGGCCAAGCGCGCCTTTGATGCGATGGAGGGCGTCGAGAAGACGATGCAGGTGATGGAGCCGTACAAGATGGCGAGCCGCAACTTCACGGGCAAAGACACCGTGATCAACGCCAACGGCGTTCAAATCGGCGGCCAGAAAATCGTGGTGATGGCGGGGCCGTGCAGCGTCGAGAGCCGCGAGCAGATTTTGGAGACGGCGCACGCCGTCCGGGAAGCGGGCGCAACGGTTCTGCGCGGCGGGGCCTTTAAACCGCGCTCGTCGCCCTACAGCTTTCAGGGCTTGGGCGAGGAGGGGCTGAAGTACATGGCCGAGGCGCGCGAGCAGACGGGGCTGGCGATTATCACCGAGGTGATGAGCACGGACGACCTGGAGCTGGTCTGCGAGTACGCCGATATCTTGCAGATCGGCGCGCGCAACGCCCAGAACTATTCGCTGCTCAAGGCGCTGGGCACGGCGAACAAGCCGGTCTTTCTCAAGCGCGGCATTTCGGGCACGGTGGAGGAATTGCTGATGAGCGCCGAGTACGTGCTCAGCGGCGGCAACATGAACGTGATGCTCTGCGAGCGCGGCATCCGCACTTACGAAACGGCCACGCGCAACACCTTTGACATCAACGCCATTCCCGTGCTCAAGCAGACAACGCACCTGCCCGTCGTCGCCGATCCGGCGCACGGAACGGGCAAAGCGGCCTTTGTCACGCCCATTGCCCGCGCCGCCGTCGCAGCCGGGGCCGATGCGCTGATGATCGAAGTGCATCCGCAGCCGATCAAAGCCTGGAGCGACGGTGCGCAGAGCTTGACCTTTGAGGCATTTGGCAAGCTGATGCGCGAGGTTGGCACGATTGCGGAGGCGGTGGGGCGCTGCGTGTAGCATTTACGATTTTTGATTTGCGATTTACGAGTCGATGTCGCACTGCCGCCATTCGTAAATCGTAAATCCAAAATCCGAAATTATGATGAAATCTCTCTCCGACTGCCGCGTCACCGTTGTCGGCCTCGGCTTGATGGGCGCGAGCTTGTGCATGGATTTGACGCGGGGCGAGCTCTGCCGCGAGGTGCGTGGCGTGGCGCAGCGGGCCGATACCGTGCTGAATGCGTTCTTTAGCGGCGCCGTCGATCTGGCGACGGACGATCTGCACACCGGCGTGCTCGGCGCGGATATCGTCGTGCTGGCGACACCGGTGCGCACGATTATCTCGCTGCTGCGCGAGATCGGCCCGCTGCTCTGGCCCGGCACGCTCGTGCTGGACATGGGCAGCACCAAAGCCGAGATCTGCCGGGCAATGGCCGACTTGCCCGCTGGCGTGCATCCCGTGGGTGGACATCCCATGACGGGCAAGGAGAGATCTGGCTTCACCGCCGCCGAGCCCCATTTGTATCGCGACGCGCCGTGGGTGCTTTCGCCGCTGGAGCGTACGAGCGATGGGGCACTCGCCCTGGCTACCGAACTGGCCGAAGCGGCCGGCGCGCGCCCGCTCGTGCTGGAGGCGGCGCGACACGATCGGCTGGTCGCCAGCATCAGCCACCTGCCCTTCCTGGTGGCGAGTGCGCTCGTCCACGCCGTGGCTAAAACGGGTGCAGCGGACGAGCTGGTCTGGTCGCTGGCGGCGGGCGGCTTCCGCGATACGAGTCGCGTGGCGGCAAGCGATACGCAGATGTTCCTGGATATTTTGTCGACGAACCGGGAGCCGGTAATCGAGCAGGTGGATTGGATGATTGCAGAGCTTTGTGGGTTGCGGGAATTGATTGCGGCAGGCGACGAAGAGGTGCTGAAGCGGAAGTTGAGAAAGTCGCGGCAAATACGGGAACGGTGGCGGCAGAGTGGGCAATAGTCAATGATCAACGGTGGATTGGCAATGGTCAATGGGGGTTGATCGCGAGGGTGGCGAATGAGGCGAAAATCATTGTCGATTTGTAAGCATCAAATTCTGAAGTCATCAAACGAAGGAGAACATTGTGGCGAAGGGTGACGACATTTTGGAACGGCTAATTGAATTTGCAGTGCGGGTTTTGCGGCTTCGCGCTGAGCTGCCGGACAAGCCTGCAGGCCGTCACGTGCGCGGGCAGCTTCTGCACAGCGGTTCCGCACCGGCACCAAACTACGCGGAAGCGCGCGGTGCCGAAAGCGCCGCGATTTTATTCACAAGCTCGGCGTCTGTCTAAAAGAACTCAACGAATCGGACGTTTGGCTCAAAATCGTGATGCGCAGCGAAATGCTGACGCCTCAGCAAGCCCAAGGCTTGTCCGACGAATGCGGCGAACTCAGCCGCATCATCAATGCCAGCATTCAAACCGCCAAAGCTAATCAGAAGAAGCAAAATTGACCCAGTTGACCATTGACAATTCACCGTCGACCATTGACCATTAAAATGACCCAAATCACCATCCACCCCACCTCCTCCCTCACCGGCGACTGCACCATCCCCGGCGACAAATCCATCTCGCACCGCGCCGTCATGTTCGCTGCGCTGGCCGAAGGCGAGAGCCGCATCCAGCACTTCCTCAACGGCGCGGACTGCCTCGCCACCGTCGGCATCATGCGCGACCTGGGCATTCAAATTGATCAGCCCTCGCCGACCGAACTGATCGTCCACGGGCGCGGCATCGACGGCTTGCAGGAGCCGGGCGGCGTGCTGAGCTGCGACAACTCCGGCACGACCATGCGGCTGCTGACTGGCCTGCTGGCCGGGCAGAGCTTTACGAGCTTTCTCTCCGGCACGGAGCAAATCCGCCGCCGACCGATGGGCCGCATCGTGCGACCGTTGCGCGGCATGGGCGCGCAGATTATCGGTCGGCAGGGGGGCGACTTTGCGCCGCTCGGTATTGCGCCCACCAAGCTGCGCGGCGTCGAGTACGATTTGCCGGTGGCGAGTGCCCAGGTCAAGAGCTGTATCTTGCTGGCGGGGCTTTACGCCAAGGGGCTGACGGTGGTGCGCGAGCCGGGGCCGACGCGCGACCACACGGAGCGCATGCTCAAATCGATGGGCGCACCGGTGGAATCTTACGGCAATACAATTTCCAGCGAGCGACCCAGCCAGCCGCTCTCGCCGCTGGATTTAACCGTGCCGGGCGATGCGTCGTCCGCCGCCTTTTTGCTCGTCGCCGCCTCGATTGTGCCGGGCAGCCGCGTGACGTTGCGCGGCGTCGGCGTCAACCGCACGCGCACGGGGTTGATCGACGCGCTGGTCGAGATGGGGGCCAACATCAATTTGACAAACAAGCGCGAGCAGGGCGGCGAGCCGGTGGCGGACATTGAGGTGCGCACGGCGGAGCTGCGCGGCGCGGAGCTGGGCGGGCGCGAGATGGTCACGATGATTGACGAATTGCCGGTGCTGGCCGTGGCCGCCACGCAGGCCGCGGGCCGCACGGTGGTGCGCGACGCGGGCGAGCTGCGCGTCAAGGAGACCGACCGCATTGCGACCACGGTGAGCGAGCTGCGCAAGATGGGCGCCCAAATCGAGCCGACAAGCGACGGCTTTATCGTCAACGGCCCCTCGCCGCTGCGGGGCGCGCCCGTCGAGAGCCACGGCGACCACCGGCTGGCGATGGCAATGACGATTGCTGGGCTGGTTGCGCGCGGCACGACGGTCGTTCACGGCGCGGAGGTCACGGCGGACAGCTTTCCGGGCTTCGAGGTGACGCTGCAGGCGTTGGGAGCGGAGCTGGAGGTGGGGTGATTATCTATCGTGCCAGTCTGTCCAAGAGAAGCTGAAGCTCGAATCAGGATTCTGAATCCAATTGGTCAACGCTTTGCCTAATTGGTTGATAGTGGCAGGCTCACAAAGGATGAAAAAGTGAGCGCTTGCGCTGAAGGGTACGATTAAATTCTGTATAGTTTCAACTTCAAAGACTGCGTGACCTCGCCGGTTGAATACAAATATCCGAAATAGCATATAGACGTAGTAGATAGCATCTTTTCCACCGATCTCGAATTTAACCTCGTGCTCAATGTTTTGAGGAAACTTCTGCAGGTCTTGGGCAAAGTTGAGTAAGCTGTCGGGGTAAAGCCAATCGGTGACCGTTGTGGTATGAGCATTGCTGGAAATCTTGAATCCAAGTTGGAGCATCTCCTCATCGTCTGCCCCAATGCTGTTGATTTGGAAACTATTCATTGGTTTTTACTCGCTGACCCAATAATCGACCACCAGCACGCGCTCCTTCACCGGCTCCAGCAGTTTGCCAAATGCATGATGCGCCGGGTGTGGCAGGTAGGCGTCGCGGTCGGCTTCGCTAGCAAAGGTGAGCAGGAAGCAGTGGGTGAAGCCGTCGTTGATGCCTTCGGGGCTGTTGTTGACGCCCCACTCGAAGTCGCGGATCAGATCGATCTGCCGCGGCAGGGCGCAGAAGGCGTCGACAACGCGCCGGATGTCGGCGTCGGAGGCGTCGTCGCGGAACTGGAAGAGGACGATGTGGCGCAGGGTTTGGGTGGGCGAGGTCATTGGGATTCTCCAGGTGAGTGAAATTTTGCTTGTAGTTATACCCGAAGCGCGGCTATAATGCGAGCAGCCGCGTCACCGGCACGCGCCACACCAAACGGGGAAGACGAAGAGACAAGCGGCGCGTGCCGGTGACGCTTTTGACCACCCCAATACAATTATCATGGCACACCCAATCACCTCCAAAACACAACTCGTCGGCCTGATCGGCCAGCCCGTGGGCCACAGCGTCAGCCCGGCCATGCACAACGCGGCCTTCGACGCGCTCGGGCTGGACTGGCGCTACGTGCCGCTGCCGGTCGAGCCGGGGCGGGTGGGCGACGCGGTGCGCGGCGTGCGGGCGCTGGGGCTGCGCGGCATCAACGTCACCGTGCCGCACAAGCAGGCGGTGCTGGAGTGCCTCCAGGATATCCCCGATGCGACGCTGACCGACGCGGCGCGCACCATTGGCGCGGTCAACACGATTCGGGTGGAGGAAGATGGCTCGCTGCTGGGCGACAATACCGACGCGCGCGGCTTCATCGCCGACCTGCGCGAGCACAGCGTCGAGCTGGCGGGGCGGCGTGCGCTGGTGATTGGCGCGGGCGGCTCGGCGCGGGCGGTGGTGTACGGGCTGGCGGAGGCGGGGTGCGCGGGGATTGGGGTGCTGAATCGGACCTTGTCCAAAGCAGCGGAGCTGGTTGAGACGATGCAACCTAGTTTTCGTGTAGTCAGGATAGAGGCTGGCACGTTTCCGGGTCAGGTGGAACAGAGCGCGGACGATGTTGACCTGGTGGTAAACTGCACATCGCTGGGGATGTCGCCCAACCTGGAAGGCTTGCCGTGGGTCGAGGGCGTGTCGTTTCGACGTGAGCAGATTGTCTACGATCTGGTGTATAATCCACGAAAGACGCGTCTGCTGCAAAAAGCCGAGGCCGACGGCGCGCGCGCGATCAATGGGTTGGGGATGCTGGTTTGGCAGGGGGCGCTGGCCTTTGCGCTGTGGACGGGTGAGGAGCCGCCGGTCGAGGTGATGCGGCGGGCGGTGGAGAATCGTAAATCGTGAATGCCCAAAACACGCCCAGCGGCGTGCGGCGTGCCGCAGCAGACGATGCCGTCGAGGTTTCTCGTCTGCACATGTTTGTGCACGAGATTCACACGGCCGCTCACCCGAACCTTTTCAAGCCACCCAGCATTGAAGCCTTTTCGCCAAGTACGGTGGCAGAATTAATGGCAGACCTTGACCAAATTTTTTTCGTGGCGGAGGAGGATGATGAAATTGTCGGCTACATCTATATCGAGATCCGCGACCGTGCCGAGACGCCGCTGATGTACGCACAAGAGCAAATTCACATTCAGCAGCTTGTGGTAAATCCAGCCCATCGAGGACGCGGTCACGGCGCACGGCTGGTGGCGGCGGCAAAAATGCTGATGCAAGAGTTTGACATCTCGACGGTTACGCTGGCAACCTGGGCCTTTAATTGCGACGCACAGGCGTTTTTTGAACGGGTGGGATTTGCGCCCATGTACCACTACCTGTGGAGCCGCGAGATTAAAGGTCATTCGGCGCAGATAGGCCAGCTTGGCTCATAAAGATTCTCTCGTCTCGCACGCACCGTTCGCACGCGGGCGTGCTCACTCCTCTTTAGGAAGAGACGCATCACATGTTCACGCATTAAATAATCACGGAAAATAATCACGGAGTTCCCATGGCAACCCCTACACTCGACGCTCCCGCGTCCAACAAAATCAACCAAAACGGCAGCGCACCGCGCATCAACTATGCGGCCATGCCGGACGAGACGGGCCACTTTGGCCCCTACGGCGGCAAGTTTGTACCGGAGACGCTGATGCCCGCGCTGGAGGAGCTGGAGGAAGCGTATCTCAAGGCGCGCGGCGACCAGTCGTTTATGGACGAGCTGGCCCATCTGCAGCAAACCTATGTGGGGCGACCGACGCCGGTTACCCACGCCAAGCGCTTGAGCGAACACCTCGGCGGCGCGCAGATTTATCTCAAGCGCGAGGATTTAGCACATACGGGTGCGCACAAAATCAACAACGCGCTGGGGCAGGCGCTGCTGATGAAGCGCAAGATGGGCAAGACGCGCATTGTCGCCGAGACGGGTGCGGGCCAGCACGGCGTGGCCACGGCCACGGCGGCGGCGCTGCTCGGCATCGAGTGCGTCGTCTACATGGGCACGGTCGACATGGCGCGGCAGGAGCCCAACGTCTTTCGGATGCGGCTGCTGGGTACGGAGGTGCGCGGTGTAGAATCGGGGAGCAAGACGCTCAAAGATGCGATCAACGAGGCGATCCGCGACTGGGTCACCAACGTCGAGACGACGCACTACCTGCTCGGCAGCGCGCTCGGCCCGCACCCCTACCCGGCCATGGTGCGCGATTTTCAGAGCATCATCGGCTGCGAGTCGGTTTACCAGATGCGTGACTTGGAGGGCGGGCCGCAGCGTCTGCCCGATGCGATTGTCGCCTGTGTGGGCGGCGGCAGCAACGCGATTGGCATTTTTCACCCCTTTCTGGAGTGGAAGGAGATTCGGCTGATTGGCGTGGAGGCGGGCGGTCGCGGCATCAAAAGCGGCGAGCACGCAGCGCGCTTTGCCGACCCAAAGCTCGGTCGGCTCGGCGTTTTGCAGGGCACGAAGAGCTACGTCATGCAGGACACGGACGGGCAGATTGCGCTGACGCACTCAATCAGCGCCGGGCTGGATTACGCCTCGGTCGGCCCGGAGCACGCCTGGCTGCGCGACTTGGGCCGCGCGGAATACACCTACTGCACGGACGAGCAGGCGATGGCGGGCTTTAAGCTGCTCTGCGAGCTGGAGGGCATCATTCCCGCGCTGGAGAGCGCCCACGCCGTGGGCCACCTGATCGATCTGGCGCCGACGATGGGGAAGGATGAAATCATCTTGGTCAACCTCAGCGGGCGCGGCGATAAGGATTTGGGGACAGTGATGCAGGAGTTCGGCAAGTGAGCGAGTTGAGTGCAGAGTTTGCAGACGAAGCGGCTGACGAGTGGCTGCCGCCCATTGGCAATTATGATTCGCCGTGGAAGGATCTGCTGGACAGCCACTTCCGCGAATTCATGGCCTTCTTCTTCCCCCACGCCCACGACGACATCGATTGGGCGCAGGGCTATGAGTTTTTGGACAAAGAGCTGCAGGAAGTGGCGATTGAGACGGAGACGGGGAGACGTTACGTCGACAAGCTGGTGAGCGTCTACCGGCAGGTTGGGGGCGCCAATCCCGAAGAGGCGTGGGTGCTCGTCCACATCGAGGTGCAGGGGCAGCGCGATGCGAAATTTGCCGAGCGCATGTATATCTACAACGGTCGGCTCTACGACCGCTACAAGAAGCAGGTCGCCAGCCTGGCGGTGCTGACGGACGACAGCCCGTCGTGGCGACCGAGTCGCTTCGAGTACGAATTGTAGGGCAGTCGCGCACTGCTGGAGTTTGCAACAGCCAAGCTGCTCGACTATCGTGAGCGGTGGGGCGAGCTGGAGCAAAGCAACAATCCGTTCGCCATTGCCGTCATGGCGCATCTGCGCACGTTGGAGACGCGCAGCGATTTGCCGCAGCGCGCGCGCTTGAAATTCAGGCTGACGAAGATGCTCTACCAGCGCGGCTACACGCGTGAGGACATCATTGCGCTTTTTCGCTTTATCGATTGGGTAATGACGCTGCCGGAGGTGCTGAAGGATGAGTTTCGGCGTGAGTTGAGCGAATACGAGGAGAAACAAAGAATGAAATATGTAACAACGATTGAACGCGACGCCATTGCACGTGGTCGCGAAGAGGGTCGCGAAGAGGGTCGCGAAGAGGGTCGCGAAGAGGGTGAAGAACGTGTGGCACGTGAGTATGTCCTGCGTCTCTTGGCTGCAAAAGGGTTTGCATCGCAACCACTCGAACACCAAGTTCGTGAGCAGTTAAGTAACATTCATGATATCGACGTGTTGACTGCGCTCTTTGATACGGCGGTTGACACTGATTCGGTACAGGCGTTTATGCGTCGAGTTGATGACTTGGTCAACAAAGCGTAGAGGTGTTTGAAAGGGGAAAGCATTGCCAGAAGCAAAGCCGAACCTCTAAGCGACCGGGACAGTTTAAACAGACATTGAGGGAATCTGAATGATTCAATCCACCACCGGCGTCGACCGCATCCGCGCGGTCTTCGCGCGGGCCAAGCGCGAAGACCGCGCGGCCTTTATGCCCTACCACGCCATGGGCTACCCCACGCGTGGCGCCACGCTCGATGTCGTCGAAGCGCTGGCCGAGGTGGGCGCCGATCTGTTCGAGATCGGCATCCCCTTTAGCGACCCATTGGCGGACGGCCCCACCGTTCAAACGGCGACGTACACGGCGCTGACCCAGGGCACAACCGTAGCCGATACGCTGTCCATGGCGCGTGAGCTGCGCGAGCGCGGCGTGCAGCAGCCCTTCTGCGCAATGACGTACTACAACCCGCTGCTGGCTTACGGCATCGGCGACTTTGCGCGTGACGCTGCCGAAGCGGGCATGGATGGGCTGATTGTGCCGGACCTGCCGCCGGAAGAGGCGGACGAGTTGGAGGCGGCCTGCCGCCAGCAGGGCTTGGCGATCATCTACTTCCTTGCGCCAACCAGCACTGAGGCGCGGATTCAGCAGGTCGCCGCGCGCGCGACGGGCTTTATCTACCTCGTTAGCGTAACGGGCGTGACCGGCGCGCGCGAAGCGTTGAGCAGCGACTTGGCGCGCTTTGTCGAGCGCGTGCGTCGACATACCGATTTGCCGCTGGCGATTGGCTTTGGGATTGGGACGGGCAAGCAGGCCGCCGAGGTAGCGGAATTGGTGGAGGGGGTCATTGTTGGCTCGGCGCTGGTGAAGGCCGCTGGCAGCGAGGGGGGCGTCGCTGCCGTGCGGGCGTTGGGAACGGAGCTGGTTGCGGGTGCACGCGGCCAGTTGGGTTAGGCCAGCACTAGGTCACGCGTGTGCGCAACCGGTGAGGAAGCAGCCGTCACGGTTTCCCAGACGCCGCTTTGCCACGATGCCTGCATGGCGCGCTGCACCTGGGCCGCTGCCAGCAGATCCTCAAAGGAGGGAGATCGCTGCACGCCTTCGACAATTGAGGTGAGGAAATTGTAGGCCTCAATCACCTTCAAATCTTCGTAGCCCATGCCGATGCCGTCGCCGGGATTGAAGCGACCGTGATAGGGATACTGCGGCCCGCCAAAGAGCGTTACGTAACCGTCGTTCGTGTAGCCATACTCAAGGGGGTCGTGAACGGGCATGTAGATATTTAGCTCGTTCATGCGCTCAAAATTCCAGTTGGCCGCCCCTTCCGTACCGTTCACTTCAAAGGCCATCTCGCACTTGGGGCCAAAAATTGCGCGACACGCCTGCAGCGTTCCCTGAACACCGTTCTCAAATTCCACCAGCGCGCTCACGTAATCTTCGTTTGTCACCGGGCCGGTGGCGTCGCCGGGCTGACCCAGCGAAAAGTGGGTGCCCCGGCCGGGAACCGGCAGCGGGCGTTCGGTGATAAAGGTGTGCTGGTGGCTAAAGACGCGCCGAATCGGGCCGACTTGGAAATGCGCCATGTCAATGACGTGGGGCATGAGATCGCCCAGCACGCCGCTGCCGCCTTTGTCCGCCTCGAAACGCCACGAAAGCGTACCCATGGGATTGCTGCCGTACATGGAGAAGAATCGACCGCGATAGTGCGTCAATTCGCCCAAATCACCCCGCGCAATTAGATTGTGGGCGTGCTGCACCATCGGCGACCAGCGGTAGTTAAAGCCGGTGAAGCTCATCACGCCCGCCCGCTGCACGGCGCGCACGATCTCCTCCGTCTCTTCCGGCGTGCGCCCCACCGGCTTCTCACAGAAGACGTGCTTGCCCGCCTCCGCCGCCGCGAGGCACATGGTGTGGTGTAAGAAATTCGGCGCAGCGATAATGACCACGTCCACCTCGTTGTGGTCAACGACAGCGCGCCAATTGGTGGCGCACTGCTCAAAGCCAAAGCGCGCCCGCGCCTCTTCGGCCCGCTCTTCCGTGTCGTCCGCACAGATAACGAGCCGTGCCGCAATCTCTTGGTCGTAAAACCTGTCGCCAACGGCGGCGTAGGCGCGGCTGTGCACCTGCCCCATCCAGCCCATGCCAATTACGCCGATACCCAATACGCTCTTCATAGATAATTCCTTTGCTGCTAGGCGAAAGCCGAGCCAGTTACCCGGCCTTTTGTCTATGACTTCCGCATTTGTCCAATACGCTTAACGGACAAAGTTGGTCCTCGCCAACCATGACGCTACACCGGTGCGGAAAGTTGCGGGCCGTGGGGTACACGTTTGCGCAGCGCCCTTTAACCGTCTGAAACGGTGGGAGCTTCAGCTTGATTGCACTGCGTGGGATTAAGAGAGGAGCGTCAGGACGGAGCGGTAACGCGGGAATTCAAACAGGCCGAACAGACTCCCGCGAACGCGGGAATGACGAGATTATCTGGTCTCGAATTGACCAGCCCATTTCTTTATGCCTGCTGTACGCTCGTGGTCAGATACCGTCGAGATACGCTTGGAGCTAGCAGCGGCCCGCCGAGATATCAGGCTTTATCATTCCCGCCTCCGTGGGAATTCATCTTTTAGCAGAGAGAATGACAAAATCACCCGATTGACATTAAGCCGATTGGCGAACGACCAGAGCGCCGCGCGTGTACAAAACTTCGGGGGTTGGGCTGTCGCTCTCCTGCTCGATCAAGCGCAGCAGGTGCTGCGCGGCGACTTGGCCCATCTCGCGCCGCGGCTGGCGCAGCGTTGTCAGGGTCGGCGTCATATAGGCGGCCATGTCAATATCGTCGAAGCCCGTAACGGCTACCTCATCCGGCACGGAGAGGCCGTGATCGCGCAGCGCGGCAAGCACACCAATGGCCACCACGTCGCTGTAGCAGGCGATGCCGTCCGGCGGCTGCTGCCACTGCTCTTGCGCGCGCTGGAGCAGCAGCTCCGCCGTGTAGCGTCCACACTTTACGCTGCTCTCTTTGGCGTTGGCCATCACCGTCGACGGGAGGCCGGCCCGCTGTAGGCTGTCCGCCCAGGCTCGCCGCCGCTCGCCGTGTGCCGTGCCCGCTCGAGCATTGCCCAAGTAGGCAATCCGTCGACAGCCGCGCTCGATCAGATGCTGCATGATCTTCTCCATGCCGCTGTAGTCATCGTGATAGAGGGCGTGCACGGTATCTACGGCCAGGTGCGGGTTGATCAGCATGACAGGAATGCCCGTGGTGCGCGAAAATTCGGCGTAGCAGTCGCCAATCTGCGTGGAGACGACGACGATACCGTCCACCTGCCGCCCCTGGAGGCTGCGCACAATCTGCAATTCGCTGTTCGGCTGTTGAGCATCGCCCGCACCGCCGTGGCTGGCATCGCTCAAGAGCTGGCTGCCGGCGATGCCGAGCGCACCGCCTTCCGTGCTCGCCAGGAAAATGTTGTACCCTTTGCGCGCCGCTGCCTGCTCAATGCCCTGGACGACTGCGCTGTGAAAGGGATCGGCAAAGGTGGGGACAACCAGCCCCAGGCAAAAACTGCGCTGTGTCACGAGGCCGCGTGCAATGAGGCTGGGCGTGTAGCCCATATCTTGCGCAATAGCCACGATGCGCGAGCGCGTCGTCTCGCTCATGCGACCCTGCCCCCGCAGGGCCCGGCTGACGGTAGGATGGCTGACGCCCGCCACCTCGGCGATGTCTTTGATGGAGATTCGTTTTTGGTTCACAATGAGCAATCCGTGGTAGTGGCCGGGCGGCCTGCCGAAGCACACGAGACCGTGCGCCGAACGGTGCACCGTGGCGGTGCAATTTCTGTTGAGATGAGACGATGATGCAGGTGTTCGATGTAAAAACAGACACGATTGCGGTGCAAAGCGGGGGACAACGCAAAGTTTTGTGCAGAGTTGTTTTACTACAAGTCGTTTAGCCTGTCAACACCTAGTCTGAAGGATTATTTGTCAGACTCTCTTTTGCGTCATATCTTCTGAAAATATATAACGCACTTTATTTGGAAATTCCGCTGTTTTACTCAACAGATTCTCGAATTTGGGCAAACTCGTCCAAATCACCCGTTACAAAATCCACAATGCGCTCGGCCAGCCGCAGCGGCGCTTCGACGGGCGGGCTGTGGCCACAGCCGTAGAGCACTTCCAGATTGGCCGCGCCCGGAATGGCCAGCAGCGTGCGCATCGCTGCGTCGCGCGAGATGATTTCGTCCTGGTCTCCCCAAATGAGGACGGTGGGCAGCGTAATGGCGCGCGCCTCGGCAAAGCGATTCCAGCGGCCCAGCGCCTCGGCCACGCCGGTAAAGGCGCTGGCGGGCATGGCCTGCGCATCGGCGGCAAGCTGCTCGAAGAACGCTTTATTCTCAGGGATAGACAGATCAAAGCTGGGCATGAGGGCGGCAAGCGCCTGCCGCAGCAGCGCTTCGTCCCCGCGCATTTCGGCCAGCAGCGAGAACGTTTCCAGCGGGCTGAAGACGCCCTCCACCGGCACGCTGGAGACGAGCACCAGCGTAGACAACCGGTCGGGGTGCTGGAGCGCGAATTCCACGCCGATGGCTCCCCCGCTGGAGTGTGCAACGAGATCAAACTGCGTCCACCCCAGCTTGTCGACGAGCGAGAGCACATCGGCGGCCTGCTCCTCTATTGCGTAGCCATCTATTGCGTAGCCATCTTCGGTGGGGAGATCAAGCTTGCTCGTTGCATATAAATTACCGCTGCCGCGTAGATCTGGCGCCACGGCGTAAAATTCGTCCGGCAGCACATCGAAGAGAGGCATCCACCAGCGGCTGCTGGCGAGGCTGCCGTGGAGCAGCAGCATGGGCAGGCCACTGGGGTCGCCGTGCTGCCGCCCGCTCATGGGGCGGCGGTCGGTCGAGAGAGTGAAGGGGTCGGTGGGCATCTTGGCTACAAGCTGCTCTGCTTCACCCGGCGATCCTCTTCGTCATCCTCCGGCAGAAAGAGCAGCAGCAGGACGGCGGCGGCGGCCTCGCGCTGTGGCCCCTCCACGCGACCCACCACCTCCTCGGTCATAATCAAGCCGCCGCGCATGACGATGCCCCGCGCCTCTTTGCTGTCTTCGAGCCAGCCGAGGTCGCCCCCTTCAAAAAGGCCGTGGCTGCGCACGCGCCCTTCGCTGTCAACCGTGCCCAGTTCGCGCTCGTCGACTTGACCATCGCGTAGAATACGCGCCGTAATCCCGCCCTCGCTGCTGGCTGGGTCAATTGGCTCCACGCGGCCCACGCGCTTGCCCTCCTGCCAGCGCCGTCGGTAGATAACGTTATCACTGCCGATGTAGCCGAGTTGATCCTCGCCGTGCTCCGTCTTTTTGTAAATGATGGTTTCGCTATTGGATTTAGCAGTATTGGTGGCCATTTCAACCCTTTTCTATTTTTAGATGACGGTCTGCCTACGCAATTTGTTACGCAGTTTCTACGTCAATTGTCCGATTTGCCCTCAAGCTGCAGCTTCGGCCTCGAGGGCGGCCTGCTCTTCCGGCGTGCGACGTTCGTCCAGATATTTCATCACGGGCGAGGCGAGCGTGCCGTGGAGGAAGATTGAAACGAGCATGACAAAGCCAGTTGTAGACCAGAGAATGTTTTCGTTGGGAAATTCGGCGATGTTAAAGGCGTGTGCCAGGTAGTAGAGCGAGCCAATGCCGCGAATGCCAAAGAAGCTGATCACGGCGCGGTCGCGCCAGCGCTCGCCCGTGCCCAGCAGGCTGATCGCAGCGGCAGCGGGCCGCACGAGCAGCAGGAAAATCAGGCCCAGCGCCACGGCGGGCCACGTCAGCGAGGCCAGCAGCCCGCTGGCGACCGCGCCGCCAAAGAGCACCAGCACGAGCACCATCAGCAGCCGCTCGCTCTGTTCGGAGAGATTGTGCACGGCCTCGTGATATTCGTGTCGACGCTCGTACTGGCGCAGCGCACAGGCCGCGGCAAAGACGGCCATGAAGCCGTAGGCGTGTATCATCTCGGCCACGCCATAGGCAAGCAGCGTGATGGCAATGGCGAGCAGACCAGCGGAATCCGGCTTGAGGTGGACGCGCTTGAAAAAGCGAAACATGAGATAGGCCAGCGCGCGTCCAATGAGAATACCGATAATCGTGCCCACTACAATTTTGTAAAGCACATCGTCCAATAGCCACTCGCCCAGCCATTCACGTGGTGCGGCGCCAAGGGTCACCATGGCGATGGCGAGGTTGGTAAAGGGAAAGGCTAGCCCGTCGTTGAGCCCCGCTTCGGAGGTGAGGGCAAAGCGCACTTCGTCGTCGCCTTCGCCGGGGGGGTTGGCCTGCACGTCGGCGGCCAGCACGGGGTCCGTTGGCGCGAGCACGGCGCCGAGCAGCGCCGCCGCCGCTGGCGCCAGCCCCACCATCCACCAGCCCAAGAAGGCCACGCCCGCAATGCAGAGCGGCATGGCAATCACCAGCAGTCGCCACGTCGAGCCCCAGCGGGCCCAGCCAATGGGGCGCTCCAACTTCAGCCCGGCTCCCGTCAGCGAGATGATGACGACGAGTTGCGTAAGTCGCTCCGCAAAAACGCCGTACTCGAAAGGGTTGGGCGTGGGCAGATTGAGCGGCAAGGTAAAAATAATAAAGCCAAAAACAACGTAGACCACAGGCAAAGAGAGCGGTCGGTCGGTCAGCACTTCGGGTATCCATGCGGCGGTCAGCAGCGCCAGCCCCAGCATGGTTGTCGCGAGGATGTAGGTATCCATTCCTGTTTACGGGTTTCTTTCTATGTATATGTTTCTATAGCTGCTGGCTCGTACAAAGCTCACCCAACGGTAGCGGACTAAAGCTGAATTTCTTCACGAGCAGAGACGCCCGCTTGCATTTGAGAAAGCACCGACTGATTGGCAGCAGCAATGGCAGGCAACGCTTTATTCGCGTAGTCATCTAAAGCGTTGCTTAGTGGAAAGGGCTTTCCACCACCAATCAAACTTAAAGTACCGCCCGCTTCTTCTAAAATCAACGCCGCCGCTGCCAAATCCCACACCTTGGGTGTCGCTTCGATTGCGGCGAGCGCCGAGCCAGCGGCAACCCGTGTAAGGTGCACCGTCACGCAGCCCAATAGGCGACGCTTGAGCGGCACGTCGACCCGGTAGCGGCGCTGCGTGCGCGAGCATTGCGTCAGCAGGTGGATGTCGTCCAGCTCGGCGTGGCTATCGCTGTGGATGACCTGCCCGTTGCGCACGGCGGAACCGTGGCGTACGGCGCTAAAGCGTTCGCGCATGGCCGGAAAATCGATGACGCCCACAGCCGGTACGCCGTGCTCCAGCAGGGCAATGCTGATGCCCCACAGCGGCAGGCCGCGGGCGTAATTAGTCGTGCCGTCGATGGGGTCGATGACCCACGTGTAGCGGCGGGACGGATCGTAGCTTGTGATCTGCTCCTCGCTCAGGACGCCGTGGTCGGGGAAGCGCTCGCCGATGCGGCGCGCGGTCAGCCGGTCGATCTCCTCATCGGCGCGGGTGACGAGCGTGCCGTCCGCCTTGCGCCGCGCGCCCGCCTCATTAGCCCCCGGGGTGGTCAGACGCTGAAAGTAGTCTAGCGCCAGCGTGCTGGCCTCGTCCGCAAGATTGCGGGCAAAGTCCAGGAACTGCAGGTGGGTTGGATTCGGACTGCTCATAATGTTTTTATTTGTAATCTTTTTCGCCCAGCAGGGCCAGCACGCGCACGGCCCAGCAGTAGAGCCGCTCGCGAATGGCGTTGATGCGCGCGGGTTCCGGCTCTACAATGGGCGAGCCAGCCTTCTGGTTCCCCATATACAGCCCGCGGTTGACCTCGATCATCAGCGTTGGGGCATGGATGCGGTGGGGGGATTGCTGCGCTGCCGCCATCTCTTCATCGCAGATGGCATACTGCTTGCTGTAGCGATAGATGACGTAGCCGCCGTGGAAGGGCCAGTTAAGCGCGGCGACCGGGGGCGGCGCTTCGCCCGGTTTCGTGTCCGGCTCGGTGAGCGTCAAATCAGCGAATAGCGTTTGGGCAATTTTTGTTGCGTCCCGCGCCAGCGCCGGTGGGCAGCAGACCCAGCCGATATCGGGCTGGGCATTACCTTCGAGATCGCCCATGTTGCTGACGCAGACGAGCGGGCGGGCGGCGTTGGGATATTGATACATGGCGGGGCTGCGCTGGGCCATGTTATGGCAGTCCAAGAAGAGGCAAAGACCATCGCTATTTTCGTGTAGCAAACGGATGGTCTGCTCGTGAAAAGGTCGCCAGTAGCGCTCAAGCAGCTTTTGGCGCTCGGGCTGGGGCAGGGGCTCGCGGTAGATGCGTGCCCCGTAGCTGGTATGGGTTTTGACTGGGCCGTCGGCGCTGTGCAGCGCTTCGGGTGGGCGATTGACGTCAATCAGCGCGCGGTTGATCTGCGTGCTCGCCACGGCGAGCGTGCCCAAGCCATGGCCATCCGGCACAAATGCGGCGAGGTTGGGATGGGCAAAGTCGAAGAGGGTGTCGATGCAGAAGTCGGCTTCGTTAAAGAGCGCCGTCTCACCGACAGCGAGGCGGTCGGCCACTTCCGGCGGCACGCCCAGCCCGCCGTGTGGTCGGCTGAGGATAATTGGGAGGGGGGGTGAGGACATGTGGACGTAGTAAGTGAATAATTGGCAGCAGTCAACGATGGGGTGTCAAGCAGATATGACGGTAGGCTCGGTCTGTCGGTCAAGCATGGATGTCCGTTTTCGTGGGCGTGACAAACTTTGCCGATCCCACGACGGCTGAACTACCCCAGCGGCACGGCCTCTTCGGGATAGTTCAGCAGCGAGCGACGTTCGCGTTGCGACAGGGCAACCACGACGGTAAGTGGACCCAGCCGACCCCAGAACATGGTAAAGGCAATTAGGAAGCGGCCAAAGCTGTCTAGCTCGCCCGTGAAGTCGAGCGAGTAGCCCGCGTTGGCAAAGGCGCTGATCACCTCGAAGCCAACGGGGAAGAGCGCGCCTTCGTTCGCCAGCGACAGCCAGAGCGTGACCGCCGCCACCAGCAGCGTGCTCACCGTCATGATCGATACGGCTTTGGTGATTGTCTCCAGCGGAATCGTGCGGCCAAAGGCAATGCTGTCGTCGCGCCCGCGCACCGTGCCTACTACCGTTACCAGCAGCACGCTAACCGTGCTCAGGGTAACGCCGCCCGCCATGGAGGCCGGTGCGCCGCCGATAAACATCCAAAGCATGATGATCAGCTGCGTAGCCTCGCTCAACCGGTCGAGCGGGATGATGGTTAGCCCGGCTGTGCGCGCGGAGACAATGGTAAAGAGCCCCACCAGCACCGCTTCCCAGCGCGACTTGGTTCCGGTAACGTCGGCCTGCACAGCGCTTTCGAGCGCGGGGTCGGCCAGCACGACCAGCAGGCCGATCGCCGTGAGCACGAGCGTGAGCAGCAGCGTAAGCCGCGTGTGCAGCGAGAGCATGCGATCCCGCGGGAGGCTCCACAAATCGTAGAGCACGGCAATGCCCAGCCCGCCGAGCACAATCAGCGCACCCATGACGAAGAGCGTGTACGGATCCGTACCGTAGCCAAAGAGCACCCCGCGCCCCGCGCCCGCAAAGAGATCAAAGCCCGCGTTGCAGTAGCTGCTGATGGCGTGAAAAATCGCCTGCCAGGCGGCCTCGCCGTCGCTCATGGTCGCGCGCCACCGCAGCCAGAGCAGCCCCGCCCCCACGGCCTCGATCGCGACCGTGACCCCCAGGATGTAGAGCGCCAGCTGCACCACGCCGCTCGCGCGCGAGGCACCCAGGCTCTGCTGCACAATAAAGCGCGTTTGCAGCGTGAGCCGCCGCCCGATTAGCCGAAAAAGCAGCACGCTGAAGGCAATAAAGCCGACCCCCCCCACCTGCAGCAGCCCCAAAATTACCACCTGCCCAAAGCGCGAAAAATCGGTGGCGGTGGTGAGCACGGCCAGGCCGGTCACCGTGGTGGCGCTGGTCGAGGTGAAAAAGGCCTCCTCCCAGGTGAGCGGCCGCGCCATGGCCGAGGCCGTCGGCAGCTTGAGCAGCAGCGCCCCCAGTAAAATAATCAACGCAAAGCCCGCGATTAGCACCCACGAGCTTTCGAGCGTAAAGCCGCGCTCTTTGTCTTGGGGCCGCCCGCGGCGGGGCGGCTGCTGGGCCTCCTCCGCCAGCGAGATGCGCGCGCGGTACAGCTCGCGCTGGCGTGCAGCATTGGCATCGGCCCGCTCATGGGTATCGACTTCGGGCGTGGGCGCTGCGCTCTGCTCGGACATGGGCCGATTATGCCGCGGAGCCGCGGACTGGTCAAGCAGGATGGGGGAAGGGAACGTAGGCTACCGGGTAATTTATGTGTTCATGCGCCGGATAAGTCGTACAGAAAGCGGCTTGTGCTTCTGCTACCGTTGCCAATTGTTAACGTTTGGTTATTGCCTCTGGTTGTGGTACAAAAGTAAGGGCAGATTTTAACGCCGCGGTTCGCTGAATCGCTTCCCGTTCGGCGGCGACCCCGGCAACAGCGCCCGTTGCTCACGCAGCCATGCGCTCGCCACTGATTCATCCATTATTGACAATCATTTCTACAACGCTGCCCGGCTCGCTTGGCTGGCAGAGGGAGACTACCATGCTGCAAATCTTGATCGGCCTGCTGATTGGCCTCATCATCGGCTGGCTCGCCGAGTGGGTGCTGGACTGGCGCTTTTGGCGCTCGGATGTGGACGCCTACAGCGGCGAGTCGAGCCGTCTCCAGGAGCAGCTGCGCGACGCACGTGCCGAGATCAGCCGCCTGCGCAGCCAAATTGGCTATGTGGAAAGCGGTGATACCGGAAGCGGTGATACCGGAAGCGGTGATGTTGGCGGTAGCGAGGTGGCGCTGCACGACGATGTTCAAGTCTACGACAGCAGCGACGGCTTCACCGGCGATTTTGCAAGCGCCGAAGCACCGGAGCGCTCGCAGGAGAGCTCCCTCTCCGTTATTGATTCGAATATTGATTCGGAAGGAGCGCAGGGCTAGTGGCCTTTCAACGCACTACTCGACGCACGCCCGAAGAGATCCGTCGCTTTGATTTATCCAAATTCGGGGTCCTGCTGTTGCTGGGCCTTTTGCTGATCCTGCTGCTCGTTTTCCGCAGCTGCGGCACGGGGGCACAGGTCGAGGAAATTTTGGCCGAAGCGCCGGCAGAGACGCGCCAAGCCGTGGTCATCATCACGACGGCCACCGCGGCGGCCCAGGCCGAGGCGGTCTCCGAAGCCGAGGAGGTGATTGCACAGAGCCTGGGCGAAGAGATTGGGGCAGAAGGTGATGAAGAGCCCGGCGAAGAAACAGAGGCAAGCGAGGCCGAGGTGGAAACGGCGGGCGAGGGCGCAGCCGACGACGAGCCCAACGTGCTGCCCAACCTCTCCCTGGCCCAGGTGACGGCCGTCCCGCTCAACATTGACACGGCGACGCCGCTGCCCACCGACACCCCGCTGCCCACCAGCACCCCCCTGCCCACCAACACGCCCACCCCCGTCGATACCCCCACGCCCACCGACACGCCCGTACCAACGGCGACGCCGATTCCGCTGGTTGTGGAGCGTGTAGAGGTGGCGGCGAGCGAAGGCGCAACCGTTGCCACCCTGCGCGGGCGAGCTGCGCCCGACGCCGAACTCCAAGTGCAGCTGGGCGAGCGGACTATCTTTACCACCGCGGCCCGATCCGATGGCAACTTTGCCATTGAAGTCGCCCTGTCGGAGGCGGGGGATTACGATTTGTCGCTGCAAAGCGTCGACGCCACAGGCAATATACAGCGCGCCGCCGCACCCCTCAGCGTCGCTCTCGCACCGACGCGCACCCCCCTGCCCACGAGCACACCCCTGCCCACGGTGACCGCCACGGCCACGGCCAGCTCCACCGCCACGGCCACGCCCTTTGTGCCGGAGCTGACGGGCTTTGCCTTTGATAGCGAGCTCGACAGCAGCAGCACGATTCTGCGCGGGCGCGGTGAGCCGGGCGCGGAGTACCAGCTTCTGCTGGGCGAGAATGTCGTCTACACCGGCACGGTGACGGAAGCGGGCGAATTTGAGGTGGCGATTGACTTTGACCGCGCGGGTAACTACGAATTTAACGTGCGCACCGTCGACGTCGAAGGCAACGTTTCCGTTGCGGAAGAGCCGGTGGTGATCAACATTGCTCCCACGCCGACCGTGCCTGCCACGCCGACTGCCGTCCCCACAACCGCACCCACCGCCACGGCGACCGCCACCGTTCCGTCGACGGCGACACCCATCGTGCCCGAAATTGGCGCGTTCACCTACGAGAGCAACATCACCAGCGATACGCTGGAGCTGAGCGGCAGCGGTGCGCCCGGCGTTGAATATCAGGTGCTGCTTGACGATAGCGTTGTCTACACCGGCACGATCACGGAGGATGGCGAATTTGGCGTTGCCATCGATATTGAAGAGGCGGGTGAGTACGAATTGAGCGTGCAGACAATTGATGCAGAAGGCAACATCCTGCCCGCCAACGAGCCCATCGTGCTTGATATCGCCGCCACGCCAACCGTTGCCCCCACCAGCGCCCCGACCGCTGCGCCAACGGCCACCGCTGTGCCCACATCCACGCCAATTGTACCGGAGCTTGGAGAGATTCTCTTTGAGAACACCGTCGACGGCAATACGGTCAGCGTGAGCGGCAGCGGGGAAGCAGACGTCGAGTACCAAATTTTGCTTGGCGAGCGCGTTGTTTACACGGGCACAACCACGGGGGACGGCGCGTTTGGCGTGGCCGTCGATTTCAAGGAGCCCGGCGACTACGAACTGAACGTGCAGACCGTCGATGCGGCGGGCAACGTGCGCACCGCCAGCGAGCCGGTACGGGTCGTCATTGGAGAAGCCCCCACGGCAACCGCGACCAGCACGGCAACCGCATCGGCTACATCGACCGCGACGCCGACTGCCGCTGAGATCAGCGTGACGGCCACACCCTTGGCAGGTGGCGCATCAACAATTCCCGATGCGCTCGCGGCCACGGCAGCCGCCACGGAACCAGCCGCTACCGAATTGGCGGCTACCGCGACCCCCTTCGCTACATCCACTTCAACCACTACGCCCACCGCCACGTCCATTGCGCCCGTCATCGACGCCGTGGCCTTGCAGAGCGGCGAAACGAGCACGGCGATTCTCAGCGGACGCGGCGAGCCCAATCGCGCCTATCAAGTGCTCGTGGATGACGCGCCGGTCTTTGACGGCCAAATCAACGCGGATGGCGATTTCCGCGTCGCCATCGACTTTGCGCGCGCGGGCGTCTACCGGCTTGCCGTGCGGACGCTGGACGAAGCGGGCAGCGTCCGCCAAAGCAGCGTGCCGATCACGGTCGATCTCGTTGCCACGCCCACCGCAGCGGCGACGAGCACGTTGACGCCCACACCGGAACCGATGGCAACCGCTACGCCCATTACGCCGGATATCAACGCCTTTGGCTTTGACGGCACGGTGGCTGGCGGGCGGGCGCAGCTTTCGGGAAGCGGCGAGCCGGGCGCAGAGTATCAGATTCTGCTCGGCGAGAACGTCGTCTACACCGGTACGGTTAGCGACGAGGGCGCGTTTGCCGTGGCCATTGACTTTGACCAAGCTGGTGAATTTGAACTCAGCGCACGCACCATCGACGCGGCGGGCAACGTTATCGCCGCCAACGAGCCGGTGCTGATCAACGTGGCCGCCACGCCGACCTTGGAGCCGACGCCGGAGCCGACGGCAACCCCCACGGAAATCGCCACGGCGACGAACACGGCAACGCCGGAGCCGACTTCGACCGCCACGGCCACGGATACGGCGACTGCTGAGCCGACGGCCACGGCCACGGCCACGGCTACGCCCGTTGCGCTCAACCTTGGCGCACTGGCCTTCGATAGCAACATCAACGGCAGCACGGCGACGCTCTCCGGCAGCGGTGCACCGGGCAGCGAGCTGCAAATCCTGCTCGACGACACGCTTGTCTACACCAGCACCATTGGCGACGCGGGCGACTGGGCGCTCGCTATCGACTTTGACCAGGCGGGCGAATTTGATTTGACCGTGCGCACGGTCGACGAAGCGGGCAACGTGCTGGACACCACTTCGTCGCTGCGCGTGCAGGTCGAGCCAACGAGCACGCCGGAGCCAACGAGTACATCAACGGCGACGACCCAACCCACCGACACGGCGACAGCTGAACCGACCACAACCGGCACGGCCACAGCGGCCTCAACTGCAACGTCGACGCACACGCCTCGGCCCACCCGCACGCCGACAAGCACCCCAGTTGTGCCCAACATCAGCGCCTTTCTCTTCGACAGCACGCTCGATGGTGATCGCGCCACGCTGCGCGGTCGCGGCGAGCCGGGCGCGGAGTACCAAGTGCTGCTGGGCAACAGCGTCGTCTATACCGGAACCGTTAGCGATGAAGGCAACTTTGGCATTGCCATCGACTTTGATCAGGCGGGCGAATTTGATCTCAGCGTGCAGACCATCGATGCGGCGGGCAACATACTCTCGGCCAACGAGCCGGTGGTGATCAACGTGGCCGCCACGTCAACGCCGCTACCGACGGCCACCGCAACGGCGACGGCGACGGCAACGGGCACGGCAACGGCGTCAGCCACCAGAACGGCGACCGCGACCGCGACCGCAACTGCAACGCAGACGCCCGCGCCGGAGTCCACGGCCACCAACACGGCAACCAACACGGCCACGGCCACCCCAACTGCGATCCCCACGCCGATTGCGCCGGACGTAAACGCTTTCTCCTTTGACGGCAGCGTCGACGGAGGCCGCGCCACGCTGCGCGGTCGCGGCGAGCCGGGTGCGGAGTACCAAATTCTGCTGGGCAGCAGCGTTGTCTACACCGGCACGGTCAACGACGAGGGCACGTTTGGCATTGCGATTGACTTTGATGAAGCGGGCGAGTACAACCTGCGCGTGCAGACTGTTAACGCGGCGGGTGAAGTCCGCGAAGCCAACGAGCCGGTGGTGATCAACATCCCGCCAACCGCCACGCCGGTCGCAACTTTGACCCGCACCGCAACGCCGGAGCCGACAGCCACGGCCACGGAAACCGCGACGGCCACGCCGGAGCCAACATCAACCCGCACGGCCACCGCTACGCACACCGCCACCTCAACATCAACCGCCACTGCCACGTCAACTGCCACGTCAACTGCCACGGCGACCAACACGGCTCGCCCAACCAGCACGTCCACGGCCACGCCCGTGCCGCCCGAAATCAGCTTCTTCTCCTTCGACAGCAACGTCGATGGCGACCGCGCCCGGCTGGCGGGCAGCGCGCCGCCGGACTCCGAGCTGCAGGTGCTGCTGGGCGACAGCCTCATCTACAGCGATACGGTGGGCGCGGACGGTGCGTGGAGCCTCGACCTCGACTTCGAGCGCGCGGGCCGCTATGCGCTCAGCGTGCGCGCCGTTGACGCCGACGGCAACGTGCGGGAAGCCAACGAGCCGGTGATCATCAATGTGGTCGCGACGGCGACGCCCGCGCCAACGGCGACCGAGACGACCACGCTGGAACCGACGGCTACGGCCACCGCCACGCGCACGCCGCGCCCCACCCGCACCGCCACGGTCACGCCCGTTGTGCCGGTCTTGAGCCTGCTCAGCTTCGAGGACGATGTCGAGCGCGACGTGGCAAGGCTGTCCGGCAGCGGGGAGCCGGGCAGCGAGCTACAGGTGGTTGTCGGCGAGAGCGTCGTCTACACCGAGACGGTGGCGGCGAACGGCGAATACAACGTGCTGATTGACTTTGCTCAGCCGGGGCGCTACACCGTGCGCGCGCAGACCGTCGACGCGGCGGGCAACGTGCTGGCGGCGGGCTCGGCCCTGCGCGTCGTCATCGCGGCCACGCCAACGCCGGAGCCAACGGCCACGCCGACGAACACGGCCACGCCAGAGCCGACGGCTACGTCAACGGAAACCGCCACGGCGACGAACACGGCCACGCCGGAGCCGACCGCCACCAGCACGGCTACAGCCACCAGCACGGCGACGGTCACCCCAGCGCCGACCGCTACCAGCACGGCGACGGTCACCCCAGCACCGACCGCTACCAGCACAGCCACGAGCACGGCAACCAACACGGCAACTTCGACGACTACACCAACGGTCACAGCCACGCCAACGGCCACCAACACGCCAACGCCTGCTGCGCCCGTGCTGAGCTTATTGAGCTTCGAGGACGACATCGACCGCGACGTGGCGCGCTTGACGGGCAGCGTGGAGCCGGGTAGCAACCTGCAAGTTTTGGTCGGCGAGAGTGTCGTCTATACCGAAACGGTGGGCATTGACGGCGCGTACAGCGTGCTGATTGAGTTCACTCGACCGGGCCGCTACAGCGTGCGCATACAAACGGTTGACGAAGCGGGCAACGTGCTGGCAACGGGCTCGGCGCTGCGCGTCGACATCGCTGCTGCGCCGACCGCGGAGCCAACGGCCACCAACACGTCGACGGCCACCGCCACGTCGACGGCCACCAACACGGCCACGCCACGCCCCACGCGCACGCCCACGCCGGAGTCAACGGCCACCGCAACGCTTGTTGCCCCAGATGTGAACGCCTTCCTCTTTGAGCGTGACGTTGAAGAGAGCGTCGTCACGCTCTCGGGCAGCGGCGCGCCGGGGGCGGAGCTGCAGGTGCTGGTTCAGGAGGCGCTGATCTACACGGACACGATTGGGGCGAACGGGCTGTGGGCCGTTGTCGTGGACTTTGCGCGCGCGGGCGAGTACAACCTGCGCGTGCAGACCGTTGACGAGGCGGGCAATGTGTTGGCGGCGGATGATCCCGTGCGCATCCGCATCGCCGCCACGCCCGCGCCAACAAGTACAAGCACAGCAACAAGTACAAGCACACCAACAAGTACAAGCACACCAACGAGTACAGCGACAAGTACAGCCACGCCGACCCGCAGCCCAACGGCGACAGACACCAACACGCCGACCAACACCGCTACGCCGTCGCCGACGGGAACCGACACGCCCGCTCCTACGGCTACGTCGACAAACACCCCCACCAACACAGCCACCAGCACGCCGGAACCAACCAGTACGCCGACGGCTACGTCGACAAACACCCCCACCAACACGCTTACACCGCAACCCACTCGCACCCCCACGCCACAACCGACCGCGACTGCTACCAACACTGCGACAAGCACAGCGACGAACACGGCAACGGAAACGCCCATCCCGACATCGACAGCGACGAGCACGCCAACCGACACCGCAACGCCGCGCCCCACGGCGACTGCAACCAGCAGAGCAACCTCGACGGCCGCCAATACGGCCACCAATACGGCGACGCCGCGCCCCACGCGCACTGCCACCGCGCGCCCCACCCCCACGCGCACGCCGACCAACACGCCCCGCCCGCTCTCCTTTGCCGAACCCAGCTACCGCGTCGAGGACGACGTGACGGAGGCCAGCGTGAGCGGTGGGGGTGAGCCGGGGACGCCGGTGCGCCTGCTGCTCGGCGATTCGGTGGTGGCGACGACAACCGTGGACACAGACGGAACGTGGTCGGCGCTGGTGCCGGTGCCGGAGGGGGGGCGCTTTGACCTGCGCGCCGAGGTGATCGGCGTTGGCGGGGAAGTCACGGCCAGCGACGTGATCACGGAGCAGTCGCCCGTAATGGCGCAGGCGGCGCTGCTCGTGCCCACGTCTACGTGGACACCCGTGGCGACGGCCCGGTCGACGGCAACGGCCACGGCAACCGCCACCAACATTTCTCCACCAACCAGTACCAGCACCAGCACCGAGACGCTGCCTGTGCCCACCGTCACGTGGACACCGATAGCGACAGCCCGATCAACAGCCACCGCTGCTAGCACCGATACACCAGCGCCAACTACGACCAGCACGGCAACTACGACCAGCACGGCAACTGCGACCAGCACGGCAACGGCAACGCCCGAACCCACAAACACCGCAACGGATACCGCGACTGCTACATCCACTGCGACTAACACGCCCGAACCGACCAATACGTCGGCGGCTACGGCGACCAACTCGGCGACAGCCACCAACACGTCAACCGCAACGGCGACCAGCACCGACACAGCCACATCGCTGCCCACCGATACGCCCACAGCCACGGCGACTGACACGCCCGAGCCTACCTCGACTGCAACTGCGACGCCTACTTCAACCAGTACTGCAACGCCCAAACCCACAAACACGGCTACATCAACCGCTACCGATACGGCAACGCCTGCGCCGACTCACACGCCCACTAATTTGCCAACAGCTACGTCGACCGCCACGTCGACCACCACGTATACGCCGCGCCCTACCAGCACCGTCACGCATACGGCAACGGAGACGCCGGAGCCGGCCCCGTCTCCCACGCATACGCCGACTGCTACGGGAGATGTAACCGAAACGGCGGAAGCCGTTGCCCTGGCCGCGGCGCAGGTGACCTCAACGCCAACCGCAATGCCAACCGCAACGTCCACCAGCATGGAGACCGCCACCGCGACGCCGGAGCCGACTGCGACCAGTTCAGCAACCGCGACCAACGTACCGACCGAGCCGCCCACTGCCACAAACACAGTGACGAACACACCGGACCCAACAGCCACGGAGACGCCGGAGCCAACGAGCACGCCGACCGAGCCGCCCACCGCTACGCCGACGGAGACCGAAGCCCCCACGGCGACAGCAATTGACACGGCGACAGCAACTGACACGGCGACAGCAACCAACACGCCGGAGCCGACGGCCACAGAAGCTGCCACAGAGGCTGCCACAGAGACGGCGGAGCCGACGAACACGCCAACGGAAGCACCGACCGAAACCGCAGAGCCTACCGCTACGGCAACGGATGAGCCAACGGCAACGGATGAGCCAACGAGCACGTCGACGCCCGTACCTACCGAAACGCCCACGGACGTTCCGACGGAAACGCCGACCGCAGAGCCAACTGCAGATGCCCAGCGCCTGCCCGAATCCGGCGGCTCGATTCCCGATGCTACCGAGGCTGCGGCGGACGACGGCACGCCCGACCGCCTGCCCGAAACCGGCGCTTCCCCCAGCGCAAGCCGCGGCGTGACGCTGGCAATTCTGCTGCTCGCCCTCGGCGTGCTGGCGCTGCTTGCTTGGCGAGACCGGCGCGCGCGGCAATAGGCACGCAAAGCGCTGCTTCGCACTCGGAACCAACGGGGGAACGCTGCGGCGTTCCCCCGTTTTCGTGTATAATCGACGCGCGACAACAACCAATCTCAACCGGGAGGCACACATGGGCGCAAGTCGACGGCTGGGCTGGGCGACGCTAATTTGGGGCACGCTGATCGCCATTTCGCTGGCGGCGCTGCTCTTTGGACTCTTTGCGCGACAGGGCGGCCTCGTCCCCACCGGCAGCGAGCGCATCTTCAGCGCCGATGCGCGCCCCCGCGCCGTCGTGACCGAAACCACCTCGATTACCCTAACCGACCGGCTCACCGTCGAAAGTTACATCACGCGCACGAACGTCGTCACCGCCCAGGTCAACGCCGCCTTCATCACCCTCACCGACACCCGCACCACCAGCCAGAGCGACCTCATCACCGCCGCCAGCCAGCGCACAGACAGCGCCTTCCAGCTCGACGAGCCACCGCCCGGCGAGCTGAGCCTGGAGCCGGGCAACACGGCCAGCGGGCGGCTGCTGGGTCTGTGGCTGCCGCTGGGTGGACTGCTTATTTCCGTTGCTGGACTGGTGACCAACGTGCTCTTCGAGATGCGCCGCGATCAGCGCGAGCGGCGCGATCTGGAACGGCTGGCGCAGCGACGCCAGCTGGAAATCGACAAGCTCCAGCTCGAAATCCAGCTCCTGCGCGGCGATTTGGACGTGCAGCCTTTTGACGTGGCGGAATGACGCAGACGCCGTAGTGGGAGGGCGCTGCTCCCACTACGGTCTAATACAAATCATCCGTCAGCCCCGGCTCCAGCTCGTCCAGCACGTAATGATTCGCCGTCGTCTCCAGCCGCTTGTGGCCGAGCGCCTTTTGCGCCATGCGCAAATCGCGCCGGGCCAGCTGCGTGCCGACAAAGCGGCGGAAGTCGTGGGGCTTGACGTCCTCCAGCCCGGCTTGCTCGGTGTACTTGCGCACAACCTTCCAGACGGCAACGCTGGAAAGGGGGCGGTCGGCGGCGCGCTGGCCGCGACCATCGAAGGCGGTAAAGATCAGGTCGCTAACCACTTCGCATAGTTCACGGGCACGAAGCCAGCGTTCGATGTGCCCAAAGGCTTCGCGGCTCAAGGGCGCTTCGCGCTTCTCCACATCATTTTTTCCCCGCACCCAGACCACATAACTGCTCCCCTTGGGCTTGATTTGGCTGCGGCGCAGCCCCGCCAGCTCGCTTACGCGCAGGCCGCTGGAGGCCAGCGTGGCCAGCAGGGCGGTGTCGCGTAGGTCGATCAGCCGCTCGCTGGTCGGCGCTTCGCAGACGGTGCGCATCTCTGTCGGCTCCACGCGCACTCTCGCATTGGGCTTGATGCGGTCTTTGAGCGCCGCCGTTTTGACGCCGGCAATCTGCTTGAAGTCCGCCGCGACCTGATTATTGACGTAGCCCTGTGCCGCCGCCTCGCGCATCAGCCGCTTGACGGCGCTGATCATGCGGTTGATGGTGTTGGGGCTTTTCTCCGTCTCCTGCGCCAGGTGCGCGCGCCAGCGCGCCAGCGTCGTCGCGTCGAGGGCGCGCTCAAGCGTATCAGCGAATTTGAGGTAGGCCGCGAAGTCGCGCCGATACATGGCAATGCTGGACGGCGCGAGCTGGCCTGCCAAGATGGAGGCGTCGAAGGGCTGGACGGGAGCAAGAGATTGCTCGCGCTCATTTATTTGACTCATAGAAAACCTTTGTGGTAAATTTTTAGTTAATCTAATTAAACCACGCGAAATATAATCTGTCAATAGCACACTGATTTTTTAACTATGCAAATTTTATAAAGGTTTTTTAAATAAACATTTTATTAACCAAAGTTACAGATAAGATTTATGTTAGATGTAAAAATTTCCCTTACTGATATTTTCCGCAGTTCTGCAAATGCGCTGCGCGTGATTCCCATTCAAGACTTCTCCCTGCTGCGTGAGCAAATGGAAATGGAAGCCATTGTTGCCGAACGTTGCGCGTTGGAGCCAATGAACGGTGGCATCATGCAAAGCTTGCAGAACATATCTCCTGATTTTTTGCTGAATGATGTTCGTGTCTGGCAGCAGTACGATGTGTTGAAGCCGATCGGCAACTCGGGCGGTTCGGCACATCAAGCTCTCTGTTTTTTGGCTGCCGCATGGTTAATCGACCAGGGTTACTCCGTATCGTCTGAAAGTTGGCGAAACGGCAAACGCATTGACATCGCAACAGAATGTGGCACTTGGTTAATCGAGTGCGGCGACACCAATCCGGGCGCTGTCGTAAAGCATATACAACACGGCCAAACTCAAGTGATGATTTTGCCATTTCAGCTCGATTGGCAAGAGAAGCTAGAGGGTATTATATTCAAGAAAGGTACTTTTAATACCGCAACCATTTCCGCGGCAACAATCGTTGAGCCAGCTTTCCTCAAAGACTCAACAAGGCGATCTCCGCCGCGCAAGCCAGGACAATCCACAGTATCCTTAACAGAAAAATTCAGCCAAAACACGGTACGTGCCCACCTGTACGATTTGAAAACCTTTAGTGAGTTTCTCGATAACGCTTGCAATGTCTCCATAAGTGCAGAAATGCTCCAAGCTTCTATGGAGAGCTGGCAATCCATCGATTCAGGATTTGTTCAGACCTTTCTTAAGTGGATGCTCGATCAGGGTTTTGCTATTAGCACGGCAAATCGAAAACTTTCCACCATAAAAAGCTACGCGAAGTTAGCGAACCATGCCGGCATTATCCCACAAAAGAAGTACCAGCTCATCCGCGGCGTCACCGGCTACAGCCACAAAGAAGGCAAGCGCATTGACACGCGCCGCGAAACAACGCGCGTCGGCGACAAGAAGGCCGAGCACGTGTCGCTCTCGCCGGAGCAGGCGGCGCGGCTGAAGCGACAGCCGAACACGCCGCAAGGTCGGCGCGATGGGCTGATGATGTGCCTGCTGCTCGACCACGGACTGCGCGTGGGCGAAGTCGCGGTGCTGCGGGTGGCGGGCGTGGATTTGCGGGCGGGCGCGTTTTCATTTTTTCGGCCCAAGGTCGATAAGCGCCAAATTCACCGGCTGACGGACGACGCGCTGGCGGCAATGCAGGCGTGGTTCCGCTTTGGCGACGCGCCAGAAGCCGGCCCCCTGCTGCGCGGCAGCCGCAAAGGCGGCGCGCTGACCCACGCGGGCATGAGCGAGCGCGCCATTACCGCGCGCGTACGCAAGCTGGGCGAAGAACTGGAGATACCCGGCCTCTCCGCGCACGACTGCCGCCACTACTGGGCCACGCGCGCGGCCAACCAGGGCACGGATGCCTTTGCCCTGCGCGACGCAGGCGGCTGGAATTCAATTGCAATGCCCAGTCGCTATGTCGAGGCGGCGGAGGTGGCGAACGAACGGGTGAAGCTGTAGGCAGAAGTTGGCAGTGCGGAGCGAGCAATCTATAATCGTGGGGGCACGGAGTTCCGTGCCCCCACGATTATCAACTATGCGAACTCGCGCAATCACAGGGAACGAGATTGCTCTTTATGAACACTGGTACACTCAACAGCTTCCGACCCACGCTTCTCGCCTCCGATCTCGAAGGCGTTTTTCTACCCGAAATCTGGGAGGCCGTCGCCGAAGCAACGCAAATCGAAGCGCTTCAGCTAACCACCAAGGACATCAAAAATTACGATGAGTTGATGTCGATTCGGTTGGAGGCTCTACGCGAACACAGTTTGACTATGCGAGATGTGCAGCAAGTCATCAAGTCGATGGAGCCGCTGCCCGGCGCACGCGACATGATCGACTGGCTGCGCCGGCGCACGCGGCTCGTCATTCTCACCGACAGCTTTACCCAGTTCATCTGGCCCTTCCTGCCCCAGCTCGGCTACCCCACTATCTTTAGCCACGAGCTCGAGGTCGACGACAGCGATCACATCGTCGATTACCACCTGCGCACGCACGACAACAAGCGCCGCGCCGTGCAGGGCTTCCGCGACAACGGCCTGCGCGTGATGGCGATTGGCGACTCGTACAACGACACCAAGATGCTGGGCGCAGCGGATTTTGGCGCGCTCTTCTGTCCGCCAGACAATGTCGCAAAGGAGTTTCCGCACTTTCCGGTGGCGCGAGATTACGGCGACTTTCGCACGCTGGTGGAAGGATTTTTGAAGATTGAAGATTGAAGATTGGATATGCAGAAACAACAGACATTCGCAACATCTCGGCACCGCAGCAAAAGATAGAGCGCCCAATCTTTAATCTTCAATCTTTCTCCCCCCATGAACCCAATCAACCTCGCCCACAAGCTCGCTCAATTCTCCGACCAGTGGTCGCCCAAGACGGTGGCGCAATTTAACGGCCACGACATCATGGTCGTCAAGGCACGGGGCGAATTTGTCTGGCATCAGCACGACGAGACTGATGATCTTTTTCTCGTGCTCCAAGGCCAGCTCACAATCCAAATGCCCGGCGGCGACGTGACGCTCGGCCCCGGTGAACTCTTCGTCGTCCCCAAAGGCGTGCAGCATCGACCCGTCGCCGAAGAGGAAGTGCATTTGGTCATCATCGAGCCGACGGGCACGCCGAATACGGGGGATGCGTCGACAGCGGTGAGGCGCGAGGAAATCTAAAGTGCGTGCAAAATGAAAACAGGAGTTCGCGGTCTAAGTGACAGTCACTGTCCATAGCCGGACAGCTTGCCCCATTTTGTCTGGACAGTGACTGTCACTGGCTCCTCAAACTCCTGTTCCCGACGCAACTTTACTTTAGGTGAAGAAAGATCGAAGATTGGATAGACAAAGAGGGTTGCACGCCCGTAAAGATGGCAAGCACAAAAATTGTTAGGTACTCAATCTTTCTTCTTCACTCTTTCTTCTATGTCTACGCCAACCCCCTCCCCCACCGAGCCAACAAAGTCGACCACACCAAAGGCCCTGTACGACATCTTGAGCACCGCGGGCTACATCCTCGCCGTCTCCTACCCCGTGCTCGCCCTCTCGACGGGGACGCGCGCTGCCGTGCAGCTGCTGCGCGATGGTGCAACGCTCGCACCCGCCATGAGCGGCGTGGCCGCGCTCTGCTACCTCGTCGCCACCGTTGGCTTTGCCTATCGACGGCGCTGGTCGTGGTGGCTCTCGGTGGCCGTGCTGGGGCTGGAAAGCGCGCTTACGCTCATCGTCGGCACGTGGAGCTACGTCGACCCCAGCTTCTTTGGCCAGACCGTCTGGCGACACTTTGGGCAAGATTACGGCTTCTTCCCGCTCTTTCAGCCGCTGCTGGGATTGGGCTGGCTGATGTGGCCGGAGACGCTGGAGAAGTATGGAATCGGAAAACAGACAGAGTAGATTCGTCGGCCCGTTCGCGTCTGAGGACGCTCGCTCCGCGCGGCCAAAAAAGCCGCAGCGCAGACAACAAGCGCCTCGATCAACGAACCCATTAACAATTGACAATTCACCGTTGACCATTGACAACTCGTCCCCCATGCAGTCCACCCTCCCCACTCCCCCCCCGCGCCAAACCCGCGCCTCCCGCTACACAAAGCCCCCGTGGCGACTCTCCTTCATCGCCTCCCTCATCGCGGCGGCCATGCTGCTGCCGCTCGCCTACCTGCTCATCCGCGGCATCGGCGCCGGGCGCGACGATCTCGACCTGCTGCTCAACTGGGGAACGCTGAGGGTGGCCTGGAACAGCGTGCTGCTGGCAACGCTCGTCACCGGCTTTTCGCTGGCGCTGGCGCTGCCGCTGGCCTGGCTGACGGTGCGCACCGATTTGCCTGGTCGCCGGATGTGGACGCTCTTAACGACGCTGCCGCTGGTCTTCCCCTCCTACGTGGGCAGCTTTGCGCTGGTGGCGATGATGGGGCCGCGCGGGATGCTCCAGGGCTGGCTGGAGCCGCTGGGCGTGGAGCGGCTGCCCTCGATCTACGGCCTGACGGGCGCGACCTGGGTGCTCACCGCCTTTACCTACCCCTACCTGCTGCTCAGCATCCGCGCGGGTCTGCGTCGGCTCGACCCCGCGCTGGACGAGGCGGCCCGCAATCTGGGTCTCAACGCGTGGCAGAGCTTTCTGCGCGTCACCCTGCCCAGCCTGCGCCCGGCGATGACGGCGGGCGGGCTGCTGGTGGCGCTCTACGCGCTGAGCGACTTTGGCGCGGTGGCCATGCTGCGCTACACCAGCTTTACCCGCGCCATCTACATCAACTTTCGCTCCAGCTTTGATCGCAACCAGGGCGCGCTCTTTGCTCTGGTGCTGGTGGCGATGACGGTGCTGCTGCTCCTGGCCTCGCAGCGGGTGCGCGGGCGTCGGGTTTACGAAGGGAGCAGCCGCGGCACGGCGCGCGCGACGAGGCCCGTGGCGCTCGGTCGCTGGAAAATTCCGGCCCTAATTTTCTGTACGCTCGTGGTCACGGCGGCGCTGATTTTGCCGACGGGCGTGGTCGTCTACTGGCTGGTGCGCGGCATTCTGGCGGGCGAGCCGCTGCTGGCGACGTGGGGGGCGCTGCTCCACAGCATCGAGGCGGCGGCGCTGGCAGCGGGGGTGGCGATCTTGTGTGCCGTGCCCGTCGCCTACTTTGCCGTGCGCTTCCCCTCGCGCTACAGCGCCCTCGTCAGCGAATCCGTCTACCTCGGCTACGGCCTGCCCGGCATCGTGATCGCGCTGAGCCTGGTCTTCTTTGGCGCGAATTACCTGCCGCTTTTCTATCAGACGCTCACCATGCTGATCTTTGCCTACGTCGTGCGCTTTCTGCCGCAGGCCGTCGGCAACGTGCGCACCAGCCTGCTTCAGATCAGCCCGCGCTTGGAAGAAGCGAGCCGCTCCCTCGGCCTCAACCGCCGCCGCACGCTCTGGCGGGTGGTCGTGCCGCTGCTGCAGCCCGGCATCTGGGCCGGGGCCGCCTTGGTCTTCTTGACCACGCTCAAGGAGCTCCCCGCCACCCTCCTGCTCGGCCCCACCGGCTTCGACACCCTGGCCACCCAAATCTGGAGCGCCACGGCAGAGGCCTTTTTCGCCAGAGCCGCCGCACCCGCGCTGATTTTGCTGGTCGTCTCGGCGTTGAGTATTTTTATTATTTTGGGGCAGGAGGAGGGAACGTGAGGCGTGAGTATGTGAATACTTGAACAAAGGCGACATAAAGGGATAAAATAATGGGCACGCCCGTCGGCCAAGAGGCGACGCAAAGCGTCGAAGAAGGCATTCCCCGCTTCTGCGTGGGAACGAGATTTCACGCACCACGAATCACGCACCCATGACCAGCCCCCTCCCGCCCCCCACTCTCATCGCCCCCGACGCCATCCCCACGCGCACGGCGCACCGCAGCCTGCGTCTGTGCGACATCCACAAAGCGTTTCCGGGCGTGAGCGCGGTTAACGGCGCGTCGCTGGAGCTACAAAGCGGGCAGCTGCTGGCGCTGCTCGGCCCCTCCGGCTGCGGCAAGACGACGACGCTGCGGCTGATTGCGGGCTTCGAGACGCTCGACGGCGGCTCGATTGAGATCAGCGAGCAACCCGTCGCCGATGCCAACACGGGGCTGCACCTGCCGCCGGAAAAGCGCCGGGTGGGCATGGTCTTCCAGGAGTACGCCCTCTTTCCCCACCTCGATGTTGCCCAGAATGTGCGCTTTGGGCTTCACCACTATGCGAACAACAAGGAGCGGCGGGTCGCGCAGATTCTCGACATGGTTGGCTTGAGCGGCTACGAGCAGCGCTTGCCCAACGAGCTAAGCGGTGGGCAGCAGCAGCGCGTCGCCCTGGCGCGCGCCCTGGCCCCCGAACCGGCGCTGGTGCTGCTGGACGAGCCCTTTAGCAATCTCGACGCCGCCCTGCGCGTGCGCGTGCGTTCGGAGGTGCGGGCCATCCTGCGCGAGGCCAACGCCACCGCCGTCTTCGTCACCCACGACCAGGAGGAGGCGCTGAGCCTGGTCGACCAGGTGGCGGTGATGATGGACGGGCACGTGCAGCAGGTCGCCCCGCCGCCGCAGCTCTACCGCCAGCCGGTCAACCGCCAGGTGGCTCAATTTGTGGGCGGCGCCAACTTCGTGCCCGGCCACGCCAGCGGGCGCGAGGTTGAGTGCGAGCTGGGGCGTTTGCCGCTGCAGAGCGAAATTCACGGTGCGGTGGATGTGCTGCTGCGCCCCGAAAACGTTGAAATCAACCCGGCTGGCGCGGACGGCGAGAGCCGCGTGCGCAACGTGCTCTTCTTCGGCCACGATCAGATGCTCACGGTCCAGCTCCCCTCCGGCCGCGCCATCGACACGCGCCTGTGGCCGACGTACCATTACGCGATTGGTCAGCCGGTGCAGGTAAAGGTTGTCGGACCGGTGATGGCTTATAAACGTGGTGCGTGATGCGTGGTGCGTGTACTGGTAGTCCGGCTTGAGTGGATAGAGAATAACCCAGTTGGACAGTGTGGTTGTTTACGCACTACGTACCACGCACTACACTGGACTGTAAAATATTGTCTTGCATTCTCGGAGGCCCCATGCCCAACCACCACATCAACATCCTCAAAGACAAAGCCGAACTGGTTCACGAAGCGCACAAGCTCGTGACGCAGATCGCGCGGGAAAGCATTGCCGAGCGCGGCATCTTTCACGTGGCGCTCTCCGGCGGGTCGACGCCGCAACCGCTCTACGAAAGCCTGGCCGACGACAACGGCATCGACTGGGAGGCATGGCGCATCTTCTTTAGCGACGAGCGCTGCGTCCCGCCCGACGACGAGGGGAGCAACTACCGCATGGTCAAGGAGGCGCTGCTGGATCGGCTGGACGACGCGAATTCGCACGGGCAGCCCGGCTCGGTGGCGCGGATGCAGAGCGAGCTGGATCCGCAAGAGGCAGCGGCTGATTACGAAGAAGCGGTGCGCATGTTGGTCGGGCAGATCGCGCCGGAGCCGTCGCCCGGCGACGGCATCCGCGACGACACCCCGCGCTTCGATCTCATCCTGCTCGGCCTGGGCGACGACGGCCACACCGCCTCGCTCTTCCCCGGCACGCAGGCGCTGCACGAGCGCGAGCGGCTGGTGGTGGCGAACTGGATACCGAAGTTCGAGGCAAACCGGCTGACCTTTACCTACCGGCTGCTCAACGCAGCGCACAACGTCATCTTCCTGGTGAGCGGCAGGGACAAAAATGCAGCGCTCAAACGGGTTTTGGAGGATCCGCGAGATGTGGAACGATTCCCCAGTCAAGGCGTCGATCCGGCGTCGGGTCACCTGACGTGGCTGGTGGATCGGGCGGCGGCGAGCGTGTTGAGCGTGTAGTTAGTCTCAAAAAACCCGGTTGACAAGCAATCTCACCTGATGTAAACTTTCTTTCAATTGCCGATGCGCGTCAATTGCGCGCTTGGCGAATTCTCTTCCCCACCTCAATCTGTTGCGTCCGCTCTCAATCGAATAACTCTGTTCATAGCCAAAGGAGGCCTCTCGTGCAATCCCCATCTCAACGCGCGCTCTCGCGCCGCGATTTTTTGCGGCTGGTCAGCGTCGGCGGTACTGGTCTCGCCCTGGTGGCCTGTGTGCCCGGTGGCGCGCCCTCCGCTGGCAACGGCGGCGCCAGCAGCAGCGGCAGCACCACGCTGCAAACGGGCGGCTGGCCGATCTACGCCCCCTACGAGGAAGTCGCGACTGGGACCTTTGAGGAGGCCTACATGGCCGCGCTCGATCCCTGGCTGCAGGAGCACCCGGACGTGACGCTGGAGACCATCGAAGTCAACATCTGGGATGGCGATTCGCTGCGCACGGCCATCGGCGGCGGCATCGCGCCCGCCTGGTATCCGCCGGGGCCCGTGGGCAACTGGAATACGCGCGGCTACTACTCGGCCTTCTCGCAGGATATGTATGCCGACCTGACGGACTTGGCCGCCAAGTACAATCTGGAAGACAATCTCAGCGAGGCGGCGCTGGCCGGGGCCAAAGATTGGAAGATGGGCGACCGCGTCTTTGCCATCCCGGTGGAGCTGGTGCCGGGCAACGGCTTCTTCTTCCGCCGCGATCACCTGGCGGAAGCGGGGCTGGAGCCGCCGCCCACCACCGGCTGGAGCTGGCCCGAATTTCGCGAGTACGCCCGCCTGCTGACGACGGACGAGCACAAAGGCCTCGTGACGCAGCGCTGGGGCATTGGCTGGGTATTGGGCACCAGCGGCATGGGCTTCGAGGGGTTGCTCTCCTACTACCCCACGCCGGAAAACAGCTGGCCGTGGCGCTGGGATTTTACGAGCAACGCCGACACCTGGGTGGAGCGAATCGAGCTTTACCGCGCGATGATGTTTGAGGACGAGAGCATTCTGTCCGACATCACCTACGTTGACGGCCCCGTGCGCGATGCGTTTGGGCAGGGCCAGGCCTCGATGGTGACGATACACGGCGGCTTCTTCACCACTTCGGAGTTCCAGCCGCTCAAGGAGATGACCGGGCTGGAAAGCATGGACGAGATCATCGGCTTTGCAGCGCATCCCAACGGCGTGGCGGACATGTTTGGCGCCACGCAGCCGCTGATCGCGGGCATCAGCCTCAGCCCTGACCTCAGCGAGCAGGAGATGGAGCTGGCCTACCAGCTGCTCACCTATCTGGAGCTGGGGGATGGCTTTGTGCGCGAGAAGCAGACGATCTGGGAATCCACGAGCGACGCCAGCCTGGTCTATGAGAAGCCGTGGCCCTTTGTGAACAGCATCGGATCGGGCGCGGTGCCGGGTGTTACCGCCACGCCGTCGGATGCGCTCGGCCCGCACTACGTGGACGCCATCGAGCAGGTGCTGACGATTCCCGTTACGCCCAACCTGGCCAACTATCTACCGCCGGAAGAAAATCCCGCGCCCACGAACGAGGCGTGGGAGGACAAGATGTCGCGCTGGTCGTACGAGGCGGGCAACATCGACATCTATGCCGACCTGCAGGAGCTGGAGAACATTCTTAATCAGCAGGCGCAGGGCTTCACCTCCAGCATCTCCACCGAGGAATTTGTCGAGGGCATGCGCGGCTACTACGAGGAATGGGACGGCTTCCTCGAACAGCACGCGCCCGACTTCCGCCAGGAGTACTTCCTGCCCTTCTACGACGAAAAGATTGCGCCCGCGCTGAGGTAGATATCCCTGGCTCTTCAGGGATTTGGGTGGATATTCGTACGGGCACGCCATGGCGTGCCCGTACGAATATCCACCCATGAAATTTGATTATCGGCAGGAAAATAGTTATGGCGACACAAATCGAATCGGTGGGCGGCGGGCGGCTAAACGCGGAGGCAGCACAAGGCGGGGCGACGGCGCGGCTGGGGCGTCGCAGACGACTGTCCGGCTGGCTCTTCGTGATCCCGGCCTTTTTGTTCCAGCTGCTGTGGGGCTGGTATCCCATGCTGGTCTCCTTTTTCCTCAGCCTCACCAATGCGCGCCCGCGCGGTGAGCTCACCTTTATGGGGCTGGACGCCTACCAGCGGCTGCTCAACGATCCGCTGGTGGCGCAGGCCTTTCGCGTCACCTTTGTCTACGCCGGGCTCTCGATCCTGCTCACCTTTGTCACGCCCATTATCGTGGCGATTTTGCTGATGGAGATGCCGCCGCGCTGGATGCGCACGATGATGCTTCTCTGGTTTCTGCCGCTCAGCGGCATTGCCAGCACCGTCTTCTGGCGCTACATGTACAACCGGCAGTTTGGCCTCATGCAGTACATCACCACCGATCTGCTCCAGCTGCCGGCGCAGCCCTTTCTCAACAGCAGCGATCAGGTGATCTTCTGGCTCGTCTTTCCCGGCATCCTCTTTTTTGGGCCGGGCCTGATCTACATGGCGACGCTGCAAAGCATCCCCGAATCCTACTACGAAGCCGCCGAAGTCGAGGGCGCGGGCTTCTGGCGCAAAATCTGGACCGTCTCGCTGCCCCGCCTGCGCCCCATTATCGCCATGACGCTGCTCTTCGCGATCATCAACTCGATGCAGGCCTTCGAGTTTCCCGATCTGATGACGGGCGGCGGCCCCAACGGGGCCAGCCGCACCGTCGTGCTCTACCTCGTCAGCCTGCTCAGCGGCCTACGCTACGCCGACGCCACCGCGCTCGCCGTCCTGCTCTTTCTCGTGATTATGGTGGTGGTCGTCATCATGCGCATCTTTTTCAAGGAAGATCCGGACGTGTAACACTACAATGCCTTTTATTTGGCGCCCTCATCGCCAACCCTCCCCCATCCTGGGAGAAGGGGGCCAGATTCCCCTCTCCCAGGATGGGGGGAGGGGCTAGGGGTGAAGGCCAACACGCCAACATCTGCTTAATACATTCTAGCTTTTTGGAAACCGCTATGCTCTTCCCCAAAGTAGGCCGCACGCAGCCGGGTTTGCGCCTGGCCTGGTGGTCGCTGGTGATCGTGCTGTGGATCGGGATTCTGCTGCATCTCTTCCCCTTCTACTTCATGCTCGCCACCTCCTTCAAGCCCGCCGCCGAAGCGATGGCGATGCCGCCCACGCTCTACCCCCAAGAGCCGACCTTTGCGGCCTGGCGCTTGGTCTACACGCTCTCCGAGGGCGTGCAGGGCGTGCTCAACCAGCCGCTGGGCATCTACTTTCGCAACTCGCTGATCATCACCTTTGGCACGCTGATTCTGTCGCTGCCGATCACGGCCTTTGCGGCCTACGCCAACAGCAAGCTGATCAAGGGGCGTGCGTCGCGCTGGCTCTTTCTCTTCTTTATCGGCACGCTGATGCTGCCCTTCTCTGTGACCTTGATTCCGGCCTTTCTGCTTACGCGCAACTTCCCCTTCCCGCTGCCCAATGTGCCCATGATTCCGGGCACGGAGACGCCCTTTCCCTCCATCCGCATCTGGGACACCTACTGGGCGGTCATCATTCCGTTTGTCTTTAACGCCTTTAATTTCCTGCTCTTCAAAGGCTTCTTCGACACGATCCCCGATTCGGTGATCCAGGCCGCGAGAGTCGACGGCGGCTCGGAGTTCAACATCTTCCGCCGCATCATCCTGCCCATGAGCGTGCCCGTCTTTGCCGTCGCCGCCTACTTCCAATTCGCCGGCACGTGGGACAGCTACCTCTGGCCGCTCGTCGTCCTGCAAAGCGGCGACATCATCCCGGCGACGGTGGCCATTCGCAACGTGATGAACGCCTTTAGCCAGGTGGGCGCCACCAACGCCGACGCCGCGCTCGGCGCCTCCATGGCCATGCGCGAAATGCTCGACGCCGGGCTCTCGTGGAACGGGCTGATGGTGCTGGGCATCCTCCAGGCCTTTCCCGTTTTCATCTTCTTCATCATCTGCCGCGAATACCTGCTCAAGGGCGTGCGCATCCGCGGGCTGAAATAAAGCATAAGAATAAAGAATGATGAAAGGGTACTTGACCTACATGGGCGTTCCTTTTGCTCGAGCAAATGCTCAAATCTCTGTGTATCCATTCTTTACTCATTATTCTTCATTCATTCTTCATCATGGCCGAAATCACCGTCGACAACATCATCAAATACTACGAAAATTCGGAGGATCTGCGCGCCGAGCCACAGCCCGCCCTGCGCTCGATCAGCCTCACCATCGGCGACGGCGAGACGGTCAGCGTGGTGGGGCCCTCCGGCTGTGGCAAATCGACGCTGCTGCGCACCGTGGCCGGGCTGGAATTCCCGGACAGCGGGCAGGTGCGCTACGACGGCGCGGACGTAACCTACGTCAAGCCGCAGGATCGCGGCGTGGGCATGGTCTTCCAGGATTACGCGCTCTACCCCAGCAAAAAGGGGCAGGGCAATCTGGAGTATTACTTCGAGGTGCACGACCGCACGCGCGAGGAGGCCGAGGCCCGCGTGCGCGAAACCGCCGATCTGATGGGCGTCGATTTTGAGTACCTGCTCGGCCGCTCGCCGGACACGCTGAGCGGCGGCGAACAGCAGCGCGTCGCCATCGCCCGCTGCATCATCCGCGACCCGCAGCTTTTTCTGATGGATGAGCCGATCAGCAACCTCGACGCCAAGCTGCGCGAGCGCACGCGCCTCGAAATCAAAAAGCTGCTGCGCAAATTCGGCGTCACCACGCTCTACGTCACCCACGACCAGCAGGAAGCCATCTTTATGGGCGACCGCATCGCCGTCATGCGCCAGGGCATCGTCGAACAAATCGGTTCTCACGACGACCTCTACTACACGCCCACCAACCGCTTTGTGGCAGAATTTATCGGCTCGCCGCCCATGTCGATTTTCCCCGCCACGGTGGACAAAAGCGCGGGGGATGGCGCAGTAAACGTGGGCGACGTGCGCTGGTTGCTGCCGCCGAATTTGGCGGACGAGCTGCCGGCGGGCGACGTGCTGCTGGGCGTGCGCGCCGAGGGTTGGCGCGTCGATGCGGCGGACGGCGCAACCGTGGCCGTCACCAACATCGAGCGCATTCCCACCGAGCAGGCGGCTTTCCTGCGCGGGCAGATGAACGGCACGCCGCTGGCCGTGCTCGCGCCCGAAGATCAGGCGGAGGTGGATGAAGTGCGCGTCGCGCCGGAGTGGACGAGCGCGCATTTCTTTGATGCGGAGAGCGAAGCGGCGATTCACGCGCCCGGCATGCCCGATCTGTTTGATTTTTAACGTAGCGCAAGCTTTCCAGCTTGCGCCTTGCATTCGGCGCAAGCTGGAAAGCTTGCGCTACCAGAGGACCCTCCATGTCCGCCATTCACGTTACCGACCTCGTCAAGCGCTTTGGCGACAAGCTCGCCGTCGACCACGTCAACTTTGCCGTGGAGCGGGGCGAATTCCTGGTGCTGGTCGGCCCCTCCGGCTGCGGCAAGACGACGACGCTGCGGCTGCTCGTGGGGCTGGAGCCGGCGACCGACGGCGAGATTCGCTTTGGCGAGCGCGTCGTCAACGAGATTCGCCCGCGCGACCGCAACGTGGCGATGGTCTTTCAGGATTACGCCGTCTTCCCGCACATGACGGTCTACGAGAACATTGCCTACGGGCTGCGCTCGCGCCGCGTGCCGCGTGCCGAAATCAAGCAGCGCGTGCCGAGGGCCGCCGAAATGTTTCGCATCGACCACCTCTTGCAGCGCAAGCCGCGCCAGCTTTCGGGCGGCGAACGGCAGCGCGTGGCCCTCAGCCGCGCCATGGTGCGCGACGCCGAGCTCTATCTCTACGACGAGCCGCTGAGCAACCTCGACGCCCAGCTGCGCCACCAGGCGCGCGACGACATTCTCGCGCTGCACCGCGAAAAGGGCACGGCCACGGTCTACGTCACCCACGACCAATCCGAGGCGATGACGCTGGGCGACCGCATCGCCGTGATGCGCGCCGGGCGCATCGAGCAGATCGGCACGAGCAGCCAGCTCTACGGCGAGCCGCACAATCTCTTCGTCGCCTATTTTATCGGCGCACCCAGCATCAATCTCTTCGACGCGACGCTGCGGGCGGAGGACGACGAGCTGTACGTCGTCGCCGATGCCTTTCGACTGCGGCTGCCGCGCCAGTACATGCCCGCGCTGCAAAATCGCGTGGGTCAGCCGGTCAAGCTCGGCATTCGCCCGGAGGATCTGCTCGTGCCCAAAAAAGCGCCCTTCGAGGTGGGCGAGCACAACACCTTTACGGGCGTGCTCAACGTGGTCGAGCCCACGTCGAGCGGCTCCGCGGCCTACCTCGGCACGCTGACCGACGAGCCGCAGGACTACGTCGCCACCTTTAAGCTGCGCCTGCCCGCCTCCTATATTGGCCGCGAAATCCCGCTCGCCGTCAACATGCAGCGCATTCATCTGTTTGATGCAGAAACCGAGCAGTCGCTGCTGCTGGACGCGCGACGGTAGTTTTTATGGCTGTTAGCTGTTAGCTGTTAGCTGTTAGCTGTTAGCTGTTAGCTGTTAGCTGTTAGCTGTTAGCTGTTAGCTGTTAGCTGTTAGCTGTTAGCTGTTAGCTGTTAGCTGTTAGCTGTTAGCTGTTAGCTGTTAGCTCAAGCCACCAGCCACCAGCCACCACCAACCATGCCCTTTTTCGACGATTCCGGGATTCGATACGAAGAGCATCGCGGCCTGCTCTGGAATGCCGTGGCGCGCTTTGGCGATCAGATCGAGCGCATGATTGCGCTCAACATCGCGTGGGCGCTGCAGCTGCTGCCCGCCGTGCTGGCCCTGTCGCTGCCGGTGCTGCCGCTGTGGGCACGCGTCGGGCTGATTGGCTACACCAGCGTGGCCATCTTCCCCGCGACGGGTGCGCTCTACGGCATGATGCGCGCCGTACACGAGGGAGAGCAGTTGACCGTGGCCCTGGCGCAGGAGATGGTGGCGGAGCTGGCGCTGCCGAGCGTGCGCGCTCTGCTGCCGCTCTACGCTTTGGCCGCTCTGCTTTGGTCAGCCTCGACGCTCGCGCCGCTCGCCGTGGCGACGCTGCTGCGCATGGCGGTGCTGGGGCTGGCGCTGTTGAGCAACAGGTGGGGGCCGCTGTTGGCAGCCAATCCCACGTGGTCGGCCCCGGCGCTGCTGGCCGAATCGGCGCGACTTTTTTGGCGGGCGCCGCTGCGCAGCCTGCTGCTGAGCGGCATCGTGCTGCTGATCGCGTTGGTGGCCGCGGTCTCGGTGGGCGGTCTCTTTTTGGCCGCGCCCGTGCTAATCGCGCTGGTGCAGATGGGGCAGGGGAAGAAGAGACGTTGAGAATTTTGCGAGAGATGATGGGTAAGACAGCAAGATTTTAACGCGAGACGCGGAGACGCAGAGAGCGCAAACAACAGCTCTCTGCTCACCTCCGCGGCCCTCTGCGCCTCTTTCTCCGCGCCCTCCGCGTTAATTCCGCTTAATTTGACGGTAAATCCCATCGTGCCATCTCGAAGAACCCGCTCCGTCTTTTTACTCACCGTTACGCTGCTGCTCTTACTCACCCTACTCAAATCGCCCATCTCCCAGCTTATGCCCACCACTTACTACGTCCACCTCGACGGCAACGACACAAACCCCGGCACGACGCCCGACCAGCCGTGGCGCTCGCTGGAGCGCGTGAGCACAGCCCGCTACGGGGCTGGCGATCGCATCCTGCTGGCGGGCGGGCAGACGTTCCGGGGCAGCATCGTCTGGCAGCAGGAAAATTGCGAAGCGGCCACGGCGGATGCACCGCTTGCGCTCGGCGCTTACGGCGACGGGCGCGCTACCATCGAGGCAGACGGTGGCCCCGGCGTTTACATCGAAAACTGCGGCGGCATTGAAGTGGCCGATCTCGTTGTGACGGGAAATCAGAGCGGACTCCACAGCGGCATCGCCTTCTACACCGATTTGGCGGGCGACGTGAAGCTCGATCACCTGCGCATCGACAACACCGAGGTATACGGCTTTGGCGACAGCGGCATCAGCATTGGCGCATCTAACGGGCTGACGGGCTACCGCGACGTGCGCCTCACCAACAACGTGGTGTGGGGCAACCTGCGCGCGGGCATCAGCGTTTGGGGCTACTTTGCCAGCGACCTGGTCGGCCACGCCCACGCCGATTTCTACATCGCCCACAACACGGCCCACAGCAATCCGGGCGACGCCGACTTTCTGGAAAATCACAGCGGCAACGGCATCGTGATCGGCGGCGTGGATGGTGCGCAGCTGGAGCACAATGTGGCCTACCGCAACGGCGGCGACAACGTCAATCGGGGTGGTGGCCCCGTTGGCATCTGGGCGTGGGACTGCAACGATGTGACCATCCAGCACAACGAGGCGTGGGGCAACCGCACGGGCAACACCGCGGACGGCGGCGGCTTCGACCTCGACGGCGGCTGCACGAACTCGATCATGCAGCACAACTACTCACACGACAACGACGGCGCGGGCTACCTGATGGGGCAGTTCGAGGGGTCGCGCCCCATGCGTAACAACGTCATCCGCCACAACGTTAGCTTTAACGACGGTCGCAACAACGGCTATGGCGGCATCCACCTCTTCCGCCTCGACGGTCTGTTCGAGGGGGCGGAAATTCACGACAACGTCGTGATCATGCAGCCTGGCACTGTGGGTCATTCCGCGGCCTTCAAGAGCTACAACAGCGACATTCGCGGCGTCGACGTCTACAGCAATACCTTTATCACCACCCACGGCGCGCGCCTGATCGACCTTACGCCCGGCAACGACATCACCTTTCGCGACAATGCCTATCGCACGTCCGGCGGCTCGTTTGCGGCGTTTGATGGAGAGACGGTTTACGAGAGCTTGACGGCTTGGCAAGCACGGGCGACGGGAGACGATTGATAATTGCCCATTGTAGGTCACATATGCTCCGCTATGTGACAAGCTCAACGTAACTCTACGGACGGCAGAGTTCTGATCAGTTCGGGTTCGCTGTCCCGTCACGTAGCAGAGCATACGTGACCTACGGTTGATTGACCGAGCGCGATCGAGCAATTCCCCTCTTTTTAATACCAACCGGAGTAAGACAACGATGCTCGAAGTCCAAAATCTCTACAAACAATTAGGCGACAACGTTGTGCTGAACGGCGTTGATTTTCGCATCAACGAGGGCGAGTTTTTTGTAATGCTGGGGCCGTCGGGCAGCGGCAAATCGACGCTGCTGCGGGTGATCTGCGGCCTCGAACAGCCCGATGCGGGCGAGGTGCTGATCGACGGGCAGCCGATCACCGGGCTGTCGCCGCGCAACCGCAACCTGGCCATGGTCTTCCAGGATTACGGCCTCTACCCCAACATGAACGTCTACCAGAATATCGCCTACGGCCTGCAGGCGCGGCGGGTTCCGGAGCAGGAAATTGCCCAGCGCGTGCCGGACGCGGCGCAGAAGCTGGGCGTGGCCGAGCTGCTGGAGCGCTCGATTGTCGATCTCTCCGGCGGCGAGCAGCAGCGCGTGGCCCTGGCCCGCGCCCTCGTCAAGGACGCCGACGCCTACCTCTTCGACGAGCCGCTGAGCAACCTCGACCCCAAGCTGCGCCACCGCGCGCGCCGGGACATTCTCTTTCTGCACCGCGAAAAACGCCGCCCCAGCCTCTACGTCACCCACGACCAGACGGAGGCGCTGGCCGTGGCCGACCGCATCGGCCTGCTCATGCACGGCGTGCTGCAGCAGGTCGCCACGCCGGATGCCATGCTGCAGCAGCCCGCCAATCTCGCGGTTGCGGCCTTTGTGGGCGAGCCGCCGATGAACCTGGTCGACGGCGAGGTGCAGCGGGAGGACGATGCGCTCTACTTCGTGGCGGACGGCCTGCGTCTGCGCCTGCCGGATCGCTGGCAGGACGTGCTGGACGCCCACGACCAGCGCGCCGTCGTGCTCGGCTTTCGCCCGGAGACGCTGGTGCGCAGCAGTGAGGATGCGGACTTTGAGATCGGCGACGACAACAGCTTTGACGCCGAAGTGGTCGACACCGATGCGCTGATCGGCGAGACGATTGCGCACCTGCGCGTCGGCCAGGCCAACCACCTCAACGCCACCTTTGAAGAGAGCCTCTTTGCGCTCGACGACGCGGAAGCGGTCGAGGCGGGCCAGCGGCTGCGGGTTGCGCTGGATATGGCGCGCGTTAGCTTGTTTGATCCAAAGAGCGAGCGGGCGCTGACCTAATGGGGTCAACCCGCGTCCCCGGCACGCGCCAGATCAAATGGGGCAGACGAAGCAGCGTGTGGCGCGTGCCGGGGACGCTAGCCGCCACGCGAAATTTCCCACACCAGCGGCAATCTACTATTCATCAAAACCCAACGCGCCACCCAGCATGAAATCGATAGACACCAATCACCCGCTTCCCCTCACCCTCTCTACCCCAACGCTGCTCGGCCAGCTCGCCGCCGATGACGCCCCCGCACCGCTAGCCGACGCCGCGTGGTATATGGCACAGGCGCTGAAGGACGGCCTGCGCTATCGCTTCCCCACCGGCGCGCTGGCGGAGGCGCGCTTTCTCAGCGCTGATTTCCTGCTCGACGGCACGCACCTCGCCGCCTTTACGCTCATCTTGCAGGAGGGCGACGAGGGGCCGCGCTTTGGCTACGAATTTGGGCTGCTCAACCAGTGCCAGGCGCGGCTGCGCATGCCGCTGGCCGCCGTGAATCAAAATCGCTGGCTCTACCTGCGCGAGGGGGCGCTGCTCAAGCCGCGCTCGCGCTTCGAGCGCGTCGACCTGCGCCGCGTGGATCGCCTGCTGCTGCTCGTCGACCGCAAAAGCGAGCGGCCCGTGCGCTTCTGCCTCACCGACTTTGTCGCCAGCGCCGACGAGCCGCCGCAGTTGGAAACGCCGCTTTTGCCAGAAGGCAAGCTGCTGGACGAGCTGGGCCAGAGCACGCTGCACGCGTGGCCGGGCAAAACGCAGAATGAGGAGGAACTGCGCGCGCGGCTGCGGACGCAGCACAGCGAGGCCGCGTCGCAGGCGTGGCCGAGCCACTTTTCACGCTGGGGCGGCGACACGCGCCGTCGCTTCGAGGCCACCGGCTTTTTCCACACCCACTACGACGAGTCACACCCAAACGGCGCGCGCTGGTGGCTCGTCGACCCCGACGGCTGTGCGTTCTGGTCCGCCGGCATGGACTGCGTGCGCGTCGACACCAGCGCCAGCGTGGACGGGCTGGAGACGGCGCTGGCGTGGTTGCCGCCAGCGGAGGGCGACTATGCAGCGGCCTATCAAGGGCGCGGCGGGCGCAAGGTCTTTAGCTGGCTGGCAGCCAACTTTATTCGCACCTTTGGGGTGGAGGATTGGTACGCGCGCTGGGCGGAGATTGCGCTGGCGCAGCTGCGTGGGCTGGGCTTCAACACCGTCGCCAACTGGTCGGACTGGGCGATTGCGCGCCCAAGTTCAAACTCAGTGGGCTTCCCCTACGTGCGACCGCTCGGCTGGCGCGACGATGCGCGTCGCGCCGCGTTTATCTACCGCGACTTCCCCGACGTCTTCGACCCCGCCTTTGCGGACGATGCCGCCGCCTTTGCCGAACCGCTACGCGAAACGCGCGACGACCCGGCCTTGATCGGCTACTTTCTGATGAATGAGCCAACCTGGGGCTTTGCCGAGGAGACGCCCGCCGCCGGGATGCTCTTCAACACGACCTCGTGCCACGCACGCCGCGCCCTGGCGGACTTCCTGCGAAAGCGTCACCTAGATGATGGCGCGCTGGCCGCGGCTTGGCGTATCGACACAACGCTCGACGCCGTCGCCGAGGGCGAGTGGACGACGCCGCTCACCGAGGCCGCCCAGCGCGATCTGGCCGACTTTAGCGAGGTGATGGTCACCCGCTTTTTCACGACGCTCAGCGACGCCTGCCGCGCCGTCGACCCCAATCACCTCAACCTGGGCGTGCGCTACCACACCGTGCCGCCGGCGTGGGCGCTGGCGGGCATGAAGCGCTTCGACGTTTTCAGCATGAACTGCTACCGCGAGCGCGTGCCCGCCGCCGAGCTGGCGCGCATCCACGACCTGCTGGGCGTGCCCACGCTGATCGGCGAGTGGCACTTTGGCGCGCTCGACGTGGGCCTGCCCGCTGCGGGCATCGGCCACGTGCGCGACCAGGCGGCGCGCGGCCAGGCCTACCGCGTCTACGTCGAGGACGCGGCGGCGCAGCCCCACTGCGTCGGCGTCCACTGGTTCACGCTCTACGACCAGTCCGCGCTCGGCCGCTACGACGGCGAGCACTACAACATCGGCTTTCTGGACGTGTGCAACCGGCCGTATGCGGCGCTGGCCGCGGCGGCGCGGGTCACGCACGAGCGGGTGTATGACGTGGCGGCGGGGGAGGTGGCGGTGTATAATGAGGCGCCGGTATATTTGCCGAAGTTGTTTTTGTGATGCGGGATTGGCGCGGGGTTGAGCGATTGTTTAGCCAGGGCGTTGACGCGTAACGTACGAAAGCGAAGCCGTCAGCCCGAATGACTTCGCTCAGTTTCGCTTCTCCTGCTTGGGCGCCAAGCGTCAACCCCTAGTCGTCCACATTCGGCACCACTATTCCAAGGGGACAAACAATTCCAACGTTTCACTTTGTGAAGGAAGGAAAAACGGTTTACTTGTCCAGAGAATCCCTCCCTCGTCTTGATACAGAGTCCATCGAAACGGTCCAGTGTTCAAATCTTGATCTGCCACCCACCATCTGACCATGCCGTCATCTCGAAACTGGTCGCGCCATCCCTCAACATCATACCAGCGACCCGTTCCACCCTGCCATTGTACAACTGTCCAGTAGTTCTCGTTGTTTGTCTGAAAAGACAGTTTGATGTGTCCACCAATTCTTTCGTCCACTTGAGTTGATGGCTCATTAGGGCTGTGAGGTTCCGTTACGGCGGGTCGCGTTGGCAAACCCGGTTCTGGACGATCTGGCGGATCTGCACTGACTGATGCTTGCATTGCCATTGTCGCAATGACCGCAAGTGTAACAGAGAGAGAAATTCTGACCAGCAAACTAAATCTGAGCACTTCTGCTTTCGCTCCAGGCATCGTTGCACTCCTCTATACTGAGCTTATAATGCAGTGGGCAAGAAGTGCCCTGTCTACCCTTGACCGCTGCAATTGTTTGAGACGGCTATTGTTCAAACGGGTATAACTTTCCATTACGGACGTTGCGGGAGATTAGATGTTACCTCTTGATCTGTACTGGCAGCATCGACTGAATCGCTGACCGCAGCACGCCAGTTCTCTGTTGAAATTGATTCCAGAACGGTCACAGAGTTAACGTTATTGTACGGCTCTTCACGTTTCTCATGTCCTTCCAGAACCGCACCATACTCTGTATCAACGTTGGCAGAATCAACCTGAGCATAAATTTCGCTGCCTACTGCAATCACATTCGGGAAGCTGCTTAAGTCTGAGAAGTAGTAGCTGTCGCCAAGCCGAAGTGTAAGTTCTTCTCCAGGTGGAAGCCGTAGCGCCTCTGATTCGATTCCCCATACCAAACCAGAATTGCCCAAATCAGGCCAAACTTGGTTGACAGCAGAAGGTGGCAAAGTGGGTGCGAGGTAAACATCAATCCATAGGCTATCGCTGGGAAGAAGCGGGGCCGTCCCCACATTTTTGATGGTCACTTCCAAGTTGCTTGGCGAGGCAACAATTTCTTTCACAACAAGGTCGATCTCTGTTTGAGAGTTAACTGCCTGCGAGTGCTCAATCAGTGGAAGAAAGAGTTGTCCAGTTACCAAGACGACGTCAGTCACCAAATTGTTAGCTGAATTCGAGTCGGTTTCATCAGCATATACTTGGCTTGTTGACGTAATTTGAGTTCCGGGTGCGACGGATGAAGTCACCGTGCCTGCTACTGTGATATTCCGGCTGCTGGAATCAGTCAACGTTCCCAAGTCGCAGATGATGGTTCCATTAGCGACAGAGCATTCTGCACTAGAGCGATTTGCATCGAAATCAACTCCCGCAGAGAAGGTGTGCTCTACCGTGACACCTGTAACTGTAGAGCTGCCAAAATTGCTGACGGTAATTTCATATACCAGTGGCTGTCCAGGCAGCACGCGATCCGTACGGCGAGTTTGAGCCAGCAACAGATCGCCTTCACGGGTGATTCTTGTCGACACCTCAGCGAAGTTGTTTGTGGAGTCGGGATCGATCTGCTTGGCCTTCAAACTGGCGGAACTGACTAATTCCGTCTGATCTGGCGATAGCGGATCAACCGTGACCACAACGGGTAAACTCAGATTTGTTGTCTCTGAGACGGTTCCCACATTACACACAACCGTACTGCTGTTTTCATTGGAACAACTTGAGCTAGAGGTAACAGCGTCGAAAATCACTCCTGGGGGGAGCGTTTGAGTCACCACGGTGCTGGTAGCGGCGACAGGGCCGCTGTTTGTGATGGTGAGCGTGTAGGTAAGCTGCGTTCCGGCTACAACCTGCTGTTGATCCCTTTCAATACTCAATGACAGATCATTTGCACACTGGATATTGGTGGCGTTCTCGTCGCAGAACTGGTTAATTTCGGGCTTGAGGTCAACCGACACCAACCTTTCCCCTTGCTGTTGAAGATTCACCACCTCCATGGTTTTAAGCTCTGGGCGGAAGGGGAATATGTACACGCCCGTGTTGCCTGGTGCAGATTCGGACGTTTCCAGCAGAGGATTCCAAGCGTTGAATTGTTCAGTGAGCTGTTGTTCATTATTAAACAGCTGAACTTCCAGCAATGGAGGGTTGGCAAAGCGTGCCGGTGCAACGCCGGTGACGACTTCGGTCGAAACAATTTGCGCTTCACCTGATTCATTGTACTCCACTTCGACCACAATTACTTGTGAATCAGGCTCCTCCAATTCCGGGAACGGTTGCTCACGTGGGCCCTGGTCCTGCAGCTGCTCGGCGGCAAGTACTGTATCGCGACCACATTCTCCTGCTCGACAGGTTTCAAAGAACCAATTGATTCTTCGTAAATCGGCTGGCTGCGGCGCCTGATTATTCACCATCAAGTCATTGGTACTCGTTGAGGCAGAGTCAAGTCTAAACCAGTCCGCTCCACGAATGTCAGTAAATGGTTGGCAAGAGTCACGAACGTTAGTAGTCAAGGGATCATTTTGACACTCTGTGAGATCGGAATAAAGATTGGGGCGGCTTTTAGGTTGGAAGTACCAACTGTCGCAACAGTACTCATCAGCCAAACCAAACGGTGAGTGGCCGGTTTCGTGCAGCATGACTCTAGATGCTAGAGTCGTGGTAGGGGATATGGAAGAGAAGATGCGTCTGCTGAGCTTAGCACAGTCGCGATAATTATGCGGATGCAGCAGCGCTCCGGTATCCGCGAAAGTATAATCGCGCTTCCAATTGCTTGGGGGATTCAAAATGCATGGATCACTCGGACTTATACGGTTGCCATCCCCTGTATCCTGCGCAATCCAAAAGTTGAATTTGTCTTGATTCTTGAGAAATACGTCAACGTCGCTAGCTTGAGCTGCAAAATAGGCATTTTGAATCGAGTTATGGACGTCACCTAAGAAAGCTGGGTCTGTTGCACCGCCATTGTAGCCGGAGCCAGCGACACCCGCATCTGGCCGATCCGCTATAAATACGACATCGACTCGACTAGTTTTTGGCCCTGTATGAAGCACAGGAACAGCCCTACCATTCGCTGGTTGCCCTATTTGTACACGGCGCCATCCAGTCCACACCTCTTCACCACTACTGGTATCACGTACCAAACAGCCGTAGTAGAAAAATCCACTTGGGTTGGTATATGGACCATCGATTATAGTCAAGCTAGTTTTATTAGATGATGTTGGTTCGACTGGCGCATTTCTGTTGTTAATCCAAATTTCAATTTCAACCTTGTCAAATTTAGTTGCCAACTTTCCATCCAGTGCTTCTGCAGTGAATGTAACTTGATCTGTTGCATTGGGCCAGATAGGATCGTGAATGCAGCGCACATTGGTTCCCGGCGCAGTTGGCGGAGCAGTGACCTCTATCGTAAAGAAGATTTCGGCGCTATTATCATTAGCATCTCCTTCTGAGACCACCGTTTGTAAACAGTTGGCTGTAATGTCACCAGAGATCGCGTCGAAATTCCCGGCCAAACAATCCGATAAGTTGACCGTAATATCGAGGTCTCTACCGCCATTTGCCGTTAAATCTGCTCGATCGTCGTTACCGCGAAATATTCCACCGTCACCATCCAAAATCTCAATCTTCACATCAATGTTTTTCTGTTCATCATAGTCGGTTTCTCTTGAAAACTCCCAGTTGGGTGAGATATCCGACTCATCACTAATCTCTTCCGTTTTTGGAAACTCTTCGCCATCAATTGTAACGACCGCATAAAAATCCGGATCGCCAGCGCAGGCAAAGGGGATTTCATTGTCAAAACAATTAAGAGCCCGAACACGCTCAATTGTGACACGAACGGTCACTTGGGGAGCTTGCGCGCTAGCAGCTTTAGATATTGAGCCAACTGGAGAAGCAAGAAACGTGATGAGAAAGCAGGCCGCTAGCAGCACGACCGAAGTCAGTAGAATTCGTAGATGAGGCCGACTGGTAAAGGCTTTCAAATGGGCAAGCATAGATTAACTCCGTGGAATTCTTAATGTTTGCTAGTTTCGATTCAATAGGCTGTTTTGCAAACAACCCTACCGCCTAGCTTGGCAAGTCCGGTTATTTCCTCGGTGAGAGGATACTCATCTCTTTGGGAAGAAATTTAAGACTCAGCGGGTTGTGCAAGAAACATATCACGCACTTTGCTCAGAAATCAATGACCAATCGCGGCAACCGGCGTTGCCAAAACGGCAACCGACCGGGAAAACCGAGTTGCCAAACGTGGCAACTTGTGTAGAATAACTTGCATTCCCCGGTGGTTGCAGCCAGTAACATTGCCGCATCCAGCGTAGACAAAGCCGCAACATAACCATTGCCCCAGGAGAATGTCGTGCAGAATTATTCAGAGTGGCGGGCGATGTTCAAGCGTCTTCGCGAGAATGGAGATTATGGGACACAGCAGGAATTGGTCGATGCAATCGCCGCTTGCCCACTGAAAGATGGCGGCACGCTTGTGTTGACCAAGCACACGATCAGTCGCTACGAAAACCACGATGCGCGCGTGCCCCGCCGCCGGGAGCGTCACCTGGAATTGATTGAAGCGTTTGTCGAGCTGGAACTGCTAACTCTTTTCGAGGAAGCAGACCAGTGGCTGAACCTTACGGGTTTGCCGCTGCTGAGTGAACAAGAGCGAGCCTATATTTGGGGAGATAAAATAGACGAGCAGCCGGTCGAGGAGAAGTCAGAAGCTGAACCGCCGAAGGGCGCAGTTGAATCCAAACCGGCCGTTGAGCGGCAAAGTGATTGGTCGGAACTTTTGTTGGATCCCTTTTTGGTTGCCGTTGTCGCCGTTTTTGTCGGCTCGTTCCTGTTTATCGCAAGCTGGCTGATTGGTGTCCATTCCATCCGGTTCGACAATCACAACGTGGGGTACTTCTTCACGCCACATTGGATATGGGTCTACTCGCTGATCGCACCGGCCACCCTCTACTTCGTCTTGTTGACACTTCGGAGTGCCCATAGAGCAACTCGAAGTTTGGTCGAACAGCAGATGCTGCTTGATTCCTCGTATCAGCCGGTGGCGCAGCACACAGCGATGCAGGGGTGGCAGCGGGCACTCAGGAGGTACACGTTGGTATGGGCGCTGGTCGCTGTCGCGCTGGCCCTGTTCTTTTTGATTGTGCGCTGGCCCGTCAGCTCGCTGATTCCGTTGACAGATTCTTCGTTTGATCTATCGACCCTGGACGGATTCGAGGTGGATTGGGCGGTAGGTGGGTTGTTAAAAGAGGATGTCAACCGAGTTGCCAACGCACTGTTTTCACTTGTTGTCACGCTGTACCAGCAAGTTCACATTGCAGCGGCAATTTACGTGCTGTTTATCATTGCGGCATTGGGTCGATTTTTTTGGTGGCTGGAAGAAAACAAGATCACTATAATTCCCAATATTGTCGATTCAGGCCACTACCGAGGCTTTGAAGCCTTCTATGATCTACTGGAGAATAGCCGGCTCTCGTTCTTGGCAACGGCCCTCGCCTTGTACCTGATCTTTCTGTACGATATCTACATCCACTACGAGCCAGCAGCCTACCTGGATATCTATGACTTCGCGTTCTCGCGCGAATTTCTTGCCGAATTGCGGCGCTTCCATTCGCCCGAAGATAATTTCGCTCGCTACTTTTCCTTCTTCTGCGCCACGCTGATCTGCGTGGCGCTGATTCTGTTGCCAAACTTTATCCTATACAATGGATTTCGTGAATTTCTGTACAATAGGAGATGAGGCGTCAATTCACCCTCGCGACATTGCAAATCCCAACGGCCAGCGACGACCACTCTTCTGTCGCTGGCCGTTTTTCAAGAAGGACACGAACTTATGAAACTGATTGGAAAAATTTCCGTCTTTCCCAAGCTGCCCGAGGCCATTGCGCGCCTGGAGGACTTGGCCTACAACCTGTGGTGGACGTGGGAGCCCGAAGCGCAGGCGCTCTTCGAGGCCGTCGACGCCGAGCGCTGGGAGCGCGTCAACCACAATCCCGTGCGCTTTTTACGCGGGGTGGAGCAGGAAAAGCTCAACGCCGTGGCGGAGGATGAGGCTTATTTAGCCGAGTATGAGGAGGTGCTGGAGGCGTTTGATGCCTACATGGCGGAGGACGCGTCGACCTGGTACAGCCGCAACCACGCGGGCGAGCAGGAGAGCGTGGTCGCCTACTTTAGCGCGGAATTTGGGCTGCACGAGGCGCTGCCCATCTACTCCGGCGGCCTCGGCATCCTCAGCGGCGACCACTGCAAGGCAGCGTCCGACCTGGGGCTGCCCTTTATTGGCGTCGGCTTTCTCTACCCGCAGGGCTACTTCACCCAGCGCATCGACCGCGAGGGGCAGCAGCAGGCCGAATACGAGAAAATCGACTTTGCCGAAGTGCCCGCCAAGCCCGCCCTCAACGCTGAGGGCAAGGAAATTGTCATCAACGTCGACCTGCCGGGGCGTACGGTCTACGCAAAGATTTGGAAAATCCAGGTCGGTCGGATTCCAATTTATCTGATGGATACCGACGTGCCGCGCAATGCGCCGCAGGATCGCGAGCTGGGCGCGCGGCTTTACGGCGGCGATCGCGAGATGCGCCTCAGCCAGGAGGTGGTGCTGGGGATCGGCGGCGTGCGCGCCGTGCGGGCGCTGGGCTACGAGCCGAGCGTTTGGCACATGAACGAGGGGCACAGCGCCTTTCTGGGGCTGGAGCGGGTGCGCGAGCTGGTGCAGCAGCAGGGGCTCTCCTTTGATCAGGCCGTCGAAGCCGTGCGCGCGGACAGCGTCTTCACCACCCACACGCCCGTACCCGCCGGCAACGATACCTTTGCCTTTGAGATGATCGAGAAATTTTTCTGGCAGTACTGGAACCAGCTCGGCGTCGACCGCGACCGCTTTATCAATTTTGCGGTGCAGGAGCTGGCCTGGGGCTCGCAGTACAGCATGACGGTGCTGGCCCTCAAGCTGAGCGCCTACCACAACGGCGTCAGCGAGCTGCACGGCCACGTGAGCCGCGAAATGTGGCAGTTCCTGTGGCCCGAAGTGCCCATCGAGCAGGTTCCCATCGATTCGATCACCAACGGCGTCCACATGAAGACGTGGCTCGTGCAGGAGCTGCGCGACCTCTACGGCCAGCACCTGCAGAGCGACTGGCTGGAGCAGATCGATGACCCGGCCACCTGGCGCGGCGTCGACAACATCCCCGACGCCGACCTGTGGGCGATCCACAGCGAGCGCAAGGGACAGCTCGTCAAATTTGCCCGCGAGCGCATCAAGCGGCAGTTTATGCGCCACGGCGAAGGGCCGCGCCACATGGAGCTGGCCGACACGCTCCTCGATCCCAACGCGCTGACGCTCGGCTTTGCGCGCCGCTTTGCCACCTACAAGCGCGCCGCCCTGATCTTCCACGACGAGGAGCGCATCAAGCGCATCCTCAACGACCCGGCGCGACCGGTGCAGATTGTCTTTAGCGGCAAGGCGCACCCGGCGGACCAGCCCGGCCAAGCGCTGATCAAGCGCATCTACGAGCTGAGCCAGCAGCCGGACTTTGCGGGCAAAATTGTCTTCTTGGAAAACTACGACATGAACATTGCCCGTCACCTGATTTCGGGCGTGGACGTCTGGCTCAACAATCCGCGCCGCCCGCGCGAGGCTTCGGGCACGAGCGGGCAGAAGGCGGCGGCCAGCGGCGTGCCCAACTTTAGCGTGCTCGACGGCTGGTGGGTCGAGGGCTATAATGGCACGAACGGCTGGGCCATCGGCGACCCGCGCGACTACAAGGACCAGGAGACGCAGGACGAGGCAGACGTGCTCAACCTCTACGCCACGCTCGAGAACGAAATCGTGCCGCTCTTCTACGACCGCAACGAGAGTGACCTGCCCCAGGGCTGGATCAAGGTGATGAAGGATTCGATCCGCTCCTGCGCGCCCGAATTTTCCATGCGCCGCATGGTCAAGGATTACGCGACGGAGCTTTACCTGCCCGCCGCCGCGAGCGGTGTGCGCTACCACGCCGACGGCTTTGCGCTGGCCAAGGAAATCGCCGCCTGGAAGCAGCAGATGCGCGACCGCTGGAACTCGGTGCGCGTCGAGGCCCACGTGGCCGAGGACGCCTCGATCTCCGTGGGCGACACCGTCTCGCTGGACGCCAACGTCTGGCTCAACGGCGTGCCGGAGGGAGACGTCCAGGTGGAAATCGTCGCCAGCGAGCAGGACGATGCCGGCAAGCTCGTCGATCCGCAGGTGGTGGTAATGGAAAACGGCAGCAGCGGCGAGAATGGCTCGCTGCGCTACACCGGCCACGTCCATCCCGACGCCAGCGGCCAGTTGGCGATTGGCGTGCGCGTGCGCGCCAGCCACCCGGCGCTAATTAACCCGCACGAGACGGGCCTGGCGAAGTGGGCGTAGGCAGAATGAAGATGAACGAAGATTCAAGATTGGGTACGCTGAGATTTTGGTAGCGGATCAAGGTAGCTTGTAGATCTTGGTGTACTCAATCTAGGCCCGGCGCTTCTGAAGCGCCGGGCTTTTTCACAGCCTTGCGGAGTGAGCATCCTCAGATGCGAACGGGCCAACGAGACAAGCCCGACCTATGGAATCAATGATGTAGAAGCCGCTGATTATCATATCAAACCCTATCCATGACCGCTGCCCTCTCCATGACCGCCGCCCTCTCCGACATCACCATTCTTGATCTTTCGCGCGTTCTAGCGGGACCCTACGCGACGATGCTGCTTGGCGACTACGGTGCAACCGTGATCAAAGTCGAGCAGCCAGGCGTGGGCGACGACACGCGGCGCTGGGGGCCACCCTTTACGCAGAGCGGACAGAGCGCCTATTTCCTGAGCGCGAATCGCAACAAGCGCAGCCTGACGCTCAACTTGAAGAGCTCAGCGGGGCGCGACGTGTTGCGCGAACTGGTGCGACACTGTGACGTGCTGGTCGAGAACTTCCGGGTAGGAATGATGGAAAGCCTGTCACTCGATTATTTTTTACTACGCGAAGCCAAACCGGGGTTAATCTACCTCTCGATTTCCGGCTACGGCCAAAGCGGCCCCGACCGCGAGCGCCCCGGCTACGACACGATCATCCAGGCCCAGGGCGGCTTGATGAGCATCACCGGCCCGACCAGTGATGGGCAGGACGGTGAACCGATGAAGGTCGGCGTCGCCATCACCGACGTGATGACGGGAATGCACGCGGCCACCGCCATCCTCGCCGCCCTTCACCACCGCGAGCGCACCGGCGAAGGCCAGTATATCGACCTCGCCCTCTTTGACGTGCAGCTCTCGTGGCTGATCAACGTCGCCAGCAGCTACCTCGTCTCCGGCGAGCCGCCGCAGCGCCACGGCAATGCCCACGCCTCCATTGTCCCCTACCAGCCTTTTCCCACTGCCGACGGCTGGCTGATGGTTGCGGTTGGCAATGATAAGCAATTTGCCAATTTTTCTGCTGCGCTTGACTACGCGAATTGGTTGACGGACGAGCGTTTTGCGACCAATCCCGCGCGGGTTGCCCACCGAGAGGTGCTCGTGCCGCAAATCGAAGCCGTGCTGCGCAGAAAGTCGACCGGTGAATGGCTGGAGAAATTGCAGGCGGTGGGCGTTCCCTGTGCGCCGGTCAACGACATTCCAACGGCGCTGGCCGACCCACAGGCGCAGGCGCGCGGCATGGTGCAGCATGTTGAGCATCCGGTGGATGGCCCCGTGCCGCAGCTTGGGCCGGTGGCAAAGATGAGCGTCACGCCGCCGCAGATGCAGAGCGCGCCACCCCATTTGGGGGAGCACACGGATGAAATTTTGCAGGAGATGCTGGGGTACGGTGTGGAGAAAATCAGCAGGCTGCGGGAGATGGGGGCGATCTAAACGTTATCGACCGTAGTGCGAGGGCGCGCTCAGCCATTACGCCCTTTTGACCATCGTGTCAAAGTTACGCGATAATAGTACCCTGAAGAGCAAGATGCTTTGGTGGAATGGATCATTGCCGAGTTGAAATCGGAGCGCCGCTGGGACGATCTCTTTGCCAATTTTCAAGACGAACTGGCAGCTTTAGCGGACCAGGCATCTCGCGAGTACGATGAGCGACAGTAGAACCGTGGAGTAGAGACACCCACGCTTGCGGCAAGTCTTGTTGAGCTGTACCAAATCTGCCCGTTAGACAACCTTTATTCGTCGAACCCGTTCGCACGAGGGCGTGCTCACTCCGCATGTCGTGCACGATGAAATTGATTTCGGAGAAACCAAAATGGACTTTAGCTTAAACGACGACCAGCGGATGATTCAAGAGGCGGTGCGCAAGTTCTCGCGCGAGAAAATGCTGCCCCACTCGCGGGACTGGGATCGCGACGGGAAATTCCCGCGCGAGCTGCTCAACGAGATGGGCGCGCTGGGCTATCTCGGCGTGCCGATTCCCGAGGAGTACGGCGGCACGGGGCTCGACTATATCTCGGAGGCGATTGTCTTCGAGGAGGTGGGCTATGCCGATTCGAGCGTGCGCACGACGCTCTCGGTGCAGATGTCGCTGGTGGAGCTGACAATTTTGAACTGGGGCACGGAGGCGCAGAAGCAGGAGTACCTGCCGCGCCTGTGCAGCGGCGAGCTGATCGGCTGCTACGGCCTGACGGAGCCCGACGCTGGCTCGGACGCGGGCAACGTGCAGACCACGGCCAAGCGGGATGGGGATGACTGGATTTTGAATGGCCAAAAGGTGTGGATCAGCAACGGCACCTGGGCCGATGTGGCGATTGTCTTTGCCCAATCCAAGCCGGGGACGAAGCACAAGGGGATGGTCGCCTTCCTGGTGGAGACGGACTCGCCGGGCTTTGAGGCGCGCAAGATGACGGGCAAGCTAGGGCTGCTGGCGAGCGATACGGGCGAGCTCTTCTTTAGCGATCTGCGCGTGCCGGACAGCGCACGCTTGGGCGAAGTCGGCGAGGGCTTTAAAATTGCGATGAGCGCGCTCGACAACGGGCGCTACGGCGTGGCCAGCGGCTGCGTGGGCATTGTGCAGCGCGCGCTGGACGTGAGCGTGAAGTACGCGCAGGAGCGCTGCGCCTTTGAGCGCCCGATTGCCAGCTTCCAGATGGTGCAGGATTTGCTCGCACAGATGAAGGTGGACGCCGAGGCGGCGCGATTGCTCGTCTACCAGGCGGGCTGGACAAAAAATCAGGGCAAGCGCAGCACGATTCCCGTGTCGATTGCCAAATACTACGCCACCGAGGCCGCCAAGCGCGCGGCGGACAACGCGATCCAAATCCACGGCGGCTACGGCTTCTCGGACGAGTACGCCCCCGCCCAGCTCTGGCGCGACGGTCGCGTGGCCAGCCTCTACGAGGGGACGAGCCAGATTCAGAAACTGATTATCGGGCGGGAGTTGACGGGGATTTCGGCGTTTACGTAAAGCTGGTCATTGGAGATTGGTAATTGGTTAGCGGCGTGAACCACAGAGCTTCGTCTGGAATTGAATTTCGGGTAATTTTCAAGGCTACCCATTTACCACTTACCAATCCCTAATTACTTCTTCCCACATTCCTTGCCCGCCACCAAATCCCCGGCAGCCGTCGCAGCTTCCCCCGCTTCGAGACGAACGCTCGCCGGGAGAAAACGTCGTAATCATAGCGCTCGATGTCCAAGAGGATGGCGCGGTAAAGTTCGGCGGCGGCAGCAATCGCAAAGCGACCGTCGCGATCCAACATGGCGATGCCGGGCCACGCCTCCTCGTAGAGCCGTCGGTTGCGCTCGATCTGAAAACGCATAAAGTCGCGCCACGGCGGCGTTACCTCGCCCCGCTTCAAATCATCTTCGCACAAATCAAATTGCTCCAAATCCGCCTGCGGCAGGTAGAGGCGACCCATGCGCCAATCCTCGGCCACGTCGCGCAGGATGTTGGTCATCTGTAGGGCCACGCCGAGCTTGATGGCATAGGGGATGGCCTCCTCGCCGCTGTAGCCGATAATGTGCATGCTCATCAGCCCCACCGTGGAGGCCACGCCGTAGCAGTAGTCGGTTAAATCATCAAACGTCTGATAGGCCACGGGCTGCAAATCCTGCGCTACGCCATCAATCAGCTGCTCGGCGTAGCGCTGCGGCACGCCCCAGCGCAGCCGCGCATCCGTCCACGCAATCACGACCAAATCGTCGCTGGCCGGCGTCTCGCTGACGCGCCGTCGCCAGCGGGCGAGCTGCTGCTCCACCTCCCCCTTCTCCAGCTTTTCTCCCGCATCCACCGCTTCACAGCGATCCACAATATCATCGCTGATGCGGCAAAAGGCGTAGAGCGCGCGCACGGCACGCCGCTTTTCCGTGGGCAGCAGGCTTGAGGCTAGATAGAACGAACGGCTGTGGTGAGCGGTGAGCGCTTCGCACTTAGCATAGGCGCGATCCAGCAAATCTACGGTGAACTGGGGGGTGGGTAAAGCCCCGCTACGCTGGGGAAGGATGGCCTCGTATGCCTTGGAGAGCAGCGCGTGCTCCCAAGTTTCAGTCTGGATACTCATGGACAGCAATCTCCGGGGATGCGTGCAGCATGTGACAGGTGGAATGGGTACGGTCTACGGTAGCAAATCGTTGTGGGCACGCCCGGCCAAGCGGCAGTTGGGCGTATGCCTAAGTGTAGTCAAAATCGCTTAAAGGGCAGTGACATTATCTACTATTGGGTAGGGCGCGATAAGCCGTCCCCGCGATCTTAGCTCATTTTACCATCAAAATTGCAGATAAGCTCATACACACTCCGCAAAAATGTTAGACAAAGCATTGACAACGCGTGGGCTTTCAGGTAAACTTTTCAATGGCCGCGCCTGGGAGAACGGAATCAGCCATCGGCTCGGCAATAGGCTCAGCAATCGACCGGGCGTGCGAGTTGGCGTTGACGTACAGGACGGCTAAAATAGAGCCACCGAGCAAAATCTAAATACTACGACGATAAATACCAGGACGAAAAGGAATCCAATATGCGCGTGATCATTACCGGCGGGACGGGAACCATCGGCAAACCGCTAAGTCAACAATTAGTAAACGACGGCCACGACGTTATTGTTCTGAGCCGCAACCCGGACCGCAAGGCGCGCTCCATGCCCACCGGCGTACGCATGGAAAAGTGGGATACGAAAACCGCCGAGGGCTGGGGACACCTGGCCGACGGGGCAGAGATCATCGTCAACTTTGCCGGTGCGCCCATCGACGGGCGCTGGACGGACTCGTACAAGCAGGAGGTGCTCAGCAGCCGCGTCGAGGCGGGCCACGCGGTGATGGAGGCGATTCGCAACGCCAAGCAGAAGCCCAAGGTGCTCGTGCAGGCCTCCGCCGTGGGTTACTACGGCGGCAACCGCGGCGACACGGTGCTAACGGAGAATGCCGCGCCCGGCGGCGATTTTCTGGCGCAGGTCTGCTTTGATTGGGAGGCCTCAACGGCCGAGGCGGAATCGCTGGGCGTGCGTCGCGTCGTTACGCGCACGGGGATTGTGCTGACCAACGAGGGTGGGGCGTGGCCCAAGCTGGTGCTGCCCTTTCGCGCCTTTGCGGGCGGCCCCGTCGGCAGCGGCAAGCAGTATTACCCTTGGATTCATCTGGAGGACGAGGTGCGCGCCATCCAATTCCTAATCGATAAGCAAGAGGCTCGCGAGGCCTTCAACCTCAGCGCGCCCACGCCGCGCACGAACAAGGAAATTGCCAAGGTCATCGGCGGTGTGATGGGTCGCCCCTCTTTCTTTCCCGCCCCCGCCCCTGCGCTCAAAATTGCGCTCGGCGAAATGTCCACCATCGTGCTGGACGGCCAGCGTGCCGTGCCCGCCAAGCTGGAGGCACTGGGCTTTACGTGGAAGTACCCGACAGTCGAGGAAGCCGTGCGGCAGCTGCTGGACAAGTAGCAACTGGAGATTGGTAGAGTGACCGTCACTGTCCGCAGCTGGACAGCTTTCCTCATTCTGTCTGGACAGTGGCCGTCACTGGCTTTTAAGCCCTTGTTCTTCCTCAATCTCTAATCTCTAATTTCATGAAATATACTCACCGATTCACCGTCAATGCGCCGTTGGACACCGTGCGCGAATTTCACCGCCAATCCGCCAGCATGGGTGCGATTACGCCGCCGCCGGTGGTTGTGCGCATCCATCGCGCGCCGGCGCTGCTGGCCGAGGGCGACCAAATGGAGTTTACGATGTGGCTTGGCCCGCTGCCAATCCGCTGGCTGGCGCAGATCGAGGACGTGTCGCCCACGAGCTTTGTCGATCGGCAGCTGCGCGGGCCGTTTCAAAAGTGGGTGCACCGCCACACCTTTGTGGCCGTAGATGCCAACACCACCGAAGTCCGTGACGAAGTCACCGCCGAGACGAGCGACAATCTCTTTTGGCGGCTGGTCAACTACGGGATGTGGCTAAACATGCCCGTGCTCTTCGCCTTCCGCCAGTGGAAGACAAAGCGTCTGCTCACGTAACGCGAAGCGCTGCTTCGCGCCTGGCTGCAGGCGGCGCGATTTGTCATGCCCGCGCGGGCGGGAATCCCTGGATCAGGTACAAGCGTGCTGGATATTTACCCTTGCTCGTTGGTCTATATCGTACAGATCCCTGCCTTCGCACAATGGCGTTAAGTTAGCAATCTGGTTCCCACGCTCCGCGTGGAACGAGTAACCGTTAACTTAACGCTATTGTGCCTTCGCAGGAATGACACCCGACCTTGCTTCTACGATCCAACTATCTCTTCACGTCCGTAAAGCTGCGCTTACACAATTTTATCATGTCCACCACAACCGCCGTCCCTTCCACCAAACCAATCGCCCAAGCCCAAGCCAAAGCGCGTGCCGACCTGCGCGCGCTTTGGCTCGGCATCGGCTTTAGCTTTGTCTTTACGGCGATCATTGCCCTGCTCGGCTGGCGCTTCGAGCAGATCGACTTTCTGCCGGACAGCGGCGCATCGTGGTACGAGTGGCAGCTTCCGGTGCAGACGACGTGGGGCCGCGTGACCGCCTGGGGCTTTTACTTTGCCCACCAGTTCACGCTGTGGGGGCTGATTTTTTACGCGCAGCGCAACGGCTTGCGTTACGTCAAGGGGCTGCATCCGGTCAACTACCTGGCGCTGGGGGCCAACGCGCTCTTTATCACGCTGCACCTGCTGCAATCGCACCTCTGGTACGACGGGCTGGCGCAGGACGTGTCGATTTGGAGCTCGCAGTGGTCGGTGATTTTTCTGCTGGTGCTTATGCTGTTGATGGAAAATCCGCGACGCGGCATGTTCTTTGGCAAGCGCGCGCCGCTGCCCCGTCGCGCCGTCGACTTTGTACGCAAATACCACGGCTACTACTTTTCCTGGGCCATCATCTACACCTTCTGGTATCATCCAATGGAGGATACCTCCGGCCATCTCTTTGGCTTTTTCTACATGTTTCTGCTGCTCTTGCAGGGCAGCCTCTTCTTTACGCGCGTGCACCGCAACCGCTGGTGGGGCTTTGCGCAGGAGTTTCTTGTGCTGGCCCACGCCACGATGGTTGCCGTATCGCAGGCCAACGGGCTGTGGCCGATGTTCTTCTTTGGCTTTGCTGGCCTCATCGTGTTGACGCAGATGCACGGCTTGGGGCTATCCCGCTGGCTGCGCGGGTTGATTTTGGCGGCCTATATTGGCGGCGCGCTCTACGTCTACAGCGAACGCGGCTGGGCCAAGCTTGAAGAGATCGTGCGCATCCCGATTGCCGAATACGGCGTCGTCTTCCTGCTGGCGCTGCTGCTCGCTGGCCTCATCTGGCTGGGCGAGCGCGTGGGCAGGTTGCGCGCGGCCTCGACGTAGGCCGTAGATCACGTATGCTCCGCTACGTGACAATTTTCGTCTTTCCCATATTGCACGGAATACCAAATCGATAGGGAATGGCAACCAACGTCACCTTGCGGAGCAGAGGTGAGTTACAGAATGTCGTCCGTTCGCACGTGGGCGTGCTCACTCCTCAGCTATCTTCATCTGTGTTTATCCGCGTCCATCCGCGGTTCCCCCCTTTCTCTTGGTCATCAGCCCGACTTGCCAAAAGCCGGGCTTGTGCGTTACAACTTCCCCATGCCCCAACCCGCCATCCACGTCGATGATCTGCGCAAAATCTACACCGTCCCCGTGCGCGAGGCCGGGGCGGGCGCGGCGGTGCGCTCGCTGCTCCAGCGCCAAACGCGCGACGTGGCCGCCGTTGACGGCGTCTCGTTCGACGTGGGCGTGGGCGAAATTGTCGGCTTCCTCGGCCCCAACGGCGCGGGCAAAACTACCACGCTCAAGATGCTCTCCGGCCTGCTGCACCCAACGAGCGGCGCGGTTGATGTGCTCGGCCACACGCCGTGGGAGCGCGCCGATGCTTTCTTGCGCCAGATCACGCTGGTGATGGGCAACCGCAACCAGCTCGTCTGGGACATCCCGGCGATCGATTCATTTTCCCTACAAAGAGCGATCTACGCGGTGCCGCACCCTCAGTATAAGGAGACGCTCGACGAACTGGTCGATCTGCTTGACCTGGCCACGCTGCTCGACAAGCCGGTGCGCAACCTCTCGCTGGGCGAGCGCATGAAGTGCGAAATCGCGGGCGCGCTGCTGCACCGCCCGCGCATCCTCTTTCTCGACGAGCCGACCATCGGCCTCGACGTGACGATGCAGCGCCGCATCCGCACCTTCCTCGCCGAATACAACCGCCGCCACGAGGCGACGGTCATGCTCACCAGCCACTACATGGCCGATGTCGAAGCGCTGTGCGAGAGAGTGGTCGTTATCCACCAGGGCACAATTTTATTTGATGGCGACCTGGCCGCGCTGGTGCGCCGCTTCGCGCTGCACAAAACCATCACGGTCGAGATGCAGCAGCAGAGCGGCCTGCGCGACAATGGTGATTTGTCGCAATACGGCGAAGTCATCGAGCGGCGCGAGGGCTTGCTCAAGCTGCGCGTGCCCAAAGCCGAAACCGCGGCGGTCACGGGTCGCCTGCTGGCCGACCTGCCGGTCAGCGACTTGAGCGTCGAGGACCCGCCGATTGAGGAAGTGATCGAGCAGGTCTTTGCCTCGACGCAAGCAGCTTAAAACGGGAATTCTCGTTCCACGCTCTGCGTGGAACGAGGAAAATTACGAGAACACCCATGCCCGCCCTCGCCACCCTCTACTGGACCGAATTTCGCGTCCAGCTCGCCGTGCAGTTCCAGTACCGCGTCGCCATGCTGATCTGGCTGATCGGTGGCTTGGTCGAGCCGGTCGTCTATCTCGTGGTGTGGACGACCATTGCAAGGGAGCAGGGCGGCAGCGTCGGCAGCTACACGGTGGGCGGCTTTGCGGCCTACTACATCCTGCTGCTGCTCGTGGACAGGCTGACCTTTACCTGGATCATGCACTCCTACGAGAGCTATATCAAAGACGGCACGTTGTCGACGCTGCTGCTGCGACCGGTGCACCCGATTCACAAGGACATTGCGGAAAACGTCGCCTACAAGGTCATTACCGCTGTAATCTTTGTGCCCGCGGTGATTCTGTTGGTCGTGATCTTTCGCCCCGACTTTAGCGGCGCGACGTGGCTGACGGCGCTGGCCTTTCTACCCGCGCTGCTGCTGGCGGGCGTGCTGCGCTTTGTCACGGGCTGGACGTTGGCGCTCGCGGCTTTCTGGACGACGCGCACCGCTGCGCTCAACAACATCTACTTTGTGGCGCTAATCTTCTTCTCCGGTCGCCTCGCGCCGCTGGAGCTCTTTCCCCGCTGGGTGCTCTGGATCGCCGATTCGCTGCCCTTCCGCTGGATGATTGCCTTTCCCATCGAGCTGGGGCTGGGCCGCTTGGGCACGCGCGAGCTGCTGGTTGGCTTTGGGGTGCAGATGGTGTGGGCGGTTGGCTGCCTGGCGTTGATGCAGTTTGTATGGCGACGGGGCGTGCGCCAGTTTTCGTCGGTTGGGAATTAACCATGCGCTACTTCCGTCTCATCACCACCTTCTTCCGCCTCGGCGCGCTCAACGAGCTGCAGTACCGCGCCAACTTTTGGTTTAGCTTGTTCAACGCCGCGGTCAGCGCTGCCCTGGCCCTGGGCGCGCTCGGCATCGTCTTTGGCCAAACCGACACCCTCGGCGGCTGGCGACCGCCAGAAATGCTGGCGCTGCTCGGCGTTTATTTCATCATTAGTGGCTTGGCGGGAGCCTTGATCGTGCCCAGCCTCAGCCTCTTTATGGCCGACGTGCGCGACGGCAAGCTGGACTACACGCTCATCAAACCCGTCGATGCCCAACTGCTCGTCGGCATTCGACGGATTGAAATCTGGAAGCTGGCCGACCTAGCGGTTGGACTGATTTTGCTGGGCATCGCCCTCGTTCTGCTGGGAGAGGCCATCGGCGTCGAACAGGCGCTGGGCTTTGGGCTAACGCTGCTCTGCGGCGCGGTGATTGTTTACAGCTTCTACACAATGCTGGCAACGCTGGCCTTTTGGTTTATCAAAACCGAAAATCTGCTCGTGATCTTCGGCAGTTTCTACCAAACCGGTCGCTGGCCCATCGGTATCTATCCCCAATTTCTGCGGCTCGTGCTCACCTTTCTCGTCCCCATCGCCTTTGCCGTAACCGTGCCCGCCCAGGCGCTCACCGGTCGCGTGGAGATGGAGATGTTGGTGGGCTCGGTGGTGGTGGCGGGGCTGCTCTTTGGGGCGGCGCGCTGGTTTTGGCGCTACGGCGTGCGCCACTATTCGGGCGCGTCGGCTTGAATCCCGAGAAGAATTGAGGTCATACACAGGCAGATGTGGCTGAGAGAAGGGCAAGCGTAGTGGAATCAGCCGAATTGGGCGAGTAGATGCAATCAAATTGTCAGCAAATTGCCAACTTGATTTGGGAAATATCTGGTACAATAGACGCAATTGCGTTTTTTGTAGCCAGCACTGGGCGCTGATGCGGCTGATTCAGCAATGAATCTATCCCTCACCCAGTAGCGCGCCGTGTTGGAGAACCAGTTGAGTTTATTCAATGAATACCTTTATGCAGTGGCTGTCGACCGTATCGATGGCGTCCACCTTGATCACCCTGCTTGCCGTCTTTGTCGGCGCGTTGATCACGTGGTTGGCGGTACGCAACTACTACGAGCAGCCCGTTAACGAATTGAAAGAGGAAGCGCAAAACCTGCGCACCTTTAACGAGAACGTTTTCAAGGCCCTATCGGAGGCAGGCTACATCGAATTTGAGCTGGAAGACAGCGGCGGCATGAAGCCCGTCTTTACCGCAGATCACGGCCGCTTCCAAATCGGCAGCAGCGTGGGCAACAGTGTGAATGGGGTAGATACGCAGAAAGTTGACGCGCCAGCAGATAGCGTCAGTAGCTAAAATCAACCTGTCGTAGAGCGCGTCAACTTCGCACCCACGCTTCGCGGTAATCCCCTGCGTATTGACGCAGCCCAATCGGCTGCCGACCCAGCGTCTGCGCCACGTCGGGCGTAATTTCGGCTGCGCCGCCAAAGCGCGTGATGCCGTAGATGATCACCATGAAAGCGGCGAAGGGCAGGGGCGTGCCGCGTCGCCACATCGTCCACACAAAGCGCGGAATTGAGGGCTTGGGGTAGACGATTTTGCGACCCAGCACTTCGCTCAACACGCGCGCTACCTCGTAATAATCCACTGCCTCGCTGCCCGTCAGCGTGTAGATTTGTGCTGCCTGCGATGGGTCGGCCAGCACCTTTGCGCCGACTGCGCCGATGTCGCGCACGTCGATCATCCCCACGCGCCCTTTGCCCGCGGGCACGAGCACTTCGTCATAGTCGCGGATGTCGCGCCGGTGCTGGGTGTCCAGGTTCTGCATAAAAAATCCAGCGCGAAGAAACGTGTGCGGCACGCCGGATGTGGTGATGTGCTGCTCCGTTTTGTAGTGTGGGATCAGCCGGTTGTTTTCGACGCCCTGTACGGAGAGATAGACGATTTGCTCCACGCCCGCTGCCTTTGCCCTGTCCACAAAGTCATTCACCACGTTGGCCCCCGCCGTCGGCGGCCGCATGAGGAAGACGCGCTGCACGCCCCGTAGCGCCGCTTCGACGGTGCTTGGCTTGTCAAAGTCAAACGCCACCCACTCGACAGCGGCGTCCGCCAGCTGTTCGGCAGATGGCTCGCGCGTCGTCGCCCGCAGGTGGTGGTTGCTGTCGCCGTGCCGACTGCGCAGCGATTCGAGTACGGCGGCGCCGACGTTGCCCGTCGCGCCGGTGATGAGAATGGTTGCCATTTGTTTTGTCCAGAGCCGGGCGATGCTGTACGGGCACGCCACGGCGTGCCCGTACAGCATCGCCCAGTTTAAGTTAATTAAGCGCTCCGCCGATAGCGGTTAACCGCCAGCGGAAAAAAGACTACCAGCAGCCCCACAATCCACAGCAGCGACCAGAGCAGCGGCATCGACAAGTCGCCGCTGGGCAAGACGCTGCCGCCCTGCATCAGCCCGCGCACGGCGTTGACGGTGTGCGTAATGGGGTTGACGCTGGCAAAGAGGCGCAGCGCCGCCGGCATGTTGTCCGTTGGCACAAAGGCGGAGCTGACGAAAATCAGCGGGAAAATCCACACCTGCGTCGCCACCTGGGCGGTTTCGGAATCGCGCACGGCGAGTCCAATCGTGGCCGAGATCCACGAGAAGGCCAGCCCAAAGAAGACGGTCAGCGCCAGCGCGCCGAGGAAGGGCAGCAGGCCATTGTTAAAGCGAAAGCCAATCAAAAAGCCCACGCCCGTCATCAGCAGCACGACAAAGATGTTGCGCACGGTGTCCGCAATTGTGCGTCCGGCGAGCACGGCGTAGCGCGCCATCGGCAGCGAGCGAAAGCGATCGACCAGCCCCTTGGACAAATCCTCGGCCAGGCCGACGCCCGTGTTGGTCGCCCCAAAGAGGACCGTCTGCACGAGCACGCCCGGCAGCAGGTAGTCGATGTAGCTGATATTCTCCGGTAGCCCACCCAGCGCAATCGCGCCGCCAAAGACAAAGGTAAAGAGCAGCACAAACATCACCGGCTGAATCGTCGAGAAGACGAGCAGCTGCGGCAGGCGAATGTACTTGATCAGGTAGCGCTGCGTCATCACAAAGATGTCGCTGGCGGCCCAGCGCAGCTGCTCGGCGGCGGAGGATTGCGGCTGGGCCAGCTTGATGTCGGTTCGAGTTAAGCTTGCGGTACTCATCGTTTTTGTTCCTGTTTTGCTATTTCTTCCACGGTTTCTTCCCCCGTCAATGCCAAAAAGACTTCGTCCAACGATGGCCTTCGCAGCGACAGATCGGCGATGCCGATATCGGCCTCATCCAGCGCGCGCACGGCGCTGGCCAGCACCTGCGTGCCGTTGTTGATGGTGACCAGAATGCGGCCCGACTCTTCGTCGGCCTGCGGCTCGCCCACGTTTAGCTTAGCCAGCGCGTCCGCGGCCTCGCGCGTCCGCCCGCGTTCGTTTACGCGTAATTCCAGCACGTCGCCGCCCGCTTCGGATTTTAGCTCATCCGCCGAGCCCTCGGCGATGATTTCGCCGTGGTCGATCACGGCGATGCGGTCGGCCAGCGTGTCGGCCTCCTCCAGATATTGGGTGGTTAGCAGCAGGGTCGTGCCGCCCTTCACCAGCTCTTTGATCACGTCCCACATCTGCAGGCGCGAGCGCGGGTCGAGCCCCGTTGTCGGCTCGTCGAGGAAGAGCACGGGCGGCGACGTGACGAGGCTGGCCGCGAGATCGAGGCGACGCCTCATGCCGCCGGAATAAGTCTTGGCTTGCCGGTCACCTGCCTCCTCCAGGTCGAAACTTTCGAGCAGCTCGCGGGCTCGCTCGCGCGCCGCTTTGCGACCAAGGTGGTAGAGCTGCCCGACCATGCTCAGATTTTCAAAGCCGGTCAGATTCTCATCCACCGCGGCATACTGGCCGGAGAGGCCGATGATGCGGCGCACGGCCTCGGCCTCCTGCCGCACGTCGTGGCCGTCGATGGTTGCGCGGCCCTCGTCCGGGCGCAGCAGCGTGGTCAGCACGCGCACGAGCGTCGTCTTGCCCGCGCCATTGGGACCGAGCAGCCCAAAGACCGTGCCCTTCTCGACGCGTAGGTCGACATTCTTGAGTGCCTGCACGTCGCCAAACGATTTGGAAACGCCTTCGACGGCGATGATGGCGTTGTTGTCTCTGCCGGTTGGGGATGAGTTCGATAAATTATTTTGTAAAGACATGCTATCTTTCCGACGGTTGCTCCATATGGCGGATTATGTAGGTTCCGTTGATATTTTGCTGAGAGGGCTCAAAAGGTAAGTCGAGCGCGCCCTCATCCCCAGCCCTTCTCCCAGAATGGGAGAAGGGAGCTAATCTCTCCCCTCCCCCAGAATAGGAGAGGGGCCGGTGGTGAGGGCTAAACTCTATTCCCAACTGTCAACGGAACCCAGTGACAGTTACGGCCCACGCCTTGCTGCGTCAGTTGGTCTAGCCTGGGGCAGTAACGGCCACTTCGACGGGCTTGGCCGTGCTGCTGTTAGCTACCGCTGGCTCTACTACCTCAAACAGCTTGTCGTACGGAAAATCCGGTGCGAGCCTGCTGAGCGACGACTGCATCATCTCGTCAATCTGCCGCTGCTGCTCAACCGTCAGCAGCTCGGAGGAGCCGCCGCGCTTGCCCTGGCGGATCATCGTGCCGTTGGTGTTAATCCCGCCAAAGGGCGTCGGCGGCGCGAACTGCGTCTCGTGCGCCTTCATGTAGGCAAAGCCGCTGCGCTCGACCACTGCCGCGTGCTCTTCCGGCGAGAGCGCCACGCCCATCAGCGCCGCCACGCGCGAAACCACGTCATCTAAATTCGCCTTCATTTCGCCAAAGCTGACGATCAGCACGTTGGGCCGCTCGCGCCAGCGCCAATAGCTGGCCACGTGTTCCGGCCAAGGACCGAAGGGGAATTGATTGTCCAAAAACATCTCGACCCACTTGTCGACCGGCGGCACGCCCGTAATGCGGCCAATCGTTTCGTAGGCGAAAAAGTGGCTGGAGACGAGCACGTCCTTCGGGTCGCGCAGGACGACGACGTACTTGGCATCGGTGTTGTAGGGAACAAAGTCGGCGTCGAGGTGCGTTTTAACGGCGCGCAGGCCGGTTGGCGAGTGCTCGGCGCCGCTGGGGTCGTCGAGCGACAGCCCGTCAAACATCGGCGCATCGGGCCAGGGCACGAGATCGTGGATGTGCTCAAAGTCGGCGCGGCCGCGGTAGGCGATCTGCTCGACAATCTGCATCATCCAGTTCGTGCCGCTCTTGGCGTAGGTACAAACGATCACGTCGTGCGCCGTTGGCGTGTAGCCGGCAAAGGCCTGCCGCTTCATGCGCGGCGACTGCATCCGCTTGCTCATCATGCGCATGGCGGGCACGCGCAGGCCGATACGTCCCGCCGTCCACAGCACGGGACCCATCGCCAGGAAGGGCAGCAGGCGCGCAATTTGGCGTGCGCGTTCGGGTAGGGTTGACTGTCGTTTGTTCATGATTGGCGATTTCGAAAGCACTTCGCGTCTGCGCTCGGCAATTCTGGCAGGGAATCCATTGCTCGTGCAGTGGAGCTCTTCACGGCGCGGGATGAGTATCTTCACACAAACAGCCCCAGCATGGACTGGGGCTGCTTCGCTGCAGCGTCTGTGAAATAATTTACAAGCAGTTGGCAAAAAATTAAGCAACGTCCACGACAATTTTGCCGTATGTTGCATCGCCGCCCTGCTCGAAGTGGGCGTGGGCTTCGGCAAGCTGATCGAGCGGGAAGCGCTTGTCAATTACAGAGCGAAGCTGGCCGCGGTTGAAGAGTTTGGTCATGCGTTCGAGTTTTTCACGTGGCTCTTCCAGATGGGTGAAGTGAATGGTGATGTTGTTGCGCATCGCCATCATCAGGTCGCCCTCGCCCAGCCCCGCAACGACCACAACCTGGCCGTTGTGGCGCACGGCGGGCAGGCTCTTTGCCGCTTGTCCGCCCGCGGCATCAAGCACTACGTCCACGCCTTGGCCGTTTGTGCCCTGCTTTACCACGTCGATAAAATCTTCGCTGCGGTAGTCGATTACGTGGTCCGCGCCGAGCGAGCGCACGAGGTCGGCATCGTAGCCGCCGCACGTCGCGAAGACGAGCGCGCCCGCCGCTTTGGCGATTTGCACGGCATAGGTGCCGACGCCGCCCGCCGCGCCGTGGATCAGCACCGTATCGCCCAGGCGCAGGTCGGCCTCGTTGATCAGCCCGGCCCACGCCGTGCCGCCCGCCACGGGAACCGCCGCGGCCTCGGCGTGCGAGAGCGACTGCGGCTTGCGCGCCACGCGGTTTGCGGCCTGCACGTCGTACTCGGCGTTGCCGCCGCCGCGCATGGAGCCCGCCGCCATCAGATCGATGGCGTAGTAGACTTCGTCGCCCGGCTGAAACTCCTCCACGCCCGGCCCCACTTCCTCGATCACGCCGCTCACGTCGAGGCCGAGAATTACGGGGGCGGGCATCATGCCGCCAAACATGCCGCTGCGCACGCCCGCGTCGGCGTTGTTGATCGAGCTGGCGTGCACCTTCACCAGCACCTCGTTCGGCCCCGGCGACGGCGTCTCCACCTCGCGCATTTCAAAGACATCCGGCCCGCCAAAATTGGGCACGATCATTGCTTTCATTATTGATTCCCTTTTGCTGCGTTTATTCAAGACGGGGATGCGCCGCGGTTGAGACGCGTTCGACCCCACCCCTTCAACGTTTTACAACCAGCCAACCTCAATCACTAATCGACGGCATCTCATGCACATACTGATCATTTTTCGCCAGCTTGAGCATAAAATCCGCCACGTTGCCGCGTGCAGCCTGCGTGCCGGTCTCCCCGACCCAGCCCACTTTGTAGTCGCCCGTCTTGGGGCCTTCGGTGAGGCGCGGGCCGCGCACGACCGTCCACTGTAGGTTGGGGTGCTGCTCCAGCAGCTTGACGTGCGCCTTGGCGTCCTCAATCACATCCTTCTGGAAGTTGTTGAGCAGGAAGCGAAAGACGTGGTCGATCAGCTTGGGTTTGTCCTGCGGCGCGGGGACGCCCGCGCCGGAAAGGCTGATCAGCCGCTCGACGCCGTGCTGCTCCATGGCGCTGACCATGTGGCCGGTGGCAACCGTTTGCACGCTGGGCGGCGAGCCCTTGGCGTGGCCCAGCCCGCTGAGCACGGCGTCGACCGGCCGACCGTCGCCCGCAATTGCGCGCTCGACCTCTTCTTTATTCATTGCATCGCCTTGAACGACATGCAAACGATCGTGGTTGGTGTAAGCCGCGTCGAGCTGGTCGGCCAGCTTTTCTGGGCTGCGCACAAAGGCGACGACTTCGTGACCGCCGTCCAGCGCCTGCTGCACGAGCGGGATGCCGGTGCGCCCCGACGCGCCAAAAATTGCAATTTTCATGTTGTGTACCTCGCTGCTTTTCGCTCAGTTATAATTTGCAACGCAAAGGACACGGAGCACGCAGAGAAATTTACTCTGTCTCCTCTGCGCTCTCTGCACCCTCCGCGTTAAGTTTTTTCCGCCTGCTGCGCCTGCTGCATAACGCTCAGAATCGCGTCGGCTGTTTGGGCGCCGCTTAGGCCGTAGCGCCCGTCAATAACAAAGAAAGGGACGCCGCTGATGCCGTTTTGCTGCGCCCACTGCGCCTCGGCCAGCACCTGCTCGCGCGCGGCGTCGCCTTCTAGCTGCCGCCGGACGTCGTCGCCATCCAGCCCGCAGGCATCGGCGATCTCGACGAGCACGTCGAGATCGCCGATGTCGCGGGCGTGCTCAAAGTAGGCGTCGTAGAGCGCATCGGCCACGCGCGACTTGGCGTCGTCGGGCGCGAGCGCGATCAGCCGATGCGAGCGCTCGGTGTTGGGCGCTTTAGTAATTTGCTCGAAGTTGAAGGTCAACCCCGCCGCCTGACCGGCGCGGCGCGGACCGTCAAAGAAGCCTTCGAGCGACATTTGATGATTGCCCTTGGCCAACATGTACGATTCAAAGTCGTGGCCCTCGGCGGGAATGTTGGCGTTGAGAAAGAAGGTGCGATACTCAACGTTGATCGGCTCGCCCGACCACTTGACCAGCGCGCTTTCGAGATTGGCTTTCCCAATGCGACACCAGGGGCAGGCCGTGTCGTGGAAGAGATCGATTTGCATGGTGTGTTCCTTTCGCCTCCGTGCGGTCATGCCGTGGCGTGCCCGCACGGAGGCACACGGTTGTTACGCTGGCTCAAACGCGGCGCGATACTGCTTCACCCACGCCTCAATCGAGGTCATCTCGACGGGCAGCTTGGCCAGGACGGGCTGCATGTCGTGCCACATGGGGGGCGGATTGGGGTTGTCGCGCATTTTGCGGTAGATTTCCGCCGCACCGTCGCCCATGCCCGGCATAATCTGGTTGAGAATCGCGCCAAACTCCTCCGGCTCCATGGCGTAGTAGCTGATTTCGCGGTCAAGCGCCTTGGAAAAATATGCGGCCAGCTCCGGCCCGTCGACGTTCTCCAGCCCGCTAACGTTGAAAGTTTGGCCCGCCAGCGCCGGCCGCTCTAGCGCCGACGCCATCAGCTTGCCCACATCGTCCGAGGCAATCCAGCCGACGCGCATCCGCTCCGGGTTGGGGTAGGCCAGCTTGTCCTCGTTGGCGACAAAGGGGGCCGTCCACGGGCCGAGAAAGTTTTCCATATAGCCCGTCGGCGCGAGGATGGTGTGGGGCACGCCGCTCTCTTGCAGCATCCCCGCGACCATCACGCGCAGGTCCATGGCCGGGTCGCCGATGGGCTCCGGCGGCAGCGGGCCGCTCGTGTTCCAGACGATCAGGTCGACCTCGGCCTCCTTGGCGGCGTCGATGGCGTTTTGCGCCATCTGCGGCGCACTCATCGGGTCGTCCAATCCAAAGGGGATTTGCAGCGAGACGACGTCTACTTCGCGGCTCAGCTCGACGAGCCGCTCGCGGTTCGCCATGTCGCCCTCGACGATTTTGGCGCCGGCCTGGCGCAGCGCTTCCGCCTTCTGCGGGTGGCGCGTCAGCGCGTGGGGCACGTGGCCGTTGTCCAGCAGGTGGCGCACAACGGGGCTGCTCTGGGAGCCTGTCGCGCCGTAGACGAGGACGTGGCGGGCCGTTTGGGAATTGCTCATAGGTTACAGCTTTCTATTACGTTAGTTTCGCACTCCATCAACGAAGTGTTACACTAGCGTAGACCGTTCGCTGCAAAATTTCAAGTACGCACATTTTCCGACCATAGGCACAAATTTGTAACCATGAGCCAACTTACTGCTGAACCCCCCCGCGCTGCCACGCCTCCCGTACCTGCCGATTTCAAGTGCCCCGTCGAGGCGACGCTGGATATTTTGGGCGGCAAGTGGAAGCCGCTGATTCTGTACTACCTGCTCGGCGCAACGCTGCGCTTTGGCGAAATCCAGCGGCTGATCCCGCAGGTGTCGCGCCGCATGTTGACGCAGCATCTGCGCGAGCTGGAGCGCGACGGCATCGTCCACCGCGAGGTCTACGCCGAAGTGCCGCCCAAGGTCGAGTACTCGCTTACCGAAACGGGCCGCAGCCTGGAGCCTGTGCTGATGACGATGCTGTCGTGGGGCGAGGATTACATGGGCCAGGTGGAAACGGCCGAATAATCAACGCAAAGTTTGCGGAGAACGTAAAAACTTTTTGCTAGAAATCAGCTTTCGCCGATACGTAGTAGTTGCTCATTTTAGCTAACGTCGGCAGCTGAGATTTGGGCGCGAGCTCAGTGCAAGTCAGCTTTGCTACCCAAAATTCTGCGGCGGCGCTTGGAAGTTGAGCAGCCGCAGCATCTCCCTCCCCAGGTGACAGCTTTCCTGCAGCAATCTTGGAAGAGCTACGAAAACTTAGCCAACTGTAGGCGAGCGCGCGGGCGGCGACCGTCTTTTGCGTTACGATTGCGGCGGCTCTATATCCAAACTCTACCCACCCACATCCGCCTGCTCATGCCCCCTTCCGACCCGCTTAATTCGACCGGCCACCTGTCCGCTGCTCAGTTTATCTCAAGCGTCCAACCACCTAGCGACAGCCCATCCGCCCAGACACGGCCCGCGCTTTGGTTTCTCTTTCAAGCAGGAAAATTGCTCGTGCGGGAGCATGGTCAAGATGGTGAGACGCGCGCTGCCGTCCCCTATATTGACTCTCCAACCGTCTTAAATCTGAATTCGTTGCGCGCCCAATTCCTTGGCTATTTTGGCGCTGACGGTGACTACACGAATTGTTTCTGCGCAGAAATTGCCGAAGACGCAACGCTGCCCGCAGGCTACACAGTCGATGGGCTGCGCCAGCTTGCGCCGCGGCTGGACGATGTCACCTTCAACCTCGCCGGTCGCGCCGTGCAAATTGTGGCCTGGGATCGGGACAATCAATTTTGTTCCCGCTGCGCCACGCCGCTCGATACGCTCGATTACGAACGCGCCAAAAAGTGCCCCGTCTGCGGGCTAACGCTCTACCCACGCCTTTCGCCCGCCATCATCATCGCCATCACCCGCCACATCGACGGGCGCGACCACCTGCTGCTGGCCCGCAACCACCGCTTTCCCGAAGGCATGTACTCCGTTCTGGCAGGCTTTGTCGAGCCGGGGGAGACGCTGGAGGAGTGCTGCGAGAGAGAGGTGCGCGAGGAGGTCGGCATCGAGATCACAAACATCCGCTACGCCGCGTCACAGCCGTGGCCCTTTCCCAACTCGCTGATGCTTGGCTTTACGGCTGACTACGCGAATGGAGACTTTGTGCTCGAAGCAGAGGAGATCGACCGGGCCGCCTGGTTCACGCCCGATAACTTCCCCCAGCTGCCGCCGAAGCTCAGCATCGCCCGGCGGCTGATTGATGCGTTTGTGGCGCGCCCGACGTAGCGCAAGCTGTTAGCTTGCGCCAGAACAAGCTAACAGCTTGTCCTACGTTGACAAAACACCGATTGCCCACCCGCCCACTTTGTGACATAATCCCCGCATGAGCTTCACGACCGCCCTCGAACAATACCTGCGCGACCTCGCCCACGCCCGCCACCGCACCGTCGCCGAGACCTCTCGCTACGGCTACCTGCAAACACTGCTCGACGCGGCGGGCGCAGAGCTGACGCGACCCCGCGTGCACGCGCTGGTGCATCCATCTGGCCAGGGTGCGGGGCTGCCCGATCTGGCGCTGGTGGGCGAAAACCAGGGTGCGGGCGATCTGCCCGTGGCGGGTGTGGTCGAAGTCAAGGGCACGGCGGCGGACGTGGAGCGGACGGCCCGATCCGAGCAGGTGCGCAAATACCTGGCGCGCTACGGGCAGGTGCTGGTCACCAACTACTTCGACTTTCTGCTCGTGACGACGGACCGCCACGGCGGTCCGCAGCTCGAGGAGCGCTATCGACTGGCCGAAGACGAGGCGCAGTTTTGGGAATTGGCCCAGCAGCCGCGCGCCCTGGCCGCTCGCCACGGCGCCGCTCTGCGCGAGTATCTCCACCGCGTACTGCGGCGGCAGGCCCCGCTGCGCACGCCGCAGGATGTGGCGCAAACGCTGGCCTCCTACGCGCGCGAGGCCCGCGCCCGCATCGAGCAGGGCGGCGCTGATTTGCAGCGTCTGCAGCGGGTGCGCGAGCAGCTCGAAGCCGCGCTCGGCCTCCACTTCGACGATTCGCGCGGCGAGGCCTTCTTCCGCTCGTCGCTGATCCAGACGCTCTTCTACGGCGTCTTCTCCGCCTGGGTGCTCTGGCACGAGGAGCGCCCCACGCGCAGCGACCGCTTCGACCTCTGGCGCGACGTGCGCGAGCTTTCGATCCCCGCCGTGCAGCAGCTCTTCGAGCAATTCTCCACCCCCTCGCGCCTCGATCCGCTCGACATCGAAGAGGTGCTCGACTGGACGGCCAACGCGCTCAACCGCGTCGAGCGCGGCGCCTTCTTTCGCGTCTTCGACACGGGCGAGGCCGTCCAGTATTTCTACGAGCCCTTCCTCGAGGCCTTTGACGCCGACCTGCGCAAGCAGCTCGGCGTCTGGTACACGCCGCCCGCCGTCGTCGACTACATGGTGGCGCGCGTGGACGAGGCCTTGCGCAACGAGCTGGGCATTGTCGACGGGCTGGCCGACGAGCGCGTCGTCGTGCTCGACCCCTGCTGCGGCACCGGGGCCTACCTCGTCAGCATTCTGCGGCGGCTGCACGAGCACTACCGCGCCCAGCACGGCGAGGGCCTGGCCGGGCAGTACGTCAAGCGCGCGGTGCAGGAGCGCGTGTTTGGCTTTGAGATTTTGCCCGCGCCCTTTGTGGTGGCCCACCTGCAAATCGGCACGCTGCTCAGCAGCTTCAACGCGCCGCTGCTCGACGCCGACGAACGGCCCCGCGGCCAAAGGGGTGAAGGCGAGCGCGCGGGCGTCTACCTGACCAACGCGCTGACGGGCTGGGAGGAGGAGCCGCCGACCCTTTCGGACAACATCCTGCGCGGCGAATCCGAGGCCGCCCACGAAATCAAGCGCGAGCGCGACATTCTGGTCGTGCTGGGCAACCCGCCCTACAGCGGCTTTGCGGGCACGGCCATGGACGAGGAGCGCGACCTGACGGACGCCTACCGCAGCACCCGGCGCGCGCCAAAGCCACAGGGCCAGGGGCTCAACGACCTCTACGTGCGCTTCTTTCGCATGGCCGAGCGCCGCATCGTCGAGATGAGCGGGCGCGGCGTGATCTGCCTGATCTCCAACTACTCCTGGCTGGACGGCCTCAGCCACACCGGCATGAGGGAGCGCTACCTCGACGAATTTGACGCGATCACCATCGACAGCCTCAACGGCGACAAATACCGCACGGGCAAAACCACGCCCCAGGGCGACCCCGACCCCAGCATCTTTTCCACGCCCTTCAACCGCGAGGGCATCCAGGTTGGCACGGCGATTGCGACGCTGGTGCGCACGGGCAAGCCACGGGCGGCTCAGGCTGATTTTGTCGACAGCGCGGCCCCGAACGCGGAACGAACCGGCGCGGCTGGGCAGCCGAGCCAAGCGTTGGTCGACGCCCCCTCGATCCACTACCGCGACCTGTGGGGCACAACCAAGCTGGCCCAGCTGGAGGCGGCGGTACGGGCACGCCATGGCGTGCCCGTACCGCCGCCCACCCCGGAGCCGCCCGCCTACGAAACGCTCGCTCCCCAGCTCGAACTTGGCTACCCCTTTATGCCGCGCCGGGTCAGCGCCGACTATTTCGCCTGGCCCACGCTGCCGGCGCTCTTCCCCGTCTCGTTTCCCGGCGTCAAAACCAGCCGCGACGCCGCGCTGGTCGAAATCGACCGCGCGACGCTGGAGCAGCGCATCGACCACTATTTCGACCCGTCGATCAGCCATGCGCAGATGGCGGAGATTTCACCCGCCATCATGAAAAGCAACCGGCGCTTTGACGCGGTGGCGGGTCGCAAAGAAATTCTAAAAAGCGGCCAGCGCGGGAAGATTGTGCGCTATGCCTATCGACCACTTGACGTGCGCTGGCTCTACTGGCATCCAACAACGAAGTTTCTCGATGAAAAACGCGAGGAATATTTTGAGCAGGTAAAAGACGGGAACATCACGCTGGTTTCACAACAGAAACCGCGCCGCGAATGGTCGGAGCCGCAAGTCATTCAGGACATCGGCTGTCTGGATTTAATGGATCGCGGCGCGACCTGCATTCCCCTCTACCTCTACGACGACGACGCGACCACGCTCTTTGGCGGGCAGCGCGAAAATTTGAGCGCGCTGTCCGGGCGCTATCTCAAAAGCGTGGGCGCGGGGGCCGAGGCGCTCTTTTACCACGCGCTAGCCGTGCTGCACGCGCCGCGCTACCGGCTGGAAAACGCGGGCGCGCTGCGCCAGGATTGGCCGAGAGTCCCCCTGCCCGCCAGCGCCAATGCCGGGCGCGACACGCTGCTCGCCTCCGCCGCCCTCGGTCGCCAAGTCGCCGCCCTGCTGGACGCCGAGCGCCCCGTCGAGGGCGTCAGCGTCGGCAGCGTCCGCGCCGACGTGCGCCCCGTCGCCGAATTTGCCGCCAGCGGCAGCGCCACCGACTTCACCCTCAGCGCCAGCTGGGGCTATGCGCTCGCCAGCGGCGCCGTCATGCCCGGCAGCGGTCGCACCGAGGAGTACGTCAACGAAAACGGCCACAGCGTGCTCGACATCTTCCTCAACGACGACAACCGCTGGCGCGGCGTCCCCCTCGCCGTCTGGGACTACACGCTGGGCGGCTATCCCGTGCTCAAAAAGTGGCTCAGCTACCGCGACATCCGCGTGCTCGCCCGCCCGCTCACGCTGGACGAAGTCAGCGAATTCACGGCCATCGCCCGCCGGATCGCCGCGCTGCTGTCGCTGGCGGGGGAATTGGATCGGAATTATGATACAATCGTCAACAATGCTTGAAATCGCTGGAGAGCCAACCATGTACGCTTTTGCTGAACCCTCGCGGCTAAACAACGTCGCCCGCCAAAATCAAATTCGCAAGCTTTCGCTCTTTGGCTCCGCCCTGCGCGAAGATTTCAACGAGCAGAGCGACCTCGACATGCTCGTCGAATTTGAGCCGGATGCGCGCGTGGGGCTGCTGCGCTTCGTGGCGATGCAGGAGGAGCTATCGGCGCTCTTTGGCCGAGCAGTCGATCTGCACACGCCCGCCTCCCTCAGCCGCCACTTCCGCGACGAGGTGATGCAAGCGGCCCAGGTGCTCTATGCTGCCGGAGAGTGATCGCATCCGCCTGCTTCACATGGTCGACGCCGCGCAGGCCGCACAATCCTTTGTGGTAGGCAAATCGCGCGGGGACTTGGAGAACGCGCGTCTGCTGACTTCAGGCCTCGTGCGCGAAATTGAAATCGTTGGCGAAGCCGCCACACATATCAGCCGCGAGACTCGCCGCGCTCATTCGACTATTCCCTGGCGACAAATCGTCGGGATGCGCAACCGCCTCATCCACGGCTACTTTGAAGTCGATCTCGATCTGCTGTGGGTTACCGTTGTCGATGATTTGCCGCTGCTTGTCAAACAGCTCGACCATATCCCAAGCGACTCGTAGCAACTTTTATACCGCCCCTTGCCGCCTGGGCGTACACGCTCGGCAGCTACCCCGTGCTCAAGAAGTGGCTCAGCTACCGCGACGTGCGCGTGCTCGCCCGCCCGCTCACGCTGGACGAAGTCAGCGAATTCACGGCGATTGCGCGCCGGATTGCGGCCTTGCTGTCGCTGGCGGGGGAGTTGGACGGGAATTATGCAAGCCTAGTCGGATCGTGAGTGCAGCGCACGGCGTGAACGCTGGTCGGTTGTTGGCCTTGGTGGACGCCGTGCAATGCACTCGACCACCACGCCGCGAGTGCATTGCACGGTCAAAGGCCTGACGGCACGCCCTGTCGGACGGCTGACCGTGCGCTGCACTCACGATCCGACCAACATGCAGTGCACTCGGCTGGCTCGGTTCGTTGGGTACGGGCACGCCATGGCGTGCCCGTACCCAACGAACCGAGTGCAGGGAGCCAATCGATGGCTAAACACGGCGGTCAAGCAGGACAAGACTGCCCGGTCTCGAATTGGCCGAACCACTTCTTTACGCTTGCTTGACGCGACCGTCGGTCGCAATCAAGCAAACTGGCGCAGACGCTTCCATTGCCTTTGCTGGTGAGCAACGCGACTCCACCGCTCCCCTTGATTTTTAGCCAACTCGGCCATCGATTGTACAATGCGATATTGATAACCGTCCGCGGCACAAAGGGTTGTGCCGCGTTTCGTTGTGTGGAATTTTACCAAAACAGAGTGTAGCGGGGCGAACCAATGGCCGAACCGATGGAAATCAACGAAATGGTAGCGCGCGTCAATCGGCTGCTGGCGACAAACGACTTCGACGGCATCGCCCGCTTCCTGCGGCGGCTGCACCCGGCGGACAGCGCCGAGCTGCTCACCGCCTTTGACGCCGAGCTGCAGGGCGAGATGGTCGAGCGGCTCAACAGCGAAGAGCTGGCCGAAGTCTTCGAGCAGATGGACGAAGACGACGTGGCCGAGATGGCCCAGGGCATGAATACCGCCGAGCTGGCGGACGTGCTGGATGAAATGGAGCCGGACGCCGCCGCCGACCTGCTGGGCGAGATGGAGCCGCACGCCGTTGCCGAGCTGCTGGCCGAGATGGAGGAATCGGCGGGCGTCGAATCGCTGCTGGAATATGCCGAGGACACGGCGGGCGGCATCATGAATCAGGCCCCGCCTTCGCTGCGCCGCTGGATGACGGTCGGCGAGGCGGTGACCTTTATTAGACAGAATTACGAGAGCGAAGACGAGCTCTTCTACCTCTACGTGCTCGACCGCTACGGGCGGCTGATCGGCGTCGTCAACCTGCGGGCCTTGGTGCTGGCCGAATCGGAGCAGAGCATCGAAGAAATTATGTCGCGCGAGGTCTACTCCGTGCGCGCCAGCACCGATCAGGAGGAGGCCGCCCAGGTGCTGGCCCGCTACGATCTGCTCGGCCTGCCCGTGCTGGACGAAGACGAGCGGCTCGTGGGCGTCATCACCGTGGATGATTTGGTGGACGTGCTGGAGGAAGAGGCGACCGAGGATATCTACCGCCTGGCCCAGGTCAGCGAGGAGGCCGAGGTCTTCAGCCCCATTCCGCGCGCCATCCGCAACCGGCTGCCCTGGCTCTACATCAACATGGGCACGGCGCTGCTCTCCGCCACCGTAATTTCCAACTTCGAGGGGATTATCAACCGCGTGGCGGCGCTGGCGGCCTTTATGGGCGTTGTCGCGGCCCAGGGCGGCAACGCGGGCAACCAAACGATGACCATTATGGTGCGCTCGCTGGCGCTGGGCGAAATCTCCGAGCGCGACGCGTGGCGCGCCGTGCGCCACGAGCTGCTGGTGGGGCTGATCCACGGGCTGCTGCTGGGCATCTCCGTGGGGCTCATAGCGTGGCTGTGGAAGGGCAACCCCGTGCTGGGCGTGATCATCGCCGTGTCCATGTTGTGCAACCTGCTGATCGCGGCCACGGTGGGCGTGCTCGTGCCCTCCACCCTCAAGCGGCTGGGCATCGATCCGGCGCTGGCGAGCGGCGTCTTCGTCACCGCCTCGACGGACGTGCTGGGCTACGCGATTTTCCTGGGGCTGGCCACGGCGTTTCTGGCGTGGCTGGTGTGACGGGAGCGTGTGGCGTCAGAAAACTGGCCTCGCCATTTGGGTGTGTTTCGGTGTGGGGGCCAGCTTCGGCACAGGGCAACACGGCAGCGGGTGGCCCGCCAGACCTCTCCCCCGGCCCCTCTCCCAGGGTGCTTACCTTTACCCACAACCTTTGGCGCACATAGGCTACGGGGAGGACGTATGGGGCAGGACGGGACACGAGGACGGTCGAAACCAGCTACTCTGCGCCGAGACAGGCTGCTTCTCGACCCTCCTCATCCCCCTACCAGTCCCCGCATCGTAGGGACATGAGGTTGATGACCCGTGAGGTTGCCACAACGCCCGGAGATGCTTTCATCAACCTCGTGTCCGTCCTGTTAGACCCATCCCTCCCTACTTGTGGGTAAAGATAAGCCCACGGTGGGAGAGGAAGCTTCACCCGACTCGTTATCTACTGAGCCTCCCCCGAACCAGCGCCGAGGAGGTGGGGTCGAATGACCCGCCAACGCGGATTCGTCGCCAGTCCGAAGGACGCCCCAGCTTTTCCCAATGTTGAACCCGGCCCCCAAATCCGCTATACTTTGCAGCTATGACCAATCTTTTTGCCGTGGGAGATGTACACGGCCAATACGACAAACTGATTAGCCTGCTCTACCGCGGTCGGCTCGTCGACGCCAAGCTTAACTGGTGTGCGGGGTCGGCCACGCTCTGTTTTTTGGGCGACTTTTTCGACCGCGGGCCGCGCGGCTTCCACACGATGGAGCTGGTGCGCAAGCTGCAGGGGCAGGCCGTCGACGCGGGCGGGGAGGTGGTGGCGCTGCTGGGCAACCACGAGGTGCTGCTGCTGGCGGCACATCGCTTTGGGCAGAGTGCGCTGGCGGGCTGGGGCGGCACCTTTCAGAACGTCTGGCTGCGCAACGGCGGCGTGGAGGAAGATTTGTCGCAGCTGCAGGATGAACATCTGGCGTGGCTCACCACGCTGCCCGCCGTAGTAACGTTGGGCCGCGATCTCTTTCTCCACGCGGACGCCACCCTTTATCTCGACTACGGCAACGGCGTCGACGAGATCAACCAGACCTTAACCGATATTCTCCAAGGCGACGATATCCACGCGTGGGACGGGCTGCTGGAGGCCTTTAGCCAGCGCATGGCCTTTGCGGACGAGCGCACGCTGGAGCGCGCCCGCCGCCGCGCCAACCCCGGCGCCACCCGCTCGACCGAGCCCGGGGACAGCGCCAAAATCACCGACGGCCACGACGCGGCGTCGGCCAACCGGGCGCTGGTCGAGCACTATCTCAAACGCTTTGGCGTTCAGAAAATCATCCACGGCCACACGCCGATTGCGCGCATCATCCACTGCGCGCCCGAATCGGTGCGCTCGGCGCTGATCTATGCCGATGGTCGCTGCGTCAACGTGGATGGCGGGCTGTACATGGGCGGCCCCGGCTTCGTCCACCGCGTCGCCGCGTGATTTTGCCAAATGCGGAATCGAATCTACAGCAGGACGGGGCAGCAGCAAGTAGACTCAAACTTTTGAGACCGCCACAGTGCGGCGCGAGCATCCCGCAAGGCAAACGACCCGCCGTTAAGACAATTTCAAAGGGAGACCCAATGGCCTACCAAATTCAATACCGCGACGCCGACCTCGATCACGAGTGGGAATCGATGGACAACAGCGGCGACAACCTCGGCACGATGAAAGCCGCCGTCGACGAACTAATCGAGACGGCTCAGATGCGTGATTTTACCCAAACCTATCGCCTGGTTGATGATGACGGCAGCGTTGTCTACGCGCCGGAAGGACCCGAAGGGGTGCGGGCCGACGGCTCGAATAGTTTGTTATGACCTGGTATGTTCTATCAAGGGTGGAATAATGGGAGTCGTAGGTGCGTTTGCAAGCGCATCTAAAGCCAAGTCAGGATGGGAACGGGAATTTTGGCTAGACCCAAATAAACGGGAGAAAAGGCGTTTCACCCCCTCCCAGCCTCCCCCAGGATAGGGGAGGAGCCGCGACTAGTACATTTGGGCGTACATACCACGGCAGATAAATTCGTCTGTGACCTCTGGTGGGCAGACGCAAAAAACTGCCTACTTATTTCCGCCGGGATGTACTAGACAGATGAAGGATCGGCTCCCTCCCCATCCTGGGGAGGGCTGGGGTGGGGTCAAGCGCTTGGCTATGCAGAAGAGACGGTAAAAACTCCCGTTCTCAATTTGACCTCACTTTAGCAGCAGCGCCTACGATTCCCATCAAATTACGCTTGATAAGACACGAGTAGGCAAGCCACCTAGACGAGCAAGCCCCCCAACCCCATCTCCGCCACTTCCTCATTGCCCAATCGCTCGCCCACCAGCAGACGCGGCAGCACGCCATCCACCACGTTGCGCGCCGGGCTGCGCGCACAGCCCGGCGCGCAGAGCACCGGCGTCCCGTTTTCCGCAAAGGCCACCACCAGCAAATTCCCCGGATCGACGGGCGCACCGTTAACCGTCACCGCCGCGCCCGCCCGGCGCAGCGCGCGCGGAATCAAATCCTCCACATCCATGATCGACGTTTGACCCACGATAACAAGAAAGTCGTAATCGCTGGTCAGCTGGGCGACGGCCCCGGCGACGGCGGCTTCCTCATGCGCGGCGTGAGCGACGTGGATAAGCTGGCTGCCGAGCGCGCGCAGACGGTTGCGCGTGGGCGGCTCGAACTGCATCTGGAGCCGCGTGTGGGCGGCGGGATCGCCCACCACAAGCAGCGCCGCGCGCCGGGCAGCGAGCCCAGCCAGCAACCACAGCGGAGCGGGCCAGCTCACCAGCGCAACGGCTTGTTCAAGCACCGAGCGGGGAATTGCGTAGGGGATAACTTTTAGCGTGGCAACTTGGCGTGCGCGGGGCGACGTGGACGCAGCGTCGGCGAAGAGGCTGGGGGGAAAGGCGGCGTGCGGCGGCACCGTCGCCAGCGTGACGCCGGGCAGTCGGTTGAGCGCCAGCAGCCGCTCGCCATCGACGGAAAAGACGCCGGGTGTATCGGCGAAAAAGTTGACGCGCCCGCCCACCCCCATTTTGGCTCTGATGTTTACGGCGTGCAGCGCCTCGCTAATTCGACGCGCGGCCTCGTCTTCCCACACGTCCGGGTCCGCCAGATTTTCCGCAGGCAGGGCCACGTCAACGGCTTCGATGCCCAGCGTGCGCAGCTGCTCCAGGTGGGCAGCGGTCAGGCGCACGCCCTTGCGCAGCACGCGCCGCCCGTCGCCGTGCACGCTGCCGCCGCGCACGATGTTGTGAAGCAGCACGTGCCCCTCGGCGTCGGCGAGCAGCAAGCGTTGAATTTTCATGGCGGGAGAAGGGAAGCGAAGGGAAAAGATCTTGCGTAGGGGAACGCCGTGGCATTCCCCTGCGTGGGCGGGTAGTTGGGTCCCGTCAACATTTGGTCAATCGGCCCTCACCCCCAGCCCCTCTCCCATCCTGGGAGAGGGGAGTTTTAAGCTCCCTTCCCCACGCGTGGGGGAAGGATCGGGGATGGGGCGCTGCTCACCACCCAAATTTGGGCTTCGGCGAAAGGTCAACGGAACTTAAAGTGCGTGCAAAATGAAAACAGGAGTTCGCGGCCTAAGTGACTGTCACTGTCCATAGCCGGACAGCTTGCCCCATTTTGTCTGGACAGTGACTGTCACTGGCTCCTCAAACTCCTGTTCTCGACGCAACTTTACTTTAGTAGTCTAGCAAACATCTTTTGACGGATAGAAAGTGCGCAGCAGCCAGAACCCCAACCCCTCCGCGCTGGTTCTGAGTCGACAAAGCCTCGTAGCCCCTTCCCCTCTAGAGGGAAAGGGGTTGGGGATGGAGTTCTGGCCTATCCGTCAATTGAACACTGGCGGACTACTAGGCAAACGTGATCAGAGCCTGCACAAACTCCTGCGTAAAGGGAATGGCCAGCAGCTGGGCAAGCAGCGCCAGCAAAATCACCAGGAGCACCGCGCCCACTACCATGGTGATCAGCACGTACTGCGGCGAGAGCGCTCGTCGCACAAAATCATTGCGCACGTCGCCCGCCACATCGCGCGCCACGCGGGCAGCGACTTCGTTAGCGGAGGGGCCCGCCACAAGCGGCTTCTCCGGCGATTCCATCTCAAAGGCCAGCGAATTGGACGCTTCATCGCGGTCGATCACGGTTACGTCGCCTTGCAGCTCGCTCGCTTTGGGCGCGGGATCGCTCGTACTGCTTGTCATCTGGCCGCTTTCCAAATCGTAAACAATGGTCTGGCCGGAAGTTGCCTGGCCGGAAGTTGCCCGGCCGGGGGTGGGCTGTTCTGGTTGATCGGACATAAAATCTCCTGTTGCTGCTGATTCTGTAATAGCCGGTTCGCTGCTGACTGATGGTGCGCTTGCTGGTGCTGTGCCCGTTCTGGCCGCGATGGTCTGCTGCGCCGCCACCCGGGCCTGCACCTGGTTATCCAACGTTTCCAATCCCTGGCGAATAATCGAGCGCGCCGTGCTCTCGATCAAACGCTGGCCCACGCCCGCAATTCGCCCGCCGACCTGCACCTCGCCAGCATAGGTCATCAGCGTATCGTCTTCGATTTGCTCCAGCTTGACGTTGCCGCCACCGTTGACAAAGCCGGGGCCGCCCTGCCCGTTGACGCTCATGTGGTAGGTGCGGGGCGGCTCCACGTCGGTAATCTCGATTTGGCCGTCAAAATTGCCCTGCACGGGGCCCACGCGCACGTTGAGCGCGGCTTCGTACTCGTTGTCGCTGAGCCGGTGCAGCTTTTCGCCGCCAGGCAGCGCCGTCGCTAGCGCGTCCGGGTCCATCAACGTCTCCCACACGACTTCGCGCGGCGCGTCGGTAAAGGTATAGCTTCCTTCGATATTCATCGTGGTTTTCCCCACTGCCGCCTGCTCAATGGGAGCTGGCATATTTTTATTGTTGACCGCTTCTGCCTACATTTCGATGTTGCAAGAAATTGGTGATTAGTTATTGGGGATTGATTGGTTCGTCCAACTACCCAATCTCCACTCTCTAGTACATTTGGGCGTACATACCACGGCAGATAAATTCGTCTGTGGCCTCTGGCGGGCGGACGCAAAAAACTGCCTACTTATTTCCGCCGGGATGTACTATTCTTCAATCGTTAATTCTGTTTTGCGCTGGTCGACGCCGCCTCGCGCTGCCGCTGCACTTCAAAGGCTACCACCGCTGTCGCCGCCACCGTGCCCAGCGATTGGGCAAAGTCACGCCCGTAGGCAATGGCCAGCCGCAGATCGGCGCGGCGCAAAAACGAGCGCGTGATGCCGCGCCGCTCGCCGCCCAGCACAAGAAAGAGCGGCTGAGCAAGATTGGCCCCGTGCAGCGGCTGCGCCTGCTCACGCGCGGTGCAGGCCACGGCCAGCCCCTGCACCTGGAAAAAATCCGCTGCCTCATCCACCGAGTCCGCCACCGCCACGGCCACGCGCTCGGACGCTCCCGCCGAGGCCCGCGCCACCGTTCCCGCCGCGCTTAGCCAGTTGCGCGGCCGCACCACCAGCCCATCCACGCCCGCCGCATACAGCGCCCGCACGGCCTGCCCAAAGTTGAAGGGGTCCTCAATGCCGTCCAGCATCGCTACAAAGGGCACGTGACCACTCTGGTTCGCTGCGGTTTCCAGCAGCGATTCCAGCGTGAGCAAGCGGCGCGGCCCCACCAGCGCGACCACGCCGCCGTGGCTTTGACCGCTGGCGTGCTGCTCAATTACCGCAGCCTCCACGTGGGCCACCGGGATGCCGCGCTCGCTCGCGGCCCGCTCGATTTGGGCAGCGGTGTAGCGCTGGCTGCGGCGCGCGTTGCGGCTCAGCGCCCGCAGCAAAATCTGCTCGACGGGCCGGCTTTCCGCCTCCAGCACAGCCAACACAGACACGTGCCCTTCGAGCACGCTCCGCTCCCCGGCGGTTGCCTCGGCAGAAGAATCGGCAGCAGCAAGATCGGCGTTAAAATCGGGAGTGGGATCGATGAGTGGAGATTCGTTCATGGCGCACGCTATCCGCTATTTTCACCGCAGAACCCTGCCTTGTCAAACGGGGTGGCTGTTCGGCGAAATTACCGTGCGGCAAAAGCCAAAACCCGGATGGAAAATCTGACGGGTCGGTTGTTGGGAAGGTGGCCCAAAGGCTGCGGCGATGTTATGATGCTTATGCTCCATCAACCAGCGCCCGACGCACCAACCACTTGGCAACAAACGGGAGGCGAGGCGGTGCTTCGCCCCATGGAACCACCATGACCCAAATCGACCAACGCTACCTGCGCGACCACCAGTACCGCGATGCCTCAAACCTCAACGCGCGCATCGCGCTTCACCGCCGCTTCAGCACCAACAGTTACCCCTTTACTCGCTGGGAATTCGATCACTACGTCGATCGCGCGCCCGCCATGTACGAGCCGTTGCCGGAACACGCCCGCGTGTTGGAATTGGGTGCGGGGCCCGCCACGCTCTGGCGCGAGAACCTGACCCGCGTGCCCAGCGGCTGGTCAATCACGCTCACGGATCTGTCGCCGGGGATGTTGACCGAGGCGCGGCAAAATTTGGGCAACGCCGCCGCGCGCTTTAATTTTCGCGAGGTTGATGCGCAAGCGTTGCCCTTCGAGGATGCGGCCTTTGATGCGGTGATCGCCAACCACATGCTCTACCACGTGCCGGATCGAGCGCGGGCGCTGAGCGAGATTGCCCGCGTGCTCCAGCCGGGCGGTCGGCTTTTTGCGGCGACCAACGGCAGCGCCAACATGGCTGGATCGACTGAGCTGCGTCGGCTTTACGACACGGACGAGCTGATCGAAGAAGGCAAACGGATCAATTCTTTGTCGTTCAACCTGGAGAATGGGCTTGAGCAGCTTGAATCACACTTTTCAGAGGTGAATATCTCGCGCTACGCGGACAGCCTGATCGTGGATGAAGCCGAGCCGCTGGTGGCCTACATTCGCTCCGGCTCGCCCACGCTGCACGATCCGGAGAAGGCCACGGCCTTTACCGAGCGCATTCGGGACGAAATGGTGCGACGCGGCGGCGTGATTGAGATCCAAAAGGATGTGGGCGTGTTTATCGCGGTGAAGTGAGCAAAGCACTTCGCGCTACACAAAGCGCTGCGACCGCGGCAGCACGATGACAAACGTCGCCCCGTCACCGGGCTGGCTGCGCGCGGTGATCGTGCCGCCGTGGCGCTCGACCACCTTGCGGCAAATGGCCAGGCCCATGCCCGTACCCCGGTACTCGCCGTGCCCGTGCAGCCGCTGGAAGGGATGAAAGATGCGGTCCAGGTACTTTTCATCAAAGCCGATGCCGTTGTCCGCCACGCAGAGGTGGTGCAGGACGTGCCCGTCTTTGATAATCGTCTCCTCGCAGTAGATGCTCACCGTGGGCGGCACGTCGGCCTGGCGAAAGCGCAGGGCGTTGGCAATCAAGTTCTGGAAAAGCTGGCGCATCTGCACGGGATCCGCCTCGATGGCGGGCAGCGGCTCCACCGTGATTTGCGCCCCCCGCTCGGCGATGCCCACTTCTAAGTCCTGCAGGACGCCCTGGACAACGGCGTAGAGGCTCACTTCGTCAAAGGGCTGGCTGTGGGTGGAGATGCGCGACAGAGCGAGCAGGTCGGTGATCAGCGTGCTCATGCGGCGCGCGGCGTTCTGCATCCGCTCAATGTAGTCCAGCGTGGTGGAGTCCAGCGCGGTGGAGTCCAGCGTGGTGGAGTCTAGTGCGGTGGAGTCCAGCGCGGTAGCGTCATTTCTTGTTTGAAGGCGCTGCTGCACGCGGTCGCCAAAGGCAGTAATTTTGCGCATTGGCTCCTGCAAATCGTGGGAGGCAACGTAAGCAAATTCCTCCAGCTCGCGGTTGCTACGCTCCAGCGCCGCCGTGCGCTGGGCCACGCGCTGCTCCAGCGATTCGTTGAGCGCACGCAGCTTCTGCTCAGCCGCGCGCGCCTCGCGAAAGAGCCGTGCGTTGTCAATGGCCACGGCGGCACGCTGTGCCACCTCTTGCACAAACGAGACGTCGTGTTCGCCGTAAAGCCGCTCCTGCTCCCACACCAGGCTGAGCACGCCCAACGTTTCGCCCCGCGCCTGCAGCGGCACGGCAATGATCGAATGCGGCGACAGCGCTTCGACAAGCTCGCGCTGTGCCGGGGTAGGCGCGAACTCATCTAGGCTGGCTGCGCTAAATTCGCCAGATAGGTAGGGCTGCTGCGCAAAGGCCTGGTATTGTGCTTGACCCTCCGGCAGCGCCACATAGCGCGTGTGCAGTTGGCGAACCATCTCCGCGCGCGCGGTATTGGCGTGGGCAAAGGCGGCAACGGTTAGGACATTGTCCGAGTCAAACACGTCCACCGAGCACCAGTCGGCGTAGCGGGGAACCACCAGCTCGGCCACCTGCTGCAGCGTGGCCTCGAAGTCGGTCGCGTTGGCAAAGAGGGTGCTGGTTTCGGCGAAAAATTGAAGCTGCTCCCGCCCCTCCCGGCGCGCGGCTTCCAATTGACGCAGCTCCGTCAGTTCGCGCGTCATCACGCTAACGGCGTTGACCGTTTGGTCCTGGTTAAAGAGCGGGTAGTAGTCGATGGCCCACTGCTGAGACGAGGGTCGGCCGCTCAATGCTTCGCCTTCTACCTCGTGGTTGATAACGGGGTCACCCGTTTCCAGCACCTGCTGAATTTTAGGCACGAGCACCGACGCCGCCCGCGGCACAATCTCGTCCAGCCGACGGCCCACGTGTGCCTCGATGCTCAACCCGTTCGCCCGCGCAATGTGGCGGCTGACGTAGGTGTAGCGCAGATCGCTATCAACCACGCAGAGGTAGACGGGCATGTTTTCGTAGAGCGCCTTGAGCGGATCAGGCAGCTGAGAGGAATTGTCTGAGGGCAGGGTAAACGCTGTGTACTCAACAGGTGTCATGAGTTGGTGTCACGAGTTGGTGTCGCGGGCGGTGTTGATGAGCGGAGGCTGGCAAATCAGGCCGCTAGACGGAGGGGATGACAAACTTCACCACGGCAATAAAGTGGCAGAGCGTGCCGCCAATGACGAAGAGATGCCAGATGGCATGGTTGAAGGGCAAGCGGTGCCAGAGAAATGGGATAACGCCCAGCGTATAGGAGAGCCCGCCCGCCGCCATCCACGCCAGCCCTTCCGTTCCCATGTGGCTGACCATCTCACGCAGCAGCAAAACCGAGAGCCAGCCCATTACCACGTAGATCGCGGTGGAGACGCGGGTAAAGCGATCCGTAAAAAACGATTTGATGCTGGCGGCGGTGAGCGCCAGCCCCCAAATCACCCCAAAGAAAATCCAGCCCGCCATGCTGCGCATCTGCACGAGCAAGAACGGCGTGTACGTACCCGCAATCAGCATCGAAATGCCCACGTGATCCAGCGCGTGGAAAACGCGCTTGACGGACTCGACCTGGATGGCGTGGTAGAGCGTGGAGGCAAGGTACAAGAAGACCATCGTCGCCCCAAAAACACTGACGCCCACCACGTGCCAAACGTCGCCATAGGCGGCTGCCCACATCACCATCAACACCAACCCCACAATCGCCAGCGCCGCGCCAATGCCGTGCGTAATCGCGTTGGCAATTTCTTCAGCCAACGTCTGTCCCGGCTTAACTTTTATCTGTTCCAAGGTCATAAATAAAAAATCCTATGCTGCCTTTGTATTGCAAAGCTCGACCCACTGGTCAAGACTTGTTCGTCCACGTTTCTGTCCTACATGACGATTTTAGCACGCTGAAGTTGCGGTGGAGTTTCTAACCTGTTTGTCTTTGGACGACCAGCGACGCATAGATAAGTCTCTCGATTCACACACCAACCCGGTGCACGACGGCATAAACGATTGGGCAGACGGTGAGTTGGCCCAACCAGCGCCAACCGGCTTTAGCCACCAGCGGCGATGACCTGCGAAAGTGCTCAACCACTTGCGCCCAACCAGGCTAGCTCGACCCCTCCTCGTCGTGGCTGATCAAATCGATCACCACCGCTGCGGCTAGAATGGTTACGTCATCCTCGCCGTCGACGATGTCCACGCCGTAGGAATCGCGGATAGAGAAGAAGCGCTTGGCGACTTGCGCCACCCGTCGTCCGCCGCGCTGAAATTCATAGTTGTAGTCCAGAAAATCACCGTGAACCGAGTAATCATCGGGGCCGGGCAGGTCCACCGTATATTTGTCGCGGAAGAGGGTGATGTTCTTGACGATGCGCGCTTTGAACTGCTCCTGACGGTCGTCGTCGAAGCGGTGGATTTCATAGGCGGGGCGCAGCGAGATAATTTTCTGGCGGATCACCGCCAGTTCGTTGCCGCTATCGTCCTCCAGCGATAGCTTGTCGCCGATGGAGAAAAGCTTGCCGGTAACGCGAAAAGCCTCGCGCCCGCGGCTGTCCTTGATGTAAAAGCTATCGCGCAAGCTCCAGACTCGCTCTTTGAGTTGGTATCGCATGGGAATCTCCTCGAATTTTAAGTGACGATTACTCCCTGTACAATGCGCGGAAATAGAGTTTGGCGCAGCAAGGTACTTTCCCTTTAAGGAGGGTCGCCTTGTCTCGAAGTCTTGTTGTAACACCAGGTAATACCAGGCGCTCTGCTTCTGATGGGTAACCCAACGTTTTGCCCTCAAACTAAAATGCGCCATTTTCCCTACGTTAATGACGCAGCAAAATTCTGTGGTACAATCAACCTATCGTCTTACCACCTCGGCCGTGAACTCGCCCGGCGTGGTTTTGTTAACTGCCCATGCTCAACCACCCCACTCCCCACGATTCGACCGCGCCAACGCTGGCGCTGCACCACGTTTCCGTCCACTATGGGCCAACCGTTGCCCTGGACAATCTCAACTTTACGGTGGAGCCTGGCGCGCACGTGGCGGTGGTCGGCCCCAACGGCGCGGGCAAGAGCACGCTCTTCAACGTCGTCGCCGGGACGATCGCGCCCACCCAGGGGCAGGTCGACATTTTTGGCAGCCAGCCGCAGCGCCACCTCTGCATCGGCTACGTGCCGCAGCGCAGCCAGATAGATGTGCGCTTTCCCGTCTCGGTGTGGGATGTGGTGATGATGGGGCGCGTGGGCCAAATTGGCTTTTTTCGACGCGCCCGCGCCGTTGACCGCGAGGCGGTGGAGGCGGCGCTGCGGCAGGTCGACATGCTCAATCTGCAGCGGCGACAGATTGGCGAGCTGTCGGGCGGGCAGCAACAGCGCGTCTTCCTGGCGCGTGCCTTGGCCCAGGGCGCGGAGCTGCTCCTGCTGGATGAGCCACTGAGCGGATTGGACGCGCCCAGCCAAAAAGCCATTCTTTCGCTGCTTGCCGACCTGCGCAGCCAGCCCATCACCGTGCTTACGGCGACACATGATTTGAACCAGGCGGCGGAACACTTTTCCCACGTGATGCTGCTCAACCGGCGGCTGATCGCCTACGGTGCGCCGGCCGACGTGCTAACGGCACCAAATTTGGCCGCGGCCTACGGCAGCCACCTGCACGTGCTGCCCAGCCACGAGGGATCGGCGGGCGGCGCTTCGCTCACCGTGCTCGCCGATTCCTGCTGCGACGAGGGGACGCTGCCGATTCCGACAAACGGCGAAGCGATGAGATACCGGGAATACCCACCAATTTAATTTGATATAATTCCATATAGTCTATAATATCTGGATTCAAATCATTGATAGACCAGTTGAGGTATCTTCGAGACAATGAGCAAAATCACACTGGAAAACGACAAGATACGTGCCGTGATCGATCCCGCCTCTGGGGCGGGTGTGTCGGCCTTTTTTGCTAAACGGGGCGAAGAGGAGGAGGCGACGTGGATCGCCATTATGCCCGACACGCGCAGCGACGGCGTCAACCTAAATGCCTCCAGCTTTCTGATGATTCCCTATTCGAATCGCATTGAGAACGGACGCTTTACGTTCGAGGGCAAGGTGTATAATTTAAGCGACAGCAACAACGACGCCAACGGCCACGCCATCCACGGCGATGTGCGCAAGCGCCCCTGGGACGTGCTGGAGCGGCGGGGGGATTTTGTGCGCTGCGCCTTCGATTCGAGCGAGTTCGATTACGAAGACGAAACGCCCGTCGACTGGCCGTGGCCCTTTGAGGCCCAGGTGGAATACGCCGTCGAAGGCGAGCTCTTCACCTCGCGCTTAACGCTCTGGAACCGCGGCGAGACGGCCATGCCCGCGGGCTTTGGCTGGCACCCCTACTTTCGCCGCTGCCTCACGCAGGCGGAAGAGCCCGTCAACCTACAACTGCCCATCGATGCCGTCTACCCCGACGCCAACCAGAACCGCATTCCCTCCGGCCCGCCGCAGCCGCCTGCACCCGAACAAGATTTTCGGCAAGAGCGCACGCTCGACCCGGACAATCTGCTCGACATCTGCTGTGCGGGCTACGCTGGTAATCAAAGGGAGGGCGGCACGATCACCTGGCCGCAGAGCAAGCTGCGCCTGCGCTACCGCTGCAGCGAGGCGTGCAGCCACCTCGTCCTCTACAATCCAGACGATCCCTACTTCGCCGTCGAGCCGGTAACCAACGCCAACAACGGCGTCAATCTGCTTGCCCAGGGCGACCAGACCAGTGGCGTCGTCACGCTCGCGCCGGGCGAAAAGCTAACGGCCACGTTCGAGATCGCGGTGGAGATGCTTTAACAATAAGCGGAGTGGGCATCCTTGGATGCGAACGGGGCATTCGATTCACCACGGAAAAAGTAACAATTGCGGCCCGCATGCTCACACGTTACCCAACTTACACTGGCCCCAACCTATACTGGGCCGCGATGGTCGCGTTGACCAGCACAACGCCAACACCCCATCATTAAACTCAACCGCTAACCAGGAACATTCTCATGGACCAAACCTTCCAAGAAATTGCCGACTACGCCGCAAGCACCCAGACTGACAAAATGCCGTTGCGCATGATTTCCGATTTTACCAATCACATCGAGGAGCGCGACGCCTACCAGACGCAGGCGCTGGTGATCCGCCAGCTCGTCGAGCGCGGGCGGATGACCGTGGGCCACAAAATTGCGGCGACGAGCGAGGCAGCGCAGCAGTCGCTGGGGCTGAATGCGCCGGCCTATGGCGTGCTCTTCGAGGACTTTGAGATTACGAACGGCGGCACGGTCTCCGTGGGCGAGCTGATTGCGCCGCGGCTGGAGTGCGAGATTGCCTTTTTCCTCAAGGAGGATTTGGAAGGGCCCGGCGTCACCCCCGAAGACGTGCTGGCGGCGACCGAAGCCGTCGCGCCCGCCTTGGAGCTGGTCGACCTGCGCACGCCGCAGACCGAAGGCTGGCAGACGGGCCGCGGCGAGGTCATCTGCTACAACGCCTTTGCCAGCGGCTTTGTCATCGGCAGCGAGCGCGTCGCGCCCGCCGATATCGATCTAACAACGCTGACCTGTGTGCTCTCGCGCAACGGCGAGGAAATTTCGCGCGGCACGGGCTCGGCGGTGTTGGGCAACCCGCTATTCGCGATGGAGTGGTTGGCCAACAAAATGGGCGAAAACGGCTACCGGCTCAAGGCGGGCGAAGTAATCATCACCGGCACGATCACACCGCCGCTGGAAGTCGAGCCGGGGGATACCTACGAGGCGTCGTTCGAGGGGCTGGGGAGCGTATCGCTGTCGTTCGGGGAGTGAGCGATGCCGACAATTGTCATCGAGCGATTTAAGTTTCGCTTCTATGGCTTCAGTGGCTTCAGTGGTTGGCGAAGGCCACACCAGCGCAACGCGCGAATTGGTCGCTTGGCCGGGTGGCTACGCGATTTATTATGAGGATTTGGATGATGGAATTGAGGTGATTCATCTGCTGACTCCTCAGCCGATTTAAACAGAAAGCGCCGCACGCGCGGCGCTTTCTGTTCGCACAGGTTCATCCTCACCCCATCATCGGCTCGGCGATCATCGCTGCCACCGCTTTCTTATCCTCCCCCTTGGCACAGCCGCCCTCCCCGCTCGCGCGCACGTGGGGATCGGCCAAATCTTGCAGCCCCTTAAACGCAAAGGGATCCTTGCCCGCGATCATCACGATGTCGCGGTAGTCGGCCAACGCCATGCGGCGGTTGTCCGGCACGCGCCAGGGCAGCAGCGACGAGGCGCTCATGTAGTGGTTGACGAGCACGCGCCGGTAGCCGCTTTTTGCTTTATTGGGCAGCGAGCGGTGCAGCAGGTAGCCGTTGAAAAAGACAATGCTGCCCGCCTTGACCTCGACGGGAATCGCGTCGTCGTCGCTGTAGGGGAACTCGTGCGATTCGTCGGTGCAGTCAAAGCGCGGATCGTCCTGCTGGTGCATGGGCCAGAGGATGCCGGGCCGGTGCGAGCCGGGGATCACCCACAGGCAGCCGTTCTCCACGGTTGCATCGTCAAGCGCGATCCAGCCGCCCACCAGCGAGCGATCGCGCGTGGGGATAAAGTCCTCGTCCTGGTGCCAGGCCTGCCCCGGCTTGCCCGCCGCCTTGATAAAGAGCATGGACTGCATACACTTCACGTCCGGGCCGATGATTTGCGTCAGCGCGTCGACCATCGAGGGGTGAGCCAGGTAGCGCTTCATTACCGAGGAAATTTTGTGGGGAAAGTGAATGCAGAGATAGCGACGCAGCACGTCGGCTTCGGAGTCGCCGGTATCGGCGGGTTCGACGCCGCGAATGTCGCCCAGCTCGCCGCGGCAGACGCGCGTGGTTTCGTCGCGCAGCTCCTGGACTTCGCTTGGCGAGAGGGCGTTGTCGACAACGAGGTAGCCGTATTCTTGGTAAAAATCCGAGGGCTTCATGAGCAGCTCCATTTAGAGAAACTTTGGTTGAACAACGACAATATCTCAGGTTTTGTTGACATTTGACCACGGGCGGCAAAAGTGGCTAATCTAAAGTGAAATTCCAATGGGGCCACGGGTTTCCCAAGCCGTGCCGATCAGCCGTCATTTCGAGGCTTTGCGAGAAATTTGTGGCTGGCCCCGCTCAAGCACGGGAATCCGAAAAGGTCGCTGCCTTGCATTTCTGCACCTGGCCAGCACTTTACTCTGGCTAAACTGAAATGTCAACGCAACCTAGCTTTAATCTTCAATCTTTCCAGCTCTTTGGGATTTTAGGTGGTGGCGAAGCTAGAACCCCCTTCCCCGCCCCCGCCCTCGCGAAGGCGGGCTCTTCGCGAGGGCAGGCTCTTCGCGAGGGCAGGCTCTTCGCGAGGACAGGCTCTTCGCGAGGACAGGCTCCAACCTCCCCCAAGCTGGGGAGGAGCCGTTTTCTCTTCGACGAAGCGACGGCTCCCTCCCCAGGTGGGGGTGGGGTTCCTCTCGTCAACCACGTGAGATCCGCTTGAACCATCTTTTCTTCCTCAAAATGACAAACTTAACCACTACTTTTCTCAATTTTACCCTCCCCTCCCCCCTCATCCTTGCTTCTGGCATCTGGGGGACGACGGCAAGCCTGCTCACCCGCGCCGCGCGCGATGGCTGCGGTGCAGTCACGGCCAAGAGCTGTGGGCCAACGCCGCGGGCGGGACACGTCAACCCCTCGTGTGTGGACTGGGGCGGCGGCTTGATCAACGCGATTGGGCTGGCCAATCCGGGGGCGGACGCCGAGGTGGAACTGCTGCGCAAGGCGAAGGTGGACCTGTCGCCGCTGGGCGTGCCGCTGATTGCGAGCATCTTTGCGGGAACCGTTGAGGAGTTTGGCGAGGTGGCGGGGACGGTGGCGGGAACGGTGGCGCAGGCGCGGCCCGATCTAATCGAGGTCAACATTTCGTGCCCCAACGTCGGCAGCGAATTTGGCGAGCCCTTTGCGGGTAGCCCGGAAAGCACCGCCGCCGTTACCGAAAGCGTCAAGCGGGCGCTGGGTGACTTGGCGATTCCGGTGATTGCCAAGCTTGCGCCGAACGTGCCGAGCGTGGCGCGCATTGCCGCGGCGGCGCTTGAAGCGGGGGCGGACGCACTCTGCGCCGTCAACACCATGCCGGGGCTGATTTTGGACGTCGAGAGCGGCCAGCCGATTCTCGCCAACCGCAGCGGCGGCCTCAGCGGACGCGCGCTCAAGCCCGTCGCCCTCAAGTGCGTCTACGACCTGCGCCGCGTCTTTCCCGACGTGCCCATCATTGGCACCGGCGGCGTCACCACGGGGCAGGACGCCATCGAAATGCTGATGGCGGGCGCGACGGCCGTCGGCGTGGGCAGTGCGATCTATACGCGCGGACCACAGGCGATTACGCTGATTCGGGATGAGTTGCGCGATTGGCTTGCGGCGCACGACCACGAGTCGCCGGGCGATGTGCGCGGCCTGGCACACCGCGAGCCAGCCTATGACGCGATTCCCGTCGGCGCGCCCGTGCCGGTGGCGCACTGAGCGAAAAGTGACTGGCAGTTACTTTGTCGCCCACAAGTAAGCAAGGGCAAGCCTCGTCGTACCGCTTCCATTTTCGACAAGTGGACGTAGATGTGCAACAAATTTCTCCGTTTCAGCAGCAGTCAGCACTTCTCCCATCACTTCGTGCAGCGTAGGCATTTTGGGATTCCACGCCGTGTTCACAAAGGTTTGCCATTCTCGCTTCTCTCTCTGATTTACCCTGCACTGCAATTCCAGGTAAGTCTCCCTAAAACCAGCGCGTTCAGCATACTGAATTAAATTGCGCTCATCGAAGTCGAGCATGGGATCCGATTCAAAAGGTTGACGCTTTTCATAAACCTGCTTAATTTTCTGAGCAATTTCCACAACAGGGGTCATACCATATCCCCAGAGATGATTATTGGGTTCGGGTAAACCAAACCGATTAATCGGCTCAAACAGCGAGGTGCGTCCACCCGATACTAGCACACGAAAAAATTCATCAAACGCCGCCTGCTTGTTCTCCACATAAATTAGAACCGAACGCGTCGTCACCGCGTTGATGGAGCCATCCGCGATCTCCGCCAGCGACTCCGCCGGCGCGCGCACAAAGCGACAGCGCGCGTCGACGTTCATCTCCTGGGCGAGTCGCTGGGCATGGTCGAGCAAGTCTTGCGAGATGTCGCTAAAGATGACGCGGCTCCCGGCCACCTGATTTAGCGCGCCAAACGCGATCAATCCATCGCCACAGCCGACGTCCAGCAGCGTTTCTCCCTCGCACAAACCACTGTTCTCCAGCACTTTATCCCGAATCGGCGCAAGCTCCGCCAACACCCGCTTCATCTGCTGCTCATCTCCGCCATATCGGCGCTCCAACAGCCACTGGCTCCACATATCTTGTTTCATTGTCTACTCCTTGAACATTCCGTCGCGAAGTTGCTGCTTGGCCCGCTCCCAGCGCTCCATTGAACTCTCCGTTGAGCTTTCGCTGGGACGCTCGGTCTCGCTGCGGAATTTCTCCATCTGCTCGCGCATTCGCTTCACCACCGCTGCTGAGTACTCGCCAGAAGGCAACGATTCACCCTCCGGCACCTCCATCCCGGCGGACTCCATAATTTCTTCCTTCACATAAATCGGTGCGTTAACGGTGACGGCGAGCGCGATGGCGTCGCTGGGCCGCACGTCAATGGTGTGCGTCTGGTCATCCCGCTCGATCTGTGCTTCCGCCAGATAGGTCGCCTCCTGCAGCGTCACGACATTGACACGCGTCAGCGTCGCGCCGAGGTTGTCCAGAATTTGGGCAATAAAGGAATAGGTCAACGGGCGTTGAAAATCCTGATCGTGCAGACCGAGCGCAATGGCCGTTCCCTCAAACTCCCCCACCCAAATCGGCACGAAGCGCTGTTGCTCGGCGTTGAGCAAAATCATCACGCTGTGCGTGCCGTGCTCCGACTCCTGCTGAATCACATCTACCACCTTTACCTCAATCATAGCTTTCTCCTTTTGTTGGTTTGACTTTGCTGATTCGTGGACAACCGACTCCTCCGCAAGCCACACCTCCGCAAGCGATTCGCGCAGCGCCAGCCGCGACTTGTGCAGCCGGCTCTTCACCGCCGTGAGCGAGATGCCGAGCAGCGCGGCGATTTCGCGCAGCCGCAGCCCCTCGAAGTAGAACAACAGCACGGCCTCGCGATTCTTGGGCGAAAGCGCGTCGATGGCGCTGATCACGGTGCGGTGCAGGTCCAGCGCTTCGACGACCTCCGCCGGGCCGGGCATGTGGAAAGGCAGCGACTCAAACGCCACGCCGCCCTGCAGGGCTTCCCACGAAATCAGCCGCGTTTTGCGGCTGCGCAGGTAGCCTCGGCAAAGGTTGAGCGCGATGCCGCAGAGCCAGGGGCGAAAGCGCGTTGGCTCGCGCAGCTTGTCCAGCGAGAGGTAGGCGTTCAGCAGCGCCTCCTGCGTTAGGTCGCGCGCGGGCTCGTCGCCCCCAACACCGTTATCCAGCGTGCGGCGCACGAGCTGCAGCACGCTGGCATGGTGGCGATCAATGAGTTGGTTAAAGGCGGCTTGGTCGCCGTCGCGGGCACGGGCAACGAGTTCGGCGTCGGTCTCCCAGTCGGTATTCACGTCTAGATCCAGTCGGTGGGCAATCAGTCGAAAAGCGCTTTTCTACTATTATAGTGGCAAATCCGAGCAAAAAGGTTGCTTTCTGGAAAAACAAAAAAGGCGCTCTGCCTCGTGCAGTTGCACGAGGCAGAGCGCCTGGGAAAGCGAGCGGAAGAAGTTTAGCCGCCGGTGGTGGTCACTTCATCCGTATCCGTCATGTCCATGGTGTCGGTCATTTCCATGTCGTCGGTCATCATGTCGCCGTCCGTCATATCCATGGTGTCGGTCATTTCCATGTCATCCGTCATCATGTCGCCGTCCGTCATGTCCATGGTGTCGGTCATCTCCATGTCGTCGGTCATCATGTCGCCGTCCGTCATATCCATGGTGTCGGTCATTTCCATGTCGTCGGTCATCATGTCGCCGTCCGTCATGTCCATGGTGTCCGTCATTTCCATGTCGTCCGTCATCATGTCGCCATCGGTCATGTCCATGGTGTCCGTCATTTCGTCGGTCATCGTATCCGTATCCACATCGCCCGTAGTGTCCTGCGGCGAGGCGACTGTACAGCCAGCGATGATGCCGAGGGTGAGCAGGATCGTTAAGCTCAACAAAAATTTACGCATGAGTTGCTCCTTTATAGAGTTGAAAGAGTTGGGTAAACATTTAGGGACAAGGATTGCCCACAATGTTTTTCAGTATAGCAGAAGATAACTTTAACGGCATGTATCTTGCGCGCGAAAAAGACATATAAAACTGCATATAATTTTCAAGTTACAATAAGAAAGGCGCTTGCCAAACGGCAGGCGCCTTTCTTGTTAATTCAAGCGGAGCAACAAATGCTTAGCCGCCGGTGGTGGTCACTTCATCCGTATCCGTCATGTCCATGGTGTCGGTCATTTCCATGTCGTCCGTCATCATGTCGCCGTCCGTCATATCCATGGTGTCCGTCATCTCCATGTCGTCCGTCATCATGTCGCCGTCCGTCATATCCATGGTGTCCGTCATTTCCATGTCGTCGGTCATCATGTCGCCGTCCGTCATATCCATGGTGTCGGTCATCTCCATGTCGTCGGTCATCATGTCGCCGTCCGTCATGTCCATGGTGTCCGTCATCTCTTCGACTGCTTCCTCGGCAGCTTCTTCTGCTTCCTCGGCAGCTTCTTCGGTGGGTTCTTCAACAGCCGACTCTTCAACGGCTGGCTCTTCGACTTCCGGCTCGGCTGCGCCACCGCCACAGGCGGCCAGCAAAAAGACGGACATCATCGTGCAGAGAAGAATGGTCAAAAACTTACGCATGGGTTGCTCCCCCTATCTGAAATTTGATGGATCACTTGTTTGTGCAACCCACACAGTGCCGTAAGCATTTGGTGCGGCTTGCACCTGCAAGTATAGTCAACTATGGCTAGTTTCACAAATGCTTTCAACGCAAAATGCAAAACAGGAGTCTCGTGACCAATTTGTCAGTCACGGTGGAAAATGAGCCGCGGAGCGAAGGTGTCCAATTCGTACGCCGCGGTCTGCAGCAGCACAACGCCATCCACGGCCACATCGACGAAGCCGCCGAGCTGGCCGCTCTCCTGCGTGATGCAGATGGGCAAATCGCGGGCGGCATTCACGCCGATACGTGGGGCAACGTCTGTGAGATCAACTTCCTGTGGGTGGAGGAAGGGCTGCGCGGACAGGGGCACGGCCGGCGACTGGTGGAGGCGCTGGAGTCGCCGGCGCTGGTGCGCGGCTGCACGGTCGCCGTGCTAGATACATACTGGATACATACTGGATACATATAAGTGGCAAGCGCCGGACCTTTACGCCGAGCTGGGCTACGAAGCCTTTGGCGTGATCGAGGGCTACGCGCGGGGGTGGCGGAAATTTTTATTGCAAAGAACTAAAGCGTAAGGCGTGAACGGCTGATGCGTAAAGCATCGTCAATCCACTCATCCGGTTTCCAATACCCACGCCTCAAACAATCAGCATCGCGTCCCCAAAGCTGTAAAAGCGATAATTTTCCTTTTTCGCGACCTCGTAGGCTCCAAGCAACATCTGCCGCCCCGCATCCACATCCTCGTGGGGCTGGCCCATAAAGGCGCTGACCATCAGCAGCAGCGACGAGCGCGGCAGGTGGAAGTTGGTAATGAGCGCGTCGACGGCGCGAAAGCGGTAGCCGGGGCGGATAAAGAGATCGACGTTGCCCGCAAAGGCCGCGACGCGCTGCCAGGGGCAGGCGCTGGCGTCGTAGGGGTCGACGCCCTGGGCCGCCGTGGCCGCCCATTCGAGCGTGCGCGCGCTCGTTGTGCCCACGGCGACGAGGCGCCCGCCCGCCAGCGTCGCCTCGTTGAGCCGCCGCGCCGCGTCAGCATCCAACTCCGCATACTCCGAATGAATTTCGTGCTCTTCCACCGTTTCGGCGCTGACGGGCCGAAAGGTGTCCAGCCCCACGTGCAGCGTCACCGTCTCCAGGGGGACGCCGCGCACACGCAGGCCGAGCAGCAGCTCCGGCGTAAAGTGCAGCCCAGCGGTTGGCGCGGCGGCGCTGCCCCGGGGATTGCTGTAAACCGTCTGGTAGCGCTCGCGGTCGCCCGCAAAATCGGTGATGTAGGGGGGCAGCGGAATCTCGCCCAGGCCAAGGGGAGATGATGAAAACTCGACAGTCCGCGTGCCAGAATCATTCACTTCACTTATGCGAGCAGAGATTGGGGGATTGGAAGATTGCCGGGCTCGCCCAGTCTCCCGATCCCCTGCTCTCCCAATCTCCATCTCACTCCCCTCGCGCAGATTTCGCCCCTTTGTCAAACATTCCCATTGCAGGCCATCTTCTCCCAGCGGCTTCAGCAGAAAAATCTCGACCGCGCCGCCCGTTGGCTTGCGTCCGTGCAGCCGCGCCGGGATCACCCGGCTGTTGTTGGCGACGAGCTGGTCGCCCGCGTGCAGGTAGTCGCCAACGTCGCGGAAGCGGCGGTGCTCGATCTCGCCGGTCGCGCGGTGGAGAACGAGCAGGCGGCTGCTGTCGCGCGGGGCGGCGGGCTGCTGGGCGATAAAATTGGGCGGGAGATCGTAATTAAAGAGGGCGGTTTGCATGGAGATTTTAGCCGCGGATCGCGCGGATTACGCGGAGGTTTGCTCGCTGCGTTTGCCAATGGTCACGCTGGTTTGTTGACTACCACCGACGTCGAATAAATTCGACGCCTGACCGTTGAAACGTGCTAAAGCACGTTGGTATTCCGATAGGTCACGTATGCTCCGCTGCGTGGCGGACTTGGTCGTATTCGCGGTAACTATTTGGCGGTAACTATTTAGCTGTCAGCGGATTCGGGGAACGAATTGAACGGATTCACTCGCATTCGTTGAGTTCGCAACGACTCCAGCAGTTCGGTGGGTCATCAAACGGAAAGAGCGCCTCGCCATCCGCTCAATCCGTTCTTATCAATCCGCTGACAGCTTATTTCGTCAATACGCTGAATGTTCGACAACGTTAACTTAAACTACCAGAGAGAAAAGGCACCTTCGCACATTGTAGATAGCTTTGTTAAAGCGCCCCGGATTGCCATCAACTCGCTGTGTGATGATGTGCCAAAAATCCGACGTGACTTACGGTGAATTCTCTTGTCCGCGTGTCGTGCCGTTTAACTCATCCCCGCCGCACGCCGCCACAAAATCGACCCACAGCTTCCCGTGCGCCGCCGGCAGCTCAAACAGCCGCTCCGGGTGCCACTGCACGCCGACGAGCCAGCGGTGCTGCGCGCTCTCGTAAGCCTCGACGAGCCAGGGATCGGGCTCGGCAAAGCCGACCGGGGTGAAGAGCGCGGCGAGCGAATCGCGATCCATGCCCTGGTGGTGATAGGTGTTGGTGGGCAGACAAGTATCGCCGATGAGCCGACTCAAGCGGCTGCTCGGCTCCAGGTGCACATCGTGCAGCACGGGATTTTCGCGCGGCGAGCGGTGGCCATCGAAGTGCTGGATCATCGCGCCGCCCGCGGCGACGTTGAGCACCTGGCAGCCTCGGCAGATGGCAAAGGTGGGCAGGTCGCGCAGCATGGCGGCGCGGGCGAGGTTGAGCTCCAGCTCATCGCGCTTGAGATCGATGCCGTCGACGTTCGCGCCGTTGAGCGGCTGGTTGAAGTACTTGGGATCAACGTCGCCGCCGCCCGCCAGTACGAGGCCGTCGAGATGGTCGAGAATTGTATCCGGCAGGCGACCGGAGCCGTCCGGCTCAAAGGTCGTGCCGTTGGGCAGGAGGGTTGGCACGTCCGGCGAAAGGGCAATGGCCGTTGCGCCGTTGCGGGCGAGCGCATCGAAGTAGTTTTTTGTGTTTTTGCGCGATCGCTCCGGCTGGCCAAAGCGCGTGGTCACGCCAATCAGGGGTCGATAGTTGCTCATAGTTAAGTGTAGCTAAAGAAGATTGGGCCGCGGATCACGCGGATCACGCGGATTTTTGGTTGGCTTACAAAGCAATCCGCGAGAATCTGCGCAATCCACGGCTAATTTCTCGCTTGGCTTTTCGTCAAGACGATTTCGTGCTATCGTAACATTTCACGCAAAGAAGGGAAAACAAAGAACCAACACCTCTCATTTCGAGCGGATGCGGGAACTCTATTCGCGACATACCCCGCCGTGCGGGGAGCACCCATTCGCTCTTTGTCAACCGCATACAGATTTCTCTCTCCGCTCGAAATGACAACTCCAACCTGAAGGGAATTACCCATGAACTACGTTAACTTGGGCCGCACGGGCGTGAAAGTTTCCGAGCTTTGCTTCGGCACCATGTCCTTTGGCGGCGACGCGGACGAGGCGATGTCCGAGAAGATGTTCGACCGCTGCTTGGAGGCGGGCATCAATTTCTTTGACTGCGCCAACGTCTATCAAAGCGGCACCTCCGAAGAAATTCTGGGCAAGCTCATGAAGCCCCACCGCGACGATCTGGTGATCACCAGCAAGGTCTTTGGCAAGATGCGCGAGGGGCTGGGCGGCGGCGGCATCAACGGTGGGGGGCTCTCGCGGCGCAGCATTGTGCGCGAGGTGGAGCAGAGCCTGCGCCGGCTGAACACCGACCGCATCGACGTCTACTTCGTCCACCAGTTCGACCGCGACACACCCATCGAGGAGACCGTGCGCGCGCTCGACCAGCTTGTGCGGCAGGGCAAAATTCTATATCCGGCGGTAAGCAACTGGGCGGCGTGGCAAATTGCCACCGCGCTGGGCATCTCCGCACGCGAAGGGCTGGCGCGCTTCGAGGTAATCCAGCCGATGTACAACCTGACCAAGCGCCAGGTCGAGGTGGAGATTTTGCCGCTGGCGCTGGCTGAAGAATTGGCGGTCACGCCCTACTCGCCCCTGGGCGGCGGTCTGCTGACGGGCAAGTACGACACGCAGAACAAGCCCGATTCTGGGCGGCTGGTGGAGAATTCGATGTACACCAAGCGCTACGGCGAGGATTTCTACTTCGAGATTGCGGAGAAATTCACCGAGTATGCCAACGGGCGCGGCGTTCACCCCGCCACGCTGGCCGTGGCTTGGGTGCTGGCCCACCCGGCGGTCACGTCGCCGATTATCGGTGCGCGCAATTTGGAGCAGTTGGAGGCGTCGCTCGCCGCCGCCGAGGTGGAGATGTCGATGTCGGAGTGGCTGGAAATTTCGTCGCGCTCCTTCACGCCGCCGCTGCCCACGGATCGCGCCGAGGAGGCGAAGTAGGGCGTGGTGCGTGGTGCGTGAACTGGTGGGCTTTACTGATTTGGTGAAAATCACTAAGTTCCGTTGACAGTGGGAAACCGGCCCTCACCCCGGCCCCTCTCCCACAGTGGGAGAGGGGAGAGATTGGCTCCCTTCTCCCACTGTGGGAGAAGGGCTGGGGATGAGGGCGCACTCGACTTACCTTTCAAGCCCTTTCAGCAAAATGTCAACGGAACCTAATCATACAGATATAGAATTTTACGCATTACGTACAACGCACCACAACCTCTCACCTCTGCTCGATAAACCTTTGCTTCTCCGTCTCCCAATACTCAACGCGCCGCGCCGTCTCGCGACGCTCGCGCTCCAGCGCCTCCAGCAGCGATTCGACCCGGCCGCACATGGAAATGGCCTGCTTGCGCCCGTGATCAATCCGCTCCTGGATCACCAAGTCCATCATCAAGCCATCAAAGAAATAATCGGCAAATTTGTCCACCCCCTCGAGGTTGACCATGTCGCCCCGAAGCGATTGGCGCACGTCGCGCAGCTCGAAGTGGAAGCGCTGCAGCCGCTGCTGCGTCTCGTGGACAGCGGCTCGTGCACCGTCCAGCTGCGAATGTTTGCCAACCGTTGCCAGCGGAACACCGACTATATCGAGATGGCCCCAACCGGCGGCGTTCTTCAACCACTTTATGACTTCCGCCAGCCCGTCTAGCACGAGTTGGCCCGCGGCAGCCGCTTCATCAAGCTCGCGCAGCCGGGTCCTGGCCTCAGCGATGTACTCCATCATGTGCTCGAGCTGCTCGGTGTAGATATCGCCCGCTTCGAGAATGATCTGCTGTTTGGCATTTAGCAGCAAGGTGTAGTGCGTCGGCACGTGCTCGAGCGCGGCGGCCTGGGTGGCGACATCGGCCAACTCGGTTTCCATGGCCTCCACCGCATGGCGACACCGATCGCAGCGCAGCTTGGCGGCGGCAAACTCCTGACGCTCCTTTTCCATCTGCTCGTCGTCGTTGCCCAAAATTGTGTGCAGCAGCAGCTTGAGACTCATCCTCTCCAGCCGCTCGACATCGCGCTGCTCTTTGTGCAGCTGCGCGGACAGCTCGTGCAGACGTGCCCGCTCAGCTTGCAGCGCCTGCTGCAAATGGTCGCGCCGATGGTGCAAATGCTCGTATGTCCACAGCTGCTCGCGCGTCTCGGTCAGCGAGCGCTCCAGCTCCGTCAACGGCTGACTCATGTTAACCCATCCCGCTCCCGCAGCCCGCTCACAAAAATCGCCCCCCACTGCCCGACGTCTACCTCGCGCTGCACCTCGACTGCCGTGACCCACTTGACCCACTGAAAGCCGCGGCGACCGGGGGCGACGAGGCGCAGCGGTGCACCGTGGCCGTGGGTGAGCGGCTGGGCCACGCCGTCCGCGTCCAGCACGTGAGTGGCGAGCAGGGCGCGGCGGGCCTCGGCCAGCGGCAGGCTCCAGCGGTAGCCCGTCACCGAATGAAAGCTGACGATGCGCGCGTCGTCGGTTACGTTTGCGGCATCCAAAAGCTGATCCAGCCCCGGGCCGCGCCACGTCTGCTCGGTGTACCAGCCGCCCGTGCAGTCCAGCACCGCACGCTGGTCGACGCTTGGCGCGGCGAGCACCTCTTGCAGCGTCAAATCCAGCGGCTGCTGCACCAGCCCGCGCACGTGCAGCCGAAACGACTCGTCGTCAACCGGCGCGGGGTTGTCAAACATCCAGATGGTGAGGGGATAATCGTTGCCGCTGTCGCGCGAATGGAGGCGCGAGCCGGTGAAGCGACGATCTGCGCCGGGCGTGTCGAGCGCGCGGTTGCCCAGCGACTGCGCGCCGTAGAGCAGCCCGCCCGTGCCGAGCATCGCCAGCCAGCCCAGCGCCGTGCGCCGGTCGGTCACGTCGCGCCGTTTGGGCGGCTTGAAGCGCAGCACGGTGTGCCACAAAATCACGACCAACAGCGCAATGGCCGCCGTCGCGTGGAGGATTTGGCCGTTGGGGTAGCCCGTGGGTCGCTGAACAATCGTCCAGAAAACGCCGGTGCCGATGGTCGCCAGCGCCAGCAGCGCCACCAGAATCGAGACGGCCGTCGCCCACTGCCAGCGTCGCGGCTCCGTCACGCGCCGCTCCACGCGCCGAAATTTCCACCACAGCAGCAGCACAATCGAGAGGCCGACAACGCTGTGAACAATAAAGACCCAGCGCCCTTCCGGCCGCCCCACGAGGAACGAGCCCAGCCCGCTGACAAATTCAAAGAGGACGAGAATCAGCAGCGACCAGTCGACGGCGCGTGCGCGCATAAGGTATTCTCCTGCTTCTAAAACAACTTTCTACTCAATGTCGGCAAGTCAAGAATTGCGCATTTCACCCGGAGTATGGGAACCAGCTTTTTACCTTAGGGTCTGTCCAGAAATAAAGTATTCGAGTATGGCTAAAGGACAGGGTTTGGATGAATGGTGTAGTTCCACTCGCCATGCCATTTGTCGGGCGCTAGATTGACGGTAGAAAGCTGCTGGTCAGAGACTCGACGCTTAGTTGGATAATGGCGTTCATCCAGTCGGCTATGGACTTGCAGCCCTTTACTGGTCTTGGTGGCGGAGATGAGTTCAACAATGACCTGATGAGTAATCAGCGGTTTACCGCGCCAGTTTTGAGTAATAAAGAGACATTATATCGATTAGAATTCGATAAAGAGATGAAGCTGAAGGGGGCCATAGGACCAAGGGCGGAAATTGAGTCGAAAATTATGCAGGCCACAACAGGTTTCAAAGACCGCGTCGCGAAAGCCCGGCTTCCAGTTGCGAATTTTGTCTTTCACAATCCGATAGCGTTTGACGCCGCCAATGGCATGTTCAATCCGGGTGCGCAACGAGGAAAGCCAGCTGTTCTTGTGCTTGTCAAACTCAGACAGCTCTTGGTTGCGCGGCTTCTTTTTGGGCTGCAAAATCGTCACCTGCTCCAAGCTGAAGCCCTGAAAGCCGGTATCCTGAGCCAGTCGGCTCCCCTGTGGCAGCGTGTAGTCTATTTCCTCCGCCAGCCGTTTGTCGTGCCGCTTGCCCTCGACCGTGTCGGAGACAAACAGCACTTGCCCTTGCGAGTCGATGACGACATTGTTCTTTACGGCGTGCCGTTTTTTTTGCCGCTGTAGAAAAAGCGCTGCTTGTCCGGGTCGCTGGGGCGGGGAATCGGGCGCTCCGTTCCGTCATGGAAGTACAGCGTCTCCTCTTCGGCAAAGGAGACCGCGTCCATCTCGCGGGCAGGCAACGCCTCCGCTTGGGCAAGCGCCTGATTCAGGACGGGGTGCAAGGTGTGAATCCACTGGTTGGCTTTGGGTTGGCTAAGGTTGAAGAGTGACCCCTGCACCGTTTGCAGATTGTTGCTCTTCAAGTAGTTCAAAATGAAGAACAGTTTCTCTTCTACCGTGGCTAACGGACTATTCTGGTAGTCAACATAGCGCCGCTTCCCCCTAGGCTTGCCGTCCAGCTGATGGGTGCGCATCCGCTCATAAAAACAGTCCGCAAAGTGGGGAAGCAAGGCGTCGAACTCTTCGCGTGTGTAGCCAGTCAAGGCCAGAAAGTCAATTGGCTTTTCAGCATACTTTTGGTAGTGGCTCATTGGGCATCTCCTCTTTTTTCTGGAATGCCTTCAGTTTACCCGCCCTTCTATTTCTTGTCCATTTAATCGATATAATGTCTAAGGAAAAGAGGCGATGCTCAATCTGGTTCCACTTGCTCGTGCCTGGTGGTAGATGACAAACGGAGATGGATAGGTCAAGCGCGTTGGCGAGTTCTTGGAGTTCGACTTTCCAAAGACGCGTCCGATAGCCGTTGCTCCCGCCGCCATCCGCTGTGACCAGCAGCGAGGTCGCTCGGGGATAGAGTCGTCGGCCCAGCTCCTCATACCAGGTACGGATGGTGGCGACAGCAAATTCAGCCGTATCGTGGCTGATGCCGACACTGACCCAGGCTTCATTTTCGGCTAAATCGTAGACGCCATAGGGAATGGCTTTCCCCTCGCTTTGGGAGGGAAAATCATGGGCGTTGACCCATTCAGGGTCCCCTTGAGGACGCAGCTCGCGGCCACTATTTTTGAAAGAACCAACCAGCTCTTTCTTCTTGGTATCGACAGAGATAGCCGGTTCGCCAGCAGCGAGTTGCTGACGGACTTGTTCGTTGATATGCTCAAACTGAGCATTGCGGTCCGGATGTTGAGTCCCTTCTTGTTTCTTGTGATTGCCTTGGAGGCTATAGCCCAGCTTTTGTAAAAGCTTAGCAAGAGTGTGCTTGCTCACCCGATACCCTTGCTCCTCCAGAGCTTGCACTAGATTCCGTTGGCTGCGGGCCGTCCAGAGCAAGGGTGATTCCGGGTCGCCCCGTGTGGTGGACTCGACCAACTTCTGGAGCAGAGGAAGCAGCGCTGGATATGTTTCTGTCGCCTGTTTTCGACCACCGCCCGCTTGTCGACTGCGCTGGGGAGGCAAGCCCGGTTGCTCTCCCGCTTCAATCGCCTGGCACTCATCGCGTCCGCGGCGGACTGTCTTTCTCGACAAACCTGTCGCTCGACTGACTGCTTCGACACCGCCGTACCCGAAGGCGTGTGCTTCACTGCCGGCGAACAAGCGTCGGCTCCGTTCGGTCAGGGTGCCGCGGAGACTTTCGTAGCGGGTGCGGATTTCTGCCTCAGCTTTTTTCCGCGCTTCTTTGCTTTTGGTCGCTGTCATCTGATTCATTCTCTCCTTGCCAGAGAGCTTATCATCTCATCTCTGCTTTCGCTAAACTTAGGTAGGTTATCTCTGGACAGACCCTTAACGCCACCGACTTCTCACTTCTGAAATAACTTGTCGAGCTATTTAGCAGAACGCAATTGAGAAGTGAGCACGCCCACGTGCGAACGGAGCGACAAGAGAATGCATAATTCCATTGCGCTCCACTGATTTTACCATGAAAATAAAGTTTTTTGGACTTGACAGAGACAAAAACTTGTAATACTCTTTAATTGGGTGGTCTGATGACCAGACAACCCAGTTTTTCCCAATCTGCTTTATTCAAACAGTTTTATTTAAATAAAAGTGAGTTTACAGTTTAGCGAGGTTAAGAAGCGCAGCGTTTCGGAAACGATCGTGGAGCAGGTTCAGCAACTGATCCTTGCGGGCAAGCTGCAGCCCGGCCAGAAACTGCCCTCCGAGCGTGAACTGGCCGAGCAGATGAAGGTGGGACGCTCCTCGGTGCGCGAGGGAACGAGCGCGCTGCTGGCGCTGGGCGTCGTCGAAATTCGGCCCGGCGAGGGCGTTTTTATGCGCAAGGATTTTCCCCGTTCGACGTTGGAGAGCGTGGAATGGTCGTCGCTGCTGCTCAACGGGCGCTCAACGGACCTCATCGAAGCACGCGTGGCCGTGGAAGTGGCAACGGCGCGGCTGGCGGCACAGCGAGCCAGCGTCGCCGATCAGCAGCGGCTGATGCAGTTGGCCGATCAGATGGCGCATGTTGCAGAATTAGATGTCTTTATCGATTTGGACCTTGAGTTTCACCTTGCGCTGGCGCTGGCTTCCCAAAACATTGTGCTGCGCGACATGGTTTTGGGCCTCCAGCAGCTGATGCGCGGCTCCATGCAGCAGGTGTTGCAATCCGATCAGCTACGTCAAAAATCAGTAGCGCATCACTTGCTGCTGTGCGAGGCCGTTGCCCAGCGGGACGTCCAGCAAGCCGAGCAGACCATGCGCGCTCATCTGCAAAAAGATGCTGACTTTTTCGCTTCAGCATAGACTCCACCCGCTAGCTTCCCGTTCCGTAGTAAGGAGGTTTTGTCCTCAATTAACGCACGCTCCCCACGTTGCGTTTGCAATTGACAGCACCCTTTATCCGTTCACGTTCATCAATCCACAAAGGAGACTCTACCGTGAATCAGCGCCCCTTGACCCGACACCCCTTGACTCAACACCCCCCAAGCCAATTTAGATTCACCCGCCGCGATTTTTTGCGCACCTCCGCCGTCTTAACGGCTGGGGCGTTTGTGGCTGGCTGTGCCCCCGCCGCCACGACCCCAACCGGTGGCGAAGGCGCAGCAGAAGCGCCCGGCGCCGAAATGCAAACCATGAGCCTCTGGCACGTCAGCGAGGACGAGCTGGACGGCGTTATTGCTGCTTTTGAAGAGGAAAACAATGTGGCCGTGGAGTTTCAGTACTACCCCTGGGGCGATTTCTTTGACAAGCTGCAGACCGCCTACGCCGCTGGCGATCCGCCCGACATCCACCGCCAGGACGACGACGAAATTCCCTTCTTTGTGCAGCGCGACGTGCTGACGCCGCTGAACGATGCGGTGGCGGCCAACCTGAACCAGGAGAATTTGTTCTGGGCTGCCGTGGAGTCGACCATGATCAACGGCAGCCTATGGGTTTCCGTGCCGGCCATGCGCGTGGGCAACCTCGTTTACAACAGAACCCTGTTTGAAGAGGCCGGGGTCGCCCTGCCGCCCACCACCTTCCCCAACGACGGCTGGGACTTTGCTACCTTTGCCGAGACCGCTCGCCAGTTAAGCGACCCGGACAACATGATCTTTGGCATGGCCGGAGCCGATCACCCCGACTTCGTGATCAGCATCGGTCGCTCCAACGGTGGCCAGGTGATCGATGAGAACTGCGGGGAGTTTCTCATGACGGGGGAGCCAATGATCAACGCCATGCAGGCGGCAGCGGACTTAATTGCGGAAGGTGCGGCCGCTGATCCCGAAACGCTGGAGGCCTTTGGGGGGATGGAAGAGATGTTTAACGCAGGCCAGATTGGGATGCGCTACGCCAGTTCACGCGAGACGCCGCCCGAAGATGTGGCGTTTGATTGGGACGTGGCGGGGTTGCCCATTGCCGAAACGCCGGTAATCTTTAGCGCCATCGAATGTTACGCCGTGCCGCGCGCCGCCGGCAATGCAGAGATGGGCCTGCAGTTCGCCACCTTCCTCATGAGCGAAGGGGCACAGGGCCTGCTGGCTGAATCCACCAATCTCATCCCCGTCAACCGCGCCGCCGCCGCGGACATCTGGGTGCCGGGCAGCGAAGCCAACCGCCAGCTGCTGGTTGATTCGCTGGAGTATGGCCAAACCTTGCCCTTCGCCGTGGGCTTTAGCCAGGTGCAGAATATCGCCTGGCCCGCCATTGCCGAAGTCATGCTCGGCCAGAAAACGGCGGAAGCGGCCATGAACGAAGTCAAGCCGCAGGCAGACGAGGTGCTGCAAGAGGTAGGCGGCTGCCTGGGCAGCGAGGGTTAAGGCGAGAAGAGCGGAAACACGGATAAGCAGAAACACGGATAGGAGAAGACAGAAAGTAATCCATGTTCCTTCTTATCCGTGTTTAAGATTCTGCTTCTGGCTCGTCCAAATTAGGAGAACACAACCATGTCGACACGGCTCGGTCGCTTATCCCCCAACCAGCGCTATCAGTGGGCGGGGCTGCTCTTTGTGCTGCCCGTGGTGATTGGCACGCTGATCTTCAACGTGGTGCCCACCGTTGGCTCGCTGATCATTAGCTTTACCCACTGGGACCTGATCACCCCGCCCGAAGCAGCCGGCTTGGACAACTATCGCCAGCTCTTCCGCGACCCCACCATTTGGGCCTCGATGCGCAACACGATCATCTTCGTCGTGGGCAGCATTACGCTGGGGATGACGAGTTCGCTGCTGCTGGCGCTGCTCGTCAACGAGCCGCTGCGGGGCGTGCAGTTTTTTCGGCTGGCCTACTTTATCCCCGTGGTCACCTCCGTGGCGGCGATTGCGCTCGTTTGGCAGTGGATTCTTAACGGCAAGGTGGGTCTCGTCAATTCGGGCTTGCAGATGGTTGGCATCACCGGCCCCTCGTGGCTCAAGGAGCCGCAGCTGGTGATGTTCTCGATCATCATCATCAGCGTGTGGGCGGGCGTGGGCTACAACATGATGCTCTTTCTGACGGGGCTCAAGAATATCCCGCAGGATTTCTACGACGCGGCCAAAATCGACGGGGCCGGTCGCTTTAGCCGCTTCCGCTTTGTCACCATGCCGCTGCTCTCGCCCACCACCTTCTTCGTCCTGATCATCTCGCTGATCAACTCCTTCCAGGTCTTTGACATCGTCTACATGATCACCACCGCTGGCGCGACGGAATCGCGCGTGCGCGCGGCGGACGTGTGGGTCTTTACGCTGTGGCAAAATGCCTTTTCGTTTTTTCGCATGGGCTACGCCTCGTCCATGGCCTGGATTCTCTTTCTGATTATCGGCGGCGTGACGCTCTTTCAGTGGAAATTTTCGCAGCGTTGGGTCAACTACGATTAGGAGCAGACATGAGTACTATCAGCCACGTTGAACGGCCCCCTCTTGCAGCGGCAGAAAAGTCCAGCGCGGGCACTGCCTGGCGAGCTCGCCTGCTGACGGCAATCAAGTACCTGTTGATGTCGCTGCTGGCGCTGATCATGCTGATTCCGCTGCTGTGGATGCTTTCCGGCTCGCTCAAGCTACGTACGCAAATTTTTGCCTACCCGCCGCAGTGGTTCCCCGATCCGCTGGTCTGGCAAAATTACATCGAGGCGTGGACGGCCTATCCCTTCGATCTGTTTACCCTCAACAGCGTAAAAATTGCGGGGCTTTCGGTACTGGGTCAACTCGTTGTCTGCTCGATGGGCGGTTACGGCTTTGCGCGCTTTCATTTTCCTTTTCCTTTTAAGAATGTGCTCTTTGGCACGTTAATTGCCGTGATGATGGTTCCCACCGTGGTCAATATCGTGCCGCTCTTCATCCTCTTCAAGCAGATTGGCTGGCTCGATACGCACCTGACGCTAATCGTCCCCACTGCCGTTGCCAGTACCTTTGGCACCTTTCTCTTCCGCCAGTTCATGCTCACCATCCCGCTTGATTTGGAAGACGCCGCGCGCATCGATGGCGCTGGTCCCTTTGTGATTTACTGGCGCATCATGCTGCCGTTGTGCAAAGCAACCGCCGCCGTGCTCGCCACCTTTACCTTTATCGGCAGTTGGAACGCCCTCTTTCAGCCGCTGATCTTCCTGCAGTCGGTCGAGAAATTTCCGGTCACGGTAGGCCTTTCCTACTTCCGCGGCGAAGTCGGCACGGAGTGGAATTTGCTGATGGCCGCGTCGGTGCTCACGCTGCTGCCAACAATTCTCGTCTTTCTCTTCACACAGAAATACTTTGTGCGCGGGATTGCACTCTCCGGCATCAAATAGAAATCGTCTCGACCGAATCAGAAGCAGAAAGCAGACATTACGAGGAGGAATCTATGAACACCAAAACGCTTGACCATCTGCTAACCAACGACGAGCGCCAAACCTTCGAGCGCGACGGCTACATCATCGTCCCCAGCGCGCTGTCGTCCGATCAGGTTGACCATTTCACCGCCATCGTCGACAACATCAACACCCACGAGCGCGACAACATCGACAGGGGCGCACGTAACCGACTCAACATCCACGACACCATTGGCGCGGATAACTGCCTGCTCGAGCTGATCGACTGGCCCACAACCTTTGCCAAAGTGTGGGCGCTAATGGGCTGGAACATCCAGCTTTACCACACGCAGTTAATCGTCTCGCCGCCGCCCGCGCCAGACGAAGAGATGCCCCAAAAGCGGCTGGGCTGGCACCAGGACAACAACCGCATGAACAAGGATCTGGACCTGAGGCTCGAACCGCAGCCGATGGTCTCACTCAAGGTCGCCTTCTTCCTCACCGACACCACGCGCGTGGGCAACGGCAACTTTTACGTCGTGCCCGGCAGCCACCTGCACAATTCGCTTGACTGGCGCAAAAATGGCGTGGAGGAGCCAGTTGGCGCCGCACCCACCCAGCCCCGCGCGGGCGACGCCGTGATCTTTGACCGCCGCCTCTGGCACGCGGCCAGCCCCAACTTCCTCGACACACCGCGCAAGGTGCTCTTCTACGGCTACAGCTACCGCTGGCTGCGCCCCAAGTGCGATATGAATGTAGCCCACCTGCTCGACGAGGTCGACCCGATCCGCCGACAGCTGCTCGGCTGGGCCACCAGCGCCAACGGTCGCTACGACCCGCAGCCGGAGGATGTGCCGCTGCGGGCGTGGATTGAGGAGCATGTGGGCAAAGAGGCCGTCGCGCGCTGGGAGATGTCGGCGGAACAGCGAAAATCTGAACAAACCGGCCCATGAAAATCACCGATATCCGCCCCGTTTTTATCGACCGCTACCTGCTCGTCCAAGTGGAGACCGACGCGGGAATTACCGGGCTGGGTGAATCCGGCGCGTGGGGCTACCTGGAGGCGTCGGCGGCGACCGTCGAGAAGTACGGGCGCTACCTAATCGGCAAGAATCCGCTCCAGATCGAGCACCATTGGCAGTACCTCTACCGCTGGACGCACTTCCGCGGCGCGGCAATTATGGGCGCGCTCAGCGCCATCGACATCGCGCTGTGGGACATCATGGGCAAGCACTTTGGCGTGCCCTGCTACCAGCTCATGGGCGGGGCCACGCGCCACAAGCTGCGCGTCTACCGCCACGTCTTTGGCAAGATGAAAGAAGAATTGGTGCAGGGCTGCGTCGAATCCAAAGCGCTGGGCTTCACCGCCGTCGGCCACTTGACGCCCTTTTTGGACGAGCCGCGCGACGGCCCACCCTACTTCAAGACCCACAGCGACAAAATCCACGACGCCATCGAAACGGTGCGCGCCTACCGCGAGGCCGTGGGCGACGAGATCGACCTCTGCATCGAAATCCACCGCCGCCTCAACCCCGCCGAAGCGATTGCGCTGGGGCGCGGCATTGAAGAGTTCCGTCCCTTCTTCTACGAAGACCCGATCCGCCCCGACAGCTTCGACGCCATGGCCGCCGTCGCCCGCGAAATCCACATCCCGATTGCCACGGGCGAGCGGCTGCACACCATCTGGGAATTTGAGGCGCTGCTCACGCGCGGCGCCGTGCAGTACGTGCGGCCCGACGTCTGCATGGTCGGTGGACTGACGCACGCCAAGAAAATCGCGGCGCTGGCCGAGGCCCACCACGTCGACGTCGTGCCGCACAACCCGCTCAGCCCGGTGAGCACGGCGGCCTGCGCCCAGCTCGCGGCCTGCATCCCCAACTTTGCCCTGCTCGAATATCCGGACAGCCGCAGCGATAAGCGCGGCAAGAATAAGCCGCCCGAAGACGGCATCGTCGAGCAACCGCTGGCAGTTGAGGACGGCTTTATCCTGCTGCCGGACGCGCCGGGCATTGGCGTCGAGCTGCGCGAGGACGCCGCCGAGCGCTACCCCTACAAGCCGCGCGAGGTACAAACACGATTGCACGTGGACGGCTCGGTGGTGGACCAGTAGTTTTCTTGCTCACACGCATATTTTGGGACGCGGAAATACACGGATCAGAAAAATCTGCGTATTTCCGCGTAGCTCCGCGTCCACAACTCTTGTCCGTGCTGAAATTATCCGAGACTCAACAATGACCACACAACCCAACACCCTCACCCTCCTTTTCGCCGGCGACACCAATCTCCAGCAGCGCGACGATCCGGCCTCGGCTTTCCACAACATCCTGCCCACGCTGCGCGAAGCCGATGTGCTGCTCGGGCAGCTCGAAGGCCCCTTCTCTCCACCCTCCACCGACCCCGCACAGCTCGACATTCCCCACAAACAGGGCTGGCGACATTCTGACCCGTCGCAGGTGCAGGGGCTGGTCGCTGCGGGCTTTGACGCCGTGAGCTGCGCCAGCAACGTCACCTACGGGCAGGATGCCGTGCGCAGTTCGATGCAGACGCTGACCGACGCGGGCATCGCCTTTTGTGGCATGGGGCGCAACCGCGATGAAGCACACCGGCCAGCCATCGTCGAGCGCGGCGGCGTGCGCATGGGGATGTTGAGCTACACCTCCGTCTTCTGGCCCGTCGGCCACGCAGCAACGGGCGACGCCCCCGGCGTGGCCACCCTCCGCGCCACCACGAGCTACCAGCCCCACCGCCGCACGCTCGAAATGCCCGGCGTGCCGCCCCTCGTCATCACCACGCCGGATGACGAAGAGCTGAGCGCGATGCAAACCGACGTGGCGCAGCTGCGCGAGGAGGTCGACTTTGTGGTGGTCTCCTGCCACTGGGGCGTCTCCAGCAGTGAAGAGCCGACGGACTACCAGCGCGTCATCGCCCACGCGGCGATTGAGGCGGGCGCGGACCTCATCGTCGGCCACCACCCACACGTGCTGCAAGAAATCGAAATCTACAACGGACGACCGATTTTCTACAGCGTGGGCAATTTCGCCTTTGATTGGACCAAAATGCGCGGCAAGCACCACGATGGTCTGCTCGTCCGCTGCACGCTCAACGGCGGCAAGCTAGCCAGCGTCTCCTTCCTCCCCGTCCGCCGCAATGCGCAAAACCTCATCACCCCACACAAGCCAGGCGATACCGCGGGCGCAGAAATCACCAAACGCGTGCGCCGCCTCTCCGCGAGCAACGATATCACCTTTTCCGTTCGCGAATCCGATGTTATGCTGTGCGGTGTTGGCCAACAAAATTAAACATCAACGCGGAGGACGCGGAGAGCGCAGAGTTTTAAGAGACTCTTCTTTCTCTGCGCTCTCCGCACCCTCCGCGTTAAATCTTCTCTCAATCCACGGAGTACACCATGAACTACACCAATCTCGGTCGCACCGGGCTGACCGTCAGCCGCCTCTGCCTGGGCACGATGAACTTTGGCCCGCGCACCAGCGAGGACGATAGCTTTGCGATTATGGATCGCGCGTTGGACGAGGGGCTCAACTTCTTTGATACAGCCAACCGCTACGGGCGCGAAATCAAGCTGGGCCACACCGAGGAGATCATCGGACGCTGGCTGGCACAGGGCAATCGCCGCGAGCAAATCGTGCTGGCGACCAAAGCCTACGGCGCGATGGGCGAGGGGCAGAACGACCGCGGTCTTTCGGCTTACCACATCCGCCAAGCCTGCGAAGAGAGCCTGCGTCGCCTGCAAACCGATCACATCGACCTCTATCAGATGCACCACATCGATCGCGCCACGCCCTGGGAGGAAATCTGGCAGGCGATGGAGCAGCTTGTGCGCGAGGGCAAGGTGCTCTACGTCGGCAGCAGCAACTTCGCGAGCTGGCACATTGCGCAAGCCAACGAGGCGGCCCGTCAGCGCCACTTCCTGGGCTTGGTCTCGGAGCAAAGTTTATACAACCTCAACGCGCGCACCATCGAGATGGAGGTCGTCCCCGCCTGTGAAGCGTACGGGCTGGGGCTGATTCCGTGGAGCCCGCTGGACCGCGGCCTGCTCGGCGGCATTCTCGACCGCGAATCGACGGGGCGGCGCGCCTCCGAGGGGACGCAGCAAAAGGTCGAGCAGCAGCGCGCGCAGATTGAAGCCTATGAAGCGCTCTGCGGCGAGCTGGGCGAAGCGCCCGCCAACGTGGCGCTGGCCTGGCTGCTCCACAACCCGGTCGTCACCGCGCCGATTATCGGCCCGCGCACCATGGAGCAGCTCACGGGCAGCCTGCGCGCCGTGGAAATTGAGCTCTCGGACGAAACGATGCAGCGGCTGGATGAAATCTGGCCCGGCCCCGGTGGCACTGCGCCCGAAGCGTACGCGTGGTAGCACGTACGGCTTCGTAAACCCCAGGTGCGGCTTGCGGCCGCACCTGTCCAACTTCACCCATCAGCTTGGGTGAGTAGACACAGTCCGACGGGATGAATCACGATTGCGCAGCTGCAAGCAGCGCCTACTTTTTCTCAGCGCCAAAAGGAGACCCATGCGACTCGTCCAATTCCTCACCCCCACCGGCGAGCGCCGCGTCGCCCGCGTCGCCGACGATGGCAACGCGGGCGACGTGCTGCACGTGCTGCGCAACGTCGAGCGCGTCTACGATTTGGCGCTGGAGGCGAGCGACAGACGCTGGTCGCTGGCCGACATGGTCGCGGATCGCGCCGGCGACGAGACCGTCGACTACGACGCCATCATCAGCGAAAAGCGGCTGCTGCCGCCGCTTGATCACCCCAACCCGGCGCACTTCATTCTGTCCGGCACGGGGCTCGATCACCTGGGCAGCGCGCAGACGCGCAACGCCATGCACGAAAAGATCGAGAAAACCAAAGCGGGGGGTGACGAAGAGCTGACGGATTCGATGAAGATGTTCCAGCTTGGCCTGGAAGGCGGCAAGCCCGCACCCGGTGAAGTGGGGTCGCAGCCGGAGTGGTTTTACAAGGGGGACGGCTCGTGGGTCGTGCCGCCGGGGCAGCCGCTGGAGCTGCCCGCCTTTGCGCTCGACGGCGGCGAAGAGCCGGAGCTGGTCGGCCTCTACGTGATCGACCGCGCGGGCACGCCGCTGCGCGTGGGCTTTGCGCTGGGCAACGAATTTTCGGATCACGTGCTGGAGAAGCAGAACTATCTCTACCTAGCCCATTCCAAGCTGCGCACCTCCTCCTTTGGGCCGGAACTGCTCGTCGGCGATCCGCCCGACGATATTCGCGGCACGAGCAAGCTGCTGCGCGGAGACAAAGCCATTTGGCAGGGTGATTTTCTGACCGGCGAGGCCAACATGACGCACACGCTCGCCAACATCGAGCATCACCACTTCAAATATGCCCGCTTCCGCCGGCCGGGCGACGCCCACGCCCACTTCTTCGGCACGGCCACCCTCAGCTTCGCCGCGGGCGTGCAGGCGCAGCCGGGCGATGTCTTTGAGATCAGCGCGCCGGGCTTTGGTCGCCCGCTGCGCAACTCACTAGCCGCACAGGGGGAGGCGGGAGAAGTTGTGGCGGTGCGGACGCTGTAGCGCCTCTGCACAGCTAATGATGAAGCAAATTTTACGCGTCGCCCAGCAGCTAATCGTCTACGCGCTTCTGCTGCTGCTGCTCTTCTACATTCTCTTTCCCGTCTACTGGATGGTGATTTCATCGTTCCAGCCGGTTTCGGCCTTTGGCACGGTGGAGTATTGGCCGAGCAATCCAACGCTGCGGGGCTACCAGGTGGTCGCCGCCGACGCGAGCTTTACGCGCGCGCTGCGCAACACCATGTTTGTCAGCACCGTTGTCATGGGGTTGACGCTGCTCATCGGGTCGCTGGGTGGATACGCGGTAGGCCGGCTGCGCTTTCGCGGGCGGCGCTGGGTGCGCTATCTCGCGCTGAGCATGGTGGCCTTTCCCCAAATCGCGATCTTGGGCGGGCTTTACACCCTCTTCACCAACCCCTGCGCGGTTGTGGGCGCAAGCTGCCGTCAATTTCAGCTTTACAACACGCTCGCTGCCCCCATGCTCGCCGACCTGATCCTGACCGTGCCGCTGGCCGTCTGGTTTCTCAGCAGCTACTTCCGCCAGCTGCCGCGCGAAATCGAAGACGCCGCCCACCTCGACGGCGCGACGCCGCTGCAAACCTTTGCCTGGGTGATGCTGCCCATGGCTGCGCCCGCGCTGGTGACGGTTGGCCTGCTGACGCTGATCACCGTTTGGAACGAATTTCTCTTCGCGCTCAGCTTTCACATCAGCCCGGAAGCAGCGCTGGCGACCGTGGCGATTGCCAACTACGGGACGATGGGCGCGGGTACGCTGTTCACGCTGGCCGCCGCCGTGATCACGGTCACGCCAATGATCGTCCTGGTCATGCTCTTCCAATCGCGCATCGCCAGCGGGCTGGCCAGCTTTGTCACGGCGCGTCCGCTCGTCGAGCCGGAGCCGCGGGCGTGGCAGAAACGGCGTTGGCTCCAGCCCGCGCGACGGGCGTGGCAGCCCGTCGCCGCCACGCCCGTCGCCGCCAAAGTGCTGCTCGCGACGCTGGCGCTGGGTCTAATCGTGGGGGCCGCCTTTGCCTGGCGCACCATCCCCTTCCCCTATCCGCTTGATTATGGCGAAGGGCCGCTGCTCGACCAGGTGCAGCGGCTGGCGCAGGGCGAAAATATCTACCGCACCGATCTGTCGCAGCCGCCCTACACGATCACCAACTACCCACCGTTGTACATGCTGCTGCAAACGCCGCTGGCCCTGGCGCTCGGTCCGGCCTTTTGGTATGGGCGACTCATCTCACTCGCCAGCACGCTGGTCTCGGCGGTCTTTGTCTTTCTTTTGCTACGCGAATTGACACACCAGCGGCTGGTCGCCCTCATCGGCGCGGGGCTGCTGTTGACCAATCCGTTCGTTGGCTACTGGTCCGTGCTGGCGCGCATCGATTCGCTGGCCCTGGCGCTAAGCCTAGCCGCGCTCTACGTGATTGGGCGCTGGCCGCGGGCGCGCTGGGGTGTTGTCGGCTGTGCGGGGCTGCTGATTGCCGCCGTTTACACCCGCCAATCTTACGGGCTGGCCGCGCCGTTGGCGAGCTTCGTTTGGCTCTGGTGGCATCCGGACGGCCCGCTGCGGCGGCAGGCCCTGGCGCTGGCGGCTACGGTCGCGGGGGCGGGGCTGCTGATTTTTGGCCTGCTCAACTTTGCCTCCGGGGGCGGCTTCTTTTTCAACATCGTCACGGCCAACGTCAATGCCTACACGCTGGCGCTGCTGGGCGAATTCGCGCTGGAATTGTGGACGACGCTGCCCTATCTGATTGTGGCGGGCGCGCTCTTTCTGCTGCTCGGCCTGCCTCGGCGACCCCGCGCGTGGCGGCTCGTTGCCCCCTATCTCGTTGGCGCAACGCTTTCGGGGTTAACAATTGGCAAAATTGGTTCGAACATCAACTATTGGCTGGAATTGTGTGCGGCGCTGGCGATGGCGACGGCTGCGCTGCTGGCCTGGCTGCAAACGCGACCGCTGTTGCGCAACGGGGTGATGCTGCTGCTGGCCCTGCAGGTTTTTCTCGTGTTGCCCGGCTCGCGCTACCAGCTCTTCGTCAACTTCCGCATCGACGGGGACGACGAGCTGGCGCAGTTGTTCAACGAGGTGCGCGCCGCCGATGGCCCCGTGCTCGCCGACGAAATGATGGGCGTGCTGCCCCTGCTGGAGCGACCGATTCTGCTCCAACCCTTTGAGCTGACGCAGCTCGCCGAGGCGGGCGTTTGGGATCAACAGCCGCTGCTCGATGCGCTTGATGAACAGGAATTCGCCCAGATTTTGATCCTCGACTTTCCCGGCGCCAACCTTGCCGAAGAGCGCTGGACGCCGCAGATGCTGGCTCGAATCGAGTCGCGCTACGAGCGGGTGGAAACGCTGGCAAACATCGAGATCTATGAACCAAGGAAGTAAGGAGACAACCATGACAACCGGAACAACTGTAGGCTTTATCGGCCTGGGCGCAATGGGCACGGGCATGGCGCAGACGCTGCTGGAGGCGGGCCACGCCGTGCAGGGCTTTGACGTGCGCCAGGAGGCCGTTGATGCGCTCGCAGCGGCGGGCGGCAGGGGCGTCGATTCGGTGCAGGACGCGGCGCGCGAGGTTGACGTGCTGCTGGTGATGGTGCTGAGCGCCGAACAGGTCACCCAGGTGCTTTTTGGGCAGAACGAAAACGGCGTCGACGCCGCGGGCGTGCTGCCCAGCGACGCCGTGGTGATGCAGTGCGCCACGGTGACGCCCGCCTTTGCCCGCGAAACGGCGGCGCGGCTGAGCGAGCGTGGCCTGCTGATGCTGGACGCGCCGGTCAGCGGCGGCACGGTGGGCGCGGACGGCGGCTCGCTCACGGTGATGGCGAGCGGACCCGATGCGGCGTTCACCCGTGCGCAGCCCGTGCTGGACGCCATCGCCGACAACGTCTTCAATTTGGGCGCGGAATGTGGTCTCGGCTCGACGATGAAGATGATCAACCAGCTTTTAGCGGGCGTGCAGCTGGCCGCCGCCGCCGAAGCCATGGCTTTTGCCGAGAAAGCCGGGCTGGAGGCGCAGCAGGTCTACGACATCATCACCGTCAGCGCGGGCAATTCGTGGATGTTCGAAAATCGCGTCCCCCACCTGCTCGCCGATGACTACACGCCCCACAGCGCCGTCGACATCTGGCTCAAAGATTTGGGCATCGTGCTGGAGACAGGCCGCGCCGAAAAGTTTCCGCTGCCGCTGGCCGCCGCCGCGATTCAGCAGTTTGTTGCGGCCTCCGCCCAGGGCTGGGGTCGGCTGGACGATATGGCGGTGGTGAAGATTTATGAGAGGATGGGTGGAAAATAGAGAGGCGCTGGTGTTGAACGCGAGAAAATCTAGGGAACGCGCTGCCCATTCAACGACCTAACTCCAATGGCCCAACCCGCGCGCTCGTGGTATACTGGGGAGAAATTCAGACGGATAGGAGGCCCATCGTGAGCGAGATCGCGAAACTGTACGATTTACAAAAGATTGATTCGATGTTTGATCAAGTGCGCCGTCGGCTGCTGGAGATTCAGAAGCTGCGCGCGGAGAACGACGACTTGGTGGCCGCGCGCCAGGCCGTGGCGGAGACGGAAGCGGCGCTCAGCGAGGGGCGCAGCCGCCAGCAAGATACGGAGATGCAGGCCCAGTCGCTGGACGAGCGCATCAAGGAGGCAGACGCCTCGCTGATGAGCGGCGAGACGAGCAATCCCAAGGAGCTGCAGGCGCTGCAGGACAATCTGGGCCAGCTGCGCAAGCAGAAGGACACCGCCGATGAGCACGCCGTCAACGCGCTGCTGCAGGCCGAATCGCTGCGCCAGCAGCTGGAGCGGCAGCAGGAGGAGCTGAAGGAAGCCGAAGGCACGTGGCGCGCGGGCCAGAGCAATTTGAACGGGGAAGAGCTGACGCTCAAGCGTAAGTACGTGCTGCTCAAAAAGCACCGCGAAGCCGGGCGCGGGCTCGTCCAGGCCGAGATGCTGGACAAGTACGACGGCGTGCGCAAGCGCAAAAGCGGCATCGCCATCGCGCGGGTAACGGACGATACCTGTGCCGTGTGCAACATGCAGCTCCCCACCGCCATTACCGGCACGGTCAGCAGCAACGGCGATCAGCTCTACACCTGCCCCAGCTGCGGGCGAATTTTGTACGCCGAGTAGCGGGAAGATTGGCCCTCACCCCCGGCCCCTCTCCCATCCTGGGAGAGGGGAGGAAGAGGCTCCCTTCCCCCAAGCGTGGGGGAAGGGCCGGGGATGGGGCGTTGCCAATCACTCACGTTCAGGCTATCAGCGTAATCTCAACGGGACCTAACTTCTAACCGCCATTTTTTAATCCCGCCGCGCTCAACCCTGACCCTAATCATCCACCGGCTGGTTTCTCACAACCGGCAAGAGCAGTCGCCGCAGGCGGCTGCTTTTGATTTCCACCACCTGTACCTGCCCTAGCCCGCTGTTTCCTACCCCGCTGTTTCCTACCCCGTTTTGGTGGTGGAGCAGCAGCAGACCCCGCGTTGGCGGGGCGGCCAGCGCACGCTGCACGTCAAAACTGACGGGCAGCGATTGACCGCTGCGCAGCGCAAAGAGCGGCGACGCCTGTGCGGGCTCCACCAGCAGCAGCGGCCCGTTCACGCCGTAGCGCAGCCGCGGCGTCCGCATCACCGGCTCCTCCTCGCGGCCCGGCACAAGCGGCTTGTCCACGCTAAAGCTCTCCACCCAAAACGTAATGGTGTCCTGCCCGTCCGCCAGCTCCAGCGACGACATGCGTACCGGCAGAATCAGCACCTGGCTAAAGAAGGGGTGCGTCTCCTGCGGCGCTTGGTCAAAGGCCAAGCCGTTGAGCGGCAGCTCAAGGGTGCGCTCCTCGGTCGCCACATTTTCCAGCGCCGAGACGAGCAGATCGCTGGTGTCAAAGCGGCTGTTGTAGCCCTCGGCGTCGCTGTTGAACAGAATTTGGTCGGCCTCCCCGTCGTTGTCCACGTCCAGATGAATCTCAAAGCGCACCTCGTTTGGCGTCGACCAGGGCGCGCGCGTGGCGAGGGCGAAGTAGAGCACACGCGCCCCGCTGGCCTGCTCACGGCTGGTCGCGCCGAGGTGGGTGAGGTCGGCGTGGGCGTGGGCGGTGCGCGTGCCGGCGCTCTGCCAGAGCAGGTCAAAGGCGCTGACGAGACCGTTGGCGGCGGGCGCGTCGTCCGGCAGGGGCGGAATCGTGGAGCCGGGGCCGGGTGACTCAGCCGCGTCGTCAAAGAAGAGCGGCAGGGTGTTGCGCTGGGCCGCGCCGTAGTCCAATATGGAAGTTGTGGCGCGCAAGGTGGAGACGGGGCGCGGGGCGGCGTGGACGGACAGCACGGGCACGGGCTCGTCCGCTGGCGGCGCGTCCGGCGGGAGCAGGGGGCGCAGGCGCAGGAAGCCCGCGGCTTCGGGCAGGCGGTAGCGCGGAATGCCCGTTGCCTCGTCGAGCAGGACGCCGGGCGCGCTGGCAAGGGCCGCACCGTCCACGCGCAGGGTCACGTCAAAGGTCGCGGCACCGCCGGGCGGCACGGTCAGCAGCGGCTTGGGCAGGTTGATTTCGACGCCCGGCGCGGCGACCGCTTCCTCAAACTCAACTTGATAAGTGAGCGCATCGGTCTGGGCCGACGCGGGCCGCTTGTCCACCACGCGCACGCTGCGGGTAGCGACAAGGGTGTCGCCGACGGCGGGGGCGCCAAACGAAAGGCTAACCGCCGCCGGTCGCTCTTCGTCAAAGAGCAGCACGGGCATGCGCACGGCGTTGATCAGGTCGATTGTGCCCGTGCCCGTACGCGTGGGCGTCTCCAGCCCGGCGTTGGCGTCAAAGCTCGCGCGGATTTCGGGGCGGGCGCTGTTCATCAGCAGCGCCTTGATTTCGGCTGTCGTCCACGCTGGGTAGAGCTGGCGCAGCAGGGCAGCCGCGCCCGCGACGTGCGGCGCGGCCATGGATGTGCCCGAAATCGTCAGCGTGCCGTTGCCCGTGCCGTGGCCCGCCGAGGTGATGCGAAAACCGGGCGCGGCCACATCCGGCTTGAGCCGCCCGTCGCCGCGCCGGGGGCCGCTGCTGGAGAAGGTTGCCAGCGTCTCAAAGCTGCTGCCCGTGCCGGGAAAGAGACCGCGCGCCACGGGATTGTCCACCATCGCCGCCACGCTGATCACGCCGTCGACCACGCTGGGCGTGCCGGTGACAAAGGTCACGTCGCCCGCGTTGCCCGCCGAGGCGACGACGATGGCGCCGGCGTTGAGCGCGTTCTGGGCGGCCAGGGCGGTCGAGTCGTTCGTCGCGCCGTAGTTGGAGCCGAGCGAGAGGTTGATCACGTCGGCGTGGTCGGCGAGATCGCCGTCGCCGTTGGGATCGAGCGCCCACTCAATGCCCAGGTCGACGACTTCGCTGCTGCCCGTGCAGCCAAAGACTTTGAGCGCGTAGAGTTTGGCTTCGGGCGCAACGCCGGGGGCGATGCGAAACTGGCTGGGGTCGAGCGGCTGGCCGTAGCCGCCGCGGTAGCTTTCGCCCGACCGCGTTACGCCCAGCCCCGCCGCCGTGCCCGCCACGTGTGTGCCGTGTCGGTAGCAGTCGAAGGGGTCGGCGTCGGGCTGGGGCACGGGCTGGTAGCCGTTGCGCGCCGGGTCGGGGTCAAACGCGTCGTAGTCGGCATTGTAATTATCACCCGTAAAGTCGTAGCCGCCGATCACTTTGGCCGTGGGCCAGGGCACGGCGTCGTCGACGCGGGTGGGGTCGTTGGCGTCGTAGCCGGTGGCGGGGCCGCCAAAGTCGGCGTGCAGGTAGTCGACGCCGGTGTCGACGATGGCAATGGTGATGCCCTCGCCCGTCACCCCTGCGGGGAGCAAGTCACCCGCGCCCTGCCACAGCGCGGGCGCGCCAGTAAAGGGGACGCTGAGATCGTGCGACGGCCGCTTGGCGACCAGCGGATGCACGCCCTTGACGCCGGGCAGCGCAGCCAGCGCGTCGACCTGATCGGCGGGCACGCGCACGGCAATGCCGTTGTAGGCCCGCTGCGCGCGGTAGATAATCTCGACATCGTAGTCGGCCAGCGCATCGAGCAGATCAAGCTGGGCCGCGTCGACTTGGGCGAGCTGGGCCTGCGTAGCCGCGGCGATCACCTCCGCCGAGGCAGCCTGCACGGGCGAGGCCGTCAGCGCGGCGTAGGTGTCGGCGAGGGAGGGAGCGGTGAGTTCGATGACGACCGTTTGAAGGGTCGTCGGCTGGGGTTGTGCGGGATTGGGTGGCGTCTGGGCGCGGGCGGTGGTGGCGGGCTGGGCAGGCAGAGCCAGCAGCAGGAGAGCGATGCAGAGCGCGCCGACCGACAAAACCGGGAGACGGTTTTTGCGTGGCGACATATTGAATTTCCGTGGTTTCTTCAAAATCAAGCAAATTTTGAGGATTGTACCACAGGCCGGTCACTACCAGCATACGTCGGATGGCGGTTTTTTGATGCCAAAGCGGATGGCTTGGCGGCGGGTGAGGCGGGCGCTGCTCTCGAAGAAGCCGTAGGTGCGGCGCACGGAGCCGTAGTGGTGGTCGACCAAATCGGGCAGCTCCTGCCCCATCATCTGCCACAGCGTCGTCTGCACTTCGTCGATGCGGCTCAACATTTCGGCAGGCGTGCGCGGCACGGGGATGTCGGCGTAGGTGGGCGGCTTGCCGTAAGAGCGCGGAAAGGTGACTTCGTCCGCGGGCAGGCGCGGCAGGTGGCCAATGGCGACGGCGGCCATGCTAAAGGCCAGCATCTGCGTGCGCAGCTGCTCTATCTGGCCGTCGGGCGAATCAGCATCCGCCGTGCCCAGCTCCTCGCTCAGCTGCGACCAATCGAGCAGCACGCGGTCAAGCAGGTAGCGCAGTTCGCGCGGATCGTCGATCTGCGAGGTGCGCAGGCTGAGCACAAAGCCTTCTCGCACGCTGCTCAGGTGATCGCGCGCCTGCTGGAGCAGGTAGTGCTTGATCGCCGCCGCGTTGTCGGCTTGCCGATCTCGCTGCTGGAGGTTGAGCGCCAGCAGCTGCGTCACCGTTTCGGCCAGCTCGCCGATGCCCACAAAGTCGTACAGGCCCGCCGTGTCTTTGCTAAACATAACCTCTCCATCACTCCTTAAAGCTCCCCAATCGTGGAAGCTGCCTAATCGTGTACGCATTATAGCAGGGTCGCGAAAAATGCAAAACCGGATTTTTTACGCGGGCGGCTGCGTCAAAAATCCGATTTGGCGCGAGACGTTTGTTGATAGACTAAGCGTGCAGGACAGAGCAATAAGCAAAGAGACGATCAACGAAGGACGCGAAGGAGCGCGAAGCAGATGTCTGATATTCAGGACAAGAATTTGATCTACCGGCAAGAAACGTTTGGGATTTATGGCGCGGCGATTGAGGTGCATCGTGTATTGGGGCCGGGATTTTCGGAGGCAGTCTATCAGGAGGCGCTGGAGATGGAGCTGGCGGCTCGTGGAATTCCCTTTGATCCGCAGCGAGAGATGCGGGTCTTCTACAAAAGTCAACTCTTGAAGAAGACCTTTATTCCCGACTTCGTTTGCTACGACAAAATCGTCGTGGAAATTAAAGCGCTCGACGAAATCACGGGCAAAGAGAAGGCGCAGGTCATCAACTATCTAAAAGTCACAGATTTCCGCCTCGGCCTGCTGATTAACTTTGGCAGCGTGGGCAAGCTCGAACGCTGTCGATTGATTAACTTCAACAGCAACAATTCAAGAAGATGATCAACGAAGGGCGCGAAGGAGCACGAAGGGAAGAGCGTATGCTCTCCTCCTTTGCGTATCTTCGCGTCCTTCGTTGATCGCCTTCTTCCTCCTTGAGGCCCACCATGAAACAAAACATTCTTCTCCTGCTCTGCATTTCACTTTTGATGACCTTGCTGACCGGCGCGCAAAATCCGCAAGCCTACGACGTGATCCCCGTCTACGCCATCCAGGGCGACACCGACGCCTCGCCGCTGGTGGATCGCTACGTGGACAGCTTTGGCATTGTGACCGCCGTGGGCAACGACGGCTTCTACCTCCAAGACCCCTTTGGCGACGACAACCCCGCCACGAGCGACGGCCTCTTCGTCTACACCCGCACGCCGCCGGGGCTGACCGTTGGCGCGTGCGTGCGGATCCGCGGGGCGCTCGTCACCGAGTTTTATGAAAAGACGGAGCTTTCTCGCGCGCGCTCCATTGAGCCTTCAACCCTTTGTGGCGAGGCCAACCTGACCACGATGGAAGCCGCCGAATGGCCGGGCGTTTCGCTGCTCGATGCGCCCAGCGAGCGGCTGGAGTCGCTGGAGGGAATGATCGTGGCGCTGGAGGAGCTGGATGGGCTGGTGCAGGGGCCAACCAAGCGCTTCAACAGCGGCGAGGCCGAGATTGCCATCGCGACGCCGGAAGGGCTGCGCCACGTCAAGGGCGGGCGTATTTTCCAGGGGACGGAGTCGATGAACGCGCTGATCTACCTCAGCAACGCCGTCGGCGGCGACCTGCCCGAAGTCGACTGGGGTGATCGCGTGCTGTTTGAGGGGGAAGGGGATCGCGAGCGGGGCGGCGACGGGAGCTTGCTGGCCGTGCTCGACTACAACTTTGGCAAGTACCAGCTCCTGCTGCTGCCCGGCGAAACGGTGACAGCCGAGCGCGGGGATCGCGTCGAGCCGCCGCCGCCTTCCCCGCTCGGCGAGGGCGAATTTGATCTCTGCACCTTCAACCTCTTTGCCCTGGGCACGGGCGTTGCCCAACATCCGGACGCCGTCGAGTATGCCGCCGAATTGCGCAAACGCGCCCTCGCCATCGCCGAGGGGCTGGGTGGCTGCACGCTGATCGCCGTGCAGGAAGCGGGCACGCCGCAGGACGTGCAAAATCTGGCCGCGCTGCTCGCGCAGGAGCACGACCTCGCCTACGAGGCGGTCGCGCTGGCGGGGCCGATGACGACCAACTTTGAATTTCCGCTGACCAACGCGCTGCTCGTGCGCATGGATGCGCCGGGGCTGGAAATCGAGGTGGTGCAGGCAGCGTTGCAGCAGGGCTGTTCGACCACGGATTACGAAGTGCCCGCCGTCGGCGTCTGTCCCGTTGGCGAATTTGCACTCTTCAACCGCCCCCCGCTCGTCGTCGATCTGGTGGTGCGGCAGGTGCGGGAAGAGGACGAAGGCGGCGAAGGCGATGCGGAATTGACCGACAAAACGTTGCTGGACACAGAGCCGGCAAACGGAGAACCGCTGGACAACATGCCGCCGGAAGACACACTGCTGGAAGACACACTGCGGGAAGACACACTGCCGGAAGACACACTGCCGACCTATTCGCTGCGTCTCATCGTCAATCACTGGAAGAGCAAGGCGGGTGACGAAGAGCGGAATGGGGTGCGGCGCACGGCGCAGGCCCAGCACGTCGCATCGCTGGCCCAGCAGCTGCTGGTCGACGATCCCAGCGCCCGTGTCGTCGTCGCGGGTGATCTCAACGACTTTCCCAACAGCGTGCCGGTGCAAACGCTGCTGCAGACCGAGCCGCCGCTCATCAACACCGTCGATTTTATTCCGGCGAGCGAGCGCTACACCTACATCTTCAACGGCGCCAGCCAAACGCTCGACTATCTGGTCGTCTCCCCCGCAGTGGTGGATGATCTGGTCGCGCTGGAGCCGCTGCCCTTCAACACGCGCTTTGCCTACCCGCTCGAGACCGACATCGACACCATCTTCCACGCCAGCGACCACGACCCGCTGCGCCTGCGCATCAAGCTGCCGATGGGCGCGGCGGGCGAGCAGGTCTTTCTCGGCGGCAGCGTGCGGCTGCCCGGCGTCGTGGTCGAGCTGCTGGATGAGCGGGGCGAACTCGTGCGCGAATCGCTCAGCGATGCGGGCGGTGAGTTTTGGCTGTGGGGCCTCACGCCCGGCGCGTACACGCTGCGCTACACCGTGCCGAGCCAGTTGGTGTTTATTAGCGAACCGGAGATGACGCAGATCGAGCAGTCACTTGTGCTTACTAATGGCTACGCGAAGGCGCATCCGCCCGCCGTGGCCCACCGATCATCGCTGGCGGGCGCGGCGCAGGCGCTGCTTTGGCCCGAATTGGCCGTGGCGGCGGTCGAGGCCAGCGGCGAATGAGGGCGACGCATCTGCTCCTTGCGGGTGTGATTCTGTTTGGCTCTTGAGAATCTCAGGAGGTTGACAAGCCAGAATCCCCTTCCACCCCCCAGCAATTCCCGCTCTTGGAGGTAGATCGGAAAAGTTTTCGCGAACATTTTGCTCGAAAACCGGTCTCTACCCCTGAGGATACTGAGAACGGCTGCGGGAATTGCTGCAACCTCCCCCAGTTTGAGCTTACCTTTACCCACAAGTCGCCACCGAGCCTCGCCACATCGCGGGCGAAGAAGAACCCCTCCCCCACCCCCCCCCCGCCGGCAGGGAGGGGGCTTCTGTCGACTCCTTGATTCTGCGATTGTGCTGTGACATCGCCGTTCAGTCAAACGTGAATGGCCGTCTCCGCGGACATGACAAACTTTGACGCCTCCGCTGACCTTCAATCTCGCGTATTCTGCACGCTCTCTGCTTCTGACGGGCAGTCTGACAACTCGCCCCCAAATTGAAACACACCCCAATGACCACAAATTCGCAAAATCCTCCGTTCCATGCTTTAATTCAGCCTCATCGTTTATTCATTTCGCACCCAACCCTCGCCCCATGAACCAAGTCTACCTCACGTGGCACGATGTGGAAGAGCTCATTAGCCAGCTCGTTTTCAAGCTTGATACGCCCTACGATGCCCTGCTCGTCGTTACGCGCGGGGGCATTATTCCCGGCGGCATGATCGCCGAAGCGCTCAAGATGAAGGAAGTGCTCACCGCCACCGTGCTCTTCGCGGAGGAGGATTCGACGCACACGCGCCTGGCCTGGCCCCGCTTCCTCCAGTTTCCCCCGGATTCCGTGTTGGAAAATCGCAAGGTGCTCGTGGTGGACAACCTGTGGCACCGCGGCCACACGATCACCTCCGTGCGCGGGCGCGTCGAAGCCGCGGGCGGCCATCCACAAACGGCCGTGCTGCACTGGAAGCAGCAGAGCAGCCGCATCGATGACGAACCCGACCACTACGTCGAAACCACCGAGGACTTTATCCACTACCCGTGGCAGCGCATCGACGATTCGGACTACCGGATTCGCGTCCAGCCGCGCGTGCCTCTTTCCTAGTGGAGAGCAGGCGAGCGGAGGAGCCAAGCAGACTCCACGAGTCTCCCACCCCCTGCTCCCTGCCCAAAATCATGCCCACCCCACTCACTCCCTCCGCGCCCGCCAGCGAGCGCATCGCCGAAATTATGCGCCTGCTCTGGCAGGCGCACCCGGATGCGCACTGCGAGCTAACGTTTGAATCGCCTTTGCAGCTGCTCGTGGCCACGATTCTCTCCGCGCAGTGTACGGACGAACGGGTCAACCAAGCCACGCCCGCCCTCTTTAAGCGCTACCCCACGGCACGGGATTTGGCCGAAGCGGAGATGGACGAGCTGCAGGAGCTCGTGCGCTCGACGGGCTTTTTTCGCAACAAGGCCAAGAACATCCGGGGCGCGGCCCAGCGCCTCGTGCTCGAATACGAGGGCGACGTGCCCAACGACATGGCCGAGCTGCTGACGCTGCCCGGCGTCGCGCGCAAGACGGCCAACGTCGTCATGGGCAACGCCTACGGCCACGCCGAGGGCGTCGTGGTCGATACGCACGTCAAGCGCCTCTCGCAGCGTCTCGGCCTCACCAGCGAAACCACCCCCGTCAAAATCGAGCGCGACCTGATGGCGCTCGTCCCCGAAGAAGAGTACGTTGATTTTCCCCACCTGCTAATTTTCCACGGTCGCCGCGTCTGCAAGGCGCGCAAGCCGGACTGCGAGAACTGCGTGCTGAATCAGCTTTGCCCGTCGAGCGAGGTTTAACGCAAAGGCGCAAAGGCGCAAAGCCATGCGCGACCAAGATGGATTCCCATTTTCATGGGAATGACAAAACTGTCGGGGCTCGACTCCACCAGCCCGTTTCTTTACATTCGCTTCACGTTAGCATACGGCTGCTGCCAAGAACCCCGATTCGCTGCGGTCGTGCAACCCACGAACCAACATCCTCGCGTCTGCGCCTTTGCGTTGAATTTGTAACCCTCCCCCGCCATGCCCAATACGTCCAAAGCCGGACTGCCCCCGACCGTTCCATACACAACATGCCCTGCGCCCGGCGGAATCCTCATTTGTAAGCGATTTAGTAGGTAGCCCCTTCGCCACAACAAACATTGCATCTTGCCAACTGGTTGCTAGAAATTCCGCTCGGAGGTAAAGTGTGTATATGTTTGATTCATTTAGCGATTCGCCAACCGCCGACGAAGTCAATCTGTCCAGGCTGCTCGACGCGCTAGACGGCGATCTGCTGTTAACCGACGCCGCCACGGCGAACGAGCAGATTCTCCAGCTCGCCGCGGCCGTGCAGAACGAGGCTGTCAACGCCGACTTTCGCCAGCGGCTGGCTGCTCAGCTGCCGCCCGCCCTGCTGCACCCCGCTCGGGAAGTTCGCCAGCAGGCCGTCCACGCGCTCCACGCAGCCTACGGCAACGCTCTCATCCGCGAGCACGCGCTCGCCCAAGCCCTGGTCGACTTGGACAGCTTGCCCGGCAACTCCCTTGCGCCCCTGCGCAACGATTTGCAAATCCGCAGCCGCATCCGCGCCGAAGCCGCCGATTGGCTGCGCCCCCTGCTGCCGTCGGGAGAACAGCCCACAGCGAATCAGCGCGCAGACAATCAACCACCAGCTGGTCAATCTATAGCTGAGCCGCCGACAGAGGAGCCGCCGACAGAGGAGCCGACAGAGAAGCCGCAGACAGGAGAGCCATCACCGTCCCTTGCACCGCCCAGTTACCAATCCCCAATTACTGATCCCCAATCTCCCCGCCACACCCTCGACCTTCACCTCACGCCCACCCACGTCCAGCTTCGCTTTAGCGAGCAGGGCCACGACGAGCGCTACTTTGAGGCCGCGCTTCAGCTCGATCACACGCGCCGCTACACACCCGGTCGGCAGCGGGGGGAAATGCTCTACCGGGCGCTCTTTCACGGTGAGACGGAGCGGGGCTATCGCCTGGCGCTCAGCCGCCTTGGCCCCGGCGAGTCGCTGCGCATTCGTCTGCGCATTGCCGCCGACGCCACCCATCTGCACCGCGAGCCGTGGGAATTTCTCTGGGACAGCGCCCGCGGCGCGCCCATCGCCGCCAATGCCGCCACGCCCTTTGCGCGCATCCTGCCCGTCGGCGGCGACGGGGCCACCGCTGCCCCCCTGCTCGGCGCGACGCAGCCGCTGCGCATTCTGGGCGTGCTCGCGTCGCCCTCGCAAACGGAGAGCGACCCAGTGCTGGCCGCGATTGATGCCGACGAGCTGGCAGCGCTGCATGGAGCCATCGAGCGAGTGCGCGAACGCAACGTCGCCATTGCGCCGCTAACCAGCAACAATCTATTGAGCAGCCGCGAGCGCCCCGTTACGCTCGACGCGATTCTGGAGCGGCTGGGCGACGCCGCGGCCATCGGCCAGCCGCTCCACGTGCTGCACCTGCTCTGCCACGGCGATATTGATCCGGAGCACAAGCGCGGCTTCTTGGTGCTGCAGCACCAAAACGGCACGCCCTGCCGCGTAAGCGAGGAAGATTTTGCCGAGGCGCTGCGCCCCTACGTGGCCGATGGGCTGCGGCTCGTGGTGCTCGCCTCCTGCTGCACGGGGGAAGCGGGCGCAGGAGAAGTGAGCGCAGGAGAAATGAGCGCGGATGAGACGGGCGCGCTGCGGGGCGTGGCTCGGCGGCTGGTAGCGGGCGGCGTGCCCGCCGTGATCGCTATGCAGCAGAGGCTGGAGATCGAGGCGGCGCGGCTCTTCTCGCAGCGCTTCTACGATGCGCTGCTCCACACCGGCGAAATCGACCGCGCCACCAATCGCGCGCGCCACCGGCTCTATGAGAAGCGACTGCGCCCGGACGACGCCCCCGACACGCCCGGCCGCTCCCCCGGGCGAATTGGCCCGCGGCAGTGGGGCGTGCCCGTCCTTTTTAGCCGCGTGCCGGATGGCCGTCTCTTTCAAATTGACTCGAAATGAGGAGGAACCGTCCATGAGCGCCAAGCTCATCAGCCTGGGGATCGATGCGATAACGGGCAGGCCCGCCGCCGAGCTGTCGCTGGCGGAGCTGGGGGCGATGATGGAGCTGGCGCTGCCCGCAACTCGCGCCGAGGAAGCCGCTCTGCTCACGCGGGGCGCGCAAACGCTGGGTCCACCGCCGTCGCTGGGCAGCGCCGACGATTTGCGCACGATGGGCTGGGGCATCGTTTGGCCACCCGATCCCAGCGAGATCGACGAGCAGCTCCATCTTGCCAAGCTGAAGCAGGCGCTGCAGCCGCTGATCCAGCTGCGCGAGGAGCAGATGGGCGCGCCCGCCTTTACATTTGGCTACCAGGCCGGGTGGAGCGCGCCGGATTTTTTGTGGAGCGAAGGGCGGCAAATCACGCCGTACAACATGGAGCCGGAGGTTGTTCCCTACTACCTGCTGCTTGTTGGATCGCCGGCGCAAATTCCGTGGTCGTTTCAGACGATGCTCGATGCCGAGTACGCGGTGGGCCGCCTCTGGTTTGACGATTTGAGCGATTGCCGCGACTATGTGTCGCGATTGGTGAAGCAGGAGCGGGACCCAACGGCGGCAGTCGAGCGCGAGGTGCTCTTCGTCGCGCCGCAGCAGGATGAGGTGACGCGCTGGAGCGGCGAGCAGCTCGTGTCGCCGCTGCGCGATTGGGTGGTGCAGCAGCGGGCGCGGCTGGGCTTTGCGGCAACCGCGCTGGGACCCAACGAGCGCGACGCCGCCACCCGCGCCAACCTGCTGGCGCGGCTGCGGGGGCCAGCGCGACCGGCGCTGCTCTTCACGGCGAGCCACGGCGGCGAGTGGCCGAGCGGCTCGCCCAATCAGCAAAGGCACCAGGGCGCGCCGATCTTTCAGGAGTGGCCGGGTCCCGGCGTTCCGCTTCGGGTCGAGCATCTGTTTGATGGCTCTTCTGTTGGGCCAGATACCGACTTAACGGGCACGGTGGTCGTCTGTTTTGCCTGCCACGCCGCGGGCACGCCGCTGCAGCCGGATTGGCTCGCCGCTTCGCAGCACTCCGCGGCGACGCAGTTGGCCCGTGGCCCCTTTGTCGCCCGGCTGCCGCAGACGCTGCTGGCGCGCGGCGCACCGGCCTTTATTGGCCACGTGTCGCGGAGCTGGGCCACGTCATTCCTGCACTACGACTCCGTCGATCTCGACGAAGGGCTCTACCTACGCGACGAATACGCTAGGCCGCAGATTGCATCACTGCGCGAAGTCCTGCATGGATTGTTAAGCGGGCAGCGCGTTGGCCACGCGCTGGACTATCTCAACACCCGGTGGGCCAACCTCTCGGCGCAGCTCGAATCGCTAATCACTCAAAATGCCCCCGCTGGTCGCCTCGCCGCGCTCTGGCTCACGCGGCTGGACGGTCGCGGCTGGGTCGTGCTGGGCGATCCGGCGGCGCGGCTGAATTTTGCAACCCAAGATGAACGCAGGTAAACCTGTATGACCACAATTGTCGCCCAAATTGCGCCGCAGCGCAGCACGCAATATGCCGCCGTCGCCAGCACATTGGCCCCGCACGAGCTGCGCCTGAGCCCGCTCGCCGATCAAATCGTCGCAGTCGACGCCGTCACCTTTTCCGGGCAGCCATATTTAAAAATCGAGCTGTCCACCGACCTCGTCCAGGTCGCCCTGCACGAACTGGGCCAGCTTGCCCTGACGAGCGGCTACTTTCGCTACTACGACTCGCTTGGCGAGCAAGAAGGCCCCTTCCTGCGCCCGCTCGATGTGCCGTTCCAGCCGCCGATCCCCGCCGACCTGCTCGCGACGCGGCGCTACAAGGGCAAGACCAACGAGCAAGTTACGCACTTCCTCTGCAACATCGCCAAATTTAGCAGCGCCTTTCGCACGCAGCCCTGGCCCACCCTGCGCGTGCTCGATCCGCTGGCGGGCGGCGGCACCACGCTCTTCGTCGCCCTCGTGCTGGGAGCCGATGCGCTGGGCGTCGAGCAAAGTGCGCGGGACGTGTCGTCGACGGCGTCGTTTCTCCAGCGCTATTTGGGCAACGAAGGCATCGCCTGCCGCACTCAGGAAACGCGGTTAAAGGGGCTGGGCAAGCGCTGGGATTTTACGATTGGTAAAGCAGGCAGCAAAGCGAGCGCCCAGCGCTTCGTCTTTGCCAACGGCGACACCGCGCAGGCCAAAGCGCTGCTGGCCGACATCAAGCCGCCCCATCTAATCGTCACCGATCTGCCCTACGGCGTCCAGCACCAGGGGGCGTTGACCGGGCTGCTCTCCAAAGCGCTGCCGGTTTGGTCGTCGCTGCTGGTAGCGGGCGGCGTCGTCGCCTTTGCCTGGGATGCAACGCGTTTTCCGCGCGACGAGATGACGGCGCTCGTCGAATCGGCGAGCCCGCTGCGCATGCTAAACGATCCGCCCTACGATGCACTGGCCCACCGCGTGGATCGGGTGATCAAGCGGCGCGACATAATTGTGGCGCGGCGTGGCTGACTTGTGGTTAACTCTTTGACGCGTTTAGATATATCTTAATGGCACGTTTTGCAAGTCTTGTAATCCAACCGCCCCCGCACGTGTAGTTGGAGGGCGCGCCTTCCAACTACACGTGCCAAAAATTATTGCCCAATCCGCAAGACGGTGGGGGCGCGCCACGGCGTGCCCCCACCGTCGCCACCCGAATCAACTATGGCAACCCTCTCCCCCGCCCCCAATTCAGCCAACGCGACCAACAGCAGCGAGCGGCTCAGCGTCTGGACCAAGCTGGCCTACGGCTCCGGCGATCTCGGCACGGCCATCTCCGCCGCGCTGCGCTCGTTCTTCCTTCTCTTTTTCTTCACCAACGTCGCCGGGCTAAGCGCCGGCCTGGCCGGCACGATTGTGCTGATCAACCGCGTATGGGATGCCTTTAACGATCCCATTGTCGGCTGGTTGAGCGACCGCACGACCTCGCGCTTGGGTCGTCGCCGCCCGTGGCTGCTGTGGGGGGCCCTGCCCTTTGGCCTATTTTTCTTTCTGCTGTGGCTCGTGCCGCCCTTTGGCACGTGGGGGCTCTTTGCCTACTACGTCGTGATCGCGCTGCTGCTGGATACGGCCTACACGGTGATCAACGTGCCCTACGTGGCCCTCGCACCGGAGCTGACGCACGACTACGACGAGCGCACGCGGCTCAACGCCTATCGCTTTGCCTTTTCCGTGGGCGGCGCGCTCGTCAGCTCGGCGCTGCACCCGCTGATCGTGGCGCAGTTTGATTCGGTGCGCACCGGCTACGTCGTTTCCGGCGCGATCTGGGCCATTATCAGCACAATTCCCTGCTTTATCGTCTTTGCGGGCACGCGCGAGCGACCGGAAACCGCACAGGCGCAAGAGAGCCAGGCCGCCTCGATTCCCTTCTTCCGCCAGGTGCGCATTGCGTTTCAGAACGTTGCCTACCGCTACGTGATTTTGCTCTACCTCTTTTCCTGGCTCTCGCTCCAGCTCGTCGCGGCGGTGATCGTCTTTTACCTCAACAGCTACATCGGCCAACCCGGCATGTTGACGAGCGTGCTGCTCGCCATTCAGGGCACGGCCTTTATTTTCCTCTTCGTCTGGGGCTGGGTGAGCGACCGCATCGGCAAGCGCCACACCTACATCATCGGGGCCGTGATCTGGCTGATCATGCTGATTGCGCTCTACTTTGTGACGCCGGAGCGGGCGGAGTGGGTGGTGCCGCTGGCGGCGCTGGCGGGGGTGGGCGTCTCCGTGGCTTATCTCATCCCGTGGTCGATGCTGCCGGACGTGATCGAGTTTGACGAACTGGAAACGGGGCTGCGGCGCGAGGGCATCTTTAGCGGCTTCATGGTCTTCCTGCAAAAGACCGGCATCGCGCTCGGCATCTTCTTCCTTGGCGTCGCCCTCGAATATTCGGGCTACATCGAGCCGACGGAGGCCGTGCCCCAGCCCGTTCAGCCGGAGAGCGCGCTGCAGATGATTCGCCTCTTTATCGGCCCCATCCCCGCCGTAATTCTCGTGGGCAGCCTCTTTATCGCTTGGTTCTACCCCATCACCAAAGAGAAGCACGAGGCCGCGCGCGCCGAGCTGGCCCGCCGCCGCGGCGAAGTTGATCCCGTGGTCGAGCCACTGGGGGCGGGCGATTAACCGAACACAACGCGCTGATGAAGAGACGGGAAATAAGCTGGTGATAGAGGAGTAGGCACGCCCCGTGCCGGATCAACCCTCAAACTCCGCTTGTTTCGGGGCACGGGCCGTGCACACGAGGGCGTACGCACGCCTCGGCGCTATTCCCCAACTATTTCCTAAGCCTTTATCAGCGCACTTGGCACACTAAAGTGAGGTCAAATTGAGAACGGGAGTTTTTACCGTCCCTTCTGCATAGCCAAGCGCTTGACCCCACCCCAGCCCTCCCCATCCTGGGGAGGGAGCCGATCCTTCATCTGTCTAGTCGCGGCTCCTCCCCTATCCTGGGGGAGGCTGGGAGGGGGTGAAACGCCTTTTCTCCCGTTTATTTGGGTCCAGCCAAAATTCCCGTTCCCATCTTGACTTGGCTTAGGTGACGAATTTATTCGTCGCCGGTGGTGGCTCCCGACCAGCTCGGCCAGCACGCTGCGAGCTCGCCAATCCGAAAATTCAAAGCCGGGAATTGTCCATAAATTGACGTAGATCCGCCCGACAAAAACCTGCGTCAATCTGCGAAAATCTGTGTACAATTTCCAGCATGAAGCCCATCACCGTTCTCCTCAGTGCCCTCCTGCTGTTGACTGCGTCCTGCCGCAGCCAGCCCGCAGCCACGCCGATGCCGTCGACGGCGACCGTTGCCAACAGCCTCAATCTCGCTGTCGCAACGTCTGCCGCAACATCTGCCGCAACGTCTGCCACAGCGCCCGCTGCGCCCGCCACGGCCCCACCCGCGGAAGATATCACCCTCTCCCCCGGCCCCGCCGTGACCACCACCATCACCGCCACCAGCGGCTTCACGGTGACCTTGCCCCCGCGCTGGCAGCCGGTTGCGTTTGGGGACGAGCTGCTGGCGGCGGCGCTGGGGGAGGACGACAGCCTGTCGGCGACAGATTTGCGGGCGATGGTGGAAACCGAGGGGGAACAGACCGAATTTGTCGCCCTGCTGCTGGACGGCGCCGCGCTGCTCGAAGCGGAGCGCGACCTTGCCCGCGTGCCCAGCCTGCACGTCCTGCGGCTGCCCGCCACCGGTCTGCTCTTGGCTGATTACGCGCAGAGCGTTGCCTCGATGGTGCAGGCCTCCGGTGGGCGCGTACAGACCAACACGCTGCGCGACGATCTGCGGCCGGATGATGAATTGAGTGCGACGCTTGTCTTCGAGCGCGGCGACCTTCACGTGGCGCAGATTGCCTTCTTGGATGCTCCCCCGTCCGGCGCGCGCGATGATTTGCTGGTGCTGACGTTTGTCGCGCCGGGGGAGCGCTTTGAGGAATTGCTGCCCGTGGTGGAGGGGATCGCAGAATCGGTGGAGATGGAAGAATAGGGGGTTAAATTAACAAGACCCCATCCCCAAACCCCTTCCCCGCTCGTGGGAAAGGGGCTTCAGAGGCTTCAGAGAGGTGGAGCCGGCGCGTGGGGATGGGCTCACGCCTTTGGCGAAATTACAACTTTGCCATCCGTCATATTGTCCTTGTACTTCAGCAGCGCCTCCGGCGCTTCCGCCAGCGACGGCGTTGCCGCCACCGCCGTGCCCAGCCTGCCCTCGACCATCAGCCGCTGGATGCGCGGCGCGGCGCGCAGCGCGCGCACAATCCCCGCTCCCTTGAGCCAGCCCCCCAGGTAAAAGCCCTCCACACGATGCTCGCGAAAGATGACGCCGATGGGGTGGATGCCGCCCACGGCCTGCTCGGCCAGCGCGCCGTAGACGTAGGCCGTGCCGCCGCGCCCCATCGAGTTTAGCAGCGTGCCCGTCATCTCACCGGCGACGGCGTCAAAGGCGGCGCTGACTTTGAGGCGTTTGCACTCGCTGCGCAGCTGCTGGGCAAAGTCTGGATCCGACGAGTTGAGGATGTGGATCGCGCCCTGCTCGCGCAGCAGATCGACCTGCGCCTGGCGGCGCACGATGTTGAGCACGGGCACGCGATCCTCGCGTGCCAGCACGTTGACCATGCGCCCCACCTGGCTCGCCGCCGCGCTCTGCACCACGGCCTTGTGGCCGTGGCGACGCGCCGTCTCCAGCAGCCCGGCGGCGGTTAGCGGGTTGATCAGCAGCGTCGCGCCCTGCTCAATCGGCAAATCCTCGCGCAGGGGCACGCAGCCAAAGGCGCTGGCGACGTAGTACTCGGCCCACGTGCCGTCGTTGTCGTTCTGTGCCCCCACGGCCACGCGCCGCCCCACCAGCCACTGCCCCAGCGGGCTACCCGCGGCGACGACCGTGCCCGCCCCCTCCCAGCCCGGCACGCAGGGCAGCGTCTTCGTCACCCCGTATTGGTCTTTCAGAAACATTAGGTCGCTCGGGTTGCACGGCGCGCCCTCGACGCGCACGAGCACCTGCCCCGGACCCAGCCGCGGGATTTTGCGCTCGCGCACGGCCAGGCTGCGGATGGCGTCGCCAACGCTTTTGCCATATTGAGGCAGGACGAGCGCCTGCATGGTTTTGGGGTTGGGCATGAGTTTTCTCGAAGTTTAGGTATTGGTAATTGACAAAGATGGGCGGCACTAATTCTGCTGCGGAAAATACTGGCCGTGAAAGCCAAAGGGAATGGGGTGGGGCACTTCGGCGCGGGCGCGCTCCCCGAAGGAAGCGGCATCGAGCAGGAGCAGGAACGAGCGGCCCCGCTCGCCGTCGAGCACGACCGACAGAATCACCCCATCGTCCTCGGCTGTCGCCCCCGGTGTCGGCACAAAGACCGGCTCGCCGGGGTAGCAGCCTGCCTCGCGCCAGATGGTCGACTCGCCGCTCTGTACGTCGACCTTCACCAGCTGGTTGCTAAAATCGTAGGGCTTATCCTGGCGGAAGCCGATGCCGTAGACAAATTGGTAGTCGCGCCCGTTGTGTTTGCCGTAGTGGATGCGCGGCAGCTCGAGCGGCTCATCGGCGAGCACGCTCTCTTGCACGGGCTGACCCTGCTGGAGCGAGTAGCGGCGCAGCGACGGCTGCAGGGTCGGCTGGCCGTTGCGCAGCGAATCAAGAAAGAGATCGTGGACAATTTGCGCGTTGGGATAGTGGCACAAATCCACGTGGAGCGTGCCGTCGGCTTCATAGTCGCCAATCTCGAAAGCATTGACGTGGTGGAAGACGAAGAAGGGATCGCAGCGGTGCTCGCCGACGAGCGCACCGTCGCGCTTGCGGATCACGAGGAAGCGCGCACCTCGCTCCGGCAGCCAGCGAAAGTTCTCGGCAAAGGGCTTGCCCTTCAGCAGCAAATCGAGCGGATTGATCACAAACGGCCCCTCGACCAAAATCAGGTAACGCTCGCTCATGCCAAAGCTGTGGACGTAGCCCGGCTGATCGACCTGGATTTTGCTCAGCACTTCGCGCCGCAGCGGCAGCGCATCCGGCAGCCAAGCAAAGCTGTAGGCGTTGCGCGCCCCGTAGTGAATCAGGTGGTTGACGCCGGCGCCTCGCTGGGCATCGTAGTGCGGGTGAGCCGTCGTGGTCGTCACCTCCGTCTCGTCCACGTAGTCGACGACGCCGAGCGTCTCCAGCGTGTCTGGGTCAAAGGCGACGGGCAGCGGCGTTTCGGTCATCGCAATAAACTGGTCGCCCAGCCGCGTGAGGTTGACGTTGGCGTTGTGCGACGGCGTTTGGCCCGTCACAAAGGCGGCCATAAAGCGCTTGAAGATCGAGCGGCAGGGGTCGGTGGCAAATTCGGCGTAGCGGATTTCGCCGCTGGCCTGGGCACTGGCGTAGCCCGGCGTTTGCAGATAGCGGTTGGCGTAGTCGACCCGTCCATCGTGTAGCGCAAAGCGGTGGAGCATGGCCGGGCCATCAAACCAGTGATGGTACGCGTCGCCGTTGATGTCAAACGCGCCGGGGCCATTGCGCAAGAGCGTGCCGTGTAGCCACGCTGGAATGTCGCCGGAGACGGGAATGTCGCGCAGGGCAACTTCATCGGCGAGGGTGGTGAAGCCGGTGGTGAATGAGTGGGGCATGGTGGTTTACAGGTGGCAGCGTTGAGGGGTCGAGTCGGGTTTGACCTCTCCCCATCCCTCCCCCAATGGAGGAGGGGGCCGCGACTGGATACGTCAAAGTTTCTCTTTTCACGCAGGCTGAACAAGAACTTGTAACAAAATCGCCGAAGGATCGGCCCCTCCCCCAAGCTGGGGGGGGGCTGAGAGGGGGTTCTTTGTCGCGCTCGCAAAGTCGACGACCTTTGGGGGAAGTTTGGAAGCTTCCCCAAAGGATACACCCCATCCTTCGTCGCGCCTACGTCCGCCGTACGCGACGCAGCACGCGGTTAAACAGCCCCGGCACAAAGCGATGGGCATAAACGGCAAAACGTTCGCGCCCAATCACGACTTCGCCGCGCCCCTGCTCGAGGGCGCGCAGAATCTGCGCCGCACACGCCTCCGCCGAAAGACCCTTTTCCTGGCCGCTGTCCATTTGAGCGTGCTTGGAACCGTCGCCGGTGAGCGCGTTGAGCGAGATGTTCGTGCGCACGTAGCCGGGGCTGACGATAGTGACGCGGACGCCAGCGGCGTGGACTTCGGCGCGCAGCGCGTCGAAGAAGCCGTGGAGCGCGTGCTTGCTGGCGGCGTAGGCCGAGCGCCGCGCCGTGGCAAAGTGGCCGACCACGCTGCTCACGGCCACGATGTGGCCGGCGCGCCGCGCCAGCATCGAGGGCAGCACGGCCTTCGTCAGCTTAATCGTGCCGAAGTAGTTGATTTCCATAATGCGCCGGTCAACGTCGAGCGCAGTCTCGGCGACCGTCGAGCGCTGGCTGACGCCGCCGCTGTTGATCAGCACGTCGACGCGGTCAAAGTGATCGAGCACCTGCTGGGCGGCGTCGTCGGCGTCGAAGTCAGCGAGGTCGAGCGGGAGGACGAGGTGGGCGGCGGGATTTTGGCAAGCTTCGCGCACGCGCTCAAGCTCGCCCCCGCGCCGGGCGGAGAGCACGAGCGTCGCGCCCTGCTGGGCCAGCAGCAGCGCCAGCGCTTCGCCGATGCCGGAAGATGCGCCGGTGATCCAGACGATTTTGTTTTGAAAAAAATTAGCGTCGGCCATAGCAATCAATTGAGTAAAAAGGCGTTCCAGAATTTTATCTACGAAGGACACGAAGGAAGAGAGTCGACGTTCTTTTCTTCGTGCTCTTCGTGTCCTTCGTAGATTACTATCTTTTATCTCCGCAGCCCTTCGCGGATCGACTCCACCCGCTCACGATTCGCCCCCAGATCGGACTGGCCCAGGCGCGCGGCCATGCGCACGTGGATAACGTTCGCGGCCTCGTCGAACAAAAATTCACCGTCGTCGACATAGCCCATCAGCGGCGAGCGAAAGCTGGCGTGGACGTAGCCGGGCTCGCTGCTGACAAGGGTGGCGCGCGGCAAATCGCTCAGCACGGTGAGCAAATCGGCCTGCGCTTCCTCGGCGGAAGTGGAAAACGCGATGGGGTCGATGGCGTGCTCGGCGTCCGTGGCCGAGGAGCTGACGCAGTTGGGCGAATCCGGGCAGGCGGAGAGCCTGCCGTCAACGACGCCAAGCGTGTCGGGTTCCGGGCTGAAGCGGGGAATCAGCAGGCGCAAGACGAGCGCCGCGATCAAAATCAGGCCCAGCAGGAGGCCGGCGATTTGAGTGAGTCGCTTGATGGACATGGATACCTCAATGGAAAGCGGCTAATTTATGGTCACGCAGCCAGTCTAGCACATCTACTTCATAACGGTAGTGCTGCGCGCTCCGAACGCTTGGTGCAAAAATGCCACCGCCTCAACGCCTCCGGTTCTAACCGCAGATAGACGCAGACGAACGCAGGTAATTTAGGGCACTGTGGTTTGAATCTGCGTTCATCTGCGGTTTACTTGATTGACGGTTAAAACCCCGCTCGCCTAGCCCGCCTGCTGCCGAAACCAGTCGACCGTTTCGCGCACGGCCTCCTCGTGCGGCGTCACGGGCGCGCCAAAGGCCCGTTCAAACTTGCCGTGGTCGACCACGTAAGGGTTGGCGAACGAGGGATACATCTCCTTGACTTCGCGAATCACGGGGTTGAACCAGCCCATAACCGTCAGAATGGGCAAATTGCCCATCTGCACCTTGATCGGCTGGCCCAGCGCCTGCTCAAATCGCTCCACCAATTCGCCCGCTGTGCCCGTCTGTGCACTGGGCACGTGCCAGATTTCGCCCATCGCCTCCTCCCGGTTGGCGAGCGTCACCAGCGCACGGGCAAAGTCGCGGATAAAGGTGATTGTGTGCGGCTGATCGAGCTTGCCAACGAGCGTAGCCGCTTTGCCTTGAAGAGCAGGCGGCAAAAACATGGAGCCGAACTGGCTGTTGAGCGCGCGCGGCCCGTAGAAATCGGGGGCGCGGGCAATGGCGGCGTGCAGCTTGCCCGCTCGGTGAGCATCCATCAACAGATCTGCCACTTCACCGCGAACTTGCCCCTTGTGGGCGGCGGGGCGATTGGACAAATCTTCGGTCAGCGGGGCGCCGGGGTTGGGGCCATACATATACAAATTGTCGGCGTAGATAATACGTGCTTTGCTGCCCATCATGCCCTCGATGAAGCCGCGCATCATCGGCGGCCACAGCGCGGGCCATTCGGTGTAGGACGGCATGGCACAGAGGTAGACGACGTCGGCATCGGTAGCCGCGCGCCGCACCTGGGCCGGGTCGGTCAGGTCGGCGCGCTCGGTGGTGACGCCGCTCGGCAGCGGCTCGTCGATTTTAGCGCTGCGGCTGGCGAGCACGATTTGCTTGCCCCGCCCCACTTCGCCCTGGGCAACCAATTCGTCCATTACGGCGAGGCCCAGCGCGCCGGGGCCAAAGATCACCTGTTTTTCGGCAGTCATAAGTTGATTCTCCTTTGTTCGCTTGATTTTGCCTGCTTGGGGCAACTTCCCCTCGTGCACCCATCGTAAGGGCTGACACGATGTCAGAGTCAAGGGTCAATTTTGGGGAGGGGCAGAAGCAAAAAACGCTCGCTGAGTCAGCGAGCGTTTGCGGGAACAGCTTCCCCAAGACGACCCATCCGCCAGCCCGGGGTGGATATCTGGCTGTGCGATATTGCGCACGGGCCGCGATATGAGCGAGCTGCCGTTGGATTCTGCCGTTGGATTCTGCCGTTGGATTCTGCCGTTGGATTCTGCCGTTGGATTTCGGAGGGAGCTGACCGCCAACCCACCCGACATTTCTGCCGAAAGCCGCAGCGTCGATTGACCTCGGCGGGGGCCGATGCTACACTTCCACCTCATCTTCTTCCACACAACGCATCACCCCTGAACAAGCTCGGGGCAGCGTACCACACCACTTCTCCATGTCCCCAATTCAACTCATCGCCGTGGTTATCCTCTCCCTGCTGATTCTCGGCGTAGCCCTGGGCGGAGCGCTCTATCTCTTTGTCTACGGCCGCTACATCCAGCGACCCGTGCCCGACTACGACACCGACGGCGTTATCCCCGGCCTCGACGCAACGGTCGAAATTTTGCGCGATGAGTTTGCGATTCCGCACATCTACGCCGAGACGAGGGACGATCTCTTTCGCGCACAGGGCTGGGTGCACGCCCAGGATCGGCTGTGGCAGATGGAGCAGGGGCGGCGCGTGGCGCAGGGGCGGCTGGCCGAAGTCTTTGGCGAGCCCGCGCTCGACGCCGACCGCTTCTGCCGCCTCATCGGCTTTCAGCGGGCGGCGGAGGCGGAGCTGCCCACGCAGGATGCGGAGACCTTGCGCGTGCTGGAGATGTATTGCGCGGGCGTCAACGCCTTTATAGACGCGCACCGCAACGGGCGGCTGGGCGCGGAATTCAACCTGCTGCGAGTCAAGCCGGAGCCGTGGCAGCCGACGGATATTTTGGCCTTTGGCAAGGTGACGGCGTGGTCGCTGAGCATTAACTGGGAGAGCGAGCTGACGCGGATCGTGCTGAGGGAGGAGCTGGGCGAGCTGCGCGCGGCGGAGGTCGAGCCGGAGTATCCAGAGACGCCGATTATTTTGGAGGCGGTGGGCGACGAGGAGCAGCAGCGCCTGCAGTCGACCGCCGGGCTGCTGCTGCACTCCTACGACAACCTCAAGGGCTGGATCGAGCAGGCGACGGGGGGCGGGAACGGCGGGCAGGGCAGCAACAGCTGGGTGCTCGCGCCCAAGCGCACGCTCAACGGGCGGCCGCTGCTCTGCAACGACCCGCACCTGTCGCTGACCATGCCGAGCACCTTTTACGAGAACCATCTCGTCTGCCCCGATCTCGAGGTCAGCGGCGTGAGCTTTCCGGGCGCGCCCGGCGTGGTGATTGGCCACAACGCGCACGTGGCCTGGGGCATCACCAACGCCTTTACGGACGTGCAGGATTTGTACATCGAGCGGACGCATCCGGACGACCCGACCCGCTTCGAGTTCCGGGGCGAGTGGGAGCAGGCCCAGGTCATCGACGAGATGATTCGCGTGCGGCGCGGGCGCCCCGTCAACCAGCGCGTGCTGGTGACGCGCCACGGGCCGCTGATCAACGCGCTTCTCAGTGTTGACAAACTCAGTGCCGACGAAGCGGCGAAGTCGACCCCGCTGGCGCTGCGCTGGACGGGCCACAAGCCGGGGCAGCTCATGCGCGCCGTGCTCGGCCTCAACACCGCGCAGAATTGGGCTGATTTTGAGACAGCGATGGCGCTGTGGCCGGGGCCGACCAGCAACGTCACCTACGCCGACGACCAGGGCCACATTGGCTACGTGCTCGCCGGCCACCATCCCCGCCGCGACGAGCGCACCCTGGGTCTCGTGCCCCTGCCCGGCTGGTCGGGCGAGCACGAGTGGGACGGGCTGATCCCCGCCGCCGAGCTGCCGCGCGTGTTCGACCCACCCAGCGGCAAAATCGTGACGGCCAACAACAAAATCGTGGGCGACGACTATCCCTATTTTCTCGGCGTCGAATTTTACCCGGGCTGGCGCGCCGAGCGCATCGAGGAGATGTTGACGACCAAGGAACGCTTTAGCGTACGCGACATGGAGCAGATGTTGAGCGACGTGCAGAGCGGGCTGGCGACGCGCGTCGCGCCCTGGTTTGCGCAGCTGCAGAGCGACGACGCTGTCGAGCAGACGGCGCTCTCTTATCTGCGGGGCTGGAACGGCCGCATCGAGGTCGACAGCGAGGCGGCAACGGTCTACCATTACGTGTGGACGGCGCTGCTGCGGCTCGTCTTTGCGGACAAGCTCTCGGATACGGGCTATCGGCGATACATTGGCGGCGTGGGCAACCCGCTCTTTCAGAACAACGGCTTTGCCATGCGCGCCGAGCGTCGGCTGCTGGAGCTGATCGAGTCGCAGGCCGAATCGCCCTGGTACGCCGACGTGGCGACGGGTCGCCCGCGGACGCGGGACGAGCTGCTGGCCGCGGCGCTGGCCGCGGGCGTGCGCGAGCTGCGCGCAGCGGTGGGCGACAGCACAACGCGCTGGCAGTGGGGTCGGCTGCACCAGCTGCGCTACGTCCATCCGCTGGGGAGCGTGCGGCTGCTGCGCACCTTCTTCAACCGCGGCCCCTTCCCCATCGCCGGCGACCGCCACACCCCCATGGTCTCCGTCAGCGACCCGCTGCTGCCGCCGCCGCTCGTGCGCGTCGTCCCCAGCTACCGGCAGCTGCTCGACGTCGGCGCGTGGGAGAAGTCGCAGACGGTCACCACGAGCGGCCAGTCGGGCCACCCGCTGGGCGCGCACTACGATGACCAGATTGAGCTGTGGCGCGAGTTCGGGTACCACGGGATGGCGTGGGCGCGGAGCGAGGTCGAGGGGTCGCGGGTGTATGGGATGCGGTTGACAGGGGAGGGGGAGGTGGTATGATGAAAATTCAAATAACATTTCAATATTGGTTTACAATTTCAGTATTGATCCATAACCATGGAAAGAAATCAGATGAACAAACATCGATTCTATCTGCCAGTACTGCTACCTGTGCTGGCTCTGATCGCTGCAATTCTAGCATGCTCGTCACCTTCTGAAAGTGACCAACTCGTTCGGACTTTGCTTACTCCAACCATTGAAGGCGAAGTTCAAGCATCTGCTACCGAAGGCGAAGCTCAAGCCTCCGCTGTAGAAAACGAGGCTTCTCTTCCCACCTCAACGCCAGCACCAACTCCGACCGAAGAAGTTGAAGGACTGGTAACAGAAGGAACGCACCTTGTTGGTACAGATATTGAGCCGGGTATTTACGCTGGCTTGGCAGGCGAGGGCATGGATACATGCTATTGGGCAAGACTTAGCAACCTCACGGGCCAGGACGACATTCTAGCAAATGCAAACGCGGAAGGTCTGTACTACGTCGAAGTATTACCCACCGACGCTGCATTAAACACAAGGTGTGAACTGCTTCCTCTTGATAAAGTCCCCACACAGGAAGTTTCCTCAGATGCTATCTCTGCCGGTACATATCTCGTGGGTCGCGACATTGAGGCTGGCATCTATGTGGGTTTGGCAGGTGAGGGTATAGATACGTGCTACTGGGCAAGACTCAGCAACCTCACAGGACAAGACGACATTTTAGCGAACGAAAACGCGGAGGGCCTGTACTACATTGAAGTGTTACCCAGCGATACAGCTTTGCAAACAAGATGTGAGTTACTAACACTCGATCAAGCGCCAGTTCAAGAGATAAGTTCAGCTAGCGTGCCTATCGGAACTTATCTTGTTGGCAGAGATATTGATCCCGGTCTATATCGAGGTGAGGCAGGAACAGATATGTTGGATTCTTGTTACTGGTCTCGGCTTTCCAATGTCAACGGCGAAAACAATATATTGGCGAATGGCAACGAGACAGGTCAATACTTCGTTGAAGTGTTACCGACCGATTTCGCGGCAAAATTTGGATGCGAGGTACAAAAAGTAGAATAGCTCGCTTGCTCGTCATGTGATAATAAGGGCAATCATCGGGTTGGCAGGAACGGGCGTTTTGGCGGTGGTTGCGGGACGAGCCTGGGTCGCGACCACCGTCGGATCGAGAAGGCGGCTGAATCGAAAGGTTAGCATGGGGAGCGATAGTCATTATCCGGGCGTTGGTCGCTTGCCCCATCGGGTCGTGGGCGGTGGCCGTCGCTTGGGTGGCGAGGCTTCGTCGCGGATGGACTGTCGCGTCGCCTGCGCTGTTTAGCAAAAACTAACTATGGCCATTCAACCAATCGTCCAAAAATACAAGCTCGGCGAGCAGCCCAAAGAAGCGCTCTACTGGCGCACGCAGCCGCCCGTCGCGCGGCTGGCGGCGCTGGAGGAGATTCGTCGCGAATACCACCGGTGGCGCTATGGAACTGAACCCCGACTTCAAAGAATTCTTACAATCGTTCAACGACAGCAATCGCTTCAAGAAAATCCTATGAGCACCCTTCAACTTACCATTCCCTACCCCGACGACCTGCTCCTTTCGCTCAAGCTGACGCCGGAGCGCTTCGAGGCCGAGTCGAGGCTACTGCTGGCGGTCAAGCTGTACGAGCAAGGCCGCATCACCACGGGTACGGCGGCGCAGATTGCGGGCATGGGTCGCGCGGCGTTTATCTTTGAGCTGGCGCAGTTTGGCCTGTCGCCGATTGGGGTAGAACCGAGCGAACTGGAGTTGGATTTTGCCAACGCCTAACTCGCCGCGTGTCGTTGTCTCGAACACGACACCGATTATTTCGCTGTCGATTCTTGGCAAGCTGGATTTGCTTCGGCGCTTGTACGGTCAAGTGCTCATTCCCTCCGCCGTCGAAGCGGAGCTTGTTGCAGGTGGGACGCGGGCCGACGCGGCGGCGGTTCGATCCGCGTCCTACATCTCGGTTGCATCGTTGCAAGACTCCAGACGCGCCGATTTATTGAGCGACCTAGCGCGGTGAAGCGGAGGTCATTGCGCTGGCATTGGAGCGAAGTGCCGATTTAGTAATTGTCGATGAACGCTTGGGGCGTCGCCACGCAAAACGGCTTGGCTTATCGGTAACGGGCGTTCTGGGTGTCTTGCTTCGGGCAAAGGAACAAGGTCACCTCGCAGAGGTACAACCGGAGATTGTTCGATTAAACGGCGCTGGTGTTCGATTGGGCGACGCGCTTGTTGCTCGCGTGCTGCAATTGGCAAACGAGCTGTAAGGAAGTGCTGGTCACTGTCCGGGCGTTGGTCGCTTGCCCCGTCGGGTCGGGGGCGGTGACCGTCGCTTGGAGGGCGAGGCTTTGTCGCGGAGGGGCTGTCGGGTCGCGTGGGGTGGGGGCAAGTCGGCGAGAGAAATCGTATTGAGGGGAAATCGTATGCAACGCGAAGAAATTCTCGACATTCTCGAATCCCATAAACAAACCTTCGCCGACAAGTACGGCGTCACGCGGCTGGGCGTGTTTGGCTCGGTGGCGCGCGGCGAAGCCACGGCCACCAGCGATGTCGACATCGTGGTTGAGATGCCGCCGGATTTGTTTCAGATGGTGCACATGAAGGAAGAGTTGGAGGAGATGCTGGTCGCCTCGGTGGATTTGATTCGGGATCAGCCCCACATCAACGCGCTGCTCAAGCGGCGCATCGACCGCGAAGCCATCTATGTCTGATCCCGAACTTGTCTATAACATCCTCACCAACATCGAAACCGCCATCGCTCGCATTGAGCGCCGCTTCGTGGGAATTGACGAGCCCAATGATTTTGTGCTCGATACCTTCGGCGTGGATCGGCTCGACGGCATCACCATGATGCTGATTGCGATGGGCGAGCAGTTGAAGCGGCTAGATACGCTGCTAGATTTTGAGATGTCGGCTCGCTATCCCGATGTCGACTGGAAGGGCGCGAAAGGCGTTCGTGATTTTCTCAGCCACCACTACTTTTCCGTGGATGCAGAAGTCATATTCGATATTTGCGAGAACAAGCTGGCAGGGTTGAAGCGAGCCCTTCTCGATATGAAACGGAACATTGGCACAAGCCCTACGGGTGACAAGAAGGGCTGAGGGAAGTAACGGTCACTGTCCGGGCGTGGGTCGCTTGCCCCGTCGGGTCGTGGGCAGTGACCGTCACCGCGACGACGAGGCTTCGTCGCGGATGGGCTGTCGCGTCGCGTGGGGTGGGGGCAAGTCGGTAGCTTGGGGTCGATGAAAGATGAAGGGTAGGAACACCGAATAAGTCTCACAATTGATTTACCACAAAGCGTGGAAACGCAAGTGCTGGACGCGGCCAAACGGGAAGGCGTCGCGCCGCGCGACTATGTCGAGACGGTGCTGGCGCGGCATTTTCATCGACAGGCCGTCACGCTGCCAGCAAAAGAAGCAGAGCTATTGCAGCAGATCAACATCGGCCTGCCGGAAGAAGCGTGGCGGTGCTATCACCTGCTGCGCGAAAAGCTGGAGGATGAGTCGCTAACGTCGGAAGAGCAAGCCGAGTTGATTGGCATTACCGACCGGCTGGAGGCGGCGAACGTCAAGCGGATTGAAGCGCTGATTAAGCTGGCCGAAATGCGCAACACCACGCTCGATGCGCTGATGGATGAACTCGATTTGCGACCGGCTCGCTATCCTGCTTCGACACAGACTGATCGACCCGATGAGTGGACAACGTTCTTCCGCATCGGCGAAGAGGTCGCCAAGCTGCCGACCGTTGGTGAAGAAACAATGACGCAGTCTGTTTTCAGCACGAGGCGCTGACATGTCCAAAGTAAAACTGAATCCACAAATTGAACTCGACGTCGACGAAATTCTCGACGGCATCGCGCAGCTGCACGACAGCGAGTTTGAGCCGTTTGCGCAGAAAGTCATGGCGCAACGCGCGCGGCGTCGCGCGTCTGGCCGGTCGCAGGATGAGGTGGAGTTGCTTGAGCGAATTAACCACGGCGTGCCTGTGGCTACGTGGCAACGGTATCATTTGCTAAACGACAAAATCCATGAGGAGACAATTACTGAGGACGAACGTCAGGAATTCATGGAAATTGTGAATCAAGTTGAATTAGCGGATGCAAAGCGGTTACACAATTTAATTGAATTGGCTCAGCTGCGCGACACGTCCGTCGATGAATTAATGGACGAATTAGGCATCTCTCGACGGAACTATGCCTAGACCTTACGTTTCTGTAGCTGTTCGCCAAGCCGTTATCGAGCGTGCGCAGGGCCGCTGCGAGTATTGCCAAAGCCGAGCGGATTACGCCACAGAAACGTTTGCCGTCGAGCATATCATTCCCGTTAGTCGCGGCGGCAGCAACGAAATGAGCAACCTGGCGCTTGCTTGTTCTGGCTGCAACAACGCAAAGTCGGACAAGGTAGAGGCGATTGATTCGATAAGCAGGGAGCGAGTTGCTCTTTATTCTCCTCGTCAACAGAAGTGGTCAACGCACTTTGAATGGTCGAAGGATTTCCAACGCATCGTGGGGTTGACACCGACAGGTAGAGCCACTGTCGATACGTTGCAGATGAATCGGTTGGGGTTGGTCAACTTGCGGCGAGCGCTTTTCTTGATGGGCGAACACCCACCGAGAGAAGAGTAGGCGCACATCGGCGATGAGAAACTGGCGAGAACAGTGACGGTCGCTTGTCCCGTCGGGTCGAGGGCGGGGGCCGTCACCTGGAGGGCGAAGCTTTGTCGCGGATGGGCGGTCGCGTCGCGTGGGGTGGGGGCGAGGCAACGGGGACCAGCGATGTCAATGTCGTAGCTGTACCATGTGACAGTCACTGCCCAGACAATTCTGTTAATGCTTCACTGGTCGCGGGCAGTGACAGTCACATTCGCGGCATACTTATTTTCTTGGATTAGGCTAAATCCGTTGTCATCAGCGAAGAGGGATTGGCGCGGGCCGAGAGACTATTTCAGAAACACTTTAGCCAGTCGGACAGTTAGTACCTCCGCGCTTGTTGCCAGCGGCTCCACGTAAATTTTGTGCGGGCTTGATCGCGCCCAAAGCGCAAAACGCGTTTACGCCCGCAGTCTACGACTTCACTGCCCCCGCCGTCAGCCCCGATACGACCTGCTCCTGAAACAGAACGTACGCAATCACCGGCGGAATCATCGCCACGGTGACGGCGGCAAAGAGCCCCGGATAGTTAAAATCGAACTGGGAGATAAAGAAGCGCATGGCGATCTGCATGGTGCGCGTGGCTTCGGAGCCGGTGAGGATAAAGGCGTAGAAAAATTCGTTCCACGTCCAGATAAAGAGGATCACGGCCACGGTGGCGAGGCCAGGCACGGAGAGGGGCAGAATCACCTGGAAGAGGGTGCGGAAGTAGCCCGCGCCGTCGATGCGCGCGGCCTCCTCCAGCTCTTTGGGCAGGCTGAGCAGAAAGCTGCGCATCACCAAAAAGCTGATCGGGAAGAAAATGGCCGTGTACATGAGAATCAGCGCCAGCCGCGTGTCGTAAAGGCCCAGGCGGCGGATAATGATCACCTCCGGTACGACGAGCGTGATGCCGGGAATCAGAATACCCAGGCTAAAGAGCAGGGTGAGCGGGCGACGCAGCGGAAAGTCAAAGCGCGCCAGCGGATAGGCGGCCAGCGTGGCGATGAGGAGCAGCAGCACGACGGTGCTGGTCGACACGATGACGGTGTTGAGGAAGAAGCGGTGCAGCTGCGCCTCGGCAAAGGAGGCCACGTAGCCACTCGTGTTAAAGCCGCTCGGCAGCGCCAGCGACGAGGTCAAGATCTCGTTGTTGGTTTTGAACGACGAGAGAATCAACCAGAGCGGCGGCAGCGTGGTGAAGACGGTGAAGACGGCGAGGATGACGTACTGCACCGCGCGCACCAAAACGTGGCGTGCCGTCGACCCGCTGTCGACGGCGGCGTCGCGCGTGGTGGTGTCGGTTGGGAGATTTTGCGTTAGTTCAGCCATGATTAAAGGTGATAATAAGCGCTAGTCGATCAGGTATTCGTAACTATTCAGGGCAGACAAGCGTTCGCCTCCTGCCTAACTCTTCCCGCCACGCGTGGCGGGAAGAGTTCAGTCTCTTCGGCGAGGCAGCGATCTCGCTTTGGCGAAATCGCTGCCTCGCCGAGGAATCAGGCCCCCCTCTCCATCCATAGCTTACCTTTACCCACAAGTCGCCGCTGAGTCTCGCCACATCGCGGGCCAAGAAGAACCCCTCCCCCAACCCCCTCCCCGCCAGCAGGGAGGGGGCTTCTGTCGACTCCTTGATTCTGCGACTCTTCTGTGACATCGCCCGCTCGCTAAACCAAGCGAGACGACCACTCCGCAACCGCTTTCCCCACCAGTCACCCTTCCCCTGATGTCGGGGGAAGGGCCGGGGATGGGGGTCCTTCTCCCCCCTCCCCCTTTCGCTGCTCTCTCCCCTACTTGTGGGTTAAGCTTAGCTCCATGAATGGAGAGGGGCTGGGGGGTGAGGCTGAATCGTTACAGATATGCTACACCTGCTCACCCACGCGGAAGGCGCGGTTGAGAATCATCATCAGCAAAAAGCCCAGCCCAATCAGAAAGACGCCAATCGCGTTGGCGTAGCCAAATTGGGTAAAGGTAAATTTGTTGTAGAGGTGCATGGCCAGGTTCATCGTCTCGTTGGCCGGGCCGCCCTCCGTCATCAGAAAGATGACCTCGAAGGAGACCAGCCCGATGCTGACGGAAAGAATCATACAGGTGCCGATCACGTTGCGCAGCAGCGGCAGCGTGATGTGGCGCACCTGCTGCGGACGCGTCGCGCCGTCGATCTCCGCCGCTTCGTAGAGGCTGCCCGGAATCGACGCAATCTCGGCCATGATGATAACCATCCACAGGCCAATGTTGAACATCCACGTCGCAATCACGGCGGGCAGCGCCCAGGTTAGATCGGCCAGCCACTGGCGCTGCAGCGACTCCAGCCCCACGCGCTCCAGCACGCTGTTGACCAGCCCCCACTGCGGATTGTAGACCACGTTGCGGTAGATCAGCGCCAGCGCCGCCCACGATATCATGTTGGGGATAAAGAAGAGCGTGCGGAAGACCTTCCAGCCGGGCATCTTCTCCGAAAGCAGAATGGCGGCAAAAGTCGCCAGCGGCACGTGTAGAAAAATCACCGCCGCCGACCAGATCAGGTTGTTGCGCACGGCCTTTTGGAAGGCGCGCTCGTCGAACATCTCGCGATAATTTTCCAGCCCCACAAACGACAGGCCAGATAGATTCCAATCGTAGAAGGAGGTGTAGATCACCGCGCCCAGGGGTAACAGGAAGAAGATCGAAAAGAGCAGAACGGCGGGGGCAAGGGAGAGGGCAATGCCGCGGTAGAGGTCGCGTTTCATGGGGAATCCTCAAAATCGCAGTGGCTGGGCGTTCCCAGCCACTGCGATTGAAGCCAATCTACTCCACCGCCGTGCGCGCGTCGTCCAGAATCTCCAACAGCTCTTCGGTCGAGATCGCCTCCTGGGCGTAGGCGGGCCACTGGTTGGTTAGCTCCGTCATTACCGCTGGATCAAAGCCGTGGAAGAGGTGGGGATACTTGATCGCGGCGGCATCGCCCTCTTCGATGATCTTGAGCGCGAGCGGATCGATCTGCGCGCGGTCTTCGTCGGTTAGCTCAAACTGCGTCGGCCCATCGCGCGAGACGAGAAAGAGCTGCTGCTTCATCTGATCCGGGCTGACCACGTGCTTCATAAACGCGACAGCGCCCTCGGCGTGCGCCTCGTCTTCGGCGCCGCTGGTAAAGCCCGCCTCGCCAATGATCGAGATGATGCCGTTGCCGGGCGAAATCGAATAGCTTGTGTCCGTGGTCACCACCTCGGCCGTCTCCGCCGTGACGCCGCGAATCTGGTTGATCATCCACGGGCCGTTGGCGATCATCGCCGACTGGGCTTGCAGATAGGTCGTGGCCGCTTCGGCGTAGCCACCGGTGAGCACATCCTCGTTGGTGTTCTCTTCCAGGATATAGCGCTGCAGCGTCTCCAGTCCCGTCGCAAAGGGCTCGCTGCCGCTGAAGTCGTGCTGGTAATCCTTGACGCGCAGAAAGTCTGCGCCGCCCGGCTGTGTACCGGTCATGTTGGCGAGCATCAAAAAGTTAGTCCAGCCGTTGCCCATGCCCATGGGGATGATGCCCTCGCCCTTGAGCGCTTCGCTGGCGGCGAAAAAATCTTCCCAGGTGGTGGGAAATTCGGTGAGGCCCGCCTGGTCGAAGAGCGCTTCGTTCCAGTAGATGCCAATGTTGTCCTTGGAATAGGGAATGGCGTAGATTTCGCCGTCCGGCTCGGTGTAGTACTCAAAGGCGCCCTCGATAAATTGGTCGCCCCATTCGTCTTCGAGATAGGGGTTGAGCTGCACCATCTTGCCGCTGGAGGCCAGATTGCGCATCAGCGTGATGTTGCCGGTGGCAATGTCCGGCAGCGCATCCGACGCGGCGGCGGCGAGCATCTTGTCGGCGTGCGCGGCATCGCCCGGCACGGTCGTCTCGGTAACGGTGTACTGGCCGTCGTACTGTTCGTTAAAGCTGCTGATCAACTCTTCGGCCCAAGGCAGCAGCGGATTCGTGCCCACCCAAAAGTGCGACCAGACGAGCTCAACTGTGCCATCGGCGGGCGCGGCTTCACCATCGCTTGCGGGGCCAGCAGCGGGCTGGCAGGCGGCGAGCGCAACGGTGGCAGCGCTGGCTCCGGCCAGCTGCAAAAAGTGTCGACGGCTCAAGTGGGATTGCATAAAGGGGTCTCCTATTTAACTATAGATTTCGGATAAAGGGATGCCGTCAAGAAGCGCTCTGTGGTCGCAGCGGTCCGCGGAGGCGACAGAATTATCTGGTCTCAAATCTGCCAGCCCGTTTCTTTCAGTTTTGCTTGTCTTTGTCATTGGGTAACTATCAAAAACATAGCACGGCGGAGGTGTGCCGTCAATTCTACCCCCACGGCTCCAAAATAATCTTTGCCCCCTCGCCCGACGCCGAACATTCCAGTGCCGCCTGCGCCTCGCGCAGCGGAAAGGTGTGGCTGACGAGCTGGTCGATCAGCGGCGATTCCTGGATAACCTGCATCACCTTGGGAAACTCATTCAGGTTGTAGTGCCAACCGCCGTGCAGCGACAGCCCCTTGCGGATAAAATCGCGGCTGGCCTGGATGGCGAGATCTTCGCTGCATTCGCCGATAAAGCAGATTTGACCGCGTCGTCGGGTCGCGTCGATGCAGAAGCGCTGGGCGTGGACGTTGCCGGAGCAGTCCAGCGCGGCGTCCACGCCGACGCCGTCGGTGAGTTTGGCGATCTGCTCGAGATTGTCCTCGTCGCGCGGATCGAGCACGGCGGTTGCCCCCATGTCGAGCGCGCGCTGCGCCCGGCTCGCCACTGCGTCGACGGCGATCACCCGTGCTCCCCGAAAGCGTGCATTGATCACCGCCCCCAGCCCCACCGCGCCCAGCCCCGTAATCAACACCGTAGAAAAGGCGTCGACGCCCATGCGCTCCATGGCGCCAAACGAGGGGCCAATCCCGCAGCAGGCCAGCGACGCGTGCTGATACGAAACGCCCTCTGGAATTTTCGGCAGCAGCCAATCCTGCTTAAGCAGATATTGCGCATAGGTCGCCTGCCCCGCCATTTGGGCGACATCGATTTCCAGCGAGTTAACATTTTGACAGTGGATGTAGTCGCCGCTGACGCAGAGCGCACATTCCCCACAGCCGTAGAGCGGCATCGCCACCACTCGGTCGCCCACCTGGACGTGGCCCGGCTGGGCCACGGCCACCACCTCGCCCGCCGCCTCGTGGCCGAGCACCTCCGTCGGCTGGCCGCTGAGAAAGCGCTTGTACTCGGTACACATCGGCGCGGCGTGCACCTTCACCACCACCCAATTCTCAAACGGCTCCGGCTGCGGCACGTCGATAATTTTGGCCCGTCGCGGGCCGGTAATGGCGGCTTGTTGCATGGGGTGTTCCTCAATTCGTGATTGGCGGAGTTTTCACATCCATGTTGGGGACCCGATGGGTGTGGGCCGACGAAATGACAAGATTCAAAGAGTGTCGTGATGGCTTGTCGCACTAATGCTCACACGGGATTGGCCTTGAAGATCATCGTGCCCAGCACCAGTCGAGATACGGGTTTCTCCATGCCCTCGACTTGGTCATACTGCGTGGTGTAGTCGGGTCGCCGCGCCGGCGTCCGCCCCAAAATGGTGCGGAGAGCGCCTCCTATTTCTCACTGCCAAAGACGAGCCCAATCTCGCGCCGCCACGCGTCGAGCGTCTGCACGTTGCCCAGGCTGTCCGCCCACGACATGGCGGGGGACTGTCGCGCGTCGAGGTGCTGCGCCACGCTGTCGGCCTCCAGCGCAAAGAGCGGGGTCTCGCTGCGGGCGCTGATGAGCTCCGGCTCCGCCTGACCATCGCGGTGCAGCTCGATCACCGTCTCGGCGGGGCCGCTGTAGCGATCCGTATCGGGCAGCCAGGGGTTGGGCACAACCAGGTGACCCGTCGACCCCCAGACGCGCACGAGATTCCCCTGCTTGAGCTGCACGCTCGTGGACAGCTCGGCCAGAACGTCGCCGGGAAATTTTACCACCGCCGTCGTCCACTCGTCGACGCCGCTCTGCTCGCCGATCTTCCCAAAGGCCTTGAGCGCCATCTCTTTTTTAGAGCCATCGCTCTCGACAACGGGATTGGCAAAGCGCCGACCCTGCGCTGCGCCCGCAATCCGCCGCGCCATCGAAACGGGATAGCAGCCGACATCCATGATGCCGCCGCCCGCCATCTCGTTCTGAAGCTTGATGTTATCGCGCGGCCCGCCCATGTTGTAGCCGAATGAGGCCTCGATCAGCCGCACCTCGCCAATTGCACCGCTGCTCACCAGCTCGGCGATCTTGTCCGTCTGCGGGTGGCAGCGGTACATAAAAGCTTCCATCAGAAAGACATTGTTGGCGCGTGCGGCCTCAATGATGGTCATCGCTTGGGCGTGATTGGTGGCGAGCGGCTTTTCGCAGAGGACGTGCTTCCCTGACTCGGCACAGCGGATGCTCCACTCGGCGTGCAGGTGGTTGGGCAGCGAGATGTAGACGGCCTGCACGCCGGGGTCGGCGAGCAGAGCATCGTAGCTACTGTGGGCGTTGGTTGCGCCGAATTCTTGGGCAAAGGCATCGGCGGATTCCTGGGTGCGGCTGCCCACGGCGCGGAGCGTGCCGGTTTGCGAACGGGGCAGCTCCGTGGCAAAACGGCGGGCAATCGCCCCCGTACCGAGAATGCCCCAGTTGAGTTTGGTCATGGTGAGTTCCAAATTTGAAGGGAAGTTGAGAAATTTAACGCAAAGACGCAAGGGAGAGGCCTCGTAGACCATCCGTTTGGACAACCAATTGTTGCCTCGCAGCAGCCAATGATATGACCTGCCGCAATGGCTTACAAGCTTCTCTTGGGTGACCATGCACCTTTGCGGCAAGCCGTTGGCTTTAGATGCGCCACTGGATCGACACCGGGTCGCCCGCTGCCAACTATCGTTTCACCTCCACCACGCGCCCCGCCGTCACCCGCCGCAAATCATTGGACGTGAGGCGAAACACTGCGTGGGGCGTGCCCGCCGCGGCCCAGATTTCGTCATACTGGAGCAAGTCCTCATCGATCAGCGTCTCCAGCGGCTGCGCGTGGCCGAGCGGGGGCACGCCGCCGATCACAAAGCCAGTCTGCTCACGCACAAAGTCGGCGTCTGGCTTGGTGACCTTCTCGCCGAGCAGGTCGCGCAGCTTCTTCTCGTCCACACGATTCGCGCCGCTTGCCACCACAAGGATCGCCTTGCCCGACTGCTTGCCCCGAAAGACCAGCGACTTGGCGATCTGCGCCACCTCGCAGCCAATCGCCTCCGCCGCCTCCTGCGCCGTCCGCGTCGAGGCAGCCAGCTCGACCACTTCGCAGTCGACGCCGTGGGCGGTCAGGGCGTCCTGCACGCGCTGGGCGCTCGTATTTAGTCCCATAATTTGTATCAGACCCGCTCTAGCTTCGACAGGCTCAGCCGCCGCTAGCTTTGGTAATCATCCATCGCTCCGTCCCCCTGTCCCCGCGTCCCTTCTACGGCTCCACAATCACCTTCATCAGCCCCGCCTCGCCGTCGTAGAGCCGCTGGAACCAGCTCGCGCCCTCGTCCAGCGGCACGGTCGCGCTGATGATGGCGTCGAGATCAAACGCACCTTTGGCGATCATCGCCAGGCATTCGGGATACTCGCCGCTGGAGCCGCACGAGCCGTAGAGCGTGATCTCGCGCGTCACCACGCTCTGGAGCGGGAATTCCACGTTGGCCGCCAAGTTGCCCACGAGCGTGACCGAGCCGCCCTTGCGCGCGCTCTCAATGGCGGTGCGCACCGTCGGCTGGATGCCCACGGCCTCAAAGGCCGCATCCGCGCCGCGCCCACCGGTTAGCTTGCGCACCTCGGCGGCGACGTCGCCCTGCGCGACGATGCCGTGCGTGGCACCGACACGCTGCGCCAAATCGAGCTTGCCCTCGTCGAGGTCCACGGCGATGATTTGGCTGCATCCGGCGATGCGCAACGTCTGGATCACCAGGTTGCCAATCATCCCCGCGCCGACGACGACCGCGCTCGCGCCCAGCGCCAGCGGCGTGATGTTCACCGCGTGAAAGGCAATCGACACCGGCTCGACCATGGCCGCGTGCTGAAAGCTCAGCCCCTCCGGCAGTTCGTAGACAATGTGCTGCGGCAGCGCCACATACTCGGCAAAGGCGCCGTGCTGCCGGTATTCGCCGGGCGAGACGCCCATCACTCTCCGATTCTCGCAGAGGTTGATGTCGCCGCGGCGGCAGAACCAGCAGCGGCCGCAGTAAATCGTCGAATCAAAGGTGACGCGGTCGCCCACGGCAAAGTCGGTCACGCCGTCGCCCACGCGCTCGATTGTGCCCGCGGCCTCGTGGCCCATGACCAGCGGCGGCACGCGCCGCCCGGAAGAGCCATCCCAGCCGTGCACGTCGCTGCCGCAGATGCCGCAGGCCTGCACGCGCACCAGCACATCCGTCGGGCCGATGTCGGGCACGGGCATGTCTGTAAATTCGAGGTGGAGGTAGTCGGTGAGGAGAAGTGCTTTCATGGTGTGTCCAAAGTTATTTGACGCGGAGAGCGCGGAGAAGGCGCGGAGGGCCGCGGAGGGAAGAAGAAAAGCAGGTTAATTCACGATTTTCTGCTTGGAGGCATCGGCATTCGTGTTGACGCACTGGCAGCTAATCTACAACGCATCGAAATTACGCACACTAATCGAGGCAAAAGGCAAATGGAAAGGACAAACCAATGGTAGCTGAAGTCACCGCACAGGGATTACTAATTCCACCCGCTTTGCTCGGCAACATGAGCAAAGTCGAGATTTTACGCGAGCAGGATCGGTTGGTCATTACACCTGTTTCAGAGGCAGAAGATGATTTATGGGCGGCAGACGATCCAGTCTGGCAACTGGGTCAAAATGTTGTTGATGACGACATTGAAGACGCATCAGTAAATTTGGATGCCTACCTCTACCGAGCACCCGGTGAAGCACGAATGCATTCTTCATCGACGCTGGCTATCTGATTGCACTTATTTTTCCAGAAGATTAGTGTCATTTCGACCACCACTTTGCTCAAGCCAGCTTTCAGCTTGCTCCGTAGTTTCCCCAAGACACCGTCGCTTCGTTGGTAGGAAAAGCTAACTAACTATTCAGGAACGGCAGCAGAAAAGCTGTCAACGGATTTTTAGAACAAATTCAACGGATTGAAGCGTGTTCAATCCGTTCTGATTTAGTCAATCCTGCCTGTTTCGGCTAGGAACGGACAACGTTGCTTACTAATCCGTTCAATCCGTTCCCCGAATCTGTTGACAGCTGAATAGTTACAGGAAAGATTTCTCGCATCCGGCGCCGAAGCGACCGCTACGCGAGCAAAATGACAGGCTAACTCGCCGTCCGCCCCCGTCTCGACAGCGAATCGATCAGCACCGCAATCAGCAGCACGACGCCCGTGATGATAAAGCGCTGCCCCGCCGAATAGCCCAGCAGCCCCATGCCGCTGTCCACGCTGGCAATCACCAGCGCGCCCAGCAGCGCGCTCACCACCCGACCGTTCCCGCCAAAGAGCGACGTGCCGCCGATCACGGCGGCCGCAATCGAGTTGAGCAGCAGGTTGCCGCCGCCCGTATCCGTGGCGACGGAGCGCAGCCGCGAGGCGAGGACGATGCCGCCCAGCCCGGCCATGGTGCTGGACAAAACAAAAACGGCCAGCCGGATGCGCTCGACGGGGATGCCCGCGCGCCGCGCCGCTTCGCGGTTGCCGCCGACGGCGTAGACGTAGCGGCCAAAGGGCGTGCGCGTGGCGAGATAGCTAAAGCCGACGAGCAGCACGAGCAGAATCAGCGCAATCACCGGTACGCCGCGGTCGAGGTTGGCGACGTAGACCGCCGCGCCCACCAGCGCCGCCAGAATGAGCACTTCCAGCACAATAAACACAATGGGCCGCGTCGTCAGCCCCTGGCCGCGGCGGGTGTTCCACTGCCAAATTTGAATCGCCGCGTAGCCCAGCGCAATCGCGCCCGCAATCAGCCAGCCGACCCCATCGGGCAGGTAGGTGTTGGTAATGCCGATGACCACGGTGTTGGAGATGCTGACCGTGCCCGCGCGCCCCACCATCAGCAGGACGACGCCGTTCCAGGCCAGTAGACCGGCCAGCGTGACGATAAATGAGGGGACTTCCGTGCCTCGGATCACGAACCAGTAAAGCGCGCTCACAATGGCGGTGACGATGACGGCTTGAAGCAGTGCACTCGGCAGCGTGCTGGCCACCGAGACATCTTGATTGAGCGCCGGAAAAATGTCCACGAGCAGCGCCACCAAAAAGGTCACCGCGGCCACGGCCCAGAGCGGCGCTTGGTAGCGGGTGATGATCATCCCCTGCACCAGGCCGATGCCCGCAGCCACGAGCAGCGCCAGCGGCACGGCCAAAAACCAGGGCCAGCCGTAGCCGGGGCTCATCAGCAGCGCGGCGCTCACGGCGGCGACGGCGCTCGTGTAGCCAATCGACAGATCGATCTCGCCCAGCAGCAGCACAAAAACGACGCCAATCGCAATCGTCGTGATGCCCGCCATCTGCACCACGAGGTTGACAAAGTTGCGCGCCGTGAGATAATTTTCGTTTTGCGTTTGGAAAATAACGGCGATGGCAATCAGCCCCAGGATAATCGGCAGGGAGCCCAAGTCGCCCTGGCGGATGCGACGCAGATAGCCCGAAACATAACTCCCCATCGACTGGCGCCCTGTAGAGGCTGCCGTTTGCTCCACTGTGCTCATGCCGCCTCGGCTTCCATGCCGGGCACGCTCGTCATCGTGCCCGCGGTGATGGCTTGCACCACCTCTTGCTGATTGGTTTGGCTTGTCTCGAAGATGCCCACGTTCTGGCCGAGCCGCAGCACGGTGATGCGGTCGGCGACTTCAAAGATGTCGTGCAGGTTGTGCGAAATTAAGATGACGGCCAGCCCCTGCCCGGCCAGCCGCTTGACGAGGTCGAGCACCTGGCGCGTTTGGGCCACGCCGAGGGCGGCGGTTGGCTCGTCGAGGATGACGAGCTTGGAGTTCCACATCACGGCCTTGGCCACGGCGATGGCCTGTCGCTGGCCGCCGGAAAGGCCGGCGACGGGCGTGCGCACCGAGTTCAGCGTCGAGACGGAGAGCGATTCGAGCGTTTCAAGAGCGGCGCGCTCCATGCTCGTTTCGTCGAGCTGCCAGCGCGGCTGCGTGCGCTCGCGGCCCAGGAACATGTTGGCGACCACGTCCAGATTGTCCGCCAGCGCCAAATCCTGGTAGACGACTTCGATGCCGAGGTCGGCGCTCTCCTTGGGATTTTGAATGGTGACGGGCTGCTCGTCGAAGTAAATTTGCCCTTCGTCAAAGGCGTGGATGCCCGCAATGCCCTTGATCAGCGTCGATTTGCCCGCCCCGTTGTCGCCGACGAGCGCCATCACCTCGGTGGGCCGCACCGCAAAATCAACCTGATAGAGCGCCTGCACCGCGCCAAAGCTTTTGGAGACGCCGTCCAGGCGAAGGATGGGATTGTCTGGCAAGAGTGCTACCTTTCAGAATGGAACGCGGATTGAGCGGATGGGGCTGATTCAAGCGGATTTTTTCAAGTCCGTCTTCATCCGCCTAATCCGCCCAATCCGCGTTCTATTGACTTACCGAGCCTCGGGGCAGTACTGCTCGTACTCGCCCACGCAAATTTCGTCCCACGTGCGGAAGCCGTCGGCGATAACGGTTTCGGCGATGTTGTCCTGCGTAACCGAGACGGGCTCCAGCAGCACGGAGGGAACCTCGTTCGTGCCGTTGTCCACGCTGCCGGTGACGAGACCGGAGGTCTCTTCGCCACAGAGCAGCGCAATGCCCAATTCGGCGGCGGCTTCGGCCTCGGCCTTGATCGCCTTGTAGACCGTCATGCTCTGCTCGCCGGAGAGAATGCGCTGGATGCCCTCGACCGTGGCATCCTGGCCCGTGACGGGGATCGGATCAAAGCCCTGGTTGGCCAGCGCCGCGGCGACCGCGCCCGCCAGGCCGTCATTGGCCGCAATCGCGGCGTCGATTTCGCCGCCCGCCGCCGTCAGCATCTGCTCGAAGATTACCAGCGCCTGCTGGTTGTCCCACTGCGGCACGAACTGATCGTCGACTTCGGTCCACTCGCCGCTCTCAAAGAGCGGGTTGATGACGCCGTCGTAGCCATTCTTGAAGAGCGTGGCGTTGTTGTCCGTCGGCGAGCCGTTGAGCACGGCCACGTTGGGATTCTCCAGCCCGGCGGCTTCCACCGCCGCGACCAAGCCCTCGCCCTCCAGCCGACCCACGGCCTCGTTGTCAAAGCTGACGTAGAAATCCGCGCCCTCGCCCTCGATGGTCAAGCGGTCGTAGTCGATGATAGCGACATCGGCCTCGCGCGCCTGGGCGATGATCGCCGCGCCGGAGCCGCTGTCCAGGTTCACCATCAGGATCACCTGTGCGCCGTTGGTGATGGCCTGCTCGGCCTGCGTCTGCATCTGCGACGCATCGCCCTCGGCGTTGCTAATGGTCGCCTCGACGCCAGCCGCATCAAAGGCCTCCTGCAGAAAGCGCCGGTCGTCGGCCTCCCAGCGGGCGGAAGAGGCGCTGTCCGGCAGCAGCACGGCAATGCTGCCCTCGCAGGCGGCTGCGTCACTGGTGGCGGCGGTTTCGTCGGTGGTTTCCGCCGCGGCATCCGGCTCTTCGGCGGGGGCTTCGGGCGCGGCAGCCGGTGCACAAGCGCTGACGACAAAGGTCAACACGAGCAGCAGGGACAGCCAAAACATGGCGGTTCGTTTCATGGTGGAATTCTCCTTGGCAAAAAATTGTGGTTGATTTAGTCGTTCAGTTGATGTTGTAACATCGTGTGAGGAGGTAGAAGTGTAGCACGAGGGGGCGCGGTGAGCAAACAGATTGAGGGTAGGGGGTGCAAGTTGGAGAACTTGTGCCGCCTACCCTCAATCACAACCGTTACCGTCCTATAGACGAGCCAGGTAAAGATTGGGTAAAGCGCTTCCATCTCCTCCCCGGCTCATCTCCCCACCGTGCTTACCTTTACCCGTAATCTTTGAGAGATACTACAAATTACCCCTGGTAAACTGGTAGATTGGGAAGTTTTGATGGTTGACAAGGAGCAAGATTAACGCTATGCTGTTATACTGTAATTCACATTCCACATACTACCACAAGTAGACTACAGGCGGCTAGAATTAAAAATGCTTCTATCGAATTACGGAGCTGTACCGATTATTGGGATAGTAATCGTTCCGATTTTTATTTATTTACAATCCCTTCTCCCGCTGCCAGCTTCAATAGAAAACTGCTCCACAAGTATACAGGTATACCTTCCGCTCGTCGACACTTCAACCCAATCCATTCCAAACGCGACCTCACCAGACGCCGCCGCACAACCTCCGGCCCAGCTTGCACATAATTCTGCCTCTTGGGGAGCCCCCATTGCCATTTCACCCGAAGATGAATTCGTATGGGTCGCCAATCCTGATTCAGGCTCCGTCTCTGTGGTGGACGCTGCCACAAACCAGAGAGTAGCCGAAATCCCCTTTGGTCAAGAGCCTTGGTCTTTGGCGATTGCGCCCGATGGGGAACACGTTTACGTCGCGGACCGGGCGACGGGCCAGTTGACGCAGCTTGATGCGGCATCGCACACGCTTCTCAAAACAATGTTCGTCGGGCCCGAGTTGGGCACAATCGCGCTTACGCCCAACGGCAATTCAATCTATGTTACCGTGATGGCGACATCGGAAGTCGTTGTCGTCGACACCCGTTCTTTTGAGATAGCCGCCCATGTTGAGGTGGCTGCGCTGCCCTACGCCGTCGGCATCACCAATGACGGCGACAACGAAGATGATGACGAGCAGGTGCTCGTTACTCACCTGGCGGCTTTCAAACGCAGCGGGGGAGAGGAGGCACGGAATGATGGTCGAGCGGGAAAAGTGACGGTGCTCGACTCGTGTGCCAACGAAATTATTAGCGAAATGGCTTTGCTGCCCAACGAAAACGGGTTCCCCAACCTGTTGACGGGGATTGGCATTTATAAGCATCGGGCGTGGATAGCGCTGGTGCGCGCCATGCCCGACTTGCCCAGCACCCTGACCCAAACGGTTTTTGCCGCCGTCTCGACCCTTGATCTCGACGAACTCGATGAAGATACGCAAGCCGCGCTGCCGCTAAATGACCAGGACATTTTTGGTTCACCCGTCAACAACCCAATGGCGGCGGTTCCCTCGCCGGATGGGCAGCGGCTGTACGTTGTCCTGGCCGGTAGTGATTTGGTCGAAGTAGTGGATATATCGAATCCGCATTCGCCTACACTAATTGGCTTTATTCCCGTCGCCAACAACCCGCGCGGCATCGCCATCAGCGCCGATGGAAAACGCGGCTACGTGATGAACTACCTGGCGCGCTCGGTGACGGTGCTGGATCTGGAAACTTTAACGGCGGTGGACGAAGTGGTCGTTACCGACGAAGTGCTGGACGACGATGTGCTGCTGGGCAAGCTCCTATTTCACAACGCCGTCAACCCCAAGCTGAGCCGCGGCTCGTGGATTTCCTGTGCCAGCTGCCACTTCGACGGCGGTACGGACAGCGTCACCTGGATCTTCCCCGACGGCCCGCGCCAGACGCCGCCGCTCTGGAATTCCATCGAGACGCTGCCCTGGCACTGGTCGGCGGCGCTGGATGAGCCACACGATGTGGAGGAGACGATTCACCTGATTCAGCACGGGCTGGGGCTGGCGCCGGGCGAAGACCAGCCGCTACTGGCCGAACCCAACGCGGGGCGCTCGGAGGAGCTGGATGCGCTAGTCGCATTTATGGCGCATGGCATTCGCGTGCCTGCTCTTGCTTCGGCTGAAAATGATTTCTCAGCTGGTCGAGACTTGTTTGTCTCTGCTGGCTGCGCCGACTGCCACGGCGGCGACAACTGGACGTCGAGCGCGCTGCCGGGTGCAGCGGGCACGCTCGACCCAGACGGCAACGGCATGGTCGACGACGTGCTGCGCAAGGTCGGCACGCTCAACCCGCGCGACCTGCGCGGCGCGACAGGTTTCGACCCGCCCTCGCTGCTCGGCGTCGGCCTCACCGCACCCTACTTCCACGATGGCTCCATGCCATCGCTGGCCGACGTGCTGCGGTCGGGCCACCCGGATCCGCTGGGCGGCAACGGGTTGACCGAAGCAGAAATCGACGAACTCGTGAAGTTTTTGCAGCAAATTGATGGCGACACCGAGCCTGTCACCCTAATTCCTTAACGTATTCAGAACCCATCCATCATCGACAAATCAGTCTCACGGAGAACTTTGATTATGCACCGCTCGCTTCGCTATGCTTCGATTGCCCTCGTCCTCGCGCTGGCGCTGCTCACCCAGCCCCTACTGCAAATTCTCTCGCTTACGCAATCAAGCTGGCTCAGTCGATTTGCCGCGCCCGCCGTGTACGCCCAGGAGCCGACGCCAGACGACGGCAACATTTTTCTCCCAATCGTCGCCGATGGGGAACTGTCTTCACCGCCTAGACCCACCGCGCCGCCAACCGTTGAACCCACCCCCACGCCGGTTCCTTCTACGCTTGACTTCGCCATCTCCTCGCCGACCAGCGGCCAATCCGTCAGCGGCGTGATCTTCTTCGCCGTCCAGCCCATCGACGATGTCGACAGCGTGACCTTCCGCGCTGGCGAGCAGACGCTCGACACGGACAGCGACGGCGCGGACGGCTTCCGCATCTTCGTCAACACCAGCGACCTACCCGCGGGCGCGACCGAGTTCAGCGCCGTCGCCAGCGGCCCGGCCGGCAGCGGCACGCAGGCGGTCACGGCCAACATCGTTGCCAACGCGCCGCAGAGCGCCACGATTGGCCAAGAGGGCGGCGTGCTCGCCAGCGAAATCGGCAGCGTGATCTCGATTCTGCCCGGCAGCGTGCCCGACGGCACGACCGTGAGCGTGGACGAGCTGACGCAGGAGGAGACGACCGAGCGCCACGGCATCGACTGGGACTCGATGGGCGTCACCTTCCTCGGCGCCCAGGACGTGCAGTCGAGCGCGCCGATTGAGGGGCCCTTTGGCATGGTCGCCTCGGCGGGCTTTGGCAACCGCGTGCAGCCGGGCCAGGCCGTAGTCAATTATCGTATTGCGCCCGATGCCGATGGCGATGGTCGGGATGAGATTGTGGTGGTGAACACGGCGAGCGTCGCGCCGAATGGGGATGTATTGGCGGATCCGATTGTTCAAACAGCTATCTTAGCCTCTCCAGAGGATGCAACTCTACCGTCAGGTGGATTGGTTATAGAAGATAGTCTGCCGCCCGGCTCTATAATCGGTGTTGCTGCGACTGGGTTTAATCCAATTTCTACCCACGGTAACGTCGCTATTTATCGGTCTGATGTTGATTCTACTACAGTGACAGTTCCTGTAATTGTTACGGTGGGCTTAGTAGCTGATGTAGGACAGGCTATCTTTACTCAGATTCCTCCTCTATCAGAGGGCTCTGCCTCGGTGCGTTTTCAGAATTTAAGTAGTGGTTTCAGCACAGAAAAAATAGAGCTTCAAATCGCCTCAACACCTCCCCTTCAAAGGCCAGCACAAAATACTGTTGATGCCGCGTTAGGTTCACTAGAGCTGTGGTTTAAAGACAGAATAACAGAACTGGAAGAAGGCACATCGACATACTCTCTTGCGCAGAGCAGTATGCAAAATATTCTTGAACTTCAAGGATTAATCCAAGAATCTGATGAGGATTTGACAGCTTTCACATCTCAGTTAGCGGGAATGATTGAAAATTCACATCCTGGCGATTTGAATGTTGAAGGTGAGCACATAATACCCTTTGTGTCGCTTTCGATCATGTCATTGATCGCTGCTGATCAAGAGGTTGTAGAGGCCTCCGGCAAGAAAAGTAGAAAGAAAAAGAAAAAGAGAGCCAATGATCTCGCTGAAACACTATCTGCGGCTGGCGACTTTCTTTCGGGACTAGGAGATACGCTTTCGGGAGCAGCAGATTTCCTTGGGAAATACACCGAAGCCTGTCAAGCAGGTTTAAATCTCCCTGGGTGTCCCGCGCCACCGCAGCCGGAGCAACCCCCGCAGCCATCGCAGCCATCAGAGCCACCACCCTGTGAATCGTCACAACCAGCACCACCTGGCCCTACTGGCATGGGAGCCGCCCCACCACCAGGTGGTCCTGGCTGTGGGGGTGCGGGCGGTGGAGGTGGCGGTGGTTTGCTTGCTGCTAACCAATCTCAACAACCTAGCCCAGTAATGGTTAAAATCTTTTCCGGCGGCAACGCCACGCCCTTCACTGGCATGACCGATCCCGGCGGCTACTTCTTCGTGCCCTTCATCCCCGCCGATGAACCCTTCACGGCCCTGGCCATCGACACGGCCACGGGCGACACGCGCACGTTCGAGGGCATCGGCCCGGCCACGGGCGAATCGGTTTACATGTTCTTCGATTTCTTCAATGATGATGGGAGTGGTGTTCCACGAATTGAGGTCGGGGATGTAGTTACAGGAGAGATTGAAATAAGTGAGGAGTTGGATCTCTATTTGTTCACAGCAACACCAGGCCAGCGCATCTACTTCGACAAACAAGAGAGCACGCTCAGCGACTTCGATGCCAGTTGGGAACTACGTGATGTGGAAGGAAGTTTAATCTTCCGCAGAGCGTTTCGCGATGAAGATACGACTATCCTAGAACGCGGTGGACAATATACGCTGTCCGTAAGTGCTGATGATGGTGTGACCGGAACCTATCAATTCCAGCTTCTCGATGTTCCTGCGCCGCAGGAGTTCACCATCAACATCGGCGACGTAGTTTCAAGCGGCGTGCCGGACGCCGGAGCAGGCAACATTGAGGCGCCAGGTGTAGTCGATGTCTACCGCTTCACCGCGACGGCAGGGCAGCAAGTTTATTTTGACTTGCAGCAGAGCGATCTCAGCGCCTTTGATGCAAGCTGGGAATTGCACGATGAAGGCGGTGATCTCGTCTTTCGTAGAGCACTTCGTGATGAGGATACGACCGTGCTTCAGCGCGGCGGAATCTACGTGCTCACTGTCGATGCCGACAACACGAATATCGGCACCTACCAATTCCAGATTCTTGACGTTCCTCTGCCACAAGAGTTCACCATCAATATCGGTGACGTAGTCTCAAACGGCGTGCCGGGTGCCGGAGCAGGCAACATTGAGGCGCCAGGTGTAGTCGATGTCTACCGCTTCACCGCGACGGCAGGGCAGCAAGTTTATTTCGACTTGCAGCAGAGCGATCTCAGCGCCTTTGATGCAAGCTGGGAATTGCACGATGAAGGCGGTGATCTCGTCTTTCGTAGAGCACTTCGTGATGAGGATACGACCGTGCTTCAGCGCGGCGGAATCTACGTGCTCACTGTCGATGCCGACAACACGAATATCGGCACCTACCAATTCCAGATTCTTGACGTTCCTCTACCACAAGAGTTCACCATCAATATCGGTGACGTAGTCTCAAACGGCGTGCCGGGCACCGGAGCGGGCAACATTGAGGCGCCAGGTGTAGTCGATGTCTACCGCTTCACCGCGACGGCAGGGCAGCAAGTTTATTTCGACTTGCAGCAGAGCGATCTCAGCGCCTTTGATGCTGATTGGGAATTGCGAGACGAAGGGGGCGACCGTGTCTTCGGAGACGCCCTTCGTGACCGTGACACGCTCGTCTTGCAACGCGGTGGCCTATACACATTAACCGTCGATGCGGATGGCACGGGCATCGGCACATATCAGTTCCAGATACTCAACGTGCCGGCACCACAAGAGTTCACTATCGAAATTGGTGACGTGATATCTAACGGTGTGCCAGCAGCTGGGGCGGGCAACATTGAATCACCCGGCGTGGTCGACATCTACCGTTTCACGGCAACGGCGGGCCAGCAGGTCTCCTTTGATGTGCAACAGAGCGACTTTAGCTTCCTCGACGCCGACTGGGAGCTGTATGACGAAGAAGGAGATCGCGTCTTCGGTGATGCCCTTCGCGACCGCGACACAACCGTGTTACAAAGCGGCGGATTATACACATTGACCATCGACGCGGATGGCACGGACATCGGTACGTATCAGTTCCAAATCCTCAATGAACCATAGATGTGATTACTGAGACGAGCGTTAAGTTCGGTAAAGATATGCTGACAGTGCCTCATTCTCGTCCACTCGATCTGTGGTATAATCAAGAAACGAACGGCAAATTAAAAGGACAACCCAATGTTAGCCGAAGTTACCACACAGGGACTACTCATTCCGCCCGCTCTGCTGGGCAACGCGAGCAAAGTCGAGATTCTACGCGAGCAGGATCGATTGGTGATTACGCCTGTTTCCGCAGCAGGTGGTGAAGAAGGATGGCCAGCAGACGATCCGATTTGGCAGCTGGGTCAAAATCCGGTGGATGATGAGATTGAGGACGCATCGGTCAATTTAGATCAGTACCTTTACCACACATCGGACGGCTCATGAGCGCTCTTTTTGTCGACGCTGGCTACTTCATCGCGCTGAATTATACAAGAGACCAGAATTACGCGGCTGCCGCTGCCCACTGGCAAACGCTCCTAAAGTCACAGCCCAAGTTGATTACAACATCGTTTGTGTTGGATGAAGTCATAACATTTCTCAACAGTCGGGGCCACCATGCAAAAGCTGTTCACGTAGGCGATTTGATCCTAAATAGCCGCGTGGTGGAGATGATTTTCGTCGATAACGCGCTATTCGATGCGGGCTGGCGCTATTTCCAAACTTATCAGGACAAGCGCTATTCTTTGACGGACTGCATTTCGTTTGTCGTCATGCAGCAGCGTCAAATTTATAGCGCTTTATCGTTTGACCACCACTTCGCACAGGCTGGCTTTCAGCTTGCGCCCTAGCTTTCCTTCGACTGCGACCGATTTCCCGCTGTTAGCCTCCACTCGTCAGTCACGCGGCGACGCAGAGCGTCGAGCAGGCGTGCCCACGCAGCCCTTCGACAGGCTCAAGAATCGCGTGGGCACGAGCATTCTACCTCACGCCGCCACCTGCTCCCGACCGCGCCCATTCCCCGATGCCGCGAGCTCCTCCGGCACGACCTGGTGGTGGTGCAGCCCCGCATACCAGCCGCCCTTCGCCAGCAGCGACACGTGATCGCCGTCCTCCACAATCCTGCCGCGATCCATGACGATGATGCGGTCGGCGCTGCGCACGGTGCTGAGGCGGTGGGCGATGACGAGGCTAGTGCGCGTGCGCAGGATGCGATCGAGCGCGTCCTGGATCAGCGCTTCGGTGGCGGTGTCGATCGAGCTGGTGGCCTCGTCCAGCACGAGCACGCCGTCCGGGCTGAGGGCGAGCGCACGGGCCAGGGCGAGGAGCTGGCGCTGCCCCTGCGAGAGGTTGGCGCCGCCGGGCAGAATCTCGAAGTCGTAGCTGCCGGGCAGCTCTTCGATAAAGCGCGCGGCGTTGGTGGCCTCCGCCGCAGCAATCATCTGCTCCTCGGACACGTCATCGCGGTAGAGGCAGATGTTGTGGCGGATCGTGCCCGCCAGGCAGACCGGGTCCTGCGGCACGACGGCGACGGCGCGGCGCAGAATGTCCAAATCCAGCTCGCGCAGGTTGATGCCGTCCAGCTTGACCTGGCCGCGCTGGGGGTCGTAGTTGCGCGCCAGCAGCGCAACCAGACTGGACTTGCCCGCACCCGTCGCGCCGACGACGGCGACCGTCTGCCCCGGCGGGATGTGCAGGTCGATGCCGCGCAGCACCGGCTCGTCCTCGACGTAGGCAAAGTGAACGTTCTCGAAGCGGATGTCGCCGCGGGTGCGCGCATCGCCCAGGGGCAGCGGCGTGGGCGCGGCGGGGCTGCTGATCTCCGATTCCTCCTGCAGCATGCGGTAGATGCGCTCCGCCGCGCCCAGCGCAATCTGGATGGCGTTGTACTGCTGCGAAAGCTGGAGCACCGGCTGGTAGGCCCGCTGCGTGTACTGCACAAAGGCCACCAGCACGCCCAGCGTCGCCCAGCCCGCCAGCACGCCGCGCCCGCCGCCGTACAAAATGATGCCGACGCCAATCGAGACGAGCACCTCCTGCACGGAGAGAAAGACGGCGCTGTGGCGGCGCAGATCGATCAGCGATTCGCGGTAGCCCGCGTTGTAGCCGTCGTACTCCTGCTCGCTCTCCTGCTGCCGGCCAAAGAGCTGCACCACATCCATGCCGTGGATGTGCTCGTTGAGAAAAGCGCTGACTCGCGCCAGCGCCGCGCGCTCGCCGGTGGACGAGCGGCGGATGCGCTCGCGAAAGTAGCGCGTCACCAGAGCGACCACGGGCAGGATGGCCAGCGAAATCAGCGCCAGCTGCCAGTTGAGCGCCAGCATCACCACGACAATCACGATTAGCGTAAAGCCCTCCACCAGCACCACCACCACGCTCTGCGAAAGCACGGCGTTGAGCGTGTCGACATCGCTGGTCAGCCGCGCCACGAGATCGCCGGTGGGCATGCGCGCGAGAAAGTCGTTGTCGCGCGTGAGAATATGGTTGAAGAGACGGCTGCGCAAATCGGCCAGCGCGCGCTGGCCCGCCTGCTGCAGAAAGTAGGTGTAGGCAAAGGTCAGCACGAAGATACCGACGGCGACGGCTCCGTAGAGCAGCGCCAGCCGCAGCAGCCCGTTCCGATCAATGGGCTCGATCAGCGGTTCGCTGTCGGCCTCTGCAGCGGTCTCGCCGGTGGCCGTCCCGCTGGTTGCTGCCTCGTTGGCTGCACCGGTATCGGCCGCACCGGTATCGGCGGCTTCGGTGCTGGCCGTCTCGTCGGCGGTGCTGGCGCGCAGCCCGTCGACGGCCTGGCCGAGCAGGTAGGGCGGCACGGCGTTTAGGCTCGCCACCGCCACCATCAGCACCAGCGCCAGAATCATCCAGCCCTTGTAGGGCGCAAGCACGGAGGCGAGCAGCTTGAGCAGGGCGCTATCCTGGCTGAGATTCTGCTGATTGAGCCGGTCGGCAATCATTTCGTTGGCCGCCACATCCGCGCCGTAGCGTGATTCATCGATTCTCGGCTCGCCGTTGGCAGGCTTTTCGGCCGCCTGCTCTTTGGGTTTTCCGTTTGTATGTAGACCGCTCATCGCGCCACCTCCTTGGCCGGCTCGACTGCAATCGGTTTAGCAACGGGCTCGGCGACGTCTTCTGCTTGCTCAATTTCCCGGTCGTACATCTCCGCATAAAAACCGCCCTGGGTCAGCAATTCAGCGTGCGTGCCGCGCTCGACAATGCGGCCGTGGTCCAGCACCACAATCTGATCGGCCTCCTGCACGGCGGCCAGCCGCTGGCTGACGATGACGCAGGTCTGCTTGCCCTGCGCCGCGCGCAGCTCGCTGATAATCTCGGCGGAGGTCTTCATGTCGACGCTGGCAAGCGCGTCGTCCAGCAGCAGCACGCTTGGCTTGCGCACCAGCGCGCGGGCGATCGCCGTGCGCTGCTTCTGCCCGCCAGAGAGCGTCGTGCCCCGCTCGCCGACCATGCTGTCCAGCCCGTGCGGGAGCTGGGGCAAATCGTTGGTGAGCCGCGCCTGCTGCATGGCGCTCCAGATCGTGGGCTCCGGCGTGTTGGGGACGCCCAGCGCAATGTTTTCGCGCAGCAGCATCGTAAAGAGCAGCGTCTCCTGCGGCACGTAGACCACGCCGCGCCGCAGCGCATCCAGCTTGATCTGGCGCAGGTCCAGCCCGTCGATGATCACCTTGCCCTCGTCCGGATCGTGGATGCGGCCCAGCAGGCTGATCAACATGCTCTTGCCCGCGCCCGTCGGCCCCACGATGCCCAGCGTCGTGCCGGCGGGAATCTCCAGATCAATGTTGCGCAGCAGCCAGCGGTTCTGGTCTTCCGCCCAGACGCCGACGTTGTCAAAGCGGATGTGGCCCTTGAGCGCCACGGCCTTGGCGTCCGGCTCGTCGTGGATGCGCGAATCGTGGTCGAGCAGCTCGCCGATGCGGGCGGCGGCGGCGCTGCCCTGCTGCAGGCGCTCAAAGGAGCCGGTGATCATCTGCGCGCCGCTGCTGAGCAGGCCGAGGTAGAAGACAAACTGGACGTAAACGCCAATCGAGAGCGTTTCGTTGAGAATCAGCAGGCCGCCCACAAAGATGATAACGGTTGCGGCCAGCTGCACCATCAGGCGGGGCAGCGGCGAGATGAGGCCGGAGCGCAGCACAAAGCTCAAATTTTGCTGCACGTACTCCTGGTTGGCCTGTGCAAAAGCCGTGCCCACCGGCTTTTCCTGGGCGTAGGCGCGCAACATGCGGGCCGCATTTAGGTGCTCCTGGGCAAATTCGGAGATGCTGGCCATCTCGGCCTGCACGCGCTCAAACGCGCGACGCATCGAGCCACCAAAGCGAATTTGGATGGCGATGCTGATCGAGAGCATCACGATGATCAATCCAGCCAGCAGCGGGCTGCTGCGCGCCATCAGCAGGCAGCCGATGATCAGCAGGAAAAAGGCGTGGATCGACATTTGGAAGCCCGCGCTGTAGAAGCGCCAGACGTAGATAAAGTCGCTGGTGGCGCGCGAGAGCAGGTCGCCCGTGCCGTACTGCTGGCGCGTTTCGCGGTCGAAGCCGAGCAGCCGCTCAAATAGATCCCGGCTCATCTGGTAGCTAACGCCCGCGGCAACGCGGCCCGTCAACATGCGCAGCATGTAGCGAAAAATCGCCAGTACTGCCGCCAAGCCAACGAGCGCCAGCGCATAGAGGCCCAGCGTGCGCAGATTCTCGCCGTCGATTACCTCGCCCAGTTCATTGAGCCGGTCGAGGTAATCCACCGCGTTGCCGAGCACCGTCGGGCTGTAGGCGCTGGCCCCCGCGCCGATGATGGCGTAGAGCGTGCCCAGCAGCAGCGCGAGGCGGTAGGGCTTGGCGTAGCGCAACAAAAAGCGCAGCCCCTCGCGGCGCGTGGGCTGCGTGGGTTGCACCTGCGTGGTCTGCGCGTCCGGCGGCTGGTCGTCGAGCGGCGGCTCGCTCGCCTGGCTGTTGCGCGCGGGCTCGGTCTGTCTGTCGGCTTGTGGTTGTGTTTTGGTTGGCTGCATAAGAATTCTCCCTGGGTGTGCCTCCATTCCTAAATCTTGTCCAAAAAGCAAAGTCCCTGCACGTAGGCAGGGACTAACCGCTTTGGGTATGGGTCCAACTGGGACGTTTACTGCGCCGCATGGTGCTCCTCCTGTTCTTGCTTTCCAGACGGCTTTCCAGATAAACGGGTCGGATCGACGGATCAGATCGACGGGCCAAGCTGGGCTGCGCTGTGTAAGAAACTCTATTGTGGCACAGATAAATTGATTTGTCTAGGGCATTTTTAATCCAAAAATTAACGCAAAGACGCAAAGACGCGAAGGAGCCGCGTGGTTAACGAAAAATCCTCCTTGCGCCTTTGCGTCTTTGCGTTAAAAACTTATAGCCCATATCGATTTGTCTTTGAACGCGGCCAGAAAAGGTTGCGCTCACTCAGCCTCCTGCCCCATCACCTCGATCAACGCCGCGCCGCTCGTCAACTCCGTTACGTACCTCCGCAGCGGCTCGACCTGTTCGAGCGGCAGCCTGAGCCGGTAGGTCACGTCGACTTCGTACGTTTCGTCGAGCAGCTCGGCCTCGAAATCAGCCAGCGCACGCTGCAGCGGCGTGACGGCGCTGTAGGCCACGACGAACGTCAGCTCGGCGGTGGGCACGCGCTCGACGGTGGGCAGCGTTGCCAAGGCAAGCTGCACACCCCCGCCGTATGCCTGCACCAGCCCGCCCTTACCCAGCAGCGTGCCGCCAAAGTAGCGCGTCACCACGGCGACGATTTCGCCAATGCCGGAGTGCAGCAGCACCGTCAGCATCGGGCGACCCGCCGTGCCGTGGGGTTCGCCGTCGTCGCTGAGGCCGATGCGGGCCGAGTCGCCCGGCGGCCCGGCCACGTAGGCCCAGCAGTTGTGCGAAGCGTCGGCAAATTCGGCGCTCACCGCATCGACAAAGGCGCGCGCGTCGTCGACCGTGGGCGCGTGGGCCACGGATGTCACAAAGCGGCTGCGCTTGATTGTCTCTTCAACGCGGTGCGGCGTATCAAGCGCGGCGGCGGGAATGGGGTAGCGGTCGGTGGTCATGGAATTATGATAGCACGCCTGCAACAAATTCCGCATCTCGGCCAAGCATCTTGACGCCGGGAGAGGGAACCGCAAATGAACGCAGATAAACGCAGATGCCAGCCAAAATGTTCTCTGACCTGCGTTTATCTGCGTCTACCTGCGGTTGCAACCTTTCAAGTTCAACACGCGTGACCATGACTTTCGTCACGATCACGGAGTGACGTTGGGTGATTGTTTGTCCCCCGCGCGACGTGTATACTGACAGGCCATGAGCACCGTGACGAGAACCTCTACCGCCCACTTTCCGCTGCCCGAACGCAAATTTTGGCTGTGGCAACGCGTCTGGCATCTGATGACGCTGCTGACGCTGCTCTTTTTCGTGGGCAGCGCGCTCTGGTTCGGGCGCGATCAATTGGGCGGCAGCGGGCTGCTGTTGGTGTTAATTGCCTTGGCACAGTATGCACTCTATCTCTTCACCTTTCACTACCTGCCCAATCGACGCGGCTGGCCGCTGGCGCTGTCGTGGCAGCTGCTCTACTTCGGCGGCGGCGTGGCGTTGACTTTGGCCGCGGCGCAGCTTGCACCTTTCTTCATCTACCTGATTTGGATGTACACCGGCCACATGGTGGGCACGCTGCCCGTGCGTCGCGCCATTGTGGGCGCGACGCTGGCCATGCTGCTAATCAGGCTGGGTGAGCGCGGCTGGCAAGTGGAGGCGCTGCTGGCCCCGAATCCCATCGCTGCCTCTTTGAACTGGTTGATCTTGATCGGCATCGTGCTCTACATCAAGCAATTAACGTCCACCAGCGAACAGCGCAGCCAGCTAATTCAACAGCTGCAAAGCGCCCAGGCCGAGCTGGAGCAAGCCCGCGCCCGCGATGCCGAACTGGCCACCCTGCGCGAACGCGAACGCCTCGCCCGCGACATGCACGACGGCCTCGGCCACGCGCTGGTTGCCCTCTCGGTGCAGCTCGAAGCCGCCCAGCGCCTCTACCAGATTGATCCGGCCCAGGGCTCGCAGCGCATCGACGACATGAAGCGGCTCACCCGACAAAGCATGGAGATGCTGCGCCGCACGCTGGCCGGGCTGCGCGCCGAAGCGCTGGACGACCTTTCCCTGATCGAGGCCCTGCGCTCGCTCTGCCACCATTTCTCACAGCGCAGCGCCATTCACGTGGATTGCCAGCTGGCCGCGGGTGATTTTGCCGCTGGCGAGGCGCTGCCGGACGCCGTGGCCGAAGTCCTGTGGCGGGTGGCCCAGGAAGCGTTAACCAACGTGGAAAAGCACAGCGCTGCCACGCGGGTGACGCTCTCGCTGTCGACCGAAGCGAACGGCGTTCGCCTCTGCGTGGTCGACAACGGCGTGGGCCTGCTCGTGGACGTGGAAGCGCAAGCCAGCGGCTTCGGCCTGCGCGGCATGAGGGAGCGCGTCGAGGGATTGGGCGGTGAACTTATTGCGCGGACGGACAAGCCGGGCGGCACGCGTGTCGAGGCCTTTGCTCCGCTGCCCAGCCAGTCAACGTGACCGTCACGACCCAAAGAATCACTACCTGCCCCATCACGTCCGGGTCGTGATTGTCACGTTTCTCGACCGACACCGGGTGCAAGAAGAAGTGACGCTCACCTGGGGCCGTGACGGTCACCGGGCGGCGTCGCCTTGAATTTACAGCCAAGAACCACCATGACCACCATCCGCCTCCTGATCGTCGAAGACCAAACCCTGATGCGCCAGGGACTGCGCACCGTGCTCGATCTGGAGCCGGGCCTGAGCGTCGTCGGCACGGCGAACGACGGCGAAAGCGGGCTGCACAAAGCGCTCGCCCTGCGGCCCGACATCGTGCTGATGGACGTGCAGATGCCCCGGCTTGACGGCGTGCAGGCCACGGCCCAGCTCTGCGCCGCGTGGCCCCAAGCGCAGGTCATCATCCTCACCACCTTCGACCGCGACGACTACGTCTTCCGCGCCATTCGCGCCGGGGCACGGGGCTTCCTGCTCAAGGACGCGCCGGTGGAGGAGTTGATGAGCACGATTCGGCGCGTCCACGCGGGCGAAGTCTTTATCCAGCCGTCGATTGCATCGCGGGCCTTGCGCGAGGCCGTGCGTCCGCAGGTGTCGCCGCTGGAGCCGCTCTCGCCCCGCGAGCGGGAGGTGCTCGTGCTGCTGGCGCAGGGCCGCACCAACCGCGATATCGCCGACGCGCTCTGCCTCAGCGAGGGCACGGTCAAAAATCACGTCACTGCCATTCTTGCCAAGCTACAGGCGGACAACCGCACCCACGCCGCAATGATTGCACGCGAACACGGGCTGGCGGAGGGGCAGCGATTCGGGACAGATTGCGGCACCAGCTAATCAAAGATCAGTCGTTGGGGACTGGAAACTTCGTAGGGTACGAACCATTCAATCTCCAATTTCTAATCGCCACTTACCACTCCCATGCACCTCATCCAACTTCACAACCTCACCAAGCGCTACGACGCCAAACAGCCGCCTGCCGTCGACGACATCTCCTACTCGATTGAGCGCGGCGAGATTTTCTCGCTGCTTGGCCCCAACGGCGCGGGCAAAACCACCACCATCTCGATGATGAGCGGCCTGATCGAGCCGACCTCCGGCGAATGCACCGTGGGCGGCCACTCGGTGGCAAAGGAGCCGTTGGCTGTGAAGCGGCTAATCGGCGTTGTGCCACAGGAAATTGCGCTCTATCCCGAGCTGAGCGCCCGGCGCAACCTACTCTTTTGGGGGCAGATGTACGGCATGGGCGGGCGTGATCTGCACCATCGCGTCGACGAAATCCTCGAGCGAATCGGCCTCACCGAGCGCGCCAACGACCGCATCGACACTTATTCCGGCGGCATGAAGCGGCGCGTCAACATCGGCGCGGGGATGTTGCATAAGCCGGAGGTGCTCTTCATGGATGAGCCAACCGTGGGCATCGATCCCCAGTCGCGCCGCGCGATTCTCGATATGACGAAGGAGCTTAATCGCGAGGGGATGACCATCATCTACACCACGCACTACATGGAAGAGGCGCAGGAGCTGAGCCACCGCATTGGCATCCAGGATCACGGCAAGCTGATTGCGCTGGGGACGCTGGATGATCTAACGCGCCTTGTGGGCGAATCGGATGCGCTGCGGCTCGACCTGGCCGAAGCGTTAACCGAGGACGAGGCGCAATCGCTAACGCAGCTGGATGGCGTCGCCAGCATCAAAGTTGAGGAGGGTGGCCTGCTGCTCCTGGTCGACGACGGCAACGCGCGTCTGCCCGCGCTTATCGCAGCCGTCGGCGAGCGCGGCGGCCGCATCACCAGCATCGACGTCCGCGAGCCAAATTTGGAGGCGGTGTTTTTGCATCTCACGGGTCGCGCGCTGCGGGATTAGCTGTGTTCCGTGCTCGTCCCGACGCAGAGCGTCGGGAGGCCGACCGGACGCTCCGCGTCCCCGCGTAACCAACCGTCAATCTGCGTCTATCACCCGGCGACGCAGAGCATCGACCCTGCATGCCTACGCAGAGCGTGGGAACGAGCAGCCTTGCTCACCCAGATGACGGCCCATCATTCACTATTCCATATTTCAAATGACCAAATCTCTTCTCATTGCCCTCAAAGATATACGCATTCGCCTGCGCGACCGGGCGGGCTTGGCCTTCCTGCTCATTACGCCCATGCTGCTCACCGTTATCCTGGGCTTGGCCTTTGGCGGAGGCAATGGCGACGAGAGCGTCGCCAACTTCCGCGTGCCCGTGGCCGTGGTCAGCTACGATGTTGGGCAGCAGATCGGCGCGGCGGGCGACTTTGCCCCGGCGGGCGTCGAGCTGCCGGAGGGCCTGTTTGACCTCGACCTCTCGGCGCTGGGGCTGGAGGGACTACCGGGTGTAGGGGATAGTGCGATAGACGTAGGCGGAGAGGGCGAGCCAATCGTCTTTGGCCAGGTGCTGGTCGATGTGCTGACTTCTGACGAGATGAGCTCAATTTTGACCGCCGAGTTGGTAGCGGACGAAGCCGCCGCCCGCGAGCTGGTGTCGCGTGGCGAGCGCTACTGCTGCGTGGTGGTAATCCCCGAAGACTTCAGCCAATCGCTGATCGTTGCGCCTTCTTTTGGGGGCATAGCGAGTGGGGCATCTACCGGTGAAGAGATAGACAGTGAAGAAATAGACAGTGAAGCAGCCAACGTTGTCATCTACAGCGACCCCGGCAGCGCGGTGGGCGCGCAGGTTGTCGAAAGCATTGTCCGCCAGATTGTCAGCGGCTTTGCCACCAACTCCATGGGCTTCGACCTAACCATCAGCCAGCTTTTTGAAGCAGACCAACCGCCCTCGCTGCCGCAGCTGGCGACCGTGCTGCAAAATCTCGTCGACGGCACCGCGGCGCAGATCGAAGCGACTGGGGCCGCGGGAGATTCTGCCGAGGGCAGCACCATTGGCCCCGCCAATTCGCTGGCCACGGTCGAGCTGCTCGACGCCAGCGGCGACGCGGCTGATTTCAACGTGCTGGCCTACTTTGCGCCCAGCATGGCGATTCTTTTTGTGGCGCTCAGCGCGCTGCAGGGCGTGCGCACCATCTTGCAGGAGCTGCGCAACGGAACCTTTGACCGGCTCAACGTCACGCCGACGCGCCCGCGCGCTATCTTGCTGGGCAAAATCCTGGGCACGTTCTCCGCCAGCGCGCTGCAGTTTGGCGTGCTGCTGCTGGCCAGCACCCTGCTTTTTCGCCTGGTGTGGGGCGATCCGCTCGGCGTCGTGCTGCTGGCGCTGCTGATTGTGCTGGTCTTTACCAGCCTCGGCCTCTTGATTGCCGTTGTTGCGCGCAGCGAAAGCCAAGCGACGACCATCAGCACCTTTGTGGTGATGGTCTTTGCGGCAGTGGGCGGCAATTTCCTGCCCGCGGCCAATTTCCCGTCCTGGATGCAGTCCATCTCCCGGTGGACGCCCAACTACTGGAGCGTCAACGGTTTTCTCAAGCTGGCTGAAGGACAAGGGCTGACGGCGCTTGCACCCGAATTCGCCGCGCTGGCGGGGATGGCAACGTTCTTTTTTGTGGCCGGGCTGTGGTTGTATCAACAGCGTTTTGTATAGAAATCAGCTATCCATATCATGCTCCGAAAAATCTGGGCCATTGCCCGCAACGACATTTACTTGGCCTTTCGCACGCCCATTGTCCTCGTCATGGCCTTTATCATGCCGGTGATTTTGACGGCCGTGCTGGGCTTTGCGATTACGGATGACAGCAGCACCGGCGACGACGGCGCCATCGACACGCGCACGCCGCTGCTGCTGATAGACGAAGATGGCGGAGCCACGGCGCGCGAAGTCGCCGAGCGGCTGGCGCAGTCGGATATGCTGCGTCCTTATGAGGGAGAAGAGTTGCCCGCCACGCGCGAGGCGGCCCTGACGGTGCTGGATCGATATAACCGCCTCCTCGTGTTGCCGAGCGGCTTTAGCCAAACCATCGGGGCGGGGGAGCCATCGACCGCACAGCTCTACGTCAACAGCGTCGACCAAGAGGCGATTGCGCTTGCACAGGCAGTCAACCTCGTGCTGGAGCAGGCGGCAAGCCTGGTGCAGGTCGCCGACACGGCCACCGCGCAGGCGCTCGAAATTGGCGTGATTGACGAGAACGAGCGCGACGGCTACTTTGCCAGCTCGCTGGCGACTGCCCGCGCGCGCGTGGCCACGGCCCCCGGCGTCACCAGCGAGCTGGCCGTCAGCGGCGCAGACACATTCACTCGGGAAGGTGACACCCGGGCAGGTGGGGCGGCGACGATTGCTTCGGGCACCGACCAATCGTCACCGGGGCAGCTGGTCATGTTTGCCATGATTACAATTCTTTCGTCCGCGATTGCGCTGGTGAGCGAGCGCAACTACGGTACGCTGCGTCGGCTTGTCGTTAGCCCGCTGTCGCGCATCACGCTGCTGGGCGGCAAGACGCTGGCCCCGCTGCTGATCGGGTTGATTCAGATGGCGGTGATGATTTTGGTGGGTCGCTTTCTCTTTGGCGTGGCTTGGGGGCGCAGCCCGCTGGCGCTGCTGCTCATGGTGCTGGCCTTTGATCTGGCGATTGTCGGCCTGGCGATTCTGCTCTCCACGCTGGTGCGCACGGAGGATCAGGCGGTGGGGGCGATGGTCGGCTTCTCGAACGTGGCGGCGGCGGTGGGGGGCGCGTGGTGGCCGCTGGAGATTATGCCGGAGACGATGCAGCGCGTCGGCTACTTCTTTCCCACGGCGTGGGCCATGCAGGGCTTCAAGGCCGTCATCCTGCGCGGCGCGGGCGTGGAGGCAGTGGTGACGCCGGTGCTGGCGCTGCTGGGCTTTGCGGCGGTGTTCTTCGCACTGGGAATTTGGCGTTTTCGGTACGAGTAATCAATGGCAACTTGACCTCAAAGGCCGGCCAATCTCGTACGCCAGCTGCTTCCCAAGCAGCCAACTCAGCAAGCAACTCGGCTTCGGTTTGCCCATTCTGTGCGTCTACCTGTATATCTAAAAGTAAAGTTGCGTCGAGAACAGGAGTTTGAGGAGCCAGTGACAGCACTGTCCAGACAAAAAGGGGCAAGCTGTCCGGCTGTGGACAGTGACAGATACTACGTTGGTTGGAAAGGGGGGCGCTCCCAATTGGGGTCGAAGGGGGAGCGGTGTTTAAGGACGCCATAGGCGATGTGAATCAACTTGCGAATGGCGGCGCAGACAATGACCTTGTGGGGTTTGCCACGCGCTTTGAGCCGTTGAGCCAAGGCGCGCACCACAGGATTGTGTTGGATGGCAGAAAGCGCGGGAAAGTAAAGTGCCCCGCGCACGGCCGCCTTGCCCTGCTTGGACGTTTTAGCCTTGCGCCGAATCGTATCGCCCGACTCGTGATGCGAGGGATTGGCGCCAGCGTCAGCGGCCGCGGCGGACGCGCTTTCATAATTGGCCAAGTCATACATCTCCGCCAGCAGCAAGTGGACGGTGGTCTCACCAAAGCCGATGATGGAGCCGAGCAACTCTTTGTCTGCGCGGAGGTCGGGCTCCTGGGCGATAAACTCGGCAAGGCGCTCTTCAATCTGCCGAATCTGCTCGGCCAAGGTGGTCAACACCACCTTTAGCGAGGCGCGCACCTCCTCGTCGCGGCAGTCGACTAGCCGATTTTTCTGCTGGGTCTGTGTCTTAACCAGCCCATCGCGGTGACGCACCAGACGGCGCAACTTGCGCTCGGTGGGCGAGGGCGGCTGCCAAGCACGCGGACGCAGCGCCGCACAAAAGGCGGCAATCACCTCGCTGTCCAGCTTGTCCGTCTTGTTGCGCCGCATCTGGCTCATGGCAAAGCCCTTGATGCGGGCCGGGTTCACCACGCTCACCCTATAGCCCTGCGCATGGAGGTAGTCGGCCAACTCCTCCCAGTAGACGTTGGTCGCTTCCATGCAGGCGTGAAGCTCAGCTGCCGACTCAGGCAGCTGCCGCCTCAGCCACTTGTCTAGCCGCACAAAGCCTTTGGCGTTGTTGTCAAACTGCTTGTGCGGCTGCTGACCATTTGGCTGGCGCAGCGTGGCGTCAAAATAGCGCTTTGAGAGGTCGATACCAAGCGTATACAGGGGCGTTTCTTTCGGCTTGTAGTGGATTGGCGCGAGTTGGCGCTTGTTCGGGCAAACCCTTGTGAAACGAGGTTGGAACACACTTGATCCTACACAGCCTCTTGAACAAGCAGATAAACTCGATTGATCTAATCTGTCACACGGCCTCAGCGGGCTTCAGTCTTTCACAGATTCTGCCCCTAGTTTAGCGCAAGGAGTCTTTCGTTGCCCAATCGCCTATGACTTGACATAAAGCACGCCCGCTTACAAGTCACTTAGACCGCGAACTCCTGTTTTCATTTTGCACGCACTTTAGCTGGGCGCTTGCCAATTCATCTTGGTTTGTCCGCAGCAAAAGCCCAAACTGATACCAGCTTGCCAACTTCTCCGACGGCATTGCTTGGGCTAGCTCAACTGCCTTTTCGCGTGTAACTGTCAACATGATTTTTCCTCCTCCACCCACGTTCTATCTTGATTCTAATCCACACCCCGCCAAAAATCAACCGCAGTTGACAATTGCCTGTGCTCCGCGCTACAATCGTCTTCTATGAGCAGCCCACCCAATCGACCCGCTTCCCTTCGCATCACCGCCCTCGATATTGCCGACCCGCGCAGCGACCGCGCGACGGGCACGCGCGCCATCGAGCCGCCGCCCGACACGCGGCAGGCCATTCGCGGCAGCCTCTACGCCTGCGTCGAACTGCGGCGTGCCGACGGACGGCGTTTGCAGGTAGCGGAGGCAACGCGAGTCCAGCTAAGCGAGCGGCTGTTGAGCACGCTGCAGCGCGTCTACTACTCGGCCAAGGGCACGCAATCTTCTGTGCTGGTGCAGGCCGTGCAGCAGGCGCTGGCGCTCTTTGAACAACATCGCCCCAACGCCCAGCAGCCGCTCGACGTCGACGTGGTCTGTGCGGCGCTGCTGGGCGAGAAGCTTTTGATCCTGGCAACGGGCGAGAGCTTTGCCCTCGCCACGACGCCGGAGGCCGTCCAGCTCTACCCCGCCCAGCCCGATCTGCCCAACGTCTCGGACACCCACGAGGACGCCGATGCACCCGATCCGGCCACGCTCGTCCACCGCCTGACGGTCTCCGGCGGGGATGCGCTTTTTCTCGGCGGCGGCAGCTGGGACGAGCACGTGGGCGTGCGCGCGCTGGCCGAAATTGTGGCAGCCACGGACGCCAACAACCGCGACGAGGTGGTCGACCACCTGTGGCGCACGATCAGCCAGCAGATGGATGACGGCGCGATTGTGCCCGGCCTGCTGCTGACGCTAGAGGGAAGCAAAGGGGCAAACAATAAGGCAAACGACAGGCGACCCGGCGCAGCGGCCAGCTCTACGACTGCTGCAAACGCCAGCCCGCCCGAGCTTTCGCCACGCGCAGCCGCTGGTCAATCGTCTCATCAACCGCCCAACCAGCCGCCCGGCTTGCCCACATCGGTCTATGCGCCACCGCCCGGGCGCGATGTACACGATGTGCCCGCCGCGCACGCGCCCCTGTTTCCCACGCAGACGGTTTCCCGCCCAGCCGCTTCGTCTCCAGCCGCTTCGTCTCCAGCCGCTTCGTCTCCAGCCGCTTCGTCTTCAGCATCTGCGACCGGCGCAGCGGAGCCTTCCGCCGCCGTGCAGGTTTTCCCCGCGACCAGCAAATTGGACGCGCAGCCGGACAGCGCATCCGCCTCGGCAGATACAGCAGACGCTTTCTTCGACGCCTCCCCCGATGAGGAGGCCGATTGGCGGGAGCTGACTGCGCCCGCGGCGGGCGTGGCCGAGCGGGTGGCGGCGCTGACGCGGGGCGGGGCCAGCGGCGTGCGCGGCCTGTTGCGCGGCATCCTGCCCGACCGCGGCGGCAGGGCCACGCCCAACCCACTGGCGTCGCCCGCCCCAGCAGCAGCCGGTGGGGCCGCGCCCGCCGATGGGGAACGCGGGTCGCGGGTGCGCCCCACGGTCGTTTTCACGCCGCCCAAAGCGGCCAGCGGGCGGCGCACGCGGCTCATCATCCTGGCCGCGGTGCTGATTGCGCTGCTCGTGCCGATGATCGTGCTGGCGGTGACGGTGTCACAGGGGAACAATCGCTCGGCGGATGCTAATATCCTCAAGGTGGCGGCGGCGGAAGACTTTGACCGTGCGCGCACCGCGCTGGACAACGGCGACGAACGCGGCGCGCTTTCCGCCCTCTCGGCCGCGCGCCAGTCGCTGCGCGCGGCCGAGGCGATTGTGGGCGCGGGCGATAACGAAATCGACGAGCTAGAGACGGCCATCGACGACGAACTGCGCGAGCTGTATAGGGTGCGCTCGCTCTACGGTCTTGTCAACCCGCTGGCCGTCTTTCCGGTAGAGGCCGATCCGCACGCGCTACACGTTGTGGGCCAAGATATTTACGTGCTGGATCGCGGGCGCAACCTGGTGGAACGCTTCCGGCTGGACGAGCAGAATGAGCAGATCATCGAGGACCAGCGCGAGATTGTGCTGCAGCAGGGCCAAGAGGTGGGCGGGGCGCAGGTGGGGATGCTGCAGGACATGGCGTGGCAGCCGCCCAACCCCGGCTTTGAGGATCGCGCCAATCTGCTCGTGCTGGATCGCAACAACAACGTCTTCCGCTACAACGGCCGCGTGGAGGGGGCCACGCTGGCCGTCTTTGGCGACCAGGGCGCGTGGGACGTTCCCATCCAAATTCAGACCTACAACGGCAACGTCTACCTCGCCGATGAAGGGCGACAGCAAATTTATCGCTACGCACCCGCGGGCAGCGGCTTCGACGAGCCGCCCAGCGCCTGGTTTGCCAGCGACACCTTTGGCGGCGGCGAGGCGGGCGAGGCCTTTGTTAACTTGAGTGGCCTGCGCGACATGCTGATCGACGGCGACATTTGGCTGCTCTTTGCCGACGGGCGATTGCTGCCCTACAACCAGGGCGTGCAGCGCCCCTTCGAGCTGGAAAACAGCCTGGGTCTGCTCTCCCAACCCGTCGACGCCTTTGTGGATGCGCAGGAGAGCGGCTCGATCTACATCGCCGATGCGGACGAGGGCAGCGTGCTCGTTTACAACAGCGAGGGCGAATACCAGTACCAAATGCGCGCCGCGGAGGAGGACCCGAACCCGTTGCGCAATCTCAGCAGCATCTACGTGGATGAAACCGCGGGGCGGATTTACCTGCTGACAAAGTCGGCGCTCTTTGTGCATCCGCTGCTGGAGTGATGGATTCACAGGAATAGCACAGCGCGGCGTAACTAGTACATTTGGGCATACATACCACGGCAGATAAATTCGTCTGTGGCCTCTGGCGGGCAGACGCAAAAAAATGCCTACTTATTTCCGCCGGGATGTACTAGCTGGGCAGTTTCGCAGGCCGTCACCACTGGTGGCTAAAGCCCACCAGCTTGCCTAGAGAAAACCGGCTAAAGCCGGTTGGTTCTGAGCGCGAGCATGGCTCGACAACTGCCTACTTTATCAACGCCATCACGTACGAGACCGACCAAGCCCGGTCTCGGCGCAGACGGCTTAACTTCAGTTTTCGGTCAGCCATCCAAAACGCACGCGGCTAGCGGAACCAAGCGGCCATTTTGCTCGTTAATTGGCCCAAGGCTTGCTGCATTTTGTGTAGAGCGTGCTATAATTCTGGATTAGAATTGCCGCAGCACCCGCGAATTGCGTGAGTCACTGGCTGAATCATCGACCAAACTATTGACCAAGTAGAAGACAGAACGACCTATGCAGCCGAACTATCCACATCCAAAATCCTCCTCTCCCCCACCCTATCCGCCAGCGAAAGCGCCCGGTATGCCCGGTGCACCTTTTCACGCTGAAGCCGGGCCGACTGACCAGCGGGAAGCGGCGGGGCCGCGCTTCATTTGGGCAATTGTGGCGGGGATTTACGGGCTGGTGATTGTGCTGGCAGCGGTTTGGGTGGGCACGCAGGCGCACGACTGGGCGCGCACGCGCGTCGTCAACAGCGAGCCGCTGCCGGAGGTAACGGAGCTGGTGCAGCAGGCGATTCAGGCGGCCACCAACGAAGAGACGACGCTGGTCGGCGGCGACGAAACAGTGGCCGTCGCCCCCGTGCTCGACCCGGTCACCGTGCTGATCATGGGCATGGACTCACGCGCCAGCGCCGCCGGTTCGGGCGCAAACACGGATTCAATGCTCGTGCTCGCGCTCGATCCCCAGCACGGCAACGTCGGCATGATTTCGCTGCCGCGTGACCTGTACGTGCCGATTGCCGGGATGACCGGGTATGCCAAAATCAACCAGGCTTACGCCATGCGCGGGACGGATGGCGCCAAGGGCACGGTGGGCAATCTGCTGGGCCACGAGATTGACTATTATGTGCGGATTGATTTTCAGGGCTTTACGGAGATCATCGACGTGATTGGCGGCGTTGAGGTCAGAGTGCCGGAGCAGATCTACGACGAAAAATTCCCCTCGCCCAACGACACGGGCTTTGATCCGTTTTATCTGGAAGCGGGCCTCCAAGAGATGAGCGGGGCAACGGCGCTCAAGTACGTGCGCACGCGCTACGATGACGACTACGGGCGCGCTCGGCGTCAGCAGCAGGTGGTGCGCGCCGTTTTCGACAAGGTTACACGCTTGGATATGATCGACGATTTGGTGCGCCGATCGCCCAGACTGCTGCGCACGTTGAACAACAATTTTGAAACCGATGTGCCCGTACCCACCATGCTGGAATTGGCAAATAATCTGCAATCTTCCTCGCTCAACAATATGCCGCGCCTGGTGCTCGATAAACGCTACGGCGATGAACATACCGAGTATGACAACGACGGCAATCTGATCGTATGGGACATATACCCAAGGACCGAATTTATCCAACGCGAAGTCAACACCTTCTTTGCCCAGCTCGCCGCCGATCCGGACTCCAGCGCGCTGGCGCAGGCGACGCCGGACTGGGTGCGCGTGGAAATTTTGAACGGCACGGCAACAGGTGGCTTGGCCGCTCAAACGCGTGAGCTGCTGACGCAGCAGGGCTGGCAGGTCGTCTGGATCGACGACGCGGACCGCAGCGATTACGATCACACACTGATTATCAACTACGGCGTGCCGGACGCGTTTGTCGAGCGGCTCGGCCAAGATTTGGCGCTGGGCTACAAGCCCAACATTTCCAACCTCCAGGGGCTGGACGGTACGCGGCCCATCGATGTGCGTATCGTCGTGGGGCAGGATGCGGTGGAGAGCGTGCAGTAGGGCAGCGTTTCAGGAAAGAAAAGAGCCGCCGAGTTAAAACTCGGCGGCTCTTTCTTTTTGCCAAGGGCCAAAGCCCAGCGGCCTGTATGGGAGAGTTAGCCGTGAAAACGCAGGCGGTCTGCGTGCGTGGTCGCTGGCGGCTGAAGCCCGCCAGCTTGCTTGCAGAAAACCGGCTGAAAGCCGGTTGATTTGCTGGCGATAGGCGGTCGCAACTACCCAAAAACTATGTCTGTGCGTACTAAGTACAAGCCAACATGTTTTGATGGGTGCGTAAGATGATCATCTCTCGCGGGTGCGGTCGCATCTGAGGATGCTCCCTCCGCGATCCATCCATCGTTTCTCTTTTGCTTGTACTTAGCAGCAGGCCATCGAGTTAGCGCTTGGCGTTGATCCAACCCAAACGCTAATCTGCGTTCGCTGGCGGCTGAAGCCAGCCAACTTGCTGATGCAAACCCGGTGAACCAGGTTACTGCGCCTGCTTCCACGTTTCGTATTCTGCCCACTGCGGTGTCCCCTCGCGCAGGGGATAATAGTCACGCAGGTGGCCGCCTTCCTCCAGGCGCTTGCGCGAGAATTCTTCCCACTCGACGTGCGCCGTCGCCTTTTTGATGAGCTGCGGCGCGAGCGCGGCGGGCACGCAGACCACGCCGTCATCATCGGCTACAATGATGTCGCCGGGCATCACGAGCACGTTGTTGCAGGCAATCGGCACGTTGACGGCAAAGGGGAAGATGTCCGTCTGCGTGTGAAAGTTGGGGGATGTGCCCGTGAGCCACAGACCCAACCCCAGATTTTGCGCGTGGGGGTAATCACGGATACAGCCGTCGATCACGACGCCCGCGCCGCCAGCTCCCTTGAAAAAGGTCAGCATCATCTCGCCAAAGATGCCGCTGCCCAGCGAGCCGCGCGCATCCACCACGACGACATCGCCCTCCTGCGTATGGTAGAGCACGTGGCGGTGGAGCTGAAGCTCCGGGTCGCTGTACTCGTCCACGTTGTACATATCCTCGCGCTTGGGCATGCACTGAAGCGTGAGCGCCGGGCCGACGACCGACGCACCGGGCGTGCGCGGCAGCGGCCCGCGAATCTGCGGATCGCGGATGCCCAGCCGGGCCAGCTCGCCGCTGGCCGTCGCGCTGCCGATGTCGCGCAGACCGTCAATTAGCTCCTGGGGCGGGCGCTGAATGTCCGGGGTGGTGACTTTATTATTTGCCATAGACCGTTCCTCGTTTCCTCATTGGTTTTGGGATGGAGGCACAAGTTTACCCGACAGCGCGCGGATCGACAATGTGTCTTGCAGGGAGGCAGCGGTTCGGCTAGCTCGCATCAAAGAAATGTGCAGACGGCCCCCATCCCCAACCCTTCTCCCAGAGTAGGAGAGGGGCCGGAGGTGAGGGCAAGGCCGCGATCTATCCCGGCCCCCGTACTTCCCCGCAAATCTGCGACGCACCCCAATCGTTGCCCGACGCTGCCGGGGCCGAAGTAGCGGATGAAATCTCAAGCGTGCCCAGCTCGACAAAATCGACGCCGCTCTCCGTCGACAGACGGGGCTGACCGGGCGCGTCCGCTTCGTAAACCGCCGCAATTACCCGGTACGTGCCCGGCTCGCTCGGCCCAACCAGCTCCAGCGTCTGCGTTACCACTTCGCCCGCCAGCCAGCTGCGCGAGCCGCCCGGCAGCGGCGCATCCGCCTGCGCAACGGGCTGGCCCGCATCGTTTAGAAACTGCACGGTGACGCTGTAGTTGGCGGCGGGTGTGTCGAGCGCGCGCCACGCCAGGGTGAGGGAGAGCTGCTCATCAGCAGCAAACAAATCGGGCAGCGGGTCGATCAGGCCAGCGAGTTCGATGGCGTCGACCAGCGCTGCGTCGCTAAATATAGCGGCAGTGGATTGAGCCAGCGGCGGCAGGTCGAAAGTGCGGGTGCTGACCAGCACCGTCACCGGCAGCCACCAGAGCGCGCTTGTCTGCTCGGGCCGCTGGGGAATGACGCGCTCGAACTGCACGCGATAGTCGCCGGCGGGGAGATTGGACGGTGCTTGGAGCAGGCGAATTTCGCGAAAATTACCGCCCGGAAGGCGCGGCAGCCAAGCGGTCGCCCCTTCGATTTCAGCAGCTTCTTCGTGGACAAACGCCTCGCCAGTCGACGCGGGTTCGTGCCCAGCATACCAGCGCAGCACAAAGGGCACGGGCTGCGTCGCCTCCTCCAGCGACCAGCCGATGGCAAGTCGCTGCGGAGCGCCCGCCTCAAGCACGAGCGCTTCATCCATCTCACGTGGAGACCATGGATTTTCATCCGTCGGATCCAACACGTAGGCGCGCAGGCTGCCCACGCGAATGTGATCGACGGGCTCGGGCAGCGGTACATCTGTGCCAGGCGACACGATACGATCCAGTGAAAAAGGGATGGCGGCGCGTTTGCCCAGCGGCGCGCCCGTCGAGCCGAGCACATCCAGCCCAGCCACATCGGATGCCGGATCGTAGAGCGTGAGGCGCAGCGTGTAGCTGCCCGGCAGCGCGCCGGGCATAACATCCTCTAGCGTGGGTAAGTACAGCTCCTCCTGATCGCCAAGTCCACCAACTATTACTTGGCTTGGCTGCCAGCGCGAAGAGGGAAATACGTAGGCAGCCGGGCGCTGATCGGGCAGCGCGGCATAGGTGATTGTACCGTAGGTGTCGCTGTCGAAAGTGATTTCACCCGAAATGCGATAGTTCGCTTTCAGACCATCAATGCCCGGCGCAAGCTGCCAGAAGAGGCGCAAAGTGTCCCGGGAACTCTGGATTAATTCGCTGCCCAACAGCACAATTTGGTCGCCGAAATTGATATTGAGATTGCGCGGCGGTTCGGGGTTGATGGCGCTGGCGGCGATGTCATCGTACCGTGAGAGATCAATGTGCCACAGCTCGTCGCCACGCTGGCTGTGGATCCCCTCCAGCCGGGTAGATTTGCCTGCTTCGGCAAGATGCAGCGGCACGACGCCCATCGGATCGAGCACCTCGTCCTGCCATTCCACGAGCCAGGCGCGATCCGCACCAGCCAGCCCATCGCGCAGAATTTCGCCCGCTTCGGTGTAGCCCAGCGCTTGATTCACGTCGAGCACGTCGATGTCCGGCAGGCGCAGCGCGGGGATATCCGGCGCGTAGTAATCCCAGACGGGCCAAGCGTGGCCGCTGCTGAGGACAACGGCATCGCCGGGCTCGCGGTGGTCGCGGATGTAGGCGGCAGTCTCTCGCCACTGGGAGCGGGTGATGAAGGTGGGGTCGGCCCAGAAGCGATTGGCGTGGAGGAAACTGGCGGCGAGCAAGCCCAAGGCGACAAGTTGCGTAATGCGTAATGCGTGATGCGTGAACCGGTGACCTAAAGCCGGGGTGGAAGAGGCGGCGCTTGGTCGCCAGGAGAGGCCGCCGCCCCAGAGCAGAATCAGGCCGGGGAGGGCGAGGCTGGCGTAGCGGACGTTGAACTTGGGCACGACGCCCGCGAGCGCCAGCACGCCCGCCGTCGGCGCGATCACCCACAGCAGCGTGATTAGCAGCGCTACTCGGCTGCGTCGAAAAAGCACAACCAGCGCGAGCAGCGTCGCGATTGCCAGGGGAATCCGCGCCCCCAACGCCCAAGGCAAATAAGTCTCGCCGTAGAGAGCACTCGTCGCCAGTTGCTCCAGCGCTTGGTCGAGACGGAAGGGGCCGGGGAGGTAGCTGGCGTCGCCGCCGAGCTGCCGCAGCATGACGAAGAGCCACGGGGTGTAAAGCAGCAAGAGCACAAGATGGCTGGAGAAGAGTTGGGCAAGGTGACGGCGGGGGGATGCGGTGCGCGGCGTCGGGATGAGCCCCACGAGGACGAGCGCGAGAATCAGAAAGGCGGCGAAATAGTGGGTATACATCGCCGCCGTCGCCGCCAGGAGATAGCCCACCCACAATCGTCGATCCTCTCCTTGATCTGCCTCAACCCGGTAAGCAACACGCAATAAGCAATAAGCAGTAAGCGTGCCCAACGCCAGCAGCAGCGCGTAATTCCGCGCTTCCTGGCTATAGTAAAGCAAAAACGGATGCACGGTCGTGATCAGCGCGGCGAGCAACGTCGCGCTCCGTTGCCGGAAGAGCCGCATTGCGACCATCGCCAGCAGCGGCACGAGCAGCGTCCCAAAAAAGACCGACGGCGCGCGCAGCGCCCATTCGCTCCAACCGGCGAGTCGCCCCCACGCTGCGACAACGTAGTAGTAGAGCGGCGGCTGGATATCCGCCGCCGTCCAGCGGGTGAGCGCCACGGGATTTAGCCCGGCCACGTAGACGGTGACGCCTTCATCGTACCAGAGACTTTCCGCGTCGAGCCGATAGAGGCGCAGGGCAAAGGCGGCCAGGACGAGCGCGAGCAGGGCAAATCGATAGAGAAGGGAAGCGGTGGGGCGGGGCGAGGTCATGGTGGTGGGTAGCGGTAAAGGGAAGGGGCCGTGTGGCGTTCAACCATTCTGCATTCCCTCTGTGGTTGATCGGCGACGCAGAGCGTGGGAAGGAGCCTTGGAGCAGGGAAGCGTTGAAACGGTGAGCTTTGTGGGTTTCTAAACGCGTAATTGGTTCGTCGGCGGCGACCGGCCCGCAATGAATTGCGAGCCTATCTTGCAAAACGCGCTCAAGCGCGTTGAGCCAATGCGCTTTAGTGCGCTTCAGCGCACTTGGCAAAGCAGGCGGCGAATTCATTCGTCGCCGGATGCCGTCCTCCCCTCGAATCGATATCGTATTTATCACAAACGAATCAAGTCGATGTACAAGTCACCCTTCCCGGCGCGCGCGGGGAAGGGTCGGGGATGGGGTCGAACAGCGGCCTCCAGCCAGCGCGGAGCACGGCAATCTTCACCGCCGCTCCGCCCGCTCGCCAACCAGCATCGCCCCCCCCGCGATCACCACCTCGGCCAGCGTGTTGAGCACGCGCATTGCCAGCGCGGCCACGGTGACGAGGCCGCCGTCCAGCAGCGGAACCAGCAGCAGGTAAATCGCGCCCTCGCGCACGCCGAGGCCGCTGGGGGTGATGAAGCTGGCGTAGCCGATGAGGTAGGCGACGGCGTAGACGGCCGTCAAGTGCGGCGCAAGCGTAAACATCTGGGCCGGATCAAAGTCACCCAGCGCAAAGGTCAGCGCGGCGAAGGAGCCGCCCCAGCAGAGCCAGCTACCAACGCCTGCGGCCAGCAGCGCGAGAAACTCCACTGCCCCCAGCCTGACCGTCAGCGCGGGCCGCTTCACGAGCCGCAGCACCCAGTTGATCACGCCCAGCAGCCAGCCCGGCCGTGCGGCAAAGGCGATTACGGGTAGAAGCGCCGCGATCAGCAGAATCACCACGCCGCGCTCGACACCCTCGCCCAGCACCACGCCAAACAGCCCCCAGTTGCCGCTCCACAAAAAATAACCCGTGCCAATCGGTACGACGGCCAACATCGAGACCGCAAGATAGAGCACCATGCTGGCGACCGTCGCCTCCGGGGCAACGCCCAGGCGGCGGCAGTGCAGCGTCATCGTCAGCGGCTGCCAGACGTTGCCGGGGATGTAGCGCGTGAGCGTGCTCAGAAACCAGATGCGCCAGGCGGTCGGATAGGGCACGGGTCGGCTGACCACGCCGAGCAGGTGTCGCCAGATGCCGACTTCGAGCGACCACGTCGCCAGCAGCAGCACGATTGAGAGAGTGAGCCAGCGCCCGTCCAGCCGCCATGGGTAGGCGCGCAGGGCGGGCCACTGGCTGCGCAGCCAGAGCGCGATAAAGAGCAGCGTCAGGGCAAAGATTAACGGCTGCCACAGGCCGCGCCACGAGCGGCGCGGCTTGATATGCGCTTCGGCGCTCGGATGGGCTATACTGGCGTCGGCTGTACCAGCGTCGGCTATACCAGCATCGGCTATACCAGCATCGGCTATACCAGCATCGGCTACACCAGCATCAATTGGGGCCGGTTGATCCTTAAAAAAAGACATATGCAATACGACTACACCAACATTACCGAACAACCCGGCACGCCGGTAAACGATGAGCAATGGGCGCGGCTGCACCATCGCTACGGGCTGGCGCTTCACCATGCCGGGGGGCGACGCGTGCTCGAAGCAGCGTGCGGGACGGGGCTGGGCCTGTCCGCTCTGCGCACCGTCGCCGATTACCTGACTTCGTTTGACTACGCGCAATCTTCATTTGGCGCACTCCGTTCCCACCAGCCCAACAGCGACTTGGTCCGTGCCGACGCGCAGCGGCTGCCCTTTGCCGGCGGCAGCTTTGATGTGGTGCTCTGCTTTGAGGCCGTCTACTATTTGGCCCGGCCCGCCGCCTTTCTGGCCGATGCCCGTCGCGTGCTGGCAACCAACGGAATGCTGCTATTGGGCACGAGCAATCCGCAGTGGCCCGCCTTTGTGCCCGGCGCGCTCACCACCCACTACCCCAGCGCCGCCACCCTGGCAACGTTGCTGGCCAACGCCGGATTCCGCAGCGTGCAGCTCTTTGGCGCCTTTGCGGACGAAGAGCGCTCGCAACGGCAGCAGCTGGTGCTGGGGCTGCGGCATTTTGTGCTCAGCCACACGCCGCTGTCGAAGCTGCTGGAGCGGCAACCCCGGCTGGCGGCGCTGCTCCAGCGCGCTTCGTATGGCGCGCTGCGCCCGCTGCCCGCCGCCATTGAGGCTGGAGAGGCGCGGCGCTGTTTTGCGCGCACCCCACTTGTCCCCCTCTCGCCCCATCAGGCGGAGCGCCAACACCGCGTGCTCTACGCCCTCGCCCAAGCGTGATGCTCCCTGCCTTGGCAGAAATCTATCACGAAAGCCCCCATCCGCGAAACATTTTGTTTGACAAACGCGCCCCATCCCTCTAGGATTAGGGCACAGCGCAATGTGTCATGCAGACAATAAGTTCAGACAATATCAACTGCGTGAGTAAAGTGCACGAAGCGGTACTCCTGCTGCTGTCGAGCATTCGACCCCACCCCCTCAGCGCGGGTTCGTTATCAATGAAGCCTCATAAGCCCCCTCCCCGCGCGCGGGGAGGGGCTGGGGGGTGGGGTCGACGCAGCCAACGATTTGTGTAGCTTACACACATAATTAGCATAACAAGCCCAGCAATAAGCTAACGAGTTAGAAAGCCCCTATGTCGACCGATGCCGACTCCCGCACCCACACCTATGCCTACCCCCGCCCCGCCCTCACCACGGACGTGATTTTATTTACCTTTGCGGAGAATGAGCTTCGCGTGCTGCTGGTGCAGCGGCGGGGCGAGCCCTTTGCCGGGCAGTGGGCGCTGCCCGGTGGCTTTGCCAAGATGGGCGAGACGCTGGAGGAGACGGCGCGGCGCGAGCTGGCCGAGGAGACGGGCGTCGACGAGATGAGCGATGACTTTTACATCGAGCAGCTCTACACCTTTGGTGATCCGGGCCGCGACCCGCGCGGTCGCACGGTGTCCGTGGCCTACTTTGCCCTGCTCTCGGTGGATCGCGTCGACCAGATTGCCGTGCAGGGCGGCGACGACGCCAGCGACGCGCGCTGGTGCTGCGTTGACAGTCTGCCCGCGCTGGCCTTTGATCACGACGATATCGTGCGCTATGCGCTGCGTCGGCTGCGCTGGAAGCTGGAGTGGACGGCGCTGGGCTTTTTGCTGCTGCCGCGCCGCTTTACGCTCTCCGAGCTGCAGCGCGTCTACGAAGCCGTGCTCGGCGAGACGCTGGACAAGCGCAACTTTCGGCGCAAAATGCTTGCCACGCGCACCGAGGGCGCTCCCGTGCTGGAGGAGACGGGCGACGTGCGTCAAGGCGGCCACCGCCCGGCCAAGCTCTACCGCTTCACCGCTCGCGCCATCGAGCTGGAGCGCGCCCGCCGCCGCTTTCCTTAATAAAGTGCGGTGCAGATGGCTGGGCAGTTTCGCGGGCTTTAGCCACTAGTGGCTAAAGCCCACCAGCTTGCCTGGGGAAAACCGGCCAAAGCCGGTTGGCGCTGGTCGGGCCAACTCACTACATACCCAATTGTTTACAGAGGCAGCAAAACCAACATATAAGTGCGTATGGCAGCGATGAGCGTGCCGGCGACGTGATCAAACTCGACCCATCTACTATTTTTCTGGCCTAAAGTAAAGTTGCGTCGAGAACAGGAGTTTGAGGAGCCAGTGACAGTCACTGTCCAGACAAAATGGGGTAAAGCTGTCCGGCTATGGACAGTGACAGTCACTTAGGCCGCGAACTCTTGTTTTCATTTTGCACGCACTTTAGCTTGGGCGAGCACACAACTCTATCTTTTCTATACACGCCGACACTACCATTTTGTATTTCATCTGTAACTGCAAGATGGTAAGCTAAACCTTCGGTAACGCACTAGCTGTGATGCCGTGGAAGTCGGTGTAAATTTGTATTTGCACCGAAAAAACAAAATTTTAACTAGAAAGTAGTTTGGAGAAAAAGTAATGGATATGTTAACCATGCAGCTGGCGCAAAGTCGCCACAGCGAAATGCTGCGCGAAGCCGAACAGCGCCGCCGCGCTAACCAGATTGTCCGCACCAACCGTGCGAACCGCGCCGAACGCGTCAACCGCGCCGAGCGCAGCCTGTTCCACTTCGATCTGGGCAAGCTGCACGTCAACGTGACGTTCGACGCGCCGCGGCCCGTGACGCAGATGTAACGCAGTAGATTGCGCAACAAAAAAAGCTCCGCCAGCTGGCGGAGCTTTTTTTGTGGTCAGTCTGTCCCGTCAGCTCGCCTACTGCGGCGGCAGGAGCACCGTATCGATTACGTGGACGATGCCGTTGCTCGCCTCGATGTCGGCGGCAATCACGATCGCGTCGTTGATCAGCACCGTGCCGTCAGAAGTCTGAGTAATGGTGACCGTGTCGCCGGTAAAGGTAAACGCAGCGCCGTAGCCGACCAGCGTCTCCGCATCCACCGCATCCACAACGAGGTGGTAGTTGAGCGCCGCCTCCAGCGCGTCTGGATCGGCGAGCAGGGCGTCGAGCGCGCCTTCGGGCAGGGCCGCAAAGGCGGCATCGGTGGGCGCAAAGATGGTGAAGGGGCCGGGCTGGCGCAATATGTCGTTCAGCTCGGTGGCCACCAGCGCCTGCGTCAGCGCGCCAAGCCCTTCCGTCACGGCCACAATTTCCACTACGTCCAGGCCGTCCGTGTCGTCCACCACCGTCTCACCCACCGCTTCATCCGTGGCGGATTCAACGGTTCCGGTCGCCACCTCCGAATCGGTCACAACATCCGAATCGGTGATTGTATTTACGCCCGTCATTTCTTCCGTTTCCGTCATCACGTCTGTCGCCGTATCAACCATCGTTTCGGTTATCGTTTCGGCGGCCGTCACGGCATCCGTAGCCGAAATCGCCTCCTGCACGTCCACCACAATTTCGTCGACGATGATGCTGGTGTCGGACAACGCGTCCGCATCCGTTGCGGCCTCCGTGCCCGTCACTGCCTCTGTGTCCGTCGCTGCCTCCGTGCCCGTTACGATTGCCGTCTCCGTCAGCGTCTCCGCCGCTTCGACTTCGATGGCTTCGGCGGTAACGGGGGGCAGCGCGGTCGGATCGATCACGCTGTCGATCAGGTGGATGATGCCGTTGGTGGCGGTGATGTTGGCGGTGGTCACCAGGGCGTTGTTGACGTACACGTCGCCGCTGCTGTCCTGCGCCACCACAACTTCGTTGCCGGTAAAGGTCAGCGCACCGCTGATATTGAGCAGCGTCTCCACGTCAACCGCATCCACAACCAGATGGCCCTCCAGCACGCTTTGCAGGGCATCGGGATCATCCAGCAGCAGCGCGACATCGATTTCGTCAAAAGCGCTGTCTACCGGGGCAAAGACGGTGAAGGGGCCCTCGCCCGCCAGCGTCTGCGGCAGATCGGTGGCGGCCAGGGCAGCCACCAGCGTGCCCAGTTCGGGCGTGTCGCGAGCGATGCCCAGAATTGAATCGTCCGCCGCCTCCTCGATCGGCGAGGGGGGAAGCGTGCCTTCGGCCTCGGCAGGCGGCTCGTAGGGTTCCAACGTTACAATCTGGCAGCCGCTTGCAAGCGCGACGACGAGCAGCAGGCTGGCGATTGTTAAAACTTTGCGCATATACGCCATTGGAGGGAAATCCTTTCGCTTGGGAAAATTATGTTGGCGTTGATCGAATGACCGGTCATGAATTGCTGCATAGGTACAAGGAAACAACGGTAAAGTTTAGCAGATCGTTCCCGCAGACACAATCTATCAAGGAGAGGGATTCTAAATATAGCAGAATTTCTAGCGGATTGAGCAGATTGAGCGGATTGGCGCGGATGCAAAAGACCGTTGCTGAACTAAAATCCGTCCTCATCCGCCCAATCCGCCCGATCCACCAGCTAAGTTTGGAATTGCTGCTTCGCTTTTGCTCAGCTTGACAGACCTTTAGGCTCGTCCTAAACTACCCCACCAAACGTCTACCCCATTCTCAACAGCAGCCACTATGACCGTGTCCAAACAGCTCTCGCTCGACCAAGCCGCCGCCCTCATTCCCGACCGTGCCGTCGTCTCCATCAGCTCGTCCAGTGGGCTGGGCTGCCCAGATGCCATGCTGCGCGCCATCGGCGAGCGCTTCCAGCGTGACGGCCACCCGCGCGGCCTCACCACCCTCCACCCCATCGCCGCCGGCGACATGTACGGCATCGACGGCGTCGACCACCTGGCGCAGGACGGCCTGCTCCAGCGCATCATTGCGGGTTCGTACCCCAGCGGCCCGTCATCGATGCCCTCGCCCAAAATCTGGCAGATGATTTATGAAAATCGCGTCGAGGCCTACAACATCCCCAGCGGGCTGCTCTTTCACCTGCACCGCGAGGCCGCGGCCAAACGACCGGGCGTGCTCACCAAGGTCGGCATGGGCACGTTTGTCGACCCGGAGCAGCTCGGCGGGCGCATGAACGAGTGCACCACCGAAAACATCGTCCAGCGCGTAGACTTCGACAGCGACACGTGGCTCTACCTGCGGGCCATCCCCATCGACGTGGCGATTATCCGCGCGACGACGGCAGACGAGCAGGGCAATCTCTCAATGGAGCACGAGGGCGGCTATCTTGGCGTCTACGACCAGGCCGTCGCGGCGCGCAACAACGGCGGCCTCGTCATCGCGCAGGTCAAGCGCGTGGTGGCGGCGGGCTCGATGCCGCCGCAGCAGGTGCGCGTGCCCGGCGTGCTGGTCGATCACATTGTGCTCGACCCCAACCAGACGCAGACGACGCAGACGCTCTACGACCCAGCCATCAGCGGCGAAATTCAGCGGCCGCTGGGCGACGTCGAGCCCGTGCCGTTTGGGCCGGAGAAGGTGATTGCGCGACGCGCCGCCGCCGAGCTGCACGCGGGCGAGGCCGTCAACCTGGGCTTTGGCATTTCGGCGCTCGTGCCGCAGATTTTGCATGAGCAGGGACGCAATGGCGAAGTTACCTGGGTGATCGAGCAGGGCGCAGTCGGCGGCCTGCCGCTGACGGACTTTCAATTTGGCTGTGCCGCCAACCCACAGGCCATCGTCGCCTCGCCAGACCAGTTTACTTACTTCCAGGGCGGCGGCTTTGACCGCTCGCTGCTCTCCTTTATGCAGATTGACCGGCGCGGCAACGTCAACGTCTCGCGCCTCGCCGCCCGCCCCCACGTCACGGCGGGCGTCGGCGGCTTCATCGACATTACGGCCGCGGCGAAGCACCTGGTCTTCAGCGGATTTTTCACCGCGGGCGGCCTCAAGCTGGCGGTGGGCGACGGTCGCCTGACCATCGAGCGCGAGGGCAAGGTTAACAAGCTGGTGAGCGCCGTCGAGCACATCACCTTTTCCGGCGACGAAGCGCTGCGCAAGGGCCAGCGCGTCACCTACGTCACCGAGCGCTGCGTGCTGCGCCTCCTGCCGGACGGGCTGACCGTGACCGAAGTTGCGCCGGGCGTCGATTTGAAGCGGGACGTGCTGGAGCGGGCTGGCTTTCCGCTGCGCGTGAGCGAGTCGCTGGTGGAGATGGAGGGCGCGCTGTTTCGGCCCTGATTTGTCGCGATTCGACCGACGAGACATCGAAAGTCAGCGGAATTGTCAAAACTTGTCATTCCTGCCCCCGCCTCCGCAGGGATAAACTTCAGCAGGAATCCACGGTTGATCTAGCATGGATGCCCGCCTTCGCGAGCATGACAGACTTGCCCTTCTTCAGCTCGACAGTCGTTGTTCGTTGATGTCAAACAGATTTCCCCTACAGTCAAAATGACAACCCCAACCCTCACCCTCAACCCCCACGAGGCCGCGACCGCCGCCGCCCTCTTCGAGCGCCTTTTTCCGGCTGACGAAGAGCACCCCGGCGCGACGGAGATCGGCGTTGTCACCTACGTTGACCGGGCGCTGGCCGACGCTTACCGCGAGCATGAGGAGAGCTACCGCCTCGGCCTCGCCGCGATTGACCGCGTCGCCCGCGCGCGCTACGATACACACTTTGCCGACTGCAACGCCGCGCAGCAGGATGCGCTTCTCCGCGACCTCGAACAGGGCAACCTGCCCAACTTCCACGCGCCGCCGCAGCAGGCATTTTTTGCCCTGCTGCGCGCTCACCTGCAGGAGGGCCTTTTTGCCGACCCGCTCTACGGCGGCAATCGCGACAAGCTGGGCTGGCGCGTGCTGGGCCACCCCGGCGTTTGGCTGGAGAATTCCGCCGAAGAAAATCTGCGCGCCGAGCCGGTCACCAAAGGCGGCGTGATTCAGTCGCTGGCGGACGTGCGGGCCGCGCTTGCCTCGCCCCGGGTTGACGCTGCCGCCTCGCCCGCCGAGCACGAGCATTTTGACCCCGACGCGGGGGCAAAGTCACCGGAAGGGCCGTGCGACGTGGTGATGGTGGGCGTGGGTGCAATGGGCGGGCTGATCGCGCCGATTTTGGCCGAGGCGGGGTTAAAGGTCGTCGGGCTGGAGGCGGGGCCGTACCGCACGCGACGCGACTTTTTGCCGGACGAGCTCGGTCACGCTTACTACGCGCGTGCCTCGATGGGGCCAAAATTTGCGGGTGAGTCGCCGCGCTGGCAGCGCAATGCGGGCGAGCCAACCGAGCCCGCAACCTTCTCGCTGGGCCGCATGATGAACTCCGTCGGCGGTTCGGTGATTCACTACGGCGCGTGGCTGCGCCGCTTCCACCCGCACCACTTCCGCCCGCTCAGCCGCATCGCCGAGCGCTGGGGCCGCGATGCGCTGCCGGACGACAGCACGCTGGTCGACTGGCCCGTGAGCTATGCCGAACTGGAGCCGTACTACACGCGGCTGGAGTGGGAAATCGGCGTGGCGGGAGACGAGACGTCGCCCAACGTGCCGCGCAGCCGCGGCCTGCCCATGCCCGCCATGCGCCCCTTTCGCATGGGCAACGCATTTAGCGAAGTCGCCAAAAAGATGGGCTACCAACCCTACATGGTTCCGGTGGGCGTCAACACGGAGGCGTACGACGGTCGCCCGGCGACGACGTACACGGCGTGGAGCAACGGCTTTGGCTCCTTTAACAACGCCAAGTGGCATCCCGGCCTCACCCACGTGCCGCGAGCCTTGGCGACGGGCAACCTCACGCTGCGCACGGGCTGTCGCGTGCTTGAAGTTTTGACCGATGCAGAGGGCCACACGCGTGGCGTGTCCTACATTGACGCGCTGGGTCGGCGGCAGGAGCAGCTTGCGCGCACGGTGATTCTGGCGGCCTACTCGTTTGAGAACGTGCGTCTTCTGCTGCTCTCCGGCGACGCGAAACACCCAAACGGATTGGGCAACAATGCGGGGCAGGTCGGCCAGCATTTTATGACCAAGATGTTCGCCCACGTCGATGGCTTGACGCCGGATGAAATTTGGAACCGCCACACCGGACCCGCCGCACAGGGCGTCATCCTGGACGATTTTCTGGCCGACGACTTTGACTCGGTGGCGCAGGGCTTTATCGGCGGGGCAACGCTGGGCGCGGAGCAGCAGTTTTTGCCGCTGCAAATCAGCCGCGAGGCCTTGCCGCCGGAGGTGCCGAGCTGGGGCGCGGCGTACAAGCGTCACCTGCAAAATTGGCAGCACCTCGCCGTCGTCCGCATCCAGCCGGACACGCTGCCCTACCGCACGAATTTCCTGTCGCTCGACCCAACGCACCGCGACCGCAGCGGCCTGGACCTGCCCGTGCTGCGCATCACCTACGACATGCGCGCCAACGAGCAGCGGCTCGCCGACTGGATGGAGACGCGGGCCGAGTCCATCCTGCGCGGCCTGGGCGCGACGCAGACGTGGCGCGGGCCGCGCTTTACGGGCGTGGGCAGCAGCCACGATCTCGGTGGCTGCCGCATGGGAGAAGAGCCAGCGAGTTCGGTCGTCGACGTGGATTTGCAGGTTCACGACACGCCGGGGCTTTACGTCTTTAGCGGCGCGGCGTTCCCGTCGTGCCCCGGCATCAATCCGACGCTGACGATTGGCGCGCTCTGCCTGCGCGCGGCGGAGCAGCTGGTAGCGCGGCTGGGCGACGCATAAATTTTGAATTTGTTTGACATTCGTTACACAAACAATTACTATACTCACATCCGCCCAATCATTGTCGTTTCGTCTTTTGGAGGTGCACAATGTCTACCGTTCGAGAGCTTGAAGACCTCGTGTTGGGCAACAAATATCGACGCAAAGCTGCCAGTTTGTTTGGTTTGCACATAAAGAATGGTCACGACATTACGGGCAAAATTGCCGACCAGCTTTACGAGTCACTTGCGGAGGAGCACGACGTTAAACGGGCCGCCGCGCGAAGCGAAATTCTGCGCCGGATTGGTTTTAATGCGCTTGGTATCGTCGGCGGCAAGGAATGGACGGATGCCGCTGTTGCAAGCGCTCAACAGCTTGGTGTTGTCGCGACAACCAACGGACGAATTGATCGCGCTTCCTGGGCCGCAGCCACCAAACGCCCCTAACTTCTCATTTTGTTTTAATCACTCGGATACTTCTGACTCGCCACGGTGGTTCAAGCCGGGGGCAGTGCCGTTATCTATCTCCCCACACTACAGAGAAATCCACTGCGTGACCAACCACATTCAACTCACCTTCGAGCAGCTCGGTGCCGGCGGCTCTCTCGCCACCCTCACCCTCAACCGGCCCGGCAAGCTCAACGCGCTCACCGTCGATATGCTGGACGGGCTGGTCGACGCCGCCGATGAAATCGAGGCCGATACCGACTGCCGCGTTGTGGTGCTGGCGGGGGCGGGCGAGCGGGCTTTTTGCGTGGGCGCAGACGTGCACGCGTGGTCGGCGCTGGAGCCGCTGGCGATGTGGCGGGAGTGGATTGTGCGCGGGCAGCGCGTCTTCGAGCGCGTGGCCCGGCTGCGCCAGCCGACGATTGCGGCGCTGCACGGCTACGCGTACGGCGGCGGATTGGAGCTGGCACTGGCCGCCGATCTGCGCATTGCCGCCGCGGGCACGCGGCTCGCCCTGCCCGAAGTCAAGCTGGCGACGGTTCCCGGCTGGGCGGGGACGCAGCGGCTGCCCGCGCTAATCGGACCGGCGCGGGCCAAGCAGATGATTTTTACGGGCGAGCCAGTGCGGGCGGAGCAGGCAGTGACGTGGGGCTTGGTTAATGAAGTGGTGGCGGGCGAAGGCTTGATGTCGCGGGCGCGGGAAGTGGCCGAGCAGATTGCGGGGAATGCGCCGGTGGCGGTGCAGGTGGCCAAGCAGCTGGTCGACGGGCAGGATAGCAGCGCGGCCCTGGCGCTGGAGGCGCTGGCGGGTGGGTTGCTGGGCTCCACGGCGGACGGCCGCGAGGGGACGGCGGCCTTTCGCGAGAAACGGCCGCCGGTGTGGACCGGGACGTGATGCGAAGCGCTGCTTCGCGTCTTCATCGTCGGCCAACTTTGTCGGTCTGTCCAATCAACTGTCGTTAACCAAGAGGGGGAGAAACAGCGCTTCGCGTTACATTATGAACACCCAACATCTCACAAAAAAACTCCGACGCACCTTCGACTTCGCGGCTCAACAGCTCCGCCATCTCACCAACACGCACCCCGACTTTTTTCCGATGTACACCGCTAACGGCAAGTGGCGACACGACGGCGAGGCGTGGACGAACTGGTGTGAGGGCTTCCTGGGCGGTCAGCTCTGGCTGCTCTTTGATCACACCGGCGACGCCGACTGGGGCGAGCGCGCCATCCACTACTCGCGTTTGGTCGAGCACCGCAAGACGGATGACGCGGTGCACGATTTGGGATTTATCTTTATGTCAACGTGGAAGCGCTGGTATGATCACAAGGCGGAGCCCGCGATCCAGCAGGTCGTTCTGGAAGCGGGGCGAACGGCGGCCTCGCGCTTTCGGGAGCCAGGTGCGTATCTGCCCTCGTTCATTGGGCCACAAAGCTGCTTTATCGACATTATGATGAACGTCGGCCTCATCTTCTACACGGCGCAGCAGACGGGCGACGCCGCCCTGCTCAACACCGCCACGCGCCACTGCGAGACGACCCGTCGCTATCTCTTGCGCGGCGACGGCAGCACCTCGCACGAGGGGATTTTCGACACCGAAACCGGCGAGTTTCTGCGCCAGAGCACGCACCAAGGCTGGCGCGACGATTCGTCGTGGGCGCGGGGGCTGGCGTGGGCGCTCTACGGTTTTGGCACTGCATATGGCTACACGCAAGATGCGCGCTTTCTTGCCACGGCGGAAGATTGCGCCGCTTACTACATCGCCCACACGCCGCCCCACGGCGTTCCGCCCAACGACTGGCGCGAGCCCGAGCCCGGCGTTCCCTATGAAAGCTCCGCCGCTGCCATTGCCGCCAGCGGCCTGCTCCAGCTTGCGCAGCTGACGGGCGATCCGCTGCGCGCCCGGCTTTTCCACGAGTACGCGCTGCAAATCCTGGACACGCTTACCGAGCCGGAATTTCTCGCTGTAGAGACACCGGGCTGGGAGGGGATTTTGCTACACGGCAGCTATCACGAGCGCAAGGGGCTGGGCGTGGACGAAAGCGTGATGTGGGGCGATTACTTTTTCCTGGAGGCGGTGTCGAAGGCGCTGACTCTTGGATAGCCGCTAAAAATAGGAGAATCGAGTGTTCAAACAGCTTTTAACCAGCGCGGCCAAAGGGGTTGCCATCGCTGGCTTTGGGGCGCTGGCGGGCTGGAGCCTGTACAGCCGCTTCGGCGTCGACCACCAAATGGTCTTGCCCGCCGCCCTAAATGCGCCGACGCGGTATTTGGATTCAACGCGGGCGGGGCGGCTCAACTACTACGTGGATGAGGCAGCGCAGGGCACGCCCCTCGTGCTGGTGCACAGCATCAACGCGGCGGCCAGTGCGATCGAGATGCAGCCGCTCTTTGACCACTACCGCGGCCAGCGCCCCATCTATGCGCTGGAGCTACCGGGCTACGGCTTTTCGGATCGCTCGCCCCGCCGTTACACGCCGCAGCTCTTTGCCGACGTGATCGCAGAGTTTGTAGAACAGGTTGTGGGGGAGGCGGCGGGAGAGACGGCAAGCAAAGCGCCGGACGTGGTGGCGCTCTCGCTAAGCTGCGAGTTTGTCGCCCGCGCTGCGGTGGCGCAGCCCAACCGCTTCCGCTCGCTGGTCTTCCTTTCGCCAACCGGCTTCACGGGCGAGGGCAACGAAGGCAACACCGAACGCACCAGCCGACGCGACGGAAGCAACCGCGCATATCGCCTGTTGAGCAATCCGCTCTGGGCACAAGCGCTCTACGACTTGATTGCCTCGCGGCCCAGCATTCGCTACTTCCTCAGCCAAAGCTTTACGGAGTCGCCGCCGCAGGCGCTGATGGACTACAGCTATCGCACGGCGCACCAGCCCGGGGCCAAGAATGTACCGCTACACTTCTTGAGCGGTCGCCTTTTTACCGGCGACATCCGCACCACGCTCTACAAACAGCTGGCCGTGCCCACGCTTGTGCTCTATGATCAGGACCCTTACGTCGACTTCAGCGACTTGCCCCAGCTGCTGGCGAGCAACCCGCACTGGCAGGCCGAGCGCATTCCGCATACGTGCGGCCTGCCCCACTGGGAAAAGCTGGCGAAGACGGTGGCAAGCATGGATAGGTTCTGGGCCGGAAATCCAGAGAATGCAAAAGTTGCCTGAGACCGGCGATTCCTGATGCGAGCCCGCCCTGCTAAAGGTCTGTGGTCGCCAACGCATTGATGACCACCGGCTGAACGTCGACTGAGCTCACGCGGCAGTCTTGCTGAAGCTAGTACGGCGCAAACAAGCAGGCGGTTCGTGCAGCGCCGCCGCTGATGGGTAAAGCCCAGTTTCCTACCAAGCTCAGGTGATCAAGTCATAGCGGGTGAAGTCGTACCGATTGGGACGTAACCCAGATAAGATCAACATACGGGTCGAAGCTACTTGTGCGGTGCTCGTAGTCTTTGCTGAGACGGCGATAGCGGGCAAACCAAGCAAAGGTGCGCTCAGAGGCTATTCTATTCTTAATGCTGGCACTGTACTTCGCATATCATATGGATGGTTTCAATAGCGCCTTTTCTACTCTCGGGACTTACAGTACTAGCCCCCTTCAAGAAATTAAACACTCCGATAGACAGCCGAGGTGACTGACGCGGCCCTCTGCCAGGCAGCAGTCAAATGAACGGTGCGGGCGTGACCGTCACTTCTCGCGGGTAGTTAATTCTTTGAAATGGCCTAAGCGCTTTAACATATGCGATCTTACGGTACTCCGAGCTTCTAGAGGTTGTGCGAAGACGCTGCTAATCATAGTAATAGTTACTGTACCAATCGGTGTGGCAGTTTAGTACTTTCTCTAATTGAGACCGTTGTCTTTCTCATTCGGAGAACGTTCATAATTTGAGCATATGACAAGGAGATTTAACCGTTAACACTGCTGTTGCCTAGACGTATTTTCCGTGCCCTCCCCCTGCATCCGCTTGAACCCCTCATACACCATCTCCAACATCATCGACTCGAACCGCTCCCTGGTTCGCTCTTGCGTCAACACCTGCTCGGCCATCTCCTGGTAGCTGTCCAACCCACCAATCACCGTCTCGACAAAGCGCGACGGGAAGTCGCCCAGCGCGAACTGCTCCTTCGTGTTGGTCGCGGCCTGCTGGGCCAGCGTTTCGTCCTCCAACATTTTGTCGCGGATGTGGGTGGCGTAGTGGACCAAGTCGGCGTCGGATAGCTCGCCCGCGAAGAGGTCGTTCATCTGCGCGATGAGCTGCGATAGGAAGGTGAACTCCGGCTCGTGGGGGCTGGCGGTGCCGGTGGCCGTCATGGGGACGAGGGTGTAGTCCGTGCCACGCTCTTTGGCGAGGTGGATGTGGCGCTTGCCGAGGTCGGTGAGGCGGTAGTGGGTGAGGTCGACGCTGGAGAGGTCGATGGGGTCGTGGCGGCGCTCCTGGCGCAGCCAGGGCAGGAGGTGCTTGTAGAAGACGTAGCGCTTTTCGAGTTCGGTGTCGCCGTAGTCGATGATCTGCGAGAGGAATTCGTAGGCACGGACGAAGCTGCCCAGGTCCTTGCGCAAAATGTCGAGCGCGTCGAGGTCGGTCTGGTCGTTGGCCTCCTCCGCGGCGCGACGGCGCTCGCGGTAGCGGTCCACGGCGGGGGCGATGTGCGCCTGCAGGTCGCCCTGCTTGCCGCGCGGGTCGAAGTAGGCGCGGGCAAAGGCGTCGACCTCGGCGTCGGTGTAGAGGCGCTCGTCGTCGAGCTTGGCCTGCAGGTCGTGGACGAGGTTGGGGTCGGAGACGTTGCTGAGGGCGGCGGTGCGGTAGTAGGGGGCAAAGGCGGCAAAAATCTCGTCCGGCTCGTTGACAAAGTCGAGCACGTAGACGTGGGTTTTGTTCGGCGCGGTGCGGTTGAGCCGCGACAGCGTCTGCACGGCAGTGACGCCGGAGAGCTTCTTGTCCACATACATGGCGCAGAGCAGCGGCTGGTCAAAGCCGGTCTGAAATTTGTTGGCGACAATCAGCACCTGATAGGCATCGGTGTCAAAGACCTGCCGCAGGTCTCGACCGCGCACGTCTGTATTCATATTGGCTTCGGTAAAAGGGTGTGGCCCGCTCTCGTCATCCTTGACCTCGCCCGAAAAGGCGACGAGCGTGCCCACGTCGTCGTAGCCCTGCTCGCGGATGTACCGGTCCATCGCCAGCTTGTAGCGCACGGCCTCCTTGCGCGAGCCGGTCACGACCATCGCCTTGGCGCGCCCGTTGAGCAGGTGGGCGATGTTGGCGCGGAAGTGCTCGATGACAATCTGCACCTTCTGGCTGATGTTGTGATCATGCAGCCGCACCCAGCGCGCCAGCTGCTTCAGCCCCTGCGACTTGTCGATCTCGCGCTCGCTCATCTCGCGCTGGATTGCCTGCCCCGCCTGCGCCAGCCGATAGGCCAGCTGATAGGGCGTGTAGTTCTGGAGCACGTCGAGGATGAAGCCTTCCTCGATAGCCTGCTGCATGGAGTAGACGTGGAAGGCTTCGGGCTTGTTGAACTCCGAAGGCGGACGCGACGGATCGGGGACGCGGCCAAAGAGTTCGATGGTCTTGTGCTTGGGCGTGGCGGTGAAGGCGAAGAAGCTGATGTTGCCCGGCTGCTGACGCGCCTCGACGGTGGCGACCAGCACATCCTCAGCGTCAATCTCCTCATCCGGGTCAAGCTGCTGGCCGGTGAGCACCTGCTTGAGCTTACCCGCCGTGGCCCCGCTCTGTGACGAGTGCGCTTCGTCGGCAATCACGGCAAAGGCGCGCTCGCGCAGCGAAACCTGCGCCCGAATCGCCTCCAGCACAAAGGGGAAGGTCTGGATCGTAACGATAATGATGGGCTTGCGCTCGACCAGCGCGGCGGTCAGCTGCTGCGACTTGACGCCGCCCGCCTCCCTCGAAATGCGTTCGACCACGCCCTGCTTGTGGTCAAACTGGTAGATGGTCTCCTGCAGCTGGTCGTCGAGCACGGTGCGGTCGGTGACGACGATGATGCTGTCGAAAATCTTCTCGTTGCGCGCGTTGTGCAGGCTGGAAAGCTGGTGCGCCAGCCACGCAATCGAGTTCGATTTGCCCGACCCCGCTGAGTGCTGAATCAGATATTTCTGCCCCGCCCCCTCGACCTGCACCCGCTCCAGCAGCCGCGTCACCGCCTGCCACTGGTGGAAACGCGGAAAAATCAGCGCCTCCTTGCTGACCTTGCGACCGCGTGCGTCTTCCTCCTCCTTGCTCTCCAAGTGAACAAAGCGGCCCACAATGTCGAGAAAGTTGTCGCGCTGCAAGACCGTCTCCCACAGGTACGACGTGCGGTAGCCTTCCGGATTTGGGGGATTGCCCGCCGCGCCATCGTGACCCTGGTTGAAGGGCAGAAAGCGCGTGGCGTTGCCCGCCAGCCGCGTCGTCATGTGAACTTCGTCGGTGCTGACGGCGAAGTGGACGAGTGCCCGCTGTTTGAAGGCCAGCAGCGGCTCTTCGCGGCGCGTTTGCGGGTCTCTAGGCGGTCGGTCGACCTTGTACTGGCGGATGGCGTCGTGGACGGACTGGGTGAAGTCGGTTTTGAGTTCGAGCGTGGCGACGGAGAGGCCGTTGATGAAGAGAACGAGGTCGAGGCTCTTTTCGTTGTGCAGGCTGTAGCGCACCTGCCGCACCACGCGACAGCGCACCTGGCTGTAGCGCTCGATGAGATCGTAGTTGAGGCTGAAGCCGGGCCGAAACTGGCAGAGGTCGAAGCGAGTGCCGCGATCCTTGAAGCCGTTGCGCAGCAGGTCGAGCGTGCCGCGCCGCTCCAGCAGCTTGACCACCCGCTCCAGCAGCGCCTCCTCGACCCCCTCGCCGTAGCTGGCCTCCGCCTTCCGCCATGCCTCCGGCTGCGACTCGCGCAGCCAGCCGATGAGGTCTTCCGGGTAGAGCGCCCGCTCGCGGTCGTAGTGCTTCGGGTCGCCTTCGAGCCAGCCGTGGCGGGTCAAGTGGTCGACGAGTTCGGTTTCAAAGTGGATTTCGCGGTGTTTGTCGGTCATACTTCAATGTCAGGTATTATACTTGAACATCTACTCAGCTACGCCTTCAATCAGAGCCATGTCATTCGGCCATATAACGATATGCGAAGAACTATATATTTTCCCCAAGCGCCTGCACTGTGCTTTCGTAACATCTAGGACGCTGGATTCATCTCGAAAAAGCTTTCGTTCAATACTTTCAACTTGATTAATTTCTGCTTCCAGGTGCATCTGACGGTCTGAGATAGTGCTAAATACTCTAAATCCTCCTACCACCGCGTATCCGAGCGCAACAACAAAATGGCCCAGCTTCGCTGCTAAGACAATAGGCGCGCAGACCAACTCCTTTATAAAAACTTCTCCTCCCTCAGCATCCATCACTGTAGTCTTTAATTGGTAGTTCGCTTGAACATGGTCGAGTGTTCGCCTAATAGGATCGAGCGCACTACTCTGCGGCAGCAATTCTAATATAGACGTTTCTATTTCTTGCTGAATATCAAAATGTTTAGCGATTTGCCAAGCAAAGAAAATTGATCGAGCGGCATTGATCACATAAGGGTCATCGAATTTCGCATCGATGTTAATTGCGCCTCCAGGAAACACTTCCCCCTCATACTCCAATTCGGACTTCACCTCTACGTTTCTCTTTGATGCTTCTTGAAGTAAGAGAATAAATTCAGCGACTACTCTCAAATCTTCCAATGGGTGAACACTTTCCGAACCAGGAAGAGTAAAATTAATTCTACCTTTGCCACGAATGAAATCAGATGTAAGTTGGATAAATGGGGCTTGCAAGCGGATTTTTGCGTATTGGTCTGCTAGTTCCGGACCGAACGCGTTAGATACAAAGAGTTGTGTTCTTACTCGAAGTTCGTCTTGATCATCTGTCGTAAAAAATCTGACAGTCGCCTTTTGCGCATGTGCTTCCAAATCAGGCATGGAAAGTTGAGCATCACGAAGAACTAAAGCCGGTTTCAATGCTTTGATTCCGAAGCGAATGTCCTTGAACTCAAATTTTGAGGCCTCTACGTGCGAGATGAGACCAATGGAAAGGTCACCAATATACTCGATAGGATTGGTGCTTTCATCTGGCAACTTTATTTCGAGGGACATCTCGCCGTAATCTTCATATCCTACCGTATCAACCAACCGACGTTTTTCTTCTATGTAGCTTTCCAAATTCGTGGAAACATGGTCAAGGATTGCATTCGTAAGCCCTTCCCCATCAAGCGACGCCAGAGCATCTTGTTCACTATATACAAAGTCAACGTAATGGTGGTGAAGGTTGCTCTTTTGCTCTGGCTTAAGTCCGCGAAGCCGTTTTTGAACGCGCTCGATATAGAACTTGTCGATGTGTACTAGAAATGCACGTTGACAGTCATTCTCATTGTCAAACTCTAAAATTAGGAAAAAAGCCGGATATGGATTTCTTATAAGTTTGCGCCAGTTACTCAATTTCACTGACCAGCGACCAGGCTGGCCGTCAGTCGATTTGACTTGAATCCAGCACTTCAGTGGCGATGCCATTTTGTCTAATGGCTTTCCTTCCTCAGATTGGTCTCTATTTGACACCTCCAAGGGGAACTCCAACAAGTAATCCCATCCATGCAAGTCCTCATCAGGGGGGCTTATTGTGATATCAAGTTGTGATGCCCATCTGGCAAGGGCTTTTTCGCCCCTGTTCCCAAGTCTGCGTGCCATAAATATTCTCGCTATCGAACAGCAACTTTGCCTGTCACCGCAGCAGAAATCAGTGCTGTGCGGCGCTCTTTAAGTTTGGCTATCTGTATATTTGCTCTATCTACAAGTTCAGCAATTGCAGAAATTCGCCGATCTACGAAATTGGCGATTTTTTCTTGCTCCAACATTGGCGGTAAGGGTATTCGCAACGAGGCGACAATTTCTGTGTTCAGTGCCTCCTGATTCCCGCCACGCCCGTACTCACGAATCGGCTCGTACATGTGCATGAGAATGTGATGCAAGAAACGGCCATTTAGTTTTGTGGTCGGTATAATTGCTGCCAAATTCTGATTGATGGTTGAAGGAATCTGAATGTAGGCAGACATGCCTCTGGTTTTCCCTTGACCAATCATTCCCATGATCACGGAGCCAGTTGGAGCAACCGTAAGCCCTGTTTGTTGTTGTGCTTCTTGAGTAATATATTCAGATGGCGTCGTCACGTAGTAGTCGTTTGCTTTTCCACTCGCAAGCCATCCAATCGAACCATCTGTCCAGTAATCCATGTTCGAGCGACTTGGCGTCGAGCCGTTGAAAACTCGGGAAACGAAAGCAAGCTTCACCACCTCCCACCCCACCGGAATCTCCCCCAGCCACTCGACCCCGCTGTCGCGCAGCAGCGCGTCCGGGTTTAGCCCCTTGGTGACGGCGTGGGAGATGAGTGCTTGGCGCTTTTCGCCGAGCAGGTCGATCAGCGCCTGCTGCTTGGCCATCAGCGCGTCGATTTTGGCCGTCTCGCGGTCGAGGAAGTCGGCGATGGCGGTTTGCTCGTCGAGGGGTGGTAGAGACAACGGCATGTTGCCAATGAAGTCCCAACTGGCCCTCGGCATTTTGGCCCCATAAGTCGACGAGTTAACAATCTGGATAAATTCGTCGGAAAGAAGATAGTAACGAAGAAAGGCAGGAACGACAGTCCGCGCGGAAAGTACAAGAAGTTCTGAGCTACATATTCCATCGTTTTCAGCGCGGTAAACCTTCGCCAAGTAGGGACGGAGTTTTCCAAAAAGAACGTCGTCACTGTAAAAACGATTAGCTGTACCAGTGGCTTCTACTACCTCGTCGTTGTTGGTCAGACGCCCTACCCCGGACTGAATATTTTCCAATCCGATATACGGTAAGTCGATGGCCGAGGCATCGACTTTGTCATTTCTCAGATGAGTTGAAAATTTCAGGCGCTCTGTGTCCCAATGGCTCGGAATCTCGCCCAGCCACTCGACGCCCGAATCTTTATAGCTGTCATAGCACGGGTAGCTCACGCGGCCACCTCCCAATCTTCTAGCTGAAGGCCGTCCACGCGTCCAAATTCTCGCGTGTTGTGCGTCACCAGCGTCACGCCGTGGGCCAATGCAATGGCGGCAATTTGCAGGTCGTAGGGGCCGATGGGCGTGCCGCGCTGTGCGAGGTCGCTGCGAAGGTTGCCTGCGATGCGGGCGGCTTGGCCGTCGAAGGGGAGCGATTTGAACTGGGCGAAGATCGTTTGCAGTGTCGCCAAGTTCTTCTCGACACGCTGACTTTTATACGCGCCGTAGTACAGCTCCATCTTCACCACGTCGCAGAGCAAAATCTGGTCGGGGCGATGGGCGCGCATCTGTTCCTGAACTGGGGAGGGTCGGTGTTGGAGGTAACGAACCCAAGCGTTGGTGTCAAGCAGCCACATTAGTCAAAGCTCAGTCGCGTTTCGTATTCACCCTGCGGCGCGCGCTCCAGCGGCTCGCCGACCCATGCGCCAGCCGTCGCCTCGAAGAAGCCAACCGGCCAGCCGTTCTCATCGGTCGGCTGCACGGCCTGCACGTCAACTTCCTGACCGTTCACATCGTCAAGCGCGCGAATGGTCACCTCAAGACGCTGGTTGCGCAGGTCATCTGGTATGGGAATAACAGCAGCATTTTCGTAAATTCTTCGATAAGTCGTCATAGATTGCTCCTTTCGGGCAGCGCCATTATACCATGCCCACGGCGTGCAGATTGGCTACATCCTCGTACAGATCAGCCTCATCGTAGTGTGCAGGAATCTGGCACAGGGCGAGCAGCTGTCGAAATTGCCAGAGCGACATTTCGGCCAGTTCGCGCGCTTTCCCGGTGGAAAGTCTACCCTGCTGATAAAGCGAAAGCGCTAACTCTTGCTTCGCCTCAACGGGCGTCAACCGCGCCGATTCCATAATGTCCTGCGGCACGTCCAAAGTGGTGTGGGTGGCAATTTGTTCGCTCATGTCAATTCGTCTCGCTGTTCATACTCTCCCTGCGGCGCGCGCTCGAACACGTCGTCCGCCCATGCGCCAGCAGTTTCGTTGCCGTTATGGTAAGCCGTGGCGCGCGTTTCGTCAAGGCGACCGTTTTGGGTCGGCTCCGGCACGGGCAGCGCGTTCTTCTCGGCGACTTCGTCGTCCACCACGTCGGCCAGCAGCGTCATAATTTCGCGGCTGAGCTGGGCCAAATCCGCGTCGATTTCCTCGAGCGGGCGCGGCGGCGTGTAGGTGTAGAAGTGGCGGTTGAACGGAATCTCGTAGCCGATTTTGGTGCGGCTCTCATCGATCCAGGCCTCGGGTACGTGGGGCCGCACCTCGCGCTCGAAGTAGACGTGAATGTCTTCGTTCAGCGGCACGTTCTCGCTGTCGCGCAGGCTCGTGTCCGGCTCCGGATTGCCCTTCTTGTCGCGGCAGATGTCGGCATTTTCGTCCCGCTCGCTCAGCGCCTGCCACAGCGCCTTGGTCTGTGCGGCGGTCAGCTTCAGGTCGCGCTCGCCCAGCACGCGGCGCACGTCGGTCAGGAAAGTTTTGCGGTTTGGGTAGACCCGATTCGGGTCCAGTTCGCCCAGTGCGGCCTTGAGCGTCGCCAGCGCGTCGCCCAGCTTTTTTAGCTGCGTCTGCTCGTCCAGCCTCTCCAGTCGCTCCGGCGACGTCTGGAAATTCAGCCGCAGCGGTCGCTCGACGGTGATGGTGGCAAAGCCAAAGTCCCGGTTGTCGAAGATTTTGCTCTGCTCGCCAGCGGCAAAGTCGCCATAGAGCCGCACCAGCCGCTCGATGTCGGCGTCGCCCAGCTCCTTGCGCTTGCTGCCCAGCGACTTGCGCATCTTCTGGTAAAAGTCGACGCCGTTGATCAGCTGAATCTTGCTCTTGCGTTCCGGCGCTTTGCGGTTGGTCAGTAGCCAGATGTAGGTCGCAATGCCGGTGTTGTAGAACATATCGGTCGGCAGCGCGACGATGGCCTCCAGCCAGTCGTTCTCAATCACCCACTTGCGAATATCAGATTCACCCGACCCGGCCCCGCCCGTAAAGAGCGGCGACCCGTTCAGCACAATCGCAATGCGGCTCCCCTCGCGCTCATCACGCATCTTCGAGAGCAGGTGCATCAAAAAGAGCAGGCTCCCATCGGAGACTCTCGGCAGGCCCGGCCCAAAGCGCCCGGCGTGGCCCTTGTCCTTGTGCTCCTTACGCACGGCCTTCTGCACCTTCTTCCACTCCACGCCAAAGGGCGGGTTGGAGAGCATGTAGTCAAAGTGCCGCCCCGCGTGGCCGTCGTCCGAAAGCGTGTTGCCAAAAATAATGTTCTCGACCTCCTGCCCCTTGATCAGCATGTCGGCCTTGCAGATGGCAAAGGATTCGGGATTTAGCTCCTGACCAAAGGCCTTGAGCCGCGCCTGCGGATTCTGCGCGTGCAGATGCTCCTCGGCAATGCTCAACATGCCGCCCGTGCCCGCCGCCGGGTCGTAGACGGAGCGCACCGCGCCCGGCTTGCTCAGCACGTCGTCATCCGGCGCAAAGAGCAGGTTGACCATTAGGCGGATCACCTCGCGCGGCGTGTAGTGCTCTCCCGCTGTCTCGTTGGAGAGCTCGGCAAATTTGCGAATCAGCTCCTCAAAGACCAGCCCCATCGTCGCGTTGTCGACGGCCTCCGGGTGCAGGTTCACGCTCGCAAAGCGCTGCACCACCTGATAGAGCAGATTGGCCGCGTCCAGCCGGTCGATCTGCACGCCAAAGTCGTAGCGCTCAAAGATGTCGCGCACGTTGGGGCTAAAGCTCGCGACGTAGCTGTCCAGATTGCGCTTGATATTTCCGGGGTCGTCGAGCAGCCGCTGCATGTCCAGCTCGCTCGCGTTGTAGAAAGGCAGCTGGGCCTTCTGGCGCAAAAAGTGGTCGAGCGGCACCTTGCCGCCCGCGCGCTTCCGCTTCTCCGCCAACACCGCCCCCTTGGTCGGCGCCAGCACGCCATCCAGCCGCCGCAGCAGCGTAAACGGCAAAATTATTTTGCCGTAGTCGGATTGCTTATAGTCGCCCCGCAGCAGGTCGGCCACGGACCAGATAAAGCTGGCAATGCCGTTAAAGTCCATCCAGGTGTCTCCGAGGGGTGGTAGGTGTGGGTCGTGTTGCATACGGTTCGGCGCTCTGCACAGGTGGGGAGGTGTGGTCGCGTGGAGTGCAGAGCGACAGGTTCTCTGTGGAGAGTATATCAAAGTATTCCGTATTCAGAAATTGAGTTTTACGACTTCAGCTTTCTGACAGCAAAATGTCGGACAAATGTTCGAATACTGATATATTCTAGATTAGAATAGAAGCGGGACAAAATTATAGGAGGATTGTGTACATGGAATGGTTCAACAATCGAGAGATTGCAATTGCGGTTTGGACACTGGTCTTTGTTGTCTTCATCCTCTCGAACAAAGAAGTGCGTAAAGCGCTTTTCGGGCTGCGGTCGATACTTACCATGCGAATCATCGTGGTTGCGCTTGGTCTAATCATCGGCGTGAAGCGTGTGGAGCGAGCATTGGAAGACCAACTGTTAATGAGGTTTCGTAGCCAGCATGGGCCGGAACGGCAAAGGGGTGTGTTTCGTAGTCGAGGAAGTCGAAAGCTGGCTCAGCTATTCTGCAATGGCGTGTGCATCATCTGTGGTTGCCTCGATTGCACGTACTCAACGAATCCAGGCTGCTTCCCCAAAAGCGGAAACGAATCCGGTATATCTTCGGCAGCGAGCACATCTGCATTCGGCAACTCTGAGACCATAAACAAAAGAGCCGACGGAGTATGAAACTCCATCGACCCTTTTGTGTCGAACGTCACTTCGGCGGCTAACTCTTGCTCAACTGACCATTCAGACTCAAATGGTTCACGGACGGAAGCGACGGGATTTGAACCCGCGACCTTCGGCTTGACAGGCCGATATGCTAACCGCTACACCACGCCTCCACAATTTGTTAGCGAAAAGAAGTATAGCATGGGCAGCAGTGGCCTGTCAAATGAACGCGGGTGAAAATTCACTTACTGTTCCTCGTCCTCATCCGCTGCCTCAGCCGATTGAGCATCATCCGGTGGAAAGAGGGCCGACTTGTCAATGTCATCATCCGTCTGGCCCTGGGTGTAGCCCGGCGGATCGCTGCTCGGAAACGATTCCCAACTTGCTTCCGCCACGTCATCATCCGGGTCGACCTCCTCGTGTGGTACATTTTCGACCTCCTGGGCGCGCTCCTCTTCGCGCTGCTGGCGCGCTGCCTCTTCCTCTTGGCTGTCTAGCTTTTCAGCTTCTTCTGCCATGTGAATCTCCTGGTATTGGTAAACAACAAATAAAATTGAGCTAGACGAGCAGCGGCGTTAGAAATTGCTGCGACAGCCGCAATCCACGCATCGCCCGCTCAGGTGTCTTTGCCCACAGATCGTCCTCGTGCTCCACGCTCAGCACTTCGTCATAGCCAATCTCATAAAGCGCGTCCAAATAACGTGCCCAATCGATGTGGCCGTAGCCCGGCAGTCGATAGCGCCACCACTGGGCGGGCCGCGTCGCTTCCAGCTGGCGACCGTAAAGGCCAAATTGATTGCGCCCTTCGGTCAAAATTTCCGTGTCTTTGGCGTGGGCGTGATAGATGCGGTCGCGAAAGTCGTAGATGGGCTGGATGTAGTCAATGCCCAGCCAGTAAAAATGCGATGGATCATAGCAGAGCCCCAGCGCCGGCGACGGCACGGCGGTGAACATCGCGTCCCACAGCTCCGGCGTAATGGCAAGCATCGTACCGTTGCGCGGCCAATTCTCAAAGGCTAGCTTCACGCCCCGCGCTTCGGCGTGCTTGGCAATTGGCGTGTAAACTTCTTTGAACAGCGCGATATTCTCATCACCATTGCTGTCGGGATCGCGTCCGATCAGGTGCGTCACCACCCCAATCTCGTTCGATGCGGCGGCGTCAACTGCCTCGCGCATCTGCTGGACAATCGCCGCCTGCTGCGTCTCGTCGCGGCTCAAATCCGGCGGCACAACGGCGCTGGTCGCGTATGTTTCCAGCTTGTGCGCGCGGCAAGCCGATACCGCGCCCCCAGTCGTTAACGGCACATCAAGTGCTTGGTAGCCCAATGCCGCCGTCTGCGCGGCGAAATCACCATAATCCATCTGGCGCAGGCCACGGTTGCTTTGAAAACAGCCAAGTTTCATACGGTTGCCGTCTCTTTCTGTGTGTCGGGTTGCTGGCTGGTGGCCAACGTGCTGGCTTGGCCGTTGAGGTGCATGCGCACCGCCTCGCTGCGCTCCGGCTCTATAATTAGCCGCACGCCGCGATTGTAGTTGAGATACATCCACAGCCACTGAATGAAGACCTGGATGCGATTGCCAAAGCCGACCAGATAGACGATATGCACCAGCAGCCACGCGATCCATGCGGGAAAGCCGCCAAAACGGAGTGGCCCAATCTCTGCCACCGCCGCCGCGCGCCCAATCGTCGCCATCTGCCCCTTGTCGAAGTAGCGGAAGGGTCGCGTCGCCTTGCCCTGTATTCGCTTTTGGATGACCCCCGCCACGTACTTGCCGCTCTGAATGGCGACCTGCGCCACGCCGGGCAGCGCCTCAAAATGGGGGTCGTGTGCAAAGTGGCCCAGGTCGCCAATCACGAAAACGTTGCGATGGTTGCCCACGCTCCAATCGGCGTTGACTTTGACCGTGCCCTTTTTGGTCAGCTCGACACCGGTGCGCTCGGCCAGCGTCTTGGCCAGCGGCGTGCCCTGCGTGCCCGCCCCCCACAAAATTGTGTGGCAGGCAATCTGCTCGCTCTCCTCATCGTCGCCGCCCGTCGGTTTGACCGTGATGTGGTCGTCGGCCAGCGCGGTCACCATCGTATTCAGCCGCACCGTCACGCCCTTCTCTTCCAGCTGACGCTGCGCCCGGCGGCCCGAATCCGGCTTGTAGGGCGGCATGACCTGGTCCGCCGCTTCCAGCAGCACGACTCGCGTGTCGTTGGGGTCGATGCTGCGGAATTCGCCTTCCAGCGTGTGGTGGGCCATCTCAGCCAGCGCGCCCGCCAGCTCCATGCCCGTCGGCCCCGCGCCGACGACGGCAAAGGTCAGCCATGCCTGGCGTGCTTCGGGGTCCATCTCCTGCTCCGCCATTTCGTAGGCGTGCAGCACGCGTCGCCGAATCTCCAAAGCATTCTCGACCGACTTGAGGCTCGGCGCCAGCCCCGCCCACTCTTCGTGACCAAAGTAGGCATACTGAATGCCCGTGGCGATGATCAGCGAATCGTAGCGAATCGTGCTCGCGCCAACTTCGCCATGTTCCAGCGACACCGTCTGCGCCTCCGCGTTCAGATTTACGACTTTGCCGAGCAGCGTGCGCACGTTCTTCTGCTGGCGAAAGATGTGCCGCAGCGGCTCCGCAACATCGCCGGGCGAAAGGCCCGCCATGGCAACTTGATAGAGCAGCGGCTGGAACAGATGGTAGTTGTTCTTGTCGATTAGGGTAACCTGCACCGGCGCATCCCCAAGCGCCTTGGCCGCGTACAGCCCCCCAAACCCCCCGCCAACAATGACCACGTGATGTGGATACATAAATGCTTTCCGTGAGTTGATAACATGCTTGCGCTAACTGTAGCAAATACGCGCGCCGCAGTCGGTTATCCCTTTCACAGAAATAGAACCGCAGATGGATGTGGATGAACGCATCAACACGACCTTACTCAAAGCTAATGAAGAGTCTGATTCTACTCGTAGGAGACAACTTCATCATACAATTCACCCACCGTCGCTTGGCCAAATTCCGCCTCGCACCACAAGGGGTAATCGCCTTACCCATATTGCCACCCGGGCCAGAAACGAGCCGCCCCGGCCGGATCGAGATGCTCTAACAGCTCGCGAGAGACCTCTCGAATGACTTCGGCATCGCTGAAGATTTTGGTTGTCATAAGCTAAAGAATCCTAACCCTTGTTTGTCAAAAAACTGTCAAACAAAGTGATACAGACCAGTACATCGTCAACATTAAAGATTCGGGTAATCAATAGAGAAATAACCCGAATATTAAAACTTGATAATGTATTAGGGGAACTTGCGATAGATGTCTTTGTGATGAAGAATTCGGCGCAATTCTACAATCCGTTTGTTCGAGTCAATCTGGACACCCAACCGGTAATCCCCAATTCGCAGCCGATAATACTCACTGTATCCTTTGAGCTTTTGCATACCTCCGCCAAGAGACAGGTCGCGCGGCAGATCGTCTCCAAACGCAACATCTTCTGCGCGACTACGCACCGATGCTGGCAGACGCGCCATAATTTTCAAGAATTGCTTCTTGTAGCGAAGCTGCCGCTCAGCCTGCGGCACGAGTCAGCTCACGTGCGTAAAACTGTCGAGCCTGCTCGCCCTCCAGCCATTCGTCCTCGTTCTACCTCATCCAGCAGCTCCCCAAGCGCCTGATCTTCCATCAGCTCAATCAGCGCATCGGGTGTTGTATTGAGCAAGCTGGCTAGCGTAAAAATGGAAACCCGCCATTCCCCACCCAGCTGCACCACGCCCGCAAGCTGCTCCTGCTCGACAAACTGCAAAAACGCCTCGCGGCTTGTGCCCAACATTTGGGCGGTGTTGGTCAAGTTCATGGTTAAAGTCGGCATAGTTCGCTCCTCAATACAGCTTATCCTCAGTTTTCAGGGAGCGTCAACTCATCGAGCAAAACAACTTGAATATCCGACACCTTCTTCAACTGCTTGTCGTTGGTGAGAAATGCATCACATCCAAGATATACTGCCGCAGCGATTTGAAGCGCATCAGGCAATCGCAAATTGTAAGTTGAGCGAAGAATAGCCGCGCGCTCCGCCACTGCTTCATCAATGGGGACAAGTCGAAAATTCGCACTTTGCGAGAGCAAGTTTCTGTACTGAGCGGCTAACTCTGTGTTGCCCTGCCGGATAGGATGGATCAGCACCTCAGCAAGAGTAATGGTTGAAGTCACGCCGTAAACTTGTCCGCGCGATATAGACTGGAAGATGGGTGTCACGAGCATGTCGTAGGCCGAATTGGCTTCGACAAAATAGATGATCGGCGCAGTATCCCAGCCAATTCGCTCAACATCCTGGAGCAACTCTTCAATGGTCATCGCCCGCTACCGCCACTCATTACGCAGCGAATCGATGTAAGCCTGAACGTCTACTCCTTGCCAGAGTTCACGGCCCAATCCGTGCAAATCCATAATATCGGTTTGCCGCGAATCCTCTACAGATTGCTCAATCTTCCGGCGCAAGGCCTTGTGTTTGATTAAGTCCGCGAGCTGCAGTTGTTCCGCGACCGGCAACGTTTCTACATGTTGTTCAATGTACTGCTGGTACAAAATGGATGCAGTGGACATGTTTTCCCCCTTATTTATGCTGCAAACCGATTGTCTCACGTCGGTACTTAAATCCTACTAACTTACATCCCCGTGCCCCGACCAAAATCTTTCGACCTCCGCCGCCAATTCCGGATACTGACTCAACTCTGCGTCCTCGTCAAAAAACGCCTGCGCCGCCGACCGCGCCTCCTTGAGCGTCTCTAAATCGCTCAGCAGCGCCACCCGCAGGTTGGGCAGCCCGCTCTGCTTCGTGCCCAGGAAATCGCCCGGCCCGCGCAGCGACAGATCCTTCTCGGCCAGCACAAAGCCGTCGTTGGTCTCGACCAGCGCGTTGAGCCGCTCCTGCGCCTGCGCGCTCTCGCCTTTGCTGACGAGCGCGCAGTAGCTCTTGTGCTCTCCGCGGCCAACGCGCCCGCGCAGCTGGTGCAGCTGCGCCAGCCCAAAGCGCTCGGCGTCCTCGATGATCATCAGCGTGGCGTTGGGCACGTCCACGCCCACCTCGACGACCGTGGTGCTCACCAGCGCGTCGTAGTCGCCGTCGGCAAAGAGGCGCATGGTCTCGTCCTTTTCACTGCCCGTCATGCGCCCGTGCAGCAGGCCCAAGCGCAGGTCGGGCAGGATTTCGCTGGCCAAGCGCGCGTGCGCCTCCACCGCGGCGCCGACCTCCAGCTTCTCGCTCTCCTCCACCAGCGGGTAAATCAAGTAGCCCTGGCGACCCTCCCTCGCCTCGCGCTTGAGAAAGCCGTAGAGCCGCTCGCGCTCGGCGGGCATAAACCACTTGGTCATGATCGGCTGGCGACCAGGGGGCATCTCGTCGATGATGCTCACGTCGAGGTCGCCGTAAATTGTGAGCGCGAGGCTGCGTGGAATCGGCGTCGCGCTCATGACGAGCAGGTGGGGCTGCAAGAGCGGTTCGCCGCTTTCGTCCGTACCCGCGTTGACGTTCTCCTCAGTGATATTCTCCCCAGTGACCGTGCCCTTGTTGCGCAAGGCCCCTCTCTGCTCGACGCCAAAGCGGTGCTGCTCGTCCACGACGACAAAGCCCAAATTCTCAAAGGCGATGCCCTCCTGGATCAGCGCCGTTGTGCCCACCACCACGTCGACTGAGCCGTCGCGCAGGCCATCCAACACGGCTTCTCTCGCCTGCCCGGTGATGCGGCCCGTCAGCAGCGCGACAATTAGCGGCGAGCCGTCCGGCTTGGTGAGCTGGCCCAACATGCCGTCCAGGCTGCGGTGGTGCTGCTCGGCCAGAATTTGCGTCGGCGCGAGCATTGCGCTCTGCATCCCGCTGGCCGCCGCGGCAAACATGGCCCCCGCCGCCACCGCCGTCTTGCCGGAGCCGACGTCGCCCTGGACCAGCCGCGTCATCGGCACGGAGCGCGCCGTGTCGCGCAGAATTTCGCCCAGCACGCGATCCTGTGCGCCGGTCAAGGCAAAAGGCAGCCCCTCTAAAAATTGCTCGACCGTCGCCTCGCCATTTTCAACGGGCTGGGCGGGCGTCTGCCGCAGCTCGCGCCGCCGCTGCATTGCGCCCAGCTGCACGTAGAAAAACTCCTCAAAGCCCAGCCGCCGCCGCGCTTCGGCCAGCGACTCCTGATCGTCTGGAAAGTGCATCTGCTCCAGCGCCGTCGCCAGGTCGACCAGCTCGTGCCCCTCCAGCACGGACTCCGGCAGCGGATCGGCAACGTCCGCCACCGCGCCGTCCAGCGCCTGCTTGATCCAGTCGCGCAGCCGTTTGTTGCTGATGCCCTCCGTCAGCGGATAAACGGGCGCGATGCGGCCCGTTGCCACCCGCTCTTCGTCCAGCTCCTCAAAGGTCGGGTTGTCGAGCGTCTTTTGGCCCATGTAAAGACCCACCTTGCCGCTAAAGCGCATCTGCGTGTTGGGCGTTAGCTGTTTGGTAATCCACTTGTTCCACCACGTGGCGTGCAGCGTGCCCGTGCCGTCGGCCAGGATGCCCTGCACCATGGTGCGCTTCATGCTCAGCTTGCGCTCGCGAATTTCCCACAGGTTGGCGATCACCGTTACCTGCTCGCCGGGCTCCAGCTTGTCAATCGTGCGCAGCTCGCTATAATCTTCGTGGCGTGCGGGCAAGTGCCAGATCATATCGCGCACCGTCTCGATGGCCAGCCGCGACAAATTTTCCGCCGTCGCCCCGCCCACGCCCGAAAGTTGCGTCACCGATCCGTTCAGCGACAGCGTCGATTGCGCCCGCTGCTTCTGCTTGTTCTGTTTGCGCACCCGCTCGCGCGCCTTGTGCGTCGGCTCCGGCGGCGGCACGCTTTTTGGCTTTTTGGCTGGCTTCGGCTTTAGCGGCTTCTCGTTGGGTGATTCCGCCTCGCCGCCGGTCGCGCGGTCGAGCACGCCCCTGCCCAGCGCCGTGCTGGACCGCGCACTCACCGCTGCTTCCCCGTCCCCAGCCCCAGCGTCCCCAACGTCCTCCGGCTCCGCCGCCACCGCGCTGCTCTCCGCCGCGGGCTCGATCTTGCTCAGCTGCTGCGCCACGGGCCGCGAGATCGGCGTCGACACAACGGTCTCCCAGTCGTGTACGTCACCGGAAATCACATCGCGCATCCGCTGGGCCACATCGGAGCGCGCATTCTCCTCGGCCTCATCATACTCGCCCATCAGCCCGGTCAGCGCCTCGATCACGCGCCCCTCAACTTCCTCATCGCGCGCATCGCCCGCCCAGCGCTCCGCCAGCGCCGCCATGCCGCCGATCACCGCCCGGTTGCGCCAAGCCTGCCGCGCTTCCAGTTCCAATATCCGTTGCAGTCGCTCCAGTGCCGAAGCCATAGGGTTCCCTTCGGGATTTGCAAATTACGATTTACGAAGTTGCTTCGCAAATCACCAAATTGGCGGCTCACCGAGCCAATCGTAAATCATCAATCCAAAATCGTAAATCAATACAGTTCACTCTCGTAGACGATCACACCCATCGTGTTTGGCCCCAAGTACGCCGCCAGGCTCGGCGCATAGGGCAATCGCCACACCTGTACCCGCGGCAGCGACTCCTCGATCCGCGTCACCAGCTCGTTCTGCTGCGTCGCGTAGCCGTGCTGCACAATGCCGACCTGCTCCGCCGTGGCGAACTCGGCCACGAAATCGTATAGTTTGTTCACCACCTCTTCGCGCGTCTGCACCTTCTCCAGCGGCACGAGCTTTCCCTGCTCCATAATGATCATCGCCTTGATGCCCAGCATCGTCCCCAAAATACTCTGCGACGCGCCAATTGGCGTGCTGCGCTCCAAAAAGTCGAGGCTCTCCGTAAAGGTCGTCAGATAGAGGTGGGGAATCGTGCCGTTGATGATGCGGGCAATCTCGTTGATGTCCGCCCCATCGATGGCGGCGCGCGCGGCCTTCTCCACCAGAATACCCAGCCCCAGCGACGTGCTCAGACTGTCCACGACGCGAATCGTGTAGCGACCACGCAGGATGCCCGCTGCCTGTCGCGCCTCTTTCCACGTGGGGCTGAGGTGGCTGCTGGAGTGGATTGAAACGATGTCGTGGCTGCGCCGTCCCAGCCGCTGGTAGACGCTGAGAATCTCGTTGACGTCGGGCGCACGCACATCGGCCTCGTGGGGCATCCCCATGGCCTGAGCCTGCTGCTGCATTTGGAACAGCTCGTCCACAGCAAATTCCCCAGCAAATTCCGCTGGCTCGATCTGCACCTGCTGGCCGACGCGCACCGTCTGCGGGACGACCGAAATCTCCAGCTCTTCGCGTACGCCTTCGGGCAGGAAGACGCCGCTGTCGGTTACAATTTGAACGTTGGACATAAATTGCAATGCATAGTGCGTAGTGCGTGAACTGGTGTGCAAAGGATGGGTTGCTTGAACAGCGAACTTACGTTGGTTACGGTTCGCGCACCACGTACCACGCACTACTTGTTTTTAACAAAAATGCCAGCCCCGCGCGGAGCTGGCGCTGAATTTCCTGCGGTTGAGCGCGTCAAGCCGCCGCTGCCTGCTGCCGCAGCTGGCCACAGCCCGCGCTGATCTCGATGCCGCGCCGCAGCCGCACCGTGGCGGGCACGCCGCCCTCGCGCAGAATTTGCACGAAGCGCTCGGTGTCCGCGTCGCTCGTTGGCTGGAAGGGGCTATCCGGAATCGGGTTGAGCGGAATCACGTTGACGTGGCAAAGCAGCGGATTGAGCCGCGCCGCCAGCTCCCGCGCCAGGGCCGGGCTGTCGTTGATGCCGCGCATCAGCGCGTACTCAAAGGTGACGCGGCGGTTGGTCTTGTCGATGTAGCGCTGCACCGAGGCCAGCAGCTCAGCAATGGGGTAGCGCTCGTTGATGGGGGCCAGCTCGCTGCGCAGCGCATCGTTGGGCGCGTGCAGGCTCACGGCCAGGTTGATTTGCAAGCCCTCGTCCGCCATGCGGTCGATCATCGGCACCAGCCCCACCGTGCTCAGCGTGATGTGGCGCGCGCCCAGGCCAAAGCCCTCGGCGTCCGTCAGCCGCCGCAGCGCCGCCCAAACGTTGCGGTAGTTGTGCATCGGCTCGCCCATGCCCATCAGCACAATGTTGGTGACCTGTGTGGGGCGCTCAAAATCCATGGCGGGCTCCGCCTCGGCATCTGCCAGGTAGCGCGCAAAAAAGAGCACCTGCGCCACGATTTCGCCCGCGGTCAAATTGCGAGACAGCCCGCCCTGCGCCGTCGCGCAGAAGGTGCAGCCCATGGCGCAGCCCGCCTGGCTGCTGATGCAGAGCGTGCGCCGCCTGTCGTAGACCATCAGCACCGACTCAATCGTCTCCGGCGTGCGGCGGTTGCCATCGCCCGGCGCTTGAAACAGAACCTTTTGCGTGTCTCCCGCTAGCGAAGTTACCCGCGTCAGCGTCGCCAAGGGATTGACGACAAACTCCCCGGCCAGCTCCGCACGCAGCTCTTTGGGCAAATTCGTCATCTCGTCAAACGAGAGGGCGTGGCGCTGGTACAGCCACGCCCACAGCTGCCGCGCGCGAAAGGCGGGCTGCCCGCGTTCGGCCAGCAGCGCGACCAGTTCGTCAAACGAGAGGTCGAGCAGCGAGGGCTTGGGGGCGACGTTGAGCGTCGGCAGAAGGGAAATTGGCTGGGCAATCATGCCTTGATTATAGCGCAAACGTTCGGATGAAATCAAAAAGAAGTGGCTACTCCGTTGCTTGCTCAGACAGCGTCGGCGACGTTCTCGCGTCTCGACAGCATTCGCCACGCAAACATTGTCAATCCCGCGTAAACCAAACCGCTAATTGCACCGGTCACTGCGCCACCCATTACCTCACCAATGAAGACAAAATAGTTGATGATTCCCGTTGCCACCAGAATCAAATGAATTGCGATGAGCCACGATAAAACGTGTGTCAGCGGCCACCACCAGGCGCGCGCGAATCTTCGCCGCAGCAACATCCAAGTGGCGACGCCGCTCAACAGGCCGGGAATCAGCGCAACGATGATGCGCCGTACATCACCAATCAAAAAGACCAGAAAGGGCTCCATTCCCATTGCAAAAAACTCGTAGCCATTGTTTTGATAGGCTTCAATCTGTAATGCAATGAGCCCGGCAGTCGTTGCGGCGTAACCGATGGTGAAGCTGACTGCCACGCCGAGTATCCACCAAATGGGCCGGACAATGTGACGCAAACTTATCGATTGACATATGCCAATCAACAGACCGCTTACCGCGCCTGCAATAGCTCCGACACCGGCAGCTTGTAAAATCCACACATGGCTGTCTGATTCATATAGGCCGACCATGTATGCAAAGAACGCACCAGCCAGTAGGGGAATTCCCGCCAGACCAAGACCCACGACATTTGCAAGAACCCAAGAACGAAAATCAACTTCTACACGCTTCTGCTGCTGCATAACTGTCTCCCCGTTATTCAGAATTGCCCACCACAATTCGTGAACAAGAATAAGTGAATACTAGCAGCTAAGCGTATATGAAATTGACCAAATGTTGACCAGCTCTCTGACCAGAGGCTAATTGGGAATGATGAGGGGCAACAACTACTATATTGACTCCCCATCTGCCTGCTCAAACAGCTCCAGCAGCGCCCCTACATCCTCGACCACCATATCCGGCGGCGCGTCCTGCTCGGCGTACCCTTCCCGCGTCGTCACCCCCGTTAGCACGCCGACCGTCGGCATGCCCAGCTCAATCGCGCCAGCGATGTCCGTGTCGTAGCGATCACCGACCATCAGCGTCTGGCTCGGCTCTGTGCCGAGGCGCTGCATCGCCTGCTCGAACATGCCCGCGTTCGGCTTGCCGATAATTGTCGGCTCGACTTCGCTGGCCGCGGCGAGCAGCGCCAAGATGCTGCCCGTGCCCGGCACCTGGCCGCGCTCGGAGGGGAAGGAGGGATCGGGATTGGTGCCGATGAATTTCGCGCCGTTGCGGATCGCCAGCGTCGCCCGCGCCAAATCTTCGTAGACCAGATCAAACTTCGCGCCCGCCACCACATACTCCGCCGCATCCGGCTCGTGAACCAATGCAAAATCGTGGTGCTCCAGCGCCACGCGCAGCCCGTCCATCCCAATCATCAGGACTTTGCTGCCCGCGTCCGCCCGCTTGGCCAGCCAGGCCGCTGTCGCCTCGGCGCTGCTGAGCACCTGCTCCGCCGTTGCACGCACGCCCATGCGCGCGAGCTTGTCCACAAACTGGTCGTTGGTCTTGCTGGCGTTGTTGGTGACGCAGAGCCACGCGCGCTTGGTGGCCTCTAGGTGATCGAGAAAATCCTGTACGCGCGGCAGCGGCGTGTCGCCAACGTAGACAACGCCGTCCATATCGAGCAGGACGCCGCGAATTTGAGTGAAGTCGAGGGGGTGAGTCATAGAATTACCAAATGGGGGGGATAGTGCTTTGGGTGATGCTGCGGTCGCGCGTCACGCACGCGCAGTTGTGGCAACGGGCAACGGCGGCGACCATGCGGTCGTGCAGTTCGGGCACGTCGGTGAGTGCGCCCAAGTCGAGCATATCGAGAGCGTGTAGCGGCACAAAACGAAATTGATCGGCGTGCCGGCTACTCAAAGCAATGTGATAGCTATTGTGTATCACTTATGCGCTATCGGCAACTTCCTCGCTTGCTACGTCCAGCGCTTCCGCTTCAGCCACATCGCGCTCGACATCGACTGCGGCGGTGGCGACGGCCCAGGCGACGAGAAACCAGAAGCCGCCGCCAATCAGCAGCGCCACGGCAATCGATGCGGGCTGAAGCGGGACGTTGCCGCGAGCGATACCAACCAGGGTTAGGAGGAGGCCGATCAGGCCTGCAACGAGGCCAACGCGCAAGGGAAGGGAGAGGGTGGTAAAACGGGCCATGGGGAGTTGGGAGTTAGTAAAAAAGCTGCCAAATTTTTTAAGGGCGGCTTAAAGGAATCTGCCAGCCGCCCGCGGCGAATGGCTACGGCGTCGGCGCGCCAATCAACAGCCAGTGTACCACGCTTCTTGTGTTCAGAAAATTGGGGCGTGGGCAGGCCGCAGATTGAGCACGGGCTCCAAATTTTGCCAGGGCGACGCCCCGCGCAGCCGCAGGTGAAGCTCGACGACGTAGTGGCTCTCCGCTTACGACAGCCACTTTACCTCCTTGAAATCGGGCTTGCGCTTCTCCAAAAAGGCGTTGCGCCCCTCCTTGGCCTCCTCCGTCATATAGGCGAGACGCGTGGCCTCGCCAGCGAAGACCTGCTGGCCGACCATCCCATCATCCGTCAAATTCATGGCAAACTTGATCATCTTGATCGAGGTGGGCGATTTAGCCAGAATCTCCTGCGCCCACGCGTAGGCCGTCGCTTCCAGCTCGGCGTGGGGCACGACGGCGTTGACCATGCCCATCTCGAACGCCTCCTGCGCCGAGTAATCCCGCCCCAGGAAGAAAATCTCGCGGGCGCGCTTTTGGCCAACCATCTTGGCCAGGTAGGCCGAGCCGTAGCCGCCGTCAAAGCTGGTCACGTCGGCGTCGGTCTGCTTGAAGATGGCGTGCTCTTGGCTGGCAAGCGTGAGATCGCAGACCACGTGCAGGCTGTGGCCGCCGCCCACGGCCCACCCCGGCACCACGGCAATCACGACTTTGGGCATAAAGCGGATCAGCCGCTGCACTTCCAGGATGTTGAGCCGGGGCACGCCGTCGTCATCGACGTAGCCCTGGTGTCCTCTTGCGCGCTGGTCGCCGCCGCTGCAGAAGGCGTAGACGCCATCCTTGGTCGACGGCCCCTCGCCGGAGAGCAGCACGACGCCGATGGACGGGTCTTCGCGCGCGTCGATAAAGGCCTCGAAGAGTTCGGCCACGGTTTGCGGTCGAAAGGCGTTGCGCACGTTGGGTCGATTAAACGCAATGCGGGCAACGCCATCGGCCTTGCCGTAGGTGATATCCTGGTATTCTTTAACGGTAGTCCAGTTGGGTTGAGTCATAAGGGGTTCGGTGGTAAAAATGGAATCGGAAACAGTCCCTTCATCATAACAAAAAAGACGGGCAAAGACCATTGAGCGCCATGAACCCCTCGTCCGCCACCCAGACCGGCCTCGACCAACTCCTGCGCGACCCGCGCGCCACCCTCCGCGGGCGACGCGTCGGCCTCGTCACCCACCCCGCGGCGGTGACGCGCGATTGGGTGCACGCAACGGACGCGCTGCTTGCCGCGGGCGTCAAGCTCACCACGCTCTTTGGCCCCGAACACGGGCTGTTCGGCACGGCAGCCGATGGCGACAAAATTACTCACGCCGCCGACGCGCGCACGGGCTTGCCCGTTTTCAGCCTCTACGGCGACACGCTCGCGCCGACCGCCGCCATGCTGGACGAGGTCGACCTGCTGCTCTTTGACATGCAGGACGTTGGCGCGCGCTTCTACACCTACATCAGCACGCTGCTGCACGTGCTGCGCGGCGCGGCGACCCACCGCGTGCCGGTCGTGGTGCTGGATCGGCCCAACCCGCTGGGCGGCGTTGTGCGCGAGGGGCCGCTGCTGGAGATGAATTACGCCTCATTTGTGGGCGTCGCGCCGCTGCCGGTGCGCCACGGGTTAACGATCGGCGAACTGGCGCGCTGGTTTGTCCACCACTTCGCGCTGGATGTTGACCTAGCGGTCGTGCCCGTGCAGGGCTGGCGACGCTCCACGTGGTTTGACCAAACCGGCCTGCCCTGGGTGGCGACCTCGCCCAACCTGCCGCGCCTGGCCACGGCAACGGTCTATCCCGGCACGTGTCTGATCGAAGGCACGAATTTGTCCGAGGGGCGCGGCACGGCGCTGCCCTTCGAGATCGTCGGCGCGCCGTGGGTGGACGGCCGCGGGCTGGCCGCGCGGCTCAATACGGTAGGGTTGCCCGGCGTTCGCTGGCGCGCAACGCACTTTACGCCGACAGCCAGCAAGTGGGCGGGCGAAGCGTGTGCGGGCGTGCAGCTACACGTCACCAACCGCGACGTGTTCCGACCGGTTGAGGCGGGGCTACGGCTAATTGTCGCCGTGCGCGAGCAACATCCCGCTGATTTTGCCTGGAAGGTGGAGCACTTTGATCGCTTAATGGGGAATGGGTGGGTGCGCGAGGCGCTGGCGGCGGGGGAGCCGGTGGCGGAAATGGTCGAGCGGTGGAGCAAATCACTAGTGGCGTTTGAAGAGGAGAGTGCGCCGTTTCTGCTATCTGCTTAGGTTCTGTTGACAACTTGTTGAGAGGGTTTGAAAGGTGAGTCGAGCGCGCCCTCATCCCCAGCCCTTCTCCCAGGGTGGGAGAAGGGAGCCAATCTCTCCCCTCTCCCACGGTGGGAGAGGGACCGGGGGAGAGGGGCCGGGGGTGAGGGACCGGGGGAGAGGGGCCGGGGGTGAGGGCCACTTTCCAAATGTCAACGGAACTTAGTGTCCCGGCGTGCCGGGTCTCACGCGTATCAGACCAAGGTTATGTAAACGGAGGCAAGGCGCTCCACAGGGCAAAACTGTCCAAAAACCCCCTGCCAGCCTCCCCCAAATTGGGGGAGGCTGGCAGGGGGTAAACAGATAATCTGCACAACAATTTTGCCCAGCTGCACTTAACTTGATGCGCAGTGGCTGGGCGCGCCCAGCCACTGCGCCATAAACCCTACCGCCGCGACATAAAGAGCCGCAGCACGTACCAAAACAGCAGCGCCACGGACGCAAAGAGCTCCAGCGCCGCCGCCACGTAGCGATCCTCCGGATAGACGCGCAGCACCTTGGAGGTGTCGTAGAGAATCGCGCCGCCCGCCAGGCCGATCATTGCCACGGAGAAGAAGGTCCCCAGCTCAAAGCCAAAGAGCAGGCTGGCCACAATCAGCACCAGCGCCACCACAAAGCCCCAGCGCAGGATGCCCTTCATAAAGGAGAAATCCTTGCGCGTGGTAAAGACAATCGCCGTCAGGCCAATAAAGCCCATCAGCGTCACCGCCGCCGCGCTGCCGATCACGCCCGGCGCGTTCATCTCGGCGATCACGAGCAGCGGCACAAAGATCAGCGACTCGGCGAAGACGAAGCCCGCCAGCGCCGCGTACTGCACCGCCAGCGACTGCGCGCGGTGCGCCGTGCGGCTGGCCAGCCAGCTCACGATGATAAATGCCCCCAAGATCAGCAGCCACGAGCCGTTGAGCGCAATGCTGGCAATTGGATAGGCCAGCCCGGACTGGAAGTAAAAAATTTCCAGCGCGGTAAAGCCTAGAATTGCGCCCACGAGATGGCCATACGTGCGCATGATAAAGCGCGCCCGGCTGCTCACGTCCAGCCCAATGGCTGGAACCGAACGTTGTAAGTCGGTATTGATAGTCATAAGATGTTCTCCACTCTTTGCAAAAACGGTTGATACGCTACACCATCATTATACCACCGATTCTTGCAAACGATCCTTACAAAAACTCGCCTTGGAATAGCCATCAAAATCTAACGCAAGGGCGCAAGGGCGCAAAGCGGTCGACTCGTGAACCAGCCGACTGGATAGGGATTACCAGTGGTTGCAGCTCAATTTCTGTCCGACCAGGCCCAACACAGGAACGAACTCCTTTGCGTCTTTACGCGCTTGCGTTAACTTTCATCCCTTCCGTGCTTTCGGGTCGAGCACATCGCGCAGCCCCTCGCCCAATAAATTAAAGCCCAGCGCCGTTAGGAAAATCGCTACGCCGGGGAAAATGGCCACGTGCGGGGCGACGCGAATCAGCTTCTGTCCCTGTACCAGCATCGACCCCCATGTCGCCTGCGGCGCGCTGATGCCGAGGCCGAGGTAGCCCAGCCCCGCTTCGGTCAGAATCGCGCCGGCCACGCTGAGCGTGAGGATCACGAGGATGGGGCCGATGGCGTTGGGCAGGATGTGGCGCAGCAGAATGGTCGAGGTGCGCACGCCCGTTGTGCGCGCGGCGGTGACGAAGAGCTCCTCGCGCAGCGAGAGATAGCTGCCGCGCACCACGCGGGCGTAGGCAACCCAGCTGCTCAGCCCAATCGCCAGCACTACCCGCGACAGCCCGGAGCCCAGCACGGCCAAAATCCCCAGCGCCAGCACCAGCCCCGGAATCGCCTGAAAGGCATCCGCCAGCCGCATGATCACCGCATCCAGCGGGCCGCCAAACCAGCCGCTCAGCGCGCCCAGCGTCACCCCGATCACGCCCGCGACGAGCACGGCGGCAAAGCCCACGATCAGCGAAATGCGCGCGCCGAAGATCAGCCGGCTCAGAATATCGCGCCCGATTTCGTCCGTGCCCAGCGGGTGGGCGGCGCTGGGCGCGTTGAAGAGTTGGCTCGTATCCGGCGCGTTCGGGTCGAGCGGCGCCAGCACGTTGGCAAAGAGGCCGGTCAGCACAATCAGCGCCACGATCACGCCGCCGATCACGACCTGCGGGTTGGCGAGCAGCCGCTGCCAAACGGAGGGCGGTCGCCGCACGGCGGAGTCGAGGGATTCGTTGAGGGTGGGGGTGAGGTTGGCGGTAGTCATGGGAGATTTCTAGCAGATTGGACAGATTTTGCAGATAAAAGCGGATCAGCCGTCAATCCAATTTTCAAGCGCAAGCTCGGGGACTCTTTGAAAGTCGCGGTAGTTGCGCGTCACTAAGACACCACCAACAGCGAGCGTAATCGAGGCAATGTGCAAATCTTGTGTACCGACGCGGATTTTCTGCGCGCGGAGCTGTTGCAGTTGCGCCAGGGCAACGTCGTCGAAGGGGAGAATTTGAACGAAGCGGTAGTAAGAGAGCGTTTGAAGAAGCTGGAAATGAGCGTAAGGCAGACGGTTGCCTTCATTTGCATTGTTTATAAATGCCAAACGTCCACGGAGCTGCTCGTAGGCAGTAATCGAAGTTGTATAAATCTGCTGTGGGTTAACAGATTTCAAACGTTCAAAAACGCGAGAATTTCCCTGCTGCTGTTGAGTAACTGTATCGGTGTCCAAAATGTAACGAATCATTCATCTTATTCAAGTGGTCGTTCTGCTGCACGTGCGGCATAAATCTGTTCAAGCATTGGCATCAGATCGGGGTCGTCGGCAAACATGCCAGCGGTTTCCAACCAGGGGTTTTTTTCTAATGAAGCCTGCTCCAGTTTAGAAATGTCAATATCTATGGTTGTTACCTCGAATTCGGAAACGCCGGCCATAGATTCTTCAATTATGCTTTTCAAGTCCTGCAGCGCAGCATCGCGGGTTTCACCTTTGCCGCGAAATCCAGGCAACGTAGGGACTGTCGCTACGTAGCCGTTGGCTTCATACTTGCGAATAAGAACTGCGGTTAGCATGTCTGTCCTCCAAAATTCACCAAGTCGTCTCATACTCAACGCGATTATAGCGCAGTTCGGCGGAAGTTTCGAACCACAAAAATCACTTTGTCGGCGGCAACGCTTCGTATTGCGGCAACTCATCGGTGATTTCGTACCAAGCTGCTTTCGACCCGACAAAGTAATGCGCCCTCGGCGTAACCCCAGGATTACCATCGACCGTGCCCATTGGGATGCGGACGTGATTGGCCGCTTCAGACACGGTCGGCACGTTCGAGCCACAGATGCGGCAGAAATTGCGCGTGTTGGTGGGCGACGAGGCCCAGTGCTCGACCAACGCTTCGCCTTGGAGCCAGTGAAAGTGGCTGGCCGGGCCGTGGCCGAAGGTGCCAAACACTGCGCCATGCACTTTGCGGCAGGTCGAACAGTGGCAGTGGTTCATCCAGCGCAGGTCGCCGTCAAATTCGTATTCGATGGCCCCACAGGCGCAGCTTCCGCGCATAGCATTATCTCTAATTCCTGTTGAAAGCACATCGACCCGTTCGCATTTGAGAATGTTCGCTCCGCGAGTGTCAATCCGTCTTCATCCGCGCAATCCGCGCAATCCGCGTTCCGCCCCTACTCTGCCCGAATCCGTGGGTCGATAAAGGGATAGAGCAGATCGACCAGCAGATTCGCCGCCACCACCGACAGCGCCAGCACGATCACGCAGCCCTGGACGAGCGGAAAATCGCGGTTGGTGATGGCCGTCACCAGCAGGTTGCCGACGCCGGGCAGGCCAAAGACGCGCTCGATGATCACCGAGCCGCCGACGAGGAAGCCGAGCTGGAGGCCAATCAGCGTGACAATGGGGATCAGGGCGTTGCGCAGGGCGTGTCGCCAGAGGAGGGTGCGGGCGGGGAGCCCCTTGGCGCGGGCGGTGCGCAGGTAGTCCGCCGTCAGCACCTCGACGAGGTTGGAGCGGATGTAGCGCGTCATAAAGGACAAGCGGGGGATGGCGAGGGTGACGACGGGCAGCACCCAGGCCGTCCACGTGCGCACGCCGGAGGCGGGGAGCCAATCCAATCGCAAGGAGAAGAGCAGCACCAGCATCAGCCCCAGCCAGAAAGCCGGAATCGAGACGCCGCCCATGGCCAGCACCAGCGTGATCCAGTCCAGCGCGCCGTCGCGCCGCACGGCGACGAGGATGCCCAGCGGCAGCGCGACCACGTAGGCCAGCACAAAGGCGGCGACCGTGAGCCGCAGCGTATAGGGCAGCGCGCGCCCGATCTCGGTGGCGACATCGCGCCGGGTCGAAATCGACTGGCCGAGGTCGAGCCGGGCCAGATCGCCAAAGTAGCGGACGTACTGCACGGGCAGCGGGTCGTTGAGGCCAAGCGCTTCGCGCATGTTCTCGGCCTCGCGCTGCGCCTGCGGTCGCGGGTCGCCGGCGTACATCATCTCGATGGGATCGCCCGTGGCCCGCGTCACGATAAAGACGACGGTGATCACGAGCCAGAGCGTCACGAGCCCTTGGAGCAGGCGGCGAAGAATGAGGGGAAGCATAGAAGGATTTACGATTTACGATTTACAAGGGTTGGTCGGTTACCAGCCGTCCTCTCGTAAATCGTAAATCTAAAATCGTAAATTAGTTAACCACTTCCGCCGAGCGCAGCCAGTAAAACACGTCCGTCGGGCGCGGCATGGATTCGATGCCGGTCAGGCGGTCGCTGCGGTAGGCGCGGATGTAGTCGTGGCTGTAGAGGAAGGCGGCGACGGCGTCCTGATCCACGATGATCGACTGCGCTTCGTCGTAGATCTCGGCGCGCTCGTCCTGATCGGTGATCGTCTGACCGTCCTCAAGCAGCGTGCTCACGGTCTGGTTCTGGTAGGCCGAAGCCGTGCCCAGGATGAAGTCCTGGTGGAAGACCCAGTACATGTGGTCGGGGTCGACGATGTTGCCAAAGCCGTAGAGCGCCAGCTCGGATTCGCCGCCGCGGACCTCGCTGTAGTAGTTGCCCGGCTCGACGGTGATCAGCTCGGTGTTGATGCCCACGTCCTGCAGGTTGGCCTGGATCAACTGCGCCTCGTTCTGGCGATCCGGCGTCGTCTTGAGCGTGAGCGAGAGATCGCCCTCGGCGTAGCCCGCCTCGGAGAGCAAGTCGCGTGCCTGATCGGGATTGTACTCGTAGCACTCGACCGCGTCGTTGTAGAACGAAGAAAGCGGCGAAAGCGGGCCACAGGTGCGCTGCGCCACGTCCGGGTAGAGCGACATGATCGCATCCTTGTCGATGGCGTAGGCAATGGCCTTGCGCACGTTGGCGTCGGCCAGCTCCTCGACGGCCTGGTTCATGGTCAACATCTCGTAGCCGTAGCCGGGGCTGCGCAGCACGGCTACATTTTCGTCCTCCTCCAGCCGCGGAATTTCGACATCGGGCACGCCCAAAATCAGGTCGTAATCCCCAGCTTCCAGGCTGACGACGCGCGTCGCATCTTCCGTGACCCACTGGAAGACGAGCCGATCAATGTTGGGCGCGCCGTCCCAGTAATCCTCGTTGGCCGTGAGCACAATCTCGACGCCGGGCGTCGCCTCGCTGTACACAAAGGGCCCCGTGCCAACCAGCTCCTCCGGCCCTTCGAGCAGATTCTCCGGCGTCTCAATCGCCTTTTCCGCATCCTCACAGGCAGCCAGCGTCTCCTCGTCTTCCATGCCGTTCTCCGTCATCAGCGTCTGGCACTCCACGTAGAGCGGCGCGAGAATGTGCTCCGGCATGATGCGCACGTTGAGCGAAATCGCCTGCACCAGGAAGTAGCCGACGGGGCCGCGGGTGTAGACGCGCACCGTATTTTCATCGACCACCTCGACGGGGTTTTCGGGATCGAGCAGGAATTCGTTGATGGGGCGCGGGCTGCGCGTCAGCGTAAAGACCACGTCATCCGTTGTAAAGGGCTCGCCGTCGTGCCAGGTGACGCCCTCGCGCAGCACAAATTCGTAGGTCGTCTCGTCGACCTGCGTCCACTCGGTGGCGAGGCCGGGGATCAGCTCGTCGACGCGGGTGTCGTGGTAGACGAGCGGCTCGTAAATCTGCCAGGCAATGGCAAAGCTGCTGTCGGTGTAGGCATAGTTGCGCGGATCGAGCGTGGGCGGCTCCGCGCCGAGGCCCACAGTGATCGTGCTGACGGCGTCGGCGTCGCTCGCCGCGTCGCCGGTGGGGGCGACGGTGCAGGCGGTAAGCGCCAGCAGGGTAATTAGCAGCAGGGGGGCAAAACGTTTGAACATTCAGTGCTCCTTTGGGTAGAAATTGGTGGATAAAATTGGGTCGGTTGGACAAACACAAACGAGGAGGACGCAATTCCCCTCGCGCCAAAGTTTGTGTAAGATAGCTGCATTCTAACTCAAAGGTGCAGAGGCGCAAAGAAAATTCATGGCTACATCTGTCGACGCAATTCTTCACGACGCCGTCCCCAGCGTCGCCCCCGCGCTCCAGCTCGTCGTCCTCCGGCACGGCCAGCCCGCGTTCAGCTGCGCCCTCGGCTCGCTCGACCCCACATCGCACGATCCCACCGCGCCCGGCCAGCCCGTCACCGCCGACACCCGCTTCGATCTCGCCTCGCTCACGAAGCTCTACGTCGTCGCGGCCTGGATGACGTTGCTGGAGGCGGGTCGCGCGTCGCTGGATGACGCCGTCGCCACGGTGCTGCCCGAATTTAGCGGGCGGCGACCGATCCGCCCCTACGAGCATCCGCTGCAAAAAGATGAGCTCGTCCACGTCGTGCCGGAAACGGGCGCTGTGGTCGACGCGTCCACCATCACCTTTCGCCACCTGCTCACCCACACGAGCGGCCTGCCCGCCTGGCGCCCGCTCTTCCGCCTGGACAGCGCCAAAAACGCCCGCGACACCGTCCTCCACAGCTTCTTCTCCTACCCGCCCGGCGAGCACATCATCTACAGCGACATCGGCCTCATCCTCCTCGGCTTGGCGGTGGAAAAACTTGCGGGACAATCGCTCGACGCCACAGTCCACGACCGAGTCCTTGATCCGCTCAATCTATCAAACACCAGCTATCACCGCCTACCGACCAACCCAATTCCCAATCCCCAATCCCCAATTCCCAACATTGCCCCAACAGAAATCTGCGCCTGGCGCCATCGCCGCCTCATCGGCGAAGTCCACGATGAAAACGCCGCGCGGCTCCGCGGCGTCGCCGGCCACGCGGGCCTCTTCGCCACCGCAAGCGACGTCGCCGCCTTTGGCCAATCGTTCCTCGACGCGTCGCTGCTCCGAGCCGACACCATCGCCGCCATGACCAAGTCGCACGCCCGCGGCAGCGATTCACAGCGCGACCTCCAGCGCGGCCTCGGCTTCGCCCTGCACAGCGCTGATCCCGAAGCCAGCAGCCACCCGTTTGGCCAGCGCGTCTTTGGCCACACCGGCTTCACCGGCACCTCGCTCTGGATCGACCCGGCGCGCGCGCTCGTCGTCGCCCTGCTCACCAACCGCGTCTACCACGGGCGCAATGCGGCGGGAATCGGCAAGCTGCGGGTGGACGTGCACCGCGCGGTGGTGAAGGAGTTTGGCTAAACGTTGCGCGCTGCTCGTTCCCACGCTCCTGCGTGGGAATGCCCCATCGGACGCTCCTGCGTCCCCTCTTCAACTTCACGGCGACGCAGGAGCGTCAAATCTGCATTCCCACGCAGAGCGTGGGAACGAGTAATCGAGTAATCCCAAAAGGAATTTCCATGATCATCATCGGCCTCATCTCCGGCACCAGCGCGGACGGCATCGACGCCGCCGTCGTTGAAATTAACGGGGAAATTAACGGGAAAATCAACGGCACACCGCCCTCGCTCGATTGGCGGCTGCTCGCCTTTACCGAATTCCCCTACCCGACAGAGCTGCGCGCCCGCCTCTTCGCCGCCTTCGATCCCGCGCAATCGACCATCGACCAGCTCTGCGCGCTCAACTTCGCCCTCGGCCACGCCTTCGCCGATGCGGCGCTCGCCGCCATCGAGGCCGCCAACCTCACGCCGGAGCAGGTAGATCTCGTTGGCTCGCACGGCCAAACCGTCTGGCACATCCCGGATGGGCCGGACGCGTCCACGCTCCAGCTCGGCGAGGCGGCCATCATCGCCGAGCGCACCGGCATCACCACCATCAGCAACTTTCGCACGCGCGACATGGCGGCGGGTGGGCAGGGCGCGCCGCTCGTGCCCTTTCTGGACAAGCTGCTGCTCACCCACCCCACGCAGAGCCGCGCCGCGCAAAATTTGGGCGGCATCGGCAACGTCACCTTTCTGCCGCCCCAAAATTTTTCAGCGCGCGCTAAATCGCGCGACCATTCAACAGCACGCGACGCTGCCAGCCCGTTTGCCTTCGACACCGGCCCCAGCAACGTCCTGATCGACGCCGCGCTATCGCGGCTGACGGACGGAGTGCAAACTTACGACCGCGACGGCGCGCTTGCGGCGCAAGGCCAGCCCGACGTTGAGCTTGTCGAGCGCTGGCTGGCCGATCCATACTTTCAGCAGCCGCCGCCAAAGACGACGGGTCGCGAATACTTTGGGCCAGCGTACGAAGAGCGGCTTGCGGCGGACGCGACGCATCTGTCGCGCGAGGATTACGTCGCCACGCTGACGGCCTTTACGGCCCAAAGCATCGCCCGCGCCTACCGCGATTTTCTGCCGCAACAGCCCGACGAAGTGGTCGCCAGCGGCGGCGGCACGCGCAACCCCACGCTGCTGCGTTACCTGCGCGAAGCCCTCCACCCCGCCGAGCTCCTCACCAGCGACGAGCTCGGCCTGGACAGCGCGGCCAAGGAGGCAATTGCCTTCGCCCTCTTCGCCCACGAAACGTGGCACGGCAGGCCGAGCAATTTGCCCGCGGCCACGGGCGCGTCGCACGCGGTGGTCATGGGGAGCATCACGCCGGGAGGAAGTTTTGGGCGCGGCGTGTCGCCGCGCCTGGCTTGAGTTGTTGAGGAATTACGTGGGTGCGCCTTCGTCCTTGTCGGTGTTCGAAGGATTCGATTTACCTGTTTGGGGTAAAGCCAGCGAGCCAACCGCATTTGAATTTTTTGAAGCCGGTCAGCGCTGATTCTGCCTAACTTGGCGCTGATGACGCTAGATTCAACCGTTGCTAACCTAGCTAAACGAACAACGGAATGCGTTTTCAGACCCGTCTGTGGAAAATCAGGTGAGTTGGCGTCGAGAACTTCATCAAAATCCGGAACGGCTTGATAGATGCGCGAGGTAATCAGCGCGAGGAGAAGATCGGGGTGACGACCGGGGACGTGGCAATGATCAGAGCTGGGCGCAGCTTGCCGGTTTGCAGATCAGTTTGTGGAAACCGAATGAGAACGATGTCGCCGTCGGTCACGGTTGGTACACTTCTTGTGCATCGTTCAAGCTGTATTGGACATCCTCATCCGTGTCGCGAAAGAACTGCTCCAGCGTAAAGGCCTGCCACTGCTCATCGCCCCACTCCGCAACGCCACTCTCGCGGCGACGAACGACAAACGCAGCAAAATCTGCAATCTCAATCAGCACATCCGGCGGAAACTGCTCGACTTGCTCGTGTAAGTGGGTGCGCAAGGCGCTTGTATCCATGCTTGTCCTCCAAAGTGTTTTGTTACGCTTCTCAGAGTATAGCATAGGCACTCCGAAGGCTCAATCAAAAAGTTGATTCTTGCTGCTTAATCTCGTATTATATCCAGCATGGACACAACCACCTTTTGGCACACAACCCCACGCCCCATCATCGCCCTGGCGCCGATGGACGGCGTGACGGACCAGCCTTTTCGCCACATTCAGAAGCGCTACGGCAACCCGGCGCTGATGTACACCGAGTTCACCAACGTCGAGGGGCTCTGCTACGGGGCCACGCGGCTGCTGCGCGACTTTCTCTTTGACGAGACGCAGCGGCCCATTATCGCCCAAATTTACGGGGCAACGCCCGAAGCCTACCGGCAGGTGGCGGTGATTCTGTGCGAGCTCGGCTTTGACGGCATCGACATCAACATGGGCTGCCCGGCCAAGAATATCGCCAGCTCGGGCTGCGGCGCGGCGCTGATCCGCACGCCCAAACTTGCTCAGGAAATCGTGCGCGCCACCCAGCTCGGCGTGCAGCAGTGGCAAAACGGCATGACGTCGCGCGGCTGCCCGGACATCAAGCCGCGCATCTCCAACGAAGTCGAGCGGCGACACGCCCTGCTGCCCGCCCAATACCGGCAGCGACGCGCCGTGCCCGTAAGCGTGAAGACGCGCATCGGCTACGACATACCGGTCGTCGAAGAGTGGGTGGCGACGCTGCTGGAGACGGAGCCGGTGGCGATTGGGCTGCACGGGCGCACGCTGGAGCAGGGCTACAGCGGACTGGCCGACTGGGAGGAGATCGCCCGCGCCGCCGAAATTATCCACGAAACGCCGACGCTCGCGCTGGGCAACGGCGACGTGAAGTCGCTGGCCGATGCGTACGAGCGCGTCGAGCAGTACGGCGTCGATGGCGTGCTGATTGGGCGGGCGGCCTTTGGCAACCCCTACATTTTTCAGGGCTGCGAGCCATCGCAGGCGCTGGCGCAGACGGCCAATGGAAAAGCGGGGGGAATTTTGCCCCACCCGCTCAGCATCGCGCTGGAGCACGCCCATCTTTTCGAGCAAACCTACGGCCACGAGAAGAAGTACCGCTTCCACCCCATGCGCAAACACCTGGGCTGGTACGTCAAGGGCATTCCCGGCGCGGCCAAGGTGCGCGGCTCGCTCGTGCGCACCCACAGCCCGGAAGATGTGGCGGCGCTGATCGAGGAATTCTGCGGGCCGCTGCCGGAGCGGGTACGGGAGGAAGAGCCATCGTGCCCCGCAAGCTAATCACCAGCGACGGCCAAACCTTTCGCTTTCGCGACGAACAACTGCCCGTGCTGCAAGCGCACGATGTGCGCGTGCGCGTTGAATTTGCCGCGCCCAAACACGGCACGGAAACCCACGTACTGAGCGGCAGCGTCCAGGATCGCAAGCGCTGGGAGCCGACGCTGCGTCTCTTCCTGCCGCGCCCCGAAGCCGAGCCGACGGCAGCACCCACGGAGCGCGCCCTCGGCAACATGGTCGTGGGGACGGTGAGCAAAGTCGGCCCGCGGGTGACCACCCCGCGCGTGGGCGACCGCGTCTTTGGCTACGGCCCCATCTGCGAGGAACACCAGGCCCCCGCAGGCCACTGGCGACCGCTGCGCACCCTCTCGCCGCAGGACGCCGTCTGCACCGACCCGGCCCACGTGGCCTTTGTTGCCGTGCGCGACGGCAACATCCGCATCGGTGACGATGTGGCCGTCTTTGGGCTGGGGGCGATTGGGCTGATGGCCGTGCAAATTGCGCGGGCCAGCGGCGCGCAGCACGTCGCCGCCGTCGACCCGGTGGCGCTGCGGCGGGAGCGGGCGCTGGCGCTCGGCGCATCGCAGGCGCTTGACCCCACGGCGGAGGATGCGGCGCTCGCTATCAAGCGCGCCACGGGCGACCACGGCGTGGACGTGGCGATTGAAACGTCCGGCAGTGGCCGGGCGCTCAACGAGGCCATTCGCTGCATCCGCCAGTGCGGCACGGTCGTCCACGTGCCGTGGGGGCCGAAAGATGCTTCGGCGCTCCATCTCGACGAAGAGTTCCACCTCAATCGACCGACCCTCATCGGCAGCCAAGCGTGGTCCGGCTGGGGCAACCCCGACCGGGACCACCCGCTGTGGGACGCCGAACGCGCCTTTCAAGCCGTGATCGACCTCTTCGCCAACGGCACGCTCGACAGCCAGCCCGTTGTTGAGCCCATCATCCCCTTTGACGACGCCCCGCGCTACTTTAGCGAAATCTTCCCCGACCCGGCGCGCTCGATCAAAGTCGGCGTCGCCCTTTCGCAGCCGGGCAACTAACCCCCCAAAACAGAGCAGCGAGAGTACGGGCAGGGTAGTATAAGATCAAGAAGCTAATCAGGTAGCCCTGTCGGCCCGTTCGCACGCCCTCGTGCGAACTCCTCTTGGCCCGATTTGTTCTTGATTCGCTACACCGCGCCCGCAACACCACGCCCGTACTCTCGCTGTTATTCTTTTATCCATCTAAGTGTATTTTTGACAATATCGATAAAATCGTCGATAACTACTCCCGTTCGCACGCTTTGTGTCAAAAATACACTAGAATGGATTCTGTCATGCAAACAACGTTTGCTTCCGACGCCGCTAATCGGTCGATGTCTCCCGCCACTTCAAATCCGGCCACCACCGTCGACGAGGCCATCGACCGCATCGGCGTGGGGCGCTTTCAGTGGCGGCTCTTCGCCATCAACGGCTTCACCTGGGCCGCGGACGCGATGGAGGTGCTGATTATTGGCTTTGTCATTCCGGCGATTCTGGCGCTGTGGAGCCTGTCCACCTTCCAGGCGGGGCTGGTCGCTTCGGCAACCTTTGCGGGGATGTTTGTGGGCGCGTGGGGCTGGGGCTCCTTGGCCGACCGCATCGGTCGGCGGCGCGTCTTCCTGCTGACGGTCGTCTTCGACGCCGCGTTTGGGCTGGCCTCTGCCTTTTCGCCCAACCTCACCGTCCTCATCATTCTGCGCTTTTTGACGGGCACGGCCGTCGGCGGCACGCTGCCCGTGGACTACGCCGTGATGGCCGAATTTCTGCCCGCCAAACGGCGCGGCGCGTTCCTGGTCTATCTGGAAAGCTTTTGGGCGCTGGGCACGATCATCACGGCCTTGCTGGCGTGGCTGCTGATTCCGTCTCTGCCGGAGACGGGCTGGCGCTTCCTGCTGGCCGCCTCCTCGCTGCCCGGCCTGATCAGCTTCTTTATCCGGCGCGACGTGCCCGAATCGCCCCGCTATCTCATCACAAAGGGGCGGGCGGATGAGGCCAAGGCCGTGCTGGAAGAGGTGGCGCGGATCAACGGCGCGACGGTCGAGATTGGCCAACTGCGACTGGCCGAACGCGCGGTCGACGCCGTCACCAGCATCTGGCGCGGCGTGTTGGGCAAGCGAACGCTGCTGCTGTCGGTGGTCTGGTTTTCGCTGTCGCTGGGCTACTACGGCATCTTTACGTGGCTGCCGACCATCTTTCGCCAGCAGGGCTTTGCGCTGCTGCCCGTCTACCAGAATTTGCTGCTGCTGGCGCTGGCGCAAATCCCTGGTTACGTGCTCGCCGCCTACCTCGTCGAGCGCATTGGGCGGCGCTGGACGCTCGCGGGCTTTCTGCTGACCAGCGCGTTGGCGAGCTACTGGTTCGCCGTCGCCACCACCACGACGGGCATCATCGCAGGCAGCATGTTTCTCTCGTTTGCGCTGCTCGGCGCGTGGGGCTCGCTCTACGCCTACACGCCGGAGCTCTACCCAACCGAAGTCCGCGGCCAGGGCATGGGCTGGGCCAGCGCCACGGCGCGCATGGCGGGCATCGTGGCGCCGCTGCTGGGCGGCTGGCTGCTCCAGCAGCAGGGCGGCGGCAGCTCGATCTTCGCCGCGCTCACGGTTTACGCGGGTTTCTTCCTCCTTGCAGCCGTGGCCACGCTCTTCTTGGCCTACGAAACACAGGGCGAAGCGCTGGCGGATACGCTGCCGCAGGGGGCGTGAAGTTGTGTAGATAGCGGCTCGGCACGCCGCGGCGCGGCAACCGCTCGTCCGCCAATCACCCCAACTCCACGGCGCGATAGAGCGCCGCCCACTCATCCAGCATAAGCGTTTGCGCGCGCCGCTTGGGATCAATCGCCGCCCGCTCCAGGGCGGCGGCGACTTGCTCCTTGGGCTGGCCCAGCCCGGCGCCGAGGCTGTTGAGCAGCTGTTTGCGCTTCTGCCCAAAGCCCGCGCGCACAATGCGAAAAAACTTCTGGGCAGCCTCCGGCGTGGCGATGTCGGCGAAGCGCGGCTGCGGCAACACATCGAGCCGCAGCACGGCGCTGTCGACTTTGGGGACGGGGTAGAAGGCACTGGCGGGGATGTGGTGGAGGATCTGCGGTTCGGCGTAAAACTGCACGCTCACCGCCAGGATCGACAGATTCCCCGGCTCCTGAACGATGCGCTCGGCCACTTCGCGCTGCACGAGCAGAACGGCCACGCTCGGCGGCTGGGCAGCTTCGAGCAGGTGGCGCAGCACGGCGCTGGTGATGTAGTAGGGGAGGTTGGCGACGACTTTGTACGTGGGGCGTGGTGCGTGATGCGTGAACTGGCTGGTGGTGTTGGTCGGTGATTCGATGAGCTTGGCGGGGTCGACGTCGAGGATGTCGGCGTGGATAAATTCAACGTGGGGTTGATCGGCGAAGCGATCGCGCAGCAGATCGAGCAGGCGGTCGTCCAGCTCAACGGCGATGATGCGACCGGCCTGCTCGGCGAGGTGGCGCGTGAGCACGCCGAGGCCTGGGCCGATCTCGAGCACGGTGTCGCTCGGCGCCAGGTCGGCGGCGGCGGCGATGGCGGCAAGGTGCGTTTCGTCCGCCAGAAAATTCTGGGCAAGCGACTGCTTGGGGCGCAGCTCGTAGTCGCGGATGAGCTGGCGGACGGAGGGGGTGGTCATTGGATGTTCTCCGCGAGCCAGTCGAGCAATTCTGCCACATCCAGCAAGGAGCTAGATTCAACAATCTCTTCCGCACCAACGTGAACGTGATGCGGAAAATTGTCAAGAGCAGGAAAATGAGGAGCTCTATCCCATCGACGATAAAGCTGTTGTCTCTGCGAATTCATCCACTGGTAACGGTAATCGTTTATATGTATCTGGGCAGATTGTAAATCAAGCTCAAGATTGAGCGCGATCTCCAAAAAGTCTCCATTGATTAAGTCGCAGCGAACACGGAGATATCCATCACGTTGATTCTCACGCCAAGCGACAAGTGTGCTCGACTGAACGATGGGGTGGGCCAAAAGTGTAGCGTATCGCTCTTTGAGTGCCCGCTCGATCACAATCGTGTTGGCTCAAGCTGTTTTTGTAAATAGGTAATTTGTTCTTGAAGCCGAGTGTACATGCGATAAAACACATTCCACTCGAAAACATCCATATCGTCACCCATTTCTCCAGCCTGATATCGACTATAAAACTCTTTGGAAGAGATGTTAAATTGCGCCTCAAATTTTTCTAAATCTTTGGCGAATTCTTGTAACTGTGCTTGGTCTTGATCGAGCTGACGCTCAAGCAACTTGCGCAGCGTACGCGCAGCAACATCATCACGCCACCCTTGCTCGTACAAGTGCTCAAGCGCTTGAATATATTGCAACGTGGTTTGGCTGGACGAACTTTCTGTGTCCAATGTCATTGAACCCATAATATCCCCTAATCATCCTCCAGGCTCAGCACCGACATAAAGGCCTCCTGCGGAATTTCCACCGCGCCGACCATCTTCATGCGCTTTTTGCCCGCCTTCTGCTTTTCCAGCAGCTTGCGCTTGCGCGACACGTCGCCGCCGTAGCATTTGGAGAGCACATCCTTGCGCATCGCCTGCACGTTGGCGCGGCTGATGATCTTGCCACCCACGGCGGCCTGGATCGGCACGACAAACATCTGGCGCGGGATGATCTCCTTCATCTTGCTGACCAGCCGCTGCCCCTTGGAATACGCATCGTCGCGGTGGATGATCACGCTCAGCGCGTCGACGGCCTGCTGGTTGACCAGCACGTCCAGCTTGACCATGTCCGACGCGCGGTACTCGTCCACGAGATAGTCCATGCTGGCGTAGCCGCGGGTGCGCGCCTTGAGCTCGTTGTAGAAATCCACAATAATTTCGGCCAGCGGCATGTTGTAGACAATTTCAACGCGCTTGGTGTCGAGAAAGGTCTGGTTTTTGTATTCGCCGCGCCGCTTCGTCACCAAATCCATCACCGGGCCGATGTATTCGGCGGGCGTAAAAATGCGCAGCTCGCACCACGGCTCCTCCACGCGCTCGATGTGGTTGGGCTCGGGCAAATCCGCCGGGCTGTCGATGGTGACCACCTCGCCGCCGACCTTGACGATGCGGTACTCCACCGAGGGTGCGGTGAAGATGATATCGAGATCGTATTCGCGCTCCAGCCGCTCCTGCACAATTTCCATGTGGAAGAGGCCGAGAAAGCCGAGCCGAAAGCCAAAGCCGAGCGCCTGGCTCGTCTCCGGCTCGTAGGCGAGCGCCGCGTCGTTGAGCTGCAAGCGCTCCAGCGCGTCGCGCAGATCGTTGTAATCATCGGCGTCGGAGGGGTAGAGGCCCGCAAAGACCATCGGCTTCATCGGCTTGTAGCCGGGCAGCGGCTCCGGCGCGCGTCGGTCGCGCAGCGTGATCGTGTCGCCCACGTCGATGTCCTGCACAGATTTGAGCCCCGTGGCAATGTAGCCAACTTCGCCCGCGTGCAGCGTGTCCAGCTTAAAAAGGGCGGGCGCCATGATCCCAATTTCAATCGGGTCGATTTCGTTCTTCGCCGTCATCGCCCACAGCTCGTCCGTGGCCTTCAGCACGCCGTCGACCACGCGCACGTAGACGACCACGCCCTTGTACTGGTCGTACTTGCAGTCAAAGACGAGCGCGCGCAGCGGCGCGTCCGGGTCGCCCGCGGGGGCCGGCACCTGCTCGACCACGTCGCGCAGCACCTCTTCGACGTTGATGCCCGTCTTGGCCGAGATGCGTGGAATGTCCTCGGCGGGCGTGCCCAGCAAGCCCTCGATTTCCATGGCGATGTCGTCCGGAATCGCCGCGGGCAGGTCGATCTTGTTGAGCACGGGCAGAATTTCCAGCTCCTGCTCCAGCGCCACAAAGAGGTGCGCCATCGTCTGCGCCTGGATCCCCTGCGCCGCGTCGACCACGAGGATCGCGCCCTCGCAGGCCTGCAGGGCGCGGCTCACCTCGTAGGAAAAGTCGACGTGACCCGGCGTGTCGATCAGGTTGATCTGGTACTCCTCGCCGTCCTGCTGATAGATCATGCGCACGGCGCTGGCCTTGATCGTGACGCCTTTTTCGCGCTCCAGGTCCATCGAATCGAGCAGCTGCTCCTTCATCTCGCGCTCGGTTACCGTGCCCGTCATCTGCAGCAGCCGGTCCGCCAGCGTGCTCTTGCCGTGGTCGATGTGGGCGATGATGGAGATGTTGCGTATATGTTGTTGGTTCATGAAGTAAATTGCTTGTTGCCTATTGCTTATTGCAGAAAGATAATTGCGTGTCGGAGTATTATACCGCGGATGGGGCGGGAAAGAAAGGAATTTTTGGTGGAGGAGAAGAATGGAACGCAGAAACAAAGAAGATCAGCCACGAACTGCACGAATGACACGAATTAGAAGAAATCAGCCGCGAAAATTTGTGCGATTTGTGTAATTCGTGGCTCAACTCTTTCAAATTTAGAATTACTGATGCGTCGCTGCGGCGTTTGTGCGTGGTTGGGCTATAATCAGCTGGGCTATAATCAAAGGTGGAAGGCTGCGACAGCTTTGTCGATTACGAAAGGTATACCCGTGAATTTTCTATTCGATGTAACCGTTGAGCGCTTGAAGGATGCGGAGGAAGTGCCGGGCGTCTGGACGGACGCGCGCTATCGACAGCTGCTCGCGCTGCTTGATTTTGAGGAGGGGGAGGCGCTGCCCGCCGAGGAAGTGCCGGAGATGACGCTGATGGCGATGCAGGATGTGGACGAGCCACACGACGCCGCCGAGCAGGTGTTGGACGTGCTCTTTGGCGAAGAGCTCAGCGCGGGGATGCGCCAGCAGCTCGCCCACAAATTCGACGAGGCCGAAGCGTGGGAGGAGCACGGCGACATGAGCCACCACGCGCGCATCTTCGCCGCGGCGGATATTCTACACCGCGCCTACCCCAAACAGTTTGTCCGCCCGGTTCTCGCCCATCTCGAAATCGACATCGCCGCGCGCAACCCCGAATCCAGCCGCGTGCTGGATGACGAATTGCCGCCCGCCTTTTTGGTGCGCCTGCTCGCCGACGGCATGGATGAGAACAGCTCGCTACACAGGCTCTTCGCAGATCAACTGGCTGGCAATTCCTTCCCAGAAGCGCCCCACATCCTCTGGCGCGTCGAACGCGATGATGTCGATTCGCCACAAGAGTCGACGAATCTCCACCTCTACAGCTCGTGGAACTGGTTTGGCCCGCTCAAAGGCCTCAAGCAGTTTGAGTCAACTGCACATCCGGACGAGGAGTTGTCCGATTAGTTGGAATCTATCTCCACCCCGCATTTACCGGCGGTTCCCACTCTTCGATAGTTCACCGCTCGCGCCAATCCATGTGGCGGTCCACCACCGCGAACATCACCAGGGCAAACGCTGCCATCACACCTAAATCTAGCCAGAGCCGCGCGGTCGCCGGGCCGAGCAGGGTTTGGCGCAGGGCGGAGGAGGCGTAGGTAGCGGGGCTGAGCCAGCCGAGCCAGCGCATGATGCGCGGCAAATTTTCCGGCGGAATCAGCACCGGGCCCAAAATCATAAAGACGAAGAGCACCAGATTGTTGTACGTGTTTGCTTCTTCCAGGCTGCGCGTGTTTACCCCGATGTAAGCCCCCAGCGCGGCCAGCGACAGCGCGCTGCAGGGCACGGCCAGCAACAGCGCCGGATGCAGCGCCACCGGCAGGCCAAGGAAAAGCATGCCAAAGATGATCGTGGCGGCGACGGCGGGCAGCGAAAGCAGAAAAAACGCCAGCAGCACCGCCACCACAACGAGATAGCGATGAATCGGCAGCGTGGCGTAATAATCCAGCGTGCCGACTGCCTTCATAAACGAGAAGCGGCTACTCATGCGGCCCATGTTGGTAAACATCAGCGCGATCACCACGTTGCCGCTGAGCACGTACCCCAGCTGGTCACGCTCGCCCTGCCCAGCGAAGAAACCCATCAGCACAATCAAAATTACCGGCCCGGTAATGCCGGTGATCACCATCGGTCGCCAGCTCCAGCGGAAGTTGCGCAGCTCGATTTGGAAGATGGTCGCAAGCTGTTGAAGGAGGGGCTGGGGGTGGCGGGTGCTGTTCATGGGCGAGCATCAGCGGCGTGGTGCAGGTACAAATCTTCCAGCGTCGGCGAATGCAGCCGAAAATCGTCAATCTGATTTTGCTCCAGGCTACTCAACACGCGATCCAGCTGCTGACGCGGCACGTACATCAGCCAGCGACCGGCGTCGACCTGCTGCGGGCCAAAATCGGGCGGCAGCACGGGCGTTGTGTCGGGCGGGCAGGAAATTTCGAGGCGCAGCTGCTGGTCAAGCTGACGCTTTAGCTCGCGTGGCTCCCCCAGCGCCACCAAGCGCCCCGCCACCATGATCCCCACGCGCCGGATAATTTTCTCGGCTTCGACAGCGTCATGTGTGATAAAAATGACCGTCGTCCCCCGCTCCCGATTGAGCGCCCCCAACACTTCCCATACCTGACGTCGCCGCTGGGGCGACAGTTCGTTGGTTGGCTCGTCCAGCATCAGGACGGGCGGATGGCCCGCCATGGCAATCGAAAGCTGGAGCAGCCGCCGTTCGCCGCCGGAAAGGCGCGAGCTGAGGCTCTTGCGGATGGGGCCGAGCTGCCACAGCTCGATGAGTCGATCGCGCTCGGCTTTGGCTTCGGCCATGCTTAGCCCGCGCAGGTGGGCCGTGTAGAGCAGCGCCTCGGCCACGGTTAAGTGGTTGAGCGACTGCCACGTCTGCGGCATGTAGCCAAGCGTCATCGCAACCCGCGTCGGGTCGGCCTGCACGGGTTCGCCGTGGAGCCGCACCGCGCCCGCCGTGGGCCGCAGCAGATTCGCCATCAGCTTGACGAGCGTGCTCTTGCCCGCGCCGTTGTCGCCCAGGAAGCCAAAAATTTCGCCGGGCTCAATTTGGAAGGTCACGTCGTCGACGGCGGGGCGAGCTTGGCCGGGGTAAGTTTTACTAACGCTCTGGATGTCGTAGATGGGCATGACGTGATGTGTAACGCGAAGCGCTGCTTCGCGTCGCCGAGCGCTGCTCGGCAGCAGGGGCTAAAACTGAAAGTAAATAAATGGCGACTCCTCCGCAATCCCCAAATTCAAAATCGACACGGCCAGGAACAGATACGCCGCCCAGCGCAGCCCCACCGGGCTTTGCAAAAAGCGACGCTCGGCGACATCGACGGCTGAAGCGTCGCGAATGACGCCGCGCGCCTCCGCGTCCGCCTGATCGCTCGTGCGGCGGGCGATCCACTGCACGCTTTCCAGCAGCACAATTAGCCCCAGCGCCAGCAGCATCTCAAACAGCGGGTTGGTCGCCGTTGCCAGCCAGGGCGCAACCAGCGCGTTGAGCGTGGGCGGCTGCATCTGCACGAGCTGGGTGATGATCAGCGTCGCGTTGGCCAGCGAGCTGGCGCGGAAGAAAATCCAGGCAAAGGCGACGGCGTGGAAGGTCGCAAAGACCGCGAGCCAGGCGGGCACAGATTGTCTACCGGGCGACCCGCCGCTCGCCGCCTCGTCCCGGCGCGTGCCCCAGAGCGCCACGCTGCCCAAGGCCGCGCCGAGCACGACATAGAGCCCGTGCAGCGCGCCCCAAATCACAAAGGTCCACGCCGCGCCGTGCCACAGTCCGCTCACGAGGAAGACGAGAAAGAGGTTTGTGTACCAGCGCGCGCGGCCCACGCGGTTGCCGCCGAGGGGGATGTAGACGTAATCGCGGAACCAGGTGGAGAGCGAGATGTGCCAGCGTCGCCAGAATTCGGCAACCGAGGGCGAGGTGTAGGGCTGGCGGAAATTCTCCATCAGATCAAAGCCCATCACGCGCGCCGCGCCGATGGCGATATTGGAATAGCCCGCAAAATCGCAGAAAATTTGGAAGGCGAAGAAGTAGGTCGCCAGGAGCACGGGCAGGCCGACGTAGTCGCTGGGATTGTTGTAGACTTGGTTGACGTAAAGCGCCAGCCTGTCGGCGATGACGACCTTCATAAACATGCCCCACAGCATCAGCCGCAGCCCGCTGGTGACGCGCGCGGAATCGAAGCGCACGGCGGCGTCGGTGAAGGCGCTGCGAAACTGGGGCAGCAGCCGCGACGCGCGCTCAATCGGCCCGGCAACCAACTGCGGGAAAAAGGCAATGTAGAGCGCAAAGCGACCGAGATGTCGCTCCGGCTCCAGCCGCCCGCGCCAGATGTCGATGGTGTAGCTAAGCGTTTGGAAGGTGTAGAACGAGATGCCGACGGGCAGCAGCACGTCGAGGTTGGTGAGCCGATAGTCCGCGCCGAAGAGCGCGAAGAGGCTGCGCGTGGAGTCGTTGAAGAAATTGAAGTATTTGAAGGTAAAAAGAATGCCGAGGTTGACGACCAGGCTGATTAGCAGATACGGCGTGCGCCGCGACCGCTCCGCAATGTTGCCCATCCGCCGACCAACCGTGTAGTCGGTCAGCGTCGAAATCAGAATCAGCCCCAGGTATTCGACGCGCCACGCCGCGTAGAAGTAGTAGCTCGCGCCCAGCAGCCACGCCCAGCGCACCCGCCGCGGCAGCAGAAAGTAGACGAGGACGACAATCGGGAAGAAGCCGAGAAAGTGGAGGGAATTGAACAGCATGGACTAAGCGGCTTCTGGTAAATCTAGTCGTTCTTCAATCCACTCGCGCACGAGCGCGGACATAGCCAGCCCTTTTGCGTTGGCAATGTCGCGAACGGCCAATTTGGAAGCGCCATCCAAATGAATCGTTAGCGGCTGGGAGCGGCCCGACAACAGTTCAGAGTCAGCCAACTCTTCAAACCAGCGGCTGGGGTACAAATAGTCCTCGCCTTCGTTATCCACTACTCGCACCATACCTGATTCTGCTTCATCAGCGGTTGTGTGGGCAACGCGATACACGCGCCCGATTTCCAGCGACGCTTCATTTCCTTGATTTTGCAGGCAGCGAACGTATTGCATATTAATCCTCCAACCAGCGTTTGCGCTTAAAATCTCTGCGTCCAATCCCATGCGCTTCAAACCAGTGAATCTCCGCTAAACGAGGCCGACCAAAGTCATCGCTAATGACTGCTCGCCCTTTTAGCTTACGCCAGCGACCGCGCCCGTGTTTTTGATTCAGGTACTGGCGAATGCGGACGCCTTTGCCGCGTGCAATAATTTCCACGTCTGAAATTGCACTTAAAATATCAGCTTCGCTCACGCGGCTTCTGCCTTTTGTGAGAGGTGAAAGAACACTGTTGTATTGTACAGCTACACATCACGAACAAGCAATCGTTAAGAAGCAGCGATCAAACAATTCGAGCAAATAAGTCTGCAAAGTTTGCAGCGCTCCGCCTATCAATTATTACGCTCAAATAAAGAAATCGGCGATCAACTCCTGCCCCGGCTCGACGGCGTAGCGCTCGAAATCCTCGACGCCCTCCTCGCGCAGCACATCCTCGTCCAGGAAGAACTTCCCGCTGGCCTGGCTCACGTCGCGCTGCAGAATGTGGTAGGCGGCGTCGGCGACGATGTCGGGCGTGCGCGAGCGGCGGATCATTTCATCGCCGCCGAGGACGTTTTGGACGGCGGCGGTGGCAATCGCCGTGACGGGCCACAGCGCGTTGACGGCGACGCCGCGCTCGCGGAATTCCGCGGCCATGCCGAGCACGCAGAGGCTCATGCCGTACTTGGCCATGGTGTAGGCGAGATGTGGCGCAAACCAGCGCTCCTCCAGATTGAGCGGTGGCGACAAATTCAAAATGTGCGGGTTGCGCCCAGCCGCTGCCGACTCGATCAGGTGGGGCAGACAGGCCTGCGAGCAGACAAAGGTGCCGCGCGTGTTGACGCCGTGCATCAGGTCGAAGCGCTTCATGGGTACGCTGAGCGTATCCGCGAGGAAGATGGCGCTGGCGTTGTTGATCAGCCCGTCCACGCCGCCAAATTCGGCAACGGCCTGGGCCACGGCGTCGCGCACGGCGGCTTCGTCGCGGATGTCGACGGCGAGGGGCAGGGCTTGGCCGCCCGCGGCGCGCATCTCGTCGGCGGCGCTGTAGATCGTGCCGGGCAGCTTGGGGTGCGGCTCCGTCGTCTTGGCGAGGACGACGATGTTGGCCCCGTCGCGCGCCAGCCGCAGGCCGATGGCCTTGCCAATGCCGCGGCTCGCGCCGGTGATGAGGTAGGTTTTGGGTTGGTTGGTCATGCTGTGACTCGCTCCGTTTGCAGATTTGTAGCGGGTTTCACCAGTTTGCCATACCGCTCACCGAAAAAGCGTACACACTCTGGTGCAAGATCGATGACGTTGTCGTCGAATACACCAGTTTGTGGATTTGGCCAGATGAGCGCGTAATTGCCCATGGCAAGTTGAAAATAATTTTGGTCAGCGAGTGGCAAAAAAACACCGCCCGGGTTGTCATCAACGACCAACGTCCGAAAATCTAGATCAGAAATTGAAACATCCATTGCCTCTTCAAACCAGAGGCGAAGAACAAAATCGCGCAGATGCTCCACTTTCAACAATCCACGTTCCTCATGATTCGCCCAACGCGCTTCGTCGTCTGCATAGTCGTACCATTCTTGCCACTTCATTCGTTACCCCACAATCGTAATCTGTTCACCACGTCGAGACTGTTTCCACTGCTCCATCAAGTCTTGCTCGTGTGCTTCAACCCAAATTTCAACCAGCCGCCGTAACGTTGTGGGTAGAGGCTTGCCCGGCCTCATCCAGCGACGGCTACGAATTTCGATGCGGTAACTACCCACATCGCCCTGATATTTTACATGAACGTGCGGCGGCGGATGGTCATTATAATTCATCAAAATAATCAGCGCACCGCGCTTGAAGGGATGAGAGACGGGAGGCATAAACGTCTAATCCCCAGTTACTTCCGCCATGCGCGTTGGCCGCCCGCGCCCAAAGGTCCACCACGACCAGCCCGCAATGGGCACGAGAATCAGCCAGGCCAGCGTCCACAGCGTGGCGTCCAGGCCGACGGCGTCCAGCGCGGGGCCGACGAGGAAGGCGGCAATCGCGCCAGCCAGCGTGTGCAGAGCGAATTCGGTGGCGAAGACGCGACCGCGCACCTGATTGGGCAACTTCTCCAGCAGGAGCTGTGTCGAGAAGACCCAAATCGTGCCGCCGCCAATGCCGCGCAGCAGCAGCCCGGCCAGGAACCAGCTAAAGCTCGGCAGCGGCGCTACCAAGAACATGCCCAGCCCCGATACCGCAAACGAGAGCGCAATCGCCACGCGCAGCGCCCGCGCCCGATCGCCGGTAAAGCGGCGCACGCCCAGCGGCCCGATGCCCGTGCCCACGCCGTTGGCGGCGTACATCAGTCCCAGCCCAATCGTCCCGCCCGCGCCGATCACGTAGAGCTGTTCCGACAGGGTAATTTGGATCACCTGGTACGGCCCCCACATCAGCAGCGACACAAACGCTTTGAGCAGCACGATCACGAGAATATCGCGGTGTTGCTGTAAATAGCGCAGGCCGTCCAGGTACTGCCCTACGGCTTCAGCCAGCGCCGCGCGGAACGATTCGCCCGCTCGCTGCGCCAGCGGCACGGCGGCCCGATAGTCGATGCGTGCAATCAGCAGCGCCGAGCCGACAAAGGTGAACGCATCCAAAATAAAGGCGGGGTAGATGCCAAAGACGCCCGCCGCCAAGCCGCCCAGCGCCGCCCCCAAAGCCAGCATCACCGACCACGTCGCCGAGCTGAGGGCGTTGGCCGCGCCCAGCTCGCGCTCGCTGACAATGTCCGGCAGCATGGCCGTCTTGGTCGGAAAGAAGAAGCCGCTGATGCCGAGCTGAACCGCCGTCAGCGCGTAGAGCAGCCAGACCTGCGACGGCTCGCGCACGACCAGAAAGCCGAGCACCGTTACCCCGCGCAAAATGTCCGACCAGATCAGCAGGCTTTTGCGCGGCAGCCGGTCCGCCGCTACGCCCGCAAAGGGGCTTACGAGGAAGGGAGCCAGCAGCCGCGCCACCAGCAGCCCGCTGACCGCCAGGCCGGATTCTGTCAAGTTAGCGACGAGCGAGGCCGACGCAATCAAGTTGAACCAATCGCCCAGCAGGCTGACGATTTGGCCAAACCAGAGGTAGCGAAAATTGCGATTGCCGCGGATCAGGTCGAGGTAGCCAACGGGAGCGTTGGGGGACGGGGCGTGTGTAGACATGGAGAATTGGCTGGCGCATCTGGGACGTAGGGGCGTTTACAGCAACGTATCGATTGTCCTGGTAAACTTTATGCAAGATGACCCCACGGCTGTACTCAAAGCGCTAAGCATATCATGAATCCATCCCAATCAACCAACCTCCACCAAAGGTGGTACGCTTTGCGCTTGGCGACTGCGCTGCTCGCGTTGACGCTGCTCGCTGCCGCTTGCGCACCCGGCGCGGGCAGCACGCCAACCGAAAGCGTCCCGGTAGGCAGCGCCACCGACCTTGCCGACTTCCCCGACGGCATCGGGCGCGGCTATGCGCTGGCGAGCCTCGAAGGCACGGACAACGCGAGCGACGCTGTCGGCCTCCAGCCGGGCGAGCTTGCGCCAAATTTTCGCTTTGTGCTGGAGGATGGTCGCCATTCATCGCTACACGAATTACGCGGGCAGCCGGTGGTGATCAACTTCTGGGCTACGTGGTGTGGACCCTGCCGCCGCGAGATGCCGGAGTTTGTGGAGGCATCCGAAGCACACGAGGGACTGGTGATTCTGGCCGTGAACACACAGGAGAAGTTGAAGGTAGTGGAGCCGTTCGCCCAAGAGTTTGCCATCACCATGCCCGTAATCCGCGACGAGAGCGGCGACATTAAAGAGCTCTACGAAGTCAGCGGAATGCCCACCAGCATTTTTATTGGCCGCGATGGGCGCGTTGCGGCTACGTGGGCCGGTCTGCTCAACAGCGAGGCGCTGGCAGAATTTTTAGCGGAGATTTTGTAGCATCCGTCATTCTGCGCCGCCGTGTGGCCAAGAATCTTGTTGGTACAGTTGGGCGTAAATGGTTGAGCAGTTTTGCAGGCCATCGCCACTGGTGGCTAAAGCCCACCAGCTTGCCTGAAGAAAACCGGCTGAAAGCCGTTGACTTGATGGGGATACGCGCTGGCAACCGCTTAGACATTTGCGCCCTCGTGTACTAGATTTGGGCGTACATACCACGGCAGATAAATTCGTCTGTGACCTCTGGCGGGCAGACGCAAAAAACTGCCTACTTATTTCCGCCGGGATGTACTAGTCCACGAAGATTCTCCGCTTCGCTTAGAATGACAGCTTACTCATCTGCCTTCTGCACCGCCTCGCCCAACTCCGCCTTGTTCATCTGGCTGCGCCCGCTAATCTCCAGCGCCCGCGCCCGCTCGTACAGCTCCTCCTTCGTCGCCGACTCAGCGAGCGTCTCCGTCGACGCACTGGCTTCGTCGACATCGGCGCCGCGGATGGCATCGAGCAGCTCTTCCTTATTCATACTGCTGCGACCACCAATGTCGAGCTCTCGCGCCCACGTTTGCAACTCGTCGACCGTCGAATCGGCGTCGGCGTTTTCGGCAAAGTTCGCGGCGACCATGGCGCGCTTGATAAAGTTCGGCCAGTCGGCGTACTGCTGGCCGTCCTCGGACGTTTTAATTTTTGTCTGCTCGGCCTCTTTTGCCTGCTCATCCGTCAGCATCGCCCAGATTTTAGCTGGGAGGTAGCGTTTCATTGTGCCCTCGTCATCGGCGTCGCCGCTGCCCTCAATCGTCTGCCAATCCTGTGCCGTCCACGCCTCCAGCAACTTTGCCGCCCCGTCCTTCTCGTCCTGCCTGTAGCCGCCTCCGCGCCGCTCATACTCCTTGACCAACATCTGGCTCTTGCGCGCCGACCACTGCCCCGGCTCGCCTCCCTTATCCGAATCCATCAGCTCATCTTTGATCTCGCGCCGCAGATCGGGCTCTGTATACTTTTCTTCATAGCTGTCGGCCATTATACTGCTCCTAAGAATCGTAAAGATTTTCGCCAGTGTAAAGTCTACGGGGCTGTCGCGCCGTTGCGTGTGCTCCAGTTTGTGGGCAAGTTGGGGCCAACCCCCTCCCCAGCCTTCGCCTTGGAGGGCGTCAACGGGGGATCAACTCTGGAATCAGATTGTCTCTGCCCGGTCAAATCGGTTTGCCCGGCACCCCGCTCCGCGCGCCGAGAGGTGCCGGGGGTGAGGCCAAGCGCAGCCTCAGTTCGCCATAAGTTTATCCATGCACAACACCGTCTACGACGCCTACCGGCTCCACCCGCGCGACCTTGACGGCCCGCGCGCGGTTGCCATTCGCCGCGTCACTTACGAAGGCGTCGAAGAGTTGCGGCCCGTGCTCTACTTCGAGGGGCTGCCCAAGCCGCTCGTTCTGAGCGGGGAACAGGCGCGGGCGCTGGCGCGTTGGACGGGGGAAGCGCTGTGCGAGCGCTGGGTCGGCCACGGGGTGACGCTGTCGCCAGCGGAGGGCGGCATTTTGATGGGCCAAGCGAGCGTGGAGCCGCGGCAGCGAGAACGCGTGCGACCGTCGTTCTCGCTGCCGCCGATGCTGACGACGCTCCCCCGCGGCGGGACTGGCGATGCGCGACCAGCAGGTTGGACAGCGTGGCTGCTTCTTCTTATACTGGGGTTGCTCTTCTTGATCGTCGTGCTCCTCGAGGGCGCACCCATCGCACCGCTGCCGTAGAATTTGTGTAACGATTCAGCTGTCAACGGATTCGGGGAGTGGATTGAACGGATTTAAGGAACCGCCTTCCGTTCTAAATAAAACTTCATCTTTTGACGCACCAGAATGGAGAGAAGATAACAAATTCGTTCAATCCGCTCCTAATATCCGTTGACAGCTTTTATGTAGCTCTCGCTGGATAACAACAAATTTGGTGCAATTAGCTGCTGGCAAAACGTAAGATGCAAAAGAAACGATCAACGAGGGGTACAAAGGAGCACGAAGACAGAACGCCAACCCTCTTCCTTCGCCTTTCTTTGCGCCCTTCGTTGACAAACTTCTATAAATTTTCGAAAAAGGATTTATTTCAGTGTCTCAATACGATGATTTTGATGTAGTGGAAGAAGAACAGCCAAGCTGGTACGCGCGCCCGATTGTCTGGGTTGGCGTGGTTTCGCTGGTGGTGGTGGTGGCCTTCGTGGCGGGCATCGCCTTCTCGACGGCCAACCGGCGCGTCGCCGCTGAGCCAACGGGCCAGGCCGTGGCACAGGACGCAACCGCCACGCCCACCTCGCCCGCCGTGCCCGGTGGCGCAGCTGGGAGCGAGGGCGACGCGACCAGCGAGGCGACGGCGTTCCCCGACGCGCCGACCGAGGGCCCCAGCGCCACCCCCACCGAAACCTCGATGCCGACAGAAACGCCCACGGAAACGCCCCCCGCAGCGTGCTCCACCGCTGTCGATGACCGCTTATCTTCGCTATACGAAGACGGTGGCGGACGGGAGGGAATGGGCTGTCCGCAGACCGCAGCGAGCATCGTCTGGTCGGCATGGGAGCCCTTTGAGCGCGGCTCGATGCTCTGGCGCAGCGACACCGACCGCTCATATGCCTTTCTCGACAACGGCAGCTGGGGCGTCATCGATGCCACGTGGCCCGGTGGCGATGTGCCCTCGCGCGGCAGTCCCCCACCGGGGTTGATGGCCCCGGAGCGCGGCTTTGGTTACGTCTGGAGCACATCTGATGCGCTCTTCAACGCGCTGGGGTGGGCACGGGATAGCGAGAAAGGATTTTGTGCGCTCGTGCAGAATTTTGAGCAGGGTTTTCTTCTGCAGAGCGATCCGACCCCCTCCTGCACCGGCGAGAATCTCTACAACTACGCCACGGCCTTTGACTGGGACACGCTCCGCATCATCGCCAGCGGCAGCGGTCAAGGGCTCGGCGCGGCGTCGCCCGCGCCCGCAGCCGCGGCGGAGGTGAGCGCGGGCGATGGCGGGGGCGGTGCAGGGGGCAACGGCAGCGACAGCGACATCGTGGTCAACGACGACGTGCGGTCGCCCGACAACGGCATCTTCGTCGCCCAGCGGCTGGGCAATTTCACGCCGCGGCTGGACGGCGACGTGAGCGAGTGGGGCGGCGGCTGGTCGCCAATTGCGGCGGTTTCGCTGGGGCGCGAAAATTGGCAAGATGCGGCGGACCTCTCCGGTGATTTCCAGACGGCGTGGTCGCCCAACGGGCTGCTGCTGGCCGTGCGCGTGGTGGACGAGACCTACCGCGACGGCCCCAACGGCACGCAGATGTACCGCGGCGACGGGCTGGAAATCCACTTTGATCGCCGCTTGGGCAGCGACTTTACCGAAGCCGACATCAGCGACGACGACTACCAGCTTGGCCTGAGCTTTGGACCCAACTTCAACAGCCTGCGCGCCTACCGCTGGTATCCGTACAATTTGGAAGAAGCCTTTCGACTGGAGGGGGCGGCCGTTCCCACCGAGCGCGGCTACCAAGTGGAAGCGCTGATTCCTTGGCGCATCTTCGAGGTAAACGGCGACGGTTTGGAGAGCGGCCAAACCTTTGGCTTCAACGTCAGCATCAACGACAACGACGGCAACGCGCCCGAACAGCAGAGCGTCGTCTCCGCCTCTCTCGCCCGCACCACCTATGATGATCCAACCGAGTGGGGAACGCTGGTATTAAATTAGTGCGTTAACTGCGGGGCTGTGCCGTAGAGGCCCAGTGCAAATTTATGGCTCAACCACCCGTTGACCAGGGGTACGCAAATTTCCCCCTGTCCTCCAATGGAATCAACAGCGACAGTGCGTCAACAACCGTCGCCTCACTGGCGGCATCCTCCCTATCACGGGATACGCACATCGTCTTTCGCGTGCCCCATCGACGCGACGGCAACCTGGCTCGACCCGCGGACGCCACGGCCCAAGTCGTCTTGATGGCTCACGAGCAGGAAGATATTGTCGCCAGCTGGGACTCCCTGCAGGCGGCCTATGCAGCCATTCACAAGGCAGAAGCCGAGCCGCTGGCCAGGCGGCTGGAGCAGGCCGTCGCCGCGGCTGGCCCAAAGCCCGGCTTGACGGCGGCGGCGCTGACCGGCAGCGAGCTTCAGCTTGCCAGCACGGGGAATGGCTACGCTTACGAGCTGCACGACAATCGCGTCGAGCGATTGGGGCTGCCCCCCTCGGGCCGTCTGCGCCTGACGCTGCCGCCCAAAGCCGTTGTGCTGCTTGCCACATCGCGCGATATTGAACGGTTGCCCGCCAGCGAACTCGCGCAAATTACGCGCACCTATTCACCCCAAGAAGCTGGCGCGCGCATTGCCGAGCAAATTGTCGCAGAACGTCCCGCTTCTCGCGACGAAGAGAGGGAAATCCAACCGATCGTGGTCGTTGTGAGCGCGGAAGCATCCGCTGCCGCGGCGTCGCCGTGGCGCGGCGTCTTCACCATGCTGTTGATGGTTGGGATAATGGCGGGCGCCTGGTTTATTTTATCGCGGACGCTGGCCGTTGAACCGGAAGAGGTGCCGCCCGCCGTCTCCAGCACCTTGATGGCGGCCGTGAACGACGAGGATCGCCCCGCCAGCAATAGCGGCGGCATCAACAGCGCCGGGTCCAACGGCGGCGACGAGGGCGGCGACGGCGAGGGCAACGGCGGCGACGGCGGCGACGGCGAGAACAGCGGCGACGAGGGCGGCGACGGCGAGGGCAACGACGGCGAGGGCGGCGACGGCGAGAACGCCGCCGCTCCAGATGACAACTCGACCCCGCTGGCCGCAGCCGTTAGCGCTGTCGCCATTGCGGCGAGCGAAGCGCTCAGCGAGCCGGTTCAGCCAACGGTAGAGGCAAGCGCACCCATTACCGCGACTGACCCTCCACCCACCGTTCCACCCACCGTTCCACCCACCGTTCCACCCACCGTTCCACCCACCGTTCCACCTACCGCCACGGCCACCGATACCAGCGCGCCATCACCAGCGCCCACCGACACGCCGCCAGCAACCGCAACCCCTTCACCGTCGCCCACAGCAACCGCTGTAGCAGCCGCCGCACCGTCCGCAACCGGCACGCCAACGTCGGCCCCTACCAGTACGCCACCGTCGACTTCGACTCCCGCGCCAACGCCGACGTCAACCGCTACGTTGCCAGCGCCCGATACGCCCACGTTGACCAGCACGCCAGCGCCAACCAGCACGCCAACCTCAACTGATTCGCCAGCGCCCGACACGCCAACACCAACCGATACGCCGGCAGCGACCAGCACGCCGACAGCCGCGGTCGAGGCAGCGCAGCGGCCCGCCGATCAGGGGCTCTTCGTGGCGCAACCGCTTACGGCGGAACGCTTGAGCAGCGACCTGAGCGAATGGGACGGCGAATGGATGCCAATCACAAGCGTCTCGCTGGGCGCGGAGAATTGGCGGGGCGAGCGCGACGCTTCCGGCGAGTTTCAGGCGCTGTGGGCGCCTTACGGGTTGCTCCTCGCCGTGCGCGTAGTGGACGATACCTACCGCGACGGCCCCGACGGCATGCAGATGTATCTCGGCGACGGGCTGGAAATCCAGCTTGATCGCGAGCTGGATGCAGATTTTGGCGAACCCGTTAACGACAGCGATGATTACCAAATTGGCTTGAGCTTTGGCCCGGCGCTAAACGAGGTGCGCGCCTACCGCTGGTATCCCTACGCTCTGGAATCGACCGTCGCCGTCGAAGGCGCGGCCGTTCCCACCGAGCGCGGCTACCAAGCCGTGGTGTTGATCCCCTGGTCCGCTTTCGAGCTGGACGGCAGCCGTTTACGCAGCGGCCAGACCTTTGGCTTCAACGTCAGCATCAACGACAACGACGGCGACGCGCCCGCGCAGCAGACGATCGTCTCCGCCTCCCCCGCCCGCACCACGTATGATAATCCAACCGAGTGGGGAACGCTGGTGTTGAATTGAGGCCGGCCAGACGCGTGTGCCGCACGGTCGTTGACAAGCAAGCGCTCAAGTTACTCATCTCCTATTCCTTTGCTATCCAACCTATCTATCCCCACCCATGACACCCGATATCCACAACCGCAACAAACAGCTGCTTGCCCCCGTCCGCGCCGCCCTCTACGACTACGACGAGCGCCTGCTCGACCAGCAGCTGCGCAACGCCTTTGCGCCGGACTGCGCCATCCACCTGGCCTTCCCGTTTGAAGATTTAGATGGCCCCAATGCTCTGCTGGACCGGGCCTACCGACCGCTCGCCGCGGCCATGCCCGATCTGGAGCGGCGCGACTACATCGTGATCGCGGGCGAGGCGAACGGCGCCAGCTGGGTCGGCTGTGCGGGGACGTACGTGGGCACGCTCGTGCGACCGTGGCTGGAGATTCCGCCGACGGGGCACGCCGTGGCCATGCGCTTCCACGAGTTTTTTCGCGTCGAAGAAGATCAGGTTGTGGAGATGCAGGCGCTGTGGGACATTCCGCAGCTGATGCGGCAGGCGTGGGCGTGGCCCATGTCGCCGAGCCTGGGGGTGGAGTGGCTCGTGCCCGGCCCGGCCACGCAGGACGGTCTCGTGCCGTCGCCGCGCGACGAGGCCAAATCGGCGGCGAGCGCGCAGCTTGTGCGCGACATGCTGCTGGGGCTGGGCAAATCCACGGAGGGCGTGGAGGCAATGGAGCTGGAGCGCTACTGGCACCCCAAAATGAACTGGTACGGCCCAGCCGGGATCGGCACGACGCGGCGCATCGACGGCTTTCGCCGCCATCACCAGATTCCTTTTCTAAACGCCATGCCGGATCGCCAGGGCGGCATCAGCAGCGGCTTCCTCTTTGGTGACGGCGAGTACGTTGGCTTTACGGCCTGGCCCGGCATGTCGATGACGCTGAGCGGCGACGGCTGGCTGGGCATTGCGCCGTCCAATCGCAAAATCACCATGCGCAGCCTCGACTTTTGGCGCTGCGAGCAGGGACTAATCCGCGAAAATTGGGTGCTGGTGGATTTACTGGACGTCTACAACCAGCTTGGCGTAGACGTGTTTGCGCGAATGCGTGAAGTGGTGAAATAAGGGGTTGGTGGAGATTACCTAAAGTGCGTGCAAAATGAAAACAAGAGTTCGCGGTCTAAGTGACTGTCACTGGCTCCTCAAACTCCTGTTCTCAACGCAACTTTACTTTAGATGTGTACGTCGACGATTTGCTTCACCGCAGTTGAGTAGTGCGCCGACCCCTGATACATCGGATGCGACCGCAGCAGGGCGGCGATGCGCCGGTGCTGGGCCAGCGTCGCCTGCTCGGCCAGCAGGGCCTGCTGCTGGCTCTTTGCATCCTGCTCGTGAGCGAAATCGAGCTGAGCGGGCGAAAGCGCGCCCGCCCGAATTTTGTTGCCCACGTGCTTGCGGCAACGACAGGGGCTGTCGGCGTTGATGAGGCCGCAGTGGCTGCTCAGAAAGGCCCTCATCGCTGCGCGGGATCGCGAGAGGCGCTTGCGATAGGCATCTGGCGAAATCCCCATGATGTAGCTTCCCTCTTCGCTGCTCACCTCGTACAGCTCACCCAGAATGAGCGCCATGCGCAAATCGGGCGTGAGGCACATCACCATGCCCAGCGTGCAGCTGCGCTTGACCTCTTCAATAAGCAGCCGCTCCGCCACCTCCACGTCCGGCGTCGGGCGGGGATCGGCCAGGCTCATTTGAAGCTGTTCACCCAGGACATCAAAGCTCAATTGGGGCAGGCGACGCCGCTTTTCGTTGAGCAGATGGTTGGTGGCGATGCGATAGACCCACGTCAGCAGCGCGCTCTCGCCGCGGAAGCTGCCGAGGTGGGTGACAACCTTGATCAGGATTTCCTGGGCGGCATCTTCGGCATCCTGGGGCACGCGCACCATGCGCAGCGCCAGGTTGTAGACGGGCGTCTTCAGCGCCTCCAGCAGTTCATTGAGCGCGGCCTGTTCGCCGTCGACGGCGCGCGCGGCCAGGGCGTTCAGTTTATCCACGGGTCGCTCCTTGAATTACGCCCTGCTCGTGGGTCAAGTGCAGCTTTAGCGCGTCGAGCAAATCGTCGGGTGCTTCCAGCTGTGGGAAATGGCCCACGCCCTCAAAGAGCGTCACCTCAAAATTCTCCCGGCTAAAATTTTCTTGGCTGCCGCAGTAGCTGGCGAGCGAATCGCGCAGGCGCAGCCCCGAGGTGGGGTCGTCGACGCCGATCATCAGGTGGAGGGGAATCTCTGTGGTACACAGCGCATCGGCCCAGCGCGTTTCGTTTTGGATACGGTCGTTCACCGTGTGCAGCAGTTTGTGCGTCAGCCTGGCCGAATCGGGATAGTTGAGCAGATACCAGTGCGCCGAAAACTCGAGCGGATTCGCGTTGGGGCCGGAGATTGTCGTTAAGTTACTCACCAGCGTACTTTCAGAAGCCAGCAGGTTGATTGTAGCGCCCAGCGGCCCGGCAAGCAGCTGCTGCGTAGTGGTCGGCTGGCGCTCGGCGTCAAAGAGCGTACCGTTGAGCAGCACAAGCGAATCAATCGTAAAGAGCAGTTCGCCCTCCTCCGCACGCGCCACCAGCTCTTCTGCCACGTTGACGCCGATGTCGTGCGCAACAACCTGCACCGCATCGATGCCCAGCTCCGTTAGCAGCACAGCGATCAGGTCGGCGTTGTGGGCAATGGAATAGTCATAGCCTGTTGGCTTGTCCGAGAAGCCGTAGCCGAGGAAGTCCGGCGCGATCACGCGCTGCTCGGCGGCGAGGCCGCCCCAAATTTTGTGGAAATCCCACGAACTGGTGGGGTAGCCGTGCAGGAGCAGCACGGCTGGGCCATCGCCCGCCCCTTCGTCGACAAAAAAGATGTTGTGGTCGGCAAAATGAAACGTTTGGCCGCGCGCCTGCCACGCGTCGGGCGAAATGTCGAGCGGCTCGAAGGGCTCGCTGTCGGGGGCGGGTTGATTTTGCTGGCACGAAGCCAGCAGCGCCACGGTCAGCAGCGTGATGCTGACGGTCAATAGGGGGATGAGCATTTGCTTGTTCACGGTTTGGTCTCCTCTGCATTGGTTGATAAATGTCCTACTACTTAGTTAGACACATCAACCTTGAGATTGTGACCGGCAAGCAAATTTACCGAGGAAACCGCGCGTGGTGCGTGGTGCGTGTACCGGTACACGCACCACGCACCACGCACCATCAAAAACAGCTTTACGCGTCCCCCTCTTTCTCCACCCGATGGCGCTCCATGGGCGGGTAATCGATGCTGGCGTCCAGCGTCGTCTTTGTCCAGAAGGGCGCGCCACTTTTATAGCCTGCTCGGCCCAACACGTGGGCGGCAACGGGCGCGGTCAGCAACATGAAGATGATGACGGCCAGCGCGAGGCTGGTTACGCCCAGGTCGTTGAAGTAGACGGCCGTGGCCAACATTAGGGCGGCGACGCCCAGGGTTGCGCCCTTGGACGAAACGGAGTTGCGCAGAAAGAGATCGGGCATCCGCACCAGGCCCACCGCGGCGATGACGATCAGCGCCACGCCCAAAAACATCAGCAGCAGAACCACAAACTCACGGAGGGGCAACATCAGGCGCTTCTCCTTTCCACGTAGTAGGCAAAGCCGATTGTGCCCAGAAAGCCCAGCAGCGCTACCACCGCGGCCACGTCAAGATAGGCGGCTTGCCCGGTGGCAACGGCGTAGACGGCCAGGATACCCACGACCACAATCGCCATGTAGTCCAGCGCAAGCACGCGATCCAGTACGTGCGGGCCGCGCACCAGGCGCACAAAGACCAGCAGCAGCGCCCCAACCATCAGCGGCAGCGCCACCGACAGCGACAAGAAAATTAAATTCACTAGCGCATCACCTCCTGTACGCGGCGGGCATAGCTCCGCTGCACTTGTTCCCGAAAGCGGTCGATGGCGGCCTGAGTTTGGCCGGCGTGCATGGCGTGGATGTAGAGCGTGCGCGTGCTGGCTTCGGGGTTGTCCGGCTGCGGCTCGTCGACAATGTCCAGGCTGAGCGTGCCCGGGGTCAGCGTAATAAAGTTGGCGAGCAGCGAAGCTTCGGCGTCGCTGTAGTCGTGCAGCGGCACGGCGACCACCGCTGGCTCAAAGCGCATTTGCGGGCGCAGCACGTCCAGCGCCACCCGCATGTTGGCGAGAACCAGCTCCCAGAGAAAAAACAAGGCAAAAGAAATGCTCTGGGCGACTTTGCGAAAGTAAAGCGGCGTTTCGCGCTCTTCGTTTAGCGCGCCGTCGGGCGGCAGCGTAGCGCGCCAGAAGAGCCAGAGCACGCCGTAGGCTACCACCAGCCCAAAAAGAAAGTTGGTGGGCGTAAACTGGCCGGTGAGCAGCAGCCACGCCAGGGCCAGCAGCAGGTTGAGGACGAGCATTGACATGGTGTGTTCGCTTCCAGTATGGTTGGGCGTAAATGGTTGGGCGTAAATGGTTGGGCAGGTGCAGGCCATCGTCAGTTTGGAGGAGGGGCCGATTCTTTGTTTGCCCAGCCGCGGCCCCCTTCCGGTGCTTACCTTCACTTACAACCCACAAGTCGTCGGTGAGGCTCAGCGCATCGCGGGCCAGGCAAAACCCCACCCCCAACCCGCCAGCAGGGAGGGGGCTTCTGTTGACTCGATGATTCTGCGGCTGTTCTGCGATGTCGCTCGCTCTGTAAACAAGGCGAGCCCATCACTTTGTGACCGCTTCCCTCACAGTCACCCTTCCCCTGCTCGCGGGGGAAGGGCCGGGGATGGGGGTTCTTCTCCCCCTTCCCCGCTTCGCTGCTTCCTTCCCAACTTCTAAATAAGCTTAGCTCCCGGTGGGGAGGGCTGGGGAGGGGTCAAGCGCGGGCCTCCCCCAACTACTTGACGTGAATCATTCAGCGCGGCTCAATTTCGAAACGCCGCGGCGTCCGCCCCCAGAACGGCCTCGACGTAAGCCGCGGGATCTAGCAGCTGCGCCGCCGACGCGTCGACGATCTGGATCAGCGGCTCGACGGCAATCCCCATGGCCACGGCCAGCACGGCCAGCACCACAATCGGCGTCAGCAGCGACCACGCCTCGCCGCGCGTCAGCGGCTGGGCCTGTTCGGGGCTGTCCTGCTCGTCGGCGGCCTCCTTCAAAAAGGCTTCGTTCCAGATTTTGGTCATCGAGTAGAGCGTCAACACGCTGACGCCGAGCGAGACGGCCACGATGACCCACATCTCCGCCGCCAGCCCGGCGCGCACCAGCAGCAGCTTGGCCCAGAAGCCGGAGAAGGGCGGCAGCCCCGCCAGCGCAAAGGCCGACACGAGAAAGAGCGCCGTCAAGCCCGGCCACGTGCGGTAGAGACCACCCAATCGCTTGAGCTTTTCCGTGCCCTGCAGGCGATGCACCACGCCGCTAATTAGGAAGAGATTGGTTTTGACAATGATATTGTGGGCCAGGAAGAAGATCACGCCCGCCAACGCCAGCGGCGTAAAGATCGCCAGCCCCATGATCATGTAGCCGATCTGGCTGACGATGTGAAACGAGAGAATGCGCCGCATCTCGTTCTGCGCCGCCGCCCCCAGCACGCCCACCACCATCGTGATGCCCGCAATCCAGAGCAGCAGCGTGTGCGTGTAGCCCGTCTCCTCTACGAAGAGCAGGGTAAAGAGACGAACCAGCACGTAGACGCCCACTTTGGTCAGCAGCCCGGCGAAGAGCGCGGAAATTACTGGCGGGGCGGTGTGGTAGGAGGCGGGCAGCCAGAAGAAGAGGGGGAAGAGCGCCGACTTAATGCCAAAGGCAATCAGAAAGAGCACGGCCAGCGTCGTCACCAGCCCCGGTTCAACGGTTCCGTTGGCAAAGCGCAGCGCCAGATCCGCCATGTTGAGCGTACCCGCCACGCCGTATAAAATGCCCACCGCGGCCAGGAAAAGCGAGGAGGCGAAGAGGTTGAGCGCCACGTATTTAAACGCACCCTCGATCTGGCTGCGCCCGCCCCCCAGCGCCAGCAGCACAAAGGACGAAATCAGCATGACCTCGAACCAGACGAAGAGATTAAAGAGATCACCGGTGAGCACGGCGCCGCTCAGCGCCATGAGCAGCGTCTGCACGATGGGATGGTAGCCGTCGTGCTGGCGGGCGTCGTCCAGGGTGGTTAGCCCGTAGACGGCCACGGCCAGCCCGATCAGCCCGATCATGACCAGCACGACGGCGCTAAAGAGATCGGCCACGAGCGTGATGCCAAAGGGCGCGGGCCACGCACCGATCTGCACGGCGACGATGTCGCCGCCGCGGACGACGCCAAAGAGCGATAGCCCAGCACCCAGCAGCCCCGCCCCGCCGCCCACGCCCAGCCAACGCTGCACGTTGATGCGCCGTCCCGCTAACAGCATCAGGATGGCCGCCGTCAGCGGAATCAGAATGGGGAGGACCAGCAGGAAGTTAGTCATTACCGGGTTAGTCATTGGGTTGGTTGCGAGGCCTCTAGGCTGTCCGTGGCGCGCATTTGATCCGTATCGCCCGTGCCTTGGGTTTGGTAGACGCGTTTGACGAGCACCAGCGCAAAGGCCTGTACGCCAAAGCTGATCACAATGGCCGTGAGGATCAGCGCCTGGGGCAGCGGATCGGCAAAGGGGGCAAAGAGCTGCTCGGCTTCGGGGGCGATCAGCGGCGGTGCGCCGCGCACGGTGCGGCCGATGGTAAAGATCAGCAGGTGGGTGGCGTGGCTCAACAGCACCAGGCCGATAATAAATTTGGCAATGCTGCGGCGCAACATCATGTAAATGGCGGCGGCATAGAGGCCGCCCACGGCCAGCGCCAGAATGGTTTCCATAGTGGTTACCCCCGCTCCTTATTGGAAGCCGCTAAACTGGAGGCCGCTGGACTGGACGCCGCTGGACTGGAGGCCGACGAGCGATCAACGTCCGGCGTGGCCATGAGCGCAAACAAAATTTTGAGCGTGACGCCGATGACGACGAGATAGACGCCAATGTCAAAGAGCAGGGGCGTGCCCAGCTTGCCCACCACGGGAATCGGTCGGTCGTACCAGAGCCCCGTCAGCAGCGGCTCGCCGACGAGCGGAGCCAGCAGCCCCGCGCCCGCGGCGCAGAGCAGCCCCACGCCCATCAGCGTGCGCAAATCCAGGCGCAGCAGCCGCTGCGCCTGCTCCACGCTCGTCGCCAGCGCGTAGAGCGCAATCGCCGATGCGGCCACGAGCCCGCCGACAAAGCCACCGCCCGGCTCGTTGTGGCCGCGCAGCAACAAAAAGAACGAAAAGAGCAGCAGCAGCGGCATCAAATAGCGGGTGGAGGTGGAGAGGATGATTGACTGTTGGTTCATAGATATTCGTCGTTGGGTGTTCGTCGTTGGATGCTTTTCTTTGGATGGGTGGCAGGTCGCAGGCTGTGAATCATGTTTGGACGGCCATCGAACTTAGCGGCCACTGAACTTAGCGGCCACTGAACTTAGCGGCCAGCCGTGCTAAGACTCCGCCGCCTCGACTTCGGCCACGTCGCCCGCCTTCACTTCGTCTGAGCGAGCATTGCGCAGCAGGGGCCGAATCAACGCGTTTACACCCAGTGCGGCAATAACGAGCACGACGACTTCGCCGAGCGTATCCAGCGCGCGAAAATCGACCAGGATGACGTTGACCACGTTGCGACCGTTGGCGGCGGGCCAGCTCTGCTCGGCGAAGTAGTCGCTGACGTGCATCGGGTGGGGCGCTTGCACGGCAGCCAGCACGAGCAGCGTCATCAGGCCGCCCGCCAGCAGCGCGAGCGTGGCGTCGCGCAGCCGCGTGGGGCGCTGGCTCAGGTTGGCGAAGCGGGGCAGCCGGTAGAGCACAAAGACAAAGAGCAGCACCGTCAGCGTCTCGACGGCAAATTGGGTCATGGCCAAATCGGGCGCGCTGTAGAAGACAAAGAGCAGCGTCATCCCCAGGCCGACAACGCCCACGGCCACAATCGCAACCAGTCGTGAACTCGCCGTAACGGCCAGCCCCGCCGCCGCCAACATCAACCCCAACAGCGCGACTTCGTGTGCGCGCACGTTCGCCCAATCAATTTCCCAGCGCACGCCGACCCGGCTCAAAAAGGTAAAGCCGACCAGCGCCACGCCCACGGCCACCACCACGAACAGGTAATGGCGCAAGTAACCGTGCTGGAGCCATTGGGTTTGGCGCGTGGCGAGGCGGGGCAGCGCGCCCAGCAGCCAGCCGTAGCCGCGCTCCGGCCCCAGGCGGGCGCCCACGTCCAGCCGGGCGGTGGCGGGCAGCAGACGCGGCTGCATCACCCAGACGACGGCCGCCAGCCCAACTGTAATGATGCTCAAAATCAGCATGGGGTTGATGCCGTGCCAGAGCGAGAGCTTCACCTCGACGGGCACGCCCGCCACGGCGCTGACCGCCGGCTCGATCCAGCGCGCGCCCACGCCGCCAATCAGCAGGCCGCCCGCCAAGCCACACCCGGCCAGCACAATTGGCCCCAGCCAAAGGCCAGCGCTGCCTTCGGACGGCTTCTCCAACTCGCTGGGCCGCTGGCCGCCAAAGGGACGCAGCACCACCAGCCCCGCCGCCGCCACCGTCAGCACGTTGGCGACCAGCGCCGCACCGGTCAGCAGCCAGCTAACCGGTGGCCAGCTCGGCGCATAGAGCGTGGCTTCGTAAAAATACTCCTTGGCGACAAAGCCCGTCAGCGGCGGGATACCGCTCATGGAGAGGCCCGCCAGCAGCGCGGCCAGCGCCGTCACCGGCATGGCGCGCCAGAGGCCGCCCAGCTCGTTGATGTCGCGCGTGCCGGTCTGGTGATCGACCGCGCCCGCCACCATAAACAGCGCGCCTTTGTAGAGCGCGTGCGCAATCAGGAAAATCAGCGCCGCCTTAAAGGCCGTCTCGGTGCCAATGCCCAACATCAGCATCAACATGCCCAGCGCGCTGATTGTGGTGTAGGCCAGAATACGCTTGAGGTCGGTTTGCCGCCAAGCGAGGAATGCCGCCATCACCATGGTGACCGCGCCAAAGGTCGTCAGCAGCCCCAGCCAAAGCGCCGTGCCGCCGAGCACGGGCGTCATCCGCATGACGAGGTAGACACCGGCTTTGACCATGGTGGCCGAGTGGAGATAAGCGCTGACGGGCGTGGGGGCGGCCATGGCGTTGGGCAGCCAGAAGTGAAAGGGGAACTGGGCGGACTTGGTAAACGCGCCTGCCAGCACCAGCAGCACAATCGGCAGGTAGAGCGCGTGCGACTGGATGGCCTGGCTCTGTGCGGCCAGGTCGCCGATTTCGAGGCTACCGCCAATCTGCCCCAGCAGCAGCAGTCCGGCCAGCATGGCCAGCCCGCCGCCGCCCGTTACCAAGAGCGCCTGCAGCGCCGCCGACCGCGACGAGGCGTATTGGTGCTTGTAGCCGATCAGCAGGTAGGAGGTGATGCTCGTCAGCTCCCAGAAGACAAAGAGCGTCAAGGCGTTGGCCGAGAAAACGAGGCCCAGCATGGCCGTCATAAAGAGCAGCAGGTAGAGGTAGAAGCGCCCCAGCTGCGCGTCGCCCGCGAGATAAGCGCCGGCGTAGATGAGCACCAGTGCGCCGATGCCGCTGATCAGCAGGGCAAAGAGCAGGCTCAGCCCGTCGATCTGCCAGGAGAGGGCGATGCCGAGGCTGGGCACCCAATCAATCGCGCCGCGGATTATCTCGCCCCGGGCGATCGAACCCTGCAACGTCAGCAGCGCGGCAAAGACGGCCAGCGGCAGCAGCGCCAGCAGCCAACCGCCCAGGCTGAGCAGATTGAAGCTGCGCTGCTGGTCGGCGGATAAATTCTGGTTGAGGGTAGCCATGTGTTCCCAATTCTAATTCTACTGCTGAGTTCTCCTGCTGGTCATCTCGCACAGCCAAAGAAAAAAGCCAACACGCATCCCTTGTCTAGATGAGCGTGTCGGCTTGTAGCATACTTAACTTTGTCACTTACAGTTGATTTACGTTTTGTTTCAGTACTTGCCTCGTTTCCGACCTACTATAATAAATTCCCGCCAAATGTCAATAGATTGTGTAGGCTCGGAGAGCAAGCTTTCTTACCATCGGCGATGAAGGGGTGACTGAATGACTGGGTAAGAGCCGCTTTGGCTTCGACGGGGCTCAGCCGCCGCTACTCTTCACCTTGTCGCCCCTTCACCTTGTCGCCCCTTCACCCTATCGCCTTGTCGCCCCGTCGCCCCGTCACCCCGTCACCCGTTAGCCGTTACCCCGCCACCTTGCTACTCCATCGACTGCGCCCACGCCGCCACAAAGCTATCGTCGAGCGTGGCTGGGCTGGGCTGCAGGGCATTGAACGTGATCATCTCGCCCTTCTCCATCGTTGTTGCAAAGGCCGCGCTGCCGTTGCGCACGGCGACCAGCGAATCGCCGCCGCCGCTGAAGGGCGTCCAATGCAGGCGCTGGGTGAAGTCCGGCGAGACGATCAGCAGGAAACCTTCGCCGCCGCTGTAGTCGGGGATCGCCTGGCCGCTGAGCTGCTGGGCGGCGCGATTGGCCGTGCAGCAGGCGCTGATTCCGGCCACGTAGACGCGCCCGCTGGCGTCGGCGGTGATGGCGCGGGGGCGGATGGTGTTGCCCTTATCGCTGCTCAGGCGCGCAAGCACGAACTGGCCTTTGAGCAGTGCCCCGTTGCTGCCGTCCAGCCGGGCGTAAAAGGTGATGTGGTTGGACGAAGTGTTGAACGGGTTGTGGTACTTGTCCGTCTTGACGAGGCGGTCGCCGCTCGGATTGCCGTCGAGATTTTGCGGCTCGCGCTGGAAGATCGAGTTGCCGCCCGCGCTTTCGCCCGCAAAGTAAAGCGCCCCATCGCGACCAATCGATACGCGCAGGCCACGCGTGTCCGCACAGAGCGATTTGCCCCCCGCTTCGGACTTGTTCCAGCCGTAGCTCCGCCACTGCTGGTCGCCTGCAAAGCTGTAGGCGCGCACAAAGGCAATCTGAAGCTGGCTGCACGGCGCACCGTTATCCTGGGCAAAGCCCGTAGCGACGACGAGGCCGCGCGCGCCGTCGACGGCCAGATCATGCTGCGTCGAGCCGCCGACGCCGAAATCGGCGACGGGGTTGCCCGCGCTGTCGTAGACGTAGGCGCGGTTGCCGACCAGCGCGGCCACAGTCATGCTGCCGCCGTCGCTGCTGCCCAGGGCACAGCGCTTCACCTCGCCCGGCTCCACCCGCCACGTCACCGCATCCACCGCCGCATTGAGCAGCGCGACCCCAAAGTCGCCGCAGACCACCATCTCCCCATTTGCGCCAACTTCCAAATCACGAATCGCATTGCCCAGCCGGGTGATGCCGATCACTCTTTGGCCGTCGTTGCTCAGGCGCACAATGGCCGCCTCGCCCCCGCCCAGCAGCGCGACGGGCACGACGCCGTCACGCGTGTAGCCGGGGAAGCGACCGGCCACGAGCAGCGTGCCGTCCAGCGCCACGTCCAGCGCCGTCGCTTCGTCATCGCCCGCGCCACCGAGATAGGTGGCGGCGTTGACGTTGAGATTGTCGCTGCTGGGCGGCACAGCTGGCGTTGCTGGCGGCGTGCCCGGCGGTGGACCCGTTGGGGAGACTGTCGGGGAGACTGTTGGGGAGGGCATGGTGGTGGCAATAGCCGTAATGGTGGCAATAGCCGTAGTGGTAGGCACGGGGCTCGTCCCAACGCCGGTGGGCGTAATCGTTGCGCCGGGGGGAACGATGACGGTGGGCGGCGGCGTTTCGCCGGGCTGGGGCGTAACCGGTGTGCCGGGGGGCATAACAACGGTGGGCGAGGACGTCACACCGGGCGCGGGCGTGTTGCCCTCGACGGTAGGCGTGAGGGGAACGGGCGTAAGCAGGGGAGGCAGCGTGCCGGTGGGGTCAGCGCCGGGCGTGCCCGTCGTGGGTAAAGGCGCGGCGTCACCGTGTGCTTGGATGATGGGGAGAAAGACGGGCGTGCCCTCCTGCGCGAGCAGCCGCGGTGAAGTGGCGAGCAGCAGCAGACCAGCGGCCAGCAAAAAGAAAAGGGTCGTTCGACGCATGGGGGGCTCCTTGAATGGAAAAATTCGGTTGGGCCATTCCAAGAAAACAAATATACCGCAGGGCGAGGCGGGCTGCGACAAGCATCCCCGGCACGCGCCACACGCTGCTTCGTCTACCTGCGTTTAGGCGGCGCGTGCCGGGGACATGGACTCGCCCGCCTCGCATACTTATTTTCTTGGATTAACCTTATGTTCAGATTCCTGTGCAGCTCTACCTGAGCAATAATTTTCAGAGACGCCTCACTTGGGAACGGCGAAGCTGGTTCTTGTGCTGGCCAATACCCATTTGCTCAACTTATTTAATTTCCATGCCTTACCGCCGCGGGTTGGTTGGAGTCATCTCGGTGGCGGTGGGGGTCGGGGTGGGCGTGGCGATGACCGTGCCCGTAGCGGGGGGCGGACGCGTGGGCTGGCCCGGAGGCACGCTCGTCAGCCCGGCGGTGGCGACAATCGTGGGGGGCGTGCCGGAGGGCAGCTCCTGTGGATCGGTGGGGGTGGGGCCGGGCGTGGGGGTGTCGGTCTCAGTGGCTGTCGGCGTGCTGGTCGACGTGCTGGTCGGTGCATCGGTGACGACGGGCGGCACGGGCGTTGCGCCGGGAGCGGGCGTGCCGGGCTCGCCGATCGTTGGCGTCATCGACGGAGTAGGCGGCGTTGCACTGGGCTCACGTGTCTCGGTGCTGCTGGGCGTCAGCGTTGCGCCGGGAGGGGGCAGGCTTGTGCCGCCCTCGGCGGTCGGCACGGATGTGGGCGACGGGCTGCCCGCACCCCCGGTAGGGGGCGGGGTGGAAGGGGTGGCGTCGCTGCGGATGCCGTCGCCCGGCGCTTGGACGAGCGGCAGAAAGACGGACGCGCCGCCTTGCGCCAGCAGACGCGGGGCGGCAATCAACAACAGCAGGCCAGAGGCCAACAACAGAAAGAACAAACTATTTCGACGCACGGTTACTCCTTGAACAAAAACCGTTGAGTTGGCGGGCAAGGGTCGGGCGCAGAATGGCGCGGCGCTTATCCCATGCCCCATCAACGGGAGGCGAATTCTCGCGGCCCGGATTGCATACCATTCTAGCGCAACCACAACCATTTGTCTTGACGGCGCGGCTACGGATGCTTGGCATTTAGCGGGCGAAACTCTATAATTGGTAGCTATGAACCCGCTCAAACAGATTGACCATTGGTCTATCCGCACGCAGCAGCGCGTTGACGGTGCGACCGCGGGGCAGCGTCGTGCGGTGATTTGGCTGTGCGTGCTGCCAATTATTGGTGCTGGCCTCATACTCGCGCTGATCAGCTACTCGCTGGTGGGCGAGCAGCCAGTGCTGATGCCAGTTGCGGGCACGGTCGAGCGGGCAACCCCGTGGGGTTCGCCCCGCGGCGGCGTGGATGGCCTGCGCATAAAACTCGTCGAGCACCCGGCAAATTTTACGTTGCCGGGTGGGCGTGGCTTGCTGCGTCAGTTGGGTGGGGGCACAGCCATCGAGATGCTGGTGGAGCAGGAGGAGTATGGCTACTCGCTCGACGCGGCTGGCCCCAACGCCGAAGCGGAATTGCGCGTGCCCATCTGGCAGATCAGCGCGGCGGGGCGGGAGCTGCTCTCGCTCACAGAAGGCGAGCAGCAGGCAGAAAAACAGGCGCGAGGACAGATCTGGGCAAGTCTGCTGCTCGTGCTGGCTGGCCTGGCGCTGGGTCTTTTTGGACATTTTCGCGCGCCGCATGTTGGGTCTGCGAAGGAGTGGGCAAGTCCGCGTGCGAGGGGTGAACCGAAAATGAGCAGGTGACACGTGCACCCCTTCTTCGCGACAGGGCTTTCACATTCCATTACCACACAATTTACCACGAAAATTCAATATCAACGGAGATAACACAATGGCTGATCACGAAACGTCGACCAACGGGAATGCGCCCCAGAATAAGCAGCAAAGCGAAAAAGAGGCGGCGCTGGCCTACCACGCACAGGGTCGCCCGGGCAAATTAAAAATTACGGCGACCAAGCCGATGGACACCCAGCGCGATCTGTCGCTGGCCTATTCGCCCGGCGTGGCGCACCCCGTGCTCGAAATCGGCGAGAATCCGGAGCTGGCCTACGAGTACACGGCCAAGGGCAATCTGGTTGCCGTGATCAGCGACGGCTCGGCGATTCTCGGCCTGGGCAATCTCGGTGGCTTGGCCTCCAAGCCCGTGATGGAGGGCAAGGCCGTGCTCTTTAAGCGCTTTGCCGACATCGATGTCTTTGACATCGAAGTCAGCCCCAGCACGGCGGAGGAGATGGTGCAGTTTGGCAAGATGATCGCGCCGACCTTTGGCGGCATCAACCTCGAAGATATCAAAGCGCCGGAGTGTTTCTACATCGAGCGCGAGCTGCAAAAGCTGTGCGACATCCCCGTCTTCCACGACGACCAGCACGGGACGGCGATTATTTCGGGGGCGGCGCTGATCAACGCGCTGGAAGTCGTCGACAAAAAGATTGATGAAGTCAAGATGGTGATCAACGGCGCGGGCGCGTCGGCGATTGCGGGCGCTGAATTTTACGTGGCGCTGGGCGTGCCCAAAGAGCACATCATCATGTGCGATTCGAGAGGGGTGATCCACACGGGTCGCGAATCGGGCATGAACGAGTTCAAAGAGGAGTGGACGAACGACACCGAGGCGCGCACGCTGGAGGATGCGCTGGTGGACGCCGATGTCTTTATCGGGCTGTCGGTGGCGGGGGCAATGTCGCAAGCCATGGTGGAGGGCATGGCGAGGGACCCGATCATCTTTGCCATGGCGAATCCCGACCCGGAAATCACCTACGAGGACGCACAGGCCGTGCGCGGCGACATCATCTTTGGCACCGGGCGCAGCGACTACCCCAACCAGGTCAACAACGTGCTGGGCTTTCCCTTTATTTTTCGCGGCGCGCTGGACGTGCGCGCGCGCCAGATCAACATGGAGATGAAGATCGCGGCGGCGCGTGCCCTGGCCGATCTCGCCAAACAGGACGTACCCGATTCGGTGCTGCGCGCCTACGACGTGGACACGCTGCGCTTTGGCCGCGAATATATCATCCCCAAGCCCGTCGATTCGCGGGTGATGATGTGGGTGGCGCCCGCGGTGGCCAAGGCGGCAATGGAGAGCGGCGTCGCACGCATCCAGATTGATTTGGACGACTATCTGGACGAGCTGGCGGCGCGCTTGGGCAAGAGCGAGCAGGTGATGCGCACGATGGAGCTGCGCGCCAAGGGGCAGCGCAAGCGCATCGTCTACGGCGAGGGCGAGCACCCCAAAATTTTGCGCGCCGCCTACGCCGTGGCCACGCAGGAGATCGCCGAGCCAATTCTGCTGGGCAACCCGGAGGTGGTCGCGGCGCAGTGCCAAGAATTGGCGCTGGACTTCAAGCCAACTGTCGTCTACCCCGCCGAGGCCGAGCAGCGCGACGTTTACGCCGACCGCTTCTACCAGCGCCGCGAGCGCAAGGGCATCACGCGCGCCTCGGCCCGCGAAATGATGCGCTCGGCCAACTACTTTGGCCCGGCCATGGTGGAGGCGGGCGACGCCGACGCTTTTATTTCGGGGCTGACGTACAACTACCCGGACGTGCTGCGCCCGGCGATCCAGGTGGTGGGCGCGCAAAAAAATCGCGTGCTCAGCGGCGTCTACCTCATGCTGATCGGCGAGGAGCTGTACTTCTTCACCGACGCCACCGTCAACATTGATCCGGACGCCGAGCAGCTGGCGTCGATTGCGCTCAACGCCGCGGATTTGGCGCAGCAGTTTGGCATTGAGCCGCGGGCGGCGATGTTGAGCTTCTCCAACTTTGGCAGCGCCCGCCACCCCGATTCGGACAAGATGCGCGAAGCCGTGCGCCTCGTCAAGGAGCGGCGGCCCGGTTTGCAGATCGACGGCGAGATGCAGGCCGATGTCGCCGTGGTGCGCGACCTGGTCGAGCGGCACTACCCCTTTAGCGAAGTGCGCGAGCCGAACGTGCTCGTCTTCCCCAACTTGGCCGCGGCCAACACCGCCTACAAGCTGCTCAACACCTTGGGCAACGCCGAAGCGATTGGCCCGATCCTGGTCGGCATGGAAAAGCCGATCCACGTGCTCGCCACCGGCGCGGACGTGCGCGACATTGTGAACGTGTCGACGATTGCGGCGGTCGATGCGCAGCATCAGGGGCGGGTGGCGTAGGGGGATGAAGCAAAGAGGGGGTGCAAGTTGCGTGACAAGTTGCGCCCCCTCTTTTTTTGTGAAAGTATAGCTTATCTACAAGAAGTACGTATCCTGCGGAATAAGCGTAATCGTGGGCAGAACCGTCGCGGTAGGTTCGCCATGAACCAAAGACGTTGGCAAGGAGCAAATTGTTTTCCGCAAAAGAAAAGGGGCACAACTTCCGTCCATGAAAGTTGTGCCCCTGCCGAGCTTCAGCACTGATTCTACTGAAGTTCGCGGCTGAAAAGTTTGATTGTCTCAACCTACTGCGAGCCAAGGATCGTTGCAAGGGAGACAGATGCGATTAGAGGAAATATGCGTCCTCAGCTCCTGGAATAGGTGTAGGGGTAGGCAGCGGGTCAGTGGGAATGAGGTCTTCTTCGAGCTCATCAATTTCCTCTAGCGTCAGACCTGTATAAATTTCGGTCAAATCTATGACGTCAGGCGGTATGTCTGGCCAGTACTCCTCCAACGAGGCGTTCAATGAAATCTCTTCTCCATCACGGAGGACAAGTACACTTAGCTCGGAAGTCCAGTCGAAGGACTTGTGAATTTCGAGGATGGCGCCCTTGTCGAGGATAACAGGGATGTCATTAACTGACAGCACAATATCTTCCTCTTGAATGCCTAAATCGTCTCCAATATACTCGTCGAAATCTGACATGACTGCAATCACACGCCTCTCTTCATCGACAAGAACACCAAGCACGGGAGAGGGTATCATACCAGATGCTTCCATCTCTTCAGAGGTTGTGAACGTAGTTGTTGTCAATGGAGACGTTGTCGACTGCGATGTCGTGTAACTGGACATGCATGCACTGACGATGGCGACTAAACACAGCACCAGGAAAAAGGGCGTGCAGATGGCAAACAATCTATTTCTTCTAACCATAGTTTTCTCCTTTGGTTGCTTCAATGCACGATAAAGTGATCCAGATCGATTAACGTGTCCGACGAATCCTTATAGTTGACCCCAAAGTCAAGACCACGAAGCGATGAAAACAAGGTAAAGAGAAGAGCAGGCAGGTTGTTGGTTATGTCAAACGCGGTGAATGCCATACACCGCCTTAACAGCTGATAAGTGCGCCCGACACGGCAGCGCTTTTTCGTCAATGATTGTCGACCACAGCAGCTTCTTGCGTCGCCACCGCTCGGGCAACGAGGCTGGGCATTGGCGTGCGCGTCGATGGCAGATTTTTCGTCAGCCGCCAAACCCAGCAGAAAATCTGCCGTCTTGACGAAAGAGCGCTGCCGCTGCGACAATGGGCAAGCAGGTGTGCAAGTCGCTGCATACCCCGCGGCGCGATTCAGCCCGCACCATATAGCTCGGCGGGTGGGCAATAGCCCAGCGACTGATGCAGTCGCTCGTGATTGTAGAACGCAAAGTAGTGCTGGAGACCGGTCAACAAAGCGGGCACGTTTGGATACTCCTTTATATAGAGCTCTTCGTACTTGACCGAGCGCCAGAGCCGCTCGATGAAGATGTTGTCGAGCGCGCGTCCGCGGCCATCCATGCTGATGCGAATGCCCGCCTCCGATAAGCAGTTGGTGTAGGCGCTGGCCGTAAACTGCGCGCCCTGGTCGGTGTTGAAGATTTCCGGTCTGCCCTGCTGCAAGGCCTGGTGTAGCGCATCGAGGCAGAAGCGACCATCGAGCGTGTTCGAGAGCTGCCAGGCCAGGACGTAGCGGCTGTACCAGTCGATGACGGCCACCAGATACATGAAGCCTTGGGTCATCGGGACATAAGTAATGTCGCTGCTCCAAACCTGATTGGGTCGGGTAATTGCCAAATTGCGCAACAGATAAGGATAGACTTTGTGTTCGGAGGTAGCCGTGCTCGTCTTCGCTTTAGGGTAGATGGCTTGAATGCCCATCTTCTGCATCAGCCGCTGGACGCGTTTGTGGTTGACCACATAGCCCTGCCGCCGTAGATGCGCCGTCATTCTGGGCCAGCCGTAGAAGGGCGTTTTCAGATACTGCTCATCGATGTGCTGCATCAACTGCAAGTTGAGCGCTGATTCCTGGGCTGGCTGGTAGTAGTAGCTCGACCGATTCAGCCCCAGCAGTTCGCACTGCCGGCGGATACTGATGGATGCATCGCCCGGCGCAACCAGCGCGCGCTTGGCCTCAACCGAAGGGGGCAGCTTTTTTTTTCAGCCACTCCAGCTCCATCTTGAGTCGCTTAATCTGTTCGTAAAGCGCCGCGCTCTCTTCCCCTTCGTCTGGCTTTCGCTTGCCGCCGTTGCGGGCGAATAGCTCGCCGCCCCCCTCCAGCAACTGCCGCTTCCAGCTGCTGATCTGGTTGGGGTGCACGCCCGTCTCGCTGGCGAGCTCGCTCAAGCTCTTGTTCCCTTTGGCCGCTTCCAGCGCCACCTGAAACTTGTACTGACCGCTATACTGACGACGTTTCTTCGACATCTTTCCCTCCACGAGTTGGTGAGTTGCTCTCTCATTCTATCACCTTAACCCGTGGTCTAGTTTTCCGGGTCAATTATAGGAAAGGCTTCAATACTAGTACACAGCGGCGTAAGTAATTGGGCGGTTCGCGTGCGCCGCCGCTGGTGGCTAAAGCCCACCAGCTTGCCTGAAGAAAACCGGCTGAAAGCCGGTTGACTGGATGGGGATTACGCGCTGACAACCGCCTAGATATTTACGCCTTCATGTACTAGTACACAGCGGCGTAAGTAATTGGGCGGTTCGCGTGCGCCGCCGCTGGTGGCTAAAGCCCACCAGCTTGCCTGAAGAAAACCGGCTGAAAGCCGGTTGACTGGATGGGGATTACGCGCTGACAACCGCCTAGATATTTACGCCTTCATGTACTAGTATCGCCTGGTGTTCTATTTCGTGAAGGAGCAGAGAGTAACATTCGGCAAAGCATTGTGGAGTCTGATTTGATCGAATCCGTCATTAGCCTTTCTTCCAATCTTCTTGCGGAAACATCAGTTCCTCCTTGTGTGCTAATATTAAACAAGAGCAAAGGTGCAGAGCTTCGCGGCAAAATACATTTTGTGTACGCAGACGAAATTTATCACTCAGCCAAAGGTTCCCGTAGAGAACTAACTTCAGAAGATTTGCAGAGAATTACTGAAATTGTCTTTACACGAGCGACACCTAAACAGATTGCGACCATAGCCTCAATTGAAGAAATTGCTAGTCGTGATTATAATTTAATGCCTGCACGTTATGTCAAGCTATTTGATTCGGATAACTTCCTAGGTGGTACAGCTGAGTGGAAAAAGCTGTCCACCCTTGCGCACATTGAGAGAGGAACAACGAAGCTTGGAAATACAGAAGGAGAAACACCAGTTATTCGTGGCCGAGACTTATCAAGTATGAACCTGTCAATTTCCGATTTGCTTCACATAGAAGTTCCATCGAATGTGAAGCAGACGGATTTTAAATTTGCTGAAGCGGAAGATATTCTAATTCAGCGTATTGGTCATTCCCCGCGTGCCGCAATAGCGACAAACGATTTGAATGGTGTATTGGTAAATGACACTGCTTACATTGTTAAACTAAAGAAGGAGTATCGTTATCTCGCACATTATTTCGTTGAATTTCTGAACTCGGATCGGGGGGCCACTCTATTGTCGCTACATACTAGAGGAGCAGCAGTTCAAAGCTTAACTTTAGGAGCACTTCGCCAACTCCCCCTACCGATTCCTCCGCCAAAAGTAGTAGAACTCATATCTGAGCTTCATCTTATTGAGCAAACTTTCGCCACTCGTATGGAAGAGACGAGGAATTTACGACAAAAATTATTCAATATTGATGATGCGGAAGAAGTGGATTCGACACTAAAAACACTCAACACAGATGCACAAACACTCAAAGAGAGTATTGTTCAAGTCAATGATCCTGAATATCGAATAAGAAATTTTTATCCGCACGTATTAGCATATACATATCGAACTCTGGATTCTGTTGAGTCTCACTAAGTCGTGTCAAGAAATCGTCTCAAAAAGTCGTGCCACTTGTTGTTGCTCCCAGGAAAAGGGGAGATCGAGCTGAAAAGGGGGAAGACGGGAGAAATCGGATAGGTCGCCCATCAAGATTTCTTTCGCCATGCCTTTGATGGCAACGGCCTTAATAGTGTTTCCCGACTCATCGGCACAGAGAAATTGATGAGTCTCCGCGTCAAAGGTGATTTCCGCCTGATGATGACGCCAGCGACTCCCTATATAGTAGACATGACCGCCAAGCGAGACGGTGCCATTGTCACTAACGCGGCGGAACCAACGGCCTTGCGCGAGATAAGCAGAAACACGTTGTAAGTCCAGCCTCTCCGGTTCATCTTGCAGTCGATAAGCGCGAGCTGAATGAACGGCCTGCGGATAAGCGACAAGCGGGGGCTGATCCGCCAAAGAACGACAGGGCAAATGCTGATTGAGCAAGGTACGACGCGTTTGCAGGGCGTCGTAGAGCGCTTGCCAATTGTCAAAGGTGTGACCCTGAATCACTTGCCTGTGCCAAAGTTGATGACTGCGTTCGGTCATGGCCTGGTCTTTGGGTTGGCCGACGCGGATAAAGGTCAACGAAATGCCCAAAGCCACCAACCAAAGGTGAAAGCGCGACGGAAAGGGCGAACGACTGCGATTCTCGTAAAAGACGCTTTCGTGGTCAACTTGCAAGGCTTGTGGCAGCCCCCACTGCCTAAACGCCGTGCGCAGGGCGGCTTGGTAATCTTCCGTTTTGGCATGGCGCTGCACGCGATGCTGACCCAGACAGCAAGGATAACTCAGCAGACGCGCACGGGAAACGCGGTCATTCAGATGAATCAGCGTGACAAAGCCGACATCGGGAATCCGTTCGTAGCCGCGAGCATCCATTTCCCAGACGGCGTGTGCGAGACCCGCTTGCTTGCGCTCACTCGCAGGCAGCGCAACGACTGGCTCTTTGGCGGCAATTAGTCCCTCTTCGCTGAGAAAGCGGCTAATTGTGGCGCGACTGGGCAGCACGCGCTCGGCAAAAGCAGGGTGCAATTCTAATTCAGCGAGCAAGGTGGTTGCGCCCCAGCCGGGATTCGCTTGCCGCCAGCGACGAAGCGTCTCCCCGATTTCCGGGGCAAAGCCACTCAACGCACCCTTTGCTGGACGACCCATCTGTGAGACGAGGCCCGCCCGACCTGCTTGACGACCACGTTGCCGCCACTTGCGAATCGTTCTGCCTTGCCAGCCCGTTCGACGTCTGATGCGCCAGACCGCTTCGCCCCGCTCGCTCGACTCGTGCATGTCGAGCCGTTCTTCGATTGTTGTGGTGACCATTTCTTCTCCCTAGTTTTCCAACGCGGAAATTCAGGAAGAATTGTAGCTCGAAAAAGCGGCACGACTTTATGAGACTGATTCTGTACTCGACTTAGTGAGACTCAACAACTGTGAAAACTGTACGTAACTCCGTACGGCCTTGGCCAACGCTTCAGGCTAAGGGTATACGCGTTTGCCGGAAGCGTAAAAGCAGCAGCAACGACAAACGCGAGCAGCACAGCCGCCACGCGCGTGAACAAAGGGCGAGTCGAAAACCAAGTGCGCATCGATAGACCTCCATTTCAGTGGAAACCAGGACGAAAGTATGCAGTTGTATTCAGAAAACAGCAAGCGCGCAGTCGCAGAGGAACGAACATCAAGCAACGCGATGACTTGGGGGTCACTTACATCATACCAATTTTTTTTCTTTCTTGTCAACCCCCAATTTTAACCAATTTTTCTTGCGGGATATTTTAAGCAGAATGCGCTTGTCGAGCGTGCGCTGCACAGATTCTTTGTGCTATACTTTCACAAACTGACTCGCCAACCAGACAAGCCATGCCAAGAAACGAAAACACGATTCACGAGCCACTTTACGCTCAACAGCTAGAGTTCACAGAGGAAGAATTCATCCTCCACACCGGCGACGGCGCGCACCATCGCTTCCCCTGGCGCGTCTCGCCGCGGCTGCTGCTGGCGACGCCCGCCAAGCGCGCATCGGGCGTGCTGATGCCGGGCGGCGGCGGGATTGAGTGGGAAGCATTGGATGAGCACTTGAGCGTGCAGGGGCTGCTGGATGGGCGCATCAGCGGGGAAAATTGGCGCTCGGTGGTGCGGTGGCTGGCCTTGCGCGAGGCGGAAGCCGAAGCAAAGCGGCTTGCCCCGTAGCGTGCGCAGTAAGCCGACGCGAGCAGCGCGCGGCGCACCCCAACTGCCAGCGCGCTTCAGCGCGTTGGGCCAAAGCGGCGAATTCATTCCTCGCCCGTGGGGGTCGATGGCGCACCTACCTGCGTTGGGCCAAACAATCGGGGCGACGGCAGCTCTTCGCGCCTCCTCACTCCAGCGCCTCCCCCATCGAAAGCAAATACTCCCGATCAAACGCGGCGAGCAAACTCTCCAGCTCGGCGTACGGCCCCGGCACGTAGGCCCGCGACGAAACGCCCCGCTGCGACAGCTCGCAGACGTGCCAATCCTGACGATTGGTCATGTCCCAGAAGTCAACGGCGTCGTCCGGGGCAAAATCCGGCTGCGCCAGGGCGTCGGGATGAAAGAGCCACTCGCAGGTGACGCGCGTGCGATCCGCGGCCAGCGGCTCCAGCCGATGCACCATGACGTAATCCGGGTGCAGGCTGAGAAAAAAGCTGGGGAAGCTGGTCACGTAGTAGACGGTTTGCCGTCCATCGCCTGCCAGCCCGTCGCCCGCCAGCCCGTTGATGGGCGGCGCACAGCGCTTGCCGCTCAGCGTCATGCTGCCGTTGGGGTTGCTGAGGCGCATGGGGCCACCGAGGAAGGGGCCTTCGGTCAATTCGGTCTCAAAGCTCTGGAAGGGCGAAAGCTGGTTGAGCAGGGGGTGGACGGTGGGGCAGTGGTAGCACTCGCTGTAGTTCTGGGCAATAATCTTCCAGTTGGCCGCCACGTCGTACTCGACGCGATGGGCCACGCGCAGCTCCCCCAGATGCCAATCCGCAAAGCGACCCAGCAGCGGCGCAAAGGCCTCCGCGAACGGCTGGGGATCACGCGATAGGTTGAGCAGCAAAAAGCCCTCCCACTCGACCAGCGCCGGGCTCAGCAGCGGCCAATCACGCTTATCAAAATCGGCGTTGCCCCGCATGTTGGGCGCGCCGACCAGCTTGCCGTCCAGGGTGAAGGTCCAGGCGTGATAGGGGCACTGAATTGTCTTGCGAAAGCGCCCGCACAGCTGCGTGCCCCGGTGGCGGCAGACGTTGTAGTGGGCGCGCACGCTTCCGCTGCCTGGCCCATCGCGGTCGCGCAGCACGATCACGCTTTCGACGCTACCGCCCAGGTCGACCTGATGCAGGAAATAGCTGCCCGGCTCGGCAATCTGCTCGCTGCGGCCAATGCAGAGCCAGCGCTCGCCGAAGATGGTTTGCTGCTCGCGCCGGAAGATGTCCGGCGAGAGGAAGTAGTCGCGCGGCAGGGTAGTTTGGCCGGAGGTGGTGTGGGTGGTGTGGGTGGTGTGGGTGGTGTGGGTGGTCATGGGGTGTCCTTTGCCAGTGTGAGGTTGACGTCGGTTTGGAGAAGTCGGCTCAGTTCGGCTTCCAGCTGCAAAAATTGTTCAAGCGCTGGTGTTTGTCGGAAGCGAGCACTGATGCAGAGCAAAGGCTGTGGCTCGCGTGGTATTGCCGTCAACGCAGCCAGACCGTACGATTGAGCCAAGGCGTGTCGAACCTTCTCCAGGCGCTGCGACCACGCTTCCGAACTGTCGCCAGACGGTGGCAGCGTTTCCGCTAGCAGATAATGTGTTCCCCGCCCCTTGCCCCGCTTTTCCAGAAACCCCTTATCGGACAGCGTTGTCAGTCGTCGTGTTGCTGTGGCCTTGCTGCAGTGGAGGTTGTCCATTAACAGGCCAGCCCTGACGCACCCTTGCTGAGCGGCCAGATCAAGAATGGCTTGATCGATCTCATCCAGGCTGGTATCGGCAGTCCTAGCTTCGACGGCGGCGGATGGTTCGCCATTCGTTGCCACGGTTAGCGCAGGAAACTTCTCGGCCAGCACGTGCAGCTCTCGAATTTCATCATCAAATCCAGCATCAAGACTAAGTGCGTAGGCCCGTCGCCAATACGTTTGTGCAGCATCCGGCTTTTCCTGTTCAGATAACGCCTCGGCTAAATTACAGCAGGCACGTATTTGACCAAGCTGGAGGTGAATCTGCGTGCTGATCTTGAGACTTGCCTGATAAAATTGAATGGCCCTATCCAAATTTTGCTAAAAGTGATAGGCCATTCCTATATTGAGTAAGGTGGTGGCACGGAGTTCTGGATTATCCAGGCGGCTATAAATGGCAATTGCTTCGTTAAATGCAGAGATTGCGTAGGTATAGTCACCGGTGGCGACGTAGAGTAGACCAAGATTGTTCAACGAATCCGCAATTCGTGGCTGATTGCCACTTTCTTCGCGCAGAGAAAGCGCTTGCCTTGCGTACCGGGTGGCCTCGTCCAAATTCTGTTGCTCGTGGTGCAGGTTCGCCAACGCATCAAAAATGTCGGCGCGCAGGGCGTTTTGGTCGACATCAACGTAACCAAGCGCTTGAGTCAATTTTGCTTCGGCCTCTTTCCATTCCTTCCGCCAAATATGTAGCCAACCGCTGTCTTTAAGCATAACGGGCAGCTCTCTATCCGTTTGAGCAAATAGCTCAACGGCTTTTTGATAGTAATTTACCGCGTGCAGTTGATTATATTTCTCGTACAGCTTGCCCATCCGTCGATAAATGCGTGCTCGCAGCGCTGCGTTTGTCGCGGTTTTGAGAGCTTGGCGACAGGCAATCAAGGCCTCTGCTCGCTGGCCGATCCGATGATGGAGATCGGCAAGCAAAATTTGAACCTCAACCCATTGCTCGGTGGGGAGGGCGTGGGACTCAAACTGAGCCAGCACTTCAATTAATTCGGCAATCTCTAGCTCGTGGATCAACTCTTCAGCTGCACTAAACAAAATATCGACTGCCCGAGAAGATTGGCCTGACAACCGCCAGTGATGCGCAGCGGGAAGGGCAGCATCTTGCTCGTCGTAATGAGAAGCGGCCTTGCGGTGGCGATGCGGCAACAGTTCGGCTGGCTGGTGCGCGTAGAGGTAGGCACGCAGCACGGGCGAGAGCCACAGATTGGCGTTATCATCACCCATTAGCAAATAGCGTTGTGCAATCAGCACATCAACTGCGGCCTCTGCCTGCAGAATGGCCTCCCCCCCAGCTATCTCCAGCAGCAGCGTTCGGGGAAAGACTTGATCAAAGATGGCGGCGATGCTCAACAGGTTTAAATAGTGCGGCTGGTCTTCGAGCGGGCGCATCGTTTCATTAAGAGCCAACTGCTGCAGCACCGCGTTGGCTTGCTCGTCGATAAATTGCTGCCGCAGCCGCTGCGCCACCTCGCGCACCGCGCGGTTGCGCTCGTCAAAAAAGGCGTCCTGGTTGGCCATCCCCGTCAGCGCCAGCAGCGTTTCGGTGTAGCGCCCGCCTTCGACAAAATCATCGGGGTGCAGCGGCTCCAGGTAGCGGTGGCGCAAAATATTGTAGCGCCACCAAAGCGGATCACGCCAGGTGGGATCATCCAGGGGGCGATGCGTGCTGAGCGGATGGGCCGCTACGCCCGGCGCAATCTGCGCGACGGCCCAGCGCAGAAGCAACCGCAGCGCGTGTCCCCGCTCCTCCACCGTGGGCGAAGCGTCGTCCTTAACGAGCAGCGGCGCAATCAACGGCGAATTGGCCAGCGGCGAACGCGAGAGCGCCAGCGTGCTCTGGTATTCTTTGAAGGCGGCGTTCACCTGCTGCGTAAAGCCGTCGGGCGAGAGCGCGTGCAGCGATTGGCTACTCAAGCCTGTGGCGTGGGTCGTCGCGCTTTGTAAAATCGAAGTGGACATGGGCAGTTTGACTATGTTTCCGAACCGTTTGAGACGATTCCGGCCTGTAAAAGCCAGTTGGTGGTGGGGACGTGGTGTAGAATTACGGCCAACACCACCGCTGGTTTTGCTGGCGAATTCAATGGCGTGCCTACCGAATCCGTCAGCCGCATCCTCAGAAGGTGCGCTCAGAAGGTGCACTCAGAAGGTGCACTCAGAAGGTGCGCTCAGAAGGTGCGCTCAGAAGGTGCGAACGCACGGTCGATTCCCTACCCACCGTCTTCGCAGCCACCGAGAAATTTATTCCGCTGGTTCGGCCTCATCAACACCAATCGAAGGAGACTACCTTGCGCCAAGAAACTTCACGCGTGCATTCAATTGGCAGCTGGATCGGGGCCGCGCTGATAGCAACCGCCCTACTCATTGGTGTCCTACACCAGCCCGCGCACGCCGCGCCGCCCGCCCTCAAAAACCCAGCCCAGGATACGCTGCCCCACCGCTTCGACTGCGCCGCTGTCTCCGACATATCCACAGCGGAATGCGAAGCGCTGCTGGCGCTCCACCGCGCCACCAATGGGAACGACTGGCGCGAGCGCACGGGCTGGCTCATGAACGGCACGTCGCCCTGTGGCTGGTACGGCGTCAGCTGCGAAGAGGGGCGCGTGCGCAAGCTGCTGCTGGGCGGCAACAACCTGCGCGGCAACGTGCCCAGCGCCATCTGTGTGCTGGCCGATGGGACGACGGAGCTTGATCTCGGTTACAACGCGCTTGCCACACGCAAAATCCGCGCCCGGCGCTGCCTGGAGCAGCTTCAACCCAACTGGGCAGCGACGCAGACCGTCGCGCCGGTGGATGTACAGGTAACCGCCATTTTCACCAGCGCAATTCAACTGGCCTGGACACCTATTGCCTACGCCAACGACGGCGGCTTCTACGAGATTGCCGTGGCGACCGAACCAGACGGCCCCTACGTGACACACGGCCAAACGCCCAGCAAGACAAGCGCCGGCTACCGGGTCGACGGGCTGGCGGCGGGGCGCACCCACTATCTGCGTCTGCGCAGCCACACGCCCGCCCACGCCAAGCAGCCGCTTGATCTCAGCAGCGACGGCGTGCTCAACGTCGCCGCAACCGCCCACGCCAGCGAGCGCGTACTGCTGATGGCCTACTTCCCCGCGGACAACGACTTGGCAACATACGTCCCCGCGCTCATCCGTCGCCTGAACGAGGGAACGGCGCTCAACCCCAACATCACCGTCGCGCTGCTGGTGGACGGCAGCGGGGCGGGTGATACGCGTCTGCTGGAGATCCGCAGCGGCGCGGCCAGCAAGACCAGCGCCGTCTTCGATGAGTGGGGCGTGAATGAACTCGATACGGCCGATCCAGCCGTGATGGCGTGGTTTTTGCGTTACGCCCGCGAAAGCTATCCAGCCCAGCGTGAGCTGGTCGCGCTTATGGGCCACGGCATCGCGCTCGCGCCGGAGATTGAATGGCCCGCGGTCGGCGCAGCATCTGCGTCACCACATTCACTGCCAGCCGGCGACATTCCACCGCTGCCCAGGGGCATGTACGCCACCCCCGCCGATATCACCAACCGCGGCTACCTGAGCGCAACCGACCTGGGCAGGGCGCTGCTGGCGGCAACCGACAACGGCGCGAACCCCTTCGACCTCGTCTTCTTTGACCAGTGTTTCCAGGGAAACTTAGATACGCTCTACGAGGTACGCAAGGCCGCCGAGGTCTTTGTCGCCTCGCCCAACTATGGTTGGTTCGTGGCGGCCTATCACCAGTACCTGCCGCTCTTTGCGCCCGCCGCCAGCCCCGGCGAAATGGCGCAGGCCATTATTGATCGCTACCAGCGCAACCTGGATGACAACCACCCCAACAGCATCTTCTGGCTGCGCAGCGACGACATCGCCGCCGTTGCCGAGCGAGTCAGCAGGCTGGGCGATGCGCTGCTCGCCGCCACTCGTGCGGGCGAGACGCAGGCAATTGGCCGCGCGGTGCAGAACGGCCAGTTTGTGGACACCAACCAGTGCGGTCGACAGCAGTTTGAGCTGGGCCCGCCGGACGAGCTGATCGGTCTCGACACCTTTGCTGCCAATCTGCAAACTGGCTTTGCAGAGAATTCTCCAGGCGGCGATCCCCACGGCGTTCACGATGCGGCGGGCGAGGTGCTGGCCGCGCTCGAACCCATTCGAGTGCGGGCGCGCACGGGCACCCCCTACCTCGCGCCGCGCCGCCTCTGGGACTTTACGGACACGCTGACGGTGCTGGCCCCGCTGCCGCGCACTTCCCCCGCCCGCGCCATCTGGCGCACCACGCTCTACCGGGAGGATACACCCTTCAGCGCCACTTGGTCAATCGACCCAGCGCAGGGAGTGACCGTCACCGAAAGTCTGGCCTTTGTGCGCGATGGGCGCTGGGACGAGTTTTTGCAAGAATGGTACACCACCCCGCTCACGCCGACCGTCGGCGCGTGGTGTCACTACATTCCGCCCCAGCGCTTCGTCCTGGACGATGCCGATCCGCTCACGCTGACCGTCTCACAGGCGGAAACGGACAATGTTGCACAACTCGTCCTGGGCTGGACGCCGACGGACGATGTCGAGGCCACCGATTACCGCATCTACCTGCGTGGCCCGTTCGATATCGGCCCGGCACTGCAGGCGACCGTGTCGCTGGACGAGACCTCGTTCACGCTCGCCGTCCCCGACGCGGGCGAGTACGAACTCGCCGTCCTTGCGCCGGACGCCGAAGAGACCTTTGTCGCCGCCTCCAACGTGGTCACCTACACGGTCGAGCTGATTGAGCCGGAGCGGCGCATCCTGCTGCCGCTGGTCTCGCGCCCGTAACGCAAAGCGCTGCTTCGCGCCCAGCCGGTCGAGTGCAGTCCGGTCGAGTGCAGTGTACGGCAGCAGGCGCTACAGCACAACGAATCGATTTGAGCCGATTTCTTCCAGCAGTTGCCAGCGGCTCGCCCACACCTCCTGTACGATGTTGATGAAGCAGGTGCACTGCCCTTCAACCATCAATCTGCACAACCACGAACAACAGGAGGAAACCGTGTTTTTTTCAATTCCCCGCGTCTCGCGCTGGCAGCGACTGCTGGTGCTTACAGCCATTGCCGCCACCGCCCTCGCGCTGCTGCTCGTCGCGCTCAACATCACCGACGTCCAAGCCAACGCCAACGCCCAAACCCAGCCCAATCTCACCCTCACCAAAACCGTCGAAGCGCCGGCCGATCCCGTGCGGGCCGGAGACATTGTGACCTACACAATTGAGCTGGCCTACAGCGGCGGCGAGCGCCCGCTCACTACCTTTTTCACAGACACGCTGCCAGTCGGCGTTCGGCCCTCTGCCCGACCGCGGATCGCCTCCAGCCCACCCAACGGCGCGCGACCGCTGCGCGTTCAGCGGCGTGGCCGCACGATTGGCTGGCGCGGCGAACTGCGACCGGAGAGCACGCTGATCGTGCGCGTACCGGTGCGCGTGGAGCGCTGCTACGGCGCGGACCGCCCCATCACCAACGAGGCTTCGACCGTGCGGCCCGACAACGTCGCCATCAGCGACAGCGCGAGCTTCACCGTCGACTGTGCCGACGCGTCGGTGCGCGACATCGACGTGACGCGCACGGTGATCGACGCGGGTGGCAACGAGTTGGTCAGCGGCAGCGAGCTTGTCGCCAGCCAAATCAACAGTTTGAGCAGCGGCCTGCTGGGCACGCGCCCCTTCCGCCTGCGCGTGCAGATGACCAATCGCGGCGACTCACCGCTGACGGCGGGCGTCGATCTAAATTGGATAGGCTGCCTGACCTGTACGGTCGTTGCCGCCGATGTTGCAGAGATCGAGGAAGACGCGCCCAGCCACTACACCAGCATCGTCCCGCTAGGCCCCGGCGAGACGCGCCGCTTTGAGCAAGTGGTGAATCCGGCGCGCATTCTTTTCGCCCTCCCGGACCAGCCCTTTGCACCCCAGGCCATTCGCAATGAAATGCGCCTCTGTCTGCTGCTCGACGACGAGCGCGGCTGCCCCACACCGTTGGCTGCTCCAGATCGCAGCCTCGATCTGGAGCAGCTTGAAGTTCCCATTCGCGCCAACGATCTGGGCGACGCGCCGGACAGCAGCAATCATCTCGCCGCCAACATGACGGCCTTTCCCGGCGTGCAGGCCAGCTACCCGACCGTCTTCGACCCGGCCACGGGCTTGCCGCCCGGCCCGCTGCATCGCCACCCGCGCCCCTTCCACCTTGGCCGCCGCGTCAGCCTGGAGGCCGAGGCTGATGCGGGGCCGGATCAGGAGCCGCTCCACAACATCGAGCCCGGCGCCGACGATCCCGACAACGACCGCGCCGACGACGGCGTGCGCCCCAACTTCACGCCCTGTGAAAAAGGCACGCTCGACATCGTCGTCTTTATCAGCGCGGCAGCGCAGGCGCGGCTGCTCGAAGCGGACAACACCGCCTTCTTCAACGCCTGGACGGACGACAACCGCGACGGCGACTGGGCCGACGTGAGCGAGTGCCCGGAGGGTCGCGCACCCGAACACATCGTCATTGACCACGCCATCGACGTGGCCAGCCTCGCCGTCGGCCCCAACACGATCAGCGTGCCGACCACCGGCCCCGTGGCCTGGAACCAGCAGCGACCAACCTGGCTGCGCAGCACGTTGAGCGAGGCGCGCTCCGTCAAGCTGCCGAGCGAGGAGTACGGCGACGGTCGCGGCCCGGAGCGCGGCTACCTGACGGGCGAGACGGAGGACTACCTGCTGCAACCCGGCGGCGGCGCGGACGCAGCCATCAACATCGAGATTGCGTACCAGCCCAACCGACGCGTTCGGGGCATCGACCAATCGACGCCGCTGCTCATGCGCATCGGCTACACAAATCTCGGTGATGCAGCGGCACAAAATGCCGTGATCAACTTCCCGATTCCGGCTGCGCTGCGCGATGGCGAAATCATCCTGCTTGCCGCGCCGGGCTTGGAGCCGGATCAGTACGTTGCCACGGACGACCTCTGGCAGTTCAAGCTCGGCGACCTGCGCCCCCACGACTTCGGCCCCATCATCCTCGGCTGGACGGGCTGCCTCACCTGCACCGTCACATCGGCAAACGTTGGGGCGGATGTGGCAACCCCGGCGCAGCAGGTCGAGGTCAGCGCCTCGATCCGCGCGGAGAACGATATCAACCCGGACAACAACCAGGACAGCGCCACCCTGCGGCGACCGCGCCGCCAGCCAACCGTTGCCACGCGCGTTGACGCCAGCAGCCCCTGGCGCAACGGCGGCCCCACCTGCCGCGACAGCGTCAACTTCGCAGGCAACGGCGAGCCCAACGCCTCGCTGCTGCTCACCATTCAATCGCTGGACGCCGTCGGCTCGCACGACGACATAGTCACGAGCGCGGGCGCGCTATCGCACGGGCGCCAGCCGCTCACCGCCACCGTGCAGATCGATGGCGCGGGCCTCTGGCAGCACGAGCAGAGCGGCCTCGGCAACGGTCGCTTCCGCGTAATGGCGGGTTACGTGGCGGACGAAGTGGCGGACGAAGTGGCGGCAGCCGACGTTTCCGCCGTGCGCTGCCTCACCTGCACCATCGCCGCGCAGCTCGACCTGCTGATCGACACGTCGCTGCCCCTCGACCCCATGAGCCTGGAGCTGACCGACAGCAGCGGTCGCCTTTACACGCCGCTGGGCGGCAATGGTGGCGATAAGCTCGGCAACTTCGAGATTCAAGAGCTTGTGCTGCGCCCCGGCGACTACGACGCCCGCATCCGCTCCTGCCCCGGCGCCGCGGTCGAGTCCGTCCAGTTTGGGGTCGGCGACGGCCTGATCGACGCCACGCAAGCTGCGGACGACTGCACCCCGCGCGGCAGCGACGCCTGCGGCCCGTGGAGCGCCCGCATCAGCGTGCCCGGCGCGCTCAACGCCGCGAGTGCGAATCAGGCCGATCTGCCCTTTGCCGTGGTCGCCATCACAGGCGATGCCGAAACCACGCTCGCCGGCAGCATCCAAGCACCAGAGAGCGGCACGGTCGTCGATGCGCTCACCAACCAGCCGCTGGTCGACGCTACGGTCACGCTGCTGACGGCAGGCCCGTTGAACGCGGCGTGGAATGGCGCGGCCTACGGCGTCCCCAATCCGCAGGCGACGGACGCCAGCGGCTCCTACAGCTTCAACGCGCCGGAGAACACGTACAGCCTGCTGCTCGAGCGCGCGGGCTATCAAGCCCACCGCACGCCGGAATTCAGCAGCGACGGCGTGGTGGCGCAGAACGCGTCGCTGCTGCCCGTCGTCGATGCGGAGCCGACGCACACGGTCGCGCTTTCCGAGCTTGGCTTTGCGCCGGGCGCGCTGTCGGTTCAGCCGGGCAGCGTCGTCGAATTCGTCAACGTCGATGTCGAGTCGCATCGCGTCTACGGCGGCGGCCTGGACGGCGGCGTGCTGCTGTCGGGCGAGCGCTTCATCGTCCAGTTTGACGCTGTGGGCGACGTGCGCCTGCTCGACGGCAGCGGCACGCTCGTCCTCAACGTCGACCCCAGTGCGCCCGATCCCGGCGATGGCGGTGACGAGCCGTCTGATGATGAAGATTCGTCTATCTTCCTGCCGGTTGTGATCAACTGACGTAGGGCGAGGTAGGGCGACGTAGGGCGAAGCAGCGCTTCGCGCCAAGAGCGTAGCTGGTGGGCACACCCACCAGCTACGCTCTTGGCCATGTAACCCCGCTGTGCCTCCCCCGCGCTACGCTGTCCGCTCCACAGCTACACACGCCACCGCCACACACGCCACCGCCACACAACCAGAAGGAGCGACCCCATGCACGGCCTCAGCCCCATCGACCCCGGCAACGTCATCGACTGGAGCAAGACCTCCACCGACTACGCCACCCACCGCCCCGGCCCGCCGCCGCGTTTCTACCAGATGCTGCACGCGCTCGGCGTCGGCCTGCCCGGCCAGCGCATCTTGGATTTGGGCACGGGCACGGGCGTGCTCGCGCGCCAGTTTGCGCAGCAGGGCGCGCGGGTCAGCGGCGTTGACGTGGCCGAGGGACAGATCGAAATGGCCCGGAAGCTGGCACAGCAGGAAGAGTTGCCGGCTGATTTCCACGTCTCCGGTGCGGAATCGACACGCTTTGCCGACAGCGCCTTCGACACCATTACCGCCAACCAGTGCTGGCTCTATTTCGACAAAGCGCGGGCCATTCCCGAAGCGAAGCGGCTGCTGGCCGATGGCGGGGTACTCGTTACCTCGCACTTCTCCTGGCTGGCCCGGCTCGATCCCGTTGCACGCGCTTCGGAGCAGCTTGTGCTCAAACACAATCCTGCCTGGAGCGCCGCCGACTGGCCCGGCGATATTCCCAACGTCCCCGCCTGGGCCGCCACTGAGTTTCCCAACGAGTTCCGCGTGCGCGCCCTCTTCTGGTTCGACGAGCCGATTCCGTTCACCCGCGACTCGTGGCGCGGGCGCATGCGCGCCTGTCGCGGCGTGGGGGCGGCGCTGGAGCCGGGGGCCGTACAGGCGTTTGACGAAGAGCACGCGGCGCTGTTGGCGGAGATTGCGCCGGAGACCTTTACAGTTTTACATCGGCTGGATGCACACGTCTTCGAGCCAATCTAAATTTTAATGCGGAGACGTAAAGCGACAACGCCAGCACGACCGGCGACTTCGCCGCTGCCGCCCCTGCTGCCGACGCGCTCATCCTCACCGCGCCTCGGAGCGCCGTCCAAGAAACGTTGGCCAAGCTGCGCGACGTGGCGGGCACGCCCCTGCTGGACGCGACCAATCCGGTTGGACCCGGTTCTCAACTCGCTGTGGGCCACACCTCCTCCGCCACCCAGGAAGTCGCCGAGGAAGTCGCCGAGGAAGTCGCCGAGGAAGTCGCCGAGGAAGTCGCCAAGCTCGTGCCGAGCGCAAAGGTGGTCAAAGCGTTCAACACAACGGGTGCCAAAAACATGGCCAGCCCGCTCTCCAACGGCGAGCCGATCACCGCCACACAGCAGGGGCGCGACGTGGCCCTGCGGCTCGTGCGCCGCTGATTTGCCCACCGGTGAGTGACCCGCATCGGACGCTGCTCGGCCGTAGCGCCTGCAAATTTCCCTCTCTCCCTCCCCGCCCGCCAATCCCACGGAATCCTCACGGCTTCTTCACAAATTTTGGTGATCCAACAAGCCCGCGGCTGCGTCAGACAGAGTGGAGACCCTCCCCTTACCACCATCTTTCATTGCAGTCTCCGACTAAAAATACTCCCCCGAAACACTCCAAAGGAGACATGTATAGATGAAGCGACGAACTTACCCATTGATGCTGGCGGCAGCGCTTTTGCTGGCCTGGCTCGTGGCGATTCCAGCCACGGCTTACGCCCAGAGCCCGATCACCGTCACCACCACCGACGATGAATTTGGCGGCGGCACGAATGATTCGTGTTCGCTGCGCGAGGCCGTACAGGCCGTCAACACCGGCAGCAACTTTGGCGGCTGCACGGTCGACGGCACGACCCCCTACGCGATCGACGTACCCGCAGGCACGTACACGCTGACGCTTGCCGGCAGCGGCGAGGACATGAACGCCACGGGTGACCTGGACGTGATGACCTCGGTCGAAATCACGGGCGCAGGCGCGGAGGGCACGATTATCCAGGCTGGCCCCGAAGCCAACCTGGGCATTGACCGCATCTTTCACATCGCGAGCGCCAGCCAAGTAACGCTGAGCGGCGTGACGGTGCAGAACGGACAGACCGAAGCCGACGGCTCCGGTGGCGCGATTGCCAACACCCGCGGCGGCACGTTGACGCTGACCGATAGCGTAGTCGCCAACAGCGCCGCGCTGGGCAACGAGGCGGGCGAAGGCGGCGGCGGCATTTGGAACGCCGAAAATGGCTCGCTCACGCTCAACAACACGCGCGTTGTCAACAACAGCGCCGTCACCGAGTTGGGCAACGGCGGCGGCATTCTCAACGGCCCCAACGCCACGCTGATCATCAACGGCGGCGAGATTTCCGGCAACAGCACGGCCCGCGCCGGCGGCGGCGTCGAGAATGACGGCGGCGTGGTGGTCTTTAACGACATTACCCTCAACAACAACAGCGCTGGCATCAACGGCGGTGGTCTGCACATTTCGGCGGATGGCCTGGTTGAGATGATGGGTGGCTCGGCGATGGGCAACGTGGCGCTCAACGAGGGCGGCGCGCTCTGGAATTCCGGGGCGGGCACGCTCACGGTTGACGGCGCGACGCTGGACGGCAACACCGCCAGCGGCCCCGATGCCGATCAGGGCGGCGGCGCGATTTACAACGACGGCGGCACGCTCTCCGTCACCGATGCGACGCTTATCAACAATGTGGCGGACGGCGCGAGCGGCTCCGGCGGCGGCATCTTGGCCGCGCCCGGTAGCCTCGTCTACGTAATGGGCGGCGAGATCAGCGGCAACAGCTCCGTGCGCGCAGGTGGCGCGATTGAGGTCGTCGGCACCGATGAGATGATGACCAAGGTGCTGCTTAGCGGCAACACGTTTGACAACAACAGCACGGGCGCCGTGCCCGGCAACGGCGGCGTCCTCCACATCACCGGCGTCGTCGACGTGACGGTGATCGACGCTTCGGCCTCCAACAACAACGCGGCGGCGGAGGGCGGCGCACTCTGGGTTTCCGGCGCGGGCACGCTCACCGTAATCGGCGGCACCTACGACGGCAACGTCGCCAGCGGTGACGACGCCGACATGGGCGGCGGCGCGCTCTACAACGACGGCGGCACGCTCAACGTGTTCGGCGCAACGCTGACCAACAACGTGGCGAACGGCGCTTCCGGCTCCGGTGGCGCCATCCTGGTGCAGCCCGGCAGCACAACCGAAGTCGCGAATACGACGATTAGCGGCAATAGCTCCAACCGCGCGGGCGGCGGCATCGAAGCCAACGCCACGGCGGAGGCGGTGGCCACGCTCAAGCTTAAGAATGTCGATTTCGCCAACAATGCCACGGGCAACGCACCGGGCAACGGCGGCGCGCTCCACATCACCGGCCCCGGCGACGTCACGGCGCTTAACGGCACGGTGAGTGGCAACACGGCCACCGCGGAAGGCGGCGGCTTTTGGAATTCGGCGGTCGGCACGCTCACCGTCAACGGCACGCGCTTTGAGGCCAACGCGGCCAGCGGCGCGGATGCGGACATGGGCGGCGGCGCGCTTTACAACGACGGCGGCACGCTGACCGTTGTCAACGCGCAGCTCGTCAACAACGTCGCGGACGGCGACTCCGGCTCCGGCGGCGGCCTCCTGGCCCAGCCCGGCAGCATGGTCACCGTAACCGGCGGCGAAATCAGCGGCAACAGCTCCAACCGCGCGGGCGGCGGTATCGAAGTCAACGCGACGATGACCGACACCGTGGTGGTGGAGATGACCGGCGTGATGCTGATGGACAACAGCACGGGCGCAGCGCCCGGCAACGGCGGCGCGCTCCACATCACCGGCCCCGGTACGGTCAACGTGATGAGCGGCTTGGTTAGCGGCAACACGGCGGCGGCAGAGGGCGGTGGCCTGTGGAATTCGGCAGTCGGCACGCTCAACGTGACGGGCGTAACGCTGACCGGCAACACGGCGAGCGGCCCCGAAGCCGAAAACGGCGGCGGCGCGCTCTACAACGACGGCGGCACGCTCAACGTGACCAACTCCGTAATCGAGATGAACGTGGCGGACGGCGCAAGCGGCTCCGGCGGCGGCATCCTCAACAACGGCGGCACGCTCACCGTAAACGGCGGTACCTTCACCGGCAACAGCGCCATGCGAGCGGGCGGCGCCATCGAGGACAATGCTGGCGTTAGCGTTACGCTGGACGACGTCGACTTTTTCAATAACGTGACGGGTGCGGCCCCCGGCAACGGCGGCGCGCTCCACATCACCGGCGCGGGCAACGTAACCGCGACGGACGGCATGGTTACCGGCAACACGGCAGCGGCGGAAGGCGGCGGCTTTTGGAATTCGGCGGTTGGTACGCTCACCGTCAACGGCACGCGCTTTGCCAACAACACGGCCAGCGGCGACGACGCCGACCAGGGCGGCGGCGCGCTCTTCAACGACGGCGGCACGCTTACCGTCACCAACGCCAATCTCCACGGCAACGTGGCGAACGGCGCGAGCGGCTCCGGCGGCGGCATTCTCGCCAACGCGGGCAGCACGCTCAACGTGAGCGACAGCACGATCAACGACAACACCTCCAACCGCGCGGGCGGCGGCATCGAGGTCAACGCCACGATGACCAACACCGTCACGGCGGAGCTGTCGAACGCGACGCTCGACGGCAACATGACGGGCGCGGCCCCCGGCAACGGCGGCGCGCTGCACATCACCGGCCCCGCCACGGTGAGCGTCAGCAACAGCACCGTTTCCAACAACACGGCGGCGGCGCAGGGCGGCGGGCTGTGGAACTCCGCAGTCGGCGTGCTCAACGTGAGCCGCTCGACGATTAGCGACAATAGCGTCACCGGTACGGACGCCATGCAGGGCGGCGGCGGCCTTTACAACGACGGCGGCCAGCTCACGGCGAGCAACAGCACCGTCTGGCGCAACCGGGCGGCGGTCGGCAGCGGCGTGCTCAACGCGGCTGGCTCGACGACGCTGATCAACACGACCGTCTTTGCCAACGTGGGCAGCGGCATCTTCAACGTGGCGGATTCGCTCACGATTAGCAACAGCATCGTGGCGCAAGGCCCGCAGGAGGGCGACGCCTGTGCGGGCGACATCACCACCAACGGCCCGAATCTCGACGACGACGGCACCTGTGGTGCGTCGATCACCGCCGACCCGATGCTGAACCCCTTTGGCAACTACGGCGGCGACACGGGCAGCCACCTGCCCATGGCCGGCAGCCCCGCAATTGATGCGGGCGACAACAACATCTGCGCGGCCCCGCCCGTCAACGGCGTCGACCAGCGCGGCGTGGCCCGGCCACAGGGCGCGCAGTGCGACCTCGGCTCGATCGAGCGCCGTGACAACGAGGATGACGGCGATGACGGCGACGGCGGCGACGGCGACGGCGGTGACAATGGGGATGATGGCGACGGCGGCAACGCCGACAACGCCCAGATTGTCTACGTCAGCTCCAACACCGGCGGCACGGTGGACGGCATCAACTTTGGCGACATGGACATCCTGGCCTACAACATGGCCGACGATTCCTGGAGCCTCTTCTTTGACGCTTCCGACGTGGGCATCCGCAGCAACGACCTGGATGGCTTTACCGTCCTCAGCAGCGGCGACATCCTGATGAGCTTCACCAAGGGGATGCGCTTTGACGGCATCAACCAGTACGTCTTTGCTTCGGACGTGGTGCGCTTCGTGCCCGACAGCCTGGGCGCGCAGACGAGCGGTGGCTTCCAGCGCTATCTAGACGGCTCGGCGGTTGGCCTGAACAGTGCCGGCAACGGTCGCGAGGATATTGATGCCGTGGCCCTGGCCACGGATGGCCGCACCGTGCTCAGCACCAAGGGAACCTTCTTTATCCCCGGCATCCGCGGGCGTGATGAAGACCTGATTGCGCTGGCCGGTGAGCAGACAAGCGGCTTTATGCGCCGCTACTTCGACGGCTCGGACGTGGAGCTGTTTAACTTCTCGGAGGACGTCATCGGCACCTATATCGACGCCAGCGGCGACATCTTCCTGACGACCAAGGGCGACTTTGAGACGGGCGGCATCAGCGGCAACGCGAGCGACATCTTCGTCTGCACGCCGATCTCGCTGGGGGCGCAGACGGACTGCACCTTCCGCCTCTTCTGGCGCGGCGCAGAGCACCGCTTCGGCGGCGAAGTCGTGGACGGCATCGCCCTCGGCAGCGGCTTCCCGGCCCAGTACGATCCGGCCATGGACGTTTCCGCAGCGGACGTGATCGACGACAACGAAGTGGACGTGGACATCGATTCGGTCGAGGAGTGGGATATCGAGCTCACCCCCGAAGAGCACGCGGCGGACGATACCGCCGACGGCTCGGAGCAGACGGGCGCAATCTTTCTGCCGCTGGTCAACGGGAACGAGTAGTAGATGCAAAAGTGGCCCTCTGAGAAATAGTTGGGGTATGAGAATGGTTCAGTTTCCAAAACTGAACCATTCTGAACGATGCGAATTCCACTAAAGCTCAGAGAACCGTAAAAGTTAGCGGCGCCGCATAGCGCGACCTCAGCAAAAAGCCCCACCATCTTTTGATGGTGGGGCTTTTTGTCAATGTCTGCTCGTTCAGCAATTGTCAATAGGTGCATTCGGTTTGGGGCAAGTGCGAGCACAAGACCGCATGTCGTTGTGCGGCACGCAAGACCTCACCCTCAAACCCCCTCTCCGCGCGCGGAGAGGGGGCTTCCGATGCTTCGTTGATGACAAGCCAACACTTGGGGGTAAGGTCGAACGCACCGCTAGCACAGATTTGTCTTAACCTCAACACAACAATGGTCAGCCACTCTGCAAGCAAAGCGGGCGCGCTGTGTTAAAATGGCGACAACCGGCGCACCATCTAACCCGACGCCGCTTTACCAAAACGGACTTTGGCATGACCCCAACAACAATTGAACTTTACCCGCTTACCTTTGAGCCGGTCTTTAAGGATTACATTTGGGGCGGGCGCAATCTCGCCGACAAGCTGGGCCGCGACATTCCCGACGGCGACATCGCCGAAATCTGGGACATTGCGGCGCATCCGGACGGCTCCAGCACGGTGGCCCACGGGCCGCTGGCGGGGCAAACGCTGGCCCAGGTGATGGATGCGCTGGGCGAGCAGCTTGTCGGCTCGCGCAATCGGGAGGCCGTCGAGCGCGGTCGCTTTCCGCTGCTGATCAAGCTGCTGGACGCCAACCGCTGGCTCTCCGTTCAAACCCACCCGCGCGACGAATACGCGCTTGACCACGAGCGCGATCTGGGCAAAACCGAGATGTGGATCATCCTGCACGCCGAGCCGGAGGCCGAACTGATCTACGGCTTCAAGCCGCTGGTCACCAAAGAGAAAGTAGCCGAGGCGGTGCGGCAGGGGCCGAGGTCGGACGCAATTGAGCAGTATCTGCACCGGGTCAAGGTTAAAACAGGCGACGTAATTTTTGTGCCTGCGGGCGCGATTCACGCGCTGGGGCCGGGCATTATTGTGGCCGAAATTCAGCAGAACAGCAACGTCACCTACCGCATCTACGATTGGGGGCGCGACCGGCCTATTCACGTTGACAAGGCGCTGGACGTGCTTAACTTTGAGCTGATCGAACCCGGCCCCGTTGAGCCGCACACCGCCACGCTGGGCGGTGTCACCGTCGAAGCCGTTGGCCACAGCCGCTATTTCCACACCGAGCGGTTGCACATTCCCGGCGGCACGGTCTTCGAGGGCAACTGCAGCGGCGAGACCTTTGAAATTTGGGGCGCACTCAAAGGCGAAATCGAGCTATTCTGGATGGAGGATGACCCTGAAAATCCACCCGTCGACGAACCGATCCGCCTCACGCCCGTACATTGGGTGCTGCTGCCGGCGGGGTTGGGCCGCTATCACGTGGCCGCGCAGTCCGATAGCACGCTGCTGCGTGTTGTTACTCCGTAAAAAATTTACTACTGGACGCGGAAATACGTGGATTTTTCGTCTCTTCTGATCCGCGTTCTTCCGCGTATTTCCGCGTCCAAACATGAACTCTACCCGCGTAATCTTTCTCTTCCTCGACGGCGTCGGCCTCGGCGGCGATGACCCCGCTGTCAATCCGCTGGTGGCGGCCTCGCTGCCCACGCTCTCAACGCTGCTGGACAAGCGTCCCGTCGAGGCGGTGACGGGACGCTTGTCCACCGCACACGCCGAGCTGATCCCCACCGACGCCACGCTCGGCGTGGCCGGTCGCCCGCAAAGCGCGACGGGACAGGCGACGATTTTAACCGGCCTCAACGCGGCGGCGCGGCTGGGCGAGCACTACGGCCCGCGCCCGGACGCCCGCGTGCGCCGTGTGCTGGACGAGGGCAATCTCTTTCGTCGCCTGGGTGATGCCGATTGCAGCGCCTACTTTTGCAACGCTTACCCCCAGCGCTATTTTGATAACATCGATAGCGGGCGGCGACTGTTGAGCGCAGTCCCCTACGCCGCCACACAGGCCGGCCAAAGGCTGGCCACGGCGGACAATCTGCGCGACGGCTCGGCCCTGGCCGCAGACTTTACCAACCAAGGCTGGCGCGACGAATTGGGCTACACCGACGTGCCCGTTTACACGCCAGAAGAGGCCGGTCGGCAGCTCTGGCGGATTGCGCAACCACACCGCTTTGTCTTCTTCGAACACTGGCTTACCGATCTGCTCGGCCACCGCGGCCAGCTTGAGCTGGCCGTCGACATTTTACAGCGCTTCGACGGCTTTCTGGCGGGGCTGCTTGCCGCCAGCCAAGCGAGCAACGCGCTGGCGCAAACGCTCATTCTGATCAGCAGCGACCACGGCAACGTCGAAAACTGCGCCGACCGCAAGCACACGCGCAATCCCGTGCCGACGATTTTGCTGGGCACAGACGCCGCCACGCGCCGCACGCTTGCCGCTCATATCGGCGACCTTGCGGACTTAGCCCCCACGATTGAGCGCTTTCTGCGGTAGCAGCGTGACGATAGCGAAGGTGGGCTTAACCCGCATCTCCGGCACGCGCCGCTTACTTCGTCTTGCTCGTTTGCGCTGACGCGCGCCGGGGACGCCAAAGTGGAATCAAAATAAGAACGGGGTTTTTTGCCAGATCAAAGCGAATGGGAGAAGCGGCGCTTCACCCCCTTCCAACCTCCCCGTCACGGGGCAGGAGCTGACGCTTCTTTGGCCCAATCTCGCCTCCCTTCCCGTCACGGGGAGGGCTGGAGGGGACAAACCGCTGGCTCTCATTTTGCTTTAGCCACTTCTCAGCTCCTCATTCCCTAACAGACCGCTAATGTTATGACAACGTGATTCACACAAAAACTTGCTACAATCTAATCTCGCGACCAGCGGACAACGTCGACTAGCCGCTGGCGAAAATTAAACGATTGCAGCAAATCATGAGCACGACCAACGCATCGCCCACCAACCAGCAAATCGCCGAGCTTTTGGAGCAGATTGCCGAGCTGCTCGAAGACCGCGGTGACAATTTATACCGCGTGCGCGCCTACGAAAACGCGGCGTGGACGGTGCGCGACGCCGATCATTCGCTGACGCAGCAGGTGCACGAGGAGGGCGGCCCCTCGCTCAAGGCTCTATCCGGCATCGGCGACGGGCTGGCGCGGCTGATCACCAACTACGTGGTGACCGGCCGCTGCCCGCGGCTGGAGCAGCTGCTGTCGACGGTCTCCATCGAGACGCAGATGCAGCTGATTCCCGGCGTCGGCCCGGCGCTGGCCGCGCGCATCAGCGATGCGCTGCACGTGCCCACGCTGGAGGCGCTCGAAGCCGCGGCGTGGGATGGCCGACTGGAAACGGTGCACGGCTTTGGGCCGCATCGCGTGGGCGTGGTGCGCGAGACGCTGCCCGCGCTGCTGGAGCGCACGGCGCAGCACCGTCGACACGCGCCGGGGCGTGGGGAAGCCACTGAACAGTCCACTGAACAGTTTACTGAACGACCGACGCGCTCTCCGGATGAGCAGCCGCCGGTTGAGCTGCTGCTGGCGCTGGACGAAGAATATCGGCAGAAGGCCGAAGCGGGGGAGCTGCGCCAGATTGCCCCGCGCCGCTTCAACCCCACGTGGCAAGCGTGGCTGCCCGTCATGCGCGTCGACCGCGAGGGCTGGTCATTTGTCGTGCTCCATGCCAACACGGCGCAGGCTCACCGGCTGAACAAAACGCGCGATTGGGTCGTAATTTACGTGCGTCCCGCTGGCGACTACGAAAGCGACGAGCGGGCAACGTCGCCGAGCACGCGCCAGCACACGGTAGTAACAGAGACGGCGGGCAAGCGATCCGGTCGGCGCGTGGTGCGCGGTCGCGAGGGGGAGAGCGGGAGCATGATGGTGCAGTTGGCGCAGCAACAGTTAACAAGTAGTCAATCGTCAAAAAATGAAAGCGAACTGATATGATCATCGACGCCCACCTGCACTTCGGCCTGCGAAGCGAGGCGCTAACCGCGCTGCTGGCCGAGCACGATCTCAAGCAGCTCAACATCTGCGTCGCCACCGCAGAAGCGAACTGATATGATCATCGACGCCCACCTCCACTTTGGCCTCCAAAACGAGGCGCTGACGGCGCTGCTAGCCGAGCACGATTTCAAGCTGCTCAACATCTGCGTCGCCACCGATGAGCTGGGCGACTGGCGCGATCAGGCGGCCACCTACCGGGCGCTGGCGCAAGCGGAGCCGCGGCGTTACGCCTGGTGCACCACCTTTGACGTTCCCACCGCTGATGACTTCCACCACGCAGACGCCTACGCCGAGCGCGTGATCAACGGGCTGCGGCGCGACTTTGCCAGCGGCGCAGTCGCCTGCAAAATTTGGAAGAACATCGGCATGGAGGTGCGCACGCCAGCGGGCGACTTTGTGATGCCGGATGATCCGCTCTTTGCGCCAATTCTCAATTTTCTGGCCGACAACCACCACACGCTGCTCACCCACATCGCCGAGCCGCTGGACTGCTGGCTGCCGCTGCGCGAAGAGAGCCCCCACTACGGCTACTACAGCCGCCATCCGCAGTGGCACATGCACAAGCGCGCCGACTTTCCCTCCCATGCCGAGCTCATGCAGGCCCGCGACAACGTGTTGGCGCAACACCCCGCACTGCGGATGGTCGGCGCACACAACGGCAGCCTCTCGCACGATGTGGACGAAGTGGCCGCGCGCCTGCGCCGCTATCCCAACTTTGCCGTCGACGTGTCGGCGCGGCTGCTCGATTTGGCTCTGCAGGATGCCAGCAAGGTGCGCACGCTCTTTAGCGAGTTCCCGGACAGGATTTTGTTTGGCACGGATGTGGTGCTGGTTAACCCCGACGCAATAAGCGAAGACGAGCGGTTGCAAGCCATCGCGCGCCTGCGCGATACATATGCCACGCACTTTGCTTATTTTGAATCAAGGGGGACGGTCGAGGTGCGCGGTCGCGAGGTGAAGGGGCTGGGTTTGTCGCCGGGCGGGCTGGAGCAATTTTATGCACGGAATGCGCAGTCGTGGTATCCGGGGTTGTAGCTTGCTCGTCCCAATGCTCTGCGTCGGAATGCTCCCTGGAGCGCTCCCGCGTCCCCGCTTGACTGCGAATCATCTACGAATTGACCCGGGTCGGGCTTTATCGAGACGAGTTGTCGGTCGTGTTGAGACGCGGGAGCGTCTCGGCGGGCGTGCCCGTGCAGAGCGTGGGCACGAGCAGGGGGAACGAGGAAGCTACGTCCACGCCACCCGCTCATACAGCCGCCGCACGCCCAGGCGGACGTTGAGGCTGGCGAGGCTAACCGAGTCGTCGAGGTCGGTGAACGCCTCGCTTTGCCAGGTGCCGTCGCTGGCCAGGAAGCGATGCTCGACGTGGACGCGGTACTGGTCGAGCAGCAGATAGTGGCGCAGGGTGGGAATGGACTGGTAGAAGCGGGATTTCTGGCCGCGGTTGTAGTCGGCCGTGGAGGAGGAGAGCACTTCAATCAGCACAACTGGATTGAGCGCGCCGCCCGTGCCCCTTTCTGCGCCATCCAGCGCCAACTCTAACTTTCCGCAGATGACCATCGCATCCGGATAGGTGTACAGGCCAAAGGCTTCGATCAGCAAGCGCATGTCGCTGGGAAAGACTTCGCAGGGGGAGCCGTACAGCTGAACCGACAGCTCCGTCTGCACGTTGTTGGAAATGCGATTACGGCTGGCCGACGCGCCAGCCATGGCGTAGATTTCGCCCTCGTAGAATTCGCTCTTCTCCGTGGCGACTTCCTCCAGCGCCAGATATTCTTTTACGGTAAACCGCTTGCGCGGACGCAGGTCAAGGGCCATAAGTTCTCTAGGAGAGTCAGTTGCGGTAGATGTCTTTTCTGTGGCCAACGCTTAATAAGAGAATCACGACTTCCTCAGCAATGATACGATACGCAATCCGATAGTCCCCAACGCGAACTCGGTATTCGTTTTCACCACCGCTAAGCTTGCTCACACCGGTCGGAAACGGATTCTCTTCCAAGTCGAGCAACGCACGAGACAGCCGCTCTTTGACAGAATTGGGCAATCTTCTGAATTGCTTTTGGACTGCATTTGGAACAACTATTTCGTAAGTCATTCGCGAGTATCAATCTCTGTTGCAATTAATTCGCGCAACGTAATATAATCACCGCGCTTGTAGTCAGCGTATGCTTCATCAATTTCGGCACGCGCAACGGGATCTTCTCCCCATCCATCATCTAGTTCCTGCTCCAACTGTTGGAGCAAGCGAACCTTTTCATCGACGGAAAGATTCGTCACAGATTGCGCCAGTGCCTCGAAGGGAATCGTTAGCTGAACAACCGCAGAAGGGGTATTTACCATTTTTCCTCTTTTCTTTCGACACATTCCGGTTGACTCTCATTATACCGCTGATAACTATTGACAGAAAGTGAGGCGTGAGATGTTTAACCTGCTCACGCCTCACCTACTCACGCCCCACGCTTCCAATCTCGATCCGGTGCCAGGTAAATCAACGGCAGGCTCACCAGCGTCACGCCGTACTTCACGATCAGGTTGAAGACAAAAATTTCCCACACCACGGCCCACGGCAGCCCCGCCGTGCCCAGCAGCGTGATCGGCGCAAAGGCGATCAGCGCGAAAATCGCGTTGTCAACCGGCACGCTGACGCTGTTGCTCACGAGCACGCGCAGCCACTGCATCCGCGTCGTCACCCGCGTGACAAACCAGTGGTAGAGTTCGGTGTCGGCCAGCTCGCTGACGACCTCCGCCACAATCGACGCCACGACGATCCGCCAGAGCGGCGCAAAGACGGCGCTAAACTCCGCGCTGCCAAAGGCCTGCGGATCGCTCGGCACGGAGGCCGCCCACATCAGGTAGAGCACCATTCCCAGGTTGACCCCCGCCGCCGTCACAATCAGCGCCTGGGCGTTGCGCTTGCCCAGCAGCTTGTGCACCACGTCGCGCAGGGTAAAGGTGATGGGGTAGATAAAAGTGCCCATGTCCACCGCCAGCGCGCCCGCCAGCGGCAGCGCCACCACGCCGATCTTGATACTGGCAATGTCCGCAATCATCTGCGCGGCAATGTATGCGGAAACAATCGCCACGGCCACGCGCGGCACGGTTTGTCCCGCGGACTGGGTCATTTGCTGGGGCACGCTCGCCGTTTGCGCGCGCTCCTCGTTTGCTGCCTCGATAACACTCACGTTACAATCCTTTCTGTTTTGGTAAAGCGGGGGCTTCGACCGCTGACAACGAACGTACATTGTAACAACAATTGATCGAAAGCCAAGAAGATTTAACGCGAAGGCGCGGAGAACCGCGGAGAGAAGAAAGGACGGCATGATTTGGAACGACAAAATCTCGCCCTGCTGCTAATGGCAATGTTGGTCGCATTAAGCGGTGTACTCATTGCAACTGCTCCGGCTTTTGCCTGTACCTGTGAACCACCCCCGCCGCCACTGGACGCGCTTGAGGGAGCCGATGCTGTCTTTGCGGGCGAAGTTGTCTCTATTGAGGAAAGCCCAATTGGCGATGACGGAATATGGTCGAGCGCGGACCCCGTCACGGTAACGCTATCTGTCGACGAGGTCTGGAAAGGATTAGCCGTGCAGGATGTCACAATCCTTACGGTGAGCAGCGGAGATTCCTGCGGTTTTGGATTTGACGAGGACGAGCGCTATCTCGTCTACGCTTATCGCAATTCCTATGACTTCCCAGGCAAATTATCCACTCATCTATGCTCACGAACCCGCCCCACAAATTTTGCTGCCGAAGACTTAGCCGTACTGGGTGAAGGCAGAGTGCCGACGCTTGACGAACCAATTTCCATCTACCTCCCGATTCTCGCGTATATCACGCAATAATAGATACCGAACCAGCCCTTCGCGCCTTTGCGCCTTTGCGTTAAAATTCTGCACTCAACGAACCACCTATGCCCAAACGAACCGACCTCTCCTCCATTCTCATCATCGGCTCCGGCCCCATCGTGATCGGGCAGGCCTGCGAATTCGACTACTCCGGCGCGCAGGCGTGTAAAGCGCTGCGGCAGGAAGGCTACCGCACGGTGCTCGTCAACTCCAACCCGGCCACGATCATGACCGACCCGGAGCTGGCCGACGCGACCTACATCGAGCCGCTGACCGTCGACATTCTCGAAAAGATTATCGCCCACGAGCGGCCCGACGCGCTGCTGCCCACCGTTGGCGGGCAGACGGGCTTGAACTTGTCCGTGGCGCTGGCCGAAGCGGGAATTCTGGACAAGTACGGCGTCGAGCTGATTGGCGCGAATTTGCGCGCCATGCAGGTCGCCGAGGATCGAGAATTGTTTAAGCAGGCGATGGAAGAGGTCGGGCTGGAGTCGCCGCGGTCGGGCGTTGCCAAATCGCTGGCGGATGCGCACCGGATCGCGGCGGAGATCGGGCGCTACCCGCTCTTTATTCGTCCCAGCTTTACCCTCGGCGGCAGCGGCGCGGGCACGGTCTTTACGCCGGAGGAGTTTGAGGAGAAGGTCGAGTGGGGGCTCAAGGAGAGCCCGGTGCATACGGTGCTGGTCGAGGAGTCGCTGATCGGCTGGAAGGAGTACGAGGTCGAGGTCATGCGCGACGGGGCGGACAACTTTGTGATCGTCTGCTCCATCGAAAACCTGGACGCGATGGGCGTCCACACCGGCGATTCGATCACCGTGGCCCCGGCGCAGACGCTGACGGACAAGGAGTACCAGCGGCTGCGCGATCAGGCGCGGCTGATCATGCGCGTGGTCGGCGTGGAGACGGGCGGCAGCAACGTCCAATTCGCCATCGACCCGGAGACGGGACGCGTCGTGGTGATCGAGATGAACCCGCGCGTCTCGCGCTCGAGTGCGCTGGCCTCCAAGGCCACCGGCTTTCCGATTGCCAAGCTGGCGGCCAAGGTCGCCGTGGGCTACACGCTGGACGAGCTGCAAAACGACATCACCCAGCAGACCGTCGCGGCCTTTGAGCCGTCGATTGACTACGTGGTCGTCAAGTTTCCGCGCTGGGCCTTCGAGAAATTCCCCGGCGTGGACCGTGAACTGGGGCCACAGATGAAGTCGGTCGGCGAGGCGATGGCGATTGGGCGCACCTTTAAGGAAGCGCTGCAAAAAGGCGTGCGCAGCCTGGAAATTGGTCGCGACGGCTTTAGCGGCCTCAACTGCAACGGGGACGGCACGTTCAAGGGCTACGCGCCAGAAGTCACCCTCCGCGATCTCCTACAGCATCCCAACCGCGACCGCCTCTTCGCCGTTTACGACGCGCTTCAGCAGGGCGACGACGTCTCGACCATCAGCCAGCTCACCGGCTACGACCCGTGGTTTGTGCATCAGCTGTGGGAGATTGTCGACTTTGAGAAAAAGATTAAAGATTTGGATGAGACAACGCTGCGGCGCGCAAAACGCATGGGCTTTAGTGATAGCCAGCTTGCACGCATTGTCAATCAAAGATTGAAGATTGAAGATTGGAAGCCACAGTCCCACCCGATCTTTAATCTTCAATCTTTAGCCGCCGAAACCGACATTCGTCAGCTACGCGCGCAATACAACATCCAGCCAACCTATCACCAGGTGGATACCTGCGCGGCGGAGTTTGAAGCCTACACCCCCTACCTCTACTCCTCCTACGAGAGCGAGAGCGAGGCCCCGCCGACCGAGCGCCGGAAGGTCATCATTCTGGGCGGTGGGCCAAATCGCATTGGGCAGGGCATCGAGTTTGACTACTGCTGCTGCCACGCCTCCTTTGCGCTCCAGGATTTGGGCTACGAGACCATCATGGTCAACTGCAACCCGGAGACCGTGAGCACCGATTACGACACGAGCGACCGGCTCTACTTTGAGCCGCTGACCTTTGAAGATGTATTAAACATTGTGGAGCGGGAGAATGGGATGCGGAAGAACCCCGCCCCAGCCCTCCCCCAGGTGGGGGAGGGGGCCGATTCTTCGTCAACAGAGAACCGGGGCGAACGCGCAAACCAACGGACGGAAACACCCAAATCACCAACAGACGCCCCTCCCCCCCTTGGGGGCGAGGGGCCGGGGGAGGGGGTCCTCGGCGTCATCGTTCAGTACGGCGGGCAAACGCCGCTCAATCTCGCCAACCGACTCGCCGAAGCCGGCGTTCCCATCCTCGGCACGCCGCCCGAAGCCATCGATCTCGCCGAGGACCGCGACCGCTTTGGCGCGCTGCTGGCGGAGCTCGACATTGCCGCGCCCGCCCACGGCACGGCCACGTCGCTGGAGCGCGCGCTCGAAGTCGCGGACGAAGTGGGCTACCCGGTGGTGGTGCGGCCTTCGTACGTGTTGGGTGGGCGGGCGATGGCGATTGTCGACGACGCGGCGGGGCTGCGCGGCTACATGGACGAAGCGCTCGGCGCGTCCGACCTGGTGGGCGAGGCGCGACCGGTGCTGATCGACGCCTTTTTGGAGGACGCCTTCGAGGTCGACGTGGATGCCATCTGCGACGGTGAGCGCGTCGTGATCGGCGGCATTATGCAGCACATCGAGGAGGCGGGCATCCACTCCGGCGACAGCGCCTGCGTGCTGCCGCCCTACAAAATCAGCGAGTACCACCTCAACCTCATCCGCGACTACACCAGACGGCTCGGCCTGGCGCTGGGCGTGCGCGGGCTGATGAACGTGCAGTACGCGCTCAAGGATGACGTGGTCTACGTGCTGGAGGTCAACCCGCGGGCGAGCCGCACCGTGCCCTTTGTGAGCAAGGCCACGGGCGTGCCGCTGGCGCAGGTCGCCGCGCGGGTGATGGCCGGGCAGTCGCTCGCCGAGGCGGGGCTGACGGCGGAGCCGCCGGTCGACGGCTTCTTCGTCAAGGAGGCGGTGCTGCCCTGGAAAAAATTCACCGGCATCGACACCCTGCTCGGCCCCGAAATGCGCTCGACGGGCGAGGTGATGGGCGCGGCGCAGAATTTTGGCCACGCCTTTGCGAAGAGCCAGTTGGGGGCAGGCGTCGGCCTCCCCATCGCCAGCAGCCAACAGCCAGCAGCCAACAGCAACGGCACCCCGGGCGTCCTCATCACCGTCAACGATTTCGACAAAGGCGCCGCGCTCAAAATCGCGCGCGATCTGCATCGGCTCGGCTTTGCCATTTACGCCACCGAGGGCACGGCGCAGCTAATCGAGCGCAACGCCATCCCCGTCACCGTGCTGGACAAGGCGGCAGAAACCACTGAGGGGCGCGGCGGCCACACCACGCTCGACGCCATGCGCAGCGGCCAGATCGGCCTGATCATCAACACTCCGCTCGGCTCCCAGGCCCGCGCCGACGGCCTCAAAATCCGCCGCCTCGCCACGCGCATGGAGATTCCGCTGATTACGACGCTCTCGGCGGCACAGGCCGCGGTGAGCGGGATTCGGGCCCTGCAGCAGCAGGGGTTGGATGTGGAGAGCCTGCAGGCGCATTATGCGCGGGTGGGGTAACGAAAAGGGCCGGCTTCTTGGAGAAGCTGGCCCTTTTTGAAACGCAAGCGTTTCCGCTAATTCGCACCCTGCGCGTGCGGCCGCTCGACAAGCCACAAATTGACCAGCGTTTCCGGCGCAACGCCACGTTGCCGCGCTGCTTTGACTTGTCCCACATCCGGCTCCACGGCCACGCGCCGCCATGCGGGAACACGCACTTCAAATTCGACCTCTTCGGTCTGATCCCGAAATTCATCGAGACCGTGCTCATCCCAGAGTTCGCCGATTTCTTCGATTGTGCTTGCCTCGGAAATACTGCTGAGTGTTTCTGTCATTTGTCAATGCAATTCCATAAACACCTTTGGATGCTGCTCGGCGATCCGCAGCAGCGACTTCGCGGGACCGCTTGGCGTGCGTCGCCCCTGCTCCCAATCCTGAACGGTGCGTAGGCTTACGCCCATCAATCCTGCAAAGGCCATCTGCGACAGATCAAGCTGCTGCCGAATTGCCTGCGGTGCCGAGGGCTCTGTTAGCTCGCGCGTGCGCAAATTGACTTTGCCTGCTTTGAATGACTTGATCTCACGCAGACCCTCCAAAATTTCCAGCCCAATATCTCTTTTAGCCATTATCAATCTCCTTGGCAATCTCTCTTAATACATGCGCAGCAATCGTCTCGCGCTCACTTTTGCCGTAAACTGTTAGCATCCAGATTTCATCATCATGGGTCTTCCAATAATAGATAACGCGAATTCCGCCGCGCTTGCCACGACCAGCACCCACCCACCGCACTTTTCGAACGCCTCCACTTCCACGTACAATAGCGCCAACATCGGGTCGCAGCAGTAAAAAATTTTGGAGACCCGAGTATTCATCGTCGCTGAGATATTTGCCAATCAGCTTGGTGAATGTAGAAGTTTCGATGAAGACCATAGTTATATTATACGGCAGAGCCGTACGTTTTCACAAAACCCGGGAAATCTTTTAATCACCACGCTCTTGGCGGCGCAGGCGGCGGTCAGTGGCATTTGGGCCTCGCAGCAGGCGCTGGATGTGGAGAGCCTGCAGGCGCACTATGCGCGGGCGGGGTGAATAAAAAGGGCCAGCTTCTTAGTAAAGCTGGCCCTTTTTGGCTTGTTGTGACGGCGCTACTTTCTGCCCCGGACAATGTAGATGATTAGTGCGATAATAATCAAAATGCCCAACAGCACAATAACGCCCAAAATGATAGAAAGCTCAAGAGGTCCAAGTGTAGGCATGTAATTCCTAATCGCTGTTTTCTTTCAATTCTCCCTGCGTAACAAGATCGCTATGTTCTTGAAGTGCTGCCGCCCAATCTTCTGCTGTGGCATTCTCTGGTGGCGTAATTTCGCCATTGGTGTCGTGGGTGATCACTTCGGCCCAAGTGCGAAAACATAGAGTAGTGACGTATTCGTCGGAAGACCCCTCGTAATCATAATTGGGATTTGCGCCTGGAAGATGCCCATAGCCAGTTGTTCCATCCGAATTACGAACTTTATCGTAACACCAGACGTAATCCTGAATAGCGTCATCTGGGATGGGGCCATCGAACTCTACACCGAGACTATTGTTCTCCTCAACCGCTTTCGTGTTTGAAACTGTTGCTGACAACGTCGGCTGGCACGCAAGCAAGAGAAAAGGCGGTGCCAAGAATAACGTAGCGAGCGCGCTTCTATATCGACTCATAGTCTCTCCTTAGATTGAACACAGATTAAAGCTATATCAAGACGGGTGGGGTAAATTTAAGGTTCGATTACTTCAAGCGTTGGCGTGGCAAGAAAATATTCGTCATCTGCACACTGTTGAGGCAGTGGTGCTTGCACCAGCGCTTGCGCATCGCCCAGGTGGTGAAAGCCTCCACCAATTTGAATTTCATTACCCAAACTCGCAATAAATTCTCCCGTTGCCTGATCGACAAGCTCAATTGAGTCCCCTTCTATTTGTAGCCGATATTCAGGTGGCCACACGACGACTGTTCCGGGGCTAGATTTAGAACCTTGAAGTCCGAGACAATTATCAATCAGCGCTAATGTACCAATTGCTGCGGCTTCTTCAAACGCACGCTCCGCATAAGGCTCGTTTGCTTGGTCTTGCAGAAAAATAACTTCCGTCCTCTGATATGCATCATCTGAAAATTGTGGCACTGGTTTGATGCAAGAAGACAGGCTTGCTACAATGCTAAAAATTGCAAAGCATAGCTTTATATGTGAAAGATGACCAATCATATAACGATTTTCTTTGTGTAAATTCAAGGCGCAAAATCTCTATCCAAATATAGGTGCAGTTCATTGCGATAATGAACTGCACCTATACCTTTTGTACAATTAGCCCTCACTGTTTCAATTAGTCATAACCAAAACATTGAAAAGACTTTCGGCATAACCAACAGCCATGTAGATTGCATCATTACCGAGACCATCTGTGTGCACCCCGTAAGCGGTGTGTGAATTGAACCAAGGGCCTCCGCTGTCACCGTTATCAGACAGGTCGGTGCCAGATGAGCTACTCACACGGATAAAAGAACTGACACCGTTATAGTTGTAGGATGTGTCGATAATACTCCCACAGGTGTAGTGCGTCTTAACTCCATACTTACACACATAATCGCCTACGGACTGTAATGGAGTTGACTCGACATCCGTAATTGCCCGGGTGCTTCCACTTGAAGTTGTTCGGATCAAATTCCTTACGGTGAAATTTGGTGCGGAATGCCACTGTACATCGTATATACCTGAATCAGTTCCTCCTTCATAGGGTAGCGATTGCCCCGCATAAGTCATGTTGTTGGGGCAATGTCCTGATGTTAACACTCCTCTTTTCCCATAAACGATATCTTCCACCGCAAAACCTGATGTACAGTAGGCGGTGCTACCACTCTCAGTAATTTTCAATCCCCCATAAATATCAGCTTCCGGAGTGCTCAATTCAGGCACTAGAACTGTCTTGACATAGTCTGGAATCGGGAGAACAAGCGCCTGTGTTAAAAAATCGATATGGGCCCGCTCTGTCGCGTAGAGTTCAACGATTCCATTCTGAATATCGATACCTGTTTCAACAGGTAGATCAAGCTCCAGCACAGTCGTATATATCGACGCTTGAATATCACGCAAGCTACTCAAAGCAAGTTCTGCGCTCTGCGTTTCGACGACAGGTCTTAACGATTCGAAGGTTTCCAAGTATGGGTTGATGCGGTTATCAGCATCCTCTGTGAAACGAACAACCACTTGAAACTCGGGCATGTGCTGAATCCACAAGCCAGCAAAATAGTCTGGCTCACTGGCAACTAGCTCCGCACGAAGTTGTCCAATCACTGGCTGCAACTCTAGACGCTCAATGGCTTCTTCAATAGAGACCCCAAAATCGTTGGCATAAGCCTCGGCATCTCTCTGCAACCCATTCTCCACTTCAAAGGGATCGGGCACAGGGTTACTTGTGTCTTGAGCATTGGCCGACGCCGTCCCCAACAGACTTAGGCAGATCATACACAGCATCAGGGAAAGATACTTCCTCAACATGTTTTCTCCTTTAAAATAAAAGTAAACGTTGCATACTGCGCTCACAGAATATCACGCATCACCTACGCCTGTCGCGCAAATCGTGACCCAAAATCGGGTACCCCGCTATCCCAAAACCGGACACATTATCGCTTTACCCTGTACGCACTGAAGTTGCGTAGGGAACATTTAATTGTTTGCTAACGTTCGTATCCTATGCTTACCACCATTGCTTTTGTGTTCAATGGAGAATCACATGGATAAATCAACACGAAAAAGGCTGGGGGGCATCATCGCCTCGCTGCGCGAACAGACGATCAATCCCGATACGATGCGACCCTACACCCAGGCCGAGTTGGCCGAAACAGCCAACCTCAGCTTAAAGACCTTGCGCAATCTTGAGCAGGGCAAGAAGGCCAACGTGCAGGCCAGCACACTCACCCAAATTGCCAATGCACTGCGGCTCACGCTGCTGGAGCGCGAGGTCTTGTCCAGAATACCAACCCAGATCGACCGGGCAAATGTGGTGCGCACGCAGAAAGCACCAAAGATCATGCTCTCTGAATTAGAGAATGAACTGCGCGACACGCTCTATCCCGCCGTCCTGTATGATCCCTTCTATCACCTCGTCACCGCGACAAAAACAGGCTTGGTGATGCACGGCCTCGAGCAGGCGCTGCTTGACGGGTGGACAAAAACCTACGGCAGCATCCACATGCTTTTGCTCGTCTTCCACCCAGATTCTCCCCTGCGACACATCCTAAGCGACATCTGGGAACGTTACGCTATCCTCCACGTTCACCAGTTCCGCGCGATGGTGCTGCGCTATCGACACACCCCGTACTTCCAGCAGTTGTTCGAGCAACTTTGCAGGCTGGATGATTTTCTGCGCCTCTGGACGGCAACGCAGTGGCAGGAAGGTGATTTTGATACCGCGCTCAAACCATACGGTTGTTATAAGCACCCACAGCACGGCGAACTCTGCTACTGCGCCACCATGACCGAGCGCATCACACCATCCGGCAGGCTCTACCTTTCCACGCTCCTTCCCAAGAGTGCCAGCACCGCGGAGGCGTTTGATCAACTACACGGCGAACACGGCCTGGGAATTCAGCGAGTCACGCCGTGGCCGCATTCGGCGCTTTGTCCCGATGCCGAATCGATGTATAGTGAATGAATGTCCGCTCTTGTTCCCCTCCTCCTCACCTACTGGACGGCCCTCTGGCTCGGCCTCTACCTGCTCGACCGCGACTTTAGCGACCACATGCCCAACTGGCTCGGCGCAGGCCTGCTGGGCTACGCGGCGCTGGCGGCGGTCGTGATTTTGTGGCCAGCGAGCAGCGCGGTCGCTTGGACGACGGTGGTCGTCGGCGCGGGGCTGCTGCTGGCGAGCGACCTGGTCACGATTCGCGCCGTGCTCGAGCAGGGCGAATCGCTGCTGCCCGATTTGGTGCGCTCGCTGGATGGAGCCGTGCTGGCGACGCTGGTCTTTGGCGCGCCCGTTGCTCTGGTAATGTGGCTGAACGCCGGCGCGACCCAGCCCCTGCTGGCGCTGCTGCTGACGATCACGGCGCTGGCAATTGCGAGCCAGGTGCTCGCTGAAGGAATCCAGCGGGCGCTTGACCGCGTGGCCTTTGCCGCGCTGCCCCAACTTCGGCAGCAGCGCGCCGATTTGCGCGCCGTGGCCGAAGCGTTGCCCAAATCGCAAAGCACCCAACGCGCCGGGCAAGACGCAGCCGTCGAGAATCCGCTCGACGCTCGGGACGATGAAGAGTTCGTGCGGCTGACGCGTCGTGCGCTGAGCCATTTTGGCAATCTGCCCAAGCTCACCGCCAGCCCGCTGATGCGCCTGCCCGCCGTCGACGCGCGACTGGGCGACGGCGAGCGCGAGCACGCGCTGGCGCGGGCCGCTGCGCTCAAGTCGCTGCTGGCCGAAGCCATCGACCATCTCAAGCCGGATGGCCCGGCAAACTTTGAAACAAGCGACGAATGGCGCTTCTACAACGCGCTCTACTTCCCCTATGTCGTCGGCCTGCGTCCCTACAGCCGCCGCGTCAGCGCCAACAAATTTAACGGCGATCTCGATCCCGCCGCCCAGCAGGCGCTGGACTGGTTTCGCAGCCAAGTCCCCGAGCGCACGCTCTACAACTGGCAAAACGCCGCGGCTAAGCTCGTGGCGCAATATCTACGTGAACAATCGAACGCCAGTGAAAGCAAAGTCATTTCGTAAATGAAATAATTTAACGCAAAGGCGAAAACGCAGGGAGTCGTCTCCTTGGCGGCGCTGATTGCGTTGAACCAGCACCAGCGGCGGCTGAGCCCGTCGAAGCCAGAGCAGGTCGTTATTCGGTGGATCGCTTTGCGAGACAATCCCTTTGCGTAAAAATCCGTAACTATTCAAAATAGAGAAGCGCTCGCCTCCCTCCTAAATTCTCCCTCCATGAATCTTACCTTTACCGACAAGTTGGAGGAGGGGTGGCGAAGGGCGGGGAAGGGTGACTGGTTGATGAAATAGTCACGATGGGGTTCTCTCTCTTCGTTCATCAAGCGGGGGATGTCACAGAACAGTCGCAGAATCAAGGAGTCGACAGAAGCCCCCTCCCTGCTGGCGGGGAGGGGGTTGGGGGTGAGTCTAAATCGTTACAAAATTCTTTTTTCCCCTTTGGCAGTCAAACTGGCAGCGTTTGGCAGCGTTTGGCAGCGTTTGGTCTTCCTTTGGCAGCGGCCCACGCGCTAAATTGAGCGGGAATCGCCGAAACCGTTTGGCGATTGCAAACCACCGTTTCAAAAGGAGATTCACATGACAACCATGCAGACCACTCAACCTCAACCGCAGACGCGACCACGGGCCGATACCTTCCTGCGCCGCACCGTTCAGATCGACGCCATCCTCTTCTTTACCATCGGGCTGCTCCTCGTACTGGCGACCCAGCCCGCCGCCGCCCTCTTTGGCCTCGCCTCCCGCGTGATCCTCGCCTTGGGCGCGTTCACGCTGATCTACGACGGCTTCCGCCTCACGTGGACACTTACCCAGCCGACGCTCGGCCGGCGCTTCGCGTGGCTCACCATCGGCTTCAATGCAGTCTACGTTATTGTGGTCACCATCGTGCTCGCCACGGGCGTGGCCGAGCTGACGCGCGTCGGCTGGTGGACGCTCGCCGCCACCGTAGATTTGGGCATCGTCTTTGGCGTACTCCAGTATTGGGGGCTGCGTCGGCTGCGCTAGATACGCCAAGATAAGATAGCGAGACAACATAGCGAGTGCGCTGCACGGCCAAAGGCGCGATAGCCCATCCCGTCGGGCGGCTGACCGTGCATTGCACTCATCACCCGACCATCCCCTTAATCATAGCGCAGCGCCTCCGCCGGATAAATCCGCGAGGCCTGCACGGCGGGCAGAATCGTCGTGAGCAGCGAGAAGAGGTAGGCGACCAGCGCAATCGCGCCGATGGAGAGCCACGGGATCGGCAGCGTCTGCCCTTCGGTGACGGCGGTGAAGATGGTGCCGACGATGTCGCGGCCCAGGACGACGCCGGTGAGCACGCCGACGCCGATGCCGACCAGCGCAATAAAGCTGGCCTCCAGCACAAACGAGAGCGCGACCATGCGCGGCTGGTAGCCAATCGCCCGCAGCATCCCAATCTGCTGCCGCCGCTCCACCACCGTGCGCGACGAAATCACCCCCAGCGCGGCGATGCCGACCAGCAGACCGAGCGCCATAAAGCCCTGGAAGAGGCGCAGGATGCCGCCAGTGATCGCCTGCCCGGCGGCAAACTGCTCCGCCAGCACCGTGGCGTTGACGCCGCTGCCCGCGAAGCTGGATTCGATGGCGCTCACCGCGTCGCGCACGTCCGCCCCATCGGCGACAGCGACGTACTGACGGGCGTCGGTCAAGGGTTCGCCGCGCACGGCTTCGAGTGCACCGATGGGAATGACAAAATCGTTATAGATGCCATTTTCAAATTGGGCGGGCACTTCATCCAACATGCCAATGATCTGAAGAGTGCGCGGTTCGCCCACGGTTTCGCTTGTTTCAACATCTGCAGTTGGCGAGAGCGTAATTTCTACGAGCGGAATCTCGGCATCCATCTGAGAAAACCCCAGCGCATCACTGAAGCGAGCGTCAAAAAATGGGCTAACCGGCTCGTCTGTATTCGTAGAATTATCAAGCGGCACGACATATGGTAGCGCCAGCGCGACATCGTCTCGCGTTTCCAGCGCAGACCAAACCTCGGCATCTGTTTCATAACCAGCAGCACGCATTCTCAAAGGGCTATACTGCGCCATTTGTGCGGCGAAGCCCGGATTGACACCAACAAAATTGCGAGGAATGCTGTCAAAGGGTTGCATTGTCTCCTCGCTATTTACACGAATTTGCGTCACGTCGGCGAAGCTCTCCCCCACGCGCCCAATTGCCTCAATGCTCTCCATCGGGAAATCGGGCGTCTCGGCAATCGCCGTCTCCAAATCCTCCAGCGGGTTAAAGAAGCTGAGCAGCGTGCGGCTGATCTGGATGTCGAAGCCGAGATTGCGCTCGTCCGGCGGCACAACAACGGTCTGCGTGGTGGCGATCACCACGCTCATGATGGTGACGGTGCTGATGATCATGGCGAAGAGCAGCATCGCCACGCCGGTGCGGAAGCGCGCGTTGAGCGGGTAGGCAATGGCCGTGCGCAATACGGGCGTCAGCGCGCCGATGCCGCCAAAGAGGCGGTTGACGAGCCAGAGCAGCACGTCGGCGTTGTACATCACGGTTAAAATCGCGCCGAGGATAATCAGCGGACCGCTGAGCGCAAAGCCCGCCAGCACGGCAAAGGGATTCTGCTCGAAAAGCGCGCCCTCGCTGCCGAGGATGCGCGCCCAGGGCACGATCCACGTCACCAGCGATCCAATGCCGATAATCGACCACGTGACGCGCGCCCGGATCGGCGCGCGCGTGGCCGTCCAGCGCAAAATTGCATCGACCACAATCGCCGCCCCAAACAAGATCAGCGATGCACCCAGCTGCGTCTGCGTGACCTCGATGTCGCCCAGGAAGAAGGTGACGTAGACGCCCGCGCCCAGCAGAATCACGCCCAAAATCCGCCGCAGCCACATGCGCCACAGCGGCGGCTGGCGGAAGCTCTCCTCGGGCAAATCGCGCACGGCGGCGATGATGTTGACGCGGCTCGCCTGCACCGAAGCGAAGAGGACGATCACAAAGGTAAACAGAACGCCGACGCAGTAGGCGATGATCAGCGAGCTGTTCGCCACGTTGAAGCGAAACTGGAAGAGGTTGGTCAACGGCACCTGGCCGCTAAAGCGCTCGGTGATGTCGCCAAAGAGGCCGCTGACAAAGCCGATCATGGCCCACGAAACCAGCAGCCCCAGCCCCAGGCCGACGACGCCCGCCAGCAAGTCGTACACCAGCCCTTCGCTGACGAACATCTGCACCAGCTGTCGCCGCTGCATGCCGACGGCGCGCGCCATGCCCAGTTCGCTGCGCCGTTCGGCGGCCAGCATCACAAAAATCATGAAGACGAGCAGGATGCCCGCCAGGATCGAAAAGAAGGCAAAGAGCGAGAAGACGCTCGAAAAAGCCGTGCCGCCCAGCTCCGCCGCGGTGAAGATGCTCTGCTTACTTAGAAAATCGAGCGGCTCCAGCTCGTAGACGTTGCTGACGGCGGCGTTGAGCGCGCTCGCCTGCTCGTCCGGCAGCTCACCCGCCAGGCCGATCAGGGTAAACTGCACGGCGCGATCCGCCAGCGCATCGACGGCGGCATCGGGCGTGCCCGGCTCGTCGAGCGCATCGACGAGCAGCTGGAGGTTCACGCCAAAGCTGCGTACGTTGAAAAGATCGTCCGCAATTTGCGAGAGGAATTCGGGCGCGTCGCCACCCTCGGCAAAGGGGTTCTCCGTATTCACCTCGTCGACAAGCTGCTTCAGCTCGCGGCGCACCTCCGGCTCGCGCAGCACGGTCAACACCTCGGCCACCGCATCCTCGCTCGTGATCAAGCGGCGCAGCCGTGCGTTGACCTCATCCGTCAGCGCCATGCTCGCCGTGCCCTCGCCCTCGTTGGAAACGAGCACCGCGTTGACGCGCCCCTCCATAAAGAGCAGCCGCTGCGCCTCGTCCATGTTCATCACCACCACCGGCGCCAGCGAGGCCGCGGGCCCCGCGCCGTCGACGATATCGACCACGCGGTAGGGAATCGGAATCGGGCCGATGTAGACGTCGAGAATGTCGCCTGTCTGCGCGCCCAGCCGCTCCGCACCGAGGCGGCTCAGGTAGACTTCGCCCTGCCGCAGTTGCAGGCCCGCCCGCGCCAGCGAGGCATCGATGTCCTCGCCCAGCGTGTTGAGGTTGATGTTGTCGAGCAGCGTGCTCGTCAGCTCGTTGATGTCGATGTTGTCGAGCGTGTTGGCGATGGGGTTGGCCGGGGCATCAGTTGGGGTGATTTCGTCGCTGGCGGCGATGGCGCTGTCGGTGGGCGTCTCCGTTTCGGTGATTTCGTCCGCAGCGGCCACTGCGCCATCCGTGCTTACCGCCGTCCCGGTGACTTCGCCGCCGGCAATAATTTCGCTGTCGGTATTTGCTTCCGTCTCGGTGATTTCGCCACCGGCCACCGCCTCCGTCTCGGTGGTTTCTGCCGTTGCCGTGATTTCGTCCTCTGCGACCGCTTCTTCATCGGCCAACACCTCTGCCGCCGCCGCTTCGACCACATCGGTCAGCGACGCGGCATCGGTCAACGCCGCTGTCTCGGTCAGCTCAACCGTCTCGCTGATTGCTGACTCGCTATCTGCCAACGGCTCCGCAAAGCCAATGCCCAACTGCTCGATAATCGTCGGCAGGTCAAACTCGCCCGCCTCCAGCGACGCCTGCAGGGCGTCGAGGTCGACATTCTCCGCGTTAAACTCGGCGTTGCCGAGCGCCTCCAAATCCACGCTGTCGAGCGTGCCGTCCTCGGCCACATCGGCGATCAGCGCCCCGACGGTCGTCGCCACCAGCGCCACGTCCGTCAATTCGACGTTGCTCAGGCCGAGCTGACCCGCCGCGTCGCGCGTGAGCTGGGCCGCGCCGCCCGTCAAGTCCGTCGCTAGCTCGAAGACGTTGCCCACGCCCGGCGCGAGGTCGTCCGGCGCAACGGGGTTGCCGTCGATGTCGACGAGGCCAAAATTTTGCACGTATTCGTCGTCCACGGCAAAGAGGAAGCCGTAGGGTTCGCTCTGGCCGCTGGTGCGGTCGCGCACGATGATCGGAAACAAAATCGAGGGGGCCGTGCCGTCGATCAGCGGCTCGTCGAGCGCCGCGTCGCGCAGCTCGGCGTAGCGCTCTTCGCTGATGCCGGGCAGGCCATCCTCCAGCAGCGCCAGCACCGAATTGAGGCCGCCCGCCAGCAGGTCGGCCTCCAGCGGATTGGCGGCTGCGTCGTCGGGGGGGCCGCTGTCGTCGAAGCCCGTGGTGTCGATACCGAGCTGGGCCAGCGTGCCTAGGATCGGCGGCGCGAGCACCTCGTCGGCCTCGCCGTAGGCGTCGATCACCTGGCGCTCGATGGAGTAGGTCAGCGTGTCGCCCGTCGCCAGCGCGCTGACGATGATCACGGTGCTGAGCGTTAGGCCGAGCACGATCAGCGCGGTCTGCGTGGGTCGCCGCGGAATGTTGCGCAGCCCCAGCTTGGCCGGGATCGGATTGCGCAGGTAGGTCAGCAGCATGATCAGCAGCACGACGCCGACCAGCGCGAGCAGGGCGATGATGATGTAGAGGCCGAAGTCGTTGAAGATGTTCATAGTGATGCGTGAATGTTTGATGCGTGAGGCTTTGTGGGTGATGAAATCGGTGATGGCGATGTGGTGCGTAGTGCGTGAACCAGTGGGTAGCGTTGGTGGTTTCAGAATCGCAGAAAGTACTTGGTCGGTAGCGACAAGGTTGGGTTGTCATTCCTGCGTAGGCAGGAATCCATGGAACAGGTAATCCAAATCGCCGATGGCTCACCGAGAATGTGGGTCATTGAGCCATGGATGCCCGCCTTCGCGAGCATGACAAGACCACGTTATGGGTGATTACCAGAGCACTTCCTGCAACTGCATAAAACTAATCGATATTGCCGATCAGTTTACGCACCATGCATCACGCACCACGCATCCACACCACGACTTTCTACTCCCCCACCAGCTCAAAGACGTAAACGCTCGCCCCCGCGCCAAAGCTGACGGTGGGGTTGCCCGCCTCGTCTTCGATCAGCTCAAAGAGCGTGCCGATGATGGGAGCGTCCGTCGCCAAGTAGCCTTCGAGTTCGCCTTCCTCCTCCAGCGGACGCAGCGCGCTGGCAAATTCGCCCACATCGAGCACGAGCGCGTCGCCCTCCAGCGACAGCGTCACCTCGCCCAGCGCCTCATTGCGGAACGTAGCCAAATAGGGCGCGACGGCCTCTGCATCCACGCTGTCCAGCAGACCTTCGGGTTCGGCAAAGGCCTCTTGCGCCTGCTCCAAGCTAAACTGCGCCTGCTCGCCCGCCGTGGGCGGCTGCTCGAAAACGAGCTCGAAGAGCCGATTGCGCACGGCGGCGCTAAAAGAGTTGGTTCCCTGCGCGTTGGTCAAGACGATGATGCCCAAGTCGGCGTCGGGCAGGAAAGCAAAATCCGAGGTGAAGCCGAGCGTGTTGCCGCCGTGATCGATCAGGCGCTGGCCGCTGTACTCGCCGATAAACCAGCCCAGCCCGTAATCCGTGTTGGCACTAACCGGAACCTGCGCCTCCCGCGTTTCGGCCAAATTTTCCTCGCTAACCACGCGCGTGCCGTCGACGGCGACGCCGTTGGCGAGCTGCATCAGCATGTAGTTTGCCATATCCTCCAGCGTCGACCAGTGCGAGCCGGCAGGCGCAATCGGCACGAGCACCTCTTCGTCTTCCAGCGGCAGCAGCTCGTAGACAAAGTCGAAGGTGGCGGCGTGGGGCTGGGCGTATTGGCCGCGCTCGCGGACTTCGTCGAATGAAAGGGTGGTGCTGGGCATGTCGACGGCGTCCAGCACGCGGCTTCCGAGCGAGCTGGTGTAGCCGTCAAACAGGCTGCCAAATTCGGCTCCATCGGCGGCGGCGGCGGCGTAGCCACCCGTGCCGACCATCTGGTTGCTGTACTGGAAGGCCTCGCCAAAGTCGGTAAAGAACTCAAAGGTGCTCAGCGAATCGACGATGTCTTCGGCACTCAATTCATCGGCGTTGAAGAGCAGCTCGTTGTCGCGGCGGGGCACGCCAGTGCAGGCGCAGACGAGGTTGCGCAGCGTGATCGTCTCGCTCAGCGCCGGGTCGGCCACGGCAAATTCGGGCAGCACGTCAATTACGGGCGTGTCCCACTCCATCAACCCTTCATCGACCAGCATCGCCATCAGCAGCGTCGTGAGCGACTTGCCCGTGGAGCCGATCATCATGTGCGTCTGCGGCGTGATCGGCTCGCCACCCGCTTCGGTCACGCCAAAGCCGTTCATGTACACGATCTCGCCGTCCTGCACAATGCCAACCGCCGCGCCGGGGATGCCAAAGTCGGCCAGCCCCTGCTCGACAAAGCTTTCCAGCTCGGCGATGATCGCAGCGTCCGCCGGCAGCGCGCCGCTGCTGCTCAGGTCCGTCTCTTCTTCCGGCGTCGTAATTGTGAAGCCGCTGTCGATGATGCTGATTTGGGCTTGGCGACGCTGGGCCGTGGCCAGCTCGGCATCGACCAACAGCAGATAGGCCGTGCCGTCGTAAAGCCGCGATATGGCCTGGTAGATCACCTCATCGTCGCCGATTTCGTACTGCACAAAGTAGACTTCCTCGATGCCGTCCCGGGCAGGCGGGCTCATAGTATCCTCCACCGCCAGATCAAAGGCCGGATCGACCAACTGCCAGCCCTCGTCCACCGCGCTTTCTAAATCGTCTGCCGGCAGCGTCAGCAGATGCATAAGGATGGCGCCATCCGGATCGGAGAGGGTGACGTAGCCCTCCTCCTGCGTCGCCGTCCAGTTGGTGGGGATGGGTGCGGTGAAGAGGCCGTTGGGGTCGACGTAGAGATCGGCGGCTTCGGTGGGAACGGTTTGGTTCGCGGGCGGCAGCGTGCCGTCGGCGGCGGGAACGGTTCCCTGCGCCGCTTCTTCCATTGCGGCGGGCGAGTCGCCTTCTGGGTCGCTCTCGGAGACCAGTTGAACTTGGCAGCCAGCCAGCGCGAGAATCAGGATCAGGCCGAAGAGATGTTTGGTGTACTGCATGGTGGGTTCCTTTGAACAGTGAATTTTGATGCGTGATAGTCCTCGCAGGTCACACATGCTCCGCTATGTGGCAATCCCGACTTACGCCGCCGCCTGGAATTTCGGAACGGCCCAGACAGCCAATGCCAGTCACCTTTGCTCCGCAAGGTGACCTACGGGAGGCCAGTGCTGCACGGTTGCTCTTTGGAAAAGCGAGTCGTTGATGCGTGGGGGTTCGTGCGTAGCGAGGCTTTGTGGGTAGCAATGCTTCGTAACTATTGACGCACAACGTCATTCCAACCCGACCCCACGCATCACGCCTCACTTCTCACAATTTCCCCGTCGCTCATGCGAATAATGCGGTCGCACACGTCGCCGACCTGGGGATCGTGGGTGACGACGACAAAGGTCTGGTTTTGTTCGCGGTTGAGCGTTTTCATTACTTTGAGAATGTCGTCGGCGGTGGTGCTGTCGAGGTTGCCGGTGGGCTCGTCCGCCCAGATAATGGCCGGGTTGTTGACGAGCGCTCTCGCAATCGTCACGCGCTGGCGCTGGCCGCCGGAGAGTTCGGCGGGGCGGTGGCTGGCGCGGTCGCTGAGGCCGACCTGTTCGAGCGCAGCCAGCGCTCGCTTGCGCGACTCGCCCGGTCGCGTGCCGGAGACGAGCAGCGGCAGCTCGACATTTTCGGCGGCGCTGAGCACGGGCAGCAGGTTAAAGGTCTGAAAGACAAAGCCCATGCGCCGGGCGCGGTAGGTCGTGCGGCGGCGGTCGCCCATCTTGCGCAGCGATTCGCCGTCGATCAAAATTTCGCCGGAGTCGACGTCGTCCAGCCCGCTAAGGCAGTTCAACAGCGTCGTCTTGCCGCAGCCGGAAGGGCCCATGATGCCGACAAACTCGCCCCGCTCGACGGCCAGCGACACGCCGCGCAGCGCAGCGACTTCGATGCGCCCCGTGCGGTAGGTTTTGACGACATCGGTGGCGGCGATGATGGCGTCGGCTGGATCAAGCGGCGGGGTATCGGCAATAGGAGTCTGGCCCAAATCGTCCTGGACGGATTGGGTGTTGGGCTGGTCGACGACTAGGGGTTGGGCCATGGTGGATGTCCGTAAGTGGTCTCTGTTTTGAATATCAGCTTGCATCGATGGCCGAGCGACGACGCAGGAGCGTCGGGCGGGGCATTCCCGCAGCGCGTGGAAACGGGCATCGGTAGGGCAAAGCGCTGCTTCGCCCCCGACTAAACAATTACTGACCCTGCTGGAAATTGATGCGAATCGTCATTTGCACTTCACTGTCCGTCACCGTGACGTCTGTGAACTGAACGTCGCCCTGATCCGCGGCGGTGGCGAATTCGCGGGCCAGCTCCTCGTTGGCCCGCTCGATCTGCGCTTGGCTGACGCCCGCGATATCGACGTTCGTCAACTGCACGTTGAGCCGCCCGTCCGTGGCCGACATGGCCAAGTCGACGCTGCCGGTTTGCGTTGCTCCGTTAGCGGTATAAGTCCCCTCAACGTGGATGACGCCGTTGCGAAAATCGATTGCCGTAATCTGCTCCAGGACAGCCTGCCCGCTCTCGTCGACCATCACTTCTGCCCGGCGCAGCAGACCGTCGACCCGCTCTTCGGAGAGCGAGACGTCGATGGTTGCGCCTTCGCGGCTGATGTTGGAGATGGGGCCGCAGCCGAGGCTGGCAACGGCGACGATGAGCAGGGCAAAAATGGCAAGGAATTTGGTACGCATGGGTGTTCTCCTAGTGAGAGTGATTGAGTCGTTGCGGGCAGTGCCCGTCTGGTTCAGAGTCGCTAGTTAATACGTCGGCTCTGTTGAAAAGTTTCGCTGCGCTGCTCCACTACTATACTCAACAGGCCCGGCTTCTAGAAAAAGCCGCCAATAGTCAAAGCTTGTTTAACCGCGAATAGCGCTTCACCGACCGCGCGCTATCTCCACCACCCGCTCAATCGCATCGATGATCACGTCGGGCCGGTCGCGGGGGATTTCGTGGGTGCTGCCCTCGGCGAGGACGAATTCACCCTGTGTGGAGCGGGCGGCCAATTCTTGCAGCCGCACGTTCTGCGCTTCGCCGTATGATTCCGGTGCGCCCTCCATCAGAGTTGGGTCGGAACCAATGATGGTGAGCGGAAGATCAGAAATAATGGCGTTATCGCGGATGTAGGCAAATGTTTCATCGTCAATGTTGTTGGGGAATTCCCTGGTGAAGGTCTGCCACCACTGCGGCTCGGCTACAAAGCTGTAGTAGAGCTCCGGCTCCAGGGCATTCTCGGTAATCATCGGCGCAAAGGGGGCCATGTTGGCCGGACCCATCAGGCGCACAAGCCCGACGCGGGAAGCCGCTTCAAATGTTTCAAACATGCCCACGGCAGATTGCTGTTGACGCAGCAGCGCCTCGTCCGCATCCTCGTTTAGAAATTCCGTGGATGGATCAACAAGCACCATGCCGGCGACTTTGTCCGGCTGCTGTGCGGTAAAGAGACGCATTGAGTGGCCGCTGTAGGAAAAGCCAACCGTCACGTATGGCCCCTCGACGATGCCTTCGGCTTCAGCCGCTTCGAGCAGCGCAGCCAAGTCGTCCGCGATCTGCTGGGGCGTGCGCTCGTCGTTGGCGGGATCGCTCCAGCCGTAGCCCGCGCGATCGTAGGTGCAGGCGCGTGTGGTCTCGCGAATCTTGGGCGCAACGGCTGCCCACGTCGTCGACCAGCCGCCCATGCCCGCATCCAGTATCACGGCGGGCAAGCCTTCCCCCCCACAGTCGATGTGCATCCGCCGTCCGTTTACGGTGACTAAGTCGCTGGGTGGGGGGAATTGGGCGCGGGTGGCGGTGCGGGCGCGCGATTCGTACAAAGTGCCAATCACCGCTGCGATCAGCAAAATCACTAATAAACCGCCAGCAATGCGCAACCCCCAAATGAGGCAGCCGCTTGGCTTTGTCTTCTCCTTCATTTCTCTTCCTCCTTTTGTACAGCCAAAAACGCGGCGTTTCTCAACGCCGCAAAGATAGCTGCTGGAGCGCTTGACTGAGCGCTTGTGGGAGGTATCTTAGGAGGTCGCCCGCCATTCGTCTTGAACAAACGACGCATTTAGGTCCAACACTGCTAACTGAGAGGGGGTAAAGCCCGTGAAGGCGACGCATTCGCGGATGAGGTGAGATTGATCGGCGTAGCCGTGCCTCGCAGCAAAGTCCGCCCAGCGGGGAGCGCGCTGTTGCTGTATGTTGGTAAAGGCGTGGGTGAAGCGGTACTGGCGCGCAAAAACTTTAGGGGCAATGCCCACGTGGTTGGCAAAGGTGCGCCCGAGCTGGCTCTTGCTGAGGTGAAGCGCCTGCGCCAGCGACCGAATGGAAGTTTGCCCCTGCTGGGCATAAATCAGCGCGAGCGCGTGCTGCGTGCGCCGTGGGGCGGCCCAGCGGTCGTCCAACCGCTGGAGAAGAAGCCGCTCGATTTGGACGATCTGCTGAAGCGGGGGCAGCGCTTTGGTGTCCTGTAGCGCTTGTACAAAGCAGCGGGGCCAGAGGGCGTCCAGCGGGAGCGCGGCGTCCTTTAGTTCGCTGAGCGGCCTCTGAAAAAAGGCGCGTGCGCCCGCTGGCTTGAACTCGATGCAGAGGCTGTCCACGCCGCGCTCAAGCTGCACGCTATCCATGCTTGTCTGCGGGCCAACCACGCTGCTGGCTGGCAGCGCTCCAAAGCGCCGCGTAGTCAAGCGGTTGCCGGTTTGCAGCCACAGGCAGACATCGCCCATGGGCAGGCTAACCACCCACGACGGAATCTGGAGCGATTGGGCAAAATCGAACAGCGTGAAGACGCGCACGTACTGCCCAAGGCGCGCGCTGGGCCGAACGACGGTGATGCCGTGGGACTGGAATTGAATGTGCGGGGCTTGTGGGCAAGGCTTCATAAAGCGCTTGGAGCGTACTTGAAGAGGTCAGAATTCTACCACAAAGAGACAAGGGCACGAAGGGTTTGTGGGAAAACAAGCCGTTTTTCTTTACGTCTTTGCGTCTTTGCGTCTTCGTGGTCACCTTTCAAACAGCTTCTTATAGGCCGAGGCGTGAACGGTCAAGCTCTGCGTCCAATATACCAAATCGTTTGGCTCGCGGCAATTAACTTTAGTTTCCGGTAAAAAGGTGCTGGTTTTAAGGGGTCTGGCGACGGTGAGCGTCAACGCCCTTGGGTAGATGGTCAGAAAGCGAGTTCTTTTTACGAAGTTGCGGGTCAAACTCGACTAAGTTTGGAAAAACAGCTTGACCGAGCAAGCGTCGCAAACGACCGGGCGTGGCTTGTGGGGAGCGGTCCCAAAAGCCAGTGGGGACAGGCGGAAGAATGGCCGCACAATGGGTGAGGACATTCCCCGCCAGCAAGGCGAGTTCGGGCAACCGAAAGCAAGAGTCATGCGCAGAGACAAATTGGCGGTGCAGCCCAATCATCTGCTTGGCTGCCAACGGCGGATGTTCGACTGACCAGCGGTCGCGGTAGATGCGGTAGAGTGTCTGCGCATCAAGCGAGAGGTCAGTGGCTAAAATCATTGGTTTCTTATAGTGCGGGTCATGAAAGACAAAAAGGGCAAAGATTGAATTGCCTGGGTCGACCTTGCTCTTTGCGGCAACCAGATTGTGCCAGGATTCGTAGCAAATTGTGCGTCCTTGCTCGACAAATTCGCCACGCTGCTCGGCAGGCGTGGCGGCAATCTGCTTGTTGCCACGCCTGCGCGCCAATGGACGAATCCGTTCGCCATATTCAGGCCGTCTGCCTCGGCCTTTGTAGGGCGGCAAGCGATTTTTGCGCGCCGTGCAGTTACTTGCTTGGCGCAATACGAACTGCTCAAGTTTGGCCTCAGCTATGTCAGCGAGGCTGAAGCCTGCATCCAGCACCACCACTTCATCGAGACGAGATGACTTGGCTGCTTCCTGCAGGACGCTCACCTGAGAGGTTGCTTCCCCTGCCTTCGCTTCGCAACGCACAATCTGCTCAAGTCGCGGCACGCGCTTGCCTTTGATTTCGCCGGAGAGTACAACGATGCCAAAGACCATCGCTGGTAAGGCGCGATTCGCAATCGCCGCATAGTGCTTGTTGACTTCCCCTTGCAGATGGGGCCGCCAGAATGCGGTCAAATCTACGCTTTTGACTCGATACCCGCCGTACCGACTCGCTTCCCATTCGTTCATCCTGCCAATCTGTATGTGCCAGCAGTCGAGCAAATCAGCTATCGACCACGACCCATAGCGCAGGGCGGCCCAGCTTCGTCTCACCTCTGCATCGCTCAACCCATTGCTTGCCAAGGCCGGGTGAATTGCCCCTCGACTCTCCAAAAAAGAGCCGTTTACCATGACCCACAAAATGTGGACCACGCTGACATTTGTCCCAATTGGCACAACTTGGACGATAAAGACCAACGCTGCTATAGTTGTCTCGACGGCGGCTGACATAGTTCTCCCCTTTCGGCTTAGGCACCCTTAGGATGAACTATTCACCGCCGTTTGTCATTTCTGCCTCTACCTCTCTCAACTTTTACCGGAAACTAAAGAGTAACTGTAACGAGATAGGTACGTCCCAAATCTCGGTCAGCGTTGATGGGCAACTCACCACCGGCGCGTGCGGCGCTCGTTTGCAGTGGCGCAGCACTTCGTGTGACAAAAGGAGGAGAACGGTCTTACCCCGGGGCCTAGTCAAGGCCGCCAAGCTGCGCTACAATAGGTGGATTGCAATTTAGACCGTTCCAGAAAATCAACTGTACCGTGTGACAGCCACTGCCCAGACAATTAAGCGAATTCTCCACTGGTTGCGGGCAGTGGCAGCCACATTCGCGGTATACTTATCTTCTTGAATCAGCCTTATTTTCGCTCAATCATCCAACCGACCAGTCGAGACGCAGCATGGCGCTTTCATCTAAAGCACAATTACCAACCCACCCCACCACCCCGAACACCGCCCCCACCGAACCCACCACCATCGAAAAACTACGCGGCCTGCGCTGGAGCATTGCGGGCAACGTTGGCAACACGATCTTTGTCCAGTTTACCTTTTTTGGCTCCGTCTTCGCGCTCTTTCTGCGCGAGCTGGGCCTTAGCAAAACGCAGATGGGCTTTCTCTTTTCGCTGATGCCCTTCTGTGGCTTGATCGCGCTCTTCATCGCGCCCAGCGTGACCCGCTTTGGCTACAAGCGAACCTTTCTCACCTTCTGGAGCATCCGCAAGGGCTTCGCCGCCCTGCTGCTCTTTACACCCCTCGTCGCCAACCTCTACGGCTCACAGGCGACCCTGATCTACGTCTCGATCATTGTGGCGGGCTTTGCGCTGGGCCGCGCCGTGGGCGAAGTGGGGCGCTACCCGTGGACGCAGGAATTTGTGCCCAGCTCGGTGCAGGGCAAGTACAACGCCACCAGCAATACGTTCACGCAGCTGGCGGGCTTTGTAGCGGTTCTGCTGGCGGGCTTTGTCGTGGGCCGCAGCAGCGGGTTGACGGGCTACATGGTCCTAATTGCCATCGGCGTGGTCGCGGGCGCGGTCTCGATGGTTCTGCAATCGCACGTGCCCGGCGGCGCACCCATCCCACGCGACGCCCAAAAGGCCAAGGCGCGCGATTTGACGACCGCCCTCAGCGACCGCAATTTTCTGCTCTTTCTGCTCGGCACGGGGCTGATTGTCGTCAGCACCAGCCCGCTGGGCGGCTTTATTCCACTCTTTATGCGCGAGCAGGTGGGCCTCAGCGATGGGCAGGTGATTTACCTGCAGCTGGGGACGCTGCTGGCCTCGATGGTGACGAGCTACGTCTGGGGCTGGGCGGCGGACCGCTACGGCAGCAAGCCGGTGGTGATCACGGCCATTTTGTTTGCGCTGCTGCTGCCGATTCTGTGGTCGGCCATGCCGCGCTTCTCGCCGTTGAGCCTGCCCGCTGCCCTCAGCATTACCTTTGTCAAAGGCTTTGTGGATATGGGCTGGCTAATTGGCTCGGCGCGGCTGCTCTTTGTCAACATGGTGCCGCCGGATAAAAAAGCCGATTACATGGCGCTTTACTACGCCTGGATCGGGATCACGGGCGGCACGGCACAGCTGGCTGCCGGTCGCTTGATCGACGGCTTCCAAGGCGCCAACTTCGCTGTCGGCCCGCTGCACATCGATGCCTACACGCCCTTCTTCGCGCTGATTTTTGTCTTCTCGCTGCTGGCGGCGCTCGTCTTTAGCCGCGTTCAGATCGAGAGCGACGTGCCGATGGGGCGCTTTGCTGGCATTTTCCTCAGCGGCAACCCCTTTCTGGCCGCGGGGTCGCTCGTGCGTTACCAGTTTGCGCGCAACGAGGAGAGCGCCGTGCGGGTGACGGAGCGGCTGGGCAAATCCAAAAGCCTGCTGGCCGTCGATGAGCTGCTGGAGGCCCTGCGCGACCCGCGCTTCAACGTGCGCTTCGAGGCCATCATTGCCCTGGCGCAAACGGCCAACGACCCGCGCGCAACCCGGGCGCTGGTCGAGGTGCTCAACAGCGACCTGCCCGCCATGAGCGTAATCGCCGCCTGGGCCCTCGGCCGCAGCGGCGACGAGACGGCGCTTGAACCGCTGCGCGAGGCGCTGGACGATCGCTACCGCTCGGTGCAGGCCCACAGCGCCCGCGCCCTGGGCACGCTCGGCGACGCCGACAGCATCGATCTGATGCACAAACGGCTGCGCGATGAAAGCGACATGGGACTGCGCGTGGCCTTTGCTTCGTCGCTGGGCAAGATGGGCATCGAACCCGCCGTGCCGGACATTCTCGGCCTGCTACACGAACTTAACGACGAGACAACGCGCTACGAGATGGCGCTGGCCGTCGCCCGCGTTATCGGCAACGAGCATCGCTTTATCCAGCTCGTACGCACCACCCGCAGCGACACGGGCACGGCGCTGGCCCAGGCGGTGGCCGCGCTCGAAAAGGCCCTGCGCACCAAGCCGGACGAAGATGCCGCGCTTATCCACGCCCTGCACGAAGACGCCAACGCCCTGGCCCACGACGATCTCGGCCACGGTACGTCGCTCCTCGTCGACGTGCTGCACCAGCTCGACGACGCACGCTACAGCGAGACGAGCCGCCTCGTGCTTAAAGAGTGCAGCGTCCGCATCGGCGAATATAGCGAGGCGCGTTTGGAATATGTGCTACTCGCGCTGCACACGGCGGAAGTCGGCGTGCAGTAGATGCCTTTAGCGAATTTGACCAACTGCCGGTAAAATAGCGAGGGGCAAATGGTGCGCTCTGCTTGTCTGGGGCTGGAGTCGTTTGGCCCTCGCCCCCAGCCCCTCTCCCATCCTGGCCGAGGGGAATCTGGCTCCCTTCCCGCGGGATGAAGGAGGGGCTGGGGAGGGGGGTGCTTCCCTCATCACTTGCCCGACGGTAGATTAGCTGACGGCCCCGATCCATGAGCAGCGGAGAAAAGATGGCAACGCAACCCGCACAATCGACCACCACGGTTTCCACCACGGTTTCCACCACCGTTCCCACCACCGTTCCTACCATCGTCGGGGAGCCCACGACGCGGAGCGTCCACGCTCGGCTCTACCGCATTCTCATTCTCAACGATGAGGTGACGCCCTTTGGCTACGTAATTTTGCTGCTGGAAGACATTTTCGAGCTCTCGCTGGAGATGGCGGAGCACGTGGCGTGGATGGCCCACAGCCAAGGCAGCGCCGTGGTGCGCATCTGCCCCAAGCCGGAAGCCGAGAAGCTCGTCGCCCGCGCGCACAGCCGCGCACAGCGCGACGGCTTTCCCCTTGCGTTCGACCTGCAGCCGGAGTAGGCATCCACGCCATGCATAATCCCGCTTGGCTCCACGGCCACCCCCACGAGCCCAACCCCGCCCCGCCCTCGCCGGACGCCACCCTCACGCTCGTCGCGCCCGGCCACAGCCCCGTTGCCATTTCCGTCGACGACCTGCGCGCGCTGCCGGTCACAACGGCACGCGATTGCTACATCGTCAGCACCGGCCACGGCACGAGCGGGCCCTTTGCCTTCAGCGGCGTCCACCTGCGCGATCTGCTGGCGGCGCACGGCCTGCTCGACGCAGCGTGGCAATTCGCAGACATTATCAGCGCGGATGGTTTTGGCAACCGCGTGCAGCGGGCGGAGATCGCACCCGCCAATCAATCTTCGAGTGGCGAGCCGCTGCTCATCCTGCTGGCCCACACGCTGGACGGCGACCCGCTTACCCGGGCGCAGGGGCTGGTGCGCTTGATTGTTCCCAGCGAGACGCACGACGCGCTGCGCCAGGTCAAATGGATCGCGCGGATCGAGTTGGGGTCCGTTGACATTTGACAGTCGGGCCCTCACCCCCGGCCCCTCTCCCAGGATGGGAGAGGGGAGAAAAAGCGCCGTTTCCCCACGCATGGGGAAACGGCTGGGCACGGGGGCGCCGCGTGGCCAGCCAGATTTGGGCCATCAGCGAAATGTCAGGCCGTTCCAGGAAAATAAACACCCCCAGGGGCGAGTCGAGGTGACTGTCACGGCCCTCCATGAGAAAGACTCGCCCCGCTGGTAAATGGGCGTGACTGTCACATCTGACGGGCTCACCGACCGGATAATCTAATTGTTGGAATGGCCTCAACAGAATCTAAAAATTGTCCAGGACAAAAAAGCGCTCCACAACGGTAAAAAGAAGGGGATTCACCAAGCGAACGCAGCGGACTCTTCGTCGAGGGCTCCGCTTTTCTTTTGCTGGGAAAGCCCCTACAATGTGGATCAACCCAGCAACCTTTTTGCCAAATTTCACAAACAAAATCTTTCCTCAATCAGGAGTAATAATGAGCGACATCAAGTTTGGAACAGACGGCTGGCGCGCCAAAATTGGCGACGACTACACCTTTGCCAATCTGCGCCGCTGTGCGCAGGGCTTTGCCGAGTACCTCCGGGCCAACAACCAAGCGGGCAGCGTCGTCGTCGGCTACGACCGGCGCTTTTTGGCCGATCAATTTGCCGCCGCCGCCGCCGAAGTGCTGGCGGGCAACGGCTTCAAAGTCTACCTCACCGACGTGGCGACGCCCACGCCGGTGATAAGCTTTAGCGTGGGCGCAACGGGCTCGCTGGGTGCGGTCAACATCACGGCCAGCCACAACCCGCCGGAGGATTGCGGCTTCAAGGTGCGCGACGAAAATGGCGGCGCGATTGCCCCCGACGGGCTGACGCAGATCGAGGGGCTGATTCCAGAAGCGGGTGATGCGGGCGCCATCAAGTCAGTCAAACTCAGCGACGCGCTGGATAGCGGCGATATTGAGATATTTGATCCCAAGCCCAAGTATCTAGCGCGCGTGGCGGAGCTGATCGACGTTCAGCCGATCAAGGACGCTGGATTGACGGTCGTGGTCGACAACATGTGGGGCAACGGGGCTGGCTGGCTCACCGAGATTTTGGGTGGCGGCAACACCGAGATCATCGAAGTGCACGCCGCGCGCAACCCGATCTTCCCCGAAATGTCGCGTCCGGAGCCGATTCCGCCCAACGTGGATGCGGGCCTCGCCGCCGGTGTTGAACAGGGGGCGGACTGCGTCTGCATCATGGATGGCGACGCCGACCGCTGTGGCTTTGGCGACGAAAACGGCGACTTTGTCGATCAGCTGCGCGTCTACGGGCTGCTGGCCTACTACCTGCTCGAAGTGCGCGGCGAGCGCGGCACGATTGTCAAAACGCTGAGCACGACGACCATGCTGGACAAGCTGGGCAAGCAGTACGACGATGTCGACGTCGTCAACACGGGCGTCGGCTTCAAGTACGTCGCCCCCGCCATGGTCGAGCACGAGGCCATGATTGGCGGCGAGGAGAGCGGCGGCTACGCCTTTCGCGGCCACGTTCCAGAGCGCGACGGCATTGTCGCCAATCTCTACCTGCTCGACCTGATCGTCAAGACGGGCAAGAAGCCCACCGAGCTGCTGCAGCTGCTCTTTGACCGGGTTGGCGGCGAGCACTTCTACAAGCGCATCGATACGCGGCTGACGGGCAACGAGATGAAGGAGGAGGCGCGCGAACGGCTCAACAACATCGATATCGACGGCTTGACGCTTGGCGGTCACGAAGTCACGGAGCTGGTGACGACGGACGGCTACAAATTTGTGATGGACGATGGCGGCTGGCTGCTCGTGCGCTTTTCGGGGACGGAGCCGCTGATTCGAGTCTACACCGAGACAACGGACGAGGGGGCGGTCGACCAGATTTTGGCGGATGGGGAAAAGGTGGCGGGGCTGTAGAATTTTGCGGCGTGGATGGGCCGCTACGCCCGGCGAATCGACCACGAGCGCGGCTGGACCGCTGCCCCTTGCAGCGCCTGCGCCAAGTCGTCGTCATCGGCAAAGGTGAGCCGGTGAAGCGGATAGACATCCACCGACACGGTGAATTCATCGACCGCGTACGGCCACGGCTCCACGGTTAACGCCCCGCTGCCGCTGGCGTTTACATCCTGCGCGCCATCGAGTTGGCGCACGTCGTGGCGCGTGCCGTCTGGACCCGCCTCGATTTCGAGCGCGCGCCCGCCAAAGGGAATTTCGCCGCGGCAGAGAATCAGCGAGAAGGTGTCGCCAAAGAGCAGGAGCGCGTAGGCCCGCTCCAGCGCTTTCTCGTCGACTTCGAGCTGGGTACGCCAGCGCTGTCTCAGCTCAGCCTGTGCGTCCAGCAAATTATCCAGCGCTTGAAGCTGCCCGCGCTGTGGCTCAAAGAGCTGCTGGGCGTGCCGCGATACCAGCCAGCCGCTCCACAGGCTCTGGTGGCGCGCCCGCGCGATGGCGTGGTCGAGCTGGGGAACGGCATCCTCCAGCGAGCCTTCGCCCAGCGCGCGCGGCGTGCCCAGCGGCGTGAGCTGGTTGGAGGCTTCCCACTCCTGCCAGCCGTTGTCGTGCTGAGCCGTGGCCGCCAGCGTTTCGATCCAGCGGCTGGGTCGCTGGTCGATGCGCCACTGTTCGATTAATGCAGCGGCCAGCAAGGCATGTGCCCGCTGGTAAATGATGTCCCAGCCGCTTTCGGTTTTGTTGCAGATCATGTTGATGAGATGGTGGGTTCAACCCGCGTCCCCGGCACGCGCCAAATCCGACAGGGTAGACGAAGCAACGCGTGGCGCGTGGCGGGGACGCTAACGCTTGGTGCGTTGGGCTTAAAAGAACAATTTCGCCACGCCCAGCGCGCCCTGCTTCCACGGCACGCGATGGGAGACGCCGCTTCGGCCGCTAAAGCTCTCCACGTGGTCGACATACCACTGGTAGTTGCGGATCAGCGCGTCCTGGTTGGAATACTGGGGCGTCCAGCCCAGCACCCGCTCGGCCTTCTCGATGCCGACAAACGAATCCTCCGTTACCGTTTCGTAGACCCACCTGTAGAGCGGCGACAGGTTCACGCGCTCGAGCAGCCGCAGCGTCCAAATGGCGGGCGCGGCGGGAATCGGCACGATGCGCTTGCCGTGGCCCGCGTAATCGAGCACGGCCTGGTAGTCCTGCTTGATCGTCGTAAACTCCTTGGCCCCAATGTTGAAGACATCGTTGACCACCTCGCAATCCAGCGTGGCGCAGAGGTAGATGGCGTCGCACAGGTCGGCGACATCGAGGAACTGGTAGCGGTTGTTGCCGCTGCCGAGCACGGGAAAATTTTTGCCATCCTTGGCCCAATCATAGAAGAGGGCAAAGACGCCCAGCCGCTCCGGCCCGATAAAGGATTTGGGACGGATGATCGGCAGGCAGAGCCCTTGCTCTCGGAACTGCTCGCACAGCGCCTCCGCCTCGACTTTGGCCTCGCCGTAAGGGCCGACGCCGTCGAGCTGATCATCTTCGTAGAGCGGGTGGTGATCGGGGATGCCGTAGACGGCCGTCGACGAAATATGGATCGCGCGCTCGACGTTGTGGTCGAGCGCGGACTGCATCACGACGCGCAGGCCGTTGATGTCCGTGGTGTAGATATCCTCCGCCGAATAGAGCGGCAGCGCGGCGGCGGTGTGCACGACAATGTCCACGCCCGCCATCGCCGCGTCGACATCGTCGCGGTTGCGGATGTCCCCGCGCTTGATGGTGACGCGCTCGTTGTGGCGCTCCGGGTAGTCAAAGTCGCCGATGTCGAGCGAGACGACGGCGTGGCCGCGCGCGAGCAGGTGGCGCGCGAGGTTGATGCCGAGAAAGCCCGCGCCGCCGGTGACGAGGTAGGTTTTGGTGGCGATGGCGTCGGGAATGCGGGTGGTGGGTTCGGTTAAGAGTTGATCTGACATGTTGGTTTTGGTAAATTTTCTACTTTTGTCGGTAATGACCGGCGATGAATTCATCGCCGGATTTGCGAAACGCGCTGAAGCGCGTTGTTTTCGGCCAACGCGCTTCAGCGCGTTTTGCAATGTAGGGGTCGAATTCATTCGACGCCGGTCGCGGCCAACCAACCATGTTGGTCACGCCGCTGACCAGCGCCGCAGCAGCGACCGCGTCGACTCAAAGGCCATATCGACTTCGGCGGGCAAATCCTTCGGAATGAACCAGCGGGCGGCTCGCACATCGTCGCCGCTGACCAGCGTCGCTTCACCGTCGACCGGCGCGGCCCGGTAGACCAGCACAATCCCGTCCGCAAAATCACCGCGCAGCAGCGGCAAAATCTCCAGCAGCTGCTCCACGTGGACAACCAGCCCCGTCTCCTCCAGCAGCTCGCGCGACAGCGCCGCTTCGGGCAATTCGCCCGCATCCATGTAGCCACCGGGCAGCGCCCACTTGCCGATCTGTGGGTCGACGCCGCGCTGCACGAGCAGCACTTCTTCGCGCTCCCCTTGTCGCCGCACCACTTGTTGTCTCACCACAAAAGCCGTCACCGCGACTTTGGGATCGTGAAACTGGACAAAGTCGCACGCCGGGCAGGTGGGCCGCAGCGCGTCGTCCACGGTGGCGCGCAACACCAGCGGCGTGGCGCAGCGCGGGCAGTAGACAAACTCTTCACGCGCCAAGACGTTAGGGAACCCAGTAAATCAGCGCAACTACCGTAACCGCCCACAGCACGGCGTCGAGCAGCAGCGGGCGGTCGCGCAGCAGCAGCTCGTCCGGCGCGCCGCCTTCACCTTTGACGTGAATGAGGTAGAGGTAGCGCGCGATAAAGTAGAAGACAAAAGGCACGCTGAGCAGCAGCCGGTCGTCGCTCACGAGGGCGGTTTGGGCCTCGAAGGTGTAGAAGGTATAGGCGACGAGCGTGCTGGTGGTGACCACGCCAATGATTTGGTCGAGCAGCGGCAGGTTGTAGCCGCTGAGGCTTTTGCGGTGGCTGGCCGCAGCCTCACCCAGCGTGGTGACTTCGTGGCGGCGTTTGCCAAAGCCGAGGAAGAGCGCCAGCAGCGTGATGCAGACGTAGAGCCAGGGGCTAAAGTTCGCCACGCCCACCACCACCACGCCCGCGACGACGCGCAGCAGGTAGTTGGTCGCCAGCACCATCACGTCGATCAATACAACGTTTTTGAGATAGAAGCTGTAGGCCACGTTGAGCAGCAGATAGCTCGCCAGCACCGCCCCCTCCAGCGGCGTCAGCCAGAAGGCAACGCCCAGGCTCGCCACCGCCAGCGCCACCGCCGCAATAAGCGCCACCCTCGGCGACAGCTCGCCGCTGGCCAGGGCGCGCAGCCGCTTGCGCGGGTGCTGCCGATCCTTTTCGATGTCGACCAGATCGTTCATCAGATAGACGCTGCTGGCGGCGAGACAGAAGCAGCCAACCATGGCCGTGGTGCGCAGGAAGGGCAGCCAATCAAAGAGCTTGCCGTCGAAGACGAGGGCGGCGTAAATCAGTATATTTTTTACCCACTGCTGGGGGCGCATGGTGCGCCACAGGCCGCGCAGGTTGGTGGTCATGGTGGGCTTGGCTGCGTCGGAGAGGGTGGAGTCGGCGGTCACGAGGTCAGTTTCTCAATCCAGTTCGTTAAAATTTTGTCTATCATACCAACAAATTGATTCAGACCCCAGATTTACCCTTTGCCAGCGGCGATTCCAAATTTGCAAGAATCTCTAGCGGATTTTGCGGATTCGACGGATAAAAGCGGATTTTTTACTCCTATACTTATTTTCTTAAATTAGCCTAACTCAACTCGTCACTTCTCCCGAACTGAAATGCACTCACTTTATCAACACATCGCATTTCGGAAAATTCGACAATGGCCAATTTGGCTGGATCGTTGGTAGATTTATCGGATTCGGCCGTTGGCAACACTGGTCTGTATCCGTCTTTATCCGCTTGATCCGCCAAATCCGCTAGCTATGGTTGGAATCTCTGGAAAAATTTGGACTTGCTCCCCCGCGAGCCTATAATGACCGGTGAGTGTAGCCGATCTGTAACTTTGTGATGATAGATTTGCTACATCCCAATTCGCTCAACTACCCCTTAATATAAAACCGCGCAAGGAGATCAGCTTGAATCTGCACGAATATCAATCCAAACGTATTTTTGCCCAGCACGGCATCCCCATTCCGCAGGGCGACGTGGCCGCCACGCCCGCCGAAGCTCAATCGATTGCCGAGCGGCTGGGCGGTCGGGTCGTCGTCAAAAGCCAGGTGCTCGTGGGTGGGCGCGGCAAGGCGGGCGGCATCAAGGTGGCCGATTCGCCGAGCGACGCGCAGGCCAAGGCCGAGCAGATTCTCGGCATGGACATCAAGGGGCTAACGGTCGAGCGCGTGCTGATCGACGAGGCCTCGAACATCGAGACGGAAATTTACCTGGGCGCGGTGCTGGATCGCGCGCAGCGGCGCGTGGTGCTGATGGCGAGCAGCGAGGGCGGCGTCGAGATCGAGCAGGTCGCCGCGGAGACGCCGGATAAAATTATCACGGTCGCCATTCACCCCTACCTCGGCGTGCGCGACTACCAGGCGCGCATCCTGGCCGACGGCATCGGCCTGCCCAAGGAGCACGCCAAGGCCTTTATTAAAATCGTCAAGGGGCTCTACGAAGCCTATATCGACAACGACGCCAGCCTGGCCGAAATCAACCCGCTCGTTATCACCAAAGAGAACAATCTGCTCGCGCTGGACGGCAAGATGGTTGTCGACGACAGCGCGCTCTTTCGCCACCCCGAGTTGAGCGAGATGCGCGACGTGAGCGCCGAGGACGAATCCGAGCTGCGCGCCCAGGAAGCCGGGCTGACGTACATCAACCTCGACGGCGAAATCGGCTGCATGGTCAACGGCGCGGGGCTGGCCATGGCGACGATGGACATCGTCAAGCTCAACGGCGGCAACCCGGCCAACTTCCTGGATATCGGCGGCGGCGCGGGCGCGGACAAAGTCGCCGAAGCGCTGCGCATCATCCTCGGCGACGAGGGCGTCAAGGCCGTGCTCATCAACATCTTCGGCGGCATCACCCGCTGCGACGACGTGGCGCGCGGCTTTCTCACGGCCATCAACTCGCTGGAGGTCGACGTGCCCTTTGTGATTCGGCTGGTCGGCACCAACGAGGAAGAGGGTCGCAAAATCCTGGAAGAGGCCAACCTGCCCAACGTCCAGACGGCGACCAGCCTAGCCGATGCGGCGAAGAAGGCCGTAGCGGCTGCTAAATAAACAACAGACGCGGGGACGCAGGGACGCGGGGAGGCGGGGATTGTTCGTTGACGAACCATTCACCGCGTCCCCGCGTCTCCCTGTCTCCGTGTCTTTTTACTAGACAGGAAAATCACATGAGCATTCTCGTTGGCAATAATACAAAACTGGTCGTACAGGGGATGACGGGCTCGCAGGGGTCGTTTCACACGGAGCAGATGATCGAGTACGGGACGGACGTCGTCGCCGGGGTAACGCCGGGCAAGGGGGGCGAGTGGGGCGTGGGCAACGTGCCCATCTTTGACACGGTGCAGGAGTCCGTCGACGCGACGGCCGCCAACACCAGCATCATCTTCGTGCCCGCCCGCTTTGCGCCGGACGCGATTATCGAGGCGGCGGATGCGGGCATCGAGCTGATCATCTGCCTGACCGAGCACATCCCCGCGCTGGACATGGTGCGCGTGCGCACCTATCTCGACGGGCTGGGCACGCGGCTGATCGGGCCCAACTGCCCCGGCCTGATCACGCCGGGCGAGGCCAAGGTCGGCATCATGGCGGGGCACATCCACACGCCGGGCAACGTCGGCATCGTCAGCCGCTCCGGCACGCTGACCTACGAAGTCGTCTACGCGTTGACGGCGCGCGGCATCGGCCAGAGCACGGCGGTCGGCATCGGCGGCGACCCGATTATCGGCACCAACTTTATCGACGTGCTGGAGATGTTCGAGAACGATCGCGACACGGCGCAGATCGTGATGATCGGCGAGATCGGCGGCACGGAGGAGCAGAAGGCGGCGCAGTACATCAAGGAGAACATGAGCAAGCCCGTGACGGCCTTTATCGCCGGGCAGACGGCCCCTCCCGGTCGCCGCATGGGCCACGCGGGCGCGATCATCTCCGGCGGCGAAGGCACGGCGGCGGAGAAGATGGAGGCCCTGCGCAACGCGGGGGCGGATGTCGCACGCCACCCGGATGAGATTGCGGAGATGGTGGCGGCAAAGGCGTAAGAGCCCCCTCCCAGCCTCCCCCCCCGGTGGGGGGAGGAGCTGACTTCTCGTTATACCCCGAATCAATTTCCTCCCCAATCTGGGGGCTAGGGAGGGGTCTTTGTGTTTTTCGAACCGTTTAATCATGCCCATTTTTTGTTCGTACGCGCGTAATGTCGTTCTCGCCCTTTTCCTCCTCACCCTTCTCCCCAGCCCCACCCACGCCCAATCGACTCCGCTCTCTTACGGCTTTCACATCAACGACGGCACGGCGGCGCACATGCAGGCCGTGCGCGAGGCCGGCGGCGGCTTTGTGATCGCGGTGATGAGCTGGGAGGATATTGAGCCGACGCCCAATTATCTCTACTGGGAGAAGCCGGATGCGCTGCTGCGGGCGGCGGAATTTTACGGCGTCGGCGTCGTCGCGCGGCTGGATCGGCCGCCCGCCTGGGCGCTGGACGACGGCAGCCCGTCGCCGTGGAGCCTGGATGCCTACGCGAATTTCGTCCGCCGCGTTGCCACCCGCTACGGCGACCGGCTCGACGGCGTCATTATCTGGAACGAGCCCAACCTGGCGCTGGAGTGGAACGATGAAGTGCCGGACGCCGAGGCCTACGTTGCCCTGCTAAAAGCGGGGTACGAGGCGAGCAAGGCCGTCGCGCCGGACGTGCCCGTGCTGGGCGGCGGGCTGGCCTTTACCGAGGGCGACGGCGTCAACGGCGTCAACGATTTGGTCTTCTTCGATTCGATGCTGCAGGCGGGCGCCGCCGACTATTTTGACGTGCTGGCGCTGCATCCCTACGGCTTTGGCCGCTCGCCCAGCGAGCCGCCCGCCCTCGACCGGCTCAACTTCCGTCGCCTCGAATTCCATCAGCGGCTCATGCGTGATTATGGAATTGTAGGGGAAGATGGGGGCGACAAGCCGATCTGGATCACCGAAATGGGCTGGCGCACCAGCGCGCCCAACCCCGCCGACGCGTGGCAAGTCGTCACGCCGCGGCAGCAGGTCGGCTATTCGTTGGCCGCCTTGGGCCTGCTCGAAAAGGATTATCCGCAAATCGAGCGCGCCACCTTCTGGGAATTCACCGACGCCCCCGACCAGTACGGCTACGCCCTCTGGCTCGGCCCCGGCCAAACAACGCCGACCTTCGACGAACTATCAACGCTCATTCCCCAATCACTCCCGGCGAACCAACTCCCGGTTACCAATTCCCAATCCCCAATTCCCATCCTCGCCCCCGACGCCCCCATCCGCCTCGGCGACATCGGCTGGCTGCACCCCCACTGGGTGCACCTCTACGAAGGCGGCGAAAATTTTAGCCCGCTCTGGACGGGCGAATTCTTCCTGGGCGACGCACAGATCGGGGCGAGCTACGAGCTGCTGATTGAGACGATGCAGATCGACCAGCCGACCAATCGCGTGCAGATCAACGGTGTCGACGTGGCGCGGCTGAAAGCCCGACCGCGGCTGGACCCCACGAGTACGTGGGTCATGCAGCGGCTGACGGTGCCGGGCGATCTGCTGCGCGCGGGCGTCAACACGCTGACGATGCGCAGCGGCCAGCGCAACCCGACGCGCCAGTACGACTGGTGGCGCTGGGAAAATCTGCAAATCCGCAACGCCCGCCTCGTGCCCGCGCAAGCCTTGGGCGAGCCGCTGCTCATAAACTGGCAGGCGCAGCCCTCGCCGAGCGGCTGGGCCGAATTCAACCGCATTCGCGAAGGCCTCACCAGCGACGACGGCAGCGTCGACCTTTGGCTCACCGGCAATCGACCGGGCCAGCTTTTCCGCACGCGCCAAGCTGCGGACGGCACGCCGGGCGCGTTGGTCAACGAAGCGGGCTCGCTGCCGGAGGTCGTCTTTGTCGACATTTTAGCGACCGGCTCCGGCCAGCTTGCGGCGACGGACAATGGACTCTTCTGGCGCGCAAGCAGCGACGTGCCGTGGCAGCGCGCGGCAGGGTCGCCGGGTCGCTATGCGTATGTGGTCACCGAAGTTGATGGCCAGTTCTATGCGGGTTTCGAGGAGTTTGGTTTGTGGAAGGCCGATGCGGTTGGCGGGCCGTGGCGCTACAGCGCGCTCGCGCCGTGGACGGTGACGGACGTGGTCGCTGCCTCGACTGATGAAGCGAGCGCGTCGTTGAGTGTGGCAAGCAACCAATCAAGGTCAGGTGTCATTCCCGCGAAGGCGGGAATCCATGGTAGGTCAAGCATGAATTCCCGCCTTCGCGGGAATGACAAATTCCACCGCCCCGATGTCTCTTACTCGCTTCGTCTACCGCACAATGCGCTGGTGACATCAATTGAAGTATTTGCCGCCACCAGCAACGGTGTCCACCGCAAGAGCATCGACCCGCAACGCCCCAGCTTTTGGAGCCACCTGCCCCCGCTGCCGGACATCGGCCTCGACGGGCTGTATGGCCCCGTGCCCAATCCATTTATGACGCGGCTCTACCCGGCGGACGATTCGGTCGTCGTGCGCAACGTCGACCAGCTTTGGCGCTGGAGCGAGGACGCGTGGCAACCCGTTGGGCCGGAATCGCGCTACGGCAAGCTCAACACGCTGCTCGGCTGCTGCGGCGACGATACGCTGATTGGCACAAACCTGCTGGGGCTTTACCAAAAGCAGGGCGACGACTGGCGCGAAGTCTCCCACGATTTGTTTACCAACCTGGAGCCGACGACGAGCGCCCGCGCTGGTGAGACCGTCTACATCGGCACGACCAACGGCGTCTACTACACGCAGCTTGAGGGCGAGCAGCTCGCCAGCGACCAACCCTGGCAGAAGATCGACGGCCTGCCCTCGACGGTGAGCGACCTGCTGATTGCGCCGTTTGATCCGCAGCAGCAGATCGCCGCCACGCCCGCGGGCATCTACCACAGCGGCGATGGAGGTGCGACGTGGCAGCCGAGCGGCGAGCCGTGGGTCGTCTGGGATTTGGCGCTGGGCGGCAACGGTCGGGTGTACGCGGCCAATGCGGACGGCACGGCTTGGTCCGACAACGCCTTCTCGGAAAACCCGCGCTGGAATGAGCCGTCTGACCTCGACAATCTGCTCTACTTCAGCGTCAACCCCAGCCCCTTCGATCCCAGCGTGCTGTGGGCGGGCACGTGGGGCAACGACATCGCCGTCAGCAACGACGGCGGCGCGACGTTTGAGCTGCTGCACAACGGCCTCGAAACGCTTTCGGTGCTGGACGTGCTCTGGCACCCGACGCCCGGCCAGCTGACCATCGCCACCATCGAAGGGCTTTTCCGCAGCGACGACGGCGGTGACTCGTGGTTCAAGCTGCCGGGGCCGCTGGAGCAACAGACTGTGCATTCGCTGCTCCAGGGCGACGACGGCGTGCTCTGGGCGGGCGCGGCGGACGGGCTGTGGCGCAGCGCTGATTTTGGCGCGTCGTGGGCGCTGACGACAGAAATCGACGGGGGGATGCCGCGGGCCACGATTTTGCGGCTGGGCACGCTCGATGCCCAGCAGAACATGCAGCAAAGTCGCTGGCTGTGGGCGGGCAGCGAAGGCAACGGCCTTTGGTTCAGCGCCGACGGCGGCGCGTCGTGGCAGTTTGGCGGCCTGCCCGGACACAGCGTCTTCCAGCTGCTTGCCGATCCGCTGGATGCCGGTCGCGTTATTATAGCGACGGAGCGCGGAATTTATCACGCGTCTCTGCCATAGGTTTCAGAAAGTGATCCACGAAGGACACGAAGAGCACGAAGGAAGAAGTCAACCCTCTTTGCTTCGTGCTCTTCGTGCTCTTCGTACTCTTCGTGCTCTTCGTGGACAGATTCTTCTCATGCGCTCACCTCCCCTTCGCTATCTCGCCGCGACCTTCGCCATCGCCGCGGCTGTGGCACTCGTTCACGGCTCGTGGATCGCCGCCACCTGGTCGACGATGACGTGGGAGGACCCAATGTGGTTTGAGTACGTGGCGCGTGAGATTCGCACGCCGGTCGATTGCTTCACCGCGCAGCCGCTCTGGCCCGGCCTCTACCGCCCGCTGACGACCGGCTGCTATTACGCGGCGGGCGTGTCGCTCTTCGGCCAGCAAATTGAGCCCTTCCACGCGATCACCGTGGCGATGTACGGGGCGAACGGCGTGCTGCTCTTTGCGCTGGCTCGGCAGCTGCTGCCACGAGGAAGTTGGCTCTGGGCGCTCGTGCCAGCGCTGCTGTGGGTCTCGCGCCGGGCGCACGTCGAGACGGTGACGCTGGCCGTGGAGTTTCAGTCGCTCTTTGCCGTGTTCTGTTCGCTGCTGGCAATTTTGGTCTTTATCGGCGGTCGAGACGTGGGCATGGCGGACGATCCAGTTGGGCCTTTAGCGCGTCCCCGGCACGCGCCGCCAGCGACATCGCGTGCTGGCTTGCGTCTGGCGCGTGCCGGGGACGCTTTTTCGGCTCGCATCCTCCTCACCGCCCTCCTGTTGATTCTCGCCCTGCTCAGCAAAGAATCCGCCGTCATCCTGCCCGCCATCCTGCTCGCCCACGACTGGATTTTCCAGCGCCTCCGCACCCGCCGCGACTGGCTGCCGCACCTGCTCTTGTTCGCCATCAGCACCACCTGGGCCGTCCTCTTCTTCACCGTTTTCCGCGCCACCAGCGGCTACGAACCCACTGGCTTTGGCTACGCCAGTTCGCTAGCTGGAACCCTACGCGTTGCCCTGCGCAACGTGACCGCCCACTCCATTGACTTTAGCAACTTGCTGGTGACTTCTTACTCGCTACGCGAAAACATAATCTTAGCGCCAAGCGTCGCGCGCTGGTCGCTGGTTGGCTGGGTGCAAGGGATCGTAGCGGTGATTTTGTTGGCAGCGCTGACAGCGTCGCTTGCGCTGGGCCGCCGCACGTTGACGGTTGCGCGCGATACACGCCCCGTCGTCTTTGGCTTGACTTTCTTTCTGCTCGCCATTGCCCCCTTCCTCGTTTTCGACGACCGCCTCTTTATGCGCTACAGCTACTTCAGCCACGCCGGGCTGGCGCTGGCGGCGGGCGCCGGACTATATTGGATTACACAGCGTTTGCGCCGGCAGCTTGCGCGGGTGCACTTGAGTTGAGGGGCTTCGGCGTGAGATAAAGTAGCACGCTTGGCGCACGAGACCTCACCCCCAAACCCCCTCTCCGCGCGCGGAGAGGGGGCTTCCGAAGCTTCGTCGATGACGAACCAGCGTCGAGGGGGTGAGGTCGAGGGGGTGAGGCCGAACGCCCCGTCAGCACAGCTCCGCCCCCAAACTGAACCACATCCGTCGTCCCAGCCGTTGATCTTCCCCCACTTTCCCGCTACAATAGAAGCACCTTACAGCGCTTCTTTTGGATGCAGCCTCGGTTCGCCCCGACATCGACGCCATGAACGCCTTCCTCCCCTACATCCCGCTTGATCGCCGCCGCGCCCTCGCCCACGGCACGCTGCTGCCCAACCGCACCCGGGGCACGGCGCTCTTCGTCGACATCTCCGGCTTTTCGCGCTTGACGGAGCAGCTCGTCCGCGCCCGCGGCCCGCGGCGCGGCGCGGAGGAGTTGACGCGCCACCTCAACGCCGTCTACACGCCGCTGATTGCCGCCGTCCACGCCCAAAAGGGCAGCGTGATCGGCTTTAGCGGCGACGCCATCACCTGCTGGTTCGACGCACAAGCCAGCGACGCCCAATCTGATAGTGGCCAGCCCAATGACGCAGTGCGGGAGGCAGCAAATCGCGCCGCCCAGGCAGCGGCAGCCATCCAGACCGCGATGCCCCAGTTTGCCGCCATCACCGTTAGCGATGCGGGCGACGCCACCGTTTCGCTGGCCGTCAAGACCGCCATGGCCAGCGGCCCCGCCCGCCGCTTCCTCGTCGGCGACCCGGACGTGCAGGTCATCGACGTGCTCGCTGGCTCGACCGTTGATCGCATGGCCCAGGCCGAACAGCTCGCCACCCAAGGCGAAACCGTCATCGACGAAGCCACCGCCACCCTGCTCGGCGAGAATGTCGCACCCGCCCAGTGGCGCACCGCCGCCAACCACCGCTTCGCCCTGCTACAAAACCCGCCCACGCACCAAAAGTTAACGATTGACCATTCACCGTTAACCATTGACCATTCGCTTTCTCAAACATGGCTGCTTCCGCCGCTCCGCCCCCGCCTCCGCCACGGCCACACCCGTTTCCTCGCCGAGCTGCGCCCCGCCGTCGCCCTCTTTCTGCGCTTCGATGGCCTCGATTACGACGGCAACGAGCAGGCCGGTGACCAGCTCGACCGCTACATCCGCTGGGTGCAGGGCATCCTCACCCGCTACGAGGGCGCGCTGATCCAGCTCACCACCGGCGACAAGGGCAGCTACCTCTACGCCACCTTTGGCGCGCCCATCGCCCACGGCGACGACGCCCCGCGCGCCGCCGCCGCCGCCCTCGCCCTGTGCACGCCGCCCAGCGATTTAGCTGTCGCCACCACGCAAATTGGCTTGGCTGCGGGCCGGATGCGCGTCGGCGCCTACGGCAGCGAAACGCGCCGCACCTACGGCGTGCTCGGCGACGCCACCAACCTGGCCGCGCGGCTGATGACGCAGGCCGCGCCCGGGCAGATTCTGCTCAGCGACGCCGTGGCGGACGAGGTGAGCGCGTCGCACCGGGCGGAGGCGGCGGGCGGGGTGCTGCTCAAGAGCGGCGCGACGGTTGCGGCCCACCGCTTGCTCTCCGCACGAGCCGAAGCTGCTCGCGCCCTCACCTTGCTACACGAAGAGCCGCTGGTCGGGCGTGAGGACGAGGTCGCGCAGGTAGAGGCGCTGCTGGCGCGGGTGCGCGCGACGGGGCGCGGCGAAATTTTGCGCGTGGAGGGCGAAGCGGGCGTGGGCAAAAGCCACCTCGCCGCCGAAATCGTGGCCCGCGCCCGCCAGCGCGATTTCGATATCTCCATCGGCGCGTGCCAGAGCCTCAGCCAGCAGTCGCCCTTTGTGCCCGTCCGCCAGATTACGCGCAACCTGCTTGGCCTGCCCCTCGCCAACGCATCCGCCGCCAACCTCGCCGCCGTTGCGCCGGGCGCGCCAGCCATTGATGACCAAGAGAGCGTCCCCGCCCAGATCGAGCGCGTGCGCCAGGTCGTCTCGCACATGAACACGGAATGGCTGCTGCGCCTGCCCCTGCTCGGCGACCTACTTGGCCTGCCCATCCCCGACAACCACACCACCGCCGCCTTCGACGCCGGGCTGCGCCGCGAAGCGCTGACGGCGCTGCTGATTGAAATAGCGCAGACGCGCGCCCGCCGTCCCCTCGACGGCCCCCTGCCCGGCGGCCCGCTGCTCCTGCTCATCGAAGACGCACACTGGATGGACGAAGCTTCGCAGTCGATCGTGCTCGCGCTGGCCCGCGTCGTCGCCGATGCGCCGATTCTGCTCGCCCTCGTCCAGCGCCCGCCGCTCCACGAAGACGATGGCTTCTACACAGAATTTACCAAGCTCGAGCACCAGACGCACCTCGCGCTCGGCGAGCTCTCGGTAGAGGGCGTCGCCGCGCTCGTGCAGCAGCGGCTCGGCGGCGAGATCAACCCGCTGGCGCTGGCGCTAATTCAGACGCGGGCGCAGGGCAATGCATTTTTTACCGAGGAATTGGTGGATGCGCTCGTGGAGTCGGATAGCCTCGTGCGTCCGGGCAGGCCATGGCCTGCCCGGACGCACGAGCTCTCCCCCGCCCTCATCGACCGGCTGCGCCGCGCCGACTGCCTCGACCGGGACGGCGCGCTCCGCCCGGACGCCGACCTCGCCAGCGTCGACCTCGGCCTGCCGGATTCCGTCCACGGGCTGGTGCTCTCGCGGCTGGATCGGCTGCCCGAGCCGGTCAAGCTCACGCTCAAGGTTGCCAGCGTGATTGGGCGCGTCTTCGAGGTGGAGCTGCTGCGCGACGCCCACCCGGCCACGGTCGACAGCGACTCGCTCGAAAGCCAACTCTCGACGCTGGCCGAGCGCCACTTTGCGCGGCTGGAGACGCCATCGCCGCAGGTCGCCTACATCTTCAAGCACAACATCACGCAGGAGGCCGTCTACCAGACGCTGCTCTACCGCCAGCAGCGGACGCTGCACGGGCGCGTCGCCCGCGCGCTAGAAATTTTACGCCCCGATGCCGTCGAGCGGCTGGCCCACCACTTCCACAGCGGCGACCTCGCGCGCCCGGCCGTGCGCCGCAAAGCGCTCCACTATCTCGACGCCGCCGCCCACCAGGCTCAGCGCGACTACGCCAACGAAACCGCCTTGGCCCAGCTCGACCGCGCCCTCGCGTTGGAGACGCGCTGGCCGTGGCTCAAGACGAAGATCGAGGTGCTCCACCTGCTCGGTCGGCGCGACGAGGAGCGGGCCGTGCTGGAGGAGTTGGCGGGGGCCGGGGGGGTGCCGCTCGTTGAAGCTCGATTGTTGCAGGGTGAATACCATGAAGCTGTTGGCGATTACGACAGAGCAACGGAGATGCTCGCCCTGGCGCTCGACAGCGCACGCGGCGTCGACCGGCACAGCGAAATTCGCTGCCTCTCCCGCCAAGCGACAGTTGCCTGGCGACAGGGCGACTACAGCCTAACCCGCTCGCTGTATATGGAAGCCTTAAATCTCATCTCAACTGGCGATGCAACACACTTCGAAGAAGACATCCGATACGGCTTGGGCCTGGTTGAGCGGCAGACCGGCGACTACGACGCGGCAGAGGCTCAGTTTCAACGCGTGCTTGCTCTTTGTCGAACGCGTGGCGATCAGCAGATGGAGGCAAAGGCGCTTAATGCAGTTGGCCCGCTCTTCGGCCTACGAAATGATCCCGATCGAAGCGTGGACTATTTTGAGCAGGCGCTAAAGCTAAGGCGAAAAATCGGTGATCGCTCCGGCGAAGGTAGCAGCCTGCTAAATTTGGCCCAAGCCGAGGAAATGCGCGGTCACTACGAACGAGCCGAACTGATGCTGCGCGAGGCGCTCAATCTACAGCGCAGCATAAGCGATCCGTGGTGGGAAGGGCTGGTGTGGAACCAGATAGGGGTCGTTCAAATGGAAACGGGCCAATGGGAGGCGGCAGACGAGAGCTTTCGCAACAGCTTGCGGCTCGCGGAGCAAGTGGGCAATGAGTCGGGCAAGCTTTACATCCTTGGTAATCTTGGACAAGTCCAGCGCGAACTTGGTCAAATTGAGTCGGCGTTATCCACTTTCTCTAGAGTAATTAAATCTGCCGAAACACTAGATAATAGCGTTGTAGAGGTGATGGCTCATGTTGAAATTGCACGCACTTTTCTTGAAGTTCAAAACGATTCACTTGCTGCTTCACACGCTGAAAAAGCGCTTGCATTGAGAGATTTACATCAGTTGACACAGCCGCTAACTGGTGCGCTTGGCGTGCTGGCGCGCACTCATGCGGCACGGGGCACCCCACAGAAAGCAACTGAGTCACTTGCCTCACTTGAAGGTATCCTTTTAAGCAGCGGCAAGCCGCTCGATACTTCTCACCGCGATTGGTTTGATTGCTACCTTGCTTATCAGATTATTGGCGATGAAAGTGCAGCAATTGCCTCGCTCAAACGTGCACATGTCCTGCTGCAGAAACGTGCGCAGCACATCGCTGATGATGTGCTGCGCAACAATTTCCTTAACAACATTACGCTTCATCGTACAATTGTTAAGGCGGCGAAAAGCAGCGCTAGCGACGAAGGCGTCCATGAACTCGGCGTAGTCCTGTCCCGTGCGTCGGTCTCGTACCTGCACAAAGCAACGTCCGGTGAGAGGCTGCACGGCCAGGAGAACGGAGCAGACGCCATGGCGCTCGTACTCGTAGTTTTGTCGTTTCGGCTTGCCGGGTTCAACAGGCAAGGGGACGAGCGTATCGCCAATCAGTTGACAGGGACGCTCATCGAAACACCAGAGCGGGCGCAGCGGGTCAAAGGGACGGGCATAGATGGCCAGGAGATACTCCATTTGCGCCAGAAAGGTGGGCGTCAGCTTGCCCAGGCACCATTGGCGGACTAGGTGAGGCTTGACCGTGTTTTTTTCAGAATTTCGCCCACGGCGTTGTGGGAGATGTGCTCAACCAACTCGAGTTCCACCGCTTTGTCCGCTAGCAAGCGCAAGCTCCATTGGCTACGCCCTGCTGGCGGTTCTGAGCAGGCCAATGCGGTGATTTTGGCCCGTTGCTCGCCGCTGATGGTGCGGGCGCGACCGCTTCTTGGCTTTTCGCTAATCGCCGCTTCGAGCCCGTCTTGCACATAGCGACGCCGGATCCGGTCTATCGTCGACAGGCTCGTATCGAGCTTATCGGCTATCTCTTGGTCTGTCTTCTGCCCTTGATGATGATTTTCATCGGCCAACAGCAGTATCTTTATCCGATTCAGTTTGCGTACACTCATCACGCCGCCCAGCGTCAGCCGATTGAGGTAGCTACGTTCTTCGCCCGGCAACTTGACATTGTTTATGTGCTTTTTGCGTCCCATGGGAAACTCCTTCTTCTGCTCATTGCTTCGCGTTGGGACCTATTCTATCGCTTACCCTTATCTACTCATAATATCGATTACTGTGTACTAGTGTCGTGTCAAGGGTAATTTGATAAGGAAAAGCAAGTGAGCTATTCTCCTAAAAAACGAAGCATCAGGGGGAGAAAATGGGTAGAAAGAAAGAGTATGAAGTCAATCTAAGCGAGACGGAACGGGACCATTTGGAAAATCTCGTATCAAGTGGAGTAGAAAAGGCCCGAAAGTTGACTCGGGTTCGGATCCTGCTCAAGGCCGATGAGAAATGGACTGATAAGCAAATATCTACAGCGCTGAATGTTGGATATGCGACGGTGGGTCGAATCCGGAAACGGTATACCGAAGAAGGGTTAGATGCTGCGATCAATCGGAAAAAGACAAGTCGCCTCTATGAGCGCAAGATAGACGGTGCAACCGAGGCACAGCTAATTGCGATGACCTGTAGCGAACCACCTGCGGGCCAGGCACGCTGGAGTTTGCGTCTCCTGTCAGAGCATATTGTTACTCTGGAGCAGGTTGAAAGCGAGAGTATTTCATACGAGACCGTGCGCAAAGCGTTAAAAAAAACGAACTGAAGCCGTGGCGGAAAAAGCAGTGGGTGATTGCGCCAGAAGCAAATGCCGAGTTTGTTTGTGCGATGGAAGATGTGTTGGAGTTATATCACGAGCCGTATGATCCTCGGCGCCCAGTTGTCTGCTTTGATGAAGGAACAAAGCAATTAATCGGTGAAACGAAATCGCCTATCCCTATGCAGTGCGGTGAGCCACTGCGCTATGATTACGAATACGAACGCCATGGCACGGTGAACCTGTTTATGTTTTTCGCACCGTTACATGGCTGGCGGCATGTTGATGTGACTGATAACCGCACGATGATTGATTATGCTCATTGCATGAGAGACTTGGTCGACGTCCATTTCCCAGAGGCAACCGTTGTGCGAGTTGTCCAAGATAATCTGAGTACCCATAAAGCGGCTGCTCTATACCAAGCCTTTGAACCCGCCGAAGCACGACGAATTTTGGAGCGCCTTGACTTTCATTTCACGCCTAAGCATGGCAGTTGGCTCAATATGGCCGAGATTGAATTAAATGTGCTCGGCAGCCAATGTCTCGACCGCCGCATTGATGATAAAGACTTTCTCACCTCCGAAGTCGCTGCTTGGCAGGCGCAACGCAACATCCATGCTGCTTCCGTCGACTGGCGCTTTACAACCGCTGACGCTCGCATCAAACTGCGTCGCTTATATCCATCATTTCAGCCTTGACACGACACTAGCGTGATACAAGCGGCATAAAGATTTGCTGTGGTGCTGGTTCATCCGAAAGACGCAGCAGCGCGTAAACACCAACTCCCTCGCTTGGAGCGAATGCTACCCGTACGCCCGTTTCAGCATTGGCTGGCGTCTCTACCGTTGTGTTAAGCGGACTCCACACGTTGCCATCTTCCGTCCATCTATACAATGCCACCTCATTCTCGGCCTGAGCCGCCCGCACGCTCTCGCTCCCTGATTCAAAGAAGCGGACACCGATCGTACCAGATTGTACAAGACTTGTGGGCAATGCATCCAAGCGGTAAGATTGGCCAACAATTGATGCATTAGCTGGCAGCGGCGGCGTTCCGGGCATTGTTTGCCAAGCAATCGATTCTCCTTCCTTCAGATTGAGATTACTGCTGGGCGTAAATGTAGCCAGTCCATCTGCCGAATAAATTAAAACACCACCCCAGTCTCGAAACGGCCCAAATGCGCCACCGCCGCCCGTACCGCGCTCGAAGACAGTTTCTCGCCGCGTAGCGATTTGCGCGCCGTCTACTTCTTCGTCGACGAAAAGCTGGACGAAGAAGGGCGGTAATGGCCCGCCAAAGTCGAATGTAGCGCGATGTATCGATTCGTCAGCCAGCGACGCCGCCAATTGAACCTCACCGACAAAACCATCTTCTTCCGCGTAAAACCGAGCAACAACCGCGCCGTCCTCCGCGCCAAGGGGCTGCCACACCTCGATGTCCACGCTCGTCGTCGATGTGGACGACAACGACACTTGCGCGAGTGGCGCCCACGCAACGTTCTTGGTCAAATCGAGTACATTATCGTTTGCGACAACGGCCTCACAGCCAAACTGGTGGCGAGGCGTCTCGTCGCCTGCTTCGGCCCCTTCCGCGTTGTCGTTGATGTCGTAGAAGCAAAGCTGGTCGCCCAGTCGTGCGTTACCAAGCGTCACCTCTGTCGAGTCGGGGACGGGCTGATAGGGGCCCAGAATGTGCTCGTTTCGGAACAGGTAGGCGCGCGCCTGTAGCGAAGCGTTCTCCGCATCGCGATAACCCAAATCGTAAATTTGGTTCGCCTGCAGGGGCGCAAGCGGCGTGGTTGGCGTCAAAAAGTTGGTCGCCACCAGCGACACGGGCAGCGCAGCTACGGCGTCGGCGCGCTCCTGCATCCACGGATGGAACGCGCGCATCGTCTCCCATTCCGGACGGCCATTCTGCTTCGCATGAGCCAGCGACTGCCCACAATTTGTATCCCAGTATTCTTGATCGGCAACGAAGTGATGGTTGGCTGGCGCATAAACGTCGTTCATGGCGCTGCCCGCACAGCTGGCAATTAGCGATTGGCTGATCTGATTGGATTCGCGATCAAGATATGTGTCGTAGAGGAAGAACAAATAGTGACCAAATTCGTGGGCCAACGCCAGCGGCCAATCTTCTTCCAGCGTATCAACGTCGAGCAACGTCTCGTCGCTCAATTTGACTATCGTACCGGGCGGGCGGAAGTAGCGGTTCCACTCGCTGCCCATGCTGATTGGGCCTGGATTGTACGCATTCTCACCATTATTCGGGTCCTGCAGCACATCATCGACTACCCCACCAATTACCGCCTTGGGTCGCAGATTGTTGTTGCTGTAGAGGCACAAATCAGCATCGTTGCACTGCCAACTTCCCTCTTCCTGTGCGACCGTTACCTGACCAAGCGTAACCTGCCCATTGGTAAATTGGTAGAGATAATTAGCCGCTGCAACCATGCGACTGGTGAACAAGTCTGCATCGCCGGTTTCGCTAAGTACCCACTGCGCCGAGACCTCCACATCCTGGATAAGCAGCGGCGCTTCCTCACTTAGTCGCAAGCGGTAGATATTGTCCGCATCGATATCTTCACTCGCAATCTGCGTGGCTGCAGCGCCGCTCGTGTAGTGAAGCGCCGATGCCTTCGCAAGCTCAGGCGACAGCGGTGTATAGTCAGAGGCTTCTGCCAGCGCCCACAGCGCATCGGTCGCGCTGATAACGCCGCCGTCCTGCACAAAGCCAAACTCGTCGGTCGCGTATTGGCCCGTCGCCTCGCCATCCATCAGGCGGTAAACCGTGGCGTCTGCGCTCGGCAGCCCGTCGTTGTCGAGCACCCGCACGCGGAAGGGGCAGCCCCGCTCCGCCAGCGTCGCCGGCAGCCACGTTTGCGGCTGATTGGCGAATTCGTTGCTCGGCCAGCCGTAATCATCGCCCGTCGCGTCGACATCCTGGTGGTAAAGCGCCAGGCCAAAGGGTGCGCCGCAGTAGAGCTCGAAGAGGGGCAGCGGAATCCGATATTCGGCGTTGTCCGAATCGCCCGCGCTGGCGCTGGCTTGCCAGTCGCGCGGGTCGGTCTGCTCGTAGCCGCCCTCACCGTTGCCGATCCACTCGCTTGTCTCGCCATCTTCGGGGCGCACGCGCAGCGAGAGGTCATCCGGCTCGGCCAGCGGGTCGCGCCCGTTGTCCACGTCCAAGTAGGCGCTAAAAAACGCCTCGCCCGAGCGGCTCAAGCGTCCCTGCACGCAGAGGTAAAGATGCTCGTTGGTGTGCTTGACAAAGAGCTGGCTCGCCGTTGAGTCGGCATCGCGGAAGGCAAAGGCGAGGGCGTCGGCGTACTCCGTTTGCGTGTCGCAAAAGCTATCGAGCTCGATGTTTTCTGTGCCGAGCGGAATCGCAATCTCGCTCGGCGGCAGCTGCCACGAGACGCTCAGCACCGGGCGCAGGGCGGCGTCGGCCTCCAGGCTGTGCAGGCTGCTGCGCCCCTGCCCCGATGGGCCGGGAATGCCCGAAATCCGCAGACCGTGGTTGGGCGTTTCGTCCGGCGTGTAGCTCCACCTGCGCACGAGAGTTGTCACATCCCACAGCAGCGCTTCCGAGCCATCGCCCGTTGTCTGGCGGAAGCCAAAGTTGCCGCTGGCCACGGGCTGGTTGTTCCAAGTAACGGTCGCCGCGTCCCAAGCCTCCTCAACGCGCGACACGACAAGCGAGTAGCCGCCGCTGCCGTCGATTTGCACCAGCCGCAGCTGCGCGTCCAGGACCACGGCGTCTGCCGGAATGGTCGACAGGTCAAACTGCAGCAGCGCGTCGCTGTCGATCACGTCGGTCAGCCCGCCGTCGTTTACCAGCAGCTCCGGCACATCGTTAAAGTTGCCGTCGGGCGCGCTGAAGGCAATCGTTGTATCGGCGCTGGGCGAGAAGCGCTGGGCATCCTGCTGGAGTGCGGCAGGGGCGGGGCTGACAACGGACGCTGGCGACGGTGCAGCCAAAGCGGGCACGCCGCCGATCAGTAGCGAGGTCAGGATGAACAGCAAGATTAAACGGTGAAAGGGTCGATGTATAGTCACGGGGGCTCCTTGATCGCCCAGCATTGAAATGCCAGGCTGATATGTAAAACTCGCTAAAGCGGGTTGGATACGAACGCGTTTCAACGCGTTTAGCATTCCAGGCGGCGAATTCATTCGCCGCCGGTGGTGGTCAACAAAGCAAGCGCGTCACGCAGCCAAAACCAGCTGATAGGTGTTCAAAGATCAATCATCGAATGCGCCGTTCGCATCTGAGGATGCTCACTCCACTTGGGTGCTGCATCCTGCTGGGTTCGTTGATCATCACTAGGGCCACAGCCTACCGCTCGCCCATAAGCAATAAACAGTAAGCACTACCACGCCACCTCGCCCTGATTCGCCTCGATTCGGCTGTCCCGCTCGGCCTCGACGCGCTCGATGTCCGGCATGGTGACGACGCCGCGCGTGTAGGTGAGCAAGCCGCGCTTGCGCCAGTCCCGCAGGAGGCGGTTGACCCATTCGCGGCGCGCGCCGACGAGCGAGGCGAGGTCGCTCTGGTTGAGGCCGAGCTCCAACGAGCAGTGGCCGTCGGCGTTCTCTTCGCCGTGCTGCCGCGTGTAGAGCAGAAGCAGGTGCAGCAGCCGACCGGCCGCGTCGAACTGGGCGATGGATTCGGCCAGCGCCGCCGTCCAGTTGAGCTTTTGCGAGAGCATCCGCGCCAGCCCAATCGACAGCTCCGGCATACTTTGCATATGCTGGCGGAAGCGCTCGTGTGACATCGCCAGCAGCGAGACGTTGTCGATGGCCTTGCCCGTGGCGTTGCGCGGCACGTTCTCGATCACCGCCTGCTCGCCAATCACGTCGTGGGTGGACAAAATCACGAGCGACGTTTCCTCGCCCGCCGGGCTGATCTTGAAGATGCGGATTTTGCCGCTCAGCACGAAGAACAATTCGTAGCCATCATCGCCCTGGCGGAAGATCGTCTCGCCGCGGCGGTACTCGCGCAGGCGCAGATCGTCCATCAAGGTGGCGAGTTGGGTGTCGGTTAGCTCTCGAAAGAGCGTCATCTCGCGCAAAAAGGCCATTCGTGGCTCCAGGTTGGCTGTACGCGCCGCTTGGGTGGAAGGGAAAGATCGCATGGGTCGGCTCCATTATGAATCGTGTGGTAACCTGTCGCTGTGCAGCAGGTCACGCACGGGTGTGCTCCCGATCACATCGGGACTGTATCCTACAGTATAGCAGAAAAGGCTGCGCACGCTTAGGCTAAACTATCGTCTACTTAGGGCAATTTCATCATGGGGGATTGGTTACATAGCGAGCGATTGGTCAGAGAAGAGAGTAGAGAGCACTTTGAGTAGGTAGCGATTGTCCCAACCGGCACGAGCGCGCTTCGATTTGATGCTGTCCTCCCGTGAGGACTCTTGTTTGAGCAGGTTGTGAGCGATGCGGCGCAGAATCGCAAAATTGTGAGCACCGTGCCCCTTGCGCAAGCGAGAGTCATCCTCGCGGAAAGAGACGTCCATCACCCAATGCAGACGATTTTCGATGTGCTAGTGAGTGCGAATGGCTTTGAGTAAAGTCTGCGCGTCGGCGTCTAAACTAGAGATGAAGTAGCGCGTTTTGACGCTCTGCTCTCCGTTCGGGAGATAGCGTTTGGTTTCCACTTTCACAATGCTCTGTAATCCAGCCCAGCGGTCGGTGGTACGAAAGTTGGCCAAAAGCTGCGGGTCACTCACCGTCCAGCAGCGGCGCACTTCGATGCGGCCATGGTCTTTGTCCACCGTCTTGATTTCGCTGAAGGAATAGGCTGTTTCGCAAAGCGTGCCTTGATTCTGCTTGAGTGCCAGCAGATAGTCGCCTCCTTGCTCGACAATCGTTTCCGCGATGTCCGTCTGGCAACCCATGGCGTCGATGGTGACAATGCAATCCTGCAAATCGAGTAACTCCAGCAGGGCGGGCAGCGCTCGAATCTCATTGCTCTTCGCGTCTGTCTTCACCTGACCAAGCGTGAGGCCGTTGGCGCTAGCCCAGGCACTGACCAGACAAATGGCCTCCTTGTCAGCCCGCCGGTCATGCGAGCGGCGACATTGCTTCCCATCGATGGCAACCACCTCGCCTTCGCTCAGTTCACAGAGTGCGCCGGTCCATTGGGCAAAGCAACGCTCAAACTGTTCCGCGTCTAGATGACGAAATAAGCGCCAAAAGGTAGAATAGGAGGGAATGCCATGGGGCAACTCCAAAAACTCAGCAAACCACGATGCTTTGGCTTCGCCGAAAACGACGACCTCTTCCCAGTCATTGGCTCCGCCGACAATCGCACAAATCGCGATGACCAGCATGTCGAACAGCTTGTGTTCTATTCGCTCTTCGTCCCGCGGATCCGCCAACGTGCCAAAGTGTTCGTTAATGCTTTTCGTTATCTGCTTTTTCATCGGCTCCTCCTTGCTCAACCAAACCGTTTGAGCAAAGCCTACCGCTTTCGCTCTATTCTCTCAACTTATTGACCTCTTTCTCTCGACACCTTTGTAAGATTGATCCGATGGTGAAATTGCCCTAATCGTCTACTTCTCTATTAAAGTTGCCATGACCCTCTTTAGCTGGCTTTTTTTGGCCCACCTGCTGGGCGATTGGGTGTTGCAGAACGACTGGATGGCCCGCAACAAGCAGCGTGCCCTCTTTACGCAAGCGGGGGTGCTTCACTACGTTATCTACACGGCAACGGTCGCCGCGCTGCTGGCGGTCAGCCACTGGGTTACCTCGCCCGTCTCCGCCGTTGCCGCCGGGCTTTTCCTTCTCCTCACCTTTCTCTCCCATTGGATAATCGACGCCAAAGACCTCGCTGGCTGCTGGATGCGTTTTATGCAGCAGACGCCCAATCCCCTTGTCCACACCATGGTCGACCAAACCTTTCACCTGGTTCTGCTCGCCGCGTTGACGCAGCTGCTGCTGAGTTGATGGCGGGTAAAACAATAAAGGGGAGAGCCGGTGGCTCCCCCCTTTATTGTGCAGGTTGTCGCGCAAGTTGTCGCGCAAGTTGTCGCGCAAGTTGTCGCGCAAGTTGTCGCGCAAGTTGTCGCGCAAGTTGTCGCGCAAGTTGTCGCGCAAGTTGTCGCGCAAGTTTCCCGCTTGTTCTACACGTACATCACCTGCGCCTGGCGACCTTCGCGCTGACTTTCGCCCCTCATTGGTCGGCTTGCCAGCGCGGCCACAAAGGCCTGCACCACGTGCACCGGCACGGCGACGCCCACTTCCGGCCCGTTCATCAGCGTATTGATGCCGACCAGCCGCCCGCCTGCGTCGACCATCGCGCCACCGGAGTGGCCGGGCCGCAGCTGGAGGCTCGCCGCCAGCCACTCCAGCCCGCTACGCGCCAGATTGGGCAGCTCCGTCCCCACGCTGATCACCACCCCCGCCGTGGCCGCACCCGTGATGCCAAAGGGGTGACCAAAGGCCACCACAACTTCGCCCGCCGTCAGCGCGCGCGAATCGCCGGGCGCTATGGCGACTGGCTGCTTCGCCAAATCACGCGTGTCGACTTCCAGCGCCGCTAAATCATGCGCCGGGTCGCGGCCAAGCAGCCGCGCGTCGAGCGTACGCCCATCCGACAGCGTCACCGCCAGCGAGCCACCCGGCCCCGTGCGTCGCCCGCGCCGCCCCCGTTGTCCACGACGGCTGCCCTCTACGACGTGCGCATTGGTCACAACCAGCGCGCGCTCGTCCCCGCTGCGCCAAATCACCCCGGCCCCGACGCCCGTGCGCCCGCTTCGGATTTGAACAAGCGAGGGCAGCACGCTTGTGGTGATGTCGGCGAGGCCGCTGTTGAATTGCATGAGAATATTCGACATAGTTATTGGATAAAGTGAGTGGTTAATGCGTGGGGTCGGGTAACCCAACCATCACACATCAACTACTCACTCCTCATCCGCTATCCCTGCTGCCCCAGGATGACGCTCATCTCCTGCATCTGACCACCGCGAGCGATGCGCGCGGGAATGCTGCGGCCCACGCGTTCGCCGCCCAGCAGCTTCTGCAGCGCATCGACGTGCTGCACCGGCTCGCCGTCGAGCGCGATCAGCACATCGCCCTGAACGAGGCCAGCTTTCATCGCCGGGCTGTCTGTCTCAACGGACATGACCATCAGCCCCGTCTCCTGCTCGGCCTGCTGCTGCAAATTCTCCGCGAGACGCACCGGCTGCACACCAATGCCGAGGTAACCCCTCGGCACGCGCCCGTGCGACATCAAATCGCCCACCACGCGGTTGATCGTCGCCGTCGGCACGGTGATACTGACGCCGCGCATGAGCGACGAAGTGTTGAAACCCGCCGCGCTGCCGTCCGCCGTCACCAGCGGGCCGCCGGAGAAGCCGGGGTACATGACGACATCGGTCTGAAGGTAGCGGTCAATCGTGCCGCCGCCGGGCGTGCGCCACTCCGTGCCCAGCGCGCTCACGATGCCGAGCGTCGCCTGCACGGTGCGCCCCGGTCGCCCCAGGGCCAGCGCGAGATGGCCCACGCGCAGGTCGCCCGCCTCCACCGTTTGCACCGGGGCAAGGTCACCAAGATCGGCGCGCAGCACCGCCAGATCGGTCGTCGGGTCGCGGCCCACCAAAGTTGCCGTGGTTGTGCTGCCGTCGGGCAGGCCAATTTCGATGTTGTCCTCGCGCTCGACGACGTGGTGCGCCGTCACGATGACGCTGCCGCCTTCGCGCGGCCAGACGATGCCCGTCGCGGCCTGTCGACGCCGGGCCGCCACGCGCACAATGCTCGCGCCCCCCTGCTCGACCACGTTGGCCATGGCGCTGGATATGGATTGTAATGCTTCGTTCATGGGAATTGCTCCTAGTTAATCGGAAGTGACCGTCACGGCCCCAAGCGGGATGGGTTTACCCAACCGTGAATTGGGCCGTGGTTGTCATTTCCTTCACGTTTTCCTGGAATTCAAATTTGCCCAAAGCGGCGAGCCGCCAACCCGAAAGGTTGGTTGGAATTGGCCGACGGCTCGCTGCTCTGGCAATGACTATATTGTGGCAGAAGCAACGCCGTCGCGCATCGGGCGTTTGGGGAGGGGTAGGCTAAACCTTTGGGCAGGGACAGCGCTACCGAGGCGTTCGCACGAGGGCATACGAACGGACCGGCAAGACAAGACGGCCCACGGGATCGACCAGGCGCGTGGGCGCGCCCGCTCCTCGCGCAGACTTTTGCGTCGGCGGGTCACCAGCGGAAATTGCTGGGTAATTGTGCGGGGATGCAGAGTCGGGGCGAGGAATCACCCCTTGTCTTGATACTTTCTTGACATCCCCTCCCGCCATCTTGAGCCCGCCTTGATGCGATTTCCGCTAAACTAGCGCCACCCGCACCGCCAACGGCTGCGGACGCAACCTTGTAATTGAGGAGACCAAGTCGATGAACGACCTGATTTTTGTAGGCACGATGATTGTCTTTTGGCTTGCCAGTTTTGCTCTGGTATCGGGCTTTCAAGCGCTGAAGGAGGAGTAACGTGATTGGACTCTACGCCATTTGCGGCGCAGTTGTGCTGCTGCTGCTCATCTACCTGACCTTTGCCCTGCTCAAACCGGAGTGGTTTTAATGAACGCCTTTACGATTGGACTGATCCAAATTGTGGCCTACTTCGTGGTGCTGCTGCTGCTCGTCAGGCCGCTGGGCACGTACATGGCCAACGTTTTTAGCGGCGAGCGCACGTTTTTGACGACAGCGCTGCGACCCATCGAGCGCTTGATCTACAGCGCGGCGGGCACATCGCCGGAGCGGGAGATGAACTGGCGGACCTATGCCGTGGCCGTGCTCTTGTTTAACGCGGCGGGCATGTTGCTGCTGTACGCAATTTTGCGTATCCAAACTCTGCTGCCGCTCAATCCAGCGGCGCTGGATGCCGTGCCTGCCCATCTTGCGTTTAACACCTCGGCCTCGTTTGCCTCCAACACCAACTGGCAGTTCTACGGCGGCGAAACAACGATGAGCTATCTCGCCCAGATGAGCGGGCTGACGGTGCAAAACTTTCTCAGCGCCGCCACCGGCATTGCCGTGCTGATTGCTTTTATCCGCGGGCTGTCGCGGCAGAAGGTGGATGGCATCGGCAACTTCTGGGTCGATTTGACGCGCACGGTGCTCTATGTGCTGCTGCCGCTGTCGCTTATCTTTGCGCTGATTTTTGTATCCCAGGGCGTGGTGCAGACTTTTTCGCCCTATGAGACCGCACAGCTGATCCAGCCCGCCGTCGACGCCGAGGGCAACAGCGTCAGCGAGCAGCTGATCGCCGTGGGGCCAGCGGCGTCGCAGGTTGCCATTAAGCAGCTGGGCACAAATGGCGGTGGCTTCTTTAATGTCAACTCGGCGCACCCGCTGGAAAACCCAACGCCCGTTTCCAACTTCTTCCAGCTGCTGGCGATTTTGCTGCTGCCGGCGGCGCTCTGCTACACCTTTGGCAAAATGGTGGGCGACACGCGCCAGGGCTGGGCCTTGCTGGCGGCGGTGGGCGTGGTCTTTGCGCTGGCGCTGGGCACGGCGCTGTGGGCCGAACAGGGCGGCAACCCAGCGCTCGCGTCGCCCGCCTTTGAACAAGTCGACCAGACGGCGAGCTTGAGCCAATCCGGCGGCAACATGGAGGGCAAGGAGACGCGCTTTGGCATTGCCAACTCCGCGCTCTGGGCCACGGCCACCACGGCGACCTCCAACGGCTCGGTCAACTCGATGCACGATTCGTACACGCCGCTCGGCGGCTTTGTGCCGCTGCTTATGATGCAGCTGGGCGAGGTGATCTTTGGCGGCGTCGGCTCCGGGCTCTACGGTCTGCTGGCCTTTGTCATAGTGGCCGTCTTTGTGGCCGGACTGATGGTGGGGCGCACGCCGGAATATCTGGGCAAGAAGATCGAATCGTACGAGATGAAGATGGCCGCACTCGTGATTCTGATCCCGCCCGCGCTGGTGCTGCTCGGCACGGGGCTGGGCGTCGTCACCGAGTGGGGTCGCGCCGCCATGCAGGAGACGGGGCCACACGGCTTTAGCGAGATTCTGTACGCCTTTTCATCGCAGGGCAACAACAACGGCAGCGCCTTTGCCGGCATCGGCAACAGCGCGCCCTTTAGCTGGACGGGCGGCGTCGCCATGCTGGTGGCGCGCTACTGGCTGATCATTCCGATTCTCGCCATCGCGGGCGCGCTAGCTAATAAGGCCAAAGTCCCCGCTGGCGTGGGCACGCTGCCCACCCACGGCCCACTCTTCGTAAGCTGGCTCGTCACCGTGGTGCTGATCGTCGGCGCACTGGCCTTTATTCCCGCCCTCACGCTGGGGCCAATCGCGGAGTTTCTGCTGGCAAGCGGCGGCGCGACGTTTTAGGGTGTCACGTGTCGAGGTGTCATCTAAAAGATGGCACGCGAGACAACCGCCCCTCCGCCATTATGGGCTTAGCTTTACCCACAACTGAGAAGGGCATGAGCCAGCGTCACGGAGAGGGTGAAGCAGACCCCACCCCCAGCCCCTCCCCGACCCCTGCCTCCGCGAGGGCAGGCTCTCGGGAGGGGAGCTTGTCACCTCGCATTCAGGCTAAACGCGGCGAAACAGCGTTCCGACGCGCTCGGCCTAGGTGAAAGTCCCCCTTCCCTTGCTCGCGGGGGAAGGGCCGGGGATGGGGGTCGAAGAGCGCCTGCCCGACAAGTTGCCCCTCCACCCACAAATGTGGGTAAAGATAAGCGTAATGGGGGAGGCTGGGAGGGGATGAAATGACGGTCTACCCCGGTAGATTATCTTTCACCCCTCCCCGCCCCTCCCCAAGCTGGGAAGGGGGCCGATGGCTGGTAGATGATCCGAAAGGTGATTCGCCCACCAGTTCACGCACCACGCATCACGTATCACGTATAAGAATATCTACATCGAATCAAGGAATCTACCATCCATGTCTGTTAATCTGGGCGCTGCGCCCAATTCAACCGTTCAGCCCGCCGAAGCACGCCCGCAGGCCGCGCGCCGGGGCATCTACCAGCGCGCCATGGCCGACGCCTTCCGCAAGCTTGATCCGCGCCAGCAGTTGCGCAATCCCGTCATGTTTGTCGTCGAGATCGTCAGCCTCTTGCTGACTGGGCTGCTCGTTTGGCAGCTTTTCGGCGGCGAGACGGGCGATTCGCTGGGCTTCACCGCCTGGATTGTGGTGTGGCTCTGGTTTACGCTGCTCTTTGCCAACTTTGCCGAAGCGCTGGCCGAAGGGCGCGGCAAGGCACAGGCCGATTCGCTGCGCAGCACCCGCCAGCAGACGGAAGCCAAGCGTCTGCAGCAGCCCCGCCACGGCGCCAAGTTTGATCTCGTTTCATCCACCGATCTGCGCAAGGGCGACGCGATTATCGTCTACGCCAACGAAGCCATCCCGGCGGATGGCGAGGTGATCGAGGGCGTGGCGGCGGTGGACGAGAGCGCCGTCACCGGCGAGAGCGCGCCGGTGGTGCGCGAATCGGGCGGCGACCGCAGCGCCGTGACCGGCGGCACGCGCGTCATCTCGGATTGGCTGGTGATTCGCATCACCACCGACCCGGGCGAAGGCTTCCTGGATCGCATGATCAGCCTGGTCGAAGGGGCCGCGCGCCAGAAGACGCCCAACGAAATTGCGCTGACGATTCTGCTTGCGAGCTTTACGATTGTCTTTTTGCTCGTCTGCACCACCCTGCTGCCCTTCTCGATCTTTAGCGTGGAGGCGGCCGGTCGCGGTGCACCGATTACGATCACCGTGCTGGTCGCGCTGCTCGTCTGCCTAATCCCCACCACGATTGGCGGCCTGCTGAGCGCCATCGGCATTGCGGGCATGGATCGGCTGATCCGCCGCAACGTCATCGCCATGAGCGGCCGCGCGATTGAGGCGGCGGGCGATGTCGACGTGCTGCTGCTGGACAAAACGGGCACGATCACGCTGGGCAACCGGCAGGCGGTCGACTTTGTGCCCGTCAATGGCACGCTGGATCGCGAGCTGGCGCGGCTGGCGCAGCTTGCTTCGCTGGCGGACGAGACGCCGGAAGGGCGCAGCATTGTCGTGCTGGCCAAGGAGCAATTTGGCCTGCGCGGCGAGGGCGTCGAGCACGGCAACCGCGCGGGCGACCAGCCGGAATTTATTCCCTTTGCCGCCCAAACGCGCATGAGCGGCGTCAACCTCAGCGGCGATGAGATTCGCAAGGGCGCGCCGGACGCGATTGCGCGCTGGATCGGCGAGCACGGCAACAGCGTGCCCGCCGAGATGCAGGCCGCCATCGAGCGCATTGCCAAGGATGGCGGCACGCCGCTGGGCGTCGCGCTCAACGGTCGTCCGCTGGGCGTTGTCCATCTCAAGGATATTGTAAAGGGCGGCATGAAGGAGCGCTTTGCCCAGATGCGCGAGATGGGCATCAAGACGGTAATGATCACGGGCGACAACCCGCTCACCGCCGCGGCGATTGCCGCCGAAGCGGGCGTCGACGACTTCCTGGCCGAGGCCACGCCCGAAGCAAAGCTGGAGCTGATCCGCGAGTATCAGAGCGGCGGTCGCCTCGTTGCCATGACGGGCGACGGCACGAACGACGCCCCGGCGCTGGCCCAGGCCGATGTGGCGGTGGCGATGAACACGGGCACGCAGCCCGCGCGCGAAGCCGCCAACATGGTTGATCTCGACAGCAACCCGACCAAGCTGATCGAGATCGTCGAAATTGGCAAGCAGCTCTTGATGACGCGCGGCGCGCTGACCACCTTTAGCCTCGCCAACGACGTGGCAAAATACTTCGCCATTATCCCAGCCGCTTTTGTTACGATTTACCCGCAGCTGGGGGCGCTCAACTTTATGCGCCTGGCCACGCCGCAGAGCGCCGTGCTCTCGGCGGTGATTTTCAACGCGCTCGTCATCATCGCGTTGATTCCGCTGGCCCTGCGCGGCGTGCCCTATCGCCCGCTCGGCGCGGCCCGTCTGCTGCGCGACAACCTGCTGATCTACGGCCTGGGCGGGTTGATTACGCCGTTTGTCTTTATCAAGCTGATTGATGTGGTGCTGGTCGCCCTGGGGCTGGCATAAAGACAGTACGGCCACGCCATGGCGTGGCCGTACAAAAACAAAGCACAAGGAGAACCAACCATGAAAAACCTACTCACCAAACTCGACCTCGGCGGTCTCGTGCCATTCGCTATTTATGCCCTTGTCTTTGTTGCGTTTGCTTATTTGTTATAACGGCAGTGCAAGCTGTTAGCTTGCCGCGACTTACCAAGTCGCGCTATAAAAGGAACCACAACCATGACCATTCGCGAACAAATTCGCCCCACCCTGATGATCTTGCTGCTCTTTACCCTGCTCACCGGGGCCGTCTACCCGCTGCTGGTAACGGGCATCGCCCAAGTCGCGCTGCCGGGGCGGGCCAGCGGCAGCCTAATTGAGCGCGACGGGACCGTTGTCGGCTCGGCGCTGATCGGCCAGGAATTTAGCGAGCCGGGCTACTTCTGGGGCCGCCCGTCGGCGACGGGGCCGCAGCCCTACAACGCCGCCGCCTCGTCCGGCTCCAACCTCGGCCCCACCAGCGCCGCGCTACAGGCCAACGCCCAGGCGCGCATCGACGCGCTAGAGGCGGCCAACGCCGAATTCGGCGTCGAGACAGATGCCGCCATGCCCGTTGATCTCGTCACCGCCTCGGCCAGCGGGCTCGATCCGCAGATTAGCCCCGCCGCGGCGGCGTACCAAACAGCCCGCGTCGCCGCCGCCCGCGGGCTGGACGAAGCCACGGTAGCCGAGCTGGTGGCCGAGCACACCGAAGGGCGCACGCTGGGGCTGCTGGGTGAGCCGCGCGTCAACGTGCTGGAATTGAATCTGGCTCTGGATGGGTTAGAATAAATCGAGACAGGGGGCGCACAGAGCGACACAGAGGGATGCACTCAGGCGAAGAAAGTCACGTTGAAGCCGAGGTAGTTTGTCATTCCCGCGCAGGCGCAATGGCGTTAAGTTAAGGGACAGAAGCAGCGGAGTGAGCATTCTCAAATGCGAACGTGGCCTGGAAGCGTCCGGCTCAAATGGCTGCGTTTGCGTCAACACGCTCACTAACTTAACGCCATTGCGCAAAGGCGGGAATCCATGCTTGACCAACAAATCAATTCCTCTTGGCGCAAACAAGACGGCAAGCGACCTGTTGACCACATAACAGCGGATTGATTTTTGCTGTTTCGTCAATTATTCATGGATTCCCGCCTTCGCAGGAATGACAAATTTTGATGGCTCCATGAACTTCGACGCTTCGTCATCTTTACACAATCGGTAGACTCGCTCTATCTTCGGCAGGTTCAGCCGCCGCGAACTTTGTAAAGAGACCAGATAAACATTGAACATGGATTGATTAGCCCCCACCCCCAGCCCCTCTCCCACGGGGGAGAGGGGCTGGGGGTGAGGGCGGCAGCACTTTGTCCAATGTTTACTTGGCTCGTCTATTACACGCCTTAACGAATCTCTCTGCCTCTGTGCATTCTGTATCATCCTTCTTCACCATGACCAACCGTCCCGATCCCGACCAGCTCCTTTCCGCCGTGCAGCGCGAGACCGATGATCAACGCGGTCGGCTCATTCTCTTTCTCGGCTATGCAGCGGGCGTGGGCAAGACTTATGCCATGCTGCAGGCCGCCCAGCATCGTCTAGCCGAGGGCATCGACATCGTCGTCGGCTACGTCGAGACGCACGGGCGAGCGGAGACCGATGCGCTGCTGGACGGGCTGGAGAGTGTGCCCGTCCAGCAAATCGAATACCGCGGCGTGACCCTGCGCGAAATGAATCTCGACGCCATTCTCACTCGGCAGCCCGACTACGTGCTGGTCGACGAACTGGCGCACACCAACGCGCCGGGCACGCGCCACCCCAAGCGCTACCAGGACGTGCTCGAACTGCTGAGCGCGGGCATCAACGTCTACTCGACGATGAACGTCCAGCATTTGGAAAGCCTCAACGACGTGGTGGCGAAGATCACCGAAGTGGTGGTGCGCGAAACGGTTCCCGACCACGTGCTGGAGGTCGCCAGCGAAATCCGGCTGATCGACCTGCCCGTAGAGGAGCTGATCCAGCGGCTGCACGAAGGCAAAATCTACGTGCCCGATCAGGCGGCGCGCGCCGTCGAGCGCTTCTTTCGCCCCGGCAACCTCACGGCCCTGCGCGAAATCGCCCTGCGCCGCACCGCCGACCGCATCGACGACAAGCTGCGCGACTACATGCAGACCCACGCCATCAGCGGCGTTTGGCCCGCGGGCGAGCGGCTGCTGGTCTGCGTTGGCCCCAGCCCGCTGAGCGAACGGCTCGTGCGCGCCGCCGCCCGCCTTGCCACCAACCTCAACGCGGCCTGGACGGCCATTTACGTGGAGACGGGGGCCGCGCTTTCCCCTAATGATCGGCTGCGCGTCGAGCAGTCGCTCCAGCTTGCTGAGCAGCTGGATGCGCAAATAGCCACCATTACCGGGCGCTCGGTGGCGGAAGCGGCCATTGACTATGCGCGCCGCTACAACATCAACCGCATTGTGGCCGGGCGGCCGCTGCGGTCGCGCTGGCGCGAGTGGCTGCGCGGCGGCTCTATTATTGATCAGATTATTCGCCGTGCGCCCGACCTCGATTTGTACGTCATCAGCGGCGAGGCCGAGCAAGTAAAGCGGTCGGCGCGCGGGGCGGACGGACAACCCGGCGACAGCTGGACAAGCTACGGCTGGAGCACGCTGCTCGTGGCGCTCACGACGCTGCTGGCGCTGCCCCTGCGCATGAACATTGAGCCAACCAACATCGCCATGGTCTACTTCGTGGCCGTGATCGTCGCCGCCGTGCGCTTGGGCCGCGCGCCCGCCATCTTTGCCTCGCTGCTCAGCGTCATCGCCTTTGACCTCGTCTTCATCCTCCCCTATTACACCTTTGTCGTCGCCGACACCCAATATCTGCTCACCTTCGCCGCGCTGTTGGCCGTCGGCATCGTGGTGAGCACGCTGGCGGCGCAGGCCCGGCGACAGGAGCTGGCCGCGCGCCGCCGCGAAAGCCAGACCGCCGCGCTCTATGATTTTAGCCGTCGGCTGACGGGCGCGGTGGAGGCGGACGACATTGCGCAAGCGCTGGTTGCGCACATCGAGCAGACGCAAGGGGCCGCGGCGGTGCTCTTCACGCGCGACGATGCGGGCGCGCTGGTGCAGCGGGCCGCCAGCGAGAAGATCACGCTGGACAGCGCTGCGTTGGACAGCACTGCGTTGGACAGCGCTGCGTTGGACAGCGCTGTGTTGGACAGCGTTGTGTTGGACAGCGACGAGCAGGCGGTGGCGACATGGGTGGCGCAGCGCGGCCAGCCTGCCGGTCGCTTCACGGATACGCTGGTGGCCGCCGAGGGCTATTACCTGCCGCTACTGGCCACGGGCAATAAGCTGGGCGTGGTCGGCCTCTTTTTTGACGAAGAGCTGTCGTCGCTGCCCAGCGAGCGCCGTCGCGCACTCGAATTGTCGAGCAGCCAAGCGGCGCTGGCCCTGGAGCGCATCACCCTCGCCGCCGACGCCCAGCAGACCCAGCTTCTGCGGCAGGCCGAGCAGCTTCAATCCACTCTGCTCAACTCCATCTCACACGATTTGCGCACGCCGCTCGCCACGATCACCGGCGCGCTCAGCAGCCTGCGCGACGACGCCGCCCTGCTCGATGCCGCCACCCAGCGCGACTTGGCCGATATGGCATGGGACGAAGCGCGCCGCCTCAATGATCTCGTCGGCAACCTGCTCCACATGACGCGCCTCGAATCCGGCGCGCTCACCCTGCGCCGCGATGAAAGCGATGTCGAGGACATCATCGGCGCGGCGCTGACGCAGCTCGCGCGCGGCCTGCGCGAGCGCGCGGTCGACATCGACGTGCCAGCGGACTTGCCCGCCGTGCCCGTCGATTTCCCGCTAGTCGTGCAGGCGCTGGCCAACGTGGTTGACAACGCGCTCAAATACTCGGCGGACGGTGCACCGCTCTCGATTCGGTCGTATAGGGGGAATGGAAACGTGGTGATAGAAATCGCCGACCGCGGCATCGGCATCCCCGCGGACGAGCAGGCGCGCGTCTTCGACAAGTTTTACCGCGCCGCCAACGGCGCCAGCGGCACGGGGCTGGGCCTGGCGATCAGCAAAGGCGTTGTGGATGCGCACGGGGGCCGCATCGAAGCAAAACCGCGCGGGGGCGGCGGCACAATCGTGTCGCTGGCGCTGCCGGTGGAAAGAGAAAAAAGTTTATGACTCCACCCACCGGCCCACGCGTTCTCGTTGTCGACGATGAGCGGGCGATCCGACGCTTCTTGCAGACGGTGCTGGCGGCGCACGGCCACGAAATCATCGAGGCGGAGACGGGCGAGGGGGCGCTGCTGGCCGCCGTGCAGAGCCGCCCGGACGTGGTGATCCTCGATCTCGGCCTGCCCGACCTCGACGGCATCGAGGTGACGCGGCGGCTGCGCGAGTGGAGCCGCGTACCGATCCTCGTGCTTTCCGCGCGCGAGCAGGAGGGTGACAAAATCGCCGCACTCGATGCGGGCGCGGACGACTACATCACCAAGCCCTTTGGCACCGGCGAGCTGATGGCGCGGCTGCGCGTGGCGCTGCGGCACGCTGGTCAACCGGAGGGCGAACCTGTTTTTGAGAACGACGGCCTGTGCGTGGATGTGGCGCGGCGCGCGGTTGCGGTCGACGGCCAGCCCGTATCGCTGACGCCAACGGAGTACGATTTGCTGCGCACGCTGGTGCAGCACGCTGGCCGCGTGTTGACGCACGGCCAGCTTTTGCGCGCGGTGTGGGGACGCGGCTACGAGCAGGAATCGCACCTGCTGCGCGCCAACATCAGCAATCTGCGCCGCAAAATCGAGCCGGAGCCCGCGCGACCGCGTTACGTGCTGACGGAGCCGGGGGTGGGGTATCGGCTGCACGCGGACGAATAAACGGCTCGTTCCCACGCTCATGCGTCGGAACGAGTAGGCTTACAGCAAAATCAGCCCCGCCCGCGTCGCCCGCACGACGGCCTCGGTGCGGCTTTGCGCGCCAAGCTTGCCGAGCAGCGAATTGACGTGGAATTTGACGGTGTGTTCGCTGATGTCGAGGCGGCGGGCGATGCTCTTGTTGGGCAGCCCTTCGGCGATGAGGTGGAGGACTTCGGTCTCGCGCGGGGTCAAGGATTCTACAAGCAAGTCATCGTTGCTCGACGGAAGGCGGGCAGGCGACGCGAGCGCCGTCGCCATCGCTGTCGCGACGACGACGAGGCCGCTGGCCACGGCCCGCAGCGCGGCCACCAGCGTCTCGGCATCGACTTCGCGGGGCAGCAGGCCACGTGCGCCCGCGGCAAAAATTTGCGTCGCGTCGTCGACTTCGGCCAGCAGCGCCAGCAAGGGAACGCTGTCGCTTGGCTCGTCGCCGATAAATTCATCGAGGGCGATGAGCGCGTCATCCAGCTGCCAGCCCAAGTCGGCGAGCAGCACGTCGGGTTGGTACGCCTCTACGCTGGCGGCGAGATCGGCAAAATCCTCCTGACCGACGACTTGCAGCTCGGCGATATCGGCCAGCAGTGCGCTCAGGCCAGCACGGGCCAGCGGGTCGGCGGCGGCGATGAGCACGCGTAGGTCAGCCATCAATTTGCTCAAATTCCTCGCGCGTCAGCCCGAGCAGGATGTGGTCGTGGTACTGCCCGCCGGTGTAAACCATACGTCGCAGCCGACCTTCCTGCTGGAAGCCCAATTTCTCGTGCAGTCGAATCGACGGCTCGTTGAAGTCGTAGGCCACGACGGTGACTTTCTGGTAGCGCAGCTCGCGGAAGAAGTAGCGCAGTACGAGGCGAATTGCGTCGCGGGCGTAGCCGCGACGCCAATGCTCGCGAGCCACGGCAAGGCCATAGCTAAAGGTACCCTGGCGGCGGTCGCCGTTGAAGGTGTTGATGGTGCCGACCGCTTCACCATTGTGATTTTCGATCATCCAGCGGAAGGCGTCGTGGTTGGGGTTGGCTTGGGCTTGCTCTTCAGCAAATTTCCGTGTCGCCGCCAGAGAGCGCGGAAAGGGAATTTCGTAGCAGAGCCGCGCGACTTCATCATCGGCGTTCCAGCGTTGAAAGGTCTCGGCGTCGCTCGGCTCGACGGCGCGCAGGCGGATACGGTCGGTCTGCCAGATGGAATGGGGTGACATGAGGCGTGCTCGGCTATTCACGGCTATTCAAGTGACGCGTTGAGTATGGTGCTTATTACGGATTGCTTAACCCGTAGATTCGTAAACAAGGCATTGCCGACCAGTAAGCAATAAGCAGTATGCAGTAAGCAGTAAGCAGTACGAAACATCCTCAATTCACGCTAAACGACCGATTCTCCTGCGACCACTGCATCGTATAGAGCCCGTGGTAGCGACCGCGCCGATCCAGCAGTTCGCGGTGCGACCCTACTTCGACGATGCGGCCCTGATCCATGACGACGATTTTGTCAGCGCTGACGATGGTGCTGAGGCGGTGGGCGATCACGAAGCTGGTGCGGCCCGCCATCAGCGCGTCCATTGCGTGCTGAATTTGCTGCTCGCTCGTGGTGTCCACAGAGCTGGTGGCTTCGTCCATGATCAGGATGCGCGGATCGGCCAGGTAGGCGCGGGCGCAGGACAAAATTTGGCGCTGGCCCACGCTCAGGTTGACGCCATCCTCGCCGACTTCGGTCCAGTAGCTCTCCGGCAAATTTTTGACAAAAACGTGCGCGCCAACGGCTTTGGCGGCGTCGATGCATTCTTTATCTGTGGCCTCAAGCTGGCCGTAGCGGATGTTGTCCAAAATGGTGCCGCCAAAGAGAAAGGTGTCCTGCAGGACGATGCCGAGCTGCGAGCGCAGGCTGGTCACGGTGATCTCGCGCAGGTCGTAGCCGTCAATGGTAATCTGGCCGCCGGTTACGTCGAAAAAGCGCGACAGGAGACGAATCACCGTGCTCTTGCCAGCCCCCGTTTCGCCGACCAGCGCAACGCGCTCGCCCGGCTCGGCCACGAGATCAAAATCCTGCAGCACCGGCTCCTCCAGCTTGTAGGCAAAGTCCACGTGGTCGAAGACGACGCGCCCCTCGATGGCGGGCAGGTCGCGGGCGTCCGTCGCGTCGGCCAGGTCGGGCTGCTGGTCGAGCAGGCCAAAGATGCGCTCGGAGGCGGCCATGGCGGCCTGGAAGGTGTTGTAGCGCTGGGCCAGCTCGCGGATCGGGTTGAAGAAGCGCTCGACGTAGAGCACAAAGGCCAAGAGCGTCCCCGCCTGCAGCGCATCGCCCATAACGAGCCAGCCGCCAAAGCCGACGACCAGCGCCATCGAGAGCGAGCCCATGAAATCGACGCTGGGCAGGAAGAGCGCCGTCAGCCCAGCGGCCTGGACCGTTGATTCAAGATGCGAGGTATTGAGGTCGTCAAAGTGTTGTCGATTCTGCTTCTCGCGCGTAAAGCTCTTGGTCACGCGGATGCCGGTGATGGACTCGTTGAGGTAGCCGTTGATTAGCGACATGCGCTGGCGCACGCCGCGATAGGCCACGCGCACGCGCTTGCGCCAGTAGTTCGTGACGAGCAGCATCAGCGGCAGCACGGCAAAGGTAACAAGCGCGAGCTGCCACTTGAGCAGCAGCATGGTGACGACAATGCCGCCCAGCACAAAGACCGAGCGCGCCAGCCCGGTGATCGACCAGGTAACAAAATCCTGCAGCACGCCGACATCGCTGATCAGGCGGCTCATCATGCGGCCCACGCTGTAGTTGTTGTGGAAATTGAGCGAGAGCCCGTGCAGGTGGCGAAAGAGGCGGCTGCGCAAATCGGCGACCACCTTGGTGCCGACAAAAGCCATGATGCTAATGCGCGAGCGGTTGGCGATCCATTCGCCAATGGCCGCGGCGAGAAAAATCCACGTCCAAAAGCGCAGCGTGCCCAAATCGCCCTGGCTGATGCCGTTGTCCACGGCAAAGGCGATGATCGCCGGCCCGGCAACGCTGAGCAGCGAGCTGACAATCATAAAGACAATCGCGGCAATCAAGCGCCCCTGGTAAGGCCCCATCTGCCGCAGCAGCCGCCGCACGAGGCGACCGTCGTAGGCCTTGCCCATTATGTCGTTGTCGCCGTAGGAGAGCAGCTCGTTGATCTTCTGCTCGCGCCGCGCCCGGCCACGCGCGCTCTCGTCGCTGTCGGCGCTGACGAGCCAGCCGAGTTCGCGCTGCAGGTCGGCGGTGGTGACCTGGGCTTGGGTGTCTTCGGTTTGGGTATCGGGTCGAGTGTTGGGTAGGGTCATAATTATTCTCGTCGCCACGCTCTGCGTGGTGATGCAGGCTCGACGCTCTGCGTCGCTAAATTGTCTATTACTCATCGCCACGCTCTGCGTGGTGATGCAGGTCCGGCGCTCTGCGTCGCCGGGTTGTGTGCGATGATTCTCAGTTGGTTGCGTTCGGCCCCCATCCCCGGCCCTTCCCCCAAAGCGGGGGAAGGGAGTCTGTACCCAAACTTGGTCTCATTGAGACAAGAAGGGTTCGACGCGCTCGTGAAATCAACGAATAATCGGCTCCCTCCCCAAGTTGGGGAGGGCTGGGGTGGGGTTCAATCTGCGGCAATCCGTTCGCGCCGTCCATTCACCCGCTCCTCCATCTCCCCGCCGATCAGCATCTCCGCGTCGCCAAACTCTTCGGCAAATTCCTCCTGATCGCGCAGCTGCACGTCGTAGATTTCGCGGTAGAAGCCTTCGCGCCCCAGCAGCTCGTCGTGCGTGCCGCGCTCGACGATGCGGCCCTCCTCCAGCACGAGGATGCAGTCCGCCCGCTTGAGCGTGAGCAGCCGCTGGGCGATGACGAAGGTGGTGCGGCCCGCCATGAGTTCGTTGAGCGCCTGCTGGATCAGGTGCTCGGTTTCGGTGTCGACGGAGCTGGTCGAATCGTCCAGAATCAGGATGCGGGGGTTGCGCAACAGGGCGCGCGCAATGGCGAGGCGCTGCTTTTGGCCACCGCTCAAGGTCACGCCGCGCTCGCCGACGCGGGTGTCGTAGCCGTCCGGGAAGCGCAAGATAAAGTCGTGTGCGCGAGCGGCTTTGGCGGCGGCGACAATGTCTTCGTCGCTGGCATCCGTCCGACCGTAGGCGATGTTTTCGCCGATGGTGCTGCTAAACAAAAACGGATTTTGCAGCACGATGCCCATGTGCTGGCGCAGGCTCTCCAGGTCGACTTCGCGCACGTCCGTCCCGTCCACCAAAACGCGCCCCTCGATTGGATCATAGAAGCGCGGAATCAGGCTCGTTACGGTAGATTTGCCGGAGCCGGTCGGCCCGATCAGGGCAATCGTCTGCCCCGCTTCAGCGATGAAGTTGATGTCGTGCAGCACGGGGCGCTCGTCCTCTTGAGCAGCGGAGTCCCCCTCGGTGGCGGCGTTTTCCTCCTCGGTATCGTCGCTGAGGGCAAGTTCGTCGTGGGTGCTGTAGGCAAAGCTCACGTGCTCAAACTCGACGCGACCAGTCATCGCCCCCAGCACGCGCGCGTCCGGCTGCTGGGCCAGCACGTTGGGCACGTCCATCGCCTCGAAGATGCGGTTGGCGCTGGCGGAGGCCGTGGCCGCGCGGTTGACGAGAAAGCCGAGCCGCTGCACGGGGCCGTTGAGCATTTGTACGTAGAGGAACATGGCCGACAGCGCGCCCACGCTCAATTCGCCCGCGATCACGCGCGGCCCGCCAAACCAGAGCAGCAGAAAAATCGACGCCAGCAGGGTGAAGGTAAAGAAGGGCCAGTTGTTGGCCCAGGTCTGAATCAGCGAGAAGCGACGATCAAACCACTCATCATTGTCGCGGTCAAATTTTTCAAATTCGTAGGGCTCCCTGGCAAAGGCCTTGACGACCTTAATGCCCGTCATGCTCTCCTGCATCGTCGACGAGAGCGCACCCATCTGCTCCTGGATGCGCTGAAACATGGGGCGCACCACGCCGCCAAAGCGAATCGTGGCGGCAACGAGCAGCAGCAGCGGCCCCAGCGTCAGCAGGGCCAGCTCGGCACTTTCGAGAAACATGGCGGCGATGACACCACCCCCCAGAAGAAAGACGGAAACCAGGTTGAGCAGCCCCTGGCCGATAAACTGCTCGGTCTCGCGGATGTCGCTGGTGGCGCGGCTCATCAAGTCGCCCGTCTGCGCCTGATCGTGAAAGGCCAGGGGCAGGCTGGTGACGCGGTCGTAAAAGTCGTTGCGCAGGTCGTAAGCCACGCGGTGGGTGAGCCACAGCCCGTAATACATCTGCCCAAAGCCGACGATGCCGCGCACCACGGCAATCGCCATGATCAGCCCACCAGCGATCAGCAGCGGCCGCACCTGTTCGCTGGCCACGCCGTTGTTGATCGCCTCTTTGATAATCTGCGGAATCGCCAAATTGATCAGTGCCGCCACCGCCATCGACACGTAGGCGATACCGACCTGTCGCGGGTAGGCGTTGAGGTAGGCAAAGAGCCGTTTATAGGCGCCAAATCGTCTCAGCATAAGTTCTCCTCCATAAATGCTCGCAACCGGGGACCGGTCTGAGCCGACTACTATATCACGGATCGCGCGCGCTGTTCGTACCGGCATATCCGTTCCACCCCGTTTGTTTCCGCTCACGACAATCTAGTGAGCGTGGCCAACTGCTAGCCAAATTATTGCGTCATTTGCCCCATATACGAACGCGCCCAACATTTTGTATGATCCACCTACGCAAACCATGCGTCTAAATTTGTCGAACCGCTGGCGCGGCGTTATTCTTTGCTTCCGCAATCGCGCTCCCCCAGCTTTTGTTTTAGCTGTTGTTTTAGCTGTAGCGTTTGGCCACGTCAACCATTCCTTTCAAACCACCCAGCCTTCCAAATCTTTTCGTCGAAAACCACAACTACCTACAAGGAGTAAATTCATGACTGCAACCCAACGAAGAGCTACTTTGATGCTCGTCGCCAGCTTGGCGCTGCTCTGCCTGCTGGCAATCCCATCCGTCGCTTACGCCGACGGCACGATCACCGTCGACACGCCGCTCGACGAGTTTGGCGGCGTGGGCCTCGGCTGTTCGCTGCGCGAGGCCGTTCAATCCGCCAACACCGACGCCGATTTTGGCGGCTGCACGCGCACGGGAACCACGCCCTACACCATCAGCGTGCCCGCAAACGTTGCTCCCTACACCCTGTCAATTATGGGCGACAGCGAAGATGACAATGCGACCGGCGACCTTGACGTCGGCGTGTCGTTAAACATTGTCGGCGACGGCGCGGACGCCACCATCATCGACGCCGCAGCCATTGACCGCGTCTTTCATCTCACCCAGGCGGTCACGGTTTCTATTACGGGCGTAACGGTGCAAAACGGCCTCACCGAAGATGGCGGCTCCGGCGGTGCAATCCTGGCTGGCCCCGGCAGCACGCTTGCGGTGAGCGACTCGACCCTCGCCGACAACTTTTCCGACCGGGCGGGCGGTGCGATTGAATTGAGCGCCACCACAACCGACACCGTCGACGTGACGCTGACCGACGTAACCATGTCCGGCAACAGCACGGGCGACGTGCCCGGCAACGGCGGCGCGCTCCACACCACCGGCCCGGGCACCGTCAGCGTGACGGGCGGCTCGGTGACGGACAACTTTGCCGCGGCGGAAGGCGGCGGGCTTTGGAATTCGGCCGCGGGCACGATGACGATCAGCGGCACGCTGATCATGAGCAACACGGCCAGCGGGCCGGAAGGCGTCAACGGCGGCGGCGGGTTGTACAACGATGGCGGCGTGATGAGCGTCACCAATGCGACGATTTCCGACAATGCCGCCGATGGCGCGTCCGGCTCCGGCGGCGGCATTTTGGCCAATGAGGGCAGTTCGCTCTCGGTTGGCAACAGCACGATCTCTGGCAACGTTTCCAACCGCGCGGGCGGCGGCATCGAAGTCAACGCCACGATGACCAACACCGTCGGTGTGACGTTGACCGACGTGATTCTCGCAGAAAATGCCACGGGCGACGCGCCCGGCAACGGCGGCGGTCTGCACATCACCGGCCCCGGCGCGGTGCTCGTCAGCGGCGGCAGCGTGATCAGCAACACGGCCAGCGCCGAGGGCGGCGGGCTGTGGAATTCGGCGGCCGGCACGCTGACGGTTGATCAGGCGGAGATTCGCGCCAACGTCGCCAGCGGCGCAGAGGCCGTCAACGGCGGCGGCGGGTTGTACAGCGACGGCGGTACCATGATCGTTACGGACAGCACGATTGCCGATAACGTGGCCGACGGCGCATCCGGCTCCGGCGGCGGCATCTTGATCAACGCGGGCGGCATCTTCACGATGACGGGCGGCACGGTTTCGGGCAACACGTCCAACCGCGCGGGCGGCGGCATCGAAGTCAACGCCACGATGACGGACACGACCTCGGTTGACCTCAGCGGCGTCGATTTCTCCGAGAACGCCACGGGCGACAGCCCCGGCAACGGCGGCGCGCTCCACGTCACGGGCCCCGGCGACGTTTCGGTCGCGGGCGGGACGGTGACGGGCAACACGGCGGCGGCGGAAGGCGGCGGTCTGTGGAATTCGGTCGCGGGGACGATGACAATTAGCGGCACGATGATCAGCGCCAACACGGCCAGCGGTGCGGATGCGGCAAACGGCGGCGGCGGGTTGTACAACGACGGCGGCGACATGACCGTGACCAACGTCACCCTAAGCAACAACGTGGCCGACGGCGCATCCGGCTCCGGCGGCGCGATCCTCAACAACGGCGGCACGCTTGCCGTGAGCGGCGGCACGATCTCCGGCAACACGGCCAACCGCGCGGGCGGCGGCATCGAGGACAACGCCACGATGACGGACACGACGACCGTCACGCTGGACGGGGTGATGCTGGACAGCAACGCCGCGGGCGCAAACCCCGGCAACGGCGGCGCGCTCCACATGACGGGGCCGGGCAACGTCGCGGTGACGGACGGCACGGTCTCCAACAACACGGCCAGCGCCGAGGGCGGCGGCCTGTGGAATTCGGCCGTCGGCACGCTCGCGGTAACGGGCACGCAAATTAGCGGCAACACGGCCAGCGGTGCGGATGCCGATCAGGGCGGCGGCGGCGTTTACAACGACGGCGGCACGCTCACCCTGGGCGGCGTCACCCTGGACGGCAACGCGGCCAACGGCGCAGCTGGCTCCGGCGGCGGTGTGCTCAACAACGAAGGCACGTTGACGATTACCAACAGCACGCTTTCCGACAACACGGCCAACCGCGCGGGCGGCGGCATTGAAAGCAAAGTCGGCTCGGTGACGTTGACCAACGTCGACTTTAGCGGCAACAGCACGGGCGCGGCCCCCGGCAACGGCGGTGCGCTACACGTAACGGGCGCGGGCACGGTTGCGGCCACGGGCGGCGAGGTGATCAGCAACACGGCGGCGGCAGAAGGCGGCGGCTTCTGGAACGGCTCGTCCACGATGTCGGTGGACGGCACGACCTTTACCGGCAACACGGCCAGCGGCGCGGACGCCGACACCGGCGGCGGTGCGCTCTACAACAACGGCGGCACGCTCACCGTGGCCAATGCCACGATCAGCGACAACGTGGCCGACGGCGCATCCGGCTCCGGCGGCGGCATCTTCAACAACGGCGGCGCGCTCGCCGTGAGCGACAGCACGATCTCCGGCAACAGCGCCAGCCGCGCGGGCGGCGGCATCGAGGACAATGCGGGCACGGGCATTACGCTGAGCAGCGTTACGCTCGACGGCAACACGACGGGCGATGCGCCCGGCAACGGCGGCGCACTCCACATCACCGGCGCAGGCGTGGTTGCGGTGACGACAAGTGTCGTCTCCAACAACGTGGCGGGCGCGGAAGGCGGCGGTCTCTGGAATTCGGCGGTCGGCACGCTCACGGTCGACCAGACGACGCTTAACGGCAACGAGGCCAACGGCAGCGATGCGGAAAGCGGCGGCGGCGCGCTCTACAACGACGGCGGCGCGCTCAACGTGAGCAACAGCACCATCAGCGGCAACAGCGCGGCGATGACGGGCGGCGGCCTCAACAGCACGGGCACGACCACCGTCACCAACGTGACGTTCTTCGACAACAGCGCCGCGGACGCAGCGGCTGCGGGCGGCATTGCCAACAGCGGCACGCTTGCCGTGCTCAACAGCATTATCGCGCACGTCTCGGCGACGGGTGTTGACTGCGTGGGCGTCGACGCGATTGGCGAATTCAACCTCGACAGCGACGGCACCTGTGGCGCCGCGATCACGGCGGATCCGATGCTCGGCCCGCTGGCGGACAACGGTGGCCCCACACCGACCCACGCGCTGCTCGCTGGCAGCCCGGCCATCGACGCTGGCGACAGCGCCGTCTGTGCCGCGCCGCCGGTTGGCAACGTCGACCAGCGCGGCGTCGCTCGCCCCGTTGGTACGGCGTGTGACCTGGGTGCGTACGAAGGTGGCGAAGCGGGCGACGCCGGGACGCGCCTCTTCCTGCCGCTGCTCTTTGAGCAGACGGCGGAAGGCGTAGAGGCCCGGTTCGTGCCAAAGCGCTAGACCTTTAACAGAAGTTGTGCAGTAGAGAAAGCTCTCTCACACTTGGTGTGAGAGGGCTTTCTCTATCTAAACAACGATTCAGCTGTCAACGGATTCGAGAACGAATCGAACGGATTCGCAAGCAGCGTTATCCGTTCCCAGCAGAAACAGGTAGGGCTGACTAAATCAGAAAGGATTGAACACGCTCCAATCCGCTAAATTCATTCTGGAAATCCGTTGACAGCTTTTTGCTGCCCTCCCTGGATAGTTACATATCTAAAGCGACAAATTGAGAACAAGAATTTTCGCCAGCCAAACAGCCAGGTAAACCGTCAGCCAGTCGACGCTCTCCTTTCCACTCGATCAATTCGTTGGTCGGCAGCAGATTTTTCGCAAAATCTTAAAATGGTAGATGACCTTCGTGGCTCGTCAAACTTGTGGCCCCAACCGAGGCTGCTGATAAACTCGGTAAGCATCTCCGGCACGGCCTACACGCGAGTTGGTATGCGTGGTCATTTCTGGCCGTATTGGAGACGCAAGAACCAAATTTTGAGTATGCCAGCATCATTTTTAATTGTGCACCATCAATCGACCGCCCCTGTGTACATATTTTCTTGAAACAGCCGAAAGGCGAGAAGCACTCCTTGATGACATCAAATCTCTCCAAACAAAAATCCTCTCTCGCTTGAGCGAGGGAGGATTTTTGTTTGCAACCCCATGTAATCAAATCTGTTTGACGCTTAATCTTTTCATCAGCGCTTGATTACAGAATTGACCGAGGCTTAGTTAGTCGACCACGGCGTAGTTGGGCGTGACCTCATAACCCAGGTCCGTCCAATAGGTCTCGATGTTGTCGTCGAAGGTCGAATCGTAGTAGCCCCCCTCGTCGTAGAGCGTGCGGTCGAAGGTCGGCGCGTTCTCCAGCTCGGCCACGTCGAAGTTGGCGTCAAAGGCGAGCAGTCCATTTTGGAAGGAGGTCACGTCGAAGGCGCTAAAGGGCACGGCAACCAAATTGTCGTCAAACAGGCCCGCGCCGTAGTCCACCAAAATATAGCGCACCGTGCCGTTGGACAAATCGATAACCATGTCCTGGATGGCGGCAGCGCCGTAGCCAAAGTCGTCGTACGCACCCAGGCTCAAGTCCTGAAGCTCCGAGGCATACATCACCGTGGTCACACCTTCCGGCAAGTCAAAGCCCACGTTGACGCCAGCCGAGTTCCAGAAGTCAACCACTTCCTGGTCCCAGTTGGGCACCTGGTAGTCCGGCCACGCGTCGACAATGTCCGGGAAGCTTTCCAGCGTCTGCTCGTCAAAGTTCAAAATCAGCGGGCGGATACCTTCGCCTTCCCAAGTGAACGCGCTCAACGGCATTGGCACCTGCTTATCGCCCAACTCAAGGATGCCGCCGTATTCGGCAATCGCAAAGAGCACCTGACCATTGCTCAGCTCGATCAGCATATCCTCCAGCTCACCGCGGATGTCGCCGCCGTCGTCCTCGAAGTTAGCATCGATCAGCGTCGACGCCGTAAGGAAAGTCTCCCCAGCGTCTGCTACGCCCAGCGCCCCGGCGTCGGCAACGCCCAAGTCAACAGCATCGGTCTGTGTAACGTCGATGTCTTCGTCCACAACATCTTCGTCGACGAGTTCGGCGTCGCCATCCTCGGCAACCACGCCCGGCTCGACCACGGCTTCCGGCTCGGAATCGGATATCTCGCAGGCCGTCACGATCAGCGAAATCGCCATCAGCAGCGCGACGAAGAGCACGCTCTTCTGTTTTAGTTGTACAAAATTCATTGAAGCTCCTTTTGTTCCTGATGTTGCTTTAAATTATCGATCCGCGCGACTGATTAACTCGCATCATTTCGAGTACCGTTTGGCAACGGTGAGTCTTAATGCGGCTAGAACTTTCGTAAACATTTGTCTAGTTTTACAGTCTGCGGTGTGATTTAAGTATAGCAACGCCAAAGAACCTGTTGTGTATCAACTTATCCCGTTGCGATACAGGAGCCGTCACAAATAGAGGTACATATATTGCACAAAGAAGTGCTGCTACCTCTGGGCTCGGTAGTGATAGGAATAGAGCGTGGCAAAGCCCACGCGCTCGTAAAGCGCCTGCGCCGCCCGATTTTCTGCCTCCACCTGTAGGTAAGCACTGGTGACCTCTTGCATCTGCGCCCAGATGGCGAGCGTGCGCAGCAGCGCCGTGGCCGCGCCTCGCCGCCGTGCGCTGGGCAAAGTCGCCATGCAAAAGAGGCCCACCCACCCCGCTTCGACCACGCCCAGCCCCACGGCGGCGGGCGCGTCCTCCAGCCGCAGCGTGACCAGCGCCAGCGGCGGCTCGGCCCGTTGGCTCAACCGCTGGATGACGGCGCGGCGCTCGCTGGCCGCGCGCTCGTCATAACCGCCCACCTCCTGATAGACGGCAAACCAGTCGCGCTCGCTGTCGGCATCCCAGCCCTCGGCGACTTCGAGGGTAAAGGTGGGGTTGGTGCGCAGACCGGGCGTCGCGCGCAGGATGTCGGTGAGCGGGGCGGTTTGGACGAGCGTGGACGAGTGGTGTTCGTAGCCGCGAGCAATCAGCGCGGCGTCGAGGTCGGCGGGCTGGGCGGCGGGGGAGAGCTGAAACTGCGGCGGCAGATTGCGGCTGCGGTAGAATTGCTCGACCTGCTCGATTTGTTTACCAAGCGGCTGGTCAACCTGCCAAGCATTGGGCCAGACGGAGTTGGCGCGGCTAGTGACGCCGTCGCTCGCGCGCAGCCGCCAGCCTTGCAGCGGCTCGACTTTGCGCGCGGGCCACGCGTTGAAGGCGAGGCGTTCGATGTGGTGGATTTGGTGGGGAGAATCAGTCACGAGGTTCATCCTTCGCTTGATGAGAATTCTTGAGAAAAGCGTTGCCGCTATGCTACACTCAACTCAAAATTTAGTGAAGGTAACCTTATGAGCGAATACCAACTGCTCGATTCGGGCAATGAACAAAAATTGGAGCGCGTCGGCGACTACACGCTGATCCGCCCCGCGCCGCAGGCCATTTGGTCGCCGCAGCTGCCGTCCTCGGCGTGGAGGCAGGCCGATGCGATCTACCGCCGCGGCAAGGGCCGCGACGATGACGAAAGCGAGAGCGGGCGCGGCAAGTGGGATTGGCGCAATGATATCCCGCGCAGCTTTCCCATTCTGTTTGACAATCTCTCGCTTGAAATTAAGCTGACCGATTTTGGCCACCTCGGCCTCTTTGCCGAGCAGCAAGATAACTGGCAGTGGATGCGCGACCTGATCCGCAGCCGGATGCGCGCCACCAACGACCGCAACTTAAACGTGCTCAACCTCTTTGCCTACACCGGCGGCAGCACGCTCGCCGCCTCGCAGGCGGGCGCGCACCTCGTCCACCTCGATGCGGCCAAGGGCGTCGTCGACTGGGCGCGGGACAACGCCAAACAATCGCACCTGGATGAGCGGCCCATTCGCTGGCTGGTGGACGACGCGCTCAAGTACGTCAAGCGCGAGGGTCGCCGCAACCACATCTACCAGGGCATCATTCTCGATCCGCCCTCGTTTGGGCGCGGGCCCAAGGGCGAAGTCTTCAAAATCGAGAGGGACCTGCTGCCGCTGCTGGAGGCCTGCACCGAAATCTTGGCGGATGATGCGCTCTTCGTCCTCTACAGCTGCCACACGCCCGGCTTTACCCCGCTCACGCTGCGCAACCAGTTGACGAGCGTGCTGAGTCACCGCCGGGGCAGCATCGAAGAGGGCGAGATGACGATTGTCGACAGCCGCGAGCGACAGCTGCCGAGCGGCGTCTACGCGAGGTGGGTGGCGGGGGAATAGGTTCACCGCGGAGCGTCCCCGGCACTCGCCACACGCTGCTTCGTCTTCCCTATCGGGTTCGGCGCGTACCGGGGACGCGGATTGTTTGTCTTACTCTGGCATTTCATCGCCCGCTCGGGGAGACTCTCCGCCCTCGCGTGCGAGAAGATCGCGAAATGCCTCCCTATCGACGCGGGCGGCACGCTCTTCAAAAAATCGTGCGGTCTCCATAGCGGATAGCTTTTCGGCCACGGCCAGGGTGATAAATTGATTCATGCTGGTTCCATCACGCTCGGCTACTTTAGCCACCGCTTCTTTCAACGATACGGGCAACCGCAGGGCGTACGTTGCTGCTTTACTCATGAACGTATTCTCCAAATAGCCTGTGAAGACAGTAACAAATCTAAACCAAATTTCTGAGGGGCCTGACCATAGTCACAAAGATTAAAAGTTACAATTCCATCGGCCTCGCTATTGATGGCCGTTTCAAGCACCATTTCATCATTGGGATCGCGTAGTTGTGGACGCCAGAGATAGCGTAATGTCACCTGTTCCGACAGAGCAGTAATCGCGTCGACAAAATTTAGCGCGTCGGTATACATAATGCCAGCAGCAAGATAATGCTGCGGGAGGGCACACTTGGCCTCGTATTCCAACGCCAAAGCGACGCTAGTAAGCAGCCGTACTCGTCCGCGCTCCGCCTCGGCAAGAATTGCCGCCGACGCCCCTGAAGGACTTCTTAGCGCGGCAACAACTACATCTGTATCCAACACAAATCGCATCATGCTCATATCGTATGTAATATGACGCGGTTTGTCAATCAGCAACTATTCTTTTTGTGACGCGTAATTCCTTCTGGCCGCTCGCAGCATTCATTTTTATGGCGCTGCTGGCCGCCGCTCTCCGCCTCTGGCGGCTCGACACGCTGCCCCCCGGCTTCCACCTCGACGAATCCTACCAGGGCCTCGAAGCGTGGCGCATCCTCACCGAGCCAGATTACCACCCCTTTTTTCTGCGCGGCAACTTTGGGCCGCTGCCCGCCAACGCTTACCTTAACGTTGCTACCTTCTGGCTAGCCGAGCAATTCGGCGGTGCAGCAGGCCCCGTCGCCATGCGCACCACGTCGGCAGCGGTGGGCGTGCTGACGGTGCTGTCGCTGTACGGGCTGGCCGGGGAGATGCGGCGGTTGCTACCGAGCCACAACAAAGCGAGCGGCGATCCCGCTGCAGCCACAGCCCTTAATTCTGGGGCAGTCGACCCCACCCCCCCAGCGTCGGTTCGTCATCAACGAGGCTTTGGAAGCTCCCTCCCCGCGCGCGGGGAGGGAGCTTGGGGGTGGGCTCTTTCTCCCCTCTTCCCTCTTTTCGCCGCCGCCACCCTTGCCCTCATGCGCTGGCACATCCATTTTAGCCGCATGGCGATTGAGCCGATCTACGTGCCGCTGGTGTGGACGCTGTCGACGTGGCTGCTGCTGCGCGGCTGGCGCACCGGAAGCTGGCTGGCCTTTGCGGGCAGCGGGCTGGCGCTTGGCTTGGGGATGTACACCTACCGCGGCGCATGGATCATTCCGCTGCTGATGGTGCTGATCGTGCTGCACCTGCTGTTTGTGGCTACGCGAACAGAAGGTCAGTCCTGGAACGCGGTTGCCAAAGGGCTGCGCGGGCCGCTGCTGGCCGCGCTCGTGGCGACCCTGCTGGTCGCGCCGCTGGCCTGGTTCTTCCTCAACAACCCCGACCTGTTCACCACGCGTCTCCAGCAGGTCAACATCGTCGGCGCAACGGCCAGCCCCGCGGACGGCACGCTGCTCGGCAACGTGGCCAAAACGGCGCGCATGTTTGGCCCGGCGCTTGGCCCCTTCGGCCAGCCCGGCGATCCCGATCCGCGCCGCAACCTCCCCGGCGCGCCCGCCCTGTCGTGGCCGCTGGCCATTTTGTTCTATCTCGGCCTCGCCCGCTGCCTCTGGGGCATTCGCCCAGCAAAAAATTCGGTGGCCTTCTCCCTGCCGCTGATCGGCTTGGCTGGGCTGCTGCTGCCCGGCGTCGCCAGCGAATACGCACCGCACTTTCACCGCGTGCTCGGCGCCGCCGCGCCAACGGCGCTGCTGTGTGGCTTGGGGCTGGATTGGCTGTGGCAGCTGGGCACTGTTGGGTCGCGTACGGGCACGCCATGGCGTGCCCGTACGCGACCCAATAACGTGGTGGTGTACCTCTCCTCGCACCTGCTCGCCATTCTTCTGCTGCTCGGCGGCGGCCTTCTTGAAAGCCACAACTACTTTAACCGCTGGGCCGGGCTGCCCGTGCTCTACTACGCCTTTGACGAAGGACTCTGGCAGCTCGGCCACGCCCTCGCCGACCAGCCGCCGGGCACGCCGATTTTCCTGACGCCCCGCGACATGGCCCACCCAACGCTGGCCTTTGCTTGGCAAACCCAACGCGGCCACCCGCTCGATTCCTCCAGCGCGCCCGTTTCCTTCGACGGTCGCCACATCTTTCCGCTCGCCGCCGAGCCGCCCGGCCAGGCCGAGCTTTATGCCGTGATCGAGCACGAGGACTTTCGCACGTCGCTGCTCCTGCCTGGTGCGCTGCCCGATGCATTTATCGAGCGTGAATTTTTGGACGCCGCGGGCAACGTTTACGCCCGCTTCTACACGCGACCAGCGGACAGCGAATTTGCGTGGTCGCCAGAGCAAACGCTGGATGCAACGCTGGGCGACGGCATCGCGCTCGTCGGCTACGACGTGCAGCCGGAGACGCTGCGCGCCGACGAGGTTCTATACCTCCAACTGCGCTGGCTCGTCGCGGACGCGCCCGCCGCCGACTGGACCGTCTTCACGCACGTACGCAGGCTGGGTGGCGGGCGCGTTGCCGGGCAGGATGGGCGACCAGGCAACGGCAGCTTGCCCACGACGCGCTGGCGGGCGGGCTGGCGCATCCTGGATGAATACCAGATCGCGCTGCCTGCCGATCTAGCACCGGGGACGTATGAATTGTGGACGGGGCTCTATCAGCCAAACGGCGAGCAGCTGCCTGCCAGCGGGGAAGGTGTGCGCTTGGGCCGTATCGAAATTATGGAGAGCGAGTGAGCGGGGCGCATCAAAATCTTACGTCTCTTCATCCACAAACAAGACGCTGCGCACGACCTGCTTGCTGTCCGCCTGACCGCCGAGCGAGCCAGCGAGCACGCCAAAGGCGGCGAGGAAAGAGCTGAGCTTGAGGTGCTCGGCCAGCCCGGTAGCCGGATCGACGGTGGTCCAGGTGCGCATGAGGCTCTGCGGGAAGATCAGGGTGATGCTGAGCTGGGAGAGGGCAAAGAGGCCGATGTAGACGAGAAGGATCGTGGAGAGCAAGCTCAAGACCGTCACCGCTTGGGTGACGACGGCGGACTCGGAGAGGCGGCGCTGGCGATCAAGCACGACGCCGATGGCAAAGGCGCGGTAGAGTACGAGCGTCGCGCCGCTGATGGCGACGAGGGAAAAGATCACGAGCTGCGCCGTGCCCACGGTGGAGGAGAGGTCCCAGATGTCGGCGTTGAAAAAGAGGGCGATGGTGATCGAGAGGGTGGCCGTGAGCATGGTGGGCAGGCGGGTGACGAGATTGAGCGGGTTGGCGCGCAGCACGTTAACCGCTATCGTGCGTCCGTTGCGCGCGATCTGTGCCAGCCGAAAGCGCCAGCGAGCGCCCTGCTCGATCTGGTTGTGGGCCTCGCGCGGCAGGTTCTGCCGCATGGCCGGCCGCTGCGCAGCGGAAATGTCGCTCATTTTGTCCAGGTCTTCCATGATCTGGAAATCAAACATGGCGTTGTGCGGATTGGGATCGTGCGGCAGGTTGAGCAGGTGGCCAAAGGTGTGCAGCAGCAGCGAGAGCAGCCGCTGCTCGGTGCGCGCCTCGTCCGCCGGCTCGCCCCAGAAGGCCGGGTCGAGCCGCTTGACGGAGATGATGCCGACGTTGGTAAGCTGGCTGGGCAGCGCCAGCGTGTAGGCCAGCGTCGCGGAAGTCAGGTCGACATCGGTGACGATCAGCAGGAAATCAATCGAGCGCTCCAGCTTCTCGGAGACGCCGATCTGCAAAAAGTCCAGCGGCGCGTAGGTTCCCCCCTGCGGCGTGAGGTGGGGGCCTTTGAACTCGCTCAGGCTAACCGTGAGGTCGAGGTCGCCCGCCAGCGCCTGGCGCAGCTGATCGGTGGATCGCGCCACGCGTTGATCAAACGCGCTGTCGGGCCGCTCAACGGCCATCTTCATGACGCCAATCGTGTAGGGCATGGGTTACCTTCTTGGTTGTTCATCCTCTGTGCCCGCCAGCCAGCGCGTCAGCGTAAAGGCGACGATCGCCAGCCCCAGCAAAATCAGCGCTGCGACAAAGGTCGTGCGCAGGTCGCGTTCGAGCGCGCCGTAAACGAGCAGCGGCATCGTCTGCGTGCGCCCCTGGAGATTGCCCGCAAACAAGATCGTCGCGCCAAATTCACCGAGGGCGCGCGCCCACGTCAAAATCAACCCGGCGAGCAGGGCGCGCGTGCTCTGCGGCAGGGTGACGTACCAGAAAACTTGCCAAGCGCTCGCACCGTCGACGGCGGCGGCCTCTTCGTAAGCGCGCGGCAGCGATTCAAAGCGGCTTTGTGCAGCGCGAATGTAGAAGGGCGAGGCGACAAAGAGCTGGGCCAGCACCACGGCCGCCGCCGTAAAGGGAATCGTCAGGTTGATTTCGGCCAGGGGCGCGCCGAGCAGGCCCCGTCGCCCAAAGGTGGAGAGCAGCGCCAAGCCGGCCACGACGGGCGGCATCACAATCGGCAGCTCGATTAGCGTGGTCAGCAGCCGCTTGAGCGGGAAGGAGCGGCGGGCCAGCCCATAGGCCAGCGGCGTGCCGAAGAGCAGCGTCAGCCCGACGGTTGCGCCAGTTGTGCCGAGGCTGAGCGCGAGAGCCGAAAAGAGCGGGGAACCGCTGGGAGCCAGGTTGCCCTCCAGCGTGGCCGCTCGCCATATCAGCGAAACGAGCGGCACGATCAAAAAGAGCACCATGACAACCGCGAGCGCGGCAATCAGCAATTGTTGAAGGCGTTCCCGCCACAAGCCCAATCCCGTTCGCCGCTTGGTTGAAGTCAACTTCATTCGTCAGTTTGTCCGGGGCGGAAGAGGCGAGACACAAAGGGCGCGAAGAGCCACGAAGGTTGTTCAGCGACCCTCTTCCTTGGTGCTCCTTCGTGCTCTTCGCAGATCAATTTTACTCCTTCCCAGAGCAAGCAACTCACGGCGCGCTTGGTGGCCCAAAGCCCCGGCGCGACAGAATCGCCTGGCCATCTTCGCTGAGGACAAAGTCAATAAAGCGCTGGGCCAGCGCCGGCTGTGGCGCGTCGACCAGGGGAGCGATGGGATAGGTGGCAATGACGTTTTGCGTATTGGGAATTGCGATTTGCTGAACGCGACCCGCGATGTCCGACGTTACGTCCGACGTGTAGACAACGCCCGCATCCGCTTCGCCCAAGGCAATTTTGGCCACGACCTGGCGCACGTTCGCCTCTGCGGAGACGAGGTTGGCGTAAAATTGCGTTTGGAACGCCGCCGGTTGGGCAGCTAGGAGTTTGTCCGTGTAATCACGCACGGGCACGCCTTCGGCAGCAAGGATCACCTGCGTACCCGGCTGTGCCAAATCCACAAACGTCTCAATCCCAGCCGGGTTGTCCGCGGGCACGATCACGGTCAAGCGATTGGAGGCAAATGGCTGAACCGCATTCGCCTCCACCCGCTGCGCCTCGACCACGGCCTGCATCTGCGCCGAATTGGCCGAGGCAAAAACGTCCGCTGTCACCCCTTCGCTCAGCTGCGCCGCCAGCTGCGACGACCCCGCAAAATTGAGCTGTACCGCCACGCCGGGATTTTGTGATTCAACCGTCTCGGCCAATTCGGTGAAGGCGTCCGTTAGCGAACTGGCGGCAAAGACGGTGAGCGTGGACGATGCGTCGGCGCCGTCGCGCGGCGCTGTCGCACAGGCAGCGAGCAGCCACGCCACCACGCCAAGGAGCGCAAGCGCCCAGATTCTATTCGGCCTTGCCAAGTTTCTTCGTCGAACCGTTCGCATTTGAGAATGCTCACTCCGCAATTGTACTCCCCAAATCTGCTCATAGCTTACTACAAATTTCCCACGAACAGGAACCTGCGCACGGACAATTTACTACACGTGTGTTACACTGCGCGCAGTTCGAGACAGTAGCAGGTGGCGCCGTCCACCACGAATCAAGCAATAAGCACTACACACCACACTCCCATGCCCGATTGCGACGTTCTCCTCATTGGCGCCGGCCACAATGCACTGGTCTGCGCGGGCTATTTGGCCCAAGCCGGTCACAAAGTCATCCTGCTCGAGCGGCGGCACAAAGTCGGCGGCGCGGTGGTGACCGAGGAAATTCTGCCCGGCTACCACTTTGATCTCGGCGGCTCGGCCCACATCCTGATCCACCACACGCCGATCATCGAGGATTTGCGGCTGGCCGAGTACGGGCTGGAGTATCTCGACGTTGATCCGCTCTTTTTTGCCCCCTTTCCCGACGGCAGCCACCTTACCATCTACCGCGATCTTGATAAAACGTGCGACTCCATCGCCGCCATTTCACCGGTGGACGCCGACAACTACCGCCGCTTTATCGAGCGCTGGACGCCGCTGGCGAAGGGCATGGTCAACAGCTTTCTCTCGCCGCCGACGGCTGGCAATCTCTTCAAAAATCTCATCTGGCGTACGAGCAAGGGCGAGGAGCGCTTTGAGCGGCTGAGCGACATTCTGCGCAGCTATGGCCAGGTGTTGCGCAACACCTTTGTGGACGAGCGCGTTGCCGCCGCCGTGGGCTGGATGGCCGCCCAATCCGGCCCGCCGCCCGGCGAGCCCATCTCCGCGCCCTTTGCGCTCTGGCAGCCGATGTACCACCAGAGCGGCATGAAGCGCCCGCGCGGCGGCTCCGGCGAGCTGACGCAGTCGCTGGCGAGGATGATCCAGGCGCACGGTGGACAAATCATCTGCGGCGCACCCGTCGAGCGTATTTTGACCGAGAACGGGCGAGCCGTGGGCGCGGTCACCAGCGGCGGCATAACGGTGACGGCGCGGGCTGTCGTCTCCGGCGCGCACGTGCACACAACGATGCGGATGCTGGAACGCGGCCCGCAAAATGGCTCATCGCCAGCTGCGGCGCTGCCGCCCTCGGCGCGCAACCTGATGGCTAATTCACGCATCGGCAACGGCTTTGGCATGATGGTGCGCTGCGCCGTGGATGAACTGCCAAACTACACCGCCCTGCCTTCATCCCCAAGTGATATTCCTGGCGGCGTGCCCGGCCCGCAGCACCGCGCCATGCAGTTTGTCTGCCCTTCGCTCGACTATCTCGAGCGCGCCTACGGCGACTACCTGGGCGGCATCCCCTCGCGCGATCCGGCCCTGATCGCCATGACTTTTTCGGCTATCGACCCCACGCTCGCGCCCGAGGGCAAGCACGTCCTCTTTATCTGGGGGCAGTATTACCCATACAAACTGGCCGACAACGAATACGGCAGCCGCTCGTGGGACGAGATCGGCGATCGGGTGGCGGACCGCATGGTCGAGACGCTGGCGCAGTACGCGCCCAACGTGCCGGGATCGATCACCGGGCGCTTGGTCGAGCACCCGCTCTATCTGGAGCGCGAGCTGGGGCTGCTGCGCGGCAACGTGATGCACCTGGAGATGTCGATCGACCAGATGTTTATGCTGCGCCCGGCGATCACCATGGGCAACTACCGCGCGCCCGTCGACGGACTCTACCTGACCGGCGCATCGACGCACCCCGGCGGCGGCATCATGGGCGCGGCGGGTCGCAACGCGGCGGGCGTGGTACGCCGCGATCTGGAGGGGAAGCGCTGGTGGCGGGGGAGCAGATAGCCATCCAATTGCTCAAAGCCAACACGCTGGTCGACCCAAATTTTTCATGAACGCACTTGCCCAATCCCCCTTCCAAAATGTCTACGTGATTCGCAACCCCGCTTCCGGGCGCGAGCCGCTGCCAATGGAGGAGCTGTGCGCTGGGTTGGACAATTCGTGCTCCAATTGGCGGCTGCTCGACCTCGATGAGTCGCACTCCATTTACGATTTGGCCAAACGAGCCGTGGCCGAAGGGGCCGACGTGGTGGTGGCCTGCGGCGGTGACGGCACGGTCGGCAGCGTGGCGGCGGCGCTGCTGAACACGGGCGTGCCGCTGGCGATTGTGCCGCAGGGCACGGCCAACGTCTTCGCCGCCGAGATGAAGACGCCCACGGAGACGCACGCCGCGCTGGCGCTGATCAACCACGAATCAAGCGTCGTGCGCACGGTCGATGTGGGGCGCGCCACGGCGGGCGAGCAGGAGCGCCATTTTTTGCTGCGCCTCAGCATCGGCTGGGAGGCGGCGACTTCCGTGCTGGCGGCCAAGCCCATCAAGGAGCGCTTTGGCCGCTGGGCCTACCTCGTGACGGCGCTGCGGGCGACGCGACAGCTGCAAACCGTGAGCTACCGCCTGGAGATCGACGGGCAAACCCAGGTCGTGCGCGGCGTGAGCTGCCTCGTCACCAACTCCGGCAACGTGGGGCTGCCCGGATTGCAGGTGCTGCCCGAAATCGACGTGGCCGACGGCGCGCTCAACGTGCTCGTGGTGCAGCGCGCCAACTTGGCGGCGGTTGCGCTGCTGCTGCTGCACACGCTGCGCAGCCTGCTGCCGCAAACGCTCTTGGGCGTTTCGTCCGCCTCCGTGCGCGAGCGGCAGAACTATGCGCTGCGCTCGTTCACCGGTTGTCGCGTGCACATCAGCGCGACGCAGCCGCAGATTGCCTCGTGTGATGGAGAAGAGATCGAAGCGCTCTGGCCCATCGAGGTGGAGATCGTACCGGGCGCGCTGCGGGTCGTCGTGCCGGGCGGGGATATGGATGTGTAATGGCTGGACGCGCCGGGTCTCGTCTGTATCAAGCCAAGGGCATATAAATATCGAAAAGGCAGGCCACCCGGGTAGATTGTCTGGTTACCTCACCCCGGCCCTCGCCCAACCTGGGGAGGGAGCCGCGGCTGGGTCGACGAAGCATCGGCTCCTCCCCCAAGCTGGGGGAGGCTGGGAGGGGATTAACCAGACAACTTGCCCAGCCAAGTTCGTCTTTTTGCGCTTACCTTGATACCTAAAGTGCGTGCAAAATGAAAGCAAGAGTTCGCGGTCTAAGGGTCTGTCACTGGCTCCTCAAACTCCTGTTCTCGACGCAACTTTACTTTATGTGAACGGGCGCGCCGGGTCACTGCGCGCCGTGAAACGACAGCGTCACATGAGCATCTTTATCGAACTCAAGCGACTGGCCCAGCATCTGCGGCGACAGGGTCCCGTGCTGACCTTTTGGGCGGGCGTGGACAAGTTTGCGCGCTGGCAAAGCGGCGGTCCGCTGGCGCGCTTTAGCCGCATCAACGAGCAGATCTGGCTCGGTGGGCAGCCCCAGCACGACGGCTGGCGACGGCTCTTTGCCGCGGGCGTGACGGGCGTCATCAACATGCGCAGCGAATATGATTACGAGCGGCTCGTCGACTTTGGCACGGGCGACGGTCGCGTGCGCTACCTGCACCTGCCCACCGACGACAACGAAGCACCCTTGCTGCAACATTTGAGCGAAGGCGTCGACTTTATCCGCGAGGAAGCGGCGCGCGGCGGGCTGGTCTACATCCACTGCTGGGAGGGGCTGGGCCGCGGGCCAACCATGGCGGCGGCACACTTTGTGGCGCAGGGGTTGTCGCCGGAGGAAGCGTGGCAGCGGGTGCGCAACGTGCGCCCCTTCGTACGCCCCACGGACTCCCAACTGGAACGCTTACACGAATTCGCCCGCACCTATCGACCGGGCGAAGAATTGGCAAAACTTGAATCATGACCTACTTTGGCTTTCTCGCTCGCTTTCTCCTGCCGCCCCTCGCCATACTCATCGCCCTCACGTGGTGGGACAGGCGGCGCGGTCGCTCGCAGCCCGCCGCGCTCAACGCCTGGCCGCCGCTGGTCGTCATCGCCGCGCACGTGGTCGTCGCCATTCTCTACACCACGCCGTGGGATAACTACCTCGTCGCCACCCGCGTCTGGTGGTATGATCCCGAATTGGTCACGGGCATTGTGCTCGGCTGGGTACCGATTGAGGAGTATACGTTTTTTGTGCTGCAAACGATTATGACGGGGCTGTGGCTGGTGTGGCTGATGAGAAGAGAAAGATTGATGAGTGAAGACTGGGTACCCGATCAATCTTCTACTCGTCTACGATTTTTCGCTTTTGTTCCGATTTTTCTTGTGTGGCTCGGCTCGGTTTTCCTGCTGATTTCGCGCTGGCAGCCCGGCACCTACCTCGCGCTCGAACTCGTGTGGGCGCTGCCGCCGGTTCTGCTTCAGCTCGGCTTTGGCGCGGATATTCTGTGGCGCCATCGACGCCTCGTCTTCTGGGCCCTGATACCGACGACGATCTACCTCTGCGTGGGCGACGCCATCGCCATTGGCGCTGGCACGTGGACCATCAACCCCGCCCAGTCGACGGGGCTGCTGGTTGGCAACCTGCCCATCGAAGAAATTCTCTTCTTCCTGCTCACCAACACGCTCGTCGTCTTCGGGATGACGCTTGTGCTGGCGCGCGAGAGCCAAGCCCGCGCCCCGCGCGCGCTGATCAACGCGTTGAGCGCCGTTGCCAAGCCAGCGAAATCTGCGCAATCTGCCTAAAGCGACTCAGGGACGGTAGCAGCTGTCAAAATTCAGCCAACGATGCCCATCGACGTACTTCAACCGCTATCAAACCCAAGCCCATCAAAGCTGGCTAACCTTTCTCATGACTACCCAAGATTTCGACAGCTATCAGAGCCAATCGCGCCAAACCTGGAACCTGATCCACACCGACCACCCCATCGTCTACCCCACGCTCGGCCTCGCCAACGAGGCGGGCGAAGTCGCGGGGAAAATCAAAAAGATTTTCCGCGACCACAACGGCGAAATCAGCGACGCCGACCGCGAAGCGCTCAAGGGCGAGCTGGGCGACGTGCTCTGGTATCTCGCCCAAATTTGCACCGAGCTCGATCTCTCGCTGGCCGACGTCGCCGCGCACAACATCGACAAGCTCTCTTCACGCCTCGAGCGCGGCGTCATTCGCGGCGATGGCGATACGCGCTAGGCGCAGCATGGGTTGTTTTTTACAGCGGCATTTTTCGCAGCGGCATTTCTCCTGGTGGCGCTTGGGTGGGCGGCGCTGGCTTTGGGTGATTTTGTTGGGAGCGGGGTTGATGCTGCTGGCAGCTAGCTGCGGTCGCGGGCGGGCCACCACCACGCCAACGCCGCTTCCCGCGCCCACCGCCCCCCCCAGCGCGACGCCGCTGCCCACGGCCACGCCGTCGCCCAGCTCCACGCCCGTACCGACGGCCACGCCCACGTCCGCCGCGGAGCTGGGCGACGAGCAGCGCGTCGACCCCGGCGGCTTTGCCTTCCGCCCCCCGTTGGGTTACGAAGCCACGCAGCCCGGCCCGCGCACCGTCGCGCTCACCGCGCCGGGCTACGTCGATGCGCCGCTGGCCCACGCGCGCCTTGTCCTCAGCGGTGGCCCCAACGTCGAGCGGCTGACGGCGGGTCAGCTTTACGCGGCCTTTGCCGAGCAGGTGGCGCAAGATGCAGCAGCGGAAACGGTCGGCGAGCCAGTGTCGGCGGTGGTGAGCGGCGTTGAAGGGGTGGCGGCAGATTGGCGCATCGAGGTCGAGGGGCAGGTACTGCTGGGCCGCGTCATCTTTGTCGCCACGGAGCAGCAGGGCTTTACGGCCCTCGCCCAGGCGCCCGCCGCGCAGTGGGAGGCGTCCGTCGCTGGCGAGTTCGAGGCGGCGTTAGAAAGCGTTACGTTGTTTGCACCGGAAGAGTAAGCCAAGCGTGACCGTCACGGGCCAAGGCATCACGGTTGACCCTTTCAGGCAGCGGCCCGTGGTTGTCACATTTTCTAGCAACCCATGTCCCAACCCCAACCCTACAGCACGCCCGAACACCAGCCCTTTTTCTGGCGCGTCGACAGCTCAACCCGCGCGGCACTGCTGATCCACGGCTTCCCCGGCACGCCCGCCGAGGTGCGCCCCGTGGCTGAAATTCTACGCGCCGACGGCTGGTCGACCCACGGGCCGCTGCTGCCCGGCTTTGGCGTGCAGAGCGAAGAGCTGGCAAACTACACGCAAGCCAACTGGCGCGACTGCGTGCGCGACGCCCTGCGCGAGCTGCAAGCCACGCACGAAACCGTGCTGTTGGTCGGCCTCTCGATGGGTGGCGCGCTCTCGCTCCAAGTGGCCGCCGAAGTGCCGTCGCCCGATGGGCTGCTGCTGCTGGCTCCGTTTTGGCGCGTGCAGCATCGCTGGCTGGACGCGATCTACCCCGTGGCCAAGCTCTTTTTGCGCCAGCTGCGCCCCTTTCGAAACGCCAGGCTGAGCGACCCGCAGGTGCGCCGCGAGCTGCTGCGCGTCATGCCCGACGCCGATCCGGACGATCCGCAGACGGAGCTCATGCTAAACCAAATTTCGCTGCCGACCAGCGCGCTCGGCGAAATTCGGCGCGCGGGCCAGCTCGGCTACCGCGCCGCGCCGCACATCACCGCGCCCACGCTCGTCATCCAGGGCATGCGGGACGACGTGGTCGCCCCGGCGCTGGCGCGTGCGCTGGCCGAGCGCATTCCGGCGCTGCGCGACTTTGTCGAGGTGGAGGCCGATCACCAGCTGACGATTGTGCGCGAGGGCGGCTGGCCGCGGATCGAAGAGGCAGTGCAGGACTTTGCGCGCTCGCTGTAACGCGAAGCGCTGCTTCGCCCCCGCTCGGCCAAGCACATGGGTTGTTCAACCACCACCATTCGAGGATTATCAGGAACGAAGCAGCGCTTCGTTTTACCTTATGAACACCGTCTTTCGCCTCTTCTCCCAGCCCGCCGCGCCGCGCCTGCGCCTGCCCGTGCTGCTGCTGGTCGCCTGGCTGCTGGCGATGATCAGCGTGCCCGTGCTGCGCTGGACGGTGGGCGATCCGGCGCTGCCGCTGGCGATCATCTTCACCAGCTTCCTGCTCGCGGCGACAGTGGTGAGCCTGCTGGGGCCGCCCTGGGGCACGGCGCGCGTGCTCTACGCCGTGGTGGTGATCGGCGTCGGCTCGTGGGCCATCGAGCGCGTCGGCAGCACCACGGGCTGGCCCTTTGGCGTCTACGCCTACACCGACGCGCTCCAGCCGCAGATCGGCCACGTGCCGCTCGTCATCCCCATCGCCTGGCTGATGATGCTGCCGCCGGCGTGGGCCGTCGCGCAGCTGATAACAGAGGGGCAGGTTGCAGATACACAAGTTGCAGCTGCGCAGATTACAGGTAGTCGGCGAAAGATTATTGCAGGCAAGAGACCGCTCCGCGCGTCTTTGCGCCTCTGCGTTAAATTTCTGACTCATCGATGGCGTTTTATTCTTGTCAGCGGACTCGCCTTCATGGCCTGGGATCTGTTTCTGGACCCGCAGATGGTCGGCTGGGGCTTTTGGACGTGGGCCGCGCACGACGGCTGGCTGGGCGGTTATTTTGGCATTCCCTGGCTCAACTTCTTTGGTTGGTGGCTCGGCGCCTCGCTGCTCACGGCGCTCGTGCAGCCGCCGACCGTGCCCGCGCGCCCGCTCTTGCTGATTTACACGATCACCTGGGCGCTGCAGCTGAGCGGTCAGCTTATTTTGTGGGGGCAGCCGGGCCCGGCGCTGGTTGGTGGGGTGGCGATGGGGGCGTTTGTTGTGCTGGGGTGGAGGAGGATAATTGAAGATTGATGAATGGGTAGACGATCAAGCGCCCATTTGTCATTCGTGAATTTTTTACAACGAACCATGCCAACTTGTCCCTGCTCCTCTGGCCGACCTTCGCCCTCCTCTGCGGAGCCTTGCCCTTTTCGCTGATCGTGGGGCGGCTGTGGCTGAGCAACGCCGAAGCGATCGGCCCGATCCTGGTCGGCATGGAAAAGCCGATCCACCTGCTCGCCACCGGCGCGAACGTGCGCGACATCGTGAACGTATTGACGATTGCGGCGATTGATGCATAGCATGAGGGTGGGTGGTGTAGGGGGGTCTGTGTTTAAAACACAGACCGGCACGCATAGTTAAATTCAAGCGCAAAATAACCGGCGCTGCCCAACTTGTTTTGGGCAGCGCCGGTTATTTTTGCATGCAACTCTACTCGGCTGCTTCTTGAGTTAGTAAAGTGTTGAGGTCAGCGCCGGTTTTCCAATAGAGGTAGACATCATCATCAGATGGGTCCATCTCACCGTTCAACTTCGACTTGCTCCAGATAATTGTGTTGCCTCGAATCTGCCAATCATCTACGAAACCATCATTAAAGTTATCGGCATTTGTAGGAAATCGAACTTCCTCGCCCGTTTCCAAATCATAGACAAGCTGCCACGGCGTGCTGCCGAGATCGTCCCAGTAGAGCCAGCGACCTTGCTCAATAAAAGGTTCATCTAACCCAAATTCGTAGTCGGGATGCAGTTCTCGATACTCACCCGTCTGCCAGTTGTATAGAACAGTGTAGGGAGGACTCTCCGGCCCCATTTCTTCCTCGTTCGGGTAGCCTACCCATGCTGTCCATGCTCCGCTAATCGTGGGGCCAAATTTTCGTCCATCATCCCTGGAAATCGTTTGAGATTGACCCGTAGCAAGGTCGAACAGATGAACTTCTATGCCGCCACCTTGAACATCAGAAAACTGTTTAACAACAATTACCTTATCCTCTGAAATGCCGATACCTGAAAGGTATCCCCAGCGGTAATTATCGTCCGCGCAAATTCGATCCAATTCGCGGCGTTCATCGGTCTCAAGGTTCATCACTGTCAGCACGCTCTCGACCTGACAGTTCTCATCCTCATGATAATGCAGTCGTGTCCATACGACGCTATTCCTTGACACAGCAAAGGCAAAAATGGGCGTCGCCTCCTCCGAGCTGTCGATTAGCTTTTCTGTCTTGTCTTGGAGATTGATCGCCTTGAGTTTAAAAGGGGTAGCAAGCGAGGATGCCTTCGAGTCAGCTACTATAAGCCAATCTTCTCCTATAGTGATGTCGGTCATAACGCCAAACGGCACTTCACCTGGTTGTGAGGGGGCTACGTGCTCGAATGATGTTGTAGCAAAAATTTCAATTTCCCCATGATCAAGCGGGTAACGATAAATATCGCCTGAATTGATTAGTTCCCAGTAAATATACTTTCCGTCACTCTCTACACCAGGCGCAGAACCCAATGAAGCCAAAGGGCGCGGCAACTGCAAATGCTGAGTTTCTCCTACCGAGAAAACGCCGGGCGTTGGCTCGATTAATTTATCTGTTTGTTCTATAGCGGACGCACTTTCTGAAGATGATAAGTTTGCTTGAGTCGCTTTCGCTGTCGGCATTGACTCTGTTGCTGTTGGCATAGCCACAGGTATTTCTAAAGTGGCTGCGACAGATGTGGCAGATACGCGTGGTGTTGCGTCAATTAAAGCTGTTCTCTCATTGACATCATTTGCTACAGAGCATGCTGTCGCAGCAAGAAATATCACTACAGCACTACTGAGCAAATTTACAATGCGATTTGTGTTGGTCATCAAAAGTCACCTTCTTTGCTTGACGGATAGTCAAAGGGTACTCATACCCTTTGACTATCCGCCCGGGTTCATTTCTAAGCAGGCGGAGATGTAATACGACTGATGGTTTTACTACCCACTGCTTAGTGCTGTTCGCACACCTACGCTCAAGGCTGCAGACTCGCATCTAACACGCATTGCACATTGTTGACCGCAACCGCGGCAAAGAACTGACCTGGCGTGCGCCAGATCATAAACTGACCGCCCGTGTATCCTTGAGATACACCCGCCGTTTCCGTATAGCGTACGCCCTGCATGGCTAAGGGTTGTCCATTGGGAAAATCGGCGTCGTAGCCAATGATTGCATTGATGTGACTTGCGCCACGAGTCCAACCTGGCAGGTGATTGGTATGGGTTCCTGTTGGCACCGTGTAATTCAGATCAACATGGCGAACAACTTCGTTCCAAAGGCCCTGTTGGCCACGGCCTGAAGCACCTTGGTTATAACGCTTTCCAAATGGTAACTCATCCACATAGTAATTGTACAAATACTTGCACATTGCAAAACCAGACGTGCCGAACTCTTGTACAAATCCTGGGTCTGGCCCCTCATGTCCAGGGGCAGAAATCCAATTTGATTCGTACTGTTTGTCCTGCTCCGCGACATTGTTTTCTTCAAGCGCACTAGCGATGTGATCGTGCCAAGGCAAAGCACTCTTTGGAATGGTAGCATCAAGCACCACTTTAATGGTTGCTGGCCCGCAGTAGTTAAAAGTGCGCGGATCGTTCTGGCGCTCTTTATGCGTGCTACTGCTGCTAATGCCGCTCACCGTTCTGATTCTATAAGGAACATACTGGGCGGTCGCATTTGTATCGGCAGCGAAAATCTCACCCACTGCTTCTTTGTATACCCCTTCCACATATGCTGCCGCTGCTGCTTGACTAGCTTCCAGCTCGGCAACGTCGTCAGCCGTCAGATAGTCTCCCTCAGGCAGAAGCGGTGAACGCAGGACTTCGGTGTTTTCCGAGGCTGCGGCAACAGCGGTGCTGCTACCAGCCACAGTTGGCAGAAACACCTGATGATTCAGCACAATGATCCCCTCAATAGAGTACGGCTCGGCATGCTGATTCCATTCCATATCGTAATCTTTACGTGCCTGATCTGCTGCCTCCATTTGCTCGACCATTTCGATGGCAGACAAAGAATTCTCGCCAATTACTGGCTCATCATCGACAACATCTTGAGCAAATGTTGTCAGTGGGATAAGCAGCAAAGCTGCTGCCATGAACAACGCAAATGTCCAACGAAATTGTTGCATCCTGCGTTTCTCCTTTGTAGAAATCAACGATGAAAAGACGGAGCGTACTATCACAGAGCACTCATGCGCGAAGGCAAATATGAGCCTAAAGATGTATAAATCGATAGACCTCCAGTTCAATGGAAACCGTGACGAACCTATGCAGTTGTGTTGAGGAACAAACAAATACGCAGCCACAGAAGAATGAACGTCGGGCACACGCAACAAATTTGGGAGTAGCTGTAGTATACACCCTTTTTTTTTTTCTTTGTCAACCCCCCAATTTTAACCAATTTTCTGGCGCGCGCATTTTGGCGGAGGTGGCACTGTCTCACAGCCATAAACATCTACGGTCTTGTGCTATACTTCGTTAAAATGTGCAGCTTGCGCTCGTGTGGGTAGTGAACGAATTGCTTTGATAAAAACATGATGCTAAGTGATGGCTGGTTTTTGTGGCTTATCCTATCCTTCTTCTGCGGAGCCTTGCCCTTCTCGCTGATCGTGGGGCGGCTGTGGCTGGGGGTGGACATTCGTCAGTTTGGCGACGGCAACCCCGGCGCGACCAACGTCATGCGCGCGGCGCGGTCGCAGGGGAAAGGGGCGCTGCCAGCAGCGGCGGCGCTGCTGCTGGATATTGTCAAGGGCATTGTGCCGGTGAGCTTGGCCTTCTCCGGCGCGGCCATCGAGGGCGTGCCGCTGGCGCTGATTGCCGTGCTGCCGATTGCCGGGCACGCCTTTTCGCCCTTTCTCGGCTTCAGCGGCGGCAAGGCCGTTGCCACCACCGGCGGCGTCTGGATTGCGCTGACGGCGTGGGAGGGGCCGCTGGTCGGCGGGCTGCTGCTGGGGCTGGCGTCGCGCGTGGTCAAGCCAGACGGCTGGATCGTGCTGGTGACGCTGCTGGGGCTGCTGGGCTACTTTGTGATCGTGCCGCCGCTGGGAGGCGGCTGGACCATTCGCCCCCCGCTTTGGCCGACAATCCTACTGACTTGGCTGGGAAACTTTGCCATCGTTGCTTGGAAACAGCGCCGCGAGTTGACGACGCGGCCGCGCTTGCAACTTGGGAAATAGCTGAGAATTGCAAACAGTAAGGCAAGCTTAGGGTCCGCTATCAACGATTCATCTTCATCACCGAACGATTCCATGGTCATCCTACCCAGCTTTGCCACGCTGTCGCTCGCGGGCATGTGGGGCATCGCCCTCACCAACCGCCGCCTCTTTCCTCGGCTACACTCAGCAGACGCGCGCGACAAAGCCGACGCTGCGCCCGGCGTCTCTATTCTAATTCCAGCCCGCAATGAGCAGCACAACATCGGCGAGACCATTCGCCATCTGCGGGCACAAAACTATGCCGACTTTGAGGTGCTCGTGCTCGACGATCAGTCCGAGGATGAGACGTTGGTGGAGGCACGGCGGGCGGCGGAGGAAGACGTGCGCGTGCGGGTGCTGTTGGGCACGCCCAAACCCGACGACTGGGTGGGCAAGACGTGGGCCTGCCACCAGCTTGCGCAAGCTGCCCAATATAATTTGCTGATCTTCACCGATGCGGACGTGCGCTGGCGACCGGGTGCACTGGCCGCTGTTGCACAGGAATTGCAGCGCCCCCACGTCGACGTGCTCACCGTGTGGCCGACGCAGATCACCGTGACCTGGGCCGAGCGGCTGGTCGTGCCGCTGATGGGGATGGTGGTGATGGGCTACATGCCCGTGCGCCTCTTCAACGATACGGATTGGCCGGGCACGGGCGCGGCCAACGGCCAGTGCCTGGCCTTTACGCGCGAGGCCTACGCACGCTGTGGGGGCCACGCCGCCGTCAAGGACAGCGTGCTGGAGGATATGATGCTGGCGCATCAGTGTAAGCAGCAGCGAATGCGGTTGCGCATGGTGGACGGGAGCGGTCTGCTGACCTGCCGCATGTACCAAAATCGCCGCGAAGTTCTTGATGGCTACGCGAAAAATATCCTGGCAGGTCACGGACAGTCCATTGCCCTGCTGCTGCTCTCCACGCTAGCTCACCTCTCGATTTTTGTGATGCCTTGGCTGTGGCTGGCAGGCGGACGACGGCGCAATCTTGGACAAAAAGGGGAAGTGTGGGGCTGGCCCGCCTGGCCCGCCTGGCCCGCGACGCTCGTCGCCGCAGGCGTTGGCCTGCGTGCCTTCACCGCGCGGCTTACCGGCCAGCGCGCCCGCGATGCCGCCTTTCTGCCCCTTTCGGTGCTGATGATGACGGGGATCGCGCTGCGCTCGATCTGGTGGCAGCTGCGATACGGCGGGCCCAAGTGGAAGGGGCGCACGATTCGGACGGGGCGTAGCGTGGTGCGTGGTACGTAGTGCGTGTACTGGTACTTTACCTGACTGGTTGTTCAATTTACATTGGACTAGACCTACTGGTTCACGCACCACGAACCACGCGTCAACCACCGCCAGATAAATCTAATCTCCCATGACCCCACCCCAAATCACCATCATCGGCGCGGGCATTGGTGGCCTGAGCGCGGCGATTCGGCTCGCGGCTCGCGGCTGCCAAGTCAGCGTCTACGAGCAGAATTGCATTGTTGGCGGCAAGATGAACCAGTACCGCGCCGGCGGCTTTTACTGGGACACCGGCCCCTCCATCATCACCATGCGCCACGTCTTCGAGGAGCTCTTTGCCGAAGCCGGGCGCACGCTTGGCGACTACGTCGACCTGCTGCCCGTCGAGCCGCTGACGCACTACCAATGGCGCGACGGCACGACGCTTGACGCCACGCGCGATCTCTCGCTCATGCTGCGCCAGATCGAGCGGATCGACGAGCGCGACGTCGAGGGCTACCTGCGCTTTTTGGCCTACGCCGCACGCGTGCACCGCATTGCCGGGCCGGTCTTCATCTATGGCCAGCCGCCCGGCCTGCGCTCCTTCACCCAGGTCCACCCGCGCGACCTGCTGCGCGTCGACTTCACCAGCACGCTTAGCGACCTGATCGAGCGCAACGTCCACTCTCGCTACCTGCGCCAGCTGCTCGGTCGCTACGCCACGTACACCGGCGCATCTCCCTACCAAGCGCCCGCCATGCTCAGCGTGATTGCCCACGTGGAGCTGACCGGCGGCGTCTGGTATCCGCGCGGCGGCATTCACGCCGTGGCGGACGGGATGCGGCGGCTGGCGCTGGAGCTGGGCGTCGACATTCACACGAGCTGCAGCGTGCAGCAGATCGATGTCGACCGCAGCCGGGGCAAGGCCCAGACGACGGGAGCAACGCTGGCCGATGGGTCGCGGGTGCAGGCGGACGCCGTCATCGCCAATGTGGATGTGGCAACGGTCTATGAGCAGCTGCTGCCGGACGACATCGGCGCGGCGGGACTGCGACGCTTTGAGCGGGTCGAGCCGTCGTGTTCGGGCTTTGTGCTGCTGCTCGGCGTCGAGAGCACGCCCCAAACCGAGAAGTTAATTCAACACAACATCTTCTTCTGCGACGACTACCGCCGCGAGTTTGCCGACATCTTCGAGCGCGGCATTCCCCCGCAGGAGCCCACCGTCTACGTCTCCATCACCTCCAAAGTGGATGGAGACCACGCGCCGCCGGGCCACGAAAATTGGTTTGTGCTCGTCAACGCCCCGCCCGCCGATGGCCACTTCGACTGGCAGCGCGAGGCCCCCGCCTACCGCGACCGCGTGCTGCAAACGCTTGCCGATTTCGGCGTGGACGTGCGCGACCGCATCCGCCACGAGAAAATCCTGACGCCGCTGGATATTCGCACGGTTAGCGGCGCGTGGCGCGGCGCGCTTTACGGCGTTTCCTCGAACAACGCGCTCAACGCCTTCCGTCGCCCGCCCAATCGCGCCAAGCAGGTAAAAGGGCTCTACTTCGCCGGCGGCACGACGCACCCCGGCGGCGGCGTGCCGATGGTCACGCTGTCGGGCAAGGTGGCGGCGGAGATGGTGGCGGCGGACTTGGTGATTGCTTAGGCTCCGTTGACCGTGGGGTGAGGGCGCGCCCGACTTAAAATTGAGCAAAATCACCGCGGGGACGTAAAGGCGCAAAGCGTTGGTCGCCAGCAGTAAATGGTTGAGCAGTTCCGCAAGCCATCCCGCTGGTGGCTAAAGCCCACCGGCTTGCCTGGGAAAACCGGCTAAAGCCGGTTGGCGCTGGTCGGGCCAACTCACCATCTGCCCAATCGTTTGTGTCTTCATGTGCTAATTCATTGGGCCACCGCCGGGCCTTCCCGCTGCGCGAGATAATCGCGAGCCTCGTTACTGCGTCTTCCCGACGGCGGCGTCACAATAAAGGGCAGATAAACTAACCACGGCTATGGGAGATTTTATGGCAAAAAACGCAATGGTTTGGGGCGCAAGTGGCGGGATTGGCCGCGCGCTGGTGGCCGCGCTGCTGGACGACGGCTGGCAAGTCGCCGCGCTTTCCCGCCACGGCGAGGGGCTGGAGAAGGCGACGCTTTACGTCGAGGCCGATCCGGGGGATGATTTTTCGGCGCAGCAGGCGGTGATGGGGGTCGCGCGGGAGCTGGACGAGATCAACCTGTGGATTTACAGCGCGGGCGACATCACCGGCAGCAAGGTCGACGAGATGGAGGTGGAGACGTGGCAGCGCATTCTCAACGCCAACTTAACTGGCGCGTATATCGCCACCCACCACAGCCTGCCGCTGCTGGCGGCGGATGCGCATCTCTTTTACCTGGGGGCGTACAGCGAAAAGCTCCAGCTGCCGGGTTTGGCTGCTTACGCCGCGGCCAAAGCGGGGCTGGAAGCCTTTGGCACGGCGTTGGGCAAAGAGCAACGCAAGCGCAAGGTTACGGTTGTGCGGCCGCCCGCGGTGGACACGCCCTTGTGGGAGAAGATGCCGCTGCGCCTGCCCAAGGATGCGCTGGAGCCGCAGACGGTGGCGGAGAAGATTTTGTCGGCGTATGCGGATGGAACGAAGGGACAGCTAGATTTATGACACAATCTACATCACACCAAACCGATAGTGCCCAAGCCGTTTGGAATTTCCAGCGCACGCTGGGCAACCGCCTGCTGGGGTGGAGCGCGCTCAATATGATCGCGGGCGGGCTGGCGCAGGGGCGGCTCAACGGGCGACGCGTTGGTGCATTTTGGCAGGCCGTGGGCGCGCAGGCCCTCGGCTGGGGCGCGATCGACGCGGCCATTGCGCTGGCCGGTCGACGGGGCGCGGCCAAGAACGAGCGCGAAGTGCGCGGCAAGCTGCCGCTCGAAAAACAGCTCTATGCCGCTGAGCAGGCGCGCAAACTCCGTCGCCTGCTCTGGCTCAACGCCGCGCTGGATGTCGGCTATGTGGCGGGCGGCTGGTGGTTCGTCCACCGCTTCAACGGCGCCCAAGGCGAGCGCGACCACAGCGTGCGCGGCCACGGCTACGGCATTATCTTGCAGGGCGCGTTCCTCTTTCTGTTCGACGTGGTTCACGCGCTGCGATTGCCCTCGCCGCGTTCAATCAACTAAATTCCAAAAACCTATGACCAATACCAACATCCTCATCATCGGCGCGGGGCTGTCCGGCCTGATGACCGCCACCACGCTGCGCCAGCGCGGCGACGAGCGCGACATCTTAATTGTGGACAAGGGCCGCAGCGTCGGCGGGCGGCTGGCGACGCGGCGGATTGGGCCGGGCCGGGCCGATCACGGGGCGCAATTTTTCACCGTGCGCAGCGACAAATTTCAGGATCACGTTGATCGCTGGCAGAAAGACGGGTTGATCTACGCCTGGTCCAGCGGCTGGGCACACGAATTGGGAGCGGGCAGTGCGGAGAGCGGCAACGAACGCGACGGCCACCCGCGCTATGCCGTGCACAACGGCTTCAACCAACTGGCAAAGCACTTGGCGTCGGAGCTGGAGAAACAGAACGTCGACATTCGGACGAGCGTGCGCATCGCTGCCGTGACGCCCGACGGCGACGGTTGGCAGCTCACCGACGAGCAGGGCAACGTCTACCGAGCGAAGACGCTCGTGATCACCTCGCCCGTGCCGCAGACGCTGGCGCTGCTCGATGCGGGCGAGACCAAGTTGACCGACGCCGATCGCAAGGCGCTGGAGCGTATCGAGTACGATCCGTGCCTGTGCGGGCTCTTTTGGATCGAGGGCGAAGTCAACCTGCCGGAGCCGGGAGCGGTGCAGCGCCAGGACGAGACCTTTCAGTGGATCGCCGACAACCAGCGCAAGGGCATTTCGCCCGATGCCAAGCTGATCACCCTGCACGCCGATCCGGACTTTAGCGCGCGGCTTTACGAAGAGCCGGACGACGTGGTGCTGCCGCCGATGCGGGAGCAGATGGAGGCGCTGCTGGGCGAGGGCGCATCGATTCGCGAGGCGCAGGTCAAACGCTGGCGCTATTCGCAGCCGCGGGTGCTGCACGATGCATCCTACTTGCTGGCAGAGAGCTCACTGGGGGAGCTACCGCCGCTCTACTTTGGCGGCGATGCCTTTGACGGCGCGCGCGTCGAGGGCGCGGTGCTGTCCGGGATCTCGGTGGGAGAGGCAGCGTGAACACCGACGACCTCCGCAGCCTCGCCGACAACCCCGACTTCATCGCGGGCATCCACAACTACTGCGACCGCTGGTGCGAGCGCTGTGCGTATACGGCGCGCTGCATGAATTACGCCGTGGGGCAGCGGCAGTTTGGCAATCCGGACGAGGCAAAACAGTTGCCCGACGAGAAATCTTGGGCAGGCCTAGAGAAAATGTTCCGCTTGACGCTTGAGATGATTGCCGAAGATTTGGCCGCGCAAGGCATCGATTTCGCGGAAGCGCTGGCCGAGGCGGTTGAAGAAGAGCCATCGCCCGTAGCCGATGCAGATTGGGCGCAGCCGCTGGTGCAGCGCGCCCAAATGTATATCGAGATGACAGACCGCTGGTTTCTCGATTCCGAAGAGGCATTTCACGACAAAGTGGAGGTGCTTCAGTCCATGATCGATTTGAACGTGGGGGGCGAAAGTGCGGTGGGTGAGGCGTACCTGATCAAGGACGCCGCCGCGGTGATTCGCTGGTATCTCTACCAAATCGAAGTCAAACTGCTGCGCGCCATCAGCAGCCGCCGCGACGAGGCCAACGATCCCGCGCTGTGGGCAGAGTTTGGCCGCGATTCGGACGGTTCGGCCAAGGTTGCGCTGATTGGGCTGGATCGCACGATTGGAGCGTGGGGCGTGCTGCTGCGCGCCTTTCCCGAACGCGAACTGGGAACGCTGCGGGTGCTGGCCCACCTGGATCGGCTGCGGCGCGAAGCCGAGCAAGAATTTCCAGACGCGCGCGCCTTTGTGCGGCCCGGCTTCGACACGGGGGAGTCACCGGTCGGCTAGACTACTCTTCTCCTCTGCTTGATCGATAACTAACCTGCTTTTACAACAGCATTTTTCTGAGCAACTTATTGAACCGGCATTGGCAAATCGAGCGTGACCAACAAGGCCACAAATCGGGTTCGCCACGTCCAACCCCACCCCCAACCCCCTCTCCGTGCGCGGCTAAGCTTTACCCACAAGTCGGCGAGGGAGCAGCGAAGCGTGGGGGGGGAAGGACCCCCATCCCCGGCCCTTCCCCCGACATAGAGGGAAGGCTGACGGGTTGATGAGATGGTCGCGCTGGAATGACCTCTCTTTGTTTGCCGAGCGGGCGATGTCAGAGAAGAGCCGCCAAGGTCAACGGGGCAACAGAAGCCCCCTCCTTGCTGGCGGGGAGGGGACTGGCGTTGGGGTCTTGCCTGGCCCGCGATGTGGCGAGACTCACCGGCGACTTGTAGCTAAAGGTAAGCCGCACGCGGAGAGGGGCTTCCAAAGCATCGTTGATGACAGACCAGCACTGAGGGGGTGAGATCAAACGCCCCGTAAATGCAGGTTTGCTTTCAACGCCAAATACATTACTGCTTTCAGTCCCAATTCGGTCAGCTACCCTCCTCTTTTTGTACCCCAACATCTACCCCACGAACGCCGCTAATCGGAATTACACGTACATTTGTTCGGTTGCTCCTTCCGTATACTGCATTAGCAGTTTCATTTGATTATGTGAATCTAGCGCCAAGTTTTTGTTGATCTATCGTCTTGCCAAGAAAGGGGAGTGCGCTAGTTGAAAGGAAGAGCACCCGTGAACAACCTACAAGCTCTCGTGACCGCTGAGCAGACCCAACCCATTTTGCACCTGGGCCGCGTTGCTTTTATCGGCAACTACCTGCCGCGACGCTGCGGCATCGCCACCTTTACGACCGACGTTTGTCGGGCTGTAGCTGCGGAACACCCGGACACGCGCTGCTTTGCCCTCGCCGTTAACGACCCCGGCCACTATTATCATTACCCCGAAGACGTCCGCTTTGAGATTGAGCAGGAGGATTTGGGTTCCTATCAGCAGGCCGCCAATTTTCTCAACATCAACGATGTGGAGATGGTCTGCCTGCAGCACGAATACGGCATTTTTGGCGGCGAGGATGGCGATCATATTTTGACGCTGTTGCGTGCCCTGCGCATGCCGGTGGTAACAACGCTACACACTGTTCTGCAGGAGCCATCGCCCAAGCAGCGGGAGGTCATGCTCGAGGTGGCTCATCTTTCGGACCGGCTGGTGGTGATGAGCGAGAAGGGGCAAACGTTTTTGCAGGAGATTTACGGCATCTGCCCCAGCAAAATCGACTTCATCCCGCACGGGATTCCCGACGTGCCCTTTATCGATCCCAACTTCTACAAGGACGAATTTGGCGTCGAGGGCAAGCGGGTGCTGCTGACCTTTGGCCTGCTGAGCGAGAACAAGGGCATCGAAAATGTGATTCGCGCGCTGCCCGCCATTCGCGCCCAGCATCCGGACGTGGTCTACCTGCTGCTGGGGGCCACCCATCCCAACGTTGTCGCGCACGAGGGCGAGCGCTATCGGGAGAGCCTGGTTGCGCTGGCGGAGGAGCTGGGCGTGGCCGAGGCCGTGCGCTTCCACAACAAATTTGTCGAGTTGGACGAGCTGGTCAAATACATTGGCGCGGCGGATATTTACATCACCCCCTACCGCAACCAGGCGCAGATCACCTCCGGCACGCTGGCCTACACCGTGGGCGCGGGCAAGGCCGTGGTCTCTACGCCCTACTGGTACGCCGAAGAGCTGCTGGATGAAGAGCGCGGTCGGCTCGTGCCGTTTGACGATCCCGACGCGCTGGCGCAGCAGGTGACGGACCTGCTCGACCACGAAGCGGCGCGCCACGCCATGCGCAAGCGGGCCTACACGCTGGGCCGACAGATGATTTGGTCCGAGGTGGCGCAGCGCTACTACGAGAGCTTTGGTCGCGCGCGCCTGGGCAACGTCGACGCCCTGACGGGGCTGCCTTCGGTAACGCCAAGCCAGGACCCGCTGCCGTCGGCACGCACGCTGACGTACTCCAGCCGCCGCCTGCCGCCGCTCAATCTCAATCACCTGCACACGCTGACGGACGACACGGGGCTGTTCCAGCACGCGATTTTCACCGTGCCCAACTACAACGAGGGCTACACGACCGACGACAATGCGCGCGCGCTAATTTTGACCACGCTGCTGGAGGAAATCGGCTATGATGCCGCGGTGATCCAGCCGCTGTCGACGCGCTACCTGGCCTTTCTGGGCCACGCCTTTAACCGCGAGTTGGGTCGCTTCCGCAACTTTATGCGCTTTGATCGGCACTGGCTGGAGGACGTGGGCTCGGAGGACAGCCACGCGCGGGCGCTGTGGGCGCTGGGCACTGTGCTTGGCCGCTCGGCGGATGACGGGCTGCGCGGCTTTGCCAACGAGATCTTTGCCCGCACGCTCCACCCGACCGTCGGCTTCACCTCGCCGCGCGCCTGGGCCTTTACGCTGCTGGGCATCCACGAGTATCTGCGCACCTTCTCCGGCGACAGGCTGGCGCATTCGGTGCGCGCCGAGCTGGGCGAGCGGCTGCTGACGCTCTACCAGCAAAATTGCGCTTCCAATCAGCGGGACAACTGGTGCTGGTTCGAAGATATTCTCTCCTACGCCAACGCCCAGCTTCCCCACGCGCTGCTGCTCTGCGGCCAGTGGATGGAGCGGGCGGACATGACCGAAGCCGGGCTGGAATCGCTGTCGTGGCTGATGACGGAGCAGTACACCAACGGCCACTTTGCACCGATTGGCTGCAATGACTTCTACCGGCGCAGCCAGCAAAAGGCCCGCTTTGATCAGCAGCCCATCGAGGCGCACTCCACCGTCTCCGCCTGCCTCCAAGCCTATCACATTACGGACGATGAGCGCTGGCGCACCCACGCGGAATTCGCCTTCAACTGGTTCTTCGGCCTCAACGACATCGGCTTGGCGCTCTACGATGCCTCAACCGGCGGCTGCCGCGACGGGCTGCACCCGGACCGCGTCAACCGCAATCAGGGCGCGGAATCGACGCTGGCCTTCCTGCTCTCCCGACTGGAAATTGAGCAGACCGTGCCGCAAAGCGTTCCCCATGTTTCATCGCGCGTGCTGGTGTTTGATATGCCAACCGATGGCGTTGGACACCGCAACTTCGCACCCGGAAACGGCACGGTGAACGGCCATCGGTCGCAGCGGGTGGCGGGGTAAGAAAAATTTGGCTCTTTGCGGATCTCGAGAGGGTGCGCAAAACGAGCTAGTAGTGTGCCAGTGCTCAATTGGCGGATAGGCCAGAACCCCATCTCCACCCCCTTCCCCTCTAGAGGGGAAGGGGCGACGAGGCTTCGTCGACTAAAAACCAACATGGAGGGGTTGGGGTTCTGCCGACCGCGCCGTTCGCACCCGTCAAAAGGTGATGGCCACACTACTAACAGCGGCTGAATCAGTCGAAGGCAGAGCGGGTCAACCTCCTGAACTCCCAAAAATCAATGTTTTTTGGTACTACGTTTTCACCCCCTCCCAATCTCCCCTATTCCGGGGGAGGAATAGTCACTTCTTCTACGAAGAATCGGTTCCCTCCTCAGATTGGGGAGGGCTGGGGCGGAGTGTAGCATGACCCTTCCCTCCACCAGCCCACCACCAGCCCACCACCCCGACTCAGCTTATGCACATCGCCATGCTCGCCCCCATCTCGTGGCGCGTGCCGCCGCGCCACTACGGCCCGTGGGAGCTGGTCGTCTCCCTATTGACGGAAGGGTTGATTGCCGCAGGGGTAGACGTCACCCTTTTTGCCACGCTGGATTCCGAAACGTCGGCAACGCTGGCGGGCGTGGTGCCGCGGCCCTACTCGGAGGACCCGTCGCTGGACGCCAAAGTGTGGGAGTGTCTGCACATTGCCGAACTCTTCGAGCGCGCCAACGAGTTTGACCTGATCCACAACCACTTCGACTTTTTGCCGCTCTCCTACAGTGGCCTGGTGTCGACGCCCGTCGTTACCACTATCCACGGTTTTTCCTCCGAGCGCATTCTCCCCGTTTACCAGAAGTACAACGACACCACCCACTACGTCTCCATCAGCAATGCCGATCGCCACCCTTCGCTGGACTACGCGAATACAGTCTACCACGGCATCGACATGGCTCAGTTTACCCTGCGCGAAACGCCCGACGATTACCTGCTCTACTTTGGCCGCATCCATCCGGACAAGGGCACGGCGGAGGCCATCGAGGTGGCGCGTCGGCTCGATGCGCGGCTGATTTTGGCGGGCATTGTCCAAGATGAAGAATACTTCGCGCGCGAGGTTGCTCCTCACCTGGAAGATGGTAGAATTGAGTATGTTGGCTCGGTAGGCCCGACACAGCGAGACCAGCTTCTGGGCGGCGCGCGCGCGCTGCTGCATCTCATCAACTTCGACGAGCCCTTTGGCCTCAGCATGGTGGAAGCCATGGCCTGCGGCACGCCCGTGATCGCCACGCCGCGCGGCTCGATTCCCGAACTTGTCGACGACGGCGCAACGGGCTTCGTGGTGGTGGATGTAGAGGCGGCCGTAAATGCCCTTTCCGATCTGGACGACCTAAATCGGCGCGCGATTCGCAGGCACGTGGAGAATCGCTTTAGCCGGGAACAAATGGTGCGCGGCTACGTTGATGTCTACCGAGAAATACTCAAGTGACCCATTCCCCATCGATCAGGAGCATCAATGTCCTCCCGCAATACGCACTACCCGAAGTTGATTCAGCGCCACCCCAGCAATCCCATTCTCACGGCGGACGAATGGCCCTACGCCGCCCACATCGCCTTTAACCCCGGCGCGACCCGCCTACCCGACGGTACAACGCTGCTGCTCTGTCGCGTGGAGGACAGGCGCGGCATCTCACACCTGACGGCCGCCCGCTCGAAAAATGGCGTCGACAACTGGCAGATTGACCCCGAACCCACCTTCCCGTCCGATCCGGAAAATCATCCGGACGAGCTGTGGGGCGTGGAGGATGCGCGAATTGTCTACTTGGAAGAGCTGGGCAAATACGCCATTACCTATACGGCCTATTCCGAGGCGGGGCCCTGTGTGGCGCTGGCGACAACCGAGGATTTTCACACCTTTGAGCGCCACGGCGTCTGCCTGCCGCCGGAGGACAAGGACGCGGCGATTTTTCCCACCCGCATCGGCGATTCCTGGGCGATGATCCATCGTCCCGTAACCGAGCGCACGGCGAACATGTCCATCTCCTACTCCACCAACTTGACCGACTGGGGGCGCGGCAAGACAATGCTGCGCGCGCGCCGCGGCGCATGGTGGGACGCCAACAAAATCGGCCTCTCGCCGCCGCCGATCCGCACCGACGAGGGTTGGCTCGTCATGTACCACGGCGTGCGCCGCACCGTCTCCGGCGGGCTCTACCGCCAGGGTCTGGCCCTCTTCGCGCTGGACAACCCCAGCCGCTGCCTGATCCGCGGCGACGAGTGGGTTTTTGGCCCGGAAGAAGCGTACGAGCGCGTCGGCGATATCGACAACGTGGTCTTTGTCAGCGGCTTTACCGAGGGGGATGATGGCGATTCGCTCAACTTCTACTACGGCGCGGCGGACACGTCGATTGCGCTGGCGACATCGAGCAAACGGGAGTTGCTGCACTGGCTTCGGGAGCACGGGCAGGTGGTGGAGGCGGGGACGCAACCATGATCATCGAATGGAACGTCCACATCTTTAGCGCCGACACGGCGCGTTATCCCTTTCACCCCCAAGCCACCTACGTGCCAGCCCCGTCGGTGCGCGCCGCCGATCCGCTGGCCGACTATCTCGCGCACATGGAGAGTGAAGGCATCGACCGCGCGGTGCTGGTTCACCCAGAACCGTATGGGGACGATCACCGATTGGTGCTGGACTGCCTGCGGCGCGAGCCGGATCGCTTTTTGGGCACGAGCCTCTTTTATCCGCGAGAGGCGGGCGCGCCGGACAAGCTGACGAAGCTGGTGCAGCAGGAGCCCAAGATTGTCTCAACGCGCTTCCACACCTACACCGGCAACAAAGCCTACTTCGACTCTTTCGACGAAGCGGGCGTTCGCGCGCTGTGGGAGCGGGCGGGCGAGCTGGGGCTGGTGATCGAGCTGCACATTACGCCCGAATACGGCGCGCAGGTGGCGGAGCTGATTCGCGCTTGGCCCGATTATTCGGTGCTCATTGATCACCTGGCCGAGCCGCACCGCAGCCACGCCGTCCACTACGCGGATATCCTCGCGCTCGCCCAGTTCGACAATGTCTACATGAAGCTCTCCGGCCTCAACCACTTCTCCGAAGATGCGCCGCTTTATCTGGGGGCCAAGAACTTCACCCGTCTCGTGAGCGACGCCTTTGGGCCGGAGCGTTTGGTGTGGGGCAGCGGCACGCCGCGCATTGTGGATGCGCATCTGGCGCACTGGTCGGCGGCGGAGCGGGAAAAAGTCAAAGGTGGGAATTTGGCGCGATTGCTGCCGTGGGAAGAAACTGCTCTATGACTACAGTTGAATCGGTACACGTTTTCCTGGGCGGGGCGGGCTTCTTGCTCGGCTTTGTCGCCATCATCAGCGCCAAGTTTGGCAAGCGGGCCGCCTGGCATCGCTGGATCGGTCGCGGCTACGGCGTGTGCATGATCGGGATGAGCGTGCTCGCCGTGCCGCTGTCCATTGGGGACGGCAGCACCTTCCTGTTGGTGATTGCTCTCCTTACCCTAGCCTGGGTTATCGGCGGCTGGGCGGCGCTCCGCCAGTGGCGACACGCCCGGCGAAGCGCCCCGCGTGGGCAGGCCAGCAAGCTCCTGCGCACCCACCTCATTTTGATGGGGTCGTCCTATATCGCCGCGTGGACGGCCTTCTTGGTCAACATTGAGCCACTGGGCGTTGGTGGCGTCGTCTTTTGGCTCTACGCCCTGGGGCCGACGGTGCTGGGCACACTCCTAATCGCGCGCACGTCGCGGCGCTATGCCGTGCGCAACGTGCCCAGCGCCTAGCTTCCGTTGGTATGGGAATTGGCCCTCACCCCCGAGAGCCACACCTCGCTGGCGGCGCTCGTCTTTTTTCGTTCGCCGCAGCCCGAATACTCCTGGATCACCGCGGCGGGGGCCGTGCTGGATTCCGTGGCGTTTCTGGCGGCCGCGGTGGACAGACCGCGCGAGCCACAGGCCGAGCTCTGCATCCGCGCCGGCTACCTCGCCCTCCAGCGCATCGCCGAATTTTTTAGCGTGCCCCACAATGCCAAGCCCACCTTTCCCGATACGCCCATCAGCATTACCCGCTGGGAATTTGACGAAGTGTTGCACGAGCTTGCCGCCGACGGCGTTCCGCTCAAGCCGGATCGCGAGCAGGCGTGGCTGGATTTCGCTGGCTGGCGCGTCAACTACGACCGACCGCTCGTCGCCATCAGCACGCTTGTCATGGCCCCCTACGCGCCCTGGTCCTCCGATCGGTCGCTGGCCGATTCCGCCTTCCCCCGCGACCTGCGCTTCGTCCGCCGCAATTTCGAGCTGCGACGCCGATTTAAACCATCAGAATAAACGTTCTTGGAAATCCCCCGCCGATCTGCTAGACTGATGGACTAGATTGGAGAAGTTTTCTTGCAACCGATGAACCAACATCTTTACCAAACCGCTGCCTTGCGCCTCTGCGCCTTTGCGTTGATGCTGGGGCTCGCCGCCTGCGGTCGGCTCGATTTAGCGACGGGGCCGCTGCTCTACGACGCCTCGTTTAGCGCCGGGAGCATCACGCCCAACGCCGACGGCGACACCGACGCCGTCTCAATTGCCTACAGCCTGCGCCGCGCCGCGGACGTAAGCATCTATTTCGAGAATGCAGCGGGCGAGCGCTTTTACTTTCGCAACGAGCAGCGCCGCGCCCCAGACGACTATCGCGTGGACTGGGGCGGCGTGATCGACGAGCCGCGCATCCTTGATAGCGAGATGGGTCGCCAAGAGGTGCTGAGCCAGGTGCTGGCCGACGGCGACTATTCGTGGACCATCGAAGCCACGGCGGACAACGGCGACACCGCATCCGAGAGCGGCCAAATCACCCTGCGCGATGGGGACAGCGAGCTGCCGGAAATTCAGAACTTCGCCGTCGTGCCGGAAACCTTTACGCCCAATCAGGATTCGCTGGCGGATCGCGTCAGCGTCAGTTACACAACAACAAAAGACGTTGATGGGAAGCTAGTTTATCTCTACAATCCGGATGCGCCCAACGTGCGCTACAATATCCCAGAGGATGAAGGCGTGGAAGAGCCGCTGGATCGCGGCTACCACTCGCACAACTACGACGGCGGCGTCGATCTCAACGCCGAGCCGCCGCCAGACGGGGAGTACAGGGTACGCGTCGAGGTGCGGGATCGGGCGGGCAACGCCGTGCGCGTCGAGAATAACTTGACGGTTGAGAGCAGCGGGCAGCCGCGGGCAGACGTGGCGGGCGGCGAGCTGAGATGGCTGTACGAATGGTCCGACAGCTGGGCGAATGAGGATGCGAATCAGGGTGTCGATATGAACCGCAATGTCAACGTAATGCTGGGCGAACAGATTTGCGTCAAAGCCATCGTCGTCAACGAAGGAACCGTGCCCATCCGTACCTCTGGGCCGTGGCCCGGCGAAACCTATCGCTTGAGTGAAAATTACAATACGCTCTCCGTTCGCGAAGAGGAAGAATCCTGGGAGGAGCAGCCCGGTGCTTGGCGCTTCGGGGTCAACTACCAATCCTCCGTCAATGATATTCCATTCCGCTGGGCCGTTGGCTACAAGGAAGATTTGACGATGCGCCTCGACGACGAAGGGCGCGAGCAGTGGTATCTCGATCCCGAACAGCGTAGTCGAACAGGCGGCTGCATCATCGTTGACGAAGAGCCGCTGCGCGAGGGGACAATCTGGTGGGGCGCTTTGATCCACCAGTACGTCGAGGTCGTCAACAACAACGTCGACCGCATCACCATTCGTGTGGGCGTCCCGTAGAGCGAAGCAGCGCTTTGCCCAGTATAATTCGCCAGGCGCTTCGGAAGTACAAAACGTCGCCACCCATCTGCCTTCGCACCCTTCGTTGATCGTTTCTGCTTTCACCCGCCACCAACCATCGCCGACCCAAGATCCCCATGAGCAAATCACGTTCCGTCTGGGAAACCCTCAATCGACCCGCTTGGTGGATCATCGGCCTTGTGCTGCTGCTAATCGCCATGGCCTTTGTCTTTGGCCTCATGCGGCCACCGGGCGCGCTGATGCAGCTGCTGGCTACTGAGCCAGACGCGACGCCGACCGCCGAATCGCTGGCTGAAATCGAAATCACGCCCATTGTCGGCGGCGCTACGGCCCCCACCGCGACGCCCGCCGCTGCGCTGACCGCCTCTGCCGCTACTACCAACAGCAGCGAGGGCAACGCCGAGAACGTCGAGAACGTCGAGAACGTCGACGAAGCCGTTGTCGACAGCCCGGACGCGGTGAGCGAGCCGACTGCGGAACCACCCGATCTCCTGCAGGTTGGCCAGCGGGTGACGCTGCTGCCCGGCCAATCGCTCACGCTCTACGCCGATGCCAGCACGACCGCCACCCCGCTCGTTACCTACAACGCTGCACCGCTCGACCTCGTTGTAATCGAGCCCAGCGGCGATTACGCGGGCTACCCCGTCGAGAACGAGGGCCAGCAGTGGTATCGGCTGCGCGACGAGAACGGCCTCGTTGGCTGGGTCAGCACCGCGACCATCGCCCGCTCCAACCAGCCCAGCGCCAATCTGCGCATTGCCGAACAAAGCGATCCGCTAGACGAGACGAGCATCCTCACCATCGACGCCGACGCCGTAGTCACCGTCGAGCGCGGCCTGACGGAGACCACGCTCATCATCACCGGCAGCGGCCCCATTACCGGGCCAGGGGACATCGAGCGCGTGCTGCTGACGGCCACGCCAGCGCCATAGCCTGCATTAGAGTTGTCCCCGATTAAGCTTCTACCAGGAGGAATGCAGAATCCCTTCCCCTCTGGTCAGATTTTATTTAGGAACAACTCTATTATGCATGCGCCTAGCCAAACCCCGCCGCTTCCGCTGTTGAACCTGCCAAACTGTGGTGGGCTTTCAGAAAAAGTTGAGGTAGCACTCGACACAAAAGGGTCAACGGAGTATACCGTTGACCCTTTTGTATTGTGGCCCAAAGCCAAGTGGCAATTCAATTGTAGCGCCATCGCAACCACACGGTCGCCTCAACATACACCCTTTATATTACCCTTTACAAGTTAATGTGCCGCGATCTGGGCATAAATAGCCGTGTCATCCACGACCAGCCACTCGTTGGCGATTGCACCATCGCGCAGTTCAAAGTGGCTGATGCCCAGCAGGGCGACGGGTACGCCAGTCGCCTCCCCATAGCGCCCGTCTCCGCTGTGCGACCCGCAGTAGGACCAGCGCAGCGCCACGCGCACGGCTCGCTCGGACTGTTCGCGAACGATGAAGTGGTGTGGCTCCCACCTGCCCTCCGGGATAGCGGCCAGGATGGCGGTGAGCACGTTGCCCACGCGGGTTCGCCCATAGCAGAGGTGGCCGGCGGGTCCTTCAAAGCGCACCGCGCGGTCGTACCCCTCCTGCATCACGTCCAGGTTTTTGTCGTTCCAGATCGCGCTGTAGGTGTCGAGGATGCGATTGGCAATGGGTGTATCGCCCACAATGGTCAGTCCATCTGGGTCAGTCCACCGCTGGCGCATCGCCTCGTTGCCGATGGCGTAAGCATCGGGATTGCGTCGCCCCAATGCTTCTCCGTACGCGACTGGATCAAGGCCCAGCTGAATCACCGCCGCCGCCTGGTCTCCCAGCACCCACTCCTCGACGATCCGATTATCCCGGCACAAACAGTCCGCAATCGCCAGCATAGTGACTGGCCGCTGGGTGGCCGGACCGAGGTAGCCGTTTCCCATATGTTTGCCAACTGAGCGTACCCTGTGCGATGAATAGAAGCCGCTCGGCTTGTCGCCGATAATGATATCCTCTGCTAGTAGATCTCGATTGGGAAAGATTTGTTGAGATGAAAGCGTCTGGCTTACTACAGCCTCGCTCGTATTCGAGACACCGTGCGGCGAGCGGACGGGACAGTCGGCTGAATACCAATCGCGGATGCGCCCCACGCCCTGCTCTTCCCATATCTTATACGTGATATCGATAATGTACTGTTCAGGCGTCTCAAATTCTGAAGAAAAATTCTGCATACCCATCTTATCTAATCTCCTCCTGTATGGCCCTTGCCTACAGGTTCCGAGGGTTTGACATAGGAATTCCGCTATGTCTTGTTATTTGGTTTGATAGGCCGCGATCTGGGCATAAATAGCCGTGTCATCCATGACCAGCCACTCGTTCACGATTGCGCCATCTCGCAGTTCAAAATGGCTGATACCCAGCACGGCGACCGGTACGCCAGTCGCCTCCCCATAGCGCCCGTCTCCGCTGTGCGACCCGCAGTAGGACCAGCGCAGCGCCACGCGCACCGCTCGTTGGGGCTGTTCACGAACAATGAGGTGGTGTGGCTCCCACCTGCCGTCTGGAAGAGAGGCCAGCATGGCGGTGAACACGTTCGCCGTGCGGGTTCGCCCATAACAGAGGTGACCGGCGGGTCCTTCAAAGCGCACGGCGCGGTCGTACCCCTCCTGCATCACGTCCAGGTTTTTGTTGTTCCAGATAGCGCTGTAGGTGTCGAGGATGCGATTGGCGATAGCTTCATCTCCCACGATGGTCAGTCCATCTGGATCAGTCCACCGCTGGCGCATCGCCTCGTTGCCGATGGCGTAAGCATCGGGATTGCGTCGACCCAACTTCAGCCCGAAGTCAACCGGGTCGAGCCCAAGCTGTCGTACTGTGCCGGCTCTATCCCCCAGCGCCCACTCCTCGACGATCCGGTTATCCCGGCACAAACAATCAGCGACCCCAAGCGCGGTAACCGGGCGGTTCGTGGCCGCGCCGTATGAGCCATCGCCCGTGTGCGTCATCACCGTACGCACGCGATGAGACGAATAGAAGCCGCTCGGCTTGTCGCCGATAATTACGTCATCCGCCAGAACCTGCTCGTCCGGAAACTGCGGAATCGCCGCCAGCGTATTTCGCACAACTTCCTCGACGGTCTTTGTGACGCCATGAGGTCTGCGGACGGGACAGTCAGACGAGTACCAGTCACGGATGCGCCCCACGCCCCGTTCTTCCCATATCTTGTACGTGATATCGATGATGTATTGTTCGGGCGTCTCAAATTCTGGAGAAAAATTCTGCATACCCACGGTTGCAACCTCACTTCATGTGGAAGAATTCAATGTGGAAGACGATGTCCGTATGCGTTTGCAAACCATACGCGACGCTCAAGTTGGATAGAAACGCTCTCCGGATCGCAATAGCCAGGGTCTGACGCTTCGTCTGCTGTGCTGCTGGAACGGGGCTGGGCGCGATTAGCCTCACGCTGCGGGCTGGCGTTCTGCTGTGACGCGAATTCCTCGTTTGGCGAGTTCGCGTATAAAAATTTCATACGGCACATCGATCACGGGTGAAAGAAGACCTCGTTTGGTGATCTGGCCGCTGCCAATCATCTGTGCCCCGATGCTGGCCGTATAGCCCACGGTCCGGCTCATAGCGGTGAAGCCGGTTTCCGGATCGCGAAAGTCTATCACCTGATGGACCGCGCGCCTTTCTTCCCCATCTTTCGTCCCCACCACCTCGATGCGGACGACCACCACATCCCGTTCATCGTCACGATATTGGAGCTGGGGCTCCAGGAGGGCTGCGAGGTAGTGTCTCCGGTTTACCCTTTCGCCATCGACCTCAAGCGGCTCCATGTCCAGAAAGTGAAGGTCAACCAAGGTTTTCCAGAAGGCACTGTGTCCGGGCCATCTCAACACGTAGCGGCCCAGATTCTTGAGCTTCTCCGGCTCGATGCCGAGCAGGTTGCCGTAGCTGAGCGCATCGCCATTCGGGAACGCTTCCAGGGTGCCCAGGCCCTCCAGCTGAAGGTGGTGGAGGTGTTCGGGGCAGAACATCTCCGTTTCCGCGAACTCCACGATCTCCCCGTCGCGAATTACCCGGCCAGCGCGATAGTAGGACCTGAGCAACCCTTCAAAGATCCAACTTACTTTATACTGGAGGGGATTGTTTCGAGCCTCCGGGGCGGGAAATCCCGCACCGTAGGTGATAATTTCTTCAACTTCGTCAAACGAGCGCACGGCTTCGCCGAGCAGCACAAGGTCGATCCCAGGGTCCATGCCGAATTCGGGAAGGATGGCCACCCCGCTCGCCGTGGCCGTATCAGATAGGCGAACTTCCTCGGCTGTCGTGTAGGCCCCGTTCACTACGCTGACCCCGTGCCGCACGGCAGCGGCCGCCACGTTATCGCGAAGCAGCGGGTCGCCCAAGTCGATAGCCACGTCAAAACCCTGTGAAAACAAGCGGTCCAGGCTGTCTGCGCTGGCAGAATCAACGTGCTCGCACTGTACGTCGCGGGCATACGGCGTGGAGCGAATGTACGCCTGGAGGCCAGTAAAGTTTATGTCGGCCGCGACCACTTCGGACACTTCCGCGCTGTGCATCAAATCGTACAGCGCAGCTTTCCCCTGCCTGCCTACGCCCAGTAATAGCACCTTCATGTTGTCTTCCTGATTCGCACTCTTTGAGAATTTAGAGACATCTCCGTATCGGCCCGAGCACAAGGCGAAACTCCGATACATAGGCAGGGCTACGCTAGATCTGCTTCTGCAATTCCTCAAAGATATCAACGCCCATTGTCTTAAAGAGGTGGCCCATGTCCACGGGCACCCAGTTCTCGATGATCAGGTCGCCCTCTCGTCGGTAGAAGTCCATCAGCCGCCATTCGACGACCTTACCCGTTGGCGGAACGCCCAGGTACTCGCTGCTGTGGTAGGTGCGGATGCTGGGCCAGCCAACCCAGCCCGCGTAGTTGCCCTCGCCCACTTCGGCCACGTGAAGGCCCGACTGCTTGCAACCATAGTCGGGAAGAGCTTGGTAAAAGGGATTCTGATGAAAATCATTAAACTCTTTGTAGCCTCGGGTGGTCCCGATGCCGCTGGGTCCATACCACATCATCCTATCCGTATCCCAGTATTGCTCGCAGCCAGGGGTGTTCAACTCACCACACATGATCTTCGCCAGCTCAAGCGTCCACGCGCCCTCTTTGTCATCGTGCGGCGTCGTGAGCACGCCGTCGCCCGTTGTCGGGCCAGTGACGATGCCTTCGCGGCCCAGGCTGGGCGCGACCACCTGATACCCCGCCTGGCGCATCACGTCCAGCACGTCGGGAATGATGTAGGTCAGCCCGATCTTCCCGTCATAGACCGCGCTGAACTCGCCGAAGCGAATCTGTATCTCGCCCCCTGTCGCCGGGATGCCCAGCCAGTCGTTCGTGAACGTGCCGCTGAAGTAGCCAACGGCGCCGACCCAGTGGCGATAGCCGCCGATAAAGATTTCGGTCGTCCGCTGCAAATCCGGAATCGCCCGCAGCAGCGGCTGCCAGAAGCCCGCGACCAGCGCGTCCGCCCCGTCCAGGTCGTTGATGGGGTGAGCGCCGTGCCACGAGATGTCCTCGTGCACGTAGGACTGCACGACGCTGGCGACGCCGTCGAGCGTTGTGTTGTTCAGCGCCTGCCAAAAAGCCCACACGATTTGCTTGTTCTTCTGCACAGTCTCGCTCGACAGCGTGCGTTCCATTCGGCTTCCTTTCGATATAGAGCGGCTACAGTTTGGTCTTTATTGAGCGGAAACGTTTTCTCGGCTCCCGCTGTTGACCTGCTTCTTCAGCTCCTCAAAGATATCAACGCCGATTGTCTTGAAGAGGTGGCCCATGTCCACGGGCACCCAGTTCTCGACGATCAGGTCGCCCTCTCGTCGGTAGAAGTCCATCAGCCGCCATTCGAGGAGCTTCCCCGTTGGCGGAACGCCCAGGTATTCGCCGCTGTGGTAGGTGCGGATGCTGGGCCAGCCAACCCAGCCCGCGTAGTTGCCCTCGCCCACCTCGGCTACGTGCTGCCCACCGAAGACGTTCCCATAGCTGGGAAGGCCGTGATCGAATGGGCGCGCATGATGCGCCCTGTACTCCTCCATGCCGCAACAGGTGCCGATGCCGCTGGGTCCATACCACCTCATCCTGTCCGCGTCCCAGTGTGTGGGATCGGTCGACTTCTCGCACATAATCTTCGCCAGTTCGAGCGTCCAAGCGCCCTCTTTGTCATCGTGCGGCGTCGTGAGCACGCCGTCCCCCGTCATCGGGCCGGTGACGATGCCCTCGCGGCCCAGGCTGGGCGCGACCACCTGATACCCCGCCTGGCGAATCACGTCCAGCACGTCGGGAATGATGTAGGTCAACCCGATCTTCCCGTCATAGACCGCGCTGAACTCGCCGAAGCGAATCTGTATCTCGCCGCCCGTCGCCGGGATGCCCAGCCAGTCGTTCGTGAACGTGCCGCTGAAGTAGCCAACGGCGCCGACCCAGTGGCGGTAGCCGCCGATAAAGATTTCGGTCGTCCGTTGCAAATCCGGAATCGCCCGCAGCAGCGGCTGCCAGAAGCCCGCGACCAGCGCGTCCGCCCCTTCCAGGTTGTTGATGGGGTGAGCGCCGTGCCACGAGATGTCCTCGTGCACGTACGTCTGCACGACGCTGGCGACGCCGTCGAGCGTTGTATTGTTCAGCGCCTGCCAAAACTCCCACACGAGTTGCTTGTTCTTCTGTACTAGATTGCTTGTCATCTTTTGTTCCTTTTACCTGCTTTGAGGATGCGAGCCGCCCGAAACAGCGGCGGGTCACCCTGACCACAGGCGGCTTTGTCCTTACAGCCCCGCTGCAGCTAGCCTTTGACCGCCCCGGCACCCAAGCCCTTCACCAACTGTTCCTGGAAAAAGAAGACCAGAATCAAGAGGGGGACGCTGGCAGAGACGGCGGCTGCAAAGGGGATTGTGTTGGTGGCGGCGAACACCGTGCCCACGTACTGAGTCATGGCCACAGCCACGGTCCATCTGAGCTGCGTAAGCACTCTCACGAGCAAGAACGAGTGATAGACACTCAGGACGTTCAGTAGCGCAACGGCAATAATTCCGGGCCACGCAATAGGCATGATCACCGACAAGAAGGCCCTAAAATAGGAGGCGCCATCGAGCATGGCCGACTCGTCAATCTCTTTTGGGATCTCCCAGAAGAAGCCGCGCAGCAGCCAGATTGCGAATGGCTGGTTCAGCCCCACCATGACTGCGATCAACAGGACATACGAGTCCTGCAGGCCCAGAGCGGCGGAGAGTTGATAGTAGGGCAAGGCAAAGGCAATCGCAGGTAGAGAGCCAAAGGCCAGTGCCAAAGTGAGGGCGACTGCTCCCGCGCGTCCGCGGTAGCGCGATATTGCATAGCCTGCCATAGAGCTCAGGCTGACGGAGATGCTCACGGCAAACACGGTCACGATTAGTGTATTCACGAAGAATTCGTACCAATCGGCGGTGTTGGCAACGCGTGGAATTGTCCAAAAGATCAGGGTGAAACCAGCCACCACTATGCCCATGATCACGAACCTGTTGGCAACACCCCGACGACCCATGCTCGTGGCCGTGAAGATGACCAACAGGCTGGCGACCACGAACCCAAATACGAGCAGCGGCAGGTTCTCTGGCTCCGACCTGAACCACAAATCAATGTAGGACTGAAACGTCGGCTCGAAGATCAACAACGGGGTGCGCGAATTCGCCTGCCGCAGGGTCTTCAGAGACTGAAGCAGCGTCCACAGAAACGGAAGGCTGTTGATGAAGACAAAGATCATCAGGCCGAGATAGATAAAGAAGCGGGAGACAGGATGTTTAATGGTCCGCATGTCAATTCTCCCTTGTTTGTGTGCGCCACGTTTGGTACAGGAATGGGAAACGCACGACCATCACCCCGATTGCGGCCAGGATGGCCATGGCGTTGGCTCTTCCCAACTGGTTCAGCTGCGTTGCAGTCCTCCAGTTGTAGGTCATGATCGTGTCTGAGCGGAAGACAGGATTCATCCCAGTTATAACAAAAACTGGATCGAACAAGTTGTATAGGGCACCCAACACGATGATGGCGATCAGGATGAGGAGAGGGGAGAGGTGGGGAATGGTAACGTGGCGGAGTTGCCTCAAGCGCCCGGCACCGTCGATCGCCGCAGCGTCCAACAGATCGTCTGGCAGTGACTGTAGCCCGGCAAAAACAACGAGAATGACAAACGGTGTATCGCGCCAGATCTGATAGATAATGATGAGAACCTTGACGGAGACTGCATCCAAGAGCATGCGACTGCCCGTGATTTGTTCGACAGTCCAGCTGCCCAACCCCCCTGCATAGAACAGCCCCCTGAACATATAAGAGGCGACAACGGGAACGCTGACGTAGGTCGTCAGGGCAAGTGCGATGAAGATACCCCGGTAGCGCCTCGCAATCTGATCCAACCCCAGCGCAACGAAGAAGCCAATGACCATCTCCGACGGGGTGACGATGGCCATGATTAAGAACGTGAATCCAACTGAGCGCCAAAACCGTTCATCGGCTAGAATATACGTATAGTTCTGAAGGCCCACAAATAGCCGGTCGTTCAGGGTCTGGTAGCCAAATGACTGGAATGAAAGCGCAATGGACACAACCAGTGGGATAATCGTGAAGATCAACAGCGTGATCATGCTTGGCGCAATGAAGGTGAGAAGTTGCTTTCGGTTCATACCCCGATCCTCCTTAAGATGAAGGTCGCGCCCACTCAGAGTGGGCGCGACCTTTATGTCATTAGATCACTACTCGAGGTAACCCTTCGCCTGTGCTTCCTGGATGTACTCCTCTTCTGCCGCCTGCAAAATCTCTTCCGCGGTCATCTCGCCGGTTCCAAGGAACGGGAGCCAGTTGTCGAGGACGGCGCTTAGCGTGGGATTGGCAACTCGCCTGGGGGTTGCGCCCGCGCCCTCGGCTATCGTCTCCAGGGCCGCCTCCGCGAACGGAAGCGCCTCACCAGCCTCACCAGACTGTAGAACTGAGGAGCGAGTCACCATGCCCAGATCGACAGCCGCCGCCTGATATTCGGGGCGCGCCGCTTCCATCATCAGCTGGAAAACGACGTCCACATCACCCTCGTAGTTCGCCGGAATGGCCCAGAAGTCGCCCCAGGCGCTACCCGCCAGCTTGGCTCCTGGCTCCACGGCGGCCGCCGGTGCAAACGCGATCTGATCCCACATATCGCTCCGCTCCGGATCGGTCAAGCTGACGCCGGAGGAGGCCCAGGTGTGAATAAAGCCAATGGTGCCGTTGCCCAGGCCGGACGACATCGCGCCGGAATCGTACGACAGGCCCGCCTGGCCCATGCAGCCATCGATGACTTCCTTCATCTTGTTCAGAGCAGCCACACCCTCTGGACTGTTGAAGGCCGGCTCATTCGTACCCTCGACAAAAAGGTCGCCGCCTTGCGAGACGAGCGCCTCCCGGAACGCAATGCCCCAGGCCCAGCCCGCGCTCAGGTCCATAGCGAACGGCAGTTCGAGCTCCGGATCCTCCTTGAGCACTTCGCACGCCGCGATAATTTCATCGTAGGTCGTCGGGACTTCGAGGTCGTATTGCTCGAATAGGTCCTGCCGATACATGAGCATAATCGCGTTCGCCCCCATCGGCACGCCGTAGATCGTGCCATCAAAGGTAGCCCCCTCCCACATGCCCGGATCAATGTCGTCGAGGTCATACTCGTCCCGATACTTCTCGACCAGATCATCGAGCGGCGTCAGCCATCCCTGCCAGACGTTCTGCTGGATCGAGGAGTTGGATTGCTGCACAATGGCATAGGGCGACCCACCGCCCGAGGCGAACGACAGGGACATTTGCTCGATGGCGCTCGCATTATCCATCGTGCGGACGTTGACATTGATGTTATCAACCGCGTTGCACTCGTCCAGGACCGAGGTGTAAACGTCAAACAGGGGCGCTGGCCATCCGAGGTAGGTAACTTCCATGGGCTCGGCTGGTGGAGCAATGGGGCAGTCGTCAACAGCGACCTCAGCTGCCGCCATCTCGCCTGCTGCATCCTGCGCGGTTGAATCGGCGGCCTCGGTCGCGCTAGTGTCCTCACAGGCCGAGAGTACCGCGATCAAAAGCATACTCATGAGCGCAATTCCCCACACGCCGCGCTTGCTTAAATTTGTCATAAGTCTTCCTCCTTGATTTAACTTGAAAAAATAGACCGCCGCCATGGGCGCCGGCATCGATTTAGACCCTTACCGCTCGCTCGTCACCTTTATTGCTGTCAATCAATATCGCTGTCGATCGACTGACTGATGCAGTGCTCGATGAGAGTTGTAATCATCTGCACATGTTGGGTATAATCTTCCAAATTATATGTGTTGGGAGAGATTGGAGTAAAAAAATCAGGCCCAGAAGGGGTTAACAGACCAAATAGAGTAGTGGCTGAGGATTAGTCACTGTCAAAGGCCTGCAAGAATGGCCTGATTCTCGGAGCAAGAAATGTAGTATCATGACGAGCAACCGCATCACAATACCACAAAAGTGAGCGTTGTCAAGGAGTTGTTTTTTCGGAGTGCATTTGAATTTGGGGCAGGCTAATCTGTCATTTTGAAGCTCACTACCGGACAGACCCCATCTGCAAGAGCTGCTCGATGTCTTGGCGGGCGAAAGTTTGGCCATCGCTATCGACGGCAGCGAAGTCGGGCGGGGCTGTGCATGGTCTTAATGGTGACCTTACTCTACAATAGACCCAGTAGCTCATAAAACTTCGCTTAGGTTCCGTTGACATTTCACGAATCAGCCTTGAAAGGGCGGGGGCCGCGCTGAAATGTCAACAGGGCAAACGCTTTGCCAACCACCCGAGATCCCGAAGAGCCGAGATTGTAAATACGTGCCTCCTCCTCAGCTTTTAGTTTTCTTAATAATCTGCGAGAGGAATGATTGCAGCTGACGCTCGACCAGACAGAAATCCGTGTGCGCAGCCTGCGTCCATCCCTGTCCCCCTCTTCTAATCAGCGACTTTTGCCCATCTCATGTCCAGCGCCGCTTCTTCCACCTCCCCCACAACCGACCCCACTCCCAACCTTGTAGAGCGCGCCGCCCACCTGCGCGACGCCGTGCGCCACCACCAGTACCGCTACTACGTGCTGGACGAGCCCGAGCTCTCGGACGCCGAATTTGATGCGCTCTTTCGCGAGCTTCAAGCGCTGGAAGCAGAGCACCCCGACCTGTGCACGCCCGACAGCCCCACCGTGCGCGTCGGCGGCGTCGTCTCCGAGCGCTTCGAGCGCGTGCGCCACCCCGCGCCCGTGCTCTCGCTGGCCAACGCCTTTAACGGCGAGGAGCTGCACGCGTGGCGCGAGCGCGTCCTGCGGCGGCTGGATGAATCCCAGCACGCCGACATCGCCTTTGTTGTAGAGCCCAAGTTTGATGGACTAACGGTTGTGCTTCACTACGAGCAGGGCAAGTTCACGCTGGGCGCCACCCGCGGCAACGGCGAGCAGGGCGAGGACATCACCCCCAATTTGCGCACCGTCCGCCAGCTCCCGCTGCAAATCCCGCGCGATCCCACTGCTTCGCTGGCCGCGCCCGCTCGGCTGGTCGTGCGCGGCGAGGCGTACATCGACATTGCCGATTTTGAGCAGGTCAACGTCGAACGCATCGAGCGGGAGGAGGCGCCCTACGCCAACCCGCGCAACTTCGCCGCCGGCACGCTGCGCCAGCTCGACAGCGCCGTCACGGCGTCGCGCCCACTCAAGCTGTGGGTCTACAACGCGATGATTTTGGAGGGGGCAGCGGACGCGCCCGCTTCGCACTGGGGGATGCTGGGCTATCTTGAATCGCTCGGTTTTCCCGTCTGTCCGCTGAATCGGCGCTTTGCAGATGCCGAATTTAAGGCGCTGGTCGACTTTGTGGAATCGTTTACCGAGCGACGCGACGAGCAGCCCTTTGAGATTGACGGCGTCGTGATCAAGGTCGACTCGCTCCAAATGCAGGATGCGCTCGGCTTCACGGGCAAGGACCCGCGCTGGGCCGTTGCCTACAAATTCCCCGCCCGCGAAGCCATCACCCGCTTAACCGACATTTTTATCCAGATCGGGCGCACGGGCGCGGCCACGCCCAACGCCGTGCTCGACCCGGTCGAAATCGGCGGCGTCACCGTCTCCGCCGCCACGCTGCACAACGAAGATTACGTGCGCGACCTCGACATCCGCATCGGCGACCAAGTCGTCGTCAAGCGTGCGGGGGACGTGATTCCCAAGGTCATGCGTCCGCTGGTTGACGCGCGCGACGGCTCGGAGCAGCCGTGGCTCATGCCGGAGCATTGTCCCGTCTGTGGCGAGCCGCTAGAGCGGCTGGCGGGCGAGGCGGCAACCTACTGCGTCAACAGCGCCTGCCCGGCGCGGCTGGTGCGGCTCGTCGAATACTTTGTCTCGCGCATGGCGATGGACATCGACGGCTTTGGCGAACGGCAGGCGCAGCTCTTTGTCGACCAGGGCTTTCTCCGCGATTTGGCCGACATTTACGCGCTGCCGTGGGACGAAATCTACGCCATGGAGGGCTACGGCGAAAAGCGCGTCGAGCGGCTGCGGCAGGCGGTGGAGGCCAGCAAGGCGCGACCCGTCGCCCGGCTGCTGACGGGGCTGGGCATTCGCTTTGTGGGCGAAACGGTCGCCGAGCTGGTGATGTCGCGCTTCGAGAGCTTGCCCATGCTGGTCGAGACGGCGACGAGCGACGGCGGCGTGGACACGTTGAGCGCGATCGACGGCGTCGGCCCGCGCATTGCGCAGAGCGTCGTCGACTTTTTTGCGCTGGCTCCCAATCGTGTGCTGGTGCAAAAATTTGTGGACGCCGGCGTCAACGTCGTCAACCAAAGCTATGCCGCCCCGCCCCCCACCGGTCCGCTGGATGGCCTCACCTTCGTCCTCACCGGCACGCTCCCCACCTGGACGCGCGACGAGGCCGCAGATTTTATTGAGCAGCACGGTGGCAAAGTCAGCGGCAGCGTGAGCAAAAAGACAGATTACCTGGTCGCGGGCGAAAAGGCGGGCAGCAAGTTGACGAAGGCCGAGGCGTTGGGCGTGAAGGTGCTGGATGAGGAAGCGCTGAAGGCGCTGGTGGATTGAGGGTTGATCTTGTGCGACACACGTGGCATGATCGGGCGTAGCTGCACGCCGCACCGGGCAGCCGCGCCCGATTGACCGACAGCAAGGAGAGCACCATGACCATTGCAGAGCGACAACAAATCCGTCAACGTACCACGCACCAAAACGGCGTGGCGCCACGGCCATCCGAGAACATTCCTCCTCTCGAAAATGGCGACCGCCTCACCCGCGTCGAGTTCGAGCGGCGCTACCACGCCATGCCCCACCTTAAAAAAGCCGAACTCATCGACGGGAGAGTCTACATGCCTTCGCCAGTTAGACATAAAAAACATGGTCGACCACATTTTTTAATGATCACGTGGCTCGGTCAATACTTTGCTGCTACGCCAGGGTTGGATTCGAGTGACAACGGCTCGCTGCGCATTGACGAGGACAACATGCCGCAGCCCGATGTCGTGCTGTTTATCCCCGCCGAGCTGGGGGGCTCGACTTATATTGGTGAGGACGATTATCTCGAAGGTGCGCCGGAACTGGTCGTCGAAATCGCGGCCAGCACCGTCTCCTACGACATGAACGAAAAGTTCGATACCTACCGCCGCATCGGCGTGCAGGAGTACCTGGTCTGGCGGGTGGACGAGCGGGCCATTGATTGGTTTGCGCTGGTGGAGGGTCGCTACGAAGCGCTGCCGCCAGACGACGACGGCGTCATTCAGAGCCGCGTCTTTCCCGGCCTGCAGCTGGCGACCAACGCCCTCATCGACGAGAAGATGGCAACCGTGCTGGCCGTGCAGATCGAGGGCTTGCAAAGCGAGGAACACAAGGCGTTTGCTGCCAGCCTGTCGAGCAAAGACAACCACGCCTCGAAGGCCACGACCGACGCGGAATGAATTCCGCGTCTGGTTTGCAAAACGTGCTCAAGCGCGTTAACCACTCGTTCCGACGCTCTGCGTTGGGATGCCTTCTTCGGCGCTTTGCGTCGCCGCTTGACCGATGAACAAAAGCAGGCGCAGGAACAAGCAGTCAGTTGACCATCACCGGCGATGAATGGCCGGTGAGCCTGTCGAACCAGATTTATCGCCGGTCGTAGCCAACGAGCCAAGCCCACTACAACCCACCCCATGCCCTACGCCCACCCCGCCCCCCTCGCTCCCACCGTGGCCAAGCTGCGCGACGGCCAGCACAGCCTCTCGCTCTACATCGAGCAAGTCTGCGACCGTATCGCGCTCGTCGAGCCGCACGTGCAGGCGCTGCTGCCCGAAGCGGGGCGCGCCCGTCGGCTACAGGCGGCGGCGCGTGAATTGCGCAATCGCTATGTCGACGAAGAGAAGCCCGCGCTTTACGGCGCGCTGGTGGGCGTCAAGGATATTTTTCACGTGGCGGGCTTTACCACGCGCGCCAACTCGGAGGTGCCGCCGGAACATTTTGCGGGCGCGGAAGCCGCCGTGGTGCAGCGGCTGCGCAACGCCGGGGCGCTAATCCTCGGTAAAACCGTCACCACCGAATTTGCCTATTTTGCGCCGGGCCCAACGCGTAATCCCGTCAACACCGCGCACACGCCGGGCGGGTCGAGCAGCGGCTCGGCGGCAGCGGTGGCGGCGGGGCTATGCACGCTTGCGCTCGGCACGCAGACCATTGGCTCGGTGATCCGCCCCGCCGCCTTCTGCGGCATCGTCGGCTTCAAGCCCACCTTCGACCGCATCCCCACGGCGGGTCTCGTCTACTTCTCGCGCACGGTTGACCACGTCGGCCTTTTCACCCAGGATGTGGCTGGCATGACTTTGGCCGCGAGTGCGCTCTGCAACGGGTGGGACGCGGCGATTACAGCGGAAATGGCCGAGGGGTTGCCGACGTTGGGCGTGCCGGAGGGTCCCTTCCTGCAGCAGGCCGAACCGGAAGCGCGCTACCTCTTTGAGGAGCAGGCAATCGCCCTGAATCAGCAGGGCGTCGACGTGCGGCGCGTGCCCGCGCTAAACGACATCGACGCGCTCAATCTGCTCCATCGACGCCTGATTTTCCGCGAATTCGCGGACGAGCACGCTCCGTTCTACGACAACTTCACCGACCGCTATCAGCCACAAACGCGCGACGCCGTGCAGACCGGCCGCACCGTCGACGACGACGAGCTGGCCGCCGCCCGTGCCAGCACAATTGACCGGCGCGAGTCGTTGACGGCGGAGATGGACGCGGCGGGCATCGACCTGTGGGCGTCGCCCGCCGCGCCCGGCCCTGCGCCCGAAGGCATCCACGCCACGGGTGATCCCAACATGAATCTGCCGTGGACGCACGCCGGTTTGCCAACCGTTACCATTCCGATGAGCACGGCATCGAATGGGCTGCCGCTCGGCCTGCAACTGGCGGCGCGCTTTGGCGAGGATGAACGGCTATTGGCTTGGGCGGAGCAGTTATCGCGGTTAATAACGCAAAATTAACGAAAAGGCGCAAAGGCGCAAGGGAGAATTAGGCGAGACATTGTTGTTGGACAATACTTTGTCGGCCCATGAGTGACCTCCTCATCAAACCAGCGTTGCCTACGAGACTACCTCTTTGCGACTTTGCGTTAAATTGATTGGATAACCCCATGACCCAACCCTATTCCGACCACTTCATCCGCCTCGGCGACCAAATCAACCGCAAGATGCGCGAGGAGTGCGTGCCCGGCGTGGCGTTTGGTGTGTTGACCAATAGCCGCCCCTACACCGCCGCCTTTGGCACAACCAGCGTCGACCATCCGCTGCCCGCGACGGACGACACGCTCTTCCAGATCGGCTCGATCACCAAAACGTTTACCGCCACGCTGCTCATGCAGTTAGTCGAGCAAGGCCAGCTTGCGTTGGACGCGCCGCTGCGCCACTACCTGCCCGGCTTCCGCGTGCGCGACGACACCGTCAGCGCCAGCGCAACGGCGCGTCACCTGCTGACGCACACAGCGGGCTGGACGGGCGATTTCTTCATCGACACCGGCGAGGGCGACGATGCGTCGGCCAAGTACGTGGCGCGCATGGCCGAGCTAGAGCAGCTTGCGCCGCTGGGGACGCACTTTTCGTACAACAATGCGGGCTTTTACCTAGCGCAACATCTGATCGAGACGCTGACGGAGCGCCCGTATCACACGGTGCTGAAGGAGATGCTGCTGGAGCCGTTGGGCATTCAGCAAGCCTATCTCACCGCCGCCGATGTGATGACGCGGCGCTTTGCCGTGGGCCATTTGGTTACGGGCGAGAAGGACGAAGAGCGGGCCGAGGTTGCGCAACCGTGGGCGCTGCCGCGCGCCGTTAACGCCGTGGGCGGGCTGGTAACGAACGTAAAAGAATTGCTGCGCTACGCCCAATTTCATTTGGGCGACGGCACAACCGAATCGGGCGAGCGCTTGCTCTCGGCGGAATCGATGGAGACGATGCAGACGCCGCAGATTACGAAGTGGGGCAAGCGAGAATTTATGGGGCTCTCCTGGTGGATCGACGATGAGGGCAACGCGGACGAGCCGCTGCGCGTCGTCTACCACGGCGGTGGGACAAAGGGGCAGATTTCGCGGCTGGTGCTCGTGCCGGAGCGCCAGTTTGCGCTGGCGATGGTCACCAACGCCGACCGCGGCGGGCGCGTGATCGATGAGGCGTATCGCTGGTGCATGCGCGAATATCTCGGCGTAGAGCCGAACATTCCGCAGCCACAGACCGCTTTAGAACAAGGTAACGTGGCGGTCGAGACGCTACACGAGTACGTCGGTCGCTATGAACGACCCATGAACAATGCCGAAATTGCGCTGGACGGCGATGCGTTGACGCTGTCGATTACCTACAAAGCGGGCTTTCCTACTGAGGACGTGCCGCCGCCGCCGCCGGTTGGCCCGTCGCGCTGCGTGCCGTGCGAAGCGGATCGACTGCTCGTGCTGGAGGGGCCGCTCAAGGAGAGCACGCTTGATTTTTTGCGCCGCAAGGATGGATCGGTGGGGTGGCTGCGGACAAGTCGGCTGCACCGGCGGGTGGAGGCGTGACTGCGGAGTCGTTTGGCAGAAGTTTAGGCGGAGCGTACTGGATTTTCTGCGGCGCGAAGAAACTCCGTCTTCGACTCCTCAACTATCTGGAAGCCCCGCGCCCGGTAGTTGGCCAGCGCGTGGGGGTGATCGAGCGAGCAGGTATGTACCCAGACGCGCTCAATGTCAGTTGCGCCCTCGCCCATGGCCCACGCTCGCTCGACGGCGGCACTCAACAGGTAGCCGCCCAATCCCTGGCCCACAAACTGAGGCAGCAGGCCAAAGTAGGCCAACTCGACGCTGTCACCCTCTGAGCCGGGCTGGCGCGCCAGCTCAACATAGCCTGCGGGCGTGCCCCGCTGGTAGAGCAGCCACGTTTCAACTTCCGGACGTTCCAGGTAGGCAAGCCAGCACGCATCGTCCCAGCCCAGCCGGTCCGTCCACTGCCATGCTGCGCCCACGGTTGTGTAGAGAAAACGATTGAGCGCGGGCGACGGAATCTCAGCCTGCCGCAGCGCTGTGCCCGGTGGCTGAGCTAGCGGGCGCAGCGCGTCGGGGCTGCACATTTCAAGGTAGTAGGTAGTAACGTCGGAGGTGAGCACGGGATTACCCAAATGACATTGAACTTAGGCCGCGGGCGCTGCACGCTCGGCGTGATGCGCTAGATTGATTTCGAGGCCCTCGCGTGCAATATCGATCTCGCAGGTGGGCAAAGTGGGATCTTGCGCCTGATGGGCGCGTGCATCGGCCAGCATCTGTTCGAGCTGTTCATCGGTGTAGATGGGGTCGTGGTGCGAAAGCAGCAGCTGCCGCACACCGGCTGCCCGCGCAATTTCCACGCCGATCTCGGCCGAGCTGTGTCCCCAGGCGTCGTGGATCCACGAATCTCTCAACGTGTATTGCGCATCAAACAGCAGTACATCGGCTCCCTTAAAAAAATCAAGGTGGGGCTGTTGCTTTGCTGGATTGAACACATCGTATTCTCCATCGTGCGCGTAGACAAATGCACGGCCGTCCGCCTCAATGCGGTAGGCGTAGGCGTCGCCGGGGTGGCGATTGGGGTGGGCACGCAGGAGGAGCGAGCCAATTGTGTAGGCGTCGTCGGAGCGCAGCCGCTCGAAGGAGATGGTGGCGGCCAGCTGCTCCCAGCGCACGGGGAAGTTGCGCTCGTTCTGCTGCTGCTTGAGCGAGCGCTCAATGTTGTGAATACTGAGAATGTGGAGACGGTTGCCAGCGACAAAAGCGGGCGCAAAAAAGGGAAAGCCCTGAATGTGGTCCCAGTGGGCGTGGCTAAAGAGCAGGTAGAGTTCGCCCTCGCCGCGCCCACAGGGCCCTTCCATCAGCGAGCGACCCAAGTCGCGCAGCCCCGATCCGCCGTCGATGATTAGGGTCGTATCGCCGCTGGCAATTTCAACGCAAGAGGTATTGCCGCCCGCCGTGCCGCGCCGCAGTGGAGAGAGCGTTTCCACGTAGGCACGCACCGCTTCCCAGTCGTTCGTGTCGACTGCTGGCATCTGCCATATTGCTTGCGCAATCTTCTCGGCTACCGCGCCGGGCCGCAGCGGGCTGGGCACCGAGCCGCGCGCTCCCCAAATTCTAATCCTCACAGCTTCACTCTCCCACTAATTCTTCCACCGCTCGTGGAATGCAGCCATCTGCGTTGAAGTCAGGTGGATAGGGGCAAGCTGCACAATTATGCGTTTATATTATTTGCCAAAAGAACCCGCTAAGGCTTGTAAAATTGACAAAAAGTCGAGTCCAAAAATGGAGACACTCCGCACAAGTTGTGCGGAGTGTTCAAATCAGTAACGTGCAGGTGGCTAAGCAAAAGTTTTGCTTCCCCTGCCAGGCCAGAACACCATCAACGCTTCAACCGCAAGTCATCCGCGCTGTTAGACGTACAATCTCGTTGTTTGGATCTCCCCTATTTGTATACAAACTAAAAGTGCCGCAGGTATACGATTAGGGGAAGAGATGGGTATTCCGATGAGTTTTGGCAGCGATCATTTTTTGGCCAAGCATCGAATACGAATAGTAGACGCTTCTAAGCGCTTGGCATACGCGAAGGTAACGGGCTGCTAGCCGTAAGCTTGCTTGAGCGCGCGCTGCACGTCTCGCTTGGCATCGCGTTTAGCGATTGTGTCGCGCTTATCGTAAGTCTTTTTGCCACGGGCCAGGGCAATTTCCGCCTTGGCCAGTCCGCGCTCATTTAGGTAGAGCCGCAGCGGGATGATCGTCCAGTTGCGCTGCGTCGCGCCTTCGTGCAGCGTTTCGATCTCGCGCTTGTGCAGCAGCAGCTTGCGCGAGCGCGTTTCGTCGTGGTTGTTGCGGTTGCCGTGTGTATATTGGGCAATGTGCACGTTCATCAGCCAGGCCTCGCCGTCGCGCACGAGCACAAAGCCTTCTTGCATCGTCACGTGGCCCTCGCGGATCGACTTAATTTCTGTGCCCACCAGCGAGAGACCTGCGTTAAAGGTCTCCTCGATAAAATAATCGAAGCGCGCGCGCCGATTGGTCGCCACGGTGCGCGCGCCGGTGGGCGTAGTTACTTTACTCTGCTTTGCCATAAAATTCCTGACGCATTTGTCGACACTTGCCCGCTTCAAAAGGTGGAGATTAGCAGGGAGAATCAGCGAGACAAAAGTTCCGCGCTTGAGCTTGTGGCCTGCCTGTGGCCGGTTGTTCACGCGCCAACCTAATCGCTCGACGGCGTTGCCTCTACCTCGATCTCTTCGGTTTCGATACGCTCGGTTTCAGTAACGGCATCCGTCTCATCTACTTCATCCACCGCCGCTTCGTCCAGCAGCGATTCCTGAAGCAAATCTTCGGGCAGCGCGTAGTTGTCCCGCTCAAAATTGCCCTGCAGGTAGTCGATCGCCGCATCGAGCTGCGGGTCGCGCTCCGCCTCAAAATCCTCGAGCGTGAGCGCAACGGGAATATCCGGCTCCAGGCCGTTGCCGTCAATCGAGCGGTCGTCCGGTGTAAACCAGCGGGCAATGGTCACGCGCATAATCGAGCCGTCGCTCAGCGTGTGCGGAAGCTGGACGCTGCCCTTGCCGTAAGTCGTCTCGCCAATCAGCGTGGCGCGCTCGTGATCCTGGAGCGCGCCAGCGACAATCTCGCTGGCGCTGGCGCTGCCCCCGTTGACGAGCACCACCAGCGGAATCTCCACCGCAATCGCCTGTCCGTTGCGGTCAAAGCGCTGCACGGTTCCGTCGCTAAAGCGCTCGATCACCACCTCTTTCTCCTCCTGAAAGATGCTGCTGAGGTTAACCGCTTCATTGAGCAAGCCGCCCGGGTTGCCGCGCAGATCGAGGATCATGGCGTCCGGGTCGCCCTCCAGCGCATCCTCGACGGCCCCGCGCACGAGCCGCGAGGCATTTTCGTTAAACGCGTTGAGCTCAATATAGGCAATTTCGCCGTCCTCGCCCAGCGCCTCCGTGCGAATGGTGGGGATCTCGATGCGGTCGCGCACAATCGTCACCTCGCGCGGCTCCACATCCCCCTCGGTGAGCACCGTGAGCACGACTTCGGTTCCCTCCGGGCCGCGAATCAAGCCGACGGCTTCGTTGATGTCCATCTCCTCGACGGATTCGCCGTCGATGGCGAGCACCAGATCGCCGCGCCGCAGACCCGCGTTCCACGCCGGCTGATCCTCAAATGGCTCGACAATGCGCACGACGTTGAGCTCGATATCGTATTCCACGCGCGAGCCGATGCCCTCAAATTCTCCCTCCAGCCCCGAACGCAGCATCTCGGCCTGCTCCGGTTTGAGGAACGACGTGTTGGGATCATCGAGCTCGTTGACCAGGCCGTTGATGGCGCTGTAAACGGCCTCGTCGTTGGCGGGCAGCTCGCCGTAGAAATCGCGGTAGAGCAGCCCCATTGCTTCCCAGAAAATACCAAACTCCTCCTCGAGCGAATCCACGGACGGCTCGTCGTCGCCGGGCGCATCAAAGGGGTTGAGGGAAGCCGAAGCCAGGGCAGAGGTGCCGGTGACGCGGCCGAGGCCGTAGCCAACGCCGAGGCCAATGACCAGCATGGTCAGCGCAGCCAGTGCGGCCAGCAGCGCGACGGTCCACGCGCCGCGCTGCTGACCGCCGCGCGGCGTCTTCGTTTGTTCTTCGGTCGGTTGAGTGGGAGTCATAAAAATTTACTTCCAGTAGAATGCCGGTGAAGGTTTCAAGCCAAATTCAATCCGTTCACCGTACAGGAAAAGCGGGTGCAGATCTGTAGGCTAATTTGCATCGTCTAGCAGTCCGCCATCTAGTAAACGAAGCGCTCCGTGCAGCAGCGCATCCTCGCCCGGCTGGATGATTTCATCCGGCGTTAATCCTTGCCCCTGAATAGGCTGCTCATTTGGCGTCAGCCACTGGGCGTTGGTGACGTGGAGACTGCTGCCGTCCGCCAGTTCGTAGATCAGCTGCACGCTGCCCTTGCCAAACGTTTGCTCACCCACCAGCGCGGCGCGCCCGCGATCCTGGAGCGCGCCCGCCACAATCTCGCTGGCGCTGGCCGTCGCCCCGTCGACGAGCACCACCAGCGGTGCGTCGGTTAGCGTGCCCGCCGTGGCCTCAAAGCTTTCGCGCTCGCCGTTGGCCTGCGCTTCGTGGAGAATCACGCCGCCGTCCAGCCACAGATCGGCCACCGCCACCGCCGTGTCGACCAGGCCACCGGGGTTGCCGCGCAGGTCGAGCAGAAAGCGCTCGGCTCCGGCATGCCGCAGTTCGTCCACGGCGAGGCGCATTTCGGCGGCGCTGCGCTCGCTAAAGAGCGAATGACGGATGTAGCCGATGGTGGGCAGCTCGACAGTGGGGATTTCGCTCGCCCGTTCGTCGTCCAGCGCGCGCAGTTCCTGCCAATTTAGAATGCGCCACTCGACGCTGGGCAGGTCGATCTCGGCGCGCGTGATCTCGAAGCGCAGCGCTTCGGCCTCGACGGGAATTTTGCCCGCGTCGGCGTCGGTGGATGGGCTGCGCAGCACGTCCAGCGTCACGGTGCTGCCCGGCTCGCCGCGCACGAGCGCCACCAGCGCATCCAGCGCGACTTCCAGCGAAATCGGCTCCTCGTCCACGGCGACGAGCCAGTCGCCCGCCTGCACGCCTGCCTGGTCGGCGGGCTGCTCCGGCAGCGGCAGCAGTCGATAGCCCGCCTCCGTCTGTTCGATATTCGCACCGATGCCGCCAAAGCGCCCGCGCAAATCGTCCCGCTCCAGCTGACGCGGGGCCGGTTCGACAAAGAAGGTGTAGGGGTCGTCGAATGACGCCGCCAGCCCGTTGATCGCGCCGTAGAGCTGCCGCGTGGCGGGCGGCGATTCGCCAAAAAAGTCGCGGTCGAGCAGGCTCCACGCTTCCCAGAAGAGCGCGAGATCGGGGCGCGCGTCGCCACTGCCCGCGTTGGCGGTAACCGGCGCACCGTTGAGCCGCGGGTAGCTGGCATAGCCCAACACGAAGGTCAGCAGAAGCAGCAGCGCGCCGATGGCAAATAGGATTAATCTGCGGGCAAACATGCGGGGGATTGTATCACAGCCGGCGGAAAAGCGAGAGTAAGGGTTGGGGAAAGTTGGCTCGAACAGATTTTGTTGTGATTTTTACAGCGATTGACAGAAAAATAGAGGTGTAGTATCTTACGCTAAAGTGCGTGCAAAATGAAAGCAAGAGTTCGCGGTCTAAGTGACTGTCACTGTCCATAGCCGGACAGCTTACCCCATTTTGTCTGGACAGTGACTGTCACTGGCTTCTCAAACCCCTGTTCTCGACGCAACTTTACTTTAAGTGCTCGTGCAAGCCCTTCTGCCCCCAGGTTTGCTCTTCCACAGCACGCTTTTCACTTTCAGCTAAAGAATCCAACCGCGACAGTTCCCAACCGCGACAGTTCCCAACTGCGACAGTAGCTTTCGCCTGCCGGCACGTCTTTTACTTCTTCCCCAGGCAACCGTTTGGTTGGGTTCAACCTCAGCTTTCTATTCAAATTTCAAAGGAGCAAAGTGCATGAAACATCGAAAACAGAGCTTGCAGTGGCTAAGCTTTATGCTGGTGCTGGTGCTGGCGCTTGTCTTGGCTGCCTGCGGCGGCGCGGGTGATAACGGCGCGGCGGTGGAGGACGATGCCGCCGAGACGACCAGCGATGCCGTCGCTGAAGGCGATTTGGTGCGGCTGACCCACTGGTATCACCAATATGGCGAGGAAGGCACGCAGGAGGCCGCCGCACGCTACGCGGAGGAGTGTGGCGCGGAGGTAGGCGCCGATGTGGAGATGGTTTGGGTTCCCGGTGAGTATGGGGATAAGCTCAACGCCGCGCTGCTGACTGATGAAGCGCCGGACGTCTTTGAGACGCAGCTCAACCTGGATTTGGTGCGGTCGGGGCTGGTTGCCCCGCTCGACGACATCTACGGCGACGCGCTGGACGACTTCGCCCCACAGGCGCTGGCCGCCAACACCATCGACGGCACGCTCTACGGCGTCAAGATGATCGACGACATGGGCCTGCTCTACTACCGCAAGAGCATGTTGGAGGAGGCGGGCGTGGAGCCGCCGACCACGCTGGACGAGCTGGGCGCGGCCATCGATGCGCTGAGCCAGGATCGCGTCAAGGGGCTCTTTATGGGCAACGACGGTGGCATCGGCGTGATGGCCAGCAACATCCTCTGGTCGTCCGGCAACGAACGGCTCGACGGGATTGAAGTGGGCTTTGATAACGAGCGCACCGTGGAGGCCTTTGAGCAGGCGCAGACCTTTGTTGCCGATCACGGCGACGGCATTCTGGTTGGCGCGCCCACGGACTGGTGGGATCCGTCGGCCTTTAACGATGGCCTGGTCGCCATGCAGTGGACGGGGCTGTGGGCCATGCCCGGCATTCAGGCAGCGCTGGGCGACGATTTCGGCGTGTTGCCGTGGCCCGCGCTGGATGCGGAAGGCGAGCCCGTCACCTTCTGGGGCGGCTGGTCCCAGTTTGTCAACGCCAAGGGCGATAACGTGGACAAGGCCAAAGAGTACGTGCAGTGTCTCTGGATCAACAACACCGAGATCCAGCAGGATTGGGCACTCTCCTACGGCTTCCACGTGCCGCCGCGCAAGAGCGCTGCCGCCGAAGCGGAACCCCTGAAAACGGGGCCCGCCGCCGAGGCCGTGGAGATTCTCTACGCGAACGGACACGCCGACCCGCCAATTTGGAACGGGGCCATGGGCACGGCCTACGGCGATGCCGTCGATAACATCTTGCGCAACGGCGCGGACCCCGCAGCCGAGCTGCAGGCCGCGGCGGAGACGGTGCGCGCCGAGTTGGAACGGCTCGATCTCGAGTAACAATTAACCCTTCCCCGCACCGGAACGCCGCCACTCTGCACGCCTCGCAGATGGCGGCGTTCTCCTGCCAAGCGACTTGGATCCAAAGGAACGACATGGCCTCACAAAGCGCTTCCCTCCCCTCCATCCCAACCAAAAGCAGGCCATCCGGGCCTCGGCAGCGCCGGGCGACGCTGGCCTTCTGGGCCTTTGTCGGCCCCATGGTGCTGGGCCTGCTCGTCTTTACCTACATTCCCATTCTTTGGGGCCTCTACCTGAGCCTCTTTGAAGCACGCTTGACCGTTACGCCGCAGGATTTCGTGGGGCTGGCCAACTACGTCAGCATGATTCGGAACCCCGCCTTTATTCAATCGCTCGTGACCTTTGGCTTTTTTGCCCTCTTTATTGTGCCCACCACCTTTGCCCTCTCGCTGGGGCTGGCGCTTCTGGTTAGCAGCGTGCGCGTGGGGCAGGGCTTTTTTCGCTCGGTCTTTTTTATTCCCACGGCCTGCTCCTATGTGGTGGCGTCGCTCGTCTGGCGCATGAATCTGTTTAACGGCCTGCCCTTTGGCTTTGCCAACATGGTGCTTTACTGGCTGGGGCTGGACCCCATCACCTGGATCGGCACGACCAACCCGCCCTGGTACTGGCTCGTGCTGGTGACGGTGCGGCTGTGGCTCCAAGTTGGCTTCTACATGATTCTCTTTATCGCGGGCATCCAGGAGATTCCGCGTTCGCTCTACGAAGCCGCCTACGTGGACGGGGCGCGGCGCGGCTGGACGACCTTTCGCTACATCACCTTTCCACTGCTGCGCAACACCTCGATCTCCGTGCTGCTGCTCAATTTAATCGCCGCCTTTCAGGCCTTTGACGAATTTTACAACATCTTGGGCGGCACGGGCGCCAGCAACAACCTCAGCCTGGCCCGCCCGCCGCTGGTCTATCTCTACCAAGTCGCCATTGGCAACCAGGATTACGGGCGCGGCTCAGCGGGCGCGTTTATCTTGGCGGCGATCATTATTGTCTTTACGCTGGTGCAGGGGCGCTTTCTGGGCTTTGGCGAATCCGTCCAGTAATGTCCAATCAGCTGTTTTACCGAGTCGCTTTTTGGCGGTCAACGGATTCGAATTACGGATTCAGCCGCGTGTCATTCGTTCAATCCATTCCAAAAATCCGTTGACAGCTCCACTGCTGCCAACGCCAAATCCTTACCGGCCACCCTTCGAGGAACCGTCACATGTCCGCTCTTGCCCCACGGGAGACACCATCTTCGCTGCGGCGCGGGGCAGCACCGCGCCAGCCGCTCAGCCATTACGCGGGGCCAGCCCTTCAGTACCTACTGTTGATTCTGCTGGCGATCCTATTCTTAATTCCCTTCTACATCATCTTTCGCAATGCCCTGTTGACCCAGCGCGAAATTACCTCCTTCGATTGGGTGTGGCTGCCCGTTCCGCCGCAGTTTGGCAACTTTACGGCGCTCTTTAACGACCCCAGCGCGCCCATGCTGACGGGGCTGCGCAACTCCGTCATTATTGCCTTCGTGCAGACCATCGGCCAGATGTTTATCGCCTCGCTGGCTGGCTACGGGCTGGCGCGCATCCCTTACCGCTGGAGCAACCAGGTCTTCTTCCTGATGCTGATCACGTTGATGATACCGGGGGCCGTCACCTTTGTGCCCCTCTTTGTGCTGGTTGCCGGGCTGGGCTGGGTCAACTCCTTTCAGGGTTTAATTGTGCCCGGCCTCTTCAGCACCTTTGCAACTTTTCTGTTCCGCCAATTCTACCTGGATTTCCCCAAAGATTTGGAGGATGCGGGCTGGGTCGATGGCCTGGAATACTGGGGGATTTACCGCCACCTGCTGCTGCCCAACTCCATTGGCATCCTGGTCGCGCTGGGCGCCATTACCTTTATCGGCAGCTGGAACGCCTTCTTGTGGCCCCTGGTAATTGGGCAAACGCCCAGCTGGTGGACGGTGCAGGTCGTGCTGTCGACCTTTTTGACGGCGCAAACCATCAACCTGCCCGCGCTCTTTATGGGCGCAGCGGTCGCCATTCTGCCGCTGCTGATTCTCTTCCTCTTTATGCAGCGCTACATTGTCGAAGGCGTGCGTATTTCGGGTATCAAGGGGTAGTGGGCGTCTAAAGTTATTAGGGCTTACGCCGTTGACCGGGATGCCCGGCGCAGGGGCACGGAATCCCGTGCCCCTGAAGTGCGTAAGTCCTGCTTGTAAACACCAAACTGGGTTTGATAACAATCGAAACCGCTCAACAGAGAGCCGAAGCGCTTCCGTCAGCCACAAAAAGATTTCTCGCTGATCCGGTTTCGTTTGCTACCTTTCGGAGTTGACCCGCTCGAAATGGCAATTTGCCCCAAACTGAATTACACCCCTCCCCCTGCTAATTAGACAAAGCTGCGCCTCCCTTGCTATACTGCCCCCGTCCACCCAGACCCATTGACATGATAAATCTACAGAGTTCACTCGCTGCGCCCTTGCAGGCGCCGTAGTTACTCAACCGTTTTCACAATCGGTGCGTCAACTCCCCACTATTTTACGGTGGGGCTCTCTTTCGCCCGGCGTGGATGATCAACCAAATCGGAAAATTGTAAACCCAAGGAGACCCCCCATGCGAAAATGGATTGTACCCGCCCTGCTGGTGCTGGCGCTGATGTTGGCGGCCTGCCCGGCCCCCGCCGCCCCGGCCCCCGCTGCAGACGACGCCACCGACACGACTGCCGACACCACCGATGCCGATGCGGCAGATGATGACGGCGAAGAAGTCGCCCTGCGCTGGCGCACGCGACCAGACAACCAGGAAGAAATCGACGTCTACCAGTCGATCAGCGACCAGCTGGACGAGCAGATGGCGGACATTGCGCTGGCCTACGAGCCGGGCGGCAGCGAAGATACGAGCTACCAGGACGTGTTGCGCACGGAAATCGCCGCGGGCACCGCGCCCGATGTCTTCTGGATTCCCGGTACGGACGTGGCGGACTTTGCCCAGCGCGGCCTGATTCTCAATATGGCCGATCTCGCCGACGCCAGCGACGACTTCAGCGTCGACGCCTTCTACCCCGGCCCGATGGAGTTTCTGACTTACAATCCGGAGACGAGCGAGAGCGGCGCCAACAGCGGCGCGCTTTGGGGCCTCCCGCGTGACGTGTCGACCTTTGCGCTCTACCTCAACCTCGACCTGATCAACGAAGCGGGCGCGCCCGATCCGCGCGAGCTGGCCGCCAACGGCGAGTGGACGTGGGAAAGCTTCCTGGACGTAGCCGAGCAGACCAGCGCCCTGGGCGACGACATCTTTGGCTACGGCGCCAACGCGTGGTGGGCTCCCTACGGCGTGTGGATGAACTCCGCGGGCGGCGGCTTCTTTAACGAAGATCGCACATCCTGTGCCCTCAACTCCGAGGCTTCGCTGGAGGGGTTGGAATTTGCGCGCTCCATTTATCAGGACGCCGACGTTGCCGTGCCCTACGGCGAGGACAGCGAGCCGCCCTTCCGCGCGGGCAATGTCGCTATGTTCCAAAACGGTCGCTGGGGCACGCCCGGCGTGCGCACGGTCGATTTCAACTTTGATGTGGTGCAGCTGCCAGAAGGCCCCGGTGGCGAAATGGGCAACTGGCTCTTCTGGGGCTCGTATGCCGTCAACGCCAACACGGAGAACCCCGAAGCCGCGTGGGAGCTGGTCCAGATGTTGACGACCGCCGAGGTGCAGGGGCAGATTGCCGAGCTGGGCGCCAACATTCCCAGCCGCGTCAGCCAAGAAGCGCTCGACACCTTCCTGACCTACACGCCGCCCGCCAACAACGAAGCCTTCCTGGCTGGCCTCAGCGAGAATCCCGTCTCCGAAGGGCCGCTGTGGCAGGGCAACTGGCCCGCCTACGAGCAGGTGATGGGTCCGGCGGTGCAGGCCGTGCTCACGGGCGACCAGACCGTGGACGAGTTCGCGGAAAGCATCTGTGATGAGGCGAACCGCACCTTTACGCAGTAGGATGCTATTCAGTTGAATCACGAGAGGGGCATGGAATTCCATGCCCCTCTCGTTGTGGTGGGTCACATATGCTCCGCTATGTGACGGTCTTGGTATAACCGAAATAGATCGCAGAAGGCAAACGCGGTTGGGCATGCAATCCGCATCACCTTGCGGAGCAAAGGTGGCCTACGTGCTAGCAACCCGCGGAGTTCGCACGCCCACGTGCGAACGGGCCAACGAATAAACAGTGCCTGTTCTCGTATTCGGTAATCTATTGAGGCAGCTCGGCACGAGGGCGTGCCTACTTCGCGCTGATTAATCTATCTGGAACCTCCCCATGAGCGCCGTCGCCGTCGATTCCACCCCATCCGCTCGTCCCACCGCCAACGCCCAGCGCGGCGTGATGCTCGTCACCGGCTGGCGCGTGCTCTTTGCGCTGCTGGCCGTACTGGCGGCGGCGGCGCTCTGGTTTGGCTACCTGCTGCCGCAGTGGGCCACCTGGCGACGGGTGCTCGCCGCCGCCGTGCTGCTGGCTGGCGGCGTCGCCAGCGGGGCCGCCGTGCCCCTGCTGCTGCGGCGACGCCACGCGGGGCGCGTGCTGTCGCTGGGGGTGGACTATATTGGCTTTATTGCCAGCACGATTTTTTTGCTCAACCAGACCGGCGTCTTTCTCAGCATCGATGCGCTTTCCGATACCTTTGGTCGTGGTGTGCCCTGGCTGGGTGCAGCCTTTGTTGGCTACCTGATCACCACGCTGGGTGATCGCTTCGAGCACGCGCCCGCCGCGCGGCGGCGCTGGCAGCGCGTGGGAGCCGTCGTGGCGGCGGTGGCGGCGGTAGGCTTTTTGGTCGCGGTGGATGGGCTGCAAGGGATCGCGTGGTGGCTCGGTCGCCTGGCCGACCCCGTGGCGCTGGGAACGCTCTTGGCGACGCTCCTCTTTGGCACCGCGCTCTGGCTCATGTGGCGCGAGCCGACGGCGCGGCTGCTCAATGCCAAAGTGCGCGACAGCGAGATGCTCAGCGGCTGGCTGCTGCTTTCGCCCAACCTGTTGGGCTTTCTGATTTTCTTTGCCGGGCCGCTCCTGCTGTCGCTCTATTTCAGCTTCACCGATTCGGACGCCTTCAACCCGCCCAACTGGATCGGCTTGAGCAACTACGCGAATATCTTCAACCTCACCTTCCAGCCCCTCGCCACGCCCAACCAGCTCGCCTCTGCCGCCATCGACGCCACCTCCTACGACGAGCTGACGCGCTTCACGATCTTTGGCAACAGCTACATCATCGGCGCGGCGGACAGGCTCTTCTGGCTGGCGCTGCGCAACACGCTCGTCTTTGCGCTCGTGGCCGTGCCGCTCAGCGTGATCCCGGCGCTGGTGCTCTCCAATTTCCTCAACATGGAGCTGCCGGGCATGAAGTTCTTCCGCGCCGTCTACTTCCTGCCCAGCATCGCGGCCACGGTTGGCATTGCACTCGTTTGGCAGTGGCTCTACAACGCGACGATTGGCTACATCAACTACTTTATCACGCTGGGCGTGGAATTTCTCAACAGCTTTGGCCTCCAGCTGGTCGACCCGCGCGTTCAGTGGCTCTCGGACAACCGCACCGCGCTGCTCGCCGTGATCATCGTCACCGCTTGGCAGACGACGGGCTTTAACACGGTGCTCTTTCTGGCGGGCCTGCAAAGCGTTCCGCGCGCACTCTACGAAGCAGCCACGGTCGACGGCGCGGGCGCGTGGGCCAAGTTTCGCAACGTCACCCTGCCGCTGCTCGCGCCCACCACTTTTTTCGTCGTCACAACCACGACGATTCAGGCGCTCCAGGTCTTCGAGCAGATTTTCATTCTCGTCAGCCCCACCAACGCCACCATGACGATGGTGTTGTACCTCTATCGCAGCGGCTTCCAAAATTTCCGCCAGGGCTACGCCTCGGCAATTGCCTGGGTGCTCTTTTTGATCATTTTCGTGGTGACAATTGCTCGCTTCCAGCGCCAGGGCGCGGGTGGCGAGGCGTACGACGGGTAATCGCGGAGCAGGCACGCCCACGTGCCGGGTCTGTTCCAGTAAGCAGCCGTCAAACTATGACATTCCCGTAAAGACAGCAATTGCTCGTTTATCGCAGATAAATTCCCACCTTCGTGGGAATGACCGACTTACTCGTCTCTCAATCGACTTTCTCTTGCCGTATACCACCAATTTTTGACACATCCCATGACCTCCTCCCACAAAACCGCCCTCCTGATCCGCAACGTCGCCATCTACGCCGTGCTCACCGGCTTTGCGCTGATCATGATTTTCCCCTTTATCTACATGATGACCACCTCGCTCAAGACACCGGTGGACACCTTTCGCTACCCCCCGCGCCTGCTCCCGCGCGACCCGGTCACGACCCAGGTGGCGGGCTTGACAGGGGAAGAGGAGGAGGAGCGACCGTTGTTTACCGTTGATTATGAAGGCGAGCCGCGTGACTTTGCGCTGGTGGAGGACAACATCCGCGTGGGGATTTTTGCCGACCCGCAAAATCCTGCCGAGCGGGTGACCGTGCCGCTGGAGGAGGTCGAGCCGGTGGGGGCGACGGCGACCGTTGAGGGGGACGAGCGCGAGCTGTTCGACGTGAACGGGCAAGAGCTGGCGCTCGTGGGGCGGACGACGGCGGGACGCTTTGCCAACCCGGACGATCCGTCGCAGTCGATGCTGGCCAACGTGCGGCTGAGCGAGCCCGTCGAGACGGTGACGGCGCACCCGGAAAACTATACGAATGTGCTCGAGCTGCGCAACCTCGACCGCAGCCTCACCAACACGGCGCTTGTCACCATCCTGGTCGTGTTGGGCCAGTTGACCACCTCGGTGGTGGGCGGCTACGCTTTCGCGCGCCTCAAATTCCCCGGTCGGGACAGCCTCTTCGTGCTCTATCTCGGCACGATTATGATTCCCTTTGTGCTCCTGATCGTGCCGTTGTACCAGCTCATGGTGCTAATTGGCTGGGTGGACAGCATGGCCGCGCTGGTGATTCCGTGGCTCTTTACGGCTTACGGAACGTTTTTGATGCGCCAATTTTTTATCACCGTGCCCAAAGAAATCGAGGAGGCCGCGCTGCTCGACGGCGCGTCGCGGCTGCAAATTTTGTGGCGCATTTTCATCCCCGCCAGCATCCCCGCCCTGGCTACCCTGGCGACCTTTACCTTCCTCTACGCCTGGAACAGCTTCTTCTGGCCGCTGGTGATCATCAACACGGGCAACGAGGCCAACCACGTGCTCACGCTCTCGCTCAACGTGCTGCGCGGGCGCGCGGCGGATGCGCCCAACCTGATTCTAGCGGGCGCGGCGATTGCGATCCTGCCGCCCTTTATCATTTTCATCCTGGGCCAGCGTTTCTTTGTCGAGAGCGCAACGAGCAGCGGGGTCAAGGGGTAAAATAGGAAAGGCGATCCACGAAGAGCACGAAGGAAGATTGTCTGCCCTCTTCCCTTCGTGCGTCTTCGTGCTCTTCGTGGATCAAATTGGGAATTGTTGGTTACGGCCCCAAGCTGATTTTTCTGCGCTTACCTATGGTATAATCTCCTTCCAGTGAACAAAAATGTTGCTCTATCATGGAACTGACATTGCCAGCGCATTGGATATTCTCAATCACGGCTTGAATGCAGGGAAGCTAGCCAACCTTCAGCGCAATCGACCAACGCAGGTGGGGAGCGGTTGGTATGCGGCAATCGAACCACCCGTCGCCTGGTTTTTTGCATCGTTAGCACCAGGAAATCGAGGCGATGGCTTCACGGTTGTTGAGTTAGAATTGGCTGAAGATGTATTCGACGAAATGGTTCAATCCGGCCGGGCGCTCATACATGAAATCCACAACGTTTCCTTCGTTGCACAACAGGTCTGGTTTGACGCTCTACGTTCATTACGGTAAACGCTGTAGGCATCTTTCGCCCTTATGGCAGCGAAGAATAGATTGTGACTCAACAATATACAACATCCGATTTGCAAATTAGCAAGAGTGCTGCCTTCGAGCGCAGCAACGGCGTCATAGCGCACACCCATACAATTCAATTTGGCCGTGTATTGACGCGTGCCGAACAGCATTTTTTTGCCGATGTACTAATCGGCTTTTACTACACCGTTCATTTTTCCCAGCAGTTTGGCAATGGCTTAGTGGCCGAGCCCGTCATCGAATTTCTCAACGAAACGGAAGCGCGCTACACGCTGCGCCAGACGGAGCTAAGCGGCTCCTGGAAAGAGATGCTTTTCTCTATTTTAGCCAACTTTAGTCAAGAAGTGGCTCCCATTCATCTGCATGACAACAGCCGAGCCTTCGACCCAACCTACACCCCTCAGTTCGCATAAAATGATCAATAAAGGCGCGAAGAGACACAAGGGAAGCGAATCGACGCCCTTTTCTTTGCGTTCCTTTGTGCCCTTCATTGATCACTTTAAATTCTAGGGTTTCCCATCAAGTGTCTTCATTCACAAACCACCTCAACCAACCGATCGGCGCGCCGCTCGACGGCTGGACGGCGCGACCCTTTCCGCCACACAAAGCCCTGAACGGACGCTTTTGCCGCCTCGTGCCGCTCGATCCGGCGGCGCACGCGCAGTCGCTTTTCCATGCCTTTGCCGAGGATACAGCGGGGCGCGACTGGACTTACCTGCCCTACGGACCGTTTGATGACCTTGAAGAATTTCAGCAGTGGCTGGAGCCCCTTGCAACCAGCAGCGACCCACAATTCTACAGCATCGTGGAGGTGAGCAGCGGGGAAGCGGCGGGCATGGCGAGCTACCTGCGCATCGCGCCCGATAGTGGCTCGATCGAGGTGGGGCACATCCACTTTGCGCCTCGCCTGCAGCGCTCGCCCGCCGCCACCGAAGCCATGTACCTGATGATGCGTCGCGCCTTTGACGAGCTGGGCTACCGACGCTACGAGTGGAAGTGCGATGCGCTCAACGCCGGTTCGCGCGGGGCGGCCAAACGGCTTGGCTTTCAGTTTGAGGGGATTTTTCGCCAGGCCACGGTATACAAAGGGCGCAGCCGCGACACCGCCTGGTTGTCGATCATCGATGGCGAATGGCCCACCATCAAGGCGGCGCTCGAACAGTGGCTGGATGAAGGCAACTTCGACGCAGATGGTAGTCAGCGCCAACGCCTCTCAATGTTTATACCAAACGGAACCTAATCGCCCAGCGACTGCTCCAGCGGAGCCGCCGGTATCGGCTGCGAGCCCTCGCTCCGCTCGCGGATGTAGCCCCACACGCCCAGCCCCAGCGCCGCGATCACCAAGATGGCGATGCCGCGGTAGGTCGTTTGGAGCGCCGTCACCTGAATGACGGCGGGGGCAGTCGTGGCGTCGACAATCGTGGATTCGGCCAGCGTGTAGACGCGGCTGGCCCAGAACGAACCCAGCACGGCGATGCCGACCGTCTGCCCCAGCGTGCGCGTGATGCCCAGCAGGCTGGAGACAACGCCCAGCTGCGCACGCGGCGCCGCCCCCATGATGACGCTGTTGTTCGGCGACTGAAAAATCCCCATGCCCAGGCCCACCGGCAGCAGCCGCAAAATGTAGCCCGCGATCGTCGTCTCCGTAGTTAAGGTGCTCACGGTAAAGTAGCCGAGCACCAGCAGCATCAATCCCGTAATCGTAATCGGGCGCGCGCCCAGCCTGTCCGAGAGCGAGCCAGCAACCGGTGCGGTGATGCCCAGCGCAATCGGCGTCACGGCCAGCAGCAGGCCAACGTTGCCCACGGAGAAGCCCAGCACGTTTTCCAGGTAAAAGGGCAGCAGAAAGATCGTCCCCGCAATGGCAACAAAGGTGATAAAACCGGTGACGAGATTGATCGAAAGCGTGCGGTTGCGGAAGATGCGCAGGTTGATCATCGGCTGCTCGGTGCGCAGCTCCAGCCGGATAAAGAGCGCCAGGAAGATGGCCCACACGGCGAAGAGGGTCAACGGCACGGGGGCGGCAAAGCCCGCCTCTTGGCCCAGCGTCAGCCCCAGCAGCAGCCCCAGCAGGCTGATGAAGAGCGCGAGCGCGCCCCAGTAGTCAAAGCGTTGGCTCGCCTGCGGCAGCGTGTCCGGCACGTTGCGCCACGCAATCCACGTGCCCAGGATGCCGATGGGCAGGTTGACAAAAAAAATCCAGTGCCACGAGAGCGCGCCAATCAGCAGCCCGCCCACCACCGGCCCCGCCACAATTCCCACCGACACAATCGAGCCCGTAATGCCCAGCGCCTTGCCCCGCTCGTTCGCCGGAAAGGCCTCCGTGATAATCGCTGGCCCCAGCGCAAAGATCATCGACGCGCCCACGGCCTGCAAGACACGCATCCCAATCAGCCAATAGACGTTTGGGGCGAGACCACAGAGCACCGAGCCCACGGTGAAAATGGCAAAGCCGCTCACGTAAATCCGCTTCTTGCCCTGAATGTCCGCCAGCCGCCCCACCATCAGCAGCAGCGTGCTCAACGTCAGCAGATAGGCCAGCACGACCCACTGCACGGTCGCAAAGTTGCTTTGCAGGTCGGTCACCAGCGTAGGCAAGGCCACGTTGACGATGCTGCCGTCAATCGTGCCCAGAAAAATGCCCATGGCGACGGCGGCCATCACCAGCCACTTGCGGCTGTAGTCGACTTCGTCGTTTGTTTCGGAATTGACCTGATCTACTTGGTTGGATGTCATCGGGTGATTATTGCCTTGGTTTCAACAGTAACTCAGATTATGCAAATGCGTGCGACTCGCTCAACCAGGCTCGCTCGGTCAACCGCAGGCCGCGTATGCTCCGCTACGTGACGCGCCGGATTAATCCTACAATGGAAAGTTCCTCGCACACAGGGGTAGTTGATCGCTGTCACCTTGCGGAGCAAAATCCACGGGATGTTTCCTATCTTTGCGTGACATGAGATGGTAATCGGAAAATTGTACCATGGGCAAATCGAAGAACAAGTACACTTTTGCACGTTCACGCTGCGCAGCGCAAAAGCCCGGCAGTTTGGGGGTAAACATATTCAAGTCGTAGCCCGGGCGTCGAGTAAAATCGGGCAGACCGGTGCAAAATCAAATGTGCGCAAACGATTGTGCTATGTGGGTCTTGTTTATAGAAACGCTTCGTCGCCGCCCTCTTCATCGCCCCGCTTCTACAGTTGACCCCGATTCTTTCATAAACGCCACGCTGGCTGTGGCCGCTGCAGGCGCACGCTTGCAGCATCCGCAACCTGGCACGGCCATTCAAAAATTTAAGCGATGCGATTCTATTCTAAACTTCTACTTCTACTTAGCGGGCTTGCCGTGTGTGGCCTAGCGCTGATGTATGCTGGCTCATCCAGCGCTGCCCAGACGATTCCCCCAACCGCAACACCACCCGGCGCACAAACGTTTACTCCAGTCCCGGTTTCTACACCAATGCCGACGGCAACGCCAACGCCGGGGCGCGTCGTGCCCACCCCGCTGCCCACACCCATTATCGTGCCGGAGCGCGATGGCTGCGCCCACGCACCCGCCAATTCGGGCAATGGCCTTTGGGCCTTCGAGGCCACCTTCAACGGCGATCCCAGCGCCCCGTCGCAGACGCTGCTGCCCTGTAATTTTGATTTCGCCGCCACCCACCGCACCCATCCGGGCGAGGTCTTTGCTCCGCTAAAAACCTTTCCCGCCGACCACGGCCCCGACTGTGGAGGCCCCAACCCGCTGCACAATCCGCTGGCGCAGCACCAGGTCTCCACCTCGCACTTCAGCGGCAGCCGCCAGCCGGATCCGAGCTTTTACATCTGCAAAAATCACATGATGTCCTCCGTCGGCCACGTGTCGGCCTACTCCATTACTTCGTTTTGGCCCAAGCAGGAGTTTGATTTCGCCGACGGCGGCATCCTCGAATTCGATGTCAACATCAACGACAGCCATCCCCGCACCTGGTTCGAGGTGCTGATTGCGCCGCGCGATGAGCTAAAAATCAACTCGGCTCGCAGCTTTCTGCCGATTGAAGAGACCTACCCCGCCGAGCGTATTGTGTTCATTTTTCAAGATTCCAAGCGCACGGTCCAGGTGGGGCGGGGCGCGCTTGATCCGGATGGCGTAATGCTGGACGCCAGCGAAGATTACGGCTGGGCGCAAAGCCACCCCGGCGACATCGCCAACGTGGATCGGCGCATCCGCCGCAAAATGCGCGTGATGATGAGCGGTGATCAGCTAATCTGGTCGATTGAGACGGCCAACGGCTCGTTCGACAGCTACCGGGTCGACGTGCCGGGCGGCCTGCCCTTTACACGCGGCCTGGTTATCTTCAAAACCCACTCCTACACGCCGGAAAAAGAGGGCAACTTCAACGCCTACACCTTTCACTGGGACAACATCCGCTTTAGCGGGCCGGAGGTTGGGCAATACAACGTGTACGAAGCGAGCAAACCCGTTTCGCTGGAAACCAACGGCAATCGACCGATTGGGGACCGACAGACCGTGTCGATTGAGCTGCCGGAATCGCCGGTTAATTTGGGGCAGGGCCCCGTTCTCTTTGGTCAAGTTCACAGCGCCATGCGGGGGCAAGTGCTGTTGAGCATCAACGGACAGCCTCCCGCTGCGCTGCACCCCTACAGCTACAGCGAGAGCGACTGCGCCACGGAGGATTGGCACTCGTTCCGGCTGCCGCTCGACCCCAGCCTGCTGCGCAACGGCGACAACACCTTTACGTGGATTGTCGGCCCGCGGCCAGGCTGTGCGGGGAGTGATTGGCCGTGGGATGGTTTCTCGGTCAAGGGGCTGGAAATTCAGTTCGCCCGGGCGGCCGGCAGCGCGCCGCCCCCCCTCGACAGCGCTGCACGCCACGCGCTTTTTGGGCGCGTCTACGTGGACACCAACGGCAGCGCGTCTCTGGACGAGAGCGAACAAGGGCTGTCGGGGCTGCTGGTTCGGCTGTTCAGCGCTCGCGATGAGCAGACGCCCCTGATGCAAGCAACCACGGATGAGCAGGGACAGTACCGCTTCGAGAATTTGCCGTCCGGCCCGTACACCGTTAAATTTGTCGTGCCGCCGCTGCTCAGCCCCGTTCAGCTCAATACCGTTGCCGTGCAGGTGGGCGCCCAAGACGTCCAGGTGCCGGATTTTGGCTTTATCTCGCTGGAGCAGCAGGCCCTGCTGCCGCTGGTCTGCGCGCCCTAAACGGCCCGTTGCTCATATAGCGGAAGCTTCAAACAACAAACATTACCGACGGAAGCAAGAGAGCCGCGACGTTAAGTCGCGGCTCTCTTGCACTTTACGCTTTAACTTCCCCGGTCCAAGCTCGTTTACGGCGCTAGGCCAGCACTTTGTTGGCATCGATTCGCGCCAGCATTGCCCCTACCTCCACATACTTCACCCGCGGGCAACTCCGATCCGCGCCCGCTGCCTGCTTGGTGTCTTCAGCAGCTCGACCCTGCAAAGACCGTTAGCGAACGGCGCGACCACGGAGAAAGCGCTGCACGTGCGCATCGGGATCAAAGGGCGCATCGGCCAGCTCCGGGCGCATGGATTCACCGAGGCCGATCAGCAGCAGCGGGGCAATCAGCGAAGCGGCCGCGTGCAGCGGCGGCTCTTGCACCAGCTTGTCTTCCGCCTGATAGCGTTCCACCAGCGCCATAATTTTACCAACGAGCATCAGCGGCGTCTGCATAATTTCCATCAGCTCCGGCTGGCGCGGCACTTCAGCCACCAGGACGGGAATCACGTGGCCGCGCTTTTGGATAAGGTTGCGATAGAAGCGCGTGATGCGCAGCAAATCGGCCTCCAGATCGCCCGTATATTCGATGCCCGCCGCCACAAAATTTTCCGCCTCCTGCTCCAGCGCCGCAGCGATCAGCTTCTGCTTGTTGCCAAAGCGCCGAAAGAGCGTGACCTCGTTGATATTGGCCGCCGCCGCGATTTGGCGCGTGGTTGCGCCGGTGTAGCCCTGCTCCACCAGCACGTTGAGCGCCGCATCCAAAATTTGATCGTCCGAAATTACTTTGGGCATCACTTCTCCTTTGACTTTTGCAAAGAGCGCAGCAACATCAAGCAAGCTGTCTGCTTGCTCAGGCGAGTGGTCGATAGCGCGCCGCGACACCCCTCATTGCTTCCCCGGGAATGCTCTTCTGTGAATTCTACCAGATTTCTCAAAATTGCCTATTGACAGAATGTCATTCCCGCGCTACAATTGCAAGCAAGTGTTTGCATTACTTTCAGACAGAGGAGTAACATGTTCAAAGATATTTTCGATACCATCATTCTCGGTCGCGGGCAAGAGGGGGGCGGCGGGCCGTCGCTAGATACGCTCTTGGTCAGCGCGGATAAGCATCTGGAAAATCTCGACCTGATTCCGCCAGCGCCGGAGTCCAGGCCGCGCACGCCCTTTAACTCGGACGTGCCCGCCAGCGAGGCATCGCTGATCAACCTGTCGCTGAAGCAGAAGATGCGCGTTGCCAAGCGCATGGTTCCGCTCTTTCTCAATATGAACGCGGGCGCCAAGATGTACGACAAGCAGTTTGAGCCCAAGCAGGACGAAGTCACGCCCGAATTTCTGGCTGAATTTGAGGAGATGGCGCGCAAGATGGGCGCGAAAGATGTTGGCTACGTCAAAGTGCCAAACTATGCCATTTTCCAGGAAAAGGGCATTCCCTGCCGGTACGCCATCGTCTTCACCGTGGAGATGGACAGGGAGCCGATGGAGACCGCGCCCAGCCTGGACTGTCAGGTGGAGGTGATGGATGGCTACAAGGATATGGCGATCATCTCGAAGCGGCTGTCGCAGCACTTGCGCAAGCACGGCTACGCCGCCTACCCCGGCACGGCGCTCGGCGGCATCACCGATTACCCGCACCTGGCCGAGCTGGCGGGCCTGGGCGCGATCGGCTACCACGGCCTGCTGATCACGGAGGGCGAGGGGGCGCGCGTGCGCATCAACACCATCTACACCAACATCACCAACCTGCCCACGCTGGAGGCCACGGGCCAGGAGAACGAGCATCTCTGGGTGCGCGACTTCTGCGCCATGTGCAAAAAGTGCGTGCGCCAGTGCCCCGTCGACGCGATTTACGACCAGCCCCAGCCGAGAGGCGATGGCGGGATGCAGACCATCGAGCACAAAACGTGTCGCGACTACTTCACGCGCAACTTTGGCTGCGGCGTCTGTCTCGCGGTTTGCCCCTTTAGCCACACGGGCTACGACAAGATCGAGGCCAAGTTCAAGGGCAACCCCGACGCGCCCCAGTTTCGGATTCCGGTACAGGACGCAGCAAAAATGGAGCAAGCCGCATGACCATTGATCGCAGCAACGCAACTATTAACGACACGTGGCAGTTTGATCCTTTTACGGTTCCGACAGCGGGCCAGCCCCTCAAGCAAGCCAATCTGCCCGCCGATTACGAATTGCTCGTGATCGAGCGCAATGGCGAGAAGCGTGCCTTCTCAATGCAGGAGATGGCCTACCACCACGTCGCCCAGGGCGAGCTGGCGGGCGAGCCCTATCTCGTCAGCTTCTGAGCGGTTTGCAACAGCGGGGTCGGTCTGACCCCCATCGTGGACGGAGAGCTCTTGCAGTTTGGCGTCAACGGCATGGCCAACGGGCTGGCGTTGATGTCTGACGCGGAGACGTGGTCGACCTGGGACCACATCACGGGCGAATGCTTTCAAGGCGAGCACGCGGGCAAGCAGCTCGACGTGTGGCCCATGTTTATGACGACGGTCGAGGCCGCGCTGCTCGATTCCCCCGACCTCATCATCTCGCTTTCAAACGTGGGTAGTTTAAAGTCGCGGGTGATGAAGCTTGTGCAGCGGCGCAAAATCAACGAGGGAGAATCCAGCCTGCGGCTGCTGCCCTTCCGGCGCACCTTTGCAGGTGAAACCGACGCTCGACTGGAGAAGATGGCGCAGGGGCTGGGCGTGATCGCCAAAGGGCAGGGGAAATTCTACCCAATGGCGGCTCTGGCCAAGGGCGAGGCGCTCGAAGATGTGTGGCTGGATCGACCGCTGCGGGTCGAGCGCGGCGCCGTCGACGGCGTGCTCAAGGCCACGTGGCTCGACACGGGTGAGCTGCCGATGCAGCTGCTTTCGCGCTGGTACGGCTTCGCATTTACCTATCCGGGCTGCGAGATTTATCAGCGACGGTAAAAATCCAGCCGAGTCTATTACTGGAGAACAAGCATAGCGATCAATACAGACATTCTCATCATTGGTGCGGGCCCCACCGGCCTCACCGCGGCCACGCTGCTGGCGCGCCACGGCATCGACTATCGCATCATCGAGAAGAAGGCGGGGCCGACGGCAGAGTCCAGAGCGCTGGGCGTACAGGCGCGCACGCTAGAGCTGTGGGACAAGCTCGGCCTGGCCGACCCAGCCATCCGCGCTGGCCAAAAGGCGAGTTCGTTCAACGTCCTCACAGGGGGCTCGCTTGCACAGGGGGGCAGGCCGCTGCTGCCGATGGAGCGCGGCGGGGAGTCGCTCTCGCCCTACCCCTACATGCTGGTGCACGAACAGTATAAAACTGAACAAATGCTGCTCGACGATCTGCGAGCGCACGGCGGCGAGGTGATGTGGGAAACGGAAATTGCGTCCTTGGCGGAATCGGACGGTGGAGTCCACGCGACGCTGCGTCGTGCCGCTGGAGATGAGGAGACGCTGCGAGCGCGGTACGTTCTCGGTGCGGACGGCGCGCACAGCTTTGTGCGCCGCCACCTTGACTTGCCCTTCGAGGGCAACACCTACGCCCAACAGCTCTTCCTGGCCGATGTGGAGATGACGTGGTCGCTGCCGCACGACAAGCTTTACGTCGAGATTACCCGCTTTGGCCTGCTGGCCTTCTTCCCCATGCCCAGCAAGGCACATCGGGACGGCTACAGCGACAGCCAGTACCGCATCGTCGGCAGCTTGACGCCGGAAATGGCCAGCCACGAGCAGGCCACCGGCAATATCACCATCGAAGACGTGCAGCAGACGCTCAATAAATACAGCGTGACCGGAGCTCGCGTCAGCGACATGAACTGGGCGTCGAGCTACCGCATCCACCGCCGCATGACGGAGAAGTTCCGCAGGGGACGCTTCTTTCTGGCGGGCGACGCGGCGCACATCCACAGCCCGGCGGGTGGCCAGGGCATGAACACCGGCATTCAGGACGCCTGGAACCTGGCGTGGAAGCTGGCGCTCGTGGTGCGCGGCGAGGCGAGCGAGGCGCTGTTGGACAGCTACGAGCCGGAGCGCGTGCCCGTCGCGCGCACCATTCTCAACGGCACGGATCGCGGCTTTGCCCTGCAGGCCTCGCCCAACCCCGTGGCGCGCCAGCTGCGCTACCATCTCACGCCGCTGCTGCCCTTCTTGACGAACAACCGCTGGGCGGGCTCGCAGATTTTCAAGCTCGTCTCGCAGACGTGGATCGGCTACCGCGACAGCGCAGTTGTGGAGGGCGACCGCTCGACAAAAGCCGCCCGGCCCGGCGACCGCGCCCCCCACGCGCGCTTCGATGCGGGGCCACGCGCGGGCGAGAGCATCTTCGCGCTGCTGACGGGCGTAGATCACCACCTGCTGCTCTTCCCCGGTGACGCCACAAATAACGCCGTCAACGGCGAGGCCAAACGAGAGCGCATCGAATCGCTGCTCTCTCGCTACAAAATCGATACGCACGTCCACGTGATCGACGGCGCGCAGCGTTCGCTGTATAATGCCTACGGCGTCAGTGCACCGAGCGCTTTTCTGGTGCGGCCAGATGGCCACATCGCGTGGCGCGGCGCAGTGCAGGCAGAGGGAGAGCCGCGGGGACTGGCGGCCTACCTAGAGCGGCTGTTTACGCGGCGAGATGTGGCGGCGGAGGCGCTGTCCACCGCCGCGGATAGATATCTAAAGGAGCTGGCATGAAACTAATTGGTGCAGGCATGGGCCGCACGGGGACGAAGTCGCTGCAAACGGCGCTGCAGGAGCTGGGCTTCGACCCCTGCTACCACATGACGGAGGCGCTGCAACACCCCGCGCACATGCGCATGTGGCACGACGCGGCACGGGGCAAGCCAGTCGATTGGGAGGCGCTGCTGGGCGGCTACGAGGCCACGGTCGACTTTCCGGGCTGCTCGTTCTACCGCGAACTGATGGTGCACTATCCCGACGCCAAAGTGCTGCTCTCGGTGCGCGATCCGGAGCGCTGGTACGAGAGCGCCTACGAGACAATCTTCCAGATGACGAAGATCATGCCGCGCTGGGTGCGCACGGTCGCACCGCCAATGCGCCAGCTCCACGCCATGGCCGATGCAGTCATCTGGAACGGTACGTTTGAGGGGCAGATGGAAAATCGCGAGCGGGCGATCCAGAAGTTTATCGAGTGGAACGAGCAGGTGCAGCGCGACGTGCCGCCGGAGAAGCTGCTGGTCTACAGCGTAAAGGAAGGCTGGGAACCACTGTGTGAATTTCTGGGCGTGCCCGTGCCGGAGAAAGCCTTTCCACACGTTAACGACCGCGCCGAAATGCAGCAGCGGATGCGCGTGATTCGCACGGTTGGGCGCATCGGGCCAATTGTGGCGGGCGCGCTGGCGGTGGGCGTGCTGGTGATGATTTGGCGGCGCTGGGGGTGAGGGGGAATCGTACTCCACGGATGGTGGGTAGATGCTGAAGGCCACCCGCACACAAAACTGATTTGCAGGGTGGCAACACCATATCAGACCCCAAGGGTTTCTCTAAACCCTTGGGGTTTTTTGCGGATATTCACAGCGGTGCTGACCCGATAGACAGGTGAGGGGAACCGCAGCCATGCAGTCGACGTTTTCTTCCCAACAATCATCCGCTGTTTGTAAAGCTACTGCAAGAGACAGCTGCGCCACTCGTTCAAATAGATCGATAAATCCCCGATGAAACAACTGTACGCCCTCTCGCCCGACTATCGCCACCGCCTGATGCTGATTACCGTGCTTGCGCTCTCATCGCTGATGAGCGTCTCGATGGTCGTTCTTCGCATCTTCCTCACGGATTCATACGCTTACATTGGCTTTGTGTGGAATCTCTTCCTGGCGTGGGTTCCGCTGGCGAGCGCGCTGGCGGTGTGGCGGCTGGGTAAAGGCGGCCCATTGAGCCGCCTGTTGATTGCGGGGCTCTTTGTCTGCTGGCTGCTCTTCTTCCCCAACGCTCCCTACATGGTCACCGATCTGATTCATCTCTACCCGCGCGCGGGCATCTCAATCTGGTTCGATCTGATGCTCGTCTTCTCATTTGCGTGGAACGCGCTGGTGGTGGGCTTTGTCTCGCTGCGCATCATGCAGCACTATGTCGAGTGGTGTTACGGCAAGCTGGCGAGTTGGGGCTTTGTGCTCTTTGCGCTGGGCGCAGCCAGCTTTGGCGTCTACCTGGGACGGTTTTTGCGCTGGAACAGCTGGGACATTCTCTCCAACCCGCGCGGGCTCCTGTACGACATCGCCATTCGCCTGCTCGATCCGCTTTCACACCCGCACACGTTTGCGTTCATTGTCCTGCTCGGCGGCTTTCTGCTGCTGGCCTATGCGACGGTAAACTTGATGATCGAAACCAACTGGCGCTATGGCGACGTACTTTCGACGCGCCGAAATACGCCTGGGCGAGGGAGACAGTAGACTCGATTGGCTCCGCCGTGGGGCGTTTAGGGCTTGCTTTCGGTTGTGATCCGGAGCGGCGTAATCCTAATCGAAGGAGTTCTCGGCTTGGTCGGGCAAATCGGCCGATTTCGGCGAGGCATCGCTGCGTGGGTCCAGCATTTCGTCTACGTGCAGCCAAATGACGCGGGCGTAGCGAAAGATAAAGGGGGAGGCAATCAGCGCGCCCACCAGCGAGGCAATCAGCCAGGGCAGCGTAAACTGATTGAGCCGGACAAGCACGTAATAGAGCGGCCCCAGCAGCAGCGCGTAAATTACGTAGGCAACAAAGACGGCCATCGAAAAATAGCCGTGCTCGCGCTCGAAGACGATGCCGCAGTGGGGGCACGTTCGATTCATGGAAACGAGGCCGCCGAAGACGGGGCCAACCAAGCAGCGGGCACAGCGCAGTTGCAATATGGCCGGGATACGCTTTAGCATAGCAAAACCTTTATTCAGCCCTGCAAAAAACCGCAAAATTTAACGCGGGGGCGCGAAGACACAAAAAGGAAACGCGTTTGACGAACGCGCTCCCCGCGCTTCCGCGTCGATTTTTATCTTACCGCTGTCGTTTGCGTTCAATGCGAGCCAGCCGGTGTTCCAATTCTAGAATCGGCCCCACTGCGCGCTGGTGCGGCGGCGCCGTGCGCAGGTTGTGGAGCGCCCAGCCCGTCCACATAGCGGCCTGCTCCAGATCGCGCGCCTGCCACTCACAGTATTTTGCCAGTTCGATATATGGTTCGGGATCGATACCGGGCACGGAGGTCAGCCAGCGCTGCCACAGCTCGGTGGCCTCGGACCAGCGCGCTTGCCGCCTGAGCAGACGACCGAGCCGCGCGTACAAATCGGCGCAATCCTCCGCGCCAACTGTCGCCTCCAGCCCGCGGCGATAGGCGCGCTCGGCCTGTGCCCACGCCTTCTGCTCCTCGTAGCAAACGCCCAACCCCATCCAATCTAGCCCCTCGACCTCGGTGCAGTCGTTCGCGTCGGCCGCTTCGCCCAGCGGCGCAAAGGCCGCGCACAGCCGCTCGGCCAGCGCCACCATCGAGACAATATCCTCCTGGTTGTGGTAGAAAACGCCGCGCAGGGGGCGTGCATCAAGATCGCGCATAAACTGGGTGTAGAGCAGCGGGATCAGGTGGCCGGGCACGTCGTCGCTGCTGCGTTCGCGGCGCAGGATGTGGCGCTCCAGGTTGGTCAAGCGACAGCTCTGCAAACGTCGCCGCCAGAGCCGCCGGGCGGGGTGCAGCAGATCAAAGTGGGGCACGCTTTCCTCGAGCAGCGCGGGGGCCGCGCCGTCGAGCGCCCAGCGATTTTGGCGCGCCCGCGTGCGCAGCAGGGGCAGATCAAAGGTGCGACCGTTAAAGGTCACCAGCAGGTCGCGCCCGGCCAGCAGATTGAGCAGCGCCACCAGCAGGGCGGGCTCCTCGGCGGGGTTGCGCATAAAGAGTTGGTGCACAACGAAGTGGGTGGGCGCGGCAAGGGGGTCATCCGGCGCTTCGGACTCGAACAGCCCCACGCCCACCATAAAGCAGTAGACCCCCGCCCCACCGCCCAGCCCGGTGGTCTCCGTATCGATAAAGGCGGCGCGCCGAAAGCTGTGGCTGTCGGTCAGGTTGTGTTTGGGGTGTAGCGCGGCGAAGCGGCTGGGGCAGTGCCGCAGCAGATCGCCAAGCGGACGCGGGCCGTGAGCGGTGGCCAGCGGAATGCGCCGGGTGTGCGCGTAGCAAATCCCCGCGCCGTTTTCGATTTCGCGCCCCGGCACGAGCAAGGCCAGCGTTGTGGCCTCGTCGATCTCCTCGCCCCATGCGTTGAGCGGAGCGTAGACCAGGTCAACCTGCTCGCTACGCTCGTCCACGGCGGATGGATCGGCAGCACGTTGCCCGCCCGGGGGCACGCCGTTGCCGAGCGCGCTGGCGCCGGGCTCGATGGAGATTTCGCGGCGGCTGTGCTGGGGCCGCAGCTTGTGCAGCCGCCGCAGCCGGTCGAGTGTGGTGGACATGGCGGTAGCTTACCACAAGGCCGCATCTTGCTTCAAGCGACAGCCTCACCCAACAGCAGTTCCGGATTTGCATAATTCAACCGCAACCGGACATAGATTAACAGAGATTTCCCAGAACCAGTTCGTTTCTATTTAAATTCACCTGCGCTTCCCTGCGCTTCCCTGCACTCCCCCGCTCGCATTTAAAGTTGTTGGCCCCGGAAAAACTCGATTTTCCATTGTAAATTGATTGTGGTATGATAGCGCTACGCGCAGCCACGCGCAGCGGTATTGCCACTAGCGTAATCTATCTACCAGACAGAGCGTGCCCCCCAGTGGCATGATCAAACTGGTAGCCACCCGAACAATACCGCAAATCATACTGTCGCAAACACCAAAATTAAATAGAATTGTGTTTGGGCAGAAATTCTAATGTTCAAAATGGGGCGTTTGTGGTACATTATAAATGCTGCCGTTTTGTGATTTGCCCGCACGGGTAATTGCCCAGCGGTCAAGCGCTCTCCTGTTTACTCATTTCATCCAACTTCCAATCAAAACCCGATTCAACGTCAACCCAAAGGAGTTACTCAAATGCAAAAAGCACTTCGTGCACTACCCCTTGCCCTGATCGCGCTGCTCGTCTTTGCCGGCAGTGCCTTCGCCCAGGATACGCAGTACTGCGGCGATTTGGCCGAAGAAGATTGCGATCTGCTTTACACGGCGGACAGCACCAATCAGAGCGATATCATGGGCACCACCGCCGACTGGGACATTGAGCTTTCGCTGCAAAACCTGCCCCAGGTTCCCTTCCAAGATCTCGGCTTTACCGTGGACCAGACCTACTCGTACAACGTCTCCGAAGAAGGCGGCATGGCGATGATGAGCCTGGACCCGATGGGCGACCGCGCAGTCTTTGCCGACGGCGTGGCGGATTTCTTCTCCGGCGTTTCGCTTGACCTTTCCTCCGACGTAACTTTCTCCGAAGAGCTGGCGAGCCTGATCGAAGGCACGGCGGGCATTGCCTGGCCGACGGAAGTGACGATCAACGCGCTCATCGTCGACGGCGTGCTCTATTTTGACCAGGACGCCCTGGGCGAATCCGTGCCGGAGCTGGCCCCGAGCCTGGGCGAAGGCTGGGTTGGTTACGAGCTGGCCCCGCTGCTGCGCGGTGCGGCGTTGAACCAGCAGGCCCTGCGCTTTTCAGTTCCCGCTGGCCTCGGCGTGGCCCCCGGCCTCTACGAAGTCTCGGTCGATTCCGTGCTGGGTGCGCTGGGCATGAACGCCCTGCCCGGCCCGCTTCTCAGCGACTTGGCTGCGATTGACCCGTCCGACACCTACGCCTCGCTGTTGACCATCGAGCGCATGGATGACGGCGAAGCCATGAGCGGTATCGAAGCCGCCATGTTTGAGACTGGCGTGGACTTTAACGCGCTGGTGCAGAGCGATCTGTATGCGCAGCTTGTTGGGCCGCTGGCGCCGACGCTGGGCTTTGATGAGACGCAGTTCCTTCAAATTTCGCAGCTGGCCGCACCGATTGTGGCAAGCAACCTTGACCTGAGCCTGACGGAAGCCGTCGGCACAGAGGACAGCTTCCTCTACGACAGCAACCTCGTGCTGGACCTTGACCTGACGAGCCTGCTCGACGCAGCGGGCGCCCTTGGCCTCGAAGGCTTGGGCGGCGACGGCGACGCCACTGCCCTGCTGGACGTGGCGATCAGCAACAGCGACATCAACGAAGTCGAGATGATTGAAGCGCCCATGGACGCCGGTGTTGTGGCGGCGGAAGATTTGGCCGCGGCGATCAACGCGACGCTTGGTCAGTAAGATGACGGCACGCTGATTTCAGCGTTCGTTAGAATTACCAGACAGAAGAGAATTACCAGACAGAAGCAAAAGGGACGGGGCTTTGGCCCCGTCCCTTTTTGTTGTAAAACTTTATTTGTGAAACTCCTCTAGCAAAGCTTGTCTACACAAATTCGATCCCCTGCGCCAGCGGCAGTTCCCCGCTCCAGTTAATCGTGTTTGTCTGTCGTCGCATGTACGCCTTCCACGCGTCCGACCCCGACTCGCGGCCCCCGCCCGTCTCCTTTTCGCCACCAAACGCGCCGCCGATTTCCGCCCCGCTCGTGCCGATATTAACGTTGGCGATGCCGCAATCCGAGCCCGCAACGGAAAGAAAGCGCTCGCTGGCGTGCAGCCCGCTGGTGATAATGGCGCTGGACAGCCCCTGCGGCACACCGTTGTGCAGCGCAATGGCCTCGTCCAACTCGTCGTAACCCATTACATAGAGAATGGGCGCAAAGGTCTCCTCGCAGACGAGCGGCGTCTGCATCGGCATGTAGACGATGGCGGGTTGGACAAAGTGCGGGCCGACTTCGTTGAGCCGCCGCCCCCCCGTCAGGATTTCGCCGCCGTCCTGCTGGGCCCGCTCCAGCGCCGCCTCCATCGCCTGCACCGCATCGGCGTTAACCAACGGCCCCATCAGCGTGCCCTCGGCCATCGGGTCGCCGATGGGGACGCTTTCATAGGCGCGCACCAGCCGGGCGACCAGCTCGTCGATCACGTCGCGGTGGACGATCAGGCGGCGCGTGGTGGTGCAGCGCTGGCCCGCCGTGCCAACGGCGCCGAAGACAACGGCGCGCGTGGCGAGATCGAGATCGGCATCGGGCGCAACGATGATAGCATTGTTGCCGCCCAGCTCCAGGATGGTGCGCCCCAGCCGCCCGGCCACCACCTGGGCGACCTGTCGCCCGGCGCGCACGGAGCCCGTAAAGGAGACCAGCGGCAGGCGCGCGTCCGCCGTCATCCGCTCGCCGACGTCTTCCGTGCTGCCGATCGCGAGCGTAAAGAGCCCATCCAATCCGTGGTCGGCCATGACCCCGTTGCAGAGATGCTGTACGGCAACGGCCGTGAGCGGCGTCTGTGGCGAGGGCTTCCAAGTCATTGTGTTGCCGCAGACGGCGGCAATCGCCGCGTTCCACGACCAGACGGCCACGGGGAAGTTAAAGGCGCTGATAATGCCAATGGGTCCCAGCGGATGCCACTGCTCGTACATGCGGTGGCCGGGCCGCTCCGAGTGCATCGTCAGCCCGTAAAGCTGGCGCGACAAGCCGACGGCAAAGTCGCAGATGTCGATCATCTCCTGCACTTCGCCGATACCCTCAGCGCGAATTTTGCCCATTTCGAGCGTCACCAATTCGCCCAGGGGCTCCAAATTTTCACGGAGCGCTTCGCCCAGATCACGCACGACGAGCCCTCGCTTGGGGGCGGGCCACTCGCGCCAGGCAGCAAAGGCCTCTTGGGCTTTCTCGACAACCTGGTCATAAGTATTGCCCGTGGCCTGCGTGACGCTGGCAATGGGGTCGCCCGTGGTGGGATTGTACGAGACAAGCCGCTCGCCGCCGGAGTCACCGATCCAGTCGTCCGGGCCGGTGCAGGCGCCGGGGTTTACGTCGGCGATGTGTAACTTTTGCAGCAGAGATTGCATAAAGACTCCTGGGATTGGATAATTTTGGGTGAGAATTATAGCACTCTCCACAGCAAAGCAAAGATAGGGGGCGCGGGTGTGCTTGAGAGATTGTGTTTCGGCGTAGAAGATCACGCTAAAATTGTAGCCATCAACTACGCGTATTTTGTATGCTCTCCGTATCTGACAGTTGGTCTGACAGCTCGCCTTCAAGGCCATTCCACCAATTAGATTGCCCCGTCAGTGAGCCCGTTAGATGAGACAGTCACGCCCATTTACCAGCAGGGGAAGTCTTTCTCATGGAGGGCCGCGACAGTCATCTCGACTCGCCCCTCCGGTGTTTCTTTTCCTGGAACGGCCCAAACCGAAACAGATTCGCGCCAAAATTGCTTCTTGATCTTTCTTGTGAAAATTGGTACAATCAAAACAGACCGGCACAAAAGCATATTGTATGATGACGGAAAAGAAGTAGCCCACGTCGGCAGAGGCGATGATTTTCCTCAGTAATAGGTAGTCCTGCCGTTTGTGATAATTTTGACAATCACCCTGCTCTATGCTAGGATTTGACGAACAGATTTTCTTGTCCAAAGACCACATTTTCCACGATCCAAATTCCACGATCCGATTCCACTGAGATGGGCGTTGAGCGAGTAAATTCTCGGTTCAAGGCCACCCATTTTCTTAGTTGAAGGAGACCCGCAACTATGGCAAAAGTCTCTAACCTCAGCGGCGATGAACGACAGAGCCGCGTTGAAGAATTAAAGAAGAAAATGCAGGCTGCCGCCGCCAAAAAGCAGGCCGCTGCAGGCGAGGCAAGTGCCCCCACCGAAGCGTCGCAGACCGAGGTAGTCGCGAGCGAAGCCGTAGCACCCGCTGGGGCTTCTGCCGCCGCGCCCGTGCGCGCCGCGGACGAGCGCGACGGCGTCACGCTGGCCGAGCCGCCGGAGAACGCCGAGGCGCAGGTGGACGCCAGCGAGCTGGACGAGCCGCGCACGGCGGGCGAACCCTTCCCGGTAAAAGTTGCCGAGGAGCAGGCCGATCCGCCCACGGGTATTAGCGCGCCGAGCAGCGTGAATGGCTCCTCGGCCAACGGTGCGGTGGCCACAAATGGCTCATCGGCCACGGCGGCGGCGCAGCCCGCTCAGGCGCCGCGTCCCTCGCCGGAAAGGGCAGAATTTGAGCACACGCCCGGCGAGATGAATCGCCGCGAGTTTCTGACGTACACGTGGGGCGCAGCGCTTGGCGTGGTGGTGGGCGGCGTGGGCTTTGCCACCTTCCGCTTTCTCTACCCGCGCTTTGCTGCGGGTACCTTTGGTGGCGTCTTCTTGGTCAGTCCACCCGTTGATGCTGCTCCGCCCAAGGCAAATGCGGACGGTCGCTTTTGGCTGGTGGAGACCGAGGAAGGGCCAAAGGCGCTTTACATGGTTTGTACACACCTGGGCTGTCTTTACGCCTGGGTGAACGAGAACAACCGCTTTGAGTGTCCCTGCCACGGCTCCAAGTTTACGCGTGAGGGAATCTATATCGAAGGCCCGGCGCCGCGCAGCTTGGACTATTTTGAGCTTGCCTCGGCGGAAGAGGGGGAAATTGCGGTGGATACCGGCAGCCGCGTCGTTGGGGAGTCGCACGCGTAGTCAGAATTAGTGGGTAGGATGCGGTTCCGGCTGTATCCACGCTAGCATTTTTTTACTGGGCTGTTATCAGCCACCTAATTTTTCAGGAGAGTTACTGCATGGCTGTTCAACCAGAGATTCGCGAGGACAGGGGGCCGCTGCAGGCCGTGGGCGAATTTACGTCGGATACCTTTACCCGCATCACCGCTGGCATTACGCCCGGTGAGTTTCGACGTATGTTGCGCGGCGAAGCGCCTGGCAAGCCCAACCCGCGCCTGAAGCCGCACTCGGATGCCTTCCTGCTGCACATCAAGCCGACCTTTTACCACGAGAGCGTCACCCGCTTCACGCACACTTACCGGCTCGGTTTACTTTCCACCTACCTTTTCTTTGTGGAAACGATCACGGGCCTCTACCTGATGATTTGGTACGCGCCGTCGCCCGATCGTGCCTACGACGACATGCTGCGGCTTTTGAGCAACGTGCCCTTTGGCCAATTTATGCGCGATCTGCACCGCCTGGGCGCGGAGGCCATGGTGGCGATTGTTACGCTGCACATGGTAAGAACCTACTTGACGGGTAGCTATAAAGCGCCCCGTCAATTTACCTGGTTTAGCGGCGTGATTCTGCTGGTGCTTACCCTCTTCCTCAGCTTTTCCGGCTACCTGCTTCCGTGGGATCAGCTGGCCTTCTGGGCGGTGACCATTGGCACGTCCATGGCGGAAGCCGTGCCCCCGGCGATTGTGGGCGAGACAGTCAACCTGCTGGCGCGTGGTGCGCCCGATATTGGGGCAAACGGTCTGCTGCGCTTTTATCTGCTGCACGTCTTTTTCCTGCCGCTGCTAACGCTGCTCTTCTTCTTCGTCCACTACTACAAGGTCATTCTCTACGGCATTAGCCTGCCGGCTTCGGAGGAAGAGGTGGGTCAGGATTCGGCCAAGCGCGTGCCCGCCAACAAGCGCCGCTACTACCTGCCGGACGTGCTGATTGACGAGACGTCGTTCTTGCTCTTTATCACGGCGCTGATGATGATTGCCTCGGCCTTCTTCTTCACCGCGCCGCTGGAGACGATTGCCAACCCGCAGGCCACGCCGCTGCACACCGTGGCCCCGTGGTACTTCTACTGGCTACAGGGTCTGCTTAAGGTGGCGGATAAGTTTATCGCGGGCGTGCTCGTGCCGGGCGTGCTGCTGGTGCTGCTGATGGCGATTCCCTACTTGGATATGAATCCGAGTCGCCGCTTCCGCGATCGCAAAGTCGCTATCATTTCGGGCATCGTGGCCGGCATGGTCATGATTTTTCTCAGCTACATGGGCACGCCGCAGTACGCCGTACAGGGCGCGGCCTCGCAGGAAGTGGTGCAGGAGCTGATGCCGGAAGAGGGTGCGGGGCTCGTGCGCGAGATGGGCTATAATGCGCTGCCGCTTGGCACGTACAGCACCATTGAACCGGAGGAGGCCCAGGCGCTGCTGACGCAGTATGCCGAGGTGGCGGAGTCCGAGGAATTTATTCCCTACCTGGCCAACTTGTCCGACGAAGAGGTAGTGCTCTACAGCGCCGAGACGTACGAAGCGAACGACCTCGAGGGCGAAGCAGCACACTTTGCCGAGTTGATGCACGAGTTCCGCGAGGGCATCCACAATTGGGAAGAGCGCGACGGCAGCTTTAACAATGCCTACGGCGTTCTGCATGTGGTGTCCGATCAGCCCAAGCTGAAGAAGTTGGTTTGGGAAATTCGCTACATCTCGGCGGAAGGCATCGCGGATTCTTTTGAGCGCCCCTTTTATCTGCACCAGGATTCGCTCTACTGGGAGGAGTACGCGGTGAAGGACTTCGACTATGTTCAAGAAGCGCTTGGCGATCCCGGTACGGAGATGGAAGCGGTTGATGTGGATGAGGTCAGCGCTTCGGAATAGATGGCGGAAAAGATCAGAGATTGGTAATTAGAGATTGATGGCCCGCCCGTTTATCAACCTCTAATTACCAATGACAATGGTAGCGATAGGGAAAACTACGAGGTAACAAAACACCAATGAATGGAAACAACGGGAAGCCGTGGTATCACGCGCTCTACGTTCGCTCGCCGCTGGCAAAGATTGGCTACGGTATTCTTGCCGTCGTGCTAACCATGGCCGTGATTCTCTTTCTCTCGATTTTTGAGAATCCGCGCATGGAAGCACAGGCCGAGAGCTGGGACGGGCGCAGCATTGAGCTTGGCGCGGCGATTTTTGCGGGTAACTGCTCATCCTGCCACCAGATGGACGGCAAGGGCGCGATTGGCGTTGCGCCAGCGTTGCACAGCAGCTACTTCTTCGAGCAGCGCCTGAATGACGTCGAGTGGACAGGATCGCTGGAGCAGTACATTTGGGCGACACTTATTGCTGGTCGCCCCAGCAAAGATGGCCCGCACTACCAATGGGCCGCCGTAATGCCGGCTTGGAGCCAGCAAGTTGGCCAGCCGCTGCGAGATGATCAAATTCAGAACGTTGTTAACTACGTGCTCAATTGGGAAGATTCGGCGCTGGAGCAGACGGCGGAGGAAGATCCGTGGATTTTCTTTAACGATTCACTCTCCACCGGCCTGCCTTACGATTCCAGCGAGCCGGGCTACGAGGAAAAGGTAGAAGCGGCCATCGCCGCAGCGGAGGCAAGCGGGCGCACCAGCTACACCTTCCTTGACCAGGAATATGAGTTCGAGCAGAGCGGCGCCAGCAGCGACGCCCGTGCGCCCCAAGATCTATATGTCAGCATGGGCTGCCTGGGCTGCCACAGCTTAGATGATCCCGAGAACGCAATTTCCGGCCCCTATCAGGGCGATCTGCACGAGACGGCAGCGACGCGCGTCGAGGGGCAGACGGCGGAGGAGTATGTCTACAACAGCATCGTCGCGCCCAACGACTACATTGTCGATGGCTACGTGGCGGGCGTGATGCCGCAGAACTTCTCTGAGCAGATGAGCGAAGAAGAGATTCGCGGCTTGGCTGATTGGCTGCTGGACCCAAATCGCGAGCAGTAAACGAACTGCTGTCCGACCAAACCCCAAGGGTTCTTTGGAGCCCTTGGGGTCTTTTTGTTTAGCAGCTTGTTGGCGATATTATAATCAGCAGACCGCCGCTGCGGAGTGAGCATGCTCGATGCGAACGGCCAACCGTAGAACGTTTATAATTCGCCGCCATCTACTGTCAAACAGGTCCTGACTCTTTGATTTAAATTACCCACTACTATGACCCAAGCCATTTCCCACACCACGCCTTCGGCGACATCCACAGCGCCCAGCCTTACGCGCGATCCATTTTTTTACGCCACGGTCGCTATGTTTGCGCTCATTCTAACGGGCTTTCCTGCGCTGCTGGGTCAGTTTTGGCTGATGCCGCTGCTGCAAAGCGTGACGATCTTCGTTTTTTTCGCTATGTGCATCCGCCGTGGTGACCTGCGCGCGGCACTGCGGGTGCTGACGATTTGGGCTGTTGTGCAGGTGGCAACCCTGTCGCTAATTTCGTGGGGACTGCCACGCCTGACGGAACAGTCCATTGCCGATGGCTTTAACCAGCGCGTCCTTTACCTGACGTGGTTCTACGGCGGCGAGCGGCTGCCGGCCACGCTCATCGGGCGCACGGTCGAGGTGCTCGGCGTGCTGCTGGGCAGCTTGGTCAGCGGCGGGCTAATTGGGCTGTGGTTTTTTGCGCGCGCGCTCAACCGGCTCGGCTTTTTCACCGGCGCGCTCATCGGCTCCGTCGACAGCGTGCTGATGATTATTCCCGCCCTCAACCCGTGGACGCTGCTGCGTCTCGTCGGCTACGGCGGCCTAATCACCGTGCTCAGCGAGCCGCTGCTCGGTGGTCGCTGGTCACCCGCATTCTATCTACGCGAACGTCGTCGGCTGCTGGGGATTTCGCTGGTCGCGCTTGCGCTGGGGCTGCTGCTGGAGTTGCTGCTGCCGGGGCTGTGGCGCAGCCTCTTCAACGCCATTTTCGCAGCGACAATTGATTATGCGCGGCAGTAGGGCAAGAAAGGAGGACGCTCGCATCGCTCAACCGCGAATAACTTTGCAGCGCAGCTCCCGCTCCTTTGGCCCATCCATCTCCAGCAGCAAAACGTTCTGATACGTACCCAAATCGAGCTTGCCCCCCTCGATTGCAAGCGTTACGCTCGCGCCGCCAAAGGCACTGAGAATGTGTGCCTCGGCGTTTGGATTATTTTTGCGGATGTGTAAAAAGGGGCGGCAGTTCACCAACCATTGCTTGGCCGTTCGTTCCAGATCGGCACGCAGCTCGTCGTCGTCCTCGCAGAGCAGCAGCGCCGCGGTTGTATGGGGCAGGTAGAAGAGGGCCAGTCCTTCGTCCACGCCGTCGATCAATTCCGCCAGCTTCGATGTGACGTTGATGGCTTCGGTCGTACGAGTGGTCTGAATGTGGATTTTTTGAATCACCGTGTCCTCATTCCTCGCCCAGAATGGAAAAGGGCTGCTCCAAGTTTTGCACGACGCGCGTCAGAAACTGCGCCGCTGGCACGCCATCCAGCACCCGGTGATCCGCCGAGAGCGTCAGCGTGCAGACCGGTCGCACGGCGGGCTGGCCCGCCACGGCGATCACGCGCTCGCTGATACGCCCCACGGCCAGAATCATCGGCGCGGGCTGTTCAATGATAGCGGTAAACGAATCAACCGCGTACATGCCCAAATTAGAGAGCACGAGGCTCTTGCTGCCCATATCAGCCGGTCGCAGTCGATTGCTGCGCGCCCGCTCCGTCACCCCCTTTATGTTCGACGAGACCTCGCTCAACGAAAGCTGATCGGCACCGGCAATCACCGGCGTGAACAGACCGTCCGCCACGCTGACGGCAACGCCGACATTCACGCTTTCTCGCTGGGCAACATGCCCATCGCTGAAGCTGACGTTGCATTTGGGCAGCGCCGCCAAAGCCAGCGCGGACGCGCGAACAAGCACGTCCGTATAGGTCGGCGCTTTGGCCCAGCCCAGCGTGTCGACACAGTGCGTGCGTAGACTTTGTACCTGGCTCATGTCCACATTCGCCGTCAGGTAGAAGTGGGGCACGGTTTGCTTGCTGGTCTGGGTGCTGTCGGCAATGGCTTGACGCATGCGCGAAAGCGGCTGGCCCACGCTTGGTTGGGTTGACTTTGGGGCCACGGCGGTCGTGCCCGCCGATGTGTCACGCACCGCTTCGACATCCAGCACGCGGATCAGCCCCTCCACGCCCGTACCGGTCAGTCCGCGCAGCTCAACGCCCAGTTCGCGTGCGATCCGCCGCGCCTTGGGCGAGGCCAGCACGCGGCTTGGCCCCAATTGAGAAGCCTCAGCCTGTGTCTGCACCAGCCGACGCACGTCCTCCGCCATCACGCGCCCGTTGGGGCCGGAGCCATTCTGCCCCGACAGGTCAATCCCCATCTCGCTCGCCATGCGCTGCGCCACGGGTGACAGACGACCGCCGGTACTCGACTCCAGCTCAGTCGATTGCACTTCTTGCTGCATCGGGCCGACATCTTCTTGCTTCTGCCGATCTAACGGCGGCGCAGTCTGGCTTGAGCCATCGCCCAACAAGCCCACCACCTGCTGCGGCATCACCTCGCTGCCGTCCGGCATAAGAATCTGCTCCAGCACGCCGTCGCTAAAGGCCTCCACATCCATCGTCACCTTATCGGTGTCGACCTCAAAGAGCGGCTCGCCCTTCTGCACGGCGTCGCCCTCCTGTTTGAACCACTGCACCAGCAGCACTTCCGACACCGCTTCGCCCACCTGGGGCACGACTATTTCTTCGGCCATGATTTTTCCTGTTTTATTTAGAGAAAGCTCGTTCCCACGCAGAGCGTGGGCATGCCATCTTCGACGCTCCGCGTCGCCAAGTAACAAACGACGTATCGACGTTAATCACGCGGGGACGCAGGGCGTCCAGTCTGCATCACGACGCAGCGCGTCGCGGCGAGCTTTACGGGCGCACCAAATCCAGAATTGCCTGTCGAATCTTCGCCTCGTCGGGCACGACGGCGGCCTCCAGCACCGGCGCAAAGGGCATGGGCACGCTGGGCGAGGCCAGCCGCCGGATCGGCCCGTCGATCCAGCCAATCGCCTCGCTGGCGACGGTAGCCGCCACCTGTGCGCCCCAGCCGCCCCGCTCGCCGCTCTCCTCCACAATAAGCAGCAGCCCCGTCTTCTTGACCGACTCCACGACCGTATCCGTATCGAGCGGCACGAGGCAGCGCGGGTCGATTACCTCGACGCTGATGCCCTCGTCAGCCAGCGCTTCGGCCACGTTCATGACGCGGTGCAGCATCAGCAGATTGGCCACAACGGTCACGTCGCTGCCTTCGCGCTTGACATCGGCCACGCCCAGCGGAATCATGTACTCCTCCTCCGGCACGTGCGTCATGCTAATGCTGCTCTTGGTAAGCTGGCGTCCCTTGCTGCCGTAAAGATGCTTGTGAACGCAAAAGAGCACCGGGTTATCGTCCCGAATGGCCGATTTGAGCAAGCCCTTGGCGTCGTAGGGCGTGGCCGGCGTCACGATTTTGATGCCGGGCACGTGGAAGAAGTAGCTCTCCATCGTGTTGGCGTGCTGCGCGCCGCGGCCCGATGCCCCCGTTGGCATCTGCAAGACCAGCGGAATCTTGACCTGCCCGCCGGACATGTAGCGCAGCTTGGTCGCCTGCTGCACCAGCTGGTCCATGGCGCAGAAGACAAAGTCGCCGTATTGAAAATCGATGATGGGACGCTGCCCCATGATGGCTGCGCCAATGCCCAGGCCGACAAAGCCCGCTTCGGAAATCGGCGTGTTGATGACGCGATCCGGGCCGTACTCGTCGAGCAAGCCCAGCGTAAAGAGAAAGGAGCCGCCGATGCGAATATCCTCGCCCATCACGAAGACGTTGTCGTCCTGGTTCATCTCTTCGCGCAGGGCTTCGCGCAGCGCCTGCACGATGGTCAGCTGCCGCTCGCTGCTGGCGGCTTGGATTGATTCCGTAGGGGGGGCAGATTTTGTAGATGTGCTAGGCATAAAGGTGCTCCAGGGCCATTTCAACGGGCGGGTTGGGGCTGGATTGGGCAAAATCGACGGAGGCTTCCAGCGTGGCTTCGACTTCCTGCTCGATGGTGCGCACGGCCTCCTCGCCAAAGCGCGCATCGGCCACCAGCCGCTCGCGGAAGGTCGGCACGGGGTCCTGCGCCAGCCAAGCGTCGACTTCCTCCCGGGGACGGTAGGTGGCCGGGTCGTCGCGCTTGTGGCCGCCGCGCCGATAGGTCAGCGCTTCGATCAGCGTGGGGCCGTCGCCCGAGCGCGCGCGCTCGGCGGCGGTGCGCACGGTCTCGTAGACTTCGATAGGGTCATTGCCGTAGATCGTCACGCCGGGCATGCGGTAGGCCTCGGCCCGCTCGGCCACGTAGTCATTGAGCATTACGTCGGTCATGTGGGTGGAGACGCCGTAGAGATTGTTCTCGCAGAGAAAAATCACCGGCAGCGACCAGACGGCGGCGAGGTTAAGCGCCTCGTGCCAGTCGCCCTTGTTGGCCGTGCCTTCGCCAAAGAAATTGCAGGCAACGCGCCCGCTGCCGTCGCGCTGGAAGGCAAAGGCCATGCCCGCCGCAATCGGCGAGGAGTCGCCGACAATCGCAATGGCGGGCAGCGCGCCCACGCTGATGTCGCCCACGTGTAGCGAGCCGCCCTTGCCTTGGCAGCAGCCCGTAACTTTGCCAAAGAGCTCGGCCATCAGGCTATCCGCCGAAACGCCCTTGGCCAGCGCCTGCCCGTGGCCGCGGTGGGTCAGCGTGATAACATCCTCCTGATTCAGCGCCAGACACGCGCCAACGGAGGTCGCCTCCTGCCCGTGCGAAAGGTGAATCGTGCCGGGCATCAGCCCGCGCAAAAAGAGGTCGTTCACCCGCAGCTCAAAGTCGCGGATCAGCTTCATCCGGCGGTACATCTCGCTAAGCAGCTCGGGTTCATAATCAGTGAGCGAGCGCGGCTCGCTCGGCTTTGGTTTCTGAATTCGCATTCGGTTTTGCTTTCTTTCTATTTTGTTGATTTTGCTACTTCAAGCGCCGCGCCACCGAGCTGCGCCACGCCACAAATAATCCAAAATCTTCACATTCCGGTCGACATCGCTTTACGCGATCACGCCGCCTCGATGGCTCACGCCAACAGCACGCGACGCCCTTTGACGAACCTTCGCGGTTCGTCGCACCCAACATAACCTTGTCATTCCCGCGCAGGCGGGAATCCATGAATCAAGTAACCTCAAACATGGTGAATTCCCAACGACAGAAAAGGCCAAGCTTTATTCCCGACGCGACAACAATGGCTCGTCGGTCGCCCATGGATTCTCGCCTCCGCGGGAATAACACCTGGACTTGGTTCCCTGTTCGAGCATCTCCTTGCCTCGGTAGCGGCACGGCGGGCCGTGCCCTCAACATCAGCGGAGGCCGCGCCTTGGGCGAGGCCACAAGCGGGTTAACCCAACCAGCTTGTTCCCTCAAACCCGCCGACTGCCCTCGCGCAAGGCGCTGGCGGCGGCTGACGCGGCGGCACGGCATGCCGTGCCGCCGCATCAGCCGCCAACGCAACCAGCCGCCGGTCGTGCGCTGCCATGTCTCGCGTTACATCCCGAAACAGGTCAAAGTACTCGCTGTACAGCTCGTGCGTTTCCGCATCCGGCGGAATCACTGCCTCCTCGCGTATACATGTTGCCAACGCTTCCGGCCAATCGGCGAAAACGCCAGCAGCCACGCCCGCCAGCAGCGCCGCGCCATACGTCGCATCCTCGGCGGCGGGCACGACAAGCGGCGCGCCCAGCACGTCAGCCATGATTTGTCGCCACAGCGGACTACGCGAACCGCCCCCCACGAGGCGATAGCTCATCACGGGCTCGCCCAGCGACTGCACGGCATCGCGGCAGTCGCGCAGCGAGAAGGCGACCCCTTCCATCACGGCGCGGGCAAAGTGGGCCAGCGTGTGGTGCGCACCAATGCCGACGAAGTTGCCGCGCAGGTGCGGATTCCAGTGGGGCGAGCGTTCGCCGCGCAGATAGGGGTGAAAGAGCAGCCCCGCCGCCCCCGCTGGCGCTTCGGCGGCCAGCTCGCTAAGCGTCGCAAACGAAGTGTCGGCGTCAAAAAAGGTGTCGCGGAACCAGCTCATGGCGCCCGTGCCGCTGTTGGTGGCGGCGATTGTAAAGCCCAGATGGCCGGTTACGTGACGGTAGGTCAACGTCCGTGCGGACGGGCGCGGCACCGCCGTGACCAAATTGATATTGCCCGCCGTGCCCAGCTTGACAATCGCGCTGCCCGGCTCGACTGCGCCAATGCCAAGGGCCTCGACCGTCACGTCCGCGCTGCCCACCGCAACCGGCGTGCCCGTGCGCAGCCCCGTTGCGGTGGCGGCCTCCGGCAGCAGCGCGCCGCCCAGGCCAAAGGCGGGTCGCACGGTCGGGAGCCATTCTACTGGAAAATCGAGCAGCGCACACATCTCGCTCGACCACGCGCCCGCTTGCAAATCGTACAGCTGGAGACCGATGGCGTCGAAGGCGTCGGTGGCGTATTCACCCGTGAGCCGGTAGCGCACGTAATCTTTGGTGGCGAGCACGCGACGCAGCTTGCTCCACAGCAGCAGCTCATTCTCCTTGAGCCACAGCAGCTGCGACAGCGTCCACGACGGATTGACGCGCTGGCCCGTGATGGCAAAAATATGCGCGCCGTGCGCTGCTTCCAGCCGCTCGCTCTGCGGCGTGCTGCGCAGATCCGACCAGTGCAGCGTTGGACCCAGCAGCGCGCCCGCCTCATCCAGCAGCGCCACCGTGTGCGCCGGGCCGACCACGGCCAGCCCCGCCACGGCGTCCGCTGCAAAATTGCCCCGCTCCACGCACTGGCGAACGGCGGCACAGGCGGTGGTGTACCAATCCTCCGGCTCCTGCTCGGCCCAGCCGGGGCGCGGGTAGCGGGTGGGGTAGCTGTGGGTGTCGCTGCTGGCGATGACCACGCCGCTCGCGTCAACAGCCGTGGCCTTGGCCCCGCTGCTGCCCACGTCAATTCCAACCAAGACGGGGCCAGTCAAGAGGGAGCCGCTTAGCACCGGCTCTGTCGCACGCCCACTCACAGCTCACCAAAGCGCGTGGGCAGGTGAACGGGCTGGCCGCTCTCGATAGATTCGTAGCCCGCCTGCACAATAGCCAGCGTGCGCCGCTCGCTGCGTCCATCCGTCAACCCGCCCGCGCCGCTCTGCACGGCCTCGGCAAAGGCTTGGATTTCCTGGGCGTAGGAGGAAAGCGCCGCTTCTGGGTAATCCACAATCTGCGGCTGTGGATCGGCGGCATCGTTCAGGAAGAGCTCGGCTTGCTCCACACCGGCGCGGATGCTGCCCCGCTCGCCGTGGAGCACAAAGCCGCCCAAATTGCCGGGCAGCTTGGTTTCGCTGCTCTGCACGAAGGCAACGGGCAATCCGCTCGACAGCGTCAACAGCCCCGTGACCGTGCCCTCCAGCTCCTGCCGCTGATACGAGGCCGCCTTGTGCTCGCGCAGATAGACCGTCTCGACCTCGCCCTCGCTTGGACCAAAGATCACACGCAGCTCGGCCATGGAGTGGATGCCGTGCAGCATCCAGGTGCCCGTGCCGCCCGCGTCGGGCTGGGTCAGCCAATCGCGGCGACCGGCGTAGCCAAAATTCTCCGAGCGAAAGCCGGTCACCAGCAGCGCCGCGGTCAGCGAGCCAATGGGCTCGCCGCTTTGGACGACATCGCGCAGATAGCGGGCGCGGTCAAAGTAGGCTTGGTTCTCGGCCACAAAAAGGGTAACGCCGTTGGCTTCGGCGGCCTCGATCATGCGCGTGGCTTCGTCCACCGTGAGCGCAATCGGCTTTTCGACGAGCACGTGCTTGCCAGCACGCGCGGCGGCGATGGCCATGGGTGCGTGCAGCGCGTGTGGCGTGCAGATGGAGACGGCGTCGATCCGCGGGTCGGCCAACGCGGCGTCGAAATCGGTGAAAGTGCGGTCAACGTTGAGTTCATCGGCTTTGGTGGAGAGAAAGTCGGCGTCGCTATCCACCAGCGCAACGACTTTGATGTCGTCCCCGTTCGTCTCCCGGAGCTCGCGCACGGCCTCGCTCTGGCGCATACCCGCCCAGCCTATTCCCACCACGGCAAGTCGCAGCGTCATCGGCTCTCCTCCGTTTTTTCTTCTGCTGTCTCTTCACCGACAATCTTCTGCACCGTATCGCGGTGGCGTTTGGGCATGTTGTGGCGCTCCTTGGGCAGCTGGTTACCGATGAATTCGTCGTATTCTATGGCGTCGGCAATGGCGTCGACGGGCTGGCCCGCATCCAGCCGCTCACGCACGGCGGCGCGCACGTTGCTTAGGTAGCTCGGCAGCCAGCGCAGCCAATTCTGGACTGCCTCGCGTCCGCGGATCACCTCGCCGTGGCCCGGCACGAGGATATCGATTTCCATCTCGGCCAGCTTGTTCAGGCTCGCCTCCAAAACGCGCCCGTTGCCAATGGCGGGCACGATGCTCGTCACCACCGCATCGCCCGCGATGAGCAGCCGCTCCTCCGGCAGATAGACGGAGACGCCATCCTGGCTGTGGCCGGGCGTGGGGAAGAGGTGCAGGCGGCGGTCGCCCAGGTCGAGCGTCAGCGTATCGCTAAAGGTGATGGTGGGCCAGGCGATCTGCGCGCTCATCTCGTCGACAGATTGGCCCGCGCGCACGGCCAGCCCAGGCAGCAGGCGACGCATCTCGGTGGGCATCAGCTTGTGGGCGACGATTTCCGCGCCCTGAAAGGCGGCGCTGCCGAGGGCGTGGTCGCCGTGGCCGTGGGTGTAGATGAGCCGCTCCGGCTCGCGACCGAGGCCGCGGATAAAGTCGACCATCTCCTGGCCTTCATGGGCGTGGGTTCCCGTGTCAATAGCCCAGACGGCGCGCTCGCCGACGACGATGGCGTTCTTGCCATCGGCCACGGCCTGGTCGACGCTGTAGACGCCAGGGATAATTTCGTTGATCATGGCTTCTCCATGGCCGGCAAGACGAATCTAAAGAAATAACTCACGGCCCGTAACAAGCAGTGTTAGAAGTCGGCGGGTCCCGTGGAACCGTCGCAATTTGTCATGCTCGCGAACGCGGGCATCCATGTCGTCGAAAGCTTTCAGCAAAAGGTAGCTATCAAAAACGCTCCCAGGTCGCGCAGGTCAAGGAGTCATCAAGATTTGTCATGCTCGCGAACGCGGGCATCCATCTTGGTCGCACCTGGATTCCCACTTTCATGGGCATGACAAGGCTATCGTAGCTCGGCTCCGCCGGCCGGTTTCTTTCACAAATATAATCATGGTCCACAAACGATGCTTTTGCATGTTGTCTCCTTTAACCACTGTTAATTGTCGAACAGAAAACTTCTTTTTCCAGAATCGCAGAAGCGTCTGTTGAACTGCCTTCATGCACACGTCCTCCTCATAGAAGGACGGGGAGATTCGCACTCAACACTCAGAAAAATTTTCGTGCGCTACTTGTATCTATCGGCAATGATATTGTCTGTCGTGACCGGCGAAACTTTTTGCTTCTCGGCCTGAGCACGCCGATTCTCTGCCCAGCTTGGGCGATCAAATTGAGGGTGATAGACCTCGTTGAAGAAGCGGCGTCGCTCCGGCTCCAGCGACTCCAGCGTTTCGGGTGGGAAATCGGGGAAGTGGTGGCGCACGTTGATGTGGTTGTAGGCAAAGAAGAGCGAGACGCGCGGCGTCTCCTGTCGCCAGGGGGCAGAGGAGTGACGCACGGCCTCTGAGAAAATGAGCAGCGAGCCAGGAGGGCAGCCGTAACTCTCCCACACGCCGGACTCCGGCTCGTCAATCGATTCGGGGAAGGGGAAGTTGGCCTTGTGGCTGCCGGGCATAAAGGCCGTGCCGCCCTGGTCGCGCTCCACCTCGTTTAGCTCCCAGACGATGCGCGTCATCCCCGAATAGATTTGCCCAGCGTGGAAGTTGTAGGCGTAGTTGGAGTTGAGCGTGCGCCCACCCGCGTGGGGGCTCCACGGTCGGCGCGTGTCGTCCCGCTCGCGGTAGTTGACAAAGGCGCTCTCCAGACGAATTTTGTCCGTCTTGCCGATAATGCCGTGCAGCACGCGCATCACCGCGGGGTGGTCGATGAGCATGGAGGCCGCCCCACCGGGCAAGCGCCGCTCGGCCACGGGCAGCGATTCGGGCTCCTGCTCGATGCGCAGCGCCTGCTCCTTGACTGCGGCAATCTCTTCGTCACCCAGCACGGCGGGGAAGAGCAGGTAGCCTTTGAGGTCAAAGAGGAATTTTTCTTCGTCGGTCATTGGGGCGTAGTCGGTCATGGATAAAGCCTTTCTTGGTTGTGGGGCGCTGGGGGCGGTACGGGCAGGCCGTGGCGTGCCCGTACCGCCCTCAATCTCTATCTACTGAAAATTCTCGTCGTAGTAGGCCTGGTAGCGCGCGGTCCACTCGCCAAAGCCAGCGGTATCGAGCTCGGCCAGATATTCCTCCCACTCGCTCTCGAATTCATCGGGCGCGGCGGTGATCATCTCCGTCCAGCCGGTGATGTAGGCATCGGTAATGGCGGTGTCGGTGTCGCTCAGGTCGCCGAATTCGGTAAACTGGAAGCGGAAGGGCGCACCGACCCAGCCCGAGCTGGCGGCCATGGTGTCGGCCAGGCTGGTTTCAGCACCGTTTGGCTCCCAGATCGAGACGCCAAGCAGCGCATCGCCCACGGAATCATTATTCTCCAGGGGAATATAGCCCCGCGTGACGCCCTGCCCCAGGTAGAAGTGGAGCGGGTAGTAGGGATTGTCGTATTCCCAATTTTCCTCGATGCGGTCGTAGGTGTTGCCATCGAAATTTTCGTAGTGCGTGCCCTCCAACCCCATCACCAGCAGCTCGCGACCTTCGTAGGAGTTGAAGAATTCCAACATATCAACGGCCAGCTGCGGATTATCCGACATGGAGGAGACGGCGATAAAGCCGTTGCTGTCGATGCCCTCGGCGCGGGTAAATTCGTAGCCCTCCGCGGCAAAGGGTGCTAGGGGGACCAGCTCCGAATCGGGCACGTTAAAGCCAGCGCCACCGGGAATCCAGCCCACGCCTGCTTGCCCACCCTGCAAATAAATCTCGCTGGTCTGTGGGAAACTGGTCAGGCTGGCAAAGTCGGTGTTGACGAGACCGTCGTTGTAGAGCCCGTTCATAAATTCCAGCGCGGCCTTGACGTTCTCCGACGTGAGCACCGGAACCAGATTGCCCTCATCGTCGACATCAAAATTGCGCTCGGCGTCGAAGAAGCTGACGGGCGCGCCGAACATGGAGAAGATGGGGGCCATGGAGCGGCGAATCTGGCGCGAGCCCTCGATCTGCATCCCGGTGGCGCGACCGTCCGCCCCGCGATCCTTGAAGGCCTGCAGCATGGCGCGGAACTCCTCGGTGTTGGTCGGCGCTTCGATACCGAGCTCATCCATCCAATCCTGCCGCGCGATCAGCACCCAATCCGAGCCGCCGCTGAGCATGGGCACGTAGTAGACCTGGCCGTCGCGCTTCATGTCGGCATAGGCCTCGGAGTTGACCAGCGCGTACGTATACGGGTGTCGCTCCGGGTCGATGTAGTCGTCCAGCGGGATGATAAATTCATCGTCGATCCACTGCTCGTTGGTGTCCATGTGGTGGTAGATGTCGATGTCTTCATCCGTGCTCATGGCAAGGTTGCGGAACTGGTCGATATCGCCCCAGTCCACCGTGGCAAATTGAATGTCGGTGTTGGTGCGCGACTCAATCTCGCCGATGACGGGGTCCGTGTCCCAATCGAGCGTGACGCCGCCGCGGAAGATGGTGACCGTCTCGCCGCCGCCGTCGACGTTGATTTTGTGGTACTGATCTTTGTAGACGCTTTCGCCTTCGCCAACCGTGTCGGCGGCTTCTGTCGCATCGTCCTCCGTAGAGGGGGAGTCGGCGGGCGCTGTGGCGCAGGCGGCAACGGCCAGCAACAACAGCAGGAACATCCCCGTGGTAAGCAGTTTGGCGGGGAACAACTTGGTTTTTTGCATGATCTTCCTTCCTTTGTGGGTTTGAACTGTGGTTGAGATTTGTAATGAGCTGTCAGCGGATTTCAGGAACAGATTGAACGGATTATCGGGAACGAATTTCTCCCTATTCCTTCGTCGCCCCCAGCATGATGCCGTGGACGAAATACTGCTGGATAAAGGGATAGACCAAAATAATCGGCGTGATCGCCATCACGATGGTGGCGGCGCGCACGGTGGCGGGATTGAAATTGCCCGCCACGCCGGGGTCGATGGTCACGCTGGCCGAGGTGGAGACGACGTTGCGCAGGAAAAGCGCCAGCGGAAAGAGATCTCGGTCGGAGAGGTAGATCATGGGCCAGAACCAGTCGTTCCAATACTGGACGGCGTAGAAGAGGCCAATCGTTGCCAGAATGGGCTTGGCCGTGGGCAGCACAATGCGAAAGAGCACGGTGAACGAACTCGCCCCGTCGACAACCGCTGCCTCTTCGATTTCCGGGTTGCGGCTGGAGAAGTAGGCGCTGGTTAGAATCAGGTAAAAGGGGTGAATGGTAAAGGGCAGGATAATCGCCAGCAGATTGTTGCGCAGGCCCAGCTGCCGAATCAACACAAAATTGGGCACGAGGCCGCCGTCGAAGAAGAGCGTAATCAAGAAGAGCGTGGCGATAAACGAGACAAAGGGCAGCTTTTTCTTGGAGAGAAAGTAGCCCATGATAATCGTCCAAAAAAGGCTGTTGAGCGTGCCGACCGCCGTGACGAAGAAGGAGATGGAGAGGCTGCGCACAAATTGCGGGTTGGCAAAATTGAGCACGTATGCCTCGATTGAAAAGCTGTTGGGAATCAGGTGATATTGGCTGGCAAAGTAGGCGTCCGATTCGGAAAAGGAGATGACGATCAGGCTCCAAAAGGGATAGACCGTCATAAAGGCAAAGATACCCAGCCCCAGGTAAATTAGCAGATCGACGGGCGAAAATCGTTTGACACTCATCCAAATAGCCCCTGTCCCCCGCGAAAATATTTCACGGTTTGGTTGGCGACAAAGAGCAGCACCACGCCCAGCGCCGATTGGATAAAGCCCGCCGCCGTCAGCCGCGAGAAGTTGGGCGTCTGCTCAAATGAACGCACGATGTAGGTTTGGATAATGTCGCCCGTTTCGTAGACCAGCGGGTTGTAGAGATTAAAGACTTGGTCAAAGCCGACGCGCAGCACGTTGCCGATATCGAGCAGCAGCACAACCACCATAATTGGGTAAAGCGCAGGGATTGTAATGTAACGTATCTTTTGCCAGCGCGACGCGCCATCCATGCCAGCTGCTTCGTAGAGCGTGGGGCTAACGGTCGTAATGGTCGCCAGATAGATGATGCTGCCCCAGCCCACCGTGCGCCAGATTTCGCTGAGCACGAGCGTCATCGGGAAGACGCTTTCATCCTGTAAAAAATCGATACGCCCCAGCCCCACGGCGTTCAGCAAATTGTTGAGCGCGCCGTAATCGCGCGCCAGAATATCGTTGAAGACGCCTGATAGAACTACCCAGGAGATAAAAAAGGGCAGATAGGAGAGCGTCTGCACCGTGCGCTTGTAGGCCGTGAGCCGCACCTCGTTGATCAGAATCGCCAGGATAATGGGCGCGGGAAAGCCCAACGCAATGCGCAGCACGTTGATCTGCACGGTATTAAAGAAGGCGCGCACAAAGTCGGGGTTGTCCAGCAGCCAGCGAAAGTGCGTTAGCCCCACCCACTCGCTGCCAAAGTAGCCGCGCCGAAACGAGAAATCCTGAAAGGCCATGATCACGCCGTACATGGGGATGTACTGAAAGATAATGACATAGATCAGCGGCGGGATAATCAGCAGGTAGAGCCCCTTGTTCATGCGAATTTCGCGCCCCACGCGGCGAAAGTAGCCGAGTCGCGGCGAGGCTTGCGCCTGCACAGCAGGGATGGTGCTGGGGGGCGGTATATTGCTAAGCGATTGCATGGTCAGCCGTCCGTGGGGTTGGGGAGCGTCGGGATTGGGCCGGGCTATTTGATTAGATGGTGCGGCTGCGTGAAACGAGTCTTCCTGGAATCTGGGAAACCTCCAGGAAGGTAATCGGCTACAGTTGGGCGCCACCAACCAAACGCATAGAGGCGACAAGGCTCCGGGAGAGGGCAGAACTTGTCATTCCCGCGAAGGCGGGAATCCATCAATCAGGTAACCCGTATTATTCTGTACACCCTTAAACTGTTGCCACTGCTGGCCGAAAGTGTTGCCTCTGCTGCCGCTCGAACTTCCGTCTCGGAATACTCTTCTTTGAACTCAACTCTTTGAGGTCAACCGGGAATGCGGACGAAAATGATTCGGGCTCTCGCTTAGCCAGTTCGTTGGCGGAACATGGATTCCCGCCTGTGCGCAATGGCGTTAAGTTAAGGGACTGAAGCGGCGGAGTGAGCATTCTCAAATGCGAACGTGCCCTCGAAGCGTCTGGTGCAAATGGCTGCATTTACGTCAACGCGATCACTAACTTAACGCCATTGCGCCTGTGCGGGAATGACAAAATTGCGTCGGTCGCTGCTAACGGCGTCATCTCGCCAATGCCAAACGAGCACTCGCCTACTCGGTCATGCGCAACACGGCATTCTGCCCGCCGGTGTTCGTCACCACCAGCCGAAACATGTCGCTGCGGTAGACGGCGCGCGTAAAGCGCACGGGCTGGCCGTTGCTCGTGTGGGCCACGCCCTCGACGTTGAGCACGGGGCTACCCGTTGCCATCTGCAACAGCGCTTTATCGCCCGGCTGCACCAGCGCGGCCTCCACTGAATCCTGGGTGTAAGTGACCGGCGTTGGCAAAATTTCCTCGATGGAAGCCAACAGGGAGTTGGCGCTCAAATCCACCTGCAAAATCGGCGCAAAGGTTGCGTGATTCAGAAACGAGCTGTGGATGGCCGCCGGTTGATCATCCACCAGCCGCAGTCGACGAATTAGCACAAGCGGTGCGCCGGTCGGCAGCCGCAGCGTCTCGGCCAGCACGTCCGTGGCCGGAACCACCTCCTGGTTGAGCACCCGCGTGGTAATTGCATAGCCGAGGGCGCGCATGGTGGCGCTAAAGCTGAGCAGCGTCGAGAGATTGTACGAGACGACATTCTGGGCAACAAAGGTGCCCTTGCCCTGCTGCCGAAAAAGCACGCCGCGATTGACCAAGCCATCGACCGCTTTGCGCGCCGTCATGCGGCTAACGTTGAATTGAGCAGCCAGCTTGGTTTCCGACGGTACGCGAACGCCCGGCAGCAGCTTACCGCTGCGAATCTCCTCAAAGAGGAAATCATAAATCTGCGTATAAAGAGGTGTTGGGGAGGCGTGATCAACCAAGATATTTGCTGTACATACTTGTCTATACAAGTTGCAGGGGAGTATACATTACATTTTTTGAGTTGTCAAGAGGCAATTTTTATTGCGGCCAACTCATTCAACAAAACACGCGCCCAATGTTATAATGGTGAGGTTTGTACAAATCCGCGCACTGAAAAATTCGCGGGCCAGAAATTGTTAATTTACTCCTAGATTTTCTTTATCACTAACCCCCTCCGCTATTTTATGCGCATCAAACGCGTTCAGATTCAGGGTTTCAAAACCTTTGCCAAGAAGACCGATTTTGTTTTCGATCCCGGCATTACCGCCATCGTGGGACCGAACGGCAGCGGCAAGAGCAACGTGGTGGACGCCGTGCGCTGGTGCTTGGGCGAGCAGAGCTTTAGCCTGCTGCGCTCGAAAAAGACGAGCGACATCATCTTCTCCGGCTCGGACAAGCGCGCGCGGCTCAACCTCGCCGAAGTCGCGCTGACGCTGGACAACGGCGACGGCGAGCTCCCCATCGACTTCTCCGAAATCGAGATCACGCGCCGCGCCTACCGCGACGGCGACAACGAATATCGGCTCAACGGCGCGCGCGTGCGCCTGGGCGACATCAACGACCTGCTGGCGCAGACGGGGCTGGGCAAGCGCACCTACGCGCTAATCGGCCAGGGGCTGATCGACCGCGTGCTCAACCTCTCGCCTGAGGATCGGCGCGCCCTCTTCGAGGAGGCGGCGGGCATCACCGGCTATCGCGCCAAGCGCGAGACGACGCTGCGCCGACTCGACGCCACCGCGCAAAACCTGACGCGCGTGCGCGATATCCTCGCCGAACTTAGCCCGCGGCTAAGCTACCTGCGCCGCCAGGCCGAGCGCGCCCAGGAGCGCGACCAAATCGCCGACGACCTGCGCCACCTGCTGCGCATTTGGTACGGCTTCCGCTGGCACGAGACGCTGGGCAAGCTGGAGCAGCAGCGCGCCGAGGAGAAGCAAATGGCGCGGACGGTGGCGGCGCGGCAGGCGGCGCTGGCGGCGCTAAACAGACAAATTGAGCAGATTCGCACGCAGCGCACGGAGTTGCGATCAAGCCTGGGCGAGCTGCACGGGCGGGCCAGCACGCTGCATAGGGAAGCCGAGCGTGTGGGGCGCGAGCTGGCCGTGACGCAGGAGCGCCTGCGCCAGATCGACGAGCGCCGCGAGGAGACGCAGCGCGAGCTTGTGCCGCTGCGCGTGCAGCAGGAGACGCTGGCCGAGCGGCTGGCGACGCTGACCGAGGCAGTGGCGGCAGCGGCAGCGGAGCAAATTGAAAAGCAGCGTAACGTTGACGCCGCGCAGGCGGAAGTGGCGCGCTGGCAGGCGTCGCGGCGGTCGGCGCAGCAGGCGGTGGACGAGGCGCGGCGGCTGCTCAACGAGGCCGTCGAGCGGCGGTCGCGGACCGGATCGCGGCTGGAGCAATTGCGCGAGCGGCTAGATGCGCTCAGGAGTGAGCAGCAGCGGCAGCAGGCCTCGCAGGAAACGGCGAGTGCGGAGGCGGAGAGATTGTCGCAGCGGGCTGATGAGCAGACGAGGGGGCTGGGGCAAATCGAGCAGCAGCTGGGCGACGCGCAGCGCGAAATCAGCCAAAGCGAAACGCGGTTGAACGCGCTGCGGGAGCAGAGCGAGGCGCTGAACGCCAAACGACGCGAGGCCGACCGCGCGCTCGATCAGGGACAGACGCGGCTGGATTTGCTGCGCCGTTTGCAGCGCGAGGGCGCGGGCTACGCGAGCGGTGTACGCAGCGTTTTGCAGGCGAGCGAGCTCAATAACCCCAATCGTGAGTTGAGCGGCGTGCTGGGCACGGTGGCCTCGCTGGTGCGCGTGCCGCCGCCGTTGGACAAGGCGATTGAGACGGCGCTGGGCGGCGCGTTTCAAAATGTGGTGACCGAACGCTGGGCCGATGCCTCGCAGGCGATTGCGTGGCTCCAGCGTAGCCAGCGTGGGCGGGCCACCTTTTTGCCGCTGGATCGGCTCAACGTGCGCGCCAAAATTGACGCGCCACGGGACGATGGGATTCTGGGCAACGCGGCGGAGCTGGTGGAGTGCGACGCGCGCGTCGATGACGTGGTGGGGCTGCTGCTCAACGGGGCGTGGGTGGCCCAAGATTTGGCGGCGGCGCGGCGGGCGCTGGACAAGCAGCGCGGACAGCGACCAACTGTCGTCACGCTGGCGGGCGAGATTGTGCGACCTGGCGGGGCCGTCACGGGCGGCAGCGACAGTCGACGGCAGGATGATTCGGTGCTGGCGCGGGAGCGCGAGCTGCGCGAGCTGCCGTCGCGGGTGGCGGCGGCGCTGTCTGTCGTGGAGCAGATCGCAGAGCGGGGCCGGGCGTTGAGCAGCGAGACGGAAAGGGTGCGCGTGGCGCTGGACGCCCGGCGCGAAGCGGTGCGCGAGCTGGCACGGCAGACGCAGCAGCAGCGTCACCAAACTGAAGCGGCGCGGCGCGAGGCTGACCGGGCGCAGCAGGCGCTGGCGTTCCAGGCGCAACGGCTGGCTGAAATGGAGCGCGAGACGGCAGAGCTGGGCGAGCGGCGAGCGCAGATTGAAGGTCAGCAAGAGTCGCTGGCGGCGGCTCAAGCCGAGGCCAAAGCGGCGCTGGCGCAGGCCGAAGCGAATGCGGCACTGAGCGGAGGCGAGTCGCTGCTGGCGGGGCTGGCTGATTTGCGGGCGGCGGCCTCCGAAGCGCAGGCGCAGCTGCGCAGCCAGCGCACGCTGCACGAGAGCACGCAGCGCAACGGCCAGAGCGTGGGCGACCAGATTCGGGACAAGGCGGCGCGGGTGGCGGCGCTGGGCGAGGAAGCGGAAACGTTGCGCGGGCGAGTGGAGCAGTTGGCGCAGGCAGAGCGGAGATTGGCAAACGAGATTGAGCGCTTGCGGGCAGAGATTGAGCCGGTCGAGGCGCGGGTGGCCGCGCTGGAAGCGCAGCAGGGCGGCGCGGAGAAGCAGGAGCGCGAGGGGCAGGAGGGACTGCGGCGCGACGAGCGGGCGTGGAGCGCGGCGCAGCTGCGCCTGCAGCGCACGGAGGATGGGCTGGCGCAGCTGCGCCACGAAATCGAGCAGGATTTGGGCTTGGTCGCGCTCGAGCGGCTGGACGATGAGGCGTACCAGCCGCCGCTGCCGCTGGAGGCGGTGGTGGAGAAATTGCCGGTGGTGGAAGAATTGCCGGCGGAGATGGCGGCGGAGATCAAGACGCTGCGCGGGCGCTTGAGCCGCGTGACCAACGTCAACCCCGAAGCGCCCAAGGAGTACGAGGAGGCCGCGGGCCGACACGATTTTCTGCTCGAGCAGTCGGTCGATCTGGAGGAGGCGGCGGCCAACCTGCGCAAGGTGATCCGCGAATTGGACGAGCTGATGGAGACGGAGTTGGCGAAGACCTTTGCGGCCGTCTCCGAGCACTTTGTCGTCTACTTCCAGAAGCTCTTCAACGGCGGCACGGCCAAGCTCGTGCTGACCGAGCCGGAGGATTTGAACAATACCGGCGTGGAAATCGTGGCGCGGCCGCCGGGCAAGCGACCACAATCGCTGGCGCTGCTCAGCGGCGGCGAGCGCTCGCTGAGCGCCTGCGCGCTAATTTTTGCCATCCTTCACGTCAGCCCCACGCCCTTCTGCGTGCTGGACGAAGTCGACGCCGCGCTGGACGAGGCCAATGTGGATCGCTTCCGCTTCGTGGTCGAGGAGCTGAGTGCGGAGACGCAGTTTATCTTGGTCACCCACAACCGGCGCACGCTGGAGGGGGCGAACGCGATTTACGGCATCACCATGGGCGACGACGGCGTGAGCCAGATGATCAGCCTGCGGCTGGAGGGGGAGCGGATTGTGGGACGGGATGGGGGTGAGGAGGTCGCGGCGGTGGTGGAGATGTAAAAGTTGGAGCTGGCTTGTGCCGTGCCATTACCTTTTTACTAACACAGGAATTGAGTTTTCGGGAATACCTTGCAAGTTAATCTGTGCACAACCCAAGCGATAAGCCTGCTTAATTGTACGTCCAGCCCCCACTGCTTGATAAAAACCAATAGCAAATGAAATTGCTGCTCGATCTCCAATTTCCTGGCTCATTCCTATTACACAATTTATATGTCGAGCAATTGCGTTGGCTTGTACTTTCGAAAAACATGCATTCAAAATCACACAATCTATTTGTTCGGAAAACTGCTCAAACAGCATTGCTAATGCATTGGCAGACACAGGTTGAATTTCTCCAACTTTGTTTTCAACACAAAGCATACCAGTATCGGTTCCATGCCCAGAAAAATGTACGATTTTTGGTTCAATATCTAGCAAAGCTTGACTTATATCCTCAGGTCGAACAGCCACACGACTGTAGAATACAAACTGATCACGAAGTTTTGACAAACGTAACTTTTCCCTAATTTCGCGCTGCTCTTCGGCAAGGCGTAACCGAGATGCATCTTTTGGATCTGATGCCAGAAACAATATAGGTATTTCTATTTCTAAAATATCTTGAACCGCGATCTCTTGCTCAACTGGTGTCTGTACGTTTTTGTGTTCGCGTGGCGCTTTTCCGGGTAGCTGCCCATTCCATGCATTCCATTCAGCTTTCCGATCGTCCGTAACAGATATCGTCGTATTAGGCCAACGAGCAAGCAGGTCTTTCACTAGACGGTCATATTCATCATTCGCTACATTCCACACAATAATTTCAGCAGGTTCGTTTCCTATCGTGCCTCGTCCTTGTAGTCGAGCTACCCATACCTCGCATTGCGCGCCATCTTGCCGCTTTGACAGAGATAGAACGCTGGTGCTAACTAGGGGAATACGGAGCCAACTTCCTCCGCTCCAAACATCTCTACGTATACCAAAATTCTTACTGCCCGCAATTCCTAAAACTGGTTCATCGTCGAGGTGAGAATAATGATAATGTTTTAAGCTGGGAACAATACCTATACCAGCTTCTCTCCGAGCTCTAGCTCCAAGCCAAGAAATAAAGCTTTCTTCGTCAGTTGGTATCACAAAGATACTCTCTGCCAGTCTTCCGTAATTTTCTAGATCACTCATTAGTTCGACACCCAAAATGGTAACACTGCGCTAAATGGTGACACTGCGTTCAATATACGTCTACAGCGCCCGCAGTTTATTCTCAGCCTTCGCGGCCATTGCCTCTTCCAGCAGAAAATCCAGCTTGCCCGCGGCGACATCCTCTTCCAACTGCTCGTCCCACGCACGCCAATCGACCTCGGCAAACCAGGTGCGAATTTGCAGAAATTCCTCAAATGACAAATTTTTAATTTGCGTTTGGATATGTTCAACGCGAGTCATCTCAATTTCTCCTTATCATCACAGAATAGGATCAACCCTGCCCAGTCTAATTTCTCGTTCTGCTGCTTGAATTAAGATAACATAGTTGGTCTCTGCACTCAAGTAGTTTTTTCAATCTGCACGACTGACTTCCTCCCCACCCCCAAATACATCTCCCCCAAAAACGATGACGGCACGCGCTGCGCAATCCGCGCCTCGCATAAGCCCACCGCCTCCGCCAGCGACAGAAATCCCGCATCGTCCAACGGATGGGGCACGGCCCCGTTGCCGCGCGCCGCGTTGTACTCGACGAGCACAACTTGACCGCCCGGTACAAGCAGCTCGACCAGCCGCGCGAGCACGGGCTGCTTGCGGCGGACGAAGTGGAGCGAGTTGGCGAGCAGCAGACCGTCAAGCTCCGGTAAATTAAGCGTTTTCCTAAAGTCGGCGTGGTGCGTTTCGACGGCGACAGCGCTGGGCCAGTCGCGGCGGGCGCGGTGGAGCGTGTCGAGGGCGCGGCGGTTTTTGTCGACGGCGTGGACGGTCGAGCCGGCGGGCAGGCGCTCGGCGAGCAGGCGCGTGAAGATACCGTCGCCGCAGCCGATGTCGGCCCAGCTTTGGCCGGTCAATTCGACGGCGTCGAGGAGCAGGCGCGCTTTGGTGTCGCGTTTGCCGTTGCTGGCGGTGGTCCAGGTCACGAGTTATTTAACCGCCGTCGTCTTCGACGGGCAGCCCTTCCTGGCGCATGATCGTCAGCGCGTTGGTGGTGGGGGAGGGACCCTCCCGCAGGAGGTAGTCAAAGATCATGCGGCGCTCGCGAACGTCATCGCGAAAGTGAAAGTTGCGCACCTGTGGCAGGGCGTCCGCCAGCCCAATTAGCTCCAAATCATGGGTCGAAATTAGCCCCACAGCCGAGCGCCCGGCCAGCTCCTTGATAAACGAGCGGCTGCCAATCAAACGCTCGCGATTGTTGGTTCCCCGAAAGATCTCATCGATCAGGAAGAAAAGCGGCTGCGGATGCGATGCGTCCACGGCTGTAAGCAGTTGGCGGAGCCGACGCACCTCGGCGTAAAAATACGAGATGCCATCCGCCACGGAATCGCTGACCTTCATGGTGGTAAAGAGGCGAAAAGGGAGGGTGTGCAACGTCAGCGCGTCGACCGGCGCGCCCGCATAGGCCAGCACGAGGTTGACCCCCACCGTCCGCAGAAACGTACTTTTGCCGGACATGTTCGAGCCCGTTAGGATTGCCATATCCCCCGGGTGGTGGATGAGAAAATCGTTGCGCACCTTGGCGTTGGGCAGTTCGGGCAGCAGGGGATGGCCCAGCTGCTTTGCCTCGAAAGCAGGCGAATTTGTGCCGCCGTCCAAGGAGGGCGTTCGGCGATTCACACACGGAAAAGCAGCACGTGGATTGAGATAACCGTAATTGGCCAACGACATTGAGGCCTCCAGCTCAAACCAAATGTTGAGCCACTGCGGCATCTGCTTAGCCAGCAGCCCTTTCAACGTTTGCAGCCGGTACAAAACCAGGTGGTCCCAGGGGACGATGCTGTTGAGCACAAACCAGACCAGCGGGTTGCCGCGCACGCCCGCGGCGTTGACGACCGTGCTCACCCGGCCCAGGTAGCGAGAGGGGCGCTGCTTGCTGTTGAGAAACGGCGTGCAGAGACCGCGCAAGCGGGGCGTGTCGCGGTAGGAAAACCGTTCCAGCAGGCGAAAGGTGCGGGAAAAATGATTGAGCTGGTCGCGCAGTCTCGTGGCCTCGCCAAAAAGCGAGGCCGCATCGTGTGGCGAGCCGAAGAGCAGCACCCAGTACGCACCAAATGAGACCAAGCCGTACCACAGCGGCGTAACGTTTAGCAGACCAAACGCCAGCAGCCCCCAAGTAACGAGCAGCAAGCCGCCCAGCCCAACCAGCCACGTCTGCAGATGCTTGTCCGAGCTTGTATCGGCCAGCCAGGCTAGCAGCGAATCCGTATCGAGCTTGCTCTCCGCAGCGGTTTCAGCACCGGCTGCATCCTCGCCTACCTCCGCCCACTTGGCATCCACGAAGAGACGGCTTCGCAGCCACGAGCGCGATACGAGTTCGCGCGCCAGCAGCTGCCGCGCCAACACGGCCTCCATGTCGACCTCAGTAGCCGTTAGCCACTGGCGCAGGCGACGGCTGCCGCCCAGCGTCGTTGCCACATCCAGCAGCCGGTGCAGCGAGATGTCCTCGGGGCGCTCGGCCACGACATCCAGATCGGCTTCAAAGGGGTGGGCATAGTCTGGCTGTGCCTCGGTTGCCAGCGGGATCTGTGACCAGTCGAGCATTGCGCGGGCGACCTGTATCTGCTTCCAGCGCCGCCACAAGATGCGCCGAGTAATCGCCTCGTCAACCCGACCGTGGATGATGACCAGCAGCGCGAAGAGCGCGGCCAGCAGGAGGAAGAGCACGGCGGCCAACCACGGCCCACTCCCGTAAAGAGCCGCTGCACTGCCGACAACCAGCAGGCCAAAGGCCGCAACGCGCAGCCAGCCAAGCCGTCCGCTCCGCTGGCGCAGCTGTGCGAGTTCGCGCGTCAGCCGAGCAATTTGCTGGTCGATGGCCCGCAGGCGATTTGCTTTGTTCATGGCTGGCTCAAGCCGCCGCCTCCGTCAGCCGACCAACCGGCCCCGTCAGCCCCGATTTTTCCGCGAGCGCGGCGAGCTTCGGCTCGTCGCGCTCGCTCCGCGTCACGACCACCTCCACATCGCGCTGAATGGGGACGACGAGGCGCATGGCGGCGAGGTAGTCGCGGCTGTGGCGCAGGTTTTCGCTGAGCTTGGGCGTGAGCGCCTCCTGCTCGGCGGCGTCCAGCAGCGCGTCGAGCGATTCGTACTGGGCGATGAGCTTGGCGGCCGTCTTTTCACCGATGCCGGGCACGCCGGGCAGGCCGTCGGAGGGGTCGCCGCGCAGGGTGGCGAAGTCGACGTAGCGGCTAGGCGGCACGCCATATTTTTCCTCGACCGCCGCCGCGTCAAACTCGGCCAGCTCGGAGACGCCGCGCACGGTGTAGAGCACGCGCACGGTTGGGTGCTCGGCATCGCCGTCGTGGATAAGCTGAAGCATGTCGCGGTCGCCGGTGACGACATCGACCTTGTCGCCCGAAGTGGCCTGGTGACAGAGCGCACCAATCGCGTCGTCCGCTTCCCAGGCTTTGGCTTCGGCGCGGGTCTGGCCCAGCGCGTCGAGCAGCGCGGGCAGCTGATCAAACTGGGGCTGGAGGGCGGCGGGCACGCTTTCGGGATCGGCGGCGCGGTCGGCTTTGTAGGCGGGGTAGGCGTCGATGCGGGCGGCGGGTCGCCAGTCGTGGTCGAAGACGTGAATTAGCGCGTCCGGCCGCTGATCGCGCAGGAGGTTGGCCGTCATGTCCAGGTAGCCGTGGAGCGCGTTGACGGGCTGGCCGTCGCTGTCGCTGATGGAGTGGGGCAGCGCGAAGAAAGCGCGGTAGAGGAGGCTGGAGGTATCGAGCAAAAGCTGGTGGGGCATAGGGAGAGTGGCTCGCTGCGGGATCGCTTATAAAAATAGCGATTGATAGTTTGGCGTCTTGCCCAGTTTACGATACGATCACCCGCTATGTCTATATTTGCCGCGCCGATGTTGGCGCAGCCCACTACAAAATTTCCCACGCGCGAAGGCTCGCCCTCGCGCGTCATCAAAATCGACGAGTTCACGGGCAGCCTGTCAACGCGCCCGCTTTATATCTACCTGCCGCCGGGCTACGACGATGATCAGGACGGCGACCCGGCACGCCGCTACCCGGTGCTTTACATGCACGACGGGCAGAACGTCTTCGAGACGTATGTCGGCGATTCCTACATGGGATCGTGGCGGGCGGACGAGACGGCTGATCGGCTGATCCAGGAGGGGGCCATGCAGCCGTGCCTGATTGTCGGCGTGAGCAACGGCGGCGAGTCGCGTCTCACCGAATACCTGCCGGACTATACGCAGTGCCCCGACCCCATGCGCCCCGTGACGGCACGTCGCAAGCAGCGCTGGGGTGAGCGGCCACTGCCCCAGCACTCGCTGGCTGGCCACGCAGCTCAAACGCTGGCCTACTACCGCGACGAAGTGGCGGTGTACATCAACACACACTTTCGCACGCTGACCGGCCGCGAGCACACGGCGACCTGCGGCTCGTCGATGGGCGGGCTCTTCTCGGCCTACATCGCCTGGGAACATCCCGGCTTTGCGCGCCACCACGCGGTGATGTCGCCCTCGTTCTGGATCACCGACCGCACACCCGAACGGCGCGGCGGCCCCTACGAGACCATCGAGCGCTTTCGCACGGGCGAGCCGCGCGACGTGCGCCTCTGGCTGGACAGCGGCACGCGCAACGACGGCCTGTCGCTGACGCGGGAGGCGGCGCAGGCTTTGCGACAGAATGGGTACGTGGAGGGGGAGGATTTTCGCTATTTTGTCGATCAGGGGGCGACGCACAACGAGGCGGCGTGGGCGGCGCGTTTGGCGATGGTCTTTATGTTTTTGTTTCCGGGTGGGGAAGGTGGTCAGCCGTGAACTGCGTGACCTTCACGAGGCAAGCTTAGCCGGTGATTGTCGCTTCTGCATTGGGATTAGCGAAGTTGATCGAGAAACGTGACAATCACGGCCTAAGCGTGAGTGGGAAGGCGGCGTATTGGGAGGCCGTGACGGTCACGTTTGCCATCTTTTAGGTTAATCCACCGATACAATTTGTACAGTCGTCTCGCCGCTCGGCGCGTCCACGGTGACGCTGTCGCCCTCCTGCTTGCCGAGGATGGCTGCGCCGACGGGTGAATCCGTGGACATCGTATCGTAGTCGCCGAGGTCGATGCCGCCCTGGGCGTCGAGCAGGAGAAATTCCTGCTGCTGGCTGTCGCCGCTGCCGTCGCCGTAGTCGAGCGTGATGTAGCGGCCAAGGCGCACGGTGCTGTGATCGGCGTTGGGCTCTGCGGATTCGCGCTGAACGCGTTCAATCAGCTCGTCGATTTTGTCGAGCACGGGCTCGTACTTGGCCGTATCGCGCACGGCTTCGATCTGGGGCACGAAGTCGGTGGTCTCCACGTCCATATCGGGATTCTCGCGGCCCACCATGATTTCGTCCAGCATGTCGGCAATCTGCTGGCGACGGGCTCGCAAAATTTCCAATCCTTTACCTTTGCTTTGCATAAATTTTCCAGTCACTAATTCGTGTTTTGGTCTTTGAACCACTAAAGTCTCAAACAAATGGCGCGGCAGCAGCCCTTCGTGTTCCTTCGCGCGCTTCGTGGGTCGATTGCGTTACTCCGCTGGTGAGACGACGCGCACGGCGATCACGTCATCGCTCAGGTCCATATCGTCGATCTCGGAGGCCAGCTCGTCAAAGGCGCGGGCAAGGCAGTAAGGAATCACCGCTAGGGCCACGCCAAAGGCCATGCCCTCGACGCCGCGGAACATCATTACGGGCACATCGAGATCAAAGGCGACGATGATCAGAACGGCGGCAGCAAACAGCCCGCCGAGGAATGAGACAATCCACAGCAGTAGGGCAATAAACCCAGCAATGCGTTCAAACATAAAAGGCTCCTAATCGTGGCGCTGGTGGGGTAGCGGGGTGGACAAAGAAAGAGCAGCCAAGCGCTTCGTCTTGGCTGCTCAGAGCGGCTGCTCGAAGCGGGTGAACGGATTCGAACCGTCGACTCTTGGCTTGGGAAGCCAAAGCTCTACCACTGAGCTACACCCGCGTAAATTTCTAAAATGTCCCTAATCTGTCTTCAACAACCTATATTCTAGCATGAAAAGCGGTAGAGCACAAGACCAAGAATCGACGGTTCAAATCCGCAAAGAGTGTGTCGTTTCACTCCGTTCATCCACCCTTTCACAGGTTCAAACTAATCATATCAGACGGCGCTTGTGTCAAGTTTAATTCAACGCCCAAATACTTTTCCGTTGTCTGAATAGACGCATGGCCCAACGACTGCTGAATCTGTTCAATCGGAGCGCCCGCCGTGTGTGCGAGTTTTGCAAATGTACGGCGCAAGTCATGGGGGGCTAACTTTTCTACAGGCTTGTATTTCTGTACAACTTTCCAAATGGCTTGTGAAGTCATGGGGCCGTCTTGCAAGTGACCTCCCTTGCGCATGGGTAGAAATAGATAACCCGCTGTAATTTCTGCGGCGTCCGTCCACTGATCCACAATCGACTTTACCCACGACGCCATCGGAACAGTTCTAACGCGTCCATGCTTTCCGTCTAAGTCGAGGATAACCCAACGCCCCTCACGCTGGCACAAGTGCGCTACAGCCAACGTTGCCAGTTCTTCCCTGCGAAGTCCACAGCCAATCATAACGGCTAAAATTGCACGATCTCTTTTTCCCTTCAACGTCTCAATATCAGGCGCGTTAATCATTTCAGCGGCCTGTGCTTTGCTTAACCAATTTCCCAGCTTCTGCCCTTGCTGCTTAATGTTCTTCACCCGCTTGATACTTTGCGCCGTGTTTTCGTCGATCAGTCCGTTATCGGCCGATTCTAGCGCCAGCTTGCGAATCGCTGCCAAACGTTGATTGATGCTAGACGCCGGTACACCGTTTTCTTTCAATGCAGCTACATGCCCGTTTACAGCGGCTTTGTTAAGTGTGGTCGCTCCGCTTTGCTGATACCAAACAATGAAGTCATTCAGCGCCCGCCCATAATCACGTTGACTTCGTTCCGAAACAGTATCGAGCACCATATCAATGATTGGAGAAAGCGACTTCGTAGACGTTTGAATTTGTGTAGTCATTTTGAATCAGCCCTTTTGTTTTGCAAAATAGAGTTTGCTAATAACCATTAGCATAACCAAATTATACCACAGAATGAAGGGCTTTATGTAAGTTACTCTACTTAGTTTCAACCGTTAAAAATACCGATGGTTAATAGTTTGTGTAGGTGGGGGAGTTTCACATAGGGGGCTTCGCAGGGGGTACGGGGGAAATTAGACAGTAGAGTCTACAGATTGTGCGTGTAATCGCTTGATGTTGACGCGCAATCTGTAGAGTGGAATCGAGTGGAATAAGACTCTAATCGAGTGGAAACAGTGGAAAATGAGTGGAATGAGACTCTAATCGAGTGGAATAGCGCTAGAATAGAGTGGAAAATGAGTGGAAACAGTGGAAAGTGGATTCCACTCTATAAGCCCAGTTCTTTAACTGCCCTGCTGACATAGGAGGGGTCTACGTCTAGTTTTGCCGCTACCTCTTTGCGCTTGCCGTTGTATCCCTCTGCTTCCAGATAGGCGGCGATCCTTTCGGACTTGCTCGATATGGCCATGTAATCAACTTCAACTTTTTTAGGCGTTTTTGATGTCTCTATTGCACGATAAATCCCCTCTAAGGCGTCTACTGCCTCATCTGTATTATCGTCGATTCTAGGGCTGAAAATCCCCATAGTTATGGGAGCTTTGAGTGTCTTGCGCGGTATCCTTGCAAGGATGGACGCTATATCAGATTCCCATGTATCCCACGCTTGGCAAATTTCACCTTCATACATAAATTCGCCATTGTCTTTGTCCAGTTGACTGAGGCCGGATAGATTGACACGTTTTGCCCCACTGTTGCTAGGCTGATAAAAGCTGAGTGGGCTTAAATTCTCGACAACTGACTGAGGCATGGCTTTATTGTCTGGCGCTTGTGCAATGATGACGACGTGCATACCGAATTTGCGCCCCTGACTGGCGATAGTGGACAGCAGCGCATTAGCTTCAGCTAAAATGTCTTTATTCTCTGGACTTTGGCAGAAGTGTTTGTACTCCTCAAAAATAATGATAATGGGCTGTAGGGGACGCATAGCTGTGTCGCTTCGACTCCGCTTATTTCGGCGTTGATAATTACTTGTTTCGCCCTGTAGCAGCTTTTGCCGTCTGCTGAATTCAGCTTGTAATTGGCCCCATATATCGCCGTTGCCGTAGAAGTCCGTCACGTGTTCAATGTGCGTCGATAGCTGGCCCCACACTCGATTGCTGTCTTTGTCAAGTACGTACACATGCGCGCCGTTGTGAATCGCCGATAAAGCGAACGTAACACCTGCTCGCGCTGATTTACCCGTACCACTTTTGCCGAAAATGCCAAGTCCTGATTCGTTGGCTAGATCGAACGTGACAGGTTCACCCTCCACAGTTTGACCTAGCAATATACTATGCCTACCTGTCTGCTGTAATGCTTCTGTGAGTGCTGTAGGATCACTGTGTGGCGTTTTATCGTCGCTAAGGTCTACTACGTCTAATCGACGCTGTGGGCGCTGTAGGGGTTTGGCGTAACCTCCGCTAATTGCTTTTGCATGAGCAGCGTATTTAATATCTCTTTCACGAGTCGCTTTGCGTACTTGAACGGCTTGCGCTAATGCAAAAGTGTCTTCTGTGGGTAGGGCAAGGGTTGTAACTGGCCCCGTGTCTGTGAAGGTGACAAATAGGCCGGGAATGTCCGGTTCTTCCAGCGTGTAAGCTGTGTGTTTGCCTAGAAGTGAATCTATTACGCGAGCTATCCACGGTTTGGAATAGTGGCGCGTCGATTGGCCCGTTCTCTCTCTGTAATCCAGCGTCAAGCTATACCACTCCCTCAATTCTTGTATGAGTCCAAATCTGGACAAAATCACGAACAAACAACCTGCTGCCCCAACGATAATCAACAGCGGAAGTACAGGCGATACAGTGCTCATAGTGTTCGTGATAACAATTGCCGTATATCGCATTATGTAAAGCAAGGTATCTTTTGCCGAGTAGACCAGATACAGGAATATGGCTCCGGCTATGATAAATCCCGTTTGGCCCGCGTTGTGAACGAAAGCCCAAAACTGCTTTCGGTTGTAGGCCGCTGCTTTCTGTGCTCTGGTCTGTCTACGGCGCGGCGTCTTATGTCTAGTAGCCTCTTTTGTACGTGACTGTTTACTTTTTGTGCGTCTCTGTGACGGCTTACGCTGCTTACGCTGCTTTGTAGCCATAATTTCACATCCTCCTTATAGTTGATGGATTCCTTTTCGTATGGTGTACTTAGTGTCAATTATATACTTAACATAAAGTATCCCATATTGACGTTCTACACGGTCATAGATTACCCATGTAAAACACTACATTTTAGACGCTATTTTGAACGTTATTTTCTCTCTGGACTCAGTACACCTATTCGCCAAAAAGTCATTAAATAGCGCCCAAAATCTCCATAATTGTGGGAGATTTACGGCTATCACTGCTACGGCTATCACTGCTAAGGCTATCGCTGTCAAGCTCCCTTTTCTTCCGTCAGGATGCGGCCCCATTCTAGGGCGCTGTCGAGGCTCTTAATTAGCTTCTCACGCTCATGTGCCGTCACTGTGTTGGTAAGCATTCTCTTGAGCGACTCGATACGTTCTTTATTCGTGGCAATTTTTCGCCGTCTGTCTGCCCCGTCATTCACTAAAAATTCTTCAACCTTTTCTAGGCGTTCCCTGTAGTCGTCTGGCAATGAAAGGTACACACCCTTACGTCCCCTGCGCTCTTCGACTAGCAGCGGTTGAATGTCTTCACGGCCCAACAAATCAGCCAGTCTCTCGACGTCCTGAACCATGCGACGGCGAATATCACCAACCACATTCTTACCCTTTACCCCAAGCGCTTCTTTGCATTCTGTTAGATTCAGCGGCCCGCGTGCGTCCAGAAGCTCTATTAGGCGTTTGCCCGTTTTTGTAATAGGCCGAAGCACCTTTTCCGAGTTATCTTCTACCTGAGCATGGGCCAACTTTGACAGGCCGTGAATACGGTTCGCTTTGTCCGAATAGTTCTCGATCCATTCCCCATTTTCGGGCTTACTGTGTGCAATACTACGTTGAAACTTGGGCAAAATACTAGGCCGCTGGTAAATATCCCGCTGCATATCTTCGCTTGAAACGGGCTGTAGTGGTAAACTTTCCCCTTTTTCGTCGGTTAAATCCCCCATTACTCCCTTTTCTTTTACCAAACATAGCAAGCGACCGCGCGCTGCGCTAGTATTGTTTGGTAAACTATTAGGGAGTAATGAGTTCTTTACCACCGTTTCAAGCCAATTTTCGTTAATAGTCCAGACATTAGCCCCGATCCCCATTCCCTTTTCAAGCTGATACACGTATTCTTCAATCTTGGGTAGCCACTTGATAACTGTAGGACGGGAAGCGCCAACCGTGTCAGATAACATTCGCTGCGATACAGGCCCCGCTAGACTGTCCTGTCTGCGCAGAATCAATAGCACGCCCCGCAAAATGTCTCGTTGATATTCTTTGGATCGGCCCTCAAAACGAATGCTGTTTGACGCTTCTAGGCAAGCCGTCAAGATTTCATTCACGGTAACTTCATTCCCCCCAACAATCGCTGTGGCAGGTTCTGAATACTCGACATTAAATTGCGCGCACACTTCAGGTATGATTTTTTTGTAATCTTCTCTGTCATAACCCTGAACGTAAGCCCACGCATGAAGCACATTGCCACGCGCACCGTCTGAAAAGTTATGCCAAATTTCACGTTTTCGGCCTTCAGGTTTACCGACGATTAGCCCGCCGTTGCCCTTTAACCGCAATTGTTCAGAATCGTAATCTTCTATGTCATTGGCCATGCCCTTTAGCTCGAAAACGTCGTAGGGCGTTACAGCCTCTTTTAGTCTGTCAATTACGCTTCTACCACGGGCAAATAATTCTCTCTTGGGCACTTCTCTATCGTGGATGGGTTTGCGGGGAATAGGCGCGTGATTCTCCTCAAATTCCACTCCAAATTTGGAGTGTGGCCGCTGTGCTTCACTTTCTTTGAACCGTGTACCAGTCAAAACGGCCCAAATCGTTTCAAGCTCGTCAAATGTGACGGCTTTCAAATTATGCTGAAGGTCTAAATGATATGTGCCCCCTGCTACGGCCTTTTGAGTGTATTTGCCACCTTCTGTAATGCCGTGCAGCTCTACTTCTAAGCCTTTGGCCCCTTCTGACTTCCAACTTTGCTTTAATGGGCACTTGTCAGCAATGCGGTATATCAACGCCCCTTTTGTTGGTGCTTCAGGCCGAAAGCTAACCCAAGTATTGGCACTGTTGCCTAGCTTTTTTATCTGTGTCTGGAAATTGTAGTCCAAATCGAAGACAACAAAGCGCGTGCCCAAAGTAAGCCCTACGTGGCGTTCAGAAAAAGAAGTTAGATACCGCGTTACTGCTGCGCACGATTCGCCTTTGTCCAGCTTATTCCATTCCTCTTTTATGGGGCTTTTCCCCGCGCCAAGCTGTACAAATTCGGCCCCTTCACGGGCAAGCGCTTCTAAAGTGTCAATCCCACACAACGAGGTCGAGAAGTTGACAATTATATCGTTATCGTGTATACTGTAGTCAAAGAGCGAAGGGGAATTCTCCACCTTTTCACTTTTTTGCGTGATTGTTTGCATCGTGATATACTCGTGATTCAAAGAAGGCGCGACAAAGATAAGGTCTAACGGCTTTATGCCCTGAACGAATCGCCCCCCGGCGTTTATTCTGAATTTGTCAATAAATGCCCTTGAGTTAGCCGCTCAGGGGCATTTTTCTTTTACCTATCAGGCCAGTACACGCGCCTCGTTGTCGTCCACCTCCGTTTCAAAGATGATCATGGCCTTCTCAAACCTTCGCATCTTCGACGCGCCTATCAGCAAGCAACTGGATGTACCGTACCCCGGCCAATCGAGTTTTATCTTTGGGCAGTTGGCCGTGAACCATTCAGCCCGGAAATTAAATTCCTTTCTCAGCGCCTTTGTTTCAAACAAATAAGCCGCGTCATTCGCAAGCCATACAAAGAAGTCCGGCCCTTCTTTTGTCTGTAAATGATAACTGTGCAAGAAGCCGTAGCTTTTCCGTCCCTCCTCACTAACAAAGCCAATCTCGAAGGGTAAACGGCCTTTCATAGACTTCGGCCCCGCGCCTACCTTGCTTTGCAACTGCGGTTCTACCCCCGCTTCAAGCCAGTAAACGACGGTAAACTCCTCGCCGTCCTTCATTGTTACGACGCACGACGCCAGACGATCTTCGCGGCCCGTCTCGACATCCTCGACTTCATATCCCGCTTGTTTGAAAAGCGCCTCGATTAACTGTTCCAATTCTTCGATATACATTATTTACTCTCCGTGTTGATGTGTGGATTGCTGTTCGTTTTCTGCGCCTCAGACAGTGCCGCCAAAGCATTCACAGCAGCCGCTGAAACTTTGCTGTCGCCTTTCATGGGCGGATTCATCAGGCCGCTTTTAGCCGCCTCAGCAATAGCGCTTAACGCTGCGAGCTTTTCCTTCTCTGTTGTCAAGTTCATCTTGTCTCCTGTGATTCTACGATTGTTACATCAATATGCTGATTCAAAACTTCGATGGGCACGGGGCAGAAAAGCGACTCGAATTGTTCATAGTACCCATCGGTCCACGATGTCTTAATTCCGAAACGCATCCGCCAACTTTCCCCGTATTCATTCCAGGCCTTGAGCAACTCAGTCCAATTTATCAGCATCGCGCGACTCGGCATCATGTAGAGCAGCCAGTTAACGTCTGACCGTTCGTTGATCCAACCGGGACGGCTGAAGCCGTAACCTCTCCGTTCAAACTCCAGTGCCAGATCATCGTAATCTACGAATCTCACTTTGTACTGTAAATGTGAATAATCACCATTTGCATACCGGATAATTGCATCGACACCAAGTCTTTGCAGCCTTTTACCTTCCACAACCTCAACGCTCTCAACATCCTCGAGAGCGCCGACAATCACTCTTTTTACTCTCTGTTGCACTTCCGCTGACTCACCCTGTCGTAAGGATTGGGTGAATCGATTCACTAGCTATTTTCGTGGCCTCCCCTCGACTGCGCTGTCTCAGCTCCCATCAGCTTAAGGTTGTAGTCGATTGGCTTACCTTCGCTTCTGGCAAGTTCAATCAAAACTTCGGCTGCATATTCCATGAACCTGACCAGGGGCTTACCCTCGGTTGTAGCAAGGGCTTTCAGCTTGGCGTGTGTCGTATCCAAAATGGTCATTGTAGTGCGGTCTTCCATTTTCTTCCTCCAAAAATTGATACAAATTAACGATTCTGTGAGTTAAACTCTAGTTAAATTTAAGATTAATGCCACATTAGAATTGTAACGCACCCTCCCCCTTTTGTCAAATAATCAACGGCCTCAATTGACATAAAGCATTAAATGTGTTCTTGAAAAATTCTAAAAACGCGCGGGGCTGAACTCCTATACCCCATATCCCCATTCGTATAGCTAAGAACCTCCCACCTACAACGTCCAGCGCCCTATTTACCGTCTCGTGTTGTTTCACTCCTCCCATTCGCCGACAACGCGTAAAGAGTGTGTCGTTTCACTTCGCAAAGAGTGTGTCGTTTCACTCCGCAACTGTCGAGTGTCTAGCGCCGTCTGCAACCGGATGTTCTCGCGTCGCAGCATCTGTAGCTCGCACTGTATATCGTCATCTGTAAAGCCACGCTGTCCAGACACAAGCACCATCAGCACAAAGGGTAAGCCCATTAGCGCGCCAAGCAGAACGCCCACGCCCATTGATAAAGCGTCGCTTGATAACGCCCCGCTTACACTCCAGACGCTGGCGACAACGAACACCAGCGCGCCCAAAATGATTAGTTTCTTCATTGTTAGTACCTTTCTCTTTAGGTTGATATGTCCCTTTACAGGGGCGTCACTCGTGGTAGACAACGCACTGCAACGCCCCCTGATACGGCCTTAGATACACCCTCGGCAACATACGCCAACGCCTGTTACAACGGCCCACAACGCACCCTGATACGTCTGTTACAACCTGCTACAGCGGCCCGTACAACGTTCATTCCAAATAGTGCAGCCACTGTTGCGGCGTGATTCGATTGTCCTTCAGCCACCGATTAGCGCTCGCGCGCTCGCGGTAGTCGTATAGATTCAAGTACCATTTGCCCCCGTCGTACAGGTACAACGGCGCTCCCTCGCTGGCCTCAACGTCAACAAGAATGCGCCTCAATACGTCACGTTCACTTCTGCGCAGTCCGTAGTCCCGATGTGCCCGCCCGCCCATTGGTACGCCTATCAAGATGCGGCCCGTCCGCTTGTCAACGTTCCACGCTAGGAGTCTATTGTTGTCGTCCCTTTCTAACTCGAATACAAGCCCTGTCAATCGTTCAAGGGCGCTATTCAATACGTGGGCCTTAGCTGCTGCAATGTTGCGCCTAGACAGCGCCTGTGCCGTTCTGCGCAAGGGCGTGTGACGTGCTGGGTTAGCTGTCAACGTCTGTTCTGTTCGGCTTAGTGTTTGTTCAAGTTCAATCATTTTCCTCTACCTTTCTTCTGTTCCTGCTCGCAGTGTGGCCGGTGAAGTCGTAGCGCTTGTTTCGTGAATTTCTTTCCGCAGAACCGGCAAACTATTTTCTTCATTAGCGGCCCCTTTCTCGTGAAGCGACTTCCATTCGCCGATGACGCTCTTTCTGCTCGCGATTGATGTACGCCCATCCCTGTACCGCGCCAAAAAATGCCGTACCGTCTGGTGAGAAAACCATATGCAGCGCGTAAGCCCCTAGCCACCAAAGAAGGAAGCTCACCCAAAAGACGGTCAACGCGGCCACGCTAAACAATGGCGTACTGAAGCCCACGACAGAGACCAGGAGAACGCCCACGCCAAAGGCAACGGCAATGGGGACTGTGGCGAGCTGAAAGCCCTCAGCACGGTCTCTGTAGTCGCCTGTGACGATGCTTTGCTGAACCTCATTACTTTTCACGTGTTGAAGTGCAGCGGCCTCGTGTTCAGTCATACCCCGCTTGTCTACATGCCGTGTCTGCCTATCGCCGGGTAAAGTCTCTACCCATTCTCCTTGACGTGAATCCCAGCGTTCAATCGCGCCCGTTTGTGGGTTGTGCCCCACGAATCTTTCATTGCTCATTTGTCACTCTCTTTCTATGAAACAAAAAACTACTAGTACACAGTAATCGATATTATGAGTAGATAAGGGTAAGCGATAGAATAGGTCCCAACGCGAAGCAATGAGCAGAAGAAGGAGTTTCCCATGGGACGCAAAAAGCACATAAACAATGTCAAGTTGCCGGGCGAAGAACGTAGCTACCTCAATCGGCTGACGCTGGGCGGCGTGATGAGTGTACGCAAACTGAATCGGATAAAGATACTGCTGTTGGCCGATGAAAATCATCATCAAGGGCAGAAGACAGACCAAGAGATAGCCGATAAGCTCGATACGAGCCTGTCGACGATAGACCGGATCCGGCGTCGCTATGTGCAAGACGGGCTCGAAGCGGCGATTAGCGAAAAGCCAAGAAGCGGTCGCGCCCGCACCATCAGCGGCGAGCAACGGGCCAAAATCACCGCATTGGCCTGCTCAGAACCGCCAGCAGGGCGTAGCCAATGGAGCTTGCGCTTGCTAGCGGACAAAGCGGTGGAACTCGAGTTGGTTGAGCACATCTCCCACAACGCCGTGGGCGAAATTCTGAAAAAAACACGGTCAAGCCTCACCTAGTCCGCCAATGGTGCCTGGGCAAGCTGACGCCCACCTTTCTGGCGCAAATGGAGTATCTCCTGGCCATCTATGCCCGTCCCTTTGACCCGCTGCGCCCGCTCTGGTGTTTCGATGAGCGTCCCTGTCAACTGATTGGCGATACGCTCGTCCCCTTGCCTGTTGAACCCGGCAAGCCGAAACGACAAAACTACGAGTACGAGCGCCATGGCGTCTGCTCCGTTCTCCTGGCCGTGCAGCCTCTCACCGGACGTTGCTTTGTGCAGGTACGAGACCGACGCACGGGACAGGACTACGCCGAGTTCATGGACGCCTTCGTCGAGCAACACTGTCCGCCGGGTGGCCAGATTCAACTGGTGCAGGACAACCTGAGCACGCATACCTACACTTCATTTTACAACGCCTTTGAACCGGAGAAGGCCTTCGCCTTGATGCAGAAAATTCAGATGCACTACACACCCAAAAAGGCCAGTTGGCTCAACATGGCTGAAATTCAACTCTCGCTTCTATCCAGGCAATGCCTAAAGCGGCGCATCGCCTGTCAAGTCGAATTGAGCCGTGAAGTCCTGGCTTGGGTTGAAACACGCAATCGAGCCCCTCTCCCCATTCGCTGGCAGTTCACGCCCCAATTGGCTCGCCAGACCTTCAACCGCTTCTACCCTAACCCCTCAAAACCTCAATGACAATGTACTAGTAGTGCGTAGATAGAAGGTAGTGATATAATTCACTTAGCCTCTATCGCTGTCCTATCAGCGGTATTAGGTTAGAAAGTAGAGAAGTGTTTGCGCGCTTCTCTACTTTTGTTGTTTACAGTAGATTGCCCGCAGGTGAATTTCTTTCGTGCGCCTCTTTCATATCTTCATCTAAAATGTCGAGATAGTTCCGTAAAACAGATATGTCACTGTGGCCCATTAGCTTCGCAAGAACGTAGATATTTGTCCCGCCCCTCAGCATTGTGATCGCATATGTTCTGCGTAGGGCATGGGCCGATAATTCTTGTATCCCCACCGACTTTTTGAGCCGCTTAAATATCTGTGAAAGCCCCGCGTAAGTGAGGCGCTTTCCAGTTCTCAGAGATACCCACAAAGGCGTTATGCTGGAGTCCCGCGTTATCTCACGCTCAGCTAAGTACCGCTTGATTTCCTTGCGCGTTTTGGCTGAAATAAAGGTTGTTCTATCCTTTTGGCCCTTCCCCTGCTTTACCGATACGGCCCCTGTCCTCATATCAATATCCCCAACATTTAGGGCTATACATTCGCTTGCCCTTACTCCTGAATCAAGCAGAAAAGTTATCAGCGCTTTATCGCGTTGATATTTACACGCGTGAAGTATCTTTTTTACCTGAGCAGGGGTTAATGCCTTTTTTTGCTTGCGTGGCAGCTTAGGCATTTGTACGCGGTCGAAAGGTGAACGATCTAACAGTTCGTCCCTGACACAGTAATTGAAGAAAGTCTTTATTGCGCGCGCGAAGGAATGCACGTAATGGGGGGATAAATTCTGTTCTTGAAGGGAAACAAAAAACTTACGAATATGCAGGGGGCGCACTTCGTCAACACAGGAGATATTTTGTTCAGCGCAGAAGTCAACGAAGCGGGTCAAGCGCTGATCGTAAAAGTCTAGTGTGTGCTCTGTAAACTGTCTTGCTTTGTTTTCTAGGGCGAAAAGTTCAAAGCAGTCACTCAGAGTAAACTTCTGTTGCATAAAAAAAGCCCCCGGCTTGTGACCAGGGGCATTTAAGCAACTTATACGGGAATCGGCTTGGGAAGCCAAAGCTCTACCACTGAGCTACACCCGCGTAAGGCAAAAGTATAATCTTGGTGCTGCAAAATGTCAAGCAGCGCAGATTTGAAATTTTAACGCGGAAGCGTAGAGACGCAAGGGGAATTGTTCGCCCACTTCATTTGGCGGACAAAATCTTTATCAAATAAAGCGCCAACGTTCTTATCCAGCGACTGCGACCTATAAATTACCTCCAAGCGCCTTTGCATCTCCGCGCTAGTTTTTTCTTTGACGCACCACCTGCGTTTCGTTAAGATTAACCGTCTATCAACCATCCACCTACCCCAAGCGAGACTTTTCCCATGAACGACAAAATTTTGGCGGATGTCGAGGCGCGGCTGCTTCGCTACGTACAAATTGACACGCAATCGGACGAATCCACCGGCGAAGCGCCGAGCACGGCCAAACAGTGGGCGCTGCTCCACCTGCTGCGCGATGAGCTGGCCGAGCTGGGCACGGCCGACATCTCCGTGGCGGACTACGGCGTGACCTTTGGCACGATTCCCGCGACCGGTGGCCTCGACGACGCGCCAACGGTCGCGCTGCTGGCCCACGTGGACACGGCGCCGCAGTTTAGCGGTACAAATGTCCAGCCGCTGGTGCATCGCGACTACGACGGCTCGCCCATTGCGCTGCCGGACGATCCGCAGCAGGTGCTCTCAGCCGACAGCTCACCGGCGCTGGCCGACAAAATCGGCCACACGCTAATCACCGCCAGCGGCCAGACGCTGCTCGGTGCGGACGACAAGGCGGGCGTGGCGATCATCATGTCGACGGCAAAATACCTGCTCGAACACCCCGACATTCCACACGGGCCGGTGCGCGTTTGCTTTACGAGCGACGAGGAGATTGGCGTCGGCATTCGACGGCTCAAAATCAAGGATTTGGGGGCGGATGTGGCCTACACGCTGGACGGCGCGCTGCCCGGCGAGATTGTCTATGAGACCTTTTCGGCGGACAAGGCGACGGTCAAAATTACCGGCGTCTCGATTCATCCCGGCAGCGCCACGGGCAAGATGGTCAACGCGCTGCATCTCGCAGGCAAGTTTATCGACATGCTGCCGCAGGCCACGCGCTCGCCCGAAGTCACCCGCGAGCGCGAAGGCTTTATCCACGCCTATGCGATGAACGGCTCGACGGCCAGCGCGGAGATTCACCTGATTTTGCGCGCCTTTGAGCGCGACGAATTGGCGGCCCACGGCGACTTCGTGCGTTCGCTCTGCGAGACGCTGCGCCAGCACGAGCCACGCGCGCAGATCGAGTGCGAAATCGTCGAGCAGTATCGCAACATGCGCTACTGGCTGGAGAATGACATGCGGCCCGTCGAGATCGCGCGGGAGGCCATTACGGCGCAGGGGATGGAGCCCCACAGCCCGCCGATCCGCGGCGGCACGGATGGCTCACAGCTGACGGCAATGGGCGTGCCCACGCCCAATTTGTTTACGGGCATGCAAAACATCCACGGCCCGCTGGAGTGGGTGAGCGTAGAGGACATGGGGCAGGCGGTAGGCGTTTGCGTGGAGCTGGTGCAGCGGTGGGCAAAATAATGGATAGCGACGCGCCGCTTCATTAGCTGCGACAGGCATTGGTTTTAACCACCGCCTGTCGTGTAAAGTGTGCTGAAGCGCACTGGAGACCGCTTGGTTGATGCGCTTCAGCTTCAGCTTAATTTTCAGCAAGCGCTCCCAGCGCCTGCTGAATCAATCCCTTGGCAAGCGGGACTTTGTAGCCGTTGTGCTGAAGCGGCTGGGCATCCGCCAGCGCAGCGTCGGCCGCCTGCGAGAAGAGCGAGTCGCTCGGCTCGCTGCCGTTGAGCACATCCTCCGCCGCCGCCGCTCGCCACGGCACGGGCGCAACGCCGCCGAGCACAAGGCGTGCATCGGCAATCCGGCCCTTCTCCAGGCGCAAAGTCGCGGCAACGCTTACCAGCGCAAAGGCCCAGACTTTGCGATCCATCGCCTTGAAGTAGGTGCTGCGCGCGCCGTTGAGCGATGGAATCTCAATGGACAAAATCAGCTCGTCGTCCGCAATCGTCGTCTCGCGCCGTCGATTCGGCTCCGGCAGTGCGTAGAAATCGGCCAGCGACAGCGTGCGCTCGCCGCTCGGCCCGCGCAGGCGGACCGAGGCGTTCAGCGCCGTCAGAGCGTTCGCCAAGTCGGAAGGATGGACGGCGCAGCAGGGATTTTGCGCGGCGCTCTTGCCCGTGTTGCCGTTGGCACTGCTGACTTTGTCGTAGCCGAAAAGCGCGTGGAATTCGTTCTCGCCCTGCTGCGCCGGGCAAGAGTCGCCGCCCTTGAGCCAACAGTTGAAGAGCGAGTTGCGGAAATACCAGCAGCGCGGTCGCTGCAGGAGATTGCCGCCAAGGGTCGCCATGTTGCGCAGCTGGGGCGTTGCGGCGAGGGAGGCGGCTTCGCTCAGGGCGGTGTACTGCGCCTGCAGCAGCTCGCTCGTCTCGATTTCGGTCAGCGTCGTCAGCGCGCCAATCGAAGCGCCGTCGCCCGTCTCGCGGATGCCGCGTGGCAGATCGTCGATCCGCTTGATGTCGGCGAGGCGGTCGGGCGCGGCGATGCCCGCCTTCATGCGCGTGAGCATGTCGGTGCCGCCAGCTAGGAACTGGGTGGTGTCGCTGGCGGACTGGATGGCTTCGTCGATGGTGGTGGGGCGGGTGTAGTCGAAGGATTGCATAGATATTTTTCTGCTTTATTTTTGGCTTAACCGAAACTTTGTGGAATCGGCAGCAGTCGCACGGGCACGCCGTGGCGTGCCCGTGCGACTGCTGCCTGAGTTCCTGAAGCGCTCACATGTTTTGCCCGAGCGCGAAGCGGCGCTTCGCGTTACGCGGCCAGTGCCTCGACCAACTTGCGGCGAGACAGCGGCGCGTGGCGCAGGCGCACGCCCGTCGCGTCGTAGATTGCGCTGGCGATGGCGGCGGCGGTGGGGATAAGCGGCGGCTCGCCGATGCCCTTGGCCCCGGTGTTGTTGGCTTCGAGATCGGGCACATCGACCGCCGCGTGGGTAATCGGCGGCACGTCGGCCACGGTGGGCACTTTGTACTCCTCCAGGTTGGCGTTGAGCACGATGCCGCTGGCCGCGTCGATCACGCGCGCCTCGGTCAGCGCAAAGCCAATGCCCTGCGTCACCCCGCCGATGATTTGGCTGTCCACCGTTTTGGGGTTGATGATGCGGCCGCAGTCGTGCGAGGCGACAAGTCGCAGCAGCGTAATTTCGCCGGTGGCCGTATCCACCTCAACTTCGACGCACTGCACGCCAAAGGTGCGAATCGTCTTGTCCTCCGGGTTCGGGCCGCGCGCGCCCTGCCCCTGCAGCACTTTGGGCGCAAGGCGACCGGCCACTTCGGCGACGGTGACGCCGTTGGCTGGCTCGCCGTTCTTTAGAAAAACCACGCCATCGCGCACCTGCAACGCCTCCGGCTCCTCTTCGAGCACGAGGGCCGCGGCCTCCAGCAATTGCTGCTTCACGTTCACCGCTGCTTCACGAATGGCCGGGCCGATGGTGGCGAGCGTGGCGCTGCCCGCGCTCGTCGGCCCGTAGGGCGCGTTGGCCGTGTCCCCGAGCTGGAGGGCGACATCCTTCATCGGTAGGCCCAGTTCCTCGGCGGCGATCTGCGCCAGCCCGGTGCGCACGCCGGTGCCAATGTCCTGCACGCCGGTTACGACCTGCGCCGTGCCGTCGGGGTTGAGCTTGATCCAGGCGTAGCCCGGCGGGTTGCCCGTGCCGCCCTGCCACTCGTGCGCCGCAATGCCAATGCCGCGTCGCTTTGTGCCCTGAACAGCCGGGCGTTCGTAATCGTGCCAGCCAAAGGACTCGGTCGCGCGCTCGTAGGCAATGCGCAGCGTCTCCGGCGAGGTGTATGGCTGCTCCTTTGTCTGGTCGCGCTCGGTGTAATTTTGGAGCCGCAGCGCGACGGGGTCCATCTCCAGCTGGCGCGCCAGCTGGTCCATCGCCGATTCGAGCGCAAAGCAGGCTTCTACGTAACCCGGCGCGCGAAAGGCCACGGCGGGGCCGGTGTTGGTGTAGATGGAGGTGATGGCGGTGCTCACGCTGGGGCAGGCGTAGAGATGCTTGTACATTCCCGCCACCATGCTCGCTTCGCCGCCGACCTGGTACGCGCCCACGCCGGAGCTGGCCTCGACGGCAATGGCCGTCAGCGTGCCGTCGCGCTTGGCGGCGAGGCGCACGTGCTGACGCGTGGCCCCGCGATTGCCCGCGGCGAGGCTTTCGCCCGTGCGATCCAGCATCAGCTGCACCGGTCGCCCGCTCTGCTTGGAGAGCAGCGCGGCGATCAGCGTCGGCTTCCAGGGGATTTGCTTGGCGCCAAAGCCGCCGCCCATGTGCTCGGTGATAACCTGTACGTTCTGCAGCGACAGCCCCAGCTTCTCGGCCACCGCTTCGCGCACGCTAAACACGCCCTGGGTCGAACTGTAGAGCGTCAGCTTGTCGCCCGCCCAGAGCGCCGTGCAGCCGTGGGTCTCCAGCGAGTTGTGAACGTGGGTCTGCGTCGTGAAAATCTCGTCGACAATCACGTCGGCCTCGTCCAGCGCCTTCTCTACGTCGCCGCGCGAGTAGCTGTCGACCTCGCCCGCTCGATTGCCCTCGCCCTCCGTCTCGCCGTGAATAACCGGCGCGTCCGCTGCGAGCGCGGTCTGCATGTCGGTGACAAAGGGCAGCACCTCGTAGTCCACCTCGATCAGCGCCAGCGCGTCGCGGGCAATCTGCTCGGATTCCGCCGCCACCGCCGCCACCTCCTCGCCGACAAAGCGCACCGTCTCGCTAAAGAGCGGGCTTTTCTCCTTATAAACGGTCACGCCGTCTGCGCCGAGCTTGGCGAGATTCGCCGAGCTGATTACGGCGTGAACGCCGTCGAGCGCTTCAGCCTTCGACGTGTCCACGGAGCGAATGCGCGCGTGGGGGTGCGGGCTGCGCAGCACGGCGGCAAAGAGCTGGCCGGGCAGCCGAATGTCGTAGCTGTAGCGGGCGCGACCGGTTACCTTTTCCGGCCCTTCGAGGCGCGTCTGCGGCTTGCCCACGATGTTAAACTGCTGGTCGCGGCCCCACTCAGTTAATTTTTCTGTGAGGCCGTTGGTCTCGTCGACTTTGATTTTCCCGTTGTCGCCACGGGTAATTTGAACGTCTTGGACTGGCATGGGAGGGGACTCCTGGTACGTCTATAAACAACTGTTTTCGATTGATAAGCGTGGTCAAGATTACTGCTTACTGCTTATTGCTTATCTGGTGGGTAGCCTTGAATTTTTATTTGACAACCGATCAGGTCAGCCATCGATTCAAGCAATAAGCAGCAAGCACTACGCCCCCGCCGCCAGCCGCCCCGCATCCAAAATGTGCCGGTACGCGCCACAGCGACAGAGATTGCCGCCGACCGCGCGCTCGATCTCGTCGTCGCTGGGCTGGGGCGTTTGGTTGAGCAGCCCCTTGAGGCTCAAAATCTGGCCGGGGGTGCAGAAGCCACACTGAAAGGCGTCGGCGTCGATAAAGGCCTGCTGTACGGGGTCGAGCTCGTCGCCCTGGGCCAGCCCTTCGATGGTGGTGATCTCGCGCCCGTCGAGGTCGACAGAAAGCAGGAGGCAGGCGTACATAGCCTGGCCATCGACGAGCACGGTGCACGCACCGCAGTTGCCCATTTCGCAAACCTGCTTGGTGCCCGTGAGCTGCAGGTCGCCGCGCAGGGCCTCCAGCAGCGTGTGGCGCGGCTCGACGGCCAATGTGTGCTCGGCATCGTTGATGTGTAAGGAAACTTGGTGATGTGGTGCTGGCATAAAACAACCCTAAATCTGAGTGAGATGAGTGAAGGCTCAACGCAAAACGCAGGCGAACCTTTGAGGTGGTTGAAATACTTTACAGGCGGCGGTGCGGACGTGACTGTTATATTGAACGCAATTACATCGAACGCAACGTTGCTTTTTCGCGAGGCAAGGCAACCGGGTGGCTTGCGCCCACATCTAAAGCCCACATCTAAAATCGGGTGTATCTCAGTTTAGGGGAGGCAACCATGACTGTCATTTCGAGCGGATGTGAGAAATCTTTTTGGGACTGGCGGAAGCGCTCTGGGCCCCTGTTAAGCAATTTCGATGGCGACCCAAAGATTTCTGGCTGCTCCGGTTTAGTCTGCTCATTTTGGGGTTGACCCGCTCGAAACGACATCTCGTCCCAAACTGAAATGCACCCTCTAAAATCAGCAATTCCAAATGTGGAAAATTTCTAGCGGATTAAGTTCTGTTGACAATTTGTTGAGAGGGCCTGAAAGGTGAGTCGAGCGCGCCCTCATCCCCAGCCCTTCTCCCATTCTGGGAGAAGGAAGCCAATCTCTCCCCTCTCCCACCGTGGGAGAGGGACCGGGAGAGAGGGGCCGGGGGAGAGGGGCTTGGGGTGAGGGCCACTTGCCAAATGTCAACGGAGCCTAAGCAGATCGATGCGGATTTTTGTCGGCACTGCTCTCTGAAAATCCATCTTCATCCGCCTGATCCGCCGGGTACCCACTGGGCGCCGCCTGCCAAATCTGGAATGGCTGCTCTAAAATTTTGGGGGTTGACGCAACGTTAAATCCGTGATACCTTGCTCTTTGGACAAATGCTTACGCATTGTCAATGAAGCCAACCCCATCAACCCGGAAAGGAGTACGCAACATGCTAAAAAACACATCTGTCCTGGCAAAACGTCTCCTTTGTCGCGGGTACGACGCGCGCTGATTTTTCTGCGCGCAGTTGAGCTGCCTCGGCCACGGAGCGTTTGCTTCCGTGGCCATTTTTTTTGCCCGCCGGTTGTGTGCGGGTTGAACGGTCACGGGAAAATTCCGTGGCCGTTTTTGTTTGTAGCGAAAGGAAGAGTTGATGAGCCAATTCATTGACCAGCAAACCGACAAAATCATCAAAAGCCGAGAACCTAAAATGAACATTCGACCCTTTAACTCAACTGACGCCGAATACAGGGCGCTCGTCGGCGTTATCAATCGGGCGTGGCCGCAGATGCCCCTGAGCGTGGAGGCCGTGCGCTACAGCCACGAGCATCGCAATCCCCAATACTTTCACCAGCGCGTGGTGGTGGAGGACGAGAACAGCGAGCTGATCGCCGCCGCCGCCTATTTCGAGGCGTCGTGGGCACACGTGCCGGGTAAGTACAGCCTAGATATGGATATTGTGCCGGGCTACGAGCAGGCGGTGATGCAGCCGCTCTACGACTACATGCTCGGACAGCTCGCCCAGCGCACCCCCGCACCGCAGAAGCTCGTGGGCTTTACGCGCGAGGACAAGACGGCGGTGATCGACTTTTTTACGGGCCACGGCTTTGAGCAGGTGATGCGCGAGCCGCGTTCGGAGCAAGATGTGACCAAGTTCAACTTCGCGCGCTACGCCGAGCGCGAGGAGAAGCTGGCGGCCAAGGGCATTCGCATCTATACGCTGCCCGAACTACAGAGGCTCGACCCCGACTGGCTGACCAAATACTACGATTTGGAGTGGCAGATCGATCAGGACATTCCCTCGCCGGACCCGGCCACGCGTCGTCCGCTGGCGCAGTTTGAGAAGATGTTCAACCACCCCAACTTCCGCGCCGACGGCCACCTGATCGCCGTCGATGAAGCGAAGGCCAGCGAGCCGGGACGCGGCGAGTATGTCGGCGCCAGCTCGATTTGGATGCGCCCGCCCTCCACCGAGCGCGTAAGCGTGGGCGTCACGGGCATCAAGCGCAGCCACCGCCGCCGCGGCATTGCGACGGTGCTCAAAGTGCGCGCCGCCGCCTTTGTGCGCGACATAGGCGCGCGCTACATCACCACGGACAACGAAGAGAACAACCCCATGTATGACCTCAACCTGCGCCTTGGCTTCCAGCCCAAGCCCGCGTGGCTGGAGTTTGCCAAGGAGGTGGGGGAGTCGAAATCAAAGACCAACGCTGCCGAGTTGGCGATTGGCGATTAGAGATTGGAGATTGGTTGGTCGTCGAGCTGCCCAATCTCTAATCGCCAATCTCTAATCGCCAATCTCCAATGCTAAACAAGCGACACCCCAGGAGACAACCCATGCACATTCGCCCCTTTGAGCCGACCGACGCCGAGTACGAAGCCGTGGTCGCGTTGGTCAACAGCATTTATACAGATATGCAGCCGAGCACGGCCAGCGATTGGCGACACCGCGACGAAACGCGCAACGCCAAATACTTCTACCAGCGCCTGGTCGCCGTCAACGAGGCGGGCTTGTTGGCCGCAGTCGGCGTTGTGCTTGAGCCGCGCTCGCAGGAAGTAGCCGGCAAGTACGTGATTGACATGGACGTGCCCGCTGCAAACGCCGGCGCTGTCGCACCGCTGTTTGAGTGCCTCGTCGAGCAGGTGGCGGAGCGCGAACCCAAGCTCAACGCGCTGCTCGTCTACACGCGCGAAGATCAGACCCACATCACCGACTTTCTACAAGGCCGGGGATTCGAGCAAAAGATGCGCTTCCCCACCTCCGAGATTGATCTATCGACCTTTAATGCCGCGCCCCACGCGGGCTTAACCGACAAGCTGGCAGCACGGGGTATTCACATCTACAGCTTCGAGCAGATGTCGCAGCGCGATCCGCAGTGGCAGGACAAGCTGTACGAGCTCGATTGGGAAATTGAGCAGGATATTCCACAGCCAAACCCACCCGTGCGCGAGCCGATGGAGGAATTCCTCAAGTGGTTCGAGCGCCCCTCCCATCGCGGCGATTCGTGCTTCGTCGCCGTGGATGAAACCACCGACGAGCCGGGCGGCACCTATGCGGGCATCAGCACGATCAGCGTGCGCGTGCCCAAGCCGGAGCGCGTCTCCGTCGGCGTCACGGGCGTGGCGCGGGCCTACCGTCGCCGCGGGGTTGCCACGGCGCTCAAGCTCAAGAGCTTTGCATTTGCCGAATCGATTGGCGCGCGCTACGTCAGCACGGATAACGAAGAGAACAATCCGATGTACACGCTCAATCTACAGCTGGGCTTTAAGCCGAAACCGGCGTGGCTAGATTTTGAAAAGGCCTTGGACAAGGCAGAATCAGAACCCAACGCTGCAGAGTTGGCGATGGGCAATTAGAGAATTGGAGATCGGTGGGTCGCAGCGACAATCTGATCTCCAGTAACTTCCCAGGAGAAACCTTATGCACATCCGCCCCTTTGAGCCGACAGACGCCGAGTACGAAGCCGTGGTCGCGCTGGTCAACAGCCTGTACCCGGACACGCAGCCCAGCACGGTGCGCGACTGGCAGCACGGCGACCAAACGCGCAACACCAAATACTTCCTACATCGCCTCGTCGCCGTCGACGATGATGGCTCGCTCGCAGCACTGGGCGCCATTTTTGAGCCGCAGGGCATGTACGTGCCCGGTAAATACTACGTCAAGCTCGATATGCGGCCAGCCGCGTCGGATTGGGCACAGCAGATGTTTGATCGGCTCCTGGCCGCGGTCGCCAACCGGGAGCCCAAAGCTGAAGCGCTGTTGAGCTTTATGCGCGAGGACAAAACGCATCTTGTTGATTTCTGGCTGGGACAGGGCTTCCAGCAGACCGGGCGCTACCCCACTTCTGAAATTGACCTGACGACCTTTGACGCCGCGCCGTATGCCGGTCTTGAAGAGAAGCTGGCCGCGCAAAACGTTTGCCTCTACACGCTGGAAACGTTGATGGATCGCGACCCGCAGTGGAAGCAGAAGCTGTACGAGCTGGACTGGGAGATCGAGCAGGATATTCCGCAGCCGGACCCACCCGTTAAGCAGCCAATGGAGGAGTTCGAGAAGTATTTCAAGCGCCCCTCTTTCCGCGCCGATGGCGTCTTTGTCGCCGTGGACGAAGCGCCGCAGGCAACGCAGACCGAGCCGGGCGGCACGTATGCCGGCCTCAGCACGATCAGCGTGCGCTCCGAAAAGCCGGAGCGCGTGGACGTCGGCATCACGGGCGTGGCGCGGGCCTACCGTCGCCGCGGCATTGCGACAGCGCTCAAGCTCAAGAGCTTTGCGTTCGCCGAGTCGATTGGGGCGCGCTACATCGGCACGGATAACGAAGAGAACAATCCGATGTACGCGCTCAATCTGCGGCTGGGCTTTCAGCCGAAGCCCGCATGGCTGGATTTCGAGAAGAAGCTGGCGGGGCAGTAGTCGGGTTATGAAAGTCTCTCAGTGCCCAACCAACTCAATCAGCCATTGCACCCAAACAAATACAACCCCGTGACCAATCACCTACTGCCCCGCAGCACGCCCGAAGCCCAAGGCGTGCCCTCCACCGCGATTTCCGCCTTCCTCCAAGCCGTCGAGCAACAAAAGATCGAGCTCCACAGCCTCGTGCTCCTGCGCCGCGGCCACGTGATCGCCGAAGGGTGGTGGTCGCCCTACAGCGCCGAGCGCATTCACCTGCTCTACTCGCTGAGCAAGAGCTTTACGTCGACGGCTGTTGGCCTGGCGATTGAAGAGGGTCGGCTCTCGGTGGATGATTCCGTGTGCTCATTCTTTCCGGGTAAAGCGCCGGGCAACGCGAGCGAACACCTCCGAGCGATGCGCGTCCACCACCTGCTCAGCATGTCGACCGGCCACGTGGAGGATGCGCTTGGCCCGTCCGTCCAGCGCGGCGGCGACGACTGGCTCACAGGCTTTTTCGCCGCGCCGCCGGAGCAAGCGCCGGGGACGATCTTCACCTACAACAACATTGCCACCTTTGTGCTCTCGGCGATTCTACAGAAGTTGACCGGTGAGAAGCTGATCGACTACCTGCGCCCACGCCTGCTCGATCCGCTCGGCATCGAGCAAGCGTACTGGCAGGAAAATCCCCGGGGCATCAACCTCGGCTTCTCCGGCCTGCATATCACAACCGAGTCGATTGCGCGCTTTGGGCAGCTTTATCTGCAACAGGGCGAGTGGCAGGGGCAGCAGCTTGTGCCCAAGCAGTGGGTCGAAACGGCAACGGCCAAACACATCGCCACCGACGCCGAAAAGACGGGCGATTGGGCACAAGGCTATGGCTATCAATTCTGGCAGAGTCGACACAACAGCTATCGCGGCGATGGCGCCTTTGGCCAATTCTGCCTCATCCTGCCCGATCAGGAGACCGTGCTGGCAACGACGGCGGGCGTGGACAACATGCAGTCGGTGCTCGATTTGGTCTGGTCGCATCTGCTGCCCGCCCTGCGCGACGAATCGCTGCCGGAGGATGTGGCAGCGCAAAGCGTGCTTTCCGAGCAGCTGACCAATCTATCAATTGAGCCAACACGGGGCGAAGCCACCTCGCCCCTCGCCGTGACCGTTTCGGGCAAACGGTACGACTTTTCCGACAGTCTCGGTGACGATGATTTCCACTGGCTGAAGCTTCACTTTAACGAGGAGGAGCTTGTCTTTGAGGGCAAAGATGATGAAGGAGAACACCGCCTCCGCTGTGGCTACAGCGAGTGGACGCCCGGAATGACCACCTTCCGCGCATCCGGCGATGTGCCCGTGCTAAGCAGCGGCGCGTGGACGTCGCCGGATTGTTTTACGCTGGAAATTCGTTACATCGAGTCGCCCCACGCGCTCACCCTCACCTTTCGTTTCGAGGAAGCGCACATCCGCGTCAGCGGTCGCTGGAACGTGATGTTTGGCGAGGTGGAGATGACGGAAATGGTGGGGCGGCTGTGACTAGGGTAGATTTACCTTTTCTGCTAGAATGTCAAACGCGAAGTTGAACAAATGTGCGAGAAGCAGGCGGCAAAATATGATACTCGCTGGCAGAACAGATATAGTAGATGTAACCGAATCGTATCGGGTTGAGGCAAATCAAAAACTAAATCCCAAAACCCAAGCAGCGCTTGGGCAGTTTATGACGCCCAAGCCCATTGCGCGCTTCATGGCCTCGCTGTTTGATTTCGGCGGTGATCCACACCACATTGCGCTTCTCGATCCCGGTGCGGGCGTTGGCAGCTTGACTTCTGCATTTGTTCAAACGTATCTGACCAACAACTCTTCTCCCCTGTCCATAACGGTAGATGCATATGAGCTGGATGCGCTCATGCGCGGCTATCTTGAGCAAACGCTGGCGCAGTGTGAAGTCGAATGTCAAGAAGCCGACATAGACTTTTCTGCCCGTATTCTCGATCAAGATTTCATCGAGGCGGGGGTCGAACGGCTGTGGCAAGCAAACGGCCTGTTTGGTCAACCTGTCCGTCAGTATACCCACTGTATTGCGAACCCCCCTTATAAAAAAATTCGCAGCAGTTCCAAACACCGGCAGCAGCTTCGCCAAGTCAATATCGAGACCTCCAACTTATACAGCGCTTTTCTAGCCCTGGCGATCAAGCTGCTTGCGCCGCGGGGACAACTTGTTGCTATTGTTCCACGCAGCTTCTGCAACGGCGTCTATTTCAAACCTTTCCGCCAGCTTCTCTTGTCAGAGATGGCAATCGAGCATTTACACGTATTCAACAGCCGGACGCAGGCGTTCAAAGAGAACGACGTTCTTCAGGAAAACGTTATCCTACGCGCTACAAAACACGCGTCCCCAAACCAGATTTGCATCTCAGCCAGCAGTGATTCCAGCCTGGAAGATATGACCCTGCGGACGGTGACCTTTGATCAGGTGGTGAAGCCAAGCGATCCCCATCAGTTTATCCATATCGCGACAAGTGATTTGGATCAAATGATTGTTGACCGCATGGGAACCTTCTCGCACTCCCTGGACAACCTTGGGCTCGAAGTGAGCACCGGCCCCGTTGTCGATTTCCGCTTAAAACCAGACCTTCGGCAACGGCCAGAAGAGGGAGCGGTTCCGCTCATCTATCCATCACACTTTTGCCGAAACCAAATTCAATGGCCCGTGCCCAACGGAAAAAAGCCCAACGCCATTTGCGAATCCGAAGCCAGCCGTCGCTGGTTGATGCCAAATGGCTGGTATGTCCTAACGCGTCGCTTTAGCGCAAAAGAGGAGAAGCGACGGATTGTCGCTGCGGTGTGTGATCCCCAAACGCTTCCGGCTGAGAAGGTTGGCTTTGAAAACCACCTGAATGTTTTTCATCAGCAAAAAAATAGCCTAAATCCGTTGACGGCAAAGGGGCTTGCTGTTTATCTTAATTCGACCCTCGTTGATCTCTACTTTCGACAATTTTCCGGTCACACCCAGGTGAATGCGACAGATTTGCGCACGCTTCCCTATCCATCTCCGGCTGCTTTGGCTCGGTTTGGTGCTTACGTCAACGGGTCGTTCCCCAATCAAGCCGAAATTGATGCGTTGGTCGAGGCCGAAATCGCTTGTCAACAGCAAAACGATTCCCCAGATAAAAACCCGATGACCATTCAGCAGAAAATACAAGAAGCCTTATTTATTCTCGACGCACTCGGCATGCCACGTGGCCAGCGGAATGAGCGCTCTGCGCTGACTCTGTTAGCGCTGTTAGATTTAAAACCGGCGGATTCGTGGACAGATGCCGGTGCGCCTTTAATCGGCATCACGCCTATCATGAATTTTGTGGAGGAGCACTACGCGCGGGCTTATGCCCCCAACACCCGCGAGACCTTTCGCAGGCAAACCATGCATCAGTTTATGGACGCAGGCATGGCTATTCCCAATCCAGACCAACCGGATCGCCCAATCAACAGCCTGAAATGGGTTTATCAAATTGAGCCAACTATTTTGGGCGTACTGCGAACGTTTGATTCGACGGACTGGGAGGCCAATCTGGAGAACTACCTGTTGAATCGCCGCACCCTAGCGGAGCGATACGCCAATCGGCGCGAAATGGAGAAAGTTCCGCTAATTGTCGGTGAAAAGGCGGAGATATATCTGACGCCCGGCCAGCACAGCGAGCTCATCCGAGACGTCATCGAAGAGTTTGGCCCGCGTTTTGCGCCGGGCGCAGAAGTGCTCTACGTCGGCGACGCCGGGGCAAAATTGGGGCACTTCGAGGAAGCGACCTTCCGCGAGTTGGGCCTTGCCTTTGACAGCCACGGCAAGTTTCCCGACGTGGTGCTGTACTATCGTGCCAAGAACTGGCTGCTGCTCATCGAAGCCGTCACCAGCCACGGACCCATCGATGCCAAGCGCCACGCTGAGTTGGCCGCACTATTTAGCGAATCGACGGCAAGCCCCGTCTACGTGACCGCTTTCCCGGATCGCTCCACCCTGTCGCGCTACCTTGGCGCAATCAGCTGGGAGACGGAGGTTTGGGCGGCCAGCACGCCGACGCACCTGATTCATTTCAATGGCGAGCGGTTCCTGGGGCCGTACAGCTAATTCCCCGTCAGCTTCCTTGCATCCACCCAAAGGGAATCCCCCATGAAAATCACCGACCTCGAAGTCCTGCGTACGCAGGCCCACGTCGAACCCCACAACAACTGGCTCTTTGTGCGCATTCACACCGACAGCGGCCTCGTCGGCACGGGCGAGGGCAGCCTGCAGTACAAGGACGCGGCGCTGGCGGCGGAGCTGGAGAATTTCGGCACATTCCTGCGCGGCAAAGACCCCTTCCAAATCGAGCACATCTGGACGTCGCTCCATCGACGCGTGACGTGGACGGGCGGGGCGGTGACGATGAGCGCCATCAGCGCCATCGACCTGGCGCTGTGGGACATCAAGGGGCAGGCGCTCGGCGTGCCCGTTTACGAGCTAATCGGCGGCAAGGTGCGCGACTCCGTGCCGCTCTACGCCAACGGCTGGTTCAGCGGCGAGCGACCAAGTGCGCACGGGCCACAGGGCGACTCCGAGGATAAAAGCGGGGGCGAAGCCGCCTGGTACGCCGAGCGCGCGCGGAACGTGGTCGCGCAGGGCTATCGCTGTTTGAAGCTTTATCCCTTTGGCGGGGAGCAGGTGATTACGCAGGAGCGGATCGAGCGAGGGGTGGGCTTGGTGCGGGCGGTGCGCGAGGCGGTGGGGCCGAGCATTGAGGTCGCGGTGGACGTGCGGGCGCGGCTCAACCCGTGGAGCGCGCGTCGCGTGGCGCAGCAGCTGGAGCCGCTCGATATTGCCTGGCTGGAAGAGCCGATCCTCTTTGACAACGCCGACGCCATGGCGGCCTTTGCGCGCGAGGTGCGCGTGCCCGTCGCCACCGGCGAGCAGCTCTACACACGCTGGGAATTTCGCGCCCTGCTGGAGCAAAACGCCGTCGGCATCATCCAGCCCGACATCTGCCACGCGGGCGGCTTTTCCGAGCTGCGCAAAATCGCAGCGATGGCCGAAACCTACTACGTGACGCTCGCACCCCACAACTCCAACGGCCCGATCTCGACCGTCGCCAGTCTCCATCTTGACATGGCGATTCCCAACTGTCACCGGCAGGAGCTCTTCCTCAACTCGCTGCCGCTCTATCAAGAGGTGCTGACCAACCCGCTGGTCATCGAGAAGGGCTACGGCACGCCGCCGGATGGCCCCGGCTGGGGCACGGCGCTCGATGATGCGGTGCTGGCCCAGCACCCGCCCGCGGAGTTTGTGCCGGTGGAGTCGGAACCGTACTTGGCCTTTTGAGAAGCGGAAGCTGGCCCATTGTAGGTCACCCATGGCACGCCGTCTGCCAGCAGCAATTTCAAATATAAAGGCAACCGCGGATAAACGCGGGTAAACGCGGATAAACGCAGATAGCTCATGTGAAAGGAATGGACGGACGGCCCTCATCCCCAACCCTTCTCCCATCCTGGGAGAAGGGAGCCACTTTCTTCCCTCTCCGAAGCCGCTTGTCTTTACCCACAAGTCGCCGCTGAGTCCTCGTCACATCGCGGGCCAAGCAGAACCCCACCCCCAACCCCCTCCCGTCAGCAGGGAGGGGCTTCTGTTGTCTCCTTGACTCTGCGACTGTTCCGTGACATCGCCCGCTCGCTAAACAAAGAGAGGCAATCCCATTGCGGCCCCTTCGTCAACCAGTCACCCTTCCCCTGCTCGCGGGGGAAGGGCCGGGGATGGGGGTCCTTCTCCGCCCTCCCCCCTTCGCTGCTCCCTCCCCTATTTGTGGATAAAGCTTAGCCCAAACTGGGAGAGGGGCCGCGGGTGAGGGCGAGGCCGCGATCTGTCCACAAGAACCGCTGCACACCTGTTTTACAGGAGCCAAGGCAGATTTACCCTACCTGGTTCTGAAACACCGGTGTGAATCTGCGTTCATTGGCGGTCGAAAGCTCTAAATTTGGAATTGCTGATCCGCTGGCGAACAACGAGAGGTGTTAAGTGGCCCTTCACAAGCCGCTCTCCAGCTCACACGTCTCTCCATACTCTTGACCGGGCAAATACTGCTCCCATTCGACAGGCGTCAAATTGCGATAGACGTTGGCACAAGCCCGCTCGGTGATGACGCCCAAGTCCAGCGGCAGCGACCGGGTGCGCCCGTCCGCCGTGCCGACGAGCACCGATTCGTCGTCGCTTGCCCAATCGCCCGCGGTGATGCGCGTGCCGTCGACGGCGAGCGTGACCGGCTCGCTCGTCGGCAGGCCGTCGTCGCTCAGCGCCCACACGCGCAGGCGGCCATCCTCGCTTACGGTGAAGAACTTGTCCGCGCTGTCGCCCCACTGGCCAGATGAAATCGGGCTGGGCTGCTCGGCGGAGAAGGTGATCGCGCCGGATTCGACGTCGAGCAGCGCAATGTGCGGCTGAACGTCGTCGGCGGGGATTTGGGAGGAGGTGTAGAGCAGCAGCTTGCTGCCGGCCTCGTTGTCCAGACCAAAGAGCATCCCCTCCAGCTCAAACTGGTAGAGCGGCTCATCGGGCGCAGCCAGCGACCAAAGGGTGACGAGCGTTGGCTCGCTGTAGCGCGCCGGGTCCAGCTGCATTGGGCCGCTGTTCTTCCCCATGCCAAAGAGATCGTAGTTGACGTGGCTGAGCGTCAACACTTGCTGATTGTCTGGCCCCATAAAGAGCGCCAGCCCCGTTGGCCGGTCGTGCTGGAATTCGTGCGTCGGGTGCTCTGGGTTGGCCAAATCCCAAACGGCGACGCGCCCGTTCAGGCCGGGCGTCACCACGCGCGTCTCGTCTTTATTTGTCAGCGTGTAGAGCGATTTGACATCCGGCAGCGTCAGCCGCTCCTCGCCCGATGGCACATCCAGGAAGCGGGTTGCGCCGTCGATAGTGTTGTAGAAGAGGCCGCGGCTGTCGTCGTAGAAATAGGCCGAGAACAGCAGCGAATTGATGGGGGCAGAGAGGGTCGTCTCGTCCGTTTCCACGTTGAACAGCGTCAGCGGCCCCGCGAGCGGCGCAATGAGCAGCTGCTCGCTGTCGTCGTGCCACCCCGTTTGCATGATCAGACCGTCGACCGCGCGCCGGCTAAGCACGTCGCCGCTCTCGCCCCCGATCACGGCCACCTCGCCCGCCCCACCTTCCGCGAAGTAGCGCCGCCCGTCCGCCGACCAATCGACCGTCTCGATCTCGCCGGAGAGCACCGCGCCCCGCTCCCCCTGCGGCGACAAATCCCACAGCACCGCGCCGCCCGCCCCGTCGTACGTCGCCAGCCGCTGGCCAGATTGGGACCAGCTAAAATCCTGGATGACGTCAGCGGAGGCGAGCCGCAGCTCCTCCTCACCCGCCTCCACGTTCCAGACAATCAGCGCGCTCTCGCCAACCGGCGTCACGTCGCCCCCGGCCACGCTACCCTCAAACGCGTCGCTGGTGTTGTAGAGCAGCAGGCTCTCGCCATCCTCGGCAATTTCGCCGCCGCCGATGACCGGCAGCGCCTGTTCGTCCAGCAGCTCGCCCGTTGTGCCATCCCACACCAAGAGCCGGGTGTCCACGGTCAGCGCCAGAATCGTGTCGTCCTTGCCCCACAGCGCAGCGGAGACGGGCGTGGCCGCGTCGTCGATCAGGTCGGCGTCGAAGCGGGGCGGCTCGCTCAGGTTGAGCAGCAGCTCGCCGCTCGCCGCATCCCAGACGACGACGCTGCCTTGGCCGGTAGTCAGCGACGGGTTGTGCACCAGCACGCGCGAGCCCTCCCCGCTCCAGACGGCGGAGTAGTTGAGGGGTGCGGGCGCTTCGTCGATCTGCGGGGGAAATTTGTGGAGCTGCTCGCCGCTCGCCGCGTCAAAGAGCAGAACGTTGGTTTCGCCTTCGACGAGCAGCTGCGCATCGTCGGGATGCCAGCGCAGACGCACCGCGTATTCATCCACAGGCAGCGTTTGCAGCGCCTCCTGGCTGGCGACGTCCCAGATAGTAATCTCTTCCTTCTCTAGATCAAACGCCGCCAGCTTCGTCTGATCGTGACTGAGGCGGGCGATGCCGGCTGGTTGATCAAATGTCGCCACCACCTTGCCATCGTCCGCCCGCCACAGGCGCACGTCGGCCAAGCCGGCGGTGATCACGCGCTCGCCGTCGGGGTGCCACTCGCCGGAAGCCACGCCCTCGTGCTCGACAGTTTGCAGCGGCTCGCCCGTCGCGCCGTCCCACACGGTGGCGGTGCCGGCATCGGCGTCGATGGTCAGCAGCCGCGAGCCGCCGGGGCTCCAGACGTTGTCGCTAAAGGAGAAGAGAAAGTTGCCGACGTCGATGGCCGCCCGGCGGCGGCCGGGATTTTCGAGCGCCTGCTGCACGGCCAGCCGCCCCTCGAGCGTGTCGCGCAGGTTGAGCGATTCCACGGCCAGCAGCAGCGCCAGCTGCGGTTCGGATTCGCCGATCAGCCGCGATTCGTTGGCAAGCGCGCGGGCCTGGGCCAGCAGGTTGGCCGCCTCGGCTTCGCGGGCGCGTTCATCAGCGAGGCGGGCATTTTCGCGAGCCTCGGCGGCGTTGACCTCGGCTTGAGCCGCGTTGTCTTCGGCGAGATCGGCGTTGGCGCTCGACTCCGCCGCACGCGTGGCGGCGAGATCGGCGTTGGCCACGGCTTGCTGCTCCGCCGCTGCACGGACGACAACTTCCGCCGCCAGATCGTCGGCCAATCGCTGCGACTGCTGCTGCTGCTGAAGCGCAAACCACGTCGCCAAAATCAGCCCCGCCAGCAGCACCACGCTCACCGCCGCCGCCCACTTGACGCCCGCTGGAATCAGCTGCCACCAGCTGACGGGCCACTGGTTGCGAATCCAGCGCCGGTCGAACACCTGCTCGTAGATGCGGTTGCGCACGACGAGATCATCCTCTTGGCGCTTGACGATGCCGGAGAGCTTGAGATGCGTCTTAGCGGGCGCTTGTTCCTCGTCGCGGACGCGCTGGCGAGCGAGGCGCACCCGCTCGTAGGTCGCGAGCACGTCGCGCTCCAGGCCGTTTGGCACGCGCTTGGTGAGCATGTCGCGCACGAACTGGAGGTTGTTGTCCTTGTAGCTATTTTCGCCCAGGAAAATGCTGGCCACCGTTTGGTCGACGTTGGGCTGGGCGCCATTTGCCGCGACGGCGGCGCAGAGGCGCTGGGTCAAATAGGGGTGGCCGCCCGTCCAGTAGATGATGCGGTCGAGCAGCTTGGTTTGCTGGGGGGTGGCAGCGTTTTCTCCAAGCGGCGCGCCGGACCTCTCCCCCTCAGCGCTGATTCGTTGATTCCGAGACAGGTGAAGCCCCCTCTCCTCAGAGGAGAGGGGGTTTGGGGGAGAGGTTGGACGACCCGAAATTTTGGAAGCACTCTCTTCGCTACCGCCCGGCAGGCCCGCCGCCAACGGCAGCGCTTCGTTCAGCGTAAAGTCCGTCAAATCCACGCGGCGACCGATGTTGAAGGGCGTGCGCTTGGGGTCGTCGATCAGGTCGCTCGGCGTGGCGACGCCGATCAGGACGAACGAAAGGCGGCGCAGCGTCGGCTCGGTGGAGCGGGCGTTGTAGAGGTAGCGCAGCGCGGCGAAGAAGTCGTCGGTAAAGGGCAGGCTGAGCGTCGTGTCGATCTCATCGATAAAGATCACGAGGGGCCGGTCGCTGGCGGGCAGCACAACCTCCTGGAAGAAGAGCGAGAGCCGCTGGGTGACGCCCATCGTCGAGCGGTCGCGCCACCAGGCGATCAGATTCGCCTGCAGATCAAGCCGCGAGGCAATGCGAAACATCAGCCCCAAGTACCACTCCTCGACCGTCATCTGCACGCCCAGCTCGTTGAGGTCGATAATGATGGCGTTGGTCTGCTCGGCCTCCAGCCGCCCCGCCGTGCGCACCATCAGGCTCGATTTGCCCATTTGCCGCGCCGTGAGCACGTAGGCGTATTCGTGGGCAAGGCAGGCGCTCAGCAGGTCGGCGTCGGCCTGTCGCTGGATGTAGATGCCCTCGTCCGGCAGAACCGTTCCGCCGACGGTGTAGAGGGGCGCGCGGGGGGAAGGGGTCATGGTCAAATTTATGTGCTGGATGGATGCGTTCACGCGTACTGCTTATAGAAACATCAAATAAACATGGCACATAGATTGATTAGCCCGCTGGCTCCCCTCTCCCGCAGTGGGAGAGGGGCTGGGGGTGAGGGCGGAAGCACTTTGTCCAATGTTTACTTGGCTCGTCTATTAGTTCGGTATTTCCAACGTTGGTGGAGAAACGTGACAATCGCGGCCCGGACGTGAGCGGGGAAACAGTGCTGCCTTGGGCCGTGACGGTCGCCTTTAGCCAAACTGCCGCGCAAAAAACTCCTTGTACAATTCATTCGCCGGCACAATCGAGCCGCCCTGCTCGCGCACCAACCCCGCGCCGCGCAGCCCAAAGAGCGCGACCTTGTCGTCGATCGCCTGCCGCGAGAGCACCTGCCGCAGCGCGTCGACAAAGCCCGGCTTTTCGTGCAGCATCATCAGCAGGCGGCGCAGGTGGTCGCCAAAGGGGCCGTCGATCTGGGCGGCGTGGCGCGAGAGCGCGTCGCCGTCGAGCCGACCCTGGGCGGCGAGGTAGCAGGCGCGGCGCGTGAGAAAGGGCTGGCCGTTGAGCAGCCGATGCAGCGCGGCGACCTGCTTGTCGCCGAAGGGCAAGCCGTAGCGCCCGTTGAGTTTGCCCACGCGGGGCTGGTCAAACGGCTCCATCTCGATCACCTCGCCCACGTTAAAGGGGGACTGGTTGAGATTATCAATAAAGAAGTACGGCTCGGTCGAGGTAACGAGGACAAAGTTGAAGTGCCGCCAGCGCGGGTTGATGGCCCGGTAGCTGTGCCACGCGCGCAGCATGCCAAAGAAATCAGTGCGATAGTCCGTCTCAAACATCGTCTCGACTTCGTCCATCGCCAGCAGCACGCTGCGGACGCCCTCGGCCTCCAGCTGCCGCAGCACGTGCTCGGCCACGTACTCGGTGGTGCGGAAGGGGTTGGGCATGGGGAGCTGCCAGTAGAGCTCCGTGCCGTCGGCCACACCAAGGCGAAAACTCAGGAGACGGGCAAAGAGGCGGAAGAAGTTGTCCGCGTCGCCGAGCTGAGATTTGAGCATCTGAAAATCGAGAAAGGCAACGCGCTGGTGGGCCTGCTCCGCCTGCTGCATCATGCGCACGAGCAGCGACGTTTTGCCCACCTGCCGCGGCCCCTTGATCACGACCGTGGCGCCGCTGGGGCTGGCGAGGGCATTGCTGGCGATCTGGTCGCCGGGGCGCTCGATGTAGTAGCGCGAATCGAGCGGCATCGCGCCCGCGGGCAGCTCGTCCGACGGCGTGGGCGCGGCGGGTGATGGAACCGACGCGGGAGCGGAATCGGCCCGGAGAAAGGCCTGCTTGGCCTCCGCCGAAGCGAGGGGCAGCTCCGCGCCGTCAAGCGCCCGCTGGATGTCGTCGACCAGTCGCTGGCTGTCCGCCGCACCGTTCCAGTAGGCCCAGCTCATCTCGTCAAACTGACGCGCGACAACTCCGGCGAACGGCGCGCGGTAGTTCACGCGCACGGGCAGCAGACGCGGCTGGCCCGTCTGCTCAAAGAGGCTGGCCGCGCGCTTAATTTCGGCCAGCACGACCTCGTTGTTGACCGAATCCGCCGAGAGCAGCGCGACAAAAAAGTCCGTGCGGCGCAGCTCCTCATTCAGCTGGGACGCCCACGCCTGATCAAACTCCTCGACCTGGTCGAAGAAGACGCTGTGGTCGCGGCTGAGGGCGCGAGCCAGATCGAGGGCCAGCCCTTCGTCCGGCTGGAGGTGGCGCTGGTAGCTGATAAAAATTCGCGGCTGCTCGCGAAAGAGCTCGCCCAGCAGAGTGCCGGCGTCGCGGTACTGCGTGGCCGTGAGCATCGACTGTGCCCACTGCCTGTCCACGCGTCCGTTTGCCACGCAGAAACGCACAATTTCTTCCACGATGTCGCCATCTTCCGGCGCGTTGCCGCGCTGCCAGTGCTGGACGTTATGCATCGAGTAGCCGGTGCGCTCGCCCAGCTCCTCCTCCACGCCCTGCTTTTTACGGCTGTGGCGTTTGGCGATGCTAGTGATGCCTTCGTTGAGCAGTTGACCAAAGCGGGCGTTGCGGGCCATGGGATATGTCTGTGTGGTTGGGTTTGGCAACGCACCGCTGCGCCGCTGAACCCGAAAAAGTTTTTTGTACCACATAGCATATCAGCCCCAAATGCGTGCTGCAAATTTCCCCGAGATTTCCCGCTGCTGGGGCATGGGGGCACGCCATGGTGTACCCCTGCGCCCCGGCGTTTTGATCCGGCTAATCCTCGCTGATCCACTCCACGTTCTCGAAGCACATGTAGTCGGCCTCCAGCCGCCGCCGACCGTCAGTCAGCGCCCAGTTGATTTCGTCGCCGCTGCCGACGAGCACGCGCCCATCCTCGATTTTATACTTCAGCCAGGCATAGGTCTCCTCGCCGGTAACGGTCGCCCAGGGGTAGCCGCCGTCCGACGTGTAGATGTTGGAGAAGAAGGCCACGCGCCCGCTGGGGAAGAAGGTGTAGAGAAAGCTGCTGCAGTAGCCGCTTTCGGTACAGCCCCAGCCCGTGGCGAACCAGGTGTAGGCCGTCGTCTCCTCGAAGACGGTTGCGCCCTCAAACACATCGGTCGGGTTGGGGTCGATGACTTCACCGCCAATATACGGGTGCGGCCACGAGGACCAAATTTCGTCCTCCTCCAGCGGGCCGATGGGCGTGCGTGCCGTCCATTGTGCATTTTCGATAGCCTGGTAGGCATCGCGGTAGTACTGCTGCTCCAGCGCCCAGCGCTCCGAGCCCGGCGTGTAGGTATCCACCACCGTGACCGTTTTGTAGGGCGTCACCATCTGGTTGCCCACCAGGTAGGTCGTGCGCTCGTAGGCTTCGTCGCAGTAGGGATCGATGGTCATCGTCTCTGCCGTTGTGCCGAGCACCTGGCCGCTGCCAATCTGGCCGCTGCTGGTGAGGTTGAGGTACTCGCCGCCGGGGAAGTAAACGTTCACCAGCGCGTCGGAATCGCTGTCGCTGACCCAACGACCCGCGATGCCGGTGGGGTTGGGCAGCGGCTGCGCAGCGACTTTGTGCAAGAAATCAGGGGCCAAATAGAAAGCAGCGGGATCGTCGACCACGCGCAAGCCGTTAAAATCGGCGGCCAGCACAATTGGCTCATCCTCGTCCGCCGCGGGCGCAAGCACGTGCAGCTGCCCCTCCACGACGCTGACCTGCGTCTCAAGAAGTTGCCCTTCGTAGACAATGTCGGCCTCGTAGCCGCTGCCGATCTTCACCACCTGCAGCGTCAGTCCGTCGCCGGTGAATTGGCCGACGAAAGGATCATCATCGCCCAGCGAGGGCGCGCTCGAACGCACCATGAGCAGGCCGTCTGGATACCCACCCTCAAACGGTTCGTCCAGGAAATGAAAGTAGCCGCGGCTGGTCACAGCGTAATACTGCGTCAGGGGCGCGCCGTCGCCACCATCGCTCAGCGTGAACTGGCCGTCGCCGAACGACCACGTGCCGCTGACGGTAATTTCGGTGCGCTCGAAAATGTTCTCCGCCGTGAGTTCGTAAGTGCCGTCCCGGCGCAAGTCGTAAACCGTTGTGGTAGACGTGCCGGCGTTCCAGCTGCTCCAGCGACCGACGAAGTACAATCCTTGGTCGATGGTGATGCCGTTGCTGTCTGGACGCATGTATAAGATGGATTGCGGCCCCAGCCAGTTGCCCGCGACACGGAACGAATCGTCGGTGGGGCGCTCCATGTAGAACGGTTCGCGACGGGGGCCCAGCAGGCTGCCGGGATCGGGGTACTCCTCCTCCTGCGCGGCCTGCACGCTGGATTCCGCCACGGGCACAGCGCTCGCCAGCCCCGCTGCATTTGTCCAATCGACGGGCACGAAGGCGGCGGGCATGGGGACAGTTCCGGTGATGGCTGCCGCCGCCGAGACAACGACCGCCCCGCTCTGGCTGATGAGCGGCAGAAAAATCGGTGTCTCGTCGATGATGGGCTCGCCGGGCGCGGGATTCTCATCGTCGCCGGGATCGTTGTCGCCGGGAGCGCCGCCAGCATCGCTGCCGGTGGGATCGTAATTCGGCGGGTTGATGTGGTAGTCCGGTGGTGAATCGACGCCGGAGGCAAAGTAGTAGTAGTTATCCTCCACCCACCACGCGCCGCTGTAGGTGTTGGTCTCGCCCGTCTGGTAGCTGTAGATCGTCGCGTCGTAAGTACCGTCGGCGTTGTGGCGCACCCAGCGCTCCTCGGTCTCGCGCCACGTCACCCACTCGCCGAGCAGCCACTCCGGGTAGACGACTTCGCCGGAGGGCGGCGTCACGTCGGTCGGCGCAGTTGCCTGGGCGTAGATCGCGCGGGTAGGCAGCAGCGCAAAGACGAGCGCCACCAGCAGCGCCGCCAGCCAGGGCAGGCGGCTGGCGAGCGCGGGCTGGCTACGGTTTGGATTATATTTTGGACTGTGAGCTTCCCAATTCATGTTTTGTCCCTCTTCTAACTGAACGGCTCTCGGTCAATCTTCATCTTGCTCTGTCGCATATTGGCGCAAGCCGGCAACACCTCGCAGCGTACCGGCCATTCACTACATATTTTTGTAAAGAGGCCGACCCCCAAAAACATGCGCGGGCGAGCAGGCCCGGCTTTTTCAAAAAAGCCGGGCCTGCTCGCCCGTGGACAATTATTCATTTACGTCACGCAGTCGAGCAGCCGTTTTCGGCGGTATGGGCACGCCGTGGCGTGCCCATACCGCCGAGATGGCACGTAACGTGAGTCATCAACGGCAGCAACCGGCGCGTGGCATAGAGAGAGACCTACTCGTTGAGCAAAATTTCAATCATCTCCGCATCAAAAATCTGAGCGGGCTCGTCGCCCGCCGCCAGCCGCTCGACCCATGATTCGCGCAGGTCGTACAGCTCGCTCATCTCGGCGGCGTCCACTTCGCTCAGGAAGGCCTCAAAATCCTCGATGGCCCCCTCGACATCGCCGGTGAGCGCGCGGGCGAGGCCGCGGCTGTCGCGGTAGAAGGGCAGATTTTCCGCATCGGCCAGGGCGATGACCTCTTCGCAGGCGTCGTCCACCACTTGATCAGCAAAACCGTAGAGGCTGCTCCACCAGCAGAGGCTGTTCCAGGCGCTGGCGTTCTCCGGCGCCACCTCTGTGGCGGTTGTCAAATCAGCCAGCGCTTCGTCATATTGCTCAAGCGCGCCGTAAGCGCGGCTGCGCTGCTGGTAGGCCCAGGCGTAGCCGGGATCGAGATCGAGGGCCTGGGAGAGGTCGTCGATGGCCCCCGCATAGTCGCCGAGCTCGATTTGGCAGTAGCCGCGGTTGGCATAGACCCATTTGTAATCATACCCGGCCTCGTCCAGCGCCAGCGCCTCGGTAAAATCATCGATGGCCTCTGCGCAGCGCTCCAGCTGCATGTAGTCAAAGCCCCGCCAGTCGTAAGCGTAGGTGTAGTTGGGGTCGAGCTCGATGGCGGCGGCAAAATCGTCGAGCGCCGCGTCGTATTCACCCAGCTGGGTGTAGGCAAAGCCGCGATTGGCGTAGACCCACTCGTAGTCAGCGTCCTCTTCCGCTTGGTCGAGGGCGGCGGTCAAATCCTCGATGGCCTCTTCGTAGAGCGCCAAGTTTACGCGAGCCTGGCCGCGTTGAGCGTAGATGTAGGACCAGGCCGCATCCTGCTCAATGATGATGGTAAAATCTTCAATCGCCAGCTCATATTCGCCGAGATCAAGGTAGCGCGCGCCGCGTTCGGCGTAGACGTAGGTGTAGTCGTAACCGGCCTCGTCGAGTTCGATGGCCGTGGTGTAGTCGGCGATGGCCTCTTCGTACTCACCCAGCTGCGTATAAGCCAAAGCGCGGTCTCGATAGGCACGCATGTAGGTCGAATCAAATTCGATGGCCCGCCCATACCAAGCCAGCGCTTCTTCGTAATCGCCGTTGCTGTAGGCCGCGCCGCCCACCTCCTCCAGCGTGACGGCAATCTCCGATGATCGCTCGAGCACCAGCGTTTCATCCGCTGCCAGCGCCTCCTCGAAGAGCGCAAGTGCCCCCTCAAAGTCATCTGCATTGGCCAGCGCCAGCATCTCATCGGCCAGCGTGCCGCTGGCCGATGAGATGCTTCTCCGCGAGCTTGCCACTGAGGCTTGGCGGTCCACGCCGCTGATGCCGCGATCGCGCCGTCGCTGGGCCGCGTCGTCTGTGCCAGCCGCTGGCTCGCGCTCCTGTCGCGGAGCGGCTTCCAGGAAGGCTTCCACATCGAGCGCGGTAGAGAGCGGCGACAGATCGCCGACCACTAGCGATTCCAGAGCGTAGCTGAGAATTTCCTCATCAAACTCTCCAACACGCTTGGCTAGAATAAAGAGCAGATAGTCGCCGCTTTCCGGCGTGGCCGCAATGACATAGCCCTCCGCCTCCGTGCCCGCACAATCCCCGCCAAACCGCGTCTGGGTGGCATAGACAACAGCTTCTTCTTCCCGCCCCAAATCATTGGACGATTCCTCGTTATCAATTTGGGCGCACTCCGCCAGAAAGCCACGTACATATTGGGCCAGGAGCGCGTCGAGGGCACGTTCGTCCGTAAGCGAGCGCGAGACGGCAACCACGAGGCCAGGCGTTTCCCAGCCGTCGTAGAAAGCGGGCAAATCGGGCGAGGCCGCGACGAGCGTACCCACCTCTTGATCGTTTTCCACCCAAGGCAGGGCGCGGCTCGCCCACGTGTCGGGCAGCGACAGGGTGAAAGCTTCACCGTCGGCGGCAAAGGGGGCGAAATCGGGAAGATCAACATCTTGCGAGAAAAGCGTCGCGATGGTCGATGGACCGGGCAGCGGCTTTGGTGCAGCCAGCACCGGATTCGGCGATATCAGCAGCGAAAGCGCACTGCAAAGGATAATAAATACAAACAAAACGTGTTTTGTGCGATACACAGCCATAGTTAGGGTTCTCCAAAAGCAGTTGGGAAAGTCAGGCGGACGCAAGGGGTGGCCGCACCCACAGCCTAGGATGCAGCCACTACACTTTTTTGTAAAGTATTGAGACACTATCTAACAAACGAGGCCAATCAATGAAGCGTATTCCCTGGAGACGAGTCGCCATCGCGGTGGCAATTGTGCTGGTGGGCGCGACGGTGGCGGGCGCAATTTACTATCAACAGGCCGTTCGCCTGCCCACGGCGACGGCGCTGCAGGCGCTGCAATCTACGGGGGAAGTCACGGTCACTCGGGGGGAGGGCAATATCGTCTTCGAATCAACAGGTCGCGCCGACGACAGCCCCAACTCGACGGGCCTGATTCTCTACACCGGCGGCTTTGTGGACTACCGAGCCTATGCACCGGTGGCAGAGGAAATTGCGGCGCAGGACTATTTGGTTGCGCTGGTTTCCGCGCCGCTCAATCTCGCCTTTTTCAACGTCAGCGCCGCAGACGCCGTCATCGAGCAGCATCCGCAAGTAGAGCATTGGGCGGTCGGTGGCCACTCGCTGGGCGGGGTGGCCGCGGCGAGCTACGCAGCCAATCATTCAGCTATTGAGGGAATTGTCTTCTGGGCTTCTTATCCAGCAGGCGATGCGCTCAAGGAGGAGCCTATTCGAGTGCTTTCCATCTCCGCCTCGCGTGATGGGCTGGCCACGCCAGCGGACATTGCCGAATCGCGCGCCAATCTGCCGGACGATGCGCTCTTTGTCGAGATTGAGGGGGGCAATCACGCTCAGTTTGGCTCGTATGGCCCGCAGAGCGGCGACAACGCGGCGACCATTTCGCCCGAAGCGCAGTGGGTGCAGATTGCGAGCGCGACCGAGGAGTTCCTGAGTGGACTTTCGGAGTGAGACGGCGTTCTCCCGGGGATTCGAGATCGGGTAATCTTGTCGTCTTTCCCGTTTCCACGGGAATCCATCTTGGTCGCCCGGGTTCCCAGCGGGGTGACAAATGTTGACGGCTCCACCGACTCACGCTACTTCGGAGCATCTCTTGAGCAGCACCTATAGGTTGCTGCCCGGCCACCGCGGCATTGGCACGACCAGCTCGTAAGCCGACAGCGACAGCGTCAGCAGCTCGCCTTGTTCGTTCAAGGCGACGGTGTCCTCCACGCGCACGCCAAAGCCCCGCTCCGGGTAGTAGAGCCCCGGCTCGACGCTGACCACGTGGCCGGGTTGCAGCACTTCGCTTTCCAGCGCGGCCTGCGAGAGGCGCGGCGTCTCGTGGATATCCAGCCCCAGGCCGTGGCCGAGCGAGTGGACGTAGCCTTCGCTTGTCCCCGGATTGCTCATTGTTGTCTGGTGGCCGTGCGCCTCGAAAAATTCACAGGTCATCATCTGCAAATCGCGGCAGCGCTGGCCCACCTTTACCGATTCGACGGCGCGCTCAAAAATCTCGCGGCACTGGTCGTAAGCCGCCTGCACCGTGTCCGTCGCGTAGCCGAGCGACCAGGTGCGCGTCAGGTCGTGGTAGTAGCCGGAGTCACCGCGGGGGAAGATGTCGAAGATGATGGCGTGGCCGAGGCGCAGCGGCATGTTGGCATCGCCGCGATTGTGGGGGACGCCCGCATCGCGGCCCTGGCTAAAGATGGTTGCGCCGCCGTCGTCCAGCCCATAAGCCTGGAAGCGCTCGCGCATAAATGCCTTCACGTCGCCAATCGTCAGCGGCTCGCCACCATCCCGGATGACGATCTCGTCGCCGTCGACCGCGTGCGTCTGAATAAACGCCTTCACCTCGTCGACCACGCGGCCCGTCCGCTCGCCGACTTCGCGCATCGCCGCCAGCTCGCGGTCGTCCTTGGTCTGGCGCAGCGTTTCAAAGAGCGAAGTGCCAAACTCACCGACGATTTTAGTCTCGATATGCTCACTGTCGAGGTGAGCCTGCAGCGCCGTCAGCAGCGCGTAGGCCGCGCCCGCATCGTAGAGGCCGTAGACGCCAAGCTGCCCGTTGAGCTCAAAGTCCTGGATAACTTGTGTGTAGTAATCGACGTTGGCCGCGAGCTGATCGCCGCCGTGCTTTTCGAGCAGCGTGTAGCTGTTGTAGCGCTCGTCGCGGTTGACGAGCGCGAAGCCGACCTCTTCCGCCACGTCGCGGGCCGTATCGCGCTCCATGCCGCCGTGGATCAGCGTCGTCGGGCCGCCGCGCCGGTGGACGATCAGCGCGCGCTCCAGGTGGCCGCCGCCCGTGAGGTACTGCATCACGGTGTTGCCCTCGCTGTCGCCCATGACGAGCAGCGCGTCGAGGTCGCGCGCGGCCATTACTTGGTCTAAATCGGATCGCATAGGTGTTTCTCACACGTAAAGCGAAGCGCTGCTTCGCGAGGGGCGAAGCAGCGCTTCGCTTTGCTACTACACCGCAACCGGTTACATCGCAACTGGTTACACCGCAACCGTGTCGTCCGTCTTGTCGTCGAACGAGCTGCGCAGCATCTCCAACTTTTGCTCCATCCCGTCGCGCAGCAAGTCCCAGCCGTCGCCATTTTCCTCGGCGACCATGTCCAAGAGCTGCTGCCGGGCAATTTCGAGCTGGCCCTGCAGCTTGTCCAGCTCCGTCTGCGCGCCGTGTCGGCTGTCGACGACGGGGCCGGGGTTGTCGCGCAGCTCGTCGATCTGTGCCTGCCACGCGTCCATCTGCTCCGTCGCTTGTCGTTCGTAGGCCTGTCGGTCGATGTTCATGGGGTTCTCCTTGTAGATGAGGGTTGTCTAGAGCTCGCTTTACCGTAAAGCACTGTTGGGCGGTGATGCTGTATGCCGCTATGCCATCACTCGGTTGTAGAGCGCGATCTGCTGCGTCAGCCGTGCGCGGTGGAGGGCGTGGTGTGCGGCGTGGGGCTCGTGCGTTTCGCCAATGCGCGGCGGCAGCGCGGCGACGCCGTCGATGGCGTGGATTTGCGCCAAGGCCAGCAGCGCCAGCCCGCGCCCAGTGATTTCGTCCTCGTCCAGCGCCACAATGGGGTAGCCCATCGCATCGGCCAAAATCTGTCGCCACGCCCTCGACCGCCGCAGCGCGCCGCCGCCCGCCATAATGCGATACGACGCATCCGGCGGCAGGTGGGCCACGATGCGCCGTTGGATTAGCGTCAGACGGTAGGCGACGGCTTCGAGCGTGGCCTGCAAAATATCCAAAGGCGTGGTATCGAGCGCGAGGCCGTGGATTGTGGCGCGGGCGTTGGCGCGCCAGCCGGGGGCGCGCTCCCCCGCGACAAAGGGCAGCACCGTGAGATCGTGGGCCGCGGGCGAGCGCGTGGTGGAAGAGCTCGCCAGCAGCGGCGCGGTGAGGTCGTGGGAGAGCGCATCTTCGTCCGGCCAGCCGAGCAGGCCGCGCAGCCAGCCGTAGACGTTGCCGCCCTCGCTCGTCGCGCCGCCGAGCAGCCCGCGCGCCGCATCGACGCGGTAGAGCCACAGCCCATCCGGCACGCGCTCGATGTCCGGCTCGACCACCATGCGCATGGCCGCCGTGCTGCCGATGGTCAGCGCAATTTGGTGGACGCCATCGGGCGTTGTGCCATCTGCGCCGCTGCCGAGATTGGCCGCCGCGCCGTCGCCGATGGCGGGCAGCCAGGCGGCCGCGCGCAGCGCCCCCCAGCGGCCCGACCACGGCGTCTGCAAAAATGCCGTGTCGTTCGCATCGACCAGCGGCGGCAGCGCCTCGCGCCGCACGGGCAGCCGCTCGATCCACGCCTCGTCCCACATCAACTCACGTCGATTGAGCAGCCCGTTCCACGAGGCCAGGCTGAGGCTGACGCCGCGCGCGCCGCAGAAGTGGCGGCGCAGATAGTCGCCGATGGTGATCCACTCGGCAACGGCGTCCAGCAAATCGGGCTGCGTTGCGGCCAGCCAGCGGAAGCGCGCGGGCAGGTAGGCCGCGTGCAGCAGGCAGCCCGTGCGGTCGTGGGACGCGGCGAGTTCGTCCGCGCTCAGCTCGCGCTTGAGCGCCGAGACAGCGTCCGCCGCGCGCGTGTCGGCGTAGGTGTAGACGGGCGTAAGCGGCCTGCCGTGGCCGTCAACGCCAAGCAGATTGCCCGCAAAGGTAGCGACGGCCACGGCCCGGATCGCGGTGGACGGCGCCGCGAGATCACCCAACGCCGCGGCTGCCTGATCGAGGGCGCGGTCCACGGCGGCGACGGCGTTTTCGAGCAGGTGCTGCGGATCAAATTCGCTGCCGCCGTCGGCGGTGTGGCGCAGGCGATTGGGCAGGCTAGCGACGCAGCCGGGCACGAGTTGCGCGTCGCCGCCAAAAAGCAGCGCGCGGGTGGCGGAGGTGCCGACATCGAGGGCGAGCACGAAGGGTGGATTGGCGGGCGGATTGGGCATGGCGAAGCAAGTCGGCGAAATTGTTGGTGGGGAGCAGTATAGCGAATTTGGTGGGAAACGGAAATTCCGCGAGAATAGAAATATGGTGAAAGAAGTAATTAACGAAGGGCACGAAGGAAGAAAGTTGGCGAGCAGCTCTTTGCTGATTGCTCTGCGTATAAATCTACCCAAAGGAGCCGGTGTGAAGCGCTTTTGTTTTTTGTGGATGGCGGTTGCGTTGCTAACCGCGTGCCAGGTGGTTGGGCCAAACACGGTGGATACACAGCGCGACATAGATACACAGCGCGACATAGATTTGACGACCGATACGCGCAGCAGCGAGTTTGCCACCGACGCCGAAAAGATCGACTTTCTGGCACGGTATCTCAAGCTCTTTTCGGACGTCGAGGCAGCGGAGTTTCACATCGTGTACCACGACAACTCCGGTGGCCGCGTGCCCGGCCCCTCGGATTGGGATATGCGGGCGGCAATCAAGGTGGCGCCGGGGGAGGTGGCGCTGTGGACGGAGGGAATGCAGCCCGCGGATGCGGAAACGATCAATTTGTCGTGGGGGCTGGAGCTGCTGCCGGACGAGCCGCGCTGGGCGCTGGCGACTGAGCCGACTGTCTACCAGCGCGGCGTGGGCACGACGGTGGCTATCTTTGCCAAAGAGGGCATCGTCTTCAAGCGCGTAACAACGAATCCGTGATGGAAAGGCCCATCAGCCTCCGCTTGCCAAAGCAATAAGCAATAAGCAACCTACGTCGACGTGCCGCCCGCGCCCGAATTCGACGACATATCGGCCACGGCGGGGGCGACGGCGTGGCGCACGCCCAGTTCGGCCAGGGCCTCGCGCCCGCGCACGGTGAGATCGCTGATGAACTGGAATTCGTCGCGCCCGTCGATGGGGTAGGCTTTGAGGCGGTAGTGCGTCCCCCACGGCTTTTCGAGCACGATCACGGTGCGGGTGGCGTTGAGCTGGGTGTAGGGGCTGGTGGCGATTATGTCCAGCAGCTTTTGGCGCACGAGGCGGGCGTCGTGTTCGGGGTGGAGGTAGAGATCGGCGACGCACATGTGCTCGCGCTGGCCATCGTTGGCGTTGGCGATGTTTTCCGTCCACATTTTTTGGTGGGGGATGCTGACGACCGTATCGTCCGGCGTGAGGATGCGCACGGCGCGCACGCCGTGGGCCTGCACCTCGCCGTAATCACCGTCAATTTCGATCCAATCACCGATGCGATAGGGGCGCTCGTAGAGCGCCACAATGCCCGCAATCATGCTGCTGACGTAATCCTTAAAGGCAAAGCCAATCGCTACGCTGGCTGCACCGAGCACGGCGAAGACGTTGGAGGGCGAGATGGCGCTAAAATCGACCAGACGCGTCGCCACCAAATAAATGGTAAACAGCACGATCAGGATGCGCAGAATGGGAATCAGCGGCAGGATGTGGAAGCGGAAGCGGCTCTGCACCTGGTTGGAGAGCCAAATCAAAAAGCGACGCAGCAGCCACGTTACGATAATCGCCAGAATGACGATAAATAAAATTTGCCCAAACTGAATTTTCTGAAATTCGACCAGAATATCCTGAATTTGGTCGGCGCTATCCGCCGCCATATTGCCCACCGCTTCGCCAGCGGATTGCGCACCGTCTGCGCTTCGCGTTGCCCTGGAGATTTGGTTGCCCGTCACCGTTTGCGTTGCCGTTTGCGTTGCCGTTACGGTCTGCGTGGCGGTCTGCGTGGCGGTCTGCGTGGCGGTCTGCGTGATTGAGGGGCTGCCGAGGGTGTTGATCACGTCCGGCACGCCGTCCTGCTGAATGCCGACCCCCCCGATTGTCTCTCTATTGAGCATGGTTGATTTTTGTTGCTTTCAAGTTATGTGCAGAAACTATGTGGAGAAACTGTGTGCAGAAAAGCAGCAGGTTGTCTACAGCCCATCCATCAAATACCCCTCGTTTTTTAGAAATGCCCGCACGTTGGAGTAAGCCAGCACGTGGACGCGCCAGCGCTTGGTCGTCTGCGTGCGCTCATCCAGCTCGCCCACCTGCTCGATCACGCCGCGTCGCTTCAGCCCCTGAGCGACCTCGATAATAGCCGATGGCGAAAAAGGAATCAGCGTCGGCAGCACGGTGCCGGGCAGGCCGCCGTGGATGAGCAGCGCGTGGAGCACGAAGGCTTCTTCCGTGCTGGGGTGGGGCGGCAGCGAGGGCAGGTCGAGCTGCTCCCAGGGCGTCACCCACACCGTTGTGCCGTGGTCGGATTCGGCCGCCTCCTGCACCTTATCGGCCACCTGCTCATCGCTCGCCACGCGCAGGCTGTATCGCCACAGCGCCCAGGCAATGCCGGGATTGCCGCGGCTGCGCGTGGCAATGTAGGTTAAGAAATCCGAGCGTTCGCCGGTTTCGCCCTGCCCGCCGGGTGAAGGCGAATCGTCCTGTTCCGCGTGCTTGTAGGCGAGGACGGGCTTGCCGTTGTCCGCCTGCCGAAAGACGTATCGACTAGGCGGCGACTGTTGGCTCAGCTCGGTAAACCAGTGCGCCAGGGCGTCGGCATCAAACGCACAGGGCGTCAGCACGTGATCAAAGAACGAGCTGAGATTGAGGACGTTGCACAGATAGGCCCACGACCAGCTGTCGCAGAAGATCAGCCCGCTGTAGGGGCGCTTGAAAAGATTGTCGAGCAGCTGGCGCATCAGCGTCAATCCGTCGTGGTGGCGCAGGTAGCAGCGGTGCAGGTGGGGCAGGACGAAGCGCGCGGTGGGCGCGTCGTGATCATCAAACTGGAGCGTTTGGCCGAGCCAGTGTTCCAGCCACTGGCCGCCCCCGCTCAAGAGCTTATCAATGGGGGGCGGCTCGATCCGCACAAAATCGTGGGCTTGCCCCCAGGCTGCCACCGCCTCGTCCAGATGGTTGAAGGGCGCATCCACCACCACGCGCACCCCCGCCTCGCGCTCATCCTGCGCCAGCCAATCGCCCAGCGCGTCGTCCAGGGCATCCTGGTAGAGCGTGGACCACTGCGGCTCGGGAGCGGCCCAGTTGAGCAGGCGTTGGGGCGCCGACCGCAGCTCCGGTGCTTTGTGTTCCTCTTCCTCGCTGCGCAGCCGGGCGCGCAGCCAGCGCTGAAGCGCCAGCCGCTGATCGCGCAGGTTGAGCAGCACCGTTTCGGAAGTTGGCTCGGTGGGGCGGGCATACTCTTCAATTGAAACAAGCTGCCAGGGCAAGGGGGAATGGGACATGAATTGTCAACGAGATAGCATGGTCTGCGGTAAACGGGCGACCCTGCGAAGTTGTTTGCAGCGGCTTTTTGAGCGATAATTTGTGAAATCGTGCACGCAGTCTACCACGTCCCGCCCTTGGTGGCGAGAGGTTTCTTTCCAATATAACGGCGAAGTGGTGGGAAAGCCAAACGCGAACGCGTGCCGCAACTGGTATCTGCTGCTGGTATCTGCTGCTGGTAACTGCGGACAACCCAACGACTTAACCCGCTAGCCAAAGGGCTGGCTCCAACCCAGAAAGTATCCATGGCCACTTCGAGCTTTGATCCGCAAACCAAAACCTTCCCGCCCTGTCCCGATTCGCCCAACTGCGTGAGCACGCAGGAGGCGCGCGAAGATTTTCGCGTGCAGCCCATCTACTACAGCGAAAGCACGGGCGAGGCCAAAACGCGTCTGCGCCAGATCATCAGCGAGATGCCGCGGGCGACAATCGTGCGGGAGCAGGCCAATCACCTGCACGTCGAGTTTCGCTCGCGAATTTTCAAGTTTGCAGACGATGTGGAATTCTACTTCGACGACGAAGCGAGCCTGATCCACGGCCGCAGCGCGGCGCAAAAGGGGTATGCGGATTTAGGCGCGAATCGCAACCGCTTCGAGGAGATTCGCAGCAAATTTCACCGCGGGGACAAGCTGCGGTAATTTACGCGACCGTGAGATGTTGGATACCGTGAGATGTTGGATACCGTGAGATGTTGAATACCGTGAGATGTTGAATACTGCGAGCTTTTGAATCCGACCAAGCTGCTCAGCTGTTTAGCCGCAGAAAGCCGCTCCCCAGCGCCTGCTGCGAGACGCCGATCACGACAAAGGCCTCCGGGTCGGCGTCGGCCACGGCGCGGCGCAGATCGCGAACCTGGGGACGATAGACGGCGCACAGGATCATCGTGCGCGGCTCGTCCCGGTAGCCGCCCTTGACTTCCCAGTACGTTACTCCCCGGTCTAGTTGCTCAAATATCTGCTGCGTCACCGCTTGGGGGCGGTTGGTGATGATGGTGGCCGTGCGCGCGCGGCTTGGCCCCTCCAGCACGTAATCTGCCGCCGCGCCCCACACCAGCAGCGTCAACATGGCATAGAGCGCCAGCTCCCAGCCAAAGATGGCACCTGCCGCCAGCACGATTCCTCCATCCGTGTAAAGAAAGACCGTGCTCAACGGAATCCCCGTCTTGAGCTGCACCACGCGCCCCAAAATGCCCGTGCCGCCCATTGTGGCCCCGGCGCGGTAGAGCAACCCACCGCCAATGCCGCCGACCAGCCCCGCGTAGACGGCGCTCAACAGCACGTTGTCCGTAATGGGCCACTCGTCCAAGTACATCGGCGCATAGCGCAAAATCAGCTCGGACGCAAATGAAAAGAGCGCCACGCCCAGCAGCGTGCGCAGGACAAAAGGCCAGCGCCCCAGATAGAAGAAACCCAGCACCAGCATGGGTAAGTTGTAAATAAAATACTGCACCCCCACCGGCCAGCCCGTAAAGCGATTGACGAGAATCGCCACCCCCGTTAGCCCGCCCGCGGCGATGCTGTAGGGAACCTGAAAGATGGCGTAGGCCAGCGACGCAATCAGAATGCCGACCACGAGCAAGGGCAAGCGGCGCACTTCATTCACCGCGACGCTCCAGATGGGGCTGGCTTGCAAACGCGTGCGTCCTGCGCGCCAAGTTGTCAAAATGCGGGGCATGAGCGGATGATCCAAAAAGGAGAGGCCCGGAGCCAGAAACCAGTCCAACGCTGACTTTGCTTGCCGGGGATAGGCTGAGTTAATCGTTGCTAATGACGGGCAGGTAGAAGCGCCCCGAACTTTGGTACTGGAGGTGCTGGTCAAGGTAATCGCCGCTCCAGCCGCCAATTAGGTGCAACCGCCCTTCGTAAGCCACGGCGCTGAGGCCGTACCAGGGACCCTCGATCGGCGATTGAATGCCGATCCACGCTTGATTGTCGTTCCGGCTGATGCTCAGCTTTTCCTGGGTCGCAATCGATTGTGACCAGCCACCGCCCAGCGCCCAAATCGTCGAGCCGTCCGCGTCGTAGGCGAGGGCAAGGCCCGCCCGCGGCGTGGACAAAGAGGGCAGCGTCTGCCACTGGTTGTCGGCCAGATGGTAGGCAGCAGCCGTTGCAAGCGGGCGCGCGCCGTCGTGGCCACCGACGACGTAGAGCACCCCATCGACCAGCGCAGCGCCCAGGAAGGCGCGGCCCGCATCGAGCTGCGTCACAAGCTCCCAGCGCGCGCTGTTGTCGCCCGCCAAGCGCCACACCTCGTTGTGCATGGCTTGGCCGTCCCAGCCGCCGATCAGGTAAAGCGCTTTGTCGTCCGCGACGAGGGCCGCGCCCGCCAGCCCACCCGTGGGCAACGTGGCAAAGGTTGCCCAGCCGTCGCCCGCCGTCTCCGGCGTCAAGCGCCAGAGCGTGTCGCTAAAGCCCAGCGCATCCGCATCTGCTTCCACGCCCGCTTCCACACCCGTCTCCGCCTCCTCGACAAACGTGCCGCCCGCCACAAAGAGAGCCTCGTCCAGGGTGGCCGCCGCCGCATTGGAGAGCGGCAAGGGCAGCGCGCCGCCCGCCAGCCGCTGCCAGGAGCCATCGCCCGCCAGATCATACGTGGCGACGCCGTCCAGCAGTTTGCCGTCCGCATCCTCGCCGCCGATCACGTAGATGGTCTCGCCGGAAAGGGTGGCGGCGGCGCGGGTGCGGGCGTTGGGCAGCGGCGTGATCTCGACCCAGCGGCCTTCGCTGTCGACCCGTGGCGCGCTGGTAACGGGGCGCGCGCGTTCGCTGAGCAGATCGGTTGGAGAGAGCGCCAGCGTGCGCGCGCGCGGCAGGGCGGGCACGACGAGCAGCGCCAGCAGGGTAGCCAGGATGGCCAGCAGCAGGGCGCGCTGCCAGGGCGTGGGCCGCACCGGCAGCTCCGCCAGCGGCGGCGGGGCGGGCACGCTGCGGGCGGGGGCCAGGGGGGCGGGCACGGTCGCGGGCAGGGTCGTGCCCGCCGCATCGACGCCCGGCACGCTCAGCCAGCCGCGCTCGACCAGTCGCATCGAGGCTTCGGTGCGGCTGTTGACCTCCAGCTTCTCATAGATGTTGCGCAGGTGCACCTTGACCGTGTTGGCGGTGATGGTCAAACCACGCGCGATTTCGGCGTTGCTCGCACCCGTCGCCAGCAGCTGCGCGACATCCATCTCGCGCTCGCTGAGCGGATTTTGGGTAAGCGTCGTGGGCTCGTTGGAAGGGTTGGCAGAAACTGTCGAGGTAGCCATGCGTATATTATTCCACAAAAGCGGGGGTCATACCAAAAACGGGTAATTTCCACCGCTCGTGCCGGCTGGCTACCTCTGCTGCGCCGCCACGTGCTCGGCAATTTTGGCCATGATCGCGCGCTCTTCCTGATACTGCGGCTTGTCCAAGACGTTGGCGACCTCGGCCTCGCTGCGGCGCGACGCGGGCCACGCTTCGGCGCTGGCAATGCGCAGGGCCAGCCGCGCGGCCAGGGCGGCGGCCTCGCGCAGGGTGCGAATTTCCAGCTTGTCGAGCGTATCGTAGCGGGTGTGGCCATAGCCGCGGCCGCTCAAATCGCGCGCCACGGGCTCCATGCCGCCGGTGGGGACGCCCGCCATCATAAAGGGGAAATGGTCCGAATGGGCGCTCACCGACTCACCGACCTGGAAGTCGAGCGCCATCTGCTCCTGCCAGCCCTCGAAGATCGGCTCCAAATCGGGCCACTCGTTGAGCACGACATCTTTGGATCGCCCGCCGCCAGCGGCGTCCATGTTGTAGTAGAAGCGGATGTTGTCCAGCTCGTCGGCGTGCTGCTTCACGTAATCGTGCGAGCCCAGCAGTCCAATTTCCTCGACGCCCCAAAGCAGGAAGCGCACGCTGTGGGGCAGGGGCGGGGCGTGCTGGGCCAGCACCCGCGCCGCCTCGATCACGGCCACTACGCCCGACGCCGGGTCGTTGGCCCCCTGTGAAATATCGTGGCCGTCGTAGTGGCAGCCGAGCATCACCAGCTCGGCGCTGTCGCTCGTGCCAACGAGATCGCCCATCACGTTCCACGAAATCATCGGCTCGATTTCGTCCGTGCTGCGGATGCGCAGCTTCACCTCGCCATGACGTTTAAGCAGCCGCTGCAGGTAAGCGCCATCCTCGTAGGAGACCGAGATGGCGGGAATCGGCCCGGCGTCGTTGTCGCCGATGGAGCCGGTGGCGGGGCCATAACCGGGGTAGTGGTTGACAAAGATAAAGGCCGACGCGCCCGCCAGCATCGCGCGCCCGTACTTCTCGCTGCGGTGCACCCAGCGATTGCTGCCACGCGGCTGCGTCTTGCTGTTGACCATCGCAATCTTGCCCCCGATGGCGTCGCCGTACTTTTCAAAGTCGGCGGGGCCGCCGTCGACCACGTCCACGAGCGTCGTCTCCAGATCGGTGGGCGGCGAGTGGGGCAGCGAAATACAGGGAATCGACTTTTGAACCGGGCTGATGATGTCGAGCGTGGTCTCGCCGCGCCGCCAGCCGATGTACTCAATCGGCTCGCGCTTGACGTTTTGCAGGCCATATTCCTTAAACTTGGCCTCGATAAACTCGGCCGCTTGGCGCTCGCCCTCCGTGCCGCCAAAGCGCGAGCCAAAGTCGTCGGTGAGCGTGGTCAGGTTGTCCATAATTTCGGACGAGGTGTAGATGTCGCCGATTATCTGTTGATCGACGGAAAGAAAAGGGTTGTGGGTCATGGGTGTCAAGTTTGTGGAAGGGTTGGTTGGATTGCAGGGATATTGTAGCGGCGAATCGTAGGATCGTGCAGTAAGAATTTGGACGCGGAAGGACGCGGAAGGACGCGGATCAGAGGAAGAAACGATGCGGCCCTCACCCCCAGCCCCTCTCCCACGGTGGGGGAGGGGAGCCATTCCCTTTCCTGTGGCAGCGAGGGTTAGAATAATGTCGGCACCGCCACGAGCGAAATCCGCGTGCTTGCGCGCAGTTCCGCGTCCAAAAATTTTTCTCTTGATTTTACATTCGCTGTATTCGCTCGATGACCGCCTCGGCCATCTCCGTCGTCGATGCGCTGCCGCCCAGATCGCTCGTCTTGACGCCGTCCGCCAGCGCGCCCTCGACGGCGCGGCGCATTTTGGATGTGGCCTCGTGTTCGCCCAGGTGCTCCATCATGTTGGCGCCAGCCAAAATCGTCGCAATCGGATTGGCCACGCCGCGACCGGCAATGTCCGGCGCGGAGCCGTGGACGGGCTCGAACATCGACGGGTACTCCCGCGTGGGGTTGAGGTTGCTGCTCGTCGAGAGGCCGATGCTGCCCACCATCGCGCCGCCGAGATCGCTGAGAATGTCGCCGTACTGGTTGGTGGTGACGATCACGTCGAACTGGCTGGGCGACTGGATAAACTTCATCGTCGACGCGTCGACGAGCAGCAGGCTGTGCTCAACATCGGGGTAGTCCGCCGCCACCTCCTCGACGACTTTGTCCCAGAAGACGTTGCCGTGCAAAATCGCATTGGACTTGGTCACGTTGGTGACGTGCTTGTGCCGCGTGCGGGCCAGCTCAAAGGCAAAGCGGGCCGCCCGCTCGATGGCCATGCGCGTAAAGACGTTGGTCTGCACCGCCAGCTCGCCCGGCTGGCCGACATGCACCATGCCGCCCGGTCCGGCGTACTCGCCCTCGCTGTTCTCGCGCACAATCATCATGTCGACTTCGTGGGACTGATCGGCCAGCAGCGTCGGCACGCCCGCGAAGGTGCGCACGGGGCGCAGGTTGATGTATTGCGCGAACTGCTTGCGGATGACGAAGACGAATTCCCACGACGCGCGATAGTCGGGCAAATCGGGGTGGCCGGCGGCGACAAACCAGATGGCGTCAAACCGCCGCAGCGTAGCGATGCCGTCCTCCGGCATCATGATGCCGGTTTCGAGGCAGTGCTCCGCGCCCCACGGGAATTCCTCGGTTTCGATGGCGACGCCCGTCGCCTGCGTGGCCGCCTGCAGAACGCGCAGCGCCTGGGGCATGGTCTCCTTGCCAATGCCGTCGCCCGGCAGGATGGCAATTTTGTGCTGAATCATGGGAAAATCTTTCTGCTGGAATAAGAATCGAGAAACCGATCAACGAAGGATGCGAAGAGCACGAAGGAAGAGAATCTAACGCTCTTTGCTTCGCGCTTCTTCGCGTCCTTCGTTGATCATCTCTGCTTAACTTTTGATTTGGCTGCGTCGGGACGCTCACGCCCCATCAATCGCGATCGCGCGCACGGGCGAGCCGTCGACGCCGTCGAGCTTGAGCGGGAGGGCGGTGAAGTGGACAATTTCGTTGCGCAAGTCGCGCAGGTTGGCCAGCCCTTCAACGATTACAATCTCGGCTTCGAGCAGAATGCGGTGCACCTCGGTCAGCTCGTCGCGATTTTCCGGTCGCAAAGAAGCCACCGAGGGCGTTTGCACGCCGAGCAGGTAGATGCCCCGCTCCGCCAGCCAGCGCGCCAGCTCCGCCGAAATGCGCGGCATGTGTGTGCGGTAGTCGTCGGCGTCGGCGTGGGCGTCCCAATCGGTGCGCAGCAGCAGCCGCGTGCCGGGGGTGATTTTGTCCGCCTGCGCGGCCAAATCCTCCACGGAAATTTGGCTGTTGGGTGGCTTGTGCGAAAGGTCCACCACGAACGCCGCGCCGACACATTTTTCGAGATCGACGCGGTCAATCGTGCGCGCGCCGTCGATGAAGTGGAGCGGTGCATCCATGTGCGTGCCGGCGTGGCTGTACAGGGTGAGGTCGGTGGTATTGTAGCCTTCGTTCTGGACGGAAGTGTTGGGCGTCATGCCCACGCCGCGCATTCCGTCGCGAAAGGGGAGGGTCAGATCGATGATGGTCGACATGGGTGTTCTCGCTGGGGCAACTCGCTGGGGCAACTCGCTGGGGTGGATGGGAAACAACGGCCATCAGCATAGTCGACAATCAAAGATTTGTCCACAGCGTTGGCGGGCCGGGGTGCATCTTGGTTTGGGGACAAAAGCGTCATGCCAACCCAGTCGCGCCAGGTCGAATCGCGAAAATCAAAGATCACGCACTGCTTGAGCAGGGTGCGCCCACGCACCTTTGCCGCGTGGTGCATCAAGAATGTACCACGCGTCGGGGTGTCGCTTGGCAATCGCGGGTTGACAAACGTCCGCGCCCGGCCTAAATTGGAACCAGCGTTGGTGGTCTCTCCCCCTTTAGGCGACAGGCGCTGCACGTGGCGTCCCGTTCGTTGTGCTCACTCTCCAATTTACCCAAGCCCCACCCATCTCACACTTGTGAAGGAGTTCTCATGGCTATGTTTTCGAGGCGTTCCGTGCTGGGCCTGCTTGTATGCGTGCCCCTGCTCCTGCTCGGCTTTTCGCTGACGCACGCCCAGTCGAGCTGGCGCAGCGCGCTCTACCCCGACAATTGGCAGCCCGGCCAGAAGGACGGCCAGGGTCGCTTCCTGCACGATTTTTCCTACGCGGGCTACCACTACGGCGAAGATCCGATTCCGACCAACCCATCTGGCAACACCTACAACGTCACCCAAGCGCCGTACAACGCCGACGACACGGGCGCTGTCGACGCCACGGCGGCCATCCAGCAGGCGATCAACGATGCGGGCAACGCGGGCGGCGGCGTTGTCTACCTGCCCAGCGGCACGTATAAAGTGACGCTCGTGGCGGGCAAGCGCTTTGCTCTGCACCTCAACCAGAGCAACGTCGTCCTACGCGGCGATGGGCCGAGCACGCGCATCTTCAACGACAACAAAGTGATCCGTCAGCAGGAAATCATCCTGGTCTCGCCGGATGAAAATCTTGCCTCCTGGGCAGATGATGGCGTCAATCCGTCTTCCGTCCGCCCCCTCACCAGCGATGTCTTTGATCCGGCGACCGACATCCCCGTGAGCGACGCTTCCGGCTACAGCGTGGGCGATTGGATCGTGCTGCGTGCGGACGCCACGGCGGCGTTCTCGCAAGAGCACAACATGGGGGACAAGTGGTATCCGGAGAAGCACAAGGGCACGATGTTCTACCGCCAGATCACGGCCATCAGCGGCAACGTGATCACCATCAACGTGCCCACGCGCTACTTCCTCAAGACGCGCGATAACGCCCGCATCTACAAAGTCAACCCGCATCTCTCCGAAGTGGGCATTGAAGATTTGGCGATTGGCGGGCGACAGAACACCACGGGTGGCTACGGCCACGAGGATTATCGAACTGAGGGCAAGGGCGCTTATGAGGTGCACGGCTCGCACGCCATTCGCCTCAACCACACGCTGCACAGCTGGGTGCGGGGCGTGGAGACGTATCGCCCTTCGGCCAACAGCAGCAACGTGCACCTCAACTCCAACATGCTGCTGCTCGATCAGTCCGCCTTTGTCACGGTGGCCGATACGCACTTTGCGCGGCCGCTTTACGAGGGGGGCGGCGGCAACGGCTACATGTACACGCTGCGCAGCAACGAATCTCTCATTCGCGACTCAATCGGCGAGCACAGCCGCCACAACTTTGATTTCAAGTCGATGTGGAGCAGCGGCAACGTGATCCTCAACAGCACGGGCAAGGACGGCAGCTTGAAGAGCGACTTCCACATGCACCTCAGCCCCTCCAACCTCTTTGACAACTTTACGCTGGACAACGAGAGTCTGGAAGCGCGCTATCGCGACTCCGGCACGAACAAGGATCACGGCCAGACGACGACGCAGTCGGTCTTCTGGAACACCAACTCGATCAACAGCGGCAACAGTCTCACATCCGGGCAGTGGGGCTGGGGCTACGTGATCGGCACGCGCGGCAGTTCTATCAGCGTGAACACGCCAACAAATTTTGGCACGAGCCCCCAGGATTTCACCGAAGGCATCGGCAACGGCGACGCGCTCGTCCCGCAGTCGCTTTACCTGGATCAGCTCAGCCGTCGCCTGGGCACGGCTCCCCCCACGCCGACGCCCCCCGCGCCCACGCCCACGCCCGGCTCCGGCGACGGCAATCGCCTCGACGTGATCGGGACGACGGCCAGCACCTTCCAAGTGCCCAACACGCCATCCAACACGCTTGATGGCGACCTGATCACGCGCTGGTCGGCACAGGGCAGCGGCCAGTGGATTCAGTATGATTTGGGCACGCCGCAAGCACTGGTTCAGCTTCGGGTTGCCTGGTTTAAGGGCAACGAGCGCAGCAGTCAATTTGACGTTCAGCTCTCAGATAACGGCGCGAGCTGGACTACCCTTCTCAACAACGTCAACAGCAGCGGGGCCACGCTGAATCTGGAACCATATGACTTGCCCAGTGCGACGGCGCGCTATCTGCGGCTGGTGGGGCGCGGCAATTCAAGCAACGATTGGAACAGCATCACCGAGGTAGAAATTTACGGGGCGGGGGCTGGCTCCACCTTGTTGAACGAGCAGTTCAACAGCACGGCCACCGGTTCCGTGCCCGCGGGGTGGGTCGCTGATGCGGGCGGCGGCACGGTCGCCGTGGTCGATGTGCCCAGCGCCAGCGACAAGAGCCTCCAGCTAGACGATACGAGCGGCAGCGTCAACACCTTTGCCCGCGCCGATTTCGCCGCCCAGTCCGGCCCGATCACGGCGGAGTTCAGGGTGATGTTCGCCGTGAACAAGCCGTACTACCTGGAGCTGTGGGGCGACGGCACGGAGGCGGTGCGCGTCAAGGCGCAGAACGGCAAGCTGGAGTACAGCAGCGGCAGCAATTACGTGACGCTGCAATCCTACAGCACCAACACCTGGTACGCGATCAGAATCGTCGCCGACCCGGCCACGGACAAGGCCGACGTTTCGATTGACGGCACGCCGCGCATCAGCGGGGCCAATTTCCGCAACGCCACGGGCAGCCTGGACGGCTTCCGCGTCGCCACGCAGAGCAACGACACGGGCACGATGTTTGTGGATGCGGTGGTCGTGCAGGCTGGCGGCGCGGCGTCGGCGTCGCTTGTGGAGGAATCGGGCGAGGGCGGGCAGCAGATGAGTCGCTCGCTCTACCTGCCGGTGGTGACGCGCTAGCGATAGGCGCAACAAGCTTTGCCGCGCACGGGCACGCCGTGGCGTGCCCGTGCGCGGCAAAGCTCATAACTATGCTGTTCCATCTTCTACTTTTATCTCCAGCCACGCATCAAATTCCCCCAGCAGCCCCTCCCTGACCTCGTCCCCCGCCGCCATCGACACAAACGCGTTGCGCGCCACCCGCGCCAGCTCCGCACGCCCGTAGCCAAACTCGCGCGCCAGCCCTTCGTACTCCTGCGTCAGCGTCGTGTTGAAGAGCGGCGGGTCGTCGCTGTTGACGGTGACGAGCAGGCCCATGCGATCCAGGTGAGGAAAAGGGTGCTCGGCCAGGCGGCGGTAGACGTGGAGGCAGACGTTGCTCGTCGGGCAAAGCTCGAGCGGGATTTGCTCCTCGCGCAGCAAGGTTAGCAGCGCCGGCTCCTCGATGGCGCGCACGCCGTGGCCGATGCGCTCGGCCCCCAGCGCCTCGACGGCGCCCCACACGCTCGACGGGCCAACCGTCTCGCCCGCGTGGGGCAGCGAACGCAAGCCCGCCGCTTTGGCCGCCGCAAAAACCTCCGCAAAGGGCTCCGGCGGCGCGCCGACCTCGTAGCCGCCCAGCCCCAGACCAATTACGCCGCGCTCGCGGTTCGATAGCGCGTAGTCCAGCGTGGTCTCGGCAGCGTGTGGCGTGAAGCGTGTCGAATCGTGAAAGCCCGTTTCGCGCGCAATGTCGAATACCCAGCGCATTTCCACGCCGTGTGCGTCGCGCGCCTGCCGCCGCCCCGCTTCGATCCCCACCACGATATCCCCAATCGCAAGGCCCTTATCCAGCGCATGGGTGTGCGTGTAGGGCGTTAGCGTGAATTCGCGGTAGCGAATGTTTTGCGCCGCCATCTCCTCGCCCGCCTCGCGCACGATCAGCGCAAAGTCGTCCGGTGTGCGCAGCAGGCCAGCAATGGTGACGTAAATTTCGACGAAGTGGGGAAAATCGGTGAAGCGAAACCAGCGGCGCAGCCCGTCCACATCCTGCGCGGGCAGCGCGTCGACGGCGCTGTGCTGCTGCGCCAACTTGAGCAGCGTGCGCGGCTGGATCGAGCCCTCGAGATGAACGTGCAGCTCGGCCTTGGGCATCGCGCGGATAAAGCCGGACAGGGCGGGGTCGAGCGCGGGAATAGGATTGGGTTGGGTCATAGCGGATGAGTGGTTGGAATGATTGAACGCCCCGTCTCCATTATCGGCTCGGCCACGAGAAGCGACAAATCCGATTGTTCAATTCCGCCGATCCGTGGCAGAATCCTCCTGCCGCTGTGAAAAACACCGCCGACAAACAATAAAATCATGAGCAAACGAAGCAAGCGCAAACGAGCCCCGGCCAACTCTCCGGCTGAATCTCCGGCCAAGCCAGCCAAGCCGCCGACTCAGCCACTGGCTCAACCAACTGTCCAACCAACCGTCCAACCAACCGATAGACCTGCGCCGGTTGTCTCCGACGCCACGGAGCCTACCTCGCCGCGCTGGACGCAGAGCACCAAGCAGATCGTGGGTGTGGCCGCGCTGCTCGTGCTCACCATTGTGCTGTGGCGCTTTCGCACCCTGCTAACCTCCATCGTAATCGCGTCGCTGGTGGCCTATCTGCTGGCCCCGCCCATTGAAATGGTCTGGCAGCGCACGCCCCTCAACCGTGTGCTCTCGGTGCTCGTTGTCTACACCATCACGGGCATCGTTGCCGCCCTCGTGGGCTGGACGCTGCTGATCAGCGGGCTGGAGCAGCTGATCGCGCTGGCGACGGAGCTGCCCCAGCAGATCTTCGCCTGGGCGTCGGCGCAAATCGAAGCCTACGCGACTGTTACAGACGGGGGCGTGCTGCGCCTGCTCTTTGATCCGGAGAATCCGCGCGAGATCAATCTCAACACCCTGCTCGGCCCGGAACAGAACGATATGCTGCGGGATGTGCTCAATCCCTCGCTTATTTTTCAGCGGGCCAGCGCCGCCTTTCTAAGCACGGGGTCGCTCGCGCTGCGGCTGGTGCTCGGCGCAACGGGGGTGCTCACCAATTCGCTGCTCATCCTCTTTCTCTCGATTTACCTTGCCAAGGATGCCTCGCGCTTTCGCCGCACCCTTACCCGCGCCGCCCACAGCGCCAACTACGGCAGCGACGCCGAGCAGCTGCTCACCCGCTTCAAGCACATCTGGGATGCCTACCTGCGCGGCCAGCTGATTTTGGCCCTGGTCATCTTTTTAATTGTGGGTACGGCCCTCAGTTTGTTGGGGGTTGATAACGCGTGGGGGCTGGCGGTGGTGGCGGGCGTGGCGGAATTTTTGCCCATTATTGGCCCCACGGTGTCCACGGGCGTAGCCGTGCTCACGGCGCTGATCCAGCCGCTGGATGCAGCGGGCGCGCCGACCAATGCGCTGGGGCTGGGCCCCATTGGCCTCGCGCTGGCCGTCTTCATCTTGATGTTCGTGATCCAGCAGATTGAGCAGGCCGTGCTCGTGCCGCGCATCGTGGGCAACGCGCTCGATCTGCACCCCATCCTCGTGCTTACGGGCGTCGTCATGGGCACGTCGATTGCCGGCGTGCTCGGCGCGATTTTGGCCGCGCCGGTGCTGGCGTCCGTCAAGCTGGTGAGTCGCTACCTGTGGAACAAAATGCTGGATCAAGCGCCCTTTCCCGACAAAGAGATGCCGGTGGGTGGCGGCCTGAGCCTGCCGGGCTGGGGTTGGCTGCGGCGTCAATTCGCACAAGCAACGGCGCGACGAGCGGTGTCGGGGAACTAATGGTTTGTAATCAAATTGTCAACCCTCTCCAAGTTTTTCCTCATCTGCCCGTGGTAGCCTAAGGCATGAATATCGACCAGATCACCTGGAGCCGCCCACCCCGCGGCTCTTTGACCACAGAGACCACAGAGACCACCCGGGCCCCACGCCGCTGGGCGCGCGTCCGGCGACCGGTGCTTGTGCTCACCGCCGTCGCCATCCTGCTGCTCGCCCCAACGCGCGCGACGCCGGAGAGCAGCTACCTGCGCAACACATCGCTGGCGGCGACGGTGGCCGCCCATCCCTTTGATTGGGTCACCTGGCAGTGGCAGACGGTGGTGGACAAGGTGCAGGCGCAGATCGAGCGCCCCGCACGCGAGCTGTCCGATGGCGAAGCGACGGCGCTGGTGCGCGACTACGTGCAGCGCGCGCAGCAGATCGGTGCGTTGGAAGGTGAGATATCTCGCCACGAGAGCGGCGCGTCCAACCTGGAGCTGGCCGTGCGCAATGTGGAGATCGACCTGCTGCAGCGGCAAATTGAGGCGCTGCGAGCCGAGCAGATGGCCGCGCGCGCCACCGTCGAGCAGGTGATCGAGCGGCAGGTGGGGAGCGAGCTCGTGCGCGAGGGGCTGGCGACGCCGGCCTTTCTGGGCAGCCAGACGCTGCCGCCCGTGCGCTTTGCCTTTACCGAGCCGCCCAAGCAGCTCATCGTCTCGCGCCGCGACCGCATCGAGCGCGTCTACGGCCACACGGTTGCGCCCGACATTGGCATCGAGGAGATGGCGGCGGCGGAGGCGCGCGTGCGCGAGCAGGACTTTAGCGGCTACGTCACCAACGTGGGCGGGCTGGGAACCTTTCCGACGATGGTGGTGGATCGCGCCAGCTTGGGCTGGATCGTGAGCACGGTGGCCCACGAGTGGACGCACAACTACCTGCGCTTCTTCCCGCTCGGCGCAGGCTATGGCGAGCGGGCCGAAACCGTGATCATCAACGAATCGGTGGCGGAGCTCGTGGGCAACGAGCTGGGCGCGCGCGTGCTCGAACGCCACTATCCCGATCTTGCGCCCGTGCCCGTCGACAAGACGGGCCAACGCCTCGACATCCCGATTCACACCCTGCCCATCTTCGATTTCCGCGCGGAAATGCGCCAAACCCGCCTGCGCGTCGACGCCCTGCTCGTTCTGGGTCAAATTGAAGAGGCCGAGCATTACATGGCGCAGCGGCAGCAGGAATTTATCGAGCAGGGCTACCCGCTGCGCGTGCTCAACCAGGCCTACTTTGCCTTCCACGGCAGCTACGGCACCAGCGCCAGCAGCGTCAGCCCCATTGGCCCCAAGCTCGATCTCCTGCGCGCCAGCGTCCCCGATTTGGCAACCTTCCTGCGCGTCGTTCGCCCGCTGCGGACGGAGGCGGAGCTGGACGCAGTGCTGGCAGAGTGGGCAACGTGATGGATGGCTCAATCATGCAACCAACGCGGCCATTTCATCCTCGCGCCGCCTCGGCGTGACTTCTTGAATAATTGCTTGCTCTATCTTGTCTCTTGTTGTTTCCAGGTCGTACAGCGCCTGTAGGTTCATCCACACCTCCGGCGACGTTCCTAAGTAGCGGGCCAGACGTAGCGCCGTATCTGCTGTAATGGAGCGCTTGCCGTGCACAATCTCGTTGACCTTTCGTGGATAGACGTTCATCTCCTTGGCCAGCCGGTATTGGCTCAATCCCAACGGCTTCATAAAATCTTCCAAAAGCACTTCGCCCGGATGCACGGGAGCGATTTTTTGTTCGTTCATGGTTGCGTCCTCTAATGGTAATCCACAATTTCAACATCGTACGCGTCGTTCTCTTGCCACCTGAAGCAGATTTGCCATTGGTCGTTCACCCGGATGCTGTATTGCCCGGCTCTACTGCCGGAAAGCTTTTCAAGGCGATTCGATGGCGGACTCATCAGGTCGTACAGCGCTTTTGCTGAGTGAAGATAAGCCAGCTTCCGATAGGCAATGCGCTGTATATTCTGCGGCAATCTGCGGGAAAATAAGCGCTTAAACACCTTCTCGCTCTCTTTGTCGGCAAAAGACTTTATCATTAGCGTATAGTACCGCAAAGCAACAATGTCGCCAAGCGACATGATGACCAATGCATTCAGCATGATCTTCCCCTTCACCACCCAATCCGCCACCTTCCGCGAGCGCCCCAACCGCTTTCTCGTCCGCGCGACGCTGCGTGAAGGCGAACGCGCGGGCGAGACCGTAGCCGCGCACTGCCCGGATCGCGGGCGGCTGGCCGAGCTGCTGATCCCCGGCGTGACGGCGCACCTAAGCTACGAAGACAACCCAGCGCGCAAAACCGACTACACGCTGCGCTTTGTCGAGCACCCGGAGCATGGTCAGTTGGTGAGCCTGGACACGCGGCTGCCCAACGCCGTCTTTGCCGAGGGGCTGGCCAGCGGCTTCTTTGCCCCCTTTCGCGCGCCCCAGTTTGACGCGCAAATCATCGAGCGCGAAGTCACCGCGCCGCACGCGCCCGGCCCTGCACGCAGCCCCCGCGCGCGCGACGCCCCTGCGCGCGTCAAAAAGAGGCCACGCAGCCGCATCGATTTTCGACTTAGCGACGGCGACGGCAAAATTTGCTGGGTGGAGGTTAAGTCGGCATCGCTGGTGGAGGGGCGCGTGGCCATTTTTCCCGATGCGCCCACCGAGCGCGGCCGGCGTCACGTCGAGCACCTAGCTTGGCTACACGAAAAAAGTACGCGTGCCGCCGTCGTCTTCATCGTGCAACGGCCCGATGCCGATTCGTTGATGCCCCACTGGAGAACCGACCCGGCCTTTGGCGAGGCGCTGGTTGCAGCCAGGATGGCGGGCGTGGAGATTTATGCGTATACTTGTCACTTGACCAAGCAGGAAATTCGGCTGGCGCAGGAGATTCCGGTCGTATTAGAGCGTGGGTCGCAGGGAAATAGTTCTGGACACCGTAATACTGGTCAAAAATCAGATGATCTCCTCGGTAATAGGAAGAGGTAACTAAAGCCAAGGGTATACTTGGCAGGAAAGGATTCCAGAATGAGCAAGCGTCTACAATCCAATTTTGTTATTGTACTGATTATTGTACTGACCTGCACTTTAACTATCTTGAATGGCTGTCTTGACGATATTCGCTACAACATGCCTTGCCAGATACCAGACACCGTTGAACGGCTGGATATTGTCGAGACATGGCAACTCACATACAACAACTTTTGGAATCCCGATTCACCGTCAGAGAAAGTCAGTGGTACAGAGACTTTGATATTGAGTGAAGATGGTACTTATACTCAAGAATTTCGGTCAGCAGATTTTGATTACGATGGTCAAGGCAACTGGGAGTTGGTTACGAACGAGGGCGATGGCCCCAAACTGGCGATGCATGGTCTCAAATACTTCGCCAATGGCGTTGAATACAGCAACAAAGGTTTGCTGTTAAGCTTACAGATGCCGGACGGGCTGCGCTATAAAGAAACCCATGATCGAGTAGAAAGAAACGCCAAGGTTGTTGTCAACTACCCAACTGATGACTTTGTATATTTATACCCCAGATCCTGCCTACGGAAGTTTGTTCTTTTACAGATGGTATCTGGAGGTGGCGATCCCGATGATCTTATGGTTCATAATCCAGTCTTCACAAAGAAAAAATAAACACGGCTCATGCAGAGTCGACTACCTCCAGTCAACTCCTCCACTCAAAAGGTAACCCCATGAAGACTCCCCTCCGTTTGGCCATCGTCGGCACGGGCAGCATTGCGCTGCGCGGCCTGCTGCCCCATCTCACCATGAGCGATTTGCAAGATCGCGTCAACGTCACCGCCGTTTGCGACCCCGTGCTCGAGCGCGCAGAGGCGGCGGCGCAGAAGTTTGGCGTGCCCGCCGCCTACCCCAGCTTCGGGGCGATGCTCGACGCGGGCGACTTCGACGCCGTCAGCATCGCTTCGCCGATTGGCCTGCACTACGAGCAGGGCAAGGCGGCGCTGGAGCACGGCCTCCACGTCCACTTCAACAAAACGATGACCACGACCGTTGACGAGGCCGACGAGCTGATCGCGCTGGCGGCGCAGCAAAATGTAAAAATTGTGGCGTCGCCCGGCGAAATTATCAACCCGCGGCTGCGCGCCATCCGCCAGCTGATCCGCGACGGCGCGATCGGTCGACCGACCTGGGCCGTGGCGGGCGCGACCTTTGGCACCTACCACGAGGACGAAGCCAGCGTGCGCGGCGGCGACGACCCGCTCACCAACGTCAACCCGGCCTGGTATTTTCGCAAGCCCGGCGGCGGCCCCCTCTACGACATGACGGTCTACGGGCTGCACGCGCTGACGGGCGTCGTCGGCCCGGCGCGGCGCGTGACGGCGCTTTCGGGCGTGCGCGTGCGGGAGCGGCCCTTTGCCGGTCAGATATTGTCCACGGACATGGACGATCAGACGCTGATGGTGCTGGATTTTGGCGAGGCGTTTTTTGGCTTTGCCTACGGCGTGGCGGCGGGGAAATTGCCCAACGTGGGGCGGCCCTTTGTCTGCGGCACGGGGGGCGTGATCAACGGCAACCTGCTCAATGGCGAGCCGTTTGACTTTGAGGGACGCGCCAAAGAAGAGGAGTGGGGCTACGCGGCCAACCTGCCGCACGTGGTCGGCGAGCACCTCGGCATGGAGGAGACGCACGTATACGAGGATGTGATGCAGCTGGTGGATTGGGTGCGCGAGGGCAAGCCGACGCCCGCCACCGCCGAGCACGCCCGCCACGTGATCGAAATCATCGAGGCGGCCTATCGCTCGGCGGAGACGGGGCAGGCGCAGGATTTGCGCACGACCTTTGAAACGGGTTGAGGCCGCGAAGGGGCGAACTGATCTCAGAAACTTATTGAATTAACGCAAAGGCGCGGGGAGATGCTCGTTAACGAGTATCTCCCCGCGCCTTACGCCTCCGCGCCTTTGCGTTAAATTTTCTTTGTCAGCGAAGCGGCGCTTCGCCTTACACGGCTTCGCGGAAGGAGACCAGCCGGCGCTGCTGCTCGTGCCAAAGCGTGAGCCAGACGGTGTGGAAGCTCTCCTTGAGCGTGAGGTGAACGACGCGCTGGAGATCGGGATTTTGTTTGTGGCACGCCTCCAGGTGGTAGTTGGGGATGCGCGGGCTGAGGTGGTGGATGTGGTGGAAGCCGATGTTGCCGGTGAACCACTGGAGCACCTTGGGCAGCTGGTAGTAGGAGCTGCCGGCTAGAGCCGCCGCCGTGTAGTCCCAATCGGGCGTGTGCTCCCAGTAGGTATCCTCGAACTGGTGCTGAACGTAGAAGAGCCAGGTGCCGACGCTGCTGGCAATCGCCGCCGTGGGGATGAAGATCAGCAGCACCGCGCCAAAGCCGATGAATGCGCTGGCCGCCGCCATCCAGCCGGCAATCGCCAAATTCGTCCACCAGACGGAGGCGCGCTCGCCGTGTCGCCAGTTGTCTTCGCCACCAAGGGGAATACGCGACAGCAGCATAAAGTTGAGCGAGGGAGCCAGGCCAAAGAGAAAGAGCGGGTGGCGAAAAACGCGGTAGACGGTTCGCTTCCAGCGCGGCGCCTGCTTGTATTCTTCGACCGTCATCGTCCAGACGTCGCCGGTGCCGCGCTCTTCGAGTTCGGCGTGGTGGGCGTGGTGAACGGCGTGGCTTTTGCGCCAGAATTTGTAGGGCGTCATCGTAAAGAGGCTGCACACGATGCCGACGCTGTCGTTGTGCTGGCGCTGCTTAAAGAAGGCATTGTGTCCACAATCGTGCTGGATGATAAAGATGCGCACCATAAAGCCCGCCGCCGGGACGGCCAGCAGCAGGGCCAGCCAAAAGCTGATGCCGAGACTCAGATACATCAGCGCCCAGCAGAGCGCCAGTCCGCCAAACGAATTGATGATTTGCCATACGCCTTTGCGCACGCTTGGCTCTTGATAGGGTTTGACCAGCGCGCTCCACTCCTTGGGGGTGAGGCTGGACGCGTTCGGATTTGTCATGGTTTATCTCCTAATGTCTTGCATGTAACATCTTGTGTGCTGGTTCACCCATTAAAGGTGGTCAGCAAGCAAATTTGGGCAGGAATGTTCTCGGGCGATTTGCTCCGCACGCGTGCAGCGCCGGGCGCTGCCGATTGTGCTGCGGCACGGTTCGCGTTTGAGATTGAAAGAAGTGGAAGGGTCGATCAACGTGTGCTGAGGCGGATAAGATTGATGAAAGTAAGGTTCAGCATTATTTACGTTGATCGCAGATCAAGGTCGAGCATGGTTGTGCAAGTTATAACACGCCACTTCGCTAGAAGTTGCGCCAATTCATACAAAAATTTTACTTTACAGCGCCAACCGTTTGTGCTATACTTTAGCCATTCCCGCAAGGGAGATTCAATCTGGGGATGACAGGCTTCGACGGGGCAGGAAGTTCTAGGGTTGCAAGCCGTGGCGCGCCCACCACGAAAAAAGGTGCAAACACTATAAATGCCAACAACACAGGCAAGGCCTTTAACTTTGGTTTCGCGAACGCTGCTCCGGCTGCGTTGGCCGCTTAAGTAAGGTATCAGACGCCGTCAAAAGCGTCGTGGCCCATCCGGTGGCGCAACCAAGCCGGGTGATCGCCAACATATATTGGAGTGCTGCGGTAGCTGAACGCCGATAAGGCTACCCAAGATGATCGGCTAGCTGGGCCAATGGCATCCCGTCGCTGGGAGGCCGCCGAGCGAACCAACCAAAGCAGCGACTAAGCTTGTAGACGCTTTAGGGCAAATGTTGCGGACGCGGGTTCAATTCCCGCCATCTCCACCTCAAAAAAGCGGATTGGTTTGAGCCAGTCCGCTTTTTGCTATCAACAAACCAAATTCAAAAAGATGAATTTCAGCCGCGGGTTGCGTAAATTTTTGGCTCGCTGGCTACGGCGCTTGCGTGATTTCGCCTCCTCCCTTCCCTTCATGAACAGCTCCTTCACCGTTTCCGACCAGACCCACTTCAAGACGCGCGCCCAGCTCTACCACTACGCCGCCCGCGTGACGCGCGTCTACGACGCCGACACGGTGACGGTGGACATTGATTTGGGGCTCAACCTCTGGCGGCGGGACCAGACGATCCGGCTCTGGAAAATCAACGCGCCGGAGCTGCGCGGCGAGGAGCGCGAGCGCGGCCTCGTCGCCCGCGACTTTGTGCGCGAGCGCGTGCTGGATCGCGACGTGCTGCTGCGGACAATCTTGGACAAGCGCGGGGTGGATCGCGAGGGGAAATACGGTCGGCTGCTGGGGGAAATTCTCTTTGAGGACGAAAGCGGGGCGTCGATCAATCTGAACGCGCTGCTGCTTGAACGGGGCCACGCCGTCAAGTATGGGGAGGATGGCTCCGCCGTCCCCAGCCCCGTGCCGGCAGGGGCGCAATCGGCAGAGGCAGCGCCGTTGCCCTCCGCTGTGGCAATTGCCCTGGTCCGCTGCCCCTTTTGCGGCCAACTGCGCGGCGTGGAGCCGGATCAGGATCGCGTGCTGGCGTGTTCCAACTGCCTCGATCCCGCTCACCAAAAAAGCTATGCAGCCGTTGCCTAAATAGTAAAAAGGAAGTGACCCACGAAGGGCACGAAGGTACACGAAGAAGAGAAGATCGACCCTCTTCCTTCGTCTCTCTTCGTGCCCTTTGTGGATCGGCTATTATTTCTCTACCCCTGTGATGACGACACCCTGGATAAAGTAGCGCTGCGCCAGGAAAAAGATCAGCAGCGGGATGACCAGCGTCATGACCGAGGCGGCCTGAATCAGCTGCGGTTCGCTGCTGTAGACGCCGTTGAAGTAGCGCAGGCCGACGGTGAGCGGGTAGCGGTAGTCGATGCCCGCCAGGTAGATCAGCGGCTCGAAGAAGTCGTTCCAGGCGAAGAAAAAGTGGAAGAGCGCCACGGCCAGCAGCGCGGCCTTGGCCTGTGGCAAAATCACCGACCAGAAGATGCGCGGTGCGCCCGCGCCGTCGATCATCGCCGCCTCGTCCATGGCGCGCGGGATCGTCAAGAAATACTGGCGCATGAGGAAGATGTTGTAGCCGTTGGCAAAATACTGCGGCACAATTAGCGGCAGCCACGTGCCGACCCAGCCAATTTGCAGAAAAAAGGCGTACTTGGGCACGAGCGTCACCTGCGGCGGCAGGATGATTGTGGCGACGACCAGAATAAAGAGCGCGTTGCGAAAGGGAAACTGAAAGCGCGCAAAGCCGTAGCCCACCAGCGCCGCCGAGGCGACTGCACCCAGCGTGCTCACGCCCGCGTAGTAGAGCGTGTTGCGCAGCAGCTCCAGAAAGTCGATGGTGCGGAAGGCGTCGGCGTAGTTTTGCCATTGGGGGGCAAACTCGCGCACCGCGTCGAGCGTGCGCCAGCGCCCTTCCCACTCGATCAGCCCCGCTCCGGGATTTTGCGGATCGAGGAAGCTGCTGGCTTCGCGCCCCCTTTGCACGAGCGCCAGCTCGCGCGTTTCGCCTTCGAACGGCACTTGATAGAGCTCGTAGCGTTCGCCTTCGTACTCGAACGTCGTCGGTTCGGCGGGCAGGATAGAGGACGCCGGATCGGTGGATTGACTTTTGCTTTTGAGCGACGTCGAAATTCCGTAGGCCAGCGGCATCAGGTAGAGCGCCAGCACGGCAGCGGCCAGCAGCGTGACCAGCAGATTGGTGCGCAGGCGGCGACTTCGCGAGTGGGCGGCGACCTTCACGCCAGCGGGGCGGGCTTGGGTAGGGGCAGCAGTAGCCACGGGCTCAATCTCCGGAGTAGTAGACCCAGCGACGCGACGTGCCAAAGAGCACGAGCGTCACGACGAGGGCGACGATAAACATAAACCAGGCCAGCGCCGAGCCGTAGCCGAGGTTGGTGTACTGGAAGGCCTGGTCGTAGAAATAGATCATGTAGAAGCGCGCCCAGCCAAAGACGTAGCCATTGGACGAAGTGAGCACGAAGGGGACGAGGAAGTACTGGATCAGCCCAATCACGCCGAGCACGAGGTTGTAGAAGAGCACGGGCGAGACCATGGGCAGCGTCACCGCCCAGAGCCGCCGCCACCAGCTCGCGCCGTCGACCATCGCCGCGTCGTAGAGATCGGTCGGTACGCCCTGGAGGCCAGCCAGCGTGATCAGGATCGCGTTGCCGATGCCCCAGAGGCCGATAAAGGCAAAGGCAAAGTAGACCAGCTCCGGCTGGTAGAGCCAGCGCAGACCGCTCGGCCCCACGGCGTTGATCGGCGTCAGCCACTCGATCAGCCGATTTAACCAGCCCGTCTGCGGGTTGAGCACGCCGTTCCAGATCAGCGCGGCGGCAATCACGGGAACCATGGTCGGGGCGTAGAAGAGGGTGCGAAAAAGATTCTGCCCGGCGAGCGCCCGCGAGTTGAGCAGGACGGCCAGCGAAATCGCCGCGATAAAGTTGATCGGCAGCGTGATCGCCGCAAACAGAAAGGTGATCCCCAGCGACTGCCACACCTGCCGGTCCGCCAGCAGCCGCGACCAATTCTCCAGTCCGATAAACGTTGCCTCGTCCGGTCGCTGGAGTTGAAAATCGAAGAGGGAGAGCACAAAGGATGCCACGAAGGGAATCAGCGTAAAGGCGAGGAAGCCGATGATCCAGGGACTGATGAAGATGTAGCCCCATACGGCATCGTAGCGCTTGCGCGTGAAGCCGCGGCGTGGTCGGGATGAGGTCGCGGTTGCCATGAATGTCTCCGGGGAATAGAGTGAAGATTGGGCCAAATGCTTGTTGAATTAAATTTTGGCGTTTTGGCCCTCACCCCTAGCCCCTCTCCCATTCTGGGAGAGGGGAATCTGGCCCCCTTCTCCCAGAATGGGAGAAGGGTTGGGGATGAGGGCCAAAACGTAAAAATCTGCTTAATGCAACACTGGGTGTTCAATCTTCAATCTTTCTTCTCTAACTGGCTTGGTCAAAGATCGTCTGCAAATCTTGCTGCAGCGATTCCAGACCGGCCTCAATATTAAAGTCCGGCTCGTTGATCAGCCGCTGTAGGAATTGCCCATAGCGATCCTGCACCTGCACCAGGTTGGGCAGCCCCTCTTCGTGGCTGGGGTTGTCCGGGTATTGCAGGCTCTCCGCCGCCAGCGCCCAGTTGACCTCTTGATCGGGGAATTGATCATCCAGGCTGGCGAAGTAATCCGCCTGCAGGCTGCCGCGCGCGGGCTGTCCGCCGTAGAGTCGGGTCAGCGTGGCGGCCACGTCCGGGCTGAGCAGATAGCTCAACACCTCGAACGCCTCTTGCGGGTGATCGCTCGAGTTGATGATCGAGAAGGTGTCGGCGTGAATTTTGGAGGTGATTTGGTCGTTGGCCGTCGGCGTCGCGCCGATGCCCCACTGGAAGTCCATCTCCTGCAGGCAGCACGAGGCGTACCACAGATGCATCGGCACCATCGCGACGTTGCCGGAGGAGAAGGCGTCGCCCTCGTTGAGCAGCGTGCTCTCCTCGTAGGCACCGCTGGGGTGGAACTGGTCCTCAAAGATGGCGGTGTGAATCCACGCAAAGGCGTCGCGCCAGGCATCGGGAATTTGGGCGTTGCCCTCCTCGTCCATCAGGCTGCCCGCGCCCCAGAGCGTGGCCCGCGCGCGCATGTCCGAAAACTGCTGGTCAAAGCCAAACTGCACAATGTTGTCCGGATCGAAATCGGGGCTGGTGGCGTCGTTGCCGTTGGCGTCGACCGTGAGCAGCTGACCAATGTCGCGGATGGCGTCCACGTTCCACTCGACTTCTTCGCCAGTCGGCATCGTGTACATCTCATCGTAAGCGGTGGGCGGATAGTTTAGGCCCGCTTCGTCAAAGAGCTCCTTGTTGAAGTAGAGGAAGGAGGGGAAAATGGCAAAGGGCAGGCCGATCTGGCCCTGGTCGGGCAGGTTGTAGAAATCGACCAGCGCCGGGTCGAAGTCGCTCAGATCGTAGTCCGAGCCGTCGAGCAGGTCGCTCAGGTCGAGCCAGTTGCCGTCAAACTGGCCGCGCCCGCCGATGCCGACGGGGCCGACGATGTCGGGCGCGTTGCCCGCCGCGATTTGGGTGTTGAGAATATCCACCGCCGATTCGGTTTCGATAAACTCGACGCGCAGCAGAATCTCATCCTGCGATTCATTAAACTGCTCGACAATTTCCAGCTGCGTGGGCTGAAGCTCCTCCTGGTGGCCCGTGCCCAGGCCAACGAACCAGCGGATTTCCGTGCGGTCGCCGGCGTTGGCGTCCGCGCCGGGCGCTTGAGATTCCGTTTGGGCGACGTCTCCACCGGCATCGGCGTCCGGCGCGGCAGCGGGCGTGCAGGCCGCAATTAGCAGCCCCAGTGCAATCAGGGCAAACAAGCGACGAAAAGTAGGCATAGATTCTCCTTATGAAATGGATGGTCAGAGGGTTATCAACTGGTGGGGTGGGATAGAGACACTATACACCCAATCCAGAAAAGAGCAAGGCCCATCTAGGATACAAACTCAGGGCACAGCATGGGTCACATAGAGCGAGTCGCCCACCTCGATACACGCTTCCAAGGCCAAATTGGGCTTGGTGTAGAAGCCGCGCGTGCCGTGGTGAAGAAATTGCAGCGCTGCCTTGGTCTCTTTTGCCTCCAGCGGGTGGCCCGACGCAAAGCGGGCAAAGGGCAGGCAGGGCGCGGCGGGCACAATTTCCTCCAGCGCAAGCCACTGATCAGCCGCGCGATGGTGGACGAGCAGGCGCGGCCCTACGTCGTCCAGCGCAAACGTCTCCTCCGCCTCCACGACAATGTTTTCGCCTGCACAGCCGAAGGTCAGGTGCTTGCCAAAATATGCCTGCATCTTGTCGTAGTGCGAGGCAAAGCCGACCGACACCCCGTTCTCGCCGCGGAAGCGGCTGTGCGGATGATCGCGGTGGTGCACGTCGATGATGCGCTCGCCCGCCGCGTCGATGCCGTGGACGCCGTGCGGGTCGATCACGAGCTGCGATACCGGCAGCAGGCGGTCGGGCAGGTAATCTTCGTCTGGGTACTTGCCCTCCTTGACTTTGGTCGGTTGAATTTGCAGCAGGACAATGCGTCCGATCTCTGTTAAAGTTTCCATGGCTGTTCTCGTATGGTGAGTGGGGGAATTTTGGAAAGCGATCCACGAAGGGCACGAAGAAGCACGAAGGAAGAGGGTCTACGCTCTTTTCTTCATGCTCTTCGCGTCCTTCGTTGATTATCTTTTCGGATTTTACTGACTGTATAGGATCGGGGTCGAACAGGCTCGTTCAAGCGAGCAGACGCTCCGGTAGATAGCTTTGGTGAGCCGCCGCCAGTTCGTCGTACAACGTTTCCGCCAGCGGCAAATCCATGACCAGCGGGTTGCTCGCGAGCGCGCGCACGCCGTCGATTCGACGGCCGCACCAGGCCGCCTCCGCCGCCAGCGCCTGGTAGTGCCCCAGCATTTCGACCAGCCCCGCGCCCACGGCGGGCACGCGCCCCGACGCCAGCGGCTGCGCCCCGTAGCGATCCACCAGGCAGGGCACTTCGACCACGCGCTCGTCCACAAAATTCTCGATAGCCCCGCGGTTGGGCACGTTGCAGGGAAAGACCAGCCCCCGGTCGTTGACGATGGCGTCGAGCACCTCGACGGCCAGCTCCAATTCCATCAGGCCGCCGCGCGAGCGGGCCGGGTCGAGCGTGGGCTGGTCGGCTTGGGCCTGCTCTGCGTAGTGCGCAAAATAGGTCGGCACTTGCTCGAGGATGACCTCGGCGCGCGTGCGCTCATCGGCCCGCAGCTCGGCCAGCACTTCGTCTTTGTAGTAGTAGTATTGAAAATAGTGAGCGGGCAGGTGGCCCATGGTGCAAGCCAGCTCAACGCGCCGTTTGCGCTCGCGAGACACCTCGGCATCGGCCATCACGCTATCGTAGCGCTCGCGCAATAGGGCAATCAAGTCCTGCCCGTCCCCCTCCGAATCGCGGTAGAGGTGGCGCGTGCTCCAGCAGGCGTGATTGAGGCCAATCATCACGGCGTCGACCTTCGTGGGATCGAGCCGGGCGGCAACGGCGATTTCGCGCGGAAAGACAATCGGCCCCTCGCATAGGCTCACGGTGCGCACGTCGCTAAAGCGTGTGACGGCTTCGCTGACGATATTGATGGGGTTGGTGTAGTTGATGAGCCACGCACGGGGGCAAAGCCGCTCCATCTCGGCCACGATCTCCCGCACCACCGCAATCGCCCGCAGCGCCATAAAAAAGCCGCCGGGTCCCTGCGTCTCCTGCCCGATCACGCCGTGCTGAAGCGGGATGCGCTCGTCCAGCCGCCGCGCCGCAAAGCCGCCGGGCCGAAACGAGGTGAGCACCGCGTCCGCGTCGACCAGCGCGGCGCGTCGATCCGTGGTGGCGCGGAGCCGCAGGTCGACGCCCGCCGCGTCGATCAGCCGCTGGCCCAGCCGATGCACCAAGTCGAGCGACTGCTCATCGATGTCCACCAGCACGATCTCGCTGCCCGCAAACCGGGCCGCGTGTTGGACAAACGAGGCAATCGTCCCCGGCCCGCGCGTTGCCCCACCGCCGATGTAGACTAGCTTAATGGCTGCCATGTAAATGTTCCTGGTAAATGTTCCTGTTAAAATTCCCGTTAAGGATGCCACCGCTTTTTAATTGATTCGTGGTGCGTGGTGCGTGTACCGGTACACGCACCACGCACCACGAATCATCCGGTTGGTACACTTTGCGGCGAAGAGGTCGGCTCCCCGTCGCCCTGTCGAATCAGTCCGTATCGTTGACTGCCGCGTTCGATATTGGCCGCGACCTCTCCGTCCGCCGCCACCTCCGCTGCCTCCAGCGCCAGCAGCACCGCGCCGACCACCGGCTCGTAGCGCGCGTCGATCAGCCGCGCGCGCGGGGCGACCTGCTCGATCTCGTCGCGCATCACGGCCTGCAGCAGCCCACCCTCCCCCTTGAAGACGCTGCCGGACAGCACCACCTCCACGGGCAAATTCGTCATCTCGAAGCGCCGCAGCCCCGCCGTCACCAGTTCGGCCAAGCCCTGACCAAACGCGGTGAGCAGGCTCGCGGCGACCTCGTCACCCGTGTGGGCGGCTTGAAAGACAAGCGGGGCGAGCGTTTTCACCGCTTCATCCCCAAAGCGACGTTCGCAATCCGCACGCAGCAGTTCGTCCACCGAGGCGAAGTTTAGCTGATGCAGCACGGCGCGCGTCAAGTGCGTGGTGGGCTCGCGCCCCGTTTCGGCGCGATAGATGGCCCGCAGCATTCGCCGCCCCAGCCCCACGCCACCTTGCAAATCGTTCTCGACGTAGTAGTGGTAGAGATACTCCTCGCCCGCGGGCGAACGGATGGCGCAGTTGCTGCCCGTCCCCGCCGTCACAATTGCGCCGTAGGGGTGGGACGTGCCGCCGCGCAGGGCGATAATGGTGTCGTTGACGACGCGCACCTGCCGCGCCAGCCCCAGCGCTTCCACCCGGCGCTGCAAAAAATCATACTCATCGGGCCAGTCGGCGCTGGTGAGGCCAGCGTAGAGCAGGTCGACGGGCTGCCCCTCTAAATTTGCCGCCGCCAGGGCCGCATCTACGGCGCGGCAAATGTGCGCCATCGCTTCGTCCGTCCGCCGCATGGGGTAGCCGCCCGCCGCGCGACCCACGCCCAGCAGCCGACCGGCTGCATCGCTGACGGCGGCCCACGTTTTGCTGCCGCCCTGGTCGAGCCCGAGGAGAAGGGACATGCTGGAAGTGATTCGTGGATGGAGTCAATCGCGACTTCAAATTTGCGTGATGACCTTTTTAATATGGCGAAAGGTCGGGTCGATGCCGCGGCGGCGGGCGAAGGCTTCGCAAAAAAGCTGGGCGACAACGGTATCCAACACGGGCGCGAGGAAGGGATCGAGGTTGCCCGGCGCAGCGGCAGCAAACTCCGCCGGCGAGATAAACGTTTGCCCCTGCTCAACAACCACTGTTGAAACCCCGTAGCCGTCCAGCTCCGCCACCAGCTTCGTTACCGATTCGTGCGCGTCGCCCGGCGCGGAGAAGATCACCACGCCCAGGCCGGGGCGGGCGAACTCGATGGGGCCGTGACGAAACGCGCCAGCACTCATGCTCAGAGCAGGCGTTTTGGCCCACTCGCCCAGCATCATCGCCGCGTGTCGGGCCGTGGCCGCACCGGGGCCGTGGCCGACAAAGAGCAGCGTCTCGGCGGCGTCCAGCGTGGCGAACCAGCGCTCGGGTACGGCGTCGGCCGCGCCCAGCAGCTGGTCCACCTCGTCGGCCACGCGCGCAACGGCGTCGAGGTCCGCCACATCGCCCGCCTCACTCACCCCTGCCCAACGCCGCACCAGGAGCCAGAGCGCGGCCAGCGAATTGAGATGGGTGCGGCTGGCGACGAGCGCTTGCTCCTTCTCCGCGACGAGCGGCAACACCAAGTCGGCGCGGTGGGCGAGCGTGCTCTGCGGGCTGTTGGTCACGCCGAGCAAGGTGGCCGCGGCGGGCAAGCGCTCGGCCACGGGCGCGACCTCCGCGCTTTCGCCCGACTGCGAGACAAAGACAAAGGCGTCGCTCGTCGCCAGGAAGCCATCACCGTAGAAAAGCAATTCCGCAGCCTCGACGGCTTGGGCGGGCAGGCGATGGTGTTGAAAGTGGGCGGCGGCCACCAGCGCGGCGTGGAACGACGCGCCCATGCCCGTCAGGAGGGGGGCGGATCGCTGCGGCAGGCGCGCGAGTTGGGCTTCGCCTTCTGCCGAGCCATACCGGTTGGCAAGCCGGCGCAGGTCGGCGGGCTGCTGGACAATATCGTGGAAGAAGGGAGTTGGCACAACGGTGTCTTCTGGATTTGGGACGCTGGTTGGTGAACTGTCGCCGGTAGTATAAAGAAGCCGGGTCGCGCTGTCAACAGCGCTATGTGCAGCCCATTCAATTTGTCACCTGCAATCCATCGCCTGCGACAAAAGATTGGCTGATTCATGGGAATTGCGGTTCAAATGTAAGTTGGCCCGCACCGACGATTGGTAGTACAATATCGTTACCAGACCAACCGCGCCGAGCACTGGCCTCGACTGCAAGTTCGCCAATGTTGACTACTTTCCTCTACGAACCGTGCGACAGACCGCTAAAGACGCCGGCCCCACTTACTGATAATTTATGCCCCAACCGAACCTTTCGCGCCGCGCCTTCCTGCGGCACGCCGCCCAAGTTGCGGCTGGCACGCTTATTGCGGGCTGTGCCGCCGTGGATTTTGCCGTTGTCCCCATGGCCGCATCGCCCGTATCGGCCAGCGCCCTGCCCCGCGGCCACGGCCAGGAGCCCGTTCCACCCGTGGAGGGCGGCGTGATCGCGCCCAGCCTGCCCACGCCGGACGACGCCTCGCTGGACTTCAAGATCGGGCAGATGCTGCTGCTCGGCTTTCACGGCACCACCGCCGCCGATGACAGCGTCATCATGCGCAGCGTGCGCGACTTTAACCTGGGCGGCGTGGTGCTGTTCCGCCACAACGTCAAGACGCCGGAGCAGCTGAGTGCGCTCAACGGCTCGCTGCAAACGGCCTCGCGGGAGGCGCACGGTGCTCCGCTCTTCGTTGCCGTCGATCAGGAGGGGGGGCGTACCAGTCGACTGGACGAGCGCTTCGGCCTAGCCGACGATCCCGCTGCGCGTGACTTTGGCCAGGCGGACGACCTCAGCCGCACCTATGAGCACGCGCGCACGACGGCGACGGCGCTGCAAAATTTTGGCTTCAATCTCAACCTCGCCCCGGTTGTCGATCTCGACGTCAACACGAGCAGCCCGGCGATTGGCGCACACGGGCGCAGCTTCTCGCCCGATCCGGAGGTGGTGGTGCGCCACGCCAGCGCCTTTATCCAGGCCCACCACGAGCACAACCTGCTCTGCTCGCTCAAACACTTTCCCGGCCACGGCAGCGCCGCCAAGGATTCCCACCTCGGCTTTGTGGACGTGAGCGACACCTGGAGCGATATCGAACTCGCACCCTACAAGCGACTGATCGACAGCGGTCTGGCAGATATGATCATGTCCGCCCACGTCTTCAACAGCGCGCTGGACCCCTACCTGCCCGCCACGCTCTCGCACAACGTTCTCACCAATATCCTGCGCGCCCAGCTCGGCCATTGGCGGCTGATCATCACGGACGACATGCAGATGGGCGCGATCCGCAACCAGTACAGCTACGACGAGGCCGTGCGCCTGACCATTCTGGCGGGGGCTGACGTGATCGCCATCTCCAACCACAATCACCGCGACCAGGGCATCGCCGCCTATACCGTCGGCCTGATCAAGTCGCTTGTCGAAGCGGGGCAGATTGCCGAATCGCGCATCCACGAATCATATCTGCGCGTTCACCAGGCGAAGCAGCGGCTGGTTGCATGAGATTAGAGATTGGCAATTGAAGATTGGCAATTGGAGATTGACAGACCCCGCGACCACCCAATCTCTAATTACCAATTTCCAATCACTCCCCACGACCAGTTACTCCCCACGAAAGGACTCCCCATGAACCTTCACCTCGACAACCGCGTGGCCGCCGTGGCCGCATCCAGCGCCGGGCTGGGCTACGCCACGGCGCTGACGCTGGCGCAGGAGGGCTGCCGCGTTGCCATCTGCTCGCGCGGCGAAGAGAAGCTCGACCGCGCCGCCCGCTCGATTCGCGAGGAGACGGGTATCAAGGTGCTCGCCATCGTGCTCGACATGAGCGAGCCAGATGCACCCGCCGAATTTGTCGAGCAGACGGCGGCTCACTTCGGCCAGTTGGACATCGTCGTCGCCAACGCGGGTGGCCCGCCCAGCGGCCCCTTTGAGGAGATGACGGATGAGCAGTGGATGGGGGCGACGCAGCAAAATTTACTCTCGACCGTGCGCATGTTTCGCGCCGCGCTGCCCCACGTTCAGCAGAGCGACCAGGGTCGCCTGATCGCCGTCACCAGCATCAGCGCCAAGCAGCCGCTGGAGGGGCTCGTGCTGAGCAACGCCACGCGCGCTGGCGTCCACGGCGTCGTCAAAACGCTGAGCCGCGAGGTGGCCGAAACGGGCGTCACCGTCAACGCCGTCTGCCCCGGCGTCACGCGCACGGACCGCATCACCGAGCTGGCCGAGCAGAGCGCCGAACGCGAGGGCATCTCCGTCGACGAAGCGCTGGGCCAGCGCGCCGCCAGCGTGCCCATGGGCCGCATTGGTGAGCCGATGGAGTTTGGCGCGGCGGTGGCGTTTCTATGCAGCCAGCAGGCGGCCTTTATCTCCGGCGTGGCGCTGCCGGTGGATGGCGGCTTTTTGGCCGGCTTGCCGTAGAATTTACGATTTTGAATTTTGGATTTACGATTGAGCGCAGAGCGCTCGACAACCAATCGTAAATCTAAAACCGTAAATCTAAAATGACTCAAGCCGATATTTACATCCACGCCGCCAGCACCGCCGTCTTCCACGCCTTTAGCGACATCACCCGCTGGCCAGAGTGGTATCCGGGCGTGCTCGGCGCGCGCTGGGTCGAAGGCGAGCCGTGGGCCGAAGAGGCCCGCTTCGCCATCGAGACGCGCAACGCCCTCGGCGCGACGACGACGGGCGAGGCCACCGTGCGCATGAGCGTGCTGGATGATCTGCTGGTGTGGGAGAACAACGTGCCGGGGCTGAGCGTCGTCGCTACGGCGCGCTTCGAGGACGAAGTCGGCGGCTGCAAGCTGACGATCCGCAAAACATACCACGGCCCGCTCGCCGTGGGGATGACGCTGCTGGGCGGTCGCCAGCGGCGGATGTTGGCGGAGGGGCTGGGTCGGCTTAAGCAGCGGGTGGAGGGGATACCGAGGGGGCGGTGACTTCAACGCTCGTGGGGCTGCACGGTACGCAAAGCCTCGATCACTCGATAGTGCTTTACGTTAAATGTGGCTATCGTGAGATTTGCGCCGACCGCCGTTTGCGCAATCAAGGCGTCGACGAAACCGAGGCTGTGGCTCAGCCAATAGTCAGAGAAGCTTGCGTAAGCACGCGTGCAATCATCCTAAAGTAAAGTTGCGTCGAGAGCAGGAGTTTGAGGAGCCAGTGACAGTCACTGTCCAGATAAAATGGGGCAAGCTGTCCGGCTATGGACAGCGACAGTCACTTAGACCGCGAACTCTTGCTTTCATTTTGCACGCACTTTAGGTCAGCCAGAACAGGGGCATCCCCGCAAGTCGGTTTTGGGCGAGACGCTGTTCGCGCTGGTTCTTGCAGCCTTGAACAAGCTCCATCGCCACAAGGCCGGGTAATCCAATTTCCTCTTCATTTGGTAAAGCCATCGTTTTACTTCTTTCCGAACCAAGTATTGTTAGTCCCCATTCTATCGCAGCCCGCGCCCCAGCCGCGACCGCATCCGCGACCAATCGTCCACCGCCCGCGCCGCCGCCTCGTCGCGCCGCGCTGCCGTGGCGTAGCGGCTGTCGCTGATGGCGTGGCTCAACGTGCGCACCGCCTGCGAGGCGTGGCGACCGCGCTCCATCGACTCCGTTGCCTGCACGTGCTCGGCCAGACCCGCGCCATATTCGAGCACCGTCTCCTCCGCGCGCAGCGGGCGACCAACCACGCGGCCCCAGCGCAGCAGCCCCGTCCACGGATCACGCGCGCGCAGCACGCCCCACCAGCGCGGCGAGTGCACGAGCGTTTGGCCCACCCCCCACCAGCGGGGGAAGCGCCGATTCAGCAGCGCGACCGCGCCCCACGCCAGCCCCGCTAGCGGCAGCAGCCAAAACGCCATCTGCCAATTCCAATCAAAGCTCGCCACGCCGTCACGCCAGCGCACCCACCAGGCTGCACGCGGCGACGGCAGCGGCTCGAAGGCCGTCGGCTCCGCGGGAGCAGTTTGCCCCAGGCGCTGCTCCGGCGTGGTGTCGACGCGCGCCAGGGCGGGGCGACCCGCCGTCGGCTCGAAGGCAATCCAGCCATAGGCCGGGAAGTAGACCTCCGGCCACGAGTGCGCCTCGGCTTCCGTCACCACTCTTGCTTCGAGGTCGGGATTCCACGTGCCCACGGCGAAGCCCGTGGCAAAGCGCGTGGGCAGGCCGTTGAGCCGCGCCAGCACGGCAAAGGCCGTGGCGTAGTAGTCGCAGTAGCCGCGCTCCAAGTCAAAGAGAAAGTAGTCGGCGATTTCAACGTTTTCGGGCGGCGGCGGCACGTCCAAATCGTAAGTATAACGACGCAGATATTGCTCAATGGCCAGCGCCCGCTCGTAAGGCGTCTCCAGCCCCTCGGTGATTTCGCTGGCGAGCAGGCGCGTGCGCTCGGTGATTTCCGGCGGCAGTTCCAGATGCACGGCCAACGCTGGCGACAATTCCTCCACGTTCCACCCGGGCACGTCGGCCAAATCCGCGGCGTCGACGTCCGGGATGGCGGAGACGATCGTGTAGCTGCGCGCCTGCCCCGGCTGGCTGGGCCGTAGCGTAACGAGATCACCCAGGGCGGCTGCATTCTCGGCAACGCTTTGTGCGCGCCAGTCCGCTTCATAGCCGATCGAGGCGGCGACGGGCTCCGGCGCGGCATAGAGCACGCGCGCATCGATTTGCAGGACGATGTTCTGGGTAAGCAGCCGTCGCCCCGGCGGTAGTGCGTCGGCGACAAACGTGGCGTCACCTGCTTGCCGTTCGCGCGTGCGGCTGCTGGGATTTCCCCAGCCGCGACCGGTGTAGACGGCGAGCGTGCCGCCGCGCAGGTAGTGGCCCAGCGGCGGGGCCGCGCCCGTTAAGCCAAACTCATCGGGTGCGTTTACCGGCTCCAGCACGCTCTCATCCGTGCGAATGCGCAGGACTTCGCGGTCGCGCAGATTGGGTGCGCCATTGAGCAAAAAGGCGTTGGGCAGACCACCGACGCCGCTGCCGCCCAGCCCGTACGAGCGCTGCAAATCGGGAAAGGCCCGTTCGCTAAAGGCCACAAAGGGCGCGCGCAGCGGCTCGGTGGTCTGATAGTAGCGCGAGGCAAGCGGCTGCACGCGCAGGTTGGGCACAACGAGCGCCAGCAGAAGCAGCGGCGTGGCGACGGCGGCAGCAGCGGCGGTGCGGTCGAGGCCGAGGCCGCTGCTGTGGGGCCAGCGCTGTGCTTCCCAAATGCGCCAGCGTCGGCGCTGGTCGAGCGCGGCGTGGAGGGCAAGCGCGAGGGCAAGCGCGGTCACGAGGAGAGTGCGCGTGCCGTCGCCGTAGAGGTAGAGGGTGGTGATTAGGGCGAGCAGCGGCAGGGCGGCGAGCAGGCCACTGCCCGGCTCGTTCCCGCGTCGCCGGGCGGCTGGCGAAAGGGGGAAACCTTTATCGCTCGCGGCTGTGGCTTGGTCTTCCGGTGTTTGACCAGCTTCGGTGGTGGGCCGCGCTCGGCCCCATCCCCGGCCCCATCCCCGGCCCCATCCCCGGCCCTTCCCCGCGCGCGGGGAAGGGTGATTTGTATCCGGCGTCGCCTGCTCGTCCCCTTGCTCCTGCGTGGGAATGCCCCACGCGACGCGCCTGCGTCGCCGGGTGACGGGCGAGGTGGCTGCGTAAGCCAACGGCCACTTGATCAGCCATGCACTGGCGATCGCCGCTGCCCACAGCGCAAGGCCCATCCAGGCGGCAACGATCCACGGATCTTGCGTCGCGTCGCCGCTTTGGACGCCTTGCCACCAGAGCGAGAGACGTGCGCCCAGGGCAAGCCAATCGGCGGCCATAGCTTGGGTAAGCGCTGTCCACGCTCCCGCTTGGATGGTGCGCGCAAGGGCGAGCGGACCGGGTAGCCAGCCGACCAGCATCTGGGCGACGACAGCCACGCCAAGCAGCGCCAGCCAGGCGACGGCGAGCAGCCTCGGTCCAGCAGCAGTCCGACCACGCACCCCAGTCGGCAGCAGCCAGACGGCGACAACTGCCGCGGGGCCGACGAGCCAGAGGCCGCGGGCGGCGTCGCGCCAGCGGGCATCGCCGCCGAGGGCGGGGAGCAGGGCAAGCAAAAGGCAGAGCCAAAAGACGAGCCAACCGTGCGTGGGCTGGAGGCGGCGTGCAAGCCACTGCCCACCGCGCCAGAGCCAGTTCAACAGACGCTCGCTCATCCGACTTCCTCCTCGATCTGGCGGGCAATGACGCCGCCGCTGGGGGTAGTTCGCAGGACGGTGCGCGTGCGGCGATGGGTGAGCACGGGCGGCAGCTCGGCGTCGGCGGGGAGCGATTGGAGCGGGATGTCGTGGCGGAGCAGGAGATCGCGCAGAGCGTTGACCCGCACGGGAACGGTTTGTGGCGAGCCGTTGGTGGCCCCGGGGACTGAGTCAGTGGCTGGCCCAGCCGGGTGGGGAAGCGACCCATTGGCAGCGGGAGCGGGAGGTGCGGGAGCCACGTCGCGGACCCCAGCAGCGGCGGGCGGGGGGGCAACAAGAAGGACGCTGCTGGCCGTCCCCGCGACGCGGAGAGCCACCAGCGACGTGACCCACGCTGGCACAAAATCTCCCAAGTTTTCCGCTCCATTGTCGGAGGACAAATCTGTTTCCGGCAGGGCGGTAATGGCGACGAGGCTGCGGCCCAGGGTGCGCTGGTGGCTGCGAAGAAGCTGATCCAGCGAGACGTCGACCGGGTGGGCGGCGGCGAGGAGGCCGAGGATGCGCCAGAGGTGGCCGGGGCCAGCCTGGGGCGGCAGCGTGTTTAGCGCGGTGAGCAGACCGACACGGTGGCGCGCGCCGCGGTTGAGCAGATCGGCGGCGAGGCTGGCGGCGGCGATGATGCTGGTTTCGAGGGTGCTGGTTTCGCCATCCGCCGTGGCGACCGTGCTGTGCCGGGTCGCATCCAAATCGAGCACAATCCACAAATCGCGCCCCGTGTCGATTTCGGTTTCGGTAACCATGAGCTGGCGGTGGCGGGCGCTGTGTCGCCAGTGGATGTGGCGCAGGCCATCGCTGGGGCGGTGTTCGCGCACGGAGGGGGCGCGGCGGTCGCCCTGCCAGGGGCGCGTCTGGCGCTGGGCTCCGCGTTCGCGACCGATGGGCAATTCCAGCGCGGGTAGGGCGGCGACGCGTGGATAGATGGCGAGCGTTTGCGACGCGGCCTGATCGGCGGGCGGGGCGAGCGCGAGGGTGAAGAGCGCGAAGGGATCGGCGCTGTAGAGGGCATGGGGGCCGAGGCGATAGAGACCGCGGATACGGCAGGTGGCCTGGGCGCTCCAGGCGGCGCGGCTGCCGCTGGCACAGGCGACGACGCGGCTGGCCGTGTAGCCGGGCAGGGTCGACTGGTCCCGCAGCTCGGCCCAGAGCAGGGGGACGGGACTGCGGTTGTGCAGGACAAAGTTTTCGGTAAGCACATCGCCCGCGACGAGAATGCTGCCTTCGCGCGTGCGCGTGAGAGCGAGGCCGCGCGCGAGCTGTCGCATCCAGAAGCCGCCCGCGGCGTACAGCCCGGCGATGACGAGGATGAGAATAATCCAGGCCGGGTGGGGGGCGAGCAGCTGATTGACGAGCAGCAGGGCGAGCACGACGAGCGGCCAGCGCACGGTGCAGGCGATGTGGACGTTGTCGGGCAGGCCGCGATTCCAGAGGCGGTCGAAGCGGGCATTGAGGGCAGAACCGAGGGTGGGAAGCGGGTTCATGATTTGCTTGGACGGATAGCGGCGTGTGAGAATAAGCGTCGCGGCAAGACCTCTCCGAACTGCTGGCTTGTTTCGACTGCGATTGAGACGAACTTCCGGGAGATCGTGGACGGGCCGGGCGCTTCTCGACGCGAAGGGTTGGAGTAACTTTAGCGTTGTTTGGTGGGGAGTGCAAGTAGCGCTTTAAACTTTTTACAACACTCATTTTCAAACCAAATGCCAGTTCAGGACTCTATTCCGGCCCGCCACCGCGACGGGACGCTGACCGCCATCGTTGAAACAGCCAATGAGCCGCTGCCTGGCGGCACGGGGATGCGCGTGCGCGTGGCGGCGGGGTCGCTGGGGAAGCCATCGGCAGGATCGGTGGCGGGGCGCTATGTGTTGGCACGCTGCGGCGCGCTCGACAAGGGGGCGCTGAGCGAGCCAAGCGAGCGGATGCAGCAGTGGACCTTTCCGCTGCGTCGACCGCTGTGGCTGACGGGCGTGCGGCGGGGCACGTCGGACGGCGAGCACGAAACGTGGTCGCTGCTGCTGCCGGGTGATCCCCTCGTGAGCGATCACCCAGCGGATGGGTGGCTGCGGCAGCTGCGGCCGGGCGCGGCAGTCAATTTGATGGGGCCGTTGGGCAACGGCTTTGGGCTGAGACCGGGAAGCCGCAATCTGCTGCTGCTGGCGGATGGGGCGGCGCGGTCGGCGGGGATCGCGCCGCTGCTGGCGCTGATCGACGAGCGGCTAGACGACGGCGGACGGGTGACGCTGGTGGTAAAGAACCCCTCCCCAGTCCCGTCCCAGCTGAAGAGGGAGCCGCTTAAAAGTCACGTTCGCGCTGCTGATACGAACTTAGCTCAGGCAGAGACGGCGAACATTATAAACATTGGCGCTTGGCTGCGGGCTCAGCTGCCGCTGGCGGTGGAGCTGCATCTGGTTGCTGATGAAGAGTGGGCGGGACAGGTGGAGACGTCGCTGGCGTGGGCGGATCAGCTGTGCGCGGCGCTGCCGATGACGGCGTATCGGCCGCTGGGCGAGGCGATCAAAGCGAAGCGATTTTTGTGGAGGAGGGCTTCGCCCAGGGGCTGGTGCAGGCGGATTTGGCCTGTGGCGTGGGGGCGTGCCTGGCCTGCATCGTGCCGGTCAGGCGAGGGGGATGGACGCGCGCTTGCGTGCACGGGCCGGTGTTGGATTTGGTGCGGCTGATGGGGTAAGTGGCGAGATGCACTCGGGTAACCTTTGTGGGTGGATGCTTCTGTGCTACACTTTTAGTTTCATTTGCAGACAGCTTGGGAACAGCCAATGCCCGAAATTTGAGTGGGTCGATACGAATTCTTTTTCTACAGCAACGAAAATGATGAACCGCCTCACGTCCATACGTTTGTGGATGGGATAGAGTTAAAATTCTGGCTGGCCGACGCTACTTTGGCAACGAAAAACCCAAGAGTCGGACAGCACAAAATTAACCGCGCGGCACGAGCCGTGCGCCAGTATCAAAACACGTTGCAAGGAGCCTGGGATGATTTTCACTCGCGACGCTGACCAAGTAATTCAGAATGGTGACACCTGCCAGGAGCCACTTTGCGCTTTGGGCTTAGAATTTGCCGAAGATATATTTATCGTGCACACAACTGACAGCGAGCGCCATCAGTTCGCCTGGCACGTTTCTCCCCGCTTGCTTTTGGCTTCAGCCACCGAACGGGCGACGGGCGCCATCATGCCGGGCGGGGGCGGCATCGAGTGGGAGGTGCTGGATGAACACCTAAGCACGCAGGGGCTGGTGGACGGGCGCGTCAGCCAAGAAAGCTGGCGCTCAGTGGTGCGCTGGCTCGAACTTCGACAGGCCGAAGCGGAGGATCGCCATGCCCATCAAAACCTTTGATTCCCTCCAAGCCCTCGCCGACTGGTACAAAAGCGAAGTCTTCCGCGACACGGCGGACGATTCGCTGCTCGTCCACAACGCCACCGAGCACGTGTGGTATCGCTACCAGTGGTCGCCCGGCCACCGGGAGATCGCCTTTGTGGACGAGCACAGCGGCGAGCTGCCGCTGGTCGTGCAGGTCTACCCGCCCCTGTAGCCAAGCGCACACGACCAGGCACACACGGCCATGCACCACCAGCACGCTCCACATCCCCACCGCCTCAACCTCGACGGCCAGTCGCTGACGGCGCTGCCCGACAACCTCCACCAGCGTTCCAACCTGCGCACCCTCAGCCTGTACGATAATGCGCTGGGCTCGCTGCCTTCCTCAGTTTGGCAGCTAGCCAGCCTGCGCGTGCTCAACCTGGCGGGCAACCGCTTGGCCGCTCTGCCGGAAGCCGTTGGGCAACTTCAACAGTTGGAAATGCTGGATGTGGGCCACAATCGACTCATCACGCTGCCGGATACGCTGGGAAATTTGCACGCGCTGCGCTTTCTCTACGCCAGCCACAATCGACTCATCACGCTGCCGGAATCGCTGCGACAGCTGCACGAGCTCGCCTATCTCAATCTAACCGACAATCAGCTATCCAAGCTGCCGGCCTGGCTTGGTGATTTAGAAGCCTTGCGTGAGCTGCGGCTGTACAACAATCAGTTCGATTCGCTGCCAAACGAAGTGGGGAAGCTGTCTCGCCTACGCGAGCTACACGTCATGGGCAATGCGCTGACGACGCTGCCCACAACGCTGGGTGACCTATCAAATTTGCGCGTGCTGGACGGGCAGGGCAATGCGCTAACCGCGCTGCCGGAGTCCATTGGTGAATTGGGCATGTTGACGCAGCTAAACCTGCGCTTTAATCAAATCAAGACGCTGCCGGAATCGCTGGGGCAACTGCACAATCTGCGCTTCCTCGATCTGCGCGCCAATCAGCTAACGGCGCTGCCTGCCAGCCTGCGCAATTTGCCGCGGCTAGAGAAGCTGGATTTGCGCTGGAATCAGCTGTCGATGGAGCCGGGATGGCTGGGCGAGCTGCAAGCGCAAGGCTGCGTGATTTATACGTAGCCTCCGCAAGCAGGGCCGTGGCTAGAGGAACATGACGCGAATAAGTGGACGGACGGAAAAGCGATCCGACCAGCACCAACCGGCTTCAGCCGGTTTTCCCCAAGCAAGCTGGTGGGCTTTAGCCACCAGCGGCAACGCACGCGAACCGTCTACTTGTTCACATCTACTTGCACTAGGGTACGAAAGCGCAAGTTTTCAGTCAGTTGCCAATGCGCATCACCACCAGGCCAACCGGCTTCAGCCGGTTTTCCCCAAGCAAGCTGGTGGGCTTCAGCCACCAGCGGCAACGCACGCGAACCGTCTACTTATTTATAACCAACTGCACCAAGCAGCTACTTAGATTGGCAAACGCAAAAAGGCCCGGCTTCTGTGAAAAGCCAGGCCTTTTTGCAAAAAAAGCGAACGTCTACCCTACTCTTCGCTCTCCTCTTCCTCCACGTCCAGCCGCACCACGCGCGGCTCCTCCGGCGGGCTGGCAATGTCGACTTCGCCACCCAGCTCTTCCTGGATGTAGTCGATCAAAATCTGGCGCTCGCCCAGCTCCGTCTCCTCCGCGCCGTTGGCTTCGGCAGCAGCGGTAAAGGCGTTGTAACCGTCGCCGCCCGTGAGCAGGAAGCTGTTTGTCGCCACAACAAACGTGCGGTCGAGATCGCCCTGCACTTCGCCATCCTCGACGAGCACGTCCTCCGTGCCGTCCGCCCGCGTGACGACCAGCGACTGGATGCGCGACGCCTCTTCGAGGCTCATCTCATCCGAAACGCCTTCGAGGCTCGCATCATATTCCAGCGTCATCCCTGCGACTTGAGGGAAGCGGCCATCGGCGGCGGGGACGCGGCTGACGGCGTTTTCCATCGTTGCCAGCAGCTGATCTGCCGTCAGCTCGACAATCGAGAGCTGGTTGTCAAAGGCCAGCGCCGAGGCAACGCCAAAGCGGGTGATGTTGGGTCCATCGATGGTGGCGCGGATGCCGCCGCCATTCTTGAGCGCCACGTCCACGTCCAGCTCCGGAAACTCGTTTTGCGCAAACCAGAGCGTCGAATCCGCGGCCAGGCGACCGAGATTGGTCTCGATGCCGCGCACGTCGATGCGCTCGCCGTTGAGCACGGTGGCCGTCTCGCCGACGACTTCAAACTGCTCCTGGATCAGCGCGGTTTCGGTTAGTGCGTTAAAGGTCGACTGCACGGCTTCCGGCGCGGTTAACGTCTCGCCGACCACCTCTTCCAGCGCGGCAACGGCCTCCTCCGTAGTGGCAATCGGGCCGCTGCGCGGGTCGACGTTGACAATGCGGCCCGCGCCGTCAAAGGTCACCAGCAGGTGGCCGACGTAGGTGTAGAGCTGGTCGCTGTTGACGACGAGCAGCAGGTTGCCTTCGCTATCGAGCCGCAGCGTGGGGTAGCTGGCGTTGGCTTCATCGCCCTCGCGCAGCAGGCCGAAGGGGCCATCGGCTTCGGGGTTACCCATAAAGCCCGTCGAGCCAGCGGCGACGATGATGTCGATGCCGCGCAGGTCACGCGCCGAGAGCGGGTCGCCTGTGAAGTCCTGGGCGTGGTCGAGCAGGATAATTTTGTTGATGCCCTGCGCCTCGAGAATTTCGACCTGTTCGAGCACCGCTGGAACAGCCGATTCAAGCGGCTGGTTGTCGTCCTCGCTGCGCCCGCCGACAAAGTCCAGGCCGGGCAGATTCTCCTCCGGGTCCTCGATCACGTTGAAGAAATCCGCCGGGGCGCGGCCAATCAGCCCAATACGCTCGCCGCCGACTTCGACATAGGCGCTCTTGGCAACCTTGCCCGCCAGCTCCTCCACGCTCAGGCCGTCCTCGCCGACCTCGATCGCCAACTCTCCCTCCAGCTCAACCTCGCTAAAGTCCAGATTGACGGCCAGGAAGGGGTAGTCCGCCACGCTCAACATGCGCGCGAAGTCGTTGATGCCGCCGTCGAATTCGTGGTTGCCAATGCCGTTGGCCGTTTCGCCCAGCGCGTTAAAGATGGCAATGTCACCCAGGCCCGGCGCGCCCAGCTCCGTCACCTCCGCCGACGCCTCGTAAAAAGGCCCGGGCAGGGTGTGATCACCCGCGGTAACGTGGATCGAGCCGTCCGCCTCCAGCATTCGCAGCCCCTCGACGATAGCGCCGTAGTTCAAAATTTTGGTTTCAAAGGTGTTCGGGTCCTGAAAGGCGGATTCGTTGTCCGAGCTGTGGAGCACCTGCAGCGTAAAGCTGTCCGCGGCGGGCGTGCCCAGCGGGCTGTCCGGCGTCGCCAGCGGGCTATCGTCCTGCGCCCAGACAACCGCGGCGCCGCTGCTGATCAGCAGCGTGAGCGTGGCCAACAGAGCAAGCAGTTTAGTTCGTGAATTCATCAAATTCTCCTTTTGGTGGCATATACTTACGAGATTCTATGCGACGCGGCTCAAAAGCGCGCCGCGCGTTCAACCATCACTTGTAAAGTGCCGTTGCCACTTTATCTTACCACAACCCCCTTAATAAACGATTGTCACAAGATTAACGAAGAGTGGACTTGCTCCGTTCAGCACGTGTTGTTCACCCGGCGGGCTAGCTTTCGGTCTGTCACTCGAAGCGGATGGATAACAGATCTGGCCTGCTCAAATTTTATTGACACAATGCAGGTAGCCGTTTACAATTCCTTGACCAAGACGAAGCCACTTCGTCACTAAAAGACTGCTGCAATTTTGCACCCCTGCCCGGCCTACACCGGAGAACAGGAAAGACCATGACTCGACAATACGCCCAACACCCCCCCCGCCCGCACGCCCACGACGAAGCGGTCGAAATCGGCGAGCGCGCCACGCTTGCACGCCCCGAAGCGCAAGCGGGCACGCGGCTAGATGCCCCCGGCAAGTATCACATTTGGACCATTGGCTGCCAGATGAACATGGCAGACAGCAACCACGTCGCTGCCGAATTGGAGAAAATCGGCTACGGGCCGACGGAGCGGCTGGACGAGGCCGACGTCGTCGTGCTCAACACCTGTGTGGTGCGCCAATCGGCCGAGAACAAGGCCATCGGCAAGCTCGGTAGCCTCAAGCCGTGGCGACAAAGCAAGCCGGAGGGCACGGTCGCGCTGATGGGCTGCATGGTGGGCGTTAAGCCGAGCCAGCAGCTGCTGGACGCTTACCCCTATGTCGACGTGTTCATGCCGCCCAGCGAGTCGACGCCGCTGGTCAATTACCTGCGCCAGCACGAGATTGACGCGGAGATGGCGGCGATTGAGCGCGAGCAGCTTGCGCGCCGCCACCAACTCCAGGATGAAGTGCAGCCCGCGGGCACGGTGCAGTCGATCAAGCATCTCGCGCTCAGCGGTGAAGCACCCGTCTCGGCCCACGTGCCGATTGTCTACGGCTGCTCGCACGCCTGCACCTTCTGCATCATCCCCTTCCGCCGCGGCATTGAGCGCAGCCGCCCCATCGACGAAATCGTCCGCGAAATTCAAGGGCTGGTCGATCAGGGCGTGCGCGAAGTCACGCTGCTGGGGCAGATCGTGGATCGCTACGGCTACGACTGGCGCACCAACGAGGCGGGCCAGGCCAACCTGGGCAACAGCGCCGCCGTCGCGGCCTTTGACGGGCTGGCCGACGGCAGCGTCCCCGACTTGGCCGATCTGCTGCGCGCCGTCCACGCGATCGAGGGGCTGTGGCGCATCCGCTTCCTGACTGGCCACCCCAACTACATGACGGATCGCATTCTTGAAACCGTGCGCGACTTGCCCAAAGTTTGCGAGCACATCGAGGTGCCGATTCAGGCGGGCAGCGATGTTGTGCTGGAGCGGATGCGGCGTGGCTACACCAATGGCGAATACCGCGATTTGGTGCAGCGCATTCGCACCATCGTGCCGGACGCCGCGATTCATACAGATATCATCGTCGGCTTTTGTGGTGAAACGGATAAACAGTTCGAGGAGACGTTTGATGTACTGGGTGATTTGAGGCTGGACAAGGTTCACCTAGCGCGCTACAGCCCACGCCCCGGAACCGTGAGCGCGCGGCGCATGGCAGACGATGTGCCGGAGGCCGAGAAGGTGCGCCGCCACAAGGTGCTGGAGGCACAGCAGGAGCAAGTCAGTGCAGAAATCAACGCGCGCTGGCTGGGCGAGACGCTGGAGGTGCTGGTCGAGAGCAAGCACAAGGGCAAGTGGCGGGGCCGCACGCGACAGAACAAGCTCGTCTTTATTGAGAGCGACCTGCCGCTGCGCGGTCGCCTCGTCGAGGCGCAGATTACGTGGACGGGGCCGTGGTCCATGCAGGGGCGCTTCGTGCGGGACGTATCGCCGCTGGCGGAGCGAATCGAGCCGTCGCGGCAGAGCTTTTCGACCGGGTCGCCCGCGCTGGCGCTGGCGGCGGACTGATGGCGGAGGCCGGTCGGGACGCGGCAGGTGAACGGATGCCCGTGCGCCACGACCGGATTTTCAAAGAATTCCTGCATCGTTTTCTGCCGGAATTCGTTGCGCTCTTCTTTCCGGAACAGGCTGCGCAGCTCGATTTTTCGACGCTGCATTTTTTAGACAAAGAGTTGGTCGTTAACCTGCCGGTGCAGGCGCTGCGCATTCCGGACGTGGTGGCCGAGGTGCGCACGCTCGACGGGGAGACTGAAACCATCGTCGTCCACATAGAGGTCGAGGCGCGGGAGCGACGGACCTTGCCCCGGCGCATGTTTGAGTATTACGGCCTGCTGCGGCTTTTGCGCCAGCGACGCGTGCTGCCGCTGGCGCTGCTGCTGACGCCAAGCCCAGATGGCCTACACTGGCAGGATTATCGCGAAGCATTATTGGGCGAAGAACTGCTGCACTTCCGCTACGGCGAAATCGGCGTGCGCGAGTTGGTAAGCGAGGAATATTTACGGCGCAACGAGCCGGTTGCGGCGGCGCTGGCCGCGCTGATGAAGCCAACTAAGATGGAGACGGCGGCCATTAAGCTGGAGAGCTTGCGGCAGGTATTGGACAGCGCGCTGCCGGAGAATGACCGTTCATTTTTGGCCTGGGTAGTCAACACTTATCTACCGCAGGCTCAAGTGTCTGCAACGGAGGAATACATCATGCAAGAACTGGAACTAATGGTCGATTCCGCTGTTTACCGCACCCGGTACGAGGCTCTGCAAGAGGGGCGGCAAGAGGGGCGGCAGGAGGGGCGGCAGGAGGGGCGGCAGGAGGGGCGGCAGGAGATTATTTTGCATCAGCTACAGAGGAAGTTTGGCGAGTTGTCACAGCCGCTCGTGGACAAAATCGGCTTGCTTGACAGTTTGAGTGTGCTTGCACAGCTGAATGAGCAGGTTTTCTTAGCAAACAGCATCGACGAATTCGAACGTTTTCTCGATTCGGTACAGTCCAACGGAACTACCCACGCAAGATCTGCTTGAGAAACCCGTAATTTGGCTGCGCAAGGATTCCGTCGCTTATCAAATTGAAGCTGCAAAGCGCGAAGCCTATGTGGAGACATTTTGCGAGGGCGTGTGTAGCACGCTCACCCACGCGTTGCGCTTCAGATTTGGGACGCTGCCGCCGCAGCTTGAAGATAAAATCAAGGCAGTTAAAATCGTGACAGCGTTGAGGGGTTATGGGTGTTTGGAGAGTTACAGGCTGTAAAGAATTCAGAGATGATGGACGAACTATACCGTCTTGTTCCCTTTGCGAAACAAATCGAGCAGTTTGTGGACTCGGCGCAAGTTGCCTAGCGCAGAGCTCTTATCGACTACCCTATAGACAAAAACCTGTAGACAAAAAGGCGTCCTCGCGGCGTCTTTTTTCATGGAAATGAGTATTTTTGCACATTATGTTTGGCGAAACAGTTGTTGGCAGCGTGATCCAGTTCATCCTTGGCTTCTCGCTGCTAACGGCGGGCGCGGAGCTGCTGGTGCGCGGGGCGGGGCGGCTGGCGGCGCGCTTCAACGTGCCCGCCGTGGTGATCGGCTTGACTATTGTCGCCTTTGGTACGAGCCTGCCGGAGCTGCTGGTCAGCGTGGTCGCCAATCTGGAGCCGGGGGGCAGCGAGCTGGCAATTGGCAACATCGTCGGCAGCAACATCGCCAACCTCGCGCTGATTCTGGGCGTGGCTGGGCTGCTGGGCACGATTCACGTGGAGGGCAATTTGCTGCGACGCGAGTATATTTTGCTGCTGGTGGTTTCGTTTGTTTTTGTGGCAATGGCGTGGAACGGCAGCATCGCTCGCTGGGAAGGGCTGCTGCTCTTTGCGGGGATTATCGGCTTCACCTACTTCAGCTACGCGACCGCACGCGACGAGTCCCCCGGTGATCCAGCCGCGGCAATGGACGATGTCGACGAGAGTGTGACGACGCCGAGTGAACGCCCGCTGCTCGATGCGGCGCTGGTGGCGGGCGGCATGGTGGGGCTAGCCTTGGGGGCGGACTGGCTGGTGGCCGCGGCACACGTGCTGGCCGACACGCTGGGCGTGAGCGAGCTGATTATCGGCCTAACCGTGGTGGCAATCGGCACAAGCCTGCCCGAATTGGCGACCACCGTGATTGCCGTGCTACGCAAGGAGGGTGATCTGGCGGTGGGCAACGTCGTGGGCAGCAATTTGTTTAACATGCTCTGTGTCGGCGGCGTGGCTTCGATGATCAAGCCGCTGCCCGTGCCGCTTCACATGCAGCAGCTCGATTTCCCCATCATGATTGGCATTACCGGTCTCGTTTATCTGCTCGTGATGCGCCGCCCCCACGAGCTAAAGAGCCGAAAGGCGCTGCTGCTGCTCGCCATCTATGTCGTCTACTCCGTCTGGATATTTCTGGCGGGCTAGCTGCCGCAGCCCCGCCACCTCCGCTGGCCCAGTGCGGCAACAGCCGCCTATCAACTGCGCGCCCGCCGCACGCCAAGCCGCCGCCGCGCCGCAAAAATCCGTTCTCCCACTCTCTTCTACCCACTGGCCATCCCGCCACGCCTCGCCGCTGTTGGGGTAGGCTAGCAGCGGCTTCTGCGTGACCTGGCGAGCGCGGCGCAGCAACCCCGCCACGAACTGTGGCGGCGTGCAGTTCACCCCCACGGCTACCACCTGTTTGGACTGATTCGCCAGCCCCACGCAGTCCGCAAACGACTCGCCGCGATTGGCGTGCTCTTCGTCTCTACACGAAAAAGACAGCCACGCCTGCGCTCCCGAAAACTCCGCCAGCAGCCGCACCAGCGCTTCGCCTTCTATTAGACACGGAATCGTTTCGCACGCAAGCAAATCTGCCCCGCTCCCGGCCAGCACCCCCATGCGCTCGCGGTGAAACTCCATCAGCTCGTCCACCGACAGCCCGTAGTCGCCCCGATACTCAGAGCCATCGGCCAAATACGCTCCATATGGCCCCACCGACGCCGCCACCAGCGGGCGCTGTCGCCCGGCGTGATTCTTGGACTGCGTCCAGAATTCATCACGCGCTTCCATCGCCAACTGCACGCTGAATCGCATGAGATCGGCAGCTTGCTTGTGCGCGATGCCGCGCTGGGCAAGACCTTCAAAGGTCGCCTGATAGGAGGCGCTGATAATGACGTCCGCCCCAGCATCAAGATAATCGATGTGTAGTTGACGAATCATGTCGGGGTTGTCCAGCAGCAGCTTGGCCGACCAGAGCGGGTCGTCCAGCTTAGCGCCGCGCTGCTCCAGCTCGGTCGCCAGCGCGCCGTCGAGGACAAGGAAGGGCTGTGTTTGCAGGAAAGGCTGGAAGAGGTTCATTGGGAACAAACAATACAGTTGTATGCGCAGCGTGGCTTGCGGAGAACGAGCGGGTGGCGCACTATGTGGCGCACTATAGAGAATACGTTTACGCAACTAGAAGCGAGAAGACCCCTTATGCTCAATAACTCTTCCCTCAGCATCCGCCAGTGGTTGATCGTCGGCCTCGTTGTAGCGGTGGCCCTCATTCAATTTGTGCTCGCGCGCACCGTCGATGCCACCTTTGTTTTCAACGGGCTGGGCTACCTGGCACTGGTGATTGCGCTTTACTTCGTGCCGCCGCTCGCACCCTATCGACCATGGATTCGCTGGGCGCTAATCATCTACACGGCCTTTACCTTTGCCGTCTACTTTATGCTGCGCCCACCCGCTTTCTGGTTCGACACGCTGGGGCTGTTTGACCAAGTTATCGAAGCGGCGATTATTGCGCTGCTGCTGGTGGATCAATAAGTTTATCGGCAGATTTAGAGGCGAAAGGGTCGCAGAGGAATGCACAGCGAATTCCCCGCCTGCGCTTATCCGCCTCTATCTGCGGTTCAATTGTTTGTAGTGAGTTACAATTTGAGCCGGTTCAAAAACGCCCCGCGCCCCGCAATCAGCTCCGGCACACCATCGGGAAAATCGACCCAGTACAGCTCAAAGAGCACCGGCTCCCGCTCGCCATCCGAGCGGTGGCGTTCGTGGTGCTGCCAGCGTTCAGGCGCATTGCCCGTGAAGTCAAGGTGGTAGAAGTGGCGGTGCTGAATTGCATGGTGATGCGGCGTCATATCATAGTCGATTTTGCCGAGGAAGGCGCGCACCGTCAAATTTTGTAGCCCCGTCTCCTCGCGGGCCTCGCGCAGGGCAGCATTGGCCAGCGCTTCGCCCAGCTCGACCGTGCCGCCCGGCACTTGAATGCCCGCTTCGGGATAGCGCGGCTGGCGGAAGACGAGCAACCGCTTGCCCCACGTGATGTAGGCATAGACTTTGTCGACGGTTTTCATTGGGAATAATCTTTATCGGCTCCGCTTGGCTCCGCTTTACGCAACCACCCGCGGCTCACCCATCACCGCCCGCTCGATCAACGCCACCGCGCGACCCACGCCGTCCTCCTCCCCAAGGCTCTCGCTCAGCGCCGCCGCTCGCCGCTGCATCTCGATATCGTGGGTAGCTTGACGCAGCGCTTGGGCCAGCCCCGCTGCCGTCAACTTTTTCTGAGGCAGCGGAGCCGGGCCGACGCCCAGCGCCTGAACGCGCTGGCCCCAGAAGGGCTGATCGCCAAAAAAGGGACATATCACCGTTGGCTTGCCTGCACGCAGGCTGGCCGCCGTGGTGCCGGAACCGCCGTGGTGGACGACGGCGGCACAGCGCGGGAAGAGCCAGTCGTGCGGCGCACGGTCGATAGTGAGGACGTTGCTCGGCATATCGCTTGGTACGTCACTTGTGGCGAGGCCGCCCCAGCCGGTAGCGAGAATCGCGCGCACATTGGCCTGCTGCACGGCGTCGAGCACGAGGCGGGTGGTTTGCGCCGGATTTTTGCCCGCCAAGCTGCCAAAGCCAATGTACACGGGTTCGTCGCCCGCTGCCAGAAAATCAGCCAACGCCAGCGACGGCCGGTACGCCGCGTCCTGTTCCAGAAACCACCAGCCGGTGACGTGGATGTGGCTGGGCCAATCGGCTGGCGGCGGCACGACGGCCTGGCTAAAGGCATAGAGCACCGGCAGCGATTCGCCGTTCTGTCGGAACGGGTGTGCCCAGCGCGGCTGCGCCCCCAGCCCCAGCGCCTCCTTGCGCCACTGGCTGATGATTCCGTGATAGGGCATCGCCATCGGGCGGTTGACGGCATAGGTCAGCGGGTTGAGCACGGAGATGTCCGGCAAGTTGGCAATGGGGACGGGAAAGTCGCGCGTGGGGGCGAGCAGGGGCGCAAAGATGGCGAGGAAGCACGGGATGTCGAGTGCTTCGGCCAGGTGTGGCCCAGCGAAAGTTTTGGGGTGGGCAATGATCACATCCGCGTCCTGCGCCGCTTCCGCCGAAGCGTAGAGCATCTTGCGCTGGGCGTCGTTGGATTCGCGCGCCGCCCGTGCCATGGCCAAGGGATTGCCCGCCATGGCGCCTTTTACATTTTCGGATTGGGCCAACACGCGGTAGTCCGTGCCCATCGAGGAGAAGGGCACGCCATTCTCAGCCGCAAAATCCTCAAAATTTGACGGTGCAGCCAGCCTCACTTGATGGCCCACAGCTTGCAGACCGCGCCCCAGCGCCACAAAGGGCTGGACATCGCCGTGCGAGCCTGCCGTCAACAGGGTTACATTCATGATTTATTTCCTCGGCTAGCCAAATTTTCACAGGTTGGTTGTGCCTACTTCCCCTCTTCCTCCCAGCGATCCACCAGCTTGGGAAACTCGCGCACCAGGAGATCATAGACGTCGTGCATGGCCTGGATGCGCGCACGACGTTCGAGCGGTTCGTCCTCCAGCAGAACGAGACCGCACTGGGCCATGTCGCGGAAGCCCTCGAACTTGCGCTGCGCATCTTCCAGCGAATGCCGCCACACGTCCGAGCGCACGCGGTAGAAGTCACGCCGCTCACCGGGCAAGCTTAGGCGCTCAATCAACCCAAAATTCATCAGCAGACGCGTCATCGTGCTGATGGAGCTTTTGCTGGCCCCCAGCGCATCGACCAAATCCTGCATGGTCTGCTCCGGCGGCTCGCAGAGCAGCAGCCAAGCCAGGATGCGCCCGGCCATGCGCGGCACGCCGAGATGCTCGAAGAAGAGGCCAAAGTCTTCGGTAAACTGTTGTTCTTCCATGCAATTTAGTTTATCAGGTTCTGTTTGTTCAGTCAATACTGAATTTTATATACAAAATGTTGTACCAATCGTGCGCGTAAGTCGCGGCTCCCACCCCATCCTTCAGCAGGATTAAGGACCGCAGGAGGGTTGGGGTGGGGTGAAAACGCTGATTTTTATTCCAACTTTACTTCAGAACCAATCAGTCGCTCCTGAATCCGCTCAATCTGCTCTCAAGAATCCGTTGACAGCTTTTGCGCTCCGACGCTTGATAACTAGACGGCAATATAGGACGCAAGACCGGGATGCTCAAGCTGCTGCTGCACACCTTGCCACGCCCGTCGACAAGCCGGATCGGTCAGCTCGGCCGGATCGGGTCGAAAGCCCAAATCGAGATAAACCTTGAGCGCCCATGCGCGGCTGGACGATGTATCCAACATCGCGCTTTCGTGATCCTGCGCCAGCCGCTTGAGCGCGTGGGCCACCAGCGGCTTGCTGAGGCCACGGCGCTGGTGATCGGGATGGACGGCAACCCAGTGAATGCGGCCCCGCCCCGGTTCTGATTGTCTAGCGGGGTTGCGCCCCTCGTTTTCCCACCACGCCGTGGTCGTGCCGATGGCTTCGCCCCCCTCCGTTTCGATAAAGACCATGCGGCTCGGCAGCGCCTCTGGGCGGCTGCCAAACTGGTTGGCGAACAGCTCATCCGTGACGGTGATCAGCGGCTCGGCGGCGCGCTGAATCCGCGTCCACGTCTGCTCGTCGCCCGCATTGAATTGCCGAAATCGATAGCCTGTCGGCAGCGGGTGCTGCACAATATCGTCAAGCGTATCGCGCACCATGGTTAGCGGATGATTATCTGCCATCGGCCAGCGCCTCGTCCACAAACTTGCCCGCTTTCATCACAAAAATTTCTTGCCCATCAGCCGTGCGACCGATCACGTCCATCGTCGCCGTACCAATCATAAAGTCCTGGTGCGCGTCCGACTGGTTGACGCCCAGGGCGTTCAACTCCTCCTCGCTCATCTCGTCCCCGCCAGCTACGCCCTCGCTGTAGGCGCTGCCAAAGGCGATGTGGCAGACGGCGTTTTCGTCAAAGAGCGTATCGTGGAAGACCGTGCCGAGCTGGTTGATCGGCGAGCGCACGTCAACCAGAGACAGCTCACCCAGCCGCCGCGTGCCCTCGATCTCAAAATACTGGTCGAGCACATCTTGGCCCTTTTCGGCCTTCCATTCAACCAGCTCGCCCTTCTCGAAGCGGAAGTACGCGTTCTGCACCTCGCGCTCAAAGGGAAAAGCGGGCTTGGCGGTGCGCACGTAGCCGTTGGCCTTATCGCGGTGGGGCGTGGTGAAGATTTCCTCGGTTGGCATGTTCGCCATAAAGGTGATGCCCGCTTTGGAATCGGAGGAGCCGCCGATCCAGAAGGGCTGCTCCGTCAGCCCGATTGTGAGGTCGCTGCTCGGCTTGCCGTCCGGCCCCGGCGCCGAATCGACGTAGCGAACGGAGCGAATTTCGCGCGCCATTAGAAAATCGGCCACGTCCTTGAGTGCTTGGTCGTGCTGCTGCCACGCCTGTACGGGATCGGCCTGGTCGACGCGGCAGACGCGCAGAATGGTCATCCACAATTGCGTCAGCGCCGCATCGGGCGCGAGCGCGGGGTAGACCTTCTGCGCCCAGGCCAAGGTCGGCACGCCGGCGACGCACCACTGAAGCTGATTGCCGGTGATGGCGTCCATGTAGAAGCGCATGGCTTTGCGGCGCGGCTGCGAAGCGGCCAGCATCCGCTGCGGATCGACCTCGTCCAGCGCATCGGGAAACTCGGAGCCAGCAAGGCTGAGCCGCGGCCAGCCCTCATCAACCATTTGCTGAAATTGGGTGATGGCGTACTCCGGGAAATAACCGATGTGCGCGTCCGCCGCGTGGAGCAGCCGCTGCTTGGCCGTGGGCACATCTTCCCATTTGACCTCCACGTAGCGCGCACCCGCCCGGTAGGCTTCGGCAACAAGCCGACGCACAAAGGGCGCGTGGGCCAGCTCGGCGGAGATGAAGAGCGACTGATCCGTCTGAAGATTGACGCCGGAATGGACGAGCAGGTGGGCATAGTCGGCCTGGAGAGCGGGCAGGTTTTTTTGGGTGGGTGGCGCAGTCATGGAGACCTCGGTTGGATGGGAAAATTCGATTGGAAGTTTTGACAGAATACCCGCGAGCTGCTATAATTTCAAATCTAATAGACAAGGCTCACTAGCTCAATTGGCAGAGCAGCGGACTCTTAATCCGCGGGTTCGGCGTTCGACTCGCCGGTGAGCCACAACAAAAAGCCGCTTGGTTTGTACCAAGCGGCTTTTTATTTTTGGGCAAATAATCACAAAGCAGACACCTCGTAATAGGCTCCGCCCCACCACAAAACAAACAAAATCATTATTGACAATATAAATAATCTGCCAATTAGAGCGACTCACAGGCAAGGCCATCGTTATCGCTGCCATCGAGTCTATGAATATCAAAGCCAGTAACAGATACACAGTGCTCGTAGCAGGCTTGCGCTTCGCTTTGGCTACCAAAATTGCCACAGTTATATTGATCGCCACCGCAATCACACTGGTCTGTTGCGGGGGCCGGTGTTTCAGCAACCGTTAGCTGACTTGGAACTTGTGTATTAGTTGGTACTGGAATAGACGTCGATGGCTGGATACTGGTGGGTCGCGCAGTCGGCGATTCGAGGATAGCCACATTCTCATATGCATCAACTTCAATAAGTTCGCTAAATATCCAAGCAATCTGCCCCTTATACTCGATTTGCCACCAATCACCAGCAGAGTTGCGCCCTAAGATGATATAAGTTTCGTCGATCTCAGCCACGCCTGCTACCTCGAATTCCGTACCTGGTCCGCTGCGAACATTCACGCGATCGTTTAACACCTTTGCCATACTTACACCGTCAATATCAACATCTGGCGTCTTGGCTGGCATCAGTTGAATTGTCGCCTGAACTGTCGCCGTGCTTGTAGGTTGTGAAACCTCCGTAGCAGCAATGCGTGTCTCGCGAGCAGAGCGCACTGCTACGCTAGTCGCTTCAATTGCTGATTCTGCTGTTTCTTGAACAGTATGTGTTTCTATCTCTGCGGCGCGTTCGGCCTCACGCGTCGCTGCTTCTACTGTTCGCTCTGCTGCACGGGTCTCCTGTGCAATCGCTTGCTCAACTTCTCGCGTGGCATCCTCCGCGACTCGCGTTTCCGCGGCAACGGTTCGCTCTGCTTCTCTAGTACACAGTAATCGATATTATGAGTAGATAAGGGTAAGCGATAGAATAGGTCCCAACGCGAAGCAATGAGCAGAAGAAGGAGTTTCCCATGGGACGCAAAAAGCACATAAACAATGTCAAGTTGCCGGGCGAAGAACGTAGCTACCTCAATCGGCTGACGCTGGGCGGCGTGATGAGTGTACGCAAACTGAATCGGATAAAGATACTGCTGTTGGCCGATGAAAATCATCATCAAGGGCAGAAGACAGACCAAGAGATAGCCGATAAGCTCGATACGAGCCTGTCGACGATAGACCGGATCCGGCGTCGCTATGTGCAAGACGGGCTCGAAGCGGCGATTAGCGAAAAGCCAAGAAGCGGTCGCGCCCGCACCATCAGCGGCGAGCAACGGGCCAAAATCACCGCATTGGCCTGCTCAGAACCGCCAGCAGGGCGTAGCCAATGGAGCTTGCGCTTGCTAGCGGACAAAGCGGTGGAACTCGAGTTGGTTGAGCACATCTCCCACAACGCCGTGGGCGAAATTCTGAAAAAAACACGGTCAAGCCTCACCTAGTCCGCCAATGGTGCCTGGGCAAGCTGACGCCCACCTTTCTGGCGCAAATGGAGTATCTCCTGGCCATCTATGCCCGTCCCTTTGACCCGCTGCGCCCGCTCTGGTGTTTCGATGAGCGTCCCTGTCAACTGATTGGCGATACGCTCGTCCCCTTGCCTGTTGAACCCGGCAAGCCGAAACGACAAAACTACGAGTACGAGCGCCATGGCGTCTGCTCCGTTCTCCTGGCCGTGCAGCCTCTCACCGGACGTTGCTTTGTGCAGGTACGAGACCGACGCACGGGACAGGACTACGCCGAGTTCATGGACGCCTTCGTCGAGCAACACTGTCCGCCGGGTGGCCAGATTCAACTGGTGCAGGACAACCTGAGCACGCATACCTACACTTCATTTTACAACGCCTTTGAACCGGAGAAGGCCTTCGCCTTGATGCAGAAAATTCAGATGCACTACACACCCAAAAAGGCCAGTTGGCTCAACATGGCTGAAATTCAACTCTCGCTTCTATCCAGGCAATGCCTAAAGCGGCGCATCGCCTGTCAAGTCGAATTGAGCCGTGAAGTCCTGGCTTGGGTTGAAACACGCAATCGAGCCCCTCTCCCCATTCGCTGGCAGTTCACGCCCCAATTGGCTCGCCAGACCTTCAACCGCTTCTACCCTAACCCCTCAAAACCTCAATGACAATGTACTAGTGGCCTGTCCCGCTACGCGCGTTTCAGCACCAGCTGTGCGCTCCGCCGCACGGGTCTCCTCCGCAATCGCTCGCTCGACTTCTCGTGTAGCATCCTCCGCGACCCGCGTCCTTGCAGCCACCGTTTGCTCGGCTTCCCGTATGGCCTGTTCTGCCTCTCGCGTGGCGGCACGTGGCGTTGACGTGAGTGCTGCTTCAGCCTGGACTGTAGCCCAACCGTTGCGCACGCCCGAAAACAATCCGGGACGTGGAGTATTGGTGGGGTCGGATTCAGTGAGCGACTGAGGTACAGGCGTCGATTGTTGAGGAGTAACAGTTGCCGTTGGTGTCGATGCAGACATCTCAGCGGCTGATGCGAGCATAACGGCTGTTGGGGTAGGATCGGGCAACATGCCCAGTCCTTCCATTACACCAGTAATAGCTGCACAGCTAAAAAACAGTATTAGACCAATACCGCCCCACCGAATCAGGCGGGCAAAGCAGCCGCGTTTGCGGGTTGATTTATCCATCTTTTTTGTTGCGTCGAAACATTAGAACAGCAAATAGAAGCTCGTAGACAAAAGTAGTTTAGCAGCAGCGAGGAATCAGTGTAGCGAAGAGGGATGTGGTATCTTATTAATCGTTCACATCTTTAAAATCCTGCAACAGAAATCGGCAGGAAATAGAATTGCGTCATTTGCCGTGGAAGTTTATGAGCTTCTCACATACAGAAAAGCCGCTTGGTTTGACCAAGCGGCTTTTCTGTATATTCAGTTTCTTCGCAGGTTACACAAAGGCGAAGCGGCGCTTCGCCCTACCGCCGTCCGCCCAGAAAGCCGCCCAGCAGCCGACCGCCAATGTTCATCATGTCATCGGTGATGTCGCCGTCGCCGTCCATGTCCAGCAGGCGGGCCATGCCGCCGAGCTGCGATTCGGCCTGCTGGCGCTCGCCGCGCAGCAGGTTCTGCACGTCGTTCGCGCCCATATTGTTGCGCTGCCGCATCTGCCCCAACTGGCCGAGCACCACGGGGGCCAACATCGCCAGCAATCGCGACGTATTGTTCGTATCCATCCCCGCAAACTGCCCCACTCCGCGCTCGACCACGCTGCGCTGGTTGCCCAGCACGTGGCCCAGAATGCCGTTGCCGTCCTGAACGTCGCCGCCGTTGCTAAAGTAGCCGCTCAGGTTATCGACGACGCTGCCCTGGTGCTTGTTGCGCAGGGCGCTGGTCAGCGCCTCCGCGCCCTGGTCGCTGTCGGCGTTGCGGCCCAATGCGTCCACCAGCAGCGGCAGCGCCGCCTCGATGGCGCTTTGGGTGCTGTTTTCGTCCGTGCCAAGCTGTCGGCTGATCTGTGAAATGTCCTGCTGGCCGATCTGGCTGGCGAGCGATTCGAGTAGGGAAGCCATGGGTATCTCCTTGGAGTGCGTAGTAATTAGTGAGTAACAAAGGTTATCATAGTCGATGTGGAAGCCTCGACCAAATTTGGGCGTAGAATCTGTAGGCAACTGCGGAACCGCTGCGGTCGGGTGGACGTTTAGACTGTAGAACCGTGCGCTACCGCACAATTTCGCCCCGCAGTTCGTCGGCGATAAAGACGCGGATGATCTCCTCCGCCGATTCGTCGCCGCGGAAGCCGAGCTGCTGGGCGCGGGCGGGGTTGAAGCGAGCGGCCCAGCCCTGCACAAGCTTGTCGACAAAGGGGTCGTGCTGCCAATCGATGCGCTCGACAACGCCGGGGCCGCCCAGCTTTTCCAACGCTTCGACCAGTTGTCGAATCGTCACCGTCAGCCCCGGCAGGGTGACGATGCGGTTGGTGACGACGTTGCTCTCGCTAGCGGACTCAAAGGCCTCGGCGGGCAGGCGCAGGGCGTGGATAATGTTTTCCACGGCGCGACGGGGCGAGCCGATCCACATGGCCGTTTCGGGCGACACCGGGCAGACGGCGCGCTGCCCCTGCAGCGGCTCGCGGATGATCGAGCTGGCAAAGGTGGACGCGGCCTTGTTGGGCTTGCCCCCGCGCACGACGACTGTCGGCAGCCGCAGCACGCGGCCATCGACAAAGCCCTTGCGGCTAAAGTCCTGCACGAGCAGCTCGCCCGCGGCCTTTTGAATGCCGTAGGAGGATTGGGGCACGGTTGCCGTGTCGTCCTCGACCACGGGGGGCAGCGCGCCGCCAAAGACGGCAATCGAGCTGGCAAAGACGAAGTAAGGAGTCGTGCCCAGCGCGCGACAGCCTTCCAGCAGCGCCAGCGTGCCGTGCAGGTTGACGCGCACGCCCAGATCAAAATCCGCCTCCGCCCCGCCGCTGACGACGGCGGCGAGGTGAATGATCACGTCCGTACCCTGGACGGCGTCGCGCACGTCATCGGCGCTGGAGATGTCGCCGGACCGGGCGTGCAGACGCGGATCATCGAGGAAATTGGTGGGCAAATTATCCAGCGCGGCTCGTTGATCAAAGAGGGTGATGCGCTCGATGGGTTGGGTGGCGGCGTCGCGCGCGGTGGATCCGAGGGCCAGCTCGCCCTGGTGCAGCAGCGTGCGGGCCAGATCGCGCCCGACAAAGCCCGCGCCGCCGGTAATCAGGATGTTCATAACTTTGTAACCGTTTTGTCAGGAACGTTCATGCAAGATTCATGCGCGCCCCTAGTTTTTAGTCTAGGCTGAATCAATAGTAGACTGAAGCAACCGTTTTGCCAAACGCTTTGGCCGAACAGCGTTGGTTTGGCGATTTTACTCGCCGCCCGCCATTTTTGACGGCGCTTGAAATTTCATTTGTAATGACAGCCGGTCATTTGTCTTTGAAATTTTGTCGCGCTGCACAATCAATTAGATTACAGCCCATACCCGTACCCCAGCATTTTGCCATAGCACAAGGAATCTGCCGTGCCGTCTTATCGTTGGAAAATTCTCATCGTCCCCCTGCTCCTGATTCTCGCCGCGCTGGCCTGCAACTTTGGCGCCATTGACCAGCCCGCCCCGTCGCGCCGACCGACCGGGCCCAACCCGCCCATTGCGCCCGTGCCGCCACAGGTTGCCCCGCCCCAGCGCGTGGCTCTGCCGCCGCCCACCGCCACGCCCGTGCTGCAGGGGCCCGATGTGGAAAGCGCAGAGGAGCGCGCGGTGGGCGAGCAGCTCGACGAGGCCAATACGGGCGATACGGGTCAGCTTGCCGAGGTGACCTTTATCGATTCGGAGCGGGTCGACGTGATCAACGCGCTCTCGCAGGGCTTTTACTCCGCGGGCGAATATGTAGCGCCGCTCTACAGCGTGGATCGCTACCGCATCCAGTTTCAAACGCTCAATGAGAAGCAGGAGGTGGTGCCAATTCGCGCCGATCTCTTTATTCCGCGCGTCGATGCCGAGACGAACTTTCCCGTCTTTGTTTACGGCGCGGGTACAACGGGCATTGGCAACAGCTGTGCGCCGCTGGATGAAAACATCGCCGTGGGCAACTGGGGCAACTACCGCACCCACATGTTGAGCTATGCCGCCCAGGGCTATATCTCGATCCTACCGCTCTGGCAGGGCTACGACGACCGTGCGCGCACCCACCCCTACTTTATCTCCGAGCTCGAGGCGTTTGTAATGCTGGACGCCACGCGCGCCGTATACAATTTCTTTGAGAACCCACCAGCAGAAATCTTGGCGCGCCCGCAAAACGACGTCTTCTTTGCGGGCTATTCGCAGGGCGGCCACGGAGCCTTCGCCGGCGACAGCTACGCCGCTTCGTATGCGCCGGACGTGGCGAGCCGCATCCGCGGCATCATCGGCCACGCCAACGCGCCCAGCGTGGAGGCGCTCCTGCGCGAGCAGCCCGCACTGGCTCCCTACATCGTCTATGCTTACCGTGATTTTTACGGGGCCAACACGATCAGCCCGGAGGATGTCTTCGCACAGAATTGGATACAGTCTTTTTACCAAGATGCAGCGGTCAAGTGCGTAAACGAGGCTTATGCATATTGGAAGGACGACCCCAACCAAATGTACAACCCCAACTTCACCGGTGCGCTTTTTGGGCAGCGCATCCAGGATCAGTATCCCAGTTTCTATGAGCGCATGGCCATCAACGACGCCGGGCGCGCCGCCAACCCCAACACGCCCGCGCTGCTGGCCCACGGCCTCAGCGATCCGGTTGTTTACCCACAAACCAACCAACATTTCATGCGCCAACTCTGCGAGCAGGGCAAGCCCGTCACGAGCATCAATTACCCGGGCGTTGGCCACTTTCAAACGCGCCAGGCTGGCTTCCGCGACACGCTGAGCTGGATGCGCAACATCCTGGATGGCGGCCAGCCCCGCAACGACTGCGGCACGCTGGCGGCGAATTGATCCTTCGCTTGGCTTGAATCAGCCAAGCGTGATTGATGTTTCGAGGCTGGGCCAAGTACCAACGGCGGCATAAGAGACCCCATCCCCAACCCCTCCCCGCGCGCGGGGAGGGGACTTTCGAGGCCTCGTTGATGACGAAACAGCGCTGAGAAGATGGGGTCGAACGCCCCTCGATTTAGGCGCATTTCCGAGATCGAAGAGGCCGCTGGCCAAAACTTCGTTCCCGATTTGCAAGCGGCATAGCTCACCAAACAAAGCCGGAATCGCTGGTTCCGTCCAAATTTTCCCCATCCGCTCGGAATGACTGAGCAGCCACGCATATGAAGCCCTTTCTCCTCCGCTCGGTTCTTTTCGTCGCGCTGCTGCTGGGCGTGCAGGCGGCGGTGGCGCTGGCCTACCCCGCCGACATCCCCACCGAAATTCTCGAATTTGAGGCGCTGCTTCGCGAGCGCGTCGACGTGCTCTACTTTGGCGACAGCACGCTCTGGTATCCGCGCGGCGCAGAGACAACACCCCAAATTTTGCAGACGCTGCTGCCCAATCAAACGGTGGGCGAGGTGTCGCACGCAGCTTACGGCTTCGAAGTCTACCACGCCTACGCGGAGGCCGCCGCGCGCGAGCTGGGGGCGGGCGGGGGAGCCCAAGCGCCAGCGTGGGTAGTGCTGCCCGTTAACATGCGCTCGTTTTCGCCGGAGTGGAACTTGCGCCCCGGCTACCAATTTATCGAGGAGCAAACGGTGCTGCGGCTGGGCGTGCCGCTGGCGCGCTTTGTCGCCCGTCCGCTCGACATCTTCGGCGGCTTTGATGCCGACATTACCCAAAACGAGTTTCTGGCAACCACCGTTTACAGCAACACCACGCCCGTGGGCGACGTGGCCGAGTTCGAGGCGCTGACGGGTGTTTCCGCGCTCGATGCGCTGCCCGATGCGAACGCGCAAGGCGAGCAGGCGGGCGATGACTTTGCTTATTACGCCGGTGCGCCCCAGGAAAACGACCTCGATGATGTGTTGACTTACTACTACATGAACGCGCTCGACCCCGGCCACCGCAAGCTGGTGGCCATCGCCGAGACGGTGGAGCTTTGGCGGGCGCAGGGTTCCAACGTGCTGCTCTACATTACGCCCGTCAACGCCGATCTCGGCGACGCCTACGTGGGTCCGGCCTTTCGCGCCCAGTTTGCGCGCAATGTAGAGGTGGTGCGCACAATGCTGGCGTCCAGCGTTGACGAGCCTCCGCTCCTCCTCGATTTATCGACCGATCTGGAGGCCTTTAACTTCAGCGACACCGAGCATCTGACCGCGCGCGGCAAGCGCTACGTCGCCGAACAAGTCGCCGCTGCGATTGCGTCCAGCGCTGACCCCGAAATGGACGAAATCACGCCGGACGAGCGCGAGCCGACGCCCGATGCGACGCCCGATGCGACGCCGACGCCAGTCAACAAGGTCGACGGCAGCGACGGCAGCGAAGACAACGCCGACGCAACACCCATGCCGCCGCTGCTGGCGACGCAGCTTGCGCGGCTGACGCCCACGGTTGAACCGAGTGAAGGGACTAATTTAGAAAAAGCTTCGGAAGAACCGGTCGAAACGGACGAAGAGGCGACGCCTTCCGGAAGCAGCGCCACGGCAACGCCAGCGACAAACGGCGATGATGGCGAAGCCGAAAACGGCGGGGGCAGCGCGGTCACGCCCGTGCAAAATCCGCTGCTCGCCACCACGCTGGCGCGCGTCACGCCCGGCGGCGCGGCAACGCCCACGCCCGCACCCTAACCTACTTTGATTCTATCTGCTGCTAGGAGACCCCGTTCCATGCATCGCCACGCTGCCGCGCGCCCGTTGCGGCTCATTGCCATCTTCGCGACCCTCGCTCTGTTGAGCGCGCTGCTGCTCAGTGCGTGCGACATACCCATGCCCGAACTCCCCGCGCCGTCCGCGCCGTCCCAAGTGAACGAGGACGCACCCGCCTCCACCCTCAGCGACACAGCGCCAGTCTCTGATTCAATGTCGCTAGCCGAGCCGCTGACCCAGACGCTGACCCAGACGGATTCGCTCACCGAAACCGAGTCCGCGACCGCAGCCGACGAAATCACCGAAGCTGGCGATGCAGTCGCCCAAGCGCCGACGCCCGCGGACACGGATGTCCCCACGGAAGCGCCGACAGAAGAAGCGTCGACAGAAGAAGCGCCGACCGAGACGCCAACCGAAGCAAGCACAGCGACGGATGCGCCCACGGATGCGCCCACGGATGCGCCCACGCCCACCGAGCCGCCCGCCACACCCACTCGGCTGGGCGCTGCCGCCGCCGCTCGCACCACGGCCACCTTCCGCGCCCAGCAGCGCGCCGAACGCGCCACGGCCACCGCCGAAGCCGCGCTGCCCACGCCGGAAGCCACAGCGGAACCCGACGAACCCGAGGCGAATGCCCCCAGCGCCCTCAGCGACGGCCAGCCCAACGCCGACGCCGCGGCCCAGGGCAACACCGTCGACATCCCGGACGGGCCGGGCCGCCTGCTGGACGTGACGCGCGTCGAAAGCGTCAACACGCGCGACATCAACGAACTGAGCGAAGGTTTCTACCCCGAAAGCAATCTGCTCGCCGCTCAATATGCGGTCGATATCTATCGCGTCTCCTTCGAGACGGTCAACGAGAATGGCGAAGTCGAAGATGCGCAGATGGATATCTACGTGCCGCGTGCCGACGATGCCTTTCCCATCGTTGGCTATTCGCCGGGCACAACCGGGCTGGGCGATGGCTGCGCGCCCTCGCTGGAGTACGAGCTGGGCCGCAACTGGGGCCTCTACCGCACCTACATGCTCAGCCTCGCCACCCAGGGCTTTATCGCTATTCTACCGGACGGCATGAGCTACGACGACAACGACCGCATTCACGAATACTTCATCTCCGAGCTAGAGGCTCGCGTGCTGCTCGACGCGACGCGCGCCACCTACAACCTGCTGGCCGAGAACGACGAAATTGACGCGCAGCCGCTGGACGCCGTCTTCTACGCGGGCTACTCCAACGGCGGCCACGCCGCCTTTGCCGCCAAGGATTTTGCCGGCGAGTATGCGCCGGAGCTGCCCGTGCGCGGCATCATCAGCCACGGCGCGACGACCAACGTGCGTCGGCTGCTGGAGGAGAATGCTATCTTTGCGCCCGCCGTGGTCTACGCCTACCAGTTTTTCTTTGGCCCGGAGGTGATCACCGGCGAGCAGGTGCTGGCCGAGCGCCTCGTCCCCGGCTTCTACGACGCGCCCAATCTGTGCGTCGATCAGCTCTTCTCGCTCTACGTCTCGGATCCGGCGGTGATGTATAACCCAACCTTTCTCAGCGCGATTCGCAGCGACAATCTGGGCCAGCAGTACCCGCTCTTCGACGCCGTGCTCAACGCCAACTACGCCGGCATCTACGGCGGCTTCGACATCCCGGTCGTCTTCTTCCAGGGTACGGCGGACACCGTTGTCACGCCTCCCTCGCAGCGCGATTTTGCCGTTGATCTCTGCGAGCAGGAAGAATCGGTCACCTATGTCCCGCTGCCCGCCGTCGAGCACTTCAACACGCGCCAGGCCAGCCACCTCAACACGCTGGCCTGGATGCGCGCCATTATCAACGGCGAGACGCCGACGAACAATTGCGACCAGTTACAGTGAGGAATTAGGCTGTTCCGAGAAATAGAGTATGCCGCGAATGTGACTGTCACTGCCCACAACCAGTCAAGAATTAGCAGAATTATCTGGGCAGTGGCTGTCACAGGGTACAGCTAAATTTTCTGGAACGGCCTTCGAGATTGGTAATTGGGTCGGGTTGCGCGTGCTCTTGAACTGCCCGTCCGACGCTCCGCGTCGCCGCTCGGCCACAAAGGCCCCATTTCAGCAACGATGACCGCTTTACCGCCCAACGCGACAGCAGAAACCAATCGCTCTTTAACAAAGAGCCAACTCTCTCCCCCGGCGCGCCCCCATCGGGAAGGGGTTGTCCTCGGCCTCGACGGCGGCGGCACGAAAACGGTCTGTGCCGCGCTCTCTCTTCCGGCCTTGGGTGACGCTGTTCTCAGCGCGGGCGAAGTAATGGGCTGGGGCCGCAGCGGATCGAGCAACCGCAACAGCGTCGGCGACGAAACGGCGCGGCGCCATATCTATCTCGCCATCGACGCCGCGCTAGCCGATGCAAACGCACGGGCCGATGAAGTCGCCGCCATCTGCCTCTGCCTCTCCGGCATCGACCGGCCCGCGGACATCGCCCTTGTTGAATGGTGGACGCGTGACCGGTTGCCCCACGCCCAAATCAGCATCTACAACGACAGCGTCGCCGCGCTGGCGAGCGGCACGGGCGGCAAGCTGCACGGCATCGTCGCCGTTAGCGGCACGGGGATGATTGTGCTGGGCTACAACGAGCGGGGCGAGCGCCAGCGCGCCGCTGGCTGGGGCGCGCTGCTGGATCGCCACGGCAGCGGCCACGCTCTCGGCCTCGGCGCGCTCCACGCCATCACCCGCGCCGTCGACGGCAGCGGCCCCGCCACTGCGCTCACCGAGGCCGTCCTCAGCCACCTCGAGCTGGCCACGCCGCAGCAGCTCATCCCGTGGCTCTACGGCGATCTGGCCTGGAGCCGCGTCGCCGCGCTGGCCCCGCTCGTTTTTGCCTGTGCCGAAGCGGGCGATGGGGTTGCCGATTCGCTGCTGGACGAGGCCGCGGATAGGCTGGCGGAATCGGTGGCAGCCGTTGCCAGCCGCTTGAACATGGCAAACGAGCAATTCACGCTCGTGCTCTCCGGCGGCAACCTGCGGCCCGGCCCGCTGCAGGAGCGGCTGCGCGCCCAAATCGGCAAAGTCACGCCCGGGGCTGAAATTGTGCGGCCAGAGGTGGAGCCAGCCGTCGGCGCGGCGTGGCTGGCGGCGACTTCGCGGCAAACGTGACCGTCACGGCCCAGGAAATGCCAGTATAGCTGGGCGTAAATGGTTGAGCAGTTTCGCAGGCCATCGCCACTAAAGCCCCACCAGCTTGCCTGGGAAAAACCGGCTAAGCCGGTTGGCGCTGGTCGGGCCAACTCACTATCTGACCAATCGTTTATGCCGCCGTGCATTAGGCAATCGCTCGCACCTGGGCCGTGATTGTCACGTTTCGCGACCAACACCGGAAACCAACCACCAATAAGCTACATGCTTCCCCCCACCGAACAACGCAACCCCCTCAGCCAAAACCTCGACGCGCTCTCGGCACTCGACATGGCGCGGCTGATCAATCGGCTCGATGCCGACGTGCCGCTGGCCGTGGCCGAATGCCTGCCGCAGATAGCGCGGGTGATCGAGCGCGTGAGCGACGTGCTCGCAAGCGGCGGTCGGCTTTTCTACCTCGGCGCGGGCACGAGCGGACGGCTGGCCGTGCTGGATGCGGTGGAGCTTGTGCCTACCTTCGGCATCGACCCGACGCAGGTCGTTGGGTTGATTGCGGGTGGAACCGAAGCGATGATGCGCTCCGTCGAGGGCGCGGAGGATAATGCCGAGCAGGGGCAACGCGACTTGGCAGCACACGATTTTTCTCCGCGCGATGCGCTGATTGGCGTGGCCGCGAGCGGGCGCACTCCCTACGTCGCTGGCGGGCTGGGCTGGGCGCGCGAGTTGGGCGCGTTTACCGCTGCCGTGGCGTGTAACCCCGGCTCGCTGGTCGGCGAAATCGCCGAGGTCGCCGTCGAGGTCGTCGTCGGGCCGGAGGTGTTGACGGGCAGCACGCGGCTGAGGGCGGGCACGGCGCAAAAGCTGGTGCTCAACACCATCAGCACGGGCGTGATGGTGCGGCAGGGCAAAGTCTACGAAAACTTGATGATCGACGTGCAGCCGACAAACGCCAAGCTGCGCGACCGCGCCGTACGTATTGTCGCCACCGTGACAGGTGAATCGGAGGAGGGAGCAAGATCACTGCTGGACGGGGCGGATGGGCAAGTGAAGACGGCGGTGGTCATGGGGCTGGCGGGCGTGGGGGCGGGCGAGGCGCAGGCACGATTGGCGGCGAGTGGCGGTCGCGTGCGGGAGGCGATCGCATAGCGCGTGGTGCGTGGACCGGCAGTCACGTAGGTCACTGCTCCGCAAGGTGACCTTGATCATCTACCCCCATCTCGCTTTGAGTTCGACAATCTTTGAGATCAAATCAAGCTCGTCACATAGCGGAGCATATGTGATCTACAGCTGACGGCGAGCGGTGATCACATGCGCGAGGCGGTGGGGGCACGTGATGCGTGATGCGTGATGAAGCAGCCAGTTTTGTGCTCGCCACCGAACCGCGTAAACTACCAGTTCACGCACCACGCATTACGCACTACCAATGAACTGCGGTAAAGTATATCTGCATTCATCCACCTCTACTCCCAACTACCTCCACTCTCAACGACAAGGAGACTCCCCCATGACCAAACCCAAACTGTGGTTTCAGTTTAGCCCCGCCCCGGATGCGCGCAGCCAGCTGGAGCCCGTCGCTGAAATTATCGAAAACGGGCCGATGGATCAGCTCCCCGGCGCGACGGGTATGATTCTAGGCAACACGCTGATCACCGACGGCGCGCTGATGGACGAGGTGGGCGACTCGCTTCGCGTGATCGCGCGCCCCGGCATCGGCGTCGACAACATTGTGCTGGCCGATGCCACCGAGCGCGGCATTGCCGTGATCAACACGCCGGACGCGCCGACCGAATCCACCGCCGAGCACGCGGTGGCGCTGCTGATGAGCATTGCCAAGCGCACGGTGGCGGGCAGCCGCCAGCTTCAGGGGCAAGCCGTCGAGCGGGCGGCCATGCGCGGCACGGAGCTGCGCGGGCGCACGCTGGGCGTCGTTGGCTTTGGGCGCATCGGGCGGCGCGTGGCCGAAATCTGCGGGCTGGGGCTGCGCATGAACGTCGTCGTCCACGACCCCTTTGCCGCGGAGGCCATCGACGCCACGGGCTACACCACGCGCGAGGACGACCTCGATGCCCTCTTTGCCCAGGCCGACTTCGTCACCCTGCACTGTCCCCTAATGGACGAGACGCGCGGCCTCGCCAACGCCGAACGGCTGGCGCTGATGAAGCCCGGCTCGTACCTGATCAACGCTGCCCGCGGTCCCGTTGTCGACGAAGCGGCGCTGCTCGACGCGCTGCAAAGCGGCCACCTCGCCGGCGCGGCCATCGACGTCTTCGACCCGGAGCCGCCGCTGCCGGACAATCCGCTGCTGCAGATGGACAACGTCGTCGCCACGCCGCATATCTCCTCCTTTACGGACATGGGCCAGCACCTGATGCAGACGGGGGTGACGCAGCAGCTGCTGCAAATTCTGCGCGGCGAACGACCGGATCATCTGGTCAACCCCGGCGCGTGGCCGGGGCGGAACGGGTAAATAAACAATTCAACGCAAAGGCGCAAAGGCGCAAAGGGGGTTAGCCTCGGAGACAGTCTTGCAGGATGGCGACTATCTATCGTTGGTCAAGATAATCTCCGCCCTATCAGGTAGATCTGCGAGAAAACACCTTGCGCCTTTGCGCCTTTGCGTTAAAATCTGGAGGTTAACGATGAAGCTCAAAAACAAAGTCGCCCTGATTACCGGCGGCGGCACGGGCATTGGCGAAGGGATTGCCAAGCTCTTTGCCCACGAAGGCGCGCAGGTCATCATCAGCGGGCGGCGCGAGGGGAAGCTGCGCGAGGCGGCGGATGCGATCAACGCGGCGAATGCGGAAGTCGACGGCGCGCCCGATGTGGAAATTGTTGCGCTGGACGTGGCGGAGCAGGCGGCGGTGGACGAGGCCGTGGCGCAAATCACGAGCCAACACGGGAAGATCGATATCGTCGTCAACAACGCGGGCGTCAACATTCCGGACCGCGGGCTGGACGTGCTGACGCCGGAGGTGGTGGATCGGCTGCTGCGCATCAACGCCACCGGCACCTTTAACGTGATCCACGCCGTGCTGCCGCAGATGCGCGAGCGTCAGGATGGCGTGCTGATCAGCGTCACCTCGATTTCGGGGATTCGGCCAAGCGTGGTGGCGGGCGCGGCCTACAGCGCCTCCAAGCACGCCCAATCCGCGCTCACCAAATCAATCTCGCTGGAGGAGAAGGACCACGGCATCCGCGCCACCGTGATTTCGCCGGGCGAGGTCAACACGCCGATTTTGGACAATCGCCCCGTTGTGCCCAGCGACGAGCACCGCGCCCAGATTTTACAGCCGGAGGATGTGGCGCAGGCGGCGCTTCTGGTTGCCACGCTGCACCCGCGTGCCCACATTGCGGAAATCGTGATCAAGCCGACGACGGCGGCCTTTGTCTAGCGGTCAGCTACCGGTGCTACCGGTGCGCCACGCTTCAATTTGTCGTTGTATCCAAGCAGCTTGCGTGGGGGGCAACTCCGGCAGAGGCGGCGGCTGAGTGTAGTTCACGCTAAATGCATAACGCGCACGATAGTACATCTCGTTCAGCACGCGCTGTAGCTCTAGCGGCACGTCGCCGTCCTCCTCGCGCAGGGGCACGGCGACGTTGGGTAGCTCGTCGCGTAGATCGATGAGCCAAGCGTAGGGGCCGTATGGAGGTTGTATTCGCCGCAGCAGGACGCAGTAGTCGCTGTGACCAGCTACCTGCTCCATGCGCTCACCCGCCCGCAGCAAATCGATTTCGAGCCAATTTGCGCCCGCTGCCACCAAATCGCGCTTTTTTGCCAGCAGCGCCTGCCGACCACGCGAATTGGCGACCTTGTTGGCGGGCGAGAGCAGCTCAATGGCGGTGACGATTTTATTGCCGCGAGCATCCCGAATCTCGATATAACGGTCGTGAATCTCCGTCTCCGTCACCACGTCGAGCAAGGTTGGCTCCGCAATGGCAACGCCGCCCGCTGGCTGTGGTTGTGCGAACTGTTGACCACCTGTTACGACCACATCGGGGATAACGTAATGAAATCCTGGATCGGCAATGGGATCAGTGATGTAGACGCGCTCTTCGATGCGAGCAAAATAGGCTGGCGTGATCGCGCCAGCTAATGCGTCACCTATCTGAGTAATTAGACGATGGTGAACGCCTGGCCAATCGATGGGGTTTTCCAAAAACGGGTCCATGCCTGGGAAGGGCGAATACATGGAGAGCCTCCTGTAATATTGAAGCCTGTTGCGACCTATTTTAGCTTGATTGGGCAAGAGAATCAAGCGGTTTGTGTCTGATAACCTGATTGAACAACTATTTCACTGTTAACGCAAAGGCGCAAGGGCGCAAGGGAAAGGCTTCGTTAACCAAGCCGCGCCTTTGCGTCTTTGCGCCTTCGCGTTAAAATCTTCCCATGCAAGATAAAATTTTAGCCGCACTCGTCGAAGCCATCGAGCGGCGCGAGTCCGTCGCGCTGCTTAGCGTGACCGAGGCAACGGGATCGCTGGCGGGGGCCGTGGGGCAGCGGCTGCTGCTGTGGGCGGACGAAGAGCGCACGCCGCTGGGCAACCTGGCGCTGTGCGACGATTTGGCTGCGCAGGTTGTGCGCGACGCGCGGCGTGCGCTGGACGTGCGCGAGCATCGTCACCTGGATTATGCGACGGACGCGGGCGCAGTTAAGCTGTTTGTCGAGGTGCAGGCGCAGCCGCCCCATTTGATTGTCGTTGGCGCGGGGCACATTGCCGTGCCGCTGGCGCAAATTGCCAAGATCAACGACTTTTCGGTAACCGTGCTGGACGACCGCCCCCAGTACGCCCACCCGTCCCGCTTCCCCACGGCGGACCGCGTGATCGCCGGTGATTTTCGCACCGAGCTGGCCGCCCTGCGCGACGCTGGCTTGCTCGACCGGCACACCTACATCGTGCTCGTCACGCGCGGCCACCAGTACGACGTCGATTCGCTGCTGGAGGTGCTGGACGATGAGCTGGCCTACATCGGCATGATCGGAAGCCAACGCCGCGTGCGCGCCGTCTTCGAGCTGCTGGAGCGCGAGCAAAACATTCCCCCGCAAAAATTTGACGGCATCTACGCGCCTATTGGCATCGACATTGGCGCGCGCACGCCCGCCGAAATTGCCGTCTGCATCATGGCCGAAATCATCAACGTGCTGCGCAGCGGCCCGGCGCTGCCGATGAGCGAGCAAATTCGCCGTGAGCGACGGGCGCGTCGCGAGCGGGCAGCGGCGCGTTAACTCGGTAAAATCATGATGGACGATTCGCTTGCCCAAGATTTGTTCGACCTGTTCACCATCATGGACTGGCGGCTTATTCTGACCATCGTGCTCATCACCAGCGTGTCGGCAACGCTGGGGCGCAGCTTTATTCTGCTGGCGAATCAAGTGCCGCCGTGGCGCTTTGTGGGGAGCCTGCTCGTGGCGGCGCTGACCTTTGCCTTTACCTTTTTTGTGTGGGTCGGTGCGATTTACCTGGTGGGGCTGCGCTTTCCCAACGTCAGCCTTACCCTGCACGATGCGACGGCACTGACGGCGTCCGGCTACCTGCCGCTGGGGCTCGCGATTTTTGGGCTGATGCCCTACCTCGGTAGCTGCCTGGTGCGCATTCTGTACGTGACAAGCGCGGCGCTGCTCTATTTGATCCTGATGACGCTGGGCTTTGGCTGGCAGGGCGCGCTAATTGTGCTGGGGGCGGCGGCGGTGATCATGGGGCTGGCCCAGTTCACCCTGCTGCGACCGCTGATCTGGCTGCAAAATTGGGTGGCGGGCCGCTCGCTCGTACGCGACTACCGCAAAATTCTAACTGGCGAGGAGTCGCGCTGATGCTGCCGATGGTGGAAACCGCCCTTAACTTCCTGCTGAGCAATTCGGAGAATCTGCTCTGGGCGCTGCTGGCGGCGCTGATCGTTGCGCTGATGTTGGCCCCGCTGGAGACGATGGGCTGGTGGGCGGGTTGGTGGCTGACGGACAGCGAGCGCGCGGCGGTGGAAGGCGGAGATGAGTCGACCGACAGCGACACGGGGAGTCGAGGCCGCGGCCCCTGCCGCGATGCAACGCACTACGTCGTCTTCCTCACGGGGATCGGCGGCTCGACGGAGGAAGTCAACGTGCCGGAGGAGCAGCACTTTTTACAGGCGCTGCGCGAGCACATGCCGGATATTTGCCTGGTCGACGACATCTATCCCTACTCCGTTGTCAACCGCGGGCTGCTGGAAAATCGGCTGTTGGCCCCCCTCTGGCGCTGGGTGCTCAAGCGCAAGCTGAGCGGCCAGCGGCGGCTCGGCTTTATCATCAACCTGCGCAATCTCTTTCAGGTGCTCGTCTGTGCGGACGACCGCTACGGGGCCTTCTTTAGCAACGGTGCGGCCAAAGTCATCCTGCGCGAGCTCAGGCGGCGGGGCTACGATGCGGAGAGCGACAAGCCGCTCACCATTATCGGCTACAGCGGCGGCGGGCAGGTTGCGGTGGGGGCCGCGCCCTATCTGGCACAGATTTTGACGGGTCCCGTGCAGGTGATCTCGCTGGGCGGCGTGCTCAGCTCCACGCCGCTGATCAACCGCATCGATCACGTGGTGCACGTTTACGGCACGCGCGACACGGTGCAGCGGCTGGGGATGATGTTCCCCGGTCGCTGGCGTATCATGTGGCTATCGACGTGGAACCAGGGCAAGCGCAGCGGTCGCATCGACACGCGCCAGCTGCCCCGCATGGCGCACGATGGCCCCGGCGGCTACCTCGATCCCCAGCGCACGCTGCCCAGCGGCGAAACGTATCTCGCTAAAACGGTGGAGATAATGGCTGATATTTTGCACACGCCCGTGGAGCCAATTCCAGACGAGCCGGAGCTGGTGCGCAACCTGCGCGAGCGGCTGGGCGTCTCGTGAAAAGGCTCGTAAAAAAAGGCGGGGCATGAAATTTCATGCCCCGCCTTTTTTTACGAGCCTCTAGCCGCGCCTTACGAATTGCCAAGCGCTTCTTGGAACTGCGGCAGCATCTCATCCAGCAGAGCCGCATAGACAACCGCTGGTCCGCCGCCCATCATAATCGCGACATCCGCTGCTTCGTAGACTTCCTTCGCCGTAGCCCCCTCCTCCAGCGCGTTGCGCAGGTGGTAGGTAAGGCAGCCCTCGCACCGCGTCGCAATGGCGATGGACACGGCCATGAGCTCTTTAACTTTCATGCTCAGCTCGCCGTTTTGCGTGGCGGCCACGTGCAAATCGGTGTAGGCTTTCATCGAGACGGCGTCCTTGGCGATATTCTTCATGGACTGCCGCAGCGTCTGATCGTAGTCGACGTAGTTGTCCTGCATAATGATCCTCTCTAGCTTCGGCCTCGCGGTTGATTAGCTGCGGTTGATTAGCTGCGGTTGATTAGCTATCGTCGCGCCCGTGGGCGTGGGCGGGCGGATGGGTAGCCTCCACCGCCGTAAACGCTTCGGTAATTACGTAAGCGTGGCTGGCGCCCTGCGGCACGACCCACGAATCACCCGCCTCCAGCGTTACCATCTGCCCCTCGATGTGCAGTTCGGCGCGTCCGGAGATGACAAAGCCCACGGTTTCGTAGTCACGCGCGTGGAGCGTCTTGTCGTTCGAGGGCTGCTCGTCTTCCCACATGCGCATGGCCATGGATGTGCCGGAAGCCAAATACTTTTGCCCCATCTCCCCTTTGGGCGAATGGGCGGAATCGATTTTTTTAATGGTTGTGTCTGCCATGAGAATCTTCCAGTCTTTGAGTAGTTAATGAATGGGGCCTGGGGAAAAGCATCGTGGCGCTAGTGATTTTGGCGCTGCCAGGCGGATTCGGAGCCGCGCTCAAAATCGGCAAAGGCCTTTTTGAGCCCGCCCAACACTTCGGCGGCCGTCTCAAAAAGCGCCTTGGCCTGTACATCGTCAACCTCGCCGACGCCATCGCGCAGGTAGTTGATGATTTCCTGCAGCTGGGCGCGGGCTTGGGTGGAATACTGTGTTGCGTTGGTTGCCATAAATTTTGGTTTTTCCTTACGCGAAATCAATTGTTCAGCATCTCGGCAAATAGCCGCTCCGTATCATCGCGGCGACAGAGCAGCGTGCCCGGCGTCATCACGGCAGCGGCGCCAGCGGCGACGGCAAAACGCGCCGCACGCGGCACGGATTCACCGCGCGTCAAGGCCAGCACAAAGCCGCCCACGGTGCTGTCCCCCGCGCCAACTTTGCTCTCGATGGGCACGACCGGTGCGGGGATGCGCTCGCAGCCCTCGGCCCACGCTAAAAACGCACCCGCTGCCCCCAAAGAAACAAGGACCACCTCGCTCTTGCCGTCGTTCACCAGCGCGTTGGCAACCGCCTGCATCTTAATGTCGCGCTCTGGGCGCTCGACCATGAGGCTCAGCTCGCGCACGTTGGGCTTACTTAGATAGACGCCCACTTCCAGCGCCGCCACAAGCGCCGGGCCGGAGGTATCCAGCACCATCTTGATCCCCGATGCTTTGGCAATTTCTGCGATCTGCGCGTAAAAATCGACGGGCACGCCCGCGGGCAGGCTGCCGCTGGCCACGAGATAATCGGGCTGCGGTGCAAGGTCGCGCAGCTTGCCCAGCAGCCGCTCCTGCTCGGCGGCGGTAACGGCGGGGCCGGGCAGGTTGAAGCGATACTGCTGCGTGCTCGACCGCTCGAAGACGGTCAGGCTGGTGCGCGTTAGCCCTTCAATTTCAAAGGCAGAGTGGGTCAGACGCCCCCCGTTCTGCAACTCCGTTGCCTGCTCTTCATCCAACATTTCGCCCAGCATCTGGCCCGTCGGCCCGCCGGCCAAGTAGAGCGCCGTCGATTCGCCGCCCAGCTTGTAGATGGCGCGCGACACGTTGATGCCGCCGCCGCCGGGATGAAACTCCGGCGGCTCGCAGCGAATTTTATGCTCGGCGACCACGTTTTCCGCGCTCGTGCTTTTGTCGATGGCGGGGTTGAGGGTCAGGGTAAGAACGCGCGGCATGGCGAAGAGCAACCAGTTAAAAAAGTCGGCTTGGTGAGTGCTGCTCCACTATAGTGGGCGCGAGCAAAAGGCAATATAAGTTTGGTCACAGTTGGGGGGGCAGCCAAAGGAGGGCACGGGGATGTGTATATCGATTGATAACTGTTCAGCCCCACCCCCGGCCCCGCTCCATGCATGGAGCGGGGCCGGGGGTGATTCTTTGTCGACGCAGCGATTTTGCTTTGGCGAAATCGCTGCGTCGACAAGGGGACTGAACTCCTCCCTTCGCGCGTGGCGGGAGGAGTTGGACGGGAAGAGTTGGGGGAGAGGAGTTGGGCGGGAGGCGAACGATTGTCCATCCCGAATCGTTACATCGGTTGCTTACATCTGAAGAAGCTCTTCCAGCGAAGAGGCCAGCTCGTCCAAATTGTAGGGCTTGTGGAGAAATTGAACGGTGGGGGATTGCAGCAGCTCTTCCAAGCTGGATTTGCCCGTGTAGCCGGAGGTCAGCAGCACGCGCGCCTGTGGGTCAAACGCGCGCAGAATGGTCAGGGCTTCCGTCCCATCCATTACCGGCATTTTTACATCCAGCAGCACAATATCAAAGCGAGGCTTCTGCGCCATGTAAAGGTCCACCCCCTCGCGGCCGTTGGTGGCCTCGGTCGTGCGCAGGCCCAAGAAGGTCAGCGCTTCGGTTAGCGTTTCGCGCACAACCGTGTCATCGTCGACAACGAGTGCGTTGCCGGAGAGCGTGGGCAGCGTGCTGGTGGCCGTGCTTTTGCTTTCGCTGGTGGCGGGGGCCTCCACCGCGGGCAGGTAGATGCGAAAAACGGAGTGGCCGCTGGCGCGGTGCTCCACCTCCAGCCCGCCGTCGTGGGCGCGCACAATGCCGAGCACCACGGAAAGCCCCAGTCCGCGCCCGCTGCTGGTGGCGGTAAATTCCGGTTGAAAGAGACGCTCCGCCTGGGCCAATTCATCGTCCAGCGCACCAGCGCTCGCGGCGAGACAGAGGTATCGGCCTTCCTTTAGCGGATTTTGCTGCACAAAAATTTGAGCGCCATCCTGCTCGTAATGGGAGGTAAGCTGTGGCCCATTGCTCCAATCGTGGAGGCCCTCGTTGTTGGTGATCTTTTGCGGATAGGCGTAGATGTGAACGGTCTGTGTCTGCGCCGGAAGCAGGCGCTGCGCCTCCATCGCATCCACGGCTTTGAGCACAAGGTTTTGCACAACGAGCTGCAGCTGTCGCCTATCCGCCTCCACGACAAATGGGTCGGTTTGCAGATGGTGCTGCAGGTGGATGGTGGGCGGCAGCGTGGCGGAGAGCAATTCGATGCACTCGCCCACCAGCGCGTCAAAATCCAGCGGCTCCACTTCGGGCGTCTCGCGCCCGCTGTAGGCGGCCAGCTGCTGCGACAGGTTGGCGGCGTGGCGGGCCAGCTGCATCATCTGCTGCACGTGGCGCTGCACCTCGCCGCTGCGTTCGCCGCCGATTCGCCCGTTGGCCATGGATTGCTTGAGCGCAATCGAGCCCTGCGTCATCATGCCCGTCAGCAAGTTGTTAAAATCGTGGGCGAGGCCGCTGGCCAAGAGGCCAATGCTCTCGATTTTCTGGATGCGGTTGTTGGCCTCCTCCTGGCGCAGGCGCTCCGTCACGTTGCGCATCACGGCGAGGAAGCCCAGGGGTAGCCCCAGATTCTGTGGGTCGCGCACGAGTGTCATGTACAACTCCACTTCGAGCGGCCTGCCATCTGTTTGCCGAAGCAGGTAGATGTCGCTGTGGTTCTCGTTCTTCTCAATCATCCGGTAGACGTTGCTGAGAAAGCGGGCGACGTCCGCCTCTGCCAGCAAATCCACCAGCCGTTTGCCAAAAACATCTTTTGCGTCCGCCACGCCGTACAGCTCGGCGGCGCGCCGGTTGCAGTTGGTGATTACGAGGCGCGGATCACCAACCAAAATCGCATCCGGCACCATCTCCACCAAGTTTTGGTAACGTCTGTCCAGCGCGTGCAGTTCCTCCTCGGCCCGCGCCTGGGGCGTCACGTCGCGCAGCACCAGAACGCAGCCGTTGACGAAGGGGCGCTGATCCAGCAGGGGAAAGATCGAAATTTCGATGTGGGCCGTTTCTTCATAATCATCCACCAGCGGCCGATTGGAGGAGAGCTTGGCCAGCGGTCGTCTCATCTTGAGCTTGATCGTAATCCGCTCCACCTCGGTCGGTGGGGCGCTTGCTGGCCCACCGCGTTCCCCGGCATCGGGCGGCACGTGGGTTTGCAGATAGCGGTGGATGGCCAGGGCGCTGCCCGGCAGCAAAAGGTCGATGGGCTGGCGCAGCGCCTCTTCTTCGCGCTTGCCCAACATGGCCTGTGCCGCCGCGTTGAGATTGGTCACCCGGTTTTGCTGATCCAGCACGAGCACGCCATCGCCGATTTGTGCCAGGACTTCACGCTGCGCCAGCATCAGCAGATCGCGCAGGGGGAAGCGAAAGATGTACCAGGCCGCCGTGGCGCCAATGGTCGAGAGCGCGATGGGGGTGAGGTCAAAGAGGTTGAGGGGGGAGACGCCAGCGACGCGCAGCACGTTGACAGCAAACGGCGTCAGCACGCTGAGAATCAGCCAGATAATATGTTCGGGGCTTTGGAACATTGTCCGCAGCAGATGGCGGGTGTAGAGAATGGTTCCGGCAAGAAAGAGCAGATAGGTAAAGCCGGTGTGAATCGCAAAGAGCGGGCCGTACGCCACCTCCAAAATGGGGGTGGGGTAATTGGCCACCGCTGCCAGCGTATAGCCAGACCACATCCATCTGTCCCAGGGCGACCAGGCAATCAGCCACACCAGCAGGGGCTCGATTGCCAATAACCCCACCCAGAGCCGAACCCGCTGCTGAATCAGGCGGCTGATTTGTGCGTTGAATAAAAACCAGGCGGCCGGAACAATGGGGATTCCCCAATAGGAGAATTTATGCCAAAACACTTTCGCATCAGGAGTTGAAACAACCTGCTCCATGGCGTAGGAGCTCGTCCACACGGCAATTGCCAGCAGCATAACCATGCAGGTCAGCGCGCCGATGTGTCGCCGCCGCAGCCGCCAGGCGAGCCAGGCAAACAGCACGGTGACGATTGTGCCGAAGAACGAGAGGGTGGTAAACAGAGAGTACCAGAACATACAGCTTTCCCAAGGAATTGGTAACCTCATACGGGTGCAGCTGCAAAGGTTAGCGAAAGAAGCGTTGCCGCTCACGGTAGTTCACTACAAAAGTTCAGTACAAAAGTAATTGTACGTTGCCATCATATCACAAAATTCAAACGTTGATTGCATCTGTTTTGACGAGACGGGTAACCTCCCCTATGATTATCTTCCGAAGGATTATCTTCCGAGGCTGACGCGAGTAAACAGCGCTCTATGTAATCGGTTCCGATTCAGCATAAACTGGATAGACAAAGGTTCTTTTGATGACGCCCAACCCTGCATTTGACGAGAAGATCGAGGCGCTGCCCAGCAAGCTGCGCGATATTGTAGAGGAATTTCGCAGCGTGGATCGGCAGGAGCGCATGGAGTACCTGCTCGATTACGCCATGGAGTTGCCGCCCCTGCCGCAGCGCCTCGAAGCCGCCCGAGACGAGATGGAGCAGGTGCACGAATGCCAGGCGCCCGTCTTCCTCCACACCGAGGTGGACGAGAGCCAGCAGACCCACTTCTACCTGGACATTCCGCTCGAATCGCCCACCGTGCGCGGCTACGGCGCGATCCTTGTCGAGGGGTTGGATGGCGAACAGGCGCAGACGATCCTAGACGCGCCCGAGGACATCTACTGGCTGCTCGGTCTGCAAGACATTGTCACACCGCAGCGGGTGCGCGGTCTGCACTCGCTCATGATCTACATGAAGCGACAGGTGCAGAAACAGATGTAGGGGCACCAGCAGTTCCAAATTTAGCGTATGTCGCCAAGAAAATTTGCCACGAATTACACCAATTACACGAAGGGTCGGTGGGTCTATCTCCAAAATTTGTGCAATTCGTGCAATTCGTGGCCGGTCTTTTTCCGTAAATGCTCAAATTTGGAACTGCTGTAGGGGCGCAAATCTGCTTGAATCGCCTCGCCCTGCTCGGCATCCTTCTGCTTGCCGCTGCCCTGCGCCTGCTCCCGCTCACCAACCAGCCGCTCTGGATCGACGAAGCCTTTAGCCTCTGGCTCGCCGAGCAGTCGATCCCGCAAATCGTTAGCCAAAGCGCGCACCTCGATCAGCATCCGCCGCTCTTCTACCTGGCGCTGCACTTTGCACGCGCCGGTCTGGGGCGTTCGACATTTGCGCTACGCCTGCCCGCCGCCCTTGCCAGCATCGCCGCCGTGCCGCTGCTCTTCGTCACCGGCGCGCGGCTGCACGGCCAAACCGCTGGCCTGCTCGCCGCGCTGCTGCTGGCGCTTTCGCCGCTGCACGTTCGCTATGCGCAAGAGGCGCGCATGTACGCACCGCTCACGCTGGCGGTTGCCGCTTCGCTCTACTTTTTTGTACGGCTTAGCTTTGTACAACACGGCTTTGTGCAAGCGGAGCATTCGTCAACTTTCCGCCGCAGCGTCTTTCCCGCCGTTGGGTTGACGCTCTCCGCGGCGGCGACGCTCTACCTGCACAACATCAGCGTGCTCTGGCTGGTGACGCTGGGCTACGCAATGTGGTTCGTGGCGCGGCCCTTCTCTCTACGCAGCTTCTGGCTTTGGGGTGCGCTGCTGGCAGCGGGGGCGCTGTGGCTGCCGTGGCTGCCCACCTTTCTGGCTCAAGCCGCCGCCGTCGATGCGCGCTTCTGGCTGCCGCCGCCCACGCCGTCGCGCATCCTCAACACGCTGGGCGAGTTGGCGCTGGTGCTGCCCGGCGCGTGGGGTACGTCGCAATGGCTGCTGCCGACGTTGAGCCTCGCGCTCTGCCTGCCCTTGGCGACGCTTGCCGCCCGCTGGCATTCTGGACGGCTGCTCGCTCGGCTCTGGGCGCTGCCGCTCGTGCTGGCGCTGCTGATCAGCCTGCTGCGCCGCTCAATTTTTTCCACGCACGCCCTGCTCTGGCTCGCCCTTCCCCTGCTGCTGCTCACTGCCATCGGCGCGGCCACGCTGGCTCCTCGTTCGCGGCAGATTGCCGTGGCCGGGCTCTGCGCCCTCGCCCTCTTCTCGCTGACGCACGTCTGGCGGGCGGGACCCAAGGAAGCATGGGATCAAGCGGCGACCCACGTGGCAGCACACGTCGAGCCGGGCGATCTGCTGCTCTTTCACGCGGGCTGGGCCCGTCTCCCCTTTGGCTACTACTTTGACAAATCCCTCGAGAATTGCCCGGATGGCGACGTAGCCAGCCAGGGTAGTAAACAGTGCATTCCGCTCGTTGCCCAGCACAGCCTGCCCGATGGCCTCTTTGCCCGCGGAGCGATCGAGCCGCGCTTCACCCTAGCCGATTTGGCCGCGCTGCGGGCACAGATCGCCGGGCGGGAACGCGTTTGGCTCATCTACAGCCACGTCTGGTACAGCGACCCGGATGATCTCGCGCTGCGTTATCTCAAGCAGGAGCGGACGCTTATTCACGAGCAAGCCTTTCCGGGCGTCGCGCTTTACCTGTTTGGCTCGTAACGCATCCCCTCCGCCCGCACAGGTTCTCCTACAGCCACCTGCGCAGCGAGCTCGTCGGCCAGCTCCATCCAGATATGCGCGTGTAGATTGAGATGAGGCAAAGCAATTCAGAGCTGGATTACCGCTATGTGCGCTCGATCAACGTGGAGCCAACCCAGACGGGCTGGGTTCCCGCGTCCTTCTTGGCAATCGATGAACGCTAGACCGCGGCCCAATTGGAAAGCTTGTTGCAGCAGGCCATATTATTCCTCCAAAGACAGTTCGCCGCTGTCGACCATTGCCAGCAGCGGCGAATCCTCAATCTCCAGCGGCAGCTCGATGCGCGCCCGACGGCGACTCGACTCGTACGTTGCAAAGATCAGCTCCGCCGCCCGCAGCGCCCGCCGACCCGAGAGCTCCGGCTCGCGCTCGTTTTGCAGCGCGTCGATCAGGTCGGCGATGCCGAGCTGGACGGCGTTCATGCCGTGAATGCCCCCCTCGACTTCGACCACTTGCCAGCCGCCCGTCTCGCCGTTCCACAGACGCAGCGGTTCCTCGTTGCTCCCACCCACCTCGATAAAGCCATTCGACCCCACGATGCGATTCATCAACTTGCCCCGTGCGCCCAGACCGGTGATCAGCAGCCCATCTACGCCGTTCTCGAAGCGAAAGTGGCTCAGCCCGTGCCCCTCCATCAGCGCCCCAAAGACTGTGCTATGCCCCCGAATATCCATCTGCCCAATAACCCACTCGACATTGCTTTCATTGTTGTACATGCACAACATGTCGAACCAGTGCGTGCCCCAATCGTATAAATTGCCGCAGTTGCCCTCCACGCGCACAAGTTCACCAATCGCGCCCTCGTCGAGCAGCCGCTTGGCCTCGCGGAAGGCGGGCAGAAAGCGACGCTGGTGGTTAAAGGTGAGCTGGACGCTGTTCGCCTCGCACGCGTCGACCATGCGTCGACAGTCGCCAAAAGTGATGGCCATTGGCTTCTCGCAGTGGACGGCCTTCACGCCCGCTTCCGCCGCGGCGACGACCATGTCGGCGTGCAGGTGCGGCCAGGTGCAGACGCTGACGACATCGAGCTTGGCCCGCGCCAGCATCTCGTGATAGTTCGTGTAGATTTCGTCGCCGCCCCACTCCCGCTGAAAGGCGCGCGCGTTCTCCTCGTTGATGTCGGCCAGGGCGACAATCTCGGCGTGGGACGATTCGCTGTAGCCCTTGGCGTGGGCGTGCGACATGCCAAAGCCCGTCGCGCCCTCGGTTTGGCGCGGTCGCCCACAGCCGATGATGCCGACGCGGTAGGTGGTCATAAAAATTCCTATTCGTTTTGGTTGGTTATTCAACAACGAGGAGTAGGCACGCGCCCAAAGGGCACTTGGTGTCGGATTTATCCCATATCTTCGTCAAATCCGTTCGCACGTGGGCGTGCGAACTCCGCGCTTTACTTTCGCACGTGGGCGTGCGAACTCCGCGCTCTAGTAACCTAAACTTCGCAAATATGCTCGGCTCACCACCGCGCTCTCCAGCGGCGACGCCAGCTGCGTCACGTCCGTCTCGACGATGATCCAGCCTTCAAAACCGGCCTGGCCCAGTATGTCGAAGATGGCGGGGAAGTCGAGAAAGCCTTGGCCAAGCTCCGTCCAGATCCCGTGCTTGGAGAAGGTCCCATAGTCCCACCCTTGAGCAACGCCCTCTTCGAGCACGCTGCGCTGTACGTCTTTGATGTGAATCGTGTGGATGCTGTCGGCGTAGTCGCGCAGGAATTGGAGCACGTCCGCGCCCGCCCAGGCGAGGTGGCCCGTGTCCGGCCCCATAAAGACGGCGCTGCGATCCACCAGGTCGAAGAGGCGGTCAATTTCGGCGCGCGTTTCGATGGTGCTGCCCACGTGGTTGTGGAAGCAAGATCGCACGCCCTGCGCCAGCGTAATTTGGCCAACTTGGTTGAGCACGTGCGCAAACTGCTCGAACTCGGCGTTGCTCATGGCATCTTCGGGGCGCACGTTGCCGGAGACCTGCCGACGGGTAAGGCCGCGGCTCGTGGCGTAGCCGTCGAAGCCGTGTGCGGCAACGTAGAGCTCGGTTAAGCCGGCCTGCTGGGCAAAGCTGGCGTGGTCACGGGCGCGCTGGAGGATGTCCTGCTCCTGGGCGATGTCCTGGAAATCCGCGCTGAAATAGCCGGGGGCAGCGACAAGATTATGCGCTGCAAACAGGTCGAGCGTCTCTTGCACGCTGCGCGTTTTGTGTGGACCAGCGGGTGCACCCGCGTAGCCAGCCCGGGCAATTTCGGCCAGCACCTGCGCCTCGGATGGCCGCTGGTCGACGCCGCTGTACCACGTAATCTGGCCGCAGCCAATTTGGATATTTTGCATGGGAATCTTGCCCTAAGTGAAACGAGGGATTGGTGAAGGTAAAGGGACTCGACAAGCCAAGTGCCCGTTGGGTGAGCAGGCAAAGTATAGCGTGGGTTAAGCGCCGGGACAAACGAAAAATTTATTCTCATTATCAAGGGTTGCCAAGCCGATCGGCCAGCCGTCGACAGAAGACAAGAAGTGCAGAAACTCATATTGAATGTGTGTTCATTCATTTGAACGATTAGTCATTTAGCTAGATAATGAGCTTCTGCAGCTCAACCTCACATGCAGCTCAACCTCATGTAATGACAGTTACCTAGGATAACTGTCTGCTAAAGGGTGATTATTTCCGTTGACAGCTGAATCGTTACTATCAAGGAGAAACCCCAATGACCGATCCCATTCAGCAACAGCTCGTCGCCGCCCGCAGAAATCAAATTTTGGATGCCGCCGCCGCCGTCTTCGCCAAAAAGGGCTTTCACCCCACCACCATTCAGGACATTGCCAAAAGGGCGGGTATTGCCGGCGGCACGATCTACAACTACTTCGACAGCAAACCCGCGCTGCTGCTCGGCATTTTTGAGCGGATGCGAGAGTCGATCATGGAGGACGCACGGGCGAACCCGCTGCCCGTCGCCAGCGAAATGGAGCTGCGCGCCTTTGTCAAAACAACTCTGTCCTACCCAATGATGGCGCGCGAGGGCGATGACTTTGCCCTCTTTCGGATTGTCGTCTCGGAGATGATGATCAACGAAGAGATGCGGGCGCTCTACTACAAGCAGATCATGGAGCCAACGCTGGCGACGGCACAGCATTTCCTGGAAGAGCAGGGCCTTGCCCCCGCCGACGCCGATCTCACCATTCGCGCCATTTCCGCCACGGTAATGGGCTTGATGATGCAGTACATCATGGGTGACCCCACCGTCAGGTCACGCTGGGACGAACTGCCCGATTTTCTCGCCGATTTGATTGTCGACGGGCTGAACAAGAACGTATCACAACGCTAGAAAAGGAAATTTCACATGCAAAATATTTCGATTGTTGCCTCCGGCTCGCGGGGCGACGTGCAGCCTTGCGTGGCCCTGGGCAAGGGACTGCGCAACGCTGGCTACAGCGTCCGCCTTTTGACCAGCGACGATTTTGAAGCGCTCGCCGCCGAGGCGGGGCTGGGCTTTGCGTCGACGGGCTCCAGCACGCAGGATAGGGTGCAGAGCGACGAGTGGCAGCAGGTGATGGAGAGCGGCAACTTCCTGAAAATCATGGCGAAGATGCGCGTGGAATCGAAGAAGGCGGGGGCAAAGATGGCCCAGGCACTGCCGCCGCTGCTCGACACCAGCGATCTGATCGTAACGGGCATGGCGGGGATTGGGGGAACTTTTTCCGTGGCCGAGCGCTTTGAGATTCCACTGGTGGAGACGCACGTCTTTCCCTTCACCCCGACGCGCGCCTTTCCCAGCCCGCTCGTGCCCAAGCTGCCGCTGGGTGGACTGCTCAACCACCTCTCGTTCCAGGTGACGCGACAGCTTTTCTGGCAAAACTTTAGGGGCAACGATGGCACGATGCGCAAAACGCTGGGCATGTCGCGCCCGCCCTTCTGGGGGCCATTTCACAAGCTGGAACAGATGCGGGTTCCCCTGCTTTACGGCTACAGCTCCCACGTCCTGCCCCGCCCCAGCGACTGGCCCGCGCACCACCACGTCACCGGCTACTGGTTTTTGGACGAACCGAAGGATTGGTCGCCACCCGCCGCGCTGGTTGACTTCCTGGAGGCGGGGCCACCACCCGTCTACATCGGCTTTGGCAGCATGGGCAGCCGCGATCCAGAGGCGGCTGGCCGGATTGCGCTGGAGGCGCTGGCGCAATCCGGCCAGCGCGGCGTACTTGCGGCGGGCTGGGGCGGCCTCAGCGTGGGCGGCCTGCCGCAGACGGTGCACGCCATCTCTGGGATGCCGCACAGCTGGCTCTTTCCGCGCATGGCTGCCGTCGTGCACCACGGCGGCGCGGGCACCACCGCGGCGGGGCTGCGCGCGGGCGTCCCCTCGATCATCGTGCCCTTTATGGGGGACCAGCCTTTTTGGGGAAAGCGCGTCGCCGATTTAGGCGTGGGGCCAGCGCCCATCCCGCGCAAGCGGCTCACCGTCGAGCGCTTGGCCGCCGCCATCACGCAGGCGGTCTCCGATGCGGCGATGCAGCAGCGCGCCGCGACGCTGGGCCAGCAGATTCGTGCCGAGGACGGCGTGGGGCGGGCCGTCGAGCTGATCAAGCGCTACTTCAGCGAAGTGGCGAGCGGTCTGCAGCAGCGAGCGGCGGTGTCGCAATGAGCGTTATCCAGGAAGCAGCTCTGCAAGAGAAAACAACGGTGCGGACAAAGACGAGCGGGTCGCTGGCGGAGGCGCTGCGCTATCCATTCCAGGGCCAAGGCTGGTTCCAACGCATTGGGCGATTGGCGCTGGTGCAGTTGATTCCCGTCGTTGGGCAGCTGATCTTGAGCGGCTATGGCCTCGAAGTTGTGCGAGCCATCTACGCGGGGGAGGTCGATCTGCCGCCGCTTCGCTGGCGCGTCGCCCTGCGCGGGGGTGCACTGATGTTTGGTCTGTCGCTGATTTTCTTTACGCCAGTCTTAATGCTTGTGCCCAACTACGTAATGCTTGAAGCGGGCCTGCGTTGGCTCAACCTCGATCCGGTGCCGGGCAGCGCGGGCGACATCGGCATCCAGGTGGTCATCTCCGGCCTTTTGGCGCTGCTTATCTTCTGCATTGTCGTAGGCATTCACATCAGCGGCGTGCATTATGCGGTCGACCGAAGCAGGCTGAGGAAATTGTTGAGCCCAACCGCTTTGCCCAGACTGCTCTGGCAGCAGCGCGGCACGACCGGCCCGCTGATGCTCAATCTGCTCGCGCTGCTGCTCCTTGGCGCGCTGGCCGTGGCAACGGGCTTGGTGCTGTTGATTGTGCCGGGGCTGTATGCGTTGGTGATTGTGTCGATTGCGCTGTGGTATTTGTTTGCGCGGGCGGGGATGGCGCTGGGGATTGGGATGGGATAATCCGGATCGCGTCGGGTGCGCGGCGCAGCGCAGGAGAAGGTTGCGTATCCGCTCCGCTTTGTGTCGTGCATTGCACGCTTGATCCAACCAATCTGGTATTCGCAAAAAGCCGGGGTGGGGTCGCGTGCGACGCCCGGCTTTTCGCCGGGCGCGCACGCTGTGCGGTGACGAAGCAGCGCTTCGTCTTACTCGACCGTCGTGATCCGCACCGCCTCATCACCCAGCACGATCACCAGCTCCGTACCGACGGAGAGCCACTCGGCCTCGAAGTCATCTTCATTGAGCAGCTCGAAGTAGGCGTCGCTGCCGAAGACGACCTTGTCGAGTTCGTCGAGTTCGCCCATCGATTCGGCGTCGTAGTCGACATCGACCCACAGCGGCTGGGCGACGCCGACGGCGTCGGTGACCGTGCCCCGCTGCTGGAAGGTCTTCCCCGCAACGTTGCGCAGGCCGGAGTCGCTGGATTCGTCGACGGTTTCAGCGTCGCGCATTTCGTTGGTGGCAATGCTGGAGCGCACGGCGGCTTCGCCGCTGGCGGCGACAACGCTGGGCGAAGCCGGCACAAGTCGTTCCGAAGCAGCCTCTTCTGCTTCCGTCACGGCCATTGTATCGGTTATCACCTGCACGCTTACGGCGGCCCCGGAATCGGCGCTATCAAAATCGGCACCCTCTGTATCTGTCTCAAAACCGCCGACCGGTGCTCTGGCCGCTGCTACAGGTACTTGCTGCTGGTTAGCAAATTCCGGTTCGATGGCAATGTAGCTGGTGTAGGGCGTGGCGATGCCGTACTCTAAACTCAGTTCGACGACGGTGTCGATGAGCTCATCGTCCGGCCCGTTGCGGCGAATTTGGGTGAGCAGCGCGCCAATTTTGCGCGTGGCCCACAGCCGCGCCACAAACGAATCGCCGCTGCCGTCCGCAAGCTGCTCTTCCTCGTAGGTGAAGACGTTGCGCTCGCCGTTGACCGTGCCGCTCAGCTCAATCGCCACCGCGCCCGGATTGTCATCACCCGTGTCCTCATCCAGCCGGTAGCGCCCGGCGACGACGAGCTGCTCGCCCGCGAACAAATCGGGCAGCGGCTGCGGGTAGAGCTCCTCGACCGTTACATTACCCTCAAACTCAATCTCAACGTTCGCCAGCACGGGCGTGCTGATGGTGCTGTAGAAATCGCCGACGCGCTCGTTGATGCGCTCGTCCGGCGTGACGTAGCTGCTGCGGCCACCGAGCTCGTCGCTCAGCGCGTCGAGCAAAATCGTGTTGACATCGAAACCGACGCCAAAGGTGAACAAGCGGACGCTGCGTTCCGGTTCGTTGTCGAGCGCATTGCCGAGGATGGTTTCGGTTCCGCTCGGTCCCTGGGTCGGCAGGCCATCGGTCAGGAAAAGCACGTAGGCCGGGCGATCTTTGTCACCGGCCTCGTCGAGTTGCGCAAGCGCTTCGAGCAGGGCGAGGTTGATGTTGGTGGAGCCGCTGGCGTCGAGGTCGCTGATCCACTCGCTGGCGTCGTCCACGGACTCTTCGTCAACCGGCTGCAGCGCGCGCTGCCAGAGGCTGGCGCTCGTGCTAAACTGAAGCAGGTTGAAGCGGTCATTGGGGTTCAAATTGTCCACCACAAACTTCGCCGCTTGACGCGTCTGCTCGATTTTGTCGCCCTCCATCGAGCCGGAAACGTCCATCACCAGGATGATGTCGCGGGCGACGATTTCGTCCGCGGCGGCGTCGAGACTGGGCGCGGCGAGCAGGACGAAGAAGCCGTCGTCGCTGGCGGGGTTGTGCGAGAGCAGGTTCAGCCCAATCGTCTCGTCGGAGGTTCCCCACAGAATTTCAAAGTCGCGTTCGGGCGAGATATCGGTGGCCTCGAAACCCGCGACGGCCTCACCATCGCCCGTACGCTCGATGTCGATGGCGGCGTCCGGGCTGTAGAGCGTGCGCAGGCCCGGCTGGTCGACGAGCTCGACGCTGACGGCGAGCGACTCGACGGGCTGGCTGCTGTAGCCGCCCGTGCGCAGCGGGTAGGCGAAGCGGTACAAACCATTTTCACGCTCGAGAATCTGCTGGTAGGTCAGCTCGATTTCGCGCGTGGCGCCTGTCGGGATGGGGAAGATCGAGGCCTGGAACAAGTCGCGGCCAATGTATTCGAGCAGCGCCGGATCGCGCCGCTGGCGAACGATCTCCTCGTAGATGCCGCGCGCTTCATCGCGCTGGAGCAGTTGCCCTTCGAGCACGTCGCCATCAACCGTCATTTGGAAATCACCGATGGCGGCGTCTTCGGGCAGCGGGAAGATAAACGTGCCCTCGATGGTTCCGTTCGTGTCGTTGCGGAAAATCTGCGTCAGCGTCACTTCGGCCACGGGTCCGTCGATGGTGGCCTCGACGATGTAGGATTCGATTACTGCATTTTGCAGCGGCGAGGGGGGCGGCGGGTCGACAGGCGGCAGCGGCGTCGGCAAGGGCTGCCGTGGCGGAATGGGAACAATCGTCCACACGGCTGTCGGCTCGATGGGGATTTGGTTGTGGGGCGCACGGATGTTCGGCAGAATGATGGCTTCGACTTCGGGCGTGCCCTCGAGCTGGCTGAGGCCGGGCATCGGGTCGAATTCGAACGGAACGGTCGGGCCGTACCTCATGGGATCAAATTCGGGCGGGACGGTTGGGCCGTAGGCCATGCGGTCGAGCGGGCGGGCTGCGTCCGGGCGGCTGATCTGGGCGCGCGCCAGGGTCAGGGTCGGCACGAGCAGCGCGCCGACGAGCAGCAGGGCGAGCGGGATGTAGCGTTTGCGGAACATAGTCTCTCCTCCTTAAATGCGCTGGGGTTGCGCAGCGAAGACGGTGGAGCGGGGGGTTTTGTTCCGGCAAACTTTGAAGGGACCCCATCCCCAACCTTTTCCCCTCTAGAGGGAAAGGGGCTTTCGAGGCTTCGTTGGTTACGAACCAGCGGTGAGGGGATGGTGTCAGTCCCCGCCCGGGCGACGGTCAGCTGCGCGCGCTGCACGTCGCGGCGCTGCCAGAACCAGACGGCAGCAACGATGGTGACGCAAAAAATTCTTCCAAGTTTGGGATTGCTGACTCAGTTCTCAACCTTTGGAAGCAGGGTTGTGCCCAATCAGCAGCCAGTAGGGCATAAAGCCATAGTACCACGCAAAGAGCAGCGCCAGCCGCAGCCCGGCCCAGCCGTCGCGGTAGCCGTGCAGCGTCAGAAAGCGGCGGCGGAATTCGCGCAGGGGTTGCAGCACAAAATTGTGCGGTCGCGCCTGGATGCCGCGGCTGGCAAGAATGCGCGCTTCGTAGCGGGCGTAAATGATTTGCTTGTGCCGAAATTGTGCCCAATCGGCATAGTTATAGTGGATCAGCGGCGCACTCAGGTGACCGGCCTCACCGTTCAGCTCGACAATCTCGTGCACCTCGCGCTCGGCCACGTAGCGCGCCGCCCCGCGCCGCAGCAGCCGCAGCTGATAATCCGGCCAGTAGCCCCCGCCGCGAATCTCGCGCCCCACAATAAAATTGCGGCGCGGCGTCCAGTAGCCGTCTGCTAATTTGGCGACTTGGCTGGTCGCCGGGCCAGCGTCGCTTCGCATTAGCGCCCGAATCTCCGCCGCCATCTCCGGCGTGGCGCGCTCGTCCGCATCGACAAAGAAAATCCACTCGGCGTTGATCGCATCCAGCGCGGCCTGTCGCTGCGCCGCGTAATCATCAAACGGGCGCTGCACCACCAGCGCGCCCGCCGCCTGCGCCAGCGACGCAGTCGCATCGGCGCTCAGCGAATCCCACACGACAACGGCATCGACCCAATCGCGCAGGCTGCCGATGCAGCCGGTGATGTGGAGGGCTTCGTTTTTGGTGAGGATCACGGCGGCGAGGCGAGCATAAGGAGTGCTTGTCCCGAGCCGTGTCGAAGGAGTGGGAGAGGCATGAGTCATGGATTTAACCCGATTGACTAAATACGATTGGCATTCCCCGGCACTTGTGCATTGGGTTAGCAGCTTTTGAGCCCTTGCGACAAATGGCGCTTGAAATAGCAAGTATGATATGCTAAAGCGCCGGCAACGAAGCAAGCCAAAAGTCAGTGAGGCACAAGATGGCAGAACAAACGACCCAAGAAGCGTTTGCCAAGATTCGGCGCCTGTTTCGGGAGACCGATGCTCAGTTCAAAGCGACCGATGCTCGATTGGACAAGCGGTTTGCGGAAACGAGCGCTGAAGTTGCCAAAACGGTAGAGAGCATTCGAAAGCTGGAGGGCCAATTTAGCAACCAGTGGGGCCGCTTGATCGAGGCGCTGGTGCAGCCCGGCGTGCTGCGCCTCTTCCAGGAGCGCGGCCACGACGTGCGGCGGCTCCACCAGCGCTCGACGGTGCAGATGAACGGCTCGACGATGGAAATCGACATTATCTTGGAAGACCAGACGGAGGTGATCCCCGTTGAGGTAAAGACGACGCTCTCGGTCGAGGACGTCAACGACTTCCTGGACGATCTCGCCGTTTTTACCGATTTTTTCCCGCTCTACCGCGCCATGCGCGTCTACGGCGCTGTGGCTGGGTTGAATATACCAGCAGACGTGGCCCGTTATGCTTACCGACGCGGCCTGTTCGTGGTCAGCATCACGGGCACGAACATGGTGAAGATTTTGAACGACGAGCACTTTCGGCCACGCGATTTTGGAATCGCTATCGCCCGGTAAGGGACGGAGCATTCGCATCGATTCGGTCTGCGGCGCGTAACTATTTCATCCCCGACACCGCTCGATACGCCGCCAGCTCCTCCGCGACCTGCTTCCCCGTGACTCGACCTCGCGCAAAACGATGTCGCGCCAGCTTCCCCCGCATCCAAATCCCAAGCTGTATAAGCACGTGCGCCGCTAGCAAATAACCCGGCGGATAAATTTGGCGGTGCTTGCGATAGAAGCGAAAGCGACTGCGCCACAGCTGCACAAAGCTGGGCCAGCGCACCTGTCGGCTGCTCTGCCCCTCGTAGTGGACAACATGGGCGGAGGGGACAGCGCAAATCTTCCAGCCCGTCCTCCGCATGGTCAGCGCCCAATCCATCTCCTCGCAGTACATAAAATACCCACTGTCCAGCCCGCCAACCTGCCGCACCGCCTCCGCCCGCACCATCATCGCCGCGCCCAGGACAAAGTCGACTAGAAAGGGCGTACCGCTTTGCCACAATTCCTGGGAATAGCGCCCGTTCCAGCGGCTATCGCGCAGCCACTCGTGCAGCCGACGCAATCCTCTAATTTCGGCCAGCGGCCACAGATCGAGCACGATTTGCGCGAGCGAGGGGAAGCGAAAGGCGCCGTGCTGGAAGCTGCCGTCGCCGTAGCGCAAATGTGCGCCCACCATGCCAACATCGCTGCTGTTGTAGCTCATTTCATCCGCGTGGAAAGCTGTCACGAGATGGTGGAGAGCGGTGGGATAAACAACAGTATCTGGATTTAAGAGAAGGACGAAGTCGGGCGTGGTACGTGGTGCGTGGTGCGTGAACTCCCACTCGATCTGCTCCCCCGCTCCCCTGCTCCCCTGCTCGATCAAACCCAATCTTGCCAGCGCCAAATTGTTGCCGCCCGCAAAGCCGAGATTCTCCGTCGAGGCGACAAGGTCGACCTGTGGGAATTCCTCCGCAACCATGGTCGCGCTGCCGTCCGTGCTGGCGTTGTCGACCACGATTATGTCGACATCCAGCCACTTAGTTCGCTCATCGGCAATCTCGACGCTGCGCAGACACTCCCGCAGCAAATCGCGCGTGTTGTAGCTGACGATGATGACGGCGAGCCGTTGATGGGCCATGTGCCCACCGCCGCGTACCGGTTCACGCACCGCGCTCAACGCACCGTCCAACCCCTCGCGCGTCACGTACTCACTCCTCATTTCCGCCCGTCCTTCAACATTCCCAACATCTCCTCCACCCCTCGCGTGTTCACCACATCCGCTGCGGTGATCCACGCGCGCTGCGCCGTGCCGATCCCATAGGGCATGAGCTCCATGTTGTCCGGCGCGTGGGCGTCGCTGCTGATGGCGATTTTGCAGCCCAGCTCGACGGCGCGGCGCGCCCACACGTCGTTGAGATCGAGCCGCATCGGGCTGGCGTTGATTTCGACGACCGTGCCCGTTTCCGCGCAAACTTCGAGCACGCGCTCGACGTCGATGTCCGACGGCGGTCGCGAGCCAATCAGCCGACCCGTGGGGTGGCCGAGAATGTCGACGTGCGGATTGCGCACGGCCTTGAGACAGCGCTCGGTAATCGTCTCGCGATCCTGGCGCAGACCGCTGTGGATGCTGGCGACGACCACATCCAGCTCGGCGATCACCTCGTCCGGCAGGCCAAGCGTGCCGTCGGCGAGAATTTCGAGCTCGGTGCCGCGCAGCAGCCGAAAGTCGACGCCTTCCTCGGCCCACCGCTGGTTGAGCTCGGCAATTTCTTGGCCCTGCTGCTCGATGCGCTCGCCGTCCAGCCCGTTGACCATGCCCAGCCCGGCGCTGTGGTCGCTGACGTTCCAGTAGCTGTAGCCGCGGTTGCGGGCCGCCGCCGCCATCTCGGCAATCGAGGCCGTGCCGTCGCTCCAGGTGGTGTGGCCGTGCAGCTCGCCCCGAACGTCGCTCAGCGCGATCAGATCGGGCAGAGCGTTCTTTTGCGCGGCCTCGATCTCACCGCGATCTTCGCGCAGCACGGGCGGAATCCACGCCATGCCCAGGAATTCGTAGAGCGACGCTTCATCCTCGAAAAATTTCTGCGCCCCTTCACCTTCGTCTCCCTTGCCCGTGGCGACCATATTGTATTCGTTCAGGCTCCAGCCCCGCCGCAGCGCAACGTTGCGCACGGTTCGGTTGTGCGGCAGGTTGCCCGTAAAATACTGAAGCGCCGCGCCCCAGTGCTTGGCCTCAACCACGCGCAGATCAACCTGCATCCCGTTGGCCAAAATCACGCTCGTTTTCGTCGCGCCGGAAAGCACGACATCGCTAACCTGCGGCAGGCTGCGAAAGGCCTCCATCACCGCCGCTGCGTCGTCGCTGACGGCGAGCAGGTCGAGATCGCCAATCGTTTCGCGCCAGCGACGGAGGCTGCCCATCACCTCAATTTTTTCGATTTTGTTGCTCGGCAGCGCATCTTGCAGCGCCGCGACCAGCTCCTGCGCCAGCGGGCGCGCGCGGCCAATCGACATGCGATCGTCGTCGCCGCGCTTGGCGAGCAGCTCGATGTTTTTGAGCATCTTCTGCTCGCTCTTGGCGCCAAAACCCTTGAGCTTCTGAATTTCGCCCGCCTCGGCCATGTGCTTGAGCTGCTCTACGCTCGTGATGTCGAGCTCCTGCCACAGCCGCTTGGCCGTTTTGGGGCCAACCTCCGGAATGTCCAGCATTTCGACCACGCCCGCGGGAATTTGCTCGCGCAGTTCATCGTAGTCGGGGAAGGTGCCGGTCGTAAGCAGGTCGCGGATGTGCTCGGCAATGCCCTTGCCGATGTTGGGCAATTCTTCCAGCTTACCCCCCTCCGCTTCAACTTTGGCGATGTCCGTGCCCAAGTCGCGCACCGTCTCCGCCGCGCCGGAAAAGGCCAAGTAGCGGTAGCGGTTCGCGCCCAGCAGTTGGAGCATGTCGCTGGTCTGGGTTAAAATTTGGGCGATCTCTTGATTGGTCATGATCAGGTAGTGGGTGAAAATTGAAAGAGTAGTGATTATAACATGGGCCACTACAGGAAAGAAGAGATGATCCACGGAGAGCACGAAGAAACACCAGGGAAGAGGATCGACGCTCTTCCTTCGTGCTCTTCCTGTCCTTCGTAGATCGCTTTCTGATATTTGTTCAACCTTCCAACAGTTGGAGCTTCCCTTGACAACAGAAAAAGTGCGCGTCGCACTAATTGGCGCGGGCGGGATTGGCAAGACGCATCAGCAGGCTTATGCAGCGTGGCCGGAGCAGTGCGAAATTGTGGCAGTGGTGGACGTGGTGGCGGCGGCGGCGGAGTCGCTGGCGCAGACGGCCAATACGGTCGCTTTTACTGACCCTACGCAAATGATGGACGAGGTCGCGCCGGATGCGGTGTCGATTTGTACGCCGCCGCACGAGCACCTGCCGCTTGCACAAGCCGCGGCTCAGCGCGGCATTCACGTGCTCTGCGAGAAGCCGCCCGCGCGCACGCTGGCCGAAACGCAGGCGCTGGTCGATGCCTTTGCAGGCGGCCCAGGAAGCAACAAAGCCATCCTGCAATTTGCCTTCTGCCACCGCTTCCACCAACCCATTCAGCAGGCGCAGGCGCTGCTCGCCTCCGGCAAGCTGGGCGACCTCGTCCACATCGACAACCGCTTTGCCTTCCGCTTCGACGGCGTTGAAAGCCGCTGGTTTAGCGACCCGGACGTGTCGGGCGGCGGCATCATCATCGACACGCTCGTCCACAGCGTCGACATCTTCCGCACGCTGGCGGGCGAGATCGCCACGGTGCACGCCAGCGCCACCAACAGGTTGCCCGCGCTTGATGGCCGCGTTGAGGACACGGCGTCGTTGCTGGTGACAAGCGAGTCGGGCGTACTGGGGACGCTGTCGTGCAGCTGGGCGACGGCCCTGCCCCGCTTTAGCCTCACCCTTTTTGGGACGAAGGGCGAGGCCGTGATTGACTACGCGAATGACGGCGGGGTGCAAGTTCGCACGGTCGACGAGGAGGCGTGGTCGCAAATGGCTTTTGATGCACCCGACCGCTTTGCGCAGCAGGCCAAGCATTTCCTGGACTGCATCGCCCAGGGTAAGATGCCGCTGGTCACCGGCGCGGACGGGCTGGCGGTGATGCGGGTGTTGGATGCGGCGTATCGGCAAATCAACCAAACTTAACGCAGGCGCAGAGATGCAAAGGGATTTCTCGTAAGTCTTGCAGGGTAATCAACTCCGTTATGGGGCGTGGCCCCCATCGAACCGCCAAGACAATCGACCGGGATTCCCCCTTGTGCCTTTGCGCCTTTGCGTTAAAAATTTTAGGAGTACACAATGAAACTTGGACTCAGCATGTGGAGCGTGGTCGCGGCGGTGCGGGCGGGCACAATCGATCTGCCCGGCTTTATCGACTTTGCCGCCGCACAAGGCGCCGAGGGCGTTGAGCTGCTCGACTACTTCTGGACGGACGAGGCGGCGCAGATTCCGCAGGTAAAGCAGCAAGCAGCCGACGCGGGGCTGGCCGTCGCCACCTACTCCATCGGCAACGACCTCATTCAGCCGGACGCCGATGCGCGCGCGGCCCAGGTCGACGACATTCGCCACGCCGTGGACGTGGCGAACGAGCTGGAGACGCCGCTGGTGCGCGTCTTTAGCGGCAACGCCAAGGGCGATATCACGCTCGACGAGGGGCTGGGGTGGATCATCGAGGGGCTGGCGGCTGGCGCGGACTACGCGCAGTCGCAGGGGGTGACGCTGGCGCTGGAGAATCACGGGTTGCTCGCCGGGCGCAGCGATCAGGTGCGGCACATTATCGAAACGGTTGGCTCACCGGCGCTGCGGGCCAATCTGGACACGGGCAACTTCCTGCTCGTGGACCAGAATCCCACCGACGCCGCGCGCGAATTGGCCGAGCTAATCGCGCTGGTGCATCTCAAAGATTTTCGCCGCGCGCGGGCCGATGAAGCGGGCGACACCTACAAGGGGCTGGACGGTACGCCCTTCACCGGCGCGGTCGTGGGCGAGGGCGAGGTGGATTTGGCACGGATTGTGGAGACGTTGCGCAGTGCGGGCTACGGCGGCTGGCTCTCGCTCGAATACGAGGGCCACGCGGATCCGCTGTCGATTGGCGTCCCACAAAGCCTGGCCGCGGCGAGAGCGCTGCTGTAGACGGAGCGCTTTCCGCATGAAGGAGCGTATTGCGATCCAGGGATCGGTTGTTACCAGGAAACGCTCAGAGGTGGCGACGGTCAGCGGAGACATCAAATTTTGTCATGCCTGCCTTCGCAGAAGGCATGCTTGACCCACGAGCTGAGTGCGCGAACACGCAAATTCGCTTTTCCAATGTGCTATACGCTCGTGTTTGGTGGCCACCAAGAAACGCTCAGAGATAGCAGCGGCCAGCGGAGAGGTAAAACCTTGACATTCCCGTGAAAACGGAAATTCAAGCGCGACCAACAGATGGATTCCCGCCTAGGCGGGAATGACAGGATTATCCGGTTTCGTATCGGCCAACCCGGTTCTTTACATTTGCTTGCGCTCAGTCCTCGCTGACTGTCGCAATCTCTGAGCGGTTTTATAGCGCCGCCTCCAAAGCATACACAAAAGGGGAGGGCCCGCCGATGAGATCGGCGGACCCTCCCCTTTTGTGAGTATCCACGCCATACGCTTGTCACTCCATAAAAATTTCCGCCAGGGCACGCTTATTCAACGAACAGTGAACGATCTATTTACAGCGCTCCCATCCGATGATACAGTCTACTCAGACAATTGAGCGGCGATCCGTCCGCTCAATGGTCATTGCCGTGTTTTTTCTGTTTTTGTTCTCTCAACCGTCTCACCGCCCATCTTGCTTTGCTCTTTGGAGGAGAAATATGTCAAGTCGATCCACGCTGCAACGCGCTCTGTGGAGCGCGCTCTTTGTGATGCTGCTGGCGCTGTCCGCCAGCTTTGCCCCCGCCTCGGCCCAAACCAGCAACGTTCCACCAGCCGCTCCTGGTCAAACGACACCCGGCGGCACCACCCCCGGGGGCACGCTGCCCCCCGTGCCCCCGGCCAATGAAGTGCTAACCGTCTTCCCCGGTGCGGCGACCGCACCCCTCTACGACGAGGCAACGGTGAACACAATCGCCACGCTGCAAGATGTCAGCTACCCCTCGCTGCTCAGCCCCATCAGCCCCGATGGGGAAGTCGCGCTGGCGGGCATTGGCTTTGAGCTGGTGCTGCTCAACGTCTTGGACGGCTCGACGGTGGCCGTGAGCCCCAACCTCTTTCGCTTTGGCCCCGTTGGCGACTACGTTTGGCGCGACGTCGACACGCTGGAGGTGTTGGCCTACAACCTGGAAAGCTTTGTGCCCGAGCTGTCACGCGTGCTGATCGACCGCGCCGACGGCTCGATCAGCGTGGAGCTGCTGGACGTGCCGCTGCCGGGCACGCCGCTGGTTGTTTCGCCCGATTTGAGTAAGGTGCTGATTCTTTTTGTGCCCCAAGCGCCGCTGCCCCAGGGCGAAGTCGGGGCCAGCGGCGTGGACGCCATTCGCGGTCGCGCGCCAGCAACGGAAACCGTTTCGCTGACCGAAGGCTTCGGGGCGTCCGCCGCGCGCGAGCTGCCGTGGGCCGAGAAGCTGGCTGCGGTATACCCAGTGCCGGGCAAAGCCAGCGGTCTCTTCCGCCCAGCCAGCGACGACGCCCAAGCGGTGCTGCAGGTGACGGCGGAGCAGAGCGAGCTGGCCGTGCTCGATCTGGCCGCGCCCAGCCTGACGCCCCTGGCTTCGCTGCCGCCGGGAACCTTTCTCGCCAGCGCCTTCTGGCAGCCGGACGGCGAGCAGATCGCCCTGGTTTACGCCGGCTTCTTCGAGCAGGATGAAGTGCGACCCTTCTACGATGGCGCGCTAATTTCCTCGCTCGCCTACAAAGACGTAACGGGCCAGCTGCCACCCGAGGAGAACCCCGTCTACCAGAACAACCAGATCACCATTTTTGATTTGGCGAGCGGCGAGTCGCAAACGCTGCGCCCGGCAGATGATAGCGATGCGGGCGATGACGGCACAACCTTCAACGGCGTCGCCGACTGGGGGCCGGACGGTGCGACTTGGGTGGCGGGCTTTAACTACCCGTCGCAGCCGGAAGGTCGCACGTACCCGTCGTATCTCTTCGCCAAGCAGTCCGGCCTGCGCTTCTACAGCGGCACGCAGCCCGTCGACGAACTCGTGGTGCAGGCGTGGGGCCTCTTCCCCGACGCGCGCTTTATCGGCCCCAACGACGTGCTGATTCAAACCGTGGAAGCGACCAGCTACACGGCCTACCGCTACGCCGTCGGCGGCGAGCCCGTCTTGCTCAACCCGGCGCCGGGCATTTCATACCAGGGTCGCCTTACGCCCGCGCTCGACCAATTTGTCTTTAGCTACATGTCGTGGACGCAGCCGCCGGAAATTGTGCGGCTGGATCTCAACAGCGGCGAGCTCTTGCCGCTGACGGGCGTCAACGCGGCGGCGAGCGAGGCGACGGCCGCGCGGGCCGAGCCGGTCTCGTTTACGCTCGTGAACGGCACAACGCGCGAGGGCTACCTGATCATGCCCGAAGCGATGGCCTTCCCGCCGCAGGACGTGCCGCTGGTGGTGTGGCAGGAGGGTGGGCCAATCAACCCGATTTTGGCGCAGTACGGGGCGAACGTTGAAAACCCCTTTGCGCTGCTGCCGACCTTTGGCTACCCGCTGCTCGTGATGCCGCTGCAGGGCCGCGAAGGTTATGGGCCGGAACAGCTGGAGGCGCTGGCGGATGGCCGAAACTTTGGGCAGATTGACATCGACGAGCAGGCCGAAATCAGCCAGCAGATGATCTTCCGCGGCTGGACGAGCGAGGACAGGCTGGGGATTACCGGCTGCTCCTACGGCGGCTACTTTACCACGCAGAGCATTGCGCGCCACCCCGATCTCTACGCCGCAGCCAACGCCCAGTGCTCGCTGCTCGACCTCGTCGTCGAGTGGACGCGCGGCTACCAGGAATTTTTGCCTTACCTTGAGGGGCCGATCAACCCCTACGAAAATACGGCGGAGTTCCAGCAGGATTCGCCCGCCTACAACGTCGAGAGCATGAAGACGCCGCTGCTCCTCTTCAAGGGCACGTTTGATTTCCTGCCCGTCGTGCTGGATGAAAACATGCACGCGCGGCTCGTCCAGCAGGGCGTGGATTCGCGTCTCGTCAAGTTCGCCTTCGAAGGGCACGGGCTGGGGATTCCCAGCAATCAGCTTTACGCCGCGCAGGAGCAGCTGCGCTGGTTCCACTACTACCTGGGCGCAGGCAACGATTCGGCCGAGGATGGCAACGTCACCGATTCGGACCGCAACGGCATCCCCGATGCGCAGCAGCGCGACCTGTGGCTGCCGCTGGTGACGCGGGGCGAGTAGATTTGTAGACGGGATCGGGTAGGTGGGCGAGCGTCAGGCAGGGGCATGAGATTTTACGCCCCCGCCTGACGCTCGCTACTTCCCATCAAAAATGAGCGCGTTCTTGCGGAGCGGCTGCCCCGAATCTGCCACACTTGCTCCAACCAACAAACCCTTGGATTGGAGCAAGTGATGGCGGATTCTTTGCGCGGGCTGGAAGCGTTTGACGAGGTCAAACGGCTGATTGTCGTCGCCGCCCACCCGGACGATCTGGAGTGCATGGCTGGCGGAACCGTCTGGAAGCTCGTGCAGCGCGGGGTGCAGGTCTACTCCGTCAACTGTACGCTGGGCGATTTGGGCACGCAGGACATGGACGAGTTGCGTCCACAGGTGGCCACGTGGCGGCTGCGCGAAACCGGCGTCGCCCGCGAAGTGCTCGGCCTCCAGGCCGCCTTCAACCTCGGCCACCCCGATGGCGAGCTCGTCCCCAATCTCGCGCTGCGCGCCGCAATCGCTCGCCTCTACCGCCTCACCCAGGCCGACACCGTCTTTACCTTTGATCCCTACTGGCAGGGCCAAATTCACCCCGACCATCGCGCCGTGGGCCAAGCGGCCATCGATGCCTTTATGCCTTCCAAAATGTGGCTCTACCGGCCCGAACAGCTGGGTGGCGGCCTGCAGAAGGCGCAGGTTGAACGCATCTTCCTCTTTAGCCCCGGCGAAACCGAAATTGCCGTCGACGTGAGCGATGTCTACGACAAAAAGATGGCGGCCTGCCAAGCGCACAAGAGCCAATTCCCCAAGGGCGAGGAAGATTTGGCCTGGCTCAAAAAGATGGATCGCGAAAACGGCAGGCTGATCGATGTGGACTATGCCGAGCGCTTTAAGAAGGTGGGGACGTGGTGAGGAGGGAGAGCGTAATGCGTGAGAATGTGGTGCGCGGGGGCGGGGGCGGCAAGCCAGCCGCGCCGAACTTGGTTGCCTCTACCGTAGAGATTGCGGCTGTCTCGCGCGCCGAACTGGATGGCGTGCGCGAGGAGATCATCGACGCCTACCGCGCGGCCTTTTCCGGCCCGCCCTACAGCGAGAGCGAGGCGGACGTGTCGCGCTTTGTCGACTTTTTTGCCTCGCACGTCGAGCGAGCGGGCTTTGCCTGCTTTGTGGCACAGGAGCGTTTAGAAAATAGTGAGAGGGGCCAAGTCGTCGGCTGGGCGCACGGCTACACCTGCCTGCCCGGCCAGTGGTGGTACGACACGGTAAGCCAGAAGCTGGCGGGCGGCGCGGTTAAACGCTGGATGGTGGAGGCGTTCGAGCTGGTCGAGCTGGGCGTGCGCCCCTCGCACCAGGGCTGTCGCCTCGGCAGCCGCCTGCACGACGCACTCTTCCAGCACGTTCCCCACCGCACCGCCCTCCTCTCCACCATGACGGGCCGCACCGTGGCCCGTCGGCTCTATGATCGCCGCGGCTGGCAGCCGCTGATCGAGCCCTTTCACTTTCCCGGCGTGGAGCGGCCTTATGCCATTTTGGGGCTGGACATGAAAAATTTCCGGCAGAGACGTAGCGGCCTCGCTTCGTCGACCACTGTCGGCGGTGAATGAATTCACCGCCTGCTTTGCAAAATGCGCCAAAGCGCGTTGAATGCCGCCTCCGCTAGTCGCGCGAGCTTCGCTGCATTCGGCGCAGCAGGTCGACCATCTCGGCGGGTAGACCCACGATTTCGGCAAAGACCGACACGGGCGCTGGCTGCCGGCCGGGCCACAGCCAGTCCACCTTGAGCCAGAAGCCGTCGAGCACGGCCGAGCGGTAGATGCCGCCCTCGACAGGGGCAGCTTGATAGTTACCCGCTGCATCGAGCACGAAAAACTGCGCCTGCTCTCGACCGGCGCGCGGATCGATGATCCAATATTCGCGTACGCCTGCTGCTTCGTATTCGGTGAATTTTCGTTCTGTATCGCGATTCACGCTTTCAGGAGAAATAACCTCTACCAGCAGATCGGCGGGGCCGGTTAGCCGTTGGTCATCGAAGAGCGAAAGGTTTTCCGTGGCGACAAAGAGAATGTCCGGCTCCCGCGCATTGCCAAAGGGGTTGGGTCTCATCTCGAAGGGTGCAGCGATCACTTCACCAAGCTGGAAGTGATCGACAAAATTGCGCAGCAGCGTTGTCAAAAACGTTGCGACGTCTTGATGCTTTCTATTTGGCGGCATGAAAATAATCGCCTCTCCATCGACCCATTCGCTCTGCTTTGACTCATCAATCTGTGTCCGCCACGCCTCGTAGCTCATGGGCAACCGAACCTCGTAGTCGACCGTCACTTCGCGCAGCGTCTTCTCCATCAAGGCCATGTTACACCTCCAGCAAATCGTAATCGTCCTCGAAAACTTCTTCCCAGGACAACTCATCAACTACGCTCGGACGACCCATCTCTTTCTCGGCCAGACGAGTGGCTTTGGCAAGCAAATCGTCGATCAAGCCCGGCACGAGCGGTCGCAGGCTCGGCTCCATCTCGACCAGCTCCTCGATCTCGATGCGCGCATTGGCAATCGTCACCACCCAGCTGCGGCTGCGGCGGTCGGGCTGTGTTTGCCATTTGATGATATGCGCCAGTAGGCGAATGAGCTGGCTGCGCAGCGCGCGCCGGTCGGAACGGGCCAAGGCTTCGATTAGCTCCTCGATGCCGGCAAGGGCTTCTTCGGCATCGCCTGCCAACAGGTGATGCCGGACGGCCGCTGCCGTTTGGTAGTGTGAATCAATTGCTAGGGCGTGCCATTCTACTTTCGTGCTTAGCGTGCTCATGTTGTTTGCCCTCTGTCTCCATTCCTCCCCCACAGCCAACCAAGACTTTATTGTATCACATAAGCCAACGAGGAGTTCGCACGCCCACGTGCGAACGGACTGTACGAAAACGGATAATCTTGCGCCGCCGACCCGGCACGGGGCGTGCCTGCTCCGCGGGTGGGCTGTGGATTATGCGGCGTGATGGGCTTGGTTCGTCGGCCACCATCGGCGGCGAATGAATTCGTCGCCTGGTTTGCAAAACGCGTTGAAACGCGTTGATGGGTCGCGGAGTGTGCACGTCCACGTGCGAACGGACACGCGAGGATTAGCAATCTTTTGGAGTGAATCCGGCAGCGGGTAACCTTTGAGCACGTGCCTACTTCTCAGATGCCGCCGCCCGCACCAATTCCCACAATCGACTCGGACTCAGCGGAATCTCCAAAATCTCCAGTCCCGTGCCCGCCAGCGCGTCCTCGACGGCTTGGGCGAAGAGCGCGCCGACGGGGATCGCGCCCGCTTCGCCCGCGCCCTTGATGCCGAGCGGGTTGAGCGGCGAGGGCGTCTCCACGTGGTCGGTCTCCATGCGGGGGACGGTGTCGCTGGTGGGCAGCAGGTAGTCCATCAGCGAGGCGTTGAGCAGCTGGCCGCCCTCGTCGAAGACCAACTGCTCGTAGAAGGCGTTGCCGATGCCCTGCGCCACGCCGCCGTGAATTTGCCCCTCCACAATCGTCGGGTTGATCATCACGCCGCAGTCGTGGACGACGATGTAGCGCTGAATCTCCACCATCATCGTCTCCGGGTCGACTTCGACGATCATGGCGTGGACGCCGCTGGCCGTCGAGCCGCTTTCGGGGCCAAAGTAGTCGGTCGCCTCCAGCCCCGGCTCCGTCCCCGGCTTGACGGCGCCGCGCAGCGGGTTGGCCCGCGCGGCCAGCTCGCCCAGGCCGATGCGCGCATCCGGCGTGCCCTTGACCTGCACGCCACCCTCCACAATTTCCAAATCCTCCTCGGCCACCTCCAGCGCCTCCGCCGCCAGCTCGAGCGCTTTCTTGCGCACCCTGAGCGACGCCGCGTGGACGGCGTTGCCCGCGACCACGGCCCCGCGCGAGGCAAAGGTTCCCGCGCCCCAGTAAAACTCGCTCGTGTCGCCCGTCACCACGCGGATGTTGTCAATCGGCGTATCCAATTGCTCGGCCACGACCTGGGCAAACGAGGTGTAGTGCCCCTGCCCCTGCGTGCCGATGCCCATCGCCACCGAAATGCGCCCGCTCGTCTCGACCGTCACCTTCGCGCCCTCATACGGCCCAATGCCCGTGCCCTCGACGTAGGTCACCACGCCGATGCCGACGTGCTTGCCCTGCACGAGCAGCCGCGGCTGCTCGTGCTCGATGAAGTTGTGGTAGTCGATGAGGTCGAGCGCTTTGTCGAGCGCCGGTTCGTAATCGCCCGAATCGTAGCGCAGCGGCGCAAAGTCCTGGTAAATGATCTCGTTGTTGTACGGGAAGGCATTTGCCGGAATGAGATTTTTGCGGCGAATTTCCGTGCGGTCGATATCGAGCTCCTTCGCGGCCAAGTCGAGCAGCCGCTCCATGACGAAGACGCCGTGCTGCCGCCCCGCGCCGCGGTAGGGGGTGACGATGGGCTTGTTGGTGAAGATGGAGCGGAATTCGCTGTAGTAGTGGGGCACGCGGTACTGGCCGAGCAGCGTACACTGGCTGTTGATGGCGACCGTCAGGCCGTAGGGCGCGTAGGCTCCGGCGTCGTGCAGAAACTCGTCGTGGATACCGAGAATCTGGCCGTCGCGGCTCAGCGCCATCTCCGCATCGTGGATTTGACCGCGCTCCTGCGTGGTGGCGTAAAAATTCTCCTGCCGATCCTCGATCCACTTAACCGGCCGCCTCAGCCGCATCGTGATCCAGGGCAGCAGCACCTCTTCGGGGTAGAACATCATAATTTTGGGGCCAAAGCCGCCGCCGATAAAGGGCGCGATCACGCGCACCTGCTTTTCAGAGAGGCCGAGCATGGCGGCGATGCCGTTGCGGATGGGGATGGGCGCCTGGGTCGTGTCCCACATCGTCAGCTGCTCGATGTTGTCCTCCCAGTGCGCCACAATGCCGCGATTCTCCAGCGCCGCCGCCGTGCCCCGGTCGTAGTGAAAGCGGCGCTTGATGATGATGTCCGCCTGCTGTCGCGCCCGCTCGTAGTCGCCCTTCTCCTGGATCACGTGGGCGTTGAGGTTGCTGTCGAGGTTTTCGTGGATTCGCGCCGCATCGTCTGCCAGCGCCTGCTCCAGGTCAACAATCGCGGGCAGCGGCTCGTAGCGCACGCGAATGTCCTCGACGGCGTCCTCGGCGATGTAGCGGCTCTCGGCCACCACCACGGCGATTGGCTCGCCGACGTGGCGCACCTTGTCCTTGGCCAGCGGAACCTGCGTCGCCTCGTGGAAGACCTGGCGCTTGATGGGCGGCGGCGGCGGCAGCAGCAGCGGCCCCGGCTGCCAATAATCGCCCAAGTCGTCGGCGGTGTAGACGGCGACGACACCCGGCCGCTCTTTGGCGCGCGAAACGTCGATGTCGCGGAGGCGCGCGTGGGCGTAGTCGCTGCGCAGGAAGGCGACGTGGAGCAGGTTGGGCAGCTGTACGTCGTCGGTGAACTGCGCGCGCCCGGTCAGCAGGCGCGGGTCTTCGTTGCGTTTGATCGGTTGGCCGAAGTAGCGGGTGGTCATGGGTTTTTATTTTATCTCTATTCAGCTGTCAACGGATTGGGGGAACGGATTGAACGGATTGGTCGCCGATCTGTTCTGTGCTTTACCAGGTCGCCGAGCGGGCTACGAAGCAAATGGAGCAGTCAACCACCCATTCAATCCGTTCCAAGCAATCCGCTGACAGCTTGGTGGCGAACTACGCCACACGATTACGCGTTACCAGAGTTTCTATTCAATTACCTCGATCACGCTCTGTCGCGCTCGATCCACAGATAGCCGCAGCACGTCGGGCCGTGAGTAGTGGCCGGATGGGTCGAAATTCTGCCTCTCCTCCAGCACGCGACCGTAATCCAGCGTGGTCACCAGCAGCTGCTCTTCGTCGACCAGCGGCTCAATAATCCACGAGCCATCGGGGGCGGCAATGCACGAGCCGCCGTTGGCGATGATGCCGCTGGCGCTTGCCGCTTCGGTCAGCTTTTCACGAATCAAGTTTACATGCGGAATGTCGTCCGGAACATCCTCCAATCGCATCACGCTCGACGCGGCGATTGCGTACGAGCGCCCTTCCTTGGCCAAAAAGGGCGTGGTGTCCCGCGTGTTGCGCAGATTGCCGGGCCACACGGCCACGTGCAGATTCTCACCCAGGCCGTAGAGCGCGGCCCTCGGCAGCGGCATCCAGTTTTCCCAGCAGTTGAGGCCGCCCACCGTAAACGCCCCCACGGGATGCACGCGCAGCCCATTGCCATCGCCCGTGGACCAGACGAGCCGCTCCTCGTAAGTCGGCATCAGCTTGCGATGGACGGACTGAATCGCGCCCGCTTGGTCAATGAAGACGAGCGAGCAGTAGAGGCTGTGGCCACCACGGTCGACCGGGCGCTCGATTGTGCCGAGATAGATCGCCATCTCGTGCTGCGCCGCTACGGCACACAGCTCGTCCAGGTGGCCCGCCTCGATCTGCACGCCGTTGCGCAGGTAGTGCGCGTGAATCTCCTTTTGCACCGCGGAGTTAAAGCGAGCCCCTTCGGTATGCTCAACCCAAAACGGGTAGCCCGGCACAAGCCCTTCGCCAAAGGCCAGCAGCTCGCAGCCGCGCGATGCCGCCTCTTGCGCATACTGCACGACCTTTGCCAGCGTCGCCTTGCGGTTGAGCCACACGGGCGCAATCTGCGCAATGCCGACGGTTAGCTGTTCATGGTTCATTGGCTATCGCCCATCCGCTCCGCCGCCAGCAGCGCCGCGTCGACAATGTTTTGGTAGCCCGTGCAGCGACACAAATTCCCCGAAATGGCCTCGCGGATTTCCTGCTCGCTGGGGTTGGGATTTTCCTGCAAAAAGGGAATCAGCGTGAGCACGAAGCCGGGTGTGCAGTAGCCGCACTGGAGACCGTGCGTCTCCCACAGCGCCTGCTGGATCGGGTGTAGGTGATCGCCGCTGGCGTCGGGCGTCAGCCCTTCGATGGTGGTGATTTCGTAACCGTTGGCCTGCACGGCAAAGATGATGCACGAGCGCACCGCGTCGGGTTCTTGTTCATCATCCGCTCGCCGCATCAGCACCGTACACGCGCCGCACGAGCCGTGGGCGCAGCCGACGTGCGTGCCGGTCAGGCCGAGCTCCTCGCGCAGGAAATCGCTGAGCAGGAGGCGCGGGTCGATGGTGCGGGTGTGGGTCGTGCCGTTGACGGTGAGGGAGATGGGGTAAGGCATAAATGAATGATGAATGGGTACTGATCGTCGCTTGGTCGATCCTTGAGACGAGGAGTGGGCACGCGCCCAGAGGACGCCCGGTGCGAACGGGACATACACGAAATGACCATCCGACCTAAAGTAAAGTTGCGTCGAGAACAGGAGTTTGAGGAGCCAGTGACAGTCTCTGTCCAGACAAAATGGGGTAAGCTGTCCGGCTATGGACAGTGACAGGAGTCTTTCGTTGCCCAATCGCCTATGACTTGACATAAAGCACGCCCGCTTACAAGTCACCTCGACCGCAAACTCTTGCTTTCATTTTGCACGCACTTTAGGTCGATCCGGCACGAGGGCGTGCCTACTCCTCTATACGGTTGCGCTTTGTGCTTTTGACACACTTGCTTCGTCGACTGCCATCGGCGTCGAATGAATTCGGCACCTGGTAGTCCGCCAATATGCAATCGGCGGATAGACCAGAACCCCTTCCCCAACCCCTTGCCCTCTAGAGGGCAAGGGGCCACGAGGCTTCGGCGACTCAGAACCAGCGTGGAGGGGGTGGGGTTCTGGCTGCTGCGCCGTTCGCCTCCGTCAAAAGATGTTTGCTAGGTCACCTGGTTTGCGAAACGCGTTAAAACGCGTTCGTTTGCGCCCGCTCAAAGGCCTCAACCAGCGCGCGCTGCGTCATCACCTGGGCCAAATGGCGGCGATAGGCGGCGGTGGCGTGGATATCGGCGAGCGGGTCAATATCCTGCGCCGCGGCGACTTGGGCGGCTTCGGCAAACAATTGCGGTGAAGGCATTTCACCGAGCAAAAGCTGCACGGCTCGATTCGCCTGCACCGGCCCTTCGCCGACGCTGAGGAAAACGATGCGCGCTTCATCGCAACGACCCGCTTCGTCCAGCGTCACCACCACGGCGACGCCCGCGATGGCGTAGTCGCCGTGGCGGCGGGCCAATTCTTGGATCGACCAGCCGGAGCGGGCGGGCAGCGCGGGCAGGGCGACCTCGGTGAGCACTTCGTCCAGCTCCAAGGCCGTGGTGAAGAGACCAACGTAGAAATCCGCGGCGTCGATCCAGCGGGCGCCGCGCTGGCTTTGCGCGCGCATTCGAGCACCCAGCGCGACGGCAACGGCGGGCAGCTCGGCGGCGGGGTCGGCGTGGGCGAGCGAGCCGCCAACCGTGCCGCGGTTGCGGATTTGGCGGTGGGCGATGTAGGGCATGGTCTCCCGCACCAGCGGCAGCCGCTCGGCCACGAGGTCGCTGCGCTCGACGGCGCTCTGCCGCGTCATCGCGCCGATGTGGAGACCGCTAGCCATGCTGTCGTCGCCATTCTTAGCGGGTCGGATAAAGTTGAGGTCGTCGATGCCGTTGAGGTCGATGAGCACGCTGGGCTGCGACAGGCGAAAGTTCATCGTCGGCACGAGGCTCTGGCCGCCAGCGAGCAGCTTGGCGTCGTAGCCGTGTTGAGCGAGGTGGTGCAGCGCTTCGTCGAGCGTTTGTGGAGCAAAGTAATCAAACGGGGCGGGTTTCATGGTTGGGCCGCGGAACGATTGTGCAAACTTTCACTTGAGGCGATTATAGGGCAACCGCGAAGGGCTGTCAATTGGTTCAAAAGCGTTCGGGGAATTTGTCCGCCAGAGCTTGAAACCGCAGGTGGATGCAGGTAAATGCAGATATTTTCAGGTTGTTTTACCTGTGTTTACCCACGTCTATCCGCGGTTCCTTTCTTCTCAAATCAGCATGGGCCCCTTGCGATGGACAAACTGCCCGCTGCCGGCTCGCCAAAAAATTCGTCGCCATCGACCAGCAGCCGACCGCGCGAGAAAAGCTGCGTCGGCTTGCCGATCAGCTCCCAACCCTCGTGCAGGTTGTAATCAACATTCATGTGATGAGTTTTCGCGCTAATGATGTGGTTGAGCGCTGGGTCCCAGATAACCACGTCGGCATCGGCACCAGTGATCAGCGTGCCTTTGCGCGGGTAAAGGCCAAAGAGCTTGGCTGGGTTGGTGGCGGTTATCTCTACAAATTGGTTGAGCGTGATGTACTCTTCATCCTCGGGCATAAATTTTCTATTGAACTTGCGCTGTCGATCTGCAATCTGCTTTTTATCCTCGATATGGTTGTAAAGCAGAACCATGCGATCTTCAATACCCGGCACGCCGTTGGGGATTTTCGAGAAGTCATCGCGCCCCAGCTCTTTCTGACCGGCAAAGTTAAAGGGGCAGTGATCGGTGCTGACGACGGAGAGCGTACTGTCACGCAGGGCTCGCCACAGCGCTAGCTGATCCTCCTCGTCGCGAAAGGGTGGTGAGCAAACATACTTGGCGGCTTCAAAGCTGCCGTTGTATCCCTTGATCTGCCACGCCGCGTGATAGAGATACTGAACACACGTCTCCGCGTAGACGGCAACGCCCTCGCTCTTGGCCTGCCGCACGGCTTCCAGCGCATGGCGCTCCGTGAGATGCACGATATAGAGAGGGGCGTTGGCCATTGCCGCCAGCTGAATTGCGCGATAGGTCGCTTCGGCTTCAGCTTCCGGCGGGCGCGTGAGAATGTGCCAATAAGGGTCCGTGTGGCCCGCGGCCAGCGCCTGCTTTACCAGCAGGTCGATCACATCGCCGTTTTCGGCGTGGACGCAGGTGAGCACGTTGCTCTGCGCGGCTTTGGTAAGGGCACGAAAAAGCGTGGCGTCGTCCACTTGGAGCACGTCTTTGTAAGCCATAAAAAGCTTGATGCTGGTGACGCCGTACTCGTGTAACCGGCCGATCTCCTCCAGTACGTCGTCGGTAAGATCGGTGATGGCAACGTGGAAGCCGTAGTCGATCACGGCCTTGCCGCGCGCGCGATTCTCCTGCCAGTCGTCGATGGCCTCCTTGAGGCTGCCGCCTTTGGATTGGAGCGCAAAATCAATGTGACAAGTCGTGCCGCCAAAGGCCGCGGCGCGGTGGCCCGTGTAAAAGTCGTCGGACGAGACCGTGCCGCCGAAGGGCATGGCGAGGTGCGTGTGCACATCGATGCCGCCGGGAAGCACGAGCTTGCCCGTCGCGTCGACGGTGCGATCCGCGTCGACCTGCGCGGCGAGATTTTGCCCGATCAGCGCAATCTGCTCGCCATCGATCAGCAGGTCGGCGTGGTAGCGCTCAGTGGCGGTGACGAGTTCGCCGTTGGTGATGAGGGTTTTCATTATGCCTCCACAATCTCTTCGTACATATCCGGCCGCCGGTCGCGGTAGAACTGCCACGTCTCGCGCGTCTTGCGCACCATCTCCATGTCGATGTCGGTGATCAGCAGCTCCTCGTCCGTGTCGCTGGCCTGGGCGACGATTTCGCCGCGCGGGTTGGCGAAGTAGCTGGAGCCGTAGAAGTCGTTGTCGCCATCCGGCTCAACGCCGACGCGGTTGATCGTGCCGACCCAGTAGCCGTTGGCAATGGCGTGGCTCGTCTGCTCGATAAACCAGAGGTGCATGGAAAGCCCGCGCGATGTCGCCGAGGGAATGAAGACCAGCTCCGCGCCGTTGAGGCCGAGACAGCGCGCGCCCTCCGGGAAGTGGCGGTCGTAGCAGATGTAGACGCCGATCTTGCCCACTGCCGTATCGAAGACGGGGTAGCCGACGTTGCCGGGGCGGAAGTAAAATTTCTCCCAAAAGCCGGGCAGATTGGGCAGGTGCGTCTTGCGATACTTGCCCACCAGGCTGCCGTCCGCGTCCACCACGATGGCCGTGTTGTAGTAAATACCCGGCCCATCCTCCTCGTAAATCGGCGCGATGATAACCATGTTGGTCTCCGCGGCCAGCTGCTGCATCCGCTCGGTTGTCGGACCCGGAATCGGCTCGACGTAGCGGTAGTATTTCGGGTCCTGCACCTGGCCGACGTAAGGACTGTAAAACAGCTCCTGGTAGCAGATCACCTGCACGCCCTGCTCGGCGGCCTGGCGCGTGTAGTCGACGTGCTTCTCGATCATGCTCTGCTGGTCGCCCGTCCAGGTGGCCTGGACGAGGGCAGCGCGGATAGTGTTGGCCATGAAATGCAATCCTTTCTAATTGGTGAAGAAGAGGGTACACGGAGCGCACAGGGGCGGCAAAGAGATACACAGAGAAAATTTTGAGCTGCGGCAAGCTAAAGTAAAGGATTCATTTTGACTTTGCTTTGGCGAGGCTCAGAACAGGCAACGGAAAAAGCCACCGCTAATTTTGGTTACATCGCTCAGGCAGAAAATTTTGTGCAGCTCCTCTCTTCTTTCTCTGTGCGGCTCTGTGTAACCTCTGTGAATCTCTGTGAATCTCTATGTCCTAAAGTGCGTGCAAAATGAAAGCAAGAGTTCGCGGCCTAAGTGACTTGTAAGCGGGCGTGCTTTATGTCAAGTCATAGGCGATTGGGCAACGAAAGACTTGTCTGGACAGTGACTGTCACTGGCTCCTCAAACTCCTGTTCTCGAAGCAACTTTACTTTAGTCCTCCAAAAACGCCACCGCGCGACAGAAGGCCGCCTCGCCGCCCTTGAAGAGCCACGGAAACGCGCCAAGCGTGATGCGTCGATTTTGCAATTCCGGTGCGCCGATCTGGCCGCCCAGGTTTTCGACGTGGAAGCAGTCGTGGGGGAAGAGCGCGTTGTGGGTGAGCTGGTAGGCCTCGTTGGGAAAGAGCTCGTCGACAGCCTGCGAACCGCCAAATTTCTCCTCGCACTGGGCGCGCACCTTCTGCCACTGCTCCAGCGCGCCCCTGCCCAGGAAGCGGCCAATCGGCAAATTCATCGGGTGGTCGGTGGAGATCATGTCGACGCCCCAACAGTGGATTTTTTTGTCAAGCAGCCAGTCGCAGATGCTGTGGTGGGGGCCTGGGTGGCGCAGGATGTACTTTTCCTCGTCGCCGTCGGGCGCGAGAAAGGTGTATTTGTGCCAGCCGGTGTTGATAAAGAGAATGTCGCCCTCCTTCACTTCGACGCGCGCCTCAATGTCCTCCGGACGGAAGACGTCCAGCTCGCCCAGCATGTCGCTCAAGTCGACGATCACGCCTTCGCCGTAGAGCCAGTCGAGCGGCAGCTGGTCGATCGTCTTGCCGTTGGTGACAAAGTGGCGCGGCGCGTCCAGATGCGTGCCCATGTGGTTGGACGTCTGAATGTACTGCGCGTTGACGCCGTGCTCGGATTTGCGCTTGAAGTACTTGACCTCGAAGGGCGGATAAAAAGGCCAAAAAGAGCAGTCCTGGTTGAGGGGTTGGGAGAGATCGTAGATTTTCATGGTGGGTCTCCGGATAGGTGTTATGTGATGAGCTTAATGATAGGGCGCGCTGGAAGTAGGTTGAACAAAAGCGTTTGGCTGGCCGATGAGCAATAGACATCCGCCTGATCGTCAACCTTCATTTCTCAGCGCGGAGACGCGGAGTTTCCGCGGAGGGGCACAAACCTCATCCACCTGCGCCCAGCGAGCGAATCTGCCGCCGCGCCAGGTACAGCCCCACCACGATCACCAGAAGCGCCCCGCCGACAATTTCATACGTGCTGCCCATGCCAAAGCGGTCGGACAGCGGCTGGCTGATAAAGGGTGACAAAAACTGCCCCAGAAAGAGCGAGGTGGTGAAGCCGCCGAGCGCCCGCCCCCGCAGCGCCACCGGCACTTCGTCGGCCAGCCACAGGTTCAAGCTGGGGATAATCAGCCCCAGCCCGTAGCCACCCAACATCAGCCCGCTGATCACGCCGATCCAGCCCGTGGCCAGGCCGATCAGAATGTAGCCCGTGCCCGTAATCGTAAAGCCGACCACTACCAACATCACCCGCCCAATGCGCTGACCAAAGAAGCCAAAGGTCAACGAGGCGATGGCGTAGAAGAGCGCGGTGGCGGCAATGGCCAGGCCAGTCTGCGACGAGGATGCCTGCAGCAGATTCTGCAGATGAAAGGGCAGCTGCACCGGCACCAGATAAAAGACAATCTGCGTCAGCGCAATCGTGACGTAGATAAAGAGCAGCAGCTTTAGCGGCAGCTTCGCGTCTGGCGGCGCTGCGTCGGACGCGAAGCTGACCGGCGCTTTGGCTGGCTCGTAAAGCACCCAGATGGCAAAGGGCAGCACGACAAACGAGAGCAGGTAGATAAAAAAGGGCCCGCGCCAGTGAATGTCCGCCAGGTAGCCGCCCAACGTGAGGAAGACCGTGCCACCCAGCCCGGCAAAAGCCGCCTGCAAGCCCATCATCTGCGTCCGTTCGGCCCCCTCAAAATAGTCGGCAATCAGCGTTGTGCCGTCCGTGCGAATGCCGGCTACGGCAACGCCCAGAATTGCCCGCACCACCAAAAGCAGCCCCAGCGTTGGCACGAAGATGCCGGAGCCACCCGACAGCCCGTAGAGCGCAATCGCCAGCAGCATCAGCGTCTTGCGCCCAAAGCGGTCGATGATCAGACCCACCAGCGGCGAGCCAATGGCGATAAAGAGCGCGGGCAGCGTCAACACCAGCCGCACCAGAAAATCCGCGTTGGGCACGTCGGCAAAAATCTGCTGCATGGCCGGCAGCGAGGGCGCAATCGTCGCCCCCGCCATGACCGTCAGGGTACTGGTCGACAGGAGCGTGCCTTTGAGCAGCAGCCCATTTCTCGACTGCGGCTTACTCGGCACTGCAATCTGCATTGAATTTCCTTTTGATCGATAACAAACGTGTCGCTACGAGCGCACGCCGGTGTAGCCAGACCGTCGAAGGATTCCTGGAGAACCTTTTTTACCTTAAAAATTAACAGGTCAGCATTCACAATCAAAACCCATACCGCTCCGCAAACGCGACCAGCGCTTCCTCAAAAATCGCCATTGGCGGCCGCACCAGCCCGGCCCCAATCTGCCCGACCCCCGCCTCCTTGTGGGCGATCCCCGTGTTCACCCGTGGCGTAATCCCCGTTTCGACGACTTTGCGCAAGTCAATGCCCGTGGGCGTGCCGCGAAAATCTAGCGCGGGGATGGTAAAGTATTTGTGCTCGCCAAAGTTGATCTCGTACATCTCCAGCGTGGTGTCGATGGCGTCGCTGGGCTTGCCGCTGACAAAAGTGACGATGGCCGGGGCCGCGGCCATGGCAAAGCCGCCGATGCCCGCCGTCTCGGTGATCGTGCTGTCGCCGATGTCGGGGTTGGCGTCCGCCAGCGAGTAGCCGGGGAAGTAGAGGCCATCGGGCTGTTCGCAGGGCGCGGTAAACCACTGCTCGCCCAGCCCGCTGACGCGGATGCCAAAGTCCGTTCCGTTGCGCGCCATGGCGGTGACAATCGTGCTGCCCTCGACGCCGTGGGCCGCGTCGGCCATGGCTTTGCAGGCCGCCATCACCGGGTTGAGCACGCCGAGCGCATTTTCGCCCAGCGCCTTGAGGATTGCGCTGGCGGTTTCGCCATCCGGCGCGACGCTGGGCACGAGCGCGGCCAGCTTGGTGGTAAAGAGAATGGAGCCCGCCTTGTTGCGGTTGTGCCCCTCGTCGCCCATGTGCAGCGCCTCGGCGAGCAGCGCGCGGATGTCGATCCCGCCGCTGGCTTCGATGGCGGCTTGCAGCACGGAGGCCATCACGTCGTGCATCCAGCGCAGCCGATCCTGCACGTCGGCCTGGTAAGCGCCGTAGCGCAGCACCTTGCCGTAGCCCTCGTTCAAATTCGAGAAAGCGCGATTGCCCCCGCCGCTTTCGTTTTCTGGGCCTTGATTTTCCACAATATAGACCGCCATCGATGGCGACGTGACGCCCGCCATCGGGCCGACCGCGCCGTAGTGGTGGCAGGGCGCAAAGTCGATCTCGCCCGAGGTGGCGAGCGCTTCGGCCTCCCCCGCGCTGCTGGCCTTGCCCTCAAAGATTAGCGCGCCAATAATCGCGCCGCGCAGCGGGCCGGACATGCGATCCCACGTGATCGGCGGCCCGGCGTGCAGCAGCAAATTCTCGTGCATGCCCGGGATCACGTCGCGCGCCGTGCCCAGGCCGATCAATATCGGCCGCGCCTCGATCATGCGCTCGACGGCGGCGGCGTTGGCGGTGTCGATGTTGATGGTCATGGGATTCCCTCGTTGGGTATGTAGCGGTTGGTTGAAGAAGCCGAGACGTGGTGCGTGGTACGTGAACTTGTACGCCGTATTTTGTGTGATTGACAAACCGCTTGACGCACTACGCACTACGCACCACGCACCACGCACCACGCACTACGCACCACACACCACGCATCTACTACCCCCGCATCCGCGCTAGAATGCCCGCCAGCCGCTCGTTGCCCCCGGCGGGCGGTCGCCAGTCGACGTCGACGACTTGTGCACCCTGCTCGTTGAGACTTTCCGTAAACGAGGAGAGGCCGACATTGATGGCGGCAAGCGGCTGGTGTAGCACGTTTAGCTCGACGGGCGGGAGATCGGCGAATGGCGCAGCCGCGTCGGGCGACCATTCGTGAGCCGCCCGCTCGCGCGGAGAGCCGGAGGCCCCGTCGACCAGCGCTTGGCCGATTTGACGAACCGCGGCGGCGTTGCTGGAAAAAACGGTGGCCCCCGCTGCCGCTAACTTTTCCATCTGCTCATCAAGATTCTGTGGGTCCGCATCCGTCCCCACCACCACGGCGACCACGCTCAGCGAGCGACCCGCCTCCCGCGCTCTCGACAGCGCCTGCTCGACGGCGGGCGCCAGCTCGCCCGCCGGATCGGGGTGCGCGCCGTAGCCGAGCACGACGTCGAGCAGGATGACGGCAGTTTCCGGGTCGGCGGCTTCTTGGCGCAGACGCTGGATGCGCAGCTCGTTGTCGATCATCGGGTGCAGCCGACCGACGGTGAACTCGTCCTCGCCCAGATCGACGATGGTGTGCTCGCGGCTCGTCGTCGCTTGTTGCAGCTTGTCTTTGGGGTCGAGCGGTATGTTGGAATAAACGCCGGGCAGGTAGTTCTGCAAGATCAGCAGCGCTTCGTAAGCCAGCGTGCCGCCGGAGTACAGAGCGCGCAGGTAGCCAGAGGTTAGAGGTTGGAGGCTGGAGATTGGGGGTTCGTTGGGGGCGTTCTCTTGCTTGATATTTGCTGATTCCACGGCGAGCGTGGCGGCTTCATCCAGCGTTTGAGCGAAATGGATGTTGGTGGGTAAATTCTGAGGCGGATCAAAACCAAGAAAATTTATGACAACCGGCTTTTCTATGGTCGACGCGGCGCGCAGCAGCCGCTGCGCCACGGCGGGCGACGGCGGCTTAGAGACCAGCACGATCACCTCGGTCTCTGGATCGCGCGCCAGCAGATCGAGCGACTGGCGGGCCGTGATTGCGCCGACGGCGTCGGACAAGTCGCGGCTGCCCGTGCCCAGCGCCTGGCTGAGGCCGCTGCCCAGCGCGTGGAGGCGGGACGTGATCGCCTGCACGCCCGTGCCCGATGCGCCGACCACGCCAATCGGCCCGCGGCGCACCGCGTTGGCAAAGCCCAGCCCCACGCCGTTCACAATCGCAGTGCCGCAGTCCGGCCCCATCAGCAGCAAGCCCTTGGCCGCGGCCTCTTGCTTGAGCGCGACCTCGTCCTCGGGCGAGACGTTGTCGCTGTAGAGAAAGACGTGCTTGCCCAGCCGCAGCGCCCCGCGCGCCACCTCCGCCGCGTAGCGACCGGGCACGGAAATGAGCACCCACTGTGCATCGGGCAACATCTTGGCCGCGGATTCTAAGCTCTTGGGGCGGTAGCCGCTGTCGTCGTCCGCGCTGCGCGTGCGCCGCGTCAGCAAGTCGTCGACCTGCGCCAGCGCCAACTCCGCCGCCTCGTCGCTCGCCGCGCGAACGACGATCACGAGATCGTCGGCCTGGGCCTGCTCGGCCTCCGCTGGCAGCAGATCACTTTGCGCCAGCACTTCCTTGTTGGCAGGCGTCCCCATGACGACGCCCGCGCTGTCAACGCCGGGCAGGGCGGCCAGCGTGCGCTGCAGCTGCATCAGCACAACGGAATCGTAGTAAGCGCCGGGGCGAATTTCGGCTTGGAGCATAAAAGTCGGGCAGGTTGGCCGCACGTCGCTGGTGCAGCGGTGGAACCGGCTGAGGCGGGGCGGCAGAGCTGGATTGGCGCGCGGTGGAGGATGGCGCACGGAAAGATATTGAGCGATTATACACGGCCTCTCGAAAAACCGAAAGGCTAAAGAGCCCCGCCAGTGCTGGCGGGGCTCTTTAGCCTTCGGGCTTAGGGCATTCCAACAATTAGATTAACCCCGTCAGCGTGACAGTCAGAGGTGACAGTCAGGCCCATTTACCAGCGGGGAAAGTCTTTCTCATGGAGGGCCGTGACAGTCACCTCGGCTCGCCCATAGGGTGTTTGTTTTCCTGAAACGGCCTTATCTCGATTCAGTTCGAGCTGGGTGGATACGGGCGGCCATGGCGCGCCCGTATCCACCCAGCGGCTTCCTGCTCCACAATCGCTACAGCTTTGTCGGTCTACGGCTGCGTGATGATGGGCAGATATAGGGTGCCGTCCGCTGGCCCACCATTTGCGGGAGAAGTGGGCGTTGGTGTCGCTCCCGAAGTCGGTGTCTCGCCCGGGGCTGGCGTGGCTGGCATCGGCGTTTCGCCCGGGGCTGGGGTTTCACCCGGCACGGGCGTCGAGCCGGGCGTGGATTGCCCCGGTTCGTTGACCGTCACGCGGACGGAGGCCGTGCCCGTGCCGTCTCGACCGTCCGAGATGGTGTAGGCAAAGCTGTCGAAGCCGACAAAATCCGCGTTGGGCACGTAGGTGATACGCGTGCCGTCCGTGGTGGCGGTGCCGTGCTGCGGCGCATCCACCGCGGTAACGGTAATCGGGTCAAAATCGCCGTCGACGTCGTTGCTGATCACGTTGACCGTGATCGATTGCCCCTTCACCGTCTCGATCAGGTCATCGACGCCAAAAGGCGCGCTGTTGCCGCTCGTGGCCACGGGCGTGGCGTCGAAGACGGGGCGCTGGAGGCGGAAGCGCCCCACCGCCGTATTGGGCCAGACGCCAAAACCCCAGATCGTCTCGCGGTATTCGCCCGTCAGCGTCACCACATCCTCCTCTACTGGGTCGGAGATAAGCTGGAAGCGGCGCGTTACCTGTTCGTTGGATGGCTGGGTGGTGAACGTCTCCGATTCGAGGCGCATGGTTGTGCCATCGAACGTGCCGGATACGCTGGGGCCAACGGCCACGGGGTCGAAGCCCTCGTAGAGCGCGATGCGCTGCGTTTCGGTAAAGGCAAACGAGCCGTCGAGCAGCACGTGGCCGGTAACGCTGTCGCCCTCGCGAACGAGGTGCAGGGAGAGGTCAATCTCGCCGAGGTAGGCCGCTTGTACCGTGTCGGTGGGCGGCGGCGTGGGCGGCGCGATGAGCGTATCGCTGTAGACGCCCGTGCCCACGTACTCAAGCTGCACCTTGCCGCTGTAGTCGTTGGTCGAGGCCGGCGACGGCTGGGCAAGCTCCGCGCGCGACAGCTTGCCCGCCGCGACGGCAGCGCCGGAGCTGGAATCTGCGCCGAGGCGGGCAGGCAGCTCGGCAAAGAGGCCAATCGCCAGCGCGAGCAACAGGATGAGGCCCAGCGCTGCCGCCGTCGTCGCGGGTCGGCTGCGCGTGCGCTGGTGGAATATGTGAAGGTTCATCTGATTCTCCTTAGAAATCCACGCGGACGCAGGCCGGATCGGTGGGTGATTTGGTTCCCGGCGCACGCGAGCTGCGCGTTGTGCTAAATTGCAGCTCAACGTCGGTCAGCTCGAGCAGGTTCATCTCGGGCAGGCGGCTTTCGGGCGCACCGGCAAAGAGCGTGACCTGCCAGTTCGAGGCCGAGACGGGCCGGTTGAGGAAAGCGCTGGTCGGCTCGCCGCCCGTGCCGTTGACGGCCGCCTTGAAGTCGCTCAGCGCGGATTCGGCGGGCTGCTCGCGCGGCCACTCCTGACCCACCAGCACGGCGGGGTGCAGCAGGCGATAGTCGAAGATGCAGCCGGCGCGCGTGCGCAGGTGCGTCACGCCGCTCTGCGAGACGGCAATGCGCCGATAGCCCAGCGACGCCTGATCGCTAACGAGGTTGACGCTAAAGCCCGTATTGCCCAGCTTGGGCTGGCCGACGCCGCTGATCTTGAAGAGCCAGTTGCGGTTGAAGCCCTGCTGGATCACGTTGCTAAAGATGCCGTTGTCCGCCAGCGAGGTGGTGAAATCAAAATCGAGGACGGGCTTGCCGTCCGGGCCGGGTTTTGTGTTGCGAGCAACCCAGGCGCGGAACCGACGCGTGCGCTCGGCCTCGGCTTCGATGCCCGTCAGCCCCAAGAATTCATCCGTTAGCCCCAACACGTGAATGGCGACGGAGAGGGTGAAATCCTCCTGGTTGATTTCGGCGTCGGAGACGATCAGATTGTTGGCCGTGGCCTCCAGCTTGTCCAGGAAGCGCAGAATATCGTCCGCCGTGCGCGCGCGGTAGATTTCGCCCAGGCTGATGTTGTTGGCCGCGAGGCGCGCAGCGAATTCATATTCCGCCCGCCGTGCCGCCAAATAGCTAACCTCCGACGCGTACGCAAGCTGGCTCGCCAGCGTGAGCCGCTTGGAATCGCGCACGAGGCGGAAGCTGGGATCGTTGGCCGGGCTGTTTTGCAGATAGGCCCGCTCGCGCTGCGCCTCGATCACATCGTGGCGCGTCTGGTCGCGGATGCCCTCGTACTCCGTCAGCTTGGCGTTGTACTCCTGAAGGGCGACTTCGAGATCGATACGCAGCTCGGCTTCATCGAGAAAGAAGTTGCGCACCACGTCCTTATTTTCGGCATCCAGAATCTCCATGTCGGCGGCCTGGCGCATGATTGACCCGGCGCGCATAGCGCCGGCAACTGGAGAGCCAGGATTGATAGAACCACCACCAAAACCGGTGCCAACATCAATTGTGCAGCAGTTCGCAATTTCCTCGGCCACGGCAAACCCTGACTGTTCCTGTGCGTTGGTAAAGAGTCGGCTCTTTACCTGTGTGTTGCGCAAGACATTGCTATCAATCCGTATATCGATATTGACGATCTCCCTTTGGAGGCGCTCGATCTGGATGTACACTGCCCGCAACTCCTGCGCACTTTGGCGCACGTCGCTAACGGGTGCGGCATTTAGTGCACAATCATTGAATCTTGCCTCCTTGATTTGGCTTGCCACGCACACATCCAAATCGCTGAGCACACGCTTCACACAGGCAAAGTACGCGGCGTCGTTGCTGAGCGACGGGTCGGCGCGATCGCAGCCAGCAGCGGCCTGAATCTTCTCGTCGCGCCCGTTTTTTACCGCCTGAATCGCCTGAGTCAACTCCGTTTTTTTCTGGTCAAAGATGCGCGTGGCGGCCTCCTCATCACGCTGCAATTCCTTGGCATATTCCGCAGCGCGGCGCGCTTCATCTAGAATACCAACATCGATGCTGCCCTGGATGTTGCTGGTGCGGAAGGGGCGCGCGGGCGTGAAGCGCTCGTCAAAGCCAAAGACGTTGCGCCCCTCGGCCAGGTGGCGGGCCGCTTCGCGCGTCTCCAGCATGTTGAGCGCCATTTCGGCGATCAGGTTGCCCTCGGGGTTGGTGCCGCGGGCACAGTGTTGAAACGAGCGGCGCGACGTCTGCCCCGCCGTGCCCACCATGTTGACATATTGGGCGGCGGTGGCGCGGTGAAATTCGTCCTCCGCCGCTTCGGGGCCGGTGCCCAGGCTGGGCACGTCCAGATAGCTTTTGCGGATGGCGATGTGGTGCTGGGCGCGCTCCTTGCCGCCCACCGCGCGCGTCAGCAGCGACCATTCGGATTGGGTGTAGAAATCGGCCACGTAGCAGCCGCTGCCCAGGGCGATGGTCAGCCCCTCTTTGACAATGTCGAGCGCCTGATTGTACTGCTCCTCGGCCATTTGAAGCTGGCGCACCTCTTTGATCACAAAGGCTTCGCCGCCCACAATTTCGGTGCCGCTAAAGTGCAGGCCGAGCGCATCGGCGGTGAACTGCTGGCCAAAGATCATGCGCAGATAGGCGGCTTCGCGCACGGCTTCCCTCATGCGCGCGCCGAAATTGCAGAGATCGACCACGGGCGGGTCGGCAATCGGATCGTCGAGCACCGGCTCCGGACTACACGGCACACTGGTCGATTCGCCGCTGCGAAAGCGCGCTTCGCTGGCGTAGACGGCCAGAAAGCCGTAGATGGTGCGCGCGCGGCGCAAATCCTGATCCGCTTCGTTGATGCGTTTGAGGATTGTCTTGCCCTCGCCTGGAATTTCACGATTGAAGCCCGATTCGTAATCAAACTTGGCGACCAGCGTATCAAAGTCGGGCTTTTCGGTGTGTGGCGTAATGGTGCGGCGGAATTCCTTGCTCGTGAGCAGCAGGTCGCGCGCTTCCGCCTCCAGCACCGCGTGATCGGCGTGAATTAACCGACCGGCGGGCGGCAGCAGCGGCTGCTCCACCAGGGGGAAGTCGGCGTCGGCGCTGTTGCCCGCCACGGCGCTCACAAAGCCGGAAAGACCCAGCGTCTGCGAGCAGGCGTCGCTCCGGCTCTCGGCCAGGCACTGGGCGTGGGCCACCTGCGCAGTGGTGATCAGCAGGGAGATCGCGGCGAGCGCAGTGGCAATAATCCAGGTGGTGAAGGTTCCATCCCTCCCCATCTATAATTGACCCCGAAAACTAGACCACGGGCTAAGGTGGTAAGATGAGAGAGCAACTCACCAACTCGTGGAGGAAAAGATGTCGAAAAAGCGTCGTCAGTATAGCAGTCAGTACAAGTTTCAGGTGGCGCTGGAAGCGGCCAAAGGGAACAAGACGTTGAGCGAGCTCGCCAGCGAGACGGGCGTGCATCCGAATCAGATCAGCAGCTGGAAGCGGCAGTTGCTAGACGGAGGCGGGGAGCTGTTCGCCCGCAACGGCGGCAAGCCTAAGCCAGCCGAAGGGGAAGAGAGCGCAGCGCTTTACGAACAGATTGGGCGACTTAAGATGGAGCTGGAGTGGCTGAAAAAAAAAGCTGCCCCCTTCGGTTGAGGCCAAGCGCGCGCTGGTTGCGCCGGGCGATACGGCTATCAGCCTTCGTCGCCAGTGCGAGCTGCTGGGGCTGAATCGGTCGAGCTACTACTACCAACCCGCCCCGGAAACAGCGTTCAACTTGCAGCTGATGCGGCTGATTGACGAACAATATCTCAAAACGCCCTTCTACGGCTGGCCGAGAATGACGGCTCATCTAAAGCGCCAGGGGTACAAGGTTAACCACAAACGCATCCAGCGGCTGATGCAGCAGATGGGCATCCAGGCCATCTATCCCAAGCCCAAGACGAGCGCGGCGGCGCCTGGGCACAAAGTCTATCCCTATTTGTTGCGCAATCTGGCGATTACCCGGCCCAATCAGGTTTGGAGCAGCGACATTACTTACATCCCCCTGGCCCAGGGTTTCATGTATCTGGTCGCCGTCATCGACTGGTACAGCCGCTACGTTCTGGCCTGGCAGCTCTCCAATACGCTCGATGGTCGCTTCTGTCTCGGTACGCTACAGCAAGCCCTACAGCGGGGCAGACCGGAGATTTTCAACACCGACCAGGGCGCGCAGTTCACCGCCAGTGAGTACACCCGCTGCTTGTCGGAGGCGGGCATTCGCATCAGCATGGATGGCCGCGGACGCGCCCTCGACAACATCTTCATCGAGCGGCTCTGGCGCTCGGTCAAGTACGAAGAGATCTATCTCAAGGCGTATGCCGCTGTGCCGGCTTTGAGCAGGGGCCTTGACCACTACTTCCGCTTCTACAATCACGAACGACTGCACCAGTCCTTGGGCTATCGCCCACCCGCCGAGCTGTATAGTGCGTGCTGAATCGCGCTGCAAAGCGCACAGCGACTTGCCCACCTGCTTGCCCATGGTCGCAACGGCCGCGCCCTTTCGTCAAGACGGCAGATTTCCTGTTTGGTTTGGCGGCTGACGAAAAATCTGCCATCGACGCGCACGCCCATGCCTGGCCTCGTTAACCGAGCGCTGGCGACGCGCGAAGCCGCTGGGGTCGACAACCATTGACAAAAGAGCGCTGCCGTGTCGGGCGCACTTATCAGGTGTTAAGGCGGTGTATGGCATTCATTGCCTTTGACATAACCAACTATCTACCCGCTCTACTCTTCACCTTATTTTCGTCGCTTCTTGGTCTTGACTTTGGGGTCAACTATAATCCTTCCCCCGGTGGGGGAGGGGGCCGTTGGTCGGTGGGGAAAGAGGCCTCGCAATTCTACCCAGGGTGGCCCCTCATCCCGGCGGGGTGAGGGTGGGTGGAGGTTCTTGAAAATTTTCATGCCGTCTCCTTTCGCCGCAGCCCGTTGCCCACGAGCAGGCCCGTCACGACAACGACGCCAAAGAGCGGCAGGCCCCACGGCAGTTGACCGTTGCCTGCGCGCTGTGCATCGCCGCGCAGCGTGGCCAGCGCATCTTGGGGCAGGTGCGTGCTGGGCTGGAGCCAGACGAGAATTTTGCCACCCTCCGCGGTGTCCGAGCTGTGCATGGCGTAGCCGATAATGCGCCCCGGCTCGGTGGCGCGCATGGCGACGCCCGGCGTGCTGGAGCTGGTGAGCGGATCGCCAACGGCGATGGGGCCGTTCTCGAGCGAGAATTTGATGGGCACGCGCCCCACCATGGCGACGACGGTCTTCTCGTCGGTGATAAAGTGGTGGGTATCGCCAGCCAGATGTGTTTCGCCTTGATCAAAGACGAGGCCGGGCGAGGTGGAGACGACGCCCACAATCGCGCCTTCGTAGGGCTGGCTCGAAAGCTGGACTGCGGGGAACGCCCGATCTTCGGGGATAAAGACCACAAGGTCACCCGGCTCGGTGCGCTCGTCCGTGCCAAAGGTCTCGGCTACATCGGCGTTGCAATTAAGCACCGTGCCCGGCTGGGAGTCGTTGCGCGTACAGAGGCCCACGAAGCCGCCGTCAGCAACCACTTTGCCGGATGCAACAAAATTGACGGCGGACACGGAGCGTCCCGGCACATTAATATTTTCCGTAAATGTCGACTCGCTGTTGACGGTCAGGCCGCTGTTGACGGTCAGACCATTAGCCGTCAAGCTGCTAACGGTCGCATTTGGGTTAAGCGATGTCGCCTGTGAAGCCTGGGTTGCGTTTTGAGCACTCGTCGCATTTTGCGCGTTTTGTGCATTCACGGCATTGGCCGCGTTGTTCGCCTGCTGCGCCCAGGGCACGGGGTGCAGCCGCTGGCGCGGAACCATCTCGTCCATGTCGGGCGCGACGGTGATGCCAATGTAGAGCTGGCTGTGGTTGAAGATGGCGGGGTCGAGTGTCGCCGTGTCGCCGAGGACCACGTTGAAGATGCCGTCGCGCACGGCCACGGCGTTCAGCGTTTCCTCGTAGAGCAGGTTGCCGCCGATGGCGTTGTCGTAAATGCGGAAGGTCATGTCGCGCGGGCCGCTGACGAGGTTGCCCTGCAGATCGCGCAGGATGCCCTGGTAGTTGAGCGTGTTGGGCATGTTCTGCCCAAGAGCGGCGGTCGAGGGGGCGGGATTAGGGACGGGGTTGGGCGCGGCGAGCAGCGTCGTCGCAGGAGCAAGCAGCGCCAGCAGCAAAGCCAGCGAGAGCACGCAGGCAAGTCGCTTGCCCAGGTGCAGGCGGTTGAATAGGTTAGAGGTCATCTTGTTCTCCATGGATTAATTGGTTGAAATTGTGACGTATGCGACTCACCTTCCATTCTGTTCAGTTGTTCGTTGAACGCCTCCCCTGGTCACACGGGAGTTTTACCGGCTGCAACAGGTAGGCGAAATGCCGCTCATCGGGCGTTTGCAAGCCGATATTGGTTTTTGTTGCAGATGTTCGCGATTCCTAGAACGAAGTGGTATAGTAATGTGGCCAGCAGAAATCATAGACAAATCACAGAGCTGTACAGAGAAAAATTAGAAAGCGCTCTGCGTAGCTTGCTCCTTCTCCCCGTGCTCTCTGCATCCAACTTCTTGTTTTGTGGGCGCGAGATCCGCCCATTCAACGCTAAAGCGCTATGCCGAAATGGGTCTTTTGCCCCACCGCCAGCCAATCCTGGGGGCTGGTGTGCAACTGCATCTGAACCTCACACACATCGCCCCACATCTGCTCTTGCACACGGCAGCCGCTGCTGCGGATCAGTCGCATCATGCCCTTATTTGTCACGTGCACAGAGGCGCACAGCGCCGTCAGACCAGCCGAGCGCGCCTGGGTGCAAAGCGCGACAAAGAGCGCACGCCCAACGCCGCAGCCCTGAAACGCATCCTCGACCAACAGCGCAAATGCCGCTTTGTTGTGCGGATCAACACAGTAGTGAGCCAGCCCAACGAGCCGCGCGCGTCCTGGTGATTCGCGCCCTGGTGATTCGCTCTCCGGCACACTCGCAACGAGCGCTACATGCCGCTGCGGTGCACGCGATACAATGCGCTGAATCTCCTGCAGCGAAGGCTTGTGGGCTGCCAGGTAACGCAGGTACAGGCTCGCCGGTGAAATGCGCTCGTGCATGGACCAGATCTGCGACACGTCGCTGGCGCGCGCGGCGCGAATTGTGCTTGCCGTGCCGCCGTGCGCTGGCAAGTTACGCACCAACGCGGCGTCTTGATATGTTCGCCCGAAAAACCGCTGTAGAACACCCATAATTTCCTCCTGCTGCGACAAATCGGTAAAAATCGAACGGTAGAGACAAGGGCTCGTGCTGAGACAGAAAGCACCGGATTGATTGGGTGAGAGAGGTAAAGAGGGAGCAATGAGTGCGTAGCACAAACTTTCCCGCATCAGCCGGGCAGAAGCATCTGCTTGGTGACAGGATAGCGAGCCATCGTTAACGGAGTACTTAACGATAGATGGCGCGAGCTTTGTGGGCCTGTTCGACGATTTAGCCAAGGCGACGCGCGGGCTGGCTCAGTTTTACCTGATAGCCGGTCTGTATCGCGAGGGAGTTTCTCTGTTTGGGCAGGCTCTTCAGCGCCTGACCCGCCTGCCCAGCGGCAACCGCTCCCCATCTGCGCGGCCTCTGCGCTTAGAATTTCTATTGGCCGAGAGTAAAATGCGTCTGCGCTTGGGCGATCTCAATCGGGCCGAGCGATCTGCACAGGTGGCCCTTCGTCTGGCTCAATCGCTACGCAACAGCGACAGCGAAATCGATGCATTGATTTCGCTGAGCTATGCGCACGGTCAGCGTGGCGATAGAGAACAAGCACACTCTGTTTGGGAGCGTGCGCTGGCGTTGGCGCAGGAGAGCGACAACACGGCACAGGAGGGCCATGCACTTCGCTATTTGGGCACGTCGCTGATGGATTTTGGCGAGTACGCTCAGGCCAAAGCAGTGCTCGAACGTTCGCTGGCGATTCAGCAGATGCAGCAGAATCTGAACGAGGAGCAAGCGGCCGCTCTTTACCTCGGCGTTACCGCCTCCGAGACATATGACTATCAAGAAGCGCTGCACTACTTTAAACTGGCGCTCAATCTGATTCAGCGCATTGGCAACCGCTCGCTGGAGGCGCGCATTCAAAATGCCACGGGCTTCACCACGGCAGCGCTCGGCGATCTGGATGGCGCACTCCCCTTTCACCAGCGCTCGCGCCACATTGCGCGCGATTTGGGCGAGCGCGTACAGGAGAGCCATGCCCTGCACAATTTGTGCACGGTTGAGCGCAAGCGCGGAAATCTCGACGCCGCAGAGGTGTACGGTCGCAAAGCACTCGATCTTGTTCGGAGCACGGATCTGCTGGATCCAATCGCCTGCGCCCTGCTGCATCTGGGATATGTTTGGATGGAGCAAGAAAAAATTCAGGAGGCGCTTTCCGCCTTTGAACAGTCACATGCGCTCTGGCTGCAGCAGGATAAACAGTCGCTGGCAATCGAAACGCTAGCGGGCATGGCGGCAGCCTCGTTCAAGCTGGGCGACCACCCCGGCGCGCACAACCACCTTGAATCTGTCCTAGCCAGTCTGGCAACCTTCTCGGTCAACGGCTGCGACGAGCCCTCTCAGCTCTACCTGACCTGTTATCAACTTCTTGTCAAGATGGGCGACGAGCGCGCCGGTGCGCTTCTCGCCAGCGCACGATCCTTCCTGTTGCAAATAGCAGACACCATTGACGAGCCGAGCGCTCGCGACCTCTTTTGGCAGCGAGTTCCCACCCACCGCGCGCTGATGGATCCGGAGCGTGTCGAGCGCGTCTTCCTTATGTCGGAGCCGCCCCAAACCCGAAACGCACCCTGATCCGCCAGCAGTTCCAAACTTGAAAATTTCAACTGCAAATGGACGCAGGTTCACGCAGATGTTTTAGAAATAGATAGGGTCAATCTGCGGTTATCAACGGTTATCCGCGGTTTGCTTTTATATTTGGAACTGCTGCTGATCCGCTCATCGTGTTGACAAGCGCTTTCGCCCGTTGTATCGTTGATTTGTTCAACTAACACGGCCCGTTAATTTCAGCGAAGTCACACGAAACCCATGTCCAGCCCCATCACCCTAACCCCTACCCTCACGCTCGCGCGCGACCAAGTCGCGCACCTGCCGCCCGAAGTGCGCGACCAGACGCTGCGCTACCTGCATGACTGGGGCGACGCCGAGACGCAGCTGGCGCTGGTCGAGGCGCTGCGCGAGGCGCACGGGCCGCTGCTCTTCCTGCTCGATGAGCAGGCGCGCGCGCTCTTCCGGCTAGGCCGCTTCGAGGAGGCCCTGCAGGTGATCGAGCGGCGGCAGCGGCGCAGCGCAAGCCTGGCCAGCCAGGCGCTCGAAGTGCGCGCGCTGCTCGCCGCGGGCCACGAGGATCACGCGCGGGACAACGCCAACACGCTGAGCGAAACGCAGACGCGCAACGCCCACGCCGTGGCGCTGGCGCTTAGCGCCGCCGCCGAGGTCTACACGGGGCTGGGTCGCTTTGGGCACGCGCGCGAGCTGCTGGGAAATTATCTGGAGCAGCACTCGGGCAACGTGTTGGTCACGCTGTCGCTGGCGCGGCTGGCGCAGCGGGCGGGCGAGCGCGACGTGGCCCAACGCTACGCCGAACGGCTCGGCCCCGGCATTCCGGCCCACATCACCAACGAGCAGCTGACGCAGCTGGCGGATTTGCAGGCCGCGCTGGGCAACGCAGAGAGCGCCGACGCCGCCCAGTTGGAGCTGCGGCGGCGGCAGGAAGTCGACGAGCTGGCGCTGCGCGGGGCGCTGGCTCCGTTTGTCGAGGGCGACGAATCCGACCTGGAAAATTTGGCGGCGCGCGTCAACGGCTACACGCAGCGCGGGGCCATCGACACGGTCGAGCTTGATCGCAAGGAGAAGCGCAACATCCAGCTGGAGGCGGTGCGCCACTTTGGCTTCACCAAGCTGCGCGAGGGGCAGATGGAGGCGGTGGCGCTCGTCCTGCGCGGCGAATCGATCCTGACCGTCATGCCCACGGGCGCGGGCAAGTCGCTCTGCTACCAGCTCCCCGCGCTGACGCTGCCGCAGAGCACGCTCGTCATCAGCCCGCTGATTGCGCTGATGAAGGATCAGGTCGAAAGCCTGCCCGCGGCGGCGCGCGCCAAGGCGACCTTTATCAACAGCACGCTGGAGGATGACGAGCTGGCCGAGCGCATGGCGGCGGTCGCCAAGGGCGAGTTCAAGCTCGTCTACGCCGCGCCGGAGCGCCTGCGCCAGCGCGAATTTTTGCACGCCCTGCGCCAGGGCGGGCTGGATTTGTTTGTGGTCGACGAAGCGCACTGCGTCTCGATGTGGGGCCACGATTTCCGACCCGACTACCTCTTTATCCAGGAGGCGCGCACCGAATTGGGCAACCCCACCGCCCTCGCCATGACGGCCACCGCACCGCCCCAAGTGCGCGACGAAATCGTCGACTACCTGGGTGCGGACGGCGCAAACGGCATGGGCGACGACGGCAAAGAACGGCGCGCCCGCGTGCTCACGCTCGACATTTTCCGCAACAATCTGCACCTCTCGGCCCTGCGCTTTAACAGCGACGACGAGAAGCTGACGGCGCTGCTCAAGTTTGTGAGCGAGACCGGGGGCAGCGGCATCATCTACGTCAACAGCCGGCGCAAGGCCGAATCGATCGCCTTCCAGCTGGGGGATGCGGGCATCTCCGCCGAGGCCTACCACGCGGGCGTGAGCAACCGCGGCAAGGTGCAGGATCGCTTTATGGGGAACAAGACGCGCGTCGTGGTGGCAACCATCGCCTTTGGCATGGGCATCGACAAACCGGACATCCGCTTTATCGTCCACTTTCACCCGTCGCGCAGCCTGGCGGCGTACTATCAGGAGGTGGGCCGCGCCGGGCGCGATGGGAAGCTGAGCCAGGGCGTGCTCTTTTACAGCAACAACGACTGGGCCAACCTGCGCCGCTGGGCGCGCAGCGACGAATACAACCTCGACTTTCTGGAGAAAATCTACCGCGCGATTGCCACCCAGCTCGGCCTCAAGCGTGAACTTGCCGCCGACGAATCGACTGAAGCCCCCTCTCCCCTTGGGGGAGGGGGTTTGGGCGAGGCGACCGAGCCGATTATCGGCCCGGTCGAAGGGCGGCGGCTGATGCAGGTCGCCAACACGGATGAAACGACAATGCGCGTCTCGATTGCAACGCTGGAGCGGGCCAATCTGCTGAGCCGCTCCTTTGATTTTCCCCAATCCGTAGAGCTGGGCGTGCCCAAGAAGTTGTCGAAATCGCTGGCGGCGCAGGCTGAGGAGGACGAAGAGTACCAGCTTTTGCTGCGCGGGCTGTCGCTCAAGGCGGGGCGCAAGGCCGAGTTTCAGACGCGCGATATAGCCGAGTTTATGGGCTGGCCGCTGCACGAGGCCGAAGAATTGCTGCTGGCGTGGCAGGGCGCGGGGCTGCTGCACATCAAGGGAAGCAAGCGTGCCATGCTGATCGAGCTGCCCGCTGACGCAACAGAGAGCGGGGGGCTCGACGGCCCGCCAGACATGCGCGAGCGGCTCGAACGGCTCCAGCAGCAGGCCGCCGCCCTCTCGCAGCGCCGCATCGACGACATCATCGGCTACGCCACGGCGGAGACCTGTCGCCACGGCTACATCAACATGCACTTTGGCAGCCCGCCGCGCATGAAATGCGAAGTCTGCGACAACTGCACCGGCGTGCGCCCCGAAATCCCCCTGCCCACCGAGCCGACCCACCCGCTGCCCGACGACGCCGACATCGAGCCGATGATTTTGGACTGTTTGGTTAGCCTGCCCAAGCCGGTTGGCCGCAGCGGGCTGGCGCGCGTGCTGACGGGCAGCCTGCGCGCGCCCGTGCAGCCCAACGAGGCGCGCCACCACGGTCGGCTCAAAACAATGGGCGAAGCTGGCGTGATGGAGGTGGCGGACGTGATGCTGAGCGACGGCCGCATGCGCCAGTTTGAGCGCGGTGGCTATCCCGTGCTCTCGGCGACGATGCGCGGTCGTGCGGAGGCCGAGGCGTGGCTGAACGAGCATCCGGAGCTGGCCGAATTTGGCGAAGCGCCGGAGCCGGAGGAGGATGCCGAAGCGGCTGAGGCAACCGCTGAAGCGCAGACGGAAGAGGGGGAGACCTACACCGGCTTGCAAAAGGCACTCTGGCTCTGGCGGCGTCGCGTGGCCGAGGAGCAGGGGTCGCCGCCCTATGTGGTTATGAGCAACGAGATCATGCTGCAAATCGCCGAGCAGCGCCCGCAGGACGAGTACGCCCTGGCGGAGATTCCGGGTATGGGGACGCAGCGCGTCAAAAACTACGGCAGCGCGATTCTGGATATCGTACAGCTTAACGCCGAGGATGAAGGCGATATCAATTTGCTCTCCGCCCAGCGTGAGGCGCAGGCCAGCGGCGAGGCAAAGGGCAAGGGTCAATTTGGCGGCGCCACGGTTTCGCCACAGGTGGAGCGCAAGATATTCCTCAAGCTGCAGGAGCTGCGCATGAAGACCGCCGTCGCCGAGGGCACGAAGCCCTACCTCGTGGCGGGCAACGGCGTACTCAAGGGCATTGCCAAGCAAGCGCCCACGGACGATGGCGCGCTCGAACAAATTGTCGGCTTCCGCAGCAGCGGCCTGCGCGAACAGAGCGAGCGGATCTTGGAAATTGTGAACGGGGCGCTGGCGGCGGAGTCGTAGAACGAGGCGTCACTTTGTTTTAGCACGTAATCGATAGTACAATTTTATCCAGGTACATTAACTTTCTTTATTTCATACATCTACGAGAGGACCACCGTGAAACTTCTTTGTCGCCTTACCCTACTTGTGCTGATTGTCGCTGCGGGTACGTTTCTCCCCGCCGCGCCGCCAACCGCCTCCGCTCAAGCCCCAACGCCAATCTTCCTGCCGATTGTACTCTCGCCACCCAGCGTTTCGCCGCCGTCGATCGCTATCGGTACCAACTGCGATGAGCCGCCCAACCCGGAAGATTTTCGCGAAACCACAGCGCTCGACTACGGCCCCTTTTTTTATGATCGCCGCTACCCTCATCGAAGCCCAGCCGAACACGCCTTATCGACTTGAGTGGATTATCGACGGAGATCGGATCGACGCTCTAAAGAGAGAAGGCACGACGGAGACAAGTTCAGACGAAGTGTTCACCTCTATTATTCGGGTCACAGAGGATCCAGATACCGGGCGCGTCATTGATTCGTGCATTGAGCCGCTTTTGCGTGGCACTTACGAATTAGAGGTCTATCTCGGTGACACGCTCTATCGCAAAACCGCGATTGAAATACGGTAGAACAGCGGGTATCGATAACCTGACCAACTTATCCGGCATCTATCTAAAGTGCGTGCAAAATGAAAACAAGAGTTCGCGGCCTAAGTCACTGTCCATAGCCGGACAGCTTGCCCCATTTTGTCTGGACAGTGACTGTCACTGGCTCCTCAAACTCCTGTTCTCGACGCAACTTTACTTTAGTTAGGCGGCTGGCTTCGGAAAGCTAGTCGCCTGACCGTTTGCGAGTTTGTTTTACACCTCCGGTTTCAACCACACAACCCAATTATGCAATGAATTATGCAATGAAAGGAAAACAGATGAAGATCGAACAGAGAATAAAGCCTTTACTTATTTTTACAGTTGTAATTCTTGCTGCCTTAAGTTTTGGGTACGCGGATCGCGAGGGAATGCCCACTGCCCAGGCCCAGGACGAGCCCGACGCACAGCCCGACATCATCGGCGGCGAGGAGGCCGTGCCGGGGGCGTGGCCTTGGGTGGCGGCGCTGGTGCAGGCCGAGCGAGCGGACGCCTTCCAGGGGCAATTCTGCGCTGGCTCGCTGATCGTCCGCGACTGGGTGCTGACGGCGGCGCACTGCACCTATCGCCCCGACGAAGATTTTTCGCAGCCGGACGGCGTCAACTTCATCCCCCTGGCGCCCGGCGATATTGACGTTGTCCTGGGGCGACACGAGTTGAGCGCATCCAACGGCGAGCGCATCGACGTGCGCCGCATCGTTCGCCACCCGAATTACGACGAGCGCAATTTCAACTTTGATGTCGCGCTGCTTCAGCTTGCGCGCCCCTCCGCCCAGCCACCGATTGCGCTCAACCGCACCAATGACCCCATTTATCGCGAGCGCGAGGCGGCGGGCGCTCTGTCCACGGTGGTCGGCTGGGGAGTGCAGGCCTTCTCCGACTTCACGCCGCTCTTCCCCGACGGCCTGCGCCAGGTGACGCTGCCCATCGTCTCCACCAGCGCCTGCCGCGACGCCTACGGGCTATTCACCGAGAGCATCACGAACAACATGCTCTGCACCGGCTTTAACGATGCCGAGCGTTCGGCCTGCAACGGCGACAGCGGCGGACCAACCATGGTCTACGACGAGGCCAATGCGCAGTGGATACAGGTGGGCGTCGTCAGCTGGGGGCGCGGGGGCTGTGCCGTGCCCGAAGCCTACAGCGTCTTTGCCCGCGTTTCGTTCTTCGACGAGTGGATTTCGGCGCAGGCGCAGGCTTTGGCCGCGCCTGCGATCACGCCCACGCCCACGGCTACCTTTACCCCCACCGCCCCACCCACGCCCACCGCGACGCCCACGCCGCTAACGCCCGTGCCCACGCTGCCGCCCACGCGCACGCCGATCCCCACGGCCACGCCCGTGCGCGTGCAGCTGCCGCTGGTGGCGCGGCAGGAAGCTGTTGCCCTGCAAAATGCGGGCTTTGAGCAAAGCGCCACCACGGGGTGGACGCCCTCTTCGCTGAGTGGGAGCCCGCTGCTCTTCGAGGCGGAACGCTTCGATATCACGCCGCGCGAGGGCGACCGTATCGCACTCCTGGGCGGGGCAAATTTCGAGGTGGGCAAGCTCACGCAGACGGTCACCATTCCGCGCGGGGCCCCGCGCCTGCGCATCTGGTTCCAGCTTGATTCGATCGATCCCTGTGGAGCGGAGGCCGACGATTTTGGCGGCGTGGTGGTGGACCAGGTGGTCGTGGATCAGTTCGAGCTCTGCCGCAGTGCGCGCACGGCGGAGTGGACCGCTCGCGTGGTCGATTTGAGCGCCTACGCTGGGAAAACGGTGGCTCTTCAGCTGCGCGTCGAGACGGACGCAGCGGGGCCGAGCGTGCTGCTGCTGGATGACCTGTCGTTTGAGTAAAGATCAAGCGCAAAATCAGCGCGTCGTCAGGCAAACGTCATCGCCACCGCATCAAATTGTGATACAATCTTTGTGAGCTACTCGCTTCGCAACCATTTGTCCACTTGGACGTATTCGTTACCGGGACACAACTCAACCCCGCTCAACCACAACCGCCACAGGAGGCATCTACCCATGGCATCGCTACTGGATAAAGTTTCAACCCTCATTTCCGCCAACCTGCACGATATGGTCGACCGTGCGCTCAAGACCAACAGCATGGCCGTGATCGACCAGTACATGCGTCAGGTTCAAAGCAATCTTGCCGAGCTGGAGGACGCCGCGGCGACCGTTGGCGGCGAGGTGCGCACGCTGCAGCGCAAGGCTGGCGAGTTCGAGCAGCGCGGCTCCGAGCTGGACAAGGCGATCAACGCCTTTTTGATGGAGGGCAACGATTCGGCCGCCGCCGCCGCGCAGAGCCAGCTCAATAGCACGCAGCGGCTGATCGAGACGTACAAGGAGCAGTCCAAGCGGCAGAACGAGGAATTCCAGAACCTGGTGAGCGCGCGCGTCAAGCTCCAGTCTCGGCTGACGACCATGCGCCAGGAGCGCGAGGAGCTGCAGTCGCTGCTGATGCTGGCGCAGAGCAAGGAGACGACCGTCAAGGCGATCAAGAGCCTGGACGATCTGCGCGGCACGGGCGACAGCGACATCCGCCAGATTGCGGACAGCGTCTACCGTCGGCTGGACAAGGCTTCCGCCGCCAGCGAAATGCGCTCGGCCAGCCTGGATGCGCAGATGGACGAGGTGCTGGGCCGCAGCGAACTGGACAATCAGCTCGCCGCCCGCCGTGCCCAGCTCGGCCTGAAGGAGGATAGCGAGGACGAGTCCGAAAGCTGGCGCGTGGTGGAGGAGGAAGGGTAATTCCATTCATTCCGGGGCGCGGTGCGCCGCGTTCGTCGGGCGTCCGGCTTCTCCGGAGAAGCCGGATGCCTGACCAATTTATGTGAGAGCCCAATCAGATCGGGAGGCCGTATGTCCGGGGAAGAGGTTGCTGGTCTTGTTATCGGAATTCTTGCCTTGCTCTTTGCTCTTGGATATTTGGCGTTTTTTGTCTACGTCTACTGGCGCATTTTCGCCAAGATGGGATTTAGCGGCGCATTGGGCTTTTTGATGCTGTTGCCGCTTGTCAGCACGATCATGTTTATCTACCTCGCCTTTTCGCGCTGGCCGCTGTCGAACGAGGCGGCGCAGCTTGAGGAAGAGATCGCTCGCCTGCGGCAGGAGACAGCGACGCTACGGCATCAGATGAATCAACTGCCCGACGTAGCCGGCAGCTAAGCCGCTGGCGGAAAGGAGATACGGCGTGATGGGAGAAGAATTCCCCGTTGGATTAGCATTTGCGCTGATGGGCGTCTTTGTAGTCGTCCTGGCATTCGCCATTCTGCTCTACTCACGCATTGCCCGGCAGATGGGCTATTCTGGCTGGGCAAGTCTTCTCTTTCTGTTTCCATTTATCGACCTTTTAGTCCTGCTCTACTTGGCCTTTTCCAGGTGGCCAGTGGTGGAGAAAGTGGAGCGGCTGCGGCGCGAAGCCCAGTCTCTGCGCGACCAAAAATTCGCGTTGCAGGATCGGCTAGCCGAGGCGAATGGAAAGGCGGATGGACTTTGAGCTCTTTGCCGGTGTCACCATTAGAATTTTGCTGCGCTTTGCAACCACCGGTGCAGGGACCTGGTGCCCCGACAGTCTGACGAAGTCTCAGCCCCGTTCCGAACAGAATCGTTGCCGTGTAGGAAACAGCACCGATCCAACAAACTTCTAAACCAAAAACATGACCATCCGCACGCAACTGCAAAAGCAGGCCCAAACTACCTTGATTCAGAACGCCCTCTTGCGCTGGGAAGGGGCGCTGGTGCTGGCGCTATCGCTCGTGCTGACGTTTTTGCTGCCCGCCCCCTTTCCCTGGTGGCCACACATTGCGGCCTTTGGCTGGGGCTGGCTCGTGCTGGGGCTAATCGGCTACGGCGCAATCGCCGCCTCCAGCCTTACCGACAGCCAAAACAACGCCCGTCTTCTGCTGGACCAGTTCCAGCAGCAGTTCAACCCCAGTGCGATTCGCAACGCCGTGCTGCGCGAGGATGTCGAGCGCGCGCTGGAATACCAGCAGCGCATCGAAGAGCAGGTGCGCGACCAGCCCGCGGGCATGATGCGTAGCCAACTGGAGGATACGGCGGGACAAATTTCGGCGTGGGTCAACAACGTCTACGAGCTGGCGCGGCGGCTGGACGCCTATCGGCAGGACAACTTGCTGGCCCAGGAGCGCAAATCGCTGCCGCTGGAGATCGAGCAGCTGGAGGCGCGGCGCAAGCTGGAAGCCAATGAGGGCGTCGCGCGTGAGGTGGGGCGGCTGATTGAGAGCAAGGGGCAGCACTGGCAGTCCGTGCGCGCGCTGGACGATCGGATGCAGCAGGCCCAGCTTCAGCTCGACCAGAGCGTTACCGCGCTGGCGACGCTGCACAGCCAAATCCGGCTAATCGACTCGCGCGCCGTCAGCAGCGGCCAGGCGCAGCGCCTGCAGGCGGACATTCGCGAGCAGACGGCGCGGCTGGATGATCTGGTGGCGGGGATCAACGACGTGTACGATCACAATACAGCGGGGGTGGGCTGAGGCAGTTTCCAGTAGCCACGAATCAGTTTGACGGCTCGTTGAGGGCATCGGCTCGCAAAGTCTACGAATCAACGGAAACTGATTACTGGCTACCAAGCGTAAACTCGGCGAGGAAACAAAAACTGACTACCGCTCGCTAAACCGCACCCCGCTCATCGCCCGCAGCCGATTCGCGGCCTGCTCCGCCGTCAAGTCGCGCTGCGCCGTAGCGAGCATTTCGTAGCCGACGCGGAATTTTTTGACGGTGGCCGAGCGCAGCAGCGGCGGGTAGAAGTGGGCGTGGAGCTGCCAGTGGGGATAGTCGCCGCCACCAGAAGATTTATCAGTCGGTGCGCCGTGCCAGCCCATGGAGTAGGGGAAGCTGGTCTCGAAGAGGTTGTCGTAGCGGATAAGCAACTGCTGGAGCACGTCGGCTAGGGCGCCGCGCTCGCCGTCGTGCAGGTCGGGCAGGTGCGCGACGTGTCGGCGGGGCAGCACCAACGTCTCAAAGGGCCAAAAGGCCCAGTAGGGAACCAGCACCACCCACGCCTCATTTTCCACGACAACTCGATTTTGCGCGGCATCTCCGCTGCGCTTCACCTCCGCCGCTAAATAATCCACCAGCAGCGGTGACCCGTGCTGCTTAAAATACGACAGCTGATTCGCCTCCTCCTTCGCCGGTTCGACGGGCAGGCGACGGTTCGCCCACACCTGGCCGTGCGGGTGCGGGTTCGAGCTGCCCATCATCGCCCCCCGATTCTCGAAGGGCTGCACGTAGGCAATGTCGTCGCGGCCGCCCAGCTCCGCGACCTGCTCGGCCCACACGTCGATCACGGAGCGGATGTCGCCCAGCGCCATTTGGGCCAGCGTGAGATCGTGGCGCGGGCTAAAGCAGATCACGCGACAGAGGCCCGTCTCCCCCTCGGCGCGAAATAAATCGCCGTCGCTAACCGTGCCGCCCGGCGTCTCCGGTAGCAGGGCGGCAAAGTCGTTCTGGAAGACAAACGTGCCGTCGTAGTCGGGGTTGACTGCGCCGCCCGCGCGCTCGTTGCCGGGGCAGAGGTAGCAGCCGGGGTCGTGGGCGGGGAGCGCGTCGGCAGCGGTTTTCTCCGTCTGTCCCTGCCACGGTCGCTTGGTGCGGTGGGGCGAGACGAGCACCCATTCACCCGTCAGCGGGTTGAAGCGGCGGTGGGCGTGTTCAGCGGGATCGAAATTCATAAGTCGCTCTTCTCAGGAGGGGAGCAGGCAATCAACGAAGGACGCGAATGAGTACGAAGAAAGAAGGTCTACGCGCTTCTTTTCATGTGACTTTGTGTTCGCGGATCGCTTTCTGCATCGTTTAGATCGACTGGCCTGTTTAAGGCCATTCCAACAATTAGATTACCCCGTCAGCGCAATGGCGTTAAGTTAAAGGTTACTCGTTCCACGCGGAGCGTGGGAACCAGATTGCTAACTTAACGCCATTGCCCGCCAGCGTAACAGTCAGATGTGACAGTCAGATATGACAGTCACGCCCATTTACCAGCGGGGCAAGTCTTTCTTATGGAGGGCCGTGACAGTCACCTCGACTCGCCCCTGCGCTGTTTATTCTCCTGGAACGCAAGTGCCTGCTCCGCCAGCGCAATCGCGCCGAGCACGCCCGCGCGATTGCCGAGACCGGGCGGGACGATGTAGCTATCAATATCGTCGGTGAGCTGCGGCTTTTGGATGTAGCCGCTAAGCGATTTCTGCACGCGCTCGCGAACAAGCGGAAAGAGCTGCGGCTGATCCATTACGCCGCCGCCCAGGATGATGCGCTGCGGCGAGAGCGTGGTGATAATGTTGTGCAGCCCCAAGGCCAAGTAGTGCGCCTCCAGCGCCCACGCCTCGTGCTCGTCGCCCAGTTCGCTGCCGGGCTGGCCCCAGCGATCTTCAATCGCCGGCCCCGCCGCCAGCCCCTCCCAGCAGTCGCCGTGATAGGTGCAGTAGCCCGCGTAGGGATCGGCTTGCCAGTCGTGGGGAATCTTCATGTGGCCCATTTCGGGGTGCAGCAGCCCGTGAATCAGCTGCCCGCCGACCATGCCGCCGCCGCCCAGCCCCGTGCCGATGGTCAGGTAGACAAAGGTTTCCAACCCCTGCGCCGCGCCCCAGCGCTGCTCGCCCAGCGCCGCGCCGTTGACATCGCTGTCGAAGCCGATGGGCACGTCGAACGCCTGCCGCAGCGGGCCGACAAAATCCGTGTGCGCCCAGTGGGGCTTGGGCGTGGTGGTGACGTAGCCAAAGGTATCCGATGTGGGATCGGGGTCGACGGGGCCAAAGGAGGCGATGCCGATGGCGGCAAGCGGCTCATCCTGGTCCGCCTGCTCGCGAAAGAAATCGAGGCACTGCTGAATGGTTTCGTCCGGCTTTTCTGTGGGGAAGCGCGTCTGGGCACGGATGTCGTCCGGCCCGCTGCCGATGGCACAGACGAACTTGGTGCCGCCCGCTTCAATGCCGCCAAAGAGCTGCATGGGGTCTCCTCATCAATTGCGTGATATGAATTGCGTAATCTCAGTAATTCACGATTGTTTGTTATACATGTTTGTCGTACACGCTCGTGGAGCGAGCATTCTCAAATGCGAACGGGCCAGCGAGAGCGCAGCATCCGAGGATGGCTACTCCCCCGAAACCGTGAACTACTGAATCTGATTTTCTATCGTAGCAACGTTATCTATGGAGGGCAAGACGAACGATCGCCTGGAGAACAAAGAGAGCAGGGACATGGCGTGCCATGTCCCTGCTCTCTTCTGGATACTCCCTCCAACATGCGCTCTTCTATATTTGGACGGATAGGCCAGAACCCCATCCCCAACCCCTTCCCCTCTAGAGGGGAAGGGGCCACGAGGCTTCGTCGACTCAGAACCAGCGTGGAGGGGGTAGGGTTCTGCCAGCCGTGCCGTTCGCATTCGTCAAAAGATCTTTGCTAGACGACTGGCCTACCAGTTGTTGCTCTCGCGAGCGAGGTGGAAGAGTTCATCTTCATCGAGGCCGTCGTCGTCCATTTCATCAAAATCATCGAAGTTGTCGTCCTCGTACTCGTCGTCATCATCCAAGTTATTGCGCAGATCGAGCGCCTTGTTTTCGTAAAGCCGCTCGTCCAGCTCATCCTCGATCAGCGACTCGTCGTCGTCCCAATCGATATCGATGTCGTCGTCGAGCGCATCGTTAACGTGCGCGCCCGGCACGGCATTAACGGCATCGACTGGTTCCTCAAACGTCAAGCAGATAAGCGTGTGCGCTTCCAATTCAATTTCGCTGCTGCCGCAAAGGCCATCCTCCCAGTGGATGCAGCTCTCCTGTGGACATTGAATTCGCGTCATAACCAATTACCTTCTTCCATCGAATCGCTGCCGTCAAAGCAGCTGTTGTCTCAAATCGTATAACGTCCGCTGCGCAACAAGTATGGGCAGCAGAGAAAATTCACACTGTAGTCCGCCGGGCAATTTCCTTTATTTTTGCGAGTATAGCACAAAAGATCGCCGCGTCAACCACTAAATTTCAAAAATTCTCATTCAAAAAGCTCGGTTTGGAATAAAGCTGGGCTTTTTGCGTAGGAGGAACTTACTTCTCCAAAGCATGCTTACCCAAACCAAAAAGGACGCGCCCGGCAATTGTGGCGCGGCTTGCTGGTAGATTGTCGAATGCCCTTTACAATAAAACGGCAGCCCGAATCATTGAGACCCGAGCACGTGCGTCAAGGTCTGTTTGAGGAGCTGCCGCTGCTCTCGAATTTAGTGGTGCATATCGAGCCGTGGTCGACGCATCTGAATGAGTTCCATCGGCACACATCGCAGCGCAAACCGGTGCCGGAGCCGCTGTAGCACTTGAACCCTTTATAAAAATTTCCCTGAATTTTCAATTTCCTGTTACACTGACCGTTAACCCGATAGCCAAGCATTTATTTTCGCTGTTCTTCCTATTTATACCGGTGGCGGGCGAGCACACTCATCCCCTATTATTCCTCGCTCCATCGACGTCGTTCTTTGTCACACTTTATCTATTGCATCATTTATATCCAAGGGAGCATCCCATGTTATTCGACAACGTTATGATTGAATCGCTCGGCCACGAGGTGGGGCCGCACATTGTCTCCTCGCTCACGCTGGAAGAGCAGATTTCGGACACCATGCAGCGGCTGGAGATTCCGCCCAACTATCTCGAAAAGATGACGGGCATCCGCGAGCGCCGCTTCTTTGATGCGGGCACGCAGCCCAGCGAAATTGCCACGCGCGCTGGCGAAAAAGTGATCGAGCAGGCCGGTATCGACCGCGACCGCATCGGCAGCGTCATCAGCACCTCGGTGACGCGCGACTACGCCGAGCCCTCCACCGCTTCGCTCGTTCACGGCAATTTAGGCCTCTCCGCCAACTGCATCAACTTCGATATTGCCAACGCGTGCCTGGGCTTTGTCAACGGCATTGCGCAGACAGCCATGCTGATTGAGAAGGGCGTCATCGAGTACGGCCTGGTCGTAGCGGGCGAATGCGTGCGCCACCCGGTGGAGGCGACGCTGGATCGGCTACAGGCCGCCACCGCCACCAAAGATGATTTCCGCGACCAGTTTGCCACGCTTACGCTGGGCGACGGCGCGGTGGCGATGCTGCTGACCAACCGTGATCTCGCCAGCGGAGGCGCGCACCGCGTCAACGGCGGCGTCAACATGTCCGCCACCGAATTCAATCGCCTCTGCGTCGGCGCGCTCGATCATTCGCAGATGGTGACCAAAGCCAACATGGTGCTGCGCGAAGGCATTGCACTGGCCGGGCGCACCTGGCACCTCGCCGCCCGCACCCTCCACGATTGGAGCGACGGCGCGATTGATCTGTATGCGCCGCATCAGGTCAGCCTGCGTCAGATTGCGGGCATGGCCAAGGTGATGGGCGTGAACCCCGACAAGATTCACCTGACCGTGCAGGAGCTGGGCAACAACGCCGCCGCCGCCATTGCCATTGCGCTCAGCGTCGCCGACGAGCAGGGCCGCATGGAGCGGGGCGATCACGTCGCCATGCTGGGCGTGGGCAGCGGCCTGAACTGCTCGATGATGAGCGTGACCTGGTAATTGAGATGGGGAGCAGGGGATGTAGTCAAGGGACGTTCGACCCCACCCCCTCGGCGCTGGTTCGTCATCAACGAAGCCTCGAAAGCCCCCTCCCCGCGTGCGGGGAGGGGGTTGGGGGTGGGGTCTCGCGTGCCGCCGCTAATAATCCTTTCATTCACCCGCTCCCCCTGCTCCCGCACCCATGCTCATTAACAAAGAGCTCTACCCCTTCGATTCCCACTGGCTCACCCTGCCTGCTCCAGATTCTGGCAGCGGCCCGCGAATGCATTACCTCGATGAGGGGCCGCACAATGGCTCAGCCGACGCGCCGCCGGTGCTGATGCTGCACGGCAACCCCACTTGGTCGTTCTACTACCGCGACCTCATTGCGCCGCTGGCCCAGACGCACCGCGTCATTGTGCCCGATCACGTGGGCTGTGGGTTGTCCGACAAGCCGCAGAATTACGCGTATACGCTCGACCAGCACATTCGCAACGTCGAGGCGCTGGTGAAGCACCTTGAGCTGGATCAGCACCCGGACGGCATCACCCTCGTGCTCCACGATTGGGGCGGCATGATCGGCATGGGCTACGCAACGCGCCACCCGGAGGCGGCGTCGCGCTTTGTCATTTTCAACACCGCCGCCTTTTACATTCCGGCGCTGCCCAAGCGCATCCTGATGTGCCGCATCCCCGTCTACGGCGACGTGCTCGTGCGCGGCTTCAACGGCTTTGCCCGGCTGGCCACCCTCATGGCGACTTCGCAGCCCCGCCTGCCGCGCGATGTGGTGCAGGGCTATCTCGCGCCGTACAATTCCTGGCGCAACCGCATCGCCATCCACCGCTTTGTCCAGGATATTCCGCTGGAGGACAATCACCCGTCGCGCCCCGCGCTGGACGAAATCGACCGCAAGCTGCACACCCTGGCCGACCGCCCGATGCTGATCTTCTGGGGCGACGACGATTTCTGCTTCACCACGCGCGACTTTCTGCCGGAGTGGCAGCGCCGCTTCCCCGATGCGGAGGTGCATCTGCTGCCCAACGCGGGCCACTACGTGCTGGAGGACGCAACGGAACAGATCGTGCCGCGGGTGGTGGACTTTGTGGCGGAGAAAGTCGGCGAATCGTAGCGGCACAGCGCGCTGTGCCGCTACGAATATACTTTATCATTCACCCAGAATTCCCCCATGCCCAATCCCAACATCGCCGCCGCGCTTGAAGCGATGGCCGAGCGCGCGCCCTATCGACCCGCCGTGATCGCGCCCGTCGGGCCGCGTAAACCCACCGCGCGGCCCACCTTTCAGCAGCTCTCCTTTGCCCAGCTTGACAAGCTGTGCAGCGAATACGCCCGCGGCTTCCAGCGCTACGGCATCACCCACGGCGAACGCACGCTGCTGCTGATTCGCCCCGGCGTCGACCTGATCGCCGTCGTTTTTGCGCTCTTCAAGCTCGGCGCCGTTCCCGTGATCATCGACCCCGGCATGGGGCGCAAGGCCTTCTTGCAGTGCGTCACCGAAACCGAGCCGACGGCGATGATCGGCATCCCGCTGGCGCACGCGCTGCGCAAGGTTTTTCCCCGCCCGTTCAAAACGGTCAAGCGCGCGGTGACGGTTGGCCGCCGCTGGGCGTGGGGCGGGGCGACGCTGGACGAGCTGCGCCACTGGCGCGGGGTCGAGGACGGTGCGCCTTTCCCGGCGGTCGAGAGCGAATGGACGGACGAGGCGGCGGTCGCCTTTACGTCGGGGAGCACGGGCATCCCCAAGGGCGTCGTCTACGAGCACGGCATGTTGCGCACCCAATTGAACATTTTGCGCGACGAAATCGGCATGGGCGAGGGTGACGTGCACCTGGTGGTGCTGCCCGTTTTTGCGCTCTTCAATCCCGGCCTCGGCGTCACCACCGTGATTGCCAACATGGATTCGCGCCACCCCGCCCGCGTCAATCCCCGCGTGCTGACCCAGGCCATCAACACCCACGGCGTCACCCTCAGCTTTGGCTCGCCCGTAATTTGGGAGAAGGTGCGCCGCTCGTGCGAGCGCCGCGGCGTTACCCTGGATTCGCTCAAGGGGCTGTACATGTTCGGCGCGCCCATCTACCCCGAGCTCGCCGCGGGCTTTGCCAAAATTATGCCGCACGGCACGGTCCATACGCCCTACGGCGCAACCGAAGCGCTGCCGCTTACGGACATCGATCACCGCGAAATCGCCACCACCGCCGAGGCGACGCGCAACGGCGCGGGCGTTTGCGTTGGTCGCGTGCTGGGCGATGGCGAGGTGCGCATCATCCAAATTTCGGATGAGATTATCGAGCGCTGGGATGATTCGCTCGTGCTGCCAACGGGCCAGATTGGCGAGATTGTGGCGCGGGGCTCGGTCGTCACCCGCAGCTATTTGCACCGCCCACAGAAGACGGCCCAGGCGAAAATCTATGCTGATCACGAAGGTGGGGAGAATCGCGTCTGGCATCGCATGGGCGATGTCGGCTACCTGGACGAGGCGGGGCGCGTGTGGGTGCTTGGTCGCATGTCTCACCGGGTAGAAACGAAGGACGGGCTGCTCAACCCGATTGCGGTGGAGGTCATTTTCAACCAGCACCCGGCCGTGCGGCGGACGGCGCTGGTAGGGATCGGCGAGCATACCGCCGCGGGCACGGGCAACGCGGCAACGGAACGCTGGCCGGAGCCTGTTTTGGTCGTCGAGGTGACGACGGGCGTGCCGTCGAGCGCGGGCGAGCGGCAGCGCGTCGTCGCCGAGCTGCTGGAACTGGGGGCGCAGCACGCGCACACGCAGCCAATCCAAACCGTGTTGTTCCACCCGGACTTCCCCGTCGACGTGCGGCACAATGCGAAGATCAAGCGCGAAGTGCTGGCGGAATGGGCAGCAAAACAAATAGCCAGTTGATTGCTCACGTTTCTCGCTGCATGTTCTCGATGTGTACCATGAACTAATTTATGACCCTTTCCGTTGAACGACACCACTTCCACCTCGGCGACCACCGCATCTACTACGAAATGGCGGGCCAGGGCGAGCCGCTAATTATGGTGCACGGGCTTTCCGGCTCGGCGCGCTGGTGGGACCACAACGTAGATTTCTTTGCCCAGCACTTCCGCGTCTACGCCGTCGACCTGATTGGCTTTGGCGGCAGCAACCACCAGCCCTTCGAGCTGGAGCGCATGGCTGACCTGCTCCAGGCGTGGATGGACCACCTGCAGATGGATCGCGCCCGCGTGATCGGCCACTCGATGGGCGGGCTGATTGCCGCCGAACTGACCGCCGACGCCCAGGAGCGCGTCGAGAAGCTGGTGCTGGTCGATGCGGCGGCGCTGCCCTTGGATCGCACGTATTGGCAGAACGTGTTGAGCCTGATTTGGGCCATACGCTATGCACCCCTAGATTTTTGGCCCATCCTCTTTAGCGACGCGTGGCGGGCTGGCCCCTTCACCATTCTGCGCGCCTCCCACCAGCTCCTTGCCGCCGACATTAGCGACAAAATCGACAAGATCAACGTGCCCACGCTGCTCGTCTGGGGCGAGCGCGATCCGCTTGTGCCGCTGGAGCTCGGTCGCCGCCTGCAAAAGCGGCTGCGCTACACCGATCTCGTCGTGCTCAAGGGCGTCGGCCACAACCCCATGTGGGACAAGCCCGAAGCGTTCAACCGGGCAGTGCTGGACTTTTTGCGGTAGCCTCAACGTTTATCGGCAACTTATCAGGAAAAATCGATTCACGAAGAGCACGAAGGAAGAGCGTTGGCGCTCTTCCTTCGTGCTCCTTCTATTCTTGGTGGATCGACTTTTTTTCCACTTTGTTTGGGGAACGAAAGGTCAGCGCGTGTCGTATTTTGGTTGTGAATACGTTTCAACCTTTTGGATGACCATGCAGCAGCAATCTCCGCCGACTAATCGCCCGCTCGACTACGAACTCAATACGTGGCAGCGAATGCGCCGCGATGTTATTCGACTTCTCCTGGCTTTCCTCTTGCTTGGAGCAGGATTCTGGGTGGTCGACAGCGGCGATTCGTACGTTCGCGCCGCCCTCTGGCTGCTCGACCCCGCCGCACGCAGCGCCTGGACCGTCACCGCTGGCGAGCGCTGCGGCGACGCGCCGCTGCTGATTCCGTCGACGGGCTACGTTGGTTTTGGCTGGGACGATGCGTTCTACCCCGGCCACCACCACAGCGGGATCGACGTCTTTGGGCCGGACGGACGCGACGGCGTCACGCCCGTGGTGGCGGCATACGCTGGCTATCTTACGCGCGAGGAAAACTGGCGCAGCTCGGTAATCCTGCGCCACCCGGATTTGCTGCCCGATGAGGAAGTGTGGACGTACTACACGCACATGGCGTCGCGCAACGGGCGCACGTCGTATGTGGACGAGGCGTTTCCGGTGGGAACGGTGGAGATGTTTGTCGAAGCGGGAACGCTGCTGGGCTACCAGGGGACGTGGTCGGGCGGGTGGTGGCGACCGATGGGGCGGCATCTGCACTTTTCGGTGGTGCGCTCGACGGCGGAGGGTGGTTATGCAAACGAGCAGGAAATCGATAACACGCTGAATCCGCTGCCGCTGCTGGGACTGGTCGAGGACGAGCGGGGCATTGTTCGGTGCGCTGAAGAGTGAGCACAGTTTTATCCAGCTCGCTTTGTCCGTTGCGGTGAGACGCAGGAGCGTCTCGGTAGGCATTCCCACACAGAGCGTGGGAACGAGCATTCACTTACATCATTTCCCGCATGGCCGACCGCGCGGCAAAATAACCGCACATACCGTGGACGCCGCCGCCGGGTGGCGTTGACGAGGAGCAGAGGTAGACGCTGCGAGCGGCATCACCATTGCCAGCGGTCAGTGGGACGCGATACGGGTTGGGGCTGATGACGGGGCGGGTGAAAAACTGGCGCAAATCCTGCACCCCGCCGTTGATGTCGCCGCCGATGTAGTTGGGACTGTAGGCCTGCATCTGCATGGCGTTGCGCGTGCTGCGCGCGAGAATTGTGTCGCCAAAGCCGGGGGCGAAACGCTCGATCTGCGCTTCGATAATATCCGTCATGTCGCGGGTGGAGCCGTTGGGGACGTGGCAGTAGGCCCAGCCCGTGTGCTGGCCGCCCGATTTTTCTTGGGGAGTGCGCGTGTCGTCGAAGTGGCTTTGCTGGGCAAGCAGGACAAAGGGGCGGTCGCTGTGGTGGCCGCGGTAGGTGGCGCGTTCACTCGCGGCGATTTCGCACAGCGTGCCGCCCACGTGCACCGTGCCCGCCCGCCCACAAATCTCGGCGCGCCAGGGAATCGGCTCGCTGAGCGCCCAATCGACTTTGAAGACGCCGGGGCCGTAACGGTAATTTTCGAGCTGTCGCCGGTAGCGAGCGGGCAGCGCGGCGGACTTTGTGTTTTCCATGAGATCGAGCAGGTTTTGCGGTGTGATGTCGAGCAGAACAAGCGGCGCGGCGGGCAGCTCGTCCAGCGACGTAACGAGCGTGTCGGTGACGATTTCGCCGCCGAGGTCGCGCAGGTAGGCGGCCATCGCGTCGGCGATCTGCTGCGAGCCGCCCTTGGGCAGCGGCCAGCCGACGGCGTGGCCGAGCAGCGCCAGCATCAGGCCGATGGCGGAGGTCGCCAGCTTGTCCAGCGCCATGATCGAGTGGGCGGCGTTGCCCGCAAAGAGCGCGCGCGCCGGGTCGTGGCGGAAGAGGGCGTGGGCAAATTTGTCCGCGGGCCAAAGCGCACGCAGGCCGAGCTCAACCGTGGCGCGCGGGTGGCGGGCCAGCGCCATTGGCCGCAGCGGGCCGAGAAACGCATCCATCACCGCCTCCCAATTCTCCACCAGCGGCGACAGCAGCCGCTCGTACATCGCCCCGTCACGCCCCAATCCCCGTGCCGTCTCGACGACCGAACGATGTTGCACCGCGGCTGTACCGTTGTCCAGCGGGTGGGCAAGCGGCAGATCGGGCTGAATCCACTCCAGGCCGTAGCTCGCCAGCGGCAGGTCGCGGAAAAAGGGCGAGGCCATCCCCAGCGGCTGAATCGCCGAGCAGATGTCGTGGTGAAAGCCGGGCAGGGTTAACTCCTGCGTGCGCATCCCCCCGCCGACGGTGGGCTTGGCTTCGTAGACGAGCACCGAGCGGCCCGTGCGCGCGAGGGTAATGGCGGCGGCCAGCCCGTTGGGGCCGGAGCCGACGATGATGGCGTCGTATTGAGGCAAAAGGTTCTCCTGGGTAGGTTGCACCCACAGATTGTTTTTCCGGTTGACAAGGACAACCGCCTCCGCTACACTGGAGGCGACCCTAAACTTACCTCCCCCACTATACAGCACCAGCAGCGTGGGGCGCAATCCCCACGGGAAAGCAGCAAACCGCGTGACCAGCCGCATGCAGTTAGCCAACCGAACCGCCGTCGTCACCGGCGCAGCGAGCGGCATTGGCCGCGCGATCTCGCTCTCGCTGGCGCGGCGCGGCTGCCACCTGGCGCTGGCGGACGTGAACGAGGCGGGGCTGGCCGAAACGGCGTCGCTGGCCGCACCGCACGGCGTGCACGCGACGCAGCACCGGCTCGATGTGGCCGATGCCGACGCGGTCGCCGCGTTTCCGGAGACGGTGCTGGCCGAACACAACGGGGTCGATCTGCTCGTCAACAATGCGGGCGTGGCCGTGGGCGGCAATTTTGATCAGGTGAGCGAGGCCAATTTTGATTGGCTGCTCAGCATCAACTTCCACGGCGTGGTGCGGATGACGCGCGCCTTTCTGCCGCTGCTGCGGGCGAGCGATGATGCGCGCATCGTCAACCTGTCGAGCGTCTTTGGGCTTTTTGCGCCGCCGGGGCAGACGGCTTACGCGGCCAGCAAATTTGCCGTGCGCGGCTTTTCCGAATCGCTGCGCCACGAGCTGATCGGCTCGACCGTCGGCGTCACCGTGGTGCATCCCGGCGGCGTTAACACGGCGATTGCGCGCTCGGCGCGCATCTCCGCCGGCATTCACGCCGATGAAGTGGCGCGGCAGCGCGACGAATTTCAGAAGTCGCTCAAGCTATCGGCAAGCGAGGCGGGCGAGACAATTGTCCAAGGCGTCGAGCAGCGGCGCGACCGGGTGCTGGTCGGCAGCGACGCCAAGCTGGTGGACTGGGCGGTGCGGCTGCTGCCGGTGTCGCATCTAAAGCTGCTGGAGAGATTGGCGTAACTAATTAGGCGGCATCGCGTTTCTCATCGCGTTGGCTCAGCGCGCTCTTCTTCCACGTCAATTGTCAGCAGCTCACCCCCGGCAATACGAGTGCGCAAAGCAGCCTCAACCGATGCAATGGCCCGCTCGCGCGTCGGCTCCTCCACACGTACGCTTTCCATGCCGTTCTGTTGTTCAATCAAAATAGGAAATGCCACGGATTGGCTCCTTTAACCTGTATCGGGCCAACGTTATTGTGCCACAAATCTCGCCAGTGGTGCACTCCATTTTTATAAATCCCCAACTCATCACCACGGAAGCCTCGCCATGCCACTCACCATCGACACGCCCATGACGCCGCCCCACTGGGCGCTGCTGGAGCGCGAACTGCTGCGCGCCCAAAGCGAGGCCTGCCAGCGCTTCTTCGACCACTACTTCGACGAGCGGGGCTACCTGCTCTGCGTCCCACGCTGGGGCGGCGACGACGGACCGGACGATGCGGCGGAGAACATCCTCAACTGGACGATGCTGCACGCGCTGGGCGCGCCGGATTGGGTGCTGGCGCTCTACAAGCGGGGCTGGGAGGGCCACCTCCGCCAGTACACCGAGGCCAAAACGGTCCAAGTGGAGCTGGCGCGAGAGGGGATGTACTACAAAGAGTTCCCGGTGATGTTTGACTGGTTCCACAACGGCGAGGGCTACTCGGCCTTCTTCCTACAGGGGCTGTCCGACCCGGACGACCGCGCCTTCCAGGTGCGTGCGAAACGCTTTGCGGGCTTCTACATGAATGAAGACCCCCAAGCACCCAACTATGACGCCACGCACAAGATTATCCGCAGCTGCTTTAACGGCAGCCGCGGCCCGCTGCTGCGACAGGCGACGGGGCTGGACTGGGCGGGCGATCCTATCGAGATTGCGGGGCGCTTTCGGCTGGCCCACGGCGAGGGCAGCTACGAGGAGATGGTCGCGCACTTTAAGGATTACAACGATGTGGTGGGCGACAACCCCATGAATCTTGCCACCACGGTGCTGGCGCTCAACGCCTACGCGCTCGACCACGAAGCCAAGTACCGCGACTGGGCGCTGGAGTATATCGACGCCTGGGTGCAGCGCACGGAGGAAAACGGCGGCATCATCCCCACCAACATTGGGCTGGACGGCACGATTGGCGGCGCGTGCGGCGGGCGCTGGTACGGCGGCATCTACGGCTGGGGCTTTACCGTTATCGTGCCTCAGACGGGCGAGCCCGCCCACCGCACCTACGGCCACAGGCGCGCCATCAACGGCTTTGGCGTTGGCCTGCTGCTCACGGGCGATCAGAAATACGTGGACACGTGGCGCGGCGTCATCGACCACATCAACAGCAACGCCCGCGAAATCGACGGCGAGACGCGCTGGCCCAACGCCTACGGCGACTATTTTGGCGCAGAAGCGGGTGATGCAGATTGGTACGACTGGAAAGAGCACCCCTTCGACTCCGGCGCGCTGGAAGTCTGGTACTGGTCGATGCAGCCGGACGACGTGGCGCTGGTGCAGCACGATCCGTGGGTGCAGTATCTCGAAGGCAACAACCCCGGCTACCCAGTCGACGCGCTGGAGAAAAGCCTTGCCCGCGTGCGCGCAGACATGGCCGCCGTGGCCGCGGACAGTGCCTCGCCCGACACCCGGCTGTCGGACGAGATGAATCACCTTAACCCGGCCAAAACCGAAACGCTGACGCAGCTCATGCTGGGCGGCCTGCCCACGGGGCGCGTCGGCTCGCCGCTTTACTGTCGATTGCGCTATTTTGACCCGGCCCGCCAGCGCGCGGGCTTGCCCGAAGAGGTGGCCGCGCTGGTCGAAGAATTGACGGACGACAGCGTGACGGTGACGCTTGTCAACCTCAACCAAGTGGAGGCGCAGACGGTTGTTGTGCAGGGCGGGGCTTATGCCGAGCACCAAATCCACGGCGTCGCGGTTGAGGGCGAACGCACGGCGGTCGGCGACAGCGCCTTTTCGCTGCATCTTGAGCCTGGCTGTGGCGCAACGCTGCAAATTGATACCGCGCGCTATGCCAATCAACCAACCTTCGCTTTCCCGTGGGCTCGGGCGTAGTCGCGTCGAGTACGCATAACAATTCAGACCAACTCTCGCTCTGCCCGGCATGAGGAAAACGAGAAACTATGGTGAATCCGATACAGACTCGCAGCGCCGTCGACATCGGCGTGCTCGTCGAAAATCTGGAGCGCTCGCTGGCCTTCTACCGCGACACGCTCGGCCTGCCCGTGGTGGGCGAAAACCGAACTGCCGTCATCGGCCAGGGGCAGATGATGCAGCTGCGGCACGGCGCATCGCGGATCAAGCTGGTGCAGCTGGATGAGACGCCGACCCAGCGCAGCCCGGCGCGCGTGGCTTCGGCGCTCGGCTACCGCTACATCACGCTGATCGTGGAAGACATCGCCGCCGTGATGGCGCAAATTGAGCAGGGCGAGACCGCCATTGTTGAGCCGATTCGGCAGATCGGCAGCGGCGCGCTGATCGCCATGGTCAAAGACCCCGATGGGAACATCGTTGAATTCGTCCAGGAAGCGATTGTGGACCTTGGCGGACAATGAAAATTACCGAGATCGCGCTTTCGGTCTTCGAGCTGCCGGCCAACACGGCACGGTTTGATCTCGTCGAGCAGCTGAGCCCGGCCAAACAGCGCTGGACGGCCACGCGCCACCTGATGCAGTCGGCGGGCAACAGCTTGACCGAGCCGCTCCACGTGCTCCACGTGCGCACCGATGAGGGTATCGAGGGCGTTTGCACCGTGGGCGACGCGCGCTACACAACGATGCAGCCCAGCGAGCTGGAGCAGTTGCGCGTCCTTACCATCGGGGCAAATCCCTTTGACCGGGAGCGGCTCTACGCCAAGCTCCAGGCGGCGACGCGCAGCATGTTTACTCGCCCCGGCTGGTTTGGGGCCTTTGACAACTGCCTGTGGGATATTGTGGGCAAGGCTGCGGGCCTGCCCGTCGCTGCGCTGCTGGGGCGGTCGAGAGAGCGCTGCGCCGTCTACTACAACAGCGGTGGCCGCACCAAAGAGGCCGTGGTCGAAGATTCGCTAAAGGCGGCGGCGATGGGCTTCCCCGCCGTGAAGGATCATTTGACCAACACGGCAGATGAGAATATCGAGTGGTTCGCCGCGATTCGGGAGGCCGTGGGCCCGGAGATCGTGCTGCTGCACGATGCGGTGCTCAGCCACTACAATTTCGAGGAGGCGCTGCGCGTGGGTCGCGCGCTGGAGGCGTTGCGCTTTCTCTGGTTCGAAGAGCCGCTGCCGGATCGCGATCAGCAGGGCCTGCAGCGACTCTGTCGCGCGCTCGACATTCCCATCCTCGCCCCCGAAACGCTGATGCACGATGTGGCGTTGAGCGCCCAGTGGCTGATCAGCGGGGCCACGGATTGGCTGCGCGCCAACGCTCGCGTCGGCACAACCGGGCTGCTCAAGCTGGCCCACCTGGCCGAACTGCACGGCGCGAGGATTGAGCTCAACGGGCCGGGCGGTCTCTTTGGGCTGGTGCACGCGCACTTGGTCTGTGCCCTGCAAAATACGAGCTACTACGAATACTTTCCCGGCGGCACGCGCGACGAACTTGGCCGCGAGATCGGGCTGCTCAATCCACCGCTGCCCGAGCGTGGAACCATCGCCCCCCCTGCGGGCGCTGGCTGGGGCGCGGAGTGGGACTGGCCCTACTTCGAGAAGAAGCGTGTGACCGTGCTATAGTGTACCCTCTATCACCAAAATCGATTCAGCTTCATCACCATGCAACAATATACCATCCCTAACACCGATCTCAGCGTTTCGCGCCTGGCCTACGGCTGCATGAAAATCGGCGGCAGCTGGGACGCGACGCCGCTCACCGACGCCGACAGGAAGGCCGCCACCGATGTCGTCGTGGCCGCCCGCGAAGCAGGCATCACCCTCTTCGACCACGCCGACATCTACACCCGTGGCAAATCCGAAAGCGTCTTTGGCGAAATTTGCGCCAGCGTAGCTGGCCTGCGCGACAACATCATCCTCCAATCCAAATGCGGCATCCGCTTTGCGGACGATCCCCAGCCCAGCGCCCCCCAGCGCTACGACTTTGACGCCGACCACATCATCGCCTCCGTAGAGGGCAGCCTGCGGCGGCTGCAAACGGACAGGCTCGACATCCTGCTGCTGCACCGCCCCGATCCGCTTGTCGAGCCGGAGGAGGTGGCGCGGGCCTTTGATGCGCTACACCGCAGCGGCAAGGTGCACTACTTTGGCCTCAGCAACCACACGGTGGGGCAGATGGCGCTGCTGCGCCGCTTTGTCGATCAGCCGCTGGTGGTCAATCAGCTGGAGGTGAGCTTGCTGCACCACTACTTGATCAGCGAGGGCATTGTTGCCAACCGCACCACCGACAACAACGGCGGCGCGTTCACGGCATCGACGGGTATGCTGGATTACTGTCGGTTGCACAACATTCTCGTACAGGCGTGGTCGCCGGTGGCGGGCGGCAAATTGTTCGATTCCGCACCGGACGCGCCCGGCAACGTGCGCGAGGCGGCGCGGCTGGTCAAGCAGCTCGCCGCTGAAAAGCAGACGACGCCGGAGGCGATTTCGCTGGCCTGGCTGCTGCGCCACCCGGCGGGTATCCAGCCCGTCATCGGCACGACCAAGACCGAGCGCGTCCAGCGCAGCGTACGGGCGGACGAAGTCGAGCTGAGCCGCGAAGAATGGTATTCGCTGCTGGCGGCGGCGCGGGGCAAGCCCGTGCCGTAGGCTGGGAATGTGTTGCTTCCGCGATGAGATGTAAACGCCGATTTTCCGCAACATAAAGCCAGATGCAACGTAGAAACGAGTAGTTAATCATCCATCTAGCTGGAATCGGTGCAAAGGCCAGGCAATGAGCAAGCGTTTTATTGTTCTCATCACGACCTTCCTGCTCTTGGGGGCGGCGATTGTAGCCGTACTTTCCGAAGCCACTCACTACAACGCCATCAATACCACATTTCGCAGCGATGGCAACGAACTCGCCGCCGTCCTAACGCTGCCCCGTGACGCAGATGGAGCCGTGCCCGTAGTCATCTTCGTCCACGGCGATGGGCCGCTGCCGCGCGACGCCCACGGCTACTATCGCCCGCTTTGGAATCGACTGGCCCAGCAGGGAATCGCCTCCTTTGCCTGGGACAAAGCGGGCGTTGGCGGCTCCAGCAGCGACTGGCTCGCGCAGAGCATGGATGATCGCGCGGACGAGGTGATCGCGGCAATTGAATATCTGCAAACACGTAAAGAAGTGGATGCGGACAAGATTGGCCTCATCGGATACAGCCAGGCGGGCTGGGTGATGCCGCGCGTCGCCACCAAATCGAGCCATCCTGATTTTATGGTGCTTGTCTCCGGCGCAATCAACTGGCGCGACCAGGGGGATTATTTAACCCGCACACGCCTCCGCACCGAGGGGGCATCCGAGGTAGAAATCGAGCAGGCCATTGTGCAGAATCGCGCGCGGGAGGCGCTGCTCCAGCCGGGAAGCAGCTACGAAGAGTATGTAGCGGCACAGCGAGACGGTGAGCCCATGAGCGAGGCGCGCTATGAATTTGCACGACGCAATCTGCTGGTCGACGCGCGAGCGGATTTGGCGAATATCGATTGCCCGACGCTGGCCATCTTTGGCACACGCGATCGCAATGTCGATGCGGCGGAGAGTGCGCGTGTTTACCGAGAAATCTTTGAGGCCACGGACCACTCCGACTACACCATCCAAATTTTCCCCGATGCGCAGCATGGCCTGCTCAAGGCACGCTATTTTGATACGGCCAATCCCGGCCCGTGGTTTCTGATCAAGTTACATCTGTTGGGAGAAGATGCATTTGTGCCGGGCTATCTTGATTTAGTGATCGATTGGATTACAGAGACAACAAGTGAATAATCTTCGCGCAGAACGCTTTGCACAGGGCAGCTTTGGCATGGATTTTGCAGCAGCGACGTGGCTAAATCCGTTACGAACGGCTGAGGTTGGTGAGCAGCTTGTAAAAATCACTACCTCTCCTGATACCGACTTCTGGCAGCGCACCTACTACGGCTTCCAAAACGACAGCGCGCCCGCCCTGCTGCTGGAAAGCGACCGCAACTTCTCGTTCACCACCAGAGCCTGCTTCACCTATCAAGGTCGTTTTGATCAGTGCGGCGTGGCAATCTACATCGACAGCAACAACTGGTTCAAAGCGTCTGTCGAGTTTGAGGCCGGGCAGCTGTCGCGGCTGGGCAGCGTCGTTACCAACGGCGGCTACTCGGATTGGGCCACGGTCGATATTACCACGCCGACGAGCATGTGGTATCGGCTGAACCGGCGCGGGCCGGACTTTTTGATCGAGTCCTCGACCAATGGCATCGCGTTTCAGCAGATGCGCATTTTTCACCTGCACGCGCTGGGGGAGACTTCTGCCGAGATGGGGAAGCTCGACCCACCGGCGCCACCTGAGCAGCCCGTTCGCTTTGGACTCTACGCTTGTAGCCCGCTGGCTTCCTCCTTCGAGGCGACGTTTGACAACTTTGAACTTGTCGACTGCCTCTGGCGGGCGCACGGCGTGGAGTGAGCGTCGCGTCAGCCTCAAGCCAGCTTCAGCATCCGGCTGATCCGACCCAGCACGCGAAACAGAATATCCTGCGCCCAAACGGGCGGCCCCGCGAGGTAAAAGCGCGCGGTCAGCCCAATTTGCAGCGCCGCCAGCTGCATCAAGCTTGGCGCTCCAGCGCCGCGTCGATTGGCGGCGTCGGTGACTCCCACAAAAAACTCCTCGCTGTCCAGCGCGGGCGATAGCGTCACCCGGAAGGTTGCGTCCTGATTGGGCAATGCTTGAAAGGTGTGCGCCGCGCCAGGCGGGACGACAAAGCTTTGCCCTGCCGAAAACGTGCGCTTCTCCCGGTTGAGCGTGGCAAAGAACTGTCCATCGAGCACCTCGAAGCGTTCCTCCTGCAGCGGGTGCACGTGCGGCGGCGGGCCGGGCGTGCCCGCGGCGATGTAGTTGTCGAAGACAAGGCGCTCGCCGTTGGTTGTCGACGCCGTTTCCAAAAAGGTAACGCGCTCGCCCGTCACCCCGTTGGTAACCGTTGTACCGGAGCGAATCACGGCTGGCCTCCCCCGTTGCTCGTCGCACCATCGTCCGCTACAGCGTCCACCACGACAACGCGTCCACTCATAAAGGCGTGCAGCGTGCAGACGTAGTCGTAGACGCCCGCTTCCGCAAACATGCGAGAATAATCACCCTCGGTCAACACGGGCGAGGCTTCGTCGCTAAAGACGACGTTGTGGGCCACCGGCACGCCGCCCTCGTCCACGTCCGCAAATTCCCAGGTCACCATCGTGCCCGTCTCGACCTGAATCACGGCGGGGCTAAAGACGTGGTTGAGCGCGTCGTCCGCCAGCACGAGCACGCGGTTGACATCGGCCTCGGCGGGGGCGGCGGTTTGGTTGGCGAAATAGCGCTGCCCCGGCGGCGAGAAGATGAACGAGAGGGCGGTAATTACGGCAACGAGGGCAAAGGCAACCAGCACAATTTTCAGCGTGCGGGCGGATCGAAGGTTTGGGCTCTGAAAATTGGGCGTTGGGCGCGTGGTGGCTTGCATAATGAGTTTCCTCTAGCTAAATCGGGTGGCTGTCGACGGGCTGGCTGCCCACCACCCCACTTTAGTCCCTGACACGATGTCAGAGTCAAGAGGCAAATTGCGATTGCGCGTTTATTCGATTAAATTGATGGCTTATCCGCGTCCCAAAAAGGAGCCGCCATGATCCACCCACACACCGAACTGCGCTTTATCAGCGACGACGTTGGCTACGGCGTTGTCGCCACCCGATCGATTCCCAAGGGGACCATTGCCTGGGCGCTCGACTGGATCGACCGCGCCTTTACGCCCGCCGAATTTGAAGCGTTTGACGAGACCTACCAGCGGCTGCTCGACACCTACTGCTTTCGCAGCCCCACGGGCGATTTCATCCTCTGCTGGGACATTGGCAAGTACGTCAACCACAGCTTTAAGTCCAGCGTCCTCTCCACTGCCTACGATTTCGAGATCGCCATCCGCGACATTGAGCCCGGCGAAGAGCTGACGGACGATTACGGCTACCTCAACATCACCGAGCCCTTTCAGCCCGTCGACGAAGGCACGGCGCGCAAGTGGGTCTACCCCGACGATCTCGTGCGCTACCATCCCGCGTGGGATGAGCAGCTGCGCGCCGCGTTTCCGCAGGTGGCACAGGTCGAGCAGCCGCTGCGGGACTTTCTTTCGGCGTCGACGTGGGAAACGGCGCTGCGCGTAGCAAAGGGCGAGGAGAAAATGGCGTCAATTCTGAACCTTCATTTTGACCCCGACAAGGTTCAGCCCAAAGCAGCGTAACCGCCTCAGTTGTGCCCTACCTCAAATCCTGCTCTAACCTTTCGCTTTCCAAGTTGAGGCTTGGCAGGCCTACCGCAACGGGCGCGCCGGTCCGCTTCATGCGTATTGCCACAGTTTGTGATCCAGATGTCGAACAGGCATAATCTTGTTGCGTTTGTTTAGATAGACAACTAGAGGAAATCATGCTGACAACATACAAAGCCGTTTTACGTGGAAATCAATTGGAGTGGTTGGACGACACGCCAGAACAGCTTGCCAACCAAGCAGAAGTCCCCGTGCACATCACGATTCTTGAAGAGGCGGAGGCTTGGTTGACACAAACGCGGGGTGAACGCATGGCCGAGGCGCTTGAGCAGTTAGCAAATAGCGCCAATCACTCTGCCATCGATGATCCCGTTGCATGGCAAGAATCTGTGCGAGCGGAACGAACCCTACCCGGTCGAGATAATGATGTTACTAGATAGCAATATCATTATCTATGCAGCCCAACCACAACATCGGGCTTTGCGTCGCTTTATTGCCACCAACACACCTGCCGTCTCTGCCGTTAGCCAAGTAGAGGTGATGGGTTACTATAAAATTACTGAACGGGAGCTGCGGTACTTTGGCCTTTTCTTTGCCGCAGCACCCGTCTTAAATGTTTCGGAAGCGGTGATCCACAAAGCAACCGAATTGCGACAGCAGAAAAAGATGACATTGGGTGACGCGCTAATTGCGGCAACAGCGCTCGTTCACCAAGTGACGTTGGTGACGCACAACACCAAAGATTTCGTCTGGATTTCAGCTTCAACGGTGCGTGATCCCATCGCTACACTGTGACAGCATGTTCGTATGTCGACGACGTTAAATAGTTCTCTCATTCCCCTATCCCTCGACTCCTTCTTCACCAGCCGCGGCTGGCAGCCCTTCCCCTTCCAGCGCGAGGCGTGGCAGGCCTACCGCGACGGGCAAAGCGGCCTGATCCACGCGCCGACGGGCGTGGGCAAGACGCTGGCGGCGTGGCTCGGCCCCGTCGCCGAGTGGATCGACGAACACCCGGACGCCGACACGTGGCCCAACATGGATGCGCCGCCGCTGACGGTGCTCTGGATCACGCCGCTGCGGGCCTTGGCGCGCGATACGACCGCGGCGCTAGAGTCGACGGTCGCAGCGCTCGGCCTGCCGTGGACGGTGGAGCTGCGCACGGGCGACACCTCCAGCAGCAAAAAGCAGCGCCAGCGCAAAAAGCCGCCCACCGCGCTCGTGACCACGCCGGAAAGCCTCTCGCTGCTTCTCTCCTACCCCGATACCCAGCAAAAATTTCGCCACCTGCGCTGCGTCGTCGTCGACGAATGGCACGAGCTGATCAGCACCAAGCGCGGCACGCAGACCGAGCTGGGGCTGGCACGGCTGCGCCGCTGGAACCCGACGCTGCGCACGTGGGGGCTGTCGGCGACGCTGGGGAATCTCGATGAAGCAATGGACGTTTTGCTAGGGGATTTTTGGACGCGGAAGAACGCGGAAGAACGCGGATCAGAATCAGCGGAAGAAATTCGCGTTCTTCCGCATAGCTCCGCGTCCTTAATTTCTGCGGATTTGAACAAGCCCATCACCATCGAAACGCTTATTCCCCCCAACATCGAACGCTTTCCCTGGGCGGGTCACATTGGGACGAAGCTGGTGCCGCAGGTGGTGGCGCGGGTGCAGGCAGCGGCCTCGACCCTCATTTTTTGCAACACGCGCGCCCAGGCAGAGCTCTGGTTCCAGGCCATCACCGACTACACCTTTGACCACGCGACGGAGCTGATCGGCTCGGTCGGGCTGCACCACGGCTCGATCGAGCGGGCGCTGCGCAACGAAGTCGAGGCGCGGCTGGACGACGGGCGACTGCGCTGCGTGGTGGCGACATCGAGCCTGGATTTGGGCGTGGATTTTGCGCCGGTGGAGCAGGTGGTGCAGATCGGCTCGCCCAAGGGCGCGGGACGGCTCTTGCAGCGGGCCGGGCGCAGCGGCCACAATCCGGGGCGCACCAGCCGCGTGATCTGCGTGCCAACGCACGCCTTCGAGCTCGTCGAATTCGCCGCCGCCCGCGACGCCATCGAGCGCGGCGAAATCGAATCGCGCGCCGCGCTGCACAAGCCGCTCGACGTGTTGGCCCAGCACCTCGTTACCCTCGCCCTCGGCGGCGGCTTCTCGGCGGAAGCGGGGCCCCTGTGGAGTTCGCACGCGGGCGTGCGAACGGGTGGACAAGACGATGCCGATTCGCGGAGCGGACATTCTCAAACCGGGCACCCCCCGGGTGCGGGTGAATCCAAACTGCCGGGGCATCCAACCTCTTCCCCAACCCCCCTCTCCTCTGAGGAGAGGGAGCTTCACCCGATTCGTAAACAGCCCGTTCGCGCTGGGGGGGAGGAATCTGTCCCCGCCGCCGCGCTCTTCCACGAAATCCGCTCGACCTCCGCCTACCGCGATCTCACGCCCGCCGAATGGCGGTGGGCGCTCGACTTCATCACCACGGGCGGCGACACGCTGCAAGCCTACGACGATTACCACAAAGTCAAGCTGGTGGACGGACAGTACAAAGTTCAAGACCGGCGCGTGGGGCGTTTCCACCGCATGAGCATCGGCACGATTACGAGCGATGGGATGCTCAACGTTGCCTACCAGAGCGGCGGCAACATTGGCCGCATCGAGGAATCCTTTGCCGGGCGGCTCAAGCAGGGCGACGTCTTCATCTTTGCCGGGCGGCTGCTCGAATTTCGCCGCGTCAAGGAGATGACGGTGCAGGTGCGGCGCGCAAGCAAGCGCAAGGGCATCGTGCCGCGCTGGGCGGGCAGCCGCATGTCGCTCTCTTCGCAGCTGGCCGATGCGGTGCGGCTGCGCCTCGCCGCCGCCGAAGTCGGCATTTTCGACACGCCCGAAATGGAGGGCGCCGAGCCGATTCTGCGCATCCAGCAGAAGTGGTCACGGCTGCCGGTGGGCAGCGAGCTGCTGATCGAGCGCATCAAGACGCGCGAGGGCTTTCACGCCTTTTTGTACCCGCTCGCCGGTCGCCTGGCCCATGAGGGGCTGGCGACCTTGCTGGCCTATCGACTCAGCTCCCTGCGCCCGCTCACGATCAGCGTCTTTGCCAACGACTACGGCATCGAGCTCCTGTCGGAAACGCCGCTGGAAGGCGAGCCGGACGGGGCGCTGGACGATCTGCCGGTGCAGATGATGAGCGAGGACGAGTGGCGTGCCCTGCTCTCGACCGAGAACCTGCTCGACGACGTGCTGGGCAGCCTCAACCAATCCGAGCTGGCCCGCCGCCAGTTCCGCGACATCGCGCGCATCGCCGGGCTGATCTTCGCCGGCTACCCCGGCAGCCAGAAGACCACGCGTCAGCTGCAAACGTCGAGCGCCGTGCTCTACGATGTCTTTACCGAGTACGATCCCAACAACGCGCTCCTGCAGCAGGCACGGCGCGAGGTGCTGGAGCAGCAGTTGGAGATCGGGCGTTTGCGCGTCACGCTGGAGGAGATTGCGGGAGCCGAGATCGTGCAGGTCGCCCCCAAGCGGCTGACGCCGATGGCCTTTCCCATTTGGGCCAGCCGCCTGCGCACGCAGACCGTCAGCAGCGAAAAGTGGACGGACCGCGTGCAAAAGATGGTCGTGCAGCTGGAGCGGGCGGCGGACAGGTAGGGAGGAAAGTTACATTTTTGGGCACAAGTTTGCGGAAAGCGGAATCTTACAAACGTAAGTGCTCGATGGAGAGAATTACGTTGTAGGGAGAAACAGCAAAAACTCTCGCCGAAAAATATGCATAAACAAATCGTCCTTCTATTAGCTATCTTTGTTCTATGCGCCTGCACTGCGCCAACCCTTGCTACACCCGCTCCGACTTCGCGCTCAACGCCAACCCAGACGGAGCGTGCTGCTCTGCGTGCAGAATTGGTCGACATGCTGGAGGAAGACCAGGCAGCGTTAGCTCCGCAGACAATAACCGCAAAAGAATTTAACGAAATCAACGAGCGTCATGTACAACGGCTCGAAGAAATTATCGACAGGTATGGCTGGCCGACAATTCCCCTTGTTGGTGAAGAGGCCTCAAGCGCAGCGTTCATCATCGTGCAGCATGCCGACCGTGACCTCGTGTTTCAGAAAAAAATCTTGACGCTGATTGAGCCATTGGCCGCACAAGGTGAAATCCGCCCTGCCAATTACGCCTATCTCTACGACCGCATCGCCATTGCGGAAGATAGGCCACAGCGCTACGCAACATAAGGAATCTGTCAAGAGGACGGCACGTGGGAGCCATTCCCCTTGGAGGAACCGGAGCAAATTGAAGCATTGCGGGCCGAGTACGAAATGGAACCGCTGGACGAATACGAGAAAGTCGTAGCGGAGTGGTGTCCAAACTAACAGGGGGCAGCCGTTAATTTGCCAGATGCAATCTATCACATAAAGGAATCATCCATGCAGCTAGAAAATCGAGTTGCCGTCGTGACGGGGGCGGCATCGGGGATCGGACGGGCCTCTGCCGAATTGATGGCGACAGAAGGGGCGCACATTGTGGCCGTCGACCTAAGCGAGGGTGACCTGCGCGAGGTGCGCGACTCTATCGAGGGGGCGGGCGGCGAGGTGCTAGCGGTGCAGGCGGATGTCGGCGACAAGCACGACATGCAGCGCGTCTATGCAGAGGCCATCGAGCGCTTTGGTCGGCTGGATGTGGTCTTTGCCAACGCGGGCATCAATGGCGTCTGGGCGCCCATCGACGAGCTGGAGCCGGAAGAATGGGACCAGACGATTCGCACCAATTTGCGCGGAGCCTTTCTTACGATAAAATATGCCGTGCCACACTTAAAGCAACACTCTGACGAGCGGCGCGCGTCGATTATCATCACGGCCTCGGTCAACGGCACGCGCATCTTTAGCAACACGGGGGCCACGGCCTATTCGGCGACCAAAGCGGCGCAGCTGGCAATGATGCAGATGCTGGCGCTGGAGCTGGCGAGCGATAAGGTGCGCGTCAACGCCATCTGTCCCGGGGCGGTGGGCACAAACATCGAGGAAAGCACCCAAAAGCGCGACATCGACCAAGTGAAGCCCGACGTCGAGTTTAAGGGCGAAGGCACACCGCCGCTCAGCGGGGGCTTTCCCGCCGAAGCGGAGGAGGTCGCCAAGCTGGTGCTCTTTCTCGCGTCGGACGCCTCGCAGCACATCAGCGGCACGCCGGTGTGGATCGACGGGGCGCAGTCGCTGCTGCAAGGATAGGGCGAAGCGCTGCTTCGCCTCGCAACCAAACAACATCAACAGGAGAACAGACCATGCCCACTCGACGACGCAGATCGCGCCGACGTTCGCCCATGCCAGGCGGCTGCGGCGGGCGCATTTTGATTGCGCTCGTGCTGGCAGCATTTGCCATCGGCTCGTATTACTTTGGCACGGAAACAGTGGACAACCCCTATACGGGCGAGACGCAGCGCCTGGCGCTCAGCACCGAAGAAGAAATTATGATGGGGCTGCAGGCCGCGCCGCAGATGGCGCAGCAGCACGGTGGCCTCTATCCCGACGAGCGGCTCCAGCAGCAGATCGATGAGATCTGCCTACGCCTCATCAACAGCACGGCGGTGCGCGATTCCGAGTACCGATTTGAATGCCACCTCCTGCGCGACGACCAAACGATCAACGCCTTTGCGCTGCCTGGCGGCCAAGTCTTTATAACCTACGCCCTCTATGAGCAACTGGGCACCGAAGGCGAAGTGGCGGGCGTGCTTGGCCACGAAATTGGCCACGTGATTGGCCGCCATTCGTCCGAGCAGATCGCCAAAGCGCGGCTTACCGAAGGGCTAACCGGCGCGGCGGTCGTCGCCGCTTACGACCCGGAACGGCCCAGCAGTGCGGGTGCGGCGCAGATGGCGGCGCTTGTCGGCCAGATGATCAACATGCGCTACGGCCGCAGCGACGAGCTGCAGGCAGACAACCTCGGCGTCGAGCTGATGGCCCAAGCGGGCTATGATCCGCGCTCGCTGATCGAGGTGATGAAGGTGCTGGCCGGGGCGGGCGGTGGTCGCCAGCCAGAATTTTTTAGCACCCACCCCAATCCGGAGAACCGCATCCAGCAGATCGAGCAGGCCGTCGAGGAGGTGTTCCCCAACGGCGTGCCGGATGGGTTGATTCAGTAGCAAATTTTATTCACAAGCAGACAAGAGCAAAGGGCGGGCAATCGTGGATTGCCCGCCCTTTGCTCTTGTCTATTTATTTCCGCTAAGTTTTTTGTAATGGGACCGTAAGACGAAACCTCCCCCAATTCGCGATAGATTAGAAGAACTATACGGAAAGCCTACGCAAACCAGACGCTACCCTGAAGATGCGAGCAGCGCTTCCGCTTTGGACGTTTTTCAGGCACACGGGTGCTCTAAAGAATTAGGACTCGACTAATGAATCGCATAACAGGCTACTTATCCCGCTATCTTTACCCTTCGATCAGCGGTGCGCTGATCGCGCTATCTATTGGATTTCTTTTCTGGATGAATTGGCGAGCCGCAATGGTGGCGGGTGCGCTGGTCGCCGCAGCAGCTGTCGCGTGCATTGCGATGTGCCGCTGGCAAAAGCACCAAATGCGCGCCCAGATGGTTGCCGACATTCGCACCACGCTCGCGGATGTGGTTCAGAACGAGATGACGGCGCTCGCGCTTTACATGGCCATCGTCGAGCGCAAGCCCGAACGCATGGGCGAACTGGTCGACATCTACGATTCGATGCGCAAGCACATCGGCAGCGCCATCAACAATCTTTCGGCAGATTCGCTCCAGCAGTGGAAGGATCGATACGGCGTGGGGTAACGGTTGTCAGCGCAGTCGTCCGGCTGTACAATAGCGCTATGCTTCAGCCAAATTCCTGCACCAAGCTCACGTGGGCTGGCGAGCGGCTCGCGCTGCTGCCGCAGCGCGCGCTTTACTGGCCCACCGCTTCCACCCTTTTCATCACCGACCCGCATTTTGGCAAGGGCGCAACATTTCGCCAGGCGGGGCTGCCCGTGCCCCGCGGCGGCACGCTAGACGATTTGGCCAAGCTGGATGCAGCCTTAACAGCAACGCACGCCGAGCGCCTGATCATCCTCGGCGACTTTTTTCACACGCGCACGAGCCGCGCTCCGCACGTGTTGGCGGCGCTGCAGCAGTGGCGCGACGCGCACGCGTCGCTGGCGGTGACGCTGGTGCGCGGCAACCACGACCGCCACGCGGGTGATCCGCCCGCAGCGCTCAACATCGAGTGCGTGCCGGAAGCCCTGGCGCTGCCACCCTTTGTTTGCCTGCATCATCCGCTCGGCTTCGATGACTCGTCCACCAGCGAGCTCGACATGGCTTTTGACGCGGATTCCGACGCGGCAAACGTACCGGCGCAGGCATTCGCGCTCGCGGGTCACCTGCATCCCGTCGTCACCCTACACGGGCGCGGGGGCTCGACGTTGCGCTTGCCCTGCTTTTACTTTGGGGCACAGCAGGCGCTGCTGCCCGCCTTTGGCCGCTTCACGGGCGGCTACCCCGTGCGCGCCGTGCCCGGCGACCGCGTCTTTGTTGTGGGCGAGGACGAAATTATCGAGGCCAACTTAGCCTGACTATGACCATTGATTCCATCATCGGGCGCATCCGTAATGCGGCGCTGCGGGCTTCGACATACGAAGATCGCGTGGTCGAGCCGCCGCTGGATAGTGCGGGACGGGGGGCGCACGAGGCCGTGCGCACGCTGGCGCGCAGCCGTGTGGCGCACGTGCTGCGGCAGCTGCGCGCTGCTTACGGCCTCACTTATGACGAGATCCAGGCGCAGACAGGCCTGTCGCAGCAGATGCTCTTCGATGTGGAGTACAAAACGCGGCGGCTGACGCTGACGGAGTTGCGTGCGCTGGCCGCCTGCTACGACGTAAGCGTGGGCGACATTTTGGGGGTCGATCTGGACAGCGAGGGCGCGGTGGAGAAAGAGGCGCGTGAATCACGTATCAGATAAATTTTGGTCGCGACGATTCGAGAGCGGTACGCGGAAGCTGTCAACGGATTTCAGGGGTGGATCAAACGGACTTCTCGTTTTCTCACTCCAGTCTGCTGAGTCAATAGATGGAATCTCGGTCCAGAAGAGAAGGGGAACTTCTCAAATCCGTTCGATCTGCCCCCAAATCCATTGACAGTTGAGTCGTTACCTTTTGGCAAGCGCACTCCGCTTCAACCATTGTCTACCAACACAAGGTTGCCGTATACCGACAGGCAAACCGTAAGTGTTGCTGCGGCGATCTCGTGCTCGGCCAGCTAGAATAAAGGCAAATTCAACTTTATGAAGGAGCCTTTCCATGACACTCACCCGCTGCATTGAACCCGGCCCCGGCCAGGAATCCGTTTGGGATTACCCGCGACCGCCCCGCTTGGAGCGCATGAATCAGCGCGTCCACATCGTCTTTAATGGCGAAATCATCGCCGACACCACGCGCGCCTACCGCGTGCTTGAAACCAGCCACCCGCCCACCTACTACCTTCCACCCAACGACCTCAATCGGGAGTACTTCGAGCCAGCCGCCGGTCGCTCGCTGTGCGAGTGGAAGGGGCAGGCCAGCTACTACGACGTTGCCGTCGGCGATCAGCGCACCGAGCGCGCCGCGTGGTTCTACCGCGATCCGACACCCGCCTTTGCCGACATTAAAAACTACGTTGCCGTTTACCCCTCGCGCATGGAGGCCTGCTTCGTCGACGGCGAGCGGGTGCGGGCGCAGGAGGGAGACTTCTACGGCGGCTGGGTCACGAGCAAGATCGTTGGTCCGTTCAAGGGCGGCGCGGGCACGTGGGGCTGGTGAAGAATGGACCGCGACCGGGGTGGATTGGGCAGATCAAGGCGGATCCGAATTGTAAACACGATTAAAAATTGGGTATCCAATCCTCAATCTTTCTATATCAAAGGACTAAACCATGAACGACCACACTATTGATCTCCGCAGCGACACCGTTACCCAGCCGACCCCCGCCATGCGACAAGCCATGATGGACGCCGTGGTCGGCGACGATGTCTATGGCGAGGACCCCTCCATCAACCAGCTTGAAGAAACCGTGGCCGAGATGTTGGGTAAGGAGGCCGCGCTCTTTGTGCCGAGCGGGACGATGGGCAACCTGATTTCGGTGCTCACCCACTGCGGGCGCGGCGACGAGATGATTCTGGGTGATCAGGCCCACATCTTTATGTACGAGCAGGGCGGCTCGGCGGCGCTGGGCGGGGTGCACCCGCGCACGGTGCGCAACCGCACCGACGGCACGCTCGACCTTGATGAAGTGGAGGAAGCAATCCGGGGCGACAACGAGCACTTTCCCACAACCAAGCTGCTTTGCCTGGAAAACACGCACAACCGCTGTGGCGGTCGCGTCCTGCCGGTAAATTATATGGACGCGGCAGGTGAGCTGGCTCACGAACACGGTCTGCGTTTGCACGTCGACGGTGCGCGGCTGTGGAACGCGGCGGTCGCGCTCAACGAATCACCGGCGCGCGTGCTGCGCAAGGCGGACAGCGCGAGCGTCTGCTTAAGCAAGGGGTTGGCCGCGCCCGTTGGCTCGGTGGTGGTGGGCGATGGCGACTTTATTCGGCGCGCGCGGCGCAACCGCAAGGTTGTGGGCGGAGGAATGCGGCAGGCGGGGATGGTGGCGGCGGCCGGGTTGGTTGCCGTGCACGAGATGGTCGAGCGGCTGAGCGACGATCACGAGAACGCCAAGCGGCTGGCCCGCGGCCTGGCGAACTTCGACGGCATCGAAGTCGACGTGGACGCCGTGGAGACGGACATCGTAATTTTTATCCTGGAGCGGGACGACCTGACGCCGGAGCAGTTATCGGCGGGGCTGGCCGAGCGCGGCGTGCTGCTTAACCCACTCGGCGGCAAGAAGCTGCGCGCCGTGACGAATTATCACATTGAGTCGGCGGATGTGGATGCGGCGCTGGCCGCGGTTGCGGAGGTGCTGGCCATGGAAAAGGTCGAGAGCGAGCGGGAAGTGTTTGTGTATGGTTAGCGGAGAAAGTTGTCATTTCGACCGGAGGGAGAAATCTGCACAAGAGTTACCAATACTCTAGCTCTACATGCAAGCTGGGTGACTACTCCTTTTGTGCCAACGCGCTTTGCAAGGTTTAGAAGCAGGGGAAAATCTAGCAAAAATTTCTCCCATCCGACGTCGAAGCGACCGCTGCGCGAGCGAAATCACGGATCAATAGTCAGCGCCACTGCTCAATCGGCCAATTTCTTTTCAGCGCGTAACGCGTTAACTGACGCGTGGGGTTGACGGCAACCGGGTGGCCGACCAGTTCCAGCAGCGGCACGTCCGACAGGTGATCGCTGTAAAAGTAGCTCTGGCTTAGATCAACATTGTGTTCGGCGGCCCAGCGCTCCGTCCAGTAGACTTTGCCCTCGCCATAAGTGATCGGCTCGCGCACGAGGCCCGTCAGCGCCCCGTCTGCCGAAAGCCACTCCGTCCAGATTGCATCAACGCCCAGGTGCCGGGCGACGGGCAGCACGCTAAATTGGCTGCTTGCGCTGCAGATGACGGGAAGGTGGCCCTGGTCACGATGCCACGCCAGCTGTGTGCGTCCGCCCTCGCTCACATAGTTGACCAACATCTCGTCAAACCAGGTGTTGACGAGCGTCCACAGGTCATCGACATCGTAGCCCGCGGCCAGCTGGACGGAGCGCTGCATAAAGCGCTCCACGTTGATCAGACCCAGCTTGTACAGAATCGGTGCGGTGAAGAGGCTGACGATGTTGCGCCGGTTAAAAAATTGCAGCAGCTGGCCTTTCTGGCGCAAATACTGCAAAAGCAGCCTGCCCGATGAATCGGAAAGCAGCGTATCGTCCATGTCAAAGATGGCGGCAATTTGCATAAGAGTAAGTCGGCGCTAGTGCGCACGCATTTTCAACTTGGACGGTTTGCGCTTGGCCTTTAGCGTTTCCGGCACGACAAGCTGCCGCAGCAGCCCCCCGCCCGGGCGAATCTGATTCCATTGAAAGGTGTTCAGCTCGAGTTGGGCAAAGCCCGCCGTGGGCAGATGCACCGCCAGCCGCTCCGTCGATCCCGCACAGAGCAGCGACACCAGATGGGAAACGCCCGGATTGTGGGCCACCAGCAGCACGTGGTCGACGCTGGCCGGCACATCCGCCAGCGCCTGCACCAGCGTCTGTGCAGGCGCGAGGTAGAGCGCATCGCACCGCTCGACGTGCCCCGCGGCGAGCTGCTGCTCAAAGAGGGCGACTTTGCGCATTGCGGAGACTGTCTGCCGCGCGCGCAGCGCCGTCGAGCAGAGCACCCACTCCACAGGTGCGTGCGTCTGCGCCAGCAGCGTGGCCACGCGCACGGCATCGCGCCGCCCGCGCTTGGTAAGCGGGCGCTCCGCATCCGAGGCAAAGTCGTTGGGCGGCTTGGTTTTGGCGTGGCGCAGAATGGTCAACGATTTCATGGGGCAGTCTCTACTGCATGGTGGCGAGCTTGCATTATAGCAAGGTGCGCTCGTTCTGAAAACATCGCGCTTGGCTTGGGGTGCGTCCCAAATTTTTGGCGGGCTTTAGCGCGAGGCGACTTACCAGGGATGGCCCGCTCGATCCCACCCTCCAACCCCTCCCGCGCGGGGAGGGGGCTTCTGTCGACTCGTTGATTCTGCGACCGGTCTGTGACATCGCCCTCTTGCAAACAAAGCGAGACCATCCCATCGCGACCGCTTCCCCTACCAATCACACTTCCCCTGATCTTGGGGGAAGGGCCGGGGGATGGGGGTCCTTCTCTCCCCTCCCCCTTCGCCATCCCTCCTCCAACTTGTCGGTAAAGGTAAGCATTCTAAAAGAGGAGAGGGAGCTTTTGAGGCCTCGTTGGTCACGAACCGACACCGAGGGGGTGGGGTCGCTTGCCCCACTATTTTGGGACGCACCCCTTGGTTTAGGGTCGCCTACACAAAATGTCGGTGGCTGTCGTACAGCGATAAGCCGCCGAATTGTAAGCCAGTTGAAAACAAAAGTAGGTTTACGACCCCCTGTCTTTCTGCTACACTGACGGCGAAAGAATCTCTGACAAAGGAGCCAGCCATCCAACAATTGTAGCACAACGAGAAGAAAGCGCATGGCCCGCTTGTTGTAAGCGGTAACTTGTAGGCAGTAATTTGGGGCTTGGGGTTTGACGGTAAACCTTATTAAACCGATAGTTCATCGCAAACCCAGCAACCAATTGCCACTTACCAGTTCCCAACTGCCAAAAAGCGGGTGACGAGGAAGGGGTTCCCGGCAGCGATGTCGGGCTAACCGCGTGGGATGCTAAGTCCCCGTGGGAAAATCGAACGATCAGCGGAAGCCCCCGGGTCGCCTCCACCGGCCCGACCCAGCGCCAGCCTCGGCGTTGGGTACATCTTCTCCACACAGATCAAGCACGCGCCCTAAAACCGACGAGCAATCGACGACACAACGAGTGCGAAGCCGTGGAATTCACCTGTCAAACCCACGTGGGCAGCGGCCGTCTGGCCGTGGGTCGCTGGGGTTGGCGGACTTTTGCCATTTCAAAAATAATATCTTTAGCGAAATTCGGAAGCCAAGCCAAACCTGACTTCCAGAAGGCGTTCGCCTGTACCTGGCGGGCGACGCCGTATCTGGACGCCTTGCGGAGCCCTACGCCGCCGTTTCGCTACAAGCCATTGACAATAGGAGAAGAATATGTGTGGAATTGTTGGATACATTGGCCCGCGGCAGGCGCTGCCGCTGGTGATGCACGGCCTACGCCAGTTGGAATATCGCGGCTACGATTCGGCTGGCGTAGCTGTTTTGGATGACGAAGGCTGCATTCAAGTGCGGCGACAGGCGGGCAAGCTCGCCAACCTCTCCGCCATGCTGGACGAGCACCCCGTCCACGGCAGCACGGCCATCGGCCACACGCGCTGGGCCACCCACGGCCCGCCCACCCAGCACAACGCCCACCCCCACAGCAGCCCCGATGGCGACTTTGTCGTTGTGCAGAACGGCATTGTCGAAAACTTTTTGGAGCTGCGCGCCGCCCTCCAATCGGACGGCTATGACTTCCACAGCGACACCGACACCGAAGTGATTGTCCATCTAATTCACCACCACTACCACAACGGCTGTGCCGGTGATTTTGTATTGTCGGTGCAGAAGGCGCTGGGCGAGCTGCGCGGGCCGAGCGCCGTGGTCGCCATGTCGCGCAGGCAGCCGGACGTGCTGATCGCGGCGCGGCTGGGCAATGCGGGCGGCGTGGCCGTTGGCTACGGCGACGACGAAATGTTTATCGCCAGCGACATCCCCGCCATCCTGCGCGAGACGCGCAACGTGGCCTTTTTGGAGGATCGGCAGGTTGCCGTGCTGCGCCGCAGCAGCGTGGCCTATCTCAACGTGCACGGCCAGCCGCTCGAAAAGAGCTTCACCAGAGTGGATTGGGATCCGGTGGCGGCGGAGAAGGGCGCGTATCGCCACTATATGCAGAAGGAGATCTTCGAGCAGGGGCAGAGCCTCACCAATACCCTGCGCGGGCGGCTCGACTTTGACCCCGACGCCAACACGGCGTCGGTGCGGCTCGATTCGCTCAACCTGAGCGCCGAGCGCGTGCAGGCGATGGAGCGCATCACGATCGTCGCCTGTGGCACAAGCTACTACGCCGGGCTGCTGGGCAAATTCTACATTGAACGGCTGGCGCGCATCCCCGTCGAAGTGGATTATGCCAGCGAATACCGCTATCGAACGCCGGTGATCAGCCCGCAGCAGATGGTGCTGGCGATCACGCAGAGCGGCGAAACGGTCGACACGCTGGCCGCGCTGGAGGAGGGTCGCGAGCAGGGAGCATTTCTGGCCGCCATCGTCAACGCCATTGGCAGCCAGGCCGCACGCGTCTGCGACGGCGTGATCTACATGCAGGCCGGGCCGGAGATCGGCGTCGCCAGCACCAAAGCCTTCACCGCTTCGGCCACGGATTTGCTGCTGCTCGCCATCCACCTCGGCCAACTCCGCGGCACGCTGGATGATGCCGCGAGCCTGGAGCTGATCCAAACGGTGGCGACCCTGCCCGGCCTCGTCGGCGAACTGCTCAAGGACGCCGAACAGGGCACGCTCTACGCCGACTTGGCCGAGCAGTTTCACGGCTTTCACAACTTCCTCTACCTGGGCCGCGGCTTAAATTACCCGATTGCCCTGGAAGGCGCGCTTAAGCTCAAGGAAATTTCCTACATCCACGCCGAGGGCTACCCCGCTGGCGAGATGAAGCACGGCCCCATCGCCCTAATCGACGAGCAGATGCCGACCGTTGTCGTGGCCGCACGCGACGCCGTCTACAAGAAGATGATCAGCCAGATCGAGCAGGTCAAGGCGCGCGGCGGCACGGTGCTCGCCGTGGCGCAGGCAAACGATAAGTACATCCGCGCCAAAGCCGATGTTGTCCTGCCGATCCCGATCAGCGACGGGCCAAACCAGGATTTGCTCGCACCCATCCTTGCCACCATCCCGCTGCAAATTTTTGCTTACGAAATGGCCGTCCGCCGCGGCACCGATGTCGACCAGCCGCGCAATCTGGCCAAAAGCGTAACGGTGGAGTAAGCGCCAGCGCCCCCAGCATCGTAGATCACCTGTGCTTTGCTACGGGATGGGCTCCGCTCTCCCAGGCAGCTTGGACATCCCAACCAGATGGGGTTGTTCCGCGCTGTCACCTTGCGAAGCAAAGGTGATCTACAATTTATCCGCCAGCGCCTGCGCTTTCAGGCACAGCTCCGCCGCCTTAAAGGCGTGGGCCTGGGGCTGCGCCGTTTCCGTTCGGTTGAGGCAGTCCAGAATCAGCTCGCCGAAGAAGGGAAAGCCCACCTGCCCCGCCACCTGCACGTGGTGCTCACCCTCGTTGTTGACCAGGTAGACGTGATCGCCACCCGGATCGCGGGCCACGTCGATGTACTTGCGCAGCTCGATATAGCCCTCCGTGCCGAGCAGGAAGAGCCGCCCATCGCCCCACGTGCCCAAGCCATCCGGCGTAAACCAATCGACGCGGAAGTAGTTGGCGCAGCCGTTCTCGGCCACGAGCGCGGCCTCACCAAAATCCTCCAGCTCCGGGTGATCGGGGTTGTTGTAGTTCGCCACCCGCGCGTAGTTGACGGTCGCGTCACCGGCGTCGGCGTAGTAGAGAAACTGCTCGATCTGGTGGCTGCCAATATCGCAGAGGATGCCGCCGTAGCGCGATTTGTCGAAAAACCAGGCGGGGCGGCTTTCGACGCCCAGGCGATGCGGCCCCAGCCCCAACACCTGCACCACGCGACCAATCGCGCCGTCGCGCACGAGGCGGCTGGTGTGAACGCCCGCCTCCACGTGCAGCCGCTCGCTGTAGTAAACCGCATACTTCTGCCCCGTCCGCTCGACGGCGCTGCGCGCGTCCGCCAGCTGGTCGAGCGTGGTAAAGGGGGCCTTATCCGTGAAGTAATCTTTGCCCGCCTCTATCACGTGCACGCCCAGCGGCCCGCGCTCGCTGGGAATGGCTGCCGCCGCCACCAGCTTGATCTCGTCATCCGCCAGCACTTCATCCAGGCTGCGCGCCACCTGCACAGCGGGGTAACGCTGCTGAAAAGCAGCTGCCTTGGCCTCATCTGGATCATACACCCAGCGCAGGGTTCCCCCCGCTTCGGTTAGCCCGTTACACATGCCGTAGATGTGGCCGTGCTCCAGGTGCACGGCGGCAAAGGGGAATTCCCCCGCTGCCACCACGGGGGCCGCCTTGCCTTCGGGTGCATAGTTCATACCGCTTGCGCTGCTCATGTTGATCTCCTTTTGTTTGGTACAATAGAGGGATGGTAAACGAAACGCCCTGGCTAACCCAAATTCATCCGTTCGTCCGCGTCAAAGGGCGCGACCAAACGGCAGCTCAGCTGCTGCAAACGGCAGGCGATGCCCTCCCCATTCAGCCCCACACGCCGCCGCCCAACGCCTCCTCCCTAGATGACTACGCGCAAATCGATCCGGCGCTGACTGTATCGCGACCGGCGGAGCAGGCCGACGATCCGTTTGTCGACGCGCCGCCCGTGCGGCTGGGCTATGCGGGCTATTCACCAGTGCAGCGCTACCGACTGCTGCACTGGCTGCGCCATCCGCTCGACGACGGCCCCAATGCCTTCCAGCAGCTCTTCATCGCACACCTGGAGTGTGCGCTGTTTGATGCCCCACAGCGGGACGACGCCCGTCACCTGCTCCACGAGCTGGCCAAACAGCCGCACTGGCGCAGCGAACGGCTCGACCGCGCGCTGCTGCTGGCCCACTGGCTCGCACAGGACGCCCGCGGCCTCACCGGCTGGCTCACGCGGGCAGAGGCCCTGCCCACCCCTCTCTTCGACCTGGCGCTCGGCCAGCTAGCCCTGCTGGAGCAGCCGCTGGGTGCCGACCTGCTGCAAGCCGCCACGCAACGCTGGCTACCCGCCGCCGCGGGTAAGGCCGCGGCGTCGACGCAGCGCCTGGCTTCGCTGCGCTCCGCCGTTGAGGGCGAGCCGCTGGCGTGGGCGCTGCAGCAAAGCCAGGCCGCGGAAAACGAGCCATCGGTTGCCCTACTGGTTCAGCCCTGGCGCTGCACCCACCGCGACCTGCGCTTTAGCCTGCCGCAGCCCGCGCTGCGCCCCGCCCTCGAACCCGCCCTGCGCGAAGTGCTCTCGATTCGCGCCCCGCTCCCCACCTCGCTGGCAAACGCACCGGGTAGTCCATCACCGGGTAATCCATCACCGGGTAGTCCATCACCGGGTAGTACATCAGCGGGTAGTACATCAGCGGGTAGTACATTAAAAGACACATCCACCGATGACGAGCAGCCTACTGACCAAGAATGGCTGCTTGTGCTCGAATTCAGCCAAAGTCGCTCGGACTATTTTGAGTACGTGCTGACACAGGCTCGCAAGCGACCCGGCTTTGCCCAGTTGATGGACGAGAAACGACAGTTGGTTTATCGAGTCGTCTACCGCAAGCGGGAGATGCGGTACTTTTGGCAGCTCTGGGAATACGCGCAAAATTGGTCCAGCACGCGCGTCTATCTCCACGGACGTGAGTTAAAGAAGTGGCAACTTTGGCGCTACTCTCCCGATTTGCGGTAAAAATCGCGGCGGTGTGTTAGTATACGAGATTCTTTGTAACATTTCTCATCTAAATGTCTTCTACGATTTTACTACAACAAATAGATTAAACTTAACCGTATCTTTAATGGAGGTCAATCGTCTAGAAATAGGCAACAATTAAAAGACAAGCATTGATACGCTCTCTAAATCAATTCCCTCGATCTATCGATAGAGCGACGTCGAAATGGCGTAGGCTTTGGTAAGACAACGTTTTACACAGCGCGCAGCCGAAGATAGCGCGGACAAATGATGGCCAGATGCCGTACGTTATTTACGGCAGATTGGTGGTTACAGACCGGTAGCTCCACACACCGTTCTACTAAGTCATTTGTCTCATCTTTCGCTATTTAGACTCAAAAACAGCGCTTTGTCAGCTTATCGAAAGCTTTTATTTGCCAAACTCCACTACAATACGCTTAAGCCATACGATAAGGAGACGATTGCATGTCTATTGCCAAACGGCTGGTTCTCAGCCTCACCCTAGCGTTTGCATTGAGCCTTTGCTTTGTTCAATTCGCTCACGCCCAGGAAACCATTACTTATACGGACACCGTTCCCGGCCAGCGCACCGATTGGAATGAAACGCTCGCCGTGCCCCAGTTTGATCCCAACGAGGGCATCCTGACGAGCGTTGCCATTACGGTCACGGGTTCGGTCAGCGGCTCGATCGCCTATGAAAATTTGGGCGACAACGAAGCGCGCATCCAATTGGGCCACGTCGTTTCACTGACGGTTGGCCTGCCCAGCGGCCAGCTGATTTCAACGCTGCCCACCGCCCTCTTTGATGAAGTTGTGCCCGGCTTTGACGGCGACAACGACTTTGCCGGCGATTCGGGCGACTTTATCGTGATCGATTCTCAAGAATCGAACAGCCGCCAGCTGCAAACGCCCGGCGAGTTAACCCCCTTCCTCGGCACGGATACCGTGACCTTTCCCGCGACGGCGCGGGGCTTGGCCAATGTCTTTGGGCCGGGCAACTACGCCGCGGAACTGCGGGCCAAATCGGCGGGAACCGTTATCACCGTGCGCTACATCTTCCTGCGGCCCGGCCTCGAAATTGAAAAGGCCACCAACGGAATCGACGCCGACGACGCCAGCGGCGGCGACGTTCCGCGCATCGCCCCCGGCGACCCCATTACGTGGACATACAGGGTACGCAACACGGGCGACATCACCTACGCGCGCGACGAAGTGGTGGTGGTGGACGACCAGCTTGGCGTGACGCCCGTCTTTGACCCCAGCAGCGACAGCGGCATGATCGACCAGCTGGAGCCGGGCGAAACGTGGCGCTACATTGCCACGGGCACGGCCCAGGATTTGAGCGATCCCGCCGCCGGTACCACCGTCGTCCCCGGCTGCGACCCAACGGAGAGCGGGTTGACGCGCCCCACCTACGAGAACATTGCCACGGTAACGGTGGGCGAGCTGGAGGACAGCGACCCCAGCCACTACTGCAATCCGCCCCAGCCCGGCATCGTCATTCAAAAGTCCACCAACGGCGTGGATGCCGACGATCCCAACGGCGCCGACGTACCGATTCTTGCCCCCGGCGACCCCGTCACGTGGACGTACACCATCACCAACACGGGGGAGCTTCCCCTGGCGCTCGCCGACATCACCGTGACGGACAGCCAGCCGGGCGTGACGCCCGTCTTTGATCCCAGCAGCGACGGCGGCGTGATCGGCCAGCTGGAACCGGGCGAGTCGTGGATTTATGTAGCCACGGGCACGGCGCTGACGCTGGTTGCCCCACCCGCCGATGTCGACGTAGTTCCGGGTTGTGCCCCGGGTGAGGGCGATGTGCAACGCGGCGCTTACGAGAACGTGGGCGCGGTGGTTGTGGGCAATCTGCAAGATTTTGACCCCAGCCACTACTGCAACCCGGCCAACCCCGACGTTGCCATCCAAAAGCTGACCAACGGCGCGGACGCCGACGGCGCGAACGACAGCGACGTACCGATTGTCGCACCGGGCGAGAGCGTGATCTGGCAGTACATTGTTACCAACATCGGTAACGTCCCGCTCACCGCCGCCGACCTAACGGTGACGGACGATCAGCTTGGCGTGACGCCCGTGCTCAACCTGGAAAGCGACAACGGCGACCGCGTGCTTTCGCCGGGCGAAAGCTGGACTTACATCGCCACGGGCACGGCGCTTGCCCTGCGCTCGACCACGGAAAGCGTCACCACCGTTCCGGGCTGCAACCCGGACGACACGGGTCGCGAGCGACCGGTTTACGAGAATATCGGCTCGGTGACGCTCGGCGAAGTTACGCGCAGCGATCCCAGCCACTACTGCAACCCCATTGCGCCCGGCATTGATATTGAAAAGTCCACCAACGGCGCGGATGCGGACGACCCCAACGATCCGGATGTGCCAGCCGTTGCGCCCGGCGAGCCGGTGACGTGGGAGTACATCGTCACCAACACGGGCGAGGTCGTCTTCACGCTGGACGAGGTGACGGTGCTGGACGATCAGCCGGGCATTACGCCGGAGTTTGTGCCGAGCAGCGATTCCAACGGCGACAACCTGCTGGAGCCGGGCGAAGCGTGGACATACATCGCTACGGGCACGGCGCTCAACTTGGACAACGCGCCGATTGATATTACCGTCACGCCCGGCTGCGACCCCAACGACACGGGGCTGACGCGCACCGCCTACCAAAATTTGAGCACGGCGATCGTCGAAGGGGCACGCGACACGGATCCGAGCCACTACTGCAACCCGTCGCGCCCCGGCATTGCGATCGAGAAGACGACCAATGGCGCCATCGCCGACCAACCCAACGATCCCGACGTACCCGTCATCGCGCCGGGCGATCCCGTGACCTGGACGTACACTGTCATTAACACGGGTGACGTCGTGTTTGCGCTTGCTGACGTCGACGTAACGGACAGCCAGCCCGGCGTGACGCCCGTCTATGATCCGACAAGCGACCCCAACGGCAACAATCTGCTGGAGCCGGGTGAAGCGTGGCGCTACGTGGCAACCGGCGTCGCGGTTGACCTGGCGGCCCCGCCCGCCGACGTGACGGTGGTGCAGGGATGTGATGCGCTGGAAACCGGCAACACGCGCGCCACCTATCAAAATGTGGGCAGGGTCGCCGTCGAGGGCGACGAGGATGATGATGCCAGCCACTACTGCAATCCAGCCGTTCCGGCGATCACCCTGCAGAAGTTCACCAACGGCGCGGATGCCGACGATCCGGAGGGCGACGACGTCCCCCGCATCTCGCCGGGGGCAACGGTGACGTGGACCTATATTGTGACCAACACCGGCGACATTGCCTTCGCGGCGGATGAGGTGGTGGTGACGGACAGCGACGCCACCGTCGCGCCCGTGCTCGACCCGGACAGCGACGACAACAGCGACGGCGTGCTCGAGCCGGGTGAATCGTGGACCTACATTGCCACGGGCACGGCGGTAAACCTGAGCGAACCCGAGCCGGCGCTGGACGTGGTAGTGGGCTGCACCGACCAGGACCTGGGCAAGTCGGCGAACGTTTATCGCAACGTGGGCAGCGTGGAGGTGCAGTCGCTGACGGCGACGGACCCCAGCCACTACTGCAACAGCGGCCCCACGGCGCTCAACGAGACCGACGAGCCGGTGCAGTTTAGCGATTCGATCTTTTTGCCCTTCGTGGAAGGGGCTGGCCGTTGACTGTTGTGTAATCTCAATGGTGTGTAATCTCAATGGTGTGTAATCTCAATGGAAGGGGCAAGGGCGGGTTCGTTATAGGCGAACTCACCCGTGCCCTTCCGTGGTGACCCATATCGCAGATTGTACTGTAAAGGATAGTGAGAAATATGAGGAATCTAATGAAAAAATTCAAACTACTCGGCCAGCTGCTGGTTGCTGTCGCAGTTGCCGCCACGCTGGGCCTCTTCTTTGGGGCCAACACGGCACGCGCCGAAGAGATTACCGTTTCGGGCGCAATCTCCCCCACGCTGACGGACTGGCGCGAGACCGTTGCCGTGCCCCAGTTTGATCCCGCCCAGGGAACGCTCTATCGCGTCGAGATACAGATTACGGGCAGCATTACGGGCAACGCCAACATGGAAAGCCTGGACAGCCAGCCCGCCGTGATTGACTTGACCATGTCTTCGCGCGTCGACCTGCTGGGTACGGACGGCAGCGTGGTGCTCAGCGCCGAGCCAGCCGCCTCCACCTCGCGCTCGTTTACCGCCTTCGACGGGGACAATAACTTTGCTGGCTCGTCTGGCGATCAAATCCCCGGCCTCATCGGCTTTGATGAATCGGTCAGCGCCGAATTGACTGAGCCATCGGACCTGGAGCGCTTCCGCGGCACGGGCGACGTAGACATCTTGTTGGTCGCCTCGGCCAACGCGCTGGCGGACGGCGCGGGCAACATCGCCCTGCGCTTCGAGACGCTAACCTCCGCCACGCTGACGGTGACGTATGTCTTCGAGGCCGACACGGATCTGATCTGTCCTGCGGAATCGCTGCCGGATTTGAAATATATGGGCGAGAGTCCAGTGGAGCCGGGTAGCGAAAGAGAATTTCGGCTGGAAGGTGACACAGACGGCTACGATGGCTTTCTCGTCAAGCAAATTCGTCCCTTCAATTTTAGCTTTCAAGAGGGCACGGTCGATCAATTCGGTGTCCGCACAATAGACATTGGCCCTCAACAGGTAAAGGGCAAGCTCCGCGCGACACGCATCTACGCATGTGCTGGCCTGTGCGACCTGACAAGCGTCTACGAAGACAGCATCGAAATCGGTGAAGACGAGCTTGTACCAGGGCAGCAGGTCAACATCGCCATCATCGATGACGACATCGATGACCGGGTTGATTTTTTCTTCAAGAGCGAAGATTTTGCCCAGTTGGGTGCAGGCGCCAGTCCCGAGGATCTGCCATCGAGCCAAAAAATTCTTGTTAGCGGCCCGGAAGCTGGCTTGGTAGAATTCGTCACGTTTGACATCCCGAGTCCAGGTATGTGGAACTTCTACGCAGCGGATTCGGTAGGCGTGGTCAAGATATGCATCGATGAACCCGTTGAGGATGAAGAGTTGAGTGAAGGGGGAGACGTTGTTGATGTGCGACCAGCGGCCTACCGCTTCGAGTCCTACAGCGATTTGATCAACGACGTGCGCCAGGGATTCCAGCTCTTCTTGCCGGTGATCCAATAGTATCGAGCTGAAGAGCTCAGCACACCTGGCGCTGAAGCGCCCGCACGTAGCAGGCCATTCACAAAAAAATCCGTGCCGCATCTGCCGTTTGACGGCGGGTGCGGCACGGATTTTTTTGGCTTGTGTACACTGTCTAACAGTGGAGAGCAGCGGAAGGCGTCACAATAGGGCAATAACTTCCCATCCACCCCACACTTGCCTTAACACCACCCACAGCGAACCCTCATGACCCATTCGGCCGAACACCAACGCCTGCTTGACCACCGAGAATTTCGTGCCAACTGGCGCAACTGGGGGCCGTATCTCAGCGAGCGCGCCTGGGGCACGGTGCGCGAGGATTACAGCGCCGGCGGTGATGCCTGGAGCTACTTCCCGCACGACCACGCGCGCAGCCGCGCTTACCGCTGGAACGAAGATGGGCTGATGGGCATCAGCGACCGCAACGGGTCGATGTGCTTTGCGCTGGCGCTGTGGAACGGACGGGACCACATTCTCAAGGAGCGGCTCTTTGGCTTGACGGGGCCGCAGGGCAACCACGGCGAGGATGTGAAGGAGCAGTACTTCTACCTCGACAACACGCCGACCCACAGCTACATGAAGATGCTGTACAAGTACCCACAGGTTGCTTTTCCCTACACGAAGCTCGTGGAAGAGAATCAGCGGCGCGGCTTTGGGGACGACGAGTACGAGCTGTTCGACACCGGCATCTTTGACGACAGCCGCTACTTCGACGTCTTTATCGAGTACGCGAAGGCGGGCGAGGACGACATCCTCATCCAAATTACGGCGAGCAATCGCGGGCCGGATGCCGCGCCGCTCCACATTTTGCCGACGCTCTGGTTTCGCAACACGTGGAGCTGGGGCTACCCAGATGGCCCCCTCGGCGACACGCCGACGCGCCCCTGCCTGGAAGCTGTTGATGGGCCAAACAACGTCGCCACCATCCGCAGCGAGCACCCGGACGGCGGTCCATACCTGCTGCACGCCGATACGCTGGGCGGCGACGTGCCCAACATGCTCTTTACCGAGAACGAGACCAACCGCCAGCGGCTCTTTGGCGTGAACGATGGCGATGCTTACACGAAAGATGCGTTCCATCGCTACCTGATCGACGGCGAGCAGAACGCCATCAATCCGCAGCGGGCGGGAACCAAAGGCGCGTTTGTCTACAGCGCCACGCTGGCGGCGGGCGAGACGTTGACCGTGCGGCTGCGGCTGTCGACCGCGGGCGAGAGAATCAGCCAGAACGCCGGGGGCGCGGAGCGAACGTCGACCCAGCCTTTTGTGGGTTTCGACGACATTTTGCAGCAGCGCCGGGACGAGGCCGACGAATTCTACAAAATCATCCAGCGCGGCTTTGAGGGGGAGATGCACATCGATGCGCGGCGGATTCAGCGGCAGGCTTTTGCCGGGCTGCTGTGGAGCAAGCAGCTCTATTATTACGACGTGGAGCAGTGGTTAGACGGCGACCCGGGGCAGCCGGAGCCGCCGCGCGCCCGCAAAAGCGGTCGCAACAGCGAGTGGCAGCACCTCCACAACTTGGATGCAATTTCGATGCCGGACAAGTGGGAGTATCCGTGGTACGCCACCTGGGATTCGGCCTTTCACATGCTGCCCTTTGCGCTGATCGACCCGGACTACGCCAAGCGGCAGCTTGAACTCTTTACGCGCGAATGGTACATGCACCCCAACGGCCAGCTTCCGGCCTACGAATGGAATTTCTCGGATGTGAACCCGCCCGTGCACGCGTGGGCGGCGTGGCGCGTCTACAAAATCGAGCAGAAGCACTGGGGTCGCGCGGATCGCGACTGGCTGGAGGGAATTTTCCACAAGCTGCTGCTCAACTTTACCTGGTGGGTCAACCGCAAGGATGCGGAGGGGCGCAACGTCTTCCAGGGCGGCTTTCTGGGCATGGACAACGTCAGCGTCTTTGATCGTAGCGAGGAGATGCCCGCGGGCGCGCGGCTCGATCAGGCGGACGGCACGGCCTGGATGGGCGCCTATTGCCTGACGATGTTGACGATTGCGCTGGAGCTGGCGCGCGAGAACAAAGTCTACGAGGACACGGCGACCAAGTTTTTCGAGCACTTTCTGCGCATTGCCAGCGCCATGAGCGAGCGCCGCCGCGACGGGCACGACTTGTGGGATGAAAAGGACGGTTTTTTCTACGATCACCTTTATCTTGAGCATGAGGAGCGCGATGGGCCTCACCAAAATCACGATGACCACTACATTCCCATCGAGGTGCGCTCGATGGTGGGGCTGCTGCCGCTGATCGCGGTCGACACCATTGAGCCGGAGGTGCTGGAGACGCTGCCGACCTTTGCCCGCCGCATCAACTGGTTTATCAGCAACCGCCCCCACTTGGCGGGCAACATGGCGAGCGTCGAGAAGCCGGGCCTGGGCGAGCGACGGCTGCTGGCGATTTTGACAGAGGAGAAGCTGCGCTCCGTGCTCAAGTATCTGCTGGACGAGGACGAATTTCTCTCGCCGCACGGCATTCGCTCCGTTTCTAAATTTCACGAGCGCGAGCCTTATTCGCTGGAGACAGATGGCGACACGCTCACGCTAGAGTATTGGCCAGCGGAGTCGCGCAGCGGACTCTTTGGTGGCAATTCCAACTGGCGCGGGCCGATTTGGTTTCCCACAAATTACCTGATTATCGAGGCCCTGCAGCGCTTCCACCACTACTATGGCGACGAGTTCAAGGTCGAATGCCCCACCGGCTCGGGCAATGAGGTGACGCTGTGGGAAGTGGCGTGCGACCTCTCGGAGCGGTTGATGCGCATTTTTCTAGCCGACGACGACGGCAAGCGACCTGTTCACGGCAGCGTTCACCAGTTTCGGGATGATTCTCACTGGCGCGACTATCTGCTCTTTTACGAATACTTCCACGGCGACAACGGCGCGGGCCTTGGGGCTTCGCATCAAACGGGGTGGACGGCGCTGGTGGCGAAATTATTGCAGCAGTCGGGCGAGCGGCTGACGCGGTAGCGACGCGAGTTTGTATATGGAGACAGAACCCCTGCCTAGCCCTCCCCGTGATGGGGAAAGCGAGGAGGGGGTGGAAGGCAGAGTTACCTTTCGCTCCATCATACCTTTTCAGATGGAAGAACTTCATGGATGAAATCGCTGTCGACGCCACGCCGTCCACGTGCCGAAGAAGTCTGGATTGGGCGCTTCGTCGAGCACGGTGATAAATTCGAGCGAGTGGCCGTCCGGGTCGGAAAAGTAGAGCTGGGCAGACGGCATCCAGCCAATCACGGACGGTTCATCGGCAGATTCGTTGCCAAAGCCTCGCGGCTCGACGCCCAGCGAGCGCAATCTTGCCGGCGTGTCAAGCAGCGTTTCGAGCGACACGGAGATGGCGAGGTGGTGCTTGGTGCGCTGTCCATCTTGCCAGCCATAGGGGCTACCCGGCCCCCAGATGCCTAACATGCTCTGCTCGCGGCTACCAATCCACAAAAAGGCGATGTTGCGGTGCGGCTGTTCAAAGGCCAATTCCAGCCCGACAGTGTCGCGGTAAAATCGGATTGAGCGAGCCAAATCGCTGACAGGGATATGTGTTTCGTAGAGATTCATTTGGGTCTCCTCGGCATAAAACTTGTGTGGATATTACAACGGCTTCAACAACATCGTACCCGCCCGTTGTGCAGAAAGCTTCTGTCTATCGACCAGAATTACCTGTCCATATGACCAGAAACGCACACCCTGACAATCGTGGGCACAAATACACAGCAAGGAATGAGAATCACCATGGCAGATCAATACGACGCAATCATCATCGGCTCTGGGCAGGCGGGGAATCCGCTGGCTCATGCGCTGGCGGGGGCGGGCTGGGAGACGGCAATCGTCGAGCGCGAACACGTGGGCGGGACGTGTATCAACGAGGGCTGTACGCCGACGAAAACGATGGTCGCCAGCGCGCGGGTGGCGCACTTGGCGCGGCGTGCGGCGGACTATGGCGTGCACGTTAGCGAACAAGCAGGCGACGGCGTCTCCGTAGATTTGGACAAGGTGCAGGTGCGCAAACGCGAGGTGGTCGAGAGCTTTCGGGAGGGCAACCGCTCGCGGCTGCAAAACGCGGAGTATGTCGACCTGATTGACGGTGACGCGCACTTTGTGGACACTAAAGAAATCGAGGTCAAGCTGAATGCGGGCGGCACGCGACGCCTGCGCGCGGACAAAATTTTTATCAACGTGGGCGCGCGGCCCAGCTTCCCGCCGATTGATGGGCTGGACGAATTGGTCAAAAAGGGGCCAGAGAGCGGGCGCGTGCTCAATTCGACGACGATGATGGAGACCGATGTGATCCCGCCGCACCTGATAATTGTGGGCGGGGGCTACATCGGCGTGGAGTTTGGGCAGATGTTTCGCCGCTTTGGCAGCGAGGTGACGCTGATCCAGCGCGGTGACCAGCTGCTCACGCGCGAGGATGCGGACGTAGCCGATGCGGTGGCCGAGATTCTACGCGAGGAGGGCATCGACGTGCGGCTCAACGCCGGGGCGCAGCGCGTGCGGCAGAACGGGGACGGCGAGCTGGTGCTGACGGTCAAGGACAAAGCGAGCGGTGAGGAGCGCGACCTTACCGGCTCCCATTTGCTGATTGCGGCTGGGCGACAGCCGAACACAGATTCACTGGGATTGGCGGAGATCGGCATCAAGCTGGACAAGCGCGGACACGTTGAGACCAACGACCGGCTGGAAACGAACGTCGAAGGCATTTATGCGCTGGGCGACGTGAAGGGTGGGCCAGCCTTTACTCATATTGCCTACGATGATTACCGCATCATTCAGACAAACTTGCTCGAAGATGGCGACACATCCACCCGCACATCCATTAGCGGGCGGCTCGTGCCGTACACCGTTTTTATGGACCCGCAGCTCGGTCGCGTCGGCCTGAGCGAGCGCGAGGCGCGCGAGCAGGGGCGCGACGTGCGCGTGGCCAAGATGCCGATGAGCCACGTGGCGAGAGCAATTGAGGTAGACGAAACACGGGGGCTGATGAAGGCCGTGGTCGAGGCGGAAACGGATCAGATTCTGGGCGTGGCGGTGCTGGGGATCGAGGGGGGTGAACTCATGTCTCTGCTGCAGGTGGCGATGATGGGCAACTTGCCCTACACGGCGCTGCGCGACGGGATTTTCTCACACCCGACGCTGGCGGAGTCGCTGAATAATTTGTTTACAATGTGGCAGGGAGAAGCGTAAGGCCATTCCAACAGTTAGATTACCCCGTCAACGTGACCGTCAGATGTGACAGTCACGCCCATTTGCCAGCGGCGAAAGTCTTTCTCATGGAGGGCCGTGACAGTCACCTCGACTCGCCCCTGCGGTGTTTGTTTTCCTGGAACGGCGTAAGAAGATTCAACGCGGAGGGGGCGGAGAGAGAGGCGCGGAGGGCCGCGGAGTGGCAAAGGGAATCGGGTTATCATTCCGGCCATCGGGAGAAATTTCTACACAATTGTTTGTGGAACTGCATCGGTTTACCAGAGCTGGTCGGTTTGCTGTCAACAGATTCCTCGCATTCGCTCGAAATGGCACTTCTCTCCTCTCCGCGGCCCCCTGCGCGCTCTTCGCGTTCTCCGCGTCAAGAAATCCAACCTCATTAAGGAGACCTTTGTATGAACGGTATTGCAGGCAAGAACGTACTTATCACCGGCGCGAGCTCCGGTATTGGGCAAGCGACGGCGGTTTACTTGGGAAAATTGGGCGCGAATGTCGTCGTCAACTATTACAAGGGCGAGGAGAATGCGCGCGACACGCAGCAGCAGATTTTGGATGGGGCAAAAGAGACGGGGCGCGAGGTGCGCGTCACCATCGTGCAGGCGGATGTCTCCAAGGAAGAGGATGTCGGGCGGATGTTTAAGACGGCTATCGCCGAGTTGGGTGGGCTGGACTTCTTGATCAACAACGCGGGCATCAACAGCGCTGGGTCGGGGAACGAAGCGCCTTCCCACAAACACGACATTGCTGATTTTGACCGCGTGATGAGCATCAACGTGCGCGGGGCCTTTCTCTGTGCCCGCGCAATGTTGCAGCACCTGCTGGACGAAGAGAAGGCGGGCGCGATCGTCAACGTGAGCAGCGTGCACCAGCTGATTCCCAAGCCGGGCTACATTGGCTATTCGGCCAGCAAGGGGGCGATGCAGAACCTGACGCGCACGCTGGCGCTGGAGTATGCGGATCGCCGAATCCGCGTCAACGCCGTGGGGCCGGGCGCGATTGTGACGCCGATGAACGACGCCTGGATCAACGACCCGGAGAAGCGCGAGCAGGTCGCCAGCCACATTCCGATGGGGCGCGCGGGCGAGGCCAACGAAATGGCAGCGGTGATTGCGTTTCTATGTGCAGACGAGGCATCGTACATCACGGGGCAGACAATCTTTGCCGATGGCGGGCTGACGCTCTTTGCGGATTTCCTGGAGAATTGGTCGTCGTAAATTTAGGGACTTCCCATAAAACGCATACTCATCGCCTGTTTTGTAATCACTTTGACAGCTTTGGTGGGCTGCGGACGCACAGGGGTCTCCCTGTCTGTTGTGCAGCGCGACGCATCAGCAGATGAAGAAATGGCCGCTGATGCGTCCGTGGACACACAGGACAGCGGCGTGCTTCAGGGGCGGGCCTACAGCGCGGCCAACACAGCGGTGGAATCCACGGCGGGTGAATCAGCAGATCTTGCCGCTACGCCAAGCGCAGCCAGTGCCGACGACGCGGGGGCTGGCCTCCAAATTGGCGCGGCGGACCTGCGCAACCGATGCGCAAGTGGACGCCGCTGCGCACGGTCGACGATGCACTGGGCGTGCTGGTCCAGGTGGCACGGGCTGGCTTGGGCGCGCTGATTTGGCTGCTGATCGCGGGCGTGCCGCTGATGCTTGTGGGCGGCACGTGCTCCTGGCTGGCGCGCCAGCTCTGGCGCGCTGTCAGACGCGCCGCTTCGTCGACTTCGCCGTGAGCAGAACGACAGCGCGGGTCGAGCTAAAGTGCGTGCAAAATGAGAACAGCCGTTTGCGGTTTAAGCAACCGTGACTTTTCACGGCCAGACAGCTTGACCCATTTTGCTTAGACAGTATCTGTCGCTGTCTCCAAGACTCTTGTTCTCACCGTAGTTTCATCTTGAACGCGCCTTCAACTTTGCCGAAACAAATTTCCAAACGGCCTCGATATTCAGAAAACAATGTGGCGTTTTGCCTTCGATAAATCAACGTATATTTCAGACGCACAGACTACGATGTTTGACGCTTCGCCCTACTCCTGATAAACTACCCATTGGTAAAAGCGGTTGTGCCCTCTGCCTTTGTAAATGAAATCTCCTTTGCAACCGCTTTGAGTGAGGCTTTGATCTGGCCTTCGCCTCCATCGATACACTTCTGCTTTTGGTAGATTTAGATACAAACTGACTCAGGTAAAGCCGGGCCTTTTTTGTGAATACCCCCGCACAACAGCCGCGCGCCATCCGCAGCCTCGCTGCTGCTTGGCATCGCCGCCACGCGCGACTGATTAGCTTCTTTATTTTTATTTGCCTACTCACGCTGCTGATAATCAACGCAGCGGATTCCGTGCGTGCGCGCTCCATTATCCCCTCATCGCCGATTCCGTCCGCCCCCAATCCGGTAATTAATGCAGTACCCAATGCAGCGTCCAACACGGGGGGCATGAGCTTTATCGGTGCGCTGCCGTGGGAAGAGCTGCTGTCGCTCGCGACGCCCGCTGCAACGGAAGCGACGGCGGTTGGCCCGGCGACTACCGAAACGGATAAGGGCACGGTAGTCTATGGGGCGCTGGTACATGGCCCCCCCAACAGTACGCCCGGCACAGATGAAGCGCAGCCTGCGCCGGAGCCGCGCTCTGTTGCGTGGCTTCCCCGATGCGGTGCACAGGCGGCAGCCGATCCCACGTCGCCCGCCTCGATTGTGATTGGCGGGCTGGTTCCGTTGAGCGCGCCGGGGGCGGCGGCACAGGGCGCAGAAATGCAGGCCGCACTCGAAGTGGCTCAAGCCCACATCAATCGGCTCGGTCGTTTGCCGGTGCCCATTGAGATTCGCGTGCGAGACACGCGGGGCACGGCAGCCCACGCGCAGGCGGTAGCCCGAGAGCTTATCGAGCAGGAATGCGCCATTGGCCTGGTGGGGATTTATCACGACGACGTGGCGCTGGCGGTGGCCGAAGTGGCTCACGAATATGGCGTGCCGCTTATCGTGGCGCGCGCGTCTAGCGATGTGCTGCTCTCGCCGGAGCGCCCCGAAGTGTTTCGCGTTGGCCCCAGCGTGGGCATGGTGCGCGCTGGTTACCGAGCGTGGCTCGCTTCCGCGGTGGAAGCGCGGCGCAGCGAAAACGGGGAAGGCAGCACCCAATCTCCACAGGCCCTGATCGTCTCCACGAGACACTCCGCTTTTAACGGGCGCACCACTCTGCTGACAAGCTGGTTCGGTGAGATGGACGTAAAAGTTCACATGTTTGAAGTGGACGCCGGACAGGAAAACTTTGAATCGCTGGTGGCGCGCGTGATCACGCTGCCGCAGCGGCCCCAACTTGTGCTGCTCAACGTGGATGGTCGCACGCTGCTGCCGCTGCACGCTGCGCTGGTGAGCGCGGGCCTAACGCCGCCGCACAGCACCACCGTCTCGGTCAGCGTTGATCCGCTGGAGCAGAGCATTTGGGAAGGTGGCAACCGCGTCCATGATATAGTCACCTTCCACGTCGGCCCTTGGCAGTCAACGGCCAATTCGTCCGCCACGTACTTTGCCGAAGATTACTTTGCGCAGCTTGCCCAGTCGCAAGGCGATGCCCAAGCTGAGCAGACGAGCAACGCCCAAAGCAATGGGTGGCCCCCCGCCCACGCCTTTGAGAGCTACGACGCCCTCTACCTGATGGCGGCTGCGGTTGAGCAGGCACAGTCGGTGGCGGGGGAGGCGCTGATCGATGCACTGGAAGCCACCGATCTCGAACTGGCGTCGGGCCGCTACTTCTTCCCCACGGAACAAACAGAGGACGCAGAGGCATCGCTCCAGCGCTATCACCAGTGGCCCGATTTCCCGCTGCATTTTATTCAACTTTCCGGGGGCGGGAACGAGGAGATGACGGCATCCGTTGTGTGGCCAGTGTCGCCTGCTTCGCAAGTGGCGGGGACGGGACCCCTGGAAGAGTAAGACCCTTGTGCGCTCGCTCTTTGCAGCAGGCGCTGCGGCGGGGCCGAATTGCCCCGCCGATTGGCTCTCGCTCGCTCAACAGCTTTACGCATTCGTCTCGCGCTACGCCAGCTTCGCTTCTGTCCGAGCACTATCCCCATTTACACGAGACGACTGCACGCTTTGAGCGGTTCATCAAGCTGCTGAAAGCAGAAGAGGCACGGGGAGATGGCGTACCATCTTCCCGTGCCTCTTCTGCTTTGAATTAGCGTAACGCAGCCCTACTTCTCGCTAATCGTCACCTTTTCCATCTTGTCACCCTGCTTGATCGAATCCACCACGTCCAGGCCGTTGACGACCTTGCCAAAGACCGTGTGCTTGCCGTCCAGGTGAGGCTGGGGCGAGTGGGCGATAAAAAACTGGCTGCCGTTGGTATTGGGGCCGGCATTCGCCATCGAGAGCGAGCCGCGCTCGTGCACGAGCGGGTTGCCCTTCGTCTCATCCTCAAACTTGTAGCCGGGTCCACCGCGACCGGTTCCCGTCGGGTCGCCGCCCTGGATCATGAAATCGGGAATCACTCGGTGGAAGCTGATACCGTCGTAAAACCCTTCGCGCGCGAGAAAGACAAAGTTGTTAACCGTCTTGGGCGCGTTCTCCGGGTAGAGCTCCACCTCGATTGTCCCCTGGTTTGTTTCGACGGTGGCCAAGTAAGTCTTGTCCTTATCGATTTGCATTTCGGGGGGATTGTTATATTGCTGGGCCATAAATTTCCTTTCGCTGGACGCGGTTCACCACCGCCGTAATCAGCGGCGGGAGTCGCATCGATATTATTCTGTTGGTCGGCGCAGACTCACGCGGGTGGTCGCTACATCGTCCGCCGACGATAGGAGCAAATCATCTAAATTTGCTTAGCCATTATGCGCCGCGGTGGGCACAACGTCTGTAAGACCTTCCCCCTCCGCCAGCAAGCGCCCGCGGGCGTCTAGCAAATCGCGCACGGCGATAATATCGGTGGGGGTGCTGCGGGCGGCCATCAAATAGCAGAGCCCCGCGGGGATCAGAAAGAGCTGAAAGACCGCCAAGCCCCAGGCGTAGTTGAGCGGCGGCGGCAGTTGCGCTTCAAGAAAAACAAAGGTGACGCCCGCCAGGTAATTGCCCAGCGACAGACCAATACCGCCCAGCAGCGCGCCAATGCCGATAATGGTGGCGCGATGCTCCGGCGGGTTGACTTCGGCAAAGAGCGCGGCGCGGTTGGGCGCATCCAGCGTGAGCAGCACCACGGAGATCAGCGCCAGCCCAAAGGCGAGCACCAGCGAGCCGTTGCTAAAGACGGCGATGAAGGTTTCGCCCACCGTTTGCAGAATGCCCGCGCTCGTGGCGTCACCCGCCGCCGTGAGCGTGAGGCTGCGGATGGGTAGGAAGTAGAGCGCTACCTGAAAGGGAATTGCGCCCAGCAGGCCGATAGCGCCAATCCAGGCGCGGGCGCGCAAGTTGCGGCGCTGCCAGCGGTCGCCCAGCCAGCCGCCAAGTATTGCGCCGTAAACGCCAACCTGAAAGATCAGCGAGATAAAGTTGCCTACCACGGTCGCCGTCTCCAGCCCGTAGCCCAGCACTTCGATGCGCGAGATAAAGAGGCGGGGCAGCCAAATTTGCGCGCCCAGCCCCACCGTCACGATCAATCCCTGCAGCAGGAGCCAAACGTTGGTGCGCACGCGCAGAAGGTCGCGCAGATCGCGGAAGTGGATGCGGTAGGTGTAGTCGCGGCCCGCGGCGATGGAGCCAGCAATCTGCGGCTCCATCTGCCCGCGGCGCGGCTCGTAGGCAAGCAGAAAGAGCAGCGCAAAGACAAAGCCCGCCCCGGCAATAATCATAAAAGGCAAGCGCCAGTTGTACGCGCCGACGGTGCTGGCTAGAAAGGCCCCGCCGCCGCCGCCGCCCACCCCCTGTGAAACGCCCCACACGCTCAACATCAGCGCCCGCCGATTGGCCGACACGAGATCGGTGATCACGCTGTAGCCCACCACGCCAATTGCCGCAATCCCCACGGCCTTGACCGCCTGCGACAGATACACTTGGGTGTAGCTTGGGGCCAGCGCCGTCCACAGCGTGGCGCTGCTCCAGACGATTGTGCCGATCAGCAGCAGCCGTTTGCGGCTGCCGCGCGGTCCGCGGTCGCCGCCGTAGCCCCACAGCACGCTCGCCAAGGCCACCACCAGAATGCTGGTCGCCGTCACCGCGCCGAGGGCCGCCTCGGTTACGTTTAGGCCGCGCGCCATCACGGCGTAGAGCGGCGGAAAGACGGTGCGTGCCGAATTGTCCAGCGAAGCGAGCACGAGAAACACCATCACCGTGTACAGGCGGTGTCGTCGGCCGCCCCACCATGTGGGCAGATGAAATCGTCGGAGGAAAGTCACAAAATTTTGTAAAACCCAGTTAGGTCGAGATTTTCAAAGATTGATCCACGTGGAACACAAAGAAAAGCCTGCATTCTCTCTTCCTTTGCGCTCTTCGTACCCTTCATGGGTAACTTCTTGCGCGTTGACTACGAATCTGCTTGATCAATTTCCGCCAGAAACGCCTGCACAAGCGACAGGAAGGCATCCGGCTGATCTTCGTGGATGGCGTGGCCGCTGTTGGGGACAAATTCGAGGCGACTTTGCGGAATGCGCGCTTTCAGGGCCTGAACGTCCGCTGGCGGGTTGCCGATTTCCCCCACACCGTTGAGCAGCAGCACGGGGCATTCAATGCGGTCCGCTTCATCTAGACAAATGTTGCCGCCCGCCTCGTAGATCGCCGCCGCAGCCCGAACCCAGCCTTCGATCATGGGCGCAAACTGCTCCGAACCGTGCTGGGTGACGATTTCCTCACGCCATTCGGCACGCTGCTGCCAGTAATCCCGCGCTGGATCGGCGGGCAACCAGCGCTGCACGCTCTCGACCATCGCCGCTGAGATCACGCCGCAGACGCCCCAGGCGACGACACCGCAGACGAGCTCAGGTCGCTGGGCCGCCAGCAGCAGCGCGCTCTCGGCCCCATCGCTAAAGCCAAGCACGACGACGCGCTGGTCGCCCGGCAGCGCGCCCGGTAGCGCGCCCTGATCGCGCAGGTGGTCGAGCAGCGTAGCGGCGTCGCTGGCGTCGCGCGCGTAGAAATTGGCGGGGAAATCGCGGTGGGGGGGCTGGCTTGCACCGTAACCGCGCAAATCGGGGGCGATGAGCGGATAATTGGCAAAGGCTTTGAGCTGCGGAGCCATGTGTGTTTGCGCCGTGCCGGTAAAGCCGTGCAGCAGCAGCAGCGGCGGTTTGGTATTGAACGCCGAGCCAGCGTCGCCCGGGGGGGGTGCTGGGGGGGGTGCTGGGGGGGGTACCGGGGGATTGGCCAAGTTGTGCAGATAGGCGACCCGTGCCCCATCGGGCAGCGTGATGCTACTGTGAGAAAAAGTGAGCATGGTGACAAATGATCCTTGGAGGAGGGTCAAAGCGTAAAAATTCGGCAGCGGGCCAGATGCCAACGAGCCCCATACTGTAGGCATTCTTCTTGCAAACAGTGGCTCAATCTTCTAAAATAAAAGCCAGCACAACAAATTTTACTGTGGGCGCAGCCGCCCCGCGATTGTACCGCCACTTGGAGAGCCGAGGAAATTCGATGCAGGAGAAGATCAAGCAGACCATTGAAGCCGCGCTGGAGGAAGCGACGGCCTACGTGCTGGACCCGATGCAGGACGGCCAGCACTTTGAGTCAATTGTCGTTAGTCCGGCGTTTGAAGGCATGTCGCTGGTGAATCAGCACAGGATGGTAATGAACGCGCTCAAGGCGGAGCTGGGCAGCAACACAGTGCACGCCCTGGCGCTCAAGACTTTTACGCCAGAAAAGTGGGCGCAGCAGCGCGGCCAGTACGAGCATTTGATTGGCAATTAAGAAATCAAAATAAAGGAGAAAGAAACATGTCAGACCACATGAAGCAGAAAATTCAGCAGGATGTAAAGAGCAACAAGGTGATGCTCTACATGAAGGGGGAAAAGGAGATGCCGATGTGTGGCTTCTCGATGCGCGTGGTGCAAATTTTGAACTCACTTGACGCGCAGTACGAAACGCGCAACGTGTTGATGGACGATGACCTGCGCGAAAGCATCAAGGAATTTTCGGATTGGCCAACGATTCCGCAGCTCTACATCGAAGGCGAATTCGTCGGCGGCAGCGATATTGCAATGGAGATGTACCAGAGCGGTGAGCTGCGCAAAAAGCTGGAAGCGGCGGACGCAGTTGAGGCGTAAAGTAGGCCAGCCCAACGGCGCAGGGATTGGACGTCCTGCTAGCTAACAGTCGAGACATTTGGTTTGTGTTAGAAGCGGAGTTGGGCGCAGTGTTGACTCGTCGACTGCCGCCGCGCCCAACTCATCCGTTTCCTTTTTGGAACGCATCTTTTAGAAAGCGTCATTACAGATCGTCCTTAGAAAGCAAGCGTTGTTGATGAACTCTTCGCCGTCAAGTCCGCAGCCAGCCACAACGTGGCGCATTTTGGTTGTTGAGGATCACCCCATGATTCGGCAGTCTTATGCGATGCTGCTGGAGCGGGAGGGGGACTTGGTTCTCTGCCAGGCAGTATCCACGGCAAATCAGGCGCTTGCCTGGCTGGCCCAGGCGGAAGAGCCGCCCGACCTTGTGTTGGTGGATGTTTCGCTACCGGACATCAACGGCATCGAGCTGGTGCAGGCAATCAGCACAGAGTATCCCGCGCTCTTTACGCTGATCGTTTCCGGCCACGATGAAGAGCTTTATGCCCAGCGTGCGCTCGAAGCTGGGGCGCGCGGCTACTTAAACAAAACCAAGCTCGCCGAGGCCATGATCAGCACCATTCGCCGCGTGCTGGCTGGCGAGCGGATCATGCGCTAAATCTTTGAGAAATTGCTATGTCTGTTACAAGAATCATCATTTGGATCGTCGTTGCCGCCATTGCTGGCGCGCTGGGGCAGGTGATTGCTGGCTCTCGCGGCGGCCTGCTGGTTTCGGTTGTCCTGGGCTTCTTTGGGGCTATCGTGGGTACGTGGCTGGCGCAGCAGCTCAATCTGCCGGATATTCTAGTCATCACCATCAACGGCGAATCTTTTCCCATTGTGTGGACGCTGATCGGCGCCACGATTTTGGCAGCGCTCTTTGGCGCGTTCACCCGCTCCAACCGCCGCCGTTATTAGATTCCGTCGACAACTGTTCATGCGTCTGATTGTTGCTTGAGTTCGTGAGAAATGTCCGGCGACCAGACACTTCTCCAAACGAACGTCTATCCAAATTGTCTGGTCGCTAGATATCTGATTGTCAAACATTCTGATTGTCAAACATATTGTCGAACATAACGTTAGCGACCTGTTCCCCCATTTTACACAACCCCATAAACTCCCCAGCCGTGATGCCCGATAATGTACCCCACCTCACCCGCGCCGCGGAGTTGCTGCGCCTTTACGGAAGGTCGAGCAACGATTATTTTAAGCTGTGGCCGGATAAGCAGCATTTTTTCACCCCCTCCGGCAACGGTTTTGTAGCCTACGCCATAAGCCAGCGTACCCGGCCGCCCACGGTGCTGGTGCTGGGCGATCCCGTTGCGCCCGAAGCGGAAATGGCAGAAACGCTGGCGCTGTTTCTGGCCCACTGCCGACAGCGGGGCTGGTTGCCCATTTTTCACCAGGTGCTACCGGATTTTCTCGACCTCTACCGCGCCCAAAAGTTTCGCGTCTTCAAAGCCAGCGAAGAGGCGGTTGTTGATCTGGAGAGCTTTACGCTGATTGGCAAAGCGGGCAAGTACTACCGCAAAGTGCTCAACGGAATGCGGGACGATGGCGTGCGCACACGCTTCTTTGATGCCCCCGTGCCGGACGAGGTGGTGGAACAGGCGCGCGTGGTGTCGGAGGCATGGCTGGCCAACGGTCGGCGCGAGCGGCGCTTTATGATGGGCTACTTTACGCCCGATTACGCCCGCAACACGCCCCTGCTGGCCGCCTTTGACAGCAACCGGAGCGACGCTGAAACCGCTGATGGCGTCATGTTAGGCTTTGTCAACCTCATCCCCTCCTATGCGCCCGAAACGGCCACGCTGGACATGATGCGTTTTCATCCCGATGGGCCGCGCGCCATTATGGATTTCCTCTTCGTCAAGCTCTTCGAACTGCACCGCGAACAGGGCGTGCGCTATATCAGCCTCGGCGACGCCCCCATCATTGAGCTGCCGCCGGATGAATCCGCCTCGCTGGAGGAAAAGGCCTTCTACCGGCTAACGCGCTACTTGGACAACTACTTCAACGCGGCGGGATTGCGCAACTACAAGGAGAAGTTTCGCCCCACCTGGGAGCCGCGCTACCTCATCTACCGCCGCACGGTGGATTGGCCGCGCGTGCTGCGCGCTTACGCCGAACTGACGGAGTTTGAGGAGAATCGTCAGCCGCTGTGGGGCCGAGCGCAGCGCCGCGAATTCCGCCGCGTTACCGCCGCCGTCATCGGCGACATCCGTCGCGCGCGTCGAGAACGCCGCCGCCCGCCAGACCCACTGCCCGATGCTTCTATAAACAACGCTCCCACAAACAAAACGCCTTACACCTAAGCCAGTTCAAGAGCCGGCATATCTACAAAGAAGACAGTGGTCCGGTTAGAGAAGGGCTCGCTTTGCAGACTTTGAGCCTTCTTGAATCAACCTGTTTCAAAGTAAGCTCACCGCTTCTAGCGATTGTGCAACAAAAACTGTAAGGATTTTGTAATGCTGCGACTTTAGAGGCGATAGTATAATACACGTCGAGCGTGATACGACGAACGACGCGCGTTTTGTACTTGACTTTCCTGCGGTAGCGCTTCCCAACTACTACTTTTCCCTTACTCTGTTGAAATAAGGTGCCAGTCCTCCCGGTGCCGTACCATAAATAGCGTAGAAAATAGTGTAGATCAAAGCTTGCTCCCGGGATGACACCAGTCACATTCGGCGGAGCGTTTGCTATCTATGCTGTTTTATCTATGCTATGAAAGGGTCCCTGCACAAGGCACACCTGTTTTCTTCCGCACATTCTCAGTGCAGACGTCAGAATAGAAAAGTATATGAACATTTTACAAATCCATATCGGCGACGGCTCCAACGGCGGCGGCGGCGGTATTGCCATGCGGCGATTGCACAATGCGCTGCGCCAATCGGGCGTAGAGGCCGACATTCTTTGCCGCAAAGGTGACTTTAATTCGCCACACGTCCACCGGCTACCGCGCCCGGGCAAGGTGGATTATGCGCTGCGCCGCGTGACTAAACCCCTCGGCCTCAACGATATTCACTTACTCAGCTCTTTTTCAGTCAAACATACCAAGCTGTATCGCCACGCCGACGTCCTGGATTTTCACGGCATCCATTCTCGCACGCTTTCCTACCTATCGCTGCCTTACCTGACAAGGGGGAAACCCGCCCTCTTTACCCTGCACGACATCTGGGCGCTCACCGGCCACTGCACCGTTTCCTTCGAGTGCCAGCGCTGGCAGACGGGCTGCGGCCGCTGCCCACATCTAGACGTTGAGCCCCCCGTACAGCGCGATGCGACAAGGCTTGAGTGGCTGCTCAAGAAGTGGTCCTATGCCAACGCCAACCTCGCCTTTGTTGTGCCCAGCTATCACGTGATGAGTATGGCTCGGCAGAGCATCATCGGCAAGTATCCGCTCTACCTGATTCCCAACGGTGTTGACACAGATATCTTTTACCCCAGGGACCAGGAAATCTGCCGGAGGCAGCTGGGTATTCCCACGGGCAAGCGCGTCCTGTTTACCGCTGCCCACCGGCTGAACCGCCATCGCAAAGGCGTCGATCTGCTGGTGAAAGCGCTGCGGGCCATGCCAGCCAGCTTGCGTGCAGAAACCGTGCTGTTGACCATGGGACACGGCGGCGCAGGCTTGGCCGAGGCGGCCGAAATGGAGGCGGTAAACCTCGGCTACCTGAAGGATGAAAGCAGCAAGGCCATGGCTTACGCCGCCGCCGATCTCTTCCTCTTTCCCACGCGGGCCGAAACGTTTGGCCTCGTCTCCATCGAAAGCCAAGCCTGTGGAACGCCGGTGGTTTCCTTCCGCGTTGGGGGCGTGCCCGATCACGTGCGCCCCGGCGAGACGGGTCTGCTGGCCGAGCCGGAAGATGCGGAGGGCTTTGCTCAAGGAGTTGTTCAGCTGCTGGAGGACGATGCGCTGCGCACGCAAATGCGGCAGCGCTGCCGCGAGATGGTGGTGCAGGAGTACAGCTTCCAGCTGCTGCTCCAGCGCTACATTCGCGTATATCGCCACCTGGCCTACCAAGACGAAATGCGCACGACGGACTGCGGCATCGTGCGCGTGGCCTCTTCAAATCAGGAGGCAGCCTATGCCAACTAAACAGCCTGTGCCAACTAAACAGCCTGTGCCCAATATGCAAACGGCCAACCTGCCCCTGCTTAATGTTGCCGTGGTGGGCTGCGGCGCAATCGTGGAGCGGCAGCACCTGCCCAACCTGCTGCGGCGGAGCGACTGCCGCGTGGTGGCGCTTGTCGAGCGCAACGCCGAGCGGGCGCGGGCGCTGGCCGAGCGCTTCAACGTGCCCACCGTGCTCCACGACTACCGCGAGCTGCCCAGCGCCAACTTACCCATAGATGCCGCCATCATCGGCCTGCCCAACCACCTGCACGCACCGGCGACCACTGCCCTGCTCGAAGCTGGCGTTCACGTGCTCGTCGAGAAGCCGATGGCGCTGACCGTGGCCGAGTGCGACACGATGATCGAGGTTGCCAAGCGGCGGGATCGCGTGCTCGCCGTGGGCTTGATCCGCCGCTTTGGGCACGCCGGGCGCTTTGCCAAATGGGCGGTGGAGAGCGGTCTGCTCGGCCCCATCCAGTCGTTCGACATCCGCAACGGCTTTGTCTTCAACTGGGGCATTACCACCGATTTCTTCCTGCGCCGCGAGCTGGCGGGCGGTGGCGTCTTTATCGATTTGGGCGCGCACACGCTCGACCAGCTGCTCTGGTGGCTGGGTGACGCGGAAAGCTTTACCTACCGCGACGACAGCTTTTGCGCTGAGGAGCGCAGCGGTGATCCGCGCTGGGGGGTCGAGGCCGACTGCGAGGCGCACATCACCATGCAGAACGGCGCGACGGGCATCGTCGAGATGAGCCGCACGCGCGACCTGCGCAATACGGCCATTCTGCGCGGCGAGCGGGCCGAGCTGGAGGTGCACCTGATGCGCAACGAAGTAACGCTGCGCTTCACCGAAAGCGGCGCCACCCTGCGCGGGCAGGCCGGGCTAAACCAGTCCGCGTTGGATCAGGTTGCGCTGGCCGAACAGAGCGCGAGCGATCTGGTTGTTGCCCAGCACGATGATTTCTTGGCTGCCGTGCGCAGCGAGCAACCCACCGTCGTGTCGGGTAAAGAAGCGCGCCGATCAATGGCGCTGATCGAGGCCTGCTATGCTGCGCGCCAGCCGCTTGCCCTGCCGTGGGTGGAAACGTCGATATTCGATAATCTGCTACAACAAAATTTACGACAACAAAAGGTGGCGGCATGATGCTTCAAGGTTCGCGCGTGCTCGTTACCGGCGGCAGTGGCTTTATTGGTGGGCGGCTGGTGGAGGCGCTGATGCTGGCCGAAGGGTTGGCGGGCACGGCCCCAAATCATACAGAGGTACGCGTGCTCGTGCGCGACGTGCGACGGGCGGCGCGGCTGGGCCGCTTCCCGCTGGAAATTATCCCCGGCGATATTACCGACGAAGCCGCGGTGCGTCGCGCCGTGGAGGGCTGCGACTACGTCTTCCACTGTGCCCACCCCACCGGCATGGGCAAAAAGCAGATGGCCGCAGCATCAAGCAGCACCCACCACATCTGCCAGGCCGCGCTGGATGCGGGCGTGAAAGGATTTGTGCACCTCAGCTCGTTTGCCGTCTACGGCCCTACCCTGGACGGCGACCTGACCGAACGCACGCCCCACCAGCCCTCCGATCACCCCTACACGCAGGCCAAGCGCGCCACGGAAAAGCTGGTGTTGGAGTATCACCAAACCAAGGGCTTGCCCGCCGTTGTGCTTCAGCCGACGATTGTCTACGGCCCCTTCTGCAAGGCGTGGACGGACAAGCCCGCGGCGGATTTGCAGACGGGGCGCGTGCCGCTTGTCAACGGCGGCAGCGGCTGCGCCAACGCCGTCTACGTTGATGATGTCGTACAGGCGATGCTGCTGGCGGCGGTGCAGCCCGAGGCGCGCGGAGAAATTTACTTGATTTCGGGCGCGGTGCCCGTTTCGTGGCGCGAATTCTACGGCGCGTTCGAGACGGTGCTGGGCGTGGAGTCCACGGTCGAGGTGAGCAAGCAGAAGTTAGTGCAGATGCAGCAGGCGCAGGTGAAGCAGACGGGCGCGAGCGCGGGGCTGCGTCAACTGCTGCGCCAGCCCGCGGTGCGATCGAGCGTGCTCAAGTCGCCGCCCGTGCGCTTGTCCGTGCAGGTCGCCAAGCGGGTGCTGCCCCGCTCGCAGCGGAACAAGCTGAAGACGCGTCTGCTTGGCCCCGGACAGCAAAACCGACGGGGGGGCAGCAGCCAGCCCGCCCCGGTGCAGAAGCCGATCCACGTGCCCAATGAGACGCTGCTGGCGCTCTACGCCGCCCAGACACACGTGCACATCGGCAAAGCGCGTGATCAACTTGGCTACGTCCCGCAATTTGACTTAGCTCAAGGCATGGCGCTCACGGGTGAGTATATTCACTGGGCCAATTTAGGTTAATTTCGCTGGAGCAACAACGCAAGCGATTTAAGAGCATGACTTCATCCCAAAAGAGGGGCACGTCGCGACGTGCCCCTCTTTTGTTTCTGGAGAAGAAACAGAGGCTCAAAAATTGCGCTTGACACATTTCAAGCAAGTTGATAGTATTGAAACATCCACTCTGTAAAAACTAAGTTGTCCCAGTTCCAACGTTTGTGCACGAGAGTCGATCGGTACAAGGTCGCTCTCCATCAAATCAACCACTGCTTCGCCCGCGCTGGGTGCGATTCTGCTCAACTCCCACCGTTGCGCTAATTCGGCGCGCTAATTCGGCGAAGAGAGCGCGGCTGACACCTTCCAGCATTCTACCGCGCGTTCACCTGCTATTCGTTCAGCTCTCCACCGCAATCTACACATAAAGGGATTACCCTTTAATCCCGTATACCAAAGCTGTATCCATCTAGGAGGAACCCCCCATGTTGCGCAGAAACTCGTTTTCCAGATCGACCCGTCTGCTTCCCCTCATTTTAATGCTTGTCGCCTTGCTTGCCCTGAGCTGTAGCTCGCCGTCCGCGCCGGAGGAGGCCGCGCCCGATGCAGCCGCCCCCGCCGAAGCCGATGCTGGGGAAGGCGACACCGACGCCACCGACGCCGGAGCCGCTCCTGCCGGTAACGACTACCAGGCCCAACGTGAGAGCTGCACCTTGGACAGCCCCTGCTGGTCCGAAATCGTCGAGACCGTACCCGATTCGTTCCAAGAAGCGCCGATGCTGGCCGAGATGGTCGAAGCGGGCGACTTGCCGCCCGTGGAAGAGCGCGTGCCCAGCGAACCGCTGGTCATCGAGCCAGCGGAGATGATTGGCCAATACAGCGGCACGCTGCGCCGCGCCTTTACCGGTCCCGGTGATCGCCAGAACGTCGAGCGCTGGAACAACGACTACGGCATCTTCTGGAACACCGGCGCCAGCGAGCTGCGCCCGCGCACGCTCCGGAGTTGGGAAGCCAACGACGACGCCACGGAGTGGACCTTCCACATGCGCGAAGGCATCAAATGGTCCGATGGCGATGATTTCACCGCCGATGACTACATCTTCTGGCGCGAGCACATTCTGAGCAACGAACTGCTGGTGCCGACGCCGCCCTGGTTTATGCAGTGGGGCGGGGAACTGGCCGAGTTCGAGAAGGTGGACGACTACACCTTTACGATCACCTTTGCCCAGCCCTTCCCCTCCTGGCCAGAGACCATGTCCAGCAACACCGTCAACGGACACTTCCAGAGCGGTCGCACGGGTGGCGGGCTCTTTGCCCCCAGCCACTATCTGGAGCAGTTCCACCCAGATTTTATTAGCGAAGAAGAGGCCAACGCCCAGGCCGAGGAAGCTGGCTTTGAGAACTGGCACCTCTACTTCCTCAACCAGAACGATGCCGCCATGAATATGGATACACCGGTGATGACGCCGTGGAAGCCGATTACGCGCATTGCCGACACCGAGTATGTGCTGGAGCGCAATCCCTTCTTCTGGGCCGTGGACACCGAAGGCAACCAGCTGCCCTACTTTGACCAGATTTCGCTGGAGCTGGTGGAGGAGCTGGAGGTGCTCAACCTGCGCGCCATCGCGGGCAACTACACCATCCAGGGTCGCCACATCGATTTCTCCAAGCTGCCGGTGATCCGCGACAACGAAGCCGAGGGCAACTACTTTGTGGACTTCTGGGGCAGCAGCACGCGCCAGCCCGCCAAGATCGCCTTTAGCCAGGATTGGAACGAAGACCCAGAGATTGGCGAGCTGCTGCGCAACCGCGATTTCCGCAAGGCGCTCTCGCTGGCCATTGAGCGCAATGAAATCAACGAGACCTTCTTCCTGGGCGTGGGCACGGAATCTTCCTTCTGCCCCGCGGACACGCCGCCCTTCTTCAACAGCGACCGCTGGGACGAAGAGTTTGGTCGCTTCGCGCCGGATGAGGCCAACGAAATCCTCGATGGGCTGGGTCTGGATCAGCGCGACAGCGAGGGCTTCCGCCTGCTGCCCAGCGGCGAGCGGCTGGTTCTGCGCATCGACGCCGTCAGCGGCGCCTTCCTGGACTATCCAAGCATTGCCGAGCGGGTCGCCCAAACGTGGGCCGAAAGCGTTGGCGTGCAGATGACGGTCAACCCGGTGGAGCGCAGCCTCTGGATCGAGCGCTCAGAAGCCAACGAGCCGATGATGAACATGTTTGAGACGGGCGAGTGGAACCCCGCCGTCTCGGATCGGCTGCTTCCCAGTTCGCGCTGGGCGCCCATTGCCGCCGTCTGGGCGGCCACGCCCAACCCCGACCCGGCCGAGTACGATGGTCCAGAATGGATCAAGGAGATGGTGGCCAAACACTGGGAGGCCATCCAGGAACCGGATGCCGATCTGCGTCAGCAGCTCTACATCGAAGGCACGGAAATCATGTGCGACAACCAAGCGCGTTTGGGCATGGTGGTGAATATCCCCGTCTACACCACGCTGATCAAGAACAACGTGCGCAACGTGCCCAAGCCAATGGAGTGGGTTGTCTACGCGCAGACGCCGGGCAACGGCTATCCGGAGCAGTTCTTCGAGATGACGGAATAGAGCAGATACCAAGTGCGGCCACAAGCCGCACGAAGAGTGCCCGCCCCCTCGCTTTGACTAGCCGAAGGGGCGGGTGATGATTGCGCAGCTAAAGGCAGCGCCTACTAAGGACAGTTAAATGGCAGGCTATTTTACCAGACGCATCCTCTACGGGCTGCTCACCATCTTCGCGGTCTCCATCCTCTCGTTTATTATCATCCAGCTGCCGCCCGGCGATTACGTTACCTCGTACATTGCCTCGCTGGAGGCGCAGGGCGACGAAGTCTCCGCGGAGGAAGCGCAGGCGCTGCGCGAGTATTTTGGGCTGGGCGAGCCAGCCTACGTTCAATATGGAAAATGGATGTGGCAGGTGATGCAGGGCAACTTTGGCATGTCCTTTCAGTATCGGATTCCCGTCAACGAAGTGATCGGCGAGCGGCTGCTGCTGACGGTGTTGCTGGCGCTAGGTAGCCTGATCTTTATCTGGGTCGTCGCCATTCCGATTGGCATTCTCTCCGCCGTGCGCCAATATTCGTTGCTGGATTACGTGGCGACCACCATCGGCTTCACCGGTCTGGCGATTCCGGATTTCCTCTTTGCGCTCGTGCTGATGTATGTGGCGTGGGATCAGTTTAACTTTAGCGTGGGCGGGCTCTTCTCCCAAGAATATGCCGCGGCCGCCTGGAGCATCGGCCGCGTGCTCGACCTGCTGCAGCACATGATCATTCCGATTATCGTGCTGGGCACGGCGGGCACGGCCTCGCTGATCCGCATCACCCGCGCCAACCTGCTGGACGAGTTGCGCAAGCCCTACGTCACCACGGCGCGCGCCAAGGGCATGAACGAGTGGCAGCTGATTCTCAAATACCCGGTGCGCCTCGCCTTCAATCCCATCATCAGCATCACGGCCTACATCCTGCCCTTTCTCGTCTCCGGCAGCGTGATCGTCTCGGTGGTGCTCAGCCTGCCCACGCTGGGGCCGGTGCTGCTGCGCTCGCTGCTCTCGCAGGACATGTTCCTGGCTGGCGCCATCATCCTGCTGATCGGCGTGATGACGGTGATCGGCACGCTGCTGTCGGATATTCTGCTCGGCATCGTCGATCCGCGGGTGCGGATGAGTTAAGTTCCACCGCTGAATTAGAGACTAAAGTGCGTGCAAAATGAAAGCAAGAGTTCGCAGCCTAAGTGACTGTCACTGTCCATAGCTGAACAGCTTGCCCCGTTTTGTCTGGACAGTGACTGTCACTGGCTCCTCAAACTCCTGTTCTCGACGCAACTTTACTTTAGAGACTGGTAATTAGAGATTGGTTGGGTGTGTTGCCGCCCAATCTCTAATTACCAATCTCTAATCGCCAATTTTCTTCAACACGTTGTTTACCCCCTATGAGTTCACCCATCATCACGCCGCTAAACGCACCGCCCGATGCCGAGGGCGCAACCGTCGAAGATCGGCTGAGCGTAGCGACCCAGCGCCAGCTGATGTGGTGGCGCTTCAAAAAGCACAAAATCGCCATGGTGGCGACGGTGGTTGTCGCCATCTTCTACCTGGCGACGATCTTCGCGGGCTTTCTCGCCATTGGCGATCCGGGCGAGGGGCGCTCGGCGCGCGCCGTCGTGCCGCCGCAGCCAATCTACCTCTTTGACAACGGCCAGTTTCGGCTGCACACCTGCGGCATCGCGGGCGCGCGCGATGAGTACACGCTGCAAAAAACCTACGTCCAGGATTGCTCGATCAAGACCGATTTGGCCTTCTTTACCCGCGGCTTCGAGTATAAATTTTTGGGGCTGATCCCCAGCGACCGCCACCTTTTTGGCGTCGCCAACCCCGAAGCAGACCGCGCCGAGGAGACGATCTTCCTGCTCGGCACGGACGCCCAGGGGCGCGACCTCTACTCGCGCATCATCTACGGCACGCGCACCTCGATGACGATTGGTCTGCTGGGCGTGACGCTGAGCCTGGCGCTGGGCATTGTGTTGGGCGGCATCTCCGGCTTCTTCGGCGGCATCCTGGACAACATCATCCAGCGCGTGATCGAAATCATCCGCTCGATTCCCACGATCCCGCTGTGGATGGGCCTCGCCGCTGCGCTGCCGGCGGACTGGTCGATCCTGCAGCTCTACTTCGCCATCACCGTGATCGTCTCGCTCTTTGCGTGGACGGATCTGGCGCGTGTGGTACGCGGTCGCTTCCTGGCCATGCGCGAGGAGGATTTTGTAACGGCGGCGCTCGTCTCCGGCGCGCGCTGGCAGGGCATTATCTTCCGCCACATGGTTCCCTCCTTCTACAGCCACCTGATCGCCTCGGCCACGCTCGCCATCCCCTTTATGATCATCAGCGAGACGGCCCTGAGCTTTCTCGGCCTCGGCCTGCGCCCGCCCGCCATCAGCTGGGGCGTGCTGCTCCAAGCCACCCAAAACGTACAGGCTATCGCCCTCACGCCGTGGCTGATGATTCCCGCGATTCCCGTGATCGTGGTAATCCTGGCGCTCAACTTTATGGGCGACGGTCTGCGCGACGCGGCGGACCCCTATAGTTCGGTGGAGTAAAGTAGCGAGTGCTCGTGCTGCTCACTTCCACGCTCTGCGTCGCCGCGTTGCAAAAGAAGAAATGACGCATAAATAAGGAATCGGTTGGTGGTGTTGGTTGAATTATGCGTGCAACGCACGGCGCAGGCGCTGGTTCGTCTGCAACGCGGTCTTGCGCCGTGCAGCGCACTCGACAATCGGCGCACGTCTGGCGTCCATGCGGGCAGAGCAGAAGTAGTCGAACAGAGCAAGAGAGTTTTCTAAACCACCACGCCCAGGAGAACACCATGTCACTGCTCCCCCGGTTTCGACGGTTAAACCTTTTAACACTTGGGCTATCGATTGCCCTGATCCTTGCCGCCTGTAGCTCGCCGTCCGCACCAGAAGTGGTGACAGACGCCGACGCGGCGCAGACCAGCGAAGAGCCAGCCAGCGACGACGCTACCGGTGACGCGACCACCGAATCAGCCAGCCCCAGCGACTACCAGGCCCAGCGCGCCAACTGCACCTTTGAGACGCCCTGCTGGCCCCACATTGTCGACAGCGTGCCCGCTTCGTTTAGCGAAGCGCCGATGTTGGCCGCGCGGGTGGAGGCGGGCGAGCTGCCGCCCGTGGAAGAGCGCTTGCCAACGGAGCCGCTGGTCATCGAGCCGGCGGAGATGATCGGCGAATATGGCGGCACGTGGCGGCGTGCCTTTACCGGGCCGGGCGACCGCCAGAATATCGAGCGCATGAACAACGACTACCACCTCTTCTGGGACACGAGCGCCACCGAAATTGTGCCGCGGCTGCTGCGCGCCTGGGAGGCCAACGAGGAGACCACCGTCTGGACGCATCACCTGCGCGAGGGCGTCAGATGGTCCGATGGCGAAGCGCTGACCGCGGACGATTACCTCTTCTGGTACGAGAACATCCTGCTCAACGAGCTGCTGGTTCCCTCGCTGCCCTGGTACATGCAGTGGGGCGGTGAGCCGGCCATCTTGGAAAAGGTAGATGACTACACCTTTACCATCACCTTTGCCCAGCCCTTCCCCACCTGGCCGGAGACGCTTTCGACTTCCACCGTAGCTGGTCACTTTATGCAGGGGGGCGTTGGGCTGGGATTGGTTGCGCCGCAGCACTATCTGGAGCAATTTCACGCCGATGTGGTTGGCGAGGATGTAGCCAACGCGCTGGCCGAGGAGGCCGGTCTGGAAAATTGGCACCAGCACCTGCTGGCTCAAAACGATGCCCACATGAATCCCGAGCTGCCGGTGCTCGTGCAGTGGATGCCCGTGACCACCGTCGCCTCCACCGAGTATGTACTGGAGCGCAACCCCTTCTTCTGGGCCGTGGACAGCGAAGGCAATCAGCTGCCCTACATCGATGAAGTCTCGATGGAGCTGGTGGAGGAGCTGGAGGTGCTCAACCTACGCGCGATTGCGGGCAACTATACCATGCAGGGTCGCCACATCGACTTTTCCAAGCTGCCCGTAATCCGCGAGAACGAAGAGGAAGGCGACTACTTCGTCGACTTCTGGGTGAGCCGCACGCGCCACCAGGCCAAGATCGCCTTTAACCAGGATTGGAACGAAGATGAGGAGATTGCGGAATTCCTACAAAGCCGGGACTTCCGCAAGGCGCTCTCAATTGCCATCGAGCGCCCCGAAATCAACGAGACCTTCTTCCTGGGTGCGGGCACGGAGGCCTCCTTCTGCCCCGCCAACACGCCGCCCTTCTTCACCTCCGACCGCTGGGACGAAGAGTTTGGTCAGTTTGATCCGGAGCAGGCCAACGAAATTTTGGATTCGCTCGGCCTGGATCAGCGAGACGACGAGGGCTTTCGCCTGCTGCCCAGCGGCGAGCGACTTACCCTGCAGATCGACGCCGTCAGCGGCGCCTTTATCGACTACCCCAGCATGGCCGAGCGCGTGGGGCAGATGTGGGCCGATGTTGGCATTGACCTGAACGTCAACCCGGTGGAGCGCAGCCTGTGGACCGAGCGGCAGGAGGCGAACCAGCCCATGATGAGCATGTTCGCCACGGGCGACTGGAACCCGGAAGTTGCACCGCGGCTGCTGCCGACCGCGCGCTGGGCGCCGCTCGCCGCCGCTTGGGGCTCGGAACCCAACCCCAACCCCGCCGATTACGACGGGCCGGAGTGGATCAAGGAGATGGTAGCGAAGCACTGGGAAGCCAGCCAGGAGCCAGACCCGGCAACGCGCCGCCAGCTCTACATCGAGGGCACCGAAATCATGTGTGACAACCAGGCGCGGCTTGGCATGGTTGTCGGCGTGCCCGATCTCACGGTGATCGCCAAGAACAGTCTGCACAACATGCCCAAACCGCTGGAGCGCAACGTCTACGCGCAGACGCCCAGCCACGCCTACCCGGAGACGTGGTTTATTGTGCAGGAGTAGGTCGACGGTAGGTCATGTATGCTCCGCTACGTGACATTCGGGACGTCCCCCGTTTTGCGGCAAGCTCGAATCATCGGATTGACAGAGCGAAGGGAACGGACATGAACGTCACATTGCGGAGCAAATGTGACCTATGTAATTAGCTACCGCTTTTGCTAATTTGTCTCGACGTCGTCAACAAAACCAACCGACCCCCTTCCCCCGCACTGGAGGAAGGGCCGGGGATGGGGTCTGATCGGTGACAATCACTACTAATTCAGGAAAGCCAAATGGCCACGCCAACCTCAGTCGACACTAAAACCTCGCTGCGCAGCCTCGCCGCCGAACCCGCCGAGCCGCTGTTGCAGGTCAAAAACTTGCAGACCTACTTCTTCACCGATGAAGGGGTGGTGCAGGCCGTCGACGACGCCAGCTTTACCGTGCAGCCGGGCAAGACGCTGGGCATTGTGGGCGAGAGCGGCTGCGGCAAGAGCGTGGCGGCCAAGTCAATCTTGCAGATTGTGGACAAGCCCGGCCGCAACGTGGGCGGCGAGATTGTTTACACCTACCCGGACGCCAGAGGACAGCAGCGGCAGGTCGACCTGCTCTCGCTGCCCGCGGACAGCGGGGAGATGAAAAAAATCCGCGGCGGTGAAATTTCGATGATCTTTCAGGAACCGATGACGTCATTTAGCCCGGTGCATTCGATCGGCAACCAGATTACCGAGGCAATTCGGCTGCACACCGAGCTGGACGGACGCGAGGCGCGGGAGGCGGCGATTGAGTGGCTGACGCGCGTCGGCATCCCCAACCCCGACCAGCGCATCGACGCCTATCCCTATAAGCTCAGCGGCGGGCAGTGCCAGCGCGCCATGATTGCGATGGCGCTCTCGACCAACCCACGCATGTTGATCGCGGACGAGCCGACCACCGCGCTCGACGTGACTACGCAGGCCCAAATCCTCAACTTGCTGCAGCGTTTGCAGGCCGAACAGGGCATGGCGATGATCTTCATCACCCACGATCTGGGCGTGATCGCCGAGGTGGCGGATGAGGTGGCCGTGATGTATCTGGGGCGCGTGGTGGAGCGCTCGCCGGTGGAGGAGTTGTTTAACGACCCCAAGCATCCTTACACCAAGGCACTGCTGACTTCCATCCCGCGCATCGACGCCAAGCCGCGCGAACGCCTGCCCTCGATCACCGGCTCGATTCCGCATCCGCAGAACAAACCGTCCGGCTGCCCCTTCCACCCGCGCTGCCCAGATTTTATGCCCGGCATCTGCGACGCAAAGGAGCCCACGCTCGTCAGCGTGGGCCGCGATCACGAAGCGAGCTGTTTTTTGTACCCGGGTTCCTAACGTAACGCGAAGCGCTGCTTTGCCAGGCGCAAAGCAGCGCTTCGACCTACAATTAAACACAACTATGACTATTGCCGAAGCGACCTCTACCCCTCAAAGCGGGCTCCCGCAGGCCGACTCCATGGCCGACGATCTCGTCCTGCGCGTAAACAATCTGAAGAAGTACTTCCCCGTCGAGAGCGGCTTTCTCAAGCGCAAAGTGGGCGAGGTGCGCGCGGTGGACGACGTGAGCTTTCAAATTAGAGAGGGCGAAACCGTCAGCCTCGTCGGCGAGAGCGGCTGCGGCAAGACGACGACCTCGCGCTGCATCGTACGCGCCATGGAGCCGACGGGCGGCGAGATTTTGTACCGCACCCACGAGAACAAGGTGGTCGACCTGGCCAAGCTAAGCATGAGCGAGATTCGCCCGCTGCGGCAGGGGGTGCAGATGGTCTTTCAGGACCCGTACTCCTCACTCAACCCGCGCATGACCATTTACGAGATTATCAGCGAGCCGCTGCGCGTCAACCGGATTGGCAGCCGCAGCGAGCGCGAGGATCGCGTGGCCGACCTGCTCAAGCGCGTGGGCCTGCGCCCGGAGTACATGCAGCGTTTCCCCCACGCCTTTAGCGGCGGTCAACGCCAGCGCATTGGCATTGCGAGAGCGCTGTCGGCCAATCCGCGGCTGATTGTCGCCGATGAGCCCGTCTCGGCGCTGGACGTTTCGGTGCAGGCCCAGGTGATCAACCTGATGATGGATTTACAGGACGAGCTGGATTTGACCTACCTCTTCGTGGCCCACGATTTGAGCGTCGTCAACCAGATCAGCAACACGGTGCTGGTGATGTACGTCGGTCGCGTGGCGGAGGTGGGGCCGCCGCAGGTGCTCTTCACCGCACCCAAGCACCCCTACACGGCGGCCCTGCTCGCCTCGCTGCCCAACCCCGATCCCAGCCAGCGCAGCGAGCGCGTGATTCCGGAGGGCGAAGTCGCCAACCCGGCCAATCCGCCCTCCGGCTGCTACTTTCACCCGCGCTGCCCCTTTGCCGAGGAACGCTGTCGCGCGGAGACGCCGCTGCTGCGCCCCATTGGCCCGGATCAGTACGTGGCCTGCCACAGGGCGGAGGAAATTGAGCTGGTGGTGTAGGCCAGAAAATTTATGCAAAGACGCAAAGACGCAAAGGGGAATCGAAAGGAATGATGCGGTTAGCCGATGATTGGGTCGATTTGTAAACAAAGCCGCTGATCGACCAACAAACCCCACGAGACGACCCGCCGCGTCTTTGCGCCTTTGCGTTAAAATCTTCGCCCTTCGGACTTGGTTATCTCCCCCTGCCGCGCTACAATTCCTCCATGCTGCGCGACACCCTCTTCCTGCTCGAAAGCCTGAGCGCCACCTTTATTCTGTGGCTCGGCCTCTACGTGATCACGCGTGATCTGCCGCTGGGCGAAGGAAGCAATCAGCTAGGCGGCAAAGTCCCCGCTTGGCAGCGACCGGCCCTGATCGCGGGCGCGGGCACGCTGCTGCTTGCCGTCTATCTGCTCGGCATCACCATGAACATCGTGGCCGAATCGGCGGCGGAATATCTGCGCTGGCAGCGCGCCACGTGGTGGACGGTTCCCGTTGCGTCGGCGCTCTTTATCTGGGCCGTTTCGCTAACGCTGCCGCTGATCAGCCCGGCCTTGTCCACGCAGAATTCTCGCTGGCGGGCGCTTTGGCAACGCGTCGGGCTGCCGCTGATTTTCACGGTCGCGGGGCTGCTGGCGCTGGGCGTGGCCAGCGCCTTTATTCTCGATACCGGCGGCATCGAGGCGCGCGGCGACACGGTGCGCAGCTTCTACACGCCGATGCGCTCCCCCTTCAACTTCATCTTCAACGGCTTTGTGTTAACCATGCTGCTGGGCGGCGCGCTGATTTTGCTCTGGCGCTACCTGCGCACGCCGCGCCGCTCGCCCGAACGGCGGCAGTGGCGAATGCTGGCCACGGGCAGCCTGGTTATCGTCGCGGGGGCGGCGACGAGCATGCAGCTCTACCCGCTGCTGCTCCCCTTCGATTTTGACATGCCCAAGCCGGTCGGCGACTACATCGTGGTGGCGGGCGCGGCGGTGATCAGCTATGGCATCGCGCGCCACAACGCGCTGCTGCACGAACGCGTGCTCGAACACGATTTCTGGCACTCGCTCGCCAGCGTCGGCGTGACGGTGGTCGTCTACCAGACGCTCTTTCACACCTTCTACTGGGCCTTTGGCTACGCGACCCAAGCCGCTGCCGTGCCGCTGCTCAGCTTCCTGGCCGTGATCACGCAGACGCCCTACAACTGGGAAGAGGCACTAACGGACCGGCTGCTGCTGCCGCGCTGGGCCGTGGGCTACCGCCGTCGGTTGGGCTTAATGCGGCGCGACTTGCTCACCGCGCCCGAGCCGGAGCAGGCGCTCGAATCGGCGCAGGAGACCTTTGACGAGCTCGTGCGCGAGACGCAGCTCCACGAGCTGGAGGCGATGATCACGCGCGAAATCAATCACATCTTCCAGTACAGCCGCTTTGCCGATGATGCGGTAATGGCGCAGAGCAGGCTGCACGAGCTTGGCCTGGTGGCGGGCGCAGCCAACGGCGAGGCGCAGACGGAGCACCAGCGCGCGCAGTCGCTGCGTCAACTGCTTTCGGCGCAGGTGGAACACTTTGCTGTAGCCGATGGGGAGGCAGAGGAGGCGCGGATCGAGGCCGACATTCTGCGCAAGAAGTACATCGATGGCCTGTCGCGCACAGAAGTCGAGCATCATTTGCTGGCGCAGCACGAGGTGGCGGTCACGGGCGGGGCCTATTCGCGGGCGCTCAAGTCGGCGCGGGTCCGATTGGCGCGGAAGTTGCTGGAGGAGGAGGGGGCATAGTCATCCACTCAAAGCACAGCGTAAATGTTCGACCAATCCCCCGCCCCTCTTTTGCTAAATTCCCACGTGGTTTCGTTTGCTCTGCAACGCCGCAATCTTCTCGGCGACTTCGGAGACCGCGTAGCGCCGCAGCGCCGTGTTGGTCACATCCTCCAGCCGCCCCAGTGGACTCAGCGCTGCGGCGTACTTGTCGTCAATCGTTACCGTTGTCATCTCGTTACCGTTGTCATCTCGTTACCGTTGTCATCTCGTTTCCCCTTCCATCGGCCATGTTGCCCAAGTGTACATCCAAAACGTGTACATCAACACGAATTGGCATCAAGCCTCACTCCACCACTGCCAGCACGACATACTCCCCCGTGACGCCATCCGTCAGCGCGACGGGCAGCAGCGCGCCGCTGTTGGCGTCGTACACTTTGGCAATCAGCAGATACGCCTCGGCTTCGACCACCAGCCCCACGCGGTTGACGGCCTCGCCCGCCGACCCCAGCTCGCCCGGCACGCGGTCGACCTGGGCCAGCAGCGCCCCCTCCGGCGACAGCGCCTGCACCGAGACGCGCAGATTTTCCGGCGCGGCGTCCGCCCAGCTCAATTCCACCAGCGCGTGATCTTCATCCCGGCCACGCCACGTTCGCGCGTGCAAAAGCACCACTGCCTCGCCAAAGGCGGTTGGGTCATCGAGCATTGAGAGCGGCGGGCCGTCGACGGGCAGCAGGTAGCGCACGGCGCGCTGGTTGCCCACCCACTGCTGGGCGGACCAGAAAGCCCAGCGGTTGAGCCAGCGCTCGGTGGTGGAATTGGCAAAGTCGGGGATGGTGTTGTGGAGCACGAGCCAGGCGGCGTCGTACTCCGACAGCCAGCGTTCGAGCTTCGCCTGCGACGCCTCGTCCAGCGTTGGCTCGCGGCGCAGCCAGCCGACGTAGCTGTAGCGCGGCGCGGCGTTCATCCACGCCCACATGCGCGCGCTCAGGTCGTCGAGCGGCTCCAAATCGACGATGACTAGATCGTTGGGAGAGACGGCGGTCTCCAGATAGTCGAGCAGCGCTTGCGTCGTCTCGGCTTTATCGAGGGCAAGCTCGCTGCCCACGACTTCGGCGCGGCGCGGATCGGCGCTGCTGGCGAGCGCCACGCCCGCGGCGATAGCGATCATCAACAGCCCAGCCGCAACGGCTGCGGCCAGCGGCATCGACCGGCGGCTGCGCTGCCCCGGCGCCCGCCAAAGCCGCCACCCAACCAACGTGACCAGCGCTGCCAACAAAATCACCCAAAGCGCGCGCCAAGCCCCAAGCGCCCAAAAGCCGGGCTGGAGCCACGCCGGATCGGGCCGCTCGGCGATGCGCGGCCAGTAGGTGAGCCACGCGGCGTGTTCAACATCCCAGATGCGCATGTTCAGCTTGATTTTGTTGACGGTGTCCCGCCCTTCCTCGCGCGTGAAGTGGGTCAGCGCGCCGGGGAGCTGGATCGCGATGGAGGTGGCGAGGACGAGGGCGACGCCGATTTGTCGCCACAGATAGATGCCCGCCGCAGCGGCGCGCTCGCCCAGCCAGCCGAGGGCGGGCAGGGCGAGCATAACGAGCGCCGGGGCGGCGGGCATGATCATGCGGGGGGCCCAGGCCGCGCCGCCGCGCCAATCAAACCAGCGGGTGTAGAGCAGCAGCAGCACGGTGACTACACCCAGCGCCAGCAGCATGTCGGCGACCTGTCGGCTGCGTCGCCAGCGCAGCGCGCCAAAAGGAATCAGCCACGTCAAGGGGATGAAGATCAGCAGGCTCTCGCCGGGGCTGAACAGCAGGCCGCGCAGACCCGCCAGCCAGGGCGTGTTGAAGAGTTCGTAGGGCTCCAGCGGAAAGGTGAGCGTGGTGCGGAAGCGGACATAGTTGTAGGCGACAGTCAGGATCACGGCGAGGCCGAGCGGCCCGGCCAGGGCGATGGCCCAGCGGGCGAGGGTGTGCGGGGGGAGCACGTCGCGCCGCTCGGCAAGGATCACGTAGGCGAGGTAGAGGCCGATGGGCAGGGCGATCACGCCGTTGGAGGATTTGGCAAGTACGGTGAGGGCGAGGCCGAGGCTGAGGAGGACCCCCTCCCGGCCTGCCGGAACCCCCTCCCGGCCTCCCCCCTGGGGGGGGAGGGGCTGAGCCTTCGTAGGTGGCGGGGTAGGGTTTTGATTGATAGGAGATTGTGACTCCGCAGAAACAGCAGGCCCCCTGTTCTGGTCAATACCCAATCGCTCCGCCGACGAAGAATCAGCTCCCTCCCCGGGCTGGGGAGGACTGGGGAGGGGTCTCTTCCGAAACCTCACCGCCCCCAGCAGCGCCACACAAATTCCCAGCGCGCCCAGCGGCTCGCTAAAAAACGTTTTTGCATAGGGCCAAAGCGGCGTGCCCAACCCCAACGCCAGCGTACCGATGATTGCCGTGCCTCGCGTGTAGCCAAGCGCGCGCACGAGCAAAAAAAAGGCGTAAGCCGTCAGCGCGGTGACAAAAGCATTGGTGAGCAGCACGGTCTGCACGGGGCCGACGTCCACACCGGCGCGGGCGAGCCATTGGCCCAGCGCAAAGAGCGGCACGCCCAGCAGCGCCACGCCGAGGCTTTTCTTCGAGTAGAGGTCGCCGCCCACGCCGCCGATGTTCTGCGGCGGTACGTCGGCCTGATTCCACTCCATTTGGTTGACGGTAAAGCCGTCCACCGTCAAACCGTGTTGTAGAATGCTTTCGGTCACGGTGAGCGCCGACTGCTCGTCGACGGCATAGGGGAGGCCGGAGTAGGTGAGGAGGTAGACGAGAAGGAGCGCAAAGGCAAGCCAGCGCGCCGTGCGGTGATCGGGGGAGGACATAGAACTAAATCTGATTCAACACGTTCAGCAGCCGCTCCGTCTGCTCCGGGCGGCCAACCGAGATGCGGATGCAGTTTTCGAGACGCGGCTTGCTGTAGTAGCGCACGAGCACGCCGTGCTGCTCCAGCGCCCCCTTGACTTCGGCCCCGCTGCGGCCCACCACGTCGCACAGAATGAAGTTGGCCTGCGAGGGGTACGGGCGCAGAAAGTCGACATCACGTAGCGCGGTAAACAGGCGCGTGCGCTCCCGCTTGATGCGCTCGACGGTGTCGCGGATGTGGTCGGCGTGTTGCAGCGAGGCCAGCCCCGCCACCGAGGCGGCCACGTTGACGTTGTAGGGCTGCTTAAACTTCCACAGGTGGGGCATTAGCCACGTTGGGCAAATCGCATAACCCAGCCGCAGCCCCGCAATCCCCGCCGCCTTGCTAAAGGTGCGCAGCACGACGAGATTGTCGTGCTCCAGCACCCAGCTTGCCCGCGACGGCTCGTCGGCAAAGTCGACGTAGGCCTCGTCCAGCACCACCATCAGCGGCAGGTCGAGCAGGCGGCGCAGGTCGGCGTCCGGCAGCCACGTGCCGGAGGGGTTGTTGGGGGAAGTAAGAAATAACAATTTGGGAGATTGGGAGATTGGGTGACTCCCCTGTTCCCCTGCTCCCCTGCTTCCCTGCTCGACCAACGCCTCCACATCCACACAAAAGTTGCCGTCCCGCCACACGTTGACTACGCCCGCCCCTTGCAGCTTGGCATCAAAGCTGTACATGCCAAAGGTGGGCGGCGTGTTGAGAATGGCGTCGCCCGCCTGGAGAAAGAGGCGGCAAAGGTAGTCGAGCATTTCATCCGCGCCGTGGGTGGTGAGGATGTGCTCGGCGGGCACAACTTCATCTTGGCTGATGTAGTCGCTCAGCGCCGCACGCAGCTCGCTCTGCTGCGGATCGGGATAAATGTGGTAGTAGCTGTACGCTGCCAGCGCCTCGACCACGCCGGGCACGGGTCCGTACGGATTCTCGTTCGCATCCAGCTTGACAATCCGCTCGGCGGGCAGGCCGAGCCGCTGGCTCAACACCTCAAACGGCTGGATCGGCGTGTAGGATTCGAGGGCGGCGATGTGGGGATTTAGCAGCCGACTGGGTTGAAAAAATTTCTGCATTTTACGATGATTGAAGAATTAAAGATTAAAGATTGGATACCCGATCTTTAATCTTTAATCTTTAGCCTTTTCTCAACTGCCGCCGCGTGCGCCGTCAGCCCCTCCACCTCTGCCAGCACGCGCGCCGCTTCGCCAATCTCCGCCAGCGCCGTCTCATTTAGGCCGATCACGCTGATCAGCTTGACAAAATCGTTGACGTTGACGGGGCTGGCAAAGCGGGCCGTGCCGCCTGTGGGCATCACGTGCGAGGGGCCAGCAACGTAGTCGCCCAGCACCTCGAAGCTGCGCTCGCCGAGGAAGATGCCGCCGGCGTGCTGGACTTTGTCCAGGTGCTGCTGCGGATTGTCCACAAGCAAACAGAGGTGCTCGGCGGCGTAGGCGTTGGCGAGATCGAACGCCTCGTCCAGCGACGCGGTCACGACCAGGCCGCTGCCGCGACTCAGCGAGCCGACAATCGTCTCGGCGCGACCGAGTTCTTCCAGCTGGCTCAGTGCGGCGGCCTGCACCTGCTGCGCCAATTCTGCGCTCGGCGTCAGCAAAATCGCGCTGGCGAGGACATCGTGCTCGGCCTGGGCCAGCAGGTCGGCGGCGGCGAGCTGCGGGTCGGCGGCGGCGTCGGCGATCACAAGCGTCTCCGTCGGCCCCGGCAGGCCGTCGATGCCGACCGTACCAAAGACTTGGCGCTTGGCAAGCGTGGTAAAGAGGCTGCCCGGCCCGCAAATTTTGTCCACGCGGGGGATGGTCGCCGTGCCGTAAGCCAGCGCACCAATCGCCTGTGCGCCGCCGCCCAGGTAAACTTTGTCCACCCCGGCAATGTCCGCCGCGACCAGAATCGCCGGGTGCGGCAGCCCCGTCTCGCGACTCGGCGGCGTGATGACCACGAGCTGAGGCACACCCGCCACGCGCGCGGGAATCGCCGTCATCAGCAGCGACGAGGGCAGCGGCGCGCTGCCGCCGGGAATGTACAAGCCGACGCGCTCGATGGGGCGCACGAGCTGGCCGAGCGTGCCCTCGTCGTCCGCGTGCTGCCAGGCCAGCGCGGGCTGTCGACGATGGAAGCGCTCGATGCGCGCCGCCGCCAGCCGCATCGCCGCGACCACCTCGTCGCTCACCTCATCATACGCCGCGTCAATCTGCGACAGCTCGACCACGGGCCGCTCCACGTCAACGTGATCGAGCGTCTGCGTCCACTCGCGCAGGGCCGCGTCGCCTCTCGTGCGCACGTCCGTCAAGATGCGGCGCACGGCTTCGTCCGGATCGATGCGCTCGCCAAAGGTGCGCTCGATGGAGTCGAGCAACGCGGGCGGCACGTCAAATTCGTCCCAGGCGCGGCGGCGCAGGATGGTGTCGCGGGCAGAAGGAGCATCTAGAATTGGAAGGAGGGTAGTGCTTAGTGCGTATTGCTTATTGATTTGTTCGTTGGTTTTGTTGGTCGTGTTCCCCACTAGTTGGTCAGAAGCCACCGTCATCATCACCCCCTAAGCAATAAGCAATAAGCACTACTTCGTCAACCGCTCGGCATCATCAATCCGTCCCAGCACCACGAGGATATCCTCGGACTCGATCTCAAAGCTGGAGCTGGGGCTGATAAACAATTCCTCGCCGCGGCGAATCGCCATCACGGTGAGGCTGTAGCGCTGGCGCAGGTTGGATTCGGCCAGCGACTTGCCCCACAGGCTCGACGGCGCGACCAGCTCGACCACGCCGATCTCGTCGCTGACTTCGAGGTAATCGACAAAGTGGCCCGCGGCCAGCTTGCGCGCCAGCCGCACGCCCGCCTCGTGCTCAGGCAGGATCACTTCGTGCGCGCCCACGCGCATGAGAATCTCGCGCTGCATGGTTGTGCGCGCTTTGGCGATGATGCGCTTGATGCCCAGCCGCGTCAGCAGCACCGTCGTCAGGATGTTGCTCTCAAAGTCGGTGCCGATGCAGACGAGCGCCGTGTCAAAATGGTCGACACCGACCTGGCGCAGCGCGTCGATATTGGTGGCATCGAGCTGGACAACGTGGGGCAGCTGGGTGCTCATGGCCTGCACCTGCGCCATGTCGGCGTCGATGGCAAGCACGTTGTGGCCATACTCGACGAGCGTCGTCGCCACCGAGGTGCCAAAGCGGCCCAGGCCGATGATGACATATTCTTCTTTGTGCCTCCGCCCCGTGAGACGGGCGAAGGTGTCGTTGGCGCGTGGTCGGCTGTTGATCATAGTTAATTTTGTGTTGGCAGCAATGGGTAAAACACCACGCTATGGTCAACCAGCTCGCCGTCAATGTAGCGGAAGCAGGCGGAAAAGAACTTGCCCTCGGCCAGCCAGCGCAGAAAGAGCTTGTCGCCCGCCCACACGTTTAGGTCAAGCAATTGCTCATTGTCGATCCAGGCAAGCACGCCTTCGGGCGAGTCGATCAGCTCACCCTTGAATTGAGTCGCGGTGTAGACGAAGCCGTACCAATCGTCTTCGCTTTCGCCCGCGCCCACAAAACCGGGAAAGGTCAGCAGCCCGCGCAGCTGCGGCTCGACCACGTCCAGCCCCGTCTCCTCCCTCACCTCGCGGATGACGCAGGCTTCGGGCGTTTCGCCCGGCTCGATTTTGCCGCCGGGCGCGTTCCACTTGCCCGCGTGCATGTCGTTGGCCTTTTTGATGCGGTGCAGCATCAGGGTCTGGTGATCGCGCTGGATGTAGCAGAGCGTGCCGAGTTTGGTGGGCATCCTAAAGGAGAGGAGTTCTAGTAATAGATTTCAGGAAACGCGCGGCAAATTTTCAATTTCAAGATCATCGAGAGGATTCGTCGCTGTGTTGCACACGATAACGTGAGTTGTTAACCAACTCAGTTTTTGTTTTAGTTTCTTTGTGTAGACAGAAAGCCGGTCTTTCCCAGATTGAGCACCAGAATATCCTGTCAAATCTTCTTCAATCCATAGGATTATCTTCAAGTCCTTACTTGGGTCAGCTAAAGCAGCACTCAAATCTTCCCACAATTCAGCATTAACACTCGACCTTCTGCGTGCACTTACAATAACTGCCAGAGAGTCACGTACTTTACGGCCTACTTCAAGCCATAGCTCACCGTCTCGAATGCGTGATACGTTTTCAATACGATGCCCACGGAAATCTTTTACTTCGACAAAAGCCGTTTCAGTTTTATCTAAAACCCCAACGAAGTCCACAGCTTTTGTTCCGTTCAGTGTCCCGATCCCCGTTCTGTAAGCAGGATGATCATCAAGTTTGCAAATAACCCAGCGCTCTCCGAATTTAAAGCGAATAGACCCTTCATCAAACTCTTTTGCTTCGCTCATGATTTATTACTCTACCTCTTTAAACAATTTTGCTTCACGGTCGTAGTGCGCCGCAAATTCGTCCAAAATGGGGTTGTGTTCAATATCAACCAGTGTGTTTCCAGATTCGACCTTGACACCTTTTGTCCTTGATTCTCTATAAAGAGAGAAAAATTGTACTTGTGTGTTCGATGGGTATTCCGCTAGTAGGGAGAGTTCTTGGCTCAACAGGTAATCGTGTGTGGCCACAAAAGTTTGAACGCCAGAGTCCGCAAGAACGCGAAGCACCTCTACAACAACCATAGTAAGATTGGGATTGAGATTTGCTTCTGGTTCGTCCCAGAACAAAATACCATTTTGTGTTAATGAGCCGTTAAGAATAAGATACATCAAACCGGCAAGTTTGCGGTAGCCTTCTGCCACAAGATGAGCTTCTAGCTTTCCCTCTGGTAAACCCACGTAAAAACGTCCATCCTCTTGTGTAACGCTTCCACTAATTACTTTTTTCAGCGGGTCGACAAGTTTCCTGATTTCTTCTAATCGAGGCCCTCTAAGAGGTTTTGAATCCAGTGCAAGACTCAAATCGTAGTATGTTTCATCGTAGGCCGTCTCACGGTTACGCCAAGCGCCAATAAAGCCTTCTTGGATAGAAAGAAATTCATGGGTCGGCAAATAAACGGAAGATTCAGGATTTGGTAATTTCCCATAATCGACGGCAACTTTACCTCCTGATGTTATATCTACCTTCAGGACTCTTTCGTTGTATATTATTTCCACACACCCAGCGTGTTTGCCCCGTTTACGCCGAACCAGACGACCTACAGAGTCGGGTTTGAAGACACCTAACAATTTTGCGGTCAAATTACTTTCAACTTGTTCGCGCGAGTTCACCTCGAAGAGGTGTGCATTCCTACACACCTCAAGCAGACTGTAGGCAGCTTTCATTACATGCGACTTGCCAGTTGAATTTGCTCCGATAAGTACATTAATGCCAGGGCAAAATTCAAATTCAGCTTCCTCAAATGCTGAAAACTGGTTGAGGTGTAACCTCTGCAATTGCATTATAGTTTCCCTAACAATTTAACGTTACTGTTCAAAACATCTTCTGCTGAACTAACACAAAAAATTAAGCTTGTACAGCAATCTCTTCACGCGCGATGGTTTGAATTCGCGCCAAGGCTCTCCGCAAACTTACGTAGTTCTTCCCACGCCTGAGTGTATGGTAAGTATACGCTATCGTTGTACAGATGCCACAGCCGTGCCGCTTCAAGTGCCCAAAAATCTGGCTCCTCCTCAAAGATCACCTGCCCATCGCGCATAATTTCAAAGCCCAACACTGGGTTCAACCGCGGCGTCACCAATACCAAATTAACTGCGCTGTCGAGCAGCATTTCCAACTCGCGCAGCCAGCGCAGCTCCCTGCCCAAGTCGACCGACTCCACGGGCCACACGGCCAGATCGACATCGCTGTGGGCGTGGGTGCGGCCCGTCGCCTGCGAACCGAAGAGCACGCAGAGGCGAATCGGCTGCTGGGCGCACCAGCCATGAATTTGTGCGATCAAGCGTTCGTCTAACACTCCCGGTTCCCTCCACGTTACTCCGTCGCCGAGACGGGCGCCATGTAGCTTTTGCTCTCCGGCGTGCTCAGCACCTCCAGCCGCAGATCGTCCACGCAGATGTGGCCGCTTTCGACGTAAAAGCCCACGCGCCCGGACGAGAAGCGACCGTCTACCAGCGTCAGCAGCACGTAGCCGTGCAGCGAGAGCTCGATGTACTGCTCGTAGACAACGAGGCTAAAGGGGTGCGGCGCATCCAAGACTTCACCCGTCACCACATAGTTTGCACCCTGAAGCTGGTCATAGGAAAACGCTTCCTCAAAGCCGCCGTCCGGGTTGTGCTGCCACGCCCGAACTTGCACAATGCCCTTAAACAAATCGAGGCTGATATAGTAGCCGTCTCCCTCTTCATTAAGGTGCAGCGCCAGCCCGCACTTGCCCTGATCTTGGATAAAGAGCGTACCGTTAAGCCGGAAATTCTCGTACTCGCCAGCCAGCTGAAAGACCTCAAAGCCGCTCTCGCAGCCAAAGCCACAAGAGTTGCTGTTTAACTCGCCCCCGGCGTATGGATTCTGAATTAGCTTGTCAAAGGGCGTTAGCGCTTCCGCCTCGACGGCGCGCTCCACCAGCGTGTTGAAGCCAAAGTAGGATTTCATGCGCAGTTCGCCCCGATCGTCCACCACCAGCTGCTTGGGTGGCGCGAGCAGGTGCTTGCCCTGCGTGTTGAGCCCTACAAAAAAGAAATTCCAAATCAGGTAAGTGCCGCCCTCGTGCGTCGGGTCGTAGCAGATGCGCGCGGCGTAATTGCCCTGCGGCATCAGCACGTTGTCCGCAAAGTTGCGGTAGGGGCCAGCGAATTCGTGTGCGTACCAGTAGTGCACCTTCACATCCTCGCGGATGGAGCCAATCAGGTAGTAATGCTCCCCCATCTGGATAACGTTTGGCACCTCGACATCGTCGTAGCGGCCCGGGTGAAAGAGCGGGGGGTGCGCCACAAATTGGTTCTCGGCCTCCTCGCTCAGCAGCGCGACGCAGCCGCGCCGAATAATTGGCCCCTCGTTGATTCGCGCCGCCACCAGCAGGCACTTGTGGTCGTCGGCAGCGATGTAGAAGGGATCGCGAAAGCTGACCCAGTGGCGACCCTCGTCCAAGCTGCTCTCGTAGTACTCGCTCGGCGCGGTAACGGGATACGCGTCCGACTCCGCCTTGCGCCAAGTGTACAAATCGTCGCTGTACGCCACGCCAATTCGCTGGATGCGCCCCTGCTCCTGGAGGCACAACCCGGTGTAAAACATTCGCCACGCGCCCTTGCCATTCCCCTCGTGAAACGGGTTGCGCGACACGTGCATTGTCCACAGCATGTCGTCGTCCCACGCGCCGGGGTCGCTGATAAAGAGCGCATTTTTCACGCGCCGCCAGTTCAGCCCGTCGTCGCTGATGGCGTGGGCAATGTAGTCGTGATTGGGCAGCACCAGATGGAACAGGTGAAACTGCTCCTCATATCGAATCACGTCGACATCGCCAATCTCAAAGTCACGAAAGCCATATCCCGTATACATAATCTACCCGGTTCACAATTGATAATCTACCGTTGACCATTGACTATTTTGACCATTGACTATTTCTTCCAACCGCCCCACCACCTCCTCTTCGCTCATCCCCGTCGTCTCCACCACCACCGCATCGTCTGCCGCCCGCAGCGGCGCCAGCTCGCGCCCGCTGTCGACTTCATCCCGCCGCTGAATATCGGCGAGCACCTTGTCAAAGTCGACTCGCTCACCCTGCTGGCGCAAGTCCTTCACGCGGCGACGGGCGCGCTCTTCCGCCGTGGCATCCAGATAAATTTTCAGCGGCGCATCGGGCATCACCACCGTGCCGATGTCGCGGCCAATCATGACGAGACCCGGCTGCCCGGCCTCGACCCGTCCATTTTCGTCCGGCAGAAAGCGCTCGCCAATTCGGCGCTGCTGCGCCGTCAGCGCCTCGCGCACGCAACGGTTCGCGGCTACGGCGGAGACGTGTCGATCCACCCGCGGCTCTCGAATGGCCCACGTCGCGTCGATCATTTCATCACCACGTCCCTCGATCAGCAGCGTGCTCTGGCGACCGTCGTCCTCATCCGGCGCGGGCGGCTGCACGTCGATGCGCATCTGCTCGGCCAGCGCGCCCACGGCGTCGGCGTTGTCCACATCAAAATCGCGCCCCAGCGCGGCCAGCGTCACCGCTCGGTACATGACGCCCGTATCAAAGAAAAGGTAGCCCAGCCGCTGCGCCAGCGCATAGCCAACCGTGCTTTTGCCGGAGGCGGCGGGGCCGTCGATGGTGATGATCATAGACTAAATAGCAAGGGATAAGTAGCAGGTAGCAAGGGAGTGTTTCGCGGCGGCAAGTGTTCCTCCACATTGCCCATTCCTTACTGCTTGCCCCGTTTTGTTGGATTTCGTCGCGGGCGACGATTCGTGCCGGGTCGATTCGTGCTGGGTCGATTCGTGCCGGGTCGATTCGTGCTGGGTCGATTCGTGCCGGGTCGGTTTGTGCCGGATCGGTTGGCACTTGGCTTTTTTCGCTGTGCTGGTTTTTTGCCCGCCACCATCTGCCGCAGGCTCGTCACCTCGGCGCGAGCGAGCGGGCGCGCCTGGCCGGGCGATAGGTTGCCCAGCTCCAGCGAGCCAATCGACCAGCGGATCAGCCGCCGCGTTGGGTAGCCGACCTGGTTGGTCATGTGACGAATTTGGCGCTTTTTACCCTCGCGCAACGTCATTTGGAGCCAGACGCCTCTGGTCTGCCCTTCGGCAAGCTGAAGCTCGCCGGGCAGCCCGTCGGCAAAGTGGACGCGCGCCGGGGCCGTCACCGTGCCGTCGTTGAGCGTGACGCCCGTGCGCAACTGCTCGATCACGCGCATCGACGGGCGCTCGTCCAGCAGGACGTAGTAGGTTTTGGGGTGTTCGTAGCGCGGGTGGGTGAGCTTGTGCGCCAAGTTGCCGTCGTTGGTGAGCAAGATCAGCCCTTCGCTAATTAAATCCAGCCGGCCCACGGGGAAGACGCGCCCGGCCTCCAGACGCATCTCCCGCGGGAGCAGATCGAGCACGGTGCGCCGGTCGCGCGCGTCGCCGCCAAAGTCGCTGAGCACGTCGCGCGGCTTGTAGAGCTTGATGTAAACGGGGCCGCCTGCACCCGGCTTGGCGTTCTGCCCCGTGCGCAATACCCGACCGTCGACTTCAATGGTCACGCTGGCCGGATCGACCTTTGTGCCCATCTCCGTTACGATTTCACCGTCCACGCGCACGCGACCGTGCTCGATCAATTCCTCGCACTTGCGGCGGCTGGCCACGCCCGCGGCGGCCATTACTTTTTGTAGTCGTTCTTCAGCCATGGGTTCCCTACCGTTCCATCGAAGTCTGCCAAAAGTTTACTTGTCTACTGCGCCACGCGCACGTACAGTTCGCCTGTGGAGCCATCCGGCAGCGGATAACTGGCCGAGCGCCGGAAGTGCTGTGCCAGCGTGCTGTGCGGATCGCGGAGCGCCTCGTCCAGCGCTTGCCCATCGGCGACCTGGCGCGTATTCCCTAAACCGCCCGTTTTGGTCACGATAAATTCGCTGCGGGCAACTTGTTCATCGGCGCTATGCGGCGCACCACGCGCCACCATCAGCACCTCCAGCGGCAGCTTCCGTTCGTTGATCGCGTACCAGAACGTTGCCTCCTCGTAGTGCGCTACCGCGGGCAGCACAAGCACCTGTGCCGCGGGCTCAGCAGCGGATGCGCCGAGCTCAGCAGCGGATGCGCCGGGCTCAGCAGCGGATGCGCCGGGCGCAGTTGGCGCATCGGCCAACATTTGCCCCATGTTGAGCACAATCTCGTCCACCCGCCAATCTTCCGCGCGACCGGCCAGCGGCGCAGGTAGCGCTTCGCGGTAGAGACGGCTGGAAACGGCAAGCAGCCGCGCCTCGATCGGATCGGGCAGCGGGCGCAACAGCCCGGTGCTCGTCTGCACAAACAGCAGCAGGGCCAGCCCCACCAGCAGCGTCAGCAGCACGCGCCCCATCCATCGCTCAACGGTCGACCAGCCCAGGGCGGAGAGAAGCGCGACAGCGGGCAGCACGGGGCTGGTGTAGCGAATATCCTTGATCGAAATCGATGCGAAGATCAAGCATGGCGCGATGATCGAAAGCAGCACGAGCTGCACGGGCCAGCGCCTCAGCGAGCCGCGCAGGCGAACCAGGGCCGCCAGGCAGAGCAGCGCCAGCGGCAGCGTCACCTGCTCCAGGATGAAGCCGCGCGTGTAGTAAACCCACGGCGACTTGCGCCACCACCGCGAGAGCAGCTCCGCCCTGCTGCGCGTCGCGGCGGCGCTGCGCCCATCGCCCGTCCACCTATCGGCCCAGGTAATGGTTTCGCTAACTGGACCGTTGCTCCAGCGCTGGAGGAAGCCCGTCAAATCGGCCAGGTGAAGGGCGTACCAGGGCAGCACGAGCAGCAGGCCAAAAAGCAGCGTGGACAAGACGTTGCGCGCCCGCCGTCGCCAGCGCTCTTGTGTTGTGCCGGGGCGCGGCCACAGGGCATCGGCGATCACAAGCAGCAGCGGCGCGGCGAGCACGGCGGCAAAGGTCCACTTGGTCAACATGCCAAGTGCCAGGGCCGCGCCCAGAGCCAGGCTCGGCCCCAGCCGCTCAAAGCGGTGCACGCGCAGCAGCAGCCACAGCGCCAACGCCGTCAGCGCCATCTGCGCCAGATCAAGCAGGTAGAAGCGAGACAGGCCGTAGACAATGGGATAGAGCGAGAGCAGCAGAACGGCCCCCAGGCCGATTTGCCTACCGCGGTTGCCCTCGCCCAGCTCCTTGCCCAGCTGGTAGGTGGCACAGAAGAGCAGCCCCAGAAAGAGCAGCTGCGACGCTGCCATTACATCGGCGGGCGCGAGGCCGGTGCGCTGGCTAAAAAAGAGCAGGGGCGCACTTGCCCAGTAGACCAGCGGCGGGTAGGGATGCGGCGCCAGCGCGCCCAGCAGGGCGTCGAGCGGCTGGCTGGCGAAGGGCTGACGCGCCACGTGCAGCGCCCACACGGCATGTCGCGCCGCATCAAAGGTAGGCGGGCGCGTGTCGAGCCACAGCCAGCGCAGGTTGACCGCAGCGTGAAGCAGCCAAATCAGCGTGACCCCCGCTGCGTAACCGCTCACCCGCAGCCGCAATCGCGCCGCGCCCCACGGTGCTGCCCATCGGCGCGCGGGCGTGGGATGCTTTGCATAAACGCGCGCGCCAGCTCTGCTTTGCTCGATCATAAACGCTATTTTGCCAAGCTTGCCCGAACAGACCGCTTCGCCGCATCTTTGTCAATCTGCCGTCCTCGTCGGGAACAAATCATCTAAATTCGCACTGATTTATCGGTTGGCGTTGAGGAGAGCCGCTTACGCTAGCGGCACACGCGTGGCAGCGCTAAACCCGTGGCGCGACGATACCACAGTTCGCGGTTGCTCGCCACCCCCGCCCCCCGCAGCTCGGTAATCATTGTTGTATTGACCGTGCGAATTACCGGGTCGGCGTCAATCTGCCGTGCTGCCCAAGTCTGTGCGCACGTATAGAGCGGCCACGGAACCATCGGGGAGCGTATATGTGCCAACCTGCCCCAGCTGCGCGCCCAGCCCGCTCGACGAGTCCTGCACGGTGCTGGTCACGCGCTGCGCCTGCTGCACGCTCCAATCCCGGCCCTGGTAGCCCGCTTTGATGAGGAAATAATCGGCGCCAGCGATTTCCACATCGGCATCGACGGCTTTGGCACCGGTGACGTGGCGAATCTCGACCGGCAGCTGGCGGGCCTCGACCGTGTAGCGAAATGCTTCGGGCTCAAAAAGTGTCGTGTTGGGCACCACAAGCAGCGTGACTCGTCCATTCGCCAAACCATCACCAGCTGCTTGCCAATCCCTGTTTGTCTGTAAATCATCAATGAGATCGTCCAGCACGGCGTCGATCTGCCACGCTTCCGGGCTGGGCCGGAGGCCGGTGTGCACCCACTCGGAGTAAATTACAAGCGGCACGCCCGCCGCTTCGCCCCCAATGCGCAGCGGCAGCACATTGGCCGGTGGCACTGGCCCCAGGCCAATCGTCTGCCCCGTAAACTGGAGCAGCGCGTAAAGCGCAATCACTGCCCCCGATGCCGCTAGTGCGCGCCGCCATTGGGGACGCTGGGCAGCTAGATGGCTCCAGCCGAGCGCGGTTAGAATCGCCAGCGCGGGCAGGTAGGGCAGCGTGTAGCGCGGGTTCTTGTTGAGTGAAATGGAAAAGGCAATGTACGGCACGACAACCCAACTCAGCAGCAGCCAGCTTTGCCAGCGCGCTCGGTGAAAGCGCAGCACGAGCAGCGAGCCCGCCAGCGCCAGCAGCGCGTAGGGCAGAAGCAGCTGCTGATCAAGCACGCGCAGGGCGTAGTAGCGCCACGCCGCCCAAGATTGCCAGGAGGGGTCGCCCTCCAGCGTGCCGTACAGATTGCTGGCCGTGCCGACAAAGCCGCGCAGCATGGCAAAGTTGGCCGCGTACCAGGGCAGCCCCACCGCACAGCCGACCAGCGCCGCCAGCGCCATATTTTGCAGCCGCCGCGCACGCTGGGCTGGCTCGGCGTTGGGCAGCGGCCAGAGCGCGCGCCAAGCAATCAGCAGCAGCGGGACGGCCAAAAACACGACAAATGTCCACTTGGTCAGCAGGCCAAGCCCCAGCGATAGCCCCAACAGCGCAGAGGGCCAGCGGCGCAAGAAGCTCTCGGTCGCCAGCAGCGCCCACATGGCCAGCGCCGTCATCGCCGCCAGCGGCATGTCGAGCAAATAGCTGCGCGACGAGCCCGTCACCATCGGGTAGAAGGAAACCAGCGCCGCCGCGGCCAGCCCCACCCAGCGCCCGCCAAAGCGTCGCCCGATCTCAAAGGTGGCCAGGTAAAGGATGGCGAGAAAGACCAGGTTGCCCGCTAGAATTGCATCGAACAGCCGCCCGCTATCGCTTGTCTGAAGCCAGCGCGCGGGCAGCGAATTGACGATGTAGACCCAGGGTGGATACGGCCCCACGTGGGCGACGCCGCGCAGCAGCTCACCCGGCTCGCCGAGCGGCAGCCTAGCCAAGCGCAGCGTGGCAAAGGCGTGGCCCGCGCTGTCAAAGGTGGGGGGCCGCGAATCGCGCCAGAGCCAGAAAGCGTGGGCGACCGCGTGCATCAGCAGCAGCGCGACAAACAAGCCCCCCACCCACCGCGACCGTTCGCTCTCTTTTGCCCCAGCCGACGGCCGCAGCGCCGCGGGGGGAAAGTCGGTAAGTTTTGCCATAAATTCTTCTCGCTGACGGCTTGGCTCTAGCGCAGAACGAGACGCTGTTCCCCAACTAGCTCGCCGTCCAAGCGCCATTCGAGGCGACCAACAACGTCCCCCGCCTGCCACGGTTGACCGGGAGCGGGAAGCTGCACGCGGTGGTGGGGCCGTAGGCCAGCGCTGCCCCAGCGGCGAACCAGCGTCTGCGGCCCTTCGCCCTCCACGCGCAAATACCACAGCCTTCCCCGATCTTCATCGGCCCGGCCTTCACCACGAGCTAGTCTATCATCACCCTCCTCGGCTGCCACATCTGTACGAGAGAACAGCGAACGGGAGAACAGCGCGCCGAGCCCGGTGCGCGCTGCCCCCAATCTGCCCCTCCTCTCCCGCTCGACAACCATCGCAAGCGCAGTCGGTTCAACCAAGCGATTTAGCGCGGGCAGCGTATCGCCGCCCGTCCAGCGGTAGTTGAGCTGGTAGAGCTCGTGCAGCGCGCGCGCGTCGGCGTAGCGATCGCCGCTGCCCAGGAGGACAATCAGGACGGGGTGGCCGTCGCGCTCAATTTGGGCGATGAGGCACTCGCCCGCAGCGGGCGTCGTGCCGGTCTTGATGCCGGTTGCGCCCGCGTAGCTGTCGAGCAGTTGATTTGTGCTTTGCAGCGGGTAGCCGTCGACGATCGTTTCCGCGGTGGCGACGATTTCGCGAAAAAGCGAGTAGTCGAGATTGGCCAAGGTCAGCGCAAGCAGATCGCGGGCGCTGGTGACGTGATCCGCTGCATCCAAGCCGTGTGGGTTTTGGAAGTTGCTCTCGGCCAGATTTAGCTCGGCGGCGCGCGCGTTCATCCGCGCCACAAAGTTCTCAACCGTGCCGCCCGTGTGCCGCGCCAGCGCCATCGCCGCATCGTTGCCGCTGGGAATCAGTACCCCCCACAGCAGCGTCTCCACCGTCGCCTGATCGCCCACGGCCAAGCCCATGCTGGCGTCGCCGATCAGGTCGCTCTCCTGCACGGTGACCACCTCATCCAATTTGCCCGCCTCCAGCACCAGCAGCGCCGTCATCAGCTTGGTCAGGCTGGCCGGCGGCAGGGCGACGTCGCTGTTGCGCTCGTAGAGCATCCGCCCCGCATCGATGTCGTAGACAAGCAGCGCCTCGGCGCTCACCTCCGGCAGCGTGCGCGCGTCGACGATCTGCTGGAGCTCGCCCAAGTCCAGCCGCTGCGTGGGCGCAATCGGCCGGTCGACGAGCGTGGGGCCACCAAAGCCACAGAGGAAAGTGGCTGCGAGGAGGAGGGCAAGGGCGAGCAGTTTGCGGGGCACGAATTGAAATAAATATGGAACTACATAAAATTGCTAACCGTCTTAGCGTCGATTGTAGCATCGCACACTAGCAATAGTGAAACGAGGAGTCTTATGCACACACTGTTAAAACTACTGCTTGCAGTCTTCCTAGCAAACGGGGGGATTGTGTACAAACACGCAGTGGCCATATGCCTAGCACCAACTCTAGGCGCTGAACTAGATGCCAATCGAACCATTGTCTCAATCTCCCGCATTCCATCATCGCTGGCGCGCAAGGCTGGTGCAAAAGAGGGGGATAAAATCTTATCGCTTCTGGGTGTGGAGTTGACAGAGGAGAAGGTTAGTCAGATCGACGACACCCTTGACGAATGGGTGCGCTACGCACGGGAAGATGATGCTTCATTGCTAGTTAAGCGAGGCGACCGAGTGCTTCTGCTGATGGCAAAAGATTGGCCAGGGGAATGCAACGATCAACAGGCGCCGCCCCTCGCCCCGATCGTTTTTGAAGTGGCTATATTCTTATGTGGTTTACTGGCGCTCACAGGGGTATTGTTCTACACCTCGCGACATCGATCAACACCTTGAGTACCCCCCGGCGACCCGCGTGTTCCAACGCCTCCACCCCTTGCTCTAGCGAATAGCGCGCATGGATCAGTGCAGCCGTCTCAACCGCGCCGTCTCGCAGCAGACGCAGCGCCGGGGCAAAGGGCCCACAGCGGCTGCCCACCAGCGTGATCTCGTCGACGACGAGGCCGCTGGCGTCAAAGCGGGGCAGATCGCTGGCAAAGGTGCTCTTGAGGACAAGCGTGCCGCCGGGGCGCACGAGCCGCCGGGCGCTGGCAAAGCCGCTCGGCGATCCCGTTGCCTCAACAACGACATCGGCTTGGCCGAATGCGTCAAGCGCATCGGGCGCAGCATCCCGCGCGACTTGGCGGGTGTCGATGCCGCGCTCGGCAAGAATGGCGAGCTTGTCGGCGCTGCGGCCCACGACGGTGAGGTCGCAGCCGGTGCTGGCCAGCGCCTGGGCCACGAGCAGGCCCAGCCGACCGTCGCCAAGCTGGATGACGCGAGTGCTGGGGGTGAGGTGGACCTGTTCCAGAATTTGTAGGGCAGCGGCGAGCGGCTCGGTGAAGACGGCCTGCTCGTCGGTTACCTCATCCGGCACGCGATAGAGGTTGGCGAGCGGGGCGGTGACGTACTCGGCAAACGCGCCATCGCGATTGATGATGCCGAGCGTTTGCCGGTGTGGGCAGTGCTTGCCCAGCCCGCGTGTGCACAAGCTGCACGCGCCGCAACCAATGTTGATGTCGCTGACCACGCGTCGCCCGATCCACCTTTCTGCCGACGGTGCGCTATCGGTCGACGAAGCGGCAGCGTCACCCAGCGCCACTTTCTTTCCAACCGCCATGATTTCGCCCACAAATTCGTGGCCGAGCACGCCGCGAAAGCCGCCCTTGTAGCCGCGCGTCAGTTCGAGATCGGTGGCGCAGATGCCGGCGAGACGAACGCGGATAAGCGCTTCTTGGGGGGAGGGCTGGGGCGTGGGATAGTCGCTGCGGAGGCGGGGGCCGCTGTCGGTGAGGGTGAGGGCGCGCATGGGAGATAGCCTAAGTGACCGTCACGGCCCAAGTAAACGTGGCATACCGCGCTATATCTGGGCCGTGATTGTCACTCGGCCACACCTTGAGTTGGTCGAGAAACGTGGCAATCACGGCCTGCAGGCGACTGAGTAAATTACGATTTTGGAGGCCGTGACGGTCACGTTTACTGCGAGGCCGTGGCGACGCGGCCGCTGGGAGCGGCTTTACTTTCGCGGTTGCGGCCCAGGAGCGAGCCCTCTTCCCAAGCGGCGAGAATCGGGGTGGCGGTGAAGAGCGACGAGTACGTACCGGAAACGAGGCCGACGATCAGCGTGGCCATAAACTGGCGCAGGGTAGCCCCGCCCAGCACCAGGATCGCCACCAGCACCAGCAGCGCCGTCACCTGGGTGGCAATGGAGCGCTGCGCCGTTTCGATGATGCTGCGGTTGGCCACGGTGGCAAAGCTTTCCGTGCGGTAGCGGCGCAGGTTCTCGCGGATGCGGTCAAAGATGACGATGGTGTCGTTGACGCTAAAGCCGATCACGGTGAGAATCGCGGTCAGGAAAAGCGCGTCGATCTCCCACCCAGCGACGAAGTACATGATGGTCAAAAACGAAATGGTGACCATCACGTCGTGCAGCAGGGCGACGACGGCGCTCGTGCCGTAGCGAATGGGGTGGGCCACCTGGGAAAAGGCGATGGCGATGTAGACCAAGATCAGCAGCGAGGCCACGAGCACGGCCACCACCGCCGCGCGGCTGACTTCCGTGCCGATGGCCGGGCCAATGCTGCGGTAGGAGCGTTCGGTAAACTCGCCGTACTGCGCGGTGAGCTGTGCCTCCAGCGCATCTTTGGCGGGGATGTCGATGCTGTCAAACTTAATCTGCACCGTTTGATCATCGTCCACGTTGAAGGCCGTGGCGCCGGTGTAGCCCGCATCGACAAAGACCTGGCGCACCTCCGTCGGCACAACGTCCTCCTGGAAGCGAATCTCCCAAAGCGTGCCGCCGGTAAAGTCGATGCTGACGGGAAGCGGTCCACCGGTGGTCGCCAAAAAATAAATCATCAGCAAGAGGCCGGGCAGGATAAAAATCAGCGAGATCGTGAACCAGAGGCCGCGGCGTTCGACAAAGTTATACATGAAAACTCCAAAGGGGAATTTACGATTTTGGATTTACGACTGCCGAGCACCAGCGTGGTCTCGGAATTCGCGATCTTCTCTCGTAAATCCAAAATCTGAAATCGTAAATCGTTAGTAGCCAAGCAGGGCATTGGCCTCGCGCAGCGTGCGGCCGCCCGTGGCGAGAAAGGCGCGCATAAAGGTGCGCGTGACAAAGACGGCGGTGAACATGGAGAGCAGCACGCCAATCGCCAGCGTGACGGCAAAGCCCTGCACGATGCTCGCGCCAAACTGGTTGCCAAACCAGAAGAGCACGGCACACGAAATCAGCGTGGACAGGTTGCCATCGCGGATGGCGGGCCAGGCGCGGCTAAAGCCCGCCTCGACGGAGGCACGGATCGAACGACCGCCGCGCAACTCCTCCTTCATGCGTTCAAAAATTAGGATGTTGGCGTCCACCGCCATACCGATCGAGAGGATAAAGCCCGCAATGCCCGCCAGCGTCAGCGTAACGGGGATGAGCTTGAAGATGGCGACGTTAAAGGCGATGTAGAAGATCAGCGCCACGCTGGCCAGCAGGCCGGGCAGTCGATAGATGAGCAGCATAAAGAGCAGCACGCCGATCATGCCGAGGATGCCCGCGACGAGGCTGCTGCGCACCGATTCCTGACCCAGGCTTGCACCAATCGTGCGCACTTCCTCCACGCTCAGCGGCACTGGCAGCGAGCCATAGCGCAGCTGCAGGGCCAGCGAATCCGCCTCTTCGGTGGTAAATTGCCCGGTAATCTGACCCTCGGTGCTGATAATACCGTTGATAGTCGGATTGGAAAGCACGTATCCATCCAGCACGATGGCCATGTTCTGGCCGATGTTGGCGCTTGTAAAGGCCTGAAATTCTTGAGCGCCCTCGCCTGTCGTCGTAAAGGCAATTTCAGGCTGACCGAGGTTGCTTGCAACGACCTGCGCCGTATCAATTACGTCCCCCGTCATGGCCGTTTCGAAGATGCGCTCCGGGTACGGCACAATCACGGTGCTGGGGTCGATCTCGCCCGCCTCAATTTGTGCCTGCACGCGCACCGCCGCATCCGGTCGGCTCTCGGTGTTGATAACCATGCCCTCTCTCAACTCTGGCCCGCCCTGAATAAACTCCAGCTGGCCCGTCGAGCGAATGGTCTGCACGGCCTGGTCGGGGTTGTCGACGCCGGGCAGCTCGACAATCAGCCGGTCGCCGCCCTGCTGCTGCACCACGGCCTCGGAAACGCCCAGCCCGTTGACGCGGTTCTCGACGATCATCTGGGCCGTATCCATGTCGCCCGGCTCCAGCTCGCGGCCCTCGGCGAGGTCCGCTTCGAGCAGCACCTGCGTGCCGCCCTGCAGGTCCAGCCCCAGCTTGGGGTATTCCAGATCGCGCGGTATACCCTCCGCGCCGAGCGACTGCTCCAGCCAGCCAAAATGGTTGAGGGGAAGGGACAAATAGATCGACACCGCGGCCAGCAGCAGAATCAATACCAGCACAATTGTATTGTTACGCATGGAAAAGTCTCAAAAATGGAATCTTCGGAACAGGCAAACTGTGAGATTATAGACCGACGCGGGGCGCGTGTCAAAATTTGGCGGGGAATTAATCAGTTGGATTGACCAGATGGGGTTTTGCCGCTACACTGTAAATTATAAATGCGACAGATTGAGCAGGAGGGATGGCTCCATGACACACACAGTTGACATTCAACAGGTCGAATCCAGACTGAGCGAGCTGCTCTCCGCTGTCTTAGCTGGCGATGAAGTTGTATTTACCCAAGAAGAGAAACCCGTGGCGCGTTTAATACCGATCACAGAAAAAAAGCTCGGATTCCCGCTCTCTATCGAGGCTCCATGAAGATGAGCGATGACTTTGATGCACCACTCGGTGATGAATTTTGGTTCGGCGAATCATGAAACCACCCAAAACCGCGCAACAGCCCTCAAAGCCATGACCTTCACCGACTTCCACTCCTCAGTCCGCGACAACATCGCGCGCGTGATCATCGGCAAGAGCGAGGCCGTCGAGCTGCTGCTGGTGGCGCTGCTCTGCAACGGCCACGCGCTGCTGGAGGACGTGCCCGGCATCGGCAAGACGACGCTGGCCAAAGCGCTCGCCAAGTCGCTGAGCTGCTCCTTTTCGCGCATCCAGTTTACGCCCGATCTGCTGCCCTCGGACGTCACCGGCATCAACATCTACAGCCAGCGCGAGCAGGAATTCAGCTTCCGTCCCGGCCCCGTTTTCCACCAAATTCTGCTGGGCGACGAGATCAATCGCGCCACGCCGCGCACCCAATCCAGCCTGCTGGAGGCGATGCAGGAGCGTCAGGTCACGCTGGACGGCGTCACCCGCGAGCTGCCCGCGCCCTTTATCGTGATCGCCACGCAGAACCCCATCGAGCTGGAGGGAACCTTTCCGCTGCCCGAAGCGCAGCTGGATCGCTTCCTGCTCCAAATTCAGCTCGGCTACCCAACGCTGGCCGAGGAGGAGGAAATTCTCGTCCGCTACCAGCAGCAGGACCCGCTCGTCGATCTCCAGCCAGTGGCCGACGCCGCGCAGGTGCTCGATCTCCAGCGCCAGGTGCGCGACGTGTATCTCAGCGACGACGTGCGCGGGTACATCCTGGCCGTGGTGCGGGCGACGAGAGCGCACGAATCCGTCGATCTGGGCGTGTCGCCGCGCGGCTCGCTGGCCTTGTTTCGCGCCAGCCAGGCGCTCGCCGCCCTGCGCGGTCGCGATTTTGTGCTGCCGGACGATGTGCAAACACTCGCCCCGCCGCTGCTGACCCACCGCATCCACATCAGCCCGCAGACGCGGCTGCGCGGCCGCACGCCGGCGCAGATCGTGGCGGAGATTGCGGAGAGCGTGCCGGTGCCGATTGTTGAGTAGTGCGTGGTGCGTAGTGCGTGAACTGGTACTCATCCCTAATGTCTTGTCAAGTGTGATTTGGTGGGGAATTGTAGGCGCTGCTTTTAGCTGCGCAAGCATAGATTACCCCTTCGCACTGGTTTGAGCGAAGGGGCTAGGCCACGACCGTGCGGTTGCAAACCGCACCTACAATTCTCATCGTTTGAGCCTTAACCTCCATTCAGCTCAAGTAATAGTTCACGCACTACGCACTACGCACCACACTTCCCATGCTCAACCCCTTCTCCTCCCGCCGGCTCCCCCGCCGCCGCGCCACCACACAGGACGCCCAGTATAGCGAAGCCTGGCTCCTGCTTGGCGTGATCGTGCTGATCGTGGGCGTCGCCACGGGCAGCGGCTTTCTGACGGCGGCGGCGGCGGTGCTCTTGACCGTGCCGGGCGTGGCCTGGCTGTGGAGCCGATTCAGCCTTAGCGGGGTGACGTATCAGCGCGCGCTCAGCGAGTGGCGCGGCTACCGCGGCGAGGTGTTGACGCTGTCGCTGGGCGTGCGCAATCGCAAAGCCCTGCCGCTGACGTGGCTCTCGATCAGCGACATCTTCCCCTCGCGGCTGCGCGTCGAGGGCTACGATTTGGCCTACAACACGGCCAGCAACCAGCTTGAATTTCGCACCTTCTGGATGCCCGGCGCCTTTCAGCGACTCAGCCGCACCTACGCCATCGAATGCACGGAGCGCGGCTTTCACCGCTTTGGCCCCGCCAGCGTGAGCACGGGCGACGGCTTTGGCTTCTTCACCCGCCGCACCCAGCTCGACAACGAACAGCGCGTGATCGTCTATCCCCAGCTCTACTCCGTCGCCGAGCTCAAGCTGCCCGCCAAAAACCCCTTTGGCGAACAGCGCGCCCGCGGCACGCTTTACGAAGATCCGCTGCGCACCGTTGGCATCCGCGGGTGGCAGGAGACGGACGCGCCGCGCCGCATCCACTGGAAAGCCACCGCGCGCCACGGCGAGCTGCTCTCGCGGCTCTACGAGCCGAGCGAGGAGCAGCAGGTGCTGCTCTTTCTCAACGTCGCCACGCTCGCACGCCACTGGCAGGGCTCCATCCCCGAATTGATGGAGCGCACGATCTCGGTCGCCGCCAGCCTGGCCGCGCTGGCGGCGGAGCAGCGCGTGCCCGTCGGCCTGATCACCAACGGCGCCATGACGGGCAGCGACCAGCCGCTGCGCCTGCTGCCCGGCCGCAGCAGCGGCCAGCTGATGCGCATCCTGGAGATGCTGGCCGTTGTCACCGAGCACGCGACGCAGCCCATCGAGCAGGCCCTGCTGCACGAAGCGCCGCGCATCCCCTGGGGCGCGACCGTCGTCGTCGTGACGGCGATTGCCCACGAGCCTTTGCTCGCCGCACTCCAAGACTTGGCCGCGGCGGGTCGACGCGTCGTGCTCTTTACGCTCGCAGAGGAGCCACCGACAAGATTGTTGTACAACATCACCGTCTACCATTTGCCGCATCTGGTGGATGATTTGGTTGCGCCAAATCTCGTGTAGTATGAGGCGGTGCTTCATCCTCGCCAAGCAGCCTTTGTGCTATGGAATTGCTGGCCGACTACATTTGCTTCACATTTGCTTACTGAAGGAGATGCTCTATGTCCGAAGTCACATCCAGTTTGATTCGCACTGTGCTTGCCATACTGGTGCTATCCTACCTGTCGGGGTCGAATGTGCTTGATGTATCCACTGGCGTGCAAGCTGATCTAGCCATTCAGCCTGCTGCGGCTGCGTCCTGCCCCGGCAGGTTGGACGGCGTTGTGCTCACGGATATTCCCGAGCCCATTTTTGACACAAAGGCGATTGTAGACGCCGAAGACAACATTTTTATCGCAGTCGCTACCTATCGCACTTTTATGTTGATGCGCTACGACGCAAACGGAAGGCTGGACACGAGTTTTGGTAACGGGGGTATTGCTCGTACATCCATTCTGGCGGGCAGGCACGCTGGCTGGGCGCTGGCGCAAGACAGCAGGGGACGAACCCTTGTGGCTGGCGGCGTGGAAGAGGACGCTTCGTCAGGAAATTCAACGGTAGCAATCGTCCGCTACACGGCAACGGGCGCGCTGGATGCAAGTTTTGGACAAGACGGTGCCATGCTTGAAGGGGGCTCCACAACCGAGTTCTTTTCGTCTCGCATCACATCGATTGCGCTGGATCAGGCAGACAATATCATTGCCGCTGTGGAGATTGAAGGATATTCTGTAAGCTTTGAAGATAATGAAGAGGCCGAAGGCTACGAAGTTCGCGAACCCAACCATCTGGTTCGCTATACGCCGGATGGCGAGCTCGACGCAACCTTTGGCGAGGAGGGCGTCGCTCAGCTGATATTTGATTCCGATCGTTCACCCGACGCCGTGGAACTGCGTCCGCAGGCCATGACGCTTGATGCAGATGGCAATATCTTGGTAACGGGCAGGAGCAAAGTAGGCGATAGGGATAGCGTAGAAGACGATTTTGCCGTCGCGCGCTTTACCGCGCAGGGCATGGTGGATACAACCTTTGGCGACGGCGGCATCGTGTGGACAGACTTTGCGGAGCAAGAAGATTCGGCGCTCTCTATCGAGCTGGACAGCAGCGGCCACATCGTGGTTGGCGGCATCGCCGGGATTATTGGGTTCACTCAAGTTGCGGAGCCCGACATTGATTTCGGGCTGGTTCGCTACACGCAGAACGGTGCGCTCGACACGAGCTTTGGCGAGAACGGCAAGGTTCACCTCGGCTTTCCTGCCACTGAAGATGGTTACCGCAATGACTTTGGGAGAAGCATTGTTGTAGACAGCAACGACAGGATTGCGATGGTCGGTAATAACAGTAAACTCTTTATAGCGGGTGATGCGATTGGACTCATTCGCTTTACGTCGAATGGGGCGCTAGACTCTACCTTTGGCGAGAACGGCATTGTGCGCTATACAAATCCACGTTTCAACTATTTTGAACTCCACGATGTGTTGCTGGACAGCAGCGAGAATATCATCGCGGTGGGCAAAGACTTTTACGGTCCTGTCAGCGTCGCGCTGCTGCGCTACAGCGCAGACGGAACGTTTGACGAAAGTTTTGGAACGGCCACGGGACAAATCCTGAACAACTGCACGCTATTGCCCGTTATTCAGGGCGGCGCCACCTCCCGATAATCCAACCCCATGCTCCTCACCGACCGCCGACGCGCCCTCACTTTTGCCTTCCTTGCCGGGATGGAAGTTGCCGCCGTGCTGCCGCTTGCGCTCTTTTTTGCGGCGGGGCGCATCGAGGGCGTCCTCAGCCAGCCGCTGCTGACCTTTGCCGCGGCCTGGATCGCCATGCTGGGGCTAATGCTCGTTGTCGACCTGCTGAGCCGCAGCGAGATGCGCTCGCCGCTCTACGAAATTTTGCTGCTCACGCTCGTGCTGGTCACCACGCTGCTGGGCGTGCGGCTGCTGCTCTATGCGACGCTGCCGCTGGGTGACCTGACCTGGCTCGGCAACACGTGGCGCGCTGTTGTCAACTTCACCGGGGGCGTGCGACCCGAACTGCTGCTCGTGCTCCTGGGCGGGCTGCTCTGGTGGCGCGTCGTCAACATGACGAGCCGCGAGATGGGCTTTTGGAGCATCGGCGTCAGCTTTCGGCTGGCCGTGCTGCTGCTGCTCATTGGCGGCGGCCTGCTGGCGACCCGCAACGGCACGGCGGCAAACGCGGCGGGCACAAGGGCTGCCCTGATCTGCCTCTGGCTCTTTTTTGCCACCGGTCTCGCCGCCGTTGCCTTGGCGCGGCTGGATGAAAAGGCAACCAGCCAAGCGCAGCAGAGCAGCGCGGGCGCAGCGCTGCCGTGGTCGCGGCTGGGGCAGCTGTTGGGGGCCACGGGCGTGGCGCTCGCCGCGAGCGGTGCGGTCGCGCTGCTGCTGACGCCGGCGCGCGTGCGCGTGGTGCTGGGCTGGTTTAGCTGGCTGTGGAATCTGTTGGGGCTGGTGATCATCGGCGTGCTGACGGCGCTGCTCTGGCTGATTGCGCCGCTGATGGATGCGCTGATCGAATTCTTCCGCAGCGCCCTGCTGGCCATGGAGCAGAATCCACAGCAGGGGGGCGAGTCGGCCCAGCCCTTCTTCGATGAATCAACCTACGTGCCCTTCACCCAACTCGTGCGCGAGTATGCCGCGCTGCGCTACGCCCTGGTTGCGCTGGTGGTTTTGATTGCGGTGGCGATTTTGCTGCTCTTCCTGGGGCGGATGCGCGCGCGGCGGCTGGCGCTGGAGGCGGAGGCGGCGACCCAGGAAAATCTGCCGCTGGATCCCAACTTCCTGCGGCGCGGTTGGCAGCATCTGCGCAACTTAGCCAACCTCGCTCAGCGCTTCCGCCCCGGCGAGGGCTTGCTCGACGCGATCTCCGTCGAGAACGTCTACGCCAACCTCTCGCGCACCGCGCGCGACCGCGGCTTTCCGCGCCAGCCCGCACAGCCCGCCACGCGCTACCTGCCCGATCTCGTGCGTGCCTTCCCCGGCAACGCCGCCGAAGTCACGCGCATCACCCGCGCCTACGAGCGGGTTCACTATGGCGGACGACGACCCAGCGCCGAGGCGTTGTCGCAGACGCGCGCCGATTACGAGGCGATCCAAGCCAGCGTGCAGGCGGAAGTGGCGGTTCGGCCCGCACCATCCCAGAGGTGACGCCATTCCGGGCGCGCCAGTGGCCTGGGCGTTGTCTTACTGATTTTAAGCAGTTCGTAGCTTACACTGGCATCAGAAAATTTAGACAGACTTTACGTCGTAGGGGCACGCCATGGCGTGCCCCTACGACGTAAGAACAATACAGAAGGAGCAAAGTTATGAAGGCAGTTTTGGCCCTATTCAAAGAACAGGCCTCCATCGAGACAACGCTGGAGCACCTGCGCGAGGGTGGCTACGGTAAAAATCATACGGCAGTGCTCTCGCGTGAGGAAGCCGCGGAAGTCGATGAGCTGGTGACCGAGGATGCCGAAGGCACGTCGGCCAAAGCAGCGCTGATGGGTGCGGGCATTGGCGGCGCGATAGGGTTGGCGGGTGGCTTGGCCGTGGGCATCGCGCCCATTCCGGGGTTGAATATGATCGTGTGGACGGCGCTGCTGGGCACGGTCTCCAGCGCCGTGCTCGGCGGCTACTTTGGCGCGCTGCTGGGCGAGCGCGCCGCCGAGGGCGACGAGATGGACTACAAAGAAGAGCTGATGAACGGCAACTACTTGCTGGTCGCCCACGTTAGCGACGACGATGAGCAGCTGGTGCGCGAGCTGGTGCAGGGCTGCGGCGGCTATCACGTGGACGTGCACGAGGTGGACGAGGAGGAGCTGGTACAGCTTTCCAACAAGGGAATGTAGGCGCGTTTATGCCTGCGGAAGAGCCGGTCCTTTGCAGAGGGCCGGCTTTTTTGTGAGCGGGCTTGCAGCGGCTGCGATTTGGCTGCGGCAGGCTGTAAGGGTAAGATAAAGCGGATGCGTCACCGGCGACGCTGGTGGTGATTATCCACCCGTTTGTTTGACGATTTTAATAGACCACAAAGGAGTTTTTCAATGGCGAAAAACGCAACAACCCACAGCGGCGTGCTGCCCGCTCCCCAGCCCGCGCACACCAACGGTACGACTTTCCCCCAGCCTCCCACTTCCCCGCCGCCAACCGACATTTCCGTTCCCCAGCTTCCCCACACGGACGACGCCCACATTGCCCGCGCCATCAGCGAAATCGAATCGCACGCGCGCACCAGCGCTTACGCCGTGGCCCAGGCGCAGCTGGACCACGTGGCGGGGGTAATGGGCTTGGACGAGGGAATGCGCGCCTACCTGCGCAATCCCCAGCGCGAGCTAATCGTGCACTTCCCCGTCAAGATGGACGACGGCTCCATGCGCATGTTCACCGGCTTTCGCGTGCAGCACAACACGACCAAGGGGCCAACCAAGGGCGGCATCCGCTACCACCCCGACGTTTCACTGGACGAGTGCCGGGCGCTGGCCATGTGGATGAGCTGGAAGTGCGCGCTGATGGATCTGCCCTACGGCGGGGCCAAGGGCGGCGTCATCGTCGACCCGAACGAGCTCAGCCCGCGCGAGCTGGAAAAGGTGACGCGCCGCTACGCCACCGAGATCAGCAGCTTCATTGGCCCCGAGCGCGACATCCCCGCGCCGGATGTCGGCACCAACGCGCAGATTATGGCGTGGATCATGGACACCTACTCGATGCACAAGGGCTACTCCGTGCCCGCCGTGATCACGGGCAAGCCGGTGGAGGTGGGCGGCACGGTGGGGCGCGAATCGGCCACCGGGCTGGGCATCACCTACGTCACGCGCGCCGTGCTCAAGCGGCGGCTGGGCCACGGCATCGAGGAGGCGACGGTTGCCGTGCAGGGCTTTGGCAACGTGGGCAGCTGGGCCGCGCGCTCGATGGACCAGCGCGGCGCGCGCGTTGTCGCCGTCAGCGATCGCTTTGGCGCCATCCACAATTCCCAGGGCATGGATCCGCGCCACCTCATGCGCCACGTTGCCCAAACGGGCACGGTGACGGATTTCCCCCTGGGTGAACGGCTCACCAACGAGGAGCTGCTCGAATTGGACGTGGATGTGCTCGTGCCCGCCGCGCTTGAAGGGCAGATCACCGAAGCCAACGCCGACCGCATCCGCGCGCGCGTGATTGCCGAGGGGGCCAATGGACCCGTCACCCCAGAGGCCGACCGCATTCTCAACGCCAACGGCGTGCTCGTGATTCCGGACATTCTCTGCAACGCCGGCGGCGTGGTCGTCAGCTATTTTGAATGGGTGCAGGACATGCAGTCCTTCTTCTGGGACGAGGGCGACATTCGCAGCCGCATGGAGGGCAAGCTGCTGAGCAACCTCGACGCCGTGATGGGCGCGGCGGTGCGCATGGATTGCGACCTGCGCACGGCGGCGTACACAATTGCCGTGCAGCGGATCGTTGATTCGGCGCGGGTGCGGGGTTTTTATCCGTGAGGGGTGAGTATTTGATGCGTGAAGTCTCTCTCCCGCTCTCACACATCAAATACTCACTCGTCGCGCTTTCAACGAGGTGATGAACGTGAAAGACTCCCCGTTGGACATTATCTGGCGGCGGATTGCCAAAGAGCCACATGGCGATATCCTCCCCCTAATCTACGAGGCGGCGCGCACGGCGGCAGCGGCAGGCGACCGCACGGCTCAGCTGGCCTCAACCGTGGTGTATGTTAACTTGGTGGAAGCGCGCTACGGCGTGGAGGCGGTGCAGGCGCTGCTTGCCGAGGCCGAGCAGGTTCTTGACCAGTACCGCGACGAAATCACGCTGCCGCCCTTTGAGGATATCCTTACCACCGTGACATACAGACCAAACGGGAGCGTGATTGTTGAGCACAGTGTGCAGAGCGAGGCCACGCTTGATACCGATGGCTACACGCACTGGAGAGAACAGGTCGATTGGCTCAAACAAAAATACCGTTCGCCGTGATGCAAGCGCTTGGTCGCCGCACTCTGGCGGCGGCTTGCCCCCTGCCCCGCCCCGCCGTATAATTCCCCCATGAACAACCTTCAGCGCAAAATCTACTGGTCGCTCGCGGCGGCGGGCGTAATCTACCTCATCTTTATCGTTGTCGTGCTGGCGCGCGAATCGGATCACCTCATCAACGCCGTGCAGATTTTCCCGTGGATTTGGCTGCCCGGCGCGCTGGGGTTGACGCTCGTCAACTACGTCGGGCGCTTGATCAAGTGGCAGTGGTATCTGGACGTGATCGACGTCGACATCCCCAAGCGGGACAGCGCGCGCGTCTTTGGCGTCGGCATGTTGATGGTGATGACGCCGGGCAAGGCGGGCGAGTTTCTCAAAAGCTTTATGGTGCGCAACGTCACCGGCACGCCGATGGGCGTAACCGCGCCCGTGGTGCTGGCCGAACGGCTGACGGACGGCTTTTCGATGCTGCTGCTGGCCAGCGTTGGGCTCTTTGCCTTCCCCGACCCGCGCACGCGGCTGGCCGCCGTTGTCTTCTTTATCGGCTTTCTCGTCTTCGTCACGATCATTCAGGTGCGCCCGCTCGCCATGCGTCTGCTCGACTTTGGCACGCAGTTGCCCATCGCGCGCCGCTTTGCCACCCAGCTCCACGCTTTCTACGAGAGCAGCTACGTCATCTTTCGCCCCAAGAATTTGGCCATCTCGCTCTTTATTGGCGTAACCAGCTGGCTGGCCGAAGGGCTGGCCTACTTCCTGATCTTGATCGGCTTCGGCCTGCCCTTTGATGCGCAGACGGGCTTTATCGCCGTCTTTATCTTCTGCATCAGCACCATTGTCGGCGCGCTGCTGGCCACACCCGGCGGCGTCGGCGGCATGGAAGGCAGCATGATCGCGCTCGGCACGCAGCTGCTCCCGCTCGACATCGGCACGGCTACGGCGGCGGCGCTGCTGACGCGGCTGTGCACGCTCTGGTTTGGCGTGCTGATCGGCATCGTCAGCTTTGCGCTGTGGCCGCGGCTGCTGGCGGGCGTCGAGGGCGCGTCGCGCGAGCAGGCGTTGGCGGGGGATTAACATGTGGAAAGTTGACCTGCACGCCCACACCATCTACAGCAAAGATTGCCTCACCCGCACCGCCGACTTTGTCGCGCGGGCGCGCGCGGCGGGGCTGGACAAAATTGCCGTGACGGAGCACGACCGGCTCGACGGCGCGCTGGCGGCCAAGGCGCTCGCGTCCGATCTAATCATCGTCGGCGAGGAGATCAAGACGACGCACGGCGAGATCATTGGCTACTTTATGAGCGAGGAAGTGCCGGGGGGATTGTCGCCGGAGGAGACGATTCAGCGGCTGCGCGATCAGGGCGCGCTGATCACCATTCCGCACCCGCTGGATTCCGTGCGCAGCTCGGCCATGGGGCGCGAGACCGTGCTGGCCGTGATCGATCAAGTTGACGCGCTGGAAACGCTCAACGCGCGCTGCGTGCGCGCGGCGGACAACGTCGCCGCTGCCGAGCTGGCGCGCGCACACGGCAAGCTCGCCACCGCGGGCAGCGATGCGCACACGCTCGGCGAAATTGGCCGCTGCTACGTTGAGATGCCCCCCTTTGGTGACGACGCCGAAAGCTTCCGCCGCTCCCTCGCTGCGGCCCAGCCCCGCGGGCAAATCAGCCCGATCTGGCCGCACTTTGCCAGCACCTATGCCAAGTGGCGCAAACGCATCCAGCCGGTTGGCGAGCGGGGGAGCAAGTGAGATAGCTGCACCCCCGCCCCCCCGCTCCCCCCGCTTCCCCGCTCCCCCGCACCAATGAACACCGCCCTGCTCGTCATCCTCGCCGCGACCATTCTCCCGACTGCCTTATACGTCCTCGTCTTCTACTGGGCCGACCGCTACGAGCGCGAGCCGCTGTGGCTGCTGATCGTGGCCTTTGTGTGGGGCGCGCTGCCCGCGGCGGCGGTCAGCCTGATTGGCGAAACGGTGCTGGAGCTGTCGTTTGTGCGCGCGCCCAATGCCGTGGCGAACAATTTGCTGCAGGCGGTTGTGGTCGCGCCGGTGGTGGAGGAGGTGGCGAAGGGGCTGGTGCTGGTCGCCATTTACGTGCTGCTGCACCGTGAGTTCGACGGCCTGCTGGACGGGCTGACCTATGGCGCGCTCGTCGGCTTTGGCTTTGCAATGACGGAGAACTTCTTCTTCTTCACCGGCGCGTTTCGGAGCGGCGGCTACGCACAACTGAGTCTCATCATCGTTGTGCGCGCAGTAATTTTTGGGCTGAACCACGCGCTATATACGAGCTTCATCGGGTTGGGGCTGGGCCTAGCTCGGCAAGCGCGCCGGCGCTGGCCACAAATTGCGTGGCCGCTGCTTGGCCTTGCGCTGGCGATGTTGATTCACGCGCTGCACAACCTGGGCGTCGCGCTGACGCAGGTGGGCGTTATTGGCCTGGTTGTGAGCCTAGCAACGGGAGCGGCTAGCCTAGGTGTGGTGATTGCGGCGATGGGGCTGGCGTGGTCGCAGGAGCGGGGGGTTTTGCGAGCGGAGCTAGCCGAAGAGGTGGGGCGGACGATTTCGGCGGCGGAGTATGCGGCGCTGCTGGGTCGCTGGCGCTCGCCGATTCAGTGGACGGTGCGGCGGGGCACGCAGCGGCAGAAAGAGCACACCCGCGCGCGTCATCAGTTGGCCGTGGAGCTGGCGTTGCACAAACACGCGTTCCGGCAGCGTGACGCGCGCGCCGATCCCGGTTTGCTGGGCGAGATCGTCGCCATGCGGGATGAACTCGTGCGCTCGTGGCCTGCGTCGGCCGGGTGATTATCGAGGTTCGGGGCACAGGTGCGCCGTAACCCCAACCCTCGATGTGGTGTTGTGTCAAGGCCGGAAATAATGAGAGTGGCAGGTGCGTTTGCTTCGGCAGGCTCAGCAAAACTTCAACCGTACAGTCGTGCAAGAACCCTTTGCTTAGGCCGATGTGGAGGGACGGCCCATAATTGCGCAGCTTAGGCCGTTCCAGGAGAATAAACACCCCAGGGGCGAGTCGAGGTGACTGTCACGGCCCTCCATGAGAAAGACTTTCCCCGCTGGTAAATGGGCGTGACTGTCACATCTGACGGGGTAATCTACTTGTTGGAATGGCCTTAAAGCCAATAGCATTCCAATAAGCGCAGTTGAGCCGTTTGCCACCACCGGCGATGAATGAATTCATCACCTATCCTGCGAAGTGCGCTGAAGCGCACTGGGGGTGGCCCTGCAACGCGCTTCAGCGCGTTTGGCCAATCAGGCGGACAATTCATTGCTCGCCTGTCGCCGTTGACCAACCAACGCTTATTTGAACAGTATTGGCCTTAAAGCAGCGTCTACAGTTTCCATCAAATCGCGCTTAACATGACAACAGCGTCCAAGTGAGTTTTCTCCCCTTAAAGACCAAAAATCCGGCCCCTGCTTGAGGCCGGATTTTGATTTCAATGTAAAAGCAGAGGAGCCCTAGAAAAAGCTGCTCCGTTGCTCGGCTACACTTCTGCTTCAGACGCCAGCGTGCGCGCCTGTCCAATCAAATCATCGCGCTCCACTCGCTCCGGCGACCAGCCGATAATCTCCGCAATGGCGTCGGGCTTCATGTTCGCCAAGTCGACAAAGGTGCGCACGCCCGCTTCCTTTAGCCGCTTGTCAAAGGTGCGACCAATGCCGTGGATGCGCGTAAAGTTATCCTCGGTGTTGTCGTCGTCCTCGGTGCGGCCCGCGGCGCGCGCCTGCCGCTCGACTTCGGCAGCCTGCGATTCATCCACGCTGTCGCCAGATTCAATTTCTTGCACTTCCTCCGGCGCGGCGCCGAGCGTTTCGGCGGCGGCGGTATCCGCGGGGGTGATGTCGTTGGACGATTGTTCGTCGCTCATACTGCGCTCCTGCTGTGTTGGGGTAGAGGACTCCGCTGCAAAATTTGCTGTGGAATCGGCTTCGGTCGAGGCCGAAGGCGTCGATTCGGATGTGGCGGAGGTGCTGGAAGATTCGGTAAAGGATTGAGCGGGCGCGCTGTAGGCGGCTGCGCCGGAGGGCGCGTCGCCCGTTGGACCCTCGGGTACGGTTAGGATCGAGCCGCTGCCGGATGAAGAGGAGCCGCTTGCGCCGTTGCCCAGCAGGCGCTGCGCCCAGGGTAGCAACGTCGCGCCGACGCCAACGGACGAGGCGACGATGAGCAGCAACCAGGCCAGCGGCGTAAAGCAAAGCCCCAGCGCGCCCAGCGCCCCAATCAAGCCAGCGCCAACTGTGACGCCCACGGCTACGCTCGCTGGCTCGCTCAGCGATAAGTTAGCCGTTTCCTGGAGCCGCTGGCTCACAAGATGGCCAATGGCGGCCCAGCCGATCACGTTGAGCGCCACCAGCACCAGCGTCGGCAGCAGGGCAATAAACCAGAGCCAAATCGTTAGCCGGAAGAGAAAGAAGAAGACGCCCAGCACCAGCGTCACGATTAGGCCGAGGCCAAAGGCGGCGGGTAGGCTGTTGCGCATCACGCTGCTGATGCGGCGCACGTAGCTGGGCCGGGCGCTCGTAAGCACCGCCGCCCCCAGCGTCAGCAGGCCGACCCAGAGCGCGGCGCGCAGCAGACGGGCTAAGCTGCGTCCGAACCAGCCGACAAAGCCACCGCGGTCCAGCCGCTCGTCTGGCGTGCGCTCAATTTGGATGACGCGGTCGTTATCGTTTGTTTCAAGCTCGGTCACGTCCTGGCCCGCCGCGCCGAGCGCCGAGTTGAGCAGCGGCAGATTAAAGTTCGGCCCGCGGGTGACGCTGCCGCTGATTACGGAATCCTCGCTGCTGTCCAATTCGCCGGAGAAGAGGCTCACATCGCCGCTGATCAGGGCGTCGTCGCCCAGATCGACATTGCCGCTCCAAAGAGCCAAATCGCCCTGAATTTCACCGTCGATATCGGCATTGCCGCTAAAAAGGATTACGTCGCCGGTGACGCGCGCGTCCTCCTCCAGCTCCAAATCGCCGCTCATCACGACCAAATCGCCGTTGATGACGCTGCCCGTTTCCACCAGCACATCGCCGCTAAAGAGCACGGCATCACCGTTCACCGTGCGCCCCGCCTCCACGACGAGATCACCATTGGTAATGATGTCGGTGTTGGTGTTGGTTTCCTGCGCCGCTGGCCCGTTTACCGGTTCAGTCACCGGCCCGCTTACCGGGCTGGGGAGCGCTTCGGCACGGGCGGCGGGCGCGGAGGCAAAGGCCAGCAGCGTCAGCAGCAGCGCTGCAATTAGCCAGCGGCCATTGATGCGCCGCTCGTTTTCTGTTCGTACATTCCACATGGTGTTCTTTCCCATTGTGTTCTTTCCACTGGGGGAGTTAAAAATCATCGTTAGGCCGACGTACCCACGGGCAGCACGCCCGTGGTGCGGCGCAGCAGCGACACCCAGGCGACGACGATCAGACCCGCCGTCAGCGCATACAGGCCCGCTGCCGTCATCACTTGGCCGGTGGAGGCGATGGTAAAGAGGGCCGAGCCAACCGTTCCCGCCCACAGCCAAGCCGAGGCAAAGAAGACGTTGACGTTTTGCAACAAGCCACTTACCGCTGGCGACAGCACAGCCCGCACGCCTTCGCTTACCGCTGGCCCCAGCGCGACAACCGCTGCACCCACCACGCCCCAAACCAAAACGGCCATTACGGCCACCACGGCGCCGAGCCAGAGGCGCTGTCGACGGGCTTGGTTGGCCAGCCGCTGCTCGAAACGTTGCGCAAAGCCGGGCGCGGGCGCAAGCTTGGGCGTCTCGACAAAGCTTGCGTCCAGGTGCTGCCAGAGCTGCCACTCGGCCTGCCGCGCCAGTTCGGCCTCTTCGGTATAGATAAGCTGCTCGAAGCGCGCCGTCTCGTGCTCGGAAAGCGCCTCGTCCAGCGCCAGCGACATCAACCACGCAAATTCATCGGGCTGCTGATTAGATTGTTCGTTCATAGTATTCTGCTTCATGCTAATTCTCTGTAGCTAAATTCCAGCTTGGGCAAAGGCCGCGTGCAGCACGCCCCGGGGCTGGCGCGCCTCTTGCGTTCTCGACACCGGCACCACGCGTCGCGCCGTCTGCTTTTCGGCGTTCTCGTAGAGCGTCGCCATCTTTTGCCGCGCGCGAAAGAGTCGGCTCTTAACAGCCGATACGGAAATTTCCATCGTCTCCGCAATTTCTTCGTAGCTGTACTCTTCCCAGTAGCGCAAAATTAGCGGCGTGCGGTAGTCGGGCGGCAGTTCGTCCAGCAATTTTTGCACGTGCACCGAAAGCTCGCGCCGCATGAGCGTTGGCTCGGGTCGCGGCAGCTCGCTCTCCAAATTTTGCAGCACGGGATTGTCATCGATGGAGACAAAGGTTTTGCGCCGTTTGCGCAGCCTGTCGATGCAGTGGTTGTTGGCGATCGAGAAGAGCCACGTACTAAATTTGCGCTCGGGCTGGTACTGGTGCAGCTTGCTGTAGGCGCGTAAAAAGGCCTCCTGCGCCGCATCCTCCGCCTCCTCGGCATTGCCCAACATGCGGTAGGTCAGATTAAAGACGGGCCGCTGGTAGGCCTGCACCAGCTGGCTAAAGGCCTGTTTATCACCCGCGCGGGCTTGCTCCACCCAGCGCTGTTCCTGTTCGTTCATGGGTTGCTTTCGCTGTGTCCTGAATGGCTGAACTTAGCGCGCCACAAAAGAGCGCGCTTATCAACTCATTACGCGGGGGAGGCGAGAAAGTTTCATCAAATGTTAATGTGCTTCTATTTTACGGGAGGGAGGGCAAAATGACAAGCGGCGCTCGTGTTTTGGATATGTTTTGGTTATTATGATATTGACAGACCACTGCTCACACGCTACGATGTGGTTTAGACTACTTGTCGTGTTGTAAGTCGTATTGTAAGAGGAACCAACGTACAATCATGACGCGCTACATCATCCCGCTTGTCCTCGCTCTCTTTTGGGGCGTATCTGGCGCGGCGGTTGGCTTTTCGCTGGGGGCGCTGTTTGGTGGTGGGCCGTGGGTTCTGCCCTGCGCCAGCCTCAGCGTAATCACTGGCTTACTGCTGCTTCTGTTTGCCACCCGCAGCGAGACGGCGCGTCGGATGCTGTACGATGGCCTCGAAGCCGAAGGCGGCATTCTGCTCGCCATGCTGTGGGCCATTCCATTTACCCTCGCCTTTGTGGTGCTTCTGTGGTGGCTGCTGTCGCGCTTTCTCGGCACGCCAATCGAACACGGCTGGGCGGGTCGTGCCCTGCTCTGGCTCTTCCCGCCCACGCTTTTGATTGCGCTGTGGGTGCGTACCGTCTTGAGAATAGCCCAGTCAAACAAACAGTCAGAAATTTAACCGTTGAGCGACGGGATCAACACAAAAAGGCGGCGGGCGGATGTTGACATCCGCCCGCCGCCTTTTTGGTAGCCCTTACAAGATATGCACAACCTCCCCAACAGCGCTATAATAAACGGGAACCACTCGAACCGTCTACAGTGAAGGAACTATTTTCCATGCAACCGCGACAGATTTTCCCCTTTACGGCCATTGTGGGCCAGGAGCGCATGAAGCGCGCGCTGGTGCTCAACGCCATCAACCCCCAAATCGGCGGCGTGCTGATCCGCGGCGAGCGCGGCACGGCCAAATCCACCGCCGCCCGCGCGCTGGCCGCCCTGCTCCCCGGCGACACCCCCTTTGTGGATTTGCCCGTCAGCGCCACCGAAGACCGCGTCGTCGGCACGCTTGATATTGAAAAGGCGATCCAGAAGGGCGAGCGCCACTTTGAGCCGGGCATCCTGGCCGCGGCCAACCGCGGCGTGCTCTACGTCGACGAAGTCAACCTGCTCGACGACCACGTGGTTGATCTGCTGCTGGACAGCGCGGCCATGGGCGTCAACATCGTCGAGCGCGAGGGGATTTCCTACCAGCACGAGGCGCGCTTTGTGCTCGTCGGCTCGATGAATCCGGAGGAGGGCGACCTGCGCCCGCAGCTGCTGGATCGCTTTGCCCACGCCGTGGACGTGGTCGGCATTGCGGACGCAAAGGAGCGCGTCGAGATTCTGCGCCGACGCATTGATTTCGAGCAGGATAACGACGCCTTTGACGCAAAATTCGAGGGCGATGAATCGCACCTCAGCGAGCAAATCGTCAATGCACGCGCCATCTACGACGACGTCGAATATACCGACGCCGACATGTACACGATTGCAACCATTACCGCCAAATTTAACGTCGACGGCCACCGTGCCGACATTGTGATTTTGCGCACGGCGCGCGCCCAGGCCGCCTTTGAGGGGCGCACCTGCATCACCGACCGCGACATTTTGCTGGCCGCCGAGTTGGCGCTGCCCCACCGCATGAAAAAGCAGCCCTTCCAGGAGGGCGGCGTCAGCCCCGATCAGATTCAGCAGACGATGCAGCAGGCGCGCGCTGAAGCCGAGGAAGCGTTTGGCGACGAAGATCAGGGCACCGAGGCCCAAGATTCCGCGGCACAAGATGAAAAAAAAGCATCGAGGGTGATGAGTCGGAGCTAGGGGACGCTGGGGAGGCGGGCGAGGGCGGTTTTGCCCAGCCCGACGCCGCGCCCCAGCAAAGCTCATCACCCGGTGATCAAAAAGGAACCCGCAAGCCCGTCCAAATCGGCGACACCTTCGAGACCAAGCGCATGGACACGCCGCTGGACAAGATGACGAGAGAGCGAGCGGGCAAGCGCTCGTACACGCGCACCGACCGCAAACGGGGCCGCTACATCAAATCCCGCCCCGCCCGCGACAGGACCGACGACATCGCCTTCGACGCCACGCTGCGCGCCGCCGCCCCCTACCAGCAGGAGCGCGCCGAAAGCATGGATAACGATCTGGCGCTCAAGCTGCGCCGCAGCGATTTACAGCGCAAAGTGCGCGTGCGCCGCACGGGCAACCTGATTCTCTTTGCGGTGGATGCAAGCTGGAGCATGGCCGCCAGCGAGCGCATGGAGGCCACCAAGGGCGCGATCATGTCGCTGCTGGTGGATGCCTACCAGCGGCGCGACCAGGTCGGGCTGATCGTCTTCCAGCGGGACAAGGCGCGGCTGGTGCTGCCGCCCACCAACTCGGTCGAGCTGGCCCAAAAGGCGCTGGCCGACTTGCCCGTTGGCGGCAAGACGCCGCTCAGCAGCGGACTTTACTTGTCCTGGCAGGTCATCGAAAATGCGCTGCGCCGCGACAGCGAGCTGCGCACCATGATGATCCTGCTCACCGACGGCGCGGGCAACGTCAGCATGACGGGCATGCCCGCGCAGGAGGAAGCGATGAAGATCGCAGACATGTTTGCGGAGTCCGACGTGCGCTCGATTGTCGTTAACATGGAGCACGCCGCCTTTGATCGCGGCCTCGCCCAGCGGCTGGCCGATTCGCTGGATGGCGTTTGCTACAACCTACCGGAGCTGCGGGCGGATCTGCTGGTGAAGACGGTGAAGCGGGAAATTGATACGTAGCGTGGTGCGTGGTGCGTGATGCGCGAACTGGTAGGTTAGCCGGTCGAGTTCACGCAAAATCATTTGTCATTCCTGCGCAGGCAGAAATCCATGCATGACCTGCGAGCAAACTATATGAGTGGATAGAATGACGTTTGACCCCTCCCCAACCCTCCCCATGATAGGGAGGGAGCTGTTTCTTCGTTAACGAAGCGACTGCTCCTCCCCCATGATGGGGGAGGCTGGGAGGGGGTAAACCGACAGCATTCGAATCGACTCAATCAGCCTTTCAACACCATGCGCGACCAACGCTTTGTCGCCGCCCACCGCGGTGGCCCGCTCGATTTGTATCGACATCGCCTGCTCGCAGCGTGGACGGCGGATTGTGCGGCGCACGTGCTGCCGCTCTTCACCCAACACCACTCACAGGACGCGCGGCCCGTGCAGGCTATCGAGGCAGCGCGGGCCTGGTCGCGCGGCGAGATCAGCGTGGGGGAGGCGCGCAACGCCGCGCTGGCGACTCATGCCGCTGCCCGCGAAGCGACGGATGACGCGGCCATTGCCGTCGCGCGGGCGGCTGGCCATGCGGCGGGGGTGGCGCATATGGCGGATCATGCCAAAGGCACGGCGTCGTACGCGCTCAAAGCAGTGCAAGCGGCGGATAACAGTGACAGGACAGCCGCAAATCGGGAACAAACGTGGCAACAGCAACAACTTCCCGAAGAAATTCGTGATCTTATGCTGTCGGACGGTTAGCACCGTAGATCACCTTTGCTCCGCAAGGTGACTTGTGGCAGCTTCCGCACCAGCTTTGGCATTCCAGACCGCGCGGGAATGGCAAAGCCCGTTACATGGCGGAGCGTACGTGACCTACGCGAAATGACGCAGCTTGCTATAACCCCGCACGCATTGCAACCCTGACTCACGCACCAACTATTCACTCACCACTTTCATGGATACTACTCTTCCCTCCACGCCCGTCCGCGGCAGCTATGAAGCCTTGCTGCAGGAAGCCCAAGCGCTCGCCGCCAAGCGCGACGATGCGGCGGTGGACATCTACCAGCGCCTCATCGATCGGCTCACTCGCATCCCGCAGGCGCAGCGGATGACGCACAGCGCGCGCCTACAAAATGTGCTCGTACAGGCGGGCGTGAATTTACAGGCCTACCTCAACATGTTTAGCCGCTACGACGAATCGCTGGCCGTGCTCGACACATTGCGCGCCAACGTCGACGGCGAGGAGCGCGACGAGCTGGCGCTGCACGCCGCCAACGTCCAGCTCCAGGCCGGTCGGCTGGACGAGGGTGTCGCCACCCTGCGTACGCTGGCGGGCAACGAGCCCGACTTGGAGGACCTTGGCTCCATCGCCATTGCCCACCTACGCCACGGCCAGACCGACGCCGCCGAAGCAATTCTGCATGACATGGAGACAATCTCTCAGTCTCGCGAGGTCAATCTTAGTGCGGAGGCCCGCGCGCGCGATGTCGCTTATCTCGCCAGCCTGCGCTCGCTGCTGGCTTCCGAGCGCGGCGAATGGGATGAGGCGATTGCCCGATTCGAGCTGGCGGCGGAGCACACCGAATACTATGCGAACAACTACAACCTGCTTTACACCCGGCTGATCCACGGCGGCGCGTACGAGCAGGCGCTGCCCCTCACCGAGCGGGATGCAAATCGCCGCATTCGCTCGTCGTTCTGGCGCGGGGTTGCCCTACACCACCTGGGTCGCGACGACAAAGCGCGTGCGCTCTGGCAGCAGGTCACCGAAACGGAGCTGACCGAAGCCGAAGCCAGCAATCTCTTTGAGGTGATTCTTTCCTTCTACTACCTAGGCGATCCGGAGCGGCTGGGGCTGGAGTTGGCCCTGCGGCTGATCAGCGAGACGCGCAACCCCAGCAGTTCCGTTTTCCTGCTGCTTGGCCTGGGCTGGGCCCTGCGCGGCCACGAGCGCAACGCCCACGCCAACTTTGAGATGGCGATGCGCCAGCGAAGGTCGATGGCGGAGGGGGCCAAGCTCAATCGCGAATCCTGGTTTTTTGTGGAGGATTTAGTGGACGAAACGCTGTGGGGGGAGTTTGCGGGATATTTTGAGCGGGGGTAGCCCCACCCGAGTAGAGGGCGGAAAGCCTGCCAAGATCTTGTTTGGCATTCTTTATTCGGTCGTGCCAAACAGGTAGGGATGGCTTCCCTATCAAAGCGGCCTCACACCACTCGTTATACGGGGCCACCCTTTATTCCTTCTCGATTACCTGGTGGATAAACTGCACCGCCATCGACCCTTCGCCCACAGCAGAAGCGACGCGCTTCACCGAATCGGCGCGCACGTCACCCGCGGCAAAAACGCCGGCGAGGCTCGTCTCCAGGTGATACGGCGCGCGCTGGGTCGAACCGTTGCGCTGGAAGTTGTCTATATCATTCCCGGTTTTGATAAAGCCCTTGTCGTCCATTTCGACCACGCCATCGAGCCACTCCGTATGCGGCTTGGCACCAACAAAAACAAAGAGATTGACCACGTCGTACTCCTCGGTCTCATCCGTTTCGTTACTTTTAACGGTAATGCGCTCCAGGCTCGATTCGCCGTGGAGCGCCGTCACCTCGGTGTGCGGAGAGAGGTGGATGTTCTCGCTCTGCTCAATGCGACGCGTCAAATAGCGCGACATGCTTTTGTCCAGGCTGTCGCCGCGGATAAAGATGTGGACGCAGCTTGCAAAGTCCGAGAGAAAAATGGCCGCTTGCCCCGCCGAATTGCCGCCGCCCACAATCGCCACCTCGTTTTCTTGGCAGAGCGAGGCCTCGATCGAGGTGGCGCTGTAGAAGACGGAGGAGCCTTCGTACTGCTCCAGATTGTCCAGCGGCAGGCGGCGGTAGTCCGCACCCGTGGCGATAACGACGGTGCGCGTCTTTACGATTTCGTCCTCGCTCAACCCAATGACTTTGATGGACTCTTCGATTTCCAGGCTCTGCGCCGAGAAGGGCGTGAGCATCTGCACGCCAAATTTATCCGCCTGGATCACCGCCTTTTCCGCCAGCTCGGAGCCGGAGAGACCGGTGGGAAAGCCCAGGTAGTTTTCGATCTTTGAACTCCACGACGCCTGCCCGCCGGGCGCGCTCTCCTCCACCACCAGCGTCTTCAGCCCCTCGGATGCGCCGTAGACGGCCGCCGCCAGACCCGCTGGCCCACCGCCCACCACCACTAAATCATACAGCTCATCGTCTGGCTGGGTGGCAAAGCCAGCGGCTTCCGCCAGCTCCTGGTTGCTGGGATTCCGAAGCGGCTTGCTGTTGCCGTAAAGGATGATCGGCGTCTCTTCCGGAGCCACGCCCACCTGCTCCAGCAGCGCATCGACGTTGTGCTCCTTTTCCAAATCGATCCACGTAAAGGGCACGTGGTTGCGCGACAGGAAATTGCGGATGCGAAAAGTATCCTGCGAGTGGCGCGAGCCGATCACGCGCACGCCAGCAAAGTCGCTCGCCAGCAGCAGATCGCGGCGCAGGATAAAGGCGTTGAGCAGCAAATCGCCCAGGCTGCTGTGGGCGCGAATAATTTCGCGCAGTTCTTCGCCGCCCAGCTTAAGCGCGCGTCCATCCCGGCTGGCGATGGCCTGGAAGAAGGAGCGGTGGCCGGTCAGCATGTCGATGTCGCCGGTAAATTCGCCCGGGCCGTGCACGGTGACTTCGCGCTCTTCGCCGGTGGAATTTTCCGTAATGCGAATTTCCCCCGCTTGGATCACGTAAAAGCAGAAGTCGCCGTCCCCCTCTTCGATCAGCACGTCGCCCGCCGCAAAGTCCAGCGTTTCGGATTCGCTGGCAATCAGCTTGATTTGCTCGTCTGTGAGGATGGGAAAGGCCGTTGACTCTTTATCGGGCCGGGGTGATTTGTTGCTCATGCGAGGACTCCGCAGAATGGCTGCTTGCTGGTATAATAGGTATCATGCAAACTGCACACCACTATACAACGCATTGCGGATAAACGCCGAAATTATTTCCCATGAACGAAACCGAATTTATCAAGCTCGACCAATTTCTCAAGCTCGCCCAAGTCGCGCAGACGGGCGGCGAGGCCAAGTATTTAATCCAGACGGGGCTGGTCCGCGTCAACGGGCAGGTGGAGACGCGGCGCGGACGCAAGCTCTACCACGGGGATGTGGTGGAATTTGAGGGGGACGAGATGGTGGTGGAAGTGGAGTGAAGATATTGCTCCGCAAAGTATCCCTTCGTGGGAATTGAACCGGTTGATGGTATAATTGAAAATCTAACAAACGTCGTTTCGAGGACTCATTATGGCTGAACTTTTTACCGCCGAAAATGCAATCGCCCTGCTTACGCTTACTGCACTGGAGATCGTGCTCGGCATCGACAACGTGATCTTTATCGCCATCCTCAGCGGCAAGCTGCCCAAGGAGCAGCAGGCCCGCGCCCGCACCGTGGGCATTAGCTTGGCTGTGATCATGCGCGTCCTGCTGCTGCTCGCCATCGGCTGGGTGATGAGCTTGACCGCGCCGCTCTTTAACATTTTCGAGAACGAAATTTCCGGGCGCGATCTGATTTTGCTGGCCGGTGGCTTGTTCCTGATCGGCAAGAGCACCTACGAAATCCACGAGCGGCTGGAGGTGGAGGATCACTCGCGGGAAAAGCGCGCGGCGGCGACCTTTGCCTCGGTCATCGCCCAGGTGCTGCTGATCGACATCGTCTTCTCGCTCGATTCGGTCATCACCGCCGTGGGCATGTCCGGCGTGCTGGCCGTGATGATTCCCGCCATACTCATCGCGGCGATCGTGATGCTTGTCTTTGCTGGCGCGATCAGCCGCTTTGTCGAGCGCCACCCGACCTTCAAGATTTTAGCGCTGGCCTTCCTGGTGCTGATCGGCACGCTGCTTGTCGTCGAAGGCTGGAGCGCCGAGCTGGCCCACGATCTTCACCTGCGCAACTACATCTACTTTGCCATGGCCTTCTCGGTCATCATTGAAATCATCAACGTGCGCGTCCGCGGCAAGGGGACGCCCGTCAAGCTGCACAATCAGCCCGTCGAGGGGCAGGCACCCGTTTCGGGGGATTAGGAACGCGGTGGAGGTAACCGTCACGGCCTGCGACCGAATGGCTACCCGACAACATCTGGGCCGTGGTTGCCACCGAATAGACTAGCAGAACAGGAATTGCTTCATGGATATCGTCCTCGACGAACAAACTGCGTTGCAACGCCTCATCGACTCGCCGCGCCTGCCGCAAATTACGCGCCAGCTCGACGAGATTGTCAGCGACGAGCAGGCGCGGCGGCAGGCGTTCTACGACCAGATTACGGAGGATGAGAAGGTCGAGTACATCAACGGCAAGGTAATCTTTCAGTCGCCCGTCAAGCTACGGCACAACACATCGTCTAATTTGCTACACCGCATTCTCAGCACTTACGTGTCAATTTACGGGCTAGGTGTTGTTGGCTATGAGAAGCTATTAATTTCATTGACGCGGAATGATTACGAGCCCGACCTCTGCTTTTTCACCGTTGAGCAAGCCGCTGACTTTGAGCCCGACCAAATGCAGTTCCCTGCGCCAGCCTTTATTGTGGAAGTGCTGTCCGACAGCACGGAAGCCAAAGACCGCGGCATCAAGTACGAAGATTACGCGGCACATGATGTGCGCGAGTATTGGGTTATCGATCCCATGGCGGAAACGCTGGAACAGTTCGTGTTGCGAGATGGCGAGTACGAGCTGCGCATGAAGTCCGCCACGGGCACGGTCGAGAGCCTGGCGGTCGACGGCTTTTCGATTCCCGTTCGCGCGCTGTTCGACGACGCAATTAACCGCGAGACGCTGCGGCAGATTGTGCTGCAAGACCTTTAACTGGAGCAACTATGCAATTTGAACTCAATGGCCAGCCCCAAGAGGTGGCCGACAACCCCGATACGCCGCTGCTGTGGACGCTGCGCGACGAGCTGGGCCAAACCGGCACCAAATACGGCTGCGGCGTCGGCATCTGCGGCGCGTGCACCGTGCACGTGGACGGCGTGGCGCAGCGGGCGTGCATCACGCCGCTGGCCGCGGTCGAGGGCGCATCGGTCAAAACGATTGAGGGCTTGGCAAGCGTGGACGCCACGGGCGAGCGCACGCTGCATCCCGTGCAGCAGGCCTTTATCGAGCAGCAGGTTCCGCAGTGCGGCTGGTGCATGAGCGGGCAGATCATGCAGGCCGCGGCGCTTTTGGCACAAAATGCGTCGCCCAGCGAGGACGACATCACCGGGGCGCTGGCGAACAACTACTGCCGCTGCGGCTGCTACGTGCGCATCAAGCGTGCGGTGGCACAGGCGGCGGAAGAAATGCAGGAGAATTAACAGCCAGTGGTCAACGGTGAGCGGTCACTAGTCAATGACGAAGCGACGGGGTATGCGATGCCTCCGCCATTGACAGTTGACAACCTACCGTTGACCACTGACCATTCAAAATCATGGATCAACAACCCCGCACCTCCACCCCCACCAGCGAACTCGAGCGCGTGGCCTGGCCGCAGCTGGATGACGCCGTCATCGAAACGCTGCGCGAACGCGGCGAAAGCCGCGCCGTGCAGGCGGGCGAGATTCTCTTCGAGATCGGCCAAGACAGCTACGACCTTATCTACGTCGAGGAAGGCGCCATCGAAATTATCGACCGGGCGGGCGATAGCGTCGTGGTGCGCATCGAAGCCAGCAACTTTGTGGGCGAGCTGGGGATGTTGATGGGTCAGAAGACTTTCCTGGCTGGCGAGGTGTGCGAAGGTGGCCGCGTGATCGTCGTGCCCCAAGCGACGTTGCGCGAACTGGTTGCCACCGTGCCCGAAGTGGGCGACGTGATTGTCACTTCGTTTGCGGCGCGGCGGCGCTTGCTCATGGAGTGGGGCGAGGGTGGCCTTATTATTCTGGGCGACGAGGACGACCGCTCGGCGCTGCGGCTGCGCGAATTTGCCAGCCGCAGCCAAATCCCCTACCGCTGGGTCGATCGGGCGGACGAGGCAGCGGTGGCGGAGATTGCGGAGAGCTGTGATCTGCCAGCCACCGGCGCGGCGGTGGTGGTCGGTCGAGCCGAGGTCTACGCCGAGCCGTCGCCGCGTGAATTGGCCGCGGCAATGGGGCTAGATTTGGTCGCCGACACGAAGGAGCTCTTCGATGTGCTGGTCGTGGGCGCGGGGCCAGCGGGCTTGGCGGCATCGGTCTATGCCGCGTCCGAAGGGCTAAACGTGCTGGCGATTGAGGACACGGCGATTGGTGGGCAGGCGGGCACGTCGTCGCGCATCGAGAACTATCTCGGCTTTCCAAAGGGCGTGGCCGGGGCGGAGCTGGCCTACCTGGGCGAGGTGCAGGCCGTCAAATTTGGCGCGCGCATCACCGCGCCCCGCCGCGCCACTCAACTACACAAGAATGGCGGCTTTTACGAACTCACGCTGGACGACGAGCGCTGCGTGCGCGGGCGCACCGTCATTCTGGCCAACGGTGTGCAGTATCGCCGCCTGCCGCTGGAGCGGCTGGAGGAGTTTGAGGGTCGCGGCGTCTACTACGCGGCGACGGAGCTGGAGGCGCGCTTCACCCGCGACACGCAGGCCGTGATCGTCGGCGGCGGCAACTCGGCGGGACAGGCGGCCATGTTCCTCTCGCGCACGGCCGCCTGCACCCACATCCTCGTGCGCGGCGACGGCCTCAGCGACACCATGTCCTCCTACCTCTCCGACCGCATCGAAAGCGACGAGCGCATCCAGCTTTGGACGCATTCCGAAGTGAGCCATCTCGACGGGAACGAACGGCTGGAGCGCGTCACCATCCGCAACCGCGAAACGGGCGCAGAGCAGGCAGTCGACGCGCGCGCCCTCTTTATCATGATCGGCGCGGCGCCCAATACGAGCTGGCTCGACGGCCAAATCGCCCTCGATGACAAAGGCTTCATCCGCACCGGTCGCGATGCGGGCGACGATCTGGACGGCTTCGCGACCTCCCTTCCCGGCGTCTATGCCGTTGGCGATATCCGCGCGGGCTCGGTCAAGCGCGTCGCCTCGGCGGTCGGCGAAGGGTCGGTGGTGGTGTCGGCGGTGCACGGGTATTTGGAGGAGCGGCGGCGGGCGCAAATCGAGGATTGAGGTAGACGGCGCTTGGCCCGTTTAGATTTAGAATGGTTGCTCACTCATTGATCACTAGAGCGCACGGGGTTGCTCGTTGGCGCTTGATCGGCGCAACCGGCGTCGAATGAATTCGACACCTGCGTTGCGAAACGCATTAAAACGCGTTTTGCAAGACCGCGCCAACGTGCTTCAGCTATCCCAACGTCGCCTCCTGCAGTTGACGCAGCTTGTAGACAAATGAGTGGGTCGGCATCTCGACCATTGCACACGTAATCGCCTGCCCTTCTTCGACGCTCCGCGTGAGGCGCGCGCCGTGGGCCAGGCCAAGCGGCAGCAACCCGTCGCGCCGCGTCACGTCCGCCCGCTCGCACAGGCCGTTAACCGTGTAGCCCCCACCGCCATCAAGCGTCTCGCCCGCGGCCAGCGCTTGCTTGGCCACGGTAATCGTCTCCGCCACAGGCACGATCAGCGGCGATCCCGTCGCCTCGCCGTGGAGCGCGGCCTTCATAATTGAGATTGGCGCTTCGACGGCCACGAGGTGATACGGTCGATAGAGCAGGTAATTGTTTCCGTTGCCGCCGCTGTGCAGCCCGTAGAAGGCCAGGTCCTCTTGAATGATGTCGCGCTCGGTACGGATGACGGCAAAGACGCCCATGCCCAGACCGTTGGGCAACAGCGTTTTACCATCCGCGGCCACGCTATTCGCCAGCTCGACCACGCCGTGCCGCTGCAAAATTCCTCCCTCGGCTTCCAGGCTAAAGCGCTGCGCAATTTCGCTGATGTTAGCGGCGGGTTCGTGCATCCCACGCACGTCCGGCGGTAGCCCGGCGGCATTGGCCAGCGCCGTCATCTCGACCTGCGCCTTGGTGCCGTCGCGGAAGGTGTTGTACATCTTGCGGTTGATCGTGCGCCGCTCGAGCGTATCCGCATCAAAGCCAAAGCGTTCGGGAACCGTGTCCGGCGTGCCCGCGCGGTCGTCGTGGTAGAAAACCGTGCCGCGCCCCGCCGCCACGATCTCAAAGCCCAAGCTGCGTGCCCAGTCGACCAGGTTCATGATACAGCCCGGCTGGTCGCCATCCACCAGCGTATAGACCACGCCCGCCGCGTCCGCCAGGTGGCGCAAAATCGGCCCCACCGTCACATCCGCCTCCACGTTGACCATCACCACGTGCTTGCCGTGCGTGATCGCCTCATACGCCATGCGCGCGCCAACCTCCGGGATGCCCGTCACCTCGACCACGACGTCAACCGTCTCGGCTTGCGCCACCAGCAGCCCGTCCTCGGCGATCACGGGCTTGCCCGCGCGAATCGCGTCGTCGATGTCGTTGGTCGTCTCCGCCGTGCGCACATCCGCCTGCGAGACGCCGGAGTCGACGTAAGCCTTGCGCGCCCGCTCCGGCTCAATGTCGGCGATCACCGATGTCACCATGCCGCGCATTCCGGCAATCTGCGCCACCAGCCCGCCGCCAAACTTGCCCACGCCAATAATGCCCACGCGAATGGGGTTGTGCTCGGCGTCGCGCTGAATCAAGCGTTCGGTAAACATTTGTCTCTCCCTATGTTTCGGGTAAAATGGAAAAACTTAACGCGGAGGCGCAAAGACGCAAAGGGGCTGGATTCGCATGGTATCCTGGCGGAACAAATCAACGGATTGGGGAAGCGATAGTCCTGTCCAACCAATTTGTCAACGAGGCTTCCCGCCTGCGTCTTTGCGCCTTTGCGTTAAAATCTGATAACCCATCCAAATTCTTTGTCTCAACCCTTATGACTCAATCCACCACCGGCTTTGCCATTCTCGGTGCGGGCATGGTCGCACACTACCACCAGACGGCCATTGCTGAGAATGCCGACAGCGGCGCGCGCCTCGTTGCCATTGGCCACTACGATCCCGCGCGCTTCGACGCCATCCGCGACGAGTTCGGCGTGCCCGTCCACACCTACGACGAAATTCTTGCCAACGATGAGGTCGACGTCGTCGCTATCTGTACGCCCAGCGGCCAGCACGCGGAGCAGACCGTTGCCGCCGCCCGCGCGGGCAAGCACGTGATGGTCGAGAAGCCGATGGCGCTCTCGATGGAGGATGTTCAGCGCATGATGACCGCCTGCGACGAAGCGGGCGTGCTGCTCGGCGTGACCATGCAGCGCAGAGTCGACCCGCTCTTTCAGCGCGTGCGCCGGGCCATCGAAGCGGGCGATCTCGGCAAAATTGTGCTTGGCGCGCTCACCATGCCCTACCTGCGCGATCAGCCCTATTATGACCAGGCCACCTGGCGCGGCACGTGGGCGCTGGACGGCGGCGGCGTGCTGATGAACCAGGGCATTCACATTATCGACCTGCTCGTCTGGTTCATGGGCGATCCCGTTGCCGTGCAGGCCACCGCGGGCACGCACCACCACGAGATCGAAGTCGAGGACGTGGTGGCGGCGACGCTCGAATTTGAGAACGGCGCGCTGGCGACGATCACGGCCACGACGAGCGCCGCGCCCGGCTTTCCCCATCGGCTGGAAATTTACGGCACGCAGGGCGCGATTCAGATTGAAGGCGAATCCGTGCGCCGCTGGTCGCTCGTCGATCCATCGAGCGCTCAGGTCGAGCCGATTGAGCCGATTGTCGGCGAAGAGGAGGCTGGCTCGGCTGGCGATCCCAAAGGCATCAAGCCCAGCGGTCACATCGCCCTCGTGCGCGACTTTTTGGACGCGCTGCAGGAAAATCGCCCGCCAAAAATCGATGGCGTGCAGGGCCAGCGCAGCCTGCACACAATCTTAGCAATTTACGAAGCGGCGGGCATTTTGCCGAAGAAGAATTGAACCGCAGATGGACACAGATAAACGCAGAGAGAATTCGTTCTTCAATCCGCTCAATCCGTTCCCAAAATCCGCTGACAGCTATGCTCCGCCTCAACCTCTGCGCCGGCCCGCGCAACATCTCGACCGCGCTGATGTACGCCTTTGCCCAGCGCGCCGACACGCGCGTCGTCGACGAGCCGCTCTACGGCTTCTACCTCCGCGCCACCGACGCCGACCGCACCCACCCCGGCGCGGACGAGGTGCTGGCGACCATGGAGACGGACGCCAACAAAGTCATCACCAACACCATCCTCGGCCCGTGCGACCGGCCCGTGCTTTTTCTCAAGCAGATGGCCCACCACCTCACCGCGCTCGACAGCGACACGCGCCGCGACCTGCTCGCCCAAACCACGACCGTCCTGCTCACGCGCGACCCGGCGGAGATGCTGCCCTCGCTCGCCAAACAAATCCTCAGCCCCACTCTGCGCGACACCGGACTCGACTCGCAAATCACCCTGCTCCGCGAACTGCGCTTGCTCGGCCAACCCCTTATCGTCCTCGACGCGCGCCAGACGCTGCTCGACCCGTGCGGCGTGCTCATGCAGCTCTGCGAGCGAGTGGGCCTTGCCTTTGACGAAGAGATGCTCTCCTGGCCAGCGGGTGCGCGCCCCGAAGATGGCGTCTGGGCCAAATACTGGTACGACAACGTTCACCGCTCAACGGGCTTCGCGCCGTACAAAGCGAAGACGGAGCCACTGCCCCACGCGCTGCGACCACTGCTTGAAGAATGTCGCCCGCTGTATGCGGAGTTGGTGTCGCTGGCGATATAGGCGAATGATTAAAGATTAAAGAATGAGTGCCCAATCTTCATTCTTTAATCTTTCTTCCTCACGCCGCCAGCCGCTCCGGCTGATTCTCCAATCGCGTCAGCCAATAGTGCACGTCAAACGTCTCGTCGCCCGTGAGAAAGCGCCAGAGCTTCACGCGGTTGACAATCTCCAGCCGACCCGCCGCCGCCTCGAACCAGGGCTCGCGTTTACTCAAGATGGCCTGGATATCGTCGCGCTGCTCGCCCGCAAAGATGGGCTGGTGCGCACCCGCGTCTTCCGGCAGATCGTCGGTGTTCCAGAGGCGAAGCTGGCGCACGGTGGGGTTGAGGCGCACCTTGAACATGTAGCGCCGCTGGTCGGTCTGGTTCTGCCGCCCGCAGTGCCAGATGCCGTGGTGCAGCACCAAAATTGTCCCCGCCTTGCAGACCATCGCCACCTGCCCCAAAAAATTCTGGTAGCGCGCAATGTCCGCCTCGTTGATGCGGCGGAAGTGGCTGCCCGGCACGAGCAGCGTCCCGCCCATCTCCGGCGGCACGTCGTGCGGGAAGTACATTAGCTGGATGTCAAAGGCGATGCGCGTATCGATGATCGAGTCGCCGTGCATGCCTTGCGCCTTGCCCTGGTTGGGCTCGCGCACGTGAACGGCCTGGTGGTCGAAGAGCGGCTCGGGGCCGACGAGGCTCTGGATCACGCCCCGAATTTCGGGCATCCGCAGCATGTCGCCCACGGCGGAAGGCTCCGGGTAGCAGTGCGACAGCGGCGTGCCCGCTGGCGCTGCGTTGATCGAGCCTTCATCGATCTGCTGCATGATGCGCTCGTTTAATTCGGCAGGCACGAGCTCATCAAAGCGCAGAAAGCCGCGCGCGACGAAGCTCGCCATCTGCCGCGAGTTGAGCAGGTACTGTTTGTCAATGGTGGATGTGGTCATGAAATATCTCCAATTTTATAAATCGAGCTGTCAGCGGATTCGGAGAGCGGATTGAACGGATTGATGAATCGTCGACCCGACATCCGTTCAATCCGTTCCCAAAATCCGTTGACGGCTAAACGCTCTCCAGCTTCTCAAAAATAAACTCGTACATCTGAAACGAAGTCGTGTATTCCATGTTGGGGTAAGGGGGAATCAGCTGGGGAAACTGAATCACGCGCCAGCCGTCCTGCAGCGCATCCAGCCCCGTCGCGTAGGGTGGCGTTTCGCTGTCGCCCGTCGTGTGCGGATCCCGTCCCGTCCCGTCATAAAGCGTCCAGCCCGTCACGTCGCTGTCGAGCGCGGAAGTCTTGAGGTAGAGCACCATTACCTTTTGCCGCTGTGCCATGAAAATCTCCGAATGAATAAAGATTGAAGATTAAAGATTGGGTACACAGTCTTCAATCTTTAATCTTTCAAGTTGTAAAAGCGTGCCGCGTTCTCGCCCATCACCGCCGCCTGCTCCGTGGCCGATAATTTCCCCACATACTCCCTCACCACCTCCGCCACCTCACCATACGACCCCGCCAGCAAGCAGACCGGCCAGTCCGAGCCAAACATCAGCCGGTCCGTGCCAAAGGCCTCGAAGACAACATCGAGGTAAGGGGTGAAGTCGCCAAGCGTCCACTCGTTTTGATTGGCCTCGGTGATCATGCCCGAGACTTTGCAGTAGACGTTGGGGCAGGTCGCCAGCCGCGCCACGTGGGTGGCCCACGGCTCGACAACTTGCTCGGCCACAAAGGGTTTGGCAAGGTGGTCGACCACGAAGGGCTGCTCCGGGAAGTGTGAGACGAGGCGGTGGGCAGCGAGCAGGTGGCGCGGGCGGATCAGCAGATCAAAGGCGAGGTTGTGCCGCGCAAGCGTCGCGAGACCGCGGCGAAATTCTTCGCGCAGCATAAATTCATCGTCCGCCAAATCTTGCAGCATCGGCCGCACGCCGACAAACTTGGGCCGCTCGGCCAGCGCCTCGATCTCCTCCTCCACATCCAGCGCCATCAAATCCACCCAGCCGACCACGCCCTTGATGTAGTCCGTCTGCTCGGCCACTTCATTCTGCCAGCGCGTCTCTTTCAGGCTCGCCCGCGCCTGCACAAAAACCGTGCCGCCAATCTCATTTTCCGCCAGTGCCGGTCGCAAATCGTCCGGCTTGTAGTCCTGGGCCAGCACGCTTTGCGGGTTGATCCACTCGTACTCGTCCGCCGAATAATTCCAGAGGTGGTGGTGGGAATCGATGTTCATGGCATCTCCTTCAAAAGTTTGCGACCGCGCGCCCGCATCGCCGCCGAGCCCGTCGCGGTCAGCTGTTGGATGGTCGGTTTGATTTCGTCCCACAGCGGCGGATGCTGCCGGGAGAGATCGGCGAATCCCTGCATGGCCGCCGTGCGCACAAAGCTGCGCTGGTCGTTTAAATAACCGTGCAGGATGGTGACAACCTGGTCGATCTCGCGTTCGCTTAGGGCAAGTCGCGGCACAATGAGACACCACTGCGCCCGCACCGCCCACAGGTCGCTCTGCGGCACGCTCCCCAGCAGCGACCGCTTGTGTACTCGCAATAGCTTTGGGCGCTGCCGCGTCACCCGCTCGACCACGTGAATCGCGCGCGAGCGAATCAGCGCCTCGTCGACGAAGAGCCCCTCAAAGAGGGCGTCGAAGGTTTCCGCCAACTCGGCCTCGGGCAGCGCCAGCAGGTCGGCAACGACTTCGTCGGTCGCGCCGAGGTCGCGCCGGTCGCCGCTGTGGAGGCGGAGGAGGAGCGGGTGCATGATGTGGCATGCGTAGTGGGAGGGCGCGCCCTCCCACTACGCGCACGGCTCACAAACCAACGCCAGGCGACGCCCACTCTCCGCGCCGATCTCCGTCTCGTAATCCGTCTTCACCGCGACGTCCGATTCCCCACAAAAATCACACTTGCCGCGCTGGGCAAACTCGCTCCGCTGCGCCCGCTGAAACTCGACCTCGGCCTTCCCCCGCACGTGCGGCACGGCAAACATCTCGATAAAGCGCCGCGTCATCTTGCTCGGCTCCTCGTCCAGCCGCTCGACGGCGCGCACAAAAATGCCGTCCAGCGCCGGCGCATCGGGTACGCCACCATCCTCCAGCGTGTGCCACGCCGCCGCGCGCACCCGCACGTCCTCGTCCTCCATCATGCGCAAGACGGCCTGCTGCACGGCGTCGATGTGCGTGCGCACGTGGCAGGGGCAGAGACTGTCCGCCGCCTTCAGCCGCTCGTCCGCGTCGCCGCTCTGCGAGAGGACGAGCAGCGCCTCAATGTCGTCGCCCCGCAGCCGCCGCTCGCCCGGCTGGAACATCGCTTTTTGGTGCTTGTTCATTCCCTTACGTTTGCGCTTCATCGTTGTGTCTCCCGTCGCCAACCATTGACCATTGCCAATTCATCCCCCACCTCCGCGGGGGCAGCTGTTGACCATTCTGCTCGACGTTCACCACGCTGCTCGACCACCAATGGCCGAAGCAGCGCTTCGCCCTACGATGCCAGCGCCCGCTTCCCCGCTTCGATCACCTCGATAATCGCATCGACATCGTAGACACATCCCGCCCACGTCCCGCCGCTGGCGTTTTGCAGCGCCGCCCATAGCCGCGTATCGTCCGGCAAATTGACATCCGGCGCGAGATCGGGGTGCGATTCGCGCGTGTTGAGCAGCGCTGCGCCCGCTTCCGCACTGCCATCCTCGCCCAGCAGATCGAGCCGACCCGTCAAGTTGATCGTATCCACCTCAATCCGCACCGTGTCCCCCTCGCGCACCTTGCCAATTGGCCCGCCCGCCAGCGCTTCCGGCCCGACGTGGCCGATGCACGCGCCGGTGCTGACGCCGCTAAAGCGCGCATCCGTCACCAGCGCGACCTCCTTGCCTCCCTTGAGATAGCGCAGCGCCGACGTGAGCTGGTAGGTCTCCTCCATGCCCGACCCAAGCGGCCCGCGCCCCATCACGACCATAATGTCGCCGGGCACGATGTCGCCCGCCTTGATAGCGGCCATCGCCGCGCGCTCGCTGGTGAAGACGCGCGCCGGGCCGGTCTGCCGGTAGACGCCATCCGCGTCGATCACGCTGGGATCGATGGCCGTGCTTTTGACGACCGAGCCTTCGGGCGCGAGATTGCCCACGGGGAAGGTCACCGTGCTCGTCAGCCCGCGCGACTTGGCGGTCTCCGCGTCCATGATGACATTGTTGGCGTCGACGCCGTCTCGCTCGCGCAGCAGAGCGCGCAGCTTGTGGCGACGCTCGCTCCCGGCCCACTCGTCGAGCAGGTCATCCAAATTTCTGCCGTCCGCCGCGCCCTGCACGGTGGCGACATCGAGCTTGAGCAGCCCCAGCTTGCGCAGGTGCAGCATCACCTCCGGCACGCCGCCCGCCAGGAAGACCTGCACCGTCGGGTGGCCGATGGGGCCGTTGGGCAGCGCATCGACCAGCCGCGGGACTTCGCGGTTGATGCGCTGCCAGTCGGCGACGCTGGGGCGGGGCAGCCCCGCGGCGTGGGCAATGGCCGGGATGTGCAGCAGCAGATTCGTGCTGCCGCCAACCGCCGCGTGAATGACCATCGCGTTGTGCAGCGAGTCCTCGGTCAGGATGTCGCGCGTGGTGATACCCGCCGCCTCCATCGCCGTGAGCGCCGTCGCCGAGCGGCGCGCCATGTCGAGCCAGATTGGCTGGCCGCTTGGCGCAAGCGCGGCGTGCATTAAGGTCAAGCCAAAGGCCTCGGCCACGACCTGCGCCGTCGCCGCCGTGCCCAAAAATTGGCAGCCGCCACCCGGCGACGCACAGGCTCGGCAGCCCAAGTCCGCCGCCAATTCCAACGTGATTTCGCCCTGGGCAAAACGCGCCCCAATCGTCTGAATTTTGCCCGCATCCTCGCCATTTTCTGGCGGCAGCGTCACCCCGCCGGGCACGGCCACCGTGGGCAGATCGTGCTGGCTGGCGAGCGCGACGAGCATGGCGGGCAAGCCCTTGTCGCACGTGCCCACGCCCATGACGCCGCGGCGGGTGGGCAGCGAGCGCATCAGCCGTCGCAGCACCATCGCCGCGTCGTTGCGGTAGGGCAGGCTGTCAAACATGCCCGTCGTCCCCTGCGAGCGCCCGTCGCACGGGTCGGTGACAAAGCCCGCGTAGGGAATCATCCCCGCCGCTTTCAGCTCGCGCGCCGCCGCCTCCATCAGCAGGCCGACTTCCCAGTGGCCGGTGTGGTAGCCCAGCGCAATTGGCGTGCCGTCCGGCGCGCGGATGCCGCCCTGCGTGCTGAGGATCAGGAACTCCTTGTCGCGCAGGCGGTCGGGCTGCCAGCCCATGCCGGCATTTTGGCTCAGGGCAAAGAGGTCGCCGCTGGGCGCGCCGCGCAGAAAGTCGGCATCTAGCGGCAGCGAGCCTTCGGGGCCGGGGGCGCTGGTGTGGATGGTGTAGAGGTTGGGGTCGGTGGAGTCGATGGGGAGCATGGGATTTTGGATTGGGAATTGAAGATTTGGGATTGGTGTATCGATTGAGGAGTGAGCACGCCCACGTGCGAACGGATCACACGAATTCGGGTTGCAACCGTAGGCGCTGCTTGTCGTTGCGCAATCACCGGCTTCCCCTTCGGATTATCTGACGGGAAGGGCTTTGATCGTGCGGCTTGCAGCCGCACCTACCGTACTCACAGTGGCATATACTGACGCAACTCCTCGTTCGGCACCGCCTCGCCCGAGCGCACGTCCAGCGCGTGGCGGCGCAGTGGGTGGAAAAAGTACGTGAGCTTGACCACCGCGCCAAATTCAGCGCTAATCTCCATGCCGGTGATGACGAAGCCCGCCTTAAGCTTAGGAATAATGATGCGGTTGTTGGTAGCGTTGTGTCCACTGGTTACAACTTGAAAGCCCTCGTCGCGCACGATGTCGAGCACGCGGGCCAGCAAAAATGTGTACAATCCCTGGCGCTGGTGGGCGGGCAGCACGGCGGAGTTGGTCATGGCATACTCATCTGCGCTTGTCTGCCGCCCCACGTGCCAGCCCACAAAATCGGTGCCGTGAAAAATAGCGAGACGCAGTCGGTATAAATCATTCTCCCGTGCTCGTAACCGTTTTCGTGTCGTCTCTTGCTCGGCAGATAAAGTTTTGCCGAGGCGAAAGGTGAAGGTGTCGGCAAAGGCCTGCGATCGATGCTTCTGGAAGAGCGGTTGAAAGTCGTCTCGGCTCATTGAGCGGATCGTGTAGTCGCCAAATTCAAATTGATGCTGACTCATGACCAAGTGCTCCTGCCTCGCCAGAAATTCAAAAGGAAAGGGGTAAGTTCATCGCAGAGCCTCCGCTCTTCAGGCAGAGTGCGCTCCAGCTTTATTGTAACAAAAAAGCCGAGCGGCGACCACTCGGCTTTCTGCGTCGATTCTATTTTGCTCAGTCCACCGGCTTTTACGCCCCTACTGGCTGAGCCCCTTCACACCGATGAACCTTGATCTTGTCAACGTGCTTGCGCGCCTGCGCCAAATTATAAGCCGTTTACATCCGCAGCCACATCTCAGCCGTGCTGCCAAATGCCTTCGACAGCCGAATCGCCATCTCCGGCGACAGCGCTGATTCGCCATTGATGACGCGCGACAGCGTGGGCCGCGTCACAGCAAGCACTTTGGCAGCTTCCGTGACGGTCAGGTCTAAATCCTCTAAGCAATCTTTAGCAACGCCGCCGGGGTGCGGCGGATTCTTCATGAGCATGGTGGGCAACCTCACGCTAGGCGGCAATCCGCTCTCGTTTATACGCCTCGACTCGCTCCATCAACTCTGCCAAGAATGATTGCCCACGCTCTTCAAAATACGTCCGTTTTTCTTCCGCATCCATGTGCTTTGTTTGCTCATACTGCGCGTTGCGGATGCGGCGAACCATCTCCATCGTTTTGATGTCCGTTTCGATGTTATTTTGCTGCATAAGTTGTTACCTCACGAGGCGAAAAGATTTGAACCGGATTGTACCCCTGTTCCAAGTTAACGGCGTTAAATAAGCGTATCTTATGAAAATGCACAATGTGCTTGAAGTTCCAACTGACCAACACATCTACTTCGGCAACGGTTGCCAACGCAATGTGTAGACCGTCATTGTAGTATTTCGGCGTGAGAATCCGCCGTGCTTGATAGAGCTCTGCCAGTATCGAACTTTCTTCACTCGTGCTGAGAACTTCCGGAGCAAAGGATAAGAGCTCGACAAGTTTTTCCTGGACGTGCGCGGGCGAATCTTCAATCTCGGTTGCGACCAGCGTCGAGGTGACCGGAATAAAATTGCCCTGTGCAAAGTCCTGCATCAGCCCGTTCGACCAAGCGGCAAATTCGCTATCAAAGCAGCCACCGATGACGGATGTATCGATGTAAACTCGTTGCTTCTTCATATGAATAGAATAACACAAATTTACCGGAGAATCCACTCGTACAACAAAAAAGCCCAACCGTCCCAAACGCAACGCGTAGTGCATCCTTCGCCGACGCAACAAAGTTTAACTTCTCAAAGCCAATCACCTGCCCTCGCTCATTCTTCATCAAGATCACTTCCTCACCCGTCTCCTCGACTTCATACTCGCTCTCTGGATCGCCAAACTAAACGGTCAACGTGTTGCCTGCTCGGTCATGGTAAACTTTCACTGAGGCCATAACTGCCCACCTTTCACTACACCACCAGCCCCAACGCTCCTGCCACTCGCTCCTTCGACATCGGCAGCTCCCTGACCCGCACGCCCGTCAGCGCAAAGAGCGCGTTGGCAATCGCCGCCGCCGTCGGCCCGATCGGCGGCTCGCCGACGCCGCGCGGGATACCGTCGCCCGCTTCGAGCAGCACGACGTCGACGTCCGGGGCCTGACCAATCGTCAGCAGGGGATACTGCTCGTAGGTCTGGATGTTGACTTCGCCGTTCTCGACGCGCACTTCTTCAATCAGCGCGGAGCCGACGCCCCACATCGTGCCGCCCTCGACCTGGGCGCGCGCGCCGTCGGGGTTGACGGTGAGGCCACAATCCATCGCGGCGGTGACCTTGTGGACGCGAATCTGGCCGTCCTCCGCCAGCGAAATTTCGGCCACGTTGGCGACGAGCGTGCCCGCGTCCAGCGAGACGGCGAGGCCGTGGGCATGGCCCTCCGGCAGCGGGCCGCCCCAGCCGACGCGCTCTGCCGCCGCTTCGAGCACGGCGCGCGTGCGGCGGGCGAAGTCGGCGTCCAGCGACTCGCTCGTGAGGTGATCGAGCCGAAACTGGAGCGGGTCGGCGCCGGCGGCGTGGGCGAGCTCGTCCACAAAGCTTTCGATGGCGAAGACGTTGGCGAGCAGCCCCAAGCCGCGCCACCAGCCCGTGCGCACGGGCAAATCCTTGAGCCACGTCACCACCCGCCGGTTGGGCACGTCGTAGCGCAGTTGGGCGCCGCGATAGGAGCCAAAGTCCGCGCCCAGCACGTCGCCGATAAAGCCGGGGAAGAAGCCAAAGGCGACTTCGGCGCTCGCCTGCCGGTGCTCCATGGCGCGGATGCGGCCACCGTCGTCCAGCCGCGCGTAGAGCTTGTGGTGGGTCGGCGGGCGGAAGTAGCCGTTGCGCATGGCGTCTACGCGCCCCCAGCCAACCTGCACCGGCGCGCCCGCGGCCTTGGAGAGCCGCGCCGCCTCCACCGCCGCCTCGATGTTGAGCTTGCGCCCAAAGCCGCCCCCCAAATAGGTCGGCGTGATCTCGACAATTTCCTCGGGCACGTCCAGCGCGGCGGCGACTTCGCGGCGCACGAGATTCTGGCTCTGCGTCGACGCCCAGACTTGCACCGACTTTTCGCCAAAGGCGGGCAGCCGCACGTCGGCGACGGCGGCCTGCGGCTCCAGCGGGGCCTGCACGGCAAAGGGCGTGCGGTACTCCGCCGTGATCAGCCTGCCGCTCTCTTCCTCTTCCAGCACGTTCGGCGCATTGCCGACTTTCTGAATGGTAACCCCGCCCGGCCCGTCGGCGCTGATGATGCGCTCGATGTCGGCCTGCTGCCAGCTGCGCCCCTCGTCCCACTCGATGTTCATGGCCTCCAGCGCCGCCACCGCCTGCGTGCGCGACTCCGCCACCACGCCCACAAAGTTGCTCTCCTCGTCGATGATAATCTCGCGCACGCCGGCCATGTCGGGCGCGTAGCCGGGCCAGGCAATCCGCATGTTGGTCTCCAGCTTGGGCGAGTGCGCCACCGCGCCGTAGAGCATCCCCGGCAGCCGTACGTCGTAGCCGTAAACCGCCTCGCCCGTGACCTTGGCCGGAATGTCCACCCGCGGCAGCGACTGGCCGATCAGCTCAAAGTCCGCCTCGTCCTTGAGCACGGCCGACTCTTCGGGTACTTCCCACTCCTCGCCCCGCTCCAGCTTGTCGCGCACCAGCGGCCCCCAGCCGACGGTCTGGGTCGCATCATTTGCCAGGGCAAACGCGCGCTCGCCCAGCACCAGCGAATCAGCTGGCTGACCCAGCTGGCTCGCCGCCTCCGTGCGCAACATTTCGCGCAGCGTTGCCGCCGCCTGCCGCAGCGGGCCGTAAGTCGACGAGATGGAATTGCTCGCACCCGTGCCGTTTGTGTCGCGGATCAGCGAATTCGTGCTGGCCTGCACCACCTCTAAATCACCAAAGGCAATGCCCAGCTCCTCCGCCGCGATTTGCGCAAGCGCCGTGTGGACGCCCTGCCCCATTTCGACCTTTGTGAGGAAGAGACGAACTTGACCGTCGTCCAGCACCTCGAACCAGGCGAAGGGGTCGGTGGGGAAGTTGGTCGGCGGCCCGCCCTCGAGGCCGTCGATCTGGCCAGCGATTTGCAGCCGGGCCCAGGGCAAACCCGCGGGAATGCCGATGGCCAGCGCGGCGGCCGTCGCGCCCGCGCCGATTAGAAAGCCGCGGCGGGTCGGTCGCCAGCGACGGGAAGTGGAGTTGGTTTCGTTGGTCATAGTCGGGTTCCGTTCAGGATCGATAATCCAAATTCAGGTCAGATTGTCATTCCTGCCTCCGCAGGAATGACAGACTCTCTTGTCTCCGCTTGACTCTCTTTGCTCACAGATTACCCAATCGGCAGATCATCCCAGCTTGGATTGCGCTCTTCGATCAAGCGGATTTTCCACGCGCGCTTCCACGCTTTGAGTTGCTTTTCTCGTTTAAGGGCTGCGTACACATCGTTCGTCGATTCGTAGTAAACTAGCCGATGAACACCGTACTTTTGGGTGAACCCTTCGATGAGGTCGTGCTTGTGCTGATAGACGCGGCGGGTCAAGTTGCTGGTCATGCCGATGTAGAGCGTGCCGTTGCGGTGGGTGGCGAGGATGTAGACGTAGTACGTTCACATCGTGCGTCCTGGTAATTTTCGATGATGGCTCGCAGATTCCCCATGGATTCCGGCCTGCGCCGGAATGACAAGTTCCTCGTTTCTCAGTCTGCGACTTGCGCCCGCCGCAACCCCTCCGAATACCCGTGCACCCACAACACGAAGAGCCCTCGCCCACGGCCGAGGCGACGCGCTTGATCGATTGCGCGCGGATGTCGTCGATGGCGTAGACGCCGGGCGGCGGGAGTCCGTGAACATCTTCATGGCTTTGCTGCTTAAATACGAGAATTATGTATTAGACCCAATCACCTGGCAAATCCCCCCAGGTAGGGTTCCGCTCCTCGATCAAGCGGATTGCCAGGGCATGCTTCCAGTTTGAGCACGGGGTCATCTCAAGCGAGTCGGCCTCAAGCCAGCGAGAAAACTTTAGCGAGCAGACAAAGCCATTGGACAGAAGGCAAAGCGGTTTTGCCGCACGTGGCTTATTTGCTCCACAATCGATTTGACAAATCAACGCTTTTCGCTAAGATATAACCAATTGGTTATACAAAATGAACGACATACTTTATCAAGCTATTGCCGACGCCAACCGTCGCCACATTTTGGATCTGCTGCGCCACAGCCCGCTGCCCGCCGGTGACATCGTGGCCCAGCTGCCGCACATCAGCCAGCCCGCCGTGAGCAAGCACCTGCGCGTGCTGCGCGATTCGCAGCTGGTGGCCGTGGAGCCAGCCGGGCGACAGCGCGTCTACCGGCTCAACGCCGCCGCGCTGCAGCCCGTGGTCGAGTGGCTGCTGCACTACGATGCGCTGTGGGATCAGCGGCTGGCCACGCTCAAGCAGATTGCCGAAGGAGAATCATGATACCGACCCTGCTGCCCGTGCCCATCCGCAAGGAAGTCACCATCGCCGCGCCGCCGGAGCGCGTCTGGCCGCTTGTCAGCACAGCGGAGGGACTGCGCCGCTGGTGGGGCGCGACGATTGATTTGGAGGCCAAAGCGGGCGGGCGCTGCGAAGAGCGCGGCCTCTTGAACGGTCGTCCCTACACGCTGCACGGCATTGTCTCCACTTGGGAGCCGCCGAAGCATCTCGTGCTCTCCATGCAGCGCGTCGAGCTTGAAGGGCGGAATAAAGGGCTCGCGCCCATTGACTCGACCATCGCCATCGAGCTGCGCCCACTTGGCACAGACAACGCAAGCACGCGCGTGATTGTGACTCACCACCTGCACGACCCAGCGCTTGACCCCGCCGTCAGCGATTTCGCCGCCGGGCAACTTCTGCCCCACAGCGAGCCGGGCGTTGGACCGCGCATGGGCCTGCCACACGCAGACAGATCGCAGACGGCGACACGGGTCGTCGCGGCCAATCGCAATGCCCCTTGGTTTCAAGCGTGGGCTGAAGAGTGGCAGCGACGCACCGAAGCGCTACACGAGCTGTTCCCCAACGATCACTAACCAACCAGTCTCCAATCTCCAAGACCCATGAACATCGCCCTGATCGCCGACATCCACGGCAACGCCGTCGCCCTCGACGCCGCCCTGGCCGACATTGACCGCGGCCAGCCCGACCACATCCTCTGCTTGGGCGACGTCGCCTCTGGGCCGCAGCCGCTGGCCTGCCTGCGCACCCTGTGCGAGCGCGGAATTCCCTGCGTGCTCGGCAACGCCGATGTCGAGCTGCTGGAGCCGGGGGAGATTGAGCCGGTTAGCGACACCATGGAGAAGGTGCGCGATATTCAGCTCTGGTGTAATCAGCAGTTGAACAAGGTCGACCGCGCCTTTGTGCAGTCGTTCCAGCCCACGCTGGGCGTGCCGCTCGGCGAGGCCCACCGGCTGTGCTGCTTCCACGGCACGCCCCATTCCAACACCGACATCCTCAGCGCCACCACGCCGGACGACGAAGTCGCCCCGCTGCTGGCGGGCCACGAGGACGCCACGATCTTTGCGGGCGGCCACACGCATCAGCCGCTGCTGCGCCGCTGGCGCGATGCGCTGATCCTCAACCCTGGCAGCATCGGCCTGGGCTACCAGTTCGACCGCGCGACGAACGAGCCATACAACCTCGCCCGTGCGCAATACGCGTGGCTGCGGGTGAACGACGAGCAGGTCCAGATTGAATTTCGGCAGGTTGCCGTAAACCGTGATGAACTGCTTGAATCGATTCTCGCCAGCGGGATGCCGCACGCCGCCTGGTATGCCGAGGACTGGCGCTAACTCCCCATGCAAAACCTCCGCACGCTGCTCGCCCTGCACGACTTTCGCTACCTCTGGCTCGGCCAAGTCGTCTCCAACTTTGGCGACGGGCTGACGAGCCTGGCGCTGCTGCTGCTGATCAACCACCTCACCGGTTCGACGGCGGCGCTGGGTACGCTGATGGTCGTGCTGGCGCTGCCGCAGGTCACCGTGGGGATGCTGGCGGGCGTCTACGTCGACCGGCTCGACCGCAGGCGCATCCTGCTCGCGTCCGATGCGCTGCGGGCGCTGGGGGTGCTGGGCTTTCTCTTTGTTGACTCGACCGAGCAGGTGTGGCTGCTCTACCTCTTTGGCTTCTTGCAGGCAGCGGTCGGCACCTTTTTTGGGCCGGCGCGCATGGCGCTCGTTGCCCAGATTGTGCCAGAGGAGCAGCTGCTCGCCGCCAATTCGATCAGCCAGAGCAGCCACGTGATCGCCCGCGTGCTGGGCACGGCGCTGGCGGGCGTGCTGATCGGCAGCTTCGGCAGCTACCGCGCCCCCTTTCTGCTCGACACCGCGACCTTCCTGGCCTCGTTCTTCTTTATTTCCCGCGTGGCGCGGCGGGCCATATCCGTTGAGCAAGCGGCGGGCGACCTGCGCGCAATCCTCACCCAATTCGCCGACGGCCTGCGCGTGATCCGGCGCACGCGCGCGCTGGTCGGCACGCTGGTTGGCTACGGCGTGATGTCGCTGGGCGTGGGGGCTGCCAACGTGTTGCTGATACCGCTGATTGTCGACGATTTGGGGCTGCCGGAGACGTGGTTTGGCGCGCTACAGGCGGCTCAGGCCGCGGCCATGGTGCTGGGCGGCATGCTGGTCGCCACGCTGCTGGCTCGCCTCCGGCCCACAACCGTCGTGAGCGCGGGCATCGTGCTCTTCGGCGTAGTCGTCGCCGCGACTGGAGCCGTCACCAACATTTGGCAGATTGCGCTGATTCTCTTTCTGTCCGGCCTCATCTACACGCCTGCCAACGCCGCCGCGGCCACCATTACCCAGACGACCGTGGACGACGCCGTGCGCGGTCGCACGGGGGCCACTCTCAATACGCTCACCTCCACGGCCAACTTGCTCTCGATGGGGCTGGCGGGCGTGCTGGCCGAGTGGCTGGGCACGCGCACCGTTTTTGCCCTTGGCGGCGGCGTCACGCTGCTGGCTGGCTTGCTCGCCGCGCTGATTTTTCGCGGCGTGCCAAAGCCGACGCTGCCCCCCAAGCGCGCAAAAGTTACCGTAACAGAACCTTGAAAGGACCACGTTCTATTTTAAGCGCCCAAACGGGTGAGGAGTGCGCACGCCCACGTGCGCACGGGTGGACGAGAGACCATATTTATCTCACGGGATCGACGCGCGCTCGACCGAGCCAAGAGCGTGCTCCCGTCGCGATTGCCCAATTGACCAAGCAACGCGAAGCGGCGCTTCGCCCCTCGCCAAGCAGCGCTTGGCGCTACAAAGGAGACCCCCATGAACATCCTCATCATTGGCGGCACAAAATTTCTCGGGCGCGCGCTCGTTGAAACGGCGCTGGCGCAGGGCCACGGCGTGACCCTGTTCAACCGCGGGCAAAGCGATGCGGGCGCGTTTCCCAACGTCGAAGAAATCCACGGCGATCGCCACGCCGACCTCCACCTGCTCGATTCTCAAAACGGGGGTCGCACGTGGGACGCGGCCATCGACACCTGCGGCTACACCTCTGCCGCCGTGCGCGCCTCGGCGCAGGCCCTGGCGGACAAGGTCGAGCACTACACCTTTATCTCCAGCATGTCCGTCTACGCCGACCAGAGCACCCCGGACGCCAACGAGACGGCAGCGGTTGCCAAGCTGGACGAGGGGCAACCAGAGGGCGAGGGCTACGAGACCTACGGCCCCAGCAAAGCGCTGGCCGAGCAGGCGGCGGAGGCAGCGATGCCCGGTCGCGTGCTCAACGTACGCGCCGGGCTGCTCGTCGGTCCCTACGATTATGTCGAGCGCTTTCCCTACTGGGTGCGTCGCATCGGCGAGGGTAGAACGCTACCTTTCGAGCAGGCAGCAAGTCATGTGCTCGTGCCGGACGTGCGCGGGCAATCCGTGCAGGTCGTGGACGTGCGCGACGTGAGCGCGTGGATTTTGCAGATGGCGGAATCGCACTCGGCGGGCACGTTCAACGTGACGGGGCCGGAGCGACCGATGACCTTTGAGGAGATGGTACAGTCAATCCGCGCGGCAACGGGGAGCGACGCCAACTTTGTGTGGGCGGACGAAGCGTGGCTAATCGAGCAAGAAATCAAACCGTTCCAGGATTTACCGATCTGGCTCCCCAGCGGCGGCACACACGACGGCTTCCTCGCCCGCAACATCGACCGCGCCCTCGCCGCTGGCCTCACCTTCCGCCCGCTGGCCGACACCGTCCGCGACGTGCTGGCGTGGGATCGGGCGCGTCGCAAGCGGGGGGAAGCGACAAGTTTTCCGCTGGAAGTCATGGGTGCGCCGCTGGGATTGTCGCCGGAGCGCGAGGCGGCGTTAATTGCGGCGTGGCGAGCACAAAGCGGGGCGTCTACCTAAAATACTTTCCCACGATTTCAGACAAATTCTCCACTGCCTGTGCCGACACCGCCTCCCGGTTCGTGATCAGCGCACTCTCCAGCGCATTGGCATACGGCGACGGCCCCACGTTCGCCAGCCGCTCAATCGCGTTCGCCACCGCATCCTTCGCCACCTGCGCATTGTGCTGCAGGGTGCGGATCACCATCTCGACGGTCACCGCCTCCTCGTGCCACACGTCGTAATCCGTCACGTGCGCCATTACGGCGTAGGACATTTCGGCCTCCCTCGCCAGGAAAGCCTCGGGCGAGGTGGTCATGCCGATGATGTCCAGCCCCCACTGCCGAAACGTTTCGCTCTCGACCTTCGTGCTAAAGCGTGGCCCCTCAATTGTGACAAAGCCGCCGCCGCGGTGCACCGTTGCGCCCGCGGCCCGCACGGCCTCTTCGCAAATTTGGCTCAGGCTGTCGCAAAAGGGATCGGCCACGCTCACGTGGGCGACCAGACCCTCCGTGCCCGCGTCAACGTCGTCGAAGAAGCTGAGCGCGCGACCGTTCGTGCGGTCAAAGAGCTGATCGGGAATTACGATGTGGCCGGGCGCGATCCGCTCGCGCAGGCTGCCGCAGGCGGAGACGCCGATCAGATACTCGACGCCCAGCTGCTTAAAGCCGTAGACGTTGGCCCGGTAGTTCAGCCGCGTCGGGCTAACGACGTGGCCGCGCCCGTGTCGCGCCAGAAAGGCCACTCTCTGCCCGTGCAGCGTCCCCGTCACGTAGGCGTCGGAGGGGTCGCCAAAGGGCGTGGTCAGCGTGATTTCGTCGACGTTCTCCAGCGCCTCCATCTGGTAAACGCCGCTGCCGCCGATCACGCCAAAGCGGATGGGGTCGGTCATGGGTTGCTCCTTGAGTTGTAGAGTTAGGGGATAAAGATGCGGCGCCTGCCGAGTTGACTTTCAATGTCGACAACTATATCAACTAAGCGTTCGATACAGCGTTTTCGATAAGCGGGGTCGCTCAGCGAATCGCGGTTGCCAACCGTAATCACGGGCAGTGAATCCAGCTGATTTTCTTCTCGCAAGACAGCCTCCAGTGAATCTCTTCCCTTCATGGAACGATTCGCTGTCAACAGAAGCATTCTCTCCGTCTGGCAGAAGTGCCAGATTGTTCTATCGTCGATATTGCTTGGTAAGCCAGCCTCAGCCAGTGTAACGAAGTGAATGGAAACAAGCTCCAACCAGCCGGTAGCTGTCAGAGCACCAACAAGCAAATCCACATCGCCAGTCATGTTATAATCGACCAAAATTTTCACTTGAGCAGTTCACCCGTTGCTTTCCAATGATCAAATTTATCCCTTAGCCGCTGCTGCTCCGGCGTGCGCGGTCGATTCGCTTGCTTGGCCAAATGCTCGCGATTCAGCGCCTCGTGATAACGACGGTTCTCCTCCGCCTCGCGCAAAATCTGCGCATATTCCGCCTCGACTTCCTCGCGGTGCTCATCGATGTAGCGCAGCGCCACCTCAAGCTGCGCATCACTCAGCAGCAGCCGATGCTGAATCAGGTGCGGCGGGTAATCCGCTTTGACAAAATCCATCACGTCGTAAAGCGTCATGCGCGTGCCGTCGATGGAGAGGCCGCGCTCGGTGCGGATAATTTGGCTGGTCTGTACGGGTGAGGCAATCATGATCTACTCCAGAAATTCAACGCGAACTGAGAGGTCATTATATCACAGGCCGACAACGCTCAATCCGGCAATCGCTCCGCTGCAATCTCCTGCCACCGCGGATTCTCCCGATCCCGCGCCGACAGCAGCGGCTCCGTCACGCCCCAATCGACGGCCAGCTCCGGATCGTCCCACGCCACGCCCAGCTCGTCGTCGCCGTCGTAGTAATTGTCGACAATGTAGGTCAGCGTCACGTCCGTGACGGCGTAGAAGCCGTGCGCCACGCCGCTGGGGATAAACAGTCCGGTCGGCTCGTCGCCCCGCAGCGTCACCGTTTGCGACGCGCCCCGCGTCGGCGAGCCCGCACGCAGATCCGCCAGCCCCACGCGAATCTCGCCGCTCGTTACAAACCAGTAGTCGACCTGCTTAAAGTGATAGTGCAGCCCCCTGAGCACCCCCGCCACGCTGTCGCTGCGGTTCGTCTGCACAATCTCCCACGAGCGCTCCGGAAACCACTCCGTCCGAAAGGTTTCCACAAAGCGCCCCCGCTCGTCTCCAAACGCGCGCAGCTTTGCTACCTTTGCGCCCTTAATTTCCCTGGATTCCACAATCTCCACCACACCACCCCCCTTGACCATTGACAATTTACCGTTGACCATTGACCATTAACTCTTCCTCCCCCACCACCTCTCGCAGCGCCCCCACCACCGCCTGCACCATCCCGGCCTTCAGCTGAAACGCCGCCCGATTTACCACCAGCACCGCCTGGCTCTGCAAGATCGTCCGAAACTCCACCAGCCCATTCTCGCGCAGCGTTGCCCCCGTCTCCACCAAATCCACGATCAAATCCGCCAGCCCCACCAGCGGCCCCAGCTCGACCGAACCGTTCAGCGGAATAATCTCCGCGTTCAATCCACGCGCGCGGAAAAAATCGCGCGCCAGCCGTGGATACTTCGTCGCCACCCGCGGCTGGCTCTCGTAGCGTAGCGCCGTGTCCTGCCGATTGGCCGGCCCCGCCACGCTCAAGCGGCAGTGGCCAAAGGGCAGCAGCAGCGGCTCGTAGACGTCGCGCCCGCTCTCGCGCAGCGAATCCAGCCCGCAAATGCCCACGTCCGCCGCGCCGTACTCCACGTAGGTCGCCACGTCGGTTGGCTTGGCCAAGATGTAGCGCAGCCGCAATCCAGCTTCATCTGTTAAAAGGGGCGGCCCCGCCTCCAAAATCAGCTTGCGCCCCGTCTCCTCGCTCGGCAGCGGCAGCCCCGCCCGCCCCAGCAGCGCCAGCGCATCGTCCGCCATCCGCCCCTTGGGCAGCGCGATCAGCAAAGAATTGTCCACGGTCACGTCCTCTAATCCCATTCAAAGAAAATCGATCAACGAAGGGCGCGAAGAGCACGAAGGAAGAGAGTCAACGGCCTTTTCTTCACGTTCCTTCGCGCCCTTCGTTGATCATCTAAACCTTGCTTCCTCAAGAATTCGTCTCGCCTCGTCCGCCGTCACAGCCTGCGTTTGATGACTTTGCGTATCCGTCAACGCAAATCCCGCCGCCGGATCGCTGCTCCACTCGAGTGCAAATCGAGCACCCATCCCCCGTGCCGCACTCGCCAGCTCCTCCCCAGCGCGACCTGCTAATTCCACGGCCACGATCAATCCCTGCGCCCGCCACGCGTCGAGCAGCCTGAGACAAGCCGCATCGTTTCGCGTAAAAACCAGGGCATCCGGCGCAATCGGCGCGGGCGTGGTCACGCCGTCATCCTGCAGCGCCTGGGCCAGCAAAATTCGCTCCAGCCCCAGCGCAATGCCGACTGCCGGCTGGGGCGGCCCAAAGGTCTGCACCAAATCGTCGTAGCGCCCGCCGCTGCCAATCGAGCGCCCCACGCCCGGCGCCAACACCTCAAAGGTCACGCCGGTGTAGTAGCCCAGACTTTGCACCTCGGTTAAATCAAGGTGGATGCGGCCCGCTAAGCTATTTCCGGCGACGCTATTCCCAGCGACGCTATTCCCGGCGACGCTATTTCCGGCGACGCTATTCCCGGCGACGCTGTGCGCGTGCAGCGCATCGTAGACGGCGCGCAGATTTTCCAGCGCGTCGGTCATGGTCGCGTTGAGGCAGAGCCGTTCCGCGTGGTCGAGCACGTCGGCAAAGTCGGCGTCCGCCGTGCGCGTGGTCGCCAGCTGCGGCCACGCCTCAATCGTCTCCCGCTGCGGCTGGCTCAACGCCAGCGAGGGCAGCAATTCCTCCAGCGCGGGCTCGCTCTTGCGCAAAATCGCCTGCCGCAGCCGCTCGGTCTGCGTGGGGTCGAGGTCGAGCTCTTCGAGCAGCCCGTGGAAAAAGCCCATCTGCCCCAACACAATCTGAAAGTCGTGCAATCCCGCCGCCAGCAGCGCCTTGACCGTCAGCGCCACCACCTCGGCATCGGCCCCCGGCGCGCCCGCCCCAATCAGCTCGACGCCCGCCTGCCCAAATTCGCGCTGCCGCCCCGCCTGCGGCTCGACGTAGCGAAAGACGCTGCCCGCGTAGCAAAAGCGCTGCGGCATCGGCCAATCGTAGAGCCGCGTGCCCACCAGCCGCGCCACGGCAATCGTCATGTCGGGTCTCAGGGCCAGCGTGCGCCCGTCGCGATCCAGAAAGCGATACATCTGCTTTTGCAGCTCGGCGCTGGCGCGCACGCTCAAGGTGTCGGCATATTCAAAGGTCGGTGAGATTACGTCGCCGTAGCCCCAGCTGCGAAAGACATCGAGCAGCGTCGCTTCCAAGTTGCGCCGCGACAGCGCCTCGCGCCAAAACGCATCCGCCACGCCGTTGGGAATCGGCGCGAGGGCGGCGGTTTTGCTCTGCGGAAGGCCGTTGGGGTGAAATTGCACGGTCGTGGACAATCAGAGATTGGAGATTGGTAATTGGAGATTGGCTGGAGGGAGTATATCATTGGTGGGTTGAACCATCGAATTGTGGTGGGTGGCAACTGATAACCTGCCACTTTGGTAGCAGGTCAAGTATATGTAAACATCGAAAAGGCAAGCTGCTCCGGTAGATTTTCTGGTTACCCCCTCCCAGCCTCCCCCAGCTTGGGGGAGGAGCCGATGCTGCATTTACCCAGCTGCGGCTCCCTCCCCAAATTGGGGAGGGATGGGCGGGATTTTTGGTCAATCTGCCCAGCCAAGTTCGTCTTTTTGCGCCTAACTCGATCCGCACACAGCACGCTGCCACCTTTTACTTCGGTGCTTCAAGCCATTACCGACTACCCAATCTTCAATCTTCATTCTTTCTTCTTATGCTCCGCCTCCTCCTCGTCCGCCACGGCCAAACCGCCTGGAACGCTCAACAGCGCTACCAGGGCCAAACCGACATCCCGCTCGACGATACGGGTCGCCACCAGGCCGCGGCCATCGGTGAGCGGCTGCGCCACGAGCGCATCGACATCGTCTACGCCAGCGATCTCCAGCGCGCCCACCAGACCGCCGACGCCATCATCGCCCACCACGACCTCACCATCCAGCCCGAAATCCGGCTGCGCGAACTCGGCTTCGGCGTCTGGGAAGGGCTCACCCGCGACGAAATCGCCGCCCAGCACGCCGAAAGCTGGCAAGCCTACCAGACCGACCCGCACAACACCGTCATCGACGGCGCGGAGGGGATGCCGCGCGGCCTCGCCCGCGTCGGCGCCGCGATGGACGATCTCCTCGCCCGCCACCGCGATCAGCCCGACGTCGACACCCTGCTCATCGTCTCCCACGGCGGCACGCTGCGCCTGATGGTCGCCCATCTCCTCGACCTCGATGTCGAGCACGCGCGCATCTTCCGCTTCGCCAACTGCTCGCTCACGGAAATCACAATTGGGGAGCAGCGCACGTACTTGGTCACGGCCAACGAGCGCTGTCATCTGCGGAAGACGTGACTGTCTGATGAGTAAGGACCGGTCAACTGCGGAGTTCGCACGCCCACGTGCGAACGGGTCGAACAAAGCTTCTGTTTCCAGCCAGAAAGGCAATCAACGTGAAACTCAACCACCTCAACCTCACGGTAACTGACGTTTCCGAGACGCGGCACTTTTTGGAGAAATACTTTGGGCTGCAAAGCATGGAAGGCGAGGAAAAAGACTTTGCCGTGCTGTTCGACGACGACGGGCTGGTGCTGACCTTGATGAGCGTGGGACAGGCGAGCGAGGTCAAGTACCCCGCAAGCTTTCACGTGGGCTTTATGCAGGAGAGCGAAGCACGCGTCAACGAGATCAATCAGCGCCTGCGGGACGACGGCTTTGACGTCAAGCCACCCCGTCGCTTTCACGGCGCGTGGACGTTTTACGTGCGTGCGCCGGGCGGATTTATGGTGGAGGTGCTTTGTTGAAGGAATCGCGGCGCGGGCATTCCCCGATGCGAATCGACAAACGAGCACAACATGCAAAGAAGGGTTGCAGCGAATTATGCTGCGGCCCTTCTTGCTTAACGTGGACAGATCGCGTTCGTAGTGGGAGGGCGCGCCCTCCCACTACGAACCGAACAAAGCTCCTGCCGTTGTCCTGACGGCAAATACACCCGCGTGCGCACCGCAAGATCCGTCAGGTGATCCAGCGACGCCGTCAGCGTATTCGCCTCGACATCGACTACAAGGGGATGACTCTGTTATGCACTGCCAAACTCTTTGTGATACAATTAGAACAAACGTTTTTGTTCTACAAAGGAGATCACCATGTGCGGACGCTTTACCCTCAACACCACGCCCGACCAAGTCGCCACCCTGTTCGACCTGCCGACCGAGCCCAGGCTCCAGCCGCGCTACAACATTGCGCCGACGCAACCCGTCGGCATTGTGCGGATGGACAAGACGGGCGACGCCCGCGAGTGGGAGCTGGTCACGTGGGGGCTGGTTCCCTCGTGGTCGAAGGACCCGTCGATGGGGGCGCGGATGATCAACGCAAGGTCGGAGACGGCGCGCGAGAAGCCCTCCTTTCGCGCGGCCTTTAAGCGGCGGCGCTGCCTCGTGCCCGCCACGGGCTTTTACGAGTGGCAGAAGGTCAACGGCAAGAAGCAGCCGCACCTGGCGGGCGTGAAATCTCAGGCAAAACATGGCGACAGCGACCTCTTCGCCTTTGCCGGGCTGTGGGAATTTTGGACGGGGGGCGACGGCTCGGAAATTCAGTCCTGCACGATTCTGACCACTTCGCCCAACGAGCTGATGGAGCCGATCCACAACCGGATGCCCGTGATTCTGCACCCGGACGACTACGAGGAGTGGCTCGGCAGCGGCCAGGACGATCCGCCCCCCGTGCTTGATTCGCTGCAACACCTCCTGCGCCCCTTCCCCACCGAGCAGATGCAGACGACGCCGATCAGCACATTGGTCAACAATCCGCGCAACGAAAATGCCGAGTGCATCGAGCCGCTAACGGTGTAGCAACCGTTAAACGCTAACCAAAAATTTAACGCAAAGGCGCAGAGAGAGAACTCGGTTAACCGAGTTCTCTCTGCGCCTTTGCGTTAAAAATTCTTCGTTTCCCATGAGACTTTCTCGCACCAAGTTTGTGCAATTATTGCGCAACTCTGATAGATTATTGGGTCAGCTCTATGTTTTTGGGCGCAAAACTGCCTGTTGACATCGGTTGCACGTTATTGTACAATGCAACTAGTGCAACTGTTGCGCAACCCAGCCTCCCCGAGTTCAAGCGTTTATGTCCACCATTTATGATGTCGCCGAGCGCGCCGGCGTTTCGGCGTCGACCGTGTCGCGTGTTTTTGGCAACTCCAACCGCATTAGCGGCGCGACGCAGGATCGCGTGCGCCAGGCCGCGCAAGAGCTGGCGTATGAGCCAGCCAACCGTGCCAACGGCGCGAGTGCTGGCTCGACGCGCAAGGGGACGGGGCTGGTTGGCACGGGATTGATTGGCGTTGTGCTGCCGGACGTGCAGTCCCCCTACTGGGGCGTGATGGCGCGCGGCGTGCTGGATGGGCTGGCGCGGCGGGGCGTCCACGGCATCGTGTGCAATTCGGATCGCGAGCCGCAGCGAGAGCGGGCGCTGTCCGAGGAGCTGCGGGAGCGCGGTGTGGATGGCATTATTATCTCGCCGCTGCAAATGCGCCTGCCTCAGCGTGAAAATCCTGCCGCGAGCGCCTTGCTCGAACATAACGTTCCCACCGTTTTTATTGGCAACCTCACCAATAATGCTGATTTAGATTACGTCACCAGCGATCCACAGTCGGGCATCATCTTGGGCATTGATCACCTGGTCGAGCTGGGCCACGAGCGCATCGCCTTGATCGGCGGCAAGCACACGCAGGGCATCGCCGTGGGGCGCTGGCTGGGCTACCAGGAGGCGCTCGTCAACAACGGGCTGCCCATTCGCGCCGACTACATGGTCGAGACGGATTTATCGATTGCGGGGGGCGAAGCCGCCATGCGCCAGCTTTGGCAGCTGCCTACGCCGCCCACCGCCGCGGTGGCGGTGAACGATCTCTCTGCGCTGGGGGCCGTGCGCTTTTGCCGCACGCAGGGGCTGAATGTGCCGGGGCAGATGTCGGTGATCGGCTTCAACAACGTGCCCTGGACGGAGCTGGTTACGCCCGCGTTGACGACCGTGGCCCAGCCCGCCTACGAGGTGGGCGCGAGCGCGGCGGCCCTGCTGCACCAGCGCATTCAACAGCCAAATCTCTCTCCGCAGCACCGCATCTTGGATTGTCGGCTGGTGGTGCGTGACACAACGGGCTCACCTTTTTCCACACCATGAACATCTCCTACGAGCAATATCTAGACAAAGTCCACGGCGGCTGGATTGGCAAGTGCATCGGCGGCACAATTGGCGACCGCTTTGAGGGCTACAAGGGCTGGATCGAAGAGCCAGCGTCACTGTTCCCGGACGAAGTGCCGCCCAACGACGACCTCGATCTGCAAATCCTCTGGCTCAAGGTGCTGGAGGAAAAGGGCACGGCGCTGACTTCGGACGATTTGGCCGCGGCGTGGCTGGAAAGCTGCTGGTATCCCTTTAACGAGTACGGCATCTTCCGCCGCAACTGGCAGTTGGGCATCCACCCACCCTACTCCGGCAGCTTTACCAATCAATTCTGGGAAACGGGCATGGGCTGCCCCATCCGCGCCGAAATCTGGGGCTACGCCTTCCCCGGTGCGCCCGATATTGCCGCCCGCTACGCCCAGATGGACGGCACGCTCGACCACACGGCGCAGTCCGTCGGCGCGGAGCAGATGTTTGCGGCCATGGCGTCGATGGCCTTCTTTGTGCCGGACGTGTGGCGGCTGGCCTCCATGTTTATGCACTACCTGCCAGCGGAGACGACCATCGCCCGGCTGACGCGCGTCGCCTTTGAGGCCTACGACGAGGGCCTGAGCCTGCGCGACGCGCGCGACCGCATCCTGCTGCTGGCGGGCCACCCCGAAGCGTGCGATTCACAAACCAACGTGCCCTTCACCTTCCTCGGCCTGCTCTACGGCGGCACGGACATGGAGGCCGCGCTGCTGGCCGCCCTCCACTGCGGCTACGACACGGACTGCACGCTGGCGACCGCTGGCGCGCTGATCGGCCAAATCTTGGGCGCCAGCCGCATCCCGCAGCACCTCAAGGATGCCGTCGGCGACGAGCTCGTCATGGGCATCCAATACCGCCGCCCAGAGATGACGCTCTCGGCGCTGGCGCGCGACACGGCGCGGCTGGGCGTTCTGCTCTCCAGCGAGGCGGCGACCGGTGTGGTCATGCAGAATGCGCCTGCGGTAGAGCCGCTTCCCCCGACGGCTCTGCCGCCAGCCGCGAGCCTCGGCGTCGACTACGTCGGCCTGCCCGCCGCCGCGCCGGGTGATCAGGTGGAGGTGATCGTGCACGTGGCGGGCGACGTGCCCGCGGGAACCGCCTTGCACATCGAGGGGCCAGCGGGCTGGCAGATTGTGCCGTCGCAGCTGACGCTGGATGGGGTAGAGCGAGACATTCCCATCACGCTGCACGCGCCCACCGACGTGGCGGAGTGGCCCATGCGCAATCTCTTCTCGGTCCGCCTGGAGACAAGCCCGCCAGTTGACTATCAATTTGGCGTGGCGGGGGCCGGGCTGTGGCAATTTCTCGGCGCGTACTACCAGCCCGTGCCGCGGGAGGGCAACGAGACGCAGCGCCGTCGCTTCGCCAACCACCACTTTGTCTCCCTTCAGCAGGATTACCTGCCCGAAGCGGAGATCGAGGAAATTGATGTAGACGCGCTCTACCGCAAGTGGTCGAGCAAGCTGGGGCAGAAGGCCGTGCTGGCTTCCTACGAGCACGAAGTCGATCCGACGCAGCTCGTTGGCCTGCGCGGGGCCTACTGTTTTTACATGGCCCGCACGCTGATTTCGCCCCGGGCGCGCGATGCCCACATCGTGATCGGCAACACCGACGGCTACCGCCTCTACCTCAACGGCGACCTGATCGACGAGGTGGACGAATGCGTCTGGTGGACGCCCTTTAACAACTACCACCGCGTGCAGCTACAGGAAGGGGCCAACCACCTGCTGCTCAAGCTCGTCAAGCAGCGCGACGACTTCCACTTTACGCTCGGCCTGCGCGCCGATGAAGGTCGCTGGCGCGAGGCACGCTTCCACAACTTCGAGGATTGGCTGGTCGATTTGCGGGATGGCGTGCCTGCATAGCCAACCAACGTGCTTCGGCACGTTTCGCAAACCAGGCGATGAATTCATTCATCGTCGCTGACATAAATTTTGACATCACCCGCTTCCCTTTTGTTTTAACGTTCCGATTCGCTTTACTTTCACCCCAAAGGAGACTTCCCATGCAGAACTCACCGTCCCGCCGCGGCCTTTCCCGCCGCGAATTTTTGCGCATGACGGCCGTTGGCTCCGCTGGCGCGCTGCTGATCGCCTGCACGCCCGCCACGCCCAGCGAGACCACTCAATCCGGCGAGGGCGACGAAGCGCCCGTTGGCGGCGTGAGCGGAACCGTTTCGTGGTATGCGGCCCAGTCGCCGCCCCTGATCGAGCTGTATGAAGAGATGTGGAGCACCTTCCAGGAGGAGCACGGCGACACCGAGCTGGAGGAAATCTACGTGCCGTGGAGCGAGTTTGGCACCAAGCTGCAAACGCTTGTCGCCGCCGGTGAAGCGCCGGATATGGCGTGGCTGCTGCTTGGCCAGGGCGGCGTGGGCATGGACGCCCAACGCTGGGCCGCCGACGATCTGCTGCTCAACCTGAACGCGTTGACCGACGAAATGGACGTGGACGACGCCTACCCCGGCGTGATCGAAGCCGCCTCGTACGAGGGCAACCTGATCGGCGTCCCCTTTGAGTTTAACAACCTCTTCCTCTGGTACAACAAGGACATCTTCGACGAAGCCGGCATGGAGTACCCCAGCGCAGACGAGACCTGGGAGAGCGTTGTCGAAAAGGGCGAGCAGCTTACCGTACGCGATGGTGACCGCATCGCGCAGTACGGCTACAAATTCGGCCAGTCCGGCTGGGATTGGTTTATCTACCAGTGGCAGGGAGGCCAAGCGCTCTTCAACGAGGAAAACAGCGCCGTCGACATTGACAACGAGGCCGGTCGTGATGCGTGGCAGCGCATCTACAACACCCAGGTGGAGCGCGGCATCACGCCGCTGGCTGCGGAATCGGGCTTTGAAAATCTGGCTTCCGGGGCAATTGCCATGGAGGTTCACGGCAACTTCCAGTGGGATAGCTACGCGCCCGCCGTGCGCGTTGGCTCGACGCTGATGCCGCAGGGGCCGGGGCCGGAGGAGTGGAATCGCAGCACCTTCCAGCGCCAGAACGTGTGGAGCGTGACGAAGGATGCGCCCAACCCCGAAACGGCCATGGCGCTGGCCATGCACTGCGGCTACGGTCGCGGGCTGGAGGTCTGGGCGGGCAGCGGTCGCTTTGCCCCCTACCGCCGCTTCGATAACGATTTCTATCTACAGGCCAAAGCCGTGGCGGGCACGGATCAGGAGGAGGCCTTCCTGGAGCTGCTGGACAACTTCTTCCAGATGACGGAGTGGGGGCGCACCTTCCCCACGCCCGCCAACGAAGGCGCCACCTTCGACGAAATTAACGGCATCGCTTCCGACATTCAATTCCAGATGGTCGAGGAGCAGAGCATTACCCCGGACGAGGCCGCGGCGATGGCGCACCAGCAGATCAACGATTACTTGGCGTCGGTATAGTTGAGTAAGGGAGCACGGGAGCAGGGGAGCACGGGTGCAAGAATTGGTACACCGCCTGCTCCGCTGCTCCCCATGAAGGAACACATATGGCAACTGCAACCCAAAGCGCCGACCTGCCGCGCGCCCAATCCCGTCGCAAGCGCCGCTGGCTCGGCGAGCAGGAGCGCTGGGCGATCTTCTTCCTGTGGCCCGCGATTGTCGGGCTGCTCGTCTTTGATCTGGGGCCGATCCTCTACGGCGTCACCCTGAGCTTCTTCAAGTGGAACCTGCGCACGCCCGCCGAATTTGTGGGCGTGGACAACTACGCGCGCCTCTTCCAGTCGCCCGTCCCCTTTGATTTTGTGCAGACGATTGGCAACACGCTCTTCTTCGTCGCCGCCATCCCGATTGGCATGAGCGTGAGCCTGCTGCTCGCGGTGCTCGTCAACCAAAAGCTGCGCGGCATCACAATTTTTCGCACGCTCTACTATCTACCGCTCGTCACCGCCACCGCCGCCGTCAGCCTCGTCTGGCAGCAAATCTACGACCCCAACCTGGGGCTGGCCAACTACCTGCTCGACCTCCTCGGCCTCGATCCCGTGCGCTGGCTTGCCAACCCGGACACGATCAAGCCCGCCCTTTACGTGATGCAGGTCTGGCGCGGCGCGGGCTGGGGCATGATCATCTTTCTAGCGGGGCTGCAGGGCATCCCCGATGTCTACTACGAGGCCTCGAAGATCGACGGCGCGAGCGGCTGGCAGCGCTTTTGGCGCATCACCCTGCCGCTGCTGTCGCCGACCATCTTCTTCGTGCTCGTGCTTTCGGGCATCAGCGCCTTTCAGGTCTTTGACCAGATTTTTATCATGGCGCGCGACGGTGGCCCGCGCGATGCGGCGGCGACGATTGTGCTGCATCTCTACAAAAACGCCTTTGAGTCCGGGCGCTTTGGCGTGGCCGCGGCCTCGGCCATGGTGCTCTTTGGCTTTATCATCGTGTTAACGATAATTCAGTTTTACTTCCAGAAGCGGTGGGTGAACTATGACCTCTAGCGCACAACCGATCAACGTCCGCTCAGCGGGTGCGCCCTCTCGCACGCGCTTTGCGCCCGGCTTTGGCTTCAAAGTCTTTCTCTACCTCGTGCTGATCGCGCTGGCGCTTATCTTCATGGCCCCCTTTGTCTACATGGTTTCGCTCTCGTTTATGACGTACCGCGAAGCCGTGCAGTGGCCGCCCAGCTTCCTCCCCAGCGAGCCAACGCTGGAGGGCTACCGTCGCATCTTCGACGTGTGGCCCGTGTGGCGGCTCGTCTACAACAGCTTCCAGATTGCAATTCTGGCGACGGTGGGCAGCCTGCTCTCCAACTCGATGGCGGCCTTTGCCTTTGCGCGGCTCGAATTTCGCGGGCGCAACCTGCTCTTCGCCATCGTGCTGGCCACGATGATGGTTCCGGCCCAGGTGCGGCTGATTCCCCAGTTTATCATCTTTAACTGGTTCGATTGGATCAACACCCACGCGCCGCTGATCGTGCCCGCCTGGTTTACCAGCGCCTTTGGCATTTTTCTGCTGCGCCAATTTTTCCTCACCGTGCCCAAAGATCTGGAGGACGCCGCCATTATCGACGGCTGCAACCGCCTGCAGGTCTACTGGCGTATTTTTCTGCCGCTGGCCGGCCCCGCCCTGGCAACCCTGGCCATCTTCAACTTTATGGGCGCGTGGAACAACCTGCTGGGGCCGATTATCTACCTCAATTCGCTCGATAAATTTCCCATCGTCGCCTCCATCGCCTTTATGACCAACCAGTACGCGGAGGCGCAGTGGCTCGTGCCGCGCATGGCCCTGGCCGCGCTCTCCATTTTGCCGCTGGTCGCGCTCTACTTGGCGCTCCAGCGCTACTTTGTGCAGGGCGTGGTCATTTCGGGGATGAAGGGGTAACGTAGCGCAAGCTGACAGCTTGCGGCTGGACACAAGCCAAACCATGACAAACATTCTGCGCCGCACTTTTACCATCACCCTACCAGCCCTCTTGCTGGTCGCCTGCACCATCCAACCCGTCATTGTCGACGGGCGCAGCGCCGCTACCCTGCCGCCCGCACCCGTCGAAGCAGCATCTCCCGCCGCTCCCCTTATCGCCACCCCCGGCGAGGCGCGCCCGCTGGCGGCGGACTGGCTCGGCGTCAACGCCAACCTCAGCTACGAGGGCGAGCCGTGGAGCGATCCGGGATTGCTCAACGCCTTCCAGGAGCTGGGCGCGCGCAACCTGCGCTACCCCGGCGGCGGCATTGCCAACTATTGGGATTGGGAGATTGGCTGGGTCGAACAGGAGATGGACGAGGGGCTGATGATCGGCTGGATGCGCGGGATGCAGGCCAGCCCCCACCGCTACACGCTCGACAATCTCGCCATTGCCTACGACACCACCGGCGCGACCGTCGTTTTCGTGCTCAACCTTATCACCTCCGACCTGGAGGAGCAGCTCGACGCGCTGCACCGCGCCGAAGCGCTGGGCATTCCCATCGAGCGGGTCGAGCTGGGCAACGAATTCTACATCGACGATTTTGAGCCGCTCGTGATCGAGAAGTACCCGACCTCCGTCGAATATGCCGAGGACGCCAACCGCTGGGCCGCTGCCATCAAGGCCGACTTTCCGAACGCGCAGGTCGCCGTAATTGGTCACGCCTCGGATTCATCGCGCGGGGGGAGCCGCAGCCGCGGCTGGAACCAGGGAATGCTGCCGCTGCTGTCAAGCGACATCGACGCGGTGACGATTCACACCTACGCCAACGCCGCCGTTGGCCCGCGCCCCCAGGGCGGCACCTGGGCCGACGCCGAAACCCAGCAGCGCCAGTACGAGCTGCTGCAAACGCGCGCGGGCGCCGCGCGCATGATCGGCGAGCCCTTTGTCAGCTGGCAGAAGCTCCAGCGCTTTAGCTTTCTGCCCGACGAGCTGGGGCCGGACAATCTAGGCAACGGCAAAGCGGAGCGCACGCTTTGGCTCACCGAATTTAACATGTTTGACCGCGTCGGCCCCGCGCGCCACAGCTGGGCGCACGGCCTCTACACCGCTGGCTTTCTGCACAACTTTCTGCGGGACGAGCGCATTGAGATTGTTTCGTACCACAACCTGATCCAGACGCTCTTTGGCGCCGTGGTCGTTTACGATTACTTCGACGGATTGGACTTGCCAGACGTGGAGCCAGTTGCTGAGCCATACAGCCTCACCGCCAGCGGCCACGCGCTCTCGCTCTTCGCCCGTGCCTCGCGGGGGGCCAACAGCGCTGCGCCCCTTATCTTCTCCCCGCTGCCGCTGATCGAGCCGGACGGCCAAGCGCCCTTCGACCCCTACCCTGCCCTCTTCGGCTGGTCCTTTAGCCAACAAAACAGCGACGGCCCGAGCGAAAACATATCCGGCCTGCTGATCAACCTCGACGCCGTGCCCCAAACCGTCGACCTCGCCGCGCTTGGGCTAGATGGCGCAACCTACGAGCAGGTCCACGCCACGCCGACCACCTACGTCGCCAGCGAAAACGCGCTCGCCAGCGAAGAGGGCACGGTTGAAGGCGCGCTCGTGCTGCTGCCCTACTCCATGACGTTGATTTACCGTTAAGGAATGAAGACTAAACAAGAGCAAAAACTTAGACCGTTGTCGTTCCCGCAAAGGCGAGAATCCAACTGCTGGTCGCCTTGGAATTCCTGCTGGGCCCTCTCTGGGTGCGGGAATCCCTGGTTTGTACACAATGGATTTTCGCATAAAAAGCGTGACAGCCGTCGAAGTTTGCGAGCTGTTTAGTCCGCGTTCCCAGGTTCCGTCGATGTTTGAACAGTGGCCCTCACCCCCGGCCCCTCTCCCACAGTGGGAGAGGGGAGAGGTTGCTCCCTTCTCCCATCCTGGGAGAAGGGCTGGGGATGAGGGCGTGCTCGATCTGCCTTTCAGACCCTCTCAACAAAATGCCAACGGAACTACTACGACAACGAGACTTTGACACGGAAAGAGAGGGCCGCGGAGAAAATGTCGTCGACAAGCGACACTTTGCGTCTTTGCGTCTCCGCGTCTCCGCGTCAATTTTGCTCGGTTTCTCGAAGTCTCGTTGTTGTACTAAATTTGGGTGTCAAGAATGATGCACAGCCATTATCCCAACACGCGCCCCGCCGCGGCATGGTGGGGCCACGCGAGAAAGAAGGTCCCGTTGGTCTCGGCCCGCCGCCGCGCCGCTTGCCACGCCTCTGCTTGGTCTCCTGAAAGCGTCGTCAAAAATCCCGCCTGCATAAACTGCTCGACCGTACCAAAGGCATCGTGGAACACAGCGAGCTGTGGGCCAAACCGCACATCCACCAGCGGCGACTGCTGGAAGCGGCGGTAGAGCGTGGCGCTGGCGCAGCCCTTGCCCTCATCCGGGCGCGAGCCGATCTCGAAACGCTGGCGCAGCGCCTCGTCTACGTCGAGATTGATGACCATCGGCACATCCAGCGCGCGCACGATCACGCCGACGCGCCCGCCCGGCTTGGTGACGCGGATGAGCTCGGCCAACATGCGGTCGGCGTGCACCTCTTCCATAACCGTCGTCGAAAAGGCAACATCAAAGTGGTTATCGGGGAAGGGCAATTCTTCGGCGTTGCCGAGGCGCAGCGCGATTTGGTCGGCAAGCCCTGCCTTGTGCACCAGCGCGTCTGCTTCGCGCAGCAGATAAGCGTTGATGTCGACGCCCGTCAGCGCATGTTCGCCCCCCAGCCATTCTGCTAGCCAACGCAGCACCACGCCCGATCCGCAGCCCACCTCCAGCACCGACTCGCCCGACTGCGGCACAATCCACTCGAACAGATTGCGCAGCATCTTGCGATAGCCCACCGACTCGCCGCGCTGCTCCAGCAGCGGCAGCATCCCCAGCTCCGGGCCGCCGAGCACGATGGTGCAAAAGTGCGCACGCAGCCGCTCGATCAGCGGCGTCCACCCCGACGGCGCCAGCCCCAGCGGCAGCAGCAAGAGCGGCGGCCCGCTACCCGCGGCGTCAAACGTAATGCCGTCGACCTCGCCCCGCGCGGATAAAGTCACCGCGGGCAAATTGACCTGCGGCTTGGCTTGATTTGTAATGGCGAGCAATTCGTTAAAGACGAGATCAGCGTGATCGTGGACAATGTCCGTCCACAGGTGAGGGCGGTAGTCGGCCAGCGGAACCAATCGCGCGGCGGGCCGTGCGGCGAGCGCGTCGATAATTTGGTGGCTGTAGGCGGGCAGGTCGCTTGCCAGCACGAGCGTGCGCGACGCGAGCGGCGCCATCGCCGTTGGGTCGACAAATGAGGGGCAAAGCAGCGTCAGCGAGGCGACGCGGTCTGTCAGGTCGGCGGCGAGGGGTTGCCAATCCTGCGGCATGCGCGCGCCGACGTGGGCGCGGTCGAGGCCGAGGTGGTCGAGGAGGGCTTGGAGACGCTGGGTGAGGGTCATGCCATTTCTTTTTCATACGCCACGCCATACTCCGTGTACTGGCGCAGCGCCGGCGGCTGGAAGCCCAACACAATTTTGTCGCGCGGGATGCCTGCGTCGACCAGCTCTTCGGCGATGCGCTGATCCGTCCCGTTGTGCTGGAGCCAGACCATGCCGTCGGCAATGTCGACGTGGATAGTGGGATGGTAGACTCGGCTACCGTTTTCCCAGCCAACGGCGAAGAGGACGAAGCGGTTAGTGGTTTCGTCGAGGATGAGTTCGTTTTGAACGTTGCCTTGATCGTAGGGAATGTTGGCGTAGTCCTTTAATACTGCTTCAACCATTGGAGTATATTCTGTCATTGTGGCGAGTGAAATTTTGGTCGTTTTGAATACAGCTACAGGCTTTTGTTCCAATACTCAAGACCTGCAACAACCGCCTCTTCGAGCCATCTTTTGTATCGCGTGGTTAGATTTTCTTCGTCATCTGCGTAGGAAAACTGAAACGGAGAGTCGGTAAGTGCTTGGATTTCGGTTACAGTATTCTCCTCCTCAGTGGTATCCAGATGATATGCACATGCCGAGCAAGCCAATATACCACGATACTCTTTTCCTAAAACGTGAAGAGAAATCAGGATTATCGTTGGTCTTTCCACGTTAAGGAAAAGTTGCGTCCAACCATGATAATTGCGCAAGTTTGCAAAGTAATTAAGCTGTTTGGCCGTCTCAACTACTTGATAGTGATAGTAACCAGATCGCTCTCCATTGGGAATGGCGTTTGTCGTAGACACCTCAATACCAGTAAGAATACCCTGAAGGGATAGGGTAATTTCCTCAGCCACTTCTATAAGTCGATCTTCTGCGATATCATGAAGAATTTCGGCGTATCGTTCAACATGCAAAATCTGTTCTTTCTCCGTCGTACTTGGTTGTTGCCGGAGGCGATCCGCTACTGAAGCAATGACTGCCTTTGTCTGTCGGAATTCCGAAAGAACTTGCTCTGACAAGCTCAAACTACGAACAAATGCTCGTTGCTGGCGTTTTGCAAACAAGTCCACCAGCAGGCGTATATTGCCTTCATCGGCTTTTTCTAGGGCATGAATATACTCTGTTCTGTCATCGCGGGTTAGCACCAGGGGAAACCACTTTTCCCTGATAAATACTAAACTCGCTAGACAGCGAGCAACTCTTCCATTGCCATCCTGAAAAGGGTGAATCTGGGTAAATCGGTGATGCAGCCAAGCTGCCTCAACTTCGGGTGAGACTCCCTCTCCTTGATGCTGCTGATGCCAATGTATCAGGCTATCCATCTCAGAAGCCACTTGTTCAGGTGGGGAGTACTCGTGGACAGATTCATCTAGTCGAAGTGGATTATTTGGATGTAGTTTCCAGTCGCCGCGCCTCAATGGAATTTGTACTAACTGACCTGTTGAGGGATTGAGCGCTTCGGTGTATTCTTGATTCCTCGTTAAAAGTTGATGTAACTGCTTAATATATGAAGTTGTGAGCGTCCGCTGACCTCCTACAAAATCAAAGAGTCCTTCAATTGCAGCTTCCTGGTCTTTAATTAGTGCTACGACCTTAGCAGCAGGACGGTCTGTTGCTCCATGTGGAATCAACGATGCATCAATGCCTCGCTCAATTAAAACTCGTGTAATTCCGCGATCAATGTCGTACAGTCGCTCGATAATTCCGGTTTCAATAGCTATCTCGCGGCGCAGTCTTTCCATGTACAGGTTAAATTCTCCTGAATTTCGCAATCGCTCGGCTTGATCTTCCCAAACTGTGATAAGTGATTGTAACTCATCATTTTTCAAGGGTTGCCAATCTTCTGGCAGATCAGTTATTGGAAACCACTGCATAGGTAATTCTTTCTTTTAGAAAAAGTTTGCACTCAATATCTACAGCCAACCCCTACGCCGGCAGCCGATAATTCTCCTCCGCCACCATCGGCTTCAAATAGTGACCCGTGTAGCTCTTCTCGATCGTCGCCACATGCTCCGGCGTGCCCTCGGCGATCACCTCGCCGCCGTGGATGCCGCCCTCCGGCCCCATATCGATCACCCAGTCGCAGTTCTTGATCACGTCCAGGTTGTGCTCGATCACGAGCACCGTGTTGCCCAGGTTGACGAGCTCGTGCAGCACGTCCAGCAGCTTGCGCACGTCCTCGAAGTGGAGGCCCGTCGTTGGCTCATCCAAAATGTAGAAGGTGCTCCCCGTTTGGCGGCGGCTGAGCTCCTTGCTCAGCTTGATGCGCTGCGCCTCGCCGCCGGAGAGGGTCGTCGCGGGCTGGCCGAGCTTGATGTAGCTGAGGCCAACGGCGTTCAGCGTCTCCATCTTCGAGCGGATGCGCGGGATGTTCTGGAAAAAGTCCAGCGCCTCCTCCACGGTCATGTCGAGTACCTCGGAGATCGACTTGCCGCGAAACTTAATCTCCAGCGTCTCGCGGTTGTAGCGCTTGCCTTTGCACTCCTCGCACGGCACGTAGACGTCGGGCAGAAACTGCATCTCGATGCGGATGATGCCGTCGCCCTGGCAGGCCTCGCAGCGCCCGCCCTTGACGTTAAACGAGAAGCGACCGGGCTTGTAGCCCCTTGCCTTCGATTCCGTCATCGACGCAAAGAGCTCGCGCACCGCCGTGAAGACGCCCACGTAGGTGGCTGGGTTGGAGCGCGGCGTGCGCCCAATCGGGCTTTGATCAATCTCGATCACCTTGTCCAGGTGCTCGATCCCCGTCAGCGATTTGTGGATGCCGGGTCGGGCCTTGGCCTTGTACATCAGCTGCGCCAGCTTTTTGTACAAGACCTCCACCACCAGCGACGACTTGCCGCTGCCGCTGACGCCCGTGACGGCGATAAACTTGCCCAGTGGAAAGCGCACGTCCACTCCCTGTAAATTATTCTCGCTGACGCCCTTGAGCACGAGCTGTTCACCGTTGCCCTCTCGCCGCTCCGTGGGGACGGGAATGCGCCGCTCGCCGCGCAGATATTGGGCGGTGATGCTCTTCTTCGAGCGCGCAAATTTTTTCTGCGAGGCCGAGACGATCACCTCGCCGCCGTGCTCGCCCGCGCCGGGGCCCACATCCACCACCCAATCCGCCGCGCGAATCGTGTCTTCGTCGTGCTCGACCACCAGGACCGTGTTGCCGATGTCGCGCATCCCTTGGAGGGTGTGGATCAGCCGCGCATTGTCGCGCTGGTGCAGGCCGATGCTCGGCTCGTCCAGAATGTAGAGCACGCCCATCAGCTGGCTGCCGATCTGCGTCGCCAGCCGAATGCGCTGCGATTCGCCGCCGCTCAGCGTCACCGCCGTGCGGTTGAGCGTGAGATAATCCAGCCCCACATCGACCATAAACTGGAGCCGCGCGCTGATCTCCTTGAGCACCTGCCGCCCGATGATCATGTCGCGCTCGGAGAGTGGAGACCCGTCCCCGTGCCCCGGCCCCGATCCGTTGGTCAAAAACTCCGGTGCGCTGCCGTTTAATCTTAAATCTTCAATCTTTACCTCTTCCCCCTCCAAATACCTCACCCACGCCCACGACTCGTTGACCGGCATCTCCGTCAGCTCGTAGATATTCTTGCCTTCAATCGTGACGCCGAGCGCGACGGGGCTGAGCCGCCGACCTTGGCACACCGGGCAGGGGCGAATGCTCATGTACTCTTCGAGCTTGCTGCGGATGTAGTCGCTGCCCGTTTCGCTGTAGCGCTTCTGCAAATTGGGAATCACGCCGTCGTAGCTCGTGGTGTACGAGCGCGAGCGACCGCTCGAATTGCGGTACTGCACCTTGACCTTCTGCCCCTTCTTCGGCGTGCCGTACAAAATTGTGTCGCGCTGCTTGCTGCTCAATTCCTTGACGGGCACGCCCGTGGGCACGCCAAACTGCTGGGCCACGGCGCGCAAAAGCTGGCGATAGTAGCCGTCGCCGTCGCTGTCGTTTTGGCGCTGCCAGGGGCGCACGGCCCCCTCGTCCAGCGTCGACTCCACGTCGAGCACCAGCTCCGGATCAAACTCCTGCTGCGAGCCCAGCCCGTCGCAGCCGGGGCAGGCGCCGTGGGGGCTGTTGAAGCTAAAAGTGCGCGGCTCGATCTCCGGCACGCTCGTGTTGCACTTGGGGCAGGCAAAGGCTTCCGAGTACATGATGTCGCGCGGATTGTCGCGATCCGTCACGTCGGCGATGATCAGCACGCCCTCGCCCAGCCGCAGCGCCGTCTCCACGGAATCCGTCAGCCGCTGGCGATCCGAGTCGGTGGCCTCCTCCGCGCTGTCGGGATCGGCCTGCGGCTTGCGCACCACCAGCCGGTCGATCACCGCTTCGATCGTGTGCATCTTGTAGCGGTCGAGATCGGGCACTTCATCGATCTCATAAATCTCGCCGTTGACGCGCACGCGCACAAAGCCCTGCTTTTGCAGGCTCTCGAAAATCCCCTTGTGAATGCCCTTGCGATCCTTAATTACCGGGGCCGTGACGAGCAGGCGCGAGCCCTCGGCCATTTCGAGAATGTTATCCACAATCTGCTGCGGCGTCTGCATCGTGATCGGCGTGCCGCAGTTGGGGCAGTGCGGAATGCCGATGCGCGCATAGAGCAGGCGCAGGTAGTCGTAGACCTCCGTCACCGTGCCCACGGTCGAGCGCGGGTTGCGGCCCGCCCCCTTCTGGTCAATCGAAATCGCGGGGCTTAGCCCCTCGATCTGGTCGACATCCGGCTTCTCCATCAGCCCCAGGAACTGGCGCGCGTAGGCGCTCAGCGATTCGACGTAGCGCCGCTGCCCCTCGGCGTAGATCGTGTCAAAGGCCAAGCTGCTCTTGCCGCTGCCGCTCAAGCCGGTGATCACGATCAGCTTGTCGCGCGGGATTTCTAGGTCAACGTTTTTTAGATTATGTTCTCGTGCGCCGCGGACGATCAGCTTATCCAAAGCCATGTGGAGACCTCGTGGTGTGTAGAGCCGGCAAGATTGGGACACAGGGAACACAGAGCGGGCACAGAGATTCAAAGAGAAATTTTTGCTCTTTCTCTCTGTGGTTCTCTGTGCCTCCTCTGTGCGCTCTGTGTAATTTATTTCTCAACCCGCGAACGGGTGTTCTGTGCAACCTGTCTAGTGTACCCAAGATCGCGCGGGGAATCAACTTATTGTGGCGGTTAAATATTGACATCTACCGTCGCGTTTTAACTAGAACCTTATGGCAGATGTGCAACGGCTTCCCAGCTTCCGTTGGCATTTAGCAACTTGGCCCTCACCCCCAGCCCCTCTCCCAGAATGGGAGAGGGGAGTTTCAAGTCCCTTCTCCCACGCGTGGGGGAAGGGTTGGGGATGGGGGGGCTGCCAATCGCTCACTTCGGGCCATCAGCCAGATGCGCGACGCTGTCTAATCCCCGCTCTGCGTCCGCAGCCGCTGCCGCACTTCTCCGGGCGTTTCCCGAACCGTCTCCCCCTGCTCATCGACGGTGCTCGCCATTGTGCTCCGCCAGTTGAGCAGCGTCAACCCCGCAAAAATAATCGCCATGCCCGCCAGCATCGTGCCGCTGATCTGCTCGCCGAGCGCGACCGCGCCCAGCACGGTGCTGACGACGGGAATCACGTAGGTCGTCTGCGAGGCAACCGTGGCGCCGTACTGCTTGATCAGGTAGAAGCTGAGCCACATGCCGCCAAAGGTTCCCGTCAGCGCGGCGTAAATCAGCCCCGCGTAGCCAACCGCCGTGACGTTGCGCATGTCAAAGCCGACGGTAAGCGCGACGATGGGCAGCAGCACCGCCGCCGCCGTCACCATGCGGATCGACGCCACGTCCCAGGCGTCGCCCGTGCGCAGGAAGCGGCGGGCGTAAACGGCCGCGCCGCCACCCGCCAGCACGCCGACCGCTACCCAGGCGTAGCCGTGCCAATCCGTTTGGGCAAAGGTGCCCAGCCCCGTCTCGCCGCGTAGAAAGAGCAGCCCCGCCCCCGAAAAAGCCACGGCCACGCCCGCTGATTTGAGCCAGGTCAGCTTTTCGTCGCGCAGGAAAAATTGGGCGAGCACGACAACCACCACCGGGTTCAGCGTGAGCAGCAGCGAGGCGACGCCGCTGGAGAGATACTGCAGCGAGCTTACAATCGCCGTCATCGGCAGCGCCGTGCCGACGACGCCCAGCAGCCCCGCGCGCCACCAGAGAGCGGGATCGCGCGACCAGCGGCGCTCGCGGCTGACCGCATAGACGCCCGCGTGGCAGGCCGCCGCCAGCAGCAGGCGCAGGCTGATGTAGGTGCGCGGATCGTACTGGCCGACGCTAAAGCGCGAGACGACAATGGTCGACCCGTAGAAGAAGCCGAGCAGGAGCACGAGCCCAGCGGCGCGCAGCAGGCGCGCGCGGTCAAGCTGGGCAGGGGTAGAAACTGTCGGTGAATTATCGAGTGAATTGTCGAGTGAAACGTCGGATGAAACATCAGCAGCCATGAGTGCCTTTGGATTGAAATGGAAGAAATTTAACTAATTCAGCCGCCCAAATTCATTGCAGGATCGGAGCGGCTGATGTATTCTATACCAGTTTTAGCGAGCAGAATGTATTCTGCCCAGCGCGTCGATCCTTGTTGTGCCACCTGTATTTCCATCCGCCCCATGCTGCTAACTGCCCTGCTGCTTCTGCTGATTTCCAGTCCCGTTCTCTTTCTCGCCCGTCCCCATCGCTCCACCCTCTCCGGCTGGATCGCCGCCGTGCCGCCCGCGCTGATCACGGCGTGGCTCTGCACGCAGATTGGGCCGGTCGGCGCGGGCGAATTGGTGACGGAGCGGTATGCGTGGGCCACGGCGCTGGGGTTGGAGCTGAGCCTGCGGCTGGACGGGCTGTCGCTCTTCTTCGGCCTGATTGTGGCGGGCATTGGGACGGCCGTTGCCGTCTACACCGCCTACTATCTCGAAGACGACCCGCGGCAGGGCTACTTTTACAGCGTGCTCTTTGTCTTTATGGCGAGCATGCTCGGCCTCATTTGGGCCGACAATCTGCTCGTGCTCTTTGTCTTTTGGGAGGGGACGAGCATCAGCAGCTACCTGCTCGTCGGCTACAAGAGCGATAAAAAAGCCGCCATCTACGGGGCACAGCGCGCCTTTATCGTGACGGGTCTCGGCGGGCTTTGCCTGCTGGCGGGCGGGGTGCTGCTGGGGCAGGAGGCGGGCACGTACGCGATCAGCGAAATGCTCGCCACGCCCGGCATCACGGAGAGCGCCATCTATCCGGCGGCGCTGATCCTGATGGCGATCGCGGCCTTTACCAAATCGGCCCAGTTCCCCTTTCAATTCTGGCTTCCCGGCGCGATGCAGGCGCCCACGCCCGCCAGTGCCTACCTCCACTCGGCAACGATGGTCAAGGCGGGCATCTACCTGCTTGCACGGCTGCACGCCGGCATGAGCGGCACGCAGCTCTGGTTTTGGCTGCTGCTGCTCGTCGGCGGCACGACGATGCTGCTCGGCGCTATCAGCGCACTGCGCTACTACGATCTCAAGCAAATCCTGGCCTACGCCACCATCTCCCAGCTCGGCATTTTGACGATGCTGCTGGCCTTTTACAACGAGGAAGCCTATACCGCCGTGGTCGTTGGCACTCTGGCCCATGCGCTCTACAAGGGGCCGCTCTTTATGATCGCTGGCATCGTTGACCATGCAACGGGCACGCGCGATTTGCGGCGGCTGGCTGGACTGAGCCGCGCCATGCCGCTGGTAACGGTGGCTGCGGTGCTGGCGGGATTGTCGATGGCGGGGCTGCCGCCCTTTATGGGCTTTTTGGCCAAAGAGACGCTGCTCGCAGATTTTAGCTATTACTTCGAGAATCGGGGCGTCATTGTTGGGGTCTTGGGGCTGATCGCGGCAGGCTTGGCGGGCACATTTTTTGTGGCCTACAGCTTAACGCTGCTCTGGGAGCCCTTCTTCCGCCGCCTGCTGCCCGATGGTGTTTCGCCGGAGACGGGCGAGCGGTTCGAGCAGGCAACGGTGCACCACGCGCCGTCGCTGGGCTTTGTGCTGCCGCCGTTGGCGCTGGCCGCCCTGGGCACAGCGCTGGCGCTGATGCTGCCGCTGCTCAACGAACCCATTTTCTCGCCGCCCGCCTCGGTCATTGCGGGCGAGACGATCCACGTTCACGTTGAGCTGTGGCACGGCTTTACGACGCCGCTAATTATCAGCCTGGCGGCGATTGTGCTGGGCGTCGTCATCTTCTGGCAGCGCGAAATGGCGCGCAACCTGCTCAACCGCCTGCCGGCGCGGGTGGATGGCGTGCGCGCCTTCGAGGCCGTTTACGAAGGCGCATACCGGCTGGCTCGCCAGGTTACGCAGCTGGTGCAGGGCGGCACGCTGGCGGCCCAGGCCAGCATTATCCTGCTGACTGCCGTCTACGTCGTCGCCTACGGGCTGATTCGCTTCAACCTGATTGGCGATCTCGACATCGCGCTGTCCACGCTGCCGGACTTTGACGTGGTTGCGGTGTCGCTGCTCGCGATTGTCGCCGCCATCGTGACGGTGCGCGCACAGACGCGGCTCAATGCCATCATCAGCATTGGCGTCGTGGGCGTCACGGTCACGCTCTTTTTCGTCTTTTTTAGCGCCCCCGATCTGGCGCTGACGCAGCTCTTGATCGAGGTGCTGACGGTGGTGCTGCTGGTGCTGGTCTTCTATAAAATTCCGCCCAACGTCCACCCGCCGCTGGCCAAGTTTCGCTTTTACCGAAACTTGGTTGTCGCGCTGGCGGTGGGCTTCTTTGGCTTTGCGCTGGTGCTGTTGAGCAGCGGCGAACCCGTTGCCCCGCGCATCAGCGACTTTTTCTCGCTCAATGCCGTGCCCGCCGCCCACGGCGCCAACATCGTCAACGTGATCCTCGTCGATTTTCGCGGCTTTGATACAATGGGCGAGATCACGGTGCTGGCCGTTGCGGCGCTGGGCGGCTACGCTCTGCTGCGCTCCGCCCGCCTGCGCCCCATTCACGATCAGCACGTCCACCGCCCGGAGCAGTCGGAGACGCAGGAGAGCGTGCTGGCCGAACGCGAATCAACCCAGAACGGTTCAGCCGGGAAGCTGTCGGTGGTAGACCAGCAGACGGACCGGCAGACGGAACAACAACTCGACGGAGATAAACATGCCTGAGCTTTACCTGCGCCTGCTGGATCGCATCCTAACGCCGGTGCTGCTGCTGCTCGGCGTGATCTTGCTGCTGCGCGGCCACAATTTGCCCGGCGGCGGCTTTATTGCCGGGCTGGTGGTGGCGGCGGCGTTTCAGCTGCAAATTCTTAGCCGCGGCATCGAGACCGTGCAGGAAAACGTCTCGCCTTACCTACAGCCGCTCACCGGCATTGGGCTGACGCTTGCCGCACTGGCGGCCTGCCTCGGCATCTTCTACGGCGGCTTTTTCTACGGCGTCTGGTGGGAGCTTCACCTTGGCGTGCTTGAAATCGAACTCAGCACGCCCGTTATATTTGACATTGGCGTCTTCCTGGTCGTGCTGTCGGTGGTAACGCTCTACTTGGTCGAGTTGAGCCGGCGCGAGGAAAGCCAAACGTGACCGTTGCGGTGCAACTGTTCGCAAGCAAGCTTGTACAAAGAACTGCGATAAAAAATTCGAGACCGGGTAGTCTTGTCATTTCCGCGAAGGCGGGAATCCATGCTTGATCTAGCAACTGGCTTTGAAGAACGCGAGCGTGACAAACTTTGACGGCTTCACTCGCCCGCTCACCCACAGAGCGTTTCTGGCTGATCACCGAACACTGAAGCGCGGCAAACAGCAAAGAAACAGGCTGGATCGGGTTTCTGCACACTCGGTTCGTGGGTTGAGCATGGATTCCTGCCTTCGCAGGAATGACAAATTTTGCTACCTCCACGGACCACCGCTGCCTCTACGTGTTTCTGAGAGTACAGCACACTCGACGGGCTCGTTAAACTGACCAGAGATTGGCTTGGCCGAATTGATTTTTAACGAATTAGAAAGAGACAATGGGTATTCTACTCCTAGCGCTCGTGGTTGGCGTGCTGTTTGCCACGGGAACCTACCTGATTTTGCAGCGCAGCCCGATCAAGCTGATCCTGGGGCTGAGCCTGCTCAGCCACGGCGTCAACCTGCTGCTCTTTAGCACGAGCGGGCTGCGCCGCGGCGATCCGCCCATCGTGGCCGACAAAGCCGCCTTTGATGGAACCATCGCCAACTTTGTTGACCCGCTGCCGCAGGCGCTGATTCTCACGGCGATTGTAATCAGCTTTGGCTTTATCGCCTTTACCGTGGTTCTAATGAATCGACGCAACGCCCTGACGGAGACGGCGCAGGGTCGCTACGAAGAGGGGAAGGCGGTCGTCGCCAGCAGCCTGCTCTACTCGCCGATCGAGCACTATCTCTCTGGCCTCGACGATGATCCGGACGACTATCAGTGGTTGGAGTATACGCTAGTGGACGAGTACAAGGAGCGCGCGGCCAAGCGCGGACCAATGCAGGCAGAGGGGGCGCAGGCAAATGGCTCGCAGCCCCGCCACACGGCTGGATCAGAGCCGGAGTCGACGCGATGACGCTGAGTCCAAACTGGCTGGCCGCCCCGACGATGATTCCGCTGCTGATGGCGGCGCTGAGCCTCACCTTTTCGCGCTGGGGCTACCGGCGCTCGGTCAAGTGGCAGCGCAATTTAGCCGTCCTGGCCACGATTGCCAACTTGGCCGTGGCGATTTTGCTGCTCGTTCACACGTTGAGCGGCAACCGGCTCGTCTACCAGATGGGGCTGTGGCCCGCGCCCTTTGGCATCACCGTAGTCGCCGATGGGCTGTCGGCGATCCTGCTAACGCTGACGGCGATTCTAGCCGTCGCCGCCGTGCCCTACGCCGCGGGCACGCTGGATCAGCGGGCGCGCATGAATTTCTACCCGCTGCTGCTCTTCCTGCTGATGGGCGTCAACGGCGCATACCTGGCCGGGGATTTGTTCAACCTCTACGTCTTTTTCGAGGTGCTGCTGATCGCCAGCTTTGTGCTGCTGACGCTGGGGGGGCAGCCCAACCAGATCAACGGCGGCATTCGCTACGTGGTGCTCAACCTGCTGGCGTCGCTGATCTTTCTAACGGCGGCGGGCCTGGCCTACGGCACGCTGGGCACGCTCAACTTTGCCCAAATGGCCCAGCGCATGGAGGCCGCGCCCGAGGGCGTGCAGATGGTGCTGGCCGGGCTACTGCTCGTCGTCTTCGCCAGCAAAGCGGGGCTCTTCCCCCTCTTCTTCTGGCTACCCAGCTCCTACCACACCGCTCACCCCGCCGTCACCGCCTTCTTTGGCGGCGTGCTCACCAAGGTCGGCATCTACGCGCTCTTCCGCCTCTTCCCGCTGCTTTTTCCGGACTTTCTGGCCGCGTGGCAGCCGCTGATCCTCGGCATTGCGGGCTTTACCATGTTGACCGGCGTCTTTGGCGCCATGGCGGTGACGACGGTGCGGCGGGTGCTGAGCTTTCACATTATCAGCCAAGTTGGCTACATGGTGATGGGCTTGGGGCTGGCGACGAGCGGCAATCGGCTGCTGGCTGGCTTTGGCTTGGCCGCGGGGATTCTCTATCTCGTCCACCACATGATTGTCAAGACGGCGCTGCTGATGGCGGGCGGCGCCATCGAGACCGAGGTGGGTACGGGGAACTTACAAAACAGCCACTTTGGCGGCCTGGGGCGCCGTCGCCCCGTGCTGGCGGTGATTTTCTTTTTCGCGGCCTTTTCGCTGGCGGGCGTGCCGCCATCGAGCGGCTTCATCAGCAAGCTGAGCCTGCTGCAGGCCGCGCTCGATTCGCAACACTGGATCATCGCCGCGGTGAGCCTCGTCGTCAGCATCCTGACGCTGATGAGCATGGCGCGGCTCTGGCAGGCCGCCTTTTGGGGCAAATCGACCGGCCCCATCTACCCCACCGCGCCGCTCACCCAGCCGCGCCGCCGCCGCCAGACGCTGCTGCCCATTGGCGCGCTGGTCGTGTTGAGCCTGGCAATTGGTCTGTTTAGCGGCCCGATTTTCCGCTGGTCGGACGTGGCGGCGCAGCAGGTGCTGGATCGCGAGGGCTACATTGCGGCGGTGGCTCCGCTGGATGAGATCGTTAATTTGGATGCAGATACCAGTTTGGATGTAGAGGAGTAGCGGATGAATGCCTCTCGGCTGTCAGTTCTTTTTATTGTCAATATCTTGGTTGCTTGGATTTGGGTCGTCTTTGCAACCGAACTAACCTGGCTCAACCTGCTTATCGGCTTTGTGCTGGGCTTTGCGCTGTTGAGCCTCTACAACCACGAGTACGGCCTGCGCAGCCTGCGGCTCGTCGGCTTTGTGCTCTTTATCCTTTGGGAAATTATCCTCAGCAACGTGCGCCTGGCCTGGACGATTTTGCAGCCCGGCGACCGGATGCGGGCACGGCTCGACCCCGGCATCATCGCCGTGCCGCTGGACGCCACGGACCCGCTGGAAATCACCATCCTCGCCACCGTCATTACGCTGACGCCGGGCACGTTGAGCGTTGATTTGGGGCACGATCAAGCGGGTCGGCAGGTGCTCTACATCCACGAGCTGGCCGTGCAGGACGCCGAAGCCTTTCGGCGCGACATCAAGCACGACTTTGAGCGCCGCCTCCTCCAAATCACCAAAGGAAGCTCCACATGACGCCATTTGAGTTGGGCATCGAGATTCTGCTCGTGATCCTGAGCGTGTCGCTGCTGCTCTGCTTCGTCCGCCTCTACCGGGGGCCGGACGTGCCGGACCGCACCGTCTCGTTCGACCTGATCGCCACTCACGCCGTTGGTCTGTTTACGCTGCAGGCCTTGCGCAGCAACGCGCCCGTCCTGCTGGACGTTGCCCTCGTTACCACCGTGCTCGGCTTTTTGGGCACGATGATGTTGGCTCGCTATCTTGAACGCGAACACTCCTAAAAGATAACCCCCATGACTCTTGCCGAATTTCTAATCCTCGCGCTGGCGACCGTTGGCACGCTCTTTATGTTGATCAGCGCCATTGGCATCCTGCGCCTGCCGGATGTGTATACGCGCATGCACGCCAACGGCAAAGCGGGCACGCTCGGTGTCAGCTGTCTGCTGCTGGCGGCGGGGCTCTTCTACGGCGGCACCTGGCTGCCGCGCATGATCATCCTGATTGCGCTCTTCTTCATCACCGCGCCAATCGCCACCACCGCCATGGCCCGCGCCGCCTATCGCGTCTCGGACTTCCGCGAACGATTCGAGCTCCGCTACGACGACATCGCACGCGACGGCCAAATTTCGCCGGAGCCCACGGCGGAGCCGGATCAAGAAATTTCGGTGGAGGCGTAATTTTGTCTGCGTAAGCTGATATGGCCCTTCCCGATATCCTCACCGACCTGCGCCGCGACGAGCGCTTTATGGCCAACGTCGCCGCCTGGCGCACGCTGCCGGCAACGTCGCCCCGTTACGCGCCCCTCCCGGACGCGCTGCACCCCGCGCTCCACGAAGCGCTCCACGCCCACAGCATCGACCAACTCTACATCCACCAGGCCCAAGCCATCGACCACGCGCTCCGCGGCGACCACGTCGTCGTCGTTACGCCCACGGCTTCTGGCAAAACGCTCTGCTACAATCTCCCCATTTTCAACGCCCTGCTCCACGACTCGGAAACCCGCGCACTTTACCTCTTCCCCACCAAAGCCCTGGCTCAAGATCAGCTCAAAGGAATCAACGAATTAGCACAATTCGTCGGCGAAACGCCGAATACCCAATCTTCAATCTTCAATCTTTCCGCCTCCACCTACGATGGCGACACCCCGCGTGCTGATCGCCCATCCATCCGCAAAAGCGCCCGCGTGCTCTTGAGTAATCCAGACATGCTCCACGCGGGCATCCTGCCCTACCACACGAATTGGGCGGACTTTTTCGCCAACCTGCGCTACGTCGTGCTCGATGAGCTACACGTCTATCGCGGCGTTTTTGGCAGCCACGTCGCCAACGTGCTGCGGCGTTTGCGGCGGCTCTGCGCCCACTACGGCAGCCGCCCCCAATTTATCGCCACCAGCGCCACCATCGCCAACCCGCGCGAGCTGGCCGAGCGGCTGGCCGAGCAGCCCGTCCAGCTTGTCGACGAGAGCGGCGCGCCCCAGGCCGAAAAGCACGTCATCCTCTACAGCCCGCCGCTCTACGATCCCGAACGCGGCCTCCGCCGCAGCGCCACGCTCGAAGCGCAGGACTTGGCCACCCGCACCATTTTGGGCGGCGCACAGACGATCGTCTTTGGTCGATCTAGGCTCACGACCGAAGTTCTCTTGACGTACATTCGCGAACGGGTAAACAAAGTGCAAAAGATTGAAGACTCAAGATTGAGTACCCAATCTTCAATCTTCAATCCTTCTTCCTCTGTGCGCGGCTACCGCGGCGGTTACCTGCCTTCGGAGCGACGTGAAATTGAAGCTGGGTTACGCGACCAATCCGTCCGCGCCGTCGTCGCCACCAACGCGCTCGAATTGGGCATCGACATTGGTCAGCTGCAGGCGGCCGTGCTCTGCGGCTATCCCGGCAGCATTGCCAGCACTTGGCAGCAAATGGGGCGCGTCGGCCGCACGAGCGACGGCGTGTCGCTGGCCTTGCTCGTGGCAACCAGCGGCGTGTTGGACCAGTACATTGTGCGCCAGCCGGACTTTCTCTTCGAGCGCTCGCCCGAACACGCCATCGTCCACGCCGATAATTTGATGCTGCTGGTCGACCACGTGCGCTGTGCCGCCTTCGAGCTGCCCTTCGCCGACGATGAACCGTTTGGCTCCTGCGACTTCACGATGGACGTGTTGGATTTGCTCGCCGAGCAGGGCGATGTCGCGCGCCACGAGGTTGGCGGTCGGGCGCGCTACTTCTGGACGGGCGACGGCTACCCCGCGCGCCAGATCAGCCTGCGCACGTCCAGCAGCGATTCGGTGTTGATTCAAAAAGAAATCGAACCGCGGATGGACGCGGATAAACACGGATGGACAAGCGACCTGCAACCAACCGCTCCAACAGAGTCCGGTACGAGTTCACGCATCACGCATCACGCATCACGCATCATCGGCCAGATCGACCGCCACGCCGCGCCGATGTTTCTGCACGAAGGGGCCATCTACATCCACGAAGGACGCAGCCACCTCGTCCGCTCGCTCAATCTCGATGACAATCTCGCCACTGTAGAACCCGCCGAGGTCGACTACTACACGACCGCCAACGCCGAGACCACCATCGAGGTGCTGGCCGAGCACAGCTGCCGCGGGGCAAACGGCGCGACCATCGGCCACGGCGACCTGCTGGTCACCTCGCAGATTGTGGGCTATCGGCGCATCAAGCGCATGACGCACGAAAACTTGGGCACGATTGCGCTGGATTATCCGCCGAGCGAGTGGGAGACGAGCGGCTACTGGCTGCGCGTGGCGGAATCGGCGCAGCGGGCGCTGGAGGAGGCCGGGCAGTGGCACGATTCACCCAACGACTACGGCCCCAACTGGCAGGCCCAGCGCCGCCGCGTCCGCGAGCGCGACGGCTACCGCTGCACCGAGTGCGGCGCACCGGAGCCACAGGGGACGTCAAGCCATCGCCAACACGCCCGCCAGCACGACGTGCATCACCTCGTCCCCTTTCGCGTCTTTGGCTACGCGCCCGGCGTCAACGAACGCTACCGCCAGGCCAATCGGCTGAGCAATCTCGTGCTCGTCTGCCGCGCCTGCCACCAGCGGCTGGAGTCCGGCGTTCGCGTCCGCAGCGGCCTGGACGGCCTCGCCTACACGCTGCACCATCTAGCGCCGCTGCACCTAATGTGCGATGTGGGCGATATTGGGGTAAGCGTGGTGCGAGATGCGAAAAGCAATGTGGGAGAGTCGGGGGCTGGGGAGTCGGGGGAAGAGGCAACGTCATTGACCGACTCCCCACCCCTCCACACACCATCCCCCCAATCTTCGCTCCCCACTCTCTTTATCTACGAACGCGCCGCCGCCGGTCTCGGCTTTAGCGCCCGTCTCTTCGAGCTACACGACCATCTCCTGCGCGGGGCCGTCGACCTCATCCACCGCTGCGACTGCGTGCGCGGCTGCCCCGCCTGCGTCGGCCCCGTGCTGGAGGACGAGCAGGCACGGCTGGAGACTAAGTCGCTGACGCTGGCGCTGCTGCACGCCCTGCGCGGGGACGCCGTCGCGCTGGCAGCGATGGCGCAGCCGGAGTCGGACGTGGCAATGGCGGATGTGGCATTTTAGAGTTCCCAGATTCGCTCAAGATGTTGTGGGGCATACAGACCCCTTTTGGTGCATCTCGTACAATGGCAGACTAATTTATCGAGACGGGCAATGACGTTTTCGTCAAAATTGCCCGTTTTCGCGTGCCCGCAAGTTGTTCAGTCCGCGATACAAGCCTACGCATCACGCAACAAGCACTTCTCTCCCATGCCCAACTTCAAGCTCATCGTCGGTCTCGGCAACCCTGGTGCACGCTACACGAAGACGCGCCACAACGTTGGCTTTCAGTGCATTCGCCTTTATGCCGAACGCTATCAGATCGATATGAGCAAGACGCAGCAGCGCGCCGCTCTCGGCGACGGCTGGGTGCAGCGCCGCCTGCCGCCGACGCCCGTTGCTGCGCAGATCGGCGAGGCGATGAGTAACCCGCTCGTGGGCACGCGCGAGCAGCGGCAGCGCGTGCTGCTCGCCCAGCCGCTCACGTACATGAACGAGAGCGGCCAGTCCGTCGGCCCGCTGGCCGATTACTACGACATCCCGCTCGACGACATCTTGGTGATCCACGATGACCTGGACCTGCCGTTGGGCAAGCTGCGGCTGCGCGGCGGCGGCGGCTCCGGTGGGCAAAAGGGCATCAAGTCGATCATTCAGCACCTGGGCGATCAGGGCTTTGCCCGCGCCCGCGTCGGCATTGGTCGCCCGCCGGGACGCATGGCGGTGACGGATTACGTGCTGCAAAATTTTAGCGCACGGGATGAGGAAGAGATGGCGATCACCAGACAGGAGGTGCTGGATGCGGTGGATGTGTGGGTGTTTGAGGGGATAGAAGCGGCGATGAATCGGTTTAACAGCAGATGATAATAGTCAATGGTCAACGGTGAATGGTCAACTGTTCATGAGATCGTGGACTTACCCGTTGATCATTGACAATCTACCGTTGACCATTGACCATTAAAACTCCTCCCATGAATCTCTCCGGCCTCCTCCCTCTCCTCAATCAACTGCCGCCCTACCGCGCCCTGCTCGACCAGCGACCGAGCGAGCCGCAGGCGCTGCTGCCCGCCGCGCGGCCCTACGTTGCCGCCGGGCTGGCGACGCACGCGGACGCGCCGTTCGTGCTGCTGACGGCGCGCAGCGAGATGGCGCTTCAGCTCCAACAGCAGCTCATCGATTGGCTGCCGCCGCTTGAAGCGGGTGGGCCGCCCGTTTATCTTTTTGCCGAGCCGGACGCGCTGCCCTACGAGCGAATTCCCTGGAGCAACGAGACGCGCCAGCAGCGGCTGACGGCGCTATCTGCGCTGCAAAGCCGCTCTGTACAATCTGGGCAAAAGCCCGTTGTCATCGCCAGCGCGCGGGGGCTGATGCAAAAGACGCTGCCCGCCAGGGAGCTGCGGCTCTCGCTGCGCCCGCTCAAGGTCGGCGAGATTGTGCGGCTGGAGCAGATGGCCATCAACTGGGCGCAGACGGGCTACACGGCGGAGGAGGTGGTCGAGGAGCCGGGAACCTTTGCGCGGCGCGGCGGCATCATCGACATTTGGCCGCCCAACCTGACGCGCCCCGTGCGCATCGATCTCTTTGGCGACGAAGTCGAATCCCTGCGTTATTTTGATCCCGCCACGCAGCGCTCCGAGCAGAACGTCGACCAGATTGAGATTGGCCCCGGCAGCGAAGCGCTGACCAAGTACGCCGCCGACGCGCTCGACCGGCTCCACATTCGGGGCGACAACCTCAACGCGCTTGAAAATCTGTCGCTGGCCGAGGGCGCGTCACCCCTTCAGGATCCCAACTTGCTGCTGGCCATGCGCGAGGAATTGCGCACCGAAGTCATGTCGCTGGCCCATGCGCAAAGCTTTCGCGGCATCGAGTGGTACTTGCCCTACTTCTACGAGCAGCCCGCCTCGCTGCTCGACTACCTGCCGGGCGACGCGCTGCTCGTGGTCGACGGCGCGGCGGAACTAATGGATACGCTCAAAGACCTCGACGGCCAAGCGGGCAGCCTGCGCGAAGAGCTGATGCGCTCCGGCGAGCTGCCGCGCGACTTCGCGTCGAGCGCCTTTACGCGGGACGAGCTGCGCGAGCGCTTGCTTGCCCACAACCCCATTTTGCTCGGGTACAGCGATCTATACGGCAAGACGGAATCGCCAAACACGCCGCTGGCGCGCAACTTTGCCCCCGGCCCCCGCTACGGCGGCAAAGTCAAAGAAATCGTGCGCGACGTTCAGCAGCGCCGCGACGCCAGCGACAGCGTCGTGCTCGCCACGCGCCAGGCCGCGCGAATGCAGAGCCTGCTGGCAGATGCCGACCTGAATGTGCGGGTGCAGAGCGACATCGACGAAGCGCCAAGGGCCGGTCGGGTAATTCTCGCTCAGGGGTTGGCCGGAGAAGGCTTTGTTATCAGGGGAATAAAGACTAAAGATTTAACATTGAAGGCCGATGAATCGGAATCGACCGAATCTTTGCTCTCGACTAACCAACAATCGTCAAGCGGAGAATCCGGGCATACTCAATCTTCAATCTTCAATCTTTCTTTCTTAACCGACACCGAGCTCTTCGGCACATCCAAGCCGCGCGCGCGGCGGCGCAAGAAACAGAGCACCGTTGCGCCCGAAGTCTTCTTTGCGGATGTAAAGGAGGGCGACTACGTGGTACACCTGGAGCACGGCATCGGGCGCTACGAGGGGCTGGTGCAGATGGAGATCAGCGGCGTCGAGCGCGAGTATTTGCAGGTAACCTACGCAAAGAGCGACAAGCTCTACGTGCCCGTCCACCAGGCCGACCGGCTGAGCCGCTACGTTGGTGCGTCCGAGAACAATCCAATTGTGAGCCGGCTGGGGACGGCGGATTGGCAGACGGTCAAGGAGCGGGCGCAGCGGGCCATCGCCGACATCGCCGACGACTTGCTCGCGCTCTACGCCGAGCGCGAGCTGGTGGCGGGCCACGCCTACGCGCCGGACGGGCCGTGGCAGGAGGAGATGGAAGCCGCCTTCCCCTATATGGAGACGGAGGATCAGCTCACCGCCATCAACCAAGTCAAGCACGATATGGAGACGCCACAGCCCATGGACCGGGTGATCGTTGGCGACGTGGGCTATGGCAAAACGGAGGTGGCCGTGCGCGCCGCGTTCAAGGCCATCGCCGACGGCAAGCAGGTCGCCATGCTGGTGCCAACGACGGTGCTGGCGCAGCAGCACTACCGCACCTTTAACGAACGCATGGGCAATTACCCCATGCGCATCGACCTGCTGAGCCGCTTTCGCACGCCGGCGCAGCAGGAAAAGACCTTATCTGGGCTACGCGAAGGCACGGTCGACATGGTGATTGGGACGCACCGGCTGCTCTCGCGCGACCTGGAGTTTAAGGACATGGGGCTGTTGATCATCGATGAGGAGCAGCGCTTTGGGGTGGTACAAAAGGAGCGGCTCAAGACGCTGCGCACCCAGCTCGACGTGCTCAGCCTCAGCGCGACGCCGATTCCGCGCACGCTGCACATGAGCCTCAGCGGCGTGCGCGACATGAGCACGATCACCACCGCGCCGCAGGATCGCCAGCCCGTGCACACCGTTTTGGCCGAGTACGATGACCTGCTTGTGCGGCAGGCAATTGGCCGCGAGCTGGCGCGCGGCGGGCAGGTCTTCTTCGTCCACAACCGCGTGCGCGGGATTCGGATGCTGGCCGAGCGCATCCAGCGTGCCGTGCCGGAGGCTCGCATCGTCGTCGGCCACGGGCAGATGGGCGAGCGCGAGCTGGAGGACGCGATGCTGCGCTTCACCCAGGGCGAGGCGGACGTGCTGGTGGCGACCACGATTATCGAGAACGGGCTGGACATCCCCAACGCCAACACCATCATTATTAGCCGCGCGGACAAGATGGGGCTGGCGCAGCTGTACCAGCTGCGCGGGCGCGTCGGGCGCGGCTCGGTGCGCGGCCACTGCTACCTGCTCTACGACAAGGGCACGACCCTGAGCTTTGACGCGCGCCGTCGCCTGTCGGCGATCATCGAGAGCAGCGAGGAGATGGGCGCGGGCTTCCGCATCGCCATGCGCGATCTCGAAATCCGCGGCGCGGGCGATCTGCTCGGCTCGCGCCAGAGCGGCAACATCGACACCGTCGGCTTTGATTTGTACACGCGGCTGCTGGCGCAGGCGATTAACGAGGCCAAGCGCAAGAAGAAGGTCTTTGAGCAGGCCGTGGGAGATGGGGAGAAAGAGAGCGGGGGAGCGGGGGAGCAACGAGCGGTTAGCGGTCAGGGGTCGGCGAATGGTGCGCGGGATGGTGTGGTTGCCGAAGGGCCAACAGATAACAGCCAACAAAAAACGAAAAACGGCCAACGAGAAACGGCTGTCGAGCAGCCTTCGCCCTTTGATCTCAACGATCCGCTGGCGCCGCCGGTGACGCTCGATTTGCCGCTGGATGCGCGGATTCCAGAGGCATATATTGCGGATGAGGGGCTGCGGCTGCAAATTTACCGGCGCATTGCGGGGATGACGACGGTCGATGAAATTGAGGAGATGCGGCGCGAGCTGATCGACCGCTTTGGGCCGGATGTAGAGACGCACTCCGTGCCGGTGGAGGTAGAAAACCTGCTCTTCCAGATCCGGGTAAAGATGCTGGCCCTGCAGGCGGGGGTCGCCAACATTGGGCGCGAGCTGGAGCAGATTGTGGTGCGCAGCGAGACGCTGGAGAACATGAATCGCAAGGTGATGGAGCGACGCTTGCAGATGGCGCTTGGTCACCTGGAGGATGAAAACTTTATGCCGGAAGAGGCGGCACGCGTGGGGCGGCGCGCGATCTATCTGCCGGTGGATGAGGCGAGCAAGTGGAAATCGGCGTTGGTGCGGACGCTGCAGATCATGGCGTATAGTTAGTATCCCACACTCAAATGTGGGATAAATGTGGGATAGTGTGCGATGATTGTGGGATAGCGTTGGAAAGAAAAAGCCTCTCAGCGAACGCTGAGAGGCTTTTCTCGTCTGCTTATCCGGTGAGCTGGGGGCTAATCTTCGTCGACCTCTTCAACCTCGCCGTCTTCGACTTCCACTTCCTCAATACCATCCTCGTCGTCGAGGTCGGCGTCGCCACCGCCACAGGCGCCAAGCATCAGCGACAGGGCAAAGAAAGCCGAGAAGACGGGAAACAGCTTGCGGGAAAGTTTAGGTGACATGTATCCTCCTGTTGTTGCGGCCTGAGTTCAGTACTCTGGGCCTTGACTGTGCACGGTTAGATTACACCACAATTAGCGGCGTTTCCATATATCTATCGATCGGTTGAGGATATAAATTTTTCACACAATCTTTGCGCCACATCCATTTCACAGGTGCGCCAGCTTGTCCGGGTTGGCGACGTTGCGGATGGCGCGAATCTCATCCCCCACGATTTCCAGCAGCGTCACGGCGACGATCGTCGCCTGGACGCGCGTCACTATAGCCGCCTGGCCGTTAAACGGCTCGACGGTGACCTCCGTTTGCGGAGGTCGCCGCTTAAAGATGCCCAGCACGAGCCGCGCCACGGCCATCCGCCCATGTACCGGTCGCGGGGCCGCCCCGCGCACCTTGCCGCCGCCGTCGCCCTGAAAAACGACCTCCTCAGCCAGCAGCTGCTCGAGCGGCTCCATCTCGCCCGTCGCGACGGCCAGCAGGAACTGGTTGAGCATCGCCCCGTGCTGGGCGGGCGGAGCGGTGAAGCGCGGCTGGTGCGCGTCGATGTGCTGGCGCGCGCGGTGGAAGAGCTGGCGACAGGCCGCCTCGGATTTCTCGACGATGAGCGCAACGTCAGCATACGAGTAGTCGAAGACCTCGCGCAGCAGCAAGACGGCTCTCTCGGCGGGCGTCAGCTGTTCGAGCAGCACGAGAAAGGCCATCGAGATCGACTCGTGCTGCTCTACTACGTACGCCGGATCACCTTGGGCTGGATCAACCGCAGCGGAATCGGTTGGCAGCGGCTCCGGCAGCCAGGGGCCGGGGTACACTTCGCGCCGCACGCGGGCGGATTGCTGTGGTTGAGGCAGAACCGCGTCACAATCGTCGAGAGCAGCGCGCGCGGCGACTGCACCGCCTCGCGCGGCACGGCCTGGTAGCGCAGATAGGCGTCGTGCAGGATATCCTCGGCCTCCATCACGCTGCCCGTCATGCGGTAGGCAATGGCGAAGAGGTGGGCGCGGTGGGGCTCGAAGTCATACATGGGTGTGGATTGCGGGTGGTGAACAAGCGTCCCCGGCACGCGTCGCATGTTGTTCAATAGTTGCTGTTTCATCTGATGCGTGCCGGGGACGCGGTTAACTCAATATCATCTGCGCGGCGCGACTTGCGCTGGCGAGCGCTGCATCCGCCAACATCCCCTCCGGCCCCACCCAATCGCCAGCCACGTAGAGACCGGGCAATTTGGCAACGGCCACGTCCGGTCGTCCCGCCAGCCCGCCATCGCGCGCCGCGACCAGCGCATGGCTCACCGTCATGCGCGGCAGAAAGCGCTCCGCCACGAGCACATCGCGCCAGCCCGGCTGCATCAAATCCAGCAGGGCGCGCAGCTCGGCTTTGTTGACTGCGGGGTCGGTCGAGTCGGCAGTCGGCAGGTATTTGGCCGCGTGGATCAGCGCCCCACCGGGCGGCGACAGCTCCGCGCTGGCCGAATGAACGGAGAGATAAAGCGGCACGTCAACGCCCAGCGCCACGGTGGCCGCGGGATCGGGCAAGCGCGAGAGCGCCACGTCCAGGCAGGCGGTGCGCACGGGGGTAAATTCCGGCAAAGAGCATTTTAGTCGCCCATCCGCCGCAGCCAGGGTTGTTGCCGTCGCCGGATCGACGGCGGCAACGACGGCGCGGGCATCGTGTCTCGTGCCGTCCGCCAGGCGCACGCCAGCCACGCGATCACCGTGCTCGATGGCGACGACATTTGCCCCGCTGATGATTTCCACACCGGCCGCCAGCGCCGCCTCGCGCAGGCCGTCGACCAGCGTCTGCCAGCCGCCGTCCAGGTAGAGCACGCCCGGCCCAACCGCCGTCTGCGCCTGCAGCAGTGCCGCTCCGGCGCTTTGACGCTCGGCATCGGCGGCGTAGGTGGAAAGGCGGAAGAGGCTGTATAAAAGCTGCTGCAACAGTGGCCGAGGCGTGGCTTGCTCCACCCAGTCGCGGACGCTCTTATCTTGCCACTGCTCTGGCTTTGCCGTCAACAGGCGTGCCATCAGGCCTGCATAGCGCAGCTTGTCCGGCCAGCTCAACAGACGCGAACGCACAAGATCGCCTGGCGAACTGGGCAGGCGTTCCCGCTGCCCGCGCAGCACGGCGTAGCCACGCGCTGCCGGGCGCCCGCCGCTGAACGGAATACCCAGTTTGCGCAGCGCACGTTCCCCCGCGCCACCGAGGTAAAGCGCCCGCGGTCCCTGATTGAAGATAAAGCCGTCTTGCTGGCGCGCGGTCGCGCGTCCACCGACCGCGTTGGCCTTTTCACAGAGCAAAACCGGCACGCCCGCCCGCGCCAGCGTGACGGCCGCCGTCAACCCAGCCAGCCCGCCGCCAATGATAGGGCAATTTCACCATCGGATCAATCTTACATTAAGTGGGTACATTATCCCGTCAAAAACAGCAGAAAGCGCCATTCCAACTTTTAGACTTCCAAAGTTTGGACAGAATCAAGTGAAATGGGCGCTTTTTCGCCACGCTTGTGTAAGATCACCCCCATGGTGAAATTGCCCTACCGCCAATGATGACAACGGGTGCGTTGTCTGGTAATTTGTGCTGCATCTTGATCTCCCTTCGCGTTGTAAACTTTGCGCTTTGCAGGTAAACTCTGTAAGGTAGACAAGATAGCAACCCGATTTGTGACATCACCGCTGAAAACGATTTAACCATCCAAATTTGAGAGAGTTTTCGACGGGCGCAAATACCGCGGCATCCGAGGAGGATGACGAACGAGATGACGAACGAGATGACGAACGAGATGACGAACGAGATGACGAACGAGATGACGAGCGAGATGACGAGCGAGATGACGTAGGGCAAGGAGCCGTCGAGACTTTGTCATTCCCGCCCCCGCCTCCGCGAGGATAAACTCCGGCGGGAATCCATCTTGGTCGCCCGGACGCCGCGTTCGCGAGCATGACATGGCTACCTCGCCTTTGACTCGACTTTCTCTCAGATTCGGAACGCACTCTTCAACCACCACACACCTGACACAAAATTATGGCCAAATCCAGAGTTGTTCTCACCGGCGCCGCTGGCAAAATTGCCGGGCAGCTGCGCCCCTTTCTCGCCGAACGCTACGATCTCGTGATGCTAGACGTGCGCGCGACCGGGCGCGACGGTCAGGAAATTCCCGGCATCCAGATTGCCGACCTCACCGAGCGCAATCGCGATGCCTACCGCGAGCACTTTCGCGGCGCGGATGCCGTGGTTCACTGCGGCTTTGTCGGCGCGGAGAACCCTTCGGATCCGGAGCAGCGCTTTCAGGCCGAATTTGCCAACGTGGGCATGGCCTACAACGTGTACAAAACGGCGCTGGAGGAAGGGGTGCGCCGCGTCGTGGTCGCCAGCTCGAACCACGCGGCGGACTACTACGAGGGGCTGATTTTGCAGGGCGAGATGGATTTTGTCGACCCCAACGAGCGCGCCCTCTCGGACAACTACTATGGCTGGGCCAAGGAGACACACGAGCACCTGGGCTTCGTCTTTGCGGTGGGCAAGGCAGAATCGCCCAGCGCCAAGGAGTTGACTTCGGGCGCGCGCCACGGCAACGGCAGCAGCAGCGGCGGCAAGGCGACCGTGCCCGAAAACGACGGCACGCACCCGCTCGAGAACGTGCAAATTCGCATCGGCGGCCCGCGCGAGACGGATTTGGCGGGCATCGAGAAGGGCAACTTAGTGAGAATGCGCCGCTCGCTGGCCGTCTACATCAGCGATCGGGATATGGCGCAGCTCTTCGTCAAAAGCATTGAAACCAAAGACATCCGCGACGCGCACGGCGTGCCCTTCCAAATTTTTTACGGCATCAGCGATAATTCGCACGCCTTTTGGAGCATCGTCAACGCGCGCGAGGTAATTGATTACCAGCCGCAGGACAACAGCGAGCGGCGCTTTTCCAAGCTGATTGCGGAACATATTGAGGCGGCGGGGGAGGAGTAGCAGCCTTGCTCTGGACAACGTCGAAGGGCAGCAAGCCCATATTCTTTAACAATTGGAGTGGGCAGTTGGAAATTAGCCGGCATTGCACCCAGCCCAATCTCTGACTACCAATCTCCAATCGCCTGCAACCACCCGTCCACAACGGAGGTACACATACCATGACCACCCAAACTCCCCTCGGCTGGGGCTTGATCGGCGCCAGCGCGATTGCCGAGGATTACATGATCGACGCCATCAACGCACAGCCGGATAGCCGCGTCGTCGGCGTGCGCAGCAGCTCGATGCGGCGGGCGCGCGAATTTGCCCAAGCCAACAACATCCCCCACTTCTACGATTCGTTGGACGATCTGCTTGAAAATGATGAAGTCGACGTGGTCTACGTGAGCACCACCAACGAGCGCCACCTGGCGGCCACGGTGCAGGCGGCGCAGTACGACAAGCACGTGCTCTGCGAAAAGCCGCTGGCGCTCACCCTGGGCGATGCGCTGGAAATGGTGGCGGAATGTCGGCGGGCCGATGTGGTGATGGGGACAAATCAGCATTTGCGCGCCGCGCCCCACTTCGTCAAGATGCGCGATCTGATTGCCGACGGCGCGATTGGCAAGCCGCTGGCCGCACGCGTCTTCCACGCCGTCTACCTGCCGGAGCAGCTGCAAACGTGGCGCATCAAATCGCCGGGGGCTGGCGGCGGCGTGATCCTCGACATCACCGTCCACGATGCGGACACGCTGCGCTTTGTGCTCAATGACGAAGTCGATACGGTGTCGGCGATTTCGGAGCGGCAGGGGCTGGGCGAAAAGGTGGAGGATGCGGTGATGGGGACAATGCGCTTTCGCAGCGGCCTGCTGGCGCAGTTCCACGATGCGTTTACGATCAAGCACGCGGGCACGGGCCTCCAGGTGCACGGCACCGAAGGCTCGCTCTTTGCGGACGAAGCGATGACGCACCGCCCGGCCAAATCGCTCGTGCTGCGTCGCGGCACAAACGTGGAGGAAGTCGAGTTCGACCACGATTTCGACGTTTACGCCGAGAGCATCCGCGCCTTCAACGCTGCCGTGCACAGCCACATCGAGCACGACGGCCACGGCGAAGCGCAGCCCGTGGCCACGGCGGAGGATGGCGTGCGCTCGCTCGCCATCGCGCTGGCCGTCGTCGAATCCACCCAGCGGAGCCAGCACGTGCGCGTCCAGTACGATCAGGCGCGGCGCGAGGATTGGTAGGGTGAAAAGGTGCTTTTGCGCTTCGAGAGAATTTCTAGGAGAAAGTCATGGATTTTCTATAAAGCGATGTACAAATTCCTAGATGATGGCGTCCACGCCAAGGTGCTGGACGTTCCCGGCACCATTTCGTTTGGGAAAAATTTGACCGAAGCACGGTCGATGCTAGCGGATGCACTGGTTGATACGGCGGAAACAAATCTGATGTTTGGTGACCCGCTTCCACAACCCGATTCCTCTGCAACGGGTGACGATGCTGATGTTGAAGAGCCAATTCACCCGATTCTTTCGGCAGCATCGCGGGTCTCCATCATGCCAGACGCGGCACCTGTATAAAACGTCGCGATTTGCTCAACCACTTCCGCTTGGAAGGCTGTGAACTTTTGCGCGGGGGCGACAGTCCCTCGATTCGGCAGAACCCGGCCGCGCGTCGTCGCACCTCTGTGCCGCGTCACCGTGAGATTTCTGATTACACGGCGGCCAGCATCTGCAAACACCTGGAAATCTCCACTCCTCAATGTCCATGAACACCCTCACCGCCATCTTCTGGAGCCGCGCCGACCGTCGACTGCGCGCCGGCTGGCGCTTGCTTGTGCACTTTCTGCTCGTGGCCGGGCTGATCATTTTATCTTCGCTGGTCGCATGGTTTCTGCCCAACCTTCGCTACAACCGGTTGCTGGTCGTAAGCACGCTGGCCCAGGGCGCGGCCGTCATCCTCAGCGTGTGGCTGGCCGGGCGCTTTTTGGATCGCCGCCGCTGGGCCGAGTTTGGCCTGCACCTTTCCGCGCGCTGGTGGCGACACCTTGCCTTTGGGCTGCTTTTGGGCGCGCTGCTGATGACGGGCATCTTCTTGTTTGAATGGGCGCTGGGCTGGCTCACCGTCAGCGAGACCTTCTCCACCATCGGGACGGGCGATGCTTTCTGGCGGGCGATCTGGTGGCCGCTGCTGCTCTTTTTGGCCGTTGGCTTTTACGAAGAGCTCTTTTCGCGCGGCTACCAGCTGGTCAACCTGGCGGAAGGATTGAGCTTTGCACCGCTGGGCAAGCGCGGCGGCCTCCTGCTCGCCTACGCGCTGACCTCCGCCTTCTTTGGCGCGCTGCACGCCGCCAACCCCAACGCCACGCTGATCAGCAGCCTCAACATTGCGCTGGCTGGCCTCCTGCTCGGCCTCGGCATGATCTTAACGGGCGAGCTGGCCATCCCAATTGGCCTGCACATTACGTGGAATTTTTTCCAGGGCAGCGTCTTTGGCTTCCCCGTCAGCGGCAACGACTTCGGCACCACCTTCATCGCCATCCGCCAGGGTGGCCCCCCGCTGTGGACGGGCGGCGACTTTGGCCCCGAAGCCGGGCTAATTGGCATCGTCGCCATGCTGATCGGCGCGCTGCTGACCGTGTGGTGGGTGCGCCACGAGGAGGGGCGGGTGGAGCTGCGCGAAGAGATTGCGGCGTACGAGCCACGTGTGGTGCGGCGCGAGCCTGATGCAGTGGCGGCGGTCGAAGTGGCTGCGCCGTGAATCGGTAGTTTAGTAAAACGAAAGAACCCGGCTTCTGCACAGAAGCCGGTCTTTTTAATTGACCCCCCTCCCTTCCTCCCATTGTCCCTTCCCAAATCACAATTGACGCTGTACAATCGGCCAATCTTCTTCACCGCCATCCACCCGCGAGATCAGCCATGCAGCAAAGTCCACCCGCCCCCTGGCACTGGCGCGCCGCCGCCGTTGTCGTCACCTGTAGCGCGCTGATCGTCGTGCTGAGCATGGGGATTCGCCAGTCGTTTGGCATTTTCCTGCAGCCCGTCAGCGAGAGTCTCTCCGTCGGGCGCGAGGTCTTTAGCCTGGCCGTGGCGCTGCAAAACATCATGTTTGGCGTGCCCCTGCTCGGCATCCTGGCGGACCGCTACGGGGCGCGGCTCGTTGCGCTCCCCTGTGGACTGCTCTACGGCGTGGCGCTCTTTTTCCTGTCGACAGCCGACGCGCCGTCCGCGCTCTACGTGAACCTTGGCCTGCTCACGGGGCTGGCGCTGGCGGGCACGTCGTACGTGGTGGTGCTGGGCGCGGTGGCGCAGGTCGTGCCGCCGAGCAAGCGCAGCACGGCCTTTGGGCTGATCACCGCCGCCGGCTCGTTTGGCATGTTCCTCATGATTCCCTTCGCGCAGTGGACGCTGTCGCGCTTTGGCTGGGAGAATTCTTTTGTGATTTTGGCCGCAGCGGTGGCCGCCATTGCGCTGCTTTCCTTTGGCCTGCCCAATCGCCCGCGCGCGCGCACGCAAAGCAGCCCCGGCGATGCGCTCGAATTTGACACGATGACGCAGGCCCTCAACCGCGCCCGTCGCCACGGCGGCTACTGGCTGCTCAACGCGGGCTTTTTTGTCTGCGGCTTCCACGTGGCCTTTATCGCCACACACCTGCCCGCCTTTTTATCCGACAGCGGCGTCAACCCGATGACGGGCGCCACGGCGCTCTCGCTGATCGGCATCTTCAACATTGGCGGCTCCTTTCTCTTTGGCTACCTCGGCGATTTGCACCCCCGCAAGTGGCTGCTCACCTTCATCTATATCGCCCGCGCCGTGGTGATCACGCTCTTCCTGCTCGTGCCCGTCACCGGCGCGACGGCGCTGCTCTTTGGCGGCGCAATCGGCTTTCTCTGGCTCGCCACCGTCCCGTTGACCAGCGGCATGGTCGCTGGCATGTTTGGCTCGCGCTACTTGAGCACGCTCTACGGCCTCGTTTTTCTGAGCCACCAACTCGGGGCCTTCCTCGGCGTTTGGCTCGGCGGTCGGCTCTACGATGCGACGGGCACGTATGAGGTGGTGTGGCTGATTGCCATTGGTCTATCGATTTTCGCCGCGCTGGTTCACCTGCCAATTTCGGATGTCTCCGTGCTGGGGCGGGCAGAGGCGGTGGGGGAAGCAGCTTGAGGGGAAGGCGGCGTTTCGACCCCCTCCCAGCCTCCCCCACCTTGGGGGAGGGGCAGTTGGTTCGTTGCTCACGGGGTTTCTTCTTTCCACGTTACTTCGCATGAACAGCCCCTCCCCCAACGAGGAATCGGCCCCCTCCCCAACTTGTGAGGGCTGGGGTAGAGTTTAGCCACGGCCTACCGACCAACAAAATCGCTATCCAATCACTCCACCCACCAGTTCACGCACTACGCACTACGCAACACTCATCATGTCCATCTCCCTCCAGCTCAACCGCGACGACAACACCGCGCTCTACCGCCAGATTGCCGAGCACGTCAAAACGCGTATCGGCGACGGCCACCTGCCCGCGGGCACGCGCCTGCCCACCGTGCGCAAGCTGGCCACCGAGCTGGGCGTCACCCGGCTGACGGTGCAAAACGCGTACAGCGAACTGCAGAGCGGCGGCTGGATCGAGGCGACCGTCGGGCGCGGCACCTTTGTCAGCCAGAGCGTGCGCCCGCTGTCAACGGCGGCCAACATGGCCAACGGCGGCCCGCTCACCCACGAGAACGTTATCGACGACATTCTCAACGTTGGTCGCGTGGCGGGCATCCGCTCAATGGCGGGCGCGTCGCCGGACAATTCCCTGCTCCACGCCGAAGAATTTTGGGCCTGCTTTGGCGAAATCCAGCGCGATGCGGATGGTGAATTATTCTCCTACGAATCGACCCAGGGCAATCCCCAACTGCGTATCGAAATCGCGGAGATGCTGCGCGACCGCCACCTCAACATCATGCCCGATGACGTGGTCGTCACCAACGGCCTCACCCAGGGGCTGTCGATGGTGACGCAGGCGCTGGCCCAGCCGGGCGACACGGTGCTCGTCGAGCAGCCGACCTATCTCGGCCTGCTCAATGTGCTCAAGGCCCAGCGCATCCGCGCCGTCGGCATTCCGCTCGACGCCTGTGGGCCAGATATGGGCGCGCTCGAACGCGCCGTGGTCGAGCAGCGGCCGCGCTTTTTCTACAGCGTGCCCGCCTTTCAAAATCCCACCGGCATCTGCATGAGCAACGCGCGTCGTCAGCAGCTGCTCGCGCTCGCCGAACGCCACGGCTTCCTCATCATCGAGGACGACATTTACGGCCAATTGTCTTACGACAATCCCGACGCCACGCGCCGCGAAGATCTGGAAATGCGCGGCCCCATCAAGGCGCACGACCGCAGCGGCTCGGTCGTCTACCTCAGCAGCTTTTCCAAATCGCTGATGCCCGCGCTGCGCATTGGCTTTGTCGTGGCCCCGCCGCCGCTGCACGAGCGGCTGATCTCGCTGCGTCGCGCAGGTGACCTCTGCGGCTCGACGATTTTGCAGCGCGCGCTGGCCCTTTACCTGCGCAACGGCGGCCTCAAGCGCCACCTGCGCCGCGTGCTGCCCGTCTACCGCGAGCGGCGCGATGCCCTGCTCGACGCGCTCGACCGCCACATGCCCAGCGGTGTTAGCTGGACGCAGCCGCGCGGTGGCTTTTGCTGCTGGCTCACCCTGCCCCGCCACCACGCGCTCACGGACATCCACCGCGTCGCCCTGGAGCACGGCCTCGCCGTCGCCCCCGGCGAAGTCTTCCTCGCCCAGCCGGACGCCTCGCTCCACCTGCGCCTCGCCTTTGGCTGCCAGACGGTCGAAGCCATCCGCAGCGGCGTGGGGCTGCTGGGCGAGCTGATCCGCGAACGCCTCGAACACGGCGGCGACGTTCGCCGCCCGCGGCAGGATTACACGCCCCTTGTGTAAGGCGAAGCGCTGCTTCGCCCCGGATAAAGTTACCCAATTCGCCGTTAATTTAGGAGCGGAAAAGTTTACGGGGCGCGAAGCAGCGCTTCGGATTACCTAATGAACAGACTTCTCACCAACGCCGCCGACCGCGCGGCCACCTACCTCAACACGCTCGACGACCGCCCCGTCTTCCCGACGCGCGAGGCCCTCGACGCGCTGGACGCCTTCGATACATCGCTGCCGGACGCACCCTCCTCGCCCGATGCGGTACTGGCGCTGCTGGACAAGATCGGCTCCCCCGCAACCGTCGCCACGGCGGGCGGGCGTTACTTTGGCTTTGTCACGGGCGGCTCGCTGCCCGCGGCGCTGGCGGCTCACCAGCTCGCCAGCGCGTGGGACCAGAACGGGGCGTTGGCGGTGATGTCGCCGGTGGCGGCGCGGCTGGAGGAAATTGGCCTGCGCTGGCTGGCAGACGTGCTCGGCTTGCCCAGCGGCTGTGCAGGCGGCTTTGTCACCGGCGCAACAATGGCAAATTTGACGGCGCTGGCTGCGGCGCGACACGCCATTTTGCAGCGACAAGGCTGGGACGTGGAAGCGGACGGTCTCTTTGGCGCGCCGCCGATTACCGTTGTCGTGGGCGAGGAAGTCCACGTGAGCGTGCGCAAGGCGCTGGGGCTGCTCGGCTTGGGTCGCCAGCGGGTAGCGACCGTGGCGGTGGACGGGCAGGGCCGGATGCGGGCCGACGCGCTGCCGCCGCTGGACGAGACGACCATCGTCTGCACCCAGGCGGGCAACGTCAACACCGGCGCGTGCGACCCGCTGCGCATGCTGGGCGAAGCGGCCAATGTGGCGGGTGCTTGGCTACATATCGACGGCGCATTTGGGCTGTGGGCCGCGGCCTCGCCGGAACACGCACATCTGGTCGACGGCGTCGAGCTGGCCGATTCGTGGGCGACGGATGCGCACAAGTGGCTCAACACGCCGTATGATTGCGGACTGGTTTTTTGCCGCGACAGCGACCCCTTACAGACCGCGATGACGGTCGGCGCGGCGTATTTGGCGACGGGCGATGAGCGCGAGCCCAACCACTTCGTTCCCGAATTTTCGCGGCGGGCGCGCGGCGTCGAGGTGTGGGCGGCGCTGCAGGCGCTGGGGCGTGCAGGCGTGGCCGACCTCGTGGCGCGGACGTGTCGCCACGCGGAGCGCTTTGCCGAGGGGCTGTCAGACGCGGGCTTTGAGATTTTGAACAAGACGCCGCATCACCAAGCGGCGCGCAGCCAGGTGGAGCTCAATCAGGTGCTCGTCTCGTTTGGCCCGGATGAAATCACCCGACGGGTAATTGCCGCGATTCAGCAGGAGGGCACGTGCTGGTGCGGCGGCACGGCGTGGCAAGGTCGCGCGGCCATGCGCATCAGCGTGTCGTCGTGGGCGACGACGGAGGCGGATGTCGAGCGCAGCCTGGCGGCGATGGTGCGCGTGGCGCGGGAGATTGGAGATTAGGGATTGGAGATTGGAGATTCGCTCGTTCCCATGCTCTGCGTGGGAATGCCGACCGAGACGCTCCTGCGTCTCAACGCAATCGACGAGAAAAGCCAGCATGATTCAAGAAGCCGTTGCCCGACAATCTAACTTTGAGGCCACCCGCCGCAGCGAACTCCTAGACGGCCTCCGCGACACCATCCCGCTGATTATCGGCGCGGCTCCCTTCGGCCTGATCTTTGGCGCGCTGGCGATCACGAGCGGGCTTTCCCCCGCGGCGACCATGGGCATGTCGCTCTTTGTCTTTGCTGGCTCGGCACAGTTTATTGCCGCCGGGCTGGTCGCGGCGGGCACGGGCGTGGCCGTGATCATCGCAACCACGTTTATCGTCAACGTGCGCCACGCGCTCTACAGCGCGACGCTCGCGCCGCACGTTCGAGAGTTGCCGCACTGGTGGCTGGCTCCTCTTGGCTTCTGGCTTACCGATGAAACGTTTGCTGTCGCCGTGGCCCGCTACCTACGGGACGATAAGTCGCCCTGGAAACACTGGTACTTTTTCGGCTCGGCTTTGGCGATGTATCTCAACTGGCAGCTGTGGACCTTTGTCGGCGTGCGCACGGGGCAGGCGATTCCGAACGCCGCCGACTGGGGGCTGGACTTTGCGATGGTCGTCACCTTTATTGGGCTGCTTGTGCCCTTTGTACGCAGCCGCGCGACGCTGCTAGCCGTGCTGTTGGGCGCGGCGACGGCGGTGGCGCTCAATCCACTGCCGCACAAGCTGGGGCTGATGGCGGCGGCGCTGGTCGGCGTGGCGGTGGGAACCGTAATGGAGCAAAGAAATTAGGACGCGGATAAACCCGGAGCTACGCGGATCATTCTTTCTGGCTCTCCGCGCCTCCGCGTTAAATCTGGTATGGTGAATCCATGAACGAATTTCTCCTCATTCTCGGCATGGCGCTCGTGACCTTTGGCGTGCGCTACCCCGTGCTCGCTTTCCTGGGCCGGGTGACGCTGCCGCCCGTGGTGCAGCGCGGTCTGACGTTCGTGCCGCCCGTTGTGCTGGCGGCGATTGTCGCGCCGATGCTGCTGATGCCGGACGGTGCGACGCTCGACCTGGGCATCGACAACGCCTACCTCGTCGCGGGCCTGGCGACGGTGGGCGTGGCGTGGTGGAGCGGACGCATCGCGCCGCTGCGCTGGCGGGGGCAAAGTTTGCTGATCACGATTGTGGTGGGGATGACGATTTTTCTGATGTGGCGCTGGTTATTTTAACCGCAGATGGACGTAAGGCTAATGCAAGAAAATAAGTATGCGGCGAATGTGACTGTCACTGCCCGCGACCAGTAAAGAATTCACAGAGTTGTCCGGGCAGTGACTATCACATGGCATAGTTAATTTTCTGGAACAGCCTCAATGAACGCGGACAGGAAAACAAAATGAACGTCATCCAAAATTTGGCGGAGCGTAGCCTATCGCTGCCGCCGCGCCCCAAGCCTGGTGGGGCTTACGATTCGGTGCGTGTACTGGGCAATCTGGCCTACGTGGCTGCACAGTTTCCCTTCCGCGGCGACGAGATTGCCTACCGTGGACGGTTGGGGCGCGAATTGACCACTGAAGACGGCTACCGGGCTGCTGAGCTTTGTGCACTCAACGTATTGGCGCAGATGGAGCACTACGTTGGCTTCGACAGCATTTTGGGGCTGAATCGATTTGAGGCCTATCTAACGACGATTGAAGGCTGGGATGAATTCCCCCAGGTGGTCGACGGCGCGTCACACCTCTTTTTGCACGCGCTCGGCGACGCCGGTCGACACGCTCGTGCGCTCTTCGGTGTCGAACGGCTGCCGCTTGACCTGCCAATCGAAATTATCGCAACCTTTACGCTTAAACCGGAGTAAATGATGACCAACCGCCAACAGCAAATCAACCAGCTGCGCGACCTACCCAACCGCGTCGCCGACCGCGTCCGCGGCCTCAGCGACGAGCAGCTGACCGCGCGGCCCCTCGACGGCGAGTGGAGCATTGCGCAAAACGTGCATCACCTCGTCGATTCACACCTCAACAGCTACGTGCGCTGCAAGCTGATCCTGACGGAGAATCACCCGACGCTGCGCCCCTACAATGAGGCCGCGTGGGGCGAGTTGGCAGACGCCACAAGCGCCGACCTCACTCACTCGCTGGCGCTGCTGGAACACCTGCACGCGCGCTGGGTTACCTTCTGGCAAAGCCTGGGCGACGACGACTGGCAGCGCACAGGCTACCACCCCGGCGACGAGCGCACGGTCACGCTGGCGGATCAGCTGCTGCTTTACGTCAACCACGGAAACGCACACGTGGAGCAGATTCAAAAAAATTTGAATGCCCAGAAAATTTAACGCAAAGACGCAAAGACGCGAGGAGAATCGGAATGGATTCCGCGACTGGGTCGAGATGTTATTTTCTCGCCGATAACGTGCCTATCCGACCGATGCGCTTAACATGGCATCCCTTTGCGCCCTTGCGCCCTTGCGTTGAAAATTTTATATGGAGAATCATCATGCCCACTTACCCCTTCATGCAGGTCGACGCCTTTACGACCAAGCCGCTAACCGGCAACCCTTGCGCCATCGTTTTTGACGCCGACGACCTGAGCGACGAGACGATGCAGGCCATCGCGCGCGAGAACAACCTGTCCGAGACGGCCTTTGTGCTGCAACCGACCGGCGACGCAGACATCCGCGCCCGTTACTTTACGCCGGGCCGCGAAATTCCGCTGGCGGGCCATCCAACCATTGCCACAATCTTTGCGCTGGTCGAAACGGGGCGCATTCCGATGCGGGGCGAGCAGATGACCATCCAGCTTGAACTACGCGACGGACCGATTCCAGTCGATGTGGTGGCGCGCGATGGCAGGGTCGAGCGGGTGACGATGTCGCAGCGTAAGCCGCAGTTTCTGGACATCTTCGACGCTGCCGACGTGCTGCCTGTGTTTGGCCTCGACCCCGACGATGCATTGCCCGGCGTGCCCATTCAGATCGTCAACACCGGCTCGCCGCAGACGATGATTCCGCTGCGCGAGCTGTCGCTGCTTCACAAAGTGGCGATGGATCCGGTTGCATACGGCAAGGTCTTCCCGGCCAATATCTTTGGCCCGCACCTCTTCTGCCTGCAGGGCGCAACCGAGGCGGGCGACACCTTTGCCCGCCACCTCAGCGAGCCGCCCGACACATTTGAGGACCCCTTCACCGGCTCGGCAACGGGCAACATGGGCGCGTATCTGTGGCGCTACGGCCTTATTGAGCAGCCAACTTTTGTCGCCGAGCAGGGACACTGGATGGGGCAACCGGGCACGGCGGAGGTGGAGGTCGTCGGCCCACGCGACGACATCGAGACGGTGAAGGTCGGCGGACCGGCGGTGACGGTGATTGTCGGCGAGATGAGACTATAGCCAGCACGATTTACGAATTCAGATTTACGATTTACGAGGGTTCGCAGACCGATTCTTCTCGTGAATCAAAAATCGTAAATCGTAGATTCAAACGGAGACACCTTGAACATGATTGGTACAACTCTTCCTTCCCAGCGCCACCTCTTTGACATCCCCGACGGCGTCACCTTTCTCAACGCCGCCTACATGACGCCGCAGTTGCGCAGCGTGACGCGGGCCGGGCTGGATGCCGTGCCGCGCAAGGCCCTGCCTTGGACGATTTCGCCACAGGATTTCTTTACCAACCCGGAGCGGCTGCGCGCGCTGGCGGGCCAAATCGTGGGCGCGGATGCCGAGTCGATGGCGCTCGTACCCTCGGCCAGTTATGGGATTGCGCTGGCGGCGGCGAATTTGCCCGTGTCGAGCGGGCAGAAGATTGTGGTCTTGCACGAGCAGTTTCCATCGCACGTCTACGCCTGGCGCGAGGTGGCGCAGGCCAGCGGAGCCGAAATTTTCACCGTGCGCCGCGAAATCAACAGCGGCTGGACGGAGGCGGTGCTCGACGCGATTGACGAGAACACCGCCGTGGTCGCCGTGCCCCACTGCCACTGGACGGACGGCAGCCTGGTCGACCTGGAGCGGGTGGGCGAGCGGTCGCGGCAGGTCGGCGCGGCGCTGGTGGTAGACGCCACGCAGTCGCTCGGCGCGCACCCGCTGGATGTGGCGACGGTGCAGCCGGACTTCCTAGTGGCAGCGGGCTACAAGTGGCTGCTGGGGCCATATAGTTTGGGCTATCTCTACGTGGCCCCGCGCTGGCGCGAGCAAGGGATGCCGCTGGAATACGGCTGGATTCACAAGGCGGGCAGCGAGGATTTTGCGCGGCTGGTCGATTACGCCAACGACTACCGCCCCGGCGCACGCCGCTTTGACGTGGGCGAGAACTCCAACTTTGTGCTCGTGCCAATGGCGATTGCGGCGCTAGCGCAAATCAACGAGTGGGGCGTGGTCAACATTGCCCGCAGCCTACGCGCGCTCACGGACGAGATTGCCACGCACGCCAGCGCAATCGGCGCGACCACGCTGCCGAGCGATCAGCGCGCGTCGCACCTGATTGGCTTGCGATTGCCGGGCGGCGTGCCGATGGGCATCGGCGAGCAGCTGGCGGCGCAGCAAATCCACGTTAGCCTCCGCGGCGATTCTGTGCGCGTGGGGCCGCACCTGTACAATACGTCGGCGGACGTGAAGCGGCTGTTTGATGCGCTGAAAACGCTGGTGGCGCGCTAGAATCGGGGAAGGCGGAAAATTTTAACGCGAAGGCGCAAAGACGCGAGGGAAGTTGGGGAGGACATTGCCGTTACCAACAGATGATCTTCTGATTTTTAAGCAGGCCGATCCCGAATTGTTCTTGACGAGCCAACCCCTTTGCGCCCTTGCGTTAAATTTTTAGGTTAACGAGAAAGCTGTTTCTATGAGCAATGTCGGTGTGCTAATTTTGATTGCGGTGGTGGCGGGCGCGTTTGTCACCATCCAGGGCCAATTTATGGGGTTGATGACGCGCGAGATGGGCACGCTGGAAAGCGTCTTCATCACCTACGGGCTAGGCGGCGTCACGATTGGGCTGGTGATGTTGATCGCGCGCGGTGGCAATCTCGCTGCGTATCGCGGCGTGCCGACCTACGCACTCTTTGCTGGCTTTCTAGGGCTGATCATCGTCGGCGCGATTGGCTTTAGCGTGTCGCGGCTGGGCACGGTCGCTGCCTTTACAACGATCGTCGCCGCACAGTACATTGCCTCCGCCCTGGTCGATCACTTTGGTCTGTTTGGCGCGGAAGAACGCCCGCTCACGCCGACGACGCTGCTGGGAATGGTCGTGCTGCTGCTGGGCGTGTGGCTCATTTTGCGGCGGTAGCGGTCAACGGATTCGGGGAACGTCTTGAGCAGATTTAACGACAACAGATTTGAGGAGATTTATGCAAGCCTTTGACTTGAACCAGCTCGTCCAACAGCGCGCCGACAGCGGTGATGCCTACCTCGAATTCCTGCGCGAATCGTCCATGAGCATGGGGCTGTACGTGCTGCTTGCTGGCGATGTCGATCCGCAGCAGCCACACGGCGAGGACGAAGTCTACGTCGTGATGAGCGGGCGCGGGCAGATCGTGGTCGACGACGAGGATCGGGCGGTGGCGGCGGGGTCGGTCGTCTTTGTGGCGGCGGGCATCGAGCATCGCTTTCACAGCATAGAGAAGGAGCTGCGCGTGCTGGTTTTCTTTGCGCCCGCGGAATATGCAAATCAACAGCAGGAGACAAACCATGTACAACTCGCAGCGTGAAATTATTGAAGCTTTAGAAGCCACGCCCCAAATTCTGCGCCAACTCGTGCGCAATCTCTCCACCGAGCAGGCGCGCACCGCCCACGCCGACAGCGACAGCGACGAAAACTGGTCGGTCGTCGAGATCGTCTGCCACCTGCGCGACACCGAGGAGGTCATGTCGCGGCGCATGGTGCTGCTGCGCGACGAAGAGAATCCGCGCATCACCGGCTTTGATCAGGAGGCGCTGGCTCAGGAGAAAGACTACGCGGGCAGCGATTTGCAAGAAGCCATCGACGCCTATACCAGCTTTCGCGCCGAGCACGTCGCCAACCTGCGCGCGCTGAGCGACGAGCAGTGGCAGCGCAGCGGACACCACGGGTTGCCCGGCCCCGTCTCGATCTTTAACCACACCATGCACGACGTCTACCACGATGCGGTGCATCTGGCGCAGATTGCGCGGCAGGTGGGGGCGATGTGAAGAATTTTTGAACGCGGAAGTACGCGGATTTCTTTCTCTGATCCGCGTATCTCCGCGTTCAAAAATCCCGGTTGAGCTTAATTATGAAACACTGCGAATACCACCGCCATCCCTACCTCATCAGCACCGACCCCACGCGGCTCGACCTCGACGTGATCCACGGCTACCTGGCGCATTCGTACTGGTCGCCCGGCGTTCCGCGCGAGCTGGCCGAGCGGGCGCTGGCGAATTCGCTCAACTTTGGGCTGTACGATCAGAGCAATGGCGAGCGGCAGGTTGGCTTGGCCCGCGTTGTGACGGATTACGCGCGCTTTGCCTACCTGGCCGACGTCTTTGTGCTGAACGAGCATCGCGGCCAGGGCTTGGGCGTCTGGCTGATCGAGTGCATAGTCAACTGCCCGGCGCTGGCGGACAACACAACCTGTCTGCTCTTCACGCGCGACGCCCAGGGGCTGTACAAAAAATTTGGCTTCGCGCCCGCCAACCTCGAACGCACGATGGTGCGCCGTCAAACGCCCGGCTGGTGGCGCGAGGAGTTGATTAGTGAATAGCAAAAATTTTCAACGCGAAGGCGCAAAGACGCAGAGATGGCTTGCAAGTCACGTTGGAGGAACAGGGACAATGTGCTAAGGCCAAAATTTGTTCTTACCCAGCAACAAAGTCTTACAACCCTCTCCTTGCGCCTCCGCGGCTCCGCGTTAAATTGATTGATTTACCGAGAACTCATTACAGCATCAAACCCGCCCAATCCGCCCAATCCGCCCAATCCGCCCAATCCGCGTTCCATTCTTCAGGAGAACCCCATGACCAAGTTTGCCTACTTCAACCGCGAATTCGTCCCCATCGAGCAGGCGCACGTCAGCATCATGTGCAACACGCTGCACTACGGCACGGGCTGCTTTGGCGGCCTGCGCGGCTACTGGAACGAGGAGCAGGAGCAGCTCTACGCCTTCCGCCTTGTCGACCACTACCGCCGCGTGCTCAACAGCGCCCGCATTCTGCTCTGCGACTTCGACTACACGCCCGAAGAACTGGCCGACATTACCGTCGAGCTGCTGGCGCGGGAGGGCTGGCAACAAAACTGCTACATCCGCCCCATTGTCTACAAAGACGACGGCATCTTCCGCGTCTGGCTCCACGACGCGACGGACAAGCTGGCCATCTTCAGCATCCCCGTGGACAGCTACCTGCGCGAGGGCACGCTGCGCGCCTGCGTCAGCGCCTGGCGGCGGGTGGACGACACGGCGATCCCCGCAAGGGGCAAGATCAACGGCTCGTACGTCAACAGCGCGCTGATTAAGAGCGACGCCGTACTCAGCGGCTTTGACGAGGCCATCGTGCTCAACCAGGATGGCCACGTGGCCGAGGGCAGCGCCGCCAACTTTATGATCGTGCGCGACGGCGTCGTGATCACGCCGCCGGTGACGAGCAACCTGCTGGAGGGCATTACCCGCCGCACGATGATGCAGCTGCTGCGCGACGAGGTTGGCGTGGAGGTCGTCGAGCGCGAGATCGACCGCACGGAGCTCTACGTCTGCGACGAAGCTTTTTTCTGTGGAACGGGCGTGCAGATTGCAGCCGTGGGCGAAATCGACCACCGCAAAGTCGGCAGCGGCGAGAAGGGGCCAATTACGAGCGAATTGAGCAAACGCTATTTTGATGTCGTTTACGGGCGCGATGAAAAGTATAGCGAGTGGTTGACGCCGGTGCCGGTAATGGAGCTTGCGTAGTGCGTGGTGCGTGAACTGGTACTTTACCCTGCTCCGGTCTAACACAGTCTCGGATCGGGTATTGGTTCACGCATCACGCGTCACGCATCACGCGACCTACAACACAACGCAAAGAGAAATCTACAATGTCCTTTACCGTCAAAGCCGCCGTCGACCAGCAGTTTAGCGCCGTCGCAGCCAACTACACCACCAGCCACGTCCACGCACAGGGCGAGGATTTGGCTCGCATGGTCGACCTCGCTGCGTCGCAAAAAACGTGGCGCGTGCTCGACGCGGGCTGCGGCGCGGGCCACGCGGCGCTGACCTTCGCGCCCCACGTCGCCCACATCACCGGCGTCGATCTCTCCGAGGCGATGCTGGCGCAGTGTCGCCAAAACGCAGCGGCGCGCAGCCTCACCAACGTCGACTTCCGGCGGGGCGATGTCGAAGCGCTGCCCTTCGAGGATGCGTCGTTTGACCTTGTGATCTCGCGCTACAGCGCCCACCACTGGCCGCAACCCCAGCAGGCGCTGCGCGAAATTCGCCGCGTGCTCCAACCCGGTGGTCAATTCATCCTCAGCGACATCGTCTCGTTCGACGACTTCGCGGTCGACACCCACGTGCAGGCCATCGAGCTGCTGCGCGATCCGTCGCACGTGCGCGATCACACGGTGGCGGGGTGGCGGCAGATGTTGGGGAAGATGGGATTTTTAGTGGACGAAGACAATGCGCCCGCTTACGAGTGGAGTCTCTTTTTACAATTCGATCTGTGGACATCGCGCATGAAGACGCCAGCAGCCCATGTTGAGATGGTTCGTGCGCTGCTGGACAACGCGCCGCAGGAGGTGCGCGAGGCGCTGCGGGTGGAGGAAGATTCTTCGTTTACATTTCGCGGGGCAATTCTGGTGGCAAAGAAAGAGGGATGATCGGTCAGAGCAACCGTCGCGGCCCCAGACAAGATAGACTTCCCGACCAACGCGCAGACCGTGGTTGTCGCTTTTCTTTGATGCGATCAATTTGGTCGCAGGCCGTGACAATCACGGCCCAAACGCGATGGGAAGGACGGCGACCCAGTGGGCCGTGACGGTCACGGTCGACCGGCTCGCTCGCGTCCCCCCCCAATAAGCGATAAGCAGCAAGCAACACCTACCGAACCCGCATCAGCGTCAACCCGTCCCCAATCGGCACGAGGCTGAGGTCGACGCGTTCGTCGTCGTGCAGCTTCTGGTTGAGCGCGCGGATGGCGACGGTGTCATCATCGTCCCGCTCGGCATCGATCACGCGGCCGCCCCAGAGCACGTTGTCGATCCCAATCAGCCCGCCGGGTTTGACTAACTTGAGGGCGTGCTCGTAATAGGTATCGTAGTTGTTTTTGTCGGCGTCGATAAAGGCAAAGTCAAACGTGCCCGCCTGCCCGTCGTCGAGCAAGTTGGCCAGCGTCTCCGCCGCCGGGCCGATGTGCAAGTCGATCTTATGTGACACACCCGCCTCCTCCCAGTAGCGCCGCCCAATCGACGTCCACTCCTCGCTCACGTCGCAGGCGACGACGCAGCCATCTTCGGGCAAGGCCATGGCCGTTGTCAGCGCGCTATAGCCCGTAAAAGTGCCGATTTCCAGCGTGCGCTTGGCCCCGATCAACCCCATCAACAGCCGCATAAATTGGCCCTGCTCCGGCGAAATTTGCATTCCAGCGGATTCCATTGGCGCGGTCTCCTCGCGCAATCGCCGCAAAATATCCGGCTCGCGCAGGGAAACGTCGAGCAGGTAGCGGTGAAGGTCGTCGCTCATCTGAATGGTTTTGCTGGACATGGTAGCTCCTTGTAAGTCGAAGCGCTGCTTCGGCCCGTGTGATTTACGAAGATTCTGGATAGATGGTGTGGCGCGAAGCAGTGCTTCGCGTTGCGCCAGCGGCTCGCCCCAGTGGTGGCGGATGTAGCCGCCGGTGAGATGTTTGAGGATGTAGCGCGCGCCGGGGTGGCGCACGTGCTCCGCTGCAGCGGGTCCAAAGGCGACAAAGTCACCCAGCGCCCAATGCTCGTCGACGCCGCCCACCGCCTCAACATTGGCCAGCACGGCGTCGAGCGCAATGGAGTTGCCGTGAATATCGGAGAAGAGGGCGAGGCGCATGGGTTGCCTGTGGCTGCGAGCTTTGGAAAAGTACGCTATAATCAATAGACTGCCACCGCGGAGCGAGCATTCTCAAATGCGAACGGGTCAACGAGAGAACGCCGTTCGTTTCATTGCGGTCTACTAATAATTCTACTCGACCCGCCGCCGCACCGCAATTGCACTCAAGGAGCTTCCCCATGCCGCAAGATTTTCGTGCCCTCGTCATCCACGAAGCGGAAGACGGCACGTTCGCTCGCGACGTCACCACGCGCCGCATCGACGATCTGCCCGCTGGCGACGTGCTGATCCGCGTCCACTACTCCTCGCTCAACTACAAGGATGCCCTCTCGGCGACCGGCAATCGCGGCGTGACGCGCGCCTACCCGCACACGCCCGGCATCGACGCGGCGGGCGTTATCGAGGAAAGCACGAGCGCGCGCTTTCAGCCGGGCGAGGAAGTGATCGTGACCGGTTACGATTTGGGAATGAACACGGCGGGCGGCTTTGGCGAGTATATCCGCGTACCCGCCGACTGGCCCGTTGCGCTGCCGAATGGCTTGACCCTGCGCGAGAGCATGGCCTGGGGCACGGCGGGCTTCACCGCCGCGCTTTGCATCGACGCGCTCCAGCGGCACGGCGTCGAACCGGCACAGGGCGAAATTCTCGTCTCCGGCGCGACGGGCGGCGTGGGCAGCACGGCGGTCGGCATTTTAAGCAAATTGGGCCACGCCGTCGTTGCCGTTACCGGCAAGCCCAACGCGCACGGCTGGCTGCGCGACCTCGGCGCGACGGACTTCCTGAGCCGCGAAGAGGCCATTGGCGAGAGCAGCCGCCCGCTGCTCAAGGAGCGCTGGGCGGGCGCGGTGGATACCGTCGGCGGCGATATTCTGGCGACGGCCCTGCGCTCGACGGCCTACGGTGGCACAGTTGCCTGCTGTGGGCTGGTCGCCTCGCCGGAATTGCCGACGACGGTGTATCCGTTTATCTTGCGCGCCGTCAATTTAATTGGCATCGATTCGGCGCGGGCCGGGCGCAACGTGCGCGAGCGGCTGTGGGCCAAGCTGGCAGGCGAATGGAAGTTTGATGCGCTCGATTCGCTGGTGATGGAGGTGGGGCTGGAGGAGGTGAATGCGGAGATTGGCAAAATTCTGGCGGGCCAGCAGCGCGGTAGGGTCGTGGTAAAATTAGCTCAGGAGTAAGTGCGGCTTTTAGCCGCACAAGCAAGACCTACCCCTTCGCTGCGCCTGAACCGCGAGCATAGGTCACGTTTGCTAGTCAAAGTGACCGTCACCGTCCAAGACGAGGCGGCACGCTCCACGAGATGGCGGACGGTGATTGTCACTGGCGCCCGCAAGCTGGTCGAGTACGCTGTCCAGGTACTCGATGAGTTGGTCGAGAAACGTGACAATCACGGCCTGCGCGTTCAGGGGTACGTCGTATTTGAGCCAGGCCGTGACGGTCACCTTTGCTTATCAAAGTGACCGTCACCGTCCAAGACGAGGCGGCACGCTCCACGAGATGGCGGACGGTGATTGTCACTGGCGCCCGCAAGCTGGTCAAGTACACCGTCCAGGTACTCGACCAGCTCACGGAGAAACGTGACAATCACGGCTTACGCGTTCAGGGTTACGTCGCGTTTGAGCCAGGCTGTGACGGTCACGTTTGCAATGCGTGACCTTTGGCACTGCGTCACGTGACCGGCGAGAGGGTACTCTTTGAGCAACGAACAAATTCGTACTCAAGGAGCAAATCATGCAGGTTATTCACTGGCTGTTCGAGGCAGGCGCCAACTCCACCCCCCACTGGTTGCTGATTCAAGTTCACATCGTTACCGCGCTCACGGCGCTGGTGATTGCGCCGGTCGCCATGCTGGTGCGCAAGGGCGGCGACGCACACCGCACCTGGGGCAAAGTCTACTTTTGGGCGATGATGGTCGCCAACGCCACGGGGCTGGTGCTGCTGTTCTGGCGCTGGAATATTTTCCTCTTTGGTGTAACGGTGCTCAGCGGTTACGCGGCTATTAGCGGCTACCGAGTGCTCTACCACCGCCGCCCCCTGCGCCGTGATTTAGATCAACGTCGCGGGCCCAACCGCTTCGACTGGTCGGCGGCGTTAATCGCGCTGGCAACAGGTGTCGCGCTGGTAATCACCGGGGCCAGCGGCTTGATGGGCAATCTGCTACCCGCCCTGCCGCTCGAGGGCGACACGCCCTTTGTGCTCATTCTTCTTCCCACCATCTTTGGCGCATTAGTCGCTACACAAGCATTGGACGATCTGCGCAGCTTTCGCCGCCACGACAGCGGCGAAGAGATGGCCCGCCGCTGGTGGTTCTACCACCACATGGACCGAATGCTCGGCTCCTACATCGGCCTGCTCACGGCCTTTGCCGTGCAGCGCGTGGGGATGTTCCTGCCCGTCGACATTGCGTGGGTGGTGTGGATCGCGCCCGCCGTGATCGGCTCGATGCTGATTGGTCGCTGGATCGCGCACTACCGCAAGCAGTTCGCTGCGCCAACTGCCGCCGCCACCGCTGCCGCTGCCGTCGCGGCCAATTAGAGGAGAGCCACCATGCAACGTCTTCGCCTCTCCCCGCTGCTCCTGCTGATCTTGATCGCGGCGGGGCCCATCCTGGTCGCGGCGCGCGTCCCTCGCTTTACGGCCAACCGCGCGCCAACAACGTATGTCGTCACCATCCACGAAGCGTCGCCAACCGTGGCACAAGTCAGCGCCACGATGACGCTGCAAAGCCCGCTGCTCTTTACGACGCACGAAGGGCCCTATCCCAAAGCCTACGCACCCTTTGTACAGAATTTGCGGGTAGTCAACGAAGCCGGCGACAGCTTGACCGTGCAGCCTTGCACGTCGCTGCAAATTCTACGCTGTAGCCTGTGGCGCGGCTGGGAGCGCGGCCAGAAGTGGCGCGTCGACGCCCGACCGGGCACGCCGGTGCGCATCGAGTACGATCTGTCGCTGACGCACGAGCAGGTCGAGTGGGCGGCGGGCATCGACAGCGCGGCCTTTGTCACCGAGTGGGGCGCATTCTTTACCGGGCGCTCGCTCTTCGTCATGAACGGGCAGATTCGCAGCCCTTTCGTCGCCGGGAGCTTGGCCTGGATGGAAGGCGTGCTCGTGCCCGCCGCGGACAGCCGCCGCGACGTGGCCGTGCGCTTCGTGCTGCCCGCGAATTGGCGGGCGACCACGCCCTGGCAGCGCACAACGACGGGCGACTTCGTTGCCCGAGATTTGATCGATTTGTCGGAATCGATGATCATGTTGGGGCAGCACGAATCGTTTGCGACGCGGCAGGGAGGCACGGAGACCGTTTGGGCGCTCGGCGGCGATAGCGTCATCAAAGCGGGGAAGGCGCTGCGGGCGGGCGCGGAATTTGCTCAGGCCTACTACACGGAGCTGCTGGGCGGCCCACCCGTCTCGCCGGGTCAGCAGCCCTTTGAGCGTGTGATGGTCATCATCAACGCCAGCGACGGCGTCGACGGCGAGGTGATCGGCCACCACATCAGCATGACGGTCGACGAGTCACAGGCGATGCTGGCGCTGGATGACAACGTCGTGATGCCCGCGCACACGGTGCTGCACGAGTTTTTCCACCTCTGGAACGGCGTCACCTTCGCCAGCACGAGCGACGCCGAATGGTTCAAAGAGGGGCTGACGGAGTACTATTCGCTGCAAGCGGCGCGCGAGTTTGGCTATCTGCGCCAGGACGACTTTCTGGCCGTGCTGGCCAGACACCACCAGCGCTACACAACCGACCCCGGCTTTGGCGAGCTGTCGCTGCGCCGAGCGGGCCGCGACAAGCACACCCATCACGGCCTCGTCTACTCGGGCGGTCTCTTCGTCGGCCTGGCGCTCGACTCGCAGATCCGCCGGGCCACGCAAAACAACAGCAGCTTCGACGACGTAATGCGCGCCGTCTACGCCGAGTACGCCGCGTCGGGTCGCGCGCTCAACACGGCCGCCGTGCAACGCATTGCCGAAGAGACCAGCGGCGTCGATCTCGACGACTTTTTCACGCGCTACGTCCGCGGCACGGAGCCGATTCCGGTGGCGGAATATCTGGCGCTGGGCGGATGGGTCGTGCTTGCCGACAGCACGGCTTACCCAAAGGGGAGACCATGAGCGTACCGCTTCCGATCAAAGAAGACGCAACCCGGCTCATCGCTCGCCGCAACGCCAATATCCACGGTATAGCGACGCAAACTTGGTCTCCCATGTTGTGGTTCACGTTGGGATTTGGGTTTCTACTCCTGTCGGATGGTCGCTTTGTCGTGCCGCTTGCCGCCTGGCTGTCGTGGCTCTTCCTCGTCCGCTTTGTGCGCTCACAGCGCGTCGCTTTGGGGTGTGGGCTGGCGTGGATTGCCACAGCGACCGCGTTTATCGTCGGGTGGCGGGGAGCGATCCCCGTATCGGACGCCGCCTTCTACGGCATGGCCGTGGGGATTGCGCTCGTGCAGATGCTGCCGTTGCTGATCGACCGCGTGCTGGTTCCGCGCCTGAACGGGTTCAAGACGAGTTTGGTCTTGCCAACCGCTGGGACCGTGGTGCTATTCCTCATGTCCCAGGCCAGCCCATACGGAACGTGGGGCGTCTTTGCTTACTCGCAATACGGGAACCTGCCCCTGTCGCAACTGCTGGCTATCACCGGCATCTGGGGCATCGTCTTCTTGATATTCTGGACGGCCTCTGCGCTGAATTGGGCCTGGGCGCAAGCGTTTGTCGGGTCTCGTATTCGACGCGGCGTGCTGACCGTGGCGACTGCCATCGCGCTGATTTTGATAGTGGGGGGTCTGCGGCTAACCGTCACGCCGCCAGCCAGCGGGACCGTGCGCATTGCTTCCCTCACCGTAGACGACGAGCCGGTGCGGCAAGCCTTGCGCACAGCGGATTTTGACTGGCGCACCGCCGAACCGATTCCCGTCTCGCTTGCTCAAACGCTGGATCGCCATTACGATGCGCTCTTGGCGTTGACGGAGCGGGAAGCCGCAGCCGGTGCACGCCTGGTTTTCTGGTCCGAAGCCAGCGCCGAGATTCGGGCACAGGATGTAAACCGTCTGCTCGAGCGCGCCAGCGAGATTGCCAGGCGCCACGACGCCTATCTCATTCTAGCGCTCGCCGTCTACACAGAAGGGGAAGCGCTAAATGAAAACAAACTGGTAACGATTGATGCGAAAGGCGAGGTCGTAGCTGAATACCTAAAGTCCAAAATCGTCCCCGGCGACAGCAACGCAACGGGTGATGGCAAGCTGGTGTTTATCCAAACGCCCTTCGGCAAAATTGCCCAAACCATCTGTTTCGACCTGGATTTCCCCAGCCTAATCCGGCAGGCGGGGCGCGCCGGGGCCGATATCCTCGTGGCCCCTTCATCGGATTGGGAGGCCATCGACCCCTACCACACCTGGATCGCAACCTTTCGTGGCATCGAAAACGGCGTGTCGATAGTTCGCCAAACCAACGCCGGTCGTTCAATGGCAACGGACTACCAGGGGCGCGTCCTGGCGCAGACGGACCACTTTACCACCAGCCCGCACGTCATGGTCGCCAACGTACCCGTGCAGGGCGCCCGCACGCTTTACCCCTGGCTTGGCGACGGCTTCGTTTGGCTGTGCGGCCTGGTTCTGCTTTGGCTAACGCTGCTTGCCCTACGCTTTCCCAAAGGTTCAAAATGAACGTTGTGATACCTTCCAACAAACAAATTCGCCTCTCCCGAAATTGGGAGAATTGGTTTGGGCTGGCCGGCTTGATTCTGGTGACTTTGCTGGCGTGGAACATTCACGCCTACGACAACTACCGACGCTGGCTGGTTATTCCAATCATGCTTGTGCTGATCTTGGTAGAGAACTGGTCGATTCCTAACTCCACGCCGCAGAAAGAGCATGTGCGGATGGGTCTGCTGGTAGGACTGGCGCTTTTGGTGGTTGCCACTGGCTCAAATGGCTGGGTGCTCATCCTTCTGTTCTTCATGTTTAGCACCGTGGTTAGCGAGCGGTTCAACTCGCCCGCCAACTACGTATGGATCGCCGTTTTTGGCCTGATCACGACTGTTGTTCTCGTCTTATTCAACGACTTTAGCAACCCACTCGCCAATTTGATCAACGCCTTCTCACCAACGCTGGGCTATTTTTTCATGGGCTATACGGCACAGAATCGCAAGCGGGCCGAGGCCGCCGAGCAAACAAGCCAGCGCCTGCTGGACGAGCTGCGCGAGGCGCACGCCCAGCTCCAGGCCTACGCCGACCGCGTTGAGGCGCTGACGCTGGCCGAGGAGCGCAACCGCCTTGCGCGCGAGATGCACGACACGCTCGGCCACCGGCTCACCGTGGCCGCCGTGCAGCTCGAAGGCGCGCAGAAGCTCGCCGCCCGCGATCCCGACCGCGCGGCGCGGATGATCGGAACGGTGCATGGGCAGGTCGTCGAGGGGCTGGGCGAGCTGCGCCGCACCGTCGCCGCCCTGCGCGAGCCGGAGAACGGCGGGGCGAGCAAACAACCCGCGCTGGTGGATGCGCTGCGCGAACTCGCCGCCAATTTTGCCCAGGCCACCAGCCTTGAACTGCACCTCGACTTGGCCGATGACCTGCCCCCGCTCTCCCCCGAGCACCACCGCGCTCTCTACCGCGCTGCTCAGGAATCGCTGACCAACGTTCAGCGCCACGCCCGCGCCTCACAGGTTTGGCTGTCGCTAAACCATCGCAACGGTGAGGCTCCACCGACCCTCACCCTCACCGTACGCGACAACGGCATCGGCCTGATGAAAAATCAGCGTGACGGCTTTGGCTTGCGCGGCCTCCAAGAGCGCGCCGCCCGGCTCGGTGGAACATTTAGCGTGGAGCCGCAGCCCAATGCAGGCGTTGCGTCGACCTTTAGCGTGCCGCTGCCAACTGGTAGGGTTAACCAATAAAATCAACGCGAAGACGCAGGGGCGTAAGGGAGACGGCTTGTCAATTATTTTGGGTGAATAGTGGTTGTTTGCGGCCGCAAGCAAAGTTTTGCTCCAGCGACACAACCTAGGTTCCGTTGACATTTGGCAAGTGGCCCTCACCCCCGACCCCTCACCCCCGGTCCCTCTCCCACCCTGGGAGAGGGGAGAGATTGGCCCCCTTCTCCCATTCTGGGAGAAGGGCTGGGGACGAGGGCGCGCTCGATTCACCTTTCAAGCCCTCTCAACAAAATGTCAACAGAACCTACGAATAAACGCCTTTGCGTCTTTGCGCCTCCGCGTTAAAATCTTTTTATGTCTCAAATCCACCTCTTTCTCGTCGACGACCAGCGCCTCATGCGCGACGGCCTGCGCACCCTGTTTGAATTGGAGGACAATCTCTCCGTCGTCGGCGAAGCGGGCGACGGGCGGGCCGCTGTCGAGGCCTACGGCGACCTGCACAACGCCGCCCGCGCTGCCAACGCCACGCTTGTCACGCTGATGGACGTGCGCATGCCCGAGCTCGACGGCGTGGCGGCGACGCGGCAGCTTTGCGCGGAGTGGCCGAATGCCAAAATTATTGTGTTGACGACCTTTGACGAGGACGAGTACGTCTTCGAGGGGCTGCGTGCGGGCGCCAAGGGCTTCCTGCTCAAAGCCACCTCCGGCGATGATCTGGCGCGCGCCATTCGCACCGTGGCCGCGGGCCAGTCGCTCGTCGATCCGGCAGTGACGGCGCGCGTGGTAGCAGCGGCGACGCAGCGGCCCGCATCGCAACCGCCGAGCGTCGGCCTGCTCGAAGCGCTTTCCGAGCGCGAGACGGAGGTGCTGCGGCTGCTGGCCGAGGGCTTGAGCAACCGCGAAATCGCGGGACGACTCTTTTTGGCAGAGGGAACGGTCAAGAATTACGTGACCAACATTTTGCAGAAAATCGGCGTGCGCGATCGGACGCAGGCGGCGCTGCGCGGTCGAGAGCTGGGGCTGCTCTAGCTTGCCGGATGAAGGTGCGATATACTGGGCTTACTCGCATCCGTCGCAACGGAATCGTCGGATTGCATTCTTGGAAATCTTGCCATGACCACACCCCACCGCTTGCTTCCCGTCGCCCTGCTGATTCTGAGCCTGCTGCCCCGCCCCGCTGCCGCTCAGTCGACAGCGTTTCAGAACTGCGACCCCGTCGCCACGCAGCCGAGCGGGGCGGAGTACATCACCTGCGTGCCGAGCAGTTGGAATGGGGATTTGGTCGTCGTCGCCGGGCCCTATGTTGCGCCGACGCAGCCGGTGGGCTTTCCCGACGAGGGGGACGAACTGGTCGAGCAGATCGAGGGGGCGCTGGGGCTGCTGGGCTACGCCGTGGCCATCACCAGCTTTCGCGACACGGGGCTGGTGGTGCAGGACGGCGTGGCCGACGTGGTCGAACTGGTGGAGCTCTTCGAGGAGCGCTACCAAGCGCCGGGGAAGACCTTCCTGGTGGGCGTTTCCGAGGGTGGGCTGATTGCGACGCTGGGCGTCGAGCGCCGGCCCGATATCTTTGGCGGCGGGCTGGCGGCCTGCGGCCCCCACGGCGACTTCCAGCGGCAGACCAACTACTTTGGTGACTTCCGCGTGCTCTTTGACTACTTCTTCCCCGGCCTGCTGCCCGCCAGCCCCGTCGACATTCCGGCGGCGCTGATCGACGAGGCGGCATGGAACGAAAAATTCGCCAGCGACATTCGCCCCGCGCTGGCTGCGCCCGAAAACGCCGCTGCGCTCGACAATCTCTTCGCCGTTGGCGATGCGCCCTTTGAGCCGGGCGACGACCTGGGGCTGACCAGCCAAATCAGCGTGACGGAGCGGCTGCTCTGGTACAACGTCTTCGCCACCAACGACGCCCGCGCCAAGCTCGGCGGCCAGCCCTTTGACAACGCGGAGCGCCTCTACAGCGGCACGGGCAACAGCACGAGCGATGCAGCGCTCAATGAAGAAGTGGCCCGCTTCAGCGCAGAAATCGCCGCCACGCAGACCATCAGCGCACTCTACGAAACAAGCGGCAATTTAGCCGTGCCGCTCGTCACCCTCCACACCACGCGCGACCCGATTGTGCCCAATTTCCACGCCGCGGCTTACACCGCCAAGGTTGAGGCGAGCGGGCGCGGCGACTATCACGAGCCCATCAGCGTCGAGGCGTTTGGCCACTGCAACTTTGCCGCCGCCGATTTGTTCAACGCGTTCAACCGCATGGTCGCGTTGTCGAACACGCTGCCGCCGGACGAGGCGGAGGTGGGTGCGATTTATTTGCCGCTGGTGAGCAGAAAATAGTACGGGCACGCCGTGGCGTGCCCGTACTATTTTCGATGACTACAACAACTGCCCCAGCGTTACCCCGGCGTTACCCCGGCGTTACCCCGGCGTTACCCCAGCGTGTCCACATTATTCAAGTCGTCAAAGGCCTGCTTTAGCCGCTCGACGAACGACTGCTCGGCGGCGCGCAGCCATTTGCGCGGATCGTAGTAGCTCTTGTTGGGCTTGTCGTCGCCCTCCGGGTTGCCGATTTGGCCCTGGAGGTAGTCCTCATTTTGGTGATAGTACCCGCGCACGCCGTCCCAGAAGGCCCACTGCAAATCGGTGTCGATGTTCATCTTCACCGCGCCGTAGGAAATCGCCTCGCGGATTTCCGCCTGGCTGGAGCCGGAGCCGCCGTGGAAGACAAAGTTGATCGGCTTTTCCCCCGTGCCGTACTTCTGCTGCACGTGCTCCTGCGAATTCTTGAGAATCTTGGGCGTTAGCTGCACGTTGCCCGGCTTGTAGACACCGTGGACGTTGCCAAAGGCCGCGGCAATCGTAAAGCGATCGCTCACCTTGCTCAACTCCTCGTACGCATAGGCAACCTCCTCCGGCTGCGTATACAAGCGCGAGCTGTCGATGCCCGTGTTGTCGACGCCATCCTCCTCGCCGCCCGTCACGCCCAGCTCAAACTCCATCGTCATGCCCAGCTTGCTCATGCGCTCCAGATAGCGCTTGCAGGTGTCGATGTTCTCCTCCAGCGGCTCCTCGGAGAGATCGAGCATGTGTGAGCTGTAGAGCGGCACGCCGTGTGCCTTGTGGAATTCTTCGCCAGCATCCAGCAGCCCATCGACCCAGGTCAGCAGCTTACGCGCCGCGTGGTCGGTGTGTAAAATCACCGGCACGCCGTAGAGCGCGGCGACTTCGTGCACGTGCTTCGCCGCCGAGACCGCCCCCGCAGTCGACGCGCGCTGGCCGTCGTTGCTCAACCCTTTGCCCGCAAAGAAGGCCGCGCCGCCGTTGGAAAACTGCACGATTACCGGCGCGTTCAAATCACGCGCCGTCTCCAGCGTGGCGTTGACGGTGTCCGTGCCCACGCAGTTGGCGCCGGGCAGGGCAAACTGCTTTGCCTTGGCGTAGTTGAACAGCTCGGTGACTTCGTCGCCGTGCAGAATGCCGGCGCGGAAAGATTGATTGGCCATGAGTGAAGATCTCCGATTGGTGTAGTGGGTAAATTCTGCGGTTGGAACAGCGCCAAACCGTTTTCAGTCCCAACTGTGATGGATGCGGTGATGGATGCGGTGATAGATACGGTGATAGAGTGGACAACTGAATTGCCAACAGTAGCCGACGAGTGGAGTGTACCACAAAATTTAGTGAGAAGATACGTATCGGCTGTTGGAAGATAGATTTTGATTTGGAGGCAAGCGGTGGATAAGTTGGACCAGTTGCCGCATGTGTTTTTGACTATCGTTGTAATCGGTCTTCTTTTCGCGGCGGGGTGGCGGGTGATGGCGCAGGAGCGCGAACCATTGACCGTTGCGCTTGTCGGCCCGCTGAGCGGGGAGCGCCAAGCGACGGGCCAGCAGATGACCTGCGCCGTGCAGCTCTACCTGGATGAGGTCAACGCCGCGGGCGGCATTGGCGGGCAAGCGGTGGAGCTGTTGACCTACGACGATCAGAACGATCCGGGCTTGATGCGCGAGCAGGCCGAGCGCACTGCCACCAAAAGTCGGGCGCTTGGTGGGGCTGGTGTGGATGTTTCTGGGGCTATTCTTAATAGCCAACTTCACCGCCAACGTGACCACCGCGCTGACGCTGGACGAGCTGCGGGGCACGATCAACGGCCTGGAGTATTTGACTGGCCACCGCGTGGCGACGGTCTTCAAACGGGGGGATTACGGCATTGCGCTCCCCACCGATAGCCCCTGCACGAAACTCGTTGACCGCGCGCTGCTTGCCATCAAGCTGCTTGCCATCAAGCTGCTTGCCATCAAGCTGCTTGCTATCAAGGAGGATGGCACGTATGCTAAACTCTACTTAAAGTGGTTTGGGGCAGAATGGGATCAGTAATGGACAAATCGACCGCAGCAATTACGCTGCGCAGCGCAACACAGCCCGACCTGCCGCTGCTGGCGGCAATGAATCGGCGGCTAATCGAGGACGAGGGCAGCTCTAATCCAATGGATGAGGAGGCGCTGCGCGTGCGCATGGCGGGCTGGATGCGGCGACGCGTCTACCACTTTGATTTGTTTGTGGCCAGCGGCAATCCGGTGGGCTACGCAGCCTACCAGGTGCGGCGCGAGCAGTATGATCCACAGCGAACCAACGTTTTTCTGCGCCACCTGTACATCGAGCGCGAGCACCGTCGACGCGGGCTGGGCCGCACGGCCTTTGAGCTGCTGGTGCAAACGCGCTTTCCCGCCGAGGCCTCGATTGACCTCAACGTGTTGGATGACAATCTCGCCGGGCAGCGCTTCTGGGTCAGCGTGGGCTTTGCGCCCGTTTACACGGCCATGCGCCGCGCTTGAGCAGCACAGTTAGCTCGCCATCGCGGCTTCCTGCACCGTTAAGTTGAGCTTGTAGCCCACGCCCGGCACGGTGATGATGTAGCGCGGCTCGTTGGGATTGGCCTCGATCTTTTGGCGCAGACGGCGAATGTTGGTGTGCAAAATGCGCGCGCGGCTCTGCGGCGGCTGATCCCAAACGTCGCGCAGCAGGGCTTCGCGCGCAACGGGCTGGCCGGAACGCAGCACCAAGCAGTGCAGCAGCCGGTACTCGGTGGGGCTGAGATTGGCTGGCTCGCCACGAACCAGGGCGCACTGCTGCGCTTCGTCCAGCTCAATGTCAGTGGGCAGTTGGCGGTGGTGTGCCCCGTGCTGCTCGTGGGTGCGGCGCAGCAACGCCATCACGCGTGCGTGCACCTCGTTAAAGACAAAGGGCTTGCTGATGTAGTCGTCCGCGCCGGCCTCCAGCCCCTGCACCACATCTTCCTCGCGGTTCATGGCCGAGACCAGGATGATGGGCACGCGCGAATCCAGGCGAACTTGCTCGCACAGATCCAGACCGCTGAGGCGGGGCAAAATCGTGTCGAGCAGCACTAAATCAAAGTGTGCGGCCTGCATCAGCGCCAGCGCTTCCGCCCCATCAGCGGCGGTTGTCACCTGGTAGCCGAGCTGCTCCAGCGATGCGCGCAGCAGCTCGCGCAGCGAGTCGTTGTCATCCACCACGAGCAGGTGGCTGGACGGTTGATCAGGGGGAGTCGGCGCAGCAGGCACACGGTGCATGGGCCGCTGAAGCTGGCGCTGGGCGTCCAGTTGTCTGTGCAGTTTATTCATAAAAGGTCGTGCCTCTATTATTACAGTCGCTCAGGCGGGAGCTCTTCTTCAGCAGAAGGCCAAAAGCCAAGACTTTATTGTGCAATGTGCCTAAATTCTGGCACGAATAGTATTTGAGCAGATTATAGCAGCAAGCAGTCCGGCGTCAATAGATATATACACATGTATAGGCAACGAATCCGCACGTTTGGCCCCACGAATGCAAGACGCTTGGTATTTGTTCGGAAGCGGCCTATACTGTGATGAATAGATTGTGAATATGTAAAAAATCTAACAGCGAAAATTTAACAGCGAAAATTTAACAACGAGCTGCCGCGGCGACACGTTCCCTTAGAACATACGCGTCGAATCGCCAGAAATACACAAATGTTTCTACCATGAAAACCATCCTCCTCAACCGACCCGGCCACTTCCGCGCCGTTGAGACTGAACCACCACCCGCGCCCGGCCCCCGGCAGGCGACCGTCCGCATCCGGCGCGTGGGCATCTGCGGCACGGATTACCACGCCTTTCGCGGTCGCCAGCCCTTTTTTGAATACCCGCGTATTCTCGGCCACGAGCTGAGCGGCGAAGTCGTGCATGTCGGAGAGGAAGTTACCCACGTGCAGCCGGGCGACCGCGTGGCAATCGAGCCCTACCTGAACTGCGGCAAATGCGTTGCCTGTCGCCGCGGCAAGCCCAACTGCTGCACCAAGCTTGCCGTCTTTGGTGTGCAGACGGATGGCGGCATGCGTGAATTGGTGACGCTGCCCGCCCACAAGCTGTATCCCTCCACCAAGCTGCCGCTGGCGCAGCTGGCGATTGTCGAGACGCTCTGCATCGGCGCCCACGCCGTCGAGCGGGCGGGGCTAGCCGCGGGCGAGCGCGTACTCGTGATCGGCGCGGGGCCGATCGGGCTAACGGTGATCACCTTTGCCACGCTGGCCGGGGCCGACGTTAGCGTGATGGAGCTCAATCCCCAGCGGCGCGACTTCTGCCGCCAGCACTTGGGCATCACCCACTTTATCGAAGACGTTGAGAACGTCCCCAACCAGTTGGAGACAATGCACGGCGACTTGCCCACCGCGGTCTTTGACGCCACGGGCAGCGCCGCTTCGATGGAGAGCGCCTTTGGCTACGTGGCACACGGCGGCAAGCTCATTTTTGTCGGCCTGGTGCAGGGCAGCCTCACCTTTGATGACCCCAACTTCCACCGCCGCGAGCTCACGCTCCTCAGCAGCCGCAACGCCACCCCAGCCGACTTTCGCCGCGTGCTCGACGCGCTGGAAGGCGGAGAAATCAACGTCGCGCCGTGGATTACCCACCGCGCGACAGCCGCGGAGCTGATCGACATCTTTCCGCGCTGGCTAGCGCCGGAAACGGGCGTGGTCAAGGCGGTGGTGGAGTTTTAGGAAACACCGTGTTGCGTGTTGACGTGGGCAGCAGGCGAGCCGCGTAGGCAAAGAAGGGGCTGCACAACGTTGTGCAGCCCCTTCTTTGCTTTATTCAAATTGATGTCGCCTAAAGTTTACGGGTCGGGCGGCAGCAGCACGGCAGCGTCGCCAGGGTGTTGGCGTCCAGGGCAGGAATGGCGTCGTTGGTGGGCGCGAAGAGGGTGAAGGGGCCACCCTCCGTCAGCTCAAGTTCGACCTCGGCAGCCTGCAGCAGCGCCGTCAGCTCGCTGAGCTGCGGCGTGCTGTTCACCATGGCAAATCACCATGGCAAATCACCATGGCAAAGCCGGCGCGCGACGGGCTGACGACCTACTCCCACGGGCTGCTCAAAGAAAGCCGCGCCATCGATGTGGGCAGCTGTGAGCTGAGAAGCGATCAGCGCGGCGTCGCGCGGCCGCAGGGCGACGGCTGCGACATTGGCGCGCTCGGGTACCGCACCAGCACGGACGGCGGCGAAGTCGAGCCGGGTGTTGGCCCCACGCCGGGAGCGTCTGTCGTCTATCTACCGCTGGCCACGCGCTGACCCATCTACGCCGCGCTTGCCGCCGCCGCCGTCAGCCGCGTGCCGCAATAGGGGCAGCCGACGCGGTTGGCCGTGCGGTCGACGTTGTTGGAGTCGATGTTGCCGCCGCAGTTGGGGCAGCGGTCGGGCAGGGCGAGGGCTGGCTCGGCGGAAGAGGGCGTGGCTTGAGCCAGTTCGGAGGCCTGGGCAGTGTCGACCCCGCGGCGACGCTTCTTTGTGCGTTCTCCGTCACTGTTCTTTTGCTGTCGCGAAAAGCCCTCGACCAGGCCGGTGATGGCAAGCACAACCAGGATGCCGGGCCACCACCAGCCCTGCCAGGCGACAATTGCTAGACCAATTAGAAAAACTGCTCCCTCGACTTCGCTCCAGGGAATCGAAACACGTGAATTCATAAGCTCCTCACAAGGTCTGTTTTTCAACAATACGCAAAATCTCACCAAAAGTTGCACAGCACGCCGTGTGGTTACTCAAGCGGACTGTCCGGCACAAGCGCACGCAGCAGCGGCTCGCGCCACGCGCCGGCGTCGCGGTCGTAAACGCCAAAGCCCGCCCCAAATTCCCAGTAGGCCCAGGCCATGTTGCGCGCTTCGGCTTCGCTGCGTACAAACTCCGTCCACAGGGCGCGGTCGTCCATCTCCGCCGTGCTGTATGCGCCAAATTCACCGAGATAGAGCGACACGCCCTCGCGCTCGGCCCACGCGGCGGCGCGATCAAAATCTGCCCGAATAGCGCGCTGCTCGGCGTCGGTCGCCGTCCACGTCCAGCCCAGCCAGCGGCTGCTGTCGTCCACCCACTCCGCGCCCTGGTGGGTAAACTCGAAGGGGCTGTAGTAGTGGAACGAGGCGATGAGATTTTCGTCGTCGGGCATCTCCAAGCTGGGCAGGCGGTCGATGCTGTACCAATCAACGGGGCCGACGATTACCGAGCGCGCGGGGTTGCTTTCGCGGATGACGGCCAGCGCATCCGTCCACAGCGCCTGCCACGTACCGGCCATCATCGGGTTGCGCGGCTCGTTGGCGATCTCGAAGAAGACCGTCGGCGGCTGCTCGGCATAGCGCTCGGCGATCTGCCGCCAGAGCACGAGAAAGCGCTCGCGGTGGCCGTTCATATCCGACTGATTGGCGTTGTCCATTAATTCGTCGTAGTGGTGCAAGTCCACGATGGCGACGAGGTCGTTCGCCAGCGCCTGCTCCAGCACCCAATCGATGCGCACGAAAAATTCCGCGTCGATGGTGTAGGGTGCATTGTCCAAGGCGTGGGCGGACCAGCGAATGGGCACGCGCACGTGGTCGAAACCCGCGGCGGCAATCTCTTCGAAGAAATTTTCTTCCAGCACCATGCCCCACTCGCCCTCAAAGTTGGGCGCTTCGAGCGCGTTGCCGAGGTTGACGCCGCGCTGGAAGGAGAAATTACCTGCCGCGGTAGGGGCGGCTTCGGGCGCAGCTTGATCAGGTTGCTCGACGATGGTTAGCCCCAGCGATTGGCAACCGCTGATGATTAGCAGCAGGCAGACCGACAGCAGGCTCCACCGGAGCGCGCGCATTGGAAAAAAGCGAAAAGGATTCATGGCCGGTAGTATAGCAAAAAAGCTGGATCGGTTCCACTTGGCTGCTTTGCTAGGGTGCAATTCAGGAATAGGGCGAGTTGTGACAGGGCGAGTTGTGACAGGGCGAAATATGCCTGTGTGGCACGTCCGACCCCACCCCCCAACCCCCTCCCCGCGCGCGGGGAGGGGGCTTACAAGGCTTCGTTGATGACGAACCGACGTGGGGGGGGGTGGGGTCGAATGTCCAAAAACTGAAACGCACCCATTTGCTATACAGCCTGCATCCACAACGTGCCGCTTGACAACTCCCGTTCGTTCGGTATGATTACGCCATCGTTCCCCAATCTACCCGCCCAACCGCCCGCCCAACCACCCGCCCAAAAATCTTGGAGCCGCTTCCCATGACTGACCCCTTCCACGTCGGCATTTCATCCGATTTCCAAGTCGCCGCCGCTGGCGCGATTGAGCCGGTGCTGGCCGATAAGTTTGATCACCTGCCCCACGTTACCTACGAATTCTACGACTCCCCCAGCGATCAGCCCGTCGACCCGGCGACGATTGCCGACTTCGATGCCGTCGTCGTGCTGGGCACACACTTTGATGCGCGCTCCTTTAGCGAGGACAATCGGCTGGCGCTCGTCGCCCGCTGGGGCGTTGGTTATGACAAAATCAACGTGCCCGACCTCACGGCACACAACGTGCTGCTCGCCATCACGGTGGACGCCGTGCGCCGCCCCGTGGCCGAGGCGATTTTGACGCTGATGCTGGCGCTGGCCAAAAAGCTGCCGCTGAAAGACCGGCTGGTGCGCACGGGGCGCTGGGATTTGCGCGGGCAGGCCTTTGGCCTGGGGCTGCGCGGCAAGACGGTTGGCTCGGTGGGCATGGGCAACATTGGCTCGGAGATGTTTCGCCTGCTGGCGCCCTTCGAGCTGGGGCGCAAGCTGGTCTACGATCCCTACCTGAATGCGGAACAGGCGCAGTCGCTGGGCGTGGAGCGGGTTGAGCTGGAGACGGTTTTCGCCGAATCGGACTTTGTCGCCGTCAACTGCCCGCTGACGGAGGAGACGCGCGGCTTGGTCGACGCGCGTCTCTTTGCGCTGATGCAGCCAACCGCCTACTTTATCAACACGGCGCGCGGCCCCATTGTCAACCAGGCCGATTTGACGGAGGCGCTGGTCAACCAGCAGATTGCTGGGGCGGGCATCGATGTCTTCGAGGAGGAGCCCATGGCCGCGGACAACCCGCTCACCGGGCTCGACAACGTCATTCTCTCGCCCCACGCCCTGGCGTGGACGGACGAACTCTACCGCCTCAACGGCGAGCACGCCTGCGAGGCCGTGCTCGCCGTCCTGCGCGGCGACGTACCAAAGTATCCCGTTAACCGGGGGGTGGTCGAGCAGCCGGGCTTTCGGGCGAAGCTGGATCGACTGCGCGAGCGCTGGGCCACGTTGACGGCCAACGCATAATTCACGTTACACAGAAGTGGCGGAGAAACCGTAGTTTCCTTACTCTCTGTGTACCATGAGCTCATAATTCTCTTTGTAAGACGGCCCAGCGTCTAAAGTGAAAACACGTCGAGAGCAAGAATTTGAGGAGCCAGTGACAGTCACTTGGACGACGACCTCCTGTTTTCGGTTTGCACGCACTTTAGCTCATCAACTCGCCGTTCACGCACAAAGCACCAACTCCCCACCAAAGGCCTACCATGAAACCAAATCGATTCCCCCAAATCCTCGCCGCGGGCAACGTGCCCGTCGGCCACATGATCATGGAGTTTAACACGCGCGGCATGGGACGGATGCTCGGCGTCGCTGGCCTCGACTTTGTCGTCATTGACATGGAGCACGCCAGCTTTTCCACGGCGGATGTCGCCAACTTCATCGCGTGGACGCACGCTGTCGAGGTCGCGCCCTTTGTGCGTGTGCCGCAGATCGAGTACCACCTGATTGCCCGCATACTGGACGCGGGTGCACTGGGCGTAATGGTTCCCAACGTCAAGACCGCCGCCGAGGCCCGGGCCATTGTCGACGCGGCCAAATACGCACCGCTGGGCCAGCGCGGCGTGGCGCTGGGCGGTGCGCTGACGGGCTTTCGCGGCGTCGACCCGCCCCAGTTTCTGGACGAATCCAACCGCAACACCACGGTGATTTGCCAAATCGAGAGCGAAGAGGGGCTGGAGAACTTAGAGGGAATCGCCGGCACCAAAGGCGTGGACGTGCTCTGGGTCGGCCATTTTGATTTGACCAACTCGATGGGCATCCCCGGCCAGTTCGACGATCAGCGTTTTGTAGACGGGCTGGAGAAGGTCGTGGCCACGGCGCGCAAGCACGGCCTGGGCGCGGGCATCCAGCCGCGAGACGCCGCGCAGGCGCAGCCGTGGATGGAGATGGGCTTCAACGTCATCTCCTACAATTCGGACTACGGCGTTTACCTCAGCGCCCTAAAAGATGGGGTGGCGCAGATTCGGTCGCTGGCGCAAACCGACGCCAACTGAACCATGCATACCTTACGATTTGCCATCATCGGCACGGGCTTTTGGTCGCGCTTTCAGCTGGCGGGCTGGCAGGAGCTGCCGGGCGTCGAGTGCGTGGCGCTCTGCGACCGGACGCGCGCCAAGGCCGAGCAGATGGCCGCCGACTTCAACATTCCCGCCGTCTACGACGACGCCGAAGCGCTGCTGGTCAACGAGCGGCTCGACTTTGTCGACATCATCACCGATGTCGACACGCACAGCCACTTTGTGCACCTCGCCGCCCAGCACGGCCTGCCCGTGATCTGCCAGAAACCCATGGCGCCCGATTTCGCCACGGCGCGCGGCATGGTCGAGGCGTGCGAGCGGGCGGGCGTACCGCTGCTGATCCACGAAAACTGGCGCTGGCAGCACCCGATCCGCCAGCTCAAATTGGCGCTGGATGAGGGCGGCGTGGGTCGCCCCTTCCGCGCGCACATTCTCTATGCGAACAGCTTTCCCGTCTTTGAAAACCAGCCCTTTCTCAAGGAGCTGGAGCACTTGATCCTCACCGACATCGGCAGCCATATTTTGGACGTGGCCCGCTTTCTCTTTGGCGATGCGCACTCGCTCTACTGCCAGACAGCACGCGTCAACCCCAGCATTCGGGGCGAGGACGTGGCGACGGTGATGATGGAGATGGGCAACAGCGGGGGGCACAACAGTAGGGGGCGCAACAGCGAGGGGCGCGACGGTGATGAAGACAACTGTGATGAAGACAAAGGGGGGCGCAGCGTGACCGTAACCTGCTCGATGAGCTACGCCAGCCCCGTCGAGCACGACCGCTTTCCGGAGACGTATATCTTCGTCGAGTGCGAGCGGGGGTCGGTCGAGCTGGGGCCGGATTTCTGGGTTAGGACAACCACTGCCGAGCGCAACTCCGGGCGCAACTCCGGGCGCAACTCCGGGGGCAACTCCGGGGGCAACTCCGGGCGCAACTCCGGGGGCACCGCTGGGGGCACGCTGGCCCAGCGCCACGCCCCGCCGCGCTATCCCTGGGCCGACCCGGCCTACGATGTCGTCCACAGCAGCATTGTCGCCTGCAACCGCAATCTGCTCCACGCCCTGCGCACGGGCGACCCGGCGGAGACATCCGGCGCGGATAATTTGAAGACGCTGGCGCTAGTCTACGGCGCGTATGAGTCGACGGCAGTGGGGCAGGTGCTCCAGCTGGAGCGGGAGGGATTGAGATGAATGACCAAACCGAAAACGTCTGGCTGCGCGGCGTGGACGAGCCGCCGCCCCAGCGCACGCCGCTGCGGGCAGGCCCGCTGTCGCTGGAGTACGCACAGGGCGACCTTCGCTACGTGCGGCTGGGCGCGCACGAAATTCTGCGCCGCCTCTACGTTGCCGTGCGCGACCGCAACTGGAACACAATTCCGGCGCGGCTGAGCAATGTGCAGATCAACGCGGGCGAAGAGACGTTTTCTATTACCTTTGATGCCGAGCACAAAGAGGGCTCGGTTGACTTTGCCTGGTGCGGCGAAATTGAGGGGCGGGCGGACGGCACGCTCCGCTTTGGGATGGACGGCGCGGCGCGCTCGACCTTTTTGCGCAACCGGATCGGTTTTTGCGTGCTGCACCCGGCGGCGTGTGCGGGCGTCGCCTGCACGGTGGAACATGTGGATGGAGAGATGGAGGAGAGTCGCTTCCCGGACGCAATTTCCCCGCACCAGCCCTTTTTCGACATCCGCGCCATCACCCACGAGGTTACGCCGACCGTGCGGGCCGAGGTGCGCATGGCGGGCGACACCTTCGAGATGGAGGACCAGCGAAACTGGACCGACGCCTCATTCAAAAGCTACAGCACGCCGCTCGCCCTGCCCTTCCCCGTGGAAATTCAAGCGGGTACAAGCGTGCAGCAGGCGGTGACGCTTTCGCTGCACGGCGCTGTTTCAGATGAAGTCAAAACGAGCGGGCGGGCGGACGAAGTTGTGGAGCTGACGCTGGAAGGGGAACCTACAAGCGCCTTGCCGCTGATTGGTTTGGGCCTTTCCACGACCCAATCCAAGTTGACGCCGCTTGAAGTCGAGCGCCTCAAGCAGCTCAATCTGTCCCACCTGCGTGTCGACCTACACTTGGCGCGGGCGGCCTATCCGCAAAGGCTTCGCCAAGCGGCGAAGCAGGCCGAGCAGTTGGGGGTCGAGCTGGAGGTAGCGCTTTTTGTAACGGCGAATGGGGAGGCAGAACTGCAACAGCTGCGCGAGCGGCTATCGACGATGCAGCCTGCCGTGCGGACCTGGCTAATCTTTCGCGAAGGAGAAGCCGCCACCGTCGCGGACGACGTGCCCCTTGCGCGCAAATATCTGGCTTCCTACAACAAGACGGCCCGCTTCGGCGGCGGCACCGATGCTTATTTCACCGAGCTCAATCGCAACCGCCCACCCGTCGAGTTGTTGGAGGAGGCGCTCGATCTCGTCTGCTACTCGCTCAATCCACAGGTCCACGCGGTTGACGATCTCTCGCTCGTCGAGACGCCGCCGCTGCAGGCGACGACCGTGGAAAGCGCCCGTCGCTTTGTCGGCAACCTGCCCATCGCCGTCACGCCGGTGACGCTGCGCCCGCGCTTCAACCCCAACGCCACGGGGGACGTTATCGATGTGCCCGATGGTCAGCTGCCGCCGGAGGTCGACGCGCGCCAGGCGTCGCTGCTGGGTGCGGCGTGGACGGTGGCAAGCCTGAAATACTTGGCGGAGAGCGGCGTCGACAGCGCGACCTACTACGAGACGGTCGGCTGGCGCGGCGTGGTGGAAGCCGCGGCGGGGTCGCCGCTACCGAAGCAATTTCCATCGCAGCCCGGAAGCGTCTTCCCGCTTTACCATGTCTTTGCCGATGTGGGGGAATTTGCCGGGGCGGAGGTGCTGCCCCTCCAATCAAGCGAGCCGCTGTCCGTCGTTGGGCTGGCGCTCCGAAAGAGCGGCCACACCCGTTTGCTGCTGGCAAATTTGACGGCGCAGTCGCAGACGGTGCGTTTACCCGCTCTGCCACAGCGGGTGCAGAGTCGCCGGTTGGATGCGGAGAATTTTTTAGATGCCACAACTACGCCCGCCGACTACCGCAGAAGGATGCAGGGTGTATTGGTGGCGGAAGTAAATCCGCTTCGCCTGCCGCCTTATTCCGTAGTCCGCTTGGATTGGTAAATTTGTGCGGGGGAAAAATCGAATCGGCAAGCGTTCCCGGCACGGCCCGCAAAAATTGAGCACGCCAACCCGCGTGTGGGCCGTGCCGGGAACGCAACCACCCTCGTTTACTCCTCGACGTTAAACTCCAGCGTGCCCAGCGAACCGTAGTCGACCGTGTACGCACCGGGCGACAGCGGAATCATCGGCGCCATCGCTCCGCTGATCACAACGTCGCCCGCCTGGATGCCCTGCCCGCGTTCGTTGAGCTTTTCGGCCAGAAAGACGAGCGCGGCCCACTGGTCGCCGAGCACGTTGCTGCCCACGCCTTCAGCCACAACCTCGCCGTTGTTTTCCGCCACCACCGAAACCGCATTCACGTCCACGGCGTCGAGAGCCATTGGCTCGCCGATGATTACTTGGCGCGGAGCAACGTCGCTGGCGATCAGATCCAGCCAGGACAAATTTTGCATGTCGTCAAAGAGCAAATCCGGCAGCTCCACTGCTGGCGCCACGCTGCCAACCGCCGCCTGCAGCGCCTCCACCGTCACCGGCGCGGGAACATCCTCGGTGAAGTAGAAGGCCACTTCCAACTCCAACATGGCGCGCACAAAGCTGTCGAGCTGCACCGGCTCAGCAGCGTCGTGCAGCATAAAGTCAAAAATGCGACCGTAGAGCGGCTCCTCCGCGCCAAAGGGGCGCTCCGGTCCCGTCAAGCCCAGCTTGTAGCCAACCGGCTCGCCGCCCTGTGCCACGAGCTGCTCGACGAACTGCTCCTGGAAGTTATATGCATCGTCGTAGGTAAAGCCCGGCTCGGCCCGTGTAAGCAGCGGCAGCGGCTGCACGGCCTGGTAAAGGTCGACGTACTGCGTCAAGCTCGCGGCATATGGCTCGCCCGCTGACTCTGGACTGGGCGCTTCCACAAGTTGAACTTGGCAGCCGACCAGCAACAAAAGCGTTGCCATCAGCAGAATCGCGCGTTGTCGAGTTGGCATGGTTCGGCTCCTGGTGAGGATTTGGATGGGTGAGGATTTGGACAGATAAGAATTTGGATGGAGTGGGGATCAGGGTCAGTCTACTATACAAAAGGGAGAAGGAAAAGGCCGAGCAAAATTCCGCCCAGACTTTTCCTTGTCTTGTTGCACCGCCAAATCCGGCGAACGCTCCGCTTCGATGTTGGCGCGATTTTTGCGAAAAGGGATGGGCGACTCGCGCCGTTCGTTGCTGTTCACGCCAAAGGCGAGCGAGGTGTCGCCCGCCTACATCTACGTAAACAAATCGTTGATGGCTGCGGGCTGGAGGTCAAAGGTGTTTTTCATGGCGCAGGCGAGAAATTTTTGGGCCGGAAGCCCTCGCTGTTGAGCACGTTCATCGTCCAATCGCTAAAGCCCAGAACGATTAGACCCTCGCGCTCGCCGTAGCGCACCACGTCCTCCCGCACGTAGAGCGAAGCAACGGCGCCGATAACTTGATATCCTGCGTATTGAGGAAAGTATTCCGGCACAGTGGGCAACACCTCAATAAACCGCTGAACGGCCTCGGCGGTCAGGGTGCTCTTGGTCTCGTTTACCAGCACGTAATTGCCACAGACCGCCATCGCATCAAACTCCCTGGAGCGCGAGGGGTCGATGGTGGAAAGCGCCTTTATCCGTATGCCCGAAAAGGCCACAACGCCCTCCGGGCAATCAACCGTCTCTCGCAAAATGCGCTCGATGCTGGGGGCAACCAAGTCCTCCACCATCGTCCCCATTTTGTTCGAGAGCTCCCCCCATTTTCGGCTCGCATCGCGGGCGTCGCGGCGCATTTCCTCTCGAAACTCGGCCATCTCGTCCTTGAACTCGGCCATCTCATCCTTGAACTCGCCCATCTCGTCCTTGAACTCGGCCATCTCGTCCTTGAACTCGGCCATCTCACGGGAAGTGCGCGCAATTTGCGCGTCCGTGCGCTGCAGCTGCGCGTCCGTACGCTGCAGCTGCGCATCCGTACGGCGCAACTGCGCGTCCGTGAGCGCCTGCGCACGAATCAAATCGGCTATCATCTCTTCGAGCGACTGCACGCGCTCTAAAACGGGGGTTGCCATCATCTGCTCCTTATTAACTTCGCTGGCCCTATTCTACCATCTTTGCCGCACTCAATCAATCACCCGTGGATTTTCATCCACAATGGCCGTGGCGACTTGCCACACGCGCGGCAAAAACGCCTCGATCTCCACGGTGCGTTGAGCAAAGTCACCCGGCGCGCGGATGCCGAGATCGGCCAGCAGCGCTTGGAAGCCGGGGAGGAACTGCTCGTGCAGGCCGGGCGCGTCCTGGTAGAAAATCTGCTGGCAGCGCGCGTACGTCACCGCGATCCAGAAGACGGCCTCGCGGTGCAGCCCCTGCTCAATCAGCTCGCGGCTGCCGTCCACGGCGATGGGGCGCGCCAAGTCGCTGATGTCAGAGGCAAAAAAGACCGGTGTCTTTACCACTGCTTTGGCTGCATCAAAGGCCTCAGTCATCGCGTTGAGATGGTGTTCGATCCGGGGTGGCGTCATCCCTGCGCAGCCCAGCAGCGCCAGCAGCTCTTCATAAAAATCGAGCCGGTGATAATCCGCCAGCAGATCTCTGGTGGCCACGTAACGTTTGCGTACCGTGGGGTTGCGGAGCCCCGCCACGAGCAGCGGGTGGGTTGTCAGGCCCGTGGCAAAGAGCCACAGCATCGCCTGCTCGCCAAAGGTTGGGGCGGTATCCAAATTGCGCAAATTGCGGATAATTTTGTCGCGCGCTTGGGCACAGCGCTGGATGACCCACTTGCGCTTGGCAAAATTTCGCGCAACAGCGGTGTGAATTTCGCCCAGTCGCCCCGTTGGGTCGGCGATGAGGCTCATCGTGCGAAAGCTCCCGGCCAAGTGATACTGGCCCAGAATTTCTTCGGCAGACTGCACCTGCTCGGTGGCGAGGTGGGAGACTTCGAGCAGTGCGTCTTGGTAGAGGAATTTGCCCAGCTTAATCGACGGCGGCTCGGCGAGCACGAGCATAATGTCCACGTCCGAGCCGATGGGTAGGGTGGCGTCGTCTGGCAGCGTGTTGATCGAGCCGTGGAAGAGGGCTCCGTGGAAGCCAGCCATCGCTCGCCCCACCTCATCGACCCACTGGCGAGCAGCGGCTTTGGCTTGATGTACAAACATGGAAATTTGGAATCGTGGATAAACGCAGATGAACGCAGATGTTGCGGGGAACCATCTGCGTTCATCGATTGCTTGCTTGGTTTTGCTTCGGCCAGGTCACGTCGTTAGCGAAAAGTTTTTGGGCGTGAAGCCTTCGCTGTTGAGCACGTCCATGCTCCATTCACCCCAGCCCAACACAATCAGCCCCTGCCGCTCGCCGTAGCGCACCACATCCTCCTGCACATAGAGAGAGGCGACGGCGCCGATGATCTGATGGTTGGCATAGCGTGGATAGTACTCGGTCACGGTCGGCAGCACCTCGATGAATCTCCGGATGTCATCGGTCGTCAGCGTGCTCTTTGTTTCGTTAACCAACAAGTAGTTACCGCAGACCGCCATCGTGTCAAACTCCCTCGTGCGCGACTCATCAAAGCTGGAGATGCCCTTCAGGCGTATGCCGAGAATGTGAGCCTTGTCCTCCGGACAGTCCACGGTTTGCTGTAGAATCCGTCCAATGCTGGGCGCAACGAGATCCTCCACCATCGTGCCCATCTTGTTCGCCAGCGAGCCCCACTGCCGACTCGATTCCGCAGCCCGCCGATCCATGCGCGCAACTGTTTGATCTAGCCGCTCGATTATTCGATCTGTCGACTCTTTGTAATCAGACATTTCCAACGAGAGACGCTGCAGCTGCTCATCCGTGCGCTGCAGCTGCTCATCCGTGCGCTGCAGCTGCTCATCCGTGCGGCGCAGCTGCTCATCCGTGCGGTTCTGCGAACGAATCAGGTCGGCCATCATCTCTTCGAGCGACCGTACCCGTCGCACCATGGGGGCTGCCATAATTTTCTCCTGCTCAAAATTTATTGATCTTCATCCCACCACCGCTACGACACCAGCTCGATTGGTGCGACATTGACCGACCCATATTCGGTCTTCATCGCCTGGTGCTCGGCCCGCTTCAAATGCGTCCACGGCTGCCAATCCTGCGCGCGCCAGGGGCCACCCTTGGCCGCGGGAATCGGTCGATGTTCGTTGCCGCCGTAGCGGAAGGCCCAGTCCGCATCACAGGCGCGGCAGCTCATGCAGCCCGCGGCGTCGGGTGGGCAGGAGAGCCCCGTCTTGTCCTGGGCAGCCAGCCGCAGCTCGTAGTGGAAGTAGTTCTCGCTCACGCCCGATTCGACAATGTCCCACGGCAGCGGCGAGCCGATTTCGTGCGCGCCGGTGTAGGCCTCCTTGTCCAGCCCGACCTGCTCCATGGCCGCAAAAAACGAGCGCACCGAAAGCTGCCCCGGCTCAATCGCCAGCAACACGTCGGCCAGCGCCCGGTCGCCGCGCGAGAGCACGGCCTGCACCTCGGCCCAGTCCGGCGAATCGGCACGCACCTGCACGCCGTGCTTGGCCAGCGCCTTGTGAATCGTCTTCTGCCGCCCACGAATTTCCTTGGCGGCCAGCATCCCCTCCCACTGGAAGGGCGTGTGTGCCTTGGGCACAAAGGGCGTGGCGTTGATAGCGATGTTGCGCTTAAAGCGCTTCCGGGCTTCCAGCGTAAAGTCGATCAGCGCCTGGATGTCGTCGTCCGTCTCCGTCGGGTGGCCGACCATAAAGTAAAGCTTGAGCTGCGGGAAATTTATTTCCTGCGCCAGCTCAATCGCGCGCATCATCTGTGCTTCGGTCTGCGTTTTGTTGATGACGTTGCGCAAGCGCTGGCTCCCGGCTTCGGGCGCAACCGTCAAATTTTTACCGCCCGTCTCCGCCATGGCGCGAATTAGCGGCTCGGAAATCGGATCCATCCGCATCGACGACGCGCTGATCGACGCACCCATCCGCTGCAGCTCCACCGCCAGCTCGTCGATCTGCGTGTGGTCGCTCACGGCGGCGCTGATCAGGCCGACTTTGCTGTGGCCGTTTGCCACGGCCTTTTCCGCCGAGGCGAGCAGCCTGTCCAGCGGCTGCTCCCTCGGCGGGCGGTAGACGTAGCCCGCCAGGCAAAAGCGACAGCCGCGGCCGCAGCCCCGCGCAATCTCCAGCAGGTGCATGTTGGAGAATTCGGTATCCGGCGTCCACAGCGTGGAGCTCGTATCGTGGCGAGCGAGTTCGCGCGCCCACAGCCGCTCGACGGGGCGAAAGTCGCGCATCAGCCGGTTGGACGGACGCAGCGTCGGCACGTACCAGCCCGGCGTCGCGTCCAGCGCGTGCAGCAGGCCGTCGCGGCTTGATGCATCATCCATGCCGTTGCGGCACAGATCGACAAAGCGAGGCACTTCCTCCTCGCCCTCGCCGATTAAAATTGCGTCAAAAAACGGGGCCATCGGCTCTGGATTCATCGTCACGCCCGGCCCACCGGCAATCAGCAGCGGCCACGGTCGCCCGTCCCACTGCGTCGAGCCGCGCCTGGCTTCGGCCAGCGCGGGCACGCCCGCCTGCCGCAGCAGCTCCACCACGTTGAAGTAGTCCATCTCCCACGAAATGGTAAAGGCCCACGCGTCAAAATCCGCCGCCTCGCGCTCGGATTCGAGCGAACGCAGCGGCGTGCCCGCCTGCGCCGCACCCTTCTCCCAGAAAATGCGCTCGCAGACGACATCCGCCTCGCGGTTGAACCAGCCGTAGAGCAGCTGCAGGGCGAGCGAACTCATGCCCACGTAATAGGTGTTGGGCATGGTGAGCGCCACGCGCAGCTTGCCGCCCCAGTCCTTGTGGATCGCGCCTTCTTCGTGCGCACCCGGTTGGGTCGGGTTGCGGTGGGTCTGTTTGATGTTGCCGCCGGAACGGCGCTGTTTGCTTCGTGATTTTGCCATGCGGTAAGTATACCACGGCGGGGCAAGTTTTGTATGTGCGGGCCGTTTGAATTGGGTGAGAAGGTTGGGAGAACGAAGCAGCGCTTCGCCTTACTCGGCGACCGTTGGTCGTTGCCGCCAAAATTGCGTCGCCTGCTCGAAGGCGTGGGCCAGCTGGAGCACCTCAAAATCGGCCTGATGTCGCCCCACAATTTGCACGCCCACGGGCAGCCCCTCCGGTGTAAAGCCACACGGCACGGAGATGGCGGGGTGGCCGATGGTCGAAATGTAGTAGCACGACTTCATCCAGTCGATGTACGTCTCCATCGCCACAATTTTGTTGCCCGTGTTGATTTCGGTGATGTACTCCTGCGTCACGTCAAAGGGTGGCACCTGGCTAACGGGGCAGATCAGGAATTCGTACGCCTGCATAAACTCGCGCACGCGGTGATAGAGCGCCGTGCGCTGCACTTCTGCCCGCCCCAGCGCTGGCCCCGTTAGCTGGCGACCGGCCTCCGTGTTCCAGATCACCGTCTCCTTGATCTGCTCGCGATGTTCATCAACCAGCGCCCCAAAGCCAATTTCAAAGCGCCAGGCTCGCCACACTTTGAAAATCTCATCGGCGTCGCGAAAGTCCGGCTCGGCCTCTTCGACCGTGCAGCCCAGCTCTTCAAAGATATGTCGCTGTGCCTCCAGCGCCGCCGTCACGCGCGGGTCGACGGGCAGGCCGCCCAGGTCGCGGCTCCAGGCAATTTTGACGTTGCGGAAGTCGCGGTCGAGCGGCTGGGCAAAGCGGCTGCCCGGCTCGCGAATCGCAATCGGCGAGCGCGCGTCCGGCCCGGCCATGGCCTGGAGCAGCAGCGCGACGTCACCCACGGTGCGCGCCATGGGGCCTTGCACCGAAATCGGAAACCAGCCGACCAGCGCGGGCCAGCTCGGCACGCGCCCCGGCGACGGCCGAAAGCCGACCACGTTGCAGAAGCTGGCGGGGTTGCGCAGCGAGCCGCCCGTGTCGCTGCCGTCGGCAACGGGGATCATTCCCGTTGCCAGCGCCACCGCTGCGCCGCCGCTGCTGCCGCCACAGGTTTTAGTCGGGTCGCAAGGGTTGAGCGTTGCGCCGAAGAGGGGGTTGAAGGTCTGCGAGCCAGCACCAAATTCGGGCGTGTTGGTCTTGCCCAGGGTGATGGCGCCTGCGCCCTGTAGCCGATCCACAATCAGCGCATTCTCCGTTGGCACGTGGTCGGCAAAGAGGGGCGAGCCGCGCGTGGTGCGGATGCCGCGCGTGTCGACCAAATCCTTGTGCGCGATGGGCAACCCGTGCAGCGGGCCAAGCGCGTCGCTAGCTGTACCTTGGTGCACCAGCGTTTCATCCGCTGCATCGGCGTCCGCCAGCGCCCGCTCCGCCACCAGCGTAATGATGGCGTTGACCCGTGGATTGACGCGCTCGATTTGGGCCAGGTGTGCCTCCACGACCTCGCGCGCCGAAAGGTCGCGCGTGCGGATGCGTTGGGCCAGCTCGGTGGCGGGCAGGAAGCAGAGGTCGATTGTCATACGGTGGCTCCTTGTGTGAAGGTGATAGCTGGATTCTACCGCGGCAGCGCCGAGAGCAAAAGCGGCGCAAATCTGCCATGGCAATCCAACGTTTTCACCGTTCAGTTTGAGGCTGATCTGCCATTTCGAAGCGGAGCGAGAAATCTTGAGAGGGCTGACAAGATGAGCACGTCAAGACTTCCTATACAGCGAATGCCGCCTCAAGATTTCTCGCTGAAGTGCTCCCGTTTGCTGCATTGGCTCGTCGACCCGCTCGAAATGACAGATCAGTTGCTCTAAACTGATTTATAACCCCCCCAGTGAAGATTGACAATCCTCGCGCGTTTTGATAATGTCATCATATGACATTATCAAAACGCGCGAGGATAGATTTATGCCCGTTGCTCAAATCAAACGAACTTACTACACCATTACCTTTCTTTTCTGGTTTGGTGCTGCGCTGCTAATGGCGCTGTGGGTGCCGCTGATGCAGGCGCGCGGCCTCTCTGCCGTCCAGATCAGCACAATGGTCGCCATCTACAGCCTCACCGTGGCGCTGCTTGAGGTGCCGACGGGCGGGCTGGCGGATGCGCTTGGTCGCAAGCGGGTGGCGTTGCTGGCCTATGCGCTGGTCGCCGTGGCCGATGTGGTCTACTTCTTTGCCTTTTCGCTAACCGCATACATCATCTACGGCCTGATCTTTGCGCTGGGGCGGGCGCTCTCCTCCGGCGCGCTGGAAGCGTGGTTTGTCGACGCGCTCCAGGCGCACGACCCCAGTGTGGATATGCAGCCACCGCTCGCGCGAGCAAACATGGTGCAGCTGGCCGCGCTCGGCACCGGCCCGCTGATTGGCGCATCGCTGCCCTACCTATTCCCCTACCTCCCAGCCGACGGCACGGCGCTGCTCACGCCTTACTCCGTGCCTGTGCTTGGCACAATCGCCTTTCGCCTGCTCGCCATCTTCTGGACGTGGCGCTTTGTCCACGAAGTCGTCGACCCCGGCGCCTCGTGGCGCGGCGGCTTCACGCGCGTACCGAGCATTATCCGCACCGGTTTTGACTTGACCCGCCGCAACCCAACCATTCTGCTGCTCTTTGGCGTTGCGTTCGCCGTTGGCGTCGCCATTACCACGCTGGAGGCACACTGGCCGCTGCGCCTGATCGAGCTGCTGGGCACGCGCGAAGGTAACAGCATCGTCTTTGGCCTCTCGACCAGCGGCGCCTTCGCCATGAGCCTGCTGGGCAACTTTCTCGCCACGCAGTTGAGCAAGCTCTTTGCCAAGCGCCATGCCTTGGTCGGCGCGCTGGCGCAGGTGACGTTGGGGCTAGCGCTGGTGGCGCTGGCTTTTCAAAGCCGCGTGCCGCTTGCCTTTGTCTGCTTCTACCTCGCCTACCTCGCCATTGGCCTTTACAGCTCGCCCTACCAAGCGCTGCTCAACCGCGAAATTCCCTCGGCGCAGCGCTCGTCCATGCTTTCGATCTCGTCGCTCGTCTTCTTTCTCGGCACCACCCTCGGCACGGTGACGCTCGGCTTCGTCATCGACCGCTTCGGCTTTTTCCCCGCGTGGACAATCTCCGGCGCTTTGATCGCGTCGACCTTTGGGCTATACTTGCTTATCGACCGCCGAGGGCGGGGGCTACGATAGCCATTAGAGCCGACTAGTTTGCAGATGATAAAACAAAAGGTTTCCTCACATGGATAGCTTTAACCCACCAGATATCTGGAGGCCGTTTGGTGCGTTTTCGATGGGCGTCCTTCAGGGCAGTGGACAAGTTGTCTATCTCAAAGGGCAGGTCGCGCTGGATGTAGAGGGATGTGTTGTTGGCCGGGGAGATATGCGAGCACAAACTCACCAGACACTTGAAAATATCCAAGCCGTCTTGGCAAGCGTCGGTGGGACGATGCAAGATATCTTTTCGTTGACCCACTACGTAACGGATATCGAGCAGTTTATGCAAACTGGCGATATTCGGCAGACTTTCTTCGCTGAGCCGTTTCCCGTGACGACGACGGTTGAGGTTGTTCGGCTCTATCGCCCTGACCTTCTCGTGGAGATCACTGCCAGCGCCGAAATTCCGCGCGAGCGCTTTAAGCGACCGACCGAATGCTGAAATCGAACCCATGACAATAGCCACACTCCCCCTCAAACGCCGCACGCTCGCCGAGCAGATGGCGGATAGCCTTAAGGCCAATATTCTGCACGGCACTTGGCAGCCTGGCGACGCGCTACCGACAGAGCCAGCGCTATCCGAGCAGTATGGCGTGAGCCGCGCCGTGGTGCGCGATGCGACGCGCATCATGCTTGCCTGGGGCTTGGTCGATGTGCAGCACGGGCGCGGCGTCTTCGTGACTGAATCACAGGAGGCGGCCTTTGCGGAGGCGCTGTTGCTCGCGCTTCAGCGCGACGGGGCGACGGTGTGGGACGTGGAGCAGTTTTATCAGGCCGTGCTTCCGGACGTTGTTGCCTTGGCAACCGAGGCAGCGACCGACGAAGAGATTGACGAAATCGAGCGACTGGTTGAAGTGTACCTTAGTGCGCACCGTGACCACGCGAGACATTGGCCGCACGAGACACCTGATGAGGAGATAGAAAAGCTGCGCGCCATTTCGCAACCGGCAGAAGCAGCGCTCTTTGCTGCAACGCACAACCGCGTTTTTCAGCGGCTGACGTGGCCGCTGCTGTACATGCGCAATTTTCGCCGCTGGGACGAAATTCGCACAAACGCGGAAGGGGCTTCGCGCGACGCTGAGTGGTGGCATACAATTCTCGGCCTGCTGCGTGCCCGTAACCCCAATCACGCCCGACAAACCATGCGCAACATCACTGCCCTGCCCGACCGCGCCGTCGACGCCATGCGCGCCACGCCCGTCGGCGACATACCGCGGATTCCGGAGGCGTAGCGGGCGAGCGGGTCGGGTGCACTGCACGGCGCAATTGCGCACCGCAGCCGTTCTAGTTCGGCGCGCAATTGGATAAAGACGAGCCGGGGCGATGTCCACATCGGCGACCAGGTGCTCACCGCCATCAAGCAGAGGCTGGGTTGGGGGAGGGGTCGAGCGCCGCCTGGCCAAGCGTGCTCGTCTGCCATCATCGACCCCCATCCCCGGCCCTTCCCCCGCGCGCGGGGGAAGGGTGATCTGTACCCGGCGTCGCACTGGGGCGGCAAGGCTTCGACGCGCTCGGTAAGTCAACGGGGCAACGGCTCCCTCCCCACTGCGGGGAGGAGTCAAACGCCATCTACCCACCAAACTTCATCAAGCACCCTCGTTAGCCGATTCGTCTCTGAGGATGCTCGCTTCGTGAAAAACTCACCATGCTCCAACCCCAAGCCGTGCTCGATTTGTGGTTCCACCGCTTTGGCGATGACACGCCCACCGAAGAGCGGCTGCGCTTTTGGTTCCAAGGCGGCGACGCCGTTGACCGCGAGATTGGCGCGCGCTTTGGCGAGGCGCTGCCGCACGCCGCCGGGGGCGACTACGACGGCTGGGCTGTGACGCCGCGGGGCCGCCTGGCGCTGATCGTGCTGCTCGATCAGTTTTCGCGCAATTTCTACCGCGGCACCGCGCAAGCCTTTGCCAACGACGCCAGTGCGCTGGCGCTGGCGCGCGAGGGCATTGAGCAGGGGCATGACCAAGTGCTGGAGCCCGTCGAGCGGCTCTTTTTCTACCTGCCCTTCGAGCATTCGGAACAAATTGAGAATCAGCAGACGAGTGTGCGGCTCTACGAAGAGCTGGTGCGCGATGCGCCCCACCTGCAGGGCGCGCTGGACGAGGCGATCAACCACCGCGAGCTGATTGAACGCTTTGGCCGCTTTCCCCACCGCAACCGCGCGCTCGGTCGCGAGCCGACGGCGGAGGAGAGGCGCTATCTGGACGAAACGGGCAAGACTTATGGACAAAGCTAGTTTTGTAGCAAGGCGGCTTCAGCAAGAATCGCCAGAGTTTGGAACCACAGGTAAAACCCGGATGAACGCAATCTTTTTAGGGTCTGTCCAGAAATAACCTATCCGAGTTTGGGCAGATTCTCTGACTGAAACCTGGGAAAGTTAATCACGTTGATTCTGGACAGACCCTTAGGCCACTTCAAGAATTAAATTACCCCGTCAGATGTGACAGTCACGCCCATTATCTTGTTGGCAACCCGTTCTGATAGAGGGCCGTGACAGTCACTTCGGCTCGCCGATGGGGTATTTGTCTTCTTGGAACAGCCTTATCAGTTACTCGGCTCCACTGTTTCTCAAAAGTAAAAATCTTTATCGCGTTTGCCTGCATCCACCTGCGGTTGACTTTTTCAGCTCCAGCGCCGAGACCTTAATATGAGCGACGACACTCCCCACCAAATCGACCTGCCCGAGCGCGACGGCCTCACGCGCTACCTGCCCTCTTGGCGCTGGGCGCGCAGCTACCGCGTGAGCGACCTGCCAGGGGACGCGCTGGCCGGGCTCTTCGTCGCCATCCTGCTGATCCCGCAAGCCATGGCCTACGCCGCGCTGGCCGATCTCTCGCCCACCGTGGGCCTCTACGCCGCGATTGCGCCCGCGCTGCTCTACGCCGTCTTCGGCACGAGCCGCTTTCTCGCCATTGGCCCCGTCGCGCTCGTCTCGCTGCTGACGGGCGAAGCGATTGCCAGCGCGGGCCAAAGCGGCGACCTGGAGGCGGCGCAGGTCGCGCTGGTGCTGGCCCTGCTGGTGGGGGCGGCGCTGCTGCTGATGGGCTTGCTGCGACTCGGCTTCCTCGTCAACTTTATCAGCGACCCGGTGCTCAGCGGCTTTACCAGCGCCGCCGCCGTGCTGATCGGCACCAGCCAGCTGCGCACCCTGCTTGGTGTCGACGCCGAGCGCGGCGACGGCTTTGTCGGCACGCTTGGCAACATCTGGGGCGCGCTCGACACGGTTAATTGGGTGACGCTCTCGCTGGGCGTGGCGCTGATTGTTCTGTTGATTCTGGCCAAAGGGCCGCTGCAAAAGCTGCTGGATCGCACCTCGCTCTCCGAACGGCTGCGGCTCGTGGTGCGACAGAGCGTGCCGCTGCTGCTCGTCGTTGCCAGCACGCTGATCACGTGGGGCTTCGCGCTTAACGAGCGGGCGGAGGTCGCCATCGTGGGCGGGCTGACAGGCGGATTGCCGCCGTTGGCGCTCCAAATTTTTGGCCCGCTCTTTCAGCCTTCGCTCTGGCTGAGCCTGCTGCCAAGCGCGCTGGTGATCGCCGCCGTGCTCTTTGTCACCGGCGTAGCGGTAGCGACTTCGCTGGCGGGCCAGCGCCGCCAGCACATCGACCCCGACCAGGAGGCCATCGCCCTGGGCGCGGCCAATCTTGCCGCTGCGCTCACGGGCGGCTACCCCGTCGGCGCAAGCATCAGCCGCTCGGCCATTAACGCCGACGCCGGCGCGCGCACCCCCGCCGCCTCCGCCCTTACCGCCCTGATTGTTCTGCTCACGGTGACATTTCTGTCCGGTCTGTTCCACTTCCTGCCGCGCGTCATGCTCGCCGCGCTGATCATGACCGCTGTCGTCGGTCTCTTTGACGTGGCGGCGATGCGGCGCACGTGGCGCTACAGCCGCGCCGAATTTGCCGCCCTCGCCATCACCTTTGTCGCCGTGCTCGCGCTCGGCATCGATCTGGGCATTGTCGTGGGCGCGGCGGCGGGGCTGGCCGTCTACCTCTACCAGACGAGCGAGCCGCGCATCGTTGTTGAAGGCCAGGTGGAGGGGCAGGCGGAGCTGCGCAGCACCGAGCGCGACTTTGTCGAGCCGGTGGCGTCGCCCGTGCTGCCGCTGCGCATCGATCAGGACTTATACTTTGCCAACGTTCGCCACTGCGAAGCGCGCGTGCTGGAGGAGGTGGCGCATCACAGCGCAGAGAACGGCGGCGTCCGCTGCCTGCTGCTCGATCTCCAATCGGTCTCCCAAATCGACAGCAGCGGCAGCCAGATGTTGAATCGGCTGGTGGACAACTTGGAAGCCGCCGAGATCAAAGTGGGGCTGGCGGGGGCGAAGCGGCCCGTCGCCGACGCGCTGCGCCAGAGCGGCCTCGTCGAGCGGCTGGGCGAAGACCACATCTTTCTGACGGCCCACGAAGGGGTGCAGTCGCTGGGTGAGCGGTATGCTGAATAAGCAGCAGAAATTCACCACAAAAAGGGTGCACTTCAGTTTGGCGCACAGCGTGGTTTCGAGCGGGTCAACAAAAATTTTTAGGCCGTCCCAGAAGATTAACTGTCTCCTGTGACAGTCACTGCCCAGACAATTCTGCGAATTCTTCACCGGTTGCGGGCAGTGACCGTCACAGTCGCGCTATACTTATTTTCTTGAATTAGCCCTAGTGGTGTGGCAGTGTTCAATTGGCGGATAGGCCAGAACCCCATCCCCACCCCCTTCCCCTCTAGAGGGGAAGGGGCCACGAGGCTTCGTCGACTCAGAACCAGCATAGAGGGGTTGGGGTTCTGCCAGCCGTGCCGTTCGCGTCCGTCAAAAGATCTTTGCTAGACTACTGGCCAACCAGACCATATCGGCGAGAAATCTTTACGCGGCCTGTGCAACCGCTCCGGTCTTTGCTCGAGACGGCTTCGTCTGCCACCAAAAGATGTCTCGCTGGTTCGGTCTCGCTGGTTCGGTCTCGTTTGTGTCATTCCAGGATTTGGCCGCTCGCAATGACAATCCCCCGCGTCTGGGACGCGCCCCCTTAAAACAGCTACTTTACAAAATGTCGCTTTGCCCTATACTAGAGGAGACACCGAAAACCCGCTTATCGCCACGTTAAATTTATACGCTTGCACGCGCCGCGGCCCGTTTGACTCATTCTCGGTTGGGCACTTTATCCGCCCGCCATCACCTCGAAGGAGGCCCCCATGTTCGGTGAGACGACCCTTCACGCCCGTTACCACGCGAAGCTGCGCCCAGCGCGGCGGCTTGCGTGGCTGCTCATTGTGCCCTGCCTGCTGCTGCTTGCGACGGTGAGCGTGGCGCACGCCAGTGCCCCCGCCCAGGAGACGCCCCCCGATCTGCTGCCCCGGCCCGTCCAAATCACCGTGCAGCAGCAGCTTCCGCTGTCGATCACGCTGACGCTGCCGGATACAATGCTGCCCGCGGGCTCCTCGCTCGCGTCGACGGACACGCTCACGGCAACTTTGGCCGCAACGCCGCTGCGCACAGCGACCACGCTGACCCCAACCGCGCCGCTCACCGTTACCCAGCCGATCACGCTCGACATCAGCTTCCAGTTCTTTGTGACGGAGCCGATCACGGGGACGCTGCTCGACGCCAACACCGGCTCGCCCACGCAGACCATCACCTCCACGGCGACGATTCGCCTGCTGGATGCATCGGGCGCACAGGAGGCCATCACCTCCACGGTTGGCTCAACGGAGACCGTCTCCCTAGTTACCGTGCTAACCGCTACACGCACGACAACCGACAGCAGCTTGCTGACCGATAGCGACGCCCTCACCAGTGGTGATGCGCTGACCAATGCCGAAGAGTTAACCGACACCGAGGAGTTAACTGGGGCGGCAGCTACGACCGACACCGAGGAGACAGCGCGCACGCCCTCCCGCATACGCGCTTCAAGCGCGGACGATCTGCTGGAAGACGAGCCCTTCGTGCTGGCCACCTTTACCGTGCCGGTGACCATCACGCTCGGCACGCTGCCGGATGCGATCTTCTCCATCGCCCCGCTTGATTTGAGCAACGCGCTCACGACAACCGACGGGCTGACCGCAACCAGCGGGTTGACCGAGGCAGGTGAGCTGACCGATACAGACGTGCTCACGGCAGCGGATGAGATCACGGCCACGGCAGCGCCCACTGCGGCGGAGGTGGTCAGCGGCGACGCCGACATCACGGGCACGCAGGCGCTAACGGAAACGGACGTCGCCACGGATGTCGCCACCGATGTTGTCACTGGTGGGGACGACGATTCACCAGCGGCGGAGATTCCCAGCATCAGCGGACGCGCAGTGATCACCGTCAACCTGCGTGCTGGGCCGGGGCTGGACTTTGACGTGGTCGGACAAGCCGGAGCCGATCAGCCGGTCGAGGTGGTGGCGCAGAATATCGACGGCACGTGGTATCTGCTGGATAGCGGCCAGTGGGTGGCCACGGATTTTGTGGCGGAGGTGGCCCCCGCGCCGCCCATCGCCAGCGACGCGCTGATTGCCCAGGTGCAGGCAAACGCAGCGGCGGGCAATGCCGAACCAGCTGCGGAAGAGCCGCCTGCCGACGACGTGCCAGCCGATGATGCGCCCGCCGACGATGCGCCCGCCGATGATGCGCCCGCCGATGATGCGCCCGCCGATGATGCGCCCGCTCCCCCCACCGATCCACCGACGCCCGCGGTCGATGCCAACCTGCGCGCCGGGCCGGGCATTGCGTTCGACGTAACGGGCGGCACGGTGGCTGGCCAGCCAATCACCATTGTGGGCCGCACCGACGCCGGCGACTGGTTCCTGCTCGACAACGGCGGCTGGATTTTCGTCGACCTCATCACCAACGCGCCCGCGATTGAGGACGTGCCGGTTGTCGACGAGACGGGCGCCGTGCAGGGGCAGGCGGAAGCGCCTCCCGAAGCCGACGCCTCTGAAGTCGACGCGCCCGACGCGGATGCGCCCGACGCGGATGTGCCCGATGCGGATGCGCCCGATGCGGATGCGCCCGATGCGGACGCCACTGAAGTCGACGTGCCTGCCGCAACGCAGGCGCTGCCGCTTACCGCAACCGAGATTGACTACGTGGACGGCGTCAACGACATTCAGCGCAGCTTTGATTTTGCGTTTAGCGAGATCGAACGACTAATCTCCGAAGTCGGGCAGGACCCGTCGCTGGTGGAGGATGGCGACTGGTCGCTGGAACTTTCCACCGCCATTGCCATTCTGCGCATCACCGCACGCGAGGTCGATGCACTGGAGCCACCCGATCGCTTTGCCGGGGCCAACGTCAGCCTGGTGGAAGCAGCTGGCAGCTACCGCAGCGCCGCCGACCTGATCGGCGATGGCGTCGCCGACTTTGACACGGATATCATCGCCAGCGCCATCGAGCAAATCCAAGCTGGCAGCATTGCCTTTGAGCGCGCGCGGGAAGCCATCAGCGCCGAGTCGCCGTAACGGGGTTGGCATCAATGGAGGATTAGGTTCTGTTGACAATTTGTTGAGAGGGCTTGAAAGGTGAGTCGAGCGCGCCCTCATCCCCAGCCCTTCTCCCCCGGCCCCTCTCCCACCGTGGGAGAGAGGCCGGGGGTGAGGGCCACTTTCCAAATTCAACGGAACCTAATCAGATCGATAAGGTAGAGCTGGCGAATTGCAAGCTGGCTCTCGCATCCCCGGCACGGCCCGAGAACAAGCGCGTATTCCCGTTCGCGCATGGGCCGTGCCGGGGATGCCTTCCGCTACTGCTGACTGCCCCGCCTTGCCACCCGCCTTGCCACCCGCCTTGCCACCCGCCTTGCCATCCTCTATGACAACCCGCCCCTTGTCCCCGTCGCTTACTCCTCGGTACGCTCTCCTAACGGTCAAGCTCTACTACTTCTGCTTCTTCGGCGCGCTGGGGGCGCTGCTGGCCTATCTCAACGTCTTTCTGGACCGGCAGGGGCTCTCCGGCACGCAGATTGGCTGGCTGCAAAGCGTAGCGCCGCTGGTGGCGCTGGCCGCCAGCCCCTTCTGGGGCGCGGTGGCGGATCGCTGGCAGGTACAGCGCGCAGTGCTTGTGCTCTGCGCGCTAGGCGCTGGGTTGACCTCGCTGCTCTTTCTCAGCACAAAGCTCTTCTGGCTGCTGCTGCTGATCGTGGTGGTAATGCGCTTTTTTCTCGCGCCCATCCCTTCGCTAGTCGACAGCGCCACCATGGAGATGGTGTCTGGGGAAGCAGCGGGGCGGAAGATAGCGGGGCGGGCGCAGCGCGCCCGCTGGGGAGGCGTCAGCTATGGGCGGCAGCGGCTCTGGGGCAGCGTGGGCTTTGTACTGGCGAGCTATGGGCTTGGTCGCGTGCTGGTGGGCGAGCAAATTGCCTGGGTCTTCTGGCTGCACGCGCTGCTGCTGGCCGGCGGCTGCTTGACCTTGAGCCTGCTGCTGCCCGTCTCGCAGACGCGAGCCCAGCAGGGGTGGCGCGCGGGGCTGGGGCAGCTGCTGACGCGGCGGGGCTACGCTGGCTTTCTGCTGGCAATGGGGCTGTACGGCGTGGGCTTTGGGGCTTACAGCAACTTTTTGGCGCTGCACGTGCTGGCGTTGGGCGGCAGCGAAGCGCAGGTCGGCGCGGCGTGGGCGCTCAACGCCGTGGCGGAAATTCCGATTATGTTTGTGGGGGCAGCCTGGTTCGCGCGCTACAGCCACGTGCGGCTGCTGCTGGCGAGCCTCGTCGGCTTTGCCTTCGTGTGGGGCGGCATCGGCCTCGCCCGCGCCCCCTGGCAGGTGATGGTGGTCGTCTCGTTCTTTGGCGTCTGCTACGGCGTTTTCTGGGTTGCCGCCGTCAGCTACGCCAGCGATGCCGCCCCGCCCGGCCTCAGCGCCACCTCGCAGACGCTTTTTGGCGCGGTGCAGTCCGGCTTGGGCATCAGCCTGGGTGCGCTGCTCTCCGGCTACGTTTGGGATGCCTTCGGCGGCGGCGGCGTCTTTGCCCTGGCAACGGGGGCTGCTCTAGGCGCGGCCCTGCTGTTGGGGTGGAGCACGCGCGGCGGGGAGCAGGTGGAACACCCAGACCTTGCCCAGCGGTAGCCCGTCTATCACACCGCAGCCTGTCTATCAGACCAGAGAGTACACAAAGAAAGCTGGCTCCTCGCCTGATTGTGTACATGCGGTGATTTTAGTTGGTACGGGATTAAGCGGAGGGTCAGAAGACCTTTTAACGTTTGTCGGTAGCAGCGTGCCCCACCACATCCCCACTTCGCTTGCCTGAATCTACCGACAATAGTATCCTATCCCCACAGCGCAAAGCGGCGCATTTACGCGTGCACCCCAATTTGACGGCCCTGCCTCCAGGCAGCGTATAAACAACGCCTTATGAATAACGACAAGCGTCGCCGAGCCAAAGGGCCGCGGCTGCCCGAAGTGCTCAACAACTGGCAGGTGCTGGACGATGCGAGAGATTCGGTGGATGATGAGCGCGTGCTCGATGGCGAAATCATCAGCAGCACGCTCAAATCAGCAGGCGTGCCGATCACGCAGCGCCCGGCCCCCACCGTCGAGCAGCGCGACGCGGCCGTCGTCGTCCAGTTCGCGCGGCGACAGCTGCACGCCACGCCCGGCAGCGCCGCCACCACCAGCGCAACCGTGCTCAACAACGGCCCCGATCCGCTGACTTTCGATGTTCTGTTTGCCCCGGCTCCACACGCCGAACTCGCGGATGCGTCGGCGAACGACGCGATCGCTGATGAGCCCGCTGTCGCGTGGCTGCAAGCCGTGCCGGATCAGCTGCATCTCCAGCCCGGCCAGCGCGCCGAAGTTGCGCTCACTGCGGCCCCGCCGCGCACGCCTTTGCTGCTGGCGGGCGACTACCCGCTGGCGCTGACGGTGACCGCGCGCGACGAGCGCGCCCGCCGCACGACTCTCGCCGCCACGCTGACCGTGGAGCCTTTTGTCGATCTGGCATTGGCGCTGTCGCCGCCGCGGCTGCGCGTGCGCTGGCAGCCCGCCACGCGACGACCGCTTGCCCCCGTCGATGCACCTGCCGCCGCTGTTGTTGCCAACCGCGGCAACCGGGCGCTGGCCGTGTGCGTGCAGGTGGCCGCGCCGCTCACGCAACGGGTGCAGCTTGCCCCCACGGCTACCGTCAGCGGCGCGCTGCACACCGCTCAACACCAGTTTGACCTTGTCGTGCGGCCCGGTGAGACGCGGCACATTCCGCTGCACGTGGCGGCAGCGGGCCCTCGGCTGCTGCGACCGCTTCGCCAGCCGCTGCGTCTCACCGCTTCCACCACAGCCAATCCAACCGCCACCGCCGCGGCAAATCCAATCACCAATTCAGCAGCCAATCCAGCAGCAGCTAATCTAGTAGACGAGGATGACGCGCCAGCCGAGCCGGTCGTGCTGGCCGAGGCCCGCGGCCTCACCCTGCAGCGGCCGCTGCTTGGGCCGTGGGCGCTGGCTGCGCTGGCGACTTTTAGCGCCACGCTCTTTGTTGCGCTCGCCGTGGCCGCTGCCGTGGCGATGGTCACCGCGCCGCTGGCTCGGCAGGCCTCAACGCCCGCCAGCGCAAACACGCCGCTGCCGCCCCAGGTGATCGCCGTGGTGCTGGAGATGGAGGCAAACGGCGCGCCGGGTGACGTATCCGCGGTGATTCGAGCGGCGTCCGATGCAGAGACCGATGCAGAGGCCGATGCAGAGGCCGATGCAGACGCAGCGGTCAACGGCGCGCCAGACATTCCCCAGGCCGCGCCCACGCCGACCGCGCTGGTCGTTGTCATCGACCAGCCAGGTTCGTCGCCGCCCGCGGCATTGGCGGATGCGCAAGCCGTCGATCCACCTGCTGCCGATCCAGCCGCTGCCGATCCACCTGCTGCCGAGCCAGCCACTGCCGACCCGCCCCTGGTGGATGCCGCCAGCGGACTGCCCATCGTCCAGCCCGGCCAAATCACCGGGCCGGGTGAGCCAGCGGCCAGCGAGCCAGTGGCCGGCGAGCCAGTAGCCAGCGAGCAGCTGCCGGTGATCGGTGGGCAAGCGGCGGTGAGCAGCGAATCGTCGCCGGTTGCCGACGGCCCATCTGCCAACCCGCCTGCTGCGGAGGGCGAGATGACCTATGCGCAGATGTTCCAGGCGGTCGGGCTGCGCTACGATTTAGATTGGCGAATGCTGGCGGCACAGGCGTTTGTCGAAAGCAGCTTTGAGCCCAATGCGCTCGGCGCCAGCGGAGACATGGGGCTGATGCAGGTGCTGCCCGATACGTGGGCGGCGTGGGCGCCGGTGGTCAACGTGGACAACCCGTTTGACAGCTACAGCAACGTGCTCGTCGCCGCTGCCTACTTGGATAGCCTGCGCACCGAGCTGAGCACGCTCGGCTACTCGGAAGCGCGCTGGATGCTTGCTGCCTACAACGGCGGACCCGCCATCGCCCAAACGGCCGCCCAAAGCGGCGATTGGTCGGCGCTGAACCCCGTGGTGCAGCGCTACGCCGAGGACGTTTTGCGCGTCGCCCGCAGCATTCCGTAAATTGGACAAGTGTCAGCAAGTGTCTTGGACTGTCCCCGCAAGCAGCGGCTTGCGCGGCCCTCTGTTAGTTTGGAAACAACTATGCAACGTCCCGATCTCAGCAACCTGCCAGACGATGTAGTGGACTATATCGAAGCGCTGGAAGCCCAAATTGAAAGCGTCGACCAATCAGTGGGGGCAGCCGCGCGCAGCGCTGCCAGCGAGCCAAGCGAGTCGCCAACCCCGGTGAACGTTATTGCGATTACGCGACAAGGAGTGGCCAAACGCACGCCGCGCCACCACTACGTGCGCCAGCGTCGCGGCGGCATGGGCGTTTTTGATATTGAACTGGGCGAGGACGACGCTCCCCAATTTTTGCTAACCGTGGACGAGTCGCACGGCCTGCTGCTTCTGACAAACCAGGGCCGCGCCGTGCGCGTGCCCGTTGGCAACCTGGCAGAGACGGAGGTGCGCGCACGCGGTGCGCCGCTGTACGACGGGCTGCCCGGCAGCTTCCTTCTACGCGAAGGCGAGCGCTTTGTCCTGGCATGTGCCGACCGCGGCCCGGCGCACGCCAGCTCTTATTTGGTTATTGTGAGCGAGCGGGGGCAGGTGAAGCGGGTGAGCGGCCACCTGCTGGGCGAGAAGCTTCAGGCGGGCACGGTGCTGCACGATTCGTCCGCTGGCGGGCCACCCGCAGCCGCCTGTTGGACATCCGGCGCGGGCGACTTATTTATCACGACGCGGGCCGGGCGCGCAATTCGCTTTAGCGAGCGGCAGATTCCCGTGCGCGGCACGCTTGGGCTGCGCGTCGAGCGCGGGGATGTCGTGGTCGCTGCGGTGGGGGTGGACGAGGCCGATGGGGTCTTTCTGCTGGGCGATGACGGCAAGGGAACCATTCGGCTGATGAGCGGCTTTAGCGCCAACAAATCGCCGGGCGCCGGCGGCAAGATTGCCATGCGCACCGAGCAGATTGTGGGAGCGGTTCGCGTTGCGCCCGCCGCTATGCAGCCCGACTCCACCGCAGGCTCGCCAGCAAGCGATCTGTTCGCGCTTTCGCGGCAGAGCAAAATCATCCGCTTTGCCGCTGCGGAAGTGCCCGCCAAGGAGGGCGTTGTGCAGGGGGTCAACTGCATGAACTTGCGCAACGACGAATGCGTAGCGCTCGCGAGCAACTGATGACCAGCGTCAAGCAAGCGTCAAGCAAGTGTAAAGAAGCGGGCTTCTCCATCTAACCCACCGCCCGCGCTGCTCTTCGTTTGTGCGGAGTAGGGGAACAATCTGCCGCGTAATACGTAAAACCTATCAGTACGCACGAGCGTTTGTGTGATACACTGGAGACCACGTGCCAGCCGCCGCCCACGCACCCGACGGCAGGGGCAAATGAACGGCACGTTCGACAGAGGAGGTTTTCCGTGAACGATGCACGATTGCGATTGAGCGGGCAGGAGCGCTATACCCGCAACCTGGCCCGCGCCCAAGTCAGCGATTTGCTGTCGTTGGTTACGGGCAACGAAGCAGACTTGGTCAACTACGACGAGGTGTCGCGACGGCTGCGCGCCCGTCAGCAAATTGAGGCGGGGACGCAGTGGGTTCCCGTTGACCAAATTATCGGCAGCGTGGGGCGCTACCGCGATTTTACGCGTAAATTTTTGCCGCGCGCCAACGTGAGCAAAGAGCGCTGGTCGCGCATTGATGCGGCGATGAACGGCTTTTCGGGGCTGCCGCCGGTGGAGCTGTACAAAATTGGCGAGGCCTTCTTCGTGCGCGATGGCAACCACCGCGTCAGCGTGGCGCGCGCCAACGGGGCCACCCACATCGAGGCTTACGTCACCGAAGTGAAATCGCCCGTGCCGCTGACGCTGGACGATTTTGAGCGCGACCGCTGGCTGCTCAAGATCGAGCACGACGACTTTATGCGCTACACCAATTTGGATGCGCTGCGCCCAGACAACAACATCCAGCTCACCGAGCCGGGCAACTACGACCGGCTGCTCAACCACGTTCAGGTTCACCACTATTTCATGGGCCAAGAGCGCAAGCAGCGGGGCGAGGACGAGCCCTTTACCTGGCGGGAAGCGGTGGAAAGCTGGTACGATACGGTCTATCGCCCGGTGGTTGAATCCATCGAACACGACGATCTGCTGCGAAGCTTTCCGGCGCGCACCGAGGCCGACCTCTACATGTGGATTGCCAAACACCGCGAGGCGCTATCGCAGCAGTACGGCATGGCCCCGCTTAGCCCGGAGATGGCCGTGCATACCTTTGCCGAGCAGCACGCGGGATCGCGGCTGCGGCGCACCGTGCGCGAAGTGCGCACCGGGCTGCGGCGCGCCTTTAACATGAGCCCGCTGGGCATGAGCGACGAGGAGTTTGACGAGGCCCGCGCCCGCCGTCAATCCGGCGAGCTCTCGGTGAGCGAAGCGCAGACGCTGGGCAAAGGGCCAGCTTAAGTAAAAAGTGATGCGGTAGCATTTCGCAGGTTGCCTTTGCTCCGCAACGTGACATTCATTCCACCGTTTTTACTACTTTTCTACGTGGAGGGGCAAGTTGCGTTGTCACGTGGCGCGGCATAGTTGACCTGCGGTGCTCCAGACACTGCTGGGGAATCCCAAACACCTAACCACCCCCAAAGGAGACAGAATGCTACAGGTAAAAATTGTCTGCACGCTTGGCCCCGCCAGCCGCAACCGGGCCGTGCTGACCGAGATGATCCAGGCAGGCATGAACGTGGCGCGCGTCAACATGAGCCACGGCACGCAGGACTATCACAAGGAAACGATTGAGTTAGTGCGATCGATTTCGGCGGAATTGGGCAAGCCGATTGCAATTCTGGCCGATTTGCAGGGTCCCAAGCTGCGCGTGGGCAAGATGCAGGCCGGTGGCGTGCCGCTGGAAGAGGGCAAGGCGCTGACGCTCACCACCGACGACATCATCGGCGAGCCGGGGCGCGTGCCGATTCAGTTTCGGGAGCTGCCGCAGACCGTGCAGCCGGGCGAGCGTATTCTAATGGACGACGGACTGCTGGAGCTGGAAGTTGTCAGCAAAAGCGACAGTGAAATTCAGACGCGCGTCATCGTGGGCGGCCTGCTCAAGGACCGCAAGGGCATGAACCTGCCCGATGCGTCGCTTGACATTCCGGCGCTGACGGAAAAGGACCGCGCCGACATGCGCTTTGCCGTCGAGCAGCAGGTTGATTGGATGGCGCTGAGCTTTGTGCGCACGGCGGACGAAGTGCTCGAATTAAAGGAACTGATCCGCGAGCACGCGGCGGAGGGCGTGCGGATTCCCGTGATCTCCAAAGTGGAAAAGCCCGAGGCCATCCGCAACATCGATTCGATTATCGAGGCGTCCGACGCGATCATGGTGGCGCGCGGCGATTTGGGGATCGAGATGAGCGCGGAGGCCGTGCCGTCGGTGCAGAAGCTGATCGTTGCCAAGTGCCACGCGGCGGTGCGCCCGGTCATTGTGGCGACGCACATGCTCGAATCGATGATCCAGAATCCGCGCCCCACGCGCGCCGAGGCCAGCGACGTGGCCAACGCCGTCTTTGACGGGGCGGATGCGGTGATGCTCTCCGGTGAATCGGCCACGGGCGATTACCCGGTGGAATCCGTGCGCACGATGGTGCGCATCGCCGCCGAAGCCGAGCGCGCCCGCCGCGAAGCACTGGAGATCACCTATCGCGAACCCAAGGCTTCTTCGGCGGAAAGCGCCATCGGCCACGCCGTTAAGCAGACGGTGAACGATTTGGGCGCCAAGGCCATTCTCGCGCCCACGGTCAGCGGCTCCACGCCCAAGCTGATTGCGTCGTTCCGCCCCGGCGCGCCGATCATCGCCGTGACGCCGACGCCGCGCGTGCAAAACCAGCTGGCGCTGCTGTGGGGCACGCAGACGCTCTTGGCCGAGCGCCGCGAAACCATGGACGGCGTCATCGAGGACGCGATTGACGCCGCCGGGGAGGCCGGCTACATCACCCAGGGCGACACCGTCGTGCTGACGGCGGGCATTGCGGGCCACGCGGGGGCGACGAATTTGATGATGGTGCGCACGATTGGGTGACGAGCAATGGATTGAGGCGGATTAAAAGAGGGTGAGTGCATTATCTGAGGAAAAGGTTGAGCCTCAAATTGTTAGGACAATTGGTTGTTAGGACAATTGGTCAGCTCACGTCCAGCCCGCTAACGGTTGTTCACAAGTAAACATGTCGAGCTTCTCTTGTTCTCTTGTCCGCCCGTCTTCCTGTTCTCTCTTTACGCCTGCAGCTCCGCGGGCCATTCGCGGCGGCTGTCGTCCAAGTTGTACAAAATCGCAAAGCTAATCACGAGCATGACGAGCAGGCTAAAAATCGCCGTCGGGCGGCCCAGCCCCAGGCCGTCCACGATCCAGCCCCAGAGGAAGGGGCCAATCACGGCGGCGAAGCGACCGACCATGCTGTAGAAGCCGTAGAATAGACCGATGTATTTGGGCGGAGAGAGGCGAAACATCAGCGGGCGGTCCGCCGTCCACGTGCCGCCGAGGGCAACGCCCGCCAGGGCCGCCACCGGCCAAAAGGTCGCTGGCGGCACGGGCGCGACCGCCACAAAAATCGTGCCAGCCATCACGAGCATCCAGAGCACCAGCACAAAGAGCAGCGTGCGTTTGGGGCCGATGCGATCGGTGACTTGACCAAAGACAAAGCCGCCCACCACCGCCGCCATAATCGCCACCAGCAGCACAATCTGCGCCTCGAAGTCGCTAAAGCCCACTTCGTTCGTCACGTAGATGCCCATGAAGACGACGACCGTGTTGGCCGCGTCCGCGTAAAAGATGCGACCCAGCAGGAAGCGCACCACGCCGCCGTAGTAGCGCTGCGGCACGTCGCGCAGGGATTGCAGCGAGGCGAAGGCGGATTTTGCGGAAGCGGAGGGCTCCGCCAGTGCGTGCTGCTTGCGTTCGCGTACGAAGAAAAAGCAGGGCAGCGCAAAGACGAGAAAGACGGCGGCGGTTAACCGGAAAATCCCGGTGTAGCCGATGCTGTCCAGAAAGAGCAGGCCGCTGCCCACGCCGATGATCGAGCCAAAGTAGCCGACGCCCACGCCCAACCCGCTGATGCGCCCGCGATTTTCTTCCGTCGAAACGGACATCAGCAGCGGCTCGTAGAAAATCAGCCCCACCTGGAACATGTAGTTGGCGATGATAAAGTAGCGCAGGCTGGTGCTGAGGCTGCCCATGCCGAGCAGCGCCGTAAAGGTCACGCAGGTCAAGGTCGACGCGATGAGGAAGGGCATTCGGCGGCCCGTCCAGTCCGAGAGGATGCCGAGCAGGGGGGCGGTAAAGAAGACCAGCAGCATCGAGAAGCTGTTGGCAAAGCCGTAGCTGGCGTCCGTGCCGCCCATTTGGTTGACGACCCAAAGCGAGAAGTAGAGCGACACGATGTTCATGGAGAAGATCGTGTTGGCCAAATCGTAGAGCGCCCACGAGCCGACGGCCAGCTGGCCCGCGCGCTCACGCGACGCGGACGGGGTTGTCGCGGCAGAGACGGTTTGCGTTGCCATTCAAAGTCCTGTGGTTTGGGATAATAGAGCCGTCAGCGAGCCGTAAGGTTGCGCTGCGCAGATTATGCTACAATACCACGATGTGCCTACAGCTTCCAACTGAATTGGTGGGCGATTTCAGACGTTTTGCCCAGCGTTGCGCAAAGCAGGTAGGCACGAGAAAAAAAGCGTGATACAATCAACCCGCCGCTGCGTCAAGCTCAGTGACAAGAAGCTCAGTGACAAGAAGCTCAGTGACAAGAAGCTCAGCAACAAGGCTAGCTCGGCTGGCTTTACTTCAACTTTACAACTTATTTACAACTTGCTCTCGTCGAGAAATGGATGATGGGCAACTGATGACGAAAGATTGATAGCGTAGTGATGCACCCATCTCGTTTTTCTCGGCTTACCTTTCACCTCCGCGCCCGCGGGCGACAGTGGCTGCTGGTCGTCCTGGCCCTGGCCGCCATGCTGCCCGTGCTGTTTGCCAACGCCAATTCTCTGCGCGCCGCCGTGGAGCTCGACTTCTTTCGCGCCGTTCCCACTGCCAGCGAGATTCTGCTGGAGTGGTCCACGCTGAGCGAGCGCGACCTCTCCGGCTTTCGCATCCAGTGCAAGCGCACCCAGGAGCCCGATTCGGCCTATCACCAGATCGCCTTTCGGCCAGCCCAGGGCGGCAGCAATTTTGGTGCGGACTATTTTGTCCTGGCCAACCAGGCACTCTACCCGGGCGAAACCTACTGCTTCCGCCTGCAGGAAGTCCGCATCGACGGTACGGTCGTCGATCTGTTTGACCTCTGCGGCTACGGTCTCAACATCACGCCGACGCCAGATTTAGGTCTGCCTGCACAAACCATCACCGATACGACCCTGCTCACCGGCACGGCCACGCCAACCCCCTCGCCTACGCTGCTGATCATCACTGCGCCAGAGGGGCCAGACAGCCCGGTCAACCCCGCGGGCGAAGTGCCGCCAACCTTTACCGCCATACCCGTTAGCCCACAGCCCACGCCGACCTTTACCTTCACGCCCGCGCTGCCCGCCACGGCCACCCCAACCTTTACACAGCCGCCGCAGCCCCAGCAGGCGCTCACCGTACCCGACGCCGAGGGCACACAGAGCGCGGCGCAGCAGCTTCTCGTCGCGGCGGAAACGGCCGCCGCTGCCGTGGTGGATGTGGCTCAACAGACGCCCGCTTACGAGCAAACCGTCATCCCGGCGCAGCAGACGCTTGCCGCCGCCCAGACGGGCGTCGCTGGCGCGCAGCAGACGGCTACCGCCACGGCACTGGCCGCTGGCGCTGCACCGGCCACCGTTGACGTCATTCAGGCGCAGCAGACGGCCAACGTCTCCAATCAGGTGCTGCAATCTGCCCAGCAAACGGTCGTCGCCATCGAAGGCACGCTGACCGCCGAGCCAGACGTTGACTTACAGGGCATCATCGCCACGCAGACGCTTGTGCCCGCCACCCAAACGCTGGCCGCCGCCCAGCAGACCGTCACCTCGGCGCAGCAGACGGCCGTCGCCGCGCCGCTAACGGCGACGGCCAACGCGGCGGGAGCAGACGCTGGTGCGCCCGCGGTCGACTCTGCCCTGGCGCAGCAAACGGTTGTCGCCGCCGAACAGGCGCAGCAGCTTGCCCAGCAGACGGTCTCCGCCGTGGAAGCCGAGATTACCAACCAGCCGGACCTCGTCCAGCAGGGCATCATCGCCACGCAGACGCTCGTGCCCGCCCAGCAGACGCTAACCGCCGCTCAAGCGACGGTCTTCCCCGCACAGCAGACGGCGACCGCCGCGGCCAACGCACAGAGCGCGGATGCCAACGCACCCGCGGTCGACGCTGCTTCGGCGCAGCAGACGGTTGTCGCCGCCGAGCAGGTGCAGCAGTTTGCCCAGCAGACGGTCTCCGCTGTGGAAGCCGAGATTACCAACCAGCCGGACCTCGTCCAGCAGGGCGTCATCGCCACGCAGACGCTCGTGCCCGCCCAGCAGACGCTTGCCGCCGCACAGGCGACGGTCGTCCCCGCGCAGCAGACGGCAACTGCCGCAGCCAATGCTTCGGGCGCAGGCGCACCCGCGGTCGACCCTGCCCTGGCACAGCAGACAGTTGTCTCCGCCGAACAGACGCAGCAGATCGCCCAGCAGACCGTGGTCGCTATTGAAGGCACGCTGGCTGCCGAGCCGGACGTCAATCTACAGGGCATTATTGCGACACAAACACTCGTGCCAGCAACGCAAACGCTCGCCGCCGCCCAGCAAACTGTTGTTTCGGCACAGCAGACGGCTACCGCCGCCAGCAATGGTCAGACCAACGCCGCCAGCCTGGACGGCGCCACGCCCACGCCGATTGTCAACAACCCAAATTTGCCACCATCGGACGAGTCACCGCTGTCGCCGCCCGATGCATCCGGCACGCCGCTGACCGAGGGCGACGTTGAGCAGCTGGTTGCCCAGCAGGGCTACGTAATTTTGACGGCAACGCCCGTGACGGACGGCGCAAACGGCGTTGCACAGGCCGATGCCGCCGCGCTCACGCCGCTGCCGACCGTGACGCCTGCCCAGGCTTTTAGCTTGGCCAGCGCCACCGCACCCACCACGGAAAATGTACTGCTGCTCTTCCTCTGCCTGATCTTCTTCAGCGCCAGCGGACTGGGCGTCCTCGGCATCGTGACCAGCGTCTTCTACATGCGGGCACGTCGCCAGTAAAGAACGGGGCTTCCCTGAATCGTGTACCAACGGGTTAATTTATAATGAGTAAGCGACCCTCGCTGGCCTACGAAAGCGCACGCTGGGCGGAGGGCTACCGCTGCGTAGCTGGCATCGACGAGGCGGGGCGCGGGGCGCTGGCTGGGCCGGTCGTTGCCGCCGCCGTGGCGCTGCCGCCGGGGACGGTCCTCGCTGCCGATGGCTTGCCCTGGTCGCAGGTGCGAGACAGCAAGCAGCTTGCGCCCGCCCGGCGCGAGACGCTCTTTGATGCGGTGCAGCAGCACGCGCTGGCCTGTGCCATTGGCTGCGTCGACGCGGCCACGATTGACAGCATTGGCATCGCCGCAGCCACGCGTCGTGCCATGCAGGAGGCTGTTGTTGCCCTTGCACCTGCCTCGGATGCGCTGATTATTGACTGGGTCAAGCTGCCCAGCGTCAACTTGCCGCAGCAAAGCTTTATCAAGGCCGATCAGCGTGTGGTTTCCGTCGCCGCCGCCTCGATTTTGGCCAAGGTGTATCGGGATCGGCTGTTGGTGGAGCTTGGCGCGCGCTATCCAGCCTACGGCTTTGCACAGCACAAAGGCTACGGCACGGCCCAACACCGCGCCGCCATTGCCACCCACGGCCCCTGCCCAGTTCATCGCCACACCTTTGCGCCCATTGCTCAACCGCGCACGCTCTTTGCGCCCACCCAACATTAACGCCCCCATGACAAAGCCCCGCGCGACCGCAAAGTCTACCGCACCGGCCAACACGTTCACCAACACGTCCACCAACACGTCCACCAACGCGACCGCTACCGATGCCCGACGTGGCCTCGGTGCGCGCGGCGAGCAGATTGCAGCGGACGCGCTGGCCGAGCGTGGCTTTGAGCTGGTGGCGCGCAACTGGCGCTGCCCCCGCGGCGAGTTGGACATTGTCGCCACCGAGCAGGCCCCCGACTTTTCGCGGGGTGGCGAAGTTGTTGACTGGCTGGTCGCGGTGGAGGTACGCACGCGGCGGGGCACGCGTTTTGGCACGGCCCTGCAGTCGTTTACGCCGCGCAAGCAGGCCAAGCTGCGCGAGGTGGTGGGCCACTACGTGCGCGAAACGGGCTGGCGCGGCCCCTGGCGCATCGACGCCGTCGCCGTGCAGATGGACGGGGCGGGGCGGCTGCTAGATGTGGAGCACGTGCGCGGCGCGGTGACGGGGTAGCTGCGTGACCCATTCCCTTCCTCCCCTCATTACACTCATCGGGCCGACGGCGGTGGGCAAAACAGCTTTGAGCCTGTGCTTGGCCCAGCGCTTCAACGGTGAAATTCTCAGCGCGGACAGCCGACAGCTTTACCGCGGCATGGACATCGGCACGGCCAAGCCCACGCCCGCCGAACGCGCCCAAGTGCCCCACCACCTGCTCGACCTGCGCGACCCAGACGATCCCCTGAGCCTTGCCCAGTTCCAAACGCTCGCCTACCGCACCATCGACGCCGTCCACGCTCGCGGGCGCGTGCCCTTTCTTGTTGGCGGCACGGCGCTCTACCAGCGCGCCGTGGTGGAGGGGCTGCGCATTCCCGAAGTGCCGCCGGACGAGGCGCTGCGCGAGCGCATGGAGACGCTGCTAACGGATGAGGGCCGCGGGGCGCTCTTTGCCTGGCTCCAGCGCATCGACCCGGCAACGGCGGCCCAGATCGACCGTCTCAACCCGCGTCGCGTGATGCGCGCCATCGAAATTTATGAAAGTACGGGGCAATCCAAAGTCGATTTGGAGGGCAGCGAGCCGCCGCCCTATCGCGTCCTGCAGATTGGCCTGCGTCGCGAGCGCGATTCGCTCTACGCACGCATCGACCAGCGAGTGGACGCCATGATTGAGGCGGGCTTGGTCGCGGAGACGCAGGGGCTGCTGGACGCGGGCTACGAAGTGCGCCTGCCCGCGATGACGAGCCTCGGCTATCGCGAAATCACCCGCTTTCTGCGCGGTGAACTGGCGTGGGATGACGCCGTGGCGCGCATCAAAACGGAGACACACCGCTTTGTGCGCCACCAGTCGACGTGGTTTCGGCGCATGGCAGCCGTCCACTGGGTGGATGTTGATGCCCCGCCGCCCGCTCAGCCGGAAGCTGATATTGCGGCGCTCGTGAACGCGTTTCTCAAAGAATAATGCCGATTATCCTTCCGCTCACGAAGCATTTCCCGCAACGCTGGGTTGCCGCGGCAGTTCACCTCCAAAGCGCCTTGCAACCGTAGATTTTCGGCGGTTGTCATCACAAGCCGAAAGTCGTATAATTAGGGCTTAGACGTGGCGATGGGCCGCGCCGGGAGGAGGCAATATGACGCAGCAGATGGTGGCCGTAGAGAAAACAGAAACGAAGACAGGAGAAATTGTTCGCCCCGCCGCAACATCAGTCGAGCCGACGGGAAAAACCGAATTGGATATCGAGTTCGATCTAGCTCGCCTGTCTAACCCGCACTCGTTTATGGAGGCCGTGCGCGCCATGCCACCGCTGCCCTGCGTCGACGGCAGCGGCTACATCACCATCGAGCCGAGCGAGGCGGAGCAGCAGAAAGTCCACGAGATTTTCTCCAAGCTGCCCAAGCCCCTTTCGAGCCAGGCGCGCCAGATGCTTTTTCGCGCCTACATCCTAGCCAGCCACGCCCACGCCAGCCAGATGCGCCAGAGCGGGGAAGGCTACATCTTCCACCCGCTGACGGTCACGCAGATTCTCTCCGAAACGTTGCGCATGGACGCTGACACGCTCGCCGCCGGGCTGCTGCACGATGTCGCCGAGGATACGCCCTTTAACGTCGACTATATCGAACGCCACTTTGGTGAGACGGTGGCGCAGCTCGTCAACGGTGTGACCAAGCTGGAGAAGATCGATCAGTTTGTGAAAGAGCGGGGCGAAATGGAGGTGGTGGCGGACGCGAAGGCCGAATCGCTGCGCAAGATGATGCTGGCAATTTACGACGATCCGCGCGTGGTGTTGATCAAGCTGGCGGACAGGCTGCACAACATCCGCACGCTGGGCAAAGTACCCGAGCACAAGCAGCGCCGGGTGGCCCGCGAGACGCTGGAAATCTACGCGCCGCTGGCTAATCGTTTGGGCATTTGGAGCCTCAAGTGGGAGTTGGAGGACAAAAGCTTTCGCTATCTGGAGCCGACCACGTATCAGCAAATTGCCAAGCAGATGGCAACCAAGCGTACCGAGCGCGAGGCGTGGGTGGCCAGCACCAAGGCCGAGTTGGAGGCTGCACTCAAGCAGCACGGCATCGAGGCCAAAGTCAAGGGGCGCCCCAAGCACATTTATTCCATTTGGCGCAAAATGCAGCGCAAGGGGCTCAACTTTGACCGCATCTACGACATCCACGGCTTCCGCGTTGTCGTTCAGGATGAGCACCAGTGCTACGCGGCCCTGGGCGTGGTGCACAGCATGTGGCGGCCCATCCCCGGCGAGTTTGACGACTACATCGCCAACCCCAAGGACAACATGTACAAGAGCCTGCACACGGCCGTGCTGCGGCGCTCCAGCGGCCAGCCGATGGAAGTGCAGATTCGCACGAAAGAGATGGACGTCATTGCGGAGTACGGCATCGCGGCCCACTGGCGCTACAAGGAGCAATCGCGCCACAACAACGCCTACATGGATAAGATCGCGTGGTTCCGCCGCATTATGGAGTGGCGGCAGGACGTGCGCTCGGCGGACGAGTTTGTGGACGCGCTCAAGACGGACATCTTCAACGACCGCGTCTACGTCTTTACCCCCAAGGGCGACGTGCTCGACCTGCCCGCCGGCTCCACGCCCATCGACTTTGCCTACCACATCCACACCGACCTCGGGCACCGCATCCGCGGCGCGAAGATTAACGGCAAGCTGGTGCCGCTGGATTACAAGCTGCGCACGGGCGAGCAGGTGGAGATTATCACGGCCAAGCGGGGCGGGCCGAGCCGGGACTGGCTCAACCCTAATCTGGAATACGTGGCGACACAGCGCGCGCGCGGCAAAATTCGCGCATGGCTGCGCAGGCAGGCGCGCGAGGAAAATATCCACCAAGGGCGCGCCGCGCTGGAACGCGAGATCAAGCGACTGGCCTTCAACACAAGCTTTGACGCCGCCGCCAAAATTTTTAGCTACGAGAAGACGGACGATTTCCTGGCCGCCATCGGTTACGGCGACGTTAGCCTCCAGCACATTGCGCAGAAGCTGCTGGAGCAGGAGCAGCGGGAGCAGGAACCGCCCCAGCTGCTAACGGACGCCCAGCAGTTGGAGCAGTTGCTCAGCCACCCCAGCCAGGAGTACACGCGCTCCGGTCGCCCCAGATCACCGGCGGACGGCAGCGGCGGCGATGTGGTGGTGGACGGCATAGAGGGCTTGATGACGACCATTGCAGGCTGCTGCCACCCCGTGCCGGGCGACGAGATCGTGGGCTACGTAACGCAGGGCCGCGGCATTTCGATTCACCGGCGAGACTGCGCCAACATTGCCTCGGCCCTGAGCCGGGGCAGCAGCGAGCGTCTGCTGGAAATCAAGTGGGGGAAAACAGAGGCCATTTACCCCGTGCGGATTCAGGTCAAGGCCTTTGACCGCACAGGGCTGCTGCGCGACTTTTCGGAGCTGGTAAGCCAGGAGAATATCAACATGGGCGATGTGAAAGCGCTCACCGGCCACTCGGACAACACCGCGCTGATCAACGCCACGCTCGAAATCAAGGATGCGGCGCAGTTGACGCGCATCCTCACCAAAATTTCGCGGCTGCCCAACATCATCGAGGTGCATCGCAGCCGCGGGTGAGCCGTTTTATGCCCTCATCCCCAGCCCTTCTCCCAGGGTCGGAGAAGGGCGCCAGATCCTCTCTCTTGTTTTGGGAGAGGGGTTAAACTCCTGGAAGTGAGCCGGATCCCCCTCTCCCATTCTGCTTACCTTTACCTACAAGCCGCCGGTGGGGCTCAACGCATCGCGGGCCAGGCAAAACCCCACCCCCAACCCCCTCCCCGCCAGCAGGGAGGGGGCTTCTGTTGTCTCGTCAACTTGGCGGCTCTTCCGTGACATCGCCCGCTTGATAAACAGAGAGGGAGAGGGGCTAGGGGTGAGCGCCAAACAAAGACCAGCGAAATCTGCTCACGCCTTCTCCAGATCGAGTCGGTAGCCCACGTTGCGCACCGTTACCAGCAGGGCGGGGTGGGCGGGGTCCGCCTCGATTTTTTCGCGCAGCCAGCGCACGTGCACATCCAGCGTGCGCGTATCCACCACGTAAGACGTCTCCCAAATTTCCTGCATGATTTCGCGCCGCGTCACGTCGCGGTCGTGCCGCTGGATCAGCAGGCGCAGCAGCGCCGCTTCCTTGGGCTTGAGCTGTGCCGCGCCGCGCGTTGTCCGTACCTCGCGCGTGTTGAGGTTGAGCCGCAGCCGCTCATCCCCCACCCAATGCTCGCCGTGACGCGAATCGAGCGTGGCCATTGTTTGGTGCACGTGCGATGTCGCCAGCGGCAGCGGCAGCCAGCCATCAAATTGACTCTGACCATGGGGCTCGCTTTCGCCAATGGCGACCACGGCGAGCGCAGCGTAGCGATAGCGCACGGTGCGCAAAAAATCGGCGCGGCTGCCGGGCTGCGGGTTCATTTCGACGATTAGCACGTGGGGTGGCTGTCGCTTCATGGCAGCCAGCGCGTGCTTTTGGCTGGAGACGCGCGCAAACTCAATGATTGAGTTCGACGTTGAGGAGATTGAATCAGCGAAGCAGGGCTGCGCGAGGACGGCTTGCAGCTCGGCAGCAACAGCGATTTTTTGGCCCAAGTAAAGAACGTTCACAGCGTTTGCCCACTGTGTGACCACCGGAGTGAGATCACCGGGGTGAGACCGCCAAGGGTCAGACTACCAAGGGTGAGACCACCAAGGGTCAGATCACGGAGTTGAAGAATGTTGACGAATTGATGGTGAGTAAACGATAAGCGCTGTCCTGCATGCGGCCAGTTGTGTAAGGGAGAATACATAATAGCGCATCGCTCGGCTTCCCGCAATTTGGTGAAGAGTACAGAACGGTAGAAATTTTTACAAAAGGGGAAAAGAGTCTGGAACGACCAGCCCCTCTTCCCTTTTGTGCAAGGCAACTGACGGGTAAAGGCGCTAGAGCTCAATCGCTTCCAGCTCGTCAATTAGGTCGCGGATCACGTCAAAGCCCTGCTGCCAGAAGGCCGGGTCCGTGGCGTCGATGCCAGCTTCGTGCAGAATTTGCTCCGGGCGCGCCGAGCCGCCGTGGGCCAGCATTCGGAAATAACCCGGCTTGAACGCATCGCCCTCCCGCTGGTAGCGGCGGTAGAGCGAGAGCACGAGCAGCTGCCCAAAGCTGTAGGCGTAGCAGTAAAAGGGCGTGTGATAGATATGCGGGATGCTCACCCATTCGTACATGAATTCATCCGCAATCTCGACGCTGTCGCCAAATTGCTCGCGCAGATTTTCAAGGTAGAGCGCGTGCAGCTCGTCCGGCGAGGCGTTGTTTAGAATGGCCGCGTGAGCATCGCGCTCAAAGCGTACAAAGAAGGCCTGGCGCAACACCGTGGCGTAGATGTCATCGATGGTGGTAGCCAGCAGATCGCGGCGAGCCAGCGGCTCTTGCTCTTGCTCCAGAAGCCGCTCGGTGAGCAGCATTTCGGCGAAGACGGAGGCCGTCTCGCAGAGCGGCAGCACCGCGTGCTGCGTCAGAATCGAGTGCTCCTCAGCCATCATCGAATGGATGGCGTGGCCCAGCTCGTGGGCCAGCGTCGCCACGTCGCGCACCTTGCCTGTGTAGTTCATCAGCACGTAGGGCGTCAAGCTGGGCGTAACGGTGGAGCAGAAGGCCCCGCTGCGCTTCCCCTTGCGAATTTCGCTATCGATGTGATTGTCCGCGAAGACGCGCTCGGCCTGCTCGGCCACGTGACCATCAAATTTGGCAAAGCTTTGCAGCACCATGTCGACCGCCTCCGGGTAGGGCAGCTCGCGCTCGGATTGGGTGAGCGGCGCGTAGATGTCGTAGCGGCGCAGCTTGTCCATACCCAGCCATTGGGCCTTGAGCTTGAAGTAGCGGTGAAAGAGGTGGGCGTTCTGCGCGCAGGCGTCGAGCAGCGCCTCCACCGCGGCGTCCGGCAGGTCGTTGGCGACGTTGCGCACGGCCAGCGGCGAATCGTAGCCGCGCACCTGCACATTTTCGTTGTGCCAATCGCGCACGCGGTTGACGTAGATTTGCGCCAGCACTTTGGCCTCGTCGCCGTAGACGCGGTAGAGCTCCTGGTAGGCGGCGGCGCGCAGCTTGGGCTCCGGCGAGTAGTAAAAGCTGCGCACTTCGCCGCGCGTCAGCGTCTTGGTTTCGCCGTTGATCTCCAGCGTAAACTCCAGCCGGTTGGTCAACATGGTGTAGAGCGTTACAACAGCGCTGATGCCGCTGCTGTCCTTCATGTTGATCAGCTGCTCGGATTTTTCGTCGAGCGTGAAGGGTCGCGTGCGGCGCAGGTCGCTCAGGTAGTGGCGAAAGTCGCCGTTCTCCTCGCTGGATGGCGACAGACGCGCGGCTTCTTCGTCGCTCAACTCTTTCCACCAGAGACTAAAGAAGAGCAGGCGATTCTGAATATCCGTCGACACCTGCTGCATCCGATTCTGGAACGTCAGCGCCGGGCTGGATTGGGTATCGGCGGCGAACCAGAGCGAGCCGTAGGCATAGAGCGTGAGGAGACGCTCCCAGATGGTTTCGTACTGCTCGAGCAGGCTGATCAGCGCGCTGGGCGGCATCGCGGCGTCCAGCGCATCGCGCCGCGCCTCAAAGGCCTGCACGGCCTGCTCCAAATCGTCCAGCCGCGCTTGAATGTCGGCCTCGTTGTTCTCCGGCAGCAGTTCGTCCAGCGACCAGGCCGAAAGGGTGTAGGGATGGGAGGAAGTCTGTTCCAGGGTTGGGGTAGCCATAGGGTTTCTTTCAAATCGAAGTGCTTAGAAAAACGCCAGAAATTGGTCGGGCCATTATACCAGCGATGGCGGGTTGGTTAAAGAAGGCTTTGTGTCGCGTCCACTTTTTGTTATACTACCAGGGAGACAATTGGCTCAGAAGGCGGCGGGTTAAGTTTCAACAGCTCGCCTTAAAATATATCAACCAAAATAGAAGGCGATCAACGAAGGGCGCGAAGAGGCGCGAAGGCAAAGATCAACGAAGAATTCTTCGTGCCCTTTCGCATCCTTCGTTGAGCAAAATTCCTTATGACGCACATTACCATTCACGACGACCAATTCCACCTCGACGGCCAGCCGACCTACGCGGGCCGCACCTTTACCCAAAATGGGCAAGATCACCCAATCGAAGGGCTGCTGCTCAACACGCGCATGGTGCAGGCCACCTTCGACGATGAGAATCCGGAGACGCGCCCCCGCTGGGCTTACCCCGACACCGGTGAGTGGGACGCCGAGCGCAACCTGCGCGAATTTCTAGAGATGCTCCCAATTTACCGCGACCACGGCGTGCTGGCGGTGACGGTCAACTTCCAGGGCGGCAGTCCGGAGGGCTACAGCCAGGAGCAGCCTTGGCACAACAGCGGCTTTGACGCGGATGGCGCGCTCGTGCCCGCCTACGCCGAGCGCATGGGCCGCGTGCTGGCTCGGCTGGATGAACTGGGCATGGTCGCTATCCTCGGCCTCTTTTACTTTGGCCAGGATGAGCGACTGCGCGACGAGCAGGCCATCATCCGCGCCGTGGGCAATGCGGTCAATTAGGTGCTCGACAGGGGCGATGAGCACGTGCTGTTGGAAATCAACAACGAGTGCAACGTAAAAAAATACGAGCACGAAATTCTCCAGCCCCACCGCGTCCACGAGCTGATCGAGCGCGCCCAGGCGATCACCGCCGATGGACGGCGCTTGCTGGTGGGGACGAGCTACGGCGGCGGCTTTGTGCCGCTGGAAAACGTAGTGCGCACCTCGGATTTTCTGCTGCTGCACGGCAACGGCGTCGGCGATCCCAACCGCATCGCCGAAATGGTCGACCAGACGCGCGCCGTCGATGGCTATCGACCGATGCCGATCCTCTTTAACGAAGACGACCACTTTGACTTTGACCAGCCCCAGAACAACATGCTCGCCGCGCTCTCCCGCTACGCCTCCTGGGGCTACTTTGACCCCGGCGAGAACAACTACCGCGACGGCTACCAGTCCGTCCCGGTCAACTGGGGGCTGAACACCGAGCGCAAGCAGGCGTTTTTCGACTTTGCCCGTGAAGTGAGCGGAACGTAGCGCGAAACGCCGGGCAGCGTGTCATCACCCTTCATCAGCCAGATGTGCCCGGCACATTAACCCGATCCACCATCTACCCAATCTCTAACCTTCATCCTTCAATCTTTCTACTCTCCATGACTCCAGAAGAATTCCGCACAGCGGGACACCAGCTAATCGACTGGGTGGCCGATTTCCGCACCAATCTCGAGCAGCGCCCCGTTATGTCAACCGTCCAGCCGGGGCAAATCAAGGCGGGGCTGCCGGACGCGCCGCCGCAGGAGCCGCAGCCCTTCGATCAAATCCTGTGCGATGTCAATGAGCTAATCGTGCCCGGCCTTTCCCACTTTCAGCACCCGCGCTTCTTTGGCTATTTTCCCGCCAACTCGATGTTGAGCAGCGTGCTCGGCGACTACCTGAGCACGGGACTGGGCGCGCTCGGCCTCTCGTGGCAGTCCGCGCCCGCACTGACCGAAGTCGAGGAAGTGGCCACCGATTGGATGCGCCAGATGCTGGGCCTCTCGGACGGCTGGAGCGGCGTGATCCAGGACACGGCCTCCACCAGCACGCTGCTGGCGCTGCTCTGCGCCCGCGAGCGCAGCACCGACTACAGCCTGGCCCGCGGTGGCCTGCAGGCCGAAGCCCAGCCGCTCACCGTCTACGTTTCCGAATACAGCCACAGCTCCGTCGACAAGGCCGCGCTGCTCGCTGGCTTTGGCCGCGACAACGTGCGCACCATCGCCGCCGACCAAAATTTCGCGGTCGATCCCGCCGCGCTCGACGCCGCCATCGCCGCGGACATCGCCGCGGGCAAGCGCCCTTGCGCCCTCGTCGCCGCCACGGGCACGACGACCTCGACCGCGCTCGACCCGGTCGACGCCATGGCGGAGATGGCCGAACGCCACGGCCTCTGGCTCCACGTCGACGCTGCACTCGCTGGGTCGGCGATGATTTTGCCGGAATGTCGCTGGATGTGGGAAGGGGTCGAGCGGGCGGACTCGCTGGTCGTCAATCCGCACAAGTGGCTGGGCGCAGCCTTCGACTGCACGCTCTACTACGTCCGCGATCCGCAGCACTTGGTACGCGTGATGGGCACGAATCCAAGCTATCTACAAAGCGCTGCGGATGATGAGGTCAAAAACTACCGCGACTGGGGCATTCCGCTCGGTCGACGCTTTCGGGCGCTCAAGCTGTGGGCGCTGATTCGCGAGCAGGGCGTGGCCAACCTACAGGCGCGGCTGCGGCGGGATTTGGAGAATGCACAGTGGCTGGTTGAGCAGGTAGCGGGTCGACCGGACTGGCGCGTGCTGGCCCCCGTGCCGCTGCAAACGCTCTGCGTGCGCCACGAGCCGCCGGGCCTATCCGGCGACGCACTGGATCGCCACACGCTGGCCTGGGTTAATGCGGTCAATCGCTCCGGCGGCGCCTACCTCACGTCCGCCACGCTGGACGGTCGCTGGATGGCGCGCGTCAGCATCGGCGCGTACTCGACGGAGCGGGTGGACGTCGAGGCGGGGTGGGCGTTGATGACTAGAGCGGCGGAGGGGTTGGCCAAAAACGAGGCGGGTGGGCAGTGAGGCGATTGTGCCGACCCCAGTGCCGACCACAGTGCAATCTGGCTGGGCCATGCCGCGACGATTATGCCCGGCATGTCGGTCGGTACCGGGCCGTCGCCAGCGCAGGTGTGGTAGCGACGAAGGGTGTCGCGCCGCATACGACTGTCGGCGGCGTGCCCGCGCGGGTGATTCGGCGACGCTTTTGCGCCGGAGGCGGCGGCGTCGCTGCTGCGGATTGCGTGGTAAAATCGGGTTGGAAGACGCTGGAGAGTCGATTTGAGGAACTGCTAGATTTGGAGGGATTGCCAAGCAATTTTTCCCTCACTTTGCCCCGCCCCAACCCAGCCGCCGCCGCAGCGCCAGCGCAGGCGCGGAGTAGTGCAGCGTCTCGTCCACAAAGCCCTTCACCACATCCAGCATCGAATGATTGCCAAAGAAGTGCGCGCGATAGGCGCCGTCGCGCAGGAAGCCCTGTGTTTTCTGAAACAAATCCAGCCGGATTTTGGTGCGCGGCAGGTGATTCTTGCCCGCCAGAATCGCGCGGAAGGGCAGCGGCATCCACGACACGCCGTTCAGCAACGCACGAATCTGCGCCACCGTGGCATCGACGGCGGCCTCGTCGTGCGGGTCGACGGCCTCGATGAGTGCGTAGACCTGCTCGGCAATGCGATCGAACTCGTCAAAGCCGCCGCCGATCAAGCGCAGCTTGCGTGCTTCGGCAAAGTAGCTCGCGCGGTCGCTCGCTTCGGCACGAATCGTGTTGAGCTTGACGTATTCGGTGTAGGCCCCCGTGAGCCAGAGCACGGACATGGGAACCCAGAGCTTGTAGTGGCCAAACGACTTGTAGCAGTTGGCGACCAGCCTGTCGTTGTTCCGGATAAAGCGCTGGGTTATCTGCTCCAGTGGGGCAAAGCGGGCGGCGGAGTAGTCGCCATCGGCTTGTGCATCCAGCAGCAGATCCGCGAGCACGGCGACGCTCATAAAGGTGGTGTACAATCCCTTGGAGAAGAGCGGATCGATAAAGCCCGCGGCGTGGCCGAGCAGCGCCCAGCGGTCGCCAACAATTTGTTTGGAGGCGTACTGAATGCGACCGGCGCGCGTCCACGGTCGCACGGCGCGGGCGTTGGCGAACTGGGCGGCCATGCCGGGGTAGCGTTCGACAAAGTCAAAGAATTCCTGCTCCGGCGATACCTCCTCGCGCGCGGGGTGAATGCGCGGATCGAGCAGCAGGCCGACGCTCGTCAGCGGATTGGTCGCTTTGTCGTGGTTGTCGAAGGGGATGACCCAGAGCCAGCCGCCCTCGAAGAGATGGTGCAGCGTGCCTTCGCTCATGCGGAAGGGGATGCCGTAGTCGCGCTGGGCCGCACCCGTCTCGTGGTAGCAGGGCACGCCGACCATGTGGGTGAACAAGCCGCGCGCGTGGGTTTGCAGGTCGAAGTCGCGCAGCTCGAACTTTTGCGCCAGCGGCGAGCGAAAGCCCGCGGCGTCGACGATGTAGCGCGCGCGGAAGGTGTCGCCGCTGGCGCTGATGGTGACGCCTGCGTCATCGAAATCAACTTCTTGCACGGGTGTGTTTTGCAAAACGGTCGCGCCGTACTTGACCGCACAAGCCGTCAGGTAAGCATCGACATCCTGGCGGTAGAGGTGCAGCTCGTGGCCGTGTGGCCGCTTGGGGATCACGGCTTGCAGGCTTTCGCCGAGCTGCTGCGGCTGGCCGGGGCGGTGGTAGAGATAGCCAAAGTGGCGCTTGACGCCGTGCGACGTGCCCGCCTGCGCCCGGTAGTTCTCCGAGCTAAAATAGGCCAGCTCCGGCACGTCAAAGAGCTCGGCGGTGGCGCGCATCATCTCGGACGTTTCGAGGATCATCGATTCGCCAATCGCAAAGCGGGGGTGGCTCTTCGCCTCCAGCACGAGCACGCGCAGCCCGTTGCGCGCCAGAATGCTGGCGAGCGTCGCCCCGCCAATGCCCGCGCCGATGATGGCGATGTCGTACTGGTGATTCTCTAAATTTTGTGTTTGCATGATGCTGTTTCTCTTCCGCCGCAAAAGTTTCGTTGCTTTATCTCTATCTTAATAGGTATGTGCTTGTCTGTAACCCAACGTTCGTTGGGTCAGGGGGGTGGGAAGGTAGCCCATGCAGGCGTTGATGCTGGCGTGATCTACGCTTGTTTTTGCAAAAAATCACAGAACCCCAGCCACTCGGCTGGGGTTCTGTGATTTTCGACCTTTTATTTATTCTCTTCTCTCTGCGGCCCCCCGCGTCTCCGTGATGGAACACCGCTGGCTTCCCCGCCGCAATCTGCTCCGCGCTCTCAGCGAATTTCTACGAATTTCAAAATTGCCCCTTGACATTGAAGCGGGTTACAGGTTTACACTGCATTGGTCATGACAACTGAGCAGGTGAAGAACGGAGCCACCCATGTTTACCGTTGGAGAATTCTCGAAGATCGCCCAGGTGCCAGCCAGCCTGCTGCGCTACTACGACCGCATCGACCTCTTCACGCCGGAGAGCGTCGACGAGTGGACGGGCTACCGCCGCTACAGCGCCCAGCAGCTGCCAACGCTCAACCGCATTCTCGCGCTCAAGGAGCTGGGGCTATCGCTGGAGCAGATTGCGCGTTTGCTCCGCGACGATGTCCCGGCTGACGAAATCCGCGGCATGTTCACGCTCAAGCGCGCACAGGTGGAGCAGCAGGTACAGGAGGAGATCGCACGCCTGCGCACCATTGAATCCCGCTTGCGCCACATCGATGCCGAGGGCGACATGCAGGAGATGGACGTGGTCGTCAAATCGATTCCGGCCCAGCGCTTTCTCTCGCTGCGCAAAACCTGCGCGGATGTCTTCGATGCCCTACCGCTCGTTGCGGAGATGCACCGACTGCTGCCGGAGAAAGTCGGCGCAAAGGCCATTGGCCACATGATTGTGATCATGCACGGCGACTCGTTCGCCGTGGAAAATGTGGATGTCGAAATCGGCTTTCCTTACCTGCGCCAAGAGGAGATCACTGTCCCGCTGACGAGCGGCGCAACGATGGCCGTACGCGAGCTGGAGCCGATGGAGACGGCTGCAACCTCAATGCGGCTGGGCGTCTTCGAGAATGGCTGTCTTAGCTACGGAGCGATTGGCACGTGGGTCGAGGCAAATGGCTACCAATTCAATGGACCGGCGCGCGAAGTCTTTCTGCAGCCGCCGCTGCCCGGTCGGGATGACGAGACCGTGGTCGAGATTCAGTTCCCGGTGGAGCGAGTCGAAACGCCACAGTTCCTGCCGTGAAGTAGGCCAACGCAGAGTACGTGGAGAAAAGCCTCTCATCTCCCTGCGCTCTCCGCGTCCCCTGCGCTGAAAACACGAATTTCATAACTAACAAAGGATAACAATTATGCAAGTCAAACGAGAACTCACCATCAACGCCTCGGCGGACAAGCTGTGGCAAATCATCGGCGAGGATTACAACAACGTCGGCGACTGGACGAGCGAAGTACCCAGCTCGAAGCCGAACCCCGATTTGCCAGCCGGTGAGGGCCGCGTCTGCTCGACATCGGGCTTTGGCGACGCCAAAGAGACGATCACCGAGTACGACGAACGCCGCCGCGCCTTGAGCTACGTCGCCGAAGTCGAGAAGATGCCCTTTTTCGTCCGGCAGATGGGCAACAGTTGGCGCATCGAAGCCAGAGACGACAACCGTTCCGTCGTCCACATGCATCTCAAGGGGGATCTGCTGCCCGTCTTCTCGCAGCTGATGGGGCCGATCATGAAGCGGCAGCTGGCGAAGAGTGCCGATACAATTCTGGAAGAGCTGAAGTACTATGCCGAGACGGACAAGATTCACCCGCGAAAGCAGAAGCAGTTGGCGACGGCATAGCGTTTCTTTCGCTCGCTCAATGGTCGCTTTGGGGCTGAGCGGGAAATCTTTCGGTAATGAATAGATTTCTTCTCCTCGCGCGGCTGCAAACCCCATCTGAAGTAAACAAAAGAGGATGGCCAGTTGGCTTCCTCTTTTGTTTACCTCAACTTACATCATCAACTTACATCATCACAATAAGGAACGACAATTGATCAAGGCCAATCCAAGGAAATAAGCACACCGGTTGGGGTCAACCCCTCCCCTCCCCCAATTCCCTGCTCTCCACGCGTGGAGAGCAGCGGGCGACCGGCTCACCTTGTTGACCAGACGACATAATTGCCATTCCTAAACACCCATTGGCTGACAACTCATCCTGCTTGCTGGTGGGGTAGAGAAAGAGCAGCTGTTCAGAAATTTCAGGAGCCACATCATGAGTGTTCTTAACCAAATCGGTGCAACCTTTGCCAACTTACTGACCCGCACCGAACTGCTGTCCACTAATGTCTACATGGAGCAAATCAACGGAACGCCGATACGCGTTCAAAAAATTCACGCGCCGATCCACGCGCCGGACACGCGACCACCGCTGCTGATCGGCCTGCACGGCTACGGCAGTGACCAGCGCCAGATTGACACGCTCGTCAATGTGCAGCTCAACGGGCCCTACATCTACATCGCGCCGCGTGCGCCACATGCCCACCCAACCGGCGGCTTTGCCTGGTTTCCCATCGACACGACAAATGGGCAAATCAACTTCCGCGTGGAAGAACTTCAACAGAGCCTCGATCTAGTCGCCGCGCTGATTTTGCGCGCGCTCGAACGCTACGACGCCGATCCGGAGCGCGTCTTCCTGGTCGGCTACAGCCAGGGGCAGCGCTGAGCACGGCCTTTGCGCTAATTTACCCGGAGCTGATCGCCGGGGCCGTTGCCCTGAGCGGCTCGCTGCTAAAGGAAGTCCAGCCGCTGGCGACCAGCGCGGCTCACCTGCGCGGCAAGCCCTTCTTTCTCGGCTACGGCACGCGCGATCCGCTCCTCACGCCAGCGGATATGGAGGCCACACAGGCCTTTCTGCGCGAGCGCGAGATGGACGTTACCTATCGCGAATATGCCATTCCGCACGTGGTGTCGCAGGCGGAGCTGCGGGATGTAGAGCAGTGGCTGGCCGTGCACCAAGCTTAAATGGCGGCTGTTCAAACAATGAGCGCCGGTGCTCTCCAGCTATCGACTCCTGCTCACAAACTGCCCCGCCCCGCTAGCTTGTAAATCTTTTCGCGCGTTTCGCGCCAGGAAATCTTCGTCAGCCCCATCTTTTTACGCAGCTGCTCTTCGGGCATCCCCGTGCGAAAATCGCGCACGGCGCTCGTCCAGCGCAGCGTCTCAAAGCCGACTTGGGCGCTGCGCACGCGCGCCTTTTGGCCAACTTCGTCCAGCACGTACTCCAGATTGCGCGGCGTGCAGTCAAAGAGCACGCCTTCGGGTTTGTACTGTGCCAGGTAATCCTCAAAGGCGGAGACAAAGTTGGGGTTGAGCGGCAGCCGCCGATTCTTGTGGGCGTAGCGCTCGTCCTCGTAGCGCACGGCCACTTCGGGCGACTGCGGATTGCTCACGTCCACGTCGGCAACGGCGAGGCGGGCGCACTCGGCCTTCTTGATGCCCGTTTGCAGCAGCAGGCTCACCAGCACATAGGGGCGCGCGTCCGCGCTCTCGCTGTCAAAGAGGGAATCCTGCGCCGTGCGCTGCAGGCTGGCGACTTCCTTGTCCGTTAAAATTTTGGGCAGCGGCGTGCGCACCGACTGCTGCACCACCGGCTCCGCCGGGTCCGTGCCGATGATGTTGGTATTGTGCAGCCAGCCAAAAAAAACCTTGAGCGTGGTAATGCGACGCGCCAGCGTCTTGGCGCTGCACGGGCGACCGCGCTCGCTCTGCATCCACTGCAGAAACTCTTCGATGTGCGCGTGCGTAATGTGGAGCAGCTTGGTCGAGGGCTCCATAAAGGTCAGCAAAATCTTGAGATCGTTGCGAAAGGCCTTGATCGTGTTGTCGCTAAAGCCCTTGCGCGCCATGTACTCATCAAAGGCGCGCACAGCATTGCCCAGCGCGCTGTCAGCGCGCAAGGGCGGGGCGAGTTCCGGCAGCGGCTCGGCGGCGGGCGCTTTGTCCTGGCTCACGTCGATTTCGTCGATGGCGGCTGATGTCGTTGCAGGTGAAGAACTGCTCACGGGTAACTCCTTTTGGGGCGAAGCCGTGCGGGAAACGCACGAATAATTTTTCGTATAGACCCATATTGTAGGGCTAAAGAGGCGGGCTGTCAACTTTGTTAAAAATTTATGACACGTGACACCCATTACGCGCTTCGCCCTTTTTCGGGTATAATAGCCGCGCCACCTTTGACCACTTTCTTCTCACTTACTCGCCACATCAACCGCTTCCAGAAAGGGAGAGCACCACATGCACCACCTGCAAATTCGAGAAGTTATGACGAGCCCCGCCGTGACGGTGGAGCCGGATGCGCTGGCCGTGGATGCCGCGCAGCTGATGGAGGAATTTGGCGTGCGCCGCCTGCCCGTGGTGGATGACGAAGGGTGTCTTGTAGGGATTATCACCGATGCAGACGTGCTGGAGGCGGAGACGGCGGGCAGCGTGCTCAGCAGCTACGAGCCGGGCGTCGAGGTGGAGTGGCTGACGGTGGCAGACGTGATGACCAGCGACGTGATCACCATTGGGCCGGAGGCCACGGTGGGCGAGCTGGCGATTACGCTGGTCGACCACAAAATTGGCGGCGTGCCGGTAGTGGAGGCCAGCGAGGAGAGCGGTGGGCTGTGCGGCGTGCAGGTCGTCGGCATGGTGACGGAGACGGATATTTTCTCGCGGATCGCCGACGCGTGGCGGGCGGAGATGGCGGTTGTGGGGTAAGCAGGGATCAAAAAGAGCCCAAGGGTTTTAAAACCCTTGGGCTCTTTTTGATCAAGGCCGAGCAATCACCTAAAACCAAACCCGCGGCGCACTCTCCTCGACATCGTCCGCGTCTCCGCCAATAATTCGCGGCGCGGGCATCTCCTCCTCCACCTCTCGACCTTGCGGCTGTGCTCTCTGCGAGCCACCCGGCCCGCCAACCAGCACGTCCCGCCCGCGGCTGCCCCCCTGATCCGGACCCAGCACGCCCGCCTCCTCCAAGTCATCCACCAAGCGGCTGGCGCGGTTGTAGCCGATGCGCAGTTCGCGCTGTAGCAAACTCACCGAGCCGCGCCCCTTCTGCTGCACGACGCGCACCGCTTCGTCAAACAAATTGTCGCGCGCCTCCTCCTTTTGCATCTGCTCGACCTGCTCGAGCAGCGGCGCTTGGGTGCTGCCCTGGAACGGGTCGGGCATTACCGGTACGGTCGTCGAGGTGGTGAGCGGCTGGGTGCGCGGATTGGATTTGGCGGATTTGGGCGCGGGCTTGGGCGTGAACGGCTGAGTCTTGCCCTGGGCGTTGGGCTGCAGGGCCAGGTCAACCGCAACATCGCTGGGCGCGCTGCCTTGGGGTAAACTGTAGAGCGCACTCTCCGCCGCGCTGCTCGACCCAAACGGATCGTCCGCGCCAAAAGCCGCGTCGCCCAAAGCGCTTTCGCCCAGACCGCCTTCGCCCAACCCCCCGCCGTACTGGCGAATCCCCTTCCAATACTGCACAATGCGCTGAATCTCGCTGTCGCCGACCCACGAGCCCTGTAGCCGCTCCAGCTTCGAGGCGTCCGGCGACATAAAGAGCATGTCCCCCTTGCCCAGCAGCCGCTCCGCGCCGGGGATGTCGAGGATCACGCGGCTGTCGATTTGGCTGGTCACGGCGAAGGCAATGCGCGCCGGGAAGTTGGCCTTGATCAGGCCCGTAATTACGTTGACCGAAGGCCGCTGCGTAGCGATGATGAGGTGGATGCCGACCGCGCGCGCCATCTGCGCCAGGCGGCAGACATACTTCTCCACCTCCTCCGGCGCGGCCATCATCAAGTCCGCCATCTCATCGATAATGACGACGATGTAGGGCAGCGGCTTTTCGTTTTTGCTTTCGAGGTAGGTGTTGTAGCGCGGCAAATCGCGCGCGCCTGCCTTGCTAAAAATTGTGTAGCGCCGCTCCATCTCCTTGACGGCCCAGTAGAGCACGCCCGCCGCCTTGTCCACCTCGGTGACTACCGGAGACAGCAGATGCGGGATACCGTTGTAGACGCTCAGTTCCACCATTTTGGGGTCGACCATCAGCAGCCGTAGCGAATCTGGCGTGTGCGTCAGCAGCAGGCAGCTCAGGATGGAGTTGATGCCCGCCGACTTGCCGGAACCCGTCGCGCCCGCAATCAGCAGGTGGGGCATTTTCGTCAAATCGGAGACGATGGACTGGCCCTTCACATCCTCGCCCAGCGCAATCCGCAGCCGCTCCGCATTGAGTGACTGGAACCTCTCGCTCTCCATCAGCTCTTTCAAGCCAACAATGTTGCTCTCCTGGTTTGGTACTTCAACGCCCACGTAGCTCGTGCCCGGAATTGGCGCTTCGATGCGCACGTTGGCGGCGGCCAGCGCCAGCGCGAGATCGTTGGACAACCCCGCAATTTTGGCGACTTTCACCTTGGTGCGCTTGATTTCGCCGCGCACAACGCGCTCGGTGTAGCCCGGCTTGATCAGATATTGGGTGACCGCCGGCCCCTTGTATGCACCCTCGAAGCTGGAGGGAATGCCAAAGTTTTCCAGCGTGTCCTGGATTAAGCGACCCTGCTCGCGAATGCGGCTGTCGCTGTCCACGCGCCGGTCCCAATCCTCCAGCATTTTACCCGTGCGCGGCAGCACCCACTCCTGTGAGCCGACGATGCGCGGCGTCAGCATCTCGCCGCTGCCCAGGCTCTCGGTCAGCGCGTTGCCCATGCGCTCGTTCACGCTCTGGGCCACGCTGCTGCTTTGGGTGGCGTTGTTCTCCGCGCTGCCGAACTGGTCGCTGCTGCCGTTTGTCGCATCGTAGAGCGCCTGCGTCTCGCGCAGCGCATCGGGCTGTCGCCGCCCTCCACGCGCTGTTTCATAAGGCGGCGGCTCCGGCGCGACAAGATTGCTGGGCGGGTTTGCGAAGTCGTCGTACCCCAAGCCGGACTGCGTATACACCTCGCGTCGATAGCCCGCCTCGCGCTCGTGGCGGCCAGCCCACCAAACTCGCACGCGCTCGGCAATCTGCTTGTGCCACGGCAGCACGCCGTCCGGCACGGGCACGTCCGGTCGCAGCGAGGGGTCCATGCGCTGGGCGCGCGTCGTGTGTCGCCAATCGTCAAATTCCTGCCAGAGCGCGGCAATGCCGTCGACCAGCAGCCGATCCGTCAGCAGCACCAGGCCGCCCACGACCAGCGCAATCACAAAGAACCAGCCCGACACGCCACCGACGGTCTGCTCCAGCGCCAGCGCCATTTCATTGCCCAATGCACCGCCACCCACCGTTGTGCCCAGCGCCTGCACGCGCGCCGCTGGCGTCAACGCCAGCGAGGCACCCAGCAGCCACGCCAGCAGCATCAGCAGCAAGCCCACCGGTCGCTGCCAGGGAATGTCCGGCGTACGCTCGATGTTGAGCACCACGATCCACAGCCCAATCATCCCCGTCACCACCGGCAAGCCCCAGACGCCGATGCCGACGAGCCACGTCAGCCCGTCCACCCACGGCCCCATCACCTGTCCGCGGCTCGGCGTAACTAGGCTGAGCAGCGTCAACGCTGAAACCGCCACCAGCACGAGGCCAATGACTTCGGGGCGCGAGAGCGTCGCGAATAGCTCGTCGATCCAGGGCGTCTGCTTTTTGCTGGAGCGGCGTCTACTTTTTGATTTGGTTGTGCGTTTGGTTGTGCGCTTGCGCGTGGCCATAATCGTGGAGAAGATAAAAATCCGAACAAACGTTCCGCGAAGATTATAGCATAGCGGTGGAGAAAAGGCTAGGGGAAAATTAAACCGCAGATGGGTGCGGATCAACGCAGATTGGCTAACTAAGCCGCACCAGCAGCTCGATTTCCGCCAGCACCTGCGCGAGCGTGGGCGCGTTGGCGGCAATTACGTTGTCCTCGCTGCCTTCGTGCTTGTGGTGGGGGAAGGTGGGAATGTGTTGGTGATGCTCTGTGTTGTCGTAGCGAAAAATGAGTTGGTTGTCTGGCATCATGTACTGATACGCGTACGTTAGCCGATGCTCACCGAGCCGTAAGTTTACATATTCGCGAAGATGGAGTAAGGATTCGTTTCCGAACATGAGATCGCCGCGAATGAAACCCTCATATGACGAGCGTTTGTCGAGAACAATATGGTTGGAAGCCAGAACACGGCAGGCAGCAATAGCGCGTTGAATATGCGTGAAATACTGCTCAATCTTCAATTTCAATTCCCCGCAGCGTGCTCAGACTTTCTTGCAGACTGATTAACATCCGATATTCACCCAGCCACTCAATTGTTTCAAGCGTCTCTTGGATTTCGTCGTTGCGGTACCGATCCAGAAATTGCTCGCTAGACATTTGGTACTGTTCTTCAAAATAGCGAATTCGCTGTTGGGTTCTTTCTATTGAAGCTTCCACCATATCGGCCTCCCTATCCAGCGCACCCTGCACAAAAGGACGTAGGGGAACTGAGCCGGGCGCAGTCAACGTCAGCTGTGTCATCTTTCGGCTCCTATAGGAAGTAATTTGAGCTAAACAAGTTGTACCAGCAATATGGCCTGCAACTTCTCCCGCAGACGCATCAGCATTCGGTACTCGCCAACCCAATCAATCGTATCCAGCGTTTCTTCAATTTCAGCGTCTCGATATTGCTGCATAAACTGTTCACTGGACAGGTGATATCGATCTTCAAAATTTTGAACCCGCTGCTGCGCCTGCTTGACGGCAATCTCCAACAGACCGGTTTCTCTTTTCAGCGCACCCTGAACAAAAGGGCGCAGCAAATCTGTGTTGGGCGAAGTCAATGTCAACTGGGTCATCTCGTCACCTCTTTATCTGCGCAAGATATGGCTCACTCTGCAATTTGATTTTCCCGCAGCGTGAGCAGGCTTTCTTGCGGGCTGGTTATCATTCGAGACTCACCTATCCACTCGATTGTCCCCAACGTTTCTTGAATCTTGTTTTCTCATAGTGCTCAAGAAATTCCTGGGTCGACATCTGATACTGCTCTTCAAAATCGCAAGTTCGCTTTTGGGTATACTCGATTGAAGCCTCCAGCAAAAACGATTCTGCATCAGGCGAAGTCAGCGTTAACTGCGACATGCAACTCTTCCCCTCAAGTTCGCTCTACCGAGCGCAGCGAGAAGAGTTCTCGCTGCGCTCGAAGTGCTCATTTCCCTACACCTTCATCACCAGGGGCAGCACCATCGGGCGGCGGCCCATCTCACGATAGCTAAACTCGGCCAGCGCGTCCTTGATCTTATTGGCCAGCACGCGCTCCGGCATCTGCTTCTTGACGACCTTGCGCACGGTCGCTTCCGCGCGCTTGATCAAATCGCTGCTCTCGCGCATGTAGACAAAGCCGCGGCTAATAATTTCGGGGCCATAAATAATGTCCCCCTCGACCTCGTCCAGCGCGACGACGCAAATCAGGAAGCCGTCCTCGCCCAGGTGGCGGCGATCGCGCAGCACGACGGGGCCGATGTCGCCCACGCCGAGGCCGTCCACCAGCACGGGGCCAGCGGTGACGTTGTTGCCGCGGCGGGCCTGCAGCTTGCCTTCTGTCGCTGTCTTATCAAAGCGACCGATTTCGAGCGTCTGCCCAGTTTCGAGCACAAAGGCGTGGTTGTCGTCCAGCCCCATCTCGTTGGCCAGCCGCTTGTGCAGCACGAGGTGGCGATATTCGCCGTGGGCGGGGACAAAGAATTCGGGGCGCACAATCTCCAGCATCCGCTGGTAATCCGCGCGACCACCGTGGCCGCTGACGTGCACCTGATCCAGCTCGTGGTAGCGCACGTCCACGCCGCGGCGGAACAGATTGTCCAGCGTGCGGTTAAACGGCTCCTCGTTCCCCGGAATCGGCGACGCGCTCAGCACCACCGTATCGCCCGGGCGCAGCGTGATCAGCCGGTGATCGTTGTTGCTCATGCGCACCATCGCGCTGCGCGGCTCGCCCTGGCTGCCCGTGGCGACGATCACCACCTCCTCGTCCGGCAGATTTTCCATCTCCTTGGGCGAAAGCAGTTCGTCCTCTGTCACGTCCAGGTAGCCGAGCTTCATCGCCACGTCGATGTTGTTCGTCATCGAGCGGCCAATGGCGCCCACGCGGCGACCGTGCTTGCGCGCGGCGGTGATCACCTGCTGCACGCGGGCCACGTTGCTGGCAAAGGTCGCCACCAGGATGCGCCCCTTGGCCTCGTTCATCACATCTTCGAGCATCCCCTCCACAATCACCGACGAGGGCGTCGGATCGCGCTGCTCGACGTTGGTGCTGTCGCCCATCAGCAAGAGCACGCCTTCGTCGCCCCACTTGCGCAGCTTCTCTTCCTCGGTCGGCTTATTGTCCACGGGCGTCGCATCCCAGCGGTAGTCGCTCGTGTGAACGACGCGGCCCGCGGGCGTTTTGACCGACACGCCGACGCTGTCCGGGAAGCTGTGGCAGGTGTGGAAAAACTCGACCTGGAAGGGATCAAGCATCACCGTATCGTCCGCCGTGATCGTATTGAGATCGGCCTCGCCGAGCAGCTTGTGCTCGTCCAGCTTGCGTTCGAGCAGGCCGCGCGTCAGCGCCGTGGTGTAGACGGGCGCGCGCACGCCCTCCTCCATCATGTAGGGCAGCGCGCCGATGTGGTCCTCGTGGCCGTGGGTCAGCACGATACCGCGCACCCAATCCAGCCGCTCCAGCACGTATTCGATATCGGGGATGATCACGTCGATGCCGAGCATGTCGTTGCTCGGAAAAGCCAAGCCCGCATCGATAATCAGAATATTCTCGCCGCTTTCCAGCAGCATCATGTTCTTGCCGATCTCGCCCAGGCCGCCCAGCGGCACCACGCGCAGCAGCGCTTCGCCCACCGGCGGCGTGCCGTTGGTGTAGGTTGCCCCAGCGGATTGTTCAGTCGGTCGGTCCATCGTCTTTGGTTGACTCATGTTGTCTCCTTGAATCAAAGTTGTTTGCAAAAAGCGTATATCTAAACGCACTCGTCTGTGCGCGTCAGAATCAAATATCGATCGGTTACTTTGCGGGATCGCATCGCATCCCTAACCGACTTAGTCTATCACAAATCGGGCGGATTGTGAAATTTTTTGGCTATGAGAAATCAAACGATTTCCTCAAATTGTCATGCCAAGCGAATGCGAGAAATCTGGAGTTGGCCTGCCTCAAATGCTAACCAAGACAAAAAATGTAAATCAATCCTTAGCCAACGCAGTTTGTTTCCGCTCGTTTACCATATCCGGATTTCTCGCTCCGCTCGCAGCAACAGTGGGCCTCGTTGATTATTTTACCCGCCCCGCCCGTGATAAACTATAGCCATGCCAACATTCTCCGAATTACTGCGTGATTATATCGAACGCACCGGCATCAGCGACAGCGAGCTGGCGCGCTCCGTCGGCGTGCGCAGGCAGACCATCTTCCGCTGGAAGGAGGGGCTCGTCGCCCGCCCGCGCCACCGCGACGACGTGCTGCGCGTCGCCAAGCGCCTGCGCCTGAGCGACGACGAGCGCGACGGCCTGCTGCTCGCCGCGGGCTTCCCGCCGGAGAACGTGGACTTTGTGCCGGTGAAGCCGGTGAGCAGTGACGATGTAGTTGGTGAGCAGTCGGTCAGTGAACAGTTGGTCAGTGAACAGCTGGTCAGCGAACAGCCGGTCAGTGAACAGTCGATCAGTGAGTCAGTTGCCGGCGAGAAAATCGACGATCAAGCAATAAGCAATAAGCAATACGCTACCGAATCGCCCAGCGAGCCACGGACAATTTGGCCGTCACGCTGGCCGCGGCTGGCGTGGATTGGGCTGGCGGCGCTGCTGGTGCTGCTCGGCGTGGCCGTTGCGCCGGTGCTGCGCGCCACTTTAACGGCGGAGGACGAAGCCAGCGCCATCCGCGCCGCTGAAGGGGAGACGCTGCTGCTCGTGGCCCAATTTGTCGGCTACGTGGAGGACAGCTTTAACGTGGCCGGGCGCATTGATGAAGCGCTTGTGTCGCAAATCGAGGCGGCGGGGCTGGCCGACGTGCGCGCCACCGCCTGGCCGCGCACGCTAACCAGCGCATCCGCCGCCAAGACAGTGCTGCGGGAAACCGGCGCCACGCTCATCATCTGGGGCGAATACGACAGCGGTCGCGTGCGCGTCAACTTTACGCTGGATGAGGAAAACAACCCAACGTGGGAGCGGCTGCTCACCGCGCAGGATGATTTGCCAACGGTGATCAACGTCGACGTGCCGCAGCAGGTGCAGGCGCTGGCGCTGATTACGCTCGGTCGACTTTACCGCTCGCAGGACGATTACGAACGCGCCATTGCTGCTTTTCAGCGAGCTTTAGTGCTTGAGATCGGTGATAAAGAAACGACTGCGGCGGTTTATGCCCTGCTTGGCAGCGTCCACGAACGTCTGACACCAGCCGATGCCAACCAAGCGGTTGAGGCATACAGCCAGGCCATCAGCCTCAACCCCATGCTCACGCTGGCGCGTTACAACCGCGGCACGATTTTCCTCAATCGCTACCTTGCGCAGCCCGGCGACACGGCCGATCTTGATCGAGCAATTGCTGATTTCACGCGCACAATCTCGATGAACTCCGGCTATGCACCCGCTTACCTCAACCGCGGCACGGCCTACTACGATCGCAAAGAGCCGGGCGATCTCGAAGCCGCCATCGATGACCTGACGCGCGCCATCGAACTAGACAATTCGCTGTTTCGCGCCTACTACAACCGCGCGCTCGCCCGCATTCGCCTGGACGAAGCGGGCTGGCGGGACGATTTGACCAAGGTACTAGCGCTCAGCCCCGACTTCGCCCTCGCTTACAACGCGCTCTGCTGGGGTAACGCGCTCGACCAGCAGCCCGAACAGGCCCTGCCTCACTGCAACGAAGCCGTCGCCCGCGACGAGACGGGGGCCAGCCGCGACAGCCGCGGTATTATCTACGCCCAGCTTGGGCGAACGGACGAGGCGATTGCCGAGTTGGAAGCCTACGTTGCATGGCTGAAGACGCTGTCGCCGGAGTTTTATGAATCATACAACGGGCCGCTGGTCGAGGGGTGGATTGCGTCGCTGGAAGCGAGCGAAAATCCGTTTGATGAGGAGACGTTGGCGACGTTGCGCCGCTAAATCCAACCCGATGGAGACCGCCGGAGCTGACGGCTTCTTCGATCCAATCACCGCATTCGACACACATGACCACTCAATCCATAGACGCACCATCGACCCCCGACATTGCCATCCCGCGGCTAATCGGCCTGGGTGTGGGCACGCGGCTGCTCAACGACACGGGCACGCAGTTTTTCAATTCATTCCTGCCCATTGTGGCCGCGGGGCTGGGGCTGAGCACGGTGGTGCTGGGGCGGCTGGTGGGCTTGCGCAGCCTGCTGGGGATCGTCGCGCCGCTCTTTGGCACGCTGGCGGATCGCTACGGCTACCGGCTGGTGATGCGGATTGCGCTGGCGATGGTCGGCGTGGGCACGCTGCTCTTTGCCGGCAGCAGCGGCCTCGCCTGGGCCACGGTCGCCATGATTGTGTGGGGCATGGGCAGCGCGGGCTTTATCCCGACGCTGCACGCCTACCTCAGCGCGCGGCTGCCCTACGAGCGACGGGCGCGCGGCATTGGCATCGTCGAATACGCGTGGGCGCTGGCGGGGATTGTGGGCCTTTCCGCGGCGGGGCTGCTGATCGCGGCGACGGGGAGCTGGCGCGCGCCGCTTTGGCTGCTGGGCGTCGCGCTGCTGGGGGCGGCCGTCGTGCTCGGCCAGTTGCCGCCCGCCCGCGCCAAATCTAACGCCACGCCCGCCCCCAAGCACCCACCGCTGCGCCTCACCCACGGCAGCGTCAGCAGCTTCTTCAAGTTGGGTGATAACGCTCGATCCACGTGGAGCCTGATTGTCGGCATTGGCTTCCTCTTTTTCTCCGCCGTCCAAATTATGATCGCCCACGGCGCGTGGCTGAGCGACGCCTACGGGCTGGGCGCGGCGCAGCTGGGCACGGTGGCGCTAATTTTCGGTTTCGTGGATTTGGGCGGCAGCGGCGGCGTCAGCATCGTGACGGACCGGCTGGGTAAGCGGCGCAGCGTGCTGCTGGGCGCGGCGCTGGCGACGGTCGGCTATGCGCTGCTGCCCGTGCTCAACGTGGGCTTGATTCCGGCGGTGGCGGGGCTGGCGGTGGCGCGGCTGGGCTTTGAATTTGCCATCGTGGCGGGCATTCCGCTGCTGAGCGAGCAGGTTCCCACCCAGCGCGCCAAGGTGCTGACGTTGAGCACGGCCAACGTCTCCATCGCGGGCGCGCTGGCGGGCGTGTCGGGGCCGTGGCTCTACGAGCGGCTGGGCGTGCTGCCGCTGGCGGCGATGTCGCTGGTGGCGGCGGGGCTGGCGATTGGGTTAATTTGGGGATGGGTGCGGGAGTAACCGTTCTGGCAGATTTAACTCCGGCAAATTTAACAGAAGAGGGCACAATCCAATGAACAACTTCCGCGATTCTTTCCTACAACGCATCGTTATCTACCTGCTTTTTGCCCTCATATTCGTGGCGTGTGGACGAGGCGGCGGGGCGGCGCGCCCTGCTGAGCTGGAGCCCGCCGAACTTTCCTACGTCACCGACCTCAACCGCTCACAGACGGAGCAAGCGCTGCTCGACCGCTTCGAGGAGCAGCACCCCGGCGTGACTATCGCGGTTTCCTCCTACAGCGATTCGCCCCTGGGCTACGCGCGCGCGGGCACGCCGCCAGATGTAATGGTGCTGTGGTCGGGCAGCTGGCTGCACGACGGCATTGGGGAAGAGCTCTTCACCGATTTAACCGAGGTCAGCACGTCCCCCAATCTGGATATGCCCTACGAGGAGCAGCTGCAGGCGCAAGCGCCGGGGGACGGTGGCCGCTATCTGTCGCCCCTCGGCTATCACTGGCGCGGGCTCTACTACAACGTCGAGCTATTTGACGAACTGGGGCTAACCCCGCCCCAAACGTGGGAGGAGATGATCGTCGCTGCCGACACGCTGCGGAACAACGGCGTCGTGCCCTTTGCGCTGCCCGCCAGCAACCCGTGGGCGGCCTCCATTTGGTTTGATTACCTCAACATCCGCCTCAACGGGCCGGAATTTCAGCAGGCGCTGAACCGAGGCGAGATCCTCTATACGGACGAGCGCGTGCGCAACGTTTTCCAGACGTGGCAGGGGCTTTTGGAAGGTGGCTATTTTACGAGCGATTTGGGCATTTCGGATGGCTTTGCGAGCGCGGCGGCGCTCGTCCGCGGCGACGGTGAGACGCCGCTGACGCAGGAAAAGGCGGCCATGGCGCTGCTGGCTCCGTTTGACTTCGAGGAGCTGCCCCAGCTCTTCCAGAATGAGCTGGCCGTCTTTGCCTTTCCAATCATGGATTCATCGCTGCCGCGCGGCGAGGTGATCAACGATGTGGGCTATGTCGTGCCAAGGGGCGCGGTGAATCGTGCACAGGCGCTGGAATTTGTCCGCTACATCACCTCGTCAGAGGCAACCGGCGAGATCGCTCGGCTGATGAGCGGCGAATCCAAGTTCGTCCCCGTCGACACGACCAATCGCGACGAGCTGCCGGATACCGTTCAGCAGGGGCTGGCTATTGTAGAACAAGCGGAGACGGTGGTGCTGCCCTCGTTTTGGGCCAACCCCGACAGCATGGTCGGCCCGCTGAGCAGCGAGATGGGTCGCTTTCTGCGCAGCGCCCGTGGCGAAGAAGCCAACGTGGAGGAGATGCTCGCTCGGCTAGAAGAGGCGCGGCTGAATGCGCTGGCGGCGGGCGATTTTGAGTAGGGTGATTTCAGGAAATCCAACTAAACAGGGCGAATCTATCCGCGTCCCCGACACGCGCCAGACCAGATAGAACACACGCAGTCGCATGTGGCACGTGCCGGGGACGCTAACGCGATCACCCCTACTACACTCGGAGAAAATCAATGACAAATATGAGCAGACGCCCCTTTTCGGGCGCGGCCGATTTGCAGGCCATGAGCGCGCTCGCCAATCAATTTTCGGATGATAATCTACACGTCGCCGATCTGCCCTACCGCTTCAGCTCTTGGGCAATGGATGAGCCTGACAACGTTGGCTTGTGGGTCGATGAGAAGGGTGCACTGGTCGGCTGGGTGGTGATGCAGACGCCCTTTTGGACGATTGACTACGTCTGCCATCCGGAGGCGGAGCCAACGCTGCACTCGCAAATTCTCGCGTGGGTAGACGAGCGTGCCCAACAGATTGTGGACACAGCCAGCGGACGCCCCGTCTGGTTTATCAACGTCTTTACCACTCAGCAAGCGCGAATGGGACAACTCGAAGCGGCAGGGTTCGCTTCCCAGGCGGACGTAGGAGAGAACTCGTGGACGAAAGTGCTGATGAAGCGGCCCGGTGAGAAGCCAGTGGACGACTACGCGCTGCCCGCAGGCTTTACCATTCGCCCGCTCGCGGGCGAGGCCGAAACTGCCGCTTACGTCGACCTGCACCGCGCGACCTTCGAGAGCAACAGCATGACCAACGAATGGCGGCAGCGCACGCTACAGCACCCGGCCTACATGGCTGGTTTGGATTTGGTGGCGGTTGCGCTGGATGGGCAGTTGGTTGCCTTCTGCATCTGCTGGCTCAACCAGGCCCCGCAGCCCAGCGGCCAAGTCGAGCCGCTGGGCGTCCACAAAGAATTCCGCCAGATGGGTCTGGGCAAAAGCATCTTGTTGGAGGGACTGCGGCGCTTGCGCGAACGCGGCGCGCAGTCGATGTATGTGGAAACCGATAATTATCGAGACGAAGCGTTCGCGCTGTATGAATCGGTCGACTTCCGCGTGCAGCACGAGGTGCTGGTTTATCGCAAGGACTATGCGGAGTTTTGAGTGATCTGGTATAATCTGTACGTAGGGATTTAATACGTAGGGATTTAATGAGAGAGCAACTATGCAAACGTTTGAGGCAGTCATCGACCAGAATGGCTCCGTCGAGCTGTTGGAGCCCGTTGAGTTAAAGGGAAAGTATCGAGCACTCGTAACCGTGCTGGATTACCCAATCGAAACGGAACTGCGTCCTTACGGTTTGTGTGAGGGTGATTTTGTTGTGCCTAATAATTTTGATGAACCGTTGCCAGAAGACATCTTGCAGGATTTTGAAGGCGCATGAAAATCCTACTTGATACTCATATTTTCCTGTGGTATATCAGCAAGGATACACATCTACCTCCCGCTCTCCTACGCAACATTCGTGACACGGAGAATAGCGTATTCCTAAGCGTTGTCTCACTTTGGGAAGTGCTCATCAAAAATGGATTGGGCAAACTGCCCCTGCCACAACCACCAGCACGGTACATTCCGACACAGCGCCAGCGTCATCAAATCTTGAACCTTGATTTAGATGAAGCAAGTGTTAAACAACTCGTTACGCTGCCACGACTGCATCGGGATCCGTTTGATCGTGCTATGATCTGTCAAGCAATTCAGCACGACATGACGCTGGCAACGGTTGACCAGGATATTCTGAATTACCCTGTTCGTACACTCCCTCTGTAGGAGCCATCCTCTACTAGGTAAAAAGAATCAAAGTAAAACGAAGCTCTGCTTCGTTTTACTTCAGCCGATACAAAATCTCCCCCGCCTTGGGCACGACTAGCGTCCCCTCGTCCGCCGCCCACGCCGCCACATCAATTGACTCTGGATCAATATAGCCCAGCCCCAGCCGCCGACAGCGCTCCTCCGGAATCCCCGTTGCCAAGGTCACGCTGACGCGGGGCCGCTCGGTCTCCGTAATCACGTCGTACTCGCCGATGCCGCGCAGGTGGGTCGAGTGGGCGAGCACGCCCGCCGGGTAATCCTTAAAGCGATCCCACTGCTTGAGAAAATAGTCGCGCACGTGGTAGCCGATTTCGTCCAGCACCCGCCCGTGGGTGTAGGAGATTTCGTCGATATGCGGCGCATAAATCACGACCTCGCCACCCTCGGCCACCACCGGCTCCAGCTTATACATCCCCTTAGCCGCCGTCCAGATGTCGTCGTAGAGCGGCGGCATAATCGAGAGCACGCGCTTAACGGGATGCTCCAGATAGCGGACGTGTACCTGCGCCGAAAGCTGCGATGCGGCCTCCCACGCCTCCTTTGGCGTGCCCACGTAGAGCCCGGCCAGGTCGTCGCCCGTCACCACCAGCGCCACGCAGCGCGACGGCGTCGGGATCAGCGAGGCCGCGCGGTCGATCACGGCGCGCACGGGCGTGTAGCCGCTGCCGATGATTTCGTAGCTCGTCATCACCGCGCCCAGCCAGTGGGTGAAGTTGATCACCTCCGGGCCGGAGACGCCGGGAAAAAAGTATTTGTTGCCCCCCGAAAAGCCAACGACCTCGTGCGGGAAGACGGGGCCAAGAATCAGCACGAGGTCGTATTCCAGCACGAGCTTGTTGATGCGGACATCGACCGTCTCGCGCAGCAGGCCGTTGCTCAATTCTTCAATCTCATCGGCAGAAATTTCGCCGAGCGAGACGAAAGTTTCCTCCTTCTCCCACTCGTGGTTAAAGATGCGCACGCCGGGGTAGCGCGTCTCCAGCTCGTCGACCGGCACGTCCAATCGATGGGCCATCTGTTCGCGCGACAGTGCCATATGCGTGCCCAGCGCAATCAGTACGTCGATCTGCGCGACCGTTTGACCACCAGCCTGCGCACCGCTCGTCATCAGCTCGTGCAGCTGCGCAAAAACGGGACCAATCGGCCCGCTGCGCGTGTTGTCCGGCACGATCACGAGCACGCGCTGGTTGGCCCAGTCGGCTGGCGGCAGGCCCTCCATGAGGAGGCGGCGCACGTCGTCGGACGTGAGGGTATGGTCGGGGTCGCCGAGGCCGGTGGTGGGGTTGAAGGTGGGGGTCATCAAGGTGCTCGCTTTTGCTATTTTAAAATTACTGATCTTCTGCCGCTCTTACAGAAGTATCAAGTAAACATTGTAATTTATCAGCGGGCTGGCGTTGGGTGGGAATCGTTGTGTTCCGCCAGCCAGCGCTGAAAATCGGCCAGCGTATGGCTATCGAGCGCGGCTTCGACTGCAGCCGCCAAGGTCGAGAGGTCGTCGATTTCTTCGAGCTGCTGCGCAAGATCGAGCAGATCGTCCGCCGTTGGCGAGAATCGCTTGCGCAAGATACTGAGCACTGCCTCCCCCCGGCCACGCTCCAGCCCCTCCTCAAGGCCCTCCTCTCGGCCACGCTCCATCCCTTCTCTAATCCACTCTTCGATAATGCTTGAGCCTTTGATCATCTCCATCTCCTCTCGAAAAAATCGCAGCAAAAACTCTTTGTCGAAGTAACGCGCCGCCAGCGTCAGCGCCGTCGATAGCAACTCGCCGCGCACCGGCTGCGCCTGCGTCGACAAAATCAATTCGCGCTCTCGGCGCAACGTCTGCTCCGTCGGCTCTTGCACGAGCATAACGAGCAGCGGGGCCAGCCCCGGCAAGTCGCCCCGCTCGATGGACGCCGCGTGCTCCCACAATTTTATCACAGGGTATTCAAAGCGATTGACTACCACGTCGCCGACCCGCGTTGCGTAGACGTTGGGAATCGGCTTTTCGCGCCGCCGCAGGTAGATGGCAAATGAGAGCACGGGCAGCCGAAACTGTTGGCTCAGCCCGCCGTGATACTCACACATGCGCACCGGAAATTCATCGCGGTGCTCCAGCTGAAACTCCATGTGAACGAGCTTCTCTTCGTCTTCGTGCCTCACGCGCTGTACAAAATCCACGGGCCGCACGGCCAGCGACAGCTCGACCGTCTCCAGCGTACCAACAGGCTCTACCCGCTGGCCGGGCAGCGCCAACTCAAGCAGGGCTTCCACATTGCTGCGGGCGATGACTTTGAGCGCCCGGTGGAAGATATTGATACCGGAGACGCTTGGTGCGTTCGGCAGATCGATACTGCTCTGCATGACAAAATTTTCACTCATTCCTGCGTTCGCTGTCTTCCGTTGCCCGCCATACATCAAGCCACGGCAAAGTCCGTCAGCGGGCGAATCTCCGGCGGCTTGAAGCCAAGCACGATGCGGTCGCGGGGGATGCCCGCTTCGACGAGGTCGTTGGCGACGCCTTCTTCCATGCCATCGTGCTCGATCCAAACTTGTCCGTCGCGGATTGCGAGATGCAAGAGGCTCCCGTGCACGCGGCGTGGGCCGATCCAGCCGCTATGGATGAGCACATATTGATCGTTCTGCTCGTCGAACAAAACTTCATTCTGAACATCACCGCGTGATGGGCGAAACTGGGCGTAGTGACAGATTGTGTCTTTAATAATTTGGCGGTAGCGCGTTACGTCATCCATTGGACAATCTCTTCTTTCTGTGGATCAAACACCACAACGGCAATCGCCTCATCTTCTAGCACAGGCTGCGCAATTGGTTCAGCCAAGATACCTGTAGCAACAGTCTCCGAGATAGCCAAAAAAAGCCGACGTTCCGGCTCATAGCGTGTTAGCAGAGACCGATAGAACACATATTGACCTACAGCATTTCTGAAGTCAAGAACGTCAGATGGTCCGCTGAACACCTTGATTTCCAGCGCAATCTTCTGTTTACCCTTCTCTGCCGCCACCAAGCGCTCAGCCCCTAAATCAATAAAAACGTTGCGATTTTCAAGCGATATTGTATACGGATCGTCCGTGATCGTCCAGCCATCTTTAATCAGCGCGGCTTTGACCTGCTCGTGGTGAGCATCTCTCGCCGCCATCGCTACACCCCGCTAAAGGCCGAAAAGCCCCCATCGACCGGCACGACCACGCCCGTGACAAAGCGCGCCGCGGGGCTGCACAGCCAGAGCAGCGTGCCCACCAGCTCGTCCGGCTCGCCAAAGCGGCCCATTGGCGTGTGGTCGACAATCGTCTGGCCGCGAGCGGTGAGGTTGCCGTCGTCATCGAGCAGCAGGTCGCGGTTTTGCTCGCCGATAAAGAAGCCGGGCGCAATGGCGTTGACGCGCACGCCTTCGCCGTGCTTGCGCGCCATCTCCACCGCCAGCCAGCGCGTCAAGTTGTCCACCGCCGCCTTGGCCGCCGAATAGCCGACCACGCGCGTGAGGATGCGCTGCGCCGCCATCGACGAAATGTTCACGATCGCGCCGCTGCCCTGCGCGGCCATCGCCGCGCCAAAAGCTTGGGTGGGGAGCACCGTGCCCAGCAGGTTGAGATTGTTCACCTGCTGGAAGGCGGCGGGAGGCATCTCGAAAAAGCTTTCGTCCGGCATGATTGTGGCGTCGGCGACGTTGCCGCCCGCGGCGTTGACCAGGATGTCGATCTGGCCCCACTTGTCGAGGATGGCGTCGCGGGCGGCGGCCAGCTGTTCGGCGTTGAGCACGTCGCAGGGGATGGCAATGGCGCGGTGGTGCTCCTCGTTGATGGCGTCGGCAATGTGGCGCGCACGCTCTTCGCGCCGCCCCATGATGACGACGCGCGCGCCCGCCTGTGCCAGCCCAATCGCCATGGCGCCGCCGAGCACGCCCGTGCTGCCGGTGACGATGGCGACCTGGTCGCGGATGTTAAACTGTTGGTCGAGGATGCTCATGGTGTTCCTGTTGGTGTTGATGACGGTGGTCGTGTAGGGCTGGTGGAGCAGGGCTGAGGTGTGTGACAACGCTTATCATAAACGCTTATCATAAACGCCTATCATAAACGCCTATCATAGATGACGCTGCCCCGTTCGCCAAGCGGCAATTTGTATGTGCCACGCGAGCAGGCAAGTCAAAGCGAGTGGGAGGGGAACGTCGCGTCGGCGATGCGACATTTGCACGGGCGTTGGCTTTAACGCACGCCGAGCGTTGTAAAGGAGAGGGGCGGCAGCCGGAGCTCGAGCGCGCCGTCTTCGAGGGCGGGCACATCAATCGGCCGCGCGACCAGCGCGTTGGGCTGGGCAAAGCTGTTGCTCTGTTTGACATCGTTCCCCGCCAGCTGCCACGCCTCCTCGACCTGCTGCGGCCCCTCGCGCTGCCACTGGACGGCGACAGCGACCGCGTCCGTCTGGCTGCGGTTGACGAGGAAGAGGGCGCTGCGCCCGCTCGCTTCGTCGTAGCTGGCGGCGACGTCGAGCAGCGGCACGCGGCCGTATTTCGCGGTTTCGTGCTGCGGCGACTGCACCAGCACGTCCAGCGAGCGACCGCGGGCGAGACGGCGCGTCATCCAGAAGGGGTAAAAGATAGTCTGCTTGAGCAGGTCATCGCGCGTGGTGAGGATGGGCGCGATCACGTTGACAATCTGGGCGAGGCAGGCGATTTTGAGCACGTCGCAGCGGCGCAGGAAGACGTTGAGCCACTGGGCGACGACCAGCGCATCCTCCAGATTGTACACTTCCTCAATCAGATGGGGTGCTTCGGCCCAGCTGCCCCGCATCTCGCGATTTTTATACCAGACGTTCCATTCGTCCCACGAGAGATAGACATCGTGGCTGCTGCGCCGCTTGGCCTTGACGTAGCGCAGCGTGCCCGCCAGCGTCTCCACAAAATCTTCCAAGGCGACGGCGCTGGCGAGAAAGCTGTCCGCGTCGTCCTCGTGATTGGTGGCGTAGTAGTGCATCGAGTGGTAGTCGACCTGCTCCCAGCAGGTTTCCAGCGCCACGCGATCCCACTCCGGGTAGGTCGGCATCCGGTCGTTGGAGGAGCCGCAAAGCACCAGCTTGACGGACGAATCTTGCCACTTCATCATTTTCGCGGCCTCGCGCGCTTTGACGGCGTACTCGTGCATGTCCAAGTGCGCAATCTGCCACGGGCCATCCATTTCGTTACCCAAGCACCAGTATTCAACGCCGTGCGGCTCCCGGTGGCCGTGCTGAGCGCGCAGATCGGCAAACGTTGTGCCAACTGTCGCGTTGCAATACTCAACCAGATCGGAGGCCGCCTGCACCGTGCCCGTGCCCAGGTTGACGCCGAGCATGGGCTCTGTATCGATGGCGCGACAGAAGTCGATAAACTCGTTGGTGCCAAACTGGTTGGTCTCGGTGGACTGCCACGCCAGCTCGCGGCGGCGCGGTCGCTGTGCACGCGGGCCAACGCCGTCGCGCCAATCGTAGCCGGAGAGGAAATTGCCGCCGGGGTAGCGCATCACGCTGAAGTCGAGTTCGCGCAGGGCCTCCAGTACATCCGTGCGCAGGCCGGATTCATCGGCGTGGGGCGAATTGGGTTCGTAGATGCCGCCGTAGATACAGCGCCCCATATGCTCGGCAAAGCCGCCAAAGAGCAGCGGCGAAATCTCGCCGATGGTGCGCTCGGTGTCGATAAAGAGCTGGGCCGTTTGAGTAGGCATTTTCTATTCCCCGTGAATGGCTTGAATATAGCGTGCCGCCGACCGCCGCACCGCTGCCTTCGCCTCGTCAGCGACAATCGTCTCCCACCACGCGCCGTAGATGCGCTCAAACGCAAAGGGCTCCACGGCGTCGACGATGCGCTGCACCTTGGCGGTGGAGAGCGGAATCGAGTTGGGGTAGCTATACATGAAAGTCACCCAGCGCCGGTCGCTCACCACCTGGATGATGTCGCCGGTGAGCAGCGCGCCGCGACCGTTCACGCCCGCCGGCCAATGCAGCACCTGCCCGCCCGCAAAGTGGCCGCCGCAGCGGATCAGCGTCAACTCGTCCCACAGGCTCTTCGTCTCGCCCGACCAAAATTCTATAGACTTGTCGGAACGCATGACCCACTCGCGGTCGGCCTCGTGCAGCAGGATCGGCGCGTCAAAGGCGCGGCTCCACTCGACCATGCTCGAATAGTAGTGCGGGTGCGAAATCGCCAGCGCACGGACGCCGCCCAGCGCGTTGACGGCGTCGACGGTGGCCCCGTCCAGCAGCGAGACGCAATCCCACAGCAGATTGCCCCCCGGCGACTGCACCAGCAGCGCCCGCTGGCCAATGGCAAATTTGGGCTCCGTGCCGATGCCGGTAAGCCCCGGCTCGTGCTCGTCGATGCGGTTGTGGTGGTCGCGCTGGAGGTCGCCCAGCGTCGTCCACTGCTGGCCGTTGTGGCCGACGTACTGGCGCTCGTCCTCGCAGATCGGGCAGCGAGCGGGCGGGGTATCGCTGGCAAGAAATTGAGTGCCGCAGGTGATGCAGATGGAGTGGGTAGGCATAAGTAGCTGTCAACGAATTATGGGGAACGGATTGAACGGATTGGTAGGTGCAGTTTTCAACCGCACAATCGTGGATATACTCCTTCGCGTTGTCTAAACTGAAGGGTTCGTCAAGATCGCGCAGCTACAAGCAGCGCCTACCGATTAATTCTACCAATAGCGCATGGCATCCGCAAAGAGGCGGCGCAGATCTGCGGCGTCCGCCGGTCGCGGCGACAGCTTCGTCACGCGGTGCTGGGGCAGCGTGCCCTCGACCAGCGCGTCGATATCCGCTTCGGTGAAGCCGATGGCGCTCAGCCCGTTGGGCACGGCGACCTGCTGCATCAGCGCAATCAGCGCGTCGGCCAGCACCTCGCCCGCTTGGTCGACGGGCACGTCGCTCACGTCGACGCCCAAGAGGCTGGCCCCGTAAAGGTGGCGTTCGGGGTTGACCGCTGCCGTGAAGCGGAAGACGGCGGGCGCGTTGAGGATCACCGACATGCCGTGGGGGATGAGGGGGTGGTCGCTGGGGTAGCCGCTGGGGTGGTAATCGCGCACCATGCCGGAGACCGGGTAGGACATGCCGTGGGGCAGGTGCACGCCCGCGTTGCCAAAGCCAATGCCCGCAAAGGCCGCGGCCTGGAGCATGGCCCCGCGCGCCTCGTCGTCTTCGGGGTCGTCGACGGCGCGCACGATGTACCGCGCCACCATTTCGATGGCCTTGGCCGACCAAACGTCGCTGATCGGGTTGGCTCCCTGGTAGGCCGGGCGCAGCTCGGCGCGCTCTGGGGCGGGCCGCTGGTCGTAGGGCAGCGCCGTCAGCGATTCCAGCGCGTGGCTCAATACGTCCAGCCCCGCGCTGGCGATGACCATCTTGGGCAGGGTGCGCGTGTTGTCCGGGTCAAGCACGCCGAGGGTGGGGCGCAGGGCGCGGTGGGCGATGCCGGTCTTGGCGTGCATCGAGGTCAAATCAAAGATGGCGACACCCGTGGTCTCGCTGCCCGTCCCCGCCGTCGTGGGCACGGCGATCAGCGGCTTGAGCACGCCCGGAACCGGCTCGCCGCGCCCAATTGGCGGGTTGACGTAGGCGAGCAGGTCGGCGGGGTAGGTGGCGTAGAGGTTGGCGGCTTTGGCCGTATCCATCGCCGAGCCGCCGCCGACGGCCACATAGCCGTCAAAATTCCCGTCGCGGGCAAAGTCGATTGCGGCCTGGAACGAGACGTCCGTCGGCTCCACGCGCACGCCGTCAAACAGCACGGCGTCGATGCCCGCCCGCTGTAGCGCATCCATCGCCACGCTCACCGGCTCCAGCTTGGCGACCCGGGCGTCCGTCATCACCAGCACGCGTTTGGCGCCCAGCCGCCGCATGTCGCCGCCAATTTCGCGCGTTGTGCCGGGGCCGTATTTGATGCTGGAGGTGTCCATCGTAAAGGCGGCTTCGTTGGGCATGGCGGGGCTCTCGCGGTGGGGGTAGGGATGGATGGGTCGCTCTATTATGGAGCAAGCAGGGGGAACGGACAAACTGACTGGAATCGCTGCATCCGTTACGCTTCCACCTCCATCAGCAGATCAATCAGCTCCTCCTCCAATTCCTCGACCTGCTCGTCGTCGCCCGCTGCGGCGGCCCGGCGCAGGCTCTCGACCACGCTGCCAATGTCCTCGGCCAAATTATCGTCCAAATCCGGCTGGGCCAGCGCCTGCTCGGCCCGCTCGACCAGCGCCGCCGTTTCAGCGGGCAGCTCCGCCGCGTTGGGCGCGTCGGTAAAGCCAGCCAGCCGGGCCTGGCTCTCGGCAATCTGCTCCGGAGAGAGGCGCTGGCGCTGGGCCTTGAGCCGCTCGCGCACCTGCTTGCCCGTGGCCCGGTCCGTTACGGTCACGTTGAGAATGCCGTTGATGTCCAAATCAAAATCAATGGTGACTTCGGCCAGCAGCTCGCCGGGCTTGGGCTCCAGCTCCTCCACCAGGAATTCGCCCAGCAGCACGTTGTGCGAGGCGCGCTCGTCCTCCCCTTGATAGACCTTCACCATCACCGAATCCTGGCCGGGGGCCATGGTGGTGTAGACATCGCTGTAGCGAACGGGCACGGTGGTGTTGCGGCGGATCAGGCGCGAGAAGAGATCGGTTTCGAGCTGGCCGGTCAGGCCAATGGTGGCCGTCTCGATGCCCAGCGAGAGCGGCGTCACGTCCACCAGAATTGCATCGATCTCTTCGCCCGCAATGATGCCCGCCTGCACCGCCGCCCCTAGCGCCACGGCGGCGTCTGGGTCCAGCTCCCTGTGCGGGACCTGGGCCAGGCGCTCGCGCACCAGATCAACCACGGCGGGAATGCGCGTCGAGCCGCCAACGAGCAGCACGCGATCGATTTCTTGGGCCGTCAAGCCTGCATCGGTCAGCGTCTGATCGATGCAGCCGCCCAGGCGCGCCAGAAAGGGCTCCAGCAGCTCCTCAAACTCGCGGCGGGAGATGTCACGCACCAGATGCAGGGCGCGCTCGCTGCGGTCGGCGGCGATAAATTCAAGATTCACGTCGGTATCGGCGGCGGTAGACAGAGCAATTTTGGCCTCCTCGGCGGCGCGCAGCAGGCGGGCCCAGGCTCGGTGATCGCCGCGCAGGTTGAGGCCGTGCTCCGCTTCAAACTCGTCGGCCAGCATCTCCGCCAGCGCTTCGTCAAAGTCATCGCCGCCCAGCAGGTTGTCGCCGCCGGTCGCCATCACGTCGACCACGCCGTAGTTGAGGTCGATGATGGAAACGTCGAAGGTGCCGCCACCCAGGTCAAAGACGAGGATGCGCCGCTGCTCATCCGTGATGCCGACGCCGTAGCCGTAGGCCAGCGCCGCCGCCGTCGGCTCATTGATGATGCGCTCAACCGTCAACCCCGCAATTTCGCCCGCTTCGATGGTAGCCTGCCGCTGCACCTCGTTAAAGTAGGCGGGCACGGTGATCACCGCGCGCGACACCGGCTGGCCGACGGCCTGGCTGGCGGCCTGGGCAATCGTGCGCAGAATAAAGGCGGAAATCTCCTGTGGCGTCAGCTGCTGCCCCGCCAGCTCGACGCTCTCCGTCGAGCCCATTTTACGCTTGATCGAGCGCACCGTGCGCTCCGGCGCGGCCACCCACTGGTTGCGCGCCGGGCGGCCCACCATAACATCTCCCCGCTCGTCAATGCCCACTATCGAGGGCAGCAGCGTGTCGCTGCCAATGGGAATTAGCTCCGGTGTTCCGCCGCGGACGAGCGCCAGCACGGAGTTGGTCGTGCCCAGATCGATGCCGATGATGGGCGTGCTTTGGTCGTCTGCCATGTTCTAGTTCCTTGTAGATCGCCCGTGCTAACGGGTCGTGTTGCCTGCTACTGAGATCGATTTTTTATGCTGGCGGAAAACGCACGAGCACGCAAAGCGATTTGGTAGTCAATCAATCTTTATGTGCATCGGCTGCTTCCGCTGACGGTGCGCGCGCAACGACTACCTCGGCATAGCGCAGCACGCGCTCGCCCTGTCGATAGCCCCGGCGCACCACCTGCACGACGTTGGGCGCGTGCGCCGCGTCTTCCACCGCGTCAATCGCCACGTGGAGACGGGGGTCAAACGGCTGGCCGAGGGCGTCGATGGTCTCGATCTCTTCGGCAGCCAGCAGGGCGAGAAAGCGCTCGTGCGCCAGCGCCAGCCCCGCTAGCCACGAATCCGTATCCTCCAGCAAAATCTGAAGTTGAGCCAGCTGTTCGGCGTTGGCCGGAGCGTTGGCTGGAGCGACGAGTTGGGCGGGCATCGGCGTCGCCGGGGCCTGCCCGCCCAGCGTGGCGCGCAGCCGATCTCGCCACGTGGGCGGCGGTGCGCTGGCGGTTGGCGCCGGCCTGGCTCGCTGGTTCTGCTCGTGGGCCGCCGCCAGCGCCGCCTGCTGTCGCATCAACAGCTCGCGGCCATTTTGCAGCACCAGCTCCATGCCGTCGATCCCCGGCAGCAGATCGGCAACCAGCTCGCGCCGCCCCTGCTGACGCGCGCCGTCCAGGCGCGCCTCGTCCCGGCTTTGGCGCTCGTCCACGCGCGCTTCGCGCAGCTCGGCCACCTCGCGCAGCGCCGCAAGTGCGCTCTCCAGCTGCCCCAGCTGCGATTCGTTGAGGGTATTACTTTTGAACTGGGTGCGCACCAGCTTGGCCATGCGCCCTTCAAGCGCCTCCAGCTGCGTCTGGCGGGCAACTTCGTCGGCGAGCGTCTGCACATCGCGGGCCCGCGCCAGCTCCTGCACCGCAGCGGCAAGCGCGCTGGTCTGCTCCCCCTGATCGGTCAGCAGCGTGATCAATTCGGCCAGGCGCTCGTTGATCGCCTGCCCACGCTCGGCTGTGGTAAAGGCGCGCAGGAGCGCCGCAGTTTGATCCTGCTGGGTGTGGGTGCTCTCCTGCACGTGGTCGAGCGCGAGCGCCAGCGCGCCCACCTGCTCGTCCAGGCGAGCGAGACGCCGTTCGACTTGGGGAGTTTGGGCAGCGAAGCCGTGGTAAAGGGGCAGCGCGTCGTCCGTCTGCTTTGTAGGGTCACTCATGGGGCGGCCTCAAACGAGGGCAAATCCTGGGCCAGCGGACGCGCCGAAAGCGTCGCCGCCAGCACGAGCAGGTCTTCGTCGTGCACGGTCAGATCGCAGGTGGGCAGCCGACGGTTGGGGCGGGGCGGCAGCGGCTGCAGCAGGAAGAGATCGGTAATCCGGCGGCGCTGGGGGAGACGCAGCTGCTCGTAGGCGCGCCGAATCTGCTGGAAGCGTTCGGGCTCGCGCTCGGGCGGGAACTGGCGCACCTGCTGGAAGTAGGCCTTGCGGATGGCCTCGTCGTCGGCGGCACGCGGCAGATCGAGCGTGCGATAGGGGTCCTCGCCGGGGCGGATGTCAAATTGGGTTTCGCTTCGGTCACGCATGGGTATAAAAACTCAAGTCTTCAAGACGACAATCTACCCCTTCTCCCAGAGTGGGAGAGGGGCTGGGGGTGAGGGCCGGACGGTCGTACTAGAAATCATCCTCATCAAAATCAATTTCGCCAAACAGCTTCACCAGCTCCTCCATTTCGGGCATACCGGCCAGATCGGGCAGCTCGCCGCCCAGGTTGAGCAGGCTCGACAGCATCGAGCGGGGGCCGCTTAAGATCATCTCGACTTCCTCGATGTGCTCAACCAGACCGCGCTCGCCCGCCTTTTCGGCCTGGCGCTTGGCCCTGCGCAGCAGGCGCTTGAGCTTGTCCGTGTTCGGCTGATCAAGCGTGCCCACCGTCGCCTCCGCATAGGTGACGACGCCGCTGTTGGGCGCGAGCTGCTTGGCTAGATTGGCGTACTTTTGCAGCAGATTGCGCGCCGCGGCGGCCGTGGCGGCCTCCTCGCTGTGGGTGACCGCGCCCGCGGCGCCGTCGATGATTTGGGCCAGCGCCAGCGCCGTTGTGTCGCCGCCGCGGCCCTGCTCCGCCAGGGTAAGCGCCTCCTGCCAGAAGCGCTCCGCCCACGCCGGATCAAGCTCGCAGCCCAAAACGCGAGTGCCCTGGCTAACCCAGAAGGTCATGCGCAGGAAGGGGAGCTTGCGCGCTTCGACCAGCAGGCGCTCGGCTTCGCGGTCGCCGTCGACGTGCAGCAGTTCGTGCAGCGCCGTGTCGAACACGCGCATGTAGCGTAGCGGATGGGCCAGCGCGGCGTCTCCGGCCCGCAGCAGAAAATCGCGGGCCTTTTTGTCTTTCCCGCCGTTCAAATAGTAGAGACCCGCCTCGATCAGCAAAATTGGGTGGTCCGCCATCTCCCCCAGCCCGCGCTCAACGGCCTTAATCCCCAAGCCGCGATCTTGAAACAGCTGCGCAAACGGGCCAGATGCGCCCATATCCATCTGCTGCGTGTAGGCCATGGCCAAGCCGTCGCGTGCGTCCAGGTTGGCGGGGTCAATAGCCAGGGCGCGCTGCCAAACCGGGATTGAATTGCGGCCCCACTCTTCGTCAAACAGGCTGGCGAGCAAGAGCAGCGCCGACAGGTGATTCTCATCGATCTCCAAGATGCGCTGCAGCTCGTTAATGGCGGCCTCCGTGCGCATATCCTCCTGGTACAGCTCCACCAGCTCCATGCGCCACGCCACCTGTTCCGACGCGTACTCGATGGCTTTGCTAAGGCAGGCGATCTGCTCGTCCACCTCGTCAGCGCGACCGTAGCAGTCGCCCGCGCGCTTCCAGAGCGTGGCAACCTGCATCTCGTCCAGGTAGTCGGGGTGATTTTCCTTGCGGGGACGCCGCCGCAGCAGGTCGCGCCACGCGAGCGCAGCCTCGTCCCAGTTCTCCAGCGATTCTTCGGCCAGCGCCAGATTCTGGGCGACGTAGCGGCTGGGATTTAGCTCCTGAGTGCGCCGCCAGTGGTTGGCGGCTTCGGCCCAGCGCTCGTGGCGCGCGCTTGCTTCGCCCAGGTAAAAGTGGGCGTAGGCCAGATGTTCTTTGAGGGGAGCGTTTGTTTCCAGAGCACGGTGGTCAACCAGCCGCTCGACGATGGCCGCCCACTCTTCGTGTTCGGCCAATTCCTCGATTTCCTGGCGCAGCAGATAGTCCTGATTCTCATTAAACCAGGGCGTATCGAGCCCCTGCGCCTGGGCCTGATTCCAGGCAGCAACGGTGGCGTCGTGGTCGCGGCGGCGCAGGGCGGCCACGCCCGTGTAGTAGCTGATAATGGGGTCGGCCAGTTGGGCATCGAGCGCGGCGCGCGCATCCGCCAGCGTCGTGAGCGGCGAGGCGCTCTCCGACTCTCGCATTTGCAGCAGGGCCCGCCACAGGTTGGTCTCGTGTGAACTGGGCCGCTGTTCCGCCCATGCATTGGCGGCTTGTGCATCGATTTTGCCCTGCTGAAGGCCGCGCAGCGTCGCCAGCATTTGCTGCTCCGACGGCGTGAGATCGGCGCTCTGCGGCTCTTGATCACCCAGCTGCTGGGCCAGCGCAATCGCCAGCGCCAGCGACTCCTGCGCGGCGCCAAGCTGGCGGGCGCGAGTCAACGCCTCAAGCGCGGGGGCGCAGCGGCGCAGCGCCAGCAGCGTGATCCCGCGGTGGTAGGCAAAGCGCGCCTCCGCGGCGTCCACCGCCAGCGCCTCGCCCGCTTCCAAGTAACCCAACCGCGCTTCGAGATCGCTGGCCTGATCGGCAAAGTGGAGATAGAGCGAACTGGTCAAGGCGCTGGCCTGGGCCAACGTCTTCTCATCGTTGGCGGCAGAGAGGGCCGCCTCCGCCAGCGGCAGGGCCGCCGCAAAGTCATTCTGTCCAGCCAGCTCAATCGCTTCGGCCAGTCGGTTGGCGGGGCGACGTTCCTTTTGTTGACGTTGTTTTGCTTTGAGTTTTGCCTTCTGGCGTCGCCGTTTAGCCATAGCGTTTCATTCCCTTAATTCCTTAACGAGCAGACTGCAACCGAGGAATGAGCACGCCCCCGTGCGAACGGGTCGACACGAGCACTGGCTGATTCCACTATGGTCGACTGTTTATCAACTGCACTCAGCATAAAAGTGTATCAACGATTCTGTCGTGAGATCGTACACATTATTGGCCGTTCTGTAAATTTTTGCAGTTCAAACCGCGGGCAAAGCGGGAATGGTCAGCCAATGGTATCTACCGGATCCGCCGCCGACACGCTGCGGGCCGCCCCGTTCGCCAGCTCGTCCACCCGTTCGTTGAGCGGGTCGCCCGCGTGGCCCTTTGTCCAGTGCCACGTCACCCCGCCCGCCGGTTCGTGCCGCGCCACCGCATCGACCAGCTGCTGCCACAAATCTTTGTTCTTCACCGGCTTCTTGTTGGCCGTGCGCCAGCCGTTGCGCTGCCAGTTCTGCACCCACTGCGTGATGCCGTTGCGCACGTAGCTGCTGTCCGTATACAGCTCCACGGCACACGGTCGCTTGAGCACACCCAGCGCCTCGATCGCTGCGCGCAGCTCCATGCGATTGTTTGTCGTCTCGCGGAAGCGCCCGCTGATCTCGCGCTCGCGCTCGCCCGAAAGCAACACCGCCGCCCAGCCGCCGGGGCCGGGGTTGCCGATGCAGCCACCGTCGGTGTAGATGATTACTTTGGTCATTGGCTGTTGGCTGTTGGCTGTTGGCTGTTGGCTGTTGGCTGTTGGCTGTTGGCCAGCTACCAGCCGCCCTACTGCTGCGTCCGCATCTCGACAAAGGTCGTTTCGCCCGCGTTGACTACGATGTCCGCCGCGATCCGCTCGCCGTTGATCACCGTCGCCACTCGATAACCGCCGGGCGGGACGCCGTCCATCGCGCCATTTTCGCCCCAGGCCGGGTCGGGGCCAATGTTTTCGATGTCCTGGTAGGTGATGATTTGTCGACCCCACGTGGCCGCTCCATCCGCGCCGTACTGCGCCAGCCCCACCACCGCCCCCGGCCACGTGCGCCCGTCTGCCGAGAGCACGCGCACGGCCACCGCACCCGTCCCCGGCAGCGGCTCCATCCACAAATAGGGGTTGACGTTGTGCTCGTAGGTGTTCGCGCCGACGCGCACCTCCACGTGCAGGTGCGGCCCAATTGCAATTCCCGTCATCCCCACCGCACCGACGACTTCGTCACGCGTCACCGTCTGCCCGACCTCGACCGTCACGCCGCTGAGGTGGCCGTATAGCAGGAAGACATCGAGCGCGCCGCCCGCCACGGGCAGCTGCCGCGCCAAGCGGATGACGACGGTGTTGCCGTAAAAATTGTTGTACGGCCCCAGCAGCGCTTCCGCGTCCGGCCCCGCGTGGATGACCGTGCCCTCGGTGGCGGCCAGCACGGGCGTCCCGTGGGGGTTGCCGATGTCCACGCCGTGGTGGGCGCGGTAGCGACCGCCCGCCGTGGAGCCAAATTGGTAGTTGGGCGAAGCAAGCTGCGTTTGCGTGCCGGGCGCAAAGGCGCGCCCAATCCAAAAGTGATCGGCCTCGCTCGGCGGCAGCGGCTCGAAGTTGGACCACAGCCGCCCCTTCACCACCGGCAGCGGCTCCGGCGTGGCGGTCGGCGTGGGCGGCGGCGGGCCCACGGTGGGCGTAACCGTGGGAAACTGGGGAATGCGCCCGCTCGTGCCCGGCACGATGCGCACGCGCGGCAGGCCGGTTGGCAGCGGGGAGGCCGTCGCTCCGGCTTCAGCGTTGGCTATGCCTTCGCCAAAGCCCTCGCCAAAGAGCGCATCGAGATTTCCCACTACATCGCCCACCAGCTCGTTCCCCGCGATCACGCCTTCTCCGTCGGCAATCGCGCTTCTATTTTGCTCCATGCTGTCCGCAGCATCCACTGCAACGTCGCCACTGCTGCTGTCACCACTGCTGCTGTCATCGGTAGTTGCATCGCTGCTGGAGACGACATCTGTCGTCGACACCGACCCTTCGATGGCCTCCTCCTCCAGCGCAATCGGCGCGGCCAGGATCACGTCGCCGGGCGCGTCGGTAAGGGCGAGGCCGCTCGTCAAGCTGTCGCTGGCGGTAAGGGTAGCCGTTTGGCTGAGATTTCCGGTGGGGGTGGGGGTGGGCGCGGCCAGAATCGCGCCGCCGCTGTCCGCAGTTGTTGTGGCCGTGACGGTTAACCCAGCCGCGGCGGTCGGCCCAACCGTGGTGGTAGGGACGGAAGCAGCCGTGATTTGTGCGGCGCGCGGCACGTCAACAGCCCGGCGCCCCGCCCCCTGCTCATCCGCTACCCGCCCTGCCGCCACCTGCTCACCTGCCATCTGCTCACCTGCCACCTGCCCGTCCGCCACCTGCCCGTCCGCCACCCGCAGCCCCGACCACCACATCACCGCCACGACCAGGCCCAGCACGCTGGCGCGGGCCGCCCAGTCGCCGGAGCTGCTGTGGCGAAGGCGGCGGCGCACGTTGGCGCGCAGCAGACGGGCAAACGCCCGTCGCTTTGTTATAATGCGAGAAACAGCTTGAAAAATTTGCACGCGGCACATCAACCCATCATTTTTACGACGATTTATTTTTACGACGATTTGGTAAATGTAAAAGCCAACAACTCTCTAACGAAAATCCCATGCAGCCAAAACACCCAGCCGTTCACTTTGATGTCTTCACCCTGTTTCCCCCCATGTTTGAAGGGCCGCTCTCCGAGAGCATCATCAAGCGCGCGCGCGACCGCGACCTGATCTCCATAGCGCTTCACAACGTTCGCGACTACGCCACCGACCGCCACCACTCCTGCGACGACACGCCCTACGGCGGCGGCGGCGGCATGATCATGAAGCCGGAGCCAATTGTGCGCGCGGTGGAAACGGTGCTCGCGCGGCCCGTCGGCTGGCAGCTGGACGAGGCCGATGCCTATACGAATTTGCCGCCGTGGGATGCTGACAAGCGCGCAGGTTTCGACGTGGATACGCCCATCATTCTCCTTTCGCCCCAGGGCCAGCCGTTGACGCAGCCGCTGGTGAGTGAGTTGAGCGCACATGCGCGATTGGCGCTGCTCTGCGGGCGCTACGAGGGCGTGGACGAGCGGGTGCGCACGGGGCTTGTCACCCATGAAATCAGCCTGGGCGACTTTGTGATTAGCGGGGGTGAACTGGCGGCGATGGTGCTGATCGACGCCGTGACGCGGCTGCTGCCCGGCGCGCTGGGCGATGCGCTCGGCGCGCATCGGGACAGCCATTCGCCCGGCCTCGGCGGCCTGCTCGAAGGGCCAGCCTACACCCGCCCGCCCGTCTTTCGCGGCGAGCCGATCCCCGACGTGCTCACCAGCGGCCACCACGCCAACGTCGAGCGCTGGCGACGCGAGCAATCCCTCCTACGCACGCTTCAGCGCCGCCCCGATCTGCTGGCCCGCGAAGAGACTCTCGTCGAATTGACGCAGGCCGACCGCGACTTTCTGGCCGCGCACGGCTGGCCGCCTGCGGGCGAACGCGACGAATTATAGTGACCTTTGCAGCATATGCCAAACGCGTCCGGGAGACGATGGCAGTTTTAGATTTTGGCTGCAGGGAAATGCAGGTAGGCCAAAAACGCCGGCGGCGGCTGAGCGTTCGACTGAGTTCACGCCGAAGTCTCGTCGCCTGTCCTGAGCTTGTCGAAGGGAAGCCAGAGCGAGTTTATTTCCATCAATTCTCAAAGAGCCATAAAAGCATAGACACCTCACTCGCTATGCAGGACTACTAAAAATTTTAACCGCAAATGGACGCAGATTCACGCAAACTTTTCGGGAACCGGCAGCCAAATCCGCGTTCATCTGTATTTATCTGCGGTTGCTCTTTGTATATTGAATTGTTAAGTCAACGCCGGGTGCATTTCAGCAGCCGACCACGGAGTGGATAAGGCTAATCCAAGATTATAAATATACCACGGCTGATTGTGATGAAGGTGCGTCGCACATCCAACATGGCTTATCCCGGTATAGTTAATTTCCTGGAATTGCCTAAATCTAAAAGAAACCAGAGCGAGCAGTGGTTTCTTAGTAGTTTGGGGCAAATTGTCATTTCGCTCACGTAGTGGTCGCAGAGCGACGCCGGGCCGATCCCGAAATGCAGCAGGCGAAAGCAGGCCAGCGAGAAATCTGGTGGTCGATTGCGGCAGACTTCTCGCCTGAACGCAGTCGGTTCGTCGGTTACGTCCAGATTTCTCCCTTCGCTCGAGATGACAATTTGCCCCCCAAATTGAAATACACCCGTCAACGTCAAGAAACTTGCGGAAGCGGGTGCAGCTATGGTACAGTTAGCAAGTTTGTGGCGCGTACCAGCCGCAGCCGTACCGATATCCAAGGCGACAACCCTAAAGCGCGTTGCCGCTTTTGTTTTAGAGCGCTAAATTTTTTTGGTAGTGGTCGCTGCACGGTCGAAACAGACGTTTTTGGTAATCAATTAAGCTGAAGATATTTTTGAGGACGGACAACATGAACAACGCATTGATGGCTTCCTTGCAGCCGGAGCTCAGTACCAATATGCCGGACATCGATCCGGGGGATACGGTGCGCGTACACCAGCGCATTACCGAAGGGCGCAACGAGCGCATCCAGGTTTTCCAGGGCGTGATCATTGCCAAGCGCGGCGGCCAAACGGCGGGCGCAACCTACACCGTGCGCCGCACCGGCTCCGGCGGCGTCGGCGTCGAGCGCACCTTTCCGCTCTACAGCAAGCAGATCGACAAGGTGGAGGTGCTGCGCAAGGCCCGCGTCCGCCGCGCCCAGCTCTACTACCTGCGCGATCGCCAGGGCAAGGCCGCACGCCTGCGCGAGAAGCGCTTCCTGGGCAAATAAGCCAGCGCAGATTCTTGAATAAAAAGAAAAAGTAGGGGCGCGCCGTAGCGTGCCCCTACTTTTGATCCCACCTCACTGCTGGTCTGGGCTCAAAAGGGATTGCAAAAACCAAGCGGCTACCGCCGCTCTCCCCGCTCTGGTCGCTCGCCATACTCCTCCTCCAACTCGAATGGAGACGGATCGCTGGCGCGGCTGGCCATGGGCAACACCGTCCCCGGCGCGACGACCACATCGCCGTGCGTCTGCGCTGGCTCGCTGTGCGGGGCCACCGAACGCGACAGTGCGTGCGAGGCCAGCCCCAGCGGCGTGCAGAGCAGCAGCCCCAGCAAAAAGCCCCACAATCCCAACGCCAGTGCGCCGATCACCTGCGCCTGAAGCTGGCCGGGGAAATCTACGGCAAAACGCGGCGCCGTCAGCAAGCCCGATACGCCCTGCCCGTCCACGCCCAAATAGCTCTCCACGCCCGTCACCTGCCAGCCGACGCCCGTTGTGCCGTCGGCGAAAATGCCCACGGCCAGCAGCCCCCACAGCGCGGGCAGCGCCGCGGCGGTGATCGCGCCCGTCGCGTCGTCCAGACGCAGCCGCGCATCGATCAGGTAGGTGGCAAAGGGCACGCCCGCTCCCGCAATCAGCCCGATCACAAAGGCCGTGCCCGGCGCCACAAAGGGCCCCACCGCCAGCCCGGCGACGACGCCCGCCGTCAGCCCGCGCGCGCTCATTACCGGATCGCTGGTCGCTGTGACGAACCAGGTGTAGAGCAGCGGAATCAGTAGACCGCCGCCCGCAAAAAGAATCAGGTTGACGCTGCCCCGCAGCAGGTCGACATCGCGCAGGGTGGCGGTTTGCAGCGGGTTGGTCCACAGCCAGCCCAGCGCACCCACCAGCAGCAGCAGGCTGCCGACCACGGAAAGCAGCGGCAGCTGCACCGGCGGCAGCGGCGCTTGGTCGGGCCGCGCCAGCGGTGGCTTGCGCGGCATCCAAACCACCAGCGCCGCCAGCGCAATCCCCGCCGCCACCAAAAAGACGCTGCCCGCACCGCCAAAGTCTACAAAGCCGTGGCCTAATTCCAAGTTGCGGCCCAGCGCGCTCAGCCAGCCGCCGCCCTGCACCCAGTTGCCCGCCACTGGGTAGATGACGCCGCCAATCAGCGCGGCCAGCACCAGCGTCGCCGCCACGGGGGCGCGCCCGCGCAGCGCCACTACGGGAATCATCGCCGCGGTAATGGCCCACGGCAGGTGGGCCAGAAAGAGCGCGTAGACAATCGCCGTCGCGTCCGGGTCGCTTAGAAACCAGCCGCTGAGACCAACCACGCCCCAGCCGCGCCCCCAGCTCGTGGGCAAGGGGCTCCACTCGAACACGAGCAGCGTCAGGTCGGGCCGCTCGTAGATCAGCCCCACGCCGCCAAACTGAAAGGCAAAGCCCACGGCCCAGTAGGCCAGCGCCGCCAGCCCCAGCGCCGCCATGGCGCCGACGGCCGCATTCCACGCCCGCCGCGCCTCCAGCCCGCTCACGCCGATCAGCAGCACGCCCACCGGCACCAGCAGCGAGAGCGCCGCCGCCAGCAGGTAAAAGTAGGCGGGCAAGGCCAGCCCGCCCTCGGCAAAGAGCGGCGTCTCCGCTGGCGCATCCGTGCCCTGCGCCAGCGCGACGGTCGCCCAGCCGACGCTCAGCGCGGCGGTCGCCAGGCTAAAAACAATTTGGCGGGTGCGCTTGGAAACAAAAAACCGAATAAGACTCATAAAACACTATTCTGCCGCCGAAACGCAGCGACAGTCTCCGTAGACCGCTTGAAAATCCGGGCAATCATACCGCAGATGTCCCACATCGGAAAAAGCTGTGCTAGACTTCGGCCCTATGTCCCGCGCCACCGACTTCCACCCCACCGACGCCCGCCCCAGCAGCCAACCCGTTCGCCGAACGGCCTGGCTGCTGGGCATTCTGAGCTTCGCGCTCTACGCCGCCACCGCCTCTCCCTCCATCACCGCCCTCTTCGACGACAGCCTCGAATTTCAAGTCGTCTTGCCCAGCTTTCAGATCGCTCATCCCACCGGCTACCCGCTCTACACGCTGCTCGGCGGGCTGTGGAATGCGCTGCTCGCCGCGCTCAACATCGGCAACCCGGCCTATCGCATCAACCTATTTAGCGCCCTCGCCGGGGCAGCCGCCGTTGCCTTTACATTTCTCGCCGCCCACCGGCTCACTCGCCACGTTCACAATTTTTACGACCCGCGCACTCCGCTCTGGCCCGCCGTCGTCGCCTCCGTTCTCTTTGCCCTCGGCACCACCTGGTGGAGCCAATCGACCATTGCCGAAGTCTACGCCCTGCACGGTCTCTTCGTCGCGTCGATTCTCTACGTCGCCTTTGATTTAGGGGCGGACAGTCGATACTTCTCACCGAACTTTCTGCCCTCAAAGGCGTTTAGAGCAGCTGGGCGTAAATGGGTGAGCAGTTTCGCAGGCCATCGCCACTGGTGGCTAAAGCCCACCAGCTTGCCTGGGGAAAACCGGCTAAAGCCGGTTGGTGCTGGCCGGGCCAACTCACTATCTGCCCAATCGTTTATTCCACCGTGCACGAGTCCCGTGCTCCTCTGCCTCCTCCTCGGTCTTGCCCTCGCCCACCACCGCACCACCGTCCTGCTCCTGCCCGGCCTCGCGCTCTACCTGCTCTGGGCCGCCCCAGCGCTGCGCCGACCAAGCTGGCTCTGGCTCCGCTGTGGGATTGCGCTCGCCGCGCCGCTGCTGCTTTACGCCTATCTCCCCATTCGCGCCACCATGGGCGCAACGGACTTGAACGCGAGTTACGTCAACACGTGGCCCGGCTTTTGGAACCACACGTTAGCGCTGGGGTACGGCGGCTATTTTGGTGACGTGGTTGCTGGCCAGGCCGTAGCGGTTCCGGATTACTGCGCGCCGCCCGCCAGCGTTACCGGCGGTGGGCCGACGCTGCCGCGGGCTGGCGACGGTTGGGCGGGCACGCTAGACTTTCTGCGCCGCGAGGTCGGCGTATTGGGATTGGTGTTGGCAGGGGCGGCGGGCTTCCTGGCGCGGAGCGGTCGACGCGAGATCGCGCTGGTCGCGCTGGTGGGGTTGACCAATTGGGGCTTTGCGCTGGTCTACGGCGTCACCGATGTGGAGGTGTTCCTGCTGCCGGTGGTGCTCTGTCTTTGCCTGCTGGTCGCGGCGGGGTTGGCCGCGCTCAACCGCACACCGCGACCGCGCTGGCAAAACGCCGCGTTTGTGGCACTCCTGCTCGTGCCGCTGCTGCCCAATGCCGCGACCACCGCCCAAGCCCGGCTTGATAAATGGCTCGCACACGACTACGCCGTCGCTATAACGACCGTCGACTTCGCGCCCGGCAGCTTCGTCACCGGCCTCGAAGGGGAAGCGACGGCCCTGCGCTACATGCAGGGCGCACTGAACGTGCCCAACCCCGCCACGCCCGTCGCCGCCGACAACCCGGACGTGCGGCGCGACCTCGTGCGTCGTCTGGTCGACGCGGGCCAGCCCGTCTACCTCACCCGCGAACTGAGCGGGCTGGCAGGCGACTACAGCTTTAGCGGCCACGGCCCGCTCGTACGCGTTTGGCCCCGTGGCCAAGCCAACCCATCGCCGCCCGCCACCTCGCTTGACGTCACTTTTGACGATGGCGCGCTGCGGCTGGTCGGCTACGATTTGGACGTGCTCCAGCAGGCGGGCGGCGATGCCCTGCGCGTGGCCCTCTACTGGCGGCCGGTCGAGCCGTTGGCGCAGCGTCTCAAGCTCTCGCTGCGCGTGCTTGATTCGACGGGCAGGTCGTTGCTCTGGGAGGACGACAGCGGCGGCGGCACACCCGTCGTCGCGGACAGCTTCCCGCTGCGCCAGCTCGCGCCAACGACCACGTGGCTCGTCGGCGAAAGGGTGCGCGACGTGCAGTGCGTCGCCCTGCCGCCGCGCGAAGGCGAGGAGTCGCAATCGCTGCGCTTGCAGGTGATTGTTTACGACGAGCAGACGGTGGTGGAGGTGGGGCGGTGGGAAGTGGAATTTGCACGGTAAGTCAGCGCAGTGTACGGGCACGCCATGGCGTGCCCGTACACTGCGCTGACTTACCCCACCCCCATTCCCCGCAAATTCTCGTAGCTGATGCGCAGGCTCTCAAACGGATCGCGCTGGCAAATATCCTGCTCGACGGCGTACCACTGCACGCCCGCTTCGCGGCAGGCCTCTAGAATGGCTGGCCAGTTCAAATTCCCCTCGCCGACTTCCGCCATCTGCTGCTCAACGGGCGGTCGCCCTTCCCGCCGCACCACCACCATGTCCTTCAAATGCACAACCGGCATCCGATCCGCCATGCGTGCGCACCACGCCGCCGGATCGCCGCCGCCGTGCTGAATCCAGTAGGTGTCGATCTCGGCCTGAAGATAGCGCGGGTCGCTTTCTGCGTAAAGGATATCGAGCGCGGTACGACCACCGCCTTCTCCATTGGGGAAACGCACAAACTCGAAGCTGTGGTTGTGGTAGCTAAAGGTTAGCCCCACCTGGGCCAGCCGCTCACCGACCCGCGACGCCTCCTGCGCAAAGCGGCGATAGCCGTCCGCGCCGTCGTCGCGGTAGGGCGCGGGCAGGCTGCCGATGGCAACGTGCTCGCAGCCCCACAATTTGTGCGTCTCGATCACCGAATCGAGGTCGTGCCAGAGCTGGTCGTAGCCAAAGTGGGTGTTGCAAATGGTGAGGCCGAGATCGTCCACCATCTGTTTGACCTCGGCGTCTGGAATGTCTTTACCAATTGCAGAAACCTGCACGGCGGGGTAGCCGATGTCGCGCACCTTGCGCAGCATTTCAGCGAGGTCGCTGGTGGTTTGGGTGAAGTCGCGCACGGTGTAGAGTTGGGCGGCAAGCTGGGACATGGAAACTCCTTTGATTGTTGACTGTTTTTTGTTTTTTGTTGGCTGTTTTCTGTTAAGCTACGGCAGCGTCGGTGCGCGCCAGACGTTTGCCGCCTGCTCAAAGGCGTGGCCCACGGCGAGCAGTTCGCCGTCGCTCAAATAATCGCCGACAAAGGTGAAGGCCAGCGGCTCACCCAATTCGCGGTAGCCAGCGGGAACGCTAAGCGCCGGGAAGCCAGCCGGCGCATAAAGCCGCGTCAGCCGGTTGTTGACGGAGAGCAGCACGTCGACGTTGTGCTCGCGCAGCACGCCACGCAGGGCAGCCGCCGATTCGGTGCGCATCTGCTCGACCAGCGCGTCGTGCTCATCTTCGCTTAGCGCCTGCGCCTGCGATTGCTCCAGCAAATCTTGCCCAAAGGGCGCGCGATTGGTCGCATCTTGGGCGTTGAAGGCAATCAGATCGGCCGGCGAGGAAATGGGCGCATTGGTCGCGGTGAGATAGTCGTCGAGGTCGTGCTTCATGCCGTAGAAGAGCACCGGCAGGTAATCGATCTCGACGTTGGGCAGTTCGACATCCACCAGCGTCGCGCCCGCCTCGGCCAGCACCTGTAGCCCGGCGTCGACGACTGGCGCGTCGCCCTCGCGCAGCACGAGCGTCTCGTGCACGACGCCAACGCGCAGGCCGTCAAGCGCTTTCGAGCCGACGGCCTCCACAAACGACAAGAAGCTGCCATCGGGGCGCGATTCGTCGTAGAGCAGGTCGATTGTGAGCGGGTCGCGCTCGTCCGGCGCGGCGATGGCGTCGAGCAGCGCGGCGGCGTCAACCACGTTGCGCGCCATGGGCCCGGCGGTGTCGAGCGCGGCGCTGATGGGCACGATGCCGTTGCGGCCGACGAGGCCGAGGCTGGGCTTGAGACCCACGACGGAATTTTGCGAGGCAGGCGAGATAATCGAGCCGGAGGTTTCGGTGCCGACGGCAAGCGTCGCCAGCCCCGCCGCCGCCGCCGCGCCCGAGCCGGAGCTGGAGCCGCCCACGTCGAAGCGTGCTTCACCACCAGTCAGCGACGGGCTGTACGGATTAACCGTCTGCCCGCCGAGCACGCTAAAGCCGTTGGCCGACGTGCTGGTGATAAAGTTCGCCAGTTCGGAAAGATTGGCCTTGCCCAAAATTACCGCGCCCGCGTCGCGCAGCTGCTGCACGATAAAGGCGTCGCGGTCGCTGTGCGCCTCGGCGAGCGCAAGCGCCCCAGCGCTGGTGGGCATGGCGTCGCCCGTGGCGACGTTGGCCTTGAGCAGAATGGGGATGCCGTGGAGCGGGCCGCGCATGTTGCCTGTCTCTCGCTCGTCATCCAGCGCTTTGGCGATGTCGAGCGCGTTTGGGTTGAGAACGAGCACGGCGTGGAGCACGTCGTTGTACTGCTGGATGCGGCGCAGGTAGTACACCGTCAGCTCTGCGGCGGACAGGTCACCGTCATCGAAGGCGCGCTGGAGATCGAGAACGGTGGCGGGGTCGCCAGCATTTGGCAGGAGCAGCGCGTCGATCTCCGCGACGCGACCTTCACCCAGGCTGGTGATGGCGTCGGCAAAGGGTGCGAAGTCGAGCGGCTGCTGGCCGACGTAGGACGGCATCTCGGTTTGACGACGGATTTGTTCGGCGGTGTGTTGCGCGTGGGGCAAGGCTTGATTTTGATCGGGCATTTGGTCTTGATTGGGCATGAGCGGTTGGGTGGGGCCGCAGCCGGTCAGCAGCAGCGCGAGGAGGATGAGCAATAAGGGACGCATAGTGGATTTTGTTGAGGAGGTTGGCCGAGTGCATTGCACGGCGCAAGGCGTGGCTGTGTCACCCATCGGGCGGCGCGTCGTGCGTTGCACCCACAATCCACTCGACTTTGTCTACCCATTTGGTTGGGCCATGAGTGCAGCGCACGGCGGAGGCGACGGCTCGTCTGCCTGCTTGGCGGACGCCGTGCAATGCACTGAGCTGTCCCGCGCCCCAACTCAATCTCCTGGGACTGGCAGCGGGGCGACCGCGACCTCGCGCTGCATGAGCGGCTGGCGCAGGGCGAAGCGCTGGAAGAAATACCAGAGCGCCGTCACCACCACGGCAATGAGGGCGAGGCTGCGCATGGTCTCGAAGAGCGTCCAGCCCAGATTATCCGGTGCGTAGCCAGCCCAGAAGACGGCCAGCGTTTGCGCAAAGGTGAGCATGGCAAATTCAAAGGCAAAGACGCGACCGCGCAGCTTGTCGGTCGTCAGCCGCTGGAGGAGGGCGCTGGAAAAGACCCAGAGCGTACCGGTTCCCAGCGTGCGCACCAGCGTAGCAATGGCAAACCAGAGCAGCGACGGCACGAAGCCCATCCACGCGATCCCCAGCGCAAAGGTGGCAAAGCTAAAGCCGATGACCCACAGCGCACGTCGCCGCTCGTCGCCGAGGAGGGCGCGCACGGCCAGCGGCCCAAAGCCCGTACCAATTCCCGCCACCAGATAGATCACTGTTAGCGAGAGCGTGCCGCTGCCTGCCAGCGGAAAGACCTTCTCCGCCAGCTCAATTTCTAGCACGTTGACGCCGCCCCAGGCCAGCGTCCCCAGCGCCTTGGCCAGCGCGATGCCGAGGATGACGGGCCTGCCGCGCAGATAGCGCAGGCCATCGACAAACTCGAGCCAGCCGCTGCTGATTTCAGAGGTAGTTCGCTCGGCGCTCCCCAACTTATCTTGAGGCAGCACGAGGCGGCTGACAAACCACGCCGAGAGCAGAAAGGTCGCCGCGTCGAGCACAAAGGCGGCGGCCACGCCGAGATATTCTGTCGCCAAGCCGCCCAGCAGCGCACCCACGGCCAGCATCGCGCTCCACGTAAAGCCGTCCAGTGCGTTCGCCGTCACCAATTCCTCGTCGCTAACAATGTTGGGGACAATGGCGTTGCGCGCTGGGGTAAAGAGCGCGCTGAGGGCAAATTGAACCACCGTGAGCGTGTAGAAGAGCCAGACAAAGTCGGCGCTGCGGATGAGCAGAAAGGCGAGCACCGTGATGGTACGCAGCACGTCCGTCGCCATCAGCAGGCCGCGGCGCGAGTAGCGGTCGGCGAGGATACCGCCGAGCGGGCTGAAGAGAAAGAGCGGCAGAAAGCGCGCCACAAAAAGCAGCGAGAGCGCCGTGCCAGAGTTGGTAAGCCGCGCAATCAGCGCCGCCGAGGCGAGCAGGTTGAACCAATCGCCCGCGTAGCTGACGAGCGTCGCCAGCCAGAGATTGCGGTAGTTGCGGTTGCTGCGGAGAAGGTCAAGGTAGGCATTCATGCGGGGGAGAAGGAGCAATTAACAGGCACTACTGATTTAATCAATTATTGCCTCGACTCTTTTCAACACAGTGACTCTTTTCAACATAGTCCATTTCTCAACAAGCATCAAGCGCCCGCGATTCTTTCGTTTACCTATTCTACCACCTCGCCCATCACCCGCAAGTATTGCCGAGCAAATCGCTAAACCGGTTGGCGGCGAACGCTCAGCCCCTCCACCTCCAGCCACTGCTCGTGCTCCGATGCCAACGCCCAGTGCCGAAACTGACCCCGGGGCGTGAGCACCATGGCCTGGTTGTCCAGCCAGATCACCAGCCCCAGCGGCCCCCGCGGCGATGTGTCGCAGTCGAGCACCGAATGCCCGTCCACAAGAAAGCGCGCCCGCTCCACGCCCCACTCGATGCGATAGTCGTGCCAGGCGCTCAACTGAAATCTCGATTCGTCGCCAATCGATGCCCGTTCAGCCACCATTGCCTCGCTCACCCCCAGCGCCCGTTGGCCCACGGGCCACAGCCTGCGGTAGAATAGCGGCAGGCGCATCAGCAGCAGCCCCACCGGGGTCGTTGGCGCGAGGGCGTAGAAGAGCGGGCGCTGGGCGTCAAACGTTTGCGCCTTCCAGCCCTGGCCGGGCACGTTCATTGCCAGCGGCAGATTCGATTCGGGCGACGCGTAGAAAAACCAGAGCGCTTTGGGCAGCGCGGGCGGGCGCTTCACCGCCGTGCCGCCGCCCGACATCGACGGGTCGTTCCAAAAGCCAAAGCCCGCCGTGCCGGCCAGCCGCTCGTGCGAAAAGCGCGCCCGCAGCGACAGCACCACGGGCTGGCCCGGCTGCGGCTGCCAGGGGAAATTGCGCCGCGGCAGCCCCTCGTAATCGTCGAGCTGGGCGTTGGTGTAGACGCTGTCGCTCGTGGGCGCGTTGGCAAAGCGCAGCCGCTCGCCCCGCTGCTCGAGCAGGCCGACGCCGACTTCGAGGCGGTGAAGATTGGGGTTGGTGAGCATGAGATTTTGATGTGGGGAGGGCTATGTTCGACCCCTCCCTAGCCCTCCCCTAAGAAGGGAGGGGACTGTTGGCTCATCGACTTTGCCGGTAGCTTCTGATTATCTCAACGCGACCAAAGTTCGGTACAGACCCCTTTCCCCCAGCGGGGGAGGGGCGGGGGATGGGGCCTCTTCTCCCTCTCCACCAACTCAATCATACAAAGGAGCACTCCCATGAGCAAACCCCAAGTCGTCGTAACGCGGCGCATCCCCGACCAAGCCATCGACCCCATCCGCGCCGCCTGCGACGTGCGCTACTGGAACGACGACGAGGCCATCCCACGCGAGACGCTGTTGGCGTGGGTGCGCAACGAAGGGGCGGGCATCAACGGGCTCTACTGTTTACTAACCGAGCAAGTCAACGAGGAATTGCTCGAGGCAGCGGGCGACTCGCTGCGCGTGGTCAGCACCATGTCCGTCGGCTACGATCACGTGGAGGTCGACGCGTGCACGGCGCGCGATGTCGCCGTGGGCAACACACCGGGCGTGCTCACCGACACAACGGCGGACTTGGCGCTAGCGCTGCTGCTGGCCACCGCGCGGCGGCTGACTGAGGCGGCTGAAGCCGTGAAGGATGGGGAATGGGCAACTTGGAAACCGATGTGGCTCACCGGACGCGACTTGACCAGCAGCACGGTCGGCGTTGTGGGCTTGGGCGACATTGGCACGGCGTTCGCGCGGCGCTTGGCGGGTTTTGACTGTCGCATCCTGTACAGCGGCCCGCGCGAGAAGCCGGAGAACGCGGAGGCCGTCGGCGCGGAATATGTCAGCTTCGAGGCGCTGCTGGCCGAGAGCGACTTTGTCTCCATGCACGCGCCGCTCAACGACGCCACGCGGGAAGTATTCAACGCCGATGTGTTTGCGCAGATGAAGTCGACGGCCATTCTCGTCAACACCAGTCGCGGCGGCACGGTCGATCAGGATGCGCTGGCCGAGGCGCTGCGGGGCGGCGAAATCGCCGGAGCCGGGCTGGATGTGACCACGCCGGAGCCGCTGCCGAGCGACCATCCGCTGCTCTCGCTGCCCAACTGTGTGGTGCTGCCCCACATCGGCAGCGCGTCGATTGCCACGCGCACCAAGATGGCGACGATGGCCGCGGACAATCTGTTGGCGGGCGTACAGGGCAAGCCGCTGGTGAGCCGGGTGAACTAACGAAACGTCCCAAACGAAAAACTTGGATTCCGTTGACTTTTGGGAACTGGCCCTCACCCCCGGCCCCTCTCCCATCCTGGAAGAGGGGCCGGGGATGAGGGCGTGCTCGGCTTACCCTTCAAGCCCTCTCAGCCACACGTCAACGGAACCTGAAGTAAAGTTGCGTCGAGAACAGGAGTTTGAGGAGCCAGTGAGAGTCACTGTCCAGACAAAATGGGGTAAGCTGTCTGGCTATGGACAGTGACAGCCACTTGGACCGCGAGCTCTTGCTTTCATTTTGCACGCACTTTAACTTAACAACCAACCAGCCATGCAACCCACCCATCACCCAACTTCACAACCCATCACCGGCCCGCGCGGCTGGCCGCTGCTGGGCGTGCTGCCCCAGTTCGCGCGCGACCCCGTGCGGTTTCTCTGCAACGCGGCCCGCGACCACGACGGCATTGCGCGGCTCGATCTGGGCCGCAGCGCCATGTACCTCGTGACGCGTCCCGATCACTACCAGCACATCCTGCAGGACAACCACCGCAACTACGGGCGCGGCTACATTCGGGGCCACAGCCGTAGCCTCATGGGCAACGGCTTGCCCTTTGCCGACGGCGATTCGTGGCTGCACCAGCGCCGCCTCATGCAGCCTGCCTTTCACCGCCAGCGACTCGCCGAGATGGTGGACGGCATTGCCGCCACCACGCGCGAAACGGTGGACGGCTGGCAGGCACACGCCCAGAGCGGCCAGCCCCTCGATGTCGCCTCCGAGATGATGCGGCTGACGCTGCACATAATCGTCAAGGCCATGTTTAGCACGGACGTGCGCGACGATCTGGCGCGGCTGGAGCAGAGCTTTAACCTGGCCCAGCAGCAGATGGTCGCGCAGATGCGGCGGCCCGTCAGCCTGCCCCTCTCCTGGCCCACGCCCAGCAACCGCCGCTTCCACCAGGCGGTGCAGACGGTGGATGAGATTGTCTACCGCATAATTGACGAGCGGCAGCGGCAAAGTGGCTCGGCAGCTGATGGGGCGCAGGACGAGCACGACCTGCTCTCGATGCTGCTGGCCGCGCGCGACGAGGAGACGGGCCACGGCATGAGTCAAAAGCAGGTGCGCGACGAAGTCGTCACCATCTTTTTTGCGGGACATGAGACCACGGCGACCACGCTGGCGTGGGTCTGGTATGCTTTGGCGCGTCATCCCGACGTGGCGGCGCGCGCGGCGGCGGAGGTCGACGAGGTGCTGGGTCAACGCAGGCCCAGCTTTGGTGACCTGCCCCACCTTAGCTACACGAAGAGAATTATCCAGGAGACCATGCGGCTGCACACGCCGGTCTGGATTTTTACGCGCCGGGCCGAAGCGGAGGACGAAGTCGGCGGCTACCGCGTGCCCGCGGGTGCGTCGATTTTTCTCAGCCCCTACGTCACCCACCACGACCCAGCGCTCTGGCCCGAGCCGCAGCGCTTTGACCCCGATCGCTTTCTGCCCGAGCGCGAAGCCGAGCGACCACGCTTTCACTACCTTCCCTTTGGCGGCGGCCCCCACCTCTGCATCGGCAACAGCTTTGCGCTGATGGAGGCCCAGCTTGTCATCGCCACGGTGCTCCAGCGCTTCCGCCTGCGCCTGGTCACGGATGCGCCCGTGGTCGGTACGCCCCAGGTCACGCTGCGGCCCAAGGGGGGCTTGCCGATGGTGGTGGAACGGATTTAAAGATTGGAGGTTGGGGATTGCCTATCCAACCCAATTTCCAACCTCCAATCTCTAATCTCCACCCCCTGCTTGCCGATTGCCCCACCCTGCGGCATAATGGCTGCAACTTCCCCGCAACCGCCCTGCGGTATGCTTGCCCTACCCAGTTCACCCAATCAATTCTCTCCCAACCCATTTCGCTCAACGCTAGAGGAACACTCAAAGATGAGCCAGCAGACCTTCACCATTACCGACAACCGCACCGGCGAGTCGTACGAATTGCCCATCGAACACGCCACCATCAAGGCGCTTGACCTGCGCCAGATCAAGACCGATCCCGATGAATTTGGCACGATGACGTACGACCCTGGCTATTCGAACACGGCGGCCTGCAAGAGCAGCATCACCTACATCGACGGCGATGCGGGCATTCTGCGCTACCGCGGCTACCCCATCGAGCAACTGGCCGAGCAGAGCAGCTATCTCGAAGTGGCTTACCTGCTAATTTACGGCGAGCTGCCCACGCAAAGCGAGCTGGAGTCGTGGAACTACAAGGTCAACCACCATACCTACGTCCACGAAGACCTGAAGCAGATGATGCACGCCTTTCGCTACGATGCGCACCCAATGGGCATGTTGATCAGCGCCCTGGCCGTGCTTTCGACGCTGCACCCCGAATCCAAGGACGTGGAGGACGGCCCCACGCGCGACAAGCAGATTTTGCGCATTTTGGGCAAGCTGCCGACCGTGGCCGCCTTTGCCTACCGCCACCGCATTGGCCGCCCCTACAACTACCCCAACAACAGCCTGGGCTACACCGAAAACTTTCTCTACATGCTCGACTACATGGGGCAGAGCGAGTACGAGGTCAACCCCACGCTGGCGCGGGCGCTGGACATTCTGTTTATCCTCCACGCCGATCACGAGCAGAACTGCTCGGCTTCGGTGATGCGCGCGATTGGCTCGGCCAACGCCGATCCGTACAGCTCGATGGCGGGCGCAGCGGCGGCGCTCTTTGGCCCGCGCCACGGTGGGGCGAACGAAGCCGTCATTAAAATGCTCGACGAAATTGGCTCGGCCGACCAAGTGCCGAAGTACATCGAGCGCATCAAGAATCGCGATTTCCGGCTGATGGGCTTTGGCCACCGCGTCTACAAAAATTACGACCCGCGCGCCAAGATCATCAAGCAGGTGGCGGACGATGTCTTCGAGGTCACCGGCGGCAACCCGCTGCTGGACATTGCGCTCAAGCTGGAGGAGGCCGCGCTCAACGACGAGTTCTTCATCGAGCGCAGCCTCTATCCCAACGTTGACTTTTACAGCGGCATCATCTACCAGGCAATGGGCTTCCCCACCGATATGTTCACCGTGCTCTTTGCACTCGGTCGCTCGTCCGGCTGGCTGGCTCAGTGGTGCGAGCTGCTCAACGATCCGGATCAGCGCATCGCTCGCCCGCGCCAGATTTACCTGGGCGCCGAGGAGCGTGACTATGTGGCAATGGAAAGCCGATAGAGCACGGCAGAATGTTGGGGCAAGCAATTTTCAGTCAAGCGGAAAAGCTTTAAAACGCTTTGCACACGAAGGCCAGTAGGCTTACTTGCGCCACGCTGGCTAAGCCAGCGTTTACATAGATATTAGCATAGACAAAGGGGGCAACGCAATGCGTTGCCCCCTTTGTCTATGCTAATATCTATGCTAAATTTCCCCACCAAATCTTTCGCCGCGGCTACCGCTCGCGAATAATTGACACCGGCTCTAGCTCCTCGATGTCGCCATCCTCGCCGTTGCGCAGCAGCAGGCGCACCTCATCCGCAAAGTTGGCCATATGGACCAAACGAATGGCATCCTCCAGCCCCAGCGCCAACGTTACCGTGGCATCGGAATCAAACGAGCTTTGAAATTCATCTGCCTGATAGACATCGTATTGGGCATCCAGCTCTTCGTCCTGCACAATGCCGACCCGCTCCAGCCGATTGGCGGGATCTGATACGCTGAGCACTTCGATGTTTTGTAGGAAGAGCTCTGTGCGGGGCTGTTGCGTGCCGTTTTCGGCCTGCTGATACGAAACTACAACATCTACGTGTTGGCCGGGCCGCACCTTCCAGCCAACGCTCGTTACCGGGTCCACGGAGATGCTGACTTCGCGCATGCCGGGCGCCAGGGTGCTTTGACCAAGCAGATTGCGCTGTAGAACCATGCCGCGCTCCATTTCGAGCAGCGCCGCCTGTTTCCCAAACTGATTGCGCAGCGCCGTGCGCACAGTCTCATTATTAAAAAGCTCACTGGGGTCAAATTCTTGCAGCTGCAAAGCATTTGCGGGCACGAATCGTGTGGGAATCATGCACACCTGAAAAGCCCCAATGACTTCGGATTTTTCCTCCACCTCTTCCGGGCACACGTCCGCGTTATCCACCGGTTCGTCTCCGTTCGTCGTCAACGCCTCCTCGTCCAGCAGGTCGCTAATGCGCTGCTGATTATTGATGGGGCTGGCGACGTAGACAACGGCCGTGGTCGGTTCCGGCGGCGGTGGTTCCGCCGCGGCCCGCGCTCGGCCGATCACCTGCATCACCATGAGGGCGCTGAGCGCTGCCAACGCCACGCCAAAGATGGTATAGCGACGACCGCGCTTGCGCGTTTCGTTAATCAATGGTCTTCCTCCACTTCTGCCCTCTCCAGCTCTGCACGGAACTTCTCACGCGACCTTTGCGATCAATTTGCGCCCCATGGACTTGTCGCCAATTTGCCGAAGACGCACTGTGCAGATCGCAATTGAGCACGTTAACTCAGCCGCTCGACAAGACGAGCCAACAGCACAAAGATCCAGAGGCCCAGCGACAAAGAAATGGCCCAAACAGATAGGACGCTACGTCGCACGCGCTCCACGTCGCGAAAGCGTGCAAATTGAATTAGCGTAATAACGCCTAGAAAAAAGAAGGGGATAAAGAGCGTCCACGCCACGTAGCCAATTTGTTGAGCCATTTGTTGATTTCTCCAGCAATTTGTACCACAAGGCGTTTGTGCCGACAACTCGCAGATGGGCAGAGAGGAATGTTCCAGCAGGCGCGGTTGGTTAGGCCGTTCCAGAAAACTAACTGCACCCTGTAACAGGCACTGCCCAGGTAGCTCTGCGGATTCTTGACTGGGTGCGGGCAGTGACCGTCACCTTCGCGGTATGCTTTATTTTCTTGGATTAGCCTTGGCGAAATCAGTTGGGCGGACTGAGTCAACAGAATTACTCGGCTAAATCTGTGGGGGTAAAGCTTGCCACCATCCGTTCAAAGGTCAACTGGTAGGGATCAAGCGATGGCTCTGGCACGATCAGCGAAAGCACAAAAGCCAAGTCGGTGCTTTGAATATAGAGCGTGCGTTGCGCCACGGCAATGTCGTCCATGTCAAAGCGAATGGTTTGCTCCACGGCGGGCAAGCCGTTGATCGTGGTCGATTGCTCGCCGCGCACGCGGAAGTTTGCTATGTTTGGCTGCCGGGCAAAACTTTGCTGCATGGCCGAGACAAAGTCCGCCAGATTGGGAACCGGCGCATAGGCCACGTTGACGTAGGCCCACGCCTCCGGCGATTCCACGCTGATGTCCACAAAATTGACGTTGCCCGGCGACACATCCTCGTTGCCAACCAGGAGCCACGCGTCTGGATAGCGTATCTCGAAGCGTCCATTGGGGTCGCTGTAGACGGCGTAATCGCCAACGTCTCCGCCGCTGTCGCCTTCTGACGCGTTGATGGCATTCTCGATGGGATTGTCGCTGCTGGAGATGTTGTCCGCTGTGTTGTTGCCGGCCTCAACAAAGTCATCGGTATCGCTCAAGAGACCGCTGGTTTCGGGATCGCTGGTTTCTGCGGCGACAGCCTCAGCGTCACTTGTTAACGTAAATGTGGGGGTGGGGTTTGCGGACGCACCGTCGGCATCGGCTTGAGCAGGCGTTATTGCAGTAGGGAAGGAAGCGTCTACCTGCGCGCTCCCTGTTGTGGCCGGGGCGGCGGGCGTACCGCGCGACAGCACCAGGTTGGGCAGCAGCAGGGCGAGCGCCACCAGTAAAACAACGCCACCAACAATCAACCAATCACGTCTTTGCATGGGGAGAGTACGGTCGTTTGGGCTGCTCGGCTTCGGCACGTTCGCTGCTCCACTTAACGGCAAGCAGGACTTGGAACCAAGCCGATTCCCTAAAAATTTCTACTGCGATTTATTGCCAAAGAGCGGCAATCTCGTTTTCGTTCATCCGGGCAGCATCCGGTACGGCTTCAAAGAGCCACCACTGCCAAAAGGCTTTTCGCTTTTCAACATCCTGCTCAATCGGCCTGTCAAAAGGCTGGCCCCAGCCCGGCGTATTGGGATCAACCGTGCAAAATGCCTCGCTGGCCTGGTAGGCGAAATCGTTTTGCTCTGCGGCAGCGATCATCGCATCGTCGCTCTGCTCCGTCAGCACGATATTGCTAGATTTTGTGGTAATGGGTAGCGTTGAAAAATGCACGGCTGTGAACAGACTGTAAGCCGCCCCCAGCACCATCGCCTGCGAGTGCCAGAACACCTCGCTGAGATTCCCGACAACGGTATGAAAGGCTCCAACGCTACCAACGGTTTCTCCGTGCTCCTGCTCGATCAGCTCATCGACCTGCGCGATTGTCTCCCCGCGCAGCAGCATTTTGGTTGCCTGTAGCAGCAGGTGAGGCATAAAATCAAAGGCGGCGTATTGCGCATCGACCTCGATCAAGCGTTCGGTATCGCGCTGCCAGATAGGCAAAACGTGCTTTACCGTCTTCAAGCCCAGCGCGTAGTAGCGGCGCGTCGACTCTGTTTGGGGAAGCTTGACTCTTTCAGTGGCTCTTTTAGTGCCCGTAGCCGCCGCGGCCTTTTCTGCGGCTTGCGCCTGCAGCGTACCGTCTGCCAAACCGAGCAGCCTGTTGTAAAGTTCAAGCCGCCATGCTGGGCGCAAACGGTGCTCGGGGTGAGACAACACGGAGTTCCACGCGTTGCTAAGCAACGTTTCCAGCGCGTGGTTCTGTGGATCAGCTGCCATGCTCTATCTCGTCCATTCTCTCATCCATTCTCTCACCAATTTTTCTCGCCGACCTTCTCTTCGCATGGGCCAACATCAATTGCCCCGGCCTTTGCGCTCGGGAAAGACTACTTCAACGTCCGGCAGCGCTGGATCGATGACGTCTTGGCAGGAGGGGCATGGCCCTTTCGTATTCGAGATTCCGATCACGTCGTAGCCGCTGTCAATCAGAACCCGTTCTGCGTGTGCGGCATCGGATCCCGCCTCCGCCGCATTGTCGATCCACACGTAGCCGTTTTCTTCAGCCAGCTCTTTTAGCCCGTTGCTAATTCGTTCCCATTGCTGTGGGTTTTTTGGCTTGAAGGCCGTTATCCCAAACCTGCCGTTGCCCAAGGGAACAACGCCAACCGTCACCGAGAAGTTGTCGAAAAAGAGAACTTTTTCGCGCAGCTCATTGGCCAGCTCGCGGGCAATGGAGGCAGATTGCCCGCCCAGCTCCGAAGCGGCACCGCCGCCGTATCGGATAACGTTGCACGCATTATGCACCAACCACTGGCCGTCGCCAACAAAGAAGGTGTGCGCCTCGGACACAGTCAAATTGTACATCAACTGTGGCTGGGCGACGCTCTCAATCGCTTCGACAGCGCCCGTACCGCGCGCGCTACGCACGCTGTCGCCGGGCAGCAACTCACCCGCTGGCAACCAGCCCATGCCTTCGACAAAGAAGGGGTGCTCCGGCGTCGTTTTGATCAGCTCGCCGTCAATCGTCAGCTCGACGATGACCGGATCCTCGTGGGCCAGCAACGCCTCGACGGGGTAGAAGGCCGTTTCGCCCAGCCCTTCGTGGTAGGCCAGCACGCTGTCGCCCACGCGGATATCGACAATGGGCACGAGGCCAGCCGCCGTCACCACGGGCGTATTGGGCGTAAAGCTACAGATGAGCCCGAGAGCGCGCAGGGCATCATCGTTCAGCCCGCGTCGCCGCAGCTCATCTGCGGTAAGCCCCAGATCAGCCAATTGCTCCGGCGTTAGATCGTCGACCAGCTGCCGCAGACGCGCCAGCTCTTCATCCGGCAGCTGATTAATTCGCTGCGCAATTTCAGCCAGTTCGTCAAGCGAGGCCGTATCTGCCCGCGCCAGCACCAGCAGCAGCTCTTCGGGCAGGATGTTATCGACGCGTGCGGTCGTGCTGGCGATCCGCCCCAGCTTACCGAATTCGTCGGCGGGCACAAGAATCGAGGCAACGACATATACGCCGTTGCTGATGGCTTCGGTGTACCGCCCCTCCTGCCAATCCGTCACCGGCTCTTCCACCAGGGCAAAGAGCGCATCGCCCGGATTTTCCGTGACGTACTCCCACAGGTTGGCGTACTTGTCTTTGACATCGTCGCTGTGGCCGGGGACAAAGAAGTCGATGACGTCGCTGGCAATGGGCGTCACGCTAACGCCATCGGCGACAAGCGTAGCAATGCCCACTACATCGCTCCACAGCCCCTCGACAATGGCCCCCTGCCAAATTTGCCCAAGAAAGCCGCGGTCATTCCCGCCGGAGCCACCGGAGCCACCGCCTGGCGAGCTGGGTTCTCCTGGCGCGGTATCGGCATCGTCCATCACAATGGGCGGCGGCAGTTCGCCGCCCCCACTGTTGCCGCCCCCGCTGTTGCCGCCGTCGCTATTGCCGCCCCCGCTGTTGCCACCCCCGCTGTTGCCACCGTCGGCTGTGGTGCCGCCGCTGCCGCCGCCGCCGCCACAGCCACCGCCGCTGCCGCCGGACCACTTGGCCGTCCAGCCGCTGACTTCGCACACAATGGCATCAGCTATCTGCGGTGCGCTTGTAAACAGCGCCAGCGATAGCCCGCTCAGCAGCAGCAACACCACGGCCATCCACCCAATCCACTCAACTGCTTCCGCACCACCGTTTTCGGCCAGCAGCTTGCGCAGCCGCAGCCAAGCGGACTGATGCTGACGTGAAGGGGTTTGGGGATCGGGGATGAGCTTGTGCATAAAGAAATAGCTTTCACCGCTAGTGTTGCGGGAGGTGTCGTATTTGAATCGGCCAGGTAAATACCAATGTACCATCTGCCGAAGTTTGCGGAATAGTTCTTCTTAGTCTACACCCAAATGCCCCAAACCCTAGCGCCTAGTTGTAACAAAATTGTAACAATCTCGAAGAATGGAGTCAGCTGCCACGCCCATCCTTCGCCGCAGCTCGAGCGCACGGCTGCCCAATGCCCCGTCCGCCAACGCATTGGGCGCGTAGTGCTCGATGGTCTGCACCACGCGGTCGAGCTCGTCGTAGACGTAGCGGGTGACCTCGCCCGCGGGGTCGACGCTCTCCGTCGTGCGCCCGACGCCGTTGTAGTCGTAGCGTTTGACCGTGCCGTCCGCCTGCTCGATTTCGGCAATCTCACCCGTGGGGTGGTAGCGGTAGCGATGAGGTTAGAAGCTGGTATCGAGGTGGTGCTATCCAGCCGATCAGCTAGGCAGCAAGAAATCGAAGGTTGAGGCAGGGAAGCCGATAAACCAGAACAACATGAAAAAGAGGATTCCGCTGATTAGTACTAGCCAACGTACTAACCATGCGTTTCCGGTGGTATTTCTGGTTGGAGAGAAGAGCCATGGCCAACCAACTAGCCACGTCAGCAGAAGGGAGAGGTAAAACAGCATAACAAATACATTGCGGCTGCCGTGCGCAAAGTAGTGGAAGAAGCTGGGAACATTGCCTATTAGAATGCCTAACCCTGCTACAATCCACGGCAGACAAAGTAGAAGCGTAGTTGTAACTGCTTCTTGGCGCAGCGCGCGCTGATGTTTTGCACGTTCATTAGACTGTACACCTCGGTAGAGAATATATCCAGTCAACAAATTGCCGAGAAGGAGTGCTATCCAGAAATGGCGGGCAGCAAGCAAAAACAGCGACATCTTTATTACTCCCCAAAACATTTTAGATTGTTGTAGAATTCCTGCAAAGTCTACCTAAAGTGAGATCAGGATGGGAACAGGAATTTTTCAAAGTCAGGGTCGAGTTCAAATTTGGGCCAGAGGCGAGCCACAAGCGCTTCTGGAGCCGCATTGATGCGGGCGATAAAGGCTTTGCAGGCATCAAAAAGCGCGCGCATTGACTCGTAGCAGTGATTCTGGGTGACCTCTTCGCGCATCCACTTCCACAGTCCTTCAATCGGATTGAGGTCTGGACTGTAACCGGGCAGCGGGCAGCGGAGAAAGCCTAAGCGAGCCGCCGCTGCTTGCACCACCTTGGCTCGATGCCAGGGGGCGCCATCCCAGATGATGACGACGGGCATGGAGCTGTCGCCCAGCCATTGGGCGAGATGTTCCAAAAAGCAGACCGTATGCTCTTTGTTACAACTGCCCTCGTTCCAGATGAAGCACTGTCCAATGGTAAAGTCATAAGCACCGTACCAATTGATGCGGTCCGCCAAGCGCGGACAGTCACTCACGCGCCAGGCGGGCTGCCCCGTGGGCGCCCAGGTGTAGCCCAAGTCCATGTCGCGGTGAAAGTGCGACTCGTCGATGTAAAGCAGCCGCACTTGCTCTTGACGCACCTGCTCTTGACGCACCTGCTCAAAAAGTTGGAGGAAGGTCTCGATGAAGTGGACACGTTTTTCTGGCTTGGCTTTGCCCAGCACTTTCTGACACTTTTTCCAACTCAGCTTGTTCGCTTTGAGTACTCGACGCAACGTGTTGCGGCTGACTCGTCGTTGCCACTGCTGCTCGACCCAGCCTTGCAGTTTCTTGAGCGTCCAGCCATGCCCTGGCAGGTCGTGCGCCACCGGTTCACTCTCTTTGACGGTGGTGACTAATTGCTCGACCTGCTCAGGCGAAAAAAAGGGCGGACACCACCTGTCTGACGGAATATCAAGGCATCTGGCCCTTCGTCGTTATAGTCGTGCACCCAGCCCAGCACCGTATCGATTTGCCGACCCGTTTCTTTTGCCCAACTGGCCGCATTGTTTTGCTTGCTGCCTATCATATACAGCGCCAAGAAGCGCTCGCGCGTTCGCGGATGCGCTGACTCGATTGACAATCGCCGTAAATCGTCTAGGCTTTGTTCCCACTTTGCTATATCCGGTCGAACCATTTGTCTGTGTCCCTTTCTGCTTTGCTTCTCGATAGCTTCAGCAGAATTATCGCCCACCTTTGCCTTTCTTATACAAAATCCCTGTTCCCATTTGAACTTTACTTTAGTACAAAACGGCGTAAGTAATTAGACAGGTACAGAATCCTTTACCTCTGGTGGAAACTGTATAACTATTTACGCCGTGCTGTACTAGTGTCGTGTCAAGGCTGAAATGATGGATATAAGCGACGCAGTTTGATGCGAGCGTCAGCGGTTGTAAAGCGCCAATCGACGGAAGCAGCATGGATGTTGCGTTGCGCCTGCCAAGCAGCGACTTCGGAGGTAAGAAAGACTTTATCATCAATGCGCCGGTCGAGACATTGGCTGCCGAGCACATTTAATTCAATCTCGGCCATATTGAGCCAACTGCCATGCTTAGGCGTGAAATGAAAGTCAAGGCGCTCCAAAATTCGTCGTGCTTCGGCGGGTTCAAAGGCTTGGTATAGAGCAGCCGCTTTATGGGTACTCAGATTATCTTGGACAACTCGCACAACGGTTGCCTCTGGGAAATGGACGTCGACCAAGTCTCTCATGCAATGAGCATAATCAATCATCGTGCGGTTATCAGTCACATCAACATGCCGCCAGCCATGTAACGGTGCGAAAAACATAAACAGATTCACCGTGCCATGGCGTTCGTATTCGTAATCATAGCGCAGTGGCTCACCGCACTGCATAGGGATAGGCGATTTCGTTTCACCGATTAATTGCTTTGTTCCTTCATCAAAGCAGACAACTGGGCGCCGAGGATCATACGGCTCGTGATATAACTCCAACACATCTTCCATCGCACAAACAAACTCGGCATTTGCTTCTGGCGCAATCACCCACTGCTTTTTCCGCCACGGCTTCAGTTCGTTTTTTTTAGCGCTTTGCGCACGGTCTCGTATGAAATACTCTCGCTTTCAACCTGCTCCAGAGTAACAATATGCTCTGACAGGAGACGCAAACTCCAGCGTGCCTGGCCCGCAGGTGGTTCGCTACAGGTCATCGCAATTAGCTGTGCCTCGGTTGCACCGTCTATCTTGCGCTCATAGAGGCGACTTGTCTTTTTCCGATTGATCGCAGCATCTAACCCTTCTTCGGTATACCGTTTCCGGATTCGACCCACCGTCGCATATCCAACATTCAGCGCTGTAGATATTTGCTTATCAGTCCATTTCTCATCGGCCTTGAGCAGGATCCGGACCCGAGTCAACTTTCGGGCCTTTTCTACTCCACTTGATACGAGATTTTCCAAATGGTCCCGTTCCGTCTCGCTTAGATTGACTTCATACTCTTTCTTTCTACCCATTTTCTCCCCCTGATGCTTCGTTTTTTAGGAGAATAGCTCACTTGCTTTTCCTTATCAAATTACCCTTGACACGACACTAGATAGATGGTGCATTAGTGAAGTTTCAATTCACGATCCCCAATAAAATTTGCACAAGAAATTCAAGCAATAGTAATAAGGTCACCAAGAAAAGGAAGTATCCACTGGCCTTGGCAATAAATACCTGTTGGGGGTAAGCACGTTCCCATTCCTTCTCATTACTAAAGAGCAATTTGTAGTAACGACGGGCAATGTCGTTAAAGTTTTCTTCTTTGTATACATACGGTGCTGCGCCTTGCAGAAATCGGTAACGAATTTTCACAAGGCTTGCTGGGGAAACAATAAGCCACCTGCCAAGAATCGGAAAAGTGATCAACGCGGCAACTTGTAATACAGTGTCGAACATCTTATTCGCCTCCACAGTAAAAGTTTAACCAGAAGTCAAAAATCGATAGCTCTACTTCTTCTGGATGAAATGGTTCAATAAAGAAACGGTTGTGTTCCGCCGTGCCATAAATCATAAACGGCAAAGCTGGCTCATCAAGAACTCCTGACAAATCAAGGGCGAAGAATTCTTCGCCTTCTTCTTCGCCAGGGATCGCTTCTAACTCTGCTGCAATTCCTAATAGCGCGCCAATTTCTCCACCCAACTGAACAGATGTTCCATCCAGTGCTTCAATTGGTGCATTTGTGACACCTATAAATAAGCCTCCGTTAGCGCCAGGAGTTGCACCGCCGCCACCGCCGCCGTAAAGTACAGCAATGTTGCCATCTGTATCTACTGCAATCGTAAGAGAACCGCGAACAGCGGGTCCTGCTCCAGCTATACCAGTCAATCCTCCACGGAATGTCAAATCAATTCCCGCCGCTTCCAAAACTGAATCCACAACTTTTTGCGGAAAATTGAAAACCCATTGAGCTCGTTCCTCGCTAGACTGAGTAAAGTTGTAAAGGTCAGTCAATCTGCTCCTGCATCGATTTCCTTCCATCTCATCTAATCCGGTAATCGGAATAGCCACTGGGCCTTCAGGCAGAATAGTTACTGGGGCTTCGGGCGTAAAGGGTTCCACCGTAACGGGTTGACAGCTGTCCATTGCACCAGTTGGTTGTGACGGTGATTGAGCAAGCGCCGGATCGGCCTCAACATAATATGGCACAACAGCCAACAAATCAAACGTGGTGCGAACGTCCTGCCCCGTTCTTATTTCGTAGCTGGAAAGCATGGCCAGCAGGCGGGTGGTTATGTTGTGTGGGCTCTCCTCCTCGGCTAAGTCCCCCATCTCTACCCAAAATTGACCGTAGGTATCATAACCGGTTAGCTCTGCAAACTGCTCCCAGTTTTTCTCTGTCCATTCAATGGCGTGGATTTCTTCGATTGCCTGATTGCAGATACTCCACATCGGCCCGCTCACATTGCGGCATGGACTAACCCCCCTGCATCGATGGCAAATATGCCTCTAGCCCGCTCCACAGCGGGTCAACGGGGGCTGTACGATAGGTGACGTTCAGGATCGGGCCTTGCCCGGACTGAATGGTCGTCACGCGGTCGAGCGCATCGTGGGTGTAGCGGGTGGTTTCGCCCTGCGGATTCGTGACGCTGAGCAAGTTGCCAACTAAGTCGTAGGTGTAGCGCGTGGTGAGATTGATCGGCTCGTCATTGGCAATGAGCAGTTGGTTGAAGATAAAGTCGTGTCCACTCCGGCTTTGACCATCGAGCCTGCCTTTGGCGTCGTGCGTACGTCCAGGCGACTGTGCCAGCACGCCGCTCGTGGCAACCGGCGTGTAGCGCTCAATCATCTCGGCCAGACGGTCGAGCTCATCGTAGATGTAGCGTGTGGTCTCGCCTGCTGTGTCGGTCTTCTCCATCACGCGGCTGACGCCGTTGTAATCGTACTGGGTCGTCGCGCCGCTGGGCGTCTGTGTAGCGGCCAACTCGCCGGTGGGGTGGTAGCGGTAGTGCGTAATGCTACCGAACGGGTTGGTACGACTGACAAGTTGGTTTTGCTCGTTGTAAGTCAGCGACGCTTCGTGACTGCCTGCACCACGAATGGCGGCTAACTGGTCAGAGGCGGTGTAGGCGTATTCGGTTGCATTGCCATTAGCATCCGTCTCGCGGATGAGATTGCCGTTGGCGTCATACTCATAACTCTGCCGCCACCCGCCCGGCCCCTCCGCCTGGGCGACCAGCGCCCCCGCATACGCCAGCGACCAGCTCTTCCCCGCCGGCGTGGTCATGCTCACCACGCGGCCCAGCCCGTCGTAGCCCAGCCTGCTCTCGCGCCCCAGCGCGTCGACTACGCGCACGAGGTCGCCCGCCGGGCTGTAGGCGAGCTCGGTGGCGTGGCCGTTGGCGTCGACCATCTGGGTGACGTTGCCCTGGGCGTCGTAAGTGCAGTGCGTCTCGTGGCCCAGCGCGTCGATGGTGGTGACAAGGTTGCCGCGCGCGTCGTAGACGTAACGCCACGCCGTGCCCCTCGCCGTCGACGTAGCCGACGCTGAGGGGCGGGTGGAAAGTATTTCTTGTGTATCAGAAGAAAGGTGGGAAAGAGAAGCGAGCGTGGTTAAGCCGCAGGGGAATCCAAATCAGCGCCGGGCCAGAGGCTGCGCGGCCACTGGTTGCGCACGGGGCGGAAGCCGGTGTACCAGGGAATGGAAGGTTCAAACAGGGGTATATAAAAGAACCAAGCAGGGGGTGCTGTCTTATTTTTCAAGCACTGACCTCTGATATGTAACCCCTCTGTATCCGGTAGAGTTACGTATTCAGGCATGTTCCCAACCATATCGTAAAGTCCAAATGGACTTGCACCTTCGGGATAGGCATCGATAGGAGTATATCGTTTGTAATGCTGGAGTTGTTCGGGGCGTGGCAGGTAGCCGTTCATATCGGCAAAATTCCCCTTAAGCGGGTCCCAACTCTCTCCCCATGGATAAAGAAGGCCCTCTGATCCTCGCGCTGCGTACTCCCACTGCATAGCAGTTGGAAACGTGCCTCCAATCCATCTACAGAAGGCTTTTGCAACTAGTGGATTGAACGGTTCGGGTTTGTCCAAGTAGTTGGGCTGTTCTTTTGTGTAAATCCAGTTTCTTCGCAACTTTCCCTTCTCATACATGCCTTGCTGGGTGAGATACTTGAAGAAGTCGTCTGCTTGAGCAACAGTAACAGGAAAACGCATTATAAAAAAGGTAGATAGTTTATAGGCTCTCGATGGGAGCATACCTGCTAAACTCCGCTCAATCCGCAACAGATTGTCTATGCCCTTATTTTTAATGCGTAACCTGTCTACCTCGGCATTTCTAACCGGGCGAATTCTGTAACGATCCCCTCCAGCGGCCTGTACTGCACGCTCGTATTCTTGGATATGTATAACTTCCTGCTCTATCAAATTTTGAGTGTTCGAAGACAAAGCCTGCAAGTCTGCTTGTTCTCGAGCACGTATGCGCACAAGTTGACGTTGGTTATCTGAAAGGCCACTAACATAGTTGCCTCCTGATATTTTTACCCAATTGGTGTTATCCATTATGGCGTTCTCATCTCGACAAATGATTCACGGTTGATTTTGTTGGTCTATCCATCCAAGAAGCCATTCTTCGAACACTCGCCGACCTTTTGGTGAAAGGTTATCAATGTTGTCCCAAGCTGAAGGTGTGCGATAAATTGTACCATCGGGTAGGAAAACTACGCTACCTGGCGGAATTTCTCTCCAGTATCTGCTGTAATTGTCTGGAGCGCTCTCAAGCGGTCCAAAAATGTTCTCAATACCTTCTACTATTGCTGGCGGAATCGGTGCTTCGGGGTCTAAACCAGGAATGTAAATATCGATATCGGCTGCAGAGTCTAACGGCGTGTTGCTTAATGGAGCCCCTGTAAAGCGCCAGGCTGGAAAGTCAATTCCATATTCCTCCTGAATAAGTGCCTCTAATCTCAACCCATCAGGTGTCGACACCCACTTATCTCCTTCTTGCCGAGTTAATTTTAGCCGTTGAAATTCTTCGAATTTGTTCCATAAGTGCTCTCGAAAGAGGGCACCAAAGCGAGTTTCAGCAAAACCGCCTGGGATTGCAATAATTGTTTCAGTCACATTTGCTCGGCGAGACCAATACTCAAGCTGTTCAAGCGTCATGCGACCATAGTAGCGGTCCCATCCCCACGCCCACAGCGGACCCATCTGTCTTGTCCAAACGCCATTATAGGTCAGCAACCATCCTTCTTCAACCATCTCCACAGCTTCGTCGATGTGAGAGGTCAAGCATATAGCCGCGCCTGTTGGATAACCAGAAACCCCAGGTATATCACCCACCACAGAGACCACGCCGCCCGCGCCCGCCGCTTCATCCGTCAGACCTAGCAGGCGCTTTGCCCCCTTGGCGCCGAGGATCAAGTCGATGATCACGCCGGTGGAGCGCCCGCTGCACTCCCAGCCATCAGCCCGACATTCCTCCCAGGCCGCTTGCGTGGCAGCCCACGCTGCCTCGCCCGTCTCCCGCTTGACCTGATCAGCCTGTTGGCGCGCTAGCTCTTGAACCAGCAGGATACAGACCATAGGGTTCGCATCGCAGTTGTTTGCTGGATCGCTAAAAACCAGCTGCTCTATTTCCCCCACATAGGCAGCGGCAAGATGGTTGAAGAGATAGTCGCCCGTTTCCCGCAGCGCCTCGTGCGTCTGCGAGCGCGTTTCACCGCCGTCAAAGACGTAACTCCAGCCAAAGCTGCTGATGACGACAACCCCTTCTGCCGTCTCAACCACAACCGTGTCCGCTGTGCCATAGAGAAAGCGCACGCCACCGATCTGGTGCTCGCCCAAGCTATCCCAGCCATTCGCAATATCTGCCCAGGTAAGTCCGAACTCCATGGGAACGAGAAGCTGTGGGTTCTCTAGATGAGGACTAAGGGGGATAGGGGTGACTGGCGGCTGCGGTGTGGTCGGCGGAGAGGGCGTCTCCTCGTCCTGGGGCTGGGGTGTACCGGGGGGAGAGGGTGTTTCCGCATCCGGTAGAGCTGGCGTTCCCGGTTCCGGCACGGGGGAGGGCAGGACACACGGTTGACCGGGTTTACACGTTTGCTCGAAGACGCCTGTTTCTAATAGCACCGACGGAAGCGGGACCTCGCGTCCCAGAGTGTCCGTTATGCGCGATAGTTCATCCATCGCGTCGTAAGCGAAACGGACGTTTGTGCCACTGCTGCTGCTCAGGGCAATGAGATTGCCCACTGCGTCATAACGATAGTCTACTTCGATACCAGTTGGATCGGCAACGTGGACAAGGCGGTTCGACTCGTCATAGCGGTAACGGGTAGGTATGCTTCCTGCATGACCTTGACTTGTTGGGTTGCCAACGAGGTCGTACTCATAGTGCGTGACAACGTTGACCGACTCGTCCACCGCGGCCAAAAAGGCAAAGTCCAGCAGGCGGCTCGACTCTCCGTCGAGATTGCCCTTGGCGTCGCGGGTGCGCGTCTGCGGCAGCTTGAGCGCGCCGCTGCCCAGGGCCCCGTCCGCCAACGCACTGGGCACGTAGCGCTCGATCGTCTGCACCACGCGGTCGAGTTCGTCGTAGACGTAGCGGGTGACCTCGCCCGTGGGGTCGACGCGCTCCGTGGTGCGCCCAACGCCGTTGTAGTCGTAGCGCTTGACCGGCTCTAGATTTCGTTGATGTTAATGACGGGGGTAGGCGTAACAGAGGGGGTAATAATGATGCGGATAAGGGGCTGTTCGGCCAGCACTCTGGCATAGAGCAGCGTGGTCAGCAAGAGCAGCGTGAAGACGGAGTTGCCCAGCAGCCGATAGCGGCCCAACCACAGGGCAAAGCCGAGGTTGACGATGCAGAGCGCGAGCAATGTGCCCAACACCAAGGCAATAAGGGGCAGCGGACGCAGAAAGGTGAGCGCAATCAAAATGACGACCGCCAGCCGGAGCCACCAGCGGAAGACGCTGGCTCCTTCCGCCACAAACGACCAGATTATAACCGGCGAAGGCAGTAGACGCGCTGCCTGCCAGAAGAGCGGCAGCGCCTCGTCGTGCTGGCCGAGCAGGCGCAGCATGTCGGCCAGCCAGAAGGCGTAGCGACCCTGCTCGGTGGGCGCATCCGCCAGCTCGACGGCGCGGCGCAGGTGCGTTTGCGCGTGGCCGCGGTTGCCGCGCGTCCATTCGATGAGGCCCGCTTGGGCGCGCAGGGCGGCGTCGGTTGATTCTTCGCGGGCTGCTTGCAGCGTCTCGTCGTCGAGGGGAAAATGCCTTTGGCAAGCGGCTGCCGCTTTAGTAATCTGAAACGCAAGCTGCTCAAGCTGTAGATTCATTCTATCTCCCACCGATACACACGGTTTTGTCCTGCAACCCGTTTGCCTGCCATGTCTCTTCACTTCGCCTACTCAACTAATGCGAAAATAAAAGATGGAGAGCAAGGCCACTAGCCATACAACAGCGACCATTGACTGTTGCAATCTGTTCGTTTTTAGGAAAAAGACAGCTGTGATCAGCAGAAATAGAGAGAACAGTGTCAGTGGAAAGATGGCTATACCAAACGGCAGCAATATCGCGGCATAAATTCCACTGGCGACAAACAAAAAAGCAAGAAACCTATTCTTTAACAATGAAATAATGATAAATTGCCATCCACTGATAAAGGTGGGTTGTAGCCGATAGGAAGACCTGAGATTCTTGACAGCCTTCACATAGTCTCTTGATGAAGAGTATGCATCAGCTAACCAAAATAGATATTTGCTTTTTTCCTCTACACTGCCTGAAAGATCGCTTGCCTTCTCAAAATGCTCAATCGCTTCCCCATAATTTTTTTGTCCGTGCGCAACCAAGCCCGCCAATGCCCACGCTGTTGACCATTCGGGACGCTGCATCAGTACCAAGCAAATCTCTTGCTCTGCATTGTCTAGTTGATCTCTCGCTATATATACCAGCGTTCGCGTAATACGAGGAAGCGCATCGTCCGGGTGCTTGGTAAGATATTCAGTGCAAAGCTCAAACGCCTCGTCGCGTCGTCCGGATTCAAACAGTTCTTTGGCGCGCACTAATTCAGCGGGCCGATCAGTGTATTGATTGGGCCAGTACATATCTGCTCTAACCGTGTGTTAATTGCTACTGCCAGCTATCCGAGTGTGGGCCATTGAGTCAGCTATAATTTTCTGGATCGATGTAGCTCATAGAGCAGTACCAATTCTGCAGCAAGATATCTGGAATCAAGATAATTGAGGTTGTAGCTCCAGCCGTTACCCACTATAACCAAAACAGCCTACACACCTGGCCCTATTTCGATGTTCATTGAGCATCTACCTCAAAATTGACACTCATGCCTTCTTCGAGCATCACACTCCCTATAGTGACTTAAGTTCAGCTTTGTTGCGTACCGTTACTTTATCGAAAGTATATCACGCAAACGAAGAGCAGTAGCAGAAGAACGCCGGACCACAAAAAACCTGCTACTGCTCGCTGTTGTCGTCTCACTTTGATGTCGAACACAGAAGTAGTCAGGAAAAACACTACTAAAATTAGAATAGTGACCACTGCGAACGGCAATGGTGATCGAATCGCGGAATATAGACAACCGAAAAAAACCACGTAAAGAAGCACTCTTCTCTGCCACAAGTACACCAACCCTAATGCCCAACTGTTCACAAATGTTGGCCGAAGTTGGAAAGAAGCCCTTAAACTAGACATGGCATCTTCATAATTCTGCAAAGGCAAGTACGAGTGGTAGTCAGGTGAGATTATCTCCACAAGGGGGAGGAAAGATAGGGGTGAGCAGAAGCTCACGGACGGAAAGAATGGAATGGGCCAAGCCGATGGCCATGGCAGGCGAGCGTTGCCGGTACTTTTTTTACCGATTGGTTGGGCCAGCGGCAGGCGCAGCGAGCGATGGGGGCGGCACCAGTTGTAAACGGTCACGCCCCACCAGCCGAGGGCATGTTTGGCATCGGGTCGATGGGCAAAGGCCAAGCTGCGCCGGACCTGGTAGGCGCTCATGGAGCGGGCGGTGCCATTGCGGCGCTCGATGCAGGCGGTGTTGGGCGTGGTGTAGCCCAGGCGGTCGAGCGCCTGCTGCACCCGCTTTTTGGAGCCGTGCGCGTAGCGAATCTCGATATGGACCACGCGTCTGCCCTCACGCTGCTTGATGACTTGGACGTGGGCGAGCGTGCGCGGGATGCGGAAGCGCGGCTTGGGTCGCCGCCCGCTGCTTCCCCGGCGCGGCGGCTGATAGGCTCGACCAAAGAGCTCGGCAAAGAGGCTGGCATAGCTGGCGTCGCCATCGGTGAAGAGCACCAGGTCGTGCCGATTGCGCAGCCGCTTAGCGCTCTCGGTAAGCAGCCGACGAATCAAGCGCTCGTCGCGCCGTCCCTGCTCGTGGGCGAGCACAAACTTGCTCGCCGGGTCGATGACCTCGGCCTTCCAGGCGGGTTGGCCTTTGTTGCCCGCATACCCGTGTCGCTCATCCGCTTGCAGCGCCTCGACCTCAATCTCCTTTGCACGCGCCTCGTGGAACGCCTCGCCGTGCTCGCCCAAGCGCTGGGTCAGTCGCTTGACCACGCTGCGGTCGACGTCCACCAGCCGCACCGTGCTGCTCACCGAACAGCCCTCGGCCAGGTGCTCGCCCACCGCCACCGCTTTCGCTTCCGGCACTTTCGTGTTCCACAACGCCGTGCCCTTGCGCTCGCTAAACTCCCGCTGACATGCCCGGCAGCGCAAGTACCGAATCCGATCTTTGCTGTATACCTTGCGCACAGTCAGGTTTCCCTGACCGGCTTGCCCGTACAGTTCGCACGCTTCGTTCACACATGCTAAACTATCCAGGCGAGAACGGGGCGGAAGTAGAATTGTTGTGTCCATACAACTATTCTACTCAACCAACACGCTTCTCCCTCTTTCTTGCGGTGATAATCTCACTTAACTACCGTACGAGTAAGCCAAATGGAATAAGTAACTGCTCTTTTCGTCAGCGCTATTCGCCAAAGAGACCGCATGTTGAAGGGACTCAACGGCTTGTTGGTAATTAGCTTGTCCACGAGCAGCTACGCCAGCTAGTGCCCACAACGCCGAGCGATCCGGACGCTTTACCAAGCCGAGCTTGATTTCCGCCTCAGCTTCTTCAAATTGTTCTCGATTGATAAAGACGGATGCTCGAATCACATGCGGCATAACGGCATCAGGATAGCGCGCAAGGCTTGCCTGAGATGTTTCTAATGCTTGCTCGTAGTGTCCAGAGTTAAACAGAGTTTCAATTTCCACTAACTCTGGATGAACTTTGATGGGGACATCTGAGAACTGTTTCGGCCAATACATCTCTGTGAGGGTAGTTGATATTTACTTCTCTATTTCACGACTAAAAACGAGAGCCTTTTTTTATCACAAAAGATTTGCGCTTGTTTCTACTGCTGTCTCATCAAGCGCAATTCGATGGTAATGGTTTTGAGCTTCACTTATGTTTTCCCTAAGCGAAAATGATAAAAATTCGAAACTATTCTTATAACTTCTCCCTTAGGGTCTGTCCAGAACCAATGTCATTAACTTTCCCGGATTTTAGCCAGGGGATTCCACAAAACTTGGGTAGGTTATTTCTGGACAGACCTTTAGATACGGACTACACCACACGGAAATAGAAAAACAAAAGCAACCCCATAGTGAGCAACAGAATGACAACTGCCTGCTGCAGTCTACCTGTCTTCAGGAAGAACGTGGTGGTGAGTAGTGTGAACGCGCCGAAAAGCAACGGGGGCAAAATTGCTAGCGGCACAGGCAACATAGTTGCGGAATAAACTCCGATGCCAACAAACAAGTACAGAAGCAAATTGCTTTTCGCCAAGTTTGCCAACAGGAATGCCCAGCCACTGATAAATGCCGACTGAAGTTGGAATGATCCTCCAAAGTATTTGGCTGCGGCTTTATAGTCCCTTAGCAAAGAATACGAATTCCCTACCCAGAACAGATATTTGCTTTTCTCCTCTACACTTTGCGCCAATTCACTCGCCTGCTGAAAATAATCAATCGCTTCCCGGTAATTTTCTTGACTAATAGCGATCAAACCAGCTAGCGCATAAATTGTTGCATTATTGTTACGTTTTGCCAGGGCGTAGTTGATCTCAACTTCAGCTTCTGCAAATCGTCTAGTATTTATAAACGTTCGTGCCTGTATGATATGCGGTAACACGGAATCCGAATGTTGTTCTAAGAATGCTTGTGATACCCATAGCACCTGATTATAATCTTCCGATTTTAATAGCGCTTCCGCTTGAGCTAACCACTGATTCTCCTCACTGGGTAAGTCTGTATATGTCTTGGGCCAGTACATATTTACTCCAATATATCAGCGTTGTTCCTAGCAGTCTGTCGGAGAGACAAATTTGGTACGCAGATTTGCACAGATTCACACGGATTTTCGTTCATTCCCCACTTCAAAAGTTAAACAGAGTTTCAATTTCCACTAACTCTGGATGAACTTCGATGGGGACATCTGAGAACTGTTTCGGCCAATACAAGATCTGCTCCGCAAGGATAGCGTCAAACCCAAAATAGTAGTCTTGGATTACAACACTAAAGTTATTGGGTAGTCCCCCGCAAGGGAGTGGGTATACGATTCTGACCCGAAATCCACCATATTTCGCCTATTTTTGGTGCAAATAACGCCTTCACCGAGGAGCAGTAGGCGTAAATATAGCGGTTTAGAGCAATTTTTCTGTTATTTGCGCCGAAATCACCGGGGATTTGGCAGGTTTTGAGCGAAAATCGATCACCAACTCCATATAGGGAGACTACCAGTTATTGAGTTCGGAAGTAAAGAACAAAAATTGAAACTGTTGCCATCCCAACAAAAAAGGCCGCTTGCTGTGCCCTGTTTGTTTTTACGAAATAAATTGCAGTGAGAAGCAGGAATACGACCAACAGCATACAAGGGGCAATTGCCAGCATAGGTGGTAGGAAAATTGTTGAATATACACCAACAGCAAGAAACCCAACGAGCAACAATTTGTTTTCTGTCAGAAACATCATTACGAGTGCCCATGCCTTTGTAAAGCACGGATGCAAGCGGTAGGATTCTTTTAAATTCGCGATTGCCGTTTCGTAATCCTTTAATGCACCATTTACATCCGCCAACCAAAACAAGTAGTCACTTCTCTCCTCTGAGCTTTGTGCAAATTCACTTGCTTTTTGAAAGTACTCCCTAGCATGTTGATAATTTGCTTGCTCTCGAGCAACGATTCCTGCAAGACCCCAAACTGTTGCCCAGTCATTTCGCTTCGCCAAGGCAGAGTTAACCTCTTGCTCCGCTTCATCCAACTGCTTTCTACCGATATATATCAACGCTCGGGTTATATGGGGTAGAACAGCATCAGGGTAGCGATCCAAGAATTCCGAGCAAACAGCGAAAGCCTTACTCCTATCTCCCGATTCAAACAGCTCTTTTGCCAGCATCAGGTCGGGATGACGACGTATTGGAAGGTCTGTAAATTGGTTAGGCCATTGCATAGTGTTGAATTCTTATTCGTGCAGTTCGCTTGCTACTGCCAGTCTTCTGAGCATGTGTAATTGTCAGGGTCTAAGTGACTCATCTGACAGTGAAAATTCTCTAGAACCGCGTTAGGAATCATGATAATTGATGTCGTCGCGCTGGCACCACCAATTAATACCCCTCTTGCCGCACCAGTTGAATTAACTATAGGTTCGGTAATTGCCCATATAGCGGCGCCCCCTACTGTGGCTCCCCCAACAACCAGCACGGTCTGCCCATCCGGCCCCATCTCGAATCCTATCGACGCTTCTACCTGGTAGTTAACCTTTGTGCCATCCTCCAGCTCAATACTGACGGTCATCACATTGGTGGCATCTCCACCTGGTGGCGCGACCTGAAACGAGTACTCCCACACAGAAGAGGCTTCGTATGTTCCATCGGCGGCGAGCGTCACCGTTGGGCCACTCATAGTCAAGGTCTCACCATCCTCCGACAACTCCACGGTGATGGGCATTTCATCTAATAGAATGGTGCTTCCATCTGGGTTAACAATCAGTGGTGCATTACCGTTGCGGATTTGCAAAGCCCCATCATAGCCGACTGTTACCACCAGCCACAAATTGTGTCCAATTGAAACTTCCCTTGAGCCTTCCCCCATTGAAATGCCAGTTTCAGCACCAACCAGCAACTTGAGCATGTCAACCACAGATATTGGAAGTTCATCTCCGGGCACCAAGACCTCCGCCGGCGATTCACAAACCGGCGTGGGGGTTCCAGCTACCGGCGTTTCCGTAGGGCGCGGCAGCTCTGGCTCTGGATGGGGAACCGGCACAATCGGCAGCAACGCCAGCACAGGAGTTGGCGTTGCTGTTGCCGTTGCCGTCGGTGGCGGTCCAATCATGGGCGGTACTGCAGTAGGAGACGGTGTAGGTTCTGTGGTTGGCGTGGGTGGCATTGGTGGCGGCGGCAACATCGGTACCCGAGTTGCCGTTGGCAGCGGCGCTACGGCTGGCGACGGTAAAGGGATGGGCTTGGCGGTAGCCGGTGGGGGAACAGGCGTCGGCTCCAAAGTCGGTGCAATGGGTATGGGCGAAGGCGCCACCGTAGGCTGACCTCGCTCTAGGGGCGAATCACCAACAGCGCTCGGCTGGACGCTATCTTCGTCGTCCGCTGCATAGGTAACCGGAATGACTTGACCATTGGCAAATTCAAGCGCCGTGGGGCGACCCAGCGCATTATAAACATAACGAATCGCCCCGTGGGGGTCATTGTTGGCGTGGGTCAGGTTGTTTACGGCGTTGTATTCGTACTGCACCTCGTTGCCTGCTGCATCGCGTTCTGCCGTTAGCAAATTTAAGGCGTTGTACGTGAACGTTGTCATCTCGCCCTGTGGATTGGTCACGCTGAGCATGTTGCCAACCAAATCATAGGTGTAGCGCGTGCTGAGGTCGGTTGGCCCGTCTGTTGACGGGTCATGCTCAATCATCTCCACCACGCGGTCGAGGTCGTCGTAGACGTAGCGAGTAACTCCACTCTCCGCCTCGGTTATCTCAATTGCGCTCCCCACGCCGTTGTAAGCGTACTCAGTCGTAGTACCGTCGGGCAGCTGCATCACGGCCACCTCGCCCGTGGAGTGGTAGCGGTAGTGCGTTTCGCCGCTGAGAGGGTCGCTACGGCGGATAATCTGATTCTGCATGTTATAAAGCACCGACCCCTCATACCCATCCGTCGTTCGCACCCAGCCGAGCTGGTCGGAAGCGGTGTAGGCGTATTCGGTTGTATTGCCATTCGGGTCAGTCTCGCTGACCAGGTTGCCGTTGGCGTCGTACTTATAACTCTGCCGCCACCCCGCCGGCCCCTCAACCTGCGCGACCAGCGCCCCCGCATACGCCAGCGACCAGCTCTCCCCCGCCGGCGTCGTCATGCTCACCACGCGGCCCAGCCCGTCGTAGCCCAGCGTGGACTCGCGGCCCAGCGCGTCGACCACGCGCACGAGGTCGCCCGCCGGGCTGTAGGCCAGCTCGGTGGCGTGGCCGTTGGCGTCGATCATCTGGGTGACGTTGCCCTGGGCGTCGTAGCGCAGCTGCGTCTCGTGGCCCAGCGCGTCGATGGTGGTGACGAGGTTGCCGCGCTCGTCGTAGAGCCTCCGCGTCTCGCGGCCCAGCGCGTCGATAGTCGACGTGAGCCGGTTGCGCGAGCTGTAGCGCCACTGCCGCACCCAACCCAGCGGCCCCGCTTCGTAAATCAGGTTGCCCCGCTCGTCGTAAACGTACTGCCACGCCCGCCCCTCGCCGTCGACGTAGTGCGTGCGTCGCCCTTCGTCGCTGTAGCCGTACTGCTCGACGTAGCCGCGCGCGTCGGTCTGCTCCACCAGCCGCCAGCGCTCGTCGTAGCGGTGAACGGTCACGTTGCCCAAGCCATCGGTGATGCTGCGCAGGCGCTGCGCGTCGTCGTAGGCGAACAGGTAGCGCTCCGCTTCGCCCACGATTTGCTCGACGGCGCGCCCCTCTGCGTCGTAGCTCATGCGGCGCAGGGGGTAGCCGTTGGGCGAGGTCAGCGTGGCGAGCTGCCCTTCCGCGGTGTAGTCAAAGCGCCAGGTGTGGCCGCGGGCGTCGCTGAACGAGACCAGGTGGTCGCCCTCGTAGCCATAGCGCAGGCGGATGCCCTCCGGCGCGCGCACTTCGGCGATCTGGCCCGCGGCGTTGTAGCCCAGCTCCACGCTGCGCCCGCCGCTGTTCTCCAGCCGCGCCAGCCGCACTTGGCCGTTGATCTCGCCGTAGCGGTAGGTGAGGGCATTGCCGTTGCGGTCGGCCCAGCTCAATGGGCGGCCGTCGGCGTCAAAGGTGTAGACGTTGTGCAGCCGCGTAGTCAGCCGGTAGCCCTCGGCGCTGCGCGACAGCGTGGCCAGCGAGGGGGTGGCGGAGACGTTGGTGAAGCCCTCCCCCGCCGTGCGAAAGCGCAGCGTGCGCCCGCTCTCCAGCTGGACGACCACGTCACCGCTGGCCTCTCCCGGCGTTTGCACCAGCCCCACCGTGAGCAGGCTCGACCAGCCGCGCCCCAGCAGGCTGTTCGCCTGCCCCGCCGGCTGGGGCAGCACGTCGTAGCGACCGGCCAGCGAGTTGTAGGTGCGCGCCAGCACCAGGTCGCTCTCGCCGGGGCCGGGCACGAGCAGGTCCGTCCACGTCTCGGTGTAGTTGCCAAAGGCGGTGCTAACGGGGTCGCCGCCCGCGCCGTGCTGCTGCGCCCCCGCACCCAGTTCGCTCTCGCACAGGGGCGGGTTGGCATCGTCGCAGTCGAGGAGATCGGAGCCCAGCGTGTCCGCCTGCTCCGGCGGCAGCGAAGCGGGCAGCGTGGGATCGACGGAGGCGTTAACGGGGTTGGCGGGGTTGGCGGGGTTGGTAGGGTTGGTATGGTTGGTGGCGGTGGAATCGTCCGCGGGCGGGTCGGCGGGGGCGTCGGGCGGCGCGGCGTCGGCGGGCAGAGCGGGCAGCTGGGCAACGGGTAGGGGAGCGCCCGTCTCTGCCTCCCCCGTCGCGGGATCGGACGCTTGGGTCGAGGCCGTCGCAGTGCGTCCGCCCGCCTCACAGCCCGCCGCCGTCGCTTCGCCCCGACCATTTCGCAGTCCACTGGCCCACCTCGCAACTGATGGTGCGCGCAATCTGCGGCGCGCTCGCCCAGTAGGTTGCCCCGAACGCGGCCAGCGCAATCATGACAACGGCCATCCACCCGATCCACTCGGCCAGTTCGGCGCCGCGCTCTTCTCGCAGCAGATACATTGTTCGACGGCGGACGACGTTCATGGGGCGTTTTTGGGGCGCAAGGGACTGTCAACGATTTGTTTACTCTTTAGTTTCCGGTAAAAGTTGAGAGAGGTAGAGGCAGAAATGACAAACGGCGGTGAATAGTTCATCCTAAGGGTGCCTAAGCCGAAAGGGGAGAACTATGTCAGCCGCCGTCGAGACAACTATAGCAGCGTTGGTCTTTATCGTCCAAGTTGTGCCAATTGGGACAAATGTCAGCGTGGTCCACATTTTGTGGGTCATGGTAAACGGCTCTTTTTTGGAGAGTCGAGGGGCAATTCACCCGGCCTTGGCAAGCAATGGGTTGAGCGATGCAGAGGTGAGACGAAGCTGGGCCGCCCTGCGCTATGGGTCGTGGTCGATAGCTGATTTGCTCGACTGCTGGCACATACAGATTGGCAGGATGAACGAATGGGAAGCGAGTCGGTACGGCGGGTATCGAGTCAAAAGCGTAGATTTGACCGCATTCTGGCGGCCCCATCTGCAAGGGGAAGTCAACAAGCACTATGCGGCGATTGCGAATCGCGCCTTACCAGCGATGGTCTTTGGCATCGTTGTACTCTCCGGCGAAATCAAAGGCAAGCGCGTGCCGCGACTTGAGCAGATTGTGCGTTGCGAAGCGAAGGCAGGGGAAGCAACCTCTCAGGTGAGCGTCCTGCAGGAAGCAGCCAAGTCATCTCGTCTCGATGAAGTGGTGGTGCTGGATGCAGGCTTCAGCCTCGCTGACATAGCTGAGGCCAAACTTGAGCAGTTCGTATTGCGCCAAGCAAGTAACTGCACGGCGCGCAAAAATCGCTTGCCGCCCTACAAAGGCCGAGGCAGACGGCCTGAATATGGCGAACGGATTCGTCCATTGGCGCGCAGGCGTGGCAACAAGCAGATTGCCGCCACGCCTGCCGAGCAGCGTGGCGAATTTGTCGAGCAAGGACGCACAATTTGCTACGAATCCTGGCACAATCTGGTTGCCGCAAAGAGCAAGGTCGACCCAGGCAATTCAATCTTTGCCCTTTTTGTCTTTCATGACCCGCACTATAAGAAACCAATGATTTTAGCCACTGACCTCTCGCTTGATGCGCAGACACTCTACCGCATCTACCGCGACCGCTGGTCAGTCGAACATCCGCCGTTGGCAGCCAAGCAGATGATTGGGCTGCACCGCCAATTTGTCTCTGCGCATGACTCTTGCTTTCGGTTGCCCGAACTCGCCTTGCTGGCGGGGAATGTCCTCACCCATTGTGCGGCCATTCTTCCGCCTGTCCCCACTGGCTTTTGGGACCGCTCCCCACAAGCCACGCCCGGTCGTTTGCGACGCTTGCTCGGTCAAGCTGTTTTTCCAAACTTAGTCGAGTTTGACCCGCAACTTCGTAAAAAGAACTCGCTTTCTGACCATCTACCCAAGGGCGTTGACGCTCACCGTCGCCAGACCCCTTAAAACCAGCACCTTTTTACCGGAAACTAAAGTTACTGAAAGTATCTCCGTAAGATACCACAAATGCTGCCCAGCAGTGGCAGCATTTGTAACAAAATTGTAACAGTATGAAAAGAGACGGGGTCTGTCAGCAACGCTTTCGCTGCATTACTGTTCGTTGTGGAAAAAGAGGGTTATATTCGCATCTCAAGCAAAACGTGCGGAGAAGTCTACTTCTTGCAGGGCGCTAGAATGGCGGCGACTTCTCCACGCAGTTGCTCCGCGCTAATTTCCCAATTTAGCGTTGGCTGCATCGAGAATGTCGAGCAGGCCGAGTGAATAGAATTGATTTGCTCGACAAATTGCTCGTCTTCGCCACTGTGCCACAATTCTTCCCACTGTTGGCCAAACGCTTCTTTAGAAATAGCGCCCGCTTGGAGCTGGGCAATAAGCTGCTGATCATAGGGCTCGGCCCACGCCCCTTTGCGCTGTAGGACAGCATCTCGATTTTGCATCCAGAGGGAGGTAAACGCTTCGCAAAATTTCGTAGCGCTTACCTCTTCACGCAGAAAGCGGTTGGCAAGCGCCAAAAACTCTTGCTCTTTGCTCATGTTACGTTTCCGTTGGTCAATAAATCTTGCACCTGGCTCGGGTACAATCGCCAGGCGGCGACAAAGTTTCCATTCATGTCAACCGCAGCCCACAGTCCTGTTGTCGGCTCGTAGTAGTGAGTCACCCGAATGTTTTTGCGGTACGTTCCTTGAATCTGTATCGGTGCGCTATCGATGTGATCTTGCAGCGCTTCTTGGAACAGATTGCGATTGGCCTTGTTCCAGTTCCCCGTTACCCCAAAGTCCGGTGCATGTTTAAATTCGTGCTGCAGCTTGCTAACTGGGAAATTCACACAAACATTGTGGACCAACCCACTCACCATCACCTACAAAGAACGTGTGCGCCTCGGCCACGGTCAGATTATACATCACCTGCGGCGACGCGACCGACACCAGCGCCTCGACCACGCCCGCGCCATCCGCGCTACGTACCCTATCGCCCAGCAGCAGCTCGCCCGCCGGAACCCAGCCCGTGCCCTCGACAAAGAACGGGTGCTCCGGCGTCGTCTCGACCAGCTCGCCGGCAATCGTCAGCTCGACGACGACCGGGTCTTCGTGCGCCAAGAGCGCCTCGACGGGGTAGAAGGCGCTCGCGCCCAGCCCCTCGTGGTAGGCCAGCACGAGGTCGCCGATTTCGATGTCGACAATGGGGACGAGACCCGCACTGGTCAGCACCGGCGTGTCGGGCGTGAAGCTGCAAATCAGGCCGAGCGCGCGTAGGGCATCGTCACTCAATCCGCGCTCGCGCAGCTTCTCGGCAGTGAGGCCCGCCTCGGCCAGCTCCTCCGGCGTCATCTTCTCCAGGCTGCGTACGAGCGTGGCTAGTTCGTCCGGCGTTAGGTCTTCGATTCGGTCGAGGATTTTGGCAACCTGGGCGATCTTGGTCGCTTTGGTTGCCCCCTTGGCTGGGATCAGGATATCCGAAAAGTTATTTGATCGAGAAGGCGCTACCAGGACAGGTAGCGCCTTGATCGCAATTCACTTCCGATTGGCTGTCGAAAGCTTTCTGTATAGGACTACCTGATTGGTCTCAGTTAAGTGGGTAATCCATCAAGCTGGTTAAACCACATTCCTCCATTCAACTTGTACAGCCTGATATGTAACACCGTGCGACTAACTGTTACCAAGTTCTTCGGTATGCAAAACCAGTGCTCGTTTCCATTTCTTCATAACCCATTGACCGAATAGTAGCAGGCTTGCGCGCGTACTGTTCCAACGTCTGCGCGCATTCCGTTGTAGCAAATAGTGCAGCTCTCTTTAAGGCTTCGCTACCATTCATACCAATCTTTTCTGCACTGTCATAGAGCAGGCTCAAAATAAGTAGCGTTTCGCGCTGATCGTAACGACAGCTCTCTATCGCTAATGCAATTAATCCGTCCATTACGCTATCAGCAGATAGTTCACGCACCGCTAAGTTAGCCATCCGTTCGGCAAAAGCAAGCAGTGGCCATGGGTCGTCTGAGCTAAAGTGTCGACGCGTGGCTTCACGCTCATCTGGCGGTAGCTTGACGAAAATGCGAACAATTTCTATGAACTTTTTATCTATATCGCTTGGGAGCGGCGATTGGGCATACCCTCCTAATTTTTCGCTATTTAGCAGTTCAATTATCTGTTTCATATTTGAGTTCAGATTCATAAATGCGTTATATCGTCTTTGATTTTTACGGAGGTGGAATCATATAGTCGCCCTGCTGAATGTAACCGGCTTCCTGTAGCTGGCGCAACTCGCGCGCGAAAACGGTCTCTCTATTATTTATCGGATCCCATAGCGTCTGGCGTGTCTGTGGTGAGCCAAGATAGAATGTTGCTCCGCGGTCAATACCACCCTGAACCCACGAGTCATTAATGTTTAAGCTCCAATAATCACGCGCTAATACTTGATGATCGGGCCATTCAGAGGCAATTCTTGTGTCGATCTGTCGCCCTACAACAAGGGCATCCCCGGTTTGAGCGCTTTCTAAGTAGGCAGCCCAAGCCTCAGCAGCCTCATCAAAGCTCGATGCATCGTACTGGCGATTGCGATTGACTTCGAGAAACTCATCGAAACTCTCAATGACACCGTTGCATCTGTTATGCACCAACCACTGCCCATCGCCCACAAAGAAGGTGTGCGCCTCGGCCACCGTCAGATTGTACATCACCTGCGGCGACGCGACCGACACCAGCGCCTCGACCACGCCCGTGCCGTCCGCGCTGCGCACCCTGTCGCCCAGCAGCAGCTCGCCCGCCGGAACCCAACCCACGCCCTCGACGAAGAACGGATGCTCCGGCGTCGTCTCGACTAATGTACTGATGTTACGCAGTTGAGAAGCTATTCCCGGCAGTACGGGTGCGGACATGGCGTGTCCATACCGCCGAGGTAGCGCGTCGCGCGAGTAACTCAGGTTAAGTTACTACTTATGTTGAAAACCAGTATTCCGTATAATGCGAAAGCGAAGTCATTCGAGAAAGCACACTAGATGAGAGTGTGTAACTTCCACACTCGTCAGTTGGCTCCCAGTGAATGTAGAAGTGGATTCTACAAGTGTGCGAGGATAGTAAATCCGTAATATATTTACTGCTGGGTTGAAGAAGGTTGAGCAAATATTCCACATGTCGTTCCACATAGGTTACGGTTTTTAAGTGCTCAGAATGAATTGCCCAGATGCCTGACTGGCGTCGACGCTCAGTGAGCTTTATCTCTCCCGTTGCTACATCTTTATACTTTCCAGTATAAATTTCCCCTTTTGCCCACGCTCGGTTAGGTGCTACGTTTAATGCAAGCGAAAGGTCTTTGGGGTTGATCGTATCCGAGTAAATGGCATACTCGGCCCATGCTCTTTTTGTATTATGGGCTTCATCAAATGAGATTCCTTGTAGAGTATCCAAAATCGACCTCAGTTACTATGGCACATAATCGTAAAGGTTGCCCAGCCACTCGCCAGTACCAGGATCAATTACATCGCCGTTACTCATTATCTTGCCGTGGAAGTCGTTGCGACGTCCGATATCGCGCTTGAGACCTTCGATAGCTCTTTTTCCCTGTTCCTTTGTTAAGCCAAGCGCATCGAGAGTTGACTTTCTCAGCGTGTGCCCTCCTGTTTGTAGAACGCGACACGCGTTATGCACCAACCACTGACCATCGCCCACAAAGAAGGTGTGCGCCTCGGCCACGGTCAGATTGTACATCACCTGCGGCGACGCGACCAGCACCAACGCGTCGACCGCGCCCGCCGCGCTGCGCACGACATCGCCCAGCAGCAGCTCGCCCGCGGGCACCCAGCCCACGCCCTCGATGAAGAAGGGGTATTCCGGCGTCGTTGCGTTCAGTCAATTCGCCGTTAATCAACAATCGACGATAACGGAGCCCTTATGCACCCTTCACAAAAAATGCTACCCTTTTCGGGTAGCGCCTTCACTATTTATCGTATCATAAATACAATGCTTGTTACTTTTCTTCGTCATTCCATACCTCCTCAAAAATAAGCCCCTTCAAATTATTTTGTGCTACGATAAAACGAAACTCCTCCTCCGCATCTCGCAGCCCTTCAACAAGCAACACTTCAGCCCGGCTAGTTTCAGGAATTTTGAAGAGCACTGATTCGCCAAGGCGATTCGAGTAAAAATGGTACTGCTCAATCTTTATTTTTGCGCCCGTTGTCTCTCCATAAATCCACTGAGTTCTGTCTTGATCAAGGGCATCAACGCATTCCAGAACGTTCAGAATCGTATAGGTTTGGCCTTTATAGGGCAAGGGTAACAGTTGCCCCGCCATTTCCAGGTGATCTCGTAGCGCTTCTGTTGCCAGCGAATCTGTGATCAATGCGCTGGAATCGTACTGATAAAAGTTGCCAGCAATTAATCGAGGATGAAGTACGTAGACGGATGGAGCTATCCATTGCTCCACTCTATCGCAGTCCATGTTGAGCTTATCCCAATCATTTTCCCTGGTTGGATAAAATGACTGATAGTCGTTTACATCTAATGAAACGCGAAACACCTTCACAATATTCTCTCTTCTAGTAGGGGAAGGTTCCTGCTTCCAACTCACGACGAATTTGCGCTAACACATCTCGCACCGTGCCGGGTGCAGCATTGATGATTCGCCGATTCACCTCTGCATAGTATCTGTTGGTATGCAGGGTAGAGTGAACGTTTGCACCAGTTGGGTTAGGCACGTTGCGATTCTTTGGTAGAAACACTCCATTCGCAGCATCATTAATATCGATTCCTTCCCGTGCCAGCACTTGACGAGCCTGAGCAGCACCAGGTGCATTCCCTGCAACAATGTGATGTGCGGCAGTATTGGGCGGGCGGGCAACACCATTCTTCACAAGATTATTGCCCAAAATTCTTGATGAACAAGCATTATGCACCAACCACTGACCCTGACCCACGTGGAATGTGTGCGCCTCGGCCACGGTCAGATTATACATCACCCGCGGCGACGCGACCGACTCCAGCGCCTCGACCACGCCCACGCCACCCGCGCTGTGGATCACATCACCCACGACCAACGCGCCCGCCTGCACCCAGCCCGTGCCCTCGACGAAGAAGGGATGCTCCGGCGTCGTCTCGACCAGCTCGCCGTCGATCGTCCGTTCAAGAACCACCAAGTTCTCGCGTGCCAGCTGCGCCTTAACTCGTGACGGGGCTTGTATCTATTTACTACACCCAAACTCCCGCTCAAGGCAAGAGACCAGTGACCAATCAACTAACTCTTGAGGCTCGGTTTCTAACCAATCATCAAACGACCAAGGATTTGGTTTGTCAACAATTTGTAAGAGCGTCTCATAGTGCTGGCGCATCTGAGATGTGGTTCCGTGTTGCAGCGTTTGGATCAGAATACAAACAATCTCGTTATCTCGCGTAGTCTGGTAAAGATCTACCGAGTAGACAAGCGCTGCTGATTCTAGCTCTCTATCCTCATCCCAATCCAGTCCTTTCATAGCCTGCTTAATAATTTTCGCATAACGCTCCGTGGGATGGTTATAGGAACAGAGCAGTGCCAATGCACGGGCTGAAACAAAAGGCATGTCCGTCCGATAGAGATATCTTTCTCCAATCTTCGAGAAATCTTCGTGGACGTTTTGCTTAGCGCTTTCGTAAAGGAGCAATTTTAAGGCCGGTGCTACTTCCATCTGCTCAAGTGGTGTTAACTTGTTGACTGAATCCCCGCTCAATTACTCTGCCAAACGTCGGAAGTTTTCGATAGAGGGGGTTTTTTGTGTTTGGGTAATCAAAATCTTCAAGGTGTCCATCCTGGCTTGCTCCCTGGCGGCATATATCTCTCGTTATAATCAAGTGCACGGCTTGCTCTTGACAACAGATTCTGTGCATATTCCATTTCTTGGTTGGTCAATTTACCCGAGCGCAATTGATTCTTTGTATCTTCGATAAGATTTCTGACCGTGCCATTCACACTACGCACAGCATCACCGAGCAGCAACTCGCCTGCGGCAATCCAGCCCGCACCTTCGACAAAGAACGGATGCTTCGGCGTCATCTTAATCAGCTCCGGGCTAATTACCAGCTCGACGATGAGCGGAGCGGGCCTTCGTAGACAAGCAGTGCTTATCGATAAAACAACACCTGACGCAATATATTGCGTCAGGTGTTGAAGTTACGTCCTATACAGCCCGGCAGCCTCAGAGAGCTTATTCGTCATCGTCACTTACGAATTCAACGCCTACCAAAACTTCAAGGCAGATAAGCGCTGTCTGCATAGATAGCGCCTACCTGTCTTTCTATAGCCAGAAGCAGTTGCGACGGTTTTTATCTCTCATTCGGTACAAGGCGATAAGCAAAAACCTCGGGGTCTACCTCTCCTTCCTCGACACCAACAGAAAATTCTTTCAGTGGAAATAAATTCTTTAGTCGGCAACGCCACAATTCCGCAACAACCTTTGCTATCTCGTCCAATACGAGGGTATCGACTTCATCAATATCTGGATCGTTCAGAAATAGATCCGAAATGTGAGTGTGATTGATCACATACTCTACCTCCCGGTCTGACCAATTGGCTGCGCTTGCTTCCCGCTTAAATCGTTCCCAGTCAGTTGGGATCGCTTGCCTGCGCAAGATATACTGCTCCACTTCAACAAATTCAGGCCAAAGTATATCGACCGCGAAAAGCAGGTGAGTAAGCCGAAAGTTGGCATCGATGTAGCTTAGGACTTCGTCTTCTTCAGCTAGGGAAGCCGAAGTGCTTTTACCCCTCCAGCGCTGGAACGCAGGGGTTTGTAGGATTAAATTATTCATCGTTACGGGACCTCAGAAGGCAAAGCCGGACGGACGTGTCTGTTTTTCCGCACATACACTGTCCCATCAGGAGCTGTATGTTTTGTATATTCTACAACATGCGGAGTGGGGACTCCACCGTGAGCTTTGCCTGTAATATCCACACGCTTAATCGGAAGCCCGTCCGGGCCATAGACCTGATAGTGGGTAATATTGCCAGCGGCATCCATTCGATATAGAACTGGAGCGGCTGATGTTTTGGGGAAGTTTCCACGTACGCGCACACCTACTCTAGCAACATCGCTACCGCAGACATTATGCACCAACCACTGACCATCGCCCACGAAGAACGTGTGCGCTTCGGCCACGGTCAGATTATACATCACCTGCGGCGACGCGACCGACGCCAGCGCCTCGACCACGCCCGTGCCGTCCGCGCTGCGCACCACATCGCCCAGCAGCAGCTCGCCCGCCGGAATCCAACCCTCGCTCTCGACGAAGAACGGATGCTCCGGCGTCGTCTCGACCAGCTCGCCGTCAATCGTCAGCTCGACAACGACCGGGTCCTCGTGTGCCAGCAGTAATAGGCTTCATGCTTGCCATGGAAGAAGAATGTTATGAAACGTTTCGATATCAGGGTCTTTTTGAACGACTTCAATCCTATCAAAAGGCCAATTTGATGCGCCTAGTTCTTCCCTTAATAAAAATTCAAGAAAATAACTCAAACTTGAAGCAAGAATATATGCTGGAGAATCTACCGCTTTGGTCGCTTCTACAAACATTACTGGAAATCCGTCTCCAAATTCTTTAGCGGTAGGCATCAAATAATAATTTCCAGACCCGTCAGTTCCAATTGGAATCCACCGAAATTTTACCCAATTGGGAAACAGCGCAAGATAGTATTGTATGTCTAAAAAATTAAGCTCCGTGTGGATACCGAAAGTAGCTTGTGAACCAACAAACAAGCCGTTAGCTATTTTGAGCCAACTGCTTAATTCTAATGGCAAAACTAAGCCTGTTCGCTCTTGGAAGTCACGGATTGTAGAGTCAGAAATACCTTGAAGCATTCTATCTCTATCAGGAAGGGACAGCTGATTAATCAGCTCCTTTAACTTTGCTTGATTACGCATTTAATCTCCTTGCTTATGGAATAAAAGTCATCAAATTGCCGAATTGTTCATCTATGCGTATTGCTTGTTCCATTACTTCTGCAGGTGTTGGCGTTCGGCCGTCAAGGGACCGTCTCCAATCGTTCCATGCGTTGGTTACCAAAGTGTGGTCCGCAGGCTGCATCCCAATCAAGTTCGCAATTCGGTTAGGATCAGCATCTGGAAACAGATGCGCCCATTCTAATGGGATTCGATGATGAACATGCATTCCATCCCAAATTGCTGGCCTACCTGTCCGCTCTTGCCAAATCTCTCTGGCCGCCGCTCTAAGCGCATCGCGTGCTTCTGTCGTTAATGGACAAGCATTATGCACCAACCACTGCCCATCGCCCACGTAAAACGTATGCGCCTCGGCAACCGTCAGATTATACATCACCTGCGGCGACGCGACCGACACCAGCGCCTCGACCACGCCCGCGCCATCCGCACTACGTACCCTATCGCCCAGCAGCAGCTCGCCCGCCGGCACCCAGCCCGCGCCCTCGACGAAGAAGGGGTGCTCCGGCGTCGTCTCGACCAGTTCGCCATCAATTGTCAGCTCGATGACAACCGGGTCTTCGTGCGCCAAGAGCGCCTCGACGGGGTAGAAGGCGTTCGCGCCCAGCCCCTCGTGGTAGGCCAGCACCAGGTCGCCGACTTTGATGTCCACAATGGGCACGAGACCCGTGCCCGTCAGCACCGGCGTATCGGGCGTGAAGCTGCAAATCAGGCCGAGCGCGCGCAGCGCGTCGTCACTCAGGCCGCGCTCGCGCAGCTTCTCTGCGGTGAGCCCCGCTTCGGCCAGCTCATCGGGCGTCATCCGTTCCAGGCTGCGCACGAGCGTCGCCAGCTCGTCGGGCGTTAGATCCTCAATTCGGTCGAGAATCTTGGCAATTTGCGCGATCTTGGTCGCTTTCGTTGCCCCCTTGGCCGGAATCAGAATATCCGAAAGCTGGTAGAGGCCGTAAGAGATGGCCGCCGCGTAGCAGCCGTTGTTCCAGTGGCTAATCGGCACTTCCAGCGCAGCTTCCACCACCGTGCCAATCATCGCAATGCCTTCATCTTTCGCCAAGCCGTGCAGTTCGGCGAAGATGGTGCCGTACTTCTCTACCGTCGCTTCCCGATGTTGTTCGCCCCGAAACAGGTTAACGATGTCGCCCAGCAGCTCCCAAATGCCTTTGGCATCCTCCCATAGCCCGTCCACCACAGCGCCTTGCCACACCTGGCGCATGGCGCCCCAGATGCTTTGGTCTTCGCACAGCTCATCTTCGAGTTCGGGGTCGTCCGGCGCTTGTTCGTAGCCCTCCCCCGTTTTGGGGTCGATGGGGCGGCCTTCGGGCAAATCCTCTTCCAAGTAGTCTTCATCGCCCAGGGCGTCCGGCGGTGGCGGCGGCAGCGGCTCCGCCAATTCAGGCGGCAGCGTCGGCAGCGGAGGAAGCACTTCCCCAGCACCCGGCCCAGCAGGCGCGCTCGCTACCGAGCCAACGCCATCGCAGCCCGCCGTGCTCTGGCCGTTCCACTCGGCGATCCACTCCGCCACTTCGCACTCCATGGTCCGCGCAAGGTCTGGCGTTCGCGTCAGGTAAACCGCCCACAGTGCCCCCAGCGCAATGATGACCATGGCCGTCCAGCCAATCCATTCCACCATTTCCGCGCCGCGAGTCTCGTTCAACGCAGAAAGTCCCCGCTGCCAGAAGGCACGGAGCTTGCGCAGTGAATGGAGGGGGCGGCTGGTCGAGAAGATGGGCATGGGCTATCTTAGCAGGTTGATCAAAAAAATTGGACAAACAAGCGAACGGGTAGGCTCAGCGCCACTGGCTGAGCTGGCGCGCCACGCTGGCGTTGAGCGCATCGATAATCTGCACGCGCCCTGGCCCGGTTACGTAAGTTACAACCACCGCCAGCGTGATCAGCACCATGCCAACCAGCGCAATGCCTTCAATGGAGGAGGCACCGCGCTCTTCCCGATGAAGACGGTTTAGCGCGTCGCGCAGCCAGAATGAAAGGCGCAGATAGGTTAAAAAAATCATGGTCTCTTTCCCTTGGTCCAGTCGAACGCTACTCGTACTTGATCATGGTGATTTCCCAATCGTAGCGGTATTGCACCATCCACGTAATACAGGGAGCGCCCGTAAGCGGATCAACCATGGTGGGATGGGGGACGGGCATATCCACCGGTGCACGCACGCGCGTTACGTAAGCGATGGCGGCCGCTTTGGCTGGCGCATCAAACGAGCGCTCCGTCCACAGCGTGTAGTTGCGCTCCGTATCCGCCTTTACATAAATGGGGTAGAGCGTTTCGCGCGAAGGGCGGTGGTCAAATTCATATTCGCCGTGGCGGCGCGAGACGTTGGCAAAAAATCCTCGCAGCTGTGCTTCGCTATTGGCGTTGGCGTAAGAAGACGCCTCGCCGCGCACCATGCCCATAGCGCCGGGCACGTAGATATTGTAATAATTTTTGTAAAGTTCCACCGCTCGCTTACGCGCCTTATCCCGCACGTCTTTCAACCTGGGGTAGGGAACGGTGGGGCATTTCGCCATCGACAGCTCCACATAAGGCACGGGTGGAAAGTGAATCGATAGATCGTCGGCATAGCGGCCCGCTCCCGCGTGCGCCGCGGCGTCGCCCCCATTTTGCGAAAAACGCCGACTCGTATAGGTGTCGACGTAGGGGAGGAAGATAAAGACTGAGGCAAGCAGCGCAAACGCGAGCGCGAGGCCGGTGAGGAAGGTTGAAAAGCCATCCTCCTCTTTGGCAACTTCGCAGTCTATTTCGCAGTGGGCGAAGCGAAGCAAGGTACGCGCGCACAGATGTATGTGGCCGTATAGCCAGCGGTAGACAACGCTTGTAATAGTCACCGGCATCTCTCCGATCGCATCACGGCTCGAAAGCGCACGGGAGGCAACCGTTCTTGTACGTTGTGAAAGATATCCATCACGGGAATCTGTGTTGTGACGACAACCTCGGCGCTGCGTCCACGCGAGGCATTTGTTTGCGGCCGAAAGATCGACGCCACTGAAGAATTCACGGCGGAAACCGCATCGCCAGAGGTGCCGCGGCAGACGGCCAGCGCCCGCGCCCCCTCGCGCGCCCCGTTCGCCGTTACGACGAACGTGTGGCCAACCAGGAGAAACTGCCAGCCAATTAGGGCAACGACAAAGAGAAAGGGCACAACAGCAATATACTCGATAAGCTGCGAGCCATCCTCGTTATCTGCGCTACGCCAAGCCGCTTTTAGTTTTGTTCGGGAGAAAAAGCGATTCATGCTCGCATCACCTTCTGTTAATTCGGTCGTTCACAAATCTAGCTCGTCAGATGTTATTCTAAACGGTAGCCTGCAAAGCACTTTCGCAGCCCACCAAATTTTTTTGGCCACAGCACCCTAGAAGACAAATCGTAAACGGTTGAGTTTGTCGAACTCAGGTGCAATAGTTCGGGTAAACTCGTCAAATCCTTAAAACAGGAATGCAGGCGGGGCCGCGACCCCGCCTGCATAGTAGAACTTGTGCGTTCTCCACATAGTGCGCTCGATAGTGCTTTCTATGTTGATGAACGCACTTGGCTACGAATTACGGAGCGGCAAAGTTGGCGACCCACTCACCCACGAGGTCCACGATGTCGCCTGCCCAGCCGATGCCACCGTCTTCGAGAATCGGCGACATGGCCAGCAAGATAATCAGCAGCACGGCGACCATGGCAATCCACTCAATGGCTTCGGCGCCATTTTCTTCGTTCACATCCAGCTTTGCCCAAGCGTTCCAGTAGAGAGTGTTGATGAGGTTATTCACAATTTGCTCCTTTTGATTAAATCCCGATCTAAGTTGATTGTTAGTTATGCCTGCGCCGCAAAGTTGTTTCTGTTGTTGCTGGCTCATCGACGTAACTTCTGGTCAAAGTGTATCATGGATTTTCGGCTGCGCGCGTCTCATTTGTAACAAAATTGTAACAAAATTTTTAAGCGCTCACGTGAGCGGATCAACCACCGGCGTTAAAAAGCGGCCCTGCGTCGAGATAGATGGAGTAGGCCACGATGGCAAGAAACATGAGGAAAATGGAGGGCACAATAAAGATGGTGGTCGCCAGCGTAATGCGCGGCGCGGCGTTGGCCCCCGCCTCCTTTGCGCGCTGCAGCCGTCGCTCGCGCATCAAATCCACCTGGGCCTCCAAGGTTTCCGAAATTGGCACGCCCATGCTCTGCCCCTGGAGCAGCGCGCCAATAATAATCTGCATCTCGTCCGAGTTGTTGCGCCAGATCAAGTTTTGAAAGGCATCAAAGCGAGGTGTGCCCAGCTCCATCTGCTGGAGAAAGAGCGTCAATTCGTCACCCAGCGGCCCTTTCACGTTCCGCGCCGCGTAAGTGATGGAGCGGTCGATGGGCAGGCCAGCAGAAACGGACGTGCTAATTAGATCGACCGCATCCGGCAGCGAGACGGTAATCTCTGTTTGGCGCTTCTTGCCTTCGCCGTTGAGCAGATAAATTGGCAGGTAGAAGCCAACCGCCGCCAATACGATCAGCAGCACAACGGCCAGTCCCGTGCTGTCGCGATAAATACCGATTAGACCGCCGAAGAGCCCCGAAAAGGTCATGTAAAGGAGCTGCTCGCCCACAAATTGATTTTCGGAAACCTCGCCCAGTTTTCCAGCCCAAGCAAGCTTCTGCGGCAGGTTAATGGGGCGCGGCAGCCACCCCATATCTTCCGCTACGCCCTCGAAAAAGCGTTTCGCGCCAGCAAGCAGCCGCGCGCGCAGAGAAGGCTTGGCCTCGGCCTCGGGCGGCGGCTCACCGGTGTCGTAGACGGCGGTTAACGGGTCGAAGGCGTTGGCTGCCTTGCGCAATCCATAGCCGTGGACAATTAGATAGATTGAGGCAGCCATCATCAACGCCAAGAGAGCTGTTAGCATAAATTCTCCTTTTGCACGGGCAATTATTCTCCAGCCTCAAGCTCTTCGGTTAGGGCCTTTTGAATGGCTTCCCGAGCCCTGTCGTACTCCGCGGCACTTTCGTCCACGGATGCATTAAATACGGCCCACGCGGGATCGCTGATCGCCGAGCGGCGCTCTTGGTTCCGATCCCGCAATTCCGAAGAGCAAGCATCGTAGCCGGGCTCGCCATCACGTTTCCTGAGATTTATTTCCCGGGCGATGTTTAAGTTTTCAGGCCCAATTTTATCCTGAATGCAGAAAAACCACTCCTGGACCACGTCGTTCTTTGCGGCCTGGTTCTGAACTGCATTGTTCGAGAGGCAGTTGTAGTAGCTGTAAAGGGCGGAGGTGTCAAAGGTGCTGCGCAACGTGTCCGCATCATCGGCGCCGTAGTAGACGCCGCCACCCGCTGCGGCCACGGCCTCCAGCTGCTGTTGCGCCTCGGCGTCCACGCCAAAGCCAACCACGTTGATGATGGGCGCCACCTCGCTCGCGTGTAGGGCCTGTGCTGCGGCCACCGGGTCGCCATCGCAGGTTTCGATGCCGTCCGAGACGAGGTAGACAAAATTGGTGTTGGTGGCGGGGTCCAGGCCCGCGAAGTCCGCCTGCGCAGCCTGGAGCGAACCGGCAATCGGCGTCCAGCCCGTGGGCTGGAACGAAGCCACGGCGTCGGCAAAGCCGGCGCTATCAAGGGGCGCAAAATCATAGAGCAGTTCGGTTCCCCGGCAGGAGAGGGGTTTATCCACCTCCTGATTGGAGCCGGTGTGGCCGTAGACGCGCAGGGCCACGTTAAACTCCTCCGGCAGCGTCTCCACAAAGTCTGTCAGCGCCTGCTTGGCCACCGCCATCTTGACGCCGCCCGGCACTTCGCCCGCCATGCTGCCTGATGCATCCAAAATCAACTCAATGTTGACCGTTTCGCGCAGCGCCACGCCCGTGGCGCTAATCAGCTCCGGCGGCTCGCAGGCTTGCGCCTCGACGGCTGGCTCTTCGAGCACGCACTCATCGTAATTCTGCCCGTATTCCACCAGCAGCTCCTCCCAGAGCACGTCGCAGGTGGGGCCTTCCGGCGTGGCCGTCACCCCGGCCACTTCGGCAACTTCCGCAGCCGTCGGGCTGGGTGCGGGCGTATCCGTCACCTCGACAAGTGCACCCGCTGCATCGGGCGCATCGGGCGCATCGGGCGCATCGGGCGCATCGGTAGCATCGGTAGCATCGTCGGCGCGGGTCGGGGCCTGTGCTGGCTGTTCATTCAGCGTTTCGGGCAGCGTTTCGGGCAGCGCCTCGCAGCCCGTCAAAGTCAGGAGCAGCAGCGTTGCTAACGTAAGCAGTGTACGGGCGTGATGGGGGTGCATGGAACCTCGTGGCAGACGCAAAGGCTAGAAGAGCGACAAAAGTCTAGTAAGCGGGAACGAACTGATTCGCAGTCAGGATAGAGCAGCCTTTTCTTCACCAGTGTAGGTGCTATTCTATTCGTCTGCTTATCGTCGTGCAAATGGCGATTACGCGCTGTCTGCACAAACGCCAAGCAGCGCAGCTGTCTGCCAACGGACCAACACGCGGCAATTTACACCTTAATGTTCCCGATGCGGCGGATCACAAAAAAGGCGGCAATTTGGGGCAGAATGTAGACCACAATAAAGAAGACCAGACCCACGGGGTTGGCGATAAACTGCGTGACCATGCCGGGCGAAACGCGGTTGAGAATGATCAATACCACAAAGGGCAGCACGAGCACGATCAGGCTCGTCTGCCGCGCTTCGGCGGTGATGGTGTCCACCTCGTTGCGCACGCGGCGGCGGGCGCGGATGGCCGCGGAGATCGAGGACAGCGTCTTGATCAGGTCACCGCCCGCGCGCCGCTGAACCAAGAGAGAGGTAAACATGATACGCATTTCTTCACCGGGGTGGCGCTCCATAAAGTTGCGCAGCGCCTGATCGGTCGGCTCGCCCAAATCAATCTGCTGGCGCAGTCGTCGGAATTCCCGGCTGGCTGGATCGGGCAACTTCTCTTCCACCTCGAAGAGCGAAAAGTAAAGCGACTGCCCGGCGCGCAGGCTGTTGCTCATGAGCTGCGCAATATCGGGCGTCTGCGCCTGCAGCGCCCGCTCGTAGGCGTCGCGGCGATTGAGCAGGTAGAAGTAGATCAAGAAGGTCGCCACGCCCAGGCTTAGGATGGCGTTGGTATACGAGGCCAGCGACAGCAGCAGGTAAAACGCCAGGCTTGTGATCACCAGCAGCACGAGCCAGAGGCCCAAGAGCAAGAGCAGGCTCCACGAGAGATCGGCCGCATCCAGGTTACGCTGCACGCGCTTGCCCAACGAAGTGGAGGCCAAGCGGTGCTCCACCGCCTCGCTCAACCGCTGGCGCAGGCTCTTGCCACGGGCGTAGCGGCCAAAGCGCTGCAGCCGCTCCTCCACGTGGCGCCCCTGCTGACGCGACGAGAGCAGGTTGAAGACGCCGCCGCTGAGAACAAAGACGCCGCCGCCCAAGCTCACCGCCAGCAGCAGCTGCGCCCAGAAGGGAATAATAGAAACGTTCATGCCTCGATCTCCAGTTCATATTCGGTGCCCCGCTCGCGCATGAGCCGAAGACAGGCCGGGTGCGCATTGACGCAGCGATGACCTTCCTCGATGCTGCGCCGTTGACCACTGCTGTTTTGCACGTGGCCGTTGACGTGGCCGGTGCTGTGGCCGGTGCTGTGCCCGGTGATGTGGCCATTCGTCACGGGCACTTCTTGCTCGACATTTTCCAGGTGGTAAGTAAAAATGTCCACAACGGAAAGGTGGTCGCGGTCTTGCTTGTCGACTTCGGCAATCTTCATCACGCGGCGGCGACCGTCCGGCAGGCGGCTAACCTGCACGATCAGGTCCAGCGCGCCCTGAATTTGGGCGCGCACGGTGTGCGACGGCAGCGAACTGCCGTCGTAGGCAACCATCGTTTCGAGGCGGCTAAAGGCATCCTGTGGCGTGTTGGCGTGCACGGTTGTCATCGAGCCTTCGTGGCCGGTGTTCATGGCCTGAAGCATATCCAGCGCCTCGCCGCCGCGCACCTCGCCCACGATGATGCGGTCCGGCCGCATACGCAGCGCGTTCTTAACCAAATCGCGAATCGTCATCTGCCCCTCGCCAAAATCATCGGCCGGGCGCGCCTCCAGCCGAATCCAGTGGTCGTGCTGGAGCTGAAGCTCGGCCACATCCTCGATGGTGATCAGCCGCTCGTCCTGATCGCTTTCGGCGATAAAGCTGGAGAGCGCGTTGAGCAGCGTCGTCTTACCGCTGCCCGTGCCGCCGCTGACGAGAATGTTGAGCCGCGCCTGCACCGCCGCACGCAGAAAGTCCGCCATCTCGCGCGTCAGCGAGCCGCCCTCGAGCAGATCGCGCATCCGCATGGGCTCTTTGGGGAAGCGGCGAATCGTCATTACCGGGCCATTTTGCGAAACGGGCGGGATGACGACGTTGACGCGGCTGCCGTCCGGCAGGCGGGCATCCACGGTTGGGTTGCGGGCGTCGATGCGCTTGCCCAGCGGCGCAATAATGCTGTTGATGGTGCTGATCAGGTGCGCTTCGCTGTCGAAAAAGAGCGGCACGGAGACGATGCCCTGGTTGCGCCGCTCGACGCGCGTATCGGCAATGCCGTTGATCATAATTTCGGTGACGTTCTCGTCCAGCATAATTTCGCCAAAGCGGCTGGCAAAGTAGCTCGGTTCAAACATCTTGTGCGTCAAGTCGCGGGCGCCGCGCGTTTGCAGCTGCATGTAGCGCGAGGGCACAACGCCGGTGGCATCAAAGCGACCGGAGACGTTGCCGTTGACCGAATCCGTTTCAAAGACATCAAAGCGGAAAATGTCGGACATGATAATGTCGCCGCGGCGCAGCTCCTGCACTTCGCTGATGGCGGTGACCTTGCGCCCGTTGGGAAAGCGTGAAATCTGTACGACAATGTTGATGGCGCTGACGATCTGCTCGCGGATCGCCGTCAGCGGCAGCGACGATGCACCTTCGGCCCACATCACCATCGTCTCCACGCGGCGCAGCGCATCGTGCGGCGTGTTGGCATGGATCGTCGTCATCGAGCCTTCGTGGCCGGTGTTCATGGCCTGGAGCATGTCCAGCGCCTCGGCCCCGCGCACCTCGCCCACGACAATGCGATCCGGCCGCATACGCAGGGCGTTGCGCACGAGATCGCGAATCATCACCTGTCCCGAGCCCTGCATGTTGGGCGGGCGCGTCTCCGAGCGCACCACGTGCGGGTGCTGCTGGTGAAACTTTAGCTCGGCGGAATCCTCCACGGTGATGATGCGCTCGCGGTGGTCGATGTGGCCGGCCAGCGCGTTGAGCAGCGTCGTCTTGCCCGCGCCCGTGCCGCCGCTCACGAGAATGCTCAAGCGCGCGCGCACGCAGGCTTCGAGAAAGCGCGCCATTTCTTCGTTGAGCGTGCCAATGTGGACGAGCTGATCCAGATCAAAGGGGTTGCGCTGAAATTTGCGGATGGTCAAAATCGGGCCGTCCAGGCTCAGCGGCGGCACCATCACGTTGACGCGGCTGCCGTCCTCCAAGCGCGCATCCACCGTGGGGCTGGATTCATCGATGCGCCGCCCCACGCGCGAGACGATGCGGTCGATGATGTTGCGCAGGTGCTCTTCGCCCTGGAACTGAATGTCATAGTAAGGCTGAAGTTTACCGTCGCGCTCGATGTAGATCGAATCCGGCCCGTTGACCATGATCTCGGTAATGCCCGGATCGTAGATCAAGTTGGCGAGCGGGCCGTAACCAAGCGCTTCGTTGAGAATGTACGTAACAATTTGGTTGTACTGGCCATACGGTAGTTTATCTTCCCCGGTGCGCATCAAATCGCTCAGCTTCTGCTCGATGCGCGTGCGCCGCATGGAGGGTTCCATCCGAATCAACTCTTCCAGGTTGACGCTTTGCAGCAGCTTTTCTTGCCACCGACGCGCCAATTCGGCGGTGGCTTCATCCATCGCCAGCGAGTTGCCGTCCGGCTGTTGAAAGCGCAGGCGCGTTAGCGGCGTCCAGCGGTGGTTGTTAGCAATCATGGTTGATGTCCTCACGAGTTAACCAGCAAAAATAAAGAGCACGAGAAAGAATCCAAAGCCCAGTGAGAGAAAGGGGCCAAAGGGAACGGGCTGTCGCCAGCTCACGCGCTTGGCTATAATCAGCGGCAGCAGCAGCAGCGACGCACTAACAAAGGCCAGCAGCAGCGCCGGGATCGAAAGCTGCGGCCCCACGAGCAGCCCCCCCAGCGCACCCAGCTTTACATCGCCCATGCCACCGGCGCTGCGCCCACCCACCAGCCGCGGCACGAGCAGCACGCCCCCCGCCAACAAACCGCCGTACAGCGCAGCGGGCCACAGTCCCACCGCCAGCGTTAACATCAGCGTGGCAAGCAGGAAAGGATAAGTTACTCGGTTGGGAATTTTGCGCGTGCGGCTGTCGACATAGGCGCAGTAGACAAACGCGCCCAGGCACGCCACGCACCACGCCTTAAACAGCATGGTCTATCGCTCCCTTGCTGCCCGTTCCGTTATTTGCAGCAGCAGTTGCAGCAGCAGTTGCAGCAGCAGTTGCAGCAGCGTCTGCCCCATTATTCGCAGCAGTGTCGTAGACACCGTTTGCGACACTGTTTGCGACCTCGCCCGCCGTTATTACAGTCGTGGTGCTGCGCTTCTTGGCATCGTCGTGACGGCTGGCCGCCTCGCTGTGGGCGGGCAGCCGCAGGATGAATGTTGTGCCACCCGACGGCGCGCTTTCGACGCTGATGGAGCCGCCGCTGGCGCGCACGATATCCGCCACAATGGACAGCCCCAGCCCGTGGTGGCTGGCGTGCGGGTTGTCGCGCTGTTTGTCGTGCAAAGAGGGGAGCGACGGTGCGCCGCCGTTGGGCAGCGGGGCAGAAAAGCGCTCCTCGAAAATTTGCGGGCGTACGGCTGCCGGAATCCCGACGCCGTTGTCCTGCACGCGCAGGCAGACGTAGTCGCCGCCGTTTAGCCCCTCGCGGCGCAGAGAGAGCGTAACCGCCGTTGCCTGCCCGTGGGACAAGGCGTTGTCAATTAGATTGCCCAGCATCTGAACCAGGCGAGTCCTGTCGATATAGACAAAAAAGGGTGAATTGTCTACCGGGCTAGGGGCTGGTTCAGCGAGCGCAAAGTGCACGCGCGTGCCCGTCTTGGTGCGGTAGTAGGCGAGAATCTGCGTCAACACCGGCAGCAGCGCCAGCGGTGATGCGGTTTGGCTCTGCGAATAATCCACGCGGCCACCACCCACTAGATATTTGATGTCTTCCAGCAGCCGGTTGACGTGATCGGAGCAGGCGGCCACCACCTCCCAATCTTCCTGGAGAAGGTCACCGTGTCCATTTGCGCTCGCCGCAGCGCTGCGGCGAGCGTCGGCGGCGCGTTGGAGTTCGTCTGGCTGATTAAGTGAAGCGATGGTCGAAATGGTTTTGAGCGGCCCCAGCACGTCGTGAGAAATGCGGGCGAGGACGAGCTGGCGCTGGTGTTCATAGGCCTGCAGGCTTTCGCGCATCGCATCGATGGATTGCCCAAGCTGCGCAAATTCGCCGGTTAGCTGTGCATCCAGCGGCTCCTCCCACTGCGAGCGCGCAATGCGCTCCGTCGCGCTGATGAGCGGAAGCATGTTGCGCCGGGTAAAGCTGCGCAGGTAGACGCCCGACGCCAAAATCAGCGCCAAAATCAACATCAACCCGCTGATGGATCGGCGGAAGACGTCCTGGCTCAGCTGCTGCTCCAAGGAGAGATCGTAGCGGATGGCCTGCCAGCCAACGCGTTCGCCCGCAAAGAAGAGCGGCCCAAAGAGCATTTCAAAATCGTCATCCAGCCGTTGAGCGCCGTAGCCTTCGTCCCAGAAAAGCTCTGCTTCTGCTAGCTCCTCCACGGGTTGGGTAATATCCGCCCCAGGTGTTAGGCGGGCGGGCAAGCGACTGCCCAACGAGGCGTCAATCAACCTGCCATCTCGGTTGTAAACTGCCGTGTCTTCTTCCGACAAGCTGGCAATGAGCCGATCGGCATATCGGTTCAGGCCCTCTTCGGGCGATGCGCTGATCTGCATGTGGAGCGGCAGCTGATCGGCGGCGCGCGCCAACAGATCCACGGAATCGACCTGCCGAATTTGATGCATTCCCGCTTGGGAGTACAGCAGGACGGCCCCGTTAATATAAGCGGCTGCAGCGATGAAGAGAATGGCGAAAAGCAGCGTAATGCGGACGGAGATCAAGTCAAACTGACGGCGCAGTTCGCTCGGACTCAGATAATGCAGCCACGATTTATTCATGCTTCGCTTTGCCTGTAGAAACGGTCAGACGCAAGTTGCCGCATTGCAGCGACCGCCACTGCGTGCCCCCACTACAAAATTTACCGGTTACTGCTCAATACATAACCGACGCCATGTTTGGATTGAATCAACTCCTCGCAGCCTGCTTCGGTCAGCTTCTTGCGCAAGCGACGCACCGTGGCATCGACCATGCGCGTACTGCCGGCTTCCAAATTTGTAATCTGCCACACCTCGGCCAAAAGCACTTCGCGGCTTTGCACAACGCCGGTGTGTCGGGCAAGCCAGTGCAGCAAACAGTATTCGGTAGCCGTTAAGCTCACCGAGTTGGCGTTGACTGCAACGCGCTCTTCACGGACGTGAACAAACAGTTGGCCAATGCGAATAACGTCGGCGTCGGCGTCGGTTTTCTGGTTGCGGTTGAGCAGCGCCCGCAGCTGGGCCACCAGCAGGCGCGCATCCAAATCCTTTTTGGGGAGACGCAAGTCGCCCTTGCTCATATACTGGTTCACCCCCGCCTCGTAGCCCGTCAGCTGCTCTTCGATTTTGTCGTGGCCGGTGAGCATGAGAATGGGAACGTCTGTAAACTCGTCCCCCCGCACCGTGTAAGTACCCGTCCAGCCGCCCTGCCGCAAGAGCCGCGCCAAATCGTAGCCGTTTAGGCGGGCCTGCAAATCTACATCCAGGATCATTATATCCGGGCGCTCGGCCCGCAGCCACGTTAACGCCTCGTCGGGGCCGGTTACGTGCACGACGGCAAAATCATTCTGCTCCAGCGTGCGGCTCAAAGCGCGAGCCAAGAGCAAATCATCATCCACAAATAGTACGCACGGTTTACTCACAATTTCCACCTGCCTGCTTGGCTAATGCAAACTTAATGCAAACAAAGCGCACGACTCGAGACGATTGAGCAGGCACCAGACACATGCACCAGACGCACGTGCACTAATTTTGCTTGCTGATTGAGTTTGTGCCGGATACTCATTTGTACCCTGCACGACATTAGCTATCTATATTACTCGTTTAACGGGTTACGTCAGAAAGCAGCAATGCGATGTGGGGCGACGATGGGGCGACGATGAGCCAATAATAAACCAATGATGGGCCAGTGATTCATAATAACAAAGCTGGATGAAGCAAATTGCGCCTTTCAGCAGTTTTTCTCTATTTATCTTTCCAAAATCCAAAGGCCAACATTGGTGGCGGCAAAGAGGCCGCCGCCGCAATAGGCGGGATCATACACCAAATCGCGCACGGTGTAGCGGCTGTCCCACCCGTTGCCCAACACCGGGGCTCGCCACGCGGCGCCGTTGCGCTGGCGGGCCTGCACGCCGCCCTCGCGCAGACCCGCATAGAGCGTATCCGCTCCCCAGGCAACGCTGTAGACGAGTTCCCCCTGTAGCCCCCACGCTGCCCAAGAATTTTCATTTTCACTAAAATAGACGCCGTCGCTGGTGGCAATGTAGACCGTTTCCTCACCGTCGGAGGCAAAATCCCAAACGGCCAGCGCTTCATCCGCCAGCCCTTCGTTGTGGGCGAGCAACTCTTCGCTCGTTGGCTCCAGCCGATAAACGCCGCGCCTAAAGGTGCCCACCCAGAGCGTTTCCGCTTGAGTGGCCAGGGCGTTGATTTGCGGCAGCGGATCATGCTGCACCCAGCCGTCGCCGTCTTCGCTGCGGTAGAGTCCGCCATCCGTACCGGCGTAGATCGTGCCAGAGAGCAGCGCCACGCCGTAGACGTTGGGGTTGAGCGAGCCATTTGTCCGTCGCCACTGCTCCTCGGCAGTGGCGGATTGAGCAACGGCGCGAACAGCAATCTGCTCTTGAAACGTGCCGGCAACACCCAAGTCACCATCAAAGGCCAGCGAGAGAATGCGTGCACCGGTGTAGACGGACGGGAAAACCTGGTCGCTCGCACAGCTTTCGCCCACGCGCCCCAGATAGAGGCCGCCCCCGTCGGCGGGTGGTCGCCGGTCGCCGAGGTAAAGGTTGGCTTCCCCGGGCTGGTCTGCTTCAAAGTGGAGCGCGGAAAGTTCGGCTCCGGCGTTGGCCAGGAGCCGCCAGCGTGGTGGCTCCTGCTGAGCAACCAGCGGCAGGTATTGCTTGGACGGCGCGTCGGGCAGCGTTTCATTCTGGGCAAGCGCCGCCGTCTGCCAGGATCGTGCACCAAATAGTCCAATTAGACAAACAAACACAATTCCAATGGAAAAGCGACTGCTGGCTATTATCTGCTTGCAACCGAGTAATCTCTCTTTCATCAGCGTGGCTCCTCTTCGGGCGGCTCCTCTTCGGGCGGCTCGTCTGCGGGCGGCTCGTCTGCGGGCGGCTCGTCTGCGCCGCCCGGCTTCTCCGGTTCAGCACGGTCGTTTGGGCTCTGACCACTGGTGGACACGCGAAAAAGCTGCGGTTCGCCCAGCAGCTTGATGCGGTGCTGCGTGTTCTCGGCATCGACGAGCAGCACGCTCCAGAAGTAATCTCGCCCCAGCTGAAGCTGTGGTAGGCTTCTGGCGGTCTCGGTCAGATCCACCACAACGCTTGCCCCGCCCCCCGCACCCACGGGGCTAAACCCCCGATCAAGTGCGTTGTCCCCCACGCGCCAGAAAATGAGTTCGTAAACATACCTCTCCGGCAGCGTAAAATTGGGCTCCCACAGAAAAACATGCTGCCCGCTGAGGTTGCTTTCCAGTGGGTTACGTAGCTGCACCACCCAATCCTGCACAGCGTCAGCCTCGCTGATAGCGTCGACTGACTCACTTGGGGCATCAGCTTGATTCTGGGCATCAGGCTCCTCTGCTTCGCTTCGCTCCAAAGCGGGCGCGGGCTCGCCCAAGGACGTTGTGGGAGAGGACGTTGTGGGCGAGATTGCTGCGGTAGACGCGGGCGAAGCCGCGACCTGGCGCGGAGTCGTCGCCGCCGCGGGGCGCGCAGTCTCCGTTGCCGTGGGTGCGAGTGGCGTGGGAACGACGGCCACCCGCGTGGCGACGCGTGTAGAGGTTGGGCGCGCGGAAAGGGCTTCCTGTGCGGCGGGCGAGGCGGCGCCCAACGCGGGCGCTTCCGTCTCCCCGCTGTTGGAGAGCAGCGCCGTCACCTGTGAGATCACGTTCATTGACCCGATGGCATCAATCATGCCAACGTCGTTCGCGCTCGGCTCATCAACGGCTGTGTTCCCTGCATTGGCGCTCCCTGCATTGGCGCTCCCTGCATTGGCGTCGCCTGGGCTGCCGTCCCCCGCATCTCCGACACCGGGTTGGGTCTCGACGACGCCGCGTTCTAGCTGACCAGCCGAGACGAGGCCTCCCGGTGGGAAAAGGACGCGTGGCCAAGGCAAGAATGTAGCCAGCGCTGCCAAGAGGATCAGCAAACCGCCCAAAGCCAGAAGGCCCATCGGCCACCTGCGGCCGGGTAGCGAAAGCAGCACGGCGGTGATGTTGTCCTCTTCGCGTCGCTCTACAGCAACGTCGACCAGCGCACGCGCCGCCATACGTGGCTGCCGCCGGTGTCGTCGCACAACATTCAATATCTCTTGCTGATTCAGCTTGTCCGTTACACCATCCGAGCAGAGTAGAATAACATCGTTGGGCTGCAAAGCCAGTTCCATCTCAAAGCGTCGCTGTGGGCCCGTATCCGTACCGGGCGTGATGATTGTTTGGTCCACATCCAGGCCGCGCGGGTTGCCCAGGTAACGCAGCAGGTTGTGGCGGTTGGTGTGGGTGCGCGCTTCGGAATCCGTCAGGCGCTCGGCGTCAAGCGCCTCCTGTACCCAGGTGTGATCCAGCGTTAGACGATAGATGGCTTTGTCGCGAATCAGGTAGGCTCGGCTGTCCCCAACGTGGCCGAGGTGCAACCGCCAGCCGTCGATCACGGCAGCAACCAGCGTGGTGCTCATGCCCCGAAGTTTGCTGTCCTCCCGCGCAACCTGCAAAATTTTGGCGTTGGCCGCTTCAAAGGCTTCGCGCAAACACTGGGCGGGTGGCAGGTGATGGGCGCGCTGGCTCATCACCTGCTGAAGCGTGTGCACGGCCACCTCGCTGGCATTAGCCCCCGCGGCTTGACCCGTTACCCCATCGGCAACCGCCACAACATAAAGCGTGCGCTCGGGATCGGCTTCCCAGTTGCTGCCGCGCTTTGGCCCCACAGCAAAGAGGGCGTAGCTGTCCTGGTTGGCTTTGCCAGCCACCCCCGGGTCCGTTTTGCGCCCCCGAAGCGGAGCGCGTTTCAACGGGCTATGCGCTGATGAACGACGCGTGGTGGAATTGGCGGATGATGATAGCTGTATTGATTTCATAGCTCACTCTCCCACGTACTTAAACGCGTTCCCATCGCTGACCCACTGCAGCGGGCGACCTTCTCCATCGGTAATGCGCACGCCCCAGCGGTAGGCTGTGCCTGGCACAAGTAAGCCGGGGCTCTGCTGGCGATAGGCGTTTAAATCGACGATCACAACGCTGCTGGGGCTGGCTGCAGCCAGCCCCAGCGCCGACACATCCCGATTGCTTTCCGCCTGCCAAAACACAGCCTCAAACTGCTCGTTGGGGCCAAGCTCAAAGTCATGCGCCCAAGAAAACTCCACGCCCCCGGCCAAATCCACTCCGTTCGCGGGCGCAAGCAGCGTAACCGCGCGATCCGGCAGCGGCTCGCCGGAGCTGTTTGGTTCGGCAACGGGTACGTTCGGCGCTGCCGTTGCCGATGAGCCGCCAGCTGGCGGTACGGCAACCGGCGGGGGCACGGGCAACAGGGTCGGCAACGGGGTAAACGTGGGGGTGGCCGTCGGCGGGCTAACGCGCGTAGCGGTTGGCTGCCGAGAGGGCGTGCCCGTGGTGTTTGGCGACGCCGACTTCTCATCCACGTCCCCCGCGTCATCCTCGTTGGGCGTCGTTGACCGGGCGGGCGTTGCTGTCGTCCTCGTTTCTGCTCTTCCCGTCTCCATTGCGCTCGAGTTCGCGGTCGCCGTTGAGCCGGTCACGGTCTCTGTGGCCGCTGTGGCCGCTGTGGCCGCTGTGGCTGGCAAAATAGCAGCAGTCGTTGCCGTTAGCGAATCGCTCACGCTAACTGTATCGCCCGTCGCTGTGTCGCCCGTCGCTGTGTCGCTTGCCACGCGCTCATTCGTGACACCTTCTGTCGTGGTAATGTTTGTTTCGTCCAGCGATTCGGTCAACGCGTCGGTGTTTGTACCAATGTCGGCATCGGTAAGCGTGCCGGCATCGGTGAGCGTGCTGGCATCATCGGTGAGCGCGTCGGTAAGGGCGTTGGTGGCGCTGGCGGTGGCCGTCATCGCGCCGATCGGGCCAGCCATCGCAGCATCATCATCAACTTCGCCAAGGGCGTTGCCGCCTGCCAAAAAGGTATTCGCTGCCGCCTCCGTTGATGTGAGAGCGTCGGCGGTTGCGCCGCCGTCCACACTGCCGGCGTCCGAGGCGCCCCCGCTGGGGTTGGTTGGCATCTGCGTTAGCACGAGCGCGCCCAGCAGCAGAACGAGCACGGCGGATGCGCCTGCCAGCGTCCAGCCCATCAGGCGGCCGGAGCGCGCCTTGCGCTTGGGTGTAGACATACCCACCAGCAGGTGATCCAGCTGCACCACAACCTGTTGCGCCGTGGGTCGTCGCCCAGCATTCTCGTCGGTCATCGCGGCGATCAACGTGTTGAGGCCCCGCGTTAACTGCTCGCTGCGCTGGGCTTTCAGGTTGGCCTTCTTGTGCAGCACTTTGCTATCGACCACGGCCAACGTCTCCGCCGCGCCGGGGTGTTGCCCCGTAAGCAGCGCGTTGAGCACCAGCCCCAGCGCGTAGATATCCATCGAGGGCAAAATAGGAATGCGCTCGTGTTTGTCCATCGCACGCACGCATTCCGGCGCGAGCCAGGCCGCCACGCCACCGAGGTAGTGCAGTTCGCGCACGGGCTTGGCAATACCAAAATCGATCAGCACGGGGGAATCGCTCAGGCTCTCGCTGTTGAGGGGGACAGCCTTGGCAAACATCACATTGTCCGGCTTGAGATCAAGGTGGACACAGCCCTGTTGGTGAACAAAGGACAGCGTAACGGCCAGCTGCCGCGCAATTTGCAAGGCTACCCGCGGGTGCACGGTGGATTGGCGCGCCAGCGCATCCTTGAGCGAACCGCCCGCTAGATAGCCCACGACAATAAACCACGGCTCGCCGGGATCGTGGGTTTTGGCACTGTAAATGGGCCGATTGCCAATCAATTCGATGGGCAGCAGCCGCACCAGCCCCGGATGGTTGGCCGTGCTTTGCAGCTTGCGCAGCCAGTGCTCCTCGTTGGTGATGGCGGCTTGATTGGATCGGAAATTCTCCGTCTGGTCGCGCCGCGCTATTTTCAACACGACCTGACCGCTTGGCTGGTCCGCCCCGCGGGTAGCGGCCAGCCACGTCTGCGACATTTTGGTGAATTCAATACGCCGCAGCGGCTTGAATGGATAAGCCCCCACGTTGGGTGGCAGCTCTTGCATCATCGATTCACCCCGCGGTCCATGCTTCGCCTGGTGCTCTGTCTCATTCTTTGCCTCACTGCATCGCTCGCTACAGCGACTACTACGGTGCTCACTAAGTACAAGCCAACATGTTTTAATGGGTGCGTAGGGTGGTCATCTCTTGCGCGTGCGCACCCAGGGGGTTACCCGATCTGAGGATGCTCCCTCCGCGATTCTCCCATCGTTTCTCTTTTGTTTGTACTTAGTCACCAGCACTAAAAATTCGAGTGATCGAGAGGGAAGTAACCCAAAAATCAAGGCTCATGTTAAAGGATTGTGCAGGGCGACGATGCTGGCAATGAAAGTAGGAGAGATGGCTTTGAGGTTGCGTTTGAATTCAGCGAAGGCGACATAGCCAGCGAGATACTTTTTGTGAACGCCCTTGAAGGGACGCAGAAAGTTGCGCACATCAGTCCAAAGACCCTCGACGGAATTGACATGGACTTCCCGGATGCCATCGCCATCATCGTCACGAGCCCACTCATTGTCACTGTGGCAGACAGTAGAACGCGGGCGCAGGACGTGATTGTAGCTCTGATTTTCATCGGTATAGAGATGAGAGCCCCGTTGCGTGAAGCGGTGGACATGGTTCTCTAGCGTTGCGCCCGTCGTGTTCATCACCACGCGAATGCGGACTTGCCCGCTCTCTCGTCCGACTGTTCCCACAATCGGTGGCCGGTCGTTGGCATATGTCCCTCGCCCGCGCCGCTTGTTGGCTCGTCGCCATGGTGGGTCTGCTGGGTTCCGATGTGGCTCACCTTTTTTCCCCCGCATTCTGAAACATCTCATCCGTTTCAGCATGTTGGTCGGGCAGAGGAGTATCTGGTTGTGCGCGCTCGGCATTGGCCTGGAGTTGGTGGCGGATGTCCAGCACCGTTGGGTAGCTCAATTGTAACTCTCTTGACAAGACGGTGCTTGGCTCGCCTTTGCTTACCCCGCGCAAGAAAAGTATGGCCTGCTGCGGCCTCAGGTGACGACCTTGAAAGACTGTTCCTGTGTATAGGTTGTACGCACGCTCGCATCCGCAACAGCGGTAGGTCGTTAATTGACTGCTGGCTGTCTCTCGAAATGGCCGCGCCTCACAGCTCGCCTGGCCACAAGTCGGACATCGCATACCCTCTGGGTGGAAATGTCGGGTCAGCCAATCCAGGCTGCTTTCTTCATCGAGTAGCTCGGTTAGTGGAAAGTCCATGCCTTTTAGTTTATCACAACCCGCACATCTTCTTTATATGAGCCAAAATCAAACCTTGGTGAGGCACTAAAGTGCGTGCAAAATGAAAGCAAGAGTTCGCAGCCTAAGTGACTGTCACTGTCCATAGTAGGGCAGCTTCCCCCATTTTGTCTGGACAGTGACTCTCACTTGGCTCCTCAAACTCCTGTTCTCGATGCAACTTTACTTTAGGCATCATCATCTACGTAAACAGTGGGTTCATCAACGGAGGTTGGAATTTCATCCAGGCCATCCCTGCCGTTGACCGATTTTTCGATGGGTGGCGCATTGTCGGCGGGAAACACCTGGGCGTGACCATTTTCCGCGTAGCCGTCCATAAACAGCTCCTCCGGCACTTCTGTATGTTCCGGTTGCTCATTTTCAAAGCGGTAGGCCACGGCGTGAAAATTCACGATGTCGTTATCGCGCAGCAGCCTGTCGTCGCTAACGGTAAGCTGCCGCTGGTTAACGTACGTGCCGCCCTTGCTGCCGTCGTCCTGGATATGAAAACCATCCTCACGGTGAGTCACAATGGCGTGGGCGCGTGAGATCCGCTTGTCATCCAGGACCACGTCGCACAGATCGCCGCGTCGGCCAATCCGCACCACGGAGCCAACGCGCAGGGTGATGCGCTGCGGCAGGTGTGAAATTTTTTCCACGGCCACCAGCTGCGCGGCGGGCTTGGGCGTAAAGGGCGGCGCGGCGGGAATCTCCGTTGCGTCGTCAAAACGGGCCATGGGCTGTGCGGCCTGGCTCCACTCGTCTTCCGCTGGAATGTTGCCGGGGCCAAGCGAGATTTCCGAAGGCTGGCTGCTCTCTTCCCCTGCCCGGCGGCGGCGGCGCCAGAGCAGCCAGCCCACCAGCAATAGCGCTGCCCCGAGCAGCAGAACTCCACGCAGGAGCGCCCCGATCAGGGCCAAGTTGGGCGCGGGCTCTTCGGGCGCGGGCGTGGCAACGGCGGTGGGCAGCGGAGCGGGCGCTTGAATTTGCACGGGCAAGGGAACGGCGCTGCCCATCAGCCCCAGCTCGTCCACGGCCGCCACGCGCAGAGTGTAGCGGCCAGAGGGCAAATCGCCAAGTGGGAAGTCAAATTGATTAAACGGCTCGCTCTCGATCACGCGCGTATCATCGTTAACCGTATACTCGACGCGCTGCAGCATCCGCGGGTAGCCGTCGGGCCAGCTAAATTCCACCTCAATCGGCAGCACAGCCGAGTCGCTACCGGCGGCTGCATCCTCAATCACGGCCTCGCCGTCGGCGGGGTTGAGCACGGTAATAGCCACCGGCTCGGCCCCGGTGGCGGGAAAGTTGCGTGCGCGCACCAGCGGGACGCCGCCCGGTGGCTCAATGCTCAGCTCCAGCTCGACGGGCTGGGCATCGTCCGTGCGATAGGCGAGCAGCTCCTGCTGGCGCTGTTCGCCAATTTCGGCCCAGAGCGGCGCGAGCGTTTCAACCGCGTCCAGGAAAATATAGCGTCCGTCGGTTAGGGCGGCAATTCGCTCCAGGTTGGCACGCCGCTCGTCGTCCTCAGCCATCACCATGATGGTGTAGATGGTAACGTTCATCTCCTGTGCACGCCTGATCACGTCGTTTCGGTCCAGGGTGCTGGTGGCATCGAAGCCGTCCGAGAAAATGATAATAGACTTCTTGAGATTGGGCGGTAGCCCGGTGTCTTCAAACTGATCCAGGGTAAACTCAACCAGATCAAAGAGCGGCGTTTGGGCGGTGTCGTCTTCGGGCGTGTAGAGCAGAACGTCGTTGCGCAGCGCCCCGTGATCCTGCGTCCAATTGGAGATGACGCGGAAGGCATTCTCGCTGGGGCCGGTGGCGTATGCGCCGAGCCAATCCGTCTGCGCCGAAAGGATGTTGGCTTCGACCAGCGCATCCACGCTCGCCTGATAATCTTGATAGCGCAGCGTACCAGGGATGTTGCCGGGGTTGCGGATGTTGTTCGAAGCGTCCAACACCAGCGCTGCCTGCACGCCCACGTCCGCCGTTTCGCGGCTGTCGACGGCGATCTCGCGCGTGTCCTCGCGCAGGGTCAGCGGCACCTCGGGCAGCGGCGTGGCAAGGTTGCCGCCGTAGACGGAGACCACGACATCGGGGAAATTTGTCGTGTCGATGCCGGTAATCTGCAAGACACTCTGCCCGTTCAACAGACTTTCCAGCGCGGCCGTGCTGGGCGCCTCGCCGGAATCATCAGCAGGGGCAGCATCGGGGGCAGCATCGGGGGCAGCATCGGGGGCAGCATCGGGGGCAGCACCGGGGGCATCACCGGGGGTGCCGGTGTCTTGCGCCCAAAGAGCAGGCGTCGGCCCCGGTACGCCCGCGAGCAGCGCCAGCACAACCACGAGCGTGCTCAAGCAGGCACGACGGAAGGTCCGCTGGGGAATGCGGCACGGGGGGCACGCTCGGTTCGCCTTGCAAGTTGCGCTAAAAAGGTTCATGGCATCAGGCGCTTTTCTAACTGGGAGAAACGTGGAATTTTGGCATGGCGACGTTGTGTCCGCTTGCGTCTCCAGTACGCGCCGCAGCTCTTTCATCCACCGCGCTGGCCGATGCCGGAGACGCCGTGCTAAACGGCCGGTTTAGCTGTGGATTAAACGGCCTGGCGCAGGCGAAAGATAACCTCCACCTGTCCAAAGCAGAGCACATCTTCATCCTCGACAATCACTTCGGTCGACACCTTTTCGCCATTGATTCGAGTCGAGTTGACGGCCTCGGTGTCGTGCTGCAGGTGCCAAGCACCATCCGCAAAACGCAGCGTTGCCTGCGAGCGGCGGGAGACAGTGGCATGGTTCGGCTCGGCCCAGAGATTTACGGTATCCAGCCGCTCGCCTTGATCGGCAGCGGAGCGCATAACCGTGACCAGCGGCGTCTGCAGCGCGTACTCCTGTTCCGTGGCGTTTGATGCAAGGAGGGCGGGCTGAAAGCGCCGCTCCAGCCGCATGGTTTCTTCCAGTTCGGCAAGTTCTCGCAACATCTCTGCGCGCTGCTTGCTGCGCAAAAAGCGATGGTTGGTGACTGTGCCCTTGAGGGCCACGGCGGCCTCTTCCGCTTCGTCAAGCTGGCGGTCACGGCGGAGTTCATCAATATCCCGCATGGTTTTGCCGTATTGGGCAAGGCCCTCTTCCTCGAGCATCTTTTCCGCGCGCTGCACCAGCAGACGAAACTCTTTCTTCGGCCCGCGAATCGCCTGGGCACGCTCGTAAAGACGCAGCACTTCGCGCCACTCGTCGCGCTGGGCAGCAACCTTGGCCTGGTGCATCATAAAGCCAGCGCTATCTCGCTGGCGACCGAGCACGTCCTCCACCGCGGCGACCAAATCGCTGGCTGTTTGAAAGCGGTCGCGCGGGTGGCGCTGCAGGCAGCGGTCGACGAGCGCCACGCAGTCGCTTGTCAGATCGGTACGTCGCCCGCTCAGTGCGGCCTGCTCACCACCCTGCGTGCTGCCGCTAATCAGCAGCGCCAGCTTGGCGGTGTTGTGCGTTTCATAGGGAGGCTTTCCGGTCATCATCCAGTACATCACCGCGCCGATGCTGTAGATATCCGTGCGGATATCGAGCGGGTTCTCGCGGATTTTTTCCGGTGCTTGAAAGGCAATCGTGTCCTCTAGCCGCGTAGAAAGCACCAAATCCCAAATTTTAAGCAGCATCTCCCCCTTGCTGGACGAATCGGGCGAGACCATGATGCTGCTGTGGCGGATGTTGCCGTGGATGCAGCGGTAGTACTCCAAATCCTTGAGCGCCAGCGCCAGCTGTCGAAAAAGCCGCAGCGCCGTGAATTCGTCGAGTTGCTGATGCGTCTGCATCCACTCTGAAAGCGGCTGGCCCTCCATCTGATCCAACACCATAAAAAGGTTGCTGTCCAGCACGTCGATATCATGCGCCTTGATAATGTGGGGCGATTCGACCGTGCTCATAATACGCGCGGCACGCTGCAGCGTGCCGCGGTGGTCGCTGGTAAGCTGTTCACCGGTGGTGATGAGCGTAAAGTACTGGCCGCTGGCGCGCGCCTGCACGAGATAAGCGGTGTACCAGCCGGTGTCGCTGGTTTTGGATTGAACGGCGTACGTGTCTTTGCCGCGAAATTCAAGCTGTTCCTGCATTGTAATTTTCCTGCTGAGTTTTTGCAGCCAAGGGCGCTGGTGCAGCAGGCTCCATCGGTGTTCGGCGCTTTGCTACTGCCTCATCCAATTTAAATAAGGATTAAATAAGGAACGGCAATTAAACAAGTTGAGCAAAGGGGCAAAGGCAAGCAGCGGAGCCAGCATTTATGGAAGAACGCAGCCTCCCCCCCTCCCAGCCTCCACCCGCTCCCAGCCTCCTCCATGATGGGGGAGGAGTCGATGCCTCGCCCGTCCGGTCGCGGCTCCCTCCCCAATTTGGGGAGGGTTGGGGTGGAGTAAAACGACACGCTCCTGCTCAAGTTAATCAGCTGCCATTCCTAGGTTCTGTTGACATTTTTCTGAGAGGGCTTGAAAGGTGAGTCGAGCGCGCCCTCATCCCCAGCCCTTCTCCCAGGATGGGAGAAGGGAGCCAATCTCTCCCCTCTCCCATCCTGGGAGAGGGGCCGGGGGAGAGGGCCACTCTCCAAATGTCAACGGAACCCAAGCATCGCTCAGGTGAGCATCACGGGGTCGGGCGCTAGCGGCAACTCTCCCCGCCGATGGGCTGCGACCGTTATGCTTCTCTTTGGTAAGTTTCTTTGACGGGTCTCCCAGATTGACCTCAGGCACTGCGCAGTCGGCTTAGCAAACCGCCGCGGGCGGGGCGTGCGGCTTTGCTCGCCGCTTGGGGGCGGGGCACGGCCTTTAAATCGAGCCCTAAATTGTCCACCAGGCTACGCATATCGGTAAGGAATTGCGCTTTGTGCTCCATGCTGCCGATCGGGCGACCGCTGCTAATGTGGTCGTTGACAAAGTCGGCGTCGAAGGGCAGCTGGCCGATGACGGCCTCGGGAAAGAGCTTCTCGACATCGGCTGGCGTAATTAGCGGCTCGCCCCACAGCCGCGCCTCGCGCTTGCCCCACACTTTGTTGATCACCACTTTGATCGTGGCGGCTGGGTTGCCGATGGTGGGGTCCTGCAGCAGCTGCGTCAGTTGGCGGCAGGCGCGCACGGCAAGCATTTCCGGTTCGCAGACGAGCAGCAGCAGTTCGCTGGCTTGGTAAGCGGCCAGCGAAGCATCGGTGATCTGGTTGGGCACATCGATCACGGTATAATCAAAGATGCGGCGGAAGGTGGAGAGAATTTCGGAGGCGCTCTCCGGCTTGAGCGCAAAGGATTCGAGCGTGGTAAAGGGCGCGGGCAAAAAGTACAGCTCGGCCCCGCCGCCAACGTTGACGATTTCGACCAGGTCGCGGATATCGGTAAAGGTTTGCAGATTGGCAATGTCCGCCAGCGAGAGCGAGGCCATCTGGGCCAGGGTGCGCTGTGGCTTTTCTTTGAGCATGGCCGCCAGCGAACCAAACTGCGTGTCAAAATCGAGCAGCATCACCCGCTTGTCCAGCCGGCGGCGCGCGATTTCGCCCGCCACCGCCGTCGCCAGCGTGCTCTTGCCCGTGCCACCCTTGCCGCTGGTCACGGTCATTACGCGCACGTCCAGCCCCATCTGGCGCGCGTCGTTTTCGCTGTTGTGGCGGATAAACTGGAAGGATTGCAAAACGGTGCGTTCAATTTCGCTAAACGCCCCCACCATGCCCTCGCCCAAGCGCCCCACGTTGATCACGCCGCGCGCGCCCGCCAGCAGCGCCTTTTCATAATAGGTCGTCATATTCTCCGGCGGCACGTCGGTCAGCACCACCGTGGTAACGGTCTGGTAATCGAGATTGATGTCCTTGGACAGTTGAAGCAACCGGGTGGACCAGTTGGGCTCATCCGGCGCCACATCGACCATCAGCACCACGTGGGCAAAGACTTCGCGCACCAGCGAGCGGCAGCGCTCCGGCGAATCCGTGGACGCGACGAGCACAATGGGGAAGCGCTCTTCATTGATGAAGTATTCATCCAGCTGTGGCTTGAGCGGCGACTGCGCCGGATAGAGCATCAGCACGCGAATCGATTGCGGTCGCTCTTGTGTCAAATCTCGCATGAATTGGCTCCTGAGCCCTCTAATCTAGCAATATGACAGTTGTAAATTTACCACCGACCCGAGCTACGTGGAGCGTGTGCGCTTCGGCCACGGTTAAATTGTACATAATTTGCGGCGGCTCGGCAACCGCAATAGCCGCGACGACGCCCGCACCGCGAACTACGTCGCCGGGTAACCCACTCGCGCGAACCCAATCCATGCCCTCTACAATCCACGCCCTCTACAAAAAGGGGTGCTCCGGCGTCGTCTCAATCTTCGATGCCGACAGTCGGCGCCCGGCCCGCGTCCATCGGCCCCAGCGCCCTTAGGTCGCCGTCACGGCGCTATCCTGTCTGCCCCAACGCATAATCAAATCGCCGATCTGCTGGATACCGGCGCGCCGGGGTGCGACTGTTACCAATGCGAAACGGGCCGGGAAGGTGCGGCTAACGTGATGCAGCGGGTGGTGGATGATCCACTCGTCGGGCCAGCCCCAGCCGCGAAGTTGCTTCACGGTACGCTGGGCGTAGGTTTTGTCCTGCCGCGAATCCACCCACACGAGCACCGAGCCGCGCTTTTCCTGCTCTCCGCGCTCCACCGCGCGCCCAATCGCCTCCGCTTTGCTGCGCGACCAGCCTCCGTCTTGCGCGTGGTAAACGGTGGTGGAGCGCCTCAGGCTGGACCACAAACGGCTCGCCCCGCCAAGGTCCGGCTCAAATTCGGCGGCACGTGGGCAAACAATAAAAGAATCCAAGGCCTTGTTGAGGGCCTCCACAAAAAGCGTTAGCTGCTGCGGGGAAGGCGACTGCTCCTGTACAAATTGCAGCACGCCCTCCACCATGTAGGCCAGCACGTGTCCGTAACAGTTTAGCGTGCAGATGTAAACCGGCGGATCGTGGTGGATCAACGACCGAACCAGATTGTCGTATGGCGTTGTATCAAAGCTGGGCGACGATGTGAGGAGAACGATGGGGTCGGGCGGGGCAAGCGTTTCAAGCCGGGCGACTAAATCACCCAGGGCAACGGGCTGAAGCTGAAGCTGTGGCTTCTTGGATTGCGCTTGATAGCCATCGATGTAGCGGGCGTTGAGGTAGGCCCAGTTCTTCTTTTGCTTAGCGTACTGGCCAAGCACCCGTAAGTTGTGGCGAGACTTTGCTGGAACCTCTAGACAAGTGGATACGGGCGCAACCAGTTGCATAAAAAGTAGGTTATGAAAATGAAATAGACCGTTTCTCAAAGATGTGTATGCATAACTATTTTACAACTTCTATAGAAATAATTCAAGATCGGTTTTCGCTTCTTTAGGGTGATTTCACCATCGGATCAATCTTACATTAAGTGGGTACATTATCCCGTCAAAAACAGCAGAAAGCGCCATTCCAACTTTTAGACTTCCAAAGTTTGGACAGAATCAAGTGAAATGGGCGCTTTTTCGCCACGCTTGTGTAAGATCACCCCCATGGTGAAATTGCCCTATCGCTTCTTCTCCAAATGTCGAGTGCAGATATTGACTATGCGCAGCGTCCTAGCACAGAACGGCGTAATAGTTAGACAGTTGAACCACGAAGACACGAAGACACCAAGACACCAGGACACCAAGACACCAGGACACCAAGACACCAGGACACCAAGACACCAGGACACCAAGCCGCGAAACTGTCCCGATTCCACCTTCGTGTCTTGGTGGTGAAAAATCTGTTGGCTTATTTATGCGCAGCTGAACTAGCGCTTCGCACGCAAAGCAGAGGGCGCAGCCGTGATGGCTGCGCCCTCTTTTTCACACCGACTGGCTTAGTTTTTCAGGCAGCCGACGGCGAGCTCACCGCTGGCGCAACGAGTCTGTCAATTGTGCACGTTGATGACGACTTCACAGACTGACACGCCTGTAGAATCGCTCATCGAAACGAGCCGCAACGTGTTGCTTCCGTTGGGCAAGGTGCTCGTATCGAGCGTACCGAGCACAGCATCTTCAACCGCCTTATCGCCCTCCACAGCCCACTCTCCCTCGTCCTCGCTGTAAGCGCTGGCGGCCCAGCCTAGCCGGTAGCCGGTGAATTTGTCGGCGAACCGTGGTCGCGTGGCTGTGCCTCGAATTTCTACGACGCCGCCGACCAGTTCACCCCGCTGCGGCGAGACAATCTGCACCGCCTCATCTTGGCAGCGCGACGTTTGCGGCAGCGGCAAATCGCTCGTGGACTCGCCGCTCAACCGCTCGCGTAGCGCATCATAAACGGGCAGCGGCTCGCCGCCAACATCGAGAATGCTCCACTGCGCGCCGATGCTGTTGGGATCGGCTATCCCCGCATCAAAGTTGTAAAGAAAGGCTGGCCCCGTACCCGCCGCGCGCAGCAGGTCAAAGGCTTCGAGCGTCCACGCCGCCTGCTCCTCGCGCGTGTTGTCTTCGACGTAGCGGTAGCGGTCGTCGACGGCCGTGCCCGCGCCCCAGCCGAATTCCGTCGGCCACAGCGGCAGGTCGACATTATACGCGTCGAGCAAATCTCGATAGCCCGCCAGCGTGCTGGCAAAGCTCCACGAGTGGTGCGGCGAATCACACGCGCCGTCAAAGGTTACCGCATCCTCGGTCGTCGCTTCACATGCCTCCTCGAAGGGCGCGCTGGGCGGCACATTGTAGCCCGCCAGGTGAATGCCGATGCCGTCGGCGTAGCGCGCCAGCCCGTTCGCCAGCATCGCCTCCAAGTACTCAAGATTATCGACAGCAATGCCCTCGCGGTGGTTGCCCGCGGGCGTCAAGCCACCGCTGATCACTAACATCGAGGGGCAGGCTTCCTTGATTACGCCATGTGCGCCGCGCAGCAACTCCATGTACGCCTCGGCGTCGGGCTGCTCATCGCTCCAGTTGTAGTGCAGGTTCTGCTCGTCCCATACCTCGATTGCCTTGACCGGCCCGCCGCAGAAGCGCCCGGCCATCTTACCCAGCTCCTCCGCCAGCACGTCAAACTCGCCTGCTGGCCCCGCAGCCGTTTGCCCGCCGCGGTCGCGCGCCAGCTCAGGCCGCAGCGTTATAGTGAGCAGCACATTGGCGTTCTGCCGCCCGGCCTCACGCACAAACTGCGTCAGCTCCGCATAGTCTAGGCTGAGCCGCTGCTGTGGGTGGAAGCGGCTCCACGGCACGTCCCGCTTGACCCAGTCGAAGTATTGGCTGGTCTCCAGCAAGGCATTGAACATAGCGAAGCTGTCATCGTGTGGGTACAGCTCGATGCCATGGGCAAAATCGACGACCTGCAACTCATCCTTTTGAACAGTCGGTTGTGCCCCCGGCGCGACCATTAGTACACTGGTCAGCTCGCCCCTCACCTCGACCGACGCGGCCTCCACCCACACCGATTCGCCGCTTATGCAGCAGAGCTGGAGCCACGTATCGTCCTCATTGCGGCCCACCAGGGGAAGAGGAAGCCCTTTAGCCAAACGGGCAACGGGTTGAGCCTCTACGGTCGGCTTTTTGTACAACGTCACCAGCCCTTTTGCCTCTATCGAGGGAGGTGATACGGGCGGGGCATCAAGCGTATCATCCAATATGGGCAACGACGCCGTCACGTGAACGGCCTCCACGTCGCCCGTCACGTCGACTTCGTCCGCGGCGACCCACACCGACTGCTCCGCCCAGCAGCAAACCTGTAGCCAGCTTCCATCCTCCGTGCGGGCTTCCAGCCGCAGCGGCATATCCGTCTCCGCTCGCAGGCGACCCACCAGCGGCGCTTCCGCCGACGGCGCTTCACGCAGGTCGACGCGCTCCTGGGTCGCTTTAACGTAGGGCATCGCCACCGCCACTTTGACCCCCACTTGCAGCGCATCAGCATCGACTGGCTCGCCCCCGATCTCGTTGTAAATGTCCTCGATGCGCACGCCATACTCTGCCGCAATGGAGTCGAGCGTATCGTCCGCCTCGACGGTGTGTAGCGTTATGAAGGGGGAAGGTGAATCCTCAGCGTTTGGTAGATCAAACCCCGCTGCGGTCGGCTCCGGTGCGGGCGCCGCCGCTACCACCGGCACATCCTCCAAATTCTCGACCGTCACGTCCGCCGCCGCCAGCCAGACCAGCTCGCCGTTGTAGCAGCAGACGCGCAGCCACGCGTTGTCCTCGCTGCGGCCGACGACGGGCAGGCGCAGCGATTCACCCAATTCCGCGCGGTTCAAAGAGCTGGCGAGCGGGGTTGCATCGCCCGGTAAGCGGTAGAGCGTGTAGCGGCCGTCCCGTTCAAGAAAAGCGTAGGCTGTATCCACGCGGTCTGAAATAAGCCTGCCCTCCGCATCGATGAAAACGCGCGCACCCGGAATCAACAATTCATCGCCCGCGGCAAGATTTTTCAAATCATCCAGCGCGTTTGCTTTGACAATCGTCTCCACGTCGACGTTGTAGGCCGCGGCGATTTTACCGAGCGTGTCGCCCTCGCGTACGGTATAAAGCAGCGACTCGGTATCCATCGTAGTCGGATCGTCGCCCGCTTCGATGCGCTCCTGAACCAGCAGATTGACGCCAAGCTGTAGCTGCGCGTTAGCCAGCGCCTCCTCGACCGCAACGCCCTGCTGAATCTCATCAAAGGCGAAGCGAAGGAAGGTATACAGCTCCTGCTGCCCCTCATCCGCAAACCAGAGCGGCGCGGCGTTATCCAGCGCCTGCTCAATATCGGCGCGCTCCTGGGCCGACCAGTAGCGCCAGTAGTCGCCCGCCTCCGCCACCGAGCGGCGCGTGGGAATCCCGAATGGCATGGCGTCTTCGGAATCGTCCAGCGGCTCGCCGTAAATGGGATGGCGCGAGAGGAATTCGATCCACTGCCAGCTTGCCCCTGGGTCGGCGGCGTTGCGGCTAATTGCCAACAGGTCGCTGGGCAAGACGACGGTCGATGCATAAGGCGACGGCACGGCGGTGACGCCCCAATCGAAAGAGGCAAGGTTCACGGGCCGCTTGTATAGCAGGGCATACATGGGGCTATCCGTCCACATGGCGACATTGCCCGCTTTAATGCTGTTCCCATCGACTGAGCTGTTGGCGCTACTCATACTGGGTAGAGAGCGCATCACGCCGTGCTCGAGCGCCAGGTCGGCGTACCAGCTTGCGGCCTCAATCATCTCTGGCGAGGTCAGCATGTTGACGTTCGGCGAGTCGAGGGCTGCGCGCACAAAGAGATCAAGCCCCCAATTGCCATAGTCAGCAAAGCCCTGCTGGGTAAACAGTTCGCCGTCGCGCTGCGTGAGCTGCTTGGCGGCCTGCAAGAAATCATCCTGCGTCCACTCCGCGGTGGGATAATCGAGGCCTGCTTCGTCAAAGATGTCTTTATTGTAGTAGAGCAAGGCTGGCGAGAACGAGGTGGGCAGCACCCAAGTGCCGTTGTCGCGCTGTGAAATTGACAGCGTCTGTGGGTAGAAGTCGGCGCTTGTCATGCCCGGCTCTGCTTCAATATATGGGGCCAAGTCGAGCAGGTAGCGGGAGGCTTGATCCGCCTCGGTCAGATAAGACCACGCCTGGAAGACATCCGTGCGGCTGGATGCCACTTCGAGCAGGTTATCCTCCGGCATCTCGTTCGTTGGGAATGTAGTCGAATCCTCCAGCGAGACGAGCTCCACCTTGATTGACGGGTTTTCCGTCTGAAATTCTTCGAGGAGCGGCTCATATAGCTCACACTCAAACTCAGTGATACAGCCAAAGCGCACCACGCCTTCATCCGTCACGTCAACCGGCTCGGCAGCTTGGGTGCTGGTCGAGTCCTCAGTCGTCGCCGCCGCCACGATCGGCACATTCTCCATCTGCTCCACCGTCACCTCCGCCGCCGCCAGCCAGACCAGCTCGCCGTTGTAGCAGCAGATGCGCAGCCATTCGTTGTCTTCGCTGCGGGCGACGACGGGCAGGCGCAGCGATTGCTCAAGCTCCACGCCGCGCACGGCATCCACAAGCGGCACAGAATCCTGGCGGGAACGGTAGAGCGCGTAAGTGGCGTCGGCCTCCAGGTTGGCGTAGCCGACAGTAATGGGGGCGGGCCGAATTGCGCTGTCTGTCGACGCGCCGGCTTGGTCGACGAAGACGCGCGCGTTGGGAATAATCAGCTCGTCGCCGACTTGGAAATCGTTGGCGTCGGCCAGCTTATTAGCCTCCACAATCCACTCTACCCGCGAGGCGTAGCGCGTGGCGACGCGGTAGAGCGTGTCGCCCTCCTGGATGGTGTAGGCGTAGGGAGCCGGGTCCAAAAACATCGATTGCTCTTCGATGGGTGTCTGCTCGCGCGTCTGCAGGGTGACGCCGAGCTGCGCCTGGGCCTGCGCCAGCGCCTCGCGCACGTCCACGCTGTTGTTTGCAAGCAAGCTTTGGTTAATGATGCCGTAGGCGGTGTACAACCCTTCGCTTAACTTGTAAGCCTGCTCGTTCCACATCTCTCCCTGGCTGGCAAGCTCGGTTAGCGCGTTCTCGATGTCGGCCCGCTCCTGCTCCGTCCAGTAGCGCCAAAAGTCCGTTGCCTCGGCCACGGAGCGGCGCGTGGGGAAGCCTTGCGGCATGGCGTACTCGGAATCGCTCGGCGGCTCGATGTCGATGGGGTGGCGCGACAAAAATTCAATCCACTGCCAAGCCGCCGCCGGCTCCGCTGCCTGCACACTGATGGCAAAGCCCTCGCCAAAGAAGAGGCCCGTCGGCGCATAAGGCGAGGGCACGTCCGTCACGCCCCAGTCCATGGGGTTGCCGCTGGTGGGGCGGCGGGACACGATGGGGTAGAGCGAGCTATCGACCCACATGGCGACGTTGCCCGCCTCGATGGCGCCGCGGGCTTCGACGGAGAGTCGACCAAACGTGTCCGGCAAGTCACGCATAACGCGGTGCTCGGTTTGGAGAGCGGTGTACCAATGCACGGCTTCCACCAGCGCAGGCGACGTCAACCCAGAAATACTCTGCGTGCCCAGCGCTCTGTTCACAAAGAGGTTGCGACCCTGGCCCAGGGGATCGGCGAAGCCTGCTTGCGTAATGCGCTCGCCATCGCGCTTCGTCAGTTGCTCGGCCGCGCGCAAGAAATCTGCCTGCGTCCACGCTGCGGTCGGGTAGGGAACGCCCGCTTCGTCGAAGATATTTTTGTTGTAATAGAGCAGCACGGGCGCAAACGAAGTCGGCAGCGCCCAGATATTGCCGTCGTACAAATCGTTCAGCACGCCGGGGAAGAAGTCGGCGCGCGACATGCCGGGCTGCGCTTCGATGTAGGGCGCCAGGTTAATTACATGACGCGCCGGGTCACTGTTTTCCAGCAGAAAGAGCCAACCCAAGCCAACGTCAACCCGCGCTGCCACATCGTCCAACACCTCCTGCGAGAGCGGCGCCCCGCTTGGCCCCGCCAGCCCCCGAATCGACTGGCGCTGCACCAGCTCCACCTGCACATCCGGATGCTCTGCTTCAAACTGCTCGACCAACTCGTTGTACGCCGAGCAGTCACTGGGGCTGTTGTAGCCGCACAAAAAGCGCACCACGCCCTCCCCCGTCACGTCGACCGGCTCCGCTGGTTCCACGGTCGGCGTGGCTTGCCCAAAGGCCGCCGTCAGCGCCGCCGGCAGCTCCACGCCCGCCAGCACGAGCGAGACGCTCACAATCATCACGACAACGGCGCTCATCGCCGAGAACTGGAAGGCCGTTACCGGCGGGTGCAGCAGGCGGTGCAGCCACCCGTCGACGCGCGGCGTGTGCAGCCGGGCCGTCATGCCGCGCTGGGTGGCGGGCTGAGCCGCCAACATTGTTTGAGTGTTCATCTCGTCGCTCCATTTCGGATCAAGGCGACGCGCCTGGAAGCGGGCGAAGTCGTCCAGCGCGCGATCCTGTGCGCGGTAGGTCGCCAGCTTGGCCGCGAGGTGCGGCCGCTCGGCCATCGCGTCGTCGACCCGCTGCCGCTCGTCGGGCGCGAGGTCGTCGTAGATGGCGAGGAGGTGGTCCAGGTGTCGCTTGTTCATAGTTCTCAGTTGCTAGTGTCCAGTCGTCAGTTTTCAGCTTTCAGTTTTCTGTTGGCTGTTTTCTGTTTTGAAAACAGCCTAACCAACAAACAAAACCGACTAACCAAAGACTAATTAATCTTCCATCTCTCGTTCGTAGGCCACGCGAAACTTCTCCCTTGCCCGGTGCAGCCTCGTCTTCACCGCGCCCTCCCCGATGCCCAGCGCCACGGCGATTTCGCGGACGCTGAGGCCGTCGCTGCTGTACATCAGCAGCGGGGCCCGGTAGGGCGGCGGCAGCTCCGCCAGCGCCCGCTCGACAACGTCGCGCCTGTGGACGAGCGTTTCGGGATCGACCCACGAGAGGCGGGCGTCGTCCTGCGCCGCGTTCCAGGGCAGCCACGCAAAGCGCCGACGCCGCCTGAGCTCGTTGAGCGTCACGTGCGTCGCGATGCGGTAGAGCCAGGCCCGCCGGTTGTCGACGTCGCGCAGGCGGATGCGCGTCTGGTGCAGCTGAAGATAGCTCTCCTGCATCAGATCGTTCGCCAATTCGCCGTCGCGCGTGAGCGAGCCGATGTAGACGCGGATCGCCGCGGCGTGCTGCGCAAAAAGCTCGGCCACGAGCGCCGTGAGCTGGGCGTCGGTCAAGCGGGCGTCGTCCAAGGCCGCCTCGCGAGCGGGCTCGCGGGCGTCGATGGGCAAATCACTTTTCAGTACGGCGTTGGACTTCACGGAGCCCGCCCCTTGCTGTCGGTTAAGCTGGTGCAGTGCATTACTGGTGCAACACATGATTGGGCGGCGGCAAACCGTGCACAGCCTGCGCCGCTCACTTAGTATGTCAATTGGCAATAGCCAAAGGTTACAGGATTGGAGATATTCGTGAAAATTGAGAATGCGGAAGCGCGCGAGCCCCTCCAGCAGCGCTATCTAACGCTGACGCGCGAGGCGCTGCCCAGCCGCGCCCGCGCCGAGGGCTGGGTCGTGCACTTCGACCACTGCTTTATGCGCATTCTGTTGGACCATCTGTTTGAGGATGAGTGGTACGGTCATTTGAGCCGCAAAGAGGCGGCGTACAAACAGCTTTCGGTGGAGCAACTGCGCGAGGCAGTCGACATGGGCGAGGAAATTCTAGCGCGCGGCGACAGCTACCTGCGAGCGCTCAACACGCAAAGTTTACGCTGGCGCGGCAAGGGATGACGAACTGACCAGCAACAGGAATCAGATCAGCAATTCTCCATTCAGAAGTTGGAAGCGCGGATGAACGCAGATAAACGCAGACGTTTGCCTACTTTTGCTCAACACACGTTTATCTGCAGTTGACCTTGTCATAAATTGAGAATCGCTGGAATCGAACAGCAATTCCAAATTTGAAGAATTTCTAGCGAATTTTGCAGATGCGACGGATAAAAGCGGATTGTTTTGTTATTCGCGACCCGAAAATCTGTCTTCATCCGCCTGATCCGCTGCATCCGTTAGATAAATTTGGAATCGCTGGGAATCGAATTAAGCGTCTTGCCAGCACGCCCTCTATTGACTACAATAAACGGCACGCTGTTTTGTCCCCACCCCAACACCCAGGAGATTCCGTGCCCACCGCTTCCCTCCACCCAACGCTTATCCTGCACAACGCCAAAATTTTTACGGTTGACGAAGAGCAGCCGTGGGCCGAAGCCATCGCCATCCGCGATGCGCAAATCCTGGCGGTCGGTGGCGACGAAGAGATGCTGGCGCTGGCCGGGCCGCAGACGCAGCGCCGCGATCTCGGCGGGCGGCTGGTGCTGCCGGGGCTGTGCGACGCGCACATCCACTTCTACGACTGGAGCCTGATGCAGCGCGAAGTTCTCCTGGCGGATACGCGCTCGAAGCAGGAGATGTTGGATCGCATTGAGCAGCGCGCGGGCGAAACGCCGGAGGATGGCTGGATCACGGGGCGGGGGTGGAACGAGAGCCGCTGGGGCGAGACGCACTTTCCGACCAAGCACGATTTGGATGGCGTCACCGGCGAACGTCAACCCGCGATTTTTTGGCGGGCGGATCTGCACGGGGCCGTCGCCAACAGCGCGGCCCTGCGGCTCGCGGGTGTCGACCAAGACACCCAAAACCCACCCGGCGGCGTAATCGAGCACGACGCGGACGGCGCGCCCAACGGCGTGCTCAAGGAGCTGGCGATCCAGCTCGTCGCGCGCCACGTGCCGGAGCCGACGAGCGACGAGCTCGACAGCGCCCTGCGCGACGGCGTGTCGCGGCTGCACCGGCTGGGCATTACCGCGCTGCACGATCAGCGCAAGAAGGACTTGGACGACGGGCCGGCCATGCTCGCGGCCATGCAGCGGCTGCACTCGGCGGGCGAGCTGCGGCTGCGCATCAGCACCAACGTGGCCGCCCACAATCTGGAGCACGTGGCCGCGCTCGGCCTGCACACGAGCTTTGGCGACGACGTGCTGCGGCTGGGCCACGTCAAAGTCTTCTCCGACGGCAGCCTGGGCAGCCGCACGGCGTGGATGCTGGAGCCATTTGAGCCGGTCGATGGCGGGGAGCGCGACAACTACGGCGTGGTGCTGACGCCCGTCGAGCAGATGGCACGGGAATTTCGACGGGCGGCCCGGCTGGGCTTTCCGATCAGCGTGCACGCGATTGGCGATCGGGCGAACCGCGAGGTGTTGGACATTCTCGAAGAGATTATTGCCAGCGAGACGCAGCCCGCGCTGCCCCATCGCATCGAGCACGCGCAGACGCTGCACCCGGACGATGTCGCGCGCTTTGCCGCGCTCAACATCACCGCCAGCGTGCAGCCGCTCCACGCCACGGACGACATGGACACCGCCGACCTCTTGCTCGGCGCACGGGCCGAGCGCCTCTATCCCTTCCGCTCGCTGCTCGAATCCGGCGCACGCTTGGCCCTGGGCAGCGACGCGCCCGTGGCCGATGCCAATCCGTTTCTGGGCATTCACGCCGCGCTCTATCGCCAGCGCCCGGAGCGGATGGCGCAGCCCGCCTGGTATCCCAACGAGCGGCTGTCGCTGGCCGAGACGATTCGCGGCTACACGCTGGAGGCGGCGGTTGCGGCGGGCTGGCAGGCGCTGATCGGTAGCCTGTCGCCGGGCAAGCGGGCGGATTTAATCGTGCTGGATCGGGATTTATTTGAGCTGGTCGAACAAAAGATTAGCGGCGACGAAGTGGCGGGCACGCAGGTCGAGATGACAGTATTTGACGGCAAGATCGTGTTTGAGCAGTAGCTCGTTCCGACACGCTGCCTCCCTGGGAAATCCACGACGCTTCTTCACCTGTTGCGCGGCGACGCGGAGCGTCGAAGGCGGCATTGCCACGCTCCGCGCGGGAACGGGCAAAGCGTAACGTGAAGCGCTGCTTCGCGACTGGCAGGGTCACCCTTCTCGGCGCGAATTCCACCCACGGCCGAGCACTTCTCGACGGCAGCGCGACGGGCGGATTTCTTCACAACAATTCGTACATCAGCACGGCGCGAAGCAGCGCTTCGCGTTACAAAGGAGAACACCATGACACGCACAGCCAACGCCGTCGTTGCCCACGGGCAGGAATTCGAGGTGCGCGAGTACCCGCTGCCGGAAGTTGAGCCGCACGCCGTACTGCTGCGGCAGGAGCTGTCGGGCATCTGCGGCACGGATTTGCACAACTGGCAGAATGGCTTTGAGCACGAAGTAATCCCCGGCCACGAAAATGTCGGCGTGATCGAGGCGATGGGTAGCGATGTTAAAAAAGACTGGCTCGGCAACGACCTGCACGAGGGCGACCGCGTGATCTTTGCGCCGGGCACAAACGGCTTTGGCGCTTACGGCTTTGAGCGCAACCCGGATCGAGCGCCCCACTTCTACGGCGGCTTTGCCGACTACGTCTACCTCAACCTGCCCAACACCTGCATCATGAAGACGAGCGCGCCGGCAGAGGTGGCGGTGCTGACGGAGCCCTTTGCGGTGGGCGTGCACGCGACGCTGCGCGGTCGCGTCAAAATCGGCGACACGGTGGTGGTGCAGGGCTCCGGCATCATCGGCCTGGCGACCTTGATTTGCGCCAAAATTAGCGGTGCGGCGCGGCTGATCATGGTGGGCGGCCCGGCGGGGCGGCTGGAGATTGCCAAGCGCTGCGGGGCAGACGTGGTGATCGATATCGAGGAGGTGAAGTCCGCCGAGGAGCGGACGGAGCAGGTGCTGTCGCACACGCCGCGGGGCGAAGGGGCGGACGTGGTCTTCGAGTGCGCGGGCTTTTTGCCCGCGACGCCGGAGGGCTTGGGCTACGTGCGCCAAGACGGAACTTTTGTCGAGGTCGGCCACTACGTCGACATGGGATCGATTGATTTCAACATCAACCAGCTGCTGATGCGCAAAAACCTGACCTTCGAGGCCGTGTGGGGCAGCGGCGGGCAAAACTTTGAGTTCTTCCGGCGCGGGCTCCCAATTCTGGAAAAGAACGAATTTCCCTTTGCCGAGATGGTCAGCCACCGGCTCAATTTATTTGACGTGCGCAAGGGCTTTGAGGCGCTGAACGGAGACTACCGGCTTGAGGGCGATACGGTGGTGAAGATCGCGGTGCAGGCACACGAGTGGTGAGTTCGCTATCGTCTCTGCATAGTTGGGCGCAGCGGCCTTGCTGGCAGAGGGCTGGCTGGCCACTGTGCAGGTTCTATGGTTGCGTGAGGACGCAGGAGCGTCCAATGGAGCATTCCCACGCAGGAGCGTGGGAACGAGCGGGTTACACGTCCGTGGCGAAGATTTTGCTGGCAAAGCCTTGGATGCGCTTGCCGCCGTTTTGCAGCAGGGGCTCGCCGTGGCCAAAGACGATGGCGTCAAAGTCGCTGCCGTACTTTTTGGCAAGCTTCCAAATGCTGCGCTGGGCGTTGTGCAGATCGGGCGTAAAAATTGGCGGCGGCGTGCGCAGAACGCCGCCGCGGTTGTTGAGCGCGTCGCCCGCAATCAGGAAGCGGCGCTCGCGGTGCAGCAGCGAGATGTGCCCCGGCGTGTGGCCCGGCGTGTGGACAACGGTAAAGCCTTCGGGCAACATTTGTCCATCGACGACCAGCTCATCGGGCGTGACGGGCGGCTGTCGAAAGCGCGGAATGAGTAACGTCGCCGCCCAGAAGAGGGGGCGCAGGTAGACAAACGCGGGCTGGCGACGCCGGGGATGCTCCATGAATTCCTTCTCCACGGCGTGGCAAACGACCGGCGCGCCCGTTGCCGCCCGGATCGCGGGCAGGCCGCCCACGTGATCCATGTCCATGTGCGTAATCAGGATGCGCTGCACGCGGTGGGGCGGGATGTCGTGCTGCTGGAGCGCGGCCAGGATTTTCTCGCCATCGCCGGGCAGGCTGGTGTCGATCAGCGTCACGCCGTCCGCCCACTCCCAGGCGTAGCAGTGGACGACATCGCTGACTTCGAGCTCCCACAGGTTGGGGACAATTTGCTTCATTATTTTTCTCACAAAGGGCTGTACGAGCACGCCGCGGCGTGCCCGTACAGCCCTTTACAACTCCAGTTATGAGCCGCCTATCAATACTGCCGCTGCCCATCGCGACGCTGGACGCCGAGGTGGCGCAGGCGGGCGCGCGGGTGATCGATGGCGGCGTCGATCTCGTCCGTGGCGAGGCCGGTGGCCGCGGCCAAAGCCATAATGGTGGCAAAGGACTCGATGGTCAGCTCGAGAATTTGCTCGCGCTGGAGCTCGCTAAGCTTGTAGCCAAGCCAGAGCGTCTGCGGCGTTTGCAGCAGCTGCTCGCGACAGCTGCCGCAGCGCCACGTGTGGCCGATGATGAGCGCATAATCCGAAACTCGCTTCACGTTAGTACCCTTCTCCAGCAGCGGCCGTCGTTTCGCCGCGCAAATCCCGCACGATGGCGACGCCGGAGCTCGCACCGATGCGGGTGGCCCCAGCCGCGATCATCGCCCGCGCATCCGCCGCCGAGCGCACGCCGCCCGCCGCCTTGACGCCCGTGCCGTCGCCCACGACGCGCCGCATCAGCGCCACGTCGTCGACCGTTGCGCCGCCGCCCGCAAAGCCCGTGGCCGTTTTGACGTAGTCCACGCCCGCGCGCTGGCAAATCACACAGGCGGCAACCTTTTCCTCGTCCGTGAGCAGGCCGTTCTCGAAGATCACCTTTACCGGCACGTCGCTGACGTGCGCCACCTCGACCACGCCTGCGATGTCTTCATACACGGTGGCAAAGTCACCGCTGCGCAGACGACCCACGTTGAGCACCATATCGATTTCCTGCGCGCCCGCCTCGAGCACGTGCTCGGTCTCGACGGCTTTCGTCTGCGGCAGCATTGCGCCCAGCGGAAAGCCCGCGACCACACACGCCTTGACGTTTGTGCCCTCCAGCAGCTCGCGGCAGAGCGCGATCCACGTCGGGTTGACGCAGACCGAAGCAAAGCCGTACTCCCGCGCATCGTCGCACAGCTCGCGGATTTGGCTTTCGGTGGCGCCGGGCTTGAGCAGCGTGTGGTCGATCAGGCCAGCAACCCTGTCGGGGCCGAGCTCGGCATCGGTAATGGGCGCGAGCGTGCCAGCATTGGGCAGCGGCGATTGAGTGCTGGTGGCAGCGTCGGCCAGCGCTTCGGCGATCTGCTGGCGGATTTGCTCGATCTGGGCGTCGGTCATTGGGAAGCTCCGAGGGGTGAGTCGCTCTGCTGCAAAGCGGTGTTGGGGGCGGACGAACTGGGGGCGAGCAGATCGAGCGCCAAGTCGGCGTGGAGATCGGGGTGTCGAATCACCTCCCACTCCTGCACGGGCCAGACGCGCACCCAGGCCCTGCCCACGATCAACTCCTCGTCAATGGCGCCGATGCGGCGGCTGTCGCTGGAGTTGGGGCGATTGTCGCCCATCACAAAGATGTGGTCCGGCTCGACGACGGTGGGGCCAAACTGATCAAAGGCGGCGATGGGATTGGTGGCGTAGGGTTCGTCCAACGGCTGGCCGTTGAGGATGATCTGCTGGTCGCGCACCTCGAGCGTGTCGCCGGGCAGGCCGATAATACGCTTGATATAATCCTCGCTTGGGTTGTTGGGGTTGTGGAAGACGACCACGTCGCCGCGCTCCGGCTGGCCGAGGCGATAGGCCAGCTTGTTGACGAGAATAAACTGCCCCTCGTAGAAGTTGGGCTGCATCGAGAGGCTTTCGATGCGGTAGTTCTGCACCACGCCGCGAATTAGCAGAAAGATCAGCAGCGAAAGCACAATCGTCTCGACGAGCTCGCGCAGGATCGACCAGCCGCTCTCTTCGTCGCCCTGCTCGCTCTCTGGCTCGGCGGTCGGCGGGCCGTGCACGAGCTGCACCGACGTCGTCTCGACAAGGGTGAGCCGCTCCGGGTCGTCGTCCTGATTGAGCGGCGTTAGCGAAAAATCAGCCTCCGGCGCGTAGACATCGTCGGAAGCGCGAAAGTTGGTCATGGGTGGGTCCAGAATTTACAGAAACGGTACAGCAAATAGCAAAGGGCAAAGTATACCACAGCGAATAAACGAGGCGTGAATACTTAATACGTGATGATTTGTACGTTCACGCATCAAGTATTCACTCGTTATTTCAGAATATAGCGCGTCCCCCGCTTGTCCCCAATCTTCAACAGCACGCCCTTGTTAACCAAATCCACGAGATCGAGCCGCAGCGTTTCCGCGCCGACATCGGTGCAGAGCTGGCGATATTCGCGGTTGGTGATCGTGCCGTTCTGGTTGACGTACTGCAGCGCGCGCATCTGTCGCTCGTTGGCGTCCGCCGCAATATCGGGGGCGACAACGCGAGTCGACACCCGATCCGCTCGCGCCAGCAGCTTGACGGTAAAGCGGTGCGATTTGGCCTCGAAGACCGGCTGCTCGTGACCGCCGTTAACCATGTCCTCGATCATGCGGTCCACGCCCAGCCCCAGCTCCTCGATGTAGCCCCACTGGTAGAGCCCGTTGACGATGCGCGGGTTGCGGCTGTAGTGCTCGTCGATCATGTTGTCGAGCGTGATGTGGGCGGGCAGGCCACCGGGGCTGGTGATTTCCAGCCGGTCGGTGTAGAGACGGATTTCAACGCAGCTGCCGCCGATTTTATAGTCGCGGTGGGCGAAGGCGTTGACGAGCGCCTCGCGGACCACGCTCAGTGGATACTCGGTCTCTTCTTTCCGCTGCAGGCCATCCATCACCGAGTGCTTGTCCATCTCCTCCCAGCAGAGACGGTAGATGCGGTCGATCACCTGCGGCAGCGGGCCGGTGATCTCCTCCCTCCGCCCGTAGCCAAAGCCACCCTCCGGGTTGCGCGGGCCGACATCCGCGAATTTCACAAAGACGGCGCGGCTCTGTGGCAGGAAGTACTGCGGCTCGCTGCCAAACAACAGCAGCCCGTTGACCGTCGGCTGCTCGTCCACCAGCGCGCCGATCTGCTGGAGCAGCCGCTCCTTGGTGATGACGCGCTGGCGCGGGCTGCGCGCCTGCCGCTTTTCGATGTACTCGTCGATAACGCCCTCATCGAGGTCGTCCCGCCGCGCGCCGGGCACGATTTGCGTCTCAAAGTCCCCGGACGGGCGCTGGGCAACGAGCGTGGTCAGCGCGTCGCTGTCCGCGGGCAGATTTTCCGCGCCCTTGCGCACCAGCACGCGACCATCGACCATCGTGTGCATCTCGCCGCTGCGCGTCACCCGCAGCGTGACGACCGCCGCGCCGCCGTCCTCCTCCGCCTGCTCCCACTCCACCGGCACCGTTGGCTGCACCAGCCGTAGCGCTGCCTTCAGCGCATCGGAGACCTCGTCCGCCTCCGAGACATCGCCAAACTTGCCGTTGGGGTAAAGGCCCACGACGAGCGTGCCGCCGTCGGCGTTGGCGAGCGCCGTCAGCGTCTCGGCAATGGGCTCGGCATCGGCGTTGGGCAGGTAGGCCAGCTGCTGGCTGGGGGCGGGTCGGGTGGTGGCTTTGGGCATGGGGTTAGTATAATTAAGAAGCTACGAGGTTATGTTCTTGGATGTACGCCACGAGACGCGTTTCCAAGTAATCCCTTTGGGAAAAATACTTTTCGTCTACCTCTTCAAGAAAATCGTCGATCTCATCTGAATCATCAGGCCACGAATCAATGATATCGTTTCGGTCATTAACATCTGCTGGAACTTCTTCACCAAAAAGTGAGTTCATCTTTTGCGTCAGGCTGACCGCTTCATCGGCTCCAATAGTCTTTAAAGCAGCCAAACAATCATAGACGGTATCAGCCCCCGAGTTGTAGTAATAACTGATAAATCCACCGTTTGCGACCGCACCAAGCAAGGTCTGTACATTGAACCAAATTTTTTCTCCATCCGATAGCTTATCGTAACCACGCGAATCCCATTTATTAATCAAGACGATCCATTCCTCTTGATAATCCATCAATGACTTTGCGTTGCCATTACTCACGATTCCCTCCTGCTACGGATGTGATTAAAGGCACGGCGTAAAACGAGAAACTTTTCACGGCAGCGTATCCATGTCAACGGAGATGAGTTCGCCGCCATTTTTGATACGCTCGATGGCTTCCAGCAAAAATTCGCGGTTCGCTTCGCTGCTCAAGAGATATTCCGTTTCATCCGCGTACCCATGGTCGCGCTCGTTGTCGCGAATGATAATCGTAACCTCTCGATTTTTGTGTAGCGCCTTCAACGACTTCACAAATGAGTCGTCTAGCTCATCAATCGACAGCTGATAGGTTGCCAGCATAAAAAGCTCCCTTCCTTGAACGCGCACTGCTTTGATGATGTTAACGCATATCCCAAATGTTTGTAAAGGCGAAGGGAAGGTAGAATCTACGTCTGGGATTCAAGGAAGCGACGGTAATAATCAAATGTGATAAACTAATGGTGGAGATAAGCAAAATGAAAGCAAAAGAAGCTGTGGAAAAACCTCTACGCACCGCCGACCTACAAACGCCCGCCGACGTCGAGCAGTGGCTCGCGCGTCTGGATCGGGATCGACCGGCCCGTGCACAAATTGTCGAGCACATCGTCGACCAAGTCGCTGGCTTCGTCGAACGGACGGCGACGGCGACGCCGCTCGTGGTCGAGCTTTGCCCCGGCGCGGGCGTGCTGACGCAGGCGCTGCTGACCCGCCTGCCCACGCTGCGCCTCATCGCCATCGACGGCAGCGAGCCGCTAATTGCCTACAGCCAGACGCGGCTCGCCCCCTTTGCGCAGAGAGCGCGCTGGCTTCACGCCGACCTCAATCAGGATGAGTGGCTGGATCAGCTTGACGGTCGACCCCACGCCTTCGTTTCCATGCAGTCGCTGCACGACGTGGGGGGCGAGGCCTCCATCCGTCGCCTCTACGGCTTGGGCAGGGAGCGGTTGGTGGCGGGCGGCCTCTTTCTCAACGCCGATCTGGTCGTCGAAGAGGGCAAGGCGAGCGTCTCCAATCGGTTAACCGCCGCGCATCATCTCTCCCTCCTGCAGCAGTGCGGCTTCGAGGGCGTCGAGCGTTCGCTGCGGCTGGCGGATTTTGCCTGCTGCCTGGGCTTTGCGCCGCCGATGGAAGCGGAGTAGGCGGAAGGCTCCACCAATATGTCCGCGATGCCTTGATCGCTGTCACCATTCACGATGGAAGCTAAACCAAAATTCTGGGTCAACACCGTCTCCCGCGACCACGTCCAGGCAGGCGTGGCGGGCGGCTTTACCCAGGCCGACCACGGCAAGAACACGCGCCTCAAGCGGCTCAAGCGGGGCGACCTGCTGATCTTCTACTCGCCCAAAACCCAGTTCAAGGGCGGTGAACCCTTGCAGGCGTTCACGGCGCTGGGCAAAATTGTCGATGACGAGCCGTACCAGGTGGAGATGACGCCCGACTTCCACCCGTGGCGTCGCCGGATAAGCTTCTTCGAGGCCGAAGAAGCCCCCATCCGCCCGCTGCTGGAGTCGCTGGCCTTTATCCCCAACAAGCAGAAGTGGGGCTTTCCCTTTCGACGCGGGCTCTTTGAAATTGAGGAAGCGGATTTCCTGCGGATTGCCGAGGCGATGGGGGCAAAGCTACCTAACTGATAGTACGCGGTGGAGCGTGCCGCATCGCAGGTCACCTTTGCTCCGCAAGGTGACAAAGACAGTCAACCCAACCGACTCGTTATTTGCTCTGTCTTGGGGTCAACATTGTTCGCCTGCATAAATACATGCATCCAACTTTCCGCACAAGGTTGGAGCACGAGGCTATTTATGCCTGACCGTAGTTTGCTGCTTGATCGTCTGCGGTTGATTTTGACTGCGCTTGAACGCATTCCGTGCCGCTTTGCCAAAATTGAGACACCCGGAGATTTTATTAATAGTCAATCAGCTTTAACACAATGGAAGGGGGCAAACCGTTTTAGTTTGCCCCCTTCCACTTTACGCGGTGACCATTAACTCAGCCTGTTGCCGCAATCCCGGCCGTTGAAACGCCAGCACCACATCCTCCTCCGGCACGCCGCGCTCCATCAACTCCTCGACCACGCCCGCCTCCGTCCAGTCGTTCTCGACCCATACCTTGCCCTCGCGCAGCCGCAGGTAAATCGTCGGCACGAGCATTCGCCCCTGCTTCGTCCAGCCGACGCTAAGGAGCAGGTAGTTGTCGCGGGCTTCGTCGAAGGATAGTTCGGTGGTGATGTCTGGTTGTGGATAGCGCTCCATGCGATCGGCGTGGCATTCCAGCAAATCTTTCACGAGTGTTCGATATGTATCTAATCGATCCATTTGATAACCTCCTCCTGCTCAACGTCAACGACGATGAGCGCAACATCAAGACGCTGCATCAATAATTGAACAGCTTTGAGTTGAAAGGTGTCGTGATAGGTCGTAGCGTTAATTGCCAGATAGACCTTTCGCTCCGGCTCTATCTCTGCAAGGTAAGCTTGATATATCACGTACTGACCAAGCGCACCTTGAACTTCATAAACAGGTGAGCGGCCAAGAAAGCTTTTCACCTCGACAGCGATCTTTTCCAATCCTCTTTGTGCAGCCAGCGTGCGTTCCGCGGCGATATCGGGGTAGAGCGTAAACTCTTCGTACCGGATTGTGAAATGTTCAGACGTAATTTCCCAGCCGTCGGCTTGTAGAGCGTGCTTGACGGCATCGTGGATAATGTCTTTTGCCATGAGTTGAACAAGAAGGTGCAGGACAAATTTGTCCTGCACCTTACCTCTTTTACGCGACAAAGTCAACGACAGACAAATTCCTCGACTACGCCTGTCTCCGCCCCCTCGTTCTCGGCCCACACCCGGCTCTCGCGCAGCCGAATGGAAGTCGTCGGCACGAGCAGCCGCTACTGCGTCGTGACAAGCGGTAAATAGATGCCTGCCACAGCATCAACGGGCAGCAATCCAATTGATTCCAACGTTTCTGTTGGCTCAACGAAGCGCAACGCATCAACTAGATTCTGACCACGCGCGTCGAGAGATTCACCGCCATAGATAATCTCGTAAAGGCGGCCATTGACGGTCAGGTAGATGTAGGTGTTGGGAATGTAGCCGGGCACGGGCGCAAGCACCACAGCCGAGTAGCCATCGACAACCGTTTCGCTGCGCGTGATGTCCAGCTCGGAAAAGTCGGCGAGCAAACGCTCTACGGCGACTTCCACGTCAGCTTCAATATCTCGGCGCACAGAAACTCGCAGCACCAGTGTTTCGGCCTCTGGCACATCGCGCTCGATGACGGTAAAGCCATAATCGCGTGGCATCACCTCTTCATCTTCCGTAACTTCCAGCCCAAACGTGTCCATTAGCATTACGCCCAACACTTCATTGGCATAAGCCGGCTCCGGAGCGGCGGGTGGATCAACGGGTGAGAAAAATTCGACCGTGTCGAAGAGCGAGCGGGTAAAATCGTTGATTCGCAACTCGGAGCCAAAGCCGCCGTCGCACAGCGTGTAGCCGAGCGATAGTTCATATACAATCCCATCGACGGGAACAAAGACCATGCCACACAAATTTTGGAAGCTCAGGAAAGCGACGCCCGTCTCACCGTCAATTTCGACCGTTTGCGTGAACAGGTTTGTCTCTCCCTGCTCGACAAACATGGCGGCCAGCGATGCTTCCAACTCGCCCAATTCCAATGGCACTTCACCACGCAGCCCCACCGTCAGATACTCTGCTGGGGCCAAGTTATCCACATCGGAAGGCGCGACAATGTAGAAGCCAGGATAGCGCTGCGCCTCCCAGTCCGTTGGCACTTGCAGCCGCGTGCCGACGTCGGGCAGCTCCATGGATTGCGTTAACACGTCCGACTCATCGGAGGGCAGCGGCGGCGCATCGACAACGGCCACCGTGTCGGTAAAGTCAGTGTAGCGGCGGGCGAGCCAACCCAACACGCCGTCGCCTGTCTCAACGTTCAGCCAGTTTCCCTCAGCATTCTGCCCAAGCACGGTGACAATTGTGCCTTCGGGCAGTTGTTCGAGAATTTCGTAGTCGACAGACGGCCCCAGGCGTAGATTCAACATCTCCGTGGTGATCTGCGCCTCGAACTCTGCATCGGCTTCGGGCAGGTCGAGCGACTCGAGCGTCTGTGTAGGGGAGAAAAAGCTAACGCTGTCGATCAGCGCTTCTGCCCGTGCGTCCAAATTTTCACCGGCGTAAATGAACTCGAACAGAAAATCGTTAGCGGTGAGGTAAACGTAGGTGTTGGGATCGATGCCGGGCAGCGGGAAGAGCGCGACGGCGGGCTGGCCATCTACCGTCAGTTCCTGTTCCTCCATCTCAAAGTCGGGAAAATTCGCCCGCTGCGCCGCAATCGCTTCCTCCACAGTGCTCGGCCCATCGCGGCGGATGGCGACGCGCAAAACGAGCTGACCCGCGTTCTCGCCGCTCGGCTCGCTTAGCGTAAAGCCATAATCGCGCGGCAGCAGGAACTGATCCTCGGACACAAGCAACGATTCGTGTGAGATCGAAATGCCCAGCACCTCGTTGCTGTAATCTTCAGATTGGCTCGCATCTTCAGACGTAGCAGACGTGCGATTGACAACACTCGCCTGTGCATTTGCATTACAGGCAAGCATCAACGTGCTCGACAGCAGAACTGCGGCGAGCGCCCACCGAACAAAGGCAAAAGTTTGTTTCATTCTATCTTCCTCCAGCTGTTGAAAACGCGTTGATCCAAAAAGGAGGCGCATCGCCCTTAAAGAACACGATACACCTCCCTTGCATTTGTAAAGACGCCTAGCGACGAAAAAAGTTCCGCTGCGACTCAACGAATTTTTGCAGGTTTTGACGCGCAATCAATCCATTTCAGCAATAGAAGCGGACGGCGCTCCATGCGCTCGGCGTGCTGCGGCAAAAGCGTTTTTACCGCGCTTCGTTGCATGGTTACGTTCTCCATTACACCACCATCTCCTCAATGGGCCACGGCATGACGCGAGCTGGCAGGCCTGGACGTTCGGCAAACTCACCAAACAGCTTCTCCGTGCGTTCGTCGTAGGCCTCGAAGGTGGAAAGATACAGATGGCCACATCGCGTCAACGTCGAAGTCATCGTCACCCCGTAGTGAACTGGCCCGTGTTGCTCGTGCAGGTAGTTAAAGTCCCGCAGTTGACTGAAGAAGTCCTTGCCATGCAGACGCGTCTTCATCCACAATCTTTGGAAATCCGGTAGCTTGCGCAGTTCCTTTAGCAGAACCTCAAAGCGCGTCGTGTATCGATAGCGCAGCGAAGTAAAGCGAAATTGATAGATATTAGAGACAGCAATCTGCTGCCATTCGCTCTGCATGGCGGTGCGAAGCACGGCGTTGTGCGCAAAAAGCAGTCCCAACACGTTGCAACCCATCTCGCTTTCTCTTGCCTTCATCAACCCTTCGCGTGCCAGCCCGTGAAAAGCCATCATGGATGCGTTGATGCCGACCAAATCGTAGAGGGAACTGAACAAAAAGGCCGGTTGGCGCGTCGAAGAAAGATGTCGCCAAACTTGTGTGAAGTTTGCATCCTCATCGGCCTCTTTTTGCAGTATAGTTGACATACTGATCTCGGCCGCCGCCGCAAAAAACTCGCGCCGTTCCAAAGTGGAAAGCTGTAGGGCAGCAGCAATCTGCCTCAGTTCTTCGTACTGCACAATCTTCCGGCTTCCCTGTTCGATTTTTTCGATGATGTCCAAAGACAGGTTCGCCTCCTCTGCCAACTTTCGCTGCGTCCAGGCGCGGCCCGTCTCCCAATCCATATGCTCCTTGCGCAAAGACTTGACGATTTTTCCAAATTGCTTGCGATTCATCCAAACTCTCCAAAACTCGCTAAAATCAGCGAGTTTACTCCCCAGAATTAGCGGGGCCATTCGCCAAAACCAGCGGTTTTGAGCGAGACATAACCCGCGCCCCCGTGCTATCCTTGCAGCTGTCAACTCACACTTCAAATGTTCTGAAAGGAGAACAACGATGACAAATCGAGCAGTTGCAAAACTCGGGGGAATTGTAGCACTCGCGCTGGTGCTCATCAACTTTTCCCTGTCGGGAGTGCTTGCATCGGAACCCCAAATCGAATCGGACGTGAAGCAGACGTCCCAGGACGGTTTGCTGACCTACGATGACCCGAGGTTTGACTTTTCGATTTCGTACCCGTCAGATTGGCGGGTCAATGAACGGGAAGACGATTCTTTCACGGAGTCGGAGGTACTCTCATTCACTGGCACGGAAACCGCAGGCTTCACCCCAGCCGTCTACGTCGGGCATTATCTGATTGACATTGAGGACGACACGTCACTGCAGGAGTGGGTGAGTCGCTATCCACGAGCGCTTCCGATGGATGTTGCGTCCAGCTACGCCACCGAAATTGATGGGCACGAGGCTTACTTCGTGAGCGGTGAATCGGAAAAAACCAAGTTCCAATATCTGAACATCCGGAGCGGTGAGATGGTTTGGTTTGTCTGGGCAAACTTCAACGAGTCATCTGATCAGGTTTATAGTGGCGTTTTCGAGAGCATGGCGGTCTCGCTTCGCCTGGGCGCCGGTTTGACGCAACGGCTTCAAGACATTTATGGTGAGCTTTTTGAGCCACTGCCACTGCCGCTCGAAGTGCTGCCGCTGCCGTTAGGAAGTTCGCGCATTGAACAAGACCGTATGGTCAACTTCATGTCGATGAATTCCGGCCAATGGTATGTGCCTGTTTATGGCAATTGGACGGTGAGATGTGGGTCGGGCGCACATAGTTGGGGCGCTTACTACGCTGCGGACATTGATGCTCATCAATATACGCCCGTGTATGCTTCTAACGGTGGGTATGTGCTGTTTGCGGGTTGGAATAACCAAGGCTATGGAAACTTGATCAAATTGGATACCAGTGGCTATTATCACTATTATGGTCACTTGCAGTCAATCAATCTTGCAGGCTTTACGAACGGCGAGTATGCAGCGGACAATGCGCTCATCGGAGAAGTCGGTGGTACGGGAGGAGATGAAGGTGCTGGCGTAGATGTTCACCTCCACTTCCACGTTCAAACAGGCAGTTCGACGCAGAGCAATGCAACCGGAGTGAATTTGTCGGGCTTTTTGGTTGGTTTCACGGCTAACAGCAACTACCCAAATATCTGGGCTGCTTGTGGGTCAACTTCTCGATAGCTTGTTTTGCTCAGGTCATCCACAGAGACTAATCCTTGAAGAAAGCCGAGAGTTGGGCTTGGTTCAGCTCTCGGCTCTCAACAGAAAGGCCTTTATGCTTTACAAAGCTGAAAAACAAGTTGTTGCGCTGCTAATTTTGCTCTTTCTAATTTTGATAGCCTGTGCCCCGACGGGTTCACAAAGTCAGCCGGTTGAAGACACCAAAATGCCCAATAGACCAACAGCAGTAACTGCCGCAACATCCGATACTGCAGCAGTTACAAATACCGTTGTTGTTACGACAAACGAGAGTTCGAGCGCAGAAGCACAACCTCAATCTACAGATAGCACTGGCACAAATTGGACTACATATGAACAGAATAGCGGCTTGTTTACCATTGACTACCCCAAAAACTGGTCAGTCGAAGAACCAGATGTTATTGATTCATCGACCCCAGTAAACATTTGGCAGTTTCGTGGGGAGCAAGCAACCTCTGAATCTATGCAAGGGGTTACCCTAGGCCGCTATGCAACGCAACCCATCCCGGCAGAGATGTCGCTGGAAACATGGTTTCAGCAGGTAGAAAATAATGAATTTGAATTTGAGCGTTTACGCGCCGAATCCATCAAATTTAAAGGGTTGGACGCGTACACAATTCACGATCTCGTGCGACCACCGGAGCGTGATGTCTATTTAACCTACTTTCGCTGCCAAGACCGCGTCTGGTTTTTACACACAATTGACGCCGACATAGATTCAATGGAAGCGGAAGAAATCTATAACCACATGCTCGACAGCTTATCGTTGACATGTGAAGAATAGAAATCGAAAAGGCTTGCTTCTACAAGAAAGGTTTTCATGTTTCACAAATCGAATGAACTGGCTACTGCATTCGTCCTCTTGCTCTTGGTTATGTTAGTAGGTTGTGCTCCGGAGACGGTTCAGGAGCAAACCGCAACAGAGAATGCAATGCCCAGCATGGCTGAATCTAACGCTTCAGCGTCTGAGCCTGATATCATTACGTCGGAAGTTCCCGCAACGGATACAGAGACGCTCACACAGAGTGCGCCAATCTCCAACGCAGCAGAATCAACCGTTACATCAGCGGTCGAAAGTGCGGCTGCGGAATCGGAAACTCAAGCGCTTGAAGGGACAGCAATTAACTGGGCCGTGTGTGAAGAAGAGAGCGAACTGTTCTCCATTGAATACCCACAGGATTGGTCTGTTGATGCACCCATCGAGTTAAATGCTCAGGCGCCAGTCAACGTGTGGCAGTTCCGAGGTGAACAAATTTCGCCTCAATCTATCGAAAACGTCACGTTGGGACGCTATGAAAATCCTGAAGTCTCAGCCGACACCTCACTGGAGTCATGGGTGGAGCAGGTGCATACCAACGAGTTTGAGTTTGAGCGTCTACGAGCGGAAGCGACCGAAATCAACGGCCAAGATGCCTATGCCATTCACGACCGCATTACGCCGCCGGAGCGGGACAGCTATACCACCTACATTCGCTGCCAGGATCAGGTGTGGTTCCTGCAAACGCTAGATGTCGACATGGAATCGATGGAGCTGGAAAAAATCTACAACTACATGTTGGATAGCCTGTCGCTTGCGTGCGGTGAGTAGCGCTTGCCCCACAGTCAAAAAGCGCCGGGCAGCAAATTGCTGCCCGGCGCTCTTTGATTCGCTTTACTTGCAACTTGTGCGACGGAATCGCCTTCGCCGAGGTTGACGATGCCCACGCCGCTACTCTACGTCGGCCTGCGCTTCCGCCACGTATGACTCCACAACTTCACGGATTTGTGTCTGGTAATCGCTGCCGTTCTGGCGGAAATAGTCAACCGTGCTTGGCGACAATTCAATGCTGACTTGCTCGCGAACGGGAAATGAGACCCATTTCGCATTCGCAAAGAACTCGTCATCTAGTGGCGGCGTATCTTCGTAATAGGTTTCGCCACCTTTTTCTGCCAGTTCATCAATGCGACGCAGCTCCTCTTCACTCAATTGCACTGGCTCATCATCCAGCGTCTGACGAATAATTTTACCCATCGAATTACTCCTTCTTCAAAGCCTCAAAGTTTCGCTGCTCTCTTCGGTTCGCTTTCCGCGCACTGATAATTCGGGTAACGTTCTCTTCTCGTGGCGTATGAGTAACCACATGCAATCTACCTTCAATGTGGCCGACGGTCACATATCGCGGCTCCCCGTAGTCACGCCTCGCATCTTGAGATGTTTCAATTTGAGGATCAGCGAATACGCGTTTAGCATATGCGAATGATATACCACGCTCGGCAATATTCCGCTCGTTCTTTGCCTCATCCCACTCATACTCCATGACCTACTCGTCCGCCACTTCCTCAACGCCCGCCACCATCACATCCTCCACCTCCACGTCCGGCGACAGCGCCACCTCCAGCACCGCCTCACCATCAGGCACGGGCGACTCACCCTCCTCCTCGGCGTCGATCTGCCGCTCCAAATCGCTCTGGTTGAGCACCGCCAGCGCGGCGACGGAATCGCCCTCGCCGAGGTTGACGATGCGCACGCCCCGCGTGGCGCGACCGTACTGGCTGATGCCCTCGACCGGGGTGCGCATGACGATGCCGTTGGTCGTGATCACGGTGATCTGGTCGCTGGCGTGGACGACGCGGGCGGCGACAATTTGGCCGATCTCGTCGAGGCGGCGGTGGTCGGTCGTCCAGTTGCCCTGGGTGTAGCGACCCTTGGCGCTGTACTCGTCCAGCGGCACGCGCTTGCCCCAGCCCCGCTCGTGCAGCACCAGCAGGTCGCTCTCCGGCTTGACCACGTCAAAGCTGATCACTTCGTCGTCGCCCAGCAGCCGAATCGCCATCACGCCCGCGGCGGTGCGACCCATGGCCCGCGCCTGCTCCTCGTGGAAGCGCAGCGCCTTGCCGCCGCGCGTGACGACGATGAACTCTTCGTCGCCGTCCGTCAGCCGTGCCCAGTTGAGCGCGTCGTCGTCGTCCAGGTTCATGGCGATTACGCCGTTGGTGCGCACGTTGCGAAAGGCGTTGAGCGCCATGCGCTTGATGCGCCCCTTGCGCGTCAGCAGCGTCACGTACTCGGCGTCATCGAAGTCGGGAATCACCAGCATGGTGGCGACATTTTCACCCGGCATCATCGCCAGGATGTTGGCGACGTGGGCCCCGCGCGAGGTGCGGCTCCCCTCCGGCAGCTCGTAGACGCGGCTGCTGTAGACGCGCCCCTTGTCGGTGAAGAAGAGGATGTTGTCGAGCGTGCGCGCAAAGAAGAGGTCGATCACCTCGTCCTCCTGCCGCGTCGACATGCCCTTGACGCCGCGCCCGCCGCGATTTTGCGCCCGGAATTCCGAAGCCGAAACGCGCTTGATGTAGGCCCCCGCGCTGTACGAAATCAGCACATTGTCCTGGGTGATAAAGTCTTCCTCGTTAAAGTCGCCGCTCGCGCCCGCCAGAATCTGCGTGCGCCGCTCGTCGCCGTATTTTTCCCTGAGGTCGAGGATGTCCTCGCGGATCAGCGCCAGAATCTTGGTCGGGTCGGCGAGCAAGCCTTCTAAGTAGTCGATGCGCGCCATGATCTCCTGGTACTCGTCCTCGATCCGCTGCCGCTCCAGCGCGGCCAAGCGCCGCAGCTGCATGTCCAAAATCGCCTGCGCCTGCACCTGCGACAGCCCAAAGCGCTCCATCAGCGCCGTGCGCGCCACCTCCGCGCTCTCGGATTCGCGGATCGTGCGGATCACCTCATCCAGGAATTCCAGCGCAATGCGCAGCCCTTCGAGAATGTGTGCCCGCTCCCTCGCCTTCCCCAGCTGATACTCCGTGCGGCGCGTCAGCACCTCGACGCGGTGGTCGATGTAGACCAGGAGCGCGCGGCGCAGACCGAGCGTGACCGGCTGGCCGTCGACCAGGGCCAGCGTGTTGACGCCAAAGGAGGTTTGCAGCTGCGTCTGCTTAAAAAGCTGGTTGCGCACCTTCTTGGGCGCAGCGCCGCGCTTGAGCTCGATCACGACGCGCATCCCGGTGCGGTCGCTCTCGTCGCGCAGGTCGCTGATATGCTCCAGCCTGCCCGCACGCACCAGTTCGGCGATCTTCTCGATCAGCGTCGACTTGTTGACCTGGTAGGGAATCTCGGTCACGAGAATGCGGAAGCGCCCGTTGTCCATCTCCTCGATTTCGGTGCGCGCGCGGGTGATCACTCTCCCGCGACCCGTCGCCAGCGCCTGGCGCACGCCCTCGTTGCCCAGGATGATGCCGCCGGTCGGAAAGTCCGGCCCCTTGACAAAGTGCATCAGCTCGTCCAGCGCAATGTCGTCGCGCCGCGCCCAGTTGTCCACGATGTAGACAATCGCGTCGGCGATTTCGCGCAGGTTGTGCGGCGGGATGTTGGTCGCCATGCCCACGGCGATGCCGCTGGTGCCGTTGAGCAGCAGGTTGGGCAACATGCCGGGCAGCACGAGCGGCTCCTCCAGCGAATCGTCAAAGTTCGTGCCCCAGTCGACGGTGTCCTGGTCGATGTCCTGCAGCATGGCCGTCGCCAGCCGCGACAGCCGCGCCTCGGTGTAGCGCATAGCCGCCGGGCTGTCGCCGTCCACCGAGCCAAAGTTGCCCTGCCCATCGACCAGCGGGTAGCGCAGCGAAAAGTCCTGCGCCATGCGCGCCATCGCGTCGTAGACGGCGCCGTCGCCGTGGGGGTGGTACTTGCCCAAGACTTCGCCCACAATACGCGCGCTCTTCTTGTACGACGAGTTGGGCTGCAAGCCCATGTCGTGCATGGCGTAGAGAATGCGGCGATGCACCGGCTTGAGCCCATCGCGCGCATCGGGCAGCGCGCGGGCCACGATCACGCTCACGGCGTAATCCAGGAACGAGGTGCGCATCTCATCCGAAATCGAGATGCCGCGCACGTTGCCCACGAGCACGCCGTTGATGTAGCCGTTGCCGTCCGCGTCCAGCGCCACGTTGGTCACCAGTTCGTCGCTCGGCGTCGCGCCGTTGAGCGGCGCGCTGGCGCTGGCGTCCACGCTGTGGCCGTCGTCGTTGGGGCCGTCATCCACGCCGTCGTTGAGGTTGCTATCCAGGTTGCCGTCAAGGTTGCCCTCGTCGCTGCCGTCGCCGTTGAGAAAATCTTGTCCGTCCATTCGTTGATGTCTCCAAAATCAAGCTGGCAATCCGTCGGGGAACTACCGGCTCGTTGCTAGTGCCGAGGCACATAATTTAACCGTTTGTGAATGGGTGAATTATAGCGCATTTCGCGTGATTTTGCTACTTGTTCGGGCGATGGGTGGAACAAATGTACAACTGCAAAAATGAATTTTTGCGAATTCGCAAATTGCGCGAAGGATTCTGCGCGCCACAGCGATTAAACAGGTGGGAGCAGTTTTCTCCTTGGGTACATCTCCTTGGATAGTTGGGTGCAAAAAGGCCGCTGGGTTTACCAGCGGCCTTTTTGTTTCTTGCTGAATGGGCCGACACCCATCCCCGTCCCTTCCCCCGCAGCGGGGGAAGGGGGCCTGTCGACCCCGTTGGGTGCAGCACGATAGGCCGGGCAAGTGCATTGCAGGGCGCTCAGTTGCGTGCAGCACGAGAGATCGTGCACGCCGTGCGTGTACTTGCGATCCAACCAACGCTACAGACGAACGTCGTAAACCAACCTTGCTTGATGATCCTAACCAGTGCAATGCACGGCGTGAGCGAGGGTTCGCCTGCCGGCTTGACGGACGCCGTGCAGCGCACTCGACGGGCTTTCCTACGCCGGCCCAAAGGGATAGTGCTCCACCTCATCCTCGATCGCCGCAAGCAGCGTCGAGATTTCGCGCTTGTCGTCGTTGTTGAGCGCCTGCGCTGGGTTGGGCGCGCGCTCGACGGTGGTGGTGAAGACGCCGCGGCGCTGGAGCAGGTAGCGCATAAAGGGGTGGCTCTCCAGGTTGATCAGCGGCAGCAGGCGGGTGTGCAGCGCACGGGCGGCGGCTTTGTCGCCATCCCACCACAATTCCATCACCTTGGCCAGCAGATCGGCCATTTCACAGGCGGGCATGCAGCCGTCGGCCCCGCGCCGCAGCTCGTCCGGCAGGAACCTGCCGCCCGCCCCGCCAAAGATGGTCTTCACCTTGTCGCCGACCAGCTCGTGCACTTCGGCGATGTGCTTGGGGCCGGGCGGGCGCTCCTCCTTGACGTACTCAATCGACGGCACTTCCTCGATCAGCCCGGCAATCTGCTCGCCCGTGAGCGGGGCGTACATGCCCGCGTTCTGCAGAATGATCGGCCCGTCGTAGGCGTCGGCCATGCGCCGGAACATTTCCATCGCAATTTCCTGGTTTGTGCGCGCCGGGGCCATGGCGATGATGGCGTCGGCGCCCGCCTGCTGGGCGGCTCTCGCAAAGAGCAGCACCTGCGGCAGCGACACGCCCGAACAGCCAAAGACCACGGGCAAGCGCCCGTTGACCTCTTCCAGCACGGCGTCCAGCCCCCGCAGCCGCTCTTCTTCGCCCAAAAAGTAAAATTCACCAACCATCACCGGCCAAACGATGCCGTGCTGCCCGCTCTCGCAGCAGAAGTTGGCCGCGGCGCGCAGGTCCGGCAGGTGGATTTCGTAGTCGTCGCGGTAGGGCGTCGGCAGCAGGCCAAAGCAGCCCTTCAGGTGGTTGAAGCGAGCCATGATGGTTCTCCTAAGTGTTTATTGGATGTCGACCAAAGTATGCCCGAATCGCTGCCATGCGGCAAGCACATAGTCAGTGATACCCCAAATCCCAAGTTGACAGAGCACGCGCCCTTGTGTAAAGTCCTTCCCACCAAAGCATGCTCCTCTATTTACCACCAACAGGCCACCACCAACAGGCCACCAACAGGCCACCGCCAACGAAAAACCCATGCAGTATACAGCCGACAATCTCCTTGTGCGCCCGCTTGCCCAGCCCGCCGATTCAGGCCTGCTGCTCGATGTTACGCCCGCATCGGCGGGCTGGGAATTTATTTCGTTCCAGGTACGCCAGCTCAACGCGGGCGACGCGTGGTCGTTTGACACAGGCGACAACGAGCTGGCCCTCGTCCTGCTCAGCGGCGACCTCAGCGTTGCCTCCAACCGCGGCGAGTGGGGCGACCTGCGCCGCGAGAGCGTCTTCCACAGCGCGGCCACCGCGCTCTATCTGCCGCGCCGCACCCCCTTCACCGTCCACGCCGCCGCCGACAGCGAGTTCGCCGTCACCTGGGCACCGACGGACGAGGATCACGAGCCGTGGCTGATCCAGCCGCAGGACGTGCCCGTCTCCGTGCGCGGCGGCGACAACGTCAGCCGCCAAATCAACGACCTGCTGCCGCCCGGCTCGCCCGTGCAGCGGCTGGTGCTCGTCGAAGTCTACACCCCCAGCGGCAACTGGAGCTCCTACCCACCCCACAAGCACGACGTTCACGTCGAGGACGGGGAGGGCAATTTAATCGAGGCCGACCTGGAGGAAGTCTACTTCTACAAAATTGACAGGCCCGAAGGCTACGCTTACCAGCGCGTCTACACGGGCGAGACGTCGCCCTTGCAGCGGGCGGGCACGCCGATTGACGCGCTGGTGAAGGTGGGCAACGGCGAGGCCGTGCTCGTGCCGGAGGGCTACCACCCGGTCACCAGCGCGCCGGGGTATACGACCTATTATTTGAACGTGCTGGCGGGCAGCGCGCAAAGTCTGGCGAACCGGGATGATCCGGCCTACTCGTGGGTGAAGGAGAGCTATCGGTCGATGGATGAGCGGTTGCCGCTGTATTGAGTAGGGGCATGAGATTTTACGCCCTTACGCTCGACAAGTGACCAGCGCCTGTTTGACTATTCAGGCTTCAGGGAGGAATGGCTATGACATTTGCTAGAATTGTGGGCGGGGTACTAATTATTATTGGTTTGCTCAACATTTTTGCCAAGGACTTTGTGTGGGAGCTGACGGCCTTTGGTAATCGGCTGGAGGGCGAGCGCTCTGAACGCACCGGCACGTGGAACGTGGGCTCGACTTTTACCGGCATTGCCCTAATCGGGGTAGGTATCTTCCTGCTGTCGAATGGGCAGGCAGCGCCGGTAAACGAGCCGAACATTATCATCGAGGTTGCGGAATAAATACGCCCGCGTGCTGGATCGACAGAAGACAGGCAAAATTCGCGTGCCCGTTCGCACGTGGGCGTGCTCGCTCCGCGTGCTTGACGATCTACACCACCTAAAGTGCGTGCAAAATGAAAACAAGAGTTCGCGGCCTAAGTGACTGTCACTGTCCATAGCCGGACAGCTTGCCCCATTTTGTCTGGACAGTGACTGTCACTGGCTCCTCAAACCCCTGTTCTCGAAGCAACTTTACTTTAATCAACCAACGCCGCGAGATTCTTTCGTAGAAGTCAAAAGGAGGGGAATCTTAAAGATATGAGGCAGCGAGCAGAGACGGCACGAGCCGGGTCAAAATCCTGACCAGAGGAAAAGACGGTCCAGGCCCAGTGCATTGCACGGCATCAGGCGTGATCGCCTAGCGACCAACAAATATGCCGTGCGCTGCACTCGACCACCTTATCGCTGCACCCAACGGGCCGACCTATTTGGCGCGTCACCACATTTTCCATTTTCTCAAATCCACCACGCACTACGCACCATGTCTTCTCACCTCTACGATTCCCTCCACATGGGCCGCTCCTCCATCGACCTCTACAGCAACGATGTCGGCGCGCCCTTTGTTGACATCCAAAGTTTCGCCGCCTACGTCGGCGGCTCGCCGACCAACATCAGCGTCGGCGCAAGGCGGCTCGGCCTCAAATCGGCGCTGCTGACCGGCCTGGGCGCGGACCCGGTCGGTGACTTTATCCTCAACTTTCTCGACAAAGAAGGCGTCGATACCCAGTTTAGCCCGCGCAAGCCGGGCCACCGCACCAGCGCCGTCGTGCTGGGCATCGAGCCGCCGGACAAGTTTCCGCTCGTCTACTACCGCGATAACTGTGCGGACATCGAGCTGACCATCGACGACGTGCTGGCCGCGCCCGTGGCCGAAAGCAAAGTCTTTCAATTTGCGGGGACGAATCTGAGCCGGGAGCCCAGCCGCAGCGCGACCATGTTTGCGGCGCAACTCGCTAAGCAGAGCGGCACGGACGTCATCTTCGACGTGGACTTTCGCCCCGATCAGTGGCACGACCCGCGCGCCTTTGGCGTCGTCGTGCGCTCGGTGATGCCGCTGGTGGACGTGGTGATTGGGACGGAGGACGAGCTAAATGCCTCCGCGCTGGTGGATGCGGGGCAGCTGTCGCTGACCCACTCGCAGATTTCGGATGCGCGGGTGAGCGGCAATGTGCGCGCGGCCATCGACGCAATTCTGGCGCTGGGGCCCAAGGCCGTGATCGAGAAGATTGGGTCGCAGGGGGCGCGCGTGCACTTGACCAGCGGCGAGCGCATCGACGCGCCGGGCTATCCCGTCGAGGTGCAGAACATTCTGGGCGCGGGCGATGCCTTTGGGGCGGGCTTTTTGTACGGCCTCATCCAGGGCTGGGATTGGCGCAGGGCGGCGCGGCTGGGCAACGCCTGCGGCGCTATCGTGGTAACGCAGCACGGCTGCGCGAACTTTATGCCGACGCTCGACGAGGTAATGGCCTTTGTCGAGACGCGCGGTGGGCTGGAGTAAGGAGAGCAGCATGAGCGACGGGACGATTCACTTGACGGTGGCCCAGGCCATTATCCAATTTCTCAAGCAACAACACGTCGCGCGCGACGGTGTGGAGCGGCCCTTCTTTGCGGGCTGCTTTGGCATCTTTGGCCACGGCAACGTAGCGGGCATCGGGCAGGCGCTGCACCAGTACCCCGATTTTCGCTACTACCAGACGCGCAACGAGCAGGCAATGGTGCACACGGCGGTGGCCTTTGCCAAGATGCAGAATCGGCTGCAAACGCTCGTCTGCACCTCCTCCATCGGCCCCGGTGCGACCAACATGCTCACCGCCGCCGCGGGCGCGACCATCAACCGGCTGCCCGTGCTGCTGCTGCCGGGCGACATTTTTGCGCGGCGCAACGTGGCACCCGTGCTGCAGCAGCTGGAGTCCGAGCACAGCCAAGATTTCTCCGTCAACGACTGCTTCCGCCCCATCAGCCGCTATTGGGATCGCATCAACCGGCCCGAACAGATTATCACGGCGCTGCCGGAGGCGATGCGCGTGCTGACCAGCCCCGCGGAGACGGGCGCGGTTACCCTGTCGCTGCCGCAGGACGTGCAGGCCGAGGCCTTTGATTACCCCACCGCGCTCTTTGATAAACGAATCTGGCACGTTCCGCGCAGCCGGGCGGATCGCGCTGTGCTAGAGCAGGCAGCGGCATGGATTCGCGCCAGCGAGCGACCGCTGATTGTTGCGGGCGGCGGCGTGATTTACAGCGAGGCGACGGAAACGCTGCGCCAATTTGTGGAGCAAACGGGCATCCCCGTCGGCGAGACGATGGCGGGCAAGGGCAGCCTGCGCTTCGACCGCCCGCTCTGCGCCGGAGCCATCGGCGTCACGGGTACGCTGGCGGCCAATCGGCTGGCGAAGGAGGCCGATCTCGTGATTGGCATCGGCACGCGCTACAGCGACTTTACGACAGCAAGCAAGACGGCCTTTCAGCAGCCCAATGTGCGCTTTATCAACATCAACGTCGCCGAATTTGATGCGCACAAGCACAGCGCGCTGCCCGTGGTCGGCGACGCGCGCGTCACGCTCGAAGAATTGGGTGATTTGCTGGAGGGCTGGTCGACGAGCGCGGATTATCAACGGGAAGCCGTGGCGCTGCACGACGAGTGGGAGAGCGAGGTGCAGCGGATTTACGACATTCGCCACCGGCCGCTTGTTAGCCAGGGCGAGCTGATCGGCGCGGTCAACGACGTGGGCGATCCGGGGGCGGTGATGGTCTGCGCCGCGGGCAGCCTGCCGGGCGATCTGCACAAGCTGTGGCGCAGCCGACACCCGAAGCAGTATCACCTCGAATATGGCTACAGCTGCATGGGCTACGAAATTGCGGGCGGGCTGGGCGTCAAGATGGCCGATCCGGAGCGCGAAGTTTACGTGCTGGTGGGCGACGGCAGCTACCTGATGCTCAGCGCCGACATCGCAACCTCGGTGCAGGAGGGTTACAAGCTCACAATTGTGCTGATGGACAACAGCGGCTACAAGAGCATCGGCGCGCTCAGCCGCTCGCTGGGCAGCGAGGGCTTTGGCACGCGCTTCGTCTTTCCCGAAAACGGTGGCCTACCGGATGACAGTGCCGAAGACGCCGAGGCGCTACCGGTGGATTTAACGGCCAACGCGCGCAGCCTGGGCGCGCACGTCATCGAGTGCGAAGGCTACGCGGAGTTTGTCGACGCGCTGGACGCGGCTAAATCGATTAACCGTACCACCGTCATTTACATTCGCAACGATCGCTATGTTGGCGTGCCAAACTACGAAAGCTGGTGGGACGTGCCCGTGGCGGAGGTCAGCGAGGTGGACGGGGTGAACGCGGCACGGGAGGAGTGGGCGGAGATGCGGGTGCGGGAGCGGTATTATTTGTAAAAACTGAAGATAGCTGTTTCGTACGACAACTGACTTCGAGAAATTGAGCGAATTAACGCGGAGGCGCAAAGCGTTGTTCGTCAACGGTCTTCTCTCCGCGTCCTTGCGTCTCCGTGTTGAAGCCTCGTTGTCTAATTAAGAATGCGTTGGAGAACCTGTCAACGGATTTTCGGAACGGATTATGAGTCGCCGAGCTCGCTTCAGCCATTGATTGGTGGGCTGCACCCGACTGAACAGATTGATGCTGCTGCATCCGTTTAATCCGTTCCCAGAATCTGTCGACAGCTGAATAGATGCAGTCGAAGAAAAAATTAGGTCGACTGCGTGATAATATCAAAAGCCACGTTGATTGACCCATATCCTCACGTACCCAATCTTTATTCTTCACTCTTTCTTCTCTGCTCAAAGCAAGTTGGCTCGTCAACGACTCGTGGTATACTGTCGCTATTGATTTTGCATGATCGATTGGGAGGTCAAGATGGCTACGATGCCGCCGCCTGAGGCAGTTTCCGAGTATGAAAACGAAAGAGGAAAGCCGATGCCGAGCATGAATCACGGTGTTGTGCAAGCACGCTTGATTGTCGCGCTTGATGCTTACGAAGAATATACGCCCGTGAGTGAACTAACACTTGATCTCACCCCAGCAGCGACGCCGGATGTTTGTATATACCCCAAGCTCACGCTGGATTGGCAAAACGATCAAATTCGTGCGATTGAGATGCCGCTGACGACCATCGAAATTCAGTCGCCAACGCAGGGTACGCAGGAACTCGTCAACAAAATTCAGCGCCTTTTAGCGGCAGGTGTTCAGTCGGCTTGGCTCGTCGAGCCGACGCTGAAACTCATTGCGGTTTATTTGCCTGGTGAAGAGCCGCAGGTCTTCACAAAAGGCGAGCTTCACGATCCCACAACGAGGATTCGCATTCAGCTTGATCAAGTTTTTCGGTAGGGAAAGTAGAGATCCGTAATTCTAAGCAGTACGACGGCAGCACTGGAAGAGTACGATTAGGGACTGAAAAACGAGTAGGAATCAACGCGAGTTGAACCGGAAGCGCCACCCGATGTGCGCAATAATGTGCGCAACGGTTACTCGAATCTGATGTCTACTTCATTTTATTGGGATGGGCAAACGTTTTCTCAAAGGAAATGAACATGAACACAACCGGACAACTGCTAAACTATGTTAACGGCGGCTGGGCGCGCTCCAACGCCAGCAGCTACCTCGATGTGGTCAACCCGGCCACGGCAGAGGCCATCACCACCGTGCCGCTCAGCCCCGGCGCGGAAGTTGACGAGGCGGTGCAGAAAGCCGCCGCGGCCTTTCCCGAATGGCGTCGCACGCCCGTCGGCGAGCGGATTCAGCCGCTCTTCCGACTCAAGACGCTGCTGGAGCAAGCGCGCGACGACTTTGGCCGCATCATTACCAACGAGAGCGGCAAGACGCTGGCCGAAAGCGTGGGCGAACTCCAGCGCGGCATCGAAAATGTCGAGGTCGCCTGTGGGATGCCGATCTTGATGCAGGGCACGAACAACGAAGACATTGCCCGCGGCATCGACGAGCACATGATTCGCCAGCCGTTGGGCGTGGTCGCGGCAATTACGCCCTTCAATTTCCCGGCCATGATTCCGCTCTGGTTTCTGCCCTATGCCGTGGCAACGGGCAACTGCTTCTTGCTCAAGCCGAGCGAGAAGGTGCCGATGAGCAGCCAGAAATTGTTCGAGCTGATCGACCAAGCGGGCTTCCCGCCCGGCGTGCTCCAGCTCGTTAACGGCGGCCGGGAAACGGTCGACGCGCTGCTGGATCACCCAACGGTGCGCGCGATCAGCTTTGTCGGCTCGACGCCGGTGGCGAAGTACGTCTACCAGCGGGCAGCGGCCAACGGCAAGCGCGCCCAGTGCCAGGGCGGGGCCAAGAACCCGGTCGTCATCATGCCCGATGCGGACATGGAGATGACGACGAAGATCATGGCCGATTCGGCCTTTGGCTGCGCGGGGCAGCGCTGTCTGGCCGCCTCGGTGGCCGTGGCGGTGGGCGAGGCACAGAATCTCTTTGTGGAGCAGATGGCCGATGTGGCAGCGTCGCGACAGGTCGGCTACGGGCTGGACGAGGGCACGCAGATGGGGCCGGTGATCACCGCGGAGAGCAAGGCGCGCATCGAGGGGCTGATCGGCAAAGGGGTGGACGAAGGTGCGCGCGTCGTGGTCGACGGGCGGGGCAAGCGGGTCAGCGACTATGAGGAGGGCTACTTCACCTTTCCCACCGTGCTCGATCACGTGCCGCCGCAGGGCGAGATCGCGCGCACAGAAATTTTTGGCCCGGTGCTCAGTATCCTGCGCGCCAGCGACATCGACGAAGCGATTCGCTTGGTCAACGACCGGGCGTTTGGCAACATGGCCTGTATCTTTACGGGCAGCGGGGCCGTCGCCCGCCAGTTCCGCTACGAGGCGGACGCAGGCAACATCGGCATCAACATTGGCGTGGCTGCGCCGATGGCCTACTTCCCCTTTAGCGGCTGGAACGACTCATTCTTCGGCGATCTGCACGGGCAGAGCCACCACGGCGTGGAATTTTACACGCAGACGAAGGTTGTGGTCGAGCGCTGGCCGCAGGAGTGGAGCCGGACGTTTTAGAAGCGGGAAGTGGGTCGAACTGATATATCTTTGCCGCAATTAGAGATTGGTGATTAGAGATTGGGTTGTTGGACAAATCAACCGGTCTCTAATCTCCAGTCACCAATCTCTAACTTTACTTATCGTCGGCGGCATCTAAACCCCGACCCTGCTTTTGGCATTTGCAACCATCAGGAGCAACGACATGATTCAGGTTGGCAACGCGCCCTGCTCGTGGGGCGTAATCGAGAACATTGAAGGTGAGCGGTTTGGCTACGCTCACGTGCTGGATGAAATTCGGGCCACGGGCTACCGCGGCACGGAGCTGGGCGATTGGGGCTTTATGCCCACCGACCCCCACGCGCTGTGCGATGCGCTGACGCGCCGCAATCTACAGCTGCTGGGCTCCTGGGTCAGCGTCCACCTGCACGACCCAGCACAGCTCGAACGGGACGAGGCCGAAGCGGTACGCACGGCAGCGCTGCTGGCCGAAGTCGGCGGCGAGCACAATGTAGTCGTGTTGGGCAACGATCCCTATCTTGATCCGATGCGCACCCACCACGCCGGTCGCATTGAGCCGGAGCACGCAATGAACGAGGCGGCATGGCAAACGTTTGCGCACGGAGCGAACCACGTAGCCAAATCGGTGATGCGCGAGACGGGACTGCGCACCGTCTTCCACCACCACATCGGCACGTGGATCGAGACGCCCGCCGAAACGGCCAAGCTGCTTGATCTCACCGACCCCGACGTGCTGGGCTTGGTCTTCGATACGGGCCACTGGCGCTTTGCTGGCGGCGATCCCCTCGAAGGGATCCAGCAGCACGCCGACCGTATCTGGCACGTACACCTCAAGGACCACGATCCGCTGGTGGCGGAGCAGTCGCGCTCCCGCGAGTGGAACGGCGTCGAATCCGTGGCGCGGGGCGTCTTTTGCGAGCTGGGCCACGGCGATGTCAACTTTCTCGCCGTGCGCGAGACGCTGGAGACGATTGGCTACGACGGCTGGGTCGTCGTTGAGCAGGACGTGCTGCCGGGAATGGGCACGCCAAAGGAGAGCGCGCGGCGCAATCGGGATTTTTTGGCGGAAATTGGGCTCTAAAGTAAAGTTGCGTCGAGAACAGGAGTTTGAGGAGCCAGTGACAGTCACTGTCCAGACAAAATGGGGCAAGCTGTCCGGCTATGGACAGTGACAGTCACTTGGGCCGCGAACTCTTGCTTTCATTTTGCACGTACTTTAAGATCAATACTGTTCAAGTAAGCGTTAGCTGGTCAACAGCGACAGGCGAGCAATGAATTGCCCGCCTGATTGGCCAAACGCGCTGAAGCGCGTTGGAGGGGCCATCTCCAGTGCGCTTCAGCGCACTTCGCAGGATAGGCGATGAATTCATTCGTCGCCGGTGGTGGCAAACGGCCCAACTGCGCTTATTTGAATGGTATTGGCTCTAAGATAGACCATGGAGAAGATAGACCATGGAGGGGAGGTGACGCGTGGCGGGTTGGTCCACGTAGGATCGACCCCTCGTGTTCGACTTCTACTCGGTTGCGGCCCGTGCACACGGGGCCGCGCGCGCTCCTCCAGCAGTTGCCTGCTACGTTTTGCACTTTCCACATCGATTACTGCAACAGCGTTGGCTGCTTCGCTGAAATCTCAGCCGACAACTCGGCGGCAGGTGGTTCGACAACCTCGTGGTAATCCTTGGCTTGAACCACTGCCAATCGCCGTTCGCTGCGCCAATCGCCAGCGGCGGCGTGGACAAAGTCACCAAAGAGGCGGGCGCTATACGAATCCGTCTTCGCCAATTCCTCCGGATGCCACTGTACGCCGACCACCCACGGCGCATCCGGCATTTCCACTGCCTCGACCACGCCCGCCTCGTCCTTCGCCACGGCCTTTAAGCCTATGCCGAGCTGCTTCACCGCCTGGTGGTGCATCGAATTGATCTCGTGCGAGCGACCGAGCGCGTGCGCCAGCTGGCTCTCGCTGTCGATGTGAATGTGGTGGCAAATGCGGTAGCGCTGGTAGGTGGGCGGGACAAAGTCATGCTTGGCTAAATCAGGGCGCTGGCTTGCTAAATCTTGCCAGAGCGTGCCGCCGCAAACGACGTTGAGCAGCTGCATTCCGCGGCAGACGGCCAGCAGCGGCATCTGCGTTTCCAGCGCCCAGGAGGTGAGCAACATTTCCGTGCGGTCGCGCTCGGGATCGGTGGCGCCGAGGCGCTCGTGGGGTTGCTCGCCGTAGTGGTGCGGCTCGATGTCCTCGCCGCCGGGCAGAAACAGCCCATCCAGCCGCTCAAAGGTTCCGCGCAGCGTCGCCTCGCTCATGCTCAGCGGAATCAGCACCGGCAGCGCGCCGACCGTTTCCAGCACGCGCACGTAGGTCTGATTCATGATATAGAGCGGCAGCCCGTGCATCCGCGCCGAATGCTCGCGCCCCATCGGTACGCCGATTAGCGGGCGGCGCAGATGGGCAAAGGCGGAATCGCCGTCCAAAAATTGCTTGTTGCGTAAGTCGTCATTCATACAAATCCTCGAATCATCACTCCAAGTACGGGTTGCGCTCAAGCCGATTTCAGGTTGATATACAAAGGGCACGAAGATGCACGAAGGAAGAGGGTTTACATGCCTCTCTTTGTGTTTCTTCGTGCCCTCTTAAATCATTCTTCCGTCGCTTTTCTTCTGCAACTTCCCTTTACCTTCACACGTGGTTTCCGTATCGAAACCAGCCCTGTTGTAAACTTTTAATCGCACTTGACGTGCGTTCCCTTCTGCTGAGTTGGTTGCTCGGTCTGCCGGGCGTAAAGTTGCGGCATTGTATGGGGTACAGAAAATTTTTGCAAGCGGCCAAAATGCGCGCCAGCAGTTCCAGATTTGGCTAGCGGACGCAGCGGATCAGCCGGGTAGCGGATCAGTCGGGTAAAGACGAATTTCAAAATTGCAACGTTAAACAATCCGCATTAATCTGCTCAATTCGCAGAATTCGTTGGAATTCTTCTGGATTTGGAATTGCTGAATGCGCGCGACAGCGGCGCAAACTTGGCGGCAACGGCCCCGGCGTGCTAGCCTACCGCCATGAATTGGTCTTTTCTCACCTTGCTCCCCAGTCGGCTTATCCTGATTGTAATTTATTTTACGGTGGCGTGGTTGTTGGCGCTGCTGCTGCCGCGCCTCGTGCGCCGCGCCGCCGTTTCGTGGGCGCAGGCGCGGCGGCGTCACCAGCTAAGCGAGCGCCGCATCAACACGATCCGCAGCCTCAGCAGCGATCTCACCCGCGCCATCCTTTTTCTGATTGCGCTCATTGCATCGCTCGGCCTCTTCACGGGCTTTGCCGGGTTGTTGACCTTCTTGGGCCTATTCAGCGCCGGGTTGGGTTTGGGCGCACGCCCGCTCGTTAGCGACTACTTGAGCGGCGTTGTCTACCTCTTCGAGGATCGCTTTAGCATCGGCGACAAGATTGAAGTCTTTGGCACAATGGGGCTGGGCGGTGTCGAAGGCACGGTGGAGGACATTCAGCTGCGGGCCACCGTGCTGCGCTCGCCCTCCGGCGAGGTCTTCTTTATTCCCAACGGCGAAATTCGGCTGATCCGCAACTTTGCGCGCGGCAAGTTTAGCTTGGCCACGCTGCACATCCAGATCAAGCCCGAACAGCTCGCCACGGCCATCCATACCCTGGAGCAGCTGGCCGAGCAGGCGCACAAGCAAATCCCCGATCTCGTCGAAAAGCCACAGGTTTACAGCGAGGACGGCATCGTCGGCGGCCACGTGAATCTCACCTTCTTTGCCAAGGCGACCTACGGGCGCGGTGCACAGGCGCGGCGTCGGCTGCTGGAGCTGGTGCGCGAGCGCTTTGCCGAAGCGGGCATCGAAATCAGCACGTAGCGCGCCATGAACCACCGCTTTGTTCAACGTCTTGGCCGCTGGCGCTGGGGCGAAATCAGCCTGCTCCTGGCCGCCCTGCTGCTCTACCTCGCCACGCTAGACAACGGCTTCCAGACAGGCGAACTCGCGGGCGGCGACCTGATCACCCACCAGTACGCCCAAGTGCAGGCGCGGCCCAGCAACGCGCCGGGCTACCCACTCTACACCATGGGCGGCTGGCTCTGGTTCCACGCGCTGCGTCCCCTCGCCAACTTGGTAGCGGACGCCCTCGGCCAGACTCAGCCCGCCAACCCGATTCCGATCCTCAGCAGCTACAGCACGCTGTGGGCGCTGCTGTCGCTGTGGCTGCTTTACCGAATTCTCAACTTGCGACTTCAAGCTCGCTCTTTGCCAGGCTTCGTCCCCCACCCACTCTTCAATCTCCAATCTTCATTCATTGCTTGGCTGCTCTGCGCCTTCTACGCCACCACCTACTTCTTCTGGTACTACGCCACCACCACGGAGCAGTACAGCAGCGCCGTCGCGCACACGCTGGGGATTGTGTACGTGTATCTGCTGTGGCGGGAGGCGGAGCAGGGGAGCAAGGGAGCAGGGGAGAGAGGGAGCAGGGGAGCAAAGAAGAGTCGGCGTGACCCGCAGTCCACGCATCACGCACCACGCACCACGCACCACCACCAGCTACCGGCCACCGGCCTTCTCCTTCTCCTCGCCTTCCTCTGCGGCCTCGCGCTTGCCCACATGCCCACCGTGGCGCTGATTGTGCCGCCGGTGATGGGCATGGTGCTCTGGCAAGCGCCTCATCTGCTGCGGCGACCTCGTCTCGTGGCGGGCGCGGTGATCGCGGCGGCGCTGCCGCTTGCGAGCTACCTCTACGTGTGGCTGCGCGGCGCGGCCCATCCCGAATGGTGGGGCAGCGGCAGCTGGCCGACGGCCAGCGCGTGGTTCTGGTCGTTTGTCAGCACGGCGCAGGGTCGCGAGGAATTGCTGTGGGGCTTTGAGCCGGGTCGCGCCTTTTGGGGCGGCGGCTTCCCGGAGCTGATGTGGCAAGAGCTGAGCATTGTGCTGGTTCTGGGCGTGGTCGGCATCGCCTTTCTGGATCGCAAGCTGGCCACGCTGCTCTACACCACCTTGGCCTTCTACCTCGCCTTCTGCTGGGCCTACCGCTACGGCAACTGGTTCCAGGTGATCTTGCCGCTCTACCCCCTCATCTTGATTGGCGCTGCCGCCCTCATTAACTATTGGCAATTCACCGTTGACCATCGACAATTCTCTTCCATTCTCACACGGCGCATCCTCCAACTCGCTCCATTCTTCGCCCTTGCCCTGCTCCTCCTCTGGCGCACCACCGCCTCCCTCCCCGCCGCCGACAGCCGCAATCGCTCCGGCGACAGCGCCCTAGACAGCGCCCGCGTCCTCCTTACCCAGCCGCTCCCGCCCAGCGCCCCGCTCTTCGCCGCGCTGGACGACGCCCTCGCTCTTCAATACCTCAGTGATATTTGGCGCATACGGGCCGACGTACAACCAGTGAGCAGCACCGCCGCCGCACAGATGCTGGCAGCGGGCCAGCCCGTCTTTACCACGTGGCAAGCCGCCCCGCTGCTACGCGAAGAGATTGAGCCAAAGCTCGGTGAGCTTTCGCTTGTTGTGCAAAGCGAAACGGCGGATTGGCTGCGGCTTCAGTCGGCGGCGGCGTTCGCGCCCGCCACGCCGCCGCTTTCTGTCGACCTCGCCGTGCCGCGGACCAACGTCACGCTCAGCGGCTACACACTCTCGACAACCAACGCACCCGTTGCCAGTGCGACCGGTGAAGCCCTCGACGTCACGCTCTTCTGGCAGGGCAATTGGCCCGCCGACCTGCGCATCAGCCTGCGCCCCACGCGCAGCGGCGCGCCCGTGCCCGCACCAAGCGATCCCGCCGCCATCCTCCAGCAGGATCGCCCCGGCCCCGCCTACGGCCAGCTCGACCGCGCCACGCTGTCGACGGACGTGCCGCTGGCGGATGCCTACCACTTACCACTGGTCGAGGGCGTGGATGGGCTGGCCGTAATTTTGTATCGCACTACGCCCGGTGGCTTTGAGAACGTGGCGGAGTTTGCGCTGCCGCTGCCGTGAGGTAAACAAAAAGCGGGCGCAATGTGCACCCGCTTTTGCAGCTTGAGGTAATTCTCTTGTCCAGCCTACTGACCTACATCTCGTCGTTCGCTTCAGCCACGTCCGCTTCGGCCGCGTCGGCTTCAGCCGCGTCGGCTTCGGCCTGCGCCTCTTCCTCCGCGATCCGCGCCCGCTCGGCTTCGGCGACCATTTCATCCGCCGCCATCTGATCGGCCTCTGCTTGGGCGTCGGCCTCGATCTGCTGGACGCGCGCTTCCGCATCCGCCCACGTCTCCTCCTCGCGCACCAGGGCTACCTTAAAGGTCGCCCGTACTTCGGGCATGAGCTGGATGTCGATGTTGTGGATGCCGAGATCGCGCAGCGCCGCCCCCAGCTGAATGCGGCGGCGATCAATCTCGAAGCCCACCTTCTCCTCCAGTTGGTCGGCGATGTCGCCGGAGGTGATGGAGCCGTAGAGCCGGTCGTTGTCCCCCGCGCGCACGTGGAAGAGCAGCCGCTGCTCGTTGATCACGTTGGCCTGCGCCTCCGCATCCGAGCGCTGCTGCGCGCGGCGACGAACACCGGCCTGCTTGATCTCTTCGGCCTGCTTTTGCGCGCCCTTGGTGGCGATCATCGCCATGCTGCGCGGCAGCAGGTAGTTGCGGGCATAGCCGCCCGCGACGGTGTGAATTTCACCCGTCAAGCCCAGATTGGGCACGTCCTCGATTAACAGCACTTTTGTTCGAGCCATCAGGACACCGTTCCTTCCCAGGTTATGGTGTGAATTGGTCAAGTATAGTTGGCCAATTCACGCGCCAACAGTTTGAAGTGTTGCCAGCAGCAAGCGCTTGCCAAGCTGCGCCGCGAGCGTTCCCTGCGACAACCCGGCCCCGCATTCCAAGAGAGAGTCTGCAAAGGTCGGAACGGATCAAACCGCAGCGGTTGGTTGCACAACACGATTGTTGCGCAATCGTTCCAGTATACGAAATCTGCGCGGTTTGAACAAATTTTAACGGCTTTCATCGCATATGACTTTCATCGGAACCGTCGGCAAGCGTAAGGGGTTAACAGGGGAGAAGCTTGGAGATATCAATACATTTAACGCGGAGGCGCAAAGGCGCAAAGGCGATACCTTACTGATTATTTTGGTTGGTACTGATTGTGAGTAGCCGGAAACAACGCTTTATCCAACAGCAACCCCTGCGCTTCAACACCCTTGCGCCTTTGCGCCTCCGCGTTAAGATTTTTTATCCGTATTTGCTTTTAGTGAGCCCCGTTCCGATACCGCTTTGGCACAGCTTCGCTTTCGTGCTATACTCGCCACGGTTTGTCCAGCGTGGGCAAGCCCTTTTTGTGCAGCATTTATGATTCAACCACCTCTACTTAGCTTCTGGTCTATTAGCTTCTGGTCTATTAGCTTCCTTCCTACTCAATTGCGACCGCGTTACGGTGTTCTCGCAGCATCGGCTATTTTGCTCTGCACGCTGCTGCTGGCTGCCGGCTGTGGCGGTGGGCAAGAGGAGACGCAGCCGCTGCCAACGCGGGAGCGCCAGCCCACCTTTACGCCCACGCCGGAGGAAATCGGTGGCGTTATCATTATCACCCCGCCCAGCGGCGGCACGCCCGGTGTGATCCAGCTGCCCAGCGGCCAAGACCCCGGTGCTATTACCGTTGTCGCGCCCACCGATACGGCGGCCCCGCCGCGAACGCCCACCGAAACGTCCACGCCCAGCCCCCAACCCACGGCAACGCCCGTGATCCAGCAGACGGTGGACGCCATTGTGGGGCAGACGGCCACCGCCCAGGCCGTGGCCCAAGCGCAGGCGACGCCGCCGCCTGGGTCGACGGCGACCTCTACGACCATCCCCACCGACACGCCGCCGCCAACCGACACGCCCACGCCCCTGCCCACCGAAACGCCAACGCTGACGCCCACGCCCACCGCCACCGGCACGCCGACCTTTACCCCCATCCCTACGAATACACCGCCGCCGACGCTGACGCCCACGCCCTACGCCGTAGTGCCAGGCAATGGCTTGGTAACTTTATACACGGGGCCGGGTTTGGGCTTTCCCGAAGTCGCGCGGTTGAGCGGTGGCTTGCCCATCCCCGTGGTGGGGCAGACGCCGGACAGGAACTGGTATCAGCTCTGCTGCGTTGGTGGAGAGTCGGTCTTTGTTTCGGCAGGTGGCGTCAATCTGGTTGGCGATCCCGTGGGCTTGGTGCTGGTGGAACCAACGGGGCCACCGCCCGCCACACCCACGCCCACTTTCACCGTCACGCCCACGGTCACGCCGACGCCGACCGCGACGATCTACCCCTTCCAAAAGACGGAAGGGCTCCAGTATTTCCCCACGAGCAACCAGTTTCTCACGATTTGGGCGCTGCTCTACGTGGGCGACCCGGCCCAGGCCAACCCCGCCCAAAACGTGGACACTATCGATCCCGCGGAGGGCTACTTTCTGGAGGTCAAGTTCGAGGGCTTTGACCGCGAAAACACCAAGGGCGAAGAGGCCAGCAGCACACAAATCTCGTTTAGCGGCTCGCCCGGTGCAGGCAACCGCGTGCCCTATAATTACAAGTATGAGCATCGCCCCCAAGATCGCAACGACGACGACAGCCTGCTGGACGAACTGGGCACGGGCACGTGGAGCATCTGGGTGACGGACGGCGCGGGCAACCAGCTTTCTGAAATTGAAGAGTTTACAACGTCGCCCAGCAATTCCAACCGTGAAATCTTTGTTGCGTGGAATCGAATCCGGTAGCAGCACCTGTGAAATTTGCGACAAATGACGTATTGACGCACTATACCGCGCTGATGACGCCCAAAATTCAACAAACTTCGCACCCCGACACCATCGCTATGCTTGCCAACCCCCGCCCCAAATGCTTTGAGGAAAGCCCAACGCACGCAATGATAAGCGCTCCCGATTCTCGTCCCTCTGTTTCTCACTTGTTCAGTTCTCACCCCCCGGTTTCTCGCCCCCCGGTTTCTCGCTCCCCGGTTTCTCGCTCCCCAGTTACCGTTTTGATCACTAACGTAGTGGCCCCAATTCTCTTCGTCACCCTGCTGCTGGCGGGCTGCGGCGCAGCGCCGGAAGCGCCGGTGGAGGTTGGCCCCGTGCGCACGGCCCAGCCCACCTTTACACCCACGCCCCCCGCCGCCAGCGCGCTCGACGCCGCGGCCCAGGCGGACGTCGAGCCAACGCTCGACCCCAACACGCCCACCACCGCCATCGTCAGCGGTGCGCTTCTCAACGTGCGCGGCGGGCCGGGCACGGAATTTGACATCGTGGCCGAGGTAACCGCGGGCGAAACGTTCGAGGTGGTGGGTGTAAACGAGAGCGGCGAGTGGTGGAATATCTGCTGCGTGGGCGAAGGCGCGGGCGGCAGCGGCTGGGTGACGGGCGAATTCATCGACATCGCTGGCCCAACCGAGCGCTTTGGTGGGGCGAGCCCCGCCACCGAAGCAGACACCGAAGCAGACAGCGCAGCAGACACCGAAGCAGACAGCGCAGCAGGCAGCGCACAAACCGGCGGCCCCGTGGCAAGCGACGCTGCACCAGTCGACGAGAACGCACCGATTGCGGTGGTCAACGCGCCGGTCGTCAACGCACGCAGCGGCCCCAACACGACCTTTGAGATCGTGGCCGAAGTCGAGCGCGGGCGCGAGTTTTCGATCATCGGCAGCAACGCCACGCGCGAGTGGTGGCAAGTTTGCTGCGTCGACGGCGAAGAGGTGTGGGTGGTGGATGAATTTGTCGACACCCAGGGCGATCTCGAACGGCTCGACGGCGACGCGGGTGCTGCGGGCGGCGAACAAGCGGGCGGCCAAGCCACCGGCCCCGCTGCCGACTCAGCCAGCGGCGATTTCGCGCTGGCCGACAGCGAGCAGTTCGCCGAGCCCGGCGTGGTGCGCATCTACCTCTACGTGGTGGGCGACGGCGGCGCGCTGGCCGACTACAGCCTGCGCGTCATCCACAATGGCGAATCGCTGAGCGTAAACGAAACGTCGTTTGGCGGCCAGCCCAGCTTTACCTGGCCCGTAGCCGATGCGCGCCAGCGCTTCCAAAATTTAAAGGTCGAGTTCCCCGGCGTCGAGCCTGCGGGAACGTGGGCGGTGCAGTTGGTCAACGCCGGGGGCGAAGTTGTTGGACCCGCCGCCACCTTTGAGCTTGCCGAAAACGATCCGCGCCGCGAGCTATACGTTCGTTACCAGCAACAGTAGAGACGGCGTGGTTTATGCAGAATCAAGCACGAAACTGGCGAACCAGCGCTGTTGGGAATTGGGGCTTGAAAATTGCAGGTTTTGTGCTCTTCCTCCTTGCCGCCGCCCCGCGCCTTGCCCGGCTTGATTGGCAGCCCCTCTGGTGGGACGAAGGCTACAGCGTTTATTTTGCCACCGAGCCGCTGGCGCGCATGCTCGCCCTCACCGCGCGCGACATTCATCCGCCCCTCTACTACGCCCTGCTCCACGGCTGGACCGCGCTGCTGTACGCGCTCGGCCTGCCCGGCGCGAGCCCCGTTGCCCTGCGCAGCTTTTCCGTGCTCTGCGCCGCGCTGACGCTGCCCGCCTTTTGGTGGCTGGCACGCTCTCTCTTCCCCGGTCGCTGGCGGCTGCACGTGATCGCCGTCGGGCTGCTGCTGCTCAGCCCACTGCATATTTTTTACAGCCAGGAAGTGCGCATGTACGGTCTGGCGCTGCTGCTGGGCACGTTGAGCAGCGGTTTGTTCTGGCGGCTGTTGGTGGGGTGGCGCGGCGCAACAAATACCTTTACGCACAGCAAACGAGACCTCTCCCCCAAATCTGCTCCCCGCGCGCGGGGAGCGGGCTTACGAAGCTTTGTCGACAATGAACCTGCATCGGCGGCGTGGGGTCGCACGCTCCTTGAACGGGGGCCGCACCCAGCGGCTGCTGCGCCCTCCTGCATAGCTACGCGAAAACTTCTGCTGTACGCCACCCTCTATTTCCTCACGGCGACCGCCCTGCTCTACACGCTCTACTACGGCGCGCTGCTGCTCGCAGCCCACTTTGTCTATGGCTTCTGGGTGCTGCGCAGAAGCCGCCGTGCCGCGCTCGAGCTGCTGGCAATGGGCGGCGCCATTGCCCTCTTGTACACCCCCTGGTTGCTCTACGCCGCGCCCCGCCTCGCCACCTACATCGCTCAAAAAGTCACCGCGGACGCCGACACGCCGCTCCCGCTGCTCAGCTACGCCCTGCGCCACCTCCGCGCCTTTACCGCTGGCCACGTGACAACGGGCAGCGCGGGCTGGGAGGGCCTGCTGAGTTTGGGGGTAGTTGGCACGTTGGGACTATTTGTAATGGGTGGATTGGCAAGTGGTAATTGGGTATCGTCTACTCAGCGCCGCGCTCGCGAACAATCAACTACTGCTTACTGCTTGCTGCTTACTCTTTTCCCCCTCGCCATCGGTTTTGTCATCAACCTTATCAACCCCTTCTTTCCCAAAGGAGGCGAGCGGCTGATGCTGGTTGTGCTGCCCTATTTTTTGCTGTGGCTAGCTGCCGCCGCGGACGGTGCGCTTTCGTCCACACGGACGATGCGGCGCTGTGGCACAGTCGCGCTGGCGCTGCTGGGCGCGGTGACCGTAGCGGGCTCAACGGCCTTCTTTGCCGTGCCGCGCTACACCGAGCGCGACTACCGACCCGTCGTCCAGCAGATCGTGGAGCAGGGTACGGAAGGCGACCGCGTGCTGTCGATTTTCCCGTGGCAAGTCGGTTACTGGCGCGCCTATACATCAAACTTTGGCGCGCCCGCAGCGAACGGCCACGCGCTTGATTTTGCCAACGCCAATGCGCTGGCGAACCAGCCCCTGCTGCTGAGCGACGACGCCGTCGAGTGGTCGCCCGCCGTGACCCAAGCGCTCGACAGTGCGCTGGACGAGGGTCGCCTCTGGTTTCCTGCGCCGCTGTCCTTTGGGAGCGCGCTGCCCGCTGAAATCGAGCGCCATCTCAAGGAGCAGGCCGTCAACGTCGCCAACGACTGGCTGAGCGAAACGACGCGGCTAAGCGCGTGGGAACGACCCCATCCGCTTACGTCGTTCGTAAACCCGCCCATTTTGTGGCAAAGCGCGGTGGGCAATATCGCGCTTGTTTCGGTGGAGGCGGAAGCGCGCACCGTCAGCGCCAACGAGGCGCTGTCTCTGCGTCTGCTTTGGGATTTGCCAGATGCGGCGAGCGCGCAACATTTTGTCGCGTTGCGCTTGGTGGACAGCCAGGGGCGGCAGCGGGTTATCCGCCGCTACGAGCCGCTCGACGGTTACGCAACGCTTGCGACAACGGCTCTAAACGCACCGCTACCCGGGCGCACGATTGGGAACGTCGGGCTGATCGTGCCGCCGGGCTTGCCGCCGGGCACGTACTCGCTCCAAATTGGCGTGGGCAGCACGGGGACGGGTGAGTTGCTTGTCGGCAATGCCCAGCAGACGGATGATGAATTCGTCGCGCTGGGCACGGTGCAGGTCGATGCGCCCGATGAGCCGCTGCCGCCCATGCGCCTTCCGCTCGACCGGCGATTGGATGAGCCGCTGCCCGTCGGCGGCGCGGCGCTGCTCGGCTACAGCGGCGCAGGCGCGGGCGCGGCAGGGATCGAGCCCGTGCTGGCGGGTACGGCGCTCGACGTGACGCTGGGCTGGCTGGCAACGGAAGGCGAGGTCGACGCGGAAATTGAGCTGGCGCTGCTGGATGGGGAGCGGGAAGTGGCTGGTTGGCGGGGCAATCCGCTGGCCGGGAGCGCCGCAGTTGGGCTGTGGCAAACGCCCATCGACATCTTTCTGCCGACAACGCTGCCCAGCGGCGATTACGAGCTCGCCGCACGTGCCGCCGACGACGCCCGCTTTACGCCACTGGGCACAATCCGCGTGGTGCAGCGCACCGCCAATTTTGCGGAGACGTCGCCCGCCGTGGCGTTGAAAACGCCCGTCCAGTTTGGCACCCATGCCGAGCTCGTCGGCTACGATTTAGAAGGGGCCGGCGACGCGCTCACCTTGCGGCTCCACTGGCGCGTGCTTCAGCCAATTGTGCCGCCGCACCACATTTTTGTCCACGCCGAAAACGCCAGCGGCGAGCGCGTTGCCCAGGCCGACGCTGAGCCGCGCACGGTCGCTGGTCCCGCGCCCACGGGCAGTTGGCAGCCCGACGAGCGGCTAATTACCGAGCATCTCATCAGCGCACCGGGCGAAATCACCAGGCTGCGCGCGGGGCTGTACGAGCCGACAAGCGGCGCGCGGCTCCCGGCAAGCGTCGACGGTGAAATTATCGGCGATGGCTGGGAAATTCCTTTGGAGTAGGCGAAACTCTGCCGAGCTTACTGCGTAGTGTTAGCGGGCCGCTTTACACTAAAAGCGACAAGCAGCAACATCTACAGCGGCGACATCTACAAAGGAGACTCATCATGGCAGAGAATCAACGTCCACACAGCGATCCCGATCTGGAACCCACGCCCACGGACGAGGGGCTGATGCACATCGGCGCTGGCGAACAAGCTGGCGGCAACCAGCGCGTGTATCAAGATTTGCTGGACGAATTGGGCAGGTTGAGCGACAAAGTCGTGGAGGTGGTGCGGACGGCGTGGAGCAGCCCGGAGCGCCATCGCATGGAGGAAGACGTGCGCAAGACGATGAACTCGATGGCGCAAAACGTGGAGCAGAGCCTCAAACAGGCGGGGGAGAGCCAAGCTGCCAAAGATCTGCGCACGCAGACAAAAGATGTGGCGGAGGATATCAACGAGCGAATGCAGCGCAGCGACACAGTTAAAGATTTGACTGCGGGGTTGGCCCAAGGCCTGCGCTCCCTCGGCGACAAGCTCGACGAATGGAGCGACGAAATGGCGGAGCGCAGCGCCCAGTCCAGCGCCCAATCGCCGGGCGAATCACACGCGCCCACCAGCACAGACAGCGCCGCCGTCCAGTTCCCGCCGGACGAATCACAAGATATTCCAATTGAGCGCGGGTAAAGTGGTAATCGGTAAATAGTAATTGGTAATTGGTTGACGGGTTAAGTTGCCGGTCTCCAATTACCAATTACCGCTCCCCAATCACGCATTTTCTCCCCACCGCTCGACAAAGACGTTCATCGTTCCCCCGCACACGCCCAGGCTGTTCATCGAAATATCTTCCGTCAGATCAACGGCGACGTTGCGTGGCGTGCCGTCCTGGATCACGTCCAGCCCGGCGCGGATTACGTCCGCTTCGCCGCAGCCGCCGCCGACTGTGCCCACGTGCTGGCCGTGGGGATGGATGATCATCTTCGCGCCAACTTCGCGCGGCACCGAGCCTTTTACGTCGGTAATCGTCGCAACGGCAACCGGTGTATCCTGGTTGTGGAGGGTCTGGAGATGGTGGTAAATAGTAGTCATAAGGTTTATTGCTTATTGCTTATTGCTTGATGCTTCGTAATCCGACAGCGCCGGTAACTGTCACTGTCCCAGAATAGACGGCCCGACGAATCGTCTTTGGACAGTGACTGTCACCCAATCCATCCACCAAAGCGCCTCAATACCCAACCAAAGCGTCTCAACACAATCTACGATTTGCTGCGTAATGCTTCGTAATCCGACGGCGCCGGTGACAGTCACTGTCTCAGGATAGACGGTCCGACGAATCGTCTTTGGACAGTGACCGTCACCCAATCCATCCACCAAAGCGCCTCAACACAATCTACGATTTGCTGCGCAATGCTTCGTAATCCGACGGCGCTGGTGACTGTCACTGTCCCAGAATAGACGGCCCGACGAATCGTCTTTGGACAGTGACCGTCACCCATCCATCCACCAAAGCGCCTCAACACAATCTACGATTTGCTGCGTAATGCTTCATAATCCGACCGCGTATCCATGTCCCGCAGGATGGCGTTGGTGTCGACGTTGACGTAAGTGATTTGGTGGTCGTAGCGGACGATAAGCGTGCGCAGCGTTTCATCAGCGCCGAGCACGAGCAAATCGGGCCAGAGGGAGCGCGGCAGGTAGATCGGGTGGCCGCGGCGAAAATTGTGGCTGGGGATGACAATCCGATCGGGCGTGCGCCGTGCCTGCTCGATGATAGCTTGAATCACGTCGACCGGCACATGGGGTTGATCGCTCAACGACAGCAAGCACCCGTGTCCCCCCGCCTCTCTGCTCCCCTGCAAAAAATCAACGCCCGCTTGAAACGAACTCAGCATCTCGCCACTTTCGTACTGCCGATTGTACACGATTTGCAGTACGTTTGGCTGCAAGGCGGCTTGCACTTCCGCGGCGACTTCGTCCCCCCGATGGCCCACCACGCAGACGACCGGCGTCGCGCCCGCCGCGGCTAAGTTTTGCGCCGTCGTCGCAATCACCGTGCTGTCGCCCCAGGGCAGGAGCTGCTTGAAGCGACCCATGCGGCGGCTAAAGCCCGCAGCGGCGATCACGGCGGAGATGAGGGGCGTGGGGTTCATCGGGGTAGATAGGGGTGGGTAACGTAAACGTTGAGGCGAGAAATTGGATGTTGAAGATTGGCTGGGATCTACGGCTCGCCCAATCTCCAATCGCTGCTCGCGTGGTGGCAACCCGGCGCCAGTAGTCTGGCAAACATCTTTTGACGGGTGCGAACGGAACGGCTGGCAGAACCCCAACCCCTCCATGTTGGTTTTTAGTCGACGAAGCCTCGTCACCCCATCCCCTCTAGAGGGGATGGGGTTCTGGCCCATCTGCCAGTTGAACACTGGCGCACTGCTGAACACTGGCGCACTGCTAGGTGGCTTGTGCCGTTCGGCTTCCCAGCCGCTCCAGCACAATGACTACCACAAAGCCGACCGCCATCAGCCCCAGCGCGGCGAGAATCTCCGTGTTAAATGCGCCGCTGACGGTTAACTGCGGCAGCACGTTGTTTTCGACCAGCGGAATGCGCTCGCCGTTCTCCTCGACCAGCCACTGCATCACCTCTTTCCACGGCCACACTTTGCGCAGGCTGCCAATCATCAAGCCGGTGAGCAGCGCCACGGTGAGATCGTGGTAGCGCTTGAAGAGCCAGCCCAGCACCTGGGCAAAGCTCACCAGCCCGATCACCGCGCCAATGCCCGCCAGCGCAATGCTGACAAGATCGCGGGTGTTGATGGCGTTGAGGAAAAAGGCATATTTGCTGAGGAGCACGAGAATAAACGAGCCGGAGATGCCGGGCAGAATCATGGCGCAGATGGCGATCGCGCCGCTCAACATTAAAAACCACCACGCTGTCGGCGTCTCCACCGGCACGAGGCCGACGATGATAAAGGCCGCTACCGCGCCCACGACGAGCACGCCCCCATTCAGCGGCGTCCAGCGCGTCACCCGCTGTGCGACAACCAGGACCGAGGCGAGGACGAGCCCAAAGAAAAAGCTCCACAGCGAGACGGGTCGATTTTCCAGCAGCCACTCCAGCCACGGCGCCAACGTCAACACCGCGGCGACAATGCCGATCAGCAGCGCGAGCAAGAATTTCCAGTTGACAATGCGCAGCGCCGCCGCCACGCGGAACTTGAGCACGCTCTGTACAAATTCAGGCTGGCCGACGGCGCGGATGCTGTCGATCAGCTCTTCGTAGATGCCCAGGATAAAGGCCATTGTCCCGCCGGAAACGCCCGGCACCACATCCGCCGAGCCCATGGCAAAGCCCCGCGCCGCCACGCCCACATATTGCGCCAGCGTGCGCGAGCGCCGCCGCGTGCCCGCCTCGCTGATCTGAACGGCGTCGCTGGCAATCGGTTTCACTGTTGATTGCATAAACTATCTCGTTTCTTCAAATTATTTGGCAAGCAGAAAGCTGCCAGCCACGAGCCGACAGCTTGATGTGCAGTGTTGGTGACGTTGTTGGTCGCGCCAACGATACCGCAAGTCGGCACGAATGACAAAGATTTGTAGCCAAGCCGGGTCTGTTTTCGATTGCTGAAATACACTCCGCCGCGCAATTGCGTTTGACAGCGTTTGAACTCGACGCTATACTGGGTGCACTTTACCAGCAGCGCCCAATTTACCCGATCATGCAACGCTCTACCCAACTCGCAGCAGCAAACGCAACCGCAGCGGCCGCTCAGGCAGCCGCCGCAATCGCCGTGCCCTGCGTTGGGTGAATCATCTGACGCTGTGGCACAAATCGCCCACAGCGCACTGAACACCAAGCCAACCAGCGCCGTGGATGAGTCCGCGGCGTTTTTATTTACGGCCGTTTATCTACGACAATTGATCAATGCGACAAAGAGACCTCAAAAGTCGAGGAGAGAAAACGGGTGTCATTTCGACCGAATGGGAGAGATCCGTCGCTCAGTCAACAAAGCATCAACGAATTTGAGGTGCTTGGCGGGGTAGCGACTTCAAGATTTCTACCTCCGGTCGAGATGACAGTGCGCGCTCCTCCTTAGTTTTCGAAGTCCCGTTGTCATATCAGCGACAACTTTATCAACGTCAGTTTATCAGCGACTACTTTTTGAGACCCACCATGCAACTTAGCACCGACGAAGTTCAACACGTGGCCGAGCTCGCCAAGCTGGCGCTTAGCGAAGAGGAAGTCGCGCAGTACGCCGAGCAGCTCTCCTCGATTCTGGATTACGCCGACGCCTTGCGCGCCGTCGACACCAGCAGCGTGCCGCCCACGCCCTATATCCTCGCCACCAACAACGTCATGCGGGCGGATGTGCCGCGGCCCAGCCTGAAGGCCGATGAAGCGCTGGCGAATGCACCGGACAGCGAGCGGGGCTTTTTTCGCGTGCGCGCGGTTTTTGAAGAATAGTGCTTATTGCTTATTGCTTATTGCTTATTGCTTATTGCTTATTGCTTATTGCTAGTTCGCGGATCATAAGGTATCGGCTTTGGCTTGCTTGGTTCGTCGATCGTACAGCGCCGGCTTTGGCCTTCCCGATGCCGAATAAGCAATACGCAGTAAGCAATACCAACCCGTAAACTAGGACAGAACACCCGTGACAAACTCCCTCCACGCCCTCACCATTCACGCCGCGCGCGACGGCCTGCGGCGCGGCGATTTCTCCGCCCGCGAGCTGACCGAAGCCGTGATTGGCCGCATTGGCGAAGTCGAGAAAGCGGTGAAGGCATACCTGACCGTGACCGTCGAGCTGGCGCTGGCGCAGGCGACGGCGGCGGATGCGCGTCGCGCCAGCGATGACTTTGACGAGGCGGAGTCGCCGCTGCTCGGCATTCCACTGGCGATCAAGGATGTGCTGACCACACGTGGGATCGAGACGACGGCGGGCAGCAAAATTTTGCAGGGCTTTGTGCCCCCCTACTCGGCGACCGTGGCCGAGCGGCTGGCTGCCGCGGGCGCGATCACGCTGGGCAAAACCAACATGGACGAATTCGCCATGGGCTCCAGCACCGAATTTAGCGCCTACCACGCGACGCGCAATCCGTGGGATTTGTCGCGCGTGCCGGGGGGCAGCAGCGGCGGCTCGGCGGCGGCTGTGGCGGCGGACGAAGCGCTGGGCGCGATTGGCACGGACACGGGCGGCAGCATCCGCCAGCCCGCCTCGCTCTGTGGCGTGGTCGGCCTCAAGCCGAGCTACGGCAGAGTCAGCCGCTACGGGCTAATCGCCTTTGGCAGCTCGCTCGACCAAGCCGGGCCGATCACCAAGGACGTGCGCGACGCCGCCGTTCTGCTCGGTATCATCGCTGGTCACGATCCGTGCGATAGCACCTCGCTCAACGCAACAGTGCCCGATTACGAAGCCGCGCTCACCGGCGACATCAGCGGCCTGCGCATTGGCCTGCCGGAGGAGTATTTCATCGACGGCCTGGAGCCGGATGTCGAGCGGGCCGTGCGCGAAGCGATTGCGCAGATGGAGTCGCTTGGCGCCGAGGTGATTCCCGTCGGCCTGCCGACGACGGATAAGGCGCTGTCCGCCTACTACATGGTTGCGCCCGCGGAGGCCAGCGCCAACTTGTCGCGCTTCGACGGCGTGCGCTTTGGCTACAGCGCGGAGGCCGATGCGCTGATGGACAACTTTCGCCGGACAAGGGGCGAGGGCTTTGGGCCGGAGGTCAAGCGGCGAATTATGCTGGGGACGTATGCGTTGAGCGCGGGCTACTACGACGCCTACTACCTCAAGGCGCAGCAGGTGCGCACGCTGCTCAAGCGCGATTTTGAGCGCGCCTTTGAGACGGTCGACGTGATCGCCACGCCCGTTTCGCCGACGACGGCCTTTGAAATCGGTGCGAAGGTCGACGATCCGCTGGCGCTCTATCTCACCGATATTTTTACCGTCAGCCTCAACCTCGCGGGCATCTGCGGCATCAGCGTGCCCTGCGGCTTTGATGGCGCGGGCTTGCCGATTGGCCTGCAGTTGATCGGCCCGCACCTGGGCGAAGAGGTAATTTTGCGCGCGGCCCACGCCTACGAGCAGAGCGTGGAGTGGCATCAACGGAAGCCGGAGATTAACTAATCGATGATGTACTGTGCCAAAGGTCTCAGCGTTGGTGGGTTGGCCGGTGCAGCCGGCCGGCGCGCGACGGTGTTGTTGGGCTGTCGCGCGTGAACGGCTGTGCCAACTTTCCAGCCTTGTGTCTAGCTAAAGTGCGTGCAAAATGAAAGCAAGAGTTCGCGGTCTAAGTGACAGTCACTGTCCATAGCAGGACAGCTTACCCCATTTTGTCTGGACAGTGACTGTCACTGGCTCCTCAAGCTCCTGTTCTCGACGCAACTTTACTTTAGACATGAGCAATCGCGTGCCGCCTTGGGACGCAGGAGCGTCCCGTGGGGCATTCCCACGCAGGAGCGTGGGAACGAGTATTCTTTGCCAACTTGAGATCAAAATCATGACTGCTTTAACCTTAAACCAACCTACCCAATTGCCCAATTCCCTCAACGGCGCTCACGACAAGCACCCAACTCCCCAGTTCCGCCCGCTCGAAGCGCGGCTGAGCCAGCGCGTGCAGGCCGTGCCGCCCTCCGCCATTCGCCGCTACTTTGACATTGCGGCCACGATGGAGGATGTCATCAGCCTCGGCATTGGCGAGCCCGACTTTGTGACGCCCAAGCCGATCTTGGAGGCAGGTATCCGCAGCCTTCAGCGCGGCGACACGGCGTATACGTCGAACGCAGGCATCTTCGAGCTGCGCGCCGCGATTGCCGCCATGCTGACGGGCCGACACGGCGCGCGACCGTACGACCCGGCGACCGAGGTGCTCGTCACCGTTGGCGTCAGCGAGGCGATGTCGCTGGTGATGACGGCGATTCTTGATCCGGGCGACGAGGTCATCGTGCCGCAGCCCTGCTTTGTGAGCTACACCGCCTCGGTGCTGCTGGCGGGCGGCACGGTCGTCGATCTGCCGACGTACGCCTACGACGACTTCCGCGTGCGCCCCCACGACATCGAGGCGCTGATCACGCCGCGCACCAAGGCGCTGCTGATTGGCTTTCCCAACAACCCAACCGGCGCGGTGATGAACCGTCAAGATTTGATGGAGATTGCACGCGTCGCCGAGCGCCACGATCTGCTGGTGATCTCGGACGAAATCTACGACCGGCTGGTCTACGGCGACCACGAGCACGTGATGTTTGCCGCGCTGCCGGGCATGGCGCAGCGCACCGTTCACCTCGGCGGCATGAGCAAGGATTACGCGATGACGGGCTGGCGCATCGGCTACGCCGCAGGCCCCGCCGACCTGCTCGGCGCCATGCGCAAAATCCACCAGTACCTGATCATGTCCGCGCCCACGGTCGGGCAGGAGGCCGCGCTGGCCGCCTTTACCGACCCGGCCACCGAGCCCTACGTGCAGGAGATGATTGCCTCCTACGACGCACGTCGCCGCCTCATTGTGAGCGGGCTCAACAGCATTGGGCTGGACTGCTTCGAGCCCAAGGGCGCGTTCTACGCCTTCCCCAGCGTGCGCCGCACGGGGATGACGGAGCATGAATTTGCCGAGCAGCTGCTCGTGGAGGAGCGCGTGGCGGTGATCCCCGGCAGCGGCTTTGGTCGCGGCGGCGAGGGGCACGTGCGCTGTGCTTATGCCGTGAGCACGGAAAATATCGAGGGCGCGCTGGAGCGCATGGGGCGCTTTGTGCAGCGGCACAGCGGGCAGGGGTAGCATTGCGTTTATTTTGCACGCAACAAAACCGAGCACAACTTCTTGCGGGGGCAGCCAAAGCTGCTCCCGTTTTTGTTTGCGTCGGCATTGCGCCCGAGCAAGCGTAGCGTAATCGTGTCGTTCTCGAACCGTGGGCACAAAGCAGGCTGCCTTTAATTGTGATACAGTTTCCCCAACTTCTTCGTCGTTCCCTCCCATTGCCGCAACAAAAAGAAAATCCGCTGCACGAGATCGATGATCCGCGTGTGGTGACGGTCGCTGCGCGCTATTTTTGCCGCGGCACACGTTTACGCACGGCGTCGATCCGCCCGACCGATAGACGATTCACAAATTTTATTCGAGAGGCAAACATGCAAGAGAAACAGATTCTCCGTCCCGCTTCCACTGCGGTAGCGGAGGCGACCGATTCAGAAGCGCTTCAACCCACAGCCTGCGCTGACTACCTCGCTACAATAGACGCGACCAGGGATGTCGCTGCGGGGGAATCGCGCAGTGTGTCGCGCCGGGGGCTGCTGCGGGGCGCGGCGGGCGGGGCACTGCTGGGCGGCGCGGCGATGACGGCTGTCTCGCGACCCGCCCGCGCCCAGGATGCGCAGATCGTGGACGTGCCGGCCATGCGCAAGCCGGGGCAACCGGCCCTGCGAGCGGCAGACGTGACGGCCAGCCAGAATCTGCCGCCGCGCCCGGACGTTGCCATCATCGCGCTCAACCGCATGGCCTTTGGCCCGCGCGCCGGTGATCTAAAGGCTTTTAACGATTTGGCGGACACGCCTGAAAAGCGGCTGGAAAAGTACGTCGACCAACAGCTCAACCCAGATTCCATCGACGATAGCGCGCTGGATTCGCTGCTGGCCAGCTACAACTGGGGCACGTTGAGCAAGTCGCTGCCCAAGCTGTGGCAGGATCACATCGTCAACGAGGAGAGTTACGATGAGCGCACGCAGCCCATTCGCGAAGTCACGCGCGCCACGTTGCTGCGCGGCGTGTACAGCAAGCGCCAGCTAAAGGAAGTGCTCACCGATTTTTGGCACAACCATTTCAATATCTACGGCTGGGATTACTGGGCGGCCCCGGTGTGGGTACACTACGACCAGGAAGTCATTCGCCAGCACGCGCTGGGCAATTTCCGCCAGATGCTGGGGGCGGTGGCCAAAAGCCCGGCGATGCTCTACTACCTGGACAACATTTCCAACACGGGCGCGGACCCCAATGAAAACTACGCGCGCGAGCTCTTTGAGCTGCACGCGCTGGGCGCGGAAAACTACTGGGGCGTCGATCCCAATCGCAATTCCCCCGCCTATGCGGAGGATGGCTCGCGGGTTTACGAGGCGGGCTACGTCGATGCCGACGTCTACGGCGCGACGACCTGCTTCACCGGCTGGCAGGTCAATAAGGAGACGGGCGCCTTCAGGTTTGATGAGGACGATCACTTCCGCTTCCAGAAGCTCGTCTTTGGCCGCGAGATTTTTGATCCGGGCAGCCCCATCCGCGAGGGCGAAGAGGTGCTCGACCTCGTCGCCTTCCATCCCGGCACGGCGACCTATGTGGCGCGCAAGCTCTGTCGCCGGCTGATTAGCGATAACCCGCCAGATTCGGTGGTCACGGCGGCGGCCAACGTTTTCCGCGCCAACCAGCAGGCGGGCGATCAGCTCAAGCAGGTGGTGCGCACAATTTTGCTCTCGGACGAGTTCCGCACCATTTGGGGGCAGAAAATCAAGCGCCCGCTGGAGGTGGCGCTGGGGGCCGTTCGCGCCACGGGGGTGGATTTTTCACCGGAGGACAAGCAGTTCTTCTACAGCTACGACGACATGGGCCAGAAGCTCTTCCAGTGGGCGTCCCCAGACGGCTACCCGGACGTGAAGGAGGATTGGTCCAGCACGATGCCGATTTTACAGCGCTGGCGCTATATCAACTGGATGCTGGGCTGGCGCTATCCCAAGACGGAAGACAACGACAAGCCCGATCGGCGCGTCGACCTGATGGCGCAGATGCCCGCTTCGCAGCGCACGCCGCTGCAGGTCGTCGATTGGTGGTCGCGGCGGCTGCTGGGCTATCGCCTGCCGGACAACGAACGCCAGCCGGTGGTTAACTTTCTGGCCGAGGGGCGCAACGAAAACTTCGACCTGACGGAGGATTGGATCGAGGATCGGCTGCGACACGTGGTCGCGCTGATTTTGATGGCTCCCTCGTTTCAGTGGCGATAGGCGCAATCTGTAATTGGAGATTGGTAATTGGAGGTTGGTTGGTTGGATGAGCTATCTAATCCCCAGTTACCAATCTCTAATCTCTGGACTTCGCGCGACGAGATGCCAAAGCTTGATAACTACATTCACGAGGAAACTTTTATGAACTTAAATCGACGCTCATTTATGGTGGGCTGCTCGGCGGCGATTGCGGCCATGGCGGGCTCGCGGCTAAACTACATTGCGCTGGGCAGCGCCAACGATGAGCCGGACCAGGAGAAGCTGGTTGTCATCTTCCTACGCGGCGGCGTGGACGGCCTGAGCATTGTTGCGCCGATGGAGGGAGCGGATCGCGGCGCCTACGAGGACAAGCGCGACCGGCTGGTGATTCCCACCAGCGGCGAAAACGGCCTGCTGCGGCTGGACGATCGCTTTGGGCTGCACCCAGCGGGCGCGCCCATCATGGACCTGTACCAGCAGGGCAACTTTGGCTTTATCCACGCCGCGGGGCTGACGAACGACACGCGCAGCCATTTCGACGCCATGAAGTATATGGAGCTGGGCACGCCCGAATCCAAGGCGACCTCCAGCGGCTGGCTGGCGCGCTACCTGCAAACCATCGACACGCCGCAGTCCGTGATCATGCCGGCGGTGGCGGCGGGCAACCTGCAGCCGACGTCGCTGATCGGCAGCCGCGAGGCCATTGGCATGACGAGCCCCAAAAGCTTTAACTTTGGCGGCGACGGCAAGTATGCGCCGGGCCAGCGACGGGGGCTGCGCAGCATGTACAACGGCGACAGCTGGCTGCACGCAGCGGGGCTGCAAACGCTCGACGCCATCGACGTGATCGAGGCGGCCAACCCCGGCAACTACGAACCGGAAAGCGGCGCGGACTACCCCAACGGCAGCTTTTCCAGCAACCTCAAGACCGTGGCCCAGGTCATCAAGCTCCAGCTCGGCTTGCGCGTCGCCACCATCGACGTCGGCGGCTGGGATACGCACGATTACCAGGGCGACGAAGGCGGCGGCTACTTTGCCAACAAGATCGGCGAAGTCACGCAGGCGCTCAAGGCCTTTTACGCCGACCTCAACACCTCCGGCAACGACTACACCCAGAAGCTCACCGTGGTGGTGATGAGCGAATTTGGGCGCACGGTGCAGGAGAACGGCAGCCGCGGCACGGATCACGGCCACGGCAACGTGATGATGGTCATGGGCGGCAACGTCAAGGGCGGCCAAGTCGCTGGCCCCTGGCCCGGCCTCACGGGGGACAACCTCTACCAGGGGCGTGATCTCGCCATCAACACGGACTACCGCCAGGTGCTCAGCGAAATTCTGATTCGCCGCCTGGCCAACCCCAACCTGGGCACAATTTTCCCAAACTACCGCGACTACCAGCCGCTCGGCATCGTCAACGGCGCGGACATTGCCCCCAACTACGACGCCAACGAGCCAATCCCCGTCACCACGCCCGAGCCGATTCCCACGCCCGGCCCCGGCGGCACCATCCCCATCGACCCGGTCGACCCCGTTGATCCGACCAACCCGACCATGCCCACGCCTCCGGGCAGCGGCAATCCGGGGGATCCGAGCAACCCCAGCAATCCGGAAATGGGCGAGCGCGTCTTCCTGCCGCTGGTGGATAGCAACTAATGTAGAACGAAGCGCTGCTTCGTCCCGCGCCATCTTCCCCAAATCACCGCGAGCAAGATGCTCTCTGGGCAAACGCTTCAACCAAAAAGGCCGACGCTTCCAAGGCGTCGGCCTTTTTGCTACAATTGACTCACAAATAACTCAACGCCATCCCGGAGCTCGCCATGTCCGACCGCATCCTCGTCCAGCACCCCGACCCAACGAAGCGGGGTACAAACATCGACCGCGCCAAGTATAACATCATGCGCCACTTCATCCTCGATACCTTGCGCGCCCACCCCAACCTCTCCTTCGCCGATTTACGCCGCCTCGCCGACGACACCCTCACCGACTTCGACGGCTCGGTCGGCTGGTACTTGACGACTGTCAAGCTCGATTTGGCAGCGCGCGGCGAGGTCGAGCGGTCGAAGGGGAGTCCGCAGCGGCTGCGGCTGGTTGGAGAATGAGCAAGGTGGTGGGTGGGCTTGGTCGGGTGGTGAGTTCAATGCACGGCATATCTGTTGGTCGGTGTGCAATCTTGACGGATGCCGTGCAGCGCGCTCGCGCAGTCGACGGGTGACGGTCGAGTGCATTGCACGCCGTCCGAAAGGGTCATGTTCCCTATCGGGTGGCGCGGCGTGCGCTGCACTCGCGATCCGACCAACATTGTACGCCAACGCGAGCGTAGTGGCTGGGCGCGCCCAGCCACTACGCTCAAATGTGATCTTCTTTGGTAACAACGCTTCCGCTATCGCATCTGTTCCGAAAGCGGCACGTACTCCGGCGTCAAGTTTAGGGCGGTGCCAACCATTTCTTTTTTACTCATCGACTCAACTTTTTCTGGGTCTCCATCGGTACTCAATGAGAAGATAAATTCGCCCTGCTGCCATACCAATTGGCGAGTGCTGGGATTGGGGCACCACTCCATCGGCCCGGCAGAACTCTGTCCACACCAGTTGCCTTCGACATATTCGCCTTGCAGATTCCCAATTTGCACGACCTCGATCTCCGCTGACGCACCAACGACGTTGACTAATAAGAAACCATATTGATCCACGGGTTGCTGAACCAAAGTAAAGTTGGGTTGTTTCCAATAATTGAAGCCCGTGTCGAAATCTGTGCTGATCTGGCTGCGATACATCAGCATAGTGAGCTCACTTGTCGGGCTGTAAGCTGCCTCTACAAACTGGTAACCGGGCAGCAAGTATCTTGGTGTCCATATTTCAAATCCCAGCGCGCTCTCCATGTCTTCCAGAGCGGAGGCATACGGGTCGATTGACACCCACTCCACGTCACCAAAGCCCTCTTCCAAAAGCTCACGCTCCTCCACTGTCAATGTGTTGTCGGGCTCTTGCGCAATCAATCCCAGCACCTCCTGCGCAAAGGCCCGCAGCGGCGGCGTCACCGCGACCACGGTGACCAGCAGCGCCAGGGCGAGCGCGGTGTTCAACACCGGTCGCCAGAGGGTGGCGCGCAGGCGGTTGAGGAGGGAGGGCGCGGCATCGGGCGTTGCCATCCACGGGGCGGCGTTCATGCGCTCGTGAAAACGGCGGCTCGGCGTCGGCTGAAAATCAGTCAGCGCTTGGGTCAGTTGGGTTTCGTCTTGGTTCGTCATGGTTAGTCTCCTCTATTGCCTCAAGAAATTTGGACGCGGAGTTACGCGGAAGCACGCGGATTTTTGGATTGCTCGGCTTGCGGTGACATTCGTCATTTACCCTCTGATACGCGTTTCTCCGCGTCGTTCCGCGTCCCATTCTCTTCTCTTAACGGTTGCGGCTCGTCCTCGTCCGGCCACGCGCGACGCAGCTTCTCCAGCGCCCGCTTAATTTTGACGCTGGCCGTGTTCTCTTTTAGCTCAAAGTGCTCGGCGATCCGCTGGACGCGCCAGCCCAAGATGTAGCGCAGGGTGACCATCTCGCGCTCGTCGTCGGCCAGCGTTTGCAGCGTCGACAGCAGCACGGCCCGCGCCTCATTCTGCAAAAGCTGCTGCTCCGTCTCCACGTGCCACGTCAGCGTCGCTTCATCCAGCTCCAGCGACGGCGGCTGGCGCTTCTGCTTGCGCCGCGCGTCGAAGACGAGGTTGCGCGCAATGGTAATGAGCCAGCCCGCTGCCGCATCCCCGGCATCGTCTGCCCCAGTCCCCATCTCGACGCGAAAGCGATGGCGAGCCTTCCACGCGCGCTCAAAGGTCTCCGCCGTCAGATCTTCGACGGCTTCGCTTGAGCCGCCGTGCAGGCTGTAGATAAAGCGGTAAACCGAGATGTGCGTCTGTCCGTAAAGCTGCCGAAAGGCTTCCGCATTAACGTAAGGGGTGGCGTAGGTCGCTTCCGACTTGGTAAAAAACGATTTCACGGAGTCAAGCCCGGCGGCGGTTGGGCTTTGTTGGCTGGTGATCATGGCTTCTCAATTTGCATCCTCTCTGTCTTGCCTGGTGTGATGTTGCCCGCTGCGGCTGTACAGCCAAGTTGAAGTCTTCACCCTGTACAACGCCCGACCGTGAAAAATGTGACGGGCGACGGCAAAGATCACAGAAATTGATCCGCGAAGAGCACGAAGGAAGAGGGCAGGTTCTGTTAACATTTTGCTGAGAGGGCTTGAAAGGTGAGTCGAGCGCGCCCTCATCCTCAGCCCTTCTCTCAGGATGGGGGAAGGGAGCCAACCTCTCCCCTCTCCCACCGTGGGAGAGGGACCGGGGGAGAGGGGCCGGGGGGGAGGGCCACTGCCCACTGTCAACGGAACCTAAAGTAAAGTTGCGTCGAGAACAGGAGTTTGAGGAGCCAGTGACAGTCACTGTCCAGACAAAATGGGGCAAGCTGTCCGGCTATGGACAGTGACTTGTAAGCGGGCGTGCTTTATGTCAAGTCATAGGCGATTGGCAACGAAAGACTCCTTGCGCTAAACTAGGGGCAGAATCTGTGAAAGACTGAAGCCCGCTGAGGCCGTGTGACAGATTAGATCAATCGAGTTCATCTGCTTGTTCAAGAGGCTGTGTAGGATCAAGTGTGTTCCAACCTCGTTTCACAAGGGTTTGCCCGAACAAGCGCCAACTCGCGCCAATCCACTACAAGCCGAAAGAAACGCCCCTGTATACGCTTGGTATCGACCTCTCAAAGCGCTATTTTGACGCCACGCTGCGCCAGCCAAATGGTCAGCAGCCGCACAAGCAGTTTGACAACAACGCCAAAGGCTTTGTGCGGCTAGACAAGTGGCTGAGGCGGCAGCTGCCTGAGTCGGCAGCTGAGCTTCACGCCTGCATGGAAGCGACCAACGTCTACTGGGAGGAGTTGGCCGACTACCTCCATGCGCAGGGCTATAGGGTGAGCGTGGTGAACCCGGCCCGCATCAAGGGCTTTGCCATGAGCCAGATGCGGCGCAACAAGACGGACAAGCTGGACAGCGAGGTGATTGCCGCCTTTTGTGCGGCGCTGCGTCCGCGTGCTTGGCAGCCGCCCTCGCCCACCGAGCGCAAGTTGCGCCGTCTGGTGCGTCACCGCGATGGGCTGGTTAAGACACAGACCCAGCAGAAAAATCGGCTAGTCGACTGCCGCGACGAGGAGGTGCGCGCCTCGCTAAAGGTGGTGTTGACCACCTTGGCCGAGCAGATTCGGCAGATTGAAGAGCGCCTTGCCGAGTTTATCGCCCAGGAGCCCGACCTCCGCGCAGACAAAGAGTTGCTCGGCTCCATCATCGGCTTTGGTGAGACCACCGTCCACTTGCTGCTGGCGGAGATGTATGACTTGGCCAATTATGAAAGCGCGTCCGCCGCGGCCGCTGACGCTGGCGCCAATCCCTCGCATCACGAGTCGGGCGATACGATTCGGCGCAAGGCTAAAACGTCCAAGCAGGGCAAGGCGGCCGTGCGCGGGGCACTTTACTTTCCCGCGCTTTCTGCCATCCAACACAATCCTGTGGTGCGCGCCTTGGCTCAACGGCTCAAAGCGCGTGGCAAACCCCACAAGGTCATTGTCTGCGCCGCCATTCGCAAGTTGATTCACATCGCCTATGGCGTCCTTAAACACCGCTCCCCCTTCGACCCCAATTGGGAGCGCCCCCCTTTCCAACCAACGTAGTATCTGTCACTTAGACCGCGAACTCCTGTTTTCATTTTGCACGCACTTTAGACATTCTGCCTTTGTGCAACTTCGTGCCCTTCGTGGACAGCCTCTTCTTCTAGCGTAAATTGCCAGCACACAGAGAATAATTCGATTTTCTCGACCAAAACTGGTACAATTTGTCTAGAGCTCTACCCCAATCTGCAAAAACCCGAAAGGAATTATAGATGCCCGCCCAAGATTTTTTCAACGCCAAGAAGACCTTTGACACCGGCTCCGAAGAGGCCTTTTACTTTGACATCAACGTGCTCGAAGAGCAGGGAATCGCCGAAATCTCCAAGCTGCCCTTTTCGATCAAGGTGCTGCTCGAAGCCGCGCTGCGCCAGGCCGATGGCTTCGAGATTACCAAAAAGGCCGTCGAGGTGATTGCGCAGTGGAGCGCGGAGACGGCAGGCAAGATGGAGATTCCCTTCAAGCCCGCGCGCGTGGTGCTCCAAGATTTCACCGGCGTGCCCAGCGTGGTCGACCTGGCGGCGCTGCGCTCGGCCATGGCCAGGCTGGGCGGCGATCCGGATAAGGTCAACCCGCTGGTGCCGGTCGATCTGGTGATCGACCACTCGGTGCAGGTGGATCGCTTTGGCAGCCGCTTTGCGCTGATGTACAACGCCGAGCGCGAATTCGAGCGCAACCGCGAGCGCTACGAATTTCTCAAGTGGGGCAAGGAAGCCTTTGACAACTTCCGCGTCGTGCCGCCCGCCACCGGCATCGTCCACCAGGTCAATCTCGAATACCTGGCGCAGAGCGTGATGCTCGCGCCCTACAACGGCAAGCCCGTGGCCTACCCCGATTCGCTGGTCGGCACGGACAGCCACACGACGATGATCAACGGCTTGGGCGTGCTGGGCTGGGGCGTGGGCGGCATCGAGGCCGAGGCCGTGATGTTGGGGCAGGCGATCTACATGCTGCTGCCGGAGGTCATCGGCTTCAGGCTCACGGGCGAGCTGCCCGACGGCGCCACGGCCACCGACCTCGTGCTCACCGTCACGCAGATGTTGCGTGCAAAGGGTGTGGTCGGCAAGTTCGTGGAATTCTACGGCCCCGGCCTCAGCAAGCTCAGCCTGCCCGACCGCGCGACCATCGCCAACATGGCGCCCGAGTACGGCGCAACGATGGGCTTCTTCCCGATTGATGAGGAGACGCTGCGCTACCTGATCGGCACGGGCCGCACGGAGGAGCAGGTCGACCTGGTGGCGCGCTACACCAAGGCACAGGGCTTGTTCCGCACCGACGACATGGCCGACCCCACCTTTATCGACACGCTCGAGCTCGACATGACGACCGTCGTGCCGAGCCTGGCCGGGCCGAAGCGCCCGCAGGATCGCATCGAGCTGACCAACATGAAGGGGGCGTGGAACGATATGCTGGTTGCGCCGGTTGGCGCGAGGGGCTTTGGGCTGGAGCGCGAGCAGCTGGAGAGCAAGGTGCAGGTCAACGATGAGGGCACGACCTATGAGCTGACGCACGGCGACGTGGTGATCGCGGCGATTACCTCGTGCACGAATACGAGCAACCCGTCGGTGATGGTCGGCGCTGGCTTGCTGGCGAAGAAGGCCGTCGAGCGCGGGCTGGACAGCAAGCCGTGGGTCAAGACGAGCCTGGCGCCCGGCTCGCAGGTGGTGACGAAGTACCTGCAGGAGAGCGGGCTGGAGCCCTATCTGGAAGCGCTGGGCTTTCACACCGTCGGCTACGGCTGCACGACCTGTATCGGCAACAGCGGCCCGCTGCCCGGCCACATCAGCCAGGCCATCCGCGATGGCGATCTCGTGGCCTCGTCCGTCCTGAGCGGCAACCGCAACTTCGAGGGGCGCATCAGCCCGGACGTGCGCGCGAATTTTCTCGCCTCGCCGCCGCTGGTCGTCGCCTACGCGCTGGCGGGCACAACCAATATCGATATGGAGAACGAGCCGCTCGGCCACGACCCCAACGGCACGCCCGTCTTCCTGCGCGACATCTGGCCCTCGCAGGCCGAAATCCAGAGCGCGGTGCGCCGCTCGCTCAAGCCGGAGATGTACCGCGAGCAGTATGCCGACGTTTTTACGGGCAACGAAACGTTTAACGAAGTGGCCGTCAGCGGCGGCAAAATTTTTAACTGGCAGGCGGACAGCACCTACATCCAGGAGCCGCCCTTCTTCCAAAACATGACGACCGAGGTGCCGACGGTCAAGCCGATCACCGGGGCACGCGCGCTGGCCGTGATGCCCGACAGCACGACCACCGACCACATCAGCCCCGCCGGGTCGATTGCGCCGGGCAGCCCAGCGGCGGACTATCTCGAAGCGCACGGGGTGGAGCGGCGGGAGTGGAATTCCTACGGCTCGCGCCGCGGCAACCACGAGGTGATGATGCGCGGCACGCTGGCCAACATCCGCATCAAGAACCAGATGTTGGACGGAACCGAGGGCGGCTACACCGTCCACATTCCCAGCGGCCAGGAGCTGCCGATCTGGACCGCCGCCGAGAAGTACATGGAAGAGGGCACGCCGCTGATCATCCTGGCCGGCAAGGAATACGGCACGGGCTCCAGCCGCGACTGGGCGGCCAAGGGCGTGCAGCTCCAGGGCGTGCGCGCCACGATTGCCGAAAGCTACGAGCGCATCCACCGCTCCAACCTGATCGGCATGGGCGTGCTGCCGCTCCAGTTCCAGAAGGGCCAGGGCGTCGGCCCGCTCGATTTGAGCGGCTTTGAGAGCTTTGACATCCTGGGCATGGACGATGAGATGTCGCCCAACCAGGCGTACACGGTGCGCGCCACGGACGAGCGGGGCAGCGTGACGGAGTTCACCGTCAGCAGCCGGATCGATACGCCGGTCGAGGTCGAGTATTACAAGAACGGCGGCATCCTGCACACGGTGCTGCGCCGCATGGCGACGGAGGAGTAGGCGACAAGGTGACAAGGTTCAATTCCATCACCTTGTCTCACCCACGTCCTCCATCTCTACGCGAACGAAAACAACCAGGAACCCAACCATGCCCATTAGCACTTCCTCCTTTGGCGACGAGCGCGACAATCAGTACGGCGACTACGAGCGCTCCGACCTGTACGAACAAGAATCCATGGCCTTCGACGGCATCACGCTCGCCCAGGCCGAGGATATCCTCAAGCGGCTGGGCGGCGGCGTGGCCGAAAAGCACAAGCTGCTCGAAGGCATCGGCTGGCGCGCAACCATCAGCAAAACCAGCGGCGGCGTCGAGGTGCTCTTTGACGCCCACGACGAGCTGCTCGACGATCTGCTGCGGCGCTTCGAGCTGATGGCGGAGAAGGAGCAGCAATAAACAACAAGAGCTCTTCGCATGATAGTCTACCAACGGGTTGATTCGTGGTGCGTGGTGCGTGGTGCGTGGTGCGTGGTGCGTGGTGCGTGGTGCGTGGTGCGTGGTGCGTGGTGCGTGTACCGGTACACGCACTACGCACCACGAATCAACTCAAACCACCGTATGTACGCGATTAGGCGAAGAGCCGCAATAAGCAACAATCAATGTCCCTAAAAGCCACCGCGCGCGCGGGCAGCAACATTGCCTTTATCAAATACTGGGGCGTGCAGCCGGGCCCGCCGGGCGAGCTGCACGTGCCGCTCAACAACTCGATCAGCCTGACGCTGGCCGACGCCTACACGCTCACGACCGTCGAGTGGGATGAGGCGCTGGCGAGCGACGACATCACGCTGGATGACGTACGGCTGGACGAGCGCGCCGCCGCGCGGATCAGCGAGCACTTGGATCGAATTCGAGCGCTGGCGGGCGATTACCCGCGCGCGCGCGTCGTGAGCCGCAACAACTTCCCCACGGCGTCGGGGATCGCCTCGAGCGCGAGCGGCTTTGCGGCGCTGAGCGTGGCGGGCGCGGTGGCTATGGGGCTGGATTTGGACGCCACCGACCTGTCGCGGCTGGCGCGGCTGGGCAGCGGCTCGGCCGCGCGCAGCCTCTTTGGCGGCTTTGTCGAGTGGCAGCAGGGCGTCGACCACGAGACGAGCGTGGCGCACGAGCTCTTTCCGCCCAGCCACTGGGCGCTGTGCGACGTGGTGGCGATTGTCAGCAGCGCCGAAAAGCAGACGAGCAGCAAAGCGGGCCACCGCCTCGCCGCCAGCAGCCCGCTCAACGACGCGCGCGTCGCTGGCCTGAAGGCCACGGGCGGCGGGCTGAACGCCGTGCGCGAGGCCGTTGCCGCCCGCGATCTGTCGCGGCTCGGCCCGGCCATCGAGCGGGACGCGCTCGCCATGCACGCCGTGATGATGACGGGCACGCCGTCGCTGCTCTACTGGCAGCCAGCCACGCTGGAGATTTTGCACGCCGTGCCGCGGTGGCGTGCGGAGGGAATCGAGGTTTACTTTACGATTGATGCGGGGCCGAACGTCCATCTGATTTGCGAGGTGGCGGCGGTGAACGACGTGCGAGAGCGGCTGGCGGCGCTGCCGAGCGTGCAGCGGGTGTTGGTGAGCGGGGCGGGAAAAGCGGCAACGCTGGTGGCGGAGCCTTTGTTCTAAAGCGTTCCGATAGCTTATCCGATCAGCAATGCCAAATTTAGCCAGCGGCACCTGGGGGGCATCTGGCGGCTGAGGCGGATTGGCGCGAGTTTTTGGCGGCGAGCGGATCAAAATCCGATTTTATCCGTTAAATCCGCCAAATCAGCTAGAGGTTCTTGCAAACTTGAAATTGCCGCTTGCTTGATTTTGGTGGTTGACAACTTAGGCAAAATCGATTACAATTTCAGGGTAAAATACGCAAGGAAGTAAATGTGGCGCGTTTTTCGAGGCAGCAATTTTGGCAAACTGCAATTTTCTCTCTTTCCCCAAAATTTTGACGTTACCAGTGGTGGAGCGCTATTTTTGTCTTCCAGATACAGCAAAATTTGTCCGATGTGGCGCGATCTAGGGTCAGACCTTCACAAATCCCCGTCAGGGGACTGAAACGGAATCTGTGCCGAAATCCCGTTAGAGACCTCCATTTGGTCAGACCTTCACAAATCCCCGTCAGGGGACTGAAACTTTTGTCATCACCGCTGAAGCGAGCGCGCAAAGACCTTCCGCAACAGTGTGTCAGACCTTCACAAATCCCCGTCAGGGGACTGAAACTGAAATCCCCTCAATCAATAGTCTCACCATCCACCAACTCGTCAGACCTTCACAAATCCCCGTCAGGGGACTGAAACATGACAACCTCTGTTGCGCCGATGCCGTAGTCATAGAGTGTCAGACCTTCACAAATCCCCGTCAGGGGACTGAAACCGAAACCATTCAAAATGGCTGTCTCGAAGTCGATCAGTCAGACCTTCACAAATCCCCGTCAGGGGACTGAAACGTCTCCGTCGGCGTAACCGTCTGGGTCGTCGTGATCGTGTCAGACCTTCACAAATCCCCGTCAGGGGACTGAAACGTCACCACCATCGAGGTGGACACCTCCGACGGCGACAACGTCAGACCTTCACAAATCCCCGTCAGGGGACTGAAACTTCGGGCTGCGGGGTCTGCTGCTGAGCGCGGACGATGAAGTCAGACCTTCACAAATCCCCGTCAGGGGACTGAAACTTCTCAAGGCTGTAGTTATTCCCCAGATGACGGTGAAGTCAGACCTTCACAAATCCCCGTCAGGGGACTGAAACTTTCAACCTCATCCCGATGTCCGTCGCAGAGTAGTGTGCCGTGTCAGACCTTCACAAATCCCCGTCAGGGGACTGAAACATCCTCCACAATCCACTTAAATTCATTTCTCCCCCCGTCAGACCTTCACAAATCCCCGTCAGGGGACTGAAACGTACTATGGACTCGAAAATCCACATTGTCCACGCTCCGGTCAGACCTTCACAAATCCCCGTCAGGGGACTGAAACACCCTGTACACCGGGGGCGTAAGGATGGGTGTTGAGGTTGGTCAGACCTTCACAAATCCCCGTCAGGGGACTGAAACCACCAGTTCGCAGCTGGTTGGGCCTTCAGGGCAAACATGTCAGACCTTCACAAATCCCCGTCAGGGGACTGAAACTCACCTCAAACGGCTCGCTAACCACCGTCTCGTAGCCGTCAGACCTTCACAAATCCCCGTCAGGGGACTGAAACAAATGTTAGTCCATTCAGAAAAATTTGTGGCCGATTTAGTCAGACCTTCACAAATCCCCGTCAGGGGACTGAAACAAACATTGGCGACAAAGTTACGCGTGGCCTTCTCCGCTTCGTCAGACCTTCACAAATCCCCGTCAGGGGACTGAAACGCCGCTGAGTAGCGCAGCCCCGTGATCGATGTTGCCTTGTCAGACCTTCACAAATCCCCGTCAGGGGACTGAAACGTAAACCGTCCATAATTTGTTTTGCCATACATCTCGGTCAGACCTTCACAAATCCCCGTCAGGGGACTGAAACATTGTGCCACTGTCCGTCTCTGTCGTCTGTGCGCTGGCGTCAGACCTTCACAAATCCCCGTCAGGGGACTGAAACGTATAATGCTCGCTCTCCTGATTAATAAACGCGGGGATCGTCAGACCTTCACAAATCCCCGTCAGGGGACTGAAACTAAAGAGCAAGGATCACAGTCAACAATTCACTCATCGTCAGACCTTCACAAATCCCCGTCAGGGGACTGAAACACGATGCTCTCGTCCTCGAGGATCTCTTTCACTCGCCAGTCAGACCTTCACAAATCCCCGTCAGGGGACTGAAACCGTTTGGAGGTCCCACTGTTGATCAGTGTTGGCAATGGTGCTGTCAGACCTTCACAAATCCCCGTCAGGGGACTGAAACTGGGGTCATCATCCTGCGTTTGCGCATCAAAGATGCTCATGTGTCAGACCTTCACAAATCCCCGTCAGGGGACTGAAACCTGTTTTTTACATTACCCGTCGTGTCCGCTTCTCTTGGGAGTCAGACCTTCACAAATCCCCGTCAGGGGACTGAAACTACCTACCGCTGCGCTTGGTTGGCAACAAGCGGCAGGTAGAGTCAGACCTTCACAAATCCCCGTCAGGGGACTGAAACCACCGTCTCCGTGATCGTAATCGTGGGCGTCGGCGTTTGGTCAGACCTTCACAAATCCCCGTCAGGGGACTGAAACAATTACCTTCTGGGCTTACGACAGTTGTGACGCCGCCGTCAGACCTTCACAAATCCCCGTCAGGGGACTGAAACGAATCATTATCTTCAGGTTTAGCGGAAGTTTGGTTGTTAGTCAGACCTTCACAAATCCCCGTCAGGGGACTGAAACAAAAAAGCCCGTTGCCAGGTGGCAACGGGCTTTTTTGTTTCGATTTTTACAAAGAGAGGCGGGGCTAATGGTCTAGCAAAGCTCTTTTGACGGATGCGAACGGCACGGCTGGCAGAACCCCACCCCCTCCACGCTGGTTCTGAGTCGACGAAGCCTCGTGGCCCCTTCCCCTCTAGAGGGGAAGGGGTATGGGGATGGGGTTCTGGCCTATCCGTCAACTGAACATTGGCTGACTACTAACACGCGACGGCGCAAGTACCTTTGAGGGTAGAAGTGGGGGGACACGCGAAGCCGGGCACACAAGCGTGCCCGCCGGTGCGCACGGGGGCGTGCGCGCTCCGCGCGCCGCCAGCAACCCCGAGAACATTTACGCCGCGCCGTACCGGTGCGATCCAGTGCCCCTACTCGTACGCCAGCAGCGAGAGCGGATCGATGCGCTCGCCAAAGTCGCGGATTTCAAAGTGGAGGTGCGGGCCGGTGCTGTTGCCCGTGGAGCCGACCGTGCCCAGCAGCGCCCCGCGTGCGACCACGTCGCCCGGCTGGACGAAAATCTGCGACAGGTGGGCGTAGAGGGTCAGGTAGTCGATCTGGTGGTCGACGATCACAAAATTGCCGTAGCCCTGCGTGTTCCAGCCGGCGCGAATTACCACGCCGCGGTCGGCGGCGGTGACGGGCGTGCCGAGCGGGGCGGCGATGTCGATGGCGCGGTGGGCGGCGTGGTGGCCCTGGGTCAGCCAGCCGTAGGTGGGCCAGCCAAAGCAGCCGCTGCCGTAGGGCCAGTCGCGCGGCAGCGGCTGGGTCGCGCCCGCACAGGCCGGGTTCGCGCTGCCCGCCACGGCCCGCGTCACGGCAACGGCGCCAAAGGGCGCGCGGTCGGCGGGCTGGTCGAGCAGCCAGCCCAGGAAGGCAGCGGCATCGGCGTGGCTCTCTTGCGTACTGCTGATTCCTTGCGTGGTCGTTAAAATTTGGGTGGTGGTGATTTCGCTGGCCGCGGCGCCAAGGGGCGGCGGGGGGATGCGCAGGTGGCTGTCCGGAGCCAGCGCCGATGCGCCGCTGGGCAGGGCGTTCCACGGTTCGGCGGCGACGGCGGCGGCGGGCAGGGCGTAGAGCGCGGCCACGCTCGCGACATCGTCGCCCGGCTGCACGGCGTGGCAGCGCGTGCCCAGCGGCGGCGCGCTCAACACGTCGCCGATCACGAGCGGCTGGGTCGGCGCAAAGGTGGGGGCAACGGCACAGGGCATGGCGTCCAAATCCAACCCCATTTCGAGCGCCGCGGTGAGCAGGTTGTCGCCGAGCTGGACGGTGTAGGTAAGGGTGGCGGCGGGCGCAAAGTCGTGGTAGGCCGCCAGCAGGCCGCCGGGCGAAGCGCTGGCTGGCTCGGCTGTGCTCGCCGGATCGGCGGCTGGCGTGGGCAGCAGCAGCGGCGATGCGGGGGCCGCGCCGGGGGCCGCCGTCGTGGCCGTGGGGCGCGGCGTGGGCGTGGTAATGGCGGCGGGGGCGACGGTCGGCAGCGGCGCTTCGGGCTCTGCTTGGGCGCGCAGGGGCTGGGTCGCCGGCGCGAGGGCGAGGATCAGCACGGCGAGCGCGAGGAGCGCCGCGCCAATTTTTTGCGGAGTCCATCCAGAACAAACGTGCATCATGATCGAACAGCCTGATCAGGTGAAATTTAGTGGTTTGGCGCCCTCACCCCCGGCCCCTCTTCCAGGGTGCTTACCTTTACCCATAATCTTTGGCGCACGTAGGCTATGGGGCAGAACGTATGGGGCAGGACGGACACGAGGAGGGTCGAAACCAGCTACTCTCCGCCGAGACAGGCTGCTTCTCGACCCTCCTCATCTCCCTACCGTTGCCCGCATCGTAGGGACATGAGGTTGATGACCCGCGAGGTTGCCACAACGCCCGGAGATTCTTCCATCAACCTCGTGTCCGTCCCGTTAGACCCATCCCTCCCTACTTGTGGGTAAAGCTTAGCCCAGAATGGGAGAGGGGAGAGTCAGGCCCCCTTCTCCCATCCTGGGAGAAGAGTTGGGGATGAGGGCTTGCCAAAAAGCGACGAGCGCGTTGATGATCTAGCCATGCGCTACCGCCGCCGCGTGCCCAGCCGCGCGGCGGCAGCGGCAGGCGTGAAGGGGTGAATCTCAAATCCCCAACAATTTCTACTCCCCCACCAGCCGCAGCACTTCGCCCGCCCCGCGATCCGCGACCCACACGCTGCCCGCCCCGTCCACGGCCACGCCAACCGGCTTGCGCGCCGCGTCGCCTGCTTGCGGGCCGACCGGCGGCAGCGGCCAGTAGGTCAGCGCCAGTTCGGTCCCGTCTCCGCCAAATTCGTAGCGGATAAGGCGGGCCGCTTCGGGCTCGGTGAGGTAGAGCCAACGGCGGCAGGGATCGGCGGCGAGGTGGGGGCCGTTGAGCGTGTTGGCCGTGGGCAAGCCAATCGTCCGCCACAGGATACCCGCGCTCGTGAAATTCCACAAACGGCCCTGCGCCGCATCGGTGACAAAGAGCCGGTTGTCGTGGAGCAGATCGCCGCTTGGCAGCAGCGCCACGTCCACGGGCTGCGCCGCCGCCGCGCCGTTCCCCCTGGTCAGCGTCACCTCCTGCCCAACTTCGCCCGTCTCCCCGTTCACGGCGATGGCCGTGCCCGTGCGCGTGCCCGCGATCCAAACCGAATCGCCCTGCGCCAGCGGCTCCACGGCCAGCCCGCGCGCGCTGAGCAGGTAGCGTTCATCGACGGGCAGCCGCTGGCGGAGGGTGCCGTCGGCGTTGAAGACGAGCAGGGCGGGCAGCCCCGCATCGAGCAGGTAGAGCGTGTCGGTCGCCTCGCTCGCGGCTAAGTCAAAGGGCTCGACGAGCGACAGCGTTGCCCCTTCCAGCGTGATTTCGCTCACCGCGCGCTCGACATTGCCCGCGTGATCCAACACCAGCAGCCGCGCGATTTCACTCTCGACACGGGATTCGGTCACGTAGATCCGCTCCCCCAGCGCCGCAATGCCGGAGGGGCTCTCCAGCCCGCTAGCGACCACCTCCAGCTCGCCGCTGCCCGCCTCGGCGGCGACCAGCGCGGCGCTGGCATCGAGGTTGGTCAGCGCCAGATCGGGCACGTCGAGCCGTTCGTAGCTGCCCTGGGGCGGAAAGAGCACCGCGGCGGGCACGATCGTGCGCCCGCCGTCCGGCGGCGTCCAGTACCAGTTGAGGTGGGTGTGGTCGGTGCGGTCGGCAAAGCGCAGGCGCACGTCGTGCAGCCCGGCCTCCAAATCGACCACGGCCTCGCGCAGCTCGTTGGGCTCCGGGCTGGCGACAATCTCCTGCCCGCCGATCCAGAGCGTCGATTCATCGATCGATTCGAGGGCGAAGAGATAGCGCCCGCTCTCGGCGGCGGCCAGCTTGCCCGTCCACTCGATGGTGTAGGGGCGCGCCATCTCCGGCAGGTGGTAGTAGACGCCAAAGTCGCGGTCGACGCGCTCGTAGGCGGGCGGGCCCCGCCAGTCGCCGTTGGCGTAGTAGCGCCCCAGCAGCCCGTTGGCGGTGACGGGCGCGTGGTAGAGCGCGTCGCCGCCGAGGATTTGGGGCGTGCTCGTGGGTGTTTGCCAGGAGAGGGCGAGCGGCGCATCCAGCTTGGCATCCGCCGGCACGACGGCGCGCAGGCGCAGCGCGTGGTTGCCCAGGGCCAGCGTCGCGCCCGCCGCGCTTTGGTCCGGCGTGAGGACTGGCTCTTCGTCGATCCAGAGCGTTGCCTCAACCGGCGCGTCTAGGAGAAAGCGGTGCAGTCCGTACTCCTGGACGCGCAAAACGCCCGTCCATTCGACGGTGAACCCCAGCCCCTCGTCGTCGATTCGTTGAATACAGGGTTTCGTTCTTCCCTTCCCCTCTGGAGAGGAAGGGGTTGGGGGATGGGGTCTCGTTGACCCTGGCTCGCCGTTCAATCCTGCCTTGCACTCGTTCAGCAGCTTCGTCAGGTCCATCGCCAGCGCACGGGTGATTTCGCTGTAGAGCGGGTCGGCGTCCGGCGAAATTTCCCCGTCGCCGGGGTAAACCTTCATCTCCAATCCCTCGATGCTTTGGATATCCTCGCGCGTGAGGTGGACGGTGTAGACGACCGGGCGCGCAAAATCGGGCGCGAGCTTCTGGGTGGCGGCGTTGGGGTAGAGCGCGCGCGCGTCCTCGTAGAGATTGCGGCTCTGGTCATCCAAAATGAGCAGCACCTCCTGATCGTCCGGCCAGGCGAGCGGCAGCTGGTCGGTTGTCTCCAGGCGGCGGTAGTCCCAGGCGGGGCCGCGCTCGCCCCGCTCGCGGGCCATGCGCTCGACAAAGCGCAGCGTGGGGTGGTTGTCCAAATAGGAGATGAGGTAGGGCTGGACGCTGTCGCCCTCCAGATCGTCGAGCAGGTGGGCGGCCACCGTTTGCGGCGCGCTCCACGCGGCCCAGGCGGCAAAGTCCGTGGCCCAGTCGACGAAGTAAGCGCGGTAGTTGAGCAGGGTGGCGGGGAGGAGGAGGGCGAGGATTGTGAGGGTGGGCAGGTGGCGCAAGACCCCCTTCCCCGGCCCTTCCCCCCCAGAAGGGAAAGGGAGTCTGTTGATTGTGTTGACGATTTTTGATGTTGTTGTATCGTGGGCAACCTGAGCCTTTGCGTGCCCGACCAACGGCCCCCTCCCCCTCTGGGGGAGGGCTGGGGAGAGGTCCCGCACGGTCTTCCCCAGCAAGTAAATCGGCACGACCGCCAGCAGATACGCCGCGGGCAGCGCCCCGTTGGCCCGCAGCGACTGCGGCGCTTCAAACGAGAGCGACAGGATGCCGCCCAGCAGCGTCCAGCCGAGCCAGAGCAGGAGCAGCGCCCAGCGCGGTCGATGCACGCGGACGGCGGCGAGGGCGACGCCGAGCACAAAGAGTGCGCCGCTGATGGCGTCCAGCATGGGGCGGCCCGGCAGGTTGTGGCGGCCGTTGGGGTCGCCGCGCACGTTGAACATGAGCAGGTGCACGCGGATGTTGTCGAGCAGCGCGGGCAGCCGCTCGTGTGGGGCTTTGTCGGCAAAGATAAAGGTCTTTTGGACGCGCGCCCAGAAGATGTCCGGCTCGGTGAGCGCAAAGAGGATCAGCGGCGCGGTGGCAAGCAGGGCGGCAAGGGCGAAGAGGAAGAGACCCCCTCCCAGCCTCCCCCATAATGGGGGAGGGGCCGTTTCTTCGCTGGCTTTGCTGGCTCCAGCTAAGGACGAAACCGGCTCCTCATCATCCCCGTCAACGGCTCCCTCCCCTTGGGGGGGAGGGCCGGGGAGGGGGTCTGCCCGCTTTTCTATACGAGGAGATGTTGCCGCTTCGTTGATTGTGTTGGAACCCCCTCCCAGCCTCCCCCCGGTGAGGGGAGGGGCTGATACGTCGTTGGCGTTGTCGGTTCCGGCTAAATCAGAAGCCGAATCTTCGTCTTCCCCGTCAACAGCCCCCTCCCCCTGGGGGGGAGGGCTGGGGAGGGGGTCTGCCCTTTCCCCACGACGCAACCAAACCTGCACCACCCACCAGTGCAGCACAAAGAGCCCCACCACCGGCACGACCAGCCGGAACGAGGTGTAAAAATTGAGCCCCATGCCCAGCCACAGCCCGGACCACACGAAGTCCGAGGCGCGGCGGGTGCGCAGGCCGCGCAGGAGGAAGCCGATGGTGAGCAGGGCAAAGAGCGGCGTGGTGCTCGTGGAGTGCATCCCAAAACGGCTGAGGGTAATGGCCCAACTCGACACGGCGACGAGCGCGGCGGCGACGAGGGCGCTGCGCCGGTCGAAGAGCTCGCGGGCGGTGAGGTACATGGCGGGCACGGTCGCAATACCGAGCAGCACGTTGACGCCGCGCACGGCGTCGACGCCGGGGCCGAAGAGCTGGAAAGCAGCGGCGACGAGGTAGAGGTAGTGCGCGGGGCCGTTGATTGCGCCCACGAAGATCGGTCGGTGCGACGGGTCGTCGAGGATGCGCAGCGCCTCCAGGGCGTACTCGGCCTCGTCGTACCAGATGCCAAAGGGCAGTTCGCCCAGCTGGTAGAGCCGCAAAAAGGTCGCCAGCGCCAGGATGGCCACCCCTGCCACAACTTCCCCGCGCGACCATGGATCGCGCGAGGCGGCAAGGTCACGCCAGCCATTGAAGGCGTAGGCGGCGGTGATGAGCGCGATCAGGCTGGCGAGGTGGAGCCCCCACGCGAGATTGCCGGGCGGGAGGGCGTAGAAGCGCCACGTCGAGAGCGCAGTCAGTATCAGGGCGATGGACAGGAGCGACCAAACCACACGATTTGTGGATTGACCAAGCAAAAATGATCCACGAAGGGCACGAAGGGACACGAGGGAAGAGTTCTTCGTGAAACTTCGTGCCCTTCGTGGATCGCCTCTTTTTAGAAAATTTTGCGGGGAGTCAGACGAACCGTCCACACCCCAGAAGGCAACCACGGCCCCGATTGATGCCAGCGCAAAGAGCACTGCCGCGCGCGCGCCGCTGTCGCCGACCTGCTGCTGGGCCAGCAAGGCAACGAGGATGGAGACCGTGCCGACGAGGGGTCGCCAGCGACGCGTCAATAAATTGGAGCGCGCAAATGAAAGGGGAGAACGAGTGGACTCTGGGGCGGAGTCGGTGGTCATGGGGATAGATCAGGGAACGGTTGAGTTTCGCCCCTTCCCAGCCCTCCCCAAGTAGCAGTTTAAAGAATTAACCGGGTAATCTCGTTGGCCCGTTCGCACGTGGGCGTGCGAACTCCTCGTTACCCGCTTATTTGTTCAATCTGCTAGTTGGCGAGGGAGCCGCTGGCGGGGAAGACGCAGAATCGGCTTCGTCCTTTGTTGGAACCAACAACGCCAACGGCGCGACGGCCCCTCCCCCCGGTGGGGGGAGGCCGGGAGGGAGTTCTTCTACTCCACGAGCGGGAAGTTCATCACGCGATTGTTATCGGCATCCGTCAGCAGCAGCGCTCCATTCTGCCCGTCGACCGCCAGCCCAATCGGCAGGGCGAAGCGGTTGGCCTCCGTGCCGTAGTTGCCAAAGCTGGCCTTGATCTCGCCCGCGGGGTTGTAAACGATGACGCGGTACATGGCCGGGTCGCTGGCGTAGACGTCGCCGTTGGGGGCGACGGCGAGATAGGGCTTGTGGAACATCTGCTCGCTCTCCCAGGAGGGAACGGGCCACTCGGCGGCGAACTGCAGGTCGGGCGTGAACTTTTGGATGCGCTGGTTCCAGGCGTCGGCTACGTAGACGCTGCCGTCCACCGGCGAGACGACCACGTCGGTCGGCTCGTCGAAGTAGCCCTCGATCACGCCGCCGCCGCCGATCTGGTTGAGCTCCTGGCCCTCCGGCGTATACTGCACGATGCGCTTGTTGCCCGTGTCGGCGACGAGCACGTTGCCGCCGCTGTCAACGGCGAGGCCGCGCGGGCCAAAGAGCGCGTAGGCATCGCCAAGCTGGCCGTCGGTGGTGTTGTAGGAACCCCACTTGCGCAGGAAACTGCCCCCGCTATCAAAGACCTGCACGCGGCCGTTCCACGTATCGCTCACGTAGATATTGGCCGCGTCGTCGACGGCGACGCCCCACGGTTCGTTAAACTGGCCGTCGCCCAGTTCAAGCGGCCCGTCGCCGTCGGGATCGATGCAGCTGCTGCTGTCTTGATAGAGCTGGCAGACGCTGCCAAAGGCACGCGCAAAGTTGCCCGCTGCGTCGAGCACCACGATTCGGTGGTTGCCCGTATCCGCGATCACGCGCGAGCCGTCCGGCCCGACGGCGATTTCGCGCGGGGTCAGCAGCGGCTGGTCGGCGTAGGGGCCGGTCAGCGTGGCGCTGGCGGCGAGGTCGATCTCGCGCTCGCCCAGCAGGTTGGCGAGCGTGGCGCTGTCGTCCTCGACGGGCGTCACGCCCAAATCCCAGATTTCGGAGGCGATGTCCTTGCGCACGTAGAGGTCAAAGGTTTGGGCGGTGGGCCAATCCAGCAGCGAGCGCTCCTGCGTGAGCGTTTCGTCGGTGTAGTAGCGGCGATAGAGGATAATTTGCAGCAGCCGTTCACGCTTGAGCGGATCCCTCAGCGTCTCCCAAAGCGTTAAGGGAGTAGCCTCCATGTATTTTGTCTGATCGGGCCACCAGACGTCGGTGTAGGTGCGCTTGACGTAGTCGCGGGCGACGTAGGGACGCACCTTCTCGATGTACTCCTGGCCGGGGTCGGCGATGATCACCGGCATCGACATCGCTTCCGTCGTCGGCTCCGCGCCGTAGTAACGCGAGTTGGGGTAGAGGCGCATGTACCAGCTCATGGGCCAGTCGACGTGCTCGCCGTAGGCCACCTCAATGTCGCGCCCACCAGCGGTGCGCTCGCTGATCAAGTCGATTTCACCCAGCGCCTCCTTGATGCCGGGCGCGCCGTGGGCGTAGACGAGGTACTCGGTCGCCATGTCGTAGTTGATAAAGGTGAGCATGTAGCTGTAGCGCACCGTTGCCAGCGTAAGCACGGCGGCGAGGCCGAGCGCGCCCAGCCGCAGCGCCGTCGACCAGGTGGTGGCGCGGGCCCAGCGCCACGCGAGGAAGCCCGCGCCGCCGAGCAACGCCAGCGCCAGCACAAAGCCCATGGTGCTGGAGATGGCGCCAATCTCGCGCCCGGCAAAGGGCACGTTGACAAAGAGCGTGCCCAGCAGAAAAATCGCCACGGGCACGATGCCCACGAGCCAGGCCGCGCCGCTGCGCCACGCCGCCCGCCAATCCACGCGCGTGATCAGCGTGCCCGCCCACCAGCCGCCGAGAATGCACATCGGCAGCGCCATGTGGACAAGCAGCCAGGGCATCTTTTCGCCCGCGTAGGAATAGGCGGCAAAGGAGCCAACCGTCCACCAGAGGGCGAAGAGGAGGAAAGTAGTGCGTAGTGCGTAGTACGTAGTACGTGAACTGGTGGGGCTGGTCTCAGCGTCGAGATTACCTGCTTCGTCGGTGGCATCCGTAGCTAGGTCGGCGACGGTGAGTTCGTGCGCGGCAACTTCGCCGGGCAGGTCGGTGACGGGGACGGGTTGCCAACGGCGACGGGTGAAGACGGCGACGAGGGCGGCGATACCGCCGCCGAGGGTGAGCAGGATGGGCAGAAATTCGTAGAGCGCGCCGATCATAAAGTAGTAGAACCAGGGCTGGCCGCCGCGCGCCACCTCCTGCTGGGCCAGCCAGTAGCCCAAGCTGCCGACGACGCCCGAAGCCAAGCCGTTGCGGGGGTTGGTAAGAAAAGTTGTAAAGAAGAGGATGGCGATCACCCAGAAGAGCGCAAATAGCTGCGCCCACAGCGGAAAGGTGAAGGGGAAAACGCGCTGGCGCTCGTCTTCAACCACTTCCGCCTCTTCCAGCGCTGCCGCGTTCGCTTCATTGTCTTCACCCTCCGCTGTGATCGACCCAGCCGCCAATTCATCGCTCGTCAATTCATCATCGATCTCCTCCCGCCGCGTGCCGAACCAGAGGAAGGCAATCCCTACGCTGGCCACCATCATCAGCGTCACAAAGATTATGTAGCGCAGCATGATGTCGCTGGGGATTGCGCCCGGCTGCTGCCAATCAACCTCCGGCCAGCCCAGCAAAATTTGCCCGGCGAGCGAAGGGACGGGTGCAGCAAAGGGCAGCACCAGCGTCAACATCAGCACGGCGAGGTCGGCGGCGCGGCTGTGGCGCAGGATCGCCCAGCCGCTCGGCTTGCGCAGGCTGAGGCCGATCAGCACCAGCATGAGCAGCAGACCCGCGCCCAGGCAGAGCAGGGCCAGATTGCTAAAGGTATCGCCCTGGGCGAGCAGCGTGGGGTCGGGCGCTTCGGGGCTAAAGCCCTCCAGCAGCGTCGCCTGCGTGCGGAGGCTTTCGGCGCGGCCGTGCAGCCAGAACCAGAGGCCGCCGCCGAGCAGCAGCGGAATCAGCGTGCCAAAGAAGCGGTTGCCCACGGCCTGCCAGAGCGCCAGCCCGGCAAAAAACGCGCCGATGATCACGCCGCCCATAAAGTGGTTCTCTTTGGCAATAAAGCCCAGCACCATGCCCAACGTCACCGTGATCAGCCAGCGCGGTCGGCGCTCTTCGAGGTAGCGGAACGCGCCGTAAATCCAAATCAGCGTAAAGAGCGCGATGTAGATGTCGTTGCGGATGTAGCGGCTGTGAAAGAGCAGCGAGGGGCTAATGGCAACGAGCACGCCCGCCAGCAGCGCCCCGGTGCGGCCAATGTAGCGGCGGAAGGCCAGCGTCATCCCCAGCACGCCCATGCCGGCAATGGCCGGGAAGATGCGCGCCGTGGCGTCGTTGACGCCAAAGATAAAGTAGGCCAGCGCGTTGAGGTGAAAGAGCAGCGGCCCGTGCATCATCGGATTGTGGTCGTAGTTGCCCTGGTCGTAGAGGTAGAACGAGTAGAGCGCGTGCAGGCTCTCGTCGTGGCTCATGGCGCGCACGCCAAGCGCGTAGAAGCGCGCCGCGCCCGCCACCACAAAGAGCAGCGCCCACGCCACCACCTCCCAGTTAATCCGCACCCGCGAGAGCGCTCGCTCGACTGCGCTCGACTGGGGTGAATTCATCGCCGCAACATCCTGTGCCATGTGTTGTCTCCAAAAATTATCGAACGTCCAACTCGCTAACCCGTTGCTTTATCTGTCATTAGAAATTGGTAATTAGGTAGGCTCCAAACCTTCTAACTACCAATCTCTAGGTTCCGTTGACATTTGGGAATTGGCCCTCACCCCCAGCCCCTCTCCCATCCGGGGAGAGGGAAATTTTAAGCCCCCTTCCCCCACGCGTGGGGGAAGGGTTGGGGATGGGGGCGCTGCGCACCACCCAGATTGGACCATCAGCGAACTGTCAACGGAACTTAATCTCCAATTACCAACTACTCCACCTGCGCCCACAGCACCACCATCTCCACGGTGGGCGGCTGCTGGGCTTCGTCGTAGCGCAGCCAGCGCAGCAGCGGTCGCCAGGCTTCGCTCCAGCGCGCGGCCACCTGCTCCGAAAACGCGGCGGGGGCCACGTCCGGTTCCACACCTGGCTCATCTTGCTGACCAGCAAGCGCGTTGACCAGCAAATCGTCGGGCAGCCAGCGAGTGGTGTGCCCATAGACGCTGCCCGCGTAACCCGTCGGCAGCCGGGGCGCTTCACCCTCCACATTGCGCGTTACCACCAGCGGCTGGGCGACGTTGAGGGCCGGGTCCGCCGCTGCGCCGTCGACGGTCGGCGCGGTTGTCCACGTGAGCAAGCGCATGTCGCGCAGATACCAGCCGAGCAGCGGATCGGGCCGGGCGACGCGCTGCACCTGCACCGGCAGCAGCGATTCAAAGCCGGTGCGCAGGGCGCTCAGGCGATGCACGTCCGCCGCCAGTTGGCGCACGTCGCCGTGGCTTGTTTGCGCAAAAAAGCCGGTCGGTTGCGTCAGCGGGCTGTCGACTTCGGCCTCAAAGTTGAGCCGCACCGCTTGGCTCACCGCGTCCATGCTCAGCAGCGCGGCCAGCAGAATCCCCAGCACGGCCAACGCCCCGCGCCAGCTTGTGTTGAGGGCGGTAATGGCCACCACCACGATAAGCAGCACGCCCAGCGTTGTCAGTAAGCCCAGCAACGCCCAATCGAGCGCCGCGCTGTTGACAAACAGGGTGGCCGCAATGCCGCGCGCCGTCCACAGCACCGCCAGCAGGGCGACCAGCGCCGCGCTCGCCCCCGTCAGCAGCGGCACGGAGCGGCGCTGGTCGACAAGCCAGCCGAGCGCGTGCGCCGCGAGCAGCGTCAGCGGCAGGCTGAGACCGGCCAGCGCAAACGGGTCGCGCCCCGGCAGCAGCACGAGGATAACGGCCCACGCGAGCCAGAGCGTTACAAAGCGGGGCCACCCTTTGACGGGGCTCGGCGCAGGGCGCGCGGCGGGCGGCTCGCTCCGGACAGCAGGCTCGCCTTCGCCAGGCTCCCCAGTGCTAGGAAAAAGAGTTCTCGCCGCTCTATTTTGGTCTGCTGCCTGCGATCGTCGACTCGCTCGAAATGACCGCTCACCCCGCCACAGCCCAATCAACCCCAGCAGTGCAAAAATCAGCAGCGGGAGTTGATCGGCCCACAGCCGCAGCGCGAGCCAGCCCAGGCCGTAGTCGCCTTCCACCAGCTTGGCCAACCACAGGCCAAAGCTGGCGCTGACGTAGCCCAGCCCGTCCAGCCGCGCCAGCCACGCCGTCGCGCCGAGCAGGGCGCTGGCGACAGCGAGGAGAGCCAGGGAGCTGGGACGCAGGGGAGCAGGGGAGATCAGCAGCTCCGTCGACTTCCCCGACTCTTCTTGTCCCCTGCTCCCCTGCTGCCCTGCTCCCCTGCCCAACACCACAAACGCCAGCCCCACCACGACCAAGAGCGGCCACGCCTGCACCCCGCTCACCACGAGCAAGCCCACGGCTGCGGCAGCAATCATCGACCAGCGGCGACCTTGCGCGCCGGGCAAATTGAGCACGGCCACCACGGCGACCAGTGCCAGCGCCGCGCTCAACATCGCCCCGTCCGCCACGCGGCTGAAGGTGACGAGCCACGGGTCGACGGCGAGCAGCGCAGCCAGGGCCAGCGCGGTGGGGCGGCCGAGCTGTCGCCGCAGCGCCCAGGGCAGCAGCACGAGCGCCGTGCCCGCCAGCGCGGGCAGCCAGCGCGCCAGGGCGTCGCCGCCGTCCAGCGTCCAGAAGAGCAGGCTGTGCAGCGAATAGAGCAGCGCGCTCGACGGAACGAGGTCGCCCGCTATTTGCACGTTGGCGGCGCTCGCCACGGCGGGCGGGTGAACGGCGAGCCAGGCGAGCCAGGCGTTGGTCGCCTCCAGCGGCAGCAGCGGGCGCGCGCCGAGGCCGGTCAGCCGCAGCAGCCCGCCGATCAGCAAAATCACGCCGTAAAGCGCACGCTCCACGGCGAGCGGAACGGCGCTGGCTTGCAGAAAAAATAGGCGGTCAGCGGTTGCGATCATCACGCTAGATTTTGCCATGGGTGGCGCAGAAAGTGCGAATTTTGGTCACGGATAATCCTCAGGGCTGCGGTGCACCGGCGACGGGCGGCTCCGCTGGCGGCACGGCGTAAATGCGCACCTGCCCCGGCGCCCCCGCTTCGGCCTCGAAGACGAGATCGAGCGCCTGCGCAAATTGGGCTTCGCGGGCGGACACGATGGCGTACTTTTCCCGCTCGACGGGGCCGACGTACAGATAGTCAACGCCCCACTGGTTGGCGATCTCGGCGAGCTCGTTGGGTCGCGCGGCACGATAAATTTGCTCAAGCGCTTCGGGCCGACCTGCTACCATGTTGTTGAAATCGTCGCCCCGCCACTGGCTTTGATGCCCTCTCCATCCCAGCAGAGTCGGGCGGCCAGTCGCCGTGCTCACGCGATTCTTCTCCCAGCCATAACTGTTTCCCTCCACTTCGGCGATGATATCGTCCGTGCTCGTGTTCTCGCGCACCCAGGCGATGGCGTCGCGCTCGGCGGCGCTCATGTGGCTGGTGGCGTCGAAGGTGGGGGCGCTGCTGGCAAAGCCGTTGGTCTTGCCGTAGATCGCGCCGATGGGGTAGAAGAGGCCGAGGAGGATCAAAACAAGGGTGGCGGCGGCGAGCGTTGCGGGTAGTGCGTAGTGCGTAGTGCTTATGGCTTCGTCGGCGGTGCGACGGCGGCGCGTCAGCAGTTGTTGGGCAGCCAACGCGATGGCGTAGGCGCTGCTGAGGCCGAGCAGGAGCCACGCTTGGTAGTAAAACTTGAAGACGGTGTTCATGCGCGAATTGAAAAAGTCGCGCACGTAGACGAACTCAGCGCCGAAAATTAAGAGCAGGGCGGTGGTGGCGAGGAGGAGGGTAAAGAGAGAGGAATGGTCAATGGTCAACGGTGCATTGCTACTGGTTAATTGATCGAGGCGTTGCCAGAGAATTGAGATCAGGATAATCAGGAGGGTGCCGACGAGCAGGAGGGTGGCGATGCCGCCTTGGGTGAGCCAGCGGTCGGTGATGAAGGGGAGATAGCTGGTCGCGCCTTCGGGCAGGCCGGGCAGGTTGAGAAAGGCGGGCGCGGCTTCTGGATTGGCGGCCAGCAAGGTCGATCCGGCCAGGAACAGGAGCGGCAGCCCAAAAACGGCCAGCGCCGTCAGCGTGATCTGGCGAGCGCTGGGGCTTGCACCACGAGCGGAGCGCCACGCGAGGGCGATGAGGGTGAGCGCGCCGAGCAGGAAGGGGGCGAACATGAGCAGGAACTGGGGCAGCCGCGTGGGATTCAACAGGTTGGGCGCGAGACCGCTGGCCTGGCTTTGCGCGGTCAGCAGGTAGGGCAGGTAGATGACAACGGCGGCGACGGTGAGCAAAATGCCTGCGCCTACGGTGGCCAGCAATCCGCTGCGCCAGCCGCCCACGCGTAAGTTGACGATCCCAAAGCAGAGCGCAAAGAGAAAAAGGTAGGGCGGAAAATCCCAGGTATTGAGCGGCACGAGCCCACCGATGATGATGGCGGCGAGCAGCAGCGTGCCCGGGCCAATGGACGGGTGACCAAAGGTAAACGTGCCTGGTTCGGACAGGCGCTCTTGGCGAGCAATGCGCGTCCGCAGCAGGTTGAAGGCCAGCGCGATCGCCAAAATCACAAAGGGCATGGCGAGGACGTGCGGGTGATTGTCGCCGAGCACGTAGCTAAAGATGGGGAACTCATCGATAACTTCGCTGTGGCTGCCGTCCAGCCGTATGTCGCTGATGACGCGGCTGGCGGCCCAGCCCGCGCCGTTGGCCTGCCAAAAGCCAAAATGTGTATACCACGGCCCGTCGAGCGCTGCCGTTCCGGGCAGCCGCCCGATAATGCCCAGCCAGGCACGCACGCCGTGCAGGTTACCGATGACGCCAACGGCAACGGCAGCAAGCAGGCCACCAAAGGAGGCGCTGAGGAAGTTGATCGGTTGATGTGAGCGCTCGGGCGGCTCGTCAACTTCACTCGCTTCTCTACTCCCTTCTTCGCTCCCCGTTTCCCCCTCGACGCGGCTCAAGGCAGGCTCGGCTCTTCGACTGGCAAGCAAGTTAAAGACGATGCCGAACGCGCCAACGAGCAACAACCCGTACCAACTCGCCTGCCCCAAATTGTATGCAATCTCCAGCGGCTCGGCCGCCAGATGGCTCAACGTCACAAGGAACCAATAGCCGAGATAGTAGTAGCTGATGGCATAGCCCGCTAGCCACGGGTCCTGCGGCGGGTAAGTGGGGCTGGCAGCGATGCCATTCATGAACATCAGATCCATTGGCTGCTCAGTGTGAGCGATGGCCGGGTCGTGGGCACGGACGTAGGCCCAGGCGGCAAAGGCGAGCAGGAAGAGTAGTTCGATGGCGAGGACATAGCTGAGCCTCACCCCCAGCCCCTCTCCACGCGTGGAGAGGGGGGCTGATTTTTCGTTGGCTTTGCGGTTGGACAGGGATAGCCAAATTTGCCGGAGCAGGTTGCGCCCGCTGATCGCGCTCACCGCCGCCACGATCGCAACGGCCAGCCACGCGCCGCCGGCTTCGTTGCGCAGGAGGCCGTAGCTCGTGCCGATCCAAAGCGTGAAGCCAACCAGAAAGATGCCCAGGCTTTTGCTAAAGGCATAGCCGCGGTCGGGCAGGTTGGCGAAGGTGGCGAGCGTCAGCGGCAGCGCGGCGAGCGAGACGAGCTGAACGGCGAGATACCAGGAAAAGAATTGGGTTAACATAATGTAACACGAAGCGCTGCTTCGTTCTTTCTGTGCCAAAAATTTGGTGTACCTTTGAACGGTTTAAATTCCCCCGTCGCTCTGTACCGCGTCAACCGGCACAGGATAAAGCAAGCCATCCTCGCCGCGCACCAGCTGCTGCGGCACACCATAAATGGCCGTCTGCTCCGTCTGAAAGAGCGACTGCAGCAGACCGTCGCGCGCCATCTGCTCGACGGCCTGTACGCCGCCGGGGTGCAGGTAGCGCTCCAGCTGGCCAACGTAGATCAGCGCCACATCGAGTTCGTCGATGATCTGCATCACGCGCGCCGGATCGCTTGTGTTCCAAAAGTTTTCATGCACCAGCTCGCGTGATTGCCACTGGAGATCGTAACGTTGCTCGCGTGTGTGGCCACCGCGCAGGCCGCTGAGGCCGGTAAAGGTGGCCGCGCGCGTGCCGGCAGCTCGGTAGTAATCAGCTTCGTTGGCCTCCATGATGACGGCGTTGCCGCGCACGTTATCCAGCAGCCACTCAATGGCGACGCGGTCGTATCCCATCTGGATTTCTGTATTCTGCCAGCTAAATGTCGCCTCCTGCATAAAATCCAGCCCGTTGAGCGTACCAATTTCTGGGTAGCCGCTCGGAAAGCGGCTGTCCAACCGGCTGCGCGTCCCCAAGACCGGGAAAACTAGCGAAGCGGCCAGCAGCAGCCCAAAGACCGTCGACCAACCCACGCGCAGCAGCGGCTGCGACGTCGCAAGCGGCGAGTCCACATCATCCACCCAAGCGCTCCCCCGCTCCCCCGCTTCCCTGCTCCCCAGCTCCCCAACTCCCCAACTCCCCAACATCCGCGGCACGGCCACCGCCGCCGCCACGCCCCACAGCACCCACACCTGGTTAAAAAACTTAAAGATGGTGTTCATGCGGTAGGCATCGCCGCCCGCCAGGTGATCTTTGAGGAAGATGACCTGCGTGCCCGCCAGCAGCGCCAAGCCCGTGGCCACCAGCAGGGCGACAAAGAGCGAGCCCGCATCCGCGTCGCGCCCGCGCCGCCAGAGCAGGAGCACGGCCAGCGCCAGCAGCGGCAGGCAGAGCGCCAGCACCGCGCGCCCCCACAGCAGCGCACCGATGGCGAGCACGAGCGCAGCAGGAATCGCCAGCAGGCCAAGCAGGTAGACAACGGAGGGCCGCCGCACGAGCTGGCGGTGAAGCGCGACAAAGCGCGGCAGCCTGTCGAAGCGGCGCAGGGCGAGCGAGAGGGTGCGTTCGAGGGCGGTGGGGTGGGGCGACCCCATCCCCTCTATGACGCTTCGTTGAGCATCCGACGGGTGAAGCCCCTTCCCCTCTAGAGGGGAAGGGGTTTGGGGATGGGGTCTCGCCCGCCGCGCAGACCGACCCAACGCAAAAACTAACCAGCTCACCAGCACGAAGCCCAGGAAGCCCCACACGAGCAGCCACTGGTAGGGCGGATCGCCCGCGCGCACAAGGCCCACGCCGCCGACGGCGGGGCTGGTATAGGTACGAAAAAAGGGCAGGTACATCAAGTAGGCCAAGCCAACGTAAGCCACGGCAAGACCTGCCGTGGCGGGCCAGTGGATGTAGCCGCGGCGAAACTGCCAGACGAGCAGTGCCAAGATACCCAGCCCGGCAAAGGTCGGCAATTCCCAAAGGTTGACGCTGGCGAGCGTCCCCAGCAGCAGCGCAAACGAGGCGAGCAAGCCCGCGCCCAGCGCCCAGCCAACCTTATCCACGCGAAGCAAGGTCAACACGAGCGCGAGAAAGAGCACCGAGAAGGGAATGCCGATCAGGTGGGGGTGCAGGTCGGCGAAGAGAAAGCTCCAGTAGGGGAACTCGTTGATTGTATTTTGCGGTAAAATCACGCGGCTGGGGGCCCAGAAATCGTAGCCCGGCAGCGGCTGGCCGCTGTTGAGCGTCTCCACCAGGCCGCTGCCCGCGCGCACCAGCGCCTCGACGCCGCCAACCGCGCTGCGGAAGGCGAGATCGCCATCCGTCGGCGCGCGCTCGGAGAAGCGGCGGACGATCTGGGCAAAGCCGTCCAGGTTGCCGATCAGGGTGACGAAGAGCGGGGCGAGGAGGGCAGTGGCGAGACCGTAGTGCCAGGGGGGGGAAAGATTGAAAATTGAAGATTGGGTATCTTGTCTATCATCGGCTTGGGCCGGGTCGGTTCGATTGCCAACTGCTGAGTAGGCGACGCCAAAGGCGTTTGTTACCGTCAGCGCAAAGAGCGTCGGGATCGCCAGGTTAAAGGCGACTTCGGCATAAATGCCCGTGAGTTTGACCAGATAGGCGACGAGGTAGAGGCCAAAGTAGTAGTAGTTGATGTAGCCGCCGGCGAAGTGCGGGTCGACGGGGGGGAAGGTAGGGCTGCGCAGGATGCCGTTGAGAAAGGCGAGCTCCATAAATTTTTCGCCGCCCTGCCACGGATGCCAGAGGTCGGGGTTGCCCAGGCGGATCAGCACGAAGCCGACGAAGGCCAGGGCAAAGAGCGCCTCGCCGACGAGCAGCAAGCCCCAGCGTTCGCGCACGAACTGGGTCATTGCCCGCCGCTGGACGACAAACGCCGCCAGCCCAACCACGCCCAGCAGCGTAACCGCGAGCCAGGCGTTGGCGACGGTGTTGAGCGCCAGCCCCACGCTCGCCAGCAGCCAGAGCAGCCACGCCGCCAGCAGCCAGCCCACGCCGCGGCTAAAGAGGTAGCCGCGATCGCGCAGGGGGCGGAAGAGCGCGAAGCAGAGCGGCCACGCCAGCCACCCCAGCACGCCCACCACCAGCCACCACCACGCCACGGCCAAAACTTCGTTTTCGCTGGCCGTTTCATTCCAACGGTAGTTATCGACCAGCGGTAGCGCGGCCAGCGGCGTCTCCAGCAGCGCGCTCGGCTCGTCGTCGGCGCTGGGGCTGGAGACGTTGCCTGGGCACCGCCCAAGCCGAGTGCGCTATAGAGCGGATCGAGCAGGCTGCCGGGATTTTCGCCGACGTAGTAGGGAATAGCGTCTTGCCAGGAGTTGGCGAAGATAGCGTCAAACTTCAGCGTCGCTCAACGTCTCGGTTTTGCGAAAGATGTGGGCTTGCGGGTGGTCGTAGAGGCTCCAGCTTTCGTCGGCGTTGCGGTCGTCGAAGGTGTAGCCAAAGAGCTGCGGCGGCGAATCAAAGCGCGCGACGAGCTCGAAGCCAAGTTCTTCGTCGAACATGGCGTTGTAGTAGAGATTGGTCAGCGGGAAGCGTTCGGGCAGGTTGCGCGTCGCCCCGTAGTTGCGCTTGGAGGCAAAGGTGACGTAGTCCGCGCGCTGAAGCAGGTCGCGCATCAGCTCATACTTTTGGGGCGTGTCCTCTTCGATAGAGGTCCACTGTTCATACATCCATGTATTCTTGGCTTGAGCAATTTCAAGTGGGATGTCCTGACCCATGGGCAATTGGTCATCCCACGCCTCATATAAAATCGCCGAGCCAGCGGGCACATTTTCTGCCATCCACTCGGCCGCCGTATTCCAAGGATGGGGCGTGCCATACACCCCATTGACATATGCCGCCGACCAAAAAATGCCGCCGCCGAGGGCCACGATGGCCACGAGCGCGGCCAGCCCGCGCAGGAAGGGATTGGGGGATTGGGAGATTAGAGGTTGGGCAGCATTTCCCTCAAGCTCGCGGAGTCGCTCCACGGCTTTGTCTACCCAATCTTCATTCTTTAATCTTTTACTCTTTCTTTCCTGCGTCCACAAAAGCCACACCAGCCCCGCCGCAAAGAGCACTAAGAAGGGCAGCACCGGGCTCATGTAGCGGTTAAACTTGGCGACAAACGCGCCCGTGATGCCAAAGTAGGGCACGACCCAGCTCCAGGCGATGATTTCGCCGAGCCGGTCGCGGGGGAGGAGGGCGACCCCATCCCCAACCCCCTTCCCCGCTAGCGGGGAAGGGGCTTCACCTGCTGTGTACCCAACGGGGCTTCGCTGAGGGGATGGGGTCGAACGACCGCCAAAGGTCGTGCGCGCGAGCAGCCAGAGCGAGGCCAGCAGGCGCCACGCCGCCCACAGCGCCCCCGCCAGCGCGGCGCCGCCGAGCGCGAGGCCAAAGCCCCACGTGATCTGCTGGTCGATAAAGTAAAGGTAGGGCGTTGTGCCGCGGTATTGACGCGTCCAGGGAACATCGTCGATGCCGCGCACCATGCGGCCCTGCACCTCGAGCACGGGGCGGCGAAAGTTTTCCCAATCGAGCACGGCGTAGGGGCTGGTCAGAAGGAAGGCGGCAAACGCCACGCCAAAGACAAAAAGCACGGCTACCAGCGCCCGCAGCTGCACGCCTGCCGCACTTGATTGGCTGGTTGCCCGCTCGAAAGGCAGCGCGCGGTCGCGCTGCGCCTCGTCCCAGCAGACCAAAATCGCGGCGGTGACGGGCACGGCCAGCAAGGGCAGCGCACTAAACTTGGAGGCCACGGCCAGCCCGATTCCAATGCCCGTCGTCAGCGCGGCAAAAAGCATGGCGCGCGGCGAACGTCGCTGCACCATCCACACGCCGCCCAGCACCGTCAGCACGGTAAAGGTCGTGCTGGCGGCGTCCACCGTAAAGAAGTGGCTGAGCTGAATGGCCTGGGCGGTAAAGGCGTAAAGCGCGGCGGCCAGCAGCCCCGCGCCACGGTTGTAAATGGCCGCGCCAAGAAAGAAGAGCAGCAGAATGGTGAGCGTGTCCAGCAGCGCAATCACAAGCCGACCGGCAACGGCTTGACCGGAAAGGGTCGTGCTGCCGCCAGCCAGCGTCTCGACCACCCCTTGAGGTAGACCAACCCGTTCGGCGACGGGTGCAAGCTGCTCAAACGTTTCGCCCATCAGCACGCCGAGGTAGAGCGGAAGGTGGCCGTAAGTGTAGCTAGCGGGTTGGTAAACCAGCTGACCCGTTGCGGGATCAATCGCCTGTCGGCTCAACGGGTTGAGCGGGCTGCGCTCGGCATCCCAAAATTCGGCCCAGCTCTGTGGCAGCTCAATGCGGAGCGCATAATCCATCACCGTGCTGCGCTCGTCCGGGTGCGCGCCGATGCCCTGATCAAAATTGATATTCCAAACGCGCAGGGAGAGGCCGGCGAGGAGAATCAGTGTAAGCAGCGCAAGAGTGATTGAATTGCGGAGTCGATTGTGTACGAGCATGGGGTGGAGATTGGTGGGTAACGGTAAATGATTCGTGATATGGGAGTAAGCGGTTGGTTAGTGGCAATCGATAACGGAGCCAAGCAAATACAAAGAAATACTTGGCCGATTCGAGACCGGATAGCCTTATCACTCCCGCGAACGCGGGAATCCATCTTGGCCGCCTGGATTCCCGCGTTTACGGGAATGACAAATTTTGATGCTTCTGATAACCGTTGCTAACCTCCAAACATTTCTTAGGAGCAACCGAACACTAGACGTGCAGCAGAAGGTCAAGAAATGCGCTTTGGCATTTCTACGCACTTGGTTCGTGGTTCAAGCATGGATTCCCGCCTGCGCGGGAATGACCGATGTCGACGCCTCCACGACCGCCACTTTCTTGATAGCAGGCGGCAGGCTTGGTTATCTACGTTGCCCCTTGTCGCCTGCCCCTTGCCGCCTGCCCCTTGCCGCCTGCCCCTTGCCGCCTGCCCCTTGCCGCCTGCTCCTTGCCGCCTGCTCCTTGCCAATCGCTACTGCGGCACGGGCGGCCAGTTCGGCAACACATAGGTAATCCCGCCGTTTGGCGGCGGCCACAACAAATAGACGTCGACCCAGCGACTCCACAGCACCAAGTTGTCATTATCGTAGCCCAAATCGATGCGGCGGGCGCGGATGGCCGAGCCGGTGTCGAGCGCGTCGCCGTAGCCGTAGCCGGGCACGTAGACGCGCGATCCCAGCGAGACGATGTTGGGGTCCACGGCCACAATGCCCTTGCGCATCACGTCGCCGCTGCGGGTGAGGCCGTACCAGGGCACATCGGGCGAGACGCCCGCCGTGTTGGCGCTGTAGCTCGACGCCGACATGCGAATCCGTCGCCAGTACACAATGCGCTCGCCGTCGACGGTCGCTTCCTGCTGCTGAAGCTTTGTGCCGTAGACCATCACGCGCTGGGCGGGCTCCTGCGCGATCCAATTGTCCTCCATCACGCGGCCCACCTCTTCGCCATCCTCGTAGCGTACGCGCCAGCGCCAGCGGGTAATGCCTTCCGCGCCCGGCTCTCGCATCTCCTGCCGGTCGATCAGCAAATCATCGGCGGCGCGAAAGACCGTTTCGTAAGGCACAATATCTTCGACGATCTCCATCTCCTCTTGGACACGGGTAATCGCAATGTTGATGTCGTCAAAGAGCGGCGTCTCCAGCCCCGGCTCAATCATATCGTCACCGGAAAGGCCGATGTTCATCTCCGAAAGCGCATCGGCAACCGTGTCGCCCTGGGTGCGCGTCTTGACGGTGCGGCCGTCCGCCTGCACGCGCAGCGGCGTGCTGCGCTCGATGGTCACCTTGAGGCCGGTGCTAACGGGGCTGCCCAAGCTGGGGCGCACGATGTCGCCCAGGAAGAGGGTGATGTCGGCTCCGCGCAGGGCCTCGCCCACCGTCTGGGCCGTGGTGCGCACGGTAAAGGGCAGCGAGCCTTCGTCGACCGTGAATGGGATGGCCCGATAAACGCGCACCTGGAGCGGCTCGGCGCGGGCGATGTGCCAATCGTAACCCGCGCGATAGGTCGTCGGCAGCGCAGGCATCTTGGCCTTGGGCAGCGCGGCCTCCTGTGCCAGCGGCACGCCGTTGATCACAATCTCATCGTAGCGATCCAGCGTGATGCCCGCTTCGGTCAATGCGTCACGGGCCGTTGTGCCCCAGACGGTGGCCGTCGCGCTGCCGCCGTCGGCCACGATTTGCAGCGGCGTCGCCCGTTCAATCTCGATGGCGAGCCCGCGCTGCACGCGCGCCTCTACACCGGGCGTCGCGCGCACCTGCGCCCCCGGCTCCACACCCAAATCAAGCAGCAGCGCCCCCACCGTGTGGCGATGTGTGCGCACCGTCTGCGTCATCCCGTCGACGGTCACCGTTGCTGGCTGAGCCGTCAGCGCCCAGCCGCCCCACATCACCAGCAGCACGCCGCCCAGCACGGCAAGATTGAGCGCGCGCTGCGACAGCGTCCGTCGCGCCAATGGTCGGTTGAGAGCAATGGTGGTCAGTGGTAGCATATTAGTGGTAGCATAAACGTTCCTTCCCCGCGGATCGGTTCCGCCCTCGGGCCAGTTCTCGGCTATTTTATGATTATGTCAGCCGTTTGACAAAGATTGTCCCTGCTCCAAAGAAACAGGGATCACAATTTTGCAGCGTGGCGTCGGCTCGCGTCCCCGGCACGCGCCAGGTGTATCTCAGTGTGGAGGGGGTGTGAGCACAGGGACATGGACTGGGTACGGCATGTTCGACCTCACCCCCAACCCCCCCTCTCCGCGCGCCTAAGCTTTACCCACATCTCTTGTGGGCGGAAGAACGGGCACGAAATCGGGCGGAAGGGAGATGGCGGCGCAGGAGATGATCCTTCCCGCCCGACTTCATGCCCCTACCGCATGGTCCGCATAGAAGCGTAGGGGCATGAACTGCGGCAGAGAGCTCTGCCTGACAGCCAAACTTCTGCCTTTGCCGCAGTTCGTGCCCGTCTGGCCGACCTTCATCACTTGTGGGTAAAGGTAAGCTCCGCGCGCGGAGAGGGGGCTTCCGAGGCTTCGTTGACTGCGAAGCAACGCCGAGGGGGTGAGGTCGAATACCCCGTCAGCGCAGATTCGCCCCCAACTAAAATCCACTCACCAACACCTCACCTACATGACAAATTCCTCCAATCCATGATACCATCCCCGCCGTGACTGCATCTTCCCGCCACCGCCTCTCCACCCCGCAACGCCTCGCCCTGCTGAGCGCCCTGCTGACCGGCTTTGCCCTGCGCCTCTACCGGCTCGGTGCCGAGTCGCTCTGGTACGATGAAACCGTCAGCGTCTTTCTCGCCCAAAAGTCCATCCCCGATCTCATCGCCCACACCGCGGGCGACATCCACCCGCCGGGCTACTACCTACTGCTCCACGCGTGGGGGCTCGTCGCACGGCCAAGCGTGGAATTCGGGCTGGAATTTTTATACGCGTGGCCGAGCTTGGTCGCGGGGCTGCTGCTGCTGGCGCTGCTCGTACCCGTGGCGCGGCAGACGTTGGGCACGCGCTGGGCTACAGTTGCGACGGTGGGCGTATGGCTTGGCGCGATCAACCCGTTTCACATCTGGTACGCGCAGGAAGTGCGGATGTATACCGTGGGCGGCGCGCTGGGGTTGCTCTGCTTTTGGGGGCTGTGGCGCGCGGCGGAACCCCCTCCCAGCCTCCCCCCATCGAGGGGAGGGGCCGATGCTTCCTTGGTAAAGCGTGAGGTTGCTCAACTAAGTAAAGAGGCATCTTCGCCATCGAACCAACAGCCCCCTCCCCCAGGGGGAGAGGGCTGGGAAGGGGTCAAACACCGCCTCCCCTACCTCTTGACCTACGCCCTCGCCGCCGCCGCCGGCCTCTACACGCTCTACTACTTTGCCTTTTTGCTGATCGCCTTGAACGCGCTGGCCCTGCTACATTTACAATTTCAGATGTACGATTCACGATCCCAACGCAGCCAGCGAGCAATCGTAAATTCAAAACCCAAAATCGTAAATCTTGCGGCTTGGCTCGCTGCCCAACTCCTTGTTGTGGGATTATTCCTCCCCTGGCTCCCCACTCTCTACCGCCAGGCCACCAACCCGCCCGTTCCCGCCTGGCGCGAGCCGTGGACGAGCGCACGCGGTCTGCTGGAGGCGCTGGCCGAGTCGCTGGCCACGCCGCTGATTGGGCAGAGCGCGCCGTGGCTGCAGGCGTGGCCGTGGGCAATTGGGGTGGCACTGTTTATTGCTTATTGCTTATTGGGGTGGACAAAGCAGGTCGCGCAAGACGGCGACACCCGCCACCTGCCAGCCTTCGATACAGCGCACACCCGCTACCCTTCGACGTGGCTCAGAGCAAGCCTGCCCTTCTACTTCCTCCTACCCACTGCCCTCATCTACGCCATCACCCTTTTTGGCCCGCCGCTCTACCACGTGCGCTACCTCTTCGTCTACGCCGCGCCGCTTGTGCTCGTCTTCGCCTGGGTTTTGGTGACGCTGTGGTCTCGTGCGCGCTGGTTGAGCGCGCTAGCCGCCGCGGTGATCGTCTTCGGCAGCGGGGCCAGCCTGACGCGCTTCTGGCACGACCCGCTGCTGCGCGCCGACGACCACCGCGAGGCCGTTGCCGAGCTGGCTGCCCGCTGGCGACCGGGCGACGCAATCCTCGTCAACGCGGGCTGGGCCTATACGGCGTTGGCCGTCTACTGGCCCACGGAGCTGGTCGGGCCGCGGGCCGTCACGCCGCCAAAGCCGGGGGAAGCAGAGCGTTTGATCAACTACGCCGACGGCGTGCCCCGCAACGCCAACCTGCCCGACAACGTGCTAAACGCCGAGCCCATCATCATCCCCACGGGTAGCGTGGACGGGCCGCCCAATCTGGGCTGGGGCGATCCCGACAGCGACTTCTTTGCCATTTCAGAGCAGGAGACAGTCGACGCGCTGGCCCACATTGCGGCGGAATATCCGCGCGTTTGGCACTACCGCCTCTACGACACGGTCAACGATCCAAACGGCCTGATTCGCACGTGGCTGGACGAAAATCTAACGCAGCGCTCCACCGCTACCTATACGGGCGATTCGTTTCCCACTGTTCAGCTATACGAAGCAGCGGTTGACCTGCCGGAAGATGAGCCGCTCGTCGTCTTTGGCGACGGCGCGGCCTCGCTGTCGCTGGCGGGGCTGGACGCACCGTCGACGGTGGCGACGGGTGACGTGCTTTACGCTAACTTTTTCTGGCGCGCGGCTGGCCCGCAGACAAGCCCGGAGCAAGCGCTGCCGCCGCTCGCGGTAAGCCTGCGCCTCTCCGACGCCAACGGCAGCTTTCTGCCGCGGCGGGACGAACCGCTGGCTTTGGTGGGCGAAAGCATCACGCGCCAGCCGCTGGCCCTGCCCATCCCGGTCAGCATCGCACCGGGTTCCTACACGCTGGAGCTGATCGTCTACGAACGGGAGACCGTTGCCCCGCTCGCGCCGTCGAGCAACGCCCCGGGGAAAAATGCTGCAGCGGGTGAACGCTGGCCGGTAGGGCAAGTCGAGATTGTGCCATCAGCGCAAGCGCCGATCATCACTCGGACGCTGGCGGCTTTTGATTACATCGACCTGCTCAGCGTCGACTTGGGCAACTCCGCCACCAACGCCGTCACCCAAGCGCCGGGCGACGCGCTTGATCTGCTCCTCCTCTGGCGAGCGCGCCCCAATTCTTACCGCGACACTTATGATGGCGTGCTCGACCTGCACGACGCAAACGGCCAAACCGTACAGAGCTGGCGTGCACCGCTGGGCGGCGCCCGCTACCCCAGCGGCGACTGGGCAGCGGGCGTTCCCGTACAGGAGTCGCGCACCTTGCCGCTCGGCGAGTCGCTGGCGACGGGCGGGTACACGCTGCACTTACGCGTCGAGCGGCGCAGCGATGGGCGGGTGATTCCGGCGCGAGCGAGCGGGATCGCGGGCTGGCGAGGACAACGCCCGGCGGTGGAAATTGGGCAGGTGGCAGTGGAATAAACTTGGCTGCAGCGGCGCTGCGCACAGTTCCTCTACGCATGGATTTTAAGAATCCCAAAGCTGCGCGAAGGATTTTCCACACGCCAGCGATTAAGTAAGTGGGAGCAGTTTTCTTCTTGGGTTTCTCCTTGGATAGTTGGGTGCAAAAGGGCCGCTGGTTAACCAGCGGCCCTTTTTGTTTCTGTAAATCCAGCAGCGCCAATGCAAAGCTAAAGTAAAGTTGCGTCGAGAACAGGAGTTTGAGGAGCCAGTGACAGTCACTGTCCAGACAAAATGGGGCAAGCTGTCCGGCTATGGACAATGACAGTCACTTAGACCGCGAACTCTTGTTTTCATTTTGCACGCACTTTAGTTCGACAATTTTTATATTTCTCACAAATTAGGCGAAGGATTTTTTCCGCCCCAGCGATTAAGCAAGTGGGAGCAGTTTTCTTCTTGGGTTTCTCCTTGGATAGTTGGGTGCAAAGAGGCCGCTGGGTGAACCAGCGGCCTCTTTGTTTCTCTGCGGTTTTGCTCGTCGCGCTGCGCCGCGTTGTGATGCCAGCCAGACGTTCCGCTTCCTCACGTGGGCAAGACGATTTGCACGGTCTTGCTCACCGCGTCGCGGCTCATGGCATTGCTCGCGGTGACCAACACCGTATACGACCCCGTCATTCGCGGCTGGCCGATTGCGTGGCGCAAGGCAAAGCGGCGCTGGTCATTTAGACCCCGGGGGCTTGGGAAAATCCTTGGGGTCTTATACACTCACACAGTCGGTCAACACAGTCGGTCAACACAGTCGGCTCTTTCGCAGCTTACAAGGGAGAAAAGTCATGCGCGAAATTGGACACATCGCCGGTGGCTATCTGGCCACGCGCGCGCTGCTGCAGCGCTGGCGACCGGCGCAACGCGAACGTCGCGTACTGCTGGCGCTGGGTGTGGCGGCGAGCGCTCTGCCGGATGTGGATGTATTGGGCTATGCGCTGCGGCGACGTTCGCTTGACTTCGAGAATTTCGACCACCACCAGTGGATCACACACACCTTTCCCCCGTATGTGGCGCTGGGTCTGCTGCTGTACGGCAGTGCGCGCGCGGCAAACCACCCACGCTGGCAGCGGCGCGCAATGCTGATTACGCTGATGTGTACCCTCCACCTGCTGCAGGATAGCATTGGCAGCGGCACGGGGCTGATGTGGGCGTGGCCCTTTAGCCGACGCATGGATGGATTCATCGTGCTGGGCGTAAAGGGCGATGCGTGGCGCGGGGTCTATGCAAACCATCCAATTTCGTGGGTGGAGCGTGCGCTGGTGGGGTTGGCGGTAGTGGTGGCGCTGTGGGACGGGTGGCGGAGTTGGCGAGGTGGATTGCAAAGGTGACCGTCACCTTTCTCGACCAGCCTGGCGAGCACACGTCCAAGTTGGTCGCGCCGGTGACAATCACCGTCCGCACGCGACTGGGCGTGCCGTCACCCCTTGGGACGGTGACGGTCACTTGGAGGGGCTTGTCGCCAACCGGACAAGCCGCTACGGACATCCGCTCATCCATCCATCACGATCTCCCTATGAGCACGCCCAGCCTACACATCACCCACAACGCCGAAGGCACGCGGCGGCGCACGGCGCGGCTGCGCTATTACTACAGCCGCCACGTCCTGCGCGGGCGCGACTTTATCTGCCGCCACTGCGAAGCGTGCGTGGCGTCGCACCCGGGGCGCTTTATTCCGGGGCAGCTCAATGCGCCGGGCGCTTGTTTTGATTTGACGATAACGAGGAGCGAACAGTCAACGCCGCTGCGCGTGATGATCGTGGGGCAGGAGGTCGGCGGCGGCGAGGATCGCGTCTCGATGGCGCGGCGCAAGGAGCGGGTGATGTCGATGGCGCTGGAGCGACGCTACCGGCGCGAGGGGGAGTTTGCTGGGCGCAACCAGCACATGAAGGGCGTCACCAATGCGCTGCGTCTGCTCTTTGATTGCGGGTTGGGCAGCAACTACGACGGCGAGTGGCTCACCTTTGCCGACGGCTCACGCCACCATCTCTTCGCGTGCTTTGCGCTCGTCAACTACCTGCTCTGCTCCGCCATCTCCGCCGACCCACAAGCGCGCGCCAAGCGCGGCGAATCGACGGCGACCATGCGGCGCAACTGCAACGAACACTTTCGCGCCACACTCGCAATCTTGGAGCCCACGGTCATCATCGTCGAGGGCAAGTCGTTCTGGAAAAACGTGCGGCGCGCGTTCGACGAAGTCGAGCAGGTGGACGAGAGCGGCCATCTTTACCAAGCGAAAATCGGCGAGCAGCGAACGCTCATCGCCTCGCTGACGCACCCCAGCGCCATGCACCCGCACAACTGGGGCTCGAACGAGCGGATGCCTTACCTGCTCGACGTGGTCGCGCCGACGATTGAGCGGCTGCGGCGGGAGCTACTTGGCGGATAGCAAGTGCTGGGAACGTTCTAGCCGCGAATTGCACGAATTACACAAATTTTTGTCCCGCGAATTTCCATCCATGTAGCCAACGACTCATACAACGTCCACGCACAGTCGCGCAATTTGAGGCAACCCCTTCAAATTGCTTCGATTGGCACCTCATCCGCCCGCAAGCGACGCAGCGCAAAGACAAACAGCAGCGCCCCGCCGATGCCGTTGATAAAAAACGGCGCGAAAATCCCAATCGCATCGAAAAAGAAGCCGCCGAGCGCGGGACCCAGCGCCGACCCCAGCGCGAAAAAGGCGCCGCCCAGCCCCAGCGCGCTGCCGACTTCACGCGGGCCGACGCGCTGCGTGATCAGGCTGTTGAGGTTGGGGCCAATCAGCGCAAAGCCAACGGGCACGGGCAGCAGCCCGATCAGCAGATAGAGCAGCGCGGCCCAGCCCCGGTTGGCCTGCTCCGGCAGCAGGGCCACCTGCTCGCTCGTCTCCTCCGTAAACGAAGTGCCCACCTGCGACAGCTCGGCCACCAAAGCCTCGCGCTCGTACCAGGGCACGGGCTGCTCCCACGTAAAGCTGGCCAGCGCAAAGCCAATCGAGAAGAGCGCCAGCCCCACAAAGACCATGCGTCGCTCGCCAAAGCGCCGCGCCAGCGGGCCGACCAAGCCCCCCTGCACCACCACCAGCGCCACGCCAAAAGTCGCAAAGAAGATGGCGTTGCCAAAGCTGTTGAGCCCCAGCCGCGCCAGCGTAAAGGGGGCGAAGGTGCCGGTGAACATGCCAAACATCGTTTGCAGCAGAAAGAGCAGCAGGAAGAGCGTGCCCAGTCGCGGGTCGCGCAGGCCGTTCCACATGCGCCGCAGCCCGCGACTACGCGAGGGTGCGCCCGCCGCTGCCGCTCTCTCCCCCGCATCGCTGCCCGCCCCGCTGCGCATCGCCGGCGACAGCGTCTCCTCGAAGACAAAGGTCGTGAGCAGGACGCTAACGAGCGCAAAGCCCGCGGCCACAAAAGCGGGCACGCTGTAGTTGTTGCCGCTCAGGCTCAAGGCCACGCCGCTGATCACCGGCCCCACAATAAAGCCGATGCCCAGCGTCGCGCCGATGAGGCCCAGCCCCTGAGCGCGATTGCGCGGCGTGGTGCTGTCCGTAATCGCGGACTGCACCGTCGCCAGATTCGCGCCGGTGATGCCGTCGATGATCCGCGCGAGAAAGAGCATCCACAGGCTCCCGGCCAGGCCGAGCGTGACGAGGCTGATAAAGGTGCCAATTTGCGCCACGACCAACACCGGCTTGCGCCCGATGCGATCCGAGAGCGTGCCCAGAATTGGCACAAAGATAAACTGCATCAGCGGGTAGCTGGAGCCGAGCAGGCCAATGGTGAAGAGGCTGGCGTCGAAGGCGAGCGCGTAGAAGGGCAGCACGGGGATGATGATGGTGATGCCCATCGTGTCGACGAGGACGATGACGAGAATGGGCAGCAGGCGACGGAAGTTGAGGCTGTCGGTTTGCGGTTCGGGCGCTGAATTATCGGATAAAGCGGCTGTTGATTCGGGTTGGGTCACGGGGGAATGGCTTTCGTTGGGAATGGGTTGGCGTCCGGTTTTGCGGATAGCGGGAGGGCGCGCCGGACCGTATATGTATCAAGCTGAGAGTATGTAATATCGAAAAGGCAAGTTGCTCGGGTAGATTGCCTGGTTATCCCCTCCCAGCCTCCCCCAGCTTGGGGGGAGGAGCCAATTGTTCGTCTGCCCAGTCGCGGCTCCCTCCCCAAGCTGGGGAGGGCTGGGGAGGGGTAAAAGCACAATCTGCCCACCCAATTTATCTTTTTGCCCTTACCTTGAAATCGTAGCGGGAAGGCGCGCCCTCCCACTACGCCCGGGCAAACAGACATTTGAGATACGCCCCCTGGGCAAAGCCAATGGGATGATCCAGCGCGTGCCCCGTCCGCTCGATCTCCTCCAGCGGGCGACCCGCCTCGCGCGCGGCCCGGTGCAGCGCCGCGAAGAAATCGTCGGCCCCCACGCGGCTGGAGCACGATGCGCTGACCAGCACGCCGCCCGATCGCAGCACGCCCAAGGCCAGCTTCGTCAGCCGCGCATAGGCCGCCAGCGCGCCAGCGACTTCGTTCGCGCGCTTGGCAAAGGCGGGCGGATCGACGACGACGAGGTCGAAGCGCGCGCCGCTGTCGCCGAGGCGGCCAAGCTCCTGGAAGGCGTCGCCCGCCAGCAGAGTATGCTGGGCAGCGGCGATGTTGGCAACTTTGGCGTTGAGCGCGAAGTTGTGGGCCGCCTCGTCCAGGGCGTGCTGGCTGATGTCGAGGCTGGTCACGCTGGTCGCGCCCCCGCGCGCCGCGTAGAGCGAGAAGCCGCCGCTGTAGGCGAAAACGTTGAGCACGCGCCGGGCGTTCGTTTCATGCACAAGTTCTTCTACGCGAAAGCGATTGTCGCGCTGATCGAGGAAGAAGCCGGTCTTTTGGCCGCGCACGGGGTCGGCGGCAAAGCGGAGGCCGTTTTCCTGGAAGACGACATACTTTTCGAGGGGATCGTCAAGCGGCGGGCCGTGTAAAATTTGGCCGTCGTATAACCCGTGGAGAAAGGCTTCCTCGTTCTGCAGCGCCCGGCTCAAGCGGAGCACAAGCCGCGATTGATGTCCCGCTGGGACAACGTCACCCAAAGCCGACAGCAGCGCGGGCAAGTGGGGCAGCCACGAGACGGCGTAGAGCTTGAGCACGAGGGTGTCGGCGTAGCGGTCAACGACGAGGCCGGGCAGCCCGTCGTTGGGGCCGTGGACGAGGCGGTAGCCGGTGGTGTTCTCCGGCAGCGCGGCGCGACGGTCGGCGGCCTGCGAGAGGCGTTTGCGGAAAAACTCCTCGTCGATGGTCGCGGGCTGGCCGTGCTGGAGCAGGCGCACGCGGATGGGCGAGGTTGGATCGTAGAGGCCGACGGCGAGGAAGCGATTCTTGCGATCAAAGACCACGGCAAGATCGCCGGGCTGGCCTTCGTGATTTTGTTCCGTGATGGATTGTTCAAAGAGCCACGGGTGGCCGTCGCGCAGGGCACGCTCGGCGGCGGCGGTTACGCGCAGGGCGAGGCGCTGGTTGGTGGGTGGGGGGATGGCGGGAAGGTAGACAGACATGGTGGGTAGAGAAACTTTTGCCACGAATTACGCGAATTACGCGAATTTTTGTCTCGCAGACTTCCATTTGTGTAATTTGTGCAATTCGTGGCGCACTCCCTCTTCAGTTACGGTGCGGGCTGGCACGTCTCGCAAAAGTAAATCCGCCGCCCGCCCAGCACTTCCCTGAGCACCAGCCCGCCGCAGGTGTAGCACATTTCGTCTTCGCGGTTGAAGACGTGAAAGCGATATTGACCGTAGGACTTGCCCGCCTGCTTGAGCTCGCGCGCCCGGTCCAGATCGTTGGTGACGCCCCTGGTGTCGTAGGATTGACGCGTCAACTCAAGCGTGGCCTGGGCTAAACGCTCGGTTTGCGCCTCGTCCAAATCCATTGGTCGCTGGCTGGGGTGCGCGCCCGCGACGTGTAGAATTTCGCTGCGCAGATAGTTGCCCGTCCCCGCCAGAAAGCGCTGGTCGAGCAGCAGGCCGGTGAAGCGGCGGCGGCGGAAGCGGTCGCTGGCGTAGCGAGCGGCGACTTGCTCGACGGTCAGCGCCGGGTCGAGCAGATCGGGGCCAATTTGGCTGAGGAAGGGGTGGTCGGCCAGCTCATCGTCGTTGAGCACTTCGATGTCGGAGGCGCTGTAGAGCAGGGCGGACTTCTTTTGCGTGTGGATGGCGAGGCGGAGCTGGCGCTTTGTCTGCGGAAAGTCATACGCCTTGCGCACCTCCCAGCGACCGTAGAGCTGGTTGTGGCTGTAGATGTTCAGCCCGTTGGCAAAGCGCGTGAGCATCGCCTTGCCGTGCGTTTCCAGCGCACAGATTTCCGTGCCGGTCAGCTCCGGCTCGTAGGGCTTGAGATGCTCGAACGCGAAGCTGACTTCCACGGGGGCTTGGCCCACAATCGCATGGGCGACTTTGTCGGCGGCGAGGCGAATTTCGGGTCCTTCGGGCATGGTGAGTTGATTATGCGCTATTTCGACCGCAGTGGCACAGCGTGCTGTGCCACTGCGGTCGAAACAGCGTGTGCGGTGATGGTCAAGATGATTGCGAGTACCGGTTGGCAACGATAGTGCAAGCGGCCACTGGATGCAGGGACATTGCTCTCAATTCTGAACTCACATCATGTGGAAGTCCACTGCGTGACACAAGATTGGGCTGTCCCTCGCGGGTCACCTATGCTTTGCTAGGTGACAGGCTGGGTCTGACCCAAAACGAGGAATCGCCAGCCTGGCTGGGTTAGCCACCGCTGTCATCTTGCGGAGCAAAGATCTTTTGACGGAGGCGAACGGCGCAGCACACAGAACCCCAACCCCTCCACGCTGATTCTGAGTCGACGAAGCCTCGTGGCCCCTTCCCCTCTAGAGGGGAAGGGGTTGGGGATGGGGTTTTAGCGCATCCGCCGATTGAACGTTGGCGGACTACTAAGTGCGTAACGTGAGTTGTGAAATATGAGCGATAAAAGCCCGGCTTCTTCGAGAAACCGGGCTTTTTATCGTAATGCGACACGGCTCATCTACTCCGCGCCAATCGGGAAGAAGTAATTGTCCCCGGCGGCGATGGTCATCGAATCGTTGACGGAGTTCCAGGGCGGCGGCGCGTCCAGCGTGTAGGTGTAGCGACCGGGATCGAAGCACTGCTCCTGCTCGGCGTCCACGCCGAGCCTGAAGGTGTTGTTCCAATCGCGATCCTGTGCGGTAAAGGTGATGGTAATCTCCGCGCCGAGCTGGTTCTGGAAGAGGTAACAGCCCTGGCTGGCGTTGGCCGTCGATACGACATCCGTGCTGCCACCCGTGCCGACACCCGTGTTGCTGTCCACATTGCCAACCGTGCTGTCGGTTGCGTCGCCGGCGACTGCCGCGTTGCCCGATGAACCGCTTGCGGTATTGCCCGTCGCGCCGCTCGACCCCGATGCCGCCGGGGCGTCGACCACGGGAATGTCGCGGCAGAGGGTGGTGAAGGTGACGAAATCGGCGCTGGCCGAGACCCAGCCGTCGCGCCCGCTCGGTGTGAGAACCTGGAGCCAGGAGCACGCCTCGTTGCGACCCGCGATCAGCAGCTGGTCGTTAAGCGTCACCGAGTCGACGCGCTCGTAGTTCGTGCCCGGCCCGGCGCGCACGTTGAGCGCGTTGACGAGCACCACGGCCACCGGCTCGCTCCCCGCCGTGGCTTCGTCCAGCTCGTTGGCGCTGCCCGCGCGCTCAATCTCGGCGGCGGCCAGCTCGTCCAGCAGCGCGTTGAAATTGTTCGGCTCGCTGTATTCGACGGTGTTGATGATCTGCTCAAAGGCGTCGTAGTCCTCGTCCGTGAGCATGGCAACCATGATCAGCAGCGCAATATCCGGGTGATTGTCCGGTCGCGCAGCCAGCCAGGCGATGACGACGCCCTGGTCGTCGCAGTCCGTCCACAGGTCGTACTCGCCGCTAAAGCCGGGGCGCTCGTAGTCAAAGCGGTCGTCGTAATTACACGAATCGGACATTTCGACGAGGTCGAGCACTTCGCTCAGCTCAAACGCGCTGGGAATCAGGTTGCTGGCGATCACGTAAGCGCCCGGCGCGATCCACTCGCTTTCGTCCTCGAAGCCCAGAATGTCCGGTGAAACGGTAAGCTGAAGGCCCAACGGCTCGGGATCGTCGTCCGTGAGCCAGGCACCGCTCTCGGTGTCCGCCCAGCTGCTGGGAACGGAGACGGAGAGCACGCCATCGTCATCTTCCACGGTAACAAAGTCGCCGCTGCCGGGCTGGCTTTGAGCGGACGTTGAGGTTGTAGATGCCGTGGCGTCTGCCGTGAAATTGGTGGCCTCCGGCACGTAGAAGGTCGCCAGCAGCACCTCGAAGGCTTCGAGATCAGCGTCATCCATGAGCTGCATTTCGATGATGGAGAGGACGTTGCCCGCTTCCGGCGTCGCGACAAGCACCACGTAGACATTATCGGAATCGCCACATTCGTACCAGATGTCGTAACCGCCAACGTAGGTGGTGTCGCCAAGCGTATTTTCGTAGTCGGCGCGATCCTCATACTCGCACTGCTCGGCCAAATCGTCGTAGCGTACGTCCAGCACCTCCACCACCGAAAGCTCCGTCGCCAAAGCGGACGAGGTGCGCACCCAGATGCCTGGCTCGTCCCACTGCGTAGCAAAGGCATCGGCGTCGGCAGCCACGTATATCTCATAGCCAATTGCGCCTTCGTCCTCGTCCAGCACCCAGTCGTCGACCTGCACATCGCCCCACGCGGCGGGGAGCAACGCACCGATGGTTGGCTCTTCGATAGCGGCAAAGTCATAGATCATCTCGGATGTATCGACGAGCTCAAACAGATTGGGCACACCCGTCTCCACCTCGACTTCCACCTCCGTCTCGCCGCCCTCATCCACGGGCGTGCCGCCCAGCCCATCGACCGAGAAGCTGTTGAGAATCACATCCGCCGCATCCAAATCAGCCTGGGTCGCAATGCCAATTTCGAGGTAAACGACGTGGTCGTCGGTCTCCGGCAGCAGGGCCAACACGAGCAGCGCGCTCTCCTGCTCGCCACAGTCCAGCCAGAGGTCGGAGAAGCCGGCGTAGGTGTCGTTGGCAAAGGGTTCGCGCCCGTCAAAGGAGCAGGATTCCTCGAAGGTGATGCCGTCGAGATACTCTTCCAGCTCCAGACCGTTCTCCAAATCGATCAGCCCAAAGAACGCGCCGCTGATGCCCCACGATTCGGTGTAGCCCTCCAGGTCCGTCGCCGCGCTGAGGCGCACGCCAACCGGATCGCCGTCGCTCATCCACTCGCTGCCGTCCACGTCCGACCACGCCGCGGGCACGTCCATCGCCAGCCGCCCCGAATCGTCCGTCACGCTGACGTACTCATCGTAGCCGACCAGCTCTTCGTCACCCACTCCTTCGTCGACCTCGTCGCCCGCGTTCTGCGCGGCCTCTTCCTCGACGGTGTTCTCAATGTCGCCAAAGGTGTAGCTCAACTCCAGCTCGCGCCCGTTGAGCTGGCCGACAAAGACCTCGCCGCTGTCGTAGCGCAGCACGCGCAGGCTCATCACATCCTCCCTGTCGTGGCTGCGCAAGATGTTGCAGTAGTCGCTCATCGTGCCGTCGGTCGCCAGCGATAGCCCCTCCATCGAAAGGATGATGTCGCCCGCCTGCACGCCCGCATTGTCGGCGGGCGAGCCGGAATCGACGGAGGCGACCCAGATGCCGGAGAGCTCCTCGCCGTCCGTCACCGCCGTGCCGTTGATGCCGATGGAATCGACATCGTTGCCCGCCTCCAGCTGCTCGACGAGCGGCAGCGCCTGATCGCGCGAAATGGCGAAGTACTGGGATGTGCCGTCATCCCCAGCGTAGTTGACGCCGACCACGCGCCCGTCGCCGTCCAGCAGCGGGCCGCCGGAGTTGCCGGGGTTGATCGTGGCGTCGTGCTGGAGCACGCTGGGCAGCGACGACCACTCGCTCTCGCCGTCGGCGTTGGCCTTGGCGACGATGCCGCGCGTCAGCGTAAATTCGGGATCGCCAAGCGGGAAACCCGCGGCGTAAACGTCCAGCCCCACGCGGATGCGTCCGTCGTACCAGCCCAGGTAGGGGAAGCCGCCGCCCTCAATATCGATCACCGCCAAATCCGAGCACTCGGAGACGCCCAGCACGCGGGCGCTGCGCGGCCGCTCTTCACCGCCGATGTAGACTTTGACAAAGGCCGCGCCGGTGACCACGTGATTGTTGGTCACGGCGATGCCGGAGGGATCGATGATAAAGCCGGAGCCGGAGCCCGCCGCGTTTTGCAGCAGCCCCTCCGCGGGGTCGACAAAGGTGCCGACGGCCTCGATCTGCACGACCGCGGCCTGCGCCGCTTCGAGCGTGTCGGCTGGCTCGCCCGCTGGTGTGTCTTCCGTCTCCGCTTCGGCTGATTCCGTTTCTTCGTCGGTCTCCGCCTCGGTATCTGGGTCCGCGTCGGTCTCTTCGGCCTCTTCGGCCTCTTCATCGTCGGCCTCTGGCGTGGGCGTGCGTTCGATTTGAATCGAGGGCACGCGACGCCGCGTGGGCTCGTCGGGATCATCGTCCTGGGCCAGCGCTGGGGCAACGCCGCTGGCAAGCAGCACAAAGGCGAGCAGGGCGGCCAAGCACGTTTGCAGCGAACGCGTGCGGTCAGCGCGTGTGCGCCATCGCCGCCATATGCGTGGGTAGGTAAAAAGCGTAAACATGAGAACTCCCCTGTTGGCTCTCCCGACGGTGGGAATAAATTTGGTTGAGATGAACGAAAAAGACACGTTCAATATGACACGGTCAGCGTAATACTTCAAGACTCACGCTGCATTATTGGTTGACAATGTGCTGACAGATTCAAGAAGATCGCCACGGACTGAAGTCGGTAACTAAATGGCAAAGTGCGCTTCAGCAGGGCTTCCCCCAAACGGGCGACGCACTTTGGAAAGTGCGTCGCACCGTCGGTCGAGCCTTGTGCGCCTACCTCATAAAAGCTCCGAGAATCTGAAATGTCAGCTAGCGAAATGTCAGCTAGCGAAATGTCAGCGAAACCTCACCATCATGCAGGCGTCGTCTTGCTACAGGCTTGCGCCCGGCTGCGCTAACGCACGACCAGCTCCGGCAAGTCCACCGTATCGCTGCCCGCTGTGGTGAGTGCGCGTTCGCCGTCGATGCGGCTGTAGAAGCCGACGCGCCACCTGTAGGTTCCGGGTGGTAGCTCAAGCAGGTAGGGCTGCACCAACACATCGCCGGGCCACCAGTCCCGGCTGAGCAGGGCCAGATCGCCGGTCTGCGTCACCATCTCCTCGTCTGCATTCTCGTCTGCATTGAGGATGTGGTTGAACGCCGTAAAGTCGCGCTCGCGCACGGCTGTCGACGGTTCCAGCACGCGCCAGACGAGCGTTGCCGTGATGGGTCGGCTGGCCCGTGCGTCGGCTGCTAAATCGGCGGACGCATTCTTTTCAAACTCGTAGCCCAGCAGCCTCGTGCCGATCTCCCACTCCGGGGCCGGCTCCAGCGGCGTGTAGCCCAGCGCCAGCTGATCCGCTGGCGGCAGGCGGTAGAGACGAGCGGGTGGGCGCTCGTGCGCCATGGGCATCTGCCACACTTGCTCGCCCAATTCGCGAAGACGCGCTTCGGTCTGCGGCGCGTCGATGGCCCACAGGTAGAGGCTGGGCTTGTTGTGAGCCAGCAAGAGCGCGGCGGGTGAGGTGGGCGCGACAAAGCGCGCAAAGGGTGGGTTGCCAATCAGCGTGGCGACAACGGCTGGCTCGCTTTGGTAGCCGGGGTCCACGCCGCGCACGGCCACGCGCACCTCCCGTATGCCTTCGGCCTCCGCCAGCTCGCGCGCCGCGCCCGTTACCCGCTGCCAGGTGTGCAGCGTGGAATCACCCATGCCTGCCTCCACCATGTTGAGCTGTGCCAAGTAGCCGCCCGTCCAGATCACAACGATCGCGCCAGCCACCGCGCCGACCAGCCCCCGGGCCGCGCGCGGCTGGCCAACGCGACGCAGCCCGGCGTCCAGCACACAGAGGCCAACCGCGCTTGCAAGCGCGGGCAGCGGCAGCAGCACCGTCCAATATTGGAAGTAAATCGTTACGGGCTGGAGGCCGAGAAGCAGCAGCGGCCCCGCGCTCCACAGCAGCAGCAGGCGCGCGCCCAGGCCAGCCCCGCTTTGCGCCCGCGCCCGCCACGCGAGGTAAAGAACGCCCACAGCGAGCAGCAGCGCGAGCGTTGGCGCCGCGATGGCGTTGGCCGCCTGCCACCACGCGTTTGCGCTATCCGCGAGATCGACGGAATCGGCAATGCCCGTGCCGGTAACCAATTGGTACGCACCAAGCCAATCACGCACGTTGAGCAGATGCAGGTGCCAGGGTACGGGCCACTCAACTGCGTGGAACGGCGTGGGAAGACCCGCGCGCCGCACGTGGCCAAAGAGCGCCCAGCCGTAGGGCAGCATCAGCGTCAGCCCGATCCCGATGCCCCAGGCGCTCTCGCGGCGACACCAGCGGCGCGGCGCGCTCAGCCAGCTGCCGAGCCAGCTCAGTGCCTGCACCAGCGTCAGCACGTGGCTGAGCAGCTGCAGTGCGGCCAACACAAAAAACCAGCGGGCGGCCCGGCCGCTAGTTTTCTGTATGGGTCGCTCCACGACGACTTCCCAGGCCAGCAGCAGCAGCGCCACGCTCAACGCAACCTGGATATGCGCCCACAGCCTGCGATCCAGCAGCACGAGCCACGGATTGGTCGCCATCAAGAGCGCAGCCACCACGCCCACGCCGGGCAGATCCAGCACGCGCGCCACGCGTCGCCCCAGCGCATACGTCAGCGCCACGGCGACGACGCCCGCCGCGCCAATGCCCAACACAGCCGCCTCCATGCGTCCGGCCAGCAGCAGCGGCACGGCCATCAAATAAGCGTCGAAGGCGGAGCGCTCGATACCGAGCAAGGTGCCGCCGCTGAGCAGGGGAAAATAGCCGCGCAGCTCTGCAATCCGCTGTGCAATGCCGGTGATATACGCCTCATCACCGGCATACTGCACCAGCGCGGGCCGCAGCCAGCGCAGCAGCGCCGCCAACAAAAGCGTCGAGAGAATCAGCAGCCGCTCACCCGTCCGCATTGCGCGTCCTCCTGTTCGTTGCCTTTCCGCCCGCGACGTTTACGCCTTGCCCAGCACGCTCGCCAGCAGGGCCATGCGAATGTACATGCCGTTGCGCATCTGGCGGAAGTAGGCCGCGCGCGGGTCGTCGTCCACGGCATAGCTGATTTCGTTGACGCGCGGCAGCGGGTGCATCACGATCATGCGCTCCTTCGCTCGCTGCATCAGCGCCGGGTCGACGACGTACTGGTCTTTCACGCGGTCGTAGTCGGCCAGGTTGGTAAAGCGCTCCTTCTGCACGCGCGTCACGTAGAGCACGTCCGCCTCGGCAATCACCTCCTGCACATCTTCGACTTCGCGAAAGGGGTGGCCCGCCGCGCGCACGGCGTCCAGCACGTCCGCCGGCATCCGCAAAATACTGGGGCTGACAAAAGCGAACTCGACGGGGTAGCTCAGCAGCAGCTTGGTCAAGCTGTGGACGGTGCGCCCGTAGCGCAGATCGCCCACCATCGCGACCTTGAGGCCGCCGCCCGCCAGCGCGTTCGCGCCCAGCTCTTCGACGATTGTAAAGAGGTCGAGCAGCGCCTGCGTCGGGTGCTCGCCCACGCCATCGCCGGCGTTGATGATGGGCTTGCTGGCGTAGTGAGCCGCCGTCTGGGCCGCGCCCAGTTCGGGGTGGCGCAGCACGATCACGTCGGCGTAACACTCCAGCGTGCGCACCGTGTCCGGCAGGCTCTCCCCTTTGGTGACGGACGAATACTGGACGTTGTTGATCGGAATCATCTGCCCGCCCAGCCGCAGCATCGCCGCCATAAAGCTGGAGGCCGTGCGCGTGCTCGGCTCGTAGAAGAGGTTGGCCAAGATTTTGCCCTGGAGCAAATCCGCGCTGCCAAAGCGCTCCACCAGCACGCGCATCTCGTGGGCCACGTGAAAGATATAGTCCAGATTGGCGCGCTCGAACTGGCTGACGCTGAGAATATCCTGGCCGTAGAAGCCGTTGTTGGCAAAATCAGCGGGCACGCTGGCCACGTCTTTAACACGAAGGTTCATGCGAGTTCCTTGTTGGTTACAAGCGCAACTATATGGGAAGCACCCTACAAGTTTTTGTAAAGGGGCGGCATGGCTTGCCAGGCTATCGAAGTCAAAATCAAGTTGCCAAATTAGCGTGAAAATCTACTGCAATACTCAGTCAACGGAAGTTTTCGCGTCTACGGGCGACAAAAAAGCATCGCGGCCTTGAGTCACTTGACCTTTTGCAATGATAAATACTTGGAACTCATCGTCCTTCCCCAATTTGTCCTCATCGTCCGAAAAGTATAATAGACCGTAGGCCCCGAGCGAAGTTTGAGAAATGTCATGAAATAGCTCCAAAATTTCTTCGATATCCTTTGTCCTATGATTTCTGGATCCTGCTACAACCAACACATATTCTCCATTTATCCACTTGTGTTCGATGAGTCGACTGGGCCATTCAGCAAATTTGGAAAGTTGAGCTTTTACTTTATCGGCTATCATCACGCGCTCATCTTGTTTCAATTCGGCAAAGCCGCCCGTTACATTTAGCCAACCATAGTACTCAACTATATTGACAACTCTTTCTGAAAAACAATTGACTTCATCGTCGGCCCGTTCGCATTTGAGAATGCTCACTCCGCTTGTTTGCTTCTCTCGTTACTCATCCACAAACAACACCCGCCCACTTCCCGCCCCTGCCTTGACCTCCCCACCCTCAAAGACGACCTCCCCCCGCAGCACGACGCGTACGACGCGCCCCCGCACCGTGCGCCCGGCAAAGGGCGTCCAGCCGACGCGCGTCAGCATTGCCTCGTCACGCAGCTCATACGCCGCATCCACGTCCACCTCGACCCACGTCTCCGGCTGCTCCGGCAGGCGATAAATTCGGCGCGGGTTGTCCACCAAGCGCACGGTGATTTGTTTCAGGGTCAGCCGATCTTCGTGGACGGCGGAGAGCAGCAGCGGCAGCAGCGTCTGCACGCCGGGGACGCCGGGCGGCGGGGCGTCGCTAAATTTTTCGCTCAGCGTGTGGGGGGCGTGGTCGGTGGCAAAAATGTCGATGGCGTCGAGGTGCTGCCACAGCGCGGCGACGTCGTCCGGCGCGGCTAGGCGCGGGCGCATGTCGCCGCGGGGGCCGAGGCGGGGCAGGTCGTCGGTGGACAGAAACAGGTGGTGCGGCGTCGCTTCGCACGTCACCGGCCAGCCCCGCTCCTTGGCGCGCACAATCAGCTCGATCTCGCTGCGTCGGCTCACGTGGACGACGTGCAGCGGCACGTCGTAAAGCTGGCTCAGCGCCAGGCAGACGGGGAGCATGAGTTCTTCGGCGTGGACGGCGATGGGGCCGAGTTTTTGGGGAGGTTGGGAGGTAGGGGATAGGGAGCCAGAAGCCTTCAGTGTACTTCCCGGCTCCCCGGCTCCCCGGCTCCCCAGCTCCCCAATTCTCTCTGCCCAACCGCGAAAAAAGCGGTGCATCAACTCCAGCGACTCAATCCGCAGGCTGCCAAAGGTGTCGCTGACGTAGATTTTGAGGCCGCAGGCTCTGTGCGCCACCGGCAGGTAAGCGTCGAGATCGGTGGTGGTTGCGCCGAGGAAGAGGCCCACGTCGCAGACGGCTTGGTCGGCGGCGAGCGTGGCCTTCTCGTGCAGGCGCTGGGGCGTGCTGGTCGGCGGATTGGTGTTGGGCATATCCAATACGGTCGTTACGCCGCCCGCCAGCGCGGCAGCTGTGCCGCTGTGAAAATCTTCTTTGTGCGTGTAGCCCGGCGTGCGCAGGTGCACGTGCGCGTCGACGAGGCCGGGCAGGCGAATGGTGGTCACGGGTCGGCTCCTGGCGGATGATAGTCGAGCAATGGTGGGCAAACGGTGCTATTGTAGCCAACGTACGCAGAAAGTCCAAAGGCGCAGGAAGCTTTAGCGGGGGGTAAATCATCCTAAACCCACAATTCTCATGATTTCAACCTCGACGCGGCACTAGGAGTCCGCCAGTGTTCAAACGGAACCTAAAGTGCGTGCAAAATGAAAGCAAGAGTTCGCGGCCTAAGTGACTGTCACTGTCCATAGCCGGACAGCTTACCCCATTTTGTCTGGACAGTGACTGTCACTGGCTTCTCAAACTCCTGTTCCCGACGCAACTCTACTTTAGTTATCGCCCAACCAAGCCCCTTATCAAGATAACTCCCTTGCGTCTTTGCGCCGCTACGTTAAATTCTTCAGTCGGTAAAAGTAGAACAAATTATTCAAGTCGTGTAAACTGTCCGAGTTTGTAAAAATTTTTCTCACGACGATGAGGCGAAAGATTGACCGCCACGGTTTCCCATTAAATTTTTCGCTGCTGTTCACCACACGATATTTGTTACGCCTCGTTGTCGATTTGTTCTTTGGATCACTATCTTTATCACTGCCTGAGGAGTTTACATGTTAAAGGCCGGTATATTTTTGGATATGGAGAATCTGTCGCGCTGCGGCGGCTGGGGCGTACGCTACAACGCCGTTAAGAATTTGGTGGAGGCGCAGGGGGCGACGGTGCTGCGGGCCAACGCCTACATGGCTATCGATGTGGAGCGGGAAGAGCGCGATTACGAATATCGTCAGAAGAAGGAGAGCTATCGCAGCGCGATTCGGCGGGCGGGTTTTCACCTCGTCTACAAGGAGGTCAAGCGCTACTACGACAGCGAAGGGCAGCTCGTGCTCAAGGCGAATGCCGATTTAGATTTGGCGGTGGACGCGCTTCTGCAGTCGCAAAATTTGGATTATGTGCTGCTCGGCAGCGGCGACGGCGACTTTATGCGCCTCGTGCGCGCGCTGCAAAATCTGGGCAAGCGGGTGGACCTGCTCTCGTTTTCCAATACCAGCACCGATCTCAAACACGAGGTCGACTACTACTTTTCGGGCTACCTCGTCCCCGGCCTGCTGCCGATGAACGACGAGCAGCCCAACCGCGTGCGCGGCGTGATGCACGCGGTGAATCAAGAAAAGGGCTACGGCTTCCTAACCGTGCGCACGGGCTACGCCACCAACGAGGTGCGCGACGATGTCTTCTGCCACATCCGCGATTTCCAGCGCGAGTACAACGGCGACTACTACAGCACCGTCTCCAACGAATACTTTGGCAATCTCAAGCAGCGCGACACGATCCTCGAATTTGATTTGATCGAGCAGGAGGACGGGCGCGTCAAGGCGGCCAACGCGACGGAGTTTGTACCGGAATCGATGGATTCGTAATACGGAGCAGTGGAACGAGACAGGCTTGTTGGCGTAGGTAACCCCAATACAATGCAAAACAATGCAAAGGCGCAAAGACGCAAGGGGATTGTTTGCGAGTCGCGTTGGGTGGATGATGACTATCGGGAGCAGTGAAAAAGCTTATCCCTGTCCAACAGCAAAGCCCGGCAGCCTTCTCCTTGCGTCTTTGCGCCTTTGCGTTAAAATTTCTGTCGCGACGGTTCTGGGAAATTGCGATGCGTGAAATTCTGCTGGTGGGCGCGGGTGGCTTTCTAGGCGCAACGCTGCGCTACCTCGTTGGCGGCTGGGTGCAGCGCACCTTTGCCACAGCAGCGGGCGCGACCTTCCCGCTGGGCACGCTCGCCGTTAACGTGCTGGGCTGTCTGCTCTTTGGCCTGCTGGCGACGCTGGCGGCGGACCGAATCGCGCTTGGCGTCGAGGCGCGGCTGCTGCTCTTTACCGGTGTGCTCGGCGCCTTTACCACCTTCTCGACCTTTGGCTACGACGCCGTTGCGCTGGCGCAGGGCGAGCGCGGCGGCGCGGAAATGTTTTTAGCCCTGCTCTACGTGGGGCTGCACCTTCTGCTCGGCCTCGGCGCAATCTGGGCGGGCCAACAGTTGGCGCAGCTATTTTGACCCGTGCTCGTTCCCACGCTCCTGCGTGGGAATGCCCCACCGGACGCTCCTGCGTCCTCGGAAGCCCCACCCCATGACGCAGCCCACGCGCCCCGTCTCCTACCAGGCCCACCAGTGCAGCGATCCCGCCTGTCGCTTTCGCTTCCCCGCCCTGCCCCACGAGCTGACGGACGGGCGCTGCCCCCTTTGCAGCCAGCCCACGCGCGCCGTCGCCGTGTATTCGGCTTATGGCGCTGCCGAAAAATCACCCCCGCCCCCCGTGCGGCTGTGCGCCCTGCTGGACAATCTGCGCAGCGCGTGGAACGTCGGCTCGATTTTGCGCACGGCGGACGGCGCGGGCGTGCGACACCTCCACCTCTGCGGCACGACGCCGACGCCCGATCACCCCAAAGTCGCCAAGACCAGCCTTGGTGCGGAGCGGCACGTGGCGTGGATGTACCACCGCAATGCGCTGGATGCGGCGTCGGCGCTGCAAGGCGAGGGCGTGCAGCTGTGGGCGCTGGAATCTACGCCCGATTCACAGGGGTTATACGAAGCCGTCGCTGCCCTGCTGGAGGGGAACGACTCACCAAACATCGGCCTGGTGGTGGGGAACGAGCGCGCTGGGGTGGACCCGGCGCTGCTGGCCCGCTGCGATCGCGTGGTCGCGCTGCCGATGCGCGGAAGCAAGGCATCGCTAAACGTGTCGGTGGCCTTTGGCGCGGCGGTGTATATCCTTGGGTAGGCGGCCAGGGCCAAAGAATTCCCAGGTGCACCGCTCAATTTCCCAGTCCTTCCCCTCTTTGCAGCGACTTGTGATATGATGGCAACATGATCACCTACCACAACAGCGCTGAAAACATTGCCGCCGACCAGCTCCAGGGCTTTTTTGTCGGCTGGCCCGAGCCGCCCGCACCCGATGCCCACCTGCGCATCCTGCGCGGCAGCGATTACGTTGGGCTGGCGCTCAACGAGGAGACGGAGCGCGTCGTCGGCTTTGTGACGGCCATTAGCGATGGGGTGTTGGCGGCCTACATTCCGCTGCTCGAGGTGCTGCCGAGCTGGCAAGGGCGCAAGATTGGCTCGACGCTGATGACGCAGATGTTGAACACGTTGAGCAATTTTTACATGATCGATTTGCTCTGCAAGACGGAGACACAGCCCTTTTACGAACAGGTTGGCATGGTAAAGGCACGGGGCATGATCGTGCGCCACTACGAGCGGCAGAGCTGCACTGGATGACCACGCCCCATGCCCCATGCCCCAAGCCCGGCACACTTCCCCTCAACACATCGTCGCCGCCACGGCGCTGGTGACCAACGACGCCGACGAGGTGCTGATGATTCTGAGCCCGCGGCGCGGCTGGGAGTTTCCAGGCGGGCAGATTGAAGAGGGCGAATCGCTGCTGGAGGGGCTGCGGCGTGAGATTTGGGAGGAGACGGGCACGGTTGCGGAAGTGGATGTGTTGGCTGGCGTCTACACCAATCTCAGCCGACCGCTGCTGGTCTTTGGCTTTACCGCTCGCTACGTCTCTGGCAAACTGACGCCGAGCGCCGAGAGCACCGAGGTGGCTTGGGTCGCCCGCGAGCAGGTTCCCCAACACGTTACCTTTCCAGCACACGTTGACCGCGCGAACGATCTGCTCAATTTTAACGGTCGCATTGTCTACCGAACTTACACCCCCGATCCCTATGTTGTGCAAAGCGAGCAACTGATATGAACGAACCGACCTTTGAGCCGCTGACGGGCTACGTCGAATATCCGCCGCACGAAATGGTGGGGCGTGCCCAAGACTTTTACACCGAAATTCGCCGTCGCCGCACCGTGCGCGACTTTTCGCCGCGCCCCGTTTCGCGCCACGTGATCGAGCACTGCCTGCTGGCGGCGGGCACGGCCCCCAACGGAGCCAACCTGCAGCCCTGGCACTTTGTCGCCATTGGCGATGGGGAGGCCAAGCGGCGCATTCGCGAAGCCGCCGAGGCCGAGGAGCGCGAGTTCTACGATCGCCGCGCCCCACAGGAGTGGCTCGACGCACTCGCGCCCTTTGACACCAACTGGCAAAAGCCCTTTCTCGAAAGCGCGCCCTGGCTAATCGCCGCCTTTGCCCAGCCCTATCACCTGGCGGACGACGGCGCGAAGGTCAAGCACTATTACGCCACCGAATCCGTTGGCATCGCTACGGGAATTTTGGTTACGGCGCTGCACCACGCCGGGCTGGTGACGCTGACGCACACGCCCAGCCCCATGAAATTTCTCAACGAAATTTGTGGTCGCCCCGCCCACGAGCGCCCATTTGTCCTGCTCGTCGTCGGCCACCCCGCGGCGGACGCCTGCGTTCCGGTCATCCACAAAAAATCGCTGTCCGAAGTCGCGACATTTATTTGACCCTTAACCAAACATTGACAATTGACAATTCACCGTTAACTATTGACCATTATGGTTATTCATTATCATGTCCTTTCCCAAGCCCTTCTACCGCTGGCGACCACACCCCTGGCACGGCCTTGAACCGGGCGACGATCCGCCGCGGCTCGTGCAGGCCTACATCGAAATCACAACCTTTGATGTAATCAAGTATGAAATCGACAAGCAGACGGGCTACCTGCGCGTTGATCGCCCACAGCGCACTTCGTCGCGCCCGCCGACGGTCTACGGCTTTGTCCCGCGCACCTACTGCGGGCCGCGCATGGCGGCGCTCTCGCCCAAGGCCACCGGGGGCGACGGCGATCCGCTCGACATCTGCGTCATCAGCGAGCGGGACATTACGCGGGCCGACATTTTGCTCAATGCCCGCGTCATCGGCGGGCTGCAAATGGTGGACGACGACGAGGCCGACGACAAAATTATTGCGGTATTAGAAAACGACGATGCGTGGCTCGACGTAAAAGATGTAGGCGACCTGCCCAGAATCATGGTGCAGCGGCTGCAGCATTACTTTAGCACATACAAGAACCTGGCAGGCGAAACGGAGCGCGCGTTTATCGAGCGCATTTATGGCTTTGAACACGCGTTCAAAGTTGTGGAGGCATCTTTGGCAGATTATGAGGACGAATATGGCTAATCACATAAGCAATCAAATAGATAATCGCATAGACTGGGAACTGCGCTATCAATCCGGGAATTTACCGTGGGACAGCGGCATTACGCCCCCCGAAGTTCAATCATTTTGGCAGCAGAATAATCTACCACACCACGGGCGCGCGCTCGACCTGGGCTGCGGCACGGGCACAAACGTCGCCTACCTCGCGCGGCTGGGCCTGCACACCGTGGGCGTCGATCTGTCGGGCCGAGCGCTGCAAATGGCGAGCTACCGAATGCGCAACTGCTCGCCCGACTTGAAATCGCGCATGATGCTCGCGCAGGCCAGCGTGGCTGCCCTGCCCCTGCGCGACTTGGCGGCCTCGTACATTTTGGATATCGGCTGCTTCCACACCCTGCCCGTCCCCCTGCGCGACGGCTACGTGCGCGGCGTCGTCGACAACCTCGCACCGGGCGGCTACTATCACCTCTATGGCTTTGATTGGGATGAGGAGATGGCTCGGGCCGACGGTCGAGCGGCGGGTATTCGGGAGTACGAGATCATCGAGCGCTACGCCGACGATTTGCAAATTGTGGGCATCGCGCGCGCGCAGGCCAATCCGCGACCCTGTCGCTGGTATCTGCTGCGGAAAAGTAAACGGTGAGCAGTCAAACAGTTTTTAGTGGTCAGTCGATGCCGACCACCTCGCAAATTGAATACCAGATATCGAAACTGCCCACTGATTACTGCCCACTGATTACTGCCCATTAATTACCGCCCACTGATTACTGCACATGTGGCTCCAACGCGAACTCACCCTCGATCCCTACCCGCGCGGCTTTCACCTCATCACCGATGAAATTGTGCGCGCGCTGCCTGAAATCGGTGATGTACAGGTGGGGCTGCTGCACGTCTTTATCCAGCACACCAGCGCCTCGCTCACGATCAACGAGAACGCCGACCCCGAAGTGCGCGACGATCTCGAATCGTCGTTCGACGTACTCGCGCCCGAAAACGCGCCCCACTACACCCACACCTACGAAGGGTCGGACGACATGCCCGCCCACATCAAGGCCTCGCTGCTCGGCAGCAGCCTCAGCGTTCCCGTCACGAAGGGTCGGCTCAATTTGGGGACGTGGCAGGGCCTCTACCTGTGTGAGCACCGCCAGCGCGCCCGCCGCCGTCGGCTGGTGTTGACGCTGATGGGCGCGTAAATCGAAGCGCTGCTTCGACCCGCTTCCCCCACGAGCCGTCGAACAGGTGCACCGCAAACGCCCGCTTCCCCGCCAACAGCGCCAGCGCTGGCGTCTCCGCATAATCGATTCACCATGACAACCAACACAAAAACTATCACCCGCCTGCAAATTCAAAAGAAGAATAAGGAGCGCGTCAGCGTCTATCTCGACGACGAGTTTGCCTTTGGCGTGAAGCTGGACGTGGCGCTGACGCTAGCCAAGGGGCAGCAGCTCTCCGAGGCGGAAATCGCCACCCTGCGCGACGAAGATATGCGCAACAAGGCCTTTGACCGCGCGCTGCACTTTCTCGGCTTTCGCCCGCGCAGCCGCCAGGAGATCGAGCGCTACCTCGAAGGCAAGGAGTACCCGGAAGACGTGATCGACGAGGTGATGGAGCGGCTGGCGCGCTACAACTACATCGACGACGAGGCCTTTGCGCGCTTCTGGCTAGAGAACCGCGAGCGCTTTCGACCGCGCGGCGCGCGTGCCCTGCGCTACGAGCTGCGCCAGAAAGGCGTCGCCAACGGCGTCATCGATGTCGTGCTGGAAAATCTCAACGAGGACGATTCGGCCTGGGCCGCGCTCCAGCCCAAGATTGAACGCTGGCGCAAGCTGGAGAAGTTTGACTTTCGCAAAAAGGCCACGGGCTTTCTCGGGCGCCGCGGCTTCAACTACGAGGCGATCCGCGAAGCGGTGGATCGCGGGTGGGCGGAAATCGAGGTGGGGGAGTAAACTGGTACACCCCCCACGCATAACTTAGCACGCCTGTGCTACACTGTGGGAATGGCTCATCCATCCCCCACCGTGCACCCGGCTGTTCATGTAGTCTGGTTCAAGCGTGACCTGCGCATCCACGACCACGCCGCGCTGCACAACGCCACCCAGCGCGCGCTGGCGACCAACGCTTCCACCAGCGCCGCCGTGCTGCCGCTCTACATCGTCGAGCCGAGCGTGATCCACGCGGCGGATTACGACGCCCGCCACTGGACGTTTACGCGCGCGAGCTTGGTGGAATTGCGCAAGAATTTGCGGCGGCTGGGCCAGCCGCTTGTCGTGCGCGTGGGCGAGGCCGTCGACACGCTGCAGGCGTTGAGCGAGCAGTTCGACATTGCCTGTCTATGGGCGCACGAGGAGACGGGCAACGACGTGACCTATCAGCGCGATCTGGCGGTGATTGCGTGGGCCGAGGCGCGGGGGATTCCGTTTACGGAATTTCGGCAAAACGGCGTGATTCGCCGCCTGCGGGATCGCGACGGCTGGGCCAGGCGCTGGGACAAGCGCATGAGCCAGCCCCTTGCGCCCACGCCGGAGCATATCCCGCCCCTGCCCGTCGACTTCGACCCCGGCCCCATCCCCACCCACGACGAAATCAACCTAACCGCCGACCCATCCGTGGCGGTGCAGGCCGCGGGCGAGGCGGAGGCCCAGCGCACGCTCGATTCATTTCTCACCGAGCGCGGCGCGTTTTACAGCGGCGAAATGAGCAGCCCCGTTACTGCCTACTACTCCTGCTCGCGCCTCAGCCCCCACCTCTCCTACGGCACAATCTCCATGCCAACCGTCGCCCAGGCGACCCGCGACCGCGTTGCCAATCTCAAAGCGCTCTCGAAGGAGGAGCTGGCGAAGCTCGACGCGCCCTGGCTGCGCTCGCTGCGTTCGTTCGAGTCGCGGCTGCGCTGGCGTGATCACTTTACGCAAAAGCTGGAGAGCGAGCCCGAAATCGAGTTCCACGCCTTTATCCGCGCCTTCGATGCGCTGCGCACGCGCGAGCAGCCCGCCTACGAAACGCGCTGCGCCGCCTGGAAGGCCGGTCAAACCGGCTATCCGATGGTCGATGCCTGTATGCGGGCGCTCTACCACACCGGCTGGATCAATTTCCGAATGCGCGCCATGGTAACGTCGTTTGGGGCGTACGATTTGTGGCTGCCCTGGCAGGAGCTGTCGCTGTGGACGGCCAAAATCTACACCGACTACGAGCCGGGGATTCACTACCCGCAAACGCAGATGCAGTCCGGCACGACGGGCATCAATACGCTGCGCATCTACAACCCCACGAAGCAGGGCCAGGACCACGACCCCGATGGCGTCTTTATCCGCCAGTGGGTTCCGGAGCTGGAAGCCGTGCCCGATTCGTTTCTCCACGAGCCGTGGAAGATGCCGCCGATGACGCAAGCGTCCGTCGGCGTTTGCATCGGCCAGGAGTATCCCGCGCCCATCGTCGATCACAAACCCGCTGTGGCCGCCGCCCGTGATAGAATCTACGAGCTGCGCAGCCAGCCCGAAATCCGCGCCGCTGCCGACCGCGTGCAGGAAAAGCACGGCAGCCGCAAATCGGGGATGCCGCGGACGACGCGAAGAACGAAAGCCCGTGGCGCGAAAAAATCATCCAGTAAAGAAGACGCGCAGCTACAGCTCTTGTAGAAAACGATGAAAGACTGAAGACTGCGCAGAATTTGCGGCCTGCGATCTCCAATCTTTCATCTTCAATTTTATGCTTTATCTCGTCTCCACCCCCATTGGCAACTTGTCCGACATCTCCCTGCGCGCGCTGGAGACGCTGCATTCCGTGGACGTGATCGCGAGCGAGGATACGCGCAAGACGGGGCGGCTGCTCAAGCATTTTGAGATCGAGACGCCGCAGATGGCCTTTCACGAGCACAACGAGCTGCGCGCGGCGGACAGAATCGTGGAGCGGCTGCAAACGGGGCAATCCGTGGCGCTGGTAACGGACGCGGGCACGCCGGGCATTGCCGATCCGGGCTTTACGCTGGTGCGCGCCGTGCTGCGCGCCAATGAGGGTGGCGACAACATCGAGATCACCACGATTCCGGGGCCGACGGGGTTGATCAGCGCGCTGGTGCTTTCGGGGCTGCCGCTTCATGCGTTTACCTTTCGCGGCTTCCCACCTCGAAAGTCCGGCCAGCGCCAAAATTTCCTGCGCGTGGACGAAGAGTCGCCCCACACGCTGATCTTCTACGAAAGCCCCTACCGCCTCGCCGCCTTCCTACAGGACGCGCTCGACGTGCTCGGCGACCGCCCCGCCGCCGTCGCCAACGACTTGACCAAGCTCTACGAAGCCGTCGACCGCGGCCCGCTCTCGGCGTTGATTCCGCTTTACGAGGGGAAGAAGTTAAAGGGCGAATTTATCGTAGTCGTCGCGGGGAAGGATGCGAAGACGGATTAAGCAAAAAATGATCAACGAAGGACGCGAAGCGCACGAAGGAAGAGGGTCGACCCTCTTCCCTTCGTGTTTCTTCGTGCCCTTCGTTGATCGAAAAAGCTCGAAGGCGCATCGATTGTGCTGATTAGGAGGGAGGATGCAAAAACGAATGGATAAAATGGAGACCGAGCGCCTGTTGGGTAAATACCTGCCGCTCTTTACAGCGGTGCTAATCGTGCTGTCCGTGTGGATGGCGTTTCGGCTGTACGACCGCGAGCAGTATTACCAGCGCTCGGTCATGCTTGATACAGGTGAAATGTCAGGTGGCTGGCAGTTAAGCGAAGCATATGCTGGTGAGGCTTTGCTGCGCCTCGAGGAAAGGGATGAGGTCACCACACTTGCAAGGCTGGACGTGGCGGCACGACAGTTACGTATTGTCGATTACGCTGCGAGTCGCTACAGCATCAATTTACCCGCTGCACATGTCCTCAGCGGTCTGTCTACGCTGTACGCGCAGGAGTTGCAGCTCCTCGTGTATAATGACTCAATTAAGTTTGAGTCGCCCGAATTTCGTGAGCTGTTGGAAACTGTCCATGCTGATTTGAGCACGCTGGTTGAAATGCTGCCCGAAGAGTTTTTAGAAGAGCGCGACGAGAATGAGATCGAAGAGCGAATCGAAGCCATTTGCACGACGTTGCAACATTCGGATATCTGGTTTTATTGTGGTGGCCCACCACCAACGCCAACACCCGCAGAATAAGCCTTTGTAAGTAAGAGCGAAGGAAACAATCAAAGAAGGACACGAAGAGCACGAAGGGAAGTCAATCCTCTTCCATTCGTGTTTCTTCGTGCGCTTCGCTGATCAAAATCTGAAACGAACGAAAGGTAACTTATGTCCGTCCTCCTGCCCGAATCGGGCATTCAAGCCGTAATCTTTGACGCCGATGGCGTGTTGACCGAGCCGTGGGGTTTTGCCCGCCACCTGCGCGACGAGTACGGCTACTCGCAAGAGCAGCTGCGGGACTTCTTTTACGGCCCCTTTCAGGATGCGATGGCGGGCAACGGCAACATCCGCGAGATGCTGCCGCCCTTTCTCAAGCGCTGGCAGTGGCCCGGCACGCTGGACGAATTTATCGACGCCTGGATGCGCGAGGATGACCAGCTGGACGAGCAGACCATGGCCGTGGTGGACGAGGTAAAGGCGAGCGGCGTGGCCTGCTGCCTCGCCACCAACCAGGAGCCAACGCGCGCCCGCTACATGCGCAACGAGATGGGCTTTGCCCAGCGCTTCGACCACCTCTTCTTCTCCTGCGAGATCGGCCACGCCAAACCACACCCCGGCTTCTTCCAGCACGTCACGGAGTCGCTCGGTCTCGCGCCCGCCGCCACCCTCTTTTTTGATGATGCCGAAAAGAACGTTGCTGCCGCGCGGAATTATGGCTGGCACGCCCACCAGTTTGTCGATGTCGAGACGCTGCGGGCCGATATCAAGCGCTATTTAGATGTAGTCCCCCTGTCGTAGAAGCTGCGAAGTTGAAATCAACCCGTTCGTCTTGAGGTTGGTTTTCGTTTGGAAGAGAAAGCTCGCCTGAAAACAGGCGGGCTTTCTCTCTTTGTACGCCACCGGCATCAGATTGTTTTTTGTACAATTGGCTGGCAAAAAAGCTATTGCAAGCAACAATTGGTGTAAGGCAACCTCCCGCCATTTGCTCCACCCCCCGTTTACCCCGCAGTTTCCCCGCGTTCAGCCTTCTTTCCTACTTCGGCCAACCTGTGCAAGCGTCTACCCAAAACTTTACGGCTACCCTGCTATTTGATTGCAGCGCCAAAGCGTACCGCAGAACGAAGGAGGATTTTCGCTTTTTCGTGGATAATAGATAGGGGAAGGCGTAGCTAAATACTACTTGAGATCGTCAAAGGCAGTGTGCGCTTATCAAGCCTTGCTAACGTTACGTCCACAACCGCGCTGAAATTGTGCTGGTTGTGTGACGTTTGGACCAGTGGAAGAAGCTAATATGCAACGACATTACGAAACCTTAGGTGTCTCGTCAGACGCAACGCCGGAAGAGATTCGGGCACAGTTTAAAAAGCTGGTGCGCATCTATCACCCGGATCGATTTTCTCGCGAAGATGAAAAAGAGCACATGTCCGAGAAGCTGCTCGAAATCAACGAGGCGTATGAAGCGCTCGCGGCGAAATCATCGCGAAAGGGCGCGGCTGATGCCGAAGCGGCCAAAGGCACGTTCTGGACGCAGGAGCCGATTCTTGTTCTGCAGCCCGGCGGCCTCGATTTTGGCAGCTTATCGTCCAACGCCAACATGCAGCTCAGCTTTCGCGTGGACAATCTCGGCAGCGAAGTCAAGCGCTTCGGGTTGAGCGTTAGCCCCGGCGACGACTGGTTTTCGATTACGTCGGGCAAACAAGTCTACCCCGAAAATACATTTCCCGTGGAGTTCACGGTGGCCGCCAGCACGCAGCAGCTTGTGCCCGGGCGGCGCTACGAGGGCTGGATCAACATCACGATGGACAAGACGACCGAACGGCTGCCCATCGCGTTGAGCACCGCTGATCAAGCCGGTCGGTGGCCCCAGCCGCAGCGGGGGCTGCCGGTGTTGCAGTGGACGACAATTCTCATGCTGATCATCACCTTTTTGCTCTTCTTTGGCCAGCTTTTGCCAAACGAGGCGCGGCTGACTTCAATTCTTCGGAACACGCTTAATCGTGCACAGCTGCACGCGGAGCCAGCAGAATGGAGCGAAAACATCCTGGATGATGATGTTTATGCAGCCAGCGAGGAGCCAACTCGCTCGACTCCCGCACAGCGGCCCACCGAGCAAGCGCCCACGCTCGTGCCCACATCTGCGCCCACGTCTGCGCCCACATCTGCGCCCACGTCTGCGCCCACGTCTGCGCCCACGTCTGCGCCCACGTCTGCGCCCACGTCTGCGCCCACCGGCGAGGCCGTTGCTCCACTGCCAACGTCCACAGACGGCACGCGCGGGCCGTGAGTCAAAAGTCTTAACCGTCCGCAACAACCGTCGATAACATTTGAAAGAGTACGCTGCTTCCAGAATACTGACGCTTCCACAAACGGTGGGGATTCCTCATCCACCCCAGCCGCTTGACGCGGCGGAATGTTCACCACCGCATCCTTCTTGAGTGCAGCAAATTATACGGATGGCCTACGATCAATGTGCAATTCAAGAAATACACCGAAACAAAGAAGGATATGGCCTCTTCTACCGATAACTAATTGTAAGGTGATTCGTCATCGCTCTATAGTTGACCCCCGCATCACGCTGACCCACCACTCGCATCGCACCACTCGCATCGCACCACTCGCATCGCACCATTCACACTGCACCATTTGCACTGCATATTTTGTAATACCCGTCATTGGCAAGCGGAGCGCGTACCGCACCTGTCCGCATCTTATTAACCGCATCGCATTGTTGTAACCCCAACAGATTAGTCCTATGGAACAGCAAAACAATTTAGAGCATTACTACGAGCTTCTTGGTCTCGCACCCGGCGCATCAGTGGACGAGATTCGAGCTCAATTTAAGAAGATGGTGCGCGTCTACCACCCGGATCGCTTTGTGCGAGACGATGAGAAGGTGCTCGTGGCTCAAAAGCTGCGGGACATCAACGAAGCCTACACGGTGTTGACAGGTAGACAATCCGTTAGAGAATCCGGTAGCCTGCCAGAGGGCGCACGGGAGCGTTCCGAGCAGCGGCCCCAACCGGCCCTCGCGCCGGAACTGCTAGATTTTGGCCAAGTAACGACTGAAGGCAGAGAAAAGCTGGTGTTTCGCGTCGACAATCAGGGCGCAGAAGCGCGCCGATTTGGGTTGAGCGTCAACGCGAGGGACAACTGGTTCAACGTGGCGACGGGCAAACAGGTGAATGAGGAAAATCCCTTCCCCGTGGAGTTTACGGTGCTGGCCAACGCGCAAGCGCTCGTCCCCGGTCAACACTACGACGGCTGGATTGATGTGACAATGGATTCCACAACCAAACGGCTGCCCGTTTCCATGGATGTTGCGGAAACCCCAAGCGTCTTTTCCAACTTGGTTGCCCTACGCTGGGCCACGGCCGGGATGGCGATTCTTGCCCTCCTGCTGTTTGTGTGGCTGCGCGTGCCGGGCGATTTGGGGTTGGTCTCCATCCTGCAGAACTTTGGTGGCGACGAAAGTTCTGCGCAGTCCATTGCCCAAACGGACAACGAGGTCGAAGGCGTTGCCCAGCCCGACGCGGAAGCGGTGACGGAAGAGGCCCAGCAGGACGAAGCGGTGATGGAAGAGGGCCAGCAGGATGAAACCGACACGAGCGCCGCCGCCACCGCCGCCGCATCCGTGCTGATCAACGATAACGCATCGGGCGACTCGCCCGCCGGGGGCGGCCAGCCATCGACGTTTGCGCTAAGTGGGCTTCTCGCCGAGGGCCTGGTCCAAACAGATACGGTTTCTGCGAGCACAGCCTCCACAGCCGCTCTAACGGCAACGGAAACCGCGACCGCAACCGCAGATGTGGCCGCCTCCTCCGCCTTAACCTCCGCCACCGATATGACGCTGACCGCTGTGATGCGTGCCGGCGTCGTGCCGCCTCAGCCAGAAGTGTTTGCGCCTGCGGTGGTCACGCCCCAAACGGAATCCGTTATTGCTCGCATTCGCGAGCGCGGTCAGCTTGTCGCTGGCGTTCAGGTGGATGCGCGCCCCTTTAGTTTTCGGGAGGAGAACGGACAGCTTACGGGCTTCAATATCGATTTGGTGCGTGCGCTGACAGCCGAGTGGCTCGGCGATCCAGAGGCCGTGGCGTTTGTCCCCGTTTCCTCCAGCGATCGCATGGAGCGGCTGGCCAACGGCGACATCGATATCATCGCCGCGACCATGACGCACACCAAGGGTCGCGAAGAGTTCGTGGACTTTAGCCAAACCTACTTCCTGGCCGGGGCCAACCTCCTCGTTCGTGCAGGCTCCGGCATTGAAACGCTGGAGGATCTGCGCGGCGCGCGGATTGCCGTTGTGGAAGATACGACAACAGCGGTGGATGTCGTCGAGTTCCTGCTGGCCAGCCGCTTGATCCGTGAAGACAGCGACGTGCTGGAGGGCGACTTTGAGATCGTGGGCTTTGAGCGCTATACCGAAGCCATCAATCCGCTGATTCAGGGCGATATTGATGCGTTGGCAACGAGCAGCGGTATCCTGACTGGCGTTGCGCAAACCGTGGCTGAGGAATCGCCCGACAATCCCGAACTAATTTTGCTGCTTGAAGAGGATTTCGCCCTTCAGCCCTACGGCTTTGGCGTGCCCACCAACGATTCGTATTTCAAAAATCTTCTCGACTTTGGCCTGCAAGATTTACAGAGAGAGGGCGTTTACGACGAGCTGTACGCCAAGTGGTTTGGCGAGAATTCCGAGCCATACGCGCTTGAGCTTCTGCCCGGCGACTGGCCCTACACCCTGGAAGATTCGCCCGTGGCGCTGGACAACGACGTGCCCTCCGTGGTGCAAAAGATCGTGAGCGAAGGCCAATTCGTGGCGGGAATCACTTATGATGCGCCGCTCTTTGGCTTCCGCGATGAAACGGGCCAGGTAAACGGCTTTGAGATCGACCTGATGCGCGAGTTTGCGCGGCGTTGGCTGGGCGATGCGGAGGCCGTGCAGTTCGCGCGCGTTCAGTCTGCCGAGCGCATCGAGAAGTTGGCCGCCCGCGATGTGGACATTGTCGCCGCTGGCTTTACCCACACCCACCCGCGCGACGAGCTGATTGACTTTAGCCAAACATACTTCCGCGATGGCCAAAACTTCCTCGTGCGCGAGGGAGAAGGAATTACCACGCTGGACGATTTGAACGGCAAAATTATTGCGACCGCCGAAGGCACCACCTCGCTTGATTACATTCAGGCGTTTGTGGAGGAACAAGGTTTGGATGTGGAGATCGTGACGTATACCCAATTTGCCGAGATCATCCGCCCCCTGCTAGAGGGCGACATCGATGCCATGACGACGGACCGCGGCATTCTGCTGGGCATTGCGCAGGCCAACCCCGGTCTTGAGATTATGCTCGAAGAGAACTTTAGCAATGAGCCATACGCGCTGGGCGTACCCAATTTCGATCACCAGTTCCGAGACCTCGTGAACTTCACGCTGCAAGAGATGTACCAGGACGGCACATATGAGGTGCTCTACCGCCAATGGTTTGGCACGGAAGCGGGCCTCGGCAGCGAAATCGACGTGTACAATATGGAAGTCTGGCCGGGCCGCAATTATCTCACCACCGATCTTGCGCCCATGATTCGTGTGGCGGCGGGTGAATTCCCAATTGGACGCGAGACGGGCGATGAGGTGGTTCCCGTGGAGTACGACGCCAAGCCGGCACGCGTAGTCTCGCTGGATGATTTCTACATCGACCAGTACGAGGTAACCAATCGCCTCTACAGCCAGTGCGTTGACGCGGGCGTCTGCAATGAACCAGAGACCACGGGCCTGCTGCGCGACCCGGAATACTACTTCTCCGAGCAATTTGCCAGCCACCCCGTGATCTACGTTTCGTGGAATGATGCGCAAACGTACTGTACCTATGCAGGCAAAACGCTGCCCACCGAACTTCAGTGGGAAAAGGCAGCGCGCGGCCCCTTTGATGCCGACAGCGAGCTCATTCATCTCTTTCCCTGGGGCGACACATACGATCGCGCTGAACCGCGCGCCAGCTACGACGACAACTTCATCGGCTTCCCCCAGCTGGTTGGCGCTTACCGCTACGAACCTTCGGGCGTCAGCCCCTTTGACGTTCACGATATGGCGGGCAACGTGCGCGAGTGGACATCGAGCTGTTACGAGCAGCGTTACTACAGCACGCTGGAAGATGGCGCAGTCAACCCGCCCGCCAACGATGTCTGCGAGGTGGAGGACAACCGCGTGGTGCGCGGCGGCGGCTGGAACGAGCTGATCTTCGATTTGACGACAACGCGCCGCCAAAGCGTGGAGCCCACGGAAACGGATCGCAATCTCGGCTTCCGCTGCGTCTCTGAAGTTGGCCCCCTTGCCAGCTTCCGCGCCGACTTGTTTGGCGGCGCATCGCAGTAGCGTCGCAGCAGCGTCGACTCAGGCTATTCCGGGAAAATAGATATTCCGGTTGACTGGCATCCCCGGCACGCACCACACAGGCTATGTCTGCCCGATTGGATTTAGCGCGTGCCGGGGATGCGGATTGCCCGGAGTCGTTATTTCCTGGAATGGTCTCGGGTCGTTATCGAGTACGGGCAGCAATGTGAACTCATTACTTACCCGTGCGCTTCTTCTTTTTCCTACTTACGGCCTGCTTCGGGCCTCACTGATATAAGAGGTTAATGTTACTATGAATGTACCGACCAAACGGTCACCCATCTTTGCCCGGCTTTTCGAAGGGCCACGCGCTCTGCTGACGGGAGCTTGGCTGCGACGGGCAACCAGCGGGCTGGCGCTGCTCGCGCTGCTCGCGCTCCTGCTGCTGCTGGGCAATCGCTTGCCTGCGGGCAATCTCATTTCCTCTTTCTTGGACAATGCCTTCAACGAGCCAGCCTTTGCCTCGGAGCTACCCGCGCTGCCCGCGGTTGCCGCTGCTTTGCAAACGGCAACGCCCGCCGCCACGGAAGCTGCCGCCACCGAGCCCGCCGCGGCTGAGCCCACCGCGACGACCGTCTTTACCATGACCGCGACGATCTTCGTTACGGAGACCGAAACCCTTACCTCAACCACAGAAGCGACGGCCGCTACGCCCATTACCGACACCGCCGTGATTACTGCCCCCGCCGCCCCCGCTGCCCCCGCCGCCCCCGCTCTAACCGAATCCGTAATTGCCCGCATTCGCGAGCGCGGGCAGCTGGTGGTTGGCGCACAAATCGACGCCCGCCCCTTTGGCTACCGCGACGATAGCGGGCAGATCGTCGGCTTTTCAATTGACATTGCGCGCGAACTGGCCCGCCTCTGGTTGGGCGATCCCGAAGCCGTGGAGCTGGTTCCCGTTACGTCCAACAATCGCATGGAGCGGCTGGCACAGGGCGATATCGATATCATCGCCGCCTCCATGACGCATACAAAGCCGCGCGAAGAATTTATCGACTTTAGCCAGACCTACTTTCTGGATGGGGCCAATATACTCGTGCGTGATGATGCGGGCATCGAGACGGTGGAAGATTTGCGCGGCAAGCGCATCGCCCTGATCGAGGGATCGTCCACGCTCGACGACATTATTGACTTTCTGCTGGCGAACAACCTCGTGCAGTCCAGCAGCGTCGATGGACTGGAGTTTGACTTTGAGACCGTGCTCTTTGAGCAGTATACACAGGCCCTCAACCCGCTGCTGGAGGGCGACATCGATGCGCTGGCCGCCAACCGCGGTATCCTCATTGGCGTGGCGCAGGCAGCGGCAGAAGCTTCGCCCAACAATCCGGAACTCGCGCTGCTGCTTGACGAAAACTTTGCGGCCCGCCCCTACGCCCTTGGGGTGCCCGCCAACGATTCGTACTTCAAGAATCTCGTCGACTTCAGCCTGCAGGATTTGAAGCAGGAAGGCACCTACGACGAACTCTACGCCAAGTGGTTTGGCGAAGAGCAGGAACCCTACAGCGTGGAGATTCTGCCCGGCGAGTGGCCCTACACGCTGGAAGATTCGCCCGTGGTGCTCGACACCGACGTGCCCTCCGTCGTCCAGAAAATCATGGCGGAAGGCGAATTTGTGGCGGGCGTCAGCTTTACAACGCCGCTCTTCGGTATTCGCGACGAGGAAGGGCAGGTCGGTGGCTTTGAGATCGACATTCTGAAGGAGTTTGCCCGCCGCTGGGTGGGCGATAGCGAGGCCGTGGAGTTTGTGCCCGTCACCGGCGACGAGCGCATTCGAACGTTGGCCGACCGCGAAGTCGACGTGGTGGCCGCGGGCTTTACCCACACCCAGGGGCGCGATGAGCTGATCGACTTTAGCCAGACCTACTTCTTCGACGGCCAAAACGTGCTCGTACGCGAGAATAGCGGCATCGACTCCATTGAAGACTTGGATGGGAAGCTGATCGGCGTGGCCGCGGGGGCAACCTCCATCGACCGCATGTTGTCCTTTGCCGAAGAGAACGGCATCGAGATCGAGCTGGTTGAGTTTAGCCAGAACACTGAATTTGTGCGCCCGCTGCTCGAAGGCGATATCGATGCCGTCACGTCCGACCGCGGCATCCTGCTCGGCTTTGCCCAGGAAAACCCCGGCCTCAACATCCTGCTCGACGACAACATCAGCGCGGAGCCCTACGGCATGGGCGTGCCCAACTTTGACCACCAGTTCCGCGACCTCGTCAACTTTACGCTGCAGGAGATGATCGAGGATGGAACCTACGACGTGCTCTACCGCCACTGGTTTGGCACCCAGGTTTCTGGCAGCACGGAGGTCACCGTCTACCAGCCGGAAGTGTGGCCGGGGCGAAACTACATCGCCAGCAGCCTCGCGCCCATGGTCTATATTCCGGAGGGCGAGTTTCGGCTGGGCCGCGAAACGCGCGGCGATGTCGTGCCCGTGGAGTACGACGCCAAGCCGACGCTGCTCGCTTCACTGGATTCGTTCTATATAGACCAATACGAAGTTACCAATCGGCTCTATCGTCAGTGCGTGGATGCGGGCGTTTGCGAGCAGCCGGAGGTAAAGGGGCTGCTGCGCGATCCGGAGTACTATTTCTCAGAGCGGCTGGCCAGCAACCCGGTGGTCTACGTCGACTGGGAGGATGCGCAGACTTACTGCGAATATGCAGGCAAAACGCTGCCCACGGAATTCCAGTGGGAAAAGGCCGCTCGCGGCCCGTTTGACGCAGAAAGCGATCTCATCTACCTCTTCCCCTGGGGCGACGACTACGAGCCCAACGAGCCGCGCGCCAGCTACGATGCGAATTACCTGGGCTTCCCACAGATGGTCGGCTCGTACCGCTTTGAGCCGTCGGGCGTTAGCCCCTTTGGCGTTCACGATATGGCGGGCAACGTACGTGAGTGGACAGACAGCTGCTACGAGCAGCGCCTCTACAGCGTCCTGTCGGACGGCGTGGACAGCCCCGCAGCTAATCCAAGCTGCGAGGGGACAGACAACCGCGTGGTGCGCGGAGGCAGTTGGAACGAGCTGATCTTTGACTTAACGGCGACGCGTCGACAAAGTGTGGAACCCACGACGACCGACCGCAATCTGGGCTTCCGCTGCGTCTCCGAGACCGGCCCCATTGCCGGTTTCCGCACGGAGCTGTTTGCGACGGCGTCGGAGTAACCGTTTCGTCGTTGCCTTGGCATCGCTCAGGTGATGCCAAGGCAACGACGAAACGGCTGGGCTATTCCAGGAAATCAAATATCCCTTGAGGTAGCCGGGGTGACCGTCACGGCCCTTCACAAGAGAGACTTTCCCCGGCAGTAAATGGGCGTGATTGTCACATCCGGCGGGACAATTTACTTCTTGGATTGGCCCCGGTAGTTTAACAAACATCTTTTGACGGGTAGAGAGTGTGCAGCAGCCAGAACCCCAACCCCTCCATGTTAGTTTTTAGTCGACGAAGTCTCCTCGCCCCTTCCCCTCTAAAGGGGCAGGGGGTGGGGATGGGGTTCTGGTCTATCCGTCAATTGAACACGGGCGGACTACTAGAGTCAATGCCCCGACAATTCAAAAAAAATACCAGAGGGGTCGTCCTAATTCTTGGTGACGATCTACCCAATCTAACCCCAATCGCGGGCAATTGCCCGTGCAGCAAATTCTTATGGAAATTTTTGTAAAGCGATGTACCCGCATATTGCTCGCTGCCGCCATCCTCTGGATTAGCGGCTGGCCGACCTTTGCGCTCGCCCAAGAGCCCCAGCAAGCGGGAACACCCACCTCCACGCTCCAAAAAATTCTGGAGCGCGGCGTGCTGATTGCGGGTGTCAAGTATGATGCCCCACCCTTTAGCTACCGCGAAGCCGATGGTCAACTGGTCGGCTTCGAGATTGATCTGGTGCGCGAATTTGCGCGGCGCTGGCTCGGCGATCCCAATGCCGTCGAGTTTGTCCAGATAACCGCCAACGACCGCATTGCCCGCCTGCTCGTCGGCGACATCGATCTCTTTGTAGCGACCACGAGCATCACGCCGCAGAGCGAGCGGCAAATCGATTTTAGCGACGTCTACTTTACGGGCGGATACAATATCCTTGTCCGCACGGGCGAGAATCTGCGCAGCACCGACGAGCTGACGGCGAGACGCATCGCCGTGATCAAAGGGTCGACCGCAGTCCAGAAGACTGCAGAATACGCCGCACAGAATGATCTAACGCTCGAAATCATTCAATATGAAACGTGTATCGAAGCAATTCGCCCCCTGCTTGATGGTGATGTCGATGCCCTGGCGACAGACCGCTACATTCTTGCCGCCATTGCCGCCGACAACCCCGAGCTCGCTATTTTGCTAGATGAAAATATCAGCGAAGAGCTTTATGGCGTCGGCTTAGCGCCGGGTGATGAGCTGTTGGAGGCGCTCGTCGACAACACGCTGGAAAACATTCGAATTGACGGTACCTATGCGGAGCTGTACGCCAACTGGTTTGGCGAAGTCGCACAGGGCGAGCCACCGGCACAGGCAGCGACATCGACGCCAGCGCCAACGTCAACGGTGGCTTCAACGGCTACACCTGTCCCAACGAACACGTCTTTGCCGACGAACACATCTCTGCCAACCAGCACGGCCTTGCCGACAAGCACGTCCACGGCTACGCCTGCGCCAACCAGCACGGCTACCAACACGCCTGCACCGACGAGCACGCCAACGGAGACGCCCGCGCCGACCAACACATCGACTGACACACCCGCGCCGACCAGCACGGCTACCAACACGCCCGCGCCGACAAGTACGCCGACGGAGACGCCCGCGCCGACCAACACATCGACTGACACACCCGTGCCAACCAGTACGGCTACCAATACGCCCGCGCCGACGAGCACGCCGACGGAGACGCCTATGCCAACCAATACGGCTACCAATACGCCTGCACCGACGAGCACGCCGACGGAGACGCCCGTGCCGACCAGCACGGCTACCAATACGCCCGTGCCAACCAGCACATCTACAGCAACCGCGACGCCAACCAGCACGCCGACAGAAACGCCGCTGCCAACCAGCACGCCAACAGAGACGCCGCTGCCAACCAGCACGCCTACACCCACGAGCACGCCGACAGAGACGCCCGTGCCGACCAGCACACCAACACAAACAGCCGTGCCGACCAACACGCCAACGGAGACGGCATCGCCTGTACCAACAGAGACGCCCACACCGACCAACACGGCCACCGATACACCCGCACCGACGAGCACGCCGACAAGCACGCTAACGAGCACGCCGACAAGCACACCAACGAGCACGCCGACGAGTTCGCCGACGAGCACACCGACGAGTTCGCCGACAGCCTCGGCTACGGCAGAGCCGACGCCAACGCCGACGCCGACCGTGGACACAACCGATGACGCCGAAGTCGACGCTGCTGCGGTAACTTCAGATACTGTTGCCAACGCCAGCAGCGAGACGATTACGAATACCGTTGCGGCAGAACCGATTACCAACGCGACCGACGCCGCGACCGACGCCGCGACCGACGCCGCGACCGACGCCGCGACCGACGCCGCGACCAGTGCCGCACCCACCGCTACGCCCAACAGCGCCGCGACCGCCGCCGCCGCGACCGCCGTTGCCGTCCTCAATCCTCAGCGCACCGAGATCGTAGTCAGCGAAGCCGGGGCCACCGAAGATGTAGTGGCCGTGCCTGTGGACGCTGAAGCTGTGGACGCTGAAGCTGTGGACGCTGAAGCCGAGCCCGTGACGACACCGGAGTCGACAGTCGCCACCGCAGCGTCGACGGCGACCAGCGCGGCTGGGTCAGGTCCGCTGCCGCCCCGGCCCACTGTCGCGCCAGCGCCCGCGCCCACTGAGACCCTACCCACCATGCTGCCAACAACGGGGGCGGCCCCCAACTGGGCCCTCTCAATCTTGGTAGTCTTTGGCGCACTGCTTGGCTTGGGGCTGCTGTTGATGCTGTCCGAACATCTTCAGCGTCGAAAGGAGTAGCGGCCAAGACAGCGGCCAAGACGGTGGCCAAGAAGGCGGCCAAGACAGCGGCGAAACGCAGTAAGACGCAATAAGAAAGGGGCACGGCAGATTGCCGTGCCCCTTTTGCGTCTCGATTAGCCTGAAGCAGCTACACGGGTTGCTTATTGGCCTAAAGTGAAGTCACGTTGAGAAGACGAATTTTTAGGAACCAGTGACGGTCACTAAGCGCCGAACTCCTGTTTTTGTTTTGACTTCACTTTAGATAATTCTCAATCGCTCCCAGCAGCCGGTCGTTCTCGGCAGCTGTCCCCACCGACACCCGAATGTGGTTGGGCAGCTCAGCGTAGGAGGCCATGTCGTTGATCAAAACGCCCTGCTCCGTTCGCAGCCATCCACACAATGCCGCTGCGTCCGCCCGCGGATTGGCCATTTGGTCCAGCCGGGCACAGAGAAAATTCGTTCCGCTGGGGTAGACGTACACGCCCGGCATCTCATTCATAGCGGCACGCAGCCGCTCCCGTTCGGCAACGTTCTGCCCCGTGATCTCGTTGAGCCGTTCGGCGTGCTCCAGCGCCACCATCACCGCCGCCTCGGCCAGCGGGTTGAGCGTAAAGGCGTTGATGAGCTTGTCCATCTCCCCAGCCAGGCCCGGCGAGGTGAGCGCGTAGCCAATGCGCAGCCCGGCTACAGCGCCCGCCTTGCTAAAGGTTCGCACGAGGATCACATTGGGCAATTCATCCACCAGCGGTCGCATATCCGCCCCGCAGAAATCGGTGTACGCCTCATCCACGGCGACGATGGCCTCGCTCTCCGCCGCCAGCCGCCGCACCTGCTCGACGGGATAGACCGTCCCCGTTGGATTATTCGGCGCACAGAGCGCAATCAGCTTGGCGCCGTGCTCGCGCGCGCTGGCGAGCAGCTCGTCCACGGGCAGCGCAAAGTCCTGCGCCGGATCGAGCGAAACCGTCTGGGCACACGCATCGAGCAGCGCGGCGTTGCGCTGCCACAGCAGAAAGGTCGGCGTCGGCAGCACCACCGCATCGCCCGGCGCCAGCAACATCGCCATCACAACGCGGATAATATCGGACGAGCCGGCGCTGACGACGACCTGCGCCGGATCAATGTGGTGGTGCGCCGCCAGCCGCTCGACGACGCCGTAGGCGCGCAGCCCCAGCGGATAGCGCGCCCACGTCTGCGCCGCCAAGCGCTGCATGACTTCCTCGCGCAGATCGGCGGGGAAGTCGTAGGGGTTTTCGTTCCACTGCTGGCGCTGCAAATCGGCGGGGATTTCCACGCGCGGCAGCCCCGGCGTCCGTCGCACGCCGGGGCGAATGAGGTCGAGGTAGTTGGTCATAGAGTAGCAGGTAGCAGGTGGTGTGGGCGAAGGGGTAGATGGAGCGCAGGTTAGCGGCTGAAAGTAGATTTTCAGCTGAGATTACCAAACGGTTTCGACGGCTGACGACCGGATTTGCAAGTCGCGGGTAATCAGCGGCACGCCGAGCAGCAAAGCCGTGGCGGCAATGACGCGGTCGGGCAGCTCCGGCACCTCTTCTCGCTTGATCTGGCGCATGGCTCTAACAACATTGCTATCGACGGATAGCTCGATTAATCCAGAGCCGGATCGGGCAAGCAATGCCAGTGTGCCCTCGAAGACTTCTTCGTTCACTCGGCCTCGCTCCATAAGATATAGAATCTCTGAGAGCGACATGGAAGAAACCGCAATTTGATTGCCACTTTGGATCGTTGTATCGAATTGCAAAAGCGCCGTTTTGGAGAGACGCTTATCGGCGTAGACATACCAGATGACGGCGTGGGTGTCCGCGACGGCAGCAATCATGCGATATCTTCGCGAGGAAAATTCGCCCACATTTCTTTGCGGATTTCGGCAATGTCTTCTTCTGACGGCGCGGGGCCCAAATGGGCGAAAATTCCGTGTAGGGATTCACGCGGCGCTGCTTTATTAATCAGCGCGGACTCAATTTGCGGCGTAATGCGCTCGATGAGCCGCACCTGATCGAGTGGCGAAAGTTGATTCGCCAGTTCGGCGACTTTATCCAGGGTCATAATTTCACTCCGTTCCGGCTGAGGACGAGGTGCTTAACTCTGGATAACGATAGCACTACACTACGCAGATTTCCAAATCAAACAAACAAAGCTCGTTCCGTTGCGTGCCAGGAACGCGGCTCACGCGACCACGTAACTAGTACATCCCGGCGGAAATAAGTAGGCAGTTTTTTGCGTCTGCCCGCCAGAGGTCACAGACGAATTTATCTGCCGTGGTATGTACGCCCAAATGTACTAGACAGCAAGCGGCTCCATCTCGTCAATAAAATATAGCCCATCGTAGACCTGTTGCCACGCGATGCAGTGCACCGCATCGTGCTCAATGCCGCGCATGGCAAGCGGCTTGTTTGGCATATTTTGCCGCGCGCTGCGCAAATCGATAAACGCCTGTTTGTTGCCTTGATTGTGCAACTGGGTTTCGAGCAGATCGTCGCTCGCTGGCGGAATTTCGTCTACGTGCTTAAAGTCGCCACGCCACGCCTGGCTGTTGTAGCGACCACCGTAAGCTACAAAGCCGATGCTGTACAGCTCATCACCCAATTCGCTGGCGGCAACCGTGCCCATGGTCGAGTGCAGCAGTGGATCGCGGTGTGTACTCGCGACCATCTTGTAAATTGGATCGGTCTCGGCAAACAAATCGCTTTGCTTGGCGATGTGGAAATTGTGTGCCCACACGATCATTCTTTCGTTTGTAAAGCGCTGGGCAAGCCAGAGCAGATTGCGCGCCATGGCGTGATCGCGATACTCGAACCCCCACGAATTACGTGCCGCGCCGTCGAGATTCACAAGTGCCTGCCGCCAGAAATCAGCATCGACCGAAGGCTCATCCGAGGCGGCGTCGAGCCGCTGACGGAGCGTTTGCAGCATCTCGAAGAAGAGCACCCGCTCGTTGCCGCTCACTTTGTGTTTGTACTCTTCTGTCAACAGGCCAACCAGCAGCGCGCGAAAGTCGGCGTAATCCTGCCCGCTGAATAGCTCAGCGTCCACCTGCTCGACCCACACATCCAGCTCGTCAGCCAGGTGCTGCTTGGCGTAGCGCCCGTGATGGCGCACGTCTACGCCAACAAGCCGCAGGGGTCTCGCCGTCTTGGAGCGCTCGGCCAGCAAGCGCCAGAGCGGCTGCATCTGGCCGCTCTGGCGCCAAAATTTATACACATACCGCGACAGGTCAGCAACTGATTCGTCGGGTTGCAGCAGAGACCAACAGCGAAAGAGCGAGTAGAAGTCAGCCTCGAACGCCAGCACGTCGAAGCCGTGGCGTAGATGCAGATAGCGAATCAGCGCGGCCTTTGTGGCAAAGGTCGCGCCGTCGCCGTGATTTTGTTCGCCGAGCATTACCACTCGTGCGCCGCTGGTCGCATCGGCAATGGGGGCGAAGGTGGATTCGTCCGCCAAGTTGATTTCGTATGCTTGGTCAGCGAGATTCACGCCTTGTACACCCCAATTTTATACTCCCCCGTCTTCTCCTGGCTAAAGTGGCGCACGCGCACCGTGTACGACCCCGCCTCCAGCGCGTCGACAATGCGTGCGTTGAGGCCGCGCCCGCTGTCGTCGTCCTCGTCGATGAGGCGCGTGTTGTCGTTGGGGCCGTAGAGCGCCATTACCACATCCGTGCGGCCCTCGGTTTCGATGCGATAGCGGGCGGCTTCTTCTACACGAAAGGTGAAGGTATCGATTTCACCAAATTCACCAATCGAATCCTCCACGGCATCGCCGCCGACCGTCAGCTCGTTGACGGGCTTCTCGTCGAAGGGGTAGAACATCTGGGCGTACTGTTTGTCCGTCTCGGAGAGATCATTGGTCCAGTCGATTTCGTAGTTGCCGAGGGTGAAGCGGTTGGGCACGGGGTAAATCATGATCGACTCCGTGTCAAAGTCGCTAAACTGGGTGATATCGCGGGCGTAGCGCTGGAAAAGATTGATGTCGACCTGCTCGCGCGTCCAGTTGTTGGGCGGCCCCTGGTAATACTTGTAGACAGCCTCGCGGTCCCACGGAATGGTTGCCGAGGGATTTTGGTGCTCGTGGATAAAGCCCAGCGCGTGGCCAAATTCGTGGATCACGACGCGCGTGTACTCTTCGTCGCTCGTTTGGGGCGTGAGCCAGCCGTAGTTCATGGTGGGCTGATCGAAGGGAATCGTCAGCGCATCCGTGCCGATGTAGGACCACGAGCCGGGGTTGGCAAACGAAATGCGAATTTCGGCGCGCGGGTCGTCGCCAAAACTGAATTTAACGTTGGCGTGTTCCTCCCAGCGCTTGGCAATGGGCGGAATGCGCTGCTGCACGGCCGGATCGCCGTCCATAAAGCTGACGCGCAGCGTGCGTCCCGGCATCCAGCGCTTGCCCGTGACGACGGCCAAAAAGACCGGCGAGGGCAGCATGGCCGGCAGCACCATCGGCGCATTTTCCGGGTTTTCGGACATGGCCTCGTTGGCCGCCGTGGTAATCAATTCGATGGGCAGCGCGACATCGATACAGGCGCGAATGGGGTCGGACTGGTTATTTGGCTGGTTTTCGTTTTCGCTGGATTGAAGCTGATCAGGGCTCGCCATGATTTTTCCTTTCGCTGGTCGATTTTGCGGACGGATGGTTTGTGGCTACGGCGGAGGTGGCTGCGATAAAACGCATTGCAATTTGCGCTCCAGTCTACCACAGAGACGAGTGACGTGCCACCGCACCAACACACGGTTGCCCTGTGAAGTAACGCACAGAAGGTTAGACGGCAATCCACTTTTGCGCTACACTTATAGACTGATATTGCGCAAAACAACAAGACTTGCAAATAATCGAACGCAAACTTTAGAAACAGCTGCACGAAGTTCTTTGAAGATTAATTTTGGAAAAGCATAGTAGAAAGCATCAATTCCATGAGTGGTATTTTACTTCCCGGACAAGAAAATCAACCCCGCTCCAGCGAAGAGGAGCAGCCCAACCGGTCCTCCGGTATCGAGCTGCCCAGCGGCTACAGCCGCTCGCGCGACAAGCAGCGCGAGCCACAGGCCCCGTCGACCAACAGCGAGCAAGCACAAGAAACCGCAGCGGGCGGCGCCCGAGATCAAGCGCCCGCTGCGGACAAGGTCACCCAGGCCGCGGGCAGCCAAGCCGCGGGCAGCCAGCCCCAGCGCACGGCCGACGCCGGACGCGGCGGCGAGCTGCTCTTTCCACCCACGGGCGCGCAAATTCAGTGCCCCAACTGCGGCACGCCCTACACGACCGCCGTCTTTAGCATCATCGACACCGGCGTCAATCCTGAATTGAAGCAGGCGCTGCTCGGCGGCCAGGTTAACATGGCAGTTTGCCCCAGCTGCGGTGCGGGCGGGCCGCTCAATTCGCCGCTGATGGTGCACGAGCCCGATCACAGCTTCCTTGGCGTCTACATTCCCGGCAGCCTGGCGGGCGGCGCACAGGGAATGCCGCAGATGAGCGCAACCCAGCGTGAACGGGCCATTGGCGACCTGTCTCAGGCGCTGATGAAGCGGCTGCCCAATGAGGCGAAGCGCGGCTACATGCTCCAGCCCCAGCAGTTCCTGGATTGGAATCGCTTCCTGGAAACGCTCTGGGGCTTCGAGGGCGTCACGCCCGAAATGCTGCGTCGCCAGCGCGACCAGAGCACGCTGCTCGAAGCGCTGGTGCGGCTGGCCGACGACGAATCCGCGCTCGACGCCAAAATTGAGCGCGAGCAGCGCCTGCTCGACCGCCAGTTTTTCTCGCTGCTGGATCAGATGCTCCAGCTCACGGCTATGCAGGGGCAGCAGGAGACGGCGCAGCGGCTCGAAAGCGTGCGCGAGCGGCTGCTGGACAGCACGGAAGCGGGCCAAGAAATTCGGGCGCTGCAAAACAAAATCCGCGACATTCTTGCCAGCTTCGAGAAAGCGCCCTCGCGCGAATCGCTGCTGGAAACGCTGATGACCGTCTGGGAGACGGAATCCAGCGCGGATGACGAAGCGGGGGATGCGCAGTCTATCATCACCGCGCTGGCGATGACGCTGTCGCCGATCATGGATTACCAGTTCCTGATGCTGATCGCCAACCGGCTAGAGGAGAGCGGGGACGAGACCGAGCGCGAGCGGCTGACGCAAACGCGCAACATCGTGCTCTCGCTACAGGATCGGCAGCGCCAGAGCGAGCAGGCCGTGCTCCAGCAGGCGCAGCAGATTTTGCAGGAGGTGCTGCAATCCGCCAACGTGGAGGAAGCGCTGCGCCAGTACGCCGACTACATCGACGATACCTTCCTGGGTTTGCTGGCTGCCAACGTGCAGCAGGCCGAGAAGACCAAAGCGACCGCCGCGGCCCGTCGTCTGCGCGAGATCTACGATCAGGCCATCGCCATCCTACAGGAGTCGATGCCGCCCGCCGTCCGGCTGGTCAACCAGCTAATGACGGCGCCGGATCGCAATGCCCTGCACCAGCTGATCCAGGAGAATCGCGATCAGATCGACGGCAGCTTTATTGAGCTGCTCGTGGAGCTCGAAGGCCAAATGCGGCAGGCGGGCCAGAAGCAGCAGGCCGACGCCATCAAGTCGCTGCGTGGTCAAGTCGCGCTGGCAATGTAAATTGTGTGGGGGAGCAGGGGCGCGTGGGTGCAGGGGAGCTGAATAGGTTGATACAGTTGGGCATAGATAAGTAGACGGTTGGCGTATGCTGCCACTGGTGGCTAAAGCCCACCAGCTTGCCTGAAGAAAACCGGCTAAAAGCCGGTTGGCTTGGTGGCGATGCACGCTGGTAACAGTCTAAAGACTTATGCCCTCGTGTACTAGCCAACTTTCTCCCCTGCGCCTCTGCCGCTCTGCGCCCCTAACCCCAAGAAAGAGTCCCCCTTGTCTCAACCGACCACTCCCCTGCGTGCCGAAATTATCACCAGCGGCACGGAAATTTTGCTGGGCGACATTGTCGATACAAACGCCGCCTGGATTGCGCAACAGCTGCGCGACATCGGCGTCAACCTCTATTACAAGACCACCGTGGGCGACAACGAGCCGCGGCTGCGCGGCGTGCTGGAGCAGAGCCTGGGCCGCAGCGACGTGCTGATCGTCACCGGTGGCCTTGGCCCCACGGTGGACGACATCACCCGCGACGCGATTGCCAACGCCACCGGCTGCCCGCTACGGCCGAATGCTGCTGCGCTGACGCAGCTGGAGCAGCGCTTTGCTCAATTTGGCAGCCAGATGACGGCCAACAACAAACGGCAGACGCTTCTGCCCGAAGGCGCAACGCTGATCGAGAACCCGGTGGGGACGGCCCCCGGCTTTCGCGTCACCTCGCGTCGCATCGATGAGGGGATAACGGGCACGATTATCGCGCTGCCGGGCGTGCCGAGAGAGATGAAGCGCTTAATGGCCGATACGGTGCTGCCCTGGCTTCAAGCAGAAAATGAAGCGCGCGGTGGCGGCGGCGTGCTCCGGCGGCGTCTGCTGCGCACGATTGGCATCGGCGAAAGCACCATCGACGACCGGATTGGAGAGCTGATGCGGGGCGCCAACCCCACCGTTGGCACGGCTGCTCATATCGGGCAAGCAGACGTGCGCGTCGCCGCCCGCGCCGCCACCGCCGAAGAAGCCGATGCGCTGATCAATGAAATGGAAGCCAAAATCCGCGCGTACATCGGCGATCATATCTACAGCGTTACCGACGACGAATCGATCGAGGCCGTTGTCGGCCGCCAACTGCAAGCGGGCGGCGCCACGGTTTCGTTTGTCGAAAGCAATACGCGCGGCGGCGTGGCCGAACGGCTGCGCGCCGTGGGCGATTCGCTGGTTGCCGCAAGCGAGCAGGTCGCGCAGCCGACGGTTGATGAGGCGAGCGCGGTCGAGGCTGCGCGCTCGCTGCTGGCGCAGTCGGACGCGGCCTATACCGTTGCCCTGCTGGGCACAAGTGGTGTGGACGAGGGCGTTTATGGTAAGCAATCGGGCGAAACGTGGATCGCCTTTGCCCGGCGCAGCGGCGGCGACGTTGCCGTCGACAGCACGCGCTACCCCTTTGGTGGACGGGATGACTTTACGCAGCAGCGCTTGGGCAACCGCGCATTCGAGCTGCTGTGGCGGGAGTTGGGGAGCGGTAATTAGAAATTGGTCATTGGTCATTGGGTAGATGACGATGCCTTCAGTTAACAATGACCAGCTGCCAGTTACCAACTTCTCATTCATTTCACCTCAAACGTCCCCAACCGCAATAAGCAATGAGCAGTACGCACTATCCATCCATGTCCGCTCCGCTTCTCAATTTCCTCGCCCACACCACCGTCCTCAAGCAGCTTCCCCGCACCGGTTGGCTCTTTGCTGGCGTCCCATCGCCCGAATCAGTTGCCGACCACACCGCGGCAACGGCACTGGTGGCGCTGATGCTGGCCGAGGCGATCAACGTCGACCCGGTGAGCGAGGGGCTGGATTGCGTGCTGGACGTGGGTCGGGTGGTGCAGCTGGCGCTGGTGCACGATCTCGCGGAGAGCGTGACGACGGACCTGCCGCATCGCAGCGTGGAACTGCTGGGCGAAGCGGCAAAGCAGCGAGCTGAGGAGCAGGCGATGGGTCTCATTTTTGCCGACCTGCCCGGCGGCGATGGCTGCCGCGCGCTGTGGGCCGAATATGCGGCGCGCTTGTCGCCCGAAGCCCGCGTGGTCAAGGATGCCGATCGGCTGGAGATGATGCAGCAGGCGCTAGCTTACGAGCGCGCGGGCAATCGCGGGCTGGGCGAGTTTTGGCAGGAGTACCGCTGGTTTTACAACTTGAGCGCAAAGTTATATGCGGCGCTGGTCGAGGAGCGGGCGGGGCTGCGGAACTCGTCAGCATAGAGCGTTTTCTGGTGGTGATCAATGACGGGCCGTTGATGCAAATGGGTCGGCGAAAAATTAGCACAATCACACGCCCTACTCACCATGCACGCTTTAACCATCCGCCCAGAACACCTCGCCGATCACCAAGCCATCGCCCACGTAACCCGCCTCGCCTTTGACCAGACCGACGGCAGCGAAGTCCAAATGATCGAGCGAATTCGGGCGTCGGCCGATTTTGTGCCCGAGCTATCGCTGGTGGCGCTGCTGGACGAGGAAGAGCTGGGGGAAGAATCAGAAGCAGTGGTGGGGCACGCGCTGTTTAGCTATGTACAGCTGATTAGCTACGTGCAGCTAAAGGGCGCGCAGCCGACCCGCGTGCTGTCGCTGGGGCCGGTGTCCGTGCTGCCGCGGGTGCAGCGGCGCGGCATTGGCACGGCGCTGATCGAGCGGGGGTTGAGCATTGCGCGCGAGCGGGGCGAGCCCCTTGTTGTTGTGCTTGGCCACCCGGAATACTACCCGCGCTTTGGCTTTGTGCAGGCGGCGCGCTTTGGCCTGAGCCCCAACTGGGAGGCGCTGATGATCTGCCCGCTCCAGGCAGATTTATCCGACTTTCGCGGGCTGCAGATTCCGTATTGAGGCAGGGTGGGCCGAATCAAACTCATAGCCAAAGACCTCGATGTCTTTGCAATAGACGGCGGCCACAATTTGGCTTGTCTCTTCGCTGTAGTACGAGCGGTAATCGCGCCTGCGCGCGGGCGACTTGGTGCGGTTCAGGTGGGCAATTCGGGCGTCGATGCCCAACTGCTGGGCGACCTGCTCAAAGTCGTCTTCCAAATTCTCAAAACGCCCTAGGTAGTCCAGGTGGCAACGACCAGTGGGGTCCAGCAGGAAGCGGTGCTGCGGCTTAAAGTGCTGCCACGAGTTGACGTTGCGGGGTGTCACCCACGCTTTGACAAAGGCGTCAAAGTCCTTATACACAGCGATGTGCTGCTTGGCCCAAACGCGATCTTCATTGGTCATGCCGCCGCGCTTGAGAAAGCGGTAGGCCGAAAGCAGCCGATCCCAGGGGTTGCGCACAAAGGCAAACTTGAAGTAGCGAGCGAATTCGTCTTCGCTATAGATTAGCTGAAAGGTTTTCAGCGCGACGTGCGTGCCCACTAAGCTGCCAAAGAGGCTGCGGCTGACGGAAACGCCCGCGCACTTGGGGACGTGGACAAAGATGCACTCGTGCTTGTCGAAGGAAGCCAACCCGTAGTCTGCCTGTATCGGCTGGTGGCGCATCTGCTGAAGCGCGTCAAACCGCTTGGGGAAAATTTGCTGAAAGGCAGCTCGTCGCGTCTCGTGCGGCAGTTGCCAAGCGATTTCCAGCAGGTGGTCCCGCGTTGATTTTACGATGTGCTGACCGTTCATGAATTCTCCTGATAACGACGCAAAAGTTTGCAGCGGCCCCATCATAAAGCAAGAAATGTTTTAGAGCCGTAAGAAAGTACGTCCTTAACTGGATCACCGGCAGCATCTCGCCCTTGATCCACCCACAGCTATTCCACGCTCAAGCGACCAGCGTTCCCTTGGTGCTCGGCACGTCGCGGCGGCGCTCGTCCACCTGCGTAGCCGCATCCAGCGCGCGGGCCAGCGCCTTGAAGAGCGCCTCGATTTTGTGGTGATCATTGCGCCCGTAGAGCACGTGGGCGTGGAGATTCATCCGCGCGTGAAAGGCCAGCGTTTCAAATAGGTGGTAAACGAGATCGGTGCCGAGCGTGCCCAGCCGCGGCGTTGCCCACTCGCAGGTGAAGACGCTGTAGGCCCGCCCACCCAGATCAACGGCGACGCGGGCCAGCGCTTCGTCCATGGGCACGTAGGCGTGGGCCGTGCGCACGAGGCCGCGCCGCTCGCCCAGCGCTTGATCAAGCGCGCGGCCCAGGCAGATAAAGGTGTCCTCGGCCGTGTGGTGCTCGTCGATGTGCAGGTCGCCCACGGTCTGCACGTGCAGATCAAAGAGGCCGTGGCTGGCAAAGAGCGTGAGCATGTGATCGAGAAAGCCGATGCCCGTCTCAATTTCGGCCCGCCCGCGCCCGTCGAGGGTGAGCGTGAGCGAGACGGTCGTTTCTTTCGTCTGTCGGTTGATGGTGGCTTGGCGCATGGTAACCCGTTCTGTGTGAAAATGGATCGCTGCTGCAAAGTGTACACGCGTCGGACGCAGGCGCAAGAATCAAGGGGAAGCCAAAGTTCTCCTGCTAAAATTACCAAAACCCTCCTCGACCATGCAAAAACCCAGAATTTCCCTGCTGCGTCTGCTGCGTCTGCTGCGTCGGCTGCCCTTTACGCTGCTGCTGCTGCTCGTCCTCACCGTTGCCGCGCTGTGGACAAACACCCACAGCCAGCGCATCTCTCCCAGCTTTCTACGTCGCTTTGGCTACGCGCCGCGCGATCTCTGGCTTTGGCACTGGAGCCCGCTCGTCACCTCCGCGCTGGTAACGCATGGTCCGCAAGCCTTTTGGGGCGCGCTGGGGATGGTGACGCTGGGCGTGGGCACGGCGGAGTGGCGCACCAGCAGCGCACGCGCGGCGTCGACCTTTTGGGGCGTGCACCTGCTGACGCTGCTGCTCGAAAGCGGCGGTGCGCTGGCCAGCGATCAAGCGGGCTGGATTGCCACCGCTTCGCTGCGCGTGCGCGACGTGGGGCCATCCGCTGGCTACTTTGGCTGCATTGGGCTGGCGCTGGCTACGCTGCGCAAGCCGTGGCGCGAGGTATTGGGCGTTTTGGTCCTTGCGGGGCTGGTCGCAGTTCTCGTGATGCCGCCGAGAGCGGGGCAGAGCGCAACCGTTAAGCGCTTGGCCGATGCGGCACACCTGATTGCCTTTCCGCTGGGCTGGCTCAGCGCGGGCTTGCTTCAGCGGCGGAAGCACTCGTAGCACGAACTGGGTGGCCGCACCTTCCAGCTGACCCGCGCCTTCCGCTGCATGACGGTGCTCAAAAATCTGCTCGCTGGGGCGCAACAAGTTTGAGGGGCCAGCCTCGGACTTTGCAAATTTAGAGAAGGTCTTTTGGGTGGGGGCGTAGCGCTTCTCTGCTTTGTATCTTTGTCTCTTCGTGGTTAAAATTGGCTGAGTTCCTATTGTCTCGAATGTTGCCAATTGCTTAGCCTGACCCCTCATGGAAGACTCCCCAACCTCAACCGCTCAACCGAACCTCTGGCTCCGCCTCGCCGTGATCCTGCTGATCACGGCGCTTGCGTTTTGGCTGGCGCTCAACCCGCAGTGGGTGGCGGCGACCGGTCACTGGGGCTACGTCGGCGCCTTCCTGATCAGCCTCGTTGCCAGCGCAACCATCGTGCTGCCCGCGCCGGGGCTGGCCGTGATCATCGCCATGAGCGCCGCGCTCGATCCGGTGGTGCTGGCGCTGGTGGCCGCGGTCGGCGGCTCGCTGGGGGAGCTGACGGGCTACGTGGCGGGCGCGAGCGGGCGCGCGCTGGTGGAGGAAAACGAGGCGGGGAACAACCGGTGGCTGCGTCGCACGCGACGGTGGACGGAGCAATATGGCGCGTGGACGCTCTTTGCCTTTTCGGCCTTCCCGCTGCCCCTATTTGACGTGGCAGGCATGGTCGCTGGCGCACTGCGGATGCGGCTGGCAACCTTTTTGGTCGCGGTGACGGCGGGCAAGAGCGTTAAATACGTGGTAATTCTGCTGCTGGGCGCGCAATCGCTAGCGTGGCTGGAGCAGTGGTTCTAAATTTCCCCCCCCCCTCCCCTTTTTTGGGAAGAAGCGCATCGTGCGGCCACGGCGTCAGCCGCTTGATGCCGGGGCCAGTTTGGTCAAACAGCTGGGCGAAGGCATCGACGGTACTGGCATCGAGCGGCTGGAGCGTGGCGCGGTAGAGCTTGCCGCACGTGGTCTGAATGGCGCTCATCTCAGTCTCGTAGCGCAGCCTCGTGCGCAGTTGTGGATGGTAGTAGTCGTAAACTTTGGTCTGCGTGCAAAAGTCCTCCCCCTGCGTCTCGATCCAGTAGCGCAAAAAATCTTTCCCTCGGCGAAACGCTTCAAACTGCCGGTTAAAGTAGCCCGTGTAGCGATAGGGCAGCGTCATCACGCGGTACTGGTGCAGATTGAGCTTGACAAAGAGCGGCCAGATTTCCCGAAACGAAACCCGCAGCGGCGACTGCGGGTGGAAAATAAAGTGGAGGAAATTGACGTGGCCCTGCTCCTGCAGCATGGCGTCGAGCTGCGCCCCCGTTACGCCGTGGAGCGCCGTGCCCACACGGTTGACGGCCAGCACGTGGAAGAAGGGATCGTAGAGGATGGCGGGCAGCCGCTTGTGGGCCAGCCGCTCGAATTCCTGGTTCAGCAGCTGCTGGGGCGACTGCTCGATGCGCACCGCATCACGCCGCCGCACCCCCGGCAGCAGCGCCAGCAGCGCCTCGAACTCCAGCGTCGTCAGACAAAGCTTCTTTGCCACGGCAACAAGCATGTCGGGGTCAATGTGCTTGAGCAGCCCTTGCTCCAAATTTTCAATCTGGCGCAGGCTGTAGCCCGTGCCCTGAGCCACGTCGAGCTGGGTAAGCGGCAGCAGCGTATGGGGATCGTACGTGCATTTGCGGATGGCGGCGAGGTTTTGTCCACGGGTTTTGTCGTCCACGAGATACTCCTATGGAAAGGCCGATGCGGTGCAGCATCGGTCCAAAGACAAAGCGGATTAGGAACGCGGAGGGGGCGTGAGTTGCCCTAGAAAGTGGAACCAATATTACGGGTAAAACGATGGTTTGTCAAGAACTGAGCGTCGATTTCACCTGCGCACATGTGGACTCCCAGGAATTGGGGGAGTCGACTCCCGGAAATTGGGGGAGTTTGCGCGCGACTAAGGGCCGCAAAAATGATATTCTTGGGACGCAAGCCAACACGAGGCATTGCACATTAGAAACCAGTTCCAAGGAGATAAGTCATGAAAAATTCAGTGAAGCGATTGAAGGTTCTCGTGATTGCTGTTGCGCTGCTCCTTAGTAGCACAGCTGCATTCACAAGTGCGCATGTGGCTTTGGCCGGTGCTCCGTCTGGGTGTTATTACACCTATACTGAGAATGGATGCAGCCTCTGTTCCAACCCCTTCAAGAAGAAGAAGTACTTTAAGTACGAGTACACGTGTCCTAATGGAAGCAATGGCAGCGGCATTGATAGACAGTCTTGTGGCAGCTGCTAGTGTTTCGTCATCCCTACCGGTACTGAGCAATTCGTTATTTTGCTCAGTTGTGATTATGAGACAATAGTGCATGCTAAATCACCGTGTTTAACTTAAGTTCGATAATCCTAGACGAGCAGTGAGGTCCTTAGTGTGAAAATAAGGCCACATCACTTGCGATGCAGAATTACTCTTAAGCAAGCACGGTGATTTTAAATCTGGAGGTTCAACAGTGATGAATACAATTAGAAAGCTGCCTTCCAGTTTTCTCAAAGAGAACAATGTGCTATACGTGCTATTGTTGCTCATGGTTGCTTTGTTTGGTTTTCGAGTTTATCAGGATCGTGCGGTGCTTAATCCGTTCGGCTCTACAGAGTTTGAAGAAATATCGGTAGGTGCTCAAATCCCTTCCATCACTCTGCAAACATTGGAGGGTTCGACATATGACCTCAACAGCTCAAACGATGAAAAGCTCTTGATATTTTTTCACACGGATTGTCCATTCTGTGCAGCTGATCGTCAGTTATGGCAAACACTATATGAGCGCTCTTTAGATGAAGGTATAGAGGTGGTAGCCGTTACATCCGAAACAGACTCAAAAGTTGTAGCTGAGTATGCACAAGAAAACAACATTCCCTTTCCGGTTATGCTAGATTCTGGAGGTAAATTGTTTTCTGCTGCTTCGATTCAAGTAACCCCAACGAAAGTGTTAATTTCGAACGAAGGCGTGATTCTACAAACGTGGCGCGGTTGGACAACACAGCAGTCCGCGGAAGCCGAGCTAGGCAGTATGTTCACGCTCTTCGACATTCATCCAAGTCAGTTACCATCATCAGTAGGTGCAGATGCACGCTCAACCCCATTGCCCAGCAGCGAATCTTGATCCAAGCTTAATACATGAGGGATAATGCCTAAATAACTTGAAAGTGCCTCTGTCCTTAAATTTGAAGATCAACGAACTCCAATGTTCTGGCATCACATCTCTGTTCTTCGCTATCAATTGCTACTGTTGCTTGCTACGGCGCTCATCGCTATCAGCATCTTGTTGATAACTTACAACGACGCTTTTATGAATCTTGTGCCAGCCAGCTTAATCTTGGGCGAAGTGTTTTTGCCTGCAATAGCGGGTTGGCTGGCTGCTGGCCTGCTTCTTCGAGATAGCTTGCTGGAGATTTTGGCAACGACACCTTATGCATTGTGGCGTATAGCAATAGAACGGCTCACAGTGATTTTGTTGTTTGGCACGTTGCTGTGGCTAGTCGTCTTAATAGTAGCTTGGCAATTGACGATTCCACCATTTCGTTCGCCGGTCAATTGGAGCCAAATGCTGGTGGCCAATCTCGTTGCTATGCTGCTCTTTGCGGCGGTAGGCTTTTGGGGCTCGCTGATCTTGCGCAGTTGGGCGGGCGGTAGCCTCCTGGTGCTTCTGCTGTGGGGAAGTGGACTATTCTTAGCGCCAATATGGTTAAACAATCCTCTGTTTTTTCCTTTTCTCACGCTGTTCCAACTCGATAATTCAATCTGGCTCTATAATAGGCTGGTTCTCTTGCTAATTGCACTGGCCTTATTGCTATGGGGTTGTCTTTCCATTCGACGCGAACAGCTGCTTCAAGCGGTGGGGGAATCCGAATTGTGAGTGGAGCAATGCAAATAACAAAAGTGCAAGGGTTGCTATTTATACGCAGTCGCGCGTATTTAGTTTACGCAACGTTGCTATTTACCATTTTGGTTGGCACGTTGATATTGGAATTCCTAAATGTTGTCAGCGTGGCTGTGCCGGTGACGCTCGTAACGGCCATCCTGTTCTTTCAACTTCCGATGTTGGCCCTGTTAATAGGGCCTATCAGCGAACATAGCCGGCGACAGGATTGGCTGTGGGCAACGCCGCTTGAACTGCCTCAGCTGTTCATGGCGCAGTTCATCAGCACGGTTATTATCTTAACCGCTATGTTGACTTTAGTGTATGGTATTGCCTTTGGGTTTTTTCTGCTTATGGACATGCCGCTGGCAGCAACCGCTCAATTATTTGGATTTGGGCTGCTAGCATTGCTGTTGGTGACGTGTTTGCAATGCAGTTTCATCTTTGTCATACTTTCGTTGCTGCCCAATACGCTTGTGGTAACCGCTATAGCCGTTGTGGTAGATGTACTGCTTGGCTTAAGTCTGTTTCAACCTACAGAAACGCTGTTCTCCGTACAAAATTTTTCTCTACGCTCCTGGTATATTGATGCTGTAGCTGGTATCGGAGCGGAGCGTTCTGTCTTTCTGGCGCTGCTTTTGCTCTATGCTCTCTCTGTACCAATACTTCTCTTACTGGCAATCGGATTGTATAGGCTTACTGATGGGCGCGTGGGCTGGCGAGCCAACCTCTTTAGCGTGGTGTCTCTCATTGGTGTTGCATTGCTAGTTGTCAACTTCGGTTGGTTTAACTATCGAGCAGTGGTTCGTGATTCGTTAGTTCCAACATCCTCCGTTACTCAAACGGAAACGTGGATCGTGCTTGCGGCTAATCAGCAAGCTACGGTAGCGGATGACACGCTTTCAGTAGAAGCGGAGTTAACGCTACAAAATGTAAGCACTGCGGCTCAACCCACCATAGAATTGCTGTTGAATACTGGGCTGGAGGCAACAAGCGCTCAGGTAAATGGACAATCGGTTGAGGTGGTGCGCATGGGGGAAGTTATACGCTTGCAGGGGGGCAGTTGGACGGTTAACCCCGCCAGCGAAGTGCATGTGAGGCTGAACTATAGTGGGAGGCCAATTCTGCTGCGCGAGGATTATCGTGCCGTTGAGGATGTTGCGCTCAGCAGCAGCCCACCTATTTTTCGCCGTGCCTATGTTAGCTATCTGAACAAAAGAGTACTTCAATGGTCGCGCGATAGCGACTGGCTGGCTTGGCCAGCGACGGCTTATGCCCACGTGGCGCGCGAGCATCACCGACTGACCATTGCTGTAGATTCTGCGTTGTTACCAATTAGTTCAGGTGACGTGCTCGGCAAAGATGATGACATCACAACATTACATTGGGCTAGCGCGCCGCCACAATTTCTTGTAGCCGCTGGCCCTTATGTTGCACATCATTCCCCCAATGGGACCGTCTGGTTGGGCGAGTTGAGCCGCCGTACTTCTATTACGCGCGGAGAGCAAGCACTAGCCTTTTATCAACAGATTGTAGACTGGATGGAGACGATCGACAATTCAGTGGTCACTTACGCTGCAGTTGAATTACCTTATACTCAGTCCATCGAAACAGGTGGCGACATCATTGGGCTACCCAGTGACAACAGCAATCCGCGACGCGGGCTGGGTACCCAATCTCAGTTGATGCTAGATTTAGCTATTCAGGTGAGCCAAGGTTGGTTGGTCGAACAAATCAGCTGGCCTCGTCTTCCCCTTACCACACGGGGTGAGCTTCAATACTTTAGCGTAAACATAGCTGACTGTGACACACAGACAGGGGATTGCAATCCACAAAATTTAGGTGGTGCTAACCCGCAAGCACCAAGCGGTCGACTAGTTGAAGAGGCCATGTCGCCAGTTATTCTCAAAGCATTCTCCATTGCTACAAGCTACCATATCTTCCCCATGCTTTTAGACGAGGATTCTATGCTATCTGAGCAGAAGGCAGCGTGGAAGGGCGTAATTATTAATTCCGAAGATACACAGGGAATCAGTTCCTATGGTGGGGTCGTGCCCATGGATGGGAAGCTTCAGGGTGCTTATTCGAATCGAGATAATTGCGAGCTGGCCCACTACGTTGTAGCGCTCGTGGACTATCAAGAACAATTTGGCGTGGAAATGTTCAAAGTATGGCTCAATCAACTGCACGAGAAACACCCAGTAAATAGCGCTCCCCTGACCGAGGAGCAAGTATGGCAGATCGGACAAGCCCTATCTGGGAACGAGTGGCAAGCTCCTAAGCCCGCTTGCTATTCCAATTCTGTACAACAAATGGCTGATGATTAAGAGCGAGGGTCAGAAGTGGAAATTGTAATCAACAATTTGTCAAAAACATATAGAAAAGTTGAGGCGTTAAAGCACGTCTCCTTATCAATACCTACTGGCATGTTTGGCCTGCTTGGGCCAAATGGCGCGGGAAAAACTACACTGATCCGAATTCTCGCTACGCTACTTAAGCCTAGCAGCGGCAGTGTACAGATTGGTGAATACCGACTTGACAACAGAGCTGAAAAATGGAAGATTCGTGAGACGCTTGGGTATTTGCCGCAAGAAATACAGATGTATCGCAATCTCTCTGCCCGTGAATTTCTACAGTTTGTTGCTGCGCTGAAAAAGGTAACACCTGCAGCGAGAAAAGCAGAGGTTGAACAGGCGCTGGAAATCACAAATCTCAGTGATGTCGCCCGCCGTTCGATTCGTACCTTTTCTGGTGGGATGAAGCGACGCCTTGGCATCGCCCAAGCGCTAATCGGCAATCCGCGTCTATTGATTATTGATGAACCCACGGTTGGTCTTGATCCACAGGAGCGCGTCAAGTTTCGAAATCTCCTCGTTGAATTGGCCCGCGACAAAACGGTTCTGCTCTCCACCCACATTATTGAGGATGTTGCCCAAACTTGCCCCGCGCTGGCGGTGATTCGTAAAGGCGAAATCGTCTACAGCGGCTCCGCCCTTAAACTGATCCAAAAGGCCGACGGGAAAGTCTGGGAGTTTCTATTGGAGACACCGGCCTCAATGGATGGAGTGATAGTCGTTTCAAGCACAGCTACAGCCGAAGGTAACCGCTATCGCGTCCTAGCAGAGAAACAACCTCATCCCGGTGCAGCTCAAATTGCGCCAAGCATGGAAGATGCCTATTTATGGTTGCTTAACTCTAGCTGATCAATTTGCGCCCACATTGAAGCCACCGCCGCCTGCCTCACCATCACCTCCCGCGCCAGCGACCTCCCTTCCGCCGTGAGCCGCAGCACGCCGCGCCGACGGCGCACGACGCCGCCGCGCTCCGCGTGGCGGACGACGCGCTCGGCAAAGTCCGGCGTCCAGCGGATGTGCTCGAACGAGGGATGGCTGGCTACCTATGATCGGGCAACGGCAATAAACCAATCAAAAGCGGCATGAGGAGCAACTCATGCCGCTTTTTGATGCCAAAATTGCAAAGCAGAGCGATAAAGCTGCAACTCTAAATTCGAAGAGAGTTTAACCGCAAATAGACGCAGATTCACGCAGATGGTTTAGAACTTGAGCAGGTAAATCCGCGTAAATCCGCGTTTGTCTGCGGCTTCCTTTTTGTGTTTGGCATGGCAAAACGCAAAGTTTGTCGCTTGACAGCCCTCGTCGCCCGTCCTCGGCTATGAGGACGCGGTGAGCGAAGCGCAGTACAGCGCGCAGATGTACGAGTATTTGCGGGGCATTGGGTATCGAGCAAAGTGTAGATCACATATGCTCCGCTATGTGACAATGGTGATTTGCCCACCTACGTCACTTAGCGGAGCATACGCGATCTACGGTATGTGCCGCAGGGCCGTATAAGAAAAGCGGTGAGCTTTAAAGCACATGAAGCTCACCGCTTTCTAACTTAGCCACTGATGCAAACGTCAGTTACAACCAGGATGCCCAGGCCCCTGAATGAAGCAAGATGAGTTCCCATAGGTGCTATTGTTTGTATAGCTTGTATATCCCGTTGTCCATCGATTTAGACCGTACGCTTTGTGTTGAGCAACTTGGATTCCGTACAGACCTCCATTAACGTTTACAATCCTGGTGGCAGTTCCTTGCACTGAATCAGCATCATCATCTTTCACCCGGAATCCATATGTGCAGCCTTGCATGTCCCCACTACAGCCACCCCACAACTTTGTTGCTACGAGGACAAGCCTCGGCGTGCCGTACACTCCTGTTTGAGATTTGATTAGCTGGCTGTTCTGAGGTTTATAGCTATCCCCCCACACAGTTCCTTGAGGATGCCACCACGAACTTCTCGCTAATGCAGATTTACTAAAACTCAGCAAAAGGACACCGCATACTGCTACGATCAGAAGCACGTTCACGAAAATTCGAGTCTGATTTTTATTATTCATCGCATGAACTCCTTTACTGATTGCCAACGTATGGCAAATAGATTTCAGTCGAATCTTGCTCACCATTCGTCTTTCTGCTAAGGTGCATATCCATCGCCTCAGCAAAAGGAATCGTATTTGGGCCAGGAGTTAACAAATCGCTCGTGACCTTTCTGCGAACAGAGAATGGTGGTGAAACCGTTTCGACAATTTGAGCCAGTTCTTCAAGCTTGGCTGGATCATCAGTGGTCGTCAGCGAAAGGTACTGATTCAAGTCAACATTATTCTCCTCAACACCCTCTGTGTCTAGAGAATAAATAAAGTACACATCTTCCACATAGGCAGCGTTTTCTGCTGTTGTAGATGCCGCTTGTGTTTGAACGCCCCAAGTGCTGGTGTAGAGTGCGGGTAGACCTAAAGTCTCCGCCAGCATTTGGCCGCTGGTGTTGATTCCTACAAAAGTAGTGCTATTGAGCAGCAGTTCATTGGCTTCCTCCGGTACCATTTGCCCCATTGACGAAGCATCAACGACAACTGCTTTGGCACCTCCCTCTCTCACCAAGTTCACAACGTCGCTCCACTGGGTTGCTTCTTGGACTGCCAGACCTTGAAACACCTGTGCAGTGTCAATCGATGCACCTCTAACTTCTTGGTCACCAAGAAAATAGATAATTTCCTTGCTACCATCCGCATGTGTAGTCAAACCAGTAACACTTGCACTTACCGTGCAACCAAAAAGCATTAGCAAAACGATTGTCGCCCACGGACTTGATAAAATCTTTGTAGCCATGTCATCTCCTCTAGGTGCAGTTCGATCCCATCAAACTTGACCTTAATTGTACTAAGGGGGGGGGGGGAGTGCGGTCAACTCTAATCTCTCGGATTTGGAGCTTTCAGTCGACTTGGGTTTTGGCTGTGGTATGCGGTTCCTCTAGGCGCGTTTCTCTTTGCTGATCCAAAGCTTGGTGCTGTAGTATACGGTGCTTACGCCACGGTACAGCGCCTAAAGCACGCGGCGTCAGAAGATTTCTTTCAGATCGGCCAGTGTATAATCGGTCTCTTCATCTTCCATCCCGCGCATCGCCATCTCCAGCGACATTTCTGACCACTCCCGATCGGTGAGTTTCTCAACTTCGTTCTGCTTGCCCACCTCGGCCTTCTGAGCAAGCAACTCAACAAAATTCAGTACCCGAATCTGTATTGGCTTCGGCAGCGAGCGGGCGCGCTCGTGAATTTGTTCCGCAATAGCCATAACGAAGCTCCTTAAATCCAAAATCTCTCCCTTCATTCTACCCCACCATCACTCCCGCGCCAGCGACCTTCCCTCGGCCGTCAGCCGCAGCACGCCGCGTCGACGGCGCACGACGCCGCCGCGCTCGGCGTGGCGGACGACGCGCTCGGCGAAGCCCGGCGTCCAGCGGATGTGTTCGAGCAGGTGGTCGACGCGGTTGGCTGCATTGACTGATTTCCCCTTTGTTGAACATCACCGAAAAATTATCGATGCAAGCCAAACCTGCCATGTCGAACATGCTTACCCTAAGTCTATTGGTGATTTCGGTAGCCTTGCTAAACGGATGTGAAGAGCCAATAAAGCTTACCCTTTCAACGACCGAGGCGTCATCTCCAACCCCTGCCTCGTTTGCGCCCCCCTCTTGCCAGCCACAAGTAGTCGATGTAGATTACGCTACCGTCAACTCTTGGGAAGAGCGAATCAATGCTGCGTCGATGATCCTGATTGGCGAAGTCTCCAATGCCGATGGCGTGGTAAACATGGAGCACAACGTGGATAGTTCCACCGATCCGCCAACAGTCGACGTGACGCGGCCTGACCCAACTCGCGTCACGCTGGGGCAGGTTTACCAGATCGAGGTGGATAGCTACTTGAAAGGCGATGGCCCCGCGCGGCTGAACGTTGTCCAGCCCGAGGGCTTTCTTACCTGTCAGGATGGCCCCGTTCAACCATCGGACATTCCAGAAGCGCTTCGACAAGAAGCTAAAGCGGGCTATCCACATGTTCCCATGCAGATTGGCACGCAGTATCTCTTCTTTTTAGAGCCTCTCCAAGGCTTTCCCGCAGATCACGTAACGGGAGCCAGACACCCTTGGCGATTCACGCTGCCACAGGCAGGGATAGCAGAGGCACAGAGTCCCGTTCCTGAAGTTAATCAGCAGTTCTCTACGTTTACTTCTGAAGAATTGCTAACAAAGGTCGAGCAGATTTTACATAAGGTGAAGTAGAAGTAGAATAATCCGAATAAGAAACAAGTGTTGTAACTACATCTACACTTTGCTCCTCGCCCACCATCACCTCGCCTCTGCCGTCAGTCGTGACACCCCCTCGCTGCCTTAAGACGCCGCGCTCGGCGTGGCGGACGACGCGCTCGGCGAAGTCCGGCGTCCAGCGGATGGGATCGAGTAGGGGTCGACGCGGTTGGCCTCGTCGGCTGTGGGCGTGCGCTTCATTACCACGCGTGAAAATCTGTTTGCTCGGCGTGCAATCGCCAAATTGCCAGCCCCCGACTCGATGCTCGAACCACCGTTCCCATGCGTTTTGCCTGTGTATCCAGCGCCGAATGTTTTAGCACGCGCCGCGTAAACGACGCGGCTTCATAGCGTCCAACTGCCAGGCAAATCAAGCAGTAGCGTTGATGACGCAGCTTGTGGTCAAAAAAGCCCAAATCACGCGTAAAAAACGTCGGTCGACTTAGCGTAAGCAGGAATGGAATAATTTCATCGTCCTGAATGCCTTTCCGGGAAACGTCGACGCCAATTTGGCGCACGCTAACCCGCCAGCGCTTGAGCTGTTGAAGCTGATTTTCAAGAATGTTCTCATCGAGGACGTTCACGCAGACTCCAGCACAAGTTCATCGGAGTGATTGAGAAATGCCTGCGAAGCAAGCTGCACTGCCTCTGCAATCGCCGCCTGCGAAATGTCCCCCCGCCACTCCTCGATAATCGTCTCCCAGGCCATCCCTTCCGCGACTTGCCCCAACACATCCGACACAAAGATGCGCGTACCGCGAAACGTCGGTTGACCGTGGCAAATCTTCGGATCGGCGACAATATAGCGGCCTAGAAGTCGTGCAGGTTCTCTAGTTTCCATAAGTGTCTTTCAAATCGGCCAGTGTATAATCGGGCTCTTCGTCTTCCATCCCTCGCATCGCCATCGCCAGCGACATTTCTGACCACTCCCGATCGGTGAGTTTCTCAACTTCGTTCTGCTTGCCCACCTCGGCCTTCTGAGCAAGCAACTCAACAAAATTCAGTACCCGAATCTGTATTGGCTTCGGCAGCGAGCGGGCGCGCTCGTGAATTTGTTCCGCAATAGCCATAACGAAGCTCCTTAAATCCAAAATCTCTCCCTTCATTCTACCCCACCATTACCTCCCGCGCCAGCGACCTTCCCTCGGCCGTCAGCCGCAGCACGCCGCGTCGACGGCGCACGACGCCGCCGCGCTCGGCGTGGCGGACGACGCGCTCGGCAAAGTCCGGCGTCCAGCGGATGTGTTCGAGCAGGTGGTCGACGCGGTTTGCTTCGTCGGCTTCGGGCGTGCCCTCGTGGTGCAGCAGGTGGATGGCGAGCATGGCCTGCGCAAACTCCCAGCGCTGCCGCGCCCGTCGCCGCGCAATCGCGACCATCCCCCGCTGCGGTGCGAGCAAAAAGACGCCAAAGAAAATCACCCCGATCACCGTCACCATTGCGCCGCTGATGTTGGCGTCCAGCGACCTGGCGAGCCAGTAGCCGCCAATCGCCCCCACGACGCCGATCCCCGCGCTAATCCACAGCATCCGGCTCAGCCGATCCGTCAGCAGGTACGCCGCGGCGGGCGGCACGATCATCAGCGCAATCACCAAAATCGAGCCGACGGCGTCAAACGCGCCAACAGCGGTAAAGGAGACCAGCGTCATCAGCCCGTAGTGGAGCAGGCGCGGCGCAAAGCCAAGCGCGGCGGCCAGTCCGGCGTCAAAGGTCGAGAGCTTCAGCTCTTTGTAGAAGAGCACGATAAAGGCGAGGTTGAGCAGGCCGATTGCGGCCATCGTGATCAGCGTGCGCGGGCCAATGTCGACGCCAAAGAGGGTCAGCCGGTCAAAGGGGGCAAAGGCGAGGTCGCCCTGGAAGATGATGTGGGTGTCCAGGTGCACATCGCGGGCGTAGACGGAAATCAGGATCACGGCCAGGCTGAAGAGCATGGGAAAGGTGATGCCGATGGCCGCGTCCGCCTTGACGAGCCCGGTGCGGTTGAGCAGTTCGGTAATGCTCACCGTCAGCACGCCGACTGCGCCCGCGCCCAAAATCAGCAGCGGGTGGCCAAACTGCTGCACGACAAAGAAGGCGAGCACAATGCCCAGCAGCACGGTGTGGCTGATGGCGTCGCTCATCATCGCCATGTGGCGCAGCACGAGAAAAACGCCCGGCAGAGCGCAAGCCGCAGCAACCACGGCGGCGATCAGTTGGATTTCGAGTTGTGGCGTCATATGTGTCATATGTAACGCGAAGCGCTGCTTCGCTCCTCTTAGTCGTCTCCCTTAATTCTCCATCAATCCCGCATCAAACGCTGGCACGGACAGCGGCACCACCGACGGCTCCTCGCTCCCGTTCGTCGCCAGCAGCCGCTCGGCTCGCGTGCGACCGGCCTCCGTCAGCACCCATTCACCGGGAATGATCTCCTGCGCCAAATCATCGTCGACAAGCTGGCGCAGGGTAATGGCGACGCCGCCGCGACCGGCGTTCATGGCGTGCAGCACGGCGATGGTGTGGCCGTGGGTTGGATCATCGTGCTGGAGGTCCAAGGCGTAGAGATCGGCGAGCACGGTTTGCACGCGCAGGCGGCGGCGATTGCGCTGCTGGCGCAGCCAGCTCCAGAGCAGACCGCGCGCCGGCGCCAGCGCCAGCGAGACCAGCGTGATCGCGCTGACGATCAGCACGATCACCGGGCCGGTGGCGAGGCCGCTCGCCGTGCTGCTGATCAGCGCCCCGCTGATGCCCGAAATCGCGCCAAACAGTGCCGCCAGCAGCACCATCACGCTTAGTCGATTCGTCCACTGGCGGGCGGCGGCGGCGGGCGCGACAACCATCGCGCTCATCAAAATCACGCCCACAGATTGCAGGCCGATCACAATGGCGATCACGAGCAGCGTCGTCAGCGTGATGTCGAGCAGGCGCACGCGGAAACCGAGGCTGGCGGCAAAGGCCGGGTCGAAGGCAAGCAGCTTGAACTCCTTCCACAGCAGGACCGTAACCAGCAGCGCCATGACGCCGATGACGGTGATGGTGATGACGTCGCGCTGGATCAGGGCGGCGGCTTGGCCAAAGAGGAAGCGGTCCAGCCCGGCCTGTCGCGCGTCCGAGAGACGCTGGGTGTAGGTGAGCAGCATAATGCCGACGCCAAAGAAAATTGAGAGCGCCAGGCCGAGGGCCGTGTCCTCCTTGAGCCGCGTGTTGCGCGTCACCGCGCCGATCAGCAGCGTGGCCAGCCAGCCCGCCACCGCCGCGCCCAGAATGAGGACAAGCGGCTCGCGGCTGCGCGTGAGCAAAAAGGCAATCACCACGCCGGGCAGCGCCGCGTGCGAAATGGCGTCCCCCAGCAGCGACTGTTGACGCAGCAGGGCGAAGCAGCCCAGCACGCCGCTCACAATGCCGATCACGGCCGTGCCGAGGGCGACGTTGCGCAGGGTGTAGTCGAAGAGGAGATCGCGGAGAAGATCGGGCATGGGAAGTAAGTATTTGATGCGTGATGCGTGATGTGCGTAGTGCGTGAACTGGTAAATTGCGTTGGTTCTGTGCGAATAGCCGCTCAACGTGACTTATGGTTCACGCATCACGATCTCCAAATAGCGCTCGCGCGGCTCGCCCGTCCAGCCGTTGACGCCGCGGCGCGGCAGCCAGATCGCGTGGATGTAGGCTGCCGCCAGCAGCGAAAGCAGCAGCATCCCCCACGCCCAGGCGCGACCGACCGTTGCGGACAGCCCCAGCACGAGCGCTACGACGAAGACCATTTTGAGCAAGCGCCGCCACCGGGGGCGATGCATTTCAAAGTGGCCAAACAAAACGTTGCCCACGGCAAAAAAGCCGAGCACCATCGCGGCATCGACCCACAGCGGGTCAAGTAGATTGGACATAGTAATTTTCCCCTTTGGCTTGGCTATTGGCCAAGCCGTTGCTGTTGCCGTTGCCATTTGGCGAACGGCTCAAAAACGCGACGCGACCGCCATACGTCGCCCGTAGATTTTCTTCGGTAAAGACTTCGTTCACCGGTCCGCTGGCGATGCGGCGCACGTTGAGCAGCGTGACCCAATCAAAGTATTCGGGCACGGTCTGCAAATCGTGGTGAACAACGATCACCGTCTTGCCCGCCCCCCGCAATTCTTGCAGCAGCGTGACGATGGCGCGCTCGGTCGTGGCGTCAACGCCCTGGAATGGCTCGTCCATGAAGTAGATTTGCGCTTCCTGCACCAGCGCACGCGCCAGGAAAACGCGCTGCTGCTGTCCACCGGAAAGCTGGCTGATCTGCCGCTCGGCATAATCCATCATGCCAACTTTGTGCAGCGCCTCCTCGGCCAGCTCCCGCTCACGCGCCCCTGGTCGGCGAAACCAGCCAAGGTCGCCGTAGCGACCCATCATCGTCACGTCCAGCACGCTGGTCGGGAAATCCCAATCCACGCTGCCGCGCTGGGGCACGTAGCCGACGATGCGGCGCTGGTTGGCGTAGGCCTTGCCGTGGATCAGCACCTGCCCAGCGGCGGGCTCGATCAGATCAAGGATCGTCTTGATCAGCGTCGTCTTGCCTGCGCCGTTGGGGCCAACAATCGCCATCAGCACCCCCTGCGGCACATCGAGGTCGATGTCCCACAGTACGGGCTTTTCATTGTAGGCGACGGTGAGGTCGGTGATTTCGAGGGCGGATAGATCAGTCATGGGCAGTTTGTTGACCAGTTAATTTCGTGGTGCATGGTGAGTGACGCGTGATGCGTATTGTGCGTGATGCGTGATGCGTGATGCGTGATGCGTGATGCGTGATGCGTGATGCGTGATGCGTGAACTATTACTTACATTGATTGTTGTTAACATCGAACCAACAAACTCTACCAGTTCACGCACTATGCACTGTGCACTACTCCCCCAGCGCATCTGCAATCGTCTGCGCGTTCGCCCGCAACATTCCCGTGTACGTCTCCGCGCCGGAGCCCGTCTCCCCCAGCGCGTCCGAGAAGAGCTGCCCGCCAATTTTGACCTCGAAGCCCTGGTCGCGCACGGCGGCCTGGACGGACTCGATGGTGCGCGGCGAGACCGAGGTTTCGACGAAGAGCGCGGGAATCTGGCGCTGGACAATCAGGTTCGCCAGATCGCGCACGTCTGCCGTGCTGGCTTCGGATTCGGTGCTGATGCCCTGCAGGCCAATCACCTCCAGCCCGTAGGCGTTGCCGAGATAGCCAAAGGCATCGTGAGCCGTGATGAGCACGCGGCGCTCTTCGGGGATGCGCGCATATTGCTCGCGGGCAAAGGCGTCGGCCTGGGCAATTTCTGCAAGATAAGCGTCGGCGTTGGCGCGATAGGCCGCCTCGTTGTCCGGGTCCAACTCGATCAGCGCGTCGCGAATGGCCTCGACGCCGAGGCTCCAGCGCGTTGGGTCGTTCCAGACGTGCGGGTCGGCATAAGCACCGCCCGTCCACTCCAGCAGCTCGTCCTCGGGCAGCGCCTCGCCCACGGCGACCACCGTCTTCCCCCGCGACGTCAGCTGATCGAGCACGCGCGTCATCTGCGCTTCGAGATTAATGCCGTTGTAGAAAATGGCGTCCGCGTTGCTAAAAGCGCTGACGTCGCCTTCGGTAGGGATATAGAGATGCGGGTCGATGCCGGGGCCGAGCAGCGTCGTCAGTTCGACGGCGTCGCCACCGATGTTAGCCACCGCGTCGCCAATCTGGCCCGTTGTGGCAACGACTTTGGGGCGACCGCTATCGTTGGCAGCGTTGTCGTTGCTGCCGCAGGCAACCAGCGCGCCAAGTGCGACGGTGAGAAGAGTAAGGAGTAATTTTCGGAAAATCATAAATTTAGTGTTCAGTAGCGCTTGAGGTTGAATCCAGCCCGCATTTATTTTGCATGGCAAAATTAAAATTTAGTTATGGCTAAAAATTATAGGTGATTAAAATGTACTTGTCAAATTTTATTTAGCTACAAAAAGACCCCAAAGGTTTTGGGAAACCCTTGAGGTCTAGTCAACCCGGTGAAAGCATCGATCTCAATCGCCGATCTCAATCGCCGATCTCAATCGTCGATTTCAATCGTGTGGTCGCTGGCGCCGTGGCGATGGATGCCGTCCGGCCCGCCGACGACCCAGGTGGAGCGAATGCGAATCGTTCTGCGTCCGCTCTGTACGGGCGGTTGCGGCGTGGCTGGCGCAATTGCGGTTTTCTCGGTAGCCGGGCGCGCTGCAACTTGTGCCTGCTGGTTCAGGCGGGCCTGCAGCAAGCGCCAGCCCGCGCGCAGGGCCAAGCTTGCCGCGCCCGCCAGCAGGGGCAGCGCCGCCGTGCTGGCGACGGCGGGCAGGTTGTTGCGTCGCGCGGGCAGGGTGTTGCCGCTGCTGGCGCGGTGATCAAAATTTTGGCCGCAGCCCGGGCAGAATTGCGCGCTCATCGGGCCGCTTGCCCCGCAGCTGGGACAGATGCGCTGGATGTTGCTCATGGGGTAATTCCTCGTTTCCTTTACCAATTCGTATCAGCAGTCTATCACCGTGCCCGACGCGCGTCAATCTAATTCTAATCCGCGGAGAATTTGCTCAACAAAGAACGCGAAGCAAGAAAGTCCGCCCTCTTCCCTTCGTGCAACTTCGTGCCCTTCGTGGATCGTTTCTTCCCTACAATTACGCTTCAATATGGTATACTACCGCAGACAAGTCCGTAAGCCGCAACCATAGTTGACCGTTCCGCCGAATCACCCCATCCACCATGCCGAGAACCCTCCGCCTGCCTGATGGCGGCTACATGCGCCGCCCCGATGTCCAGAGCCTGATCCACTACATGCGCAGCCTGCAAAGCGTTTCCGTCGTGGGCTTTAGCAACGTGGGCAAGTCGGCCCTGCTGCGCCTGCTTTCGCATCCGGACGTATGGATTCAGGAGCTGGGCGAGACGGGCCACGAGTTTCTGCCCGTCTACATCGACTGCAACCGCATGTTGAGCATGACGGACCAGGGCTTCTACGAGCTGGTGCTGCGCTGCCTGCGCGAAAGCAGCGCGGACCTTACCGAGCTGGCGCCGCTGGCCGAAGCGTACGACATGCTGATCGCGCCGGGGAGTGATTTTCAAGTTCCGCTAAGCTTTAACCAGGGGCTGGAGGCAGCAATGGAGGCGACGCAGTGCAAGCTCGTGCTGCTCTTCGATGAGTTCGACGAGCCGTACACGCGCGTTCATTCGCGCACCTTTCTCAACCTGCGCGCTCTCAAGGATCGCCACAACAGCACGCTTGTTTTTGTAACGGCGACGGTGCGGCCCCTCGATCAGCTAACGGACCAAAATGCGACCGTGGACCACTGCGGCGAATTCTGCGAACTCTTTGCCCACCGCACCTGGCATCTCGCGCCGCTGACGCACTGGGACGTGGAGCGCTTCTGCCACCGCTACATGCGCGACTACGAAGCCGCCTTTACCGCCGCCGATATCGACTTTATCTACCGCTGGGCGGGTGGCCACCCGACGCTGCTGGAGGGAACGTGCCGCGTGCTGGACGATGCGCTTCACGCAGCAGATGTGACCGAGGGCGATGCGGACGTGCGCCGTCTACTGCACCAGAGCGTCGCCAAGCGGCTGCAGCAGGACCATAATTTGCGCGCCGAGTGTAGCAAAATCTGGTCGGCGTGTCGCGGGGCGGAGCAGGCCGCGCTGGCTTCATTTTTTACCGCGACAGCCGACGCAGACGAAAGCGAAGAACTCAAAGCAGCGTTAAACACGCTGCTGCGCCGCCACATTGTGCTGCGAACGGAGGGGAAGCCGCGCATCTTTTCGCAGCTGCTCTCCAACTTTATTCAGCGCGAAGTAGCCGAGGAGGCGCCCGATTCCGCCGCGCTGTGGGTGGATGTCGAGAGCGGCGAGGTGCTCGTCGGGGGCGAGCCGGTGGAGACGTTGACCAACCTCGAATACCGGCTGATGCTGCTGCTTTTTCGTAACGCGCAGAAGATCGTGGACAAGTACCAGATTGTCACCGACGTGTGGGGCGAGAGCTACATCAACGAGGTGGACGATGCGCGCATCGAAAAGCTGGTGAGCCGCCTGCGCCAAAAGATCGAGCCGGACGCCAGCAGCCCCCAGTTTTTGACGACGGTGCGCGGTCGCGGCTACCGCTTGAGCGTGGAATGAAGGGCGGTTGAACCGCTGGAGATTTGGGCGAGTGACGGGTCGGCGCTATACTGAAAAATCAGTTGAATTAGAAACAAAATAGCATTATCACTTCGAACGAATACGAGAACTCTGTATGTAGCGGACGAACTCAAGCCGAGGAACAGCTACAGGGAATGACGCATCCTCGCCGCGCTCTCTAAAGTAAAGTTGCTTCGAGAACAGGAGTTTGAGGAGCCAGTGACGGTCACTGTCCAGACAAAATGGGGGAAGCTGTCCGGCTATGGACAGTGACAGTCACTTAGGCCGCGAACTCTTGCTTTCATTTTGCACGCACTTTAGAAAGATTCGTCCATTGTAAACAGATTTCTCGCTCCGCTCGAAATGATAGGTCAAAATTGGAGAATAAATCATGGCAGAGGTAATGCCGGTCTTGGTCGCCGAGGCCGAAGGGGTAAATGTGGGCAGCGCGAATGTGGCGAGCGCGTCCGCTGAGGAGCAACAAATTTTTCGCGGCACGAGCAACAACGTCGTCGTGAGCGTGGGGCTGCTGCTGGCGGGCGCCATGGCCTTTTTCATGGGCTTTACGGGCACGTACATGCAGGAAGCCATGGCGTGGACCTTTGTCGTCTGGGGCGGGCTGCTGCTCTATTTGCAGCTGACCGAAATGACGGAGGAGTACGAGATCACCGATGAGGCGCTGGTGATCCGCAACCCGATTCGCTTCTGGGGGCGCACCTATACTTGGCCCTGGGACGCCATCAACCGGCTGGACGTGGTGGTGAAGAAGACCGAAGGCGCGCTCAACGACGAAGACCGCGCCGTCATGCAGGTCTACCACCAGGTGCCGGACGAGCCGACCGTCCTGCGCGAGGATCGCGTTTACAACACCGAGCTGGCCCAAATCATCATCGACCGCGCCGGTCTCGCGCCGGAGGGTGATTCGCCCGTCAAGGCGGAAGATTTAGCGCCGAACGTGAAGGCGACGTATACGTGGCAGTAGGATTATGCACATCTACCCCGCCGCCAGAAAGTGCTCCGCCTTTTCCACCAAATCCCGGCTGCCGACGAAGAGCGGCGTGCGCTGGTGCAGCGCGTCCGGCTCAATTGACAAAATCGAGCGGCGACCGTCCGACGCGGCGCCGCCCGCCTGCACGGCCAGAAAGCCGAGCGGCCCAGCCTCGTAGAGCAGGCGCAGCTTGCCGTGCGGCAGGGCCGGGTCTTTGCTGTCCGCCGGGTAGCAGAAGATGCCGCCCGCCAGCAGGTTACGGTGAAAATCCGCCACCAGCGAGCCGATGTAGCGCAGCGAGAGCGGCTTGCGCAACGCGCCCCCATCGTTCTTCCCCTGTAGCCAATCCGTAAAACGCTTCATCCCCGGCGACCAGTACTGCTCGTACCCCTGGTTGACGCTGTAGTATTTTGGTTTGGCCGGAATGCGAATGTCCGGGTGCGAGAGGAAGAATTCACCGATAGCCGGATCAAGCGTAAAGCCGTGGACGCCCTGCCCCGCGGAATAGACCATCATCGTGCTTGATCCATAGACAATGTAGCCCGCCGCCACCAAATCCTCCGCCTTTTGCAACACATCCACCAGCGTGCCCGGTCCGTCCTCCGTTTTGCGCCGGTAAATTCCAAAAATCGTGCCGATGCTGACGTTGTAGTCGATGTTGGACGAGCCGTCCAGCGGATCGTAGAGCAGCACGTACTTGCCCGTCTCGTAGTGATCGGGAATCGGGATGATCTCCTCCTCCTCCTCGGAAGCCATCGCCGCCAGCCGACCCGTGTGGTCGTTGAGCCGGAAAATCGTGTATTCGGCAAAGCGGTCTAGCTTTTGCACCGTTTCGCCCTGCACGTTCTGTTCGCCCGTGCTGCCCAAGATATTGGCGAGCCCCGCCTTCGTCGTGCGGCTGGCGATAATCTTGGCCGCGAGCGCCAAATCCTGGAGCAGCCCCGTCAACACGCCCGTTGCCGCGGGGTGTACCTGCTGCTGCTCGGAAATGTAGCGCTCAATGGTAATGATTTTGTTGGCACTTGTACCGCCGTTGGTCATGGTGCGCCTTTCTGGTGGGGATATTAAATTGTGGTGGGTGGTCCAGTATTACATGGATTTGTTGCAGCTTCGTTGCAGCAAAATTAGCGAGCCAACGTGGGGCGAGGATGATAAATCACCATCCACGCCGCTTGTGGTCTTCCCTCAGCCAGCTCAACCGTGATTCGGTGACCCACTCCCATCGCTTCGCAAACTTCCCCCACCGTTTCGCCCGGCCAGAAATCGATTGACCCATCGGCCTGTAGCACGGCAACGGGCCGCGTGGCACAGGGAAGCTCCATCCATTCAAGCTCGATGCCATCTTCCGTGGTTAACAACCAAACTTCATGGGGGCTTTCGCCAAACTGTTGGACGCCAGCAGGTAGCGCTTGAAAACTTTGTCGCGAACCGTCCACGTCTGGGCCGAGGTAAGACCAATCTACAATGTCCACGTCGATACCAATCACGCTCGGCCCTTCTGAAGGTGGTGAGGATTGCGGTGCCGACGGCGAAGGCTCTGAATTACAAGCGACCAAAGCGAAACCAGCGAGCAGCAGAATCAAGAATTTATAATTCATCAGAATTCACCAGATGCCCCATGCTACCAGTCAAGGTCAAGCGAAAATCTACTCCCCGTACAGCCTTCGATAGTGATACACGTTCGTCGTGATGTTGCGAATGTAGAGGCGCGGCTCGCCAAAGGTGAGCACCTCGGCGTAGAGCGTGTCGTCTGCGCCGGAGAGGTCGCGCCAGGCGTCGGCGTTGCCGGGGCCGGCGTTGTAGCCGACGAGGGCGGAGATCATATTGCCGTCGAGATAGCCGCGCACCCAGTTGAGGTAGTATGCACCAAAGCGCACGTTGATGTGCGGGCGGTAGACCAGCTCGTTTCTGTAGTTGGGATAGCCAACCTGCTGTGCAATCCAGTCGCCCGTATCGGGGATGATCTGGGCCAAGCCCTGCGCCGCCGCCACCGACTGCGCGCCTTCCTCAAAGAGGCTCTCCTGCCGGATCAGGCTGTAGTAGACAAAGGGATCGATGTCCTGCGCCGTGGCCTCGCGCTCAATTAGCTCGGCGAAGCGGCGCGGGTAGATGAGCCTTTGGAGGAAAACCGGCGCGTCCTCAACGAGGGTGGCTGGGCTGCGTTCGACCAACATGCGCGCGGCAATGAGGCTGAGTCGGTAGGTGCCCAATTGCTCGAATTCGAGCGTGAGCGGGTAGAGCACCGCCGGGTTGGCGACGTTCTCCGTGTACAGCGGCTCCAGCCGAGCCAGGGCCGCGCCGCGCTCGTCCACATCCAGCAGGACGCGCGCCGTGCGCAGGGCGCTGTCGCTGGCAATTTCCGGCGGCAGCGCGGAGAGATCGCTGGGCAACTCCGCGGCGTTGGCAGATGGGCCATCGGCTGCGTTCGCTGATTCCGCCGCAGTGGTCGTAACGGAATCCGTCTCGGTAACCGAACCGGTAGCGGCATCGCTGACCAGGCCCGTCTGCGTGCCCGTCGGCGACTGGGCGAGCCAACTGCGCAGCCATGCTTCGGCAAAGGGCTGCGAGCCGTCGTCGCCCGCGAGCGTGGAGGGCGGGCCGGGGGCGATGTCGTAGAGCATGTCGCCGCCGGTGCTGCCGATGGGATCACCCGTTGCCAGCGAATCCAGCGCGCGCTCGGCCAGCAGGCCGTAGTAAATGTCCGGCACCTCCTCCACCAGCGAGGCCCACTCGGCCCGCGCGGCTTCGCTCTCTCCCTCCGCTTCCAGCGCGCGACCGAGCCAGTAGCGCACAAAAAATGTGTTGTAGTCCGGATACTCCACGCGCAGCCGCCCGTACATCTCGACGGTGATGCTTGTTAAGCCGCGCTCGAATGCGCCGACGCCAAGGCTGTAGAGCGCGCGCGGGGCCAGCGGCGAAGCCGGGTACTGCTCGACCATCAGCAGCCAGTCCACGGCTGCTTCGGCTTCCCCGATGCCGTCGGCGTCGGCGTTGAGCGCGAGTAGACCGCTCTGCCACAGCGCATCCGCCCCGGCTGGATTTTGCGAGTAGCGCTCGGCAAAGTCCCGAAAGAGCGTCTGCGCGGCCTCCGCGTCACCCGCCGCGCCCAGCGCCCGACCCTTGTCCACCCACGCCTGTCCAAAACAGGTGCAGTTGGGGTACTCCTCAATCACGCGGTCAAAGATATCGATAGCTTCGGCGTAGCTGTTCGCCGCGAGGTGGGCCTGGCCGCTGAAGTGGAGCGCTTCGTCGGCGCGGGGGCCGTTGGGACCCACCTCTTCAACGTACGCCTCAAAGGCGCTGATCGCCGGAAACCAAGCGCCCGCTAGGATATCGATGTAGCCGCGCTGAAACAGATCAAACTCCGCCTCGCGTTCGACGAGCGCGACCAGCGAAAGATAGGCGGCGTTGTCGTCGGGGGCGGCTTCGGTGGCGGCGCGCCAGCGGGCGATGGCGGTGGCCTCATCGGCGGCCGCGTCGTAAGCGTTGCCGGCGCGGTAGAGAATGGTGGCGCGATAGTCGGGGTTTTGGGCGATGTCGAGAATTTCGTCGTAGGCGGCGGCAGCGGCGGCGGGACTATCGGCGGCGAGGTAGACTTCCGCCAGTGCTTCGAGCCCCTGCACGCGGGGCAGGGTGCGCGTCTCGGCGTCGACGGCGGCGCGCAGGCTCTCCGCCGCGCCCGCCCAGTTGGCAACGGTGCGACGCACGTCCGCAATCTGTCCGTGCAGCTCCGCGGCCATCCACGGCGCGTCGCGCAGGAGGGCGTTGTACTGGGAGACGGCCGCATCAAACTCGCCCAGATCGGTGAGGGCGAGGGCGCGCAGGTAGGCGCTGCGCAGCGCGAGATCGTCGACGCGGTTGGGATCGAGCGCGTCATTGATGAGCACGTTGTCCAGCTCATCCAGCGTGGCGAGCGTCTCGCTGTTGAAGCCGTCCAGCCGCTGGGCGCGGGCCAGCTCGAAGAGGGCCTGGGGGCGCAGCTCGGCGCTGGGGCCGTCGTTGAGCAGCGCTTCAAATTCGGCGCGCGCGGCGGCGTAATCCCCAAAGCGACGCAGCGTTTGGCCCGCGGCGAGCCGTTCCGTGGGCAGCAGCGTCAGTGGGGGCGTGGGGGTGGGTGCAGCTTCCTGGCGCGTTGCGGAGACGATGGGCAGCGCGATCTGTGTGCCGGTGATTGAAGCGGATGCGCTGATAGCAGGCGTGGGCGTGGGTGGCTGGTTGGCCGCTTGCTCGGCGCGGCTGTTGCGGTTGCAGCCCAGCAGCAGCCCGGTTAGCAGCGCGAGGCAGAGCAGCATCTGCCGCAGCGCGGAGCGTTTGGGAAGAAAGGAGCGGGAAAGCAAATGACTCATGGTGAAATTATTATGGCAAAGCGGATGTGTGTCAATCCGAAGCAGAGAAGGCTTTTTTTGTAAAGCGTGTAAAGTTAAGGCCATCTCCAGCTACAACGGTTCCCGCGCCAAAGTTGTTCCAAATTGAAGAGGCAAAGTCGCTCGCCCGCAGCGGCCCGGCGCTCCGGACCCACCAGTCTTCTACAACTCACCCCGACGATGCCACAGATAAATAGTACAACATAAAGCACTTCTGCATCAGATATTGATCAGCAAATTGAAAGATTCACGTGGGAGTTGTCGTAGTAAGATGTAGAGCGTACTAAAGTAGTGGTCTTTATATAGGGAGTTCGTTGGTCGATAGCGCAGGGTTCTATTGCTCTACGCATGGTTAAGAGGTATTTAGGAGGAGCAAGTTCAGGAATTGATGTATAAATATCTAAGTGGGTTTTATAAGGTAGCGGCGCTTGTTATTTTTGTAAGTTTTGGTGTAGGGCTTATTGGTATAGCTTCTAATGTAAAAGCTCAAACGTCCTCCCCACCTCCGGCTGTGCAGCAGGAGGCCATTGCGATTAATGCGGGCGGCTGGGCCGTCACCACCGGCGGCGCGACGTGGTCCGCGGATCGCGACGTGAGCGGGGGCTACACATACAGCACGGGCAGCGCCATCGCCAACACGGACGACGACGTGCTCTACCGCAGCGAGCGTTACGGCAACTTTGCCTACGCGCTGCCCCTGGCGGACGGCTGCTACGAGCTGTCGCTGCACTTTGCCGAAATCTACTTTGATAGCGCCGACAAGCGCCTTTTCGATGTGCTGATCGAGGGCAGCTTGGTGCTGGATGATTACGACATTTTTGTCGAAGCGGGCGGTAAGAACGCGGCAGTCGTGGAGACAACGCGTGCACTGGTCGAGGATGGCGTGCTCAACGTGCGCCTGCTGACGATCCGCGACAACGCCAAGCTCTCGGCGCTCTCCGTGCGCCCCGCCAGCGGCTGCGTCGCGCCCCCGCCAACACAGACGGCCACAAACATAGCGCTGCCGACGTCGACATCAACGCTTACACCAATCGCCGAACCGACCAACGTCCCCACCAGCGTCCCGACCAATACGCCAACTGCCGCGCTGCCCACCGCTCCGTCCACGGTTTCGCCTACCGCTGCTGTGACAAGCACCGCCACGCCAACGGCATCGCCAACAGCGGAGCCGACAGTGGAGCCAACAGCGGAGCCAACAGCGGAGCCAACAGAGACGCCGCCGCCCACCCAGATCGTCACGGCGACGCCTGTCGCCACCGAAGAAGCTACGCTCCCAGCAAATCCGACGGCCAGCCCCACAGCAACGCTGGAGCCAACAGCCACTACCGAACCAATCGCAACCCAAACGCCGACTGCTGCTCCCACCGTTGCTCCCACCGTTGCCCCCACCGTTGCTCCCACCGCTACCGAGACGGCGTCAGCAACGGACAGCGAGCCAATTTTCCGCGTCAACACGGGTGGCTGGACGGTGACAACAAGCGGCGCGACGTGGTCCGCGGATCGCGACGTGAGCGGCGGTTCCACCTACAACAACGGTGGCCCCATTGCCAACACGGATGACGACATGCTCTACCGCAGCGAGCGCTACGGCAACTTTGCCTACGCGCTGCCCCTGGCGGACGGCTGCTACGAGCTGTCGCTGCACTTTGCCGAAATCTACTTCGATAGCGCCGACAAGCGCCTCTTCGACGTGCTCGTGGAAGAGGAAGTGGTGTTGAGCAACTACGACGTGTTCGTCGCCGCCGGTGGCAAGGACGCGGCCATCATCGAGACGGTGCGCACACAGGTCGAGGATGGCGTGCTGGACGTGCGCTTCCGCACCCTGCGCGACAACGCCAAGCTCTCGGCGCTCTCCGTGCGCCCCGCCAGCAACTGCGCCGCGCCCACGCCGACAGCTACGTCGACGGTAGCCGTTGTGGCAACGGCCACATCCACCGCTACGCCAATCGCCACATCCACCGCCACATCCACCGCCACATCAACCGTCACATCAACCGTCACATCCACCGCCACGCCGACTGTCGCGCCGACTCATACCGCGACGGCCACCATTGCGCCCGCGGCCACGCAAACGATGTCGCCGACGCTGACGCCACAGGCCACGGTCGAACCGAGCACGGCTACGGCAGCGCCGATGGAGCCGACGCCCACAGCCGAACCGGCATCAACCAGCAAACCCACCGCAGCGCCCGAAGCCACGGCGACCCCAGAGCCAACCTCAACGGTTGAGCCAACGTCAACCCTTGCGCCGACCGTCGTGCCCACGGCCACAACGGTGGCTGCGCCGACGGCGTCGCCGACAGCGATTTCCGCCAACAGCGAGCCCATCATCCGCCTCAACGCGGGCGGATGGACGGCAACCACGGGCGGCGCGACGTGGTCCGCGGATCAGAACGTGAGCGGCGGCAATACTTATGGCAAGAACGGCAGCATCACCAATACGACGGACGATGCGCTTTACCTGAGCGAGCGCTACGGCAACTTTGCCTACGCGCTGCCCCTGGCGGACGGCTGCTACGAGCTGTCGCTGCACTTTGCCGAAATCTACTTCGATAGCGCCGACAAGCGCCTCTTCGACGTGCTCGTGGAAGAGGAAGTGGTGTTGAGCAACTACGACGTGTTCGTCGCCGCCGGTGGCAAGGACGCGGCCATCATCGAGACGGTGCGCACACAGGTCGAGGATGGCGTGCTGGACGTGCGCTTCCGCACCCTGCGCGACAACGCCAAGCTCTCGGCGCTCTCCGTGCGCCCCGCCAGCGACTGCGCCGCACTCACGCCCACAGCCACCCCGATTGCTGTACCAACCAGCACGCCCGTCGACACGGGGACCGCCGCGCCAATCGCTACCGAGACCGCCACGTCTGCCCCGACGGCGACCGATGCGCCTAACGGAACGATTCTCACGCCCACCGAAACGCCTACCGAAACGCCCACCAAAACGCCCACCAGCGCACCCAACGGAACCATTCCCACGCCCACTGGTGACGCGCCAACCGCCACGCCCACGCTTGCGCCTACATCGACTGCAACGCCAACGCCAACCAGCACGCCCGCCGATCCGCTGATCGAGGTTGCCAACCGCAGCGGCGTTTCCGGTTACGAGATCGGCCTCTTCGGCAGCGGCTTTGGCGCGCAGCCCGGCAGCGTCACCATCGGCGATCAGGAGGCCACGGTGGTGGAGTGGCTGGACGGGCTAGTGCGCGTGGTCGTGCCGCCCATTGCCGACGGGCAAACAACGCTGGAACTCACGACTACCGGCGGTCGGCGCATCGACGCGCCCTTTACCGTTTACACAATCAACCCGGCCTTCCAGCAGCCCATGTCCGTTGGCTTTACCAATGTGTTGCGGGGACGCACCAGCGTCTTGACCGGGCTCGACGGTTACTTCTGTTACGACCAGGCCAATGGCAATCGGGAGACCGGCCCCGAACAGTTCCTGACCGTTTACGGCTGCGGCAGCGGCGGCTACATGAACGCCGGTTCCGCCTCATTCCAGGCTGGGGCGACGGTAGCCCAATCGCTGCCCGCGCCCGCCAGCGGTCTCCACTATTACCAATTTTTTGCAGACAGCAGTTGGTACGTCAATCAGAGCAGTGCGCCGCGCGGCTATGTGATCGAAGCCTCCAGCAACAGCACGGACGGCAGCAGCGGCGAGTGGACGCTGCTGCACAGCGAAGCAGCCAACCAGCGCGCCAGTCGCCTGCACGCCGTCACCCTGCCAGCGGAGACGACCTGGATTCGCCTGCGCAGCTCGACTTCAAGCTTTAGCCTACGCGAGGTGCGGCTATACCAACCCACGGGCGACTTCCCCCAAAATTTGGATGTCCTCTCCTTCTACGGCGACAGCATTACCGCGAACAACAGCCAGCTGTTGGGTACGCAGAGCCTGGCACAGCGCATCGACGCGCTGACGGGCGACGCGCGCGATTTGGTTGTGCAGATTTACGGCCTCAGCGGCCAGAACAGCCGCGGGCTGATGAATCTCGCCAACAACCCCAACGATATCTACGACGCCTTCCAGCTGGACGACAGCCTGGCGCGTTCCGCCTATTGGGCCATCGCAATCGGGACGAACGACGCGGGCACGAATCCCAACGTCAACGGCAGCAATGCCAACCGCTACGACGAGCGGCTTGAGTCCGCTGTGCAGCATATTTTGAACGCCGGGCGCGTGCCCCTCGTGGCCCGTATTCCGGACACCGACGAAGCAAATGGCGGCATCGGCACGCTGGCCAGCAAGCGCAAAATCCTCTACGACATCGACGCCATCGCAGCGCAGTATCGGCTCCCACCGGGGCCGGATCTCTACACAACCTTCCGGCGCAACGTCGAGCTGGATAGCGCCAGCTACCTCGGCGATGGCACACACCACAGCGATGCAGGCAAGGTAGTTTGGCTCCAAGCCTGGGCCGACGCCTTTGTGAACGGCACGCAGCGCCGCTTCGTGCTGCCCGCCACGCCCACACCGACCAACACGCCCACGGCCACTGCTACCCCGACAAGCACACCTGCGCAGACGGTCACGGCCGTGCCCACTGCTGCACCAACCGCTACACCAACGCGCGACGGCAACGGCACGATTCCGGAGCCAACGGCAGCTGCGACCGCCGCCGCCACCGCTACCGCCACTGCCACCGCCACCGCCACTGCTACCGACAGCGGCAACGGCACGATCCCGTCGCCTCCAACCAGCACGCCAACATTGACCACCACGGCGACACCGGCCACACCTGCCAGCGGCGCGCTCACGGGCGACAACGTCTACCTATTCGAGCACACCCTTGATCGCTCGACCCTGCCCGCGCTCTCCTACAGCGACATCACCCTCAACATCCGCACCAACGGCGCGCAGCAGAGCCGTATCTCAGTTGATGGTCAGCTGCTCAACGACGTGCGTGAGGCCGACGGCATCAGCACCGTTTCGCTGCCCCTTGGGGCCAGCAAAACGGTGCTGCGCGTGGAGCTGGCCGATCCGGTAAGCACTGTGGGACTGGGCGAGGTCGAAGTCGCGCCGCTTTACGACAACCGGCGCTTTGCCCTCTCCTACGGCATGGACGACAACGTCTTTCTCAAATCGCACGTGGATATTCTGGACGCGGCGGGCTACCGCGGCACGATCTTCGGCATCACCTCGTCGATCGATGCCACGCGCGACGAGCCGTGGATCGTGGATGCGCCCTACCTCCGCAACGCGGTGGCGCGCGGCCACGCCCTGGGTAGCCACGGCCACGACAACATCGGCAACCCCACCACGCAGGATCTGCAAACTTCGTTTGACATCCTGCGCAATTTGCTCGACGCCGACCCGCGAACGGCCAACTACGTGATCACGGCCATGGCCGCACCCAACTTCGACGCGCGCTACCACCCTCTCATGCAGCAGCTGCGCGACGGCGGCACGTCGACTATCTTGTTTAACGAAAGCGGCAACGGCGGTGCGTCCATCAACGTCGCGCCCGGCCAGTTTGATCTCAATGCGCCAGTGGGTCGCCTCCTCGCCGAGGATACGCCCGTCGAGGCCATTCAGTCCATCGAGGCCGCTGCCAGCAGCTCGACGCCAACCTGGATCAACCTGCTCTCTCACGGCGATTCGGGGACGGGGCCCGGCTCACACGAAGCCACGCTGCAGGCCATCGTCGATCACTTCGGCGCCTACTACGCCGACAGCGGCTGGTTTGTGCCCTCCGACCGCATCTACAGCTATCTGCTCACCCGCGAGCGCGTTCAAATCAGCCTGACGCGCGCCCGCCACAACGGCGTCGACGACCCGGCGCTGCCCGCCTTCACGCCGACGCCCGATGCTTCGGCCACGGTGACACCCACGGTGACACCCACGGTGACACCGACCTTCGTGCTCACCGTTGCGCCCACGCGCCCGGCCAGCACAACAACGCCCGCGCCCGGCGCCAGCGGCACGCCTAGTGCCACCTCGACGCCAGCAACGACGCCATCAACGACGCCATCAACAACGCCAGCCGCCACGTCGACACCTCTGCCCCTCGCGGACGGCGTTATCTACGGCGATGGCTTAGCATCGGGTTGGCAGGTACACCCCAGCACGACGTTGTCTAACTACAGCCTCGATGGTGAATACCCGGCGGACAGCGGCAATGCCGTCATTGCGCTGATGCCGGCACAATATCAAAACTTTGCGCTCGTCCAAAGCGAAGCGCTTAGCTTTGGCGACAGCGATCGCTTGCGCCTGCGCCTTTACAGCGAGCAGAGCGGTACGTATCAGCTTCGGATCGTCACCGGCGTGCAGGATGGCGAACCGAGCTTCCACTGGTACAGCCCCAACTTTGACTTTATTGGCGGCCAGTGGACCGAGCTCGAAGTCACGCGGGCCTCGCTTTATGGGCCGTCGAGCTTCCAGGGGCTGGCGATTCAGACCGGAGCCAACCCACCGCGCTTCTACTTAGACGACGTTGTCTTCGCCAGCGCCAGCGCGCCAACGGCAACGCCGCCACCTACGGCCACACCGCAGCCAACCGCCGCGCCATCCGCTACAGTTGGGCCAACAGCTACATCTGAGTCAAACGGCACGCTACCACCCGCGCCGACTTCAACGGTTGAGCCAACTGAGCCGCCAACCGCACCGGCGACGCCGCTGCCGGAACCGACGGCTACGTCTGAGCCCAACGGTACGCTGCCGCCCACGCCAACGGTTGAGCCGACGGCTGAACCAACGGCTGAACCAACGGCTGAATTAACGGCTGAACCAACGGAGCCGGGGCCAACACCAACGTCGACGTTAACGCCAATCTCGTCGTCAACGCCAACGTTCACGCCTGAACCGGCGCAGCCGACGCCGACGCCCACGGTGACTTCCGCGGTGGTTTCCACGGCAATTCCCACGGAAACGCCCCCAGCGGAGGGCATCATCTACGGCGACGCGTTGGCGGCGGGCTGGCAGGTTTTCGCCAGCCTTACGGACGCCTCTTACACGTTGAGCCACAGCCAAGCCGGGCAGCGCGGCAGCGCGTCGATTGCCGTGGAGCCGGGGTCGTGGAAACGCTTTACGCTGATCGGCAGCGAGGCCGTGCCCTTTGGGATGGAGGACGAACTGCGCTTCCGGCTTTACGGCCTGGAAGCGGGCCAAATCCAGTTCAAGCTGATCACGGGGCTGGATTCGGGTAGCCCAACCTACCACTGGTACAGCCCGAACGTGTCGCTGGTGGCGGGCGAGTGGCGGGAGGTAACGATTACCAAAGCGCAGCTCTACGGCGGCTTCGACAGCGTGTGGGGCATTACCTGGCAGAGCGACAGCGCCGCGCCGGATTATGTGCTCGACGACATTCGCTTCGTGCAGCCGTCAGCTTCCACACCCACGGCCGAGCCGACGAGCAAACCAACGAGCGAACCAACATCTGAAGCGTCACCCGCGGTGACGGCGACGTCTGTGCCCGAAACCGCGACGCCCACGGCGACGGCGGCGCTTCCGGAGACGGCGACGCCCACGGCGACGGCGGCGCTTCCGGAGACGGCGACGCCTGCGGCAACTGTGGTTATCACGGAAACGCCAACGCCTGCCGTCGCGCCTATCGACACACCAGCTGCCCCAAGCACCGAGGAGCCAGCGCCCACGGCTACAGCTACGGTCGCGCCCGCAACGCCGACGGCCACGGCTGTCATCGCGGAACCACCGACACCAACTGCGACGGCAACAATTGCGGAAACGTCGACACCCACGGCAACGGCGGTCGTCGACGAAACGCCAATGGCAACGTTTGAACCGACGCCAACGGCCACCCCAACGGCAACGTTTGAACCGACGCCAGTGCCCAGCACAACGCCAGCGGAAACCGCTACCTCTGCACCAACTGTTTTGGCAACGGGCGAGGTCTTTACCGACACCCTGGCGACGGGGTGGCGCGTGCACGCCAACAGCACGATCAATGTCTACGATCTTAACAACGTGGAAGCCGCGGGTGGCCAGTCCATCGCACTTGCCCCGTCGGCCTACCAGAACTTTACCCTGACCCGCGACAGCGCTCTAGCTTTTGATAGCGCGGATGTTATCCGCTTTCGTCTCTATGCAGAAGCGGACCTCGCCCTGCAGATAAAATTTATCGAGCACATCAACATCGACGACACCCTCGACTTTTACTGGTATGAACCCAACGTCAATGTAGTGGGCGGTGGCTGGACGGATGTGTCCTTCACCAAAAGCCAGCTCTACAACGGGCCCGCCACCCTTCAGGGCTTGGTTTGGCAAACGCAGGCCAACCCGCCCGCCTTCCGGCTCGACGATATTTGGATTGGCAACAATGCCGTGCCCATCGCCACGCCGCCAGCAACATCAACTGTTGTGCCAACCGCTGCGCCAACCGCCACACTGGCTGCGACACCGACCGCCGTGTCCACCGTTGCCCCAACCACTGTGCCGACCACTGTGCCAACCACTGTGCCAACGGTAACGCCGCTCCCCACGGAGCCTCCAACTCCTATTCCGTTACCCACGCCATCGCCCACGCCATCGCCCACGCCATCGCCCACGTCATCGCCCATGCCAGCGGAAGCACCAACGGCTGTGCCCACCAGCACAGCAGCGCCCACAAAACCGCCAACCGTTGCCCCATCAGCAACCGCCACCCCATCAGCGACAACTGTGCCAACGGCTACGAGTACGCCCTTGCCCACAGATGCACCTACGGCTGCCCCCACGAATCCGCCCACGATAACGGCAACGGCAACGCCAGCACCTACGTCCACCGGCACGCCGCTCCCCACATCAACCCCGCCTCCTACCGTCACCTTAACCAGCACGCCAACGCCCACGGAGCCCCCCGCCACGTCAACGCCCCCCGCCACGTCAACGCCCCCCGCCACGTCAACGCCCCCCGCCACGTCAACGCCCACCGTCGCGCCTGCGCCAGCGGACACGCCGTCGCCTACAGAAGCGCCAAGCGTCACGCCAGCCTCCACATCCACCCATACACCGGCACCCTCGGTATCTCCCACGGAGTCTCCCACGGAGTCTCCCACGGAGTCTCCCACGGAGTCTCCCACGGAGTCTCCCACGGAGTCTCCCGCGGTATCTTCTACAGCGACACCGACTGCTGAGTAGTCCCAAACCGGAATCGCTCAGCTCTTGTTTCAAAGCGGAGACAGAGGTCAAGCGCTATCGGATCAAAAATCGCCCGGCCAATTTGGCCGGGCGATTGCTGCAAAGGTATTGGGGAGTAAAAATAAAGTAGAGGCTAGCTGCCGAGCAAGATGATTTGGTCGCCGGTGGGTGCTGGGCTGCCACCTTCCGGCTCGATGCTAACGCCAAAGCTCGTGTTGTCGGCTGGGACCGCGGGCAGGTTGACGTTGACTACCGTTGGGGCGTCGGCAGCGGTATCGGCGGCAAAAATATCGATGGACAAAGGATCAGCACCGTCGGGAATTTGCCAAAGCTGATATGTCTGGTCGCCGGGAAGCGGGGCCAGCCCCTCCAGAACGACAAACGCTTGGTTGTCGTTCTGCACAAAGAACGTGCCGTCCGCCGTCACCTGGTCGGACTGGCGAGCGAGGGGAACGGCTCGCTGCACGTTGGGCAGCGCGGCAAACTGAAGCTGACGCGTTTCCAACTCATCCTGAAGTTGGCGCACGGTCTGCTCCAGCGAGCTGGCGCCCTGCTGCAGCGCGTCCACCTCGCTGGTCAGCTCACGGTTGGTTGCCTCTAACTCGTTGTTTAGCGCCGCAAGTTCGCGGCTGGATTCCACCAATCCTTGGCTGTCTTGCTGAAGCGCCGCCAGCGCCGCTTCGTTTTCGCGCAGCTTCGCCGCCAGCGAAGTCGTCCTGTCCAGCAGGGCAAATGCTCCGACTACCAGAAGCAGCGCGACCGCCGTAGCAACGAGGGACGCGGTGCGCCAAGCGTAAAGACGCCGAAAAAAGTCAAAGCGCGGCTGCTCGATCAGCAAAGGTTGTGCGGCACGCGGTGTGGGTTGCCGCACCGGTGGCCGAACGGGCGCGGGCGCAGGCGCCGCGGGAACGGGAAGTGGGGCAACCGGTCGCTGAACCGACTGCGTTGCCGCAGCGGCAACCGGGGCAGCCGTTGCGGCAACGCTGGCCAAGATTTGTTGGCGCAGTGCGACGCTGGGCGCAACCGGTTCCGCCACGTAGCCCAAGTGTGCGGTAATCTGCTCCATGCTGGCCGAGCGCACCAGGAGCGTCTCGTGGCCGCGCAGGTAGCGCTCTACGGCCAGCGCTTCTTCGGGATCAAGCGCGCCCAGCGCGTGGGCGGGCAGCAGCGCTTCAACGTCGCTCCGAGTCAACTCTATTCGATTGGCTGGCGAATCGTTGTTCATCTTGCCGTCTATTCTAAACCGTGCACAACCACGGCGTTCCTAGATAACTTTATCAGTGCTAATCTATCAGTTCAGTAATTTATCAATCACGCGGCTCGGTTACTCAAACTTTCGTGGTGTTGCAGAGTAAGCAGATACAAATAAAGCGTCAACTTCTCTCCATACCCACCCTTTACGGATAGCCCACGGCGTGCAGCAGGTGGGCCAACTTCTCCATCCCCAGCCGAATGCGCGACTTAACCGTGCCCAGTGCGAGCTCGGTGCGATCAGAAATCTCCTGGTGCGTTAGGCCAACGAAGAAAGCCAGCTCGATCACGAGCCGCTGTTCCTCCGGAATTTGGGCCAGCGCCTGGCGCAGCTCGTCGGCACGCCAAGATTGCTCAAAGGCCTTCTCTACGCTGCTGGCGTGGCCGGGCTCCGCCGCCCCATTTTTTCCGCCCGCCGCCTGCGTCCCCGTGGGATGCAGGTCCATGGGCAGATCGCTGTCTGCAATTTGTGGTCGGGCACCGCGCCGCCGCTGGTAGTCGAAGGCGCGATTGCGCGCCAGCCGCCCCATCCACGCCATGGCCGGGCCACTTCCACTGTATTGATCGGCCTTGCGCCAAACCAACAGAAAGACTTCCTGCAGCAGCTCCTCCGCCGCGCTACGTTCACGCACAATACGCAATAGAATACCGTTGATCGACGCGCTGTGTCGATCAAAAAACTGCTCAAAAGCAGCGGCATCCTGATGCGCAATGCGGCGCAGCAGCTCTTCGTCGGTGGGGCTCGGCGGTCGGTTTGGTTGTCCGCCTGCGGGCTCAATGCTCATGAGTAACTATCACTGAGCATCCAGTTCAAGTGTGGCGAACAGATGAAGGCTGTCTTCACTCTGCTTGACGCGCCACAACTTGAATTGGATGACATGAATCTATATCTTTATCTATTTGGCAACTCACATGGATACAGCGGCTGCCCAACCCACTTGTTATGCCAGCTCACCATAGGCTGGCAACGTGAGAAAGGTGATGAACTGGTCGTTCAAAATCAGATCGTCCAGCAGACGTGTAGCCGTCTCCAGGTGGCCGTTGTCGATGGCACGCAGCTGCTGCACTTCCTCGTTGCGAATCTGCGCGTACAAATCGCGCGTAACGGTTCGCCCGTCGTCCAGCTTGGCCCCGTGCTGAATCCACTGCCAAATTTGCGAGCGCGAAATCTCCGCCGTGGCTGCATCCTCCATCAGGTTGTTGATCGCCGCCGCGCCGTTGCCGCCCAGCCACGCGCTGAGATACTGCAGCGCCACGCTCACATTGAGCCGCAGCCCCTCCTCGGTAACGTTGCCCGGCGTGGCGGGCACGTCCAGGATATCCTCGGCGTCCACCTCGACATCGTCGCGCAGCTTGCTCTTCTGATTGGGCGCATCCCCCAGCACCTCGTTGAAGACTTCCAGCACGGGCGGCACGAGATCGGGGTGGGCCACCCACGTGCCGTCGCAGCCGTCGCGGGCCTCGCGCCCCTTGTCCTCGCGCACCTTCGCCAGCGCATTCTCGGTGATTTCGGGATCTCGCCGATTGGGAATAAAGGCAGCCATGCCGCCGATTGCGTGCGCCCCGCGCTTGTGGCAGATGTGCACCATACGCTCGGTATAGGCGCGCATAAAGGGCACGGTCATGCTGACGTCGGCGCGATCGGGCAGCACAAAGTCCGGTCGGTCGCGGAAGTTGCGGATGGTGCTAAAAATATAGTCCCAGCGCCCGGCGTTGAGCCCCGCGGCGTGGTCGCGCAGCTCGTACAGAATCTCCTCCATGGCCAGCGCCCCCAGAATTGTCTCGATCAGCACCGTCGCCCGGATCGAGCCGCGGGGAACCTCCAGCGCATCCTGCGCGTAATTAAAGACATCGTTCCACAGCCGCGCTTCGAGATAGCTCTCCAGCTTGGGCAGGTAAAAGTAGGGGCCGGAGCCGCGATCCAGCAGCTCGCGTGCATTGTGAAACATGTACAGCCCAAAGTCAAAGAGGCTGGCCGAAATCGCCTCGCCGTCGACCGTCACGTGCTTCTCGATCAAGTGCCAGCCGCGCGGGCGCACGAGCAGCGTCGCCGTCTCGTCGTCCAGCCTGTACTCACGTCCGTCGGGGTTCTGGAAGTCAATCGTGCCGCGCACCGCATCGTACAGGTTGACCTGCCCCTCGGTTACGTTTTCCCACGTGGGCGAGAGCGAATCCTCCAGGTCGGCCATGAAAACTTTCGCCCCGGAGTTGAGCGCGTTGATCATCATCTTGCGGTCTGTTGGCCCGGTAATCTCGACGCGCCGGTCGTTCAAGTCGCTTGGCGCATCGGCCACCTGCCAGTCGCCGTCGCGCACGGCCTGCGTCTCCGGTGGAAAGCCCGGCACGTCGCCCGCCGCGATTCTTTCCTGCCGCGCCACGCGCTGCTGGAGCAATTCCACACGCTGCTCGTTAAAGGTGCGGTGCAGGTCGGCAATAAAGGCGAGCGCTTGCGTTGTAAAAATTTGCTCAACGGCCGGCGTCGTCGCGCCGTGGATTTCAATGCCCTGGGGAGTCTGCATGGAGTCGTCTTTCATTTATCTGTTTGGGTAAATCGGTGCGCTGGGGATCAACATAGCTCAAAGTATAGCAGAAATCCAGAAAAATCCAAGTAAAGATCGCTCAATATCAAAAGTTTGGCAGAGGTGCAAACACAAAGACGATTGTGGGCACGCTCGCTTCGCCGAGAGGGAGTGGCTTTTACAATAAAACAAAGGTTGAAATCTACATAGCTTGGTCGTGATAAAGATGATGGCTCGATTCGCTTCCATTCTGGCTTGTTCGCTTTACTTAGCGCTTCTGGGGTGTGGGCAATCCACGCCTTGGCCAGCGGTGCAGTCGGTTGAAATCAAGGCTGTTCAAAATAATTTGGCCTACTTTGGTTTCGCCGGAGTGGATTGTCAATGGGATGATCCAGGGGACAGCGAAACCAAATCGAATTATGTAGATGAGGTCGGCGAGTTCACCAATTTGGCTCAACTATGTGTCTACTCGCCTCAAGAGACGCTGGGTGAGCGCCTGACACTGTTTAGACAAGCGGGCTTGAAGGCACTTTTGAGCATTGAACCCATTCTCTTCGAGACTGTAGCAGACGCTGAAAGCCCAAGTGGGGAGCACATTTTTCTAGCGAGCGAGGCCGAGCATCGTTGGCGAGACTTTCTCGAACTCAACCAGGAGTGGTTGACTCCCGATTATGTTGCAGCCGTATACATTGCCGATGAACCCGTGTGGCGCGGTGTGTCCGAGGCCGATTTTACGCAGGCCGTAGCGATTGTAAAAAATTCTCTACCCAACCTGCCCACGGCAGCTATTGAAGCCTATCCCGTCCTTGATGATATGATCGTACCCGTTGCTTTGGACTGGATAGGCTTTGATCACTATGGTTTTCGCAATCCAAGCCAGGACGAAATTTGGCTGGCAGAGCTGGAAACGGTGCGCGCCGCTCGCACTCGTGACGACCAACAGATTATTATTGTGGCCGAAACGCAGTGGCACCCATCCTACAGAATACTGTTGAACCTAACCGCAAGCAATATGGATAGGGTTGCTGCAAGTTACTTTGAAGTTGCCTCTACCGATCCGGACGTGGTGGCACTGGTTGGGTACATTTGGCCCGGTGGGCTTGACTCGCCCAGCCATCGGGGCGCGCGGGCGCTTCCCGAAACCGTCCAACAGGTGTTTCGACAGATCGGCCAACGCGTATTGGCGGAGCAACGTCAACCTGGAGATTAAATAGACGCAGAACTTTTATCTACTACGGCGCTGAATTAACAACGAAAAAGGAATTCAAATGAGCGATACGCAAGAGACAAGCCAACCAACAGAAGTGCAAGGCGTTGCTCCACAAGTCGACGAAACTCAGTCCGCTAAGTCGAGCCGCAAGCGGAGCGGCCAAAACCGCTCGGCGCTCTGGGCGCTGATCGGGGTCGTTGTCGGCTTTGGCCTGCCGATTTTTGGCTGCGTGGGGACGCTGACGCTGCTGGCCAGCCTGGGTAGCCTGGGCGGCATGAGCGCGACGGCGCTGGAATCGCCGCAGGGCAGCACGCCGCAGCTTATTCAGGGCGCAGCGACCGGTCCGGCCATTGGTCTGATCGAGGTCAACGGGCCGATTGTCACCGAGGGCGGCGGCGCCTTTGCAGCAACGGCCAGCGCCGTGGCGGACGAGATCATCAACGCTATCGAAACTACGGCGGCGGATGAGGAGGTGGAGGTCATCCTTATGCACGTCAACACGCCGGGCGGCTCCGTGGTTGCTTCGGACAGAATTCACCACGCGCTGGAGCAGGTCGAACAGCCGGTGGTGGTGCTGATGGGCGAGACGGCGGCGTCCGGCGGCTACTACATCAGCGCCGGGGCCGAGCACATCATGGCCAACCCCAACACCTTTACCGGCTCGATTGGCGTGATCTTGCAGGCTCCCAACGTCGAAGAGCTGGCGGATCGCTTTGGCTACAAGCAGGTTGTCTTCAAATCGGGCGACAACAAGGATTTGCTCAACCCTTACCGCGAGGTCAGCGAGGAGGAAGCGGCCATTTTGCAGAGCGTGATCGATGAAGCCTATGAAAATTTCCTACAGGTGATTCTCGACGGGCGAGACTTCAGCGAGGAAGAGCTGCGCGAGCTGGCAGACGGGCGTATCTACACGGGCGAGCAGGCGCTGGCGGTCGATTTGATCGATTCAGTTGGCTACGAAGAGGACGCCGTCGCCATTGCCGCCGAGCTGGGCGGCATTGACATCGAGGCGGGCGAGGAGCCGCGCGTGATCCAGTATCGACGCGCGACGGGCTTTGAGGATTTGTTTGGCGCCTTCCCCGGCATCCGCGCGCTGAACCGCTTTGATCAACTGGCCGAGGGCGAATTCTCCGCCGCGCCCACGCTGGAGTATCGCTGGTTGCCGTAGTTGCTATCGTCAGTAGTCGTCATCATAGCCAATAAGCCATTGCCCACTGGAGAACTACCATGGCCCCATCCCAAAGTGCTTCCGGGCGCGATTCGCTGTTGAGCCCCCGTGGCTTTACCAAGCGGGTGCAGCGGCTGTTTGAAAAATACCAGCCCACTGCAACCATTACCTCGCCCAAGCCGCTCCATCTCGAAGTCCGCAGGCAGGGTCAAGAACAGTACAGAGCCTTTCTGGGCAACGTCTACACCGATTACCAGATGATGCCCGGCCTGCTTGAGGAAATTGTAACGCGCTATGTTAAAGCCACGCTTGAGGCGCTCAATGTCGATCCCACCGCGCTGGATGTCAACCGGCTTGTCCCCGTGGTTAAAGATTGGGGCTTTATCGAACACGCGCGCAAGATGGTGGGCGTCTCCGGCACGCCGGACGACGAAATTATGCAGACCTTTGAGCGCTACAACGATTCACTCGTAGTGGTCTACGCCGAGGATTCAAACCACACGATCAAATATCCGGCCTGGGAAACAATCGTCCAGGCCGGATTGGAGATGGCTCAACTGCGCTCCCTGGCTGTGGAGAATTTGCAGCGCATCATGCCGCCGATGCAGACGCTCAAATTTGAGCGCAATCTGCATGGGATCATGGCGGGCGGCTCGTACGAAGCCAGCCTCATTCTCATCGATTCCATCTGGCAGGAGCGGAAATTTGAGGTGGATGGCGACTACGTCATCGCCATGCCCGCGCGTGGGTATGTCTTCATTACCGGCAGCCAAGCCAGCAGCGTGATCCCCCGCGTGCGCCGCATGGCCGTCGATGCCTATCGCGAGGGACCCTACCCGCTCACGGATCAGCTCTTCATCTATGACGGAGCGAAATTCGTGGAGTACGATAAGTAGAAGGCTGACCAAGCACTGCACTGCCTACCAAGCAGGCAACAGTAGTAAGCCGGGTGCATTTCAGTTTGGGAGCAGATTCCGTATTGGTAGGGTATTCGAGTCCACCCCTCAACGTTGGTTCGCTATCAATGAGGCTTCGGAGCCCCCTCCGCGCACGCGGAGGGGGTTTGGGATCTTGCACCCCTACCCGCTAGGGTAGCCTTTGTACTCACATCTACCCCAGACCAAAACGCATCCGCAGCAAGCAATATCTATATAGGGCACAATTTGCCGTAGAGCCTACTGCGGCGCGCGGTGAGCAGACGTTACCGTAAGGAGAAATTTGGCAAAAACGAAAGGGATTTATGTTTAACATCAACATCAAAGGCCAGCCCGTGCCCGTGCTCGGCTTTGGCACGTGGCAGCTCAAGGGCGACGAGGGGCGCAAAGGCGTCGAGGATGCGCTGGCGATTGGCTATCGCCACATTGATACGGCTCAAGCTTACGACAACGAGGAGTTTGTGGGCCGGGCGCTCGCCAACAGCGACGTGCCCCGCGACGAGATTTTTCTCGTCTCCAAAGTCGACCCGGAGAACTTTGCCCGCGAAGATACGCTGTCGTCGACGCGAGAGAGCCTGCGCAAGCTCGGCACCCACATCGACCTGATGCTGATGCACTGGCCCAGCAAGGATGTGCCCCACGAAGAGACGCTGACCGCGCTTAAAGAATTTCAGGACGAGGGAAGCATCCGCCACATCGGCGTCAGCAACTTTTCGCCGCAGCAGGTAAAAGAGGCGGCGCAGTACGCGACGATCTTTTGCAATCAAGTTGAGTACCACGCCGACAAAAATCAGGACGCGCTCGTGCAGCAGGCGCAGGAGATGGATTACCTGCTTACGGCCTACAGCCCGCTGGACAAGGGCGAGCTGATCGACAACGACACGCTCGAAGAGATTGGCGAGGCGCATGGTAAATCGGCGGCGCAGGTTGCGCTGCGCTGGCTGATCCAGCAGCCCAAGGTCTGCACCATTCCACGCTCGTCCGACAGCGAGCATCGTCAAAGCAATTTTGATCTGTTTGACTTTGAATTGAGCGACGAGGAGATGTCGCAGATTAGCGGGTTGACGAAATAACGCGGAGTTCGCACGCCCACGTGTGAACGGATCAACGGGTGGTCGTTGCGAGCACGAGCAAGTGATGATCAACCGGGGCAGAGTCGGCACGGTTTGGCAGGCTCGCCGTGGAGCGTGGGCGTGGCTACTCCGCAGAAGAAGCTTTACCACTATGACCAACAGCGACATTGCCGACCTGCTCGACGATCTGGCCGACCTGCTTGAGCGGCAGGACGCCAACCCCTACCGCATCCGCGCCTACCGCGATGGCGCGCGAACCGTGCGCGACGCGGACGAAGATATTGCCAAAGTTGTCGAGCAGGACGGAGCCAAGGCGCTGGAGGAGCTGCCCAACATCGGCGAGCGCTTGGCGAGCGTGATCGGCGAGTACGTGAGCACCGGTGAATCAAACCTGCGCCAGCAGCTTCAATCGCGGACGCAGCCGGAAGATGCGCTGGAGCGCGTGCCCGGCATCGGCGAGGAGTTGGCTCAGCGTATTCACAAGGAGTTGGGCATCGAGACGCTGGCCGAGCTGGAGCAGGCCGCACAGGACGGGCGGCTGGACGGCGTCGAGGGCTTTGGCGAGAAGCGCATCGAGCAGATGCGCACGAGCTTGGCCGGCATGTTGAGCCAATCGGCTCAGCGCCGCAGCCGCCAGCGCACCCGCGCCGATCAGGACGAAGAGGCGGCGGACGACGCGCAGCCGTCTGTTGCCACGCTGCTCGACGTTGATGCCGAGTACCGCCGACGCGCCGCGGACGATGATCTCCAGCGCATTGCCCCCAAGCGCTTCAACCCCAACAACGAGTCGTGGCTCCCCATCCTCCACACCGAGCGCCCGGATGAAAGCAACAGCGGCAACGGCGACTGGTTTTTTACCGCTCTCTTCTCCAACACCGCCCGCGCCCACGATCTCGACAAGACCGACGACTGGGTCGTCATCTACTATCGGCGCGAGGATTGGGATGCTGACGGTGAGCAGCAGAACACGGTTGTCACCGAGACGCGCGGGGCGCTTGAGGGCAGGCGCGTGGTGCGCGGGCGCGAGGCGGCGTGTCGCACGTATTACAGGTAGAGAAGTGAGTAGAGAAGCTATTGTGCTTGGCTCATGTGAAATGAAAATGCAGAACGCCCTCACCCCTAGCCCCTCTCCCATCCTAGGAGAGGGGGACTTGAACTCCCTTCTCCCGTCCTGGGAGAAGGGTGGGAATAAGGGCGACGGTCACACCAGACTGCCTGGCCCGCTGCACGCTTTACTTTACATAAACTTTGCACCCTACTGCAGGCGCCCCCGCGCCGCCACCGGCCACACCACCTCGACATCGTCGCCGCGCACCCCAACCACTTGATTGAACAAATTGACGACGGGGCAGACGTGGTTCGGCCAGACCGTCACCCGCTCGCCAACGGCGGGCTTTTGCGCGCAGGCCGAAAAATCAACGTGGCCGTGCTCTTCGGACATCGAGAGAAACTGAGCCTTTGGGTATTCGACGATCAAACCGTGGCCCGGCTCGCTGCCCTTGTCGGACGAAAAGGTCTTGCTGCCGCCGTCGAGGATGCCGCGGTCGCCCTGGCGGCTGACGACGGTGGTAATGACGCTGATGGCAATTTCGTCCGCGCCCGTAACGCCCGCCGCCACCATCGAGCGATCGCCCAGCAGGTATTGGCCCGCGCGGTGCTCGGTGATTTCAGGGAATTTGTGGGCCTCCCACATCACGTACGAGCCGCCGCCGCTGACGCGCTCAATGGTGATGTCGTGCGCTTCAAGCAGCTGCCGCACCTTGTCCACAAAGGGGCCAACGCGCTCGCTGCTGGGGTAAGTCATCAAGCCGCCAAAGTGTAGATTCTCCGATTGCGCAATCTGTCTTGACAAATCCGCCGCGGCCTCCGGTGTGGGCACGCCGCAGCGCCCTGCGCCGGTATCAACTTCCACGAGCACGGTCAGCGTCGTCCCTTCGTCGCGCGCTGCCCTCGCATAGCCTTCAATGGTCGTCGCCGAATCCGCCGTGACGCTGATTTGGGCGCGGCGCGTCAGGTGCATCAGCCGCTCCAGCTTGGTTTGGCCGAGCAAATTATATGGGATGAAGATGTCGCGGATGCCTGCCTGCGCCATCGCCTCGGCTTCGCCCAGCTTCTGGCAGGTAATCCCCACCGCGCCCGCCTCCACCTGCATGTGGGCAATTTCCGGGATCTTATGCGTCTTGATATGCGGCCGATTGTCGATGCCGTGGGCAGTCAGGTGAGCCTGGAGCTTGCGGATGTTGTGGTCGAGCCGGTTGAGGTCGATCACGGCGACGGGGGTTTCAAGATCGTTGATGTGCATGGATAGTTCCGGTGACAAAATTTGGTTTATTCCAGCGGGCTGGCCTCGTACTCCGTATTGCCTTCAAGCACCACCCCTTCCGGCAGCGCGTTGCGAAACGAAATGGCGACGCCGCTGTACGGGTACGCAATCGAGCCTTTGACCACGATAAAGTGCAGGTGTGGATAGCCCGCTAGCCCAGAACGACCCGTTTGGCCCAGCACCTGGCCCTGCTCGACGCGGTCGCCGACTTCGACCTCGATACCGTCCTGGGGCGAGTGATAGTAGAGGCTGGACGTGCCGTCGCCGTGGTCAATGGCGACGTAGTTGCCTGCGCCGCCGCCGTTGCTCGGTGCATCCTCGACGACTTGGCTCACCGTGCCCGCGCGGGCGGCGGTGAAGGGCGTGCCGACCGGCATGTCGAAGTCGAACGCGTACTGGTCGGGTCGACCCGCGCCGTGGAAGGAGCTTGAGCAGTTGGTCAAGCCCGTTTCAAAGGAGTCGCCGATGGCAAAAGGCAGGACGTAGAGCGATGTGGCCGGATCGGGGTACTGCTGACCATCACAGCCAAAGACGGGCTGGATCAGCTCAACGGAAAGCGCGCCTGATGGCGTGCTGCAGCCAAAGAGCAACATCGCCAGGAGCATAATCGACCAGCTCGTCCGGCGTCCGATTCCGCCGTGTCGACCACACGTATTTCCAGGCGCAGATATATCTGCGCAACTTTTCGTAAAAGACATTTTGGCTAATCCCTCCTCATCCTGTTAAATTTTGTGCTGTGTGCAGTCCAGCGTTCCGTCAGGCTGGACGCGCCAAAACTACACGCTCGCCCAGGTGAGCAATTCCTCAAGCTCACGCTTCCCTCTTGTTTCCCAGCGTTTCTCGGACGCACTCCGCCACGCTTTTGCCAAGCAGCGCATAACCTTCTGGTTTGAAATGAACGCCATCCGGGAGCAAGAGGTCGTCGCGGCCCGCTGCGTTGATCGTGGAGAAGAGATCATGGGTGACGATGTCCAGCGTCCGGGCAATGTCTGCTGCGACCGCGTTGTAAGCGACGACATCTGCTTCAAAACGGTCAAAGGGCTTATTTTGGTGATGCCACGCCTGATTGACCGGCGTCGTCAGCGCCCAGATTACGGTGGCGTTGGTTTCGGCCCGGAGCCGAGCCAAGATTTTGCGCACGTTGTCTGCGTACCGGCCCAGGGGAATTGCAGCCGCATCTCCGCCGAATTCCCTTTTGAGGTCGTGCAGGCCGCAGTTGATGTGCACAACATCGGCTCGGCGAGCGAGCACCCATTCCTCCAGGTGGGCAAGGACGTTCTCGCTGGTGCCGCCGTTCTGCTCCGGCCCCCACACCGCCGCCCGGCCAGCCAGTTGTTCACACACCACTTCTTGATACCCTATACGAATGGAATCACCGATGAGCACGACTGTTTTCATGTTGGTATCTCACTAAATGATGGCTCTACTGATCGCCGCTCTCTCCAAGCGTTTCCTGGGAGCCACGCCAGCGGGTGGCTCCACCGCGGCGTTAATCCACAATTGCTTGGTAAGCCAGCACGTGAAAATCCTTGTCCGGCTCGTCGACGCCCTGGTACTGCGTCATAAAGACGCCGACGAACTCCTCCGCTGGGTCGACCCAGTAGTAGGTCGAGGCAGCGCCGGCCCAGCCAAATTCGCCGACGCTGCTCGGGATGCCCGCCGCGCCCACGTTCAGCATTGTGCGCGAACCGAGGCCAAAGCCGTAGCCCATCTGTGGCAGGCCGCTGATCTCCAGCGGCAGCAGGGCTGGGGGGATGTGATTGGTGTGCATCAGCTCCAGCGTTTTGCGGCCCAGCACATGCGTGCTGTCGGCTTCGCCACCGTCGGGCAGACTGTTGTTGAGCAGCATCAGCGCAAAGCGCATGTAGTCCTGCGTTGTGGAATAGAGGCCGTGACCGCCGCGGGCGAAGTCCGGCTTGTCGATGGGGTAGCTCTCGCTCACGTCAAGCTCCGACCAAGCGCCCGCCTGCCACGCGCCAAACATCTTGAGCAGCGTCATCTGCTCGCCCACGAGGTCGGCGGCGCCGTACATCGTTGCCAAGCGAGATTGCTTCTCCTCCGGCACATAGAAATCCGTATCCTCCATGCCTAGCGGGGTGAAGACGCGCTCGCGCAGCACGTCGCGCAGCGGCTGGTCGGCCAGAATTTCCAGCAGGTGAGCCGCCACGTCAATCGAGACGCTGTAGTGCCAGCGCGTGCCCGGCTGGTAGGCCAGCGGCAGCTCGGCCAGCGTCTGTACAAATTCTTGCAGCGATCGGCTCCCGCTGTGCCCCAGCTTTGCCTGCCGGTACATTTCGCCGACGGGCGAATCCACCAGAAAATCATAGGTGAAGCCCGCCGTGTGCTTCATCAAGTCGCCAACCAGGATGGGGCGCATGGGGTCGATATCTTCCGTGGAGCCATCCTCGCGCAGCACCTTGGCTTGACCCAGGGTTGGAATGAAGGCAGCAACAGGTGTCGTTAGCTGAAAGCGCCCCTCCTCAAACAACATCATCAACGCCGTGCAGACGATGGGCTTCGTCATCGAGTAGATGCGGAAAATCGCATCGTCCGGCATGGCCGTGCCGGACGTCTGGTCCAGCTCGCCGACCTGCTCCGCGTAGACGACCTTGCCCCGGCGGGCCAGCATCATGCTGGCTCCGGCAAGCGTGCCGCGGTCGATCCAGCGCTGCATGGCGGGCCGAATGCGGTCGAGCCGTTCGCTGCTCAAGCCAACGTCTTCGGGGGCGGCGGTGGGGAGAGTCATGGTAGCTCCTTGAAGTGGGTGGAGGTATCAAAGTAGGCCAAAGGATTTAGCAATTCCAGATTTGGCAGAATTTCTAGCGAACTTTGCGGGTCAAGCGGGTTGGAGCGGATTCAAATGGCTTTTTCAAGTTGAAATCCGTCTTGATCTGCCCAATCCGCTGCATCCGCTAGCTAAACTCGGCATGGGTATAAAGGATTTTACACGTTTGACGGCAGAAAGGGAAAGCGATACGATCAAGCGTGCTTTATTTCTACCCCAACCAATCCTGACCCATCCAAGCGGAACCATCAATGACCCAAAGAGAAACGCTCAAGATTGCGCTGATCGGCTGCGGCAACATTGCGCAGGCCCACTGGCGCGGCCTTCAAGCCCACGCGCCGCGGCTGACCGTCACGGCCGTTGTTGACACGAACCCCGACCGCGCCAAAGCCATGGCCGAGCAGACCGGGGCCACGCCCTTTTCTTCGCTGCAAAGCGCGCTGGACGAGGGCGACTTTGACGCGGTCGACATTATGCTGCCCCATTCGCTGCACGAAGAGGCGGCTCTGCTGGCCTTTGCGGCGGGCAAGCACGTTGTGCTCGAAAAGCCAATGGCCCCCACGCTGGATGCCTGTGCGCGCATTACGGCGGCGGCGGAGAACGCGGGGACGGTTTTCATGGTGGCCGAGCAGTCGCAATACTGGCCCGATGTCCGCAAGGTGCAGGAGCTGATTCAGGCGGGCGCCATCGGCGAGATCATTACCGCGCGCGCCTATTTTGGCAACGCGGTGGGCGAGCAGCGGGGTGAAAAACCGCGTGGGGAGAAACCGTGGCGCTACATCAACGCCATCGCAGGCGGCGGCATCTGTATCGACGGCGGCGCCCACTGGATTCGACCGCTGCGCATGTGGCTGGGCGAAATCGACGAGGTGGTGGCCGTCACCGGCCATCCGCTGGCGGAGATGGAGGGCGAATCCTTGGCGCGCGCGCTGCTGCGCTTTCAATCGGGAACCGTAGCCCTCTTCGATGCGCTCCACGCCGGGGCCTTTCTCGGCCCAAGCGAAGACTTCCGCGTGACGGGGACGCTGGGCGAGCTGGTTATCGAACAAGGGCGCGAGGGTCGACTGCTGCTTTTTGATCAAGAACACCCCGACGGCCAAGTAATCTTGGACAAGGCGGAAGGGCGCTGGTCTAGCTTTGGCTACGAGCTGGACGACTTTACCCAGGCCGTGCTGGATGGCAAGGTGCTCGACGCCAGCCCGGAATACTCGCTCGGCGAATTGCGCACGGCGCTCGCCCTCTACCGCTCCGCCGAGAATCGCCAGTGGGAGAAGGTGTGGTGATCTGCAGTGCTTCATTTCTTCGTGCGCAAGGTGAGTTTTAGCCTTCCCACGCCTCGCGTAAAAAGCGCAGCCAGTTGCCGTGGCAAATTGCGGCGACATCGTCGTCGCTATACCCCCGCTCCTTCAACAGCCCCGGCAGCTTCTGCAAATCGGCAATCGTCTCCAAATCCTGCGGGCACTGATCCTGACCAAAGCCGCCGTCCAAATCGCTGCCGATGGCGATGTGGCGCGTGCTGCCCGCCAAGTCGCGGATGTGGTCGATGTGGTCGATGACCGTGTTGAGGGTGACGCCCGCGTTGGTGCTCTGGCCGACGACCCAGTGGGGCTTGAGCATGGCGGCATCAAGCGCGACGCCGATTACGCCGTCGCGCTCGATGATGGCACGGAGTTGGTCGTCGCTAAACTCACGCTGGCGGGGCACGAGGGCGCGGCAGTTGTTGTGGCTGGCGAGCACCGGGCCGTCGTAGAGATCGAGCGCCTGCCAGAACGAGGCGTCCGAGCAGTGGGTCAGGTCGAGCAGCACGCCGACCCTCGCCATCTCGGCCAGCAGCGGCGCGCCGATGTCGGTCAGCCCGCTGTCCACCCCCGTGCCGCCCGCATAGCGACCGGGGCCGTAGTGCGTCAACCCCAGCAGCCGTAGGCCCGCCGCGTGCCACGCTTCGAGCTGCTCCGGCTGCAAAATCGCGTCCGCTCCTTCGGTGCTGATCACAAAGCCAAGCGGCGGCGTGTCGGCGGTCAACGTCTCGCCCGCCTCCGCTTCCCACGCCCGCCACTCCTCGATGTGCGCGTCCAGCCCCTCGGCGTCGACCAGCACGCGGCCGTGGCCCTGCTGCTCCAGCGCGCGATAGTAGGCCAATTGCCCCTGCGACACGCCGTAGGCCTGGGCCGTTGAGGCGAAATCAATGTTGGGCGACGCGTTGCCCGTCGAGCGCGTCAGCAAAGTCGCCACGCTGACGGCGACGCGGCCCTTGCGCATGTCCGGCAGCGCCACGGTTCCATTGCCGCGGCCAAAGCCCGGCGTAAAGAGCTCCTGCACGCGAATCGTCAGCGCAGAATCGAGCAGATTGCGGTTCCACTGGCAAGCGTTCCAGGAAAGATCGAGGTGGGAATCGATGATAAGCATAAGGGATTGGGGTTGGGATTGATTAGATTGGTTGGGAGTTAGTGCGTGGTGCGTGGTGCGTGGTGCGTGTACCGGTTGATTGACCGGAAGCACGGTTCAATGTTGCGGTGTACGTTTACCAGTTCACGCACCACGCATCACGCATCACGAGCCGCCTCTTTCATTGCGCTCAGTGTTTTGTCCACGTGTTTCTCCGTGTGCGCCGCCGACACGTACCACACGCCGCGGCCGATGGCGCGCACGCCGCGTTCGAGCAGCCCGACGGTGAAGGCTTCGTAGCGCTGCTTGTCGGCGTGTTGGGCGTAGTCGCGGTAGTCGCGGATGGGGGGCGATTCGTTAAAGGAGAGGTGGAAGGCGCAGGGCAGTCCCTGTACGTGGAGCGGCAGCTCGTGGCGCTGGGCGATCTCGCGGATGCCGCTTATCAGCGCGCTGCCAATTTTGTCGATGTGGCGGTAGACGGCTCCGTCGTTCCGCCGCAGCTCGGCGAGCGTGGCGGCGGAAGCGGCCATCGAAATCACGTTGCTGTTAAAGGTGCCGGAGTGGTTGACATCCTCGGCGAAGCGCTGCATCAGGTCGCGCTTGCCTACGAGCGCGGCGCTGGCAAAGCCGCCCGCCATCGCCTTGGCAAAGCTCGCCAGGTCGGGCGTCACGCCAAAGCGCTCTTGCGCGCCGCCCAGCGCCAGGCGAAAGCCGGTAATCGTTTCGTCGAAATAAAGCAGCGCGCCGTGCTGGTTGCACAGGTCGCGCAGCCCCTGCAGGAAGCCCGGCTCCGGCGGGATCGCGCCCGTGTTGCACATCATTGGCTCCGTCATGATCGCGGCGATCTCGTCCCCCATCTCATCGAACAACTGCTCGACGAGCGCGAGGTCGTTCCACGGCAGCACCACAAAGTCGTCGAGCGCGCTGAGCGTTTGGCCGTTGGTCATGGGCAGCACGTTTGGTCGTTCGCGCGGTCCAGCTTTGTCCAGCGAAGGCGCGAGGCTGACGAGCACGTTGTCAAACCAGCCGTGGTAGTGGCCCTCGAAGCGCAAAATTTTGCGGCGACCGGTCACCGCACGGGCCAGGCGCATGGCCGCCTGCACCATCTCCGAGCCGCTCAGCCCAAAGCGACAGAGTTCGGCACAGGGAACCAGCTCAACCATCTGCTCGGCCACGTCGATTTCCAGCTGGTGCTGCCCGGCGTAAAGCTGCCCTTTGCGCATGGCCATATTTACGGCGTCCAAGACCGCCGCGGGCGAGTGGCCCAAGATCATCGGCCCCTGGGCCAGCGTGTAGTCAATGTACTCGTTGCCGTCGACGTCCGTCATGCACGCGCCCGATGCGCTCTCAAAAAAGAGCGGCAGCGGCTTGGCCGCAATGCGCACGTTGCTGCTTACGCCACCGGCCAGCGATTTCTGCGAGCGCTCAAAAAGCGCTTGGGATTGGCTCCATTTATTCATTGGGGATTCCTTTGGTTTTTGATTGGAGGGGGAAATTTACACATAGCTTTTTATAAATTGAAGCCGTTGAGTTGTTCTGCGTCACCTTTGTATGCCGTCCAATCTGAAATCTGGGTATTGCACTTGACAAGCAATATCACACATGTTACAATATGTCATACATGACATAATTTTACACAGACTGGTGTGTAGTGATAGGAAATTTATGATGAATGATAAGTACTTAATTTTGTACAAATACAGAAAGCACAAGCATGAGCAAAAGCGCAGAAGACCATCTACAAAACAAGGAACTATTCTTTCTTAAAGGTGAAATAAAAACGCCACCTCTTTCAGAAAAGGCTCGACTCAGAGCAGGTTATTTGCTCCGGCAGTTACAGCAAGGCGAGATTCTTTCTATGCCTGACTCAAAGCCAATGACAACAATTGGAAAACGCTGCCACGAACTGAGAATCAAAGATCTAGATTCGACATGGAGAATCATTTATCGTATTGATGTAGACGCCATTATTATTTTAGAAATTTTTTCAAAGAAGACTTCACAGACTCCTGAAAGTATCAAAAAGGCATGTAAGAATCGGCTTAAGAAGTATGATGAGCCCTAGAATTAGGACAGACAGTATGAATGCAGATAAGCGCAAGCGATTAGAAGAAAAAGGCTGGGTCTCCACAACGGTTGAAGATTTTTTGGGGTTAACCCCCGAAGAATCAGCATATATTGAGCTAAAATTAGCGCTCAGTGGCTACCTCAAGCAACGCCGGAAAGAAAGCGATATTACACAGACGCAGTTGGCTGGCAAAATTGGCTCTAGCCAATCGAGGGTCGCCAAGATGGAAAAGGGTGATCCGTCGGTTTCGGTAGACTTGCTGGTCAAATCGCTGTTTGCCCTAGAAGCCTCTCCACAGGATATTGGGCAGGTGTTAACGGCGCGGGCATAGCTTTCAACTTAGAACTGGTACTTGATAAGTCCGCCTGTCGTGGCGGGCTTTTAATTTGCTGATTTTAGGGTTAAACGTGTCCACAGGTTTACCATTCTGCTAGATAAATCCACGCTTCTCCGTACATTTCCGTATCCTAACCCTCTTTATAACTCTACGCTCACACCCCACCCAGCGCCCGCATCATGCCGTAGCTGCCTGCCGTTAGGCCACCATCCACGGGGAGCGTGGTGCCGGTGATCCAGGCCGCTTCGTCCGAAGCCAAAAAGAGCGCGGCATTCGCGATATCCTCCGCCTCGCCCACGCGACCGAGCGGATACCACTGCGCGAGCCGCTCGAAAATGTCTGGCGTTTCCTCCACCTGCTCTTGCCAAATCGGCGTGCGCACCGTGCCCGGGCAGATTACGTTGGCGCGCACGCCAAACTGGCCGTACTTGACCGCCAGATTTTGCGTCAAGTTAATCACCCCCGCTTTGGCTGCGCTGTAGGCCTCCTCGCCCAAGCCCATCATCCCGTTGACCGAGGCAATGTTGACGATGGCCCCGCGCCGCCGCTCGATCATCGCGGGCAGCACGGCTTTGGTGCAGAGAAACGCGCCCTTGAGCACGACGTTCAGGTTTAGGTCCCACGTCGCTTCGTCGATGGTGCGAATGTCGTCGCCCGCGGAGAGGCCCGCGTTGTTGACGAGAATGTCGATGGAGCCAAATGTATCGAGCGTCCGCCGCACCGCCGCGTCGACCTGCTCGCCATTCGACACGTCCGCTTCGATAGCCAGATGCGCCGCGTCATTATTGTCGATTTGGTGGGCAAGCAGCCGCACCGTCTCCCGCGCCCGAGCACCCACCAAATCGAGTGCGACGACGCTCGCACCCTCCGCCGCAAAGCGTTGCGCAATGACCCGCCCAATGCCCGAGCCGCCGCCGGTGATGAGGACAATTTTTCTGGATAGTCGCATGAGGTTTCCGCAGCTGTGGGTGCAGCTTGCAGCCGCACGGTTGATGGCCTTGCCTTCGCACTGCAACGCGAAGGGACAAATTTTGATTGCGCAGCTGGAAGCAGCGCCTACTGGTCGCGCTGCGTCGGCGTCAGCCGACCAGGCTGATCGGCGCGGAAGCGCTCGATTTGCCCCGTGTCGGCGACGGTGACGTAGACGGTGCGACCATCCGGCCCGCCAAAGGTGAGGTTGGTGCATTTTTCGCCGTGCAGCATAATTTTTTGAACCACCTCGCCCGCTGGCGACACCTTGTCTACGAAGCCGCCGCCCCAGCGCGTGACGTAGAGATTGCCCGCCACGTCGCAGCGCATCCCGTCCAAAAAGTGCTCATCAAACTGAATTAGCAGCCGCTTGTTGCTGATGTCGCCCTGCGGCGATAAATCGTAGGCCCAGATACGCTGCTGCGCCGTTTCGTTGACGTAGAGCGTGCGCTCATCCGGGCTGACTTCGACGCCGTTGGTCGTGCCCATATTTTTTTCGAGCAGCACAAAGCGCCCGTCGTGGCCCACGCGCCAGAGCTGGCCCGTGTCGTCGCTCCACTTCGGGTCGCTGGCGAAGAGCACGCCGTCGGCGCTGATGGCAATATCGTTGGGCTGATTGAGCGCGTCGTCGTGGGCGTAGACGCTGAGGGCGCGGGTTGCCATATCCACGCACAGAATGTTGTGGCCGGTGTAATCGGCGATAAACATGTCGCCCGTGCTATTAAAGCGAATGCCGTTGCCGACGCTGCCCTCTGGCAGCTCGACGAAGACGCTGCCCTCGCCGTCGGGCGTCACCTTGCCGATGGTTCCCTGCCGCGCGTAGTTGACGGCGTAGACGTTGCCTGCCGCGTCACAGGCGGGGCCTTCGATGCCGTCGGTGAAGGAGTGGCGCGGGGTGAATGGGGTGGCGGTGAAAAGCTGTTCGCTCATGGTCGACTCCGTGTTATGATGAAAATCTATCAACTCTCAAAAAGGAACCACCTCATGCGCAAACAAATCACGTCCGACCAGGGCGCGCCGCCCTTGGGCATTTATTCGCCCGCGATCCTCGCCAGCGGCCCCACCCTTTACATTTCCGGCCAAGGCCCCGTCGACCCGGCGAGCGGGGAGCTGCGGCTTGGCTCCTTTGCCGAGCAGGCGCGCCTTGCCTTCGACAACGTCACCACGCTGCTGGAGGCCGCGGGGACGGATTGGGCCAACGCCGTGCGCGTCGGCATCTTTCTCGCCGATTTGGGCGATTTTGGCGAGATGAACGAACTCTACAAGACTTATCTCAGCGAGCCGTACCCGGCCCGCACCACGGTTCAGGCGGGGCTGCCGCCGGGCATGTTGATCGAAGTCGACTGCGTGGCGCTGGTGCCGGACAATGCCGACGCTGCATAGCCTTGGATCAGGAGTAATTTGCTGTGTTTTATTCCGTCTCTCAACTTGAATGAGGTTGGCTGCTACCTCGCCCGCCGCGTTTACAAGCCCTCGCCCGCTCGCCAGCAGGCAGCCCAATGTCGCGGGCGCAATTCCTCAAAGGGGGGCGTCTCGCGTGAACACTGCTCGATGGCGATGGGGCAGCGCGGGTGGAAGCGGCAGCCCTTGGGCGGATCGACAGGGCTGGGTACGTCGCCCTCCAGGATGATGCGTTTGCGCTCAATTTCCGGGTTGGGCAGCGGGATGGCCGAAATGAGCGCTTGGGTGTACGGATGCAGCGGGTTGCGGAAGAGCTCGTCGCGATCCGCTAGCTCGACGACGCGCCCCAGGTACATCACCGCCACCCGATCCGAAATATTTTCGACAACGCTCAGGTTGTGGGCGATGAAGAGGTACGTCAGCCCAAACTCCTCCTGCAAATCTTTAAGCAGGTTGAGCACCTGCGCCTGGATCGAGACGTCGAGGGCGGAGACGGGCTCGTCGCAGACGATAAAGCGGGGCTGGAGCACGAGCGCACGCGCAATGCCAATGCGCTGCCGCTGGCCACCGGAGAATTCGTGGGGATAGCGCCGTGCATGGTGAGCCTGCAGCCCCACTCTTTGCAGAATTTCCACTGCCTTGTCGAAGCGCTCTTTGGCCGTGCCCATGCGGTGAATGCGCAGCCCCTCGGCAATCGAATCGACAACAGTCATGCGCGGATCGAGCGAGGCGTAGGGGTCTTGGAAGACGAGCTGCATGTTGCGCCGCATCTGCTTGAGCGCGCTGCCCCGCAGCGCAAGCACATCTTCGCCATCGACCTCGATCTCGCCGTTCGTCGGCTCCAGCAGACGCAGCAGCACGCGCCCCGTCGTGCTTTTGCCACAGCCCGATTCGCCGACCAGCCCCAGCGTCTCGCCCGCCGCAATGTCAAAGCTAACGCCGTCCACCGCCTGCACATGGCCGGTAACGCGGCGCAGAAAGCCGCTGCGCACGGGGAAGTATTTTTTGAGATTGCGCACGCGCACCAGCGGTTCAGCGGCGGATGTTGTTTCGTTTGCCATTATGCTCGTTCTACTTTAGCTCCGGGGGACGGGCGGGTCACCGTTAATTTTGTCAAAGCGATGTGTGGTTAAATCCCTAAGGCTATTCCAAGAAAATAATTACGCAGGGCCATGCAGAGAGTGGGGGGATTTGTAGCGGAACCCCGCTCGCGAGCAACGCGAGAGCGCAGCCCTCCCCATAGTGGGGAGGGAGCCGCGACTGAACCGACGAAGAATCGGCCCCTCCCCCATGTTGGGGGAGGATGGGAGGGGGTGAAACGTCACTTCCCCTGTATACTCAATTTCTTGGAACGGCCTAACTGCCAACCGCGGCTCGATTCCGCTCGACCAGCGGCGCTTCATGCCCCGGCGCATCGTGGTAAAGCCAGCAGCGTGCGTTGTGCGTCGGGGCGGTTGGGGCCAGCGGCGGCGTCTGTCTGGCACAGATCTCCAGCTCGTGTTCAACACGTGCTTCGCAGCGATCCGCAAAGCGGCAACCCATTGGCAAATCGATCAGCTGGGGCACGACGCCGGGAATCGTGTCCAGGCGCTCGGTCACGTGGCCCAGCACGGGAATCGAGCGAATCAGCCCCTTGGTATATGGGTGCTTGGGCTCTCGAAAGAGCGTCTTGACGTCCGCCTGCTCTACAATTTGGCCCGCGTACATTACGGCCACCCGATCCGCCATCTCGGCGATAACGCCCAGATCGTGCGTAATGAGAATCACCGCCGTGCCCAGGCGACGGCGCAGCTCGCGGATCAGGTCGAGAATTTGCGCCTGGATGGTCACGTCGAGCGCCGTGGTGGGTTCGTCGGCGATGAGCAGCTGGGGCTGCATGGCCAGCGCGATGGCAATCATCACACGCTGCGCCTGCCCGCCGGAGAGTTCGTGGGGGTAGGCGCGTGCTTTGCTCTCCGGATCGGGAATGCCGACCAGCCGCAGCAGCTCAATAGTCTCCTGCCAAACGTTCTTCCCCTGCTCGTTTTTGTGTACGTGCAGCACCTCCGCCACCTGCTCGCCCACGGAGTAGACGGGGTTAAGCGCAGAATGAGGCTGCTGGAAAATCATGGAGATGCGGTCGCCGCGCAGCCGATCCATCTCGCGCTCGGAAAGCTCAAGCAGGTTCCGGTCGTCGAACAGTACGCGGCCGTCGATGACGCGGCCGGGCGGCGAGACCAGCCCCATAATCGAATATGACGTCACGCTTTTGCCACAGCCCGATTCACCGACAATGCCCAGAATTTCCCCCTCGCGCACGGTGAAATCCACGCCATCTACGGCTTGCACAATGCCTTCTTCGGTAAAGAAGTGCGTTTTGAGATTGCTAACTTCGAGAATGTTTGCGGCGTTCGTTGACATAAATGCTCCTGGCGATCGGCGTTTGCTGATGTGATTGGTTGGGCTGCGGCAATGTTGCAGCCCAACCAATCACGAGAGGTGCCGCTCGTGCAGCGCGTGCAGCAGCTCGACGCTGGCCTCGGCAATCTGGTCGCCCGCGTCGAGCGCGAGGTGGCTGTTGTTCGGAATTTTGCGCGATTCGTAGCCGCCCTCGTGCAGCGCCTTCTGCGTGGGCACATAGCCTGCCCAGCCGTTGGTCAGCTCGCAAACCAGGGTGTACGCAAAGGGCGAGCGCGCTTTGATATCGAGGCCAAAGTCCACGAAGTATTCGGTGGGGTTGGTCACCAGGCCGATTTCGTCGCCAATGGCGAGCGCGCAGACCGCCACTTCGTGAACGGGCTGCTCGACTTGGCCGATTTCGCGGCGGTCGTTGGGCAGCGTGTACGTGCCCATGAACGAGGGCTGACCGTTTTCGTCCTTTGGGTAAGTCGGTTCGTCGCGCCAGTCGAACTCGCGCAGCGGGCGCTCGGCAATCGAGAGCGTTTTGTGCGTCAGCGCCAGCTCGGTGTTGTTTGAATAGCGCATCTTGGCCTCAATCGTCAGGACGGCGCCCGCCAAGCTGCGGCCAATGCGCCGGTAGAGCGCGGGGCTGCGCTGGTCAAAATCTCTGTGGTCGATCCAGTTGATGTCGCCCGCTGCGCCCGGCGTGAAGAGCACCACCAGCTGCTCGCCGTAGATGCGCCGCAGCTCGTCGCTCATCACGCCCGCAAAGTCCGAGGTAATGGCTCCGCCGGGCGCGGCATTGTTGTGATTGGTGTAGTTGACCAGCAGGGCAATGAGCTCCCCGCTCGCCTCCGATGCTAGCTTGAGCACGAGCAGTTCGGGGTCAACACCAGCCAGCGGCTCCGCCTCCCGCAGCAGCGTCTTATCAAACCAGTTCATGATGACCGTGCCGTTGGGCAGGCGGAGGCGCCGGTTGAAGGTGTAGTCGCCGTGTTCGCCGCGGCCCACGCCAAGACGCGCTGGCTGTTTGCGTCGATGGGCCAGGCAGATGGCGGTCACGATTTGCTGCGTAAAGTAGTGGACGTACTCGCGGGAAATCTGATAGAGCTCCAACACCTCTTCGTTGACGGCGGGCGCGCCGTGGGTGTGCGTCGCCGTGATTAGAATGTTGTCGGCTGACAGACCGCAGCGCGCCTCGACCTGTGCGGCGACGGCGCGCACAATCTCGGCGTTGATGCTGCACACGTCTACAGAGACAAGCGCGACCTCGGTCTGGCCATCGTCGAGAACGAGCGCATTGGCATAAAGCTCGTCCAAGATGTCGGTGGCGCGCTTTTCCGTGTAGTCGGCCTCAATGGCGATGCCAAGGGGGCCGGTGATGTTGCTGCGGTAGGCCCCGGCATGGAGAGTGGTGTCAGTCATTCGCGACGCTCGCTTTCGGGAATGTGAATTTCCAAGAGGGCCGGGCGGCCATAGCCGATTTCGTCGCGCGCGGCGCAAAATTGGCCGTTGACGTGCAGGAAGAGCGACCCGCCGTCCTTGCTGATCGACAGTCCATAGGCGTTGCTTATGCCGTAGCCATACGTTGCCAAGTAGAAATCAACGAGGAAGGCCAGCACCTTTTTACGACGCGTCCGCGTGTCGTACTGCACAATGGGCATGCCGTGGCGCGCGCTGCTGATGTCCGTGGCAACGGCGTAGTAGACGAAGCGCTCGCCGGGGCTGAGGCAGAGATTGACGACGTACTCGCCGCTGCCCCAGTTTGCGCCGTGCGATTCGACTCGGTCGGCATCGGGCCAAAATTTATAGAACCCCCCATCCTGATCAAAGCACCAGAATGCGCCGTCGCGAGTTTTCTGGTTTTGCCAGTGGTGGAGCGGCGCGGCCAGGCGCGACTGCAGCCAGCAAAAGGCATTGGTCTCCGGATCATAGCGGGCGATGCGGTGGGGCGGCGTTGATTCCGAGCCGTAGACGCGGCCCGTCTCGCGATCCAACAGCAGGCCGCGGCGAAACCAGTGCAGCCGTTCGCGCTGGCCGTTTGTAACGACTTCGGGCACGGCGGCGTGAATCACTTCGCGCGCTGCCGTGTTGTAGACCAAGAATTGGCCGTAGTCCCACGGTCCAGCGCCGGGCCAGTTGTCGCCAAATTTGTCGTGCTCGTACAGGCCACATTCACCGACGGCGTAGAGCCGCTCTCGCTGCCAATCCCAGGCGTGGATCGGCCAGCTCTCGTCCGACACGGGCGAGCCGAGGAATTCGCGTTCCCCCGTCAAAATGTTGGCGTGCAGAAGCCGCCCGCCGGGATAGCTTCCGCCCCAATCTGCCGGTTGGGGATACGGCCCATAAAAAGTAAGCAGCCACAGCTCGCCATTGGGCGCAATGTCGGGCGAGCCGTGGAGCTTGCCATCCCCAAAATCGTTGCCGCTCCAGCCGCAAACATCGCGCGAATTCAGCACCGTTTCGTGAATTTTGCGCTGCGGATCGTAGCGCAGCAAGAACGCATTCGCACCCCCGTTGCCCTGGTGGTTGCCGATGGCAAAATAGCAGCCGTCATCCGGCCCGCGCACGTTTGGCCCCCAGCCGCCGTAGACGGCCGTTTCGTCGTCGCCTTCGTCGAGATATTCGGGCGTCAACTGCACGATGGCGAAATCGATAACCGGCGGCTCCTGGGCCACATCAAACGTGTCGTGCAGGGGCGGGGCCAGATAACGCGGCACGTGCAGCATCTGCGGCGAGCTGTCGCGACGCATCTGCCGCTGGTGGCGGATGTTGCGCTTGTCGCACGCTTGCTCCTGCGCGCGGTTGGGCACGGTGCGCTCGTCGGGAATGGCGTTGATGGTCATCACAATTACTCTCCCAGTCGAATGCGCGGATCGAGGCGCGCGGTGATGATATCGGCGACGAGGTTGCCGATGCCAATTAGGATTGCGCCAAAGAAAACGCTGCCCATCACAACCGGCACGTCGCGCACCCGCACGGCTTGCAGCACCTGTAGGCCAATGCCTGGAATGTTGAAGACCTGCTCAATAAGCACAATGCCAGTGAGGAGGTAGGCCATGTCCAGGCTCGCCAGGTTGACTACGGGAATCAGCGCGTTGGGCAGCACGTGCTTGTAGTTAACCTTGCTGCGCGAGAGCCCTTTGCTGCGGGCAGCGCGGGCATACTCGGCGGAGAGCGCGTTGAGCATATTGGTGCGCAAAAAAATCGCGTACCCCACCGAAGTGGGCAGTGCGACGCTAATGACTGGCAAAACGTAGTGGCGCAGGCTGCCCGTCCCGCCCAAGGGAAACCAGCGCAGTTGGTAGGAGAGAAAGAAAATTAGCACCAAGGCCAGAAAAAATGACGGCACCGAAATCATAACGGTCGAGTAGAAGAGGATGGCGCGGTCCACCAGCGAATTGCGGCGCACGGCGGCGATAACGCCCAGCGGGATGCCAATGAGCAGCGCCGTCACCATGATCAGCGCGGCCAGCGTGGCGGTGGTGGGAAACTTATCCGTGAGCAATTCGAGCACGGGTCGCCGAAAGTAGTACGATTCACCAAGATCACCCTGTAACAGGCGGCCCATATAGCGCACGTACTGCACAGGAATCGGCTGGTCCAGCCCGTACTGCTGGCGAATCGTCTCCACCAGCGCGGGGTCGGGCTGTTGGCCGGGCTTGGTCGGCGTCATCATCACGGCGGGATCGCCCGTCACGAAGACGAGCACGAAGGAGACGACAGAGACCAGCAGCATCGTGATCAGCAGCCAGAAAAATCGGCGTAGGATGAAAGAAATCATATTAATCCACCGTGGGGTCGAGCGCATCGCGCAGGCCGTTGCCAAGCAAATTGAAGCAGATCACGGTGATCATAATGGCAAAGCCGGGCAGCAGCACCAACAGCGGCGCGGCGCGGTAGTAGGACAATCCATCCTGCATCATGCCGCCCCAGGCGGGCAGTGGTGGCGGAATGCCCAGCCCCAAAAAGCTCAGCCCCGCCTCGGCAAAAATCGCGCCGGGCACGCCCAAGCCCGTGTAGATCACGGCCAGCGGCAAGACCTGCGGCAGGATGTGCCACAGAAATATTTCGACGTTGGAGGCCCCCAGGCTGCGCGCGGCGACGATGTAGTCGCGCTCCTTGAGCGACACCACCTCGGCGCGAAAGACGCGCGCCGGAAAGGTCCATCCCACCATGGCAATCACCGCGATCGTAATTAGCACGCTCTGCCCTAAGATGACGATGAAGAGCATAATGACGAAGAGCGAGGGCAGGCTCATCACCGCATCGACCAGGCGCATCAGAATGTTGTCCACCGCGCCGCCGGCCAGCGCCGCCGTGCTGCCGTAGACCAGACCGACGAAGACCGAGATCACGCTCGCCACCAGCCCCACGGTCAGCGTAACGCGCGCACCATAGATGAGGCGGCTCAACATGTCGCGCCCCAGGCCGTCCGTGCCCAGCCAGAATTGCGCATTCGGCCCCACGGGCAGGCCGCTGATCAGCCCATCCTGGCGAAACTGCTCCAGCGGATCATGGGGCGAGACCACGCCCGCAAAAATTGCGGCCAGCCCGATCAACAGCAGCAGCGCGGCGGCAGTCATGCTGATGCGTTGTTGCGTCAACCGCAGCAGCGCGACCACCCACCAGGCCTGCTCGCTGGCGGACTGCTCTTTCGCGGAGGTGGCCAGGCTTTCGTCAAGTGTAACAAAGCTAGACATAGAATTTTCGTCGCGGAATGTATAGGTTAGCTTCAAGGAAGTTGTGGGGCATTCTCGCCCTCACCCCTAGCCCCTCTCCCATCCTGGGAGAGGGGGACTTTTTTGCTCCCTTCTCCCAGGATGGGAGAAGGGTTGGGGATGAGGGCTTTTTACCGGAAAACTTTCTTGACGCTGTAATAGGGTAGCCGCTACAGCTGCCTTAACGAGGCAGCCGTAGCCGGTGCCAAACTATTCCTGCTCCATCCAGACGTTCTCCATAGCGGGCAAATCATAGACGCGATGGAAGCTATCGTTGTAAGCGTAGGGCTGACGCAGTCCGATGCTGTTGCGGTTGTAGAGTGGGATCAGGTAAGCATCTTCATTGACCACAATCTCCTGAACGCGCCGAAAGAGCTCCGTTCGTTCTTCGCTGTTCATCGACAAGCCATTTGTCTGCTGAACAAGCTCGTCCGCCTCTTCGTTGCAGTAGGCCGAGGGGGGGGGCGGCGGCGTAGACTCGCACGCAAAGCGATCGGCCACAAAAGGGTAACCATCTGGGAAATCTGGCGCGTAGCCCCACGTTACTATCGGAATCTCACCGGACTCAATTCGATCTTTGTAAAGGCTGTAGTCGCCCTGCAAGATATTGACCTCGATGCCGATTTCGGCGAGATCGGACTGAATAATTTGTCCCTGTGTACCCTGCACGCCACCGATCCAGTAATCAATGCCAGGGAGACCGTCGGCGTAGCCCGCCTCGGCCAGCAGCGCCTGCGCGGCTTCGGGATCGTATTGGTAGTCGCTCTCGAAGTCGGGGTCGTGCTGCGAGACGTTGGGTGTGTAAAGCCCCTGCTGCACGCGCGCGGCGCTAACGCCCATGGAGTCCGCCAGCGCTTGCTTGTCGATCGCCATGGCAATGGCCTGCCGCACGAGAGGGTCGGTAAAGGGCTCGACGTTGTCCGCCAGCTGCATGTAGTAGAAGACGTTGGAAGGCACGCTCAAGAGCTGATCGGACAGTTCGGGGTCTGCGCTAATGCGGCTGATTTCTGCGGCGGGCACGCCGTCCACCATCTCCAATTCACCGCTCTCCCAGCGCAGCACGCTTACCTCCGGCTGCTGCTGCATGTAAATTTCGACACCATCCAAATAGGGCAACCCTTCGCGAAAGTAGTTATCGAATCGCTCGAAGATTACCGCATCGCTGGGGCGCATTTCCACAAACCTGAATGGACCCGTGCCAATCGCAACCTCCGTGCCCCAATCGTTGCCTGCTGCTTCCACAGCTTCGCGCGGCACAATGCCGTTGATGCTGATGCCCAAGACGGCGGGGAAGACCGACTGCGGCTCCTTCAGCGTAAATTCCACCGTGTAGTCATCGATTACCCGAACGCCAGAAACGTCGTCCGCTTCGCCCGCCTGCACTTCATCAACGCCGACGATATTTCTGTTGTAGCTTGCCGCCGGACTCTGCAGAGCTGGATCGGCGCCGCGGTCAAAGCTGAATTTGACGTCATCCGCCTTCATCTCTTCGCCGTTGTGGAAGAGCACGCCCTCGCGCAGCTCGATCGTGTAAACAAGCCCATCCTCGCTGACTTCGGGCAGCTCGGCGGCTAGCTCGGGCACAATGTTGCCCACGTCATCAAAGCCGTAGAGCCGGTTATAGATCATGGCGTTGGATGCCCACCAGTCCGCCCAGCCAAAGGCCGTGGCGGCGTCGACATCATCAACAACGGTGTCTTCGCCAAAGGCCGCACGGTAAACACCACCCATCTGTGGGCCGTCCGTCTCGGCAGCGGTAGCGGCATCTGCGTCCGCGACGGGCTCGTCGGCGGCTGGGGGCGCGGCGCTGGAGCAGGCCGACAGCCAGAGCACGCTGAGCACAACGAGCAGCGCACTTAACAGCGTGCGTCGTCGTGCCAAGATTGAGGTGCTGGTAAAACGTTTTGCTGACATAGTTATCTCCTTGAGAAACACAAAGTGAAAAGATTTGGTAATGCGAACGAGTTTACAAAGGCAGCGAGTATCTAATGGTGTCTGCTGCGCGCGACCTACCTAGATTGACAAGAGTTTACTTGAACCGCGGCACATCGACCCACACGCCGCCCTTCAGTGCCGACTCGTGGGCACAGATGCCGGGAGCCGTAAATTCGGCGGCGCGCACCGCATCGATGGGCGATGGAATGCGGCCCTCCACGGCGTTGATGAAATCGCGCACCAAGTAGTACTCCGTTGTGCCGTGGCCGCCGGATGTGGCTTCGGGCGGCGCAGCGGGGTCGGAGACGGGGCAGTCGATGGCTTCGAAGCGTTTGTCGCCCGCGTGTTCCGCGTGGACGAAGAGCTTGCCCGTGCCGCCATCGTGCCCGCCGGCGCGGTCGTTTTCCACGGAGCCGCGCGTGCCGTAGAGCGAGTAGAAGTGCATGGGTGGCTCGCGATGGGCCACTTGGCTGCGCAGCAGCTTGATCACCGCACCCTTCTCCGTCTTAAAAAGCGCCACCTCCATATTTAAGCAGCCGGGGCCGAGGTCGGGCATGATGCCGTAGCCTGCAGCGACGCCCATCGCCTGCACCACGCGGTCGTCCATCAGCATGAGCAGCGGGCCGAGGCTGTGTGAACAGTAGTAGATCGGCGGGCGCTCGATGCGCCAGTACGCCTCACCGCTGCCTTCGTTGCGCAGCAGGTGCTGAATGTTGTGGATATATTCGCCCTCGGCGTAGAAAATGTCGCCCAGCCGCCCGCGCGCGATCCACTCGCGCCACTGCCGAATGTAGTGCAGATAGCACATGTTCTCGGCCATCATGTACACCTGCCCGGTGCGCCGCAACGCGTCGACCAGGCGCTGACAGTCGTCCAGCGTATAGGCTGCCGTGACTTCGCTCAGCACGTGCTTGCCCGCCTCCATCGCAGCAATGGCCTGTTTGGCATGAAGCTGAATCGGCGTCCCCACCACGACGATGTCGATGTCCGTGGCCAGCATTGTCTCGAAGTCGGTAAACAGTTGCGCCTCGTCCACCTCCAACGCACGCCCCGTCTCGGCCAGCCGCGCCGCCTCCAAATCACAGAGCGCATAGATGGACGTTTCGGGGAACAGCTCAAAGGGCCGCACGAGCGACGAGCCACGTCGCGCCCCGACCAAGCCCACTTTCCACGGCTGCTTTGTCTGCATAGGAGAACTGCTCCTCAAATGTGCTGGACCGAACGTTTTTTTATTCTGATTTTGTCGAAGCCAATCGGGTTGAGGTTTGGCGTGCCGCTTCCATCACCGCCTCGGCCACGCGCGGCTCCAGCCCATCTTCAAAACGCATGGCGGGCGCAGCGAGGCTAATGGCGGCAATGGGCACGCAGCGGGCATCAAATACCGGGGCGCTGACGCAACGAGCGCCCGCCTCGTTCTCCTCGCAGTCGCGGGCGAAGCCGCGCGCGCGCGTCTGGTGCAAATCGAGCTGCAAGGCTTCCAACGATGTAATGGTCTGCGGCGTGCGCTTTTGAAGCTGAACGGGCAGGTGGTGCTGCCACTGCTCCATTGGCAGATGGGCCACAATCGCCTTGCCCATGGCCGTCGAATAGGCGGGGTCGCGGCTGCCCAGCCGCGCCTGCATTCGCAACGAGAGCCGGCTTTCCACCATCTCCACGTAGACCACATCCAGCCCCTCCAGCACCCCAAGGTTAACCGTCTCGTTAAATTCGTCGCGCAGATGCTGCATGTGCGGCAGCGCGACTTTGCACACGTCGAGCTGCCCGCCGACCAGCTGGCCCAGCTCCCACAGTCGCGTGCCCAGGCGGTAGAGGTTGGTGCTGTCGTCCCGTGCAATCAGCCCCGCAGCCTGAAGGGTACAGAGATACTTGTAGGTGGTCGCCTTGGGAAATCCCGCGAGATAGGAGATTTCTTTGAGCGAGAGCGCGCGCTGCTCCTCGGCCAGACAGTCGAGCAGCTCCAGCGCCTTGCGCACGGGTTGGACGATGTAAGGTTGGTCTGCCATGATTGGGTAATGTGCAATTTAGCCAGGTGCACCCGTGGGATAAGCATTGTCAAGCTCAATCGAGATGGACATCTGATTCCAGTGGTAGTTTATGGTGTGTGATTTGCCCGCTTCGTTCCTCATGGCGTCGGACCAAATCAAAACCATCTCTCGACCCGATTCACTGATCCATTTGGGCGAGAGCTTGGGCTGATAGGTTAGATTCGCCGGGCTATCGGCAACCCAGTAGTCGGTGTAGAAAAATTGCTGCCACGGCCCATAAGGTTGCGTTGCGTACCAAAATCCCAGGCTTCCCGTTTTGGTATGCATCCAGGAGTGGTAGTAATCCTCGTCAGCATCGCTCATTCCGTGCCCCGCGTAGGTTCCCCCGTTGACCATGATGTAGAGCTGCAAGCCCTCGTTCCACACCACCGAGGGCAGCCAGGAGTACCAGCCAAAATAGTGACCATCCTGGCTTTGTTCTGGAAAGAGATGCACCGCCCGTCGCTCCTCAATTGCGGGCGACCACTGCGGCTGATTTTGGGCATACCCACTAAAAAATTGCCAGGCATCACGAATCCCCAGCTTATCTTTGGGCACGCGGGCTAAGAGCAAGCGATGTGCCTGTGCCCCTTCCGGCGCGTAGATGTAGAGATATTCATCTTGCGCGGCGCGATTGTCGCGCCCACATTGAACAAAGTCGAAATAGGAGAAGGGGTAGGCAACTTGCGCCTTGTGGGGCAGACCGGCCTCTTGCCAAAAGAACATCTCGCTGAGATCGGTGGAATGTCGGGCCGGGTCAAAGGGCGTTAACGGGCGCAGGCCGCCCGCGCGATCCACGCGCTGCCAGCTTTGACCGTTGTCCGCAGAGCGAAGCAGCTTTACACCGGGGAACGGCCCGCTCCACTTGTGGCCCGGCGTTTTGGATACGGCGGCGTAGAGGATGCCCTCGACGGAGACGATGCCGTAACCAAACCAGCCGCCATCCCCCACGCGGAAATCGGGATAATTGGGCACGTCCTCTCTGGTGAAGCTGTTGGCCTCGCCAAGGATATGATAGAGACGGTTGTGGTACTTCCGCTTCTCGCCCTCCTCGATCCAATTGCCATCGTCCATGGCCGTAATTTGCGAATCATCCGCCGCCCAGGCGAGGCACCAGTTGTCACCATAGTGCCCAAGGCGGAAAAGCGTATCCTGCTGAAAGCGAACGCCTTTTGGCGGATTGGGCTGCGGCTTTGCAATTCTGCTCATTGTAGCGAAATCCTCGTGGCAAAATTATTGCGTTAAGCTTTTCGGCTTTGCGTGTCTCATTCCGGGATGAAAGGCGCGAATGGTGACTGAGGACGCTATCCCTTGAGTGCGCCGACGGTAATGCCTTCGGTAAGCTTGTGCTGAAAGATGGCGTAGACCAGAAAAGTTGGCACGAGCATGATGACGAAACCGGCAAAGAGCGCGCCCCAATCGGTGGCGTACTGGGACTGCTGGAGCAGGTTGGCCATGCCCAGCGGCAGCGTCTTGCGCGCGTCCGCGGAGATTGTGACCAGCGCCCACAGATATTCATTCCAGACGCCGAGGAAGTTGAAGACGGCGATGGTGAGAATGCCCCCTCGCGCCAGCGGCAGCATGACGCGGAAAAAGACCTGGTAGAGCGTCGCGCCGTCGATGATGGCGGATTCTTCCATCTCCCTGGGCAGCGTTTTGAAAAAGCTGTAGAGGAAGAAGATGGTGAAGGGCAGGCCGCCCGCCGTGTACTGAATGATCAGCCCCCAGCGCGAGCCGAGCGTGCCAAGCGAGCGGTGGAGAAACCAAGCGGGAATCATGCCTAGAAAGCCGGGAACCATCATGCCCGCAATAAAGTAGAAAAAGAGAAAGCGGTTGCCGCGAAATTGGTAGCGCGCCAGCACGTAGGCAATCATGCTGCTCAAGAGCATGATAAAGAAGATGCTGATGGCGCTGACGCCAATGCTGTTGAAGATGTAGCTGCCCACCTGCATCTGCTCCCAGGCACGGGCGTAGTTGCTCCACTGCGGCGTGGCGGGCAGCCCCCAGGTGCTGGTAAAGAGCTCGCGGCTCGTTTTGAGCGAAGTCAGCAGCGTCCACAGCAGGGGGAAGACGACCAGGAAGCAGAAGAACCAGAGCAGCGCCTGCACAACGAGCCAGATCGTCTGCGTGCCGACCGTCGTCAACCTGCCGGTGGCGTTGGCGCGGGCGGGTGCGCGCTGGAGAGGCGTGCCCGTTTGGGCGATGGGGCTGGTGTTGGCCATGGTGAATAGGCTCCTGAAGAGGGGCGAAGCGGCGCTTCGCCCCACGCTAATACTGCACGGCATCCCGCTCGAAGACGCGGTAGGCCAGCAGCGAGGCGATCATCGTGACCACGAAGATCAGCACGACAATGGCCGAGGCATAGCCCCAGTTGTTGTTGCTAAAGGCCTGCCAGTAGTAATAATTCATGATCACGTCGGAGTGCTTGTTGGGATTTTGCTCGAACAAGACAAAGGTGAGCGCAAAGGTGTTGAGCGCGCCGATCACGGCGAAGATCATCACCGTGCGCACCGTCTCCCAGATCAGCGGAATGGTGATGGCGAAGAAGGCGCGGGTACGGGTCGCGCCGTCGATTTCTGCGGCCTCGGTCAGCTCCTTGGGGATGTTTTGAATCGAGGCCAGGAACAGAATCATAAACCAGCCCAGGCCACCCCAAATGATGATAAAGCCGACCGTGTACAGGCCGAGCCGGAAAAAGGGCAGCTCGTACTGCAGGCTCATCCACGGCAGCGCCAGCGACTCCAGCCCGACGGCCTTGAGCAGGGCGTTCACAATGCCGTATTCGGGGTTGAGCGTCATGCTCCAGAGCACGGCAATCGCCGGGATCGCCAGCACGTTGGGAAAGAAGTAGGTGATGCGAAAAACGTTGTAGCCGCGCGGCTTGTTGTGGATCAGCGCCGCGGCCACGAGCGCCAGCACGATGGTGATCAGGCTAAAGATGAAGAGAAAGAGATTGTGCGATAGGTAGAGCCGGATGTTGTAGTAATCATCCGGATCGGTAAATTCGCGCCAGAGCGTGGCAAAGTTCTCCAGCCCCACCCAGTTCATGTTCATGGACAAGCCCGACCAGTCGTAGAGGCTGATCTGAATGCCTCGCAGCGAAGGATAGACCACAAAGAGGGTGTATAAGATCAGGCCGGGCAGCAGGAACGACCAGACGAAAATGCGCTGTTGACGTTTGTACATAATCGAAACTCCAAGGCTAGACTAGCTTGGCGGCAGATTGGGGATTGGGAATTGGAGACTGGGTCGGGTGCGGAACTGCCCAATCTCCAATCCACAATCTCTTACTGTCCACTCAAAAACGTTCGCCGAGACACCACAATAACCCTACGCCACACCCTACCCGCACTCGCGCGAATACTTGGTTTGGCCGTCATCGCTGCGGACTTCCTCGGCGCCGCGCTCCAGAATGGCCTGTGCATCTTCGGCGCTCATCTGGCTCCACCAGATGTCCCCCAGCGATTCCTCATAGCGCCTGCCCATTTCGGGATACCAGCCGCCGGAGAAGGTGACGATGTTGGCGCCCCCCGCCGTTTCGATGGCTTCCGCCGCGGACTGCCATTCCGCTGAGACCTCGGCATTCTCCAGCACGTTGATCATGGCGTTGGGCGAGCCGATTTCCGTGGCGAAAATTTCCTGCACCGTGGGCGAATAGATGCGCCGCATCACCTCCATGCCCCACAGCGGATTTTGGCCGTTGCCAATTTGCAGCTCCGCCGCGCCGCTATCGAACTCGACCGCGTTGGGGTCGCCCTTGGCGTCGGCGGGGGCGGGGATGGCGCTAAACCTCATGCGGAAATCTTCGGGCGTGGTCGAGCGCTGCTCGTTGGGCATCCACGAGCCGTTGGGGATCATGGCCGCTTTGCCATCCACAAAAATCTGCTGGCTTTCGGTGTGAGTCATCGCATCCGAGCCTTCGAAGATGTAGCCGTTGGCAAAAATCTCCTGCACTTGCTCAATCGCCCACGTAAAGTCGGGGTTCATCTGCGCCCCCTCAACCAGGTTGTCCGCATCGCACAGCGCCTGCTCGCCGCCCTTCTTGTATTTGAGCGCGTTGACAATGTTGTTGACGTAACCGGGGTACTTGCCGGGATAGGTCATTGGCGCAATGCCCGTGGCGTCAATTTCAACCATCAGCTCCTCAAATTCCTCCCACGTGAGGTCGGCGGGGTGGGGCCAGCCGTTTTCCTCGAAGAGCGTGGCGTTGTAGTACAGGCCGTAGACTGACTGCGAGAGCGGTAGCGCCCACTGGCCGTCGCTCAGGCCGCCGTTGGCCGCCTCCAGCGCGCCCGGCGTCACCAGCTCGCCCACGCGCTGGCCGTCCACGCCGTAGGCCTCGATGTCCATCAGGAAATTGGAGGGAATCACCAGGTTTTCCTCCACGCCTGCCTTCCAGTCGCCGCCCCAGGGGCCGAGCACGTAGTAGTTCCAGTCCGGCACTTCACCCGCCACCAGCCGCGGCTTCATCTTCTCCCAAATGCGCGGATCAAAGTCCTTGTTAATGACAATGCCGGGGAAGTCCTCCTCCAGGCTGGCAATCACCGCATCAATCCAGGCCTCGCCCCAGCCGCCCTGGAAGCCCGCAATCGTGATGCCCTCCTCCGGCGGATCACCCAGAATCTCGTACCACGCCTCCTCCGTCACCAGCGTCCCCATCTCGTGGTCGGCGGGGATGCGCGACCACTGCTCGACGTTGTTGGCGGGGAAATTCATGAAGAGATTGGTCGCCTCGGCCTCGGAGGCGGCGGGCGCGGCGGAGTCGCCGCCGGGGCCACAGGCGGCAAGGATGGCGGCGGCGCTTAGCGACACGCCAGTCATGCGTAGAAATTGTCGACGAGAAATGCTGTTCATAGTGAGTCTCCTTGTGTACGATGAAGCAAAAAGCGATATACCAAAAGCGGTAGGTTATTCTACCGCTCATACGCGATCATCAACCCCGGCGTCTCGGCCCGCTTGCCCGGCGTGGACAGCGCCCCCATTGCCGCGGCGATCTGCTTGGTTGTGAGCAGCGTGCGCTCGATGGGAATGGGCGGCTGGCCCGTGAGGAACATCTGCTGGATGTTGGCGTCCAGCACGGCGAAGTGGTGGTAGAAGTCGTGGGGGCCGCCCGCTTCCCAGCGGTTGGCGTGAACCGTGCCGTCCGCCGTGCGCAGGGCAAAGCCAAAATCTTCGATGTGGCCCGCCAGCAGGACGTGCGTCGTGCGCAGGCCGTCGGCGTGCTCGAAGCAGAAGGCGACGGGGCTGCCGTTGCCGTCGTAGGGCTCGGCCTGCCGGCAGTTCTCGCGCACGTCGCCCGGCTCGACGTGTTCGCAGGTCGCCAGCGCCGCCTCGAACAACTCCCGCGACCACGCCCCATTCGCCATTGCCAACCAAACGTCGTCGCCCTTGTAGGTCATCACCGCGCGAATGCCGGATTCACCCCCGGCGCGCGTCTCCACAAAGGACTGCATCCCCTCCAGGCTGTGAAAGCCGTATGTTTCCGAGCCAACGTAAAAGACGGCGACGCCCTCCTCGATTTGGCTTCCCGGCGGCAGGGGCGGCTGGAGCTGTGTCGTATACGGCAGCGACGAGCCAGCCATCAGCGGAAAGCCCAGCTCGCGCGATGTGTCGATCATCTCTTGCGCCCAGTCGGGATTCCACGAGAGATGCTTGTCGCAAAAAACGGGCGCAACCTGCCCCGTTTCGCGGAAGACGGCGACGATCTCGTCGAAAAACTCCTTGCGCGGGTAGAGGTGCTGGCCCAATTCGTTGAAGCCGTAGTCGCCGTGCTCGCCGATCAGCAGCACGCCATCGACGGCGAGCGCGTCGCCGCCCATGAGGAGCGCCTCGCGGATCGAGCCGTGGAGCGGCACGTTGTACTCGGCGGCTTTGAGCCGCGCCAGGTCGTCCTGCTTGGAGAAGCCGCGGGCTTGTCGCTCCGCCGGCGAGAGCGCGGAGATGTCGTTGGGTGGAAACTGGTCGACAAAGAGCGAAACGATTTTCGACCGTGGCTCCCAGCCCCACTGCTTGTCCGAGGGGGCCGGCTCCAGCCAGCGCGAGACGATCACGTCCGCGTGTGAAGCGGGGTGGTAGGTGGTGCAGAGGGCGGCAACGGTGAAGGTCATGATGCGTGGTGCGTGGTTCGTGAGAATTCGATTTAGGTTCTGTTGACAATTTGTTGAGAGGGCTTGAAAGGTGAGTCGAGCGCGCCCTCATCCCCAGCCCTTCTCCCATTCTGGGAGAAGGGAGCCAATCTCTCCCCTCTCCCACCGGGGGAGAGGGACCGGGGGAGAGGGGCCGGGCGTGAGGGCCACTTTCCAAATGTCAACCGAACCTAAGCTATTCCAGGAAATTAAATATCCCTTGAGGTAGCCGGGGTGACTGTCACGGCTCTCCATAAGAGGGACTTTCCCCGGCAGTAAATGGGCGCGACTGTCACATCCGGCGGGACAATTTATTTTTTGGATTGGCCTCAGTGCGAAAGCCCCAAGCATTCTGCAGCGGCTAGCCAGCGGCCACGACGCGGCCAGAGAAACAGATAGAGTACAGGCGCGTCTGTGTAAGCACGCGATCGAGGCGGTCAGCTTCTAGACTTGGCGAGTGCACATCCTCCTCCATCTCAACGTGCCTGTGACTGCGAGGTGTCCCGCGTGTACAACTCCTCGAAGCAGTCCTGCGGCTGCCAATTCAGCAGTCGCTTGGCCTTTTCGTTGGAGAAGACATCGTGCGGCAAATCCGTGCCAATGTGGAAATACTCGAACGGGTGGGGCAGGCTGTCGACTTCGAGGGCGGCGCGGATGGCGCGGGCGGAATCCTGCCACGAGATCGAGAGCGGGTTGAGCCGATGCGTACGCGGCACGTCCGGGTTGTAAAATTCACAGAAGGCGAGCGCGGGCACGCTGAGACCGTAGTGCTGGGCAAAGATCTGGCAAATCGCCTGACCCAGATGCTTGCTTGGAAAGTAAATCCAGCCGATGCCGGGGCGCGGCGGCACGTCGTCCACAATCTGCTCGTCCCAATCGTAGCCAACCGCACCGCGGTCGCCCAACATGAACGGCCCGGTGTGCACGACGCGCCAAATGCCGTGCCCCACCGCCGCCTCCATCACGTTGTACGCGCCAACGGTATTGACGCGAAACACATTCTCGTCGCCGTAGCGCACCACCGAGCAGTTGATGATGGCATCCATCCCCTCGCACGCGTCCCGCACCTGCTGCCCATCGCGCACGTCGACCACGCGCCATTCGTGCGGCTCGCCCAGCGACGCGGGCAGCGGCGCGCCCGGCGACTGCGGCTCGACGTTCGCCAGCACATCGATGGGCTGCACATCCGTCAGCCGCAGCGCGTAGTCGCCGGCCAGCTCGCTCGCCACGGCGCTGCCGAGCGGTCCGCCCGCGCCGAAAATTACCACGCGCTTGATGTCGCGCGGCGGGATGGGGTCGGGTTGCGCCAGTGTGGAGAAGGTCGGCTGCGGAGGCCAGCGATCCTGGAAACTGTGCTGCGGCGCATAGTCGAGCTTCTCCGCTGCGGCGGCCACGGGCACCACCGCCCGCTCGCCTTTGGCCGCAATGTGGAGCACGAACCAGCCCGCGTGCTCCGCGGTCAGCGTCCGCTCCAGCGCCTGCACCCCGTCGTCGACGTGCAGCCAGCGTGGGTCAAACGGCTGCGTCGATGCAGTTGCCCCGTCCACCACTTCGCCGAGGCGCAGGCAAAGCGTCGGCGTCCCGGTTACGCGGGCGACTTCGCGGGCGGCGAGTTCGGCCAGGTAGGGGCAAAGCTGATTCAGCGGCGGCTGCGGTCGGGGTCGCCAGGATTCATCCACGCGGTAGCGGCGCCAGAGCGGCGCGAACAGATCGAGCGTGCTGCCCAGAATCAGCTGTGAAACTTCTGCTTTGGCAGCGGCCAAAGTCAGTTGATAGGTGCCGCGCGTGGCGTAGTCGAGCGTCTCCTGTGCCGTATCGAGCCGGGTGTAAAGCGGGGCCAGGTGGATGATGGCGTCAACATCCGCAACGGCAGCAGCGGCCACAGCAGGGTCGCGCAGATCGTCCGTTGTGAAGGTGACGCGCTCGGTTGGCGTATCAAAATTCGTGTCGATAGCGCGTATCGAGGTCGAAACGGGCTGTGCGGCGATAAAGGCCCGCGCGAGCAGGCTGTTGGCTCCAGTGATGAGGAGGCGCATCGTTGTTGGCTGTGCGTGCTCGCCGCCAGGGTTGTGAGGGGGCGAGTAAAGGTAGATGGACTTGTCGAGGAGGAAACGACTGCCCAATCTGTGTGGTGTGGCGAAAGTATAGGCGGCTGGGAAAATTTTGTAAAGAACCTTGCGTTTCTTCACGGGAAACACAACGGGCGTAATCTTACCTTTTTCTCTGGTAGGACTGTGCAAAATGTATTAAAATTTGGATAAAAGGTACGCTATTCCGCAGACAAATCTTGGAAAAGCTCTTGACGCCCGCCAATTTTCAGCATATAGTACAAAGGCGCTTGGGTAAAACGACAGGCGCACCACCCTCCATTTCTGCTGGCGAATCACGATTCTTCATTGCCGGACTTTCTTCTAATGTAGCACAAGCTGCTAATTTTGCTTCGGCAGGCAAATCGTCGGCCGACACTGCGGTAAGTATCCCACAACATCTGTAAGGCAAAGCCAAGCTTCGCCCCCGCCAACCACCAGCTGGCGCAATTCGTTCAACCCTCCACCGAGGTGACCCGTGACCGCACCCACCACCGCTCAATCGACCGTGCTCCTGGCCGAGCTTACGCGCGACGAAATCGAGCGCCTCGCGCCAGACAGCACCGTCGTGCTGCCCACCGCCGCCATCGAGCAGCACGGCCCCCACCTGCCCATCCTCACCGACACGCTGCTCTGCGGCAGCGTAGCCCAGCGAGCGGCGGAAGCGAGCGGCGCACAACTCTTTGTCGCGCCGGTGGTGAGCTACGGCAATTCACACCACCATCGACCCTTTGCGGGCGTGCTCTCGCTCGAAAGTCAACACTTTGCCGCCGCCGTGACGGACGTGCTCGAAGGACTGGTGTTCAGCGGTTTTCGCAAGCTCGTTGTGCTCAACGGCCACGGCGGCAACAGCGAGCTAAACGGCGTCACCGGGCTGGATTTTGTGAACAGGCTGGGCCACGACGTGTCGATTGCGACGGCGGACTACTGGGGGCTGGCGCGGGCGGCGCTGGTGGAGCAGGGATTGATTGCGGGCAAGCTGATCCCCGGCCACGCCGGTGAATTTGAGACGGCATTGGTGCGCGCCCTGCGCCCGGAGCTCGTGCGCGAGGAGGCGCTGTCGCAGCTTGCCGATTTATCTGGCAAAGATCAGGGCCTCTTCGCGGACTTTGCCGGCGCGACGGTGCAGCGCCACGGCGCTTGGGCCGCCAGCACGGGGTATACCGACAACCCCGCGGCGGCGACGGTCGAGCAGGGGAAGAGAATGCTCGACGTGATTGTCGAGCGGGTGGCGGCCTTTTTGACGACGTTTCACGGGGCGTAGTTGCCCGGCGCGCCGGGCTCGCGGAGTTTGCATGCCCACGTGCAAACGGATCAACAAGATAACGCAGTTAACAAACGGGATTACCGTTGTTCACTAATTGACATTCTCCGTTTGAACTGCCTCGGGGGCCAATCTCTCTGTGAGGCACGAACTCAGCCGATTTTCAACCCAGCTGCTTCGTAGACCCGTGCGCACGTGGGCGTGCGCGCGTGGGCGTGCGCGCGTGGGCGTGCGCGCTCCTCTCGAAACCGTGACGCAGCGCACCGGAATCAACCTACTATGACTGCTAACGCCAAAATCACCGACATCGAGCGCATCCTGCTCTGGATTCCCATGGTCGAGCGCGTGCGGCGCGAGATGGAGCGGGCGGGCATCCACGCCTGGTCCGAAGTCGAGGTGATTCGGCTGACGACGGACGACGGCACGGTGGGCTGGGGCGAAACGGTGCAGAATTACACGTGGGGTCGCGTGCCGGAGGCGGCGGTCGAGCGGGCGCTGGGGCGCTCGCCTTTTGAGCTGATGTGGGACGACACGCTGGGCGCGGGCTTGCAGATGGCCTGCTTTGATGCGGCGGGCAAGCTGGCGGGCGTGCCCGTGCACCGGCTGCTGGGCAAGCAGTGCCGCACCGACGCGCCCATCTCGTTTTGGGATCACGATATGTCGCCCACCAAGTATGAGGTCGAGGCAAAAAAGGCGGTCGAGCTGGGCTACACCTCGCTCAAAATCAAGACGCGCCCCTGGTTCGATGTCTACGAGACCATCGAGCGCATCAGCAACGCCACGCCCGACTATTTCCACATCGACGCCGACTGGAACGACTTTCTGCTCAACGTTTCCAACGCCGTGCCCGTGCTGCGCGAGCTGGAGGAGGCCTTTCCCAAGATTACAATTTTTGAAGGCCCCATCGACGCACGCGACGTGGCGGGCAATCGCCTGCTGCGCGAGAAGATTCGCACGCCCGTGGCGCACCACTACAACACGCTGCCCGCGCGCACGGCCATCATCGAAGGCTACTGCGACGGCTTTGTAATGGCGGGCGGCGTCGGCTTTGTCCACGGCGGCGGCACAACAGCAGCCACGGCCAATATGCCTTTCTTCCTGCAGATGGTCGGCACCGGGCTGACGACCGCCATGATGATTCAACTCGGCGCGGTGTTGACGCACGCGCAGTGGCCCGCCATCACCTGCCACGAGCTGTACGAGCATTCGCTGCTCGCCGAGCGGCTGGCCGTGCGCGGCGGCTATATCGCCGTGCCGGATGCGCCGGGGCTGGGCGTCGAGATCGACGAAGCGGCGCTGTCAACCTATCGCGTGGACGAGGCCGATCTGTCGCTGCCCAAGCGCTTGGTCAAATACAGCCGCGCCAACGGCCTCAGCGTCTGCTTCGCCGACAATTCGCACAACTTGTCCTCCGTCTGGGCCTATTTCCGCGCGGCCAACCAGCCGCTCTACGAGCGCGGCGTCCACACCGAGCTGCTGGACGACGACGGCAGCGCCGACTTCGCGGAGCTGCACGCGCGGGCCAAAGTCGCGCCGGTGCTAATGTAAAGCGAAGCGCTGCTTCGCCCCGGCTGGTCGGCGAAGCGACGGTTTGAAATGAGTCAAAGGTAGGGTTACGGTGGGACGCGGGAGCGTCCCGTGAGGCATTCCCACGCAAGAGCGTGGGAACAAACAATCAGGAAAATTACATGCCATTCCAAATTAAACAACGCGGCAAGCTCACCTACTACTACGAAGCCGACAATCCCCTCTTCTCGGCCCTCGTGGTCGAGGAGCAGCCAGACGGCGACCTCAAGCTTCGCTTCTCCGGGCTGACGGGTGGCTACTCGGCCCAGAACGTGCTGGGGCGGGACGAGCTGGTCTTTATGGAGCCGGAGCAGGAAATTCCGCTGGTCTTCGAGTGCTGGGAAAAGTGGGTGCGGGAGGCGGGCATCTGCGATTCGCTGGCGGACGTCGACTTTATCGAAATCCACGCCTTTGGCTGCCAGCCCAAAGCGCCCAGCCCGCTCGTCGATCCCGCTGGCTACGCGGCGGAGCGCAAGCGCTTGAGCGAAGCCTACCGGCGCGCCTACGCGGGCTACTTTGCCGAGCACTGCCCGGACAACGGCCTGCCCGCCCGTTTCACCGTCCACGTAGTAGACGTGCCCGATGCCGCCGCTTCGTATGAATTTTACGGCACGGCGCTCTATCAGCGGGCGCTGCAGGGATAGCGGCTCGTTCCACGCTCTGCGTGGAACGCGGGTTGAGACGCTCTGCGTCTCCCGGCAGCAGGATGGACTCGGCTTGGCATAAGCGAACCTTGTCGCAGGACAACGGGAGGGGGACGCACGAGCGTCCCGGTCGGCATCCCGACGCAGCCCTTCGACAAGCTCAGGAACCGCGTCGGGACGAGAAATCAGGAATTCACTATGGCCGTTGCACAACAACTTCCAGCCAAACAGGGCGTGGCCCAGCCGGGCTGGCTCGCGCGGCTCGTGGGCGCAAAGACGAACTTCCAGGCGCGCAAGGCGCTGTGGGGCTATGCGCTGGCGCTGCCCTGGATTTTGGGGCTGATCATCTTCTGGGGCGGGCCGATCTTGGCCTCCTTTTACTTTAGCTTTACCGAGTACGGCGTGACGGGCACTCCCCAATTTACGGGGTTGGCCAACTACACGCGCGCCTTTACCGTGGACGACCTCTTTTGGTCATCGCTGCGGCGCACCTTTGTCTTTGCCCTGGTTTACGTGCCCATCACCATTGCGGGCGCGTTGGGGCTGGCGCTGTTGCTCAACCAAAAGCTAAAGGGGACCAATATCTACCGCACGGTCTTCTTCGTGCCCCACCTGCTGCCCGCCGTGGCAATTGCCGTGGTGTGGACCTTTTTGCTCCAGCCCAGGCTGGGGCCAGTCAACGAATTTCTGCGAGCGGTCGGCTGGGCCGATCCCCCTACCTGGCTTTCCTCACAGGACAGCGCCCTGCCCTCGATCATCATGATCACCGTCTGGGCGGCGGTGGGCGGCAACACGATGTTGATTTTCCTGGCGGGCTTGCAGGGCGTGCCGCAGGAGCTGTACGAGGCGGCGGATATGGACGGCGCGCGCGTCTGGTCCAAGTTTCGCCACATCACCCTGCCGCTGCTGACGCCGACCATCTTTTTCAACGTGGTGCTGGCGATCATCGGCGCGCTCAAGGTCTTTACCACAGCCTTTGTGGCGACCGGCGGTGGGCCAAGCTACGCGACGTGGTTTTTTGCGCTGCACATTTACAACCAGGCCTTCAAGTATTTTCGGCTGGGCTACGGCAGCGCGCTGGCCTGGGTGCTGGCCGCGATTTTGATTGCCTTTACCTTTTTCCAGGTTTGGTACTCGCGGCGGTGGGTGCATTACGAAGGTGGGTAGGGCAGAAAGATTGAAGATTGGCTGGGTGGCCTTTCGGAAGATGTGGTCAATCTTAGTTGATTACAAAATTAGCGGGTCGCTTAAAATACTTGGGTGAGAAGGTGAAGCATGGCGCAACAGACAGCCATTCAACCACAAATTAATACGACTTCGACTTGGCGCGGGCGACGCCTGGGCACGGGGCGGCTCCTGCTCTATGCGCTGGTGCTGTCGCTCTGCGTGCTCTTTGGCTTTCCGCTCTTTTGGACGCTCATGAGCTCGTTTAAGACGGCGAGCGAGATGTTTGCTTTTCCCCCGCCCATTTTTCCAGAGACTTTCCAGTGGAGCAACTACATCGATGTGACGACGATGGAGCGCGTGCGCGTGCTGCGCTGGTTTTGGAATTCAACCTTTGTGGTCACGCTGGCGACGCTCGGCACGCTGATCAGCGCTTCGCTGGTGGCCTATTCGCTGGCGCGCTTCGAGTATCGCGGTCGCAACCTGCTCTTTACCATCACTCTCGGCACGCTGATGTTGCCCGCCGAGGTGACGTTGATTCCGCAGTTTGTGCTCTTTTACAGGATCGGCTGGATCAACACGCTGCTGCCGCTGTGGGTTCCCTACTGGCTGGGCGGCGGCGGCTTTGCGATCTTTCTCATGCGCCAATTTTTCCTCTCGCTACCCCACGATTTGGACGAGGCCGCGCTGATCGATGGCGCGAGCTATCTGCGCATCTTCTGGTCGATCCTGCTGCCCCTTTGCAAGCCGGTGTTGGCCACGCTGGGCATCATCACGCTGATTGGCAGCTGGGGCGATTTTCTCGGCCCGCTGATTTATCTCAACTCGCCAGCGAAATTTACGATTTCGGTGGGGCTACACTTTTTTAACGGCGTACCCGAAGTCGGCGGTGAGCCGATGCAGCACCTGTTGATGGCCGCCTGTATTTTATCTATGCTGCCCGTCATTACCATCTTCTTCCTCGGCCAGCGCTTTTTTGTGCAGGGGATTGTAATGTCAGGGATCAAAGGGTAGAGATTGGAGATTCGTAATTGGCAAGGCCGTTCCAGGAAAATAAACACCGCGGGGGCGAGTCGAGGTGACCGTCACGGCCCTACACAAGAAAGACTTTCCCCGCTGGTAAATGGGCGTGACTGTCATACCTGACTGTCACACCTGGCTGTCACACCTGGCTGTCACACCTGACTGTCACGCTGACCGGGGAATCCAATTGTTGGAATGGCCTAATTGGGATTTGGGGATTGATTGTGCCCGGGCTTCACAACAAACGAGCCTGCCCAATTACCAATTACCACTTGCTAATTACCAATAACTTTATCCCAACAAGCAACATCACGCTCGCTAGTTTGTGTTCCAACCAACCATCAGGAGACCCACATGTACCAACAAAATGCTTTTTCACGCCGACGATTTTTGAAGGGGCTGGCCGCGGCCAGCGCCGGTGCGGCCAGCCTGCAGCTGCTGGCGGCCTGTGCGCCCGCCACCGAAAGCACGCCCGGTGCCGAAGGCGATGCCGCGCCCTCCGGCGAAGCCGTTACCCTGCGCGTGCAGGTTCCGGCGGATGCTGGCCAAAGCGCGATGCCGGTGCTCTTCGCCGATCGCTTTACCGAAGAGACGGGCGTCAACGTCGAAATCGAAGAGACCATCTACGCGGAGATCGAAAACAAGACGCAAACGGGCTACATCTCCGGCACGCTGCCCGATCTGCTCTACGGCCACCACCGCTGGCTCTTCATCCTCTATCTCCAGGGCGTCTATCTCGAAATCGACGACTACCTGGATTCCAGCCCGCCCGAAGATTTCGACGACATCTACCCCAGCGTGATGGCGGGTAACTCCTTCAACGGCGTCAACTTTAGCATGCCCGGCGTGGTACACCCCGGCGGCAACATCGCTGCGATGTACAACATCTCCATGCTGGAGGAGAAAGGCTTGCCGCTGCCCACCCGCGAGATGAACCTGTTGGAGCTGGCGGAGTTGGGCCGCGAGGCCGCCGATACAGACAACGGCATCTTTGGCCTGGGCTTTGACGGCATGAACTCGTTCCACTACTACAGCAATACTTCTCGCTCGTGGCCCGAACCCGATTCCACCGACGGCTGGGTGATGAACGCGGAGGGCACGGACCTGACCTTTGACACGCCGCTGCACGCGGAGATTGGCGACTGGTATCTGGGCCTGCTAAACGATGGCGTCGCCCCGCGCAAGGCGGACTACATCGAAGAGTCGGCTAACCGACTCTTTATTGCGGGCCTCACGGCGATTCACTGCGGTTACGTCGGCGGCGTGGCCAATGCCCTTGCCCAAATTGACGGCGCGTTCGAGATCGACGCGATCCCGCTGCCCGTTGGCCCCGAAGGTCGACAGGGAACCTGCTATTCCGGCAACCAGCACATGATCAGCTCGCTGACGGAGAATCCGGACGAGGCATGGGAGCTGCTCAAGCTCTACACGGGCACGGATGCGGGCATCTCCATGGTGGTTGATGGAAACCTACAGCCCAACGGCCACAAGTCGGCCTGGACGGCCCCCGAAGTCAACGAGGTGAACTACATGTTTGGCGTGATGGACGAGCTGCTCACGGCAGGCATCGAGCCCTTCCCCATGCCCGCCAACACGCGCTTCACCGAGGCCAACGACGTCTTCCTCAACGAAATCGACCTGATTTGGGAGGGTGAAGTGCCCTGGGCCGAGCACGCACCCGTGATTGAAGAGAAGGTGCAGGCCGTGCTGGATTTGGAGTTACCAGGTTAACCTCTCCCCCCGGCCCCCTCTCCGGGGCGGAGAGGGGGAGTCGCTAGGTTGAGATGGTTCTGCTTTCCGAAGATTCTTGGTTGAATAACCAACCTACTCACACACAAGTCCCCTTCCCCCGCAGCGGGGGAAGGGACGGGGATGGGGCCCTACCTCGTCCACTCGTATAAATTCCCCCGCGCCTGCCCATATTCCTCCCGCGGAATGCTAATCGACGTCGCCCCCGGCGTATCGACCTCGATGATGCGCGCGCAGACCGGCTCGTAGGCCGCCCGCGGCGCGACGGCTCCCTTGGCCACCAGAATGCGCTGCTGGCTGGGCTGAATGCCCACGCTCGTAATCTGGTGAATCGTGTTGGGCGAAGCTCGCTCGCTGGTCAGCACGAGCAGCCCGCCCGCGTCGGGATCGCTGCCGCCGACCTTGACCACCGCCGTTATGCCCTGCGTGTGGTAGCGACCACCGCCGTGACGCCGCTCCGTCTCCTCGTGGCGACCATCGTGCAGCGAGCGCACGCGACCCTCGACGGAAAGCGTTGGCCCGTGCGCGTCGTCCGTCTTGCCCCCGACATCGAGCGCCACTTCCCCGTTGATTCCCGCCTCCACACAACGCTGCACCGCCTCCGGATCGTAAATGGTAACGACCCAGCGCGCGGCGTTCTGGCGCAGCAGCTCGCGCAGAATAAAGGTCGCATCGCCCGCGCTGCCGCCGCCGATGTTGTCGCCCAGCTCGAAGAGGGCAACGGGCGTCTGCTCGCTCGCCATCGCCTGCCGCACGGCGCTCGCCGCGTCCGGCACGTCCGGGATCAGCTGCTCGCGCGCCTCCCACATCAGCTGGCCCAGGCGCTCGGCCTCGCGCTGCGCCAGCTCCACATCGCCATCCGCCACCACCACAATCGACGGCCCCATGGCGGATACGTCCGCATATTGGTAGCCCGCGGCGACGCTGGCGGCGAGAATACCGGGCTGCTCTTCCAGCTCAATCGCGGCCTGCATGATGGGCTGCATCGGCGGGAGGCTCGTGTTGTGAAAGCGAATGTTAAAAAGCACCTCCGGCTTGACAAGCGCGCTGACGGGCCGCACTTCGCCGCGAATCGTGCGTTCGAGCAGCAGCGCCGCCTGCAGGCCACGCTCGCGCTGGTCGATGTGGGGATTGGTCTTGTAGATGATCAGCGCCGTCGCGTCGTCGACGAGCTGCTGGGGCACGTTGCCGTGGTAGTCGTGGGTGACGACGATGGGAAAGTCCGGCCCAGCCAGTTCATTGGTCAGCGCACGCACGCGGCGCAGCACTTCGGCGTCGCCGTGGGGAAATTCCTCGCCGACCATGGCGCCGTGCAGCGCCAGCAGCAGCCCGTCCGGCGGCGAATCACCCTGCAGGAGCGTGTGCAGCCGGTCGAGCAGTTCACCCGTCAGTGTTTCAAACGCCTCGCGGGTGACGGGGCCCGCCGGCGTCGCGTCCGCGGCGAGGGTGGGTAGAAGGTCAAAGTCGTACTCCGCCGCGCCCGCAATATAGCCGGCAATTTCGTGGAACGTATCCGCAAAGCGAGCGGTGATTTCGTCGCCGCGCCAGATGCGAAAATCAGCTAACGTCGTGGGCGTGGCGGCAAAGGTGTTGGATTCGTGGATGAGGCTGGCGGTGGCAATGCGCATGGTGGATGTCCCAGTGTGGAGTAGAGGATTGATTGCATCAAGGTCGAGGGCGAGCGCTCGTTGGGCCCAGCCAAGTGCGAACCTGCATCAGAGCAAAGCCCAGGAGATTGAGACCCAACCACTGTTCGGGATGGGCTGCACGGGGATCGCGCTCGGCAAGACCAATCCCCCAGATTCGGTCGCGGAGGCTGGCTTCGACCAGCACGCGCTCGGCGGTGCTGTGCAAAAAGGCGGCAAGCGCTTCGTGCTGGGAAAACTTTGCTTGGTTGCCGCGCACAACAATCTCGAAGCGGCTGGCTTGCCAAATCTGCTCGTCAAAGCCCTGCACCCCGCGCCCAAGCTTTTTCGCGGCTGCGGGCTCAGCGGTTGCCACAATCTGTTCGCGGGCGCGCGGATCGCCAAAGAGACGCGCTTTTTCAGCCATCATAAAATGTTCAGCCGTCAAGTAGGTAACGTTCTCCACCTCAAACGGGGCGGGCCACCACTGGCTCAGACAGCCCTTGCCGATTTGGCCGTCGGCGCTGGGGCGGTGGCTCCAGAAGAAAAGGTATTCCACCCGTGCGTCCGCGGCAAGGGCAGCTTTTAGCGTTGCTACATTGCCCATCTCGATTTGCGGTAAACTCTTCACGTCAACGGCTCCTTTCACGTGCTCGGCCTTGGACAAGCCGCTACGCCACGGCACAGCGCAGCGGCTCGCCCTGCACGGCCCGCGCGGCCTCCTCGGCGGCCAGCCGCTGCAGACGCACCATCGACCCCTCCGAGTACCACGCGAGGTGCGGCGTGAGCAGCAGGTTGGGCGCGCTGCGCAGGCGCGAATCGCCGGGCAGCGGCTCCGTCTCGAACACGTCCAGCCCCCCACCGCTCAGGTGGCCGCGCTCCAGCGCTTCACCAAGCGCCTCGGCGTCGACGAGGCCGCCGCGGGCGTTGTTGACCAACACCGCGCCGGGCCGCATCTTGGCCAGCGCCTCGGCATCGATTAGGTGATGCGTCTCCGCCGTAAGCGGCGCGTGCAGCGTGACGGCGTGGCTCTCGGTCAGCACGTCGTTCAGTGAGCCGAGGCGCACGCCCAGCGATGCTGCCGTCTCCTCGTCCAGCACGGGGTCGGCGGCGATAAAATCAAAGCCAAAGCCGCGCAGCCGCTCGATTACGGCCCGTCCAATCCGACCCAGGCCGACAAAGCCAAGGGTCGTCTCAGAGAAGGGCAAAATCGGCTTGGCAACTTCAATACCGCGCCAGTTGCCGTCGCGCACGTCGGCGTCGAGCTGAGGCAGCTTGCGCAACAGGGCCAGCAGCAGCGACGCCGTGTGCTCGGCCACGGCGTCGCTGCCGTAATCGGGCACGTTGGCCACGGCCACGCCCAGCTCGCGCGCCGCCTCAATGTCGATGTTGTCCACGCCCACGCCGAGCCGAATCACTGTCGCGCGTGGGCCAAGGGCTTCCAGCACGCGCCGCGTGATTGGCGCCAGCCCCACGATCACCACCCGCTGGTCGCGCACCGCGTCAAGCACTTCGCTCTCGGTTTGGCATTGATGGTCGCGGATGGTCACGCCCAGCGGCTCCAGCACATCGCGCTGCGGCTCTAGATGGGGAAAGTAGTAGTCGGTTATCACGACAGTTTTGTCGATGTTTACTTGATTCATGCGAATGTCCGGTGGCGCAAAAATAGTTGGTGCTGGAAGGTGGGTGATTGACAATTGACAACTGGGGCTCTTTACCTAAAGTGCGTGCAAAATGAAAGCAAGAGTTCGCGGCCTAAGTGACAGTCACTGTCCATAGCCGGACAGCTTGCCCCATTTTGTCTGGACAGTGACTGTCACTGGCTCCTCAAACTCCTGTTCTCGACGCAACTTCACTTTAGGTTCTGTTGACATTTTGTTGAGAGGGCTTAAAAGGTGAGTCGAGCGCGCCCTCATCCCCAGCCCTTCTCCCATTCTGGGAGAAGGGAGCCAATCTCTCCCCTCTTCCACCGGGGGAGAGAGACCGGGGGAGAGGGGCCGGGGGTGAGGGCCACTTTCCAAATTCAACGGAACCTAATCGTGTACCCGCAGCGGTTGGTTCGTCTACGTCTCAATCTCCAAGGCCATTTCAAGAATCAAATTACCCCGTCAGATGTGACAGCCACGCCCATTATCTTGTTGGCAACCCCTTCTGGTAGAGGGCCGTGACAGTCACTTCGGCTCACCCATGGGACATTTATTTTCTTGGAACAGCCTTATTATTCTCTAAATTTCGTTGTTTCGTTACGCCCCAAAGCGCTTCAGCCGGTCCGCGTGGGCCATCGCCTGCGGGACGAGGTTTGTCGCGTGAAAAATGCCGAGATGACCCGTTTCGCAGGCGCGTTCGCCAAAGGTCTGGGCGCTGTCCGGCATGGCGCGGGGGCTCCAGAGCAGGGTGGGCACGGGATGCCAGCTGTGGCTTCGCAGCTTGCAGGGCGTCGAGTGATCGCCCGTGACAATGAGCGCGCCGGGGGCGAGCGCAAGGATGCGCGGGATCACTTCATCCACGGCCTCGATCTCCTTGACCTTGGCGTCGAAGTTGCCATCTTCGCCGTAGCTGTCCGTTTTCTTGATGTGGATGAAGAAGAAATCGTAGTCGTCCCACACCCGCTCCAGCGCGTCGATTTCGTGAGTCGGGCGGTCGCCCTCGAACTCGATTTTGTCCATGCCGCAGAGCTTGGCGACGCCCTTGTACATGGGGTAGACGGCAATGGCACCGGCGCGCATCCCGTAAATTTCGGGGAACTTGGGCAGGTAAGGGTCACCCGCCAGACCGCGCAGGTTGAGGCTGTTGGCCTGTGGCTCGTCCGCCAGCACGGCGCGCGCTTTGTCAACCCACAGGTTGAACAGATTGGCGGTGTGCTCGCCTTCTGGCGTGCCGCTTTCGTCCTCCACCCGCAGCGGCTTAAGCCCCGTCTCCAGCGGGTCCGTCTCGGTAAGATGGCCGCTCAGCCCCTTGCCGCGAATGATCAGCGCAAAGCGGTACTCCTTGACGTGGCGCACGAAGACCTCGTAGTCGTCGAACATATTGCCGGTGGCCGCCTGCAATTTCTGGCAGAGCCGCTCGCCGATCTCGCTGGAGATACGTCCTGCCCGCCGGTCGATGATCACGCCGCTGCTGTTCTGGGTGGCAAAGTTACCGCGCGCGGCGATATCGTTCTCCTGCAAATCAAAGCCAATGCCGACGGCCTCCAGTGGACCGCGGCCAATCTCGTACTGGATCGGATCGTAGCTAAACAAGCTCAAATGGGCGGGACCGCTGCCCGGCTCGATGCCTTCGCGGATCGGGATGCTCAAGCCACAGCTACCCTCGGCAGCCAGCCGATCCAGGTTGGGCGTGTTGGCGGTTTCCAACTCCGTTAGGCCATCTGGCTCCATCGGCAGCCCGCCCAGCCCGTCCAGCACCAGCAGAACGATCTTCTCGCCATCCTTGTGGTACTCGCGCATGAGGTTGTGTTCGGTAAAGGGTTTCATGGGGTCTCCAAGAGTGAGGAGTGAGTAGATGATTTGTGATGATGTGTTGCGTGGTGCGTAGTGCGTGGTGCGTGAACTGGTGTGGTTTGCTGGCGGGGTTAATCCAATACGAGCAAGTGGCAATTCCGGTTTACGCACCACGCACCATGCACCACGCACTGCTTACCCGCATCAACTATTTATAATTTGCGGCAAATAAAAACAGCCGAGCGGGATAACCCACTCAGCCGTTTAGTTTAGCAGACAAACGCGTCTTAGAGCGAAAGATTCTGCTCAGTCTTGGGATCAAAGATGTGGGCGTTGGCCATGTTGACGGCCAGCGGCATGGCGTCTCCGGGGCTGACGTTGACACGCGGATCGACGCGGGCAATAAATTGCTTGTCGTCCTTGGTGTTGAGGTAGAGGAAAATTTCGTTGCCCATCAGCTCCGTCACGTCCACCGTGGCGTCCATATCCGCTTCGAGGATGCCGGGCGGGGTGAATTCCTTGGCGTGCATATCGTCCGGGCGGATGCCAAAGATGATTTCCTTGCTCTTGTGTGCGCGCCAGGAAGCAGCCAGCGGCTCCGGCACTTCCAAGCGGAAGCCACCGGTGTTGATTTCTAAGCGACCGTCGTTCTCGACGAGCGTCGCGTCAAAGAAGTTCATCGAGGGGCTGCCGATAAAGCCGCCGACAAAGACGTTGTTGGGTTTGTCGTACAGGTCTTGCGGCGAATCGATCTGCTGCAGCAGCCCGTCGCGCATGACGGCGATGCGGGTGGCCATCGTCATGGCCTCCACCTGATCGTGCGTCACGTAGATGAAGGTGGTGGCGAGGCGCTGGTGCAGGCGGGTGAGCTGGGCGCGCGTCTGGACGCGCAGCTTGGCGTCGAGGTTGGAGAGGGGCTCGTCAAAGAGGAAAACGGCTGGCTCGCGCACGATGGCGCGGCCCACGGCGACGCGCTGGCGCTGGCCACCGGAGAGCTGCTTGGGCTTGCGATCCAGCAGGTGGCCAATGTCGAGCTGGTCGGCGGCCTCCTTCACGCGGCGCTCAATATCGCTCTTGGGCGTCTTGCGCAGCTTGAGGCCAAAGGCCATGTTGTCGTAGACGCTCATGTGCGGGTAGAGCGCGTAGCTCTGGAAAACCATTGCAATATCGCGATCCTTGGGCGGCACGTCGTTGACGACGCGGTCCCCGATCATAATTTGGCCGTCGCTGATCTCTTCCAGCCCGGCCAACAGCCGTAGGCTCGTCGTCTTGCCACAGCCGGAGGGGCCAACAAAGACCAAAAATTCCTTGTCCTGGATTTCAATGTTGAGGTCGTTAACGGCCACAACGTCGCCGAAGCGTTTGAAAACGTGTTCGTAGGTTACACTTGCCATTTTGTTTTCTCCTTTGAGGGTATGGTTGGAAAAACCGGTGAATTTAATTTTTAACAAAGGGGATTGTTAACAGGAGTATAACACACATTGGTTGGGGGGCGCAACCCGCAAAAATCTGACTAAATTTGAGGGGAAAGCAAAGCGCTTTAACGCAAGGGCGCAAAGGCGCGAAGGGAATCGAATCAAGTCAACCGGCTGAAAGCCGGTTTTCTTCAGGCAAGCTGGTGGGCTTGCGCCCTTGGCCCCTTGCGTTAAGCCGTTAATCCGCCGCGCTGGGTAAGTTAAGCGCTAGCGACGGATCCTCCGCCCCGGCGGGTTCGGGCTGGCGCAGGAGGAGCGCGGGCAGAATGATGATGGCGGACAAGATCGCGCCGAGCCAGTAGGGCGTCGTTGGCGTGATCTCGAAGAGGAAGCCGCCGAGCGCCGTGCCCGCAATGGTGGCAAGGCTGAGCGCGGAGTTGTAGATGCCCAACAGCCCGCCGCGCACCTCGTCGTCGACGGTGCCGGTGGCGAGCGACTGCAGCGAGGGCGTCATCACGCCGCCGCCGACAGCGAAGAAGATGCAGGCCAGCGCGGCCGCCCAGGGCGAGGCAAAGATCGCAAAGCCAAACATGCCCAGCGTGCGCCCCACGTTGCCCCACAGCACCAGCGTCGGCTCCTTAAAGCGCTGCAGCAGCGGATCGAGCAGCACCGTCTGCGTGATAAACTGCGAGAGCCCCACCACCGAAAGCAGCAGCCCCACGCCCAGATTGACAAAGCGATCCTCAAAGCCGGTAAAGAGCACGGCGGAGCCGTAGAGCGCAAAGGTCGATTGGAGCAGCCCCAGCGCAAAGCGCACCACAAAGGCCAGCGCCAGCAGCGTCACCAGCGGGCGGTTGCGCACGAGGCGGCCCAGGCGCAGGCTGTCGCCGCGGCTGCTGTTGGCCAAACGCTGCTCCTTTGTGAGCGACTCGTCCAGCGTGAACCACGTCAACAGCACGACGCCGCCCGCCGCCGCAGCCGCCAGCAAAAACGGAATGCGCGCGCCAAAGGCCGCCGAGAGCACGCCGCCCAGCGCCGGGCCAAAGATAAAGCCCAGCCCAAAGGCCGCAAAAATCAGCCCCAGCGACTGCGTCCTCCGCGCCTTGGGCGTAATGTCCGTGATGTAGGCCTGCGCCACCAAAATGTTGCCGCCGGTGATGCCGTCGAGGATGCGCGAGGCGAAGAGCCAGGCAAAATTGGGCGCAACCGCCAACATCACAAAGCTGATGACCGTGCCGATCTGGCTGATAATCAGCACGGGCACGCGGCCAAAGCGGTCGGAAAGTCGCCCCAGCACGGGACTGGCGACAAACTGCGCCGCAAAAAAGGCTGAAACAAGCAGCGTAATCGTGCGCGGTGACAGTTCAAACTGGCGCTCGGCGTAGAGCGGCAAAATCGGCAGCACCATCGATGCGCCCAAAAGCTGCACAAAGACGATCAGCAAAATCGTCACCATGCGGCGGTCGAGCTGCTTGAGTTTGTCGAACATGGGATTCCTGGCGGTTTGTGTAAAGCCAAAATTATAGGCCAGCCAGGTCGCGTCGTCTGTTTGATTCGCTCAGTTTGAAGGTGAACCAAAGCCTAGCGAAAACGCGGATATTACTGCCGCACGCGCCAGCGCCCGCTCGCAGACGCGGCCAGCGGCCCGTCGCCGTTGCGAAAGCTGGCGGCCAGGATCGGGAAGTCGGCGTGGTGCGCCATCGCGCTGGCGGCCTGCTGTCTGTAGGGCAGCGAAATGGCGTTGCCCAGCGTTTGTAGCGTGATGCCCATATCATGCAGCACCGGCGGGAAGAGGCTGCCTTTGGTGGCGCTGATCCAGTCGATGCGGCGGTCGGCGGCGTCGCCTGCATCCCAGAAGAAAACGGGGCGTCCTTCCGCTGCGGCCTCGGCTTGCAGCCGCCGTGCCAGGTGGCTCAACCGCGCCATCGCGTCGAGCCGACCGTGCATGTCGTTGGTGTGGAAGACGGGGCCCCTTCCTCCGCTGCGGGGGAAGGGACGGGGATGGGGGTCGGGTGGGATCACGAGTGCAGCCCGTTCGGCTGGCTGCCCCAGTCGCTACGGCAGCGATTCGCAAACCGCACCGTCGTTGTCGCGATCCAGGCGATGGATGTCGCCGACGCCTTGGGTTTGGCAGGAATTGAAGCAGGCTTGGGCTTGATTTTGCGTGCCGAAGTCGCCGCAGTTGTACGCGTTGCCGCTGCAGCTGCAAACGGCAGACTCAACCGCCGGGGCCGCGGTCGGAGCCAGCGTTGGGGCTGCGGCCGAGACCGGGGCTGGGGCTGCGGGCGCTTAACTGGACGCCAGCGAGTTGACGGGCAAGGCAGCGCCGCTTGCTGCGCCCACAGTGGGCGCGGGCGCGCTGGCTGGCGCGGCGGCGAAGGGCAAGCCGCTCGGTGCATCTTGGACAAGCGTGCCGTATATCCAAGCGCCGTCGGCCAGCTGATACCAGACGTCGCCCGCGTTGCCGTTGCGCGCCACCAGCGTGAGCGTTTCGCCGGCGCGCAGCGTGCGCACGATGGCGTAGCCCGTGCCGGGGCCGCTGCGCACGTTGGCGTTGCTGGCCACGGAGGGCCTGGCAGCCGCCACCGTGGCCGATGCAGCCAATGTGGCTTGGCTGGTCGTCGACGCGACCGGTGCGTCGATGCCAGCCGCGGCTTCCAACTGGGCGACGCGCTCCGTTAGCAGACCGATTTCGGCCTCCAGCGCGTCGAGCCGCCCGGCGGTAGATTGCTGAGAGAGGCTGTCATCGGGGGCAGCGCGAACTTGCTCGATGGCTGCCGAGGGCGAGAGCTGCACGGTGAGCAGCGAAATCATAAGCACAAGAACGAGGACGATCACGACGCGAAGTAAATGAGAATGGGTGGACTGAGTCATACTTCTCCTAAATATAATAATATAGAGCGGGGAATAAACCACGGGGAAACAAAAAAGGCCCGCCGAAATAGACTGACAGGGCCTCTGCAGCATTGACGTGATGCCTACATTGTACCATCGCTAAACTGACGATAGCCTTACGATTCCATTACAAGTAAAGGTTGCAACAAAAAGCCCGGGCCGATGAATCGGCCCGGGCTTTTTGTCGTGGATGAGCTGCGCTTTTAGTCGTTTAAGCCGTTATCGGAAGCGTGGAAGAACATTCTCAGATATAGCACACATCGAACTAATTGGCAGCGGCGGATGCCAACTCCGCACCAAAATTTCAAACGGCTGAATTTAGCGCGTTACCAGCGGCAGGAAGAGCGTGTCGTCGATCACGTCGTCGTCCAGCGCGTCGTCGTCCAGCGCATCGTCCAGCCCGTCGTCGACCTCGTCCGCCTCGTCGTTGATTTCTCCAGTGTCCGCAGCCTCAATGTTGCCGTTGAACGTGGGCAGCGGGCCCGCCACGGCGTGGCCGTCGCTGCGCTTGTTGCGCAGACCGATAGCGTCGCCGTCGATCAGTGGGGTAACGGCACAGGTGGTGTTCTCGCCCAGCGAGCCGGGCGTGCAGAGAAAGACGTCGTTGCCCTTGCCGCTCACCTCGTTGGCGCTGCCGCCCGTCTGGAAATCGCCCGCCGTGCTCAGGTAGAGGTCGCCATTCTCGCCATCGACCCAGAGCGCCCACACGTCTTCCAGATAGTTGGTCAATCTGATGTCCGAGCCGTCGAAGTAGAGGCTCCACCTGCTGTCGGCCTCCAGCGCGAGCAGATCTTCATCCGTAGCCAAAAGATAGCCGCCGCCGCTGGCGGGCACGAAAGCAAAGCCCAGCGTGCTAATCAGCAGGCGACCATCCGGCGCAAAGCCGATGGCGTCGATATCCTTGCCGCGATGGACGAGACCCAAGCTCGCGCCATCGAGATAGCGCTCAAAGACGCCCGCCGTGTTCTGGCCGAGGCTCGTCGGCACGAAGCGCACGACGTCCGTATCACGTACGTTGCCCAGATCGGGCAGATTCTGTGGGCGGTTGAAGCTCATCAGGATCGAGCCGTCATCCAGGATGTGCAAGGCGTTGACATCGTTGTTGGCAACACCCACATCCGAGCCATCGAAGACGAGCGCCCACTCGCCAGTGGTGAGGTTGTAGCTTAGGATGTCCTCGTCGCGGAAGCGAATGTCGTCCACGCGACCGCCCGTGCTCAATGAGACGTAGTAGCGCAAATCGTTCGGCGCACCCGCACAGCGCTGCGATCCGCTCGACGCCGTGGCCGTGCGCCGCGAGCCATCCGGCCCCGCCAGCGTCCACACCAGCAGCCCGCCGTCAAAGTCGACGCGGAAGGCATCGACCACGCGACCGGGCTGGAAGGTGGTCGGCTGGCCGCGATCTTGCGGGTCGGGCGAGAATTTGTTGTCGGGGCCAACGGGAATCGCCACCGCTTCGTCGTTCTCGTTGAGGTAGCCAAAGCGCGCGGTGAAGCTGTTGGCCCCCGTCTCGACCACGCACTCCAGCACCGGTCGTACGGATTTGTCGGCCACCACGGGGCCAACCAAGCTCAGGCCGACAACCACCGGGTCGTGGTCCGAGGCGCGGAAGGGGTTGGGCTCGTAGAGCGCGTCCTGGGCGGCCTGCTTGAACGACGTGTCGTAGTCCAGAATGTCCGGCTCGTCGGCGTTGATGTGCCACTCGGTGACGCCCGCCACCTGCGGCAGCAGCGGCGCATTGGCCAGCGCGTAGTCGAGGTAGCCAAACTGAGCGCCGAAGAGGTAGGAGTAGGCCAGCTCGCCCTCAAACTGAAGCGCGAGGTCGGTGTAGTCATCCGCCGTGCCCGCGGCGTCGTCCGCCCCCTCCTTGATTTGGTCGATCGGGTCTTCTTTATCGTAGGCGTTGAGGTCACCGATGATCAGATAATCTGGGTCGCCGCTGCCCGTCGGGTCGCTGGCGAGCCAGTCGACGAGGATGTCCGCGGCGTCGGTGCGCGTGCCGTTGCAGCTGCCCTGCTCCGGATCGTCGTCGCCGGGGCCGCAGCCGGAGCCCTTGGATTTGAGGTGGTTGACGGCGACCGTCAGCACGCCGCCGGTGGCCGTTTCGCGAAAGGTCTGCGCCAGCGCCGGGCGATTCTTGGGGCCGATGTTGCGCGGGTCGATAAAGTTGCGCCCCTCGAATTCAATCAGCACGGCGGGCTCGCCCACGGTGGTGACCGTCGCGGGCTTGTAGACAAAGGCAACCTTGATCTCGTCGCCGCCGATGACGCCGGTGCGGACGTAATCATAGGTTCTCGCGCCCGCCTGGACGTTGAGCGCCTCGGTCAGGTCGTCGAGCGCGCTGCTGTCGCCCGCCTCATCGTTCTCGATTTCAATCAGGCCGACGATGTCCGCGCCGGTGCCGATGATGGCCGCGACAATCTTCGCCTCCTGGCGCTGAAACTCATTCAGGTCGTCCGCCCCGCGCGAAGTCGGGAAGCCGCCGCCCATTCCATCGCCGTTGAAGTAGTTGAGCACGTTGAAGCTGGCAACCTTGAGCGAGCCGCCCACCGCTTCGGGCTGCTGCGCCCGCTCGTTGACGCGCGTATACGTCGCGCCGGCAGTTGGCTGGATGCGGTACGTGCCAAAGGTGTTGTCGAGCACGCCCACGGCACCGGTAACGGTGTCGCCGCCGCGGAAGCGGTTGCTCAGGTCGAAGACGCTGCCGTTGGGGTGGCGCGCCGGGTCGGGGTTTTGGCTGCTGCGCCCGTCGTCGAGCGTGAGGCGGGCCAGCGCGTTGTAGGCGGCGCGCGCCGCGGCTTCTGTCGAGCCCGGCTCCTCCACGGCGGTCGGCTGGTAGGGGCGGCTTTCGCCCGGCAACGGCTGCGTGAGCACGATTTCGCCAAAGCGGTCGAAGTTAAAATATTCGGCGATCACGAGGCTCTGCGGCAGGCGCACGGCCATGCCTTCGTAACGCTCCAGGAAATCCACCGACGGCACGGGCAGCGTGATGTCGACCGCGGCGGGCGCTGTGCCATCGCCGCAAATTTTTACGCTGGGATTGGTCACCTGCGTCTGCGACGTGCCGCCGTTGGCAAATTCGCCCACCGTGCCGCGCACGCGCACCGTCTGGCCGATCACCACATCCGGCGCCGAGCCACCGCCCACGAAGACGAAGACGCCCTCGGACGTTTCGTCGGAGCCGTCGTAGTCGGCGGCCTCCTCCTGCACGTGAAAGCCACCGAGATCCGTGCCAAATTGATCGCCATCGTCCGCTTGGAAATCGCCGACCACAACGCCTTCAATCGAAACCGTTTGGCCGACGAGCGGGCTGGTCGCGCTGCTGCCCTGGACGCTGGAGATCAGCGTGGCATCCGCGCCGCAGATAAGCGGTTCGGGCGTGCTGGTTGGTTCGGGCGTGACGGAGGGATCGGGCGTGGGCGTTGGCTCGCCCGCGTTGGGGTCGGGGCAATCCGAGGTGGCTTCGTCGTTGGCCGTGCCGGGCGTCGTGCAGCGCAGCGAAAAGTCGACGCTGTTGTCGTTCGTATCCGCGCCGTTTGGGAAGCGGGAGAGGCTGACGAAGGGCGTGCTGCCGGAGTCGCCCGTGGCGGCGCTGCCCTCGACATAACCGGGAACGGCGTCTTCATAGCTGATTGCGTCAACGATGTTGCCATTCAGCGTCAGCGCCACGGCATCCGGCCCATTTTGGATCAGGTTGCTGTCGGGCGAGACGTCGAGGTCGCAGCCCGGCGTGTTGGCCGGGTCGCCGCAGAGGACGAAGAAAGCGTCCGCTGCGAGATCGACGGCGGGCAGGTCAAACGTCTCGTAGGGAGCCGCGCCGTTGCCGTTGACCAGCACAATCGCGTAGCCGCCGAGGTTAACCACACCACCCGCATTGTAGATTTCCACAAATTCGGCCACGTCCGTGCTCGGCTGGTCGTAGTCAACTTCGTTGATGAGGAGCGAGCTAGCGGTTGGCGGGTCGGTGGGTGTGAGTTCGGGGGTAGAGGTGGGATCGGGCGCGGGCGTCTCGCCGCCGCCGAAGCTTTGGCCTGCGTTGGGCTGGCCAAAGCTGTCGTCGCTGGGCGCGCTCCAGGCAAAGTCAGCATAGGTGGTGCCGGAGCCGGTGAGCTGGAGCGAAAAACCGGCAGGCGTGTCGCTGCCCTCGGCCACGCCGATGTCGACGCTCGTCTGCCCGTCCGCCGGGCCGCCGACCGCCACGAAGCTGCCTTCGTAGCTCAGAAATTGGACGACGCCGCCGCTGGGGTCGACCAGCGCCGGGCCATCGGGCGCGCCGTTTTGAATGCCGTTGCTGGGGTAGCTCACAAAGGTCGTGCCGAAGCCATTCTGCTGGTCGGCGACGATGCCGGTGAGCGGCGTTGTCGCGTAGGGTGCGCCGCCATTGCCATTGTAGAGCACGAGGCTCCAGCCGCTGAGGTCGGTGCCGGCTGTCGCGGCGAGTTCGATGGCTTCGCCGGCGTCCGTGCCGACGTTGTCGTAGTGGAGTTCGTTGATAAAGACGCTCGTCTGGGCGCGCGCGTCAAGCTGAGTCAGCAGGAGGATGGCGGCGCTACAAAGCAGTGCACCGAGAGCGAGCAGAAATTTGCGATTCATAACCTTCTCATTCTTGTTGGGTGGATTGAGCCAAGCTGTCAACGGATTTCGGGAGCAGATTGAGCGGATTAACTGCGATGAGCCGGTCGATGTTGGGGCAATGAAACTGTAGATGGACACGCCAAATAAAGCGGCGCGGGATTCCGTGCACACGCTCGATGGGAGCCGGTTCGACCAAGGAAGAGGAATGGCCGGGCGGAGAAAGCTGGGGAGCCACCGTTGCAATTTGTGCGGCGGGTGGCTGATAAAACGTACTTTACCGGCATACGTCATTTGTTGTCAATTTCCGTCCTTCACATGAGTGCAATTTATTTAGAAGCGAAACGCAGACATTCCTCTAAAAGTTTTTCGTCTGTACAAATCCGGTTACACCCGCAAGAAAAATTGGTTAAAATTGGGGGTTGACAAAGGAAAAAAAAAAAATGGGTGTATACTTTAGGCGACCCCCAAGTCATCGCGTTGCTTACCCTTTTCCTCTGCGACTGCGCGCTTGCTGTTTCCTGAACAAAACTGCATAATTTTGCCCTGGTTTCCACTGAAATGGAGGTCTATCGATGCGCACTTGGTTTTCGACTCGTCCATTGCTCTCGCGCGTGGCGGCTGTGCTGCTCGCGTTTGTTGTTGCTGCTGTTCTTGTAATTCCGGCGGAGGCTTACACACCAGCTATCAAGCGCTGGCCAAGGCCAGCCACTACTTACAGTTTCCGAGATAATTTTCCCGGTGGGTACAGATCTACAGCGAGACAGGCAGAGGCAGACTGGGTTCGAGGCCCAGGGCCTGACTTTCGATTTGATGAGGTAAGCTCAAATGGGAACGTGCAGTTATATTATGGAAAGTTTACCTTCCCTCGTGTTCCGGACGACGTTTTAGGTTATACGGACCCAAAGAGCAACGGCCTATGGATGACAGGGGCCAACATTGTTATTAGTCCTGATTTCAACTGGTTTTCGGACGACACCGAGCTAGGATTGGTAGAGCCTGCATTTAATCAGTATGCTTTACGGACGCACCTGGGACATGAGCTAGGCCACGCTCTGGGTATTGGTCATGGAAGCGATAGATACGCCAGAATGTACTACTTGTTGAAGCCAGGAAAGACTAGTAGCGTCAACACTAACGATACGATCGTCATTGACTACCTCTACAACACGAACTTTGACGGTGAGCGGCCCGAATACAGCGGGTTACCGGAGTGGAAGTACTACCCTCTAGGTCATATTTCCGGCAGCGCACAAGAAGGTCATGGCTCTATTACCTACGCAGGCGGTTGGGACCGATGGGAAGGAAAAGTTTCTCCTCGTGCGTCAGGGGCCGCCCTAATTTTGATAGCGAACAAACCCGGCGCGAAGATTCTTGTTCCCTATCAAGGGCGGTGCATCACGCGTGTCTACTCAGCTTCTCGCAACCGTGGCGATGTGGAGGTGCGAATCGATGGTAGTTACAAAGAGACGTATTCCGAACGTATCGATAGTACTCATTGGCAGGCGGAAAAAAATTTCTGCGCTTCATACAATGGTCAACACACGATCGAATTTAAGACGAGCTGCACCCGTGCTGACTGTTACTTTGATTCGGACAGGTATTACACAACCAGTTCAGCCGCTGTTGCAGCGGCTGAAGTCAAGGGGGCTAGCCAATCTAGCGAAGGAACTACCTACCAGCAAGACCACGATGTCGTTAACTATATTGGCAACTGGAAAACTTTTGAAGCGGAAGATGCATCGAATGGAAAGCTGGCCTTTACCGAGAACCGTTGGGATGCAGTGAACTTCGCATTTAAGGGAACACAGGTGGAGTATTGCTACTCCAAAGCCTTTAACCGGGGCAAAGCCTCCATCTTGATCGATGGCGAACCCGTTGATACGATTGACCTCTACAGCAATGAAGTTGAGCGGAACCAGTGCTGGGTGTCGCCGGAGTTGAAGCCCGATTTGGGGCGAGAGGTGCATTACATCCACATCGCCGCCACGGGCGAGAAGCATGAAAATTCGTCGGGCACACTGATTGATGTCGACCACTTCATCGTGCATTGAGTTAACAACAGGAGAACAGAAATGTGGAAAATGAATTATCGATTCGCTCCGGCCACCCTGCTTTTGGGATTGTGCTTGGCCTTGCTTGGCAGTGCCTGCACCTCTCGCTCTGGCGAGCTACAGGTTCATAGAGCGGCCACGGAGCTTGGTATTGCTGTGGACAAGGATGCGCGCGTGGCAGATATCTATCCAGATAAAAGTTTCCGTCTCGCTACGGAACTAGGGTTACAGGTTGGAGATGTAGTGCTGGCCGTCAATGATGTGCCCGTTTCCCTCGATCCCCAAGATAGCGGATACGACCTTGATAGTGTTTCCGAAGTGAGCGTCAAGGTGCTCCGCAAGGGAGAAGAAATTGTGCTGATAACCTTGAACGACAGGCAAGCAGAAATTCAGGCTGCGGACGCGGAACTGAACGAGATGTTTGAGGGAAGAACTGAGGAAGAAGTGGATGCCCTCTTCGAGAAGTATTTCGTCCCCTACGATCCGAAGACCGCTGAGCCTACGGCCACTCCTTACCCACAAAGCTGGTCTGGCCTCTAAAAGGCATCGGTCTTCTAAAAGGAAGGGGCGCAACTTGCATAACAAGTTGCGCCCCTTTTTATTTTTCAGTAAGGCGGTATACAACCACTAAATTTGGCTACAGCGTCAGCAGCGCCGACCAGAACGGACGCACCAGCTCGCCGCAGTCGACGTTGCTCCACGCACAGCCGACCGTTGCCAGCAGCAGTGCCGTCAGTGCGGCCACAAGCAGCACGAGGCCGCAAGTCAATGCGCCAGCGAGAGGCGGGGCGGTTTGCACGGTGATGCGCACATCGGTGTCGGCGTAGCTGGTGGGGCGCGGGGCGACTTCAGCGTTGGCAGTGGTGGGGCGGCGAGCATCGCTGGGCGAGAAGGTGGACGGTTCAATCGACATATCGCTGTCGACGTGGGCCCGGTGGCCCGTGTGCGCGTGGTACTGGCTAGCCGTCGTCTGGAAGAGCGTCTCAATTTGGTTCCGCAGGGTGTGGACGCTCGTGAGAAAATCCTGGTACTGGGCTAGAAATTGATAAGCGCCCAGCACCGTCAGCCCCAGCGTGAGGCTGCCGCGCTGAACATCGATGCGCACGGAGAGCTGTCCCGCGTACTCTTCGTCGACATCGGCGAGTAGGGCGCGGACGGCCTGCTCCAGCGTGCGCGCGGGCGGCTCATCGCGGCGAAAGGCGGGGCCATGGAGGGTGAGCACCGGCTCGTCCAGGAAGCGGTTGAAGTCGCCGGGCGCGAGCGGGTCGTCGATGGTGTAGTAGAGCGTAGCGATGGGCCAATGGGGAGCGTCGCCCGCGTTCAACTGGGTCGAAGATGAAATTTCTGAGTTGGATAGAACTGGCGGGGCAAGCGGCCAGTCCAGCTCGCGCCAGAGCACGGCAAGCAGGCCGCAAAGCAGCCCCACCAGCGCCACAAAGAGCAAAGGTTCCAACGAAATCATGGCGGCGACCTCCGGCAGCACCGATTGCTTGCCCGGCGAATAGACAAATCAGAAGGAAGTCAGTTTAGAACACTTGTTCGCTTTCGTCAACCCGGATATTTAACATAATTTGTTTCCACCAAGCAAGGAAATCCCGCCGATTTTGGTTGTCAGCGCATGGTAAATTTCAGAAGGATGATCCGCGAAGGGCACGAACAAACACGAAGGAAGAACGTCAACTCTCTTCCTTCGTGCCCTTCGTGCCCTTCGTGCCCTTCGTGGACAAACTTTTGGGTTCCTTCGTAGACCGTTACTCCAGCACGCGGTGTAGAGCGTCGCCGTGGGTGCGGAGGTGATTGTAGAGGATGCCGATGTCCGTGCCGAGATTGAAGTGGCGGACGCCGAGGTCGAGGTAGTATTTGGCGTCGTCCGGCGTGTTAATTTCGGCGCGTGGCGGAACGCCTAGCTTGAGTGCCGTCTCGATGACGTGCTTCTCCGTGGCCTTGATTTCCGGGAAGAACGCGGAGATATGCGGATTGTTCTGATCCGTGTTCTTCCGCGTATCTCCGCGTCCAAAATTTCTTTGGTTTAGGCCAGCCCCACCTTCTCCCGCTCGCCCGTGGGCTGGAAGTCGTAGCGGTCGACGCCGAGAGCGCGCAGGGTGGCGCGTTCGAGCAGCGAGAAGTCGTCGGAATTGTCGCGGTTCAGGTTCATCGGCTCGCGCAGCATAACGGGTGGGTTTGTCATAAAGCGCGCTTTGCCGCTGTGATTTTGCGACGACGCGTGCAGCATGAAGGGGTGCATGATCACCAGATCGCCCACCTCCGCCGTGACTTCGATAAACTCTTTGCACTGGTCGATCAGCTCGCCAAAGGGATAGCGCTTCAGCCCTTCCGGATGCTCGGCCAGCACGCGGGCGATAATCGGAATCGAATCCGGCGCGATAAAGGTGCCGCCGCCCTGGTGCTCCACATCCGTCCAGTAGACGGCGTTGAGCAGCGCCTGCTCGGGGCTGTTGAGGAAGTGGCGGAAGTAGCTGCCGTCCTTGTGCCAGCCCTTGACCTCCGGCGATGGCGCTCGCCACGGCTCATCCGCCCCGCGGTTGAAGTTGACGATAAACGAATCGGACCACTCGAACGAGTTGATCGTCGTAAAGTGGCGCGACTCGATCTCCAACACCTCCGGCTCGATGCGCTCCTCGCCGCCGACCACGTCGCAGATCGCGCCCCAGCCTTTGGGCGAGAGCTCGCTGACGGGCACGCACGTTTCGTGGTCCATGTGGACGAGCTCTCTTTCCCAGGTGGCGGGGTCATCCGGGTTGTAGCCGAGGCGCTCGAAGGCGTGGCTCGTCCAGCGCTCGGCCACTTCGCGCGGGAGGCAACCTTTGATGGTAACGTGGCCGTGCTCGATGAAGTGCTTGGCCTGCTCTTCAGTCAGTGTTTGATAGGTGGTAGACATGCCTTCTTCTCCTTTGATTTTCCCTGAGTTTTACCTACCCGTGTTAACAGCGTTTCTTGCATGGAGCAAGAAGCCCTCCGGTTTGGTACGGAGCATTTATTGTACTGGCTCGCCATCTATTACGCAACCGTCTGCAAGCCGTGCCACCCTGCGGAATGGCAAAAAAATCGCGCTTGACATTCTCCCAATACATTGTATGATGGGTAACGAAACAGCGAACCCCAGTCGCTTTCTAATCAATTCATTCACGACCTGCCCTTACAGCCAACCCATCAAAATTGCCAATATACCGCCCGGTATATCAACCAAACCAAAGGGGGCCCCCAATTGATTGCTGTAAAACCCAGCGTGTTAAAACCACTGTTTGTGCTCAGCGTCTTGACGCTGCTGTTGTTCGGGTGTGGGACGCCGACGCAGCAGCCGGATCAGCCAGCGCAACCCGGACAGCCAGCGGACGCCGAGTCCGCCGCGGCGGGCGATCAGATTTTGCGGGTGGCCGTCGGCGCTCGCATCCCCGCACCAGACATCTGGAATCCCTATATTCCCGGTACGTTTATCCTGCAGGGCATGAACCAGAACATGATCGAACCCCTCTTTATGCTGAATTACGAGACGGGTGAGATCGACGGCTGGCTGGCCGAAAGCTACGAATCGAACGAAGCCCTGGACGAGTGGACGGTGACGCTGCGCGAGGGCACCGAGTGGAGCGACGGCACGCCGCTCACCTCGGAAGATATCGTTTTCACCTTCGAGCTGCTCAAGGAGTATTCGCCACAGCTCAACTGGTCCGGCGCCGCCGAGCGCTGGGTGGAATCGGTGGAGGCCGTGGACGAGCGCACCACGCGTTTTGTGCTGACCGAAGCCAATCCGCGCTTTGTGATGGAGAACCTGGCGGGGACGACATCGCAGGCGATTGCGGTGCTGCCCAAGCACGTTTGGGAAGGGCAGGATCCGGTGACCTTCCGCAACGAATTTAACGAGGAGACGGGCGCCCCCATCTTTAGCGGGCCATATACCGTGCTGCGCTTCTCGACAACCGAGTTTATCTACACGCGCAATGATGACTGGTGGGGCGCAAAGGCGGGGCACTTCAAACTGCCCGCCCCCACGGAAATTCACAGAGTCTGGCTTCCCTCCGATGAGACGACCAACCAGATGCTCGTCGACAACCAGCTGGACGTGGGCGGTGCTACGAGCCTCAGCCAGATGCAGACGCTTCAGGCCCGCAACCAGAATTTGAAGTCATACGACGCTGAAGCGCCCTTTGCGTGGCGTGATCCCTGCGCGCGCATGTTCACGGTCAACAACACGGTGGAGCCCTGGGACAAGAAGGAAATGCGCTGGGCGCTGACCCACGCCTTTAATCGCCAGCAGATTGTCGACGTGATCTGGGAGGGGGCCAGCGTTCCCGCAGCCTTCATCTTCCCGGATTATCCGGCCATGATGCCGTACATCGAGGAGATCGAGGACATTGTTGCGCCGATTGCGGAATATAATCCCGAAGAATCGCACAGGCTGATCGAGGAGCAAGGGTATACGCTGGACGAGAGCACGGGCTACTACGTGGGCGCGGACGGCGAGAATCTCTCGATCGACGTGGTGGCGCCGCCCTTTATGGAGCAGGTGGCCACGCTGGTGGTGCAGCAGCTCAACGAAGTGGGCATTGATGCGGTGCTGCGCATTCTGGAGTGGGGCATCTTCCGCGAGCAGACGGGGCGCGGTCAATTTGAAGGGGCCACGGACTGGAGCGGCTGCGGCAGCGTGATCGAGCCCTGGTTTGGCATGAACCGCTACCACATGGACTGGGCCCAGCCCATTGGCGAATCCGGCACCGAATACGTGGACAACACCAGCAACGCCGGTCGCTGGCAGAATGAAGAGTACTCGGCCATTCTGGACGAAATGGGCAGCTTGCCCCTTGGCGATCCAAAGGTAGCGGAGCTGATGCGCGAAGCCGCCACCATCTGGGCCGATGAGCTGCCGGCCATCCCGCTGGCGCAGCAGCCCGCGCTGATCCTCTTTAACGAGACCAACTGGACCAACTGGCCCACGTCGGACAACAACTACATCCAGCCACCGTCGCACTGGCACCACTTCCTCAAGGTGCTGACGGAGCTGGAACCGGCGCAGTAAGGTGGTTCCGTGCCTGCGCGCCTTCCCGGTTAAGGCAGTCAAATTACAGGCGAGATAGCATGTCATTCCCGCACAGGTGCAATGGCGTTAAATTAAGGGACAGAAGCAGCGGAGTGAGCATTCTCAAATGCGAACGTGCCCTCGAAGCGTCCGTCTCAAATGGCTGCGTTTGCGTCAACACGCTCACTAACTTAACGCCATTGCGCGCAGGTGGGAATCCATGCATGGTCAACGAACCGAACGTGTGGAAGTCCGGGCTCGTTGCTTCAGCTTCGCTTGATGCCCAGCCATCAGTCGTCGGCAAGAAACGCTTAGAGGTGACGTAGATCAGCGAGGCGGTAGACTCTATCATCCCGGCGGAGACGAACACCACTCGTGTGCCAACCATGGATTCCCGCCTTCGCGGAATGACAAATTGCGAGGTCTTCGCTGAACTACGCTACTTCCAAACGTTTCTCGCGACGAATCGACGCTTTGCGCCTCCGCGCCTCCGCGTTAAAATTGTCTGTGTTCCACGTCACAAGCCATTCCGGAAAGCTCCTATGAGAGGTCTCAATCTCGACTACGTTCTGCGGCGCGTGGGGATGTTTCTCTTCGTCGTCTTTGTGGCCGCCACCATTAACTTTCTGATTCCGCGGCTGGCGCCGGGCAACCCGATCGGCGCAATTACCTCGCGGATGCAGCAGGCCAGCTCCGGCATCGAGAACGGGCAGGCCATGTTCGAGGCCTACCGCGAGCGCTTTGGGCTAAATGATCCGCTCTACGTGCAGTACTTCAACTACCTGCGCAACACCCTGCGGCTTGATTTGGGCTACTCGCTCTCGGCCTTTCCGGCTGGCGTGTGGGAGGTTATCCAGCCTTCCATTATGTGGACCATCGGCCTTATCACGGTTTCCGTCTTTATCACCTTCGTGCTCGGCGTGGCGGCCGGGGCGCTGCTGGCGTGGAAGGGAACGCCGCGCCTGGTCAAGCTGGTGATTCCGATCAGCATGGTCTTTGCGGTGCTGCCCTATTATCTGCTGGCGCTGCTGCTGCTCTATGCGCTGGCCTACACCACGAGCCTCTTCCCCATGGGCGGTGCCTACAACAGCACGATTGCGCCCGCGCTGACGTGGGAATTTGTGCGCAGCATGGCCCACCACGCGGTCTTGCCCGCGCTCTCGATCATCCTCTCCAGCCTGGGGCTGTGGGCGCTCACGATGCGCGCGCTGATGGTCAACACCACGGGCGAGGATTACATGCTGCTGGCCAAGGCCAAGGGGCTGCCCAACCGACGCATCCTCTGGTGGTACGCCGTGCGCAACGCGATTCCGCCGCAGTTGACCCACCTGGCGATTGCCCTGGGCGGCGTGGTCTCCGGCTCAATCCTGGTGGAGATCATCTTTGCCTACCCCGGCTTGGGCTACCTGCTTTACATGTCCATTGTCAACAGCGACTACACGGTGATCCAGGGCATCACCCTCATGCTGGCCGTCTCCGTCGGCCTGGCCGTGCTCATCATCGACCTGATTTATCCACGGCTGGACCCCAGGGTGACCTACGTCTCCGAGCGTTCGGGGTAGTTTAATTAAAGATCTGTAGGCGCTGCTTACAGCTGCGCAATCGATAACGCCCGTGCGGTTGCAAACCACACCTACAATTTCCCCAATCAACCTACATGACAACTGCACTTTCTCCCAACGCTACGCCCAGAACCGTCGGTGCGACCACCTGGAACGTCGGGCGCAGCGTCTTGGGCTTCTTCAAGAATAACTGGCTCTTCACGCTGGGTTTTTCGCTGCTGCTCGGCCTCTACCTCTTTGGCGCCATCGGCTCCTTCTTTGTCGACCCCGACCGCGCCAACATGGGCGCCAACCCCCTAAACCAAAGCCCGGCGTGGGCCTATCCCCTGGGAACGGAAGGCTTTGGCCGTGATGTTTTCACGCTCATGGTGCTGGGCATTCCCAACACGTTCAAAATTGGCATCCTGGCTGGCGGCGTGGGCGTTCTGATCGGTGCCCTGATCGGTCTTTTTGCCGGCTATTACAAGGGCTTTCTGGACACCTTCTTCAGCAGCTTTGCGGACGTGATGCTGGTGATCCCGGCCCTCGTTATTTTGATCACCATCTCCGCTTACGTGCGAGTGATGACCGTGGAACTGATGGCCATCATCGTTGGGCTGCTGGCGTGGCCGCTGCCCGCACGGGTAATCCGCGCGCAGACGTTGAGCACGCGTGAGCGCCTCTTTGTGGAAGTGGCGCGGCTCTCCGGCCAAAACGACATCGAGATTATTTTCTTGCAGATTTTGCCCAACCTGATTGCGTATCTGGCGGCGGCCTTTGTCGGCGCAGTCAGCACCGGGATTTTGGCCGCCGTCGGCCTCGAAGTGCTGGGGCTGGGGCCGCAGCTTGTGCCGACGATTGGCCGCACCCTTTTCCATGCGTTCTCCTATTCCGCCATGTTCCGCGGCATGTGGTGGTGGTGGGGACCGCCCATCGTGACGCTGGCGATTGTCTTTACGGGCCTTTTTTTGATGAGCATTTCGCTGGATAAATTCGCCAACCCGCGGCTTCAGGGAGCCATGAGCGGTTGAGCGTGCCACCGGGAACGTTCTCTTATCAGCCAAGCGGCGATGCGGAGCGTCGGGGCGACATCCCCACGCAGAGCGTGGGGACGAGCAATACGTGACACCCTACCCATTGCCATCTCGTGGCGAACAGGAGAAGCGGGGGGCTCGACAAAAACGTCACCTTGCGAAGCAAAGGTGATCTACGTGATGCCAACACATAATGTAATATGCCAACTCAAGAGCGAATCGACATTTCAGAGAGCCAAATGGCTCCCAACGCGAGCCGCGTGCTCGACGTGCGCGACCTGCGCGTCAGCTATCGCACGCCGCGCGGGCCGGTGCGCGCGGTCAACGGCGTCAGCTTCTTTCTGCGGCCGGGCGAGCGGCTGGGGCTGGTGGGCGAGTCCGGCTCCGGTAAATCCACTACGGCGCTGAGCCTGATGCGCCTGCTGGAAGCGCCCGCCGTGATCGAGGGCGGCGAAGTCTGGCTGGATGGAACCGACCTGCTGCGCCTCTCCGAAGAGGAGATGCGCCAATCGCGCGCGGCGGATATCGCCCTGATTCCCCAGGGCGCGATGAATTCGCTCAACCCCATGATCACGGTCGGCGAGCAGCTGCGCGACGCCATCCGCGCCCACGACAGCGACGCCTCTCGGCTCGAAATTGATGAGCGCGTCCACACGACGCTCGACGGCGTGGACCTGAGCGCCAGCGTCGTGGATGCCTTTCCCCACGAGCTAAGCGGCGGCATGAAGCAGCGCGTCTGCATTGCCATGGCGATTCTGCTGAGCCCCAAAGTTATCATCGCGGATGAGCCGACCAGCGCGCTGGACGTGGTGGTGCAGCGGCAGGTGATGGAGACGCTGGGTCGCGTACAGGCGGAGCTGGGCGCGGCGGTGATTCTAGTCGGCCACGATATGGGGCTGATGGCGCAGTTTGTGGATCGCGTGGGGGTGATGTACGGCGGCAAGCTGGTGGAAATCAACCCGGTGCGAGAAATTTTTAAGAATCCGCTCCACCCCTATACGCAGGCCCTCATCGGCAGCTTGCCGACCTTGCGAACCAAGGAGCTCTTTCGGGGCATCCCCGGCTTGACGCCTTCGCTGCTGGAGCCGCCGCCGGGCTGCGTCTTTCACCCGCGCTGCCCACGGGTCATGGCGCACTGCTCGATCGAGATCCCCCTGCTGGACGAAATCGAGCCGGAAAGTTGGGTGGCCTGCCATCTATATAATGAGACGCACGACGGGCTACACAATGGGAGCAAAGCGTAATGCAGCTTTTAGCAGCGCAGAACGTCACCAAGGTCTTTGGTGGCGGGCTGCTCAACAAGAACCGGACGGTGGCCGTGGACGATGTCTCGCTGGTCATCAACCAGGAGAAGCCAAGCATCACGGCCATTGCCGGTGAAAGCGGCAGCGGCAAGACGACGCTGGCTCGCTTGCTCCTGGGCATGATCCAGCCCGACAGCGGCTCAATTCAGTTTCGGGGGCAGGACTTGTCCGTGATGAACCGCGGCGGTCGCCGGGAATTTCGCCGTCAGGTACAGGCCATCTTCCAGGACCCGTTCGAGGTCTACAACCCCTTCTACAAAGTCGACCAGGTGCTCACCACTCCCCTGCGCAAATTCCGCTTGACCGATTCGCGGCAGGCAGAGCAGCAGCGCATCGAGGAGAGCCTACATTTGGCCGGGCTGCGACCCGAAGATACGCTGGGGCGCTACCCGCACCAGCTGAGCGGCGGTCAGCGCCAGCGGATCATGGTGGCACGCGCGCTCCTGCTCAACCCCAAGGTCATCCTGGCTGACGAGCCCGTCTCGATGGTGGACGCCTCGCTACGCGCCACGATCCTCGAAAGCCTGATGAATCTCAAGCGCGATCTGGGCATTTCGCTCATCTACATCACCCACGATCTGACCACGGCCTACCAAATCAGCGAAAACATTCTGATTCTCTACCGCGGCTCCGTTGCCGAGATGGGCAGCGTGGAGCAAGTTATTCAAGATCCGCAGCATCCGTACACCCAACTGCTGGTCAATTCGATTCCCCTGCCCGACCCCGATATCCGCTGGGGTGGCGAAGAGGAGGGGGTCAGCAAGCCGCCGCCCTCGCATTCCGAACCGGCAGACGCACGGGGCTGTAAGTTTGCCAACCGCTGCCCTTTTGTCATGTCCGAGTGTCGCCAGAAGGCGCCGCCCCTCTTTCGCACCAACGAAGGCCGCGCCGTCGCCTGTTATCTCTATAAAGAGGCCGAACCCGTGAGCGGCAGCAAAATGGCGGAGGTGCTAGCCACATAGCCCGCCTATTCCAAGCATCTCAAAAGCGGCAGCCCATACACGATACGGCGGAACACGGATATTTCTTCTATCCGTGTTCCGCCGTATTCGTGTATGCTACCTGAAAACATATTTGAGAAGCACTCAACCATCTTCAATAGGCGATTTCGCACACCAAAGAATCGTCCCGGAGATAGAAGCGACTTTTCAGATGCCCTCTGAGATCCGATTGCCAGTCGGGTATAATCAGGACAGATTTTATGAATAACTCATCGCAAAGCCGGATCTTTTTCTACGCGCTGCTGGGGCTTTCTCTTGTTGCAGGCTTCCTGCTGCTGCGCCCCTATTTGGGCGTGATAGCGCTGGCGCTAATTACCGTGATCATCTTTCGTCCGGTTTACGTTTTTCTCTATCGCCGGCTGCAGCGGCGGCGCGGGCTGGCCACGGGGCTAACGCTGCTGCTGCTGCTGCTGGTCGTACTGGGGCCGCTGGCGGTGATTGCTCAACGCCTGCAGGCGCAGGTGGTGCTGTTTCAAGACGATGTTGCCGTCTTTCTTGATAATCCTGAGCGACTGTTCGATGCGTTTGTGGGTCAAATTAATGTGCTGCTTGAAAGCTTGCCTTTCTTCCAGGCCATCGAAATCACCGATCAATCGATGGCGGCCATGCTGCGCGAGTATTCGGGCACGCTCAGCACTGCCGTCGGCACGTACCTCGGTAATGCGCTGGTCTCGATTGGCACATCGTCGCTGGATTCGATCATCAGCATCGTGCTCTTCTTCGTGCTGCTGGCGGTGATGTTTCCCTCCTTCCCGCGCGACGTGCAGATGCTCAAACGCATCAGCCCGCTCAGCGACGACTTGGACCAGCTTTATATCGACAAGCTCTCCGTCATGGCCAAGGCCATGGTGCGCGGCGTCTTCGTGATTGCGCTGGCGCAAGGGCTCACCCAGGGCGTGCTTTACTGGATTGCCGGTGTGCCCTACCTCTTTTTTCTAACGCTGCTCTCGATCATCGCCGCCATGCTGCCGCTGGGCGCGGGCATCATTGCCATCCCGGTTGGGCTGGTGCTGCTGGCGCTGGGTCAATACTGGCAGGCCGGGCTGGTGATCGGCGGCTACCTGATCTTCGTCAACCAGATCGATAACGTGCTGCGGCCCATGCTCGTCTCGAAGGAGGCCTATCTCAACCCGGCGCTGCTGCTGCTGAGCGCCTTTGGCGGTCTGAATTTGTTTGGCCTGCTCGGCGTGATCTATGGGCCGATGGTGATGATTTTCATCACCACGACTTTTGAGATCTACCTCGAATACTACCTGCCCAACAAATCGACGCTGCCGACACGCGCCGCAGCGACATCCGTCCCCGCTGTGTTACCCGCTGTGTCACCCGCCAATGGCGAAGGTCCCGCCGCGCCAGCCGCCGCTACAGCTCCACCTGCGTCCCCAGCTCGACCACGCGATCCGGGGGCAGCATAAAGAAGTCGGTGGCGCTGCGGGCGTTGCGGCTCATCAGCGCAAAGAGCTGCTCGCGCCAGATCGCCATGCCCGGCCGCTCGGTCGCCAGCAGCTGCTCGCGACCGAGGAAGTACGTCACCTCCTCCAGATTACAGTTCAGCCCCTGCTCGCAAGCCAGCGTCAAGCCTTCGGGCACGTTTGGCGATTGCAGAAAGCCGTAGTGCAGCACGACCTGCGAGAAATCGTCCATCAGGTTGTGGATTTCGACGCGCTTGTTCGGCTTGACAAAGGGCACTTCTTCCGTGCGCACCGAAAGCAGAATCACGCTTTCGTGCAGCACCTTGTTGTGCTCCAGGTTGTTCAGCAGCGCGGGCGGCGTGGCGTGCGGATTGCTGTACATAAAGATCGCCGTCCCCGGCACGCGCGTGATCTCCTCCCCGTGAATGCGCTGGCTAAACTCGTCAAAGGGCAGCGTGCTTTCCTGCAGCCGCTGGCTCAAAATGTGGCGACCACGCTTCCACGTCGTCATCACCGTAAAGACAAGCGCGCCCACCGCCAGCGGAAACCAGCCGCCCGCGGGAATCTTGACCAGGTTGGCCACCCAAAAGGCACCGTCGACCACGAGGAAAAATGCCGTAAACGCAATGACGACCGGCAGCGGCCATTTCCAGCGCTCGCGGGCAACGATAAAGAGCAGCAGCGTTGTGATCACCATGGTGGTGGTGACGGCCACGCCGTAGGCCGCGGCCAAATTGCTGGAGGAGCGAAAGGCCAGCACCAGCGCCACACAGGAGACCATCAGCATCCAGTTGATGGTGGGAATGTAGATTTGGCCAAACTGGGTGGCCGAGGTGTGCTGAATTTCGAGGCGCGGCAGGTAGCTCAGCTGCACCGACTGCATGGCGAGCGAAAAGGCGCCGGTAATCAGCGCCTGCGACGCGATCACCGTGGCCAGCGTGGCGATGATAACCACGGGGTAGAGCGCCCAGGGCGGGGCCATGCGGTAGAAGGGGTTGACAACGGCTTCGGGCCGCTCCAGCAGCAGCGCGCCCTGGCCAAAGTAGTTGAGCAGCAGCGCGGGCAAGACCAGCGTAAACCACGCCAGCCGAATCGGCCGCTTGCCAAAGTGGCCCATGTCCGCATACAGCGCCTCGCCGCCCGTAACCACCAGAAAGACCGAGCCGAGCACCAAGATGCCGCGCCAGCCGTTGTGTATAAAGAAATTCACGCCGTACAGCGGATTAGCCGCGACGAGCACGCCCGGCTGGCGCACGATCCAGCTAATGCCCAGCGCCGCCAGCGTGGCAAACCAGACGAGCGTCAGCGGCCCAAAAATTTTGCCCACGCTCTCCGTGCCGCGCTGCTGGAAGAGAAAGAGCCCCACCAGAATCACGATGGTAATGGGCAAAATATACGGCTCGAAGAAGGGCGTGGCCACCTCCAACCCCTCCACAGCGGAAAGCACCGAAATGGCGGGCGTGATCATGCCGTCGCCGTAGAGCAGCGCCGTGCCAAATAGACCCAGCAAAATCATGATGTAGCGTCGGCTGCCGCGCTTGGTTTGCAGCTTGGGTCCCAGCAGCGAGGTTAGCGCCAGGATGCCACCCTCGCCGCGATTGTCCGCCCGCATGACAAAGATGAGGTACTTGATCGAGATCACGACGATCAGCGCCCAAAAGATGAGCGAAAGGATGCCGAGGATGTTGTCGGCGGTGACGGGAATGCCGTACTCTTCGTTAAACGATTCGCGAAAGGCATAGAGCGGGCTGGTGCCGATGTCGCCGTAAACGACGCCCAACGCGCCCAAGGCGAGATAGGCCAGATAGCGCCCCTTGGGCGCGCCGTGCGGGTGGGATGACTCTATATCGACGCTTGCATCCTGTGTCGTGTCGTGCGTTGTGGTGTCGTGCGTTGTGGTGTCGTGCGTTGTGGTGTCGTGCGTTGTGGTGTCGTGCGTAGTATTGTCCACGTGAGTTGCTTGCTCCTGCAAGAAATTCCTGCAAAAAAAGAGCCCCAACGCCGCCGCGTTGAAGCTGTGTATATGCAAGAATTATAAGCTACATCTGTTTATTTTCAACAAAACTTAGTTGATCACAACTTGCGTAGCAAGGCCATCGCGCTCGGAACCATCCACAGGACGAGCAGTATCGATTGGATGATGAGAAAGGGCCACGAATCGACGATGGAAGCCACGCGGTTGGCGGCGTGCTGGCCGAGCGTGGCCTGCTGCTCAAACAGTTCATTTGCATTGCACAGGGGCACGTGCCCGTGGCGAGCGGAATGGGAAAAGCGGAGATTGTTCACGGGTCCGCTCCAGAGCTGGGGGGCAAAAGCGTCGCCTGGGGCTGTGGCGGTGGTGTTGCTTGAAAAGCGCGGCGGCGGGCAAAGAAGAAGCCAATCAGCAGCGGCAGCCAGAAACGGAAAAGATTAATGCGGCGGCGCAGAGAGTTGTTTAGCGCATATTTACGACCAGAAGCTGGGCTTTTGCATAAAGCCCAGCTTCTCTATCGTTATTCTATTCTGGCAAGCTCTTGCCCCGCTGCCTCGCCCGCCGCCAGTTTACTCGCCCTGTTCGATTGTCACAGACTCAATCGTATCCTCACCCGTCAGCGTCGCCAGCACGTCCGTGCCGTCCACGATCTGGCCAAAGAAGCTAAACTGCTCCGTAGCCCCGAGAGGCGGCGGAATTAGCGACACAATCAGCTGGCTGCTGCTGCTTTCGCCAAACGAGCCCTGCACCGGAATATAGCCGACCGCGCCCTCGCCCAGCTCGCGCGCCAGCCCCAGCTCCGGCGTAAAGGCATACCCCGCATCGCCGGAGGGATTGTTATTGGGCGAGCCAATCACCATCACCTGCTGATCAACCTGATTGACCGGCGTATTGTCGTAGAAGCCCACGTTTGCCAGCACGACAAAGTTGTTTACGGCCACCGGCGCTTCCGCGGTAAAGAGCTGCAGCGTCAAATCGCCCTGGCTGGTGGTGATCGTCGCCGTGTAGTTTTGCTCCGCGTCGATGACCATTTCCGGTTCGGCGTTGAAGTAGCCGGCCTTCTCCTCGCCAGCTACATCAGCCAGCGGGCGCTCGTCGCCTTCGACATCCAGGCTGCTGGCGGCGAAGGGGGTCGGCGTTGGCAGCGGCGTCGGCGTCGGCGGTGCGGGGGTCGGCGTCGGCAGCTCGCTGGATGCCGCCTCCTCAATGGTGATGCTCTCGATTAGGTCGCCCGGCTCGGACGCCGCCATTGGGTCGCGCAGCGAGAGCGAATCGAGCACCTCCCGGCCTTCAATGACTTCACCAAAGATCGTGTGCAACCCGTTGAGCCAGGGCGTCGGCTCGTAGGTGATGAAGAACTGGCTGCCGTTGGTGCCGGGGCCGCTGTTGGCCATCGCCAGCAGACCGCCGCGGTCGAACTCGGTGTAGGGGTCAAACTCATCCTCAAATTGGTAGCCGGGGCCGCCCGTGCCCGTGCCGGTCGGGTCGCCCGCCTGTGCCATAAAGTCCTCGATCACGCGGTGGAAGGTCGTGTTGTCGTAGAAGCCCTCGCGCGCGAGAAAAACGAAGTTGTTGACGGTCGTCGGCGCGCGGTCGGCGAAGAGCTGCACGCGGATGTCGCCCTGTGCGGTCTGGAGCGTGGCGTAGTAGTACTGCGCCGAATCGATGACCATCTCCGGCGGCGCGGTGTAAAAGCCGTTGCGCTCAACCGGTTCCACATCCGCCACCGCACCGGCGGCGGCAGTCGTGCTGTCCGTCGTGTCAGCGGTATCGGTGATGGCTTCGTCCGCTGAAGGCACGGTTGCGCTTTCGCCAGCGGGTTCGCTGGTCGCCGCCTCATTGGCTCCACCGCCAATCGTCGGCAGGCTACACGCGCTCACCATCAGCGCCAGAATCAATCCAATTGCAATTAAAAAACGGTTCACTTGATCTCCTTTGGGAAATTTTTATTCGTCCCCACGCTCTGCGTGGGAATACAGCTAGTACAGCTGGGCGTAAATAGTTGAGCAGTTTCGCGGGCCATCGCCGCTGGTGGCTAAAGCCCACCAGCTTGCCTGGGGAAAACCGGCTAAAGCCGGTTGGCGCTGGTCGGGCCAACTCACCATCTGCCCAATCATTTAGGCCGCCGTGCACTAGGACGCTCTGCGTCCCGGTGAAAATACGCGAGTTCTTGGTTGGTTACCCGCGCGACGCAGAGCGTCGCAGCAGGCCTTCCCACGCAGAGCGTGGGAACGAGATCGGCTACACCCCCCCTCTTCGAAACTCCAGCCACCAAATGCCATAGACGGCGGTAGCTGTGATGGCGACGCCAACCACGGCGGCTTCAATTCTGTTGGCCTCGGTTGCATAAATCGCCAGCAGCCCCGTCGCACAGCCAATTAGGTAGCAGATCAGCACGGCCTCGCGTTTGCTGCCCAGCAGGCGCGACAGCCGGTGGCTGATGTGGTCCTTGCCCGGCGTCGTCAGCGGATTTTGGCCGCGGCGCAGGCGGCTGACAAAGACAAGCGTCGTGTCGAAGATCGGCACGGCCAACACGAGCACGGGAATCATCCAAGTAATGTCATCCGTGTTGAGCGGGAAGCGCAGCTTGATGCCGATGGCCGCGAGCACGAAGCCGATAAAGAGGCTGCCCGTGTCGCCCATAAAGACGTGGGCCGGGTTCCAGTTGTGGATCAGGAAGCCCGCGCAGGCTCCGGCCAGCGCCGCCGCCAGCGGCGCGACCAGTATCTGGTTGCTCATCCCCGCTAGCAGCGCAAAGAAGACGGCCGCAATCATGGCGACGCCGCCGCTTAGCCCGTCCATGTTGTCGAGCAGATTCATGGCGTTCGTAATGCCAACGACCCACACCAGCGTAATCGCGATGTCGAGCCAGTTGCCAAAGAGCTGAATCTGCACGCCGCTAAAAATCAGGATGCCCGCCGCGGCAAACTGGCCCGCCAGCTTGATGTAGCTGCCCAAGCCCCAGCGGTCGTCCACCACCCCCATTAGGCTGATCAGCGTTGCGCCGATAAAGATGCCAACGGATTGGTTGACAAAGTAGCGGTTGCCAAAGAGCACCAGCACCAGGATAAAGGCCCCATAGATTGCCGCCCCGCCCATCATCGGCACCGGATTTAGGTGGATGTTGCGCGCGTTGGGCATGGCGATCACGCCGTAGCGCAGGGCCACGCGCCGGGCCAGCGGCGTGCCGCCCACGGCGAGAATCAGCGCGCTGGCAGCGACGAGGAGGTAGGAATTCATTATCTTTACGGTCGCTCGTTGGTTCGTGATGGCAATCGGCGATAAGGAAGAACGATTTCGATATTACTTGGGTAGTACGCGGCGACGTAATTTGTCATTCCCCGCAAAGGCGGGAATCCATGTGCGGCTAACAAGCAGACTATGCCTTTGCCGGAGTGACCAGATGTAGCTAACCTCCGGTTGCCGCTGCCTTTACAAACCTCTTTATGCACACAAACAGTTGATGTACAGAATGGCAGATGAACAAGTTAACTCTTCATCACACTCTTGTCGCAGGTCACGCATGGATGCCCGCCTTCGCGGGCATGACAAATACCGAGCTCTCGACAGACCGCTGCCTCGCGCGAGGCGCTTCCAAGTAGAACTCCCACAAACCCTTACCCACCCAGCGCATCAATCAGCTGCGAAATCTGTGGTCGCTGCTCTTCCGGGGCGAGCGCGAGTGCCTGCTCGGCATAGACGCGCGCATCTTCTGGCTGCCCCGCCTGCTGCAGCACCTCGGCCAAGCCCAGCGGGTGGACGTAGTTCGTCGGCTCCATCACCGTTAGCGTACGCAGCACTTCCACTGCTCCCGACCAATTCTCCTGCTCGCGATAGAGCGCCTGCAGCTCGGTTAGCGTCGCCACATCCTCCGGCGCGAGCGTTCGCAGCGCTTCATATTGAGCGACCACGCCCGCCTGATCGCCTTCGGCCCGGTGCAGCTCGATTAGCAGGTTGCGCAGGCGGCGAATCTCGGTCGCCTGCTCCGGCGCCGTGGCGGCGATGGCCTGCTCGGCCCACGAGATCGCCTCCCGGTTGCGACCGAGATCCTGGTAGATCACGGCGAGGTTGCGCATGGCGCCGGTGTTGGTGGGCTGGAGCCGCGCCACTTCGAGATTCGCCGCCGCCGCGGCTTCCAAATTGCCCAGCTCAAACTGCGCCACGCCGAGGTAGCTCCACATGCGCGGATTCTCCGTCGCGCCGCGGTTAATCATCTTGATCTGCTCGATGCCCTGCTCCATCAAGCGCACAATTTCCTCGTTGTTGCCCTCGCGCTCGTAGAAATTAGCCAGCAGCAGGTAGGTGCGGTCGAAGCGATCGTCCAGCACCAGGCTGTGCTGATAGGTTTGCAGCGCCAAATCGCGCTCGCCGCGGTCCAGGTGCAGGTTGCCCTTCTCGTTCCACAGGTGCGCCGCGTTGGGGCTGAGCTGCACGGCCATCTCGTACTGGCGCAGGCTCTCGTCCAGCAGTTCCCGTTCGCGTTCCGGCTGATCCTCTCGCAGGTCACTCCACGAGCGGTAGAGCCGCGACAGGTTGGCCGTGTGATCGGTGTTGAGCGGATTGATGCGCTGGGCCTCCAGCAGAATCGCTTCGGACGCGCGCAGCAAATCCTCTTGCCCCAGCCCCTCGATCTCCTCCTTGCTCAGATTCAGCACATCGCTCACGCCGGGCTCCGCACCGAGCGAAACCGTGCCCTCGGCGGGCGCTTGCTTGGCGCGCTCCAGCAGGCTGCGGCCCAGGAAGAGCATGTAGTGATCCTCCGTCTCCCTCGCGGCCAGCGCCCGGCTGTAGAGGTTGATGCTGTCCACCCAGTCGCCCGCTCGGTCCTCGCTCTGCCCCTGTTTGTAGACCACGTCCGCCCGGATATAGCTGAGGTTGACGTTGCTGATCGTGAAGAAGATCGCCGCGGTTGCCACTACACCGGCGCTCAGCCCAATCGCCAGCCGCGCCCCCCGCGGCACGCTCGGCAGCGCCACCGAACGCAGGCTCGGCCACGCGTAGACCACGCCCGCGGTGAATATCCACGCAATCGACAGCCACGCAAAGAGCGAGAAGTGCCCGGCCAGCTGATTTAGCTGCTCGTCCAGCGAGCGGCCAAAGACGGCGGGGATCAGCCGGTAGCCTTCGATGTAGCCGTAAACCAGCCACGCCCCCAGCACAATCACTCCGTGCAGGGCATAGCCGCGCAGCCACCACAGCGCATCCGGCCCCCGGCTGCGGCGACCGGTCGACTGCGCGTCGTGTTGCAGGGCCGTGCGCGCCAGCCCCATCGTCGCCATCACGGCCCAAGTGACAATCACCAGCATCAAAAGACCGGGCGAAGGGCGCGCCTCGTTGCTGCGGATGATGCGCGTAAAGGCGTGCCAGAAAACCGTGCCCGCATCCGTTAAATTCTGCCGATTCATCATAAAAATGTAGACAATCGTCAGGAAGGTCAACAGATCGGTCATTACCGTACCGGGCAGCCAGGGCAATCCTTCGCGGGTCGCTGCGACGGGCTGGCTCTGTGCGCCGCGTCGCTTTTTTCCGCGCGGCTTGTTGTCTACCACCTCCAAGTCCAACTCTGTTTGCTCTTCGCCGCGATTCCAGGCAAACGCATCCACCCCCAGCAGACCCAGCCCCAGCGTCAACAGCAGCGCCGTGGTGATCCAGAAGTAGGTGCGCGTGGCGGCGATCGCAATCCCAAAGTGAATCTCCACAAAGTGCGCCACCACCACCGACAGCGCCGTCAAGATCAGCAGCAGACGCGGCACGTCGCGAACGGCCGCGTCCGCCCTGTCCTGCGACGAGTGCACAAAGGCGGCAATGGTTGTGTAGGCCACGAGGCCGAGCACCAGCCCGGCGGGCAAGGTCACCCCCAGGTAGCGCCACGAGCCGTCGTTGACCACAAAGAGCGCGGTAAACGCCGCCGCGCCCGCGGCCAGCACGCCCGCAAAGAGCCACGAGTCGCCCCGGTCACGGATGAGGCCGAGCCAGCGCAGCGCGAAGTAGAAAATCGAGAGGAAAAGCGACATGTAGGCCACAAAGCCCAGCCAGCCGGTAATCACCAGCGAATCCCACATTTCGTTGTGGGCGCGGTCCGGGCTGGCGTTGCGCGATTCGTGGTGCGCCAAATTGGGCGGGTAGAAGGGGTTGTAGGCAATCCACATTGTCTCCGGCCCGTAGCCAACGAGCGAGCGCAGCGCGCCCCGCTCCACCTCCGTACCGTCCGGCTTAAAAAGTGGCTCGTCAGGCTGCGGCGTCACCATCTCGGCCGAGCCTTCCCAGATGTAGAGCCGCACCTGCGCCGTGTTGCTCTCCTGATCGAGCAGCGTGGTAATGCGCCCCACGTAGGGAATGTCGCGCAGCGGCTCGAAGATCGGCAGCGTATTGAGCGCCACCAGCAGCCCCAGCCCAAAGACCCCTGCGCCAACCCACGCCAGCAGCAGCGCCCGGTAGCGGCGCGGTCGCAGCACGCTAAAGGCCAGCAGCACAAAGAGATAGAGCCCCGCCAGCAGCCCCAGCCACGGCCCGCGGCTCTGCGTCCAAAAAATCGCCACCAGCTGCACCATCGCGATGAAGAGATAGCCCACGCCCAGCATCGTCCCGGGCACAAGCTGTGGCTCCCGGCGCGGCGCGCCATGCTCGTCCACGCCACCATCGCTCAGCAGATAGGCAAAGCTGGCGTAGATGCGCTCCAGCGTAAAGAAAAACGCCATGATCAGGTGCGCGCCGAGGAAAATGGCGTTGCCCGCCGTACCCGTAATGCGGCGCGACGTGTCGCCGCCCCAGGGCAGCGGATCGATGCTGAAGTGCTGCACCACGCCGTAGAGCGCCACCGGCAGGCTCGTCAGGATGATCGCGTGCTGGAGGCGGCGCAGCTGGGCGGGCTGTCGCAAAGTCGCCGCGGTGAGGCCAGCAATGGTGATGTAGCTGAGAAAGGTGTACGTCCCCTGCAATCGTTGGTACGAGCCAAACCAGCTCACAAACGAGGCCACGCTAGAGACGGTGCTGATGAGGTAGGCCGTAATTAGCAGCGCGACGGGAATTAAAAAAGGCAGCCGCAGCCACCGCACCCGCGAAGCCGGCTTCGCGTCGCCGCTGTCGGGCCGCTGTGCCGTGCCAAAGGCGGGCAGCCACAGCGGCCCGCCGCTCGCCGCCTTGATCGCCCAGGCCAGCGCCATCACCAGCGCAATGGTGCGCACGAGCGTCACCTTATCCGGCTCGAAGACGCGGCTGGAGAAGACGTTGAAAAAGAGCGGCGACAGCACAAGCGCCGCCAGCCACCCGGCCTCCACAACGCCGTCGCAGAGGCGGCTCAGTTTGGTTTGGTTTTGCAGCGTCGATGTGTTGGTCGATACATTGGTCGATGCAGTGGTCGATGCAGTGGTCGTTGTAGTCATAATTGTCGATTTGTTATTTCGACCGGAGGGAGGAATCCGTTCGGTTCAATCAATCTGTACTTGCAGCATTCCGTAGGGCACCTTTGCTCCGCAAGGTGACTTGGTAGCCAACCGTGTCGCGTCGTGAATCTAAAGCGCCTTCGTCCGCCAAGTCTGTCACCAAGCCTGTCGCCAAGTCTGTCACCAAGCCTGTCGCCAAGTCTGTCACGTAGCGGAGCATGCGTGGCCTGCGGTTAGCACTAATGCCTGCCATCGTACGGGCACGCCATGACGTGCCGTACAATGGCGCAACGGTGAGTTCCCCGAGTATATCACAGCCGCTTGCGGCCTGTCTCAATTTTGATGCTTTGTTTAAGTGTGCGATGAACTGGTGTTGAGAATTACTCAAGCGCCTCCGGGACGCGCCACACGCGGCTTCGTCTTCCCAGTCGGTTCTGGCGCGTGCCGGGGACGCGGGTCGACGACACCTTCTTTCGGTAGACCACAAAAGAATTACGAAGTCTGCGCGTTGGCCCGTTCACACGTGGGCGTGCGAACTCCGCGATTGCAGCCTACTGACTATCTTCTGTCACCTCGCGCAGCAGCGCCTCCAGCTGCGCGCCCTGCGCCTGCCGCGAATAGCGCTCGCGCACCACCGTTGGCCCGTTGCGACCGAGCCGCTCGCGCAAAGCAACATCATCGCGCAAGCGCAAAATGGCTGCGCACAGCGCTTCCCCATCTTCCGGCGGCACGACCAGGCCCGCCTCGGCCTCCTCCACCACGTACTGCGCTTCGCCCGTCGCGCCGACGACGACCGGCGTGGCGCAGGCCATCGAATCGTAGATTTTGATGGGCAGCGTGCCCACGATGTGCGGGTTGCGCATGGGCACGAGCGAGACGTCCGCCGCATTGAAAAAGTCGGCGATGCGCTCCCGCGGCTGCGCGTCGACCAGCGTCAGGTTGGTCAACCCCAGCGCGGCGGCTTTGGCGGCCACCTGCGGCTTGGTTGGCCCATCACCGACGAGCACAAAATGCATATCGGTTTGGTCGCGCAACGCGTGGGCCACATCGGCGACAAGCTCCAAATCATAGGCCAAACCGTGCAGCCCGGCGTAGAGCGCGATAAATTTGTCGCCCAGCCCCAGCTCGCGGCGAACGGCTGCACCCGCCTCGGCGCTGGGTTGAAACAATTCCGTGTTGGCCCCGTTGCGAATTAGCGCCAGCTTTGTCGACGGTACGCCGCGCGTCGTCAGCCGCTCCTCGATTTCACGCGCAGTCACGACGATGCGGGTCGCGCGGCGATAGCACGTCTCCTCCAGCTGCGTTGCCCATGCGACAAAGCGCGGGTTGCGCAATTCGCCCATCGTCACGGCGGATTCGGGCCACAGGTCGCGCACCTCGAAGACGAGCGGCAGGCGGCGCAATTTTTGCAGCGCCAAAGCCGCGCCGCCAACAAAGAGCGGCGGCGACGTGGCGTAGATCACGTCAAACGGGCCGCGCGCCAAGGACATGCCAGCGGCAGCCGCGCCCGCCATGTAGCTCAGGTAAAAGGCCAGCCGCGTGCGCATGGTTTTGTTGGGCGAAGCCGCCACCCAGAGGTGGACGATGTCGACGCCCTCGTGGTTCCGGCGCACCCAGGGCCGTCGACGAAACGCAGGGTCAACAACGCCCGCCGGGTGGTTGGGCACTTCCGTCAGCACGGTGACGTGGTGGCCGGCACGGGCGAGGGCGCTTGTCATTTCCTGCGCGCGAATCTGGGTCGCGCCGATCTCGGGAGGGAAGTATTGAGTAAGGTAGAGGATGCGCATTTGGGCGTAAAGAGCGGAATTTAGCGATCTGAGCGAAATGATTACGTCCGACCCCCATCCCCGGCCCTTCCCCCGCTAGCGGGGGAAGGGTGACTTGAATGCATTACCGGTTCCATCCAGATTTTGTCTCGATGCAACCAATGTCATTGACGAGTCGACAAAAGCCCCCTCCGCCGCTGGCGGGGAGGGGGTTTGGGGGTGGGGTTCTTACGGCGACAACCGCTCCACCCGCCAGCCCTCGCCCTCGCGCAAATAGCGCAGCCTGTCGTGCAGTCGATTGGGGCCGCCCTGCCAAAATTCGACGAGCGACGGCGCGAGCCGGTAGCCGCCCCAGAAGTTCGGGCGCGGCGGATCGCTTTCGGCGTACTCGGTTTGCAAATCAGCCAGCCGCTGCTCGAGCACCTTGCGGCTCTCGATGACGGTGCTCTGGGCCGAGGCCCACGCGCCGAGGCGGCTGCCCTTCGGTCGGCTGTTGTAATAGGCGTCGGAGTCGGCGTCGCTTAATTTTGCCACCGCGCCCTCGATGCGCACCTGCCGCTCCAGCGCATCCCACCAGAAGACCAGCGCCGCGTGGGGATTGGCCGCCAAGTTCTGCGCCTTGCGGCTTTCGTAGTTGGTAAAAAAGCGAAAGCCCTCTCCATCAACCCCCTTGAGCAGCACCACCCGCGCCGACGGTCGCCCGCCGGCGTCGACGGTGGCGAGCGTCATGGCGTTGGGCTCGTGCAGCTCGCCACGCTCGGCGGCGTCGATGGCCGCTTGCAGCCACGTTTGGAAGAGCGCAAAAGGCTCGGCGGGCACATCGTCGCGCGTGAGCCGGTCGCGGGTGTATTCGTGGCGGAAATCGGCGAGTTTCATGTAGATTTCAGATTTACGATTTACGATTTACGAGCAGAGGTCGGACAGTCCACGACGCTCGCAAATCGTAAATCCAAAATCGTAAATTTAGTGGTGTACCTTGGCGACTCGACCCACCAGGTTCTCCAGCGTCTGCGCCGCCTGCTCCGCCTCGACCGTGTCGGCCCAGTCGTCGAGGTAGGGCGCATACTCGCCCTCGACGGGCAGGCCGCGGCCGTCCAGGAAGCCGCGCTGGCGCAGCTCGAAGCGGCGCTTGGAAAAGAGCGCGTCCTCCTCGCGGATTTGGCGGGCGGAGCGCAGCATAAAGTGGCGCATCATCGGCCAGCCCTGAGCGGGCACGGCGCTGGCGGGCACGTGGTAGATTTCGTGGATCAGCGAGCGATCCGACGCCAGCGGCGTGATGTGGCTCTCGATGACCGTGCCCGTGCCCAACCCTTCGTAGACTTCGTTGCGAATCTGAAAGGGCGACGGCGGCCAAATCCGCGTGCGCGTCTTGAGCGAGCGGCCAAAGGGCAGTTTGTAACCCAGCTCGACCAAGTTGATATGCCCTTCCTTGCCCAGATATTCGCAGTGGTTAAAGACCGTGTCGTGGTACTCCGCCGGGTGCAGAAAGTCCAGGTAATTTTCCTGGACGTGGTAAACGTCGGACTCGATTAGAATATCGAACCAGAAGGCGCGGCTGTCCGCCGGGCGTGCCTGAAGCGGCGGATCGGTAAAGTCATCGACATCGTGGGGCAGGCGCACCCAGAGCAGAAGACCGTCGTCGTGAGCAAGGTAGCGGGGCAGCTTGAGGCGCGGTCGATCCAGACAAGCGCCGTCGCGGAACTGCCAGCCGTGCCAGGGGCAGGTCAAGCGTCCGTCGCCGCCGACTTTGCCCTCGCCCAGCGGCCCGCCCCAGTGCGGACAGACGGCGCTGGCGGCCTGCACGGTTTCACCATCCCGTGAACGCCAGAAGACAATCTCCTGGTCGGCAATCGTTTTGAGCAGCGTGCCGCCCGCTCGCAGCGCCTCGGCAAAGGCGGCGACGTACCACTGACCGGCATGAGCATGGGTGGGGTTGTCGTGGGGGTGGTATCCGTTTTGATTCATTATGTTTTTTCGTCGGCCCGTACGCACGTGGGCGTGCGCACTCCGCGGCAACTACCCCAGCGCATCCTCGTGCAGCCGCAGCCACTGGCGATTGTAGTAGAGCAGCGGCTGCCCCTCGTTGACGGCGCTCGCCTCGACCTGCCCCACAAAAATGGTGTGGTCGCCGCCGTCGTAGGCCGCGTACAGCGAGCAATCGACCCAGGAGAGCGCATCCACCAAAACGGGGCAGCCGGTCGAGACCGTTTCCACAGCCAGCCCCTCGAAGCGATCTTCTAATTCAGGGACCATGCCCGCGAAGCGCAGCCCCCACTCGACCTGCTCGGTGCTGAGCAAGTTTACGGTAAACGCGCCGCGCTGCTCGATCACGCCGTGGGTATAGAGCTTCTTGGCCACGCAGATCAAGATCAGCGGCGGCTCCAGGCTGACGCTTGAAAAGGAGCTGGCGGTGATGCCGACAGATTGGCCGTCCTGCTCGCTCGTCACCACGGTGACGCCGCTGGCCCAGCGCGAGAGCGCATCCCGAAAATCGCTGGCATTGACTGGCATGGCTTATCCTATCCGCTAAAAAGGTTGATTAAAGCTTGGCCGCCATTATAGCCGCTGTCTGTCTCGAATAAAAGATCGACGGCCACAATTCGCGTTTTCGGCTCGTTTGTGCATAATATCACAGGTATACTTTGTATGAAGGATTAGAATGTCTTCGATGCTAACTAACGCCATGTCCGAGAGGAAGGATTGCTAAATGAAACGGTTTGCCAGCGCGATGTTCGCGCTTTTTCTCATTTTGATGTTGGTGGCGGCCTGTGGCGGCGGCGAGGAAGTCGCCGAGGCCGAGCCGACGCTTGACCCCGACTTGCCGACGGTTGTCCCCGTCTTCACGCGGGATACCGAAGCGATTGCGCAAGCTCAGACGCGCGAGGCCTCGGCCACGGAGACGCCCACGTCGGCAGCGGCAACCGCCACCTTTACGCCCCTGCCGCCCACGTCGGAACCCCTTGCCGAGGAGGTTGAAGCGCCAACAGTCGAGCCGATTGTGGAGCCCACGGAGAGCGCGACGGCGGCATTGCCCGAAGAAAGCACGCCGGAATCCGACTTGGACGCGCTGGCAGAGATCGAGGTGGACGAAGAGATTGCCGATGCGCTCGACGCCGATGCATCCGACGCCGATGCATCCGACGCCGATGTATCCGACGCCGATGTATCCGACGCCGATGTATCCGACGCGGGCAATGTCGTCGCGGGCACGGCGGGTGTGGATGCCTCCAGCGAGGCGACCGACCTGACAACGGAGACGGAGACGGTCAGCGACACGGGGACGCTCACGGCCACTGCGCAGGACGAAGACGAGCTGGACGAAGACGAGCTGGACGAGGACACAGCGGGCCAGACGATTGAAGTGGGGATGTACGATTTGTACTTCAACGAGCAAGGCAACGTCGAGGATCCGCCCGTGTGGACGGTGGCGACCGGCAGCGAAGTAGAGGTAGAGTTGAGCAATTTCAGCGCTGGCTTACAGCACAATTGGGTCATTGTGCAACAAGGGGCGGCGTTTGAAGAGGGTGCGACCTATGTGCCGCCGGGTGACGGCTCAGACGATGATCTCTGGTATTTTAATCCGGGCCTAATTGATCCCGCGGTGGAAAGCGAGCCGACTGTGGACACAGTCACCTTTACCGCGCCGGACGTGGGCGAGTATCTCGTAATCTGCACGGTGGCCGGTCACTACCCCTCGATGCAGGGTCGGCTGGACGTAACGGAGTAAAGGTTAACTTTTGCCCCCCACCCAAGGATTTCAAATTTGGAAGAGCTTGAGCCACGAATTATACGGATTGCACGGATCTCGCAGGCAAGTCCTTCTGATTCGCGTCATTCGTGGCTATTTTTACTAACGCTCGCCAAATTTGAAATCCTGCCCCCGCCCGACGATTTTGCCTAGACGCACCCGTCTTTGCCTAGACGCACCCGTCTTTGCTAGAATGTAGAGAAACATTTGCAGAGCACACGAGAATCAGCTTATGAAAGCGTTGTTATACATGAGGGGGCGCAAGGACCCCGTGGCCAGCTTTGGCGAGGTGAAAATTGTCGCCATGAACGACAACCACACCATTAGCCCCAAGCGCATCTTCTATAAAACGGAGAGTCTGCACACGGGCAAAGTCATGCTCGAGCTGCACCGGGATGAACAGATGACGGTGAAGCTGGACGACGGGCGCACGGCGCAGGTGTTGCTCCAGCACAACAGCTTGGACATGCAGGGCAACGCCGTGGGCGTGCTTCGCATGTTGACGGACTTTGACGGCGACGAGTTTGGTCGCCAGCCGGAGCCTGAGACGGCTGAGACGGCTGAGACGGCCGCAGGTCCAGCACATACGGGCGATGATGTCCAGATGGAAACCGCCGCGCCAGAGACCGCCTAATTTTCCTTTCTCCACGCCGCAAAATGCCAGCCAGCTACCTGGCTGGCATTTTTTGTAAACTCACTATGGCCGAACCGACCCACAACGCCGCCCAATCCGAATCCCTCGACGAGACCACGCAGAAGACTGCGCGGACAGAGGACGCGCGCTTTGCCAAAGGAGCACGCCCCGTTGATGAGACAAACGACGGGACAAATTGGGCGGAGATCGACGACGACTTGCTCGACGTGCAGCCGTTCGACCCAACCCGGAATGTCGAGGCAGTCGAGGCCGAGCGGGACGACAAAGGGGCAGTCGAGGCCGAGCGGGATGACAAAGGGGCAGCCGGGGCCGAGCAAAACAGCGGGGAAGTGGCTGAGGTCGAGCCAGGAGACGCCGAGCAGGACGGCAACCGGCGAATCGAGACGACGCAAAGCAGTGCTGCCGACGAGGCTCTATCCATCTACGCGCCACCAGCCGACCAACCACCAGCCGACCAACCACCAGCCGACCAGCCACCAGCGTTGCCCCAGCGCGAATGGCCCTGGGACGACGACCCGCTCGACCCGCTGCCGCCCAACTGGCCCCACGGCGCCGCGGAAATGCCCACGGCCGATTTCCCCGCCATCCCCGAACCCGCCGACCCGGAGGAGGAGACGCGCACCGTCGTGCTTGTGCCCGGTCGCGGCTGGGCGGCACAGCCCAGGCCCGCTCAGCCCGCTGCTCAGCCGAGCACGGAGCCGCCCGCTGCACCGCGCCCCACAATCGAAGAGTCGTCCGTCGCCAGCGGGGCGTCTTCGGCAGCGCCAAGCGCCAGCCCGCCCGACCCGCCAGCCTCCAATCCGGCTTCCCCGACCTCTGCTGTGTCCGGAACGGCCCTGCCCGGAGCGGCCGCAGCCAGCGCCCCCACCGGCAACGTCAGCCGACCGGCCAAGCGCCGCGCCGGGCGCAATCTCTTCTGGCCCGCCTTTGTTGCCAGCCTGCTGCTCTGCTCCACGGTGTCCTGCGGCGGGCTGGCGCTGCTTATCGGCCTCGGCGACGTGACGCTGGCCGATCTCCAGGGCAACCCCGTGTGGACGCCGCCGCCATCCACGGCCACGCCGCCCGCCGCACTCTTGGAAGCGGCCACCCCCGATCTCGGCGGCAGCGTGGCCGATACCTTTCAGCCGGGCGACACGCCGCGCAACGTCACCAGCGGGGGCGTCAACATCCGTCGCGAGCCGGGCTTCCGCAACCAGCCAGGCGGCGATATTCTTGCCGCGGCCGCGCCCGACGACACCTTCGTGATTCTCGGCCCCTCCGCCCGCGCCGACAACCTGATCTGGTGGGAAGTTCGCCATACAGCCAGCAATACGGAAGGCTGGGTGGCGGAGGCAACGGAGAGCGGCGTGCAGATTCTCGGAGAGTAGTGCGTGGTGCGTGAACTGGTATACATCGTTGAAGATGGAGAGACATTTCAATCGAGTGACTAATCAAGGATAAGTACCCAAAATCTGATGCAGTTACCGACCAACTAGCCCACCAGTCCACGCACCACGCACCACGCACCACGTATCATCATGTCCAGCCCACCCACCGCCCCCCAATCTCCGATTTCCAATTCTCCACGCTTCACCCCCCGCCCCCCCCAAGCGCGCATCCTCGAATACGTGGGCGGGCCGATGGGCGTAAGCGCCGTGCCCGGCAGCGGCAAGACCTTTACGCTCTCGCTGCTCGCCGCCGACCTCGTCGAGCGGCTGGCGCGCGACCAGACACCCGCGCGCTACGGCGATCGCGAGGTGCTGGTTGTGACCTTTACGAACAGCGCCGTCGAGAATTTTCGCAGCCGCATCGGTAGCTTTTTGCGACAGCGCGGGCTGCTGGCGGGCGTTGGCTACCGCGTGCGCACGCTGCACGGCCTGGCCCACGACATCGTGCGCGAGCGGCCGTCGCTCGTCGGGCTAAGCGAGCAGTTCGAGATCGTCGACGAGCGCACGGCCAGCACGATCAAGGACGATGCGGTCAACGCCTACCTGCGCGCCAACCCGGACATCTTTGGCGTGTACATTCTGCCCGAATTTCTGCAAAACTTTCGCCGCATCGAGCGCTACGTGCAGCAGGACGCGCTCGAAATTGCCAACGCCGTGATCCGCATCGCCAAGGAGAATCGGCTGGAGCCGCACGACTTGCAGGCTCGCCTGCGCGACCAGGCGGGCACGTGGCCGCTGCTCGATTTTGGCCTGCGCATCTACGCCGACTACCAGCGCAGCCTCTACGTCCGCGGCGCCGTCGATTTCGACGATCTAATCGTGCTCGCCCTGCGCGCGCTCGACGCCGATTCCGGCTTTTGCGAGCGGCTGCAGGAGCGCTGGCCCTACGTGCTGGAGGACGAGGCCCAGGATTCAAGCCTGCTCCAGGAAGAAATGCTGCGCGTGCTGACCCAGTCGCACGGCAACTGGGTGCGCGTGGGCGACCCCAACCAGGCCATCAACACCACCTTTACCAGTGCCGACCCGCGCTTTCTGCGCGCCTTTATCGAGCGCCACATCGACCAGTCGCGCGATTTGCCCAATTCGGGCCGCAGCGCGCCACCCATCATTGACGCCGCCAATTTCTTGATCGACTGGTCCCAGCGTCAACACCCGGTGCTGGCCGGTGCCGATGGCGAGGAAGGGCACGTATTGGACGAGCCGCACATCCAGCCCACGCCTCCGGGCGATCCGCAGCCCAACCCAGAGCCCGGCGACCCGGCCATCTACGTTTTTGACCGCGAACTTGACCCCAACGCCGAAACCAACGTCGTCATGACGAGCCTGGCGCGCTGGCTGCCGGAACATGCCGACTGGACGGTCGCCGTGCTCGTGCCGGAAAACAACCGCGGCTTCAGCGTCGCCAACTCTTTGGAGGCGGCGAAAATTCCCTACGACGACACGCTTTTGCGCTCGGACAGCGCCACGCGCGCCGCCGCCAAAGCGCTGTCCATCGTGCTCAGCTACATCACCCAGCCGCATATCCCCGCAGGGCTGCAGCGGCTGTGGGAGGAGGTTTGGTGGCCGAGGTTGGGGATGGGGGGGAGCGGGGGAGCGGGGGGGCAGGGGAGCGGGGAGGCAGGAGAGCCGACGTCGGATGCCCAGTCGCCCATTACCAATTCCCAATTACTGATTACCGATCTTCCCGAACCCGTGGAGACCTTTGGTCGCGCCCTTAGCAAGCTGCGCGAGCCCGAATCATTTGTCTATCCCGATGCGACGGGCGAGGGACGCGACTGGGTGGATTCGCTGAACTGGCTGGACGAGGCAGAGGGGCTGCGCGCGCTGGTCGAGCGCTTTCGGGGCGATTTGCAGCGCTGGACGGCGGCGACGGTGTTGCCCGTCGACGAGCTGCTGTTGACGCTGGGCAACGATCTGTTTGACGAGCCCGCCGACTTAGCGCTGACGCATCGACTGGCCGTGCTGCTGGCCAAGCTGGCAAACGAAAATCCGGCGTGGCGCCTGCCCGAACTGGCGGGCGAGCTGGAGAACATCGCGGCCAACAAGCGGCGCATTCTCGGCTTTTCAGATGAGGGGCTGGGCTTTGAGCCCAAGCCGGGCCAAGTCACGCTGGCGACGATGCACGCGGCCAAGGGGCTGGAGTGGGATCGCGTCTACCTGATGGCCGTCAACAACTTTAGCTTCCCCTCCGGCAGCGGCGATGCGGCCTACGGCGACAAATACCGCGGCGAGCGCTGGTACGTGCGCGACGGGCTCAACCTCACCGCCGAAACGATTGCGCAGACCGAGGCCCTCGTGCGCGGCTCGCTGGACGACTACCGCCCCGGCCCCGCCACCGAGCAGGCCCGCCGCGCCGTGGCCGCCGAGCGGCTGCGTCTGCTCTACGTCGGCCTCACGCGCGCCCGCCGCGAGCTGATCCTGACGTACAACACCGGTCGCAACCCGGAGCGGGACCCGAACGAACCGGCGCTGGCCTTTACGGCGCTGAAGGGGTTTGTGGCACGCAGTTGACAGGTCGACGCGGGATGCGGATACTATCGTGACCGTTTGGCCTATTCCCGGAAGGAACGTACTATGACGATGATGGAGCAAATTCAAGCGAAACGTGAAGAAATTTTAGCCATTGCCGCCAAGCACGGCGCTCGGAATGTGCGCGTATTTGGCGCCGTTGTGCGTGGTGAAGAGAGAGCCGATAGCGACATCGATTTTTTGGTTACAAAATCGGAATCGACCAGCGCATGGTTTCCAGCAAGCCTCGTAATAGACCTAGAAAAAACGTTGAATCACCCTGTCGATGTTGTCAGCGAAAGCGGTCTCAATCCATACTTGCGTAGCGGCGTGTTAGATGAGGCCATCCCGCTGTGAGCGGACACAGCGTGAGACACTGTAATGAGTGAGACTCAAGTTGCGAATACTTTGACGACAACTGACGTTGTCGACCGCATCGACGGCTGCATCGCCGCCGCCAAGCTGACCACTACGCTCAAGGATACGCTCGTCACCTATCCCGGCAGCGTGCACTGGCATCTCAAACGGGGGCGGGCTAGCGGCGTGCTCGAAATCACCTACTGGCCACAAAGGCAGCGCGTTTGGCTTTCCGTGCATCGCAATCGACGCGCGCCGTGGATCGACGAGGTGGAGCCGGTGTTGGTCAGGTCGATTGCCAAACGGCTGGAGGCAGAAACGAGTGGCTAACGCTCGCCCTGCCCGTTTCTCGCCAATTTCACATCCCACTGTTCCCCACAATTTGCACAAAGGAGTCCGTATGTCTACGAATCAACCGAAGCGGTACGCAGACGACCCGCGCCCGCTCATGGTCGAAATTGCGGAGCTGATGTACGAGCGCCGGCTGACGAACAGTGCGGGCGGCAACATCAGCTGTCGCGTGGGCGAGCACATTTTTATCACGCCGCGCTATTTGGGCAGCAAGCATTTGTGGAAACTGCGCGAGGAGATGGTGCTCGTCTTCGAGCAGGAGCGGCCGGGCGGCGCGCTACGCTGCATCGAGGGCGACGCGGCGCAGGCCAGCCGCGAGAGCCGGATGCACTTTGCCTGCTACCAATCCTTTGCCGAAATCAACGGCGTGATCCACGCCCATCCGCTCAATCTCAACGTCTTCGCCTCGCAAGAGTTGAGCAACGGCGGCGCGGGCATAACTGTCGTGCCGACCAACCAGTACACCGAAAAATTTGGCGACATGGGCGTCGTGCCCAACCTGCCCTCGCACAGCCAGGAGCTGGCCGACGCCGTTGTCGAAACGCTCGCGCCGCGCCAGGAGACGCTCTCGCAAAATGGCCTCGGTTTGATTTTGAACTGGCACGGCGTCCTCACCGTGGGCCGCAACCTGCTCGACGCCTACGACACGCTGGATCGGCTGGAGTGGAGCGCCTACACGCTGCTGCATAAGATTGACGCGTGAGGGACGAGCTGTCGTTCTGAGCGGTTCAACAAAGGGATTCCACAAACGAATCCAGAGCAGCGAAGAATCTTGACTGCCTTGCCACTAAGCTATTCAGCGTTCCAGAAGTTTATTCGACCCATGAAAATCATTGACCTGAGCCAGGAAATCTACGCCGACATGCCCGTCTTCGACGGGCACGCGCAGGTCGAAATGAGCGTGGCTGTGGCCCATCCTCGGCGCACAGGAGACGAACCCGACGCGGTAGCGCCCTCGGCCCATCGCATCACCCTGGGCGAGCACACGGGCACGCACGTGGATGCCTTCAACCACTTCTCGCCCGACCTGCGCGAGCGCGGCATTGACACCATGCCGCTGGAGATGTTTATCACCTCCGCCTTCTGCCTCGATTTCTCACACAAAGGCTTGCTGGAGCTGATCGAGCTAAGCGACATCCAAGCCGCTCTCCGGGAAGCGGACCAGACCGTTCAGCCGGGCGACACGCTGCTGCTCTACACCGACCACTACCGCCGCTGCTTTGGCACGGACGATTGGCCCAACGGGCCGGGCATCACCGAGGCGGTGGTGACTTGGTTGGGGGAGCAAAAAATTGCGGGCTTTGGCGTCGAGACGCGCTCGCCCGGCGTGCGCGGCGTTTCCAACCGGGGCGTACATCGCATCGGCGGCGAGCTGGGCTATACGCATTATGAGAATCTAATCAACCTGCACCAGCTTGTCGGCATCGGTCGCTTCCAATTTATCGGCCTGCCGCTCAAAATTCGCGGCGGAACGGGGTCGCCCGTGCGCGCGGTGGCCGTGTTGCAAGAGGGCTGATTGAATTCGTGCGTGGTTCGTAATGCGTAATGCGTGAGCTGGTATATGCGAGTCGATTTGACCATCTTCCCCAGCTGTCAATTAATTACAGTACACGTACTACGCACCACGCACCACGACTAGACATTACACACTTCACGCATCAAATACTCACGCCCCACGCCCCCCATGATCCTCACCGTCACCGCCAACCCGACCATTGACCGCGCCTATTTCGTCCCCGCGCTGCCCGAAAACCGCGTGATTCGCGGCACGCGCGAAGTCGCCACGCCGAGCGGCAAGGGCATCGACGCCTCGATTGCGCTGCACGCGCTGGGCGAGCCGACCGTGGCGCTTAGCCTCAACGCCGGCCACACCGGCCGCGCGCTGGCTTCGATGCTGGACGATCTGGGGCTGTGCTACGATTTCGTCGAGGCGCTGGGCGAGACGCGCACCGTGCCCGTCATTGTCGACGAAGAGCGAGCCGTGCACTACACGATCACCGCACCGACGCTGCTGGCTGATGCGTCACATCTGGCGGCGCTGCTGGCTCGGCTCGATGCTCACCTCGGTGATGCGCACGGCCTGATCTGCGGCGGCAGCCTGCCGCCCGGTTTACCCGTTGACAGCTACGCGAAAATAATTGGGCGTGCGCGCCAGGCCGGTCTGTTCACGCTGCTCGACGTTTCCGGCGCGGGTCTGCACGACAGCCTAGCGGGCTGCCCCGACATTCTCAAAATCAATCAGTTCGAGCTGGCGGACTTTGCGCCGGAGTTTGAGCCCCTCTCGCTCGCCATCGAGCGTGGAGAAAATGTCGACCAGGCCTTGGCCGCGATGACGAGCCATCTGCGACCCCGCCTCGGCCACTGGGTTGCGCGAGCCGTCGTCATCAGCCTGGGCGAGCGCGGCGTGCTGGCGGTGACGCGCGACGGGAGCTTCCGCGCCCACGGGCTGGCCGTGCCTGTTGTGTCGACGAACGGGGCGGGCGATGCAATGGATGCCGGCATTGTGTTGGGGCTGAATCAAAAGCCCAGCGATTGGCCGCACGCGCTGGCGTGGGGCGTGGCCCTGGCGAGCGCCGCCGTCATGGAATTTGGTACGTCCGGGCTGGATGGTGACGTGGCGCGCGAATTTTTTCCGCGGGTGCAGGTCGAGCGGCTGGACGCCTAATGAGCAAATTCTGGCGAGACGCGCTGGCGGGGCTGCGGCTGCTGGCGGCGGCGATTGTGGTGCTGCTCGGCGGTGCGCTGGTGATCGCACTCGCACCGCTGCGGCGTGATCGCGTCTATCCCGCCATGTGGGCGCTGCGGCGGACGCTCGCCGTGCTGCTCGCCCTCTTCCGCGTGACCGTGCGCTGCAACGCCCCGGAGCGGCTGCGCACCCACCGGGGCGTGGTCATCTGCAACCACCAGTCGATTATCGACGCCTGGGTGCTGCTCAGCGTGGCGCCGCTGCGCTTTTTGGCCTACGATCACATGCTGCGGTTGCCGCTGATTGGGCAGATCGCGCGCGCCATCGACACGATCCAGCTCAGCCGCGACGACGCCCATTCGCGGGTGGCGGCGCGGCGACAGATGGCAAAGCAGCTGCGCGCCAACGCGTGGCCCGCGCTCGTTATTTTCCCCGAAGGCACCACCAATTCGGGCGACGAGCGGCTGCTGCCCTTCCACCGCGGCGCGTTCGATCTGGCCGCTGGCGAGGGCTTGCCGCTGCTGCCCTGCACGCTGCGCTTCGTGCCCTTTGCGCCCTTTGAATGGTGGCGCGCCGAGTCAACGATGTGGGACGCGCTGTGGCAGCTTGCCCGCCATCCCGGTCGCAAGCAGGCAACACTAACCGTGCACGCGCCCGTTATCCTCGCTCTAAAGGCCGACACACGTGCTGTTGCCGACGAAATTCATCTGCAGATGACAGCGGCCCTCTCTGCCCAGCCACCGAGAATCCAAGAAAAACAGGATGCAATATGAACGATTCCCCAGCCTTTCTCGCCTTTGATCTCGGTGCCGAGAGCGGCCGCGCCCTGCTCGGCCAGCTCGCCGACGAGCGGCTGCGCCTCACCGAAATGCACCGCTTTGAGAACAAGCCCGTGCGCGTCCGGCACGGATGGAGTGAGCGGCGCGGCTCGACGCTGCACTGGGATGCGCTGCGGCTCTGGCGCGACATCCAGCTTGGCCTGCGCAAAACCGCGAGTGAACACAATCTGATTAGCCTGGGCATCGACACGTGGGGCGTGGACTTTGGCCTGCTGGATCGCGACGGCGCACTGCTCGGCAACCCCGTCCACTACCGCGACGACCGCACGGATGGCGTGATGGAGGCCACATTTGGGCGCGTGCCCCGCGCGGAAATTTTCGAGCAGACGGGCATTCAGTTTCTGCCCTTCAACACGCTCTACCAGCTGCTGGCGCTCGTCCAGCAGAAGTCACCCGCGCTCGACATGGCCGAGCGGCTGCTCTTCGTGCCCGATTTGTTTAACTACTGGCTCACCGGTCGCGCCGTCAACGAGCAGACGATTGCCAGCACGTCGCAATTCTACGATCCGCGCGCGGGCGGCTGGGCAGCTGAGCTGCTCAACGCATTCGAGCTGCCCACCCATCTGCTGGGTGAGATTGTCCCCGCTGGCACAATCCTGGGCGAGCTGCTGCCGAGCGTCGCCGCCGATTTTGACATCCGCGCCAGTGACAAAGCGCCGCAGATCATCGCGCCCGCCTGCCACGACAGCGGCTCGGCGGTGGTCGCCGTGCCCGCCGTTGCCGGAAATGGGGAGAGCGATTTTGCCTGGATCAGCTCGGGGACGTGGTCGATCATGGGTGTGGAATTGGCCGCGCCGTTGATCAACGAGGAGGCGCTGCGCTACAACTTTAGCAACGAGGGCGGCGTCTACGGCACGACGCGGCTGTTGCGCAACATGGCCGGGCTGTGGCCCGTGCAGCAGTCTCTGCAAACGTGGCGGCGCGCGGGCCGCACCTTTACCTACGACGATTTAACGGAGATGGCGCGTCAAGCCACGCCGCTGCGCACCCTCATCGATCCCGACGATCCCACCTTTGCCAAGCCGGGCGACATGCCCGCGCGCATCGCCGAATACTGCGTGCGCGTCGGCCAGCCCGTGCCGGAGAACGAGGGGCAGATGATCCGCTGTGTGTTGGAGGGGCTGGCGCTCAAGTATCGCTGGGTGCTCGAACGGCTGGAGTCGCTGCTGGGCAAGCGGCTCGATCCGATCCACATTGTCGGCGGCGGCACGCAAAATCGGCTGCTCTCCCAGCTCACAGCGGACGCCACCGGGCGCACCGTCGTCGCCGGGCCGGTGGAGGCGACGGCGATTGGGAATTTGCTCGTGCAGATGATCGCGACGGGTCACCTGGGCTCGCTGGCAGAGGCGCGCGAGCTGGTCAGCCGCTCGTTTAAGACGGAGACGTTCGCACCGTCGAGCGAGCGCGGCGCGTGGGATGCGGCGTATGGTCGGTTGGAGGAGCTGGTGGAAGATGGCGGCCAGTGACCGTCACGGCCCAAGCCGTCGCTGTCTTCCCGGTCGCACGTGGGCCGTGATTGTCACTGGCCCAGGCGTTGATGTTGTACAAGATAACGTTGGTCGAGAAACGTGACAATCACCGCCCAAGCATTTCGGGAAACCCTTTCTGATGCGGGGCGGTGGCGGTCACGTTTGCCGCGATCCTTCCATGAACCCAGCCAACCTTTCCGCCCTCGCCCGCCGCTTTGACGGCCCCGGCGTGCGCGCGCTCTGGCTAAAGGGCAGCTTTGCCCGCGGCGACGCCGGGCCCTTTAGCGATGTTGACATCGACCGTCTGCTGGCTGACGATGCGGACGTTGAGCCAGCGAGCGGCTCCTACCTGATTGACGAATGGCTAGTCGTCGTTAGCGACGTGCGTGCGGCGGATCTCGCGCGCTGTTTTGTCGAGCCGCGCGTGGCCGTCAATGCCGTGCTGGGGTTGCGCTCCGCCCAATCGCTCATCGACCGCGACGGGTCGTTTGTCGAGATGCAGACGCAGGCAAACCATTTTGTGTGGGACGAAGCGATGCAGCAGCGCGCCGACGCGTGGGCCAGCGCAGAGCTGGTCGGCTGGAGCGAGGAGGTGGGCAAGGGGCTGGCGGGATTGCAGCGCGGGTCGGTCGGCCATCTACTGCAGGCGCGCTTTGGGCTGTCGTGGGGGCTGCTGCGCGTGGTGCAGGTGCAGCGCGGCGTGCTGGTCGAGACGGAGAATGAGCTGCCCGGCGCGGTGATGAATGCGGTGGGAATGGGGAGCGAGTGGGCGCGGCTTTGTCGAGCCGCATTTGGGCTGGAGCCGACGGCGTCGAGCCTGCCCGAAGCCGTGCGCGCCGGGCTGCGGCTTTACGTGGAGACGGCGCGGCTGCTGGGCAGCGCGGTGCGGGATGAAGACGTGCCGATTGTGGCGTGGGCGGCGTCGCGCATTTCTATTTAATAAAAACCGGTTTTTCGTCGGGTACGGGCACGCCGTGGCGTGCCCGTACCCGACGAGATCATCTGTTGAACAACCAAGCCTCACCCACATCTGGAGAAAACCATGCCAGCCACCCCAACCCTCGACCACAACACGTTGCTCGCCCAAGACGCCCATCAGATGCACCCGCTGCATCATCCTTCCCGCTTGGGCGATCCGCTCGTGGTCGAGCGCGGCGAGGGCGTGTGGCTCTACACCACGGATGGTCGCCGCATTTTGGACGGGATGGCCGGGCTGTGGAACGTCAACATCGGCTACGGCAACGCCGAGCTGGCCGACGTCGCCGCCGCGCAGATGCGCAAGCTGGCCTACACCTCCGCCTTCGCGGGCATGACGAATCCGCCCTCGGCGCAGCTGGCGCACAAGCTGGCGGGCTTTGCACACCCCAAGCTCAACACCACCTACTTTACCTCCGGCGGCTCCGAGGCCAGCGACACCTCGTTTAAGACGGCGCGCTACTATTGGCGGCAGGTCGGCCAGCCGGGAAAGACAAAGATTATTTCACGGCTCTACGGCTACCACGGCATCACCCTGGCGGCGATGAGCGCGACCGGCATGGCGAAATACCAGACCATGTTTGGCCCCACCGTGCCCGGCTTTCTGCACGTGCCCAACCCTAACCCCTATCGCTACGAGGGCGAGCTACGCGAGGGCGAGACGGTGGGCGAGGCGGCGGCACGGGCGCTGGAGGAGGCCATTGTGCGCGAGGGACCGGGGACGGTGGCGGCCTTGATCGCCGAGCCGATCCAGGGCGCGGGCGGGCTGATTGTGCCGCCGGAGGATTACTTTCCGCTGGTGCAAGACATCTGTAGAAAGTACGAGGTGCTGCTGATCATCGACGAGGTGATCTGTGGCTTTGGGCGCACGGGCACGATGTTTGGCATCGAACACTACGGCATCGAGCCGGATATTTTGCAATTTGCCAAGGGCGTCAGCAGCGGCTACATCCCGCTGGGCGGCGTGCAAATTTCGGATGCGATCCACGACGCCATCCTCAGTGCGCCCGCCGATCAGACGTGGATGCACGGCTACACCTACTCCGGCCACGCCGCGGCCTGCGCCGTGGGGCTGCGCAACGTCGAAATCATTGAAGAGCAGGGGCTGGTGCAGCAAAGCGCCCAGCGCGGCGAGCAGCTGCTGGCCGGTCTGCAGCGGCTGGCGGCGACCTTCCCGCACCTCGACAATCCGCGCGGTAAGGGTCTGCTCTGCGGCATCGATGTGGTCGCGAGCAAGGAGACGCGCGAAGCCGACGCCGAGCGCGCCGCGGCAATTGGCAATGCGGCGCTGCGCCACGGCGTGCGCGTGCGCCCGCTCGGCGGCACGCTGGCCATGTCGCCGCCGCTGGTGATCAGCAAGCGGGAAATCGACACGCTGCTGGACGTGCTGGAGACGGCGATTGAGGAGCTGTCGGGAAGTGGGTTGGCATGAGCGAGCCATTGCCCAACGAGCCGCAGTCAGATGAGCCAGCGCCGGAAGAACAGTCGCGCACGCTGCATGATCGGCTCTTCAAAGATCTGCTGCACCGCTTCCTGCCCAGCTTTCTCCGCACCTTCCTGCCGGAGGAAGCCGCTCAGCTCAACTTTGCTACGCTGCGTTTCCTAAACAATGAGCAGTTCGCCAATTTCCCGCGGCAGGCGCTGCGCATCACCGACACGGTGGTCGAGGTGGAGACGCTGGCGGGCGAGCCGGAGGTAATCCTTATCCACGTGGAGGTGGAGTCGCGGCGGCGGGGAAGGCTGCCACGGCGGATGTTCGAGTACTACGGCCTGCTGCGGCTGCTAGAGGACAAGCCGGTGCTGCCGATTGCCGTCGTGCTCGAGCGTGCGTCGGTTGGTATTGGGTGGCAGGCGTATCGCGAGCAGCTGTTTGGTCACGACGTTTTACAATTTGCCTTTGTCGAGGTAGGATTGAGCAAGCTGACCAGTGAGAACTACGTCGATACCGCCGAGGCTGCCGTTGCCGCGCTGGCGGTGCTGATGCAGCCGCGCGATCTGACCAACGCCGAGGTCAAGCTAAAGGCGCTGCAGCGCGTTGTGGAGAGCGACTTGAGCAATGGCGACAAGTATTTCCTTGTCGATTTGATTGAAACGTACGTGCCCAACAAAGTGCTGTACGACGCGAAGGAGGAAATCATGCTAAACATCATGGAGATTACAGAGACCTGGTCCGAGCAAATCGCGCGTGAAAGTCGCGAGGAAGGGCGCGAGGAAGGCAAACGCGAAATGGTGCTGCGTTTGCTCACGCGCAAATTTGGCGAACTGCCGGATGAATTCATCGAGCGCATTAATCTGATTGAGAACGATGCGCTGTTGATTTCGGTCGCTGAACAGCTTATCACAGCGACAACGCTGTCTGAGATTCAGTGGGGCCAGCCCGATAGTGGGCAGGTTAACGGTTATCATAATGAGGGAAGCGCGTAGAAATCGGCGGTATGGATAGGCAACAACCAACCCACCCTGCGGAGGAGGCGCGCAACATGCTGTCAAAAGATGAACTCAGAGCGGAGATCGAGGCACTCACTTTACGTATGAGACAAAAGGCAGATATGTTGAAGTGCGGCGACGAATTCTGGTTAGGCTAGGGGATGGCCTGCATGTAGGTCGCATATAGGGGAGGCACGCTTTTATTTTGCAGCTAATTCATGACTTTAGTTTCCGGTAAAAAGGTGCTGGTTTTAAGGGGTCTGGCGACGGTGAGCGTCAACGCCCTTGGGTAGATGGTCAGAAAGCGAGTTCTTTTTACGAAGTTGCGGGTCAAACTCGACTAAGTTTGGAAAAACAGCTTGACCGAGCAAGCGTCGCAAACGACCGGGCGTGGCTTGTGGGGAGCGGTCCCAAAAGCCAGTGGGGACAGGCGGAAGAATGGCCGCACAATGGGTGAGGACATTCCCCGCCAGCAAGGCGAGTTCGGGCAACCGAAAGCAAGAGTCATGCGCAGAGACAAATTGGCGGTGCAGCCCAATCATCTGCTTGGCTGCCAACGGCGGATGTTCGACTGACCAGCGGTCGCGGTAGATGCGGTAGAGTGTCTGCGCATCAAGCGAGAGGTCAGTGGCTAAAATCATTGGTTTCTTATAGTGCGGGTCATGAAAGACAAAAAGGGCAAAGATTGAATTGCCTGGGTCGACCTTGCTCTTTGCGGCAACCAGATTGTGCCAGGATTCGTAGCAAATTGTGCGTCCTTGCTCGACAAATTCGCCACGCTGCTCGGCAGGCGTGGCGGCAATCTGCTTGTTGCCACGCCTGCGCGCCAATGGACGAATCCGTTCGCCATATTCAGGCCGTCTGCCTCGGCCTTTGTAGGGCGGCAAGCGATTTTTGCGCGCCGTGCAGTTACTTGCTTGGCGCAATACGAACTGCTCAAGTTTGGCCTCAGCTATGTCAGCGAGGCTGAAGCCTGCATCCAGCACCACCACTTCATCGAGACGAGATGACTTGGCTGCTTCCTGCAGGACGCTCACCTGAGAGGTTGCTTCCCCTGCCTTCGCTTCGCAACGCACAATCTGCTCAAGTCGCGGCACGCGCTTGCCTTTGATTTCGCCGGAGAGTACAACGATGCCAAAGACCATCGCTGGTAAGGCGCGATTCGCAATCGCCGCATAGTGCTTGTTGACTTCCCCTTGCAGATGGGGCCGCCAGAATGCGGTCAAATCTACGCTTTTGACTCGATACCCGCCGTACCGACTCGCTTCCCATTCGTTCATCCTGCCAATCTGTATGTGCCAGCAGTCGAGCAAATCAGCTATCGACCACGACCCATAGCGCAGGGCGGCCCAGCTTCGTCTCACCTCTGCATCGCTCAACCCATTGCTTGCCAAGGCCGGGTGAATTGCCCCTCGACTCTCCAAAAAAGAGCCGTTTACCATGACCCACAAAATGTGGACCACGCTGACATTTGTCCCAATTGGCACAACTTGGACGATAAAGACCAACGCTGCTATAGTTGTCTCGACGGCGGCTGACATAGTTCTCCCCTTTCGGCTTAGGCACCCTTAGGATGAACTATTCACCGCCGTTTGTCATTTCTGCCTCTACCTCTCTCAACTTTTACCGGAAACTAAAGTCATGACAAATTTGGTGAATTGCCAAAAGAGATGCGCCACCGGACTGTAGAAATTGAGGATATCATGGTATTGGACTGGTTCTACAAGCAAGTGATGGCCGCCTCCACGCTGGGCGACATACCATATAGTTTCGGTTTCCGTGAGCACGATCCAGCGAGCAGCTACCACAACGGAGAAGACGCATGAACCACCAAGCCGCCTACGAGCTGCTGGCCGAGCAGCTCGACGCCCAGGGCCTCGACGTCGAAGCCATCAAGAGCGCCATCAAGCAGCACCACATCGAGACGCCGAGCTGGGGCTATGCCAACAGCGGCACGCGCTTCAAGGCTTTCGCCTGGCCCGGTGCGGCCCGCACCACGCAGGAGAAGCTCGACGACGCGGCGATGGTGCATCGAATGACGGGCATCGCCTCCTCCGTGGCGATTCACATTCCGTGGGACAAGCCGGACGATGGCGACTACGACGCCATGCGCGATTATGCTGAGGCGCGGGGCATTCGCATCGGCGCGGTCAACCCCAACGTTTTCCAGGACGACGCGTACAAGCTCGGCTCGCTAGGCAATCCCGACAGCGGCGTGCGCGAGCAGGCGCTGGACCACCTAAGCGAGTGCTGCGCGATCATGCGCAAGACGGGCAGCGACCTGCTCTCGCTCTGGTTCGCCGACGGTACAAATTATGCGGGCCAGGACAACCTGCGCGCCCGCAAGCAGCGCTTCGAGGAAGGATTGCGCACCGTTTACGAGCAGCTACCCGACGGCGCAAGGATGTTGATCGAGTACAAATTTTTTGAGCCCGCCTTCTACAGCACCGACATTCCCGATTGGGGCACGGCCTACGCCTGGGCGCTCAAGCTGGGCGAGCAGGCGCAGGTGCTGGTCGACCTGGGCCACCACGCCCAGGGGGTCAACATCGAGCAGATTGTCGGCTTCCTGCTGGACGAGGGACGGCTGGGCGGCTTCCACTTCAACAATCGCAAATACGCCGATGATGATTTGATCGTCGGCAGCGTCAATCCCTACGAGCTCTTTTTGATTTACCACCAGCTCGTCAGCGCCGAGCAAAGCCAGGACGACGCCCTGTGCGCGACGGCCAACCGCGTTGCCTACATGATCGACCAGTGCCACAACATCGAGGGCAAAATCGCGCCGATGATCTATTCGGTGCTCAACTGTCAGGAGGCTTATGCCAAGGCGCAATTGGTGCAGCGCAACGGGCTGGCCGATTTGCAGGCCGAGGGCGCGGTGCTGGCCGCGCACCAACTGCTCAACGACGCCTACCGCACCGACGTGCGCCCGCTGCTGGCCCAGGTGCGTGAGGAGATGGGCGTGCCCGTCGACCCGATTGCGACGTACTGGCAGAGCGGGTACGAGGAGCAGATTCGAGAGATGCGTGGCGTCGCCAATGCGAGCGGGGGCTTTCAGTAAATGAACAAGTCGATTCGCCTCTCCGGGCACGCGTCAATGACTGCGCAGGTTAGAGGCGCAACGGCATCTGAAGTTGAAGCGGCCATTCGTTCCGAGCAGTGGGAGACGGCGAAGCAAAATCGGTTGGAATGTCGGAAGAACTTCGAGTATAATGCAGAGTGGAACGGAAGACGGTATGCAGTAAAGCAAGTCCGACCCATCTTTGTCGATGAAGACGAAGAGATTGTCGTTATTACTGTGTACGTTTACTATTTTTGAGGCAAATCATGAAAATTTCTTACGACGGTGAGGTAGATGCGCTCTATATTCGTTTTATCGAAACAACCGTCACCACAGAGCGCGTAGCAGAAGGTATCGCTCTAGACTATGCAGAAGACGGGCGTTTAGCCGGCATCGAAATTTTAGATGCTAACCAGCAGTTTGCTGATCCAACCGTGCTTCGTCAGATCATCTTTGAAAATGTGGCGCTGGCGGCTCCCGTCGCCGCGTAGTTATGTAAATTCTCTCAGCTACTTTGCCTGGTAGCAACAGAAGAGCGGGGCGATGCTGTGCATCGCCCCGCTCTTCTGTTACGTGAGTATTACAAAAGTTTTACAGGAAAAACAGGGTAGTAATTTATTGCAGTACCATACTGTAGTACGGGTTAACGAATTAACTTGGCCTTAGCGCCTCACCAGCGGCAGGTGCAGCCGATAGTCGACCGCCGCCCCCGTCGCCCCCGGCGACACCAGCGCGTACTGTGCGCCCGGCAGGCTGCCCACCGGCACGACGGGCTGCGCGGGCTGGGCCTTCTCTTGATTGACGTAAGCGGCGTCCGCTGAGATCACACTATTTTCCGTCACGTCCACAATCAATCGATACTTGGCCGCCGTGTAGCCATAGACCTCAACTTGGTATGTCCCATCCACCGGCGCGACAAAGCTGACGGCATCGTTGCCACCCGCACCGTTGCTGACCCACGGCGGGCGCGTCTCGTGGTCGGGGGCCCAGACGTAGAGGTCGGGGTCGCCCTCCAGCGGCTCGACGCGGGCGGTGAGCGTCTGCCCCTGGCGCAGGGCGTAGCGGTAGATGCGCGACTGGTCGCCGCTCACGGCGTGCTCGGGCGGCAGGAAGTTGATCAGCGAGCCGAAGGGGAAGAGCGAGATGTTGCCCGCGCCGTCGACGGCCCACGTTTGCAGATACTTCATGCCCGTCGCCGGAATCAGCCGCCAGGGGTGGCTCGACCGCGCCGCGTCGTAGCCCAACCAGTCCGACTCCTGCACGGGAACCCACTGGTTGGCGGCCTGGCTATACTCGAATTCGACAAAGCGCAGCGCGGACACGCCCGTGCCCGGTGCGGGGTCGACCGCCGTGGCGTCAAGCGCGACGTTGCGGTCAACAGTGGCGGGGGATCCACTGTTGACCGCGGCGCTCTCCACCCGCGGCGCGACGTCGTCCGGCGCAGGCGGCAGCACGACCACGCGGCGACTGACAACGTTGTTGCTTTCGATGGCCTCGGCCACGCGGTTGTCCGGGTCGATCACGGCGAAGAGCGTCTGCTCGCCCTTGCTGGGCGTCCAGGCCACGCCGCTGGTGCTGTCGGACGAGCGCGGCGAGAGCAGCGAGATCGCGCCGTCGCCCAGGCGTGTGCCGCCGGCGTCGGGGTCGCCGAGGTAGAAGCGCACGGTCACGTCGCTCAGCGTCTCTTTGCCGCCCTGCCGCTGCACGATCAGCCCCACCCGCGCCGCCTCGCCCGCGTGCGGCGACGGCGGATCGACCCACAGCTCGTAGTCGTTGCCAAAGAGATCGTCGCTGCTCGTCTCGAAGACGGTGTAGGCGTTGGCCAGCGTCGCCGTGCCGCCGTCCGGGTTGGTCACGGTCACGTCGTAAATCCCCACGCTCAAGCCCGCGGGCACGACGGCCTGCAGCAGCGTGCCGTCGACGCGGGTCGTGCTCAGCGCTGTCTCGCCCAGCCGCACCGTCGCCCCCCGCGCAAAGTTGCCGCCGTAGACGTTGACGTCGTTGGGCACATTGGCCCGCCCCTGGTTCGGCCGCACGTCGGTCAGCGTGGGGCGGATGGCGGGGGTGGGTTGAGGGGTCGGCGGGACAGCGGTTGCGGTTGGCGGCACGGGCGTCGGCGGTTGGGGTGTGTTAGTTGGGATGGGCGTTGGCGGAATTGGCGTGTCCGTTGGAACAGACGTGTTCGTCGGCGTCGGCGCGGGCGACGTGTCGAGGCAGGAGCGCGTTGACCACGGCGTGAAGTCGACGCCGTCGCTGACAGTTTGGCCGGTTCCACCAGGATTGCTGGCAAATGTGGGGCCGGATGGATCGCCCCACCACTGATTTTCGGCATTGATTAGTGTAGACGGGGTATCGTTGTAGATGCCGAAATCCGAATTGCTGTAGATGTTATTGCAGGTCAAAGTTGGCAGTGAGTTTCTCAATGTTTCAATACCGCGAAAATTATCTGTCAAGGTGCAGTTAATGATACTGGGCGAAGAATTATCCATCGTAATTGCACCATAGTTGTCGCGCCCGCTTACACTCTTATAGCCGCTGTACTGCACCACACAGTTGCGCAGCACGCTGCTGTCGTCACTGGTGCCTTCGAACTGAATCCAGCCCCAATCGCTGGCGTTAGGCGGTGTATTGGCCCCATCGTTGTCGGTATCTCCACCGTAGCTGTCGTCGTTGAGCGAAGTAAAGACCACGCGCTGCTCACTTACCCCCTGCGCATCAAGCTTGCCGCGCACGATAAGACGCGACTGCCTGTGGAACTTGACGGCCACGTTGGGCCGAATGATCAACTGCATTCCCTCCGCGATAATTAAGTCACCATTGATGATGTAGGGCACGCCCACGTTGTCCCATGTTTCCGTATTGCTGGCAGCGCTGGCGCTCTTGATTGCTGCGGGAATGTCAAGGCCGTTGAGGTAGTTGAATTGAAAAGTGCAATTGTCGATTGTCGGTTCGGCATCAATTAAGGTTACAGCACCGTAATTGTCGCGCCCGCTTACACTCTTGTAGCCGCTGTACTGCACTACGCAGTTGCGCAGCACGCTGCTGTCATCGCTGGTGCCTTCGAACTGAATCCATCCCCAATCACTGGCGTTGGGCGGTGTATTGGGTCCATCGTTGTCGGTGTCTCCACCGTAGCCATCGTCGTTGAGCGAAGTGAAAACTATGCGCTGCTCGCTTGTGCCCTGCGCATCAAGCTTGCCGCGCACGATAAGGCGCGACTGCCTGTGGAACTTGACGGCCACGTTAGGTTGAATGATCAACTGCATTCCCTCCGCGATAATTAAGTCACCATTCACAATATAGGGCACGCCCACGTTGTCCCACGTCTCCACATTGCTGGCAGCGCTGGCGCTCTTGATGCCCGCGGGGATATTGAGGCCGTTGAGGTAGTTGAATTGGAAAGTGCAATTGCCGATCGTCGGTTCGGCGTCAACCAGGGTAACAGCACCGTAATTGTCACGTCCGCTCACGCTTTTGTAGCCGCTGTACTGCACCACGCAGTTGCGCAACACGCTGCTGTCGTCGCTGCTGTTTTCAAACTGAATCCAGCCCCAATCGTTGGGGCTGGGCGGCGTATTCGTGCCGTCACCGTCAGTGTCGCCGCCGTGGCCGTCATCGTTGATTGATGTAAAGATGATTCGCTGTGATTCTGTACCCTGGGCATCAAGCTTTCCATTGACAACCAACCGCCCCTGTCGGTGGAACTTGATGATTGTGCTAGGTTCTATGGAAAGTGTTGTGCCAAGCGCGACGGTTATATCACCCTCTACAACGTAAACACAATCTGCCGTCCAGATTGTATTCTGGATAATCGGTCCGCCGACCGTACAAATCGGCAGCGTCTGCGCGGCGACGGGCTGGGGCTGCGAGGCGGTGAAGGTGGCGGCCACCAAAACGAGCACAAGGGGAACGAGCGCTTTGATCAGCGCGGGGCGGGAAATCATGAGGGACAATCTCCTGGTTAATGGATAGGTGAGTGAACGGCTGGGGTCGGGGGCGGCGGCGTGGTGGAGCGAAGGTGACCCGTCCAAGTTGGTCGTGCGCAAAATGGCTGGCAAGCGTAGAGTTTGACAAACAATCGGCGATTTGTCTTGTGACTAAAAGTCCTAAGTTGGGCGGGAGATGGACGCGTGTTCGAAAAACCGTAGGACTTTTGTTGGGCTGTTCCAAAAAATCAAGTGGGTCGGGTGGGTAAAGCTCACGGCAGCGAGCGTCCCCGGCACGCGCCAGAGCCAAGGGTGGAAACGAAGAAGCGTGCGGCGCGTGCCGGGGACGCGGATCAACCCAGCGTCTGTGTTGCGATCGGCTGGGGCTGCGAGGCGGTGAAAGTGGCGGCCATCAATATCAGCACAGAGGCACTCAGTAATTTCGTCATGGTGATTTTCGACCGCATGGTTTCTCTCCAGTTTCTTGCGTAGATAGACATGGTAATAGCCACGTCATCCGTTTGCGGTGGCCGCGATAAAGTTCGTCTTATGCTTGCACTGTTGTCTCGGGGGGATGCGTCTCAAGGCTTGAAGCCCAAACCTTGAGACGCAACAATGGCTACCTAAACAGAAGCGGCAGATAGGTACGCTCTGGCGAAACATCGCTTTCGCTAAAAGTTACCACAAGCGTGCGGCTCTGCGTCATGGATAGCTGAATTGTGTTTGAGCGCAGATCAATTCCTGCCAGCAGATTCCCACCCCAGCCCACGAAACCCCAGTTGGAGTCGGGCAAGGCAGTGAGCGTCACCGTTTCGTTTGCAGCATAAAGTGGCTTGTCCGGTGAGCGCTCGACTGCACCATTTCCCACAATCTCAACAGTTAATGCATATTTCTGTTGCTCACCCACATCTCTGACAAAGGTCGCCACGACCGTGCTATCAGCGCTGAGCTGTAGCGAGTAGGGGTTCTCTGTCCCGGAGATGTCGCCGCTCCACCCGGCAAAGCGCCAGCCGCTGTTTGGCACTGCGGTAAGGGTGACCGTCTCGCCGCTGGTGTAAGCCGCTTTGTCCGGCGCTACGCCAACCGAGCCGCTGCCAATCGTGTTGACGGTTAACGCGTACTCGTTGGGTTTGGGTACCTGCGTCTCATCTCGCGTAAAGGTAGCGACGACGGCCGTATCGCCCGTGATCTCTAATTGATATGGATTGGCTGTGCCGGAGAGATTGCCACCCCACTCGGCAAAGCGCCAGCCCGCATTGGGCGTGGCTGTGAGCGTGACGATGTCGCCTTTTGCGTAGGTCGCTTTGTTCGGCTCCACGGCCACGGAACCGCTGCCGACTGCGCTGATGGTGAGCGTGTAGTCGTCGCGTTCGGGCGTCTCCACTTCCTCGCGCACAAAGGTGGCCACGGCCGTTGTGTTGCGGGTAATTTCGACCGCCTGCGGATTCGAGCTGCCAGCCACGTCGCCGCTCCAGCCGGAGAAGCGCCACCCGGCATTGGGCACGGCCGTGAGCGTTGCGGTTTCGCCTTCGGCGTAAGTTGCTCTGTTGGGCGATACGGTGACCGAGCCGCTGCCGATGGTGTTCACCGTCAACGTAAACTCATCTGCCTCCTCTGGGTCGGACATCACCCGCGTAAAGGTGGCCACGACGGTGGTGTCGTTTGTGACGGTTACGGTGTACGGGTTGGTCTCGCCGGAAATATCGCCGCTCCACCCCGCAAATTGCCAGCCCGCGTTGGGCGTGGCGGTCAGCGTGACGGTTTCGCCTTCCGCGTAAGTGGCTTTATTTGGCGACACGGCAACCGACCCGCTGCCCGCCGTGTTGATGGTCAATGCGTATTCATTTGGCGGCGCAACCTCTTCGACAAAGTTTGCAACGATTTGCACGTCGCCCGTAACCTGCAGCGAGTACGGGTTGGTCTCGCCGCTGATGCCGCCGCTCCAGTTAGCAAACCGCCAACCCGCCTCCGGCAGGGCCGTCAGCGTGACGACCTCGCCTTCTACATACTTGGCCTTCTCCGGCGTGATCGTGACGGAACCGCTGCCTTGTGTGCTTAGCGACACCGTATACTCGTTTGGCCCCATTGGCCGCGTTGTGACCTCTAGAATAAGCGTGCGCGTTTGCGTGACGTTGCCGCCCACGGCTTGCAGCTCTAAAAGATAAACGCCCACCGGCACGTCGCTGGTGGTCACGACGATGTTTGCGCTGCCCGGAAGCGGAACAGATTCCAGTGAAATGGTGGCCGTCGCGCCCTGTGGCAATCCAGAAAGCGTCAGCGCCACCGGCTCTTTGTAGCTGCCGAGAGCGCACAGATCAATCACATAGGTTGCCGAACCAGTGGGCAACACCTGACGTTCCGAGGGGGCAACCGTCATCAAGAAGCCACTCGTCGAGCTGGCCAAGTTGTTGTTTTGGGTCTGCTCGCTCATCTGGCCCTGGGCGTTTACCCAAAGATACAAGTCTTCGCCCGATTTCGGCGTGTCCCACGTGCCTTCGATGATGGTGGCGTTACCGGGCGCCAGGGAGCCAATGGTTTGGGTAAAGATGGCGGTTGCGGTTGCCAGCGTCTCACCGGCGTAAACGCCAACCGTTGCGTCTTGTGCGGGGGTGCTGCCAAAGTTGTAGACCGTGCCCGTAAAGGCAATGCGCCCGTCCAGCGTCTGTTGCGTCCAGAAATAGAGGGGGCTAACGGCCAAGTCTGGCAGCACGCTCAGCGTGACGTCGAGTTGGTTGTTGGTGAGATTGGTTTCGTCAAAGTCGCTCGCATTCCGGTTGGTAGACGCAACCAGCGCATACTCTACGGAATCGAGCGCGCCGTAGTTCCAAGGCGTCGTCAACGAAATGGCTTCTCCCACACCCAGCGAAGGAATCGTGTCGGTGACGGCGAGGGTTCCGGTAATGGAATCGCGGTAGTACGAGAGCGTGGATGTGGGCGCAGTGGTTGTGCCGATGTTGCGCACCAGCGCTACCAGCCCCACATCGCTTCCGCCCCAGTGATCGACGCGGATATCCTCAATCGTTAAATCGGGGCCAAATGCGCGCAGAGAGGCGCTGTTGTCGTTCTCATCCGACTCGGCAATCGCGTTCGCGGGGTCGGCCACGGCGTGAATCACGCGGGAACCGCCGGTTGCGGGCACGACGTAGTCCAACGTAAGCGTAGCCGTAAAGCCCGACGCCAGCGGTTGGGCGTGGGTGCTGGTGGTGAGCAGCGCGCCGCCAGCGGACGGGTCGCCATCGTAGAAGGCCACGGCAACGTTGTCCAGGGCGTAATCGCCGCTGTTTTTCACCGTTGCACTAACGACAACGGTGTCGCCGGGCGCAGGGCTCGCTTCGGAGAGCGTGATGGCGTCGTTGCTTAGGGTTAAGTTGTTGCCGAACGTATGCGCGAGCGTCACCAAATCCGTCTGCCCGTCCACCGGGATGGTGTAGGTAATCACTTGACCCGTCTCCACATCCGTCGTGGTTCTGGTTGCGGATTCGATGGCAGTCGATGTGTAGGCGGCCAGCAGCCGATTGTTGGAATCCAGCGCGGGTGCGGGGTAGGTTTCGGCGGCGCGATCGTCCGTCAGCTGAATCGGTTTGCCCCACAGATTGTGGACTTGATCAAAGGTGGACAGGAAGAGATCGCGCCGATTGCCTTGTGCGGTGAAGACGGCGGAGAGGTTGCCGCTCTGATCCTGAACCACATGAAACTCGTCGACGATGCCGATTTCGGCGGGCAGCTCGAGCGAGGCGACCGTGCCGGTGGCAAGGTTGCGCAAACGGAGCTGCGTGCCAGCGATCCAGGCGAGCAGCGGCTGCGCGCTGGCGTTGTAGACAACCTGTGGATCGCTGTGCTGCACCTCATCGTCCGTCAACTGAGTGGGAGTCGACCAGTTGAGTCCGTCCCACTGCGCCGTGAACAGCTGCAGCGTTGGGGTGATGCTGCTGGTTGGCGTTACGAATTGCGTGTAGGCGAGCGTCGCTTGCCCGTTGCCGTAAGCCGCGGCGAGATCGACCAAACCTTCGATGTTGTCCACCGCCGTCGCGGGAGCCGTCCACGTGCCGTTGTAGAAGGCTGTTTGAATTTTGTCTGGGTTGTTTGCATCGCCCCCCAGCAGACCAGCCGCGTTGTTGCGCCACACGGCCAGCACATTGCCTGCCCCGTTGCGCGCCAGAGACGGCGTCATATCCAACTCGCCGTTTGTCGTGAGCAGAGCGGGTGGCGACCACGCCTGTGCGTTGGCGTCATAGGTGGCGGTGGCAATTTCGATTTTCTGGGTCGTGGTGACGTCCAGCGTGGCGTCCGGTGGCAGCACATCGTCCAGCCGCTGCCAGACGGCCACGGCCTGGCTGTCACTCGTCCACGCCACCTGTGGCGCACCGTCCAGCCGGTTATCATTGGTCACGCCCGCGGGCGTCGACCAGTTGGTTCCGTCCCAGTGGCTGAACTGAATTTCGTGCGATTGGCCGACGGGTTTCTGGGGGTTGTCATGAGTCCATAACAACAGGCCATGGTCTGAGATAGAGCTGATGGATAAACTTGGTTCAGCATTTGGATATACGGCGTTAACCAACGCTTTTGTCGGCACTCGTCCTTGTTCAGAGGAAGCAGTGACATTATTGCTCTGAGCAAAAGTAGCTTGCTCACTGAATACGCTGTACGAGGGAGATGACGTATGTGGAATCAAACGCCATGACGAGGTTGTTTGACTCGATGGATTTTGGTTGAGCGTTGAAACATTGGACGCAGATACCACTGAAGCAGAGGAGGGAGTACATTCAGGGCCTGGCCACTTACATTGGCGTTGATGGTTCAAAACTGATACTTCCCAAGCGAAAGCTTGTACCGTCATCTCACCTTGGCCTTTCGCTAGCGCCTCACAAAATGCGTTGGCTCCCACATCGTCCTCTTTGACGTTGCGGTAACAAAACAGCGTTGATTCAATGTCGCCACTAACATATCCTTTTACTTTCGCCACATTTAGATCGGCTTGTAGTCCAGCCTCTGCTCCCGTTCCCAATTTGAAATCAAACGACTCCCATTGACGTTCAGGTGTCAACTGATAAGCAAAATCCGCACCGGCACTGCCTTTGAATGTAATGTAAGCACTGGCCAATCGGTTGATGAACTGAGAAATAGATTCACCACCAACTGGTAATTGCTTAATTGCAGGTGTTGGGTCTGGCAAACCGAACAAATACAATACGGCGAGCCAACTTCTTTCCCAGGTTCGACTAACTTCTACTTCAGCCCCGCCTCCAACAGTTTCGGGTTGTAAAATGAGCATCAAGAACTCTGCACGTGCAAATGCGTAAGCATCTCCTGTGAACTCGGTGCCTAGAACTGACAAACCCTTCCATTCATGTCCAGCCGCCCTACGTCGTTCGCTTTCCTCCAAGTAACGACTCCCTGCTCGAAGCTCAGCTTGTTTCCCTGATTCGATAGGTATTCGCAAGCGTGCAAAAACTTGCACACCTTCAGTTTCGATTTTACCCACAGGTAAATTCACCCTGGACAGCCCCTGCTTACCGGGTAGTCTGAACCAAATATCTAGTGCAAGTGGATCAAGTTGCTTTTCAACTTCAATGTCTAGGGCTTGAGTCTCAAAATTACGCGATCGTTCAAGAATTTCAATTAACCAGGAAGGCATTTCCCAGATCACCGGCTGGTAAACGTAAGTTTGTGAACGATCACCCTGAGCGTTAAATGCTTCAATTCGTACCTCATTGTAACCAGACTGGAAGTCCTTGCCCATATCTAACTCAACCGCGGTAATTGCTGCATTGGCGGGAATGCTCCTTATATTGCCATTGATAGAAAGTTCGACCCTTCCGGGTGTTGTCCCTCGCCAGTCCACAGTTACGCGCACTCGATTATGCAATTCAGTTCCCAAGATAGATTGCAGGAACGGTGTATTCACAAGAGGATAACGCCCAGAGAGCGGCAAATCTGAGTTGATTCCGACAATAGAAATTTTGCCTTCATTCACCGGCGGCAATTCCGGCTGCCCATCCACCGCCGTAAACCGGATGCGCGCCGTGTCCTGTAGCGATTGGTTCACGCTCAAATCTTCTGCGGAGATTACGGATTCGCCGGGGACGCTGGAGCGAACAGTGGTGGAAAATTGCCCGTTGACGTCGGTGGTGCCCGCGGCCTGGACAAAGCGATCAAGCGGGCCACGTGAAGAAATCAGACGCACCTGTCGATTGGGCAAGAAGCTGCCGCGCTCATCGCGCAAGGTAATGGTCACGTTCGCGGTAGTGCTGCCGTCGGCGGGGACGGCGTCGGGGCTGATGCGAATTTGCGTGCGTTCGATCACGCCGCCGATGATCTCGATGATGCTCTGGGCTAAGTCGTTGGCTGGAACTGTAGAAAATAGAAGGGCTCCGCCAGTTTGATCGGCTAAGTCTTGTGCCAAATTTGCAACGCAGGTAGAGCTGCCCGTGCCTAAAACAGGTGAAACGCGCACGTTATTTGCCTGAGCGGCAGCAATTGCTGTCGTGATGCTATCTCGATCATTACCCGGATCGTAGCATCTATTACCGTTTTCTGGCCCTTCATCGCTCATGGGGATAATTAAGCGCGTGTGGTTGAGTGCCCAATCGTAGCGCAGAGAGAGATCATAAGTGGCAGGGCCCCAATCTTCCAGGTGATCGGAAATAGCACTCGGAATCAAATTGGAAACGGTATCGGTCGTGCAGTCTCGGGTATTTGTGATCCCCAAAACGTTGTAGCGAACAGTAATGCCCACATTCTGAAGTGTTGACACAACTTCATTGATCTTGCCGCACAAAGCCCGAAACTCATCGCTCATGGAGCCAGACGTATCCATGGCAAAAATGATATCAACGGCTTGGTTGTTCATGGCGGCTTCGCCAGATTGCTCGGTTCGTGCCGCCGCAACGACTGGTCCCCTCGGGCGCAAATTTTGAGTAGCGGGCACGGCTGGGCGTACTTCAACAGATGTCTCCGTCGAGGAAGCAACGATTGGCGTTGAGCCGTGCCACATTCGCACCTCAATTTGATACGTGCCTTCCCAGCGCTCGGGAATTACTACATAGGCTTCGACAGAAGCGGTTTCCCCCGGCGCAATCTCGGCGGGCGACGCCACATCAGCCCCATAACCGGTCGCTTCATCTGCACCGCTTGTGTGAAAGATGTCTAGCTCAATTTGGAGCAGGGTGGCGCTCCAAACCGCAGTGCCCGTGTTTTTTGCAGTAATCACAAAGGCAGCTTGTTGACCGGCGACGACTTCCCCAGAAACACTTTCAATAGCTATCACTTCTCCAACAAACGCTTCCTGTTGGGGAATAGCGCGTGGTTCAGGTTGCGCAACCATAGCTTGAGCGGCATCGCTCCGCACGACTGAAACGAGCGTAACAAGCAAAGCTGCTAGAAAAAGAAAGTAGTATGTTGAGCGCTTCATTGTTCTTTTCTCTATAATAGATTGGAGCTGCTAGACCAAAGACTTGATAACCACGGAGAAGTACGGGCACGTTCGATTTTGCTTGCTGTACTGTTACGGCGAGACAAAAATTTACAAGTTAGCGAAGAGCGCTGAAACAGGTCAAATTTATAAAAAATCGGTCACAGTGTCTTGTGACCAAAAGTCCCAAATTGATCGTTATATCTCACGCGCCTGCAAATACTTGTAGGACTTTTGCACACAATCTCTATCCCACAGTCTTTCAACTCGTCCAAAACCGCGTTCTCTCGCTTACGCCGCCCGCACCTGCTCAAACTCATACCCACAGTAGCGGCACACTTTGGCCGCCGTCTGCACCCGCTCGGCGCACCGGGGGCAAGCGCGCGTGTTCTTTCGCACCTGCTCGCTCGTCTGCGTATTGAGCCGTTTCGCCACCGCATAGGCATCATAGACCGACCAGATAAAGACAATGGGCGCGGTGAAATAGCCAATTATCACAAAAGTTAAGGCTATATTGACAAGTTACGCTAATTGCTAACCTTTTTCCACCTCTGTATGGGGGAAAATGGACAGGACTGACTCGACATGACGTTCATCATCCGCAGTCAACTCAGGCGTTGCGAACTACAGAAGCGCTGTTTGGTGAACATAAAAGCCAATTTAGCCAAATCTTGCCTGTTTACTTGACGATAAGACCTTTAGAGGTTAGCAATTAGAGTAAGTTGAATGGTGAGGATTAAAAGCCCCTTGCCGACCTGACCGTTGTAAATTTGGCCTAAGGCGTTGATCAGAAAGCTGAGAATCGCAGCAATCTCTGGACTCTTTGTTTGCTGTTGCATAGCGATAACTCCATTTGTATAAATTAGATACGGAAATAGAACGAAAGAAGGGCGGGAGCTTGCGTCGCGCAATCCCACCCTTCTCCGCAGTGTTGGAGGTCGATGAAGTGAGAACGGCTCCTAATTTATTCCTCGCGCCGACGCTTCTGCACGTAGCCTGCCAGCCCGGCTAGGCCCGTGCCGAAGAGGATAATGGTGATGGGCTCGGGAACTTCCGGCTCGCCCAGCGGATCAAGCACAACGCCGGTTTTCCCACACCCTTCGATGGTTAACTCAATGGCGCGCGCCGTCCCGCGGCCGTCCGGGGCCGTGCGGATAAAGCCACCGCCCGTTACCTCCTCGTACATGCGCATGATGCGCTCGGTGTCTTCGCTAAAGGTTTGATCGACGGCGTTGCCACCCGCGGCAGCGACGCTGCCGAACGTTGGCACGTAGACGGCGGAGATGAAGATACCGGCAGCCTTTGCCTCCTCGGCGCGGGCACGGGCATTGGCCTCGTCCTCCGGCGTGAAGCTGTCGTCAAAGCCGCCCGGTGGGGCGTCGGTAATCAGGATGATGATCTTGTTGGCCCCGTCGCGGAAGCGGCCGTTAAAGCTCTGCCGCTGCGTGGCGGATTCCGGCAACCCGTTGATAATGGTGCGCAAGGTTTCGTCCGAGGCTTCCGGCCCCCCCGCGCCGCCCGCCGCACTGATGACGCCAATGCTGTCGCGCACGAGATCGGCCGTGTTGGGGGCAAGGTCGTTGACCACATAGACCGTGTCGCGGAAAGTAACGAGGCCCAGCTGGTAATCGCCGCCGGATTCCTCCTCGATTAAATCGACCAACGCCTGCGCCTCGGCCTTGACGTTATCAATGGCTCCGACCATGCTGCCCGTCTCATCAATGGCGATGACAACGTCCAACGGGGCGCAACTCTGGGCGAAGGCGACCGGTTGGCTTGCGGGCAGCCACGATAGGGCGGGGGTGCAGGTAAGCACCACGGCTAACGTGAAGGCCAGCGCGACCGCGAAGGGGCGCAGCCCAAAAACGTTGATTAAGCGAAATGGCATAATGACTCCTACTCGATGATGAAAGGTTGATGATGAAAGGTTGATGATGAAAGGTTGATGATGAAAGGTTGATGATTGGGCGCTAAATACCCAAAGCGAAGTATATCCAGCGAAAACAACGTGGTTACCAAATGCCAATTTTCACCAAATGTTGATTATTTGTCTTGGTACTTAAAGTCCCCAATTCCGCAAAAGGCTGAGTTATTCACCCATTCTGTAGGACTTTTGTAGTTATTCAGCCTCACCCCAGCCCCTCTCCACGCGTGGAGAGGGGGCCTGATTTCTTGTCAACGAAGTGATTCGTCAAAACCGAATCGCTTCATTGACGAGGAAATTGAAATCCCCCTCTACGCGTAGGAGGAGAATTTACTGACATGAACATAACATTCTAAAGGCTGGCGGAGTCAGCACGCCCGCGTGCGATCCAATTGGCTTTAACACGTCATGCTGGCGCAGTAGGAGGGAGACGGAAGCGTGGCCCACGCTGAATTGTTACGGATTTCTGTCAGATAAATCCTTCCTCTTGCGCCAACTTGCACAGCGCCCGCCGCCGAGCGCGCGTCCCCTTAAACTGATGTCTCGGCAAGTCGAACACCTGGTAAATCAGCGTGATGTAGTTGCGCGCCGAGGCCTTGGACAGCCCCAGCCGCTCGGCAATTTCCTCGCGCGGTGTGCCGTGGACGTAGAGGCCAAAGACGGCGACGGCGCTGAAGTTGGCGGTGCGACGGCGCTGGGCGGTGATCAGCCGCTCCTGCAGGCGCACAAAGCCGTCGCGGCGGAGCTGGCCGTTGGCGAGCAGCTCTTCGAGCGCGCGGCGCACGGGCGCTTCGGCGACTGGTGAGAGATCAAAGGAGGCCTGCGTGTCGAGCAGGGTGAGCAGGTGGGCCGCTGCCTGCTGTAGGGGTGGGTCGTCCGCGGCCAGGCGCTGGGCGACCGCGCGCCCCGGCTCGCCCACGCCCGCCACCCAGATGCGCTCCACCACGGCGGGCAACACGCCCCGCGCGGTGGCCCACACGCACAGCTCAGCCACCAGCGCCGGGTGCCACCAGTGCGGCAGGTAGACGAGCTGCTGCTCGGCCATCCACCCCAGCGTTTCGCGCAAGCAGGCGGCGGCTTCTTCCATGCGACCGCGGCGAAGGCTGATCAGGGTGCGGTAGAGGTGGATGTTGTGGACGGAGAGCGGGTCGCCCGACTGCTGGTAAAAAGCCAGCGAATGCAGCAGCAGATCGTCGGCGACGGCGTAGCGCTCGTCGAGCAAATTGAGCACGCCGAGAAAGACATTGAAGCTGACAATTTGTCCCTTGTCGGGCGTTTCAAGCGCCCGCTGCAGCAGCGTGCGCCCGCGCTCCGGCTCGCCGCGCAGCACGTGCAGCCAGCCCTCGTTGGCGTCGGCCCAAGGCAGAAAACGCTCGAAGTTGAGCTCAACGGCAAGCACTCGCAGCGCGTGATAGGCCTGCTCCGCAGCCGCATAGTCGCCTTGAGCGCGGTGGACGTTGCCGATCAGCGTCTGTGCATAAACGCGCTGCTTGGTGATGTTGTGCGCCGCGGCGTGCTGAGCCAACGTTTGCGCCGTGGCGAGCGCCTGCGGCAGCTGTCGCTTGTACCACAGCAGATGCGCCTCCGAATTGAGCACAAAGGCGTGCTGGGCTGGCGTAAAGTCTCCCACCGGAAAAAGCCCTTTGGCCATCTCCAGATAGCCACCCGCTTCCTGGTAGCGCCCCTGCTGCCGCGCGATGATGGCGAGCAGGCGCAGCGTCTTGAACTGACCGGCCAAATCGCCCCGAAGCTCGAACTGCGACAGCGCGCGCTGGGCGTAGCGATCGCCATCCCGCAGGCGACCGATATCGGGGTAGAGCTCGGCCAGGCGGTAGAAAAACTGGGCGCTCATCTGCCCGCGCTCAACGCGCTGGAGCAGCCGCTCGGTTTCCTGGAGCAGAAGGTGCGCCGTGCGAAAATCCTCGCGCCGCTGGTAGATGCGTGCAAGCTCCAGGCAGCAGCGCACGGCGTTGGCAAAGTCGCACCCCTGCTTGAAGAACATGCGCGCCCGCTGCAGATAGCTGTCGGCGCGATGGAGCTCGTCGGCGTGGGCGTAGACGAGCCCCCGTATGTAAAGCAGCGCCGGCTCCGAATCAAAGAGCGCGGCGGGGAAGCGGGCCAGCAGCTCGCGGGCCACAGACCAGCCTTCGTGCTCGATCAACCCCTCGACATGGGTAAAGAGCAAGGCGGCAGCTTGCTCAAAGCGGCTCGCCTGCTGGAGATCGCGCACGGCTGCGGCTGCGTCGTGGTGGCGCTTGTCCGCTGAATCGACGGGTTGGTTCATGGCCGCAAGATAATGGGAAATGGAAAAACAATACCGACTGTGCTACAAAACTTCGTGAAATGTGTTCCGCGTGAGACAAAGTACCAGCGGCGGATGCCCCAGAATTTTGGACGAGGGCACACAACCCAATTTACGAAGCTTGCTTGAGCAACTGTATAACCTGAGCAGCTGTATAAACGGGTGAACCAAGTGCGGGTCGGCTTCGTCAGACAAATTGCGTAGGGAGGCGCGCAATTCCGCTTGCGTCCCGGCGACAATTTGCCTATACTTTTGCAGACGCTCCACCACTTTACTACAAAATCGCCCGGTTGACCTGCACAATTCCTGCAAGAAAGCTGCGTATCGCCCTGCTGCCAGCTCAAACATCACCACTAATCGACCACTGCTTAATTGACCACTGCTTAATTGACCACTGCTATGGACAACGCTTCCCCCGACGCAGTTCGCCATCTGTTGCACCACCTACGCGACCCGCTGACGCTTGATCAATCGCCCTGGCTGCCGAGCGGGGCGGTGGCGAGCTACCAACAGCACCACGCCGACGCCACAGAGGTGCAGGCCCTGCGGGCCGTTTTGGACGAGATGCTGGCCGAGCTGGCACACGAATCGCCGGACGCTGCCGACCTGCTGCGCGGGCGCTTTTGGGAAGGCTGCACAGTGAAGGAGATGCTCTGTGCCGAGCGACCGCAGCCGCTGTCCGAGCGCCATTTTTACAACCAGCAGCGGGTCGCCATCGAGCGCTTTGCCCATCTGCTGGCCGCACGCGATGCGGCCTGTCGCCAGCGGGCGGCGGGTGCGCGCCTGCTGCATCGACTGCCCCTGCCGAGCTACGACCGGCTCTTTGGCGTGGAAGCCACGGTCAAAGAGGTGCTGGCCCACCTGCACGGCGAGCGCGACTTTATCCTCAGCGTTAAGGGCATTGGCGGCATTGGCAAGACGGCGCTGGCCGGCGCCGCCGTGCGCGCCTTTCTGTTGCAGCAGCCCGCGCTGGCGGATGTGGTCTGGATCAGCGCTAAGCAGGAGTATCTCACGCCATCGGGCATCGTGGGGGTGGGCATTGTAGGGGCAGACATCGGGGGTGGGGCGCAGACGCAGATTCGGCTGGAGACGCTCTTTGACGAGCTGGGCACGAAGCTGGGGCTGGACGAGACCGTGCGGCTGCCGCTGGTGCAGAAGGTGGAGCGGCTGGCGACCCCGCTGTGCAGCGCGCCCCACCTGATCGTGATCGACAACCTGGAGACGGTGGCCGACTTTGAGCGGCTCGTGCCCTGGCTGCGGCGACTGGCCCGGCCCACGCGCTTTCTGCTCACCAGCCGCCGCACCGTGCCCGCGCTGACGGACGTGCGCACCGTGGAGCTGAGCGAGCTGGATCGAGCGGCCAGCCTGGCGCTGATCGAGCACGCGGCGCGGGAGCGCGGCGTCGACAGCGTCAATCCGGCGGATATCTATGCGCTGACGGGCGGCAACCCGCTGGCCATGCTGCTGGTGGTGAGCCAGATGCGCGTGCTGCCCGCCGCCACGGTGCTCAACCACACGCGCACGGGCGCAACCGAGGCGCTCTACCGCTTCATCTATCGCAACGCCTGGTCGGCGCTGGACGAGGCGGGCAAGGAGCTGCTGCTGGCGATCCAGCGCGCGGGCGACGCTGCGGACTGGCTCTGGCTGACCACGGTGCTCGAGCTCGACGACGGGTCGCTGCGCCGCGCCATGGGCCAGCTCACCGATCTCTCGCTCGTGCAGCCACAGCGCGAGGAGGACGCGCACACCTTTGCCATCCACCGGCTCACGTCCACCTTTCTGCGCACGGAGGTGCTGGGGTGGAAGTAGATTGGGGACAACGACAGCTTGAGCGCTACAAGCGGGATGCCGAGCGCATTTGTCGCGTGGTCGAAAACAAGCGGCGCGCAGGGGAGCAGCCGGATCGGGTCTTCTGTGCATGCGCGCTCAACGTACTGCGCACCTTTTTGGAGACGCCAGCCTCCGTTCGCACGGGCCATCCGGCGAATGCTGCCCTACTCACTCTATCTCAACAGATGTACGAGGCATGGTTGGCGCAGGGATTCTGGATGGAGATCTGCCTGCTGTGGCCCACTATATGCGAACTCGCTAAGCGTGGGGGGAATTTTCGACTCGAGATGGAAATGGTTCACCAGCTCGCAATCGTCAAACACAATCGAGGCGAGGTCCGCGCGGCGCAGGCGCTTTACGAATCGATCCTCCACGCTCCCCCATTCAATGATTTGTGTCCCAATCAGCGAGCAAGCTACCTGCACCAGGCCGCTATCTGCTATCTGTTTCAAGGACAATACACGCAAGCAGAGTCCCTGCTTCAGCAGGCACTTCGTCTTCGAGGTAACTCCACAGCAGCATTCGACATCCTCCCGCCACTTTGGGCGATACAGGCCTATTCACTCAAACAGTTGGGGAACATTGCAGCCTTTCGCGGAAACTTTACACGGGCCAACCGCTATTTTGAACAGTCCCTTGCGCTTTTTCAAGAGCATGGCGAGGCGGAGAACCTGGCCTGTGTTGCATATGAAAGTCTGGGTCACATACGGATGCTCTACCAAGATTACGACGAAGCCATCTATCTCCTGGAAAAGGAGCTTGCCATTCGTCGCCGCCGCCAGGAGGAGTTGGCCGCAGCCGAAGCCGCCATCGATCTGGCCGCCGCCTATATTGGTCAGGGTCGCCTATCCGCGGCGGAACGACTGCTGACGGATGGGTTGAGCACGTGCCGCAAGCTACACAGCCTGCGCGAAGTTGCCAAGGGACACCTGCATTTTGGCTATTTGGAGGCCAGGCGTGGCAACCATATCGCGGCGGTTGAGCAGTGGCGGCAAGGTCTGGAGCAGTTGAAAACGCTACCGACGCCAGCGCTCGAATTCAAGCTCCTCACGGCGCTGCTCGTCCAGTTTTGTCAGCAGCGACGGCTCGGCGCGCTGCTGACAACAGTGCGTCGGCTCCGGGCGAACGTGCGGGCGCAGCGGTTGGGCCCGTTGGCCGTGTGGCGTCTTCTATCTGTCCATGCGGCACTTGCCCGTTCGCCAGTATGAAGGTTCTGTAGAGCGCAGTGGCAATGATTACGCGCTCTTGTTGGCCCGCACCCAGGGGGTACCCGACGAGGGCGTGCTCACTCCTCGGTTGCGGTCTACTGAGTTTGCAATTCGCCCGCATCAATTGAAAAGCGGGCATAAATTGAAAACATCGGAATCGGTAGCGGAGGTGCTGGGATGGAAATAGATTGGAGGCAGCAACAAATTGAACGCTACGGGCGGGATGCCGAACGGCTGATCGACAAATTTCTGGCGGGCGAGCGCGACGCTGCCTTTTTGGCCCGCACGCTGGAGCTGCTGCGCACCTACCTGCAAAGCGCATCCCATCACCAAGGTGCAGGCGGCAACGGCACTGCACGCAGCAACGGCGAGACCCGTGCCGCAAATGTCGCCACAGATACTGCGGTCATCAAGCTGGCGACAATTCTAAACCAACACCTCCAGGATTTGGGCCATTGGCATCAGATCGTCGCCCTGTGGCCCGCCTTGATCGAGATCGCCGCGCCCTTGCCCGATCCGCTTCTGTATGTGGAAATGGTCAATCAGCTGGCGATTGTCAAAGATCGGCAGGGGCGTGCGGAGGAAGCCCAGGTGCTCTTTGAGCAGATTCTCGGTGCACCCCTCTTTGCGCATTTGTCGCCCGCCAAGCAGGTCAACACGCTGATCATGGCTGGCGCCTGCTACCTGTGGCACGGCGACCACGCACGCGCCGAGCAGCTGCTTACGAACTGCCTCACCCTCTGTCGACAGTCCAGCAGCCGGCAGTCGCGGCTCAGCGCTTTGCCCCTTGCCCGTGCCGATCAGTTTGGCGTTCACGCCAGCGGGCTGCGGCATCCGCTGTGGCAAAACGAGGGATTTACGCTCTCGCAGTTGGGCAATCTCGCCATGTTCCGCGGCGATTTTGCACGTGCCCACCGCTACCTTGATGAGTGTTTGAGGCTTTTTGAGGCGAATGGGGAAGGGGATAACCTAGCGTGTGTGGCTTACCAGGCGCTTGGGCGTCTGCTGCTTTACGAACGCCGCTTTGCGGAGTCGATTCTCGTGCTGGAGCGCGGGTTGGCGATTCGCCGCCGCCGCCGCGCGCGCGAGCACATTGCCGCCAACGCCATCTACCTGGCCGCCGCCCACCTGGGCGGCAACCGGCTCGACGCGGCCGAAAGGCTGCTGGTCGATGCGCTGCCGGAGAGCCAGGCCCTCGACAATCGACACGACGTGATGCTCTGCCGCCTTCACCTGGGCCAACTGGCCGCGCGGCGGGGCGATCGGCAGGAAGCATGCGCGCAGTGGCGGGAAGGGCTAACCATCGCACGGTCGACATCGATTCCGGTGGTGGAGCTGCGGGTGTGGGTACGTTGGCTGCCCTGGCTTTTGCGCAGGGGCGAAGTTGGGCTGTGCCGCGCCATGGTCAAGCGGCTGCTTGTCAACATGCACGAACAGCGGCTGAGCGGGCTGGCCGCTGCTCGGCTGCTGTATCAAGCTGGGGGATTGGGCACGGTTCAGCGTGCGCCCGCCGCCGGGATGGCGCGTTATCTAAAGGGTGTGCAAAATGGAAACAGGCGTTCGTCGTCTAGGTGACCGTCACCGTCCACAGCCAGACAGCTCGCCCCAGTTTGCTAGGACAGTGGCTGTCACTGGCCCTCCAAATTTTTGTTGCCAGCGCAACTTCACTGGCTCATGGAAAAGGGATGTGCAGAAGGCCCTCACGCCTAGCCCCTCTCCCAGGATGCTAAGCTTTACCCACAAGTAGGGAAGGATGGTTCTAACAGGACGGACACGAGGTTGATGGAAGAATCTCCAGGCGTTGTGGCAACCTCACGGGTCATCAACCTCATGTCCCTACGATTAGGGGACCGGTAGAGACATGAGGAGGGTCGAGAAGCAGCCTGTCTCGGCGGAGAATAGCTGGTTTCGACCCTCCTCGTGTCCGTCTTGCCCCATAGCCTACGTACGCCAAGGATATGGGTAAAGGTAAGCAGGATGGGAGAGGGGAAATAGAGCTCCCTTCTCCCATCCTGGGAGAAGGGTTGGGGATGAGGGCCGCGTCGCTACCCACTCGCTTGGTTCCTTGCACACTTTCTTTATATGAGCCAACTTCACTTTAGGTTGAGGTCTTATCGGAGGGGGGATTTTTGTTTGCTGCAAGCAACGTAGCCACAGTGAACACATCCCATACAGCGCGCGGCAGCAGCCAGTGCACAGCGACAGCAGTGTCGGGGGAAGCACTGCTGTCGGCGCTGCACCCAACCCGACGCGATTCGGCTTGCCAAAAGCGGCGTTGACAAATTTCGACGGGAGAGCGCGCCTACTGTATCATGTCCCGCATAGAAATTCCACTAATTTTCTAAATCTGAAAATTATAGAAGCGCTCATGCAAAACCAACCGATGACGGCCGGTCCACTGCTGCGCACCCTGCGTCAAGCGCGCGGTTTGACGCTGCAGCAGGCCGCCGACCCGCTTTCGACTTCGGCCCCCGTGCTCTCGCGCAAGGAGCGCGACGAGGACGAGATCGAGCGCGAGGATATTCGGCTGGCGATCCGTGGCTATGCGCTGTCGCCTTGGGAGGCATACGAGCTGTGGCTGGCGGCGGGCTTCATCCCCGAGCCGACCCTGCCCGCCGCGCGGCCGTATAATCTGCATGCTTTTGCCGAAACGCTGTTGCCCAATTTGCCTTTCCCCGCCTTTATTGCCGACGTGCTGGGCTATATCAAGGCGTGGAACCAGGGAATGGAGGCGATTTGGAACGTCAGCCAGAGCGACAGCAAGCAGATTCACGTGCTGCGTGATTTGTTCTCGGCGCGGGTGCGCGACAAGCTGGGCGAGCGCTGGAGGCCCTATATCTTGCAGGCACTGCGCTTCTATCGCCTCAAGACGATGCGCTTTGCCAACGACCCCCAGTTTCGCGCGCTGATTCAATCGCTGAAGCAGCAGTACGGTCAGGAATTTGAGGAGCTGTGGAACGCGGCGCAGGAGATGGCCGATGAAACGCCGCTGCCGCCCGTTGATGCCGGCGGCACGATTGTGCAGTATGAGAGTGAACGTGGGTTAATCAACTACTTAGTTGTTCAAGCCGCGCTGCAGTTTCCACAGGCGCACGAGCTGACTGTCTACGTGCCCTTCGCCGCGGAAGATTACGCGCGCTACCAGCACATTCAAGCGGCAACGGGTGAGGGCGAGCTTTACTTTGTGGAGTGAGCGGTAGACCGTGATGGTCGCGGCCCAAGATCAGTCAATCAGCCTCACCAACGCTTGGGCTTGATTGTTCGTTCTTCAACCAACCATATTTGTCGAGAAAATTCTCTCAAGGTGACAATTGAGTATGACGGGTTAGCATTTGACGAAGGCTTTCGCATCGACTTGCTCGTGGAGAACTTGATCATCGGTGAACTGAAGGCAGTCAAAGAAATTCATCCTGTCTTTCAGGCGCAACTATTGAGCTACATGAAGCTTACCAATAAACGGCTCGGCTATTCTGATTAATTTTCACGTTCCCGTGATTAAAGGCGGTATTCAGCGCTTCATCTTGTGATTCAGTCGACACGTCAAAAATAAAACTAAACCACGAAGACACAAAGGCATGAAGAAGAGGCTTCGCCTTTGTGTCTTCGTGGTAAAAATTCTGATGGAGTAACCATGCCCCAAAATCTCTGGAACGACACCGACTACCAAAATCTCCCCGCCCTCGACGGCCTCGTCTACCGCAGCAACCTGCTCGGCCAGGACCGCAGCGTCGTCAACGTGTACGGCGGCAACACGAGCGCCAAGCTAACTGAAACCGACCACGCCGGACGCGACGTCAAGGTGCTGTGGGTCAAAGGCTCCGGCAGCGATGTGGCGACCATCAGCGAGCAGGGCTTTGCCGGGCTGCGCTTTCTGGAAATCCTGCCGCTGATGGAGCGTGCGGAGATGAGCGATGAAGAGATGGTCGCCTACCTGACGCGCTGCACCTTTGAGCCGGAGCGCCCGCGCCAGTCGATCGAGACGCTGCTCCACGCCTTTACGCCCGCCAAGCACGTCGACCACACCCACCCCGATGCCGTGATCAGCCTGGCTTGTGCGAAAAACGGCAAGACGCTGTGCAAAGAACTGTGGGGCGACAAAATGGTCTGGGTCGACTACATCCGTCCCGGTTTCCTCCTCAGCAAGTGGATTGGCGACGGCATTCGCGCCAACGAGCACGCCGAGCTCGTCGTGATGGGCAAACATGGCCTCGTGACGTGGGGCGACACGAGCCGCGAGAGCTACGACACGGCCATCCGCACCATCCAGGAGGCCGAAGATTTTATCGCCAGCAAGCGCAACGGTCGCCGTATCTTTGTGGGAACGGATGTCGTCGCGCTCTCCGCCGACGACCGCCTATCCATGCTCGTGCAGGTGCTGCCGACCCTGCGCGGTTTGGTCGGCCAGCAGCGCCCGGCCATTCTCAACTACGACGACACGGGCTCCGTGCTCGACTTTGTCAACAGCAACAGCGCGCGCGAGCTTTCGCAGATTGGCGCGGCCTGCCCCGATCACCTCGTTCACACCAAACGCCAGCCGCTCTTTGTGGACTGGCAGCCGGACGAAGGCATCGAAGCGCTTCAAGGCAAGCTGACGCAAGGCGTGCAGGAGTTTGTCGACGCCTACACGGCCTACTACCGCGAAAACAGCAGCGACGCCGACGCCGCCATGCGCGACCCGTCTCCGCGGGTGATTTTGATTCCGGGGCTGGGCATGGTCAACACGGGCAGCGACGCGCAGAACGCCGAGGTAAGCCGCCAGCTCTACCACCGCGCCATCAGCGTCATCGAGGGCAGCGAGGCGGTGGGGGACTTTGTGAGCCTGACGGCGCAGGAGGCCTACAACGTGGAGTATTGGCCGCTCGAATTGTATAAGCTCAGCCTCAAGCCAGCGCCGAGGGAGCTGGCCGGTCGCGTGGCGGTCGTCACCGGCGGGGCCAGCGGCATTGGCCGGGCGACGGCCTATCGGCTGGCGCAGGAGGGCGCGCACGTCGCCATCCTCGACATCAACCTCGACGGCGCGCAAATGGTCGCCGATGACCTCGTGGCCCAGCACGGCCACCGCCGCGCCCTGGCCCTCCACTGCGACGTGACCAGCGAAGCCGCCGTCGCCGAAGCCTACCGCCAGATCATCCTGGCCTACGGCGGCATCGACGTCGTTGTCAGCAATGCGGGCATCGCCATCGCCGCCCCCATCGACCAGACGAGCGTCAGCGACTGGCAGCGCACGATGGGGATTTTGGCCGAGGGTTATTTCCTCGTCAGCCGCGAGGCCTTTCGCCTTTGGAAGGAGCAGGGCACGGGCGGCAGCTTGATTTACGTTTGCAGCAAAAACAGCGTCTACGCGGGCAAGAACGCCTCGGTCTACAGCGCGGCCAAAGCGGCGGAGCTGCACATGGCGCGCTGCCTCGCCGCCGAGGGCGGCGAACACGGCATTCGCGTCAACAGCGTGCTGCCGGACGCCGTGCTGCAGGGCAGCGGCCTCTGGGATGCGGGCTGGCGCGAGGCGCGCGCCGCGGGCTACGGCATCGAGCCGGACGAGCTCGACGACTTCTACCGCCAGCGCACCGTGCTCAACGTCAACATCTTCCCGGAAGACATTGCCGAGACGATCAGCTTCCTCGCGGGCCCGCGGTCGAGCAAGACGACGGGCGGGGCGATTACGGTGGACGGTGGCGTGGCAGCGGCGTTTGTGCGTTAAGTATCGCGAAGCACTGCTTCGCGTGAACGAAGCGCCGCTTCGTTCTACATCTACACAAGGAAACTTCCCATGCCCCCCAAACTCTGCGTCGTCGGCGCGTCCAACATCGATCTCATCTCCTACGCCCCGCGCCTGCCCAAGCTGGGCGAGACGCTGCCCGGCACGCGCTTTGAGCAAGGCTTTGGCGGCAAGGGCGCCAACCAGGCGGTGATGGCCGCCAAGCTGGGCGCGCAGGTCACCTTCGTTACCAAGCTGGGCGACGACGTCTTTGGTCAGCAATACCTGGAGCGCTTCCGCGACCTCAATTTCGACATGACCCACGTCACCGTCACGGACGAAGACGCCACGGGCGTCGCCCCCATTTGGGTCGACGAGGCGAGCGGCGACAACGCCATCATCGTCAACCTCGGTGCCAATGACTTGCTCTCGCCGGCGGACGTCGAGGCCGCGAGGGCCGCGATTGCCGTGGCGGACGTGCTCGTCTGCCAGTGGGAAATTCCCACGGCGACGGTCGAAGCCGCGCTGCGCACCGCTCGCGAAGTCGGCACGACCACCATTTTCAATCCAGCCCCCGCCCGCGAAGAGCTGCCCGACGGGATCATCGCCCTCTGCGACATCCTCTCGCCCAACGAGAGCGAGACCGAAATCCTCACCGGCTGGGCCGTTGATTCGCTCGACGACGCCGAAGCCGCGGCCCAGCGGCTGATCGAGCGCGGCGCCCGCCACGTGATCCTCACGCTGGGGGCGCGCGGCTCGCTCCTCGTCAACACCGAAGAGATTGCCCACGTGCCCGCGCCCCAGGTCGAGGCCGTGGACACGACTGGGGCGGGCGATGCCTTCATGGGCGCGCTGGCCTATTTCCTGGCCTCCGGTGTTGAAATGAAAGAGGCGATGCGGCGGGCCAGCGCGGTCGCGGCGGCGAGCGTGCAGGGGCGCGGCACGCAGAGCAGCTTTCCGAATCGGGAAGATCTGGCGGACGAGCTTTTTCAGGATTAACAAGAGAAGGTTCTCTGCGCTTTTGTGGGGTGGAGGACAATGCTCGACCAACGGTGCGTCGCACTTTCCGAAGATGCTGTTGGCGAACTCATCCAGTGTCCCCGGCCCGGCCCGCACGCCAGCCGAAACGCCTAGTTGGTTGAGGGCCGGGCCGGGGACGCGACCACCCCATTACTAATTTGCCAGCAGTATCTTGCTAAAGTGCGCTGCACGCTTGCAGCAACTCCTTCCCCTTTGCGCGGCTCTACTCCCTCTCCCCCGCCTGTAGTTCCCGCACCTGCCTTTCCAGCGCCTCCACGCGCTCCAGCAGCTCCTGCATGTACAGTAAAATTTGCCCCACAGCTTGATCCAGCGTCAGCGTCTCCTGCGCCCATTTGCTGACTAATTCCCGCGGTTGATAGCGACTCATAATGTGCTCCTCGCTTGTATCATTTTATCCGGTAGCGAGAGTGTATCATCTGGCGGATAGGATGTCAATAGGCAAGAACAGAAAAAGCGGGCGCTGGGCGCCCGCTTTTCTTAAAATTTTGAACTGCTTGCTGCCAAAGCTAATCAGCCTTGTACTCAAAGCCCGCGCGCTCGGCAAAAAACGTTAGCAGCTTGGAGCTGGAGCGGCGCGGCATGTAAACCGAATTCTCCCATTCGCTGATCGTCTGCTGCCGCATCCCCAGCTCGTCCGCCAGCTCCACCTGCGAGAGCCCCAGCTGCTGGCGCAGCGCGCGGACCATCTCGCCCGTCCACACAACTTTGCCCTCCTTGCGCCGCAGCTCATAAAGCCCTAGCCGCCGAAAGGTGATGTGGCCGTTCCCATAACTTTGTTTGTCCAGTTCAATCGTTTCCACCCGGTAATCGACATCCAGCCACGCGCGGGCCTGTAGCGCTCCGCTGCGCCGATTGCCCCACCACGCCCGCTGCGACCGCGCCGAGGGCGGCAGCTTGGCATCCAGGATTTGCTCAATCTCGGCCAGCGACAGCGTCAATTCGTCCGCGTGGCTTTGGTGCAGGTGTCGACGAAGCGGATCGTACTTGCCCGTGCTCATACGGCTTGTCCCAGTGTGTGTCGGCTCATTTAGTCTCGTGTGCTGTCGGCGCTGTCGGTTCAAACGCTTTTTCTTGCGTAGCGGATTGCGTTACAATAAAAGCCAATCGGCCGCTTGGCGACAGTGTTTAAGCGCTGTAAGTATACAGCAACGGCGGGCAGACAACAATAAAATTCCCAAAATCCTATCCGCAACAATAAACGAACTATCGGCATCGAATGTCAGTTTTACCAGATGCCGCCGGGTCAAGCGGCGCTTGAAGTTGAAAACGCACAGCCACTGCCAAAAGCGTTTGCTTGATTCAAATTCCAACTTCCCACCCTGGAGGCTCCCCCATGAAGGCCATCATGCTGATGTTTGATTCGCTCAACCGGCACATGCTGCCGCCCTACGGCGACGATGTAAAAGATGAAGTGTGGACGCACGCGCCCAACTTCCAACGCTTGAGCGAGCGCACCGTCCGCTTTACCAACAGCTACGTCGGCTCGATGCCCTGTATGCCCGCACGCCGCGAACTACATACCGGACGCTACAACTTCCTGCACCGCTCCTGGGGGCCGCTGGAGCCTTTTGACGATTCGATGCCGGAAATCCTGGATCACCACGGCGTCTACACCCACCTCTCGACCGACCACTACCACTACTTTGAAGACGGCGGCATGACCTACCACCACCGCTACACGACGTGGGATTTTGAGCGCGGCCAGGAGGGGGACTACTGGAAGGGGCAAGTCGCCGATCCGGAAATTCCGAACACGGTGGTCGAGCGCGCGCGCTCCGTCAACACGGCGGGCGCCGCGCTCAATACGGCGTGGCGGCAGGATTGGGTCAATCGCCAGCACATGCCGACGGTCGAGTCGCAGCCGCAGCACCGCACCTTTGCCAACGGCATCGACTTCATCCAGCGCAATGCCGGTGAGAACGATTGGTTTCTCCAAATCGAAACCTTCGACCCACACGAGCCCTTCTTTACTCAAGAAGAATTCAAAGCGCTCTACCCCCACGACTACGACGGACAGCACTTCGACTGGCCAACTTACCGCCGCGTGCAGGAGACGCCCGAGCAGGTCGAGCACCTGCGCTACGAATACGCCGCGCTGCTCTCCATGTGTGATCGCTACCTGGGTAAAGTTCTCGATTTGATGGACGAGCTCGACCTGTGGCAGGACACCCTGCTGATCGTCTGCACCGACCACGGCTTCCTGCTCGGCGAGCACGACTGGTGGGCCAAAATCGTGCAGCCCTTCTACAGCGAAGTCGCCCATACGCCGCTCTTCATCTGGGATCCACGCGGCACGCGTGCGGGCGAAACAGCGGACGGCCTGGCCCAAATGATCGACCTCCCCGCCACCCTGCTCGACTACTTCGGCGTCGACCTGCCGCCGGATATGCAGGGCCTGCCCCTGCGCGAGGCCGTCGCCTCGAACGCCGATACGAGGGAGGCCGTGCTCTTTGGCGTTCACGGCGGCCACGTCAACGTGACAGACGGGCGCTACGTCTACATGCGTGCGCCGGTGCAGCCCGGCAACAGGCCGCTCAACGAATACACGTTGATGCCGACGCACATGCGGCAGCCCTTTGGCGTGGACGAGCTACAGCACATCGAACTCGCCGAGCCGTTTCCATTCACGAAGAATTGTCGGACGATGAAGATTCCCGGTCGCGGCTGGGGCCATTTGGACGCGCACGAGTTTGGCACGCTGCTCTTTGATTTGGAGAGCGATCCGGGGCAGGAGCATCCGCTGGAGGATGATGAAGTCGAGCAGCGGATGATCGGGCATCTGGTGCGTCTGATGAAGGAGAATGATGCGCCGCCGGAGCAGTTTGCGCGGCTGGGGCTGGGGGAGCCGGTGGGATGAGAAACCGTATGGGCACGCCGTGGCGTGGCCGTGCGGCTTTCAATCGGCGTGGCGCTTGTGCAGGGGAACACAAGCGCCACACCCCGCTGTCGACAAATCAACGGACGCCGACAACAGCGGCCTTCGTCCGTTCATTCCAGAGACCAAATCTCCAGTTCGTCAAAGGCCACGACGAGGCCCTCCTCTTCGCCGGTGAGGCCGACGAAGCCGACGGCGGTCGTCTCGGCCAGGTCGACGGTTGTGGCCGCCACCGGTTCGCCGTTGATCAGCAGCGTGATCGTGCCCTCCTGCACCAGCACGCCCAGCCGGTTGACGGCCTCCGCGCCCTCCTCGATGGCTGTCGACGTACCGCTAATTAACTCCTCCTGCGCTTCGTCGCTTTCCCGCCCAAGGACGTAGCCGCCCGCGCCAATCGCAAAGAGATAGCTCGCTTCCTCGTTGCGCACCACCAGGCCGTAGCCGTCCTCCGGCAGCACGTCAATGCTGAATACGTCCACCTCGATCAGGTAGTTCGTCAGTTCTAATTCAGCAATCGCCTCGCTGTTGGTGACGCTCGCGCGGTGGTTGGCCTCGGTAACGGTCAGCTCGTAAGCGCGATCCGCATAGACTGTGCTGTACGTCTCCTGATCCAGCTCTGCCCAGCCGTTCGTCTCGCGGCGGAAGTCGTTGTAGTAAAGCGGCTCCTCACTGCGAATTGCCGCCAGCTCTTCGGCATCGATCAGCGCCTCCTCATCAACGTCGGGTTTGTCGGATTCATCAAGAGCGTCAACGTCATCGTCAACGACCTCGGCCTCGGCCGTCCAAATTTCCAGGTTATCAAAGGCGACTTCGTGGAAATCCTCGTCAAAGGTTCCCGCGGCCAGCCCCACCGCGCCCTCGGTCAACGCGTCATCCTCCAGCTGCGCGACCACCTCGTCGTTGATCAGCAGCGTGATCTGGTTGCCCTGCGCCAGCACGCCCAGCCGGTTGATTTCGTCGAACTCGTCGATGATGGCGTCGGAGGTCGTCCAGTCGATCAGCGCTTCCCATTCGCCGTCCGCAGCAGGCATCCGCAGCGAGAAGGTGTCGTCGCGGAGCGAGAAGAGATAGTAGTGCTCATCATCCGTGTAGCGGAAGCTCAGCCCATAGTTGCCGCTGCCCTCCACGCGCATGGTGTCCACCTCGGCCAGAAAATTGTCCCATGTGAATGGCTCCCCCTCATACATGAGGCGCAGCAGGGCATCGGCGTTCAGCTGGATGTGGTAGGCGCGCCCGGTGTAAAACGATTCTGCATCCTCCTCTTCGAGAGTGGGCCAAGCGCCGTCGTCGCGGCGGAATTCGTTGACGGCATCGGGCTCGTTGCTGCGGATTTCGTCCAGCCGCTCGCTTACGTTCATCTCAGCGCTCATGTCAGCATCCACCTCAGGCGCGGCGATCGCCATCTCCTCGACCTCCCACAGGTCCAAGTTGTCAAAGCTCACGCGAAAGCTGCCTTCTGCGTCGAGCAGCTCGGCGCCCAGGCCAATCGCGCCCGGCATCAGCGCATCATCCTCCACCTGCGCCACCAGCTCGCCGTTGATCAGCAGCGAAACCGTTGTGCCCCGTACCAGGACGCCCAGTCGATTGACGTCGTCCGCTTCTAGCAGAAGCGCATCGGTGGCGGATTCTTCAACCGGCGCTTTCCATTCTCCATCCGTCCGCTTCAGCAAGCCGTAGCTGTCGTCGACCACGTAAAAGTCATAGTAGTTGTTGTCGTCCTGATAGTTAAAGAGCACATCGTAGCTGCCTGCGCCCTCCTCGCTGTCTGTCGTGGCCTCTACCTCCAACAGATAGCTCGTCGTCGCCAAATCGGCGGCGGCCTCGTTTAGCGAGAAGTAGAGCATCCCCCCTTCATTCACCTCGACGTTGAGCGCCCGTTCTGCATAAGCGATGGTCTGCTCGTCCTCGTCCGCCAGCGACCAGTCGCCGCTGTCGCGGCGGAATTCGTCGTAGTAGAGCGGCTCGGTCCCGCGCACCGTCTCCAGTTGCTGGGCGAGGGAGGGAATGGTTCCGTTGCCCGTCTCGCTTACCGCCTCCGTCTCGGTGATCTCATCGACTTCGGTGATTTCCTCGGCTTCAGTCACATTCGCCGTCGCGGTGAGGTCATCTGCCGCTGCTATCTCACCCGTCGTGGTCATGTCATCCGTTGTGGCAAGGTCGCCGGTCGTGGTGATGGGATCGCTCGGCGCGTCGGCCAGCTCGTCCAAATCCCAAAGCGTAAAGTTGTCGAAGCTCACCTCCAGCGGCGGCACGTCCGGCTGCGCCAGAAAGACGCCGACTTCGCCATCGAGCAAGTCCACATCCTCCACCGTTGCCACAACCTCGCCGTTGACGAGCAGCGCCACCGCTTCGCCCTCGGCCAGCACGCCCAGCTCGATCACGCCCTCCTCATCGAGCTCGATCAGGGGCGAAAATTCCGCCTCCACGACCAGCTCAAAATCACCCGCCTCGGCCCTGATCAGCGCGTACTCACCGTCGCTACTGACCAGAAAGAAGTAGGACTCCTCCGCGTCGGCGCGGAAGGCGACGCCCATTTCGCTGTAGTCGGGAAACGCCACGGGCATCGCCTCCACCGTAAAGAGAAAATTCTCCACCGTCCGTTCGGCGGTTCCCACCAGCAGCGGCTGCTCCAACGCCGTTTCGATGCGTAGAAAATACGCCTCTTCGTCGATGACGAGGCCATTGCCGAGCCCATCGTCATCCTCCGTCCAGCCGTTGTTGTCGCTGCTAAAATCGTCGCGCAGCGTCGGCTCGCTCGCCTGAATTTCCGCCACGCGCTCGGCGGCGGCGTCAATCTCATCAATGTCGTCCTGCTGGGCGGGGGCAGCCCACAAGCTACCAACGGTCGCCAGCAGCATCAGCAGCGTCAACACCACAACTGTACTTAATTTTTTCTTCATCGTTCTTCCTCCGGTTTAAAATCACTGGTTGATAAAAAATCGCTCGACTCGTTGGTTGGCGGTGCCTGTGCAGCCTGCTCAACAAGCACGCGCCACAGCTCCGCCGCATTTTGAAATGGGCGCCGCCAGCCAGCCTGCGGGTCGCTAATTTGTCCGCGTAGGCCGTCGTCGGTCTGCCAGATACGAAGAATGAATGCGCGTCGTTTTGCTGCCACGTTGGGGCCTCCACCGGTTGCTTTGTCGATGGAAAGAGGGTAGCAGGGGCCTGTTGACAAATAGTGAACGGGGAAGGGGGAGCAAAAAATTTAAGGGTGAAGAATAAAGATTGGGTTGGGTGAAGGGGGATGGGAGCAAAGATGCGGGGAAAATTGTCTGGAGCTTCGTACATGGACAGAGCGACGGGCACGGCCCCGCAGCAGGTGAACTTGCCGCCTAAATCTCCTGCCCCTGGCGCAGCCGCGTAGCCAGCCACTCGGTTTGCGGCGAAGGGGGCACCTCGAACTCCGCGTGTAGGGCGGCGACGGCCTCGCCGTAAACGCGGAGGGCGGCGCTGCGCTGGCCCTGCCGCGACAGCGCGCGCATTAGGGCCGCGTAGGCTTCCTCCAGCCAGGGGGCGCCGTCGATAACTCGCCGCGCCCAGCGCTCCGCCTCCTGCGCGCGACCGTGAACGAGCAGCGTCTCGGCGGCGTAGAGGCAGCCGTCAATATGAAGATCGTCCAGCCGCTGGCGGGTATCGAGCAGCCACTCGGCATAGGGCAGCGCGGGCAGCAGCGGCTGGTAGCCCGTCAGCGCATTGAGGAACGCTTCCGACAGGGGGGGCACGTCCGCTTGCGTGGCCGCCTGCAGGGTGGCGCGTACCGTGGCCTCAAAGTGCTCAAAGTCGAGGGTCACCACGTCAAGCGGATCAAAGCGGTAGCTGTCGCCCTCCAGCGCCAGGTAGCGGTTGGGGCCTTTGCTGCGCACGAAAGGCTCCAGCACGGAGCGCAGACGGCTGTAGACCGAGCGAAAGGTGGTCCACGCTTTGTCGGGCGCGGTGTCGGGCCAGAGGTCGTCTAGGATGCGATCCCTGGCGAGGGCAACGCCGCGACGCAGCGCAAAGTAGTGGAAGAGACGCAGGACAATCGGGCGTGGCCAGGCGTCGTCGGCAACCGGCTCGTCGCCGCGCAGCAGGCGGAAGCCGCCGAGCAGCTGCACGGTGAGCGGCGGCGGCGGTTGGCGTTCCAGGGCGGTGAGGGCACGCGCCAGGGCCGCTTTGGCGTCCGCGTTCTGCTCGCTTTGCAGATGCCGCACCAGCACCGGCATCGTCGCCTCGTGGCCCACGGCGACGAGCGCGTGGGCCACGCGCGTGCGCACGAGTGGGTCCGGGTGCTGCAGCAGCGGATGGAGCGGCTGGCTTTGACCAATCTCCGCCAGCGCCGCGTCGGCCCGCGCCTCCTCTACGCCCAGCACGAGCACCAGCGGCCAAAATTCTGCGCCCAAATCAGGATCGCGGCGGGTGAGCAGCTGCTCGTAGCCCCAGTACGTTTGGAGCGCGTAGAGCGCGGCGTGAACGTGCCGCCGCCAGCGCGGATCGTTGGCGCGATAGCAAGTTACGGCCAGCAGCGCGCGCAGCCGCACCAAGTCGGCACGGCAGCGCCACTGAATAAGATTTTTCATCCGTGGATGCAGCAAAAACTCAGCGGCATCACCCCGCAGCCAGGCAAAGCCCAGCGCGATGTCGTGCTCCAGCGCGAACTGCGCCTCGCCGTGGGGCATCTCGGCCAGCGCTGGCAAGCGCCGTTCGGCTAGCCCAACGGCTTCCGTGTACATGCGCCGTCGACGCAGCAGCCAGCTTTGAGCAGTTGAGGTAACGGCTTTGGCCCAATCATAGGTTGCGCAGTTGCGCAACTCGACGGCAGCCACTTCGGCCGCCTCAAGCTGATCGCTGGCGATGGCAAGCTGCGTGCGGTAGAGCCAGAGCCAAAAATAATTGTGGTCGCCAAACACCTCAATCTGCTCGGCCAAGTCTTCAACTTGCTCCAGCGTGTCCCTCAGCGCCGACCAATTGCCAAGCAGCGCGTACAGTTCACACAAGTTGAGCAGCGAGTGCGCCCGCCAGGCCGGGGCATCGGCGTAGTAATCAATGGCGGCCCGCGTGGCCGCCATCGCGTCCTGAAAATCCCCCAGCGGAGCAAGGACGGCGATCGCCATGTTCTGGCGATGCTGCACCAAGTTCTCCTCCGCAATTTGCCCGCGCAGCGCCATCAACTCGGCCGAGGCCTGCCTCGCTTCGCGATAGCGCGACTGATCGGCAAAGACCATGGCCAACAGCTCCAGGCCAAACCGACGCTGCTGCGTCGTACAGGCCGGATGTGCCAGCGCGCGACGCAGCGCTTCCGGCACGCCCGCATAGTGGCCCTCGCGCACGTTGATGTGCTGCTGGTAGATGTACGCCCACAGGTAGTCGTCGCTCGACGCTTGATTCTCGGTCAACGCAATGGCTCGCTTTAGCAGCGCGCGTGCTTCCGATTGCATACCTGGGACGTAGTGCAAAAAGTTGCCCAAATTGATGAGCAGCCGTGGGTGCGCGTTCACGATGCTTTCGTCCAGGCTGCCCACCCATCGCCGATAGGTCAACATGCGGCGTTCGATATTGAGGAAGGCGTGGGGCAGCGACAGCATTAACGCGGCTGCCGTCTGCTGTAAACCACCTGCCAGCGCATGGTCAATGGCATTTTCTAAATCATCGTTTGTGCGGAACCAATCCACGGCGGCGTTAAAGAGGGCAGTTGGATCAAAATCCAATTCTTCCAGCAGCGCTTTCCGAATCAAATCGTAGTAGCAAAACCAGCCGTGCCGCTCGGTCTCTTCCACAAACAGCTTGCGGCGCAGCGCCTCCCGCCTCAGCGCCGATACGTCTTCGCCGCTGCCCAATAAGTGTGCGGCCAGCGCATCGTTAAACTGGAGCGGAATCGCCGTCACCCGCAGGAAGCGGTGCAGCGCTGGCGGCAGCGTATCGAAGACGGCGGTAGTCAAATAGCGAAAGAGCTGGGTCTCGGCGGTGGGCAGCGGTGCTTGCTGCCCCGCCAGTTGCGCAAGCAGCCCCACCCCAAGCGGCCAGCCGCGCAGCCGCTCGCGCCACGCTTCCAACGCGGTTGGCGACTTGTGGATGTGGCGGGGAGCGAGCAGCGTGTGGCACTCTGCGGGAGTAAAGGCAAGATCGATCTCGGAGAATTCCACAAGTTGTCCAGCCGCCAACGGCACGGCGAGGTCAAGCGCGGGCAGGCGACGTCCGCTCAACACAAGCCGCGGTCCCAACTGCTGCAAATGCGTCGACAGCCACGACAGCACCTCGGCGCTCTCCTCCACGAGATGCACATCGTCAAGCAGCAGCGTGGCGTCATCAGCCAGCAGCGGCTGGAGCCTTGCCCGCAGCACGGTGAGATCGAGATCGGCAGGGGTGAGGGGGACGTACCGCGTCCGCGGTCGCTGGCGGGCCAGGTGGCGCAGCAGCGTAGATTTGCCGTAGCCCGCGGGCGCGGTCAGCAGGACGTGACCGGTGGCGAGGGCTTGGTCGAGGCGGCGCTGCAGGCGGGGGCGTTCGAGAGAGGCAGGTGGGTGTGGCTGCTCGCGCATCGGGAGAATGGGGCTTGTGTGATAAGGATAAATGATTTGGCTGCTGCAAAATCATTATAGCAATCTAATGCGTGAAGGCAAGCGGGTATCGGGGGAGCGGGTGCGTTGGGGAGCATTTCAATTTGGGAGAGAGAGCGCTGATCTATCATTTCGAGCGGATGCTGCCCGCCCTGAGCCTGTCGAAGGGAGAAATCTTTTTTGGAACTGACAGTAATGCACGATGGGTACGTCGGGTGCGTCTCAAGTTTTGGGGCGTTTGACCCCACCCCCTCAACGTTGGTTTGTAACCGACGAAGCCTCGGAAGCCCCCTCCACGCGTGGGGAGGGGTTTGCGTGTGGGGTCAATGCCATCTCCGGCAAGTCGCCTTGTGACGAAGTTCGCCACTTTTCTAGGACGCACCCCGGGTGCGACGGGTGCATCCCAAAATTGGGGGCTTAAGGAGGGGCGGGGAGTTCGTGCCAGCGGTCACTGAGCAAGAGGGAGCGCAAAGCGAGCATGGCTTGCGCCCCATCGCGGCTCCAGCGCATCCCGGCCTGCTTCATGCGGGCTTGGACAACGGTCTTGCAAGCGGATTCAATGGTGCCGCTGCCGATGGGGAGACCAAGCTGACGATAGGTGGCGTAGTCCATGCGCTGGCGGTTGCGAAAAAGATAGCCAATGGCTTGACGGACGGGCTCGGGTAAGGGTTGGTCTCGGGGATAGAGATAGCGAATTTGGCGGAAGAGGAGGCGCAACTGGCCGCGGGCGAGCCAGCCTTTGGCCTGCTGCACCCAGGGCCGTGCGTTGGCGGGCTCAAAGGTCTCGTGAGCAATGGTCCACAGCCGCTGCGCAGCGTGCCACCAGTCGAGAATTTCGATGCGTTGGGCAAAGCAGAGAAAGACCATGGCCCAAATCCAGCGCGCGCCGTCACTCAGACAGACCACCGTTTGGGCCTGGTCCACCCCGCGGCGGCAGGCTTCGGCCCAGTGATGATTGGTAAAGGTGGCCGCGTCCCACAGCCCGGCGCGGTAGCTGTGCTGCGTGAGTACCCCCTCGCGCTCGCCCACCTCGTTCTCCTCGTTCTCCTCGTTCTCCTCGTTCTCCTCGTGGCTGACCGCTGAGATACTGACCGCTTTGACCTCTTTCCACCCTTCCTCGCGCAGGTGAATCATTACGCCATCCGAGGAGACTGCCATCACCTCGCTGTCTGGCTCAACCGACTCGCGCCAGACCGCTTCTTCCGCCTGCTTGGGCACTTCCACTATCGCCCGCGCTTCCGCTGCCTGCGCCTCGACCACCGCTTGCCCGCTTGCCACCACCAGCCGCTGCATACTGCTTGCCGACATGGAGACCGTCGTCAGACTCTCCAACGTCTCAGCCGCCCGTTCAAACGAGGCAATCTCCACCCCCAGCCGCACCGCTTGCCGCACCGTCTCCGGACTCCACCCCTGCTTGCCCAACTGCAACTGCCGGTCTAGGGGGAAAAAAGCCCCTGCCGCATCCTGCGCAGTAGCGATACCCTCGCTTCAACCTCACCTCCCCTTCCCGGTGGCTCACCCGTCGCTCCTTCTGCCCCTTGCTCTCTGTTGCCTCCTCGCACGCCGGGCACGCTGTCTCCAACGCCTCCACTTCTCGCTGCGCCTGCCCTGCTAACTCTTCTAGCAGCTGTCCCATCAACACCCGTCGCTCTTGCCCCACCGCTTCCGCTATCTCATCGAAGCTCGCTTCTCGATGCCCACTCCGCCACGTCACCAGCCGCTCCTCCATCGCCGCTGCCGCTTCCACGAAGCTGCTGCTCTCCCCCTGCTCTTTCCCTCTCCCTTTCATCTGGCGCTCCTTTTTGGCCACTTTTTTCCCATTCTACCACTTCCCCCCAATTTTGGGATGCACCCGTGGTGCGACCCACAGCAAGTTGGTTTTGCAGAACTGTGGTATAATTTCCAAAGCTGCGGAGGCGGCCGCATCCTTTGCCCGTGAATGTGGTTTAGTCAGAATGGATTAGTGGACACACTTCATGCAGACCATCAGGCAACCCAACGCCAACTTCATCATCCAACCCGCAGACGAATACCCCGCCTCGGACGGAATGCCCATGGCCGAGACCGAAGTTCACATTCTAGCAATGCTCCACCTGCTGGGCGCGTTGCGCACTTACTTCCGCAAACGCGATGACGTTTACGTCATTGGCGACATGTTTCTCTACTATCGGCAGGGCGATCCCAAAGCGCGCAAAGCGCCGGATGTCATGGTCGCTAAAGGGGTGGACGCAACAATTAAGCGGCGTACCTACAAGCTGTGGGAAGAGAAAGTGCCGCCCTGCTTTGCCGTCGAGGTAACGTCTGGCGGCACGAAGCTTGAGGATATCGTCACCAAGCCCGCGCTTTATGCCAGGCTGGGCATCAGCGAATACTTTCTGTTCGACCCGCTGCACGAATACTTGGACGAGCAGTTTATTGGCTACCGCCTACTGGATGGGGAATACGTGCTGATCGAGCCCGATTCCGAAGGCAATTTGTACAGCGAGGAGCTGGACCTTCTGCTTGGCGTAGACGACACGCTGCTGCGCATTGTGATGCCAAACGGCGAGTTTCTGCCTGATTTGGAAGAAGCCGCCGACTGGGTCGACGAGGCGCGGCAGCAGGCCGAGCAGGCCGAGCAGCGGGCGGCTAAACAGGCCCAACGTGCCGAGCAGGAAGCCCAACGTGCCGAGCAGGAAGTGGCGCGACGCAAGGCCGCGGAGGCCGAGATGCAGCGTCTGCAAAAGCGCCTGAGAGAACTGGAAACGCGCAATTCGTAATCAGTAGCTCGCTGTCGCAGAGCGAGCATTCTGACGCGGATGGGTTTATGGCGAAGCAAATTTATTCCGCTGTGGTCTAGCGACAATCGGCTTCGGATGCACGAAAAAAGGGGGGGGGGGGCGCGAACATTTGCGCCCCCCCTTCTTGCGTGGAGTGTATTTGTCCCTAGGCCAGCACGGGCTGCGACAGCTTCTCGTGCCACGTCTGACGCTTGCGGCGGTGGAGGGCGACGCGCTCGTTATACAAACCCGGGTCGTGATCCTGCCCCGTTTCACGGTCGAGGAAGAGGGGAAATTCCGAGGCGGGCGGCTTGGCGTTGGAATAGGCGTGCTCGTAGGAGCGCATAATGATGCGCTGCTCGCGGTTGAGCGTTTCCAGCCACGCCGGGTCGGAGGTGAGGCGGTCGGCATTGGTGATCCACGACGGGCAGTAGGCCAGGAAAAGATTCTTGCGGGTAATGTCGGTGTGGTTGGGCTGCACCATGTGCCAGATGGAGCCGTGCATAATGGTCATCGTGCCGCGCGGCACAACCACCGCCTGCTGGTCGGGCAGCTTGTCGTGGGTGTCGTAGGCCTCCATGTACTGATCAAGATGGCTGCCCGGCTTGTAGACAAAGTTGCCCATGTTCTCATGGGGCAAATCGGTGAGCCAGTAGCCGATCTTAATTTGCAGCGGCAGCAGGGGCGAGAAGACCTGGTAGGGCAGCGCGCGTGCGCCATCGGGATGCCACTTGTTGTTGCGCCCGTCGTCGCGGGCGCGCAAGAACATCTCGCTCAGGTGCAGCTTGAGCAGCTCACCGTAGACATCGTAAACGTAGCCGACGTGTCGCTCGTGGTCAATGAGGTTGGCCAGCGTCGGATCGCGCTCGACGAAATTTTGCACGCTCAAGAAGCCGCCCGGCTCGTAGCGATTATCCGCCGCGGCCACGCGATCCACGGCGTCCACCAACTCGTCGACCTCGTCCTCGGAGAGGGCGTTCTCGATGGTGATGATGCCGTCCCTGAGAAAGGTCTCCCACTGCTCGGGCGTGAATCCCGGCGGGGCAATGCGGTATGGTGAGTTGTCCATCATCTTCTCCTTTGTAGAATTTGATTGGCTCTCTATCAATTTTACAAAAGATTGGCTGATTTGACTACTGGCTCTAAATTGAGTAAATGCGCCGCAGGTAGGTGGCGAGTGCAGCGCACGCCGAGGGTGCCGTTTTATATTCGATCCGAGCCGATGGCGTGCAACGCACTCAACACTTTATCCCCCCAGTAAATCATGCACGGCATCGGCTCGAAGCGCGTCCGCTTGCCCCAGGTGCTCACGCTGCGTGCTGAGCCAGGCCGCATCGTCCTCCTGCTTCTCGCTCAGACCCGCCAGCACCGCCTCCGTCGATTCCGGGGCGACGCCGCCCACGCCGTTGCGCACGTCTACAAAATGCTGGGCATCCAGCGCACGCTCAAACTGTGCGGCGTCAAAATCAACCTCGCCGCCGATTACCTCTCGCGCTGCCGCCTGCAGCTGATCCACTGATAGCTTTTCACTGCTCGCTTTCGCACTAACCGCTCGCTGCACCATTGTTGCCACAACTTTGTGGGCCGTGCGGAAGGGCAGGCCCGCCTCGCGCACGAGGGCGTCGGCCAGCTCGGTGGCGGTGGTGAATTCAGCGGCGGCGCGCTCGCGCAGGTGCTCTTCGTTGAGGCGCAGCGTCTCGAAGAAGGCGGTGTAGAGGGCCAAGCAATCGCCCAGCGTGGACAGCGCGAGGAAGAGCGGCGGCAGGATTTCGTCCTCGATGTCCTGGGTGTCGCCATAGGGGATGTTGTGGCACTGGGTGACGACCGTTGCCGCATAGCCCAGCGCACGCGAGAGCCGCGCGCGCAGGTGCTCCAGCACCACGGGGTTGCGCTTCTGCGGCATGATCGAGCTGATCTGGATAAAGCTGTCGTCGATGTGGAGCGCGTTGGTCTCGCGCGTGGCGCGCACGAGCAGATCGTGGGTGACGCGGCTGAGGCCAACGGCCAGCGACTGCACCCCAAAGGCCACGTCCGTCAGGTGGTCGCCCGCGCCGATGGCGTGCTGCGTGCTGGCGACGAGGCCGTCGAAGCCAAGCAGCTTGGCCACGCGCTGGCGGTCGATGGGGAAGCCCGTGCCCGTGAGCGCCGCGGCGCCGAGCGGCGACTGGTTGACGTTGGCATAGGCGCGGGCAAAGCGCTGCTGGTCGGCGGCAAGAAAGGTGAGCAGGCCCGCGAGATAATGGGCAAAGGTGATGGGCTGGGCGGGCTGCGTGTGGGTATAGCCGGGCATCAGCGTGTGCAGGTGCTTTGTCGCCTGCGCGTGGACGGTATCACGCAATTTGAGCAGCTGCTTGGAGAGCGCGAGCAGCCGGGGACGCAGGGCCATGCGCGTCAACGCCTGGCCGAGGTCGTTGCGGCTGCGCGCAAGCTGGAGGTTGCCGCCTAGCTCCGGGCCAGTGCGCTCGATAATCTGCCCCTCGACACGGAAAAAGAGGTCCTCGATGCCGGGCTGATAGGCCATTGCCTCAACGCTCGCCGCGCGAATTTCGGCGACCGCTTCGATAATCGCCGCGGCGTTGTCGCGCGTGATGATGTCGCACTCGGCGAGCATAATCGCATGTGCTTCATGCGCGGCGAGCATGGGGTCGAAGAGGTAGGCTTGGGCGTCGTCGTAGGCTGGTTGGAGGACGGTTTGGCTGTAGAAGGGGTGAGGAAAGTTGGGCATGGCTGTCAACGGATTCGTAGAACGGATTGAAGGGATTATTTGTTGGCGGCGTCTTGGATGGCTTGATGCTCTTCTTTGAGCCAATCGGGCACAAAGAGCCATTGGCGGTTGACGCGGTGCTCCTGGACTTTCTTGGGTGGGAAAATGCGCTTTTGCTCAAGGCTGTGCTGGCCAAAGTTGAGGAGTAGACCAACTTCGTAGCCGGTGACGGCAAGGTAGCCAATTACCTGTGCAACGTGTGAATTGTCCAGGTAAGGCAGCGCCTTGATTTCGACAACGATTTGATCGGCGACGATGAAATCAGGGATGTAATAGCCGATCAGCCTGTGCGTGGGGTGGGTGATATCGGTATCGTAGACGGAAAGTAGTTTCTGCGGGGTGTGCAGAACTTGGACATTATCAAAGTGGGTTTCGAGATCACGCTGGTAGGTGTCTTCGCGATAGCCGGGGCCAAGTTTACGATGGACAGCCATGGCGTGACCAATAATGTCGTAGGTGAGCTGGGAAAGAGCGTGCTCAACGAGCTTTGTTTTCTGCTGGGTGGGCGGCTTACTGCTCGGCTGTTTGAGGGATTGTTCTAAATCAATCAGTAAATGCTGTGCGAGATGCAGCCGCTCAACTGCTGTAAGCTGCTGGGTGTCGGCCAGGATCGTGTCGAGGGTGGAATGATCGGTGGGCATGGTAGGTAGCAAAGAGCTGTCAACGGATTTTGGGGAACGGATTGAACGGATTACAGACCAACGTTGCCGACGAATAATCCGTTCAATCCGTTCCGGTAATCCGTTGACAGCTCTTTGCCCTAACCGGTAGGGCGATTTCTTTCGATTCTCGCAAAGTGCGGCACGCTGCCAAAGGTAGTATAGCGGGTAAGGGGACGCTGGTCATGGTGCATTTGTCGCAGCAAGCCGTCAACGGATTTTGGGGAACGGATTGAACGGATTAGACGACAGCGATGTTTCCACGAATCCGTTCAGTCCGCTCCGGTAATCCGTTGACAGCTCCACTACCCGTTCAACTCGTCAGCGCAACTCCCTTGACAACCTGCCGCTGAAAGATAAAGGAAAGTTCCCACCAGTAGATTCTTCGCAAACTGCCGCCCAGAATGACAGCGAATGGTCTAAATTCGTGAACTACCGAGTATAACACAGCACCTTAATCCGTATATTTCGTGTCGGGTTCAGAGCGTTCTTTGATCACAATCCAGCGTGCGCCACCCTCCCCAATAGACGAAACCTCGTGACGCTCTCCGGGCTCAATCATCACGACCATCCCGCGCAAACATGGAGCCAGTAAATTCTCTCTCCTCGTCGGCCCGTTCGCCTCTGGGGATGCTCACTCCGCAAAGAGTTACCCCTTCAACCCCGTTAGCGCAATTCCCTTGATAATCTGCCGCTGGAAGATAAAAAAGACCAGCAGCAGCGGGATCGATGAGACGCTGGCCCCGGTCATGATCATTTCCCACTCGATGTTGGATTCGTTCTGGAAAAAGCTGAGGCCGACGGGCACGGTGTAGAAATCACGCTGGCTGGCGATGATCAGCGGCCAGAGGTAGGCGTTCCAGTTGCCGATAAAGTTAAAGATGCAGAGCGCCGCCACCGCGGGCTTGACAAGCGGCATGGCAATGCGCCACCAGATGCCCGGCTCGTGCATGCCGTCGATGCGCGCGGCGTCGAGCAGCTCGTCCGGCACGCCGTCGAAAAACTGGCGCATCAGGAAGATGCCCGTCGCGGTGATGATGCCGGGGAAGGCAATGCCCCAGTATTGCGCCAGCCCAATGTGCCAGCCGTTCTCCACGCTCATCGAATACCAGGGGATGACGAGCATCTCCGTCGGCACCATCAGCGTGGCGAGGATGCCGACGAAGATGATGTTGCGACCGGGGAAGCGGAATTTGTTGAGCGTATAGCCCACCAGCGAATCAAAGATGGCGACGCAGAGCGTGCTAAAGACGGCCACGAGGATGCTGTTCAAATACCAGCGGGGAAAGGCGCTCTCGGTGAGCACCTCCGCGTAGTTCGCCAGCGTTGGATTCTGGGGCAAAAAGGTAAAGCCGACCAGCTCCGGCGCGGGCTTGAGGCTGGTCAGAATCATCCAGAGGAAAGGGACAATCATGACGACGGCGCCAAGCGAGAGCAGGATGTAGCTCAGGGTGACGCCGACGGGCGTGCTCTTGCGCGCGGGTCGGTTGCTGACGAGGCGCTCGGCGCTTGCCAGGGCGCGGTTGGGCTGGGTCGGTTCGGTGGTGATGGCCATGTGATTTGGGATTTACGATTTTAGATTTACGAGGGCTGGTCGCAGCGCGAACCGCGCTTCGTAAATCTAAAATCTGAAGTCGTCAATCAATAGTCGACGCGCCGCTGGAGAACGCCGAGTTGAAAAATCGTGATCAGCAAAATCACGAAGAAGAGCACAACCGTCAACGCCGCCGCGTAGCCCATGTCCAGCCGAGAGAAGCCCTGCTTGTAGACTTCGAGCACGACGGTCGTGGTGCTGTTGAGCGGGCCGCCCGTGCCCTGGGGCTCATGTTTTGGACGAGGGCGAAGAGTCGCAAAAAGGAGACCGTTTGCAGCACCGAGAGATAGACAATCACCGGGTTGAGCAGCGGTAGGGTGATGCCCCAGAAGAGCTGGCGCTCGTTGGCGCCGTCTATGCGCGCCGCTTCGTAATACATTTCGGGAATCTGCTGAATACCCGCCAGAAAAATAATGACGGTAAAGCCAAGCGTCTGCCAAACGGCCACGGCGGTGATCGACTCCAGCGCCTGACCCGGTGCAGAAGTAAAGAGCTGGGCGGGCAGATTGAGCAGGTTGCGTAGGCCGACGGCGTCGAGCGTCTGCACGATCAGGCCGTTGGGCGTGTTATAAAGCCACAGCCAGACAAAGGCCACCGCCACAGACGAAGTCACGTAAGGGGCAAAGAACGAGGCGCGGAGGAAGGCCGCCCCGCGGGTGATGCGGCTCAGCATCATCGCAATCGCGAGGCCGATGATCATCTGCGCGGGCACGCCGTAGAGCACGTACTGCAGCGTGTTGATAAAGGCCGCGCGAATCGGGCTGCGCGGTTTCTGAATGTCTTCCCAGATGTCGACGTAATTGGCGAAGCCAACAAATTCACCGCCACCCAGCGCGATTTTCCAATCGCGCAGGCTGATGTTAAAGGCGAGCAGCGTGGGATACCAGCGAATCACCACAAAAAAGACCAGGCTGACGCTGAGAAAGATGTAGGCCCAGATAACCTTGCGTTGCTTGAGGGTGAGGTTCATGTTCTGAAAAGAGACGCGGAGAGGGAGGGACGCGGGGACGCGGAGAGTACAACTGTACTTCTCTCCGCGTCCCCGCGTCCCTTTGTCCCCGTGTCGTCCTTACTCCTGCGATTCCCAGAAATCGTCGTAGAGCGCCTGCACCGTATCAACGGCGAAGTCCAGCTCCGTATTGGGGTCGGCTTCGGTGAGGATCACGGCGTCGTAGGCGTCGATAATGGCTTGGCGGTCGTCGGCCTCGTTGACGAAGAAGGTTGCCTGCGCGTAATCGAGGCCGCGGGCAAACGCACCCAGCTGCGGATCGTTGATCAGCTCTTCGTCAGACGCGGCTTCGAGCTGCGCGGGCAACTCGCCCGTCACGTCCACCCAGAGCGCACCGGCTTCGGGCGTGGTGATGAACTGGAGAAAGGCGACGGCGGCTTCCTGACGAGCTGAATCGCCCGTGGCTTTGGGCGTGAGGCCGTGCGTCCAGTAGGAGCCATAGGTAGCCTGTACGTCGTTGTGCATCGGCAGCTCCGCCACGCCAAAGTTCAGGTCGGGCGCGGTTTCGGCAATGCCGCCGAGGCGGAACGAGCCGTCGATGTGGAAGCAGACCTGCCCGGCGAGGAAGCCATCGGCGTCGGAATCAAAATCGCGGCGACCGGTCATCAGCTCGGTCTCAAAGGCGAGCATCCGGTTCCACGCTTCGTAGCCTGCATCGCTGGCATTCCACTGCACGGTGCGAAGGTCGTCGCTTAGCGGCTCCTGACCAAACTGGCGCAGCAGCACATCGCGGAACCAGTGGTGCGATTGACCGCCGGGGTTGGCAATAAAGCCGTAAACCTCAAAATCGTCGCCGTCGCGTACGGTGCACTGCACGGCCTGCTCTTCCAGCTCTTCGAGCGTGGTGGGCGGGCTTTCGGGATCGAGACCGGCCTGCTCCATCAGGTCCTTGTTGTAGAGCAGAGCCAGCGTACGCACGGCGGTTGGCAGCGTGTAAAGCTCATCGTTAAAGAAGCTCGCTTCGACCAGCGGACTAAAGTTCGCGCGCACCTCATCGGCGGGGAAATCTTCCTCCGGCAGCGGCACGATAAAGCCGTTGTCTACCCAGTCGAGCGTCCAGCCGTAGAAGAGCGTCACCACGTCCGGCCCCGTTCCCGCGGGCACGGAAGCGGCCACCTGGTCGATAAAGCCGTCGTAGGGAATCTCCGAGTTGTGGACGACGCTGATGCCGGGGTTCTCGGCCTCGAACTGCTCGATCAGCTGGTCCATGGCGTCGACGCGCGCTTCAAAGTTGTACTGCCAGTACTCGATCTCGATCACCTCGTCCGAGGCGGCGCTTTCGTCGCTGGATTCAGCGTCCGCAGCGGCTTCCGTATCGGTGCCCTCGCCCGTCGTTTCTGCCGGAGCAGCCGTGCAGGCGCTGATTACAAGCATCGCCACCAGCAGGGCGCTAAGAGTGAGCCAAAGTCGTTTGTAAGACATAATTCTCCTTTATGGGTAGATTTTGGGGTAACTAGATTGAATCGGGGTCGATGCCAGCTTTGCGCAGGCGCGCACGAAGATTAGCTGCTTCCGCTTCTGCTTGCTCGGCGCGTTGGCGTTCCTGCTCGGCACGTTGATGTTCCTGCTCGGCGCGTTGTTCTGCTTGATTGGCGCGTATGCGATGTTCGTCACCGCTCGGAATTAAATTGCCATCTAAATCGGCAAAACGCAGCCAATGACCTTGCATGGCATCGAAGATACCATCCCAAATCTGTAGGGAAAGGCCAACGCGCCGCATGTCAAAGTCCGGGCGTGGCATAAACTCTCCGGCAACTGATTCGTAAAGAACAAGCGCTTCGCTTTGAACCAGCAGCTGGGGATCGTAAATCGCATAATAAGCAACGCCCATCCGCGCATACTCGTACAGCTTACGATCCGCTTCACCGCCTTTCCGATTGGACACAACTTCGATCACGAGGTCGGGCGGCTTGCCGTAATTCCACACAAAGTAACTGCGCCCTTCCTTCGTCCAGTAATCATCCGGCACGTCCACGCCTAGGCTGAGAAACATATCTGGCACAAGCGGCGGTTGATAAGGTGAGCTAAACACGCCAATGTCCACGTCTGCCAGAAACGGGCGATTTTCCTGCCAGGAGATGTTGAGCGACTCTGACAGCAGCCGCTGCTGCTTCGCTGAAAACACATTATCCACGGGGTCGTCATTCTCCGTCTCGATGTGGCTGACGTCCGGCGCAATCGATTCGCCGTTGATGAGTTGTGGTTTTAGTTCTAGCGCCATAGTTTACGCCTCCGGCAGCTCAATCTTCAACAGCCGCGCCGCATTGCCCGCAAAAATTTGCTGGATGTGTTCATCCGGCAGGTTCAAGTCGAGACAGTCGCGCAGCTGATCCTGTAGGTAGCGGAAGGCGAAGCCGCGCGGGAACCAGCTCGAATCGCTGCCAAAGATGATGCGGCCCGGCCCAATCGTTTCGTAGAATTTGCGAAACAAATACTTCACCGTCAAATCGCCGGGAACCCAGCGGATCCACTGCAGGCTGCCGCTCGTGTCCACGCTGACGTTGGGGCACGACCAGCAGAGCTGCAGCGTTTCGCGCTCCCACGCGCAGCCAAAGTGCGGCACGACAAAGTCCACCTCCGGAAAGTATTTGGCGACGTTGTGCAGCTTGAGCGGGTTGATGTTCTCGTGCCAGGCAATGCCGCCGGAAGAGCCCTGAATGCCAAAGTGGATCAGCACGGGGATGCCCAGCTCGGCGCACTTCTCCCACACGGGCCACGCGTCCGGGTGCTCGATCGGCTCCTCGATCATCGGCGCCAGCAGCTTGTAGCCGCGCAGCCCGCCCTCTACCCCCCGCTCCAGCCGACCGACCGCATCGTCGACAAAGGGCGATTGGTGGACGAAGCCGACGAAGCGCTCCGGATGCCACGAGCAAATCTCCGCTAAATGCTCGTTCCCCCCACCGGTAACAAAGCCAATCGAGTGGATGCCGTATTTGTCCAGCTCCTCCACCCAGCGGCGGGCCTGCTCGCGGTCGCCGGGGTGCTCCTCTTTCGATTCGGCCTGCGGAAAGCCCCACATGCGCCGCCAGTGCTCGCCATAGGGGGCGCCCTTCTCGCGAATCAGCGCCAGCCGCTCCGGGCTGATTTTGTTGACGTAGTTGTTCATCGTCTCGCCCATGTCGGTGAACCACGGTCCGTCCGTGGGGAAGTGGGCGTGGAAGTCGATGATTTCAAAGCCTTGATACATGGGATTGATGCGTGGTGAGTGGTGCGTGGTGCGTGAACTGGTAAGTTTAATGGCGGGTGCTACAGATTTTATAGTGATATTGTACTGCGAGACGGGCGTGGCGTCAAGGCAGCGATTTTTGTCGCAGCGTTTTGATCCGCAAACAGTTTGTCAGTTCGAGCGGATCAGCAACTCCAACCATTAGAAAAAGCCATTTGAATCCGCTTCAATCCGCTTGATCCGCAAAATTCGCTAGAAATTCTTCCAAATTTGGTACAAATTTTGACCGCGCTTACAGTCAGTGGGCGACTGCTTGTGAATAATTGTTCAATTAGAACAAACGTTTGGAGCCGCGGTTTAATACATGCCAATCAACCCACGGCTTCTCTTTTCCAAGCATAGCACCCAGACCCCTGAATGAGCAAGCAAACTTTACAAACCCAAGCCAGCCAAATTGCCCGCGACCAGTTTGGCTTCGACCATCTTCGCCCCGGCCAGCGCGAAGCAATCGAGGCCGTTCTCGCCCGTCGCGACACGCTCTGCGTGATGCCGACGGGCAGCGGTAAATCGGCGATCTACCAGATTGCTGCCCACCTCGTTGACGGCCCAACCGTGGTGGTTTCGCCGCTGATTGCCCTCCAGCACGAGCAGGTCGAGACGATTGAGGGGATGGAAATTGGCGGGGCCGCAGCGGTGAATTCGACGCTGAGAAATAGCGAGCGCGCCGAGGCCTTTGAGCGCCTGCAAAATGACGATCTCGAATTTATCTTTCTCGCGCCCGAACAGTTCAACAATGAGCAGACGCTCGCCGACCTGCGCGAGGCCGACGTCTCGCTCTTTGTCGTGGACGAGGCGCACTGCATCAGCGAATGGGGCCACGATTTTCGTCCGGACTATCTGCGGCTCGGCAGCGTCGTCGATGAACTCAAACGGCCAACCGTGCTGGCGCTGACGGCTACAGCGTCGCCCCCCATGCGCGAGGAAATTATTGGACGGCTCAATTTGGACGAGCCGCTGGTCGTCGCCAAAGGCTTTGATCGGCCCAACATCTGGCTCGGTGCGCAGCTGTTTGCGGATGACGTTGCCAAGGAGCAGGCCTTTTTGGCGCGCGTGAACGAAGTTGAGAAGCCCGGCATTGTCTATGCAGCGACGCGCAAGCAAGCCGAAGCGCTGGTCGACCTGCTGACGGCGCAGGAGTGGCGCGCGGCGTACTACCACGCCGGCTTGTCGTCGGACGAGCGCGAGTCGACCCAGACCGCCTTTATGGACGACAACCTCGACATCATCGTGGCGACGACGGCCTTTGGCATGGGCATTGATAAGCCGAACGTGCGTTTCGTCTACCACTTTGACATCCCCGGCTCTATCGATGCCTACTACCAGGAGATTGGCCGCGCCGGTCGGGACGGCGACTTAGCTCAGGCGTTTCTCTTTTACAAGCAGGGCGATTTGCACATCCAGCGCTTTTTCGCGGGCAGCGGCCAGGTCGACGCCGACGAAGTGCAGCAGGTGGCTGAGGCGATTGTGGAGCGCGATGCGCCGGTCGATCTCAAGCAGCTGCGTCAAGAAATTGGCCTCTCGCAGACCAAGCTGACGACGGCGCTGAGCCGGCTCGAAGATGAGGGCGCGGTGGCGATGTTGCCCAACGGCGATGTGCAATCCGCAAATGGTGAATTTATTACTGAAGAAATCGCTGAAAAAGCTGCCGAAGCGCAGGCGCACCATCGCCAGTATGCCCAATCGCGCATCGAGATGATGCGCCGCTACGCCGAGCTGCGCGACTGCCGCCGCAAATTTCTGCTCAACTACTTTGGCGAGGAGTTCGACGCGCCCTGCGATGGCTGCGACGTGTGCGAGCGCGGCGACGTCCCTAAAAATAACGAAGAGGTGGCGGAGAAGCCCTTTGCGCTCAACAGCCGCGTTGCCCACGGGAAGTGGGGCGAGGGGCTGGTGATGCGCTACGAAGGGGGCGACGGCACGGGCGATTCCATCACCGTGCTCTTTGACGAAGTTGGTTACAAGACGCTGGCGTTGGCGGTGGTGATGGAGTCGGATTTGCTGGCGGTGGCGTAGACAACCTGGAGGTAAGCAGTCAAACCAGACAAATCGTGATAGAATTTGGGGTATTCCGAATTCTATCACGATTATTTTCATGAACCCCATCACCCTCGAACTCTACCGCCACCGGCTGGCTGGCGTGGCCGATGAGATGGGCGTGACGCTGCGGCGCACGGCCTACTCGCCCAACATCAAGGAGCGGCTCGACTTTTCCTGCGCCGTGTTCGACGACGCGGGCAATATGGTCGCCCAGGCCGCGCACATTCCCGCCCACCTCGGCGCCATGCCCGCCTCGGTGCAGACGGTGCTCGCCCACTTCCCCGACTGGCAGCCCGGCGACGTGGTGATCGTCAACGACCCCTTTGACGGCGGCAATCACCTGCCCGATATCACCATGATTTCGCCCATCTTTAGCGACGCGGAGACGCAGCGGCGCGGGGACGCGGGGATGGCTGGCTCCGCTGCCCCTGCGTCCCCGCGTCGCTCCATCCCCGCGTCCTCCTCCCCCGCCTTCTTCGTCGCCTCCCGCGCGCACCACGCCGACGTCGGCGGCATGTCCCCCGGCTCGCTGCCGCTGTCGACGGAGATTTACCAGGAGGGAATTATCATTCCGCCAGTGCGGCTCTACCGAGCGGGGGTGCTCAACGAGGAGCTGCTGCAGCTCATCCTGCGCAACGTGCGCACGCCGGGCGAGCGACGGGGCGATCTCGCGGCGCAGCGCGCGGCCCACGCCGTGGGCGAGCGGCGGCTGCACGAGCTGATCGCCGCCCACGGGCTGGCCGAGGTGCAGGCGTACGCGTCGCACCTGCGCGCCTACAGCGAGCGGCTCACCCGCGCCGCCATTGCCCAGTGGCCGGACGGCGACTTTGCTTTTGAGGATGTGATCGAGAATGTACAGGGTGATAAAGTCACGCTGGCACCCATCCGCGTGACGGCGCGGGTGCTGGGCAACGGCGTCACCTTTGACTTTGACGGCACGGCGGCCACCATTTTTGGCTCGCTCAACACCGTGCTGGCGGTGACGCAGTCGGCCTGCTACTACGCGGTGCGCTGCCTGGTGGGCGAGCTGCTGGGGCAGGAGGTGCCGCTCAATGCGGGCTGCTTTGCACCCGTAGAGGTGACTGCGCCGCCCAACACGCTCGTCAACGCCGCATCGCCCGCGGCGGTGGCGGGCGGCAACACGGAAACCTCGCAGCGGGTGACGGATGTCGTGCTCGGCGCGCTGGCGCAGGCCCTGCCGGAGCTGGTTCCCGCCGCCAGCCAGGGCACGATGAACAACCTCACGCTCGGCGGGACAAAGTCATCTTCTGGGTCGGATGGCACGGCCTACGCTTACTACGAAACGCTGGCGGGCGGCATGGGCGCGAGCGCAAGCGGCGACGGCCTCAGCGGCGTCCAGGTCCACATGACCAACACGCTCAACACGCCCGTCGAGGCGCTGGAAATGGCCTTTCCCTTCCGCGTAACGCGCTACGCCCTGCGCGCGGGCAGCGGCGGCGCGGGTCGCCATCGCGGCGGCGACGGCCTCGTGCGCGAGTACGAGCTGCTCGCCCCGGCAACGGTCACGATGTTGAGCGAGCGTCGGTCGGTGGCCCCCTGGGGTGCGGCGGGCGGCGGCGCGGGCGCGACGGGGCGCAACGTGCTGCGGCGGGCCGATGGGTCGGTGGAGGAATTAGCGTCGAAATTTACGCGGCGGCTGGCCAAGGGCGATGTGCTGCGGATCGAGACGCCGGGCGGTGGCGGGTGGGGAAGCACTTAATAGAACGCGGATCGAGCAGATTGGGCAGACCAGAAAATCCGCCTGATCTGCTCGATCCGCGTTCCATCATTTTTTGGCCCTGCTCCTTGAGCTTTCCCCTTCAGCGTGCTACACTGGCAATCGCAGTGTAATCATACAAACGCTGGAACCGCCCGAACCCCGATGAAAGCAAGTGATGGACGCCAACACCAACGCGCCGGATGGATTGGATGAATCAAAACCATCCTCACCCAGCCCTCTGCCCAGCCCCCCGCCCAGCCCCTACGTGGGTCCGCGGCCTTTTCGACGGGGCGAGCGGCTTTACGGCCGCCAGCGCGCGGGACGGCAGCTGCTCGACCTGCTGATCGCCGAGCGCATTGTCCTGCTCTACTCGCCCTCCGGCGCAGGCAAGACGTCGCTCGTGCAGGCGCAGGTGATCCCGGCGCTGGAGGGCGAGGGCTTTCGCGTGCTGCCCACGCTGCGCGTCAACGAGGATGCGGAGTATGACCCCGCGAGCGGCGAGAACCGCTACCTGGAAAGCCTCAAGCGCTCGCTGGCCGCGGGCGTCGCCGAGGCGGTCGGCATTGGCCCCCTGCCCCGCTCGCTCACCGACGCGCCCCACACCTCCTTTGTTGACTACCTCAACACCGTCTCGGACAGTCTCCCCAGCGGCGTGATCACCGAAGGTGCAACGGTCGAGAGCATCGCCCAGAGCATCCCGCAAAGCCTGCCCACAGACAGCGCCGGCAACGGCGCGGCTCGCCCGCGCACCTACCCGCGCGCCTTTGATGGCGAAGTCCTCATCTTCGACCAGTTTGAGGAAATCCTCACCCTCGACCCAACTGATCACGCACGCAAGGCCGAATTCTTTACCGAGGTCGGCCTCGCCCTGCGCGACCGCCGCCGCTGGGCCGTCTTCGTGATGCGCGAGGAATTTCTGGCCGGGCTGGACCCCTACCTGCGCGCCCTCCCCACGCGCTTGACCAACCCCTACCGGCTGGAGCTGCTGCCCGTCGAGAGCGCGCTGGCCGCCATCCAGGAGCCGGCCCAAAGCGTGGGCGTGACCTTCACCGACGCGGCGGCCCGGCAGCTGGTGGACGATCTGCGCCGCGTGCGCGTCCAGCGGCCGGATGGCTCGACGACCGAGCAGCTCGGCCAGTTTGTCGAGCCGGTGCAGCTGCAGGTGGTCTGCGACAGGCTCTGGCAAATCGCCCGGCCCACCGCCGATGATCCCATCGACGTCGACGACATCGAAGCGCTGGGCAGCATCGACGACGCGCTGGCCGACTATTACGCAGATACCGTTACCCGCGTGGCGGAGCAGTCCGTGGTGGAGGAGATTTTGGCGACGCGCCCGCCGCAGGAGGAGACAAAATCCCCAGGCATCCAGGTGCTGGAGGGCGCGGGATTTTTGGAGGCCAACCACACGCGGAACGATCCGCAGGTGGATAAGCGCAAGGTCGAGGCGATGGAGCGCCAAATTCGCGAGTGGTTTGATAACGAATTGATCACTGCGCAGGGCATTCGTGGGCTTGTGCTGCAGGGAGCGACCGAGAGCGCGGGCCTTGACAATGGTATTATCTACAAGCTGGGCAGCGCTCACCTGGTGCGCGCGGAGGAGCGGCGCGGGGCGACGTGGTTTGAATTGGCCCACGACCGCTTGGTCGAACCGGTGCGGCGCAGCAACGAGCGCTGGCGCGAACGCAGTCTGAGCATCCTGCAGCGGCAGGCGGCGCTGTGGGAGGCGGAAGGTCGACAGCAGCCGCTGCTGCTCACGGGGGGCACGCTGCGCGCTGCCGAGCGCTGGGCCACCGCGCACGAAGAGCAGCTGACGGAGACCGAGCGTCAATTTTTGGAGGCCTCGCGCGTGCCGCGCCGTCGGCAGCGCACGCTGTGGGGGCTGGGCGCGGCCCTGTCGCTCTTGCTGCTGCTGGGAGGGCTTGTGTGGCTCTCGCAGCAGTCCGAGATTCAGCAGCTGGGCGGCGATCTGTTTAACACGCAGCGCATCTCCCAATCGCGCCTGCTGGCCGCCGAATCCCAGAGCCTGGAGAGCGACCGCTTCAGCCTGGCGCTGCTGCTCGCCACCGAAGCGCTCAACCAGGCCGACACCGTCGAGGCGCGCAGCAGCCTCTTTGATGCGCTGCGTGAAAGCCCCCTGCTCGTCCTGCACCTGCCGGGCACCAACGGCGGCGACAGCGTCGCGGACGTTGCTTACGGACCGGGCGGCGAAACCGTCATCGTCGGCGACAGCAGCGGGCGAATCTACTTCCGCGATGCGGCGACGGGCGCGCCGGCGCGCCCGGCGCTCACCCACGCCGGCGGGGCGCTGCGCACGCTGGCGGCAAACGGGGAGCGGCTGGCCAGCGGCGGCTCAGGGGGAGCCGTTGTCCTGTGGGAGCTCGGCGACGAAGAGCCGGAGCCCTTTCTGCTGGAGGAGCGCAGCGTGGCCATTACCGACCTCGCTCTCAGCCCGGACGGCGCGACGCTGGCCGTGCTCGACCGCTCGCTGCTGCGCGTTTGGCGGCTGGCGGAGCCGCTGTCCGCGAGCACCGTGCTGCTGGAGGAGAACAACGTGCGCAGCGTGGCGCTCAGCAACGAGCGAATTGCGCTGTCGCTAAAGGACAATCGACTGCTCATCAATGAACTGGCAAGCGGGCGATCGCTGATTTTGATACGGGGCAATAATTCCTACACAGCGCTGGCGCTGAACACCGATGCCTCGCGACTGGCGGCGGGCAAATTCGACGGAACCATCGATCTGTGGAACACGGCCACCGCCACGAGCTACCCGCTGGCGGGCCACGCCCGCGCCATCGAAAGCCTGGCTTTTTTGGATGATTCAGCTTTGGATGATTCAGCTTCGGGCGGTTCAACACCGGGCAGCCCGGCGGCGGGCGACCTGCTCGTCTCCGCCAGCCGCGACGCGACAATTCGGCTGTGGACCGTGGAAGGCCGCCGCGCGCTGGGCGAGCCGCTGCGCAACCACCGCGATGCGGTGCTGGGGGTGGCGGCTGGGCCAAACGGACGCTTTGCCAGCAGCGGGCGCGACGGGCGCGTTCTGCTCTGGGACGCGTCCGTCGCTTCGCGGCTGGGCAGCCCTGTGGCGAGCGAGGGCAGCGCGGTTCTGGCCCTCGCCGCCTCGCCGGACGGTCGCTGGCTGGCGACGGGCCGCCGCGACGGCGCGCTCAGCGTGCGCGGCGTCTCAACCGACACCGTTGCCGCTTCAATCACAATAAGCGCCACGCGCCCGCCGCCCGAAGCGCGCGACGGCGAACTGCTCGACGAAACGCCCAGCCCCATCCGCGACGTCGCCTTCCACCCGACGCAACCGCTCCTGGCCGCGGGCGACGAAAGCGGCGAGGTGATCCTCTGGCGCATTGTCGAGCCGGGACAGGGTCGGGCGGAAGGGGGGCGGCTGTCGCCAGTGCGCCTTGGCCGCCACGCCGACATGACCACCGCCGTGGCCTTTCATCCCAGCGGCGAGCGCCTGGCCTCGGCCAGCTTCGACGGGCAGATTTGGCTGTGGGAGTTAACGGCGTCGCCGCCAGTTAGCGCTTCGCTGGCCACGTCGAACGTGCTCGTGGTGGACCTGGCCTTTTCGCCAGACGGACGCCGGCTGGTGGTTGCCGGCGCGCTGGAGGATGACGACCACAGCGACATCACGATCTGGAATGTCGAGAGCGGCGAGCTGATCGACCAGCCGATGCCCTACGACGCGCCCATTCGCAGCGTGGCCCTGCACCCGCAGAACGCGCTGCTGGCGGCGGGCTACGCCACCGGCTTTGTCGAGGAGAGCAGCATCGCCGCGGCCAATGCATTTAACAGCCTGACCACACCGCAAACGCCCAACGTCAGCGCGACCGACGTTGCGAACCCAATTTTCAATGTCGATGACCTGGCGGATACGTCGCCGCAGCTGCTCAAGCAGCAGGCCGTGGTGTGGGACGCCAACCAGCTCGGCTGGCGACACGCGCTCAGCCGCCACCGCGCGGGTGTGCTGGATGTGGCCTTTTCGCCCGGCGGCGAGCGCATCGCCACCGCCAGCCAGGACGGCACCTTTATTTTGTGGGACACGATGAGCGGTCGCGCCATTGGTCGCCCGCTCGCGCCGCCGCTGGCCGACTTGAGCAACGGGCTGGCCAACGGGCGCGCAATCAACCAGATTGTGTTTCACCCAAGCGAGCGCCTGCTCTACACGGCGGATGCGGCGGGCGACCTCTGGCGCTGGGATGTAGACCCCGCTTCGTGGCAGGCAAAGGCCTGTCGCGTGGCCGGGCGCACGCTCAACGCCACCGAGCGCCGCATCTACCTCGGCGACGGCGGTGCAGCCAGCGTTTGCGACCCACCGCAGCCCAACTCACCAGCGCCCAATGCGCCGGTGAACGACGGGGCGCAGCCATGAGCAATTACGCCGAGCTCGAGCTTGGCCTGCACCGCCACGACACCGATTCCTACCACATCGACCTGCGCTTCCAGCAGCCCGGCAGCGAGGCCGACGTGCGCCTCGTCGACCGCACGCCCACGCCCGTGCGCTTCGACTGGGCCGCGCTTGGTGCGCTGGACGACGCCGCAGAATATGGCGCGCTGCTCGGTCAAAATCTTTTCACCGACGAAGATGTGCGCACAACCTTTGCGCAAGCGCAGGCAGCCGCGCAAGCTCAAGGGCAAGCGCTGCGGCTGCGCCTCTTTATCGGCCCCAGCGCGCCCGAGCTGCACGGCCTGCGCTGGGAGACCTTGCGGCTGCCGGACTCAAACCTCGCGGACGGTGGCGCTGCCCCGCCGCTGGCAACGGGCGAAAACGTGCTCTTCTCTCGCTATCTCAGCAGCCAGGATTGGCGACCGGTTCAGCTGCGCGCCGAAGTCGAGCTGCGCGCGCTGGTCGTGGTGGCCGGGCCGGATTTGAGCGACTACCCAGACCTGGCCGCGGTCGACGTGGCGGCGGAGGTGGCGCGGGCGGAGGCTGGGCTGGGTGAGATCGAGTCGTCCATCTTGGCGAGCGGTGCGAGCGACGAAGAACGGGTCACCCTCAACAACATCATCGGCCGCCTGCGCGACGCCGAGCACGACATTCTCTATCTCGTCTGCCACGGCACGCTCGTGGAGGGCACGCCCTGGCTCTGGCTGGAGGACGAGGCGGGCGACGTACAGCGCGTCTCCGGCGTGGAGCTGGTGACGCGGCTGCGCGAGCTGGCGCGGCGACCGCGCTTGGTCGTGCTCGCCTCGTGCCAGAGCGCGGGGGCGACAGCGTCGGACGGAGACGCGCTCGTGGCGCTGGGGCCGCGGCTGGCGGAGGCAGGGATTCCGGCGGTGCTGGCGATGCAGGGGAACATCACAATGCAGACGGTGGCCGAATTGATGCCGGTTTTTTTCCGCGAGCTGCGGCGCGACGGGCAGATCGACCGGGCGCTGTCCGTTGCGCGCGGGGCCGTGCGCGGGCGACCGGACTGGTGGATGCCCACGCTCTTTTTGCGCATTCGCAGCGGGCGCATCTGGTACAAACCGGGCTTTGCGGATGAGGGCAGCGGCTTTCGCAAGTGGCAAGCGATTCTCGCCAACATCGAAGATCGCACGGCCACGCCGATTGTCGGGCCGGGATTGAGCGAGTGGATGCTCGGCTCGCAGCGCGAGATTGCCCAGCGCTGGGCCAGCGAGTACAATTTCCCCATGGCTCCCCACGACCGCGGGGATTTGCCACAGGTGGCGCAGTTTCTGTCGGTAAATCAACAGCCCGCCTTTCCGCGTCGCGAGCTGCGGCGCTACCTGAAGCGCGAATTACTAGAGCGCTACGGCGAGCAGCTCGATGCAGGCGTGGCGGAGGGCGACCTGGCCGAGGTGATTGCGGCGGTGGGCGTGCTGCACAGCGCGGAACAGAATGCCGAAGCGGGTGACGGGGCGGGGCGCACGCCCCACCAGGTGTTGGCTCGGCTCAACCTGCCGATCTACATCACCACCGAATCGACCACGCTGCTGGCCGATGCGCTGGCGGCGGCGGGCAAGCAGCCGCGCGTCGAGCTCTTTCCGTGGAACGAAGAGCTGGAGGAGATGGAAGCGCTGCGCTTTCAAAGCAGCGGCCAGGTCAACGGCCACGCGGACGAAGAGCCGCCGTCGCCGCAGAAGCCGCTGGTCTACCACCTCTTTGGCCGCATCGACGTGCCCGGCTCGGTGGTGCTAACGCAGGACGACTACTTCCGCTATCTCGCGGGCGTGACGCGCAACAAAAATCTGATCCCGCTGCGCGTGCGCCGCGCGCTGACGGATACCGGCCTGCTCTTTCTGGGCTTCCACCTCGACGAGTGGAATTTCCGCGTGCTCTTCCACAGCATCATCAGCCGCGAAGGTCGCTACCGCCGCAGCGACTACGCCCACGTCGCCGTCCAGGTCGATCCGGAGGAGGGGCGCATCCTGGAGCCGGAGCGCGCGCGTCAATATCTGGAAAGCTATTTTGATGCGGACGACATCAGCATCTTCTGGGGCAACGGCGTCGATTTTTTGCGGGAGCTGGACGAGCGGTTAAAGTGAGAAGCGCGGAGCAAGCACGCCCTCGTGCGAACGAGTTGTGAGCGGCAGGTAATCACTGAGTGCTTTGTTGAATTCTGGCGTTTTGGCCCTCATCCCCAACCCTTCTCCCAGGATGGGAGAAGGGGGCTAAATCCCCCTCTCCCAGGATGGGAGAGGGGCTAGGGGTGAGGGCCAAAACGCAAATATCTATTTGATACAGCAGTAAGTCTCTTCACTTGGAGTTGGAGAAAATTTATGCAAGCGCTCACTTTTTGGAAGACCATCACCATGGATTACGCTAACCTGCTGGAGAAACTGATTGCCTTGCTTGCCGCAAACGACATTCGCTATTGCGTCATCGGCGGGCAGGCCGTCAATGCCTACGTTGATCCAGTCGTCAGCCTCGATCTCGCTCTCGTCGTGGCGCTGGAACAGATCGAGCGGGCGGAAGCGCTGCTGGCTGCTGAATTCATCGTCAAGCACTTTCCACACAGCATCAACGTCTCGCTGCCCAATTCCGACTTGCGCGTGCAGATTCAAACCGACGCGCGCTACTTTGACTTCGTCGAGCGCGCCGCCACGCAGGAAGTGCTCGGCCTAACGCTGCCCGTTGCTAGCATCGACGATCTGCTGCGCGGCAAAATCTGGGCCTTCCAGGACTCGTCGCGGCGAGCGAGCAAGCGGCAAAAGGACTTGGCGGATATTTCACGCCTGCTGGAGGCGTACCCGGAGAATATTGGGCAAGTGCCGCCAGCCGTGCGCGAGCGGTTGCTGGTATAGCTTCCATCGACCGACCATTCGACCGCTTGAAAAGGGGAAGACCCAACCACCATGGACAACCAGCTATTCTTCAACGGCATCAACGGCGCGACGGGCTCCTACCTAACGCCGCCGCTGACCGCGGAGCAGGTCGCCAGGCTGGCCAAGGGCGAGCCGCTGGGCGACGAGGCGCACCGGCGCGAGCTCAAGCGGCGCACGCAGCGCGGCGATGCACACTTTGGCGTGCGCGCGGGCGTCGACCCGGCCGATTTGGCCCAGGCGGGCTGGGGCGTGATCTTCGCCCACGGCGATCCACAAATCGACGCCATCCGCGAGGCACTGACGGAGCTGCTGGTGCATCGCCGGGAGCAGGCGGGCGAGCGCTACCGCGAATTTATCCAGGAAGACGCCTATCGACCGGGCGAGAGCAAGGATGACTTTTTGTCGCGCCACGGCGCGGGTCCCGGTCCCGTCAACCCCAAAATTATGCCATACTACCTGCTCCTGGTCGGCAGCCCGGAGCAGATTCCCTTTTACTTCCAGTACCAGCTCGACGTGCAGCACGCGGTGGGTCGGCTGCATTTCGACTCGGTGGACGCCTACACCATCTACGCGCGCGGCGTTGTCGAGCAGGAGATGCGGGGCAGCACGCCGGATCGACCGCCGCGCGCCGTCTTCTTTGGCACGCAAAATTTGGACGATCCGCCGACGATTCTCAGTGCATCGCAGCTCGTGATGCCGCTCGCCGCGGAGCTGGCTGGCGACCACCCGACGTGGGCCGTCGAGCGCGTGCCGCCTGCGGAGGCGACCAAGGCGCGGCTGCTGGATTTACTTGGTGGGCAGATCGACCAGACGCCGACGCTGCTCTTTACGGCGTCGCACGGGATGGGCTTTCCGCGCGGCGACGCGCGTCAGCTCGCGCAGCAGGGGGCGCTGCTCTGCCAGGATTGGCCCGGCCCGGTGCAGTGGCAGCGCGACATTCCACAGGATTTCTACGTCGCCGCCGATGACATCAGCGATAGTGCGCGCGTCGACGGGCTGATTGCCTTTCACTTTGCCTGCTACGGCGCGGGCACGCCGCGGCTGGATGATTTTGCGCACGCGGGGCTGCAGGAGCGGGGGCAGATCGCGCCGCACGCTTTTCTGTCGCAGCTGCCGCAGCGGCTGCTCGGCCACCCCGGCGGCGGCGCGCTGGCGGCGATTGGGCACGTCGAGCGCGCGTGGGGCTATTCGTTTCAGTGGCCGGGCGATGGGATAGCCGGGGGGCCGCAGGTCGAGGCCTTTCGCAGTTCGCTCTATCAAATCATGGCCGGGCAGCCGGTGGGGGCCGCGCTCGAATATCTCAACGAGCGCTACGCCGAGCTGTCGACGGAGCTGACGCGCGAGCTGGAGGACATCAAATTTGGCAAGCGCGTGGACGATCTGCGGCTGGCGGGGATGTGGACGGCCAACAACGACGCCCGATCCTACGTCATCCTCGGCGACCCGGCTGTCAGGTTGCCCGTGTCGAGCGAGACTGGGCGCACCGAGACTGGACGGGCGGAACGGCGCGAGTCGTCGCCCGTCGAGCCACCCGTCGAGCCACGGGAGGATGACCCAGCTTCAAATTTGGCGCGACAACGTGGGGAGCGAGTCGATAGGTTGACGGGGAGCGCGGCGGAATTAGACGCGGGTGGGGATAGCGTGGACGGCGCTCGCCTAAATAAGGTGATCACGATTAACGATGTGCTAACAAATGACGTGCTGACAAACGACGTGCTGACAAACGACGCATCGAGCGAGGAGAAGGCGACAGTGAACTTGCCCAGCAGCCGACGCGCCAGGGTGCGCGTCGTCTCGCCGCCGGAGCCGACGACGCCGGCCGACAGCCAGCCGACCAGCGCCGCGGGCGACGACGTGCCCAACTATCTGCCCGTGCCCAAGCCGCCGCCGGACAGCCTAATGACGCGCGACCCGGCGCTCTACTACGCGTGGCGCAACCACACGGCGCAGGGTTTTAGCAGCAGCCGCCAGATGCAGCAGCGTATCGAGGATGCCTTTATGCGCTCGCACAACATCACGGTCTGGCTCTACATCGTGCTCTTTGGCGTGGGCGTGGCCGCCTTTGTCACCGCCGTGATCTGCGCGGTCGCCTTTCGCGAAATCGAGTACGTGCTGATCTTTGGCGGCCTCAGCACCGCGGCCTTTCTCACCTACTTCTTCAGCCGCCCGCTTCAGTCGCTCGAGCAGAATTTGCAGCTGATTTCGTGGTTGGGCATCGTCTACAACACCTACTGGACGCGCCTGCTCTATTCGCAGGAGGAGCAGGACATTGAAGACATTGGCCGCGACACGACTAAAGAAATCGAGAAGATTCTGGACAAGCACACCTCGCTCTTCGGCGGTCGCGAGCGCTTTGGGGACAGCGACGAGCCAGGCGGTTGTTTGTCGTTGCTGCTGCGGTTTGGCGGTGGTAAAATCGAGGGAGAAGTCGAGGCAAAGGCGAGCGAGAAGCGAGGTGAATCGTGACGATTACGCTACCCCAAGAACTGAATGACAAGCTGCTCGAAGAGGCTAAAACGCGCGATGCCGAGGTGGAAGAGGTCGCGCTAGACATTTTGAGACAGGCACTCTTTCCGCAGACTGAACTGGATGCGGTGGAAGGCGTTGTCAAACAAATTCAGGCGGCTGGGCCGAGCAAACTGCGCCCGGCCACTGGCTCTTTAGCAGATGCGCTGCGCGATGCACCGGAAGACCCGGATTTTGATTTGGAAGAGTGGACGAAGCAGTGGCAGAGCGTTGAAGAAGAAATGCGCATAATTACGAGGCAAAACGATGTGGCGGAAGGTCGGCGATAGCCAATGGCTCGGTATTTGCTCGACACAAATCACGCTTCCCCACTGGTAACGCGCAACTATCCACTGCGTGAGAAAATCTCATCTCAAGTAAGAGAAGGGGAGCATTTCTCACTTTGTGTCCCCGTTATTACCGAGACATTATTTGGCTTGCAGCTCTTGCCTCGAGCCGTACAAAATGTGGCTGAATGGAAACGCCTGCGCTCGTTTATTCCATGCTATATCTTCGAGGAGTTGGATGCCGAGCTGGCTGTCAATTTACAAGCTCAGTTACGCAAAAAGGGTTGGCAGTTGGAGACAGTTGATGCGCTGATTGCCACGATTGCACTGCGTAACGATTTGACCTTGCTGACTACTGATAAAGACTTCCGCGCTATACCTGATCTGCGGCACGAGAATTGGTTGTCTTCCTAACCTGGACAAGCACATCTCGCTCTTCGGTGGTCGCGAGCGCTTTGGCGACAGCGATGAGCCGGGCGGCTGCCTGTCGCTGCTGCTGCGGTTTGGGGGGAAGGGGTACGAGGGGGAAGTCAAGGCGCAGGGGAGCGAGAAGCGGGGAGAACTGTGACAACTACGCTACCTGCGGATGAGTCCCGAATTTTGACTGAGTCTTTAGCACGAACATGGGTAACTTCGAGACAAACGAAAAGACGTAGGTCAGCGGAGCCGTCAAACTTTGTCATTCCCGCGAAGGCGGGAATCTATAGTTGATCTAGCATGAATTCCTGCCTGCGCAGGAATGACAGACTGCCTCGCCGCGATTTAACTTACCCATGTTTGAGATCCACTTTGTCGCTTTGCAACGCCCATTCGGTTCTCCTTCCTCCACGCCAATTTTGTTGCCACTACACCACGCCTACCCCCCCGGCAGCAACGGCTCCGCTAAAAACTGCACCGGGTCCACGGCGACGCCGCGCACGCGCAGCTCCCAGTGCAGGTGCGCCCCCGTGCTCAGCCCCGTTGTGCCGACGAGGCCGAGCAAATCCCCAGCGGCGACCCGCTGCCCCTCCTCCACCTTTAGCTCCACCATGTGCCAGTATCCGCTAAAAATGCCGCGCCCGTGATCGAGGATCACGGCGTTGCCGCGCACCTCTAGGGGCGCGGCCAGCGCGACCGTGCCGTCCGCGGGGGCGAGGATCGGCGTGCCCTCTGGCGCGCCAAAATCCTGGCCGGCGTGGTAGCTGCTGTAGGGGCCGCCGTTGTAGCTGCGGCGCGTGCCAAAGGGGCTGGTCGTCGCAAAGTCGACGCCAATGGGGCGCGCGAAGGGGGCGCGCCAGTATGTCTGCGCCGTCACCTGCGACCAAACGGCGCTGACGCGCTCGAATTCCGCCTCGGTAATTTCCGGCGTCAGCAGCTCGCTCACCTCCTCGGAAAGCACGATCTCCTGGCTCGCATACGGCCCCTCAAGGACTTCAATTTGCCACGTCCGCGTAACGGGCACGCCCGCCTCGGTCGTGTACGAGAGGGCGAAGTCATACACGTCCGGCGGCAGCAGCGCCGGTGTGGGGATGAGGGCGATCTCGACGGAGGCCGAGCTCGTCGAAGCCGTTCCCGCCTGGATCGGCTCCGCTGCCGGGGCAAAGGCAAGCGGCAGCTCGTTCCAGGTCGCCGTGAGCGAGAGGGGGCGGCGGGCGGCGACGGTGGCAAACCCCGTGCGGCCCTGCACGATTTGGGCGGGCACGTCCACATTCTCTATTTCACCAAATAGCAGGTCACCGGGCGGCAGGGCATCGCGCGGGAGCAGGAGCGGCTGGCCGGGAAAGAGGCGCGTCGTCGTGGTGACATTGTCGAAAGCAGTGGTGTTGAGCGCGGCGACCACATCAAGGGGTTGAGCGTAGCGATCAGCGACGGCCAGCAGCGTGTCGCCCGGCAGCGTGCGCACGGCCACGGCGTCGACGGCGGCCAGCAGGGCGGGATTGTCCGGATTGGGGACAACCAGCGTCTGGCCGACTTCAATCAGCGCCGGGTCGGCGATGTTGTTGGCGGTGACGAGTGCGTCGAGCGGGACGCCAAAGCGCGCGGCGATCGCGCTCAGCGAATCGCCTGCGACGACGGTGTAGCTGCCGATGTTGTCAGCGGCATCGGTTGGTGGCTCTTGGGCGTGGGCGGCAAAGGTGAGGAGCGTGAGGCAGAGCAGCGCGGCGGTGATGGTTGAGAGCAGGAGGCGGGTGAACTGGCGTGGCAAAATCAGACGAAACATTGGGGGTTAATCGAGAACGACTCTCTTGGGAAGGACAGAACGTCAAAGAGGTGATCCACGAAGGACGCGAAGTTTCACGAAGGGAAGGGCGTCGACTCTCTTCCACCGTGCTCTCCGCGTTCTTTGCTGATCAACTTGCTGGAACCCTATCCAGCGCGCCATTAAATGGGTAAATGGGTAAAACCCGTTCGCGTTTGAGAATGGTCACCCCGCGCTTTATCGTGCCCTTCGTCGATCAATCTTCTGTATAAACGCTGGGCTTGAGGATGCCGATGTAGGGCAGGTTGCGGTAGACTTCGCCGTAGTCCAGCCCGTAGCCGATCACGAACTCATTGGGAATTTCAAAGCCGACCCAGTCCACCGCGATGTCGACTTCGCGGCGTTCCGGCTTATCCAGCAGCGTCATAATGCGCAGCGAGGCGGGCTCACGATTTTGCAGCAGCCGCACGAGGTAGTTTAGCGTGTGGCCGCTGTCGATAATATCTTCGACGAGCAGCACGTTGCGACCCTTGATCGGCTGCTTCAAATCTTTGAGGATTTGTACAGCGCCGCTGCTCTCGGTGCTCGTTCCGTAAGATTGCGTCGCCATAAAGTCCACGTGGTGGGGCATATCGATGCAGCGAATCAAATCCGCCACAAAGACAAAGCTGCCCTTGAGCACGGCCACAAGCAGTAGATCCTGGTCGCGGTAGCGCGCCTCGATCAGCTGGCCCAGCTCGCGGATGCGCGCCTGCAGCGCCCGTTCATCGATCAACACGCGCTCAACATCTTCGTGAACGGATTGACATCCTGCTTCGACGTGTGGCGCTTCGACGTGTGACGCTTCGATGCGTGATGTTTTGGAGGACATGAGCACGACTCCTTATTGAGGCGGGGGTTCGGTCAGCGGCGCAATCAAATCAAAGGGGCGCATCCAAAGCGGCTCTTCTGCACTATCCCCATCTACAAATGGGACGCCATCCAGCGGCCCCGCCGCGCGCACCAGCGGCGCATAGAGCCAGCCCACCTGCCCGTTGGCCTCCACTTGCCACCAGTCGCCGTCGAGCGCGCCATCGCTGCGGGCCAGAATTGGGATGGCCGCGCCCTGCGGCAGCTCGGCCAAAATGTCGGCATCGAGCAGCGGCGCGGCGCGTAGGTTGAGCAGCGGCGTGTCGACAAAGGCCGTCGCCACCTCCGGCTCGGTGATCTCGGCGGGGGCGGCGGGCGCTTCCAGAAGCGGGGCGACCTCCTGCACGGGTAACGTCTCGGCCGCCGCTGCGGTTCCCGCCTCTTCCGGTTGATTTTGCGACGCGGCGGCAACCGTTTCCTCTTCGACAGCCGCAGGGTCGATGGTCGCAGGCAGCGGAGCGGGCACGGGCGGGGCCGTGATCACCGGGCCGCCGCCCGCCTTGAACTGTCCACTCCAGACCGCGCTCATGTTGAGAAAGAGATCGCCGTAGGCCTCGCTCGGCTCGATGTACGAGCCTTCGGGCCATTCGTTAAAGCTGTTGATCACAATCCAGTTGGGCTGGCTGGCAATTGCGGCCTGCCAGGCGCGCTCGAAATAGCCGCCGCCTTCGCGGTCGGTGGCAAAGCCCGCGCCAGGGCGAATTTTCACGTCGTTGTAGCCCGGCATCACCGTGGCAACCCACTGCTTGTGTGCGCCGTGCTGCTCCCGTGCGCCCTGTACGAGGTTGGCAAACTTCTGGTTAACTGCCGTGAGATCGGCGGGTGGATTCCACGAGTTGGAGTAGAGGTGGTGGCCGTCAAAAACAGAGAGAAAGCTTGTGTCTACCCCCTCGCTGATCCACAGGCTGCCGTAGCCCGGATCGACCTGGGCGCGCACGTCGCGCCAGGCGTCGATGCCGTAGATATACGGTCGCCAAAAAAAGAAGACGGGGCGACCATCCGCGCGCAAAAAGGCCGGATGGGTGGCGTGGGTGGCGAGCGCGTGGGCCAGCGCCCCGCTCACGCCGCCGGACGCGCCCATAAAGGGTGAATCCGTCTCGAAGAGGATGCCGATTTTGAAGTTGCGCGCGTTGGCTTCTTCGAGCAGCGCGGCCAGATTGGCCTCCGTCGGGTTGCCGTCGCCCTGGCCGTACCACGCTACCAAAAACGCATCGATGCCCGCCCGCTGGGCCTGCTCAATGTGTCGGCCCATGGTTGCGCGGTCGGAGCTGGCGTAGCGCTCGGCGGGCAGGTCGCTCAACCGCTCGTGGGTCCAGGTGGTTTCATCAAACCAGGGGTAGTAGAAGGCCAGCACAAGCGGATCGCCCAGGCTTTGGGCGGGGGGGCTGACGTTGGCTTTGGGGGCGACGGGTGCGGCGTCGGCAAAGGCGGGGGTGAGCAACATGCTCAGGACAACCAGGCCCGCCAGCAGCAGCAGCGTTAGCACAATGCGCCAGCCCAGCCGCAGCCGCTGCTCATCGTGAGAGAGGCGGGCGGGCAGGGGAGCCGTTGCGGGCAGCGTTTGGGTCATTTTTTGCGCCTCTCTGGCGCGCGAATCTGTCATGGGTCGATGGTATCACGATGGGTGAACGACGGGCAAATTGGTGTAGGGAAAACGTAGAGGGTTAGGGCAGGCGCTGCACCTTAAAATTACTCACCAGCAGCTCGATCCCCGCCGCGCGCAGCAGCGCATCCGCCCGCGGCGCAACGCCCCATTCCGGCCCCTTGCGCCAGACAAAGGCCGTGGTCGGCTGGCCCAGCATCGTCGCCATGCGCTCGACGGCGGCGACGCCCTCGTACTGCAAATCAGCTTCGGGTGCGTCGCTGTCCGAATGGCTCATGGTGTGGCAAACAAACGAGTGACCGCGCGCCGCCAACTCCCGCGCCTCGTCCCACGTCAGCGCCACGCGACCGTCCGCGTACTCGCCGTGCTGCGTGCCGAGATAGTTGGCCTTGCCAAAATCAATCTGCGTCGCGATTGGCGCGTCGATAAAGCCGGGAATCAGACAGAAAATGGCGGTTAGGCCCAGCTCCTCCAGCAGCGGCGCGGCCACGTCAACGTGATTGCGAAAGCCTTCGTAAAAGACGAGCAGCAGCGGCGGTCGCGCATCCGTCCACGCTTCGCCAGCCAGGAGCTTTTGCAGTTGGTCAAGATCGATGGCGACAAAGCGCTTGGCCAGCGCTGCGAGCTGCGCTGCGAGCTGCGCCCGGTCGGCCAGCAGCGTATTGTGGTAGTTGACGGAGCGGATAAAGCGACCGTCGCGGATCGCGTGCACGAGCGCTGCCGCGCCGGATTGCGCATCGGACGCCAGCCGCAGGGGCGAGCGACCGCTTCCCGTCACGTTGGGATCGAGCCGCTCGCCCGTGGCGATGACGGGCTGACCAAAGTCAAAGTGGGCGGCCAGCTCCAGCGCATTGCGCAGCGCTCGCACCGGATCATCCGGTCGCGCGGCCATGAGGCGCGCGCCAATGCGCTCGACGAGCTGCGCCAGCGCTGGCCCGTCCTCGCCAGCCAGCACGCGCGGAGAGGGGTCGCGCAGATTTTCCAGCGCCAGGAACATTTCAATGCCCTCGCGCCCATATTCGCGCCGGGCCAGGCGCAGCGCTTGGGCATCGAGGTGGTTGAGTAAATTATCGACATTCATAAAAGATGGCTCGGGTGATGGGTTGGGTGGGCAGCGCAACCCGACCGGCTGCTGGCATCACGCCAGGCCGGCGCGCACAAAGGCCGCGGCGTGGTGCGAGGGCTCGCGGTAGAGCGAGTACAAATCGTCCACCCGCCCATTTAGCGTCTCGACATCCAGCCACGCCCGGCCACCGATGCGCTCAGACGCCGCCTGCGTCAGGTGAATTTTGCGCCAGCCCTCGCCGCCGTTGTCCCCAATCTTTACCAGCGGCGAATCGCGCTCCAGCAGCCGCCGCAGGTTGCGCTCGCCGATGCGCGCGTAGGAGGCCGTCTCCACCTCCAGCGTGGGCACAATGGCCTTGACGGCGTGCACGCCGTGGTCGCGCGCGCGCGGGGTCGCCATATCGTTGTACAAAATTTCCAAATCGCCCAGCCGCTCGGCGACTTCGCTCAGCTGCGCGCCGGGCGCGGCCTGTGCCAGCTCCGGCTGGCTCGGCAACGTGGCCCAGTCGATGCGCTCGCGCTCGTGGTAGATCGGCGACAGCTTGGCCTTGAGCTGGGCGGGCGACAGCTTGACCCAGTTGAGCATCGACTGCAGGGCGCGCGGCTCTTCGTTGTCGACGCGCCAGAAGGAGCGGTACGTTTCCACATAATCCGGCGGTGCGACGCGCTCCACCAGCGACAGGTCGCCGTGACCAAAGGCCAGCCGCGCCCGCGAAAAGGCAAACTCCAGCACGGCCTTGCGCAGCGCCGCTGCCCGGTCCAGCGCACAGGCTTCGCCACCCGCTGCCAGCTTGATCTGCGGGTGGTCGTCGTCCGGGCCGTAGCCGTTGACGTAAAGGTTGACCAGCCCAAAATCCGTCGCCGCCAGCTTGACGTTGACCTGCACGCCCGCTTCGGCCAACCCCGCTAGAATGCCCGCCGTCTCGGCAGGCACATCGCTCACGTCGACCACCCGCCCCCGATCCAGCGCGCGGTAGGTGACGCTGTTGCCGTCGCGCTGCAAAATCTCAAAGAGGGCGTGGTTGAGCGCGCGGTCGCGATCCAGCCCGGCGCCCAGACCGTTGGAAACGGGCAAAAAAAGCGGCTCGTAATCCGTCGGCAGCTCCGATGCGCTCGACGCTGCGGCTTCCAGCAGCACGAGCTGTTCGCCACGGGGATAGCGCTGCATTGTCACCCACAGCCGCGGCAGGTCGGCGCGGTAGGCGCTCCCGGCGGGCAGGCCAACGAGCACCGGATCGAGCACCGCCGCTTCGCCGTGGGCCACCACCATGTCGGCATACGAGCCGCGCTCGGTCGGCAGCGTGGGGACGACCCAGCGGCTCTGCACGCGCTCGTGCAGCTCACCCAGCGTACCGACCTGTGCTTCAATATCGGTCGCGCCGTAGCCGTCGCCCCCGCCCAGCGGCCCCGGCAGGTAGACGTTGGACCAAGCCGGAACGCCGGTGTGATCGAGAGCGGTCGTGGGAAACTGAAAGAAGTGGCCGTCGGGGGGGAGCGCGGCGCGGTAGATGGCGGCGATTTCGTCAAAGGTCATGTGGTGTTTTGGCAGGGGGAGAATGGGACAGGGCTGCACACGGGCTGCGCATACGGGCTGCGCACACGGATTGGGAAGCAAATGGATCGGGTGCCGCTTTTCCTCTTGGCGGGTCGACTGGCTCTGGTTAGCTAACCGTGATTTGAAGGAAAATGTTGTGTGGATCGCCCCAATTGGTCAACTCGCGTCCGACCTGTGCGACAAAAAGCGCTCTATGCCAAAGGCCGCAATCTCTACGCCTGCCTCCCGCCCCTGAACCAAATTCGCCACCGCTCGCCCGCTCAGCGGCCCCAACGTCAGCCCCGTTGGTCCGTTGCCCGTGGCGAGGAAAAGGCCCTCGACGCCCGGCAGCCGACCGAGCACGGGCAGGCCATCTGCCGAGTACGGTCGCAGCCCCACGCGCACCTCGCGCACGCTCGCCGTCGCCAGCCCCGGCGCAATGCGCAGCACCTCGCTCAGCGTCTCGACGACGCCCGCCGCCGTGGTCTGCGGCACAAAGCCGGAGTCCGTCTCGCGCGTCGCCCCGCCGACGACGCGACCATTCGGCCACGCGACGAGGTAGTGGCCGTGGAAACCGGTCACGACGGGCCAGTCGCCGGTGTCGAGATCAAACGTGCCGGTGGGGAGATCGAGATGGGCGATTTGGCCACGCTGGGGAGCCACGGGAATCTGCGCGCCAAAGGGCGCCAGCAGCGCGTTCGACCACGCCCCCGCTGCCACCACCACGGCGTTGGCGTGAATTTCTTTGCCGTCGGCAACAACGCCAATTGCACGATCGCCCTCCACGAGAATCCGCTCGACGCTGGCTTTGCGCTCGACAAGGCCGTGCTGTCGACCCGCGTGGCGAAGGGCCGCTTCGAGCTGGCGACCGTCGATGCGAGCGGCGCTGCCGAGCCAGCAGGCCCGCTGAACGTTGCCCAGAGCAGGGAAGCGCTCGCGGGCTTCGACAGCGGTGAGCTCGTCGAAATCGTCGGCGGCGGGGAGGTTGCGCTCGGCCTGTCGCTGGCGAACGGTGTGCAGCATCTGCTCAAACGGCTCAACTTCGTCCGTCGCGGCGGCGACCGTAAGTTTGCCACAGCGGGCGTAGCCGGTGTCGGGCGCGCCGGTCTCGCGCATCTGCTCGATCAGCGTGGGATAGTAGCGCCCGGCCTCGATGCCAAAGCGAAACCAGGCATCGCCGTCGCGCGTGTTGGTTTCGGGGGCGATGATGCCCGCGCCCGCGCTGGTGGCGCGCCCGGCATCGCGTCGATCAACGAGCAGCGTGCGCACGCCGTCGCGCGCCAGGTGGTAGGCCGTCGCCGCGCCGAGGACGCCGCCGCCAATGATGAGGGTGTTGTAGGGCATTTGATGTCGGGAAGTGCGGAAGTTCGACTAGGGTTAAGCAGCAATGGGGACAATCTCGTTCTCCAAACGCTGACCAACGGTATCTTGGGCGACATCTAAGTCGTAGTCCATTTGGAGGCCCAGCCAAAACTGCGGCGACATATCAAAGTAACGCGCCAGTCGCAAAGCCATGTCCGCTGTAATCTGCCGCTGCTCACGCAGAAGCTCTTCCAGTTGTGGAGTGGGCACGCGTAAACTGTCGGCAAGCTTTTCTGGATTCAGCCCCATTGGTTGCAATAATTCTTCCCGCGGTACCTCGCCCGGATGCACGGGCATTGATCTGTCGTTCTGATTTTGCATAGTAATCTTTAGTGGTAATCGGTAAAAATCTACCCCTCCATCAGCGTGAGCAAGTCGCTGCGGATGGCGTCGGCGGGGGCATCGTGGGCAAGGAAAAGCTTGAAGGTTCCCTCTGGATCGATGACGTAGACGCCGCCGCTGTGGGCCAGATCATAATTCTCTGTCGTCATCTCTTCGTCGGACAGCGGTTCGATGACCTCGGCAGAGACGCCGTAAGCCGCTTTCACCGTTTCCAACGTCTCTTCCTCCGGGATGTACAAGCCGATAAAATCTTCGCTGAACGAAGCGAGGTAGCTATTTAGCCGCTCCGGCGTATCGCGGCTGGGATCAACCGAGACAAAGACGACGTTGACTTCCTCCTGCTGCGCTTCCGTTAACTCGTTGTAGGCGAGCATGAGATTGGCCAGCGTTACGGGGCAGATGGCGGGGCAGGAGGTGTAGCCAAAGTTAACGAGGACGTACTCGCCCTGTAGCTCGCTCATATCAAAGGGTTGGCCCTCCTCGTCCTCGGCAACAATCGGCATGGCGGGGTTGTCGTTCTCGAGGAAGGTTCCGTTGAACGGCGATTCCTCACCGTCGCCGATGATAACGTTGCTGGCGGCGGGAGCGTCACCGCCCCGGTCCGATTCATCCTGGATGGACGCGTTTTGGGTTGAACCACCGCAGGCTGCAAGCAACGTCACGATGAGCAGCAGGGCAAGCAGCCGCCAGCCGAAAAAGCGGCGCTGGGATAGGGAATTTATGGTAATTTTCATGGTTGGTGATATGGTAACTCCATCAAATTTCAACGCTCTCCCATTCTAATCCTTCCGCCGACCCATGTCCAAAACGGCCACGCTCTCTACCCCTGCACGCCCTTCGCTGGGCAGCGCGACGCTGATTGTGCCCGTCCTGCTGATTGCCGACAGCCTGCACTTTGTCTTCGCGCGGCTGCTGCTGCCCCACATTAGCCCCACCGTCTCGGCGACCTTTGTGCTCTCGATTGGCACGGCCTTGGTCGGCGCGTACGGGTTGGCGACGAAGCGCCTCCGCTGGCAAACGCTGACGCAAAACCTGCGCTTCTTTCTGGTCGTCGGCTTTTGCGTGGCGGCGAGCACCAACATCAACTACGCCGCCGTGCGCTTTATCGATGCGGGCACGGCCTCCATGCTGGGCAAGCTGACGACCGTTTTTGCACTCATCTTTGGCATAGTTTGGCTACGCGAACGATTGTCGCGCGTGCAGCTTGTCGGCGCGGGGCTGGCGATTGTGGGCGCCTTTGTCATCGCGTTCCAGCCCGTCGACTCTCTGCGGCTGGGCGCGCTGATGCTCGTGGCCTCCACCTTTCTCTACGCCTTTCACATGGCCGTTGTCAAGCGCGACGGCGGCGAGCTGGACTTCCTCAACTTTTTCTTCTTCCGCCTGCTGGCGACCTCCATCTTTCTCGTGCTGCTTTCGTTCGCCTGGCGCACCCTCGCCCCGCTCATCACCGCCGAACGGGCCGCAGACAGCTTCACCACGTCGACGCTCGTTTGGCCCTCGCTAACGGCCTGGGGCTTGCTGCTGCTGGTGGCCGTGGTCGATGTCGTGATCAGTCGCGCGCTCTACTATCTGGCGCTGCGGCGGCTCAACGTCAGCCTGCTTTCGGTGCTGCTGACGTTGAGCCCGGTGGCCGCCGTTTTGTGGTCGATCCTGCTCTTTCGCGAGCGCCCCACGACGCAGCAGCTGATCGGCGGCGTGATCGTGCTGGCGGGCGTCGCAGTGGTGACGAGTCGGCGGCGGTGAGTTGAAATAATTTGGCTTTGCTGCGACAATGATACTCGGGGTGGAGCACAAAGATCTTTGATTAAGGAGCAAACTGTGGAAGTAGCAACTCGGAACAGCCAGGCAGCGCGTGCCGAATGGGGCCAAACCGTCGAGCGCGCGATGAAGGGTGGGGCCACAATCATTGAGCAGTCCGGCCAGCCCTCGGTAGCGGTCGTCGGCTATCAGCAGTGGCAGGCCATGCAGCGTGATGCCCAGCTATACCGTAGCTGGGTCGATGCCCAAGACGTATTGCAAGCGATGAAGGACGATCCATCGCGGATCGTCACAGATCAAGAATTGACGCGTCAACTTCAAACGGAGTACGGAGCTGATGTGGCGCGTTAGATACGACCGCACAGTACGCAACTACATCTATGACTCGTATCCGTACACCCACGATATTTGGCGCGCCATCCGTGCGCTGGAGCGCAGCGAGGGAATTCCCGTTGCGGGACGCTTCAGCCGAATTAGCTCGGTCTATCTGTGGACGGTTACGGGACATTTAGTTGTTTACGAAAGACAGACATCTACACAGGTAATTGATGTCGCCTACGTGAAGCCATTGGACGATTAAAGCAAAGCACTATTCAAAACACAGGAGCCAACTATGTACAAAACCAATCGACTTTACGCTCAGGAGCTTGTCCGCTCATTTCAAATCGGCGAACTCAGCCGCCGCGCCTTTCTACAGCGCATGACCGCCGTCATGGGCAGCGCCGCTGCCGTCACGATTTTGGCGGGCTGCGAGGCCGTGCGCCCCAACGGAACCGTGCCCGGAACGGTTCCGGGCACGGTTCCGCCCGTTACGCAGGAAGCGTCCGGTGGCGAAGGCCAGGGCGAGGGCATGGCCGAGATGAGCGCTGCCGGGCTGGTGACGGCCATGGTGGAGTACCCGGACGAGAACGAGGACGAGATGCTGATGGGCTACCTCGCTCGGCCCGAAGGGGACGAAACCGCGCCCGCCATTATCGTGATTCAGGAGTGGTGGGGGCTCAACGACCACATCATGGACGTGACCAATCGTTTGGCGCAGCAGGGCTACGTCGCGCTCGCGCCGGACTTATACAAGGGCGAAGTTGCCACCGAGCCGGACGAAGCGCGCAAGCTGGTGATGGAGGTGGACATGCCCGAAGCCGTGCGCGAAATCCAGTCCGCCATCACCTACCTGCTCGACCAGGAGTTCACCTCCGGCGGCCAAGTCGCGATTACCGGCTTCTGCTTCGGCGGCGGCCTCACGCTGATGACGGCCACCCAGGACGACCGCCTCGCCGTGGCGATCCCGTGGTACGGCAGCCCGCTTGATCCGGCGCAGGCCAGCGAAGTCACGGCCCCGGTGCTTGGCCTCTACGGGGCTGAGGACGGCGGCATCCCCGTCGACGCCGTGCGCGCCATGGAGGAGGCGATGGTCGATGCGGGCATCGACGCCGAGTTCATCGTCTACGACGGCGCGGGCCACGCCTTCTTCAACAACACCCGCGAAAGCTACGCCCCCGACGCCGCGGACGACGCTTGGTCGCGCACGCTGGCGGCGCTGGAGGAGAATCTGGGGAGTTAAGTTGTAGTTAGCGCAGCGTGCTGCGCCATGAGATAAAAAGCGCCGCGACCAAATTGGTCGCGGCGCTTTTTCATTAGGCGGATCAAGGAAATAATCACACCGGTTCGGATGCTCTCACCGGCGGCGAATTCATTCGCCGCCTACCATGCGAAACACGCTCAAGCGCGTTGACGGGCCGCCTCTGCAAGGCGCTTGAGCGCGTTTCGCCAATTCCCGGTCATCACGAAGAGAAAGGGAGCTCGCATCGAATCGATTCGCCAAAGCCTGTGTCCGACGCCTTGAAGATTGCCTCGCAGCAGTTGGTCTGAATCCGCTGCGGGATTCTGAAGAAAACCTGCGATTAATCTACTAATAGCCACTGCTATCTTTTCAATAGAACTACTACTTTGCACTACTAACCTCCCACGGAGAAGCGTATTCATGCAAAAGTTTGTTCTACTTATGTTTTCTATTGGTGCCTTTGTGCTCTTTGACTTTGGCGGCTCGGCAGCTATCGATCCAGCAGTCGAAGAGTATGCCGTCACGGTACAGTCGATCATGAGCAGCTATGGTTCTGTTATAGAAGAAATACAATCTTTGATTTGGGAAGCTGGAGAAAACTCTGCGCTCCTACAGAGCAGCCAGTGGCAAGAGGAAGTCTCAACGGCACTGATCGCTTTGCACTCGACGGGTGACCAAGTACGCGCGCTTGACTCACCGCCCGGTTTTGAAGCACACAGAGACGCGTTGATGGATGCGGCCCGTCACGCAGAAACAGCGGCTGGCAGTTTCGCAAAGGCTATCGATGCCGCTGATGCGGACTTGATGTTAGCAGGTGAAAACGAGCTGCACGCTGCCACCAACGATGCAGGCCGCGCCAATGACCTGTTTCGGCAAGCGTCCTGGTAGAAAGATGGGTAAGTCGCATTCAAGCATGTGATGCAGAGCGTATGAAGAACAGAAAAGCGCCGCGACCAAATGGTCGCGGCGCTTTTCTGTTCTTAGCTGGGGAACAGGGACTCGAACCCCAATCGCCTGATCCAGAGTCAGGTGTTTTGCCTATTAAACTATTCCCCATAGGCGGATAAGAGTGTACCACGCGAGACGCACGGAATCAAATTTGAAAGTCCAAGGGTGGTGCATTTTGGCTGGGAGACGAATTGTCAGACTGTCCATCACAGATAAAAACCTGTAGAGGGTAAGAGAAATCGAAGGTCAGCGCAAAGGTCGGACCGTCTCATTCACGCATTATTCCCGCGTTTCCAGGAGTTTATGCTAAAGTAAAGTTGCGTCGAGAACAGGAGTTTGAGGAGCCAGTGACAGTCACTGTCCAGACAAAATGGGGTAAGCTGTCCGGCTATGGACAGTGACAGTCACTTAGACCGCAAACTCTTGCTTTCATTTTGCACACACTTTAGGTCGAGCACAGATTCTTGCCGGGTCCTCTCCTTGCAAGAGCGAGCATGACGAGGCGACCTGGCCTCTGCTCAATCTATTGCTGCCTCCAAACTAAGAAGCAGCTGGAACCAACGCTAAATACCCAAAATCCGTCAACTGTGGTAGACTTTTCCGAAAGTAATTTCGTTTCTTAAATGGAGATCAACTATGAAACCGTGGCGTCGAATGCGACTTAGCGAAAAAGTCTTTTTCGTGCTGGCAATCCTCATTATCGTCAGCATGGTGCTTAGCTCCTTTATCTTTGCCTTTACACCAGGCGGGGGCGGCGGCGTGGGCTTCTAGCCATCACGCAGGACAAACACCAGACCCGAAGGATTCCGAAACCCTTCGGGTCTTTCTTGTTTCAGCCCCCTTCCCCATGAGCTAACCCCCACGAGCTAACCTCCACGAGCTATCCATGAGCGCTGAACCCATCGGCGTCCGCCCGCCGAGCCGCCCGCCGAGCCGTCCGCCGACCCAAGCCGCCCGAGCCGCCCTGCGCGATTCTGCCCAGCGGCGTGGCCTGCTGCTCGTGGCGCTGGCTGCGTGCTGCATGGGCACCTCGCCCGTGCTCGTGCGCTGGGCGGCGCAGACGCTCTCCGCCTACGAAATTACGGCGGGTCGCCTGCTTTCTGCGGGCGTGCTGGTGGTCACGCTGGCTCTGCTCAATCGACAGTCGATACCCCAGCGGCGCGACCTGCCGCGCTTTCTCGGTTTTGGCCTCGTTGCCGCGCTGCACTTCTTCTGCTACATTGCCTCGCTCGAATTTACGACAATTGCTCATTCGCTGGCGATCACCTACACGTCGCCCGTCTTTGTCGCCCTGCTTTCACACATTTTTTTGGGCGAGACGCTGTCGTCGCGTCAGTGGCTTGGCGTAGTGATCGCGATTCTCGGTGTGGGCGTACTCGCGGGCTTTGAGCCGACGCTGGACCGGCGCATGTTGATCGGCGACGCGCTGGCGCTGGGCACGGCGATCACCTACGCACTCTACAGCCTCGCGGGCCGCAGCCAGCGCCACCGCTACCCGCTCTTTGCCTACGCTGGCAGCGTCTACCTCGTGGCCGGGCTGTGGACGGTTCCCGGCGCCGCTGCCAATTTTTCGCCCAACGGCTACACGTTCGCCGCCGTCGCCAGCGTGCTCGCGCTCGGCATTGTTCCGCTCGCCACCGGCCACACGCTCTACAACGCCGCTCTGCGCCGCACCAGCGCCACGCTCGTCAACCTCGTTGCCACCCAAGAAATCACGATCGGCGTCGTGCTCGGCGTGCTTCTGCTCAACGAGATACCCAGCATCACCAGCCTGGTTGGGGTGCTGATTACGCTGGCGGGCATTGTGCTGGTGTTGATTTAGTCCATAAGATTTCCGCAGAACTGCCAGCGCAGAGTAAGCACGCACCCAAAGGCCACCCGGTGCGAACGGCAGTTAGTCAACTCAAGTATGCCTTGCCGATCTACCCGGTCAACGAGCAACCAGTTACCTATCACAAATGACCAATTACGCCTCCCGCCTCCCCCTCTTCCCGCTGACCACCGACCTCATCGACGACGGGCTCACCATCGGCAACTGCTCGCTCGCCGAGCTCGCCAACCAGCACGATACGCCGCTCTACCTCTTCGACCGCGCCACGCTCGACCGCGCCGTCGACGCCTACCGCGACGCGCTCGACCAACACTATCCCGGCGACGCCGCCATCACTTATGCGGGCAAGGCCTTCCTCTGCCTCGCCCTCGCGCAGTGGACGCAGCAGCAAAATTTGTGGCTGGACTGCACCGGCGAGGGCGAGCTCCACGTCGCCGCCGCGGCGGGCGTCCCCCGCGAGCGCATTCTCGTCCACGGCGTCAACAAAAGCCGGGCCGATCTTGATGCCGCGCTAGCCCACGCCTCTATTATCGTTATCGACAATCTCTGGGAACTCCAGCGTATTGTTAACGGAAAACAAAAAGCGGAAAACGGAAAACGGAAAACGATTTGGCTTCGTGTTCGGCCCGGCGTCGCCGTCGACACGCACGCTTACCGACAGACCGGCCAATCGACCAGCAAATTTGGCATGGACGCCGACGAAGCCGCGCGCGCTGTTGCGCTATGCAAAGAAGCGGGGCTAAACTTAGAAGGTCTGCACTTCCACCAGGGCTCCCACTTCCACGACCCCGCGCCCCTCGGCCCCGCCCTCGCCACCGTGCTCGACCTCGCCGCCGACCTGCGCGACCGCACGGGCTGGACGCCGAGCGTGCTCTGCCCCGGCGGCGGCTGGGGCGTCGCCTACCACGAAGACGATCTGCCGCAGCCGTCGGTCGAGACTTATGTGAAATTTGTGGCGGAGGCGGTGGTTGAAGGTTGTGCGTCGCGGGGGCTGCCGCTGCCGCGTTTGCAGCTGGAGCCGGGTCGCAGCCTCGTCGCGCGGGCGGGCGTGGCGGTGTACCGCGTCGGCGCGGTCAAGCAGAGCGGCGGTCGACGCTGGCTGCTGATCGACGGTGGCCTGGCAGACAACCCGCGCCCGGCGCTCTACGGCGCCAGATATTCCGCGCTGCCGGTCAGTCAACCCGAGCGCGAATCAACCGGACAAGCGTGGCTCGGTGGGCCGTACTGCGAAAGCGGCGACGTGCTGATCGAGGGGCTGCTGCTGCCGGACGTGCAGCCGGGCGAGCTGCTGGCCGTGCCCGTCAGCGGTGCTTACCACCTGGCGATGGGGAGCAACTACAACGGCGCGCGTCGGCCCGCCGTGCTGTGGTTGGAGGAGGGTCGAGCGCGGGTGATTCAGCGGCGGGAAAGGTTAGATGAGTTGGTGGCGCGGGACGTGGGGTTAAGCGCGTAGTTGCTGGGCGCGCCCAGCAACTACGTGCCAATTTTACCACGCCAACGCCTCCCCATCCCGATAAAATCGGCCCGCCTCGGCCTCCGCCGCCGTCGCCGCCCAGACGATGCTGGCTGCGCCCTCCGAAATCGGGCGCGCGCCCATCTCCTCCATGCCGGGCGCGGTCGCCGTAAAGCCCGGCCCGGCGGCGTTGACGAGGATGCCGCCGTCCGCCAGCTCGGCGGCAAACTTGACCGTGAGCGCAATCAGCGCGGCTTTGGAGATGCCGTAGGTCGCTGCGCTGCCGTTGTTGGCGGCGAGGCCGAAGTTGGGGTCGCTGTGCAGGCCCGCACCGCTGGCGACGTTGACCACGCGCGCGTGGTCGCTCTGGTGCAGCAGCGGCAGCAGCCCCTGCATCGTGCGCCACGCGCCGTAGAGATTGGTCTGCATCACGGTCGGGCTCGCCTCCAAATCCGCACTCGACGGCATCTCCATCCAGTCGCTGTAGGCCGCCGCGTTGTTGATCAGCAGGTCTAAACGCCCAAACTCCTCCCGCAGCTCACCCGCCAGCTTCTCCACGCTCGCGTCATCCGTCACGTCCAGCATTTTGGGGGTGACGGTCAGCCCCTCATCCGCTAACTGCTTGGCTGCCGCCGCCGCTTTGTCTTGGCTGCGCGCCGTCAGAATCACCGACATGCCCTGCTGCGCCAGCTGTCGCACAATTTCCAAGCCGATATTCTTGCTCGCACCCGTTACCAGCGCAATGTCCTGATGAGTTGCCATGTTGTTTACTCCCTGAGTTAAGTTACCAAACAGCTTTGCGAGTGCGCTGCACGGCGTCCTCAGTCGCCGCTGCCCAACCAAGGCGCACGCCGTACACTGCACTCGCGATCCAACCTGATCCTACCCGCTAATCACTCGCCTGGGTAACCAATCCATTTGACAAAGTGACCAATTTCTACGGTTTTTACAGTTGGGATAACTTTGCGGTTGGTGGTTCAGCGCGCTCTCGGCAAACCCCTTTGCACGTGGGCGTGCGAACTCCGCGTTAGCTTTGGCGAAATTGGCGGGGCGTCTGCTTGGCGTAGCGTTTGAAGAAGCGGCTGAAGTGGGTCGGCTCGCTAAAGCCGAGCGCGTCGGCAATTTCGGCGACGGGAAGGTCGGAGTAGCGCAGGAATTTCTGTGCCTCCAACACCAAACGCGCGGCGATGACGTCGCTCGCCGTCCGCCCCAGCGCGCTCGACACGGCCTGGCTGAGGTGATTCGGCGTGACGTGCAGCAGATCGGCGTAATCCTGCACGCTCTGCCGCGTGAGGTAGTGCTGCTCGACCATCTGCACAAAGCGCGTCGCCAGCGCCGGTCGCGCGGCGGCCTGCTGGGGCGACCAGTGCTGTTCGTAAACGCCCTTGCAGTCGAAGAGCAGCGCGAGCAGCAGGCTTTGCAGCATGGGCGCGCGGTAGGGGTGCGGCGTGCCATACGTTTGGAGGAGGTGCGCAAAGCGGTTGCGCAGGCTGTCCGGCTGGGCGTCGACCAGCGGCAGCACGTTGATTGCGGTGGGACGGAAGAAGGGGAAGTCGTCCAGCAGGGGCGTGGGGTGGTGGCTCAAAAATTCGGGCTGAAAGTAGAGCAGAAAGCCGCGCTGCGCCTCGCCGCGCACCCACGACGAAACGTGGCCCGGCGACTGAAACGAAATCGTGCAGTCGAGCGAATTGGGGCGAACGGTGTTTAGCTCCAGCACCGCATCGTCCGCGTGCTCCAGCAGCATTACGCAGAAAAAACGCAGCGTGTAGGGCGGCATCGCGCGTCGCGTCGAGGGGTAGGTCTCTTCGAGCGTGTAAACGTGGAACGCTGGCAGGTCAGTGCGCCCGGTGAAGCCCATCGCCTCGTGCGCGGCGTTGATCTCGTCGAAGTGAAGGACTTGGCGCGGCATGGTAATTAATCCCTACGGCCCCGGCTTGCCACCTGTTAACACCCGCTGCCTGTACCGAAACGCTTAACTGCCTATTGCTTTGGCCCCGCGCGTCCTAATAATTTCGCGAATGTTGATAGCCGCCTGCTGCTTATACACAAATCAGCTTACAAAAGTTCCAAGGCATCGTCAATTGTCGCGGAACAGCCAAAATTGCTTTTTTTAGACGCGGCAGCAGCGACGGCTTTCTGCCCCTGAAGCAATGAGCGTGGTAAATTTCTTGTGGGGAAAAACTAAGGGCCAACCAAAAACTTTGGTTGGCCCTTGGCATAGCGGACGCACTGCTGTATTTTGGCTCAGCATGGTTTAGCTAACAGGGACCAGCGGCTTCGCGGTCGGATTCCACCCGCTGCAGTTCGCGAATCACGTCATCGATACGGCGTTTATAGCGCAGCATTTCGCGTCGGCATTCCACCTCCGCGCTCGATTCGGCACGAAACGTACGCAACCCCTCCTCCAACTCCTCATCAATTTGAAGCTGGCCCTGGCTGACAGCATGGCCGCGCAAAAATTCACGCATCTGCTCCGCCACGGTGGTATCGTAGTGCGTCAAGTCGTTGTGCAAATCGACCAAGCGGTCAGACGCAATCGCGGGCATGGGGAGCGCACGGAGCGTTTCCCAAGCGCGCGTCAATTTTCGACGGTGCATTGTTTGTGTTGCGCTCCAATTCTAAACAAGTTTAATTCTACAAAGGTGCCTGTGGAAATTATACCGCCGTTAACTTAAAGGCAAAAAAGGCGGCGCGTCTGGAAACAGATCTAAGCAGCATAGCAAAATATCTTGCAAAAACTACCCAATAATTCTCCGACGTTTGACAGGTTTGCAAAGGACAACCGCGGCTTGACATGATAGCTCAAACGTTCTATTATATCAAGTACCAACAAACAAAGAATCAGGAGCTACTTTTATGTGTGCGGCAAAGCGTAGAAAGTCCAGTAAGTCGTCCAGCAAATTATCGGAGGCAGAGACTATGAGCAATAGCAATATCGACAGCGGCAAGTTAAAAGCGCTGGAGACAACCCTCTCCAATCTCAATAAAAAGTTTGGGGACGGGGTGGTGATGAAGCTGGGGGAGGCGCGGGCGCTGGAGGTGGAGTCGATTCCCACCGGTTCGCTCAGCCTGGACATCGCCCTCGGCGTGGGCGGCGTGCCAAGGGGGCGCATCGTCGAAATCTACGGCCCCGAATCGAGCGGCAAGACCACCGTCTGCCAGCACATCATCGCCGAAGCGCAGAAGCAGGGCAGCCTGTGCGCCTTTGTCGATGTCGAGCACGCGCTCGACCCGGCCTACGCCCGCAAAATCGGGGTCGACGTGGACAACTTGTACATCTCCCAGCCGGACACGGGCGAGCAGGCGCTTGAAATTACCGAGGCGCTGGTGCGCTCGGGCGCGATGGACGTGGTGGTGGTGGACTCGGTGGCGGCTTTGGTGCCGCGCGCCGAGATCGAGGGCGAGATGGGCGATTCGCACATGGGGCTGCAGGCGCGCTTGATGAGCCAGGCGCTGCGCAAGCTGACGGGCGTGGTCAAGTCGAGCGGGACCTGCCTGATTTTCACCAACCAGCTGCGCCAGAAGATCGGGGTGATGTTTGGCAACCCGGAGACGACGTCGGGCGGCATGGCCTTGAAGTTCTACGCCTCGGTGCGCTTGGACATCCGGCGCATCCAGAGCATCAAGCAGGGGACGGACGTGATTGGCAACCGCACCAAAGTCACCGTCAAGAAGAACAAGGTGGCGCCGCCCTTCAAGGTGGCGGAGTTTGACATCATGTACAACGAGGGCATCTCGACGGAGGGGGACCTGATCGACCTGGGGGTGGAGCACGACATCATCGACAAGCGGGGCTCCTTCTACAACTACGGGGACGAGCGCCTGGGCCAGGGGCGCGAGAACGCCAAGACCTTCCTCGGCGAGAACCCGCACTACGCCGCCGAAATCGACGCCAAGGTCCGCGACCTCTTTGGCTTGCCCGTTAACTTTGAGCTGCTCGAAAGCGCGGCCGAGGCAGCGGACGAGTCGAGCGAGGAGGAAGTCAGCGAAGAGGTTGTGGCCAAGGCGGCGTAGAGAACCATCGAAGCAGATAATTTTTACCTCTATAAAGCCGGACGTTTTCTCAAACGTCCGGCTTTGTTTTTGCCCTTGGCTCCCCTTGCCGTGCTATCATTACGGCATGACTGAACCAGCACCTTCGCCCGCCCCCTTCACCTTCGACCTCCACGCCAGCGACGGCAGCGCGCGCCGCGGCACCTTTCACACGCCGCACGGCCCCATCGCCACCCCCGTTTTTGCGCCGGTAGGTACGCTGGCCAACGTCAAAACGCTGGAGCCGCGCGATTTACACGAGGCGGGCTGCGACTTAATCCTGGCCAATACGTACCATCTTTATCTGCGCCCCGGCCATGAACTGATCCGCGACTTGGGCGGGCTGCACCAATTTATGGGCTGGGATAACCCCATCCTCACCGACTCCGGTGGCTTCCAAGTCTTTAGCCTGGCCGAGCAGCGCCAGCTCGACGATGACGGCGTCACCTTTCGCAGCCACATCGACGGCAGCCAGCACCGCTTTACGCCGGAGCGCGTCATGGAGATTGAGCAGGCTTTGGGGCCGGATATTGCAATGGTGCTCGACGAATGTCCGGAACCGCTGGATCGCGGCTACAACGTGCAGGCGCTCGACCGCACGCACCGCTGGGCCGAACGCTGTCGCGCGGCGCACACGCGGGCCGATCAGGCGCTCTTTGGCATTGTGCAGGGCGGCATCTTCCCGGATTTGCGCGTGCAAAGCGCGGAGTTTTTGCGCGATCTCGACTTTCCCGGCTACGCCATCGGTGGGCTAGCGGTGGGTGAAACCAAGACGCAGATGTACGAGACGCTGAGCGTTACCTGCCCGGCGCTGCCGAGCGACAAGCCGCGCTACCTGATGGGCGTGGGTGCGCCGGAGGATGTTGTGGAGGCGGTCTATCGCGGCATCGATTTTTTTGATTGCGTGCTGCCCACGCGCATCGCCCGCAACGGCGCGCTCTTTACGCCGGAGGGTCGGCTCAACCTGCGCAACGCCCAATTTGCCGCGGATGCGCGCCCCGTCCAGGCGGATTGCGGCTGCTATACCTGCCGCACCTTTTCGCGTGCCTACCTGCGCCACCTCTACAAAGCCAACGAAATCACCGCGCTGCGGCTGGGCACAATCCACAACATCTGGTTTATGCAGCAGCTCATGCGCGATGTGCGCACAGCCATCGAGGCGGGTACGTTCGGCGACTTTCGCGAGGGATTTTTGTCTCGCTACACGATTAGCAATCAGAAGGTGCGCCACGAGCAGCGGGCACAGTATGCCGCGGCAAAGGCGGTGTGATATTTGCGTGGTCAGCAACCACCCAACGCCGTAGCCCGAGCCCGACCTCTAGGAAATAAGCAAATTATGATCCGACGCGACTACATCCTCCGCATTATTGAAGAATTTGTTGGCGTAATTCACCGCGTCTTTAACCTCACCAGCAGGGGACAGTACGACGCGGCCCACGCTGAAATCGAACGCTCGCTGTACGAACTGATCCACTTTGATTCCGATGCCGCGCTGCAAGCGACTGAGCAAGAGCTCGTGGCGCGGATGCAGCTTCTCTCCGTGGATGAGGACTGGCGCGCGCGCTGCCTGGTTGTGGCGACGCTGCTGGCGGCGGAAGGCGATATTCGCCGCCAGGGCGACGATGTCGACGCGGGCTACCCGTTTCACCTGCGCGCGCTGCACTTGGCGCTTCTCGGTCGCAGCTCCGTCGCGCCCGAGGGTGCGAGAGAGCACGAGCACGAAGACGAGCAGGAGGACGAGCAGGAGGACGAGCAGGAGGGCAAGCCCAGCGTTCAGCCCGACTGGCCCGACGATTTGTTGAGCGTCAAATACGCGTTGAGCAAGCTGGACGATTACGTGCTGCCGCTGGAAACGCAGATTGCCCTGCTCGCTCACTATCGAGCGGCGGGTGATTATGCGGAAGCGGAAAATTTGCTCTTTACGTGGCTGGACGAGCAGCCGGGCAATGCGGCGCTGCTGCAGCAGGGCATCGTCTTTTACGAGTCGCTGTTTGATCAATCCGACAGCGGGCTTGCCGCGCGGGGCCTGCCGCGGGCCGAAGTTCAGGAAGGGCTGGCGGATTTGCAGGCGCGGGTCGCTTGATCAACAGAGCGAGGTGCTTACAAGCGGCGGCTCTTTACGGGATAGTGAACCAGATAGATAGTTCGTGGTGCGTAGTGCGTGTACCGGTACACGCACTACGCACCACGAACCATAAAAATTGCCGTCGATACACCATCCCGCGAAGCGCCGAAATAGTTAACCGCTACAGATAGTCAACCAACAAAGAAGCCGGGGTTCTCAACCCTTGGCCTCTGCCGACGAAAGGCGTTTTTTGTTCGAAATTTTCAAAGCCATCATCCTGGGCTTCGTCCAGGGCGCAACGGAATTTATTCCAGTTAGCAGCAGCGGCCACCTGGTGCTCGTGCCGTGGCTGCTGGGCTGGGAACCCAGCTCGCTGCTCTTTGACACGGTGCTGCACTGGGGCACGCTGCTCGCCATTCTAATTATTTTTTGGGACGATTTTTGGGGCATGGCCGTGGCTGCGCTACAGAGCTTGGCCCGCCGTTCGCTAGCCGATCCACGCGCGCGCCTGGCCTGGGCCATCGTGCTCGGCAGCGTGCCCGCCGCCATTGGCGGGCTTTTCTTCGAGGATTTTCTGGAGGGGCTCTTTGCCAGCCCGCGCGCCGCCGGCTTCTTCCTGCTGGTAACGGCGGCGCTGCTGGCGGGCAGCGAGTGGCTGACGGCCCGCCAGCGAAGTCGCCAGCTTGCGGATGATGCGCCGATTGATTCGCTGGAGACGCCCTCGTTGGACCGGCTCACCTTTGCCGACGCGGCGGTGATCGGCCTGGCGCAGGCCCTGGCGCTGGCGCCGGGGGTAAGCCGCAGCGGCAGCACGATTGCCGCCGGGCTGGTGCGCGGCTTGCGGCGCGACGATGCGGCGCGCTTTAGCTTCCTGCTGGGCACGCCCGCCTTTTTTGGCGCGGGGCTGCTTCAGCTAACGGACGCCCTCAGCGTCAACGCCAGCGAAGTTGTTGCACAAACGCCCGCACTGGTCGCGGGCTTTTTGGTGAGCGCCATCACGGGCTTTGCCGCCATCCGCTTTTTGCTGCGCTACCTGCGCAATCACAATCTCTACGCGTTTGCCGTTTACTGCTTGGTGGCTGGCGTGCTCGCCATTGCGCTGACGTTTCTTCTATGATTGCCCGGCAAACCGTTGCGAGGGCAGCGTGTGGGCGCGCCCACGCGCTGCGCTCGCTCCTCGTCACCATTTGCTGCCTGCTCACTTTAGCCGCCTGCGAGCAGACAACCGTTGCGCCACGTGAAACGGTGACCCTTTCCATTGCGGGGTCAACGGCCATGCAGCCCGTGCTGCTCGAACTAACGGATGTCTTTGCGCGCCAGCAGCCGCACGTGGTCTTTAACCTGCGGGGCGGCGGCAGCGAACTGGGCGAGACGTTGGTTCGCAACGGGCGGGTCGATCTGGCGGCGAGCACGCTGCTGCCCGGCGAGGCGGACGATGATGATGTGCGGCGCACGCCGATTGGGCTGGACGGCGTGGTGATCATCGTCAACGTGCGGCGCGCGGTGGAGACGTTGAGGGTTGAGCAGGTGCGCAACCTGTTTACGGGCGATGTGCTCGAGTGGTCAACCGTCGAAAATGAAGCGGCGGGTGAAGAAGCGAGCGCGTCCGAGAATCCAGAGCCGAACGCAGAGCAAGCCGCACTGTCCCAGGGTGACGACGAGATTCTGCTGGTCAGCCGCGAGGACGGCAGCGGTTCGCGTGCCGTCTTCGAGGAGCGCATTATGCAGGGCGCGCCGGTTTCGCTAACGGCGGTCGTCATGCCGACGAGCGCAGATGTGGTCGAGTATGTGGCGAGCCAGCCCAACGCCATCGGCTACGTGTCGCCCGCTTATCTCCAATGCCCAGCCACCGATGCAGAAGCGCAGCCCGTCGAGCGCGTGTACGTGGTCGCCCTCGACGGGCTGCTGCCCAACGATCAGACCCTGCGCGACCAGAGTTATCCGCTTACGCAGCCGCTCTATCTGCTCACGCGCAGCGAGATTGCAGATAGCGAGTCGTCGGAGACGGTGCGCCAGTTCGTGGACTTTGTGCTCAGCCCCAGGGGGCAAGCCATTGTGGGCCGCTACCACACGCGTCTGCGTTGATTGACTTATTGTTTGTTCCCCGGGAATTTGTAAAAACGAAAAGAATGTGCTATACTTTGTTTAGATGAGAAACGGTTTTATTGGATATTTGCGGTGTAGTAGCTGCGGTGCATATAGACTGCATATAGACGGTGGAAGTGGGGAGAGCCCCACTTTTCTTGTTGTATAGAGACTTTTCGCTGTCGGCGAGCCGCTGTGGCACGCTGCCATGGCAAGATGGATAAGTTTGATTGAGGATAAATTATGTCGAAGGCGTTGATTGCCGGGATCAATCAGGTAGCGACGGATAAAGGGCTGGATCGCGAAGTGATTTTTGAAGCGATCGAGGCGGCTCTAGTCTCCGCCTACAAGCGTAACTTTGGTTCGATTGCCAACATTAGCGCTGAGGTGGATCGCGGTTCGGGTGAGATGATGCTGTTTGCCGAGCGCGAGGTGGTGGATGATGTGATGAATCCGCGCACCGAAATCGAGCACGAGGAGGCGCTCAAGCTCGAGCCAGACGTTCAAATGGGGGACGTGATCAGCGTGCAGAGCGCGCCGCAAAATTTTGGGCGCATCGCGGCACAGACGGCCAAGCAGGTCATCCTCCAGCGCATTCGCGAGGCCGAGCGGGACACCGTTTACGAGAACTTTGCCCACCGCTTGGGCGAGATTCTCACGGCGCAGGTGCGCAACGTGGACGAGCTTTCCGGCGCGGTAACGGTGCTGCTGGACGATAAGACCGAGTGCCTGATGATGCGTGAAGACCGCATCCCCAACGAGCGGCTGCGGCGCGGTGACTACATCAAGGTTTACGTGGCCGACGTCAAAAAGAGCACGCGCGGGCCGGTGATCAAAATTAGCCGCACGCATCGCAATCTGCTGCGGCGGCTGATGGAGCAGGAGATTCCCGAAGTCAAAGATGGCACGGTTGAGATCAAGGCCGTGGCGCGCGAGCCCGGCGCGCGCAGCAAAGCCGCCGTGGTGGCGACGCGGCCCGGCGTGGACCCGGTTGGCAGCTGCGTGGGGCCACGCGGGATGCGCATCCAAAACATCGTCAACGAGTTGGTCGGCGAAAAGATCGACGTGGTCGAGTGGAGCACAAATCTTTACCAGTACATTGCCAACGCGCTCAGCCCGGCCAAGGTGGAGAGCGTGCTGCTGGACGAGAGCAACTCGATCAAGACGGCGACGGTGATCGTGCCGGACAGGCAGCTTAGCCTGGCAATTGGCAAGGCCGGGCAGAACGCCCGCCTCGCCGCTAAGCTGACGGGCTGGCGCATCGACATCAAAAGCGAGAGCGAAGCGATTGCCGAGGGGCTGGACGCCAAAATTGCCGAGCAGGCAGAGCGCATGGCGACTTCGCACGACGATCTGCTCAGCATGGCCGAGCGCCTGCTGCAGCAGGAGAGCGGCTCCACCATGGACGACGCATTGACGCGCGCCGCCGAGGCCATCCAGGAGATGCCCTCCACGCTGACGCCGGAATCGATGGAGATGTTTGGGGGCGAGCTGCCGCCGCTGGGCGAGCCAAAACCACAGGAAGGCGAGCGCGAGCTGCCCGACCTGTCCAAATTCCTCGTGCCGGAAGAGGAAAAGCCAGCACCCGTCGAATGGCCATCGTTGGACGGGATCGACGAGATGCCGGCCATGATCGAGGAAGACTTCGAGGAGTTTGCTGAGCCGGAGGAAGAAGACGAAATCGAAGGCATGCAGCTCGTCAATGATTTGCCGGAGATTATCACCGCTGATATGTTGCGCGCGCGCATGAAGGACCGCGGCAAGTCTGTTACGCCAAAAAAGGATTTCGACGACATCGAAGTCCCGGCGGAACTGTTGGCTGGTCTTAATGAGGAAGAGTTGAGCGACTACCAAGAAGAGCAGGACGACGAGGAAGAAGAGACGCTCAGCCGCAAGGAGCGCAAGAAGGCCAAGGGCAAGCGCAACAAATCGCGTTAGCCCGCCAAGCGAGGCGCGCCGGTGAAGCAAGCAAAGCAAGAGACAAAGCGCAAGCACGTGCCGCAGCGCACGTGCATTGCCTGCCGCGAGGTGGCGGGCAAGCGTGGCTTGGTGCGGCTCGTGCGCACGCCCGAAGGCGTCGTGGTCGACACGACGGGCAAGCGGGCTGGTCGCGGGGCTTACCTGCATGAGCAGCGCGCCTGTTGGGTTCGTGCATTGGAGGCCAACCTGATCGCCCGCGCGTTGCGCACAAAAGTCGATGATGAAGCGCGACAGCAGCTTCAAGCCTTCTACGAAGCGCTGCCAGCGGATAAGCTCAGCAGCTAAGTTTTTAATTTTTTACGTAGTTTTTATTTTAGAGGAAAAACGAGATGACGCATCTCACACAGATAGACGTGTACAGCTCCGTGTAGATTATGAACATCTACACAGCGACTGACAGAATTTGTGCAGCGGCCCGGATGGCGGCAACCTGGGTAGCAGCGGTGACAGCGGCAGAAGTGGCAGGAGACATGCTCATGTAGCATTCTTTTCTCCCACCAATTCTTCCCTTCTCCACCTGCTCCTTCCCACCTGCCCCCTCCCCCCGCGGCACAGCTTCCCACGCGGCTTTTTCTTATTATCCGTAATTTATCGACAACGTTTGGCTTCTGTCGATGGGCCTTTTTGCGTGCATCGAGAGGAACGGCGATGTATTGCAAAATTGCAAGGTACTTTATACTGATTCGCATTGACTCATTCACGGGCGGGACGGGCAGCTCCGCTTGGGCACAGGAGATTTTATGGCAACAAAAACGAAAGTTAAAAGCACGCAAACGGCAACAAACGGTAGCGGTTCCAACGGCAGCGCTCCCAGCAGTCAAGCCCACAGCAACGGCAGCGCTAACGTCAACGGGGGTACGCCGGATTCCGTTGTGGTGGAAGACTTTATCACGGTGCGCGATCTGGCCAAAAAGATGCAGCGCAGCCCCATTGACTTGATCAAGGTGCTGATGCAGTTTGGCATCATGGCGCCCATCACCCACAACATCGATCACGAGACGGCCGTCATTATTGGCGAAGAGCTGGATGTGCTGGTGGAGTGGCCGGAAGAGGAGATCGAGGAGGAGGACGCCGAATCGCCAGCGGAGGAGCAGGCACGCATCGGTCAGCAGGGGCGCATTAACGAAGCGTTGGAGCGCGAGAAGGAGAAAAATCTGACCGCGCGTCCCCCGGTTGTGGCCGTGTTGGGCCACGTGGACCACGGCAAAACGTCGCTGCTTGACTATATTCGCAAGGAGAGCGTGGCCGAAGGCGAAGCGGGTGGCATCACGCAGCGCACGGGCGCTTACCAGGCCGAGTATGATGGGCGCAAGATCACATTTTTGGATACGCCCGGTCACGAAGCGTTCACCAACATGCGCGCTCGCGGCGCCCAGGTGACGGACATCGTCGTGCTGGTGGTGGCGGCGGATGACGGCATGATGCCGCAGACGCGCGAGGCTATCAACCATGCCAAGGCCGCGGGCGTGCAGCTCGTGGTGGCGCTCAACAAAATCGATAGGCCCAACGCCAACCAGGGGCGCGTGCTGGATCAGCTCTCGCAGGAGGGGCTTATTCCTGAAACCTACGGTGGCGAGACCATTGTCGTCCCCGTGAGCGCCATGACGGGCGAAGGCATCGACGAGCTGCTGGAGAACATTTTGGTTGTCTCCGAGCTGGAGGAGTACAAGGCCAACCCCAGGGGTCAGCTCATTGGTACGGTCATTGAGTCCGAGCTGGACAAGCAGCGCGGCGTCACGGCGACGATGCTGGTTCAGAACGGCACGCTCAAGCGCGGCGATTCGATCTACGTGGGCAACACGTGGGGTCGCATCAAGGCGATGTTTGACTATGAAGGCAACCAAGTCAAACAGGCGGGGCCAAGCGAACCGGTGGTGGTGCTGGGCCTGCAGGACGTGCCGCTCGCGGGCAGCGTCTTCGAGCGCGCCAAGAAGAGCCGCGATGCTCAGCGCATCGCCGAAGAGCGCCAGCTGGAGGCTGAAGAGGCCCGCTCGACGACAACGCCGGGCCAGATGACGCTGGAAGATCTCTTCTCGCGCTTCGAGGGTGGCGAAACCAAAACGCTCAACCTCATCGTGCGCTCGGATATGCAGGGCACGCTGGAGCCGGTCGTCGCCAGCCTCAACGAGTTGAGCAACGACGAAATCACCGTCCACATTCTGCAGAGCGCCGTGGGCAACATCAACGAATCAGACGTGATGCTGGCCGAAGCGAGCGACGCCGTCGTCATTGGCTTTAGCGTGGACGTGGACAAATCCGCCCAGGCGCGGGCCGAGAATTCCGGCGTGGAAATTCGGCGCTACAACATTATCTACAAACTGTTGGAAGAGGTCGAGGCCGCAATGGTCGGTATGCTGGACCCGATCTACGAGGACGTTACGATTGGCCACGCGCGCGTGCTGCAGCTCTTCACGGTGCGCAAGTCTACCATTGCCGGTTGTCAGGTCACAGATGGCTTGGTCAAGCGCGGCGTGGGAGCGCGCGTGCTGCGCAACGGCGAGGTAATCGTGCCCGAATCGCGCATCACGACGCTGCGTCGCTTTACCGAAGATGTAAATGAGGTGCGCACCGGCTTCGAGTGTGGCATTAGCATCTCGGAGGGTGATGGGCTGCTGCAAGAGGATGACGTGATTGAGATATACGAATCTCAACGCATCCGGTAGCAGGTAGAAGGTGGCAGGTGGTAAGCAACAGGTAGATAATCCTGCCGCTTGCCACTTGACACCCGCCCCCCGATCGACAATTTCTTACTTTTTATTTTCAACGTCTCATGGCCACCATTCGACAAGAACGCGTTGCCAACATGCTCTACGAAGAATTGAGCATCATGATTAGCAACGAGCTGGAAAATCCCCAACTCAGTCTCATCACCGTCACCAACGTCAACATTAGCCGCGATTTGCGCAACGCCAAGATTTACGTTCACCATCAGAACGAGGAAGTCTCGCCCGAACAGGTGCTCAGTGGCCTGCGACGTGCCGAGCCCTTTTTGCGTAGCCAACTGGCCGTGCGCACGGCTTTGCGCGCCGTGCCAGAGCTGCTCTTCTACTACGATGACTCGCCCGAGCGAGCCGCCCGCGTCGAGGAGCTGCTGAGCCAAATCGCCGCCGAGCGCGAAGGCAATGGTGACGCCGACACGTCTCCGTAACGCAGATTCAAACGGCAACAATTTCACTCTCCGTCCATGTCCAATTCTTCCTTCTCATCGGCGCCACCCACCGCGTTGGTTGACGCGCTGCACACGGCGCAAAATTTTCTCTGCATCAGCCATATCGGCCCAGATGGCGACGCGGTGGGCAGCCTGATCGGTGTGGGCTATTTGCTGCGTGCGCTGGGTAAATCGGCGACGCTGGCGCTGCAGGATACCGTGCCGGACAATGTTGACTTTCTGCCGGGCGCGGATAACATTGTGGGCGCGGATGATGTAGACGGAGTATACGACGCCATTATCTGCCTCGACGCCTCTTCCAAGGATCGCATGGGGAGCGTTTACCAGGAAGCGGCGCACGACAACCTGCCGCTGCTCGTCATCGACCACCACATAACAAACACCGAGTTTGGCTCGGTTAACTGGGTTGCGCCGGACTGTGTAGCGACCTGCCAGATGCTGGTCTATCTCGCCGAGGCGCTCGACGTGCCGCTGTCGGGCGCGCTGGCCGAGTGTCTGCTCACTGGCCTCGTCACCGACACAATGGGCTTTCGCACAAGCAACACCACGGCGGAGGTGCTCGATGTCGCCATGCGTTTAATGCGTGGCGGAGCCGATTTAGCGCGCATCACCGAGCTGGCGTTGAGCAGCAATCCTTATCGCAAAATTGCGCTCTGGGGCCGCGTGCTGGGCAACGTGCAGCTGGCCGAGCGCGTCATCTGGTGCACCGTCAGCCAGGTTGACCTGGATACCACGGGGAGCAGCAAAGAGGATGTTCAGCTGGCTAGCTTCCTCGCCAGCGCCAACGAGGCCGACATGGGCGCGACGCTGGTCGAGAAAGTGGACGAAGCGAGTGCGGCGGCGGTAGAATGCAGCTTCCGCGCCAAGCCCGGCTTCGACGTGAGCGGCGTTGCGCTGGCCTTTGGCGGCGGCGGCCACCCGCCCGCCGCGGGCTGCACGGTGGAGGGCGAGTTGAACGCGGTGACCCGTCGCGTGGTCGAAGCGCTGCAGGCGGCGCGTCGCGAGCAGGCTACTTAAACTGCTCGTCCCGACGCTCCGCGTCGGGATGCAGACCGGGAGGCTCCGCGTCCCCGCGCTGATTACCCGGCGACGCAGAGCGTCGAAGAGGCATCCCAACGCAGAGCGTCGGGACGAGAACATACCACGTCAACCCCCACCCAATTTCCGTGCCCAAACGACAAAACCCCTTCAACGGCCTGCTCATCGTCGACAAGCCCGGCCGTTTTGACGACGAACGCAACGGGCGCGGCGATTTCTTGACGAGCCACGATGTCGTGCAGCGGGCGCGGCGCTGGAGCGGGCAGCGCCGCATCGGCCACACCGGCACGCTCGATCCGATGGCGAGCGGCGTGCTCGTCCTCTGCCTCGGCCAGGCGACGCGCCTCGTCGAGTATTACCAGGGCCACGACAAAACGTACCGCGCCGAAGTCGTGCTCGGCCGCGCCACGGACAGCTACGATGCAATGGGCGAAACCGTCGCCGAGAGCGCCGTACCTCCGCTGGATGCCGCGCAAATCGAGCGCTCGCTTGATCAATTTCGCGGCCCCATCCAGCAAATCCCCCCCATCTTTTCCGCCATCAAGCGCGAGGGCGAAAGCGTGCATCGCAAGGCCCGCCGCGGCGAGACGGTCGAGCTGGCGCCGCGCCCGGTAGCCATTCACGAATTAACCCTGCTCGAATTTTTGCCACAGCCCCAACCGCGAGTACACTTGCGCATTGTCTGCTCCGCGGGAACCTACATCCGCAGCCTCGCCCACGACCTGGGCCAAGCGCTCGGTACGCACGCCTTTTTGGATGCGTTGCGCCGTGAGCAAGCGGGCGCGTTTAACCTGAATGCGGCACATCGCATGGCGTCCATTGAGCGAGCAGCGGCGGACGAGCGCTTGGGTGAGCTGCTGCTGCCGCCGGGTTGCGGGCTGGAATTGCCCACGCTGCGGCTGGAGGACGAAGCCGCGCTCCATCTGAGCCAGGGAAAGCGCGTGGCGCTGACGCAGCCGCCCAGCGAGGGCGTGCTCGATCCAGACAATCCGCTGGCGCAGGCCGTGGGTGACAATGATAAATTTTTGGGCGTGGCGCGCTACCTGGGCGACGACACGTGGAAAGCCGAAAAGTGGTTTAGTCAGTAGTGTGCCAGTCCATCATGCAGATTCTCACCGATATTCGCCAGTCCCAGCCCGGCGACACTTTTCAGCAACCCGATTCGCTGCACCTCACCATTGGCAACTTTGACGGCGTGCACCGCGGCCATCAGGCGCTGCTCGCCCAGCTTGTTGCCAGCACCCAGGGAACGTCCAACGCTCGCAGCGCCCTCCTCACCTTTGATCCCCACCCGCTCTCCGTCCTCCGTCCCGATCTGCCGCTGCAGCTGCTCACCACCCCTCAAGAACGGCTCGACCTCGCCGCATCGTTCGGCATCGATGTCGGCATTCGGCAGACCTTCACGCGCGGGGTGGCGGCCTTGAGCGCACGCGATTTTGTCACGCTGCTGGTGGAGAATCTGGGGCTGACTCATCTTGTGGTGGGGCCGGATTTTGCGCTGGGGCGCGGTCGTGGGGGGACGCTGGCGGTGCTGCAAGAGTTGGGCGAGGAATTGGGCTACACGGTCGAGGTGATGGAGGCGATAGATTGGTCCGGCGTACCGGCACGCAGCAGCGAGATTCGGCAGCGGCTGCGCGAGGGCGAAGTCGAGCGGGCGGCGGGGCTGCTGGGGCGGCTGTACAGCGTTTGCGGCCCGGTTCAGCACGGCGACGAGCGCGGGCGCACCATCGGCGTGCCCACGGCCAACGTTCACGCGCCGCTGCCCAAGCTGCTGCCCGCCAACGGCGTCTACGCCACTTGGTCACAACTCGTGGACGGGCGCGGCGAGCCCGTTGGCGCACGCTACACCAGCGTCACCAACGTGGGCGTGCGCCCAACGGTCGACGGTCGAGAGCAGCGCGTCGAGGCCCATCTGCTGGATTTTCCTATCGCAGGCGAATCTAGCGACCTGTACAACAAGATGCTTTGCGTTGAGTTTGTCCAACGTTTGCGGAATGAGCAGCGCTTTGATAATCTAGAAGCACTCAAGACGCAGATTGGTCGAGATATTGAGCAGGCGCGCGCCGTCTTTGATTCCGCACCGGCGTGAGGGCTAGTCGAAGGTGACCGTTGCGGCCCCAAGAAACGTCGCCTGCCCCTTGCACGCGTTTTTAAGGACGCGACGGTCGCTTCCGTTCGCTGTACGCACACTTTGTTCTCATTTTCAAAAGGCAATTATGTTCCCACTTTCCTCTACCGACGTCCGCGTGCGAGCCGCATCGCGCGCCATTCGCACCGGCACAACCCTGGCCGTGCTGTTGACGGCCTCGCTGCTGCTGGCGAGCTGCAACTTTGTGCAACCGCCCGCGTCGACCGAGCCACCGCTTCCCCTGCGCAACCCCAATCTCATCGGCGCGCCGGGCGGCAGCACGAGCGGCGAAGTCGCGCTGCTGAGCGGGCTGGACGAGGCGATGAGCTGTCTGGCCGAGGGGCGCACGGTTTATGGGCTGGTGATCCGCAACACCAACATTCGCACCGAGCCGGAGGTCAACGGCTGCCGCGTGGGGCGCGTGCCGCGGGGAACGTTGGTGCGTATCGATTCCGCCCACGAGCCGGGCGAGATCAAGGCGCTGATCAATGGACAGGTGAACGATTTGGATAGCTGGCTTTCGACCGAAGATGTCATCATTCGGACCGCCAATCTCTCGCCGAGCCGGGTGGTCCAGTCGGAATCGACTCCCGGCTACGAGGAGGATGTGCAGCCAATTTTTCAGCGCTCGTGCGGTTCGTGCCACAACGGGATCGCGAACATTCAGGGGCTAAACGCCCTGGACTACGATGCGCTGATGGAAGGCAGCGAGAACGGCGCGGTTGTTGTGCCGGGTGATGCCGAAGCGTCCAAGCTGTGGACGCAGATCGAATCGGGCGTGATGCCGCCGACCGGGGCGCTGCCGGATGCGGAGCAGACGCTGATCCGCGAGTGGGTCGAAGCCGGTGCGCCGCAGTACCGCCCCGAAGCGACCGCCGCTGCGGCCAACGGCGTCACACAAAGCCAGGCTGGGCAGGGCCAAGCAGCAAGCGCAGGCAGCTTGAGCAACCTGTGGCTACACGTGGAGCCGGAGGATGTGGACGAAGTGCCGCCCGTCTGCGAGGTGGGCTTGGACGAGGGGCTAACCTTTTTGAGCGCGTCGCTCTTTCAGCCGATCAGCTGTGGCGTTGCGCCCGGCGACGAGCAACTGGCGCAGATTCAGGCGTCGTACGGCATTGTCGCCAACCAGCTGACGCCGGGCGAGCCAACGGTGCGCGAGGCCAGCCCGCTGGACGAGGAAGCCGATGTCGATACGGCGGATGAGGCGAATGAGGTCGTGGAGCTTGACGAAGCGGCAGCGGATGAAGTCGTCGAGGCCGCAGTTACCGAGCCAGCGGCAACTGGTGGGAACGTATCGGTGGCGGCGCTGGGGCTGCCCGCGCCCTCGGACAGCGACGGCTGGATTCAGCCGCGCGGCGGCTTCTGCATTGATCAGCGGCGACAGGAGAACGAGCGCAGCATCACCGCCATGGCCTTTGCGCCGGACGGCCGCCTCTTCCTCGCGCTGGACAGCTCGCCCGCCGGTGAAATCGACAGCAACGTGCTCTACGACGCCTACCATCCGAGCCGCTCGATTGTCGTCTACAACAGCACGGCGGACAGCGGCTGGGAGACGATTCTGGACGAATCGACGCGCATTACCGGGCTGGATTGGGACAACGGCTCGCTCTTCATCAGCCGGGCGGGCGAGGTGGGACGCATTCCGGACGGCGGCGGCTACGAGCGGCTGGCGGCGGGCTTTGCCGTGCAGGGGCAGCTTTTCCACGCCAACAACGGCATTGAAATCAGCGGCGGCTGGGTCTACGTCTCGGCGGGCGGCGTGCGCGACGGCTTTTCCGACGGCGTCATCGATCCGATGCCGGAGGCGGCGGCGCTGAGCGTGGTCACGGGCGGCAACGGCTACGCCTCGCGGCTGGTGCGCGCGCCGGTGGATCGGCTGTTGAGCGAGCGCTCGATTGGCGCGTTTCAAACGGCGGCGCGCGGTTTCCGCAACCCCTACGGCATTGCCGCCGACCCGGCGGGCCGCATCTGGGTGACGGACAACGGCGCGACCAACGTGCCCGAGGGCATGAGCGCGGGTGACGAGGTCAACGTGGTCGACGTCAATGGTATTGCGGACACGGGGGATGAATCGGGGACGCCCTACTATGGTTTCCCGCTCACGCTCAACGGGATGCAGCCCGACTGGTATTCGTACCCGGTGGTCGCGCTGGAAAATACCGCCGCGCCCACGGGCATTACCTGGGCCTTTGGCACGGTTTTCTTTGGTCAATACGGCCGCAACCCCGGCCTGTATCGATTGGGCCAATCGGGCAACCGCACCGTAGCCGAACGCGTCATGCTGATTTGGCCGCTGGTCGCCGTGGAAACGGCCCCGGATGGCGCGCTGTGGCTGGGGTCGGGCACGGGCGGATTGTATCGGTTGACGCCGGGGTGCGGGTAACGCGAAGCGCTGCTTCGCCGTACATCCCATGCGCTTTCTCTTCACCTCCGCGCCGCTGCCGGGCCACCTCGATTGGGGTGGCTTTTTGCGGACGGCGACGGCGCTGCGGCAGCGCGGCCATGTGGTCGCGTGGGCCAGCGGGGACGACGTAGCTGGACAAGTCGAGGGGGCGGGCGTGGGCTTTCGCGCGCTCGACGAAACCGGCTGGCGCTGGCCCCCGCCGCCGCCACTTCCGCCTAATCCCGACGCTGACCCCCAAGTGCTTCAGCGACAGCGCGCCACCCGCGCGCTTGATCAGTGGCTCGACGTTGAGCGCGTGCGGGCGGCGACCTGTGCACTGGTCGATGTGGCGCACGAGTTTGAGCCGGACGTCATCGTCAGCGAATTTTTTATCAGCGCGGCGGGGCTGGCGGCGGAGGTAGTTGACCGTCCGCTGGCGGTGGTCGGCTGGCCAGCGCTGGAGCCGGTGGCACGGCCGCACAATCAGGCCGTCGCTCAAATCGCCCGTGCGCGACTACGCGAATTACTCGGCGAGTTTGGTCTCAATGGCGCAAACTTTAGCGGGCTGCCGCGGAACGACGTCTCGCCTGAGACGCTTGGCCCGCCCGCGCTGCTGTCGCCCCACCGCCACCTTACTTTTTGGAGCGAGCGCTGGTACGGCGATATGCCCGTCCTGTCGCAGACGGTGCACGTGGGGGGAATGGCGGCGAGCCAGCGTGTCGACCAGCCGCTGCCGAGGCGCAGCAAAGAAGAGGATGGGCCGTGGGTGCTGGTGACGCTGGGCACGAGCTTCGCCGACGACCCCAACTTTTTTATCGCCGCCTCGCGAGCCGTGCGACGCGTCGGCGGGGTAACGCTGGCCGTGCTGGGCGGCGTGGACTCGGAGGCACGCGCGTCGCTGGTGGCGCGGCTGCGGGCGGAGACGCGGGGCGCGCTCGTTGTGCTCGACCACGCCAACTTTGACGCGCTCTTGCCCCACGTCGATGCCGCGATTCACCACGGCGGTGCGGGCACAACCCACGCGCTTGTCGTTCACGGCGTGCCGCAGGTTGTCGTGCCCCACGCCGCCGATCAATTTGGACAGGCACAAGGCGTGGCCCGCTGCGGCATCGGCTTTGCGTTGCGCGCGCAGGAGACGACGCCGGACAGGCTGACGCGCCTGTTGCTGACCGTGCTGCCGGATTTGTCGGCGCAGCGGGCGCAGGCGCACGGTTTGCGAGATGAGTTTGCAAAGTTGGGCGGCGTGCCGCGCGCAGCAGATTTATTGGAAAGCGTTTGCTAAATCCCCGTTACCTGAGTAACGGGGATTTCTGCGGGGCAGACTTTTTAGCGCGTCTTCAGATGCAAGCTCGAGAGCCTGTTCCGCGGTTTAGTTCCTGGCGGCCAACACTCTACAACCACCACAAGGAGAAGACGATGCAGGCACTGGTTGAGCGAATTCGAGCGGAAGGGAAAAATCTGGGGCGGGGCATTCTCAAGGTGGACGGCTTTATCAACCACCAGCTTGATCCCGCACTGACCATGCAGATGGGAAGCGAGTTTGCGGCGCGCTTTGCGGCAGCGGGCGTCACCGAAATTACCAAGGTTGTAACAGCGGAGGTGAGCGGCATCGGCCCGGCACTGACCACGGCGCTGACGCTGGACGTGCCGATGATTTATGCGCGCAAAAAACGCCCCGTTACCATGGCGACAACGGCGAGCGGCGCGGTGCTGCACGCCCAAGCGCCCAGCCACACCAAAGGCGGCGTGGTCGACCTGCTCGTCTCGCCCGAATATCTGCTGGCGGATGATCGCGTGCTGCTGATCGATGACTTTCTCGCCAGCGGCAAAACAATTCTGGCGCTGGCCGAACTGATTGGAGCCAGCGGAGCCACGCTCTGCGGGATCGGCTGCGTAATCGAGAAAGAGTTTGAGCAGGGGCGCGAACTGCTTGCGTCGCTGGACGTGCCGGTGGTGACGCTGGCTGTGGTCGAGCGGATGGAGGGGGAAGAGATTGTGGTGCGGTAGGGCGAAGCGCTGCTTCGCGTTACGCAGCGCCGTCGTCCGGATCGGAAAAGACCTGAACGCTGCTGCCTGGGGCGGGGCGCGAGTAGTCGCCGAGGCGCTCGTGATCTGTTGGAGCCGGCTGCCGCGCACGTCGCCAGCGGGCAAGGGGGGAGCGAGAAGATTTTTCTAGCGATTTATCCGCAGCGGATGAACGCAGCGCGGGGGCGCGGTTGACCTCGATGTCGCGCTGGGCAGGCGGCGTGCGGGCGGCCCGCCAACCCACGGCTACGCCGAGCGCAATTAAAAGCACGGGCCACCAGCGCACCAGGTCGCTGCGCTCGCCGCTGAGGGCATCGTTGAGCGTAAAGATAAAAAGGCCAAAGACGAGTAGGGCGACAGCAGGGATCAACGCCCACCACTGCGTGTTGCGGCCGGTCAACAGGTAGAGCGCCAGAAAGACCGCGCCCAGCCCAGAAAAGAGAATCGCCCCCAGCGTTTCCACCCGCACAATCGTGCTGCTGAGCACAATCACCCCGGCCAGCACCAGCATAAAGCCGCTTGGAATAATGGCCCACCAGTTGTCGCGCCGCCGCAACAGATAGATGTGCGCAAAAGCCGCGGCCAGCCCGACAAAGAGCAGCGCCGCCGTCAGCTGCGGGCCAACGGTGGGCAGCGTCGTTGCCACGATCATGAGCGCGAGGGCAAGAAGCGTCCACCCCGGAATCAGCCGCCACCAGTGGGTGGGGGCGGCAACAAAACCCGCGAAGAAGCCCAACCCACCCGCGAACGTCAGCCCGCCGAGGATATACTGGGCGAGCGGCTCAAAGCGCGCCAGCACGCCTAGGTTAAAGAGCAACAGGACGAGGCCGCCGACCACGAGGCCAGCCGACCACAGCCAAGTGTTGGTGCGATGAATGTTCATGGCGGAAGAAAAGTTTAGCCAAGCGCGGGCAAAATCAAAGTGCGCTACTCCACAACGGGCAGCTCCCGAATCGCTTGCGTATCCGCCTCCAGCAGCGCCAGATAAATCCACGCTTCCGCGCCGTCCTCCAGCTCGACAAGCACCCAGTCGCGGGCGGCGGTGCGGCCAACGGCCGTCAGCGTGGTGCTTGCGGGGATGCGCGCCAGCGGCCGGTTGTTGGCGACCGGTTCGGCGTAAACGTCCGTGCTGATGCGGCTATTGGTAGTCACGGTGACGTTCGCGCCCTCAACGGGCCCACCGGTTCCCGCTTCTGCGTTGGCGTTCGCCGCACCGCGGACGCTTGCTGCGTTCGCCCCGGTGTTCGCCGAAAGCTCCAGCACGTCAGGCGTAACGCGCAGGGCGCGGCGCAGCGCCCACCCCAGCCGACCGTCCGGCAGCTCGACTTGCACCCACTCGCTGTCGTCGCTCAGGGCCACGGCGGGCAACACCGCGCCGTTGGGCAGCGATGTCATCACCTCCGCCGCCACCGACGGCTGCTCGTGCACCGTAGCCCCCAAGCTCGACGCCACGACCACGGCTGGCCCCTCCGGCGCAACGTTGGTAAAGGGGGCGTCCGGCTCCACCTCGCCCACCGGCTCGCCCGGTGTCGTGGCAACGGTTCCCAGGCCGATACTTCCACCAGTGCTCCCGCTGTTGCCCCCTACACTCTCCGCATCTGTCTCTTCGTTTGCGGCGTCGTCCGTTGTGTCCGTTGGCTCCGTTTCGGCGGTTACGGCTTCCGTCGTCGTAATGTCGGGCGCAGCCTCCACCTCCGCTACATCTTCGGCCTCGGTCTCCTCGTCCGCCGGAGCAGCTTCACCGGGCAGCGGCAGCGTGTCCAGCGGCTCGCTCAGGCTTACCAATTCGGCGTAGAGCCAAACCAGCGAGCCATCCTCGCGCTGCAGCTGCACCCACTCGTCATCTTCGCTGCGTGCCGTGGCGGGCAGCGTCGAATCGGCGGGCAGCAGCTCGACAATGTTGTCGGCGCTAATTTCGGGCGCGCTGCGCGCGTTGACGCCAGCCGTGCCCAGGATCGTGCCCGTCACGCCCGTGTCGACCACCGTGGGCTCAGAGGGCTCAGAGGGCTCAGAGGTTGCTTCCGCCTCTTCGTCAGTTGCGCTCTCCTCTGCGTCTGTCTCCTCTGCATCCGTCTCCTCTGCGTCCGTTACACTATCGAGCGCGGATTCAGCGGCCTCTCGGGCTTCACTTGTATCGGGCTCGACAATGCCCAGCCCTTCGGCAATCGAACGATCGACCTCTTCCTCTGTAATGGAGACAAAATCGGAGGAGACCCACACGCGGTCGCCCGTGTATTCGCCCTCGACGATGATCATCTCGGTCCATTCATCGCCCTGGGTGTCTGTTACGTAGCCGAGCGTGCCGTCATCGAGCAGATAGAGCACCGTCGACTCATCGACGCGTGGCTCGCTGCGGGCGTTGAGGCCATACTGCATGGTCACCGTGGCCGCATCGACCGTGACGGTGGTGGGCAGCGGCGCGCTGGTGGGCGCTGGCGTGGGCGCATCCGCAGCGAGCGGCTCGGTGGCCGTCGGTTCGGTTGCGTCCCCAGCAGAATCCCCCGTCACGCTCTCTGTAACCACCTCTCCGTCCGCAATTGGCGTCGTCGACGTCACAGCGCCCAGCGCTGGCGAAACGGTGGGCGCACCGTCGTCCGTATTGGACAGATCCTGAGCAATTTCTTGATCGCCACCGCCCAGCGGGCCAATGGCGGGCAGACCGTCCAGCGGGAAGCGGCTGAGCCCCAGAAAGGCGATGTAGCCCAAAACCGCCAACAGCGCAATCGTAATAAAGGCGGGCAGCACCCAGTTGCGCCGTCCGCTTGTGTCGGTCTCGTAGGTATTTTGATACTCCACGGGCTGCCAATCCGCCGGGGGCGGCCCGCTGCTGGGCGATTCCAGCCGCCACTGGTTGGCAATATCCTCGCCGTTGTTTTCCAGCTGCATCCAGCGCAGCGGCTCGCCGCTGGTGTCGGTCAGCTCCCAATTTTTTTCTACGCGCTCATCGCGATCGGGGGCGTCGGCGCGCTCGGCACTGGCGTAGGCCGGATCGCTGTAGTATTGTTGACCAAAGTTTGGATCCTGCTGGCCGCCGCTTGCGTAATTCGCCCCGCCATAATTTGGGTTTCCGTAAGTGGAACCGCCGTAAGAGCGGGCGCCGCGGCCCTCTCCCTGGTGGCCGGAATTGGGTGGATAGCTCTCGCCAGCATCTGGGACATCATAGCTTCGCTCGCCAAAGTTCGGCTCGCGATTATCTGGATTATTGTAGCGCGGATCGTTGGCCCGCGGGTCGTTCGATTGTGGATCGTTCTGCATTGTGCTCTCTCCGTAATAGATGACTTGGCTGTACAGCCACGCGGCCTTGTCGCCGCCTCTGCCGATTCACCCCTGGCCAGCGCGCATAACGCTAAACAGCTGACGCAAGGCAAAGCGGACGACGTTTGCTATCTTCAAACGCAAATTGACGGCTGGGCCGCTGCTTGATAGTATACCGTTATCACTTCGTTGTAGCAACAAGTGGGGTGAATCTGGCACATAAGCGTAGCGCAATCGCCGCCGGTTGGTCTCACGCAGGTCGGCTGAATGGCGTTCACACAGGAGCACACCTTGGATTCTTTTACCAGCAACGGCGCGACGCACGCAGCGTCTCTCCCAGCGTTTACCTCAGCGTCTACCTCAAATGGGCAGTCGTTTGATCGCATCGTCATCGGTGCGGGTGGGGTCGGCAGCGCGGCGGCGTATCACCTCGCGCGGGCTGGGCAGCGCGTGCTGCTGCTCGAACAGTTTGCGCTCGGCCACGCGCGCGGCAGCAGCCACGGCGGCAGCCGCATCATCCGCTACAGCGATGCCGACCCCAAGTTTGCGCGCATGGCCCCCGCCGCTTTTGAGCTGTGGCGGCAGCTCGAAGCCGATTCCGGCACAAAGCTGCTGACGCCCGTCGGCAGCGCCAACGTCGGCCCGGCAGACAACCCCTTTGTGCGCAACGCCACCGAGACGATGGCGCTGGTTGGCTATCCCCACCGCGTGCTGTCGGGCGATGAACGACGCCGCGAATTCCCCCAATTTACCGTGCCCGACGATTGGGTCGTGCTCTTTCAAGCCGACGCGGGCATTCTCGCCGCCACTCTCTGTGTGCAGACGATGGCGCAAGAGGCCGTCCGTCACGGCGCCACGCTGCTCGAGCAGACGCGCGTCGCCAGCGTGCAGCCCGCGGGTGACGGCGTTGCCGTGCACGCCGAGGGGCCGGGCGGGGCGCAGACTTTCCACGCCAACGGCGTCGTGATTGCCGCCGGGCCGTGGGTGGGTCGCTTCTTTAACGAGCTGCTGCCCTTCCGGGTTCCCGTGCAGCCGACCCATCAGCAGGTCGCCTACTTTCGCGTTACCGATCCAGCTCTCTACGACCGCGCGCGCTGCCCGGTTTACATGTTTAGCAGCGAGCCGCACTTCTACGGCTTTCCGATTCACGAAAAGCCGGGCCACATCAAAATCGGCGGCGAGCTCTACACACCCATCGATGATGTTGACCAACCCCGCGAAATTGACCAAGTCGCCATGGCCGAGCTGTGCGACGCCGTTGCGCGGCAGATGGCCGCCATCGATCCGACGCCGGTCGGTGTGGAGCTGTGCAAATATACGGATACGCCCAACCGCGACTTTGTGATCGACCAGCACCCGGAGCACCCGCAGATCGTCTTTGGCGGGGGCTTTAGCGGGCGCGGCTTCAAGTGGACGATTGCGACGGGTCACCTGCTGGCGGAGTTGAGCACGCGCGGGAAGGCGGCACACGACAACCCCTTCTGGCACGACGATTTTCGGCTGGCGCGCTTTGCCGAGCCGGTGTAATTTGGCAGATAGCGTGTAAGCGTCCCCGGGACGCGCCAGACCTAAAGCCAAATCAAGATGGGAACGGGAATTTTGGCTGGACCCAAATAAACGGGAGAAAAGGCGTTTTACCCCCTCCCAGCTTCCCCCAGGATAGGGGAGGAGCCGCGACTAAACAGATGAAGGATCGGCTCCCTCCCCAAGATGGGGAGGGCTGGGGTGGGGTCAAGCGCTTGGCTATGCAGAAGGGACGGTAAAAACTCCCGTTCTCAATTTGACCTCACTTTAGCAGCGAAAACGAAGCGGCGCGCGGCGCGTCCCGGGGACGCGACCCCACCCTTCTTATGATTACCCAGCTCCTCTACCTCGACGATCCGCGAGCCTTGCCCCGCGCCCTGGAAACGCTAGCCGCCGGTCAAATTATCGCCGCGCCGACGGATACGGTCTACGGCCTCTTTGCCAGCTTGGACAAAGCCGCCATCGAGCAGCTCTACCGCATCAAGCAGCGCCCCCACGACAAGGCCATTCCCGTACTTATCGGCGATGTGTCGCAGCTCGACTTGCTTGTCAAAGGGACGCTTTCTGCTCTGGCACAGCGGCTCACGGATCGCTTCTGGCCCGGCGCGCTCACCGTTGTGCTGCCCGCGCGCGAGGGGTTGCCGGATGTGCTTACCGCGGGCCAGCCAACCGTCGCCGTGCGCCTGCCAAACCACGACGGCGTTCGCGCTTTGCTGCGTGCGGCGGGGCCGCTGGCCGTGACCAGCGCGAATCGCAGCGGAGGGGAGAACGTCACCACGGCACGGGGGGTGATGGCGCAGCTGGGCGACGGCGTGCCGCTGGTGCTCGATGGCGGGGCAACGCCGGGGGCAGCGGCGAGTACGATTGTAGAGGTGGCCGGGGGCGCGGCGCGGATTTTGCGGAGAGGGGTTGGGGCGGAGGAGGTTGAAGAAATGGTCAATGGTCAACGGTGAATGGTCAACGGTGAATGATCAAGTGTTGATTGGGGTGGATGCGTCGCGGGCGATGCGGGTGCGGCGGACGGGGACGGAGCGTTATTCGCTCGAAATTATCCGTCACCTGCTCGGCTTGCCAAGCGCGCACCGCTGGCGGCTCTACACCGACGTTGTGCCGCCGGACGGCCTGTTTCCCATGCGCGACGGCGTCGAGCTTTGCGTGCTGCCGGCGCGGCGCATGTGGACACACCGAGCGCTGGCCCGCGAGGTGGCGCGCCGACCGCCGGACGTGCTCTTCGTGCCCGCACACGTGCTGCCCTTTCGAGCAAGTTTCGTTTGGACGAAGCCGCCGAGCGTCGTCACCGTCCACGATTTGGGCTATCGCCACGTGCCGGAAGGCCACACGCAACGACAGCGGCTCTACCTGGAACTGAGCACGCGTTGGAACGCGCGGCAGGCGCGGCGGGTAATTGCGGTGAGCCAGTCAACGGCACGGGATTTGCAGCATTTCTACGGTACGCGCCAAGACAAGATTTGCGTCGTTCACGAAGCACCCTTTGCCACGCCCGCTGTGGTTGACGCTGTTGCGACGCAAGCCATCCGCGAGCGTTACGGCCTGGCCCGATCCTACGCGCTCTACGTGGGCACGATTCAGCCGCGCAAGAATCTCGCCCGGCTCATCGACGCCTACGCGAAGCTGGGTGGGCAGCACGATGTTGGCTGGGAGTTGGTGCTGGCGGGCGGGCGCGGCTGGTTGAGCGAATCGCTCTACGCGCAGGTCGAGGCGCTGGGGCTGAGCGAGCGGGTGCGCTTTCTCGGCTACGTGCCGGATGCTGATTTGACAGCGCTGTACAACGGCGCGTTCTGTTTTTGCTACCCTTCGCTTTTTGAGGGCTTTGGCCTGCCCATCCTCGAGGCGCAACAGCAAGGAGTCCCCGTGATGACCGCCAACAACTCCGCCATTCCCGAAGTCGCGGGCGACGCGGCGCTGCTCGTCGACCCAATGGATGTCGACGCAATCGCCGAGGCCATGCTGCGGCTGAGTCAGGACGAGGCGCTGCGTGAAGAGCTGATCGCGAAGGGGCACGAAAACGTCAAGCGCTTTTCGTGGGAGAAGGCGGCGCGGGAGACGCTGGCGGTGCTGGAGCGGGCGGCGCGAGGGGAATAATCGTTCGCAGCTTTGTCGGTTGCAATCGGCGCCGAATAAATTCGCCGCCTGGTTTGCGAAACGCGCTAAAGCGCGTTAAATTTTGCGCATGAACAAACGCTGGCAAACCATCAACATCCTGGGCACGCGCGTCGACTGCGTCGACTTTGCCCAAATGCTGCGCCAAATTGAAGGATGGATTGACGAAGATTCTCATCCACCCAATCTTCAATCTCCAACCTTTCCTCTTCCCCTCCACCAAATTTGCACCGTCAACCCCGAATTTATCGTCGACGCGCGCCGCGACCCGCACTTTGCTGCGGTGCTGCGCCGTGCCGATCTCTGCGTGCCGGACGGCGTCGGCGTGCTGTGGGCGGCGCGGCGGCAGGGCGTGCACCTGCGCGAGCGGGTGACGGGCTCGGACGGAATTTATCGAATTGCGGAGCGGGGGGCGGGCGAGGGGTGGCGGCTCTTTTTGCTGGGCGCTGCGCCGGGCGTGGCCGAGCAGGCGGCGAGCGCGCTGCGGCGAAAATCACCCAATTTGCAAATCGTAGGCACACACAGCGGCAGCCCGCGCGACGTGGATTGGCCAGCGATTAAGCAGGCGCTGGCGCAAAGCCGACCCGCTTTTCTGTTCGTGGCCTTTGGCCATCCGCGGCAGGATTTGTGGATAGACCAGCATCGGGAGGAGTTGACCGCGCTGGGCGTGCGCGCGGCGATGGGCGTGGGCGGAGCCTTTGACTTCGTGGCGGGGGTGCAGCGGCGTGCGCCAAGGTGGGTGCAGCGGCTGGGGCTGGAGTGGCTCTATCGACTGGTGCGCGAGCCGCGGCGCTGGCGACGGATGATGAAGCTGCCGCTCTTTGCGGGGTGGGTGCTGCGGGAGCGGGGTCGCGGAGGGAGGTGAGGGGTGGCCGGGCAAGCCAGTCGCATACTAAGTACAAGCCAACATGTTTTGATGGGTGCATAGGATGGTCATCTCTTGCGGGCGCGGTCGCATCGAGGATGCTCCCTCCGCGATCCATCCATCGTTTCTCTTTTGCTTGTACTTAGTCGTCTAGCGAACATCTTTTGACGGGTGCGAACGGCATGGCTGGCAGAATCCCAACCCCTGCATGTTGGTTCTGAGTCGACGAAGCCTCGTGGCCCCTTCCCCTCTAGAGGGGGTGGGGATGGGGTTCTGGCCCATCCGCCAATTGAACACTGGCACACTACCGGGCGCAACGGTCAAAGAGACCGTTGCGTTTCTGCCTCGCCATTTGCCATTAGAAGCAGCAAAGCAGCGGAGGGTCGACGCAATGTCGACCCTTCGCTGCTTCCTATCACGTGTGAAACTTGGGCAGCGCTTACCCCTTCACCGCGCCCGCCGTCAACCCTTCGACGAGGCGGCGCTGGAAGAAGAGCACCATCAGCACCAGTGGAATCGTGACGACTACGGCAGCGGCCATGATGTCGCCCCAGGGAATCTCAAATTCCGAAGCGCCGGAGAAGGTGGCAATGGCGACGGGAACCGTGCGTGCGCTTTCATCAATGGTAAAGGTCAGCGCGTAGAGGAATTCGTTCCACGAGTTGATAAAGGCCAGCAGCCCCGTTGTCACCAAACCGGGTGCGGTGAGCGGCAGCAAAATCATGTAAAACGTTTGGAAGGGCGAGGCCCCATCCACATAAGCCGCTTGCTCCAGTTCGACAGGCAAGCTCTTAAAGAAGTTGGTGAGCACCCACACCGTAAAGGGCAGCGTAAAGGTCATATAGGTAAGGACAAGCGCCCAAGGCGTGTTGTAGATGCCCAGCCGGTTGACCATCGTAAAGAGCGAGCCCAAAATGGCGATAGCAGGAAACATCGTCATGGAAAGGATGGTGTAAAGGACGATGGTGCGCCCGCGAAATTTGAGCCGACCGAGCGCATAGGCGCCAAACGCGCCCAGCCCCAGCGAGATGACGACGGTCACCAGCGCAACGATAGCTGAATTGAGCAGCGAGCGCCGGAAGATGGGGTTGGCAAAGACGCTCTGATAGGCATTGAGCGTGGGCTCTGCGGGGAAGTAGCGCACGGGCGTGTCAAAGAGATCGCCCGGCGGGGTGAACGACGACTGAACCGCCCAATAGAAGGGAAAAAGCGTGTAGATAATGATCAAGGCAATGATAAGCCAAAACGCAATGTCGCGGATGAGCGTGCCCGCTCCTTTTGAACTGTTCATAGATTAAGCGTCCTCGTCGCGGAAAATAGTGGTCACGTAGAAGATAACAAACAGCCCAATCACAACAAAGATCGCTACGCTGATGGTAGAGCCGTAGCCAAGCTGTTGAAATTGGACGAGACTACGCTGGTTGAGCGTCGCCATTGATTCAGTGCGGAAGGCACCCTTTGTCATAATCCAGATCAGGTCAAAGACGCGCAGAGAATCCAGCGTGCGGAAGATCAGCGCGACGACGATGGCCGGGCGCAACAGCGGCAGCGTAATGCGCGTAAACTGTCTTAGGCCCGTTGCGCCGTCGACGGAGGCCGCTTCATAGACATCGCCGGGAATCAGCTGCAAGCCGGCGAGCAGCAGCAGTGCCATAAAGGGCGTCGTCTTCCACACGTCTACCGCCACCAGCGCCCACAGCGCCGTATCAACATTGGCGACCCAGGCAACCTTCTGCGGTAAAAGCGGAACCACGCGCGTGAAGAAGTCGTTGATGACGCCAAAGACGTCGTTGTACATCCAGTTCCACATCTGCGACGAAACGGCGGTGGGGATGGCCCAGGGCACGAGCATGGCCGTACGCATCAGCCCACGACCGGGAAACTTACTGTTGACGACCAAGGCAATAATCATGCCGAGCACGAGCTCAAACACAATTGCAACCACCGTAAAGCGGACGGTGTTCCATACGGCAGACCACCACTGGCCGTCGCTCAACAAACGGCTGTAGTTGCGAACGCCAACAAATTCCCAGGCGCGTTGGCTACCCAACCGAGCGTCGAAGAAGGTGGCGTATAGCGTGTTAAAAAGCGGATAAAAGGCGACGACTGCCACAACAATTAGGGTGGGAATGAGAAAAAGCCAGGCCAAGCGTTCTTCTCGCTTGCCCGTTTGGCTGATACCGGGATTCTTCCGTGGAATCTGAACCGGTGTCTGTGCAGCTTCGGTTGTCAAGGGGCACTCTCCTTCGGGTCGGGCTTGGGGAAAGCCTTGCCGTTCGATAAAAGGGGTTTAGAAAAGCGGTGGCAAACTGGGGCACTGCGTGGCAGCGCCCCAGCGAATTTATATCAGCTAATCCCTGTGTAGCAGCTTGGAATAAGCGATGATAAATCGGACGTGCTTATTCACCAAACGGGCCGAGGTTCTCCAGCTGATTGGCGATGTTCTCAACGGCCGTTGCACCGTCAATTTCGCCCGTCAGGACGCGGCTGGACTCGGAGAAGTAGATGGTCGAAACCTGGTTGTAGTCCTCGGCCGTCACCGTGCTGGGGCGGGCCACGGAGCCTTCGGAGAACACGTCGAACAGATCACCAAAGAAGGGGCTGGCCTCGAGCACTTCCTCGTCCTGGTAGAGATCACCAATCGTCGGCAGGCGGCTGCCCTGAATGGCGCGGATCTTTTGTGCTTCTGTCCCGGTAAGGCAGGCCGCCATGGCGATGGCGTCCTCCTGCTTCTCGCTGTAGCGGCTCACGGCCATCTGCCAGCCACCGAGCGTCGCGGCGCTGCGAGCATCCGAACCCTCGCCCTGCGGCAGCAGCGCTACGTCAAAGAGACCAGCAATATCGCTGCCTTCATCCTGACCGGCGCTGTAGGCATACGGCCAGTTGCGCATGAAGGCGGAGTTACCGGCCTGCCAGACGCCACGGGCATCCTCTTCTTGGTAGCTTACCACGCCTGGAGGGCTGATGTTGCCAACCCAGCCCGCAGCCGTGTCGAGCGCCAGGGCAGCCTGCTCATTGTTGATGCTGATCGTGCCGTCCGGCTCGACGATCTCGCCGCCGCCGTAGCTGACCTGCCACTCCAGCGCGTTACAGGTCAAGCCTTCGTAGGCCGCACCCTGCCACACGTAGCCCCAGAAGTCGGGGTTGTCGGCGCGCTCGCCTTCCTGAATAGTCGTTGCCATCTCTTCGAGCTCGGTCCAGGTGGCGGGCGGGGCGTCAAAGCCGTATTCTTCGAGCAGGTCCGTGCGGTAGTAGAGCAGGCCCGCATCCGTGAACCACGGGATGCCCATCAGGCCAAAGCCCTCCACCGTGTTGTTCTGGATGATGCGCTCAAAGTACGCATCCGCGCCGCCCTCCACAAACTCGGAGTTCGCCAGCACATCGGTCAAATCAATCAGGTGCTCGGCCAAAATGCCCGGCCAAATCACGTCAATCTGCACGATGTCCACATCGCTGGAGCCCGCACCAAAGAACTGCAGGTAGAGCGCCAGGCGATCGGTCGCACTTTCGGGGCCGTTGACGTAGTCAACTTCGATGCCCGTCTGCTCGGTGCAGTAGTCGATGGCCGCAAAATCGGCTTCGTTATCGGTGGCGTCCAAAATGGCGCGCACGGTTCCGGGAGGCGCTTCGCCCTCGGGAACGGCATCCTCGGCGACATCGCCGTCTTCGGCGGGGTCGGCGGCGGAATCCTCCTGTGTAACAGGGGCCTCCGTATCGCCTGCCGGGCAGGCCGTTAAGACCAGCAGACTGGTGAGCATGATGCTCAACAGGATCAAAATTCTTCGAGACATAGGGTAATCTCCTTGGGTTGGTTGGTTTTCCTTGATTGGAAATCGTGAATTGGAAGTCGAAGGGCTACAGACGAGAAAAGCTCGAATGCGGCCTATGTGATCTGCCAAGCGCGAATGGACGAAACGACCAATCGCAAACTAAACAGTTCATCGCTGTGTAAATGTTGAACAGGTCGCCAAACGCTGCCGGTGAAATTGGGAAGCGGCGATCTAGGTGGTCTATGCAAAATCAAGCCAGATAGGTTGATTTCAAGGGTGCAAGTGCAGAAATGAGTGCGGGTGTGTCTGGGGATTACTATCTAAGCTTAAGGGCTAGGGCGCTATTTGTCAAATTGACCGGGTGAATCTCGTAGCCGACCCAACCTCACTCGCGTCCCGCGGTAAATCGGTTCAGCGTTTCCCACGAAAAGGGCTGAACCGGCACATCCAACGCCGCAAGCTCGCGACGCATCGTCTCTTCCACATGCTGGCCAAGCGTAAAAATAGCCTGTGCCTGGGCAGCATCTTGGACGTCGCGCCCAATGGCTGGCCGATAAGTTGTCAGGTAGTGCAGGAACGCTTCCAGTGTATCATCCCGACCGGGGTTGTTTTCCGTGAGATTGACAACAAAATCACTGGCAATTTCCTGGCCCAGGAACAAATAGTGGCGGGGGAGCGCCCCGTTTTGAGCGGTGGATTGGCCAACAGCCTGTTCCGGATTGGCGTGCTTGGCTGCATCGACGAAGCCCTCGTCCGACTCGCCGCCCGCTTCGGGGGCGCGCTCGCTCGGCAATGGTCGCACGATATTGTCGCTGCTCGGCACGTTCTGCTGGCGGAAGTTGATCCACAGCGCCTCCAGCCCCGTCAGCTCGAAATCGATCCACGCCTCCAGCCCCTCGGCCTCGACCATGTAGTGGCCCGGCTCCAGCGGGCCAAACTCCAGCGCAAAGTCGCCGTACTCCGGCTTGCTGCCCGTGAGCGCGCGCACGCCCGCCCAATCCTCGCGCCAAATCTGCACGGGCCAGTCGCGCTTGTTCTCCACCTCCACGCGCACCACGCTAAAGCCCGGCATCGAGCCCGCCGTGCTGATCTCCGGCGTCCACGTCGGCAGTAGCGGCGCAAAGATCACCTCCACGCCGCTGTGCCCGTCCAGCGCGATGTCGCCCTGCTCGAAGCCGCCGCGAGCGCGCAGGGTATAGCGCCCCGTTGGCAGATAGTCAAAGCGGAAGTGATCGCCCGGCATAACGATCTGCTGAAATTCGGCCTGCTCGTCGCCCGCTGCGTCCTCTTTCACAAGCGTGGCAATGCGGCCCGCCGCGCCGGGAGCCGTGCCCAAGACGCTGCTGCTCATTGCGCCCGGCTCCGGCGCGGTGGGCGTCGCGTCTGGGCTCTTTTGTTGCTCGCCCTCTTCGACTTCGCTGGCAGCGGCGTCGGCGTCGACCGGGGCCGGGCTTTGTGGCGATGGGTGGCCGGGCAGGTAGGCGTGTGCGGCGTTCATCGGGAAGTGGGCGAATTCGACGGCGGGCACGGTCTGCCCGCTCAGCCGCACCTGTGCCTCCAGCCGCTCGCCGGTCTCGTTCTTGCCGCCGCGCCCGTCATCACCGCGCCCGTCATCACCGCGCCCGTCATCACTGCGCCCGTCATCACTGCGCCCGTCATCACTGCCCCCGTCCTCGACAACCAGCGTGTAGACGCCCGCCGCCAGCCCGCGAATGTCGCAGCGACCCTCGCTGCTCGTCTGCATGGGCAGGCTGCGCCATTCGCCCCGCCGCACGTAAACCGTGCGCCCGCCCACGCCCGCGCCCGCTTCGTCCCCGGAGAAATCCAGGACGGTGCAGCGCACCACGCCATTCTCCGTCTCGGCGTCCGCCGTGGTCGATTCCTCCAGCTCAATCGTGTGGCCCCAGCCCGCCTTGATCAGCCCCACCTCCTCCATCTGCTCGCGCCCGTCCAGCTCCACCCGCTCGACAACGCTGCCGCTGGGATAGACCGCCAAGCCGTACTCCCCAGCGGGCAGGTTCACAAAACGAAAGGCGCCGTCCGCCTGCGCCACGGTCGACCATTCGTCGGGGTCGCCAAAGGCGCTGTAGCGGGTGAGCACAACGGTGGCCCCGTCGCCGCCGCCGCGCACGTGGCCGCTGAGCAGGCTGGCGCTGGGGGCGTGGCGCTCCGCATCACGCGGCGCTTGGCTGGGCAGCATACCCGTCAAATCGAGATCGAGCAGCGCCTCGCGGACGGGCCGCGCGCCGACCTGCCACGTGGCGTCGCCATCGTTTGCCGCCGTGCGCGCGGACAAGATCAACGGCTGCTGAAGACGCGTGCCTTCGATAAAAAGCTGGTATTCACCGGTGGGCAAGCCGGGCACGCGATAATCGCCCTGCGGCTCCAGCAGCACGCGAGCGACGGCCTCGCGCTCGTTCCCCCGCGCGCGCTCGATGACCAGATGGCGCGGCCCGTCCAGGTGGTGCACCGTGCCGTAGAGCGTCACCGTCGCTTCCGGCGCGTGATCTTGCCAGCGGCGGCGCAGCTTGGGCTCGGCCTGCAGCGCCTGCACCACCGGCAGCGCCCCGTCGACCCAGCCACCGGCCCAGTTGTTGGAGTACCAGGCAAAGGCTTCCCACCAGTTGCTTGAGCTGCCGAGCTGCGCGTTGGCCAGCAACATGTAGGCCGTACAAAAATAATAATCCGGCGCGTGCTGAAAGCGCTGGCTCGTCCCCATCATGATGCGCGCGCTTTCAAGCGTTTGCGCCATGTGTAAATCCGGCGTGGTGGCGGGGTAGCGCGGGTCGGCGTCTTCACCAACGCGGTAGCCGCACTCCGTCGAGAGAATGGGAAGGCTGCGGCCCAAGTGTCGCCGATTGAGCGCATCCGCCCACTCGTAGGCAAGGAAGCAGCGGTTGTCCTCGTCCAGTGAAGCACCGGGCGTGCAGTGGGCCAGCCGCAGCCGATTGATCTCCTCCAGCGAGCGACCGCGCCACGCCTCCTGGCCCCAATCTTCCACCTGCAGCGCCTGGTAAAAGCGGCGCGTGTAGGACGCCCCCTCCTGGTTGCCGATATCGTAGGGGTAGTCGAGCGGACGATTGCCGGGGTAGTTGTGGATCGCCTGCCAGACGGGGCCGTCAAAGAGATCGCGGCGGCCCTTTTCGACGATCTTGCCCACGAGATCCCAGCGGCAGCCGCTGGACAGGGCGGGCACGGCGGGCATCCCGCCCCGCGCCAGAATCGTCTCCATGTCCGCAATCGCGTTCTCGGCAACAATCTCCAGCCCGTTGGCCGGAACCAGCCCGCCCTTCCACTCCGCGCCCTGGTCCGGCTCGTTGTTAAACTCGAAGTAGCGCACGCCCGCCCGCACCAGCGAATCGAGATAGACGACTTCCTTTACCCCCAGCCGACCGGGGTTGGGCGCGGGTCGATGCAGCCGCACAATGGGCATGATCTCCTCGGCCAGCAGCAGCTCGGCCAAATCGAGCGCGCCGTCGTGGTTGTAGATTTTCACCCACCTGACACCCAAGGCCTGCAGCGCGGGCAGCCAGACCTCGCGGATTTTGTTCAGCCCCACCGAGGCAGCATAGCCCACAGACCAGTGGATGCCGATGCCGGTATCGTCTTGGGGGCGGGGATAATCGTGGAGTTCCATGAGCGTCGGTGGTGGTCGCAGATTGATCGGCCCGGGCCGATGCGCGGTCAAATGCGTTGGGCAATTGCATCATTATAACATCTTCGTCGAGGAAGATGAATTTGAACGCGGATTTACGCGGAGATACGCCAATTCCCAGACTACCGTGGGCCACATATGCTCCGCTATGTGACAATCATATCTTCCCCGTAAGGGCAGTCAGTTTAGTTCAAACCAAAAAGCAACCAGCTGGGTTCAAATTATAAAGTCACCTTGTGGAGCAAAGGTGACCTACGCAATTTGCCTCTTCCTCGGTGTCGCTTCGCGTCCTTTGTGGATTGCTCTCCGTTGTTGCGAGCGCCCCCGCATCGTGATAAACTCCCGCCACCGTGCGCATCTTTTGTGCGCACCCATCGGCGCAACCGGATTCCCATGTTCTCGACCACCTGCCCCCACTGCGATCACACGGCGCACATCACGCCCGATCAACCCCACTGCTCCCGCTGCGGCCAAAATCTGCGCGACGCAATTCCCAGCCAGGTTGTTGTCCGCTATTTCTACGATCGCGCCGCTAACTTGGCCGCCCAGCAAGAGACGGCGGAGGCGCTGGCCGAAGCGGAGCGCGGCTTTGCGCAGACGCAGGTAAACGGCACGGGCGGCAACTCGTCGCTGCGGCTGCTGGCGGCGATGCTGGCCCAGCAGCTCGATCAGCCCGAGCTCATGCGCCACCACGTGGCCCACATCGAGCTGGATGACGTGCTGCGCGGCGAGGCCGAGTGGCTGCTGCGCTCGCACCAGGCCGGTCGCCGCAGCTCTCGGCAGTTGGCGAAGACGCGCAGCGTGCAGCGGCAGCGCACAAGAAGCAATCAAATGGTTTGGTCGCCACAGGGCGCAGACCCTCAATCGGCGCGACCAGCTCCGCGCCGCTGGTCATCCTACGCGGCGCTGCTGCTGGTAATACTGGTGGGCGCGGGAGCGTGGGGCGGCTGGCGGCTGCTGTCGCCAGCGAACGAGCCGCCAGCTATAGCGGAACAGCCCGTGGTTAACGATACTGACGGCGAAGCCACTGCGGCGGCAGCGGAACCGATGGTAAGCGCGCCTATCACCGGGACGCCGGTCACCACCCAAGACATCACGCTGGAGCCGACGGTGACCAACGCGCCGCTGCTGGCCGCCAACGCCACGGACGCCGCCGTCGTCGCCCTGGCATCGCAGCCCTTTGAGTGGGCAACCTTTTTGCTGGAGCAAGGCGAGACGGAACTGGCCACGCTGCCCGTGGAGGCACGCATCGTCGAGGGCGTGCTTCGGTTGGAGGGCAACGTAGAGATGGACGCGCAGCGGCGTCGGCTTGCGGAACTGGCGGCAAGCGTACCCGATGCAAGCGAGGTCAATTTAGTCAATTTGAGCGTTGATCTACCGGAGAGCTACACCGCGCGCCAGGGCGATACGCTCTGGCTTATTGCCTATAACTTATACGGGGATGCAAATCGCGTTGCTGATTTGCTGGCGGCAAATCAAGATCGGCTGGCGTCGCCAGAAGCGCTGCGGGTGGGGCAGGAGTTGGTTGTGCCGGAATAAAAATGCGTCCCGACGCTCTGCGTCGGGCTGCTCGTTCCCACGCTCCTGCGTGGGAATGCCCCACTGGACGCTCCTGCGTCCGCACGCAGTCAACCCTGTCGCATTGTTTATTACGCGGCGACGCAGAGCGTCGAAGAATGCATTCCCACGCAGAGCGTGGGAACGAGTAGCCTGGTCCTACCGCGGCGGGTGCATCGGCATGACGACGTGCAGAAATTCGTCCTCGCCCATGCCAAGCGGGCGCAGCGTGCCGGGGCGGGTCGACTGAGTGGTTTCGATCACCACCTGGGGCTCGTCGATCTGGCTGAGCACGTCGATCAGGTATTTGGCGTTAAAGGCAATCTCCAGCTCGCCCCCCTCGACCATTGCCTCAATTTCGTTGACGTTGTCGCCCATCTCCGCGCTCGTGGCGGTGAGGCGAACGTAGCCGTTGGCCCCGTTGGTCGATGTGGCCTCCTCGTTGGGCTCGACGGCGAGGCGGATGATGTTGGCGTTGTCGCGGGCGAAGAGGAAGGCGACGCGGGCCGCCTTGAGCAGCGCCGCCGTATCGACCACGGTGCGCGTGTCGTGGCTGGTGGGGACAATGGCTCGGTAGTCGGGAAAGTTGGCGTCGATCAGCTGGCTCACCAGCTCGACGCGGCGGAAGCTGCCGCGCTCGCCCTTGCCCTGCACGCGAAACAAAATTTGGTTGCGCGCCTGCGTCACCACCACCAAAATCGTGCTGCCAGCGGCGGCGTCGGCGCTGATGCGGGCCAGCTCGCCCAGACTCTTGGCGGGCACAATCACCGTCATCTCCTCGCCAATCGCTTCGTCGAGCGCCACGGAGCGCACGCTCAAGCGGTAGCCGTCTGTGGCCGCCATCGCCAGCCGCTCGCGCTCAAACTTCACCTCAACGCCCGTCAGCGTGGGGCGACTCTCATCGGTGGAAGCCGCAAAGACCACCTGGTCCACCATTTTGCGCAGCCCCTCAACTTCAAGCTCCAGCCGCGTGCCTTCCAGCACGTCGCTCTGGTCGCCGTCGACATCGTCAGCGGAGCCGTCGCCCGCCGTCGGGATAATCGGGAAATCCGCCGCGTCGATGCCCTTGATATTGGCCTGGTAGCGGGCGCAGTTTAGGTGCAGCGTCTGCGTGCGCACCACGTGCTCCAGGTCGATGCGCTCGGCGGGCATGCCGTTGACAAAGTCCGTGAGCAGCCGTGCGGGCACGGTGACGGCCCCTTCGTCGTCCACCTTGGCGTCGATCCAGCAGTTGACGCCAATCTCCAGATTTGTCGCCGAGAGCCGCAGGCCGTTGTCGCGCGCTTCGAGCAGGATGTTGCCGAGGATGGGCAGCGTGCTGCGCGTCGAAATCGCGCGGCCCACGATGGAGAGCCCTTTGGCTAGATTTTCTTGGAAACAGCTAACGCGCACGGGTTCCTCCTGTGGCGGTGAGAGCGATAAATTGAAAGCGGGTACGGTCGCCGGGGTTGAAAATGTTTGTGCAGTATAGCACAGTAAATTCCCAATTTGAAAAGCCGTTGCTGTTATAATGAAATGAAGATAATAGAAAGTGATAGACGAGGGTTTGGGTAAGTCAACAGATTCAACGCAAAGGCGCAAAGGCGCAAGGGTGAACGTTCGCTCATTCTTCTGGTTGGGGCAGTGATTATCAACATTCGAGAACAGTGTTTTGGCCGAGCAGCGCAACCGACGACAAACCTCTTTGCGCCTTTGCGCCTTTGCATTAAAAAATTTCTTGTTCGCGTTATTTCTTTACCAACAGCTTGCCGGATTTTCGACAAAGCGTATAATATCGAAAACCCTGAGAAAGATGACCTGCAATGATGTGGAATCAAAATAAATCGGACGACCAATCGACGCCGCAGCAACCATCGCCCCAGCCCGACGCTGGGGAGAACGCCGGTGCGGACGAATCGCAGCTTGTGGAGCAGGCCCGCTTTGACCCACAGGCCTTTGGCGAGCTCTACGAGCGCTACAAGGAACGCATCCAATCCTATATTGCGCGACGCGTGGGCAACCAGGAGGACAGCGAAGACCTGACGGCCAACACCTTTGCCAACGCCTACGCCAAGCTCGATTCGTACGAGGATCGCGGCCTGCCCTTTGCCGCGTGGCTCTATCGCATCGCCCACAATCTCGTGGCCAACTGGCACCGCGACAACCAGAAGCGCCGCGCCCTGCCGCTGGAGAATTCGTGGTCGCTGCTGGATCGGCTTTCCGAGATGGAGGACGAATCGCCGCAGGAGGCCGTCGAGCGGGCGGAGGCCGAGGATGCGCTGTGGGCGGCCATTGCACGGCTGCCGGACGACCGGCGGCAGTTGGTGCTCTACAAGCTGCAAAGTCGGCTCTCGAATTTGGAGATTGGCAAGACGATGCAGAAGAGCGAGAGCGCGATCAAGTCGCTCTATTTTCGGACGCTGGCGACGCTGAAGGAGGATTTGCAGTCCAAGGGGTGGGGGAAGGGCAGTGGGGAGTAGGGGAGAATGGGGAGTAAGGGGGATTAAACACTTGCGGAGTAGGCACGCCCCGTGCCGGATCGCTTCCATAAGATTGGGTACCTGGGTAGGCCCGCGCGACGAGAGCGTGCGCGCTCCTCGCGTTTGACACCCTACATCGCAATCCGATTTCGCACCAGCTCCGCATAGCGCTCCGCCGCCCCCATCTCGGATTGAGCTGGCTCCTCCCCATTCTCATTCGCCGACAAGCGCGCGGGGCCTACCCCCGGCACGTCCAACATCATCTGCGCGTCGCTTTGGGCGAGCTTGAGCACGCTTTCGGCGAGCTCGGCGCCGGCGGCTTCGCGCTGGCGAATGGCGGAGTTGGCGAGCAGGTTGCGCGTCTGGGCGATGATGCCGAGCAGGTCGTGCAGCGGCTTGGTCAGCGCGCCGAGGATCAGCCCCGTGAGCAGCACGTCCCAGACGACGGGCAGGCTGGCGAGCGCTTCGGGCGCAAGCGGGCGCAGATACTCGAAGAGGCGCATCCCCGTGAAATTGGCGATCAACAGGCCAAAGACGATGCCGACCACGAGGCTCGTGCCGCTCTTGAACTGCTGGTAGCGCGGCGACTTCAGGTCGCTCGGCTGCCAGGCGCTCGTGTTGAGCAGCCCCCACTCCACGTAATTCCAAATAATTTCCACCGCCCGCTCCACCCCAATCGCGACGAGGAAAAGAATAAGCAGCACGGGGCCAATGATGGATGCGTCCATAGGGATGGTTCTCCGTCCAGCTGGTCAGTGATTGGTAGCTCGCAACTGGTAATTGATTGGTCGTGGAGTCTGCCAATTACCAATTACGAATTACTAATCTCGAATGTAATGAGGTAGCCGCTCGCGCAGTCGACTCGCCGCGGCGTCCAGCATCTCGTCGGTTTTGCAGAAGCAGAAGCGGGCCAAATTGTCCGTCAGGTGCTGATCCATGGGGGCGTAGAAGGGGCTGGGCGGAATCGTGCCCACGCCGATCTCCGTTGTGAGCCAGCGGCAGACGGCTACGTCGCGGCAGGCATCCGGCGCGCTTAAATCGATGGGCACATCCAGGCGGCTGGTGTCGACGAGGGCAAAGTAGGAGCCATCGGGCACGATGGGCGCGAGGCCGACGTCGCGCAGGACGGCCAGCAGCCTGTCGCGCTTGGCGTGATACATCGTGCGCAATTCTTCAAAATAGCTGCGCTCTTCCACCTGCTCGAGCGCGGCGGCCACGGCCTCCTGCAGCGGCGTCGCCACCGAAAAGGGAATCCACTGGTGGGCCATAAAAATCGCGTGCGCCAGCGCGGGCGGTGCAATCGCCCAGCCGATCTTCCAGCCCGTCACCGAAAAGGTCTTGCCCGCGCTGCCCAGCGTGACGGTGCGCGGCCACATACCGGGCAGCGTGGCAATGCGCACGTGCTCGATCTCGCGCGCGGGCCCGCTGCCGTTTTGTGACTTTGTCTCCGGATAAAACATCCACTCGTAGACCTCATCGCTGAGCACGTAGGCGTCGTGCTTCTGCACCAGTTCGGCGATTAGCGCCAGTTCGTCGCGACGGAAGACCTTGCCCAGCGCGTTCTGCGGCGTGTTGAGAACGATCAGCCGGGTGCGCTCGCTGAAGGCCGCGGCCAGCTCGTCGCGGTCCAGCACCCAGTCGTTGGACGACGTTTCAGCGCCGTTGTTGTCGCTGGGCAGGGCGGGGCGCAGCGGTACGTAGACGGGCGTGCCCCCCGCCATGATCGTCGCCGCCGGGTAGCTGTCGTAAAAGGGCTCGATCAGGATGACCTCGTCACCGGGGTCGACGAGCGCCTGGATCGTGGCAAAGATGCCTTCGGTCGCGCCCGTGGTGGTGACGATCTCGCGCATCGGGTCAAGCTCGCGTCCAAAGAGCGGGCCGTAGACCTGTGCCAGCGCGTTGACCAGCCGCGGGTGGCCGACGCCGCGCGCGTACTGATTCATGTCGCTGCCGATGGCGTGGAGCGCGGCCTCTTTGATAAAGTCCGGCGCGGCAAAGTTGGGAAAGCCCTGGCCGAGGTTGATCGCGCCGTGCTGGTTGGCCAGCGCGGTAAATTCAGCGAAGACGGTTTCGCCAAAGCCGCGCACGCGGGCGGCGGGCTGGAAGGGTGTCATAACCATCATTTCTTCAATTTAAGGGAAAGGCTTACGCACCGTTTGTAGATAGGGCGTTGATTTGAGCGAGCAGTGATTGAATGACTTGCTTTGTTTTCTTAGAATTTAACAGTGCCCCTAAGGTTTCGATTAACTCCTGCTCGTCTTTCACTTCGACTGATCCCTCGTTTTGTTCACCTGTAAATTCTGGCATGTCCGAGAGATGGAAACGAACTGGATACAGCTCCATACCATATGAAAAGGTAAAAAGCCTGTAGCGGTAGTTGCCTAATGGCGAAGCAACGATATAGAACCCATACTGAAAGTTATCGGGGTTGAACTTTGTCAAGGTAGAAATCGCCTTCTGCCAAGCCACAGGCATATCTGTTGAAGAGTGTTCACGAGTGGCAAGCAGAGCGACCTCAGCAGTTACCAAGTTTCTCGTTTTCTGTCCCAGCAGCGCTGCTTGTTCTTTAATGACGGCCACGGGCGCGACAGCGTCATCTTGCTCTATCGGAGGCCATAAGTCAATTGATTTCATTATTTGTTTCTCCATGTTCATAGGCGGGTCTGCTGCAAGTCCATTGTAAACAAAATCGGCAAGTGGTCCGAAGCTGCCCCTTTGTCAGGCGTCCCTCTCGAATTCACAAAAGAAGACGAGCCATCCGTATCGAGTATGCGAAGGGTTTCCGTACGAAAGCGGCTCAGAAGCTCTGGGCGGATCAGCACTTGATCAAACATGTTCCAAAAGTAAGCCTTATGCGTGGAACTGCGGTAGTAAAATGTTCCCGAGGGTCCCGGCGAAATATCACCCAAAAGACTCCACATCGGGTTGTAGAAATAGGGAAACGAGCGCTCCTGTACCGTCCGCTGAATCCCGCTGGCCACTCTTCCGTCCATAACGGCATGAAAGCCGTCGGTCTTCACCATGTCATCCTCGAAAGGGTTCATGTTGAAATCTCCAACAAAGATGGTTCTGTTATGCCCAATTTGAAGCTCAACGCTTTTAATTTCACTCGATAGCAGCGTTGCTTCTGTAGCTTGACTGGCATCTGACCAGTGTAATTTGCTAGGGAAATGTGTAGCTACAAGCAGAAAATTAGTGTGTGAAGGTAATGATACGTGACGGATGGTAAAACGGCTCGATTCAAAAACGGGGGGCGCAAACTGATTTGGAAATCGTGCAAATATCTGTACCTTGTCACACTGGCTGGGTAGATAAAAGTAGTCGGCTTGATTCTCTCGATTCAGCAACTTCAGCAGGCTTGCAGGGAAAAAATTACATTCGACAAATACCAACACGTCAATTTCGTGTTGGACAGCCAGATTAGCAATGAGTTGTTGAAGGGGCTTTTTGTTGAGATTCCAGAAAAGAAAAGTCATATGTGGTTCACAATTCGTCAGCTTGTTCCTATAATACACATTATCGTGCAGACGTTGGGTTTCAGCAAGAGACGGTCTATCACTTACTGATATCGAGTTTACAAACGCAAAGTTCTGCGCTACAGTTACAGACATCCCAAGTTGCTACACCAACCAAATATCTCCCCATCCAGCAGCGCACGCCACAAGGAGGAGCCCCTTGATTTTTCACAGCCCCTACCCCGATATTGAGTTTTCAACCAACCAAACGCTAACCGACTACGTCTTCGAGCACGCAGACCAGTGGCCGGACAAAGTGGCGATTGTCGACGGACCCAGCGGGCGCGAGTTAACCTATGGGCAGCTCACCAGCGCGATTCGGCAGGTGGCCACGGGGCTGGCAACGCGCGGCTTTGGTCACGGCGATGTCTTTGCGATTTACCTACCAAACTTGCCCGAATATGCGATTGCCTTTCACGCGGTGGCGTCGGTGGGCGGCATCAACACGACGATCAATCCGCTCTACACGGTGGACGAGCTGTCGAAGCAGCTCAAGGATGCTGGTGCGAAATATCTGTTGACGGTCCCGACGTTTTTAGAGAAAGCACGGGCCGCCGCCAAGCGGTGCGGTATCGAAGAGCTATTTGTGCTGGGCGAAGCCGAGGGGGCGACCCCATTCTCGGCGTTGATGCAGGAGGGCGAGCCGCCGACTCCGCAGATCGATCCGGCCAACGACCTCGTCGTGCTGCCCTACTCGAGCGGCACGACCGGGCTGCCCAAGGGCGTGATGTTGACCCATCTGAACCTGGTGGCCAACGTCGAGCAGGCCCTGCCCCTGGCGCAGGTCTCCCAGGACGAGCGGCTGATCGCCATCCTGCCCTTCTACCACATCTACGGCATGACGGTGCTGATGAATCTGGCGCTGCGCCAGGGGTCGACGCTGGTGACGATGCCGCGCTTTGAGATGGAGCAATTTTTGCAGCTCATGCAGGATCACCAAATTACGCGGGCCTATCTGGCGCCGCCCCTTGTGCTCGGCTTGGCCAAACACCCACTCGTCGATCAGTACGACCTCTCGGCGCTCAAGATCATCACGTCGGGGGCCGCGCCGCTGAGCGCCGAGGTGACCAACGCCTGCATCGAACGCCTCAATTGCGTGATCAACCAGGGCTACGGCATGACGGAGATGAGCCCGGTGACTCACCTGGGCGAGGATCGGGCGGAGGCCGTGCGGATCGGCTCGATCGGCAAGCTCGTGCCCGGCACAACGGCCAAGCTGGTGGACGTTGCAACGGGCGAAGCGGTGGGCCCGAACGAGGAGGGCGAGCTGCTGGTCAACGGCCTGCAGAAGATGCGCGGCTATCTAAACAACGACGACGCGACAGCCGACAGCATCGACGACGAGGGCTGGTATCACACCGGCGACATCGGCTACGTGGACGATGACGGCTTCTTCTTTATTGTGGATCGGGTGAAGGAGCTGATCAAGTACAAGGGGCTCCAGGTTGCCCCCGCCGAGCTGGAGGCGGTGCTGCTGACGCACCCCTCCATTGCCGATGCGGCGGTGATTCCGGTGGCGGATGAGGAGGCGGGCGAGATTCCCAAGGCGTTTGTGGTGCTAACGAGTGACCTGTCGCCGGAGGCGGTAATGGCCCACGTGGCCGAGCGCGTCGCGCCCCACAAAAAGGTGCGCCGGGTCGAGGTGATCGAGCAGATTCCTAAATCGTCGTCTGGGAAAATCCTGCGTCGGCTGCTGGTGGAGCGCGAGCGGGCGGCGGAGTAGGGATTGGAGATTGGTAACCGAAGATTGGTGAACCGTCGAGCCAACCAATCTCTAATTACCAATCTCCAATCTCGTCAAATTTGACGGCGTGCGTCGCGCTTGGTATACTTTTCTCTCGCACGCAATACTGCGTCCGAATAGAATCGCGAGGGGCTGTAGCTCAGTTGGGAGAGCGCTACAATCGCACTGTAGAGGTCAGGAGTTCGAGTCTCCTCAGCTCCACTTATTAGTGTTTAGTTGCGAGTGAGTAGTGGGCAGGTGTTCATCCTCCCTGTTTCTGCTAATCACTAATAACTATTCACTAACAACTAAATACGGGGCTATAGCTCAGTTGGGAGAGCGCTACAATGGCATTGTAGAGGTCAAGGGTTCGAGTCCCTTTAGCTCCACACCAAAGTCCATCCGCGAGTCGGGTGGACTTTTTGTTTTCACTATCGTTCACATGTGCTTGCACTGACCGAGATAGCCTCCACTAAATTTATACCACCAGGAGACCTACATGACCACCCCCCGCGACCTCAATCAACTACGCCCCGTTCACTTCGAACTGGACTTCATCGACTACCCCGAAGGCTCGGTGCTGATCAGCATGGGCGAGACGCGCGTGCTCTGCAACGCGACCGTGGACGAATCGCTGCCGCGCTGGCTCAAGCACGCCAAGAAGCCACACGGCTGGATCATGGCAGAATATGCCATGCTGCCGCGCAGCACGGGTCGCCGCATCCAGCGCGAGACGAGCCGTCCCAAAGGCCGCACCCAGGAAATCCAGCGGCTGATCGGGCGCAGCCTACGCGCCGCCGTCGACTTGGAGGCGCTGGGCGAGCGCCAAATTATTCTGGATTGCGACGTGCTGCAGGCGGATGGCGGCACGCGCACGGCGTCGATCACCGGTGCTTACGTGGCGCTGGCGCTGGCCGTGCGTCGGCTGGCCGCGCGCGAGGCTACTGTCGACGCCAACGCCATTTTACAGCAGCCCGTCGCCGCCATTAGCGTCGGCCTCGTCGACGGGCGATCGGTGCTCGATTTGGATTACGAACTGGATGTCGCCGCCGATGTGGATTTCAACGTGGTGATGACGGGCGACGGTCGCTTTGTCGAGGTGCAGGGCACGGCGGAGGGGTCGCCCTTTAGCCGCGGGGAGCTGGACGCGATGTTGGCGCTGGCGCAGGCGGGGATTGAGGAATTGATTACGATGCAGGCGGAGGCGTTGGAGCGAGCGGAGATTTGATGAGGGCGTCGCTGTATTAGTACAGTGTAATCGTAATGGCGAGAGTCAATCGTAGGCGCGGCTTGCAGCCGCACAGTCAAAGCCAACCGCTCGCTTTATCCAAAGCGAAGGGGCAAAGCATGATTGCGCAGCTGCAAGCAGCGCCTGCGGAGTCCCTCACAATCACCCATCAAAAAGCCAAAGCTTCCCCACGTTATTCTGCAATTCTGCCAAACATATTTTCCCACAATTCGATTCCGTCACCAGATATTGTAAAACTTACAATATGTTATCAAACTGTAAGGCTTTTCGGCCAAAATCGGCTTGACGCATCGCCCCGCAAGTAATATATTTGTTGCGTAAGGCCACCGCTTTACTCGGAGCGACGGACCCCTCCATCGGCCCAGTCGCAACCAATTGCCGCAAGCAGTTCTCTCTTCGCTGTTCTCCCGTTGTCCAACTGATTTGCTGTGCCCATCTGTAGTCGCTTCTAGCGTCTGCGGCCTTTTGTTGCACTTCTTTATTTAGCAATACGGAAGCCGTTTTTGTTGTTTAACTTATTCAACTAGATTGGAGAATGCCATGCGTCAGCTCTTCCCCCGGAGCTTTCTGCAGCACATTCGTTCTGCAGTACGTGTTCAGTTCAAATTTCATCCGCTCAACTTTCAACGGCTGCGACAGCCGCTTGATCGACCGCAACGCTCGCCAGCCGATTACCGCGAGTCGCATAACGGCGCTTATCTAACGACTGTCCTCGATTCCAGCCCCGACGCCTCGCCCCCCCACTGCCTCGTCATTGTGCCCACCTACAACGAAGCCGCCAACATTGAGCGGCTGATTGCCGACGTGCTGGCGCAGGGCAGCCAGTTCGACATTCTGATCGTGGACGACGATTCGCCCGACGGCACGGGTGATATGGTCGCCGAGCTGGCCACCGAGATGCCGCGCGTCCACCTGCTCAAGCGGTCCGGCAAGCGCGGGTTGGGCAGCGCGTATGTCGAAGGCTTTCAGCAGGCGCTGCGGATGGGCGCTCGCTACATCTGCCAGATGGACGCCGATTTTTCCCACCAGCCCCGCTACTTGTCCCAGCTGTTGGTTAACGCGGAACAGGGTGTGGATGTCGTCCTGGGATCGCGCAACATTCCCTTTGGGCGCGTGGAGAATTGGTCGCTGACGCGGAAGATTTTGAGTAAGGGCGGCAGCCTCTATGCGCGCACCGTCTTGGGGCTGCCGATCCGCGACTGCACCGGCGGCTTCAAGTGCTTTCGCGCGGCTGCCCTGCGGCAAATTGATTTAACGGCTATCCAGTCGAATGGCTACGCCTTTCAGGTGGAGCTCAACTATCGCTGTTATCGGGCAGGCTTGCAGATGCTGGAGATCCCTATTATTTTTCCCGATCGCGAAGCGGGCGAATCGAAGATGTCGCTGGGCATTGTGCGTGAAGCGGCGCTGATGGTCTGGAAGCTGCGGTTGAATGGGGTGTAGCTCACCATGACTATTCTAGTTAAAGGGCAAGCCGCGCGCGCGGGCACGCAGCGGCTCAACACCCACATGGTGATGGTGGCTGCCGCGACGGCCATCATCCTGCTGATCCGCCTGACTAACCTGGATTACAACACGGCGTTTGTGGACGAAGCCATCTATCTCACGATTGGGCAGCGCATCCTAACCGCCAACTTTAGCGACAACGCCATGCAGTGGGTGACGGGCTCGTATCTCTATCCGGTCACCGCCGCCGTGGCGGGCTCGGTTTTTAGTTCGGGGCTGATGGGCGCGCGCGTCGCCAGCGCCTTCTTTAGCACCGTTGCCGCCTTTAGCGTTTACCTGATGACGCGCCGCTTGTTTGACAAAATGTCCGCGCTGATGGCGATGATCGTGTTTGGCTTTACTGGAGCCAGCGTTTTTGTAGGGCAGCTTGCGACCTACGACAGCCTGGGCATCTGCACCCAGGCGGTGGGGGCGGCGAGCCTGACCTACGGGCTCACGGAATCGAGGCCGCGGATGCAGCGCACGCTGCTCTTCGCCGCCTCGATCTTCTTTACGCTCTCGTTTTTGAGCAAGTATATTGCGCTGGCCTTTCTGCCCGTGGCGGGGCTGCTGCTGCTGGTCTACGGCCTCCAGATTCGGCGACAGCGCGCCTTTGTGCTCTTCGTCTGCTTTATGCTGCCGCTGCTCTTTCTGCTGCTGGCCTACACCGTCGCCTACTGGCGCGACCTGGTAATTTTCTGGTCAAACTTCATGAATCTCACCAGCCAATCCATGCCGCGCGCGCTGGTCTTCGAGCAAATTCTGTACACGCTGCGCATTCCGCTGGTGTTGGCCCTCCTCGGCAGCGTCGCCGTGCTCTTGGGCGGCAAAGGGGCCGACCAGAGCCCGCGCCGACGCGTCGTCGCCCGCGCGACGCTGGCCGTCCTGTGGATGGCCGGGACGACGCTGCTCGCTTACCACGTCGTCACCTCCGGGATGCGCTCGATGGACAAGCACGTGGTCTACGCGCTGCTTTTTCTCGCGCCGCTGGCCGGCGTCGGCCTGACCAAGCTGGGCGACGCCCTGGATGCAGGGCTACCGGCAGAGCACAGCCGCTTTGTAGCGCAAGCGTTCCTCGCCGCCTTCCTGCTGGTGGCGATTCTCGTCTGGCAGGATCAGACGTGGATGCTGCAGCACGGCTGGCCCAGCGTCGCCGAGACGGTCGACTTTTTGCGGAGCGAGCCGATCACGCCGGAGACGCCGATCCTGGCCGAGGGCGGGCAGGTCTACGATTACTATCTGGCGCGGGGCGAAGCGGAGCCGCTGCTTAACACCTGGGGGCTGCACTTCGAGTACGGCGGCGAGCGCGGCGAGCCAGCCATGCTGCGCGCCGTCGAGGAGGGCTACTTCCAATACCTGATTCTCGACTACTACTTCACGCCCCCGCTGAGCGAGGCGCTGGCGACCGCCGCCCAGGCGAGCGGTTACGCGCTCGTCCACAGCGAGCGCACCACCGTGCGCGGCCTGCAGGACCGGGAAATCGTGGTGGAGGTTTACCGGGCTCCGTAAAGAATTGGCTTTTCGGAGACGGATAAGAAATTGTAGCGTGGGGGCGCGGAGGAGGCGCGGAGAGAGCATCCTCAGATGCGGCTTTTTCTGAATGATTGTCATCTGAGGAGGCCAACGCCGCGCCGACCCGTGAGCTACCAAGAAATGCTCTGTAGTCGCGACGGTCGTGGAAGCCGCGTAGCCCTGTCATTCCCGCCTTCGCGGGAATCCATGTTCCACTCACGAACCGAGTGAGAAAAATCCGGCCAGCCCGTTTCTTTACGTGTGCTGCACGTCCGTGTTTGGTGGCTACTAAGAAACGCTCCGTAGTCGCGGCGGTCAGCGGACGCGCCGAATTTTATCATGCCCGTGAAGACGGAAATCCAGGCGCGACCAAGATGGATTCCGCGTTCGCGGGAATGACAAGATTATTCGGCTCCGAAACGGCTGTGCCTTTTTTTTGGCGTTACATTTGGTTGGCGCTCCGTCAACGGTGACGATTAACGTTTAGTTACACCAATCAGACAGCACGAACGAAAGATAAATTATGGCAGCCGTTTTTCCAGAACGACCGGTTCAATCGCAAACAGTCTCCATCGACATCCGCTTCCTCACGGGCGAAGCCCTGTCGATCAGCCTCGTGCTGGCCGCTGCGCTGCTGGTGCGCCTGTTGAACCTCCATTACAACACGGCCTTTGTGGATGAGGCCATTTACATTGTCAACGGACAGCAGGCGCTGCGGGGCACGTCGGGCTTTGTGGCGCTTAACTACATGTTTGGCTCGTATTTCTACCCCGTTGTTGCGGCGCTCTTTGGCTACCTAACGGGGGCCGAGCTGTGGGGCGCGCGTTTACTGAGTGCCCTGGCCTCGACGAGCGCGATCCTGGCCGTCTACCTGGCGACGCGCCCGCTGCTCAGGCACGGCGCGGCGCTGCTGGCGGCGGTCGTCTTTGGCTTTGCGGGGGCCAGCGTCTTTGTCGGCCGGTTGGCGACGTATGACGTGCTGGGCATTGCGCTGCTGGCGGCGTCGCTGGCGCTGCTCGTACACGGCTTGAAGAACCGGGATACACAGCGGCAGGCCAACCTGTTTTTTTACGCGTCGATCAGCATTGCGCTTTCCTTTTTGAGCAAGTACATCGTCGCGGTCTTTGCGCCGCTGTACTTGCTGCTGGGGCTGGGGCTGCTCGTGCAGCGACGCTACGGACTCTTGATGCGGCTGCTTAAATTTTTTGTACTGCCCGCCGCCGCCATCCTGGCTGCCTACGGCGTGCTCTTTTCGGACAAGCTGGCGCTGCTCTTTGTCGGCGTCAGCACCTACGCTTCACAGGCCTCGACGTTGGCCAAAATCGGCACGGATCTGCAAGAGGTGCTCCTGTTCCCGGCGAGCGTGGCCGCGGTGGGTGCAGTGCTGCTGCTCTTCTCGCGCAGGGTAGAGCACCGGGCCGTGGCGGGGGTTTGTCTGCTCGGCGGGGCGCTGCTGCCCGCTTACCATCTCTATTCGCAAAACATCCGCTCGATGGACAAGCATCTGGTTTACGCGCTGCTCTTTCTCGCGCCGCTGGCGGGGTGGGCGCTGCACCGATTTTTCTGGCCCCTGCAGCGGCGTCTGCCCCAGCGCTGGCACGTGGCCTTTTCGACGGGGCTGGCCGTCGCCTGCGCGGTGGGCAGCCTCCAGCTCTTTGCGGGCCAGATTCGCGCCATGGAGCAGAACTGGCCGCACGCAAACGAGACCGTCGATTTCCTGGCGACGCTGCCGCTGGATGAGGAAAGCTTTATTCTGGCCGAGGGGGCGCCCACCTACAATCTTTACCTGGACTGGAGCGACAACGTCCAGTTTATCGACACGTGGAGCACCTTCTTTACCTACAAAGAGCAGGCGGGCGAAGCGGCCATGGAGCTGGCGATTCGCGAGCAATTTTTTGACTATCTCGTCTTCGACAGCTACTACACGCGCGATCTAACCTATCAATTGGAAACGGCGGCGCAGGCTGCGGGCTACCGCGTTGCCCACAGCGACAGCGAAACGATTGCCGGCGGCGCAACGTTTGTGATTCGGGTATACGCGGCACCAAACAAGGCAGAGGACGACTCCGCGTCATAGAATCCGCATCGTAGAAGAACTGAACTCATCATGAAATTTCAAATAACTAAAAATGGCGCGCCGCTCGGCGCAGTCAAGATTACCCTAAAGGGCGTTTTGCTGGGCCTATTGATAGCGGGTCTTGATATTTTCTTACTCTGGCAGTTTCCGCCGCAGCGCTGGCCTTACCTCTGGCCACAGCCCGCGATCTCGCTCGTGCTCGGCGCGGTGATGGGGGTCTACTGGCTCCAGCAGCGCGGCCGCTGGACGCGCCTGCGCAAGCAGCGCGTGGCTGGCTGCGCGCTGCTCTTTCTCAGCCAGGTCTACGTGCTGCACAGCATTCAGATGCTGTGGCAACAGCCCTCGCCCGTGGCCGTGCTGCACGCCTTCGCCATCACGTGGATTTCGCTGATGATCGGGCTGAACATCATCAACCAGTTTCGGCCACGCAGCAGCACGCCACTGCCGCTGCCCGATCCCGCGCCCGCCGTCGCCGCCGTAATTCCGACCTACGGCGAGCCCCTGGGCGTGCTAGAGCCGACGCTGCGCTCGCTCTGCAATCTGGACTACCCGTCGCAGAAGCTCCACATCTACATCAGCGACGACGGCCACCGGCCCGAAGTGGCGCGGCTGGCCGAGCGCTACGGCGCGCACTACAACCCCGGCGCGCAGCGGAACGCCAAAGCGGGCAACCTCAACAGCTGTCTGCCGCTGATTCACCAAACGCAGCCGGATTGCGACATCATCCTCACGCAGGATGCGGACGAGGTGATCGACCCCAGCTTTTTGCAGAAAGTGATTGGCTACTTCACCGACGAGCGCGTCGCCTTTGTGCAGACGCCCAAGGAGTGCGTCGTCCCCAATGGCGATCCCTTTGGCAACCGCGACCGCATCTTCTACGATTCGATTCAGCTGGGGCGCAACGGCGTCAACGCGGCCTTTGCCTGCGGCAGCGGCGTGGCCTGGCGCATCAGCGCGGTGGAAGCGGCGGGCGGCTTTAACACCTGGAACATGGTCGAGGATATGACGACCTCCTACGAGCTGCACAGCCTGGGCTACCGTTCGGAATATCACAACGAGGTGCTCAGCGTCGGCCTCGCGCCGGACGACATTTTGGGCATTCTCAAGCAGCGCGGCACGTGGGCGGCGGATACGCTGCGCATGTTTCTCTACAACAACCCGCTAACCAAGCCGGGCAGGCTTTCGGTGGCGCAACGCTTCCAGTATTTGGAGCTGGGGCTGTTTTACATCACCTCCGCGTTTATCTTTCCGCTGGCGCTCTTTGTGCCCGTGCTGTCGCTGCTGCTGGATCAATTTATCGGCATCGAGGGCGCCGTGCTCTTCCCGTGGATCATCGTCAACGCGCTCTACTACATCATCCTCTCCGGCGGCAGCTTTGCCTACGCCTGGCGACACTGGCAGTACTGGGTCGGCCACATTCCGACCTATCAGCAGGCCTTTTGGGTAGCGCTGCGCTCGCGGCGGGAGAAGCCGCGCTACGTCGTCACGCGTAAAACGCGCGTCGGCGGCTTTCACGGCGGCGTGCTGTGGGGTCAGTTTTTGCTGATTTTGCTCAGCCTGGGCAGCATCGCCCTGGGACTGCGGCGCTACGGGCCGATCCCGCCCGGGTACGTCCAAACCAACATGCTGATCGTGCTGCTCTACGCGGCGATGCTGGGCGGGATTTGCCGCGCGGCCTTTTACGGCGTCCGCCTCAGCGAGCTGCCGCTGCTGCGGACTTTGTCGCGTGCACTCGCGCTCCCCGCGCGGCTGATGGAGCAGCAGGAAGGGGCATCGCGGGAGTGATGCCCGGTCAATCTTAGCCCCGTGGTTGAGATCGACCGAACAATCTGCCCCTCAATCAAAGCGTGCTCTACGCTATCTTACGCTTGTTTTTCCCGCGAAATCGTTTATCATTCTTTTTTCGTTGTGCTGTAAGAATGACAGCTTTTTGTTCTGCGGGCTCCCCAGCGCGAGATATATCTATGACCACTTTTATTCGCCCAGTCCTGCGTTTCTTCGTTTTCCTAACCGTTACCGTTGCCGCCGTAATGGGGCTGTCAGCCAGCCAGCCCATCGTCGCCCAGTCCCCCGTTCTACTGGGCGCTGCCGTTGCCATCCAGCCGCTGCGGCAGGATGAGCTCTACGCGCAAACGCTGCGCCAGACGTACAACCTCATCACCCCCGAACAGGTGATGAAGTTTGATGCGCTGCAGCCGCGCCCGGGTGATTTCGATTTTGAGGATGCGGACTTTCTCATGGATTTTGCCGAAGGGCACGCCATGCAGGTGCGCGGCCACGTGCTGGTCGCGCCCAGCCAGCTACCGGGCTGGCTCTTCGAGACGGAATTTACACGGGCCGAAATGAAAGCAATCTTGCGGCTGCATATCCTGACCACGGTCGGTCGCTATCGCGGGCGCATTCACCAGTGGGACGTGGTCAACGAAGCGGTGGAGGCGGACGGCTCGCTGCGCGATTCGCTCTGGCTGCGCACCATTGGCCCGGAGTACATCCGCCTCGCCTTTCAGTGGGCCCACGAAGCCGACCCCGACGCGGAGCTTTACTACAACGACTTTGGCACGGAAAGGGCTGGCCCCAAGACAACGGCGGTCTATGAGTTGATCAGCGAGCTGGTGGAAGCGGGCGTCCCGGTTCACGGCGTCGGCTTTCAGATGCACGTCGCCGTGGAGGATGCACCGCTCGCCCAGGACTTTGCGGCGGTGGCGGCACAGTTTGCCGATTTGGGGTTGCAGGTGGCCGTGACGGAGATGGACGTCAAAATCCAGAACAGCACGCAGCCGCTGCCGCAAACGCTCGACGCCCAGGCCGCTCTGTTTGGCAATATCGCCAGCGCTTGCGCCGCACAGCCCGCTTGCTCCACCTTCACCACCTGGGGCTTCACCGACAGGCACTCGTGGATTCCCGAACACACCGGTCGCCCGGATGCCGCGCTGCCCTTCAATGAAGCCTACCAGCCCAAGCCCGCCTACCTCGCCATCTGTGAAGCCCTGCGCACGCGCGAGCCGCCCGGCTGCTTGCTGCATGAGCGGTATTTGCCTCTGATTACTCGGTAGGACGGTACGGTGGAGGGTGCACCCTCTACGTGCGAGGAGCTGGACGCGATGTTATCGTTGGCACGGGGCGGCATCAGGCAGCTGCTTGCGCTGCAGGCGGAGGCGCTGGATCGGGCGGGGGTGTAATTGCTAGGGAAGGGTTTGCTCCATGCTAATACCGGCAAACAGCGTTGCTGCGCTCAACAACACAACCAACAGCACCACAATATATCGCCACCTGCTCGATCTCGAATCCGGCTCCTGTCGGCTCGCCCGCAGCAGCCAAATGGCAGGCAGCGCAACGGGCGCAAACAAGACAAGGGCGCTGGACAGAAGCGCGGCGGGCGGGTTGTAGTAGGCGCTGGCCAGCAGCAAGGCCCCGGCCAACAGCAACGCCACCCACCCGCCAAGCCGCAGCTTTACCCAGCACAAGAGCAACCCGGCCGATGCCGCAATCGCCAGCAGCGTCATGACCCAGTGCTGCGGCGTGGTCATGTCCTCCCTTGTGATCAGGGGAGACACATACATCAGCAGCTGCAAGACGGCGACTGCCGTTGCCGCCAGTCTAGGCAAAAGGGCGCGGTTTGATTTGAAGGATTCGAGCATGTTGGCTTCTCCTTTGAGAGCGTATTCCCAGCATTTAGAATGCCACCCGCAAGCAGTGTACACGATTTGACGGCCTATTGTCACCGTCAAACTGCCAGTCTTGGACCGCGTGTTTTACCAGCTCTTACCCCGGTAGATCTACCGGGGTGGCTCAACAAAATTCGACATGAGAAACGCCGCCGTGTTAACCTTACCCACCGCGCTCGCTGTTGATTGACCAAGCTCGACAAAGCAACATGTTCATCATCGAACTAAAGTGGCTGCTCCTCTTACTCCTCCTGCTCCCCCTGCTCTCTGTTGCGATAACCCTGGGCATCGTCTACTGGCTCGACCAGCGGCATCGCGCCCAATCCACCCTGCAGGCGATACGGCCCCTACTGGAGAATGCGCCGTTTGGCGTGGTGGCTTCCCTGCCCGGACGGAGCGCTCCCTACCTAAACGCCTATACGCGCCGCACCCTGGGGGCAGGGCTGAAGCAGCTCGCGCCCGAAAGCCGCGCCTTGCTTGCGCGTAGAGCCGCCAGCGATGACCCAACGCAAGCTGAACCGGGCCACTACTTGGGCGTTGAATCCGACGTGCAGTTTCTATCCGATGGGGCAAAGCGACGGCTGCGCTGGTGGTTCAGCAGCTGGGCGGGCACAGAGTTGACCTTCTTTGTGGACAAGAGCAAGCAGCAGCAGATCGAGCAGCGCTTCAACCTGCTGCTGGGTCGCCTGTCGCACGAATTGCGCACGCCCCTGGAGACAATCGCCATCCACCTGGAGGTGGCCCAACTGCCCGCCACCTCGGACGAGCAGAAAAAGCAGTCGCTGGCTTATGCCAAGAAAGAGACGCAGCGCATGATCCACCTGTCCAACAGCGCGCTGGAACTGGTGCGGCTCGAAAACAGTTCTTACACCGAAACGCAGCTGGTGGAGCTGACGACGCTGGTCGAAGAGGTGGCGCGGGCGAGGAGGAGCCGGGCAGAGGAGAAAGGGATCGAGTTGCGCGTGCAGGCGAATGCGCCGCTGCCGCCCGTGGTGGGCAACGCGGAAGAGCTGAAACAGGTTTTTACCAACTTGCTCAACAACAGCCTTGCCCACGGTCGACGTGGCGATCGGGTGCTGATTTCGCTAAAGCAGGACGAAGCGGGCGTCCTCTGCACGGTGAGCGACAGCGGCCCCGGCATCGACGCCAAACATCTGCCCCATCTAACCGAACCCTTCTACCGCGTGCTCTCCTCCAGCGGCCAAAGCGCCATCGATGGGCAAAGCACCGGGCTGGGCTTAGCCATTGTTGCCGAAATTCTACAGCAGCACCAGAGCCGCCTGCGGATTGAAAGCACCAGCGAAAGCGCGGCGACGCCAGAAAAGCCCGCCGGCACCACCATGCGCTTTGTGTTGCCCGTTCGCTCGACATAGCAATATGACCCATCTAAACTACAAGTTCGCTGTCGCCGCCGCGGCAATCCTCGTCGCCTCGCTCGTCACCCTCATCGTTTGGCTATCGCCCATCTCCGGCCAGGTCATCGTTAGCCCAGCCAGCGGGGCCTCGACCGCAGCGTGGCCGCGCGTCGTTGCCCAGCCGGCGCGACCGCAGCCGGGCGACACCGTCACCCTTTCCATCACCGATCAGCAGCCGTGGGCGCACGTGCGGCTGACGGTGGACGGCCAGGCGGCCACCTTTGTGGACTGGGAGACGCAGACCGGCGTGCCCATGACGACGTGGACGTGGACGATGCAGCTGCCGGAGGCGCTTTCCTCGCGGCTGGAGGTGGCCTTCTACAGCGACTGCCACACGGGCTGTCGACAGCGCGGGCGCAGCTATCTGTTGGCCGACGCCTCGACGCAGCCCGCTCAAGATTTACCCGCCCAGCCAACCGATCCGACAAAGCTGTGCGTCGTCTTTGCCAACCCGGCGCGCGATTGGCACGGGCGCAGCGGCTGGGTGGTGGATTTAACCTACGCGCAGTGGGCCGACAGCGAGGAGGACACTTATTGGACAGTCGACGAACTGGCCGAGCGCGTTTACGCAGCCACGCAGAAAGGGCTAAAAGTGTTGGTGCGCGTCGATTATGACAAGGGGCAGTCGCTGCCCCCGGCGGGTGATTTGCTCGCTTTAGACGAGTATCTCGCCTTTGTGCAGCGGCTGGCGCGCGACGAGCGACTGCGGGACGTTTACGGCTACATCGTTGGCAGCGGCTACAACGCCATCGACAGCAGCTCGCTTGCGACGCAAACGCCCACGACGCCGGAGTGGTACGCCCGCGTTTTTAACGGATACGGCGAACCGGTTGCCCGCGTGGACAACGTCGTGCAGAGCGTGCGCGCCGAGAATCCAGCCGTGCGCGTGATCGTCGGCCCGCTGCGCCCCTGGAGCGACGACCAGAGCGGTCACTTGCCGTATGCAATCGACGCGCCCTGGCTCTCGTACATGAACACGCTGGTCGAGCTGCTGGCTGAAAGCGCCACGGCGGAAGCGCAGCAGGGCAATCCGCGCGCCGCCCCGGATGGCTTTGCGCTCAACGCACCGGGCCGCGTCGAGGCGGGCGCAGGGGTTGAGGATGACGCGGCGCAGGAGCCACGGACAGACTTCACGCGAGCCGATCAGGACGGCGCGCAGTTTGGCTTTCGCGTGTACAAAGACTTTTTGTCCGTCATCAACAGCTCGCCCGTTCTGCGGGGCTTGCCCGTCTACATCAGCACCACCAACACCTTCACGCCGGATCAGGGCGTTCCGCCCGCGCAAAATTACCCCGTCGGCTGGTTGACAAACGCCCTGGCGGAGGTCAACGCCGAGCCGCAGATTCAAGCGCTCTGCTGGTTTTTGGATCTGGTTCCTGGCGACGATCAGTGGGATGCCTTTAGCCTCACGCGGCAGCCGGGGAAGATGCAGGACGCCAGCGAAGAATTTGATTCGCTGCTGCGGAGAGAGGCGGAACGGGCAGATTAAGGGGTGCTTTATGAGATTGGGTGGTTGGTAACTGGTAATTAGTAATTGGTTGGTTCGATAATTTTCTAATCTCGGCTCTGCCAATCTCCAATCGCTAACGGCCCGGTTGTTAACGAAGCAGTACAGCGTCGGGCAAGTGCCAGGGAGTTACGTAGGCGCTGCTTTCAGCTGCGCAATCATGACCCACCCTTTCGGTTCCAAGAGAAGCGAAAGGTATATCTGGCTCGTGCGGTTGAAAACCGCACCTACGTTTAATTCCTCATAATTTGCGTGACAGTGTAGTAGTGTTATTTGAGTGCCGTTGAAGGGTTATCTATGAACAACCACATCCAAGTCTTACTCGTCGACGACCACCCGTCGCTGCTGTCGGGCATTCGCGCGCTGCTGGAGCAGAACGAGGATATCGAGGTGGTTGGCGAAGCCAGCGACGGCGCAGCGGCCCTGGCGCAAGTGCAACGCCTTGCGCCCACGGTCACCGTGCTGGACTGCGAGCTGCCCGACATGCACGGGGCTGTCGTGGCCGCAGAAATCGTGAAGCTGGAGGTAGCCACTCAGATTTTGGCGCTGAGTGCCTTCAACAACAAAGCGTACATTCAGAATATGGTGGCCGCTGGCGCAAAGGGTTACATCTTGAAAAGCGAAACCGCTGACGCGGTTGTCGCCGCCGTTCGCGCCGTTGCCAAAGGCGAATCCTACTTTAGCGCCTCGGTCATGACACACGTTGTCACCTTGATGAGCGGCGGCCCATCGACCGCGCCAACTCCGCGCGAGCGCGAAGTGCTCGAACACCTCGCCACCGGCGCGACCAACGCGCAGATTGCCATCGCCCTGAGCATTTCGCCGACCACCGTGACTTACCACGTGGAAAATTTGCTCAACAAGCTCGATGCGCGCAACCGCACGGATGTGGTTGTCAAAGCGATCAAGCAGGGGTGGTTGAAGGTGTGATGTTGGGGCAGGGCGAGGGTGGAATAAAGGCGGTGGCTGTCGGCCTCGCCTTTTCCTTTTGCATCAACCTGGTAAATCCGCCAGGATCGTAACCCCTGCAAAAACAGGGGAGAAAGACTGGTAACTTACAGGTGTCGGCGCGGGCAAAGAGCTGATACACTTTACCTCGTGCTCGGAATGGCCGAACACACAGTCCAATCAGTTCCCCCAAGGAGAGGAACCCATGAGACAATCCGTTCGTCTGGTGAATGTGCGCTGGTGCGGCGTGCTGCTGGTGATGGGTCTGCTGTTTCTCAGCACGACTACGGTCTTTGCCCAGGAGGAGCCGGTCGATGAGGAACCGGCTGAAGTTGCGTTGACGACGCAGGTGTACATGCCGTTGGTCAGCACGACATCGAGCACTGCGCTAGCTGAAAGTGAAGAAGGCTTTCAGAACTTCTCGAAAGAGGAGCTTCGAGTGTTTGTTGATAAGGCGCTGGCGGAGAAAATGACAGTCAAAGAAGTTGATGAGATTTACAACAAAAACTCTAATTGCTAAGCTCGGTGGGGGCAAAATTGACAAGAAAACCTCTCATGCTCAAACTCTGTGGAAGAAATGTGCTCAAACATTGATTCCAGGAGAAAAAGCATGAGAGGCCTGACTGATTATATAACGGAAAGCCCGTGGGAAGCGATTCTGACCACCACCTTTGTGCTGATCGATGACGAATGCCAGGCGTTGAAGGCGCAGTTCTTCCCTAACCGGAAGTATGCGCCGACGAAAGGCGCTGTTTTTTGCGACAGCGAGGTGATTACGCTAGCCCTGTTCGGCGAGATGGTCTTTGACGGCGACGAGGACAAGACGTTGCACTTCATTGGGCAGTATCATTTGGACATGTTTCCGCATCTGCTGGAGAAGTCGAGATTTAATCGACGACGGCACGCGTTGGCCGAGATGATGGAGGAGATTCGCTGCCGCTTGCGCGACCAGTGGCGTGCGTGCCATCCGCTGGCCGAAGAGGACGCACAGCTGCGTCTGGTCGACAGCGCGCCGATCCCCATCTGTACTTACACGCGGGGTAGCCGGTGCACGAGCATTCCCTTTGCGTGGCGAGACGAATGGTTCGGCGTCTGCCCCAGCAAAAAGAGCAAGTTCTTCGGCCCCCGCTGTCACATGACGGTGATGCTTGACCAAATGGTCGACACTTGGCTGCTGGCGCCGGGCTCCTACGATGACCGCAAGCCCTTGATTCCGCTGCTCGAACAGCGTCAGGGACTGGTGCTCATTGCCGACAAGGGCTACGTCTCTGCCGAGTTGGAAGAGCGACTGTGGGCAGCAGGCGACCATCTGCTCTTGTGCTTGAAACGCGATAATCAGAAAGAACAGTGGCCTGCCTCCATTCAACGGATCATCGGCTTTTTGCGCCACGGCATCGAAACGGCGTTCAGCGTGCTGACCACCGTCTTCTCCTTGGAGTCCCCTGGCTCTCGCTCGCTTTCCGGCCTCATCTCACGGACGACCACGAAAATTTTAGCTCACACCGTCAGCTTCTTCCTCGCTGAATCTCTGACGCCCGAACTTAGCAATTAGAGTAACAAACTCAACGGGACAGAATCTCAATTCGTTGCTGAAGTTCTCAACGAAAAGTATTTGGAGATTGAAGAGAAAGCCAAAGAGCAACTTGCAGAAGACGTCGCAATTTCTGAAGATGGCGAGAACAGTGGTGAAGTAATCGCATCATACTCTCCGGTTTGGCAACAACTGATCGAGCATAGCTCATGGGGCAATCGGTCATGGAGGCAAGCAAGCAACTGGAGCACGGGAGCATATCCATGTGACTCCAAACCAGATATCGATTACATGTTCTACTTTGCGAACTACAATTCAAGTAATCCAGATGCCATCCGCTGGACTACTTCATCGACTCAGGTGCAACTTGCATTTCTGGCTGATGGCAGTTTGTCTGAAAACGGATTTGCTTGGAACTGGAACTCTGCAAACCTCTGCGCCGGTAATACCACGGTAGCAGTAGCAGGGGGAGCGAACTACGTGAGGTCGCGGCTTTTTCTTACGAAACCCTAATCAGTTCCTGCGTCTGTAATGAAGTTATACCAACTGCGTATTTACTGACATGAACATAACATTCTAAAGGCTGGCGGAGTCAGCACGCCCACGTGCGATCCAATTGGCTTTAGCACGTCATGCTCGACGCAGTAAGTTGCGTGAATTTGCTTGAGTGAATTCGCGCAACTTACCAGGCAATTAGCGTCACTCAGGTGACCCAAAATTCTCTATCATCAAACCTAGTAGTTGAACAGACAAAGTTTGACGGATGCGGCGGCCACCGTACGGGCACGCCATGGCGTGCCCGTACCCGCCAAAACAAGATTGTTGAAACACTAGTCCAATCATTGAGAGGTGATACAAAATGCGACAAATTCATAAACTAGCTATTGGTGTTTGGGCTTTGTTGCTTGCCTTTGCTCTGTACGCTTGTACCTTCTCTCCTTCCGCTGATGAAGTAGTAGCTCACATTCAACAATCACTTGAAAACGAACAAGCTATTCATCTTACCCAAGAATCCAGTTACATTACCGAGGGCGGTGAGACATATGTGTCTTTTGTGGAGAGGTGGAACGATGGGGTAGGACGCTCACGCCTAGAAATTCGTGACGCCGATGGCGAATTGATAACTTTATCAGTTCAGAATGGTAGCAAGGTGCAATTTTACGATGCGGCTGACAACTCATATTCAGACTCTGAACTTTACCTGAGCAAAGATGGGTTGACAAACGATGCACTCGGTTTGTTTGTACAAAATATACAAAGTAACTTCGAATTCACTATGCGGGAAGTCAAGGAACTTGCAGGGCGTCGCGTGTTCCATCTTCAGGCTGTACCAACTGGCAGTGAAATTTCTGACGAGAATATAGCACTCATTGAGCTATGGATTGATACCGAGCACTACACGCTATTGGGAAGCAAAATCACTGAGGTCGGTGGTTATACAATGCAAGAGATTCCTTTGCAGGTGGAGTATAATCCAGAATTACCAAATGACCTTTTCACGTTCTCACCACCAGAAGGGGCAACGCCAAAGTAGCATTATAATGGTTACACAGGTGAGAACTTATCCTAGTGAACAAGCTCTTACCTTTGTAACCTTAACTTGAGGACCCAAAATGGTGGCGCGAGACTTTCCGACAAATGTCTTAATCATTTTGATTGCGTTCGCAATATGCCTTGGAGCCACACATTATGCCAAAACAGCGAACGCAAAAGCACAGTACGTACTGTTAAGCGTTGGCTCACTACTTTCCATCGCTACGTCAATCGTTGTCTTCTGGCTGGTTATGGTCGTGACCTTCACCACCACTCTACCTTGGGGTGATGATGCCCCGCCCCTAAACATATCTAGCTGGCAGTATCGCTTGTACGAGTTCTTCAACCAGGGGCTGATCCCCAGCTTTGTCGTCGCCATTTTGATAGTGGGGATCGGCGGGCTGTTCTTGGTGTTGAAAATGATTCGCTTGGATACGCTTCACCAGAAGGTTGAAAAGATATTCACCTTTTCACTGATCAACCTCGCGTTCATTGTGGTAACAGCTTTCACACTCCTCTTTCTCCCACCTTTACAAAGCCTCCTATCGACAAACCAACAGCGCACTTATCCCGAAGTGTTGCCCTTATCCGTTCTGCTGATAGTCTACTTGGTTGTCTTTTTGACATTGCAGTACGCAGTTGACAGGATTCAGTTTAAAGTGGACGCTTGAGGCATTATTGTGCGTTTTAAGCTTTTCGCAGTCCAACAACATGCCCTGCCCAAAGCGATTGCGATAGGTGTAGGCGCTGTGCAGTTGGCATTCTGGCTGCTTCCTCTCACAAATCCGGAGGATTTTACCACGACGCAGCAGCTGATTATGCTTCCGCTGGCGATTGCCGCTGCCGTCGGATTACTTTTGTGCTGGGTGAATCTACGGCTCAGCGGGCGGTCAGCGCTTCTATCCGCCAGCGCACTGCTGTTGACGAGCGCTTACTACAACCCACCAGCCGCCGTCCTGGCAAGCGTATTTATACTCTTCTTACCCATCGCCCTACCGGCCGTATGGCTGCTGTAGGTATCTAAACGCGGTTCCGCTTCTGTCCCCACAAAGCTTCGGTACGTTTTGCTTTTACTGATTGTGGGCTTGGCAGCCGCGACGCTGTTTGCAGGAACGTCCACAACTGAAACGCTTCCATGAACCGAACCATAAAGTTTACCCTTCTCCTCACGGGCGGCCTGCTGCTGTTGCTGCTTCTGACAACGGTTCCCTTCGGCTTCATCATAGCGACTGAATCACTCACCCTTGCCAACTGGCCCGAACGCGTCAACTTCCAGCCTGTCATGCTCTGGCCGGAGCCAGAAGAGACGCCTCACATCTTTGGCCCAACCTACTTGGAAGGACCCAACTATGTCGAGTTGGTCTACGGAAACACGGACCCAGGCGTCGTTCACACTCTCTTCCAAAGCGATTCATTCGACCATTTCTTCGAGCCAGATGGTTTAATGAAGCTGTACATCGCCGAACGTGACGACGTGACAACAAGGCAAGTAACCCTGACCTTGGATGGTAAAGAAGTTGAGACAGAAGTTCGGCGCAATGAAAATGAGCCAGATAGGGGAATCACGCTTTTTAGATTGGGTGGAACGTATGTGGTACACCACTGGCAATACGTTTCCGAGTCCGAGGCGCTGGCGCTGCTGGAACGCGACGCACATCTTGTGGAGCCAGACGATACGGAATTGATTCAAGCATTCGACCAACGGTTGCAAGAACGTGCCGCAGAAGCTACGGCGAGAAGAACGGTGGAGGCGGCAAGTCAGTAGTGGAGAGTCAAACAACATTTTTCATAAAGCAGATCAATAAAGCGACAATATCTCGTTCAGGAATCTAGCCATGACACGATTCACTGCTGAAATTCTGTTCTGGCTAGGTCGATGGGAGGTGATTTACGGTCTTGCTTTATTCTGTCACATCCTTTTAATCATTAAATGGCGGGGTGGTTTTTTCAAAGCCAGCACTGCATTCAGTTAGCTATTAGTCTTTTTCATCGGCTCACTGCTGGCTTTTCTCTCTCTCTTCCCCTTTTCACTAAGTAGAGCAGCCAATGGGGCCGGCTATTTACATGCTCATTTGTACCAAGGTATGTGGAGCGATGAAGAAGCCCTGACAAACATGCTACAGCGGTGGCAGTACACCTGGTTTCCTGCGTACGGTCAATGGTTAGGCATCTGGCTTCTCGGTCTGGCATTTGCCTCTGTTTCCCCAAGAGTCTACTACCACTTCTTTAGAGGGTCGTCGTTAAAGAGTAATCAGTAATGTTCACTTCTTCGCTCATTAAAATTTTGGCACTCCTTTGACATGGTTTCGCCCGAAAAAACAAAATGTTAATAGAGCCTAATCTTTCACTGTAAGTTTCACGAAAGCAAACAAATTGAACAGGTCTACAAGAGGAGTTGATCAATGAATACGTTGTCGGTGCATGAACAGAAAACTGAATACGTTGTCTCCCCTAAAGCACTTATGCGGCTGTCGTGGTTCTATTTGGCGGCAAAGCCATTCATTCTCGCCTGTGAAGCACATTTGTTTACCTGGGTCGGTCTCGGTGTCAATACTGCGGAACAGCTTGCCAAATCGGCCGTTATGAAAGAGGAAGTGACTTCCTTCCTTCTCGAATCAATGACAGCTATCGAGCTATTGGATGCCGATCAGAACGGTAGCTATAGGAACACAAAAATGGCTTCCCAGTACTTGGATTCCGCAAGTGATATGTACATCGGCGATGCCATTCTCAAATTGAGTTCAGGGAATAACTCAGGCGAACCAAAGCGGATTTGCAATACAGTAAATAACAGCGTCTCTGAGTTTGATGAGAAAACTGTGCGTGTTCGTGATACCGAGATAATTGATGGAACCGCAATCCATGGATTAACCAGTGGATCGAGTATGGCTTTTGGGAGGTTTTATGACTTTGCTGATGGAACCCATCTGCTCGATATTGCAGGAGGAGTGGCAGGAACTGCTATGTGGACGGCTCTGTCGAATAGTGATTTGCAAATCACTATCTTAGACACGCCATCTGTGTGCTCACTGGGAAGGGCATATGTCAATTCTGCAAATTTGGGAGATAGGATTACATTTCTCGAGGGTGACATCTTTGCCAGTGAGTATCCATCTGAACCCGACATCCACTTCTGCACAAACACGTTTCATGGATTTACTCCAGAAGCATGTAAACGTGTGATTGGGAAAAGTTATAAGGTGCTTCCGGAAAAGGGAAAATTAATCTTGCACGATAGAGTGTTAGCAAAAGAAGCGCCACCTTATTCGCCAATCATTAATTCAGGGATGCTTATGATGCATCAACATTCGTTAGTGCATTCTCCTGAGGACTACAAAACTTGGATAACCGAAATTGGTTTCTCTGAAGTGGGAGAAATTGAAATTGCCGGAATTCCTGGATTTGCTTACGGGATCAAATAGGCACATGTCGGTAGCATAATAAAGACGTTTACGGTTTATAGGACTTACGTAATGTAAAGAGCCTGAGACTATTTGAGGCTTCATACATTGCGTAAGTCTTATTTGCAATTCAGTAAAAAGCAGAGTGATATAGAGTATTGCTATATGCTAATACTACACGAATGAACATTCAAATACTACCTCCCGTTTTCTCGCTAACAGGTGCGACATACTGTGGCATGTAGTTAAGAAATCACTTTTGAATGCTTAAAAGTTTAATAAAAGTTGTAGTTGCAAAGGTTCATGAGCGTATGTCTGGTTACATTGGTCTCTTGCGTAACAATCCAAACTATGCCTATTTGTGGATGTCACAGGCGGTAAGTTTATTGGGAGATTGGTTTAGCACTATCTCTCTATCCATTATTGCGATGTCACTCAGTGATGGCTCTAGTTTAGCAGTTAGTGGAGTTCTACTTGCACGCTTCCTGCCGCCCGTACTATTGAGCCCTTTAGCAGGAGTCCTGGCAGATCGTGTAGATCGGAAGAAAATTTTAATTTTTAGCGATCTAGCAAGGATGGTTGTAGTCTTGTTGTTTTTGTTTGCTATTAGAACTGGGCAACTGTGGGTGTTTTATGGACTTCTGACATTGCAGTTTAGTCTCTCAGCTTTTTTTGAGCCCGCTCGTTCTGCTTTGTTACCTAGTGTGGTTACACCTGAATACTTAGTAAAAGCAAATTTGCTTAGCAGCATCACATGGTCTGCAATGTTGGCGTTAGGTGCAGCAATCGGTGGGGGAGTTGCCACGATATTTGGAGTTGAAGCAGCAATTATCGGTGATGCCTTCACCTTTGCAATTTCAGCTTTATTGCTGCTTCCTGTGAAGACAAATAATAGAACTATCATTTCCAGCGACCAGCTTTCTTCTGCAGATGTTAAATCGAAAAAGAGCTTTATCGAAGGATTACGCTATATTAGGCGTAATCCTTCAGTAGCAATTACGCTTTTGATCAAAACGGGCGGTAGTATCGGAAGCGACGATATTGTGATGGCAATATATGCGACACAATTTTTTGTGCTTGGCGCTGATGGTACTGGTTCCTTAGGAATCTTATATGGGGCATTTGGAATAGGGGCTATTCTAGGACCTTTACTTCTGGATCGTTTGAACAATGGGTCTATCAAAGCAATGAGCCGTTTAATTTTAGTTGGTTATGTTTTTGTGTCACTTGGATGGTTTCTTTTTAGCTATGCTCCTACTCTTTATTTTGCAGCTTTTGCGCTGATGGTAAGGGCAATGGGAAGCGCCTTGTATTGGGCATATAGCTCTGTAATTCTACAGAAGACAGTGCCTGATAAATATCTTGGACGTTTATTTGCACTTGATATTGCTGGTTATAGATTGGCTACAGTGCTTAGCATACTATTTACAGGTTGGTCACTCAATCAGGCGAGCTCGGAAGGTGTGCGGCAAATTGTACTTTACATTGGGCTAATCAGCCTGTTGCCGATAGCTCTACTAGCACTAGCACTTTCCCTGATGGATGGTAACGAAATCGAGGATAAAATTACTTACAATCCATTTCTAGGTCACTAGGTTTCGTTGACATTTGAAAATCAACCCTGAATATGGCTGTATAGTTGCCCCTAAAGTCAAGACCACAAAGCGACGATCCCCCCACTTTATCAACAGTGTATATCCTGGACTAATTCATGCTCTAGTACAGGGCGGCGTAAATAAGCCGCCCTGTACTAGGGGATTGTCGCTTTGGTACGACTTACCCGACGATGATCCAAACTATAAAATCGAGGTAGATGTGCAAGTTCTCTTTGCAGATGGAGATAACCAAACTTTGCGCTGGAACGCTTGGCGTTACGGCTTAGTCGTCTGCCCTTTTGTGTTTGGTCGAGGAGACGGGCCTCAAGGAACCATTGAAGTTGTTTCGAGCAATGCTGAATAAGTTCCCCACAGCCTCTTCTGCCATGAAAAAGATACTATTGGCAGTAATCGCTATCATTCTGGTAGCGACAGGCTACTATGCTGCGACAATCAACGTTGCTCCACAAGCAATCGCTATGCAATTCTTCTCCCGATCAAACGTCATTTTCTACCCGGCGCGCGATACTCATTCCAGATTAGGCCGACTTATCCCCTATACGCTTGCCGTCTATCTTCTGCAAAGCGGGCAACAGAATAAGCAGTACGGTTATGTTCCCGTACGACGAAATTGGCGCGGGCGGTGGGAGCGCGGTAGTCGTACTATTTGCAAAGTTCAGGACATGGATAGGGCATTTGATTACTACACTCATCTCGTTTGGAACGCGTATGGCTACGATAGGACAGGCAGTCATTCAGTTGTCTGTGGACAAACATATGATAGAAACATAGCGGCAGTCGAAGCGGTGTGGCAGGATGGTCAGATGACGAGGGATGAAGTCACCGACAGCTTTTTCTTGATTTCGAGGCCGGGTTCCTATGCCCTCTGCGAACTACGCGGGATGAGTCAAGCAGGCGAAGCAGTCGTTCGCGATATCTCGATTGTCCCCACGCCCGCTGAGGAAATTACGGGGATAGAAGTCTCTTTGCCCCCCTGTCGCTATAGCACTCACTAGCACGGGCGGCTAGGAGCCAGTGGCATAAATAAATCGAGGTGGAAGGAAACGTGCGGAAGAGCCCGCGGGGGGTTCCCAACCCGTCGGCTCCTAAAAACAGATAGGGACAATGTCAAAAAAAGCCTCTACATCACTTATTACCGCAGTAGCTCTTTTGCTTTTGGTAGCTCCAATTTACCTGTTGAACTCAAACGCACAGTGCAATGATCCCCGCTTCGTCAACAGCACAAGCCACAGCCAAACACCTGAAGAGCTTGTCGCGGAATTGATACAGCAGTTCGGGGGCCTGCCCAAGACAAACGTGGACTTATCAAGGTTAAGTGACGGCAGATCGCACCCTGAGTTAATCTATCCGTTAAATGAATGGGAAATCACTCACAGCAGTGTAAGTCGAGGACTCTCGCTTTGGCACGATTTGTTCGACGATGACCCTAATTACGGCATTGATGCTGAAGTAGCCGTTGAATACAGCGACGGGACTACTCAAATCTTACGCTGGAGTTCCTGGCGCTACGGCCTGGTCATCTGCCCCTTTGCGTTTCCCCGTGGCGACGGCCCGGCGGGGAGGATTGAAGTAATTTCCTCCACTCTGAATCCGTCTCCGACAAACTGAGGAATGGCGACCAACTTCTTTTCAGAGATTACCGTTACATGATCAACCCAACAGAAATGTTGGTGGAGGCAATTCGGCAGGGGTGGCTGAGCGTTTAGCGTTGACCATAGAAACGCCAAAGAAGGAGGCGGTCGATTGACCGCCTCCTTCTTTGTTTGTCAACAACCCGGCGGATTAGCCAGGGTCGACCCCGGTAAATCACGCAAACAAAAACTGGTAGTGCTACCGTGTCGGTACGCGCGAGCTTTTGATATTATGCCGATGCGGTTAAGCAAATCATCGTTTGAGAAGTTGCATGTCACAAGAGATATGCACCTGCTAATTATGTCAAATTGATCATGTCTCTATTAATCAAAGCTTCTTGGTCGGGCAAGTACGCTCTGAGCGCAATGCTTCTGCTCCTTCCCTGGTTAGCCGCTGTTTTAGCGCTTTTCAACCTGCTATTGACCTGGGAAACGCTGCTTGGTCTTTTGCCTAGCCTCACAGACGAGCTGGCAAGTCTGCCAATGTGGGCAGCCAATTCTTACCAGTTTTTCGACTGGTTGTTTTCATTCAATGGCCAGCTTCAATTGTTTGGGTCAAACGAACTGATGCAGGCCTTGCTCTATCTGCTGCCCGCCCTGATCGTGCCTATCTGGAGCATAGGTCGAGCTTTGCAGCGCAGCCTCGGTTCACGCGTTGCACGGCACATTGCGCTAAACATCGCCTTTAGTGCGTTGATCCTTCTTCCAAATCCGATTCAAATTAGTACGAGTGAAGTTGTAACCCGCTATGTACAGATCGTCGGCTACTGCTTGCTGCTTTTGGCGCATGTTGCACTTGCGCTCAATTTCTCGTTATGAAAACTACGATTTGTCCCATACCGACAACAACTGTGGAGACAAAGTTGGTGCATTTTCCATGAAACAGATCGATAAACTTGCAGCCGTGGTGGTCGTGCTGCTGACCTTTGCTCTCACGGCCTGCGCCACCCCGCAATCCGCCGATGAGATTCTAAATCGCGTTCAGCAGTCGTTCACCAGCGAGCCACGCATTCATCTCAAGCAGGAGTGGAGCCGACCGTTGGCCGATGGCCAAACCCATACGGCAATCGTCGAGCAGTGGCGCGATGGAGCCGGGCGTTCGCGCCTGGAAGCGCGCAGTGTCGAGGGGGAATTGCTCAGCATAGCCGTAACAAACGGCGAGGACTACCAATTCTACGACGCGGAAAGCAACGTTTATGCCGATACGGGCTTTCACGTGAGCGAATACGAGGTGAGCGAGGAAGCATATTCTGCACTCGTGCGCAGGATGCAGGAGAATGTTGATTTTGCGATTGGCGACACTCGGCATCTTGTGGGTCGTCGCGTCTTTCACCTTCGGGGGACACCCTTGACCGACGAGGATGAATTCACTGGCGTAGCGCTCGTGGAACTATGGATCGATGCTGAACACTACACGCTTCTGGGCATCAAAGTGACCAGCGATGATGACGCCGTTATTCAGGAAGTGGCCCAAACTGTAGATTACGATCCTACGCTGCCGGACGAGCTATTCGACTTTGCACCGCCAGAAGCCGCAGAGCGCAGATAATTCAGAATCGATGAACATTATGTTTCTACTTGAAACAGTCCAAGCCTTTGTTGTCAACACGTATAACGTGTTCCTAAATCCTGCCACCAGCATTGTGATGATTCTGCTCTACGCTGCCTGCATAAAACTGCTCAAGGCAGAACAAACCCACGGGGCTGCGCTTCATCTTCTGGCCGCTCTTGGTGCACTATTGTTGCTTGCAACTTGGCTTGCGCTTGGTCAGCACGTTGCGCTCTTTACCGTCGGCTTTTTTGTCCCCTGGGATGCAATGCCAACGCCAACCGTTCCCATGTGGCAGATGCGTTTACACAGCTTCTTTTCGCAAGCACCGTTTGTCGTGTACTTAATTCCGGCATTTCTTGTGGCGGCGACAAGCGCTTGGATGCTGTCGCAGAAAGTACGCCGCGCATCAAGCTACGCCAACATTGTCGAGCAGTTCTTCATTTTCGGTGCAACAAATCTGCTCTTTATTGGGGCGACGTACATCTTATACCTCGTGCTCTACAGCTTTTACACCTTTACCGAGTTGGGGCCAGGCGCAGAAGAATCTACCACTTATACGGACATGTTGCTGCCACTTGTGCTACTTCTCCTGCTGCTAGCCGCGCTGTTTTGGTCGCAGCGAAGGTTGGGCAACGTTTCGCGCGAGATCAACGCATAAAGGGTGTTCGGTAAAAAATGACCGCAGCAAGCTGCGTTTTAGAAGGGAGATCTATGAACAGAAGCTGTATGGTACTTAGCGCAGGCAGTGTAGGACTGGGACTGCTGCTTCTTTTCACAACGGTTCCCTTCGGCTTCGTGATGCCGACTGAATCGCTTACGCTCGCCGAGTGGCTGGAGCGCGACCTCTTCCAGCCCGTCGTGCTCTGGCCGGAGCCGCAAGAGACGCCGCTCGTCTTTGGGCCGACCTACTTGACGGGCGCCCGCTACGTTGAGTTAGTCTACGGCAACGCGGAATCGGGCGTCGTTCACACTCTCTTCCAAAGCGATTCGTTCGACCCCTTCTTTTCATCAGAGGGGCTGCTGAAGCGGTACACCATCGACCGCGATGACGTGTCGACGCGCTCCACCACGTTGCTGCTGGATGGCGAAGAAGTCGGGGCCGGAATTCGGCGCAGCAGCCACGAACCCCGCGCCGGGGTCACGCTGTTCAGACTCGGCAACACTTATGTTGTTCACTACTGGCAGGGCGTTGATGAGGCTGAAGCGCTGGCGCTGCTGGAACGCCGTGTGCGTTTGGTGGAGCCGGAGGATTTGGCGTTAATCGAAGAATTTGATCAACTGTTGGCAGAACGGGCCGCGCAAGCCGCCGCGAGAAGAACGGCGGAAGCTGCAAATCAGCAATAGAGAGTCAAACAACCATTTCCGTAAAGAGACTTCAAGAACTTTCGGTAGTTAAGTGAGATTATCACCGCAAGAAAGAGGGAGAAGCGTGTTGGTTGAGTAGAATAGTTGTATGGACACAACAATTCTACTTCCGCCCCGTTCTCGCCTGGATAGTTTAGCATGTGTGAACGAAGCGTGCGAACTGTACGGGCAAGCCGGTCAGGGAAACCTGACTGTGCGCAAGGTATACAGCAAAGATCGGATTCGGTACTTGCGCTGCCGGGCATGTCAGCGGGAGTTTAGCGAGCGCAAGGGCACGGCGTTGTGGAACACGAAAGTGCCGGAAGCGAAAGCGGTGGCGGTGGGCGAGCACCTGGCCGAGGGCTGTTCGGTGAGCAGCACGGTGCGGCTGGTGGACGTCGACCGCAGCGTGGTCAAGCGACTGACCCAGCGCTTGGGCGAGCACGGCGAGGCGTTCCACGAGGCGCGTGCAAAGGAGATTGAGGTCGAGGCGCTGCAAGCGGATGAGCGACACGGGTATGCGGGCAACAAAGGCCAACCCGCCTGGAAGGCCGAGGTCATCGACCCGGCGAGCAAGTTTGTGCTCGCCCACGAGCAGGGACGGCGCGACGAGCGCTTGATTCGTCGGCTGCTTACCGAGAGCGCTAAGCGGCTGCGCAATCGGCACGACCTGGTGCTCTTCACCGATGGCGACGCCAGCTATGCCAGCCTCTTTGCCGAGCTCTTTGGTCGAGCCTATCAGCCGCCGCGCCGGGGAAGCAGCGGGCGGCGACCCAAGCCGCGCTTCCGCATCCCGCGCACGCTCGCCCACGTCCAAGTCATCAAGCAGCGTGAGGGCAGACGCGTGGTCCATATCGAGATTCGCTACGCGCACGGCTCCAAAAAGCGGGTGCAGCAGGCGCTCGACCGCCTGGGCTACACCACGCCCAACACCGCCTGCATCGAGCGCCGCAATGGCACCGCCCGCTCCATGAGCGCCTACCAGGTCCGGCGCAGCTTGGCCTTTGCCCATCGACCCGATGCCAAACATGCCCTCGGCTGGTGGGGCGTGACCGTTTACAACTGGTGCCGCCCCCATCGCTCGCTGCGCCTGCCGCTGGCCCAACCAATCGGTAAAAAAAGTACCGGCAACGCTCGCCTGCCATGGCCATCGGCTTGGCCCATTCCATTCTTTCCGTCCGTGAGCTTCTGCTCACCCCTATCTTTCCTCCCCCTTGTGGAGATAATCTCACCTGACTACCGAACTTTCCCACGCCTCATGTCAACAAAATTAATCAAGCCGCTACTGCTCTTTGGCCTAAGCGCAACGATTGGCCTCACAATCGGATATTTAGCCATTGACTTGGCTCGCTCGCCGCACGAAGTCGCCGTACAATCTTTCGTGGGATCGAACATCAAATTCTATCCGGCGCGCAACAGCCACTCCAGGTTAGGTCGGCTCATCCCCTACACCATTACCAGCTATTTTCCACAAAGCGGGCAACAGAATAAGCAGTACGGTTACGTTCCCATACGCAGAGATTGGCGGGGTCAGTGGGAGCGCGGTAATCGTACCCTTTGCAAAGTTCAGGATACGGGAAGCGCATTCGACTACTATAGCCATCTCGTTTGGAACGCCTATGGATACGATAGAACCGGCCAGCATTCAATTGTTTGTGGACAAACGAATGACAGGCTTGTCGCGACGGTTGAAGCAGTGTGGGAAGATGGCCGAACGACAAAGGGTGAAGTCACGGACAAACTTTTTTTGATTGCGAGGCGAGGTACACATGCCTTGTGTGAATTAGACGGGTTGAACACCAAAGGGGAGGTCATCGCACGAGACAATTCGATTGTCGCCATCTATGGCGAGGTGATAACAGGACTGGAAAGTCCCTTGCCCAATTGCCATTCCCCGCGGACGACGCCCGAAGCTACCCTCTCACCAAATTTTTTACGGTGAGGTTTGCCCACGCGTTGTGTCCCCAGCACGCACCGCACGTTTCTCCGCTCTCCCCATTATCAAACAAATTATGTGTACCAACAGTCCGGCAGCACATCCCGCTCGTGATCCAATAGCTCCTCCAAAATCGCGTCCGCATCGGCGATCGAGTTGACGATGGGATCGGTCAGCATGGCGCGGCGCAGCAGGCCGTAGTCACACTTGGCGACGGCTTCGGCGGTCAGCTCGTGGGTGTCGAGCACCTGCTGCTGCAGACCGAGCAGCCCGCGCGGCATCGCGCCAACCGGGCGCGGCGCGGGGCCGTCCATGTCAATGTCGCAGAGCAATTCTAAAAAGGCGTCGTCCGCCATGTTCTCGACCGCGCCGCGATTGGGCGAGTTTACGTAAAAGGGCTTGTTCAGCCCGCCAACCATGTTCTCGATGATGTCCGTCGCGTGGTCGGGGCCAAGCGCTTCGGTGTACTGCGCAATCGGAATCCGCCCCTCCACAAAGTCATCGACCTGCTGCCACATGGCCTCGTGGCGGTCGTAGCGCGCCTCGGTCTCCCAAATTTTGAGCGGCGGGATCTCGCCCGTGCGCACGCCCAGCCCCTGGTAGTAGGGCAGGTACTCCTTTGTGTGCGAAACACAGACTGGGACTTTGCCAAAAACTTTGTAGAGCTGGTAGGCAATCGCATTGTTGTGGATTTTCTTGGCGCCGGTGTCGCCGCCCGTGTCCTCCGTCGCCGCCTCCTCTCGCAGCGATTCGGCGATCTGCGGCATCACATTCTCGCCGTCGTACTCGGCCTTGAGCATCCACGTAAAGTGGTTGACGCCCGCAATGCGCATGTCGAATTTCTGGTCGATTTCGTCCGTGTACTGCGATGGCTCATTGATGATACCGGCGCGCACGGCGTAGCGGTGGCGGACGCGCGGCATGTGCAGGCTATCGCACAGCGCAAAGCTCTTGACCTGCGGCGCAAAGCGCATCAGCCCAATCCCGTTGACCGTAGACGGGTTGATGTAGTTGATCACCCACGCATCCGGGCAGAGCTGCTCGACATCGCGCGCGGCCTGGAAGATCAGCGGCAGTTCGCGCATGGCGCGGAAGATGCCGCCCGGCCCAATCGTATCGCCGGAGCACATGCGCACGCCGTACTTCTCGGAAATGGCGCAGTCGATGCCGCGATATTTTACGGTTTCGCGCGCAAAGCTGAGCACGACAAAATCCGCGCCGGGCAGCACCTCTTTCCAGTCGGTCGCGCCCTCGATCTGAAGCTGGACGCCGTTGTCGCTCGCCACCATTTCGGCGAGCGAGGTCATCTTGTGCAGCCGCTCCGCGTCCGTATCGACGAGCGCCAGCGTGCCCGTGTTGAGGTGCGGCGAATGCACCATCTGCCAGACGGCCTGCCGCCCAAAGAAGAGGCTGCCCGCGCCGATCACGACGACTTTGGGGTGTTGGGTTGAGTTTGTAGACATATGTTGAAACTCCGTTGCTTATGATAAAATGGTTCCAGGCTCGCGACAATCAGCAAAAGGATCACCTCATGGCACAAGTTTTGGATCGCTATATATCCATCGACCCTGCGTTTTCCCACGGCCGGCCTCGCATCGAGGGCCACCGCATCCGCGTGCAGGACATTGCCATTTGGCACGAGCGACTTGGCATGTCCGTCGATGAAATTGCGGCGGATTACGATCTGTCGCTGGCAAAAATTTACGCGGCGCTCGCCTACTACTTTGACAATAAAGCACAAATCGATGGCGACATTGAAGCCGATGAAGCGTTCGTCGAAGCGTTCAAACGAGACAACCCTTCGCTGCTCCGTCAGCGACTAAAGGAGCTGCGTGGCAACAAAAGTTCGCTTTCATCTTGACGAACATATTGCACATGATATCGCTAAAGGTCTCCGACGGCGCGGCATCGATGTTACGACAACCATCGACGCTGGATTGCGCACTCGAAATGATGAAGAGCAAGCTGATTTTGCCGTTCGCGAGCAGCGCATTATCGTTACAAACGACGCCGGGTTTTTGACGCGCAACGCTAAAGGTTGGCAGCATTCAGGCGTTGTTTACTATCCTCAAAATTCACGCTCAATTGGTCAAGTAGTAACATTCCTTAGTCTGCTTCATGAGGTTATTTCCGCTGCAGAAATGATCAATCGAGTTGAGTTCCTCTAATAGAAATTCGAAAATCCCCCATGAACATACTTATCACCGGCGGCACGGGCCGCATTGGCCGCATTACCGTGCAGCGCTTTCTTGACAGCGGCCACGACGTGCGCGTGCTCGACCTGGCCGAAAGCGCCAGCATCGAGGGCGCAGAGTACATCAGCGTCGACATCCGCGACTTCGACGCCACGCGCGAGGCCGTGCGCGGCTGCGACGCCATCGTGCATCTCGCCGCGATTGCCGGGCCGTCGCGCACGCGGGGCCACGAAATTTTTGATATCAACGTGGCTGGCACCTTCAACGTCTTCGAGGCGGCCGCCGCCGAGGGCATTCGTCACATCGCCCACGCCAGCTCGATCAACGCCTTCGGCTGCTTCTGGGGCGCGGTCGATATTCGGCCCGACTACCTGCCCATCGACGAAGCACATCCCACCTACACCACCGACGCTTACTCGTTTTCCAAGCAGATGGTCGAAGAGATTGGCGACTATTTCTGGCGGCGCGACGGTCTCAGCAGCACGGCCTTCCGCTTTCCCGGCGTTTACCCCGCCGCGTTTCTTGTCGACGAAGAGCGTCGACAGCGGGCGGCGCAAGCGCGCGAGGCCATCGATGAATTTGCGGCGCTGCCCGCAGCGGAGCGGGCGCAGCGGCTCGCCACCCTGCGCGAGGCAACGGTCGCCTATCGCGGCGCGCGCCACATGGAATTCCCCAAGGCACAAAATGGCTTTGCCCAAAGCCCGCTGCCCAACGAGCCGCTCTGGCACGTCTTCGCCATGGAGCGCTTCAATTTCTGGGCCTACATCGACGAACGCGACGCGGCCCAGGCGCTGGAGCGCGGCGTCACCGCAGATTACGAGGGGAGCCACCCGCTTTTCGTCAACGCCGAGAACAACTCGCTGGGCTACGATTCATCTAAGCTGGCCGAGCTGTTTTTCCCAGAAATCGACGAAGCGCAGCGCGATTTGAGCGGCACGCAGTCGCTCGTCAGCATTGAGAAGGCGCAGTCGCTGATTGGCTTTGCGCCGAAGTTTGCGGTGTAACGAAAATCGCAGGTGCGGTTTGCAACCGCACGCGCGTGACGTGCCCTTTCGCTTCGGCCAAAGCGAAGGGATATGTCACGCTTGCGCAGCTAAAAGCAGCGCCTACGATATTTCAAACCGCCCAATCCTTCCACATATCCTCGTGTGGCGGCAGCTCCTGCAGCGCCTCCAAATTCTTCTTCTTAAAATCATAGAGCACCGCCTGCCGGATGTTGGGCGAGCGATTGTGGCCCGCTGAGTGGCCGAGCCGGTGATGCCAGAAGACGACGTCGCCCGCTTGGCCATGGCAGTCGACGCGGGGGCCGTCGTTCATTTGCTGTAGCTGCTTGTTGACTTCCTCGCCGCTGGGCGGGGTGAAGGTGTGCTGCGTCTCGAAGGCGGGGTAGGCGATTTTGTGCGTGCCGGGCCAGACGTTAAAGCCGCCGCCGTCCTCAACCACATCGTCGATGTAGCCGACCAGGCCGAGGTGGAAGGGGTGTTTGTCGATGTGAAGGCGGTAGGGCGTGGGGGGCTTTTCGCCTTCGCGCATCCGGCAGTAGATGCCGCGAATCTTCTGCGGCTCCTCCAGCGACCCTTCGCCGAGCAGCTGCTCGGCAATCGCCCACACCGCCGGATTTTTGGGCAGTAAATCGACCATCCACTGCTCCCGCCCCGGCTTGCGGTATTTCCACGAGTAGCCGTAGCGATTCGAATCCGCCTCGTCACATTCCTCCAGCGGCCCGATCCACGAATCTGGCTCATTGCGCTTGATGCCCGGCGGCGGGTTCTCCCACAGCGCCTCGCGGGCGCGGGCCATCAGCTCGGCGTCGAGAATGCCGCGCTGGATTAAGTAGCCATTTTCTTTGAAGAAGTCGATTTCGTCCTGGGAAAGGGGAGCGGGCACGGGGAACCTCCTGTGGTGGCGAAGATCATCAATTGCAGCGTTGGGCGTTTGGATGCGTTAAGTGTAGCGCACGGGCCGTCCGCTGGGCAAGTGGTCTGTCAGCATAACTTGCGCCTGGTCGTTGAGCTAGTAGTCCGCCAGTGTTCAATTGACGGATAGGCCAGAACCCCATCCCCAACCCCTTCCCCTCTAGAGGGGAAGGGGCTACGAGGCTTTGTCGACTCAGAACCAGCGTGGAGGGGTTGGGGTTCTGCCAGCCGTGCCGTTCGCATCCGTCAATAGATGTTTGCTAGACTACTAGCCGAGGATGAGTTGGGGTAGAATCATGGCGAGCGCTCTCCGCAAGAGGTAACGGCTTACAACGCCGTTTGGTAAAATTATACCTTTGTTTGCAATAAATCGCCTACAAAGCAACAGCGGAGGCCAGCAGACCAAGGGCAAGGCAAAGTGGACTATAGAGACGTGAATCCATGCGGGCGAAGTGCGTATTGCGCACCCGTTTGAAAAACCCCACATAGCGAAATTCACCAATGGCACGTAGAACAAAAGCAACTGCAATCGTCCACGTGCCGATTTGAATCAGCCAGCTTGGTAGGGGTAGGAAAACTACCTGGACGCGCAAGAGGATAATCAATGCTGCCGTCAGCAGAGCCAACGCGACTATCAGCGTCACGAACGGTGATGGGGCAAAGAGGGGAGGTCCATCATCCGCTTTTGTTGGAATCACGGCGGAACTGCCCCAGCCTCCGTCGAAGGCCCAGTAGATATGCAGCCCGCTCAAAAAAAGGAGAACAGTTACCAGAGCCAGCGCGATAAAAACCATCGTGATCCCTCTACTAAAAGACCCTCTATCTCCACGCCGGCTACCCCTTCAACGCGCCCACCGTAATCCCCTTCTGAATCTGATTCTGGAAAATCACGTAAACGATGAGCGTCGGCACCATGATCATGGTAACGGCGGCGAAGAGGGCGCTCCAGTCGCTCCTGTAGAATTGCTGAACGAGCATGTAGGCCAGCCCCTGCGTCAGCACATAGCGCGAGGCCTCGGTCATCAGTACGACGGGCAGCAGATATTGATTCCACATGCCCAAGAAATTAAAGATGCCAATGCTAATCAAGCCGGGCTGAGCCATCGGCAGCATGACTTTAAAGAAGACCTGAAACTGATTCGCACCGTCGATGATGGCGGCCTCGTGCAGCTCGGAGGGCAGCGTACGAAAGAAGCCCGTCATAAAGAAGACGCTAAAGGGCAGCGAATAGGCGACGTAAACGAGAATCAAGCCCTGGTAGGTGCTGAGCATCCCCAGATCCTTCACGAGGAAGAAGAGCGGAATCAGCGCCAGGAAGACGGGAAAGAGCAGCCCCGCCAGAAAGGCGTAGAAAATGATGCGGTTGCCGGGAAAGGGAAAGCGGGCCAGCACGTAGGCCGTCATGGCCGAGAGCAGCAAAATCAGCGCCAGCGCAGGCAGCACCACGATAAAGCTGTTGAGAAAATACTCGCCGATGTGCGCATCAAACCAGCCGCGTCGGAAGTTGTCCCATTGAAGCACAGCGGGCAGCGACCAGGGGCTGGCGAAGATTTCGCGGTCGGTTTTGAACGAGGTGTAGAGAAGCCAGACCATGGGCAGCACAACAATGGCCGCCCAAAAGAGCAGAAAGATATTTAGTGCCAGCTCGGAGAGGCTAACGCTGTTTTGTGCGCGACGGCGAGCGGCAGGGGCGCGCTGTGTGGGTTGGGCGATAGATTCTGTGGCCATATCAATACTCCAGGCTCTCGCGCCCCATCAGCCGCCCCAGGACGACGGAAATGAGCAGCGTGATAAAGAAGAGCGTCACCGCAATGGCCGTGCCGTAGCCAAAATTGCTGTTGATAAACGCTTCGTTGTAGAGGTAAGTTGAGAGCACCTCGGACGAGCGGCTCGGCCCGCCCTGCGTCATCGTCTGCGTGATGGCGAACATGTTGGTGGCGCCGATCATAATGAAGATCACGCCCGTTTGCAGCGTCTCCCAAATCATGGGCAGGGTGATGTTCCAGAAGAGCTGCCAGCGCTTGGCGCCGTCGAGCATCGCGGCTTCGTAATAGGCCATGGGGATCGACTCCATCGCCGCGACGAAGAGAATCATGTAGAAGCCGACGGCCTGCCAGATGGTGACGGCGGCCAGCGCGCCAATCACCGTATCCGGGTTGCCCAGCCAAACGGGCGGTTCGCTAATGCCGATGCCCTTGAGCATCGCGTTGAGAATGCCGATAATGGGGTGATAGACAAAGCTCCACAGCACGCCAATCGCCACCACGGACATCAGCTGCGGGAAGAAGTAGGACGAGCGATAAAATTTGGAGAGCGGCACGCCCTGCGTCAACACAAAGGCAAAAAAGAGCGCCAGCCCAATCGTCAACACGGGCAGCGTGACGATGTAGACGGCGTTGTTACCGAGCGCGTTCCAAAAATTATCATCGCTCATCATGCTCACAAAGTTTTCCAGCCCCACAAACGACGGCGGCTGCGCCAGCCCGCGCCACTGCGTCAGGCTGATGTACATCGACTGGCCATAGGGGTAGAGCACAAAGAGCGCGTAGAGCACGATCGACGGCGCGAGGAAGGTCAGGATGAGGGGCCACTTGTTTCGGTACATTTTTTTGCCGCAGAAATTCTTTGATAAAGAAATTTTTCAACGCGGAGGCGCGGAGATTTGCGCGGAGGGCCGCGGAGAGGAAGAAAGGAGAACGAGATGTCATTTCGAGCGGATGCGAGAAATCTTCTTGTCGTAAACGAACCATCTACGTGAATTAGATACACGCCCATCGTCGACCACAAAAGATTTCTCCCTTTGCTCGAAATGACATACCTTCCCCTCTCCGCGACCCTCTGCGCCTCTGCCTCCGCGCTCTCCGCGTTGAATCTGTATTGAGTTTACGCCGAGCGCGTGTACTTCGGAATCGAATCGTCCGCCTTGACTTCGTCCGCCTTGGCCTGCACGGCGTCGATCCACTCTTCGGGGGTGATGCGGCCCGTCATCAGGTCGCCGGTGCGGTCGCGCATCTCCTCGTTGAGCGGGGTGTACCAGGCGTCGATCTGGTAGTCGAAGATGTTGTCGCCAGCCGCCTCGGCAATCGCCGTGGCGGATTGGACGGCGGAGCTCAGCTCGATGCCTTCCGTGCCGCCGACCACCGGCATAATTGCGCCCACGTTCTGCGCAAACCACTGCGCATTCTCCTTGGACATCAAACAGCGCAGATACTCCATGCCGCCAGCGGGGTTTTCCGCTTCGGAGGGCACGAAGAAATTCTCGCCCGCCCATGCCCCAACGTAGGGGTAGGTCTCTTCCGTCGAGGCTGGCACGGGCTTGACGACCATGTTGAAATCTTCCGGCGTCTGGTCGCGCATCTCATTTTCCAGCCACGTGCCACAAGGCAGGAAGACGGCGTTGCCCTGCAGCCACTCGGCCTGCGATTCGGTATGCGTCAGCCCCTCTGTGCCCTGCAGAATGAAGTCCTGGTTGTGCAGCTCCTGCATCTGCTGCAGCGAGGTCAGCACGGCCTCATTCTCCCAGGCCCCATCCTCCAGATTGTCCTGCGCGATAATGACGTCGATCCCGCCATTCTTGTAGATCAGGTGATTGAGCACGCCAAAGTTCATGTACTGCGGGAAGCGGCCCTGATAGGTCCACGGAGCCATATCGGTCTCTGTCTTGATCATGTCGCAGAAGCCGAGCATTTCGTCCCAAGTCGTGGGGTAGGTCCAGCCCATCTCCTCGAAGAGCGTCTGGCTGTGCCAGATGCCGGAGACGGTAAAGGCCATCAGCAGCACGTGCTGCGTGTCGCCGTACATGCCGCTGGTTTGCGAGCCGGGGAAGAGCGTCTCGCCGAAGGTCATATCGGGCGTATCGAGGGCTGGGGCGTTGAAGAGCGGGGCCAAATCGACCAGCTGCCCTTCGGCCACAAGCGCCGCCGTATCCAGGCTGCCCGCGCCGCTGTTGTCGATCACGTCGGGCGGGTTGCCGCCGATGAAGCGCGGTCGCAGCTGCTCGCCCACGCGCTGAATGCCCTCGACCGTCATCTCGTTGTCGGGGTGCAGATTGCGGAAAATCTCCGCCGCGTTGTCCAGGTAGCCACGGCCAAAGCCACCTTCAAAGAAGACGCCCTCGACCGGCGTGCCGGGCTCCAGCATCATTGGATCCGGCATGGCGGCGGCTTCGCCACCGGCGGCAGGCGCGGCGGCGTCGGGAGCGGCGGGGGTGCAGGCAGCCAAGGCAGCCGCTGCGCTAAACATGGCCGACGCCTTTAGAAAGTGGCGACGGGAAAGCTGGTGTCGGGTAAGCATATATCCTCCGGGAGATGTAGATAAAGTTGGTTGAGGGAAAAAGTACCGATCGCCGAGGGGCGACCGGGGTTTGTACAGTATCCTACTCGATGCGGGGCGCGGCGTCAAGCCGACTTTATCCTCCCACCTCCACCACCATCTCAATCTCCACCGCCCAGTTGTACGGAATCGTCATCCCCACGGCGGAGCGCGCGTGGCGACCAGCTTCGCCAAAGACCTCGGCCAGCAGATCGCTGCAGCCGTGGATCACGTTGGGCGTGTCGTCAAAGTCTGGCGCAACGTTCACCATGCCCAACACCTTGACAACGCGCGTTACGTTGTCGATCCCCGCGACGCCGTGTATCGCTTGCAGACAGGCCAGCGCCGAGTACTTTGCCGCCTCGTAGCCCTGCTCGACCGTCACATCGCTCCCCACTTTGCCCTTGATCTCTTTACCATCCCAGCCAGACACGTTGCCCGATGTGTAAACAAGATTGCCCGTGCGCACGGCCTGGGCGAACTTGCCGCCGCTCGCCTCGACCTTTTGCAATTCATAGCCCATCTCGCGCAATTTCGCTTCGTAAGACATTAATTTCTCCTTTAGGTTTGTAATTTGGAACCGCGGATGGACGCAGATAAACGCAGATATTTTCTAAATCTGCGTTTATCCACGTCCATCCACAGCTAAAATCGCTTCCAGCCGTTCCAGCACAATTTCATCCTCCCTATCGGCAAGCGTCATCGGGTTGAGATAGACGCCCTCTTCGCCCGCTGCGGCAACGCTCACGCGCGGCTCTTCGTCGAGCAGCCGCGCCATGATCTCGTCACGCGTGAGGCCCAGCCGCGCGGCATCAAAGGTAACCAGCGCGCGCGGCAGCGGTTGACCGGCCTCGTTGGGGAAGGAGCGCTCGGCGCGTACGCCATCGATTCGGTTGAGCGCCGTGCACCAGCCCATCACAATCTCCTCGTCCTGCGAGCGACGCGCCTCCTGATCGACCTGCAAATACAGCTCCACCGCCTTGAGCAGCCCGACCATCTCCTCCTTGCCCACCTTCATCGGCCGACCCAAACCGTGGTTCGGGCTGCCGTTGAAGCGGCAGGCCTCGATCAAATCTTTGCGCCCCAGCACCAGCCCGCTCGACTGCGGCCCGCGCAAATCCTTGCCGCCGCTAAAGACGGCCAGCGCCGCGCCCATCTGCGTGTAGCGCCACAGATTCTCCGCGGGCGGCAGCTGCGCCGCGCCGTCGACCACGACGGGCACGCCGCGTGCGTTGCCAATTTCAATCACCGTCTCCAGCGGCAGGTCGCCGTTGCCCGTCATCGCGCCCTGAAACCAGAAAATCGCCGCCGTCTGGTCATTGATGGCGTTTTCCAACTCCCAGCGCTGCGTGCCCAGCGGCATCCCAATTTCTACCAGCTTGACGCCGACCTGGCGCACGGCGTGGTCGTAGGCGTTGCGCTGCGTGCGGTGGACGATGATCTCGTTCTTGAGGCCGTCGCAGTTGGGCAGCTGCGCCATCGCCGCCGGGTCCGTCCCCGCCACGCAGGCCGCCGTTGCCACCGCCAGCCCCGCCGCCGCGCCCGAGGAGACGTAAGCCGCCTCGTTGTGCGTCAACTCAGCCAGCCGCTCGCCGACGCGCCGCTGCAGCTCAAACACGTCCACCCAGCTGCGCGACGCCTCGGCCATCGCCTCCATGACTTCCGGCGGCATGATGGACCCGCCCAGCTTCGTCAGCGTCGCATTGGCGTTGATGATGGGACGCAGGCCCAGATCGTTGTAGATGCTCATTTTAAGCTCGCTTCTGCTGTTTCGCTTGGTCGTTGCAAATTGGGGATCTCCCAGTAGCGGTCGGGTGCTTCCGTCCACTCCGGCATGGACAAACCCGTTGGGTCGTAGACGATTTCGCCCGCGCGCAGCGTCATCGCGCACTCGAACTTGCGGTTGGCGCGCAGCTTGGCGCGTCCACAATCGACAAAGCTGAAGTCGCCCTCCAGCAGGTCGAGCACGGCGACATCCGCCTCCGCGCCCACCGAGAGGTGGCCAAGCTCCGGGTGGCCAATTTCGCGCGCCGGGTTGATCGTCGACATTTGGATTACATCGTAGAGGGAGACGCCGCAGCCCAGGATTTTGCTCATCGTCGTCAGCATATCGACAACGGCCCAGTGCATGTTGCCCGTGTGCAGGTCGGTGCTGATCGAGTCGGGCGGGAAGCCGTTTTGGATGGCGCGGTAGCCGTTGCGGAACCAGAAGCTGCCCGCCCCGTGGCCCACGTCGAAGATCACGCCGCGCTCGCGGGCTTGAAACATGAAATCGTTGGGCTTGCCCTCGTCGTTGATAATGGGGAACTGCTGGCCGTAGACGTGGGTGTGGATGTCGCCGGGGCGCGCTTTTTCGAGGATGAGCTCTTCGTACGAGCGTTCGGGCGGGCGCGGCCAGAAGTCGTACATGACGTGCTTGTCGCACAGCGCCGCGGCTTGAATCGCCCGGTCTACAGCGCTCCACGGCTGATGCGTCTCGTCCCAGGGCAGGCGCGTCCAGTAGTGCGCCGTCTTTACGCCGACGGCAATCTCCGGGTAGGCCAGCACCGTCGCCGCACACAGCTCCGGGTCCATCGTCGACACATCCTGCTCCCACGGGCCGAGCATCCCCTGGTCGACAATGTTAACGTAGGCCAAAATGCGCGTTTTCGCTAAGTCGATCACGGTGCGCTTGAAGTGCAGAAAGTGGTTGGCCCCCGCCGTCCCCGTGTCGACCATCGTCGTCACGCCGGAGCGAAACGAATGAGCGTCGGCCATCACGCTCAAACCCTCCGGCTCGCGCGTGTGGTGGACGTGGACGTGGATATCCAACAGACCGGGCGTGACGTAGCGCCCGCCCACGTCGACCGTTTGCGCCGACAACGAAGGATCGATGTCGCGCTCGACAGCGGCGATTTTGCCGTTGGTAATCGCAACGTCGCGCGGCTCGTCGAGGCCGTTGGCTGGGTCGATGACGTGGCCGTGTTGGAGAAGGAGGTCGTAGGCGGGGGTGGACACGGGCGGCTCCAAGTGTGGAGGGTTGGTTCAGTGATAGTCACCGTTGACCGGTTTGTTCGCGGTGGGCACACTCACGGATGAGTTTGTGGGTCAATCTGGCAACGAACGTGTCCACCTGCGTCCGCAGAGTTTACGTCAACGCCGCAGATTTCTCAAGTGGTCAATAATTCCTCTCAGGAACCCGCCCGTTGCCAAATCAAAGCTGCAATCGCGCCGCGAGCCTATTCCTGCTCGCAGAGCACAAACGGCCCATCCAGCCGCGAAGAGGTGTGTACGGTGTAGCCTTCGGCCCCAGTATCGCTTCCAGCTTCGAGCGCGATGCGGTAGCCGGGGGTGATGACCGAAGCGTACATTTGGCCGGGCTGCGGGCAGCCGAGCGCGGCATCCGGCCAGTCCACGGCCTCGACCTGGATCGACGTCACGTCGGCGGGCTCGATGCCGTTTTCGGCCAGCGTGGCGAGCGCGCGCTCGGCAAAGGGCTGCGCCGCCGCGGCGTCGACGCCTTGGGTAGTGAGTTCGGGCACGGGGGCTCCTTCCGCTACGGGTGACTCCTCGGTCGATTCGTCCCCCGAGTCCTCGACCGCTTCGTCAGTAGGCTCTTCCGCGGCTTCCTCGGTCGGCTCAGTGATCGGTTCGTCAACTGGTTCGGCGATGGGTTCTTCGACGGGCGCTTCCTGCACCAGCGCCTCCGCCGACGACGGCGTCACCACTTCGGCGGCGCAGCCGTTGAGCAGGTTGGCCGTGGCAAGCAGGGTAACGGCAAACAAAACGTGGAATGCACGGTGAACTAGGCGGTAAGGGATCACGCCATGCTCCTTGCTACGTTTTCCAGCGCAGTGGCGACAAAGCGCAGCGCAATAAAGACCACAATGGGGGAAATGTCGACCATGCCGATGGCGGGGATCACCTGTCGCGCCGGTTCGAGCACGGGGTCGGTGATCTGCCGCAGCACCTGCACCAGGGGGTTTTCGGGGTCCAAATTGGGAATCCACGTGAGCAGCACGCGAATCAGCAGGATAAAGGTGTAAAAGCTGACCAGCTGCGCCAGCAGTGAAAAAATCATACTCATGAAAGTTGCCTCGGTTGAATGGAATGGTCAAAACTCGATCTTGCTGGTACGTGAGGGCGCACGGTCTAGGCGGTTACCACCGCGTATCACCACTAAGCCAACCGGCTTCTAGCCGGTTTTCTCCAGGCAAGCTGGTGGGCTTTGGCCACCAGCGGCGACGCACGCGAACCGTCTTATTGACGCCCTACTCTTCTAACTTCCGGCACGCCCCAGCTCGGCGCTGCGGCGGTAGGCGGCCAGCACGCCGTTGGTGAGCGTGGTGCGCAGGTTGCCGCGCTCCAGCTCGGAAAGCCCAGCCGCCGTCGTGCCGCCCGCGCTGGTCACGCGGTTGCGCAGCACCGCCGGGTGCTCACCCGTCTGCCGCATCAGCTCGACGCTGCCCGCCAGCGTTTGCAGCACAACCGTCTGCGCGTCCGCGCGCGAGAAGCCCATCTGCACGCCCGCATCAATCAGCGCTTCGATGATCAAGAAGACAAAGCCCGGCCCCGATCCGCCCAGCCCCGTCTGCATATCGATGTACTCTTCCTTCTCAACGGGAATCTGCTCGCCCAGCGCGCTCAAAATTGTCTGCGTCTGCGCTCGCTGCTCGTCCGAGACCGACTCATCCGCCAGCCAAGCCGTGACGCCCATGTTGATTTGGGCGGGCGTGTTGGGCATGGTGCGCACCACGCGGTCGTGGCTCAGCCCGCGCTGAATCGTCACCATCGTCACGCCCGCCATGATGCTGATGACGAGCGCCTCGCTGTCCAGCTGGTCGCCCAGCCCCTCGGCCAGCCGCTCAAAGACCTGCGGCTTGACGGCCAGCACGATCACGCTGGCATCGCGCACGGCCTCGGCGTTGTCCGCTGCGGTGTGGATGCCGTACTCGCTCTGCAAATAGTCGCGGCGCGCGGCCACGGGGTCGCTGGCCGTCAGCTGAGCGGGCGCTGCTGCCGCCTGCGTCAGCAGCCCGTTAATGATGGCCTCGGCCATGGCGCCGCCGCCGATAAACGCAATTTTGCCGTCCAACATCGGTTGCTCTCCAATCGCAAGCTAATCGCTACATGTTCGACCGTGCGATGCGCTTCCGCAAGGCAGAGTTGATAAATTAAAAAAGACGGTCAGCCGTGCGAGGCACTTGCTGAAGTGCCTCGCACATTTCAGCTAATTATTCCCCGGCACGGCGTTTGCCAGCCGCGTCTTTCCCAATGTCAAGAATATCCGGCTGGGAAATCAGCGCAAAGGGCAATCGACCCACTTCAAACGTGCAACGCACTCTGGAAGGGGCAACGCACCGGATGTGGCATTGCCTTCCCAGCTTTTCAGCCTCCGCCCATCCTCACCGCTCGCCAAAAATTGCCGAGCCAATGCGCACAATCGTCGCGCCCTCCTCGATGGCGACTTCAAAGTCGTTGGTCATGCCCATTGAAAGCGCGGCGTCGTTTGGCAGCAGATCTTGCGCCACGAGCTGATCGCGCAGCGTGCGCAGCTGGCGAAACACGGGTCGCGCGGCCTCGGCCTCCAGCGCATAAGGGGCCATCGTCATCAGCCCGCGGGCGCGGATATCCGGCAGCGCGTTGACCTTGCTCGCCGCATCGACCAGCGCGTCGGGGGCAAAGCCGTGCTTGCTCGCCTCGCCGCTCACGTTGACCTGTAGCAGCGTGGACAGTACGTTCTCGTCTGGCAAAAAGTTGCCGCCCGCCGCGTCGGCTGCTCGCTCTTTGGCCAGCTGCGACACATCGCGGCTCAGCCGACGCGCAATTTTTAGCCGATCCACCCCGTGCAGCAGCGCAAAGGGGCCGATGGCGCTGCTCGTCTGTCGGCTTTGGATCGTGCCGATAAAGTGCCAGCGAATCTCGTCCAGCCCGCTCGAGCGCGCCGCCTCGACCTTCGAGCGCGCCTCATCAAAGCGGTTCTCGCCAAAGTCGCGCTGCCCAGCCGCGTAGAGTGCCTCAATTAGCGCCAGCGGCTTCTGCTTGCTCACCGCCACCAGCGTGATTTCGTCCGCCGCCCGGCGCGCCCGCGCGGCAGCCGCGGCGAGGCGTTCGCGAATTTGTGCGAGGTTGTCTACGATGGCCCGTGCGTCAGCTGTGTCCTGCATCATCCGCTGATTGTACCAGCGAAGGGAAGCGGGGTGCAAGGATTGTCTATGGTTTATTGCTTATGGGGGTTTATTGCTTATGGGAAGAAGGGTTAACGTTCGCGGCGTCGATGTACCTGCCTGTTGGGATGCACCTGCCTGTTGGATCGATTCCCAGTAGACCGCAGCCGCGGAGTGCGCATTCTCAAATGTGAACGGATCAACCGGAGAGCATTTGCAATCCATTGCGGTCTACCGATTATAAAAAGAGCTGCACCGTCTACTGCTCATCGTCTACTGCTCATCGTCTACTGCCCACCTGCAACCACCGGCAAATACACCTGCTCCAACTCGACCGCCTCGCCAAAGACAACGCGCTGCGGCGCGCTCCAGACGCCGGGGTAGCGGTGGTTGGGCCAAGCGCCGCGTACTTCCCCGTCGACCAGCTCCGGTGGCTGCTCGCTGCGGGCGCGCACGCGGAAGTCATGTGGCTGCTCGGCGACGAAAGCGGTAAAGATGGCGCTGTTGCCCGAATCATTGACGCGCCACGTGCGCCACGGCCCGCCGTCGATGCGATACTGCACGTCGTACCCCAGCGCATAGGTGCCGCCGGGGACTGCCGCCGCCTCCGGGCTCTGCAGGCCCGACCAGCGAAGCAGCGTGCGGCTGCCCTCCACGCGAGCGGGCAGCGTCGCCAGCGTGGCTTGGGGCGCGCGCACGAGGCTCACGGCATCGATAAAGGCGTGGTTGCCGTGCCACTGGAACGGGCTTTGGATGCGCACAAAGAGCGTGGCTGCATCGCCCTGGGCCGTGGCGGCCAGCCGCAGATTTTGCCAGCCCACGCGCTGCCCACCTTCGACAAAATTACGCCCGTTCTCCACCCACACCACCGACGCCGCCAGCGGGTCGACGCCGCCGCTGGGGTCGATGCCGAGCAGCTTGTTGATCTTGTAGCCCGGCGGGCAGTCGCTGGGCACGGCGCTGCCGCCGCAGAGGCTGAGCATCCAGGCGCTGAGGCTGTAGTCGCCGCCCGGCTGCACGGCGACGCGCTGGTAGTAGACCACGTCGAAGGGCTTGCCCGGCGCTGTCGACGTCTCTATGTCCTGCGCGCGCACGACGATGGCGTCCTCGCCCTCCAGCCGTTCAACAAACGCGTCGTTGTCGCAGCTGCCGGTGAAGAAGAGTCGGGCGCTGCTCAAGGTTGGCGTGCCGGTGAGGACGACGCGCGTCCAGCCGCTGGGCACGAGCTCGGTGGAGTCGGGCGCATCCGCGGGGGGCACGAAGCCGCTGGCGCACTCCATTTCGCCGTGAACAAGGAGGGGCGGGTCGGGCGGGATCGTGCCCGCCCGTGCGCTCGGCAGGTCGCCCAGCTGCGCAGACAGCAGCAGAATCAGGAGCAGCGCGCCAGGTGCCCAGCCCCATTTGCTTGCGTTTAGCCAAAAATTTGGCGAGCGCTTACCGACGTTCATCAGCGATTCCATCTCCATCGCCTGCCCGCGGCAGCAGCCACGCAACCAGGGCAAACAGACCGCAGCGCCCCTGCTCCGCACGGTGGCTGAAAAAGTCATCGGTGCGCTGCGCCGTGTCGATGCCGCTGATTTCGATGTTCTCCGCGACTACGCCCGCCTCGATCAGCTGGGCGGCATTGGCCTGCCACAGATCAAAATGAGGGCGTGCGTCTTCCCCGTTGGGGTGGGTGATAAAGCGCTCGGCCCGCTTGAGCTTGGCCGTCGCCATCTTCACCACTTCGTCGCCGACTTCGTAGCTTTGCGGCCCGATGCTCGGCCCAATGCCCACCAGCACGCCCGCTGGCTGCGTGCCGTAGGCGGCCTGCATGGCCCACAGCGTGGCCGCCGCCGTGCCGTTGACCGTACCGCGCCAGCCCGCGTGGCACGCGCCGAGCACGTGCTGCACGGGATCGTAGAGCACCAGCGGCACGCAGTCCGCAAAGACGAGGCCCAGCGGCAGGCCGACGGCGTCGGTGACGAGGCCATCCGTCGCCGCTTGGCGCGTGCCCGCGTCGGCCCCATCCACTTTGGCGACGCCCGTGCCGTGCACCTGGTGGGTGCTGATGACGCGGTCGATGTCGAGGCCAAGGGCGGCGTAGAGGCGCAAACGATTTTGCTGGACGTTTTCGGGCGCGTCGCCGCGGGCCACGCTAAAATTGAGCGAAGCAAAGGGCGCGGGACTAACGCCGCCGTGTCGCGTGCTCACGTGGGCGGCAACGGGGCAGCCGGCCTGAAAATCAAAGGCGTAGGTGGTGACGCCGTTGGCGTGGGTAATGCGCTGCATGGGACGCAGTGTAGCGGCAGCGCATCGTTTGCGCAAGCCGGGTGACCAGCGGGAAATGCGTTTTGAACGGGGTTGGAGCACGTTCGACTTTGCCTCCTCACCCGTGCTATACTTGTGCCATGAGTGAACGAGCCGAAATGCCCAACGCCAACAACGGCCATCTTTCCCCCGAAACGCTACGGGAGATTGAGACATATATTCTACGTCGCTTGCCGGATGTGCTCAAGCAGGACCCAGATTTTGCAACGTGGATCGAGGGGCTGCTGGCCGAAAAGTTCCCCAAGCGTGATGAGTTCGCGCGGATGCTGGACGAGCTGGAGCGCAATCGACGCGAGACGCGCGAGCAGTTTACTCAGACGAATGAGCGCATTGGCCAGGTGAATGAGCGCGTTGGCCAAACAAATGAACGAATCGGTGGCGTCGAGCAAGACGTGAAGCAGTTTCGCCAGGAGACAGCACAGCGCTTTGAGCAAGTCGACCAGCGCTTTGATAAGGTAGATCAGCGCTTTGAGCAAGTCGACCAGCGCTTTGAGCAAGTCGACCAGCGCTTTGAGCAAGTCGACCAGCGCTTTGAGCAAGTCGACCAGCGCTTCGAGCAAGTCGACCAGCGCTTTGATCGTCTAGATCAGCGGGTTGACGGCGTGGAGCAGACCATGCACGAGGGGTTTGCCGAGGTGCAGCGCTCGTTTGATCGCTTTGGCGCACGCTGGGGCATTCGCAATGAAATGACTTTCCGCGCCACGATGCGAGCGCTGCTCGAAGAATCATTTGGGATGACGGTGGAAGAGCGCCACATTGATGGCGAACAGTACGACGTGGTCATCTCCAACGGCGACCACATTTTGGTGGAAATTGCGGCGAGCACCAAGCGCAATATCGTCCAGCGTCTGTTGCGCAAGCGCGAGCGCTACATCGAGGAGACGGGCGTGGTGCCCGCGCGCTTTTTGTACGTCGTCGGCTCTATCTACAGTCGGCGGGCGGAAGAATTGCGCCAGGCTGGCTTCGAGGTGCTGGAGCCCGAAATCGACGAAGATGACCGCGATGTCTTTCCAACCGATTAGTCTCTCTTGACCTTTGCTTAACGCCACTTTTGAGTCGCCTGCAGCCGCACGCAGATAGCCCGCCCGTCGGCTCGTCCAGCGCGACGGAGTATTCAACGATTGCGCAGCTGGAAGCAGCGCCTACGCCAGCCTCACCTACGTTCGATTCCTCGCCATTTCGCTGATGCTGTACCCGCCCCGCTGGCTCAACGCTGGCTGTCGCCCAGCGACCCAACCCCCAAACCAACCCCACACCTGACTTTCGCCAGATGCCAATCGACCGCCGCATCGTTATGCTGTCTATGGGCACAACGCCCATCGACGATTCCATAACTACACGGAGAACACATCATGGCTATTTCCCGACCCCGACCCGAAGTCGAGCGCGAAATCCGCGAGACGCTGGGCCTCGTCCCCGGCTTTTTCGACGGCTTCCCCGACGAGATGCTCGACATCGAATGGAGCACCTTTCGCTACTTCGAGCTGGAGGAGACGCGCATCCCCTCCAAATATAAGCAGCTGATCGCCGTCGGCATTCACGCGGAGACGAAGTGCCAGTACTGCACGCTCTTCCACAGCGAGCTGGCGCGCTTCTTTGGCGCAAGCGACGAGGAGCTGCAGGAGGCCGTTCACCTCGCCAACTACACGGTGGGGCTGAGCGTCTACCTCAACGGCACGCGCTACCCGTTCGATCGCTTCGAGCGCGAGCTGGAAAAGATTCTCGAATTCGTGGGCCAGCCCAATCGACCGGAGCCGGAGCCGGTGCGCTAACCCATTTACACATCGAGAAAGTATTGGACACGGATAGACACGGGCTGCGCACACGAATTTCCAGAGGGAGAAGCTCAATTCAGCCGTGTAAAATCCGTGTTTATTCGTACTATTTCTGTTCAAGAAGTGAAGACCGAATCGAGGTTGCGATGAAAATTGAGCAAAGCCGCGCGACCCAGTTGCGCGTCGAATTCCACGCCGTCGAGCTGGCGACGCTGATCACCGCGGCACGTTGGATCGCCGAAGGTTGCCCCGGCGAGCTGCCGAGCGAGGTGGTCGATCAGGCGCGGCAGGTGGTGAAGAATTATGACGAGGCGTGGCGAACGCGCGCGGCGGCGGGGTCGCCGCAGTGAAGGAGGCGATTGAGGATGTTGTACAAAGGGAGCGTCTGGATTTCTCCAGACGCTCCCTTTGTACAACGATTACCGAGAAACGATGCAACCTTTACCGCGACCTCAATCAATCAGCAGCGGTGCAACCTGGGTGCCAAGTAGCTCGATGCCGCGCATAAATTGCGCATGGGGCAGGAGCGCGACATCCATTTGCAGCGTCACCCGCGAGAGGCCGCCCAACGCTTCGCTGTGGCGCGCGATTTTATCGGCCACCTCCTGGGGGCTGCCGACCAGCAGCGCACCGCGCGGCCCGCGCTGCGCATCAAAGTGCGCGCGCGTAACGGGTGGCCAGCCACGCTCCCGACCGACTTTGGTGAAGGTATGCGCGTAACCGGGAAAAAATTCGGCGGCGGCCTGCTGCGTCGTTTCGGCCACGTAGCCCAGCGAATGCAGGCCGACTTTGAGCTGGTCGGGCGAGTGCCCCGCCTGCTGGCCCGCCTCGCGGTAGAGATCGACGAGGGGGCGAAAGCGGTGGGTCTCGCCGCCGATCACGGCGACCATCAGCGGCAGGCCGAGCGCCCCGGCGCGGGCGAACGAAGCGGGCGTGCCGCCGACGCCCACCCAAATCGGCAGCTTCTCCTGCAGCGGCCGGGGATAGACGCCCTGGCCGGTCAACGCGGCGCGATGTCGGCCCGACCAGTGGACGTGTTCCCGGTCGCGGATGCGCAGCAGCAGCTCCAGCTTTTCGACGAAGAGCGAGTCGTACTCCTCAAAATCCAGCCCAAAGAGCGGGAACGATTCGGAAAAGGAGCCGCGCCCGACGACCATTTCGGCGCGCCCGCCCGAAATCAAATCGAGGGTGGCGTAATTTTGAAAGACGCGCACCGGGTCGGCGGCGCTGAGCACCGCGACGGCGCTGGTCAGCCGGATGGTTTGGGTGCGCGCCGCACCCGCTGCCAAAATCACGTGGGGCGCGGAATCGAGATACTCGCGGCGGTGGTGCTCGCCAATGCCGAAAATATCCAAGCCGACCTGGTCGGCGTGCTCGATGCGATCGAGCAAATCACGCATCGCCTGCGCGGCGTCGCTGTAGTTGCCCGCCTCGTCCTGCGTGACGGCGGCAAAGCTGTCGATGCCAAGTTCCATTAAGCTCCCTCATTCCATTTATAAACCAACTCGCCCCCCACCAACGTCTGCTCGACCCGCAAATCCAGCAGCGCCTCCGTTGGCGTCGCCAGCGGATCGCCGCTGAGCACGGCCAAATCGGCCCACTTGCCCGGCGCGAGGCTGCCGCGATTGGCCGCATCGCCGCTCAAGATCGCGCCGCCCATCGTGTACGCAAACAGCGCCTCCTCCACCGTGACCGCCTGCGCCGCGCCGAGCGGGTGGCCCGCGTGATCCCGCCGGTCGACCGCCGCCTTGAGCCCGATCAGCGGATTGTCGTCGGGGACGACCGGGGCGTCGGTGCTGAGGGCGACGTCGAGCCCGGCATCGAGCATGGCGCGCACGCCGTAGGCGCGCTCGAAGTAGGCTTCCGGCATGTAGCGGCGGAAGGTCGCGCCCATGGCGGGCAGGAAGACGGCCTGGGTAGCGGCCATCACGCCGAGCTTGGCGCAGCGGGCGAGGTGCTCGGGCGTGGGCAGGGCGAGATGTTCGATTCTGTGGCGCAGATCGGGGCGCGGCTCGCGCTCGTGCAGCAGCTCGTAGATGGAGATCACCTGCTCCAGCGCCACGTCGCCGTTGGCGTGGGTGGCAATGCGGTAGCCCTGCTGATGCGCCTCCCACATGAGGTCGGCCAGCTCCTCGTCTTCGTAAATCAGCACGCCGGTCGTGCCCGTCTCGCGGTAGGGAAGGGAGACGGCGGCGGTGGCGCTCGTCATGCCGCCGTCGGCAAAAAATTTGACGCTGTCGATGCGCAGCCTGTCGCTGACAAAGTGCTCGGCCAGCGGCGCGAGCGCGTCGCCAAAGCGCCGCCCCGGCAGCAGATTGATGCGCACGCTCAAACGACCCTCGCGCTCCAGCTGTCGATAGATGTCGACCTGGCTCGGCGTTGGATTGGGATCGGTTGCGCTGGTAATGCCCAGGCTGAGCTCGTGCTGCATGGCGGCTTCAATTGCCGCCGCCATCTCCTCGTCGCTCGCTTCGGGAATTAGCCGACCAACCAGCTCCATCGCCGTCTCCTGGAGGATGCCGTTGGGCTTGCCCGTCGCGTCGTGCAGAATCACGCCACCCGGCGGATTGGGCGTCCGTGCCGTGATACCCGCCAAATCGAGCGCACGGCTGTTGGCGACGGCGATGTGGCCGCAGGTGCGCACGAGGTAGATTGGGTGCTCCGTGCTGGCCCGATCCAGATCGTCACGCGTGAGGTGGCGACCTTCGGGCAGCAGCGCCTCGTTGTAGCCGTTGCCGCGCAGCCAAGTGCCCGGTGCTTCGCGGCCCGCGCGTTCGGCAAAGCGCGCGATCACGGCGGGGATGTCCGGCGCTTGGTGAATGCGCACGTCGACCAGCTGCGTCAACAGCAGCCCCAGCCACGAGACGTGGACGTGCGCGTCGTTAAAGCCGGGCACCAGCGTGCGGCCCGCCAGATCGACCCGCTCGACGCCGGGCTGATCGAGCTCGTGCAGGCCGCCCACGCCGTGGATGCGGCCGTCGTCGTCGACCAGGAGGGCCTCGGCGGTGGGTTGACCAGCATCCATCGTGTGGATGGGACCGTTGAAAAAGAGGCGCATGAAATTGTTCTTCCATCTGAAATGAATCGGGCGGATTATTGATTGACTAAGCTACATGGCTAAGCTAAAATCAAAGCCATTATGACACAGGTAACTATACACGAAGTAAAAACCCATTTGTCGCGGCTGATTCGGCTTGCGCTAAGCGGCGAAGAAGTTGTGATTGCCAGAGGCAAACAGCCGGTGGTCAAACTTGTTGTGGTGCCGGAGATGCGAAATCAGCGACGGCTGGGGGGTGCCGCCGACGTCATCGAATTTATCGCCGACGATTTTAATGCGCCGCTAGATGACTTGGCGGAATACATCCGTGAGAATTTTGCTGGATACCCATACATTCTTGTGGATTATGTGGGATCGAGATTTGAGCCAAAGCGCTCGAACCGTTTATTTAGATCCCGAAACAGAGCTGTATCTAAGTGCAGCGAGCTACTGGGAAATTTGCATCAAGGCGAGCATCGGCAAACTTGGCTTGAAGGAAGGTTGGATCAAGCGTTTTGATGAGGAAATGGTAAGCAATACGATTCGCTGGTTAGCCATCGACAAAACACACTGCCAGCGGGTAGTTGACTTGCCTTTTCTCCACCAAGACCCCTTTGACCGTCTCCTAATTGCCCAAGCGCTCTGCGAAGGCATGACGTTGCTCACCGCCGACGGCCAAATCCAGCAGTACGCCGTTTCAACGCTTTGGTAAACGCATCCCGGCTCGCTTCATCCACGGGCAGGTCGCCCTCGCGCCGGGTTTCGCCTCCGTATGCGTCGAGTGCAAAGAGCAGCTCGGCTCGATAGATGCTGCAATCGGGTGCGACGATCTGCGCCGCCGCGGTAACCATTTCGCGCCACGTCAGCGACTGTTCGTCGTCGGTGTAGTAACGTTCGGGACAGTAGCAGTTAGACATTGACCTCTTGCGTTTCCGTTTGCTCCCCTTTTGCAAAACGGCTATAGTAATCATCTCCATTCTATCACAAACAAACGCAACCCAACGGGAGGCTCCCCCATGTCATTCAAATTAGCCTACAGCACCCTGCGCTGGCGCGACCCCGATCTCGAACCGGCCCTGGTTGCGCTCAAAGAAGCGGGCTGGGACGGCTGGGAGTGTCGGCTCGACCTCAACTGGCTGGGCACGCCCCAGCGCGTCCGCCAGATTTGCAGCAACGCCGAGATGCCGATGGTCGTCTACACGGCCAGCGGCAGGCCGGAGGATGCCGACGCGGCCAGCTTTGCACGCAACCAGCGACGCATGGAATTTGCCGCCGAGATGGGCTGTGATTGCTTTATGTACATGAGTGGGGTGAAGCCCGAAGGTCGCGCCGTCACGGACGACGACATCAAGCGGGCGGCGGCGGCGGCGGACGAGTGGGCCGAATTTGCCGAGCCGCTGGGGCTGGAGCTGAGCTACCACATCCACACCAACCTGCTCGTCGACAACACCGCGCACTGGCGGCTCTACATGCAGCACCTGGACAAGGCCAAGCTCTGCATCGATGTCTCGCACGCCGAGCTGTGGGGCTACGATCCGGCGCAGTCGCTGCGTGATTTTGCGGATCAGCTCAACTACGTTCACCTGCAGGATTACGCTTCGTGCACGGTAAAAGAAGAGGGCAACTACAACCCCGTCTGGGTCGCCGTGGGCGAGGCGGAGTGTCTCGACTTTGTCGAAGTGCGCGAGACGCTGGAAGAGATGAACTTCGACCGCTGGGTCACCGGCTGCCCCGGCGAGCCCGTGCCCGGCTACGAGGATGCGGTGAGCGAAGCGCAGTACAGCGGGCGGATGTACGAGTATTTGCGGGGGATTGGCTATTGAGCAAAGCACATGTACTTTGCTCGACTAAAATCCTCGCCGCTTATCCACGATATTTCGCGGTTGCTCGCCGCTCAAATAGCGCTCCAGCTGATCACAGAAAAAGTTAAACTGTTGCTGAGGTCTGTCCTGCGACGCACCCGCGCGATGCGGCGTGATGATTAGGTTGGGCGCGTCCCAGAGCGGGCTGTCGACAGGCAGCGGCTCGACTTCGGCCACGTCGATGGCTGCGCCAGCGAGCTCGCCCGCGTGCAGCGCCTCGGCCAGCGCCGGCTCGTCGACAATGCCGCCGCGCGTGACGTTAATCATATACGCGGTTGGCTTCATGGCGGCAAATTCGTCCGTGCTCAGCAGGTGGTAGGTCTCCGGCGTGCGCGGGCAGGCGACCATCACGGCATCGCTGCGATGGAGCAGGTCGAGCAGATTGTCGCGCGTGGGCGGGCGCAGCTCGGCCACGCCGTCCGGCGCGTCGGTGCGCACCGGGTCGAGCGCGAGGATCGTCATGTCGTAGCCCCGCGCGCGCTTGATCATTTCCAGCCCAAAGCCGCCCATGCCGATGACGCCCAACGTCGCGCCCGTGAGTGCAATGACTTCGTGGCCGCGCCATTCTTTTTCCTTCTTCTTCTCCACCGCCAGCGGAATCTGCCGCGCCAAGGCCAGCAGCAGCGCCCAGGCATGTTCGGCCCCCTGCGGCGCGTAGAGCCCGGCCACGTTGCTGATCGGCACGTCGCGCGCCACAATTTCGGGAAAGAGGAAGTTGTCCATGCCCGCGCTAAACGACTGAATCCAGCGCAGGTTGGGCGCGGCGGCGCAGACGGCCAGCTCAAAGCGCCCCATCAGCACTTCGAGCGACTCGGCGTGCTCGCGCGCGATTTGGACGGCCTCGGCCTCATCCGTGGTGTGCAGCACGCGGTGGTCGCCGTGGGAGCTGGCGATTTCCTGGAAGCGCTCGATTTGGTCGGGCTGGAAGTCGAAATGAACGAGGATGTGCATGGGGAGCCTCCGGGTGGCGTGAGTTTTTGTAGACCGATTGCAGGCGCTGCGTTTAGCTGCGCACGCTTGGCCGTTCTCATGATAATTTGGCGGAAGATGAGCTGGCGGGAGGGGCCGTCATCGTGCAGCTGTAAGCCGTACCTACACCATCAACCGCAGCCGCGCCACGAGCACCATTGGGAATTCGCTAAAGTTGCCGCCTTTCGCCAGCGGACGCCCCTCGACGACATCCTCCGACGGAAAGGCGCGCTCCTCCAGCGCATCCAGCACAAAACCGGCGGCGAAGCAGGGCGCGAGCAAATCCTGCAGCGAGCGCTCAAAGTAAAACTGTGGCGCGGGCTGGCCGCGCAGGGCGAGGCCGCGCACTTGTGACGGGCTGAGATAGCGAAGGATTTTCATGTAGTACGCGGTCTCTACGCCGTCCGCCGTGTCCTGTGCCTCCATGCCGCGCACCGAATACATCGAGTTAAAGACGGGGTGCGTCGTCGCGAAGACAAAGCGGCCCTCCGGCTTTAACAGCTTGGCCAACGCGCGCAGCAGCGGCGCGATCTCGGCCACGTCCATCAGCGCCATCTGGCAGATGGCGGCGTCGAACGAGCGCTCGCCGAGGGTGAGCAGGGCGGTCTCGTCCGTACCGTCGAGTACGCGATAATCAATCTGCTCGGCGTCGGGATATTGACGTGCCCGCTCAATCAGCAATTGGGCAAAGTCAAAGGCGGTAACCTGCCCACCGAGCTGCGCCAGCCAGCGCGAGTACAGCCCGTTGCCGCAGGCGGCATCGAGCACGCGCTCGCCGGGTTGCAGGTCGAGCAAGCGCTTGGTGGAGGGCCAGATTAGCGTGTTGACGAAGTCGTTGCCCTGCTCGCCCATCTCCTCGTCCCAGTGGGCGGCGTTGCTGTTCCAAGCCGCGCGCGTTTCATTGTGGGCATCCGTAGAGGATACGGTCTTCACGCGAGTTATCCCTCGTGGGGCTGATCTTACGGTTGGGCGCAGCCTAAAACAGGAAGGGTCGGGTTTTGTGCAAAACCCGACCCTTCCTGTTTGATAAACGTTACGCCGCCAGTTTCCGCTCCCGCTGCTGGCCAGCATCCGCCCGCGGGCTCAGATGCGCCTGCCCGTCGGCGTGGTAGGAGCTGCGCACCAGCGGCCCGCTTTCGACCCACTGAAAGCCGCGCGCTTCACCCTCTTCTTTGAGCCACGCAAATTCATCCGGGTGGACGTAGCGCTCCATCGGCAGGTGGTGGCGGCTGGGCTGGAGATATTGGCCCAGCGTAAAAATGTCGACATCGCGCCCGCGCAGGTCGTCCATCACCCGCAGCACTTCATCGCTTGTCTCGCCCAGGCCGAGCATGACGCCGGTCTTGGTGATCGCTTGGTCATCCATCTGCTTAGCACGCTGGAGCAGCTCCAGCGTGCGCTCGTACTTGGCCTGGGGGCGCACGGTGCGGTAGAGGCGCGGCACGGTTTCCGTATTGTGGTTGAGAATTTCGGGCTTCGCGTCCATCACAATTTGCAGGGCGGCGTCGCTGCCCTTAAAGTCGGGAATCAGCACCTCGACGGTGCAGCCGGGCACGAGCTCGCGGATCCAGTGCAGCGATTCGGCGAAAACCCACGCGCCGCCGTCCGGCAGTTCATCGCGGTTGACGCTTGTCAGCACGGCGTGGGTCAGCCCCATGGCGCGCACGCTCTCGCCGACCTTGCGCGGCTCGTCCACGTCCAGTGCACCCGGTCGCCCGGTTTTGATTTTGCAGAAGCCACAGGAGCGCGTGCAGGTGTCCCCCATCAGCAGGAAGGTCGCCGTGCCGCGGCCCCAGCATTCGCCAATGTTGGGGCACATTGCCTCTTCGCAGACGGTGTGCAGCTGTTTGCCGCGGAAGAGCCCCTTGAGCTCGCGGTACTGCGGCGAATCGGGCGCGCGGACGCGCAGCCAATCGGGCCGCCGCCCGCGGGTAAGCTGGCGCGTGCCGTTGCCGCTGGTCGCCACGGGCGTCGGCTCCAGGTGAATCGTACCGAATTGGTTTTGTTGAGTGGTTGCTGGTGTCATAATTTCTAAAGTCTATCCTACCGCCGGGGAAAATTCCGTATCCCCGTCTGCAATTTCTGCGGTTTGCTCCCGCCCAATCAGCACCACCGCCACTGCCAGCCCCAGATGCAGCCAGAATAAGACCGTCATAAAGGGGTAGGTCATGTTGAACCAGTAGTGGTCAAAGATGCCGCTGACGAGCGCGCCGAGGACGGCCCCACCGTAGCCGAGCAGCAGCGGCTCCAGCGTGGGCGAGACACCGCGTCGCCACGCCCGGGCGATAGTCACAAAGAAGCCGAGGAGCACGAGCACGAAAATGATTAGCCCGATAATGCCCATGTTGGAGGCGATGATCAGGTACAACATGCTGACGCCGAGGTAGAGATCGATGTCCGGCACGCCGGTGAAGCCGACGCCGAAGAAGGGGTAGCGTTCGATTAGACGCAGCGCGTCGCGGTACTCGCCAAAGCGCATCTGCGTCGCCAAATCCTCGCCCGCAATGCCCGCCATAAAGCGCGCCACGTAATCCTGCGTCTGCGGCAGCAGCAGCAGCAGCAGCAGGCCCACAACACCTAGCGGAATCAGCCGCCGATATTTGAGCACGGCCAGCATCCCCACCGCCGCGCCCACGCCGACGAGCGCCGAGCGGCTGTAGGTGAGGTAGAGCGCCAGCAGCGCCGTGGCCAAGGCCAGCCCCGTGACCCAGCGCGGCAGCACCGTCTGCGGGGCAACGAGCTGCGGCGCGAGCAGCGCCGCGATCAGAATCGTCATGCCGCCAAGCACGTTGGGGTCGACAGCGGTGCCGATGGCGCGCATTGTGCCCGCCGGATCGTCTTCCACGTAGCGCAGCGCGCCCAGCCCGCCGGGATAGTCGAAGCGGGCGAGTCGATCCAGCACCCAGACGGCCCCCTCCGGCACGACGTAAAAGGCCACGGCAATCGCGGCACAGGCCCAGCCAGCCAGCAGCAGCCAGCGCGTCACCCAGCGCAGATCGGCCTCGCTGCGCACGGTGTTGATGGCGACGAAGAAAATGGCGATGCCCAGCAGAATCTCGGCGAAGCGACGCAGCTGGAAGGTGCTGGCGCGGCTGTGCGTGAGCCCGTTGGCAAAGCTGAAGAGGGCAAAAAACAAGAAGAGTCCCACCAGCAGGCCAATCGGCGAGGCGATAAAATCACGCTCCTGGCCGATGACGAGCTTGAAGAGCCAGACGAAGAAGAGCGCGCCGAGCGCCGCATCGAGCAGCGAGGGGCGCAGGCCGATGTCGATGGGCAGGGTGGCAAAGGGCAGCACGAAGACGACGCCCGCCAGCGCGACAAAGCCCCAGCGCGTGTCGCTAAGCATCAGCGTCGCGGCCACAATTGCCAGCGCCGCCGCCAGCGCCAGCAGCGGCCCGGCCACGCCCACGAAGAGCGCAATCGCCGCCGCGCCCGCGGCGAGCAGTAGCGCAATCGCCGCCGCGCGCAGGAGCGGGTGGCGGGAAAAGAGGAGGTTGTGGGTGGATTGATAGGTGGCTTGGAGCATTGAGCTAGGATTCTTTGTCAACGATAAGGGCGACGTTCTGTCTAAGCTGTGGAACTTTGGTTTTGACTACGTTCCAAACCAATTCATAATCCGAGCCAAAGTAATCGTGAATCAGCCTGTCTCTCATACCAGCCATCGCACGCCATTCGACTCGCTGTGCCGCTCACGAAAAGGAGATAGTCTGCTTCTTGTGAAATGTGGCGTAGAAATTCAACTGGTGAAAGAGACATATTCAACTTCGCGTAAAATGTGTGGGCCAATAAATGGGCTTAATGATTCGGGCGTGAGCAGCTCAACGCGTCTTTGCAGCGTATCTTCGAGAAAGAACGACAAGCCCATCAAATGATCGAATGTTTTCTCCGCCTCCTCAAACTCCACGATCAAGTCCACGTCGCTTTCCGGCTGCGGCTCGTCGCGAACGAAGGAGCCGAAGAGGCCCAGCCGCGCAACACCAAAGGTGCGGATGGTGGCCGGTTGTATTGAATGAGCGCAATTAAATGAGCTTTGTCCTGCACGGCCATGTTGAAATTCTCCGCTACACGTCAAACGCTCGGCTATTATACCATAAACTTTCTCCACTAGGGGAGGGCTGGGGGGAGGGCTGGGGGGAGGGCTGGGGGGAGGGCTGGGGGGAGGGCTGGGGGGAGGGCTGGGGGGAGGGCTGGGGAGAGGTCGAACGCAGCCAACCAACCCGCTACCCCTCGCCCACAAAGCGAAACGCCCCGTGCTTGTGGTCCTTCTTAAAGAGCTTCCAGTCCCGGTAGATCCGGTCAACGCTGGCTTTGGCAAAGCGCACCACGTCGCCCTCGAAGAGCTTGGGCTCAATGTGAGCCAGGATGCGCACCTCGCCGTCGCCGTCCATCGTCTCGTCGATATCCTCGTCCGAGCGGGCGTGCGTTTGCGCCAGCGCTTTGCCGCAGATGCGCGCGTAGCTCCGCATCTCCTCCTCATCCAAATCATCCACGTCGATGTCGTCCTTGAAGGGGCTGCGTTCGCGCACGAGAAAGCTGCGCTCCTCGTACTCGGCCTCGCCGTAGAAGCGGTCGCCGCCCGCGAGGTGGATCTTTTGCGCGCGCACCACCTGCGCCACGTCGCCCTCGTTGTCCGCCTCCACCTCCGGCACGAGCTTGTAGAGCGCGGAGCGGCGAGTCTGCTTCATCTCCAGAATAACGTGCTCGCTCACGTCGTCGCGCTGGCCCTGGATCAGCACCCAGTAGCGCTGGAGGCCGAGGCTCGCCGTGCCGCTGTCCAGCTTGATCGCCACATCGCGCACGGTGAAGAAATCCTCCGCCATGTCGTCCGTGCGCGTCTCATTCTGCTTGACGTAGCCGTCGACGACCTGCTGAAAGTCGGCGACGTGCTTGGAGTAGGGCAGGATTTCGTCCGTGGGCAGGAAGCGGCGCGTCTCGAAATCGATTTTGTCTTCGAGGAAGCTGGGTCGGCTTTCAACGGCGTCCTCCAGCAGTTCGCGGATCATCGGCGGGCTGTTGTCGATGCGGAACTGGTGCCACTTTTCGCGGTCGTCCTGTAGGAACTCGCGCAGGCCATCGATGTAGCCGCGCACCCACGCACGCACGACCTTTTTGGCATGTTTTTTCTTAAAGCCGTTCTCCAGGCTCGCCAGGTAAAAGCCCACGGCACAGCGCTTCACGTCAAAGGAGAAGGGCGCGTAGATCGCCTCGTCGAAGTCGTTGACGCCGAAGAAGGGGGCGTTGTCCTCGTTGGGCATTACGCCAAAGTTGCCGGGGTGCGCGTCGCCGATGGTGAAGACAACGGGCAGGTGGCCGTCCATGCCCGCGTGGTCGCGGTAAAAGAGCAGCGCGGTGCCGCGGAAGAAGTCGTAGACGTCGTCGGCCAGCTTGTCGAATTTGCGCTGGGCGCCTTCGGGTTGGTTGTGGATGCGAAACTGGTGATCTTCGCGCAGCGTGCGCCGCACGTGCAGCCGCCGCTCGTGATCGGGCAGCAGCAGCGGCGGCACGGTCACCTCGCCGTCGGCGCGCTGCTGGGCGAGGGTGGCGTACTGTTCGCTGCGGTCCTGATCGTCGACAATGGTGGGGGTGTTGACTAGCATGTGCAGGGCTGTGTTAGAACTTGAAAAAAGAAATGGATGAGAGGAAAGAAACGGAAAACAGAAAACTAAAAACGGAAAATGTATCGTTGGTGATGATTAGGCGGCTGCGTTTTTGCGAGCGGTTTTGATGCTTGTGTTTAGGATGCGCTGAAGCTGAATGCACTCGTCGAGAAGCTCGTTTAGCTTGGCTGCGGGCATTAGATCGGCAGCGATAATAATGCGAATCCAGACTTCGCTTTCGTTCAGTTCTTTTACGCTAATTTTGAGCTTGTGAATGAAGTCGGCGTTGCTTTCTGCGCTGCGTGCTTCGCCATGATTGGGCGCTGGTGAGGTTCCGCTCCGCAACAGCTGACCCGCAATATGTTTGCTCGCTCTATCGTTCGGCAGCCCATTGCACGCCCGAATGACGCGCGCCGCAAACTGAATCAGCCGCTCCTGAATATCATCGCCTTTCGCCATTACTAATTCTCCTCCCAAAACGCTCCCCACCCAACGTTTTTCGTTTTTCGTTGCCTGTTTTCTGTTTTTACTTTACAACAGATAAATCAACATTCCACCGCCGAAACCATTCGGCTATGTAGGCATCTGCACGTCCCGTAAAATCAGCGACCACCTCGTTCGTAATGTACTGCGGCTCGACGCCCGGCTCTTTCAGCTCCGTGAACCAGCGCAGCGTGCGCTCGCGCCAGCGGTCGATTTCGTCGCTGGTGAGCAGCGGCGCGAAGTCGGGCGCTTCGGCCTGGGCGAGCTTTTGCCAGACTTGGTCGCGCCACGGGACATGGCGGTAGAGGTTGAAGTCGACCTGGTCAACCTCCTGGTAGTAGGCTTGGCGGTAAGCCGCTTTATTCGGTGCGGGCGGAACGATGCGCTGAAAGGGTCTAACCACTTCCGTAATCCAGAAGCGATCGGTCAGCAGATGGGCAGCGTAACCTGCTGCAAAGGCGCGCTCTGGCAACGGCGCATCTTCGTAGCGGGCGAGTAAATCCTGAATTTGCGCGTGCTCCTCGCTATCCCGCGGCGAATTCAGGTGGGTAACGCGCTTGGCTTCGCGCTCGATCCCATCGCGCATGTGGATGGCGTCCGGGGCGAGGCTGCCGAGCAAGAAGGCGGGCGCGGGGTTGCTGGCGGCGAGGTCGACAGCGACGGCGAGGTGGACCATGGGCAGGGGCATGGGGTTCTCCTAAATATCAAAGTGACCGTCACCGTCCCGGACGAGACGGCACGCCCAGTCGCTGGTGAACGGTGACGGTCACTGGCGCGTCAAACGCGGCTGGTTATTCGCCGTGTTGGTCGAGAAAGGTGACAATCACGGCCCGCGCACGAAGGGGCAGGCCGCGACCCGCCGGGCCGTGACGGTCACCTTTGCCACAATGCCGCGCTCGCCATCTGCGCCCCCTCGGCCAGCGAGCGCAGCTTGCCCCACGCAATGCTCGGATGAACGGCCCCAAAGCCGGCAAAGGTGCCAAAGCCACAGTCGGTTCCCGCCAGCACGCGCTCGCGACCGACAATGTCCGTAAAGCGCCGGATGCGCTCGGCGACGAGCTGCGGGTGTTCGACGTAGTTGGTCGTCGTATCCAGCACGCCGGGGATGAGCACTTTATCGTCTGGAATATCGGCTTCGGCCCAGATGGCCCACTCGTGGGCGTGGCGTGGGTTGGAGGCCTCGAACAAGACGGCCCGCGGCTTGGCTCGCATGACGACCGGCATGATCAGCGACAGCGCGACATCGTGGGTGTGCGGTCCTTCGTAGTTGCCCCAGCAGACGTGCATGCGCACGCGCTCGGCGGGCACGTTTTGCAGCGCGTGGTTGAGCGCATCGACCTGCAGGTTGGCGTTGCGCAGAAACTCCTCGTCGCTGGCGTCGCGGAATTTGATGTGGCGACCCATGGCCAAATCGGGCGAATCGATTTGCAGCAGCAGCCCCGCCTCCACAATCGCCTCGTACTCGATGCGCATCGCCTCGGCCAGCGCCTCGATGTAGCCTTCCTGCGTCGCGTAGTGCTGGTTGGGCTGAAAGACGGCAATCACGCCGGGCGAGGCGGCGTTCATAAACGCTTCGCTCGCGCCAGCCGCGTCGCGCGCCTCGACCAGCCGCGCAATGTCCTGCGCCAGCGGCTCGCGGTTGACGTACTTGATGGGGCCGGTGCAGATCGGCCGGTGATACTTGGGCGTGCCGCCGGATTGCGCGAGACGATCGCGGTATTCGGGGTATTCGTCTAAATCTTTGGGCGTGGCGCGCGGCATCTCGCCGATCTCGAAGCCGCTGAGGCGATGGCGGATGTACGTCGCGTACGAAATCTTGCTCATCTCGCCGTCGCTCACCACGTCCACCCCCGCCTCCACCTGCTGCTGCACGACATCGCGCACGTGCTGCAACATCGTCTCGTGGTAAACGGCGGGGTCAATGGGATCGCCGCGATCTTCGGCAAAGAGCAGGTCGACAACGGGCTGCGGTCGCGGCAGGGAGCCGACGTGGGTGGTGAGGATGCGGTCGCTGCTGAGGTTCATGCGGGCACTCCGGCTTGCTGGAGATTATTTGTTTCTGATTTTGCCGATCGTGCAGCTGATTGCGCCATCTTTTCCTGAAGCCACAAATTGGCAAGCGTCTCCGTGGAGACGCCCTGCTCGCGCGCCCGCTTACGAAGCGCGCGATACAAATCTTTGGACACGGATAGATAAGTCTTCGAAGAGGTTAGGTTGAGCTCGAATTCAACCGGCTCCATCAGGTCTTCATAATCGGCACTGCTGTGGTTATCCCAAAACCCCCAAAACTCTTCGATCGTCTCAAAGTTTTCGGGCAGGGGATCGCGTTGAGTTGTTTGGTTATCAGCCATAAGCTTTTCGCTCCTTACTATCCATATCTCGTGCGCTAATTACAAGCGCTTCTTTCGTCGTCTTGTAGACAAAACACACAGGTAAATATCTACCGCTCCATGTCTGGCCCAGTGCTCAATAGACATCTTCGCCCTGAAAATTACCTTTTCGCATCTTGCGAAACTTTGGTTGTCTACCAAACAGTTCTTCGACTTCGTCTCGATACACATCATGCTTGACTTCCAGCTTATCGACAATGTAATCGAGCCAAATAATATCAGCCATGTACGTTGACTAGTACAGTTGGGCGTACATACCACGGCAGATAAATTCGTCTGTGACCTCTGGCGGGCAGACCAAAAAACTGCCTACTTATTTCCGCCGGGATGTACTAGCGTCCTTTCACGCCTCACGCATTATACATCTTTTCCAGCATCTCGGCATTCAGCGCCTCAAAATCGTCCGGCTTTTGCATCCGGCCCTCATCGTCGGCCTCGAAGCCCATGTCGCGGGCGCGGCGGATCACGCTGGGTGCCCAGTAGGGATCCTTGCCCTCGAAGACTTGGTGCTCTTCCAGCACGGCAAAGCACCAGGCGGGGTCGGGGCCGATGTTCTCAAAGCGACGCCACAGCCCCGGCGGGAAGGAGATCAGATCGCGCGGGCCGAGATCGACATATTCATCATTTTCATTTTCGGGATCGTTGCCAAACCAGAAGCGCCAGTCGCCCTCCAGCGGCAGGAAAATCTCGATGTAGTCGTGCGTGTGGTAGGCGGGGCCGTTGCCGTTGGGCATGGCCTTGAACATGCCGATTTGGAACTTGTGCGGCGCGGTGATGATCGGCTCGAAGTCGGGGTTTTCGCTGGCCGTGTCGCCGATCACGGCGTAGTTGAGCCGGTGGTGGCCGGGCAGCAGGCTGTCGATAAACATGAGCGGCACGGCGTTTTCCTGGGTGTAGTCGCCGAAGCGAACGACGCGCGCCAGCATCTCTTCTTTGGAAATTTTAGGGTGGTTCACAAGCAGGCTCCTGAAGTTTGTGGTGGGGGGATAGTTGATTTCGGCAAGTCTACCAAATAGTCTGAGATCCAGCCATATCGCCTCTACCCCTAATCTATGATAAACTAAAAGCAGCGGCGAACAAGTAGAAACAGAGAGGGAAGGGCTTACCGTGCCACAGAGTATCGGCTATGTTCTCAGCGCACTGCTGTTTATCTTCCTAATTGTGCTGATCGTCGTCGCGGCTGCGGGCGGCAGCGCGGCGGACGGCGACGCCACAGTCGACAACGCGGCCGTTCTCAATGCCCCAGCGGACGACGAAATTAACGCGAGCGCCAACGTGGAGGCCGCGGGCTCGGACGCTGTCGACACAACGAGCGCCGGCGTAAACGCCACCCCGGCCAACTCCTGCGGCGACAGCGTCACCCTGGGCGACGACGAAACGCTCTTTCGGATTGCCCAGCGCTGCAACACCACTGTCGACGCCATCCTCGCCAGCAATCCCGGCATCACCGACGTGACGCGCATTGCCGTCGGCACGAGGATTGCCCTGCCCGCTGCCGAATCGGCGGCCAACGCCGACAGCGGAGAGGAAGCCACGACCGTCGATGCCGCGAGCCTCCCGATCAACGGAGCCATTTACATTATCCAGCCCGGTGATACCCTTGTTCGCATTGCCCAGCAGCGCGGCGTTACGCTGGTTCAGCTTGTCGATGCCAACCCGGATATTAGCAATCCAGACAGCATTCGCGTGGGTCAGACGATTGTGCTGCCAACAGAATAAGCGCTTGTAGGCCGGGGCAACGGCAACAAGTGCAAATTCTCCCATCAAAAATTGGCGCAAATTGCTCTCCTGTGTAGTATAATTCTTCCCAATTTGTTCTTGGAAAAATTTCCATCAAATTTTCGTTCCACCATCTTTATTTTACATCTTGAGGAGCAGGACTCTTGGCTAAACGACGGTCGTCCATGGACTATATCGAATACGATGAGGCGTACGCCGATTCGCGCTACGAGGCGGACGAGCAGCTCGCCAAGCAGCGGCGCAAATCTCGACCCAAGGATCGCTCGGACGATTTGATTCCGGGCGTGGTGGTGCGGGCGCTGGGCCACCATTACGAAGTGGAAACCAACCCCGCCGATGACGAAGAGGGCGAGGACGTGCGCCTCTGCGAGGTGCGCGGCCGGCTCATGCAGGAGCGCACGGTGGGGACGCTTGTCGCCGTGGGCGACCGGGTGTGGATCGTGCCGGAGGGCAACAACCGCGGCAAGATCGAGGAGATCGAAGATCGAACCAGCGTCATCAGCCGCCAAAAGCCGGGCGCGAGCATGTCCAGCGAGGATGTAATTCTGGCCAACCCGGATCAGGTGCTTGTCGTCTTTGCCGTGGCCGAGCCAGCGCCGCACCTGCGCATGCTGGATCGCTTTTTGGTGGTTGCCGAATTCAACGAACTGCCCGCCACCATCTGCGTCAACAAAACGGATTTGGTCACGCCGGAGCAGGCGACCGAGTTGTTTGGGCTGTACGAGGACATTGGCTACGACGTGATCTACGCCAGCGCGGAGACTGGGCGCGGCGTGGGTGAGCTGCGCGAGCTAATTGTCGGCCAGATCACGGTGCTCACCGGGCCGAGCGGCGTGGGCAAGAGCAGCCTCATCAACGCGCTCGACCCGGACCTGGGGCTGGACGTGGGCGACCTGCGCGAATTTCTCAACAAGGGCCGCCACACCACGCGCACCGCGCGCCTGCTGCAGCTCCCCCTCGGCGAGCCCGAGGACGATCCCACCTACGTCGCCGACACGCCGGGCATCCGCGAGCTGGGCCTCTACGAAATTGATCCGGCGGACCTCGGCTTTTACTTTATCGAGATGGAGCCTTTTATCCACGACTGCCGCTACCCCAACTGCACCCACGATCACGAGCCGGGGTGCGCCGTGCGCGCGGCTGTGGAGCAGGGGGAGATTGCCCAGACGCGGTATGAGAGCTATTTGAAACTGCTGCACGGCGAGGAATGAAACTTTCCGTCCGTTCTTGCGTAGAGTGAACAGAATCTAAAAGGAGCAACCTTATGCTGCAAGAAATGTTTAGCCTACGCAATAAACTTCGGGAGGTCCTACCCATGAACCGAACCACGCGCGCGCAAGAAATTATCCGCAACCACACGCTCTTTGCCGTGGGCGGCGGCATCATTCCCCTGCCCGCCATCGATGTGGCAGCCGTGACGGCGCTGCAGATGAACATGCTGGAGGAGCTGGCGACGCTCTACAGCGTGCCCTTCTCGAAGAAGCCTTACCGCGACTTCATCCGCACCTTTGCGAGCGCAACGGTGACCTCCGTGGCCGCCAGCGCGCTCAAGCTCGTGCCCTTCGTCGGCACCGTGATGGGCGCGGCCATCGGCGGCACCACGGCTGGCGCCACGACCTACAGCATTGGTCAAGTCCTCGTCGAGCAGTTTGAGCGCGGCGGCACGCTGAGCGACATCGACTGGGACTGGGCCATGCGCGAGTATCAGAAGCAGTACGCCCGCGGCGAGCGCGTGGCGTCCGAGCTGCGCGAGGCGCAGGACATTCCGGTCAACGGCGGGGCGAGCGGCCCGACCACCAGCACGGCTACGGGCACGGCCGACGGCCAATCGCGCGAGGAAATCTTCGCCGCGCTGGATCGGCTGGGCGAGCTCAAGGACAAGGGCATTTTGACCGAAGAGGAATTCGCGGCGCAGAAGCAGAAGCTCTTTAGCCGGCTATAAAGCGTGGCAACAGCCAGCCAGCTCTTCACGATCTCAACGAGCCGATGCCCTTTCTGGGCGTCGGCTCGTTTGATCTAGAGAGCCAAGCAAAAGACCCCAAAGGAGTTGAGCACCCTTGGGGTCTTATTTACCCGCTGTTTTACCCCATGTCAAAAAGCTTGCCTACTGCGCCGCCTGCTGGTTGATGCCCTTGCTGAGCATCCCGCCCTTGGCCAGATTGGTCAGCGTGTCGTCGGCGTTGCCCTCTTCGTTGAGCGTCTGGTGCAGAAAGTTTTGATCCTCGCCGTAGCCGAGAATGTCGGCATAGGTGCGGACGGAGCCGTAGCCCGCGATCTCGTAGTGCTCAATGCGCTGCGCCGCAGCAATCAGCGCCGCATCCTTCACGGTGGGGTCGCCGGGCATGTTGATTGCTTCCTGGCCCTCTTTGACGAGCCCCTCCATCGCCTTGCAGGTGACGCCATTGGGCGTTTCGTTGAGCCGATTGAAGATGCGCTGCAGCCGATCCGCTTGGTTGCGCGTTTCCTGAAGATGCTGATCAAACGCCTTCTTCAAGTCCAAATCGTTTGCCGCGCTAGCCATCTGCGGCAGCACATCCGTCAGCTGCGTCTCGGCGCTGTACAGGTTCTTTAGCTGCTCGACGTAGAGATCGTGAAGTGTGTTTAACGATTTACTTGCCATAGTATGCTCCTTTTGAATAGTTCTTCATTGAATTTCGTCGGGAGAAGTGTTTGAGTTTGCTCCCCATAGGACAATTTCAGTTTAGCAAAACGGCGATGAGATGAATATGGATAGCGATGGAAAGGCGAGATACAGAAATCTGTACTTAATGACAGCTCGACCAAAGCTATTATCATAAAAATTCGATTCTGGTCGCCTTCCAAGAGTCTGGCCTCATCATCAACTGTACATAACGTGTCGTTTGCCAGAATGCAAAAAGACCTCAAAGATTTTAAGAATCTCTGGGGTCTTTTTGCATTCTATCTGTTAGCAAAGCGGTTAACCTAGCGCGCCGCCTCCTGGTTCAAGCCCTTGCTCAACATGCCGCCCGTGGCAAGTTGAGTCAACTTGTCGTCGGCGTTGCCCTCTTCGTCGAGTGTCTCCTGTAGCAGGCTCTTGTCGTCGCCGTAGCCGAGCACGTCGGCGTAGGTGCGCACTGTACCGTAGCCCGCAATCTCATAATGTTCGATGCGCTGGCCATTAGCAATCAGCGCCGCATCTTTGACGGTGGGGTTACCCTGCATGTTGATAACCTCTTGCCCTTCCTTTACCAGCCCCTCCATCGCCTTGCACGTCACGCCACCCGGCGTTTCGTTAAGTCGGCTAAGGATGCGCTGCAGCCGGTCGATTTGGCCACGCGTCTCTTGCAGATGATCGTTAAATGCGCTCTTCAGGTCCGAATCACTGGCAGCGCTCGCCATTTGCGGCAGCGTATCCATTAACTGCGTCTCGGCGCTGTATAGGTCCTGAAGCTGCTCCACGTAGAGGTCGTCGAGTGAATTTAAACTCATTGGCATAATTATACTCCTTTTGAAATAACTCTCCTGTAAATTTTGTCGGGAGAACTGATTTCTTTGTGTTTGTTTTGTGTGAACGTGACTATTTTATCAGAGCAGCCGCTAGAAGAACATGGATATAGTTATTCCGAAAGGATACAAAAATATACCCATCAACAGGTCCGGCTAAAACTGAATAAATTCAATAGTTCACAATTTTGAGGTATATCTGGCCTTCTCCACTGTCAACTAGCTTAGGACAAGCCGCCTGTTTTGGCAGCTTTCTTAAAGGATTGAGATTGGTGGCGTAATTTGTTTTCTTGAATAACGTTACGGCGTCAGCACCACCTTGACGCAGTGGTCGCGTTTGTGCTTAAACGTCTCGTAGCCCTGTGCCGCCTCGTCCAGCTTCAGGCGGTGGGTGATAATGTACGAGGGGTCAATGTCGCCGCTGTCGATGCGGTCGAGCAGCGGGCGCAGGTAGCGCTGCACGTGGGTTTGTCCCATCTTCATGGTCAGCCCCTTGCCAAAGGCTGCGCCCAGCGTGAACTTGTCCACGATGCCGCCGTAGACGCCGGGAATCGAGACCGTGCCGCCCTTGCGACAGGCCTGGATGGCGTAGCGCAGTGCCGTGGGTCGGTCGGTTTGCAGCCGCACCGATTGGGCGACGCGATCGTAGAAGCCGTCCAACCCCATGCCGTGCGCCTCCATGCCCACGGCGTCGATGGTCGCATCTGGCCCGCGCCCGCCCGTCATGTCCTTGATCTGATCGATAAAGTCGCGCTGCTCGCGGTGGTTGATCACCTCGGCCCCGGCCTGCGTGCGCGCCAGCTCCAGCCGCTCCGGCACGGAATCAATCGCGATGACGCGCTCCGCCCCCATCAGATAGGCGCTCTTGATACAGAATTGGCCGACCGGCCCACAGCCAAAGACGACAACCGTTTCGCCGCCCTGGATGCCCGCATTTTCCGCCGCCTGCCAGCCCGTGGGAAAGATGTCGGTGAGGAAGAGCACCTGCTCGTCGCTGAGATGTTCCGGAATCTTAATCGGCCCCACGTCCGCAAAGGGGACGCGCACGTATTCGGCCTGCCCGCCCGCGTAGCCACCCATCATGTGCGAGTAGCCAAAGATACCGGCGGTGGTGTAGCCGTAGGCCTGCTCGGTGATCCACGGTTTGGGGTTGGAGTTGTCGCAGAGCGCGTACTCCTCGCGCTGGCAGAAGAAGCACTGCCCACACGCGATGGGAAAGGGCACGACGACGCGGTCGCCCACTTCCAAATTGTGCACCTCCGGCCCAGTCTCGATCACCTCGCCCATAAACTCGTGGCCGAGAATGTCCCCCTTCTGCATCGAGGGGATATAGCCGTCGTACAGATGCAAATCCGAGCCGCAAATCGCGGTTAGCGTCACCTTAATGATGGCGTCGCGCGGGTTCAAAATTTTGGGATCGGGCACGTTTTCCACGCGCACGTCCGTCTTGCCGTACCAGCATACTGCTTTCATTGTGTTCTCCTTTGCAGCGCCAAGCGCTGCTTGGTGAGGGGCGAAGCGCTGCTCCGCCTTACGTGCGTCCCGATGGCTGCCCGTCGACGGTCGGCGCTTCGCCCGCCTCCATCACCGCCTTGAAGCGGCGAATATCATCCTTGACCTGCTGCGCCGTAACGCGCTGAAAGAGGGCGGCCAGCGCGTCGCCAATCACGCCGCCGGGTGGGTTGTAGGCGATGTGCGTGCGCACGACCGTTGCATCCTCGGTTGGGGATGGCGTGAATTCGACCCAGCCGCTGTTGTCGACGACGTTGCCCGCAGCAGGAACCGTGCGCCACGCAATGCGCTGGCCCGGCCGGTCGTCCGTCACCTCCGCCGTCCACTCCAGCGTGAGGCCGAGGGGCTGGCCCAGCGGCGTATCAACGCGCCAGCGTGACAGGCCATCGCCCGTGTTTTTGACTTCGTTGACGTGCTGCATAAAGTTGGGCAGATTCTCGAAGTTGTGCCAATAGCTGTACAGCTCGTCCGCCGAGCGGTTGACCGTAATCGCTTGGGTAACGGCGAGATGTTTGACTGTCTGCTGCGTTGTGCCAGATTTGGCCGCATTGGCTTCGGCGCTGTCGGCCCCGCGCGTGGGCAGCAGCCGATCCAGCAGCGGCGCGCGCGTGCTGCCGTGGGCCAGCAGCACCGCCCCCAGCGGAGCAGTGAGCAGGCTGATCCAGCTGCGCCGGTTGACGGCGTCGATCACAAAGGCCGCGCCCGCCGCCAGCGACAGGCTGCGCTCGGCTATATCTGCTGTTTTGTTTGTGTTTTGCTGCATCTTACGATTCCTCTCCCGTATATTGATTAAACTCCTTGGCCGCCCGCCGTCCAAAGAAGGTGAGCGGGCGCAGCAGCCAACGGCGCGGCCCCTCCAGCTCCTCGGCGATCTCCATGCCGCGCTGCATTTCCGCCTCCGCCGGGGCCGTCTTCGACACGGCGTCCGGCAGCGAGTAGCGGGTGGAGAGGCTCACGGCGTCCACAAACGCGCCGGGCAGCAGGCCGTGCAGCGTGCCCAGCAGCCGCGCCTGCCAGCCAATGTACTGCACGGCCCGGCGCCGCCGCAGCGCGCGCACCACCTGGCGGCCCGCCTTTTCGGCGCTAACCGAGAGGCCGGGCAGGCTGGCGCTCGGCGCAAACCACGAATACTCTTTTTTCGGGTTGCCGGTAAATTGGGCCTGCAAATGTGCGCCCGTGCGCAGCGTCGTCGGCAGCACCGTGGTAACGAGAATGCCTTGGTGCTTGAGCTCGCTGCGCAACCCTTCGGAAAAGCCGGTGGCCGCAAATTTGGCCGCCGCGTAGGGCAGCATGTGCGGAATGCTGACGCGCCCGCCAATCGAGGTGATGTTGACGATGCGCCCGCTGCCGCGTCGCGTCATCTGCGGCAGCACGGCCAGCGTCGCGTTGACAACGCCCCAAAAGTCGGTGTCCATTGCTTCGCGGAAGCGTTCGTGCGTCATGTGCTCCGCCGGGCCGACCTGAATGATGCCCGCATTGTTAACCAGGATGTCGATGCGTCCGTAGTGCTGCGTCACCCGCTCAATAGTCTGCTCGACCTGCGAGCGGTCGCGCACGTCGCAGGGCAGGGCGAGCACCTCTGCGCCGCGCTCGCTCAGGTCGGCGCGCGCCGCTTCGAGCACGTCCTCGTCGCGCGCGCAGATCGCCAGTCGACAGCCCGCCTTGGCCAGCTCGCGCGCAATCGACAGCCCCAGCCCGCGCGAGCCGCCCGTCACCAGCGCAACTTCGCCGCGAAGCCGGGCGCGCGTGAGCCGACGAAAAAGCGGAATCAGCAAAAGGCCGAGCGCGCCGATCAACAGCAGCCGTTCGCGGTTGATTGAGTATTTTTTCATTGTGGCTCCTTGTATACACCGTTCCATTTACGACACGAGATTTCTACGATACGAGATTTCAACGCGGAGACGCAGGGGCGCGGTGATTTTCGATTGTTTTCGCAGTTTGCACCGATCCGGCGCTATTCGCCATAGATATTTACATACGGCGAGGCATAATCGTAGTAAGTTGTTTGGAACGCGTCTGTCCAACCGCTACATTTGCCAAGATCGCTCAACGGTTGGATACGATCCAAACAACCACAACGGAGAATTACTCATGAGTACCCTTCTGCTCGGCCTCGATCCCAACGCCTTTAGCGACGACCAGCTCGAACAAATTCGCAAGACCATGCCGGAACACCTAAGCGTGGCCCACAGCACCGACCGCGACGTCATCGGCCCCATGCTGGACGACATCGAGGTTATTGTTGGCTCCTTCCCACGCGATTTGCTCACGGAATGCTCCAAGCTGCGCTGGATGCAGCAGTGGAGCGCGGGCGCGGACTGGCTGATGGACCACCCAGACGTGCAAAAGATGGACTTCGCGCTGACCAACGCTTCCGGCGTCCACGCCGTGCCGATTAGCGAGCATATCTTTGCCTACCTGCTCGCCTTTTGTCGCCACATTCCACAGGCCGTGCGCGCCCAGCAAAATCGAATCTGGATCGCCAACGGCAAGCAGTCCGACGGCGCATCGGGGCCCAGCGGCGACGATATCGCGACGCTGACGGACCAGGACATGCTGGAATTGAAGGATAAGACGCTGCTGCTGCTGGGCATCGGCGCGATTGGCGAACGCACGGCCAAGCTGGCCGACGCCTTTGATATGCGCGTGGTCGGCGTGCGCCACAGCCCGGAAAAATCTGTGCCACACGTCGAGCAGATGGTCGGTAATGACGAACTGCTCGACGTGCTGCCCGAGGCTGATTTCGTGGTGATCACGCTGCCGCTCACGCCGGAAACCAAGGGGCTGTTTGACGCCGAGAAAATTGGCGCGATGAAGGAGAGCGCCTACCTGATCAACATTGGGCGCGGCGAAATTGTGGACGAGGAGGCGCTGATCGACGCGCTAAAGCAAGAGAAGATTGCGGGCGCGGGGCTGGATGTCTTTGCACAGGAGCCGCTGCCGGAGGCGTCGCCGCTGTGGATGATGGAGAACGTGATCATCACCTCGCACTACGCGGGCCTCACGCCGCGCTACGACGAGCGGGCGTTTAACATTTTTATCGACAACCTGGAGCGGTATCGCAACGGTGAGGAATTGCGCAACGAGGTGGACAAGGAGATAGGGTATTAGCGGAAGTGGGTAGTTGCTCGGCGCGCCGAGCAACTACCCACTTCATTGGTTGCGCCACATCTGCTGCAGGGCAACAAATTTTTGCTCATACTCATCCGGGTCCTGCTTCAAGCTTTTGGTTCCATAGCGCTGCATGATTTCGTCAAAATATGTCGAGAGTTTCCGCATCTCGATACGACCTGCTTCAAGCAGCATTAGCACATCCGCGTAATCATTTTGGTTGCCACGTTCAATTTTGCTCAACGCCGTGCTGTACAAATCAAAGTGAAAAACGTCGATTTGTCCGTAGCGCCCAACATGGGGCTGCGCTCGCGCAGGCCATTCTTGCCGTGACGTTCATCGGCGGGCGGCAAGTTTATCTGCTGCGAAAAGAGGTCGGGTAGCGGCATTATACCCAGGTAAAAGCCCAGTCGCGTCCACCACAGCCGCTGCAAGTAAAGCGCCACCATGTACAGCGTTTGCAGGTCGAGCGCCATCTCCGGCCCAAGCTCGTTAACCAGCGTGGCTACGTTCTCTGCAAGCTGCGGCTGGCGCAGCAGCAGCGGAATCAGCGCCAGCCGCAGCCGCGCATCGGATTGCTGCAACAGGGCCAGCAGCAGCGCCTCGTCAGAGCCGATTTCCTCCGTTGCCACCGCATCGCTGGGCGCGAGATAGCGAACCCCCCGCTCGCGCAGCAGGGCGACGAGCGTTTCTCGCCGCGCCTCTGTGGCGGGGTGGAGTTGAGAAGTATCCGTGTGCGCATGATACCACAAACCGGCAAAGAGCCTTCGGAGCCAAAAAAGCGCAGTCGCCCCAGCGCACTGGGGCGACTGCGCTTTTTTCCTCACGCCATCGCTGCCCGCAAATCCGCGACGGCGCGCTCCTCCAAATCGTGAATCCCCATCACGTGCTCGGCCATTTCCCCGCGCATCGCCGCCACGCCCGCCGCGTCCAGCGGAAATTCATCGTCCATGCTCACCTTAATCTCATCCAGCCGCCCGTTGATTTCGCGAATGCGCGGCAGTGCGTCGTGGCCTTCGTCTAGGAAGCATTGGTGGCGCTCCAGCAGCAGGCGACGCGTCTCGCCAAAGGGCGCAATCGCGTCCGGCAGCAGGGCGACGGCCAGCGCGTCCCAAGCTTGGCCGCTGAGTCGAAACTGCGCAGCCACCTCGCGCAGGGCAGGCTTTTCGAGAATCGTCGCCGCCTCGCCGAGAAATTCGGCGAAGAGGGCGCGCTCGGCGTTGCCCTCCTTGCCGTAAAGCATAATGTGGTCAAAGGTGCTGGTCAGCCCGGCGTACATCGCGCGACCGGCGGGGAAGGTCTTCTCCCAGCTCACGCGGGCGCGCGGGTTGGTCAGCTGCGTGGCCCACCACTTGAAGGCGGCCAGCCCAAAATTATTCTTCGAGCCGCGCGGCGGCTTCTCGATGAAGAGGTTGATGCTGTCCCAAATGCCTGCGCTAACGGCGGCGGGTAGCTTGTCCGGGTTCGGCTCGTCGAGCGTGAGCACGCGGAATTTGTCCTTCTTGATGCGGGCGCGAGCGGCGTCCAGCTCGTCCGCCGTTACGCGCAGGGGAACGCGGGCGCGGTCGGCGATCCAGGCTATGTTTTCCTCGGTGTCGTAGCCGTAGACGACAACGGGTTGCATGTCCCACCAGCCGTCATCAAAGGGCAGCGCGTTGTAGGGCAGCCCGTGGCGGTCGGCCCAGACAATGGCGGGCGTGCCCTCGGCCAGCGTCTCGACGAGATTCTGCACGCCCTTTCCGGGCTTGGCCGTTTGCAGGCGCGTCTGCTCCACGCCCAGCCGTGCGAGCAGCGTCTCCAGCGGATCAAAGGTGTTGCGCGTGAGGAGCGAGACGTGGGGATCGTAGCCCTCGTAGTGGAACGAGAAGTAGCCCATCACCGCGCCGCCGCTGGTGCCCATCAGCAGCGCTTCGCTGTAGGGTTGGCCCGTGTGGGGCGCGAGAATCCCTTGGTGCGCCCACACGTTGCAGACGCTCGCCGTCTCCCAGTGGCGACCGGCGAAGGCGTGGTAGTCGGCTAAAACAGGCATGATCTTCTCCAAAATTGTGGGACTGATTGAACCTGTTGCTACCTTACCAGAAAATTACGCGCCGCGGGGAGGGAAGCGATATACGATGGACTTTTAGCACGAGCGCGCTGTTTATTTGAAGCCGCAGATATACGCGATGAGCGCAGGTCTTTACGGAGAACGCTCCGTGCAGGCCAAAAGATTTAACGCGGAGCGCGCGGAGAAGACGCGGAGAGCTGCGGAGGAGGTGGATGAGATGTAGAAAGAAGGCCCTCAACAACAGCCCTTCGCGTCTCTGCGCCCTTGCGTTTATTTATGGTCTACCTCGCCATCAGGCAACCGACAGCCTCACCAGAAATTCCGACCCCACGCCTAGCTCGCTCTCCACCCCAATCGACCCGCCGTGCGCCTCCACAATCGATTTGGCAATCGCCCGCCCGCAGCATGTCGTCGCCGTTGATGGGTCGCGGCGCAGCTCGCGCTTGTCAACGACGACGAGGATGGTTTCCCATGCGACAGGTTATTGGTCGGCACAAGTGTTGAGGGCAGGCATGTCCGCTTCGGCGTAGGCCTCTAGCGCGGGCCGCCTGGATGAGGAAAAGACCATCACCGTGTAGATAATGCGGGTCGGCGAGTCGAGGTCCGTGCGCATCAACAGATCGTATTCGATGCTGTTAACTTCGCCCGTTAGTTCATACAGGCGCAGATGCTCTGTCTCTGGCGCGCATTCATTGATGAGAACGAGATTCTCGTAGGAACTAAGCAGTATTGCCTGTCTCGCTCGCTCACCAAAATATTCATTATAACTCTGCTGCGAGTAGCCACACGGATAGAGCAGATGTTCAAGGTGAATTAGTGCGCCGTAGTCATCGCTGATCCAGGTGACGGAGACGCGCGTCGATTCCACGGTGTAGGAGCGCTCCCACATGCTAAAATCAAGGTCGCTGAAATAGGTAAGCGCCCGCTCGATGTCGCGCTGTGTCGGCTCCGAGCTGCCGTCACACAAATCTGGATCGGGCAAGGGTTCGCCCGTCAATAAGTGAAGCGGAGGCGTTTCGGTTGCCGCTGGGGGAATCGTGCCCGGCGCAGCCTCTATGCGCTGCGCTTGCTCGGCAAACAGGGCAAGGAGCGCCAGCTCGGGCGGCACAAAGCAGCCGCTGGTGGAGAGTGCTACCACTGCCAAGACCAGACAGAGTAAAGAACGACGCAGTCGTCTAAGCCAATTCATTGTGCTCCCCCTTCTTGGATAGGATTATTTCAACGCTAAATCGGCCAGCACGGGCACGTGGTCCGAGCCGATGTCGCCGCCCGCAACATAGTCGACAACGGACCATTCGGATGAAACGAGGATGTGGTCAATCGGCGCGCTGAGCAGCCAGCTTTGCCAGTACCACGTCGGGCGCAGGCCGTGGCCGCGGGCGGCGTAGCGCAGGCCGCCGACGCGCTCCAGCGGCCGCATGGCGTGCGACCAGGGGGCGGCGTTGGCGTCGGTGAGCAGCACAAAGGGCGCGTCCACCGTGCGGGCGTAATCCGCCAGCTCGGCCAGCTCGGCGTTGCGGCTGGCGGCCCAGCGCGCGTTGAGTGGCGGGTAGGGGTGAATCCCCACCAGCTCGACGGGCTGGCCCTGCCACGCGATCAGCGCGCGCAGAAACTGTCGCCGCCGCCCGGCCATGGTCACGGTTTCGACCTCGACAAACGGGTGGCGGCTGAGAAAGGCCAGCCCCAGCGTCATGCGCGAGGGTTCGGCGTAGAAGTAGGGATAATCGTCCAGCAGCTCCTCCTCGATCAGGGCGACCAAGTCGGCGCGCACTTCGGAGAGAAAGACCAAATCCGGCTCGCGCTCGCGGATGTACTCGACGACGCGCGGGTAGCCCGCGCTGCTCGTCGAGATATTCATGGAGACGACGCGCAGCGCGGGTGACGCCGCCGTCGCGACAGCGGGCAGCGGCGTAAAAAATGGAGCCAGCAGCCCGACGTTGATCAGCAGCGCCGGAAGAAATGCCAGCGCCCACCAGCGCGCACGACCCGTCGACAAAATCACCACGGGCGGCAGGCAGAGCGCGAGGCCGACGGTGTACTGGAGGTGGAAGTGCGAGGCGATGTCGAGCGCCCAGTGCCAGCGGCCCAGCAGGCTGGACAAGGTCAACAGCGAGAGCAGCAGGCCCAGGCCGAGCGCGAGGCGGAAAGTCCAGCGTTTCATGTAGATTTCGTTTCGGGCTTCGTTTTTGGACACGGATGAACACGGAGAAACACGGAGAAATACGGATTCAAGAAAACAGCGCCTGCTAATCAAAGCGATGCCATCCAGAAACGCTCCGTGATCAGCGGCAGTTCAGCGGCGGCGGCAAGTTTTGTCATGCCCGTAAAGGCGGGAATTCATGCTTGACCAACGAACCGAGTAGGTGAACTCCCGCCGGCCCATTTCCGGGTTCCTGTTTCACGCCGGTGTTCTGTTGCTATCAAAGAAATCCGTGTGCGCAGCCCGCGTTTATCCGTGTCCCAATTTCTGCGCATTCGGCTATAGAACAAAATCGAACGCGGCGGCCTGCCCGTCCTCCGCGGCGCTTACATCCATAACAAGCGCCGGGTTGAAGATGCCGTCGCGCGCGTTGGCTGGCTCGTCCGGAAAGTAGAGCTGCGTGGTGAGCAAGCTGGTTTCCGGCCCCTGCACGCGCACGTGAATGTGCCGCGTGCGGCCGGGGTAGACGCCCGGCACAACTGTCTCCAGCTCGTAGCGACCGTTGGCGTCGGTAAACTGGTGGCCGCGAAAATTAAAGCCGACGTTGTCATATTCGCCCGCGTCGTTGGTCTGCCAGAAGTCGAGCAGGGCGTTGGCGAGGGGCGTACAGTCGGTGGCGAGCACGCGACCAGTCACGAGCAGGCGCGTGCCCGGTGTGTCGGCGTCAAGCAGGCTGGTGCGCCGGGGCGTGTCCGGCGTGTAGAAGGGGCCCGCGGTTTGGGCGGGCGTGGGGTCGTCGCCGTCGTCGCAGGCGGGCGTGGGGGCGAGCGCGGCGGCTTCCCCCGAAGCAGCGGGTTGATTTGGCTGCGGGGTGGGCGATGGTGGCACAGCGAGCGGCGGCACGGCGTCGGCACAGGCGGACAGGAGCGCACCGCCGGTGATGAACGCGCCGGTTTGCAGAAGTCGGCGGCGGGTCAGGGTGGGTTGGGTCAGGGTGGGTTGGGTCAGGGTGGGTTGAGTCATGGTTGTTTTTTTGGGTTAGAGCCGGGCTCCGGGAAGTAACTCTCCCGGAGCCTTTCACAGTGTTGGGTTGATAATACACCAAATTGCGCGCGGCGACTAGCGACCGTTAGATGCTGCTGCCGGGCACGATGGTCTCGTCGGTGCTTTCCGGCGTCACCTCGTTGGGCTGGCTGTTGAAATCGCCATCGCCGCCGCGAAAGCCGCCCCGTTTAAACGAATCTATTTGTCGGAACCAACGCGTTGATCGCGCCGGTCGAGAGGAATTGTTGCACTGGGTTGTTTAGGAAGTGTGAAGATTTGGCGGAGAAAGTGTTGGCCTTTGTCATTTCTCAAAACGTGGACAAGCGGTCCGACTTCAATCCAGGCCCGATCCGGAATCGATAAAAATTTGGCTGTATACTTCAGTCAATATTCCTCGGCACGCCGCCGCGTCAACAAAGCGCAAGCGTCTGCCGAAGACCATCGAATGCCGAGCGCGGCCTCCGAGGCTGGTTCGGCATTTTGTGTATAGCTTAATTTTTATCAAAGGATTATTTACTCAATGAAGAATCGTTTATTTGCTCAAGTAGGCTCGCGCTGGCTGGTTGGATTGGTGGCGCTGCTGCTGGCGGGCTGCGCCATCACCGTGGATGAGGAGCAGGGGCGCGTCGAAATCGTGCCCCTGACGCTGACGTCGACTGTCGAGGTGACGGAGACATCGACTGTCGAGGTAACGGAGACATCGACTGTCGAACCTGTTGTTACATCCTCCGCGACCGCCACGCCGCTCACAAGCAGTTCGCTGCCCACGGCGGAAGCCACGGCGACCGCGCCGGCTTCGTCCTCCTCAAACGGAGCCCGCGTGGTGACGGCGGCGCTCAACCTGCGCCGGGGTCCGTCGACCGACTACGTGATCATCACGGCGCTGTCGCAGAACGCGGCGCTGACGGTGACGGGACAGAATGCGGCGGGCACGTGGCTGCGCGTCGAGACGGCGGATGGCGTTGAGGGCTGGGTGTCGAGAGCGTACACGGACTTTGCTGGCCGCGTGATTGTGGTGGCCGCGCCCGCGCTGCCGACGCCGGTGGCCGTCAACGTGCCGGTGGTGTCGCCGGTCAACTCCGGCGGGGCGACGCGTGATCTGCCGTGGAGCGGCGAGTATTTTGGCAACACCGATTTGAGCGGCACGCCCGTGCTGGTGCGCGGCGCGGAGTCGATCAACTATCGCTGGGGCTTTGGCTCGCCCTCGCTGCAGGTGCCGATTAACAACTTTTCGGCGCGCTGGAATCGCACGGTCGATTTTCCGGCGGGCACGTACACCTTCAGCGTACGCAGTGACGATGGCGCACGGGTCTATCTCGACGATGAGCTGATCATCGACAACTGGCGCGAGCAGGCGGAGGGCTTTGTCTCGTCCACGCGCGAAGTCACCGCCGGGGCGCACACGCTGGTGGTGGAGTATTACGAAGTGCGCGGCACGGCCAACATTCAGTTCTACTGGGAGCGGGCCAGCGAAGCGGACGACAGCGCGGCCCCAACCATTACGGAGTGGCGCGGCGAGTATTTTAGCAACGAGACGCTCTCCGGCCAGCCGACGGTCGTGCGCAACGACAGCGCGATCAACTTTGACTGGGCCGCGCAGTCGCCCGCGCAAAGCATCCCGGCGGATAGCTTCTCGGCCCGCTGGACGCGCACCCTCAACTTTAACGAGGGCACGTACCGCTTCTTCCTCAACGCCGATGACGGCATCCGTCTCTACGTCGACGGCAACCTCGTGGTCGACGCCTTTGCGGAAGGCTTCAAGCCGGAGTTTACGACGGATGTCTTCCTGAGCGCGGGCTTCCACACGCTGCGCGTCGAGTATTACGAGAACGAGGGCAACGCGGTGGCGCGGATGCGCTTCGAGCCGCTCGTTGGCTACCCGGATTGGCTGGGCCAGTATTGGACGAACCAGAATCTGAGCGGCGATCCGGCGCTCGTGCGCAACGATGTGGGCGTGGACTTTAACTGGGGCGGTGGTTCACCCGCGGCGGGCATCCCCAGCAACGGCTTCTCGGCGCGCTGGCAGCGCAACCTCAACTTTGAGCCGGGAACCTACCGCTTCCGCGCCGTGGCAGACGACGGCGTACGCGTCTTCGTGGACGGGCAGACGGTGATCGACGACTGGCGCGACGGCGGCGCGGGCGAAGCCAGCGGCGTGATTGCGCTGGCGGGTGGCTCGCACGACGTGCGCGTGGATTTCTACGAGGACGAGGGCGACGCGAGCATTCGCTTCTTCTGGGAGCGCGTGACGGAGCAGCGCTTCGACGACTGGAAGGGCGAGTACTTCGCCAACCGCGATCTGGACGGCGCTCCAATTCTGACGCGCAACGACCGCGAGATCGACTTCCGCTGGGGCACGGACGCGCCCGCACCGGGCGTGCCCACGGACAACTTCTCGGCACGCTGGAGCCGCACGGTGAATTTTGATGAGGGCACCTACCGCTTCTTTGCCCTGGCGGACGACGGCGTGCGCGTCTTCGTGGACGGCAACCGCATCATCGACGGCTGGCGCAACCAGTCCGGCAACGAACTGTACGAGACGACGCTGGAGCTGGACGGTGATCACCGGGTGACGGTTGAGTATTACGAGGCGACGGGCGGCGCGCGCGTTACCGCGGGCTACAACCGCACGGGCGATGTTGCCACGGCCACGCCGACGCCGACGGCCTCGCCGGAAGCGCCGACGGAGACGCCGGTCGCTACGCAGACGAGCGTTCCGGCGACAGCGACAAGCGTTCCGGCCACGGCCACGCCGCTGCCGACGGCAACTGAAACATCGGTTCCAGCAACCGAAACGCCGGTTCCGCCAACCGAAACGCCGGTTCCGCCGACCGAAACACTGGTTCCGCCGACCGAAACGCCCGAACCTACCACGCAGGCCGTCGACCCGGCGAACGTGGCGGTGAGCGGGTCGGTTAGCTACCCGACCGAAGGCACGGCGGTGGCGCGCACGATCTATCTCCGCAACACAGCTACGGGTGAGACGGTGTCGCAAACCGTGGACGCGGCGGAGACGACGTACACGATTGAGGTTGCACCGGGTACGTATATTGCCTACGCTACACTTGCGAACGGTGTGGCAGAGAATGGCCAGGTTGCTGCTTACGTGGATGAAGCCGGTCAGCCGCTGACGTTCGAGGTGGTGGCGGGTACGCCGCTAACCGCGATCAACATTGATAATTGGACAATTGAGCCAGCCATTGTGCTGACGCCGACGCCGTAGCGGTTGCACTGATTTGTTAAGATGCGTTGCTTGCCGCTAGCCAACGACCCGATCTCTGGCAGGGGACCAAGGCTGATCGGCAGACAGATGGCTCATGTCGCCTTTCGGCGGTCGAGTCCTTGGCCAAAAGGCATCAACCGCACGACATGATTCGTGGGCTTAGACTCCAAGGGTTTTCAAAAACCCTTGGAGTCTTTTTGTTGTGTACTCAACGCCACTTGCGAACGGATTGCCCGCCGCTATGCCAGTAGCCTCGCGAGCGAAGACGAAGCGCTGCTGGAGAAGCAGCCCGTGCAGAAGCTTCCCACGCGTGGGGATGCCGGATAGTCAGCCAGGTAAATCAAGTGTAACAAAACCTATATCTGAAAATTCTACCTCTACATCTAGCGACAGCACCCGGTGTCGTATAACGTTTGTGACGACGTAAATGTGTTAACATAGATGTGACAACATAGATGTGACAACGTAGAACTTTAAAGGAGCAAATCATGGCAGTCGTCCAAGAAGATGCGATGCAAGCCCAAACCAACAGTAAAACTGGCAGGGGCGTCTACCCCTCGCGCTTGACGCGCGAAACCATCGCCTCCTACACCACCTATCCCGAAGCGCAGCGCGCCGTCGACTTTCTCTCCGACGAGAAATTTCCGGTGGAGCGCGTCGCAATTGTGGCGGAAGGCATTCGCTTTGTCGAAGAGGTAACGGGTCGGCTCAACTGGGGGCGGGCGCTGCTCAGCGGCGCGTTGAGCGGTGCGGTGGTTGGCGCGTTTCTCGGTTTTATTTTTGGCCTTTTCGGGCTGATCGATCCAGTCGCTACGGCGCTGACGCTGGCTCTGTACGGCCTCATCTTTGGCGCTATTACCGGCGCAATTATTGCCCTTGTCGGCTATGCCGCTTCCCGCGGGCGGCGCGACTTCACCTCCGTTAGCGGGATGCAGGCGGATGAGTACGCCATCGTGGTCGACGCTGAGGCGGCGGAGGAGGCGCGTCAGATTCTGAGGCGGCTGGAGCCGATGGCGAGGGCGGCGTAGATTATTTATTCCTCAAAGATATTTGGTCGGGTGACTCGCACGATGGATCGCCGGTGTTGCTGTTTGGGGGGCGAAGTCGCGCTGTTGAAGCAGTGGTAGTACGCCGCGGATCAGCAGGAGTGGCGTTGGTAGATCGATTTTTACAACAGCGTGCGGTCGTAGTTGCTGGGTGCTGTTGACGAAAATCGAAAAAAGGCGGGGCTGAAAACTTTCAGCCCCGCCTTTTTGTGTTACTGCTTGCTCTACTCCACGTCTTCTCTATTGTCTAGCAATGACGCAGAGCGTCGAAGACGGCATTCCCACGCAGAGCGTGAGAACGGGTTGAGTTATTACTCACCCTCAAAGGTCAACAGCTCTGCCGAGACCCAGCCGATAACCTCGTCGCCCAGTTCGGGCGTAGCAATCTGCACCCATGCGCCATCCTCGCTGATGGCGAGCACGTCATAAACCGTATCCTCTTCGATCTGACCAATCAGCTCCGAATCCAGATTGGCTTCGGCGTAAACGTCGAGCGGCACGCCCTGCGTCTTGCGCGAGGCGGTGACGATCTCGTCCAGGTCGACCTCTGCTTCGTCGAGTGCTTCCTCGTCAGTGTCCACATCGGTGATCGGCTCGCCGCGCGTGACGGTCACCGCATCGGTAATGTTCTCGCTATCCGTCATCACCATGCCGTCCGTCATCGCTTCCGTGCCGGTAACGGTGACGCCGGTGTCGCTGGCGGGAGGCAGCGTGCCGTTGCCATCCGCATCATCATCCGCAGCGGGAGGCAGCGTGCCGTTGCCGTCCGCATCATCATCCGCAGCGGGTGGGACCGTGCCGTTGCCATCCGCATCGTCATCCGCGGCTGGGGGAACGGTTCCGTTGTCACCGTCCGCAGCGGGAGCCGCAGAGCTGCCCGTCGTTGTTGCGTCCTCGACGGTAAGCGTGAAGTCGCCTTCGCCGTCATCGCCGGGTGCGCCAATTTCCAAGATCAGCGTCAGATCAACGGGAATTTCCAGCTCCTCATAGAGAGTGTCCGACGGCAGCAGCGGGTTGCCGCCCTCGTCGAGCACGTTGATCGCGGCGTCGAGGCCGTCCGTCACGTCTTCGATAAACATGTTGATAATGTCGCCTTGGCTGACGTTAAGCGTGTAGAGAATGCGCGTCCCCGGCGTCAGCGAACCTTCAACCGTCTCGCCAATGGCAATCTCGCCGCCGTCTTCCACTTCGTAGGTGAGCGAGCCGTTCAGGTATTCGACGGCTGCTTCGAGCACCACATCCTCATCGGTAAAGAGCGTCTCTTCGTTTACCGGCACTTCGACCGTCGGCAACACGCCAATGCCTTCGATGTGGATGTCGCCGTTCATGTCCACGGCGCGACCAGCGGTGAACTGGAAGAACTCATTGAGCGGCATCAGCACGCGGTCCACGCTGCCGCCCAGCCCCGCCGTGGGGTATTGGCCAACAACGGCGGCGCGATCTTCGATGGTCATGTCGTAGGAGAAGAATTCGCAGGCGCTGGCGCAGTTGGGACCCACCAGCACGGCCACTTCGCCGCTGTAGCGCAAATCCTCGGAGGGCAGGTAGAAGCGGTCGACGTAGTCCTCGTTGAAGTAGAAGTCGTCGATATCCTCCTGGTAGCGACCGGTGTTGCCCAACTCCAGCTCTTCGTCAAAGAAGTAGGCCGCCATCTGATCGGCCAGAAAGCCGCTGCCGCCGCCGTTCTGGCGCATGTCGATGATCAGCCCCTCAACACCGTTCTGGTTGAGCGAACGAATCATGCGCTCCCAGAGCTGCACGGTCAGCAATTCGTTGTCCGAGAAGCTGTAGATTTGGACGTAGCCGTAGCCGCTGTCCTCCAGAAGGTCGTAGGCCAGCGGCAGCTCGAAGCCCGTCAGCCCGACGTTGAACGAGGAGAAATTGAAGCTCTCGCGCTCCGGAATCGCCTCGAGCGTCACGGTTTCCGGCTCTTCGTCCCCGTTTTGAAAGGTGATCTCCACCGCTTCGCCGATGGGGAAGCGGATGGCGTAGCGAAGCTGCTGCAAACGGCGGAAGTGGTCGGTGCTAAAGGGGCCGGACGCCGGAACCGACGCATCGATCACGTCGTCGACATCCTCGCCGTTGATTGCCAAAATTTCCGTGCCCAGCTCAATGCCAGCCTCTTCGGCGGGCGTGCCTTCGAGCACAAAATTGACGATCACGCGCTCGTCGTCGAGATCGCGGATCGCAATGCCCAAACCGCCGCCCGTGGCAAACTGGAAGTCCTCCGCCACAAAGGGGCCGTTGACGTGGCCGTCTGGAATCTCATAGGAGAAATCGCGCAGCGCCCGTAGGTAGTCGACGGGATTGTTCTCGTCGTCCGCCTTCTCGAAGCGCGGCAGGTATTCTTCGAGCAGCGCATCCCAATCGATGTCCTTGTACTCGGTAAAGGCATACTCGTTGCTCAGCTTCTCCACCAGCGACTCAAAGGCTTCGGGGTAGCTGAGATCGGAGAAATCCTCCAGCGCCGCACCCTCCGGCTCGATCAGGTCGACTTCGGGATTGCGCGTGCGGTCAAAGACGAAGGGCTCTTCGTCCATGTTGACGAGGGTGTAGCCTTCGGGGATGGAGACGATGGGATCATCTTCGGTGAAGAGCAGGCCGTCGTCGCCAAAGCCGCTGGGGAAGCACTGCTCATCGTCCGGCGCGTAAATCAGAAAGCTGCCGCCGATAATTTCGCGCTCGGTCTCGATCTCGTCGCTAACTTCGGTGGAGGCGTAGGCCGTGCTCCAGCCGCCGCCGTACTGGTCACGGACTTCGAGGTAGGGGTCGCCAAAGGTGTTGGTCCAGTAGGCAATGGCGAAAACCATCACGCCCTCGTCTTCGTCGCCGTCGTTGTCGACATCGTTGAGCGTGCCCTGCGGCTCAATCGGCAGCGCGAGCGAGTAGGAGAAGGGGGAATCGTAGAAATCGGAGGTAATTTGGCCCAGCGCCTGCGACTCTTCGGGGAAGACAAATTCTTCATTGCGGGTGACAAAGCCCGTCTGGTCTTCCAAAATGACGACCGGTTGGGCCACGCCCAGCGTAAAGAAGGCGTTGGTGTAGGCGACTTCGCCCGTAATGGCGGCCGGCCCGCCTTCGTCGTTGACAATTTCAGCCTCGCCGCATTCGTCGCTCGTCGCCTGTGCGCGGACGGGCAGCGCGGGCAGCAGCAGCGAGGCGAGCAGCGCCGTCGCCAGCGCCAGGATCAGCAAAAGCCGCCAGGGCAGCTGCGCGCCCGGCGTCGGCAAGTCGCGGGCGACGACGCGCACGCGTTCTCGTGAGTGGTGTTGCATAAAAACTCCTGAATTTAAGGGATGGAAAGGATGTGTAGATAGCGTAGCAGGTGTTTATGAGATGGTGGTGAAGTTGGGTGGAAGGGTGGGTGAAGACAAAGACCTCGGCCCCGGCCCCTCTCCGCGGGCGGAGAGGGGTGACTTGTGTGCTGAATTGTTGGATAAAAACAGCCCTGCTCGTTCCCACGCTCCTGCGTGGGAATGCCCCACCCGACGCTCCTGCGTCGTCGGCTAATCGAGAAAGATGTGGTCGATTGCAAGAGGACGCAGAGCGGCGGAACGAGCATTAGTCCGCCAGCCGCCCCTGCTCAAATTCGACCACATCGCCAATAATCTGTGCCAGGTCGCGCTCGGCCTGCCAGCCCAGGGCGTTGCGGATTTTCGTCGTATCGGGGACGCGGCGGCGCATGTCCTCGAAGCCGGGGGCGTAGGCTTCGCTGTAGGGAACGCGGGTGATGGTGGACGTGGTGTCCGTGCGCTCGATGATGGCGTCGGCCAGTTGATTGATCGTTGTTTCCTCGCTGCTGCCGATGTTGTAGATTTCGCCCGACGTTTTGTCGGGATGATCGAGCAGCCCCAGCAGCGCGCGGATCACATCCGCCACGTGGCAGAAGCAGCGGCTCTGCTCGCCGTCGCCGTAGACGGTGATCGGCTCGTGGCGCAGCGCCTGCCGCACCAGCCGCGGCACAACCATGCCGTAGCGCCCCGTTTGCCCCGGCCCCACGGTGTTAAAAAAGCGCATGATCGTCACCGGCAGCCCATATTCTTGATGCGCCGCCAGGCCCAGAAATTCGTCCACCAGCTTGCTGGCGGCGTAGCTCCAGCGGCTGCGGCTGGACGGCCCCAGCAGCAGATCGTCCTCCTCCGCAAAGGGGATGCGCACGCCCTTGCCGTAGACTTCGCTTGTGCTGGCCAGCAGGGTGCGGCAGCGGTAGCGCCGCGCCGCATCCAGCACGCTGTGCGTCCCGATCACGTTGGTCTCAATCGTCTCGGTGGGCCGCTCGACGATCAGCTGCACGCCCACGGCGGCGGCGAGGTGCACAATGGCATCGGCGCGGCTGGCGAGCCTGTCCAGCACGAGGGCGTTGCCGAGGCCGTCGATGGCAAAGGAGAAGTTGGGGTGCGGCGCAAATTCGTCGAGGTTGCGCGCGCTGCCGGTGCTGAGGTTGTCCAGGATCGCGACGCTGTCGCCGCGGGCAAGTAGGGCGCGCGTCAGGTGGCTGCCGATAAAGCCCGCCCCGCCGGTGATGAGAACGTGCATGGAGAGAATCGTCGCTTCTAGTAAGTCGCCAGCCGTAGCCAGCTTGAGTTGGGATAGTATACCGTGTGGGGAGCGGCTGCGCAACGAGCGCTTTTAAGGCGACAAGAATTCTCCGCCAAAGCCAAATCACTCATCAAATGGGTCGGCAAAAATATCAGCGACTGACATGGCGAAGCCAGGAACCACATCATAGCCGTTCAATCTATCCTCCGCCGTTAAAATGTCGACGTCGGCTCCCGCACGATAAACTTCAACAATTTGTTTGGCTGGATAGACCAGCCAGACGAGACGCGCGCCGTTGCTCAAGTAATACTCCGCTGTCTCGCGCATCAAGCGATATGTATCGCGGGGGGATTTAATTTCGACGGCCAAATCCGGCATGGCTAGAACGCTGCCCTCGCGCACGAGCGGATTTTTTGCGCTGGTAAATGAAACGTCTGGCAGCCGAGAGTTGCGGTCGTCGCCCGCAGCGCGGTGGCGCACCTCCGTTCCCATGCGCCCCAGCCTGTGCTGCTGAACGTGTGTGCCGAGCGGAATGATAATGTTGGTGGCAATGAGGCCATGCTCCTGCGTTGGCATTTTTTCATGCACCTCGCCTTCTATGAGTTCAATGAGTCGATTGGGTGCTTCTGGATCAAGAAAATCCCGCTCGAATTGATCAACGGTATAGAGGCGCTCTGGCGTAGCGAACATGTGACTCTCCTCTTGCGGCAACATTCGTCCCTTCAACTGGCCGTGCTATCATAGCGCACGCTGGCTGTTGTTCCAACGTGCAGGCAAGCCAATCGCAGCGGCGATCGTCTGCTGGCTAGGTCTCTACCTTCTCCGCGCTGTAGCGCGCGAGCGAGGGGGGCGCGGCCAAGAAGTTGGGCAGCTGCTCGCGAAACCACTTCATGTCATCCGAGCTTCCGTGTGCGTCCAGCGCCGCTTCGCTCGCCCACGATTCAAAAATAAAGAGCGTGCCGGGATCGGCCAAATCGCTGTAGAATTGGTAGTGGAGGCAGCCCGCCTCGGCCTGCGAAATCGCCGCGTAGCGCCGGACAACGGCCAGTGCTTCGTCGCGCTTGTCGGGGTTGATTAAGACTTCTCCTGCAATGATAATCATCTTGCCTCCTAATCCGAATGGTTGATGAAATGGCGAATCTGTGTGGACGAGCCGCGCTTGGCAAACTGCCCCGTTGATTGTATCATCGCTCCACAACTTTTCCCACTGGGCGCAATGACTGGGCGCAACGATGGAGAACATTTTTATGCGGACATCTGCTCGTCTGTTTCCCTTGTGGATCACCGTGCTGCTTGCCTTGCTGCTGGCTGCCTGTTCCGTTCCAGGCGGCGAACCCACTTCGCCCACTGAAGCGGCCACAACAGCCGTTGCCGCGCCGGTTTCGCTGCCGCGGGAAGCCGAGGCGCTCGCCGCTGCCGACAACGCTTTGGGCTTTGACCTGCTGGCCCAGCTTCGTCCGCCCGACGCCACCGATAACCTCTTCTTCTCGCCGCTGAGTCTCGCCCTCGCGCTGCAGATGACCTACAGCGGCGCGGCGGGCGACACCGCCGCCGAAATGGCCGAGGTGCTCCATCTGCCCGACTTCGATCCCAGCGCGCTCGACAGCGCCAACGCCAGCCTGCAAAGCAGCCTGCGCAGCGCCGCCGATGTTGACCTGCTGATCGCCAACTCGCTCTGGGCGCGGCAGGGATTGACGTTGCGCGAGCCGTTTGTCCAGCGCGTGCGCGACGGCTACGAGGCCGAGGTCACCACGCTCGATTTTAGCGACCCCAGCGCGGTCGAGACAATCAACGGCTGGGTCAACGACAGCACGCGGGGCGAAATCGAGACGCTGCTGCAAAACATTCCGGAGGATGTCGTGCTCTACCTGATCAACGCCATCTACTTCCAGGGCGGCTGGCAAACGCCCTTCGAGCGCGAGCGCACGCAGGAGCAGCCGTTTACGCTGCCCAGCAGCGAGACGGTTACTGTGCCGATGATGCGGCGCGATGGTTTCTTTTTGTACAGCCAGGGGGAGAATTTTCAGCTGGCCGCGCTGCCCTACGGCGACGGTCGCCTACGGATGAACATTTTGCTGCCCAGCGACGAGGTCGCGCTGGCGGAGGTGCTGGCCGGGTTGGATGCGGAAACGTGGCGAGGCTGGACGGCGGAGATGGAGGAGGAGCGGCTAACGGTCGGGCTGCCGCGCTTTGCCATCGAGTACGAAGCCGAATTGAGCGCGGTGCTGCAAAGGCTGGGCATGACGCGCGCTTTTGGCGACGCAGACTTTTCCGAAATGGTCGAAGACGGCGGTATCTTCATTTCCGCCGTGCTGCACAAAGCCGTCGTTGAAGTCAACGAAGAGGGCACGGTTGCCGCCGCCGTCTCCGCCGTGGAGATGGAAGATTCAGAGCCGCCCAGCTTTATCGTCGACCGGCCCTTTTTCTTTACGATTGAGGATGGCGCGTCGGGGGCGATTTTGTTTGTGGGGGTGGTGAATGAGCCGATGCAGGCGGAGTGAAGAATGGTCAATGGTCAACGGTAGATTGTCAATGGTCAATGGAGGCTTCGCCGGACACGATGCGACTGCGTTAACAGTTGACCATTCACCGTTGACCATTCACCGTTGACCATTGACCATTTCTTCTAACCGGTCCCAAACTGCCGGTCGCCCGCGTCGCCCAAGCCCGGCCAGATAAAGCCCGTCGGCACGCTGTCCGACTCGTCCGTCAGCCGCTCGTCGACCGCCGCGGTGTAAATGTCCACATCGGGATGTGCCTCGTGGAGGGCGGCGATGCCTTCGGGCGCGGCAATGAGGCAGAGAAATTTGATGCGCGCCACGCCCCACTCCTTGAGCACGTTGACGGCGGCAATCGCCGAGCCGCCGGTGGCCAACATGGGATCGATGGCGAGGCAGAGGTGCACGGTTGGGTCGACGGGGAGCTTGTTGTAGTAGGCCACCGGCTCCAGCGTCTCTTCGTCGCGATAGAAGCCGAGATGCCAGACCTCGGCCTGCGGCATCAAGCGCCACGCGCCGTCGACCATGCCCAGGCCCGCGCGCAAAATCGGCACCAGCCCCACCGTCTCATTCGCTCGCGCCCCCTCGACGCCCGTCAGCGGCGTCTCCACTGGGCGCGGCGCGAGCGGCAGATCGCGCGTCGCTTCGTAGACGAGCATGATCGAGAGCTCGCTGATCAGTTCGCGGAATTTCTTGGGCTTGGTCTCCACGCGACGCAGCAAAGTCAGCTTGTGCTGGGCCAGCGGGTGGGAGAGGGTGTGGACGGTTGACGGCATGGGTTCCTCCGCGGTGGGTTGTCGCGGCGAGGGGCAGGGGGGAGCGGCTGCCCGATCTCGCCGCGCAAGGTGGTGCGCGAAAATGACGGTGCGCAAATAAAGGGGCTGGGGAAATTCCCCAGCCCCGCTGTCCATCCCCAGCTACCAAGCTGCGGAGCGGCTGCGGCGGGGGCGGTTGCGCCGCTCCACCTGCTCTTGGCAGTTCAGGCACAGCGTCGCATCCGGCTTGACCTCCAGCCGACCGGGGTCGATGGGCTGGCCGCAGCGCTCGCACGTTCCATACCGCCCGTTGTCCATGGAGAGCAGCGCCGCGTCGATCTCGCGCAGCCGCCGCTCCAGCACGTTGATCAGCGCGGCGTTCTTCTCGCGCTCGGAGACCTCGGCATCGCCCTCATCCATATCGACATCGACTTCGGACAGCATAAATTCGCGCAGCTGCTTCATCTCTTCGTGAACCTGCGCCTGCTCGCGCAGAAGCTGTTTGCGATTCCGTTCAACAGTTTTTTGCTCGGTCATCAGCGACCTCTCTTAACGATTAACAAATTTTGTTTGGCCCTGGCAAGCTCGCCCGCAGCGACCTTCGCGCAGAGTAAGCCGGTTATAGCAGCTTTTTAGTTTCAGGTCAAACGGCTATTCAGATATAAATCACTTCCAAATTTAGAAGGTTTGAGCCGCAAACTACACGAATTACAAGAATAAGAAAGAGTCGCCCCCGAAAATCCGGGCGCTTGGTGATTGACTTGCTTTTGTCTATTTAGCAGGGTCCGTTAAATCTGAAATTTTTATCAGATATGCACGCCACAGCCGATTTGCTACATACCCTCATCCTCAACGCCGGTGGCGACAGCCGCCGCATGGGCCAGCCCAAGGCGCTGCTCCCCGTGCCGCCAGCGCGGGGGCGGCCCGCCCGCCCGCTAGTCATGCACATCGCCGCCCGGCTTCAGCCCCTCGCACCCAGGCAGACGCTCGTGATCGCCAACGCAGCAGTGGCGGATGGGCTGCGCGCCTGGCAGCGCACGCTGCTCGATGGCAACACATCCAACGGCAATGCGCCCGCTGACTTCACCCTCCTGCTAGACCGCGAGCCACCCGTGGGGCCACTGGGCGGGCTGGCGACGGGGCTCGCCCGCTGCAACGGCTGGGCCGCGCTCGTGGCCTGCGACATGCCGCTGGTGAACCCCGCCTTCTTTACGCGGCTGCTCGCGGAAATCCAGGAGCCGCCCACTCGCCCGGACGCCATCGTGCCCGTGGTTAATGGACGGGCGCAGCCGCTGCACGCGCTCTACCACCGCCGCTGCCTGCCCGTCATCGAGGCGCGGCTGTCGGTGGGCGAGCGCCGGATGGACGCCTTTTGGGGAGAGGTCAACGTGCGCTTTGTCGACGAAGAGCGGCTGCGCCCAATTGAGCCAACGCTGCAATCCTTTTGCAACGTCAACACGCCGCAGGCTTGGCGTGGGGCATTGGCCCTGTTGAGCAGGGCAGGCGTTCGTTGATTTTTTCACAAGGGCGTGCTATAATTTTCGCATGGTGAGCATGGGCAAGCGCACAAAATCCCAGTCGTTCTTGCAGCGGGCCGTTGGCGGATTCTGCGCGGCCTCCTTTGCGCTGGTGTTGCCCTTCATCTGCTGGGGCGCAGCGGCGACGCCCGGCCACCCCCACGCCTTGCCCCACTTCGTCTTCGCCGCGCCCCGGATGGCGACAGACGCTGACCACACGTCAATGCAGAGCAGGCCGATTCGCGATATTTTGCAGGAGTTGGCCCGAAGCAGCTGGTGTTCGCCTGGCGCGAGCCAGCCATCTGTCGGCAGTGCGATAGACGGCAGCGCGCCCGCCGATGCCCCGGCAACGGCTGGTCAATCCACACCGGCAACGCTCTTTGCGATGCTGCTCGTTTTGCCCGGCATCTGGCTGCTGCGCACGGCGCTGCGCCGCGATTTTGTGCGCTGGTTTGCTGTGCTTGAAACGCTGGCGGTTGCGCCGCTCGTGCCCGTTCCTCCCCCACGCCTCGCCGCTTAAATTTCGCTGATCCCCTTTTTCCCCATTTGATCATTCCAGCAGCGCGTTCGATGCCCGCTGATGTTTGCTCGTCCAAACAATTCACCTTTGCCTTCAACGGAGGAGACAACTCATGTTCACTCACCTCACGCGCGTTCGCTTTGTGCGCGTTCAAATTCTTACGCTTCTGCTTCTGCTAACGTTGCTGGTCGCCGGTTGCCAGCTCGTTGCGACCGATGGGGCAACGAGCAATGCTCCACTTACGGACACACGGGCCATCACCCTTAATTTTGCCCTGCGCGCAGGCGACGTCGATCTGGCCTGTGGCCAGGAATATACGCTTGGCACGGCCGACACGCCCGTTACCCTGAGCGACCTGCGCTTCTACGTCTCCAACATTCGTCTCGTAGACGATGCGGGCAACGAAGCGCCGCTCGCGCTCGACCAAGATGGCCTGTGGCAGGTCGACGATGTGGCGCTTCTGGACTTTGAGGACGCCACCGGCGACTGTGCCGAAAGCGGCACGGTCCCGCTCAACAGCACCGTTGTCGGCACGCTTCCCGCCGGCGACTACAGCGCCATTGTCTTCGACCTCGGCGTGCCCGAAGCGCTCAACCACGCGGACGTAACGCTTGCGCCCTCGCCGCTCAACGTCTCGGCGATGTGGTGGAACTGGCGCTTTGGCTACAAGTTTGTCCGCATCGATATGAACACGCCGCAGGAGGCGTGGTTTATGCACGTGGGCAGCGTTGGCTGTGGGGCAATGGATCAGGGCGCCACGCCGCCGGAAGAGCCGTGTACACAGCAGAACCGCGCCGAAGTGCGGCTCGATAATTTTGACGTGGACAACAACCTTATCGTCGGCGATGTTGCCTCGCTGCTGGCAAACGTGGACGTGAGCGCGGGCGTGCCCGCCCCGGTCGGCTGCATGTCCGGCCTGGACGATCCGGACTGCGACAATTTGATGCCCGCCTTTGGCATTGATTGGCCCAACGGCCCGGCGATGGAGCAGCAGTTTTTCCGACTGGAGTAAAGCGCGCGACCTAACCATGAAAAAATTTCTCATCGACTACCTCGCCCCGCTCGCGCTCGCGGAAGCGGGCGTGATCCATCTAATCGCCGCGCCGTCTCACGTTATCCACGAACCAATTCACGGTTTCGTGCTGGCAACGATTGGCGTGATGCAAATTGTGTGGGCAGCCGCCTTCCTGCGCTGGCCTAGGGGAGAATTTGCGGCGCGGCTGCGCTGGGCGGGGCTGGGGCTTTCGGGCGGTGTGGTGGTGCTCTGGCTCTGCACACAGGCCGTTGCCGTCCCCTTTAGCAACCACATTCACGCCATCACGTGGCAGGCCGTGGCGACGCTGATCCTCGAGCTGGTCGCGTTGGGGGCCTTGAGCGCTCGCGTGGCCGCCCCGTCACCCTACGTGTTGGCGACCTGCGCCGCCGCGGGCCTCGCCGCGTGGGGGGGCGGGCTGGGCGCGTCGGCAATCTTTCCCCAGTTGGGGCACCAAGAGGGCATGGCGGCGCTGATGCAGGGAATAGAGACCGACGCCGTTGGCAACGTCACCCAAAGCAGCGATGCGGAGATGGACGACGAATACAACTGGCACTTGCCGCCGGGCTTTCCCAAGCCGCGCGTGCCCGAAGAAAACCCGATGACGGCGGAGAAGGTCGAGCTGGGGCGCTACTTGTTTTACGATGAGCGGCTTTCGGGCAACGGCACGCAGTCGTGCGCGAGCTGCCACTTGCAGGAGCAGGCCTTTAGCGACGGGCGCGCGCTGCCCGTTGGCTCCACGGGCGAATCGCACGTGCGCAACGCCCAGGCGCTCGTCAACATTGCCTATAGTCCATCGTTGACGTGGGCGAATCCAGCGCTCGATGCGCTGGAGAAGCAGGTGCTCGTGCCGATGTTTGGCGAATTCCCCGTTGAGCTGGGGATCACCGGCAGCGAGGAGGCCGTGCTGGCACGCTTCCGCGAGGAGCCGCTCTACGACGAGCTCTTTGCCGCTGCCTTTCCCGACGTGGATGAGCCGGTGGATTTCCACCAGATCAAGCTGGCGCTCTCCTCTTTTGTGCGCACGCTGATTTCGGGCAACTCGCCCTACGACCAGTTCGTCTACCAGGATGACAAGTCGGCGCTTTCTGAATCGGAGCGACGCGGCATGAACTTGTTTCTCTCCGAGCGGCTGGAGTGCCACCACTGCCACATCGGCTTCAACCTCTCCGCGCCGCCCGTGCACGAGAATACAACCTTTATCGAGACGGCCTTTCAGAACAACGGGCTGTACAATCTGAACGACGAACGGGTCGGCGAGGGCGCGTACCCGCTCGGCAACCGCGGCCTGTTCGACCACAGCGGCAGCGCCGACGATATGGGCCGCTTCCGCCCGCCGACGCTGCGCAACATCGAGCTGACCGCGCCCTACATGCACGACGGCAGCCTCGCCACGCTGGAGGAAGTCGTGCAGCACTACGCCGACGGGGGGCGGGTAATCGAAAGCGGCAACAATGCGGGCGATGGACGCATCAATCCGTTCAAGAGCGGCCTGATCGCTGGCTTCGAGATCAGCGAGCAGGAGAAGGTCGACCTGGTAAACTTTCTCAAAAGCCTGACAGACGAGCAGTTTATCACCGACCCACGCTTTCGCGATCCGTTCGCGGCGGATGAAGTGGCGAGCGTGAAATCGCCGTGAATTTTAACGCGGAGGGCGCAGGGGTGCAGGGGGCGCGGAGGGCGCAGGAAATTTCGTTAGCGAATTCTACGCCCCAGCATGTTTGAGACGCAGCGCCACACTCCGCGTCTTCGTTGATACGACCAATTTTCTATTGACAGTGGAAGGAATTTTTGATGAAAAAGCTGCTAATGATGCTGGTAGCCGCGCTGACGGTAGCGGGATGCAGCAGCGCTGCGCCGCAAACTGACACAGCCACTGCCGAGCCGCCAGACAACGCGGCAATGGGCGAAGTCGACGCCCTGCCAACCGCCACGCCGGGCGAGGTGACGGTGGTGAACGTAATGTCCAACGTGACGGCGGAAGGCGTGCCCAACGGCGCGGCCTATTTGACGGTGCTCAACGGGCTGGACGAGGAGATCACGCTTGTTTCTGCCGAGGTCAACAGTCTTGTCGCTGAAGAGTTGACCATGCACGAGACGGTGGACGACAACGGCATTCTGCGCATGGTAGAAAAACCGGAGGGTTTTGTGATTCCCGCGGGCGAAGCGCTGATGCTGGAGCCGGGCAAGCAGCACATTATGCTCGAAAATTTGAGCGAGCCACTGGCCGAAGGCAGCCGCTACGAACTTACGCTCAACTTTGATGGAGTGGATTCGCAGATCGTAAACGTACCGGTGCTGCCCTTTGGCGTCGGTCTGGCAGATTACGACGGGATAAATCACGGCGAGATGGATCACGGCGAGATGGATCACGGCGAGATGGGGATGATGGCGTCCAGTCTCATCAGCGACGTAGAGACGCTGGACGCGGCGAGTTTGCACGAGCTGGACGAGACGCTGATCGAGGGCGGCGAAATTGAGGCGGACGCGGTGGAAATGGTCAACCAGTTCCTTGTCGACTTCAACGCCATTGGCTGGCCCGAAGCACTCGGTACGCAGGTCGCCGACGCGAATGATTCGCTGGTGGGGCTGGAGGAGGCGCTGGCTGCGGGGGACGCAGAAAGCGCGCAGTCGCTGGCGGCAACGGCCCACGATCAAATACACGCGCTCGGAAAAGCCGTGGCGGGTGAGGAGGACGAACACAGCCACGGCGATTGAGCAGGTTGATCCGAGAGAAAAGCAGATGAAATAAAAAGGCGGAGCCGCACAGCTCCGCCTTTCTATTGCATTTGGGCACGGTGTGCCGAGCGCGATTCTATTTGGAAATCAGCGCGTCCTCGCTGGTGCTCAACTCCACGCGATCACCGGAGGCAGACGCAATGTATTCCGTCATCGCGAATTTGTCGCTGCCCAGCAGACCGGTATCAATGCGGATAAAGCCATGCGACATCAGGCGGTTGCGCACGGTCTCGTTCATGTCGTAACCATCGAAAGCGTTGGCAAACTCCGTCGCCAGCGTATCAACTCGCGTTGGATCGTTGCCTGCGGCGGTGGCGGTGGCGCGTGCGGCTGGCGACTGATCGGTGCTGTCGCCCTCGTCGCCAAAGTAAATGTCCTTCACCGTGCCAATTTTGTTGTCACCGCTGTAAACGTCCATGCCCTCTTTGACGCCTGCCATGGGTGAGTTTTGTGTGTTCATTGGGGAAGCCATGCTAATTCTCCTTGATTGTTTTGGGGATGTTGGCCTGCTCGTATTTTATCAAATTTCCGCAGCCGTGGCTGTGGAATAGATACAATTTTTATGTAAAGTAATGGCGGTAACAATCAGTAAACTCCAACCGCGGCGCGAGCATTTTCAAAGGCGAATGGGTTAGGCTCCGCTGACATTTGGCAAGTGGCCCTCACCCCCGGCCCCTCTCCCATTCTGGGAGAGGGGAGGAAGAGCTCCCTTTCCCCACGCGTGGGGGAAGGGTTGGGGATGGGGGCGCTGCGCACCACCCAGATTGGCCGTCAGCCAAATGTCAACAGACCCTAAAGCATAACGCCTAAGCGAGATTCGTGTTCAACCGCAGTGGGAGGGCACGCCCTCCCGCTACGGTTGAGCGGCGTTCCCCATATTTTTAGCGGGATTTGTTGATCAGGAACAGGTCTAAAGTGCGTGCAAAATGAAAGCAAGAGTTCGCGGTCTAAGTGACTGTCACTGTCCAGACAAAATGGGGTAAGCTGTCCGGCTATGGACAGTGACTGTCACTGGCTCCTCAAACTCCTGTTCTCGACGCAACTTTACTTTAATATCTATTTTGCTCAATTTCTCGAAGTCTCATTGTTGTGTTGGAAACGGGCACATCAAATCCGCGTTTATCTGCGGCACCCTTTATTATCAAAGCCCCGCCCCACCTTTGCCGCAGCGGTTGCGCAAGCGCGCGGCTTGCTATAAACTATTCCCCAACTTCCCCAACCGAACATCAGCAAAGGCTATCATGTCCACCCCAACCGATCTGCGCTTTCGCCAAATACATCTCGACTTCCACACCAGCGAGGCCATCACGGGCATCGGCGCGGAGTTTAACGCCGACGAATTTACCGAGACGCTCGCCCGCGCCCACGTGAACTCGATTACCTGCTTTGCGCGCGGCCACCACGGTTGGCTTTACTATCCCTCTGAGAAATTTCCGGAGCGCGTCCACCCGCATCTCGAAGTCAACCTGCTCGGCGAGCAAATCCGCGCCTGCCACGCCCGCGACATCCGCGTGCCCATCTACGTCACCGTCCAGTGGGACCACTACACGGCGACGCAGCACCCGGAGTGGCTGCTCACCGACGAGGAGGGTCGCATCCAGGGCACGCCGCCCTTCGAGGCGGGCTTTTACCGCAACCTCAACGTTAACTCGCCTTACGTTGATTTCCTCAAGGCGCACGTCCAAGAAATTACCGAGCTGTTTGACGTGGATGGCTTCTTCTTTGACATCGTCCAGCCGCGCCCCTCGACGGACCGCTTCACGCAGGAGAAGATGCACGCCGCCGACCTCGACCCGTCCAGCGCCGAGCAGCGTCAGCAGTTCGCGCTGGACTCGCTCAATCACTTCAAGCGCGATATGAGCCATTTCGTCCGCAATCTTGTGTCGGATGCGACAATTTTCTACAACGCCGGCCACGTTGGCCCGCGCCACCGGCCCGTGCAGGAGGCCTATTCGCACTGGGAGCTGGAGTCGCTGCCGAGCGGCGGCTGGGGCTACGTTCACTTTCCGCTGGCCGCCCGCTACGCCCGCACCCTCGATCTGGGCGTGCTGGGCATGACGGGCAAATTTCACACCGCGTGGGGCGATTTTCACTCCTACAAAAACCAGGCCGCGCTGGAGTTCGAGTGCTTCCAGATGCTCGCGCTCAACGCCAAATGCTCCATTGGCGATCAGCTCCCGCCGCGCGGCAAGCTTGATGCAGCGACGTACGAGCTGATCGCGCCCGTCTACGCCGCGGTCGAGCGCAAGGAGCCGTGGTGTCGCGGGGCCGTGGGGTTGGCGGACATCGGGCTGCTCACGACCGAGGAGTTCACCGGCGAGCGCGTACCGCCCGCCACGGCGGGCGCGGTGCGGCTGCTACAGGAAAGTGCCCAGCAGTTTGACATTCTCGACGCGCAAAGCGACCTCTCGCCCTACCGCGTCGTCATGCTGCCCGATTTCATCCCGCTCGACGCCAACCTGGCCGCCAAGCTCGAAGCGTACGTCGACGGCGGCGGCGCGCTGATCGCCACCTTCGAGTCGGGTCTATCGCCGGACGGCAGCGATTTTGCCTCGGATTTATTTGGCGTAAAAAAAACCGGCGACGGCCCGCGCGACGCCGCGGGCAGGCTCGTACGCGGTCGCCACTTTGTGCGGGCAGACTACGTCGAATATCTGCTGCCGCGCGAGGCGCTGGGTGCGGGGCTGCCCGCCACCGAGCACGCCATGTACATGCGCGGGCTGGACGTTGCGCCACTGGAGAATGTCGAAATTCTGGCGGACCTCGTTCCCTCGTACTTTGATCGCACCTGGGCGCACTTCTGTTCGCATCGGCAAACGCCCAGTGCAGGCGAAGTTGCGGGGGCGGCGGCGGTGCAGCGCGGTCGCGTCATCTACTTCCGCCACCCGCTCTTTTCGCAGTACAACCAGAATGCGCCGCGCTGGGTCAAGACGCTGCTGCGCAATGCGCTGTCGCGGCTGCTGCCCGATCCGCTCGTGCAACACGACGGCCCCTCCACGCTGCTGGCCGCGCTCAATGAGCAGCCCGCTGAAGATCGCCCAGAGAGCCGCCTCGTGCTGCACCTGCTCCACTACATCCCCGAACGCCGCGGCGTCGAGTTTGACGTGATCGAGGAGGTGATTCCGCTGCACGAGATAACCATCTCGCTGCGCACGGCCCGGACGGTGTCAAGCGTGGTGACTGCCCCGGAGGGGGAGGCGCTGGATTTTGCGGAGCGGGCGGGCAGAATCGAGCTGACTTTGCCCAAACTGTTGGGCCATCAGATTGTCGTGCTGCAGTAGGTGTCAAGAGTAATTTTCGGAAAGGTACGGATTTTTGTATATCTGTGTCTCATTTCGTGATAAAAAAGTGTGTATAGATATACTGCTAATTAAAGCATCTTCTTGTATAATAGCAATAGGGCGATTCAAAGTGGAGTGATCGCCCAGTTGAGCAGCATTCAACTCCCTGAAAACACAAACAGCAAACTTATCAGGAGGTTTTTTTATGAACGGTATCGTTCGTCTTATCGTTTGGTTGCTCATCGGCGCAATTGCCGGTTGGCTGGCTGGCTTGATTTACCAAGATGCGGGCTTCGGGCTGCTTGGTAACATCGTGGTTGGTATCATTGGTTCCTTTGTGGGTGGCTTCCTGGCTCGCCTTATTCCCGGTGTTCCGGATGATGGCAACATCCTCTACGACATCCTGTTGGCCGTGGTGGGCGCTGTGGTCCTCCTCTTCATCCTTGGCCTGATTTTCTAGTAATCTCAATCTGTAGTCGAGCTGTTTTTTTTGCTCGACGCAACGTAGACAATCTGTGATTTCTAGCTGACGGTAAGCCTGCAGAGGGATACGTGCATCGCCAAAAGCTAAATCACTCCTAAGAAGCGACCGTGAAAATTCACGGTCGCTTCTTTTTGATTTGGAGTACGCCCCAAAGTGAATGGCACGCCTCTGCGCCAGAAAAGCATCGCAGCGGCCATACGGTTCAAGATTGTTGCCCCACTGGCGACAATTCTGGCGACGGCAACAGCAGCGTAAAGAGCAGCACCCACACCAGCATTAAATCCGGCAGCGCGTAGCTGGCGTCGATCAGGCCGTGGGCGAGGCTGGCGGCGACGGCGGCCAGCAGACCAAGCGCAAGCGCCATCTGCGAGGGGGTAATGGCGCTGTGCAGCGAGCGCAGCAGCGAACGCACGCCGAGCGCCAGCCCCGCCAGCAGCAGCATCAACCCGGGCAGGCCGAGGCGCGTCCAGCCGTCCAGCACAAAATTGTGCGGGTGGTTGAGGTTGGGGTCTTGCCAGGCGCTGGGCAGCAGGTAGCCGCTGCGGTAGGCGTACAGAAAGCCGTCCAGCCCCACGCCCCACCAGGGGTGATCAAGCGCCATGGGCAGGCTGCTGCGCCAGAGCTGCAGGCGCACGAAGCCCGTGCCCCGGCTCAGATCCAGCAGCCCGCGAAAGCGCTCGGCGCCAAACGACGGCAGCAGCACCAGCACCCCCAGCCCGGCTAAAATCGCCACGCCCCACAGCGCCCGCCGCAGCCGCCGCTGGTTCTCTTTCTCTTGGCTTGTGCGCAACAGCCACCAACCTCCCAACGCCAGCACGACCAGCGCCGCGGGCACGCCCAAGAAGATCGCGCCGCGGCTGTAGGTGAGGCGCAGGGCCAGCAGCTGCGGCAGGGCCAGCAGCGCCCAATAAATGTTGCGCGTGCTGCCCGCCCCCACGCTCGCTTCCTGCGCTCGCCGAAGGATGGAGACGCCCGCCCGACGCGGTTGTTGAGCCTCCTGAAGGGCCGCATCACCGCTCGATTTTAGAGGAAGCCTTCCCCCGCCGGAATCCCAATCTCGCCGCAGGCGAGGCCAAGCAGGCCCGGAATCAAAGAGCATCAGCGCTACCGCGACCATTGCGCTGCGCTCCAGGTAGAGCGCGAGGTTGTTGGGCGAGCCGTAGAGCGCACGCACGCGCCGCACCCCTTCGGCCTCGATTACCATGTTGCCCGTGGCAAACTGCCACAGCGCAATTAGCGCGACGAGGGTAGCGCCCAGCAGCCACGCGCTTGCCAGCAGCCAGCGATCGTCAAGGGGGTTCGAGGCGTTCGAGGCGTTCGAGGCATTCGAGGCGTTGGGGGCGTTGGAGAAGCCGTGCAGCGTAGCCGTCGTGATCAGGGCAAAGAGGCCCGCTGCGAGAAAGACGGTGCGCCACTCGCGCAGCGCCACGTCGGCGAGCGGCCCGCTCAACGTGGTAACGACGGCCAGCGACCAGACAACCAGCGCCGCTAGCGCGAGCGCGCCGCCGCTTGGCCGTCTGTTAAACAAGCGCGGCTGGAATCGGGGAACGAGCAGCGCGTGCGCGGCCAGCACGGCCAGCCCGCCAAGCAGCCCCACCTCCAGCAGCGCCACCTCCAGCAGCTCCCCACCGCTGCCGGGCAGCAGCGGCAGCGATCCGGCGTAGTAAAAGGGCAGCGCCAGGACGAGCGCCGCCGTCCACAGCGCCGGTCGCCAGAGCGAGGCCAGCCCCAGCATCGCCAGCCCCAGCCAGCAGAGCCACGCCGCCCCCAGCGCCGCGCCCACGCCCACGCCAGTCACGCTGACCACGCCAACCGCTACCAACCCCGTTAGCGGTGGAGACAGCGCATTGAACCGCTGGCGCAGGGAGTGGAGGCGGCGTAGCGGGGATGCGCTCCATTTTGCCGCGAAGCTCAGAGCGACGACAGCGCCGTGCAGCAGCAGCACGCCAAGCCAGGCGAAGAGCAAGGGTCGCAGCATTTTCCGCAGCGGCACGTTTGGCCCGGTCGCCGCGTCGATGGCGACAGCGCGCAGCGGAGTCTGCCCCCAGGCGCGCCACACTTCGAGGCGAACGCGGTGGGGGCCGTCGTCCGCCGCTTGGTGGACGGGTAGCCAACGCACGAGCTGGGGCGTGGTCGCCGGATCGAGCGGGACGGGCGGGTAGAATGTTTGGTAGCCCACCAGCTCGCCGCGTGCGTTGAGATTGCCGGGAATAGTGGGCAACTGGTTGGCGGGTGCGCCGTCGACCGTGATGTAGAGGTAGCCCCAGTATTCGCCGCTGGCGATTTGCAGCGCCAGCTCGCGACCCACGTACTCGAACTCGACCGCGCCCGACGGTTCGCGCCACGGATCGCTCGGCTCGCGCGGATCGGCCCCTGCGGCGGAGATAGCCCAGCCCCCGCCGACGCGCTCGTCGTAGCGAAAGGGAGAGCTGTCTAGGGTGGCAATGGTCCCGCTGGTGAGCGCGTCGACGCGACGCGGCGCGTCCGCCGTGCTGCGCGGCCCGGCGGTGGGCCAAATCAGCAGCAGCGCCGTAGCAAGCGCAAGCAATCCATAGAGCGCGCCAAACAGGTTCCAGCGGTCTTGGCGGGCGCGCAGGCGTCGAAATTCTGATTGAGCCGATTTCATGGTTTTATCATACGCTTACGCTGGCGCTTCGGCGAAATTGGGCGCTTGCCGAGATTTTTGCGGGTCAACTCGAATTTACCGAAGCTTGCTGGACTATGCGGAAGCAGTTTGTGGCCCAAAATTCTTAAATTTGGAACTGACCCCCGTCCAGCATGGGAATTGACGATACCGGACAGCGTTGCTATAATCGGGGGCGCACAATTTTTCGACAGGGTTTGTTCGGCCAGGGTTTGCTTGTCTAGGTTTACTTGGGCAAAGTTTAGCCAGCGCCGGGTAAGCGTGCGTTCCGCGCGATAATTTTGCCCGTTAAATTTTGTACGTTAAATATAGCGAGCCGAGTCCGCACCAAAAGGGGGCGAAAATGAGCGAGCAACCGGAGTTTTACAAGAAGCCAAACGAGAATCCGCTGGAGGAGTGGGCCGCGGAGGCTAGCGAATCGCTTAACAGCGGGGAGACGCGCATGCGTGAATCCTCGGCGGATCAGGTAAGCGGCGGGCAGGTTTCCATGTTCCAATCGGCGGCGCGTCGCGTCGAGACCAGTGCGCTGCACATGGAGGAATCGGCGGCAGCTCTGGTGCGCGCGGGCTCGGTGGAGGCGGAGGACAGCTCAATCGCACTCGCCACGGCCCGGCATTTGACCGTGAGCGAGAGCAACGCCTCAATTCTTGTTGCACAAGAGGTGCAGGCCGAGGATGTACGCGTGGGCTTGCTCTTGGCAATGCGGGTGGAGGGCTCGGTGCGCACGCTCTTCTCGCCACGAACTGCACTCGCGGTAGGCGCGGGAATCGGCGCGGGTTTTGCGCTCTTGCGGCAGCTTTTTGTGCTGGCCAACCGAGAGTAGATTTTTAGAATTTTAACTGGCTACCGTTTATTTATTCGGTTTGACCAAAACAATTAGAACAAGCAATTAGAAAATTTGGAGAAGAGGTCATGGCAGATATTCAACTAAGCGCCCAACCGCGTACGCGCAAAGGGCGCAAGGTGCGCGCTCTACGGCGAGAGGGCATTGTGCCCGTGATTGTATATGGCAACGTGGACGATCCGCAGCCACTTCAGGTGGATGCACGCGAGCTGGAGACTTTGCTGGTGGGCGGCTCATCGCGGCTTGTGCAGATGCACGTCCAAGGCGGTCAGATGCACAACGTGCTGATTCGAGATGTACAGCGTCACCCGGTCACGCGCAAAGCGATGCACGCCGACTTTTACGCGGTGAACATGCTTGAGAAGCAGCACGTCAGCGTGCCGGTGATTGGCTACGGTCAGCCCGAATCGCTGGAGCTGGGGCTGATGTTTCTCCAAGCGCTGGAGACGGTGGAGGTGGAGGCGCTGCCCAACGACCTGCCCGCTAGCATCGAAATCAACGTGTCCAACGTTACAATCGACGAGCCCATTACCGTGGGCGATTTGCCAGCCATGCCGGGGGTCGAGTATTTAACAGACAGTGACGAGACCGTTTTCACCATCGTCACCACGCGCGAGGAATCCGACCTAGAGGATCTGGAGGGCGAGCCCGAAGAGGGTGTGGAGCCCGAAATCATCGCCGAGATGGATGGCGAAGAAGGCGAGGAAGGCGAAGCTGGCAGCGAAGATGCGGAAGAGGGCGGGGGCGCTTAGGGGCAATCGATGGACAGAGTTTGAGTCAGCGAAAAAGGGAGGGGCTAAAGCCCCTCCCTTTTGTTTACTCAGAACGACGCTACTCGTCGCCCACCACGCCCTGCCAGAAGTCGATCACCTCTTCATCCCAATTCGCAACGCCAATCTCCACATCATCCAGCGTAGGGGCATCAGCGAGATTATCTTCAGTGATGAAGAGCACCAGCCGCGAAGTGCGCGCCGCCTCGCCCACGCCGGATGCGCCAGCATCCTCCGTAATCTCTGTATCGGTGATCTCCCCCGTGTCCGTCACGGACTCGGTGGCCGTAGTGGCCTCGCTTGTGCCCGGCTCATCCGTGGTGGGTTGTGCGCCGCCGATGTTGCCTGCTTCGTACTGAAACGCGCTCAACGGCACGGGATACTGATTCTCGCCAAGGCCCAGGAAGCCGCCAAACGCAATCACCAAATACTCAACCTGCCCCGTCTCCAGGTCAATGACAAACTGCTCCACCGAACCCAATTGAGTACCTTCTGCACTCTCGACGGCAATCGCCGCAAAGTCGTTGCTCAACACCACGGCATCCGCTGCACCGGGCAGCCCGCGGTCAGCGCCTGATTCGGGCTGAACGTCGATTTCCGAGATGCGGATGCTCGGCATATCCGACACATCCGTCAACGCCTCGCTCTCCGTCAGTGCCTCGCTCTCCGTCAGACTTTCGCCATCCGCTAGCATTTCTGTGCCCGTCAGACTCTCACCGTCCGTCATGGTTACGTCGGACGTCGGCGTTTCGACACTGGTCATCTCCTCTGTGTCGGTCATCTCGTCCGCATCGCTCATTTCGTCCGCGCTTGTGAGCGTCTCGTCTTCTGTCACGCCAGCGCTATCGGTTAGCTCGGTGCTGTCGGTCAATCCTGCCAGCGTCGTAAGTTCGCCGGTGGTGGTGGCCTCTTCGGTTTCGGTTAGCGTCTCGGCCTCAGTTACCTCCGCCGTTTCACTGGCGTCCGCTGCGCCGGTGGTCTCCTCCGTCTCCGTCACGCCAGCCGTCGCCGTGGTTGCGGTGCTCTCCGTTACGCCCTCGGTCACTGTCTCCGTCTCGGTCATCGCGTCGGCTGCGACAGCCGCGGTTGTGTCGGTCAACGATTCACTACCCGTTAGCACCTCCGTATCCGTTGCGCTGCTGCTGGCGACCACGGCTCCGTCCCCCACTCTGTTGTCCAAATCGCTGGCGGTCTCGGTGACGTTGCCCGTCTCGGCGACGTCGCCCGTCTCGGTGAGGCCGCCGGTCTCTGTGGCGACAGCGCTCTCCGTCACGTCGCTTGTGGCGGTGGCTGCATCGGCAGCGGTGATTTCGCTGGTTGACGTCACGTTATCCGTTTCCGTCAGCTCATCACCTGCCGTCAACTCATCAGCTTCCGTAATCCGCGCCGTTTCGGTGAGCGCGTCCGTCGCCGTCGATGTTTCCGTATCGATCAACTCGACGGCGTCGCTGATCTCGTCGCCCTGCGTGGCGATTTCCGCTTCAGTGACGGCGTCCGTTCCCGTCAATTCGTTGGTCGTTGTGCTCACCGTCGTTTCGGTAACGGCGTTCGATTCGGCAGTGGCGGCTGTGGGTTCAGCAGTGGGTTCGGGCGTAGGGGCTTCCGTGGCCGCGGAGGCAACGTCGGCGGTGGGCGTGGGGTCCGGCTCCCCACCGCCACACGCCACCAGCGCGATGGCCACGAAGCAGGCGGCTGCCCCAACCGAAAATTTACGAAGAGAGTACATGACGGTTTCTCCTGGATGCAGTTGAATGGGATCGATATTTTGAGTTATCGGGAGAGGTTGGGTGAGCGTCGCCACGCGGTGGGACACGCGAGATGCAACACTCAAATCCAATATAACAGAAGAGAAGCAAACGTTCAAGCAGAATAAATGGTGGAGGGGCGTTCGAGAAGAGGCAAAAGCCAAAGGGGGAGACGCCATTGTCTCCCCCTTTTGAACAGGTATTGGTTTAACAAGCCGCCGCTTGTAGCAGCGGGTGGTGCTTTACTTACGGAACAAGCACGGTATCGATGACGTGAATGATGCCGTTGTCAGTCCGCACGTCGGCGCTGGTAACCTGCGCGCCGTTAACCATGACGGTATCGCCGTCGATGGTGATGGTCAGCGTGCCGCCGCCCAAGGTCTCCACTTCCATGCCGTCCTCCAAGTCGCTGGCAAGCACTTCGCCCTCGACCACGTGGTTGAGCAGGATGTCGGTCAGGTCACCTTCCGGGTCTGCGAGCAGCGTATCAACCGTACCGTCGGGCAGCGCCTCAAAGGCCTCGTCCGTCGGCGCGAAGACGGTGAAAGGACCGTCGCCGCTCAGCGTCTCAACCAAGCCCGCTTCCGTCACAGCCACCACAAGCGTCTGGAAATTGCCTTGGGCCACGGCCACGTCGACAATTGTGCCGCCCTCGACCATTATCTCGTCGGTCACCACATCGGTGTCCGTCACGACCACAACGTCCGTCGTAACCACCGTGTCCGTCACCACAACCTCTTCCGGCTGCTCAACCTCGACCTCGACGTCGCCCTCGACATCGCCTTCGCTGCTCTCGGTGGCTAGGTTGGCGGCGTCCGTCATAATGTCGCTATCTTCCGCGGTGGCCGTCTCAACATCCGTCTCTTCGGTGGTGATTAGCTCTTCCTGTGTCACAACCGATGTGACGAGGTCTTCGGTGATAACAACCGTATCCGTTGTCACTTCGACTTCCGTCGTCACCTCAACGCCGGTGATAACGTTTGTGTCCGTCACGACGTTGGCATCCTGCGAGACGATCACGCCTTCGCGGTCTGTGTCGGTCATGGCCTCGGTATCGGTCATGGTCTCGTCGACTTCTTCGTCGAGTTCAGCTTCCGCTTCGTCAACTTCCTCGTCAACCTCGGCCGCGCCTTCTTCGACCTCGGCCTCCACCGTTTCACTTGTGTCGACTGCTTCTACATCATCGTCGCCGCCACCGCAGGCAGCTACGGCAAAGGCCATCATCAAGGCGGCCAGCAACACCAAAAGTTTTCGGGTATTCATTGTTTCTCCTGTATAAACTGGGTGAATTTGTGTCAAAATTTACGGCTTGCATGGCCCCGCGAGCATTTTGCCTACGCGGGGCCAACATCAACAGCCGCTCTGTTCAATCATCCGACAGTCAAACATATTTACGGAACGAGCACGGTATCGATAACATGAATGATGCCGTTGTCGGTCTGCACGTCGGCGCTGGTAACTTGCGCGCCGTTGACCATGACGGTATCGCCGTCGATGGTGATGGTCAGCGTGCCGCCGCCCAAGGTTTCCACTTCCATGCCGTCCTCCAAGTCGCTGGCAAGCACTTCGCCCTCGACCACGTGGTTGAGCAGGATGTCGGTCAGGTCACCTTCCGGGTCTGCGAGCAGCGTGTCAACCGTACCGTCGGGCAGCGCATCAAAGGCCTCATCCGTCGGCGCGAAGACGGTGAAAGGACCGTCGCCGCTCAGCGTCTCAACCAAGCCCGCTTCCGTTACGGCCACCACGAGCGTCTGGAAATTGCCCTGGGCCACGGCCACGTCGACAATTGTGCCGCCCTCGACCATTACCTCGTCGGTCACCACATCGGTGTCCGTCACGACCACAACGTCCGTCGTAACCACCGTGTCCGTCACCACAACCTCTTCCGGCTGCTCGGCAACCACATCAATATCACCCTCTACCTCTGCGTCGGCGCTCTCGGTGCCCAGGTCAGCAGAATCGGTCATCACCGTCGAATCAGTCGTCACCGTCGATTGGGTATCCGAGTCTGTATCGGTAAAGAGTTCGGTCGTCGTCACGGTCGTCGTTACTTCTTCCTCGGTCACTGCCGTGGTTTCGGTTTCAACTTCCGTCTCGGTCAACACTTCGGTGCCCGTGGCCACAACCGTGTCCGTCACGATGTCTGCATCCTGCGAAACGATTTCCGCGTCGGCGTCGGTGTCCACTTCGGCGTCGGCGTCCGTCATCACGTCGGTATCCGTGATCTCTTCGTCGACGACAACTACTTCTTCATCAAGGTCCTCGACGATTTCCGTATCGGCATCGTCTTCGACAACGACCGCGTCGTCATTGCCGCCGCCGCAGGCAACGAGCGCCATCGCGAGCATCAGCACAGCAGCAAGGCTGTACAGTTTTTTCAGGCTTTGAAATTTCATTGTTTTCTTTCTCCTAAAGGTTGAATTGGTTATTAAACTGGGGGGGTGAATGGATTAATCACAGAATTGAGCACGGCATCGTGTCAAAATGTGTAGTGAAAAATTGACCCTGAATCCTGCCTGCTAGTCAAACAGATAATAGATAGGCTTATCAATAGCTCAAGACGAACAGTCTCACTATACCGAGCCGTCTTGTGAATCTCTATAGATAGAGATACGGGCCGCAGGTACATATTGACACATCTTTGCTCATTCATCTGTGAAGAATAGTCCAAGACTGGCAGTTCTGACAAAAAAGGGGAAGCCCGGTGGGCCTCCCCTTTTAATACGATTTGCTTACCGCAGCTGTGCTGAGCACAGTGGCTCACGCTAGCGATTTTCCCAAAAGGACTGAATGGTCGAATCCCAACCTTCGCCGCCCACTTCGGTATCGGCCATAGCGGGCGCTTCCTGCAGCTCTTCCTCGGTGATGTCCAAGACAAGGCGCGGCGGCTGGCGATCGGCGAGCGGGTCGGCCATGGCGGGGTCGGCGGGCGCTGCCGCGGGATCAGTGGCGGTGCTGGTCAGCGGCTGGCTAACAGACGCTTCGGCAGTGGCATCCAGGGCAGCATCAAGCTCTTCGAGATTGCCGGGATCATAGGTAAATGCGCTCAACGGAATTGCGTACTGGCTATTGCCAATCCCCAGGAAGCCGCCAAACGAAAGCACCGCATACTCGATCTGCCCAGTTTCCAAATTGACGATAAAATCCTCAACCGCACCCAGCCCTTCGCCCTCGCTGTTTTCCACGTTCAAGTTAAAAAAATCGTTGCCGGGCAAGACTGCGCCTTCGCCGCCAGGAATCCCCAATGCAACAGGCACAGCAGCAGGCACAGCAGCCGCCGTATCCGCCGCATCCGAGTCAGCTATCACCTCTGAATCGGTCAGCATTTCGGAATCGGTCATCGCTTCCGAGTCGGTTACAGCTTCGGCGGAATCGATCTCGGTCACGACTAAACCCGTACCGTCCGTTGCGGCGCTGGAGTCGGTGACGGCCTCCGTGTCGGTGACGGCTCGGGCGGCGCTCGCGGCTTCTTCCGTATCAGCCTCATCCGTCACCGCTTCGGAGTTGGTGGGGAGCTCGGTCTCCGTCATCTCTTCCGAACCGATCAAGGCTTCCGTTTCGGTCATGGCCTCATTGGCGGCTTCCTCAACCGCTTCCGTCAGCGTGTCAGAGCCCGTGACGGCTTCGGAGTTCGTTACAGCTCCAGAGTCCGTCACGGCTCCAGAGTCGGTAACGACCTCGCCGCCGGTTGCCACATCCGTTTCTGTTGTAGTTCCTGTCTCCGTTGCCGTTTCGGTTTCCGTCACCAAATCCGTCCCTGTGGCTGTATCCATCTCAGTTACGGCCTCCGTCTCAGTTGTAACCTCGGAGTCAGTTACAATCTCGGCTGGCTCTTCGACCAGCTCCTCCGTTGGTTCCTCAACGGCTGGCTCCACCGTTGGCTCTTCGACGGTTGGCTCTTCGACGGTTGGCTCTTCGACGGTTGGCTCTTCGACGGCTGGCTCCTCTGCGACAACAGTTGGCTCGGCGGCGGGTTCACTGTCGCCGCCGCCACACGCCACCAGCCCAATGGCCAGCAGCACCACGACAATCGGCCCGTACAATTTGCGGAAAGATCGCATTTTTCCTCCTGGGTATGTTGTATTGTATGGTGAACTTCTGGAGAAAGAGGGAGCAGAATGCACATCAAGTATGCCGAAAGTATACCGACATAAACGGTACAGAAATGTATGAATTATTGTAATCTACCCGCATTGGTTTGTGTCGTGAAATTTTGCCAAAATCCGAGAAAATTTGTCGCCTGTTCTTGACACATTACCGGTTCTTGATTCGCTTCCATCCAGACTGCATCCACCACCCAAAACTTTATGGACAAGCCTATAGGTCGTTCCCCCTCGTCCGCTGTCGACTTCCTGGCGCTCGGCGCAATCACCCAAGATTTAGTCGGCGAAATGCGGGAAAGCTTGACGAGCGAGGACTATCGACTCGGCGGCACGGTTAGCTTTGCGGCCATTACTGCGCTGCGGCTCGGTCGCCAGCCGACTATTCTGACGCGCGCCTCGACGGAGACCGACTTTTCTGAACTGCCCCAGGCGGTTGATCTTCGCCTTTTGCCAAGCGAGCGTACCACGACCTTTGCCAACCTCTACCGCGGTCGCAATCGACAGCAGTACGTCTACGCGCCCATGGCGCCAATCGAGGCAGGCGACATCGATGGCTCGCTGCGGCGGGCGCGCGCGGTGCTGCTGGGTCCGCTGGTGGATGACATTGGGGTGGATGTGCCACCGGTCTTTAGCAAGGAGACGCTCGTCGCCGCCGTGCCGCAGGGGTGGATGCGGCAGTGGGACGAGACGGGACGCGTGGAGCGCAAGCCGTGGACAAACGCGGAGCAGATTTTGCCCCACTTGGACGTGCTGGTGCTTTCGATTGAGGACATCGGCTACGATCTCAGCGCGCTGATTCCGCTGAGCCAGCAGGTGTCGCGCGTGGTGCTGACGGAGAGCCGCAACGGCAGCACGCTCTACTTGCGCGACAGGCGAGGCCGCTTGGTTACGGCCAAAATTCCGCCGCGCCCCGCTCGCGAAGTCGACCCCACGGGCGCAGGCGACATCTTCGCCGCCGCCTTTGTCCTACGCTTGCAGGAGATTGGCGATCCCATTCACGCCGCGCGCTTTGCCAACGTCACCGCCTCGTTTGGGGTGGAGGGCGAGGGCGTTTCGGCCATCCCCACGCGCGAACAGGTGCTGCGCTACATGGCCGCGCAACCGATTGATCCGCTGCTGGTGGAGATGGAGTAGGGGGAGTATTGCCCACTGCTTATTGCCCACTGCTTATTGCCCACTGCTTATTGCCTACAGCCAGGGCACGTCCGGCAGCGTGCGCTTGGTGTGGCGCAACAGGACGGAGAAGGGTCTGCCCCGCTCGCGCCAGTGGACAACGGCGTCCATCAGGATGCTGTGGGCCGTGAGCCACTGTGCGCGCTGCCTGGCAAAGCGCGCTGCGTAATCGAAGAGCAGCACGTAGCCGCGCGGCGTCGGCTTGATCCAAGATAAATCCGTGATGAGCTCCTCGAAGGCATCCCAATTTTGGCCGGCGTAATCTGGAAAGTGCAGGGCGCGACCGGCCTCGCGCAAAAAGGTCGCCTTGTCGTGGACGATGCGCCCGTCCATTGCAAAGCAGCGTCCGCCCCGCGATTGGAGATCCGCCGCAATACGTGCGACGTACTTTGTGCCATCTAGCCGGTAGATGCCGGGCGCCTGCTTGCCCTCGATCAAACGCTCTACTCGTCTCACGGCTCCACCCCTTCCGGCACAATTTCGCGAAAGCTGTCGTAGTGATCTGCCGTGTAGTACAGCTCACCGTCCGCCCCACCCACAATCCGCCGCGCCCCCCGGTCGCTTGACCCAGGCGTCTCAACGGTATACTCGCGGTAGTAGCCGCCGTCTGCCGCGGGCAGCAGCCGCTCGCGATTTTGAAATGTCGCCCCATCTTTGTCGTAGGGAAAGGGGCCGCCACGCGCAATCAGCGTGATGGTCTCGTGGGCTTCGGGGGGCAGGTTTGCATACTCAACCAGCGGCAGGCTGCTGGTCGGCTCGTAGTTAGGCGCGTTCAGGGGCGCGTCCACGGGCGCGTCCGCCTGTACAACTGGCTCATCGGCGGGCTCGATCCGCGCTTCCGGCGCTTGCTGCTCGGCGACGGCGGGCTCGTTGCCCAACAGCGCATCGATAGTTTCCCGCGGCACTTCTCCCGTCGAGACGTAGCCGATGATGGCAATTGCGGCCACGGCTAACAGCGTCCAAATCGAGCGGCGCGAGTTGGGGGAATTGGCATTCATGGGCGTTGGTGACCTGAAGGATTCTGTTGTGTGGAGTTAGATTAACGTTTCATCCAGGCGCACGCCAAAGCCCGGCGCATCGCCTGGCGTTAAGCAGCCGTCGATGGCCTCTGGCGCATCGAGCCACCAGCAGTCCGAGGGGGTGTGGCGGTCGCGCAGCACCAGCTCGGCCAGCGGATCGCAGGCGCTCGCCTGGTCCGCAGCGGCGATGAGGTGCAGCCCCCACGGTTCACCGCCGCGGTGGAAGACCACGCGCACATCGTGCTCGCGCGCCAAATCGAGAATGCGCAGCGCCGCCGTCATGCCGCCACACCAGGTGATGTCCGGCTGCCAGATGTCGAGCGCACCGGCGCGGGCAATTTCTGCAAAGCCATGGTGGGTAAACTCGTGCTCGCCGCCCGCCAGCCGCACGGGCTTGATTGGCTCGCGCAGCGTGGCCTGCTCGTGCAGCCGATCGGGCGTCAGCACATCCTCAAACCAGTAGACGTTGTGATCACGCAGACGCGTCGCCATGTTGCGCGTCACATCGGCATCCCACGTCATGTAGCAATCGAGCATGATCAAGCCGTTGGGGCCGAGAAGCTCACGAGCACGAGCCATCGCATCGACGGCCTCGTTGTAATCCTGCTCGCGGCCCGTCCAGCGGTGGGAACGTTTGTGCGCGGTAAAGCCCTGCTCGGCGAACCATTCGACGTCGCTGCCCGTGGCGTAGGCGCGCACGCGTGTCGTTTGCAGCCCGCCCAGCAGCTCATAAACGGGCACGCCCCGCGCCCTTGCCAGCAAATCCCAGAGCGCCAAATCGATGCCGCTCAGCGCCATAATTGCCAGCCCGCGTCGACCGTAGGGCAGCGTGGCGCGGTAGAGATTATCCCAAATGGCGGCGATGTCATCGACCTGCTCAATGGTGCGCCCCACCAGCAGCTCGCGCAGGTGGCGCTGGATGATAGTCACCGCCGCCTCGCCGCCACCCCCACAGCCCAGGCCGACGACGCCCGCGTCGCTCTCGATGCGCACGGCGATCTGCCACAGGTGCGGTCGCCACGCACCCAGCGGTGCGCGGCAGCGGGGATAGATTGCGTTGACGGCGGTAATCTTCATGGTGGAATTCTGTTTACGCGCTTTCCACGCGTTCAGTCAGCTCCGGCAGCGGCAGTGAAATGCCCTCGGCCTCGACGTTGCGGACGAAGGGCAGGCCAAGCTGGCGCTGGGCTATCCAACGCTCCATCGAGTAAACACGCACCGAGATTACAACCTCGTGGCTCCACAACACGCCGTATGCGATTCGCCACAGTTCTCGCTGAAAATCACCGCTCTCGTCATCGACGATTGCTAGCAGATCAATGTCAGATTCTACATCATCATCGCCCCGTGCCTTCGAGCCAAAGAGGACGATTCTGTAAAGTCGACTGGGAAACTCCCTTTGCACGCAATCAACAAAGTCAGCAATGGCAATCTGATCGGATAGGCTCAAATGTGCGAGACGGTTCACGACAGAATCCCTTCGCTGTTCAGGTAATCTTCGCATTTCGTGACAAACTCTTCCGCGACATCAACAATGCGCCTGGCAATTGCCCCGTCGGCCTGACCCAGCATTTCGTAATCCACAACATTGCGGCGCTCAAACGCCTCGGCATAAATCTGTCCGTCTGTTGTGGGGAAGATTCTCGTTTTGACAAACAGTCGATTGAATTCAGAAAGCACGCCGCTGTGCTTCTTGCGTTCAATATCGTGAATTAACAGCAAGCCCGAGGCAGCGTAGAAGAACGCGTAGTACGCGCGGTTGACGGCAATGCCGAAATACTCGCCATCGAGGTTATAGCGTGCGCCGGCGATGGCCTCGCGGGCGGCATCGAGATGGAGGCGGATAAGGTCGCGGCTCATGGGGTAAAGTGTAGACCGAAGTGGGGCGTCTGTCAACGGGCGCGTGATTGACCGCTAAAGCAAAACCGCGGATGGACGCGGATTGTAAAATCATCCGCGTCCACCCGCGCCCATCTGCGGTTCAATTCCCTTCGCTGGGTGACGCGCTTTTCAATCGGCGGCCAGGCGCATCTCCTCCGCCTTGGGGCTTAGCTTTACCCACAAGTCGACACCAAGCTCTTCACATCGCGAGCCAAGCAGAACCACAAAGTTAAGGAGGGGGAGCGGCGGGGAGGGCGATGAAGGACCCCCATCCCCGGCCCTTCCCCCGCGGGTACCCTCTGGGTGCAGGGGAAGGGTGACTGGTGGGCGACGTGGTCGCGATGGGATGGGCTTATCTGGTTTGCCAAGAACGCGCTATCACAGCAGCGCCGCCAAATCTACGAGCCAACAGAAGCCCCCTCCTTGCTCGCCCTTCGGCAGGGCTCAGGAACCACGGGGAGGGGGTTTGGGGGTGGGGTTAAAGGTAAGCCTTGGCAAAGGGGGGCGGCGAGCCCGTCTTTTCCATCTTGTATGGCTCCGGCGGGAATTGTTCGCACAGCTCCCCATCTTTCATTACCCACTGAAAGTCGGCGCGGAAATGGTTGGTTTTGGCAATCTTTGGGCTGCTGTAGACGCCAGCAATCGCAATGCGCCCCCGGTCGCTCGTGTTGGGCGGGCTGTAGTGCCACATGTTGCTGTGCCAGCAAACGACGCTGCCCGGCTCCAGCTCAACGTGATGCACGCCCTGCTGCTCGATGGCCTCGCGCACCCGCTCGCGCGGCAGCTCGCCGTGGATGCTGTCCTCGTAGAGCACGTGTGGGATGATTTCGCTGAGCTGAGTGCCGGAGACAAACTGCAGACAGCCGTTGGCGCGCGTGGCCGGGTCGAGCGCCATCCAGAAGTTGAAGGGCTCTGTTTCGCCATCGCGCCAGAGGCCGTTGTCCTGGTGCCAGGGGGTGGCGCTGCCCGTGCCAGCGGGCTTGAGAAAGCAGCTGTTGAACTTGAGCAGCAGGTCGTCGCCCAGGAAATGTTGCGCCACGGCGGCCATGGCCGCCCCGCCGTGGGCGTTGTGCCAGATGAGCGGTGAGCTGACGCAGAAGTTGCCCAGCTTGCGAAAGCGCGCCGCCCGCGCCGCGGGCGTATTGCCCATGGGGTCCATGGGGTCGATGTCGGCGCGCGTCTCCGGTTCGGGCATGAGAATGGCGTTTTTGATCACGCCGCGCATCTCAATCGCCGTCTCGCGGTCGACGACGTTCTCGATCAGGAAATAGCCATGCTCTTCGTAGTGTGTCTTCTGTTCGGCCGTGGGTTGCCAAGTCATGGTGATTTCCTTTCTTGAGGGAATTCTTCTAGCGGACACAGCGGATTGGGCGGGTAAGAGCGGATTTTCTCCACAGCGTTGATACCAAATCCGCTTTTAGATTTCGTTGACATTTGGCTGGCTGAGCTGCGACAGGGTCGCTGCGAGCGCCCTTATTCCCAGCCCTTCTCCCATCCTGGGAGAATGGGGCCGCATTCTCCCCTCTCCCAAAGTGGGAGAGGGGCCGGGGGTGAGGGCGATTGACCCAATGTCAACAGAACCTTATCCGCTGTATCCGCCTAATCCGCTAGAGACTCTTGCGATTAACCGTCATTCAAAATCTCGTCGATCTGATTCAGCTCCTCGTCCGTCAGCGCAGGTGCGTCCAGCGCGGCGACGTTGTCCTCCAACTGCTCCACGCGGCTCGCGCCGATGACCAGGCTCGTCACGCGCTCATCGCGCAAGGCCCAGCGCAGCGCCATTTGCGCCAGCGACTGGCCGCGCGCTTCGGCGATTTTGTTGAGCCGTTGCAGCTTCTCCACCAGCGCCGGCGTAATGCGGCTCGGCTTTAGAAAGGCGCTCTCGCCCGCGGCGCGCGAATCGTCGGGGATGCCGTTAAGGTACTTGTTGGTCAGCAGCCCCTGCTCCAGCGGGCTAAAGGGGATCAGCCCAATGCCCAGCCGCCCGGCGGCGTCGAGCAGCCCATTCTCCACGCGGTCGCGCAGCATCATGCTGTACTTGGGCTGGTGAATCGTTAGCGGCGTGCCCAGCGCCTGCAGGATGCGCGCGGCCTCGACGGTCGCCGCCGCATCGAAATTGCTGACGCCGACGTAGAGCGCCTTGCCCTGGCGCACGATGAGATCGAGCGCGCCCATTGTCTCCTCCAGCGGCGTGTCGGGGTCGAAGCGATGCACGTAGAAGATATCCACGTAGTCCAGACCCAGCCGCTGCAGCGACTGATCCAGGCTGGACACCAGATACTTCTTCGAGCCCCACTCGCCGTAGGGGCCGGGCCACATGTGGTAGCCCGCCTTGCTGGAGATAATCAGCTCGTCGCGGTGATCGGCAAAGTCCTCCTTCAGCACGCGACCCGCATTCTCCTCGGCGCTGCCGGGCGGGGGGCCGTAGTTGTTGGCCAAGTCAAAGTGAGTAATGCCGAGGTCGAAGGCACTGCGCATCAGCGTGCGCGCCTGGTCGATCTCGTGAAAATTGTGCCAGCCGCCGAGCGAGATCGCGGGCAGCAGCAGGCCGCTGCGCCCCGTGCGCCGGTAGCTCATGTTGTCGTAGCGTGTGTCGGAAAAGGTCATGGTGATTCTCCAATTAATAAATGGTTAGATGGCATCCGTACGGGCAGCCCATGGCCTGCCCGTACGGATGCCATCTGGACTTCTAAAAAGTTAACCCGTTGAATTCACAATCAGCGCGGCGTAATTCTTGCATACTCCGGCCATTCCAGCACAAAGCCCAGCGTCTCGACCAGCACGTCCTGGAAATCGCGCAAGTGCTTTTCCTCATTCCGCACCTGTCGCGGTGACAAGTTCTTCTCCAGGCAATACGCCGCCAGCGCGCCAGCGGCCTCGCCGATGTTCCACTCGACGGGGTGTAGCCGGTAGCAGCCGTTGGTGATGTGGGTGACGCCAAGGTTTTTGCAGGCGGGCAGCAAATTCTCAACTCGTTCGGGGATGAGCGCGCCGAGGGGAATTTGAAAGGGGTAAGAGCTGATGTCGACGTAGGTGCGCGGCGCGGTGCTGGGGTGCAGGTCGATGCGGTAGGAGCCGACGCCGACGCTGTCGTCAAACTGCTCGGCGCCCGGCTCGTGGCCCATCTGCCGCCGCTGCTCGACGCCGACATGCTGCTCCAGCACCATCAACTCGGTCAACATGCGCCGCGCCTCGCGCACGTAGACAGATTTCGCCAAGCCGTCCGGCGAGCCGACAATGTCGCTCCGTAGACGGAGGCCGGGATGGCCGACACCGTTGCCGTCGGGGTGCGGCGCTGCCGTCTGCATCCAGTAGAGAAAAGAGAGGCTGAGCTGGCGACACTCCTCCAGCGCCCTCGCCTGCGTTTCGGCATCGACGCCCAGCAGCGGCGTCAGCCAGTAGTCGATGTGCGGCCAGTTGACGAGCGTGATGTCGCTCCGCGCGAAACCCGGCTGAAAATGTTGCGCGTAGAGGATGCGGCGGTAGTGCCAAAAGTCGCCCGCCATCCCTTTCGCGGTCTGCGCTGGGCCGTGAAAGATGCCGCGATGGCGCGTCTCCAGCGTCTGCGGGTCAACGTCCGCCCAGCCGAGCAGCGGCCCCGGCCAGAAATCGGCCCGGTAGCTCCGCCAGAAATCGTACATCTCCGGCTTGGCAATCGTGTGATCCTCGCCCGGCAGGTGGTCCACGGCAAAGCACCACGAAATCGCCTGCTGATCCTCTAGCCGCGGGTCGCCGGGGACGGCGTGCAGCTCGCCCGTCTGCTCCTGGCTTTCCGCGCCGATCAGGTGCTCCACTTCGCCCAGTTCCAGCAGATCGCCCAACTCGGTCGCGTCCAGCACGTAGGGCGCGGTGACCACGTGCTCTTCGCCGCTCGCCCAGTTGGAGAGCGTCACCGCGCGCACGCGGTCGCCCTCCATCTCGACGGCGGTCGGCTCGGTGTGCGTCCACACCTGCACCTGTCGGCTGGCGCGATGGGGCGCGAGCATCTCCTCCAGCACGGCCAGCGCGACTCTCGGCTCGTGGCAGAGGCGGCTGACGTTGCCCTGACCGGGATTGAGCAGCATGTCGCCCCGCGCGCGTTCGGTGAGCGGATAGTTGCGTCGATAGTAATCGCGAATGCCCTGGCGCAGCTGGCGATAGCTGTTGGTGCAGCCCGTCGTCTCTATCCACGGGTGCTCGTCCGGCGGCACGGCCTGGGCCGTCATCTGCCCGCCGATCCAGTCGGTCTCTTCGGTGAGAATGACCCGTTTGCCAAGTCGCGCCGCGGCCAAGGTCGCCGCCACGCCGCCCAGCCCGCCGCCGACGATGAGAATGTCCGTTTGGTGTTCGGTCATGGAAAGAATTCTCTAAAGAGGGGGAGTTTTGCGTAGTTGAGGCGTGATTATTTGATGCGTGAAACGTGGTCACCCAGCCCTCACGCATCAAATAGTCACGCCTCACAGATTCAATCTTCTGTCGAAAGAACAACCGAATCCACATACAAAAACGCCCGCCTATCACGGTCAGTCTCAACAAAGAAAAGCGTGTTTAACATGCACCACAAATTGGCCATTGCCGGGAAGCGCATCGGCTCGACGCCTTCTAGGCCAAAGATGCGGTCGTTACACTGAAAGCGAAGGAAGGCCATCTCGGCCAGGTCGAAATCGAGGCGCAGGTAGTACCAATTTTGCTTGGTGGCGATTTCGTTGTAGCAGAGCCGCTGCTCGCCGCCGGGCAGGTCGCGCCAGCCCTCCGGCCCCATGTGGAAATGGGACTTGGTCTCGCCGCTGCCGCCAATTTCGTGCAGCGCCTCGACCTCCTTCTTGTACTGCCAGCGCTCGACCGGCTCGCCCTCCAGCGCGTTGAGATAGCGCAGGTGGGGCATCACGCGCTGCGGGCTGTCGGTGACGGTGTCGCTGACCTGCAAATCAAAGAGCACGCCGACCGCGCGCACGTCTGTCGACGAAAGCGTTAGTGTGCTCGCCTCCGGCTTAAAGGTAAAGTAGGCCTCCAGCCGGATCGGCCCCACGTGGCGAAAGGTGAGCCGCTTGATGCCCACCGCCATCGACCCGGCCCACGCACGCGTCGCCAGCTTCATGGCGTAGGTGCCGGAGAGCGAGCCATCCGAGCCCGTATCCCACATGGAAAGGTTGCTGAGCTGGGGCGCGCGCAGGTCGCGGTAGGGCGGCAGCATCGTGTCGAGCGAGCCTTCATAGTTGCCGATCAGCCCCGTCCAGCCGCAGAGGCCGCGGTCAAAGTCGTCGTGGACGAGCACGCGCGGCAGCGGGTCGAAGCGGGAAAGAGAAGATAGATTCATGGATCACTCCTTGAGCACCAGGTAGACAATCACCGTCATCTGCGCGCCCTGCGGCAGCTCGCCGACCAGGCGCAGCCAGCCGCCAAAGTGCGTCACGCGCGCAAAGGTGACTGCGTCCGGCGCAGTCGGCAGCGCGAGCGATGTGCCCTCGTCGACCCAGCGCATTCCGTCCGGCGAGATTTGCACGCGGGCGGTGATGTTATCAATTTCGGTGGCGGGCACGTTGTCGACGCTCAGCGCGCGCACGAAGTAGATCGCCTCGCCCGCCCAGGCGACTTCGTATGGCTCCACGCTAAAGTCGCCGCGCCACGCAACGTTGCGCTCGACGACGGCGGTATGGCTTTCACGCACGGGTTTCTCCTTGCTTGCAAGATTGGTCGAGGAACGTGACAATCACGGCCCACGTACGAAGGGGCAGGCCGTGTCTCCTGGGGCCGTGACGGTTACCTTCGACCGTCAAAAATGGCGCACCAGCAGGTCGTGAGCGGCGGGGGGGATGTTGTACCGCGCCCTCGTCTCGCGCCAAAGTTCGTCGAACTCGCAGTGCTTAACTTCCGTCAATTCATGCTGCACCAGCTTCTCATCGTCCAACTGCACGCCCAACCCCAGCCCCTGCGGCACGGATAGTTCGCCATTCTCGTAACGCAATTTACCGCCGACCAGCACGTCATCCACGTACTGGTGATAAATTGCGTCGCCCGCAATCGTCAGCTCCGGGTGCGCGGCGGCGACGTGGAGCTTGGCGACCTGCTGCACGCCGATTTCCGTGCCGCTGTGCAGCGTGGCGGGCAGATGAAATAACTCAGCGACGGTGAAAAAGTCGTGCAGCCCACGGATGCCGAGCGAGCCCTGAATGTCGCCCAGCACCACGTCCGCCGCCTGCGTGCGCTCAATTTGGCGCAGCAGGTCGATGCGGTAGGCGCCGTCGGCGGCAATCGGGATCGAGGTCGAGCGGCGCAGTGCGGCCAGCCCCGCCGTGTCGAGGCTGGGGACGCCCGCCTGCGTGGTAACGGGCACACGCGCGGGGACGTACTTGAGCGGCTCCTCCACATATTCAAGGTCGCAACTTTCGAGCTGCTTCAACATGCGCTTGGCCGTGGCGAGCGACCAGCAGCCGTTGGGGTCGATGCGCAGCCCCACACGCGGCCCAATCGCCGCCCGTACCCTTTTGACGGCGTCAACTTCGTCTAGCGGGTGGTAGACGCCGAGCTTCATTTTGATGGTGCGGAAACCATATTCGTCGATCAGCGACTGCACGTGCTCGACGCAGTTATTGAGGTCGACGGCGTTTTCCCCGTTGCGATCCGCGCCGCGGAAGAAAAAGTAGCCTGCCGTGGGAATGGTGCGTCGCGCGCCCTCGCCGCCCAGCAGCCGATAGAGCGGCATGCCCGCCGCTTGGCCCATCAAATCCCAGCAGGCCAGCTCGATCGCAATGGCTTCGGGTCGATAGCGCAGCTTGCGCAGGAGGTAGCGGTAGTCAAACGGGCTTTCGCCGACGAGCTGCGGCGCAATCTCCTGCTCAAAGATGCGCTGCTGTGCGCCTCGCTCAAAGGCGTGTGTGGCCGCAACGCCCGCCTCGCCAATGCCCGTCAGCTCGACATCCGTGTGTAATCGGATCAGCGTGCGCACGCGCGCCGGGTAGCTCACGCCGTAAGCGCTAAAAATCGGCGCGGTAAAGGGGATGGCGACGGTGTAGGCATCGAGGCCGGTAATTTTCATGGAAGAAATATACCACTTTTGAACAACTTACGCATCACGAGCCAGCTTCCCTTCGTGCAGCGTCCACACTTTGCCCGCAAAGCGCTCGATAAAACGCCGATCGTGCGAGACGGCGAGAATCGCGCCGGGAAAGTCCAACAGCGCGCGCTCGAATTCTTCCAGCGCATCAAGGCTGATGTGGTTGGTGGGCTCGTCGAGCAGCAGCAGGTTGGCTCCTTGAGCAATCAGCCGCGCGATCTGGAGCTTGCGCTTTTGGCCCACGCTCAACGCGGACACCGGCTTTTGCAGTTCATCGTAGGCAAAAAAGCCGTAGCGCAAGAGTTCGGCCTTGAGCGTTTCCCAATCACCCGTCCGCTCGCCGCGGTACGCCTCGAAGAGCGTACCGGTGGAGGCTAGCGTCTGCTGCTCCTGATCCAGAAAGCCGACCACGGCGCTGGGCGCAACGGCCACCTCGCCCGCGTCCGGCGCGTCCAGCCCGGCGACGATGCGCAGCAGCGTGGACTTGCCCGCACCGTTGGCGCCCGTGATCACGACGCGGCTGTCGGCGTGCAGCGAAAAGCTAACGTCGCGCAGCACGGGCTGTTGAGCAAACGACTTGCTTACGCCGGAGAGCACCAGCGGCGTTTTGCTGCTCAGCCGGGCCGGATCGAAATCGGGGTTGAGCACGAGCGGGCGCGGCGGCGGCGGCACGGGTTCGGCCTCCAGGCGACGCAGCTTTTCCTCCGCCGCGCGCACGTTGCGCGCCACCGCACCCTCCACGCGGCCCGCCTTGAAGGCCTTGAGAAACTTGTCGCCGTCGCGCGGTGCGCGATTGTGCGCCACCTGTCGCGCACTAGTCTTGACGGCGCGGCGCAGTTCGCGCATTTCCTCCTGCTGTGCCCAGAACGCCTCGGCCCAGCGCGCCCGCTGCTGCGCCTTGGCCTCGGCGTAGAAATCGTAGCTGCCGCCGTAGAGCATCGCGCCGTGCGTGTGCTCGTCCACCTCCAAGATGTGCGACACGGTAGCGTTGAGGAAATGACGGTCGTGCGAGACAACGAGCAGCGCGCCGCGAAAATCGCGCAGATACGTTTCCAGCCAGCCTAGCGCGGCGAAGTCCAGGTGATTGGTCGGCTCATCGAGCAGCAGCAGATCGGGGGCGCGCAGCAGCAGCGCCGCCAGCCCCACGCGTGACTTTTCGCCGCCGGAGAGGCTGCTGATGGGGCGCTCGCGCGCAATGTGATCAACCGCCAGCCCGCTTAACACGGCATCCAGCCGGTGCTCGAGATCGTAGCCGCCGCGCTGTTCAAAGCGCTCGTTGAGTGCGCTGTACTCGGCCAAGATGTTGTCGAGCACGCCCTGCGGCTGAGCCATGTCGCTTTCGAGCGCCCGCAGCTTCCCTTCCAGCACGCGCAATCCCCCCAGCGACTGGTCGATCAGCTGAGCCACGCTCTGCTGTGCGGCGGCGGTCAGCGTCTGCGGCAGGTGGCCGATCTCCACGCCGGACGCCACCTGAACGTTGCCGCCGTCGGGCTGGACTTTGCCCGCTACAATTTGCAGCAGCGTCGATTTGCCCGCCCCGTTGGCGCCAACCAGCCCCAGCTTTTGGCCAGCGTCAAGCGTAAACGTCACGCCGTCGAGGACGACTTGGTCGCCGTAGTGCTTGGTGAGATGGGTAACGGATAGGTGCATGGTTGCCTCCTGCGCTGGCTGTTTGGAAAAGAAAAAGCGACCGCGGACAATGTCCGCGGTCGCTTTTCACGTGCAAGCTCAGAAGGCGAAATAAAAAACGGCCACGGACGAAGAACGTCCGCAGCCGCAAAATTCGGTGGAAAGAATTCGGCTCGTCCTAGCAGACGCCCCTGTTAACAGTGACCAAGTTCAACATGTAGTTTGCGTAGATCCTTGTTGCAAAATCTCCGACGGTAGCCGGGCGGAAATTTATCACGTGGAGTGACTATCCGTCAAATTTGCCGTGCAGACGTGCTATTTATTGCCCGTTAATCACCAGGGGCAGCATGATTTGTGGGCTGGCCAAGCGCAGCGTTGCCTGCGCTTGCAGGCCAAATTCCAGTGCGCTGGCTTGGATTACCACGGGCGCGTCGGTTTTGGGTAAGTGCAGCGTCACGCCCAGCGTGCCGCTGAGGTCGGCTGCGACCACCCCATCCGTTTCCCCGCTCGCCTGCCCCTCGGCACTGAGCTGACCGCTGCTCGTCGTCAGCTGAACGGGCGTCTCGCTGGCAACCGGGTTGCCGTATGCGTCAAGCAGCACGAGCGCCAGAGAGACGGTCTGCGCTTGGTCGCTGCGTCGAAGCGTCGGCGGTACCCCGTCCCACCGAAGCGTGGCGGGTGCGGACGGGGCGATGGTCAACTCGTGCTGAACCTGCACGTTTCCGACTTCGGCCACGAGGCGAGCCTGACCGGCCAGTTCGCCTGCATAAAAGGTCCCCGCATACACGCCCCCTTCCAGCACGGCTTGAATCGCCACCGCCTCCGTCCCCTCCAGCGACTCCGAGGGGATGACTGCGCCCGCCGCCCCAAAGCGGCCCAGCGTTGCGGATAGGGTAAGCGGCAGCTCATCAAGCACGAGCGTGCCCGCCGCATCACGCACTTCGACGCGCAGCGCGGTCGATCCTTCGCCCGCAGTCAGCTTTGTAGCCTCCACCTGTACATCAATGGTGTAGGTGGGGAGGTGGATGTTGACGGCCCGTTCATAGAGCGTGTCGCCAAACTGTAGCTGCAAGACGTGCGCGCCGGAAAGTCCCCCCGTGCCAAGGGAAAGTTGAACCGCACCCGTTGCGTCGCTCACCGCCGAGTTGGTCCATGCTTCCGGTGCGTCGCCCGCTTGATCGGCAGGGCGCAAAGCGTAGTAGACGACTGCGCCGCGAGCGGGGCTGGCGAGCTTGCCCAACTGAACAGATGCGACGAGCGTGTTGCCCGTCTGCACTTCGTCCGCTGCCGTGATCTGCACCGCCACGCCCGCCGCCGCCCGCTTGAGTGCCGCCTCCGCGTTGAGGCGACCCGCCCCCAACTCCTCATCGCGTCCGGGAGCCGTCAGCACATTTACATCATCAGCCGTCTCCTTCAAAATGTCCGTGAGTTCAGTCAATGTCAGCTCCGGGCGCAGGCTCCAAATCATGCCCGCCAAGCCCGAGACAAAGGGAGTAGCCATGCTCGTGCCATCCAGCGGGACGTAGCCGCCATCGATGGCGGTACTGAGAATCTGCGCGCCCGGCGCGGCCAAATCAACTTCGGGGCCGTAGTTGCTAAACGACGCCCGCTGATCGCGCTCGTCCGTTGCGGCCACGGCCAGCGTTTCGGGATAGGCCGCGGGCCACAGCACGTGGCTGCCCACATTACCCGTCGCCGCCACCACCAGAACGCCGTTGCCGTGTAACTGCTGAATCGCCTGCTCGATGGCTGGCGAAGGGCTGCCCATCACAAGGCTTAGATTGACGATGCGAATGTTTTGCTCGTGGGCGTAGTAGAGCGCGTCGACGAGATCGCTGATGTAGCCGCTGCCTTGTTCGTCCAGCACGCGCAGGGGCAGCACGCTGAGCCCGTAGCTGGCGCCGACGATGCCATAGCCGTTGTTCGGCGTAGCAGCTAAGATGCCGCCAACGTGCGTGCCGTGCCCTTTGCGGTCGTTGGCCTCCGCATCGCGCTCGACCCAATCCCAGCCGTATACGTCGTCGATAAATCCATTACCATCGTCGTCGACGCCCGGAACGCCTGCGAACTCGGCGGCGTTTTTCCAGAGCAGGGTATCGCGCAGGTCTTCGTGGGTTACATCCAGGCCGCTGTCGATTAGCGCCACGGTCACGGCGGGCGCGCCGCGCGTAACGGTCCACGCCTGGGGTAGGCGAAGCTGAGCCAGCGCCCACTGGTGCTCAATGAGCGGATCGGTGGGCACCGGAACAATGGGTGGCGCTTTGGCCAGGGCAAGCTTGGCAAGGGAGGAAGAGGCTGCGGGTTGGGTGGCCGCGCGAATGGGCGCGTCGCGCTCCACCAAATTCACGCCTGCCAGAGAGTGTAGCTGCGAAATTGGTGTGTTGGCGTCCGCTGCCTGCACGGCATCACCAGCGGTGGCAGCGGGGAGCGCGCGCAGCTCGATCAGCCCAAACTCGGGCCAGGTGCGCAGCATTTCAAAACCGGCTGCTTGCAGCGGCTCCGCCAGCGTCTCTGCCGTCACGCCGGGCTCGATGCCGACGATCAGCGTATCAATCGCGAGGACCTTTGTCTCGGCAAAGCTTGTGGCTGGCTTGAGCAACCCAAGCAACAGGAGGCACAGCAAAAGGGCGATCGACATTTGTCGAAAACGTGTAGTAAAAATTGTTAAGTAGCAGGTGTGTCGTTGGACTGCCATCCGTGTACTCCATTACCCAGTAGGCTTTTGCCTTAAATTTCGGCGATTCGCGGCTTGTGCTAGAATGCAATGGCGTCTATGCCAAAGCGTGTGGTCAAAAGCGGCGTTGGTGCGACAAAATGCCCTACAAACTACGTTTGCGCTAAACATACGCTTTACCAACTTTTGCCCTACACCTAATTAATCGCACATTTGTCCAAAATCATGCGGCGTATTGATAAACCACGTCATTTGTCTTAGCTTCTATCTATAGAACGTCACTATAAAGACGTTTGGCGCTTTGGAAAGTTACGTGACTCATACGATTGATGTACATTTGTTCACATTATCATGCAAACTGACTGGCTCACTGAAGAAGAATTTGAAAAGCTCGTCGTGCGGGCGCTTGACGACATTCCCGACGCGCTTTGGCAGCGGATTGACAACGTCGCCATCGATATTGAAGCGCGGCCAAGCGCCGAGCAGCTGGCGGCCAGCGGCATCGCATCCGGCCGGCTACTGCTGGGGCTGTACGAAGGCGTGCCGCTGACCGAGCGCTCGCACGGCTATGGCCTGATCCCGCCGGACAAAGTCACGATCTTTCGAGACTCCATTTTGCGCATCTGCCCGCGCGGCAACGCCGATGCCGTGTGCGACCAGGTGCGGCGCACCGTGCTGCACGAACTGGCCCACCACTTTGGCATCAGCGACGAACGGCTGGACGAGATCGGTGCGTATTGATTCAGCCTGGTTTGAAACTGTCTCGTCAAGCGAGTTATTTGGTTAGATTTTAACTATTCAGCTCCGGTCCACGTCTCTCTAACTACGGAGAGATTGGCTTCCCTCTCCCATGATGGGAGAGGGTTTGGGGATTGGGGCTGAACAGTTATGTCAGGTTCAGCTTACTTCAACATGTTCACAAATTTTCGCAACCCACTTTGGCGCCCGCTTCTAGCGCTGGCGCTGCTGTTCTCGTTCACCATCGCAGCCTGCGGCGACGAGCGACCGCGCGTACCCAGCCTGCCCACAATTGAGCTGCCGGACAACCTGCCCAACCTCGACGATCTGCCCGCCGTGCCCCCGGCTCTGCGCGAACTTCCCGGCGTGCTGGAGGAGTTGGGTCTACCCGATCTCAGCGGCATCGCCAACTTGCCCGAACTCAGCGACCTGCCCGCATTGCTCAATGAGCCGGGCACGGTCGCCTTTAACGGTCCGCTGGAGCGACGCCTGCGCGTGGGCGAGCGCTTGCCCGGCACAAACATCCAACTGGTAAGCGTGAGCGCGGAAAGCGTGGAATTTACCATCGATGGGTTGCGCAGCGTACGCGTGGTGGGCGATTCGCTGGATTACGACGGGGCTTGGCTAGTGGACGGCGGGGCGGCTGTGGGGGAGACAACGTACAATGTGCGGCTGCGGATTTATCGGTTGGGCAGCGGGAGCGTGCGCGCGGCGGGCGTGCACCAACTGCGCGTGGCCAACGCACAGCCCATCGAGCGCGAGGTGGCCATTGATGACGGTGCGGAGGACGACGTGGGGTACGGCACAGAGAGCGACGCGACGGTGCAGTTTCCCTTTACCGTGGGCGCTGCTCCCGGCGAGCCGTTCCCCGGCACGACGCTTGGCTACGCGGGCGAGGACGAGGCGGGCGCAACGCTTTCCGGCCTGCCCGCGGGCGACTACCCCTACCGTCGTACGGGCGACAGCCTGCGCTGGTCCGGCACGCTACGCGAAGACGTCACCGCCCGCTACAATCTGCGCCTGCTCAGCTACGATGCCACGGGCGCGCGCGTCGGCGGCGTGGTGACGCTGTCGCTGGCAGCACGCTGAGAGGGCAGGGGAGCGGGGGACAAGGGTGGCAGATTCTAGGTTCCGTTGACATTTGGGAATTGGCCCTCACCGCCGGCCCCTCTCCCAGGATGGGAGAGGGGAGGAAAGAGCGCCCTTTCCCCACGCGTGGGGGAAGGATTGGGATGGGGCGCTGTGCACCAGCCAGATTCGGGCCATCAGTGAAATGGCCACGGAATCTGAGAATAAATTATTTGAGAAGAAACTCAAATCAGTTCGCAACTGTTCTTCACCGCCGACAGTTTTCCAAGTTGTACCCCTGACAATTTCATCAGCATTTATCTTGAGCAAGAATTCTTATGGCCTCTCCCAATCGAGCCGACTATTTTGATATCCACGACGAGGAGGGCCAGCCGCTGGCTGGCCTGCTGGTACTGCTGGACAAGCGCAGCCAGCCCGCCCGCGCCGAGCTGCACGTCGCCGCTGATACGGAGCGCGCTGCGGCGCGAGCGGCCGTGCAGCAGGCGCGTGACTTGCTAATGGCGCGCTACCGGCTGCCCGCACGCCCGGCACAGGCTGGTGTAACAGGCCAGGGGGATGTCGACGCAGCGGTGGGCGACCCGCTGCCGCTGTACGTGCTGCGGGTAAATCAGCAGAGCGTGGTGGATGTCGACCTGCCACCGGCGCCCGCCCGGCGCACGGCGCTGACCGGCGCGGCAACCCACGGCACCGCCGCCAGCGACGAGCCCATCTTGCGCGAATTTAGCCTGCCGGATGCAGATACGCTGCTGCCCTACGTGACCGCCGCGGTGGTGGGGCTGTCGCTGGTGCTGCTCGTGTGGGCCGCCGCCGTTTTTCTGGATCGCAGCGACCCGGAGGCATCCGTGGCGCGGGGTGACGTTGCATCTGGTGAAGCGGTGGATGAAGCGGTGGATGAGGTGGTAGATGATACATCAGCGGAGGGCGCTACCGGAGAGCAGGTGGAGCTGGAAAGTGATGCGGGGACAGGCGATGCCGGGGCCGTTGCAGAGCCAGCGCCAGCGAGTGCGCAGGCGGCGGCGGAAGCGGCGCTCGATTCTGTAGCGGACGCGGCGGCCGAGCCCGCTGCGAGTGCACAGACAAATGGATTGCCGCCCAGCGAAAATGCCGATTCCTCGCTGTCAATTGGGGATCGGGCACGCATGGTCGGAACGGCCTATTTAATGCCGGAACCTAGAGCGGAGCCCGTCGAAGACAATGTGGGGGCGTTGACGGAAGGCGAGGTTGTAACGCTCGTGGGAGGGCCGGTGTGGCGAGAGGGCACAACCGACACCATTGTGTGGTGGCTGGTGGAGCTGGAGAGCGGCGAGCGGGCGTGGGTGGTGGCCAACACGAGCCAGCTTACGCTGCTGAGGCCGGTGGAGTAGGCGCTGGCTCAAAGAAGAGGCCGTGTGGCAGATTGAAAAATGTGGCGAGGCCGTCAATATGGGCGGCGGTTAGCTGTCGCTTGCCGTTGAGCACCTGCGAGGCGGTAGACTTTGTCTTGAAGATGGGCAGCAGCTCTTTTTGTTTCAAGCCGTGCATTTCCATCAGCCCGCGCACAAGCTCGACGCCGTGCAAGGTAAGTCAGCGTCGGAGTAGTGCTCCTCCTCATAAGCGGCGACCAGCGTGCCAAGCAGATCAAGCAGCTCCGCTTCCGCCTGGGTTAACGCACCTCGGTCGATCAGCGAACTGAGTTGCACAACGGTCATATCGTATTGCACCTCATCGTGAATAGGGCGCGGGATGAACGTTTGCAGCAAAGTTCTATAATCAGTTGATTGTTCGGCCATACCGCGGATCATCTTCCACCTTTCCTTGTCATATCCAGCGTGCGTTTGCAAGGGTCGCTGGGCGGCAGGGTGAATTTCCCAGAACTGCCGCAGTGCCTTCCTTGAAATGACGCGCATGATGAAATGTTATCAGATTGGAAACTTTCTACCAAGTCAAAACTCGCTCGCGCCCGGCGGGCGAAAGCGCTCGATCACCAGCAATCCCCCTGCCGAGACGACCATCAAAATTGTGCTCATCGCCAGCGCCTGGCCATAGTTGAGCAGGCCGGGCTGGCCCAGCGCGCGGTAGATGACGACGGGCATGGTGGGAAAATCGGGGCGGGTGATGAGAAGCGACGCGCCAAATTCGCCGAGGCTAATCGTAAAGGCAAAGACGGCGCCAACGAGCGCCGCGCCCCAGAGCAGCGGCACATCGATCTCGCGCCAGACCCGGGTCGGCGACGCGCCGAGCAGGGCGGCGCTTTCGCGCAGCCGCGGATCGAGGCGGCGCAGGGCGGGCAGGAAGGTGCGCACGACAAAGGGCGCGGCTATCAGCGAATGGGCCACGGGCACGAGCCAGAGCGAGGTGCGCAGCGGCCCCATGGCGACGATGTAGCCAAAGCCGAGGGTGACGGCGCTGGTACCGAGCGGGAGCAGGAAGATTGGATCGAGCAGCTTGATGAGCCAGGTGCGGGGGCGGGCGAGCAGGTAGGCGGCGGGCAGGCCGAGCGCCAGGCTCAACGCGACCGTCGCCGCGGCGAAGAGCACGGAGTTGCGCACGGCCAGCAGCGGCGCGACAAAGAACGCGCTTTGGCGCTCGTTGACGGCGAGCGCGGCGTAGTAACGCAGCGTCAAGCCACCCGCTCCGTCACCGCCCCAGGTAACGCTGCGCCAGGCCAGCGTGAGCAGCGGACTGAGCAGCAGACCGAGCGACAGCGTCAACAAAAGGCCGATAATTAGACGAGCCACGAGCGTTTGCGGCGGCGCAGGGGGCTCGGCCTGCACGGCGAGCGCGCGGCTGCTGCGGGCCTGGATGCGCGTGTATAGACTCATCGCCGCAAAGGTTAGCCCCATCTGCACGAGTGCCAGAAAGGCGGCGACGGGTAGGTTAAAGAGATTGCGCGCCTGCCGGTAGATTTCGACTTCGAGCGTGGCAAAGCGCAGCCCCCCCAGAATGAGCACCACCCCAAAGCTGGTAAAGCAAAACAAGAAGACGAGCAGGCTCGCCGCCGCGATGCTGGGCAAGAGCAGCGGCAGCGTGACTTCGCGCAGCCGCCGCAGCGGCCCCGCACCGAGCACGCGCGCCGCGTCGGCTGGCCCCGTACCGAGCGTGCGCCAGAAGCCGCCGACGGTGCGGATCACAATACTAACATTGTAAAAGGCGTGCGCCAGCAGGATGATCCAAACCGTCTGCGCGATTTGCAGCGGTGGCGCATCTAGCGTGAAAGCCGCCTGCAGCCAGCGGTTGAGAACACCGCTGTCGCCGAGCAGGGCGCTGAAGGCCACGGCGACAACGACCGTGGGCATAACAAAGGGCACGGTAAACAGCGCGCGCAGCAGCGCTTGGCCGGGGAAGCGGTAGCGGGCAAAGACAAAGGCAAGGGGCAGACCGAGCAGCAGCGTCAACCCGGTGGAGGCGGCGGCTTGCCAGGTGGTGAACCAGAGCACGCGCAAAAAAAAGGGGGCGCGCAAGGTGTCGCCGATGCCGCCGAAATTCCACGTACCCTCTGCGAAGAAGCTAACGCGCAGAATGCCGAGCAGAGGGTAGAGATAGAAAACGGCGAGGAAGAGCAGGGGGAGGATAAACAGGGCGTAGTGCTTATTGCTTATCGCATAGCCTGCGAGCCCGTCCGTTTGGATGCGGCTTTGTCGTGCCGGGTATTTTGAAGAGCTATCAACAGACACTGTACACCCCTCATCCACAAGCAATAAGCAACAAGCAACAAGCAACAAGCAACAAGCAACAAGCAACAAGCAACAAGCAATGATCTACCGCAGCATCACGTCCGTCCACGCCTGAATCCATTCCTCCCGATTTGCCTCAATCGCTTCCGGCGCAAGCGATGCGGGCTCGTCCGGCACGGTGGCAAACTGCTCAAACAGCTCCGGCAGGGCGGCGTTCTCGTTGGCGGGGTAGACGAACATCTGAAGGGGGATGTCCTCCTGCACGGGCTGGCTCAGCATAAAGTCGATGAAGTCGCGGGCGAGGGCGTTCTGCGCTTCGGTGCGGTTCGTGTTGCGCAGAATGCCGACAAATTCGATTTGGCGAAACGTCCCGGTGGGTGGCGAAATGTTGACCGAAGCCGGTTCCGTGCGCCCGTCGGTGGCATAGAGCACGTCTGCGGGCGGGCTGGTGCTGTAGCTGACGACAAGCGGGCGCTCGCCCTCATTGCCGGAGCCGACGGTGAAGTAGGTGTAGTAAGCGTCGCTCCAGCCGTCGACGACAAGCACGCCGTTGTCGCGCAGGGTCTGCCAAAAATCGAGATAACCCTCTTCGCCAAAGTAGCTGACGGTCGCCAGCAGAAAGGCCAAGCCGGGCGACGATGTGGCCGGGTTTTGCACGACGAGCGCGCTGGCGTAGTCGGGCTGCGCCAAATCGTCCAGCGTTTGGGGCAGGGGCAGGTTGCGCTCGGCAAACCAGGCAGCGTCGGCGTTGAGATTAACAAAGCCATAGTCGGCGGGCAGCAGCCGATTCTTGGCGTCGAGCTGGAAATCGTCCGGGATATCGTCCAGCAGCGCTGAGGCGTATGGCTCAAAGATGTCGGCGTTGAGCGCGCGGCTGAGGAAGGTGTTGTCGACACCAAAGGCCACGTCGGCCAGCGGTGCGTCGGCGCTCAGCACAAGCTGGTTGACTAGCTCGCCCGCGTCGCCGAGCTGGAGGAACTGCAGATCGGCGTTGTGCTCGGCCTCAAACTGGTCGAGCAGATCGGCGCTAAGGTTGAAGGAATCGTGGGTGGCAACGGTGAGCGTTGTGGGGGTGCTGCGTTCGGCTGCGCCGCCAGTGCTGTCATCGGGGTTGTCGCCGGTACTGATCAGCGCTGGCGCCTGGCAGGCAGCGGCGATCCAAACGGCGAGCACCACCCAGATCAAGTGGTAGAAGCGGTTGCGATACATGGTCTCTCCTTGAAAATAAAAATCCTACCGGGCAAGCGGTAGGGTAAGGGAAACGCACGGAGCGCTGTTTTTCCTACGCTGGCATTACCCAGATCAGGTTCGTGGGTCGGCAGCAGAACGGCTGCCCTCTCAGCCCGGCGCATCCGGGCTCCCCAATTCGGTTGTCGGGCGTTAGTATAGCGGAAATCTGAGAAACAATCAAGTGTTGGCGGCTTGCTCGGCGGCGCACTGCGGACAACGGCGCGGATCGACCAGCTCGGTCATGTGTTGCGAGCAGATGGCAAAGGTCACCTCGACGCGCTCGCGTAGAAACTGGCGCTTGACTTCGGCTTCGAGCAGCAGGTCCAAGCAGTTGCTGGTCAGCACAAGTTCGGGCACGGGGCACGTGGCGCAGAGCTTGCGCCGCCACGGGCGCTCGTTGTCTGGGTTGGCGGCCAGCAGGCGACATTCTTCTTTCGCTTGGCCACGGAAGTAGTCTCCGTAAAAGTAAGGGCAGTTAACGGGTTTGCTCATGCGATAGGATTGGCCGCTTATTCGGCTGTTCGGCAACGGAAGGCTCGGCGAAGCGAAAAGGTCGCCAGTGCGGTACGGGCGACCTTCTATTACTGTATGGCTAATTACTTTAGTTTCCGGTAAAAGTTGAGAGAGGTAGAGGCAGAAATGACAAACGGCGGTGAATAGTTCATCCTAAGGGTGCCTAAGCCGAAAGGGGAGAACTATGTCAGCCGCCGTCGAGACAACTATAGCAGCGTTGGTCTTTATCGTCCAAGTTGTGCCAATTGGGACAAATGTCAGCGTGGTCCACATTTTGTGGGTCATGGTAAACGGCTCTTTTTTGGAGAGTCGAGGGGCAATTCACCCGGCCTTGGCAAGCAATGGGTTGAGCGATGCAGAGGTGAGACGAAGCTGGGCCGCCCTGCGCTATGGGTCGTGGTCGATAGCTGATTTGCTCGACTGCTGGCACATACAGATTGGCAGGATGAACGAATGGGAAGCGAGTCGGTACGGCGGGTATCGAGTCAAAAGCGTAGATTTGACCGCATTCTGGCGGCCCCATCTGCAAGGGGAAGTCAACAAGCACTATGCGGCGATTGCGAATCGCGCCTTACCAGCGATGGTCTTTGGCATCGTTGTACTCTCCGGCGAAATCAAAGGCAAGCGCGTGCCGCGACTTGAGCAGATTGTGCGTTGCGAAGCGAAGGCAGGGGAAGCAACCTCTCAGGTGAGCGTCCTGCAGGAAGCAGCCAAGTCATCTCGTCTCGATGAAGTGGTGGTGCTGGATGCAGGCTTCAGCCTCGCTGACATAGCTGAGGCCAAACTTGAGCAGTTCGTATTGCGCCAAGCAAGTAACTGCACGGCGCGCAAAAATCGCTTGCCGCCCTACAAAGGCCGAGGCAGACGGCCTGAATATGGCGAACGGATTCGTCCATTGGCGCGCAGGCGTGGCAACAAGCAGATTGCCGCCACGCCTGCCGAGCAGCGTGGCGAATTTGTCGAGCAAGGACGCACAATTTGCTACGAATCCTGGCACAATCTGGTTGCCGCAAAGAGCAAGGTCGACCCAGGCAATTCAATCTTTGCCCTTTTTGTCTTTCATGACCCGCACTATAAGAAACCAATGATTTTAGCCACTGACCTCTCGCTTGATGCGCAGACACTCTACCGCATCTACCGCGACCGCTGGTCAGTCGAACATCCGCCGTTGGCAGCCAAGCAGATGATTGGGCTGCACCGCCAATTTGTCTCTGCGCATGACTCTTGCTTTCGGTTGCCCGAACTCGCCTTGCTGGCGGGGAATGTCCTCACCCATTGTGCGGCCATTCTTCCGCCTGTCCCCACTGGCTTTTGGGACCGCTCCCCACAAGCCACGCCCGGTCGTTTGCGACGCTTGCTCGGTCAAGCTGTTTTTCCAAACTTAGTCGAGTTTGACCCGCAACTTCGTAAAAAGAACTCGCTTTCTGACCATCTACCCAAGGGCGTTGACGCTCACCGTCGCCAGACCCCTTAAAACCAGCACCTTTTTACCGGAAACTAAAGAATTATACATAATCCGGATGGGCAGCTCAACTTTTAACAGCGGGAAGCAGCAGGTCTAAATTCAAAGGAGTTGAGCCACAAATTACACGAATTTCGGCGGGCACCTCTCTCTAAGTTGCGCAATTCGTGGCTGGTTCCTTGAGTACCCTTTACCAACGTTCGCCAAGTTTAAACCTCCTGAGCGGGGAGGGCTCCTGTAAGCGGCCTAATTCTCCCAGAAGGGGGGTTCGTCATCATCGGGATGATCGGAGTATCCCAATTCGTTTGGCTCATCGCTGAAGAGCGAAGCCGGATCGAGAAAAAGCCGGTCGGCCAACACTTGTCGCCGCTGCTCCTGTTCAGGTATCAAATACCCAAATTCGGCTTCCAGTCCCACCAACGTTTCCAGTTCTGCCTCGAGCAGGTGGTAATCCGGATGGGAGAGGGGAACGCTTTCACCTTCGGCAACGTAAAAGTTTTCGAGGTACTCCTCGTAAAACCGGCAGCCATCATCTGAAAAATCAAACAGGTGGTTGTCATCCAGCGGACGAGGCACCCACTCCAAATCTTCACCGACAAGATCATCTGAGGATGAGTCGGTAAAAAGAGGTTGCCCCCCGTTTCCAAAGTAGAGTGCGTCTTCAAATGAATCATCGATAGACTCGTCGACCGGTTCATCAAATTCGGCGGGCGGGTGTGGGTAGCCAAAAAACGATGTAGATGGACGTTGGTTCGAGCGTGCTGGGCCGTGGGTGTAAGCGCTGCCCGAGTACAAATCATCGCCAACGCGGTTGAGGTGAAAACCCTCGGTCGCCGACGGATTCCGATCCTCCAGCATGTAGCCGGCCCCCTGCTGATACTGTAGCAGGCTGTGCTCGTGCAAGACATAGTGCAGATCGTCCGGCGGCACATCGTGGGCAAAGATCCCGCGTGCAATAAGCCGGGCAGCCAGCTCCCACGTGGGCATGGCTTTGCGTTCGCGCCGGTCTTCGTGAACCAGCTCCTCGGCTAGTTGGGTCAGGTATAAGTTGCGTCCCCGCACCGTCTGTTCGTCGCGGGCCTCGCGGGGCTGCAGGCGCAGCGTGTAGCGGCCCGCCTCGGCATCATCAACACGGATAAGGATGTCGTCGCGCCCGCGCCCGCCTTCCCCATCGACCCACTGCACAAAATCGTAGCCCAGCCGCAGCGACCAAGTTTTGTGCTCAATGTAGGCTTCGGCGCGCACCGTAGGCCCGCCCAACAGATCGATGGCAAGCACCCGGTTGTCCGAACGGTGCGCCTGAAAAAACTGGGGGAAGAAAACGGCATGTTCCAATTCGTCCATCAGCAGGTAACCGCGCCGGGCTTCTTCCGTAATAAGCGGGTGGCGAAATAGATTGCCGCGCAACAAGGAAGAGAACCAGCCATACTGTCCCGCCCCAACGGGTACAGCTTGGTACAGCTTGTTGAGCGCCCGATAGATCGCGCTGCGCGTCCCTTTGTTGAGGGGGCGATGTTCCTTCAGTGCATCAGTCAGATCATTGATGGAAAGCGATGAGGGCGCGTCGGCCAATATCTGCGCGACACACGCCACGTAACTGGGGGGCTGAACACGAGGGAGCATAAATAAAATATCCAATCCGTAATTGCGACAGGCAGTTTGGATCTGGTCCTTTAAGCAAAGTTCTATCAACAAGCTAATTGCCTGAGCCAACTGCCTTGGGCACACTGTTCGAGAAAAATTACGTCCTACAAGTTTACCACAACGAAATAGTAACGATATTGGTGATAATGGCTAGTGCTGACAACTGATACACTCTACACTATACCTGACTTTTGTATCTTTTCATATTACAAACACATAACAGTTTGAGCAATTTCCGAGTAGATACGGGGTAAATATCTAGCGCTACCACGAAGAGATAAGACGCCAATGATTAAATTCTCCCTCACGCTCATAGGTTACTGTGTCGAGGAGTTGCCGGGCCAAGAATAGGCCATAACCTTTTACCTGCGGTTTATCCAAACTGGGGAGCATTACCTGGTCTTGATCAAACGCTTCGCCGCTATCGCGCAGGTCAATCTGAATCTGGGGCGACCGCGCGTCGATGGTGAACCGTATAAAGATATCGCCGCGTACTTTTTTATAGGCATGCTCAATGATATTACTGCAAATTTCATGTATGCCCAACTCGATATTATAAAGAAACGCATCATCTACCACAGGAGGCGTCAAATTATTTTGCGCTGCGTACATCATCTGAGCCCGGCACGCAACTGCTCGCGTGCACGCGCCAACCATACTCAAATACTGATTGTCTGCTGGCAAGCGAAGACATATGACGTCGGAGGAAGACATATCTAAGTTGGCGTTGAATTGGTGCTTTGTCAGCTTCTAAGGTTGAACGCTGCCCCATTATATCACCGTACACTTCATTTTGCCACACAGAATTTTATCTCAGATTGACGTCTGCTTGATAACCAGCAGCGTTTGGTCGTCCTCTTGGGGCAACATCTGGCCGCTTGAATCGGCATGAAAGCGGTGGACGGAGTTAAGCAACGCACACCCAATTTCTTCGGCGCTTCTCGCGGCAACCCTTTCTACAACCTGCGTCAGGCGCTCGTAGCCAAACAGTTCACCGCTGGGGCTGCTGGCTTCCGACAAGCCATCCGTGGCAATAACAAGTAAGTCGCCCGGCGCTAATTTAAGCGTCCGGTTGCTATAAACTGTGTCCGAAAAGATACCGAGCGGCAGGTCTTCGGCGGAAATGAGCCGCGCCGGTTCCTCGCGGGGACAGTGCAAAACAAGGCCATGGCCTGCGTTGGCATAGGTCAGCTCGCGGCTGGGCTGATCATACCAGCCAACAAAGGTCGTGACAAAGCGTTGGGTAGCGGCCAGCGTATTATACAAATCTTCGTTCACATAGGTAAGCAAATCGCCAGGTTTGCAACAGGGAAGCAGACCCGCTGCGGTTCGGACGGACTGGTGAAGGGCGCTCATCAACAGTGCAGCAGAGGCCCCCTTCCCTGCAACATCGCCAAAGCTGAAGGCCAAGCGCTCAGCCGATTCGTGTACAAAATCGTAGAAGTCGCCGCCCAGGTAGCGGGCGGGGCGCGAGGTGGCAAAGACATCCAGGCTGTGCAACCGGGGCATGGAGCGCGGCAACAGGCTGGACTGCACCTGCCACGCCAAATCCAAATCTGCTTCCAGCAGCCGCAGTCTGTTCTGCAGCTCGTTTTGCGGGAGGGATGACTGGCGAGCAGCGAGTGCGCGGCTGCGCGCGCGACGCCTGACGTGGCGCGCAGCCCTGCCTCTGCGAATCCCACCCCTGTTTGCGTGCCGCGCCGAATCGACTGCTTCTACGGTGGAACTACTGTTCACGGAGAACCGCCTTGGGCACGTAGAAGGAAGCAATAGCTTCTTGCTCATCGGCGAAGATATCAATTGCTTGGTCAAGCCGGGTAAGCTCCAGCACCATGCGCACGGGCTGCTGTGGGTTGCTAAGGCAAAAGCGCCCGCCCGTTGCGTGGCAGCGGCGCATCCCCTGCACCAGCGCGGCCAAACCACTCGAATCCATAAAGTCGACGGCGCTCAGATCAACCACGAGGTTGGAAGAGCTAGCTGTGCTAACGGTTTGAATCCGATTTTGCAGCTGCGGCACCGTATGTGCATCGACGCGTCCCGCAAGGGCCAGCACAGTAACGGACGAGTCGTGGTTCTTCGGATGTTCTTGAGAGTAAAAGTTGATTTGCATGATATTGTGATCTTTCAAAAATGATGATTAAGGACTACTGATGAAGGGTGGAGTGAGAGAACTCCTCGCGGCTAACTAAAGCGGCTGGCGTTGGAATTTGGGCACGCCGTCGCCAGGCGGTGGGCGTCCACCAAAGCTGAAGCAGGTCGTCGCGCCAACTCCGGGTGACCATATAATGAATTTCGGCGGCGTAGCGCGTGGAGCCATCGCTGCGTTGGCCGCCCGTGGGGCGCTGCGTGTACCAAGGGCCGGTAAAGCCCATTTGGTAGTGAAAGCGCTTGGTTTGCCACTCATCCATGGGCTGCTGTGCCATCTCTGTCGACAGGGGCTCCACCCCAACCAAGCCAAGCTCGCCGCGCACAATGTGCCAGAGCTCCGGCAGCCGGTGAAGCGACCATCGTTCCAACCACCTGCCGATAACGGTTGAGTTTTGCGCGCTGTCTCGCGTGCGAAACTGCCACAAGTGCACAATGCTACGCCCCGCTTTGCGAGCAAGATGCACGCTCGGCCGTTTGCCAACACGAGGCGTGCGCACCAGAGCCGCTTGACTTGTGGAAACAAAGATCGTCAGCGCGATAAGCAGCAAAAGGGGCGATAGCATCAACAGCAGAACAAGCGCTAAAAGCCGCTCCATCAGCTTAAACAAGATCCCTTGCGTCGGCGACGGGAGAATCTCCGAAAGCATAAACTTGTCGGCGATCCGCGTGTATTGTTCGCCTGCCACATCAATCAAGAGATCGCGGTCAACGATGCGTCCGCGTACGTTCAGCAGCTTGCCCACATAGGTATTGGGCAAAACCGTGCTCTCGGCAATGGATGCACCGCTGTCAATGACGGAATTGGCGCCGATGACGACATTGGGTCCCAGTTCTACATCTCGCCCGATTAGACAGCCGGGACCAATAATAACGGGAGCCATCAGCCGGGCATTGGGATGGATGGCGCTGCCTGCCCCACACCAAATGCCGTCGCTGATGCGATTGCCTTCGATGTAAACGCGAGACGGAGACGTCACCTCGCGCTCAATCGGCTGAACATGCGGCTTTATAGCCGGGTTTTCTGCCAAAGATAGGCGTTGACTTTCCATGAAATCCACCTGTGCCTTTTGATATAGGGCAAAAGAGGTAAGTGGGTTCCAATAGCCAGCATTTTCATAGGTGCCCACCCGTTGGTTGCTAGCGAGCAAGGCGGGAACAAGCTGTACTTCACAATCAAATGTCTGATCGTCGGAAATGTAGGTTAGGGCTTCGGGATCGAGGAAAAATGCGCCCGTTGGGCGACAATCGTCTCTTTTACAGCCGGATTTGCAGTTGGATGATAAGGAGACGGGCCTGCCACAAATAACCGTCGCAAGGCCATCATGCGCCTGGTGAGCCGCTAGAGCTGCCTCAACATCTAAATCGAGAATTTGATTAGCGGGCAGCACGAGAATGGGTTCGTTTGGCTGGGCACTTTGGGCGATTGCTTCCTTGATCAGGGCAGCCATGCCCTCTTCTTCCTCTTGCGCAAGATAGTTTAGGTGAACATTCCAGCGCTGCCCCTCTCCTAAATGCGCCTGGACGCTACCGGTAAAGTGACGCAGCCCTATATGAATCTGTTCAAATCCAGCGCGAGCCAGCAGTTCAATGGTGTAAACCAAAAGCGGGCGATTGGCAAGAGGTACTAGCGGCACGGATAGGTGCTCGCTTAGCGGGGCGAGTTGTAAATTTGTTTCGTTGAACAGCACAACAGCTTGCATCGACAAAACCCTCAAATTAAATCTATACCCAATTAATTACAAAAGGGCGAATGTAAAAAGCGCATCCTCGCAGACATTTTCGCTGGCCGACAGCCAGTGATGATAGCCAGTGATGATAGCCAGTGCTGACAATAGAGCAAACCTTCTGTTACGCACCAGCCGCAGCCGTGTTAATTCCGCGGCTGGCCTGCTGCGCCTGCGCTCTCGACGCTATCACAAAAGGCAAAAAAATGATTTAGATGCAGCAGCGAGAGCACCCGGTCAATCATTGGTGGCACGTTGGTCAGCCACAGTTCGCCACCTGCATCACGCGCCTGTTTGGTTAGTGCCACCAGCGTGCCAACGGCCGAACTGTCCAAAAACTCCGCCGCTGCCAAATCCACAACAAGATGGGGCGTCTGCTTCAAGGCGCGGCTGGCCCGCTCCATAAAGTCGTGCCGATTGCTAGTCTCCAACCGCCCGCGGACGTTGACAATGGCGACGTTGCCGATAAACTCTACGTCCGATGCAGAAGGGGCCGCATCCATCGGTGCTTGTTTCTGTGGACGTGATCCGGCTACTAACTTTGTTTGTTTGTCACGCATAACCCACCACTGCCAAAGAAAGAAAAGGCTAAACTTACACAAATCAACGGCGTATCGTCGCCACAGGCGACGCGGCTCTTGAGCCAGCCGGTGCAGCCATTCGAGCCCCGTGCGCTGCATCCAACCCGGAGCACGCTTGGTTTCACCTGCAATAAAATCAAACGTGCCGCCCACACCCATCATGATAGGCACACGCAGCGCCTCGGCGTGTGCCTGAATCCACTTTTCCTGCTTGGGATTCCCAAAGGCGACCAGCAGAATGTCTGGCTTTGCCCTGCGGATTGATTCGAGAATGGCTGGATCTCCATTGGCCACCGCCTCTATCGATGGCGAATCGATCCCGGCAATGCGAAGCTGGGGGTGCTGCGCTTTTAACAAATTTGCGGCTCGTGCAGCGATGCCCTCCGCCGCCCCAAGAAAGTAAATTGAGTAGCCCCGTTCCGCTGCCCGTTCTGCTAGTGCAGGAACCATGTCCGCACCGGTAACGCGCCCCGCCAGCGGTACGCCCAAAAGACGCGCTCCCCATACGAGTGGCATACCGTCCGCCGTTGCTAAATCGGCGTTTTGCAAAATTTGCCGCAGATGGCTGTCTTGGAGCGCTTTTACAACAAAGTCCGCGTTGACCGTTGCAATCTGGTGAGTTTTGCCCGTCGTCTGCCCCATCTCAACAAAATGGTCTATGCGGTTTAGCGCTTCGTCCATGTTGACTTCATCGATGGGCGTACCCAAAATGACTAATAACCGCCGCATTGTCTACTCCTACCTAGTATAGTCTGTGTAGGATCATCATACGTCAAAAGTGCTAAAAAAAACCTTTCAATTGCATAACAAACGCCGGAATCTATACCGCGTATGTAGTAAAAATGTACATGCCACAGGCACACAAAGTGTGCCTATGGCATGGATTACTTCTAATTCAATTATTTACTGCCGTGAACTCAGTAAGCGCCCTTCCCAAATAGGACGGCGGGAACTGTCTTGAGAATAATCATCAAATCTTGCCGAATGCTCTGTTTCGCAATATATTCCATATCTAGTTCAACCCAGCGCTTAAAGTCCAAGTCGCTGCGGCCCGATACCTGCTGCAAACCAGTCAGCCCAGGTATGGCCTCCAAACGGCGCATTTGGTCAAATTCGTAAACGCTCACCTCGCTGGGCAGGGGCGGGCGCGGCCCCACAATGCTCATTTCGCCTTTGATCACGTTGATCAACTGGGGCAGTTCATCGATGCTGAGCTTGCGAATAATACGCCCCACGCGTGTAATTCGCGGATCATGTTGAATTTTGAAAACCGGGCCATCCGCTTCGTTTTGATCCATCAAGGCTTGCTTTCGCGCTTCGGCGTCCACGTACATGGAGCGAAACTTGTAGCAGGTAAAGGGCTCACCCCACTTGCCAACGCGCATCTGCTTAAAAATGATGGGGCCGGGCGATTCCAAGCGGATTGCAAGCGCCGTCAGCGCCATTATCGGCAGCGCCAGCACAAATACCAGCGTAGCCGTGCTCACGTCGAGCAGACGTTTGAGGCTGCTGATCACTTTCATGCGTAGACTCCACGTCACCATTGAGAAGCGCAGCTTTTGTGCAGTCAGCGGGTGGTGAAATTGTTCATTGGCATAAAATTCGAGAATCTGCTCGATTTTATCGTCATAGGGCTTTTCCCTCTTTGCTTCCTGTTCACGTTGAATTAAAGAGGCTGCGTCGTGCGCCGTGTCGTGCTGCGGGCGGAGGCGCTTGTCTCCATTCTGAATTTTGGGCTGGCTGATCCTTGGTTTTCTTCGCAGTTCTTGTGCCCAATCTGTTTTTGCCATCATCGTTACATCCCAGCTTTCTTTTGCAAATTATCGGTACGTGCCGCGTTGCGCGTTGTGCGCACCCAACCCTGTTGATCCAGCTTGAGCAGCACGCGCACGTAGAGCCAAACTTTCCAGACCAAAAACAGTGGCGCATAGAGCAGCGCCAAAAAGACGCGGCGCGACGCACGCGCCAGCGTCATACCAACCAATAAATAAACGGCCTGACCCAGCACGACAAAAATTGCCAGCAGCAGCGGGCCAGTTCCGCCGGTGATGAAGAACACAGCGAGCGCCACCAGACTGTAGAGCAAGCTCGCCGCGGCCAGAATGGAAAAGGGCGGGATCACGTGCTCCACAGCTGCGTCCAACAGGGTTAGACGCGATGGGGCTCCGGGCGCAACTGCGGCGCGCAGCAGCTTGGGCAGATAACGGCGCGCCATCTCCACGCGACCCTGCTCCCAGCGCACGTTTTGTGATCTCGCCGCAGCCAGCGAAGCTGGCATTTCGGCGCGCACAACGGCGTCCGGTGCAAAGACAACGCGCTCGCCCGCAAGCAGCAGCGTCATGTGGTATTCAATATCTTCCGTTACCGAGTTAGACCACGCGTGATCGCGCAGCAGATCGCGGTGGAAGACCATGCCATTGCCCTTGAGACCCGCCGATGCCGCCATGACCATGCGCCCCTGCGGTCGTAGATAGTGGAGCACCGTCAGCGCCGCCGCACGCAAATTCGCGCCCCAGCTTTGGTTACCGGGCGCGGCATCTTCCAGCACGGCATAATATGCTTGAATGGCGCGTGCACCGTGGTGGAGTTGCGCATTCACAACCGTTAAAAAATTGGCGGAAACCACGGAATCGGCATCAAAGACAACAGCGGCGTCGTATGCAATCCCGTCCTCCTCCAGCCGGGCCTGCAACCACTGCAGCGCGTAGCCCTTGCCGCGCTGTTCAGCATTGGTTCGCTCGTAGACGACCGCCCCGCCTGCGCGCCCGACCTGCGCCGTGCGGTCTGTGCAGTTATCGGCGACGATAAAAATCGCGTAGTCCGCTGCCGGATAGGTCAGCGCCCGCAGGCTGCCAAGCAATTGGGGCAACAGCAACTCTTCGTTGTGGGCTGGCACAAGAATCGCAAAGCGGTGGTGCATTGGCCCGCCATCGGGTCGAGTAAGCGAATCGTTTGGCAGCGGCGTGCGGCGCGGGGCAAAGCAGGCCAACCCAGTCAACAGCAGCAGATAGCCCACCAGTACGGCGAGCACACCACCGGCCAGCCAGACAGCGCCTAGTAAAAAAGTGGCAAACATTAGTGGGTGACAATCTCCTTTGAGATAGCGGAAGCAAAAGGTTGGGGCTGCCCTGCATCCACCGCGACTTCCTCGATCAGCTTGTAGACGCGGTGAGCGTTGGTTTTTGCATCAAAGCAGCGCTCCGCCCGACGGCGAGCCGCTTGGCCCATCCGCCGACGCAGGTCGGCATCCAGCAGCAGCTGGGATAGACGCTGCCCCAGGGCGTGGTTGTCGTTTGGTTCGATGAGAAAGCCGGTTTCGCCTTCGCTGACAATGTCGGGCTGCCCGCCCACGCGCGTGCCAATAACGGGAAGCCCCGTTGCTGCTGCCTCAATCGACACGAGGCCAAACGCCTCGGCCTGCGTCGGCAGCACAAAGAGATCGCTCGTCCGAAATAGCTGAACGAGTTCGGGCGAGTTGGCTTGCAGATCACGATAGACGCGTACACCCGGTTCGGATTGAACAGCGGAGCGCGTGACCAGATGTAGTTCCGCCGTGTCCGTGGGCAGCTGCCGAAACACGTCGAGCAGCCGGTCGCCGCCTTTGCGCCAAAAGTCACCGCCGACAAACAAAATCCGTGGACGCTCGCGGCTTGCGTGTTCCGGGGCTGAGCCGGGCTGCCACAGCGATGTGTCAACGCCGGGCGGAATCACCTCGATCCGGTCGGGGCGGACGCCGTAATCTTTGATCAGCGAATCAGCGACCCAGTTAGACCACGGAATAATGCGCGCTGCACGCTGCATTAAGCGCACGTTGACCCGGTGCTTGTAACGTGCGAGCAGCCCTTTGCCATCCGGCGTATGGTTGTAATGCTCGGCCATCTGGTCATACTGCTTGGGCGTAATATCAGTACATAAAATATAGGGTTGCTGGTAGGCCAAGCCGCCAGCTAGCGAACCCAAAACCTGCGTGTAGAAAAAGGCTACATCTGGCTGTGTGGCGCGGAGACCGCGGCGCACCTGGTCGCGGCCAATCAGGCTACCAACCACCTGTGAATGGGGCAGTGGTAGGCGTCGCCAAAGTCCACTACGTGTAACGTAATCAACTGGAACCCACTCGGCATCAAGCTGCGGCACATTATCCAAAACTTGGCGTAGATTTTGGTAATAGGTACGGTGGCCTACGTGCTGCTCCATTAAAAAAGTTGTACGAATCATAAGACCCACTCAAATTCCTGCTTAAACAAAGTAGCTCAAGCGCTGTGTATAGCAGCGCAGGCTCATTTCCTGCTCCACGCGGCGGCGACCGGCTCGCCCCAGGGCGGCGGCACGCTCCGAATTTGCCAGCAGCTGCTCAACGGCGTTGCGCAGGGCACCGGCATCACCTGGCGGTACGTAAAGTCCGGTTTCACCGTCAAGCACCACATCGGTCTGGCCGGGCGTGTGAGAGCAGACCACCGCCTTGCTCATCGCCATTGCCTCGAGGATGGCCGTGACGCCCGCTTGAAAGTTCACGTCAAAGAGCGGCATCACGACAAAGCGGCTATTGGCGTAGACCTGTCGTAGCTCATGCTGCGAAAAGCGCCGCACCGTCACGTTTTCTGGGACGTACTGCCCCGCCGTCGAATCATCCCGCTTGGACCACGGGCTGGCTGCGGCAATAATCACATCAACATCCAGCCCGTCGACGGCTTGCATCAACGTGGGGTAATCCCGAAACTCCAGCCCCACCGAGCAAATCATGGGGCGCGTCGAGCCGTTTGGTGTTACTTGTCTCGGCGCAAAAAACTGGTCGTCCACCATGAAGGGCGTAAAGACGACGCGCTCGTCGGGCACATTCCAACGCGCTTCGATAAAGCGCTTTTGCCAGGTGGCGTAGACAAAGAAGATGTCGATGTGGCTCTGTACGCGCAGCCAGTCAAAAAAGAGCATTTTCTTGCCCACCGACAAAATGTGGACAATCATCAAATGGCGCACGCCGCGCCTGCCGCCCAGCTTGAACAGGAGCGCCAGGGGAATTCCCACCTGTTCGCCATCGGTAAAAATCGTGCGGTAGCGCCTGCGCAGCAGAAAGCAAGCCCACGCCAGCATCAGGTTGGCCCCGCCCAAGCGCTCCAGCAGGCGACCGACCCTGCCCACCGCTTTCCGTGCGCGCGCGTAATCGAGCAGATCGGCGTCAAAGGCGCGGGACATCTCCAGGTAGTCGGCGCGCGGGCGCTGCCCGGCGGCAATTTGCGCCTCAATGTTGGGGTCGATTTCACCGGAAACGGTGAGTAAAACGTCAGCCATGTGAACTTTCAGATTGAACGATGTGGGCTAGTACGGCGTGGCGTAAGTGTTTAGGCGGTTGCCAGCGCGTATCCTCATCAAGCCAACCGGCTTTCAGCCGGTTTTCTTCAGGCAAGCTGGTGGGCTTTAGCCACCAGCGGGCGCGCACACAAATCGGCTGCTTATCTGCGCCCAACTGTACTTTGGAGCTAAACGGGCGAAGACTGGGTCTGTTTATGCGGGCTGTGCAAAAGCTGTGGCGCGTCGGCGACCTGCTTGAGCAGCGTCAGCAGTTTGACAGTGTTCTGTTCCGCATCAAACTCGCGCTGCACCAGCGCCCGCGCCCGCTGGCCCATCTCGACGCGCTCGATCGGATTCGCGAGCAGCCGGCGCAGCGCATCCAACAGCGCAGGCACGCTGCCCGTGGGCACAAGCAGCCCCGTCTCTTCGTGGTGGGCAATTTCGGGCAGCCCCCCAACCTTGGTGGTAATCAGCGGCATCTCCGCCGCGCTCGCTTCGGAGAGCACCATCGCCAGGCAATCGCCGTAGGTGGGCAGGCAGAAGATGTCGCAGGTGTGAAAGAGCTGCTTGAGCGGCTCGCTGTTGGGCTGCATATCGTTGTAGACAAAGAGCCCCGGCTCGGCTTCCATCCCGTCCCGCGTGACCAGGTGCAGCTCGACGGGCACTCTGGCTGGCTGCTCGTCCCGCAGCGCGCGGAACGCTTCGAGCAACAGCAAACCGCCCTTGCGCTCCAAATCCCCACCCACAAACAAAATCTTCACCGGTTCACCCGCTTTGTGGGCGGCTTCCGTCCGCGGGGTGGGGCGCGTCCAGGCAGTCACGTTCACGCCCGGCGAGATTACCGTGATTTTGTCGGGCGCGACCCCGTAATCGTCCACCAGCCCCTGCTTTGCCCAGCGCGACCACGTCACCAGGTGCTGGGCGTGGTGGAAGCAGCGGCGGTTGAGCCGCCATTTGATATTCTCCAACCAGGCTGGCCCCTGTTCGTGCTGATAAAACTGGCCCAGTTCATCGTACTGGCGCGGCGTGGCGTCCAGCGAAACAATGCTGGGGATACGGCGCACCCAGTTGGTGGCCAGCACGGCGGGAACCTGCGTGTGAAAAAAAAGCGCGTCAATCTCTCCCTGCTCGCGGCGCATCTGCGCAACGGCCCGGCGCGCGCGCAGCCCGGCACGCACCGTCCAGTTGCTGCGGTAGAGAGGCAAACGCGCGGCCAGCCCTTCTACTTCAAAAGGGATTTCGGCCCACAGCGCTTCCACGGTGTGGTCGCTGGGCACGTTAGTGCGTAGGTTGTTGCTGTGTGTGCGGTGGCCCAGCGCCTGCTCCAGCACAAAACCAAAGGTATGCTTCATCATAATTCTTCTATTGCGTTCCCGCCTCCGGCAGTACGAGCAGCGAAAGCTGATCGATGTAAAATGTACCGAGAAAGCCTTCGTTGTTTTTGATATAGAATGCCGTTACATATTCGTAATCGGGTTCAAATTCCAGCTCATCCAGCCACAGAAACACGCGCGTCCAGGTGTTGGGTGGGATCGAGCGATTGATGTCCAAAAAGTAGAGGCGCGTTTCGGAAAAGGTTTCCGCGTCCGGCGCGTTGCTCAACTCCCCAAAGACCGAATCATCGCCTGCTTCCCAGTAAGGCAGCTCGTTGCTGCCCAGAACTGTAACGGCTAAGTCTGCGGTGTCCAACACCTGGGGGCCGCTGTTGAGCCAGAAGCTAAAGCCCAGCACCTCATCGAGCGGGTAGCGCTCCGTCGCATCGGGTTGCACGGTAAAGAAGAGCGCCCCGTAGTCCTCCTCCGGCCTGACTTCGATGGCAACGGCCCCAACGGTGCGAGGCGTGTCAGCGGGCGCTTCTTCTGTCGAACCGGCGGGGTTGCCAACGACCGTGGTTTCGACAAGCGGCTCAAACCAGTGGGCCGTGTTTAGCGGGTCGAAACGAATGAGAAAGCTGTTGTCAAGCGTCCAGTTGTCGTCGAGGCCGTCGTCGTAAATTAGCTGTTCGGCGTAGTCGCCGCTGTTGGACGACAATGTCACTTCCGCTGGTGCAGCCTCTTCCCCCTCAAGCGTCGTCATCGAGCTGATGGTGGACTGTTCATCCAAAAGGGCTGTATCGGTCGCCGCGGTGGATGAGACGTTGGGCGTTGGCGCGGCTCGTTCGGCGTTGAATACGGCGGCGACGGTTGGCTCAGGCGTTAGCGATCCCGATGCCGCTGACTCGGCGACGGGCGTGCGCTCCACTTCAAAGATGGCGACGACCGTGGGATCGGCTTCGGCTGCTCTCGATGCGCCCGCATCGGAGGTGGCCCCATCAGAATTGGGCAGCATGGACCCACAGCCAAAGAGCACTAGCGCCAGCAGCGCGAATAGACAAACGGTTGCCCAGCGCCACGTTGTCCTTTGACGCGTTGTCGTTTGACGCGTTGTCGTTTGACGCGTTGCCGTTTGACGCATTGTTGTTTGAGTTGAAGAAAGATTCGTTGTTGACATTGTTGTTGCACTCGCTTGGCGATTGCTCGCTACCGCACCAGCACGGGGCGCCGCGTTTCCGCTTCAGCAATTTCCACTGCAGCGTGCGCCGTAGCTTCCCCGGTATTCTCTTCAGTCTTTCCAGCGTCATCCGTAAAGTCGTCTACGGCGGATGGCGGCTTGCCTTGGCTAATAATACGACCGGGTACGCCGACAACCGTGGCATATGTGGGCACGTCCTGGATGATAACGGCGTTGGCGCCGATTTTGGCGTGGTCGCCAACGTGAATGTCGCCCAGCACGCGCGCGCCCGCGCCGATGAAGACGTTGTCACCCAAGGAGGGGAACGCCCACTCGTTGCGCATCCCCACGGTAACGGCGGCGATCACGCTGCAACTTTCGCCAATACGCTCGACGCCGATCACCGAGCCCGCCGTGTGGGCGATGTAGAGCCCGCCGCCGATGTCGCCCCAAAGCTCCAGCTTAAAGCGGAAGAAAATCCAGTGGGTGATCAACCCGTAGAGCGCCGGAATGCGCTTTTCGCGACACCAGCACGCGAAGCGGTACCACGCCATGGCGCGCAACGGCAGGTGTCTATAGAGCAGCCCCATTATTTGGCGCGGCGACAGGCTTTGCGGATCGGCAAACTGGCTGGGTACAACCCAGCGGGCGGCGTCCTGCCGAAAGCGCTGCCAGGGAGACGAAGCGCGAATTGGGGAAACGTTGGATTGGGTTGACACGCGCTACACCACCACTTCCTGCTGAACATTGTTTTGCGGCGGATCTTCCGCCTGCGCCACCCGTTGGAAAAACTGCTGTCGACTGCCAAGCTCATCGGCGACGCCCTGGTAGTGCAGCAGGTTAAAGATGCCGCTGTAGGCGTGTCGGGCAACGCGCTCCAGCCCCAGTCGGTTACCCGCTGTCGCGATGAAGATCAGCAGCCAAATCAGCGGCCCACGCAGCAGCACACGCGAGAGCGAGAGCCACGTTAGCGCGCGAATCAGCGGGTGACGACCGTGAAATTCCTCAAAGATACTGGGCAGCAACCAAGTCTGTCCCTTGTCTCTCGTAAAAACCACGTCGTTGCGACCGTAGAGATAAGGCGTCTTGAGCCAAGAGGCAAAGCTGCGCCGCGCGTAGTGGTAGCCAACTGCCCGGGGCGTGAAGACAAAGCCCAAGCCAGCCTCGGCGAGGCGGTAGGCTAACTCCACATCCTCGGCACGCCGGAAGGCGGGATCAAAGCCGCCCGCGTCGAGCAGGTGCTGCCGCCGCAGCGATGCGTTGCCGGTGTAAAATTGGCGAGCGGTCGGCGTCCACTTGCCGCCGAGCATGTCGCCATACTGCTTTTCGAGCATCTTCTGCTCCCACTGCACCCAGGGCGAGAGGCGAAAATCGTCGGGAATCAGCATGGGCCCCAGCACCACGACCTGATCGCCGTGCTGCTCGTGCATTCGCAGATGCTCCAACACGAGATCGGGCGTCGGCACGACATCGTCGTCGAGGAAGAGCACGAGCTCGCCCGTGGCCGCGGCCACGCCCCGGTTGCGCGCCGCGGCTGGCCCAGCGTTTGCCTGAACCACGGGCACAACCGTTAGCGACGTTTGCAGGGTCGCCAGATAAGCATCCGTGCCGTCCGTCGAGCCATCCGAAACGATGATGACCTCGAAGTTGATCAGGGGATACGTTTGCGCTTCCAAGCCAGCGAGGACTTGGCGCAGCTGCTCCAGCCGATTATAGGTCGGCATTACCACGCTTACATCTATCATACAAAGCTTAACCCTGCTGTTCCAATTGAAGCGCTTCACCGCGCACCCCGCCATAGATGACGTGCTCTCGATTGATTTCGTAACGCAGTCCGCGCACCAGCCCCATCCAGGGGTAAATTATTTGCAGCAGACCCACCTGTACTTTCTGCCACGACTGCCACTTGAAAATGCCGGAAAGCACCTGGCGCACGCCCTGATCCAGCAGCCATTCGCCAAATAGGTAGAGCCCCGCCAAATCGCCGCAGCGCAGATATTTGGAAACGGCTGCCCCCGTGCCCACGGCGTAATTGCGATAGGCCGAGCGCACGGCCTGCCAGTCCCGCCAGTGCTGGTGGTAGACAACCGGCCTGGGCGTGTAGATGATTCGCCCGTCGCGCTGCGACAGGACGCGATAGCCGATGTCGCGCTCGTCCCACGTGCCCAGTGGGCCACCCGCGCCGATCTGCCCGTCGAAGCCGCCCAGCCGCTCGAAGAATTTGCGGCGACAGCCCGTGTTGGCGCCGTGGCCAAAGCTCAAGTTGAGCCGCGTACCCGCGTAGACCCGTCGCACGGGCGTATTTTTGAGCGCCATGGGAATGGCTTCGGAGACGGGTGCGGCCTCGTCTGCTCCCTCCGGCAGGTAGGCATCGTCCGGCAGCACGCGGCCAAAGATAAACCACGCCCCTTCGTCGGCAGCCAGCTCCTCCAGCATGAGCGCCATCCAATCTGGCTCCACGCGGCAGTCGTCGTCGACAAAGAGAATAACCGGCGCGCAGCCCAGGGCCGCACCTTCGTTGCGCGCAAAGTTTGCACCGCGCGATTGCGAGCGCGTGTAGCAAACGCGCTCATCCTCGCGCTGCCAAGCCGTCACCGCCCGCTCCGTGGCATCGTCGTCGCTTTGATCGATAATCCAAAGCTTAAAGTGGTCGTGTGTACTATTAACAATGCTTTCAATCGCGGTATTGATACGTGCACCGCGATTTCGCGTGGGAATAACAATATCCGCTCGAACCGCTTGGTGCTCCACTGTATTTGCCAGTATCTTTAAATGCGTCGATTCGTCCGCTTGAAATGCGAACTCAACGCGCTGGGCATTCTGATTCTTTGGGCTAGATAATATCGGGGTCATCTAGATTCCTTCGGGAGTTGTTAAATTAAAAGAGGCAGCGTGGCCTACTTACAGCGATTTCAGTACTTTTGCGGGTACGCCGCCCACCAGCACCCGCGGCGGCACATCTCGCGTGACAACGCTGCCCGCAGCGACAACGCTGCCCGCGCCAATGGTCACGCCGCGCAGGATGATGGCACGTGCGCCCACCCATACGTTTTCCTCGAGCACAATTGGCTGCGACGCCGGTCGCTCCTGGCGACGTTCGGGCTCCAGCCGGTGAAAGTCATTGTCCATCATCGTGACGTGGGGACCGATGTTGCTAAAGGCCCCAATGCGAACCAGCTGTTGCGCTGAAATCGAGCAGCCGTAGTTGATGTAAACGCCCTCGCCCAGCGCCAGCGTGCCGTTTTCGCCCGCCACCAGCTCAATTGGAGCCAGCGTGGAGACCAACTGCACGCGGTCGCCCACGAGCAGCGTGCCGTAGTTGCGCACCGAAGGCCGCCCCCACAGGCGCACCCGCTGCCCCAGCTCCGTGGCATGGCGCAGGTACCAGCGCGCACGCAGCACGGCCCAGCCATTTTGCCATAGCTCGCGCGGCTTCATGCGGCGGGCACGCGTGAGCCGTTCTGACGCTCGCCCCAGCTCCGCGCTATTCGATTGGCCCTCTACGACAATATCGTTTGACATTTGATTAGCTGTTTGCTATTCCACTACTTATTTTATCGCAGAATTTCACAAAATCATTCGCCGTACACGCCATTTGCGCCCCATTTTGCTGGGGATGCGTCCTCCTCTGGCCGCGCGTCCTCCGCCAGCGAGCGCAGCGGACGCGCGGGCACGCCGCCCACAAGCGTGTGCGCCGGGACGCTCTTCGTCACCACCGCCCCCGCGGCAACAACCGCCCCCGCGTGGACGGTAACGCCGGGCAGAATGGTGCAGCGCGCGCCCAGCCACGCCCCGTCGCCGATCTGCACGGGTTGCGCGCGCAGTGTGCCCGCCCGCTGTGCGCCATTGCCGAGCTCGTGGGTGTGGGTGAGCACTAGAACCTGCTGACCCAGGCGCACGCGGTCGCCGATGGTGATGAATGCGCTGGCGTCCAGCGTGCAGCCGACATTGAACCAGCAGGCTTTGCCGATCCGCAGGCGGCGCTGCGCCCTCCCTCCGCCCAAAATCGAGGGCGTATCGGCCAGCACCGTGCCGCGGCCAATGGTTACTCCTGCCCAGCGCAGCAGCGCCACGCGCACGCGCCCGCCCACAAACGGGGGCAGGGCGCGCGTCAACAGATTCGCGACGAAGAGGCGGCTGTTCCAGCCCTGCGTCTCTTCGCGCCAGAGGCGGGATAGCTTAGACACCTCTGCTCCTTAAGCTAGATTCCAGAGTAGATTTGGTCGTGTCGCGAGTCCACGGCTTGGGAGCAACCTGGCGCACATGGGGCGCCAAGTCAAGAATCTCCGGCGCGGGCGCCGGTGCGCTCTGCCAGGGCCAGCGTTTGCCCCGCTGCATCACGGGCTGGCTCACGACGTGCTCCAGGCAGTTGATCAACCCCATCATCGCGCCCACGTACATCATGCTCTGATTATCCCAGGACATATCGACATAGGCGTACATAAAGTGCATAACTAAGTAGAGCGTGGCCACGAGGCAGATAGCGCGCAGGTCGCCCGTGGGCATGCGCCAGACGGCGCGCGAGCCAGTCATGATGGCGTAGCCCATGAGGAAGATCATTGTCGTGAAGCCAAAGACACCAGTCTTCATCCACATCCAGAAGATCGAATTGTGGACGATGTACTCCCACCAGTCAAAGAAGCTAATATCTGCCATGGGGATAATGATGTAGAACTTGCGGCCAAAGCCCACGCCGGTCAGCGGCTCTTGGTGAACGGTAAAGCTAACGTTGACATTTTCGATCACGCGGTAAACGTTGGAGAGATCGTCAACGCTGCCCGCATCGGGCGCGATCACGGATTTGACGGCGCTGGCAGGCGCACCCAGCGCGCCAGCGCTGTTCCAAAAAACGCCAAGATAGGCCAGACCAACCACCGCAGCGATTGGCGCCAGCAGCAAAAAGAGCCGCCGATTTTGTCGCAGCAGCGTCAACCCCATGAGCGCGAACGCGACGCCCAGCGTGAGAAAGGCCGCGCGGCGCTGGGTGGCGATGTAGGGGATCACCAGCGCGAGCGAGAGGAGGGGCAGCAGCAGCCGTTTAGGCAGCGAGCCGGGAAAGAGCCACACCGCCAGCGCAAAGACAAAGAGCGTATTCATGTGGATGGCCGCCGAGTGTTCGGTAATCGACTCCACGCCGCTCAGATTGCCCCCGAGCTCAAAGATGAAGTACCACGTGCCAATTATCCCCTCCACAAACAGCCCCAGCACGATCACCCACATCAGTTGGTGAACGTGGCGGCGCGTCTCGATTAGGTTGCTGGTGAGCACGAGCACGAGCGGCAGGTAAAAGATGGGGCGCGCTTCCCACAGCGCGATTTTGAAGTCGCCGCCCGTGGCGACGCCGTAGCCAAAGCCCAGCAGCAAGAAGACGCTAAAGAGCACCACAGGCAGGGCGAGACGCCCAAAATAGATGTTGATCTTGCGCAAAATAGCGGCCTGCACGATCCAGGCCAGCGTCGTCGTCACCACGAACAGCTCAAACGGGCTGATGATCAGCGAGGGGTGGATGAAGAGCAGCGATTCGCTGCTGGAAAAATTTTTGACGAACGGATACCACGGAATCATGGCGGCGTCGCCAATCAAGCCAAAGAACAAAATGAAGTAGAGGCCATAGCGCGGTCGATAGAGCACCGCTGCCATGCTAACCACGGCCAGCGCCGCGCTCAACATTCGGCCCACGTAATCGGCCTGCGGGCCATTGTCCAGCAGCTGTACCCCCGCCCACAAAGAGACCAGCGCGATCAGCCCCATCCAAGCGTAGCGGACGATGTCCGCGCGCTGCTGGCGGCTGCGGACGTGCATCCGCCGCTCGTCGATTTCGATGTGTCCCAATGCGTCCGAGACAAGCCCCATTGCGCCCGAGGCGAGAGTGCGTGGATTAACCATAATCTGTTTGTTTCAATATCGTTGCCGTTTGGATCGCTCAGGCTACTCAATGACCAGCAGCGTGATCGACTCGGGCGGGAAGGTCACGGTGAGAAAGCTTCCCGCGCTGTCGTTGCTGACGGGCTGTTCGTCTTCGTGCACAATTTGCGTTGCGTTGCTGGCGCTGTAGCGATAGACCCGCGCCGATTTTGCCCCGTCCGCCCCGGCAAAGTTCTCCAGCGCCAGGCGGCTGTCCTGCGACAGCTCGCTCTTGTTGATGACCATCAGCGTGAGCGCGCCGTCGCCGCTGCGCCGGGCCGCGTAGAGGGCGAGCACATCTTGGTCGCTGCTGCTGGCGCCGAGGCTTTGGTCACCAAAGGTGCTGCCCTGGCCGTCGTAGTTGCGGTAGAGGCGAAAGGCATAGGCCCACGGCTGATCGTCCTCCAGCGGTGCCCAGAGCGTTGCCAAATCCAACGCTTCGCGGCCAAAGATGCCGAGCACGTCGGCCTGGGCCAGCGCGCCGTTGATGTGATCTAGCGCGCCCCAGTTGTATTCCGTGAGCGCAAGCTTGGTGCCGGGGTAGTTTTTGTCCACCCAGTCGCGCATGCGGGGAATCAGCCGCACGGGCTCCTCGATCCAGCTCTCGTCCGCGTACGCGTCGTCCCACAGCGAGCGCGTGGAGCGCAGGCGCAGCGCCTGGGTGGCGGCCCCGCCCACGGGCGCGAGCGCCACGCCTTCAGCGGCGGGGTAGTAGTGCAGATCGAGAAAATCCAGGATGCGCGTGCCGTTTTGGGCCTCGTAATCGCGCATCTGCTGCAAATACCACGGCACGAGATCGACGCCGCCGTGGTCGCGGCGGTCGACCGCTTTGTTCCACCAGTTTCCGCCAGCCGCGGCATCGAGCGCCGAATACTCGTAGGCCGTCCATCCCCAGAGCACCGGCCCCAACGTCTGCGCCGTGGGATCGGCCGCTTTAACGGCGGCGGCATAGGTGTAGGTGCGGTCGCGCAGCTCGGCATAACCCACCGGCTCCGGGTGCACGTCGCGGTGGGTGTGGTTCCAGAGCATGGGCTCGTTGTCGAGCGCATAGTAGGCGACGCCGCCCTCCGCCGCCGTACCAAACTGTGCTGTCAGGTGCTCGATCCACGCCTGGACAAAGTCCGGCCCAATGGGCGTGCTGATGTCGTTTGGATCGTTGTTGGCAATCGGCTCGCCGTCGGCGTTGAGTCCGTTGCCGCAGTCCGCACGGTAAGGATCGGTCGCCTGTTGAGCGCCGTAGCGGGCCACGCTAAAGCCGCAGGCTTCTTCGCGGCTGGCGGGCGTCCACCCAATCAGGGGCACGGTCAACATGGTCTTTGTGCCCGTGCGCTGGTCCTGCTGCACAAAGCGATCGGCGGCAGAGCCCAGCGGCAGCAGCTCCGGGCTCTCATTTTCTGCGGGGATGTTTTCAAAGAACCAGTCGCTGGCGCGATTGGCCGTATCAAGCTGCCAGTTGTAACGGGTGGTGGCGTTGCCGCCCCAGCGGCGCACGGGCAGGTTGAGCTCGTCCGCCAGCGCCTCTTCCGCATAGTTGATGCCGTAAATCTCCGGCGAGATCGGATGCTGCACCGCCGCGACATCCACCCGCAGCGTCGGCCCGGTGACGGGCGCGGGCGTGGGCGTGGGCGGCAGGTCCAAATCGACAAAGGCGAGGTCGTCCAGGTAGAAGGTCGCCTGGGGTTCGCCAGCATTATCCTGCCAGGCCAAACCGCTGATCTCGTCCGACGCGCCCAAGGTGCTCAGGTCGATTTCGACCAGCGTCCACTCGTTGGCCCGCGGCAGAACTTCGACGCTTTCCTCCAGGAAATTGGTGCCGCCGTCCGCCAGCACAAAACGCAGCTGCTGCCCACCCTGCTCGCCACCGTGCACCCAAAAGCGCACGAGATCATAGTCGCGCGCGTCCAGCAGCTCGGTGGTGTGCAAATAAAAGGCCGACCACGCACCATCGATGGTGACTTGGAACGACGTTTCGCCGCTGTGCGCAAATGCGCTGCTCGCCACATCCGAGCTTGTGCTCCAAGACCAGTCCTGCCACTCGCTACCCAGCGCTTCGTCATAAACCACGCGCTGGCCCGCCACCGCGGCGGTGGTGCGCCCGGCGAGCGTAGTCGTCGAGCGATCCGTGCCGTCGACGGCCGCGATGTCGAGCTCCGTCTGCTCCACCGGGGAAGCGGCTTCGTCGCCGCCGGATTGTCTGCCAAAGAGCGAACAGCCTACGCTGAGAACAGCGACTAAAAAACAGAGCAAAACAACCGTCAATCGTTTATTCATACTTGTCAATTTAATTTTCCTTGCTATACAAGTTGTGTCGAATCAATCAAGGCTTCCCGATACTGCAGACGACCTGCTAAATCTGAAGTGGCTACCGACGCCACCCACTTACGGCTTGCGCCACACATAGACGGCACTAATGGTGTAGAGTTCGTCCTCGCTGTACTCCGCCAACTCCTGGCGCAGCGCGTTTGTCACCTGCGGTTCCAGCGACCGCCCGGCGCCAAAGGTGGCGAAGCTCTTGCCAACGTTTGCAGGGGTTGTCATTGAAATCTCCGATGTATAGGCCCTGCTCCACAGATGCATTGTAGCCGGGAGCGAACTGCCCTAGCGAGCGGGTCCACAAATGGGCTGAGCAGACGAATCGAGATCAGCAAAAAATTTTTGCGCGATCTCTCCTAAATTTCAACACACCCCTGTTCTATTCAAATCAAGCGGTCAAATAAAAAGTAGCCCGCCACCAGCAGAACCGTGCCAGCAAGCATCACGAGAAAGCGCGTGCGCTCGGGCACGCGATCCAGCACCATGCCGCTGACAAAGCAGGCCATGAGAAAGAGCAAGAATAGCTTCATGGGGTTCAATCCGGGTCAATCCGGCGAAATCCAGCGCAGCAGACGCGTGGGCGTAGTGATCTCGGCGGCGTTGAGAATCACGCCCAGCTGCGGCACGTGGCTGACTTCGTCCAGCGCGCGCTCGACGAGCGAAATGGAGCTGGAGCCGTGGCGCACGACGAGGCAGCAGCCCTCGGCCAGCGATGCCAGCACAATGGCGTCGCTCGTGGCGAGGATGGCGGGCACGTCAAAGATCACGTGGTCGAAGTGTTCGTCCAGCTCGTTGAGCATCGTCTTGAGCCCGACGTTGCGCGCCACCACCGGCCGGCGCAGCGCGGGCACGTGGCCGGACGGCAGCAGGGATAAGTTGTCGTAGGTGGTGGGAACAAGCGTATTCTCCAGCGTCGCGACGCCGTCTACTACGCCAGCTACGCCGGGGCTGGCCTGTGGCAAGCGCCAGCTGTTGTGGGGGAAATGCCAGTTCAAATCCACCACGCAGACGCGCAGCGAGGTGTCGTGGGCCAGCGTCGTGCCCAGGGCCTGGGCGATGTGCGTGACGCCCTCGCCGCGCAGGGCGGAGACGAGCGCCAGCCGCTTGGGCAGCGATTCGTCACGCATGAGGCGCGTCGTCGCATGGCGCAGCGAATCGACCGTGCTGGGTGCAAATCGATAGAGCGTCGGGCCGTTTCGCAGCTGCAGCACAATCGACGCGCTCTCTGTTGGTTCGTCTATTTTGCGCCAGAAGCCCAGGCGGCTGCGGCGAGGCGGTGATTCAAGGTTTAACATAAGCGTTTGGTTTCTTTATGATTCGCGGTCTTCGCGTGATAGTGTTTCTAAAGCAGTTCTTGATAGTTTGTAGTGCGTGGTGCGTGGTGCGTGTACCGGTTATACGCACCACGCACCACGCACAAACTTGTTGGTACACTCCATACTAAAGACCCATAACTCGCTTTCTCTGCAAACGGGTCAAGCAACAGGGACAAGTTTACAGGTTGGCTGGTTCCACAGCGCGGCGCTGCACGCGGGCGAGCAGCCCCTGCGCCAGCTCGCGCAGCAGACGCATATCCTCCGCGGGCACGAGGCGCAGCAGCAGCACCATCGCAACATAGCTTGCTGCGCCCGCGGCGATGGGCACGGCGATAAACATCTCGCGCAGCGGCCACACCAGCGCGACCATCACCAGCCCGGCCAGCAGCGTGCGCGCCGCGCGCCCGGCCATGCCGCGGTTAAGCGCGCCGCTGGGCAGCAGCACAAAGCCGACAATCATCATGGCGCTTTCCGTTGCCACAAAGGCGAGCGCACCGCCCGCAGCCCCGTTGCCCAGCGTCTGCGCAGCCCAGGGAATCAGCACCAGATCAAGCGGGATGGTGGCCAGCGTAGCCACGGCCATCACAATCGTCCACGCATTTTGGCGGTCGATGGAAATTAGGAACTGGCCAAGCAGCATGTTCTGGTAGGTCAGGATCAACACGATGCCAAAGATAGCCAGAATGAGGCCGCTCGGGGCAAAGGTCTCCCCAAAAATCAGCAACACCAGCGGGCCGGCGATGGCTAGAATACCCAGGCCGATGGGGACGCTCAGCAGCAGCAGCGTCTCGAAGCTTTTGCTCAACAGCCTGTTGAGCGCTTCCAGATTCTGCTCCGCCCCCGGCCCCAGCTCGCGCGAGCCAATGAACATGCGCGAAAACACGGGAAAGACCGCCGTCATAAAAACGGTGGGGATAAAGAGCAGCGTGCCAAAGAGCTGATCCGCCGCGCCGTACCAGCCAATCGCCTCGTCGCTGACGAGCAGCGAGATGATCACAATATCCATCTGCATATAGGCAACCAGAAAGACGCTGATCAAAAAGTAGGGCGCGCCCGCGCGCAGCAGCCGCTGCCCCGCTTCGAGGCTGACGGAGAAGGGCAGGTCGTGCAGCCGCCGCAGCGAGACAAACTGCACCGCCAGGTTGACCAACGCCGAAAGCGCCACCACGGCGGCCACGGCGTATAGGCCCCAGCCCGCCAGCAGCAGGCCAATGCTAATCACGGCGTAAACGGCTTTGCTGACCACGTTGCCCACGGCAATATAGCGCATCTGCTCCAGCCCCTGCAGCGCCGCCTGGCAGACGTTGCCCAACTGCCACAGCAGCGTCGCCACGCCGATGATGGCCGCCACGTAGACGGTGGACGGCGGATAGTTCACCAGGCGCAGCGTCAACAGCGTCAGCCCGTAACCCAGGACGAAGAGCAGCACGCGCAGCAGAATGGCGGTGCTAAAGAGCTCGCCGGTGCGCTCCGGTCGCCGCGCGATCTCCTTGGTGAGCAACATATCCGTGCCAAAGGTGATCGCGACGCCGACAATGGCCCAGATGCCCGTGGCCAGGTAGAGCTTGCCGACGTTGACATCGCCTAGGTAGCGCGGCAGAAAGACCATCAACAGCAGCGTCAACCCCCACGTCGTCAACTGCGACGCCATGAGGATAGACGTGTTTTTGGCCAAGGATTTCGTTTCGCTCATATTGATATCGGCCTGGAGCCAGAAATTATTACTAAAGTAAAGACGACGTTACGAGTTGCGCGTGCGCTGCCCAAACGGATTGACCGCCTTTTTTGGGCCGCTCCCGTTGCGGTCGTTGGGGCGAGCGCCCGTGCTCGAGTTGACGTTGACCGGATCGGGACCCAGATCGAACTGGGTAGCTGGGCGGCTCGCCTGTGCGGTGTGGGGCGAACTACCGGTGCGTGATGCTGCTGCCTCTTCAGCGGCGACGGGAACCATGCCCAGCACGGGCAGGTGCAGGCTCTGGCGCACGTCCACCGGGAAGCGGAAGGTGCGATCCAGCAGCGCGCCGCCCACGATGCCAATCAGCGACAAGAACGCGCCAATCGCGCCAAAGACGGCCAGCGTGATCACGAGGTCGCGCAGGGATTGGCTGGGCTCGGTGGGCAGGCTGGGCGAATCCAGCTCAAAGTAAGTTTGGCGCACGTCGCTCTCCGTCTGCGCCTGGGCCAGGCGCGCGTTTTCTTCGTTGATCTGCGCATTCCGCAGTCGCTCTTGGGCGTCGGTCACGTCCGCCCGCAGGCGCGCAATTTCGGCCTCCTCGATGGCGGGCCGGTCGCCGCGAATGGGCTCCGGGTGGTCGGTCAAGTAGTCGACGAGCTCGCGTTGAGCGGGCACCAAATTGCTGCGATAGGTGACGATCACATCGGTAAAGAAGGTCTGGGCGGCCTCGCTCTCCGTCAAGCTCTCGTTGATCTTGGAGCTGATGTACGTGTCCACCGTGGAGCGAACAAGCTGGTAGGCAACTTCGGGCTCCTCGTGTGAGCTCCCCACCTTGATCAAATTATTGCCCAGCGGCTGCACCCAAATGGCGCGGCGCGCTTCGGAGATCGCACGGTTGACGGACTCGCTGCCGTCGTTCATTTGGCCTTCCAAATCCGTGCTGCGAATTACGGCGCGAATAAAGGCGTTGGAGTTGATCAGCTCGTTGAGCTCGCTGACCGTCTCCTCGGCGGGCGTCACGTAGCTAAAGCCTTCGTTGCGCAAATCCGTCAGCGAGGCGAGCAGCGATTCCTTTTGAATGCGCAGCGTGCCGGCCGAGAGATAGGTCGGTGGCTCGGTTAAAATGTAAGCGGCCCCAATGGACAGCATTACAAAGATGGGCAGCAGGTAAAGCCACCGATGGCGAAAATAGCTTTCCAGCAGGCGAAGTAAGGCGGGACGGACCACAGTGTTCAACTCCTAATCGTATAGTCTAATCGTACATTTACCGTAGCGAATAAGCATAGTGTATAGCAAATTGTGCAGCTTCGAGCTTACAACAGACTTTCAATTTGCGGACGGGCAGCTAGAGAAACGCCAAAGGGCCAAAACAGAAGCGCGGCGAGTGGCCAATCATCTGCCACTCGCCGCGCGCTATGGAACTTGAACTACTTGAAAATAGCTAATTCTGCACCCGAACTCGAACGCTGCAGGGCGACGGGTAGTTCCCCAAATCGTCGACAACGGTGAGGCTGATGAGATAGTCGCCGTTGGGCTGATCTGTTGTGTCCCAAGTGCCCAGCGAACCTGCGGTTACGGGCCGCTCGCCGCCAGCAAACCAGGCGACATTCTCCGCACCAACCGGGCTAAACTCCAGCTTGTAGAATCCAAAGTCTTCGTGCATCGCGCTGCCTCTCACGGTGATGACACCGCTGACCGCGGCGCTGGGGAGCGGCTGCGTTATCACGGCCCGCTGGCCTGCGCACCCCGACGGCGTGGAGCGAACTACGGGGTCTGTTTCAGATTCCTCCGAGAGCGCCGCCGTCGCCGTTAGCGAATCCGCTGCCGTGGCCACGTCCGTGGTCGTCAGCAAATCCGTCGCCGTAGTTACATCCCCTGCCGTTGGCGCTTCTGTTTCTGTGGCTCCAACGGTAGGAAGCACGGTAGGAAGCGCAGTGGGAAGCACTGTGGGAGACGGCACGGGGGTAGGCGCAATCGCGATGGGAGCGACTGTTGTCGGGAGCGCCGTGGCCTGTACGGCCGGGGCTGATTCAACCGCGACACTGTCAACAGCAGCGAGCGCATCCCTCGCCGCCTCCTCTGCCGCTGAGTCATCCACTACCGAGTCATTCACTACCGAGTCATCCGCCGCTGTGCTCGCCGCAGCGTCACGATCGGGAAGCGGCAGGGCGATTAGCGCTTGGGCGGCGGCGTTGAACTGGGAAACGTCTACCAGCTCGAGCCGACTCAGGCTCGTCAGGCGCGCCACCAGCGCTGTTGGATCGGCAACGTCCAGCGCCGCGGCGGCATTGAAGTTCTCGACGGCCCGGTCATCCGAGTCCGCGCGCATAAATTCATCACCCAGCAGCAGGTAAGCATTGTAGAGCTGGCTGGTCGCCAGCTCACTCAGGGGATCGTCGGCGTTTTCGAGGAAAGGACCCAACCGCTCGATGGCCGTTTCGGGGTCGCGCAGACGCAGGGCGCGGCTGCCCACGATAAAGCTGTTGAGCCGTTCGCTTTGCGCTTGAGTCGTCTCCTCGTCCGGGGCCAGCGCCAGCGCCTGGCGATAGAGCTGCAGCGCCGACTCAACGGTCGAGATGGTGGCGGCGTCCTCGGCGAGCAGCTGGGCCGCTGCGTTGCTGTAGGCCAGCCGCAAATTTTCCTCGACGCGCTCAGGCTGATAGCCTGCATCCAGCGCGCGCACCTGCTCGTAAAACTCAACGGCCTGGAGCCACTCGTCGTTGTTAAAGGCAGCTGCAGCCTGGACAAAGAGCTGCGCAGCGGTTGGCATCGAAGCCGAGCGCTCTGCCGGGGGCGCTGTCGACGGGGCAGCCTCATCGGCGTTGCTCGCATCGGCTAAAGGGGCGACTTGCGGATCAGCTGGGGCGGCGACGGACGGATTGTCTACCCCGCTTTCCGTTAATGCATCGTTTGGGGTATCATCCGCAGCGTTCTGCTCACTCTCCTCCCGCCGTTCGGGCACGACGAACACGTCGCTGCTGTCGCCTGTTTGGGCAACCTCTTGAGAGTCTTCCGGCAGCACTGTTGCCAGCGAGCCCGGCTGATAAACAACCAGGGTCGCCGCGAGCGCGATGACCAAGAGAAGAGCCAGCAGGACGAGCAAAATCTGCACCAGCTTAGAGGGAGCCCGACCCGACTGACCGCGCGGCGCGAGCATTGGCGTGCCGCGCAGGCGGGGATTGCGTGGATAACCGGTCGGCTGGGGCACAACGGCAGGCCCCGTCCAAGTATCATCCTGGATGTAGTCGCTTTGCACGGGGCCGGTTTGCGCGGAATCGCGCTGGCCCTGTTTATCCGCAGCATATGCGCCAGGGGTGAGATCACCCCGGGTATAGGCGTTGCCGTACGGAACGTTGGGCGGATTGGTATCGGCGGTGGCCGCTGGCTCGTCCGTGATCCAATTGGGGTTTCCCTGCGGCTGGGCCGGAGAGGCGGGTGGGGTACTCACAGTGCCCTCCATATCTATGAAGTCTATAAAGTAATTAGTCTAAATCAGTAACGCTTAGCCATATTATCACAAGCCACGACGCTCGTCGTACACCAATTGTTACGCAATGAGCAAGCGTGCATTCCGAATTTGGCCATTCAACTCAGACAGTATGCCACAGATTGCCGACGTGTCGCCTGACAATCCGATAACAACTTGTGGCGGATCCACATTGCACACCAGTAAGGAGCTACCATGCAGCGCCCCAACCTTCTCATCCTCTACACCGACCAGCAGCGCTGGGATACGCTGCACGCCAACGGCAACGCCGACATTCAGACGCCCAATCTGGATCGGCTCGCCGCGCAGAGCGCCAACTTTGACCATTACTTTGTGCAGAGCCCCGTCTGTATGCCGAGCCGCGCCAGCTTTCTCACGGGCCAATATCCGTCCACGCTGCGCATCACGCACATGGGCGTGCCCCTCCCGCGCGACGCCGTCACCCTGCCGCGCCTGCTAAAGGGGTACGGCTACCGCAGCGCCAACGTGGGCAAGCTGCACTTTCTGCCCCACGCCAACCGCGACCACCGCGAGCCGCACCCGGACTACGGCTTTGACGTGCTCGAAATCAGCGATGAGCCCGGCCCCTACGAGGACGCCTACCGCGCCTGGATGCGCCGCACCCAACCCCACCAGCTCGACTTTCTGAGCGCGGGGCTGCCGCCCAACGCCGCTCGCTGGTACGAGACCATGCAGGTCGACGATCCGGTGGCGCACCCCACCGAAAACGCAACGGACGGCGGCGGGCGCTTCGACTTTCTGCGCCCCATCCCCTTTGGCGGCGGCGATCCCTTTGCCGACGACGAGGCCACGCACACGGCCTTTGTCGCCGAGCGCACGCTGGATTTTCTGCACCGCCACGTGGGAGCCAGCGAGCCCTTCCTCTGCATCAGCGGCTTCTACTCGCCCCACGCGCCGTGGATCGCGCCCCAGCGCTTTCTCGATTTGTACGACCCCGCAACCTTTGCCCTGCCGACCTTTCCGGCGGCGGTGGAGGCCGAGCGCCCGCCCGCGACCGATGACGACGATGCCGCCGACGAGCTCTTTAGCGACGCCCAACTGCGCGCCGCCCGCCACGGCTACTACGCCATGGTTAGCGAGGTGGACCACCACGTGGGGCGCATCTTGGATTATCTGGACGAAGCGGGGTTGGCGGAGAAGACGGTGGTCGTTTTTACCTCGGATCACGGGGAGTGGCTGGGCGAGCACCTGCGCTACGGCAAGGGCTACCCGGCGCACGACCAGGCCAGCCGCGTGCCGCTGCTCGTGCGCGTGCCGGATCAGAATGGCCGTTGTATGGGGCAGCGCTTTGGCGACGTGGTGGAAGCCATCGACGTAGTGCCGACGCTGCTCGACGCCGTTGGCGTGCAAAAACCGGCGCATCTACAGGGCGAATCGCTCTTCCCCCTGCTCGCTGTCGATGCGACCGGCAGCGTCGCCCAAAGCGGCCAGCGCGTTAGCCAGCGCGCCAACCAACTTGCGTTGACGGAGGGCAACGGCTGGAAATCGCTGCGCACGGCGGATTTCCGCTACCTCGCCCACGCCGACGGCAGCGAATCGCTCTTCGATCTGCGCCAGCTCCACGGCGACTATCACAACGTGGCGGCGGAGGCAGCCTACCGCAACGAATTAACCGAGCACCGTCGGTTGCTGCTGGAGCGCTTGTTGGCAAGCGAGCGCCCGCTGCCGCGCGTGTGGACGTACTAATCCAACGTATTTGTATTGCGAGCCAGCCGTCCACTGGGCGTCCACCGGGCGTACCCCGCGTAACCAGCGTGCACACGTCTGCGTTGGTACAATGGGGAATCAGTTCCCGCCGTTCCCAAACGGGCGCGTCGAGCCGCGAAGCAAGCCTTTGCGGCCTGGCCGCCAAGCTCCCCTCCTTCGCAGCAACGCGAGCGGCTACACTTAGCGGCTACATTTAGCGGCTACATCTAACGGAGATTCTAATATGAAACAGCGATTGCTGATGGCAGCCCTCGTGCTGCTCGGCCTGGCCGCGCTGGGCCAGGCCACGGTGCGCGGCCAGGAAACACCGAGCGACGGCGCAGTCTATCTGCCGCTCGTGCAGGCGGACGGCGGCGATGGCGACGGTGGCGGCACAATTCCCAGCGAGCCCGACGAGCCCGATCCCAACGAGCCCGATCCCAACGAGCCCGATCCCGGTGAGCCCGACCCCAACGACCCGGCCAACGATCCGCTGCTCAATCCCAGCGCACCCGCCGTGCCCGGCGAATACGTGATCGTCTGGCGCACGCCGGAGGAGGTGCGCGCCTCGGCCACCGCTTTTACCACGACCACCTCGCCCATTTCCTCGACCGCGCCGCTCAACATCGAGCTGCTGGACGTCTCCCAACTGGTGGCCGCGTCGGATTTGGAGAGCGCGCAGAATCTGCTGGACAGCTATCGCAACGATCCCAATGTCGAGCTGATCGAGCCCAACTATCTCTACACGGCAACCGTCCCGCTTGATGTCCCCGCCGCTGCGCCCCCCGCTTTTGTGCCCAACGATGAGCTGTTGAACGATCAGTGGGCCTGGGCGGTCGTCGACGCCTTTGACGCCTGGGACGTGACGCGCGGCAGCGCCGACGCAATCGTCGCCGTGATCGATTCGGGCGTGCAGACGGATCACCCCGATTTGAATGACCACATGCTAGCGGGCTACGACTTTGTCGACGACGACAACGATCCCGGCGATCTCAACGGCCACGGGACGCACGTGGCCGGCACGATTGCGGCGGAGACGGACAACGGCGCTGGCGTGGCGGGCATGTGCCCCCACTGCTCGATCCTGCCGCTGCGGGCGCTCAATCGCTTTGGCTCCGGTTCGCTGGCCGATATCGCCAGCGCCATTATCTACGCCACGGACAACGGCGCGGACGTAATCAACCTGAGCCTGGGCGGGGCCAGCTCGCGGACGATGGAGCAGGCCATCGATTACGCCTGGAACAACGGCGTCTTCGTGACGTGCGCCGCGGGCAACAGCGGACGCGAGCGCCCCGAATACCCGGCGGCGCTCAACAACTGCGTGGCCGTGGCCGCAACCGGCGAGAACGACGCGCGCGCCGGCTTTTCCAACTACGGCAGCTACGTCGAGCTCGCCGCGCCCGGCGACCGCATCGTTTCGACCTACACGAACGGTCGCTACACGCGCTTTAGCGGCACGTCGATGGCCGCGCCGCACGTGGCCGGGCTGGCGGGTCTGCTGGCTTCGCAGGGATTGAGCAACGACCAAATCCGCAGCCGCCTCTGCAGCACGGCGGACGCCATCAGCGGCACGGGCAGCGCGTGGACGTGTGGTCGCATCAATGCTTTTGCAGCCGTCAGCAACAGCGCACCGCCGCCCGCCACGCCGCCCGCCACTGGCCAGCCAACCGCCGCCCCACCGACCTCGACGCCTGCCCCCACGAGCACGCCCGTGCCCACCGCTGCCCCCACAGCCCGGCCCACCGTCTCGCCCACGCCCTTCCCCCCCGTCGTGCCGGATCCGAATAACGCCATCGTCAACGGCGGTTTCGAGGCGGGGGCGGCCAACTGGATCGCCTCGTCCGAGGAGCTGATTACGGAGGAGCGCGTGCGCTTTGGCAACTTGAGCGCGCGGCTCGGCGGCGAAAACAACTCGACGGATGTGATAGAGCAGACGGTGGTTGTGCCGGCGGATGGGGTGTTGAGCTACTACTGGTCAAAGGACAACGTCTTTGACCGGGCCGACTATCTGGAGATGGAGGTGACGATCGCGGGATCGTCGTCGCGCTTCTCCGTGCAGCACAACGCGTACTTTGGCTTCTGGTATCGCCGCGCTTACCGCGTCGAAGGGCTCGCGGGCGAGACGCTCACCGTACGCTTTACCGCCCATACGGACGACAGCAACCCGACGACCTTCTACGTGGACGGGGTGGCGCTGGAGTAGCGGGGCGCAACGGGCTGGATCGCCCGCGTAGGGCACATAGGCTCCGCTGTGTGCTTGCTTTTACCCAGAAGTCGCCGCCGAGTCTCGCTGCGTCGCGGGCCAAGCAGAACCCCACCCCCAACCCCCTCCCCGCGAGCAGGGAGGGGACTTCCGTTGACTCGATGGCTCTGCGACTGTTCTGCAACATCGCCCGCTCGCTAAACAAAGCGAGCCAATCACTTTGTGACCGCTTCCTCCACCAGTCACCCTTCCCCTGCTCACGGGGGAAGGGCCGGGGATGGGGGTCCTTTTCTGCCCTTCCCGCTTCGCCGCTCCTTCCCAACTTCTGGGTAAAGCTTAGGCTGTGTGACGGGGTGACAACCGAAGCATCACGGTAAACAGCTGCCACGTCAGGTGTGCCAGCTCCGTCACGTAGCCAAGCATGGGTGACCTACTGATTGCGCCCCCACCATTCGGCTGATGGCGAGCAGCGCGGCGTCGTCCGCGTCGCGCTCGGCCGGGCCGACAAAGGCGTCGGGGCAGGCGGCGTACAGGATCACGAGCCCCTGCCAGATTTTGCTGGCAGCCCGGTGGTGAGCAATTCGATAGGGCACGCCGTGGCGTGCCCTACTTCACGCCGATCACCGAGTAGTTCGAGCGGCGCTGTGAATGGCCTTCATCCTCGATGCGCACAGACTCAAAGCCCGCCTCCCCCAACATCTCCACCAAGCGAGCGCCCGTGTAGTTGGTAAAGCCCGACTCCTCCTCGTCCGACACGGGAAAGTCGGCCAGCATTCGCTCCTCCGGCATCAGCGTCAGCACGAGCCAGCCGCCCGGCTTGAGCACGCGGTGCAGCTCGCGCAGGGCCACCGCTGGCGCCGGCCAAAAGTAGATCGAGTGGATGCTGTAGGCTTTGTCAAATTCAGCGTCTCCAAAGGGCAGGCCGGTGACATCGGCCTCGCGCAGGTCGACGCGCCCCTGCTCAACCGCGGCGTGATTGCGCCGCCGCGCCGCGCGCACCATCGCCGCCGAAAAATCCGCCCCGCTCACGCGGCCTTCCGGCACGCGCGCCGCCAGCATCGCCACCGCCGCACCGGGGCCAAAGCCAACTTCGAGCACGTGATCGGTCGGCCGTGCGTCCAGCAGGTCGAGCGTCCACGAGTTTTCCGGCTCGTGCTGCCTCGCCATGCGCCCACCTATCCAGCGACCGATGAGCCCGCGCGGCTGTCGATAGTGGCTGTTAAAATTGAGGAGGCGGGCGATCACGGCGGTGGCTCCGATCTGGGAAGTCCGATCTAAAGTAAAGTTGCGTCGGGAACGGGAGTTTGAGGAGCCAGTGACAGTCACTGTCCAGACAAAATGGTGTAAGCTGTCCGGCTATGGACAGTGACAGAAGTCTTTCGTTGCCCAATCGCCTATGACTTGACATAAAGCACGCCCGCTTACAAGCCCCTACGTGCGCTTGTCCGCCAGCACCAGCAGCCGACCCGGCAGCACTTCGCACTCGATGCGCGTGACGCATTCGCTGATCACCTCGCCGTCGATGTGGATCGTCGTGCCGCTGGGGCAGTCGAGCGTAAAGCGCTGGCAGCGCTCGATGCGGATGGCGTCGACGCTGAGGGGCTGGTTGCGCAGGGCGCGCACCATGAGCCGAATCAGCTGGAAGCGCGAGAGGTGCGGGGCGCTGATGCCGAGGTCGAGCAGGCCGTCATCCATGACGGCATCGCGGGTGACGTAGAAGTCGCCGCCGGTGCGCGGGCTGTTGCCAACGGAGACGAGCAGCGTGTTGTCGTCGTGGCGGTGGGTGTCGCCCGTCGCCGTCCGCCACTCGATCTGCATGGGGGCCGTGTCGTAGCGGATGATGGCCCGCAGCGCGCCGACTATATAGACCAGCGAATCCGGCAGATTCTTGTGGCGATGGCTCTCGACGGTGACGCGCGCCTCCAGCCCGATGCCCATGTTGTTGTCGATGTAGCGCTCGATGGACTGGCCGTCCCGCGTCTCGATCTGCGCACGGGCCATATCGATCTGGCGCGCGCCGCTGCCGTCGCGCAGGTAGCGGGCGATGCGCTGGCTCGTCTCCTCCAGCTGGAGCGGCGCGCCGACCATCTCGGCAAAGTCGTTGCCCGTGCCCAGCGGAAAGACGCCCAGCGCCACGCCGGTCGCCGCCTCGCCCGCCCGCCCCAGCCCGTTGACGACTTCGTTCACCGTGCCGTCGCCGCCCGCGGCCACCACGACGCGCGCGCCGTCGGCCACCGCCTCCTGCGCCAGCGCCGTGGCGTGGTTCGGCTCGTTCGTCATCTCGACGAGGTAGGGCGCGTCGAGCTCGCCCAGCGTCTGTTCCAGCTTGTCCACCATCTGCCCGGCTTTGTCCCAGTTGGCGTGGGGATTGAGGATCACGACGACTTGCGGGTTGGTTGGTAAATCGGTTTGTGAACCGGGGGTAGCATGGGCCATGGAAATCTTTCTGTTGGTGAAGATGGGAGATGCCCTATGGTAGCGTAAGTTGGCCGGTCGCGCCACTGCTGGTTTCTCGCTTCTGCTTCGTGTCTTGGTGTCTTCGTGGTGCAAAATCTGTCGAGCTACTTACGTTGTGCTGTATCAGCCTTTCCCTAAACAGAAGCGGTACGCCCCCGACCCCACCTCGACCGCCACCGCCTCCCCCACCTGCTCGACCCGCTCGACCCCTGCTGCTTCGCCAATCGCAACGTCCCCTTCCCGCACCTGCGCGACCCGCGCGTTGGGAATCCGCACCGTCGCCCGCGTATTGGCCGGAATCTCTACCTCGAGCACAAAGCCCTCCTCCGTCTGCTTCCAAGCCGAAACAATCCTGCCGTAAAGCGAATCCAGCGACGCCCGTGCGTGCGTCAACCCGCCGCCGGGCTGCGGCTGAATGCGGATGTGCCGATAGCCAGGCGTCTCAAACTTGTCGCCCGGCTCCAGCTCAATTCCCGCTACCACCTGGTACATCCAGTCCCCAATCGCGCCGTAGGCGTAGTGGTTAAACGAATTCATGCCCACGTTCTGAAATGAACCATCCGGACGGATACCGTCCCAGCGCTCCCAAATTGTGGTCGCGCCGAGCTTCACCGGGTAGAGCCAGGAGGGATATTCCTCCTGCAGCAGCAAATCGTACGCCACATCGAGGTGGCCGTTTTCGCTGAGCACGTGGCACAAATACGGCGTGCCGACAAAGCCCGTGGAGAGGTGATTGCCGCGCTCGCGAATGTTGTCGACCAGCCGCTGGACGGCCCGCACGCGCTGCTGCTCCGGCAGCAGATCAAAGTGCAGCGCCAGCACGTAATCCGTCTGCGTCCCCGCATCGACGCGCCCGTTGGGCGAGACAAACTCGTCGCAGAAGGCGCAGCGGATCTCCTCAAACTGTGCGCGATATTTCGCGGCATCTTCACGTTTACCCAGCACCGCCGCCGACAGCGCAACCAACTCTGTCGAGCGTGCAAAAAAGGCTGTGGCAATCAGCGCGCCGGAGGTAACCGGATCGGGCCGTCGGTCGTCGCCGAGCTGGATCGCGAGCCAGTCGCCAAAGTGAAAGCCGCTCTCCCACAGCAAATTGTCGCCCGCCTGCGCCGCAATAAAGTCGACCCAGCCTTTCATGCTGTCATACTGGCGGGCGAGCAGCGCCCTGTCGCCGTAGCACAAATAAATCGTCCACGGGCAGATGGTTGCCGCATCGCCCCAGGCCGCCGAGCCAAAGCCCTTGAACTCGTTGGCCGCCAGCAGCGCATCCGAGGCAAAGCGGTTGAGCACGTTGGGCACGACGTGGGGAACCGCGCCCGCCGCCGATCCGTCGACGGGCTGCTCGGCGGCGAGGTCGCCCAGCCATTTAGCGAAGAAGCCCGCCGCGTTGAAATTAAAAGCCGCCGTGCGGACGAAGACCTGCGCGTCGCCCGTCCAGCCCATGCGCTCGTCGCGCTGCGGGCAATCCGTCGGCACGTCGACAAAGTTGCCGCGCTGCCCCCACTCGATGTTGTGCTGAAGCTGGTTGAGCAGCTCGTTCGAGCACTCGAACGTGCCCGTCTGCGCCATGTCCGAGTGGACGACAACAGCCGTCAGCGCGTCGCCGACGTTGTCGCTGCCCAAGCCACCGGGCCAGCCCGCCACGGAAACGTAGCGAAAGCCCTGAAAGGTAAAATGCGGCTCGTAGAATTCTTCTCCTCCGCGCGCGATGTAGCTGATTTTCTGCTGGGCCGTGCGCAGGTTGTCGGTATACAAATTGCCCTCGCCGTCCAGCACCTCGCCGTGGCGCAGCGTGATTTTGTCGCCGGCGCGGGTTGGGCCATCGGGCAGACGCAACTTCACCCAGCCAACCAAATTCTGGCCGAAGTCGACGAGCGTCTCCCCGTTCGGGGCCTCGATCACGGCGACAGGAGCCAACGTCTGCACGCGCCGCACCGGCGGCCCCTCCGGCGCGACAATCTCGATGGCGGGCGGCTCAAAAGCTTCGACAGTTTCCCAACTGCTGTCGTCGTAGCCCGGCGCGGCCCAGCCGTCGCGTTCGAGCCGTGCGTCGTAGCTTTCGCCGTTGTAGATGTCCGAAGCCAGGATCGGGCCGGTGGCCGCGCGCCAGCTGTCGGCGTTGCTGGTGACCACTTGGGTGCGTCCATCCGCCAAGTCAAGCTGAAGCTGGAGACGCAGCGCCAGCCGCTCGCCGTAGAAATTGCGCTGGTCGTGGAAGCCGATCACGCCGCGATACCAGCCGTCGCCGAGCGTGACGCCCAGTACATTTTTATTTGGTGCGTTGTCGCCGCTCTGCACGAGCTCGGTCACGTCATACGTTTGGTACTGGACGCGGCTGTGGTAGCTCGTCCACCCCGGCGTCAGCACTTGGTCGCCGACGCGCTGGCCGTTGAGCTGCGCCTCGTAGAGCCCCAGCGCCGTGACGTAGAGGCGCGCGGAGACAACGTCGCCCTGTGCGGCAAATTCCGTGCGCAACAGCGGGCACGGCTGCGAGGCCGACGGATCATCCGCTGGCGGCGCGATCCACGCGGCCCGCCAATCTTCCACGTCCAGCAGCCCCATCTCGAACCACGCCGCTTCGCTCCACGCGCTCGGCCCGCCATCTGTTTCTTCGCTCCAATTCGTCCACGCGCGCACGCGCCACCACACGCGCTGCCGCGAAGTCAGCGCCGGGCCAGCAAAGGCAATGTGAAGCGACTGGTCGCCGTCGACGCGCTCGGAATCCCAAAGCAGGTCGCCATTCAGCAGCGCCTCGCGCGTGCTGGCGGCCTGAATTTGATAAGCGCTTTGCACAACGCCGCGGCGCGGGTCGCGCAGCTGCCAGCTCAGGCGCGGCGTGCGCGCGTCGAGGCCGAGGGGGTTGGTTTTGTATTCGGTCGTGAGCCGGTGAACGGTGTTTGGGTTTTGCGGCATGGTGATTCTTTCGCTGGCTAAATTGGGGTTGGTGGGTTGGCGGAGCTGTGGTATCTTTTTGCGGGGTTAGTGTATGCGAGGCAAGGCATTGAGGCAATGAAGGCTACTGACGGTGGAACGGGTTACCGGTTCAACCTTTACGGCGAATTTTAGGCAGCGAGCGAAACTCGAACCGAAAACACTGCGTAGTGAAAACTGCGAATTCGCTTCGCAACACCCGCTTTGCTCCCCGTTACCAAAGGAAAGGTTGCTATGTCCACCAACATTTCTACCAACACATCAGTTGAACAGTCTCAGCCGCTGCAGCCGACAAAGGTATCGGAGCGCATTACTGTTATTGATGCGCTCCGCGGATTTGCCATTTTTGGCATTCTCGTCGTCAATATGTTCTACTTTTTTAACCCCTGGTTTGTGTCGTCGCTGGAGGCTGGTGCATCGGCAGCTAACCGAGCTGCGCTCTTTGGTATCAACTTTCTGTTTGTCTCTAAATTCTATACGCTATTCTCCTTCCTCTTTGGCTTGGGTATGTTTATCCAAATGAGCCGATCGGAGGCCAAAGGGACGCGCTTTGTGCCGCTTTACCTGCGTCGGCTGCTGATCTTGGCTGTGCTGGGCTTTGCCCACGGCGTGCTGCTGTGGACGGGCGATATCCTGCTGCTCTATGCGGGGGCAGGTTTGCTGCTGCTTTTCCTTTTTCGCAATCGCGGCCCGCGCACGCTGCTAATTTGGGCCATCGTGTTAATTGCGCTGCCCGTGCTCTTTATCGGCGTTGGCACCTTCGGTATCGAGATGGCGCGTCAAGCCCCCGACCCTGAAATCTATGCAGGCATCGAAGCTGGCTTTACCGAAGCGGCTGAACAGCTTGAAGTCGACGCGGCGCGAGATTACAACGTTTATGCCAACGGCAGCTATGCAGCGGTCACCGCCGAGCGCTTTCGTGATTTTGGGCAACTGCTGCTGACGTTGTCGTGGTTTTCCACACCCTCAATTTTAGCAATGTTCTTGCTTGGCCTGCGTGCGGGTAAGCGCGGTTGGTTTACCGACATGGGCAGCCACATTCGTTCGTTTCGACGCCTGCTGCTGTGGGCGCTGCCCTTGGGGTTGGCACTCAATTTCTACGTCGCCAGCACGGGCTTTAGTCAAAGTTCATTCGGCGCGACCCCCTTCACTTGGCAGACTTTCCTTCAGCTTGCGGCGCTCAACATTGGCAGCGTGCTGCTCTCGCTCTCGTACGTGGCGCTGATTGTACTATTTAGCCGCACGGCGAATGGCCAGCGCATCCTCGCGCCGCTCGCGCCCGTAGGTCGCATGGCGCTCAGCAACTACCTGCTCCATTCCATTGTGATGACGACGCTTTCGTATGGCTATGGCCTTGGCCTTTACGGCAGCATCAGTCTAGCAACGGGATTCACGATGGCGATTGTGCTCTACGCGCTGCAAATTCCGCTGAGCCGATGGTGGTTAAATCGCTTCCGCTTTGGACCGTTCGAATGGCTCTGGCGCTCGCTCACCTATGCCCGGCCCCAGCCCATGCGTCGTGTGCAGCAGCCAGCAGAAGCACAGGCGACATGACAATAAAATCAATTCGAGGAACCAGAAACAGACCTTGGAGTTGTTGCATGATAAGGAAGAGGGGTAGGAAGCCCCTTTCCCCGTGTTCTAACCGACTTGTTGAGCAGAGATGCGTCGGCGGGTACGACGCTGAACGATGGCGGCGATGACGTGAAAGGCATCGTCGTAGTAAGAGAGGCCACGGCGGAAGCGCTGACTCAAGGCTTGAAAGTGCTTGGGGTGACACAGGACGTTTCGACTCTATCGATTTTGGTTGAAATTCAGAAAATTATTAAGGTAGTGAAATGGCACAAATCCCCACGTACGATGAGTTGATGAATCCGACAATTCATGCGCTGAAAGAGTTGGGTGGCTCCGGAACTATTGAAGAAATCTACAACAGAATGACAGAAATCCTCAAGTTGTCCGACGAACAGCTTGAGGTGCTACACGACCCAGAAAAAGGCGGACGTACAGAAATCGAGTACCGGTCAGCTTGGACCAGAACATATTTGAAGAAATACGGCGTACTTGAAAATTCAAGCCGTGGTGTCTGGGCATTGACGGAAAAAGGGCGTAGCCTCGAACGTGTAAATCCCACCTCGGTTAAGCGATTCGTGACGAAGGAATGGAAGCAGAAGCAGGTGGAGCCTCAAGCAGATAGATTAGAAGAAGCGGCTGAGGAAGCTTCGTGGCGGGATGAACTGCTTGAAGCGTTGCTGAAAATGAATCCCGCCGCTTTCGAGCGTCTAATTCAAAGACTGTTACGAGAATCGGGATTTATTCAAGTGGAAGTGACGGGCCAGTCGGGCGACGGAGGCATCGACGGCAAGGGAATTATGCGACTCGGCGGGTTGCTGAGTTTTCACGTGATATTTCAGTGCAAGCGCTACAAAGGAGTTGTTGCCGTCAGCCAAGTCCGAGACTTTCGCGGTGCCATGGTGGGACGTGCAGACAAAGGGCTTTTAATTACAACCGGCAACTTCACCAAAGACGCAGTGAGGGAGGCTACGCGAGACGGTGCGCCAGCAATCGACCTGATTGATGGCGAGTTGCTGATCGACAAGCTAAAAGAATTGGGATTGGGCGTCGAAACTCAAAAAGTAGAGATCGAGCAAGTGAACATCAACCACAGCTGGTTCCAAACTATCTAATGTTGGCTCATCTACCACAAAGGTGTGTAGAAGCGCTTTTTCCAAAGAGTGAAAATGATGGTTGCACACTTGTGGAAGATGAGCCTCAACGTTTCTCCACGTAGCGCACGCCATCGATCTGCTCAAAATCGGCGTCTTGCGTCCACAGGGTAGCATCGTGCGTGCGCGCGGTGGCGAGGATGATGCTGTCGGCCAGGGGGAGCTTGAACGCGTGGGAAAGCTGGGCCGCATACAGGGCGAGTTCGGCGTTCAAATCAACGATTCGGCCCAGCCTCATTTGGACGACAGCCTGGTGACCAGCCTCCTCGCTGCGCTGCTGCAGGATGCGTTTGAACACTTCGTAGAGCACAACAGAGGGCACAAGCAGTTGAGCGCTGTTCTCAATCGGCTCCGCAAAAAATGAGGCGTTGGCCGTGTTGCCAAAATATTCCAGCCAGCCGGAAGAATCCACGACGTTCATCAAAGCTCCCGGTCTGCTTCGCGCTCGATCGTCGTCTCGATACCCGCCAAAAATCCACGCATCTCGTGCATGGGGCGCAGGGGAACCAAATAAATTTGCCCGCCATAGGCAAGCACGTCCACTTTCTGGCCCGGCTTGATGTGGAACTGTTCACGGATTTCTTTGGGAATAACGACTTGGTATTTGGGTGACACAGTAACAAACATGGTGAATTTGCCCTATCGACACAAGTAGCGTAAAACATTATCTCGATCGATTGTAATTCCGCCCATCTGTTTTGTCAATCCAAATGTCGATTTTCATAAATAACTTTTACAAATAGAGGAAGATTCAAGATGATTCTCATTACCAGCGCCACCGGCAAAGTCGGCGCGGAAGTAGCCGACGCACTGCTGGCGCAGAACCAACCGGTCCGCATCGCCTCGCGCGATGTGGCACGGGCACAAGCACTGGCCGACGAGCACGGCTGGCAGGTCGACGTCGTCGCGATGGACTACGACGATGCAGCGTCGATTCGCACGGCGCTGGCGGACGTCGACCGCGTCTTCCTCTCCACGCCACACGGCGACCCGGAGCGAGTGTCGCGCTTTGTAGAAGTTGCACAAGAAGCGAATGTCGAGCAGATTGTGAGGCTCTCCGGCATCAGCGCGGGCTTTAGCGAAGAGACAGCCCATCGCCTGGCCGAGCGCGCCATCGAAGACAGCGGCTTTCGCCACACCTTTTTGCGCCCCAACTTCTTTATGCAAAACTTTACCACGTGGTACGCACCGGCTGTGCAAGACGGCAAAATCCGCCTGCCCGCGGGCGAGGGCCGCGTCGCCTACATTGACGTGCGCGACATTGCCGCCGTTGCCGCCGCCGCGCTGACGACGGATGCGCACGACGGCCAAACGTACACGCTCGCCGGGAGCAAAGCGCTGACGCATGGCGAAGTCGCGCAGGTTTTTTCGGAGGTGCTGGGCCGCGAGGTTAAGTATCACCCACAGGGCGAAGACGAAGCAGAGGCGGGCGCGTGGCGGCTCTACGGCATGGTGCGCGACGGCAGCTCTTCAGCGGTGACGGATGACGTCGAGCGGGCGCTTGGTCGCCAGCCGACGGGGTTGGCGGCGTTCGTACGCGATTACGCGAGCGTGTGGACGTAATGGCGGAGTCGGCACGCCCCCGTGCCGGCTCTGCTCCAAAAGATAGTTAAGTGCTTGCACACGAGCCGGCCACAGACTGGGCAATTCCCGATGAGCCTCAAACAGATCAACGAGCATCTCTGGCTACAAGAACTAGACCTGAACATCTTCGACGTGCGCGGGGCGCTCTTGGTCGGCGAAGAGCGGGCCGTTATCTGGGATACGCTCTCGCACCCCAGGGATATGGAGCCGTACCTGTCGCTGATTGAATCGAAAGAGGTGTTGGTTGTCTACAGCCACGCGGACTGGGACCACATCTGGGGCTCGGCGACGCTTTTGCCCACAGCCACGTTTATCGGCCACAAGCAATGTCGAGCGCGGTTTCAGACGGATGTGCCCGAGAAGCTGCGACAAAAGCAGCTTGCCGAGCCGGGCCAGTGGGAGGGGGTGCAGCTTGTGCCACCCGCCATTGTCTTTCAAAAAAATTTGCTGATTGATTTGGGTGGGTTGACGCTTGACCTGCATCATCTGCCCGGCCACACCGCCGACTGCCTGGTGGCGTTTATTCCGGAGCAGGGGATTCTCCTGACGGGCGACACCACTGAGACGCCCTTCCCAATCGTGCCAGCGGACAGCCCGCTGGCCGTTTGGATCAGCCGTCTTCAGCAGTGGCAGCAGGATGAGCGCGTCAAACAGGTAATTCCGTCGCACGGGCCGCTGGGTGGGCGCGAGCTGATTGCGCAAAGCGTCGACTATTTGAAGCACCTGCAAAAAGGCGAGGCGTTCCAGCTACCAGAAACAGTGCCTCCGTTTTACGAAGAAATGCACCGGGCCAACCTTCGCTGGATTCAGCCGTAGTCTGCGTTGAGATTGGCCGAGCCCTTGGCGCAAACCGTTCGCATCTGGGGATGTTCACGCCGCCCCCCCGCGTTAAAAGTTCCAACAGTCGAGGAGACTATCATGGATCGCAGCCAAATTCGCCCCAAAATTCACGAACTCTACGCCCGCGAGCACGCCGAGCTGGGCCAAGCGGGCACGCTGCGCCAGCTTGAGCAAGCCCAGCAGTGGCCGCTCGCGCCGACGCTGGCCGCGGGCGGCGTGGTCGTCTTTCCCCACGCGGGCGTGCTGGACTGCGGCCACCAGATTGCAGCGGCGGTGCTGGCCGCGCTGGACAGCGGCGCGGATCGCGTGCTGGTGATCAGCGTGCTGCACGCCTTTACCGACGCCATGCAGGAGGCCCGCGTGCGCGTGGCCGAGGGCGAAGCGCCCAGCAAATTTCCCACCTGGGGCATCCAGGGGCCGGGGCTGGAGCGCGGCGACGAATGGCGCGGCGATCACGCGCTGACGAGCTGGCGGCACTTCTGGAAAGCCGAAACCGAACGGCGCGGCATTGCGGGCACGGCACGCGAGCCAGAGGTGATTGAGCGCTACCCCTATCTCGCCGGCGGCAAGCCGGAGGAGCTGCCCGGCTTCGACGAAATCGCCAAGCTGGCCGAGGAGGCCGTGATCGTCTCCACCGCCGACCCCTTCCACCACGGCATCGGCTACGGCGACGCGCCCGACGCAGCGCTCGCCCCCGAAGCGGGCGGCCTCGACCTAGCGCGCCAAACCATCAACCAAGGCATCGAGCTGCTGGCGGCGGGCGACTACTGGGGCTACAACGGCCACTGCGTCGATGCCAAGAGCGACGCGCGCGACGCGGGCCAGCTCTTTCGCTACCTGCGCGGCCCAATGAGCGGCGAGATTTTGGACTTGGTCTACACCGACGCCACCGAAATGTACGCCGCGCCGCCGCCGACCTGGGTCGCGGGGGCGCTGATTGAGTGGCGGCTGGTGGAGTAGCTGTCAGCGGCTGGGGCAATGTTGTCATTCCGAGCGAGTTGCCGAGCCATGCGAGCGAGAACCCAGACCGGCGAGAATCCTTTCGCTACTTCCCACCTTAAGCTGAATTGCGCCCACCAGACAGAATCTCCAACAAATCCGTTCAATCCGCTCCCCCATCCGTTGAGAGCTTCCTGGCAACCCACATGGCTCAAATCAAAATCTACGCCCTGCGCCAAAGCCTTTCTGGCAAGCAGCAGGCTCTCTCCGCCGCCATCCATGCAGCGGTGATGGAGGCGCTGGCCTATCCAGCCGAGAAGAAATTCCACCGCTTTCTCCTGCTCGAACCGGATAACTTCCTCTTTCCCGCCGACCGCAGCGAGGACTACACCATTATCGAAATCAGCCTCTTTGAAGGCCGCTCCGTCGAGGCCAAGAAGCGGTTGATTCGGCTGCTCTATGCCAACATTGAAGCAGCGGTCGGCATTGTGCCGCAGGATGTGGAGATCACCCTCTTCGAGACCCCAAAATTCAACTGGGGCATCCGCGGCTTGCCAGGCGATGAACTGGCACTGGGGTACAGGGTAAACGTTTAACTCATGAATTTTGCGACAAAAAACACGTTACACATTGCGCTGCTTCAGCTAAATTCGTTCGGCTTCGATCAAGACGGGAATCTTCGCCAGGGCGAGAACGCCTGTCGCCAAGCCGCCGCAATGGGCGCGGACGTGGCGCTCTTCCCCGAAATGTGGAACATCGGCTATTCCTTCTTCGACCCGGCCGATCCCGACGCCGAAGCCGCCTGGCAAGAGAACGCCATCGACGCCGACGACCCCTTTGTCCACCACTTTCGCGCGCTGGCCGCCGAGCTCGACATGGCGATTGCGCTGACCTACCTCGAACGCTGGCCGGGCAAGCCGCGCAACACCGTCGCCCTGATCGACCGCCGCGGCGAGATCGTGCTCACCTACGCCAAAGTCCACACCTGCGCCTTCGCTGCCGAGGCCGCGCTCACGCCGGGCGACGACTTTCCCGTCGCCAAGCTGGACACGCGGGCGGGCGAGGTCAACGTGGGCGCGATGATCTGCTACGACCGCGAATTTCCCGAAAGCGCCCGCATCTTGATGCTGCACGGCGCGGAAATTATTCTCGTGCCCAACGCCTGCTGGCTCGACGCCAACCGGCTGACGCAGTTTCGCGCCAGAGCCTTCGAGAACATGACCGGCGTTGCGATGGCCAACTACGCCGCGCCGCAGCTCAACGGGCGCTCGGTCGCCTACAGCGGCATTGCCCACGCCGCAGACGGCAAGTCGCTGGAGACGCTGGTTGTGGAGGCGGGCGGGGCTGCGGGGATTTATTTGGCAACGTTTGATTTGGCCGCGCTGCGGGCCTATCGACAGCGCGAGCCGTGGGGCACGACCTTTCGTCGGCCGCAGGCGTATGCTGATTTGGTATCGACAGAGGCGATGCGGCGTCAACTGGCGGAGATGGGAAGCGTGTGGGCGGAGAAAATTAATTTAGTTGGTTCAGATTAAAACCAAGTACGGTTTGCTATTTTTCAAGGAGAAGACATGCTTTCTGAAGCGTGGGTAGGTGGTATCTTTGCTCTTGCTGGCGTTTTGTTATCTCAATCTTTAACATTACTATGGCAACACTTGAGTTCAAGACGAAAAGAAAAAGAAGATATAGTTGCGCAGGTTCGAGAGGCTGCAAGTAGTCATTTGCAGTCGGCACAGCTTTATACTAATTCCTTCAATTTTATCTTGAACTTAAGCGACCATTCTGAGAACATAGCTTCACAAAACCAGTTATTGGCAGCTATCAACAACTTCTATTTTACAGAAAGCATTCTGCTGTTAACAATGCCAACAAGAGATGATGGGTTTCGAAGAGCAATAAAGATGCTTAGGGACAAGACCCACGAGCTTGGGCTTGATGAACAGTCGGCAATAAATTCTCGAAAGAGGGAAGAATTCGACGTTGTAGTGGACCAGTTTATTTCGGCATACCAACTATATTTAAAGAGATTATAGGAATGTCAGAGCTGTGAATTGTCAATTCGGCGGCAACCCGGCGTTCGTCCTCCGTCGGTGTATACTGATCGTTTTGTGACATGGTGACCTCGTTCCGCTAAACTGTGTCTATCAGGATTGCAACACATCGAGTCCTGTTGGACTACAGCTATCTACCAGTTGTTAGGAGGAGAAATCATGACCAATGAAATCATTTTTGTCGTAAAAGATTCACCGGAAGGTGGATACGAAGCCCGCGCACTGGAACACTCTATCTTTACCGAGGCCGATACGCTAGAAGAACTACGTAGTATGATTCGTGATGCCGTTGAATGTCACTTTGATGACGACGAACGTCCTGGCGTAATTCGGCTTCACTTTGTCCATGAGGAGTTAATGGCAGCATGAGAATTCCGCGAGATGTCAGTGGAGATGATTTGATCAAACGCTTGAATCGATTGGGATACGAGGCGGTTCGTCAGAGCGGTAGCCATACACGGCTCGTGCGGACAGAGGCTGGCGTGGAGCAGCGCGTTACCGTACCACGCCATGCTGCTTTGCGCGTGGGAACGCTAAACAGTATCTGCAACGATGTGGCACTCCACCTCGAAATGACAAAGCAGGAATTGATGAAAGAGCTTTTTGGATGAAATCTCAATGGAATGACTCAACCGCCGCCCAATTCAACGATGATCCCCTCGCCCTGCGCGTTTACACCTCGCGCCTGCTCGGCGGCGACCCGGCGCTCGTGCTCCACGGCGGCGGCAACACCTCCGTCAAAGCCACCGCGCGCGACCTTTTTGGCGACCCGGTCGACGTGCTCTACGTGAAGGGCAGCGGCTGGGATTTGGCAACCATCGAAGCGACAGGCTTTGCGCCCGTGCGGTTGGACGTGCTGCGGCGCATGGCCGAGCTGGAGCACCTGAGCGACAGCGACATGGTGCAGGGGCAGCGCGCCGCTCTGCTCGGTCCGAGCGCGCCCAACCCCTCCGTCGAGGCGATCCTGCACGCCATCATCCCCTTCCGCTTTGTCGACCACTCGCACAGCGACGCCATCGTCACGCTGACGAACACGCCGGACGGCGCGGATCGCAGCCGCGAAGTGCTCGGCCCCAACGTGCTCGTTGTCCCCTACGTGATGCCCGGCTTTGTGCTCGCCAAAACCGTCTACGAGATGACGCGCGACTTTAGCGACGCCGACTGGGCCGACCTCGACGGCATTCTCCTGCTCAACCACGGCCTCTTTACCTTTAGCGACGACGCGCGCACCAGCTACGAGCAGCACCTCGCGCTCGTCACCCGCGCGGAGGAGCACCTGGCCCAGGCAGCGGGTGAGGCCGTTTGCAGCGCCGGGGGCGATCCCGTGGATTTGCGAACGTTGGCCCGCCTGCGCCGAGCCGTTAGCGACGCCCGCGGCAAGCCCGTCTACGCCATCGTCGACCAGCGCCCAGAAATCGCTGGCTTTGCGGGTCGCGACGACGCGACCAAACTCGGCACGCGCGGCCTGCTCACGCCCGACCACGTGATTCGCACCAAGCGCACGCCAATGATTGTGGGTGAAGATGTGGAAGGGAGCGTGCAAAATTACGTCAACGACTATCGCGACTATTTCCTGCGGCACGACGACGGCACGCTCACCATGCTCGACCCCGCGCCGCGCTGGGCGATCTGGCCGGGCCACGGGGCCGTGGTCTTTGGCCACACGCTCAAGGAAGCGCGCATCTCCCGCGACGTGATCGAGCACACGCTGCCCGCCGCTCAGCGCGCCGAGGCGATGGACGGCTGGGCCGTGCTGGGCGAGCAGGATATTTTTGACATCGAATACTGGGAGCTTGAACAGGCCAAGCTCAAGCGCGGCTCGACTCCGCCGCCGCTCCAGGGCAAAGTCGCCATCGTGACGGGCGCGGCCAGCGGCATCGGCAGGGCCTGCGTCGAAGCGCTCGTGGCCCGGGGCGTTGGGGTTGCCGCGCTCGACATCAACCCGGACGTGCACCAAATTTTTGAGACCGATTCACCAGATCACCCCGTCGTCGGCATCACCTGCGATCTCACGGACGGTGGCGCGGTGCGCGACGCCGTGATCGAGACGGTGGCACACTTTGGCGGGCTGGATTTGCTGATCAGCAACGCCGGCATGTTTCCCAGCAGCCAGCCCATCGAACAGATGGACGCCGCGTCCTGGGACAAGTCGATAACGCTAAATCTCACAAGTCACCAGCGTCTGCTGACCCGGTGCGCGCCCTTTCTCAAGCTCGGCGTCGACCCCGCCGTGGTGGTGATTGCCTCCAAGAACGTCCCCGCGCCGGGGCCGGGCGCCGCGGCCTACTCCGTCGCCAAAGCGGGGCTGACGCAGCTCGCCCGCGTTGCCGCGCTCGAGCTGGGCGGCGACGGCGTGCGCGTCAACGTCCTCCACCCCAACGCCGTCTTCGACACCGCCATCTGGACGGACGACGTGCTCGCAAAACGTGCCGCCGCCTACGGCCTCAGCGTCGACGAATACAAGCGCAACAACGTCCTCCACACCGAAATCACCTCGCGCGATGTGGCCGCGCTGGCCGTGGCGATGTGCGGACCGCTCTTTGCCAAAACCACGGGCGCACAGGTGCCGATCGATGGGGGGAATGAGCGGGTGATTTAGAGAACAGATAAGAATTCAACAAGGTTAAGTATCATGAAGAATATGCAACAGAAGATTCCTACCAACATACGAGGCAAGTATGCCAAGTGTCTTCCAAATGAAGACATCTCTCTTAATAAGGAGGTAATACGAATAGAAATACCAGACGGTGAGAACAAAACACGCGCTTTAGAAACCGAAGGCGAAATTTACCTTGCATTACTTCCTTTTCCACAAATCAATTGTAAGTTTGAATTGGATCCATGGGCCGCATTGGAGGTTTCACCAGCATCTACGCCTGCACAAATAAAGCTCCAAGTTGGAAATCACTCATCTGCAAGCTGGCAAGTGTTAAAGACTTCTGGTGGAAATGTAACAGCAATGCCAGAACCACAAACCTTGAAAACAGGCGATGTAAATACTGAAGTATCTAGCGTGATCTTTCATATTCTCAATTTCTGTAACTACGTTGGCGAACGAGTGCAATATGAGCAATTGGGCAACGAACGCAGACACCGTTTAGTGCTGCCAAGTGATGATTGGACAGTAACAATAGATGCTGTCGAAGATGTAGAGCCCAATATAGAAGAGGTCAAAGGAACACGAGGGTATGCCATCACGCATGTGGGCAGGCTAGAGTTGACTAACGGCGACAATTTCAGATACGAGGACGCTCAAAAAGCTCTTAGCACTTTAGGTTATCTACTATCTTTTACACGGGGACTTTGGTGTTTCCCCATTTTGCTATTGGGGCAAGACAAAAACGGCGAAGAAGTTTGGCAAGAATGGGGTCTGCAGCTAACGTCGCCTTGGCGGTACGCTTCGTCTTGGTTTGATCGTAATCATGCAGCAAAAATGCTTCCTTCGCTCAGCAACAAATTTTTTGAAAAAGTTAATAACCGAACCTGGAAACAAATCTTTGAGAAAGTGATCTACTGGTACATTCAAAGTAACACGTTCTCAGGGCTAGACGGCTCGATAATTCTAAGCCAGACCGCTCTAGAGGCACTTTCCTGGAATCTACTTGTGAATGACAGAAGAGCAATGGATGAAGGGGCGTTCAAAAAAACAAACGCTGCTAATCAGATAAGATTGCTGCTGTCATTTTGCCAAATTCCGTTGAATGTACCTGCCAATTGCACCGCACTCAATAAATTGTCGCAAGAGTACAATCTAAATGACGGCCCGGCTGTAATTACCTTCGTAAGAAACAAAATAGTTCATCCTTCAAAAACAACCATCCCGTCTGAAGTATACAATGAAGCACGTAATTTAATGCTTCATTATGTAGAGCTAGCGCTACTAAGCATCTTAGGCTATAGCGAGGTTTACTCTAATCGGCTTACAGCACAATGGGAAGGTGAAGTTGAAAATGTGCCTTGGATTTAGTGAAATCTAAAAAGATGAATTACGCCATTATCGTCGAAAATGAACGCAAGGTTTGGGCGCCTACGTGCCCGACCTGCCGGGCTGCGTGGCCGTCGGCGACACGAGCGAGGAAGTGATGCATTTGATCCGAGAGGCCATCGAGTTTCACATCGAGGATATGCGTGAAACGGGCGAGCCGATTCCCATGCCGCAGTCGAGCGTGGGGTATGTGGCTGTGCCAGCTTAAAAGGTCTACACGTGAACAAAATCACCGAATCTACTACATCGCTAAAATTCCGCCCACGCCCGTCCGAGGACGTGACGTTTCGGATGCCAATTGACGTGCTTGAATCGCTGTACGAAATTGCAGAAGTGCGGGATATGTCTTTGGAGGCGCTGATCCGTTTTTATGTGGGTCACGGTCTGCGCGAGGACTTAGATAGGCGCTACGGTGATCGCGTGATGGCAAAAACTGAGGAGGTGCTATCGAGCCACATCGATTCCGACGAGGAAGTTTCGACGATTCTCGAAGAAATCCGCCTAAAGGCTGCCGCATAGCGCGTGATAACGTGAGACGCTACGCTGTTATTCTCGAAAAAGCGCAATACATTTGCCACGTTGCTACGACGGCAACTCCGGCTCCAGCCGCTGTGACTCGACGAGCAGCTCGCGGGCGTCGCGCCGCTTGCGCCGCCACTCACTGATCAGCGGGAACAATCGTTCTGCCGTCACGAGCAGAATGATAATCGCCTGCACCAGCAAGACCACTTCGCGCGTGACGTCCGACGAGCGCTCCATGATCGAGGCCCCGGTCCGCAGGTAGCCGTAGAAGAGCCCGGCAAAGAGCACGCCAATCGGATTGTTGCGCGCCAGCAGCGCCACCACGATCCCCTCGAAGCCGATGTTGGGCGACAGCCCCAGCGTCACCCGACCCAGCAGACCCAGCACGAGATGGGCGCCCGCTAACCCGGCCAGCACGCCGCTGATCGCCATGCTGAGCGCTACCGTGCGCCGGGTGCGGATGCCGCCGTACTCGGCAAAGCGAATGTTGGCGCCGATCAGCCGAATCTCGTAGCCCAGCGGCGTGCGGCGCAGGAGAAACCACGTCGCCACCACGGCCAGGACCGTGATGTAAAGCATAATCGTAACGCGCGTGCGGGGGATGATCACGGGCAGGGTCGCCGTATCGGGGAAGGGAGCGCTGCCCAAGAAGCCGAGCGACGGATCACGCAGGAATTCGATCAGCAGAAGCTGGTAGATTTGGATGGCGACGATGTTGAGCATCAGCGTGCTCACGATTTCGTCGACGCTGAGGTAGGCCTTGAGCAGCCCCGGAATCAGCCCCCACACAAAGCCAACCACGCCCGCGGCGAGCAGCGCTAGCGGAATGTGCAGCCAAATTGGCGCGTCGATAAGAAGCGCAACGGCCCCGGCGGCCAGCGCGCCCAAAAAGAGCTGCCCCTCCGCCCCCAGGCTAAACTGCTTGGCTCGAAAGACCACCGCCACCGAAAGCCCCAGCAGAATGAGCGTAATGCTCTCCTCGATCCAGTTGCCAAAGCGGTTCATCCCGCGCACCTGGAAGCCCTCCGCAAACGAGATGCGCGGCAGCGGCCCCGTCAACAGCGCGCGAAAGGCCTCGACCGGCTCCTCGCTCACCAAGAAGGTGATCACAAAGCCGATGGCGAGCGCAATCAGCACCACGGCTACGATGCGCAGCAGGTCCAGCAGAAGTTGTCGGCGGGGGAGGGTCATGGCGGTCGACGCGATTTAGATGAATGTTAACATGATTCTGATCACCAAGGGGCAGGTACGACCCCGTGCCGGATCGATCCCTTGCTTGGTTGTGCATCAGCGTAGCCGCGCACCAGCGTACACGCTGCGCAGGCGGGCGTGCGCGCTCCTCATTTTTCCAGCACCAGATAAAAGCGGTTCGTCGTCGGTTTTGGCGTTTGGGTGAGCTTTACGTTGCGGTGAAAAATCGCCGTGGAAGCGGCGCGCAGGTGCAGGTGAGAGAGCAGCCGCAGCCAACGCGGCAGCAGCGGCGCGACGCTATCCAGCGCGAACAGGTCGCCCTGCCACGTGTGGTCCCCCGCGTAGAAGAGCTCGTGATGCGCCGGCTGCATCTGCACAATTAGCGCGTCAAGTTCCGCCTCGTTGGGCAGGCCGTGCTGCACGTGCTCGGCGAGGTAGGGGTGCGATTGGCCCCGCGCTTGCGTGTAAAGCGCGTGCAAAAATTGTTCGCGCTCGCGGTGCGAGTCGCTGCCGTAGGGCGCGGCCAAAATAAGCAGCCGACGCGCCGCGCGCCAACATTCGGCGACGAATTGCGCGCGTTCATCCGGCGCAATGTGCTCCAGCGTATCGATGCTCACGACGGCGTCCACGCTCGCATCCGCCCGCTCCAGCGCCGCGCCGGAGCCAACGGCGTCGCCGCTGCCGTCGGGGTTGACCGCGTGCAGGTCAAACGCCGCATCGGGCGGCAGAAACATCTCGAGCAGATCGCGCCGCCCGCCCACGTCGAGCACGCTGGCGTCGCGCGGCAGCCGCTCCGTCAGCAGCCGAGCGACGACAAGGTGTCGCTCGTAGACGTCGTAGGGCAGGTTGAGTCGCCGCAGGGGGGTAAGGAAGGGCATCGGTTCAACAAAAAGGTGGACGTTTGTCAGCATTTCGGAGGAGTTGACGCAGGTTGACAGCCTCTTCCCGGTTCAACAACAATCCAGCAGTCGCGTGATGCTGGCGTGGGCTATAGGTTATACAACAGCGCAGTTTGAACCGTTAGTGGGTCGGCTGCTTCAACGCGGGCGTACTTTTAGTTGGTACAGCTTTGGCAAGCGTAAGCCAGATTATCTATCGTATTTTCTCGCCGAGTGCTTGCGGGAAGATGTGCTTCACAGAAAAGGATGTGGGCGAGAAAGCATTTTGACTCCAACAGTATTCGCAGCAGGACCGTGCGCGTTTTGTGACAATGCGTCGCAGCGGGCCAGGAATACGACGGCTACTCATCTTGCGATAAAAGTTTAGTGCAGTCATCCCAAATTCCAATCCCTACAGCTCAGCCTGCCGCTTGATCCCCGCCATGTACAGCCCCAGCTCCTGCTCCGTTACGCCCGGCCCGTTTTCCAGCAGGGCGACAATCTGCCCCTTGAACAGCACGGCAATGCGATCCGACAGGCTCAGCACCTCGGCCAAATCGGCGGAGACGAGCAGCACGGCTTTGCCCTCGTTGCGCTTTTTGACCAGCTCGCTCCGCACAAATTCGCTGGCGCCAATATCTACGCCGCGTGTGGGCTGGGCGGCAAGCAGCAGCCGCGGCTCGGCGGAAAATTCGCGCGCGACGATTACCTTCTGCATGTTGCCGCCGGAGAGCGAGCCAATGGGCGCGTCCGGCCCGGAGGTGCGGATATCAAACTCTTTGATGAGATCGTCGGCCTGCTGCCGAATGCGGCGGGGTGAAAGCGAACCACCTTGAATTAGTGGGCGCGTGAAAGGCTCTCGGTGGTAGCGGTCCACCACAAGATTATCCGCAATCGAGGCCTCCAGCGCGACGCCGTTGCGCAGCCGATCCTCCGGGATGTGGGCAACGCCCGCCTGCCGCACGCCCCGGGCATTGCGCCCAACAATCGATTCGCCATCGACCCGCACGTCGCCCGATGTAGGCTGGCGCAGCCCGGCCAGAATCTCCACCAGCTCCGTCTGCCCGTTGCCCTCGACGCCCGCCACGCCCAAAATTTCGCCGGCGTGGACATCAAAGCTCACGCCGTCCAGCACGCTGCGGCCGGTCGGCGTGGTGTAGCGCAGGCCGCGCACAGCGGCCACCACCGCCCCCCGCTCGACCGGCGGCTTTTCAATATCCAAGAAGACCTCGCGCCCGACCATCAGCCGCGCAATCTCCTCCTCGCTCACGTTTGCCGTCTCCACCCGTCCGGTGACTTCGCCGTGGCGCAGCACCGTCACCCGATCCGAAATCTCTTTCACTTCAACCAGCTTGTGGGTGATAAAGATCACGGTCTTGCCCTGATCGACCAAGCGACGCACGGCGGCAAAGAGATCGTCCGTCTCTTGAGGGGTGAGCACGGCGGTCGGCTCGTCCAAAATTAAAATTTCGGCGCCGCCGTAGAGCGCCTTCAAAATTTCGGCGCGCTGCCGCATCCCCACCGGCGTGCTCTCGACGCACGCCCGCGGGTCGACGGCCAGCCCGTACTCATCCGCCAGCCGCTCGGTGATCTCGACGGCCTCGCGGCGGTCGAGCAGCCCTCTGGAACGTGGCTCGCGCCCCAGCACCACGTTCTGCGCCACGGTGAAGCTGGGCACGAGCATAAAATTTTGGTGCACCATGCCGATGCCCAGGTCGATGGCCTCCAGCGGGCTATTGATCTGCACGCGCTCGCCGCCCAGCCAGATTTCGCCGCTGGTCGGCTGCTCCAGCCCATACAAAATCTTCATCAGCGTCGATTTGCCCGCGCCGTTCTCGCCCACGAGCGCGTGAATCTCGCCCCGCTCCACGTCAAAATCGACGCCGCGATTGGCCGCGACGCCGTTGGGATAAATTTTAATCATGTCGCGCATGTCGACGAGGGGCATGGGTTAATCCCAAAGAGAATCATCTCGTCGGTACGGGCACGCCGCGGCGTGCCCGTACCGACGAGAGTTACAAGGCGACTTACTCAAACGCCGTCGCCACCTCGATCTCGCCGTTGGTAACCGCCTGCTCGGCCTCTTCCACCAGCTGCTTGACTTCGTCCGGCGTGTTCTCTTCGTAGTACTGGTTGCGCGCCAGCCCGACGCCGCCCTCGGCAATCCCCAGCGCTTCGACTTCGCCCACGGGCAGTTCGCCCTGCAGATATAGATCGATGGCGCGGTAGAGCGAATTGTCCACGTTCTTGAGCATCGAGGTCAGAATGTGTTCGGCCTGCTCGGGGCTGGCTCCCTCCACCACGAGTGCCTGGTCGGAGTCGACGCCGATGGCGTAGCGCCCCGTATCCGCCGCGGCTTCAAAGACGCCGCCGCCGCTGCCCGCCGCAATCTGGAAGATGATGTCTGCGCCCTGGCCGTACTGCGCCTCGGCCACGTCGCGGCCGCGCGCCGGGTCGTTCCACGGCGTCTGCCCGCCGACGTACTGGCGAATGACCGTCGCGTCTGGGTTCGTGTCCATCACACCCTGCTCGTAGCCGACGATAAAGTCCAGGATCACGGGGATTTCCAGCCCGCCCATGGCCGCGACGATGGCCTCCGGATTCATGCCATCAATCTCCTGCGTCGTCATCGCGCCGGCGTAGACGCCCGCGAGGTAGGAGCCTTCGTTCTGCTTGTAGGTAATCGAGTAGACGTTGTCGCAGCAGCCGGTGGAGTAGTCGACCGGCGCATCAAAAATCACGAACGTCTGGTCCGGGTACTGCGGCGCAATCTCCTGCAGGTACTCGACCATCTGGAAAGTGCCGACGATCAGCACGTCGAACTCTTCGTTTTCGACGGTGTCGATCAGCGCCGATTCCCACTGCGTTTCGTCCAGCCCGGCCTCGATAATGTCGGTCTCGATACCAAACTCGTCCTCGGCTTGGTTTAGTCCACGCTGGGCCGAATCGAAGAAGGATTGATCGCCCAGTGCGCCGTTGACGAAGAGCAGCACGCGCGTGTCGTCCGCGCTGATCGTGTTGACCGCACCAGCGTCGGGTTCCGCCTCGGCATCAGCGTCCTCCACTTCTTCCGCATCGTCGCCCGTGCCGCGGACGGCGCCGGAGCTGCTGCGCTCGTCCGAAACGGCGCAAGCGCTCACCAGTAGCAGCGCGACGATCAGCGTCAGTAAAGCAAGTAATTTTCGGTTCATTGGGTTCTCCTTCAAAGATGGAATAATTGTGGCGTAATTAGGCGAATCGTAGCCTGGGAGGAGCAACGTGTCAAGCGGGGGCAAACGTAAAAAATACGATCGACGAAGGGCGCGAAGGAACGCGAAGAAAGAATGTCGACCCTCTTCCTTCGTGTCTCTTCGTGCCCTTCGTGCCCTTCGTGGACCATATCCTTGGTTAAGCCTGCTCGAACAGCTCATCCCCTTCTTGACGCTGCCGATAGCCGCTGACCATCAGGCCCGGTCGGCCCAGGCTCTGCCCGTACTCCTGCCGATTGTCCGGATCGCGGTATCCCATGCGCACGAGACGGCGCGGCTTCTTGGTTTGGTTGATGTAGGAGCCGTGGATGGTGTCGATGGAGAAGAGGACGACATCGCCCGCTTTGGCGGGGACGGGCACGGTCTCCTCCAGGCTGTATTCGTCGGTGGGCAGGTGGGGCGTGCAGGGGCCGTCCGCCGTTTCGGTAATGTGCTCCAGGTGTCCCTGCTTGTGCGAGCCAGCCAGAAAGCGGATTTCGCCGTTCTCATGCGAGGTGTCGTCCAGGTGCACGAGCACGTCGATGTAGCGGCCATCTTCGTGGCCATAAAACGGGTTGTCCTGGTGCATGGGGAAGGGGTGGCCCGTCTGCGGCGGCTTGATGTGCATCGTCGTGTGGTGCAGCTCGACGCTGGGGCCAAGCAGATCGCTGAGCGCTTCGGCGAGCTTGGCGTGGGCCACGGCACGCGCCCAGGCGGCGGAGTAGAAGTGCAGATCGTGCATGGCCGTCAGCTTGGACTGCTTCTCGGTCTCGGGGTCCATGTAGGCCTGTCGCCAGGGGCCGGACCAGCCGGGGCTGGTAAAGGCCCACTCCTCTACGAGACGATCCATCTCGTCCGAGAGCGCCTGGGTTTCGTCGGCGCTGTAGACGTTGGGGATGTGGAGAAAGCCGTTTTCGTTGTAGAAATCGATTTGTTTTTGGGTAAGCATGGTGGTTTCCTGTACAACGTAAGTAATGATTCAGCCGCGACACTATCCCAACTGCGCCAGATCGACCTGCCCGCGTTCCAGCAGCGCGGCAAAGCGGTCGTGCGTGTCGCGAATGGCCTCGCGCAAAGATGTGTGTGGAATCTCGCCGAGGATGGCGTGCAGGCCGCTGTCGTCCAGGTTGGGGGGGAAGGGCAGCGGGGCGCTGTCGGCGTGGGTCAGTTGGGCTTGCGGGTAGAGCTCGGTTAGCGTGCTGACAAAGTCACCCACGGTAAGCACGTCATTGCGCAAATTGCAGGCTGCCGCGCCCGGATGTTGAGCACGGGCCGAGGCAATAAACATCTTGGCGACATCGTCCGCATACTGCAGGGCGAAAGGGCCGCTGAAGTTGATGTGAAACGGTCGACCGGCGGCGACGGCCAGAATCGCTTTGGCAATATCCGAAGTCAACCCCTGATCGCGGGCGACGCCGTAGACGATATACGGACGCAGCCCCACGCTGCCAACTTGATAATCCTGCCAGTACAAGCGAGCCGTGCCCTCGTTGGCCTGTTTGTAGACGCCGTAGAGCGTCTGCGGATCAAGCGGCACGTCGTCGCGGACGGGGGTATCGGGGTAGCGGTCGGCGGGGCCGAGCACGGCAAGCGAGCTGGCGTAGGCCATGCCCTGCACGGTGCCGCCCGCTTGCTGGTGGGCGTGTCGCGCCGCCTCAAACAAATTCACCGTGCCGACGACGTTCACGTGCGCGCCAAGCGATGGGTTGGCGCGGCAAAAGGGAACCTGCAGGCCCGCCAAATGGATGATGTGCGTCACGCCGTGGTCGTCGACGAGCGCGCGCACGGCGTCCAGCTTGGTTACGTCCAGCCGCGCAAAGGTGATCTGCGACAGCTCATCGTCGCCCAGCAGCAGGCGCGGGCGCACGGGATCGTCGGCCAGATCGGTGGCGATAATGTTTGCGCCCTCATCGACCAAATTTCGCAGCACCCACGCGCCGATACAGCCAAAAGAGCCGGTAATGAGAAAGGTATCCATAGGCAATAAGCAATAAGCAATAGGAAATATCTACTGCTTGTTACTTGTTCTCCTCCACACACGAATTCGTCAACCGCCCCAGCCCCTCAACCTCGACCGTGACCGTATCGCCATCCTTGAGGAAAACCGCTGGCTTGCGGAAGGCACCGACCCCATCGGGCGTGCCGGTGGTGATGATATCGCCGGGGCGCAGGGTGATGCCGCGGCTGAGGTAGTGGATGAGGTAGGGAATTTTGAAGATCAGCTCGCCCGTGCTCGAATCCTGCATGACTTCGCCGTTGACTTCGCTGCGGATCGCCAAATTATTGGGGTCGGCGATTTCGTCCTTCGTCACGAACCAGGGGCCGAGCGGGCAGAAGGTGTCGAGCGACTTGCCGTAAATCCACTGGTCGCCGGGGCGCATCTGCAGGTCGCGGGCGCTCACGTCGTGGCAGTTCATGTAGCCCGCCACGTAGTTCATGGCATCGGCCTCGCTTACGTTCGTCGCCGTCTTGCCAATCACCACGGCCAACTCCGCCTCCCAGTCGACCTCGCTCGTTACCTCCGGGCTCCAGCGGATTGCCTCGCCGGGGCCGACGATCGACGACGTGTACTTGGTAAACATGGTCGGGAATTCGGGCACTTTGCCACCCGTTTCGCGCACGTGGTCCATGTAGTTTAGTCCAATCGCGACGATCTTGGACGGATTGCTGAGCGGCGCGAGCAGCTGCACATCGCTCACGGGCGTGCCGCTGTCGGCGTTGGTTTCGTCGACGATCTGCTGCGCCTGCGCCAGCGCCTCATCACCCGCCTCAAGCAGGCTCAACAGGTCGTTGGGCAGCTGCCCGCCCGACGCCAGCGCGAGGTTGATGACGTAATCGTCGACGAGCGCGCCGAGGTGCGGGCCGTCGCTGTTGTGGGTGTAGGTAACGAGTTTCATAGGAAGTCTCCGTAAATCGTTGGAAGTCGTAGGTCACGTATGCTCCGCTACGTGACTTGTTGGTGTGCCCCGCGACGGCACCAGCCGCGAACCGAGGTCAAATCCCGGCCGGTGGGGCACGTCGGGCGCGTCACATGGCGAAGCAAATGTGACCTACGGGGCTTTGCGTCTTTGCGTTAAGCTTTCGATATTTAACAAATCGTTTACGTCAATTGCCCGCCCCGTCGCCATCGACTCGTTGGCCGCGATGCCGAGCAGGATGGACGCCGCGCCGTCAACGTGCGAAGCGGCGCGGTCGTAGGGATCGGGCGGTGGCGTGGGCGAAAAAATTTGCTCGAGCATGATCGGGTCGGCCCCGCCGTGGCCGCCGCCCTCGCTGCGGGGCACGTCCACCACGTAAGGCCGACCGTGCATGGGGAAGACGCGAATTTCCTCGCGCTTAAAGTGGGCCAGCGCTTTGGCGTCGAGCTGCGCGTCCAGCGTCTCCTCCTCGCCCGCCACAAAGGTGCGCCCCACCGATTCCACCAAATCCAGCTCGACGCGCCCGCGGTCGCCGGTGATGGCAACGGTGTAGCCCTCCCAGGGGCTGTAGGCGAGCAGCGAATAGGTGAGAATCGCCCCGTTGGCATAGCGCGCGGTGACGCTCATCGTGTCCTCGCTGCTGATGTTGTCGCCAAAGACGTTGCGGTCGCGGATGTAGCCGGAACCCGGTGCACCGTTGGGGTTGTCCCCGCCATCGGGTCCGCTGCCGTTGAAGTTGACCGGGTCGCGCTCGGCGGCGAAGTAGAGGTCGCGCAGCTTGTCGTTTTGGTCCAGCCGCAGGGCAAAGGGGTCGTCCGCCGCGGCGTCGACGCCGGTGTAGCGGTCGTAGTCGTAGACTTCGCCGCGCGCGGCGGCGTTGTCGCGCCCGTAAAATTGCAGATCGCCGAGGGCAAAAACGGTCTGGGGAACCGAGTTGAGCCACCAGTTGACCAGGTCAAAATGATGGGTGGCCTTGTGGACAAGCAGCCCGCCGGATTTGTCCTTCTCGCGGTGCCAGCGGCGAAAGTAGTCCGCGCCGTGGTTTGTATCAAGCACCCACTGAAAGTTGACGTGCGTGGGCCGCCCGACGGCTCCGTCGCGAATCAGCTCTTTGATTTTAGTGGCGAGGGGGGCGTAGCGATAGTTAAAGGTCACGCGCAGGTCGCGCCCAGTTTGCCCGATGGCGTCGAGGATGGCGCGCGCCTTTTCGGCGTCCGTTGTCATCGGCTTTTCGGTAATGGCGTCGCAGCCCAGCTGCATGGCGCGCACGATGTAGGTGTGGTGCGTCGAATCCATCGTCGTCACGATGATGGTATCGGGCCGGGTGTCGCGCACCATTTGGTCAAAGGCGTCCAGGTTGTTGGGGGAATCGGGCGCGATGCGGTAGGTGGGCAGCGGCGCGTGGCCAGCTTGGGCGAGCTGGTCGTTGTAGAAGGCCATGCGCGTGGGGCTGAGATCACAGAGCGCGACCAGCTCGCTGCTGCTGGCGAAGCGTTCGGTAAGGGCGCGCACAAACATGCTCGCGCGCCCGCCCGTGCCGACGATGGCGTAGCGTTGGCGATTGTTGCTCATGGGGCAAGATCGGTTGGCTGGGAGCGGTTGGCTGGGAGCGGTTGGGTGGAAACGGTTGGTTGTTGGGAAGGAATGGTAACGCAGGGGCGGCAGAATGTCAATCACTGTAAAAGCAGTTCAGGCAGTACAAGCCAGACGTTTTATGGGTCTTTGCAGCAAAGTATATCAGCGAGACAATTCGTGGTGCGTGGTGCGTGTACCGCTATACGCACTACAAATTATCTCAGATCGCCCTCAGTACATTATCCCACAAAGAGCCCGTTTTATTAGGGCAACGGTTTGCTCAACTTTATTGAACGCTGCTTGCGCCGCCCAGCTTGACCTCTGCCAGCGCATCGACGTAGTCGCCGAGTGCGCGGCTCTCCTCTTCCACCTCGGTCAGCAGCCGCCGGTAATCGGCCACTTCGCCCTTGGATTGGCTCGTGAGCGCCTGCGAATAGAGCGTGCCCAGCATCGTGACCGTATTCTCGATTTTGATTTCGGCCCACTGCATGGTCTCTTGCAGCGTCTTTAGCGTCGCCAACTGCTGTCGACGGTTGGCCAGCGTACGCGCCAGCTCCTGCTCAATACGCGGCGACAAAGCGGCGGTTAGCTGCGTCTCCAGCCGCTGAATGGCCTGGGGGATCGACTGGAGATCAGCCTGGAGCAATTCGTTCTGTCGAAATTGATCCACCCGCTGTGTCAGGATAGCCAGCGACGCCTGCCAGCGCTCGATCTGCCGCTCTACCTCCTGGACGCGAACGCGATTAAAGTGCGTTGGCGACTGTGCGACCAGCTGTGTGATGCCCTCGCGGTAGGCCTCGGCTTGAGCAAGATAATCGCGCAGCTCAGGCGTTTGCACACCCCGCATCGACGACGGCCCCAGCGTTGCGGGGAGGCGCGCCGCGGGCAGGGCGGCTCGCTCGTCGGCTCGCCGAGCGTCCGGGCGTCGGTCGTCGCCCCGCAGTTGGCCCAGGAGCCCGCGAGCCGCATCGGCCAGATCGGAGAGGCCGATGTCATCATCGCGCCGGTCACCATCGCGCCGGTCATCATCGCGCCGATCATGATTGCGCTTCTCACGCTCTTTCTTGCGCTTCTTCTTGCTTTTGCGCAGCTTCTTTTTGGCTCCATCGAAGAGCTCTTCAAACAGATCATCCAGGTCGGGCATCGGGCTCCTCTCGGGTCGGGTGTTAACCGCTACGCTTCTCGTTGCACGTTTTTATCTTATCTGGTTGTGCCGCGAATAGCAAGACCGTTTGGTTAGTCTTCGGTGAGAGAAGGGGTTGGGCAGGTGGAGCACTTAGGCAAACTATCTGTCTATGAATAATGACGCTTATCCACCTATTTTGTATAATGATATTTGATAATCGTCTATCTTTCGTCTATAATTAGACGAAAAGAGACAGCTATGTTTAACCCTGATTATCATATTTCGCCACAGCTTTTAACTTCGATTAAGCGCATTACCCTGTTAGTGCATGAGCTAAACAAGCGGCATATTTCGGATGTTGTGTATACTGAACTTCTCTCCGAAGCGCTGGTTACCTCCACCTATACCTCAACCAGCATCGAGGGCAACCCCCTGCCGCTGACCGAGGTGAAGCGGCTGCTAAAAGCGCAGCCCGCTCACGTTCGACAAAGCGAACGCGAAGTACTCAACTACAACCAGACGTTGCAAACGCTTAATCAACAGCCGGGTGCGCAAATTACATTGGACCAGGTTCTCTCAATTCATCGCGGCGTCGTCGATGAGTTGCTGCCGCTTGAACACAGCGGTCAGTGGCGGCGCGAACCCGTTGTTATCCACGATCCGCGCAGCGGCGATGTCGTCTATTTGCCGCCCGATCACCAGGACGTGCCGCGCTTGATGGAGGCGCTTGCCCACTTTGTCGAGCAACAAGTTGGTCACCTAGACCCCTTAATTCTGGCGGGTCTCTTCCACAAGCAATTTGTGGTGATTCACCCCTTCGTTGACGGCAACGGGCGGACAGCGCGCCTCGCCACCAAGCAGCTGTTGGCCGGGCTGGGCGTCAACCTATTTTCGCTGTTGAGCTTTGAGAATTACTACAATCAGAACGTCACCCGCTACTTTCAGCGGGTGGGGGCCTACGGCAATTACTACGATTCGGCTCCAAACCTGGATTTTACACCCTGGCTCGAATACTTCGCCGAGGGCATTCTGGATGAGCTAAACCGCCTCGACAAGCAACTGACTGCGCGTCAACAGCGACCTGATCAAGGGCTCAAGGCGCATCACCAGCTGATTCTCCAGCTGATCGATGCCCATGGGTACACCACGGACAAGGCATACGCGGCTCAAACAGAACGCGCCAAAGCCACGCGCAGCCTGGACTTCAAGAAGCTGATTCAGATGGGGATGATCGAGCGCAAGGGAAGGGGACGGAGTACGTACTATCAGCGCAAAGAAGTGTGAGCGGATAGAGGCCGTTGCCAACAGATAAATTCGCTATCCTCTTTGGATTGTATGGCAGCATGGAGCTGGCTGCTGTCAAAATTTCCCAACGTCTGCAACCTTGCCAGTAACTCGTCAATGCCGTAAGCATCGTCAGGTATCCACACGTAATCATCTTTCGAACGAAGCCACCAGCATTTCCGAGTTCCCCATTTTCTTCTCTCCATCGTCTCGACGGTAACTGATTTCATATCGTACCAGTTAATCTCACGGTAGTTTCCACTAGCGTGTAGGCAACCAACTTGGTCCTCATCAAAATAGACAGAAAAGGTGGAGCCGCCCTGCTGATTGGGGCCATAGAATTCGGTCGGGTCTGTGAGCACAGCACGACCACCACCGTTCGGTGACGATAGGACGTTGTAAGTAACAAGATCACGGAGAATAGAAAATGGGTTCATTTTTGGCTTTCACACGTTAGGGCCCGGTGACAATCACTGTCCACACAATTCGGGTCAAGCTATCCGATAGTGGACAGTGACGGTCACCTACCAATCCGCGTAGCTCGGCGTTCTTCCGCGCCCAAAATTTTTCTTACACCCCCACCGCCTCCGCCGCAATCGACACGCTCGACGACCCGGCTCCCGCTTCGTCCCGCGCGGCGATCATCTTGTTGAGCGCCTGCAGATAGGCCTTGCCGCTGGCGACGACGATGTCCGTGTCCGCGCCGCGGCCGCTAAAGAGGCGGCGGCGCGGGCGACCCTGCGCGGTCTGCGCATAGCCCGTCTCGGCGGGCGCTTCGACGCGAATCGTCACGTCGCCGTTGGCGTCCATGCCCTCGGTGACGGCCTGCACCAGGTACTCGGCCAGCGTATTTTCGACGCCGACCAATTGGTCAATCGCCCCGTAAACGGCGTCGACCGGCCCCGTGCCAAAGGCGGCGGCCATGTGGAGCTCATTGCTTTCCACGTGGCGCAAAGTCACGCCCGCCATGGGTTGCGTGCGGTTGGTGCCGCAGTGTACCTGCATGTCCACTAGCTCCCACGTCTCCTCCGGCTGGTAGAGCTCGTCGCCCACCAGCGCCTCCAAATCGGCGTCGGTAACGGTCTTCTTCTTGTCCGCCAGCTCTTTGAAGCGCACAAAGACTTCGTGCAGCTCGTCGGGCGTGAAGTGGTAGCCCATCTCCTCCAGCTTGGAGCGCAGCGCGTGGCGACCGGAGTGCTTGCCCAGCACCAGCTTGCTCTGGTTGAGGCCGATGGTCGAGGCATCCATAATTTCGTAGGTGCGCTTGTTCTTGAGCATCCCGTCCTGGTGAATGCCCGCCTCGTGGGCAAACGCATTTGCCCCAACAATCGCCTTGTTGGGCTGGATTACCATGCCGGTGTAGCGGCTCACCATGTCGCTCGTGCGGTGGATTTCACGGGTGACGATGTTTGTCTCCAGGCCAAAGACGGATTCGCGCGTAAAGAGCGACATCACCGTCTCCTCCAGCGAGGTGTTGCCCGCGCGTTCGCCAATCCCGTTAATCGTCACCTCGACCTGGCGCGCGCCGTGGGCCACGCCCGCCAGCGTGTTGGCCGTCGCCATGCCCAAATCATTGTGGCAGTGGGTGCTAAAGATCACCTCTTTGCCGCCGGGGACGTTGTCGCGCAGGTGCTGGATCAGCCCGCCAAATTCTTCGGGCGTGGTGTAGCCGACGGTGTCGGGGATATTCAGCGTCGTCGCTCCCGCCTGAATGGCGACCTCCAGCACGCGCACCAAAAATTCCGGGTCGGAGCGACCGGCGTCCTCCGGGCTAAATTCCACGTCGCTGCAGAGGCTGCGCGCGTACTGCACCGCGTCGCCCACGGTTTCGAGCACGTCGTCGCGGCTCATGCGCAGCTTGTCCTGCATGTGGATGTCGCTGGTGGCGATAAAGGTGTGGATGCGCGGGCGCACGGCGTCCTGCACGGCCTCCCACGCCTTATCGATGTCCTTCTGGTTGGCCCGCGACAGCCCCGCAATCACCGGCGGCGCGACGACGTTGCCCTCTTTGTCCACCCGCGCCCTGCGCCCGACCGTCCGCGCAATCTGCTGCACCGCCGCCAAATCGCCCGGCGAGGCCGCCGGAAAGCCCGCCTCCATAATGTCGACGCCGAGCCGCGCCAGCTGCTGTGCGATGTCCAGCTTCTCCTGCGCCGTCATCGTCGCGCCGGGGCTCTGCTCGCCGTCGCGCAGCGTCGTATCGAAGACGACAACGGTGTCGCCGTGCGCAATCTCGCGCGCAAAGGCCGCGATGTCGTCGATGCGGAATTGGTTGACATCGACGTCGCTGATGTCAACGTCGCTAACGTCAATGTCGGTTGCGTCATCCTCGAAGTGGTTGACGACGCCGTTGGTGTTGTCTGTTTGGTCAGACATGGTAGATTCTCCTAGTCGAAGGTGCCGAACTGGTTGATGAGATTGATACGTGATACGTGATTAGTCGAAGGTCGCTAAGGCCATCGTCCATAGTCCACCACCTCCTTTCAGGAATCTGCATTGTCTATTCATATTCAACGACCGCCGCAACAGCCGTCGCGATTACGAGCATTGTTTCAGCGGAAACTTCGCCAACTTTCTCTACAAAACGCTCGTAATCGACGCCACGCATTTGCAGGATATCAGCCATAGAAATCTTTTAAGCGGTTGATTCGATCAGGCGAAACTTTGATGCGCCAGCTGTGGCGCGCATATGAATCTCGCCATTCTGTTAGAGGGATAACCAATTTGACTGGCAGTGCGCCCACCGAATCTGAATCCACAACAATAACTGGTCTCGTCTTCTGCAATTCAGACCCGATTGCTGGATCGAGGTTTACCGTCCAGACGTCACCTCGCTTAATATTCAATGAAGTCACCAGCTTGCCACGCTGATCGTTCGGCTCGGGTTTGTTCATAGGACTCCACCGCGTCTGCTGCTTGCTGGGCTAAAATTTTTCGTCGCTCCTCCAAAGGCAGCTTCATCAGCTTTTCCTGAGGCGATTCAACTTGTTGTTTGTTGCCCAGCAGGCGCGTCAACAAATCATGTGCAAGGGAAAGCTCCGCATCGGGCAACTGCTTCACCAACGTTTCTACCTCTTCTCGCGTCACTGCATTCACTGCTTTTCTCCATTCTAAACTGTTACAAATTCGGAAGCGGATTGAGCGGACTGAATGTCGACAAGCTCTTGAATCCGTTCAATCCGTTCCCAAAATCCGTTGACAGCTACACGCTACCCAATCTCCTTCGCATCCATAAAGCTCATCATCTTGCGCAAATCCTTGCCGACTTCCTCCAGCTGCAGGTGCTGCTCCTTCTCGCGCGTGGCGTAGTATTTTTTGCCGCCGCCGTGGTACTCGTCCATCCACTCCTCGGCGAATTCGCCGGACTGGATTTCGGAGAGCACCTGCTTCATCGCTTTGCGCGTCTCGTCCGTCACAATGCGCGGGCCGCTCTTGTAGTCGCCCCACTCGGCCGTGTCGCTGATCGAGTAGCGCATGTAGTTCAGCCCGCCCTCGTACATCAAGTCGACGATCAGCTTGAGCTCGTGCAGACACTCGAAGTAGGCGATCTCCGGCTGGTAGCCCGCCTCAACCAGCGTCTGGAAGCCCGCTTTGACCAGCTCGCTGGCGCCGCCGCAGAGCACGGCCTGCTCGCCAAACAAATCCGTCTCGGTCTCCTCGGCAAAGGTCGTTTCGAGCACGCCCGCCCGCGTGCTGCCAATGCCTTTGGCATAGGCCAGCGCGTTGGCCAGCGCGTTGCCGCTCGCATCCTGGTGGATCGCCACCAGCGCCGGCACGCCCGACCCCTCGACGAAGACCTCGCGCACGCGGTGGCCCGGTGCTTTGGGCGCCACCATCGAGACGTCGACATCCTGCGGCGGCGTGATCTGGCCGTAGCGGATATTGAAGCCGTGGGCAAACATCAGCGTATCCCCCGCCTTCAGATTTGGGGCCACATCCTCTTCGTAGACCTTGCCCTGGATCGGGTCGGGCAGGGTGAACATGATGAAGTCGGCCGCTTTGGCGGCCTCGGCGTTGGAGAGCACGCGCAGCCCGTCCGCTTCGGCCTTGGCCTTGCTTTTGCTGCCCTCATACAGCCCCACCACCACATCGACACCGCTGTCTTTGAGCGAGAGCGCGTGGGCGTGGCCCTGGCTGCCGTAGCCCAACACGGCCACCGTCTTGCCGTCGAGCTGGCTAAGGTCGGCCTGGTCTTCGTAGTAAATCGTCGCCATGAGAAATATCGCTTTCCGTTTGATTTAGTTTGGTTGGTAGATTATGAATTTTAACGCGGAGGCGCGGAGACGCAAAGGAGAAATAGGGCTGTCACTTCGACTGGAGTCAGAAATGACGAACCAGGCACTCAGTTCTAGTTCGATGTCAACTTTGCCGTGCTGGACGGCACACCGCCCACACGAAGTTGAGCACGCGCAAAATCTTTTGCTGTCCATTCGGGATTATTAGCGAAGTCAATGTCCTCATCTTGCATGGCATCAACTCGTGCCCAATCGGTTTCTGATTGACGCAAAGAATTCTTGTTGCTCATAGTTTGTTGCCTTTCTCATTGAGGTAACTCTGACTGCGTTGTTGCGCTCGGTATAAAGCCATTTCAAGAATTAAATTACCCCGTCAGATGTGACAGTCACGCCCATTATCTTGTTGGTAACCCCTTCTGATAGAGGGCCGTGACAGTCACTCCGGCTCACCGTTGACGAGCAGATCAAAGACTTCCGCCGGATACGGCGGGCGCAGGTGATAGCGCTCGACGACGCTGTCCTCCTGAAAAACGGCGGCATTACCCGTGTTCCAGTGCGAGGGTTTCTGCAGCATGGCCGCAACCACCTACACGCCCCCCGTCGCCGACCGCTCGACGGCGTTCGTGCCGTTGGTACTGGCCTTCCACACCGCTGTGCTGCGGCGGCGGCGGCGCTGACCGGCGCTGCCGCGCGTCAACGCGACGCGGCCCGTGCGCACCATTTCGACAATACCAAAGTTGTCCAGCAAGTCCAGCAGCGCATCGACCCTCTCCTCCGAGCCGACGATTTGGACGACCATGCTGTCCATGGCCACGTCGACGATCTCGGCGCGGTAGATGTTGGCGAGCTGGATAATTTCGGCACGCGTCTCCGAGTTGGTGCGCACGCGGATCAGCGCCAGCTCGCGCAGCACGCTCGGCTTGTCGCTGATGTTCTCGATGCGCGTCACGTCCACCACCTTGCGCAGCTGCTTGATCACCTGGTCCACCATGCGGTCGTCGCCATCCACGACAAAGGTCATGCGGCTGATGCCCGGCTCTTCGCTGTGGCCGACCTGTAGCGAGTCAATGTTGAAGTTGCGCCGCCGAATCATCCCCGACACGCGGTTGAGCACGCCGGGCTTGTCGCGCATCCAGGCGACTAGGGTATATTTCATGATGCCTCGCTTCTTATTTTTCCGTTAATTGAGTTGTCCCCACGTTCTTTGCAGGGGAGCAAGGGGGCAGGAGAGCAAGGGGGCAAGGGGAGCAATGGAGAGTGTCCTGTCACCCCAGCTCCCCTGCTCCTCCGCTCCCCTGCTCCCCTGCTCCCCTGCTCTCTTGCTCACCACGACGGCTGCACCCCGCTATACCCCTGCACCACCGCCGCCTTCGGTCGGCGAATCAGCTCGTCGACCGCCTTGCCGGGGGCGACCATGGGGTAGACGTTGACCTCCTCCTTGACGCGGAAGTCGATCAGGAAGGGGCCGTCGTGGGCGTTGGCCTGATTGATGGCGGGCACGACCTGCTCCGGCTTGGTGACGGCGAGGGCGGGGATGCCGTAGGCGTTGGCGAGCATCACGTAGTCCGGCGAGAAAATCGGCGTGCCGGTGTAGCGCTTGTCGTAGAAGAGCTGCTGCCACTGGCGCACCATACCCAGGAAGCCGTTGTTGATGATGGCAATTTTCACCGGCAAATCGCGCTCCTGCCGGATCACGGCCAGCTCCTGCAGCGTCATCTGGAAGCCGCCGTCGCCGCAGATGACCCAGGTCGGGCGCTCCGGCGCGGCCATCTGCGCCCCAATCGCTGCGGGCAGCGCGTAGCCCATGGTGCCCAGGCCGCCGCTCGTCAGCAGCTGGCCGGCGTGGTCGTGGGTGTAGTATTGACATTCCCACATCTGGTGCTGCCCCACGTCGGTGACGATGATGGCCGGATGTTCCGTATTTTTTGTGCCCTCCCAAATTTGGCGAATCACAAAGGGCGGAATCAGCTCGTCGACTTCAAACTGCAAAATATCCGTCTCCCGCGTGTCCTCGCGCCACTCGGCCAGCATCTGCGCCCACTCCCGATGCTGGTGACTTTCATGCTGGTAACTTTTAATGTGCGGCAGCAGCGCGGGCAGCGTCTCAGCCAAATCTCCGACCACGGCTACATCGGGCACGATATTCTTGCCGACTTCGGCCTGATCCAGCTCGAAGTGAATAATTTTGGCCTGCTTGGCAAATTCATCCAGCCGACCGGTGATGCGGTCGTCGAAGCGCATGCCCAGCGCAATCAGCACGTCGCACTTTTGGACGGCCTTGTTGGCAAAGGCCTCGCCGTGCATGCCGCCCATGCCCAGGCTCAGCGGGTGGCTCTCGGGGATGTTGCCCGTGCCCAGCAGCGTCGTCACCACCGGAATTTCCGCCCGCTCCACCAGCTCGACCAGCTCCTTGCTCATGCCCGCCAGCTGCACGCCGTGGCCCGCCATGATCAGCGGACGCTCGGCATTATTGATCAGCTCGGCGGCTTGGTGAACGCTTTCGTGGTCGACCGACGGCCACGGCTCAAAGCCCGGCAGCTCGATCTCCATATCGTAGCGGAAGGTTCCCATCGCATTCTGCACATCCTTGCAGATGTCGATCAGCACCGCGCCCGGTCGCCCTTCGCGTGCAATGTAGAAGGCCTCCTTGAGCACGAGGGGCAAATCGTCGATGTTGGTGACGAGGTAGTTGTGTTTGGTAACGGGCTGGGTGACGCCGACCACGTCGGACTCCTGGAAGGCGTCTGTGCCGAGCAGGCTGGTGGGAACCTGGCCCGTGATGGCGACAATGGGGATGCTGTCGATCTGCGCGGTGGCGAGGCCGGTGACGAGGTTCGTTGCGCCGGGGCCGCTGGTGGCGATGCAGACGCCGACGCGGCCCGTGGCGCGGGCGTAGCCGTCGGCCATGTGGGCGGCGCACTGCTCGTGGCGCACCAGCACGTGGTGCACCGAACCGTTGGCCTCGTAGGGGGAGAGCGCGTCATAGGTCGGCAAAATTGCGCCGCCGGGGTGGCCGAAGATCGTGTCGACGCCCTCGTGGCGCAGGGCCTCCCACACCATCTGCGCGCCCGTCAGCTCGCGCGGCGTTTCGGGGTCGGCCAGGGGCGGGGGCATGGGCCGCGGTGACCTGTCGGCCTCGTTGTTGGGAATCGGCGTGTCGCCGTTCACCAGCTCGTTCGCTGCGTGGTTCATGGAGTGGCTCCTTTGGTCGAACAAAATAAGTGCGAATGGATTGGACAAATTTTACGGTAGCGTGAACAAATTCACAATTACCGGGTAATAAAAAACCCTTCCCGCCAGTATAGCGGAAAGGGTTTCTAAACACGTTTGCAACGTTGCTCGTATTTACCTCGCGCCAACCGGCAGTAGCTCCTGGCCAATAAGAAGGGCCAGAAGCTCGATAACGGCTACGAGGACGAGGTTGCGCGAGAAAGTGTTCATTGCATTTGGGCAAGGTTGAATGATGCGTTGAGTATAGCGGAAGCGAGCGGGCGTGTCAACCCCCGAAATTTTGACGAACCGTCAAAAAAGTGATAGAATTTAGAACGATTCTAAACAAGAGCACTTTTAATTATGACGAAAACTGACGTTTTTCTCAACACGCTCAAACAGGCCGGTTACCGAATCACCGCCCAGCGGCGGCTGATCTGCGCTCATTTGGCCGATACAAATACCCATCCCACAGCGTCCAATGTCTTCGACACATTGGCCCACGATCACCCCGATCTCAGCCGGGCCACGGTTTACAATACGCTCAACACGCTGCAGGAGCTGGGCGCGCTCACCGAAATCAGCTTTGGCGACGGGCACACCCATTATGAAACCGACACCTCGCCCCACGTCAACCTAATTTGCCTGCGCTGCCACTCGATCCTCGACTACCACGCCGATCCGCTCACCCTGCAAGCGAGCGCCCAGCAGGACGTGGCTGACGCGACGGGCTTTCACCCGGTGACGGCCAAGACGGAGCTGTACGGCTTCTGCGCCGGCTGCCGCGAGCGCAAGCGCGTGGAAATTTGCGCGCAGTGGCAGTCGCAGAAGTCGAGCGATCCGTTAGCCGGGTAGTCGACTAATTTGTGTCATCAAGGCCAAATTTGCAGAGATTAAAGATTGGGCTGGGCGCGATGCCGCCCAATCTCCAATCTCTCGCCTAACGAGCGTTAATCGACCGGCAATCTACCATCGGAGCCTTCATGGAAATTGAAACCAGCGTGTGGACGGTGCTCATCGCCGCGACCATCACCGCCATTTTTACGGGTTTGGGTGCACTGCCCTTCCTGTTTATCAAAGAAATTGGCGACCGCACGCTCGGTCTCGCCAACGCCGCCGCCGCGGGCTTGATGCTCGGCGCGAGCATCGGCCTCGTCTGGGAAGGCACGCAGTTGACCACGGTTGAGTCGCCGGTGTGGCGCACGCTGCTCGGTATCGGTATCGGTCTGGTGTTGATTGTGCTGGTGCAGCGGCTGCTGGAAAATCACGAGCACGATTTGAACATCGGCCAGCTGCAGGAGGCGGACGCGCTCAAGATGTTGATGATCGTCGGCATTATGACGGCGCATTCGTTTGCCGAGGGCATTGGCGTCGGCGTCTCGTACGGCGGCGGGCAGGCGCTGGGCAGCCTGATCTCGCTGGCGATTGCGATCCACAACATCCCCGAAGGCTTGGCGATCAGCCTGGTGCTGATTCCGCGCGGCACGAGCGTCTTGCGCGCCGCGGGGTGGAGCGTCTTCTCCAGCCTGCCCCAGCCGCTGATGGCCGTGCCCGCTTTTCTCTTCGTGCTCTTCTTCCGGCCCTTCCTGCCGATTGGCCTTGGCCTCGCGGCGGGGGCCATGTTTTGGATGGTCTTTAGCGAGCTGCTGCCGGACGCCCGCGAACACGTCTCGCGCAACGCGGCGTGGGGCATGGTCGGCGTGGCCGTGATTGGGATGCTGGCTTTCCAAGCGTTTATCGGCTGATGTTACCCTCTCGTGATACCGCCGCCCGCTCTGCCCACCAGCGCGAGCGCATGGTCGCCGAGCAGCTGGAAGCGCGCGGCCTCGCCAACCCGCGTGTGCTCGACGCCGTGCGCGCCGTGCCCCGCGAACTCTTCGTCCCCCCGCGCCTGCGCCGCCAGGCCTACGCCGATCGCCCGCTGCCGCTCGGTGACGGCCAGACCATCTCCCAGCCCTACATCGTCGCCCACATGATCGCGCTCGTCGAGCCGCAGCCGAGCGAGCGCGTGCTCGAGATCGGCACCGGCTCCGGCTACTCCACGGCCATCCTGAGCCGACTTGCCGCACGGGTTTACAGCGTCGAGCGCATCGACTGGCTGGCCGAGCAGGCGGCGCAGCGTCTGCGGACGCTTGCCGTTTCCAACGTCCACATTTTGGTCGGCGACGGCACCGACGGCTGGCCCGATCACGCGCCGTATGATGTGATTCTGGCATGGGCAGGTGGGCCCATCGTGCCCGGCGCGCTACGGGAACAGCTCGCGCCGGGCGGTCGGCTAATTATGCCTGTGGGGCAGACGCCGCGCCGGCAGGAGCTGGTGCGCGTGCGGCGGGTCGATGACGGGGCGGCGGAGAAGCAATTTGAAGAGGAGCGGCTGGGTCGCGTGGCGTTTGTGCCCTTGATTGGGCGCGGGGGGTGGAAATCTGATTAGCTTTGAAGTTGAAGCCGATTGGTTGGATTGACGGTTGAGCGAAATAAGCCTGTCCGAAAACTCATCAAGGGCAATAGCATATCGGACAGAAGAAAACAAGACAGAGTTTTCGGACAGATTTGTTTTACTTTACGTGGGATTCTCGTGCTTGGAGGGGAAGAGCGGAGATTGTCCGGAAAACGGACGTTTATAGGACAAGCAAATTTAACCCCTTTGCCCTCGCAATTCCCATCACATTCAACAGAATTATGCCCCCTCATCTTTCTTTAGCTCAGGCAAGAAAAACGGGCGTTATCTCTATCTATTTTGAATAGTTCTCTATGGAACCCAACAAGCAAACCAAAAGTTATCAATCATGTCGTTCTTTAGATAGTCGTTTAATCGCTGCGCAAATGTAGCGCACACGTCCGGTAAAATTCTGATTATTTGGTATGCTAATTACAGCCCTCACGAACAATGTGGCAGACGCCGTAGTTCAAAGGAGTAAAGTTGTCATGCGCTACCTGAAACGTTGGAACATGGCTTTGGGACTGGCAGCAATGCTAGTGGTAGTCTGTGCAAGCGTGGTTTTTGCGCAGGAAGGCTCGAACATTTTTATCCCCTTCGTTAGCAGCATCAGTATCGATGCTGCTGCACCCCCTGGAAGTATCGAAGCTCAGCAAAGCTCGCTTCTCCAAGAGCTATTTAATTTCGCCGAAGAACTGGTCGCACGTTCAGACACTACCTTCACAAAAACAGAAGATGGAGTGACGCTTACCGGGGATTCGGCAGAACGCCTGAATAAAAAGCAGGACGAGATCGCTAAGAAACTTGACACTCTCACGGCCCGACCTGCCGAAGCGAGACAAGGAGCGGTTGAAAAAATCGTTCAATTTTCAACCGGAGTTGATTCGGCTGCTTCAAACTCGTTGGAATATCAGATGACTGCTGTTGATTTGAATACCATCGACGAAAGAGAAGTTGAGTGGTACAGCAGCTCGCAATTTATCTACGGGATTGATCCAGACACCCATACGATTACGCACATGGCTTCTACCGAAGACTATATGCCCTACGCAAACGCTGCCGGAACAACGCTTTCCGAAGAAGAATTGGAACAAAAAGCAATAGCTTTCGTGAAAGCGAACAATCTGTGCTTTGATGAGAAAAAAGATGAGTTGCAGTTGGAGGTAGGCAGCAAACAGAAGGACGATATTGAACTGTTCTTCTTCCGCTGGGAACAAGCGGAACAAGCGGAACAAGCCACCTATGTGCGGGTGGGAATCGCTCAGGACGGTACGGTGTTCGGTTATGTCGATGCCGATATCTGTGCGTCCTAATACCGGGCGTCTCGCGTTGAACCAGAAAATATCAGCTCATTCCGAGGAGGAACATTATGTCATTTCTTCGCAAGTTTCGCTTCGTTATCTTTGTGCTCGTGCTGGCGGCAACATGGTTTGCACTGCCTGCGAGCCAGTCATCTGCGGCCACCGCCACTTACGCCAATAATGGACAGTATTGGCTGGGTTCCGCAAGCATGTACACCACCACCGGTGGATATTGTGGTCACGCAGTAACCTGGTGTTCGCCCAACTACTTCAGGTGGGGAGAATTGTATCAAACCTTAGAGGGAACGTGGGACATCCTTTCACCTGGGAAAAGCGCAAGTGTTTCCTTTTACATCCCCAGCACCCATGCAGTGGCGCTCGCACGCTACAAGCTCGATTACCAGACAGGTTCAATCGGTGGAACTTACACTTGCAGCATCAATCAGTGGGAATATTACAATGACTTCGCACCTTGTGTGAGTAGCCTGTATAACCCCAACAAACTCAAGCTTTTCACTGTACATGCATGTTGCGCCCAAACTGATGACATTGCATGGGACGAAGCGCGGGTGGTGTATTAGAAAGCTCCCCTAGCAATCTCTTCCGGCTTTTGTTTTCCGAAGGTTTGCTGTCTCGGCTGCAATGTCTCATAGCGTATAGTATAAACGACGTCTAACATGAGCCATCCGAGATTTTTGGGATGGGTTGCAAGAAGAAACCTCCTGATGGAAACTAAGGTTGTCAGAGCCAAAGTTTCAGCAGGAGGTTTCTTGATGAAGAACAGCAAAGATATGGCGCCGGAGCAAGGGTAGCGCCAGGTGTTGGTTGGGTTGCAGAGAAGGATGGTGGCGTATTTGCAACCGTTTCTGAAGGAGCTGGATGCGCTGGTAGACAGCCAGCTTTTTGAAGTACTGCTCCAATCAAGTGGGCCAAGCATTTGTCCGAAAAACGACCGTTTGATAGACACTGTAATTGAACCTGAATTTAGGGAAAGAATTTGGACGCGGAACTATGCGGGATAATGGGGAGCAGACCACAACTCTTTCATGATGTGAGCAGCTTCTTGCTGAAAATCCGCGTGCTTCTGCATTCATCCGCGTCCCAACGGCTACCGCTCGTTCATCCTCGAACGGCCAGGCGGTTGAACTTTTCCCAGTCTCCTAACTTGGCGAAGCCAGAACTAGATGACCAGCGCAGAGGGCGCAAAGCTCGCAAAGAAATGGCAAGAGGCACTCGCCCTCTTTTCCCTCTGCGCTCTCCGCGTTCTCTGCGTTAATTCTCTTACCCAGTGTTCAAGAAAACAGTCGGTTAGATACTAACCTCCCCACCTGCGGTTATCTCCTCTCCCCAGAATCAACACTACCCCAAAAACTTCGACCAGCGCAGCTCCGACTTCTGCTTCGGCGGATTCACGGCGTACTCAATCGCCATGTCCGCCATCGCCTTGACGACCCACTCGAAGTAGAAGGGCGTCAGGCTGTTGATGTCCATGTCCGGGGCCGGATTCATAAAGTCGATGGCGTAGGGGACGCCGTCCTGGATCGCGAATTCGAGCGAGTTCATGTCGTAGCCCAGCGCGCGGTTGAGCGTGCGCGCGTCGTTGAGGATGCGCTCGCCCAGCTCCGGCGACAGGTGGTCGTGCTCGACGTGATATTGCTTGGCGATGGGATCGTACTTGATCGGCAGGATGTTCTCCTGGCCGATGCAGAGGCAGCGCACGTACTGCTCAAAGTGGATAAACTCCTGCAGGACCATGCACATCGTGCCCGTCTGGTTGTAGGCCTGGATCAGCTCGTCCACCGAGTCGACTTTGTAGACGTCGCGCCCGCCGCCGCCCCAGGCGTCCTTCAAAATCGCGGGCATCCCGATGTATTCGGCAATCGCGCCCCAGTCGAGCGGATATTCGAGATTGCGCAGGCTCTCGCTGACGACGCCCTCCGGGTACTGATTCATCGGCAGCACCACCGTCTTCGGCGAGGCGACGCCCAGCGCTGTGGCCAGGCTGGCCTCGAAAAATTTATCGTCCGCGCTCCACCAAAAGGGGTTGTTGATGATGTACGCGCCCTGCAGCATCGCGTTCTTGAGATAGGCGCGGTAGTAGGGAATCTCGTGGCTGATGCGGTCGATCAGCACGGCGTAGTCGCACGGCTCGTTCATCTTCGTCCCGCCCAGCTTCACGTACTCCGCCGTCACGCCCACATCGCGCCCGTTGACCTCGTCCAGAAACGCCGGCGGAAAGCTCCACTCGCGCCCCACGATTAGACCAATCTTCTTTGCGTCTGCCATTGTCTTCTCCTTTGTGCTTGTCTCTTTATAAGTCCAGACGCGGCGACAAGGGGACGCGGGGACGCAGGGAGTGTACTTCGCTGCGTCCCCGCGTCCCCCTCTCCCCGCGTCATCTTTCTTAGTCGTGCCCCAAGATATACGCCCGCGCCATCGCCTGCCAGTAGGGCCAGTCGTGGCTCCAGCCCTCCCACTCGCGGAAGGCGTGCCAGATGTTTTTGTTCCACAGCGCCTGGCTCAGCGCACGGCTGTTGGCAATGTGCGGATCGTGCTCGCCTGCGGCGAAGATGATGTCGAGCCGGCGAATCTGCTCGATCTGCTGCGGGTCGTGCAGGTTGTGAATGTAGTGGCTGGGCGTGTGGTGGTAGACGTTGTCGTCATAGTAATCATCAAAAAACATCGTCATATCAAAGAGGCCACTGAGCAGCACGCAGCGCCCAAAGAGGTGCGGGTGGCGAAAGGCGATGTTGGCCGCGTGATACGCGCCAAAGCTACAGCCGTGGGTGATGATAAAGCGGTTGTCGTTCTTCTGGCGCATCAGCGGCAGCACCTCGTTGAGCAGGTACTCCTCGTACTGGATTTGCCGCCGGATGCGATCCGCCGGATGGGCCCAGCGCGCGTAAAAGCTCTCGGCATCGACGCTGTCCACGCAGTAAAGCTGGAGCCAGCCGTTCTCGATAAAGTCGCCAAGGCCCGCGACCATGTCGCGATCTTCATACTCGTAGTAGCGGCCCTGGCTCGTGGGAAAGACAAGCACCGGCGCGCCCGCGTGCCCAAAGACCAGCAGCTCCATGTCGCGGTTGAGGCGGGGGCTGTACCAGCGGTGGTGTTCTCGGTTCATAGAGGAAAGTCGGTGGGTGAGCGAGGTGGCTCACGGGCGAAGAAGGGAATTAAAGCCGCACACTACGCGGATTGCGCGGATTTCTGGTCGATTCATTACATAGTCGGGACTAGCTGAAGTTCAAGCATAACTTAATCATTCATAGGCGCTGCTTTTGGCTGTGCAATCTATAGACCTACCCTTTCGCTTCAGATAATGCGAAGGCGCAGGTATAAGCTATCGGCCACCGGCCGTCAGCCGCTCGATTTGGCACGGCTTCTCATCCTCTGCCACATATGTTACGCGCAGCCGCTCGCTTTGATATAGACCCGTATCGCTAATCTGATCCGGGCCTTCCCAAAAGTGCAGCGACAATTCCCACGTGGTGGGTGAGCTCTGATCTGCTTCTACCTCATTGCAGGCAATCATCAGCTCTTCCGCGTCGCCATTGTAGCGGACTTCGATGATGGGCATAGCCTGGTTTATTGCCTGTTCGCAGATTTCAATATCCGTCAACTGCAGTTCGCCCGTGTTTGTAGGTGTGGGTGTTATCGTACACCCAGCCAGAATCAGGCAAACAACAATTTAGGGTGAGTCACGCTTCCGCCTCCTAATTTCTGGCCGGCTGCGCCGTAAGGCGATAGCCGATTGCATGAAGTATCGTATCGACACTCTCAAGCCGCGGATCATCATCCTCGAACAGGGCTTTTTGTAATTCTCCGCGTGTTGAACTAGCTGGCTCGCCTGTTGCACTCACCCCCATTACACGGCTGATCGTGCGCAGCGCAGAGAGCAGCGCACCTAAATCGCCATCCTCTGCATATTCCTCAAATTGCGTTTCGATGAATCCATCAATTTCTTCAGGATGTACTCGGTAGTATTCTTCTACCATCTCGGTGAAATTTCTCATCGTTTTTGATACGCCTCCCAGCGTTCCCTCGCTCGCCTAATGTCGCGGGACTGGCTTGATTTATCACCAGCGCCTAGCAAGATGACAACGCGGTTGCCCTCTTCGGCATAGTAGATTCGGTAGCCCGGCCCGTAAAACAGCCGCAACTCGCCGATTCCACTGCCCAGCGATGCGTGGTCGCCAAAATTGCCTTGTTCTAAACGATACAACCTTGCCAAAATCCGCTGTTTGGTTTTTGGATCACGTAATTGGTTAAACCATTCCTCGAAAGGTTCGTGGCCGTTTGGCTCTTGATAATTGACAACGTTACGCGGCTGTACTTGTCTGGACACGATGCGTCCTAATTGTATGCGCACCCAGGTTCGCGTTAAAAATCAAAGTCGTTCTATACCACGCTCACAAACTCATCAAAGCCGCTGTCCAATCGCCGCGGATGCTCGCCATCCACCAGCAGCCGACCCTGCGGATGCTCGCCATCCGTCACCCAAAACGCATACGTCAGCGACTCGTCCCGCGGCACAACCACCGCGGCGTGCCACCAGCCCGCCGGTGATTTGGTTGGCGGCTCGGCGTGATTCAGCGCCATCGTCCCCGGCGACCAGCCGTTGAACGGCCCAACGAGGTCAACCGCTTGGGCAGCGGGCGCGTAGCAGCCGACGTAAACCAGGCGATGCGGCGATTCCGCTCCAGCATGGTCAGCCCACGCCGTGCTCTCCGCTAGATTATACATAGAAATGTTTTCCAGCGCGATCTCGTTTTTCCATTCGCCTGCCAACAGCGTGCCGCTGCGGGGAAAATCTGCCAGCCGTCCGCCCGGCGCGTGGGCCGCCGCCGCCACCGCCAGCGACGGCTGCACCAGCCCAGCGCCCGTGCGCTCGCTCGGCAGATGGGGTAACGGTTGCGCCGTGGCGAGCAGCAACGCGCGAATTTCCTGCGGCGCAAGTATTGGGTTGGTCTGAATCATCTGCGCCGCCACGGCGGAAATCTGCGCCACGGCCACGCTCGTGCCCTCGGCGTGCTGATAGAAGGCGTCGGCCCACTTGTGTGCGTTCATGCGTTCGCGCACGCGCCGCGCCACCCGCGCCAGCCAGTCGGCGTCCGCCTCCTCCCGAGCATCCACGTGGCGACGGCGCAGGTCGAAGCCAAATTGCGGGTCGTGGTTGGGATTGAAGACGGATAGCGCCTGCTCTATCACGGTGGCTAAATTGGCAAGGTCACGCGCTTCGAGCGCCTCTTGCAGATTGGCCAGCGCCTGCATCTCGCGGAAGAGCGAGCTGATGGGCAAAATCGGCGCGGGCAGCCACTCGCCCAGCCCCAGCACCTCCGGTTTATGCGCAACGGTGCGCGGCCTAGTGCGCGACCTGTTGCACACCGTTGCCAGCTCGCGCACAGGCTGGCTTGGCTCGTCAGTCTCATCGTCTGCGCTCGGGGTGATTTCATGCTCGCGTGGCGCGTGATTGTGGTGGTAAAGCTTGTAGGCGGGGCCAAGCGACCGAGCAAAATCTAGCACACGGTTTTCATCATCCACCCCACCGACGGTGATCACGTTGGGCGCCGTCGCCGGGGCAAGCAGGAACGCGCCACCGCTGTTGCCCGCCGCCGCCGCGATAAAGACGCCGCGCTGCACCAGCTCTTCCGCCGCCTGGCAAACGGCGTTCTCCCGCCACGGCTGCACAAAATCCCCGCCCACGCTGAGGTTGAGCACGCGCACGCCGTAGCGCGCCCAATTTTCCTGCCCCGTCTCGCCGTCCACGCGCAGCAGCCATTCCAGTCCGGCCAGAATGTCTTCCTCCGGAATGCGCCCGCCGCCGCGACCGATCTTGATCGCCAGCACGTTGGCCCCCGGCGCCAAGCCCCGGTAGCGGCCGCCGCTCAGCAGCCCGTTGCCCACGGCCACGGTCGTCGTCATCTGTCCGTGCCAGCTATCGCCCGCACCGTCCCACAGGCTCTCCTGCTCCAGCCCGATGCGCTCCTGCCCGTCCGTGAGATCGACGTACTGCACGAGCCGCGTCGCCAGCGGTTGGCTGCCGTCGCGCAGCAGCTCGCGCAGCTGCCCCGGCGTCAGCGTCGACCACTCCGGCGCATCACCCGGCCACTGCTTGAACAGCAGCAAATCCGGGTGGGGAAAGTATCCGCTGTCCAAAAAGGCAATCGTAACCCCGCTGCCGTCGAAGGCTGGATAGTCGGGCAGGCGGCGCGTTTGAGGCCGCACGTGCGGCTCGGCGGCGTGGTAGTAGGGAAAGCTGACGGGCGGATCAAACGTCTCCGCGAGCGAGCTGTCGCTGCGCTGCTGGCGCAGAATTTCCGCCGCATCCAGCGCGCAATCTGGGCAAATCGTCGGCTCGGCCACGGGGTGAGCGTCCGCCACCTGCTCGCGCGGCAGCAGCGTCGGCGGCGTCAGCGCGACCTGGGGCATCGCCTGCGCCACGGCCGGGCGCAGCGCGGAAACCGGGCGCAACAGGCGCGCGTCATATGCATTGCCACACTGGTCACAGGGCTGGGTTGGGGCGGGAGGGTCGGCCAAGCTGTAGATCTCTCGTCATTGGTGCGGGGAAAAGATTTCAGAAGTCGACCCACGAAGGGCACAAAGTTACACGAAGGAAGAAGGAGTACGAGACAAATCTTCGTATTTCTTCGTGCCCTTCGTGGATCAATCTGCTTCTGCTTCGTTCTGCTCGCGCTGCCACTGCTCCCAATCGACCCCCATGCCAAAACCCGGTTGACCCGCTTCGGGGTTGCGAAACTCCAGCGGCATCTCGAATTCCTGGCGCTCGATCTGGTCGATCGGCGCTTGATCCGCCCCCGGCACGCCCACGGATAAATCGACCACAACGCGATAGGTCACGCCCGGTCGCGGGTTGCGCAGGTGCAGCGTCTTCTCGATGCGCTGGTCACCCTGCGTCAGCAGCGCGATGCTGGTATTCTCCGTGCCGTCCGGGTTGAGGATCGCAATGTCGACGTTGGGCTGGGTGTCCTGCTTGGCCGTCAGCCACAGCCGCGCCCAGACGCGCTGAAGATCGGGATAAGGATAAAAGACAATGCGCTCAAAGCGAAGGGGCTCGTCGTCTTGGAAGAGAGGAATGTCGATCATAGAGTGATTGATTATTGCTTATTGCTTATTGCTTGGTCGTTGAGTTGAGCACCGGGCTTCTGGCCAACGAAGCAGTAAGCAATGAGCACTACGTACTATCCTGAGCGGGAGGGCGTGGGAGTCGAACCCACCGCAGCCGGCTGTGCGCCACCTGCCAGCGGTGTTGAAGACCGAGGCATCCACCGGGACACATCCCCCCCCATGAAATGGGTTGATGAATTGGCCGCCAAATTGCTCGATTAAGGCTGATGCAAGAAAATAAGCATACGGCGACTGTGACTGTCACTGCCCGCAACCAGTGAAGAATTCGCAGAGTTGTCTGGGCAGTGACTGTCACAGGGCATAGTCAATTTTCTGGAACAGCCTAAGCGGGCGCGCTGATTCAGTGACTACACAACTCGCACTACACAACTCACGCTACACAACTCACGCTACAGAACTCGCACTTGGCAACCGACTCACCCACGCCCATTGTACAGAATTGCGCGCCAGGAATCAAACGGCGCTACGGTGCTGATCGCGCTTGGGCCGTGCCTCCATTGAGCAGACGCTTGCGCAAGCTTTCAGCGCGAGCAGTCGCACGTGCGTAGCGCAGCAGGCGCGCCAGCGTAGCCCAACCGTATGGCAAAGGGAATTTGGCGAATTATAACGGGTGCGGCAAAATAGCGCCACGAACTCATTGCAGACCGCATCCGTCCGCGGCTGTTTCACCAGCACGGGCAATAGAGAGCGGATGATCGCAACATTAAAAAGCACCTTTATGCACCTCGATTTCCATCTCCCCCAACTTTTGCAGCCGGCCCGCTGGCTCATCCAACACGTGGCGTTGACCCTTGCCTGCACGCTGCTGCTGGCGGGCTGTATTGCGTCGCCCGCCGAGGAGCCCGCGACGCTCCCGCCCGACCAATCGCCCGCTGTCGACCAAATCGCACCCCTCAGCGCCGAGGAAGCGCTGCCCCCCGCCCGCCTCGCCATCGAGGAAATTGAGCTGGACGTGCCGGTAGCGGAAATGGGCTGGCGCATTGTCGAAGACAACGGCGAGCGCACAACCGAGTGGCGCGTCCCCGATGACGCGGCGGGCTGGCACATTAACAGCGCGCGCGCTGGGGCCGCGGGCAACGTAATCGTTTCCGGCCATCAGCTGCTGGGCGAGGCGCTCTTTGCGCCCGTTGCGCTGGGCGAAGTTCAGCCCGGCCAGGAAATTCAGCTGACGGACGAGGACGGCGTCATCTTTTCGTATCGCGTGGTCGAAGTTTCTGAGCCGATTCCGCTGGCGGGCGCCACGGCGGACGAGCTGGCGCAGGCCGCCGCCTACGTCGAGGCCGAGGCCGCTGCCGCTGGCGCACGTCTGACGCTGATCACCGGCTGGCCCGATTTTACAACGACCCATCGCCTTTTTGTCGTGGCGGAGCTGGCGGGGGTAACGCACTAGCCGTTGCCAAGCAACCCTCAACACCCCATGAACAGCCGAGGAAACTGCCCACGTGGCTCGGTGATTATCCCCGTCTACAACGGCGCAACCGTGATCGAGCGCTGCCTGAACGCGCTGTCCGTTCAATCCCTGCCGCCGGGTGATTACGAAATCCTGGTGGTGGACGACGGCTCAACGGACGAGACGCCGCAAGTGGTTACCCAGTGGGGGGCGACGCACCCCGCGCTTTGCGTCCAGTTTGTGCAGCAGGCCAACGCCGGCCCCGCCGCCGCCCGCAACCGCGGCGCCGAGGCGGCCCGCGCCCCCCTGCTGCTTTTCACCGATGCGGACTGCGCCCCCGCGCCGGACTGGATCGCCACGCTGCTTGCCGCGTTTGATGAAATGCCGGGCGAGCTGCCGCTCGTCGGCGCAAAGGGGACGTATTTGAGCCAACAAAGCGCGCTCGTGGCGCGCTTTGTCCAGGCCGAGTACGAAGACCGCTATGATCTCGCCACGCCCCACGGCGAGATCGACTTTATCGACACCTACTCGGCGGCCTATCGGCGCGATGTCTTCCTCGAAAATGGCGGCTTCGACGAGACGCTGACCGACGTGAGCGTGGAGGACCAGGAGCTGAGCTTTCGCCTGGCGCAAAAGGGCCACCGCATGATCTTTGTGCCCGAAGCCCGCGTCGATCACCTGCACGCCGAGACGGTGCTTCGCTACTGGCAGCGCAAGATGAACATCGGCTACTGGAAAGCGCTGCTCGTGCGCTGGTATCCCGAGCGCCTCGTGCAGGACAGCCACACGCCGCAGACGCTCAAGCTGCAAATGGCGCTCTGCTGCGCCGCGGTGGGGCTGCTGCCGCTGGCGCTGCTGGGCCTGCTTTGGCCGCCCCTGGGGACGCTTCTGGGGGTGATTTGGCCGGTCGTTGGCGCGCTGCTGCTGGCTTTTCTAGTTAGCGCGCTGGGTTTTCTGCGCAAGCTGGCGCGACGCTCCTGGGGGCTGGCGCTCTTTGGCGTGCCCATGCTCTTTGTGCGCGCGGCGGCGCTCAGCGGCGGCTATCTTGCCGGGCAGATTCGCTTTGCGGGTGCGCGGCGCAGCAAGCGCTAACCCGTGATTCCCGGCTGGAAGCAGGTCAAACAAACGGGTAACGCGGAGTGGGCATCCTCCGATGCAAACGGGTCAACGAGATTACCTGATTGATTTCTTGATCCGCTAGAAGCTGGCTACCAAGCCAGCCAGGCGCACTGATAACTCCCAAAAACTTACGTCGTCGTATAGTAGAAGCCAGCTGGCTCAATCACGGTACGCGGCGGCAGCGCTCAGGAAATTGCATCCTGCTGTGCTCTCTGGATAAAGCGCCGCTTTGCTCACCGAATCTATTTTTCTACCGAGGCTTTCAATGCAGAACAACTCCGTATCCATCCTGCGTCGGCTTGGGCTGACGGTTGGCCTTGCCCTGGCGCTGTTGGCGCTAACGGTCACGGCCTCCACCCAAGCCGCGCCCGCGCCGCAAACCGTGCCGCCACCCACCGAAGTGCCCGTCAACACGCCCGTTCCCACCGTTACCCCCTTCGACGAGGATGACGATGATGGCGGCGATGATAGAGGGGGAGACGACGGGGGAGACGACGGGGGAGATGACGGGGGCGGGGACGACCGGGATCAGCGGGACGATGCGCCAGCGCCCGCCACAGCCACGCCTGCCAGCGAAGCACCCACCGGCGAAGCACCCACCGGCGAAGCACTCACGGTGGAGGCCGTTGCCTTTCCCGGTCGCATCAGCGTGGGCGGGCTCAACGTACGCCTCGGCCCCGGCACGGCGTTTGACGTGATCGGCACGCTGACGCGGGCAGATGAGTTCGACGTGCTGGGCCGCAACGGGGAAAACACCTGGTGGCTGATCTGCTGCCTGCCGGAGACAGAGATGCGCGGCTGGGTTAGCGCCCGCTTTGTAGAGACCGACTTCTCGCTCGAAGAAGCGCTGGCGCAGCTGCCCATCCTGCCGGATGATGCAGCCCAAGCCGAGACAACAGCGCCCACCGTCGCCATCGCCGAAAGCGCGGCGACGACCGTCACCGAGGTAATTACCGAGGCCGTCGCAATTACCCCCTCGCCCACGGTGGCTGCCGCACAACCGGCCAGCGTCGCCCTCGATTTTACGCTGAGCCACGAGCCGCTCTATCCCATGCAGGGCGAAATGGTGCGCTTTCACTACGTCATCACCAACACGAGCACGGTCGAAGCCGAGGCGCTGATGCTGCGCAACGAGCTGCCGGACACGCTCCTGTTTGACGAAGAGCTCTCCGCCACCAGCGGCGAACTCACGCTCTTTACCCTCGACACGGGCGCGACCGTCTTCGCCATCGAGTGGCCCGCCCTCGCACCCGGTGCGGCCGTCACCGCTACCGTCGCCCTCACGCTCGACGGCGATCTGCCGGACGGCAGCGTCGTGGACAATCTGGCCGTCGCGCTGGCGGACAACGCCGAAGCGCAAACCGCAGGCGTCAGCCTCGGCCTGCCGCCCGCCGCGCCGCCCACCTTCCGCTAGCGGCGCTTGCTCGTCCCGATGCTCTGCGCGTTTCCACGTAACCAACTCCGAACCTTCATGCCTAAAGCCCCCGCCGCGGAAGCTCCATCCGAGCGCAACGCGCCGCCCGCTGTGCCCTCGCTGGCGGCAGCGGCTCCCGTTGCCGAGACGCGCCGCGTGGCCCTCGTCGCCAGCCTTGCCTGCGGTGCGGCGGCGTTCCTCCTCTACTGGCTTACGCTTGCGCCGGGCCTCACGTGGTCACACTTTGGGGCGGACGGCGGCGAGCTGCTGGCCGCGGCCACAACCAACGGCGTCCCCCACCCGCCGGGCTATCCGCTCTACATGCTGCTGCTGCAAGGGTGGCTCTGGCTGGCTGGCTGGCTCTTCCCAGCCAGCGACATCGCCTGGCGCGGCAACCTGCTCAGCGCGCTGCTGGCCGCGGCCAGCGTCGGCCTCAGCGTGCCGCTGATGGCGCGGCTGCTGGCTCGCCTCGCCGCGCGCGATCCGCGGGCCGAGGCGGGCGAGCGGGGCGGGGCGCGCTGGCTGTGGGCGTGTGCGGGCAGCCTGGCCTGGGGTGCGAGCCAGCAGCTGTGGAGCCAGGCGCTAATCACCGAAGTCTACGCCCTGCACGCGTTGATCATTGTGCTGCTGCTCCGGCTGCTCTTTGCGCCGGAGCCCGCCGCGCCCAACGGCGACTCGCAGCGGACCGTGTCGCAGCAAACCGTGTCGCTGCAAACCATGTCGCAGCAAACCGCGTCGCTGCAACACGTGTGGTGGCTGGCGCTGCCGATTGGTCTAGGCCTGGCCCACCACGTCACAATTGTGTTGCTGCTGCCCGCCGTGCTCTACTACGTGCGGGCACAGCACGGCTGGCGGGCGCTGCCCGTGCTGCTGGGCGCGGCGGTGGTGGGCGCGCTGGGGGCGCTGCTGCTGCACACGCGCACGCCGCTGGTCGCCGGTGGCTGGTCGCTGATGCCCTCGCCGATCAACTGGGGTTATCCGGATAATCCCGACGGGCTCTGGTGGCTGCTCAGCGGCTCGGCCTACCGCAGCTATTTGTTTGATTTTTCACGCGCGCAAATCCTCGAGCAGGTCTCCGAATGGGCCTTCGCGCTAACGCGACAGTTTTCACCGTTGGGGCTGGCGATTGCGCTGCTAGGCTTTGCCCACCTGGACGCCGTCTCGCCGCGCCTGCGCAACTTCGGCCTGCTTTGGGTGCTGCCCATCAGCTTCTACTCCATCATCTACTACACGCGCGACAGCGAAATCTATCTGCTGCCCGTCGTCTGGCTGCTGGCCTTTTGGCTGGCCGTGGGGTTGACCAATCTCTCCCGCTGGTTAAACAGCTGGCTGCGAGCGACGCGTGCGGGACGCCCCGCCGCAGCCAAGTGGATCACGGCGGGGCTGGCCGCGGCAGCGCTCGTGGTGATGGTGGGCTGGCGCTGGCCCGCCGTCTCGCTGCACAACGATGCGGAAGCGCGCGATTTTGTGCAGCAGGCCGCACAGTCCATGCAGCCGGGCAGCGTGCTCGTCGCCAGCGGTGATTTTCAAACCTTTGCCTTCTGGTACGGGGCCTTTGCCAGCGGCGACCTGCTGCCCGGCTTCGCAGCCACCCGCGCCGAAAACGGCAATCCCCGCGTGACGCCGCCCTCGAAATCGGCTATACTGGCCGCAGACATTATTGTCGTTAACGATTCACTCTACCAGTTTGACTGGTATCGCCGCCTGCTGGCGGACCTTTACCCGGACGTACCCGGCGTGGACGCCTCGCTGCAAACCCTGCTGCTCACCGCCCAGCAGAGCGACCCCCCGCGCCCCGTCTTTTTCAGCGACCAGGGCATTTCCTCCATTCCCGATTCGGCGCTGGAGGCGGACGGCGTGCTCTGGCGCTATGCGCCGTAATGGTTTTAACCAACTCTTCCACTGGCTGTTCATGGACACGACCAAACCACTTTCCCCCGCTCCAGCCCCACCCACCGAGCAACCTCTTTCCGGCGGGGCGGCACGCTGGCACACGCTGGCCTGGGCACGCCGCGCCCTGTTGATTTTGCTGCTGGCGGGCGCGCTGCTGCTGGCCTATAAAGCGACGCGCGTGGGTCTCTACGGCTGGTCGGCCTATCAGAGCCTCGTGGAACTGCGCGCCCTCGCCAGCGACCTATCGCTCGACGGCCCGGCCCTCGACGATGAGACGCTCACCAACCTGCCCGCCCTCGCCGATTCCGCCCGACTGGAGACGCAACAGCTCGCCAGCGCCGCGGCGGGGCTCGAAGTGCAGCTTCGCCCCCTCACCCCCCTTTTGGACGGGCTCAACTCCCTCCCGCGCTACGGCCCCACGCTGGCCGCCGCGCCCGAATTGCTCGTGGCCGGGCGCGAATTCAGCGCCCTGGCCGCCGATGGGCTGACCCTGGCCGCGCCCGCGCTGGCCACTTGGGATGGGCAGTCACCGGAGGCTCTGCTACGCGAAGCGATGGTCGACGGCCAGCCGCGGCTTGCGGCAATGGCCGCGCGCGCTCAAACGGCCAGCGACGCGCTGACCTCCCTCCCCGCCGCCGATTTGCTTCCCCTGCTGGGCGAGCCACTGGCCCAAGCCCAGCCGCTGCTGCCCCTGTTGGCTCCGCTGCTGGAGATGTCGCCCTCGCTGCCCAAGCTCGCGGGCTTCGACGCGCCGCAGACTTATCTTGTGGTGGTGCAGAACAACGACGAACTGCGCGGCCCCGGCGGCTTCTTCACCTCCGTCGGCGAGGTCACGGTGGAAGACGCACGCCCCGCCGAATTCAGCTTTCAGGACAGCAGCCGGGTCTGGAGCCGAGATCACAAATATGCCGCCGCCCCGGAGCCGATGCAGCGCTACATGAACGTTGGCCTGATCCTGCTGCGCGACGCCAACTGGTCGCCCGACTTGCCGACCTCGGCGCGCACCATTCGCAGCCTCTACGCCCAGGAGCGCGGCGTGCAGGCGGATGGCCTCATCACCGTGGATACCCACGCCGTGCAAATCATTGTCGAGGCGCTGGAGCCGCTGTCGGTGCAGCTTGGCGAGGGCGATGAAATCGAGACGGTCGAGGTTACCAGCGAGAACCTCACCGGGTGGATGCGCGAATCGCGCGATGAATCGCTCGACGTGGTGGACGGCGAAATTCAGGGGGACTGGGGCGGGCGCAAAGACTTTATGCCCGCGCTGGTGGATGCGATGCTGGCGCGCTTGCAGGGTGGCGGCACGGATTATGCCAAGCTGGCGCAGGCGGGGGTCGTTGCGCTCAATCAGCGTTCGATTCAGCTGTGGATGGTCGATGAGATGGCGGCGGCTCAACTGGCGCAGCTGGGCTGGGATGGGGCGCTGCGGCCCCCCGCTGGCGAAAACGCAGGCGATTTTTTGGCGCTGGTGGACAGCAATCTCGGCTACAACAAAGTCGACGCCGCCATCGAGCGCGCGCTGGACTACGAGATCGAGTGGGACGAAAACGGCGTGGGCACGGCAACGGCCACCGCGACCTACACGCACACCGTGGTGAAGCCCAACCACCAATGCAATCCCCGATCGCGCTACGGCTCGACCTACGAGGAATCGATTGCGCGCTGCTATTTCGACTACGTGCGGCTCTACGTACCGGGCGGCAGCAAACTGCTGAGCATTGAAGGCGTCGCACCCGACACGGTTGAGCACTACCGCGGCGAGCGAGGCACGCAGGTCTTCGCCGGCTACTTCGCGCTTAAGCCGGGCAAGCGGCAGCGCCTCACCTTTCGCTACACGCTGCCACCGGCTATCACCGCCGTTGACTATGCGCTCGCCGTCCAGCGCCAATCGGGCACGCGCGCGCTGCCCTTCACGGCGCAGGTCGGCGAGCACGAGACGGCAACAACGATTGTCGATGGTCGTTACGAGTGGAAGCCGTGAGAAGTGAGTATTTGAAGCGTGGGGCGTGAACGGTGAACTTCTTGCTTAGTGCCCAAGTCCTTACTCACAGGTAGCAAGTCGCAACGGGATTAGCCAAGCCCTCGCGTCGACCCGTTCGCACGTGGGCGTGCTCACTCCTCGATGGCGGTCCACTGACAATCGACCGACCCCTCACGCCTCACCTATTCACACTTCAAGTCTCACGCCTCACTTCAATCGCTCCACCATCCCCGGCAGCACCTCGCCGCTCTTGCCCTGCACAAAGACATCCGCCCATTCTGAAATCTCGTTCGGCTCCGGGTTGATGTCGATCACCTCCGCACCCTGCTGCCGCGCGATCCACGGCAGCTGCGCCGCCGGGTAAACGAGGCCGCTCGTGCCGACAACGAGCATCACGTCGCACGTTTCGGCTGCCCGCCACGCAGCGTCCAGCGCCTGGGCGGGCAGCAGTTCGCCAAACCAAACCACGTCCGGTCGGATGAAACCGCCGCAGCGTGGGCAACTCGGCGGCAGCTCCGCCCCGCGGTCGCCGGGCTGGAGTTCGTACCCCGTGGCGCAATCAACGCAGCGGTAAGCGCCGATGCTGCCGTGGAGGTGGACGACGCGAGTGCTGCCCGCGCGCTCGTGCAGGGTATCCACGTTTTGGGTCAGCAGCGTCAACGAGTCGACGTGCTCTTCCAATTCGGCCAGCGCAAAATGGCCGGGGTTGGGCGCGGCATCCGCCGCCATCTCCAGCCGCGACATGTACCAGCGCCAGACGAGGCCGGGATCGCTGGCAAAGCCTTCGGGCGTGGCCAGCGTCATCGGGTCGAAGCGCGACCAGTAGCCGCTTTGCGCGTCGCGAAAGGTGGGCACGCCCGATTCGGCACTCACGCCCGCGCCGGTGAGCACGGCGAGGCGGCGGGCGCTGGCGAGCAGGCGGGCGGCGGCTTGTAGGGGAGTGGGCGGCATGGGCTGGTGCATCCTCAGGCCATCGTCGCCAGCTGCGCGCGGGTGACTTCGTAGCGCAGCGGCTCGCCGTTGAAAAAGCGCTTGATCTCGTCCACCATTGCCTGGCCCCGGCGCTGATGAGCCTGCTGCGAGGCGCCAGCGATGTGCGTCGTCAGAAGGACGTTGTCGAGCTGACGCAGCGGGCTCTCCTGCGGCAGCGGCTCCGGCTCGAAGACGTCGAGCGCGGCGCGGATGCGCCCGCTCTGCAATTCGGCCAGCAGCGCGTCGGGATCGACCAGCGCACCGCGGGCCGTGTTGACAAAGACCGCGCCGTCGCGCAGCAGAGCCAACTGCCGTGCCCCGACCATTCCGTAGGTTTCCGGCGTGCAGGGCGCTTGCAGCGTCACGATGGGGCACTCGGCGAACAGCTCATCCAGCTCGACTTGGTGGACGTTGAGGTCGCCCGCACGTTCGTCGCTCAAGTAGGGATCGCAGACCCACAGCTCCGCCCCCACTTTTTGCAGCAGCGCGATCGCGCGGCCAAAGCCGCTGCTTGCGCCCGTGATTAAGACGGTTTTTCCTGTCAACTGCTTCAAAAGAACTTCCTTTGACGGGTAAATTATTTGGCCTGCCGTGGACGAATGGCAAGAAATACTGAGGAGTTAGCAGGAATATAGCATCCATATTTGGCTTTGTCAATCGGCTGAAAAACGCCGCAGCAATTCCAAATTTAGACCGCTTGCTGTATAGTTGAAGAGAGTTTCGCCGCGGACTCCGCGCAAATCTGCGCAATCCGCGGCGAAAAATTCTTCTGGCAAGTTAAACTTGGAATTGCTGGAAACGCCGCCAGCACCTGTGCCCACACGCCCATCGCCGGCAGCGCGTGGTGAACGCTGGCCACTGCTTGACTATTGATCGGCGCAGCGTCGAGCGACCACGGGGCAGTAGCTGTCACATTTCCTGCTTACTTACATCTTTTCACGACAAAGTTGGTAGTCTCGTAGTTAATTTCTAAATGAAGTAGACGGACGTGACCATCGCTTTCGTGCAGCCGCGCAGTTCTTTACCTCGCCCGTTCAGCCGCTCTGCTCTTTGCTTTGTAAATTCGCTTACTTCCCCATAATTGAGATTTGTTTCTGGCTCTGCGTCGTCTCATGTCTAACATTCGTTTGCTGTGGCAGCGCTCTGCCACGCCCTTGTTTTGGCTGGTCGTTGCCGGGATGAGCATCCTGGCCACCGGCTGGCTACTCTTCAAATTCGAGCAGCTTCTGTTCGACCCCAACGTCACCGGTGCGTCGCCCACCGGCCCCGTTGACTTGGTCAATCGCCAAATGCAAGTCAAGGGGCTGTTTGCGGGCCAGCCGCTCTACGAGACAACGACCAACGCCGTCTACCCACCCGCCAGCTACCTGCTGCTCTGGCCGCTAGTGGGTTGGCTAAGCGAGACGGGCGCGCGCTGGCTCTGGGCGGCGACGAGCCTCGGCTCGCTGGCGTGGTTGGGCTGGTTGACCGTGCGAGCGAGCGGCGAAACCGTGCGCGTGCGGCGCATCTTCTTAGCGCTGCTGCCCGCCGTCCTCTTTGGTACGGGTGCCACCATCGGGGTTGGCCAGGTCGGGCTGCACCTGTTGCCCGCGCTGCTAGCGAGTCTCCTGCTGCTGCGGCAGCGGCATCATTGGTCAACCGATTTGCTGGCCGCCGCGCTGTTCGTGCTGACGCTTGTCAAGCCGACGATGAGTGCGCCCTTTTTCTGGCTCGTGCTTTTGTTGCCCGCCACAGTCGAGGGCCGCTTGCGCCTGCGGCCAGCACTGCTGGTGCTGGTGCTGTATGCCGCCAGCACAGTGGGGCTGTCGCTATTTCAACCGGCAGATCCGATAACGCTTCTTTGGCAGTGGTGGGGGCGCGGCGTGGCTGGCGCTTGGCATGGAGGCTATTCGGGCGGCGTCATCAACCAGCAGACGTGGCTATCCATGGTTGGCTTGGGCGCTTACGGAACCGAGCTGTCGCTGCTGATTTTGATGGCGTGGGGTGGCTGGCTCTTTGTTTATCGTCGACAGGACGCGTGGCTGCTGATCGGCGCGACGGCAATTGTCGCCCGGCTGTGGATTTACCACCGCTACCACGACGATATTTTGCTGCTGCTGCCGCTGATTGCGTTCTATCGCCTAGCGCGCAACGGGCGCTGGCAACCATCTGGCGTAGCCGCAGCGTTTCTATTCGGCATCGGATTGTTCACCACCGTGACGCCGCTCGGCTCCTGGCGCTTACCCACTTGGTGGGTGAATGGCTACCAATTCCTGCAAGGCACAACCTGGATAGTCATGCTAATCTATCTAATAGTCTACACGGAGCGCGCACGTCGGCAATTAGCACACGGTGAGATAGCGGACGTGGACGCACCCGCCAACTTCGCCGCACAGCCATCCCCACCGCTTACAGCCCGCTGACAAATTGAAGCGTGCTTACTCAATCCGTTTACCCTTCTCGGCACAATAGAGCTTGCTGCTTTCTCTGTTGCCGCTGTACGCGGCCCATCTATCTTGCGCCATGAACATCTCCCAACCGTCGCAGTCAACGGGTAGGCTCTCGCCTCGCTGGACGCGCGTTCTCACCCTGCTCCTGTGGCTGCTCGCTGGGTTGACCTTTGCGCTGGGCAGCCTCTGGATGCTCTACAAGTTTGATCAGCTCCTCTTCGACAACCGCTACCTCAGCGCCACCCCCACTTGGCCCGTTGATCTGATGGATACGCGCCAACAAATTCAGGGTCTCTTCCGCGGCGAGCCCGTTTACCTCACCAGCAACAGCGCCGTCTATCCGCCAGCGACTTACTTGGCGCTGTGGCCGCTGCTCGGCTGGGTGGACGAGTGGGGCGCGCGCGTCGTCTGGGCGCTGACGACGCTGGTCTCGCTGGGCTGGCTGGGCTGGCTGCTGATCCGCACCACGGGCGAACGCGCGCCGGTGCGCCGGGTGCTGCTGGCGCTGCTGCCCTTTGTGCTGCTCGCCAGCGGCTTGACCATCGGCGCGGGTCAATTGGGCAATCACGTGCTGCCGCCGCTGCTGCTCAGCCTCATGCTGCTTCCGCGCCCGGATCAACCCGCTCGTTGGGGCCGCGATTTGCTTGTGGCCTGTCTGTTCACGCTGGCCCTGGTCAAGCCGACCTTCAGCGCGCCGTTTTTCTGGCTGATCATATTTTTGCCCGGTCGCCTACGGCCCGCCGTGCTGGTGGTGGCGCTATACGGCGCGCTTACCGTGGGCATGTCGCTTTTTCAGGCGGCGAATCCCGTTGTGCTGATCCTGCAGTGGCTGGAGGTTGGGCGCGAGGGTGTTGTCTGGGGGGCGAGAACGGGGGGGCTAAACAACGTGCAGGCGGGGGCGTACTGGCTGGGGCTGCTGGACTACAGCATCGAAATCTCGCTGCTGATTTTGGCCGCGTGGGGCGGCTGGGTCTTCTTCTACCGGCGGCAGAACGCCTGGCTGCTCATCGGCGCGACGGCGATTGTTGCCCGGCTGTGGATTTACCACCGCAACTACGACGACATGCTGCTGCTGCTGCCGCTGATCGCGTTTTATCGACTGACTCGAACAGAGGGCTGGCGCTCGCCGCTGGGTTCAATCTCCACAATCTTTCTCGCGCTCGGCCTCTTCACCCTCGTGATCCCCTTTGGCTCGGATCGGCTACCCGTTATGTGGGTCAACGCCTATCAGGTGGCACAGGTGCTGATTTGGCTGGCCATGCTACTCTTCTTCGCCATGCGGGTGGAGCAGACGCGTCAACGGGTTGCGTTAGGTCGCCTCGCCAGCGATCAGCACGCAGCCCTGCCCAATTTATAACGCCAGCACATCCGTGCCAGACAGCGATCAACACAGCTTCGCTTTCCCACAGTTACGTCGGCTTCTGCGGCTCGTCTGCGTTTGCAGCCGGTGACTGAAAGAGTGCGTCGAGCTGCGCTCTGAGCAAGGCAAGCTCTTGTGGCTCCAGCCCCGCCAACCGCTCTTGTGGCTCAAGGCCTGCCAGCCGCTCCTCCGGCGTCGCCGTCTCGATAATGCGTCTGCGGTAGGCTTCCCCCAGGTCGAAAATTTCTTTCGTTGTAATCTCTGTCAACATGATATTTTCTCCTTGCTGCAACTTCCTGCGCAATCCCAACAGGTAGGTCTCCAACTGCGCTGGCTCCGTTGATTCGTCCAACCACTCAAAGGCTTCGCGGCGTGCGCGAGCTGAGAATAAAGGTGGCCAGCTCGTCGTCCGCCAGCTGCTGGGCGCGACCGTAAAACTGTAGGCGCTTGCTTGCGGCTTGTCAATGCACTGGCGGACGGCAAATTGCATTCCGAATCGACGTTGGTCGTCCCTTCCAAAGCGTGATACACTTGGGCAGCATCTCAATTTCTCCAACCTTCAACCACCGGAGACGCTCGCCATGCAGATCACCGATGTCACCGTTCAAACCTTTACCTACACCTCCAACACCGTCCGCGATTCCGAAGGCCACGGCCACCCCGGCCCCGAACACGAAGCCACCGCTTCGCTGCTAACCATTCACACCGATGAAGGCGTCAAGGGCTACTCGTTTGGGTCGATGCCCAAACCTGTGCTGGAAAACGCCGTCAAAATTGAGGTGATTGGCGAGGACCCCTTTTACCGCGAAAAAATTTGGCAGGGGCTGAAGGAGCGCCAGCGGCTCAACCTCACCACGCTCAACGACAAAATCCTCACCGTTATCGATTTGGCGCTCTGGGATCTGGCCGGGCGCGCGCTGGAGCAGCCCGTGCACAAGCTGCTCGGCGCCTCGCGGGACAAAGTTCCCGCCTACGCCAGCACCATGTGCGGCGATGATCTCGAAGGCGGACTGGACACGCCCGAAGCCTACGCCGATTTTGCCCTCTGGTGCGTGCAGGAGCGCGGCTACCCCGCCTACAAGCTCCACACCTGGCAGCCGCCCATCCCCGGTGCGCCCAACCCCAAGCGAGATATTGCCGCCTGCGCTGCGGTGCGCGACGCCCTCGGCCCCGATGTCGATCTCATGCTCGATCCCTACCACTACTACGACCGGCTCGACGCGCTTTACCTCGCCAACGGCATTCACGAGCTGGGCTACATGTGGATGGAGGAGCCAATGGACGAGCACAGCATGTCCTCCTACATCTGGCTCTGCGAGCAGACGGCGCTGCCGATCTGCGGCCCGGAAACGGTGGAGGGCAAGATGTTCTCCCGCGCCGATTGGATTCTGCACAAGGCGTGCGACATGGTGCGCGGCGGCGTGGGCGACAACGGCGGCATTACCCCGCTGATGAAGATCGCGCACCTGGCCGAATCGTTTAACATGCACATGGAGGTCCACGGCGGCGGCGTGGGCAACCTACACGTGCTCTGCGCCATGGGATCGCCCGGCAAATACTACGAGCGCGGCCTGCTCCATCCCTTCATCGACCACGACGCCGTCAAGCCGTGGCTGCACGAGCTGGACGATCCGATGGACAACGAGGGCAACGTCCACGTCTCCCAGCGACCGGGGCTGGGGCAGAACATCAACTTTGATTACATCGAGAAGAACCAAGTCAACAGCTATTAATTTACGATTTTTGATTTACGATTTACGAGTCCTGTTTGCCTGTGAGACTCGTAAATCAAAAATCGTAGATTCCAACACCGATTCTTTCCATGAAAAAAGTTCTACTCACCGGTGCCGCCGGTCGCATTGGCACGGCCTTTCTCGAATACGAAGGCGACCGTTACGACGTGCGCCTCACCGACGTTCACATCCACACTATCGACAACTCGCTGGGCCGCGAAGTGGTGCAGGCCGATCTCAGCGATCTCGACAACTGCCAAGAACTCTGTCGCGGCGTGGACACGGTGCTCCACCTCGCCGCCGATCCGTCGCCCAAGGCCGATTTCTACGAATCGCTGCTGGACAACAACATCAAGGCGACCTACAACATCTTCCGCGCGGCCAAGGATCAGGGATGCCGCCGCGTGATCACGGCCAGCAGCGTCCACGCCGTGCTCGGCTACCCGCTGGACACGCAGCCGCACCCCGATATGCCCGTCAAGCCGACCAACATGTACGGCGTGACAAAAATCTTTGGCGAGGCGGTGGCGCACTGTTTTTCGGCAAGCGAGGGGCTCTCCTGCATCGCCGTGCGCATCGGCGGCTACGGCGGCAACCGCAACCACACGCCCGAAAGCGTTGACGCGCGCACGCTCTCCGTCTACGTCTCCCCCCGCGATCTCAGCCACCTCTTCGCCTGCTGCATCGACGCACCGGACAGTCTGCGCTTCGCCATTTTCCAGGGCGTCTCGGATAACCGCTTTAAGCGCATGAGCATTGACAACGCGCGTGAGCTGGTCGGCTATACGCCGCGGGATGATGCGTTTGAATTGTTCGAGGTGGGTCTGCAAAATCGCGAGCGCTGGTGGGAGGAGTGGGGGCGCGGTGAGCAGCGGGAACAGAAGGAAGATTAGGACGCGGAGGTACGCGGATCAGAATCAGAAGTCCGCGTAGTTCCGCGTTCTTCCGCGTCCAAAATTTATTTTTGAAAGCGAGCGATCTATGCCCACTACCCTCACCCTCAACTGGCTCGGCCAATCGGGCTTTCTCTACCAGTTTCCCGGCGACACAGCCAGTGGTCCGACCGTCTGCGTCGACCCCTACCTCTCCTACGCCACGGGCCAGGGCAAGACGCGGCCGCGCCTCACGCCCATTCCGCTGCCCGCTTCGCTGCTCAGCGCCGATGTCGTCATCGCCACCCACGACCACGCCGATCACTTCGATCCCTTTTCGCTGCGTCCAATGGCTGAACAGCCGGAGACAATATTCGTGGGGCCAACCTCCTGCCGCGAGCACTGGCAACGCATGGAATTGCCGAGCGAGCGCTTCATCCAGCTCAATCAGGGGGAAACGCTGACGGTGGCGGGCGTCGAAATCACGGCGACCTATGCCGAGCACGGCTCCGGCGAGCGACGCGACGCTATCGGCGTGATCCTGCGCGCGGGCGGCGTCACGGTTTACCAGACGGGCGACAGCGAGTTTAACGACGAGCTGGTCGAGCAGGCCCGCGACCTACGCCCCCATCTGCTCACCATGCCGATCAACGGGCGCTTGAGCAACATGAGCGCGGACGAGGCGGCGCAGCTGGTGCAGCTTGTGCAGCCGCAGGTCGCCGTGCCCAACCACTACGGCATGTTCGCCAACAACACCGCTGACCCGCAGGATTTTGTCGACGCGTGTCGGCAGCGCGCGGTCGAGGCACGGCTGGCGCTGATGGCCGTCGGCCAGTGGACGGAGCTCGCGTTTGACGCAAGCGCGTAGCTGGCGGGCGAGCCCGCCAGCTACGCCCTAAAACTGCGGCAAATACTCCGCGTGCACTCGCATCAATTCATCCATTGCCCCCTCCGCCGCGCTCACGCTATCCACCGCCGGGTCAAGCAGCAGGGCCTGCCGCACGAGGTTGCGATCACCGGTGACGCCCGCCTCTACGGTCAGCTCCATCTGATCGATGTCGCGGCGGTTGAAGGCGGCCAGCGGCTTGGGCAAGTCGCCCATCTGCACGAGCCGCACGCCCGATGAATCGATCACGGCGGGCGTCTCGACGAAGATGTCGCCGGGCAAATTGGCGATTGCGCCCTGGTTGAGCAGATTGATGGCGGGCATCCGGCGCAGCTTGTTCTCGAACATGGCGGCGAGGAGGGGGAAAGCGAGCGTATCGGCCCAACTACGCGGTGCAAAGAAATCGTCCAGCCGCAATTCCGCGGAAAGCATCTGCTGATAGCCGTAGCGCTGCTCGTACTTGTCCCATTCAGCCTCGTTCTCGGCCAGATCGCGCAGATATTGCCAGCGCTTCTTCTCCTGATCAAGATGGGCGGCGAAGTCGATGCCCTGCGTGCCGACGAATTCGTGGGCGTAGGGGATGTACTCGCCCGCGTGGCTGTCCAGCGTGGCGGGGAAGTAGCCGTAAACGTCGAGCAGCTTGCGCGACAGCGGCTGCTCGTGGGCGGGCAGCGCGCACAGCGTCTCGACCATGTGCGGGTACAAATCCTCACCCGTCGCCCCAGCGCGCAGATCAAGCAGCCACGTTAGGTGGTTGGTTCCGGCGGCGGTCGCCTCCAGCTCGTCGCCGTCGATTCCCATTACGCGGTTGAGAAAGAGATAGAGCGCCATCTCCACGCCGTGGCAGAGGCCGACAATCTGGCCGCCGCGTGCCGCAATGTTGGTGTGGCGCTGCATGGCCAGACAGATGCGGTTGAGCGGATTGGAGGCGATCATCACCATCGCGCCGGGGCAGAGCTCGGCCACATCACGGCCAATTTCCACGTGCAGCGGAATTTGGCGCAGCGCGTGAAAGAGACCGCCCGGCCCGCCCAGCTCGCCCATTACCTGCCGCACGCCGTGCTTCACGGGAATTGTAAAATCCAGCTCCCACGTGTTGTAGTGCCCCGTATCCACCGAGATGATCACGTAATCGCTGCCGGGCAGCGCGGCGCGGCGATCGCTCGTGGCTTCGATGGTAAGGGGCGTCTCCAGCAAACGGTTGACTTTATGCGCCAGCTTGGTGTAAATCGACAGCCGCTCTTCGTTGATGTCCACAAAGCGGACCGTGCAACCGCCGACCTGGGGATGGTTGAGAATGTCGCGCAGCACCTTGGGGCCAAAGGTGGTGCTGGCCGCGCCGATGACGGTGATGATTGGTTTGTTCATGATTGAAGCGTACACGGCCCCACCATTTGCGTGCGCCACATCAGGCGACGCTGGCTGTTATCGAAGCCATCGCGGCGGTGCATGGTGCAGCGGTTGTCCCACAGGATCAGGTCGCCGGGCTGCCACTGGTGACGCCAGACGAAGGCGGCTTGGGTGGCGTGGGCAAAGAGCTGTTCGAGCAGGGCACGCCCATCCCGCTCGCTCAGCGAGCCGCCGCGCTCATCCTCTACCGACCGGGCCGCGTTGGGGCTAAAGAAGAGCGTTTTGCGCGCCGTTACCGGATGGGTGCAAACGAGCGGGTGTTTGGGCGCTTCGGGGAGGTTATAATCCGGGTTTTTGTGCACATACGACACCAGCAGCGTGCCCAGCCGGGCCTGGGTCGGCGGATTTAACGCTTCGTAGCCCGCATAGCCGCTGGACCAGTAGGTGTCGCCGCCGCTTTCCGGCGCTTCCACGCAGTAGAGCAGCGAGATCGAGCCGGGTGTCTCCAGGAAAACCAAATCGGCGTGAAACTCCAGCTCCGCATTGCCCAACGCGCCCGCCGCCTGCCCCGTTTCTTCAATGTTAGAAACAATCGTAATTTCAGGCTGCTCCGGATCGCGATTTTTGGTATTGGTTGGGTGCGGCACGGGGTCGCCAAAGTAGCCGCTAACGCGGATTTGGTCGGCCTTGCTGATCGACTGACCGCGAAAGCGCAGAACCGAATGCTCGTAGAACGCATCGGTTAGCTGTGCAATCGTCTCTTGCTCAAGCGGCGTCGCTAGATCTATATTCGTGACGTCGGCGCCCAAGGCTGCGCCCGTTGGAGTTACCAGGATGTCTGCCATCTCTCTCTCTTCTTTCAAGATTACTTGCGGATGCGCAACGTTAAGCGATCCTCTGCCAGAATGGATTCGGTTTGTGCGAGAAAGGCATCCAACTCCTCGCGCACGTCAAAATAACGGCCCGTTAACGCGTCCGCCTTGCCGCTGACCAGCTCGCGGATCAGCGCGGCAACGGCCTCTGGCGGCGCATCGCGCCCTTCGGCAAAAAAGCGGTCAAAGCCCGGTCGATATTTTTGGCCGCCCTCATTCTCTAGAATAAAGCGCGTCATGTCAGTGAGCACGGCGGGCGGCGCCACTGCAAAGACCTTGACACCGTGCGCCTTTACTTCAGCAGCCAAACCTTCGGTGAGCCGCATCAGCCCAGTTTTGGAGCTGGCATAGCTCGTGCAGTGCGCGTGCGGATCGCTCACGCCGCCTGTGCTGACGATGTTGATCACATAGCCGCTGCCCCGCGCTACCATCGCGCCAACCAGCGCGTGGCAAACGAGAAAGCTGCCGCCTAGGTTGACACGCAGGTCGTGCAGCCACAATTCTGGGTCGACCTCCCAGACCGGGCCGATGACCGAGAAGGTTCCCGCACAGTTGACGAGCACATCGGTCGGCCCAAAGGCCCCCTGCACCCGCTCGGCCATCGCATCGACCTGCGCTACGTCCGTGATGTCCGTCTGCACGGGCAGCACCTCTGCCCCGCCCGCCGACAGCTCGCGGGCCGTTTGCACCAGCGGCTCGTTCAGCACGTCCACCAGCGCGACGCGTGCGCCCTCTGCCACAAACATCTTGGCAATCGCGCGCCCCACGCCGCGCGCGCCGCCGGTCACCACCACGGTGGCATTGGTTGGATTCATTGTTTGCTCCTTCGTTGGTTGTGTGACACTGTCAACGGATTGTTGAGAACGGATTGAACGGATTTCGGTAAGACTATTGGTTCTCAATTGACGTGAAAATTTCGCGAGTAGAGCGGATAATAGTTGACAAACAATCCGTTCAATCCGCTCCCAGAATCCGCTGACAGCTTGCCCAGTTCACAACATCACCTGCTCGCCCGTGCGCGCCGATTCGTAGAGCGCCTGTGCAATCGCGACGCTGCGGACCCCATCGGCAACGGTGACCGAGGGCGGCTGTCCCGTGCGGATGCACTCGAAGAAGTGCTCAAACGCATCCGTATAGCGCGTGCGACCCAGCCCCTCCGGCGGTTGCACAAATTGCTGCACGGCTTCGCTGTCGCGCGTGGCCCATTCGAGCGATTGCCAGACGTGTGCTTGACCAGCCAGGTGAGCCTGCCCATTACGGGTTACGATGTCGAGGCGCGGAAAATTGCGGAAGGCGTTTGTGCCAAGGCCGCCCAGCGTCAGCGCGGCCACTGCGCCGCTGGCAAAGCGCAGGGTGACGGCGGCGGCGTTGTCGCCCGGCGCATCAAGCGGGTTGCTTGTTTCCGCCACTACCGAGATGGGATCGCCCAACAGGTGGCAGACGGCATCAAAGAGGTGGCATGAATTTTCGTTAAAGAAGCCGCCCCCGTTGTCTGCGTCCCACAGCCAGCTTTCAGCGGGCCCTTGCCAGTTAAACAGGTATTCACCGTTGAGCAGCAGCCCTTCGCCCAGTTCACCATCCATCAGCGCGCGCAGCTTGGCGAGGGCCGGATGAAAGCGAAAGCTAAAGGCTGGCATCACCGCGGCGTTGTGTTCGCGGCAGAGCGCGGCCAAGCGCTGGGCATGTTCGAGATTGGCGGCCCACGGCTTTTCGACAAGCACCGGAATACCGTTTTCTGCCGCGTACCTCAGCAGCGGCTCGCGCCCGCGCGGTGCAACGCAAAGGCTGATGGCGTCGAGACGCTCGCGCTCCATCATCTCCCGACCGTCGCGGTAGGCATTGGCACTGTAGCGCGCGGCAAAGTCCGTCAAGCCACCGGGCGCGTCAAAGCGGCGATCGGCCACGGCGACCAGCTTGGCTTCGGCCATGTTGGCGAGCGTGCGCACGTGGTGCTTGCCAAAGCCCAGGCCAATCACGCCGATACGTATTTGATCCATTTCTGCTTGATCCGCTTTATTGAGTGCCCGAACCTGCAAAGCCATGTGGGACTTTGTCGGCATGGGCAGGGTGAATTTACCGGTGTACGTCTTTTCAAAGGGGCTGGCGGTCATCGCCCAGGTGTCAATCAGATCGACCCCGTACTCTATTCCTTCGGGCAGCGTCAAGGTCCACGCACCGGGCTGCGCCACGCCGCAGTAGAAAAGGTAGTACTCCCCTTCCACGCCTGCACCCCAGGGATGAACGGGGTCCAGCCCGCGGCAGCCAGATTCTTCCAGCAGCCGGCGCAGAAAGGCAATGCGCGCGGGGCTCTCGCCGTGCAGCACACCCCCCTTTGACCACCAGAGGATGTCTTCGGGATGCAGGTAGGTTTCGCCGTGGCCCGCGTAGCCGCCGCTCACCGTAACGAGCCAGAAGCGATGCACCAGCTCGCGCGCCGAGATATTGCCCCAGCGCTGCTCGACGTTGCCCTCATATTTGCACTCGTCAATCACAACGGGCTTCTTGCAGCGCGCTCGCCACTCCGCCGTGCGCGATACGTCGTTATGCTGGATGCTCTGGTGCGTTACCCACGGTTTGGCGTGGTCGTAGAATTCGCGACAGTTGTGGATCGAACGCAGGTGCTGGTGCGGGTCGCTCTCCTGCACGATGCGGAAGATGCGATCCCAATCGGCTTCGTGCTTGCCCGGCACGAGATCGTATTCGTTGGCCATCGACCACCAGACGTTGCGGTAGGCGCTCAGCCGCGCGACCAGGTAACGCAGGTAGCGCTCATCGTTCTCTGCGCCCATATCAGCAAAGCCCCAGCGGTCGTAGGGGTGAAAAAGGATAACGTCCGCCTCGATGCCCAACTCGCGCAGCTGCCCAACTCGCTCCTCAAAATGCTGGAAGAAGGCGGGGTGAAAGCGGGAAAAATCCCACGCGCCCCCCGCATCTCGCTCAAAGGGGTAATACGCCGGCTCATTCCTGCTGTACGTGTAATCTTTGGGGAAGACGCACATGCGCAGCTTGTTAAAGGGCGCACTTTTTAGCGTCTCCAGCGTCTGCTCCTCCAACGCATCGCCCTGGTGCGCCCAGGCGTAGCAGGTTGTGCCCACCGCAATGTATGGCGTGCCGTCGGCGTAAGAAAAGTGATGCTGACCGTGCACGCCCACCGGCCCGTGATTCTGCACAGCGTGATTTGGCACAGCGGGCGCAACGCAGGCAAATCCACCCGTCACGCCCCCCAGTTCCTCGCGGTTGCTTACCGTCTCGTAAGTCCACTCGCCCAGTACGTCCGGCATAAAGCGCACGCGATAGACGCCGTTGCCGTTGTAGAAGCCATTCGCGTTGATCGTCCGGTGCTCGTGCCGGAAGTTGGCGCTTAACGAGACGTCGACAAAGGGATTGCCCGCCGCTGGGCCGTTCAGCGTCAACTCGAAAATGTCCCAACGTTCGATTGCTTCGTGCATGGTAGGGATTCTCCTGTCAACCTCTGGCCCCGTGCGACGATCCCGACACGCCCCCACCCATCTCGCGGAGAAAGAGTCGCGCAATAACGGCCTGCGCTACGATGCCAGCCCCGTCAACGTTGTCGTCATCTCGTAGCGCTGCCCGGTGCGCGACGATTCGAGCGCGCCAACGAGCAGCTCGTTGATGTGCCGCCCCCATTCGACGTTCAAAATCGGGTCGCGGTCGTGGAGGATGCAGTCAACCAAGTGCTGCGTCGATTCGTGGTAGTAGTTGAACGCGCCGGGTCGCGGCCAGGGCGCTGGCTCGCCGCTGGGCGGAATGTGATACCAGCCCTCGTCGTCGACGCTGGGCAGCTTGTTGCGGTGCTCGCTGATAATCGAGGCAAAGTTGCCGTCGGCCCCCAGCGCCAGGTTGCCCTCCGTGCCAAAGATGCGCAGCCCGCCCTGCCCCGCGCCCGGCGGCATCGGGTGGAAGGCGCGCGCAATGTGAAAAACGCCAATCGCGCCGTTCTCCATTTCGTAGAGGCTAAAGGCATTGTCCTCCGCCTCCATCGTGACGGGCTGCGTTTTGGGCAGGTCGACGACTACGTCCCAGTAGTTGGCGTTGTCGGGGTCGGTGGCCTGGGCGAGGAAGTCGTCGTAGCCGCTATCGGGCACGATGTGGCGCTCCGGCACGGAAATTTTGGCCAGCCCGGTGACGCTCTTCACGTTGCCCAGCAGCGTCACGATCTGGGTGGGCGCGTAGGGAAAGTCCATCAACATGCCGCCGCTCTCTTTGGCGTAAAAGGCCCCGACGCCGTAGGGGTTGCCGCCCAGCGAGGGGTGGTAGGTCGACGGGATGCCGGGCATCCAGGTAAACCAGTAGGGGTCGCCCAGCACGCCGTCGAGGATAAGCTGGCGCAGCGGCGGGTAGTCGGGGTGGAGCGGCGAGTTGGCGCTCGGCTCGATCAGCGCTTTGACGCCGCTGGCCCGCACCGCCTCCACAATCTGATTCGTCCCATCCATGTCCAACGACATCGGCTTTTGCAGCAGCACGTGCTTGCCCGCCCCAACGGCCGCCAGCGTAAAGGGCAGATGCGTGCCCGGCCCGGTGAGGATAAAGACGGCCTCGATGTCGGCCCGCTGGATCATCTCGTCGTAATCCTGATACTGCTCGCGCGCGCCAAAGAGACGGGCACAGGCTGCCGTGCGCTCTTCGTTCAAATCGCAGACGGCGACCAGCTCGGCGTCGTCCATCTTCGTGATATGGGGCAGGTAGTAGGCCGTGGCGACAACGCCGCAGCCGACGACGCCGATTTTGATTTTGCGTTTGGTGCTCATAACCAAAACTCCTATTCCGTGGGTTCAATGGCTCTGATTTCGACCTTGCCAAAGGTGCAGGCGACGTGGTGTGCGCCCAGCACAATCGACCCCTCCGCCAAGGCCATGGGCGTGCCCGGTGCTTCCAGCATCCACTCGACCGGCTCGTTTTCGGCGACCGGCCAAACTTTGAGGCGAAAGCGGGTGCTGCCGTCCGCCAGCGTTTCGGCGCGCGCTTTGAACACGTGGGGCACGTGGAGCGGCAGCTTGTGGGCGATCTGCACCGGGCGGTTGAAGTCCGTGTCAAAAAAATTGAGGATCGGCCCGTCGTCGTGGAAGACGCAGTACCAGCCGATAGAGCCGTAGTTGGCTGGCCCCACCAGCGGCTGCCCGCTCGACCACGCGTCGCGGCCCCAGGGCGTGTGCCCCTTCCAGCGCAACACAATGCCCACGCCCGCGTGAACGCTCGGCAGCTCGTAGCACCCCGCGTTGATGCCGTGCACCGTGATCGGCACGGTCACCTCGACGTTGCGCCAGCGCATGTCGCCGACGGCAAGCAGCCGATCGTAGCCAATCTCCTCCGGGCTAATCCCCTCCCCCGTGATCGACCACTGGCCGTCCACCACGTGCGCCACGTCCTGGATGGCGTCGATCTGCGACCAATCGATGGTACAGGGCAGCGGGCAGGGCTGCGGCTCGTAGTGGAGGGTTACCTCCGCGGTACTCTCTCCGCCTAGCTCATCCGTTGCGACAATGTGGATTTGATTCGCGCCGGGCTGTAGTCTGCGGCTGTCGATGTCGATGTTGAAATCGCCTTTGCCTGCCAGCCTGCGCTGGTCCGGCCCGACGGAGAGCGCACGTGGCTCGTCGCCGTTAAGCGTGTAGCGCAACGACCGAATGGGCGCGCGCCCGCGCACGCGCCCCAGCACGTTGACCCAGCGCTGTGGCTGTCCATTTTGGCCAAAGGACTGGTCGGGGCCGTACCAAACGTCGATTTGGGGTGCGCTCGTGTGAGGGGAAGTATCCATGCTACGTTACAACTCAATCGCCACCCGCTGCCCCGTGTGCGCCGATTCCATCACCGCCCGGATCACGCGCAGCGTGCCCAGCGCATAATCGGCGGGCACGAGCGGCGAGTCGCCATCCAGCACACAGTCGTGAAATTGCTCGATGGCGGGCGCGAAGACGTGTTGGCCCGTATCGAAGTGAAAGGTCTCTTCGCCGTCCGCGTTGTGCAGGGTGAAGTGGCTCTGCGCTTTGGGGTGGTAGGGCTCCGGGATGACGATGTGGCCCGCATCGCCAAAGAGGATCGCGCCCGGCCCGCCTTTGGCGTCCACGCCCGTCTGCACCGTGGCGATCTGCTCGTCTGCAAAGGTGAGCAGCGCCCCCACGCGCGTGTCGACGCCGTAATCGGGGTCGATGCGCGCGCTGGCCTGTACGGCGACCGGCTCTTCGTCAAAGGCAAAGCGCGTAAAGGTGATCGGGTAGCCGCCCGCATCGAGCAGGCCACCGCCACCCAGCTCTTTGTTGAGGCGAATGTTGTCGGTGGGGCGATCGAGGTGGAAGGTCATGTGGGTCTGGCTCTGGAGCAGTTGACCAATCGCGCCATCGTCCAACAGCTCGCGCAGCTTGTGCGTCTGTGGATGCCAGAGGAAGACAAAGGCATCGACGAGCACGACGCCCGCTTTGGCACAGGCGTCGATCATCGCCTGCGCGTTGTCGGGCGTGACGGCCAGCGGCTTTTCACAGAAAACGTGCTTGCCGTGGCGCGCGGCCTTGATGGTCCACTCGGCGTGCAGCGTATTGGGCAGCGGGTTGTAGACGGCGTCGATCTCGTCGCTGGCGAGCAGGTCGTCGTAGCTGCCAAAGGCGTGGGGAATGTCGTGCGTTTGGGCAAAGGCGTCGGCGCTCGCCTGGCTGCGGCTGGCAACGGCCACCAGCTCGCCGCGCGCCGTCTGGCGCAGGGCGGGGATAAAGGCGGTTTCGGCGATGCGGGCTGTGCTGAGAATGCCCCAGCGAACTTTTTGGTTGGTCACGGATTGCTCCTTGGCTGTGTTCGGTTGTTCGGCTGATGCTGTGCAGATAATTGGGGAGCAGGCCCGCCCCGTACCGGATTGACCCCTCGAAGTCCGTTGCACGCCACATCTCTACGGCGCGTTTATCGACTCGTGCAGGCGCTGGAACGTTGCCTCGATTTCCCCGAGATCCTCGCTTTCCACCAGCGCAAACGAGAAGCGTGCTGGCGTTTGCGTCAGGTGCGGGCAGGGGCCGTCTAAATCGTCGCGGCCAAAGCCAAAGACGGTCATGCCGCCTTCTTTCTTCAACTTATCACGATCCATCGGCCAGTAGTTGTCAACGGTTTCTTCTGCATCGTGGGCACAGAGCAGCAGGGCGCGCCCCAGGGCTGGATCACCAAAGGCGATCCAGCGCGGCGCTTGCTGGCGCGTTTCCGTGTTGCGCAAGTCGCGCGTGCTGCAGGGGTGGCGTGTGCCGTCGGGAAGCAGCAGGAAATGCTCATCCGGGCGAAAGCGGCCACCGGGCGTGCCCTCGTAGAGCCACCAGTAGGAGCGGCCAATGGTCTCGATGGTCTGCGTAGCATGGGTGGAAAAAATATCCCAGTACGTCCGCCACGCCTCATCCGCCGAGCGCGAGCGAATCCGCACGTGATCGTCCTTGATCTGCTCCACTTTGCTTGAGGCCCCCATCTCGTAGCCAGGGTGACCAAAGACATTCCAACCCATGTTGGGAATGCCGCGGTAGTGGCCGTATTCACCACCTTCGGGCCGGTAGGAAATCCAGTCGCGGCCGTCGCGATCAAGCAGGCTGGCAAAGCCGCAGCCCTCGATGTGATAGAGATAGGTGCAGGCGGGCGTTTCGACGCGGAAGCTTGGCTGGCCCTGGTGGGGCACGGTGTCGATGGTGATGGGCATAACGAATCAATCTGTAAGGGGGTGGAATTTGTCTCTCGCATTATAAACCAGATTGCGCCGTGCGCATAGCGCATTGGTTTTGACCAAGCTAGCCGAGTGCGATGCACGGCCTAGCATGGTTGGGCGTAAACGGTTGAGCGGTTTCTCAGGCCATCGCCGCTGGTGGCTAAAGCCCACCAGCTCGCCCGGGGAAAACCGGCTAAAGCCGGTTGGCGCTGGTCGGGCCAACTCACTTCCTGCCCAATCGCTTATGCCATCGTGCACCAGCTGTTGGTCGGTGTGCCATCTTGCCTGATACCGCGCATCACACCCGACGATCAAGCAAGCTCGATCGCATGGCTCTTTCCATCGCGAGTCAGGGATGTTACAATAAGTGGAGCTGCCCAAAGTCTACAATGCGAGCGCGCATCTTGCCCAACACACTCACTCTCTACGGCCTCGACTACAGCGTCTACACGCGGATTGCACGGCTGGCGCTGGCGGAGAAGGGCATCGAGTACGAGTTGGTGGAAACCGACGTTTTTGCGGCGGATGGTCCACCTGCCAATTATCTAACGCTTCATCCCTTTGGCCGCATCCCGACGCTGCGGCACGGCGACTTTGTCCTCTATGAGACGGGTGCCATCACGCGCTATATCGACGACGCATTCGACGGGCCAGCTTTACAGCCCACCCAGCCGCAGCAGCGCGCGCGCATGAACCAAATCATCGGCGTGCTCGACGCCTACGGCTACCGACCCATGGTGTGGGGCGTCTTTGTCCAGCGCGTCAGCCGACCCGCCGCCGGGCAGGCCACCGATGAGACGCAAGTCGCGGAGGCGCTGCCGCAGGCTCGCACCTGTCTCGACGCGCTGGGAAATTTACTGGGCGAGCAACCCTACTTGGCGGGTAAAAATCTGTCGCTCGCCGACCTGCATGCCGCACCGATGATTCTTTACTTTGCGCAAACGCCCGAAGGGGAACGGATGCTGGCGGAATACGCCAACTTGTCGCGCTGGTGGCGGATGATTCGGGCGCGCGACGGCTTAACAAACACTCGATCACAGTTCGGTTAAATGAACGGTAAGCAGTCTGAGAAAAAGCGATCCACGAAGAGCACGAAGGGACACGAAGGAAGAAGGTAGTACATCCCGGCGGAAATAAGTAGGCAGTTTTTTGCGTCTGCCCGCCAGAGGTCACAGACGAATTTATCTGCCGTGGTATGTACGCCCAACTGTAGTAGACGCTCTTCCTTCGTGCTCTTCGTGTCCTTCATGTCCTTCGCGGATCAATTTCTGAAACGCCTTAAACTCAACAACCCAAGGAGAAAAATTATGTCACTCGACACCCCAACCCTGCTCGACGCGCTCAACTCGGTCACCGTGATCCCGGTTGTGCCCTATAAGAATCACCAGATCGACTTTGACGGCCACGCCAAGAACATCGACTACCTGATGCAGAACAACTATCTTGACAAAGAGCGCCCGCGCGTGATCTCGATTGCGGGGACCAGCCCCATCCACCACATGAGCGCCGACGACCAGATCAAGCTCTACGACGAGACGGGAAAGCAGATGGGCGATGAGGGCGTGCTGATGGCCGCCGTCGTGCCCAACCCGATTGAGGATGCGGTGCGCCACCTGGAGCGGCTGGCCTCGCTGGATCGCACGCCCGATGTCTACCTGGTGATGCCGGTGGGCGGGCTCTCCAACCCAAGGGGGATGTACGACACCTTTACGTGGTTTGGCGAGCAGGTTCAGCAGTTTGACGCACGGCTGATCTACTATTTCCGCCAGCCCGCCGATTTGGACTGCGTGATCAGCCTGCTCAACGATTCGGAGCAGTTTGTTGGCGTCAAAGTCGGCACGGGCGAAGAGCACGTGCAGCCGCTGATCAACGGGGCGGGAGATAACGCGATGGTCATCTGGGGCAAAGGCGACCGCTGCACCGAAGCCGCCAAGCTGGGCGCAAAGGGGCACACCTCCGGCATCTCCGTGATTTGTGCACGCGCGGGCGACGAAATCAACAACGCCCAGCGCCGCGGCGATTATGACACCTCGCAGAAAATCGAGAACGACATTGCCACCATCGAGGACATTCGCTTCCGCAACGGGCGCGAGTACAACTACTCCGCTGTGATCGAGGCCATGAACCGCAGCGGCTTCGACGACATCGTTGGCGGCGAGGGCGCGCCCTTTAACGCGACCGTCCCGCCGGAAGTGGCAAAGGAAGTTGAGCAGGCGCTGGAGACGCTGCGGCAGTATCACTAAATTTATATTGCTCATTGCTTACTGCATGTTACAGGGCGGATAGACTTTCCTGCTTCGTTGTGAATCACCTATTGTGTTCTCAACGAGCCAAGCAATAAGCAATAAGCAACAGGCTAATCCCCATGGCAAAACTCACCGACAAAATTATCATCCTCACCGGTGCGGGCACGGGCATCGGCAAAGGCATGGCGCGGGCCTTTGCGCACGAAGGGGCGACGCTGGTGCTCGCCTCGCGCACCAGGGAGACGCTGGAGGCGACGGCGGAAGAGGTGCGTGGATTGGGTGCGACGGCGCGCGTCGTGCCCACGGACGTGACGGATGAGGCAGATGTCTTTGCGCTCTTTGAACAGACGATGAGCGAGTTCGGGCGCGTCGATGTGCTCGTCAACAACGCGGGCGCGTTTGACGGCGGGCCGCTGGAAGAGCTGTCGCTGGATACGTGGATGAAGGTGATCAACGTCAACCTGACGGGACCCTTCTTGTGCAGCCGCGAGGCGATGAAGGTGATGAAGCAGCAGGGCGGCGGGCGCATTCTCAACGTTGGCAGCATTTCGGCGCAGATGGCGCGCATGGGCTCCGTGCCCTACACCACGAGCAAGCACGGCTTGGTCGGGCTCACAAAAGCCTCGGCATTGGAGGGGCGCGCCCACGGCGTCGTCGTCAGCGCGCTGCACCCCGGCAACGTGCTCACCGAGCGCCGCGACAGCAGCGGCAAGGAGGCCGATCAAGAGCCGATGATCAGCGTGGACGAGCTGGCCGAAGTCGCGCTGACGATGATTTCGCTGCCGGGCCACGTCAACGTGCTGGAATCGATTGTGCTGCCGGTGGAGCAGGCGTATTTGGGGCGCGGCTGATTGTGCAGGATGCCGCAAGCGTAGCGGATTCAGTGAGAAATGAGTGTTTGATGGGGGATGTCGAAGTGTTCAACCTGTTTGGTTTGAGCTTGAATCGCTGGCAACCTGATCAAATGCTCACGCATCACCTCGTTGTAAAGGTGATCGGCGTGGAAAGCTGGATCACTGCGCCCGCTTCATCCAGCGCCGCGGCCTGAGCCACGTAGCGACCCGGCGGTAGCGCCGTGCTGATCTCCAGCTGCCAGCGCTGCTGCGCATTGACCTGCCCCTCACCAGCCGTCTCCCCATTTACCAAAAGCAGAACCCGCTCCGCCGCAATGGCCGTACCGGAAAAGGCCAGCGAGCCATCGACCGCCGTCGTGGACAGCGGCTGAATGCTCAACTCGGTGCTGGTGGGTTGTGTAATTTGCTGGGGAAGGTTCTCTGTCGAGCCAGGAGTCAGTGCAACGTCTGCAAGACCAGTCGCCAGCGGCGTTGCCTGCCCAGCCGCTGTATCAACTGGGTCAACCGTTAGCAGCGGCCAGCGTAGCGCGCCGTAGAGCAGCAGCAGCAAGAGGAGCAGCAAAAAGAGCAGCCGCCAGCGGTCAAGCGGCCAGGTGAGGGCGGGCGGAGCGTTGCGATTCATCAAAATCAGGTTTTGACAGGTGGGTCCAGCGGTGCGTGTTCAGCCACGCGGCCACGTCGTTCCTGAGCAATATCGAGCGCCTGGATTAGCCAGTAGCGGGCTTCCTCGTCGTCCACCTCCGCTTCCTGCGGCAGCAGCGCCGTCACCTCATAGGGCATCATGCCCGCGAGCTGCTCAAATGAATCAATGCCGGCGCGGTAAAGCGCTTCGGCGTGCGGTCTGCGCAACCCTTCCAGGTGGGTAAAGTCATCTTGGAAAACACCGCGATTGGCTGGAAGCGGAGCCTCCTCCGTCAACATCGGCCAATTCGATGGCGAGCTGTTGGTCTCCGAATCGAGGTAAAAATCCGGGCTTTCGTAGACGTTCACGGGACCAAAGTCCTGTGAAGATTCCGCGCTGGCAACAGAAGCGCCGTACTCCGTGAAGTTATCTTGATGGGAACGCACGTCCGCCAGCGTGCTTGGCGCTTCGCGCGCTGGTACAAACGAAGCGGGTGGCGCATAGCGATTATCTTGCCGCGTCTCGATTGCGCGCTCCACCTCCTCCCGCCAGCGCCGCCCCCGCGCGTAGAGCACCTCCCACAGGTAGGAGGTGGCAAAGCCCATGATAAATCCCGCGAGCAGAAACCACAGGAGACGAAGCGGCAAATCGGTCGGCATAAGCGGTGAAATCAGAATGGTTGCAATGATCGCCATCATACACGGCGCGCTCATTCGTGTCAACGCAAGCGGCGGGGGCGGAACGCGGATTGGGCGGATTAGGCAGATGCAGGCTGATTCCAAAAGCCCGTTGCATCCATCAATCCGCCTGCTCAAGAGGCGGTCGCCGCGCGACATGCGCATTCTATTCCGTGTTGAGCTTGTGCCGCCGCTGCCGAGCCGCCTCAAACAAAATCACTGCCCCCGCAACGCCCGCGTTGAGCGACTCCGTGTTGCCGAGCATGGGAATAGCAATCGGCGCGGCCAGCGCCCCCGTCGCTTCGCTGGCGCCAGCGGCCTCGCCTCCCACCACCAACACAGAAGGCGTGCGCCAGTCCACGGCATCGTAAGCAAGCGGCGCGTTGGCTTCCGCCACGTAAAATGAAAAGGCCGTGGACGCTCGTATCCGCTCGATTTCATCCTGCAGCACGGGCCAGTCGCCGCTGCGCAGGGGAAGACGAAAGTGAGCGCCCATTGCCGCCCGCACGGTTTTGGGGTTAAACGGATCGACCGTCTCCGGCCCAAAGAGCACGAGCGAAACGCCCGCAGCTTCCGCCGTGCGCAGCAGCGTACCCGCGTTGCCGGGATCGCGCACCCCGTCGAGCGCGAGCACGAGCGGCTGCGGCGCGGCGGCAACGTCGAGCCGGGGCAGGGGCACAACGGCGGCGATGCCCTGGGGCGAGACGGTATCCACCAGCGCGGTAAAGACGTGGGGGGCGCAAGCCACCTGTTCGTGCTGAGACGTTGCAGAGAGCAGCGTCGCCACTTCCGCGTTGCTCTGTGCGGCGTCGACATCAAAAAAGATGAGCAGTGGCTCTATGCCTGCTGCCAGCGTATCACCCACAAGTCGCGTCCCCTCGATCAACAGCTGGCCGCTGGCCTGCCGCTGTCGCTTGCGCTGCAGCTTGCGCGCTTCTTTGATGCGTGGGTTGCTGGTGCTGGTGATCATGGGGCAAGGGGGGTTAGCTTCTGTTGACATTTCACTGATGGCCCAATCTGGGTGGTGCGCAGCGCCCCCATCCCCAACCCTTCCCCCACGCGTGGGGGAAGGGGGCTTAAAACTCCCCTCTCCCAGGCTGGGAGAGGGGCTGGGGGTGAGGGCCAATTCCCAAATGTCAACGAAACCTAGCTTCTGGCGCTGATTCTTCGATCAAAAAAGCGCGGCGCAGCAGGAAACTTTGTCCCTGCTACACCACGCTTCTCCATCGATCATCACGTGGCAAACGTCGGGCCGCCAACGTGGAGAACCAGCGGCCCACCAGCTAGCTGATGTTCGCCTTGGCAACATCGACCAGCCTGCTAAAGGTATTGGCATCGCGGGCGGCAATATCTGCCAGCACTTTGCGATCCACCTGCACATCGGCCTGCTTTAGCCCGTAGATAAAGCGGCTGTAGCTCAACCCGTTGAGGCGGGCGGCGGCGTTGATGCGAGCAATCCACAGGCGGCGAAAATCACGCTTGCGGTTGCGGCGATCTCGGTAGGCGTAGAAGAGCGACTTGAGCATCGCTTCATTGGCGCGGCGGAAGAGCTTGGACTTTGTGCCGTACTGCCCCTTCGTAAACTTCAAAACTTTCTTGTGCCGTTTGCGGGCGTAAACTTTGGGTCGTGAACGTGGCATGGTAAATTTCCTTTCCGTGAGGGCGGATGCGAAAAGCATCGCTTTAGGAGCCGATCACGTGCGAGAGTGTTGTTGCGTACTGCTTGCTGCTTACTGCTTGCCGCTTGCCGCTTGCTGCTTGGTGACGAACCGGATGATTCACAACGAATTAGACAAATCTACCAGCCGGTAATAAGCAGTAAGTACTGTCTGCTACTTCTTCCCGTTCGTGCTTTGCGCGGCATTGCCCGCCACCTGCTTGACCAGCTTAATCGTGCTTTTGGTCTCGCTGGGGACGGCGTGGCGGTAGCTGCGAATCTGAGAGCCGGTGCGGCGGCGGCGCAGGTGATTGCGCCCCTGGCGCATGCGCATCACTTTTCCATTTTTGGTTAAGCGCATCCGCTTAGCGGTGCCCTTGTGTGTTTTCATCTTTGGCATGAGAGCCTCCTCTTTCGGCGCCGGGGCGCGGGGCGCGGGCGCGAATTAAACAAATCAAATCGGTCTAGCCGGTGAGCACAGAGAAAAACGGGCGAGCTGCCCGTTTTTAGCCAAGCTATAAAATTGAGAGCATTTGGTGTAACGTACTATCTAGGCGGGCGACAGCACCATGATCATGCTGCGGCCTTCCATCTTGGGCCGCGTCTCAATCTCGGCGACTTCGGACACGTTGTTCGCAATGCCCTGCAGCATGTCGCGCGCCACCTCTTGGTGAACGATTTCACGCCCGCGGAAGCGCACCCGTACACGCACCTTGGCGTCTTCCTTCATAAACTTCTGAATCTTTCTCACCACCACGTCCACGTCGTGCGTATCCGTCTTGGGCCGCAGCCGCAGCTCTTTAATCTCCACCTGCTTCTGCGATTTGCGCGCCTCGCGCTCCCGCTTCTGCTTCTCGTAGAGATACTTGCCGTAGTCCATCATCCGGCAGACGGGCGGATCGGCGTTGGGCGCAACCTCCACCAGGTCGAGGTTCTGCTCGTCGGCCGTGCGCAAAGCATCGGGCACGCTCATAATGCCCAGCTGCTCGCCGTCCCCGCCAATGACGCGGACTTCGCGCGCGCGAATCTGCTCGTTGACGCGCGTCCGATCTTGATAGCGCGACCGATTATCGCGTGGGGATCGTGTTCTTTGTGCTATTGGAATGCTCCTTTGGTATGACAGGCAAACACCGGCGGCTCTGGGGCAGCTTACCGAAACAGTTTACCGCTCGCGCCAGTGCGTTTGTTACGCCTAAGTATATCATTCACTCAGGAGAGCGTCAAGTGCGAGCGCAAATTGAAACAAAATGCTAACGCTTGGATTCAGCGCCCGCAACCGTAGCCGTAGATGCGGTTCATCCGTTAAGGGTCGGTATCGTGATGCGTGATACATGGTGCGCAAACTGCTGTGGATAGCGGCTGCTCAAAACGAACTATTTGTGTTTACCAGCTCAGCACGTTGTAAATAGCTGGGCAGGTTCGCAGGCCATCGCCACTGGTGGCTAAAGCCCACCAGCTTGCCTGGGGAAAACCGGCTAAAGCCGGTTGGTGCTGAGCGCGAGCACGACTCGATGACTGCCTACTTAGTTTCGCCGTCGTGTGCCAGTTCACGCACCACGAACCACGCTCTATTTTTACAGCTCCGCCGACCTCGTCGCGATCTTCTCCATTACCATCGCCTCAAACTCGCCGATGGGCAATCCATTCTGCCGCTTGCCATCGCGCCGACGCAGGGCCACCGTCTCCTGCTCGACTTCGCGATCGCCGACGACGAGCATGTAGGGAACCTGCATCAGCTGCGCGCTGCGGATTTTCGCGTTCATGCGATCCGAGCCCAAATCGCTGCTGACGCGCACGCCCGCCGCCTTGAGCCGCCGCTCCAGCTGCACGGCATAGTCGTTGTGCTCATCCGTGATTGGAATCACGCGCGCCTGCTCCGGCGCAAGCCAGATGGGAAACTTGCCCGCATAGTGCTCGATCAGAAAGCCGATCATGCGTTCGTGCGTGCTGAGCGGCGCACGGTGGATGCAGAGCGGCGTCTCCTCGGCGCCCTCGCTGGTGGTAAATTTGAGATCAAAGCGCGGCGGCACGGCAAAATCAACCTGATTGGTGGCGAGCGAAAACTCGCGGCCAATCGCGCTCCACACCTGCACGTCAATCTTGGGGCCGTAGAAGGCCGCCTCGTCCTTGGATTCAACGTAAGGGACGCCGCCGTTATCCATGGCGCGGCGCACCATGTCCTCCGTTTTCAGCCACAGCCGCTCGTTGTCGACATATTTTTTGCCCAGCCCGCGCTTGTCGTGCAGGCTTAAGCGCATCACGTAGCGCTCCAGCCCAAAGAGCTCAAAATACTTGAGGTAAAGGCCAATCACGCCCATAAACTCCTCTTCAAACTGCGCCTCGGAGCAGTAGATGTGCGCGTCGTTCATCTGCATCGAACGCACGCGCATCAGCCCAAAGAGCTCGCCGCTCTGCTCGTAGCGGTAGCACGTGCCGTACTCCGTGTAGCGCACGGGCAGGTCGCGGTAGGAACGCGGTCGCGCCGCAAAGAGCTTGTGGTGAAAGGGACAGTTCATCGGCTTGACGTAATACTTGATGCCGTCCAGCTCCATCGGCGGGTACATGCCGTCGGCGTAGTAGGGCAGGTGGCCGCTGCGCAGGAACAAATCCTCCTTGGAGAGATGGGGCGAGCGCACGCGCTCGTAGCCCGCCTCTGCCTCGACTTCCTTGGCCAGCTTCTCCAGCTCCTCGATCATAGTTGCCCCGTTGGGCAGCCAGAGCGGCAGCCCCGGCCCGACCTCTTCGTCAAAAACGAAAATGTCGAGCTCGCGCCCCAGCTTGCGGTGGTCGCGCTGCTTGGCCTCCTCCAGCATATCGAGGTGCTTCTTCAGCTCCTTCTTGTTGCGCCACGCCGTGCCGTAGATACGCTGCAGCATGGGGTTGTGCTCGTCGCCGCGCCAGTAGGCCCCGGCCACGCTCATCAGCTTAAAGCCGTCGGGGGGGATTTTGCCCGTGTGCTCCACGTGCGGCCCGCGGCACAAATCCTCAAAGCTGTCCTGCATGTAGGTGCTGATCACTGGCGCTTCGGCGACTTCGTTGCCGTATTCGTCGACCTCGCCCTTGGCCAAGCCGTCGATCAACTCCAGCTTATACGGTTGGTCGACGAAGAGATCGCGCGCCTGATCCGCGCTGACTTCGCGGTAGACGAATTCGTGCTTGCCGCCGATAATTTGGCGCATTCGCTTCTCGATACTCTCCAAATCTTCGGGCGCAAAAGAGAGTGGCTTGCCGTCGTCCCCGGGGCCGAGGTCGAAATCATAGTAAAAGCCCGCATCAATGGGCGGGCCAATGGCGATCTTGGCCTCCGGATAAAGCTCCAGCACGGCCTGCGCCATCACGTGCGCCGCGCTGTGGCGGATTTTGTAGAGTTGATCTTCTTGTTGATTGCTCATGTGTAAACTTTCTGGCTCTGTGTTAACAGGATAATTCTCAATCCTCATTCATCAATCTTTATTCCTTCTTCTCCCCCAACCAACCGGCTGCCCACCACGTCAGCAACAACAGATGCTGCATCCCCTGCGGCAGCCGCGCCGGGCTGATCCACTCCTCCAGCCGGTGCGCGTTGCCGCCCTCCGTCAGGCCGATACAGACTGCCGGAATGTTCAGGTTTAGCGGGATATTGGCATCCGTGCTGCTCATGCTGACGCGCGCCAGCAGTTCGACGTTGGCATCGCGCAGCGTCTGCTTGGCGGCGCGCACCAGCGGGTGATCGGCGGCGATGGCACCCGTGGGTCGGTCGCCAATCTGCTCCACATCAACGGTGACGCGCGGGGCGGCGACCTGGTGGCGGCGAATGATGGTTCGCACCTGCTGCACCAGCTTGTCCAGCTCGCCCGCCTCCTTGCTGCGCATGTCCAGCTCGAAGCTGGCGTGCTGCGCAATGGTGTTGATCGACGTGCCGCCATCAATGCGGCCAATGTTGTAGGCGGTGCGCGGCTTGGCCGGCACGCGCAGCCCGCTAATTTCCGCCGCGATCTGCACCAGCACGTGGATCGCGCTCGGCGTGCCAAAATCGCTCCAGCTGTGGCCGCCCGGCGCGGCCACCGACACGCGCAGCCGCTTCGAGCCCAGCGCCCGGTGCACCACGCGCCCCAGTCCCGTCCCCTCCAGCACGATGCAGGCGCCAAGCTGCTGGTTGGTTTCACGCTGCACAAAGTCCACGGCGGCACGCATGCCGCGCAGATCGCCCAGCCCTTCCTCGCCCACGTTGGCGACCAGCCACAGGTCGACCGGCGGCGGCGGCAGCTCGCCCAGCGCGTGGGCGAGCGCCAGCAGCGCGCCGACGCCGGTCGAATTGTCGCCAATGCCGGGGCCGTAGACACGCCCCTCCGCCGTCTCCTGGCGCAGCGTTAAGTCCGTCTCAGCGGGGAAGACGGTGTCCGTGTGGGCGCTGATCATCAGCGCAGGCGCATCGGCCCGCTCGCCCGGCACGCGGAGATAGACGTTGGGCAATTCGTCCACCTGCACCTCGCCAATTTTCAAGTCACGCAGATGGTCGGCAACCCAGGCGGCGCGCTCGGCTTCTTCAAAGGTGGGTGCGGCAATTTGCTGCACGCGCGTTACGAGGTCGAGCAGGAACGTTTGTTGCTCGGCAAAGGCGTGGACGCGCTGCTGAACGGCTGGGTGAATGGGCATTGGTAAATAATCAGTAGATCGCGAACGGGTAGTTAGTGAACAGTCAGTGTCATTAAGGTAGCGATGGGGACTGGAGATTGGAGATTGGAGATTGGAAGCGTCGTAAAAGCAGCCTAGTTTTTGCTCTCTAATCTCCAATTTCAAGCAATACAGACCCAACATCAATGATGTTGAACGAACGGGATACAGCAATCAGTTTTTGGCGATACTTTGTCGCAAGAAAGCAAAAAGCCCCATCCCGGTATGGGACGAAGCTATGTTCGCGGTTCCACCCACCTTGTCGAGACGACGCCGCAACAGCATCTACCTCGACCGCTTGGAGGGCCTGTAACGGGGCCAGCCGGGGCGGCTTAGTCAGCTGATTGACTTGGTCCAATCGACCTGATCAATCGCCGTTCAGCCATCCGCTCGCAGGGGGTTTTCGACGAACCTTCTCGACGGTGACTTTCAGCCGCTGATCACCGCTCTCTGCCGAGAAGCTGGCCCGCTACTCATCCTGCTCAACACGTTGGAGTTTATCGTGGCAATTAGATGACTCTTCGTCGGCGAATGAACCATCTATCAACATACATCGTCCAAGTGGCTTGCGCCACTTGGGGCCGATTTGACAACAGCTAGTGGGAGATACTGGACTTGAACCAGTGACCTCTACGATGTCAACGTAGCGCTCTAGCCAGCTGAGCTAATCCCCCTTGGGCAGAAAGTATAGCACGATGAAAGAGAGTTACCAAATTTGGGTGTTTCTTATTCTCTGCCCAAACGGTTGCCCGGTGCCAATTCCGCATCAAGCGTCATTTAATGGTACTGGGGTAGCTATCCCTTTTCGTCGACCCAATCGCATCCAAAGATGCTCCCTCCACGTTCTGCCTACCACTTCAGCCTTGCTGAGAGGCTAATTCGGGAACAAATAGCCCGTGGGACCACCGCTCATCTCTTCGAGCGACTCCTGCGTATTGGCCATGTACTCCAGCAGCAGCGACTCGCGCGAAAGCAGGTAGCGCTCCATGTCCAGCATCTCCGGGATGCCCGGCAGGGAGAGCAGCTTTTGCTTGTCCTCGTTGTTGATTTGCAGCGCCATCGCTACCAGAAAGGCCAAGCGACCCGGCTCCTCGGGCAGCTGGTCGAGCTGCAGCTCGGCGTTGCTGGCCTTGGCAAGCAGCTCTACGTAATCCACAATTCGCGGGCGCATCTGCTGCGCCAGCTGCTGTGCCAGCCGCGTCGCCCCGTTGACGATGGGGTAGTGGCGTACCTCCGCCGCGAGGTAGCTGTAGTGGTACTTATACTCTTGAATTTGGAAGCGCTGCGTGCCCACCACCATCAGGTTCATGCGCCCATCCTCCAGCCGCTCGACCTTGGCAATGCGCGCCGCCGTGCCGATGGAGTGGGTGGCTGCTTCGGGCTGCTCGTTGTTCTGCCGCGCCAGCACCATGCCAAAGGGAATCTGCTCGTCGATACAGCGGCTCATCATTTCGCGGTAGCGCGGCTCAAAAATGTGCAACCCCTGCAGCATGCCGGGGAACAACACAACGTTCAGGGGAAACAGCGGCAACTCCATAAGGGTATCCTGGCCATCGCGGATCAAATCTTCTGTTGTCTCTAGCCCGTCGCTGCCGGGCGAAACGCTTTGCTCGTTCATGCGAAACCTGCTCTCTATTCTTACCAACGCCGTCTGCCCGCCTGTTCTTTACAGCTTGGGAGCACAGCACTTGGCTTTAGTAATATCTCGGTCGCTTCATCTCGGTCGCTTCATCTTGTCGCTTTATCTTAGTCGCTTCAATATCTCAACCATTTCGTCTCAATTACTTCGTTGACCTTTTTGGCGACGCTCCTCGTTCATCTCTTTTCATCAGTCATCATCGACGTCATCGCCGTCGACGAACACGTCCTGTTTGGTGAATTCGCGCAGTACCGTTGTGGCAAACGCGCCCTTCGGCAGCGAAAAACAGAGGGTCAGCGCCTTGTGAGCGGCGCCATCTACCTCGGCTGCTGGGTCGTCTGTCGAGTCAATCTCCACCTTGGGCAGCAGCCGACCCAAGCGCCGCGTCCCGTTCAGCTTGACCCGCTGCAAATCCGCCAGCGACACCTCTGCCTCGGCCAGCACCTCATCCTCCAGCGCAGCAGCATCGGCCTGGGCGGCGCGCATCTTGCTGCCGTACATCGGCGCGGTAAAGCTGATTTCGTGTGCTGCGTACCGAAGCTGCTCCGCGGCCAAATCCTCCACCACAAATAAACCGCCCGTATCGACCTTCTTAGCGAAATCGCCAAGCACCAATCCGTCAAACAGATCACGCTCAAGCCGCAGCGCCAGGTAGCGATTGCACAAATGGCTTTGGTAGGCCGACATAAGAAAGCGCCGCAGCCAGCGATCCGAAACCCACTGCTCTTTGCGGATGATGGCCAGGCCGCGCTCGGCGTTGTCGCCGCTGGCGCCAAAGCGCTGGGGGCCAAAATAATTGGGTACGCCCCGCTCCCCAATCTGCGCCGCAATGGCTTCAGCACGCGACGCGGCCTCGTCAATAGGAATGTCAAGCCCGGTGATGCGAATCGTAAAGCGATTGCCGAGCAGGTGGCCCAGCTTGAGCTTGTTGCGATGTCGCTGCACCCAGTGCAGCGTCACGGGCAGATCGGCCAGCCCCTCGCGCAGACGCGCTTCGGCCTCCGCCGCAAACTCATCCGCCTGGTGGCCAATGTTGATGCTAAAGGTTTGCGTGGTGCGCGCGTGCTTGTCCTTCATGCCCGCAAAGCTGACGGCGCGGCGCTCCAGCTGGAGCAGGCGGGCCAAGCGCTGCTGCACCTCTTTGGTTGTCATTCCCGCTTTGGTAAGGCGCACGTAGAGATGTTGACCCTCGCCCGTTGGCTCGTAGAGCGGAATTTCTTCCACGCTAAAGTCATCGGGCGTGGCGCGCAGCGTGCCGCCAAAGCCGGGCAGATCGTGGGTGACGTAGGGCAAGTTCATTGGGAAGAGGTTACCATAATCAGGCGAAAGAGGCGGGAATGTGACTTCCAAAGGGGCGGGGCGTCACGCAGTTGGCGCATCACCCAGCTGCGCCAACACCCCGCGCACCAGCATCGTCAGCTTGGGCACAATAATCTGGCCCGCCGCCGCAATCTCCTCGTGCGCGGGCTCCTCGTCGACATCCACCGCGTCGATGGCGACGTTGGTAATGGTGCTGATCGCCAGCACGGCCAGCCCCGCGTGGTGGGCCACGAGCGCCTCGTGCGCCGTGCTCATGCCAACGGCGTCCGCACCGACGGTGCGTAGAAAGCGAATTTCGGCGGGCGTCTCAAAGTTGGGGCCAGCGAGCGCGGCGTAGACGCCGCTGTGCAGCCCAATGCCCTGCTCGTCCGCCACGCGCCGGGCCAGTTCGCGCAGGCGGCGGGTGTAGAGGCGGTTGGCGGCGGGAAAGCGCGGCCCAAATTCGTCCAGATTGGGGCCGACGAGCGGGTTGTTGCCCGCCATGCCCACAAAGTTGAGGTGGTCCTCGATCAGCATCAGGTCGCCCGTTTCCAAATCGGGGTGGATGCCGCCCGCGGCGTTGGTGACGATCAGCGTTTCCACGCCCAGCCGCTGCATCACGCGCACCGGCAGCGTGATCTCCTGCATCCCGTAGCCTTCGTAAAAGTGAAAGCGCCCCTGCATCGCGCAGACGGTGACGCCTTCCAGCTCGCCAATTACCAGCCGCCCGGCGTGGCCGGCGACGGTGCTGACTGGAAAAAAGGGAATGTCTTCGTAGGAAATTGCCTCGGCGCGCTCGATCTCCTCCGCCAGCGGGCCGAGCCCCGTGCCGAGAATCAGGCCAACGCTGGGCCGCTGCTCCGTGCGGCTGCGGATAAAGTCGACGACGGCGTCGTAGTGCTTGCTCGTAAACGCTGGCGAGCCGCTGCTTTGGGCGACACTCGCTCGGCGCTCGGCAGGTGAGGTCGAGGGAAGCGAAGCCGAGAGGGATGACGTGGTCGGCAAGTCACCGATGGCGGGGGCCTGGCGGGCGGCAAGCATTTCGCGCGCGATTTGCGTGCGCAGCTTGTCGAGGCTGACGCCCAGGCCGTTCAGCACGCGAATCGCCGCGCCCTCGCCTTCGCGCGCAAGCCCCAGCAGCAGGTGCGCCGTACCGATCGAGCTGTCGCCCGTTAGCCGCGCCTCATCCACGGCCAGCTCGATGGCGCGCTTTGTGCGCGTCGCCAGCGAGGGTTGGCCAAAAGGCGTGCGATCCCCCCGCGGCGCGAGGCGCTCCACCGCACGGATTACCTGGCTTGGCTCCACCTCCATCGCGCGCAGCACCTTTGGGGCGCGTCCGCCGTCCGTGCGCACCAGCGCCAGCAGCAGATGCTCCGTGCCGATGTGGGAGTGGTTGAGCCGCAGCGCCTCTTCCTGCGCCAGCGTCAACGCGCGGCGCGCCCGTTTCGTAAAGCGATCCAGCTTGTCTGCCATGATGTCCTCCTTAGTAAACGCTTCAATAAAAAACAGCCGACCTCGGTCGGCTGTTCGATTCGTTTTCAATTCAGTACGGGTTAAAGCCAATATCATTCAAATAAGCGCAGTCGGGCCGTTTGCCACCACCGGCGATGAATTCATTCATCGCCTATCCTGCGAAGTGCGCTGAAGCACACTGGGGGCGGCCCCTGCAACGCGCTTCAGCGCGTTTGGCAAACCAGGCGGGCAATTGCTCGCCTGTCGCTGTTGACCAACTAACGCTTATTTGAACAGTATTGGGGTTAAAACAGCATCTCGCCACGGCTCTGTTTGCATCGGGAGAGTTGACATTAGGAACTCAATAGATCACCAACTCCTCCGCCGTCTCCTCCGAGAGCTGTCGGTAGATCTGGGTCGTGCTCAGGTTGGCGTGGCCCAGCCGCTGCTGGACTTCGCGCAGCTTGGCGCCGCTGTTGAGCAGGTGGGTGGCGAAGCTGTGGCGCAGCGTGTGCGGCGTCACCGAGCCATCGATGCCGACGATTTCGACGTAGCGCTTGATGATCAGCCACAGCCCTTGGCGCGTCAGCCGCTGGCCGCGGTGGTTGAGGAAAAGCGCCGGTTCGTCCGTCTGCGAAGGCAGGTGCACGCGCCCTTCGTCGACGTAGCGCCGCAGCGCCACCACCGCCTTGTCGTAGAGCGGCACGGTGCGCACGCGCTTGCCGCCCGTACCGCAGCGCACGCAACACGAGTCCAAATCCATATCGGCGACGTTGAGGCTCACCAGCTCCGAAACGCGCATGCCCGTGGCGTAGAGCATCTCCAGCAGCGCCTTGTCGCGCAGCGATTTGGCTGATGTGCCCTGCAGCGGCGCGGCCAGCAACCGGTCGATCTCGTCTAGGCGGATGGCGCGCGGCGGCGTCTTTTGAACCTTGGGCGATTCGAGCCCCTGCGCAGGATTGTCCTCGATTAAGCCGCTGCTGCACAAAAATTGAAAAAAGCTCTTGGCCGCCGCTACCTTGCGCGCAATCGTCGAGGAGGCGTAGCTGCGCTCGTGTAAAAAGGAGATGTAGCGCTGCGCGTGCGCTGCGTCGACGTTACGCCAGCTTGGCGTGCCCTCGTCCGCCTGGGTAAAGTGCAAAAGTTGAGTGAGGTCATTTCTATAGGCCGCAATTGTATTTTCCGTACACGCTTTCTCGTACCGCAAGTATTCCAAAAATCGCTCAATCTGCCCCTGCATAATATCTCCTACCCAATTCATTTTGCCCATGCGTTACATTTGCGCTCGACTATCCACGGAGCGCTGTCGCGGCCCTGACGCGAGAGCCTTGAGAGCCTTCAGCTGCACACCTATCGCGCTAAAAAAATTACTGCCGCTGCCAAAAGGTGAAATTTTCCGACGACTGACGTAAAATACCGCTAAATAACGCTCCATTGCCGCGTGGGTGATCATAGCACAACTTTGCATAACGCAAAACTTTTGGCGCTTTGCCTAATCATGTACACACAGCGGTTTCGGCTGATTTGTAGTGCGTGGTGCGTGGTGCGTGTACCGGTACACGCACCACGCACCACGCACCACGCACCACGCATCAATCCACTGGTACACAACCCAGGGAAACCTACTCTTAAGCTTGACGTACTATTTCGCACCAACTATTTATGGCGAGTCCACCATCCACGAGCAAGAGCGTCAGCAGCGAGAAGCAGACGCTGCGCGCCTTTACCCAAGATTTTTTCGAGCAGTTTGGCGCGGGCGTTCAGCCCGTCGACCAACAGCCGCTGGGACCGCTGCGGGTGACGCTGGCCGCCGAAGTGGCCAGCCCGTTGGTCAGCCACTTCGGCGGCGACAGGCTCACGCTCGCCTTCCAGCAGGCCGACATCGAGGCCCTGCGCGACGCCGAGCACGAGCGGGTGCTGGACGAGGAAGTCGCTGCCAGCGCGCTGGATGATGATGCCGAGCGCGAGCCCGCCGCGCCGCGAGCGCGACCGGAGCTCGTCGCCTACGGCAGCCAGCTTTTCGACCGCATGGTGAACTACATGCAGCGCCACGCGGCGCTGACGGTGCAGACGCTGCCCGCCCGCTTCCGCGACGGCGAGACGCTGATGCAGGCCGTGCGCCCCACCAACGCCGCGATCGCCGGGCTACAAATGCGCGAGACGCAGCAGCCGCTCTACCTCTTCAACTGGCGCATCACCTACCGCGCGGATGACCAGCGCGAGGAGCTGTACACCGTGGTGCTGGAGGAGAACGGCTCGCGCGTGCCGCTGGCCAGCGAAATTCAAGACGAGATGGCCAGCGGGAAGAACGTCGACGCCCCAACCGCTGGCGAGAAAGCCGCCGTTGATCTGCCCGCTCTGCTGGCAGACGCCGAATCGGCTATCGAGCAGAACGAAGAGGGCCACGTGCTGCCCTTGAAATCCCCCCCGATGACGGAGCTGACGCGGCTAGCCACCAGCGCGCGCAAGTACGCCATCTACCACGCCGACCTGCGATGCGCCAGCCACGAGGCCGAGATTCTGCCGCGGCTGCACAAGTCGCTGGAGCGGCTGACGAGCTATTACGAGCAGCAGGTGGAGGAAATTCACGACAACCACGACGCCGGCGGCGAGAAGCGGCGCGTGCTGGAGCAGGATCTGCAGCGCAAGCTTGCCGAGGAGGTGGAGAATCATCGGCTGCGCGTGCGCGTTGATTTGGTGAGCTATGCGATCCTGCTCGTGCCCGTTGCCGTGGCGGAGGTGACGTTGCGGGCGGGTCGCGCTTCCCATTCCTTGAGCCCCATCAAAGAAAATGGAAAAGGCGACCCGCAAGAAGTCACCGTCACCGTGCGCCGCAACAGCTACAGCGGCGTGCTGCGGCGACCGCGCTGCCACGCCTGTCGCACGGAAACCGCCGCCGTTGCCATCGACCGCAACGGCCACATCACCTGCGACGACTGTTTGCAGCAGTGCGCCGTCTGCCGGGACGTGCTCTGTGCGGCCTGTGGCGTGGAGCCGTGCACCGTTTGCGAGCGCGATGTCTGCGACGCGTGTGGGTCGGCCTGCTGGGCGTGTGGCGAGCGGGCCTGTGCCAAAGACCAGAGCCCCTGCCCCACCTGCGGCGACGCCGTTTGCCACAGCTGCCAGACGGAATGCGCGGAGTGCGACACGCGCCAGTGCCGCAGCCACCTGCGGCGGGACAGCGTCAGCGAAGCGCTGATTTGCGGCGCATGTGCCGTGCGCTGCCCCGGCTGCCAACAGTTTAGCGCGCGCATCGGCACGGACGAGGCGAGCGGCCAGCGCTTCTGCGAGCACTGTCTCGTGGCCTGTACAGAGTGTGGACGCAGGGTTGGTCCCGGCTTTTTTATCACGGGCACATCGGTCGGCCAAGGGACGGGGCGGCCTTACTGCACCAACTGCACCGACCCGTGCCCGGACTGCGGCACGCAACTGCCGCGGGGTGAGCTCTGCCCCGCGTGCAACGCCGTTTGCGCCATCTGCGGCGGCGCACACCTGCGCGAGGCAACGGCCGTCTGCGTTCAGTGCGAGCAACCTTACTGCACAGGCTGCGTCGGGGAGGCAAGCGGGCTGTGCCGCACCTGCACCGCGCTCGACGACGGCGGCGGCGAGCCGGTCGACCTGCTGGCCGAGCCCTGCGCGCTCGATTCGCGCGTCGAGGAGATCGCGCCGCTGTACGAATGGCGGCGCGCGGAGAACGCGCGCTGCACAGTCTACACTGGCAAGGGAATGCTGGCCGCGGGTGGGCTGGTCGTGGCGGAGAAGGTACGGGCGGGCGGCTCGCCCAAGCTGCTAATCGTACGGCAGCAGGGGCTGGCGGATTTGCTGCGGCGCTTTGGGATTAAGACGTGAGATAGAGAGTAGATAGCGAGGTGACCGTGCAGCAGACTTTTAACCACAAATCAGCGCTGGCGAGCACGCTTGCGCCCCCGCCCCCCAGCGCCCCTGCACCCGATCACCTTGCCGACTGCCAGCTCTGTCCCCACCGCTGCGGCGCGGCGCGCGCCACGGCCAGCGGCGTCTGCCGCGTGGGACGAACAAGCTACATCGCCAGCGAAATGCTGCACCTGGGCGAGGAATCGATGCTGCGGCCCGCGCACGCAATCTTTTTTAGCGGCTGCACAGCGACCTGCTCGTTCTGCACCGCCGCCAGCTTTGCCTTCCGCCCCACCTACGGCGTCGCCGTCACGCCCGTGCAGCTGGCTGCGCGCATCGAGCAGCGCCAGCGCGAGGGCGCGCGCGCCATTGCCTTTATCGGCGGCGACCCGGCTCCGCACATTCCCTTTATCCTGGAAACGCTGGCCACGCTCGGCGAGCGCCGCACCGTGCCGAGCGTCTTTAACAGCAACTTTTACCTCACGCCCGAAGCGCTCGCCCTGCTCGCCCCCGCCATCGACCTCTACCTCCCCGATCTCAAATTTGGCCCCGCCAGCGCCAACCGCGACTGCGGCACAACTATCGGCGGCATGCCCGATTACTGGTCAATCGTCACGGAGTGCATCGACCGCGCCCGCGGCCAGGGCAAGCGCCTGCTCGTGCGCCACCTGCTGATGCCGGGCCACGTCGACTGCTGCACCGTGCCCGCCCTGCACTGGCTGGCCGCACGCCCCGACGTCGAGGTGAGTTTGCTGACGCAGTACCTGGCGCCCAAGCAGGCGCGGGGCGAACTAGCGGGGACGTTGGGTGGGGAAGAGATCAAGCGGGCGCGGGAGTTGGCGGAGGCGCTGGGGTTGCGGCTGGTGTCGTAGGGGGCTATAGGCCATTTCGAGTTTGGCTTATAGTGGAAAATGTGCAGCAGCCCCTCGTTCCCGACCCTTCTCTCACAGTGAGAGAAGAGCGTTCACCTCTTCCCCCTCCCATCCTGGGCTAAGCTTTACCCACAAGTTGAGGAGGGAGCAGCGAAGCGGGGAGGGCGGAGAACGACCCCCATCCCCGGCCCTTCCCCCGACATCAGAGGAAGGGTGACTGGTGGGCGAAGCGGTCGCAAAGTGATGGCCTCTCTTTGTTTATCGAACGGGCAATGTCAGAGAGGAGCCGCCAAGGTTAACGAAACAACAGAAGCCCCCTCCTTGCTGGCGGGGAGGGGGTTGGGGGGTGGGGTTTTGCCTGGCCGCGATGCGGCGAGATTCGATGACAACTTGTGAGTGAAGCTTAGCATCCCGGCAGAGGGGCTGGGCGTGAGGGCGCGACATTGAACGCTCTGCACAGTTGCCGCACATTCTCTTTACGCGTACCTCAGCCTTTCACCAACGCAAGACGCGCCGCCTACCCCTCCGCCACCATTACCCACGCCTCCATCGAGGCTTCCAGCTGCGCTTGCACATCGGCATATTGCTGGCTGAGCCGCTGAATTTTGTCGACCTGCTGCGCTTCGCTAGCCGCAGCAATTTTGGCTTCGAGCTCGGTCAGCTCCTGCTCCAGCTCGTGCACCTGCGCCTCTGCGGCGTCGACCTTTTTTTGGTGGCGGCGCTGTTCATTTTTGCTGCGCCCCGTGCCGTTGCCTACGCCGTTGGAGCCATTCGTCTGCTGCGCCGCCTGCTGCACCTGCCGCTCGACTTCGCGCGCCTGCTGCTTGAGCGCGCGAGTTGTTTCCGTTGCCTGGTCGCGGGCCAGCACGTAATCGGTGTACGCGCCGTGGTGGACGTGCAGGCGACCGTTGCCTCCCCGATTGTCCACGGCCCAAATTTGGGTCGCCAGCCGGTCGATCAGGTAGCGGTCGTGCGAGACCATGAGGATTGTGCCGTCAAACGCTTGGAGCACCGCCTGCAGGACTTCCTGCGCCTGGATGTCGAGGTGGTTGGTCGGCTCGTCGAGCAGCAGAAAGTTGGCCCCTTCGAGCGCCAGAATCGCCAGCGCCAGCCGCCCTCTCTCGCCGCCGCTCAACGAGCCGACGGATTTAAAGACATCCTCGCCGCGAAAGAGGTAGGGAGCCAAGTGGCTGCGCGCTTCGCCCAGCAGCATGTGCTTGTGATCGAGCAGCTCGTCGAGCACCGTGTTTTCCGGGTTGAGCCCCTCGTGCGCCTGGGCGAAGTAGCCCAGCTTGAGGCCCACGCCAAAATCGACCTTGCCGTCCAGCGGCTCGATCTGTTCGAGCAGCGTGCGCAGAAAGGTCGTCTTGCCCGCACCGTTGGGGCCGATCAGCGCCGCGCACTCGCCGCGGTGCAGATCAATCGGCTCCGTTGAGAAGAGCGGAGTACCCGGGTAGCCAATCTCTAATTCGCTCGTGCGCAGGACGATTTTGCCGCTCTGCCGCCGCGTCTCCAGCCGCACGTGCAGGTTGTGGCGACGCTGGATCGGCGCTTCCAGCGATTTGATCGCGCTCTCCAGCTCCATCACGCTCCAGCGCGACGAGGCAATGTCGACCTCGTCCATCACCTGCCCCCAATTTTTGGAATTGAGCAGGTGCAGCCCGCCCGCAGCCACGACGCGCACCTCGCGCACCAGCCGCTTCATGCGCCCCACGGCCTGGTTCTTCGTGGCGTCGCGGGCGATGTTGCGCTTGATGTAGTCCAGCTCCTTGAAAAACTTCTGCTGGATCGCGTCGAATTCGGCCAGCCGCCTGTCCCAGCGCTCCTGCCGCTGGGTGACGTAGTGGCTGTAGTTGCCGCGGTACTCCTCGATCCCGGCGCGGCTCAGCTCCCAAATGCGATTGACCGCGACATCGAGAAAATAGCGGTCGTGGCTGACGATCAGCAGCGCGCCCTCCCACGTGCGCAGCGTCCCCTCCAGCCACTCGACGGCGGCGATGTCGAGGTGGTTGGTCGGCTCGTCGAGAATCAGCAGATCGGGCCGTTCGAGCAGGAGACGGGCCAGCAGGGCGCGCGTTTTTTGGCCGCCGCTCAGGTGGCTCAGCGGCGTGCGCCAGTCGTCTCGCTTAAAGCCCAGCCCGTCCAGCGTCTGGCCGATGCGCACCTCGTAATCATAGCCGCCGCCCGCCTCAAAGGTTTGCTGCGCGTGGCTGTAGCGGCTGAGCATCGCATCCGTCGCGACGCCGTTGGCCATTTGCCCTTCCATCTCGCGCAGCGCCGCCTCCTGCTCGCGCACGTGGCGAAAGACGGTCAACATTTCGCCGTGGACGGTGTTGTCGCGCTCGGCAAAGGCCTGCATCGCCTCCTGGCGCAGGTAGCCGATGCGCGTGTCGCCCGACGTGCGCACCTCGCCGCTCGACGGCGTCTCGACGCCCGCAATGATGCGCAGCAGGGTCGTCTTGCCGATGCCGTTCGGCCCCACCAGTCCGACCTTGCCATCGTTGGGCACGGTCGCGCTGATGCCGAGGAAGACGTCGAAGTCGCCGTAGGCTTGGGAGATGTTGGAGAGGGTAAGGGTGGACATGGGTGCGTGATCCGTGATCCGTGATCCGTGATGCGTGATCCGTAAGATGTAATGCGCGATAGAGACTAAAGATTAAGCTGCCACAAACGGAAGGTCCACAGCAAATCGTAGACAATCCAGCCGAAGTAAGGCAGCAGGGCAATGGCGGACGGGCGCTCCAACCGCCACAGGATGCGAATTAGAATCGTGAGCAGCACGAGAAAGAGGCCGATGCCGAGAAAGCCCGCCCGCGGGCTGCGCAGCCTAAAGAACGTCCAGTTCCACAGCTCGTTGGCAATCATCACGACCACCGCTGCAATCAGGGCCACGCGCTTTGGCGTCTGCCCTTCGATGTGCGCCAAAATCCGGTAGAGCACAAAGGCAAAGAGCAGGTAGTAGAGCACGCCCACCCCGTAAAAAACCGGTAGCGGCACCAGCCATGCTGGCTTGGTCAGCGTGGGATACCACGTCTCCAGCGAGTCGCCGACGAGCAAGCTGCCCCAAAAGGCCAGGACGACGCAGATGATGATGGCGCGCAGCAGGGCGATAGGGCTCATATTGCTTATTGAAGCAGGGCACGAAAGCCTGCTTGCTCGAAATGGTGGTCGGTCGTCGCCGCTTCCTACAATCCTTCACGCCGCATGACGACAAATGAAATGCAGTCAGTTAATCCCCACGCTTTGTCACTGTAGTTTTGGTAGAAGATGGTCGCTTGAAGAAATAGTGAGGACTCTACTGGAACAACACGGAAGTTAGCCGTTGAATAGCAGCGTTGAATAAATTGCACTGCGCTGCGTCGATTACTCGAACTCATAGCGTTGCCAACTTCGACCAGTACTGCCTCTGTTGTCCACACTTCATTAGCCTGACGGATGTCGGGCAGCAAGGCTTGTGCTCGTGCGTGATACTGGTCTCGCTGATTGAGTAGGGCCTGAATATAGGCAGTATCAAGAAATATCCTGCGACCATTCACGAGCTTTTGCCATTTCTCTTTGGCGTACCGTACAAATAGTGGTCGTGTTCCGCCGACCAATCTTCTGGGGCATCGACGGAGCCGGATAACTCCTCCAGCAGCGACCATACATCGTCATTTCCGGTTTGCGCTTCAGGCTCTACCTCAACCGAAATCTTATAGCGTCGATTGGGTTCCAGATCAAGTGGCAGATCGGGATGGAGCGCCGATCCGTCAAAAAGCGCCGTTGTCGTTTGCATCATCGCTGCACTCCCTTTACGATTCGTTGAGACCTACTGAGCCCATTCTACAACGACTCGCCAAAATTTCAAGTAATCGCCCCAAGCAACATCCATGAACATCGACACCACCCACCTCCCCACCAACGGCATCACCCTGCATGTGGTGCAGGCCGGGCCGAACGACGGCGACTTGACCATCCTGCTGCACGGCTTCCCCGAATTCTGGTACGGCTGGCGGCACCAAATTCCCGCGCTGGCCGAGGCCGGGCTGCGCGTTTGGGCGCCCGACCAGCGCGGCTACAACCTGAGCGACAAGCCGCGCGGCATTAAGGCTTACCGGATTGATGAGTTAGCGAAGGACGTAATCGGCCTGCTCGATGCAGCGGGCGTGGACAAGGCCTACATCGTCGGCCACGATTGGGGAGCGGCGGTGGCGTGGTGGGTGGCGCTGCGCTACCCGGAGCGGGTGCGCAAGCTGGCGATCCTCAACGTGCCCCACCCGCAGGTCATGCTGCGGACGCTGCGGCGCAACCGTAAACAGCTGCTCAAAAGCTGGTACATCTTCTTTTTCCAGATTCCGCGGCTGCCCGAATTCCTGATCGGCCTCGGCAACTGGCAGGGCGCGGCTACCATACTCAAGCAGTCCAGCCGACACGACACCTTTTCACAGGCCGACCTGCTGCGCTACCGCGAGGCGTGGTCGCAGCCCGGGGCCTTTCGGTCCATGCTTCACTGGTATCGCGCCGTGGTGCAGCGCCAGCCGCAGCTCCCGCCCGATCCCCGCGTGGGCGTGCCCACGCTCATCATCTGGGGTGAACGTGACGTTGCGCTGAGCCGCGATATGGCTCCTGCCAGCGCCGCGCTGTGCGACGATGTGCGTTTGGTGATGATCGAAGAGGCGACGCATTGGGTGCAGCACGATGCGGCGGCGCGGGTGAATAGGCTGCTGGTGGAGTTTTTAGTGGAAGCGAGCACGTAAATTGAGGTGTATTATTGCTGAGAAGAGTGGAGAGTGAATGGGTTGGGTGCGCGACCAACCCAACCTCTCATCTCCACTCTCTACTTCTTCACCGCCGCCAAGAAGCAGACGGCAAAGCGCCGCATCTCGCGCTCGCCCGCGACGGCTTGGCGGCGCAGATGGTCGACAAAATCAGCGGCCTCGCCCGGCGACAGCGCTTGCTCGATGGCCGTTCGCATTGGCGGCGCGGTGGGGTTGGGCGCGGTGCGCAGCCACGCCTCGAAGCTGACGATGCCGCTGGACGTGTCAACATCGATCTGCAAATCCATGGCCACGTCGACAAAGCCCGCGGCTTTGGCCATGCGCACGAGATCGTGCTCGTTAAAGTTGAGCATCGGGTCTGCATCCGCAGCGTCCGGCACGCGGAAAATTTGTTTGACGCGCTCGGCCTCGTCGATGACCTCGCTCACGTCGAAGCCGCCAAAGCGGTCGGCGGGCTCCGGGTAGGCAAAGCTGTTGATGGGCTCAAAGAGCGACAAGCGACCACCCGGCTTGAGCACGCGGGCAAATTCGTGGAAGGCCGTCTGCTTGTCCCGCACGTAAATTAGCACCGAGCGCATCGTCACCGCGTCGACAGAGACTCTCGCAATCGGCGCGAGATCGTCCGCTTCGGCGCGCACGAACTGCGCCCGTTCGGCCACGCCCAGCTCTTCGGCCAGCGCGCGCACGTGGTCGACGAGCGGCTGTGAAATGTCGCTGAAGATCACGCGGCCGTTCGGCCAGCGTTCCAGTGCGCCAAAGGCGACGAGGCCGTCGCCCGTGCCCACATCGAGCAGCGTTTCGCCGGGCAGCAGGTCAGCCTCGTCCAGCACGCGGTCGCGGATGGGGAGCAGGTATTGCATGGCCGTGTCGCGTCGCGCCTGATCGCCGCCAAAGCGCGTGTCCAGCAGCCAGCGCGACCACTGGTCGCTTGGGGATTGCGATTTGCTTATCATTGATTTACCCAGGGTGTTACAAAACAGCCATTCATCCTCCGCGTCTCCTCTGCGTCTCCTCCGCGCTCTCCGCGTTAAATCTCTTTGCTAATTCCATCCATTAGTTTCCACAAAGCCCAGCAGCGTGCGCGGGTACTGATCCGTGACGAGCAGGAAGCCGCGCCCGTCCAGCCGCGCCACGCCCTCCCAGTTGCGCGCCACGTTGCCCGGCAGTCGACGCAGCCCGATTGGCGGTGCGCTGGCCAACGCAATGCCCTCCGCCCCCACGCAAAATTCCACCAGCCGCTCCACTGGCTGCACGTTGGCCGGGGCTTCAGCTTGGTTTACCTGCTGCGTGGTCGCCGTCGCCGCCAGCGCGTCCACGGCGGGGTTGAGCAGCGCGCGCTCGCCGGGCCAGAAATAGTTGATGGCCCAGAAGCAGCCCGCGTCGTCGACTTGGGTGGCGTCGGTGATGCGAAATTCGACGGTGGGAAAGGGCACGGTCGCCAGCGCGCCGCTGATTGGCGAAAAGACGTGGGCGCGCGGCGCGGGGTTAACGTTGCGGCCATTGGCCTCGTAGAGGCTGAACACCCGCTCATCCACCACGACCAGCGCCTCATCGCTGATATTCATGAGCGAGGTGGGCGCGTCTAGCTCAACGGCGAGCGAGGGCGCGGCGGGGTCGAGCCGGATGGTGGCGGGCGCACCGTCGGCGTCGGGCAGAACGATGCCGGTCACGAGGCGAGCCGCCATGCCGCGTGCTGGTTGACCACCGGTGCGCACTTCAATGGTGAAGTAGACGGCGTCGCCGTCAAAGACAATCGCTTCGTAGCCCTCGTAGCCGGGGATGATGATCTCCGCAATGTCGAGCGTAATACGGCGCGGCGCAAGCGGCTCATTGGCCTGGCCGCTTTTGTAGCCATCAAGATAGGCCAGGATATCGTCCCGGTGGAGGGCGAAGAGCGCGCCGCCGTACAACTCCGGGTACTGGGGCAGCAGCACGAGCCAGTCGCCGTACCAGTCCAAGCCGGAAAGCTCCGCATCGCGCCCGTTCAGCGGCGGGGCCAGCGGCAGGGTAATCACGGGGTGATCGGCGGTGGGGTCGACGGGCAGGCTGTTGGGGCGGGTAAAGGTTTCGACGGGCGGGGCGGTGCAGCCAACGAGAAGCAGGGCGAAGACGAGGGGGTAATAGCGGGACAAGAAGGGATGGGCCTTTCTCTAGGATATTGACGACGACACGCAGCGGTCAACGACCGGCAGCGAATGAATTCGCAGACTACATTGCGAAACGCACTGAAGCGCGTTGATCTCGTTGAACGCGCTGAAGCGCGTTGATCATGCCCGGCGCCGAGTTCATTCGGCGCCGGGCATGATCAACGAATTCGGCCCATTCTACTCGACAAACGGCTCGTCGCCAACCTGCTGCTGCAGGCGATCCAGCTCCGCTTCCAGCTCGACCACCACGTCCGCGTACCCTGGATCGTCGTAGACGCTGTGCAGCTCGTGCGGGTCGCGCTCCAAATCAAAGAGCTCCCACTCCGGCTCCTTGGGATCGTCGACGGCGCCGGGCTGGCCGAGGGGGTGGGCGTAGTAGTAGATGAGCTTGTAGCGGTGGGTGCGCACGCCGTAGTGGGCGTAGATGTTGTGGTGGGCGTCGGCGTGCATCCAGTAGCGGTAGTAAAGGCTCGTCTGCCAGTCGCTCGGCGTCTCGCCGTGGAGCAGGGGGCGGAAGCTTGTGCCCTGCATTGCGTTTGGCACATCGACGCCTGCAAAGTCAAGAAAGGTCGGCGCAAAGTCGACGTTGAGCATGATATCATCGCTGACCGTGCCCGCCTCGATTTCGGGCGGGTAGCGAATCACGAACGGCATGCGCAGCGACTCTTCGTACATAAAGCGCTTGTCGTACCAGCCGTGGTCGCCGAGATAGAAGCCCTGGTCCGAGGTGTAGATGACGATGGTGTTTTCCGCCAGCCCCGCCTCGTCCAAATAGTCCAGCAGCCGACCCACGTTGTCATCCACCGAGGCCACGCAGCGCAGATAATCTTTGATGTAGCGCTGGTACTTCCACGATTTTTCTTCCTCGGGCGTGAGGCCGTCGGGGACGGGCCGCTTGAGGTCGGTCTCGTTCAGGTCGCGGTCGATGCGCATTTCGGCGGCGGCGGCGGCGGACGCGCGGTGGCTGTAGTCGTCGTTAAAGGTCTCCGGCTCCGGAATATCAACGTCCTCGTAGAGGTCGGCGTGTTTCGCATCCGGCTCCCAGGGGCGGTGGGGCGCTTTGTGCTGGCACATGAGCAAGAAGGGGCGATCGACGTCGCGATTGCGCAGCCAATCCAAACTCATGTCGGTGATGAGATCGGTGGCGTAGCCCGTGTACTGCTTGCGCTCGCCCATCTCGATCATCTCCGGATCGTGGTAGTCACCCTGGCCGGGGAGCACGTTCCAGTAGTCAAAACCCGTCGGATCGTGAACGCCGCCGTGGCCGAGGTGCCACTTGCCGATGAGCGCCGTCTGGTAGCCGTCGGCCTGCAAGAGCTTGGGGAAGGTCATCTGCCGCCCGTCAAATTTCGTGGCCAGCGTGGTGACGCCGTTGACGTGGTTGTACGTCCCCGTAAGAATCGAAGCGCGGCTGGGTGCGCAGATCGAGTTGGTGCAGAAACAGTTGTCAAAGCGCATCCCGCCGTTGGCGATGCGATCCATCTGCGGCGTCTCGTTGATGACGCTGCCGTAGCAGCTCATGGCGTGCGAAGCGTGGTCGTCGGTGAGGATGAAGAGAAGGTTGGGGCGCTGGGTGGCTTGGGTCATAACGATTATGGTTGGATTGTGTTAGCGAGATCGATTTGATGGCTGGTTAACGGCTGCTAAAATCAGCAATCGTTTCCAGCGCCTTTATCTGAATCACTTCACGGTCGACCATCTCGTCGAGTTCCTCCGCCCCATATCGACCTTCAAACGCTTCGATGGCCGCCCGTTTTAGCGCAGTTGGATAAGCGTCGGCAACGGCTCGGGCCAGTTCATCGGGCAGCAAATAGAAGCCTTGCGCTTTGCGCATTTTATTCGTTCGCGCAATTTGGCGCGCCGACTCAAAGATTGAGAGTTCCCAAGAGCGAGTCGCGCGCTGCTCGGCTTCCTGCTTGATCAGGTGCAGAAGCAAAATTACGGCATAGCTATAAATCTTGTTTTCCTTGTCCTGCCGGCTCATTTCCTCCAGCTCCTCCACGGCAAGCAATGCTTCGCCATAGCGACCGTTCAAAATATGGTCGCGCAGGGTGAATAGTTCTTCCACCGTTCCGCCTCCTTTCCTGCGAAATAAACGCTTCCATCACATTTCAATCCGAGAGAGACGCCTGCCTCTGTCAACTGCACCTCATTTGTGGTGTTCAGTTCAGCCCCTGGGCAAGTTGTCAGATCATCTATCGAATTTTTCTACTTTTTGGCGAACGCAGCGATTGATTCCAACGCTTTCATTTCGATAACCTGGCGGTCCAACATTTCTTCTAATTCCTCCTCGCTGTATCGACCCTCAAGCGCTTCAATCGCCGCTTGCTCCAAAGCTGGGGAAAAGGCATCAGAAACTGCCTCGGCCAGTTCTGCTTGGGCCAGGTAATTGCCGCTTGCTTTGTGAAGTTTGTTAACGCGCGCAATTTGCCGCGCCGAATTGCGGATCGACAGCGCCCACGAGCGCGTTGAGCGCTGCTCTATCTCCTGCTTGATCAGGTGGAGCACCAGAATAATAGAAAAGCTATAAATCTCGTTGACTTTGTCCTGCCGGCTCATCTCCTCCATCTCCTCAACCAGCGTAAGCGCTTCGCCATAGCGATGATTGATAATGTGGTCGCGCAGTTCAAATAGTTCTTCCACAACGATACCTCTTTTCCGGCCTCCAAGCACTGTGCGGCTCCTAAGCTTCCTACTCGTCCCCCACCTTCACCAGCATCTTACCAATGTTCTCGCCGCTAAACAAGCCAATAAACGCCTCCGGCGCGTTCTCAATTCCCTCGACCACGGTCTCGCGCCACTGCACGTCGCCTTGCTCGATCCACCCCTTCATGTCCGCGTAAAATTCATTCGCACGATCCGCGTAATCCGAAACGATAAAGCCCTGCAGCGTGAGCCGCTTGCCGATGATGCTGCTCAGGTTGGTGGGGCCCGGTTCGGGGCGCTGGTTGTTGTACTGCGAAATCATGCCGCAGACGGGCACGCGACCGCGATTGTTCAGGGTGGCCAGCGCCGCCTGCAAATGCTCGCCGCCCACGTTCTCGAAGTAAACATCCACGCCGTCCGGCGCATGCTCCTTTAGCGTTGCGGTGAGATCATCGCTCTGCTTGTAGTTAAAGGCCGCATCGACGCCCAGTTCGTTCATCAGCCAATCGATCTTCGCCTGCGATCCGGCGCTGCCCACCACGCGACAGCCCTTGATCTTGGCAATCTGGCAGACCACGGAGCCCACGGCCCCCGCCGCCGCGGAGACGAAGACCGTCTCGCCCGGCTGCGGCTGGCCGATCTCCAGCAGGCCAAAGTAGGCCGTCTGCCCCGGCATCCCCACCGCACCCAGAAAGGCCTGCACGGGCGCAATCGACGGGTCGATGGGTCGCAGGTCGGAGCCGTCGCTGAGGTAGGCCTCGCGCCAGCCTTGGAAGCCAAGCACGTAGTCGCCGACCGAGAATTGGTCGTGGTTGGATTCCGCGATTTGGCCGACGCAGCCGCCCGTGAGCGGCTCGCCGATTTGGAAGGGCGGCGTGTAGCTCTTGCGGTCGACCATGCGCCCGCGCATGTACGGGTCGACGGACATAAAGAGGTTGCGCACCAGCACTTCACCATCTTGGGGCGCGGGCAGGTCGACGGTAACGAGATCGAAATTATCGACGGTGGGGACGCCGGTGGGGCGCTGTTTGAGGTGGATTTCGCGGCTTTGCATTTTTGTAAATTCGCTTTCTGATAACGTGTAGCGGCTGTCGCCTTGTTAAGGGTTAAGGGTGCGGTATGCAACCGCAGTAGCCCGGCGTGCCGGACCCAAGATAAAGAGCGATGTTGGCTGGGCAGATCGTCCGACACCTCCCAACCTCCCAAAAATTGGGGGAGGAGCAGCGATTGGACGGGCGGGAGATCGGCTCCCTCCCCAGGCTGGGGAGGGATGGAGTGGGACAAACAGCGCAATCTGCCCGATCAACTCCGCTCTTTTTGCCTGCCTTGATACACATGCGTCGGTCGCGCCCGCCCGCTGTGGTCGTGTGAGAATCAGTGCCAAATTTTCCCAATCGCGTCCAGCTTCTCGTCGCTGAGATAGCCGTACCGATTGATCCAGACGCCGTCGGCGGGGCTGTCCGCCACGAGCTGGAGACGGCGACGAAAGTCGTCGAGCGGGCCGTAGCCGTGGACAAGCGGGTAAATCTGCGTGCGTCCACGCGCGGCGGCCAGCGCCTGCTCGATTTTGCGACGCTGCGGGCCATCGGCAATCGGATGCGGCTCGTCCGGCTCCGGGTAGCCGTAGTCGTCGATGCGCAGGTCGCCCCGTGCATTATCGGCCAAGTCAAGCAGATTGACGAGCGCGCGCACGAGCAGCGTCTCGTCCAAATTGGCGTTGGCCGACAGCAGCACGTCGCCCCAGAATTTGATGATTAGCGACCAGTGCATGGTGTAGAGCTTGGGCGCAATCGAGGCGCAGTAGCGCGACGCGCCCGCAAAGTCCAGCCCGGTGATATGTGTAAAGGGCGGCATAAAGGCGTTGGCGGAAAGCTCCTTGCCCGCGCCGCCAAATTCATCGACGGCCTCTCGCCAGTCGCGCAGCAGATCCGTCGAGAGCACGGCCTTGAGACGCAGCCATTCCGCCGCGCCGGGAAATTCATTGAGCAGCCGCAGCAGCGTAAACTGGCCGCGGTCGGGGCTGGCGAAGTCGCGCAGGTCGGCGTTGGTGAGCGCGCCGTGCAGGTAGTCGTACAAGCGGGCGACGTCGCGCTGCACGGCGGCAAAATCAAAGCCCTGCTGCCCGGCCCACGTTTCGACGTGTGGCCCAAAATCCTGGAAGGCTTCATCGAGCTGGTAGCAGGGGTACTCCGGCCAGTCGGGGCGGATGCCGTCGATGTTGGGGTAGCGGGCGAAAATATCCTGCGTCCAGGCGCGGTTAAAGGCACGAACGGCGGGGCTGGCGAGGCTGGCGGTGCTCGCCATGCGATTCTGGGGCAAGTCGCCGTTGGGCAGGCGCGGCACGTCTTCGTCGCGCAGGCCGGGCGGCGCGGCGGCGCTCGTCTGGATGTAGACCTGGAGCCCGCGCGCTTTGGCCCCATCGATAAAGCCGCCGATGATCGCGCCGTGCTGCTCGGTGAGCTCGTTCGGCTCGCGCGGCTGATAGGGGCTGTCGGCGAAAAAGTCGCGATTGGCGACGTGGCCAGGGCCGCTGCGCAGCCAGAGCGCCTGTTGACCCCAGAGCGGTCGGTCGAAGAGACGCACGCTGGCCCCGGCGTCGTCGGGTGGCTGCCAGCTACCCTGGCCCTCCTGGCTCGGCGCGACAACGGAGGTGTTGCAGGTCACCGCCGTGACGCCTGCGCGCTGCACGAGATTGTCCAGCGTGGCGTCGACGCCCTCTGTTTGAAAAAAAGGGCTCATGGTGGTGATGCCAAGAAAGCGCCGGGAAGCGGAGGGAGAGGGCATAACTTGTGCCTTTCTATGGGTGTTGGGTCAATGAAATTGTCTGCCTTATCCCGCCGCCTCCACCAGCTGGCTTCGCTCTTTGTCCGAAAGCAGACGCTCGCCCGCGGCGGCGTTGGTGCGCGCCTGCTGCGGCGATTTGGCGCCGGGAATGGTCACGGAAACGGCGGGGTGGCTGGCCGTGTAGGCAATCGCCGCCTGCACCATCTCTGCCCCCGGCTCGACAACGTCGCGCAGCCGCTGCACCTGCTCGGCCTGCTTTAGAAATTGGTCGCGCGCCGGGCCGTCGTCGTTCCACTTGGCGCGCACTGTGTCGCTGAAGGTGCTCTCTTGGTCGTAGCGACCGGAGAGCATCCCCTTGGCCAGCGGCCCGCGCACCATCACGGCGATGCCGTGCTCCCGGCAGTAGGGCAGGTAGTCCGCTTCCGGCGCGCGGTTGAGCAGCGAATAATCGACCTGCACCACGCTGCACGTGCCGTTGGCGTTGAAGCGCTTGAGTACGTCCAGGCTGTTGGTCGAAATACCGTAGGCGCGGAGCACGCCCTCCTCCTTCAGCGCCTCGAAGCCATCCAGATAGACCCTTGGCTCTTCGACGTTGCCCTCGTGGCACAAAATTACGTCGACGTAGTCCGTGTGCAGGCGGCCCAAAATGGCGTGGCCGCTGATGCGGATCGAGTCGACGCCCGTTTTGGGAATGGCGCCGCCGGTGCGCTTGCCCCAGTTGCCAATTTTGCTGACGATGTAGACTTCGTGGCGAATTCCCGCCAGCGCCCGGCCCAGCCGCATTTCGGACAGCCCGTTGGGAATGCCGTAAGATTCAGCGGTGTCGAAGAGATTCATGCCGCTGTCGTAAGCCGCGCGGATCGTCGACCAGGCGGTCACGTCGTCGATCTCGCCCCACTGGTTGCCGATGTTCCACGTACCCAGTCCCACGGCAGAGACGGGCCAGCCCAGGTGGCCGAAGGGTTTGGTTTGCATGGGGATATCCTCTTTGGGTCAAGTAGCAACCGTATGCAGAAAACCCCTCGCATATGGTTGTTGGATTGCGATAAGCCGATTACTCAATTTTACTCGATGGCGACGGAATGTTCAATCCGAGCGCAGGAGCAGGGGTGTATTCTGGTTTGGGGCAGCTTTGGCATGGGGCAACATGGCAGGGCGCGGCCCGCCAGACCTCTCCCCCAAACCCCCTCTCCTCAGAGGAGAGGGGGCTTCGCTCATCCCGTCACCCACGAATCGACAGCAAGGGGGAGAGGTCGAACGCCTTGCCGACGCGGCTTCGCCCCCAAACTGAAACACGCCCGCAGGCGCAGGTGCGGCGCATCCGAGCCAAGGGGGTTGGGGCCAGCGTTTATGCCGTGCATCGATTCCGACAATCGTTGCGCAATTCTCGCCCCGGTGCTAAGATCGCGCCAACATCCAATTTCTACCAAAGGAGTTCCCCCCATGAAAATTACGCGCATCCGCACCGCCGCCTCCAAGGGGCACGGCAAGGCGGGCCACGTCTGGGTTAAAATTGAGACCGACGCGGACGTGACGGGCATCGGCGAGTGCGTCCACGGCGGCAAGCAGGCCATCGCTATCATTCACCATCTCGAAGAGCGCCTGATTGGGCGCGACCCCTTCGCCATCGATGCGATCTTCGAGGAGATGCGCCGCGGCCACGTCTTTGACGGCGGCATCGCCGGGGCGCTCATCACGGCGCTGACGGCCATCGACATCGCGCTGCACGACCTCAAGGGCAAGGCGCTGGGCGTCCCCGTCTACGAGCTGCTCGGCGGCAAGTTCCGGGACAAGGTGCGCGTCTACGCGGACTGTCAAGTCGAGCCGGGGATGAACTTTGACGAAATTCAGCAGGTTGTCGATCACGTGCTGGAGCGGGGCTTTACCGCGCTCAAAATCGATGTGGACATCCACGCCTACGGCCACCACGGCACAGAGATGGAGGGCTTCACCAAAGATGCGTTCAACATGACGGCGGGCCAGTGGGAGCACGAGCGCATGGTCGAGCTGGTGGACATGGTCACCACCGCGGCGGGGCGCGATATCGACGTGGCGGCGGATGTGCACACGCGGCTGGACGTGCCCAGCGCCATTCGCTTGGCGCGTGATCTGGAGCCCTACCACCTGATGTGGCTGGAGGAGCCCGTGCCCGCCGAGAACGTGCGCGCCATGCGCGAAGTCAAGCGCTCGACGACGACGCCGATCTGCGCGGGCGAAAATCTCTACCTCGCCCACGGCTTCCGCGATCTCGTCGAGCAGCAGGCCGTCGACATCATCATGCCCGATCTGCCCAAATGTGGCGGGCTGGCGCAGGGGCGGCGGCAGGCGCAGATGGCCGAGCTTTACTACATAGCTTTTGCCCCGCACAACGTCTCTTCGCCGATCGGGACGCTCGCTTCGGCCCACGTCTGCGCCAGCGTGCCCAACTTTCTCGTGCTCGAATTTCACTGGCTCCACCGCGACTACTGGACGACCATCATCGAAGAAAAGACCGACATTATCAAGGATGGCTACATCCAAATGAGCGACCGCCCCGGCATCGGCGTCGAGCTGGACGAGGAAGTCGCCCGCCAATATCAGGTTGAGGGCACGACGTGGTTTGAGTAGCGCCATGTCTTCTACCCTGGCCGTCGTCCTCCCCGCCTGGAACGGGGCCGATTTTCTTGCCGCCTGCCTGCGCGCCCTGCTGGAGCAGGACGCGCCGTTGACCGTCACCGTTGTCGACAACGCCTCCACCGACGATTCGGTCGCCGTCGCGCGCGGCGTGATGGCGAGCGCACCCGAGCGCATCACGCTGCTCGAGAACGGCTACAACCTCGGCTTTGCGGGCGGCTGCAACGTCGGCCTGCGCCACGCGCTGTCGACCGATGCCGACATTTTCGTCCTGCTCAACCAGGACACCGTCGTGCAGCCGGGCTGGGCACGGGCCATTCTGGACACCTTCGCCGAGCGCGACAGCGCGGGCGTTGTCGGCTGCCAAATTCTTGCACCGGGCGGCACGCTCCAGCACGCCGGGGCAACGCTCGATCCGACCAGCGCCCTGAGCACGCCGATCACCGACCCGGCGCTGGCCAGCAAATTGCGCGTTCTGCACGGGATGGATTACGTCACGGGCGCAGCCTTTGCCATACATCGGCGCGTTGTCGACAAAATTGGCTGTCTTGGTGAAGAATTCTACCCGGCCTACTACGAGGAGACGGACTACTGCTGGCGCGCCCGCCGCGCGGGCTTCGAGGTCGTCTACCAGCCGCGCGCCGTCGCCGTCCACGCCGAAGCACACCGGCTCGACCTGCACAGCTTCGCCCGCCTCGCCGCCGTGCATCGACATCGCCTGCTCTTTGCTCTGCGCCATTTTGATGCGCGTGGGCCATCAAGCGCCCTGCACGCGCTCTTCGCCCACGAGCGCGAGACCATCGCCAGCGCCCTTTGGCTGGACGACGCCGTCGCCCGCGGGCGCGCCTGTGGGGAAAGTTTGCTGCGCCTGCCCGACATCGTCGCCGCCCGCCGCGACAACGTCGCCCTGGGCGAGCCGCTGGCGGCGGAAACCGTGCGCTGGCTGCTCGACACGCTGCCCGAACTGCGCGACCTCGCCCACCGCCGCGCCCGCGCCCTGCTCGCCGATCCGGATGCAGCGCCGACCGCTGACGAGCAAACCTACGTCGATCTGCGCGACGAGTGGACGCAGCCCGTGACGCAGTCGCTCTCGGCGCTGATTGGCGCGCTGGAAGAGCACCACCGGCTGCGCGAGCACGATTTCGCGGCGCACTCGCCCCTGGTTGGTCGCCTACGCGCAGCATGGGCCAACGTGGCCGCGCGCTGGCTCGTGCGGCCGGTGATCGAGCAACAGACGGCGCTCAATGCCCAAACGGCACAAGCGCTACGCGAAGTCCAGCAGCATATCGAACAGCAAGCCCAGCGCCAGCGTGCCGATGCGTTTCTCGCCGACGTAACTCGAAGCGCGGCGTCGACCCGCTCCACTAATCCTGAAACATAGCGAACCACCCGCATCCTCGGCACGCCCACGCCAACAATTCGCGCAATTCGCGCAATCCGTGGCTAAATTCCTCCCATGCGCGTTCTTGTCTTCACCAACTTCTTCCCGCCGGACTACGTCGGCGGCGCGGAAGTCTCGATCTACCACTCCTGCCGCGGGCTGATGACGCGCGGCGTCGTTTGCTCCGTGCTCACCGTCAACCACCGCCAGCCTGTGCGCGCCAACGAGTGGTTCGACCTCGACGGCCTGTCCATCCACCGCGTGCGCTTCGACACGCGCCTGCCCGGCGGCAGCCTCTTCGACCCGCGCGTCTACCAAACCGTGCGCCGCGAAATCGCCGATCTGCGCCCCGACGTTGTCCACGTCCACAACGTCTCCGGCGCATCGCTGGCCCCCTTTGCCGCCGCCAAATCAATGGGCGTCCCCGTTCTCAACACCCTGCACGATCTGTGGCTGATCTGCCCCTGCAACATGCGTCTCCAGGCCGATGGCTCCTACTGCGACCCGCGTCGCTGGCCCAACGGCTGCGGTCGCTGCTGGCGACAGAACGACTACTGGGCCGCCGTCCCCCGTCGCCACCAAATTTTTGCGGCCTTGACCCGCGGCGTCGACCGCTTTCTCTCGCCCAGCCAGGCCGTCATCGACCGGCTCGTCGAGACGGGCTACGACCGCGAGCGCTTCCAGCTTCTCCGCCTCGGCTTCGACGACGCGGCGCGCCAAAACGAACCGCTGCCTGCCCCCGTTGCCCGTGCGATTGGCGAGACGCGCGGGCGGCCCATCATCGTTTTTGCCGGCGGCGGCACGACGATCAAGGGGGCGCGCGTGGTGCTCGACGCCGTGCCCAAGCTGGTCGAGCAGGTGAAGGGCCTGCGCGTGCTGGTGGCGGGCGGCGGCGATCCAGAAGTGCTGGCCGAATTTGAGCGGCTGCCCCCGCCGGCCAGCGAGCAGGTCACGGTGCTGGGGCGCGTGCCCTTCCACGCCATGCGCCAGCTCTTTGCCGCCGCCGATCTCACCCTTTTCCCCTCGCTCTGGCACGAGAATTCGCCCGTCACCATCTTTGAGAATTTTCAGGTCGGCACGCCGCTCGTCGCCTCGCGCGTGGGCGGCATTCCCGAATTTATCGACGAGGGCGAGACGGGCTACCTCGTCCCGCCCGGCGACGTCGACGCGCTGGTGGACGCCGTGGTCGGCCACTTCGGCCGCTCGCCCGTCGAGCGGCGACGGATGCGCCAGCGCTGCGTCAAAGTCGTGCAGACGGGGCTGTCGCTGGATGCGCATCTGGATGCGCTGGAGAAAGTTTACGAAGAAATGTTAGGACGCGGAACTACGCGGAAGAACACAGATTTTTCTGATCCGCGTTCTTCCGCGTAGTTCCGCGTCCCAAAAACTCTTATGCGCCTCCTCCACGTTACCCACCAATACGCCCCCGCCATCGGCGGCGCGGAACGCTACATCACCGATCTCTCCGAGACGCTCGCCGCGCGCGGCCACGCCGTCGACGTCTTTACCAGCGCCGCCGCGGATGGCAACACGTGGCGCGACGAACTGCCCGCGCACGAGCAGATCAGCGGCGTCAACGTCCGCCGCTTTCACAGCCGAGTGCGCGGCCGCGCGGCGTGGCGGCTGCTGGATTGGGGCAAGCGGCAGTGGAAGGCCCGTCCGCAGCGTCGACAGCCGCTGGCGGAGGCCGCCATCTGGTACGGCAACGGCCCGCTGCTGCCCGGCCTCGCGCCCGCGATTTTGCGCCGCGCCAGCGATTACGACCTCGTCCACATCAGCCAGCTTCACTACGCCCACGCCCTGCCTGCCTATCGGGCAGCCAAGCTGCGCAACTTGCCCGTGGTGCTGACGCCCCACCTGCACGTCGAGCAGCCGGAGACGTACGCGGTGGGCTACATGCGGGCGATGCTGCGGGGGGCGGACGCGCTGCTGGCCGTGTCGCGGGCGGAGGCGGATTTTTTGGTGCGCGAGGGGCTGTCGACGCGAGTGGTGGTCGGCGGCAACGGGCTGGTGCTGGAACGATTTCCGCCGCGGGATCGCAAAGTCGCCCGCGCGCAGTTTGGGCTGGGAATGGATGATTTTGGGGTGCTCTTTTTGGGACGTAAGACGGCGTATAAAGGGCTGGATACGCTGCTGCGGGCGGGGCGTTCGCTGCGGCAGACGCACCCGAACATCCGCATTCTTGCCGTCGGCCCGGAAACCGAGTATTCTCGTGCGCTGTGGGCCGCCCAGCCCGATCTGGCGCACATCACCATCCGCGAGCGGGTGAGCGACGACGAGCGCCTCGCCGCCCTCGCCGCCTGCGACGTGCTCGCGCTGCCCTCGGTGGGCGAAGCCTTTGGCATCGTCTACCTCGAAGCGTGGGCCTACGGCAAGCCCGTGATCGGCGCGGACATCGAGGCCGTCGCTTCCGTCATCGACCACGGCCTCAACGGCTACCTCGTCGACCCGCGCCAGCCCGGCGACTTGGCCCATCGCCTGCGCGAGTTGATGACACAGCCCGAACTGGCCCGGTCGATGGGCGCGGCGGGGCGGGCGAAATTGGAGCGGCGCTACACGATGGAGCGCATTGCGGACGTGGTCGAGGGGACGTATGGGCGGGTGCTGCGAAAAAAGAACTAAACTTTTACTCGTTCCCACGCTCATGCGTGGGAATGCCCCACTCGACGCTCCTGCGTCGACGCGCTATCAACGATTACTTTTATGAAAATCAGCCTCCTCAACGTCAACCTCGTCGGGCGCGACGCCGTTGGCCAGAACCTGATCCACCAGCTGCGCTTCTTCCAGCGGCGCGGCGATGACGTGCAAATCTTCGTCGAATCCGCGCCCGATGGCGTGCCGGAGGACGTGCGAGCGGCGACGCGCGTCGTCACTATGGGCGATCTGCTGGCGCGGCGCGACGAGCACTTCGCCACCTCCGACCTCTACATCTACCATTACCCCGGTCGCTACACGCTGCTGGAAGGCATGAAGCGGCTGGATCGCGGGGCGGTGATTTTCTGCTTCCACAACGTGACGCCGCCGGAGATGTGGGGGCACGCGGAGCAGCGCGCGGCGCTGGAGCACGATGTGGCGGGCATCAGCAAGCTCGCCCCCTACGCCGATCTGCTCGTGGCCGACAGCCGGTTTAACGCCGAGCAGTTGATCGACGACCACGGCGTCGACGCCGCGCGCGTGCGCACCGTGCCGCTGGCCGTGCCGCTGGATCGCTTCCGCCCCGGCCCGCCGGACGCCAAGCTGCTCGATCAGCACGGGCTCGACGGCCAGCGCGTCATTCTCTTCGTCGGCCGCATGGCGCACAACAAACGTGTGGACCTGCTGATCGAGGCGCTGCCCCAGGTGCGCGCGCAAATTCCTACCGCCACGCTCCTGCTCGTGGGCGACGACCGCAGCAACGACGCCTTCCGCGAGAACGTGGCCGCCATGCGCGCGCAGGCGCAGCAGCTCGGCGTGGCCGACGCCGTCCTCTTTGTTGGCCCGGTGGCGACGCTGCCGCCCTATTTCAATCTTGCCGACATTTATGCCACGGCCAGCCTGCACGAGGGCTTTGGCGTGCCGCTGCTGGAGGCGATGGCCTCGGGCGTGCCCGTGGTGGCCAGCGAGGCGACGGCCCATCCGTGGGTGGCGGGCGAAGCGGCGCTGCTCGTGCCACCGGAGGATGTGGACGCGCTGGCGGCGTCGATTGTGCGCGTGCTGGACGATGGCGGGCTGCGCGCCGATCTTGTCAAGCGGGGGCTGGCGCGAGCGACGGAATTTTCGCAGGAGCGCTACGACATCCGCTGGACGGAAGCCGTGGCCGAGGCGACGCAGTGGCTGCCCAAGGGCAGATTTCCCGCACCGTTGGTCGGCGGGGAGGAGCGGGGCGGCAGCACGGGTGGACAAGTGGAGAAGCCGCTGGTTGGGCGATTGCGCGGTGGCGAGATCAGCGGCGAACTGGTGCAGGATGATTTGGCGCAGCTGGAGCGGGCGGCGGACGTGATGCTGCGCGGCTACGTGGTGCGCTCCGGCGCACCGCTCGTCGGCGGACTGATTGCGTGGCTGCGGCGCAATCTCACTTCGCATCTGCGTGAGCCGTACGTGGACCCGACCTTTCGCAAGCAGGAGACCTTTAACTGGCAGACGGTGCAGATGGTGCGCGCGCTGGCCCACCGACAGGCCGCGCTGGAGGCGGAGCTTGCCGCGCTGCGGGCGCGGTTGGGCGAGCCAAGAATTGATGCAAGCGATGAGAAGCAGAAAAAAGATCGATTGTAGCACCAAATCTGTGTTAAGATAGGCCCGCGCTGGTGTTGACAAACGCTCAGCTATCAAGAAACGTTCTGTGGTTGTAAAGGTCAGAGGAGCCGTCAAATTTTGTCATGCTCGCGAACGCGGGCATCCAGGCGACCAACAGATGGATTCCCATTTTCATGGGAATGACAAGACTCTCCTGGCTCGACGCCACCAGCCCGTTTCTTTACCCTTGCTTGACCTTGCCATCGGTTGCTATTAAGTGACGAAGAAATCAGGCCCAGTCCGCAAAGCGTACCGCGCCTATCCAACACCAATAGCACGCGAAGCGGCTTGCCGCCGTTAACCAAGCACTTTCAATGAGCAATCGAATTCGCACGGCTTATAGCTGGCTGGAAACTTACGGCCCCGCGCCGCTCAAGCAGATGCTGCCGGAGCGCTGGCGGACGTGGCTGGGCTATCAAATCAAGGTGGGGCGGCGCGAGCGGCCACCCGTGCCGGGCTCGATTGATTTTAGCTTTTTGCAGCGCCAAGCGACCCCGCCATCGGAAACGACCGCCCGGGCGCTGTTTGATGATCTCGCCCGCTTTTACATCGAAGACGAGGGACCCAGCCCGGCGCTGCACGACTACCTGACCCACGCTTACCCGCGATTTTTGCACACGCTAAATCTGGTGACAAAGACGGAGGCGGGGCGGCTGCTGGAGATCGGGGCCAATCCCTACTTCCTGTCGCTGCTGCTGCGGCGCTTTACCCCCCACAAGCTCGACTTCACCAACTACGCTGGCCCGGACGCACCGGCGCAGTCGACACAGGTGATGACCGACGGCGGCGAGCGCGTTCCGTTTCTATCGCACAACGCCAACGTCGAAACGGAGCCGCTGCCCTTTGCCAACGACACATTTGATGTGGTGCTCTTCTGCGAAGTGCTTGAGCACCTGACGCACGATCCGCTGCGGGCGCTGCTGCACCTCAAGCGCGTGCTCAAGCCGGACGGCGTGCTGATTTTGACTACGCCCAATGTTGGCTGGTGGCGCAACATCGTGCACCTGCTGCACGGCGGCAACGTCTTCGACGCCTACTCCGCCTACGGACCGTATGGTCGCCACAACCGCGAGTATGCGTCCAGCGAGCTGCGGCATCTGATGGAGCTTACCGGCTTTGCTATCGAAGAGATGTTTACTTCGGATGTCGCCAGCGCCGACACGTCCGACTTGGCCTACTTTTACCCGATCGTAGCCCAGCGGCGGGCCGAGCTGGGCCAGTATCACTTCGTGCGCGCCCGCAATGCGCATCCGGCTCGGCAGCAAAAGCCAGCCTGGCTCTACCGCAGCTACCCAGACGAGGAGACAACGTCTCTTGAGGAATGACAGTCAATCATGTACACTTTTCTAAAAAAATTCGTCGTACTCTGCATGGTCGTGCTGCTGCTTGGCACGGCTGCCGCTACCGATTCAACTTCCTCACGCGCGCAAGAAGCACCCACCGACGGTTCGGCCCGCCCGCTCCTCTCCTTTAAACAGCAGGCGACTGCTGCCACCGAACAAAATGCGTCCAGCGTCATCGAGCTGCCGGAGGGGTTTCTCCTGGCGGAAGTGGCTCGCGGCTTGGTTGGCCCTACAGACATGGCCTTTCTGCCCAACGGCGATCTGCTTGTGGCCGAAAAGGGCGTCGGCACGGACGTGGACGGCGTGGCCGACGTGCGCCTCGTGCGTGACGGCGTGCTCCGCGAGGCACCGGTGCTCTCCATCGGCACAAACGTCTACGCCGATTCCGGCCTGCTGGCGCTGGCGATCGACCCGAACTTTGCAGACAATGGCTGGTTCTACCTCTGGCACGCCACGGGTGAGACCTCGCCCGCGTGGAGCGGCGAGAGCGCGATGCGGCTGTCGCGCTTTACCTTTAATCAAGCAACCGGCACGGCGGTGGGCGGCAGCGAGGTAATCATCTACGAGGGCGTGCCGTGGTCGGTCTACCACAACGGCGGCGCGCTGGGCTTTGCCAGCGATGGCTCGCTCATCCTCGCCACGGGGGATGCGGAGACGCCGGATCGCGCACGCTACTTGGGATCGCTCAGCGGCAAGCTGCTGCGCTTTTTCCCCACGGACGTTGGCCACGACATCCCCGCGGACAATCCTTGGCTAGAGCTGCCGGAGGCCCACCCGTCCATCTACGCTATCGGCCTGCGCAATCCCTTCCGCATGACGCGGCGGCAGGCGGATGGCGCGCTCTTCTTCGGCGACGTTGGGCAAATCACCTTTGAGGAGATCAATCGCGTACAGGGCGACGTAGATTACGCCTGGCCCGAACGCGAAGGCCCCTGCCCCAGCCAGCAACGCCCCCCCTGTACCCCCGCCCCCGCCCACGTAACGGAGCCCGTGCTCAGCTATCCCCACCCCGAAGCGGAGGGCGAAGGCGCGGCCGTGACGGCGCTGGCCTTCTACGAGGGCACGCAGTTTCCTGAGGAATATCATGGCAATCTCTTCTTTGCCGACATCGATAGGCAGTTCATTGCGCGCGCCGTGCCCAACACGGGCCCAGATGGGTCGAGCAGTTTTACCATGCAGCCCTTTGCCACCAACAGCGGCTTCCTCGTCGACATGGAATACTTTGATGAGGGGCTGTACGTGCTGGACATTTTCCAGGGCAAAATTTTCTGGATTTACTACAGCGAGACGGACAATCAGCCGCCCGTGGCGCGGCTGAGCGCCAGCATTGCCACCGGCAGCGCGCCGCTTGCGGTGACCTTCTCGGCGGCTGGCTCCAGCGATATCGACGACCGCTTCTTGACGTACAGGTGGGAGCTGGGCGACGGCTCGACGCGCATCACCAGCGAGCCGACCCTGCGCTACACCTACACCAGCGATGGCCTCTACACCGTTCGCCTCACGGTGGTGGACGCGCGCGGCGGGGAGTCGCTGCCCGCGGAGCTGTCCGTCTCGGTCTATTCCGGCGCGCTGCCCGAAATTATGCTCGAACATGTTGACGATCCGTCGCGAACGCGCTACCACGGCGGCGACGCGTGGCGCTACAGCGTCTCTCGCCAGGGCGTGGCGCTGCTCGACGGGCTGGACTCGGCAATGCCCTTTACCTGGCGCGTGGAGATGCAGCACAACGAGCACGCCCACCCCATCATCAGCAGCAACGTCACCAGCAGAGACACCTTCGCGATCACCGCCGACAACCACGGCGGCGATTGGAATCTGTGGTATCGCTTCTCCGTGACCATGCGAACAGAGACCGGCCAGGAAATTACCGTGCAGCGCGACCTGCGCCCTGAGCACGTGCAGATGGAGATGGCGTTGGAAACAACCTTTCGGGCGGGCACGGGCATCTTTGAGCAGGAGGTGATCGCGCCCCTGGAGGCCACCAACAGCGGTGCGCAAATCACCGTTAATGCGGCCGCGCAGCCCGCGCCCCACGCGATGCGCGCCATTGTGGGCAGCGAGCACTTTGTGGAAGCCCCGGCCACGCTGCTCCACGACGGCAACGTGCTGCGCTTTGAAGGCTGGTATGCAGAGGAAGCGCCGGAGGAAGCGACCAGCTCCGCGCCGCCAGCAATAACCCGCCGCCCCTTGGCGACAACGCTCGCCATCTTTCCCACCGTGCCCGCCAACGACGTGCGCTACGTGGCCTCTTACGTGACCGAGCGAGCCGCCGAGCAGACTTTTCTGCCGCTCACCCTGCACGCGGCTTCGGATATCCCAGAAGAGGCAGCCGCGGAAGACATAGCAGCGGAAGGTACAGCAGCGGAAGCAACCGAGACTGAAGCCGAACCCGCCAGCGATCCCACGAGTGACCCAGCGGGGGCGCGGCCGTGAACGAGCCACAACGCTTCCGCGCCCACCCGCGCTATCGGCTGCTCCTGGCGGCCAGTGCGCTGCTCGCCCTGCTGCTGGCGTGGAACCTGGGTCGCGGCTTCACGCCCACCCAAAGAGTGCTAAACCAGGCCGACTGGGGCAACCTCTTCTTCCTGCTGATTTCGCTGGCCGCGGCGGCGTGGTATGGGCGAGCCGCCGTCAGCGGAGTGGAGCTAACGCCGAGTGGAGTCGCGCTGCACGTGCGCTTTGGCCCGCTCGCCCGCTCGCGATACGTCGACTTCCGCCAGATCATCAGCATCAGCGAGAGCGGTCGCCTCGGTGCCAATCTTGCCCTGCTTTACCACCCGCTGAACGAGCGCGGCCTCGTCGATGCCGAGGCCGTCCGCAGCCTGGCCCTGCCCGGTGTCGTCGATCAAGAGGAGCTGCTGGCGGCCATCGATCAGCGGGTATCGCCGTAGACCATGTTGCCGTAGACTATGTTGCCGTAGACTATGTTGCCGTAGACTATGTTGCCGTAAACCATGTTGCCGTAGACCATGTTGCCGATTACGCCCACGCTGCTGCTGCGCCCGCTTCAGACCAACGACGACGGCGCGCTGCGTACGCTGCTGGAGCCGCTGCGGGCCAGCCTGCCGGATAGCCTGCCCGCTTCGGCATTTGATGTGACGGTGCGCCACAAGCAATTTTTGCGTGCCCACCCGCTCACGATTTTCCCCGTGCAGTGGCAGAAGCGACAGCTGCTCGGCGCGTGGGCGGGTGGCGCTCTAGCTGGCTTTGTCGACGTGGCGACGGGCGTCGAGCACGAGCGCGTGGCGGATCCGCTGGCGCTGCGCAATCTGCTGCCGGTGGGGCTGCTGCGTTTTCTCGGCCTGCCCCGGCCAGCCAGCCACCTGCACGCGCTGCACGACGAGACGGCTGCGCTGCTGCTGGGCGCGGCGGACGCCTTCTGGCGCGGCGAGGGGGTGGTGCGCGTGCGAGCACACCACCTGAGCACGGGCTACCCCGCCCTGCAGGCTGGCGCGGGTCTGCTCCCCGGCGACTGGGCCGAACACGTGCGCCTGCTCACCAGCCAGGGCTTCCGCCTCACGGATCGCTACTACGCGCTGCGCCGTCCGCTGCAAACGCTGGTGGAGGAGACGCTGCCGCTGGCGGAGCTCAGCGTGGCGCACCAGCATTCGCGTGCAGGCGATGTCTACGAGCTATATTACCGCCGCACCGAAGCCGTCGGCCACGCGCGGCTGATCCGCACCGAGACGACGGGCTTCCCCAACAGCAACGGCCCGGCCAGCGGCCAAATCACCCAAATGCCCGGCAGCGACACCAGCAGCGACACCAGCAGCGAGACTAGCCGCGAGACTAGCCGCGAAACGGGGGGCGGAACCGACAACGAGGTTGGCGATGGGGGCAACGGCAACCCCGGCGCGGCCACCAAACAGCTGGCTTACGTTGCCGAATTTGCCATCCAGCCCGATTGGCAGCGGCGCGGCGTGGGCCGCTGGCTGCTGCGCCGCCTGATCAACGACTGCACGCTCCAGGGCTACGATGAACTGCTCGTTCACCTCCCCCAGCGCGCCACGCCAGCGCTCAACCTCTTCAACCTCCACGGCTTCCTAGAGCAGGATTACCGGGGCTACACGCTAGAAAAAGAACTTTGAGGATTTTGGGTTTCAGATTTACGATTTACAATGCGCTGGTCGCGGTGTGGCAGTACGCGGGCGGACGCAATTTGTTCATCGCAAAAACAACGCAAGCACGGGTCGACGCGGCCTCCGCGCTCGTTCGTAAATCGTAAATCCAAAATCGTAAGTCCCTCCATGCACATTCTTTTTCTCACCGGTGAATATCCGCCGCTGCCCGGCGGCGTGGGCGCGTATACGCAGGCGCTGGGGCGTGCGCTGGTGGCGCGGGGCGCGCGCGTCGGCGTGGTGACGACGCGCGCGGCTGGGCCGCGCCCCGCCATCGGGAACAGCAGCGAGGAGCGCATCGAGCTTTACCCGGTGGTTGAGCGCTGGGGATGGCGCGGGGTGCGCGCGCTGGGCAGCCTCGCCCGCGACCTCGGCGCGGATTGGCTGCACGTGCAGTACCAAACCGCCGCCTTTGCCATGCACCCGGCCATCAACTTTGCGCCCGGCACGTGGCGCTCGCAGCCCTTCCGCGTCGCGTGGACGTACCACGATCTGCTCGTGCCCTATCTCTTCCCCAAAGCCGGCGATCGCCTGCGCCGCTGGGTCACCCTGCGCCCGGCACACGCGGCCAATTTGGTAATTACCACCAACGAATTTGATCACCAGCAACTACAAGTACCAGTTCACGCATCACGCATCACGCATCACGAAAAAATCCCCATCGGCAGCAATATCCATGGCCGCCATCTCGCACCAGCCGAGCGCCGCGCCCGTCGCCGCAAACGGGGCTACGGCGACGACGACTTTGTGCTCGCCTACTTTGGCTTTCTCAACCGCAGCAAGGGCGGCGAGACGCTCGTCCGCACGCTGCACGCCCTGCTGCCAGTGCTGCCCAACGCGCGGCTGCTGATGATTGGCGAGCGCGTTGGCACAAGCGACCCCACGAATTTTGCCTACCTGCAAGAAATTGAAGCGCTGGTCGATGCGCTTGGCCTAAGCGAGCGCGTGCAGTGGACGGGCCATCAGCCCGAAGCCGCCGTGGCCGCCGACCTCAACGCGTGTGACGTGCTGCTCATGCCCTACGTTGACGGGGCGAGCCTGCGCCGCGGCACGCTGATGGCCGGGCTCGCCAACGGCTGCGCCATCGTGACGACCACGCCGTCCGCACCGCTGCCCGAACTCGTACCCGAGCGCGACTGGCTGCTCGTGCCGCCGCGCGATGTCGCCGCCGCGCGCGACGCGGTGCTGCGCCTCTCCCGCGATCCCGCGCTGGCGGCGTCGCTGCGCGAGCGGGCGCGGGCGCGCAGCCAGCTCTTTGCTTGGCCGCAAATCGCGGCACGGCACCTGGCGCTGTACGGTCGGCAGGGCGCGAGTTAAATCGGTTTTGCATCTCGCTCCCTGTACATTGGATATAACTTTGCGTCCGTTTTCTAAGGAATCGGGATCGGAATAACTTCATAAGATGAACAAATGTTTCAAGATAAAGAGTAACTATCAACATACATTGGAGGAAATTTTATGAATTTTGGAACCTTTAAGGAAATCATACAGGGTACGCTTCGGGAATGGGGCGAGGATAAAGCCACGCGTCTAGCTGCTGCCGTGGCTTACTATACTGTTTTCGCTCTGCCGCCACTCTTGCTGCTGCTGTTGACCATTGCCCGTCTTATTTACGGCGGCGACAGCGACGGCCAACTGGAGCAGATGATCACCGAGCAGGTCGGCCCCACGGCTGGCGACGCCATCACCTCGATTCTCGGCAGCGACCAGGCGGACAATGCCGCGCGCGATGCGACCATCGCCACGCTCGTCAGCATTGGGACGCTGCTCTTTGGTGCATCCGGCCTCTTCCTCCAGCTGGAGGACGCGATGAACACCATCTGGGACGTCGAGCGCCAGTCCACAGGTATTGTGGGCTTTATCAAGAAGCGCGGCAGCGGCGTGGTCATGGTGTTGGGCTTTGGCTTTTTGCTGCTGGTGTCGCTGGCGGCCAGCGCATTTCTGTCCGGCTTTAGCGGCGCCATTGCCAACGCGCTGCCGGGCAGCACGCTGATCTACCAAATCATCAACTTCATTATTTCGTTCGCCGTAGTTACGCTGCTCTTTGCCATGATTTTCAAGTTCGTGCCCGACGTGCAGGTCGAGTGGCGGGATGTGTGGCTGGGGGCGGCGCTCACGTCGCTGCTCTTCTCGGTTGGCAAGTGGGCGCTGGGGCTCTACATCGGCAGCAGCGCCATTACCAGCAGCTACGGCGCGGCAGGCTCGCTGATCGCGCTGCTGCTGTGGGTCTACTACTCGGCGCAAATTTTATTCTTTGGCGCGGAATTCACCCAAGTCTACGCCCGCCACCGCGGCGCGCGCATCAAGCCGAACGACGACGCCGTACGGCTTGATCCGGAAAAGCGCGCCAAGCAGGGCATGTCGCCGAAGCGGCAGAAAGCATAGCGCATGTCCGGCATTTCCGCAGAAATCCCCGAAGAGATCAAAGAGCGCCTGCCCTCGGTTGACCTGCGCCGCTCCCTGGTCGCTGGCGGCATTGCCACGGCCATCATCCTGATCGGCACGCTCTCGATCAGCGTCGGCAGCGGCACGGAGGCCAAGACGCTGCTGCAGGGGATGCTGCCCACGGTGCGCACCTTCTGCTCCGGCCTGCTGCCCGCCACGACAACGCTGCTGGCGCTGATGCTCACGGCCATCAGCTTTTCACACAACACGGATGTCAAAATCAAGGGCGCATACTACGACCGCATCCGCACCGTGGCGCGGCTGGACGTAATAGTCTTTGTTGCCACGGTGGCGCTACTGCTCTTTCTTACCGTGCCGCTGCTCCAGTCCAGCAATGTGCCGCCCGCTTGGTACACCGTGCTCTATTACTTTATTCTCGTCTACGCCGCAACGTTGGGCGGGCTCGTCATCGCTACGCTGATGATGCTGTACAGCGCCGTGCACAACTTGCTGGACATGGTGCACCCGGAGCGCGAGAGCAACATTCGTTTTCGAGAAGAGGGCAGCGAAGGATGATTTATGGCAACTAAAGTGGAAGCGTCCGCGGCGCACGCGCTCGTCAGCGTTGATCTCGAGCTGGCGCAGGTGGCGGAGCAGGCCGAGCTCGTCTACATCAACGGCGACGAACCGGGCTACGCGCGGCGGCGACAGGGTCGCGGCTTTTCGTACTTTGATGCGGGGGGTGAACGCGTGACGGATGAGGCGCTGCGCGAGCGCTTTGCCGAGCTGGTGATTCCGCCCGCCTGGCAGGAGGTGTGGATTTGCTCGGACGACTGCGGCCACATTCTCGCCACCGGGCGCGACGAAAAGGGGCGCAAGCAATATATCTATCACCCGCGCTGGGAGGAAGCGCGCAACACGGCCAAATTTAATCGGCTGATTCCCTTTGCCGAGGTGCTGCCCCGCCTGCGCGAGGGGCTGGACAGCGATTTGCGCAAGCACAATTTGTCGCGCCGCAAGGTGGTCGCCATTGCCGTGAGCCTAATGGAGGAGACCTTTATCCGCATCGGCAACGAAGAGTACGCCAACCGCAACAGCACCTACGGCCTCACCACGCTGGAGGACGAGCACGTAGACGTACACGGCTCGCAGATCACGCTGGACTTTGTGGGCAAGAGCGGCAAGGAGCACGAGATTCACCTGCGCAACCGGCGGCTGGCGCGGCTGATGCAGCGCGTTGAGGATCTGCCCGGCCAGCGGCTCTTCCAGTATGAGGACGAAGCGGGCACGCTGCGCCCCATCGGCTCCAGCGATGTGAACGAATACATTCACGAGGCCATGAGCGGCCCCTTTTCAGCCAAGGATTTTCGCACGTGGGGCGGCACGGTGCTGGCCACGGCGGCGCTGCACAGCCTCGGCCCCAGCGAAAGCGAGAAGGAGACCAAGCACAACATCGTGCAGGCCATTAAGCAGGTTGCCGAGCGGCTGGGCAACACGCCCGCCGTTTGTCGCCAATACTACGTCCACCCGGTTATTTTGGAGAGCTACGCCGACAATTCGCTCTTTGCCAGCGTGCTGGCCGTGCAGGAATCCGGTTTTGCGGAGACGAAGTACGACTTGGACTTAGTCGAAACCGCCGTGCTGAACATGCTGCGCGAGGGGCTGCCAACGTAGTTGGGCAAGTCGGTAAAAACCAGTTTAGTATCAAAAATTTAGAAGGAACTTTACGTGTTAAAAACAATTACCAAATCCATTGAAAAGGTACTGGGTTCGGAGTCGCAGACCAACCCGTCCGCGGACGGCTCGCCCCAAGACAAACCGGCGCGCGCTGACCTATCCGCCGGCATGGGCGCTATTCTGGGCGAGAATGGGGTGACCTTTCGCGTTTGGGCTCCCCACGCCAAGGCCCTCTTTGTAACGGGCACATTTAACGATTGGCAGCCGGATGCCGATAAGCTGGACGCCGAAGAGAATGGCTACTGGGCGGGCCGCGTTGCCGACGCCGAAGCGGGCGACGAGTACAAGTTTGTTATCAAAAGCGGCGAGCACACCCTTCAGCGCATCGACCCCTACGCGCGCCAGGTGACGAACTCGGTGGGCAACGGCGTGGTGTTGGACCCTAATTTCGACTGGGGCGCGGACGATTTCCAAGCGCCCGCCTGGAACGAAATGGTCATCTACGAGATGCACGTGGGCACCTTTAACGACGAGCCGGGCGGCGACCCGGGCAATCTACAAAGCGCCGCCGAAAAGCTGCCCTACCTGCGCGACCTCGGCATCAACGCCATCGAAGTGATGCCGACGCAGGAGTTCCCCGGCGGCTTCTCGTGGGGCTACAATCCTTCCCACATCTTCGCCGTGGAGAGCGACTACGGCGGCCCGGAAGCGTTCAAACGCTTTATCAAAGCCGCGCACGAGCACGGCATGGCCGTGATCCTGGACGTCGTCTACAACCACTTTGGCCCCAGCGATCTCGATCTCTGGCAGTTTGACGGCTGGAGCCAAAACGACGGCGGCGGCATCTACTTCTACAACGACTCGCGTGCGGAGACGCCCTGGGGCGCGACGCGGCCCGACTACGGACGCCCCGAAGTGCGCCAGTTTATCCGCGACAACGCCTTGATGTGGCTCAACGAATACCGCATCGACGGTCTGCGCTGGGATGCAACGGCCTACATCCGCAACGTATTTGGCAACGACGGCGACGAGGGCAGCGATCTGGCGGAAGGCTGGGAGCTGATGGGCTGGGTCAACGATGAGGTGCAGACGCACGCGCCCGGCACATTGACGATTGCCGAAGATTTGCGCGACAATATGTACTTGACCAAGACGACGAGCGACGGCGGCGCGGGCTTTGGCGCACAGTGGAACGCCCAATTTGTCCACACCCTGCGCGACATCATCATCACGCCGATGGATGAACAGCGCGACATGAACGCGCTGGCCGCGACGATTCACCACCGCGACAACGACGACTTTACCGACAGCGTCATCTACACCGAATCGCACGATGAGGTGGCCAACGGCAGCGCGCGCGTGCCGGAGGAGATTGAGCCCAGCCAGGCCGATAGCATCTACGCCAAAAAGCGGGCAACGCTGGGCACGGCCTTTGTGCTGACGGCCCCCGGCATCCCCATGCTCTTCCAAGGGCAGGAATTTCTGGAAAGCGGCTGGTTCCGCGATCAGGTTCCGCTGGATTGGTCCAAGGCCGAGCGGTTTGCGGGGCTGGTTCAGCTGCACCGCGACCTGATCGCGCTGCGCCGCAACCGCGACGGCGTAAGCGGCGGTCTGCTGGCCCAGCGCACGGACGTCTACCACATCAATAACGAGGGCAAAGTGCTGGTCTACCACCGCTGGGGCGAGGGCGAGGCCGAGAATAGCGTCGTGGTTGTGGCCAATTTTTCCAGCCAGCAGCTCGACAATTACCGCATCGGTCTGCCGCAGGAGGGCACGTGGCACGTGCGCTTCAACAGCGACAGCAAGCGTTACAACGAAGCGTTTAGCGACGTGGGCGTTGCGCAGGTCGAGGCCGAAGCGCAGGAGTACGACGGGCAGGAGTGGAGCGGAACGGTAAATTTAGCGCCGTACACGGCGTTGATCCTCTCGCAGTAGGAGTGTAGCGAGGGCTGTTCACCCGAGCATGGATAAGCAGATAGCTTGTTCTCCATCGACAACTTTTAGAGAAAGGAGCGCTATGAGTAGCGTAACAACACAAGCCAAACAAAAGACGCCGGACAGCCCCGGCGAATGGGTGGAGGTGCTGGCGCGCGCGGGCTATGCCGCGCTGGGCGTTGTTTACTTTACGATTGGAATTCTGGCATTTCAGGCTGCAATCGGATCGGGTGGCGAGACGACGGGCAGCTCCGGCGCCCTTTCGCAGCTGATCACCCAGCCGTTTGGCCGCGTCCTGCTCACGGTCGTTGCGATTGGGCTGCTGGGCTATGCCATCTGGCAGTTTGTACGCGCCAGCGTGGACCCCGAAAACGAAGGCGATGACGCCAAGGGGATGGTCAAGCGCGCGGGCTATGCGGCCAGCGGCATTGGCTATCTCTTCCTGGCGGGCGTGGCGGCGCAGCTGGTGCTTAGCGGCGGCGGCAGCGGCGGCGGTGACGGCAGCGGCACGGAGGACTGGACGGCGCGCGTGCTGGGGTGGCCCTTTGGGCAGTGGCTCGTCGGCATCGGCGGCGCGATTGTTGTAGGCGCGGGACTCTACCAAATTTACAAGGGCTACGATGAAAAGTTTAAGGAGAAGCTCAAGTTGGGCGAGATGAGCAGTACGGTACGCAAGTGGGCGGTGCGTGCGGGTAAAATTGGCTTTATCGCACGCGGCATCGTCTTTGCCATCATCGGCATCTTCTTCATCGTCGCCGCCTGGCAGCAAGACCCACAGGAGGCGGGCGGCATCGGTGAAGCGCTCTCCACCTTGGCACAGCAGCCCTATGGCCCTTGGCTGCTGGGTCTTGTCTCTCTTGGACTGATCTTGTTTGGAATTTTCTGCTTTGTGCAGGCGCGCTACCGACGCATCTTGGTGCGGTAACGCCACAAATCAGTAAAAAGAGGTGTAGGCGCACGCCGTGGCGTGCGCCTACGCCTCTTTTTACTGCTCGTGCACAAAGACAAAAATCAAATCGTTGACGTTTGTCTGCGTCGGCCCGGTGAGCAGCAGATCGTTGGTTGCCTGTAGAAATGGATAGGCATCATCGCGGCGCAGATGATCACGTGCGTTCAATCCCTGCTGGCGACCGCGGGCCACCGTGCCGCTGTCCACCAGCGCGCCCGCGCTGTCGGTGGGGCCATCCGTGCCGTCGGTGGCGAGGGAGACAATGGTTACTTTGTCCAAGCCACTCGTCTGCGCGCCGTCGATTTCGAGGGCGGCAGCCAGCGCCAGCGCCTGGTTGCGCCCCCCGCGACCGGGCTGCTCGCCCAGCGTCACCGTTGTCTCGCCACCCAAAATCAAGCAGGCGAGCGGCGACAGCGGTTGCCCACTTGCCACCACTTCTTTGGCCAGCGCCGCCACCACTTTGGCGACTTCGCGCGCTTCGCCCTCCACAAAGGTACTGAGCAACAGCGTCTGAAAGCCGAGCGCGCGCGCCCGCGCCGCCGCGGCTTCTGCCGCCACGCGATTGTCCGCCACGACAACGATCTGCGGGGCAAGCACACGGTCGGCAAAGAGCGGATCGTCTGGCTTGGGCGTATCGGCAATTGCGCCCGCCAATCCACTTTGCAACCGCGCCACAATCGACGCGGGCAGCTTCTCCACCAGTCCATAACGCTCGACAATCGCCCAGGCATCGGCCCAAGTTGTGCCGTCCGGCACGGTCGGGCCGCTGGCGATGGCGTCCAGCGGGCTGCCGACCACGTCGCTCAGCACGAGCGTGAGCAGCGTGGCCGGGGCCACGGCGCGCGCCAGTTGCCCACCTTTGACGGCGCTGCAGTGTTTGCGCAGACAGTTGATCTCGCGAATGTCCGCCCCGCTAGCGAGCAGGGCGTCGGTCATCGCCTGCAGATCGGCCAGCGAGAGGCCGGGCGCGGGGGCGACGAGCAGCGCCGAGCCGCCGCCGGAGAGCAGCGCGATCACGAGATCGTCGCGGGTCGCCTGCTGGGCCAGCGCCAGAATCTGCTCACCCGCGGCCACGCCCGCTTCGTTTGGCAGTGGATGGCTCGCTTCGATAATCGAGATCGCGCCGTCCGCCGCTCGCTCTTCGTCCAGATGCCCCGTTTTCACCACCACCAGACCGCTGCTGAGGCGGTCGCCCAACAGCCGCTCGACGGCGCGCGTCATCGGCGCGCCCGCTTTGCCCGCGCCCACGACGAAGATGTGCCGGTAACTGTTTAGATCGTACGTGCGTTCGGCTACGTGGAGCCGGTCGCCCTCACGCCGCAGCGCCGTTCGCACGGCCTCGGCGGGCGCAACGGCGTGCAGAGCCGCTTCCAGCACAGAGAGCACGGTCTGGCGTCGCTGCGGATGGGGGTGGAGGACAGAGGTGTGAAAGGGCATGAGTCTAATATAGAGCCTATGTATTTTCTTATATCTAGGTTCTGCTCAATTATCTATGGAAATGCAAGCGGCGTTCTGCTACAATAATGACAAGGAAGCGCCGCAGCAGTGGCGCAGCCCAATTAACCAGTTGCAACGTGTAGGCTGTCGGGGGAATGCACGTTGGGGCGGGTTGGTTGGCTGCAAAACTGCTGCGGTGTTTTCGTTATCTAGGGCTGAGTTGAGTAGTAGTAGACCAACAGCAGAGGGCACTTGGAAAATTCCAAGTGCCCTCTGCTGTTTAGCGTGTCTTACACTTCGCGCTTCGCGCCTCACTCCAAGTTCACCGTCACGTCCAGATCAGCTGCGGGGACCAGCGGCAAAATCTGCTGGATAAGCAGCTCCTGCACAGCGGGATCGTTGAGCGCTTCAACGTCGAGGAAAGGCAGCGCGAGGCGGAAGGCGCGGGTGAGAGAGGCTGCGTCGTGTTGGATCGAGAGGGCGTTGCCGCCGTCGATCAGCAGGTTGAGCACGTTGGGGTCGCTAGTAATTTGCACCGAAGATGCACCCGCGGCCTCCAATGCTTGCACCACATTGGGCGGCAGGCTCAACGAGCTGGCAACGCCCGCCTCGGCCAGATCCGCGCCAGAAATGGGGCCGAGCGACTGGATGTCGCCGCCGCTGTAGGCCGCATCAATGCGCACCACGGGTGCGCTGATGGGGTCGATGTCCGGTGCGGCAAAGGTGACTTCGCCCGCGGGGGGAACGGAGCCTTCCGCGCCCGGCAAGTTCACCGTCGCGCCAACGTTGGATTCGCTGGCGACGGCCACGGCGCTCGTAATCGTCTCCGGCGCAACGCCTGCCAGCGGCGCGACAATCTGCGCCACCGTACCCAGCGATTCCGGCGTCCACGTAATGCGCGGCAACGCTCCGTCGTTGGTGAGCAGCGTCAGCCCGTCGTTGGCCAAGTCGATGCGCAGCTGCTGCACGCCCGCTTCTTCCAGAGTAGCCAGCAGCTGCGGGTCGATCGTGCCCGCCCCGGACACCGGGAAGCCCAGCGCGGAGAGCGAGCCATCTTCACCCAAGTTGACGGTTAAGTTCGACAGATCAGTTTCGCCCAGCGGCTGGCCGGTAAACGAGACGCCCAGGTTTAGCTGGGTGGTGGCCAGCTGGGGGCCAAGCTGCTGAAGCGTCTCGTTGAGCGACGGATCGACGAGGCCGAGCGCGGGCACGAGCGTCAGCGCACGCTGCAGCGATTCGGCGTCGTAGGCAATGCCGGGCAGCGGTTGATCGCCGAGCGCGAGGTTGATGCCGTTGGGGCCGGTACCAACTTGCAGGCTCTCTGCGTTTAGGGCGCTGATCAGGCCGCGCGTATTCTCATCGAGCGTCAGCGTTGAGCCGAGGCTGGGATCGATCTGCGAAAGGGGAATGCTGCCAAAGCTTGCCTCGCCGCTTTCGGGGTCGAAGGCCAGGCTGTTGATTGCAATCGCCGATTCGCCTTCCGCTGGCTCCACCGTACCCGGCTGCAGCACGCGACCGTCCCAGCCGTCGACGGCCAGCGTCTCCCCCTCCGCTGGCGACACGTTGAGCGTCGCACCGAGGCCGATGCGCCGCAGCCAGGGCAGCGCCAAGTCGACCTGGTCCTCCGTAACGCCCTGCTCCCGCAGCAGCTCCCGCACGGGCTGCGTCTCGATCAGCCGCTGCACCGTGTCGACGGACTCATCGTTCCAGTCCAGGTAGGGCAAATCCTCGCCATTTGAAAAAATATAGACGCCATCCGCTCCCACGCGCACTTCCGCGCGCTGAACGCTGGCCCCCTGAAGCTGCTGCACGAGCGATGCGGGCAGGGGGCTGGGATTCACGGGAAAGCCCAGGACGGAGGTCGAGCCGTCCGCCGCTACGTCCAGCGGAATCGAAGGGAGGTTGAACCACTGAGCGCTGCGCGTGGCGCTGTCGCCCGCACCGCTGCACGCCACCAGTCCCAAGCTCGCCACCGCAGTCAACATGGTAACGAGCAGCAAAAGTTTCAAAACGTTCCGTGCTGCCTGCATCTGCAGCCTCCTTGTATGGGTCATTGGGATTTCGGGGTAATGAGTCAATTTTGGGTAATAATACTGTACATGATGATACAACAGATTGGCCAAAGAGCCAAGCGATTCGCAAGAGATCAACAAAATACAGAATAGAACGCGGATTTGGTGGATTTGGCGGATTCCAGCGGATCAGGAAATCCGTCTTCATCCGCCCAATTCGCTCGATCCGCGTTCTATTCTTCTTTCGCCATCCGATGATCCAGCGCGGTCTCCACTGCGGCCTGATCGCTCCACGGATATTCGATTTCGCCAAAGCACATGCTGCGCTCGTGCCCCTTGCCAAAAACGGCGACCACATCGCCCGCCCGCGCCAGGTCGATGGCGTACCGGATGGCCTCGGCGCGATCCGTCACGATTACGAAGGCATTGTCGCTCGCTTGTTGGCGCACGCCCTCGGCAATGGCGGCGTTGATTTCGTCCAAATCTTCCGTGCGCGGATCCTCGGCGGTGATGACGGTGAAATCGGCCAGTCGCCCGCTGACTTGCCCCATTAGCCCACGCTTGGCGTGATCGCGCAGGCCCGCGCTGCCGAAGATGGCAATCAGTCGCCCCGGCTCGCCAGTTTTGCTTGGGGTGATTAGCTCCCGCAGCGTGAGCAGCGCCCGCTCCAGGCTGGCGGGCGAATGGGCAAAATCGACCAGCGCCAGAAAATCCTGCCCGCGATCAATGCGCTCCATGCGACCGAGCACGCCAGCCATCCGCGCCACGCCGCGCTGCACGGCCTCGGCTGGCACGCCCAGCGCCAGCGCGGCGGTGGCGGCGCAGAGGATGTTGTAGACGTTGAAGTCGCCTATCAGCCGCGTTTCCACGTCGAAGTCACCGTTCCACCAGTGCAGGCGAAAGCGCGTGCGGTCGGGCTGCGCGTCGATGTCGGTGGCGCGCACGGCGGCGGTGTTATCGTTGAGCGCGTAAGCAAGACGGATAACGTGGCAGTCGCTTTCGCAATCTTCGATGGCTTGCTGAAGCGCCTCGTAGCTGCCCTCGTCGTCCGCATTGAGCACGGCGGCGCGCGGGATGTCCTGGCCGTCCAATCCAGCCAGCGGCTTGGCGGGCGATTCAAAGAGCATCTCAAAGAGCCGCGCCTTGGCCGCGACGTAGGCGTCGCGCGTGCCGTGGTAGTCGAGGTGCTCGTGGGTGATGTTGGTGACGGCGGCCACGTCAAAATCGACGGCGGCGACTCTCTGCTGGGCCAATCCGTGGCTCGTGCTCTCGACGATGGCGTGGGTGCAGCCCGCGTCGCGCATTTGGGCCAGGAATTGCTGCACCTGCGGCGCGTCCGGCGTAGTGACGTGCAGGCCCGTCTCCTGCGCTTCGCCGCGAATGCGCGCCCCCACGGTGGTGATAACGCCGACGCGTCCGGGGTCGCTGGGATCGTGCTCGTCGCGCGTGGCCTCGTCCAAGATCGATTCGAGGATCGAGCAGGTCGTCGTCTTGCCATCCGTGCCGGTGACGCCGATCACGGTGAGCGCGCGGCTCGGAAAATTGTGCAGCGCCGCGCTGAGGATGGCGAGCGCGGGGCGGGCGTCGAGCACCTGGACGTAGGGCGTCCCGTCTAAGCCAATCTCACGCGCCAGCAGGTCGGCGTGGGTCGCCGTGCCGATCACGGCGACCGCCCCACGCTTGACCGCGTCGCCAATAAAGCGGTGGCCGTCTACCTTATCGCCCGGCACGGCGACGAAGAGCGAGCCGGGCCGCACGTCGCGGCTGTCGGCTGTGATGTGGGTGAGGGCGGGGTTGGCGGCGGGGTCGGTGAGTTTGGCGTGGGGAAGATTGGAGAGTAGCGACTGGAGATTGGTAGTTGGGTGGGTCATGTTGTTTCGGTTTGACTGTCAACTTGGGATGACCGTTCGGGGGTGCAAGAGCGTCCATAAGGGCGCTGAATCAGCAAGGGTAGTAGTCGTCCGCGATGTCCCATTGGCCTTTAGGTAAGTGATAAATTTCCTCGACCTCTCCTGGAATTATGACCGCTGCACCGCTGCCGTTTGTACACTTATATATTTGAAAACTTCCTCGAAAGCAAGTTGGTTCAGGAATCTCGGCTAGATAGCGTGGTGCAAGCACGAAAATGCCTCTTGGATATTCAGTGTTCTGCTAATAATATATCTGTATTGCATCAGCAATTTGCTCTCCTCTAGCGTGATTGATATTTGCGCAAACTTGATTCACGCTAAAAAAACCAATTAGAGGTGAGATAGTAAAAATAATGATTGAAAGCATCTCCGCTGTACAAATCATTTTTAATTTTGTGCGCCACGTGGAGCCTCTTAACGTCTTTGTGCGCCATTCAGGCGTTCTTAACGTTTTGCAGACAGTAACAAACTGCATCAATACAACAATTGGCAGTGCAATTACCGATGCTGCTATCAACAGCATTGTGAAGAAGCTCCATCCCAAAACTCCCACCCAAAACACCAGGAAAGTAGTGAATAGAAGTAATGACAACAAGCCAAACACTTGCACTTGTTTGCGCGAATTAGGGCGATTAGCTAACAAACGCAAACATACAATAATGCAAGCGCAAAAGATCGTTGGCAAACCAACGATCAAGAAGATTACAATCCATATCAGCACATCTTCTGAAACATTATTCACTGTGTGCTCACGCATCACTTATCACGCACTACACTCAAATATCGCGCGGCCCGCGCACAATCGACAGCCCCGCCGCCAGCACGGCCACAAACAACAGCACGCCCGCGCCAACAAAGACTGGCGGCAGGCTCGTATAAATCACCTCGCCAATGTCGATGGGCGTGGGGGTGATCGTCGGTGAAGGGGTGGCGGTGGGGGAGGGCGTCTCCGTGGGAATCAGCGTCTCCGTCGGCGCGGGCGTTTCGGTGGGGGCGATGGCATCGCGGGCAACGAAGGTGTCGGTCGGCGTGGGGACATCGGCGGGCGGCTCGGCGTCGGCGGGCGTTGGCTCGCTCACGTCCGGCTCGCTAGTAGATTCCGTGACCGGCTCGGCGACGCCAACCTGCTCCGTGTCGGTCTGGGCGACGCTCTCATCGACGGGCGGCGCGGATGTTGGATCAAGTACGATGTCGACCGTATCGCTGACGCCAGCGGGGAGGGTCGGCGTGTCGGTGGGCAGCGGCGTCTCCGTGGGCAGCGGCGTGTCGGTGGGAAGCGGCGTCTCTGTCGGGGTGGCCGTAAAGGTCGGCGTTTCGGTTAGCGTGGGCGACGGGGGCGGCGTGCCGGTGGGCGTGTCGCTGGGCGTCGGTGTGGGCTCGGGCGTAAAGGTTTCTGTTGGCGACGGGGTCTGAGTGGGCGTCTCCGTGGGCAGCGGCGTGAAGGTAGGGGTCGCGCTGGGCGTCGGCGTAAAGGTTGGCGTGGCCGTTTCAGTCGGCGTCGGCGATGGGGTGGGCGTCGGCGTGGCGGTGGCCAGCGCGGCCTCGACGTCGAGCGGCGGCATGGTCTGGAGCGTGTTAAAGGTGACGCCCTCGTCGTCGCTGCGCAGCACCCAATCGGTCGCCGTGCCGACGTAGACGGTGCGCGGGGCCGCTTCCGCGCTGCCCACGGCAAAGGTGTTGCCCACGTAGGGCGCGCCGTTGACCAGCGGCTGCGTCCACGGCTCCGTCGAGGCAAAATCGGCTGGGCCCGCGTAAAGGCCACCCGATGTGGCGGCGACGATGCGTGACCCCGTGCTCACCAGATCGCGCACGGCCAGCGGCGGCACGCCCGGCACGGCCTGCCAGTTGACGCTATCGACGCTGCGGAAGAGGCCACCCGCCGTACCGGCGTAGATCACGGCACTGTCGCCGCTGCCGTGGGCAGCCAGGCCGTAGACGGTAACGTTGGCGCCGCCGGGAAAGCTTGGCACAAGAATCCATAAACTTCCATCGGCAGCAAGCTGGTAGAGCCCCGCGTAGGTGCCGACAAAGAGGCTGTCGCGAAACTCCACGACTTCGCCGATACGCCGCCCCGGGCCACCGGCCAGCCCGCCCGAAAACGATTCCCACGTCTCGCCACCGTCCAGCGTGCGAATCAGCCCGCTGACGCGCGTGCCCACGTAGAAGACCGTGCCGCCCTCCTCGACCACGGCATAAATTTCACTGACGGGATCACCCTCCGGCAGGATGGCGCGCACCTGGGGCAGCGCTTCCCAACTTTCGCCGCCATCCTCGCTGCGGTAGATCAAGCCACCGGCGGCGTCGCTGGCGAGCACGAAGCTTTCGTCCCGCGGATCGAAGGTGAGGCCGGCGATGCTGGTGCTGGCGGGAATGCCGTCGGCGACGTTGGCCCAGGAAACGGCGCCGTCCGTGCTGCGGTAGATGCCGCTGGCGTTCGGTCGATTTTCCACGCCCGCCAGCACCACATCTGGCTCGCCCGGCTGCACGGCAACGTTGTAGACGGGCACGGCCACCGGCACGTTGCCCTGCGCCCGCACGCCCATTGGCGCAAGGCGCGGCAGGGCGAGCGCGACCAGGATCAGCAGCGCGACCAGGGCGGCGGGGCAGAGACGGCGAGCGGTTTGCATAAAGGGATTATAGCGGGCGGTGGGGAAAGTTCAAAGTTGGGGAATAACAGAGGGTATATTTCGGCTTTGGAGGGGGGGTTCTTTGCTATCGGGCGTTCGACCTCACCCCCTTAGCGTTTGTTCTTTACCGACGAAGCTTCGGAAGCCCCCTCTCCGCGCGCGGAGTCGGAAGCCCCCTCTCCGCGCGCGGAGTAGGGGGTTGGGGGGTGAGGTCTCGCGTGCCGCACGCTGGCACACAGCCTTGCACGGAAACTTTTGTTGAATTTAGAATACACCCAGCAAGTCAAGGGGGCATGGAATTCCATACCCCCCTTGACTTGTTCTCTTGTAAGTCGAGCTACGACGCAGGAGCGTCGGGTTGGGCATTCCCACGCTCCGCGCGGGAACGAGCATCTCCGGGCTAAAACGACAGCGAAATCAGCTGCCGCGAGGCCACGTTGGCCCACTCGATGATGTTGGGCGGGTAGATGCCGATCCAAAGCGTGAGCAAAACGCAGACGGTGAGCGCAAGCTGTACGGGGATGCTGACGGGCATCCGTTCGTCTCGGCTATCGCTATCGCCACTGTCGTCGACGACGGTGAGGTTGCCGGTTTCGTCGCGCGTTTCGCTGCTGTCCATCAGGCCTTCGAACATGGCGCTGGCAATGCGCAAGTAGTAGCCCGCACCGATGGCGACGTTGATCGCCCCAAAGCCGACGAGCCAGAAATACTGGCGCTGCACCGCTGCCCCAAAGACGTAGAATTTGCCCACGAAACCGCCGGTCAATGGAATGCCGGTGAGGCTGAGCAGAAAGACGAGCATGGCCAGCGCCAGCGCGGGCGAGCGGCGATAGAGACCGCGATACTCTTCAATCTGCGTGCTGCCCGTGTGCTCCTCCACGGCCATAACGACCATAAACGCGCCCACGTTGGTGAAGAGGTAGGCGAAGAGATAGATCATCACGCCGTTGATGCCGTTCATGGGCAGCAGATTGACATCGCTAAACAGGTCGGTCGTCACAAAGGCGACCAGCCCCATGAGGATGTAGCCCGCCTGCGCAACGGAGCTGTAGGCCAACATGCGCTTGACGTTGTCCTGCTGGAAGGCCAGGAGATTGCCGAGCGTCATCGTCAGAATGCTGAGACCGGCCAGAATGGGAACCCACTCGGCGCGGAAGCTGCCAAAGGCAATCACAAAGACGCGAATCAGCACGGCGAAACCGACAGCCTTTGAAGCCGTCGACAGATAGGCCGTAACGGGCGTGGGTGCGCCGTCGTAGGTGTCTGGGGCCCACTGGTAGAAGGGAGCCAGACTTGTCTTGAAGCCAAAGCCGACCAGCGTGAGCAGGATGGCGGGGTAGGCGATGGCGCTCAGGTCTTCGCCCGCGGCAAAGACAGCGGCAATATCAGCCAGATAGATCGAGCCGCCAACGCCGTAGAGCAGGCTCATGCCGTAGAGCATGACCGCCGAGGCGACGGAGCCATAAAGGAAATACTTGACACCTGCCTCTGCGCTAAAGTCATTCTCGCGCAGAAAGCCCGCTAGAATGTAGCTGGTGATCGACAGGAACTCAATCGACAGAAAGAGCAGCAGCAGATTGTTGGCGCTAACGGCCATGCCCATGGCCAGCGTGACAAAGACAAAGAGCGTCCAAAATTCACCGCGGCCCGTGGCGCGCTTGTTCATGTAGGCGCCGCCCGCAATGGCGACCAGCGACATGCCCGCGTAGATCGTCACCTTGAAGAAGAGCGAGAACGGGTCGATCGTAATCATGGAGAGCGCCTCGCGCACCTCACCAGCACCGTCATCTAACAATGCTGCCGTGGGGTTGACGAAGGGGAGCAGCTGCAGCAGCGCGCCGACCGTTGCCACCAGCAGGAAAATAATGGAGACCGCCATGTAGCTGCCGCCAGAATTCTGCTCTTCGTCGCCCGCCGCCGCGGTATCCAACAGCAGCACTAAAATGCCGCCGAGCAGCAGGATGATTTCGGGAATGATGGCGCCGAGCGCCCCAATCGAAACTTCTTCCACGGGTTAGCCTCCTGCTACGGCAATGTAACTCTGGATTTGATCCAGAATGGCGACCGCCGAATGATTGAAATAGCGCAAAATGATGGTCGGATAGATGCCGATGACAAACATGCCGATAATCAGCGGCCAGAGGGTAATCTTTTCGAAGAGCACCATATCCGTCGGCCCGTCGGCGTGCTCGCCGTCGACGGTTGTCCAATGTTCGATTTTGCTGTCGTCGTACTCACCGAGGAAGACGTTCTGCATGATACGCCACAGGATGTAGACGGCGGTAATCACAATGCCGAGCGTGCCAACGGCGGCCCAGATGGGTGCAACGGCAAAGGCTCCGCGGAAGGTGAAGAACTCGGCCCAGAAGCCCGCCAAGCCGGGCAAGCCCAGCGAAGCAAAGGCCGCCACCAGCATCAGGCCGTAGTAGTAGGGCGTCATCGTGCTGAGACCGCCAAACTTGCCGAGGTCGCGCGTGTGGGCGCGCTCGTAGATTATGCCAACGAGCAGGAACAACGCGCCGGTGATGATGCCGTGGTTGAACATCTGCAAGGTTGCGCCGTTAATCGCCATGGCTGCGCTGTCCATCACCGCTTCGGGCGAGAGGTTGAAGCGCTCGGCGGCCTGTGCCATGCCTTCGGGCGTCAGCGTGCGCGCAGCGGCGCCAATGCCCAACATGACATAACCCATGTGGCTAACGGACGAGTAAGCGATGAGCCGCTTGAGATCGCTCTGCGCAATACAAATGTACGCCCCGTAGACGATGGCGATCACGCCCAGGGCGATGATCCACATCGAGAAGCGCTGGCTGGCCTGCGGCACGGTTGGCAGGATAATGCGTAGGAAGCCATACGCGCCCAGCTTGAGCATGACACCCGCCAGGATCACGGAGCCGGCGGTCGGCGCTTCTGTGTGTGCGTCGGGCAGCCAGGTGTGGAAGGGGAAGCTCGGCACTTTGAAGGCAAAGCCGAGGAACAAGCCCCAGAAGACGAGCGCCGATAGCAGCTCGCCGCGCCCGCCCGGCAGGCCGACAAAGGGCTGCGCCGCGGCGGCTTCCAGAATGTCAAAGGTCGCCGTTTGGAAATAAATAGCCAAAATCGCCAGCAGCATGGCCACGGAGCCAACCAGCGTGTAGATAAAGAACTTGATCGAGGCGTAGCGCCGATTGGTACCGCCCCAAATCGCAATCATCAGGTACATCGGCACGAGGCTGATTTCCCAGAAGACGTAAAAGAGCACGTAATCCAGCGCAATAAAGACGCCGATCATGCTCAGCTCGAGCAGGGCCAGCATCACGAAGTATTCCTTCACGCGCTTGTGGATCGTGCCCACGCTGTAGTAGGTGCTCAGCGTGATCAAGACGGCGGTGAGGAAGAGCAGCGGCAGGCTCAGGCCATCCGCGCCGAGGTGGAAGTTGGCGTTGAGCGCCTCGATCCACGGCACGTTGACCTCGAACTGCATATTGGCCGCACTAAAATCATAGGCGACCAGCGCGTAGGTCGTCAAGCCCAGCGGCAGCAGGCTTGCCGCCACCGAGCCCCACTTGATCACGCGGTCGTTGGGGCCAAAGAGGACAAGAATTGCTGTCAATCCCGGCCAGAAGAGCAGGATGGGCAGCAGCCAGTTGTTAAAAGATTCCATCGGTTTTCTCGCGGTTTTGTAAGAAACAGTTTCAAAAAATTGCTTTCCGGTTTCGTCGACCACCACCGGCGACGAATGAATTCGCCGCCTGATTGGCAAAACGCGCTGAAGCCCATCAATCACCGGTGCGCTTCAGCACACTTTACACTTTAGCCACCGATTGAAATCGGTGTCTGCCCACCCATCGAATCGCGGACTCGTGCGTTCGCAGGTCACATTTGCTCCGCAACGTGGCAGAGTTTGCCTACCCAGCCGCGTAATTTCCCACGTGCAGGGGCAGGTCACGTTGTCACGTAGCGGAGCATAGGTGACCTACACCAGCGTCATCAAAATCGGCATCGCCTGCAAGAGCAGCCACGTGACAAATACAACGACCACCACCATCAGATAGGCCTGCACGTGGCCATCTTGTGTGTTGCGCAGGATGCTGCCGAGGCGGTTGGAGAGATTGCCGGAGCCGTTGACCAGACCGTCGACGATGATACGGTCGAAGGCGGCGGCGCCGCGGCCAATCTGCACGCTGACCCAGCCAATGCCGTCGACGATGGGATCGATGACCCACACGTCGTCGAAGAGGGCAAAGAAGCGACCGATGGCCTTGGTCAGCACGACGACGGTGTTCTGGTAGAACTCGTCGATGTAATACTTATTGTGCAGCAGCGTCCACACCGGGCCGAGCGCCTTTTGCAGCGGATCGATCTGGCCGACTTTGAAATCTTTGTACATCACGTAGCCGAGGGAGAGACCGCCCAGCGCCACGATAAACGAGGTCAACAGCGGAATCCAGCTCCACGAGGGATGGCTGAGCGTGAACTCCAGATACTCTGCGTAGGGCTCTAGCTGCTCGTCGATCCAGAAGGGCGTAATTGCACCCAGCAGCGGGAAGTTATTTGGGATGCCGATCCAGCCCAGGGCAATGGCAAAGGGCGAAATCAGAATCAGCGGCCACGTCATAGCGGGCACGCTTTCGGGTGCGTGCTCGGCCATCTCCGTGCGCGGCGCGCCCAGAAAGGTCAGCCCGATTTGACGCGCGGTGTAAAACGCGGTGAGAAAGGCGGCGACGGCCAGCGTGCCAAAGACCCAGAAGTTATCCAGGTACCACGCCTTGGCCAAAATCTCATCCTTGGACCAGAAGCCCGCCGTAACCAGCGGGAAGCCAGCCAGCGATAAACCGCCGATGATAAAGGTCCACGCCGTGCGCGGCATTCGGCTGAGCAGGCCACCCATGTTGCGCATGTCCTGCGGGTCTTCGGGGTCGAGGTTGCCGTCGGGCCGCTCGATCACGTGGGTCGTCACATGCGATTCGCCGGGGGCGCCTGCTTGATGCTCCGGCTCGTGGTGATCCTCAACGGTATCGTCGTGGCCGTGGCCGTGCGCCTCGTGCAGGCCGTGCTCTACGCCGTGGATCACGCTGCCGGAGCCGAGGAAGAGCAGCGCCTTGAAGAAAGCGTGCGTCAGCAGGTGGAAGAGCGCGGCGACGTATCCGCCAATGCCAATCGCGGCGACCATGAAGCCGAGCTGGCTAATGGTCGAATAAGCGAGCACGCGCTTGATGTCCCACTGCGCGACGGCAATGGTCGACGCGAAGATGGCGGTAAACGCGCCGGTAAAGGCGACAAAGGCCATAACGGCCGGCGTCGTTTCGCCCACCACGTAGAAAACCGGGAACAAGCGAATCAGCAGGAAGACGCCCGCCGAGACCATCGTCGCCGCGTGGATCATGGCGCTGACGGGCGTCGGCCCTTCCATGGCGTCCGGCAGCCAGACGTGGAGCGGGAACTGAGCGCTTTTGCCCACCGTGCCAAAGAAAATCAGGATGGCGATGAGCCCCAGCAGCGGCAGTTCGAGGCCGAGAGCAGGAATTGCAAAGGTCTTGGCCGCAATCTGCGCCAGATTCTCCGCGCTGAGAATCACGTTAAAGCTCAGGCTGCTCGGCTCGCTGTGGATGTAGAGCAGGATCATACCGATGAGCATGATGGCGTCGCCCACGCGCGTGGTCATAAAGGCCTTGATCGAGGCCGCACGCGCCGTCTCCTTCTCATACCAGAAGCCAATCAGCAGATAGCTGCACAGCCCCATGATCTCCCAGAAAATAAAGAGCATCAGCAGCGAATCGGAGATCACCAGCCCCAGCATCCCCGTGGCAAAGAGGCTGATGTAGGCCATGAAGCGGCTGTAGCGCGGGTCCTTGCCCTGGCGCGACGAGCGCGGGTATTGCTCCGGGTTGAGATGCGGCGGGAAGGTCATGTAGCCGCTGGCGTAGACGAAGATCATCACCAGCAGAAACGAAACCATAAAGAGCAGCAGCGCGTTCGACGGGTCGATCTGGTAGCCGATGAAGAGCTCGCGCGTGCCGGTGGGAATCGCAAAGAGCTGATTTGCAAAGGGGTGCTCGCCAAAGTGCTCGATGCCAAAGGCGGTGAAGGCAATGGGCCAGCTCAACAGAAAGGCAATCACCACGCCGCCAATAGCCGTGAAGGCGCTGACGGTTTTGTTGGAGCCCACGAAGAGCACAATCGTCAGAAAAGCCAAGAAGGTGGGCACGGGAACCAACCAGGCAAGATTAAACAGTCCTTCCATTCCATTACCTCGTCTTAAAATTTATTCACAAAGGACACAAAGAGACACAAAGGGGTTGATTCGTGGAATTCGGTGCTTTGTCGTGGAGCGATTCTTCTGCAAATTTTGATAGCTACAGCAGGATTTGGTTACTGATTGTTGGCAGTTGCCGAATAAATTCGGCAACCAGTACAGCGTCAGCGAAGCTGTAAGTGATTCAATGTAGATGCGGCTACAAGCGACCAAAACTGGCGTTGAGCAAAGGTCGAGAACAGCCGCCCGCGACTGAGTTTTTGCGTGCAACGTTCAGCGACACGCGTCGCCACAGTCCTTAGTCCACCGCGCTTGCCTTTGATCTCGCCGCGCGCCCGCGTCGGCGCAGCCGGTTGATCCCATCGCCAAGCGCAAAGCCAAGCACGCTACCCAAGAAGGCAAAGGCAATAAAAATTAGGTCATTGCCGAAATTTAGCGCGGAGCCAATATAGACAAAGGCCAACGCGCCGAGAAAAACAAAGAGCAGCAGAAAGCGCTGCTCGTTCTTGCGCCGTGTCGCCTCGGCGAGCTGCGCCTGCACGTCGCGGAAGTCTGCCTGGTGGCGGGCAACTTCCTTGAGCGCGTGGTAAGCGCCGGTGAAGTTGCCCTGCTCCATCTTCTCCAGCGCAAGGTCGTAAAGAAAGGCGCACTGTTCGTCGAGCGTGCCGGTGAGCTGTTGACGACGCATGTTCAGTAATTAGTAAAGAGTAATTAGTGGGTCAGCAATCAGTTAAGGCCGTTCCAGAAAGTCAACTATGACCTGTAACGGTCACTGCCCAGACAATTCTGCGAATTCTTTGCTGGTTGCGGGCAATGACCGTCACATCCGCCGTGTACTTATTTTCTTGAATTAGCCTTAACAGATGCCCCGGCTCGAAACTAACCCGGATCAAACTGATTACTGCTTACTGCTCACTGTCCTACCCCCTCAGCAGGTCCAGTTCATCCAACATCACCGTGCGGCGGTTGCGGTAGACGGAGATGATCAGCGCCAGACCGACAGCGGCTTCGGCGGCGGCAACAGCAATCACAAAGATAGCGAAAACTTGCCCTTCCAGCCGCATGATGGCGTCCGGCGCGCTGTAGCGCCAGAAGGCAACGAGATTGATGTTGACCGCGTTGAGCATCAGCTCGATGCCCATCAGCACGGCAATGGCGTTGCGCCGCGCCAGCGAGGCATATAGCCCGCAGCTAAAGAGCACGGCGGCAAGCATGAGATACCAGGTAATGTCGACCATAGATAGGAATTAGAGATTAGTAATTTGTAAATGGTAATTGGTTGGTAACGTAGCCAATAAAACCTTTTGAAAATTGAAATCGATTTGATAGCGAGGCTACACAATTACTAATTACCGATGACTTTGCTTAACGCCGATCGCGCGCCAACATAATCGCCCCGGCCAGCGCAACAAGCAGCAACAGCGCCATCATCTGGAACGGAATCAGATAGGTGGTGACGAAGAGCGCGCCGAGCTGGGCGATGATCACTTCGCCGTTGCCGAGAATTGCGACATCCTCGCCCCAGGGAATCTGCTGCACCAGGCCGATGATAAGCGCACCAAAGAGCGTGGCCATGATCGCCGCCGCAACCCACTGCGGGTTGATGGGCGACGTGACGCCAAACATCATGTTGCGCGTGAGCATCACGGCAAAGGTAATCAGCGTGGCGATCGCGCCGACGTAGATCATCACCTGGCTGATGGCGAGAAATTCCGCCTCCAGCATGGCGTAAATACCCGCCACGCCAAAGAAGGTGCCCACCAACCCCAGCGCGCTGTGAAACAGGTTGCGCGAGGCCACCACCACCAGCGCCATCGCGATGGTAAAAATAGCAATGGGCAGAAAAACAGCCTCCTGCAGGGAGGGAATCGGCGGGATAAACTGCAATAAATCTTCGGGACTCATGTTGCTCTCCAGGGTTCGGAGTCAATTGAAATTTAAGCGGTAGGTGGTAAGCAGCAATTAGTAAGCGGGCCGCTTTGTCGTTTACACGGCTTTCAAGTACACGGCTTTCAAGCTTCAATCAGGCTTCGTTATCCGCTTTGCCAGCTGATTACCAATCTTCAACTACCGATAACTAATCCCCCGACGTCGGGGCGGGAACCATTGTACCAATCAACGATTGGGGCTCAAAGGCGCGCTTGCTGCGCACGGTTTCGCGCTCGAAGTAACGCTGCAGGAAGCGACCGAGATAGACGATCACCCCAACGTTGAAAAGAAAGACGAGGGCGTAGCCGATATAGTCCGGACCGGGCACCTTAAGCGCAATCATCTGGAAGAGCACCAGCGCCAATATCGCGGGCACGAGCACCTTCCAGCAGAAACCCATCATCTGGTCAATGCGCAACCGCGGCAGCGTGCCCTTGATCCACATCACACCGACGTAGAGCGCAAAGGCCTTTACCATGAAGTAGAAGAAGCCGAGCAGGATGTCGATCACCACACCGGGAGCCCCAAACCACTCGGCGAAGTTGCCCACCAGCGGCCCTTGAAAGCCGCCCAGGAAGAGCACGACAGCAATGGAGCCGAGGAAGAAGGTGTTCAGAAATTGTGCCAGGAAGAACATGGCAAACTTCATGCCCGAATACTCAATGTGGAAACCCGCGATCAGCTCGGATTCGGCCTCGAGCAGATCAAACGGCGTTTGCTCGGATTCAGCCAGCGCGCAGATGCCGTAGATGAGAAAGGCGGCGGGCATGAGCAGGCCAAACCAGCCAATGCCCAAGTTGATGCCAAAAATTTCCAGCGCCTGCGCCTCCGTAATGGTCGACAGTCTCATGCTGCCCGTGAGCAGCACGACGGTAAACATGGAGAGCACCATCGGAATTTCATAGCTCATCAGCTGCGCAACCACGCGAAAGCCAGCCAGCAGCGCGTACTTGTTGTTGCTGCTCCAGCCCGCCATCAGCGCGGCCAAAATGCCAATCGAGCTCAACCCAATAATGTAAAGGACGCCGATATTGAGGTCAACGCCGACAATACCCGGCGCGAAGACGATAACGCCCACCGTCATAATCACGCCAAAGACTGAAAGAATAGGGGCGAGATTATAGGAAATCCAGTCCGCATTGGCCGGGCGAATATCCTCTTTGGACATCAGCTTCACCGCGTCGGCGACCGTCTGGAAGATGCCGCCGGGGCCGAGCCGGTTGGGGCCAATGCGGTCCTGAAGGCGGCTGATCACCTTGCGCGTGATCCAAATCAGGATCAGCGCCAGGGCCGGGGCCGCCGCGGCAATGACTGTCGCGCCTGCGCCGAGCACAATCAACGTCAGCACCCAATCAAGCTGCTCAAACCGCTCCGGAATGTGCACAAAATCATTGAGCAGATCGATTAGGTAATCGCTCCAAATTTGCATCGCTTCGTCTCCAAAATGAAAAAGTTACGGGGTATCGCGGTTCGTGACGTTTACTAACTTGCTGCCAATTTACTGCCAGTCCAGCGCGCCCTTACGCCACTCCAAAATGAGGCCAAGCAGCAGAATCACCACAAAGGTCACGGCCATCACCACCGAGAAGAGGCCAAGGCTATCGTATGCCAGAGCAATGGGGAACAAAAAGATTACTTCAACATCAAAGATCAAGAAGATCAGGCCGATGAGATAGTACTGGGCGCGGAACTGAATCCAGGTGTCGCCGATGGTCTCGACGCCGCTCTCGTAGGTGGCCGTCTTGACGGGGTCGGGCCGGTGGGGGCCAAGGAGCACGCCGATCACGATGGCCGAAAGCGGAACGATAATCGCAAGGCCGCTCAAAATCAAAAGAAAGCTGTATTGCTGCAGCATACGTTTACCTCATCAAACAGTGTTTCGTTGGCAAAAATTTGTTGGCAAAGCGTTGGGTGCCCGCCATCAAAGCGTGGATAACTTATCTTCTCGCAGGCAGCAAGGCTACGTCAAATCTGCGTATATCGAATCACAAATGGCAAAAATTGATGAAGAGCCAGATGGAAGCGCCTGGAAAAAGTTGCGTTTGTGTATATTGGAACAAACTCCGCGCATCATAACACAGCCCCGCAACGAACAAAAAGTTTTACCTTAATTCAATGCCATTAAACACTACTTTTCGCTTCTGTTCAATTTTTCACAAGCACCGAATCAATGTTGACAGCCCCCATTGCTCGTGATAAACTGCACAAAGTCCGAGGCGGCAGCTGTCGGTTCTGCTCCGCAAAAAATCGATGCGGCATCAACCTCTCATTTTGCGCTATGCTTTGCTGCGCACAGAACCCAAAACTTTTATGGCTATTGAATATCTGCCCTTGCTCATTTTCTTGATTATTGCAACGGGCTTTGCCATTGTGGCGATTTTGCTGCCCAGCCTGCTGGGGCCGCGCCGCGACAATGATCAGAAGCTGGAGGCGTACGAATCGGGTATCATTCCCTTTGGCAATGCGCGCCGTCGCTTCCCGGTGAAGTACTATTTGGTGGCAATGCTCTTTATTCTGTTTGATATCGAGGTCGTCTTCCTTTACCCGTGGGCCAGCGTTCTGCGTGAACTGCGGATGATTGCACTGGTGCCAATGGGGTTTTTTCTACTGGTGCTGATCTTTGGCCTGCTGTACGAGTGGCGCAAGGGCGCGCTGGATTGGGAATAGGATAGAGATCGGTTATTAGCAATTGGAGATTGGCCGATTTCGCAAATTGTAAAGCGCTGTTGCTGATTAGAATCTGGATAGCCGACAAAGGCAACCCCATCTCTAATCTCCAATCTTTGACCACTGCTTATACGGAGCTAAAATGGGACTTGAAAATCACATCCCCGAAGGCGTCTTAACGACGAATGTAGAAAAATTGGTCAACTGGTCGCGGCAGAACAGCACGTGGCCCTTGCTCTTTGGTTTGGCCTGCTGCGCGATCGAGATGATCGCCACGGGCACGGCGCGCCACGACATTGCGCGCTACGGCTCGGAGCTCTTCCGCGCCAGCCCGCGCCAGGCCGATCTGATGATCGTCTCCGGGCGCGTCAGCAACAAAATGGCTCCGGTGATCAAGCGGCTGCACGATCAAATGTCCGAGCCCAAGTGGGTCATTGCCATGGGCATTTGCGCCAGCGCGGGCGGACCCTTTAACAACTACGCCATCGTGCAGGGCGTGGACAAGATCATCCCGGTCGATGTCTACGTGCCCGGCTGCCCGCCGCGCCCGGAAGCGCTGCTTTACGCGCTGGACAAGCTGCGCGAGAAGCAGGGCCAGGAGACCTTTGCCAAGTACCGCCGCGACGAAATTAGCCGCGCCATGGTGGGGCCAAGCGTCGAGGAGATTGAGTCGCTGGACTCGCTGCGGCAGAAAGAGCTGGCGTAAAAGATAACGAAGCTTCGGGAAACGAAGCAAAATCAATGTGGAGGCGCAAAGGCGCGAAGGGGTTGGTTCGTCGGTTGCCCGGTTGGGTAAAGCCAGCGTTTACAGGACAAGATAGCCGTTAATCCCACCAGAATCCCACCAGATCGTCTGCGAAATTTCCCCTTTGCGCCTCCGCGCCTTTGCGTTAAATTTTGCGACCTATCCTTGAAACTTAAGGTTACCTCATGAAAATGTTAGACGTCTCCCCCAAGCACCGCGACCACGAGTCGCTGCCGGGGCTAAACAATCCGTCGATTCCTGCGATTGCGCCCGCCGCACTGGGCAGCAGCGACGACATTGGCCGCTTGGTCGAGCGCTTTGGCGATGCCATCCTTGAATCGGGGATGCACAACGAGCAGCAGGTCGTGATGGTCAAGCCGGAGCGGCTGGTGGAGGTGGCGGAATTTCTGCGCAACGACGCGGTGCTGGGTTACGAAGCACTCACCGACGTAACGGCCATTGACCGCTCGAAGCTGCCAATCCACAGCCAACTGGTGAGCACCAGCGGCATGGCGGCGGCGGCACATGTGGAGGTCAACGGGGCGAATGGTCACGTCAACGGCAATCACAGCGTTCACCACGGCGACGCGCGCTTTCACACCATCTACCAGCTGCGCTCGTACCGTCGCAAGAGGCACCTGATGCTCACCTGCCCGGCGGCGGATGACGAGCACCCCGAAGTGCCGAGTCTGACGCCCGTCTTTGAGGGCGCAAACTGGCCGGAGCGCGAAGCGTTTGACCTGATGGGCGTCAAATTTAGCGGCCACCCCGACCTGCGCCGCATCCTAATGCCGATCCACTGGCCCTACCACCCGCTGCGCAAGGAAGTGCCGACCGGCGGTGAGGAAGTGCCCTTCACTATGACGTGGGACGATCCGCAGTTTGCCACGCTGGGCGACCAAATCCTGCCCGCCGAGAGCATCAAGCCGGAGCTGCCCAAGGGCATGGACACGCGCAACATGATCATCAACATGGGGCCGCACCACCCATCGACGCACGGCGTGCTGCGCCTGGTGGTCGAGCTGGATGGCGAAACGGTGGTGCGCATTGACCCCGATTTGGGCTACCTGCACAGCGGCTTTGAAAAGACGGGCGAGAGCAAGCGCTACAAGGATTTTGTCTACTACACCGACCGCATGGACTATCTTTCGTCCATGTCGAACAATCTGGGCTACTCGCTCACGGTCGAAAAGATGCTGGGGCTGGAGGTTCCGGAGCGCGCGCAGGTGATCCGCGTGATCATGAACGAGATGTCGCGCATTGCGGCGCACTTGTTCTGGCTCTCCACCCACGTGCTCGACGTTTCGGGCACGGGCATGAGCCTGCTCATGTACGCCACCCGCGACCGCGAGCGCATCCTCGACCTATTTGAAATGGTCTGCGGCGCACGGCTCACGCTGAGCTACATCCGCGTTGGTGGCGTCTGGAAGGATTTGCCGCCCGCCTTTATCGACAACCTGATTGACTTCGTCAAGGAGATGCCGGCGAATATCGACGACTACGAGTCGATGTTGACCAACCAAGCCATCTGGCAGGATCGCCTGCGCGGCATTGGTCACATCAGCCGCGACGAGGCCATCAACATGGGCTTGACCGGCCCCATGCTGCGCGGCAGCGGCGTCGATTGGGATCTGCGGCGCGATGTGCCCTACAGCGGCTACGAAAATTACGACTTTGACGTGCCCGTGCAGACCGATGGCGATTGCTACGCGCGCTACCTCGTGCGCATCGAGGAGATGCGGCAGAGCCTGCGCATCATCCAGCAGGGGCTGGACAACCTGCCCGGTGGCCTTTACAAGAGCGACAACCGCAAAGTCTCCCTGCCGCCGCGCGCCGAGCTGGACGTAAGCATGGAGGCGCTGATCCACCACTTCAAGCTGGTGACGGAGGGCTTCCACGTGCCCGCGGGCTATCTCTACAACGCCGTTGAAACCAACAAGGGGGAGCTGGGCTTCTTTGTCTACAGCGACGGCTCCGGCATTCCCTACCGCCTACACGTGCGCGGCCCCAGCTTCAACAACCTCTACGCCATCGACCACATGTGCCGCAACGAGATGCTCTCGGACGTGGTGACGAACATTGGGTCGATCGATATTGTGTTGGGGGATGTGGATCGATAGTCTCTAGCGGATTTGGCGGATCGAGCGGATGGAAGCGGATTTTTGGAAGGTAAGGAAGACACTGTGGCGCTTGTGCTTGAGGAGCTAACGGAGCAGATTATTGGGACGTTTTATGATGTCTACAATGAGCTAGGGCCGAGGTTTCTTGAGAAGGTGTACGAGAAGTCGTTCGAGATTGCGCTGCGTAAGAAGGGGCTGAAAGTCGAGCGGCAGAAAAAGATTGTTGTGCATTTTCAAGGCTTTGTTGTCGGCGAATACTTTGCCGACCTTGTTGTAGAAGACAAGGTGATTCTAGAGCTAAAAACGGCAGAAGCAATCAGCAAAATGCACACGGCGCAACTCGTTAACTATTTGAAGGCAACCGTTTACGAAGTCGGTTACGTCTTTAACTTTGGCCCTGAACCCACCTACGAACGCCGCTATTTCCCAAATCGCCGCAAAAAGCACTTCAAAAATCCGTCTTAATCTGCCCGATCCGCTCAATCCGCTAGTAATTTTTTGAATTTAACAAATCAACAAAATCATGGCACTTACCCAATCCATCCGCGACGAATTCCAGCAGTGGATCGACCTTTATCCCAAAGGCCGACAGCGTTCCGCGATCCTGCCCTGCCTCTACGTTATTCAGCGCGAGTTTGGCTACTGCCAAGTCGACGCGCAGAATGAGCTGGCCGAGATTCTGGGCATTGAGAAGGCCGAAGTCGGCGCGGTCGTCGGCTTTTACAACATGCTGCACGAAGCGCCCAAGGGCGACTACCACATCGAAGTCTGCATGAACCCGCCCTGCACCGTGCGCGGGGCCAAGGCCTGCATGGGCCACCTCGAAGATCGGCTCGGCATCCACCACGGCGAAAAAACCGCCGACGGCAAGGTTGCACTCGACCACATGGAGTGTCTCGGCTCGTGCGGCACGGCCCCCATGCTCTCGGTGACGCAGCAGAACACCGGCAAAATTCGCTACTTCGAGGAGCTGACGGGTGAGGAGCAGGTCAATCAGTTTGTCGACCTGCTTGAAAGCGGGAACGCCTTCGAGACGCTCGAACGCTGGACGCCCGCTGGCGACCCCGACAACACGGGCCAAACCGCCGGGCCGTATCGCAACGGCGGCATGGAGCCGCGCTTCCTGCTCGAGCGCGTCAATGAGAAGGACAGCCACAAGATTGACGGCTACGTCGACTTTGGTGGCTACGACGTGGCGCGGCGCGTGCTGGGCGAGATGTCGCCGGCGGACGTGATTGGGGTAGTCAAGGATTCAGGCATCCGCGGGCGCGGCGGGGCGGGCTTCCCGACCGGCGTCAAGTGGGGCTTTCTGCCCGAAGGCTCCTTCCCGCGCTACCTCGTGATCAACGCGGACGAATCCGAGCCGGGCACCTTCAAAGATCGCATGATCATGGAGTACGATCCACACCAGCTGATCGAGGGCATTATTCTCAGCGCCCACGCCATCCAGGCGGAGACGGCCTATATCTACATCCGCGGCGAGTACTACTTTGCCTTTACGCGGCTGGTCGAGGCGATCAAGGAGGCCGAGGACAAGGGCTTCCTCGGCGAGAATATTTTTGACATCGACGGCAAGAAGCTCGACATCATCGTCCACCGCGGCGCGGGCGCCTACGAGTGTGGCGAGGAGACGGCGCTGCTGACTTCGCTGGAAGGCTATCGCGGCCACCCGCGCATGAAGCCGCCCTTCCCGGCCGTCGAGGGGCTGTACGCCAAGCCGACCATCGTCAACAACGTCGAATCCATCGCCAACGTGATCCACGTAATGCGCCACGGCGCGGAGTGGTATCGCGGCTTTGGCACTGAGAAAAGCCCGGGCATGCGCATCTTCTGCCTCAGCGGCAACGTCAAGACGCCGGGCGTCTACGAGCTGCCCCACGCGACGCCGTTGAGCACGCTGATCAACGAGTACGGCGGCGGGCCGATGGACGACGACGCGCCGGTCAAGGCGATCGTGCCCGGCGGCTTGTCCATGAAGCTGCTCACCCGCGACCAGATCGACACGCCGCTCGACTACGAGAGCCTACAGGAGGCTGGCTCGCTGCTCGGCTCGGCGGGCGTCGTCGTGATCGACGAGAACCAGTCGATGGTGGAAATTGCCCGGCGCACGCTCAGCTTCTACCGCGAGGAGAGCTGCGGCAAGTGCACGCCCTGTCGCGAGGGCACGGGCTGGCTGGAGGATATTCTCGTTCGCATCGAAAGCGGCGAGGGTCGCGAGAAGGACCTGCCGCTGATGGAGCACATCAGCAAATTTATCGCGGGCAAGAGCTTCTGCCCCTTCGGCGACGCCGCCGTCTGGGGTCTCCAGAGCAACCTGCAAAAATTCCGCGGCGAGTTCACCACCCACATCGAACTGACCAACCCGTCGGACATCGGACCCAACGTCCCCATCCGCCCCATTTACCGCCCGGACAACGACCAACCCAGCGGCCTGCACGACAGCACGCTCCAGCCCACGGGCGAAGGCCCGCTCCTGCGCGACGAGATGGTCGCAGCGGATGATTAGGTTGAGGAGTTAGTGACAGTCACTGTCCAAACAATCGCAGCGTACCCATTCATGCAGTGGACAGTGACTGTCACTAACGCCTCGTCGCGGAGCGAACATGCCCACGTGCGAATATGTTATCAAACCGCAGATGGAGAACAGATTTCTCCTCCAATCGAAATGACAGACGAAATTTTCTCCAGAAGAAAAAGGCTTTTTAATGGCTGACCAAGTAACCCTAAACATCGACGGCAAGGACGTGGCCGTCCCCGCCAACACGCTGGTGCTGGATGCGGCGGCGAAGCTGGGGATCGAGATTCCCGTCTTTTGCAGCCACCCCAAGCTCGACCCGGTGGCCTGCTGCCGCATGTGTCTCGTCGAGATCGAGGGGCCGAGAGGGGCCGCGTTGCAGACGGCCTGCTCCGTGCCCGTGCGCGACGGCATGATCGTGCGCACGGATGCCGAGGTGGTGCGCGAGACGCAGGAGGCGAACCTCGCCTTTATCCTGCTCAACCACCCGCTCGATTGCCCCATCTGCGACAAGGGCGGCGAGTGCCCGCTGCAGGAGCAGACCATGCGCTTTGGGGCGGGCATCAGCCAGCTGGTGGAGCCCAAGCGCCACAAGAAGAAGCACTACCTGATTTCGGACACGATTGTGCTCGACCAGGAGCGCTGCGTGATCTGCTGGCGCTGCACCCGCTACCTCGACGAGTGGGAGGACAAGCGACAGCTCGGCCTCTTTGAACGCGGCGGCGAAACGCTGATCGACATCCAGGACGGCCAGCCGGTCGACGCGAAGACGGGCGGCAACATCATCGATATCTGCCCCGTCGGCGCGCTGACGAACCGCGTGGCGCGCTTTTCATACCGCCCGTGGGAGGTCGAGCGCATTCCCAGCATCGACCCACACGATTCGACCGGGGCCAACGTGCGCATCGACGTGCGCACGCACCAGATTCGCCGCCTGCTGGGCCGCGAAAACATGGCCGTCAACGACCAGTGGATTTCGGACAAGACGCGCTTTGGCTACACCTGGACGCACAGCGAGGATCGCCTCAAGCAGCCCCATGTGCGCAAAAATGGCGAGCTAATTCCCTCCTCGTGGAAGGAAGCGCTCCAATTCGTGGTCGACAAGCTAAACGCAACCAAGGAAAATCACGGCGCAGAGGCCATCGGCGCAATCGGCGGCACGAAGCTGAGCAACGAGAGCAACTACCTGCTCCAAAAGCTGATGCGCACGTTAATCGGCACCAACAATATCGATCACCGCAACGGAGCCGATGTCGCCGCGCTGCCGACGGGCTTGCCCGCGATTGTGGACATCATGAAGCCGCAGTACGGCCCCGATCCCAAAGTCGACACCGTGCTGCTCTTTGGCTTTGACCCGGCGGAGGAGGCGCCGGTGCTCGACCTGCACCTCAAGCGCTCGGCGCGGCGTGCGGGGATGAACCTAATTGTCGCCCACCCGCGCAAAATTGAGGCGACGCGCTACGGCGGCCCCTTTATGGGCTACCGACCCGGCGACGAGGTCGCGCTGCTGAACGCGCTAACCGCCGGGGCGGAGAATGGCGATGTGGAAGAGGTGACGGGCGTCGAGGGCGAGGCGATCAGGCAGGCCGCGCAGCTGCTCGGCGAGAGCGAAAACGCGCTGCTTGTCTACGGACCGATGGTCGCCCAGGGCGACGCGGGCGAGGACGTGAGGCAGGCGCTCGTCAACCTCGCGCTGGCAACGGGTCATGGAGAGGGCCTGGCCTACATGGGCTTGGACGCGAACAGCCAGGGTTGCCGCGACATGGGCGTGCTGCCCAACACGCTGCCCGGTCACGCCGCTTTGGATGACGAAGAGACGCGGGGTCGACTGGCGCGGGCGTGGGGCGTGAAGGAATTGCCGAGCGAGGCGGGTCTGAGCTACAAGCAGATGCTTGATGGCGCGGGCAGCGAAATCAAAGCGCTCTACGTGATGGGCGCGGACCCGGCCAGCGAGCGGGAAGCGTGGGCCGACAATCTCGACAATCTCGACCTGCTGGTCGTGCAGGAATTGTTTCTGACGGAGACGGCCAAGCGCGCCGATGTCGTGCTGCCCGCGGTGTCGTGGGCCGAGAGCGACGGCACGTTCACCAACTGCGAGCGTCGCGTGCAGCGCGCGCCCAAGGCCTTCAACGATCCGCACAGCAAGGCCGCACCGGACTGGATGATTCTGGATCACTTGGCGACCCGCATGGGCACGAACTGGCCCTACGCCGACCCGCGCGCGGTCACAAAAGAAATCAGCCAGGTCGTACCGCAATACGAAGGCATTACCTGGGAGGCGCTGGGCGATTTGGGGGTACAGTGGGATACAGATAAGGTAGATTTCCCGCTGGAGCGACGCGACGTTGAGCCCCTGCAGCCTGCTGGTGGCGCGACGAACGACGGCGACGGGCTGGCTCTTGTTGCTGGGACGATTTTCTGGGATGGTGGCAACATGGTCTACAATGAGGCCAAGCTGCACGGCATTATCGGCAGTGCGCGCGTGACGCTGCACCCGGCGGATGCCGAGCGCCTCGACTTGACACAGGACGCGCCGGTTACGGTGAGCAGCGATTACGGCTCACTCGCGCTGGTGCTCAACACCGATCCTCAAGTGTTGCCCCGCACAGCATGGTTACCCGAAAGCCTGCCCGGCGCGCCGGTTGGCACGCTGCTCAACGGTGAAGTCACCGCGCGCGTGACGCTCGAGGCGCGTGAGGGTGAGAGCGATGTGGTGGAGAGCGATGCGCAGATGGACGTTGCGGAAGCGGATGCTGAGGAGCCGGGGGACGTGCTGGTTGTGTAGAACCAAACTTTCCGCGGTGGGGGAGCTTCGTCGGAGGTTGTAGCAGCTGCCCAATGAATTGGGCAGCTAGTTTGCAAAGTGTGCTTCAGCACGTTTTGCAGACGAGGCGGCGAATTCACTCGTCGCCGGGAGTGGTCGACGAGATAACGTATCGAAGACGGGTTCGGTATGTCTATCTGTCTCCTGAATGGTGGAGCCAATTCGTTGGTCACGTATGGATTCCCGCCTTCGCGGGAATGACAAGTTGCGACGGTTCCACGGACCTCAGCCTTTTCGGCTGTTGCATGGGTGCTCTTGCGCCGTTGTATTTAAACAAAAAAGTCATTACCTGTACTTCTTCATGGAATTCAACTGGCTCAACCAGCTCATCTTTCCCATCATCCGCGCGATTGTCCTGATCTTCGTGCTGCTGACCAGCTTCGCCTACCTCACCTGGTTCGAGCGGCGGCTGCTGGCGCGCTTTCAGGTGCGTCAGGGGCCAAATCGCGCGGGATATGCCGGGCTGTTACAGCCGCTGGCGGATGCGGTCAAGGCGGCGTTTAAGGAAGAGGTGATCCCGAATCACGTCGACAAGCCGATCTACCTGCTCGGCCCGGCGCTGGCGCTGATCCCGGCGCTCGTCGTCTGGGCGGTGATCCCGATTGCGCACGGCGTGCCCGCGGTTGCCGATGTCAACATTGGCTTTCTGTGGATTCTCGCCGTCACCGGCGTCGAGAGCTACGGCATTATCCTGGCCGGGTGGAGCAGCAACAACAACTACTCGCTGCTGGGTGCGCTGCGCTCCGCCGCGCAGATGATTTCGTACGAGCTGCCGCTGGGTCTCTTCCTGGTCAGCGTGCTGATTCTGGCAGGGGGCTTTAGCCTGGTCGATCTGGTGGAGGTGCCGCGGGCGTGGTGGGAGTGGCTGTGGCTGTGGGCCATGTTCCCCTTCTTCTTTATCTGCATCCTGGCCGAGACCAACCGCGCCCCCTTCGACCTGCCGGAGACGGAGAACGAGCTGATCGCTGGCTTCCAGACGGAGTACGGCGGCATCAAGTTCTCGCTCTTCTTCATGGCCGAATACATCAACATGATCACCACCAGCACGATCATGGCGACGCTCTTCTTCGGCGGCTGGCGCGGCCCCTTTGCCACGGCGCTGCCGATTCTCGGCCCGGTGTACTTGGGCATCAAAGTTGTGCTGCTGCTCTTCCTCTTTATCTGGGTGCGCGCGAGCGTCAGCCGCCCGCGTTACGACCAGCTAATGGGCTTTACGTGGAAATTCCTGCTCCCGCTCTCGCTGGGCTACATGATCATCACAGCGATTCTGGCGGTGTTCTTTAAGTAAGTTAGCGCGGCCCGTATTTGTCAGGAGTAGATTTTTATGACCTCCGTTGCCATTACGACCATGACTAAAATGATGGAAACGTTGCCGGAACCAGCACAGAATCAAGCGCTGGAGCATCTTCGCAACTATGTTGCGGAGGTGCAGTCGGAGCAGAAGTGGGATACGCTTTTCGGCCAGACACAAGATCAGCTAACAACAGCAGCCCGTCGGGCGCGCGCGGAGATCGCGGCTGGCAAGGCGCAACCGATGGACTTTGACCGTCTATGAACTCGGCTACCCTGCCGTCCTTTTGGGAAGAATATAGCGCGCTTGACGAGCAGACGCGGCGCAGAGCGCAACGTGCCTACCAGTTATGGATAGAGAATCCCTTTCATCCATCTCTGCACTTCAAATGCATTAATAGCTAAGAGAACATTTGGTCGGCAAGAGTATCGCTGGCGATTCGTGCAGTCGGCGTGATGGATGGCGATACCGTAACATGGTTTTGGATAGGAAATCACGACAGTTACGAACGTTTCTTTGGCTAACATCTTTGCCTCTCTTTTGACAGGCAAATGAATTATCTGGCGACCACGTTTGATAGAATTAGACGAAAGTAAATCATGGCATTCAACAACTTCTTCAAGGGCGCGCGCGAAATTGGCCGCTCCATGGGCGTGACGCTCAAGCACCTGCGCGAAGAGCCGGTAACGACCGAGTATCCGAAGGACCCCGTTCCCGTCTATCCGCGTTTTCGCGGCAAGCACGAGCTGCGCCGCTACGAAAATGGGCTGGAACGCTGCATTGGCTGTGCGCTCTGTGAAGCCGCCTGCCCGACGGAGGCGATCTATGTAGGCGCGGCGGAGAACGATCCGGCCGACCCTAAATCACCGGGCGAGCGCTATGCGGAAACCTACGAGATTAACCTGCTGCGCTGCGTCTTCTGCGGCGACTGCGAAGAGGCCTGCCCCACCGAAGCCATTGTGCTCGGCCACGAATTTGCGATGGCCAGCTTCGAGCGCAAAGACTTCATCCTGACCAAGCAGAAGCTGCTCAACCCGGGGCCGTCGACCGTGGTGATTCGGCCAGAATAGTGTTAAGTTTACGTCATTGAATAGATGCAACGCACACAAATACGTTTTGTCTTGCCTGCTTTGTCGCTAATGCGTAACTTCTATAAATCAATATCAAGTTTAGGAGAATTTCGATGAATCAGGTACGACAGTTTCGAGCATTTGCATTTGGTTTTGGTGTTTGTTTAGCTTTGCTTGGTGGTGCAGTTGTTGCTTTAGGTCAAAGCGATGAAATTGTATCGCAGCTTGCGCCTCTGAATGTTTCATTGAACCAGCGCACTCCAATCACTCTGACACTTACCATGTCTGAGGATATTAGTGCAAACGAAGCATTCAGCGTTCCAGTGGAGTTGGATTTAAACCTGCAACTCGCTTTGAGTTCTTTGAACCCCAGCGTAGATATACAAGCGGAGGTTGCTGAAGTAGCACCAACGGTTGAAGTGATTGAACCGCTTCCAACACCAACTCAATCTCCTGCGGGTTTAGGTCGCCGCTCAAATCCTGTTCCGGCTGGCGATGCTTTTATGTCGGAGAATGGCTTCGAGGTTCGAGTGCTAGATGTGAACTACGACGCTACTGAAGAACTTATGGAGAATATGTTTAACTCCCCACCCGAAGAGGATATGCGTTTCGTCATGGTAGAGATTGAAGCAGCAAACGTTGGTGGCTCTGTTGATGAAGCCGCTGAAATTAGCGCATTTGCATTCAACCTCGTCAGCAGCTCTGGTGCTGTATATGATGAGACCTGTGGTCTTTATGATGGCGCTCTTGAAGGCGAGCTTTACCAGGGCGGCACAACTGTTGGAACGGTTTGCCGGATAGTACCTGACAACGAGACAGGGTTTTTGTTGCGGTATGAACCCTTCTTCAGTGGTGTTTCTATTTTCTTTTCCCTGCCTGAAGCTGAATAATCGCCAATAGAAAAGCCTAAATAATGCTCTCCTTAATCTTCTTCATCCTGATCGGCTCAATCTGCTTCGCCGCCGCCGTCGGTGTGGTGACGGCGCGGCAACCGGTGCACAGCGCGCTCTTCCTGCTCGCCAACTTTGCAACCCTGGCCGTGCTTTACGTGACGCTGGAAGCACAATTCTTGGCCGCGGCGCAGATTATCATTTACGCAGGCGGCATCGTGATCCTGATTCTGTTTGTGATCATGCTGATCGGCCACGATGAGAGCACTGTACGCGCGGGCTACCGTTCGTGGACGCCACTGGTCGGGCTGGCGCTGGGCGTTGTGCTGGTCGGCGCAATTTCGGCGAGCTTGGTTAACAGCTTTGCCGGGACGGAGCCGAACGTGTTGACGTTGGAGGGCGGCATTCCCGAAGCGGTGGGCGTGGTGCTCTTTACGCGCTACGTGCTGCCGCTGGAGTTAACGGCGGTGCTGCTCTTGGTGGCGCTGCTGGGTGCGCTGCTGCTGGCCCGTCGCCCCGTCGAGGACGATGAGCAGGAGACGATCGATGCGGGCGAGGCAATTCAGCCGATCTCGTCGTCTTCTTCCTAATTGGCCATTGACTACCCGAATCTACACAGGTTCAACCACGAAGGCACAAAGGCACAAAGACGCAGAAGATTCAAGGTTCGCTCTTCTCTTCGTGTCTTTGTGTCTTGGTGATTAAAAATCTTTACCTACTTTCGTTGACGGTATTGGTCTTTCAGCTTGGCGTCTTTGCCCAAAAGTGGTACGCTAATTTTGTTAACAACGCGCATCTATTCTGAGCAATTCTATGGTTCCCACTAGCTACTATCTCATCCTCAGCGCCCTGATCTTCTCAACGGGCGCAGTTGGCGTGCTCTCGCGACGCAGCGCGCTCATCATTTTTATGTGCGTCGAGATGATGCTCAACAGCGTCAACCTCACGCTGATTGCGCTGAGCCGACAGTGGGGCAACCTCAACGGCCAAATTTTCGTCTTTATGATCATGGCCGTCGCCGCCGCCGAGGTGGCCGTCGGGCTGGCGATTTTGATCCAGCACACCCGCCGCACGGACACGACCAACATCGACGAGATTGATTTATTGAAGTGGTAACGCTTCACCCCTCCCTAGCCCTCCCCATGATGGGGAGGGAACTGTCGCTTCGTTAATGAAGAATCAGTCCCTCCCCCATGATGGGGGAGGTTAGGAGGGGGTGAAGCTTAATTAGCACACCAAGCATTTATCCATGTTCTATCTTGCTCTACCGCTACTCCTCCTGCCCGCCATCGGCGCGCTGATCAACATGTTCGCTGGCAAGCAGCTTGGTCGACGCAACGTTGGCTACATTGCCTCCGGCGCGGTGATCGGCTCGTTTGTGCTGGCCGTCGCGATCTTCTTCGTGCTGCTCTTTCGCCCGGAAGAAAGCCGCGTCATTACGGTGCATCTCTGGAACTGGATCAGCATCGGCGACTTTGACGTGCCCGCCGCGCTGCTGATCGACCCGCTAAGTGCGGTCATGGTGCTCGTCATCACCGGCGTCGGCTCGCTGATTCACCTATATTCGATCAGCTACATGGATCACGAGCCGCGCTTCCAGCGCTTCTTTGTCTACCTCAATTTCTTTGTCTTTGCGATGCTGATTCTCGTGCTCAGCAACAACTTCGTGGGCATGTTTGTCGGCTGGGAGGGCGTGGGCTTGGCCTCGTTCCTGCTGATCGGCTTCTACTTCGAGAAGTACGATGATACCTACGGCTGGTACGCCGACTGCGGCAAGAAGGCCTTTCTCGTCAACCGCGTCGGTGACTTTGGCATGATGGTCGCCATGTTTGCGATTTGGGCGGCGCTGGGTAGCTTGACCTTTCTCGACGTTTTCGAGCTGGCCGAAATCAACATGAGCGCTGGGCTGGCGACCTTTGTCTGCCTAATGCTGCTGCTGGGCGCGGCTGGCAAGAGCGCGCAGATTCCGCTCTACGTTTGGCTGCCGGACGCCATGGCTGGCCCCACGCCCGTCTCCGCCCTGATCCACGCGGCGACAATGGTCACGGCGGGCATCTACATGATCGCGCGCACCGAAGTGCTCTGGCACCTCGCACCAGCCGCGTCGACGACGGCGGCGTGGATCGGCGCGCTGACGGCGCTGCTGGGAGCCTCGATTGCGCTCGTCCAGTTTGATCTCAAGAAAATCCTGGCCTACTCCACGATTTCGCAGCTGGGCTACATGATGCTGGCCGTGGGCGTTGGGGCCTACGGCGCGGCGATTTTCCACCTAATCACCCACGCCTTCTTCAAGGCGCTGCTCTTCCTGGCCGCGGGCAGCGTGATGCACGCGCTGGACGGCGAGCTCGACATCCGCAAGATGGGTGGTCTGCGCAAGAAGATGCCGATTACGGCCACGACCTTCCTGATTGGCGCGGCGGCTTTGGCGGGCGTGCCGCTGATGTCCGGCTTCTTCTCGAAGGATGCGATTCTGCTGGGCGCGATCGAGTACCCCTTTCTTTACGCCATCGGCCTGTTGACGGCGCTGCTCACGGCGTTCTACAGCTTCCGCGCGGCCATCGTCCCCTTCTACGGCGAGCCGCGCGACCCGGCTGTCTACGATCACGCCCATGAAAGCCCGCCGCTGATGACGCGCCCGCTGCAAATCCTGGCCGTGCTCTCAATCGTCGCGGGCGTCATCAACCTGCCCTTTATCCTGTCGCTCGATCACTTTCTCGAACCGGCCATTGGCTACCACGAGCCCCACCCGCTCGCGCAGGAGTTGCTCGCCATCCTGCTCAGCTCTTTTATTGCCCTGCTCGGCGTGACCATGGCCGTGGCGCGCTATACCGGCGCTTCCGAAAATTGGATGCAGCGCATGGCCCGCAGCTTCTCATCGATCAACCCGCTGCTGCAGCACAAGTGGTACGTCGACGAGCTCTACAGCGCCGTGATCGTGCGCCCGCTGCTCACGCTCTCGCGCTGGTTCGCCATCGTCTTCGACCGGCGGCTGATCGACGGGATCGTCAACGGCGTCGGTCGCCTCAGCCTCGCCACCGGCGAAGGCGCGCGCCGCCTCCAAAACGGCGCAATTCCGACCTACGCGTTGAGCATTTTGATTGGGGTGGTTGCCGTGGTAATTTATTTCGTGGTGGTATAAACGATGCGCGATGATACGAGCATCTGGTTTCAGCAGGCGCAGCGGGACCTCTTTGTTGCCGAACAAACCTTTAAAATTGAGCTGTATGAGGTTGTGTTATTGTTTTGTCAGCAAGCAATTGAAAAAGCGCTTAAGGCACTATACATCGAACAAAATGGACGGCTTGCTCCGCGTACCCATTCGCTTCTCGAATTGATTGATTTGGTAGATCTCGAACAAGCATCCTTGATTTCTGTGGCGTCACTGGAAGATTACTACTTCCAACTTCGATATCCAGAAGCAGATGCGAAAATCCCGCCGTATGCTGGCGTTGGCAGAGAAGAATCAGAGATGGGGTTGCAGTTTGCTCAAGAAGCTATGGCGGTTCTAGAGGAGATTCTAACATCTGATGAAGCTGGAACTGACTCATCCACAACTGACGAAGGAAGCCAAACAAGTTCTGAATAGCGTGAGTAAACTTTATGGAGCCGAAATTGAGCGTCTCTATCATCCCGAATGCGTTGTTTTGTTTGGTTCCTTCGCAACCGGCGCGCAAGACGAGTGGAGCGACATCGATTTGATGTTTGTTTCAAGTCGCTTTGCTCACATCAAACGGCTTCAGCGACGTTCGACATTTTTAATCGATACTGGCACCGTAAACTGCGCGCATCCCGTGCTGGATCCGCACTGCAAAACGGTTGAAGAATTTGAACGAGGTGCTCATCTGGCAACCGTTACGCAAGAAGTGGTGAGGACGGGGATAGCGCTGTTGGATCGCAATCAGTTGTTTACAACAGCCCGAGAGTCACTCCTTGTTGCGGCATAAAGAGATAGCGTCGAATTCAGTCTTATGGGTTGAGCATCTTGATTGGCATGGTCGCGGTGGTGATTTATTTTGTGGTGACGTAACAGTTTCTCAAAGGAGAATACAACATGGGGCCCAAATCTACGACGAAATTGAGTTTCTCCCAGCTGAGACCCAAGCTTCAGCAGCTGATGACTCCACATCTTTCTACTGATGATATTATATTGTGCTTTGAAACAGTTGATAAGATTGATTGTATAGGCACAGTGATAGATTTGTTAAGTGGAAACGGTTTTACTGGAAATACATATTGGGGAATTGCTATCAGTCGGAAAAAAGTAGCAAGAGGAATTTATTCAGGGGGCGGACATGAAGTTGCCGAGTCTATAAACATTGTTGATATTACAAATGTGCAACCTTACACCGATGTAGGCGGTGCTTATTCAGTAAACGTTTTTGGCTCTGGTAGCACTAAAATGATTCTTGTTTTTGGGGATAAAGTAAACCAGCAAAATTTCGTCAATACTTTGCAGCGCGTAGTAGATGATGCCAAGAATAAGATTTCAGCAAGAGGTTCAAACGCTACAAGAGATGTTAAATCGAGACTGAAGGAGCTAACTTCGCTTCGTGATGAAGGATTGATTGACGAAGCGGAATATCAAAGTAAACGAAGAAAAATCTTGGGCGAGATTTAGTTTACTTCTACGATGCTGCTAAATCTCAATCATCCGAATCTGACAAGTCAAGCGAGGACAGTTCTCCACAAGTTGGATGAGCAATTTGATCAAAAAATTGAACAGCTATACGAGCCGCGCTGCATCATCTTGTTTGGCTCTTATGTAACTGATCAACAGGACGAATGGAGCGATATCGACCTGATTATCGTGTCGAATGAGTTTGAGCGTGTAAAGTGGCTGCGCCGACGCTCAACCTTTCTGTGCGAAGTTGGATTTTGTGGTTCGGGATTCAACGTGGATCCCCACTGCAAAACCGTCGCCGAATTCAACCGCAGCGCCCGCATGATCACCATCACACGCGAGGCCGTGCGCGCCGGCATCCCGCTGCTCGACCGGGATAATTTGTACGCCGATGCGGTGCAGGCCGATTTGATTCCGGCGTATGTCTAATTTTTCAACGCGGAGGCGCGGAGGCGCAAAGAGAAGTAGGTAAGTCGTCGCTTCTGCGCTTTAGCCATAACGATAAGGATAGATAGTCTTCGTCCAACCAACTGGCCTGCAAAAAATCACCCTTGCGCCTTTGCGCCCTTGCGTTAAACTCTCAACTTTACCGATTGCAATGAATTTTCTCCTCTCGATTATCACCTTCCTCCCGCTCGTCGGCGCGGCGCTTGTGCTGCTCGTCTCCGGCAACTGGACGAAGAAATCCATCGCGCTGGGCACGACGCTCATCACCTTTGTGATCAGTCTGCTGCTCTGGTTTGGTTGGGATGATGCCAACGCCGGGATGCAGTTTGTGGAAGATGTTGTCTGGGTCGCCGACCTCAACCTGGGCTACCACCTCGGCGTGGATGGCATCAGCCTCTTGCTCGTGCTGTTGACGACTTTCCTAATGCCGATTGCCGTGGCCTTTAGCAATTCGCACGTCCACGAGCGCATTGGCCCCTACCTGGCGCTGATGCTGCTGCTGGAGACGGCGATGATCGGCGTCTTCATCTCGCTCGACCTGCTGCTCTTCTTCATCTTCTTCGAGTTTAGCCTTATCCCGATGTACTTTCTGATTGGGCGCTGGGGCGGGCAGAACCGCGTCTACGCCGCGCTCAAGTTTTTTATCTACACCTTTGCGGGCTCGGCGGTGATGCTGGTTGCGATTCTGGGTCTTTATTTCCAGACGGGGACGTTCAACATTCTGGAACTACAGGGCGCGAATCTGACAAGCAGCCTGCAAACGTGGGGCTTCATTGCCTTTGCCGTGGCCTTTGCCGTCAAAGTGCCGCTCTTCCCCTTCCACACCTGGCTGCCCGACGCTCACGTTCAAGCGCCGACCGCTGGCTCGATCATCCTGGCGGGCGTGCTGCTCAAGATGGGCACGTATGGTTACGTGCGCCTCGCCGTGCCGATCTTCCCCGAAGCCGCCGTGCAGCTTGGCCCCATTATCGCCGCGCTCGCCGTAATAGGCATTCTCTACGGCGCGCTGGTGGCGCTCGTGCAGCGCGACGTCAAATCGCTGGTGGCCTACAGCTCCGTTGCCCACCTCGGCTTTGTGATGTTGGGGATCATGGCGCTCAACCGCGAGGGCATGGGCGGTGCGGTGCTGCAGATGGTCAATCATGGCCTGAGCACCGGGGCACTTTTTCTGATGGTCGGCATTCTCTACGAGCGCCGCCACACGCGCAATTTGGATGACTTTGGCGGCCTTTGGAAGAGCGTGCCCGTCTTTAGCTTCTTCTTCCTCGTCGTCGCCATGAGCAGCGCCGGGCTGCCGGGACTCAACGGCTTTGTCGGTGAATTTACGATCCTGCTCGGCATGTACGAGCGTATGCCGATCTTTGCTATTCTCGGCGCGCTGGGCGTTATCCTGGCCGCGTGGTATTTGCTCACCGCCTTTCGCAAGATGATTCAGGGGCCGGTGGATAAAGCCGCCAACGACAGCGAACATCTCAGTGATCTTAACTGGGGCGAGTTGACCATGCTCGTGCCGCTGGTGCTGCTCTTCTTTGTGATTGGGCTCTTCCCCAATGTCTTCTTTAACAAAATCGATCCCGCCGTGGACGCGATGATGGAACAGCCCGCCCTCGTGCGCGCGCTCGAATCACTCGATGGCGGATCGCTGGAAACGGCTGGAAATTAACATGCCCGAAGGATTGACCTTTGCCGATCTCGGCGTCCGCCTCCACGTTGTCGCCCCTGAACTGGCGCTTTTTCTCACCGCTATTCTGGTGATGATTGTGGATATGTTCGCGGAGAAGCCCGTTAAAAAAGGAGATGCCCCGCTGCCGGACAGCGTCGCCTCCAACGCCGAGCTGTCGCCCCTGCGCCGCTTTATTCCCTGGCTCGCCCTGGGCGGCGTCGTCTCGACGGGCTACATCTGCTTTACGCAGTGGAACAGCGAAATCGCCACCTTTCAGGGTGCGGCCATTTTGGATCGCTTTGCGCTCGGTGGTCGCTTCGTTATCTTGACGGCGTTGGCCTTTGGCATTCTGTTGAGCGTGGATTACATTCCCCGCGTGAACCGGCAGACCGGCGAATACTACGCCCTGCTCCTGCTTGCCGGCGTCGGCATGACGATGATGGTCGCGTCTACGGATTTGATAACGGTCTTCATCGCGCTGGAGATTCTGTCGCTGGCGCTCTATATCTTGTGCGGCATCAACCGTCGGGACGCGCGCAGCACCGAGGCAGCGATGAAGTATTTCCTGCTTGGCGCCTTTGCCAGCGCCTTTTTCGTCTATGGCGCGGCCCTTATCTACGGCGCAACGGGGAGCACCCAGTTCGCGCTCATTGCCGAAGCCATTGCCAGCAGCACCAGCGATATAGGACTGCTCTTGCCCGGAATCGCGCTGCTGATCGTCGGCTTTGGTTTCAAAGTTAGCCTCGTCCCCTTTCACATGTGGACGCCCGACGTCTACCAGGGCGCGCCCACGCCGGTCACTGCTTTTATGAGCGTGGGGACGAAGACCGCGGCCTTTGCCGCCTTTACCCGCGTGCTCGTGATGGCCCTGCCCGCCGAGCAAAGCGCATGGGGCGGCCTGCTTGCCATCCTGGCCGTGTTGACGATGACGCTGGGCAACTTTGCGGCCTTGCGCCAACGCAATCTCAAGCGGCTGCTGGCTTATTCCAGCATCGCCCACGCGGGCTACATTTTAACGGCGCTCGTGCCGGGCACGGAGCAGGGGGCCAATGCGGCGCTGTTCTACCTCTTCACCTACGCTTTTATGAATATCGGCGCTTTTGCCGTCGTAATTGCGCTGGAGAAGACAACAAACGGCGATGCTTCCTACCAGCACGTGGTCGGTCTGTCGCAGCGCTGGTCGGGCTTGGCGCTGGCGATGGCAATTTTTATGTTTAGCCTGAGCGGCATTCCGCCGCTGGCTGGCTTCTTTGGCAAGTTCTACGTTTTTGGCGCAGCCATCGAAGGCGGCTACGCCTGGCTCGCCGTGATCGGCATGTTAAACAGCGCCGTCAGCGCTTACTACTACCTGCGCATCACCGTCGCCATGTATTTCCAGGACCCGGACAGCGAAACCGCCACGGATCGCTGGCAGTGGCGGTCGCTCAATACCGGCTTGGTCGTGGCGGCCATCTTCACCGTGCTGATTGGCATTCTGCCCGGCTTTTGGACGGGGATTTTTCAGTCGGGCGTCGCCGCGCTCGCGCTGGGTAGGTAGAATTGATTGGCAAAATAGAAAGGGCCGCACGCAATTGCGTGCGGCCCTTTTTGTTTTGCCAATTTTTAGCTCCTACGCCGCCACCGTCTCCTCGATCGGCACGGCTTCGTACTCTCCTTCATCGTTCTCGACAATGCGGTAAAGCTGCTCGGCCTTATCCGTCATCAGCACGCCGCCCAGGTGGTCAATCTCGTGCTGGATAATGCGCGCGAGCCAGTCAAACGCCTTGAGGCGAAATTGCTTGCCGTGGCGATCCTGTGCCCGCACGACAACCGTTGTGCCCCGTTCCACATCTGCCGCAATGCCCGGCAGGCTCAAGCACCCCTCCTGCCCCACTGCCGCGCCCTTTACGCGCACAATCTCCGGGTTGATTAGCTCGAAGGTCTGCATCGTATTCTCGACATCCTCCAAATCCTCCGGCCACTCGAGCACGGTAACCCGCCGATCCAGGCCGATCTGCGGCGCGGCGAGACCCACGCCGTTGGCGTCTCGCATCGTCTCCAGCATGTCGTCTAGCAGCTGGTGCAGCCCGGCATCAAAGGTGCGCACGCGCTTGGCGGGCCGCATCAAAATTGCGTCGTCACTATTGCCATAATAGACAATATCTAGCTTAGCCATCGGTTGCTCTTCCTCGTAAAATTGCAGAGCCAAATCATAGGCGAGCGCATAAGATTTGTCAACTGGTTATGGGTTGACCGCCTTCCAAGGCCGTTCCAGAAAATTTAGCTGTACCCCGTGACGGTCGCGGCCCAGACGATTCTGTTAGTGCTTCACGGGTCGCGGGCAGCGACCGTCACATTCGCGCTATATTTATTTTCTTGGATCAGCCTAAAATGGTGCTGTGTTTGACCAAAGGTTTGCGCAGGTGCGTTACCATCTTCACCTTTGCGCGTCATCACTAGCACAAGACCCACGTGTGGTAATTAACCAATGGCGTAGTCCAGCGAACACAGGCGCCGTGTTTGCTCGACCACGATAACTTCTAAATAGGAGCATTTTCTGATGCATCAAACAGTACGTAAATTAACCGTTGTGCTGGGCCTGCTTGCGCTTTTGATTGCGCTGCCCGCCCTCTTCTCAACGGAAGCCAGTGCCCATCCATCAACAGTCGGCGCGGCACAACAGGAAACGCCGGGGGCAACCACGCCGGGAACCCTTCCGCCGCAGCCCACGAGCCCGCCGGGAACCGTCCCGCCGCCAACCGCCGTGCCGCCCATCGTCCACCCGACGGCCACGCCGCACGTGGTGATTCGGCCCGTTCCAACGGCCACGCCCGCGCCCATCTTTCCCGAAGGCACGCTCGTGATCGACGGCCTCTGCACGGACCGCGCGATTGGCAACCGCTACAGCGACACGCTCTACGGCTACGTCGACGGCTGGCTCTACCGCTCGCGTGATTACACCAGCCGCTGGCGATTGGTGACGACGACGCCGGAAGTCGATACGTTCATCATCAGCCCCAGCGACCCGGATGTGCTCTACAGCGGCGGTACGACGTGCGACGCGCGCGACGAACCCGTTGATTTTTACCGCTCGCTAGATGCTGGCCTCAGTTGGACGCGTCTCGACACGGCCCGCAACCTGCGTCCGCTGCTGGTGGACCCCACCGATCCCGAACGGCTCTTTGCCGCGGGCTGCGATGGCCTTTATCTATCCGAGGATGCTGGCGTCACCTGGATGCTGGTTGGCGATAATCTGTGGGACGAGTACGCGGTGCTCGATATGGACTATGCGCCGCTAACGGACGAAGCGGAAGCAGAGGAAGATTTTGCCGCGCTGGATGAGGACGAGCAGTTGAATCTGCTTGATCTGGACAATCTGTTCGCCGGTGGACGTTCTGCCGACGATGGTGGCGTCGTTGGCTACAGCGATGATGGCGGCACAATCTGGCGCAGCTTCAGCCCGCTGATTACGCCCTCGCCGTGGAATATGCACCGCCTCAGCGTCGACCCGCGCGACGCCGGGCGCGTCTGGTTTGTGGACGACATGGGCGTCTGGAGCACGCAGGACGGCGGCGAGCGCTGGGAATTCTCGGATCGCGGCCTCTCCGCGCTGGTCGATGAAGCGGAGATGGACGACACCTCGCCCTTCAACGATATTCTCTACCACCCGGACGACCAGCTCTACCTGGCGACCATCGACGGCCTCTACACCAAACATGTTGATGCCGAGGGTTGGCGCAAGGTGACGGACACCTCGTTTGAGGAGCTGGAAATCCTCTCCATCGTCTTTAGCGAAACGGAGCCGAGCGTGCTGCTGCTCAACACGGAAGAGTGCGTCTACATCTACGAAATCGAGGGATAGCTTGATCTCGCAGCGGAGGTAAACAACAAAAAGGGGCGAGCCAATGGCTCGCCCCTTTTTGCGTTAAATCCACGTCGGTCTACGCTCCGCCGCCAGCCGCCACAGCAATGGTGACAACCACGGCGATGAGCAGCACGAACAGCACAATCAGCAGCAAAACCGGGGTGAGCAACACGCCGATGGCGCGCCCGGTGCTGAGGTTATAGTTGGCTCGGATGGCAAAGAAGGTGAGCACCAAGCCGTAAATGCTCACAAAAATGCTGATGCAGGCTCCCGCAATCGGTACGCCGCTGATCACGGCGCTTGCGATGGAGAGCGGTGCGGAAATGGCAGCGCTCAGGTAGGCATAGCGTGCGTACTCCCCCTGACCACCAAAGAGCCCGGCAATCAAATGGGTGATGAATGAGCCGATCAAAAAGGCGATGGGTGTCAAGATGATGCCGAGAATTGTCCCGCCCACGCCTAGCCCCAGAATACCAAATTGAGCCAGAATCGAAGCGATCTGCTGCTCCAGATCCGGCGGCACATCTGCCTGCGCCAAGGCCAATTGAATCTGCTCGACAGCGTTGGCCGCACTCAAGCCGAACGCCAAGAAGAGAATACCAATCAAGCCACTAATGACTGCCGCAATCACTACCCAAATTACCGCCGTGCCCAGCGACGCGTTGGGGCTGCGTTTCTCGGCCTCGTACCACTCCTCGTTGGGGTTGGTCACCGCTCCAATCCACGTTTGAAACATTGCTGAAAAATCCACAGTTATCTCCTTGGATGACAGGTATGGTACAGGGAATAATCGCAAAGCCTGCAGTTAAGTTTCACGGATGCTGCGGTGTCAAAAGTCAGCATATGGGAAGCAGGCTCACGTTGAATGCATCATAAACCGCTGCAAAATGGTTGTCAAACATTTCGGCCCACCAACCACCCAATCGTTTACAAACTGAGGGAGAAGCACATATGATCCGCTACAGCCGCAATGCGTATAAAAACAGACACAACGCTGTTGCCAGAATCGGACTGCTGCTCGGCATTGCGTGTCTACTCGTTGTGGGGCTATCCACGACGTTTACCCGGCAGGCCACCCTTGCCGCCCCGCTGCCGCAGACCACACCGACGCCCGTCCCGCTTGTCGTGCAGCAGCAAATCCCGCTTACGCTCACGCTCAACGTCTCGCTCGGCCCAACTCAAACGCAAACGGTGACCGTGTTCGTGGAGGTGCAGAGCGAGGTGGTGCTTTCCGGCACGGAGGTGATTTCCAGCGCCGCACAGTGGGTGGCCGAAGCAGAGGGCGACGGGCTGACGGTGGCCGAAGTGGTGACGTCGAGCGTGCCCCGCGTGACGGTCGAGCCGCGCGAGCCAATCACAACGGGCGCAGCCGTGGACGCTGCGTCGACCGCTACATCGACCGCTACATCGACCGATACATCGACCGCTGCGCCAACCGCTGCGCCGACAGCCTCCCCAACAACGGAAGCAGCGGACGCGGATGTTGGCGATGACGCGGCCTCTAACGCTGCCGGTGAACGTTTCCAGCTAGACCAGCGCACGCAGAGCAGCACGATCGAGGAGATTGAGCTAGTGCTCTACAGCGTCGAACTGACGGCGGACGAATTTATTCTGACGGCGGCCTTTCAAAACGCAACCGGCGAACCGCTGCGTTTTAGCGGCGGCGTTTCCCTTTCGCGGCGCGACTTGCGCTTGGTGGACGGGCAGGGCAACGGCTACGAAGCGCTCGATATCGAGCGCGATCTGGCGCGCTTTCAGCCAACGGGTGGCTTTGCACCCGACGGCGCCGCCGTTGGCGCGGTGGTTTTTCCGCGGCCAGAGGGTGACGGTCCTTATCGCATTGTCGGCCTCTTTGATTTTGAGCCGGAGCCCTTTGCCTTGGATACGCCGCTGCCCGAAGTCCCGGACGTGCCCAACGGCGTCTACGGCGTAAATATCGACGTTTTCAGCGAGCAGGAGGTGCTGTCGCCGCTGGCGCTGCGCGTGCAGAGCGTGGAAGTCGCGGACGATTTTATGCGCTTCGACGTGGGCTTTGTCAACACGAGCTTTCAAACTTACGGCCTCTCGGTTGGCCCGCGCGCGCGAGAAGCCGTGCTGCTCGATGCGCTGCGTCGCCAGTACCAGCCGGAGGAGGTCAGCGACTCGATCCGCAGCAACATCACCCCGCGCGACGGCATTGAGGCCGACGGCATCTACACCGGCACGCTGACCTTCCCGCGTCCCCAGTCGCTGGCCGAGCTGCGCTTGGCCTTCCCACAGTATGCGCCGCTGACGCTGCAGTTTGACGCGAGCGGCTTGGTCGGCGGCGAGGGGGCAAGCGACGGCGAGGCTCCCGCGTTGAGTGCCTCGGAGCAGACGTACCGCTCGATCAACGAAGCGCTGTCGCAGCAGGCGGACGCGCTGCTGGCTGGCGACACCGGAACGTTTTTAGCTGGGCTGGACGAAGGCGTGCAAGCCGATCTAGGCGACCGCTTCGCGCGGCTAGGGAGGCTGCCGCTGGCGGAGTTTTCGCTTGCGCTGGAGCCGGAGCAAAATTTCCGGGGCGTGGAAAATGAGCTGAGCGGTGGGCTGGTTGAAATGCGCTACCGGCTCGATGGCGTGACGGAGGACAACGTCTTTGTCTACAACTTTGTCGCCGATCTCGAACGCGCTAGCGCGGACGATAGTTGGGCTATCACTGCCCTGGAGCCCAATCGCCTGCCGCCTTTCTGGTGGACGGGCGGCTTCACCCTCTTTGAAACGGAGCACTTCCTGCTGCTGTCGCGAGCGGAAAATGAAGATTTTGCGCTGGCGGAGGCCGAAGTTGAAGCGGCGTACGAGGCGCTGGCGGCGCAGGGGCTGCCGCTGGAGGAGCGCTACGTGGCCTACTTTACCGAAGCAGCCAGTGACTTCTATGAGCTGACCGGCACCAACCGAGCCAATCTGCTCGGCGTGGCGCTATCAACCTACGAGACCGTCGACGATGTCATCAACGTGCGCAACCGCGCCTTTTATCTCAACGGCGAAGCGCTGGCCGATCCCCGCCGCGACCCCAACGAGCGGCAGACGACCATTACCCACGAGCTGGTGCACCTCGCCTTTGCCCAAAGCTCGCGACCCTATACGCCCTCCTGGTTGAGCGAAGGGCTCGCCGTTCACTACTCCGGCGAGGATTCCACCGAGGCGCGTACGCGGCTCTTTACCGAGGGCCGCATGAACGAGGTCGATCTGGTTGAGTTGACGACGCTGGCGGAGCTGGGCGAGCACGACTACTTGGGCGAAACCACCAACTACCGCTACATCTTCTCCGGCGCTACGGTGGGCTACCTGATCGAGACCTTTGGCGAGCAGACGCTGCTGGATTTTTACCGGGCCTACGCCGAGCTGCCCGTCGAAGATGTGGAGGGGCGAATGCCGCGCTACCAGAGCGCCTACGCGGTGGAGGCCGTTTTTCAGGAGCTGAGCGAGGAGTTCACCGCCCAGAGCGTCCAAGACTTCTTCGGGCTGACGCTGACCGAGCTGGATAACACCGTGAAAGCTTGGATTGCCGAGCAGGTGCAGTAGCGCCATGGCTCGTCGACATCTCGTCGAAATCCACGAGCAGCCGTGGTGTCCACCCGCCGTGCGCGATGCGGCGACGGGCGTGCTCGCCGTGATCGCCAGCGTGGGGCGGCAGTACGACGGCGTGCTGCCGCTGCTGGGCGAAGCCCTGCGCGCGACCGGCACAACCCAAATTGTCGATCTCGGCTCCGGCGGCGGCGGGCCGTGGCTGCGGCTGACAGGCAAGCTCAACACGCGGCGACAAGCGTCTGGTGCGCCGCCGATCGACGTATTGCTGACCGATCTCTTTCCCAGCAAAGCCGTTGCACGTCGCCAAACTACGCGAAGTTTACCGGCGAACCTTGCGCTCGAACCGACTCCCGTCAAAGCAACCGATGTCCCTGCCCACGTGACGGGCTTTCGCACGCTCTTCACCGCTTTTCACCACTTTCGCCCCGCCACCGCCCGTGCAATTCTGCAGGACGCCGTAAATCGCAGCGAAGGCATCGCCATTATCGAGCAGACGGAGCGCAGCCTGCGTGGCGTGCTCACGATGCTGCTGCTGCCGCTGGTGGCGCTGGTCGCCGTGCCGCTGGTGCGCCCGCTGCGGCCGGCCTACCTGTTTTGGACTTATCTGCTGCCTCTTGTGCCGCTCATGCTCGCGTTTGACGGCGTGGTCTCCTGCCTGCGCACGTATGACGAGGATGAATTGCGCGCGCTGCTTGGTGGGTTGGTCGACGAGGAAACCGGGTCAAAATATACGTGGTCCATGGGGGAGGCGAGCAGCCCGCTCTCGCCGATTGGCGTCAAATATCTGATTGGCGTCCCCTCGTCGACTCGGTGATGCCGCTAGTACAGCGCGGCGTAAATAAACAGGTGGTTCGCGTGCACCGCCGCTGGTGGCTAAAGCCCACCAGCTTGCCTGGGAAAAACCGGCTAAAGCCGGTTGGCGCTGGTCGGGCCAACTCACCATCTGCCCAATCATTTAGGCCTTGACACGACACTAGTACAGCGCGGCGTAAATCAGCAGGTGGTTCGCGTGCGCCGTCGCTGGTGGCTAAAGCCCACCAGCTTGCCTGAAGAAAAGCGGCCGAAAGCCGGTTGACTTGATGGGGATACGCGCTGGTTGCCGCCTAGACATTTGCGTCCTCATATACTAGATAAAATTTTGCAGCAGCAGCAGCATCGACATGCCGACGGCGATGGTCCACAGCAGGCTGCGCGTGCGCCAGGCGACTACCGCGGCCACCAGCCCCGCCAGCAGCCGTGGGTTGGCGACGCTCGGCGTGCCCTCCACCAGCAGCAGCGCGGGGAAGACAAGCGCCGAGAGCACGGCGGCGGGTACAAAGCGCAGGGCGCGCTCGAACCAGCGCGGCAGGTGAACGTGCCCGCGCAGAAAGAAAAAGGAGGAGCGCAGCAGGAAGACGCTGCCGCTCACCAGAATCACCATTAGCCAGATCGTTTGGTCGCTCACGCTTGCTTCTCCGCGGAATGCTCTTCTAGGATTCGTGCTAGTGGCTGTTGATTTTCTACCCACAAGCCCATTGCCAGCCCCGCAACCGCCGCCGTAGCCAGCCCCAAATTATACGGCAGCGGCGATGCCACCAGCGCCACCACGCCCGCCGTCAGCGCCGCCGCGGCGCTGGCGCGATCCGTAATGGCGGGAAAAATCAGCGCGAGAAAGAGGAGCGGAATCACAAAATCCAGCGACCAGCTTTTCGGCACGCTGGCGCCGAGCAGCACGCCCAACAGCGTCCCCAGCGTCCAGCACGTCCACGAGGTGAGGCCCATCCCTAGATAGAACCAGAGCCGACGCGGCTGCCCGGCATCGCCCGCGTACTGCGGCTCTCGGGGGAAGCGAATCATTGAAACGGCGAAGGGCTGATCAAGCAGCACGTAGCCAACCAAGGCTTTGGTTGCGGCGGAGATGCGCTGGAAGTAGATGCTGAGCGAGGCGCTGTACATCACATAGCGCAGGTTGATCATTACCGCCGTGCCCACGATGACGACCAGCGGCGCATCCCGCCCCAGCAGGTCGAGCGCGGCCAGTTGCGAAGCCCCGGCAAAGGTCAATACGGAGAAGAGCGTTGCCTGCACGCGAGAGAGCCCGACCCCCAACGCAACAATGCCCGCCAGCGCACTAAACGGAACAATCGCCACCATCAGCGGCACCACCTCGCGCACCCCCGCCCAGAAGGCGGCTCGATTGGTCATGGACAAATCCCCGAATCTATTTACCAAAATTTTCCAAAAAATAGAGCAGCGGCAAACGCGAAAGAAGGCGGTCCACGAAGAGCACGAAGGGACACGAAGGAAAGAACGTTGAGCCTCTTCCTTCGTGTCCCTTCGTGCTCTTCGTGGATAAATTTCTTGCCTACGGTATTTGCCTTGTCAATTTTTGGACGATATTCGCCGACGAGAAGCGAGTTTGTTTTACAGAGCAATAGTTTACCCGATGTTACAATCATAATCGATGATTCCAATTACCCACACCCTCGCTATCGACGAGAACGAGTTAAGCTTTGATTTTGTGCGCGCCTCCGGGCCGGGCGGGCAGAACGTCAACAAAGTCGCCAGCGCCGTGCAGCTGCGCTTTGATTTGATGGCGTCGCCCAATTTGCCGCCAGCGGTCAAGCAGCGCGCGCGTCGCTTGGCGGGCAGCCGGCTGACGGACGACGGCGTGCTGGTAATTGGCGCGCGGGGGTCGCGCTCGCAGGTGCGCAACCGCGAGGAGGCGGTGGCGCAGCTCGTCGAGCTGCTGCGCGAAGCCACCAAAATTCCCAAGAAGCGGCGCAAGACCAAACCGACGCGGGCCTCCAAGGAGCGGCGTCTTGACAAGAAGAAGCGGCGCGGCGAAAGGAAGCGCAATCGACGCGTGGATTACTGACTGGTATCCGAGCGCGCCGGCGACGCGAGCCTTTCCACCCAAATCAGTTCGCAGCGACCAGTGGCGGGGCATCAAGCAAGTATAAAGAACCGGGCTGGTCTGTTCGAGACCGGGTAATCTTGTCATTCCCGCGAACGCGGGAATCTATCTTGGTTGCCTGGATTCCCGCGTTCGCGCAACGGCGTTAAGTTAGCAATTGAAGACCGGAGATTGGAGATTGGCAGTGCCGTAGAACCAGCTCAATCTCTAATCTCCAATCACGAATCTCAAGCAGCGTGACCTTAACTTAACGCCATTGCGCGTTCGCGAGCATGACAAAGTCACGACGGCTTTATGGGCCATGCGACCTCAGAGCCTTTTTTCAGTAGCCACCGAACATCGGCGTGCAGCAAAAGGCCAAGAGACGAGCTGACAGGACCTTCCGCACTCGGTTGGTGGGTCGAGCATAGATTCCCGCCTATACGGGAATAACAAGTTTTGACGCTTCCACGACCGTCGCTATCTCTGAACGTTTCTCTGCAGCGATTTTCTGTTACCCACAATCTCACTCAAAAGTATGACCTCAATCTCGACTGGTGGTACAATAGCGCCGACAAATAAGTCTGCTTGCCAGTCTTCATGCCAAGCCGTTTGCGACACTGTTGCCGCTTTGACCCAGGAACCGCTGTGATGGCCCGACCCGATATTTTATTTCTCGTGCTGGATACCCAGCGCGCCGACCGTCTGTCGTGCTACGGCTACGACAAGCCCACCTCGCCCCACCTGGACGCACTCGCCGCCGACGCCACGCGCTTTGCCCACGCCATGGCCTCCGCCCAGTGGACCGTGCCCTCGCACACCTCCATGTTTACGGGCACCTACCCCTCCGTCCACCGGACGCAGCACGCCAACTCCGTTGTTCCGCCCACGCTGCCAACCTTGGCCGAGCGGCTGCGCGCAGGTGGCTACTACACCGCGGCCTTTTGCAACAACCCGCTGGTGGGCGTTGTCAACAATGGCCTGCGGCGGGGCTTTTTGAGCTTTCTCAACTATGCGGGCTGGCTCACCTCGCGGCCCAACCAAGCGGGCGAGCAGCGGGGGCTGATCGGTCGCTACCGCCAGTGGTTTAAGCGGCGGCTCGCCGTGGTGATGCACTTTTTGCAGGATTCCTTTGCGCGCTCGGATGCGCTGCTGGCCTTTGCCTTTACGCCGATTATGATTCCGCTGTGGCAGACGGCGCTCAGCTTCAAGGGCAACACGGCCAAATCGCTGGACGATGCGGCGCGGCTGCTGACCGAGCGCGACACGGAGCGCGACGAAGCAGCGGGGCGGCCAATTTTTGCCTTCGTCAACCTCATGGGCACGCACACGCCCTACCAGCCGCGCCAGCGCCACCTCGAGCACTTTGCCCCTGACGTCCTCTACGACCGGGCGGCGCAGCGCTACATGCGGCGCTTTAACGCCGATCCCTTTGGCTGGATGGCCCCCGTGTCGCCCGAGAAAGCCGCCGCCCACCGCGATCTGCACGATGGGTTGTACGACGCCGAAGTCGCCAATCAGGATGAGTATTTGGGCGAGTTTTTTGGCAAACTACGCGAAAGCGGTCGGCTAGATGAGATGCTTGTCATTATCGTGGCCGACCACGGTGAGCACCTGGGCGAGAAGGGGCAGATGGGCCACTCGTTTATGCTTTACCGCGAGCTGGCGCACGTGCCGCTCATCGTGCGCGACCCGTCCGGTGCGCTGGTTCAGGGCACGGTGATCGACGATGTCGTCTCGACGCGGCGCTTGTTTCACACGGTGCTGGACGCTGCGGGGCTGGCGGACGAGGCCGAGCAGCCCTTCTCGCTGCGGGAAAACATTACCGAGCCCAACGGCGACGATGTCTTCAGCGAGGCCGTGCCGCCCTCCAACGTGCTGGCAATCATGCAGCAAAATCAGCCCGAATCCGTCGTCAAGTACCGTTATGATTTGGCCCGCCGCGCCGTCTGGCACGCCTCGCACAAGCTCGTGCGGCGCGAGGATGATGATCAAGAGCTGTATGACTACCTGGCTGATCCCACGGAAAAGCGCGACTTGAGCGGGGAGCTTGTCGACGAGGCGAATGATTTGCGCGAGCGGGTGCTTGCCTTCAAGCGCACCCGGGATGCCGTTGCCGCGCCCGCACAACAGAGCGCCGAGCAGAGCGACCCGCAGGTGCAGCGTCGCCTCAAGGCGCTGGGCTATCTCGAGTAACGCGAAGCGCTGCTTTGCGCCCGCTCCACCAGCCCCAAGACCGGTGATTGACCAGCACTCAACTTGACTTCAACTGGACGAAGCAGTGCTTCGCCCCACACGTGAGGAAATTTTATGCAACCACCATTCGATCCCATCATTTTTCAGGCCGGCCCAATTGCCCTGCGCTGGTACGGCCTGCTGCTGGTGACGGGTATGCTCGTGGCGGCGTGGGTCGCCAGCCGCTATGTCGCGCGCAAGGGGGAGGACCCCGAAAGCGTTTGGGATATGCTGATTTGGGTGCTGATCCCGGCCTTGCTCGGTGCGCGGCTCTACTATGTCTTTATTCAAGCGCCGCGCGAGTTGCTCCTGGGCGAGGGCGGTTTTTTGGATAATCCCCTCTCGATCTTTGCGATCTGGACCGGCGGCATCCACATTTTTGGCGCGTTTATCTTTGGGGCGCTTGCGCTCTGGCTCTATGCTCGCGTGCGCAAGCTGCCCGTGCTGGTCTATCTCGACGCCGTCGCGCTCGGCCTGCCGCTGGGCCAGGCGATTGGGCGCTGGGCCAACTTTATCAACCAGGAGCTTTACGGCCCGCCGACGACGCTGCCCTGGGGCCTTGCTATTGAAGCGCAGCACCGCATTCCGCCCTTCAACAATCTGGAAGCCTACCCGCCGAGCACGCTCTTTCATCCCCTCTTTCTCTACGAATCGCTGTGGAATTTCCTTGGCTTTGGGCTAATTTTCTGGATCTCGCGCCGCTTTGCCGATCGCCTGCTCCCCGGCGACATCCTGCTCATGTACCTGATTTGGTATCCGCTTGGTCGCTTCTTCATCGAGTTTGTCCGCACCGACTCTTGGTTCTTCCCCGGCACGCCCTTTAACACCGTTCACCTGCTTTCGGCCATTGCCGTCATCGGCGCATCGGTCACGCTCTATCTGCGCCACCGTGGCCGCAGCACGGGCGGTCGCAGCACGGGCGGCCGCAGCGCGAGCGGGCCAAATCGCGCGGCTCGCCGCCGTCGCGCGCGGGCTGCGGGGTAGACGAAAAAGGCCCGCCGGGTTCTGAGAACTCGGCGGGCCTTTTTGCGTCTGCTTTATTGCCTGCTCGCCGCCGCCGCCGTTTCGACCTCTACCGCCTTGATCTGTGGGGCCACCAGCGGACGCAGCACGTTAAGAATCGAGAATCTGCGCCGGAGTATCGGACAGCATAATTTCTACTCCGCCAGAACGTCCGGCGCAACCCTGCGCATTGGCTGTGCCTCTCCATACGTTAGCGACCGCCACAGCCACTCCAGCGGGCCAAAGCGAAAGTAGCGCAGCCACAGCGCGCTGAGCGGAATCTGCGCGAGCCAAATCAGCAGCGCCAGCGCCAGCCCCGCCGCGCTGTTGATCCGCCCAAAAAAGGCCAGCCCGTAGCCGTAGAAGATCAGCGTGCAGAGCAGCGACTGCGCGATGTAGTTCGTTAGCGCCATGCGGCCAAGCGGGGCGAGCAGGCCCAGCCAGCGCCCCCACGGCTGCCGCAGCGCCAGCGTCAGCGCGGCCATGTAGAAGAGCATGAGCGCTGGCGCACCAATAGTCTGTGCGCTGATGGCCGCGGCAAAGCGCCACGACAGCTCGCCCGGTGCAAGCAGCGCGCCGAGGCTGGCAAAGAGGGCGTTGAGCGTCAGCCCGAGCAGGCCGCCCCAAAGCAGCAGCCGCCGAAATAGAGGCAGATGCTGCTCGACGTTGTAGAAGATGCGCCGCTTGCCAAACCACGCGCCAACCAGAAACATGGGGAACACGGTAAAAACCGCAAACAGCAGTGCGGTGTACATAAAGAGCATGTCGCTGGCGCGCTGGGCGGTAATCTCGAAGAAGTTGCCGCGGCTGTAAACCTCATACGCCCGCTCGATTTGCGCCTCCAGCACGGCGGCCTGCTGCGCAAACGACTCCTCCATCTCCGCTGCTGCACCCGAATCGGGCGGCGCTAGACGGGCGAGTTCGACGGGCAACACGCTCAACCAGATCAACACCACGAAGGCCCCTAGCAGCAAGGCAGCGCGTCGCAGAAGCTGTGGCGGCGTGGCGTCGCGCATGGTCAGCAGTAGGAAGCCCAGCAGCGCGTAGAGAAAGAGAATATCGCCTACCCAGATGAGATAGCCGTGGATAATGCCAAAGAGCAGAAGCCACAGCAGACGCCGCGTGTAGAGACGCCGAAAATCGGTATCGGCCACGCTGCGCTCGGCGGCGCGCGTCATCTGGATGGTGAAGCCCAGGCCAAATAGAAAGGAGAAGAGCGAATAAAATTTGGCTTCGGCGGCAAAGCGGATAAACCACGCAGCTGCCGTATTAAGCGCGTTGATCCCTTCGCCGGGCAGCGCTTCGAGCTGGATTGGGTGGCTAAATGCAGCCATGTTGACGAGCAAGATGCCGAGCAGCGCAAAGCCGCGCAGCACGTCGATGGTGGCGATGCGTTCGCGTACAGCCACGGGGCGAGCTTCTGCTGTGGCCGAGTCGGCGGGGCGGGTTATTTGTGGCGTTGTGAGGGTCGACATAGTAAGAGTTGTGTACTCGTGGATAGTCCGGTAGCTCTTTCGGCAAAGCTTTGTTGACCCGCTTGGGTGCCAATGGCACAATAGACCGGTTTTCAACCGGTCAAGCACAAACCGCCGCGCCGTTGCACAACATTATGCACGCGCTATTTGCTTTACGCATATCTTACCCCAAATGTTTCGACGATTATTTAACTGGCTAATGTTGCTCGCTGCGCTGCTAACCACGCTGCTGATTGCAGCACGGGCGCTATCGACCCTGAGCTGGCTGCGCATCGTCCAGGAATCGGTACACCCGCTTGCGACCTTTGCCGCGGCGCAGCAGCGCGTGGCGATCCTCAATGCGCTGGAAACGGGCGCGTGCCTGTCTCCGGGCGGAGGCACACGTCTGCTCCACCACGGCGCACGCACCGAACGGGCAATCGTGCTGCTGCACGGCTTTACCAGCGGCCCGCAGCAGTTTGACCAACTGGCGCAGCAGCTGCACGCGCGCGGCCACAACGTGCTCGTGGCGCGGATGCCCGGCCACGGCCTACGCGATCGCTCGGCCCAGCCGCTGGCGACGCTGACGGCGAGCGGCTTGGTCGCCGCGGCAAACGAGGCGGTGGATATAGCGAGCGGGCTGGGCGAGCGCGTGAGCGTCGTCGGCTTTTCGATGGGCGGCGTCCTGGCAGGCTGGCTGGCCCACTACCGCGCGGATGTGCATGAAGTAGCGATCATCTCCGCGCCTTACCACATGAACGCCATCGACACGCGTCTGCTGGGCCTGCTGCCCCCGCTGCTGCGCTTTCTGCCCAACCGCTTCCAGTGGTGGGACCCCGAGCGCCGCGATCAGCGCGCTGGCCCACAGCACGCCTATCCGCGCTTTCCGCTGCACGCGCTGGCGTCGGTCGTCCATTTGAGCAACGCGGTCTTGGCCCACGCAGATCGGCGTGCTCCGCTGGTGGAGCGGCTGCTTGTGATCAGCAATCCCACGGACGAGGCCGTCGACAGCAGCGGCCTCGCCACGCTGACGGCACGCTGGCGGCGACACGACGCCGCGGTGCGTGAATTTACTTTTGACGAAACGTGGGCGCTGCGCCACGACCTCATCGATCCGGCCCACCCTGCACAGCAGGTCGAGCGCGTCTATGCGGTGTTGGAATCGCTCCTATTTCCGGATGCGGCAGGGCGCGTCGCCTAAGTTACATCAAATGGCGTGCGGGAAAATCGGTTGGTCTTGCGATAAAGAGAGCGGATGCGCTTTGCAACAAAAGCTTCAAATAGCCAATCATGGATGAACAGCACCCTCCCGAACAAGCAGACGCCGCGGCAATAACGCCAGCGGCGCATTTGTCGTTGGAACAAAGAGCGCAAAACGCCGATTCGAGTAAAGAGGGGCAGCGCGGCCCCTATCTTGTTTTGGCGGCTGTTATCCTCTTGCTTTCTGCTGCGGGTAGCTACATTTATATACAGCGCGTCAGCAGCAACAGTCCTGGCATTGCCGAATTAGAAGTAACGGTCGACGACATTTTTTACGGCAGCGAGAACAACAATCTCGAATCTCCACCGGTGTGGCAGGTTCAGCGTAACGCACCGGTACAGGTGCGCGTCATCAATAGGGGAGAGCTGAATCACAACTGGGCCATCGTACACAAAGATGTTGTGCTGCCCGTTCCCTTTACGGAGGGGCAGAGCAGCGACAAAATTCTCTTCACCGCGGGCATGGTCTATGGCGACAATCAAACCACGCTCACCTTCTTTGCGCCGGACGTGGGCGAGTACCAGGTAATCTGCACGGTTGAAGGCCACTATCCCTTTATGCAGGGACGACTAATTGTTGAGTAAACAACCTTTTTACCAATGACTAAACGTTTGCTCATCACCATCATCATTGCCGTGGAGTTGCTTGTGGCCCTCTCCCTGGTCATCAGTTTTCGTGATCTGCTGCGTGAGCGGCCCAATCAATCGGCAGCAGAATATGCAGCGAGCATGGCCGCGCCCGCCACAGAAGCATCCACAAACGCCGCCAGTGAACCGGCCGCGTTTGTGGATGCTTCTGTGGGCGGCTCTGTAAACGGCTCGCTTGGCTCCGCCGCTCTTGATGGCGAGATGGCGGTTCAGCCGTTGTTGGCCAACGTGCCCGCCGCCGTCTTTAGCCTTTTTCAGCCGCTGCCCGTCCAGGCCGCCTCGCTCGGCGACGAACGCAGCGAGGCGCTCGTCGCGCTCGGACGCACGCTCTGGTATGATCCGCGCCTTTCCGCCTCGCAGGAGATGAGCTGCAACACCTGCCACCCGCTACAGCAGTATGGGGCAGACAACCTACCGCGCTCGCTCGGCCACCGGGGCGAGCCCGTTCGCCGCAACGCGCAAACAGTCTACAACGCAGCCCTGCACGTGGCGCAGTTCTGGGATGGCCGCAGCCCAACCGTCGAAGAGCAGGCCATGGAGCCAATTACCTCCGCGGCGGAGATGGGCATGTTGGACCCCGCCCAGGTAGAAGCGCTGTTGGGCTCGATTCCCGGCTACGCGCTGCTGTTTGCCGCAGCCTTTCCCAGCGAGGCCAACAGCATCACCTATGACAACGTCGGCACGGCCATCGGCGCGTTTGAGCGCGGGCTGCTTACCCCCTCGCGCTTTGATCGCTTCCTGGCGGGCGACGCCAGCCAGCTAACGGGTGCCGAACAGCAGGGGCTCACGACTTTCGTCGAAGTCGGCTGTGCGGGCTGCCACTTGGGCACAACCGTGGGCGGCCTATTTTATAAAAAGCTGGGCGAAATCGTTCCCTACAGCACGGGGGATCTGGGGCGATATGAGGTAACCGGCAGCGAAGGCGACCGCCACGTCTTCAAAGTGCCAAGCCTGCGCAACGTCACGCAGACAGCGCCCTACCTACACGACGGCAGCATCGCCACGCTGGAGGAAATGGTTGCGCTGATGGGGCGTCACCAGCTGGGCAAGGAGTTGAGCGAGCGGGAAATCAGCGAAATTGCTGCCTTCTTACACGCGCTAACGGGCGAGATTCCGCTGTCCTATATTGCGGAGCCGATGTTGCCCGCCAGCGGCCCCAATACGCCCAGACCCCAGCTTGAATAGCGCCGGCGCCAAAGATATTGCCAGTGCAGTCGCCTGTGATTTTTACAACTTTTTTTAAGCGACATTTAGACGTACGTCCACCATCTGTCCACCACAGCACCTACTTTTCGCCATGAGAAATTTTCGAGACAATATCGTCTACCTACTGTTGAGCATCGTCGCACTGGTTTTGGTTGGCATAACGGTGGGCTTGCAGCTGTACGGTTCCTCCAGCGAAGGACTTGGTCTTCTGGATTCGCTGCTAAGCTCCGTTGCTATCGACGCACCGGCGGCCAGCCCTCCGCCTGCTGCGTCCACGTCTGATGTATCCGCGCCCGCCACGCCGGTGAGCATCGTTGCCGGCTCCATCGCGGCGGCTGGTGCAGTGGAGCCAGCAACGCCAATCGCTGTCGAAGTTGTCTCCGCCACCGGGGCAACCCCAGCAGCGCCGGAGGACGGTACCGGGGCGAACGCCCAAACGTCGACCGCGGCCGCGCAGCCGGGTATAAATGCAGCGGGCGTTGGCGACGTAAAGGCTCAGATATTGGCAGCCACGCGGCTCACCACCAGCCTCAGCGACGAGGTAATCACCGAGTTGGTGTACGATGATCAGAACGCCCTTGGCTTCGTCTCCTTCGACAACTACACGGCGCAGCGCGACAAGCTGCGCGCGCTCGCTTTGCCCGCGCTTACGGGTAGCGGGTTCGTCAATCTGAGTGCCCAAAGCGATCTGCCCGTCGACTATCCCTTGATGCGGCCCCTCTTTCTTTACACGACAGCCAGCGCTCTGCAGCAGCCGGAAATTGCGGCTTACCTGGCCTGCTACCTGGGCAATGTCGACGTGGCCGGGCGGGCGGTTGGCATCTTCCCGCCCAGTACCATACAGTTCGCGCAAAATATCAATCGCTTTAACGAAGTGCTGGGACGTAGCGGCGTGCCCACCTGTGATGCAAGCGGGTTGGCTGCCAATACAGTGATCGTCGAGGGCAGCACAACCGTTACACCGCTGAGCGAACAAATTCGCGACCGCTTCGTGGAAGCGGGCTACGTTGGCAACGTCATCATCAATCCCGTTGGCTCGGGCGAAGGCATCAACCGCTTCTGCATGGGCGACGCAGAGAGCCGCGTCGATATCGCGATGGCGAGCCGTCCCATCCGCGAGGACGAACGGGCCGCGTGCCTCGGCAGCGGGCGCGAGCCCCTGGAGTTTATGGTGGCAACGGATGCGCTGGCCGTGGTCGTCAGCAGCAGCAATCCCTTTGCGCAGGCGCTCACCTTCTCCCAGCTGCAGGAAGCCTTTACGAGCGCAGAACTCTGGTCGGACATTAACTCAAGCTGGCCGCAGGAGCCGCTTACGCGGGTTGTCCCCCCACCCACCCGCGGCACGTTCGATTTCTTTGTAGAAGCGGCGTTTGATCCCAACCTGCCCAGTGTCGCAGCATCGCTTGCCGCCCAAGTGCCGATTCCGCCCGCGCCCAACCCCTCGCCCGAACCCGCTGCGGTTGAATCCATCGCCACCGCCGACAGCACCACCGCCGACAGCACCACCGCCGATAGCACCACGACGACAGCAACCACAGTCGCCCTGGCCAATGCGTCTGCCGACGAACTGGTCTTTGGCGCTCTTGATGGCGACAGCGGCTGCTCCTTTGCAACAGAAATCGTTGCGCGCGTGTTGGCCGACGAGTTCGACTACGCGGTTCGCGTTGAACCCTTTAGCAGCGTCGAGCGTTTGTATCGGTCGCTGGCGCAGGAGGAGGGCGCGGAGCCTGTTGATCTGACGCTCTGCCACGCCTTCCCCCGCGACAGCCAGTACCTGGCCCAGTACGGCGATCGCCTAAATGTGATGGGCGTCTACGCACGGACGAACGACCAGCGTTGGTACCCGCTCCTACACTCCACCCTCTATACACCGCTGCAGCGAGAAGCCCCCTGCGTTTACAGCCTACTGGAGGATCGGCTTGCCCTCGGCGACCTGCAGTTTGAAACACAAAACGTGTCTACCTGGCTGGCAGAGCACGAGGATACCGTAGCGGCTTGGACAAGCTGCGAAGAGTAACATGAAGGCCGCATCAATAACCAAACACAGTTGAGCCCCACTCAGCGACAAGGAATAAGATGACCAAACAACATGCCGGATTTCTGCGGCTCCTAATCGTTTTTAGTTTGCTCTGTCTAAGTATACCCCTGCTCGATGCGCCTGCTGCGCTGTCGCAAGAGGACAGCGACGAAGCGCAGTCAGCGCCGGGCGTTTCCCTCATTGTAGGCTCGAAGAACTTTACGGAGCAGCTGATTTTGGGACAGATGTTGGTGCTGCTGCTCGAAGACGCTGGCTACAGCGTCGTGGATCGGACGGGAACCGGCGCCACGGATGTGGTGCGCGAGGCGCTGGAAGCAGGAGAAATTGACCTCTATCCGGAGTATACCGGCACGACTTTGTCCATCCACCACGGCCTGCCGCCCAACGCCCTGCCCACCGAGCCCAGCCGCGTCTACGAGCTGGCCCGTTCGCTGGACGCCGCCGACGGTCTGGTCGCCCTGCCGCCCGCACCCTTCAACAACACCTACACGCTGATGGTGCGCCAGGAGCTGGTCGACGAAGGGGTGGAAACGATGGAGGAGCTGGCCGACTACATGGCTGCGGGAGAAACCGCGCTCACGCTCTGCATCGACAGCGAATTCTTCAGCCGTCCCCAGGACGGGCTCCAAGGCTTACAGGCGGAATATGGCTTTACCTTTGACGACGAGAACATCGTGCTGACGGACCTGGACCAGGCCTACGAGAGCCTGCGCGAGGGCGAATGCGACGTGGCCGAGGGCTTCACCACCGACGGTCGCATTCCCGCCTACGGCTTCGCCACCCTTGAAGATTCGCTAAACTTTTTCTCCGTTTACAATCCGAGTCCCGTGGTGCGCGCGGAGGTCATCGAGACCAACCCCGAGCTGGTCGACATTCTCGGCAGCTTTGGCAGCTACCTGGATGACGAGACCATGGCCCAGCTCAACGCCCAGGTCAGCCTCGGCCCAGATGGCGTGACCGACTCCGGCGACGAACTCGAGCCGCGTGAAGCCGCCCAGAATTTTCTGCGCAACAACGGCCTGATCGAGGCAGCTGCCATTACAGTAGGCTCGAAGAACTTTACGGAGCAGCTGATTTTGGGACAGATTTTGGTGCTGCTGCTCGAAGACGCTGGCTACAGCGTCGTGGATCGAACGGGGACCGGCGCCACGGATGTGGTGCGCGAGGCGCTGGAAGCAGGAGAAATTGACCTCTATCCGGAGTATACCGGCACGACTTTGTCCATCCACCACGGCCTGCCGCCCAACGCTCTGCCCACCGAGCCCAGCCGCGTCTACGAGCTGGCCCGTTCGCTCGACGCCGCCGACGGTCTGGTCGCCCTGCCGCCCGCACCCTTCAACAACACCTACACGCTGATGGTGCGCCAGGATCTGGTCGATGAAGGAGTGGAGACGATGGAGGAGCTGGCCGACTACATGGCTGCGGGAGAAACCGCGCTCACGCTCTGCATCGACAGCGAATTCTTCAGCCGTCCCCAGGACGGGCTCCAAGGCTTACAGGCGGAATATGGCTTTACCTTTGACGATGAGAACATCGTGTTGACGGACCTGGACCAGGCCTACGAGAGCCTGCGCGAGGGCGAATGCGACGTGGCCGAGGGCTTCACCACCGACGGTCGCATTCCCGCCTACGGCTTCGCCACCCTTGAAGATTCGCTAAACTTTTTCTCCGTTTACAACCCGAGTCCCGTGGTGCGCGCGGAGGTCATCGAGACCAACCCCGAGCTGGTCGACATTCTCGGCAGCTTTGGCAGCTACCTGGATGACGAGACCATGGCCCAGCTCAACGCCCAGGTCAGCCTTGGCCCAGATGGCGTGACCGACTCCGGCGACGAACTCGAGCCGCGTGAAGCCGCCCAGAATTTTCTGCGCAACAACGGCCTGATCGAGGCAGCTGCCATCAGCGTGGGTGCACAAGAGGCAACGGGCCAGCAGGTACTTGCGCAGATGCTCGTTTTGCTGCTCAATGATGCGGGCTACGAGGCATCCGCACAAATGGACATGCAAAGCGCCGATGCAGCTCGCCAAGCACTGCTAACGGAGAAAATCGATCTCTACCCCACCTTCGTCGCCACCGACTTAGTTATGCACCACGGTATCCCCATGCAGGCCCTACCCTCCAGCCCAGATCGAGCCCACGCGCTGGCGCAGAGCCTGAACGCCACAATCACCGGTGTGGCGCTGCTCTCGCGCTCGCCGCTGAACAATCACATGGTGCTGCTCGCCGGGCCCGAGCTGGTTGCAGAGGGCATCACCAGCCTCGACGGGCTGCCCGCCAGCGTTGGCGTCGATGCGCCACTAATGGTTTGCCTCCCACCACGGACCGATGGTGATCTTGTGATTGACCTGGCAGCGCTGGCCGAAAGCTACGCGCTCGACCCCGCCGCCCTGGATGCGCAAACGCTGGAGGGCAGCCTGTTCGAGGCGCTCTCCAGCGGCGCCTGCGACGTGGCGGTTGGTGAAGCCACCGATGGCTACCTGGCCCTTCATCCCACGGCGGGCCTGGCCGACCCGGCAGAATTCTTTCCCGCCAACAACCTCGCGCTCGCCATGCGCCAATCCTCTATTGAGGAGCTGCCCACTCTGGTAACGCTGCTGGACAATTTCGCTCAACGGCTGGACAACCAGACGATTCGCCAGCTCAACGCTCAGGTCGCTTATGGGCCGGATGGCGAACCCGATAGCGGTGATGAACGAGAGGCCGCCGACGTAGCGCGTATTTACCTCGAAGAAACGCAACAAATCAGCCCCGTCCAAGCCGTCGATGGCACATCGCCACTCACTGATACCTCATCGCTCACTGATACCTCATCGCTTACGCCTACCGAAACCACAACGGATGTGGAAACCACAACGGATATGGAAACAACGGTTCCTGCCAGCGAAGACTCAAGCGACGAAGACTCAAGCGGCGAAGACTCAAGCGACGAAGACTCAAGCGACGAAGGCTCAAGCGACGAAGACTCAAGCGACGAAGGCTCAAGCGACGAAGACTCAAGCGACGAAGGCTCAAGCGACGAAGACTCAAGCGACGAAGACTCGACCAGCGAGCGCGCCGGGCCAGCGCAGCCAGCTGACGGTGAAGCCGCTATCCAGTCGCTGCGCGCGCCGCTCGAACAGGAATTTGCCGCTGCCCGCGGCGCACTTGCCGCCCAAGTCGCGGCGACTGACAATGTGCCAACTATCCGCATCGCCAGCGGCAGCGAGGTAAGCAGCGCTCTTTACGGCGAACTCGTTTCGCTGCTCCTGGCGGACGTTGGCTTTGGCGTCAGCGAACAGTTTGGGCTGGGCGACGCCGCGGCCCTGCGCGAAGCGTTGCGCGCAGATGAGATTGATCTCTATCTCGAATCGACTGGGATTGGGCTATCGCTCTTTTATGGGATACCCAATTTTGCGCTACCCCGCGAGCGTGAAGTAGCCTATGGCCTCATCCGGCGGTTGGATGCGCCAAAGGGCGTCGCGTGGCTGCCGCCCAGCCGGGCGGATAGCTCCTACGCCCTGCTTGTCGGACCGCTCCTGCGCGAACAGCTTGGGCTGGAAACCCTCGACGACTTAGCAGCCTACACCAACGCCAATGACTCACCGCTGACGCTATGCATAAACGATTCGTTTTTCAATACGTATAACGACAGCTCGCAAGGCGGGCTGTTTGCCGTTCAGGCCACGTACAACTTTCAAGTACCTGCCGAACAAATACGCATCCTGCCCAGAAATGAACTCTACGCCAGCTACGCCGTCGGCGAGTGCGATGTTCTGGGGACGTCGCGTCTGGATGGACAGATTGATGTCGAGGGGCTGCACGTGCTGACAGATACAGGCTCGGCTATCCCTGCTTTCTCCCTCAGCCCCTTGGTGCGGGAGGAAGTGCTGGTGGCCTACCCAGAGCTGAGCAATCTCCTGGAGGCATTGGGCAGCTATCTCACTACCGAGACCCTGCGTCAGCTTGATGCCGCTGCTGTCGGACCAGATGGTGAACCGGACAGCGGCGACGAGCCTGCGCCACAAAGTGTCGCGCGCGCCCTGCTCTGTCGCAGCAATCTAATCGAAACCTGCGATGATTTACCTATTAATGCCCCTTAACCACCACACTCCACTCATGCCTCACAACCTTCACATCGCCGCCATTGATCTCGACGACACGCTCGTGCGCAACGACTGGACAATCAGCGAACGCGCGCTGACCGCCATCGCTCGCTGGCGCGTCGAACGCGGACGGGTCGTCATCGCCACGGGTCGGCCCCCGCGCTGGACGCGCAAAATCCCCAACGTGCTGCACGACACGCCCTGGGTCTGCTACAACGGCGCGCTGGCTTTTGAAAATGGCGAAGAGATTTATCGCAACATGCTGCCCGCGGAGACGGTGCGGCGGCTGCTCGACCTTTTCGCGCGCGAGCTGCCCGAAAGCCGCATCGGCCTGGAGGTCGACGATCTGCTGCACGTCAACCGGCTGGTGGAGAGCGACGAGGCGCGCGAGGATGTGCGCCTAGCCGAGGACTTGCTCACCTTAGCCGACCAGCCCACCGCCAAAATTTTGCTCACGAGCGAACACTTTCACGCCCTGCGCGACCAAATCGAAGCGATCAGCGATGGCGCGGGCTTTCTCGTCTCGTCCAAAGTGAGCATGGTGCAGATGATGGCGCCGAACGCCTCCAAAGCGATGGCCCTGCGTGAACTGGCCGCGCGCTGGGGCTGGGGAATGGAGAACGTCGTGGCCTTTGGCGATGATATCAACGACGTGGAGATGGTGCGCGAAGCGGGGCTGGGTGTCGCCGTGGAGAACGCCGTCTCCGAAGTCAAGGCCGTCGCGGATCGAGTTGCGCCCAGCAACGATGAAGATGGAGTGGCCGCGGTGCTGGAGGAATTGCTGGCAGCGTGAGGGCACGCCGTGGCGTGCCCTTACGACCGTTTACCGAGCCGTCACCAGCGGCAGGTAGACGCTGTCCGTAACCTCGAACTCTGGCAGGGTGCTGCCTCCTCCGTTGTCGACAAGCTCGACCGCCTGCCACACCACAAAGGTTGATACGTGCTGATTGGCGGGCAAGCCGCCGCCGCAGAAGACTTCGGCCACGCCCACCGCCCCTTCACCGAGCGTCCAACACCAGGGACCCGCTTCGTCACGTTCGGGCACGTAGCTGCTACCGGGGCCAATGGGAATGTTGATCCAGCCGGAGCCCTGCTTCGTCTCGCGCACCGTGTAGCTGTCGTACGCTTCTTCGCCGAGCATCGCCAGCCCGTCCGACCAGTACAAAATTTCCTGGCTGCGCACGTACTCATCGTCCAGCCCGATAACGGCGGCGAAAAGGTGGTGGTCGCCGCCCGCATCGTCAAAGTAATCCGGCGCACCGATCGGCCGCAGGTATTCCTCGCGCGCCCAGGTCGGCGCTGCCCCGCGTGCGTCCGACGGCTCCCACGAGCCATCGCGCGTTGTCCACACGTCCTTGATCAGGTAGACGATATCGCCGGGCACGCTGGTCTCCTCGGCATCGGGCCGTTCGTCGAGGGCGTGGATCGTCAGGTTGAGCGGCTCGAACCAGTCGCTCGTGCGTCGCTCAAGCGCGGGGATTGTGCCGTTGGACTCATCGTCGTTCCCGCTGTCATCGTCTCCGCTGTCATCGTCTCCGCTGTCATCGTCTCTATCGTCGCCACCCTCATCGTCGCCACCCTCATCGTCGCCCTCTCCTTCTCCGTCGTCATTATCTCCCTCGCCGCTCTCATCGTCTCCATCGTCATCATCGGGTGAATCGCTGCTGCGCTCCACGGTTACCTCTTGCCACACCACAAAGGTCGACACGTTCAGATCGTTCGGCAGACCCACGCCGCAGAGCACCTCCGCCGCGCTATCGGCCCCGCTGCCGAGCGTCGCGCACCAGGGGCCCGCCAGCCCCGCATCGGGGTCGTAGACGCTGCTGGACGCCAGCCCGCTGTTGGCCCAGCCGGAGCTAAACTTCGTCCGCGTTTCATAGAATCCCCCGTAGCCCGCATCGCCCAGCCGCGCCACGCCATCCGACCAGAAAACCAGCGGCTCCTCGCGCAGCAGGTTGCCCTCGGCATCGAGCACGGCGGCAAAGAAGATGCGCGACTTGTCGCTGTCGTCAAAGCTGCCGACGCGGTAGTCCGGCGCGGCCCACGACGGCGCATTGTGCGGGTCGCCGCCCGCTGCCCACGAGCCGTTGATCGTGGTAAAGACATCCTTCACCACCAGCACCGTCTCGGCCTCACCGGCCACAACATCTGCCAGCACATCGTCCGCATCGGGCCGCTCGCCAATTTCGTAGATCGTGAGATTGTCCGCCTCGACGGCGTCGCCGAGCCGCCGCTCGACGGTCGCGGTAATGTTGTCGGTGATGGTAATGCCTTCCTCAACCGCAATATCTGTGCTCGCGGTAAGCGAAGGCGCGGTGGGAAAGAAAAGGCTATAAATTGCCACCAGGGCAACGGCAAGGGGTGTAGAAAACATAAAAACTCCTGTTGAGTTAGCGGTAAGTTTCAAAAAGTATCTGGTTGATGATCGATTGTGTCCAAATCGTCCACAACATTTCCACAGGGGATGACGCTATTTTTGAGACAAAGTAACGGTCAAATTCTATGTTTATTGCATAATCTATGTAGCTCGGACTGAAGATGTGACAAATCTTCTCCGCCTAACCAAAGACCTCAAACGCTCTACTCTCCCTCGACGCGCGCAACTCGCTTACAAACGCGCTATTGAGAGTAAATTTCAAGTATTGAATCACAGCAAGTATAATACACGCGCCCGAAGAGATGGAAGCGTCAACTCTGTTTGGCAAAACCTTTTACGAAATTCTCTATGCTTTCCAACCAACCCTCTACCAAGCCCACCAAACCCACCAAGCCCACGAAGCTCACCACAGCCCACCACACCACCCGCGCGGATGTAGCAGCAGAGCCAACGGCAGAATCGACGGCGCGACACGGTCGCCTGCTGCGCTGGCTGCTTACGGCGGCGCTCGTCTCGCTGGCGCTGGCCTCGCTCTTTTTAGATACGCTGACAACGGGCGTCGGGCGCGTCTTCTTTGTCGAGCGGCTCCAGACGTTTACGACCATTTTTCTCGGCATCTTTATCGAAGCCGCGCCCTTTCTATTAGCGGGCTCCATCGTCTCCGGCTTTATCGCCGTTTTCGTTGATCAGCGAATTCTGGAGCGCTGGCTGCCGCGCAACCCCGTGGGCGCGGCGCTCTCCGGGGCAGCGATGGGGCTGGTCTTTCCCGTCTGCGAGTGCGGCGTCGTACCGGTGACGCGGCGGCTCTACGAAAAGGGGCTGCCGATGTCAATTGGCATATCCTTTCTGCTCGCCGCCCCGGTCGTCAACCCCATCGTGATTGCCAGCACTTACGCCGCCTTTGGCTTTGGCCCAATTTTGATCGGCCGGCTCGTCTTTAGCTTTGTGATTGCCTCCATCATCGGCCTGATCTTCCACTTTGCCAAGCCAAACGAAACGCTGCTGCCCGCCGTCAACGACGCCCACGCCGCTGCCCACCACGATCACAGCCCCGCCGAATTTGCCCACCTGCCGCGCACGCAGCGCATTCAGGTCGCGCTCAATACGGCGGGCGATGACTTTTTGGACATGGGCCGCTATCTCATCATCGGCTCCATGCTGGCGGCGACGATGCAGACGATTGTGCCACAATCCGTGCTGCTCTCCGTAGGCCAGGGGCCGGTGATCTCGGTGTTGGCGATGCAGGCGCTGGCCTTCGTGCTCTCCGTCTGCTCAACGGTCGATTCGTTTATTGCGCTCTCGTTCGCCGGAACCTTTTCCACGGGCGCGATTGTGAGCTTTCTCGTCTTCGGCCCCATGGTCGATATTAAAAGCGCGCTAATGTTTTTGGGCGTGTTCAAGCGCCGCATCGTCGCCTACCTGATTCTGCTGCCGCTGCTGCTGGCGCTGCTCGTGGGCGTGGCGTGGAACTTGTTGGCATAAGGAGAGATTTCAATGACTCAAAGTCGCATTCAAACGGCGGGCAAGGCGCTGCTGCTGCTCGGCATCGCGCTTTTCTTGTGGACGCGCCTCACGGGCGGCACGCTGAGCTACTACATCAGCCCGCGCTTCTGGTGGCTGACCATTCTCGGCATGATCGGCCTGGTAATTGTCGCCCTGAGCTACCGCTGGCCAAGCAGCAATGAGCCAGCGCACAACCACGATCACACGGATCACGGAACCCACGACCACGCAACCCACGACCACGCAACCCACGACCACGCGCATCACGACCACGCGCATCACGATCACGCCGAGCACGTTCACCACCGGCTGCGCTGGGGCGGGGCGCTGATCGTGGCGCTGCCGATTCTGCTCGGTCTGCTCGTTCCGGCACAGCCGCTCGGCGCTTCGGCGCTGGATAACCGCGAAATCGACATCCGCAGCTCGGCGCTGCCGCAAACGGTGCAGGCCGCCGCCGAGAAATCCGCTCTCTCACGCAACATTTTAGACTGGATGCGTGCCTTTCAAAGCGGCGACCCGGCGCAGTACGTGGGCGAAGAGGCGCTGGTAACGGGCTTTGTCTTTCACGACGATCGGCTGGCAGAGAATCAGTTTCTCGTGGCGCGCTTTACCGTCAGCTGCTGTGCGGCGGACGCACAAATTGCGTGGCTTGTCGCCGAAGCGCCGGACGCCGAGGCGCTTGTCACCAACGAGTGGGTGGAGGTGCGCGGCATCTTTAGCGAGGGCGGCGAGAGCGGCCTGCCCGTGCTGCAAGTCGACGAACTGGCGCAGGTGGACGTACCCAACTTTCCCTATCTCTACCCGTAAAGTTCCTCCTAGATGAAGTCTCTCTCGCTTGACCGTATTGTGCTGGTGATGTCTGTGCTGCTGGTTGTTCTTGTTGGCGTCGTTGCCTGGTGGAACAGCCGCGCCGCCCCTGTAATCGGTACGAATGGCCCGCAGATTATCTTTTCGCGCGTAAGCGAAGCAGGCCAAACGCATCTTTTTCTGCTGCCCTTCTCCGCGTCGGGTAATTCTGCGGCGAGTGATTCAGAAGCGGGTGATTTAGCGACGGCGAGCGCCGCACCGGTGGAGCCGATCCAGCTTACCGACGCCAGCCTCAACGTGTGGAGCTACGAGGACGCGCCGGGCGACGCGGGCATTGCGCTGACGGCGCTGGCCGAGGACGGCACGGCGGACGTGCTGCGGCTGAACCCGACCACCCAAGAGCGCCAGTCGCTCGTCGACTGCGACGCGGCCTTCTGCGGCGTCGACGCCTTTTCGCCGGACGCTCGCCTGCTGGCCTACAGCCGACGCAGCGCCGAACAGGCGGGAGCCTCCACCTTTAGCCCGCCGCGGCTCTGGCTGCTCGACATCGAAAGCGGTGAAACGCTGCCCGTCTTCGCCGACAGCCAGACGCTCTCCTTTGGCGCACGCTGGTCGCCGGATGGTGAATCGATCAGCTACGTCTCGCCCAATCCCGTGGGGGTGGGCGTCTACAATCTGCAAACGGGCAACGGACAGTTTTACGAGACTTCGACGGGCGAGGCGGCAATTTGGCATCCGCAGCGCAACGAGGTGCTCTACAGCGAATCGGGCCAAAGCGGTGACTACTTCGTCGTCCACCTAATCCTGGCCAACCCGGCCACCGGTGAACGAACCAACCTCAGCCTCGTGGACAATCCGGGCGTCGAGGGGCTGGACGCCACGCCCGTGGAGGACAACCTGCCCGCCTTCTCGCCGGACAGCGAGTGGATTGCCTTTCGGCGCAAGGCCTTTGCTGGTCCCAACGCCACGCGCACCAAGCAGCTCTGGCTCATGCGCGCCGATGGCACGGACGCTCGCCCGCTGACCAACGACGACGAAGTCGACTACGGCCCGCCGCAGTGGTCGCCGGACGGCCGCTATCTGCTCTACCACCGCTTCCCGATTCGCGGCCCGGACATAACGCTTTCGATCTGGCTGCTGGATGTCGAGAGCGGCGAGCAGCATCAACTGGTTGAAGTGGGGCAGCGACCGATTTGGTTGACAAACTGATTATGCAAGAACTCATCGACCAACTGCGCCAGGCCGGCTACAAAATTACCCCGCCGCGACGGGCCGTGTTGGAGGCCATCGAGGAGGGCGGCGACCATCTCGCGCCAATGGACATCCTCAACCGGGCGCGCGAATCCTACCCAAAAATCGGTCGCGCCACCGTCTATCGCACGCTCGATCTGTTGACGCAGCTCGGCGTCATCCGCCCCATCTACATGGGCAACGAGGGCGGCATCCACGGCCCCAGCTACTTTATCCGCGCCACGGGCGGCCACCACCACATGGTCTGCAATCGGTGCAGCAAGGTCATCGACTTTGACCGCTGCGTGGCGGACGAGCTCACCGCCGACCTCGCCGCGCGCTACGGCTTTGTGGCCCAGAGCCACCTGCTCGAATTTTACGGCCTCTGCGCCGACTGTCAAACGTAACGCGAAGCGCTGCTTCGCGCCACCTGACCAACGAACGCAATAATTCAAATCCGACGACGTTGACTCTACCGACGTTGACTCTACCCCGAGCGAAGCAGCGCTTCGCATTACCATGACCACTATTCAACAGCTCCGCGACCTGCGCGAGCAGCCCGAAGCCCGCGCCGCGCTCGCCGCCACGCTACTTGCCCCCAGCGCGGATCGCCAAACGCTCCAGGCCGCGCTGGACGTGCTCATCGCTACGCCCCATCCGCCAGCGCGACCGCCCCTCGTCGAGCTCTTTCACCACTTTGCCAACCGCGGCGAAATGCTCGACCCCGGTACACCGCAGCGCACGCGCATTCTCAACGCGCTCCGCCCAATCGCCCAGCCGCCAGACGCCGCGCTATTTGAGCGCGCCGTCTCAACGTATGAATGGCTCCCGCCCCATTTCTTTGAAGAGGCACAGCTCTTGCGCGCCAACGCCATCGTGGCGCTCAGCGAGCAGGATGACGAGCTGGCCCGCTTCCACGCCACACGGCTGCTGGCCGATCCCTACACCGACCAAATGTCCGGCGAGCCAGCCTTGAGCGCGGCGCGCGTGCTCGGCGTGCTGGATGAACTGCTGCCGCTCTACTTCTACGCCATGCAAAATCCCGCGACGCTGCTGCCGGAGGTGGCTTCCGAGTGTTTACGCAGCTTGACGGCGCTGCCGGAATCGCTGCTGCCCAATTTGTTAGCGCGCTACACCGGCAGCGAGCGCGAGCAGCGCAGCAGCAATCAGCCGCCGCTCACCGCGCAGCCGATCATCCTGCTCGGCCTCTTCGACCTGCTGCTCCACCACGAAAGCGGCCCCCACGAACAAAGTTTTCTCTGGCGCTACCTGCACGCCGCCGACGATCTCGACGTCTACCGCTACCTCGTCGCCGCCGTGGCCGCCATGCCCGGCGACCGATCGCTGCTGCCCGGCCTGCTGGATGAAGTGCGCTTTGAGCAGAATCGCGAAAAGGTCATTGTTCTGCTGGATGCCCTCACCGTTGTTGCCCACAATGCGCAGGTGGCGGAGGTGTTGGGACAGTTAGAGGAACGGGTGTATGGGTGAAGAGTTCAACGCGGAGAGCGCGGAGAAGGCGTAGGGGGCCGTGGAGCTCCTCCGCGCTCTCCGCGTTAAAAATCTTCTCCTTATAGCCCAGCAATTCCAGATTTAACTTGCCAGAAGAGAGTTTCGCCGCGGATTGCGCGGAGCCAGAGACAAAAATCTGCGTAATCCGCGGCGAAACTCTTTTCAACTGTGCAGCAAGCGGCCCAAATTTGAAATTGCTGCTTGCATCCCTAGGCCGTTGCGCTAAAATAGGGTATGACTCCCACTATCATCGGCCTCGACATCGGTACGACCAGCATTAAAGCCACCGCGTTTGACGTTCACGGGCGCGCACTGGCCAGCGCTGGCGTGCCGACCCCAACTCACCATCCACGCGCGGACTGGGCCTTTTTTGAGCCGGATGAACTCTGGCGGGGCACATGTATTGTGCTGCGTAAGACTGTTGCTGCGCTGCCCGCGGAGTACGCGCCCGCCAGCGTTGCCGTCGCCAGCGTCGGCGAATCCGGCGTGCCGCTGGACGTGCACGGCGAGCCGACGCACAACATCATTGCCTGGTTCGACCGGCGCACGATTGCTCAGGCCGAGTGGTGGCACGCACACGTTGGCTGGGATCGCACGCTGCGCACCACGGGGCTCTCGCCGCGGGTGATTTACGGCGCGAACAAGATGCTCTGGCTGCGCGACAACGAGCCGGACGCGTGGCGGCGCACCGCGCGCTGGCTCAACGTCGCGGACTGGATCGCCTTTAAGCTCTGCGGCGAGCAGGCCGCGGATTATTCGCTTGCCTCGCGCACTCTGCTCTTCAATTTGGCCCGCCGCGAGTGGTCGGCTGATCTGCTGACGCGCGCCAACTTGCCCGCCTCGCTGCTGCCGACAGCCGTGCCCAGCGGCACACATGTGGGCGATGTGCACGCCGCCGCGGCCCAGGCAACGGGGTTGGGCGCTGGTATGCCTGTCGCCGCCGGGGGGCAGGACCACGTCTGCGGGGCTTTTGCACTGGGCATCACCGAGCATGGGGAGATGGTCGATTCAATGGGGACGGCGGAGAGTCTCTTCGTCGCGCTGGCTCAGCCCGTGCTGGATTCCGAGCGCGCCGTGGGCTTTCCACAGGGCGCACACGTCGTGCCGGAGCGAGCCTATGCAATGGGCGGCATGTATCTCTCCGGCGGCGCGGTCGACTGGGGCCGTCGGCTGCTGGGCGAGCCGGAAGTTGGCTACGCGGAGTTTGTCGCGCTGGCGACGAACGCCCCGCCCGGTAGCGGCGGCGTTTTCTTTCTGCCCCACCTGCGCATGGCCAACCCGCCCCAGGACGATCCCCTCGCGCGCGGCGCATTTCTCGGTCTCTCCACCGACATCGAACGCCGCCACCTTGCCCGCGCCGTGCTCGAAGGGCTGGCCCACGAAGCCTACGCCTCGCTCGTCACTATGAGCGAACGCTTCGACCTTGCGCCGCAGCACATCCTGGCGATTGGCGGCGGCGCGCGCAACGAACTCTGGATAAAAATCAAGGCGGCGGTGAGCGGCCTGCCCTTCCACGTGGCGCAGACGGAGGAGGCGGTCTGCCTGGGCGCGGCGATGCTGGGCGGCATTGGCGCGGGGGTGTACGATAGTTTTGCGCAGGCGCTGCAGCAGGTGCGGATCGCGACGAAGACGATTGAGCCGGACGCGCGGCTGCACGCATTTTACGCCGCACGCCACGAGCAAGTGTATGTGAAGCTGTATGAGACGCTGAAGCCACTGAATCACACGATTAGCAAGAACTTTGTTGAGCAAAGTGAATGGGAACCGCAGATGGACGCAGACAAACGCGGATAGGAGGAAAACATGGCATATTACCTTGTTTCGGCCCAGGCCAAAGACGAGCGGCTTGACGAGCTGCGCGACCAGCTCCAGCAGCGCGCCTTTATTGACTTGAAGCCCTTTGGCCATTCGCTGACCAAGGGGCTGGAGGGCGCGCGCGTGGCTGAAGATAAACGCATTGTGTGGGAGGAAGAGGATTACTGCTCGCCGCCGCTGGCGATGGAGCGTGCAGCGGTGCTGGACGCGTATTTTGATGACATCCGGGTCGAGTCGATGGCGCGGGGCGCGGGCTGGCGGCGGATCGAGGATTTGCCGTATCTTTTTCCGGGTGTATGATAGAAAAAGCGTAACTGTTCGGTGTATTCAGGAGAAGAGCTGTCAACGGATTTTTTTAGAACCGATTGAACGGAAGAGCGGTCGGTTAAACCATCTGTTTTTTTAGACCCGCTCAATCGCCCAACTTCATGCAGAGCGGATTCGCGCTATCTTGTCCGTTCAACTTGTTCCCTAAATCCGTTGATGGATGAATAGTTGCGCAAAAACAACCAGTCACGGAGACCCTACCCATGCAAATCACCGACCAACAAATCGAGCAGTACCGCAGCCAGGGCTTCTTCATCCTCGAAAGCGTGATTCCGCAGGCGGCCATCGACGGCTTGCGGCGGGAGTGCACCCGCTACATCGATACCTTCGACCGCGAGATGGAGGCCAAGGGCGTCGACAAGCTGGGCATCAACCACTACAAGACGCGCTACTTTATCGGCAACCGCGGCGGCGAGAGCCCGATCATCACCAGCTTTCTCTTTAGCGACCTGATGGCGGACATCTGCCGCGCCACGCTGGGCGACGACGCCTACTTGTTTAATGAGCAGTACGTTGTTAAGGCCGCGGAGGCCAACACGAAATTTTCGTGGCACCAGGATTCGGGATACATTGGCCACTACCACAGCCCATATCTCTCCTGCTGGTGTGCGCTGGACGACATGAGCGAGGCCAACGGCACGATCTACGTGCTGCCCTACGCGCGGGCCGGGATGCAGCCGGACGACCTCATGGAGCACACGGTCGACGCCGAGTCGAACGACAAGGTCGGCTACCACGGCGACGATCCGGGCGACCCGGTAATCGTGCCCACGGGCAGCATTGCCGTCTTCTCCAGCCGCACCTTTCACCGTAGCGGCAACAACACAACGGATCAGATGCGCCGCAGCTACCTGGCCCAATACTCGGCTGAGCCGATTCTAAAGAAGGACAGCCCAGAGCTGTGGCGACAGGCCGCCCCCCTGTTGCAAAACGGGGAGAAGCAGACAGCACCCGCCGTTGCCGCTTGATTAACGAGGAGAGATTAGAGATTGGAGGCGTACTCGAATCAACCCAATCTCCCAGCTCCCACCGCACCCGACCATGCCCGACCCACTCCTCGATAGAGACGTCCTGCTCACCAGCCGCTTCGTGACCGTGCAGGGCATCCCTCTCTATACCCGTCTCGTGGTGGATGCCCCGGCGCGGCTGCGGCAGCCCGACGCCCGGCCCCTCGTGCTGGTGCATGGGCTTTCGATGTCGAGCCGCTACATGGAGCGGTTGGCGCGCCGTCTTGCGCCCGATCACACCGTTTTCGCGCTCGATCTGCCGGGCTTTGGCAGCAGCGCAAAATTTCAGCGAATGCTGGCTTTGCCTGAACTGGCGACGATTGTGGCGGGCTGGATGGATGCGCTCGAGCTGCCGCGCGCATCGTTTGTCGCCCACTCCTTCGGCTGCCAGCTAACGCTGGAGCTGGCGTGCAAGGAGCCCGCGCGCGTGGGGCGCTCCGTGCTCATTGCACCAACCGCCGATCCGCGCGCGGGGGGCGTTGTCGAGCACGCGCTGCGGACGCTGCTGGACATGTTGCGCGAACCGCCGCTGTTAACGCCCGTCGCGATTGCGAGCTTTTTGAGCATGGGGATGGGACGTGGGCTAAACGGCGCTCGCGCGCTGGCGCGCGACGCCGTGGAGTCCAAGCTGCCGCGGGTGCACTCCCCCATGCTGGTGCTGCGCGGCGCCCGTGATCCAATTGTCTCGCAGCGCTGGGTGGAGGAGGTAACGGCGCAGCTGCCCCGCGCGCAGCTTCACGTTATTGCTGGCCATGCACACGCGGTACACTTCAGCGCACCGGGAGAGGTGGCGGCGCTGGTGCGGGAGTTTTTGGGTTGAGCTGTCAACGGATTCTGGGAGCGGATTGAATGGATTGGACAACTCGCTATTCGCTCAATCCGCTACGCTAAATCCGTTGACAGCTTTTGCCGCCGCATCAGCACCATCAACCAAACGATAACTGTCGCAGCCACTAACAGCAGCCAGCCAATCAACAGCGTCGGCAGCCCACCGGGGACAAAAAGCGCTTCGCTTGGGCTGATGCCGCCACCGGAGAGCCGAGAAATGCGGACGCTTAAGCCAAGCAGGGCGAGCACGGCTGTCGTATAGCCCATTGTCAACAGCGTCACGCCCATGGCGCGGGTTAGCGGGGCTCGTCGCAATAGCTCCACCAGCCAATAGACGGTGAAAACCACAAACAGCAGTAACCACAAGAAAATCAAGTCCCCGTTTAAACCAGTATCGAAAATTTCTCGTGCCGTTAGTGGTTGTCGGGAGCCTGAGTCAACCAGCCGCAAATACGCGGTGCGCTCCCGCCACCACATCGTGCCCACTGTAAAAATTGAGTAAGCGCCAAAAATGAACGACGCCACAAACCCTCGCACCAACATTTCGTCCTCCGTTTCTCAAAATCACCAGCCCGAACACGCGCCCGAAAATGTTTTGGTCACCGGCGGGGGCGGCTTTTTGGGGCGCTACATTGTCGAGCAGCTGCTCGACCGCGGCGACCACGTCACCGTCTTTGCACGCGGCGATTACCCCGAACTGCGCGCCCTCGGCGCAACCACCGTGCGCGGCGATCTGCAAGACGCCGACGCGATTTGCGACGCGTGCCGCAACATGGACATCATTTACCACGTTGCCGCCAAAGCGGGCATTTGGGGCGAGTGGGACGATTTTTACGGCGCCAACGTCGTCGGCACGCAGCACGTGATCAACGCCTGCCGGACGCAGGGTGTTCCCAAGCTCGTCTTCACCAGCTCGCCCAGCGTGATTTTCGACGGGGAAGCCCACCGCGGCGTCGACGAATCTATCGGCTATCCGTCGCGTTACGAGAGCCACTACGCGCAGACCAAAGCGCTGGCTGAACAGTTGATTATCGAGGCAAACGACGTGAATAAAGAAGGGAAGAGCCTGCTCACCACTTCGCTTCGGCCGCACCTGATCTGGGGCCCGCGCGACACGCATATTCTGCCCGGCCTGATCGAGCGTGCCCGGACGGGCCGGTTGGTGCAGGTGGGGGATGGCACAAACCAGGTGGATTTGACCTACGTGGAGGATGCGGCGCGCGCGCATCTGCTGGCCGCGGATGCGCTCTCGACCGATTCCCCCGTGGCGGGCTCGGTCTACTTTATCTCGCAGGATGCGCCGACCGCGCTTTGGCCGTGGGTAAATGAGCTGCTGATGGAGCTGGATATTTCGCCGGTGCGCCGACGCTTGCCGCTGTCGGCGGCGCGGGCGTTGGGCGGCGTGTTGGAGGTGGCCTATCGTCGGTTGCCATTGAGCGGCGAGCCGCGGTTGACGCGCTTCTTGGCGAGCGAACTGGCGCTGGATCACTGGTACGACGTGAGCCGGGCCAGGGAGGAGTTGGGCTACGTGCCGCAGTGGAGCATGGAAGCGGGGATGGCTAGGACGGTGGAGTGGCTGCGGACGAATTTGTAGCGGCTGAGCGCGCCCAGCCACTACAAATAAGGAATTCTACTTTTGAAATGGCGCGAAGTGGACGCTAAGCAAACGCGTCCGCCATTTCACGATGTTCCGCCGTTTTTTCAAGGTTGCGCAAGCCAGATAGATCAAGGATGCTAAACACAACCTTCGAGAAGAAGGGCAGCACGACGAAGAGCAGCGTGTCGGTTGTCTGGTTAAACACGCCCAAGCCAGACGGCCCCAGCAGCCAGGTGAGCGGATAGCCAAACCAGAGCACCGTCAAGTAGAGCGCCAGCCGGTTGTACAGCTTTGCAAGCGGCTCGCCGTGGCTGTTGGCAATGTCACGCAGCGGCCCCCAAATCCCCCACAGCACAATGACAAACGCCACGACGCCAGCAATGTACCAGGTGTAGCGCACCGCCGTTCGCTCCGACAGATCAGCGAGCAGTCCGCTGAGAATCATTACAATATCCGCGCCCACAATGCCGACAAGCAGCGTCATTTGTCGCTCGCTGTGCGGCACGTAGAACATGGCCGTCAGCCCCAACGCCAGCAGCAGCAGCGGCGTGGAAACCGTCCAATCGAGGTAGCGCGCGTAATACGTCGTCTGCCCGGCGATCTCGGTCTGCCCCTGGCCCAGCGCCATGGCCGTATAGGCGAGGCCGGACCAAACCGGGATGAAAATGGCGATCAGGTACTCGTACTGGGGCACGCCGCGCGGACTGCGGCTCCATGCCCAGAACAAGAGTGCGCCCGCCGCCATGCCCGCAACGTACAGCCAAAGCAGAATAGTTTGCAAATCCATTTGTATCCTTCTCCTGATGAGTTTATAGATTTAAAGTCCGTCCAGAACGAAAAGAGTCCGTCTAGCGACTGTCGTCAACTCCTCAAACTCTTGTTCTGAACGTGACTTTAGCTGTACATTGTAGTACGGACGCGCCGCTTGACGCTATCTACATGCATAAATCTTTACACAAAAATGGATAGAAGTTTCTAACGAGTTGGAAAATCGCCGGAGTAGAGCCGGCTTTACTGCGTGTGAAAGTCTGGCTGTTCACCGGGAACGGGCGAATTGTCAAAGGCACCGCGGGCGCGTACGGCAGCCTCGCCGCCAAAATTTTCGATCAACGCGCGCTGGTCAGCTTTGGCGCGCGCGTCGGTGCCTTCGGGATCGAGTAGCTCTTGCAGGCGCTCCTCGAATTCGCGCACGAGCGGCTGGTGCTGGGGTGAGTCGGCGAGGTTGTATCGTTCGTCGGGGTCGTTGTCCAAATTGAACAGCTGCGGCGCAGAGTCTACGTAGTGAACGTATTTGTGCGAACCGAGGCGCAGCATGTAGACGGCGTTGCGCGTGCCCAGCGCGTGATATTCGCTAAAGGCCAAGCGTCGGGCGTCCGGCTCGTTCGCCAGCGACCAGAGCGAGCGCCCCGGTAGCGCGGCGTCCGCCGACGCTGGCGTTGCGCCAACGGCGTCGAGCGCGCTGGGAAAAATGTCAAGCAGCGAGACGGGCGTTGCCACGTGCTTGCCCCGCGGTACGTCCGGCCCGGCTACAATCAGCGGGATGGCGGCAGATTCTTCGTACATGGTAAATTTACCAAAGAGGCCGCGCGCGCCGAGATTTTCGCCGTGATCGGACGAGTAAACGATGCGGGTGCTGTCGGCCAGCTCCAGCGCGTCCAGCGTTTGCAGCACGCGCCCAATCTGCCTGTCAAGATAGGCGACGACGCCGTAATAGGCGGCGGTCAGCCGATGCAGTTGCTCGTCGGTAAACGGTTCGTCGTAGGTAAAGAAGCGGCGGAAGTAGTCAAGGGCGGGATGGTCGGGCCACGCATTCGGCTGCGATTGGGCAACGGGCGGCAGATCGAGCGCGTCGTAGTGGGCAAAGAGGTCGGCTGGGGCAGTGTAGGGCGGGTGGGGGCAGACGAGCGAGAGAAAGAGCGCCCACGGTTTGTCGTCGCCGGGCTTTTTGCTTGCCCGGTTGGTCAACCAGCTACAGGCGCGGTCGACATTGCTTTGATCGTACTGCAGATAGGTCGAATCGCCCGGCCCGGCGTTGAGGATGCCGCGGCGCTTGTTACGAAACGGCGGATCATCGCGGATGCTGCCGAGCACGTCGCCCACGCCATCAACGACGTAGAGCGGGTCGATCTCTTGGGAGAAGCCGTAGTCGTCCGCGGCGCTGCGGAAGTGCAGCTTGCCGATGGAGTCAATGCGGTGACCCTGGTCGCGCAGGCGGTGATGCCAACTCGGTATGTCGCCGGCGTAAGGCAAAGCATTGTCCCAGTGGCCCGTCTGGTGGACGTAGCGACCGGTCGCCAGGGCAGCGCGGGCGGGCACGCAGATCGGGCAGGGGGTGTAGGCGCTGGTAAAGGTCGTGCCGCGCGCGGCCAGCGCATCCAGGTGCGGCGTCTGCACAAGGGGGTTACCGTAGCAGCCGGTGACGTCGCGGCGGTGCTGATCGGAGAGGATAAAGAGAAAGTTGGTGGGCTGCATAAAAAAGGGAAGCCGAGGTTGAATCCCGCGGTGGACATCAGCTGAACAAAGAGCAGGAGGCAGTGCATCACCAACGCGAAAAAATTTGGGCAATTAGGAAAATAATAACCCAAAAGTTAAGGATTGATGATGCAGTAGCGTTGCGCGCCAGGACATCACTACTGCGGTAAATCTGATTGGGCTGTTGCGCCTGCGTTAGATAACGCGCCGCCGCAGCGTGCGCGCCGCTAGCACAATCAAAAACCAGAGCCCGCCCAGTGAAAAGCCCAGCAGCAGCACGCCGATCAGCAGCGCCACCGTTGAGGTAAAGCCCGTTTGCGCGGCGCTCCCCAGCAGCGACCGCCACACGAACGGCAGCGGCTCGCCCACCGCGCGCAATGATGCGCTGATCAGCGAATTGGCCAGCAGCCCGCTGATCAGCGTGGACAGCAATACCGCGCCCACCAGCGTCCAGCGCGCGGCGGGGCGGCCCAGGCTGGGCTCCGGCGCATGGGGATTGGATTGAGCGTATACGGGTGAATTGCTCATGGTTGTTGTCTCCGGTAGATGAAGAACGGTGGATGTAAAGCGTGAGTAGGTGAAGCGTGAATAAGGCTAGGTTCCGTTGACATTTGGAAAGTGGCCCTCACCCCCGGCCCCTCTCCCACGGTGGGAGAGGGGAGAGATTGGCTCCCTTCTCCCAAGATGGGAGAAGGGCTGGGGATGAGGGCGCGCTCGACTCATCTTTCAAGCCCTCTCAACAAATTGTCAACGGAACCTAATTTTCTGAAACAGTCTAGGTGATGGGTGAGTAGTGAAGCGTGAGGGGCAACTGGCAAGCGCTTCGTCTCCCGTGAAACCTTCACTGCTCACGCTTCACGCGTCACTTATTCACGCCTCATGCAACAGCTGCCGCCAGCGCCTCGGCCAAGTGCACGGCCTCACGCGGCGTAAAATCGCCGATCTGGTGGCGGCAGCTTGTGCCGCTGGCGACGACGGTCGTGCTGGCGTCGGCGTCGCGTACGGCGGGGAAGAGGCGATCCTCGCCCACGCGGTAGCTCACCTCGTAGTGATTGGTCGTGTAGCCAAAGTCGCCCGCCATGCCGCAGCAGCCGCTGTCCACCACCTCGACCTGATAGCCCGCGGCCTTTAGCGCGACAATCGTACTCTCGTTGCCGACCAGCGCCTTGTGGTGGCAGTGGCCGTGCAGCAGCACCCTTCTTTTTTGGGACTCGTGCTCGGTCGAGTCCGTCTGTTGATTGGACTCGTGCTCGGTCGAGTCGGCACTAAATTTCCACGGCGCATTGAAGCGACCGGCATCCAGCTCGCGCACGACGAATTCTTCAAACGTGAGCGCGTGTTCCGCCAGCAGCTTGGCGCGGCGCTTGTCGCTGGCCAAGGTGGGGTATTCGTCGCGCAGGGTGAGGATGCAGCTGGGCTCGATGCCGATGATGGGCACGCCCGCCTGGGCGTGGGGCGCGAGCAAGGCCACGTTGTGATCGACCCAGGGCTTGGCGCGCTGCGCCTGACCGCCGGTGATGGCCGGTCGGCCGCAGCACTTGCGCCCGTCCGCGAGCACGACGCGGTAGCCCGCGGCCTCGAGAACTTTCACCACAGCGCGTCCGACGTGGGGCTCGTTGTAGTTCGTCCACGTGTCGTGGAAGAGAACAACGGTTCGTTTTCCGTTTTCCGTTTTCTGTTTTCTGTTTTCCGTTCTGGACTCAGCGCTGGTCGCCTGATCTGCAGGCAACTCCGGTGCAACCTTAGCCGTCTCCTCCGCAATCTTCTCCTGCGCCCCCTCCAACGGCTCCACGGCATACTCATGTAGACCACGTGACTGCTGACGGTCGACGACCATCGGTCGTCGACCATCGATTGATTCCCTGCTTCCAAACCACTCCGCAAAGGTCTCCTCCGCGTAGCGCGGCAGCGCCCGACCCGGATGCACACCAATCGCCGACAGCAGCCGCTTGGCCACGGGCGTGCGCATGGCCCAGTTGGTTAGCTGCGGCAGCGGCAGGCCGCTCAGCCGCGCGCTGCGGTAGAGCAGCGCGTTGAGATCGGGCAGCAGCGACATCAGGCGGTTAAAGATTGGCAGGCCGTTTTCGGCGTAGTAGTGAACGAGGTATTCGGCCTTGATTTTCGCCATGTCCACGGACGAGGGGCATTCGCTCTTGCACGCCTTGCAGCCCAAGCACAAATCCATCACGTCGTACATCTCCGGCGAGTAGAGCTCCTCGTGGGGAATGCGGCCGGCCAGCGCGTTGCGCAGCGCGTTGGCGCGACCGCGCGTCGTGTCGCGCTCGTCCTTGGTCGCCATGTAGGAGGGGCACATCGTCCCGGCGTTGAGTTTGCGGCAGACGCCCGCGCCGTTGCACATTTCAATGGCCCCGGCCAGGCCAAAGTCGTTGCTCCAGTCAAAGACGGTCTCCAGCTCGATGGTCGAGTAGTGCGGGCCGTAGCGAAGATTCTCGGTCAGCGGCGGCGCGTCAACCACCTTGCCGGGATTCATCAGGTTGTGCGGGTCGAAGATGCGCTTCACATCCTGCAGCGCGCCGTAGAGCGTCTCGCCAAAGATGAGCGGATTGTGTACGCTGCGCATGTAGCCGTCGCCGTGCTCGCCGCTCATGATGCCGCGATACTTAACGGCCAGCCCCGCCGCATACGTGCCCACAGATTCCAGAATATCTACGCCGAGCTGCGTCTTGGTGTTGATCAGCGGGCGCACGTGCAGACAGCCCGCCGAGGCGTGGGCGTAGACGGCCACGTCCGGAATGTCCGGCTGCTGAGCGCAGAAATCGAGGATTTCTTCGAGGTAGCTCGCCAGATCTTCCTGCGGCACGCTCACGTCCTCGATTCCGGGCACGGGCTTGTAGTCGCCGCGGCGGCTCATCAGCAGGTTGAGCCCCGCCTTGCGCACGGACCAGATATTGCCCTGCCCCGTCTTGTCCAGCACGCGGATCACCGTGCCGCGCCAGCCGCGTTTTTGCAGGTGATCCTCCAGCCGCTCGATCTTTTGGGTGACCTCGCGCTCGTCGGCCCCGTAAAACTCGGTCAGCATCACCGCTTTGGGGTCTCCCTCAATAAAGGTCAGCTTCTTGGCCCACTCCGGCTGCGAGCGCGCCAAATCCATGACCTGCTTGTCCAGCAGCTCGGCGGCGCTGGGCTCGGTCTCGAGGATGTCCGGAATGGCGGCGCACGCTTCGATTGTGCTCGTAAAGTGGATGACGGCCACGCCTGTCTGCTTGGGCTTGGGCACAAGGTTGAGCGTGACGTCGGTGAGCACGGCGAGCGTACCTTCGCTGCCCGTCATCAACTGGGCCAGGTTGAAGCGGTCGATGCGTGCGGGGTTGCTGATTTCGGGGCGGAAGCGCGAATCAAAGCTGAGGCGACCGCGCTCGTCCGCGGGCAGCAGCGCGGCGGCAAGACGATCCAGGTTGTAGCCGGAGGCGCGTCGCCAGTGCTTGGGCCAGCGCTCCAGGATTTCCGGCATCACCCGCTGGATCACGTCCGGCACGCGGCGGTAGATCTGCCCCTCCAGCGAATCCGAGGCGGCTTTGGCGCGCACCCCATCCAGGTCCAGCGGGCCAAAGCGGGCGAGCGAGCCATCGGCTAGAATTACGCCCGTACTGGCGACGTTGTCGGCCATCATGCCGTACAGGATCGAGTGCGCGCCGGTGGCGTTGTTGCCCACGCTGCCGCCAACGGTGGCGCGCTGGGCCGACGCCGGATCGGGGCCGAGCATGAGGCCGTGTCGACCGGCGGCAGCGTTGAGCATGGCAAAGTTGGTGCCGGGCTGGGTGCGCGCCGTGCGGGCTTCGGCGTCGATGTCGAGCACGCCGGTCATGTACTTGCTAAAGTCGAGCACAATCGCTGCGCCCACGCACTGCCCCGCCAGCGACGAGCCGCCGCCCCTCGGCAGCACCGGCACGCCGTGCTTGGCCGCGACTTCGACCGTTGCCTGCACGTCGTCCACCGTGCGCGGAACCACCACGCCAACGGGCTGCACCTGGTACAGGCTGGCGTCCGTGCTGTACAACATGCGGCTGTACGCATCAAAGCGCACCTCGCCTTCGACGACGCGATCGAGCGCGGCGACGAGATCGCCCGTGCCGTTGGCGTCGTGCTGCATGTCGGCGGGCGTTAGATGCGTGGGCGAGTTGGGCAATGGCTGTGTCGAGCGGGTAAGGGGTGGGGCGGTTATCATGTGTATTTTTGAAGAGAATCAGCAGGCCGAACTTGCGTCCTGCGGCAACCGATACGACTTATGGCTTAGTATACCAGCGATTTTGGTCGAGCGAAACTCGCGACGAAGCAGGAGATTTACCTGCCTCGTCGTTGATCTCGTCGTTGACCTCGTCATTGACCTCGTCATTGACCTCGTCATTGACAACAACAACGCGGCCCGATATGATGGCGAGCAAACGCCAATGGAATCCAACAAGAATCCAATTACGCGGAGCGCGCTCAATGCCCACCCCCATCCAAGAGCACTACCCCGACCTCTTCAGCCACTGCTACGGCTGCGGCACGCTCAACGAGCATGGCCTGCACGTTCAATCCCGCTGGGTGGGCGACGAGGCCATCTGTAACTTTACGCCGCAGCCTTACCATACCGCCTTCCCCGGCTATGTTTACGGCGGGCTGATCGCCTCGCTGGTGGACTGCCACGGCATCGGCACGTGTGCGGCGGCGGCGCAGCGGGCGGCGGGCGTCGCGCCGGGGACGGAGCCCGTGCCGCGCTTTGTGACGGCGTCGCTGCACGTGGATTACGTAAAGCCGACGCCGCTGGGGCCGTTGGAGCTGCGGGCGCGGCCCACGGAAATCAAGCCGCGCAAGGTGGTTGTTGATGTGGAACTGTGGGCGGAGGGGGAACTTTGCGTCCGCGGCGAGGTCATTGGCGTGCTGCTGCCAGAGCGGCTGGCGGCGTCGATGGCGGGGGCGTGACGCTTTGGGGAAATAAATCGCCAGCTTACTTTGCCAAGTGCGCTGAAGCGCGTTGGATGAGCTATCGCCAGTGTACCTGACAAACTAGGCGGCAAATTCATTTGTCGACGACTGCCGACGACTGCCGCCATCGCTTTAATGGCTAATCCATGCCCCAGCTAACCATCTACCCTTCGGAGCAAAGCCGCGCCGCGCCCCACCTGCTCAACGTCGAGGCGGGCGTGAATCTGCGGCGGGCGCTGCTCGACGCCGAGCTGTCGCCCTACGTGTGGCTGACGCGCCGGCTCAACTGCGGCGGGCGCGGCCTCTGCGCCACCTGCGGCGTCTGGGTCGTCGACGAGCGGGACGAGCCACCGCCGCCCCAGCAGTGGCACGACTAGCTCGCCGCCCGCTACGGCTACCCCCGCCTCTCCTGCCAGCTCACCGTCGACCACGACCTCACCGTGTACCTCATTCCGGACAAGCGCATCTGGGGCCAGCGTCGAGCAGCCGATAGTGGAGCAGCCGATAGTGGAGTAGCCGACAGCGATTCCTAAGGCTGTTTCAAAAAATCAACTGTCCCCTGTGACAGTCACTGCCCAGACAACTCCGCGAATTCTTCACTGGTTGCGGGCAGTGACAGTCACATTGCGGTATACTTATTTTCTTGGATTAGCCTATTAGCCTAATACAGCGCGGCGTCAATAGCTGGGAGTTTCACAGGTCATCGCTGCTGGTGGCTAAAGCCCACCAGCTTGCCTGGGGAAAACCGGCTAAAGCCGGTTGGCGCTGGCCGGGCCAACTCGCTATCTGCCCAATCGGTTGTACCGTCGTGCACTAGCCACCCGGCTCTTCGGCAACCACGTAGACGCGCACGCGCTCGCTGGTGTTGGCGTTGCCCGCTTCGTCGTAGGCGATGGCGTAGACTTCGTGGCCCTCGACGTACGTGCCGTCCTGGGCTCGGATGGCCTGAAAGCCGTCGCCGTAGGGCAGCACGCGACCCACCGGAATGCCCTCGCGCGTGAGGCCGGGCCAGTTCTGCGTGCCCGCCGCCTCCACGCTGCCGACGTTGCGCATGGTGATGTTCCAGCGCTCGTTAAAGGGCGCAAAGCTGCGCGTCCCCACCCGCTGCCCGTCAATGTAGAACTCGACGCGGTCGATGGCGGCATCGGCGGGTACGGCGTTGATGTTGATCTGCTCGTCGGTCTCCATCACAAAGAGGTCGCCCTCGCGCGGCGCGGTGACTTCGATCTGCGGGGCCGAGTTGTCGATCAGGAAGGGGGCGAGGTACGTGCCGCCTTCGCTGTTCTGGGAGCCACCGTTGTTGTCCGGGTTGTCCGGGTTATCCAGGTTATCCGGATTGTCCTGATTGTCGTCCCCACCATCTTCGCCCTCCTGGTTCTCCTCCGGCGGCGGGCTGTCCCCCTCAAACTCACCGGGGTTGACCACCAGCCGCATGGTGTACGCGCCGTTGGGCCAGGCAAAGGTGTCGAGCGTTTGCAGGACGCCGTTGCTCACGTCGTCGCCGCGCTCTTCGCCAATGCGAATCCACTCGCTGGGGTTGGTTCCCGCGCCAAATTCAACGTACCACGAGCCGCCGCGCGCGTTGCCGACGATCTGGAAGGCGTTGCCGTTGATATACGCGCCCGGCAGCGGCGAGATCAGCGCCACGTTGGGGTTGAAGTCACCGACGTTGACGGCGCTCTGCTGGGTGGGCGCTTGGGCGTAGCCATTCTCGCGCGCCCAGTCGCGCGCTTCGTCCGGCAGCACGCGGAAGGATTGCAAGCTGCGGCGCGCGTTCGGCGTGGAGGCGTTGGCCAGCAGCCCCGTCTCGGAATCGATCTCAAAGGTCTGCCAGATGTTGTCGTCTAGCGTGGGCGTACTGTCGGACAGGAAAATCTCCGAACCGCGCGCCCCACACGAGTTCGTGGGTCGCAGCCCGCTAGGTAGGCAGACCGTCTCCGTCACAATGCCGGGCGGGCGCTCGTACCAGCGTTCGGGCTCGCCGCGGTGGTAGAAGCTCATCACCTGGTTCCAAATCGGGGCCGCGCCGGTGAGCCCCGTCGCGTTTTCCATCGACTCGTTGTCGGTGTTGCCCACCCACACGCCCACCGTCGCCTGGGGGGTAAAGCCCATGGTCCAGTTGTCCTTGAAGCCGTTGGTCGTGCCCGTCTTGGCCGCCACGCGCCGATCCGGCAGCGTGAGCGCAGTATTCGCCCCAAAGGCCGGGGCGCGCGCGCTGTCGTCGCTCATAATGTCCGCCATCAGATAGGCGACTTCTTCGCTGATCACCCGCTCGCCGTCGGGCGTGGCCTGCATCAGCACGTTGCCCTCGCTGTCGATCACGTCGAGCACGGCAATCGGGTTGTGGGTGCGGTAGCCGCTGCGCTGCTGCGCTGGCGGAATGGGTTGGCCAATCTGCGTGCCCAGGTTGCCAAAGGTGGTAAAGGCATAGGTGTGATCGAGCAGGGTGATTTCGCCGCCGCCCAGCACAAGATTGAGGCCGTAGTAGCCCAGCGCGTTATTTAGCCCGTTCACGCCCAGGCGGTGCGCCGTCTCCAGCGCATCCCCCACGCCGACCTGATCCATCACCTTAATGGCCGGGATGTTGTAGGAGCGGGCCAGCGCCTGCCGCAGCGACACGGGGCCGTGATAGGTCCGATCATAATTTTCCGGGCGGTAGACGGAGCCGTCCGGCAGGGTGTAGGCCGTGGGCACGTCCAGGATCATGGTCGCGGGGGTGAGGTCCTGCTGAAGGGCCGTGAGGTAGACGTAGGGCTTGAACGAGGAGCCGGGCTGTCGCTCGGCCAGCGCCACGTTGACCTGGCCATCAATGTCCTCGTCGTTGTAATCCAGCGAGCCGACCATGGCCAGAATTTCGCCCGTGTCGTTCTTGATAGCGACGATAGCGGCGTTGGAGGCGTTGTTGCTGTCGCGCAGCCGCGAGATCTGCTCGCGCGCCACCCCCTCGGCGTACTGCTGCAGCTCCACATCCAGCGTTGTGCGAATGGTGACGCCCTTCTTCCAAATCAAGTAGGGCTCCTCCAGCGTGTTCAGCTCGCGCTTGACTTGGTCAAGCGCGTAGAGCGCAAAGTGGGGCGCAGTCAGAATATCAAAGCGTTCGGCGGTGGATTCGCGCAGATCGTCGAGCTGCTGGTTGTAGGCAAAGAGCGCCTCCTCCGGCGTGACAAAGCCTGCATCGACCATTTCGTTGAGTGCAACCTGCTGACGCACCTTGGCTTGGTCCGGCGCGTCAATGGGGTTGAGCGCGGGCGCATTGGGAATGTAGGCGAGCATCGCGGCCTCGGCCAAGCTTAGCTCGCTCGCGCTTTTCCCAAAATAAACTCGGCTTGCAGCTTCGATGCCATAGGCCAAATTACCGTAGAAGTTATTGTTGAGATACCACTCCAGAATCTGGTCTTTTTCGTAGCGGCGCGTTATCTCCAGCGCCAAGGCAACTTCCTTGATCTTGCGGGCGTAGCTGCGCTGGGTGCGCTCCTCTTCGGGAATGATCACGTTCTTGATCAGCTGCTGTGTAATGGACGAACCGCCCTGGATCGCACCACCCTGCAGATTCTGAATAAAGGCGCGCGTCAAACCGCGTACGTTGATACCAGGATTTGAGTAGAAATTTTGGTCCTCCGCCGCAACGGCTGCTTCGTAAGCCCAAAACGACATATCGCGCAGGGGAATATAGGTGCGGTCGCCACCGGTGGGGCGCGGGTCGACGCTTTCGTAGAGCAGCTGCGAGCCCGTGCTGTCGTAGACGCGCACCGTCTGGAACTCGGCCTGCTGCGTGGTAAATTCGCTGGCGTCCTGTACCAAATCGGCGTAGGAGGAGTAGACGCCCACCGCCGCGGCCACGCCCAGCCCGCTAAACAGCCCAAAGAAGAGCAGCGCCGTCAGCAGCAGGGCGCTGAGCCCCTGCGTGGCGCGGAGCACGGGCTTGGGCCGGTTGACGCGCTTGCGATTGCGCCGCCGCCGCGAGATCAGAATTTGGTCGTGTCGATTGAGTCGATTCATGGGTGGGGGATGTGTTGCTTATTGCTTATTTCGTAATACGTAATGCGTGATACGTGAACTCGTCAAACAGTCCGCCATCGTAGCATAAACGCAGCGGGGAAATCAAAAGTTCCTTGGGGTGGAATAGGTTTATTCCCCACACGGAGCTGCGTCCAGGAAAAATTTGTTCTAGACAAAAAGGCAGCGACGGTCTAAACTGACAGATAACGGCTGGTGACCACTACGAGCTCGTCCACGCGGGCTGGAACAAAAAGCAGCGACTTTACGGCCCGCTGATCCATGTCGACCTTAAAGGCGGCAAAATCTGGATTCAGCACGACGGCACGGAGGTTGGCGTCGCCAACGAGCGGGTGGCGTTGGGCGTGCCGCGCGAGGCGATTGTGCTGGCGTACCTGTCGCCGTTTCAGCGACAGTATTCGGACTTTGCGGTGGCGTGAGTATTATCGCGGAACTGCTATGCTAAACTCTCTAATTGAAAGCCGACCTTGAGATGTCGTCAACCAACTCAAGATGGAAGCAGATATCGCCGCCTGTCTCGACGCTGCTTCCGAGGACGGCGACAGCGCCTTGAGCGTAGCCGTGCTGGGCGACATCGCCCGCACTGAGTACATATCAAATTTCTGCCAGCGCTGGCACATCCGCAAGCTGGCTCTCTTCGGCTCCGCCCTGCGCGACGACTTCCGCGCCGACAGCGATCTCGACCTGCTCGTCACCTTCGACGATGACGCGGCCTGGAGCCTGCTCGACCACGTGCAGATGGAGCGGGAGCTGAGCGCGCTGTTGGGGCGCGATATCGATTTGGTGAGTCGGCGGGGGGTGGAGCAGAGCGAGAATTAGCTGCTGCGACAAAGAATTTTAGAATCTGCTCGACCCATTATCATTCGGACTCTGCGGTGGCGTGAACACGACCAATAGATACACAGGAGCTTGACGATGGCGATTGCTTTACAAACAGAAGCCCCCCCTCTGCGAAAGATTCATCGGGCGCATTGCGCGTTGGTGATTCACGCGTGCTGTTGGAGTTAATCATTCGCGCGTTTCAGGATGGTGCGACGCCGGAAGAAATTGTTCAGCGTTACCCGACGGCGGGGCTGGAAGATACTTACGCCTGCATTGCCTATTATCTGCGTCACAAAGTGGAAGTGGAAAGCTACTTGGCGCAACGCGAGCAGCAGGCAAACGACGTTCGGCAGCGAATTGAGCAGCACCAGGGCGACATGGCTGATCTACGCGAACGACTTCTGGCCCGACAGAGTAAAGTGGCTGCTTAGCCATGCTTCGTTTTCTGAGCGATGAAAATCTCAACGGCGATCTTGTACGTGGTCTGTTGAGGCGGCAACCTGATTTGGACTTGCTGCGCGTGCAGGACATGAATTTATTGGAGGCAGACGATCCGGATATTCTCGAATGGGCCGCCGCCCATGACCGCATCGTCCTCACCCACGACGGGGCAACGATGCCCAATTTTGCTTACGAGCGCATTGTCGCAGAAAAAGCAATGCCCGGCCTCTTTGTGATCAACGACCGCCTGTCCGTTCAGCGAGCAATTCGGGAATCGTTCTGATGGACGAATGCAGCGAACAGTCGGAGTGGTCGAATCTGGTGACTTACCGGCCGCTTTAGCGCTTTTCGACAAGCTCACCAAGCGGCTCGATTTGGGCGTGCCGCGCGAGGAGATTGGGCTAAGGTAGGTTTCGCCGTTTATGGGTCGGTTGTTGTCCACGGAACAAGGCGATTGCACTATGCGGCCTTTCGTAGAGGTGGGGTATACAGATGTTTTTGAAAACCAGCAAATAGGGCCCGAATAGTCGAAACACTCCCCAACGTTTCGGTGGCTGCTCGAATGCCACGATACTTTAAATCGATTAACGGTATCAACTTCTCCTCATCCAGCTCGCTCACGCCCTGCTCCACGTAGTGACTTAGCACAAACTCAAGAAAGTCCCACTGCATGGGATCAGTGTACGCGGTAAAGAGGGCATCACGCCGATCGACGACGCGTTCGGCGCGGCTGATGGGCGGCTGGGCAAAGGCGATGTAGGCAAGCACATCAAAGAGATCGCTCTGCTGTGCCTCGACCAGGTCGCTTAGAACGCGCAGCTGCTCAACGCCGAACCCCTCCTCCGCTAGCGCATCCAACAGTTTGCGACGCGTATCCGGGCGGCTCCACAGCGCGACCAGCTCCGCTTCGTCGGCGAAAAATTCGGGAAACTTTCCGAAGAGCGCCTCGACGAACTCTACTGCGGTCATGGGCGTGCCGCTCGGGCTCCAAAACGAAGTCGTCATCGTGTGCTGAATTCTGCGCAATTTCCCATCGGCCAGCTTGATCACGAGTTTGGTGCGGAACCGCTGCTCGTTTGGCGCAACCGATTGCTCGTCGTAATCGGCTCCGCTCTGGCGCAGCGTCTCGGATGATCCGGGCCTGGTGTAGGTGGCTGTCTCTGTCTGAAGCGGTTCGCCGTCCCATTCGGGATCGCTGAAATGTTCGTAGGCGCGGACAAAATCGTAAACTGTGAAGTAATCTTTGTTGTCGAAGAGGCGCGTGCCGCGACCGATGATCTGCTTGAATTCGACGATGGAGTTGATGGGCCGCAGCAGCACAATGTTGCGCACGTTGCGTGCATCAACACCCGTGGAGAGCTTGCGCGACGTGGTCAGAATCGTCGGGATGGTCTTTTCGTTGTCCTGGAAGGTGCGCAGGTGTGCCTCACCGCGCGCCCCGTCGTCCGCCGTCACGCGCACGCAGTAGTCCGGATCGTCGCTCAGCTTGATCTGGTTGATGACGTTGCGCACGGCCAGCGCGTGTGGCTGGGTTGCGCAAAAGACGAGCGTCTTCTGCCGCTGATCGATCTGCGCCATAAACGTCTCCACGCGATAGCGCTCGCGCTCCTCGATTTCGATGATGCGGTTAAAATCAGCCTCTCCATACTGTCGCCCCGCGGCCACTTCGCCCTCCACCACATCGTCATCGGGATCGTAGACGTACTCGTCGAGCGTGGTTTGAAATTGCTTGATGCGGAAGGGCGTAAGATAGCCATCATTGATGCCTTCCTTTAGCGAATAGGTGTAAACCGGCTCGCCAAAGTAGGCATAGGTGTCCACGTTGTCGTTGCGCTTGGGCGTGGCCGTGAGGCCAAGCTGTACCGCTGGGGAAAAATATTCGAGAATCGCCCGCCACGAGCTTTCGTCGCTCGCCCCGCCGCGATGGCATTCGTCGATCACCACAAAATCGAAAAAGTCCGGTGGGTATTCGCTAAAATAGGGCGCCGCGTTCTGCGAGCCATCCTCCCCGCTCATGAAGGTTTGAAAGATGGTAAAGAAGAGGCTGCCATTTTTGGGGACGCGACCGCGCTTGCGGATGTCGTCGGGCAGAATGCGTACGAGCGCATCATCGGGGAAGGCGTTGAAGGCGTTGAAGGCTTGATCGGCGAGGATGTTGCGATCGGCGAGGAAGAGAATACGTGGGCGACGGCCCGGCTCCTCGTCCGGCAACATCCCTGTGCGCCAGTCGTGAAGGTTCCAGCGGCTGTGGAAGAGCGCCCAGGCAATCTGGAAGGCAATGGCCGTTTTGCCCGTGCCCGTGGCAAGGGTGAGCAGGATGCGGTTGCGACCGCTGGCAATGGCGTTGAGCGCGCTGGTGATGGCGTTGTGCTGATAGTAGCGCGGCTGCCACTGGCCGCCCTTTTCCTCAAACGGCACGGCCTCGAAGCGACGACGCCAGTAGCGCTCCTGGGCGTCTCGTACATTGAAGGTGGCGTGCCACAGCTCGTCCGGCGTGGGGAAGCGCTCGACATCGCCCTCGCGCCCGCTCTGCCTATCCACGCGGTAAATTTTGCGACCGTTGGTGGCAAAGGCAAAGCGCGTTTGCAGCTTGGCGGCGTAATCTTTGGCCTGCTGCACACCTTCGGTGTAGTGGGCGCTGACGCGTTTGGCTTCGATGACGGCGAGCTTGCGGTTGCGATAGAGCAGCACGTAATCGGCCACATCCTGTTTGCCGTGCCGCCCGCCACCCACGAGCCGACCGGGCGCAATCAATTCGCGGCGAATGCGGCTTTCGGGAACGACGCCCCAGCCCGCCTCGCGCAGCGCGGGGTCGATCAGCTCGGCGCGCGTCTCCGCTTCGTTGAGATCGTGTCTCTTATCCATCGTAAATTTTACACCGGTAGGGGCACGAGGTCGCAAGATGGGGCTTCGTAATTGGCCACGATTTACGGGCGCGACCTCGTGCCCCTACGCATGATTTATACGGGACGGGCACAACGCCGCGCACGATGGCGCTTGGTAACCGCTCACAATTCACCGGCGCGACCTCGTGCCCCTACGCGTGCCATTCTCGGTTGAATTTGTTTGGCGGTGCATCGGGATGTAGCTGGTCGGTGAGCCACCGAGCGGGATTGGCGTGAATGTAATCACGTTGCCGCTGAAAGTCTTTGTCGTCGCGCACAATGTGGTCGTAGAATTTCCCTTGCCAAAGCGGTGGAGTGGGTATTAAGCTCCTGTTCTTTGCCCGCTGCGTAATGGATGATTTGTATGCGCCAATATAGGTAGAGACCGACCCAGCAATCGCATCGCCAAATTTTCGTTCTTTGGCGGGTTGGCTCGACAGCGCCTTGAGGATGGTAAACAAAACGTGCACGTGATTTGGCATCACCACGTGTGCATTCAGCTCGATCCGCTCGTGACGCGCAAAGAGTTGACGACAGCAGGCGTCCGCCATCTGCCCCAGCGGATTCAGCACCATCTCGTGGTCGACGACGCGCCCGAAGACCGAACGACCCTTGTGAGCACAAATGGTAATTGCATACGCACCGGGTCGCGTATAGTCGTATCCATCATAGCGCAAAGAATTGCGCCTCCGGTATCCCCGTGGTGTATTCGGCATAGCGATAGTTCCCATTCTCGTAGGGGCACGAGGTCGGGCGATTAACCCCTCGGCAATCCCCCCACCTCTCCGCGCCCGACCTCGTGCCCCGACCCGCATTCTCGTTCCCGTCGGACGGGCATGCGGTCGGGCGATTGACCCCTCGGCAATCCCCCCACCTCTCCGCGCCCGACCTCGTGCCCCTACGCGCATCCCCATCCGGACGGGCACGAGGTCGGGCGATTGACCCCTCGGCAATCCCCTCACCTCTCCACGCCCGACCTCGTGCCCCTACGCGCATCCCCATCCGTACGGGCATGAGGTCGGGCGATTGGCCCCTCGGCAATCCCCCCGCCTCTCCACGCCCGACCTCGTGCCCCTACGCGCATCCCCATCCGTAGGGGCATGAGGTCGGGCGATTGACCCCTCGGCAATCCCCCCGCCTCTCCGCGCCCGACCTCGTGCCCCTACCCGGACGTGAGTTCGCCGCGGAAGGCCTGTTGCAGCAGCGACTGCTTGAGCTCGGCGATCAGGTCGAGTTTGCGTTGGTAGATGGACTCGAATTGCTCCACATGCTTATAAAGGATTCGCAAATTTTCTACAATTCTCTGTTGAACTCTCAGGTCTCCAGGAATAGGTATTGTCAACTGAATCAAAGCGCGTACAGGAAGTTGCGGCTGGGCGGCACCGGAAGTAAGTTTAGAAATCTGCTTTTTGGCAAAACCAGACCTGAGTACTTCAAATAGATACTCAGACGTGACTATAGATTCATTTGGGCGCAGGATTAACATACCTGAATTGATTCTTATATTTTCATATTCAACGTTACCATCATAAATAGCAACGTTTCCAACAGTACCACGCGTGGTCAAAATCACATCTCGCCTTTTAAGTTTCCCTTTTCTCAGGGATACATCTTTCCCCTTTGTTATAAAAGCGGTGTCTTCAAAATTAAAGCCGTCTGGTCTAACGTTTTTAGTGTTCAAGAACAAGCAGTATTCGCTGCTATGAAAGTCAGTTCTCTTTGGATAATTTTTGCCCCTGTCTCCATCGATGATTTGTAATAGGTTATCATCACCAAAGGTTTTTTCCTCCCAGGTATAATCTGGTTGGCGAAGATTTGCCTCCAGATAACTCTCAAACACCGCCCGCGCGTTGATCAGGTTGCGCTCGGCGTGTGCGGTGGCGACGGCGATGGCGGCGAACGCCTCGTCGAGGATGGCGACGATCCGCGCCTGCTCGTCGAGGGAAGGCGGAAGAAGAATTGGCAGCACATTCAATTTCTTCTTGTTTAAAGTCTTACCTTTAACTTTGTGGTCACCTTCTGCTGCCTTATCCCAGTCAAAAAACGTGAGATACCAATACAAATAGGTCTTCGAAACGCGCGTCTCGTTTCTAATTGTTAAAGCAGCAATTGCTTCATTCGTGAATAAATCACGACCAGCAAATGCAAGCCGACCCAATGTAAGTTTGAAACTCACCAATAATGTACCTTTAGGAACAACTTTACATATAGCAGCGCCCTCATTTGAAACGTATTCTTTGCTATCCGTAACTTCGGCATTTATAGCTTGTGAAAGGTCAGCAATCGATAGCCAAACATTGTCAGTTTTCTTGTGCGGGTCCCACAGGTTTGCATTTCTTCTAGCTGGTGTTTTCCCAAGTTCAATTCTGCACAGTTTACCAAGTGGAACCATTCGCCATCCGCTCATTATAGCATCCCCCTGATCTCCATCAACACCTCAGCCGCCTCGGCGTCCAGACGCTCAATCTCATCCAAAATCTCCGCTGGCTCGCGCAGGGGCTTGGCCTCTGGCGCGTGGGGGTTCTTCACCGACAGGTCCCACGTCGTCGCGTCCACCGTGCTGGCGTCCACCGTCCACGATTGGGGCGAATCGGCCCGCTCGCCCTGCAGGGCCACAAAGTCGGCCAAATCGTCGTCGTTGAGCGGGTTGGTCTTGCCCAGGTTGCGCCCCGGATCGAGCTGGTAGTACCAGACGTGGCGCGTCTTCGTCCCCTTCTCAAAAAAGAGCACCACGGTCTTGACGCCCGCGCCTAGAAAGGTGCCGCCGGGGCAATCCAAAATCGTGTGCAGGTTGCACTCGCTCAGCAGCTGTTGGCGCAGCGCAGTGGAGGCATTGTCGGCGTTGGAGAGAAAGGTATTTTTGATGACGATGGCCGCGCGCCCGCCCGCGCGCAGCCGCTTGATAAAGTGCTGCAAAAAGAGAAAGGCCGTCTCGCCCGTCTTGATGGGAAAATTCTGCTGCACCTCCTTGCGCTCGCGCCCGCCAAAGGGCGGGTTGGCGAGAATCACGTCGAAGCGGTCGCGCTCCTGCACGTCCGCCAGGTTTTCGGCCAGCGTGTTGATGTGGACGATGTTGGGGGCCTCCACGCCGTGCAGAATCATGTTCATGATGCCGATGATGTAGGCCAGCGACTTTTTCTCCTTGCCGTAGAGCGTGCGCTTCTGCAGCAGCTCCAGCTGCGCCGTGCTTTGCAGCTTGGGGCGCAGGTGGTCGTACGCCTCGCACAAAAAGCCCGCCGAGCCACAGGCCCCGTCGTAAACGGTTTCGCCGAGCTGCGGGTCGATGACCTGCACCATGGCGCGGATCAGCGGGCGCGGCGTGTAGTATTCGCCGCCGTTGCGCCCGGCGTTGCCCATGTTGCGAATTTTGGCTTCGTAGAGGTGGCTCAACTCGTGCTTTTCCGCCTGCGAGCCAAAGCCGCAGCTCGTCCACCAGCTCCAGCGCATCGCGCAGCAGGTAGCCGCTCTGGAAGCGATTGCGAATCTCGCCAAAAATTTCGCCAATTTTGTACTCGATGGTGTCCGGCCCGCTGGCCCGCTGCTTAAAGCCCGTCAGGTAGGGGAAGAGGTCGTCGTTGACAAACTCGATTAGGTCGTCGCCCGTGCGCGCCGTGTTGTGGTCAAAGTCGCCGTTGGCATCCTTCGGCGCGGCCCAGCTCGACCAGCGGTGGGGTTCGTCGAGCAGGTAGACGTAGGGCCTGCCGCGCAGCTCGGCCTCCAGCGCCCGCTCCTGCTCCAGATCGTCCAGATATTTGAGGAAGAGCATCCACGAAGTCTGCTCGGTGTAGTCCAGTTCCGTCGTGCAGCCCGCCTCCTGCCGCAAAACGTCGTCGATATTGCGAAAAGTCTGTTCAAACATGATGGAATTTTAACAACTTTGCCCGTTTCCGTCCAGTAGGGGCATGAGGTGGCGGCAAGCGTCACTGTATTTCCATCCATCACGATTTCGCCGCCACCTCGTGCCTCTACCAGTTGACCCGTACTCACGTTTGCAGTAAAGTAAGAATTCAAATTCATCAACGATGCACGCCGCGTTGAGCGGTCGTGTTCTGCCGACTTCCCACCATGTCCAACCTCCTTACCCACCTCAACCCACAGCAGCAGGCCGCCGTCCAGGCCGTCGACGGGCCCGTCCTCGTCCTCGCCGGGCCCGGCTCGGGCAAGACGCGGGTGTTGACGCACCGCATTGCCTACATGATCCAGGAGCGCGACGTTGCGCCCTGGCACATCCTGGCGATGACCTTTACCAACAAGGCGGCGCGCGAGATGCGCGAGCGGGTGGAGGGGCTGCTGGCGGAACGCTTTGGCGAGCCGCTGCCCGGCGAGCGACAGCGGCTGGGCGGGCTGGCCATCGGCACCTTCCACTCGATCTGCGCGCGCATCCTGAGGGTGGAGACGGACGCGATTGGCTTTGCGCGCAACTGGACGATCTACGACAGCGGCGACAGCCTGTCGCTGATCCGCGCGGTGATGCGCGAGCTGGATATCGACGAGAAGCGCTGGTCGCCGCAGTCCGTGCGCGGCTTTATCGGCGGGCAAAAGAACGAGGTGATCACGCCGGAGCGGGTGCAGGCGACGAGCTACTTCGAGGAGATTGCGAGCCGCGTCTACACGCGCTACCAGGAGGCGCTGCGCCTCAACAACGCCATGGATTTTGACGATCTGCTGGTGCGCGTCGTGCTGCTGCTGCGCGAGAGGGAGGACATCCTGCTCAAGTACCAGCAGAAGTGGCAGTACGTGCTGGTGGACGAGTTCCAGGACACCAACGCGGCGCAGTACGAAATCCTGCGCGCGCTGGCGAACGAGCCGACGCGCAACCGCAACCTCTTTGCCGTGGGCGACGCCGATCAGGCCATCTACCGCTTTCGCGGCGCGGACTACCGCAACGTTAACCGCTTTCGCGACTCCTATCCCGACGCCAAAGTCATACTGCTGGAGCAGAATTACCGCAGCACGCAGCGTATTCTGGACGTGGCCAACGCGGTGATCGAGAACAACCGCAACCGCGTGGCCAAGACGCTTTTCACAGACAACGGCGAAGGCTTGCCGGTGACGCTCTACGAGGCCTACAACGAGACCGAGGAGGCCGCCTACGTTTGCGACCAGGTCGAGCGCTTGAGCGCGGAGATGAAGCTGCTGTCCGACGACTTCGCGGTGATGTATCGCACCAACGCCCAGTCGCGTGCGCTGGAGGAAATTTTTGTCTCGCGCCACCTACCCTACCGCATCGTCGGCGCGACGCGCTTCTACGAGCGCCGCGAAATCAAGGATGCGCTGGCCTACCTGCGGCTCGTCAACAACCCGGCCGATTCGGTCTCGCTCAGCCGCATCATCAACGTGCCCACGCGCGGCATCGGCACGAAGACCTACGGCGGGCTAACGGGGTGGGCGGCGGCGGTCGGCGTGAGCGAGTACGCCGCGCTGCGCATTTTGCGCCACGGGCCGCAGAAGGTTAACGACGACCGGCTGCGTCAGGGCGTCGCGCCGCTGCCGGAGGCGGCGATGACGGCCCCGGAGATGAGCGGGCGCGCGCGCAATGCCCTGCTCGGCTTTATTACCATGCTCGAAGATTGGGTTACGCTGGCGCGCAACGACCGCTACGACTCCGTTGCCGATCTGCTCGACATGATCCTGACCGACTCCGGCTACGTCGACAACCTGCGCGACGGCACGGACGACGGCGAGGATCGCTTTGAGAACATTCAGGAATTGCGCTCCGTCGCTGGCGGCTACGACCGCACGCTGCCGCTGGAGGAGGACCAGACGCCGCTCAGTTTGTTTCTCGAAGAAATTTCGCTGATGAGCGCCCAAGATGAATCTGAGCAGCGCGAAGGCTCAAGCGGCGCAGTCACGCTGATGACGCTGCACACGGCCAAGGGGCTGGAGTTTCCGGTTGTCTTTGTGGTGGGGCTGGAGGAGGGCTTGCTGCCCCACTCGCGCTCGATCGACAGCGAGGATCGCGAGGATATGGACGAAGAGCGTCGCCTCTGCTACGTCGGCATCACCCGCGCCAAGCGGCGGCTCTACCTGACGCACGTCTTCCGCCGCAGCCTGTGGGGCAGCACCAACGTGCAGGAGCCCAGCCGCTTTATCGACGAGATTCCCGCGTCGCTGTTGAGCGGCATGGTCGACAAGCGCAGCCGTCGCGAGGCCGCCTACGAGCGCGAGACGACGTGGAACGACAACCTGGATTCGTGGGGCGGCAACGGGGGATCGAACGGACGGGATCGCGTGCGCCGCAGCTCGCTGGGCGGCGGGCAGAGCGCGGGGTTGCGCTATAGTCCGTACAGCCAGAAGAGTGAGAAGTCGAACGCGCCGAGTTGGGGCGCGTCGGGCGCTGGGGATTCGCCGATTGCGCGGCCAACAGAAAACAGTCAACAGCCAACGGAAAACAGAAAACAGCCAGCGTTCAAGTCCCGCGACAGCGTGCAGCACGCTAAGTTTGGCGTGGGCACGGTGATCGAGAGCAAGGTAACGCGCAGCGACGAGGAGGTGACGGTCGCCTTTCCGGGCGTGGGCATCAAGAAGCTGTCGGCGTCGATGGCGAATCTGAAGAAGCTGTAGTGGCGGAGTGCGCATCCTCAGACGCGCACGGGCTAAGTTGAGCAAATGGATGTGTGCAGGTGGCGGAGCCAGCTCCAGGGATCGGTTCAGCCTTCACCCCCTCCCAGCCTCCCCCATGATGGGGGAGGCGCCGATCCTTCGTCTGCCTCTCCCAGTCCCTCCCCATGGTGGGGAGGGGTAAAACGTCGTTTTTCACTCAAGTAGATTAATTGCCATTGCTTAAAGTAAAGTTGCGTCGAGAACAGGAGTTTGAGGAGCCAGTGACAGTCACTGTCCAGACAAAATGGGGCAAGCTGTCCGGCTATGGACAGTGACAGTCACTTAGACCGCGAACTCTTGCTTTCATTTTGCACGAACTTTAGGTTCCGTTGACATTTGGAAAGTGGCCCTCACCCCCGGCCCCTCTCCCACGGTCCCTCTCCCCCGGTCCCTCTCCCCCGGCCCCTCTCCCACGGTGGGAGAGGGGAGAGCTTGGCTCCCTTCTCCCACCGTGGGAGAAGGCTGGGGATGAGGGCGCGCTCGACTCACCTTTCAAGCCCTCTCAACAAATTGTCAACAGAACTTAGTTAACTGTTCAGCCAGTGGGGCGAAGAAGCTGCCAGCGGAGTCTTCGGATCACTGCGAATTTGACATCGCAAAGTCAAACTTGCGACGTCATCCAATCCACCGTCTCGCGCAGCCCATCCTCCAGCTTGGTCTTGGCCTCCCAGCCCAGCTGCTGCTTGGCCTTGCTGCTGTCCAGGTAGGTGGCCAGCACTTCGCCCGCCGGGCGCGGCACGTAGCTGACTTCTTGCTGATACTCCGTCAGCTTTGCCAGCGTGCCGTGGATTTCGTTGATGTCCGTGGGCCGCCCCGTGCCAACGTTGAAGATGCCGGTGGCGTCGCTCTCCAGCGCGAGCACGTTGGCGCGCGCAATGTCGCCCACGTAGCAGAAGTCGCGCTGCTGCTTGCCGTCGCCGGTGATCTTGGTCGGCTCGTCGGCCAGCATGGCGCCAGCAAAAATCGCGATCACGCCCGCCTCGCCCTTGCTGTCCTGCCGCGGCCCGTAAACGTTGGGGTAGCGCAGCGCGACGTACTCCAAATCATAGCTGGCCTGGTACAGATCGAGGTGGTACTCCATGCTCAGCTTGTTGGCGCCGTAGTTGTCCTTGGGCTGGGGCCACGATTCTTCGGTAAAGGGCAGCTTGCTGCCGTCCTCGCTGTAGCCCTCGCCGTAGACCGCGCCGCCCGTGCTGGCAAAGACGATCTTCTGCACGCCGTGCTTCCGCGCGACTTCCAGCAGGCTGAGGCTGCCCAAGATGTTGGTGCGTGCGTATTGAATCGGATCGCTCATGCTCTCCCGCACGTTGGCCTGCGCCGCCTGATGCGCAACGGCCTCGATCTGCTCGTCCGCAAAAATTTTGGTCAGTGCCGCCCCATCGTTGATGTCGGCTTCGTAGAAGGTCGCGCCGCTCGGCACGTTTTCGCGGTGGCCCGTGTGCAAATTATCCACAATCACCACCTTGTGCCCCGCCTTTAGCAGCGCATCGGCGACGTGGCTGCCGATAAAGCCCGCCCCGCCCGTAACTAAAACATTCATTCGTGACTCCCTTGCTATTGTTTTCGTTTTCTGAAGCGACCGTCTGCGAAATTCTGGATTTCTTCATCATCGGTAGACCGCAGTGAATTTGAGACGTTCACTTGTTAACCCATTCGCATTTGAGGATGCTCGCTCCGCGATTGTGGTTTACTGATTGCCGGGCCGTCACCCAAGTTTAGCGTAAGTTGTGGCGACGGCCCATTTTTCCTACAATAACTATCATACAGCAATTCACGCGGCCCGCGCTTACAAACGGATAACAACTATGTCGCACACATCTGCCGATCTCCACCCCGCTACGCTGGCGATCCACGCTGGCCAGGCGACTGACCCAGCGACCGGGGCCGTCGTGCCGCCGCTTCACCTTTCCACCACCTTTGTGCGCGAGCCGGACGGCTCCTACCGCGATGGCTTTGTCTACACCCGCACGGACAACCCCAACCGCCGCGCGCTCGAAACCACTTTGGCCGCGCTGGATGGTGCGAATCACCCCAACGCCGTCGCGCTGGCCTTTGGCTCCGGCCTCGCGGCGACCACTGCCCTCTTGCAGACGCTGCGACCGGGTGATCACCTGCTGATGCCGGACGATGTCTACTTCGGTACGGCCAACGTGGCGCGCGAACTGCTTGCACCGTGGGGCTTGGCAATCAGCGAAGTCAACATGACGGATCTGGACGCGGTGCGCGGGGCCGTGCGCGGGAGCACGCGACTGGTGTGGATGGAGACGCCCTCCAACCCGCTGCTCAAAATTACGGACGTGGCTGCCGTGGCCGAGATTGCGCGCGACGCGGGCGCGCGCTCCGTTTGCGATGCCACGTGGCCCTCGCCCGCGCTGCTGCGCCCGCTCGACCACGGCGTCGACTTTGTGCTGCACTCGACGACCAAATATCTGGGCGGCCACAGCGATTTGCTCGGCGGCGCGATTGTCGCCCGCGAGCAGAGCGAAAGCAGCGAGCGGCTGCGCACCGTGCAGGGTATAGGCGGGGCCGTCCCCTCGCCCTTTGACTGCTGGCTGCTGCTGCGCGGCATTCGCACGCTGGCGGTGCGCATGGCAGCGCACTGCCGCAACGCCGGTCAAATCGCTGAATTTCTACACGAACATCCCGCCGTCGAGGTGGTGCACTATCCCGGTCTGCCCTCTCACCCCGGCCACGAGACTGCGGCGCAGCAGATGAGCGGCTTTGGCGGAATGTTGTCCGTGCAAATTCGGGGCGGCGAGCCAGCGGCGCGACGCGTCGCCAACCGGACGCGGCTCTTTACACAGGCAACGAGCCTGGGCGGCGTCGAAAGTTTAATCGAGCATCGACGGTCCGTCGAGGGGCCACAGTCGCGCACGCCGGACAATCTGCTGCGCGTGTCGGTGGGGATCGAGCACGTGGAGGATTTGGTCGCGGATTTGGCGCAGGCACTGGAGGAAGAATCATGAATACTGGATGGTTCAACCTGCCGTGGTGGGTGTGGGGCGTGCTCTGCCTCGCCGTCGCGCTGATTTACACCTTTGTTTGGCCACAGAATAAGGTCACGCCTGATGTAGCTGCGTGGCGCTACTTCATCCTGCGCTGGGGTCACGCGCTGGTTTGGGTAATCTTGGCCGCCTCGTTCTTCCTGCGTGGTGCGATTGGCGGCGCGGCAAATTTGGTCGCGCTGGCGGGGTTGGTTGTCTACGTAGTATTTATTGTGGTCTTTACGGGCAGTTAAAAGTTGGTGCTAAATGAAACGAGTTCTGGTTGTCTCGATTGCCCTTGTGTTTACTAGACCACTAATTGCGTCGCGCCTATCGTTTGGTTTTACGCACGTGATGGTGCCACCTTGGAGCAGGGTGCAGAGAGAGCCGCGGATTTGATTCCCGCTTTGGAGCGGTATCGGCAAGCTTACGGGAGACACCCCGAAGGCCTCGAGTAGCTTGTTCCCGATTTCCTAAGCGAAATTCCGCGACCTGCGTGGCGATTCCAGTACGAGTATGAAGTATGCGAGGATGGCGTGGGTTATATCATCGAATTTCGCGAAGCCAACGATGCCGACAACTGATGCGGTTTTAGCAGCGGTAGCCCAGAGTGGACGTGTCTAGATTCGCTGCCGCCCTCCTCCTACGAGGATACCTGCCACAGCGAATGCCGAGTCACGCTTGATGGTGAAACATGTCTAGCCAAAGCACCCAATCCGTAACCGCCATCATCCTCGCCGCGGGGCAGAGCCGCCGCATGGGGCGAGCCAAGCAGCTCGTGCCCGTCGACGGCGTGCCGATGATCACGCGCGCAGCGGAGACGGCGCTGGCCAGCACGGCGGACGCGGTGCTCGTGGTCACGGGCGCGCGTGCCAACGCGGTGGCGGCAACGCTTGCGCCCGTCAAGACTGCGGCGAGCGGACGCTTGAGTCGCGTCCACAACGCCGACTTTGCCGACAGCCAGTCCACGAGCGTCCACGCCGGGGTGCATGCGCTGGGCGATGACGTGGGTGCAGCCCTCTTTTTGCCCGTCGACCAGCCCTTCGTGCCGACCTGGCTGCTCGATGCCCTCATCGCCGCCTGGCGCGACGGCGCGCGCCTCGCCGCCGCCGCCATCAACGGCCAGCCGCGCGGCGCACCCGCCATTTTCGACCGTGCGCTGTGGCCGGAATTGCTTGCGCTTACGGGCGACCAGGGGGCACGTCCGCTGCTGCGGCGGTATGCGGGCGAGGTGGCGCTGGTGGAGGTGGCAGCGGCGCTGCTGCGGGATGTCGATACGCCGGAGGATTTAGCGGCGCTGTAAATGATTGCTTCCCAGCTCAATTCATTATAAAATTCAACGGGGGCACGAGCAATCGTGCCCCTGAGTCTATTTATCAACTTTCACCGTTTGGGATTTAAGGAAAATGAGCAAATTAAAAGTCGCCGTGGTCGGCGTGGGCGGGATTGCCCGCGTGCACATGCCCGGCTGGGAAGCCTCGGAGCACGCCGAGGTCGTCGCGGGCTACGACGTGAGCCCGGATTTTCTAAAAATTTGGGGCGCGTCGCACGGCGTGGATCAGCTGTACGACAATTATGAAGAGTTGCTGGCGAACAAGGAGATCGACATCGTCGACATCTGCGTGCCCAATATGTACCACTCCGCGCTGACCGTAGCCGCGCTGGATGCGGGCAAGCACGTGCTCTGCGAGAAGCCGCTCGGCCCCACGCCCGAATCGATTGTGCCGATGATCGAGGCGCGCGACCGCTCGGGCAAGATGCTGATGACGGCGCAGCACTTTCGCTTCAAGGGCATGTCGCAGGCGCTTAAAGCCGAGATCGATGCGGGCGCGCTGGGCGAAGTCTACCACGCGCGCTCGTGGATGCTGCGCCGCGGCTACATTCCGGCGCGGCCTGGCTTTATGTACAAAAAGAACAGCGGCGGCGGCGCCTGCATCGACATCGGCGTGCACATTTTGGACTTGACGCTGTGGATGATGGGCAATCCAACGCCCGTCGCCGTGAGCGGCGTGGCCAAGCGCACGCTCTCCAAGCACGAAGGGGCCTTTAGCATCTGGGGCAACGCGCCCGTGCCGCAGGATATGGACGTGGAGGACTTTGCCGCGGCCTTTGTGCGCTTTGAGAACGGGGCGACGCTGATTCTCGAAGTCAGCTGGCTGATGCACCACGACACCGAGTACGAGGATATGCAGATGTGGCTCTACGGCACGGAGGGCGGCGCGCACTGGCCCAAGGGCGAATTGCTGTCAACGAATTACGACACGCACCAGTTCTTCAACACCGACATGAAGCTCTTTGCCGACCCGATGGAGCCCCACGCGCTCGAATGCGTCGAATTCGCCCAGGCCATCGTCGACGGCGCACCGTCGCCCGTCCCCGCCGAGCAGTCGCTCCAGGTGATGTCGATTTTGGACGGCATTTACCGCAGCCAGGCGCAGGGCCGCGAGGTGGAAATTGAGATGATGGCGTAGGGGGTTATTGCGTATTGCATATTGCGTGTTGCTTACAACAAAGAAGGCTTCGAGAACTGACTCGAAGCCTTCTTTGTTTGAGAGATTGCGGGGCGGCTGGGCTTTGTCGACGGGCCGACGGTTGTGCATCGGACTGGCTTACCAAGCGCTGTGACCTTCGGGCCGCTGTCTCCTGGTAGAAACAGTCTGCCAGGTGAGCAAAATTAGCAACAGCCCCACCAGCGGGATAAGCAGGACGCCGCTGCCGAACAGGAACAATCCGGCGGCGACAGCCAGCACGATCCATCCCCCCAGCTCGCGGCAGGCCCAGCCCGCAGCAGACCCACTAACAGCAGGCTTGTCCCCAGCAGGATGGTAACGCCCTGCACGACTGCGCTCCAGCCGCCGGTCTGTTCCGCCAGGACTGTCTGCACGCCCAGGGCAAGGGTGTAGAGTGCATAGCCAGTCACCAGAAGTGCCACACCGATGGCGGTCAGAACAATGCCATTTTGCTGTTTGAACATAAATTTATACCTTTGCAGTCACTCCAAGGATGGGTTCATGACTCTTCCCAAGAACAAAACAAGTCCAGTTTCTCTTTCTCGGACTGCATAAATGAACGGGCGATTAATTACTAGTGTTACTGGTTCTAGTTCAGAAACACTGATGGCAATTCCTGTTGCAGCAGCTGCTTCTGTTCCATTCTCGTCTACACTGATACTTGCTTGATGTAGCACGTTTGATACATACAAATCGTTGGGTTCAGGAGCAATTCCATCAAAATCTGCTTGCTCCAAGGAAAACGGAGCAACTAATCCCATTGCTCGAAGTACTTCTACAACGTTAAATTGATTTTTTAGTTCAAACTTTGGCATTATTAGCGTTATATCTCGCACTGCTGCTATACGCTCAAACTCATCTAGAATGTTCGTATCAAATTGTTGTTCAAATGACTCAAAATTTCCCGGTTTTGGAAGCACGATTAACATCTCTACGTTTTGGCTTGCATATGGCAGACCAATAGCTTGGTAAACATCATTTTCCGTGTAGGTGGCCCGTACTTTGCCATGCATCATAGGAACCGATACCGTACTGTTGCTTGAAATGTAGAAGCTACTCTCATTAGTTTCTGACTCTTTAAAAGGATGCGCCCACGATCCCTTAAAGAAGGTAGTGTTCAGCAACAAAATACGTGCATTCGGAGAAATCAATTCGTTTGCAAATGAACCATCAATTCGGCCTGCCGTCTGTTCTTCGATCCATTTGTTAATATCTGTCTCAACTTGGACTGAGTTTGCAATGAAATCAACAATTTTTGTATCAGCTCCGTAATGCCTATTCAAATCCTCAATGTAGGTCTTCCGAAGTTGGTACCCTTCTTGCACCCAAAAAGAATTAGCAATGTTGATATCGAACAAAACGCTGTCTCCATTAATTTGCTCCAAGGGTAAATCTTCTCTATGTAGCGCGTCTAAACTATTTTGAAGTTCGCTCATAGAGGCAGAATGTTCATTCTGTGGCAGGAAATGAAGATGTTCCGCAAATTCCGTAGCCGTCTCGCCGTCTGATCCAGAGTAGACCATGCTCAATGCCAACGCGATACTGTATGGCGAATAAATAATATTAGCTTCTTCCGAAACGAGTTCTCTATATAAGTCTACAGCCAGATCATTAATACCATCTGTTACTTTTGCCGCACTGGCCTCTGGAAATGCTTGAACCTCCACCTCTTCTGAGGTTGTTTCTGTGAAATTATGTTGGATCACAGATTTCGTGCATCCGATTAAAACGATGTAGAGCAACAGGAATATAGCGATACGTTTCATGAGAAGACCTTTCCCTTAATAATAGAAGCAAGATGACTTAAATATATCAGTTGCCTGTTGTGAGGATAAGCTATGAAAATCATACTTCTTGAATTTTTTACGGCTTAACCTCACAACCGCTAAGAATTAGCTGAGTTTCTTGCTACGGGCTAGTCACCAAACTAACACCCAAGTTGCGCATGCTATCAACTGGCATAAATTGTCCAATGGACGAACAATTGCCTGCTGCCATAATGCCGTAGCCCACTGTGCTGTTAAGAACCGGTCCGCCACTATCGCCTGGGCAGGCGCTTGAGGTGCTGAACTTCACAAAAGGCCCGAGACCGGTAGTGCCTACATAGCTGTACAAACTACTGATCACGCCACATTTGAAGCCGCTTGTCTTACCGATGTGGCACACGTAGTGACCTTCGGTGCCAATCTTGCTCCTTGCAGATGTAATTGTGTTGGCATAAGACGTGTTGTACTTATTCGGCAAGGAGTACCCAGCAGGGGCGTGAAACAGTCTTAAATCATATGGGCCTCCATACCATACCGCTCCTGAAACAGGTGTAAGAAGAATGCCGTTATAACGCTGGGTAGGAGGACAGTGGCCAGCTGTAGACATATAACGACTGCTGTTGTAGCTGACATTGAATCCCACTGTGCAGTTGCTTAGCGCTTGTCCCGCCCTTACCTCTCCTTGTATCTCGGCTGACAAAGAGTCAACTTCAACAAACGCAATTTTGGGATTGGTAGCGGCAGCTCTGACTTCTTGAGATGACAAGGTGCCCTTTTCTACCAGCACGTCTACTCTGTTTTCTTGTATATTCACATCGCTGTCAGCAAGAGGAGCCATCTCTTCAAGAAGAGGAAGAACTTCCGTCTCTTGAAGTTTCACAAGTGCGTCCACTGTTACATCGACTTCCCGAATTTCAACATAGTTCGAGAATTCGATATCCGCGATGTACTTGTTCAAAGTCACTTCTCCATTCTGAGTAAACGCAGCAACGATGCGGTATTCAGGCTCGTGCTGAATCCACAAACCTCCAAACGTATTTTGTTCAGACTCCCACAACTGCTGCCCAAGTTCCGAGACTGAATCTTGTCTTTCCAGACGCTTAAGGGCTTCATTAACATCAACGCCAAAGCGCTCGGCATAGGAATCAGCACTTTGAGCCAAAATTTCCTCAGCGGTCATTGCTAGCGGTTCTTCCAGAGTCGTAACTGTTCGCTCGGTTTCAGACGAAACTAGCGGCATGAACACTTGGTTTGCTAACTGTGTCTCCGCTGGGTCATCCCCATCTGGCTCTTCTTGTGCAAACACGGACCCCGTGCTGCTAGACAGCAGGGCCACCATCAACAACGCGCTTAACCAGCGCACATCCATCAGACGAAATGGTCGCATCTTTTGTTCCTCCTCGAGAAAAATCAGTGAAGATTCGCGTCGTCGATGGCCATCGAACATACTCACAGCGTATCATGCGGCGGGGGCGGGCGCAATCGTCCATTTGGAGTAGGCCCATCTACCACCACAGGCGTAGATGGGGACAGAAACCGCAGCAGAAGATTACGACAATTTGACAAGTTTGGCGAGCAGTCTGTATCGTATCTACACCCCTGATAACCGCATAAGAATGGAGACCTGATCGATAAGAACTGGAAACAGCCGCCATCGAAGGCCGCTGACTTGGGCGGAAGGAGTTCAAATGCCCAGACCCCTCTCAACCTCAATTGACCTACACACGACCATCACCCGCGTGGTCGCGCTGGACGATCACCCGCTGCTGCTGCAAGGGATTCGCTACCAACTGGAGCGGGACGAGCGCATCGAGCTTGTGGCCGAAGGCTACACCAACGCCGACCTGCTGCCGCTGGTCGAGGCGCACGAGCCGGACGTGGTGCTGCTCGATCCACTTATGCCCGAAGCGCCGGGGGAAAAAGTCTTCCCTTGCAACGGCCTTCGGCTCCTACGCACCGTGAAGGAGTTGCATGAGCAGCGACCGCACATCAAAGTCATCCTGCTCGCCGATGTGCTCGATCACAATTTTCTCGACGAAGCCATACGCGCCCACATCGATGGCTACCTGCTTAAAGATGATCCGCTGACCAAAAATTTGCCCAATGCCATTCGCCACGTCCAGGCGGATGGCACAGTTGTTTCTGAGCGCGTTCGCACGCTGCGTCAAGCACCCCGGATCGAGGACTTGCTCACGTCGCGCGAGCGTGAAGTCTTGCTGTCACTTGTCCGTTATCCAAGATGTACGCCCGCCGAACGCGCAAGTCATCTTGAACTGCAACCGGCAACTCTAAAAGCCCACCAGCGCAACGTCTACCGCAAGCTCGACGTAAACGACGCCGTGGCGGCCGTTGTGGTGGCGATGGAGCGTGGCCTCGTTGCATATCCGCTAAAAGACGGGGGGGGGGGGGGCGGGAAATACTCTAGGCGGAGAATCGCGCGTGGTGATCGAGGGGAAGGCATGAGAAACGCTGCTTACTACCTACTGCGTATTGCTGGTCGGTGGCTTCGTCGCTTCCGAGACAGTCAACGAATCAAGCAATACGCACTAAGCACTATCCCCCCCAACTCACCACCTGCGCGTCGTCAAACTTGTACTCGATGTTTAGATCAAGCGGCAACGGGCGCTGATTCCCCCCGTCCGCGTCCATGACCCAGACGCGCCACGCGCCCGCGTCGTTCTCCTCGTCCCGATTGCTCAGGTAGACAATGTGCTCCCCGTCCGGCGACCAGGCGGGGGCCACGTTGCTCGGCAGCTTGTCCACCAGCGTCGTTGCCGGGCGGGTAATGGCGCGCAGGCCGCCGCCGTCCGGGTTGACGAGGTAAATTTCGCTGTGGTTGCTGCCGTCGACGTTGAAGGTGGCGATTTGCCCGTTGCCGGGCTGCCAGTCCGGGTCGCGCCAGCGGCCTTCGGGCAGAATTACCCGCGTCTCCGCATCCGGCTCGTCCGCGGTAATCTCGATGCCGTTGGAGCTGTAGACGATGCCGCCCTCGTTCCAATCCTCGGCGCGCGCACGGTAGAGCGCCGGCAGGTCGCGGTAGTCGTTGTCCGCCAGCGTTACGCGGCTGAGCACGCGCAGCGGAATGTTGGCCCGGTCAAAGTCTTGCAGCGCCTCCTGGTAGTCATCGACAATCGAATCATAGTTGGGCGCTTGCTCCGGCACGCCCGGTGGCGTGGTCGGCAAACAGCCGACCGGCGTATCAAAGCAGACGCTCGTGTCAAAGACGCGCGAGAAAGCGATTTTGCTGCCGTCCGGGCTAAACTTGGGCGAGCGCAGCACCTCGCCGCCCGTGTAGACCGTCTCCTCCTCACCCGTCGCTAAATCTGTAATGTAAACGCCGTTGTCGCCCCCCTCGCGCACGTAGGCGACGCGCGTGCCGTCGCGGTCAATCTCCGGATCGATGCCGCTGGTCACGCGGTCGAGCGCGCCCGTGGCCAGGTTGTAGACATAGATGCCGCCGTCCGCCGCGCGGATTGCCAGCTTGCCGGAAAGGTTGGTCGATTGGGCGCTGGTTGACGCTGCTGCCGCGTCGATGTCGCGCTCGGTGCTTCCCCTCGCCACATCATTTGCCTCCCGCTCGTGGGTCGACGGAGCCCTTGCCGGGAGCGTCCCACCAGGTGAGCCCGTGGAACCCGACCCCGTAGAATTTGGCGCGGTTAGCGCGGGGCCATTCCAGGTTGGCGCGTCGGTGGTTTCGTTCGTGGTCGGTACGTCGTCGAGCGAGCCGCGCAGCCGCACAAAATCCGCCGCCACCCAGCCAAAGCCGTCCGGCAGCTCTGTAATCTGCACCTGCACCCACTCGCCATCGCTGCTGCGGCCCAGCACAATAAAGTTGGCCCGCGGCAGCGCCTTGGCCACCACCCGAAAGTCCGCGCCCGGCCCCGAGCGCACGTTGAGCCGGCTGCCCGTCAGCTGCACCGACGCCGTCACGCCGCCCGCTTCATCGACGGCGTCCGCGTCGAGGTCGCGCGGGGCGATGGGCGGCAGCGCCGTCGAGGCGTTGACAGCAACGGGCGCATCTGCCGCCGCGGAATCGGGGCTCGCGTCCGCTTGCTCGGCTGCATTAGCGTCCGGGCTGGCGTCCGGGCTGGCGTCCGGGCTGGCGTCCGGGCTGGCGTTCGTGCCGATATTTGTCTCCGAGTTTATTGCAAAATCATCCGCCGTGTTCTGCTCAACCGCACTCTCGTTAGCTACATTTGCTTCGGCGTCGTCTGTTTCTGCCTCCACTTCTGCCACTTCACCGTCTGGCGCACCGTCTGGCGCACCGTCTGGCACACCGTCTGACGCAGCGTCTATCGCCTGGCGCAGCGGCAGCCCCTCATAGCCAAAAATCACCAAATCGCCCACGGCAATCCAGCCCGCATCGCCGCCGCGCATGGTGGCGTAGACAAACTCGTTCCCCTCGCTGCGCCCCACAGCGCTGACGCGCGAGCCGGGCGGCAGCCTCATCAGCGGCTCGCCGTTTGGTACGTCCAAGATGAATGCGCTGCCGCCGCGCGCCACGGCGACCACCTCCGTGCGCACGGCGCTGGCCGCCACCCGCTGCGTGGGGGCGGCAGTTGGCTCGGGCGTGGGCTCGGGCGTGGGCGAAGGGGTAGCGGTGGCGGTGGGCGCTGGCGTGGGGCTGGCGGTGGGCATGTTGGTGGGCGCTTGCGTTGGCGTGCGCGTGGGGCGCGGCGTTGCAGTTGGCCCGGCTTGGGCCACGTTGTCTGCGTCGGTTGTGCCGTCGCCTGTGCCGTCGCCGCCGTTGCCTTCTACATCGTCGCCCGGCTGCGCGGCTTCTGCGGTCGGCTCATCCGCATCACTCTCATCCGCATCGCTCTCATCCGCATCCCCCTCAATCGCGTCGCCCTCGATGACGGGCAGGGTTTCCACATCAAAAATCACCAGCCGCCCGCGCGCCACCCAGCCGCTTGGCTGCCCATCCTCCTCCAGCGCAATTTGAATCCATAGGCTGTCTGCCGAGCGCCCGATTGCCGTCAGCGTGCTGCCCGCAATCAGCGAGCGCAGCAAATCGCCGTCGGGTGCGTCGTACACGTCCGCGCCTGCACCGCCGACGATGGCCAGCGAGCCGGTTGTGCCCTGGAGCGCGGGCAGCGGGCGTGCCTCGGCAAAAATTTCAACTTCTCTCAGGCTAAATAAGCTCAGGCAGATTACAAGCCCTATTAGCAGCGATAGCGACCAGCGCTGCAGCCGTTGATTAGCCAGCCACTTCATTCGATTCTTCATTATTCTATGCGTTCTTCCAAGTAGATAGTTCGTCTTATGGTGAACTGGCAAAAGTCTTTTCAATCGCCAGCTGATATCTGACCCATCGCCGCCACACAGAGCCCCGGCCAAACGGCCAGGCAAAACAGTTATACAAATGGTCAACGACTTACATCATCATAGGCGCTGCACTGCAAGAATTCTGTCGTGCCGCTTTGATTTACGTGAGGATTGCCCGACGAATCGGAAAGAACTGTGGCGGCCGTCTATCCACCCATACGTTGACCAACCCGGATTTGATTCAATCCAGTTAGCTCGCCGATCAGGTGCAGTGTCGATTGTGGCAAATTTCTGCCTTTAAAGCAGGTGAAAACACTCACGTCTGCGTGCCCTCAACTCACCCAAATACTACAACTCATCCAAATACTAAAGGAGCATGTCGACGAATCCAAAGAAGGTAGCAAAGTTGCTTCCGGCAGCGTTGGCCGTAGCCCTTTTATTTTGATCAGCGCCCTATCGGCGTGCAGCTTGATGCGCCCAAACTGGGCGACACCTTATGAGCAGAAGTTGGGGCAGCCGGTGCAAGATATCAACACGACTGCACTTGATTCGGATTTTATTTCGGCAGAGGGATGGGTAACGCGCATTTCTTGGGCAAGGTTGAGCGGCAATTTGAATTTGCTCAAAAAGTCCATGCTTTGTTGAAAGTTTGCACGGGCCGTGATATGATGCCAGCCTATGGACATCTCCTTACGCAACTATGCGACTTCTCCCCTATACAATATCAAAGCGGTGGTGCAGGCAACGCAGGTGAGCCCCAGCACGCTGCGCGCCTGGGAACGCCGCTACAACGTCTGCCAGCCGCAGCGCTCCGAGAGCGGCTACCGGCTCTATTCGGACCGCGATATCGCCCTGATTCGCTGGCTCAAGATGCAGGTGGATGCGGGGCTTTCGATCAGCCAGGCCGTTAGCTGGTACGAGAACCTGGTGGAAGAGGCCGGCAATACCGAACAGGCAACGCTGCCCGCCAGCAATGGGCACAGCTCCGGCGCGTCCGGCAGCGTGATCGGCACGCCCACCCCTCCCGCTGCGAACGTGCTCGATTTTTCCACGCTCCAGCAAAATCTGCTCAACGCGCTGCTCAGCTACGACGAAGAGACGGCGGAACACAACCTAAGCGCGGCCTTTGCGCTGCATCCCATCGAGCACGTGAGCGACCACGTGATCGCGCCCGTGCTGGTGGAAATTGGCGAGCGCTGGCATCGGGGTGACCTGAACATCACCACCGAGCACTTTGCCACCAGCTACCTGCGCCAGCGGCTCTTTGCCATTATGCGCAGCGCGCCCAAAGGCAGCGGGCCGCTGATTTGGGTGGGCTGTGCACCGGGCGAAATGCACGAGATTGGTTCGCTCATGCTCTGCATTCACCTGCGCCGCACCGGATATACGGTGCATTATTTTGGCCAAAATCTGCCAATCGACGATTTTGTCAGCGAAGTGGCGCAGCACCGACCCGCTGCTGTAGCCGTTAGCGCCACCACGGTGCAAGCGGCGAACAGCCTGGCCAGGATGACGGCGCGGCTCACCGAGCTGGCAGCCCCGCGGCCGCTGGTGGGCTATGGCGGGCAAATTTTTGTGCGCCAGCCCGCCCTGCGCAATCAAATTGCCGGCGTCTTTCTCGGCACCACGACCACCGAAGCCGTCGAGGCTATCAACGACCTGCTCCGGCAGGGCGCGCCCGTGCCCCATGCGTGATCTTCCATGAGTGAACTCCATTCGCCTGCCCAACAGCCAATCGAGCACGAGCCGCTGGCCGACGCCCTGGCGCGAGTCGAAGCGCTGCTGGGCGAGAGCCAGCAGCCGCTGCAGTCGCCGCTGCGCGAGCTGGTGGAAGGGCAGGTGGCGTCGGCGCGGCCCCACCTGCGCGCAGCCGTGGTCCTGGCCGCGTCAACCCCGCCGGCCCGTGCCCCAGCGGACGAGCGCCCGTTCTACCTTGCCGCGGCGCTGGAGATGCTCTTTGTTGCGTTGAGCACGCACAAGCGGCTGCTGGACATTGAAACGCCGGAGCGTACGCTGCTGGGAGGAACGATTCTGGTGGGGGATTACTGCTTTGGGCAGGCAGCGGCGCTGGTCGTCCGCAGCGAGCACCCCAAGGTGGTGACCATCTTTTCCGAGGCGCTCAAGTTGGTGAGCGAGGGGGCTCTACGGCAGTCCATGCGGCAGTCCATGCAGGCTGCGCGCCAACCAGCGGCTGGCCCAAACGAGCAGGGTCCAGGGGAACACGGTTTAGGGGAACGCGGTTTAGGCGAACTTAGTTTGGGCGAGCACGGCTTGGGGGAAGACGCTTTTGACGAAAACGGCGTGCTCTTTGACGCGGGCATTCGCGCCGCGGGCGTCTTGGCCGATCACACGCCCGCTACGCAGAGCGCCCTGCTCGACGTGGGGCGTGCGCTGGCTGCGCGGCTGCGCAATCCAGCAATAGACGGCGCGCTCGACCTGTCACGCATTCCGGCACGGCAGCGGCCGCGCTGGCAGGCCGTAGCGGCGCTGGCGGATTCAGCCGCGGCATAGAAATCTCTATTCATCCAGCAGCACAACAGGCTCCTCGTAGCGGCGCACGCCGCGTTGATCGAGCTTGTGGCGCAGGAATTGATCGAGCCACTCTCGCTTTTGAGCCAGCGGCTCTGCACCCGCCAGCAGCGCCAACGGCGCATTGAGCCGCAAAATGCGGCCGGGAACCACAAAGCGCGTGATGCCCGCGGGCAATCGCTGCCCCCGGCGCGCAACATCAAGCACCGTTTCGAGGCGCAAGCGCGGAAATTCCACCAGCGCCACCACGTCGCTGTATAGCGCCTGCATCTCCTCCAAATCTTGGCTCAGCGTGCGCTCGACGTTGCCCCACGTGCCGTAGGCTTGCACCAGCTTTGTCAGCGGCTCCAGCCAGTCGCCCCAATCTCCATGTGCCGTGTCGTTGCGCGCCGGGGACGCGAGGTGCAGATCAAACGCACTGCCCGCGGCTGTGGTGAGGCGGCCCTGCGCCGCGCCTGCGCCGTCAACGGGCGCTGGCGCTGGCGCGAGCCGAAGCCCTGGCACGTCTGCAATCAGCGCCAGCAGCGCCGCTTCTCCGCTCTCCTCTTTCCCGTTGACCCTTCCTCCCCGATCCACCCGCCGGAGCACGTGATTCCACGAGCGCAGCTGCACGCCGCCCGCCACCTGCACTACCAGGTGGGGGCAGCCCATTCGCTGGGCAGCGCTCACCCGCGTGGCGCCATCCAGCACGACATAGCGCGTCGCGGCGTCTTCGCCCGATGCAGCGGAGGCGGGCAGTTCGGCCACAATTGGTGGATTGCGCAGCACGCCGTCGGCCCGCAGGCGTTGGGCAAGCTGCTGCACCCGTCGCTCGTCAAACTCTTCGTGGGGCACGACCGCCGCCGTGGGCACAACGCGCAACGAGAGCGCGCTTGCCGGGCCGCGCGCTGCTAAGGCGGGCAATGCAGATTGAGCAGGCGGGTGGGCAACTGCGGCCGCGGATCGGGAAAACGGAGAGAGCATGAATCCATCGGTTTGGGCGGATACCCAAACAGCAGGAGAGACACGGCTCGCCGTGTCCCTTTGGTTGATTTATGCCAGCGTAACACAGCCAAACGGGCGTGTCAATCAAGCAGATGTTGGGCCAGCAATTCCAAACATAGAGAGGAAACCGCAGGTAAATGTGGGTAAATCTGCGTCCACTTGCGGTTAAACTCTTCAAATTTGGAATTGCTGATCTTGGAGCCGCTTTTAAGGCTATATTTCCGGTCTAGCCAGCGGCCGAAGCAGGATCGATGCTGTGATCAAGATCGAGCACGCCTTGGGGCTCCTGCTTGAGCTCGCTGGGTACCTGATCGCCCACGCTGCCCTTGGCGACGGTGATGCCGCCGTCGACGTTGTAAAGCGCACCCGTGACAAAGCTGGCTTCGTCCGAGGCGAGAAAGGCGTACACGTTGGCGATCTCTTCGGGCGTGCCGCGGCGACCCATCGGCGTAGCCTGCACGACCATCTTCTCCATTTGGCTATCCATGGGGCCGCTCTCCTTGTGCGTCCACGCCGTATCAATCGCGCCGGGGCAGACGCAGTTGGCCCGCACGCCGTACTTGGCCTGCTCCACGGCCACGCCCTTCATAAAGGCGTGGTTGAATGCCTTCGTCCCCCCATAAGGCGTATTCTGCGGGATGCCGAGCTGCCCCGCTTCGGAGCCCGCGGAGACAATGCAGCCGCGCGTCTCCTGCAGCAGCGGCAGCGCAAATTTCGTCATCAAAAAGGTGGGGCGGATGTTGTTGTGCATCATCGCCTCAAAGCTCTCCAGCGAGTAGTCCTGCGTCTCGTTGGTTTCGGGGAAGACACCCGCATTGTTGATCAGCACGTCCAGCCGACCAAACGCATCAATAGCTGCCTGCACGCACTGAGCCGCTTCCTGCTCCTTACCCAGATCACCGCGGAAGACGGCGCTTTGCCCGCCGCGCTGCTGAATGTCGCGCGCCACATCGTCCAGCGGATCCTCTGGCAGCCCGGCCAGCAGGAGCTGTGCCCCCTCGTAAGCGAACTTTTTGGCAATCGCCTCGCCAATACCCGTGCCCGCACCCGTCACCAGGGCGACCTTGCCCGCCAATCGGCCCCGAAACTGTCCAGGCCCGCGTCCATTTGTTTGCATATCCATGATGTATCTCCTAGAAAACAAAACAAAACCGACGGTTAAGCGTCGGGTTATTCGTACTTTATCAAGCTTTTCCCCATGCATCCATCTATCGCGTCATGTGGCAAGATATAAAATTGTCACATCAGTTGACCGTCGGGCCACCTGCTTGTTCACGCAAAAGTGCAGCCGCGGCGCTCGTCGAATCGGCCCGATCGGTAAGAGAGAGCGCCAGCGCCAGCAGCCCCAGCAGCGCATCTTCGCGCCCGCTGCTCAAGCGGTAGCCACAGCCAAAGCGGGCGGCGATCAGCTCGCGCAGCACGCCCATCCGCTGGGCCAACCCGCCGGAAAAGGCGATTTGCGACCACGGCGCTGCCCCCGGCTCCAACGACGCGCTGGACTTCTGGCCGGGAACAAAGCGCTGGGCCTGGGCGTAAAAATCTTCGGCCATGCGCTCAAAGGCGGCGCGAAAAAGGTGGCCCGCTGTCAGGTTGTCCTCGCGCAGGTTGGTCATGCTGCCCGCTCCGCCCGTGTGCCCAGCCGACCCCGTGGCCAAATTCGCGGCAAAGAAGGAAAGGTCCACCGCCACGTCCGTCTTGGGCACGGCCTCGGCCGCGCGCGCGATCGACCCCCACGGATCGCGCAGGTCAACACCCTCCGCCCGCGCCAGCTCCGAGAGCAGATCAACCAGCGTGCCCAGCGCCCGGCCCGCGGGGATGTTGGCAATCGTGTTGAGATAGTGCCCCCCAAAGTAGGGGCGCACTTCGTAATTGCCCGGCTGGTGGCGCGGCACGACAAGGCTCACCTGTGAGCCGGTCGCCACGTTGAGCGACAGCTCGCCCGCCTGCAGCCCCGTACCCAACAGCGCCGTCTGGTGATCGCCCAGCGTGGGATAGACGGGAACTTGGCGACCGTGCAGCTCGAGCGGCGTGCCCGTGGCTTGGTGCACGGGCTGCACCGTCGGCCAGCGCAGATGCGCCAGCCCCAGCTTTTCGATCACGCCGCGATGCCAATCACGCTTGGCTAAATCGAGCAGGCCATACGCCGCCGCGTTGGTCGGCTCGATGACGGGGACCGCCTGCGAAATGCCCGCCCCGCTGCCGGATTGGGCGCAGAGCTGCTGCAGCACCCAGTCCGGCAGCGAGGCGGGCGTCGCGTTGGCAGGCAGATGGTTATTTTGTGCCAGCCAGAAGAGCGCCCCGGCGGGCAAACCGGGCCGCAGGCCGTTGCCCAGCGCCTGCACGTCATCCGGATTCAGCCTCGCCATCAGCCCATCAAAATAGGTGCCGCCTGACGGGCGCTGCGTCACCGCTCGCTCGTCTCGCCAGGTAATAACGTTGCTGAGGGGTGTGCCGTCCGGTTCGGTTAGCAGGAAGCCGTGCATCTGGCTACACGCCAGCAGCCCAGCACACGCCTCGCCCCCATCGCCCGCCGCTTCGAGGAGGTCGTCAATTAGCTGCCGCGCGGCGTCCACCACGGCGTTGGGTGCTGCTTCAAAGAAATGTGGGGGCAGATCGGGCACGGGATCGGGGAAGGGCTGGCGCTGCGGATGGTGCAGGGCCGTCGCGCCGAGGTCGAGCAGCGCGCCTTTGAGAAAGGAGGTGCCCAGGTCAAGGGCGAGGAAGTACATGGTGCGTTCTCCGGCGGTTGTGTCGTTTGCTTCAATAGCTCGTATTATAACCCAGCCCTCCCTGATGTGCATCTGTTTTTCCAACGGGGGGCGTCCCAAATTTTGGCGGAGGGGCAGAAGGACCCCCATCCCCTTCCCTTCCCCCGCGAGCAAGGGAAGGGTGGCTGGTTGATAAAATGGTCGCGATGGAATTGGCTCGCTTTGTTTGCGAGCGGGCGATGTTGCAGAAGAGCCGCAGAATCAAGGAGTCGACAGAAGCCCCCTCTCCGCGCGCGGGGTCGGGGTGGGCTTTTGCCTGGCCCGCGATGCGCTAGAGCCTGACCGGCGACTCGTGGGTAAAGACAAGTCTCGGAGGAAAGGGGGCTTCCGAGGCTTTGTTGAGGACGAACCAGCGTTGCGGGGGAGAGGTCGAACGCCCAAAAATTTGGGACGCCTCGTCTTCCCCTACCTCGCTTGACGGAACCTCCGATTCGTGGTTTGATTCAGCAGCAGCCGCCTTCCCCGATGCGGCCCAACTTCTCCACTCACCTCCACCGTTGAGGAACAACTATGTCAAAATTACGCTGGGGCATCCTGAGCACGGCCAACATTGGCACGGGCAAAGTCATCCCCGCCATGCAGCGGGGCGAGCACAACGAAGTGGTTGCCATCGCCTCGCGCAATCAAGCGCGCGCACAAGAAGTCGCCGACGAGCTGGGCATCCCCACGGCCCACGGCTCGTACGAGGCGCTGCTCGCCGATCCAAACGTAGACGCCGTTTACAACCCGCTGCCCAATCACCTGCACGTGCCCTGGTCTATCAAGGCGATCGAGGCGGGCAAGCACGTACTCTGCGAAAAGCCCATCGCGCTTACGAGCGACGAGGCGCAAACGCTCGTCGATTCGGCGCGGGCGCACCCAGAGCTCAAGGTGATGGAAGCCTTTATGTATCGCCACCACCCGCAATGGCAGCGTGCCAAGCGAATTGTCGACGAGGGCGGCATTGGCGATCTGCGCCACGTGCACGGTCATTTTGCCTACTTCAACGCCAATCCGGACAACATCCGCAACCAGCCCGACATCGGCGGCGGCAGCCTGATGGACGTGGGCTGCTACCCAATTTCGGTGGGGCGCTTTATCTTTGGCGCGGAGCCGACGCGCGCCGTTGCCGTCGTCGACTACGACCCGCAAATGGGCGTCGAGCGGCTCTCATCGGCCATCCTAGATTTTGGCGACGGCAACACGGCGACGCTCACCTCGTCGATGCAGCTGGCGGGCTACCAGCGCGTCAATATCTTTGGCACCAAGGGGCGCATCGAGATTGAGATTCCCTTCAACGCGCCGCCGGATCGACCCTGTCGCATCTGGCATCAGCACGACGGCGAGACGGAGGAACTCACCTTTGACACCGTTGATCAATACACGATCCAGGGCGACTTGTTCGCCCAAGCCGTCTTTAACGACACGCCCGTGCCCACGCCCATCGAGGACAGCGTGGCGAATATGCGAGTGATCGAAGCAATTGTGGCAAGCGGAAAAGAGAATGGGTGGGTAGAAGTCAAGCGGTAAGGTATAATCTTTATGAAGGTGCGGCAAGCAATCAAGCTGATTGAGAGCGACGGCTGGCATCTCGCCAGGACGCGCGGTAGCCATAGGCAGTACAAGCATCCGGAGAAGAAGGGACTGGTTACGATTCCCGGTCACCTGCGGGATGAATTGGCGCCGGGCACGCTCAACAGCATTCTGAAACAAGCGGGGTTAAAATGAAGTATCTAATCGTGATTGAAGAAACGTCAACAGGTTACTCCGCCTACTCTCCTGATTTAGACGGCTGCGTCTCAACGGGGCGCACGCGCGAGGAGGTGGAGAGCAACATGCAGGAGGCGATCGAATTTCATGTTGAAGGTTTGCAGCTCGAAGGTGAAGACGTTCCCACGCCGCGAAGCAAGTCCAGCTACGTGGAAGTCGCTATCGCCTAGTTTCTTCCCACACATCAACACGTCACCCCCATGACCCAAACCGTCCTCACCTACATGGAAAGCGCGGGCACCAAGCCCGCCACCGCCCGCGACCGTGCAGCGCTCGCCGAGGAGCTTGGTCGCGTGAGCGCCATACAAGTCTACCCGCGCTCGGTCGTCGCCATTCAGCACGCGCTGCTCTTTCTGGGCAGGCAGGGCGACGAGCAGTATCTCGGCTGCCTCGCCCGCGATTCGCACCTGCACGAGCGCTTTACCGGTCGCGTCGACACGGTGATCATCCGCGGCGAGGACTACACGCTGACGGCGGGCGAGCGCAGCGCGGAAAATGCTGCCGCGTTGCGCGGCACGCTGCCCCACCTCGTGGCCCAGCCGCTCGGCCTGCACCCCTCCGCTGGCTTTGGCGACAGGCTTGGCCTCGCCACGCCCGGCCACCTCGCCGCCCTGCGCGAAGTCTTTTACGACGAAAACGACGGTCACGCCGACAACGCCTACACGATGTCGCCGATCCTTGCGCAGCAGTCGATCCGCGAAAATGCGCGCACCGGGCGCTCGCCGCAGGAGGTGATGGACGACGCGCTCTGGGGCGCATTTCAGGCGGGCTGGCGCAACGGCTTTGGCGCGGACGCGGACCACCTCAAGAACAGCGACGACATCGACGCCTGCGTCGCCGCGGGCTACTCGTTCTACACCATCGACCCCGGTGAATTCGTCGACGATGCGTCGAACACGGCGGATCGCGGCGCGCTGCACGAGAAGGTCAAGTCCCTGCCGTGGGACATGCTGGAGAGCACGTTGGACGAGCTTTCTTCGCGGCTGACGGGCTCGGTTGACCTTGCTGGGAGCAGGGTCGAGATTGAGGAGGAAGCGTTGATGCGCGCCGCGGCCAAGTACGGCCAAGCCGTGGCCCACACCGTGCAAATGTACCGCCACCTGCGCAGTCGCCTCGGCGATCGCCCCTTCGACTTTGAGATGAGCGTCGACGAAACCGAAACGGTTACCAGCCTCACCGAGCACGTTTACATCGCCAGCGAACTCCAGCGGCTGGGCGTACGCGTGACCAGCCTTGCGCCGCGCTATGTTGGTCGCTTCGAGAAGGGCGTCGATTACATCGGCGATCTGGAAGACTTTCGCGCTTCCTTCGTCCAACACGTGGCCGTGGCGCGCACCTTTGGCCTGTACAAGCTTAGCCTCCACTCCGGCTCGGACAAGTTTCGCATCTACCCCATCGCCAAGGAAGAAGCGGGCGATCTCGTCCACCTCAAAACGGCGGGCACGAGCTATCTCGAAGCCCTGCGCACCCTCGCCCACGTCGATCCCGGCCTCCTGCGCGACATCGTCGATCTCGCCGTCGAGCGTTACCCCACAGATCGCGCCACCTACCACGTCTCCGCCGAAATCGCGCAGATGCCCGCGCTCGCCAACTTAGCCGACGAAGAGCTGGCCGCGCTGCTCGACGATTTCCACGCGCGCCAAATTCTCCACGTCACCTTCGGCTCCGTCTTCGCCAGCGACGATCTGCGTCACGCGCTGATCGATGCGATGCGTCGTAACGAGCAGGCCTATCACGATATGCTGCAACTGCACTTTGTGAAGCACCTGCAGCCCTTCGCGAAGTAAGCAGGAATTTAACGCGGGGACCGCAGAGGAGGCACAGAGGGCCGCGGAGGAAAGAAAGGGTGTCTATTTCGCCCGGAGGGAGAAACCCGTTAGATGCCGTCGATTAAACGGCGTCCAAGTAGCAACCAAGTTGCGTTTACCACCAGCAGATTTCTCGCATTCGCTCGAAATGACAAGTCCCCTCACCCTCCGCGGCCCTCCGCGTAAATCTCCGCGTCTCCGCGTTGAACCCTTACAGCGGTCGATAGCCCGTGATGCTGCCGCTGGCAAAGCGACGCGCCAAGTCGTCCGCCTGCTCTGCCGTTAGCCCCAGCGACTTGGCCCCCTCTGCATCTTGACCCAGCGATTCCAGCGAATAGTGGCCCGCAATCTCCACGTCACCACGCTCGAAGCCCGCCTCGGCAAGCAGCGCGCGGTAGTCGTCCACCGTCAGCGCGCCAGCGACGCAGCCGGCCCAGCTCAGCGCGCTGCGCACCTGCGTCTCGCTCACGGGCAAATCATCCAGCGTGCCGTCGACCACGATGTCCGACACGGCCAGCCGCCCGCCGGGCTTGAGCACGCGGAAAGCGTCGCGCAGCACCTGCCCCTTGTCCGGCGACAGATTGATGACGCAGTTGGAGATGATCACATCAACCGTTCCCTCGTCCAGCGGGATCTCTTCGATCTGCCCTTTGCGGAATTCAACGTTGGTGGCTCCCTGCCGCTCGGCATTGCGGCGCGCGAGATCGAGCATCTCGTCCGTCATGTCCACGCCGTAGACAAAGCCATCCGGCCCCACCTGCCGCGCGGCCAGGAAGACGTCGATACCGCCGCCGGAGCCGAGATCGAGCACGGTTTCGCCGGGTCGCAGCGAGGCAATGGCCGTGGGGTTGCCACAGCCGAGCGACGCGCTGGCGGCGTCCGCCGTGATGTCGGCCAGTTCGTCCGTGGAGTAGAGGCCGCTGCTTACGGTGGAGGTGTCGAGCGAGCTGTCGCTGCCGGGTGTGCAGCACGAAGCGCCGTTCGATTCGGTGACGGCGCGGGCGCGGGCGGCGTAGCGCTCGCGCACGTCCGCGCGCACGGCGTCGTCCGTCGAAGCAGCGGCGGGCTGCGCGGTCGCGCCCGGCGTGCAGCAGGAGGCAGCGTTGTTGGTGGACTTATCAATGGTGAGGGGGGTCAAAGGTGTTGTCATGGATTGCTCCTTTCAAAGCGGAGAAAACGAACGATTATATTGAAAAACTTCGATATTTGTCGGTAAAAAATCGAAGTTGAACACAAAGTGGGTCAAGCGTCCCCGGCACGGGCCACGCATTTTTTTAAATGTACAACAGCCTGCGGCCCGTGCCGGGGACGCGACTATCACACATCTTAGGCCGTTCCAGAAAATCAACCATACCCTGTGACAGTCACTGCCCAGACAATTCTGCGAATTCTTCACTGGTTGCGGGCAGTAACAGTCACCTTCGCCGTATACTTATCTTTTGAATTAGCCTTGTGCCTTCAACCGCGCCATCGAGTACGCGTCGACGTAAACGCCATTGCGAAAGGCGTAGCGGCGCAGCGTGCCTTCGATTTCAAAGCCAAACTTCTCGTAGAGGTGTATGGCTGTCGCGTTATCCGCGTAGACGGTTAGCTCGATGCGCTGCACGTCGATCCAGTTATCGGCGAGATTCACGAGCGCCGCCATCAGCGCGCTGCCCACGCCCCGCCCCTGCCACGCGTCGTGGACGGCCATGCCCAAGCCAGCCACGTGTCGACGGCGCGGGCGCTGCACCACATCGAGCGACGCCGATCCCACCACGCGCGACTCGCCCTCTTCGCTTGCACAGGCAATGAGGCTGTAGAGTCCCTCTCGCGGGTCAGCCAGCCGCTTGCGCCACGATTCCTTCGAGGCCAGCGGTAGCTGCATTGTGCCCGCCGCAGCGCGCGGCTGCGTCATGATGGCGTGGAGTGCCTCGTAATCGTCCGGCTCGGTGTGGCGGATGGTGATATCCATGTGCAGTCGCCCAAATGGTTAAGCAGCCTCGGCAACTGCAATCTCTTCCTCCAGCATCCCGTCGCAGACGCCGCAAAGCTGCTGCAAGGCCGTGGGGCGCACAAAATAGTAAACCCACAGGCCGTGCTGCACGCTCTCGATCAGCCCCGCCTGACGCAGCACCTTGAGGTGGTGCGAAATCGTCGGCTGCTTGAGATCAAACTGCGCTTCAATATCGCAGACGCAAACTTGGCCGCTGTAGCGGCTCAACAGCGCGACAATTTGCAGCCGCACGGGGTGGCTCAACGCCTTGAACATTTGGGCCAGCTTCGTGGCCTCCTGGGCGGCGTAGCAGAGCGAGACGTCGGCACAGCAGCCGTTGCGTTCATGCGTTTTTAATGTGGTTGCGGAAAGTTGTTGAGTTGCCATATTTGTATTCTATCATCTATATTGATATTTGTCAATTTAATTTCTAATTAGAATTCTGGTCAGTCTGTAAACGTTTCGAGGCCAATTCGAGTGGGAATCATGCCTCGTTCAGCGCCTCAGTCAGCACCCAGTTCAGCAAGATTCTGGGCGCGTGCTCGCTCCACTGCTGCCCCAGCGAGCCGCGCACGCACGCCAGCTGCGGCGGCACAAATCCCGTCGTCAGCAGCTTCCATACGTAAGTCGACAGCGTTTGATGGTGGGCGCCGATGTGGGCGCCGATGTGGCCGCGCTCGCCCGTGCCCCCGACAGCCAGTAGTGTGCCAGTGTTCAATTGGCGGATAGGCCAGAACCCCTTCCCCTCTAGAGGGGAAGGGGCGACGAGGCTTCGTCGACTCAGAACCAGCGTGGAGGGGTTGGGGTTCTGCCAGCCGTGCCCTTCGCACCCGTCAAAAAATCTTTGCTAGACCACTAAGTACAAACAAAAGAGAAATGAGGGACGGATCGCGGAGGGAGCATCCTCAGATACAACCGGACCCGCGAGAGATGACCATCTGCGCACCCATCAAAACATGTTGGCTTGTACTTAGTGCCCCTCCTCGAAATAGCTTCTGAGCAAGCAGAGCTTTGGTTGTGGGGGAGAAGGGGGAGTGGGGCCTGTCGAGACCGGCGTCGACAAAGTTGAATAGACGTTCTTGGTCTGGTTATACTTGGCGGGCAATATAGTGGGTTGCGCTCCCTAGCCGCGATTGCGGTACAGCGTGGGCTCAACCACCTGCGCCATGACTTCCACATCCGGCGTGCCGCCCACTTCAGCCAGAAAGTCCGCCACGCGCTGAACGGCGGGCCGGGGGTTGGCAAGCAGGGCGTTGTAGTTGACGTCCAGCGTCTGCATGTTGGGCTGTTCGTCCACCCAGGCGCGGATTTGCATGTCGTGGTTGCGCAGCATTTGTCCCAGGGCCAGCGGGTCGTCGGTGGCGGTTGCGCCTTCGTCCACCACGGCTGCACGCGCCATCATTTTCTGCTGCGAAGAAAGCACCTCGCCAATTTGCCGGTGCATGTAGACGATGCGGTATTCGTGCGTCGACGGCAGGTGGCGCAGCAGCGTCGAAATCACCTTGATGGCGCGACCGGGTGCGTCGGCCAGCCAGGCGGCGTCCCCCCGCTCCAGCGCCTTGACGCGCTCCAGCTCGTAATAGCCCCGCGGATTATCCGGATCGGGCACGCGCAATTGATCCGTGAGCACGGGGATGCCGCCCGCCTCCACCATGCGCATCATCATCGACGTGCCCGTGCGCGGCAGCCCCGACACCACCACAATCGGCTGGGGCGCGTCGCCAAAAGGCCAGCGAAACCACTTCATGTTCTGCTCGTTCTATCACTCGTTCCGATTTCAAATGCTGCGCGCTAGAACGGCGCACCCGCTTCGAGCCACACCTGCAAAACGCGCCCAACGCGCTCCAGCGTGGCGATTTTGACGCGATCCAGCGTGTCGCTCTGCGGCGGCGGTGCGCCGGTGGAGAGGATGGCAACGGGCACGCCCACCTCGGCCAGCGGCCCAGCGCCCGCGTCGGCGGGGCTCAAGACCGTCGTGGACAACTCGTTGCCCGTGGCAGCGGCCGCCTGCTGCAGCGCGGCGTTGATGGCGCCGTCGCCGCCTTCGGCCAGCGATGGCATCTGGCCACCAACGGCATCCAGCACCACCACCGCCCGCGGCCCGCGGCAGGGCTCGACGATCTCCGGCACTGCGCCCTCAAAGCTGCGCAACAGGTAGTCCAGCCCGATTACGCCCGCTGAGGCCGGGCTGCGGCCCGCCTCCAGCAGAGCAAAGCAGACCGTCTGCCCCGTGTCGCTGAGGTCGAGCGAGCGCGCCAGCTCAACAAGCACCGCCGCCCCCGAAGCCCCGGCGACTGCCCCCGGCGAGCCTTCGCCATCGCCCGCCAGCGTATCGTAATACGTTGCCACCCACGTAACGTTGTTGCCCGGCAATGCGCCGCTGGCGGATGGGCGCACGCTCATCAGGTTGCGAGCCGTCGCGTCGACGGTCTCGCCCGCGTCGTTTGTGATTGCAAGCGGAAAGGGCAGGATGGCCACGTTCCAACCCGCGTTGGTCAATCGATCAACGAGCCAGTCGCTGGTTTGCAGCGCCGCCTCGGAGCCCGCCACGCGCGGCCCAAACTCGACCTGCTCTTCCACGTAGCCCAGCGCACGCGAGCTGGAGAAGGTCTCCTCCAATTCGCGCGGCAGCAGGCCGAGCCCCAGATAGCCGAAGAAGAGCACGGCGATCAGGAGCAGGCCAACGAGGAAGAGTTCAATGCTGTAGGGACGGAGACGGTCGATCATATGTAAGGGAGTTGCCACCCGCTACTTCTCCTCCTTCTGCTGCCTGGGGCGGAAGAAGAGGCGCAGCGGCGTACCCGTAAAGGGATAATGTACGCGCAGCTGATTTTCCAGGTAGCGCTCGTAGGAAAAGTGAACCAAATCTTTATCGTTGATAAAGAAGGCAAAGGTCGGCGGCTCGATGTCCGCCTGCGTGGCGTAGTAGAGGCGCAGCCGACGGCCGCTCTTGGATTTGGGCGGCGAGCGGTCATACGCGTGCTGGATCACGCGGTTGAGCGCGCCCGTGCCGATGCGGTGTCGCCGCGCTTCGACGACTTCCATGACGGCTGGCAGAAGGCGGTGAGTGCGCTGGCCCGTGAGCGCGCTGATAAAGATCACGGGCACGTAATCCAAAAACTTGAGGTCGGCTCGCACCGTTTTGGTGAATTCGACCATCGTGTGCTCATCCTTCTCGAGCGCATCCCACTTGTTGACCACCACGATCACGCCCTTGAAGCGCTCGATGATGTAGCCCGCTACGTGCGCATCCTGAGCGGTGACGCCCTGGGTGGCGTCGATCAGCAGCAGCGCCACGTCCGCACGGTCGATGGCGCGCATGGAGCGCAGCACGCTGTAGCGCTCGATCCCCGGCTCAACTTTGCCGCGCCGCCGAATACCTGCGGTGTCGATCAGCGTCATCTTTTGGCCGTTAAAGACCAAGTCCGTATCGACCGGATCACGCGTGGTGCCGGGTATGTCGCTGACGATGGCGCGCTCTTGGCCAAAGAGCTGGTTGAGCAAGCTGCTCTTGCCCACGTTGGGCCGCCCGACAAGCGCAATCGCAATGGTGTCGTCCGCTGGCTCTTCGTCACCGTAGGCGGGAAAGTGCGGCAGCGCCTTTACAACTTCATCCAGCAGATCGGCCACGCCGTAGCCGTGGTAGGCGCTAATGGTGTACGGCTCGCCAATACCCAGATTCCAGAACTCAACGGCGTTGTCGCGCCGCTCCGGGCTTTCGGTTTTGTTGACGGCGAGAAAGACGGGCTTGTCCGTGCGGCGCAACATCCCCGCCACGTCCTCGTCCGCCGCCGACAGCCCCTCTTTGCCGTCCACCACAAAGATGATGGCGTCCGCCTCGTCCAGCGCGAGCTGCGCCTGGTTTTGGATGTGTTCGGTAAAGAGCGCGGAATCTTCGGCCAGCGGCGCGTTGTTTTCCAGCAGCCGGCCGCGCCTGTCGCGCAGGCGGCTGCCCATGGGAATCGTATTGGCGTTGACCGTACTGGCGCTGACCGTGTTGGCATTGACGGTGGTGACCGCTTCGTCGCGGCTGCCGAGCATGCCGTCCGGCGCTTCCAGGCCGCCCGTATCAATTACGTTAAAGCCACTTCCGTTCCAGTTGCTCTCACCGTAAATACGGTCGCGCGTGGTGCCGGGTATATCCTCGACGATAGCCGTGCGCTTGCCCGTTATCCGGTTGAAGAGCGTCGACTTGCCGACATTTGGCCGCCCAACGAGGGCGATGGTTGGTTTTCGCATGTTCATTATATTGTAGAGTGAAGCGCTGCTTCGCTTCCGCAGATTTACTTGATTTGATAGTCGAGCGGGCAAGGCGACGCTTCACCCCACGTGACGGCGACAACATTACTGCAACAACATTACTGAAACAACATTACTGAGATGGCGTTGAGCTGTCGCCTTCGGTAATTTCCTCGGAAATCGAGACCTGCACAGTGGGCGGCAGCACTTCCTCGACCTGCAAGCCTTCGAGCACCTGCACAGTGGGAACAACCGGGTGATTGCCCGGCAACAACCCTTCCACATCGAGGATTACGCGCACGTCGTCCTCCTCGAGCGATTCGAGCAGCGGCTGCGGCCCGCTCAGGATCACGTCCACGCGGTCGAGCAGATAGCTGGCGACCAGCCCCTCCGCTGTATTTTTGATGACCGGCACGCGCGAGACCGTACGCCCGCCCTCATTCGTCGTAATGCTGACCGTTATCAGCACGCTGCTGCTTTCCAGCGTCTCTACACCGGGTGGAAGCTGCAAGCGCACGCGCTGCCGGATGTCCTCGCTGGCGTTAAACAGATCGATGGGCTGCGTTTCCACAAAGCCCGGCAAATCGGTCAAAATTTCGTCATCGCCGGTCAGCACGACCGTTGACGGTTCAATCTTGATGCCGCCCAGCCGATAGCCGCGCGCCGGCTCGCCCACGTAGTTGACGCGCACGGCCACTTCCTTGCGCCCCGGTAGCTCTTCAACGGGGACCTTCGCCGCTGCCAAGGGCGGCTCGGCCTCTACGCCTTCTACCACGTTCCCCTGAGCATCGCGCAGCTGGATGGGAAGGTTGGGTCGCTCCACCTGGTTGTTGCTTGCGTCCAGGTAAATTTCAACAATCGCTTCGGCCACCTGCTCCACGCGCGTCTCGGGACCGCGAAGCGTTGTGGAAACTGGCGTGATGATTGGCTCCAGCGGTTCGTAGCCAAAGGCTGGGCCATCCATAATACGTCCCTCGATCCGCACTTCCCGCTGGTCGCGCGGATCGAGCTGGAGCGTCAAGACCTCTCGCTCTTGAGAAACAACCTCGATGCGTGATTCCGGTAAAACTATGCTGATGGGGCGTTCAATAAAGCCGGGCTCGGCGTCGGTCAAATCGACAAAGGCGCGAAAGTCATCGTTGGTTTGCACGTCCAGCGTACGCTGCGGGGCTTTCGCTGTCAGGTTGATGGCCAAGCTTGGCGTGTCCAACACCTCTAGCCCAGCGGGAACGTTGCGAATTTCCAGCGGAACCGTGAAGACTTGCGTCTGAATGGGATTTTCCTGCGAGATGGCGGTGAACCAAACAATGCAGGCCAGCACAAGCGACAGGATCAGCGTGCTAACGTGCTCGATTACACGGGCGCGGTTCTCGAACAAGCGCTGCCGAAGCAAGCGGCTCGGTACCTCTACTGGCGCGGCGCGTTCCTCTGGTTGCGCGGGCGCGCTGTGTTTGACAGCGCCTTTCCGCTTGACGCCCGGTGCGACGGCTCCCTTACTCACGGCTCCGCTGCTCACGGCTCCGCTGCTCACGGCTCCGCTGCTCACGGCTCCCTTGCTCGCGGCGAGTGGCGCTGCATTCTGATTAATTGTCTCCTCTACCGGTGGCTTTGTCGGCTGGGAAACGGAAGAAACTTCGGCACTTCGCGCCATTTTAAGTCAATCTCTCAAAATCTACACAGGTCGCACTGTTCACGTTTCGCTGCTGCCTCTTTGCTCACGCGCTCTTCTACATTCGGCGGCTGGCCCGTTTGACGACTAGGGTCGGTAAAACTCGCTCAGCAGCGTGCGCAGGCGATTCGGCTCCAGCCGCAGAATGCGCCCGTTGCGCGCCACGGAGGTCGTGCCCGTCTCCTCCGAAACAATAATTACCAGCGCGTCGCTCTGCTCGGAGAGGCCGATGCCCGCACGGTGGCGCGTGCCCAGCTGGGTGTCGCTCAGGCTGCGCGCTGTCAGCGGCAGCACGCAGCCCGCGGCAACCACGCGGTAGCCGCTGATAATCACGGCCCCGTCGTGCAGCGATGTTTTGGGGAAGAAGATCGTCGTCAAAATCTCAGAGGTAATCTCGGCGTCGAGCCGCGTGCCGCTGGTGGCGTAATCGGCTAGCCCGGTCGCGCCCTCGAAGACGATCAGCGCGCCGTGTCGCAGCTGGGCCAGCTGCTCCACCGCTCGCACCACGTTGCTGACGACGCGCTGGGTGGGCGCGTCGCTGCTGCGCCACGTGAGCACCGGGGCGGAGCGGCCCACGCGCTCCAGCGCCCGCCGCAGCTCCGGCTGAAAAATCACGGGGATGGCGACGAGCACAACGCCCGTGCTGTTGCGAATCAGCCAGCTAAAGGCCGTCAGGTCAATAAAGTCGCTGTTGATCACCGCCACCGCTACCAATGCAATCACCAGGATGCCGCGCAGCAGCTGCACGGCCTGCGTCCCCCGAAAGAGCCGCAGCAGCGCGTAAAATATCAGCGCCACCAGCGCAATGTCGAGCAGGTTGATTGGGTTGCTCAGGCGCGCCAGGGAATCTAGGAAGTCGGTCATTGGTGTTCGGTCACGAGTAGGTGGTAAGTGGTAATTGGCAAGTGGGGACGCTTCGTTTAGAGCAAAAAGTGCATTGGGCGAACCAACCTCCAACGACCAATTACGACTTACCAATCACTCCTCCGCTCCCCCCAGCAGATGCGCCAGCAACGCCTTCTGCGCGTGTAAACGATTGTGCGCCTGCTGGAAAATCAAGTGGCGCTTGTCATCCATCACTGCATCGGTGATTTCCTCGCCGCGGTGGGCAGGCAGATCGTGCATGACGCGCACGCCCGGGTTGCGCGTGCGCTCGACCAGTGCGGCATTCACCTGATAATCTTTTAGCGCCGCGAGCCGCACTTCGTGCTCGGCCTCCCAGCCCATGCTCGTCCACACGTCCGTGTACACAATCTGCGCGCCCACCACGCCCTCCAGGTCATCCGTCACCGTCACGTCGGCGTCGGTGGCGTCAACGATGTGCTGGTCGGGTTGATAGCCAGCGGGGGAAATGATGCACAGCGAAAGCCCCACCTTGCCCGCCGCCCCCAGCAGGCTATAGGCGATGTTGTTGTCGCCGTCGCCAACAAAGGCAACGCTCAACCCCGCGAGCTTTTCCTCAACAAAGCCCACGGACTCCCAAATCGTAAAGATGTCCGTCAGCGCTTGGCAGGGGTGGTTGGTGTTGCTCAGCCCGTTGATCACCGGCACGCTGGCCCACTCGGCCAGCTGCTCGACATGCTCGTGCGCAAAGACGCGCGCCATGATGCCGTCGACGTAGCCGCTGAGGACGCGCGCGACATCCGGAGCCGTTTCGCGCGTGCCCAGCCCCACCTCCTGCGGGCCAATGTAAAGCGCGTGGCCGCCCAGGTGTCGCATCCCCATCTCAAAGCTCACGCGCGTGCGCAGGCTTGGCTTCTGGAAGATCATGCCCAGCGTCTTACCCGCGAGGATAGCTTCATTTTGCCCGCTGCGGCGCTCGTCCTTCAGCCGCTTGGCGAGGCGCAGCAGACGCCAAAATTGGTCGGTAGAGAGAGAAGCAATATCAAGAAAATTTGTTAGCGGCGTCATCTTATTTATGACTTGGATGGTTCGTTGACAAATCCTTTGGCAAATCTTCTGGAGCAATCGCCGCTACTCCGCGATAACCGTGTTGGAAATTGATCCCAGCCCTTCGACCTCCACCGTCATCACGTCGCCCGGCTGCACGGGCGCAACGCCGGCGGGCGTGCCCGTGAGCACGAGATCACCCGGCTCCAGCGTCATCGCGCGGGTAACGTAGCTGAGCACGTGGGCAATCGAAAAAATGAGCAGCGAGGTAGTGCTCTCCTGCCTCACCTTGTTGTTGACCAAGCAGCGCACGGTCGCGCCCTGCTCGCCCGCAAGCGGATCAAACGCCGTGTCGATCCAGGGGCCGACGGGGCAGAAGCTATCAAAGCCCTTGCCGCGCGTCCACTGCTTGTCGCCCTTCTGAATGTCGCGCGCCGTCACGTCGTTGGCCACGGTGTAGCCAAAGATGGCGTCCATCGCCTCGTCTTCGTTCAGGTGGCGCGAGCGCCGCCCAATTACCAGCGCCAGCTCGCCCTCGTGGTCCACGCGCTCGCTGATCGCGGGGTGCACTACTTCTTCACCGGGGCCAACAAGCGAACTGGGCGGCTTCAAGAAGATCAGCGGCTCGCCGGGCACTTCGTTGCCCAGCTCAGCAGCGTGCTCGGCGTAGTTGCGCCCCACGCAGACGATTTTGCTCGGCTGCACGGGGGCCAGCAGGCGCACGCCATCCAGCCGCACGGGTGGCCCATCGATTTCGGGCGCACCGTCTGGCGCGAGGTAGGGCGGTCGCCACATGGGAAAGACCCACTCGTCGACGACCACGCCCCAGCGCGGTTCAGGCGTTTCGCCAAAAGCCGTCTCCGTAAAACGCACAATTTTCATAATTCGTTCCACCTGTCGAGAGTTTAGCAAAGGCCAAATGGTTTCAGAAATTATCCACGAAGGACACGAAAAGCACGAAGGAAGAACGTCAACGAATGAATCTTTGTGTATCTTCGTGCCCTTCGTGGATTGTCTCTTCTAAATCCTTTGACACCTGCTTTAATGAACCTGCTTTGATGATCTCACAAAAAGTAAGTGATGAGATTAGGTTCCGTTGACATTTGGAAAGTGGCCCTCTCCCACGGCCCCTCTCCCCCGATCCCTCTCCCCCGGTCCCTCTGCCACGGTGGGAGAGGAGAGAGATTGGCTCCCTTCTCCCACCCTGGGAGAAGGGCTGGGGATGAGGGCGCGCTCGACTCACCTTTCAAGCCCTCTCAGCAAAATGTCAACAGACCAAGCAATAATAACACACTTAACATCGCCTACCCCGAAAAAACGGTCTCGTTGATAATGAGCTGAAAGCTACAGCCCAAAAATTCTACGGCCTGCCGCACCATCGTCATGCGATCCAAAAAAATCTCAAAGTATTCGATGACGTGCGCAAAGTGCGTGTCGATCTCCAGCTCCAGCGCAATCACGTGCTTTTCAGCCTCCACGCGGACGAAGCTGCGCGTGGCCGCGTAGTTGACGCGGTCGTGGATGTCAAAATCTTCCATATTGGGATTTTGCACGCGGCTGCGGTGCACATCCGCCTTGTCCGCGATGATGACGGCGGCGGCAATGGGCGTGCTGGCGAGGCCGCGCTCCTCCTCGTGGTTGCCGATGGCGTTCATCACCAGCGCACACTCTTCGGGCGTCATCCCCATCTGCGAGAGCAGCCGCCACGCCATAATGCTGCCGCTCATGGCGTGGTGTTCGCGGTGGATCACGTTGCCGATATCGTGGAGGTAGCCCGCCACGTTGGCCAACTCGCACAGCCGCTGCTCGTAGCCCAGCCGCTCCAGGATGTTCTCGGCAATGTTGCCCACGAGGCCGACGTGTCGCTGGCCGTGCTCGGTGTAGCCCAGGGCGTAGAGCGTCTGGTTGGCCTGCCGCACAAAGGCGATTACCTCCGCGTCGCGCCGCACCTGCTTGATCGTGACGCGCTGGTCGCTGCGGTCCAACAGGTTGCTATCGATGCTGTGAACTTGGTCGCTGCGCGCGGCGGCCTCTTCCGCACTGACTTTTCGTTGGTCGGACAAAGTTTACTCCGTCATTGGTCGAGAAAAATTGTGTCGTCCCGCGTCCCCGGCAGGCGCTTGCCCGCCGCTACCCCACCCCCTGCGCTACACCCAGCGCGCTAACGAGCATCGCCGCCAGCCACCACACGTTGAGCCGCGCAGTCGGTCGATCTAGAAAAACGGCCAGCCACGTTGGCAGGGCCATCACCACGAAGAGCGCCAGCCACAGCGGCGAGCGCGCCACCAGCAGCAGCGCGACCAGCCCGACATCCGCCAGCGCGACCAGCCCCACGCCCAGCCACCGCTGCCAATTAAATCCTGAAGCAGAAAATCCCCCGGCCAATTCACCAGCAAATCCCCCGTCGCGCAGCAGCCGACCCTCGCCCCAGTTGTGCAGCGTCCACAGCCCAATCAGAGTGGCCACGGCTGTGCCGCCGCTCGCAAACCAGCCCGGCGCAACCAGCCCCAGCGCCAGCCACCACGGCAGCGCGACCGTTACCAACGCGTGCAGCGCGGCTGGCGGTGCGCCGAGATAGCGGCTGCCCAACCAGCCCAGCGCGCTGATTAACACGACGACGCTCGTCAGCGCCACGGCCTGCACGCTGAGCACGCCCGCCACGGCCAGCGCCAGCAGCGCACTCGGCAGCGCCACTCGGAAGACCACGGGGGAAACGTCGCCCACATTGCCGCCCAAGAAATTGGCCGCTGGTGAACCCGGCTGCAAATAAGGCAGCCAAAAGCGACCGCCCACCGTCTGTTGCGTCAGCGGCAGCAGCGCGCGCCGCCCGGCCGCCAGCCGCCACAGGCTGCCCCACAGGGGGTCGACCAGCAGCAGCAGCAGCGCCACGGCCCGCCAATCGAGCGTCGCCGGCGCGCCGGGCCAACCCGCCGTGAGCAAAGCAGCCACGACGGCCCACGCCGCGGTGGGCCGCAGCGGAAATTGGCTGAGCCACACCTGCGCGTTGATTGTGGCGCTGGCGTTGGGCAGCGACGAATCGTTTGCTAGCGCGTCGGTGCGTGGTGTGCGACGTGGTGTGCGACGTGGTGTGCGACGTGGTGCGCGGCGGGCCGCGGTTGATCCCCCGCGTGGAGCCAATGCACGTTGGATGGGCTGCATAAGTTTGCGCCAGCGAGAACGGAGAAAAGGTTGATAACAAAAACCCGCGCAGGGAGCGCCCGCACGGGTTTGGTTCGCTCGCCTCCATTGTACCACAAAGGGCGGCGAGAAAGTATTTTTAGATTTCGGCGGGGTACATTTGGCTAACTCGCCAAAAACTCGTCGATGATCTGCCTGCTGATGCGGTACTGCGAGCCGATCTGCTTTGCTTTGAGATCGCCGCTGTCGATCATTGCCTGCACGTCGGAGGGCTCAACCTTGAGGTAAACGGCCGCTTCGTCCAACGTCATCACCGAAGGCGTCGCAGAAGCTGCGCTGACGGCGCCCACGTTTTGCTGTGGCTGGTTCATGCCCTGCATGGCCTGCGTCACCATGCCAGCCATGCCCGCGCCCATGCCAATGCCCGCGCCGAGGCCGAGCCCTTCGCCCGTGCCGCCGCCGCCTTCATTTTGCGCCGCATCGCCGATGGCGCGTGCCGTTTTGAACTGCATGTAGGCGTTCATGTCGCCAATGGCGCCCATGCTGGCGCGCTCGTCCATTGCCTTGGCCGTCTCCTCGGTGGGGCTGATGGAGACGATCATAAACTGCTTGAGCTGAATGCCCATTGCCTGGAAGGAGTCCTGCACCTTCATGCGGATGGCGGCGGAAAGCTCGTCAAAGAGGCGTGGCAGATCAAGGATGCCGCTCATATTTTCGCCGAGCACATCCGTCATGCGGCTGATGATCGAGCTGCGCAGGTAGTCCTCGATCTGCGACGTGTTGTACAGCCCCTGCGTGCCCACGATCTGGTCCACAAAGCGCTTGGGCTCGGCGACCTGTATGGTGTACTGGCCAAAAGCGCGCAGCCGCACCAGCCCGAGATCGCTGTCGCGCAGGGCGATGGGCTGCGGCGTGCCCCACTTCAAATCCGTAAATTCGCGCAGGTTGACAAAGTAGGCTTCGGCGGTAAAGACATCGTTGCCACCCGTTGCCATGCGCAAGATGTTGCTGAGCAGCGGCAGGTTGGCGGTGGTGATGGTGTGGCGACCGGGCTCAAAGGTATCCAGCGAGCGTCCGTCGCGGTAGAAGACGGCGCGCTGGCTTTCGCGCACGATCACCTGGCTGCCAAAGCGAAAGTCGCCGGAGCCAAATTCCGGCACGCGCGCGACCATCTGGTTGGGGCCTTGATCGGGCGCTTCGATTACGTCGATAATGCGGGCCATGATTGCTCCTCGTGGATGGCGTGGTGCGTGATGCGTAGAGCGTGTACCGGTACACGCTCTACGCATCACGCACCACACAAGTGGATTAGTTAAGCATTTGTTTGGGTCGATTCAGCGGACGCCTTCTCCAGCGTCTCCTCGTCCACGTCCGGCACAATGTCCGTATCCAACAGCAGATCGGTATCGAGGACAGCACTGCGGCGGCGCTCGAAGGTGGCGCTGAGATCGTGCAGGGTGTTGTCGATGGCGCTAACAGAGCGGCGGATCAGCTCGTCGTCGCCGCTGCTGGCCGCCTCTTGCAGCTCGTCGATGTCGTTTTGGAGCACGGCCACGCGCCCGGCCAGGGCCACGTCGAAGCTGTGCAGCGCGCGCAGCTGCTCGTCCCGCACCTTGACGGCGTCGAACAAACCGGCGTAGCCTTCGCTGGCGGCGCGCACCTGATCGGCCAGCGTTTGCAGCCGCGTGATCAGCCGGTCGACGTCGTCCAGGTGGGTCAGCCCGCTGCCCATCAGCGTGCGCTGAATGTTGTTGAGCCGCTGCTGCTGATTGCTCAAGTCGCGGGCGATGGTCTCGCGCAGGCGGTTGTCCGCATCGCGGCGCAGCTCCTTTTCGCGGTAGCCCTGGATGCCGGGCAGCCCGATAAAGAGCCGCTCCAGCGCGTCCATGTTTTCTTTGGCACGTTCTACGTATCGGTCTGGCATGAAATTCTCCTTTGGTTATATTGCACTGGGGTCAATGCCCAGCTCGCGCAGCTTGGCGGCAAGTTGCTCGGCGCGCGCTTCGGCTTGATCGGCGCGTGCTGTTCGCATCTCTGCTTGTGCAATTGCTTCTTCTATTGCGTTCGCTCTTTCCTCGCCAGTCAACAGCAATTTGCCGTTTGAACCGACCCACCGCAGCCATCGCGCGTTTTGCCGTTCAAATTGACCTTGCCAAGTTTTCAATCCCAGATTGAGGCGCTCAAAAAATGTGTCATTTTTCTGCACGTACTCTCCAGCAGGCGACTGTTGATAAGCAACCAGAAACTCTTCATGAACCACCTGCCACGGATCGCAAAGCGCGTAACATGGAACGCCCATAAACGCATACCGTTCAATTTTACCATCAAGCTTGCTGACATTGTGAGGCGATACAATTTCAAGAACCAAGTCCGGCACTTTGCCCGATTCCCAGATAAAGTAGGAATGGTTGTATCTCTTGGTCAAATCGCTTGGCGTTTCCACACCCAGACTGATTAATACGTCTGGAACAACAGCCTGCAAGCGTACGGTATTGAATACGCCAACGTTTGCCATGGCGACAAATGGTTGCTTGGGTTTCCATGAAGCATAAAGCGAACTCGCCAGCAACCGCTGCTGTGCTCCGGCAAAAAGGGTGTCAACTGGCTCGTCGTCCTCGATGATGAGATGATCGATGTTGGGGCGTGGCGGGCGGTAGGTGGTCCAATCGATTTCGCTGGTCTGCACCGCCTCTTCGCCAGCGTGCCCGTTGACCCCTTCCTGCTCCTCCACCGAATCTTTCATCGAATCTTTCACCGAATCTTTCACCGAGTCTTTCACCAAGTCTTTCACCGAGTCGAGCGTGCGCTCTGGTGTTGCCATGGAATGCTCCTTGGTTAAAGTGACCATCACCATCAAGCAATTTTCAATCTACCCAACTAAAGTAAAGTTGCGTCGAGAACAGGGGTTTGAGGAGCCAGTGACAGTCACTGTCCAGACAAAATGGGGTAAGCTGTCCGGCTATGGACAGTGACTGTCACTTAGACCGCGAACTCTTGTTTTCATTTTGCACGCACTTTAGGTGGCGGACAGTGGTTGTCACCTCGACCGTCTTCGTCTCGTGCCAGCGCCATTAGGCGGCTGTGACGACGCGCGTTGTAGATTCGCTTTCCGTGCTCGCCGCCGCCCGCTGCGTCAGGAAGACCTCGCTGCCGCAGTAGGGGCAGGCGATGATACCCTTGCCCGCAAACTCCAGCTCGCCACCGCAGTTGGGGCAGTGTCGCCCTTCGGCAAGCTGCTGGCTTTCGACGCTGTACAGGATGCCCTTGTCCCAGTTGATCGCGCCGCTAAAGAGACGCTTGCCGACCAAGTCGCGGATCAGATCCTCAACGCGGTCGCGCGGCTCGCCCAGCTCGCCGATCAGCTCACCCAGGCCAACCTGCCCCTGGGCCAGCACCATGTTCAAAATTTTCTTCTCCTTGGAGACGACATCAAACTGCTGCTGCTCGACTTGCCCACGCCGCAGCAGATAGATGCCGATGCCGATGATGGGCGCAAAGACGAGCAGCGCCAGAAAGATGCCGAGCACCATGCCGCCCGCCGAGGTTTCGCTGTTGGCAATTGCCGTCACCGCCCAGGCGAGAAAGCCGAGCAGCAGCACCGCGCTGCCGATAATGAGGCCGAGGCCGACGATTCGTCCGCTTCCGATCATGAGAATACCTCTATTGCTTATTGCTTATTGCTTATTGCTTATTGCTCGTTGGGAGCGCGATCAGTAGCTTGCAACGCTTGCTGCTCGATAGTCATTGAAGGGTTGGCTAGTACCTCGCGTTAAAATCTCACTTTGTTTATTGGTACGAGAGAACTGAATAAACGTTGCAACCCTTAAGCAATAAGCAACAAGCACTATTCTAGCTAAATCCACCGCCACCGCCGCCGCCGCCGCCGCCGCCAAAGCTGCCGCCGCCGGAGAAACCGCCGCCGCCGCCGCTCCAGCCGCCGCCGCTGCTCGACGTGCTGGCCGGGCGACTGGTCATCGTCGTGCTGGCGCCGGCGAGCATCGTGCCCAAGCCGGCGCTCATGGCCGTGAGGCTGCCGCCCATGCCGCGGCTCATGTCGCTAAGCGTGCCGCCGGGCGAAACATCGCCCATGCCCCCGCGGGAACCGCCGCCCATACCGCCCATGCCGCCCATGCCGCCCGTGGGAAAGAAGACGGGCGCCCCGCGGCGTCGACCCGGCGTGCCGTAGTAGCCGCGCCGGTAGCCGCCGTAGGCCGAAGGCGTGGGAATGTACCAGCCCGGCGCGGGCGCGTCGACATTCTCGAACTTGCGGATGTACTGCTTGTCGATGCCAAAGGCGATGGCGTAGGGCAGGTAGCGATCCCAGATCGGCTTCTGTGCCTCCATGTCGGCGTACTGATCGATGTTGGCGAGGTAGGTCTTAAACGCTTTCCAGCGCGACGCGGCCTGTGTGCCCTTGTCCGTCTTGCGCGGCATAAAGCGGGCCAGGATGATTAGCCCAATCGCGCTCACGCCGAGCGCCACGCCCGGCAGCGCGGCCAGCGGGGTGAGGTTGCTCAGCAGGCCGAGCAGCGTTACCATTAGCACAACCGACACAATAATGAGACCAAAGCCCAGCCCAAAGTAAGCCGTGCGCGTCTTATCCGGGTCGCCGGGAAAGAGCCCCTGCTCGACGGTGGCGCGATACATCGAGCGGCGAATGCCGGGCAGCTTGTCGTAAAATTTGTCCTTGAGATCGGAAAGCCGCACCTCCTGCTTGCGACCAAACATCTCGTCGAGCAGCTTGTCTTCGTAGTCCAGCAGCTCCACATCGTCCCGCTCGCGGCGGTAGATAAAGTCCGTGGATTTGCGGAAGAAGCCCTCCTCTTTATCCTCGGTAATGCTAATGGCCTTGCGCTCGGCAAGATCGACCAGCGTGGCGAGAATGTCTTCCATGTCGACCGTCTCGTCCAGCAGCGTGCCCGCGAGACCGGGCGGCAGGTCGCTCGGCGGCTCCGGCAGATAGTCGGCGACCATTTCGGTGGGCTTGTCGCGCCCGCGCGTGTACCAGAGCAGGTAGAGCAGCGCTGGCCCGCCAAACAGAATTGCCAGCGCCGTCGCCAACATCGCCAGCGAAGCAACCGGCCCCCAGCGATTGCGGAAGGCCATCGCCTCCTCGCGCTCGACCACTTCGGCATCGGCCCGCTGCTGCCAATCGGCTGGCGCGCCCACGACCACATCCGGCGTAAACTCGACGCGCACCTCAAAGGCCTCGCCCGCGCTCAGCAGCTCGTTGAGCGCAAAGACAACCGTCCCCTCGTTCGCCAGCACCTCCGCCGTGGCGACGTTGCTGGCGTCGCGCTCGTTGACGTAGGCCGCCCACTCCTGCACCGCCGCCCGCTCCGGCACGGTCACACGCACCTCGCCCGCCAGCACGGGGAAGGGCCGGTCGCTAAAGATCGCCGTCCACCAGACTTGGTCACCGCCTTCGTAGAAACGCAGGCCGTCGTCAACGGTATAGTTAATGGTATACGTTTCCTGAAAGTTTTCGGCGCGCGGAATATACCAGTAGATTTGGTAGTACGTACCATAATCCTCGACGGTAAAGGTGTAGGGCCGCTCGCCGCTGCTGGCCAACGCGTACTCGTTGCCGCTGGCATCGGTGATCGACCAATTGCCGATGGAGCCGAGGTTGCGCTTGGGAATGTCACGCGCGCCGCGGGTAAAGCTGCCGCGCGTAAAGTTAATCGTCTGCTGCTCGCTCACGTCAAACGTACCGTCGTCGTGGACGTTGATCGCCACGTCGAAGCGCTCCCAGACAAGCTCCTGCTCCTGGGCGACGGGAGCTGGCTGGGCGTCCGCCAGCGCCTCGCCCAAGGCGACCGTGGGCGCGAGCGACAGGGTCGCCAGCGCCAATATAAAAATCCAAACGACCGCTGCACGCGGCAGCGTCCGCCCAAAAAGGCTGTTCATGCGTCCTCCAAAAATTCGTGGTGGAAAAAGGTGACAACGTCAATCTACCTGATTCTGTAGCTCGATACCTGACATTCTACCACAATCCCGCCGACACGTTGGGCACAAGTTCTACATGGCTCATGTTAAAGGTGGATGCACAAGGCCCTCACCCCTAGCCCCTCTCCCAGGACGGGAGAGGGGAATTGGAGCCCCTTCTCTCATCCTGGGAGAAGGGTTGGGGATGAGGGCTGCATCGCCACCCACTCCGCTTGGTTCCTTGCACATCTTCTTTACGTGAGCCATTAGTAATCAGTTACAGCGGTCAGCGCCTGCTTCACGTCCCACTAATCACTGACCCACTAATCACTGACCCACTAATCACTGACCCAGCGACAGCGCCGCCTGTAGGGCGTCTGCATCCTCCGCGGCCAGCGGCGGCAGCTCGCCCATCTCCGTCAGCCCAAAGTGGTTCATGAAGAAGTCCGTCACGCCGTAGAGATACGGCCGCCCCACCGCATCGACCTGGCCCAGCTCTTCGACCAAGCCGCGCTGCACCAGCGAGCGCAACATACCCGAACAGTCCACCCCGCGCACGGCCTCCACCTGTGCCCGCGTGACGGGCTGGCGGTAGGCCACGATAGCGAGCGTTTCCAGCGCCGGGCCGCTCAGCTTGGTGGTGAGATCGAGGCTGAGAAAGCGCTCGATGAGACTGGCCGTGGCGGGCGCGGAGACGAGCGCGTATTCGCCGTCGCGCTGCTGCAGGCGCAGGCCGCGCCCCGCATCCAGATAGTGCTCGCTTAGCTGCCGCAGCCCCGCTTCGACTTGCTCCACGGGCAAATCCAGCAGCGGCGCGATCTGGGCCGCCGCCACGGGCGCTTCGGCGACGAAGAGCAGGCTCTCCAAAACGCTGGTCAGCGGGACGTTGCCCGCCTCCGTCGCCACCAGCGGTGCGGGAATGGCGGGCGCGGGAATCGGCGCTGCTGCAGGCAACGTGGCAGGCGGGGTCGTGCCGTTGGTTGACGTGGCTGCTTCGTCGACTATCGACTTCGGCGGGGCGGCCTCATCCTCCGCAGCAACCACTGCGTCATCACCGCCGACTGCGTCCATCTCTCGCGGCGGCGTATCCATCTCCTGCGGCGGCGCATCAATCGCTGTCGCCTCCGGGGATTCGGCAGCGTGAATGGCCGTCTGCGATGCAGGCGGCGCTGGCATTTCTTGGGCGGGCGGCACGGAATCGCTTGGGAGATGGGGGGTTGGTGGATTGGACATAGGCGGTCGAATGGCTGGCGGCTCGGTCAGCGGCTGGAGGGTGAGGCGCTGCCACAGTCGCCAGAGCAGCCGCAGCAGGGTTGTGAGGAAGGTGGGCATGACAAAAAATTTTTTGACGCGAAGGCGCAAAGGCGCGAAGGCGCAAGCGAGCCGTCTCGTCCGCAGATTTGGTTCCGTCGAGCTGGGGCTATTAGTCTAGCAAAGATCTTTTGACGGATGCGAACGGCACGGCTGGCAGAACCCCAACCCCTCCACGCTGGTTCTGGGTCGACGAAGCCTCGTCACCCCTTCCCCTCTGGAGGGGAAGGGGTTGGGGATGGGGTTTTGGTCTATCCGTCAATTGAACATTGGCTGACTACTAGCGGCGGCTGAGTTCATCAAGGCCAAAGCGGGCTCAAACCCGGCGAGTTTGTCGACGAAGCCTCCCGTTGCGCCCTTGCGTCTTGGCATTAGCTTTTCAATCCCACTCCGGATCAAAGGGCGCACACCGAATGCGCACGTCCAGCTTGCCCAGCCGCAGCCCCATCTCGTGCTCGATCAAGTCGCGCGCCACCTCGACGACCTCGTCCGTCTTGAGCGGCACGTCCACATCGGGCGCCGCCTCCAGCTCCAGCCGCACGTCGACGGCGCTGCCCCGCGCCCGCACCGTCGGCTCCACGCTGATGATTTCGGCAATCTGGTCCAGGTGCCACGCCAAGCGCTGGCCCACGGTCTCCGTCGCCAGCTCCGCCGTGCCGCCCTCCGCCGTGCGGATGCGCACCCCGCGCGGCTGGCCCAACCCCGTCTCCATCCACAGCAGCGTTCCCAAAATCAGCAGCCCGATCACCACGGCGGCGACTTGGCCGATCACAAAGCGCGTCGGCCCGGCCTCGCGCCAGTCGAGCAGCGTGGTTTGCCAGTCGGCAAGCTGGGACTGGGCCGAGGCGAGCGCGTCGAAGGGGAGGATGGCGATGTAGAGCAGCGCAAGCAGCAGCAGGAGAAGAATAAGAATTGTGACAAAACGATTGAAGAAAGTCATCGAATGTTATCAGCACTGCTGCACCACATCTCGATACTCCGCTTGGCGACTTAACCACGTCCGATAAACGCTACCCCACTCGCCAAAGTCAAGCATCCACGCATCATCCTCTGGCTCCTCGCCGTTGGCGTAGGCGCTGTAAAACGTTTCGGATCGAATGCCATACCGCCGCTCAAAGTCAAGCAGCTCTTCCTCCAGCGCGTGGATGTCAAGCAGAATGTCCTTGATGTTTGCCATGGTTGCGTGCCCTTTATCAATTAGCCTCTCTGCCGTCAAAGTATACCCCACCTCCCCCGCGACTGCCGAACCCGCCACGACCTTTTGCCCATTTGGTCAATGCGCCGCTTGTGGCTACAATGTTGACATCGACCGTCTCGTAGCCGGAACGCTTCCCCGTGCCCCCACAGCAACAGCAAGCCCAGCGCACCCTCCGCGACCTGATCGCCAAATACCGCAAGCTGAGCGACGCCGAGCGCAAAACGCTCAGCGAGGCCAACGTCGTCGCCCAATTTATCCAGCCGCTGCTCGATGCGCTCGGCTGGCCCACGGGCGATCCGGCGCGCTTTAAGTACGAACTGCACACCCACGGCGGGCGACCGGACATCACGCTCTTTCCCGATGCGGGCGGGACGCTGTTTGTGGAGGCCAAGCGCTTTGGCGTGGTGCAGGAATTGAAGGAGGCGCGCAAGACGCTGGCGGGCACGATTACGCCCGGCCAGCTGGCGCTGCCCGGCATGGCGACCGACCGCACCGCCGAAGAGCAGCAGGCGATCAACTACGCCTTTACCAACGGCGGCACCTGGGCGATCCTCACCAACTTCGAGAAGCTGCGCCTCTTCAACGCCCGGCGCGACTGGCTCGTGCTCTCGTTCGAGAAGCCCGAAGCCTACCTGGACGAGTTCGACCTGCTCTGGCAGATCGCCTACGGGTCGATCCTCGACGGCGACCTGGAGCGGCTGAGCAACCAGCGCCACCGCGAGGATGTGGACACCGAGTACCTCAACTTTATCAATACGTGGCGCGAGCGGCTGGCGCAGGACATCGTCGCCCACCCGCAGCGCAACCCGTGGGCCTTTACCCAATCGAAAAATGGGCAGGGCGTGATCCGCGTCGGCCTGCTGCGCACGGTGGTGCAGCGGCTGCTGGACAGGCTCGTGGTCGTGCGCTTTGCCGAGGACCACAGCGTGATCCCGGCGGGCACGCTGCAGCAGATTTACGACCTCGCCAAGAACAACCCCTACACCTTCCCGCTCTACCAGTCCTTCCAACAGCTCTACCGCCGCTTCGACGAATTCCACAACTCCGCCCTCTTTGCCCCCCACCCCGCCGACCGGGCCGTGCTCAGCGATCCCGTGCTGGGCGGGCTGGTGAGCAAGCTCTACGAAGCCCGCTACCGGGCGCTCAGCGCGGACATTATGGGCAACACCTACGAGCAATATCTGGGCAAAACGCTCGTGCGCGTGGGCGGAAGCGTCGTCACCGCGGACAATCTGGAGACGCGCAAAAAGCAGGGCAGCTACTACACGCCGCAGGTCATTGTGCGCTACATCGTGGACAACGCGCTGGGGCGCTTCCTCTACGCCACGGCCAACGGGCGGCCCGACGGCGAGCGCCTGCCGGACGAAACGCCCAAGCGGGCCAGCGACATCGCCAGCCTGCGCTTGATCGACCCGGCCTGTGGCTCCGGCTCCTTTTTGATTTACGCCTACCAGCTGCTGGCCGACTTTTACCGCCGCGAGCAGCGGCGAATCGAGCGGGAGTGGAGCGAGCGCATCAACGAACTCTCCGCCGAAGGCTTGACGCCGATTGAGCTTCAGATGCAGACCGCAGGGTACAAGACGGAGCTAGACCGGCTCAAAAATTATCCGCGCCTCATTCTGGAGCGCCACCTCTACGGCGTCGACCTGGACCCGCAGGCGGCGGAGATTGCGACGGTCAACCTGATTATGCGCGCCATGGCCGATCAGCCGCGGGACCAGCGCCGCCTGCCGCTGATTCTCAATCAGAATGTAAAGGTAGGCAATTCGCTGATCGGCGCGGGGGCGGAGGACGAGCGCTACGGCGACGCGGAAGCAGGGGTGGCGACGGAGAGGCTGGCCGCGCTGCGCCAGCTGCGGCTCGACCTGATCGGCGAGGGCGGCGACCACGACGCGCTGCTCGCTCGCATCGACGAGCTGGCGCGCGGGGCCAACGACGCGCTCAACACGCGCTTGACGCCCTTCTTCGACGAGCTACCGGGCGGCGTGCGCGCCCAGCGCCCCTTCCACTGGGGCCTCGAATTCCCCGAAGTTTTCTTCGACGAAGCGGGGGAGCACCGGGGCGAGGCGGCGGGCTTTGACATCGTCGTCGGCAACCCGCCGTGGGAGATTGTGAAGCCGGACTATCGCGAATACTTTGCCCAGTTCGACGCCGACATCGAGAGCAAACTGACGCGCAAGCGGGCCGAGGCGCGCGTCAAGGAGCTGGTCGCCGCCGATTCGACCCTGGAGCGCGGCTGGCAGCGGCAGAAGGCGCGCATCGAGGCGACGGCGAGCTACTACAAACGCAGCACCGACTTCACGCGCCAGGGCCGCGGCGACACCGCCACCCACAAGCTCTTCACCGAGCGCGGCTTCGAGCTGCTGCGCCACGGCGGCAAGCTCGGCTTTGTAATTCCGAGCGGCATCTACACCGACCTCGGCACCAAGCCCCTGCGCGAAATGCTGCTCAACGAGGGGCACATCGAATACCTCTACAACTTTAGCAACGAGCGTTTCTTCTTTCCCCACGTGGATCACCGCGTGAAGTTCACGCTGCTCGGCGCGGAAAAGGGCGACACCACCGATGGCTTCTGGGCGACGTTTCGGTTTAACCCGCGCGTGGCCGTTGCGCCGGATGAGTTGGACGCATTTTTAGCGGACGCCGGTAACCTCGTCTATATCCGTAAAGAATCGCTCGCCCACTTTAGCCCGGACAGTCTCAGCGTGATGGAGTTTCAGACGCAGCGGGATTATGATTTAGCGGAGAAAATTTTCGATGAGCATCCGTTAATGGGCGAAGAAGAGAGCGCGTGGAATGTGAAACTCAACCGTGAATTCGATGTTTCCAACGATCGACAATTGTTAAACCGTGGCGGCTTTGGATACAATTTCTATGAAGGTAAAACAATTCATCAATTCAATTCATCATATGGCGATTTCAACTATTGGATTGCTGAAAATGAAATTTCTAATCTATCTGTTGAGAAACAGAAGCAACTGAACACATATCGAGTTACTCATCGTAGAATTGCTCGCACCACCGATGAAAGAACCCTAATAGCTGCTGTTGTCCCGCCAAGAACAGCGTGTGAGAATAATGCAACAGTTGCTTTAATCGAAGACAACGATGATGCCCGCATCAGCTTATATCTCGTCGCGCTGCTGAATTCGTTTGTGCTGGACTACATCATCCGCTACAAAGTCAGCACGACGCTCAACATGTTCTACATGTACCAACTCCCCCTCCCGCGACTGACCGCGGGCGACCCGATCTTTGACGCCATCGTGCCACTCGCCGCGCGCCTCACCTGCACCACGCCCGCCTTTGCCGCGCTCTGGCAGCAGGTTGTGGGCACGGCCTGGTCGCCGGAAGTCGCCGCCGTCGACCCGGTCGAGCGGGCCGCGCTGCGCCGCGAGCTGGACGCGCTCGTCGCCCACCTCTACGGCCTCAGCCGCGACGAATTCGATCACATCCTGCGCACCTTCCCGCTCGTCTTCCCCAACGACGAGCAGGGGCGCGCCAAGCAGGAGGCGCTGCTGGCAGTCTACGACCGCTGGGTGGGGAAGGTCAGGTGAACGGAGACCGCGGAAGTCGCCGTTGTAAAGTGGTCGCGGGAGGGGTATACTTGCAAAGAGGACAGGCCATTCGTTTTGGGAGGATTGACAGATGAACGCAGAATTTATTGCCCACCAGGAATCGACGACGACTATTCAAAAAGAAGTGCTCTCCTTTCTGCTATCGTCGCCAACTCCGCACAGTATCGTGGATTTTTACGCATCTGATGCGGCACAGGCGCGTTTGCGCTATTTATTGGATGCCAATCGGCAGGATACGCTAAACGGGGAGGAGCAAGCAGAGCTGGAAGAAGCGAGCCAAATGAATCATTTTGTCATCCTGCTGAAAGCCGAAGCCCGCCAGCTCCTTCTACAAGGATGACACATATTTCGGAAGCGATGCGCCGCGAGGTCGCTGCGCGTGCGGAAAATCGCTGCGAATACTGCCTGCTAGACCAGCAAGATGCGCTGTATAAGCACGAAATTGATCACATTATTCCCGAAAAACATCGCGGCAAAACCGTGCTCGACAATTTGTGCCTCGCCTGTCTGGAGTGTAACCGCTACAAAGGCAGCAACTTTGGCTCCTTTGACCCCGACACCGGGCAGGTGGCGTTGCTATTTAATCCGCGTCGGCAGGTATGGCGCGAGCACTTTCGCCTGGATGGCGCACGCATCATCCCGCTCTCTCCAGAAGGGCGTGTCACCATCTTTATCTTGAATTTCAACGACGAACTCCGCGTTCGAGAGCGCTGGTCGCTAATTCGAGCGGGCACGTATCCGTCTGTAGAAGTTTAGGCCAATTAGCGCGGCGCTGCCGTCGCGCCGCGAGCTGGACGCGCTCGTCGCCCACCTCTACGGCCTCTCGCGCGACGAATTCGAGCACATCCTGCGCACCTTTCCCCTCGTCTTCCCGCCGAACGAGGCGGGCGAGCGCCTGCGCGAACGGCAGCTGGCCGTCTTCGAGCAGATGGCAAAGTAGGGGCACAGAATCTGTGCCCCTACTTTGCCAACCAGCGAACTCGCTATAATTTAGGCTGTTTCAAAGATTGAGCACACGGGCAAAACGACGTTTTACCCCCTCCCAGCCTCCTTATCTTTCTGGAATGACCTTACTCGCCCCGCAGCCGCGCCAGCTCTGCGCGCAGCCGCTCGGCTTCGGCCTCGGCGGCCTCGGCGCGCTGGGCTTCGGCTTCGGCACGCTGGGCTTGGGCCTCGGCGCGCTGGGCTTCGGCCTCGGCGCGCTGGGCTTCGGCTTCGGCGCGCTGGGCTTCGGCTTCGGCGCGCTGGGCTTGGGCTTCGGCGCGCTGGGCTTGGGCCTCTTCCAGCGTGGGAATCAACCGACCGCCGCGGTCATACAGCCGCAGCCACGTGGCGTTGATGCCCAGATAGCGCCCTCGCCAGCGACCGACCCAGGCGTCCAGCTCGCGGCTCCACAGCCAGCCGTCTTCGTCCGCCGCCAGCGGCTCGTACTCATCCGCGCCTTCCGGCAACCGCCAGCCGTACAGGCGACCGTTCAGCGGGTCGTAGGCAAAGTAGTCGGGGGTGCGGAAGGTCTGCGCGTACAAATCCTTCTTCGTCGTCAAATCCGTCTGCGCCGTCGAGCGCGACATCAGCTCGACGATTACGTCCGGCAGACGCCACCCCTCCTCCCACGCCACCCACTTCTCGCGGTCGCGCGTGCCGTCCACCTCCTTGACTAGAAAAAAGTCCGGCCCCTTGTAGTCCTGGTTGAGCGCCTCTTGGGGGCTGTAGTAGATAAACATGTTGCCGCCCACAAAGTAGTCGTCGCGCCCGCGCCAGAGGTAGTGCACGATGTCGATGAGCAAGTTCATCTGGATGCGGTGCCAGTTCGTCTCCAAGGGAAGGCCGTCCTCTGCGGGTAAGTCGTCGGTGTTGGGATAGTCGAGCACTTGGTAGCGTGCCGCGGCTTCTTTGAGTTGTGGCATGGGTGAATTCCTCTGGTCACTCTTCCGTCGCGCCGCTGGCGGCTCCAATCTACAGTCCGTCTCTCGATCATAGCACAGGTGTTCCGGCCAACAAAGTCGTTCGCGAACGTCGCACGCGCCATGCTCCCGCGCCCAGCACGACGAGCCACAGCACCGTGCCAATCCCGCTCAGCCAGAGCCCGCGCCGCCAGCTTGTCGGTTCGTACGCAAACACCACCTCGTGCTCCCCCGCTGGCACGTCGACGCCGCGCGCCAGCCCGTTGGTCGCTAGAATCGGCGTCGGCTCGCCGCCAGACGCATCGTGAATCGTGGCCGACCAGCCGGGGTAGAGGCTGTCGCTGAGTACGAGCAGCGCCTGCTCCGCCGTCTCCACCTGCACGGTGACTCGCTCCGGCGCGTAGTCGACGATTTCGGCGCGGTCGTCCGGCGTGGCGGTCGACGAAAACGCGGTGCCGCCCTCGGCTACAGCCCACGTGTTCTGCTCAAGCGAGCCATTCGCCAGCCGCTCGGCCAGCCACGCCACGGCCTCCCCGCGGCTCGCCACGGCCTCCACCTCGTGGGCGAGCCAAGCGCGCGGCAGCACGTCCAGATTCTCGTAGATTTTGACATCGCCGCTGTGGACGCGGGCGAAGCGGCCCCGGTCGCTGGGCAGCAGCGGCACAAAGGTCTGCGTACGCGCGTCGTAGAGCGTGGCGGCCTGGATGACAACCGCGGCATCTTCCCAACCCGGCGCGTCCAGGCGGCGCAGGTCGATCTGCGACGGTGTCGTCGGCTGCGGCAATTCGAAGCGCGCCAGATACTCCTGTCGCCCGCCCTCGACATCGCGGTAGGCGACGCTCGCGTTCGCCGCGCTCGCGTTGGCGCTGTCCAGAACGGGATCAGCAAAGTGCGCGCCCGGCTGGGAACCCGCCGCGAGCGTGCGCGTGGTGATTTCGTCGGCAGCGGCGATTTCCAGTTCGGCAATTTCCACATTTTCAGGCGGAAAATTTTCCGCGCCTTGGTCGACGTAACCGATCAGATCGATGTGGGTCGCTTCAAAATCCTGCGGCACGTCGATGGTGAGCGCGGGCGCGTTGGCGGTGAGGCGCGCGCCGAGCTGGCGGTCGTAGTAGACGCCGTCGAACCAGAGGTCGCGCAGCTTGTCGGTGATCACGTATTGGACGTTGAAGAGGTTGAGCAGCGCCGCTGGCGGCACGTCGCGCACCTGCTCGCGCAGGCGGCCGTCCGGCACGATTTCGCCAGTATTTCCATTTGGGGAAACAAAGAGCGGCAGCAGGTCGATGTAGCGGCGCAGCGGCAGCACGCCGCCGTCAAAGCCATCCACGGCGGGGATGCGCCAGCGCAGCGGCAGGTTGGGCGCCAGAATCTCCTGCGCCTTGAGCGCCAGAATTAATTCCTCAAACTCTTTTTCATCCAGCGCGCCGCTGTTGTTTAGCGCGCGACTGTTGCGCGCGGCGTTCTCGACCAGCACGCGGCGGAAGTCGGCCGTGTCGCCGGGGTCGAACCCGGTGGTGCTCATGCTCAAAAAGCGGCCCATGGCCGCGGGGTGGAGTTCGTCGCGCACGGGGTCGGTGAGCAGGTGGGCGGGGGCCGTGCGCACGCCGTAAACGGCTTCGGGGGCGGTGGGGTGGCGATGGGGGAGGGCGGCAGAGGCGAGGAGGAGATCGAGCATCAAGAGAGAGGTGATTGAAAGACTAAAGACGAAAGATTGAAGATTGGAAGGACGACGAGGTGCCCAATCTTCAATCTTTAATCTTAAATTTTGTAGGCCCACGCCAGCCAGCACAGCCATGCCCATCGTATACAGCATCATCCATCTGGCTGGGGCGCGGAACAAATCGAAGCCGGGGACGAGGCGGTAGAGGACGTAGTAGGCCGGGTTCCAGCGACCGGCGGCGAGGAAGAGCCCGGCCGCGGCCAGGAGCAGGCCGAACATCCGCGCGCGACCGAGACCGTCGGCCCGCGGCCACGCGCCAAACGCCGCCAGCCCCAGCGCGACCAGCCCAACGTAGCCCACAAATTCCGTGTAGCCCAGCGTCTCGAAGACGACGCCGAGATCGGCCAGGCCATAGCTCGGCAGCAGCGTCCAGGGCAGCAGGAGCGGGCGCAGGCTAAAGCTGCTTGCCTCGCCGTAGCTGAGGCCGCCGCTGCGCAGGCCGAGGTCGCTGAGTTCGAGGGTCGGCAGGAGCTGGGCGGCGGTCAACAAGAGGGCGAGGGGGAGGGCAAGGGCGAGGATTGTGGCGGGGAGCAGGGGAGCGGGGGTGCGGGGGTGCAAGAGACGGGAAGGCCATGGGTTGCGGATTTTTGGCCAACGACCCAATAGGCCGATCAGCAGAACCCAAGCGCACCAGACGCCGAGACCGAACAGGTTGATATAGGCGGTCTGCGTATGACCGGCCAGCAGCGTCAACGCAATCAACAGCGAAAGCACGGCGACCCGAACGAGCAACCCAGCCCCCCAGCCCCCCAGCCCCCCTGCTCGCCTACCCCCCTGCTCCCCATCGCCCAACGCCACCACCATCCACGGCAGCCACGCCGCCCCGTTCATCTGGTTGATGTGCCCGATCAGCCCGCCGTAGAAACCGCTGCCCGCCAGCGCAATCGCGGTCGCGAGCGCGGCGGCGAGGCCAAGACCCCAGCGCCGCATGAGCCAGTAGCCGCCGTAGCCGAGCAGCCAGGCGTGGATCGCCGCGCTCCAGTAGATTTGCTTGGTCACGGGCAGCCAGCTCAGCGGCCAGTGCAGCGGGTAAAGCACGGCAGCTTGGGGGTTGGCGAGAAAGGGTACGCCGGAAAAGCTGTACGGATTCCACAGCGGCACGCGCCCCTCGCGCAGGGCTTCAGCGGCGTAGTCGCGGTAGGGATAGAAGTAGAGGAGAATGTCGCCGCTGGCGAGCACGCGGTTGGTGAAGAGCAGCGGGGCAAAGAGCAGGGCGACAAAGAGGGCGAGCAGGGCGGCGGCGAGCAGGTGCTCCCCGCTCGTTGCCACGCTCTGCGTGGGAATGCCTACCGGACGCTCCGCGTCCTCGCGTTGATTACCAGACAACATCGAAAATCGAAGCCTTGATTGGTTCGCAGATTGCGTTCGACCCCGCTCGCGAGCAACGCGGGAACGCACCCCTCCCCAGGCTGGGGAGGGGGCTGTTGCTTTGTTAACAACGAATCGGCTTCTCCCCCAACTTGGGGAAGACTGGGAGGGGGTGAAACGTCGCATTCGACTTCTACTCATCTTGTTCCACAAAAAATTCATAAATCGTAAACGACCCAAACTGCGCGCGCGGTTCCACCCGAACGTTACGCGTCGCCGCGTGCACGCTCAAATCGTCCTGCGGCGACCAGCTCGGCGCAATCCAAAATTGACGCTGCCCCACCGGACGCTTCGCCACATCGTCGACCAGCGCGACGGGGCTGGGAAACCAGCGCGCTTCGATGTCGCCGCGGGCAAGCGCATCATACAGGTAGAAGCGCAGAGGCCAGCCAAGCTGGTCGTGGTGAATCGCGGTGTCCGCCGGGCTTTCCTGCTGCACCCAGGCCAGCGACTCGCGCACGCCGGACCACGCGCCGTGGTCGCCGCCGAGGGGGAGACGCCCCTGCGTTGCGGCGAGCGCGGGCGGCGTCCACGCCAGCAGCAGGGCGGCGCAAAGGATGGCGGCAACTTGTGGCAAGGTTCGCCCTAGCTGGGAGAAGGTCGCGCCGATGAGCAGGGCCAGGATAGGAACGAGCGGGAGCAAGTATCGATCCCAGGGCTGGACGTTGGTGGTGAGATGAAGGGCAAGGAAGGCCAAAGACCAAGCGACTAAGACTACAAGTATGGATGTTGATCGCAGCGTGGGCAAGGCCCGAAGGGTTTGGGGAATCCTCCGGGTCTGGGTCAACGCCGCGAGCAACGTCACAACCAAAAGACTCCACACCCACCAGCTTGCTCCGAAATACCAAAGCCACTCCCCCCACGCGACCGCGCGCTCTCCCCACTGCGCGGGCGGCAGCCACGTTAACGCGCCGTAGTTGCGCGCGCTCAAATCCCACGGCGAGGGGGCGACGGCCCAGCGCTGGCTGTCCCAGTAGAGGATGGGGGCGATTATAAGCAAAAGGCCGAGGAGGAAGCGGATAACCCCTCCCCAGCCCTCCCCAGATTGGGGAGGGAGCCGAGCTTTCGTTGACGAAGCAACTGCTCCTCCCCCCGGCGGGGGGAGGCTGGGAGGGGGTGAAAGGCGGCCAGCGAGCGGGCGTTGATTGAACAAGGAATTGTTAATGGTCAACGGTAAATTGACAATTGGCAATTGGAGCGACAGCACGGCCACGATGAGGGGAAAATATAATACGCCCTGCTGCTTCGTCATAATTGCGGCGGCGAGCCAGAGACCTGCCCAAAACGCTCGACCGCGCACGGCCAGCAGCAGCGAGAGGCTGCCAAAGAGCACGAGCGTGGGGTCTGTGAAGGCGGTGGGGGCAAAGCTGAGGGCAAAGGGGTTGAGCGCCAGCGCTGCCCCCGCGATCAAGCCCGCGCGCCGACCCCACAGCGCGCGACCCGTCGCGGCGACGACGGGCACGGCAAGCGTGCTGGCGGCGATGTTGAGCCAGCGCGCGCTGGCTTCGCTTGCGCCGAAAAGCTGGAATGCACCCGCCAACAGCCAGATGAAGATGGGCGGCTTGTCCGGCCACACGCTCAAAAACATTGGGTCGGCGCGCAGGAAGTGAAGCGCCCAGGTGCTGTAGATGGCCTCGTCCGGATGGAAGGTGAAGCGGTTGAGCAGGGGGAGGCGAAGGGTAAAGGAGAGGAGGGTGAGCGTCGAGAGTACCAAGGAGTAAAAGCGAACAGATGGGATCGCTGATACGTGATGCGTGGTGCGTGAACTGGTGTTCAACCCAACGGAAGCAAAATTAGATGTCACAAAGCTCGAGTAAAAGTTCACGCACCGCGCACCGCGCTCTGCGCCTTCAATCCACAAAGCGATACTTCACCAGCGCTCGCAGCGCGGGAATCCCATCGCGCCAGCTAATTTTCTTGCCCTCGTGGAAGGCGCGCCCGTTGTAGGTAATCGGCACTTCAAAGATGCGGTGGCCGCGCTTGACGATCTTGGCCGTCAGCTCCGGCTCGATCTCGAAGCCGCGGCTGTGCAGCGTCATCCCCGCAATTACCTCGCGGCGGAAGCACTTGTAGCAGGTTTCCATATCGGTGAGCGACGTGCCAAAGAGCAGGTTGGTGACGAGCGTGAGCAGCTGGTTGCCAACCGTGTGGCTGAGACCCATTGCGGCGCGCGGCCCGCCCGCAAAGCGGCTGCCGTAGACGACGGGCGCGCGCCCCTCGAGCAGCGGCTCCAGCAGCTTGACGTAGTCGCGCGGATCGTATTCGAGGTCGGCATCCTGGATGATCAGCAGATCGCCGGTGGCGTGCTGGAAGGCGGTGCGCAGGGCCGCGCCCTTGCCGCCATTTTGCGCGTGGTAGATGATCTGCATATCGCTGGGGTTTTCATCGCGCCAGCGGCCAAGGATTTCGCGCGTGCCGTCGGTGGAGCCGTCGTCGACAATTACGATTTCGCGGTGGAGCCGCACGGCTCGGTGGCGACCCACGCGCGCATCCGCCGCCAGCACGAGATCAACCGCGCGCACGCGGCCCACAATTTCCTCCAGCGTAGCGATTTCGTTGTAAACGGGGATGATCACCGAAAGCGTGAGCGACGGTGACTTGTCGGCTGGCTCGTGAAGCGCCGCGCGGTGGGCATCAATCGGACGCGTGCCGTTGTGCAGGTGGGGAGCAGTGGAATTCATGTTCGAGCGCAGGGGCTGGGGGCGCGGAGCGTCGCGGCAGGCATTCCCATGCAGAGCGTGGGAATGAGCGGAAGTTCGCCTAATCCGCGTAATCCGCGGCCAAAAATTCTTTACGTCTCGCTGGCCTGATGGGCCAGGATAATCGCCTCGGCCACCGAACGCATCGACTTGCGGTTGTTCATGCTCATCTTCTGAATGCGGCGGAAGGCCTCCGTCTCGCTGAGGCCCTGCGTGTCCATCAGGATACCCTTGGCGCGGTCGACGGACTTGCGCGTTTCGAGCGCGTCGCGCAGGTCGTCCGCCTCGCGCTCCATCTGGCGAAACTCGCTAAAGCGGGCCAGCGCCACCTCGATCGACGGCGTGAGATCGCTCTCGCGAAAGGGCTTGACCATGTAGCCCGCCACGCCCGCCTTTTGCGCGCGCTGCACCAATTCTTGCTGGCTATACGCACTCAGCAGCAGCACCGGCGCCACGCGCTCCTCCGTCAAAATCTGGGCCGCCTCGATGCCGTCCATATCCGGCATCTTAATATCCATGATGACGATGTCGGGCCGCAGCTCGCGCGCGAGGTGGACGGCGCTGCGCCCATCCGCCGCATCGCCCACCACGAGGTAGCCCAAATTGGTCAGCATCTCGCGCAGGTCCATGCGAATCAGCGATTCATCGTCGGCAATAATTACTCGTGTCCGTTCCACTCTCGGTTCTCCCTTGAACGAGATGTTAAGATTGATTTTGCCATTTTACACACCTTTGGCCGATTCGCACAGAATTCAACGCGCCGTATGCGCAGAATATGCGATCACCAGTAGTCCGCCAATATGCAATCGGCGGATAGACCAGAACCCCACCCCCACCCCCTTCCCCTCTAGAGGGGAAGGGGCCACGAGGCTTCGTCGACTCAGAACCAGCTTGGAGGGGTTGGGGTTCTGGCTGCTGCGCCGTTCGCCTCCGTCAAAAGAGCTTTGCTAGGTCACCAGCAAAGCTCCGATGAATAAAACAGCAGGCCCAAGTTCGACAGATTTTGGTCCACGAATTGCACGAATAAGAAAGAGCTGCCCTGGAAAATAGACCAGAACCCCATCCCCAACCCCTTCCCCTCTAGAGGGGAAGGGGCCACGAGGCTTCGTCGACTCAGAGCCAGCGTGGAGGGGTCGGAGTTCTGGCTGCTGCGCCGTTCGCCTCCGTCAAAAGAGCTTTGCTAGGTCACCAGCAAAGCTCCGATGAATAAAGCAGCAGGCCCAAGTTCGACAGATCTTGGTCCACGAATTGCTCGAATAAGAAAGAGCTGCCCTGGAAAATAGACCAGAACCCCATCCCCAACCCCTTCCCCTCTAGAGGGGAAGGGGCCACGAGGCTTCGTCGACTCAGAACCAGCGTGGAGGGGTTGGGGTTCTGCCAGCCGTGCCGTTCGCCTCCGTCAAAAGATATTTGCTAGGTCACCAGCAAAGCTCCGATGACTAAAGCAGCAGGCGCAAGTTCGACAGATCTTGGTCCACGAATTGCTCGAATAAGAAAGAGCTGCCCTAGAGATTCGTGCAATTCGCGTCGGGCTTACTCTTGCGCCTTTACATTGGAGAGACCAGCGCTGCTGCCCCTCCATTTGCGACAAATTAAAACAACGATCACCCATGCCCATCCCCCGCCCACAGCCGACGCATCTCCTCGCTGCGATCCAGCAGCTCGTCCAACGTTCCCCTGTCGCTGATGCGGCCATCCTCGAGCACGACGATACAATCCGCCCGCCGCAGCACCGTCCGCCGATGCGAGACGACTAAACAAGTCGGCACGTTTTGTATGTTTGCATCTTCGTGGTTTGCATCTTCACGGTTAATTTCTTCCCGCTCAGCAAAAACCCGTTCCCAGAGCAGCCGCTCCGTCTCCACATCCAGCGCGCTCGATAGATCGTCAAAGACGAGCAGCTCGGCGTCGCGGACAAACATGCGGGCGGCGGCGGCACGCTGGGCCTGCCCCCCGCTCAATCGCACGCCGCGCGTGCCGATGAGCGTGGACAATCCCTCCGGCATTTCGGCCAGGTCGCGCTCGAGCACGGCGGTCCGCACGGCGCGCGGCAGGTCGACCCGCGCCGTCGGTAGCCCCATGAGCAGATTGTCACCCAGCGTTTCGCTAAAGAGCCGCGGCACCTGCGGCGTGTAGGCCGCCCGCGGCGGCGCAAAGAACGAGGCCGGATCATCCACCGGCTCGCCGTTCCAGCAGACCGTGCCCGCCTGCGCCGGGAGCAGCCCCAGCAGCGTTTTGAGCAGCGTCGTCTTGCCCGCGCCAATCCGCCCGACAATCACCGTGAACGAGCCGCGCACTAGATCGAGCTCGACGTCGGCGATGCCCGCCGCGCCATCTTTTGGTGATTCCCCCTCTTCGTCGGCGGCTGTGTAGTGGTAGGTCAGCCCCCGCGCCGTCAAATGGTGCAGCCGGTCGGTCGACGTCTTCTCCACGAACGGCACGTCGGGCAAGGGTCGACGCATGTAAATCGGGTGGTGGGCGACGACATCTCCCTTGCCTGGGCCGGCGGGCGCGCCCGCCATCAGCGCCTCCATGCGCTCGAATGAGACGCCCGCCTGCGTCCAGCGCGCCGCGGCGTTCGCCACCGTGCGCATCAGGGACGCGAGCGGCCAGATGTAGGCGGCAAAGAGGGCAAAATCACCCACGGTAAAGCTGCCGCGGTACATGGCGTCCGCCGCAAAGAGCAGCACAAAGCCCGTGCCGACGGCCGTCACGCTGCTGCCCAGCGTATCCACCAGCTGCGTCAGCGTGCGGTCGACGACCATCGCTTGCCGTCGCTCGGTATTGAGCCGCGCAAAATGCTCGACGATGCGCCCTTCGGCGTCCGCGACTTTGAGCGCCTGCGCGTTGTGAAACATGTCGCCGATCACCCCCGTGACTTCCGCCGTGGCGGCGCGGGCGCGCTGGCGATAGCGCTTGATATAGCGACGCAGCCACTGCACAACCCCAACGATGACAAAGAGCGGCAGCAGCGTCCCGAGCGTGATCACCACGCTGGTGCGCAGCATGATGGTCAGCGCCACGCCCGCCGACAGCCCAAAGGCGCAGATGTCCACCAGCAGCACCACCACTTCGCTAACTTCGTCCGTGTCGTCGCGAAAGGTGCTGACGACCTGGCCCGGCGACTGCGGTTGGCCGTCCGGCCCGGCCGGCAGCGGCTGCGCGCCCGGTCGCTCCAGGGTGGCCTCCATCATGTTGCGCGCCAGCAGGGCTATGCCGTGATATTTGTAGACGACGTAGGCCATCGTGCCCACCGCCAGCCCCGTGCCCGCCACCAGCGCAATCCCCAATTGGAGCCCCGCCGCCGCGGCAGCGCCGAGCTGCCAGCCGGGATCGCCCGCCAGGTTGTTGAAAAAGGCCCGCAGCACCAGCCCCAGCGCCGTGATCGAGAGCAGCCGCGTACCAAAGCCCGCCACGTCCCCAAACCACGCGCCAAAGCGGTAGCGGATCAGCTGAAAAATATAGTGTCTTGTCTTCACGTTGGTTTTCCCATGTCGTTGTTGTGGGGCGAGCTAAAGTTCGCAGGCGCTGCTGCCAAGAAACGCTTCGAGACGGCGGCGGTCAGCGGAAGGGTCAAATTCTGTCATTCTCGCGAAGGCGGGAATCCATGCTCAACTTACCCTAAAGTAAAGTTGCGTCGAGAACAGGAGTTTGAGGAGCCAGTGACAGTCACTGTCCAGACAAAATGGGGTAAGCTGTCCGGCTATGGACAGTGACAGTCACTTAGACCGCGAACTCTTGCTTTCATTTTGCACGCACTTTAGCTTGCCACCTTTGCATGAATGACAAAGTTTAACGTCTTTGCATACCTGTTATCTGCACCATTTTTGTAGCAACCAACGCTACAACGAGATTTCGGCGAAACAAGTAAAAAGCGTTATTCGTCGACAAAGTGCTCTCCACGTCTCTACGTCTTTGTATCGAAGTCTTTTCATAGCAACCGAGCACCGGCGCAAAGCACGTGCCCAGAAGCGGAATGCGCTTTGATGCACTCGTCTCGCTGGTGACGCATAGATTCCTGCCTGTGCGGGAATGACAAGTTGTGTTCCCTCCAAGGATCACCGTCACGCCGTTACCCCGTTACCCCGTTGCGCCGTCACCCGTTACCCGGTCGCTCTCCTCCAGCCCCGTCCGCAGCAATCCCGCAAAGCGCGACGAGCCATCCGCGGACAGCGCCACGCGGTCGCCGTGCTCGGCAATCTGGCCGTCCTCCAGGATTAAGATTTCGTCCGCGCGCTGCACCGTGGACAGCCGGTGGGCGATGATGATGGCGGTGCGACCGGCCAGCAGCTTGTCCAGCGCCTGCTCGATGGCGGCTTCGGTGGCCGGATCGAGCCGCGACGAGGCTTCGTCGAGCACAACCAAGCCGGGGTCGCGCAGGAAGAGGCGGGTGAGGGCGAGCAGCTGCGCCTCGCCCGCCGACAGGCCGCCGCTGGACAGCTTGGTTGATAGGCCATCGGGTAGCCCAGCCAGCCAATCGCCCAGGCCAACCTGCGCCAGCGCGTCGACGAGGCGCGCCTCGTCCACCGAATCGTCAAAGAGCGTCAGGTTGTGGCGCAGCGAGGCGTTGAAAATCTGTACCTCCTGGGTAACGAGCGCAACGCGCTGGCGCAGGTCGCGCTGCGAGAGGTCGCGCAGGTCGCGCCAGGACTCTTCGTCAACTGGATGATCGGTATGGGTGCCATCGCCGGTGCGCACGCAGACTGCGCCGCGCGTGGGGTCGTAGAAGCGGAAGAGCAGCTTGGTCAGCGTCGATTTGCCGCTGCCGGTGCGGCCCAACAGCCCCAGCACGCGGCCCGCCTCCAGCTCGAACGACAGCCCGCGCAGCACGGGCTCGGGGTCGTCTTCGTAGTGGAAGGAGACGTTGTCGAATGCGAGGGCGAGCGGGCCGCTGGCGGCAAGTTGCGCGGTCGGCTCGCCAGCTGCGCGGTCGACATCGCCGAGGGGCGCGCCCGCTTCGACCGTGGGCTGCACACCAAAGAGCCAGCCGATGCGGTTGATGCTGGCGTCCACCTTCTGGAACTCCTCCACCTGCCGCAGCACCTCCCACAGCGGCCCTTCAAGCAGGCCAATGTAGTGAAAAATCAGGTAGACGCCGCCGATAGTGAGCGCGCCTTCGGCAAAGCGAGCGCCGCCCAGCAGGTGGGCCGCGGCGTAGATCACGCCAAAGCTCCAGATGGGGAAGACAATCAGAAAGACGTTGAGATTCATGGCGTGCTGCATGGCGTGGATGCGGCCGTGCAGCAGCCCGTAGAGCCGGTGCATCACGTACTTTTCGCCGCCGTTGGCGCGCACGTCCTCCAGCCCGTGCAGCCGCTCCTCGACGAGCGCGAGCAGGTCGGCGCTGGCGCTGCGCAGTTGCTCCCAGCGCGGCGTCATCCGCCGCCGCAGCGCCTCGACGATGGTCGCGCTGAGCAGCGCAATCGCGGTGATGCCCAGGCCGATGCGCCAATCCTCCCACCACAAAAAGGCGAGCACGCCGATCAGCAAGAGCAGGTTACCCAGCAGCGAGACGACGAGCTGCGAGAAGAACTTCGCCAGCTCGTTTACGTCGCCGTCGACGCGCTCGATCAGCTCGCCGGGGCGGTGCGTTTTGTGGAACGACAGATCGAGGCCGAGGGCATGGCGCGCGAGGTCGACGCGCAAGCTGTTGGTGGCGCGCCAGCCGACGTTTTCGCCAACGTAGGTGGTGGCGATTAGGAAGGCCTGCTGCAGCAGCGTCGCGCCGATGAAGAGCACCGCCGCACCAATGAGCGAGCGCAGCGGTCGCTGCTCGGTGGCGCCGTCGATAAACCAGCGGATAATTTGCGGCTGGATCAGGCGCAGCGCGATGCCGGTAAGCAGCAGACACATCAGCATCACAAAGCGCTTCCGCTGGGGACGCAGGTAGTGCAGCAGCAGGCGCAGCGGAGTGGTGGGTAGTGTGGTGGGTGGGGTGGTAGGCATAAGAATTTTTTGTTGGGGGAGAGACCCCCATCCCCGGCCCTTCCCCCTCAGAAGGGGAAGGGGGTCTGTTGACGTTGTTGGTCGGACCGAGACAGGCAAATCGATGCGACCAATGGGATGGGGGAGGGATCTACTCCATAGAAAAAGGCCACGGGCTTTTACCCGTGACCTTTTTCTGCGCATTGACGCCAAATAAAAAAGCCACGGGCTATCCACCCGTGGCCGTTGATTCAAAAGAATTGGCTAACGGTTCAGGGCGCACTTGTACAAGGTCGCGGCTGGCGTTCCTGCCTTGTAGAGGTTGTGAATCGATAGCGTGAACATAAAATTCTCCAAATTACCGGGGCAGCACCCTGGTAGCGTGCAGGGTATCACGGTTGTGGGGGATGGACAAATCGGCGGGCGCACGGGCACGCCAACATCAGCCCGTCATCAGCACGCCGCCGTCGATATTGAGCGCCTGTCCCGTCATCGCCGCCGAGTCGTCGCTGGCAAGGTAGACGGCCAGCGGCGCGATCTCGTCCGGCTCCAGGCGGCGACCGAGCGGCGTTACCCCGGCTTCCAGCTGCTCCACCGACGTACCGCGTCGGTCGGCGTCGTATTCCATGCGAATGTTGTTCATCTTGGTGCGCACCGGGCCGGGGCAGATGGCGTTGACGGTGATGCCCTGCGCCGCCGTCTCCATCGCCAGCGTGCGCGTGAGGCCGAGCAGCCCGTGCTTGCTGGCGGCGTAGGCCGCGCCGTGGAACGAGCCAATTTTGCCGTTGATCGACGACACGTTCACAATGCGCCCCGTCCCGCGCTCGATCATCGCCGGCAGCGCGCGCTTGCAAAGCAGGTAGGGCACGGTCAGGTTGACGAAGAGCAGCCGCTGCCAAAAGTCATCGTCGTAACCGACGAGCGGCTGTGGGTCGGCGCTGCTGCCCAGACCTGCGTTGTTGACGAGAATGTGGATGTCGCCAATTTCCGCCACAGCCCGATCCCAGAGGTGCGCCGCGGCCCCGGCTTCGGCCAAATCGGCGGCCACGGTCACACAGCGCACGCCCAATTCTTCCGCCTCGCGCCGCAGCGAATCCAGCTCCGCCTCGTTGCGACCGGTCACGGCGAGCGTCGCCCCTTCCGCCGCGAAGGCCAGCGCAATGGCGCGCCCGATGCCTTTGGTCGCGCCCGTGATGAGCGCGGTTTTCCCCTGTAACTTCATGGGTTCTCCTTGTTGGTGGAATGTAGTGATCTTCGCATGGCTGAGGTTGGTCAGCATATCGGCTTGTTGGTATTTCGTCAACCGTCAGGAAAGAAAAGTGACAATCACGGCCCGGACGAATTGGGGAAGGGAAAGCGGCTGTGGGCCGTGACGGTCACTTTGACTGTCGCGCCCGCTGCTCCAACGGCTTGGGTAGTCACCCAAACCGGTTGTTGACCACCCAAGCCCGTCGGGGTGACCGCAGCTTGCCCAAATCTTGGTCGCCAAGGCGATACCTCGACTTTACGGGATAGTTGGTGACAGAAGTATCGGCCTGCCGTGGCTTACAGTCAGTACGGCAGCATTTTGCCAAACCGTTCTCGGTTGGTTACCCAATCGATTGATCACAAAGGAGGAACGTTATGGGTTTACTGGGCTGGGCGATTGTCGCCCTCGTTATCGCCGTGATTGCAGGTGCGGCGGGCTTTACCGGTGTCGCGCGCGGGGCGGCTAATATCGCGCGTATTTTGTTCGCCATTTTCTTAGTCATCGCCGTGGTGTTGTTCATTCTGCTGCTGCTCGGCATTGGCGTCGCCGATGAGGTTGTCTGGCAACTTCTGCCGCTGCTGCCCGTGTAACGGCAGTGCGTGACTTATCTACTATAGGGGGCACAGCGCGCTGTGCCCCCTATGCTTTTGGCGCGGGCGGCGACAGCCTGGAGACCCGCGGCTGCGCCATCACCTCGCGCCACAGGGCCACGTACTGCGCCGCCATGCGTTCGCTCGTAAACTCCCGCTCGGCCAGCAGCCGTGCCCGCTCGCCCAGCCGACGGCGCTCGCCGGGCTGATCGCGCAGGTGGCGCAGCGCGTCGGCCAGGCCGTCGACATCGTCCTTGGCCAGGAGCAGGCCCGTTTCGCCGTGGCGGATGGCTTCGCGCGTGCTGCCAACGTCGGTGGCGATAATGGCGCGCCCGGCCAACATCGCTTCGATGATGGACAGCGAGAAGCCTTCGCTGCGGCTGGGCTGCACAAAGAAATTGCAGCTGTCGAGCAGCGGGCGTACCTCCTCCACCCAGCCCAGAAAGTCCACGCGCTCGCTTAGCCCCAATTCTTGCGCCAGCCTCTCCAGCGACGCGCGCTCGCCCCCCTCCCCCGCAATCGCCAACTCCACGCCGTCGACCTGCGCCAGCGCGCGCAGCAGCACCTCGTGCCCCTTCATCGCGTCGAGCCGACCGACGGCCAGCGCCAGCGATCGCTCGCGGATGGGCGGCAGGGGCGGCGGCGTTGGACGAGCGGGCGCGCTGTTGTGGATGGTGCGCACGGAGCCGCGACCCAGCAGATAATAATCCTCCATCTGCCGCGCGCTTGCCCCGCCCACGGCCACGTGTGCATCCACGCGCCGACAGAGCCCGCGCACGCGCCGCATCTCGTCCACGTCCACCGTCCGCAGCACTAGCTGATCGACCCGCACCACGCGCGCGGCCGATGTCCTCCCCAATGTCCACAGCGCCGCCCGCAGCGCGGGCTGACATTCCCATGGGGTACAGGCATTGATGTGAATAATGTTGGGCCGCAGAGCGTTAAACATTTGCCAGTGGCGGAAAGTGCTGAAGCGCGCTTGATTGTCGAGGCGGCGAACGGTTGCCTCGCGCGGGGGGCGGATGGCGTCGAGGACTTCGTCGGTTGTGCCAACAAGCGAGAGGCGCAGGTTGTTGGGCAGGTGGGCCAGGAGGCGGCCCAGCGAGATTTCCGCGCCGCCGAGGCCTGGCGCGTCCGTGTAGCAGAGAATGTGCATAAGGGGATGAGCCGTGATGCGTGATGGGGTGTCGGTGGGAGCTGAACGTTTCGGGGCAAGCTTGACTGCTTGAGAAAAACGCTACGGCCGCAGCGACTGTGCGCGCAGCCGCTGATCGGCCCAGGTGGCATCCTCGCCTTCCAGCGGGGGAAAGGGTGGGACGGTGTAGTCGACGTCCAGATCGTAGGCGGCGTTATCGTAAACGGTTTGCAGCGCGGCGTTCAGGTCAAGCGCGACATCGGGATCGGGGGCGAGGAGGGGGACGGGCACGGCGGGCAGCGGCGCGCGCACGGAAACAGGCCAGACATCGGCGTCGGGCCGATCATCGCTGCGGCTGAGGACGATGCAGTAATCGGTGGGCGCGGGCGCGGGGTCAAGCGGCAGGCGCTCGCCGCGGCGCAGCAGGTCGACTTCCAGGAGGTGGACGGTGGAGGCCAGCAGCATGTCGCGCTTGCGCAGATAGGCAGCTCGCCCCTCGCTGCCCGGCCGCTTGTTGACGGGCGAAAGCAGTTCAATCGCCGTCACCAGCAGGCCGGAGCGCACGTCGCGGATTTCGATGGACGTTTGGCGAAAGGGCACGCGCATGAGGTTGGTCGCTCGCACGGGTGCGGGCGCGACGGCGACGGCTCCATTGGTGGGCAGCGGCGGCGTGGAGACGATGCGACGGATGGCGACGTCGGGAAACATGACGCGTAACTCCTCGGCGTCCGGTTCATCCGCCACCTCGCGTGGAATCAGCCGGGCGACATAGTTGGGCCGCAACTTTGGTGCCAGCTGATTCTGAATCTGCGTACCCAGATTTTGGTGGACGCCAGACCACAAGTCGGGGCTCTCCAAATAGGGGTCCATACCGGGAAATGGGGAAGGCATTGTCGGCTCCTGCTGCGACGCGCAAATGATTTATCCCATTGTAGCACAAACCGGCGCACGAGGGGTGGTGGCTACAGCCCATAGGCCGGTGCAAGCAGGCCGAAGATTAGCCAGAGGTTGGCGACAAGCAGGATTGTGGCTGCGGCGATGGTGGCGAGCGGTCGCGCGCGTGCGGGGAGCGGGGCGAGCAGCCCCCCAGCCGCCAGTGCGGCGAGCACGGGGACGAGCGGGAGCAGGAAGCGAAACTGGGGCTGCGGCGTGGCGAGGATCACGGAGGCGTAGGCGGCCAGCGCGCCAGCCAGCCACAGGGCGAGCGCGAGCAGGCGGCTGCGTGCATTGGGCGTAGAGGCGTGGCGCGCAGCGATCGCCGCCCCTGCGATTGAGCCGCTGCCCAAGGTGATCCACCAGAGCCAAACCTGCCAATCGGGCGCGGGCAGGCTCATCCAGCCAAAGCGCGCCCAGCCGGAGCGAAAGGTAAGCGCGGCGACCTCACCCCAATCGATAAGCGCACGATTGGCGGTGTAGGCCGAGCCGCTGCGTAGAAAGTGCTCGCGCAGGGTTGGCTGGAGGGCAATGAGCAGGGCAAGCGCGGTGAAAATCAAGAGGACGCCGAGCGCGGCGCGAAGATAGTCGCGGCGGATTGGACGTTGCCAGCCGCGATGCAGCACCAGCTCTACAGCCAAGGCGGCAAGCACAACGCCAACCGTAAAGAGCAGCGAAAGCTTGGTGAGCACGGCCAGCGCCGCCAGCCCCGCGGCCCACACGAAACGGCGCGGTCGCCCATCGGCGACGAGCGCGGCGAGCACGCCAGCGCCCAGGGCCAGCGCCAGCCCGTCGTTGCTGATGGCGCGGCTCAGAAAGAGAAATTGGGGCCAGCCCGCCGCGAGCGTCATCGCCAGGAGGGGGGCCAAGGGCTGGGCGGGGAAGAGGCGCGCGGCGACAAGTCCCGCGGTTGCCAGCGTGGCGAGGCCGAGGGCGATGGCCAAAACGCGCAGGAAATTGACCGCGAGCGGCTCTTCGTTAGGCTGGTGCTGGAACATGGCAAAGGGCAGGCGCGCGCCTTCGACAAACTGGACGAAGTCGGGATTGTCGGCGGGGAAGCTGCCGGGCTCCGCATCGGGCGCAAAGAGATCGGCGGGCTGGCCGAGCGCGCGCTGCGCAAGGTTAACCGTTGTGCCGCCCAGCAGATAGGCGAGCGGCATGTGGTAGCACATGCGCCCGGAGCGCGTCATGCCGCGGCTGGACCAGCCATCCTCAAAATTCGGCGGCGGCTCGACCACGGGCAGGCGACCCTGCTCGGCGACTTGCTCGATGCACTGCAGATGCCCCGGCTCGTCCGGCGATTCGCCGAGCGGCACGATCAGAAGATAGAGGCTGGCGAGCAGGAGATAGAGCGAAAGGGGGAGGGCAAGCCAGCGGCGACGGGGAGCGGACACGGGGTCAGTGGGTAGTGGGTCAGTGGATCAGTGGGTCAGTGGGTCAGTGGGTCGCAACCGAGGAGTGAGCACGCCCTCGTGCGACCGGGTCGGCACGTGAGGATGGCTGGGTCCCTGCACTCTGCCAAAAAATGCCCCGTGGTCGCGTCGGTCGTGGAAATGACAAGAGTTGTCATTCCTGCGAAGGCAGGAATCCATGCTCCATTAACGAACCAGGTATGTGAAGCTCCCGCCAGCTCATGTCTTGGCCCTTTGCTTCGCGCCAACGTTTGGTTGCTGTCAAGAAACGCCTTGTGGTTACGCAGCTCAGCGGAGCCGTCTAAAGTGAAATCACGTTGAGAGCACGAATTTTAGGAAGCAGTGACACTCACTGTCCAAGCAGAGTAGGGCAAGCTCTCCGATTGTGGACAGTGACCGTCACTAAGCTCCGAACGCCTGTTTTCATTTTGACTTCACTTTAATTGGGTCATTTCCGCGAAAACGGGAACCGAGGCGACCAAGATGGATTCCCATTTTCATGGGAATGACAAGACTATGATGGCTCGACTTAGCCAGCCCGTTTCTTTGCACCTGCTTGGCCCCGTTATCGGTCGTCGCGCCTCACGCGTTACCGCTACACTTCTTCGCCAAAGCGACCGCTGTAGCGGTTGAAGAACCAGTAGCCCACGCCAAAGACCACGAGCGCGGTGAGGCTGGTGCGCAGAAAGAAATCAAACTGGGTGCGCGTGCCGGCGTAAAGCAAGTCGCGGTACATATTGACGATGGAGGCCACGGGGTTGACGATAAAAAGCAGGCGGCTGGGCAGGAACGTTTGCCCCAATACGGTAATCGGTTGGTTAAAGGCGGCATTCATTTCGCCCTCAACCGTTGCTGAATTGACATCCCCCGCTTCGTAGAAAATGGGCGTCAGAAAAAACCAAGCCAGCATCACGACATCGATGATGATCATCGTATCCCGGTAGAAAACGTTAACCGTGCTGAGAATAAAGACAATGCCAATGCTGAAAACCGTCTGAATCAGGATAACAAGGGGCAGCAGCCAAACCCAGGGGCTAATGCTTTGTGGGAAGAAAATTAGCGCGGCAAAGAGAACAACAAACGCCAGTAAAAAATTGACAAGCTGCGCCAAGACGGCCGCAATCGGCAGCACCTCACGCGGGAAGTAGACTTTTTTGAGCAGGTGCGCGTTGCCGACGATGCTGTTTGTTCCGCCCAGAACGCTCGCCTGGAAGAAGTTCCACGGCAGCAGCCCCGTCAGCAGGAAAATGGGGTAATTTTCAATTTCGGCGGGGAAGACAACGCTAAAGACAAACAGAAAGACCAGCATCATCCCCAGCGGATTGAGCAGGCTCCACAGAAAGCCGAGCGCGCTGTTCTTGTAGCGCGCCTTGAGCTCGCGCACCACCAGGTTGTAGATCAGGGTGCGGTAGCGCAGCAGCTCGCGCAGCCGCGCCGCGAGCGACTTGCGCGGCGACAGTGTGGTGAGCGGGGGGGAAGCGGAGGGCGGCACGGCGGCAGTAGGTGTGGACATGAGAAGTGGACGGCGGCGTGCGCCGTGGCACACGCCGCCAGTCTCATTAAGAGCTTACCAGCCGCCGATGTGCGTCAGCTCGTCAAAGTTCGCGTTCACCCAATCGCGGAAGGCCCGCCCGGTATTGGTGATCTCGCCGGTGTTGGGATCGATGAGCTTATTGTATTCGTTGAAGTTGCCGTTCTTGTCGTCCAGGCTGTACCAGTTCCACTTCTGCACCAGGCGGCAGTCGTCGGCGGTGTAGCCCACATCGCAATTCTTCTCGTTAAGGAAGAAGTTGAAGGAGTCGATCATGTAGGCGGCGGGGGTCTCTTCGTTCGTCTCGTGCCATTTGAGCTTGGGCTCATCCGGCGCGCGCCCGCTCTCGCTGATGGAGCAGTTGCCCCGCTCACCGCTGACCTCGCGGTAAGCCTGGCAGATGGTAACGTTGTTGTAGAGCAGGCCGTACTCGGAGATCACCAGCGGCTTCTCTTTTTGACTCGGCTCTAGGTTGGCCATAAATTCGCGAAAACGGTAGGCCTGTCGCTTAAGCTCTTCGACATCGCCATGCTTGGCGCGATCGGCAAATTCTGTGTACTCGCCGCTCTGCCGATCTTCCACGGGGCCGAAGCGCCGAGCTGGGTCGATCAGCCCACTGGGAATGTCTGCACCCCAACTGTCGCTCACTTCACGGATGGCGAAGAAGTGGGCGTTCCACACGTCCACCGGCATGGGCGTGCCGTAGCGCGCCTTGTAGGAATCCCACACGATCTGCAGCCACTGCAGACGCAGCTCCGTCACCTGAACCACGCCGCCGATAGCGACCTTGGCCGTCGGATCCAGCGCCTTGATCTGCTCGTACAAGTCGTGGTAAGCCACGGCGTAGAGCTCCGGCGAAATTTCGTCCTGCCCGTCGTTGGGGCCCCAGTCCACGCGCTCCATTTCGTTGCCGATCAGGTAGAGCGCGCCGGGATTGCTGGCCGCAATTTGGGCCAGTCGTGCGCTGGAGACGGTGGTGTATGAATCCAGCAGGGGGCAATCCTCGCGGCCATCGTAGTCGTGATAGCGCTCCCCACAGGATTTGGTCTGGTGTAGGCGAATCATCTGCGCATACTGGATGCCGTCGGGTCGCTGCGGATTGGGCTGCGAATTCCAATTCAAGTACCAGCCCGCCCGCAGCGACGGGAGTTCCTCGTAGCCTTCCAAGTCGGCGGGATTGTCGCGCGTGGAGGTGACGCCGTAGCCGATGCGCACGGCCATCGGCTTTTGGCGCGTTACCAGGGGCAGGTAAAGGTTGCCGCCGTCGTCCTGGGCGCGGACGTCGAGCGCGGGGCCGAGCAGCAGGAGAGCCAAAATGCCCAACAGGGGCAGGGCGATGTACCAGTGAGTGCGTGTTAGATTTTTTAGCATAGTGAGATAGATTTTTGGTGGTAAAAATTGGGAAAGGTGAAAGTCAAGTAATCAAGCGCGCTGGGCACGAGCTGGTTCGCCCAACACGTCGCGATAGATGCGGACGATCTGCTGGCCCGCCGCGCGCCACTCGAAGAGCCGCACGGCGCGCTGGCGCAGACGATTGCCCGTACCTAGCGCGTCCGGCTCGGCCTGGCCCGCGGCGATTTCGAGCGACCGCACGAGCTGCGTTGCCAAATCGGCGACGCTGCCGCGCTCGGCCAGCAGACCGTCCGCGCCGAGGTACTCGCGCGCCACGGGCGTGTCAAAGGCGACGGTGGGCAGGGCCAGCGCCATGTAGTTGAGCAGCTTGCCGCAGCCCTCGCTCAGGCTCAGCTTGGGCGCGGTGGCCACGTCGCCCACTGCAAGATAAGACGGCAGTTGGTGGTAAGAGACACGCCCGGTAAAAATCACGCGCCCGCGAATGCCCAGCGCTTCGGCCTGTCGCTCGTAAAGATGGACGCCGGGAAAGCCCATCAGCAGCAGGTAGGCGTTGGGTCGCTCGCGCAGCACCTCGACCATCGCCTCCAGCAGCAGCCCCACGCCCTGGTACTCCGTCAGCAGCCCCACGTAGGCGACGACTTCGGCCTCGTCCGGCAGGCCAAACTCGGCCCGCAGCGCCGCCGTTTGCGCCCGCTCGGCGCTGGATTGCTCGCTGGCCGGGCGAAAGGTTTGCGCGTTGACGCAATCCGGCAGGGTGTGGACGCGGCTCGGCTCGCAGCCGAACTGCTCGATCAGCAGCGTGCGCGCGTTGTGCGAGCTGGTGAGCACGGCGGGCGCGCTGCAGTCCAGCCAGCTTTCGAGCCGCCGCAGCGGGCGGAAGAGCCAGCTTTCGCGCCGCAGAAAGCCGTGGTCGATCATCTCCTCGGTCAGGCTGCCCTGAAAATCAAAGACCAGCGGCACGCGGAACATTGCACCCAACACTTTGCCCAGCAGCGCGCCCTCGTGCAGGTGGGCGTGGATGATGTCAAAGCCTTGGCCGCGCAGCGAGCGCGTAATCATCAGCGGCAGCAGGCGCAGGCCCAGCAGCACGTCAAACGCGAGCTTGTGGCGGCTGGAGCCGACTTCGTAGTCGCGCCGCCAGGGAATCGGCAGCGTGCGCACCACATCCAGCCCCGGCACGGCCTGCCCGTTGCGGTAGGTGGCAATGGTGACGTGGTGACCCAGGGCCTGCAGCGTGCGCGCCTCTTCGAGAATGCGCACGTGGCAGCCGTAGTCGGCGAAGAAGCTGGTCGGCGCGATCATGAGCACGCGGTAGCGCGCCTCATCCGGCTGGCCGCCGGTGGCGTGCACTAGAATTTCGGTCGACAGCGTGGGGGACGGTGAACTCACGGCACTTCCTTGGCGGAACGGCTGGCAGAACAATCCGCCAGAAAAGCCCGGCGGGCAGATGGGAACAGAGCGAGAATAAGTCGACGCCCGGCGCAAATTCTAACCAAGCGCGCGCCCTACGCCAAATCTTCGAGGGGGTCAACGACAACGGCTTACCCACGTTTGCACCACGACCGGCGCACGCTTCCTCCGCTTTTGACAGCGCTTGCCGTCGTATCTGACGAGTCACGGTTACCCAGGTTTCGTTGACATTTCGCTGGTGACCCCAATTTGGATGGTGCGCAGCGCCCCCTCACCCCCGGCCCCTCTCTCCTGGGAGAGGGGCCGGGGGTGAGGGCCTAACCATCAATGTCAACGGAATCTAAATTTGCCTGCGAATTCTCCCTCGCCAGCAGAGCCCAGCCAAGCGCGGCGCCCGCGGCGCCGCCCGCCAGCACGGCCAGCGCCGCGCCCGCCGCGCCCATCCGCGGCGTAAGCAGCGGCAGCAGCGCGCCCAGCGTTGCCACGTGCAGCGCCGTGGGCAACAGCCCCTGCCGCGCCCGGTCGCGCACCAGCAGCTGGGTGATGGCGTACATCTCCAGGCCAAAGATGGGGCCGATCCAGATGAGGATCACAAAGGGCTGCACGGCGTTCATCGACGTATCGGGCGGGAAGATTCTATCAATTGGGTAGATGAGATCGAGCAGGTCAGCGGCAAAGAACGTGCCGACCAGCGCCGCCGCGAGCAGCCCAATTGTCGAAAGCAGCAGGCTGTTGCGCGAGAGCCAAGCGTAGCGCGCGGGCGCTTGGTCGCGCAGGCGGCTCAGCGTGGGGTAAAGCGCGCGCCAGTAGCTCTGGATCAGCTTCATCAAGACGCGCACGGCGGCGTAGGCCAGCGTATACAGACCCACAACCATTGGGCCTGCCACAAAATCCAGCAGCAAAATGTCCAGCCGGTGCAGCATCACATCCGCCAGTGAAAGGGTATAGAAGGGGGCAGCATTTTTGAGCAGGGGAGCAAGGGGAATGGGGAGCTGGGGCGAGGCGAATCCAGCAGCTGCTCCCTTGCTCCCCCGCTCCCCCGCCCCCTTGCTCAACACGGTGCGCCACAGAATTCCCCAACAGACCGCCGCCGACACGGCCTGCGTACCCACCAGCACCAGCACCAGCGCGACCACGCCGCCGCCCGTCCACAAAATTACCGCGCTCAACGCAATAATAAGCGTGTTGATCGCCACCTCGACGATCATGATCAGCTCCATGCGCTCGGTGGCCTGGAAGAGCGTTTGGCAGGTGGAGGTAACGGCGTAGAAGGGCAGCGTCGCGCCGACGAGCAGCAGCGACGTCTGCATAATGGGGCCGTCCGCCAGCAGCGGCGACAGCGCCAGCAGCCCCCCCCACACGACTGCGCTGGCAAGAAGCTGCATACGCAGCGAAGCACGCCACGCCGCTGCTCGGCCCGCTGGATTGCGCGCCAGATTGCGGGCGAGCAGGGCGGGCAGGCCCAACTCGCTCAACACCTGGGCCACGTTTAGATAGGCCAGCGCAACCGTATACTGACCCACCGCCTCGTTATCAAGCCGATTGGCGATCAGCACCAGCAAGGCAAAGCTGATGGCGACGCGCCACAGGCTGGAGGTCGTCAGCGCGCTGGTGTTGATCAGCGCGCGGCGACTGAGCAGCCGCGGGGTGGGCAAGGAGGCAGTGGGTGGGCGCGAGAAAATTTTCATGCAGCGGCAAGGGGGGACGGGTAATGAGCAGCGGGGCGTGGCTGGGCAAGCATGTAATTCCCTACCAGGCTAGCGGGCACTCTATCTGGATTGGGGCGCTTGCGCAAATCACGGGCGGGGGCGCTGGCCTTCCATAGAAATTCAACGCGAAGACGCGAAGACACGGAGACGCGAAGACACGGAGACACGGAGACACGGAGACACGGAGACGCGGAGACACGAAGACGCGGAGAGTTCGCTGTTTGCAAACAACGCCTTGCGCCTGCGCCCCCACCTTGTCTGGCCCAATTCCACATCTGGCCCAATTCCTAAATTTTCTCGTGGAGCAGCCGCAAGTCCCAAAGCAAAACTGGGGCAGCCAAATTTGTCAAGATGGACTCCATGCGCTATACTTTATGTTTGTGGATTCGCTCCGCCAACTTGTCGGCGGCGGCGAATTTTTTATCGACAAACTCAATATCAATCGTGCCCACTCCATTGGGTGCGAGGCCGCTCCAAAAGCACTGCACACGAACTCCTGGGAGTTGGCGGGCAGACGCGGCTACAGGGAGAATTCATTATGTATGCAGTTGTACGCACAGGCGGTAAGCAGTACCGCGTAACCGCCGGTGATATCTTTGAAGTGGAAAAGCTGGACGGCAACGTGGGCGATACGCTCACGCTAGACGACGTCCTGCTCGTTTCCAGCGACGACGACGTTAGCGTCGGCCAGCCGATTGTAGAAGGCGCGCGCGTAATGGCGCGCATCACGGGGCAGTATCGCGGCAAAAAGATTTTGGTCTTCCGCTACCGCGCCAAGAAGCGCATTCGCGTGCGCCGCGGCCACCGCCAATATCTGACGCGGCTAGAGGTGGAGTCGGTTAGCCTCAACGGCAGCAGCTACTCCCAGGATGACGTGCAGCGCGAGCACGAGGCCGAACTGGCCGAGCAGCGCGAAGCTCAGCTAGTCGTGCAGCGCGAATTGGAGGCGCAGCGCCAGGCTGAGCTGGAAGCGCAACAGCGCGCTAGCGCAGAAGATGTCAACACAGAAGCGAGCGACGATGAGCCCCTCATCGATTCGACGCAGCTGCTCGACGCGCCAGCTTCCAAGCCCGTGGTCGACGGTGAGGAAACGCCTGCGGACGCCCCCGCCGAGCGCGATCAGGAGCTGGACGGCAGCGCTGATGAGCCGGTTGTGGTGGGGACGGAGACGGCCTCCGCCGCGGAGCCGGATGTCGCGAGCGACAGCACGCCAAGCGCGTCAGCAGACACGTCCGATGTTGCCGTGACGACCGAAGCCGAAGCCGACCCGGCGACCAATCCGGACAATGTCGAGACGCTGGATGACGCGGACGGTGATACGAGAAACGCCGGCTAAGGGGCGAATTATTTTGCAGAACGGTTTGAATAAGAGTTTAGGAGACTTTCATGGCTCATAAAAAAGGCGGCGGTTCCAGCCGCAACAACCGCGATTCCAACGCCCAGCGCCTCGGTGTCAAGCGTTTTGGTGGGCAGTTCGTTACCGCAGGCAGCATTCTGGTGCGCCAGCGCGGCACGAAGTTCTACCCCGGCGTCAACGTGCGCCGCGCCAAGGACGACACGCTCTTCGCCACCAGCGATGGCTTCGTGACCTTTGAATGGTTCAAGAAGAACCGCAAGCAGATCAGCGTCCACGCCGATCACCCCAAGACGGATCAGATCGCAGTCGCGGCGGACTAGCTGGTTGCGCTGCCACCGGGCAGCAAGCCGATCCACAGAGGACGCGAAGGCGCACGAAGAATTAGATACTTATCCTTTTTCTTTGTGTTTCTTCACGTTCTTCGTGGATCGAATCTAAAGTTTTTGAAATTGTTCGATCCAGATTCGTTAAAACAGATTGACCTTTGTATTTAGAAAAGAGAGCAACATGAAGGAAGGGATTCACCCCACCTATTACGCCGAAGCACAGGTGACGTGCTCCTGTGGTGCAACGTGGACGACGGGCAGCACGAAGCCGACGATTCAGACCGACATTTGCAGCAACTGCCACCCGTTTTACACCGGCGAGCAGCGTATCGTCGACACGGCTGGCCAGGTCGAGCGCTTTATGAAGCGCCTTGAACGCCGCCAGAGCAGCCAGGCCCGCCAGGAGATCGAGGCGCAGGCCCGTCGCGAGGCGGAAGAAGCCGCCCGCAAGGCCCGCGCCCGCGGCGACGATCCCGACGCCGCCGCTGCCGAAGTCATGCAGAAGTACGAGATGGAAGAGCTGGTCGAGGCGTAGGTTTTGCCGAGGACGATGCAGCAAGCAAAAGGGCAGCGACGCACGTCGCTGCCCTTTTGCTTGCTGTGCAAAATTTAGCCGTTACTCAACGGGTTCAAAGGTGGCGATGATCTCTTCCGCAGCGGACAAACACTGCTCAAGCTCTGCTTCGGTAGCGGACTCTGCGTAAGTGACGCCAAACAGGTAGTATTTATCTTCTACCTGAGCGCCATAAATTGCTCTTCTTTCCATCTGGTAAATTCCTCTATCCCAAATGTTCTCTCCGGCCTCGATTTTAGCAATGCTCGGTTGACCTACATGTCCCATTGCGCCCTCGTTCAACCACAGTTCACAATCCAGAATAGCTTGGTGTTTCAGTTTTTGGTTCGTTTCCTCAGGCGAGTACTCCCATACGTCACCTGAATACTGAACCAAAAACTCATCACCATATGTAGACCTTTCTCGATACACTTTATAGCCGTTCACGCCCTCGCGCACAGGCAAAGTTGGCGTCGTCTGAGGAAGCAAGGGGGACTCCGGAAGAAAAGTTGTAGTCGATGTAACGGTGTAGGTAAATGGCCCACCCTCTGGCTGCATGTCGGCTGGAGCAGAGGGCGTTTCCAGCCTTGCTCGTTCATCAAGCTCTTGCTGTATCCGCGATTGTAGCTCAACCGTCCGCTCATAATCGGCCCTAGCCCTCTCCGACATCTGCTCCACTAATTCCCCCGTCGTTTCCCCCGTCGCCGCCCAAATATTCAACGCCCGTGAAACTTCGTTTGCTTCGTACATCCGCTCAAAGTATTCCGCCAACGTGGTCATGGCTGGGGCCGCGTCCGGCGCGTATAGCTGCTCCACATCGGTCGGCGCACCATCGGAGAATTCAACAGATTTTGCCACTTCCTCCAAGATCGCTTTGCTTTGGGCATTATCAAAATGGGCAAATAGTTCAAGCACCAGCCGACCATTGCTGATTAGATAGGCCTGCATTGGCACAAAAGATTCGGCTGCGCTTTCAGCGTATACTTGTTTAGACTGATTGCCGTTCGTTTGTCCCAAATCAATTGGAAAATATGCTTTGGTGTAGCTGCCTGACGGCACGTGCTCATCTACTCTTTCCGCCCAAATCGCCAAATCGTCAGATAGGTTATCTAATTCATAGCTCTTATAACGAAACGTAATCACATCCTGAATAATCCTGTCTTTCAGGCGGAGCTGAGTAAATCCTACTTCCCCTTCGGTAACGACGTAGCTCGCCGGATAAGAAAATGAGTATCCACCGGTTTTGCTCTCGTAACGCAACCATCCATCGACCATTGAGTTTGGCTGATCAAGCGGCGACTGTTCAAGCGCAGTTTGACTACCTCCCTGCTCGCGCTCCGACCATGCGAGGCCAATTGAGACGCGCCCGCAGCCGGACAGAGCGATGCAAAAAACAAATGAAAGGGTCACGATATACTTTTTGTTCATTACAACAATCTCCCGTTGCTAAATGACTTGAAAGGATTATGACTTTGCCTCTACGTGATCGAAACTTTGTTCGTTATCACTGTGTGCTATAAACTTAACGCGAGAACGTACCCCTTTCGTTCCCCATCAAATAGAGAAGTTAGTTGAGAAAAAGCTGATGTACTACCACCCCAACAGCGGCTGGGTCGAATTGGTTTGTGGCTCGATGTTTAGCGGCAAAACCGAAGAGCTGCTGCGCCGCATCCGCCGCGCCGAAATTGCGCGCAAGTGTGTGCAGGTCTTCAAACCCAGCCTGGATGATCGCTACGGGCGCGGGCGCGTGGCCTCGCACAACGGCGTCGCCCACGAGGATGCGCAGGTGGTGGCCAACGCCGCCGAGCTGCTGGCGCAGGTGCAGCTCAAGACGGACTTTGTCGCCATCGACGAAATTCAATTTTTTGACGATGCCATCGCCGACGTTTGCCAGCTCCTGGCCGATCGCGGTCGCCGCGTTGTCGCCGCCGGGCTGGACCAGGACTTTCGCGGCGAGCCCTTTGGCCCAATTCCCCTGCTAATGGCGACTGCTGAGCGCGTCGATAAGCTGCACGCCATTTGCGTCGTCTGCGGGGCCGAAGCCAGCCGCACCCAACGCCTCATCAACGGTCGCCCCGCCCGCTACGATGACCCGGTGATCCTCGTCGGCGGCAGCGAACGCTACGAAGCCCGCTGCCGCCACTGCCACCAACTCCCCGGCCAACCCGCCCCCTTTATCCACGAAATCCAATCCTCGACAACCAACCAAATCAACCCGGCCTTCCCCATTAACCATTGACAATTTACCGCTGACAATTTACCGCTGACAATTCACCGTTGACCATCGACCATTCAAATGCTCCCCCTTGTCTACCACCCCGACTACGTCACCCCCCTCCCCGACGGCCACCGCTTTCCCATGCCCAAATTTGGCCAGGTTTACGAACACCTCATCCGCGACGGCGTCGCCACGCTTGATCAGTTCCACTGCCCCAATATCGCCACCCGCGCCCAAATTGAACTCTGCCACACGCCAAACTTTGTCGATTCCTACCTCACCGGCTCCATCGACCGCAAAGCCATGCGCCGCATTGGCTTCCCCTGGAGCGCCGCCCTGGTGACGCGCACGCGCACGGCCCTCGGCGGCACGATTCTCGCCGCCAAGCTCGCGCTCGAACACGGCCTCGCCGCCAATACCGCTGGCGGCACGCACCACGCCCACGCCAGCTTTGGCTCCGGCTTCTGCATTTTTAACGACATTGCCGTCGCCGCCCGCGTGATGCAGCGGGAAGGGCGCGCCGAGAAAATTCTGCTCGTCGATCTCGACGTGCACCAGGGCGACGGCTCGGCCACCATCTTCCAGGGCGACGACAGCGTCTTTACCTTCTCCATGCACTGCCAAAAAAATTTCCCCTTCCGCAAGCGGCCAAGCGACTTGGACGTCGGCTTGACCGTGGGGCTGGAAGACGACGACTACCTGCGCACGCTCGCCAGCTATTTGCCCGACCTGCTCACCCAAGTCAAGCCCGATCTCGTGCTCTACGATGCCGGCGTTGACCCGCACGTGGACGACGCGCTGGGTAAGCTCGCGCTGACGGACGAGGGGCTCTACCGCCGCGACCGCTACGTGCTCGAGCAGTGTACGCGGCGCGGCCACCCCGTCGCCTGCGTCATCGGCGGCGGCTACGCCAAGGACACGTGGTCACTGGCGCGACGGCACTGCCTCGTCCACCAAGCCGCGTCGGACGTAATGGAATTGTTGTAGTTGCTCGTTCCCACGCTCCTGCGTGGGAATGCCCCACCCGACGCTCCTGCGTCGCCGCTCGGTCAACGACCCCTGTGAGTCGAACAGGAGAAAACGCAGGTGTCTCAATGGACACAAAGGCAACTACCTCCCCAGCCACCACCACACCCCCGTCCACAGCAGCGCCCCCAACACTATCACGCCGCGAAAAATCGGCTTGCGCGTCTTGTGGCGAAAGATCACCATGCCCAGCCACGCGCCAGCAAAGCCACCCAGCAGCGCGTAGCCGTGCAAGATGCGTTCGGGGATGCGCCAGCCTTTGCGCTGCGCCTGTCGCTTGTCGTAGCCGTAGACGACAAAGGTTATGCCGCTGATCACAAACAAAAATTGCCAAAACGGCGTCCAGCCAAACAGCGCGTTCAGCCAAGTCACCAGTACGCCAAAGCCCAGGAGCGCCGCGGCCGATACCGCCACGTAATTGATTCGCTGCGCCCGCTGGTTGCGCTTGCCCCGCTTTTGCATGATTTATCCTTTCGCCAAACGAATAACAAATTAATCCACGAAGAACACGAAGGAGCACGAAGGAAAGAGCGTCGACATTCTTTCTTCGTGTCCCTTCGTGGATCACCCTCTTTCCTATTTACCCCGCCTCTTCCCGCCTGCTCTCCCCCCGCTCGCGGCTCTGCTGCTCACGCTGGATTTCCCGCTCCTCGCGCGCGACGCGCTCCTCCATGGCAAGCTGGTGAATGCGCTGCTCCAACGCATCCAGCTTTGCATCCTCGCCCATGATCAGCAGCATGTCCGTTAGCCGCAGCGGCGACGAAGCGGAGACGTTGAAGCGCACGCTGCTTTCGCCGCGCTGCGGCACGTGCCGCCCCTCCTCCACGGGCGAACGCGCGGCGTTGAGGAGCACGTTGCTGGTGGCGTCCGTCTCGATCAGCCCGATCACGTTGAGCTCGAAGCGGCGGCGCAGCGCCAATTCTTGAAGCGTGCGGCCCGCCCACTGCCGCGGAATCGCCATGCGGCGCACGCTGTAGCCGGGCAAAATTTCGCGCTGCTCAGCATATTCGCGCTGCGTGCGGTAGATGCTCGTCTCGTGGGCAAAGAGCAGCGTCACGATCAGCGCCACCAGCGCGGGCAGCAGGTAGGCCGCGCCAAAGGTCTCCACTGCAAAAAAGACGGCGGCCAGCGGCACGTTGACAATGGCGACCAGGCTCGACGTCATCGAGGGGATGATCAGCCAGAGGGGAATGTAGCCAAAGACGGCGGCGAGCGCGGTGGCGACCATGGTGCCGAGGAAGAGCGAGGGCACGAGCAGCCCCGCCGAGCCACCGGAGCCAATCGTGCAGAGCGTGGCGAAGAATTTAGCAATCAAGCCCACAAAGGCCGCGCGCAGCGTCAGCTGGCCGAGCATGGCCTCGCGGATCACGTTTTCGCCCGGCCCCAGCACCAAGTTAAGCGGGTGGTCGGAGAGGTAGAATGCAGCCAGCGCAATTGCGCCGGTGAGCGCGGCGCCGACGAGGTGGCGCGTCCACATGTTGGGGAAGTAGAGCAGAAAGCTCTCGTCGAAGAGCACGCGCGCGCGGCGAAAGGCTTCGGCCAGAAAGGAGATGACGATGGAGAGCAGGATAATCGCCCCGTAAAAGGGCAGCGACAGCGGTGGGTCCGGCAGGCGCTCGATCTCGAAGATGTGGGTGTTGCCGCCGGAGGCCAAGTTGGTGAGAAAGAAAGCCACAAGCGAGGCCAGCAGCGAGTAGACCAGCTTCTCGATCACCGGGCGACGGCGGTAGATAATTTCCGTGGCGAAGAAAGCGGCGGTGAGCGGCGTGCCGAGCAGCGTCGAGACGGCGGCGGCAATGCCGCTGAGCTGGGCCGCCTGCAAATCGTCGATGTTGGTTGAGCGCCACCAGCGCCAGAGCCGCGCCCGCAGGCCAAACTGCTCCATGATCTGCTCGCCCATATCGCCGCCCCCGTTCCTGCTGTCACCACCCCGTGTGCGGCGACGGCTTGTGAGCGTGCGCGGCTTGAACAACCCCGCGGCCATGCTCTCGCCAATCAGCGAGACGCCCGCGCCCAGGCCGCCGCTGCCGCCCGTGCCCAGCGTGAGCAGCGTGGCCAACAGCTTGCGCCCGGCCAAGCCAAAGGTCTGCGCCGACCAGCGCGCCTCGACGCCCTCCTGCCCCACCAGCGCTTGCTCGAGCGACGGCTCGGCGGAGAAATAGAGTGCGATGGCGCGCTCAAGCCCGTCGCCCTCCACGTCGAGCACCTCGTGCAGGTGGCCGTCCGCATCGTGATAGCGGATGGTGCTTGTGCGAAAGCGCACGACGGCCGTCATCGCCGCCGCGCCGAGCAGCAGCGGGACGAAGAGCCAGAGCGGATTGCGCCCGTCCAGCAGCGTCATCGTGGTGCCAAAGAGCCAGCGCACGCTAATTTTGAGCGTGTAAACGGGAACCCACACGATCACGCCCACGATCAGCGAGACGACGATCAGCCGTCGCTCTTCGATGCTGAGGTGCTCCGAAAAGTGGGTGGTGCGGTCGAGGCGGCGGATGGCGCGCCAGAGTCGGTGCAGGCCAAGCCAGTGGGAGAGAGGGGAGAGGGAGGAGAACCAGCGCATCAGGAATGCTTGGCCGAAACAAGGAACCGCAGATAAACGCAGGTAAGCGCAGGTGGGTCAACGCGAACCCGTGGACGTGTGTCTGCACTCATTGGCTGTTTCAGACGCTGAAAAAATTGCTGCCGGTTCACGAACGACAAACGATGGTCGGGCAAATTAAGTTCCAGACGCTTGCTTGATTTCGGCGGCGGCGGGGGATTGCTTGGCGGAGGAATTGTAGTGGACGACGGGCGCCAGCGGCACGGGCGACGGCGGCGCGTCGCTTGCTGCGTTTTCGATAAAGCCGTAAGCGCGCGAAACAACGTAGAGCGGCCGCCCCTTCACCTCGTCGTAGATGCGGCCGAGGTACTCGCCGATGATGCCCAAAACAATTAGCTGGATGCCGCCGAGAAAGAGCACGCTGACGAGCGTTGTGGCTTGCCCTTCAAATGAGAAATTGCCAGCAAGTCGCAACGCAACGATGAGGGGAATGCTGACGAGGCTAAGCAAGGCAAAGAAAAAGCCCGCGTATGTTGCCAGCCGCAGGGGCAGGTAGCTAAAGCTGGTGATGGCGTTGGTCGCCAGCCGCAGCATTTGGCGAAAGGGGTATTTGGTTTCGCCCGCGTAGCGTGCCGCCCGCTCGTACTCGACGGGAATCTGCTTAAAGCCGACCCAGCTCGTTAGCCCGCGCATAAAGCGGTGCTGTTCGCGCAGCCGACGCAGCGCCAGCACCACGCGCCGGTCCATCAAGCGAAAGTCGCCCGCATCCACGGGAATGTCCACATCGGTGATGGAGCGCAGCAGCCGGTAAAAGAGCGAGGCCGTCCACAGCTTGAAGCGCGATTCGCCCTCGCGGCTGGAGCGCACGGCGTAGACGACTTCGTAGCCCTCGCGCCAGCGCTCGATCAAGCGCGGCACGACCTCCGGCGGGTCCTGCAAATCCGAATCCATCACGATCACGGCATCGCCTTCGGCAAAATCTTCGGCGGCGGTGATGGCGATCTGGTGGCCAAAGTTGCGGCTAAAGTCCAGCACCTTTACGCGCGAATCACGCTCGCTCAAATCACGAAGCACCCGCAGCGATCCATCCGCCGAACCGTCATTGACGCAGACCAGCTCCCACGTTTCGCCCGCCTGCAGGACGCCGTCCATCGCTGCCACAAGGCGATTATAGAGGACGGGGATAGTCTCCTCCTCGTTCCAAATGGGCGTGGCAATCGAGAAGGTCGGGCGGGAGGTGGCGGTCGGGTTGTTCATGAGACAATCGTAAAGCAAAGGGGGGCGGCGGTCAAGATGAGGGGGGCAACATTAGCAATCGGGTCGCAAAATTACTGATTGTGACAAATAGTACAAGTAAACTGTGAGCAGAAAATTTACAAGCAAAGGAGCTTTTTATGAAACGAACGCTATTTATCCCGACGCTGCTAACGCTGCTGGCGCTGCTGCTGATCGGCTGTGGGCGCGGCACGGACGCTGGGGGGGCGCTATTTTTAGATTTGGAGGACCCCTCTCAAGCCAGCGAACTGCTAACGGTTGTGATGCAGGACAATTACTACGGCGCGGAGAACGACAACATCGCCAACCCGCCGGTGTGGACGGTTCCCGCGGGCGAACCGATTGCGCTCACGCTGGAAAATCAGGGCAATGCGCGCCACAACTGGGTGATTCTCGAGCCGGGAGTGGAGATCGCGCCGGAGATGGATGAGGACGAGAAGACGGCGCGAGCGCTTTACAACAGCGGCAAGCTCAGCGGTGGTGATCGCGAAACCGTCACCTTTACCGCACCCGAAGTGGGCGAGTATCTGGTGATTTGCTCGATCGCGGGCCATTATCCGGCCATGCAGGGACGATTGGTGGCGGAGTAGTTGGTTAACGTGTTGAATCAAGCCCACACAGCTTAAAAACCGGCGATTAGGAAATGGAGATTGGGCTGGTTCGACAGCGCTTTCAATCTCCATTCTCCCACCCAACGACTTGAATAAACAATCGCGCGTTTAATTCTCAACCCCATAGTCGCGCACGGCTCGCCACGGCCCCCCCCGATCCTGCTCGGTGCTCCCCATTTCAAAGTCATAATACTTCGTGTGCGTCAGCAGCGGCGCGTGCTCGGCGAGCAGGCCACCGGGTAGCAGGCCGCTGTGCAGGCGGATGTGCCGGTAGTAGAGCGGCGACAGCTCCCGGGCCGCGCGGGCGTGGTATTGACCGCTGGCCCAGCGCATCTTCGCGGCCTCGGAGTCAAAGAGCACCAGGTTGGCGTATTCGCCCGTGCTGTCGCCGCGCTCGATGCAGTGCGTGGCGTAGCACAGCACGCCTTCATGCTGCGTCAATTCGGCGATGAGCTGTTCGTCGGCTTCGCCTACGGCTAGCACGTCCGCATCGACGCGCTTGATCCCAAAAAAGGCCACCAGCAGCCTGTCCACGGGCTGGCGCAGCCGCGCCACACCGTTGAAGACAAAGCGCCAGCGCGCATCGCCACCGACGTAGGCAGCGTGGTTGAGCGGCAAATGGGTAACCGCACCGCGCACGTGGTGCAGAATATGGTGGATAATGCGTAAATCGTGTGCGGTGTGGAGCGGATCGGTAAAGGGGCGATCCGCGAGCACGGCAGAAGAATGGAGCGCGAGGATCTCGCTCATTCGTGACCTCCCGAAGTGGGGTGTATTGAGTTGGTGGGCTCAGGCTTATCCCGTGCTGGGGAGCAGTCTCTACCGAGGTGGGCAAAGATCGCGCCGGGACGTGAAGCCCTGCGTTGTGTAAGATTTATAACACAATGCAGGAAAGAATGCAAGAGGAAAACTTTTCCCCGACGCAAAAATTTCCAGCTTTATCAAAGGTTGAAAAAGACATCAACTTGGTTCGTCAATCTGCTCTCTTTGAAGTGCCCACCCCCAAGTCTCTAGCAATTTTTGCCGCTTGACAAGCCCGAAGTTGTAAGCTAACATGCCTTCACCGAACAGGATTAACAACTTTATTTTGTGCAAAAGAAGGAACCAACACCCAGATTGGCTCCCCGCTGTCTGCTTTTAACTTTGCTCACCTTGCTTATTGAAAGCGCTCTCACGAATAGTGGGCAAACCGCTCGCTGAGACAGCCAAAGTAAACGCCATAAGCGCACAACTCCCCCCTGTGTGCGTGTTGGCTCATCGTCAATCTCATCGTCAATATGGTGATAACCCTTCGGCTGCGCGGAAGATTTCGCCGTTAATTCTACGTTCCAACCCCAGTTGTTAACCCCATCAATCCTGATTGTTAGACCAAAGGAGACGCCATGAAAAGAAAAATTCTGTTAAGCCTGCTGCTTGTGTTGACGCTGCTGCTCGCCGCCTGTAGCGGCGCGGCCGCGCCCGATGCACTGGAACAGCTTGATCAGGCCGCCGAGGGCGACACCAGCGACAGTGCAGACGCCGCCCCGGACACCACGTCGGAGGACGCCAGCGAAGCGGGCGTTGCCGCCGAGGGCGAATCGCCCATGCTGGCCGAGATGGTGGCTTCCGGAGACTTGCCCGCCGTGGAAGAGCGCCTGCCCGCCAGCCCGGCCGTGGTCGATCCGGCTGAGGAAGTCGGCAGCTACGGCGGCGAGTTGCGCATGGGCTTTACTGGCAACAACCCCGGCTGGGGCGGCCTCTGGTACGTGATCGGCTGGGAGAATTTGATGATCTGGGAGCCGGATGCGTCGGGCGTGCGCCCCAACATCGCCGAGAGCGTCGACGTCAACGACAACGCCACCGAGTTCACCTTCACGCTGCGCGAGGGCATGAAGTGGAGCGACGGCGCACCCTTCACCGCCGACGACATCATGTTTTACATCGAAGATATTTGGTATAATACGGAGCTGACGCCCGGTGGTCCCGCCGCCAACTGGCTCCCCAGCCCAGAAGCGCTCACCACTGAGAAGATCGACGACTACACCGTCAAGTTCACCTTTGATGAATCCAACGGTCTCTTCCTCACCCTGCTCGCCACCTGGGACGGGCGCATGTTGACCCACTTCCCCAAGCATTACCTGCAGGAGTTCCACGCCGACTACAACGAAAATGTCCAGGAGTTGGTGGATGCGGATGATGACGTCGAGAACTGGGTCGAGCTCTTCAACGCACGTGCCGCCGGACCGACCGATGGCTTTATGAACTTCTTCGATCTGCCCGAGCGGCCGCTGCTCTACCCGTGGATTCCCGAGCAGGTGCTGGGCACGGGCTCGACCGTGCGGCTGGTGCGCAATCCCTACTACTGGAAGGTCGACAGCGAGGGCAATCAGCTGCCCTATATTGATTCGGTGCTGGGTATTCAATACCAGGACAGCGAGGCGCGCACGCTGGCTATGCTCAACGGCGACCTCGACATCATCAAGGACCCGCCGCAGGAGGATCGCATTCTCTTCTTCGAGGAGATGGATGCTGGCGGGCCGCTGCAAATCGACAGCCTGCTCTCGGATGCGGGCACGACCAACACGCTGCACTTCAACCGCAATGCGCCGGACCCCGTGCTGGGCGAGATTTTTGCCAATAAGGATTTCCGCATTGGTGTCTCCCACGCAATCAACCGGCAGGAGATCATCGATATCGTGCACAACGGCCTGGGCACGCCGAGCCAGGCCGCCCCGCTGGACTCTTCGCCGCTCTATAACGAACAGCTGGCAACCCAATACATCGAGTTTGATCTGGACTTGGCCAACGAACACCTGGATCAAGTCATGCCCGAACGGGACGGCCAGGGCTTCCGGCTTCGCCCGGACGGCGAGCGCTTCTCTATCTCGCTCTCGCTGCCCAACGACCTCTCCTTTACCAGCAACTGGACCTCCGTCGGCGAACTGCTCGTCGAGCAGCTGGGCGAGGTTGGGCTGGACTTGAATCTCAACTCCGTGCCCGATACGCAGTTCCAAGAGATCCGCGACGCCAACGAAATTGAAGCGGCCCTCTTTACCGGCGAGGGCGGTGCTGGCCTGACGGCCATCATTGACCCGCGCTACTACGTGCCGGGCGAATTCTGGGGGCTCTACGGCAGCGGCTGGTGGGCCAGCCGCACGGCCGCCCCCGATTGGGAGCCTATTGAGATGCCGGAATATGCGCAGGATTTCCGCGCCCTGTACGAGGAAAACGTCCTCACCGCTCCTTCCCAGGAGGAGCAAATCGCCGCCATGTCGGAAATTCTCGATCGAGCAGCGGACGAGTTTTGGGTAATCGGCATTTCGCGGCCCGGCCCCGGCTACCAGCCTTACCACGAGCGCATGGGCAACACGCCCAACGAGTGGATCGCGGGCTGGGTCGAGGGGGTGCAGAAGATTACGTATCCGGAGCAGTGGTACATTGTGGAGTAGTTGGTAACTGAAGATTGGTAATTAGAGATGGGTCTGCTCTACGGCGCTTCCAATCTCCAATTACCAATCTCTAATTTTAGGCAAAGCCAGCCAATTACATATCAATCATTATGTGGACATACCTCCTTCGCCGCCTGCTCTTCTCGATTCTGACCATCTGGATCGTGACGATTATCTCCTTTGTGGTGATCCAACTGCCGCCGGGCGACTACGTGTCGACGGTCATTTCGGAGATGCTGGGGCAGGGCATGGATGAGATACCGCCGGAGCTCGAAGCGGCGCTTCGAGCGCAGTATGGGCTGGATCAGCCGATGTACGTGCAGTATTTCAAATGGATCCGCAACATCATCACGCGCGGCGATTTTGGCTACTCGTTTGTTTACAAGCTGGATGCCTCCCGGCTGATCTGGGATCGGCTGCCGCTGACCTTTGCCATCGCCTTTTCCAGCTTCCTCTTTATCTGGATCGTCTCGCTGCCCGTGGGCATCTACTCCGCGGTGCGGCAGTATTCGCCCGGCGACTACATCGCCACCTTTCTCGGCTTTATCGGCTTGGCCACGCCGGACTTTTTGCTGGCGCTGATCTTCTTGTTCCTCAGCTATCGCTTCCTCGGCGACGCGCGCATCGGCCTCTTTTCGCAGCAGTACATCAACGCCCCCTGGTCGCTCGCCAAATTCCAGAATATGCTCAATCATCTCTGGATTCCGATCATCATCGTGGGCACGGCGGGCACGGCGGCGCTGATCCGCACCATGCGCGCCAACCTGCTCGACGAACTCAACAAGCCCTACGTCGAAACTGCGCGCTCCAAAGGCGTCTCCGAAGCCCGGCTCTTGATCAAGTACCCCGTGCGCCACGCCATGAATCCCTTTGTCAGCACCATTGGCTGGACGCTGCCCACGCTGATCTCCGGCGAAGCGCTGGTTGCCATCGTGCTCAACCTGCCCACCTCCGGCCCCATCCTGCTCGAATCGCTGATGGTGCAGGATATGTACGTGGCCGCGGGCTTCATTCTCGTGCTCTGCACGCTGACGGTGATCGGCACCTTTATTTCGGACGTTCTGCTCGCGTGGCTCGATCCGCGCATTCGTTTATCGTAGGACGAAGCGCTGCTTCGTCCCTCGCGAAGCAGCACTTCGCGTTACAAGGGAGTCCCCATGACGGCCTACGTCAATCGACCGGAAGAAATTGACCCGCGCGCACCAGAACTCGACTACAACGCGCTCGACGTCCCCGCTGACGCCCCCACCGACATCGATGAAGCGCCAGCCAAGCAAGACGTTCACGTCGAAGTTGCCTCGCAGTGGCAGCTGATGTGGTGGAAATTCCGCCAGCACAAGCTCGCGCTGCTCAGCGGCGTCGTGATTATCCTCTTCTACCTCGTCGCTGGCCTCTGCGAGTTTGTTGCCCCCTGGCACTTTACCACCTACAACTCGCAGTACGTCAACGCCCCGCCGCAGCGTGTCCGCCTCTTCCACGACGGAGCCTTTCTGCCCCACATCAACGGCTACACCTTCGAGCGCAACGAGCGTACGCTGCGCCGCACCTTTATCATCGACGAAGAGGCCGTGATCCCGCTGGGCCTCTTTGTGCGCGGCGACGACTACCGCCTGTGGCGGCTCTTTCCGGCTCAGCGCCACCTCTTTGGGCCGCGCGAAGCGGGCGAACCCTTCTACCTGCTCGGCACCGACCGCGTCGGGCGTGATGTGCTCAGCCGCATTCTCTACAGCAGCCGCGTCTCGCTCACGATCGGCCTGGTCGGCGTCGCGTTTAGCTTGACCATCGGTATCCTGCTCGGCGGCATCTCCGGCCTGCTCGGCGGCTGGCTCGACACGGTCGTGCAGCGCCTGATCGAAGTCGTGATGTCGATCCCGACGATTCCGATCTGGCTGGCCATTGCCGCCATGGTGCCGATTCACTGGGGACCCGGGCGCGTCTACTTTATGATCACCGTAATTTTGTCGCTCGTGGGCTGGACGGGCCTGGCGCGCGTGGTGCGCAGCAAATTTCTCTCCCTGCGCGAGGAGGACTTTGTGCTCGCCGCCGAGCTGGACGGCGTCAGCCGCTACCGCCTCATCACCCGCCACATGCTGCCCTCCTTTCTCAGCCACATCATCGCCTCGATGACGCTGGCCGTCCCCGCCATGATTCTGGGCGAAACGGCGCTCTCCTTTCTCGGCATTGGCCTGCGCCCGCCCGTGGTGTCGTGGGGCGTTATGCTCCAGGATGCCCAGCGCGTCGCAGTCATTTCGCTCTATCCATGGCTGCTCTTTCCCGGGCTCGCCGTCTTTATCGTCGTGCTGGCCTTCAATTTCTTCGGCGACGGCCTGCGCGATGCGGCGGACCCCTATAATTGAAACATACATTGGAGGTGACGAAATGCGTTATACGAGTTCAAATACTTCGTGGCCTGCGCGACTTGACATTCACAGGGACGAGAATATAAATATCATCGATGGCTATTTATCAGCCGCACGAATTCTTGTGGAGACAGTAAGAGCACAAGATATATTGGCTGATGAATTGGCTTATCCAATCATGTACCTTTACAGACATTATCTTGAGTTGACTTTGAAGGGAATATGGAGATGTTTGTGGCAGCTAAATCATCTAGATCGTAACTTCCCAAAACATCATCGGCTTCTCGACCTCTGGGCAGGATATAGAGAAATTCTGGTTAGAGGTGCCTACATTTCTGAGGAAGTACAAGAGGAAGTTTACATGTGTCTAACTGGAATCAACGACATTGATCCACATGCGGAGTCTTTTCGTTTTACTCAAAGAAAAGATGGTAAGCGAATTGGCGATATTCTTCCATCTTTAGACATTTCTTTAGTGGCAGTGCAAATTGAGTCCTGTGTTGAAAATTTAGAAGTGCTCTTGCTCTTTCTACTTTACGAAGTAGAACGAAAAGCTTCATAAAACACATTGATTCGCGCCATTCAAGCGAGTTTATTCAAGAAGCGGATTAGAGTTGCTTTTCACAGCGTAACGACTACAACTGTACATCCTTATCAACTCGGCACAAGAGCGCATCTACTCGCGCAAATTGGTTTTCTTTCCGCGGCCCTCCGCGCCTCTTTCTCCGCGCACTCCGCGTTGAAAAACTCTGAAAACTCTCATGACCAACACCCTTGTCGAAGTCAACAATCTCCAAATCCACTTCTACACCAAAGACGGCATCGTGCGCGCCGTCGACGGCGTTGATCTGACGATTGAGCGCGGGCGCACGCTCTGCTTGGTGGGCGAATCGGGCAGCGGCAAGAGCGTGACGTCGCGCGCGCTCCTCAACATTGTCCACAAACCGGGCCGCATTGTGGACGGCGAAATTCTCTTTCACCTACCCACGGAAGGTGGCGCAGAGATCGTCGATATTGCCAAGCTCGACCCCACCGGTCGCGAAGTGCGCCGCATTCGCGGTCGCCACATCTCGATGATCTTCCAGGAGCCGATGACTTCGCTCAGCCCGATGTACACCATCGGCAACCAGATCATGGAGAACGTGCTGCTCCACACCGATGCCACCAAAGCCGAGGCGCGCGACCGCGCCATCGAAATGCTCGATCTCGTCGGCATCCCCAAGCCGGAGCGGTTGGTGGACGAATATCCCTTCCGCCTCAGCGGCGGCATGAGACAGCGCGCGATGATCGCCACCGCGCTGGCCTGCAACCCCTCGCTGCTCGTCGCCGACGAGCCGACCACCGCCCTCGACGTGACGACCCAGGCGCAAATTTTGGAGCTGATGCAGAAGGTGCAGGAGGAGTACGACATGGCAATTCTCTTCATCACCCACGATTTGGGCGTGGTGGCGGAGATTGCCGACGACGTAGCGGTGATGTACTTGGGCAACGTCGTCGAATACACCGATGTCGACACGGCCTTTAACGATCCCAAACATCCCTACACCCGCGCCCTGCTGCGTTCAATGCCGAAGGTTACGGCCACGAGGGAGCCGCTGCAGGCCATTAAGGGCATGGTCCCCTCTCCCTTCCGCCGACCAAGCGGCTGCGAGTTTCACCCCCGCTGCCGCGACTTTATGCCCGGCGTCTGCGACCGAATTGATCCGCCCACGGTCGATGTCGGCGGGGGGCACGAGGTGCGCTGTCTGCTCTATACGGGGCACAGCACGCGCGAAGGCCACCAGGATTTCAGGCCGCTAGCGGGTGAGCCCGTGGCGGCGGATTAAAGCAGACAAAAACCCCAGGGGGTTTGAAAACCCCTGGGGTCTGGCCCGAAATCGTATGCGGTTACAAGCAACTACGAATTGCCGTAGACGTAAAAGATGTAATCTTGGTATTCTGTCTCGACGCCCAGATCGTTTAGCGAACGGAGAAGCTGTGCGCGATGGTCCGTGCCGTGGTTCACTACGTGGAGCAGCACCTGCCACAGCAGCAGGTTTGCATCCTCGCCGCTCAGCGGCTTGGTCTCGAGCATGTCGTCGCTCACGTTGGCAAGATACGCCCGCATCTGCTCCTCGACCGCATCCCAGTGGGCGCGGATGGTTTCACGGCTGGCCGACGCTTCAAAGTCTGGCGGTTCGGGAATTTCTGCGCTGCGCAAGTCACCGAACCAAGCGCTATCGACACCGATGATGTGTAAAATTTGATTCCGAACAGAGCCGTGCGAGTAATCCACGGTCTGCGTGAACTGCTCCTCGGGTAGCTGAGCGACGTAGCGATCCCACGTCTTCCGGTTTTCGGCAAAATGATAGTCGTAGAAATGGCGAAAGGCGTTGGCGTTCATGTAACAATTCGCTCCCCTCTTTGTGATGTAGGTTGCCTGTTCCATGTGGCAAAATTACCATAGCACAAATGTTCGACGAAATCAAGGGTTATATTGTTCGCTCATACAGATGGAAAAGTGAAATTGCACTTTTCTTTCATCGAAGAAGATGGCAATTTCGTCCGCGTACCGATATGAACCGAACTGTTTACTGCCAGCGGCGCAACAGATGTATCCTGTGTGATGAGGGCAGATGAATCGGCAATCAGGACCTAAACTTTTATGACAACCACTAACGGCGCGACTGCCGGCCTCGCGGCCAACCTCCAAACCGACGACGCGCGCGATCCGCTGATGGAGGTGCGCGATCTCAAGATGCACTTTCCGATTTCGGCCGGGCTGGTCAGCCGCACGGTTGGCTACGTAAAGGCGGCGGACGAGGTGAGCTTTCAGATTTTTCCGGGCGAGACGCTCGGCCTCGTCGGCGAATCGGGCTGCGGCAAGACGACAGTCGGGCGCTGCCTGATTCGGGCGTATGAGCCAACGGGCGGGGAAATCCGCTACCGCACGCCGGATAGCGAGGTGGTCGATCTGGCACAGCTTTCACGCAGAGAATTGCAGCCCTACCGCCCGCAAATCCGCATGATCTTCCAGGATCCCTACTCCTCGCTCAACCCGCGGATGACGGTCTTCGAGGTGATTAGCGAAGTGCTGCGCGCAAACAAGCTGATGCGACCGCGCGAGATGCGCGAGCGCGTCGCCGCGCTGCTGGAGCGCGTCGGCCTGCGGCCGGAGTATATGCAGCGTTACCCCCACGCCTTTAGCGGCGGTGAACGCCAGCGCATCGTCATCGCCCGCGCGCTGATCACCGAGCCGCGGCTGATCCTGGCGGATGAGGCCGTTTCGGCGCTGGATGTTTCCGTGCGCGCGCAAATTCTCAACCTGATGGAGGAATTGCGCACCGAGTTTGATTTGACGTATCTCTTTGTCTCGCACGATTTGAGCGTGGTCCGCTACATCTGCAATCGTGTGGTGGTGATGTATGTGGGGAAGGTCGTGGAGGTGGCGGAGGTCAACGATTTGTTCCAGAGGCCGCAGCATCCGTACAGCGAAGCGCTGCTCAGCGCCGTGCCCATCACCAATCCGCGCCAGCGCGATAATCGCCAGCGTATTAAGCTCGAAGGCGAAGTCGCCGATCCGTCCAATCCGCCGAGCGGCTGCTATTTTCACCCGCGCTGTCGCTACGCCGAAGAGCGCTGTCGCAAGGAAGCGCCACCGCTGCGCGAAGTGCGACCGGGCCACTTTGCAGCCTGTCATTTTGCCGAACAGCTAGAGCTGGTGGGGGCGGAGATGGGGTAAGACCGAGGGGGTAAGGCCGAGGAGGAAAGACCGTTCGATTAGAGAGACTGGTTCAGTTTTGAAAACTGAACCAATCTACCGACGCCGCAAAGCGCATTCACCCGCCGCCGCTGCTCAGCGAGCCAGTCTGCTCCTCCACCATCTCTCCCGCCACCTGCTCGACCGCCCCCTTGAGCACGTCAAACGGCTGCGCGCCCGACACCAGATATTTGCTCACAAAGACCAGCGCCGGCACGCCGTGGATGCCGCTCTGCTGCGCCTCGGCAACATCGGCCAGCACGGCGCGCTCGTACTTCGGCTCCGCCAGCGCGTCCGCAAACGCTTGGCGCGCCAGGCCCACCTCGGCGGCCAGCGTCGCCAGCGTCTCCACCTGCTCGATATCCTGCGCCTCGGCCCAATACGCATTCATCACCCGCCGGTGGTAAGCCGGGCCGACGCCCTGCGCCTCGGCAAACTTCGCGCCGATCAGCACCGGTCGGCTGTCAAAGCCAAAGGGGCCGGGATTCACTTCCAGGCCATACTGCTCGCGGGCGACGGCGTAGACGCGCGGGCGCGACGCTTCGATGGCGGCGCGCTTTTCGGCGGAGATGGGCGGCGCGTCTTTCGGGCGCAGCTCAAACGAGCGCCAGTGCACATCGACGCCGACGGGCGCTTCTGTTTCAAATTCAGCGTGCTGAAGACGCTCCAAACTGGAGGCCACAAGATAGCACCACGGTCAGGCAAAGTCCGACCAAACATCGATGCGGAGGGGGATGTGGAGGGGAAGGGAAGGAGTGGACATGATTGCCTCATTCGTGATTAAATAAGCACCCCCGGCAGGATTCGAACCTGCGACCAGCGGTTTAGAAGACCGCTGCTCTAGTCCACTGAGCTACGGAGGCGAGTCGAAAATCGACTTGGGAATTGTAGCGAACGGCACGGCGAAAGTCAAACGGTTGGGCGGCAAGGCGCATGAAAAGCAGGTGGCTTTACGGAAAATGTTGGCGGCGAGCGCGGGTGATGCTGCTCTGTGCGGGGGTGGCGCTGCTGGCGGCGGCCTGTGCCCGCCCGTCGATCGACCTGCCGTCGATCGATCTGCCCTCCATCGATCTGCCCTCCATCAACCCGCCGTGGCGCAGCGCCGCGCCCGGCGATGGCCCCACCGCCGCGCCCGCCTCCCTGCGCGTACTCGGCTGGCCCGGCGACGCGGGCGACGACGAGCGGCTGCGTGCGCTGGTGAGCAGCTGGCCCGACGACTCCGCCACGCTCGACCTGGCCGAGAACCACGGCGGCAGCTACGAAGCCGCCCTGCGCGACGTGCTGCGCGGCCAATCCACGGCGGACGTGCTTTTTGTCGACGCCTTTCGCCTGCCCGATCTCGTGCGTGACGGGGCGCTGCTGCCCGCTGGGAATCGCCTGGCCGACGCCGCGGACTTCTACCTCCCTTTGCGCGATGCCTTCACTCTCGACGGCCAAGTCTACTGCCTCCCCCGCGAGGCGCGCACGCTGGCGCTCGTCCACCGCCCCGATCTGCTGGCTCAGGCGCAGCAGCGTCAACCCGAAGGTGAAACGCTCGCCGCCCCCAGCGCCGACTGGACGTGGAGCGATCTCGCCGCCGCGGCGCGGCTGATGGCCGCCGTTAACAACGAGTATTACACGACCTTTGGGCTGGCCGTGGGCGCGGACGTGTCGCGCTGGTGGCCCATCTTTCAGAGCGGGGGTGGCCAATTTCTGGCCGGGGATGGCCGCCGCTTGGCGGTGGACAGCGAGGCCGGGCTAACGGCGACGAGCTACCTCGTCGATCTCGTGCGCGAAGGGGCGGCGGTGCGCCCGGCCACGCAGCTCGACGCCTGGGCGGGCGAGACGCTGGCCGAGGGCCGCGCCGTGATGATCATCGAGGGCAACTGGGTCGCGCCCTGGCTGCAAACAAATTATCCAGACGTGCCCTTTGCCATCACGCCGCTGTCCAGCGGTGACGCCACCCGCTCGTCGACGGCGTTTAGCTCCTGCTACGCCGTCTCGTCGACCAGCGCCCAGCCGGAGGCCGCCTGGGCGCTGGTGAATTACCTCAATCGGGCGGACAGCCTGCGTGCCATCACGGCGAGCGGCTATGCCATACCCGCACGCCAGAGCCTGCGCGATGGCTGGGTCGCCCAACACCCGGCGCAGCAGCCCTTCCTGGACGCTTTGGACTATGCGCAAATCTGGCAGATGCCGCCCGGCTTTGATCGCGTGGTCGAGGCGGGCAATGATGCACTTGCCCAATCCATGGACGGCCGCATCCCACCGGAGGACGTGCTCTCGGTGATGGAAAGCGTGGGCAACGAGATTTTGAGCCGGGAGTAATCTACGCTGCGCATCATCAGAAATTGGTAATTGGTAATTGGGTTGGACGTGCACACAGCCCAATTACCAATTACCAGTTACCGATTACCAGTTACCAGTTACCAACCCATGACCCTCTACGATATCACCCGCCCCCTCACGCCCGCGACGGCCGTCTGGCCGGGTGACACGCCCGTTTCGCACCAGTGGGTGCAGCGCATCGCCGACGGCGCCGCCGTCAACGTGTCGGCCATCACGCTGAGCACGCACGCCGGTACGCACGCCGACGCGCCCTACCACTACGCCGACGGCGGCGCTCGGCTGGCGGACGTGCCGCTTGACGTGCACATCGGCCCGGCGACGCTGATTGAGGTCGACACAGACGGCGAAATTTTGCCGACCCATCTGGCGGATGTCGATCTCGCGCGGGTCGAGCGGCTGCTGGTGCGAACGCGGGCCAGCGCGCGCTCGGACGACCTGTGGCACGACAGCTTCGCCTATCTCTCCGTCGCCGCGGCAGAGCTGCTGGGCGCATGTGGCGTCCGCCTCTTTGGTACGGACGCTCCCTCGGTCGATCCGATGCAGAGCAAAACAATGGACGCCCACCGGACGCTGCTCCGCGGCGGCGTCTACATTCTTGAATCGCTTCAGTTGCGCGACGTGCCGCCGGGCGAATACGAGCTGATCGCGCTGCCGCTCAAGGTCGCGCTGGATGCAAGCCCCGTGCGGGCGATCTTGCGTGGTGCGTAGTGCGTGGTGCGTGAACTGGTCAATTACCAGTACAGTTGGGCGTAAATGGTTGAGCAGTTTCGCAGGCCATCGCCACTGGTGGCTAAAGCCCACCAGCTTGCCTGGGGAAAACCGGCTAAAGCCGGTTGGCGCTGGTCGGGCCAACTCACCGTCTGCCCAATCGTTTATGCAATCGTGCAGTAGTCGGCTATTCCATCAGTTCACTCACCACGCACTACGCACCACGCGCTACTCCTCAACTCCATCAGCATCTCAAAAACAACGCTCTCTCATGCCCCACGTCCTCATCTTTGCCACCAGCCTCGACCCAAATTCACGCTCGTACTTGCTGGCGCGCGAGGCCGAGCGACAGCTCGCCAGCCGCGACATCAGCACCCGCTTGATCGACTTACGCGACCTGGAGCTGCCGCTGGCGGGCACAGCGGGCTACCGCGACGCGCCCGTCGTCGCCGAGCTGCGGGCCGAAGTCGCGCGGGCAACGCATCTGCTCTTTGGCGTGGCCATTTATAACTATGACGTTTCCGCCGCCGCCAAGAACCTGATCGAGCTGCTGACGAGCGACGCGCTCGACGGCCAAACCTGCGGCTTCCTCTGTGCGGCGGGCGGACGCAGCTCGTACATGTCCGTTGTCTCCTTTGCCAATTCGCTGATGCTGGACTTTCGCTGCTGGATCGTGCCGCGCTTTGTCTACGCCACCCGCGACAGTTTTGAGGGCGACGGCATCACCGACGAAAACGTCGTCGAGCGGATTTCGCTGCTGACGCACGAAATGTTTCGCCCCAACGGCTAAGCGTTTGTGTCTGGGGATTGTGGCTCGATTTACGAAGAAAAGGCGCGCTATCTGCTATGCTGGAAGCGCATTGCAAACTCAACAGAGAGGTATTTTATGAAAACCATATTTGGCTTGTTCAACAGCTACGCCGACGCCCGCGCAACGTATGACGCGCTGAAGTCGCAGGGCGTCGAGGATAAATCGCTCAACGTTATTATCGAGCAGGGCGTGGTCGACGGCACGCGGGACCCCAACCAGACGCCCGCGTCGGTGGATGGGGACGATCAATTTGCCCAACTTATCGACGGTCACCTGCCCGTTTCCACTTCGGACGTGGGCGAGGTGCTGGCGATTGGCGAGCTGGCGACGCTCTTCACGCGCGCGGCGGCGCAGACGGGCGGCATGACGGAATCGCTGGTGGAGGCAGGGATGCCGCAACCAACGGCGGAAACGTACGTAAAGGGAATTAACAACGCCGGCGTCGCGCTGGCGGTGCGCACCGAGGACGAGCAGGCCGCAGCGGTGGCGGATGTGATGAATCATCACAATGGACGCGAGGTGGCGAATTTCGCCCGCTAATTTAATTTAACAAATGACAAACGCCGGAGCGTGCTGCAGCACGCTCCGGCGTTTGTCATTTGCTAAGTCGACGTAGAGTAGAATCGCTAAAGAAACTGCTTGAGCACCTGAAAATCCGCTTCCAGCGTCTCCTTCTGGTTTTCGTTGTAAAGCGCTACGGCGGGGTGAAAGAGCGGCACAATGGCGACCCTACCATAACCCGCTTCCCCTTCCTGCATTGAGCCGTGAATCTGGCTAATTTTGCCCCCCGCCGCGGGCGAGTTGAGCTCTTCGAGAATAAACTCCATCGAAAAGCGACCGAGCGTCGCGATCACCTGCGGCTGGATGATGTCAATTTGACGCAGCAAAAAAGGGCTGTAGAGCCGAATTTCTTTTTTGTGCGGGTTGCGATTGTTGGGCGGCCGGTCTTTGACAATGTTGGAGATGTAGACATCTTTGCGCTGCAGACCAACGGATTGAAGCAGCTTGTTTAACATCTGCCCAGATGCGCCGACAAAGGGCCGCCCGCTCTTGGCTTCCCGTTCACCCGGCGCTTCGCCGATAAACATGATTTTAGCATCCAAGCTTCCCTCGCCAATGACGGCGTGGTAGTCATTTTCACGGCGATATTCGTGCAGCGGTGATTCCGTGAGGTTCTCCACCTCCTGCTCAATCTTCTCCATTTGCTGCTCTTTGTCCAAAACTGCCTCCATAGTAGCTCCTTAACTTTAGCCGTTTCTTAAACCGTGGAAAAAATTGCACAGAAGGCGAGGCTGCTTGAGCGGTGGTGCGACGTTTGCCACACGGTACGTTGTCGTTTTTGTACAATCTTGCCTATGCGGCTCATCCTAGCAGAAAAATCATGGTTGCCCATCAACCTTTATATATATCAACGGCATAAAAGAAGGCATAAAAAACGCAGCGCATTTAGTGCGCTGCGTTTTTTTGGATAAAGTTATCTGTCGAGATGACCGACTAAATAGCGCCCGGCCCCCGCGGTTATGGCGAGGCGACCAGGGGCAGGAAAACGCCGGTCGACAGCGCAGACGGTGGATTCGTGACGGGCGCGGGCGGGGCGGGCGGCTCGACGCGACGCACGACGCGCACCGCGGGCACAATTGTATGCGTCGACCAATCGCCGTTGATTTGCGAATCGCCGTGGTAGACGATGTCGCTCGTGCGCACGGCCTCGCTGGTGTTGAGAATAAGCGTGCCCAATTCCACATTCGTCAGCAGCTCAAAGGTGACGGTTGCCAGCGAATCGGGCTGGCTGACGGGCCCATCCAGCGTGCCCACCGCATAATCAATGCTGCCGGTAGCGTTGTCATAGTGATTTTGCAGCTCAATGTTGAACGCCTCGTTGCCCTCGATGCCAACAACCTGCATTTGATCGGCATCAAAATTTAGGTGCAGCGCCAAGCCGTCCATCAGCAGCGGCTCCGCCCCCCGAAGCTGCAAGTTTACGCTGATCTCGCTGCCCTGTTGCAGCTCTTCGTTTTCGTCCATGCTCATGGGCAACATGACGCCCGCACCGCTGCTGGGCAAAATCGAATCGCCAACGTAGCCAAAGTTCTCCACCAGCAGCGCCAAGTCACCGTCGTCGACGCAGCCGTTACCGTCAAAATCGGCGAGCAGAAATGGCGTGTCTACATCGGTGCAGCGGGCGTAGGTGCGCGCAAGCCACGAGAAGTCGCGAACGTTGATGCGCTCGTCGTCCACCGAATCACCGGCCAGCAGCGGCGCAATTGTCACGCTTTGCGAGGCCGTCACGTTCAAATCAACCACGCGACGGAGCGTGCGCGCCGTCTGCACGGCCAGCCGGTAGCGGCCCAGCCGCACGCCCGCCAGCTCAAACGCGCCGGTCTCGGTGGTGCGCGGCGTGTAGGCCCGCGAGATGAGGCCCGTTTCCGCATCGTAAAGCTCCACCTTTAGCGGGACGGACCAGCTGGAATCCGCCGCAGCCGGGCGGCGCTGAAGCTGCACCTGCCCCGCAACATTCACAAAGGTGGGGGCCTCATCGTCGCCGACACCTTGTGGTGTGCCGGTTGGCGTGGGCGCGGGCGGCGCGACCGTGTCGGTGGGAAGAGGCGTGCTCGTGGGGATGGCGGACGGGTCGGCGATGGGCGTCCACGTGGCGGTGGGGACGCTTGTGGGGACGCTGGTAGGTGAGTCGGTGGGCGATGCGGTGGGCAGCGGCGCATCCGTAGGAGCCACAGTCGGAACCGCAGTCGGCGGCATGGGGGGAACGTTCGTCGGCGATTCCGTAGCCGTCGGCGGCGGCGTGGGCAGCGGAGTGGCCGTGGGCGGCGGCGTCGAGGTGGGCAGGGGCGGCAGCTCCACCGCCGTGCCCAGCAGCTCGATGCTGTCGCGGCTGCTGGCGCTAAAGCCCTCGCGCCGCATCTCGACTTCGACCGTGTGCAGCCCTGGATCGGCGGGTAACGTCCACGCCGATTCGCTGGCAAAGGGCTGCCAATCGCTCCAGCCGCCGCCGTCTGCGCCGCCGACGTTGCGCATGCGCATCTCGCTCCAGCCGCCGTGTACATAAAGGGTAACCTGGAGGCTCTCGGTGGCCGCTGCCTCGTTGTTGATAACCAGCGGGAAGACACCGCTCTGCACGGCAAAAATCTGCGACCAATAGTTGCCCGCAAAGCCCGCGCCAATCTCGCGATAGCTGTCGCTCAGCATGTTGTCGCGGTGGCCGCTGCTTTCCAGCCAGCCGTTGACCACGGCCTGGGGCGAAAGATGCCCGCCGGCGATGTTCTCCGCGCTGGAGGTGGTGCCGGGCAGAAAGCTGTTTAGCCGCTCGAACCACTCGCAAACTTCCACCAGTTCACCGTTGATGCGGTCGTAGGTGCGGTGCTTGAAGTAATCGTCCTCCAGCATATCTGCTGTGTGATAACGCGCGGCGTTACTTAAATCCACGTTTAGCTTTAGGGGCGGCAGCCCTTCGGCAACGCGTAGGGCGTTGGTCAGCTCGACAACCTGCTGCTCAAACTCGAGGTTGGTCGGAGCGACAACTGTGCCGCCGCAGCCGGTGTAAGCTGTCGGTGCTGCGCCCAGCGACTGGTGATCCAGCAGCGTGGCCACGCTGGCCTCAAGTTCAGCGCCCGTTGGCAAATCGCTGCGAATTGAGTTTACCGATTGGGCAAGCGTTTGTTCGGCGCGAAAAGAAAAGAGGAAAACAAAAATTAAGAGAGCAAAAAGAGAAAATCGGGGGGGAGAAAACAGCTTCAACATTCGATTTAAGAACCTCGCCAAAGGATAAGCCAGAAATGAAAAGTTATCTTTATGCAAAATAATTCTGCACAAGCTGCCCGACTGCGTGGGGGGACGTAAGCAGTGTTGGCGAGTCGACAGCATCGTGAATCATATCACAATCAAGTACGTGCTACATGACGTTTCCCCCACTACTTCCCGCCTTTACTCTATTATTATTATATCCAAAATTGTATCTGTCCATGTGCTGAGTTCATGTATTGCTTTATTCCGATTTCCCGTGCTCAATTCGACACCTCTATCTACAAAACAGCGTTGGCGCTTCCAAGGCCGTTCCAGGGGAATAAACACCCCAGGGGCGAGTCGAGGTGACTGTCACGGCCCTCCATGAGAAAGACTTTCCCCGCTGGTAAATGGGCGTGACTGTCACATCTAACGGGGTAATCTAATTGTTGGAATGGCCTAATACGGCATTGGCGTTCGCTAATCAGCTATCGCGACATTGATTTCTGGACAAAATGCGCTGCCTCCCTAAAATAGTTCTATCTATCATTTACTGAAGCACCGCTCGCAAGCAGCTTTGTGGGCAACGGAGAGGCTACCATGATTGACGTCCAACATTTGGCTAAAGCTTACGGCGCGATTCAAGCGCTGGACGACGTCAGCTTTCACATCGACGACGGCGAGATCGTCGGCCTGCTCGGCCCCAACGGCGCGGGCAAGACGACCGTGATCAAAATCCTCACCGGCTACCTGCAGCCGGACCAAGGCGACGTGCAGATTGCGGGGATGGACGTGCTGAGACAGATGCGCCAGGTGCAGGCGCTGATTGGCTACCTGCCTGAAAACGCACCGCTCTACCCCGAACTTTCGGTGCAGGCCTACCTCAAGCTGATGGCCGATCTGCACCTTGTGCCCGCCGACGAGCGCCGCAGCCGCATTGCCGATGCCGTGCGCGCTACCAGCCTCGAAGACAGGCTGACCCAGCCCATTGGCACGCTCAGCAAGGGCTATCGACAGCGCGTCGGCCTGGCACAGGCCATCCTGCACCGACCCAAGCTGCTAATCCTGGACGAGCCGACCGTTGGCCTTGACCCGACACAGATCGTCGAAATCCGCCACCTGATCCAGCGGCTGGCCGAGCACAGCACGATTTTGTTCTCGACGCACATTCTCTCCGAAGTCGAAGCCCTGTGCGACCGCGCCATTATCCTGATGAACGGCCAAATCCGCGCCGATGCCCGTATCGCCGAGCTCGCCAGCACCAGCGACGCCGTCCTGGTGCTGACGCAGGACGTAACCAACGCGCAGGCCCAACTGGCCAGCCTCGACGGCGTTGCCTCCGTCGAGCGCGAACTGAACGGCGCGTACCCCGGCTACCGTCTCCACGGCACGCGGGGCGCCGATCTGGCCCCGGCGGTCTACCAGCTTGCGTCGTCAAACGGCTGGCCCGTCCGCGAGCTGCGCAGCGACGTGCGCACGCTGGAGAGCGTCTTTAACGAGATGGCGGCGGGGTAGATATTGCGTACTGCTTGTTGCTCAGAGGTTGGTCGAGAATACAAAGAATCAACATTTGACGAATCAAGCAATAAGCAATAAGCAATAAGCAATAAGCACTACTCACCAATCAGCCCTAAAATTCAACCTACTCATGAACCAAACCCTTTCCCTCACGCGCAAAGAGCTAAACAGCTACTTTGGCTCGCCGATGGCGCTGATCTTTCTCGGCACCTTTTTGCTGGCGACGCTCTTCGTCTTCTTCTGGGTGGATGCCTTCTTCGCCCGCGGCGTGGCCGATGTGCGCCCGCTCTTTCGCTGGATGCCGCTGCTGCTGATTTTCCTGGTCGCGGCGCTGACGATGCGCCAGTGGAGCGAGGAGCAGCGCAGCGGCACGCTCGAAATGCTGCTGACGCTGCCCGTGAGCGCGACGCAGATGGTGCTCGGCAAATTTCTGGCCGTGATGGTGCTGGTCGCGCTGGCGCTGGTGCTGACCTTGCCGCTGCCGCTCACGGCCTCACTGTTGGGCAACCTTGATTGGGGGCCGGTGCTCGGCGGCTATCTGGCGGGATTGCTGCTGGCCGCGGCTTACGCAGCCATCGGCCTGTTTATTTCATCACGCACGGACAACCAAATTGTGGCACTGATTGCGACGGCCCTGCTCGGCGGCTTTTTCTACCTGCTGGGCACGGGCGGCGTGGTCGACTTCTTTGGCGCACAGGTCGGCGACATCCTGCGCGCGCTGGGCACGGGCAGCCGCTTCGAGAGCATCCAGCGCGGCGTGATCGACCTGCGCGATTTGGTCTACTACGGCTCGCTGACCGGGATTTTCCTGGCGCTCAACGTGCTCTCGCTCAACAGCAAGCGCTGGAGCGAAGGCGAGGCCGCCGCGCCCCTGCGCACGCGCGAAGTCCTGTTGAGCAGCCTGCTCGTGGTCAACCTGCTGCTGGCCAACGTTTGGCTCTATCCGCTGCAGTCGCTGCGGCTGGACGTTACCGAATCGCGCGCCTACAGCCTCTCGCCCGCCACGCGTGATCTGCTCCAGGGGCTGGACGAGCCGCTGCTGATCCGCGCCTACCTCTCGGATCGCACCCACCCGCTGCTCGCCCCGCTCGTGCCGCGCATCGAGGACACGTTGGCCGAATACGAAATTGCTGGCGGCAGTCGCGTCACCGTCGAGGTGATCGATCCAAGCACGGATGCCGAGCTGGAGGAAGAGGCCAACCAGATTTACGGCATCCAGCCCGTCCCCTTCCAGGTTCAGGATCGCTATGAGGCTGCCGTCATCAATTCCTATTTTGACATTTTGGTGCGCTATGGCGACCAGACCGAGGTGATCAACTTTCAGGATTTAATCAATGTCGAGCAAAATCGCGACGGCACGCTCGACGTCAACCTGCAAAATCTCGAATACGACCTCACGAGCACCATTACCCGCGTCGCCTCCGGCTTCCAAAGCATCGACGCCGTGCTGGCCGCGCTCGACCAGCCCGTCAACCTCACGCTCGTCGTCACGCCGGAGATGCTGCCGGAGCCGCTGCTTGGCGCACAGGAAACGATCCTGCGCGTCGCCGATGAAATTGCAGCGGCGGCGGGCGGCAACTTTACCATTGAAACGCTCGTACCCACGCCCGAAGATCAGCAGCGCCTCCTGGATCAGTACGGCATCCAGCCCTACCCCGTCTCGTTCTTCTCCAACGAGACCTACTACCTCCACATGCTGCTCACTGCCCCCGGTTCCCCTGGGCCGGATGGACAGGGCGGCGAAACAGCCCAGGTCATCTATCCCGACGGCGATCTCAGCGAGGCGACGGTGCGCACGGCCATCGAATCGGCGCTGCGACGCAACACGAGCGGCTTCCTCAGCATTGTGGGTCTGTGGACGCCGCCCGCCACGTCCACGGTCGATCAGTTTGGTCAACAGCAGCAGCCGCTCGCCACTTTCAATACCCTGCAGCAGCAGCTAAGCGCCGTCTACGAAGTTCGCAACGTCAACCTGAGCACGGGCAGCGTGCCCAACGAGATCGACGCGCTCTTTGTCGTCGCGCCGCAGAATATGAGCGAGCGCGAGCGCTTTGCCATCGACCAGTATCTGATGCGCGGCGGCGCGCTGATTGTCGCCGCGGGCAACTACCGCGTCGACATCGATCAATTTTCCGGCGGGCTGTCGCTGCTGCCCATCGACGGCGGGCTGCGCGAGATGCTGCAGCACTACGGCGTCGACGTGCAGGAGCAGCTGGTGATGGACCTGCAGAACGAGGGCTTCCCGATTTCGGACAGCCAGGGCTTCTTCCAGCTGATCGACTACCCCTTCTTCCCCACCGTCTTCCCCGAAAACATGGGCGACAGCCCCATCGTCGCTGGCCTGCCCGCGGTGACGTTGCAGTGGGTGTCGCCGGTGGTGGCGGCGGTTGGCGAAGGCGAGGGTGACGAAGCGGGCGAGGAGGGCACGCCAGCGCGCGAGGTCAACGTGCTGCTGGAATCCAGCGAGGACTCCTGGCTGCGCACGGATACCAACATCCAGCCCGATTTTGAGACGTACCCGAACTTTGGCTTTGGCGTAGAAGGGGCGCAGGGCAGCCAGCCGCTGGCCGTCTCCGTGCGCGGCGAATTCGACAGCTACTTCGTCGACCGTCCGCTGCCCTTTGGCGAAAACGCCCCGCCGCCGCCCGTTGATCCCGCCAACCCGGAGGCCGTGCCGCCGGTGGACACGCAGCCGGTGGGGCTGATCGAAAATTCGTCGGCGGACGCGCGTCTGGTCGTGGTGGGCAGCAGCGAGTTTGTCAACGATTTCATCTTCGAGCTGTCGGATGCCGTTGTGCCCGGCGGCTTTGCCAACACGCTGCTCTTCGCCCAGAACAGCGTAGACTGGGCCACCGAAGATACCGACTTGCTCACGATTCGCAACCGCGGCTCCAGCGTGCGCGTGCTCCAGCCGCTCTCGGCGGAGCAGCAGACGGCGTGGGAGATTGGCAACTACATCGTCGCGCTGCTGGCGCTGCTGGCGATTGGCGGGCTGTGGTGGTGGCGTCGCAACAACGAACAGCCGATGGATTTGGGCGAGCCCGTGGCGGCGGGAAATTAGATGCTGTTGGCTTGAACGCTCCACAAATGCAAAGCGGCAGCGCTATTGGCGCTGCCGCTTTGCATTTGTGGAGAACTTCTTCTTACTCCGCCCCGTCCCCAAAATCCCCCACCCGCAGCCACGACACGCGCAGCGAAGCCTCGCCGCTGCGCTCGTGATACTCCACCGTGACGGTGTGTTCGCCCGCGCCGACGTTGCGAAAAACGTTGCTCGCGCTCGTCGCCCCGTCCGTCCACTCGTCGATCACGAGCAGGCCATCGAGATAGACGCGCACGCCGCCGTCGGCCACGGCGCGGAAGCGGTAGTCGCCCGCGGTGAAGCGGAACTGGCCGCGCCAGCGCGCCGAGAAATTGTCCACCGGCTGGGCACGCGCCACCGTCCCCGCCAGCGGCGAGCCGGAGCCCCAGTTGTAATCCAGCGGGTTGACGCCGCGCGGCTCGCGGCGCGAGAGCAGCGGCGCGCCCGACAGATTGGTGCCGCTGAAGTAGGTCGCCTGCCAGATGGGGGCCTGCTCCAGCGGCGTCAGGTTAAAGCGCAGCGAAGCCATGCCGCTGGCCTCGTAGTATTCGACGCGCAGCGTGTGCCTCCCCGTCAGCCGGCGTGAGACGCTGCTGGAGCGGCCCGTGCCGCTGCCCCAACGGTCGATCACCAGTTGATCATCGAGGTAGATGCGCACGCCGTCGTCCGCGCGCACGCTGATTTGGTAGTAGTTGCTATCCAAATCAAAGGTGCGCTCAAAGCGGGCCGAGAAGCCATCCACAGGCAGGTTGGCCGCGGGCGCACCTTGGCCCCAGTTAAAGCTGAGCAGCGACGGGCGGCTGGTGGCTGCGGGCGCGCCGCTCAGGTTGCGGTTGGCAAAGTACGAAGCGCGCCAGACGTTCGTCGGCGGCGCGAGGGCAGTCGCGGTGGGGGGAACCGGCGTGGCGGTGGGCGGCGCGGACTGGGGCGTAGCCGTTGCAAGCTGGGCGGTGGCGAGCGATTCCGTATTGCCCTGGGTGTTGACGAGCAGCGCGTTGATCCAGCCGCGCGTGCCGTCCACACAGTCGAGCAGCCACCACGTCCCCTCTGCGTTCTGCCCCATAATGGGGCACGCTTCGCCACGCGTTACCTGGCCGACGGTGGCGAAAGAGCTTTGCGGGCCGGCGTGGAGGTTGATGCGGTCAAACTTCGCGATGGCCAGGGGTGGCGCATTGGTGGGCCGCAGCGCATCTGAGTTGGAAACAACAAGGCGGTTGGCGACGAGCTGCGCGTTGGTCGCGCCCGTGGCGGGGTCGACATAGGTGTAGAGCGTCCCCCACACCCGGGCAGCGACCTCTTGCTCGCGCAGTCGCGCAATCTGCTGCTCGATGCTGGCCGTTTCGCCGGTGAGGAAGTAGCGCTGGTCGTTGGTGGTGCGCAGGTAGCTGGCAAAGGGGCCGCCGCCCGTCGGCTCGACGGCGCCAAGCAGGGCGTTGACGGGTCGCGTCGAGCGCAGTTCGAGCGGCTGCGGCGTGGCGCTGCCCGCGCTGCTGCTGGTGATAGGTAGGTAGAGCAGGGCGGGCGTCGGGGTCGCAGCGGGCTGCGCACGCACGGAAATGGTGGGAACACCGGCCACGAACATCGACGCCGCGATTAGCGTCACCAAAGTGAGCGACAGGCGGGCTATGGGAATTTTGTGAGACATTCGACCTCCTAACTAAACATATCCGACAATGTACCGCTCTTGCCCAGCTATTAAGAAACGCTATTAAGAAACGCTCTGTGGTCGCGCAGGTCCAGGAACCCTCAGACTTTGTCATTCCCGTGAAAACGGGAATCCATCTTGGTCGCCTAAATTTCCACTTTGATGGGAACGACAGATTTAATGGGAAGGACAAGGCTCTCTTGTCTCGACTTTGCCAAACCGGTTCTTTACCTCTGCTTGATCCGCTGTCATGCTTCGCGCTTCGCCAGGTAGGCGCGCTTCTCTGCCTCGCTGCGCTGCCGCGCTTCTTCCACGGCCTGGACAGGATCAATCTCCTCTTTAAACAGTTTTCCCACTTCGTCTGTATTGACCCAGTAGCTTCGCCCCGCTAAATCTCGGCTCAAAAACTCGTCATTCACCAAATAGCGCCGCAGCGTGACGTGATCGATGTAGAGAATCTGGTCCAACTCGTTGACCCATTCTACGAGCCGGGCATTGACTTCTTTTTCGGTGTGTATCCGTTGCGGTTCACGCAGCAGGATCATGCTCTTGAGCAGGATGTACCGATCACGGGGCTGGCGCGGCCAGCTTCGCCCTTGCAGGCAGAGCGCGGCGAGACGTTCTTTGAATTCCGTGGCGTCAATTTTGGCTGGCATTTCGCGTCTCCTCGATGTTGGGAAGGGAGCGGGTCGCCACTACTTCAAAATGAATCGACCTTTGTATAATTGCAAATCTTCCAGCGTTTCTCTGTAAAATGGATGGGTTTGGGGCAGCGCATTTAGCGGAAAGAAGCGCGCATCGACCGTCTCGTCCGTTTGGGCCAGCAGCCGACCGCTCCAATCGGTGATGAGGAAGACTACCGTGAACATCTGGTGAGCGCCGCCGTAGGCCGTCGTAAAATCGAATCGCGGCTCGGTGTAGAGGGCGATGGGTTCCGCCGCGTGTACGTCCAGCCCCGTCTCTTCTTTGACTTCGCGCTTCACACAGTCCAAAATCGATTCGCCCAGCTCAATGCTGCCCGCGGGCATGGCCCACTCGCCGTTATCGCTGCGTCGGATAAGCAGCACTTGGTTCCCTGCATTGCGGATGATCGCCCGCGCGCCGGGAATAATGAGCTTGCGGTTGCCGACGTGCTGGCGCAGCTGGCCGGTGTAGGATTGGGCATGGGGCAGGTACTGGCTCATCGGTGGCTCCTTTGGTGGCGTCGCAGAGTCGAGTGACCGTCACGGCCCAGGCAATTATGCCTATGCCGTCCGACAGCGGGCCGTGACGGTCACTTTATTGACGCATCGTGCAGGGCCAGGGCCAAGCCTGCGCGGGGCGAAAGGCCGAGCGGGGCGTAGCCGAGCTCGCGGGCCGCCGGATCGCCAAAGAGGGCGGGGAGCAGAATTGGCTCGTGCTTCGCATCGAGGTAGTCGGCGAGGACTTCACGGGTGTAGGCGAGATCGTCGGCCTCGAGCGACGGCGTGGTCGCGCCGGCGTGGTGCAGGGCGTAACCCTCCTGGGCGAACATGTCGCGCAGGGTGGGCGGGTAGCCATGCTGCTGAATGTGCGCCATGCGGTGCAGCGTGGTGGCGGTGACTTCGCGGATGTCGTCGGGGGTGTAGCGTTCGCTCGTCCAGAGCAGCACAGTAGCCCAGCCGCGCTTGTGCAGCGCCTGCTCGCGGAAGCGGTGGGTGAATTCGTAGACGTAGCGATTGGTCCAGCCACCGAGCAGGTCGTCGCTGAGCACGAGCGCCACCCGGAAATCTGGCGAATCCCCCGGTGCGTCCACCCACCCCTGCGTGGCCGACACCCGCGACACCGTCTCCGCCGCAGCCGCATCGGCCCCCATCGCGAGCAAATCATCCAGCATCTGCGGCACGTGCTCTTTCGCCATCGGGTTCATGGCGGGCAGCGGCAGCTCGATGTCGCCGCCATCGGCGGTGCGCATGGTATCCAGGTAGGCCTGGAAGCGCGCGCCGCCGCGAGGCAGGTCGTAGAGGTCTCGCTGCGTTTGGAGGAGCGGAACGTGGGTGAAATCCATGAGGTTAGAACCAGAATTTTTGGACGCGGATGAGACGGATAAACACGGATTGAAGAAAACTATTGGCGCTGCCTGGGCAAGACGAGCAAAAATCCGTGTGCGAAGCCCGTGTTTATCCGTGTCCCCTTCTTCCCTTTTGACGCGAATGGCTACCCTTCGCGCTTGACCAGCGCCGCGTCCAGCGCATCCTTGAGCGTGCGCGCGCCGATGACCTGGATGCCCTCGGGCAAATCATCCTTGCCCTTGCGCCGCAGCGTGCTCTGCGGGACGAGCGCGCGGCCAAAGCCAAGCTTTTGCGCCTCGTTGAGCCGCCGCGCCAGCTGGCCCACCGAGCGCAGCTCGCCGCTCAGCCCCACTTCGCCCATGATCGCCAGATCGGCGTGCACGGGCAGGTTGCGGTAGGAGCTGGCAATCGCCGCCGCGATCGACAAGTCCGCGGCGGGCTCGTTGATGCGCATCCCGCCGACCACGTTGACAAAGACATCCTGCTCGCTCAAATTCAGACCAACGCGCTTGCTCAACACCGCGCTCAAGAGCAGCAGGCGATTGGCGTCGATGCCGTTAGCCGTGCGCCGCGGCTGGCTAAACGCGCTGTGGCTGCTCAACGCCTGCACCTCGACCAGCAGCGGGCGCGTCCCCTCCATCGAAACGGCGATGGCGCTGCCGGAGGCGTTGGGCAAGCGCTCGGCCAGGAAGAGTTCGGAAGGGTTGCTCACCTCCTCCATGCCGCGCTCGCTCATCTCGAAGATGCCGACTTCGTTGGTGCTGCCAAAGCGATTCTTGACCGAGCGCAGCAGCCGGTAGGCGTGAAAACGCTCGCCCTCCAATTGTAACACCGCATCGACCATGTGCTCGAGCACCCTCGGCCCGGCAATCGTCCCCTCCTTCGTCACGTGGCCGACGAGGAAGATGGGCACGTTCTGCTGCTTGCCCTGGCGCAGCAAGAGCGCCGCACAGTCGCGCACCTGGCTGACCGTGCCCGCGGCGCTCGTCCCGTTCTCGGTGTAGATGGCCTGGATCGAGTCGACGATCACGAGCATCGGCTTCATGAGCGCCACCTGATCCAGAATCTGCTCAACAATAATTTCGGACATCAGGAAGAGCCGCTCGCCCTGGATGCCCAACCGGTCGGCGCGGCGGCGGATTTGGTGCGCGCTCTCCTCCGCGCTCACGTAAAGCACGGGGCCCGCCGTGTCGGCAATTTCGGCGGCCATTTGCAAAAGTAACGTGCTTTTCCCAATGCCCGGCTCGCCCCCGATCAGCACGCCCGAGCCGGGCACGATGCCGCCGCCGAGCACGCGGCTCAGCTCCAGCATGCGCAGGGCCATGCGCGGCGTGCCGTCCATCGGCACGTTGGGCAGCGCGACGGCCACGCCGCTGCCGCCAGCGCCGTTGGCCACGGGCATGGACGAACGCGTCTTTTGCGGCGTACGCAGAATCACCTCTTCGAGCGTGTTCCACTCGTTGCAGTCCGGGCATTTGCCCATCCACTTCATCTGTACACCGCCGCAGTTGGTGCATTGGTAGCGCGTTTTGACTTTTGCCACAGTTATTCTCCGATCGCCCTCTGCTCAATAATTCAGAACGTTTGTGCGATTGTACTATGAAAGGCTAAAGGGTTCAATGATTAGTATAACAGAAAAGTCGAGTGATTGTCACTCGACTTTGGTTGGGTTTTCAAGACGCTTGAACGAGGCACAAATTCAACCTGCGCTATGCTACGCCGTCATCGGCTGCCCCGTCACCGGTTGCCCCCTCTCCAGCAGCGTCTTCAGATTGGAGAAGATGCGCGCCCAGCCCTCCATCAGTCCCTGCGTTAGCGGATTCGCCGGGTCGAGATCGTCGTGGGTGAGCTTGAGCCTGCAGGAGCCGTCTTGCTCTTCGATTTCAAAGGTCACTTTGGAGACGTGCTGCCCGCCCGGCCCTTCGGCAAAGACCGGCTGAAAGGTGGTCACGAGCCGCTTGGGTGGGTCGGATTTAAGCACTTCACCCTTGACCATCGGTTCGCCCGTGTCGTATCTGTAGACGTAGGCAGAGCCCGCCTGCCAATCCGATTCGACGCGCGTGCCAAAATAGTAGTGCGGCGTGATTTCGCCGTCGGTGAGCGCCTGCCACAGCTTTTCCGCCGTGGTTTGGATAAAAATTTGGTAGACATTTGAATGCTTCTCGCTCATGGGGATTTTCTCCAGTTGATATTTGAGATCGGCTAGCGGTTCCGTCCAGCGCCGTGAATACTTGCTGACCCAGCGATCATAGACGAGCTGAATCGGCACGGCGTTGAGGTAGTGGTGCTTCTCGCGCCCAACCTTGTCGGTGGTGATTAAATTGGCCTCTTCCAGAACGCGCAGGTGCTTCATCACGCCAAAGCGCGTCATGGGTAAATGCTCCTCCAACGCGGAGAGGGTGCGCCCATCCTCGCGAAAGAGCAGATCGAGCAAGGTGCGGCGACTGGGATCGGCCAGGGCTTTGAAAACGGTGTTGTCATCCATGCGCCAATTATACGTGATTGTTTAGTCACGTAAAGTATTCATGTTACCAATCAGTCACCTTTTCGCGCAAAAGCTGTTTCCCTCTTGTCAAGCCTCCGTAGTACACTCCCTCTCAATTTCCCGCTCAATTATTCCCAAACCCTCAGCAGACCTCATCCCATGACAACCCAAACCATTCCTTCCCCCACATCACCCGATGCGCCGCCCGTCCCACCCGCCAACGATGTCGCCCCGCGCGACGAAAATTTCCACAGCGGCCAAGTTTTCACCATCGGCTTCGGCCACTTTATTCACGATGCCTTTAGCGCTTTTATCGCGCCGCTGCTGCCGCTGATCCGCGAAAATCTCAGCACGAGCCTCACCGGCGCAGGCAGCCTGGCGCTCTTTGCCCAGCTGCCAAGCATTCTCAATCCCTTTATCGGCTACCTGGCCGACAAGATCAGCCTGCGCTACTTTATCATCCTCGCGCCCGCCATTACGGCGACGCTGCTGAGCGCCGTGGGCCTCGCGCCGAGCTATGCGATTCTGTCGCTGCTGCTGCTCGTTGCCGGGGTGAGCATTGCCGCTTTCCACGCACCCGCGCCCGCGATGATCGGGCGCATCTCGGGCACGCAAACGGGCAAGGGCATGAGCATTTTTATGGCGGCGGGGGAATTGGGGCGCACGCTGGGGCCGATTTTGGCCGTGGCGGGCGTGGGCTGGTACGGCTTGGGTGGCGTGTGGCGGCTGGCCATTATCGGTTGGATCACCTCCATCGTGCTTTTCTATCGGCTGCACGATATCTCCGCCGCCCCCGCCACCCAAGTCGGCGCGCTGACGAGCGAATTCGTGGCCCGCGCCCGGCGCATCTTCCTCGCGCTGGGCGGGCTGATGCTGGGACGCTCGCTCTTTATCGTCGCGCTGACCATCTACCTGCCGCTCTTTGTCACCAGCGATGAGCGTTCGCAGCGGGGCTTGGCAGAGGCCTTTGGCTGGCTAACGGCGCTGACAGATGTGCTGCCCGGTGCGTTGGCTAATCTGGCGACGCAGATTGCGGCGGGCAATCCGTTTGTGCTGGGCGGCGTGGCGCTGGCGCTCTTGGAGGGGGCGGGCGTGCTCGGCGCGCTGGCCGCGGGCACGGGCAGCGACAGCCTGGGCCGCAAGCGCACGCTGCTCGTGCTGCTGAGCGTGTCGCCCGTGCTGGGGCTGCTTTATTTTGTCGTGCCCGCGTGGCTGATCGTGCCGCTGCTGCTGGCGCTCGGCTTCACCGCCATCTCGCCCACGCCCGTGCTGCTGGCCACGGTACAGGATCACTTTGCGGACAACCGCGCGCTGGCCAACGGCATCTTTCTTGCGCTTAACTTTTTGATTCGCGCGCTGGGCATCTTTGTGGTCGGCCTGCTGGGCGATGGGGTGGGGCTGACGACGGCGTTTGTGATAAGCGCCGCCGTTGCCTTTCTGTCGATCCCGGCGGTGCTGGCGCTGCCGCGAGAATGATGGTCGCTTCGCTGTCGGCTTGGCTCGCCTGATTGGTGTGGCGAGCGACTATTTTGCAAGGCTGTTCCAAGAAAACAAATACCCCATCGGTGGGCCGAAGTGACTGTCACGGCCCTCTATCAGAACGGGTTGCCAATAAGATAATGGGCGTGACTGTCACATCTGACGGGATAATTTAATTGTTGGAATGACCTAAATGGAAGGACAGTTGCTCCATCAAAAATCTGACGGAACTCCACAATGGAACAACTGGCCAATTATCTATTCAGCCTCAATCTCATCCAATATCTCCCGTGCCATCTTGACCAAGTCGGCCAACTGCGGCGTCGGGTGCTTGATCTCTTCGGCCTGGGGCAGCCCTTCTTCGAGCAGCTCGCGGGCTTCGTCCAGACGGTCGAGCTGAGCATAAGCGATTGCACCACCCAGCAGTGTGTAGGCCGAAAAGAATTCCTGGGCGTACACCTTTTCATAATCGCTCATAGCGCTGGCGTATCTTTCCATTTTCAGGTAGATATAAGCGCGCGTGTCGATTACGCTCGGTTCGAGCCGGTTGCCGTTGGCGCGAGCAAAGTGGCGAACATCCTCCAGCGCATCATCGTACTCGCCCAGCCCTGCGTTAACTAACGCACGCATGTTGTGGATGTTGACCTGCCCTTCGTCAAGTTCGAGTGACTCATCCATGTCCGAGAGCGCCAGCGTATAATCCTGGTTGAGCCAGTGAAGGTAGCCGCGTGTAAAATAGAGGTCAGCATCACTCGGCTCCAAGCTGATGGCTTGGTCGATATCTTGGATGGCCTGCTTGCCTTCGCCCAAGATATTTCCACGAAGCCAAGCGCGGCTCGCATAGGCCTCGACCAATTCGTCATCCATCTCGATGGCGGTGGTCAGCGAATCGAGGGCGGCTTCATACTCCTCCTGTGCAAGCAGGCGGGCTGCTTCATCGACGAAGTAGATCGGCGAACGCTCCTGGGAACGCTCCGACCACGAACGAAATGTTTCAAACAGATCGTCTGCCAGTGGCTCCATCTGTTCAATATCTTCCGCCATACCGTAGAAGGTGGCGTTGAAGGCGACTTTGTCCCTGCGATCCACATGGATCAAACGAATAAAGCGATAGCGCCCATCCTGTATGGTGAATTCAAGGATGCGGGCGGTGAGCCCTTGTGGCGTCTCGAACTCTTTGTCGGCAATCAGCTCAAATCCCTGTGTGCTAAAAGAAACTGAGGACTCTACCAGGGCGGTATAGCCCTCCAAGCTTTGGTCGCGAGCTGGCAGTTCACGTAGAGTCTCTTCGGTAAGGGCCAGGACAAAGAGATCGCCGAAGTAACAAACGGTTGCCCCATCTCCACAGCTGTAGCCGGGAACAGCTCTCCAATCATAGGGAACGAGCATCTCAAAATCAAAGGTCTCGCTCTCGTAGCGCATCAGGCGTCCGAGTTCGGACGCAATCAGGATATTGCTTGAGTCAAGTTCCGTCAGCTCTGCCGTTGCGGGCGCATCCTCCAGCGTCAAGATGTAGCCGCTTGCGCCCTCGATGTAGTAATTGTCGACCACAACCCGGTACGTCCCGTCACGCGGCGCTTGATAAGTCACCTGCGCGTTGGCGCCAAAGAGGCCGCCGCCGCTGTCATCGTCGCTGACCGTCTCGACAAGCGTATCGGATTCGTAAATAATCGAGACGACGGGATCTACCCCTAACGCATCCACCGTTACCCGGATGATCTCGTCTTTTGCCAACTCCACATCAAAGTGGTCGGAGTCTTCCGGCACGTCAAAGTTTCCCACCACCGTGTCACCCACGGCCAGCATTTGGCCATCGTCGGGGTCGCTGTAGGCACTGAGCGGGTGGGAGCTTTTAAGGGTGTACGGCGTCTCCTGTGGGTATGGTTGAAAGACGCGGATGATGTAGGGCGTCTCTTCTTCGATCTCAAAGGTCAAACCGGCCATCATGTCGTTGCTGGGAATTGCCTCATCGATGTAGCCGTAGAGATCGGAGACGATAACCTGCGGTGCCCCCGCAAAGCTCTGGATCGTAATCTCCACTTCCGTCCCCACCTCTTCCCGCAGAATATACAGATGCTCGTCCCACTCGTTCTGCAGCGTGCCTCTCTGGACGCGACGCGCTTCGTCGCTCTGCAAAGCTCGCGTCCTCTCCTCCGTCACGTTGTCGCCTGCCAACAGCGCGTTGAGCCGCGGCACGGCATCGCCCACGGAGCTGGCTAGGCCAAAGCCGCTGTAGTAAAAAGTGGAGATGCCGATGACATCCCCCTGGTAGGTGACGAGAATGCCGCCGCTCTGGCCGCCGGTGATTGTGGCGTCGACCTGGAAGAATGAATAGTCGAGCGCATCCCAGGTGCGGATGCGCGAAAGGATGCCGTTGGTGATGCTCGGCTGTGGAAATTCGTCGACTTCGGCGGGATAGCCCATCAGGTACACGTCGCTGCCGATTTCCAAATCGCCCACGTCAACCAGCGGCACGGCTTCCACCTCTGTCTCAATAGGGCCAATCAGCGCCAAGTCCGCCATCACGTCCCACGTGAAGACCGGCACGTCCAGGTGCTCGGAGCCGTCGGGAAAGACAACGCGGACGTTGGAATAGGGCCAAACAACGTGGGCGTTGCTGAGAATGTACCCCTGCTCGATCATCACGCCGCTGCCCGTGCCGTATGGCGTCTCAATAAAGGCGATCGACGGTGACAAATCGGCAAAAATTTGCGATGCCGGCCGCGCATCGCCCGCCGAGCGAGATTTTAGCGCAAGCTGAATCGGCTCCGATATGGAGATCGCTGGCGGTTCGTCTTCGATTTGGGTTAAGTCATCGGCATCGCTGCTTGCTGGGGCGTCGCTTTGGTCAGAAACCGTCTGATTGGGCGTGACCGGCTTCGAGCCGTCGACCAGCGTGACCTGACAGGCGCTCAAACACAACAGAATTGCTCCAAGTAAGGGCAGCATTTGCCCGCTCAGCTTTTTCATCTTTTTCCTCCTAAAATTACTGGTGGTGATAGTCAATAGATTAGACAGCGGCATGCTTCGCGTAACCGTGGACGCAAGGGCACATCTAAAAGTTACTGCAATCAGTCCATTCTCAGCCTCCCGTCGCGTATGGGACAAGTATGGATTTCGTATAAAACAATTGTAGCTCATTTGCGAGCCGTGGAGCTTTCATCTTCCTGACATTCACTACCGGACACTTTCCAAAAGTGTCATTCTGCTTGCGCAGCGGTCGCTTCGGCGCCGGGTCGTCAGACAGTTTGTCAAACGAAGCCTCGAAAGTCCAGCAGTTCCAAATACAAGAAAGAAACCGCGGGTAAACGCAGGTTCGACGTACCCCTGTCTGGAAAGGCTCGTACCAAAGAAATGTGCAATCGCCCCCACGGCCGCGCGGTTAACCTCTGCTCACAAAGTGGGAGAGAGGCGGTGCGAGCGGTTGGCTACATCCGCTAGGTTGTTTGCAAAAGTTTACCCGTCCATAGACAAACGGTCCGAGTATTAACCGAAGGAGGTGCGCGTTCCGCAGCGATTACAGGAGTGAAGAACATTATCGAATTCATTCCTGGAGCTATCGTCATGCAATCACCCGAATTAATCCTCGTCCTGTTGAGCCTCGCCATTACGCTGTCGCACTGGTTGGTTGGCGCGTCAAACGACGCGAGCGAAGAGCTGATCACCGAGCTTTAGCCCGCAGTAAAATTATAGTTCTGGAAAATCTGTCAAATTTTTCCACGGCGTTGACCTTTGGTCCGATTCAAAACTGAGCTTTGTCAAACAACATTAAACGAACGTCGCTACACTGGTAACCAGAGAGAAAAACAATGCTCGCAAGAGCGCAACGTCTGGAGGAACATCTTATGAATCTGCGTCGCCTTCCCATCTTCATCACTGCCTTTATCCTGGTCATTTCGCTCTTTGCTGGCGTCGTTCAGGCGCTGGATAGCGGCACGACCGAGACCGCTGCCACGGAAAACTCCACGGAAAACATCGGCAGCGCCGCGCCGTCGGTTGCCCTGCGCAACGTGCGCGACTACGCCGCCGCGCCCGATGCCTTTGGCACCAATTACGCCATCGACGGCGGCGCGCTCTTCGCGGGCGGCCCCGACCTGTGGCAGTATGTTGAAACGCCCGAAGGCGTTATCGTCAATACGGTAGCGGTGGATTCCGCCGCGTCGGAGGCCCTCTATATTGGGGCGGCCAACGAGCTGGCCATTTACCGCGCGACGATGGTCGATGGCGAAACCGAGTGGCTGCGTATCCCGCTCAACGAGCAGCTTGCTGGCGGCATCACCGACATTGCCATCGACGGTGCGCAGCGCATTCTCTACGTGGGCACGGACACGGACGGGCTCTATCGCCTGCGCGATGTTGGCTCCAGCGTGACGCTGAGCGGCCACCTGATCCTGGACGAGCCCGTCGAAGAGATTGTGACGGACAGCACGGGCGCGGCCCTGGCTTTTGCCCGCACGCCCTGGACGCTCTACCGGGCCCAAGATTTTGGCCTGGCCTGGAGCGAAGTCACCGACATTCACAGCGTGCCCACCGCGCTGGCCATGAGCGAGGCCGCCGACGGCACGCCCGTCGCTCTGGTCGGCACGGTGGACCGCGGCGTTCTGCGCAGCAGCGACGGCCTGACGTGGTCGACGGCCAATGAGGGGCTGGGCCAGACGCCCGGCACGCGCCTCTACGTCGAAGCGCTCACGGTCGACCCGGCCCAGCCGGAGATTGTCTACGCGGCGACGAGCTACATCTTGGGCAGCACCACGCTGCGGAATACGCCCTCCAACGTCGTGATGGGTGATGCGGGCGGCAACGGGGGTAATGGTGCGCTGGCCTGGACTACGCTGGAGACCGACCTGCCCGCCAACGTGGCCGCGCTGCTGCCCGTCAGCGGCGAGACGGGCGCCGTCTATGCGCTGACAAACGAGAGCCGCACGCCGCTGGCCCTGGGCAACGCGCCCGCCGTGCCCGCCAACGTAGCGCTGGCGCAGGCCCCCGCCGTCTCCGCGGAAGCGGCGGATGTGGTCGCCCAGCCGGGTGCGCCCGTCGCCGCAGCGCAGACGGGCTTCAACCTGAGCGCCCTTAGCCTGAGCGCCCTTAGCCTGAGCGCCATCAACTGGGGCGAGCTAGCTTCGTGGTTTGTTGCTGGCTTGGCCGCTCTGGCCCTCGGCTTTGCGCTGGTCACGGATGTGCGCCGCCGCGGCACGGCCCAGCAGACGGCGGAATCGGACGCGCTGGACGCGCCTGCGCTGGCCGCCGCTATGGTCGACAGCAAGCGCTAGGCCACCAAGATTTTCTCTCCAGACAGAAAAAGGCCCCTCGCATCACGCGAGGGGCCTTTTTGTAACGCGAAGTGCTGCTTCGCGCCGCGCCGCGCGCGAAGCCGACGTTGCCCCACAAATGCCACATCGTTCTCACAGCGGAGCGGTTGCGAAGCGGCGCTTCGCGTTACACTTGTCTCCGCCGCAAGCCAATGTTAAAATCCCCACCCGGACGCTAACGATACCTTACGGACGAGACGACTCAATTTGCAATCCACGGCCTTTCGCATCATTTCCACAGCGGTGACTTTGCTGCTGCTGGCGGCGCTTGTGCTGGCGCTGCTGCTGGTGATCCGCAGCAATCCCAACACGGCCAATCCCCTGCCGCTGGCAGCACCCACCGCCGGTTTAGCTACCGTCGATCCCGCTGCTGGGGAAGCGGTTGCCGCCGCATCCTCGCCCGTCGCCACATCGCGCCCACCGGCAGAGACGCCGTCACCCATCGCAACAGCGGTCATCTCCACGACTACCCCCACGCCTACCCTCTCGCTTGACGACGCGCTAAATGGTGCGCTCAATGAAGCGCTTACCAACGCCCGCGACGAGGGTGAATTAACTGGGGGTGAGTCAACCAACAGCGCGACCGTGCAGGAGACAGCGTCCACCGGTCCGCAAATTTTTAGCAACCCCAACGCGGCCACAGATGTGGCTATCGTCGACGGCACGCTGTGGGTGGCGACGGCGGGTGGCGTGCTGGCGCGCGATCTTGCCAGCGAACGCACCACAAAATTTACCACGCTGGATGGATTGCGCAGCTACGTGGTCGACAGCGTGGTGAACTGCCCGGTGGAGGGACTGGGCGTGGTTTTCGGGAGCGGGGCGGGACTGGAAATTTTTGGCAGCGACGACCGCTGGCGCACCCTCAGCCCGGCCAACAGCGGTATGACGGCCAGCGACGTCGCCGCGCTCGAGTGCGTGCCCGCGGCGAACGCGCTGGTGGTGGGCTACGCCGAAAGCGGCATCGACATCTTCGACGCGGCCAGCGGCACGTGGAGCCACCTCGACCGCAACAATGGCTTGGCCAGCGACAACGTTACCGCATTGGAGGTGGCGGCAAACTTTAGCGCGCTGTGGGTTGCCACCGGGGCGGGGCTGACGGTGCTGGGCAACGGGCCAACGGATGCACGGGTCAGCGTGCTGACGGGGCAAAACAGCCCGCTGCAGAGCAACGCCGTGGGGGCGCTCGAGATCACGCGCGACGGCAGCGTCTGGATTGGTGGCGAGGGTATTCTTTACCGCTTCGCCCTGCCAGCACAAGACGATGACGACGGCACGTGGACGGTTTACGCCAGCAGCGCGGCGACGATTCGCTCGCCGCTCGCCAACCCGCCCGTGCAGCCGACGGGCAGCTTTCCCAGCGGCCTGCTCCGAGCCATTGCGCCCGGTGGCGACGACACGCTCTGGTTAGGCAGCACGCCGCTCGATCCCGCCACCGGCGCGGTCGAACTCTGCCGCTTTGATCCCGCAACGGCGCGCTGTCTTGACTACGCCAATTTGGGCGAGCAAGACGATGTCTCGCCAGCGGCGGCGCAGTCGCTGACGGGGCTGGCGGTGCGCGGTGGCGAAGTCTTTTACAGCAGCGCCACCGGCGGCGTTACGCACTTTGACGGCGAGGCGTGGTCGACGCTGTCGCTGGCCCACAACGCGCTGGTCGACAACACCATCCGCGACGTGGCGCAGACGACCGACGGCACAATTTATGTTGCCACGGCGGGTGGCGTGCAGCCGATTGTGGAGGGCGCGGTGGGGAATGTGCTGCCGGGGTCGCGCGAGGTGGCGGTGGTGCACGCGGATGGGGCGGGCGGGCTGTGGCTCGGCGGCAGCGGCGTGCGCCACGTGCCGGACCCGACCGTACCCAACGCGGCGCAGACGTTGCGCGTGGCGGATGGGCTGGTCGCCGACCGCGTGCAGGCGCTGGTCACCGACGCCGACGGTCGCGCGTGGATCGGGACGGATGCAGGACTGAGCATCTGGAATGGGGAGAGCTTCTTTAACTTGGATGCGACTCTGGGGCTGCCCAACGAGAATATCACCGCGCTGCTGACGGACGAGACGGGCGTATGGATCGGCAGCGCGGGCGGGCTCTTTCGCTTTGAGGACAACCGCCTGCAGATCTACGATTTGGCGCGGGCCGGGCTGCCCAGCGTTGCCGTCACGGCTTTGGCCGTGGACCCGGCGGATGGCGCGCTGCTTGTGGGCACGGGCAGCGGCGCGGCCCGCCTGCTGGGTGACGATGTCGAGCCGCTGCCCGTCGCCGTGGGCGACCGGGTGACATCGCTGGCGTCCGGCGAGGAGGGCCCAGTCGTGCTCGGCACGGCGAGCGGCGCGTGGCGCTTTGGGGCAAACGGCTGGTCGCGGCTGCGCCCGGTGGACGGGCTGCCGTCGACAAACGTGAGCGCGGCGCTGGTTGCGGCGGATGGGGTCGTGTGGATTGGCGGCGCGGAGGGGGGGCTGGCGCGCTTGGGGGAGTGAGTGAGCGATTGATGCCGAGTGTAAAGAGAACTGCATTCTCTACTTTCTGCATAACTGAACTATTCACCGTTCCAAATTTCCGGATCAGGCGCGCCTGATCAAGCACTCGAATTTGATGACAAAGCGCAACCGAGTCTTTTTGCAGGTTGCCCTCACCTGCCTCTATCAGCACGTTGGAGGGCAACTTTGCGCGCCGGAGATTTGTACTCAGCGGAACCGCTACTGCTGTACGAATAGCACGGTTAATAATGTTGTTTTGCAGAATCAAAACGGGACGTGTTCCGGCCTGCTCCGAACCACGAATGGGGTTCAGGTCTGGTAACCAAAGTTCACCGCGCTGAACTTTCATCGCGATCCTCTGCTTCTAATGTTTGGTAGTAGTCGCTCATTCCCATCTCAGCCAAAGCAAGGTCTTCCTCCTCGAACTGGCGGTAAAGCATTTCTACTTCTGACTCGTTCAAAGACTCGGGGTCACTAGATTTATGAGCGCGAAATTTTAGAAACGCGACGTAATCCGCCACCTGGTGTAATTTGTCGCTATCGAGCGTATCAAGCTCCTGAACAATTTGTTCTTTGATTATCATTCTGTAGCCTCCACATCACCCGTTGCACCATTCCCACATTCTATCACAGATTATTTGCTATCACCCCCAATCGCCTCTTCCACAAACGCATCCAAATCCTGTTTCATCTGTGCGAGCGACGCCTGGTGGACGTACATCATGTGGCCCGCGTCGTAGTAGCTCATGGTGATATTCCCACGCAGGGCGGGGTCGAGCGCGAGGTGGTTCATCGTATATTCGGTGGCGAGGTGGGGCGTGGCGAGGTCGTAGTAACCGTTGCCCGCGTAGACGCGGAGATGGGGATTTTTATGGATCGCCCGGCGCAGCGTCTCGCTCACGTCCAAAAATTGATTTTGCTGCTTTTTGAAATTCCACGATTCATAGAGCGAGGCGAGAATTGCGTAGGGCATATCCTGCTCGAAGCGCAGTTCGCCGCGCACGTAGCGGTTGAAGGCGGCGGTGTAGGGCGCTTGGGTGTAGGCAAAGGTGGGATCGTATTCGTACATCTCGCCGACATCGTCGCGATCGCGCCCGGTGTAGCGGCTGTCGATGCGGCCGACCGTGAGGCCCTCGTCGCGCCGCAGCTCCTTCATAAAGCGATGGGAGCGAATGCGCAAGTTGGCGCGCTCCACGTACGCCTGCGACAGCCCCGTCAGCCGCGCCACCTCCTGTGCAATACGCGTGCGCTCCTCGTCCGCCAGCGCATCGCCGCGCATGAGGGCCAGCGTGTAGTCGCCCAGCGCAAAGGCCTCGGCCTCGGCAACGGCGCTCCGCAGCGTCCCCTGCTGCAGGTCGCCCGAAAGCTTGTTGTGATACCAGGCGGTGGCGGTGTAGGTGGGCAGGAAAAGCGCGTAGGGCAGCTCGTTGCCGTGCTGGAAGCTGAGCGTCTGGAAGTTGAGCACCACCGAAATCAGCATCAGCCCGTTGAGATACATGCCAAGCTCGTCCTGCAGGTGGCCCGTCAAGCCGACGGCGCGCGTCGTGCCGTAGCTTTCGCCCGCCAAAAACTTGGGCGAGCCCCAGCGCTCGTTGCGCGTCACGTACAGCCGGATAAACTCCGCCACCGACTCCACATCCTGCTCGACGTTGTGGTACTCCTTGGCTTCATCCTCGGAGGGCGCGCGGCTAAAGCCGGTGCTGACGGGGTCGATAAAGACGAGGTCGGTTTTGTCCAGGATGGAGAATTCGTTGTCGACCAGCCGATAGGGCGGCGGCGGCGGAAAGCCCTCTTCGTCCATCCACACCCGCCGTGGCCCCAGCACGCCCATGTGCAGCCAGACGGACGACGAGCCCGGCCCGCCGTTAAAGGAAAAGGTGATGGGTCGCGTGCTCGCGTCGTCATCTTTGGCGCGATCCTTGATATAGGCCACGTAGAAAATTGACGCCTTGGACTGGGCCTCGCTCGTCGAGAAGTCGCGCAGCACGAGCGTGCCCGTGGTGGCGGTGTAGTGGATGGTCTCGCCGTTGATGGTGACGCTGTGGCGGGTTTCGACTTTGGTTTCTTGGAGGTCGGTGGCTTTGGGCTCCTGCTGATCGGCTGCGGGGGGCTGGTCGTTCTGCTTGGGCATAGTCGTGATTCCTCGGTGGCTGGAGAGTTTGCCCCAAGCTTAATCCAAAGCGGCCAGGACGCAAAAAGGCGCAGCGGTGCGTGCCGCTGCGCCTTTTATTTGTCGAGGAGGTCGCCAGATGGCTACCGCACCACAACTGGTAGATGCACAAACTGATCGTAGCCCGTGAAGAGCGTCCACGGCTCAAAGCCACTTTCCGCATCGCGCAGGGCGGAGAAGAAGAGGCGTTCGCCGTTGGCGAACAGATTCCCCGGCGACGACGAAGCCGGGCCCGGCGCGAGATCGTAGACCAGCCGCGTGCCGTCGATCCTGCCGTCGCTTTGCCACAGCTCCATGCCGTGCTGGCCGTCGCTGGCGGCGAAGTAGAGCACGCCGTCAACCATCGTCAAGTTGTGGGCATTGGAACCACCGGGGCCGGGATTGATGTCTTTGGCGAGTGTAGTGCCGTCGCTTGTGCCGTCGCTGCGCCACAGTTCGTTGCCAAATTCAAGGCTGTCGATGGTGAAGTAGAGAAGGCTGTCGTCCTCCGCAACGGCGAATTCGCCCAACCGGATGCTGGTAGACTCAGCGCTGTAGGCAGAATCAATATGCGCAATTTGAACTGTGCCCTCCGCCGTGCCGTCGCTGCGCCAAAGGGAATGGGCGTCGGTCGATTCCTGTTGCAGGAAGTAAAGCTCGTCATTCATCTGTGTAGCATTCACGACAAGGCCCGCCAATTCCGCCACGCGCGTTGTTCCTTCTGCCGTGCCGTCCGTCCGCCACAGCGCTTGCGGCGTAAAGAAGAACACTTCATCGTCAACAGCCGTCAGGGAATCGAGCGAGAAAAAATCATTGCCAACGGCAAACTCTTTGATGAGGCTGGTTCCGTCCTCCGTGCCGTCGCTGCACCAAAGCTTGTCAAGCTGGCTTCGATTGCTGTCGACAAAGCAAAAGCGTTGGCCAAGCATCACGTACCAATCTTCTTCGTTCGCGTAATAGGGACGCGCGTCGCTGACCTTTTGTGTACCGGCTTGTGTCCCGTCGCCGCGCCAGAGACCGTTTGCCTCATCCCCACCCTCAACGATAAAGTAGAGCGACCCGTTGATGGCCCGGAGACCGGTGAGCCTTTCGCTTTCAAATGCGGCGTAAACGTCCGGCAGCAAGCGCGTCCCGTCGGGCGTGCCGTCGCTCTGCCACAGCTCCGGCCTGGCCTGGGCAGGGTCATCCGCTTTCAATACCATAAAATAGAGCGTCTCGCCCAGCGTAGTTAAATCGTTTACCCAGACCGCGCCCGCGGGGTAGAAGCGCGAGACGAGCGACGTCTCTGTCGACGTGCCATTGGTGCGCCAGAGCTGATCACGATTGTAGATGTCGCGCACGGTGAAATAAGTGGCGTCTCCAGCGCTCACCCACTGCCGTGGCGACGAGCTGCTGCTGCCGGGGTAGAGATCGGCAAAGCGCACGGTTCCCGCTCCCGTGCCGTCGCTGCGCCACAGCTCTCGATTTTCGCGTTCTTCCGTGGCGGCAAAATACAGGTCGCCCTGGAAGGCTATCAGGTCGGCAGGCATCGAGCCGTCTGCTCCTTCCACTATGTCTTCGACCAAAACCGTGCCCGCCCCCGTGCCGTCCGTGCGCCACAGCTCCTCGCCAAATTCCGCAGTTCGAGCCACAAAGTAGACAAAGTCCCCTGCGGGTGTCAACCATTGCGGCTCGGAAGAGGCGGATCCCGGGTTGATGTCTTTGACGAGCACGGTTCCGGCCGCCGTGCCGTCGGTGCGCCACAGCTCGCTGCCCACGTCGGCCAGATAGGTGGAAAAGTAGAGGAGGTTGTCTACAGCGCCCAGCAGATAAGGCTGCGAGCCGTCGGACGCGGGCACGATGTCCTTGAGCAGCGTAGTTCCCGCCGCCGTGCCGTCGGAGCGCCACAGCTCGACGCCCGTCTCTGCTAAAAATGCGGTGAAGTAAAGCGTGTCGCCGAGCGCCACAGGGATGTCCGAGAGGCTCGAACTAAAGTATTCCGTAAATTCTCGGACGAGACCTGTTCCCGCTGCCGTACCGTCGCTGCGCCAGAGCTGACGTTCTACCCCGGATTGGGCATCAACAACAATAAACAGGTGGCTGTTGGCCGCAATCAACTGTCTTGTGCTACCACCAGCCTGGAATGGAGGAACTTCGACAATCGGGATAGTCTCTTCGGTCGTGCCGTCGCTGCGCCACAAAAATATATCGGTATTGCTGTTCGAGTCGGTCGATTCTGGCGACTTGGCAAAAAAGTATAGCATACCGTTCCACGTCACAAGTTCATTCGCCACCACGTCGGCCACGTGATAAGTGCCGTCGCGCGTGCCGTCGCTCCGCCACAGACCATATGCAGCACCGGTGTAAGCCGTGAAGTACGCAACGTTATCCAGCACGGTAAAACTGTTGGGGTAGGCGTCGCCAGCTCCTGGATAAATATCGGCCAACAAGAACGTTCCTGACACCGTGCCGTCGCTACGCCAGAGTTCGTCCCCCGTACTCTCGTCGTTGGCCTTGAATAAAACAATATCGCCCAGCGCAGTGAGGTCCCATATCTCTGCCTCACACCCGCCTGGGCAAATATCCTTGACCAGCGACGTACCCGCGATCGTGCCGTCGCTGCGCCACAGCTCGCGTCCGCTGGCTTCGCTCGCCGCCACGAAATAGAGCGCGTCGCTCGTTTCGGCAAAGTTGCTCGGCGCAGAACTCGTGTACCATAGCGCGCGCTCGCTGTTGGTGTCGGCCAACAGGATGGGGACGGGAAGAAGGGGTGGCGTTTGGGCTATTGCAGGCGGGGCGGCAAAGGTGCTGGCAGCGAGCAAGAGCAAGATCGCCCGTGAAATTTGGTAGAGGAAGCCGGACATCGGGTTGCCCTTTCAGCGTAGCAGAGTGTTGATTAAGTCAGTGACGCTTTCCGCTAGCAAATTGTTCCTGCTGAAAAGGTAGATGTCTTGTCAAGGCTGATTTGATGGACAGGGTAGGCGCTGCTTTCAGCTGCGCAGTGATAGACAACCCCTTCGCTAGACCAATGCGAAGGGGTTGGATCATGCCCGTGCGGTTTTCAACCGCACCTACGATTCTCATCGTTTCAGACTTAACGAGACATCAGTCACGGACAAGCGGCAGATAGCTGCGGATGGCATTGCTGCTTTGCAATGGAATGTTGTCCAAATTGAGCGACCACAAGCCCGAAGCCGCGCCGCCAACTGCGTTGCCCTGGAAGAAGAGCTGCCGCTCACCGGTAATCAGCCCCTCCACCTGGGTGATCGAGGTGAACGGAAACGTGCCGGCCTGGCTGCCGTCGCTCACCCAGAGGCGGCGTCCGCTGTAGCCGTCATAGGCGCTGAAGAAGAGCCGGTTGCCCACGGCGGTAAGCGCGCTGGGCTCGCTGCTGACCGCGCCTCGTGCGAGATCACGCACCAGGGCGGTTCCCGCCGCCGTGCCGTCGCTTTGCCAGAGTTCGAGGCCCTGCTCGCCGCCGTTGCCCGCAAAGTAGAGCCTGTCGCCGACGGCCGTCAGGTTAAAGATGTCGCGCGTGTCGGAGGCGGGATTGATGTCCGCGACGAGGGTGGGCGCAGCCGCGGCGTTATCGAGGCGCCACAGCTTCTGCGTGCCGCTATCAGACTCTCCATCGTACTCGTCAAACCCGGCAAAGAAAAGAACGTCATTCACGACGGCAAACGGCCCGGAGAAGTCGCTGACGCGCGCTGTGCCAGCAGCCGTGCCATCGCTGCGATAGATGGCGTCTCTGCCCGTCGTGCCGTAGCTGTTGCCGCCCGTGAGAACGTAGGCCGTTTCGCCAATCGTGACGAGATCAACCACTGCCGGGCCGGGCAAACGACCAGAATCATGCACGAGCGCGATCTCGCTCAACGGTGTCGTGCCCGCCGCCGTGCCGTCGCTCTGCCACAGCCAGTCCGCAATTGTATAGTTCACTCCTTCAAATTCCGTGCTGACGACGATAAAAAACAGCTTGCTATCGGTCGCGATTAATTCGGCGGCGGAAGCGTTGGTGTGCCCGTTCGGTTGGACTTCGGTGACAAACGAGGCAACGGTAGATTCGCCGCTGATGGACCATAGTTCGACGAATTCATTGCCGTCGATGTCGGCCGTGAAATAGAGCGTGTCGCCCAGCAGCGCCGCCTGTTGCGCCGAGGGCGGGGGAATCGGTTGCCCCGCTGCCGTCGTAATGAGAACCGTGCCCTCGGCGATTCCGTCGCTGCGCCACCAGCGAGCAAGCGAGTCCGAATCCGGGCTCAGGTCTGATTCAAATTCACCCTCGTACGCGCCGAAGTAGAGGAAGTCGTTCACCGCCACCAAATTGAAGGGGAACGAACCATACGTCCCCGCATTAACGTCTTTAACCAGCTGCGTTCCCTGTGGCGTGCCGTCGCTGCGCCACAGCTCCTCGCCCATTGCATCGGTGCGGTGGCCAAAAAAGAGCGTGTCGCCTACTGTAGTCAGGCCATGCAGCGATAGCGTCTCTGCCAAAGCGCCCTCGACTGCAATCTGCGTGCTTTCCGCTGCCGTGCCGTCGCTGCGCCAGAGCTGGGTGTAATAGGTGCAGCACACCTTCTCGACGGTTCGACTCACGGGGTTGGATAAAAAGTACAGGTGGCTGCCCGCGACGGCCAAGTCGCCAGTATATGGCGCTTCTGTTCCATTGAACGTGACAACAATCTGGGCTTCGCCAAACAAATTATCGCTCACCCAAAGCGCTTGCTGTCCCTCCGGCGTGGTGTCGATAAAATAAAATTTCCCGTTGAACACGGTCACAGCATGTTCCCGTTGATCGGCCGCCCGTCGCGTACCTTCCACCGTGCCGTCGCTGATCCACGTACCAGCGACGGCACTTTCGCCAGTCTCGTCGTCTGTCACGTAGAAGTAAAGCGTGTTGTCAATCACACCGTAGCCATACTCTGCAATATCGGCATTTTCGAGCAGCGGGGTAGGTTCTGCCTGGGTCGCGTCAATCCGCAGCAGATCGGCCTTGAAGGTAACGGGGTCCGTGTACTTAAACTGAATCAGGAACAGCTGGTCAGCCGTGGCAATCAAAGCCCCCAGTGAATCGTTATCTGCTCCCGCCACGTCCAGCGCCAGCTTCGTCCCTTGCGTGGTGCCGTCGCTCTGCCACAAATCGCACCCGTGATCTTTGTCGTACGCTTGGAAATAGAGCAGCGACCCAAGACCGACGAGCTGATCGGGCAGGCAAACGACGCTGTCCTGTGGATCAAAATCTACAAAGGATTGGAGAGGCAGCGTGCCCGCCGTTGTGCCGTCGGTGCGCCAGAGGTAAAGCGTGTCGTCATCCACGTCGTCGTTGCAGCCATTTTGCTCCAGCGTAAAGAAGAGCAGATCGCCAACCACCTGGGTGCTGTGCGCCCAGCGGCAGTCAAAAGGAATTTGATCCAGCCCCGGTGCGGACAAGCTCGCCACAAAGGTTGTGCCCTCCACGCTCCCGTCGCTGCGCCAAAGGCCCTGCTGCGTTCCGCTATCGCCGATGAAGTAGAACGCATCCTTGAACAGCGTCAGCGAAGTAGCGCTGCGTGGGGAGTTGGTGTAGGGCACGGCAACCGTTCCGGCCTCGCTGCCGTCCGTGCGCCACAGCTGATAGAAGGGAACATCCGGCGTACCGGTTGTCAAGTAGAGTGCGCCATCGAGCACCGTAAACGCTTCCACCCAAGAGCTGCCGCTGCCGGGATTCAAATCCTTTACCAGCTGCGTGCCCGCAGCGGTGCCGTCGCTCCGCCACAGCTCGCTGCCCAGCGTGCCGTTATCGGCGGTGAAGTAGAGGGTGTTGTCAAAGGCAAAGAGCTGCGTGCTGTAGGGGTCGAGCGCGCTGCGCTCACCGGGGTTGATGTCGGTGATGCGGGTCGCGCTGGGCGAATCCACATCGCTGCGCCACAGCTCGTAGCCGTGTGCCGCATCGTACGCCACAAAATAAGCCGCGCCGTTCATCTCGACGAGCTTGAGGTTGGAGTCCAGGCTAAAATCAACGACGCCGCCGGATTCCCCACCCAGCAGCAGCGCGGGGATGGGCGCCTGCGCTTGCGCTGCCGTGGGCGCGAAGCACAAAGCAAGCAACGCGAGCAGCGCCACCATTCGCCAAAGTCGCCGGGGTCGCCAAAGGGTTGACAACGAAAAATTTATCATTGGAGGGCTCCCAAACAAAAGAGACGCGCAACTCATCCGTAATTCGCACAGCAATCACCTGACCAGCCGTGCGCTTTTCCATTCGATTATTCACGAGAGAAAGTTAGTCAACGGAAAGAGGAGAGACGATGTCGGGGCGGCCGGGTGGGAATAGAAAGGGGGCCGCTTTTTCCGTCTGCGTGAGGTTGCCACAAATGCCGTGGGCTTGTGAAGAATGTACGCCTGTTTTTAGCGCTTGTCAAGCACCAATTTTCAAGCAAAACGACCCTACTCCGCAAACAGTTCCGCCAACGTGTGCAGTACCTTGCGCTGCGTGGCTTTGCGGAGGCGACCCAGGCGGCGCACGAGCCGCGTCTGGTCGACGGTGCGAATTTGGTCGAGCACAATCTGCCCCGCTTTTCCCTGAAACTGACAGGCAATCCGCGTCGGGTATGCACGCCCCTGCGTCGTCATCGGCGCGATGATGACCGTGCGGATATAGCGGTTCATCTCGTCGGGCGAAATCACTAAGCAGGGGCGCGTCTTGCAGATTTCGCTGCCAACGGTGGGGTCGAGGTTGACCAAATAAACATCAAAGCGCTTGGCTACCATGCCCATTCGGTCTCATCCCAGCTGGTTGACCCCGTTGATTCGTCGTCGAGCAGCTTGTCATCCCCACGTTCCGCCATCAGCTGAAACTGCTCGGCCCAGCCTGCACGCGGAGCAAGCAGCGGTCGGATCACGATTTGATTGCCCTGAGCTTCAAGCTCCACCTCTTCCGCCAAGCTCGTCTGCTCCAGTAAAATCTTGGGGATGCGAACGCCTTGTGAGTTCCCAATCGGTACGATCCGTGCCTTGATTGTAGAGGCCATGGTCAGCTTTCTCCTATTTGTTAAACGCCATTGACGTAACTACATTGTAATCACAACTGACCGTTTGTCAATTACTGCTCCCCAAACGCCAACAGCCCAAGCGCATGGGCCGCCGCATCGCCCAGCTCCTCCAGCGCACGCGGGCTGACGTTGTCGATGGTGTCGCACGCCTGGTGGTAGCAGGGGTCCCACTCCTCGCCCGCTTCGGCTTCGGGGAAACGCTCGGCTTCCGCTTCGCTGATTTGACCGTTCGCCCCGGCAAAGAGCCCGCCCGACGGCACGTTCTCCGCCAAGAACGGTCCGTGGTCCGAGCGGTTGGCAATCGCGACCGGCTGCCACGCCAGCCCCTGTTCGTCGAGATAGTCGCTAAACAGCTCAGTGATTTCGTCATTCGCCTCGCCGTCGCCAAAGTTGGGCAGCGTGTAAACGGCGCGCTGGTAATTGGGCGAGCCGACCATGTCAAAATTGAGGTAGAGGCTAATCTCCTCCAGCGCCTCCGGCTCGCGCAAGGCGAGATCACCGACGTAGAGGCTGGAGCCGACCAGCCCGATCTCCTCCGCGCCCCAGAAGGCAAAGCGCACCTTTTGAGTGGGCGGCTGCTCCAGCAGCGCCAGCTCCTGCGCCAGCGTGAGCAGCAGCGCCGTGCCGCTGCCGTTGTCGTTGATGCCGGGGCCAAAGGGCACGGAATCAAAGTGCGCGCCCAGCATGACGACGTTGTCGGAATCGCCGCCGGGCGATTCGGCGATGATGTTCATCGTGCGGCGCACGTCGATAACGGCGGTTACCGTCTCGCCGTCGCCCACCCGCTCGACCAGCGCCAGCCCCAGCTCGCGGCCCAGCCCCAGCACCGGCGTCTCGCTGCCGGTATTGTTATCTTCTAATCCACTAATTTCTGGCCCATTGACAAAGCCACCGAGCGAGCCGCGCGGCGTGCCGCTCGACCCCGCCTGATTAAAGATCAGCACGCCCACCGCGCCCGCATCCACAGCATTCTGCACCTTGTCCCCAAAGGGACACGTCCCCCGCTCGACCAGCGCGACGCTGCCCGCGGCAAAGCTAGCAAAATCCTCGGCCTCACAGCCGCTCGTCGATTCATCATCCGTCTCCGTTGACAGATCGAACAATACGTCAACGGGCTGCACCGTCGCCTCAGTTTCGCCGCCGCCGGAGTAGGTCATCAGCTGGTAGTCGTCCGCGAGATCGCGCGGCAGGCGCGTCTCGCTGTTAAAGCGGAGCTGGGTGGTGGGGCCAAAGAAGCGACCGTCAAAGCCAAAGGGCTGCGTGGTCACTGTATAGCCCGCGGCCTCCAACTCACCGATAAGCCACGCCGCCGCCGCATCGTAGCCCGCCGTGCCGGAGGCGCGCGTGCCGCTGTGCTCGTCCGCAATAGCCTGCATCGTTTCGAGATGCGCCAAAATTTTGTCGGCGGAGACGGCCTCGCGTAGGGCGGTGGGCGCATCGAAGGCGGCGCTCCCCGGGGCGGCCGCTTCGGACGTGGCCGCTGGCGCAGCGGCGACGGCGGTTGCTTCGGTGGTTGCCTCGGTGGTTGCCTCGATGGTCGCCTCGGTGGTCGCTTCGGTGGTGACAAGCGTGGGCGTTAGCGTACAGGCGGTCAGCGCGAAGCAGATCAGCGCGACGAGGAAGGTTGCCAGAATTTTCATGAATAGCCTTTGCAAAACTGTAAGCGAGTCGAAATCTCGACTTTGAGTGTACCATGATAAAATAAGACGCAGATTGGTTCCACTTAAGCAACGGCCAAAGAGATGACCCACGAAGAGCATGAAGAGCACGAAGAACCACGAAGGAAGAGGGTACATGATCTTCCTTCGTGAATCTCCGTGCTCTTCGTGGATCGCCTGCTGGATCGGTTAGATACACCCTACTTGGAAATTGAGCAACCGATTATGAACGTCACCAAAGCGGTGATTACCGCCGCCGGGCCGCAGCAGCGCACCCTACCGCTGCAAACGCTGATCGACCGCGACGGCGCGGAAAAATCCGTGCTGCGCATCGTGATCGAGGAGACGCTGCGCGCGGGCGTGGAGGAGATTGGCGTCGTTGTGCAGCCGGGCGACGCGGCGCGCTATGCCGAAGTCGCGGGCGAGCACGCCGGGCGGCTGCACTTTGTCGAGCAAAGCGAGCCGCGCGGCCACGGCCACGCGGTTTACTGTGCGCGCGATTTTGTCGGCAGCGACGGCTTTTTACACCTCGTGGGCGATCATCTCTACGTGGATCGCAACCGGAACGAAAACAGCGCGCGCCAGTTGGTCAAGCTGGCCGAAGCCGAAAAGTGCGCCGTCTCCGCCGTACAGGCCACGCGCGAGCATTTGCTGCCCTTCTACGGTACGGTCGGCGCGCGGAGAGTGGGCGGGCGGGACGATTTGTACCGCGTCGAGCGCGTCGTGGAAAAGCCGACGCCGACGGAGGCCGAGCTGCACCTGATCGTGCCCGGCCTGCGCGCGGGGTACTACCTCTGCTTCTTTGGCATGCACGTGCTCACCCCCACCATTTTTGAGATTCTGAGCGAGCAGATCGCCTCGACCGACGGCAGCCTCACCCTGGCCGATGCGCTAAACAGGCTGCCCAACCGCGAGCAATATCTCGCCCTCGAAATTCACGATGCGCGCTACGATGTCGGCGTGCAGTACGGCCTGCTCACGGCCCAGCTTGCCCTGGCCCTCAACGGCGTCGACCGCGAGCGAGTGCTCTCGATGCTGGTGGAGCTGCTGGCGCAGCGCGAGATGAATATAAAGAATTAAACGCGGAGTTGCAGAGGGACGCAGAGGAAGAAAGAGAGGAAGAGTAGGGTGTCACTCTCTCGTTTCTCTCCGCGCTCCTCTGCGTCTTGTCCGCGACTCCGCGTTGAAAAACTCTTCTTCCATGTCCCAACTCATCCCTCTCATCACCACCGATGATCCCACCCAGCGCAACCGCGCGCTCGCCGACGCCGTGCGCGGGCTGTCGCTGGCCGAGCTGCTGGCCGAGTGCACCGCGCTGGATGCGTTTCGTCGCACGAGCGAGAATTTGTACGAGCGGGTGCGCGCCCTATTTTTCCTCCACGCAATTTATCGCTTTCACCTGCCGCCACGTTTGCAGCCGCGGTCAGCCGACGCCGTTGGCAGCGTCGGCGACGAAGCGGGTGAAGCCATTCCCTTTGTGGGTTACCAAAATCTGCTCCAGCGGCGCTTCGGCGAGGCCATCGATACCTTTCTTGCTAAGCAGCAGTCTACTGGTGGCATTCCCACCGACGCGCTCGCCAGCGCCCTCGCCGAAGCTTACCACGCCCTCGCCTTCCAAACGCTCGCCGACCAGGTGCGCCGCTCGGTGCGCTCCGCGGCGGGCAACCAGTGGATGTTCCGCATCGGCCACCCCGCCGACCAGCCCCTTCGCATCCGCCGCGAGCTGATCCCCCAGCCCGGCCAGCCCGCGCCGATTCTCCACGAGTCCACGCCCGTACGCATGGATTTGACGCACAGCGGCTGGAGCGACATCTTCTTCCTGGGCATGGATTTCCCAGAGGGCGCGCGGGTGCTAAACGTGTCGATTGATTTGGCGGTAAAGAACCCCTCCCCAACCCTCCCCCCGGGGGGGAGGGAACCGTTGGTTGGGCAAACGTCGTCGTCTCAACGCGACCAACTCCCCCACAACTCCCCCTCCCCCGCAGCGGGACAGGGGACGGAGGGGGTCGCTCCCCCCATCGACACCTACCTCCGCGTCATTGATCGCCCCGTGCTGCGCCTCACCAGCGTCGACCTCGGCGCGACCGCCGAAATCACGACGCTGGCTGAGGTCTTCGACTTTGCGCGTGATTACCTGGGCTTGATTAAAGCGGCAGTGATTGCGGCGGGCATCGTGCCGCCGGGGATGGAGGGGGCGCAGCAGCCGCTGGCCGATCTGCTCGCGCGGCTGGTCGGGCCGGGGCAGGGGCTGGAGATTGTGAGCCAGGTCAACGGCATTCCAAAAGGGTCGCGGCTGGCCGTGTCGACCAACCTGCTGGCGTCGCTGATCGCGCTGCTGATGCGCGCAACGGGGCAGTCGCGCAACCTGACGGGCGAGCTGAGCGAGGACGCGCGCCGCGTGGTGGCGGCGCGGGCAATTTTGGGCGAGTGGATCGGCGGCAGCGGCGGCGGCTGGCAGGATTCGGGCGGCGTCTGGCCCGGCATGAAGCTGATCGAGGGCGTCGAAGCCGCGGCGGGCGACCCGGAGCACGGCGTCAGCCGCGGTCGCCTGCTGCCGCGCCACACAATTTTGAATCGGGACAGAGTCGGTGACTTAACGCGCGAGAAGCTCCAGCAGAGCCTCGTGCTCGTCCACGGCGGCATGGCGCAGGACGTGGGGCCGATTCTGGAGATGGTGACCGAGAAATATCTGCTGCGGTCGAGCGACGAGTGGCGCGGGCGGCAGGAGGCCCTGCGCGTGATCGACGAGATCGTCGATCACCTGGAAGCGGGTGATGTTGCCGCCGTGGGCGCGGCGACGCACCGCAACTTTGACGGCCCGATCCAGACCATCATCCCGTGGGCCAGCAATTTCTACACCGAGTCGATCATCAAGCAGGTGCGCGCAGAATTTGGGAGCGATTTCTGGGGCTTCTGGATGCTGGGCGGCATGGCGGGCGGCGGCATGGGCTTTATCTTCGAGCCGTCGCGCAAGGCCGAGGCCCAGGTGCGGCTCCAGCGGATCATGAGCGAGACCAAAGCGCGGCTGCAGGACGCCGTGCCCTTTGCCATGGAGCCGGTTGTCTACGACTTTGCCATCAACGAGCACGGCACCTTCGCCGATTTGCAAAGGCCCGAATCAGAGAAAAATGGCGGCCTGCTGCCCGCTGGCTACTACACGCTGATCGTGCCCGCCCTGCTGCGCGCGGGCCAGCACGGGCTCTCCCCCCAGCAGCGCGACGAGCTGGACCGCTTTGGCCGCGCCTCGCGCAGCGACCCGGCGCTCGTGCAGTCGCTCTTCGACCGCCTCGTACCCAGCGCCGAGGAAAGCGTCGATAGCGAGCAGTCGCTGGGCGCACTGCTGGAGCGCTTCGGCTTTGACCGCACGCAGCACGAGCAAATTCGCGCCGACCTGCGCAGCGGTCGCATCGGGCTGGCGCAAAATCGGCTGCCGCCGCGCGTTCAAATCGAGGACGTGCAGCCGGGCGATGTCGACGACGTAACGGGGTTGCGGCAAGAGTCGGGGCGTTCGACCTCTCCCCCTCTGCGCGAGCCTGTCGTCAACGAGTCGGGTGAAGCCCCCTCTCCTCTGAGGAGAGGGGGTTTGGGGGAGAGGTCTGGCGTGCCGCCCGGTGCTACTTTGTCTCGTGCCGAAATTTCCGGTGGGAATGGGATGGATCGCGCTGGGAGTTTGTCGCAGCGCGATTGGGCCACATTACAAGCAACGGGCAAGCAGGCCCTCGCCAACGGCGAAGTCGCCGTGGTGACGCTGGCGGGTGGGGCGGGCAGCCGCTGGACACAGGGCGCGGGCGTCGTCAAGGCGCTCAACCCCTTTGCCAAAATCGACGGGGCACACCGCTCGTTTGTCGAGGTGCATTTGGCGAAGAGCCGCCGCACCAACCGGAAGTTCAACGCCGCCCTGCCACACATTTTCACGACCAGCTACCTCACCCACGAGCCGATTGCGCGCTATCTGGAGCAGGTCGACCACTACGGCTATCCAGACAACCTGCTGCGGCTCTCCCCCGGTCGCAGCATTGGCCTGCGGCTGATCCCCACGGCGAGGGATTTGCGCTTTGCGTGGGAGGAGCAGCCGCAGCAGCTGCTGGACGAACAGGCGCAAAAGGTGCAGGAAAGCCTGCACGGCGCGCTGATCGGCTGGGCACAATCGATGGGCGAGGGCAGCGACTACGTCGACAATTTGCCGACGCAGTGCCTGCACCCCACCGGCCACTGGTACGAAGTGCCCAACCTGCTGCTCAACGGCACGCTCGCCAGCCTGCTGGCCGCGCGACCGCAGCTGCGCACGCTGCTGCTCCACAACATCGACACGCTCGGCGCGCACGTCGACCCCGCGCTGCTGGGCCTGCACCGTCAGCACGTCGACGACGGGGCGGCGCTCACCTTCGAGGTAATTTCGCGCCGCCTCGACGACCGGGGCGGCGGCCTGGCGCGGGTCGACGGCGCGCTGCGCTTGGTCGAGGGGCTGGCGCTGCCGGACGAGCGCACGGAATTTCGGCTCTCGTACTACAATTCCAACACCACGTGGATCGACATTGACCGGCTGCTGAGTTTGTTTGGGCTGACGCGCGAAGAGCTGCGCGACGAAGCGCGCGTGGCGGACGCCGTGCGCGCGCTGGCGGCGCGGATGCCGACGTACATTACGCTCAAGGAGGTCAAAAAGCGCTGGGGCAAGGGGCAGGAGGATGTCTTCCCCGTGACGCAGTTTGAGAAGCTGTGGGTCGACATGACGCTGCTGCCGGAGACGCAGTCGCGCTTTGTAGCCGTGCCGCGGGTGCGCGGACAGCAGCTCAAGGAAGTGGCGCAGCTGGATGGGTGGTTAAGGGACGGGTCGGCGGAGTATTTGCGGTCGCTGTGTGCGTGGGGGGATTAACGGAATTCCTGGAGAAAGCGGATCGTATTGCGCATTGATGCGTCATCGGCACGATTGAGCAGGTTCAATATCAAACGCAAAAGCAAAGAGAATTGCGCACCCTTAATCTGTGGCGAGACGATAAGACCTGGAAAGTCCTGCCCTCGTTTGTATAAGAGATCGACAAGGGGGACAAAATCCTTGACGTTAAACGTGAGCAACGCTCGTCCCTGCTCAATAGCGTAAGCGAGTTGCTCCGCATCGCCCCAGTCGTCGCTACCGACCTCCACGGCACTCACGACATCAAAGCCGCGCTGCCGAAGCATTGTAGCCAGCGATAGAGCCGCCGTGACATCGGCATCGAGGTAAAGCTTAACCGCTGCCATGAGTCAAATTAAGACGCATCCGGGCGATAGAAAACGCCATTCTCACGCAGGTAATAGCCCGTGCGGTTTAGCACGTTCTCGATGCGGTTTTCCTCAATCAACGCTTCAATTTTATCTTGGTGATCGATGTAGTAGCTGATCGCATCGTAGATGGCGGCAGGGTCTAGATGAGGATAGTCGCGCTGCACCTCCTCAACCGTTAGGCCAGCTTTGTAGTATTCAGCGATCAGGCGCACGCTGACACGGCTGTTTTTGATGATTGGTTCGCCGTTGCCAATAGTTGCTACGCGCACGATGTGGGGGTGTTCCGTCGGCTCTGCTGATTGCAGGAGTGATAAGGTCGGTTGCATGTTGAGTTTTTCCACATTGAGGCAATCTATGAGGCAATCTATGAAGAGTGCTCAGCCGTTTCAAACTGATTATCGATGTAACCAGCAGGGTCGACCCACACCCAAGCAAAGAGGTTATCTATATACCTCTGATCCATATTGCATCTCCATTACACATTATATACGCTAATTGCTAACCTTTTTCCACCTCTGTATGGGGGAAAATGGACAGGACTGACTCGACATGACGTTCATCATCCGCAGTCAACTCAGGCGTTGCGAACTACAGAAGCGCTGTTTGGTGAACATAAAAGCCAATTTAGCCAAATCTTGCCTGTTTACTTGACGATAAGACCTTTAGAGGTTAGCAATTAGAGTATATTATAACAAAAAACACCCCGCACTTCAATTGCATCGAAACTGATTTTTTGGCGCATGGCGACGCAGCGTCTATGATGCTGCTCGACTTGTGATGACGCTGTGACGACCTCGTGATGACGCTGAAAGACTTGACCATGAAACGTTTTCAACTTTGCTTGCTCCTCTCCGCCCTGCTGCTGGCCGCCTGCGACGCTTCCGCGCTCAACGGCCTCGCTACCGCCACGCCGACCATTCCCGTGGTGACGCCCATCGTGCGCACGACGGCCACCGCGCCCGCCGAAGCAACGGACGCAGCAACGGACGAAGCAACGGACGAAGCGGCGGACAACGGCACGCTCGCCGACGCTGTTGCCACCGATGAGCCCACCACCGAGCCGATCGACGATGATGAAGCTGCCGACGATGAAGGGACGCCCGTTCCCGCCGCCCCGGGCTCCATCGGCGCAACGGCAACCATCGACACGCGCTCGCTGCGCGTCCGCCTGACGCCGAACGACGACGGCGAGGTGATCGGCGGCGCGGCGCGCGGCGATCTCTTTGCCGTGCTGGCGATTACCTCCAACGGCGAGTGGGTGCAGCTCGATTTCTCCGAGGTGGAGAGCGCGCGCAGCCCCACCGGCTGGGTCTCGGCCAGCTTTGTCGAGGTGTCGGGCGATATTACAACACTGGCGATTGTCGATGTGGATGCGGTCAATGAGGCGGGGGAAGTGGAGGCGGGGGAAGTGGAGGAGAGCGTGGCCGACGGCGCCGAGGCCATCAGCGAGACGCTTGGCCTTTCGACCACCGGCGTTATCTCCAGCGTGCTCGTTTCGGCAACCGATATGCTGACCGACAGCGTTGTCGTGATTACCAGCGACGCAGTCACTGCTAGCGACGCAGTCACTGCTAGCGACACAGTCGCCACCGATACAGTCGCCACCGATACAGTCGCCACCGATACAGTCGCCACCGATGCAGAGGTGCCGGACGCGATCCTCACCGATACCGTGACGGCCACAAACACTACAACGGATGTAGTCTCAACCAGCGCCGATGCCGATGGCGATGGCGATGTCAGCGCCGATGCCGATGCCAGCGCGACGCGCACGCGCACGCCCACGCCCGTACCCACGGTGACGCCCGCCGCCGTGCTGTTGCCCACGTCGACACCGGGGCCAGCGCTTGGCTTGGCCACCGTCGTCACGGCGGGCCAGCGGCTCAACGTGCGCACGGAACCCGATGCGGAGGCCGAGGTTCTGGGGCGCATCTACAACGGCGACCGCTACCCCGTACTCGAATTGACGGAGGACGGTTTGTGGGCGCGCATCCCCGCCGCGGAGGAGACGAACACCAGCCCCGAAGAAAATCCGGCGGGCGGCTGGGTGGCGGCGACTTTTTTGGTGATCGACGAGCAGTAGCGCATGAATTCCGCGTCCGCCCGACAGCCAGCGGCTTCTGCTGCGGCGCACGCGTCCAGCGCGCCACGCGTCGGGCCGCGCTTGGCCGTTCTGGGCCTGCACGCGCTCGCGCTGGGCTTGCTGGGCCTGCACCTCTACGTGCGCACCCTGCCGCCCGCGCCCACGGTGATCCCCGAACTCGATAGCACCGAAGGCGCTTGGTGGGGATTGTGGATGGTGCAGTACGTGCCGGGGTGGGGGGTGCTTGCAGGCGCAGTAGGGGTTGGGTTGCTTACTGCTTATTGCTTGTTGCTTGTTGCGCCGCAGCAAGTAATTGGTAACGTCGAGCATCATCTGGCGCAGGGCCGAGGCTTGCCGCTTGCCACCTGCGGCTTGTTGCTTGCCACCTTTTTCTTCGCCTTTTACCTTTTCCCCACGGCCCACACGCGCTGGGGCGACGCCGAAATTTTGATCAACGCCGTGGCGTGGCCAGATGAAGCGCTGCGGTTGACCCATTCGTGGCAGGCCCCGCTCGACGTGTGGCTGCACGCGCAGACGTGGCGGCTGCTGCACGAACCCCTGCGCTGGGGCGAGCTGGAGCGCGGCGCGATGCCCGTTTACCATCTGCTCAGCCCGCTGGCCGGGCTGCTCTACCTCGGCGCGACCTTCGCCCTCGCCCGCGACCGCGTGCTCACGCGAGTGCTAGCCCCCGGCTGGCTGCTGGCCGGGCTGCTGCTGACGATTGGGGTGATGCAGCTGTTCTTTGGCTACATCGAGAACTACAGCTTTGCCGCCGCTGGCATTTTAATTTATCTCTGGCTCGGCCTGCGCGCGCTGAGCGGGCGCACGCCAATTTGGCTGGCTGCTCTGGCGCTGGCGATAACGAACGCTACCCATCCAAGTACGGTGATTCTTGCACCGAGCCTGCTTTATTTGGGATGGCGAGAAATTCAACGCAAAGGCGCAAAGGCGCAAAGGGGTGGTTCCTTAAAGAGCAACGCGCCGCGCCACCGCGCCGCCGCGTTAAATTTGTTGGGGAACCCCGCGTTCTGGTCTATCGTCTTACAGATTGCGCTGCCGATGATCGGGGTCGCATTGGGAACCGTTGCGCTGATGGAAGCGGGCAATCACGGCGTCGACGCGCTCTTTACGCGCGACCAGCCCGGCGGCGGCGACGCGCGCTGGCTCGTCCCGCTCTTCGCCACGGAGACGTACTTTGAGCGCTACACGATGTTTAGCTGGCTGCACCTGCGCGATGTGCTGAACGAGCAGCTGTTGGTTGCGCCCATTACAGGCGTGGGGATTGCTTATTGCTTACTGCTTATTGCCGGCGGTTGGTTAAGTCGCGAAGGCTCGAATTTACCGAGTGGTGAAGGTCAAAATGCAGTAGCTGCCGCCAGCGAACCAACCTCTTCCGCAATAAGCACTACGCACTACGCACTATTCTTAACTTTCGCCGCCAGCTTCCACCTGCTCCTCACCCTCGTCTGGAACCCAGACTACGGCGGGCAGCGCGACTGGGACTTGTTCAGCCTGAGCGCTATCTCGTCGACGCTGCTGCTGGCGGCGCTGCTGCCGAGGGTGCTGGGCCACGGGCGCGCGCTGGTGGCGGGCGCGTCGCCGCTGATTTTGCTGCAGGGGCTGCATTTGGCGGCGTGGGTCTATCAGAATACGCTGCCGTGGCACTGGCCGAGATAGAATTAAATAGTCAACGGTCAATGATTTGAGGGCTCGCCGGCAGCGTTCCATCCACGGATAGAACACAATTTGTCCACCATGCAATACGCAACAAGAAATAAGCAATACAACCATGAGCCGATTTGAACTACAGCCGGGCGATCGCGGCCCGGCGCGACAACTTGCCAACGCCGCCGGGCGCGCTAGCCAGCGCGCGGCTTCAACCTCGCCGCTCGTGCGCGGGGCGATTTCGGGCGCGCTCGTCTTTGTGATTTTGGCGCTGCTGGGGCTGGGCAGCGGGCTGGTGGGCTACGTGGTGGTGGCGGGCAGCTTGAGCGAGGATGGCGCGGAGCCGAGCCAGCTGAGCCAGCGCGTGGCGGATGAGTTTCAGACGACCAGCATCTACGACCGCAACGGGAACTTGCTCAACGAAGCGCTGGATGCCAACGAGGGGCGGCGCAACTACGTGCCCATCGATCGCATTCCCGATTTTTTGATCAATGCGACCGTCGCCACCGAGGACGCCAACTTCTTTGACCACCCCGGCGTCGATCCGATTGCGCTGGTTCGCGCCATCTACTACGCCGTCCGCGAGCGCGAATTTGTCTCCGGTGGCTCGACGATCTCGCAGCAGCTGGCCAAGCGCGTCTTCCTTTCACCGGAGCGCACGCTGGATCGCAAAATTAAGGAGGCCGTGCTCTCGGCGGAAATCACCCGCCTCTACAGCAACGACCGGCTGCAAATTTTGGAGTTCTATCTCAACGAAGTCTACTACGGCAACCTCGCTTATGGGGCGGCGGCGGCGGCGGAAACATACTTTGGCAAAGATGTATCCGAACTGTCGCTGGCGGAAGCATCCTATCTGGCTGGTCTGCCGCAGCTGCCCGCTTACTATGATCCCTACACCAATCGAGACCGCGCCGATGTACGGCAAGGTGTGGTGCTGGGCTTGATGGTTGAACAGGGGTATATTACTGCGCCGGAAGCAGATGCCGCGTGGCGCGAGGGCCAGGAATTGACCTTTGCGCCCATTGAGTTTAGCTTGCGCGCCCCCCACTTTGTCGTCTATGTGCGCCAACAGCTGGAACAGATGACCGATCTGCTGGGCACAGCCGAGCCGCTCTCCGCGGGCTTCCGCGTGGAAACCACGCTCGACCTGGATCTACAAGACCAGGCGCAGCAAATTGTGCTCGACAACGTTTCGGCGCTGAGCGATCGCAACGTCTCCAACGGTGCGCTGGTCGCCATGGAGCCGGGGACGGGCGAAGTGCTGGCCTTTGTCGGCAGCGCGGATTTTGACAACGTGGAGATCGACGGCCAGGTCAACATGGCGCTGGTGCCGCGACAGCCCGGCAGCTCGATCAAGCCCTTCGTCTACCTCAGCGCCTTTGAGCAGGGCAACCTGCCGCAGATCAACCTGCCCGACAACGAGCGCGCGCCGTGGACGCCGGGCACGCTGCTGCCGGACATCACCCAGAGCTTTGACGACGGGGCCAACGAGCCCTACGTCCCCGTCAACTACGACGGCAACGACCACGGCATCGTGACGCTGAGGGCGGCGCTGGCTAATTCATACAACATTCCGGCGGTCTTTGCGCTCAACGAAATCCGCGAGCAGGGCAACGGGCTGGAGCCCTTTTTGGAGACGATGCGCAACGTCGGCGTGACGACGCTAAATGCGCCCTATTACGGCCTGAGCCTGAGCCTCGGCGCGGGCGAAGTGCCGCTGCTGGAGATGACGACGGCCTACAGCGTGCTTGCCAACGGGGGGCGACTCGTGCCGCCCGTCACCATCTCGCGTATCATTGGGAGCGATCAGTCAACCGTCTGTGAGACGGGCGGCGATAACCCCAACGTGCCGCCCTGCCAGAACGAGAATGTGCCCGGCGGCGGGCTACCCGTTGTCAGCGCCGCCGACGCTTTCTTGCTCACCGACGTGCTCAGCGACAACGAAGCGCGCGCGCCCAGCTTTGGCCCCAATTCAGTGCTGACGCTGCCGGAAGGCCGTCCCGTGGCGGCCAAGACGGGTACGACCAATGACTTCAAGGACAACTGGACGCTGGGCTATACGCCGCAGGTTGTAACGGGCGTGTGGGTCGGCAATGCGGACAACTCCGACATGATCAACATTTCGGGCGTGGCGGGCGCGGGACCGATTTGGAACGACTTCATGCGCACCTACCACAGCGACAAAACCGCGCTTAATTTTCAAGTGCCGCCGGACGGGATGCTTCAAGTAGAAATCTGCCAAGAGACGGGAACCCAGCCCAGCGAGGCCTGCGAACGGCGCACGACCGACTGGTTTAGCACCAGCGCGCGTCCGCTCGGCCCCGAGCACGACCTCTTCCGGCGCATCCGTCTGCAGCGAGACTCAAATCGCGTGGCGGACGACAACACGCCGGACGACCAGGTGGAGGAGCGCCTCTTCAAAGTCTACCCCCGTCCCTACCGGGAGTGGGCCGAACGCAACGGCATCGCGCAGCCGCCAATCGAGGCGCTGGATAACGACAGCGGTGGCGATGGTGATAGCGGCGATGGTGATAGCGGCAGCGGCGTAGTCGACAATGGGGAAGACAACGAAGATAATGGCGACAGCGGCGGCGACGAGCCAATCGCGGTGGATGCCGAGGTGCGCGTCACTTCGCCAGGCGACGGCAGTACCGTTGGTGGCGTGGTAACGGTGGAGGGCAGCGCCAACGTAACGGGCTTTGCCCGCTACGAACTGCGCTACGGCGTCAGCCATGATCCCCAGGCGTTTAGCGAGCCGATTGCTGGCCCCTACGGCTCGCCCGTCATCAACAGCGTGCTCGGCCAGTGGGATACGCGCGCCCTGGCCGACGGGCCGCACACGCTGCGGCTGCTCGTTTACCGTGACAACGGCGCAAACTACGCCGCCGACGTGCGGCTCTTCGTCAACAACGAAGCGCCCACGCCGCTGCCGCCGCCCACGCCCACCTGGACGGCCACCGCTGCGCCGCTGGAAATTGCGCCCACGGCCACGCCGACGCTCGTGCTGCCAACGCCCACCGTGCCGCCAGCCGAAGTCGAGCCGACGCCGACGCCGACGCTAGCGATTATCGTGCCGACGGAGACCTTCACCGTCGAGCCACCCACGGTTGAGCCGACACCCACGGAGACGCTGACGGTGGAAGTGCCAACCGAGGTGCCAACCGAGACGCCCGCGGTGCTGCCCACGGAAACCGCGACGTTTACACCCACTGCGACCATAACGCCAACGGGAGCCGTGCCCGACGCCGCACCTACGGCCACGTGGACGCCAACCAATTGACGCGACTAATGGACGGTTTGTCGCTTGGGCTCGCTTCTGCTACGCTTGCAGCGGTGTTTTCACCGAACCATCCACTGCGCCGCCCACACCGCAAAATCTAAACATCTTTGCCGCAAATTGCGCAAGTGATGCGAATAAAGAACACAACTTCGCGTCATTTATACAATTCGTGGTCCAATGGCTTGATCATGCACAAATTTTTTCCGCGCGTCGCGTTGGCTCTGCCGCTTCTGCTGCTGATCGCGGCAGCACTCTGGCTGCCCGCCCAGAGCCAGACGCGCTTCAGCGGTCTCTTTGTCAACGGTGACTTTGAGCAGGGCTTTCGCGAAGTGGCGGGCTGCGCGGCGGTGCCGGTGGAGGTGCCGCTGGGTTGGGGCTGCTTCTCCAACCTGGGCCGCGCCACCTACGGCTTTTACAACGACATGTGGGACCCGGTGGTGCCAAGCGGCGAGAGCAGCGTGCTGATCGAGATCAACACCTTCGATTTTGGCATTCCCGACAACGACCGCTATGCCGGCATCTACCAGACGGTGCGCGTCGTCCCCGGCGAACCCTACACCATCGGCCTGACGGGCATGATCCGCACCACCGAATTTGGCCCCAACGTCGACCCCGGTCGCTACCGGGTGCAGGTCGGCTGGCTGTACGAGGAGACGGACGACTGGACGGCGGTGGAGAACTGGCAGGACGTGGGCTTTAACAGCTACTACCCGCGGCTGGAGCCGGGCCGCTTCGAGCGCGCCAGCATCCGCTACACAGCGGAGGACGAGGTGATGACAATCTTTTTCCGCGTGTGGAAAAAGTGGGGCGTGCCCTTTATCGAGCTCGACGTCAACCTGGACGACCTCACGCTGATCGGCCTTGCCCCCACCATCGTGCCCACGCCCACGCCCGATCTGCTCCAATTGAGCACGCTCGGCTGGCCGCGCGCCAGGGGGCTCAACGTTGCCTTCAACTACCCCAGCCCCTGGGCGCCCGCCCCCGACCCCGGCGCGGAGCTTGACCCCACCGTGCTCGAAGCGCAAACGCTTGGCATCCCCGGCGAGCAAATCGAGGAGTCGCTGCGCTTCTACACGACCAATTATTACCAGGTGATCCCGCCGGACACGGTCGAGCTGACGGACATTCTGATCGGCGGCAAGCCGGGCACGAAGCGCGTGCGCCAAAATCAAGCGGGCGGGGCCGTGATCTACGAATACTGCGCGCCCGGCTTTGTGGATGTCGGCGGCAGCTTTTGCGTGCGCGTGGCGGTGGCGGAGAACGATCCGCAGCTGGAGCTGCAGCTGGATCGGCTGGTCAACTCGATTGAGTTTTTCTAAGCGTGCAGGTAGTTTAAGAAGAGGCGATCCGCAAAGGGCACGAAGGGACACGAAGGAAGAGGGTTAACATTCTTTCTTCGTGCCCTTCGTGCCCTTCGTGGATCAATTTCTGGGCCTTCACACATCACGGAATCAGCGCGTGCGATGCCCACGCGCCGTGCTGCCACTCGTAGAGGCGACGGTCGTGCAGCCGATCCGCTACCGAGCCGAGCAGCACCTCCACCGCCGTCGCTTCCAGCCAGACGGCCACCGAATGTTTGGAGGCGTTTTCCCGTGGCGGGTTGTCCGGGTAGCGGGTGCGCGCTGCCTCGACTTCGGCGCGGAAGTCGTCGATGGCGTTGATTGGCGCGCTGGGTCGCCAGGCTTCGCTGTAGGCCAAGTCGGCCAGCTTGTGGGGCGTGGGGCGGCGCTGCCAAGTGGTGCGAAGCGTTGCGGGCGAGGCTTCGCGCAGCGTACCGCGCAGCCGATACTGATGTTGCAGCAGCGGATACCAGAGCAGCACTTCGTATTTGCCCGTCGCCTGCAAATCCGCCCATTTGGGCTGTAGGCGGTTGATCAAAATCAGCAGGCTGCGCTCGGCGATGTGTTCCAGGATCAGCGTGCGTACGCTGGGCTGGCCCGCGGCGTCGCTCGTGGCGAGAAAGATGAGGTTGGCGTTGGGGTCGCCGAGTTCCAACGCGTCGGTGCGGGAGGCGTCAAGGATATCGAAGGGGTTGGGGTTCATGAGTTTAATCTCCTAATTCGCCAGCTGCCCACCCGCCATCCTGACGATTTTTGGATCAAAGCGCGCCAGCACCTCGACCAGGTCCGTCTGCGCGGCCATCACTTCGTCAATGTTCTTGTACGCGCCGGGCACTTCGTCCAGCCCAGCGGAGAGCAGGGTGACGCCCCCGGCGGCGAGCTGTTTCTTAGCGTCTGACCAGGTCAGCGCCTCCTTGGCCTGGCGACGGCTCATTTGGCGACCGGCCCCGTGCGAGGCCGAATCGAGCGCGAGGTCGCTGCCGCGCCCCCGCACCACGTAAGCCGGGCTGGCCATCGATCCGGGAATCACGCCCAGCACGCCCTCTCCCGCCGGCGTCGCCCCCTTGCGGTGGACGATCAGCTCGCTGACGTTGCCGTCTTCGTCGACATGCTGCTCGCGCCAGGCAAAGTTGTGGTGATTTTCCACCGTCGCCAGAATGTCCGCGCCCGCGGCCCGCGCCACGTGGCGGTGAATCACGGCGTGGTTGGCCGCGGCGTAGCGACCCATCAGCTCCATGGCCGCCCAGTAGTCGCGACCCGGCTCGCCGTCGAGATCGAGCCAGGCGAGGTAACGCTGCTCCTTGGGCAGGTGGGGATGCAGCTCTTGCGCGAGCTTGCTGTAGTGCTCGGCCACCGCTGCGCCCGCGCCGCGGCTGCCGCTGTGGCTGAGCAGCGCCAGGTACGTCCCCGGCGCCACGCCCAGCCGCGCCGCCTCTTCCGCCCCCGCAATTTCCAGCGTGCCAAATTCCACGAAGTGGTTGCCGCCGCCGCTCGTGCCCAGCTGCCGCCACGCCCGATCCTTGAGCGCCCCCGTCACCGGCGTCGTCGACCAATCCTCATCCATGACGTCGTGATCGCGCTGCCGGTTGAAGGTCTGCTTGCCAAAGCTCGCTTCGTTGCGCAGGGCGTTGGCGAGGCGGTCGCGCTGGCCGTCGAGCGCGTTGAGCGGCAGGTCGAGCACGCTCAGCTTCATGCGGCAGGCGATGTCCACGCCGACGGCGTAGGGGATGACGGCGTTGCGCGTCGCCAGCACGCCGCCGATGGGCAGGCCATAGCCGACGTGCGCATCGGGCATGACCGCGCCGCGCACGGCCACGGGCAGCCGCGCCGCATTCTCCATCTGCGCAATGGCGTGGGGGTCGAGATTTTCGCCCCACGTCGCAAAGGGCGCGGGCGTCTCGCGCAGCGCGTCGACCTGCCTTTGCTCGGCTTGCGCTGCCTGTGCGCCCTGTAAGAAAGCGGCCAGGTCGGCGTAGACCGCATGGTCGAGATGAGCCTGTGGGCTGGCGACCACGCCCGCGATCTGCTTGCGCACATTCTTCTTGCTGATGCCGCGTCGAGTCGCCTCGCGCACGGCTAGCCCGGCCAGCCGCATGGCCTCGCCAGAGGGAACGCCGAGCTTGGAGAGTTCGCTGGCTTTCATAATTAACCTGATTTTAGTCATCGTGGTTGACATTTGCCTGTGAATCGATGAAGATACCACCAGACACGTTGACGTGGCAAAAATTTAGCGGTCAAATAAATTGCGGCGTGACCCCGGACAAATTTTAGTACAGTTCAGCGGGGCAGCTGTTGTGACAAAGTCGTCGCATAAAGAATCTGTTATATAGATTTCGCTTGGAAGATTTACATAGCGAAAGGGTGTGCATGATGAGTGAATATCAATACTACGAGTGGCAGACCATCGACCGTCCGCTCACCAGCCCCGAACGGGTCGCCGTCGACCAGCTCTCCAGCCACATCACCGTCTCGGCGACGGGCGCTTGGGTCGACTACAGCTGGGGTGATTTCAAGCACGAGCCGCTAGACGTGCTGGCCGATTATTTCGACGCCTTTCTCTATGCGGCCAACTGGGGCGAGCAGCGGCTTGCTTTTCGATTTCCGGCGGAGCTGCTGGACGCTGAATCCATGCAGCCTTACCTGGTTGAGCACTATATTTCGCTGCACGCGGTGGGCAACTATCAGATTCTCAGCTTCGAGTTGAGCGAGGAAGAGCCGCCGGATGAGTGGATCGAATTTGAAGGCTGGCTCGGCTCGCTGGCCCCGCTGCGCAACGACATCTTGCACGGCGATCACCGCGTGCTCTACCTTGCCTGGCTGCGTGCGCTGGAATTAAACGGCGACGCCGATCTGGATGAAGATGCGGCGGAGCCACCCGTCCCGCCGGGCCTGGATGGGTTGACGGCTTCGTTACAGGCGTTCGTCGACTGGTGCGGACTGAGCCCGCGTGAAGTCAAGGCAGCGGCGAAGGCGAGTGCGAAAGTGGCGAAGATGCCGCAGGTCGATTTTGCGGCGGCGATTGGTCAGCTGTCACGCGAGGAGTGTGAGGCGTTTTTGCTGAGATTAGTTAGGGAGGAGCCGCATTTATCGGTGGCGTTGCGGCGGCGGTTGGGGGAGGTGTGAGGCCATGAAATCAAGTAGCCAGAATGATGACGCTTACCCCTCCCGCACCATCACCCGATGCAAAATTCCCGCCTCGACAAATTCCTCCCCCCGCGCGACAAAGCCGTGCCGCTCGTAAAACTCCACCAGATGCGACTGCGCGTGCATCTTTAGCCGCGTGTACCCGCGCGAGCGCGCCGTCTCCACCAAAAACTCGACCAGCTCGTGGCCGTGCCCGCCGCCGCGCCACGCCTCGCGGATGGCAATGCGCTCCAGCTTGGCCCAGCCGCCCGCTGAATCATCCGTGGCGGGCTCGCCCAGGAAGCGAATGCGCGCCGTGGCGACCGGCTCTGTGTTGATATTTTCTGGCCCGTGCGCCGTCTCGACTTCGCCCAGCACGTGCAGCGCGCCCTCATCCAGGCCGTCGATTTCTTCGGCGTAGGGGCAGTGTTGCTCGTGCATAAAAACGATGGCGCGGATGCAAATGCACTTGAGGCGATCGGCGGGTGTGGTGGCAATACGGAGATTCATGATATTTCTAACGTGGTGAAGATTTAACGCGGAGGCGCTGAGAAGGCGCAAAGGGCCGCAGAAAAGTAAGGAGCGTCATTTCGACCGGAGGGAGAAATCTGTTGGTGGCAAACGAATCGATTACTCAAATTCGATGGATTTCAATCGACGACGAACACAAGATTCCCCCCAGGTTGCTGTCATTCGCCTCGCGCCTCATCTAGCGTTTTCACCAAACTCAAGCGCGCGGGCAGCGGCTCATAGCCCAGCCGCAGATTGATTTGATACATGGGATTGTTTTCCTCGTTGCCCGTTGTGGTCCGCTGAAAGCCAAGCTTCTGCATGCAGGAGAGCGCGTAGACCTTGAGCGCGGTGACGATGCCGCGCCGGCGGTGGCTGCGCACCACGCCCGCCAAGCCCGTGCCGATGGTGTCGCTGCCCGGCTCGCCCGTGTAAAAGGTGCTGAGGCCCACAAATTGCCCATTCGCCCCATCAATGGCGACGAACCAAAGCGATGGATCAAAATGGGGCGCGTCGAGAACACGCGCCTGCCAGCGTTCAAACGCATCCAGCTTGCGCTCGCCCGACGAGGGAATGTCGCTGAGCACGGCGTGCCAGAGTGCGTAGAGCTTGCGCGGCCAGTCGGCGACCCGCGCCTGCCCTTCGCTCAATTGGCGGATTTCAATGGCTGCTCCGGCCACGCGTGCCGCTGTCTCCGCAAAGGCTGCCGGGTCAAAGGCGGTCAAATCGAGTGCGGAAATGGGTTCGCGCATGACCGGCTCGAAGCCGCGATTGTGCAAAAAAGCCAGCGCTTCTGCACAATTCTCATAGGTGGTACTCAGCAGCTCCGTGGGCTGCCGCGGCGCAAGTTTGAGCAGACCAAAATCGTAAAGCTGCGTGCCCAGCCCGCGTCGCTGATAATCCGGATGCACCTCGATGTAGAGACTGTAGCGACCCGGCTTGTACGCGCCGCGCGATTGATACAGATGCAGCGAAGCTACGGCGCGCTCGTCCAGCGACACGTAAAAGTATTGGTCGAGCCATGCTGGATCGGGCGCGCGCGTCCAGTATATCCACTCGTCGACGGTCATCCGGTCGTTGTCGGGGAAGAGCCGCCGCCGCACGTCGATGATCTGCTCCAGCACGGTGCGATTTTCTTCGGCAACGTCCAGCGGCTTGATGGGATAGTTCATTGGTTGCCTTCAGTGGTAGCGTACCTGCATCGGCATCGGGCGGGGCCCACCCGATTCGTCACAACCGACGTGGATTAAAAGGTCGAAGCGATCGCTACGCGAGCAACGCCTCCCCTGCAAAATGCGCTGAAGCGTACGCAAGATTGTTCACCCAACGCGCTTGAGCGCGTTTTGCAAAGTAGACGCGGAATGAATCCCGCGTCGGTCGTTGGCCATAAAGCGCGGTCGCCTTTGCTCGCGAAACGCACGGTCGCGCCCCCAAAATTGACTTCCCCCCGCTTCCCGTATACGATTCTCGGCTGAACGTCTCCGCCGGTTCGACAAGTGGAACTGGACTGCCCTCCCGTTCGTTTCCGTATTTTATGAGCCACCTACCCATTCGACAAACCCTAGCCGTCGTCATTCTCCTCGCAACATTCCTGTTTGCAACGACAGCCTCTACCCGCGCCCAAACTGACCCCGGCGACGACATCGACTACGGCGACCCGACCCAGCCCATCGACGTGGTCGTGCTGCTGGACGATTCGGGCAGCATGGCAACCTGCTGGCCCTGGCCGCAGGATGCGCCCCCCTTTGGCCCGCCCTGCGGCGAACCCAGCGAGAACCCACCGAGCGATCCGAGCAATCTGCGCTACAGCGCCGCCCGCCTGCTGCTCCAGCTCGCCGACCCAGCGGATCGGCTCGCCATCGTGCGCTTTGACAATGCCGCCGAGGGCGCTGGCGCACTGGGCACGCTTCAGCCCGTAGGCGATGCGACCAATCGACGCACTCTCGCCGCCACGCTCCAGCCGCCAACCAACTTCAACCTCCGCGGCTATACCCGCATTGATTTGGGCCTGCAGGCCGCGAGCAATCTGCTGCTTGGCCAGGAAAGCAGCGAACGCACGCGCTACGTCCTGCTGCTGACGGACGGCGAGCCCTCGTCGCAGCCGGGCGAGCAGGGGCAGCCGGAGCGGATTACGGCGCTGCTGGAGGCGCTGCGAGCCGATGGGGTGTTGGTCTTTCCCGTGGTGTTGTGCAACGAGACGGCGGGCTGCCAGGGCGACTTTCTGCGCGAGCAGTTTACGGACGGTCGCCTGCGCGAGGCGGCCACGGCTCAGGATTTGCTAACGGTCTTTAGCGAACTCTTTGCCCAGATGAAGCCGGATCGCTCGGTGATCGAGGAGACGGCGGGCGATGCGCTGCGGCTGACCACGCGCCGGGCCCACGGCGTCCAGGAACTCGCTTTCATCACCCCCCGCGGCGCGCTGACTTCGCTCCGGCGCACCAGCGGGGACAACGGCGCCACCGTCGTGCCCACCAGCGACTTCGACGACCCCAACATCAGCGTCGACCTCGTGACGGGCGAGGCGCTGCAAGCTAGCGCGGATGAAATGGTGTGGACGGCGCAGACGGGCGGCAATGGCTTTGTCGTTGCCCAGGCCGCGAGCTATCCGCAGCTCGTCAACCCGCCGCCCAGCCTGGCGGACAGCCCGGCGTCGACGCGCTACTATCCGGCGGGCAAGCCACCGCTGCTCGTCGCCCGCGGTATTGGCCCGGGCGCGGATGAGCCGATCCTCTACAACGGCAACACCCCCCTAGACCCTTTTGGCACGGACGAGCTGCGCACGCTGCTGCTCAACGAAAGCCCGCGCCGCATCACCCTCCAGCTCGGCGACGACGAGCAGCCGCTGCGTCTCGTGCGCGACTTTGTGCTGGCCGAGCGCGACGATCTGCCCACGGCGGAGGTTATCTCCCCCGCGCCGGGCAGCAACGGCTTGCTCGACGACGGGCGGGCGCGACTGCGCGTGGGCTTTGCGGCGGGGGCAGAGGTGGCCGATCCGTCGGCCACCGTCTACGTGTTCGACGAATCCGAAGGGGAAGGCGATACACCCGTCTACCAGGCCGTCATGTCCTGCCAAGGGCGCGTCTGCACCGACGACGGCTTTACGCCCAGCGACGGGCGCAGCTACCGCGTCTTCTACATTTTGCAGGGCGAAACGGCCACGGAGGACGCGGGCGCGATCCGCTTTAGTGACTGGGCCGAGGGCGATCTGACGCTGCGCCCGGCGGTCTACCTGCGCGGCCTACCGCTCAGCAACGGCACGCTTGACCTCGCCACCATGCCCGAAGAGGGCTGGCCGATTGAGCTTTCGTCCGGCACGGTGGAGGAGATTGGCGAGCTGCGGGCGCAGCTGGTGCTCAACCGCATTGGCGAAGATGGGGAAGAGACCGAGGCCCCCGCCCGGCTCGACTTTGCGCTGGACGTGCCCGAGACGGGCGCGGTCAACGACCTGCTGCGCGTCGACGGGCTGGCCGATCTGCGACCGGGCGAGTACAGCGGCGAACTTACGCTGGCCGCGCTCTCGCCCGCGGGTCGCCCGACCGACGTGGAGATCCGCCCCGGCGACGTTGTGCCGGTGACGCTTGCCGTGGCGAGACCGGGCGCGCGCGTCGAAAGCCAGCGCGCCGCCTTCGAGGACGTGCTCTTCGACACCTCGCCCAACTTTCGGCTCAACGAGACGACGCTGCTGCCCGTGCGCTTTGTCGGCCAGCCCTTCGCGCTGACGGCGACGATGGAGAGCAGCAGCTGCCCCGGCGTGAGCGTTACCAGCGGCGAACTCACCGAGCGGGATGGGCAGACGGTGCTGCCGCTGACGCTGACAAGCAACGACGTGGTCGAGCCAGCAACGTGTATGGGCGCGCTGGCGCTCAACGGCCCGGCGCGCGGCGTGGCGGGCGTAGACTACGAAATTACGCCAAACCAGATCGACTGGCGCGCGACCGTGCGGGCCGTCGAGTGGTCGATTGTCAACAGCGAGCTGAACTTGGGCGATTTGGTCAACTCCGGCGAGCGCATCGAGCAGGAGTTGCTCGTCCGCTTCACGGGGCGCACGCCCTTTGTGCTGCAACTCACCGAGTTCTCGGCAACCAGCGGCGCAAGTCCAAACGGCGAATCAGCATCAACCGACAACTCGCTATCCACCAACCCACTGACCACTGATTACTTAGAAATGCCCCCCGTCGAAGTCACCGGCGACCCCAACGAGGCGGGGCTCTACGAAGTGCCCGTCACCTTCTTCGTACGGCAGGACGTGCCCAACGATCCCCTGCGCGGAACCTTCTTTAGCGGCGATCTCGCGCTTAATGTGGTCGGCCTGCCGGGGGCAACGCAGACGCTGGACGTGACGCTGCGCAGCCCGTCGCTGGCGCAGCGCTACGTTTATCCGTGGCTGCTGCCGCTCTACACGCTGCCCGTTGGCCTCTGCATGTGGCCGCTGACGTTGTTTCTGCTGCTGGTCATCGTCGCCCGCACGCGCAGCCGCGGCTACGATGACGATGAGCTGGAGTCCGTCGCCGTGGCGGCCACGCAGCGCGCCGCCGACCAGATGACGAGCAGCGCACCCGGCATCAGCTTTGGCAGTGGCGGCTTTAACAACAGTGAATTTGGCGAAGCGGCGAGTGCGGGCGGCGCGTCGACCAACGGTGGTGCATCATCCGCTGGGGCGTGGGGCGGCGCGGGCTGGGGCGGCAGCGAATGGGGCAGCGTCACCCAGAGCGATGTGGAGGCCACGGGCGCAACCTGGGACGGCGGCTGGGACGACAACGCCAGCGTTGCGCCCAAAGGTAGCTTTGGCGCAAGCGGGACATCGGATACAGCGGGCGACGAGAATCCGTGGCAGAGTGGGTGGTAAAATCATGCTGGCGGGCCGGGCCATGCGCAGCGCTAATTGAAACCAGCACCTAAAGTGCGTGCAAAATGAAAACAAGAGTTCGCGGTCTAAGTGACCGTCACTGTCCCTAGCCGGACAGCTTACCCCATTTTGCCTGGACAGTGACTGTCACTGGCTCCTCAAACTCCTGTTCTCGACGCAACTCTACTTTAGTTTGCGAAGTGCGCTAAAGCGCACTGAGAGACGGTTCGTCGAATACGCTTTAGCGTGTTTTGCAAATTAGGCTGGCATTTCAGGCCGGTGGTGGCCCACCTCGCCTCTCAAGGGATAACCCATGGATTGGATTACAACGTCGTTTGGCGCAGCGGGAATGGTGGTTGTTTCCGCCGTGCTCTTCTACGCCAGCATCATTCTCTTTACGCGCTTGGCTGGCCTGCGCAGCTTTTCCAAGATGTCCGGCTTCGATTTTGCGATTGCGCTGGCAATTGGCTCGCTGCTGGCAGCGACAATCGTCAACAAAACGCCGCCGCTCCTGCAGGCGATTGTGGCGCTGGCCATGCTCTACGGATTGCACGTGCTGGTGGCCATTTTGCGCCACCGCCTACCCTTCGTGAGCCGGGTGGTAGACAACCAACCGCTGCTGCTTATGGTGCACGGCGAGATGCTGCACCACAATCTGCACAAGGCGCGCGTTACGGAAGAAGACGTTTATGTAAAGCTGCGTTTGGCCAACGTCCTTACGCTGGAGAGCGTACACGCCGTTGTGATGGAGACAACGGGCGATGTCTCCGTGCTCCACGGCTCTGCTCCGAGCGGAGTCGATCCCGTGCTGCTTCAAGACGTGATCGACGGCGAACGATTCACCCGAGGAACATAATGTCAAACCCATTACCACGCCATTCCACCCGTTGGCTTTTGCTCGCTTCGTCGACAGCCGCGGCGCTGCTAATCGCCATCTGGCTGTGGCGGCGACGGCTGCCCGCCGTGCGCCACCACGACATCGACGCCGAACCCGTTGTGCCGGAGACGCCTTCGCACCTGCGCCCACAGGACGGCACGGACGGCGAGCGCGGTCGCGAGCCCATTCAGCTGGCGCGGGATGGCGCGGGGCCGCTCTTTCACCGCCGCTACCGCGCAGACATCGCCGAGGCCGAGGTCGACGCCCAAGCGTTGATGGCGCAGATTCAGAGTAATATCAACGACTTTTCGGCACAGGAGACGGCGCGCTTTGAGAAGACACGCGGCACGGCCGGCAAGATGCGCGTCGGCGACGAATACTACATCCACATTACTGGCCCGTGGGACGGCCCGGTGCGCGTGATCGAGGTGGAACCCACCCACTTTGCCTTGGCCACGCTGGACGAGCACATGGAGGCGGGCGAGATTCACTTCTCGCTGGGGTCGCTGCCGGGAGACAACGGTCGCCAGGGAGGCGGGCTGCGCTTTGACATTGAATCGTGGGCGCGCAGCCGCGATGCGGTAGTGGATTTGGCCTATGACAAAGTCGGCCTGGGCAAGCTGGGGCAAAAATCGCTGTGGACCTTTTTCTGCCGGCGCGTGGCCGAGGAAAGCGGCGGCACGCTCATCGACAAAATCGATGTGCTGACGGAGAAGCATCCGGTTGTGGAAGAATCGAGCAAAGCCGCGCCGCGCCAGACGAAGCGCATCGACAAACGCAACGGGCGGGGTGCGCCGCTGCACGAGCGCTATGCCGACCAGTTGGAGCCGCTGGCGGACGCCAACCCCAATTTTGACCGTGAACAGCGCGAGACCTTTACCGAGGGCACGGGCTGGCGCATCGACGACTACCAGGGCGAGCTGCCCGCCGAGCCAGCGGGTGATCCGGTGACCGATGGGCCGTGGCAGACGGCGGTCGAGATTATGCGCAATTACGAGTTCCCCGATCCGGGTATTCTGACCGGCATCTACGTGCCCGACGATAGCGATGACATTCTCAATCGCGTGATGTTGCTGCGCGCGAAATTTCTCTTTTTTCGCTTCTACTTTGGCGTGCGCATCAGCGGCGTCGTCGACGAAACGCGCGAGACCGAACTCGGCCCGGCGCGCGTGTGGGGCTTTAGCTACTACACGCTCGAAGGCCACTGGGAGCAGGGCGAGATCGAATTTACGGTGTGGAAATATCTGGAGACGGGCGCCGTCGAATTTCGCATCCACGCCTACTCGAAGACGGGGCGCATTCCCAATTTGATGTACCGCATTGGCTTTGCGCTCTTTGGGCGCTGGCTCCAGGTCCGCTTCTCGCGCAAGGCCGTTGAGCGGATGCAGACGCTGGTGGCCGAGCGGGCGGAGATTACAGCGGAGTGAGCATCCTCAGATGCGAACGGGCCAACGAACCAACCATGTCTCAACGCCGCTACCACATTTCCGGCCACATCTACCACGTGACCACCAACATCTACAACCGACTTAACCTTTTCACAAACTCCGCCTACATTCTCCCGCTGCTGGGCAGCCTCAACTTCTATCGACACAAGCATCAGTTCAAACTGCTCGGCTACGTGATTATGCTCGATCACCTGCATTTACTGCTTTGGCCACGGGGCGAAGCCATGCTTGACATCATCATGCGCGATTTCAAAAAATTCACTGCGGTGCGCCTGATTCGCCAAGCTGAAGTGGAAGGACGAGCAGATTTGCTTGAGCAGTTCGCCGCCGCTGGCAAGGAAACCGGTCGCGGCAAAAACAAGGTATGGCAGGATAGCTATTGGGACAAGAATATCTTCTCCGAGCGCTTTTTGCGACAGCGATTGAATTACATTCATCGCAATCCGATGCGCGCCAGTCTGGTCAAGAATGCGGAGGATTATCCATATTCGAGCTATCGCAATTACGCGTTAGACGACCATTCGCTGATTAAGATCGATCAGGGGTGGACATCATAGCTGGACCGAGCGCGCTCATTTAACTCGCGTCCGAGGGGCAAATCCGTTCGCATTTGAGAATGCTCACTCCGCGAGCTGCGGCAGATGGGGCGTCCAGATAGGCAAATCCGTCTATCTGAGGTGTGATCTGTTATAACAAATGGAGAGATTATCGAAGATTATCCAGAGGGCGTGCGCGGGCATAGCTGTTTAATGCTTGGGTACGGTGCTCAGGATCGACCTATTCACGTTGTATGTTCGCCTAAAGATGAATTCCTTGCTATCATAACGACCTATCTGCCTGACCCGAATCAGTGGGACAGCCAATTTCGGAGGAGAGTAACATGAAATGCATTCAGTGTAGTGGGAAGTTAAAGCGTGGCGTGACGCCTTTCCACATTGATCGCAAAGGCTACCACTTGATTTTTGATGAGGTGCCCGCCTGGATTTGTGAGCAGTGCGGCGAAGTGTATTTTGATGAACCCGAAGTTGATACGGTTCAAGACGCCACTGAACTAATGGATAATCAAATTGCCTCTCTCGCTGTCCCTGCATAATTTACCCCGACTTTTATGACCAACACCAACAAACCGACAATTTATCCCACCATGGTCGTCGGCGTGGGCGGCATGGGCACGAACACCGTGCGCGCCGTCAAGCGCCGCTTTCGCAACGCCTGGGGCGCCGACCAGCTCCCCGGCATGATCCAGCTGATGGCGCTGGACACCGAGCCGCTCGTCAATCGGCTCGACCAGGAGCCGCTCTTTGCGGATGAATTCGCCTACATGGGCAAGTTCGACGCCACGCGCCTGATCGACAACCTGGATCAGCACCCCGAAATTGCGCGCTGGTGGAACTACCCGTCAATTCCGCTCGGCTATATCCACAACGGGGCCAAGCAGCTGCGGCCGATTGGGCGCTTGTGCTTCTTCCGCAACTACGTCACCTTTAAGCAGCTGCTCGAGACCAAGCTCAGCAATCTCGACAAAATCCGCGATATGGAGACGGCGCAGAATCGCGGCTTTCCCGTGGTCGGCAACTATCAGCTGGCCTACATCGTCGGCAGCCTCTGTGGCGGCACAGGGTCGGGCATGTTTCTGGACGTGGCCCATCGCGTGCGCGCCGCCGTGCGTAACAACGCGAGAGTCTGCGGGATTTTCTTTCTACCGGACGTGCTGGAGGGCGAAATCAGCAGCGACCTGCAGCGGCGACGCATCCGCGCCAACGCCTACGCCGCGCTCAAGGAGCTCAACTACTTCCAGCAGACGCAGGAGTTTCGCGCGCTCTACCCCAGCGAGCAGCGCGAGCTGCCGGACACGCCCTACGCGCCCTTCGACTTTATCTTTCTCGTGGGCCGCACCAACCGCGACGGTCGCTCGCTGGCGCGCAAGCAGGACGCCGAGCAGATGGCGGCGCACCTGATCCAGATGACGGCCATCAGCCACCTCAGCTCCGAAATTCTGGGGCTGGAGGTCAACGTCGTGCGCGAACGCATGTTTGACGTGACGCAGTTTATGGCCGCGGGCGAGGTGATCAAGGAGGAGCCGCGCGATTACCCGGGCGCGACAAACGGCAGCGCAACCAACGGGTCGACCAACGGGCAGAGCGGCGAAGCCTTGCGCAACTTCCTCGTCTACAGCGGCTTTGCCACCAGCGCGCTCGTCGCGCCCAGCGAGTCGCTGGTCAACTTCTGGCAGAGCGCCTTTGTCACGGACATGATCCGCCGCTTTGCCGCGGGCACCTCCATGAACGACCCGCGCGCGCCGCTGCCCGCCAACGACCGCCAGCGCATTCTCAACATCTGGCAGGCGCTGCTGGCTCAGCTGCTGGGCCGCTACGCCGCGCTCGACAACGACCGCCTCGCCGAAACGCGGGAGGAAATCCTCGAGCAGCGCGGCGCGTGGCACGGCTTCTGGGAGCCCGTCGAGGGGGCGCTGCGCCAGGTGCTGCTGGAGACGGGCGTGCGCGGCGGGCTGGCCTTTTGTGACCTGGTTGGCCCGGCGGAGCCAGCGGCGGCAGCGGTTGAATCGCTGCCGCGCCAGCGCTTGTTTTTGATTGACAACCAGGCCGTCACCGAAGAGGAGCGCAACCGCTGGCGGCGCATCTTGGCGCAGCAGGGCGGCTTTGGCGAGACGGCGCAGCAGATCGGCTCCGGCTTTGGCGATCTGCTGATGATGGCCGTCAACCCCAGGCAGGCGCGGGAGCGCTCGCGCGACATGGCGGGCCGCCGCGCCCGCGCCCGCCTCTACCAGGGGCGCGACGAGGTCGAGCGCACGCTGGTGGACCAGATGCGGCTGGCGACGAGCGTGATGCGCGAGGCGCTGCGCAGCCAGATCGATGCCTGCACGATTGCGCTGGCCCGCGCCAACGTCGAGACCAACCGGCTGGCCGACCTGATCGACCCGCGCGTGGCCGACGGCAGCGCCAGCACCAGCATGTACTACGAGCTGGAGACGGGCGCGGTCGGGCGCGACTATTTGCAGCACTTTTACCGACGCGCGCTCAACGAGGTGCAGGTCGCCGAGCGGCAGGCGCTGCTGCGCCCGCTGGTGAACAACCTGGTGCAGAATCGCGACGCCGTGGGTGCGGGGCACATCTACAACGCCCTGCGCGCGGGCATCGCCGAAAACGAGGCGCTGGTCGAGCGGGTGCAAAAGTCGGTCGACATCAACCACGTGATTGCCACGCAGTACGACACCGAGCTGGCCGTCGCCCGCCAGCGGCCCGACAACCGCGTCACCCAGTGGCTGGATCGGCTCAACCCCTACCTGCGCTGGGACGCCGACCGCTTTAGCTTCCACGAATCCAACCTGGAGCACATCCGCCTCGCCTCCGTCCCCGTCGATCGCCGCGAGGACGCCACGCTCGCCGCCGCCACGGTCGGCCAGGAGGACATTCGCTGGATTCCCACCGGCGACAAGGCGCGCATGGACGCCGTCTGGATCGTCCACGGCTTGCCCGTCACCCTGCTGGAGCGCATGGACGAGTACCGCGCCCAGTACGAAAACCGCTTCGATTTTTCGGTCAAGCAGGAGTTTCACCTCGACCCGGCGTGGGTTAACTTGCCGGAGATTACGCTCACTAACGATGGCTTTCAGGATGCACGGATGGATGCGTTTGAGCCGGAGTCGCCCGCGACGATTCCGTTTGAGCGGGGGTAGGGTGTTAGGGCACGTGATATGGTGACATGAACCCAATGAAGCTGGAGTGCGATATGGATGTAGATGAACTGATGTTTTTAATTAGGCGTTTTGGGCGACGTGCGCGAAATTTTCATAAGGCACGCCCTATACTTAAGGATTTTGGTGACCTAAATCTGGAAGACTTCAAAAAACATCCAGTCTGGGTTGCTGTTCATGGTCTTGACCAAGAGGAATTTTGGTACGATGATGATGAGGTCGACGAGGCAACATTTCGGCCCTGGCTTGGTGCTCTTCCGGTAGAGGCAGGAAATATGTATCTGGTTAGTGCATCATTTACGTTTGCAGATGGAACGACGCACGAGGGTTTTGTCAGCCCCATAAAAAAATATGACAAAATTAGTGACATGGGGTTTCTTCAACCCCACATTTTTGCACCATCTGGAGAGATGTGTCAATTTTGGTCTGGTATCTTAAAATGGTTAGACACATACATACCAAATTTCTACCAATGGTTTGCTAAGTCGCCGGAGCAGGTGTTCCCAATTTTTTTTCAGCCTTTGCCTGGTTTGACATCAAGTGTCGGATCTGGAGAAATTCTAGGATTCATGTCTATGTCTGGAAACGATGTAGAAGTCACAAGAGATTTATGAATCAGGAATCTGACGTGCATACAGGCGATATTCCCGAGCATCGCTTCAAGAACGGAGTACGGGGGAAATATACGCGGCGCAAGGGTGGCGAACCCTCGAAGGTTCGCGTGACGCTCGATCTGGATTTGGATGTGTACAATTATTTCCAGGAACGAAGCTCGACGCCTCATGCTATGCCATATCAAACGCAAATCAACACGGAACTTCGTCGCGTGATGGAAACGGATAATCAAGTCGCAAGAGACTATGCGGAGTTGCTTAACGACGAGCGCTTTGTTGCCGCCGTGGCTGCACGCGTGAAAGAGGCGGAGCTGATTAAGCCAATCAATTGAGCTGAGGTACACAAAACGGAAACGTCACTCATTCAAGCTAATCCGAAAGTCATGATGGGCAAGCCGGTGGTTGCCGGCACGCGCATCACGGTTGAACTCATCTTGGAGAAGTTGGCGGCGGGCGAAACGACAGAGCAGCTGCTTGAAGCGCATCCACGGTTAACGCATGAAGCGATCTTGGCCGCGCTCGCTTTTGCTGCCCAAGCACTTAGGGCGGATGTCGTTTATCCACAGCCAGTAGCAATCGCATAAATCTTCTGGCCGACGAAGGCGTTGACCGCCCGATTGTCGAGCAATTGCGGCGGGAGGGACACAGCGTGTTCTACATCGCCGAGATGTCGCCCGGCATTGACGACGATGTCATTCTGGCGCAAGCGAATGCTGCCAAGGCACTGCTGCTTACGCTTGACAAAGATTTTGGGAATTGGTCTTCCGCCAAGGTCTGATTCACGCTGGCGTAATTTTGATCCGGCTTGCCGGGCTGCAACCAACGACAAAAGCCCGGCTTGTTGCTGCCGTCCTGCGCGAACGTGATGCGGAACTGCTAAACGCCTTCAGCGTCATCACGCCCGGCTCTATCCGCATTCGCCAGCAGGAAATCAATCGTGAGAATGAGTAGGCGTTCTATCAATGTGTGCAACATAACAGGATTCACCCACCCTAACGCGGCATTGTCACCTGTCGCTATCCGCCGCCCGGCGGCGTGTGCAATTTTGAACCTACCGGCGTTGAGCAGAGAATCATTCTCACGGACGAAGGCTTCCGCGATGCGCGGCTGGGTACGTTCGCCGACGAGTCGCCCGCGACGATTTCGGTTGAGCGGCGGTGAGTCGATGGAGGAGAAAGCATGATCCTGTTTATCACCGGGCCTTCGGGCGCGGGGAAGTCGACGCTGGCGGCGGCGTGGGTAGCAGCACAGGAACGGGAGATCGCGCTGATCGATGCCGATCAGGTCACTTCCTGGCTGCGGCTTGGCGAGCAGAGCGCGGTCAACGCAGCCTTTGCCGAGGGCACAGAGGCGCGGATCGCGGAGCAGTATCGGATTACGGCGGAAGTATACGCGGCGGCAGCGCACACCTATGCCGCGCGGGGAATCGACGTGGTAATTGCGCAGCTCTGTGGCTTCGACCCGCCGCCCCCGTGGGCAAAGGGGTGGGATTTGCTGGAGCCGCTGCGCCCCATTTTTGTGGTGCTCAACCCAGAGCGCAAGGTCGGCCAGGAGCGGTTGGTCGCGCGTGGCGGACACATCGATATGAGCTCCTACGACTTTGACTGGTCGGCGTGGAAAGGACATCCTCGCTCGCTGTTTCTCGACAACTCCACTCTTTCTGTCGATGAAACTGTAGCGAAGCTTGACCTATTGCTGGTTGGGCATACGAGCACGGATGTACAACTTCCTTGATCAGATTCACCCCCCCACCCCCTCGACGAAGAAGTCGAAGTCACGGATTATCATTAAGGATTCAACATGAAGGAAGAGAGCCTCGCACCAATTCATCCCGGTGCGATTCTTCAGGAAGAGTTTCTGGAGCCGATGGAAATTAGCCAATATCGATTGGCGAAGGATATTGGCGTGCCGCCGCGGCGCATCAACGAAATTGTTCACGGCAAGCGTGCCGTCACCCCAGACACGGCCCTGCGGCTGTCGCACTATTTTGGCATATCGGAACGCTTCTGGATGAATTTGCAGACGCGATACGACCTAGAGCGCGAGAAAGATAAGTTGGCCGATCGGCTTCAGGACGAGGTGAAGGTGCTTGCCGCAGCGTAAGCGTACCGCGCCCGGGACGAAGATTGCTTTGATTTTTCCGTCAAGCAGGAGTTTCACCCCGGCCCCAATTGGGCTGATTTGCCCGAGATTACGCTGACGAGTAAAGGCTTCCGCGACGCGCGGCTGGACGCCTTCGAGCCGGAGCAGCCAGCGATGATTCCGTTTGAGCGGGGGTAGCAGAGGATAAGGCGTGGTCGGCCCGCTGGACGCGAGTTTTATGTTGAGGGTGTATTCCAAACGGGTGCAAATTACTGAGCAAGGGATTGTCGATAGGATTTGATGGCATTGTGGGTGGTGAACCAATTTCTGCCTCTTTTAATCGCCTCCAAACGACCGCTCCGGGCTAACAAGCTCAGGTATTCTTGGCTGTATGGCGAATCAATCGCTGCTTCCCGAAGGGGAATCCACTTTTCCCCACCAGGTGGCTCTGTTGTTTGCGGTGTGCAGGCGTTGAGATAGAGAATCAGACTTCGTTCGACAGCACGCCCAACAAAGTTGGCAAGAGGGGCCGCCCTGTTGCGATCGGCCTGAGCCAAGACGCGATAGTATTGCTGGCGGTTGATCTTCAAGATGATGGTTGGTGGGTAGCCTTGACGCATCAAAAGTAGATTCATGACCAGTCTAGCCGTGCGGCCATTGCCATCGATGAATGGATGGATTGAGACAAATTTATGATGGGCCAACGCAGCCCGTTCGACGGGATGAAGCGTCAGGGATGTAGTATTGAGCCATTCTTCCCATTCTTGCATGAGTGACGTAATCTGCCACGGTTCTGGTGGGATGTGCGAAGCGCCAGCAATCCGAACGGGCAGGTGGCGATAGGCTCCAGCGCTTTGATCATCGATTTGAGCCAGAACAAGCTGGTGAATCTGTCGAACATGAAATGCAGAAATTTGGTCATCTTCTTGAACGAGTGCTTCCACATAGTCAATCGCCTTCTGGTGATTCGTGACCTCAAAATGCTCGCGCAGGCTTTTGCCGCCAATGGTCAACCCGGTTTCAAGAATGAGGCGCGTTTCCCGAAGGGTCAGGGTATTGCCTTCAATCGCATTTGAGTTGTAGATCCACTCCACAACCATTTCTTCCTGCAGCCGATTGATGGCCGATGTGGGGAGGGGGCGCAAGGCGTCTAGCGCTTGCTTTTTCTGATTGATTCGGTTGAGCAGTCGCGAATTGAGCATAACAGGAGAAAGCCATTGTGTATCGGATAGCAAAAATTATTGTATATCCGATACGCTCGATACAAAAATAAAAGTGATCACCTCGACCCACCGTGGGTCAACCTGCCCGAAATCACGCTCACGAACGATAGCTTCCGCGATGCGCGGGTGGACACCTTCGAGCCGGAGCGCCCGGCGACGATTCCGTTTGAGCGGGGGTAACGGAGGATAAGGTGTGGCGTTTATAACGGTACTAATAGTCCACTTACAAACGATATTCTAATTTGCCAGGATGTACGTATGCTCGCTCTGATACAATACTTTATTTACATAATTACCGGAGTGCTGTATTACTTCCTCCTCGCCAGTTTCTTTGCTGTTGCAGCGGGATTTGGTATATGGGTCATCGTTCTGCTCTTGCTCACACTTTTACTGGCTGGATATGTATCGGGGATGAGCCTCTTTCTTCCTAGAACAGCAAGCGCCTTGGGTGGGACAGCAGCGTTTGCGTTGCTGATCTATGGTGTTGGACTTGTCTTTGAGTATAAAGATTACACTTTACTTGTTGTTGTTATACCAGCCTTGGTCGCAGTCATTATATCTCTTACAGCCCTGCGAAGACCGACTGAGTCGCTGTGGTCAAGATGTTCAACAGTAGTAAAGAAAACGGCTGTCGCATTCGCGGCTGCTATACCTGCACTGCTTACAACTTGGGTGCTTTTAATTATAATCAGAAATATCGGGATTGGTTAAAGAAGAGGAGATTGCTGCAAGGCCGTGGGTTACATTTGCTCCGTAATGTGACCTTCACACTCTCCTCTTCACGTTCTTCTGCCCGGGTACTTAGTGGCATTATAGATGAAGGTAAGGGACGTGAAACCTGTGTTCATGAAAGGTAAAACATGATCCTCCCCAAAGAGCGCGACCCCCGCTTTATCACCGTCCGCCGGGGCGGGACCCTCACCGATTCGGATCACCAGCTCCTCGCTCTGTGGGCGGCCGCGTGCGCGGAGCACGTCCTGCCCCTCTTCGAGTCGGCTCAGCCCGAGGACCCGCGACCGCGGCAGGCGATCAAGCAGGCCCGTGCCTGGGTGCGTGGCGAGGTCACGATGATCCAGGCGCGCACGGCGGCTGGCCATGCAATGGGCGCGGCCAGAGAACTGCGTGGGGCAGCACGACATGCCGCGTATGCTGCCGGGCAGGCCGCGGCCGTCGCACACGTTGCCGCGCACGAGCTCGGTGCGGCGGCTTACGCGATCAAGGCCGCACGGGCCGTCGCGCCGGAAGGACAAGGCGAGCGCGCGGGGCGACTCGAATGCCGCTGGCAGCGCGACCAGCTCCCGGAGGCGATTCGCGCGCTGGTGCTCGACGACCAACGGTTGCGCAACGACATCTGCTGGTCGGTCTTCGACTGCTGAGATTGGGTCGACGCCCAAATCCAAATCTGGTGCTTCTTAATCGTCGACTATCTCAAGATTTCTCGCTGCGCTTCAAAATGACAACCCCTGCTCGCTTTGGCGACTTCACCCTCCGCCCCCTCGACGAAGCCGCCGCGCGCGATATTATCGCCTGGCGCTACCCGCCGCCCTACGATTGCTACAACTTTGACCCCACCAATACCGAGCAGGACGTGCACAATCTGCTGCGGCCCGACTATCGCTACTACGGCACGTGGGTCGGCGACGAGCTCGTGGGCTTTCGCTGCTTTGGCGCGGATGCGCGCGTGCCCGGCGGCGACTATCGCGACCGACCCGGCGAGACCGTCCTCGACATGGGTGGCGGCTTGCGACCGGACTGGACGGGGCGCGGGGCGGGGTCGGCGTTGATGGAGGCGGCGTTTGAGTTTGCACGAGCCACGTTCGCGCCGACGCATTTTCGGGCAACGGTTGCCGCGTGGAACGAGCGGGCGCGGCGCGTATGCGAGCGCGTTGGGTACAGACAGCAATCGGCGTTTGCCCATCCGGCAACGGGTGCGACGTTTATTCTCTTCATGCGCAAAGCTTAGTACACCCAACTCCATCAGCAACTCCAAATTTGGAAGAATTTCTAGCGGATTTTGCGGATCAAGCGGATTGAAGCGGATTCAAATGGCTTTTCCTAATTAAAATCCGTCTTGACCTGCCCAATCCGCTGCATCCGCTAGCTAAATTTGGAATTGCTGCAACCCCGTTTGGGTAGTTGACGGACGGCGGAAATTACAGTATCCTATGAGCGTCGAGTTCTGTTGCAGAGGATTGCGGGCCGTCCATCTTGGGTTTGTGCTGATTTCTCCGACGCCAGAGCTTCAACCGTATCCCTCCCTGCTACACAATTTTCGGCTGGGGCATCTTTTGGAAGGAAAGACATGAACATTTACGTTGGCAATTTGTCCTATCGCACGACAGAGGATGAGCTGCGAGAAGCATTCGGAGCATTTGGCGAGGTCACCTCGACGGCCGTGATCAAGGACCGGGACACGGGGCAATCCCGCGGCTTTGGGTTTGTGGAAATGGCGTCGGACCCGGAAGGGCAGGCCGCCATCGAAGGGATGAACGGCGCTGATTTGGGCGGTCGCAACCTCAAAGTCAACGAGGCACGGCCGCGCGAAGAACGACCGCGCGGCGGTGGTGGCGGCGGCGGCGGTGGTTACAACCGCGGCGGTGGCGGCAGTGGCGGCGGCGGCGGTTACAACCGCGGCGGTGGCGGTGGCGGCGGCTACGACCGCGATCGCGGTCGAGACGACTGGCGCTAAATTTATACGCCTGTTGGGCCGTTATCTTGCGGCAGACGCTTCCCCTCTTGATTTTTGCTGCCTACCCTGAATCGCAGCACCGCATGAAGATTATTGAGTCGGCCTAATTCTATCCAGTTATTGATAGCCTTTGTTTTGCTACCCTTGCAAAGCAAAGGCTATTTGTTTACATCAAATTCGCCGACCACTCCTCCTTTTTGGCCTGTTGACACCTACGCAGGCTTGTGATACCGTAGGCTTTATCGCAATTGCGACGCTTGCTCCCTTCCTTCTCCATCCCAACCAAATACCGCTTTGGAGACGCCATGTCCGTTGTCCATCCCATTGAGCTAACCGACAGCGAAGTCCGCTTTTACCAAAACTACGGCTATTTGACTATCTCTGGTCTAGTGAGCAAATCCGCCGTGCCCGTGCTGCGCGAGGAGGTGCTGACCGTGCTGGAAGCCAACGGCATCCAGCGCGCGCAGCTTGATCACGCCTCTAGCACGGCGGATAAGCTGCGCCAGAATCCACAATACCTGCCCGGCTCGGCGCTGGACGAGCTGATCAACGGCGAGCAGATGCTGGCCGTGGCCTCGCGCTTGATCGGCGGCCCGGCCATCCGCTACCTGCCCTTCACCGCCATCAAGGCGGGCGGCGGTGGCGGCGAATTCCACTTCCACCAGGATAACAACTACACCCAGCACGACCCGGCGCTGGGCTCGATCAACATCTGGGTCGCGCTCGTCGACATGACGCCGGAGAACGGCTGCTTGCAGATGGCCCCGGAATCGCACAAGCAGGGCGTGCTTGACTGGGAAAATGCGGGCGACGGCGACACGCACCGCAAGGTCAAGATCGACCCGACGGACTTTCTACCGCTGCGCATGAGGGCGGGCGACGCCGTCGCCTTTTCGCGGCTGACGGTTCACGGCAGCGGCCCCAACCACACCAGCCAGGCTCGCGTCGCCTACGGGCTGCAATATCACCGCGACGACGTGAAATTTCTGGACAAGGAAGATGGCGAGTGGAAGCGGCTGGCCGAGGTGAAGCGCTTCCAGACGGAGCCGGTGGATCAGCTGGGATAAAATTTTCAACGCGGAGGACGCGGAGAGCGCAGAGTTTGAAGACATTCTCTCCGCGTTCCCTGCGCCCCCTGCATTGAAATTCGTAAGTTTGTACGCTCCCCCAACCCAAAATCAAAGGAGAATACCGTGAGAAAACATCGAATGCTTTGGGCCGTGCTCATCATCACGGCGCTGATTGTTGGCGCCTGTACGGCTGCCCCCGCTGGCGATGCGGGTGCAGACGCGGACGCGGACGCCGCCCCCGCCGCCAGCGGGGGCGACGAGGTCTTTACCTACTGGGGCGGGCTGATTTTCTCGGACGCGGCCAACCAGATGCTGGTGGACCGCGTGACGCAGTGGGGCGAGGAGAACGGCATCGAGACCGAGGTGGTGATGATCAACCAGAACGAGACGGTGCAGCGCGTGTCGGCGGCGATCGAGGCGGGCACGATGCCCGATGCGCTCGACGTGGGCCGCAACTTTATGCTGCTGCTCAGCGAGAGCGGCCAGCTGGAGCCGCTGGATGATTTGTACACCGAGATCGGCGACTCCGTGGGCGGCTGGCTGCCGCTGGCGGACGAGGCGACCAACCCCGATCTCTACGGCGGCAACCGCTACGGCATTCCCTTTAGCCTCGGCGGCAACGTGCTCTATCGCCGCGCCGACGTGCTTGATCCCGCTGGCTTTACCGAGGCGCCCGCTACGTGGACGGAGCTGGGCGAGATGGCCACGGCGCAAAATCCGCCGGAAACCTACGGCATGGGCTTCGCGCTCTCCAACGTGGGCGACGCCAACCTGACGACGACGATGCTTCAATCCTGGGGCGGGCGCATTGCCGATGACGCGGGCGAAAATTGCACGCTGGATTCTCCCGAAACGCGCGAATTCCTGGAGTGGATCACCGGCGCGTTTGAGGCGGGCCTCTTCCCGCCGGGCGCGACAACCTGGGACGGTGCGGGCGACAATACGGCCTATCAATCCGGCAACGCCGTCTTTATCGCCAACCCCGGCAGCGTTTACCTCTACATGCGCGACAACGACCCGGAGCTGGGCGACGCCACCCGCTATTCGGCGCTGCCCGCTGGCCCGGCGCTTCAGGTCTCCCCCGTGGATGCCAACGTGCGCGTGATTCCCACCAGCACCGAAGACAAAGATCGCGCGCGCGATCTGCTGCGCTACCTCTCCGACCCCGAATTCATGATGGAGTACTACGGCGAGGCGATCTACGGCCCCTCGGCGGCGGGCTACCAAGAGGCGCCCGTCTTCACCGAAAGCCCCGTTCACGAAGGGCTGCTCGATTTGGCGCTCAACGGAACCTTTGGCGCTTTCCCGGATACCGACAACGCCGCCTTTGCCGAATACCAGACCAACTTCCTCACGCCCGGCATGGTCCAGCGCATTGTCGTGGACGACGTGAGCATCGACGACGCAATTGCCGAGACGCAGGAAGCCTGCCAGGCGATCTACGACAAACAGGAATAGGAACGGGGATGCGATGATAGAGTGACGCGGGGACGCGGGGAGCGTAGGTCCACATCTCTCCGCGTCCCCGCGTCGCCCCCTCTCCGCGTCCCCGTGTCTCCAAAACATGGCCCAACAAACCCTCCCCGCCCCTGCCACGGCCAAACGGCCCGCGAATCAACCGCGGCTGACCATTGGCCAGCGCGACAGCCTCTACGGCTATCTGCTCGTGCTGCCGATTGTGGTCTGCCTGCTCACGCTGGTCGTCTACCCCTTCTTCTTCGCCATCTGGATCAGCTTCACCGACCGCGTGATCGGGCGCGAGGGCAGCTTTGTTGGGCTGGCGAACTACCGCTACCTGATCAACTGGCCGAGCTTTCAGGCAACGGTGCGCAACACAGTGGTGCTGGTCGGCGCGGTGCAGACGATGAAGCTGGTCTTTGGCATGGGGATTGCGCTGCTGCTCAACCAGCAGATTCGCGCGCGCCAATTTTGGCGCGGCTTGATTTTGCTGCCCTGGGCCATGCCCGCCTTCGTCGCCTTTATTACCTGGAAGCTGCTTTACGCGCCGCAGGGCGGGGCCTTTAACCTGATTCTGCTCGAAAGCGGGCTGATGAACACCCACGCGGACTTTCTCAGCAGCAAGGCGTTGGCCATGCCCAGCGTCGTCTTCGCGACCTTCTGGCGCGGCTTCCCCTTCTGGGTGATCACCTTTTTGGCCGCGCTGCAAAACGTGCCGCAAGAGCTATACGAAGCCTCCGCCATCGACGGCGCAACCGCTCCCCAACGCTTTCGCCACGTCACCCTGCCCAGCATCCGCCACGTTGTGCTCGTCGTCGTGCTGCTCTCCACCATCTGGACGACCAACAGCTTTGAGAATGTTTGGCTGCTCACCCAGGGCGGCCCCTCGGACGCGACGATGACCTTCCCCGTGCTGGCCTACTTCGGCCTGCAAAATCTGCGGATCGGCGAAGCCGCGTCGGTGTCAGTATCGCTGCTACCCGTCTTTGCGATGCTGGCATTTATCGTGGCGAATTTACTGCAGGAAGATTAGGATTGAAATTTCCGATGCAAAGAAATTTAACGCAAGGGCGCAAAGACGCAAAGGGACTGCCTGTAAACTTTGCTGATAGCGCATTGACCTCGTTGGCGAATCAGCAAAGTTTACAATCGACCACTTTGTCTGTCCCGATCACTCCTTGCGCCTTTGCGCCTTTGCGTTAAGTCTTATGGTTTACCGATAAATGCTGCAAAAACCGTCCCTCTCGCAAAAGATTTTCTACTACGCGATGCTCGTGCTGCTCGCCATCGTGATTCTCTTTCCCATCTACTGGATGATCACGATTTCGCTCAAGCTGCCGCGGGATATTTACCGTGCGCCCTCGCTGCTGCCGCGCGGAGCCACGCTGCAAAATTACGTCGAGCTGCTCACCAATCAGGGCTTTTTGACCAACGTTCGCAACAGCCTGATTGTCGCTTCGTCGGCGACGGTGATCTCGGTCTTCATCAGCTGTCTCGCGGCCTACAGCCTCGTGCGCGTGCGCTATCGACTGCGCGGCTGGGTGGGCAAGCTGATTTTGTTTACCTACCTCACGCCGAGCGCGCTGCTCTTTATTCCGCTGGCCGTGATCATTGCGCGGCTCAATCTGGGCAACCGGCTGGAGGGGCTGGTCTTTGTCTACCTCACCTTTTCCGCGCCGCTGAGCACGTGGCTGCTGATGGGCTTCTTCCGCTCCATCCCGATTGATCTGGAAGAGCAGGCGATGGTCGACGGGGCGACGCGCTGGCAGGCGTTGACGCGCATCCTGCTGCCGCTCGCCACGCCGGGCCTAATCGCCGTCAGCGTGCTGACCTTTACCAACGCCTGGAACGAGCTGCTGCTCGCGCTGATTTTTATCACCTCGCCCAGCAGGCAGACCGTGCCTGTGGCGCTGCAATACCTGATCACCGGCGATGTCTTTCGCTGGGGGCTAATTATGGCGGGGTCGGTTACGGCAGCGGTGCCGGTGATGATTCTTTATTACCTGGCCCAGCGCTTTGTCGTGCAGGGGCTGGCGGCGGGGGCGGTGAAGGGGTAGTCTCGAAACGCGAAGCAAGAGGAGGACACGGATTTACACGGGCTGCGCACATGGACACCTGCTGAATTGAGAGAGCTTGCTCATTTAGTAAAAATCCGTGTTCATCCGTGTGATCCGTATCCAAAAATCATAATGCCAGATCGAGGATAGTTCACATGTCACTCTCCATGCGCATTGGCCTGGGTCAATTCAACGAGTTGACGGACGAAAAGCTGCAATTTATCAAGCAGCTGGGCGCGGACGATTTCCTGATGAATACGCCCAAGCTACCCGGCGACAAGCAGTGGGAATACGACGACCTGCTCGCGCTCAAGCAGCGCGCCGACGCCGCCGACCTGCGCCTGATGGCGCTCGAAAACGTGCCCGTCTCCTTCTACGACAAGGCCATGCTTGGCCTGCCCGGTCGCGACGAGCAAATTGCGCACATGCAGACGACGATCCGCAACATGGGCCGCGCGGGCATTCCCATCCTCGGCTACCACTGGATGCCCAACAGCGTCTGGCGCACGCCGGAGCCGGCAACCCTGCGCGGCGGCGCACGGGGCACGCGCTTCAACTTGGCCGAGCACGACCCCACCGAGCTGACCCACGGTCGCGAATTTACGGCGGAGGAGATGTGGGCCAACTACGAATATTACCTGGAGCGCATTCTGCCCGTTGCGGAGGAAGCCAACGTCAAGCTGGCGCTGCACCCGGACGATCCGCCGGTGGAGACGCTGGGCGGCGTGGCGCGCATCTTCCGCAGCTTCGAGGGCTTCCATCGTGCGATGGATCGCTTCGACTCGCCCCACCACGGACTCGATTTTTGCATGGGCTGCTGGTCGGAAATGGGGGGCGAGGAGAGCGTGTTAAATGCCATCCGCCATTTTGGGCCACGCGGCCAGATCATCTACGTCCACTTCCGCGACGTGCAGGGGCAGGTTCCCTGCTTTAACGAGTGCTTTATCGACGAGGGCAACGTCGATCCCTTCACGGTGATCCAGGCGCTGGCCGAGGTGGACTTTGACGGCTTCCTGATCACCGACCACGTGCCGCAGATGGTCGACGACACGCGCTGGGGCCACCGCGGCCGCGCCTATGCCATCGGCTACATGACGGCGCTGCTGGCGTGGGTGCGTCGCGAGGGGGTGCAAACTTCAACATAGCGCCTACTGCGTGCTGGGGGTCCGCAGGTCACCGTTGCCAAGTGACATAGAGAGTCAACTCGACCCGTTCTGGAATTCCTCCGCCCGCTTGGCTAAGCTGAAGTGTCACATAGCAGAGCATAGGTGACCTACAACAGATCCCCCATTTCTTGATGCTCAACATTTTTATCATTCAAGGAGAAGCAAGATGAACCGGAACAAATCACCCAACCACACCTCTTCGCAGCACTCACTGAGCAGGCGCGATCTGCTCCGCCTGTCGGCGGCGGGCTTGGGCACGATGGCGCTGGCCGCCTGTGCGCCATCAACCGGCGGCGGCCCCAGCGCAGACAGCCCGGACGGCGAGGGCGTCAGCTTGATTTGGGACACCTTTCGCGGGCCGGGCACGGGCTGGAACGAGGAGCGCATCGATACGTTCCAATCAGAAAACCCCGATGTCACCGTGGAATTTCGCCCGCTGACGGGCTCCACCCAGCAGGATAACTACGGCAAGATGTACGCCATGTACGCCGCCGACGACCTGGGCGACATCATGGCCTTCGACCCGTCGCACTACCAGTTCTGGCGCGCGATCGAAGCGGGCATCATCGGCCCATTGACCGAGCTGGCCGAATCGGACGGGCTGGATTTGAGCCAGTGGTTTGAGCAGTTTATGGGCTTGCAGTACTACCAGGGCGAACTGTACGGGCTGCCGAGCTGGGGCTGGGCCGGGCAGGATACGCTTGTCATCAACAAGGTGCACTTTGACGAAGCGGGCATCGCGCCGCCGGAGCCAACGGCGCACGACACGCCGATGGAGACCTACGCGGAGTGGGCGCGCAGCTTCTACGTGGAGAACGAGCGCTTTGGCATGTCCTTTAATTACAACGAACTGGCGCTCTCCGTGCTCTGCCGGGCCTTCGATTCCTCCTTTATCAACGAGGAGGGGACGCAGTGCGTGATTCTCGAAGAGGCAGGCGCACAGGAGGCGCTGCAGTGGCTCTACACGCTGGCCGTCGAGGATCAGGTGCTGCCCGCGGCCGGTGGCGAGCTGGATACCGCCGCCGCCCAGCTCGAGGGCCGCATCACCATGGTCTGGGGGGGCTCGCTCAACGTGCGCAACTTTGAGCGCGACATCGAGGACGAGAGCGCCGCCGTGGCGTGGCAGGGGCTCTTCCCCACGCGCGAGGATGGCCGCTTCCCCAGCCAGATTCGCGGCGGCACCTGGAACATGAATTCGGGCACGGCCCATCCCCAGGAGTCGTTTGACTTTATCAAGCACATCACCAACTACGAGGGCTGCCTGACCTTTAACACGGTTGCCAGCCAGGGCGCATTTGTGCGTCCGGACGTGCTCGATACGCTGATCGAGGAAAATCCGGTTCACGAGTGGTTCCTGCCCAACCTGGAAAATGGCATTCCCGCCTACGCCCCCGCCAACTCGCGCGGTCGCGAATATACGGATGCCATCACGCAGCAGCTTCAGATCATGATGGATCCGAGCGCGCCGGTTGGCTTTGAGGCGGGGCTGGAGGGGCTGCACAACGCGGTGCAGGACGTGTTGGATTTGGAAGCGGCTTAATTATACTGCAACCGCAGTGGCGCAGCGCGCTGCGCCACTGCGGTTGCAAAGGTAGAAACATCAGGGTAGAAACATCAAGGTAGAAACATCATGGCAACGATCACAGCAACGCCCCAACGCAGACGCTTCTTTGGCTGGCGCAGCTGGTCGCGCACGCAGAAGCGACAGAATCTCTACGGCTATCTCTTCCTTGCACCCTGGCTGATTGGCTTCTTTGGGCTGATCGTGGGGCCGGGGCTGGCGTCGCTCTACCTGAGCTTTACCAAATACAACGTGCTGGGCTCGCCGGAATTTATTGGTGCGGCCAACTACGTCAAAATGTTTACGGATGACGATCTCTTCTACACCTCGCTCTGGCGCACCTTCTACTTTGCCGGGCTGGGCGTGCCCTTGAGCGTGATCGGCTCGATGTTCCTGGCGATTCTGCTCAATCAGAAGCTGCGCGCCATTGCCTTTTACCGCACGCTCTTCTTCATGCCCTCGCTCGTGCCGCTGGTGGCCTCCGTCGTGCTCTGGAAGTGGCTGCTCAACACCGATTTTGGCATTGTCAACCAGGCGCTGATCGGCCTGGGCGTGGACAACCCGCCGGGCTGGTTTACCGAGCGCCAGTGGGCCATTCCCTCGCTGATTGTGATGCGGCTGTGGGCCAGCATTGGCGGCACGCAGATGATCATCTTCCTGGCGGGTCTGCAGGGCGTGCCCGAGTCGCTCTACGACGCAGCCCACATCGACGGGGCCAACGCCTGGCAGCGCACGCGCCACGTCACCATTCCCCTGCTGACGCCCACCATCTTTTTCAACACGCTGCTTGGCGTGATCGGCGCGCTGCAGACCTTTGCCGCCGCCTTTGTCGCCACCGAGGGCGGCCCCGGTTATGCCACGTGGTTCTTTAGCCTGCACATCTGGAAGCACGCCTTTGACTACTGGAACATGGGCTACGCCTCCGGGCTGGCCTGGTTCTTTGCGATTGTTATCGTCTCGCTGACGGTCTTTCAGCTGCGCCTCTCTCGACGCTGGGTCTTCTACTACGGGGAGTAAATTTATGGCAACTACTACAAGCACTGCGCCTTCCACACGAGACATCACCGTCGACCGGGCTGAATCCGATTCAATTCGGCGACGGCTGCGCGTTCAAAAGATCATCACCTACACGCTGCTGACGCTGGCCGGGCTGACCTTTGCCTTTCCGCTCTACTGGACGGTCTCCAGCTCGCTGCAAACGTGGCAGGAGCTGCGCTCGTTCACGCCACACCTCTGGCCCACCACGCCGCAGTGGAGCAACTACCCCGAAGTCTTCCAGGTTGTGCCCTTTGCGCGCTGGCTCGCCAACAGCTTCTTTATTGTCGCGGTCACCATTCCCGGCACGCTGATCACGGGCACGCTAACGGCCTACGCCTTTGCGCGCTTTGAGTTCGTGGGCAAAAACATCTGGTTCGTGCTCATGCTCGGCACGATGATGATCCCCACCACGGTCACGCTGATTCCCCAATATCTGCTCTGGTTCCGGCTCGGCTTTATCAACACCTACGTGCCGCTGACGATTCTCTCGTGGCTGGGCGGCAGCGCCTTTATGATTTTCCTGCTGCGCCAATTTATCCTCAGCATCCCGCGCGACTTGGACGAAGCGGCCACCATCGACGGTGCAGGCCCCTTCCGGATCCTGTGGGCCATCATCGTGCCGCTGATGAAGCCCGCGCTAACGACCGTTGCCATCCTGCAGTTTCTCAACGACTGGAACGAGTTCTTCGGCCCCTTTATCTACCTCAACCGCATCGAGCTCTTCACCGCCGCCGTGGGGCTGCGCTTCTTCCAGTACATCCCCCTAGAAACCACCGACCCGCGCGATCACCTGTTGATGGTCGCCGCCGCGGTGATGACCATCCCAGTGGTCGCGCTCTTTGCCGTGGCCCAGCGCTACTTTATCGCGGGCGTGACGCTGAGCGGGCTGAAGGTTTAAAACTCCAACGCAAAAGCAACTTGTCCCATGCCCAACCAACCCAACATCCTCCTCATCATGGCCGACCAGCTCACGGCGCTCGCTGTTGGCTGCTATGGCAATTCCACTGTCCAAACGCCCGCCGTGGATCGGCTGGCCGAGCGGGGCGTCGTCTTCGAGAACGCCTACTGCAACAGCCCGATCTGCGCCCCTTCGCGCGCTTCGATGTGTACCGGTCGGCTGCCCGCGCGCCTGATGCACTTCGACAACGGTACCGAATTCCCCGCCCACCTGCCGACCTTTATGCACCACCTGCGGCGCGGCGGCTACGAGACCGTGCTCTGCGGCAAAATGCACTTTGTGGGGCCGGATCAGCTCCACGGCTTTGAGCGGCGGCTCACCACCGACATCTACCCCTCGTCCTTCAAGTGGACAAAGGATTGGTCCAAGCCGGTCAGCTCGGCCATGGGCATGATCGGCCACCTCAAGCAGGCGGGGCCGCGTGCGTGGACGGAGCAGCTCGTCTACGACGAAAAAGTGCACGCCCACGCGCTGGCCGAGCTGCGCGCCTACGGTGGCCACGGCAGCGTCGACTATGGCGAGACGCCCGAACGCCCCTGGTTTCTCTGCGTCTCCTACACCCACCCCCACGATCCGCCCTACATCACGCCCGAATGGTGGAATCGCTACGACGAAGCCGAGATCGACATGCCCGCGCCCAATCCGCACCCGGACAAGCCGCTGCACCCGGTCGACGCGCAGCTGCTGGACTACCTGGGCCTCAACAAGCTGGAGCTAACCGACGATGACGTGCGCCGCTCGCGGCTGGGCTACTACGCGATGACCAGCTACTTCGACCACCTCGTCGGCGACCTCGTCGATACGCTGGAGACGCTCGATCTGCGCGACAACACCATCGTCCTGGTCACCAGCGACCACGGCGATATGGTCGGCGAGCACGACATGTGGTTCAAGCGCACCTTCTACGACTGGTCGGCGCGCGTGCCGCTGATCGTCTCCGCGCCGGAGCGCTACCCCAGCGGCCAGCGCGTCGCCGACGTGGTGTCGCTGGTCGACCTCTTCCCCACGCTGCTTGACATGGCCTCGCTGCCGCCAGCCGACTCTATCGACGGCCACAGCCTGGTCGACCTGCTGACGGGCAGCGATCCCGATTGGAAGGACGAAGCCATCATCGACTTTACCTCCGCGGGGTCGAGAAGCCCGTGGCGGGCGGTGCGGCAGGGACGCTACAAATATGTCGAAGTGTATGAGGAAGCGCCGCTGCTCTTCGATCTCGAAAGCGACCCCAACGAGTGGCACAATCTGGCCGGGCAGCCCCACGTCGCCGAAATCGAGTCAACGCTGCGCCAGCGCGTGCTCGCCGATTGGGACCCCGCCGCCATCGACGCCGCCGAGCGACGGGCGCAGCAGGAGCGCCTGCTGATCCGCGACGCCCACCAGCAGGGCGCGCCCGTCTCCTGGGATTTCCAGCCCATGTCGGATGCGTCGCAGCAGCACACGCGCTGAGTTAAGCGCGTTGGTTGATATTGAATAGAATCGCCACTCAGCGATGAACATCTCGCTGAGTGGCGATTCTATTCTCAATTTCAGCTTTCAACTCAAGCGCACCGGGCAGCAAGCAGGGTAAAAAGATGGAGTAGCGCTCCGGTTTGCGGATAGCTGATGAGTAGCGGTAGAAATAGTAAAAGCGGGGTAGGCCGGGCAATTTATCAGTTACAATCCAGAAGCCAAATGTTCTTTTAATATATTTTGCGGGTACAACGCGCGTCACGTCCGACCAATTCACCGAATGCCAGTTTAAGAAGAATCGATAGTAAAGCTTCTCGCTTGAAAGCGCATACTCTGGGTAGGAGAAGAACAGCGAGCCAATCTTTCTGCCAAACAAATTCACCAGCAGAAACATCGGCACGCCAAAATATAGGACAAGCGGCACAATGAAAGCTGCCCACTGACGAATGGCTTCCCGGACAGAATCACCTTGAACAACTGATGCCGAAATAGGTAGTATTGATACGGCCAGTACCGGTATAAAAAATGCAGACGTGAAAATTAGCCAGCGGTAGCAGAAGTACCAGAATGTACCCAAGTAGTACGTGATTACGGAATTAGACTGTTCGTTGATTCCTCGCCCTCCAGGCGTTTGTCGCCAGCGCAACTCCACAAAAGAAATTGCCGCTATGCACGCAAAGTAAAACGCAAGCTCGATGAACATAACAAGGTACTGTATCTCCATTCTATCTCCTCACACTCCCGTCCCCGCCGTCCACCCCAGATCAATTGTCCAGTCCGCGCCGCTGATCGACCGCGCGCCCTCGCTGCACAAAAAGGCCACCACCGCGGCCACTTCCCCCGGTTCGACCAGCCGCTTGATCGCCGCGGGGCCGAGCATCACCTGCTCGATGACTTCGTCCTCGGCGATGCCGCGCGAGGCGGCCTGGTCGGCGATTTGATTTTCCACGAGCGGCGTGCGCACGTAAGCGGGCAAAATCGCGTTGGCGGTGATGCCGAGCGGCCCACCCTCTCTCGCGGCGACTCTCGTCAACCCCAGCAGGCCGTGCTTGGCCGAGATGTAGCCCACCTTGAAGGGCGAGGCGCGCGTGCTGTGAATCGAGCCAATGTTGATGATGCGCCCCCAGCCCGCCGCCTTCATCCCCGGCCACGCGTACTTCGTCAGCAAAAAGGGCGCGGTCAGCATGACGGCGATCAGCGCGTCCCACTGTTCCTCCGGGAATTCGTCGATGGGCGCAATGTGCTGAAAGCCCGCGTTGTTGACCAAAATTTGCACCGGCCCCCACTGCGCCTCGACTTCGTCGATCACGCGGCGGCACTCCGCCCGCTGCAACAGATCGGCCTGCACAAAGAGGCCGTTGATCTGCGCGGCCACCTCGCGCCCACTCTCGTTCCAATCGACCACGGCCACGCGGTGGCCCGCCGCCGCCAGCGCCTCCGCCGTCGCCCGCCCAATCCCCGATGCCGCGCCCGTGACGACGGCGGTTCGGCTTTCCATAGGTTCCTCCTTTGTTTAAAAATAGGGCTTCGCCCGGAGGCGTGCTTGCCCCCAATAGGGTGTGATAACTATGCGTAAGTCTCAATCACGGAGTGCATATTCTCAAATGCGAACGAGACAACGAGAGAACTTGGCAAACTCGCTACGGTCTACTGATTATACCAGCTTGGCCTCTCAACTGGGGTAGAAGCGGCAGCAAGAGGCGACGACGCACGCACGGCGGCGGCTGCCTCTTGCTGCCGCGGACGGGAAATCGTTGCGAGTGCGCTGCAATCACAACGTGCGAGCTCGGTTCGTCCTGAGTGCAGCGCACGACGTAAGCGCGGGCTCGGTTGCTTCCCAGGTGATGCCGTGCATCGCACTTGACCGGCTTGGCTCGTCAGCAAAGAGCCGAAGCTGATGTTGCGCTCCCCAACCCACGATCCACTTTGCCCGGCCACCGTTTCTGCTTTATACTGCATCCGATTTCGCGTGGTTTGCTACCTAAAGTTAGCACCATCAGTAAGTTTTCAAGTTGATTCACACAATGTCCCATCCAAGCCTACCCGGCCCCTTCAGCCGACATCTTCCCCAGTGGACAATGCTCCTGCTGCTGCTCTTTCTAGGCGGCTGCGTCGCCGTGCGCGACACCTCGCAGGCGACGCCGCTGCCCGCAGCGGGAACCGTGCCCGGTGCGGCCAGCGCGCCGCTGCCGCCCTCGGCCGTCTACACCACAGTCGGCGCGACGGCGAGCGATGGCATTCCCAACCCGGATAGCCTTTTTAATGCCAACCCGGACGGCGTCGTGAATGCCGCTGCAGATGCCACCATCGATAGCTTTGCCGCGCAGCCGGTGGGGGTCGAAGCCGCCTCCGCGCCCGCTGCCGCCCCTGCCGCCCCTGCCGCCGCCAATCCACTGGACGATGCGCTGGATGTGGAGGCGCTGCCCGAAATCAGCGAGCGCCCCTTTGAAGGGCCGGTCACAGCGGTCTTGGACGAGGGGCTGCCCGACACCTACACGACGCTGCTCACCGCCGTGCTAGCGGGCGCTGTCGCTGTTGACACGCTGGACGGGCCGCAGCCGCTGCGCCTTGCGCCGGATGCGGATCCGCCAAGCGTCAACGTCACGCGGCTGGCGCTGGTGAGCCCGCTTAATTCCGAAGCGGACAGCCGCAGCGCTGCGCCCAGCCTGCCCAAGCTGCCGGTGTGGGAGCGCTACTACGCCGTGGTTGCCCCCTTTGCCACCGTGCGGGACGACGTAACGAGCGGCGACCTGCGCACGCGCTGGCAGGGCGGCGACCCGCTCTTTGTGCTGGCCCGCCCGCCCGGCTCCACGGCGGACGCCATGCCCAACGCCCTAACCGATCTCACCTCCATGCTGGGCACGAGCAGCGGCAGCGTCGAGTCGCTGGCGACGGTAAACGAAATCGCGATGCGCCTGGCCGAGACGCCGGGCGCGCTGGCCATCGTTCCCTTTGATCAGCTTGACCCACGCTTCAAAGTGTTGAGCGTGGACAATGTCAACCCGCTGGATAATGAGCTGCGCCGCGGCGACTATCCGTTGGCGGTGACGCTGCGCGCCGAGGGCTGGGACGCGGGCGTGCTGGCCCAGTTCGTGCGCGACAGCGAGCGCGGCTTGGGCATCGCAGCAACTAATCGCGCCCCGAGCCAGCTGACCACGCTGGTGATGACGGGCGTCACGGCCATGTCACGCGGGACGGCGGCGGCCATGGATCGCGAAGGCGTCACCTATCCGGCGGAAATTATTGGGCCGGAGCTGAGCCGGGCGGACATTACCCACGCCAGCAACGAAGTGCCCTTTCTCGAAAACTGCATCACCAACAACTCGGCCAACAACCTGACGCTCTGCAGCAAGCCCAGCTACTGGGCGGCGCTGGCGGCGATTGGCACGGACATCGTCGGCCTCAGCGGCAACCACGTCAACGACTTTGGCTACGCGGGCGCGCGCGAATCGCTGGCCTGGTATCGCGAGAATGAGATTCCGATTTACGGCAGCGGCGGCACGGTAGCCGAAGCCTGCGCGCCGCTGTTGTGGGAGCACAACGGCAACACCTTCGCCTTTGTAGCCGTCATTGCCTGGGGGCCGCCTTACGCCTGGGTCGGCGACGACAGCGGGGACCTGCCGGGGACCTGCTACTATTACGACCACAAAGAGCGCGTGCTGGAGACCGTGCGTGAACTGGCGGATGAGGTCGATGTGGTGGCCGTGGAATTTCAGCACGAAGAATCGTACCAGCCCTACCCGCTGGCGCGGCAGATCGCCGAATTTCGTGAAATGCGCGAAGCGGGCGCAACCATCGTCACCGGCGTGCAGAGCCACGTGCCGCAGGCCCAGGAGCCCTACGGCGCAGACGATCCGGGCGGCGCGGGCATCATCTCTTACGGGTTGGGCAATCTCTTCTTCGACCAGATGTGGAGCTGGCAGACGCGCACCGAGCTGATCGCCCGCCACACGATTTATGATGGTCGCGTAATCAGCACCGAAATCCTGACCGCCGTGCTCGAGGATTACGCCCAGCCCCGCTGGACGACGCCCGACGAGCGTGTCGAGCTGCTGCAGCGCATTTTTAACGCGGCCCCGGCGCGTTAAAAGTGCGCTAAATCAATAGGAAGCAGCTAAAGCCACGTCAACCTAATTTAGCGAGTGAAAGTCCGGCTCTTGATAGAAGCCGGACTTCTGGTTGGTTGACGCTTTAGCTTCTACCGTTCTTTGTCTGCTTATGGCTGTTTACCAACCACGTTTTCCACCGCCGGACCTTCACTACCAAGCCAGCGCGCTTGATATCTTAAATCCCCGTGATTACAGGCGTCTGCTGCACTGGGCCTTTTACTTTCCCAAGGCGCTGGACGTTTACGCACAAGACGCTTCGCCAGCCGAAAAATCAACCCTGCGCGATATGGTGACGAACCTTGGCCTCCTATTGGTGAGCGCTCTCCACCTCGTTTACCATGCCCTCTGGTTCTCCACTATTCAAAGCTCAAACGCCCCAACTTGGTTTATCATCGTCGATTTTGCACTCGCGCTGGTCGCCTTTGCGCTAACAGACGAAGTGCTGGGTCGTTCGTGGAAGGACAGGGCTGCTACGGCAAAGATTTCGCTGACGGTTGCCGCACCGATTTGCGCCGCGCTGGGGCTTTTCCCCACCTTCCTGCTGGCAGAAGCCGCGCTGAAGCTGCCGATTTCTCTAACGAGCGGCTTGCTGATTGGCATGGCGCTGGGCCATTCCGTGCGCTTTGTGCTGCCCAAAGGACGGCTGTCGTATGAACTGTGGCCCCAGCTCGCGCTTGCTACATGGCTTGGAATTGTCGTGCTGGCGCTGCTTATTTCCTTAACTCGGCCAGAAGCGCAGGGAATGGCCAGCGAGCTCGCCCGCTGGCTGGCAAGCACGGTCGCTTTCACCATGTCGCTTCTGTCGCCGCTGGATTGGCTGCTGCACGAGGATCTGGCGGAGTGGGAAAATCCGGAGAACAGGAAGCGCCCGCGTAAAAAGCGCGACTACACGCAAGGCGACGTTGCCATTGCCAGAGCAACCCTGCTGCCCACGCGCCGCGTTCAGCGTCTGCTTGAGGCATATTGGAAGCAGGTCGACGGCTGGGTGGATTGCGTGCAGACGGCCCAAGATTTGCTGGAGTGGACACATCAAGATGTTGCCGTTGCACACGCCATTCAGCGGGCACTGCTGGAGGGCGAAGCATCGGACCAGTCGGTGCAGCAGGTTGCCCAGCTCTCCCAGCATTTGGGGGGGGAGGATCTGCCGAATTTCTGGCCGGGCTACGGCGCGCGCCAGTATTGGTTTGGCCCAAAAATCAGGCAGAAACGAATAAAGCCGCTCACGCGCAAACTGTTTCTGCGGCAGCCGCCCGTTGAGACGCAGGCACAGGCGGCCGTAGCGGGCTTTTGGTATCTCCACCAGCAGTATGTGGAGCACGCAGCAGCGGCCTTTGAGCAGGCGGGTAGCTCAGCTTATGCGCGCGAAATCCAGGGGTTGGTTAGGCTGAGCAGCCAAATCGTCACCAGTGAATATCTGGTGGATCAAGCGCCGCTACAGATGCCGATGAGACCCAATCCGCCCAAACATCCAGTGCTGCGGCAGGCGCTGGAGGGGTTGACCGAAGTCGCCTTTCTCGGCTGGATTGCCCACCGCGCCAGCGCCGAACACCGCGCCCTCGCCACGACCATTGCCCAGGGCAAACTGGCGGCGGCCCGCCAAGTGTTGGCGCAGGCCGCCAATGAGGGCACGCTGCCGACCGAATGGCAATTTCTGCTCAACTACGTAAACTGGCTGAGCAATAATCTATCGGCGCTGGAGCAAGCGGGCGACTTGCGACAGCGCCGCATGGAGCCACAGCCCAACCCCTACGTCTTTACGCAACCCGTCTACGACCGCGTCTATATTGGCCGTCGGCTAGAGCTCTTTCACCTGCAAACCTACTTAACTGCGGACAACATCCAGCCCGTGCTTATTTACGGACCCGCGCACACCGGCAAAACATCGCTGCTTCTGCACATGCAGCAGCAACAGCAGGGCGCGGATTTTGTCCGCGTCGATTTGGGGCTAGTCAAAGCAAACATCGAGCTGTCGTCGCTGCTGCGAGCCATTACCACTCAGCTTCAAACCGAGTTTGACCTGCCGCAAGAGACTTCGTACGCATCGCTGCGCAATCCAGAGCGAACCTTTACCGACCAGGTGCTTGAAATTTGCCGGAACGGAGGCGGCCGCAGCTTCCTCCTCGCGCTTGATCAAGGAGACCGCCTGCTGGATGAGGGCGATCCCACCATGCTCAGGGATCTCTTTTCCCTGCTTGATGGGCTGATGCGCCGCGAGCCGCATTTTGGCGTCGTTCTGCTTGCTCATCACACGCGAGAAGAGCTGCAGGAGCGGCTGGGCGAGCCGCTGCTTGCCCGCCTCATGGTCGTGCAGGTGGGCTCCTTGTCGATGGATGAAACAACGGTGCTGCTGCGCCACCCAGCGCCAAGATTCAAGCTCTATCTCCTGGACGACGCGCTTGAGGAGGTTGCACAGCGAACACAGCGGCAGCCGCGGGCACTGCAGTTGATGGGTTACCATCTGCTGGCGGATTACAACCAGCAGGTAGTCCTCCGCACGCGCCAAAGCGCACTGATTACCCTGGACGATGTTCGGGCCGTGTGGGACAAGGCGCAGTTTCAGCAGCAGCTTGCGCTGTAAAACCCTACCCCGGCACGCCCACCACGCGACCGGGCTCGTCCAGCGGCGGCGGCGGGTAGTGAATGCCGCGCTGGCCAGAGAGCCCGCGGTTGGGCTGCGGCACGTACTCGCGGTCCGGCCAGCCGACCAGTTCGCCGTCCTCCACCCACTCTTCATCCACTCCGTAGAAATTGTCGACCAGCTCCGCCGTCAGCCGCGCGCGCACGTCGGCATAGTCCGGACCGTCGGCGTGGTCCGAAAACTCGCCGCCGTTGGGATCGCCAAAATCGAAGAGCTGGGTGACGTTGCCGGTCGGGTAGTAAATCAGCTTGTGCTGCTCGTCGCGGATCATGCGGGTGGCGCGCGCGTCCTCGCCGACCTCGCCGTAGAAATGGCTCCGCCGCTCGTCGCCCACCATGGAGAGCCCCTCCACCGTCTCCGGAATTTCCACGCCCGCCAAATCGAGCAGCGTCGGCATCACGTCCTGCCAGCCGACCAGGCGCTCGTCCACCCGGTGGTGACCCACGCGCTCGTCGCCCCGCACGCCCAGCAAAATCATTGGCACGTTGGCCGCATCCTCGTAGAAAAGACGCTTGGCCCACAGCCCGTGCTCGCCGAGCATGTCACCGTGGTCGCTCGTAAACATGATGATGGTATTGTCGAGCAGATTTTCCTCGCGCAGCGTGCCGATCACGACGCGCAGCTGGTGGTCGACGTGGGTGCACAGCGCGTAAAAGGCGCGGCGGATGCGGCGGGCGTGGGCGTCGTCGATGTGATTAAAGGCGTGGCGCGTGGCGCGGAGGACCCAGGGCAGCGACGCTTCCTCTTCGGGCGCAAGCTGTGCCCAAAAGGCGGAATGCGGCGCGTCGATATCGATGTCTCGGTACAAATCAAGATAAGCCTGGAGCGGCACGAGCGGCGGGTGGGGATGCTGGTAGGACAAAAACCAGAAGCCGGGGCGCGTGGGATCGCGGCGTCTGATGGTGCGCGCCATCTGCTGCGTCGCCCAGTTGGTGACGTGAAAACGCTCGTCGAGATGCCACGGTCGGTAGGTGTATTCGTTGTTGCTCATGCCGTGGGCAAAGCCCTGCCCGGCCAGCCCGTGATCGGCGAGGAAAAGGTCGTAATCGTCCACCGCGCCCAGCACCGGTCGCCCCTCCTCGGCCAGGATCACGTCGTCAAAGCCAATGCGGTCACGCTGCGGCATCACGTGCAGCTTGCCGACGGCGTGGGCCTGGTAGCCCGCGTCGCGGAAGGTCTGCGCCAGGGTGGGCAAATCCGGCATGGGCTCGGCCGTCTTAAAGGTGCGGTCGCCGTGGGTGCGCGGCGGCGTGCCCGTCATCAGCGTGCGGCGGGCGGGAATGCAGACGGGGCACTCGGCGTAGGCGTTGGTAAAGCGCGTGCCGCTGCGGGTCAGCGTGTCGAGCGTCGGCGTCTGCACGGCGGGGTGGCCGGCCACGCCCAGCAGCGATGCGGGCCAGTGGTCGGTGGAGATGAGGAGGACGTTGGGCCGGTCGGGAGGTGGCGCGGGCATGGGGAGGCTCCTGGGTTTTCCTGAGTTATTTAACGCGGAGAGCGCGGAGAAAGAAGCGCGGGGGCCGCAGAGGGAATCATAGCCTAGCCGTCGCGACTCGTCAATCGCGTTTCAACGGGCTTATCCACCGGTTGGGCCAACCCCGGACCCCCGCCAATTTGTTACGCACCGTTACCTTCACCGATACACTTTTTTTGGTCAACTTCTGGTCAACCGTCCCCACCACCGGCCATTTTACCCGGCCAACCGCTGGTCGAGACGCGGTCACCTTTTGCCGCGGCGTTGCGCTACCTTGGAGGCAAGCGACGCAAACGGGCGTTGCCGACGCAAACGTTAAAAGCAAAAGGAGACTTCTCATGCAGCTTTACCAGACGATTCGCAAAGGGTGGAAGATGGCGCTGCTGGCTGCCAGCCTGCTGGCGGTGGTGGCGTGCAGCGGCGGGCAGGGGGCCGTGGCGAGCAAGACGAGCAGCCGCGCGGCCATCAACGCGGGGGCGATTGTGCCCGCCGAGCAGATTCGCGTGGGCGAGTACATGCGCTATTACGAGCAGGATTTTGCCGAGCCGGGAAACGAGGCGCTGGCGTTTGACGTGCAGCTCGGCAATCCACAGATACCGGCGCAGGGCGGCGTGGCCTGGCTCCAGCTCGGTACGCAGGCCCGCTCGGCCAACGACGGCCAGACCGAGCCCGTGAATCTCGCGCTCGTAATCGACCGCAGCGGCAGCATGAATTCGCCGGAGAAGATGCCCTACGTCAAGCAGTCGCTGCGTCTCTTTCTGGCGACGCTCAACCGGGACGACATCGTCTCCCTCGTCACCTACAGCGACTCCGCCACGCTGCTGCGACAGGCCCAGCCCGTGGGCGACGGCTCGTGGATCGCGTCGACCGTCGAGCAGATTTACCCCGATGCCAACACCAATCTTCACGCTGGCTTGATGCTGGGGCTGGAGGAAGTCGCTAAAAACTACGACGCCAGCCGCAACAACCGCGTCATCCTGCTGACGGACGGCATTGCGAACGAGGGCGTGATCGACCCGGCGCAGATTGCGGCGGACGCGCTGGCCTACAACGAACGCGGCATCTACGTCAGCACGATTGGGCTGGGGCTGGATTTCAATGACGGGCTGCTGAGCACGCTGGCCGAGCAGGGGCAGGGCGGCTACAGCTATGTTGATTCGGCGCAGGAGATGGAGCGCGTCTTCCGCGAGCGCGCCGCCGGCGTCAAGGAGCGCGTGGCCAGCGACTTGAGCCTGACGCTCGTGCCGCAGCCGGGCGTGCGCCTGGTCGAGCTGACGGATTTGGTGGATGCACCGCCGTCCGAGGGCGTCAACCTGCTGCTCCCGCCCGTGGGCGCGGGCGACAGCGCCGTGCTGCTGGCCAGGTTCGAAGTCGATCCCGCGGCGCAGACGGAAAAACCGGGAGCCGAGCGCGCGCTGGTCCACGTGCGCCTCCGCTACGTCGACGAAGAGACGCAGCAGCCGGTCACGGTCGAGGAGATGGTGAGCGTGGCGCTAACGGACGCTGCGGGCGAGTATTCGCCGCTGAGCGAGCCCGCCGTGCTGCGCAACGTCACGATTCAGGAGACGGCCAAGGGCATGATCGCCATCGACCATCTTTTCCAGAGCGGACGCTATGCCCAAGCGCTGGAGATTGCCGTCGAGCTGGAGTCCCAGCTCACCCGCGTCGCCGATTTGACGGGGGATGCGCAGCTGCGCGAGGACGCCGCGCTGATGCAGCGCTACCAGCAGACGCTGTCGCAGACGCTGTCGCAGGCGCTGCCCGCCGGCGGTGATGGCTTTGGCGGTGATGATCCGAACGACGGCTCGGACGGCAATGTCTCGGGGAAGCCCTTCGCGCTGCCCGCCTTCCCCCAGTCCACTGCGGCGACGCCGGTGCCCACGGTCGACGTGCCGACGCTGGATATGCGTCAGTAGAAATTGAGCGAAGCAGCAGAGCGCGCTCGCTAAACAAAGCGAGCCAATCACTTTGCGCCGCTTCCTCCACCAGTCACCCTTCCCCTGCTCGCGGGGGAAGGGCCGGGGATAGGGGGTTCTTCTCCGCCCTCCCCTGAGGCTCACCTGTCGCTGCTCCCTCCCCAACTTCTGGGTAAAGCTCAGCCGCAGAGGGGAGAGGCTTCACCCATCTCGTTGCCCACGAATCAACAGCGCACGATTGACGAACCCCTTCCGCATCGGTTACACTTGATTCGACCCACCCACAAATTCACAGGCATTCCACAAAGCTTACTCATGTCCCACGCCCTCATCGCCGACTTGGCCCGGCTCTACCCCGAACCCCGCCTGCTCCAGCACGATGCGCAGCTTGCGCCCTACGAATCGGACGCGCTGACGGCCTTCCAGCAGCGACCAGCAGCCGTGGTGCTGCCGGAGACGCAGGACGAAGTCATCGAGACGGTGCGGCTCTGCCACCAGCACAACGTGCCCTTTGTGGCACGGGGCAGCGGCACGAGCTTGTCCGGCGGCTCGCTGCCGATCCGCGACGGGATCACGATTGCGCTCAATCGGCTCAACCGCATCCTCAAGTTCGATCCGGCGCAGCGTATCGCCGTGGTCGAGCCGGGCGTGGTCAACCTGAGCGTGACCAAAGCCGCCGCGCCCCACGGCCTCTACTACGCGCCCGATCCCTCCAGCCAGCTCATCTGCACCATCGGCGGCAACGTGGCCTTTAACTCCGGCGGCGCGCACTGCCTCAAATACGGCATGACGGCCAACCACGTGTTGGGCCTCAAAGCCGTGCTGCCCGACGGCGAAGTCGTGGAGATGGGCGGCGCGAGCCTGGAAGAGGTGGGGCCGGGGCTGACCGGTTTTTTCGTGGGCTGCGAAGGGCTGTTTGGCATTGCGCTGGAGATCACACTGCGGCTGCTGCCCAAGCCCGCCCTCTATCGCACGGTGCTCGCCGCCTACGACGGCCTTGAACGCGCGGGCAACGCCGTAACGCAGGTCGTCGCGAGCGGGCTGCTGCCAGGGGCCATGGAAATCATGGATGCGCTGGCAATCGAGGCCGCGGAGGCTTCGGTGGGCGCGGGCTACCCCGACGGCGCGCCAGCGGTGCTGATCGTGGAGTTGGAGGGCGAGACGGTGCAGGTCGAGGCCGAATTTGAGCAGCTAATGGACTTGATCAACGCGAGCGGCGCGTACGAAGTGCGGGTGGCGCAGAATGAGTACGAGCGGGGCAAAATTTGGAAGGGGCGCAAGGGGGCCTTCTCCGCGGTCGGTCGGCTCAGCCCGGATTATATTGTACAGGATGGCGTTGTGCCGCGGGGGCGGCTGGGCGAGGCGCTGGGCCACATCACGACACTAAGCAAGCGCTACGGGCTGCGCGTCGCCAACGTCTTCCACGCGGGCGATGGCAATCTGCACCCGCTGATTTTGTACAACGGGCGCGTCGAGGGCGAGCTGCACCGCGCCGAGGAATTGGCGGGCGAAATTTTGCACATGTGCATCGAGCTCGGCGGCTCGATTACCGGCGAGCACGGCGTCGGCGTCGAGAAAAAGGCCTTTATGCCGGACATGTTTAGCGAAACCGATCTGCGCGTGATGGCCGACATTCGCCGCCAGATCGATCCGCGTGAACTCGCCAATCGCGGCAAGATGCTCCCCGGCGGCGAAGCGCCCGCGCTGATCAGCCACGAGCCCCATCCGCTCGAAAAAGCGGGGGTGATTTCGCGGGCGTAGCTACATGCACATCAGCACGCTCCACCCCGACGACGCAACGGCCGTTGAGCAGGCCGCCGAAGCGCTATTCTTTGGCTTTCAGCGCGACTTTCCCGGCGCATGGCCCGATCTCGCCGCCGCGCGGGAGGAGGTCGCGGAAGCGCTCGAAGACGGGAAGATCTGTCGCGTGGCCCGCAACGAGGGCGGAAGCGTGCTTGGCTGGATCGGTGGCCAGCTCTTTTACGAGCGCGTGTGGGAGCTGCACCCACTCGTGGTGCATCCCGACGCACAGGGTCGCGGTATTGGGCGCGCGCTGGTTGCCGATTTGGAGGTACAGGTGCGGCAACGCGGTGGGCTGACGATTCATCTGGGTAGCGACGACGTGAGCAACATGACCTCGCTCGGTGGCGTCGACCTCTACCCGGACGTTTGGGTGCATCTCAACCAAATTCAAAATCTGCGCGGCCACCCCTACGAGTTTTACCAGAAATGTGGCTTCGTCATCAGCGGCGTCGTGCCCGATGCGAACGGCTTGGGCAAGCCGGACATTTTGATGGCGAAGCGCGTCGCTAAAGGCTAAACATTATCCATGCCCTCCACCACTCTCCCCATCGACACCCTCCCCGCCGCCCGCGACGCCGTGCGCAGCACAAATGCGCTCGTTGGCGGCCTCGCCGTGCGCGCGGGCGGCACCAAACCGGCCCTCATCCCCACCGGCGACGCAGTCACCACGCTCGACCTGAGCGGGCTGCGCGGCATTTTGGAATACCAGCCGAGCGAGTACACCTTTACCGCGCTGGCGGGCACGCCGCTAGCCGTTGTGCAGGCAGCGCTGGCCGAGCACGGCCAATACCTCCCCTTCGACCCGCCCCTGGTGGAGGCGGGGGCGACTTTGGGCGGCACGATTGCGTCGGGGTTGAGCGGCTCCGGGCGCTATCGCTACGGCGGCGTGCGCGACTTTCTGCTCGGCGTCAAGTTTATTGACGGCCGGGGTCAGCTCGTTCAGGGGGGCGGCAAAGTCGTGAAGAACGCGGCGGGCTTTGATCTGCCCAAGCTGCTCGTGGGGAGCCTGGGGCGGCTGGGCGTCATGGTCGAGGCGACCTTTAAGGTCTTTCCGCAGCCCCCTGCCTACGCCACGCTCGTCTCGCCATGTGATGGGTTAGCCGAGGCCGTTGCCCACGTGCAAGAGCTCACCGTCGCACCGGTGGACATCGATGCGCTCGATGTTGTGCTCGCCGAGGACCAGGTCACCCTGCACGTGCGCATCGGCGGCCTGGCCGACGTGCTGGACGAGCGGCTGCGGGCGCTGCAAGACCTCGTGGGCGCGGGCGAGATGTTTATTGGCGAGACGGAGAAAAATCTGTGGCGGGCGGCAACCGAACTGACACAATTCCCCGACGACGCCGCGCTCGTCCGCGTGGCGACGACAACGGAGACGCTGCCCACGCTCGACAGCGAACTGGCTGCGGCAAAGGCCGTGCGCCGCTACGCCGTGGCGGGCAACCTGGCGTGGATCGCCTGGCCCGGCAACCTCGACGCGCTCGACAACCTGCTCCACGCGCAAAATCTGCCCGGCCTCGTGCTGCGCGGTGCAGCCGAAACGCCGCTGCTTGGGCGGCGGGCACAGGGCGCGTTTTTGCAGCGCATTCAGCAGGCGCTTGATCCGGAGGGGAAATTTGGATCGTTTTAGCAGGAACGTACCGACGCAGGATCAAGCGCGGCGTTTCGCGCCGCGTCAATCACCAAAGGGAAAGGCTACCCCATGCCCCACGATCTCAAAATCACCGGCATCGACATCCACGAATATCAATTCGAGAGCCGCGACCTCGCGCCCGATGACTTTCACCAGGGCTTCAACCTTGTCTACAAGCCGGGTGCCAAGCTGACGCGCACGGGGCGCATCCTGCAAATTCACACCGATGCAGGCATCACGGGCGAATTTGAGGGCGGCGCGAAGAGCGACTACGCGCAGCTCGAAATGTGGATCAACTACCTGATCGGGCGCAACCCGCTGCGGCGCGAGGAGCTCTACAACGACGTCAAGCGCGCGCTGCGCAAGTACGACCGCATGAGCGTCGGCCCCGTCGACATTGCGCTGTGGGACATTGCGGGCAAGCTCTACGACGCACCGGTCTACGAGCTGCTGGGCGGTTACCGGCAGACGCTGCCCGCCTACGCCTCCACCTACCACGGCGATGAGGATCAGCCCGGCGGCTTGAGCACGCCCCAGGAGTTCGCCGACTTTGCCGTGCGCTGCCAGGAAATGGGCTACCGCGCCTTTAAGATTCACGGCTGGAGCCACGCGCCGATCCAACGCGAAGTCGCCAACGTGCTGGCCGTGCGCGACGCCATTGGCCCGGAGATGGACCTGATGCTCGACCCGGCCTGCGAGTACGAAACCTTTGCCGACGCGCTAAAGGTGGGTCGCGCCTGTGATGAGGCCAATTTCTTTTGGTACGAAGATCCCTTCAAGGATGGCGGACTTTCGTTCAACGCGCATCGCAAGCTGCGCCAGCTGATCCGCACGCCGATTCTGATGGGCGAGCACGTGCGCTCGCTGGAGCCCAAGGTCGACATGGTGCTGGCCGAGGCGACGGATTTCCTGCGCGTCAACCCCACCTACGACATGGGCATTACCGGCGCCATGAAGGTTGCCCACGCCGCCGAGGGCTTTGGGCTGGATGTGGAGCTGCACGGCGGCGGCGCGGCGCAGCGCCACTGCATGGCCTCCATCCGCAACACCAACTACTACGAGCTGGGGCTCATTCACCCCATCGCCCCCGAAACCACGCCGCCCGTCTACACCAACTACAGCGACGCGCTCGACGCCATCGACGAACACGGCTGCGTGCCCGTGCCCCAGGGGCCGGGGCTGGGCGTGGAGATCGACTGGGACTTTGTGGAAGCGCACCGGGTGGGGAAGATTAGCTATCCGTAGAGCCAAACAGCTTTAACGCGGAGGCGCAAAGACGCAAAGGAGTTGTTCGTTAACCAAGATTTATCCTTGCGCCTTTGCGTTAAGTTTTGTTGGACTTACCCAAGCTGAATGTGGAGTTTTGCACCGACCGCCTGCGCGTATGCGTGCAGCGTGGAGAGGCGAACATCTTCGGCGTGATTTTCCAAACGGGAAATCGCTGACTTCTGTGTGCCCAACCGATTGGCGACCTGCTCCTGCGTCAAGCCCGCGGCTTGGCGCGCCTGACGCAGCAGGACGCCGATTTTGAAATCCGCGTAGCCGCTCTCGAACCCTTCGGCAAAGTCGGGATCACGCCGGCTGCGCTGCTCGATGTACTTTTGTAAATCGCTCATGTTTGGGTCCTTGACAAATAATCATGCTTTCGCCGCTCGGCCAACTCGATTTCCCGTGTTGGCGTTTTCTGAGTCTTCTTGGCAAATCCGTTGGTGAGCACAACCAGTTGACCCTCGTCGAGAAAGCCAAGTAAACGAAAAATGTTGTTGCCAAACTGAATGCGCACTTCCCAGATGTCAGCCGTGTTGACGAGCTTCTTGAAGTATTGCCGTGGAACAATTGGGAGTTCTTCTATCAAGCGCAACACCCAGGCTATCTTTTGAGCCTGTTTGCTGCTCAGCGAATCTGAAAATTCTTCGACTGGGCAATCTCCTATTGCCGAACGATAAAACACAATAGTGTGCGTAAGCAGATGTTAACATATATGTGAACCTTCTGCAACACAGTTCGCCAATAAACTCGACCACACGGGCTAAGTCCAATCATGACCAACCTCCTCTACATCCACACCGACCAGCACGCCGCCCACGTCACCGGCTGCTACGGCGACCCGCTGGTGCGGACGCCCAACTTGGATCGGCTGGCGAGCGAGGGCGCGCTCTTCGACGCCTGCTACTGCCCCTCGCCGATCTGCGTGCCTTCGCGCATGGCCATGCTCTCCGGGCGCCACCCGCACCAGAACAAAGTCTGGGGCAACAGCCACCGCCTCGATTCGGCGATCCCGACGCTGGCGCACAGCATGGGTGCGGCGGGCTACAACCCCGTGCTGATTGGGCGCATGCACAGCATCGGCCCCGACCAGACGCACGGCTACGCGCAGCGCTACGTCGGCGACCACAGCACCAACCACTCCGGCAATCCCGGCAATCCCGACCGCGGCATCCTGCATGGAACCTCTGGGCCGGATCGCGAGAGCCTCGTCAAATCGGGTGCGGGGCAGAGCGCCTATCAGGTCCACGACGAGGACGTGGTGGCGTCGACCGTCGATTACTTCAATCGGCTGGGCGTGCAGAAGCGCGCCTACGGCGAGATCGCGCCCTTTAGCGTCAGCGTGGGGCTGATGTTGCCGCACCCGCCTTATGTGGCGAGAGAGGAGGATTTTGCGCCCTACGCGGACAGCATCACGCCGCCGAGCAAGCCGCGGGATTTTGATGAAGTACAGCATCCCTACCTGCGCGCGTGGTGGGAACATACCGGCTTGGCCGATGGCGTGACCGACGAGATGACGCAGCGCTCGCGCGCGGCCTATTGGGGACTCGTCCAGCGGGTCGACATCATGATTGGGCAGATTTTGGCCGCGCTCCACGCCAACGATTTGGCCGACGACACGCTCATCGTTTACACCAGCGACCACGGCGACATGGTCGGCGAGCAGGGGCTGTGGTGGAAGCACGTCTTCTACGAGGAGTCGGCGCGCGTGCCGCTGATCTTGCACTGGCCGGGCGTCATCGAGCCGGGCCAGCGCAGCAGCAGCGTCGTCTCCGCGCTGGACGTGACGGCAACCATGCTGGACGCGCTCGACGCGCCGCCGCTGCCCCATTCGCCTGGCCGCAGCCTGCTTGGCCTCGTCTCGGATGCGCATCCAACCCCCGATTGGGAGAACGTTGCTTTCTCCGAGTACTGCGCCGATGAGTATGTGCCGCAGTCGGTGGATCAAGGTCGCACCTACCAGCGCATGATCCGGCAGGACGAGTGGAAGCTGATCTACTACCACGGCTTTGCGCCCCAGCTCTTCAACCTGCAAGACGACCCAGGCGAATTAATCGACCGCGCGGACGACCCGGCCTGTGCGTCGATCCGCGAGGAACTGCTTGCGAGGGTGCTGGACGGCTGGAATCCCGACGCGATTGCGGAGAAGATAGCGGCGCTGCGGGCGGACAATGTGATTTTGAAAAAGTGGGCAGAGCACGTGCACCCCCAGGAGACGCACCGCTGGTCGATGGCGGCGGAGATGAATTACCTGGGCTAATGACAACCAGGAGCGAGCACGCCCCCGTGCGAACGTTGGTATACAAGAAATCAACGTTCACCGGGGTCGATCCGGCACGGGGCGTGCCTACTTCTCTACTCCTATCGAGATATTGATTCAACCAGCATCGCTCGCCGCCGAAGTGAGCTTCATACAAGAATAGGGAAGAGACAAAACATGGCGCAGATACGTGGCCTGTTGACGCTGGACGAGCTGGGGCAGCGGGTGGAGGCGGGCGAAATCGACACGGTGATCACTGCCTTTAGCGACCTGTACGGGCGCTTTCTCGGCAAGCGCTTTGACGCCGAATTTTTCGTCGAGAGCGTGGCGCAGGGCGGCACGCACGGCTGCGACTACCTGCTCACCGTCGACATGGAGATGGAGCCGGTGCCGGGCTACCGCTTTGCCAACTGGGAGCGTGGCTATGGTGATTTCCACCTCGTGCCCGATTTAACAACGTTGCGCGTGGCGAGCTGGCTGGATCGCACGGCGCTGGTGATCTGCGACGTGGAAGATGAGGCAACGCACGAGCTTGTCCCGCTCGCGCCGCGCTCGATGCTGCGGGCGCAGCTTGAGCGGGCGGCGGAACTGGGCTTTGCCGTCAACGCCGCTTCGGAATTAGAATACTATCTCTACCGCGATTCCTACCGCGACGTGCACGCACGGAGCTACGCCGAGTTGCAGCCAGCTGGCTGGCACATCGAGGATTATCACCTGCTGCAAGGGGCACGCGAAGAATTTTTTACCGGGGCGGCCCGTCGCCACCTGCGCGATTCGGGCGTGCCGGTGGAAAATTCCAAGGGCGAATGGGGGCTGGGCCAGCACGAGCTCAACATTCGCTACGCCGATGCGTTGAGCATGGCCGATCGCCACGCCATCTACAAGCAGTGTCTCAAGGAGCTGGCGGATCAGCTGGGCGTGGCCGTGACCTTTATGGCCAAGCCCCACGCGGGGCAGGCCGGGTCGAGCTGCCACGTGCACGTGAGCCTGTGGCAGGGCGAGCAGAACGCCTTTGCGGGCGACCGAGCCGTGGGGCCGGTGCAGGCGACGGACGCCTTCCGCTGGTTTCTCGGCGGCTGGATGCAGCACGTGCCGGAGATGATGGCCTGCTACGCGCCGACGGTCAATTCGTACAAACGCTACGAGGATGGCTCGTGGGCGCCAACGCGCATTGCCTGGAGCTACGACAACCGCACGGCGGGCTTCCGCGTGGTTGGGCGTGGGCCGAGCTTGCGCATCGAGTGTCGCCTGCCGGGGGCGGATTGCAATCCCTACTTGGTCTACGCCGCGGCGCTGGCTTCGGGCTTGGACGGCATTGCCAACCAGATCGAGCCGCCGGATATTTTCGAGGGCGACATCTACCAGGCGCAGCATCTGCCGCGCGTGCCGCACACGCTGAGGGAGGCCACCGATTTGTTCGAGGCAAGCGACTTCGCTCGCCAAAGCTTTGGCGACGAGGTGGTCGAGCACTACACCCACTTCTGGCGCACCGAGCAAAAGGCTTTTGACAACGCGGTGACGGACTGGGAGAGAAAACGGTATTTTGAGCAGGTTTAGGGGAGGGAGAACGGCTTAACGCAAAGGCGCAAGGGCGCAAGGAGATTTCTTGTAGATAGCGCTGGTTGGGCGATGACCTTCTCGACGTGTAAATGCCATTTTGCGCCGGGGATGTATTGTGCAAGCCAACCCTTTGCGCCTTTGCGCCTTTGCGTTAAATTTGAAGCATCCAAGGCTTCACCAACTATCAGAGAATCATTATGCGACTTAAAGATAAAACAGCGTTAATTACGGGCGCGGGCAGTGGGATTGGGCGCGAGGCGGCGCTGCTTTTTGCGCGTGAGGGCGCGCGCGTGGTGGCGGTGGATCGCAATGTGGAGACGGCGCGGGAGACGGTGGCGCTGGTCGCCGAGGCGTCCGGGGCGGCCACGGCGTTTGAGGCGGACGTGTCGCGCGCGGCCGACTGCGAGGCGATGGTCGCGCACGCGGAGGAAGCGTTTGGCGCGCTGCACGTGCTCTTCAACAATGCGGGCATTATGCACGCGGACGACGGCGACGCCCAGGCCACTGACGAGGCCGTGTGGGATTTGACCATGAACGTCAACCTCAAGGGGGTCTTTCTCGGCTGCAAATATGGCATTCCCGCGCTGCGGCGGGCGGGCGGCGGCTCGATCATCAACACGGCTTCGTTTGTGGCGCTGGTGGGCGCGGCCACGGCGCAGATCGCCTACACCGCCAGCAAAGGCGGCGTGCTCGCGATGACGCGCGAGCTGGCCGTCATTCACGCGAGGGAGGGCATTCGCGTCAACGCGCTCTGCCCCGGCCCCTTGCGCACGGAGCTGCTGATGTCCTACTTGGATACGGAGGCCAAGCGGCAGCGGCGGCTGGTGCACGTACCCATGGGACGCTTTGGCGAGGCGGGAGAAATCGCCCAGGCCGCGCTCTTTCTGGCCTCGGACGAATCGTCGTTTATGACGGGCGCGGAATTTGTCGTCGATGGCGGGCTCACGGCAGCCTATGTGACGCCGGAGTAGAAGAGAGTATACACGGATAGGCAAAACACAGATGGGAACTGCCCGTGTTTTTTCCTATCCGTGCATACTTGCGCGACGACATCATGACCCATCCGCTGGAGATTGAGGAGGGCCATCTCAAGATCAGCCAGCGGCCCGGCTTGGGATCAGACTCGATTGAGGCGGAGCTGCTCAAGCACCCGGCGGGGAGTTATCCGAGTGCGCGTTAATGTTGTATTAGATGCGAATTGATAGCGACCAATGACGGGTTGTCAGGCAAGTGTAAAGAAACGGGCTGATGAAGTCGGGCTAAGCTAGTCCTGTCATGCTCGCCTTCGCGGGAATCCATCTTGGTCGCGCCTGGATTCCCGCCTGCGCGGGAATGAAAGTCTTGACGGCTCCGCTGACCTGCGCTGCCTCTGGGCATTTCTTGGTAGCAGGAAGCAATTTATCACTCCTGCGGAGATAAGAATCTACGCGAGTCGAGCATGGATTCCCGCACCTGGGAGGTACCCGGCGGGCGTAACAAGATTCTGCTGCTGGCTATTCTTCTACTAGCGGCACATCGGCATTAAGCACGGGATTTACCTCGACTGTGAAGCCGGTCAGTAGATGGGAAGTTGCGCTTTCGCCACGTGTAAAAACGCCATGCTCGCGATAAGTGCCCTGCGCCAGTGCAAGCACGGTGATTGTCTCTTCTCGCGGGTCGACAATCCAGTATTCGGCGATACCGGCTTCGGCGTATTCCCGCCGCTTTTTAACCAGGTCGCGCTCTCGGTCGCTGCCGCTGCCGCTGACAATTTCGGCGACCAAATCTGCACCGTCGCAGAATTTTTCGCCAAAGCGCCAGTAATTTTGTTTGAGCACAAAGAGGATATCCGGCTCGCGATATTTGCCCGGCCACAGCCGCACGCGCAGCGCCGAGAAAAGTGTTGTGCCCAAATCACGCTCACGCACGAAAAACTTGAGCTGCTCGTACAGATAATCTAAGACGAATTGATGCTTGGGAGTGGGCATGGGCAGAAACTCCACGACGCCGTGTGAGAATTCAACGAGATGGTTGGTTTCCAGCGCAAGGTAGTCGCTTTCCTGCCAGTGACCCTGCATGGGGTAAAGTTTGGCGATCTCCCACACGGGCTCGCCAATTTCTTCGCGTTGCACATCTAGCTGTCGTATTGTTGATACCATAAGTGGCACTTTCCACAACTTCACTGAGTAATCGCTCGCTTGGTTAGTATATCAAAAATCCGGTAGAATTTCTACCGTCGTAGGACAAGCGAACAGCTTGTTCCCCCAATCGCAAGCTTTCCAGCTTGTGCCACAAAGGAGATTTCCATGATTCAAATTGCCGAAATGCTCGCCCCCAAGCCATCGCCGCTGTGGACGATGGTCAAGCAGGCGGGGGTGACGCACGCCGTGGGCGCAATGGACATGACCAACCTGCACACAGAGGTGGAGCTCGACCACAAGCCGTGGGGCTATGTGTCGCTGCTGCGGGTGAAAAATCTGTACGAGGATGCGGGCTTCTCGCTCGATGTGATCGAGAGCCGACCGCCGCTCACCAAGGCCAAGCTGGGTTTGCCCGGCGGCGACGAGGAGATCGAGACGGCCTGCGAGCTGATCCGCAACATGGGGCGGCTGGGCATTCCCGTCTGGTGCTACGAGTGGATGACGATGTTTAACTGGCTGCGCACCTCGACCACGATTCCCACGAGAGGCGGCGCGCTCGTCACCGGCTACAACGACGAACAGATGCAGAACGCGCCCATGACCGAGGCGGGCGAAGTGCCCGAAGAGCTGCTGTGGGAGACGTTGGAGCACTTCCTTCAAAAAGTCGTGCCCGTGGCCGAGGAGGCGGGCGTCAAGCTGGCGATGCACCCGGACGATCCGCCGCTTTCGCCAATTCGCGGCGTGGGGCGCATCATGCGCAGCGTGGAAAATTACGAGCGGCTGCTGGGCCTCGTGCCCAGCCCGGTCAACGGGTTGACGCTCTGCCAGGGCAACTTCACCCTGATGACGGACGACCTGCCCAGCGTGATCCGCGACTTTGGCGAGAAAATTTTCTTCGTCCACTTTCGCGACGTGGAGGGCGACGTGCGCAAATTTAACGAGACCTTCCACGACGCGGGCAAAACGGACATGCTCGCCTGCATGAAGGCCTACCGCGACATCGGCTTCGACGGCGTGCTGCGCCCCGATCACGTGCCCACCATGTTTGGCGACGACAACGCGAATGCGGGCTACTCGTCGATTGGGCGGCTCTTTGCGATTGGCTACATTCTGGGGCTACGCGAGGCGGTCTACGCGGAGTAGGTGAAGGATGAGGGTGGAAATCAGTTCATCTGTGCTTCATCTCGGATGGCAACCTCCGATTTCTCTACAAGCAGATGAACAGCATCATGCTGCGGCGAGTATTTTGACCTCTTGCTCAAGGCGGTCAGCTAGCAACATTCTGGCTTTTTCCACCTCGTAGTGAGTCTGAATACCCGTCCAAAATTCAACGGACATACCAAAATAGTGGGCGAGGCGCAGGGCGGTATCCGCACTGATTCCTCGCTCGCCATTTACAATTCTGTTGATGCGCATAGCTGGCACGCCAATATCCTTCGCAAGGCGATACTGGCTGATACCCATTGGCCCCAAAAATTCCTCTTGCAAAATTTCACCAGGGTGAATCGGTGGATAATCTCTCATAATTTTCTCTCAGTGATAGTCGACAATCTCGACACCATAGACGCCATCTTCACGCCACTCGAAACAGATTCTCCATTGGCTGTTGATGCGAATGCTGTGCTGCCCTCGTCGATCACCATGAAGTGCTTCGAGACGATTCGAAGGCGGTATGCGCAAGTCATTCAAGGTGGCAGAACGATGAATCAAAATCAGCTTGCGCTCGGCAATCCGTTGAATGTCCTGTGGCAACTTCTTTGAAAAGCGCCCGTTGAACACTTTCTCGGTTTCTCTATCCTTAAACGACCGAATCATGATGCGCCAATGATAACCTTTTCGGTTAATAGCGTCAACCCGTACCGAGCCAGGTCCCTGATTTAACTCAACACCCACTCCCCCTCAAACTCCGCCGACCACCCCTCGCCCCGATGCAGCGCCGTCGGCTTGACATCGCCCGCGCGCTGGCCGCGGCGGATGCAGCCAGCGAGGTAGCTCGCTTGGCCGCCACGCGCGATGCGGAAAACGCGCAGCGCGGCCAGCTGCCCGAGCCGGCGACAGTAGGCATAGTGGAAATTCTTGCAGAGGCGCTGCTCCAGCGCACGCCCCAATTCTATCAGTTGCGCATCACCGGCCCGCGTCTGAATAAAGAGCGTGTAGGCAGACGGCGATGCAGCTACCTCGCACGCCACCATTGCAAAATCTACCGTCACTCGCTGCTCGACCAGCAACGCATCCAGCGCCGTACGCACGTGCTGTTCGTGCAGCTTCTCGCCAAACCAGTCGCTGACGTGCGCCCGCTTGCCCTCGAAGCGCAGCAGCGGGCAGCGTCGATAGTGCCCCACGACCCGCACCACATCCCCCAAATCATAGCGATAGAGACCGCCGCCCGTGGTCAGCAGCACGCCGTAGCGCGCGCCAATCTCCAGCTCGTGCGCCAGCTTGATGTCGTCGGTGTCTACGCCATCGGCTGAATCCACCGACATAAATTCAAAGAAGTGCGAGCGCAGGGCCAGCGCCGCGCCCGGATAATTTCCGGCCAGCGGCAGCGAGACAATGCCCTCGGTGGCGATTAAGCCTTTGGGTTGAATCAGCGCGTGGGGAAAAAGCCGGGCCAGCCGCTCGGCCTCGCGCTGGGCGTTGGCATCCGTCCAGCAGCTGATCAGGCGCAGGCTGGGCCAGAGCTGACGGTAGGTCTCGGCGCGCGACGGGTCGTTGGCAAAGGCGGTGGGTCGAGCACAGACTTTGCGGATTTGCTGACTGCGTCGCGGGGCGGGGCGTAGACTCTGCTGGAGATGCTGCTGAACGCGCGTCGGCAGCGGCGGGAGATTAACTGCTTCGGGCGTGATTGTGCCGCGCGCCAGATCGTCAACCAGCGCGGGCCACCATTCCGCCAGCGGCTCGACGAGCAGCGTCCAAAAGGTTGGGTTCCAGACGGAGACGAGCGCGAGGTCGCGGCGATGCAGCAGGAAAAGCAGCGTTACATAGCGAAAAGTCGCTATATCACTGATGGCTTTAACGGCGGTGGGCACGGCCAGCACGCGGTTGACCAGCCACGCCGCCGCGCCGCCGAGGTAGGCGCTGTCGTCGTCGAAGCCGACGGGCAGGCCGCCTGCCGTGCGCCCGTCCGGCCAACCCGGGTGGCGCGTCGCCGGGCTGACGGACCAGTAGGCCGCGCCGCCCAGCACGCGCGGGTGGCGCAAAAAAGTGCGCACGATCCACGGTGCAATCGCGCGCTGGAACTCCTGCTGGAGCGAGGCCGTGTAGGGGATGAGCTTGGTGGCGGCGCTGGAGCCGCTGGTCGGCTCCAGCAGGCGCACGGCGTCGCGCGTGAGGACGTTGGCTGCGCCCTGGCCGATTTGCTCAATGGCTTTGCTGTAGTCGGTATAAGTCGAGCGCGGGACGCTGGCTTGGTAGGCACGGGCGGGGTCGCTCGCTGCCAGCAGCTCGGCAAAGCGATGGCGCTGGCCAAAGTCGGTACCGGCGTTGCGGCGGAGCAGCTGCATCAACAGGCCGCGCTGCGTGGCTTCGACGCGGCGGGTTGCGCACTCGAAGGCCAGCGCGTCCGGCACGTTGAGCAGCGCCCACAGTCCGTTGGCGAGCAGGGTTAGCATCAGTCGGGGCTGGCTGTTGCCGCCAACATGCGCTGCCCGCCGCGTGTCAGATTCTCCGGCGTCAGCTCGACCAGGCAGGCCAGCTGCTCGCCACTGGCGTAGCCGGGGTTGCGCTCGACAAAGAAGCGCACGTGTGGGTCGCGCAGGCGCGAGACCGTGACTTCGGCCACGCCTTCCCGCAGCGATGCGACATTGTCAAAGTGAATAAGGCCGCTGGCAGGGTCGTAATGGTCGCCAAATTTTTGGTGAGCCAGCGCGTCGAGCGTCTGCTGCTCGCGGCTGGGCGTGGCTTTGGCGTGCTGGGGATAAAAATCGCGGAAGAAGACGGGCAGAAAGCGGTAGGTTTTGTAGCCGGAGCTGATCAGGAACCAGTAGACCGCGGCCTCCGGATCGGCGACGCGCACCTGTGCGGCCAAATCAAAGACGTGGCGACCCCAGATGCGCGGCAGCTCGGCCTCGCCCCAGAAATCGGGGTGGATGATGGTATCGCCGGAGTAGAAGGCGACCACCTGTCGATTCTCGACCGTCGCGTGCATTCGCATCAATGTCGAAAAGCCCTGCACCGCACCATCGCCATCGCAGAGCAGAATGACCCACTCCTTTTCGGCGAGGTCGCAGGCAAACGCGTCGGGCGTGACGTTGTCGAAGTGATCGCGGAGCAGGGCAAGCATTTGAGCGCACTGTCTGGTGGTCAACGCGGCGGGCGGGTGGACGCTGCCATGGAGGCGGGTGGGTTGGGGCATAGCTCTTTATGAAAACTCTTAAGAAAGGGAACCGCAGATGAACGCAGATTTTCGCAGATAAGCGCCCCCTTTTAGCATCTGCGTTTATCCGCGTCCATCTGCGGTCAAGTCAAATTGTGCTAATCTCCACACCCATTGGCCGCCCATCCAGCTCTTCGTGGAAGGCCTCCTCACCGGGCCAGCAGACGGTGTAGAGACGGCTGAAGTAGGGCACGTGCCAGCGTCGGCGGGCGATGGCGTAGAGGGGATCGCGCTCGTCCAGGCCGAGCATCACAAATGCGTGATTTTGTTGGCGAGCACTCGCCAGCGCGCGCGAGAGCAGCGCGTTCAGGATGGCGGAATTATCATTGGCAACGTGGCAAAAGCAGGCATGGGTAAAGCGAATCGCTTGGCCAATTAGCGTGAGCGGCTGGGCGCCCGCGAGGCGCAGCGCGGCGTTGGTGAACGGTCGCCAGCGCCGCAGGCTGTCGCCGTAGCCGCGCACCACATTCTGCTTGAAGCGCGACTGATCCCACAGTCCCAGCGTCCCCACAATTTTGCCCCGTCGAGAGGCGACGAGCAAATCGCCGAGGTGGAAATCGAGTGTGGTTGCGGCGTCGAAATCGGTGGATTGCCAGACGGGGGCGAATTGTTTACGCGCGCCCTGCTCGTGCCAAAAGGCAACGAGGTCGCCCAGCGCGACCGAATCCCCAGGGCGGATTTCGAGATCGCGCCGATTGCGGAATCGGGAGAAGCGATGGGGAATCAGCGCCAGCGTACAGAGCCGAGCGACTTCGCGATAGGCGGGGAAGTGTCGCCGCGCGCGCGAGACAAGCACCCCCTCGGCCTCGCGATTGCCCTCGATGATGGTGGTGATGTGGCCGCGCGCGCGACCGTCCTGGCTCAGCTCGTGGAAGAAGCGAAAGCCCTGCCCGACCATCCAGCGCCCCCGATGCGACGCGTCGACCCGCAGCCCGCCGATGTAGCCGACCTGCTCCGCCACGCCGTTGACCCACAGGGGCCGCAGCGCCCGCGTCGCCACGCCAACGACCTCCCCCGCTGCCTGCTCGCGCGCAACGAGCGTCTGACAGTCGCCCATGGCATCGGTTCCCAGGAAATAATTAGGCTCGCGCTCGTAGCTCAGCGACACGCTGCCGGGCACGGGATTCTCGCGCAGGAGGCGGCGGATGGCTGGGTCGTCGGCGGGGGTGGCGAGGTCGAGGGTGTAGCAGGTTATCATTTCGAGCGGATGTAAAAAATCTTTGCGCGCTTAACGAACCAGTAAGTCGAGTGCACTGCACGACGCCAAGCAGGATTGTGTCACCCGTCGGGTGGCGCGTCGTGCGCTGCACTCGACGAGCTTTGCTTGGCTGTTGCGCGTCGGTTTGTTCCGTTTTGTGCTATAATTCTACTATGGACAAAGAGCTGTTAGATTTAGGAGAACAAAATGTCTCACGCTTTAACATTGGAATTACCACAGGATGTTTACCAGCCGCTTGTTGATCGTGCTGCGGCAGAACAGCAATCGCCTGAAGATTGGCTGCTAACACTTCTGCGTCAGCAATTCATCCACGAAAGCGGCCAAGCCAACGGTGGTCAGTCACCCGACTACCAGCTTCGTCAGCTTTTTGGTTCCGTCAGCCTTGGCGCACCAACTGGCATGGATAACGAGCAAATCGATGCTGATTTAGCGCGGGCTTATGGGGCAGATGACTAATGCTGCTTGATACGTCCGGTTTGTTTTGCTTGTTGCATACAGACGAACGTCAACATGCCGATGCCGTGACATTTTTCAAGGCGGCGCGTCGAAAGGTAACGACCAGTTACGTGTTGGCTGAATTTGTTGCGCTGGCGCACGTTCGTGGCTTGCCACGCGCATCGTCGCTGACCTTTGTTAATGGCATTCAGAAAGGCATCGAAGTTGAAGTCGTATATGTGGACGCAGCTCTGCATCAGGCGGGGCTGCGTCTGCTGCAAGATCGCCTGGACAAAGATTGGTCGCTCTGCGACGCCGTGAGCATGGTGCTGGTGACGCGTCGTAACATCCGCGAAACCCTCTCAACTGACCACCACTTTGCGCAATCGGGCTTTGTGCCGCTCCTCCGCGCCTGATTCTTCCCCTTCCCGTACAAGACAATTTCTAGCGGATTTAACTGATCTGACGGATTCTAGCAGATTCAACAGAAGCTTGAGATAAAGTCCATCTTGATCCGCGTAAATCCGCAAAATCCGCTCGATCCGCTAGCTGAATTCGCCTTTACCCCATCTCAATTAATTCTTCCTTCCACGTCGGGTCGCCCAGCGGGTAGCCATCGCGCTCGCTGACTTCGGCGCGGATCATGCCGTTGATCATAAAGAAATTGCGCAGCATGAAGAAGTCGGGCCGGTTGACGCTGTCCAGCCCGCGGCGCAGGATGCTGGGAACGGCGTAGAAGTGGCGACGGGCCTCCAGGCAGCCGCGCTGCAATTCGGCGGGCGACATCTGCTTGGGCTGGAAGGGAATCATGTTGTAGCGGTAGCTGGGATCGAGCCACCAGCTTTCGTAGCGCAGGCGATCTTCCGCCAGCAGCCGCGCGTAGAGCGGCGTGCCGGGAAAGGGGGTGAGGTGGTTGAAGGCGGCCATAAAGAAGCGGTGCGATTTGGCAAAGTCCACCGTTTCGGCAAACGAGTCGACGGTGTCGCCGTCGTAGCCGAAGATGAAGGTGACGTAGAGCTTGATGCCGTAGCGGCGCAGGTTGGCGAGCGCCTTGTCGTAGCCGCCTCTCGCGGTGTTGAAGCCCTTGTCCATCGCCCGCAAATTTTCGGGGTTGAGGCTCTCGAAGCCGATCAGCACCCCCTCGCAGCCGCTGCGCCGCAGCAAATCCAGAAACTCCTCGTCGTGCGCCGCGTTGATGCTGGCCTGGCTGACCCAGCGAATCTTGAGCGGGATGAGCGCGCGGAAAAACTCCTTGGCCTCGCCCATGTTGGAGGTGATGTTGTCGTCCACGAAGAAGAAAATTTTCTTGGGCGAATGCTCCTGCACCCAGCGGATTTCGGCCAGGATGTTGTCGACGGAGCGGCGCGTCTGCGTCTGGTTAAAGACCGTCTGCACGGCGCAGAAGTCGCAGCGGAAGTGGCAACCGCGCCCCGCCTCGACGAGGCCAACCGAGAGATAGCGCTTGCCCAGAAAGATGCGTCGATTCGGGCGCAGCTTGTGCAGCGACGGGCGACCCGGCGCGCGGTAGACGCGCTGCAGCGTGCCGTGTCGCGCGTCGTCGACGACCTGCGGCCAGACCTCCTCGGCCTCGCCAATCACCACGCTCTCGGCGTAGCGACCGACCTCCTCCGGGCAGAGCATGGCGTGAAAGCCGCCCATCACCACCGGCACGCCGCGCCGCCGGTAGGCCGAAGCGATCTGGTAGGCGCGCTTGGCCGTGTACGTCTCCACGCTGATGGCGACGAGGTCGGTCGGCTCGTCGAGCGGAATGTCCTCCAGCCGGTCGTCGTAGAAGCGAATGTCGACGTCCGGCGGCGTCAGCCCCGCAATGGTGGCCGCGGGCAGCGGCTCCATCTGCCACGTACCGATGTACTTTTGGCCGGGCACGCGGCCAATGCAGGGGTGGATGATGGTGAGGCGCATGGGTAGTTTTCTTATAAAAAGAGAGCTCGTAAAATTCTTTTCCGTGTGCTAAACTGCTTGCAGTAAAGGTTATTTATCAGGAGCGTATCATGATTGCTGAACCGCAGATTATTGACAAACTGCTTGCCGAAATTGAACAGCTTGCACCCGAAAACCGCATTCAGCTCATCCAGCGCATTTCGGAAACGCTGTTGCCCATGCGGGTGGAGCCGTCGACTTTTCTGCAGTACGGCAAGTACGCCGATGGCAAAGAGTCTACCCTGGATGATTTTGCCATTGCTGAATGGCATCCAAAGGACGATTGGGTAAATGGCACGTAAACTGATCCTCGACACCCATGCGCTAGTTTGGTATTTGGAAGGCAATTCGCGGTTAAGCCAGCGCGTGCAGTCGCTCATGAGCGCAGCCGATAGCCAAATGGTGCTGCCGCTCATTGCTCTGGCCGAAGCATCGCTACTTATCGAACGCGGGCGTATCGCCCTGCCCAGCGTTACCGCCTTGATTGCCGATGTCGAGCAGGATAGACGCATCCAGGTTTACCCATTAACCAAATCGATCTTTGCCCGCAGTTTGACCAAAGAAGGTCAGCAAATTCCAGAGCTACACGACCGATTCATTGTGAGCACGGGTCTTCATTTACAGGACTTGGGTCACTCCGTAGCGATTCTGACAAGAGATGAATCCATCACCGCGGCTGGCGTACTGCCTGTTATTTGGTAATTTCGAATTTTAGCATATCCGTTCGTTTGGGCGAATGCTGTTGTACCCAGCGTGCTTTTTTTAGGCGGTTATCATGAAAGCAGATGTCAACGCCTGTCAGCGCCAGCCCGGCAATGGTGGCCGCGGGCAGCGGCTCCATCTGCCACGTGCCGATGTACTTTTGGCCGGGCATGCGGCCAATGCAGGGGTGGATGATGGTGAGGCGCATAGGTGTTTCAAAGGAGAGCAATGCTAAATTGGCAGCTTGCGCGAGCGAAATTGACCATCGTTGACGCTGATGATGACGCCTTGCTCAAGTGCATCGCCATATTGGGCAAGCATCAAGCTCAAGTGGCGGTTGACGTTCTCTGGTCTCATGCTGCGCAGCCGAAAAATGACAACGCTTGGTAAGCGTGTACCGCTTGCGGCTACCAACTCGGCGAAATCCAAATCGTGTGTTAGCAGCACGCGCCTTTCTACGCACGCCTTTTCCAGAATTTCTGGGTCGGGCAGCCGACCAAGCTGCTCATCGAGCAGATGAAGCGCATCATAACCTTGCTCGCGCAGAAATTGCGTCGATTTGGGCGAAATGCCCATGTCGGCCAGAAATTTCATGCGGCAAGGGGAATGGGTTGCACCTGTTCTTCGGCCAACCAAGCGACGTAGTGCAGCGACTGTTGAATATCTTCCGGCTCTAAATAGGGATAGGCGTCGATAATTTCATCATGCGTCATGCCGTTGGCGACCAGATTGACTACCAGCGAAACAGTGATGCGCATCCCTCGGATGCAGGCACGACCACCCATGATGTTGGGGTTAAAGGTGATGCGATCTAATTGGGCCATGTGGCACTCTCTTCTATTGGTCGAACACTTCACAGATTCTTGCCCTATTGTAACAAAAAAACCGGGCAGCTTCTACCCGGTCTTGTCATGCTTTTCGTCATTCACACTACACTACAGTCCAAAACAGATTCAACCTGCCAGTGCTCAACGCCGGGAAACCACGCCAAAAACTGGTCAACCGTTGTCCCATCCCTCAAATTCTCGAATAGCGCCGCGACCGGCACACGAGTTCCTCGAAAAACCCAGACGCCGCTCACTTTGGCTGGATGACGCTCCACCGCGTTTAGTGTTTCCCACTCGTTCATCGTGGTTGTTCCTTCAGTTAGCGATCTGCGCCCTATTCGTCGCATCAACATTGTAACAAAAAAACCGGGCAGAATCTACCCGGTTTCGAGATGATTTTCACTTACCCAGTGAGAGAAGCGTCTAACGCCTTGGCTGACGACATCATCGAAAGGTATGTCTACTCACCAGCCCGATGTATAGCATAATTGTATATCCGGTCGGCAAGTCTAAAGTTTAAGGCTCGAAGTTTATCAAGTAGTGGTCGCACTTCTGTGATAATCTTCTGCTCCTTCAGCAACAATAAAAGGCCTGTTGTGCCAATGACTTCCAAACCGAGTCGCTGAGCAACCGCTCTTGCCTTTCGTTCGTCTATCATCACCAAATCTGCATCAATTTCTTGAGCAAGAATAATCGCTTCTGCCTCACCAATATCCAGCTGCGTTAGCAGATAATCTATTCTCGATTTGTCCTCAATTTCTCTGACAACTATCCATTCTGCGGAAGCAATTTCCCTCGCCCCGCTTCGCCCTTCGCCTGCCTCGACGACTTCATCATAAACGGCTTGTGGTAAAACAATCTCGCTGAACAGCTCGGACAAACCCTCTAGCAACTCAATCTTTGCCAGCGCAATTAGCGGAGTCGCATCGGAAACGACGACAGGAAATGTTGACACGTCTATTGAGCGCGTGACAGCCGCTGAGAGATACGTTCTACTGTGGAATACTCATCTTCCAATTCTTCGTCATCCAAATCAACAACCGACACGTTGTTTTGGGAGAGAAATTCGGTAAACGACCAGTAATCCATTCCCGAAAGCCGAGCGGCCTGCCCAAGTGATAAAATGTGCTCACGGAAATACCGAAGGGCCAGTAGACGCTGACTCTCTGCGACCAAGCCCTCTCTATTCACGCCGTAAGATTTCAGCGTTGAATAGACATCGCCTGGTATTTGCGTTTCTAGTGTAACCGCAGCGGTCATTTTTTGCTCCTCATCGCTTCCCAACAAATTTCCATTCGCTCGTTCGAGTATAACACCCGCTGCTGCCACCTTACAAGGAAGCGATTTGGCCGCATCTCCCCAATGTGACAACGCAAGACCGAATAGGCTTGAGCCAAGACTGCCGCTTGTCAGCCCGGCAAGGGTGGCCGCGGGCATCGGCTCCATGCAGCTTCTACCCGGTTTTATATTCACTTTGTTTGTTTGCCCGACAAGATCAACAGCCTAACTGCGAAGCTCAGTGGCGCCATTGCGAACGCGCCTGTTTAGGGCAATGTAGATGTTAACCACTCAAGCGGCAACAGCCTCAAACTACGTCAGCTGCAGAGATTTGTGATACGTTTCGTCTCTGCTTAAGTAGCCAAGTATCTTTTTTGGATAGCACAATTTTCTATTTGGTTTTTTAATTCGTTCATCATTTCAAATAAAATCTCCCGCATTTCATCATACTCATCAGGATCGATTTCTAGATGGGAACCGTGAGCTACATGATTCCGTCTAGCAAGGAGCCTAGAATCCATGAACTTCTTCCTGGTCTCGAACGGGGCGAAGTCAAGTCCAAGGCACCAAATGATCTCCTCGAGCACGGTAGATGACAAATTCGATTCCGTGCTCAGTCCATCCCTGTAAGGGAATCTCGATCTCTCCCCCATTTCAGTAGTGAAAAAACTTGTTATAGAATGGAAAGGGGACACCCTTTTCGTTTCTGAAGACACGTTTGTGCTCTGTACCATGGATAACGTCAGAAGATTTTTGCTGATCTCTTCGTTTCTCAGCCGCTGAGCTGTAAGGTATTCGAGGAAATGACGACTGCAATTCTTGACGAAACCCTCCCAGTGTGCGTAAAGCAGAGTGACACCACATCTACCTAGCACTTTGCGGTTGATAGGTACACTCTTCGTTCCTCGTATCAACGACCGTAGGTCAGTGAGCTCCTTTTTGCGCCATGCAAGATCGTCTGTTAGAGAGTTTGATAGTTCATCGAATGTTCGAATCATTGCGCGAAAAACTCCCGACCCAAAGGGATGAGGTGTGGAAGGCGGCTATTTGCCCTCACTCCAGATCCAGACCATCTCTGGAACGTTTCATTTGAGTGAAGATCTTTAAGTCGTTGCTTAGTCTTTTCTAAAGATGGAAAATTTGGATAGTTGAAGCCCAATCCGTAGGCAGCCACTTCGTATGGAGAGAGAAGGAACCCACCTGAATAACCGCCGTCCGAATAGCGTCTAAATGTGTTCGCACCAGTCGCCGCTGAAAGATGGTCGAATGTTGCTTTAAATCGTCTGTTTTCTGTCTTTCGGTCAAACGTAGTATCGTTTGCAATTGCGACCATTTTATCAGTTAAATATTCTCCTACGTCTGCGGAACGATCAAACTCATCCATATTCAGCGTAGCAAATACATGAAATCGAAGTGCCAACTCCATGTCGTACTGTTCGATAAGGTTTTTATCACTAAGCGCGATGCACTCCTGGAAATTCTTATATGAGGAGAGCTCACGCAGCCATTCATGAAATGAGACGTCAATCATCACAAGGATGCAATTCCGTACTTCTTGTGCCTCTAGATTTGACCCGCCGGTATTTAGTCGTTGAAAGAGTTCATATTTGGCGATGTCATCGCTCTCTCTAAGAACAATGCTTACACTCAGCTTCGAGCGCTTAATTAATAGACGCTGTTCGGCACTAAGCGAAGACTCTGGTTGTTCTGGGTTTTCCCATCTCTTATCTTCTAGAGAAGGGAGGTATTTAGTCTTCGCAAGAATTAGTGGATCGATTACTTGATCGCTTTCGTCTTGCAAAATTCCAACGAACTGGTAAATCGTGGATAAACGCTGTAATCCGTCAATAACATCCCACACGCCATCTGGTCTCTGGCTCACGAAAATGGGAGGAATGGGAATGCCAAGAAGAATAGATTCAATGAGGTTGCTTTTCTGATTCTCGTCCCACCTATAGAATCGCTGAAACTCCGGGTGTATATCTAATTCACCATTTTCATAAAGGCTTATCCATTCACCAATCGACATATTATATCCATCGGTACGGATTTCCTTCCGCATCATTTCGATTTCCTGCTCTAAAGACATAGCATTCCTTTCAAAAAAGTTAAGCTACACTGGTGCTCACAGTGCAAATATAGTCGCGTGGAAGGATGACGTACAGTTACCAATTCTACAGAAGATTTCCGCACATCATCGCCATCCGTCTGGTACAATTTGATTATACCGCACTTGTCAGCTTATTTACAATATGCGGAAATTTTCAGCTTATCTCCTGCTATTGCTGATTTGTATAACATCTTCCTCTAGTTCTGACAGTAAAGTGACAGCCCTGAAATTAATCAATTCCGTTTGTTTATTTGTAGATGGGTCTGCAAGCTCTGCGGGCCGGATTACCCCAACCCAAACCTCATCCCCTGCTTCTTAAACACTTCCTTGCGGAAAATCGGCCCGTAGCGCAGGTAGACGCTGAGCTTGTAGAGCGTGCGCAAATTCGTCTTCAAATCAAAGGCGCGGCGAATCAAAAAACCGAGCGAGTTGTACTCCGCGCGACACTGCCACGTCGCTTCGGTCAGCTCGTCCGGCGTCATGTTTTTGGGGACGAAGGAGGCGTAGTTGAAGCGGTAGTCGGGGTGCAGCCACCAGCGGCCGTCGTAGAGCAGGCGATTTTGGGCGGCGAGGGTTTGGTAGAGCGGCGTTTTGGGGTAGGGCACGAGAATATTGAAGGCGGCCAGCGGAAAGCGGTTGGCCTTGGCCCAAGCGAGCGTCTCCGCAATCGACTTCTTCGTGTCGTAGTCGTGGCCCAGCGTAAAGGCGGCCCACAGCTGAATGCCGTAGTCGCGGATCACTTCGACCTGGCGCTGGTAGCCGTCGAAGCCGCCGATGAAGTTGGGCGATTTGCGCATCCAGCGCAGGCTCTCCTTGCTAATCGACTCAAAGCCGACGACCATCCCCACGCAGCCGCTCTCGACCAGCAGCCCCATCAGCTCGCGGTCCTGCGTCATGTCGATGCTGCCCTGGCTCACCCAATGCACCTTGAGCGGAATCAGCGCGCGGCACAATTCCTTGGCGGCTTCGATGTCGCTCAGGATATTGTCGTCCACAAAGAAGATAATCTGCTTGCGCGGCAAGCCCTGAATTTCCTGTACCACCTCCTCGACGCAGCGCGTGTAGTGCCCCTTGTCGAAAAAGGTGCTGACGGCGCAAAAGTGGCAGGCAAAGCGACAGCCGCGGCTAAACTGCATCAGCGTAATCGGCAGGTAGCCCTTGCCCGCAAAGAGGTCGCGCCGCGTCATCACCCCTGTCTGCGGCGGGCCGACCGGGGCGTCGTAGCGCCGCTGCAGCTCGCCCCGCCGCGCGTCGTCGATCACGGTGTGCCACTTGGTTTCGGCGTCGCCGATAAAGATGCTGTCGGCGTGGGGCTGCACTTCTTCGGGGATCAGCGTCGGCTGCATCCCGCCCAGGATCACCGGCACGCCGCGCGCGCGATACTCCGCCGCAATTTCGTAGGCGCGCCGCGCCGTATACGTCTCGACCGTAATCGCCACCAGGTCGGTCGGCTCGTCGTAGGGCACGGCTTCCAGCCGGTCGTCCCACAGGCTGATGTCGACGTCGGGTGGCGTCAGCGCGGCGAGCACGCCCAGCTGCAGCGGCTCCATGCGCCCCTCGTCCACGTAGAGGCTGTGCTCCAGGCGGCCGATATTGGGTTTAATTAAGGTCAAATGCATGTAAGTCTCCCAGGAGTAGAACGCGGGTAGCACTACACTTAAGCGTGGAGGTCAAGCCCAGCGCTAAATCAGGTTTTGCCCGGCCTCAGAAGGGCGACCGCGGCGAGGCGGCGCTGTCCATCTCGGCGAGCGACGCCCGCTCGGCCAGAGACGCGTTGAGACCATCATCGCCATCGCCATCCACACGGAACCGCCTTGCGTCTTCACCCTGCTCTCGTCCGCTTGCACCTGCTGCAAATCCAGCTGGCTCTCCCACTACATTCCCACTATATTAACGAAACGACTCGCAATGCGCGCCCGCCCGCTGCCACCACGCCTTGACCGTCCGCTCATCCAGATGGAGCAACAGCGCCCTAAAAATTCAAACTCAAAAATTTTTAAGAATAGTTTTAGAAATTAGAACTTGACATTTTGAAGCATCGGGTGTAAGCTAGATAAAGAACACTTGTTCTTATCAGCACCAGCCCCCTTCAAAATCAAAAACCCCTCAAGCGAGCTAAATACTCAAGGAGATTCACCATGAATTGGACACTTGAAGTAGTAGTGGTTCCCGTTACCGACGTAGACCGCGCCAAAGCCTTTTATGAAGAGCAGCTTAGTTTCAAGGTTGATCACGACACAAAAGTTAGCGACGCCGTCCGCGTTGTGCAGTTGACGCCGCCCGGCTCTGGCTGCTCCATCGTCGTGGGCAAAGGTCTTGCCGAGATGCAGCCCGGCTCGCTGCAGGGGTTGCAGCTGGTGGTCAAGGATATCCGCGCGGCACGGGCGCAGCTTCTCGATCGCGGCGTGGCGGTTGGCGAAATTCAGGTGGCCGGTCAATCGGGTTTTCGCCCGGCACAGGAGGGCGATGCGCTCAACAACGCGGGCTTCCTCTTCTTTAGCGATCCGGACGGCAACGGCTGGGCCGTGCAGCAGATCGACACGCGTAGTTAGGTGAGCAGCCGCAGATTTGTAAAGTTGCGGCGGGCGGATATCAGCTCAATTGTGATCTTTCCAAACTGGTCGAAGACATTGAAGGTTTGAACAAGGACTTCATGGGTAAAATCGTTTGTAGAAATCATACCTTGGCGTTTCTAAAGTAAAGTTGCGTCGGGAACGGGAGTTTGAGGAGCCAGTGACAGTCACTGTCCAGACAAAATGGGGCAAGCTGTCCGGCTATGGACAGTGACAGTCACTTAGACCGCGAACTCCTGTTTTCATTTTGCACGCACTTTAGCATAAATAGAGGGGGAGCAAATATGAAGACGGAAAAAATTTGGGCAAATCTGTCGGTGAGGGATGTTGAACAAACCAGAAAGTTTTACAAGTAGTTGGGCTTTGAGCCCAACGAAGACAGAGAGGCCAGCGCTGAATTGACTAGTTTTTTCTTTGGTGAAGACAATTTTGTCATGCATTTCTTTGCAAGGGACAGCGACAGCTTTAGAAAAGCCATCAACGGCGACATTGCCGATTTGAAGCAGGGCAATGAAGTGATGTTTACCCTTTCGGCGGACAGCAAAGAGGAAGTTGACGAATGGGCCAAGGCAGTCAAAGATGCGGGCGGAACAATTTTTAGCGAACCCAGCGAACTTCAGCAAGAAGGATGGTATGGCTGCGGCTTCGCTGATTTGGACGGCCACAAATTCAATGTGTTTTGCAATGCAAACGCTTGATGTTAACGATAGACGTTCGGAAAAGATTTGTGCTGTGGGTCAAGTACCCTTCGACCGGGGAAGCAACAGAAACCACAAAACACTATCTGAATGTCTACCGCACCTCTTGACTATAAGGGTGACTATAAGGGAAGGGATAGCTATGAGCAAAAACATGCGGGATTCGAGCAGTTTTTGAAACAGCGTGAGGAAGCCTTACAAGCGTATATGAATCAGGAAAAATCAGCATGACTAAAAATCGCAAGCACGAAATTGTTCTGTTCCACAGCGTCCTCGGCGTGAGACGGGGCGTCACCGATGCCGCCGACAGACTGCGCGCGGCTGGTCACACCGTCCACATCCCCAATCTCTACGCGGAGGGTGTTGTTTTCGACGACTACGAGGAAGCCAGCGCCCACGTGGAATCCATCGGTAGCTATGCGGAATTGCTCAAGCGCACGCGAGAAGCCGTTGCCGACTTGCCAAAGGAGGTGGTCTACGCGGGCTTCTCCAACGGTGGCGCGTCGGCGGAATATCTGGCGGCGACGCGACCAGGGGCCAAAGCCGCGATGCTGTTTAGCGCTGCCCTGCCGCTGGAAATGCTGCTTGAGATCGACGGGGATCCGTCGCAGCCCTGGCCAGCCAACGTGCCCGTCCAGCTACACTACACGGTCGACGATCCCTTCCGCGATGAGCCGGGAATGTTGGACAAATTCCGCCAAACCGTAGAGGCCAGCGGCTCGACCTTTGAATTTTACGAGTACCCCGGCGACGGCCATTTGTTTACAGATGCCACGCTTCCACAAGAATACGATGCTGAAGCGGCGGAGCAACTGTGGATGCGTGTGCTGTCGTTTCTGTCTAATCTTGCCGAACAGTAGATAGAAGGGGACAACCAAAGGAGATTATGAAAACAACCCAATCAAAAGACGGCACGACCTTAGCCTACGACGTTTACGGCAGCGGACCCGCACTCATCTACATCACGGGCGCCAGCTGCTTTCGCTCCTTCAAGCCCATCTTGGACGATGCCAAGAAATTTGCCGAGGAATTTACCGTCTACAACTACGACCGTCGCGGACGCGGCGACAGCGGTGACACGCTGCCCTATGCCGTCGAGCGCGAAATCGAAGATGTTGAAGCCCTGATTGATGCAGCTGGCGGCAGGGCCAATCTATATGGTCACTCCTCCGGGGCCGTGCTGGCGCTGGAGGCTGCCCTACACCTGAGCCACAAGGTGGACAAAGTGGTTATGTGCGACCCCTCCTATGTGCACGACGAGACAGAAAAGGCGACGTACGGCCAACTGAGCCAAACCGTACAGGGGCTGCTCGACAGCGGCAAAAACAAGCGGGCGATGAAGACCTTCTTAAAGGGCATCGGCATGCCCCGCCTCTTCGTTTGGATTCTGCCCTTCTTTCCCGGTTGGAAGACAATGGCCGCGCTTGCGCCCACCCTTGCCTACGATATTGCCTTGACCAAGGATCTCCCGCCGGTGGATCGGGCCGCCCAGATTACCGTGCCAACGCAAATCGTCGTGGGCGAAAAAAGCCCGGCCGCCATACACAATGTCGCTAAGCAGCTGACGAATGCGATCCCCAACGCCAAGTTTAAAGAACTTGCGGGTCAAGATCACATGGTCAGCGCCAAAGCGTTGCTGCTCGTTCTTTCCCGTTTTCTAAAATAGGCATCTGCAACCAAAAATCAACAAGGAGATCACTCATGGATGAACCTACAGAAAAGAGCGCGGACGCAAATGACTGGCCGCAGGGTATCCAGACCATTACGCTCTTCGTCGAGGAGCTGGCGGAGGCCAAGCAATTTTATCAGACGGTCTTTGGCCTGCCGCTGGTCTTTGAGGACGAAGACTCGGCCGTCTTCAAGCTTGGCGATACGCTCGTCAACCTGTTGAAGATTTCGGCAGCGGGCGAGCTGATCGAGCCAGCAGCGGTGGCGAGTCGCGAGGCTGGCGCACGCGTTGTCTTTACCATCGGCGTCGATGATGTAGATGCCATGTGTGCGGAGTTGGCCCAACGCGGCGTCGAGCTGCTCAACGGCCCAATGGATCGGCCCTGGGGCGTGCGCACCGCCAGCTTCCGCGATCCCGGCGGCCACATTTGGGAGATTGCAAAGTAACGCTTGCTAAGGAGAGATAGAATGGTTAATACAACAGTCCATACCAGCTGCAAAAATTCACCAAAGCGGGAGTTTCTCAAAGAGTGGACTATTGCCTTTGCAGAGGGCAACAGCAGCTTCGTCCTTGACGGCATTAGCGACGGTGTCACCTGGAATATTGTCGGTGACAAACGAATCGAAGGCAAAGAGGCATTTGGCCAGGCGCTAGAAGAGATGGGTGCAAACGAGGTGGCAGAGCTGGCTCTCCACAAAATCGTCACCCACGGCAAAGAGGGTGCGGTGAACGGTACAATGGTGATGGAGAACGGGAAACGTTACGCCTTTTGTGACGTTTACGAATTCACGAACGCGAGAGGGACGACCATCAAATCAATCGAGTCTTACGTCATCGAGATAGCTGAAAGTTAAGCCTCTTTCCTCAGGAGAAGAAGATGAAGCGCATATGGACGATTATTGGGGTAGCAGATGTCGCTCGCAGCTTTGAATGGTATCAGCGGTTACTCGGCCAATCTAAGACAGCGCCTGCTCACGACGACTTTGGACAAATTCTCGACTCGGATGGGACGGTCTTGCTCTGCCTGCACGAGTGGGGTGTGGATGAGCATCCTCCCTTGATGAGCCCCGATCACGCAACGCCCGGCAACGGTCTGCTCTTGTTCTTTCGCGTCGATGATTTCGACACGGCTTTGCACGGGGCGCGAACTCTCGTCACCCAGCTCGAAGAGGAACCCCACGTGAATCCAAACACGGGAACCATGGAGTTCTCGGTCCGAGATCCGGATGGGTATTACGTTACAATCAGCGCGCTTTCTACGGCATAGCTGGCACGGCAAGGGGTTTGGACATCAATATACCATTTTGGAGGGATAAGATGATTATTGTCTCAGGGAAGATTTACGTACACTCTGGTAAAAGAGAAGGTTTTCTGGCGTCCTCTGCTAACGCAATTGTACAGGCACGCAAAGCCTCTGGCTGTCGAGATTTTGTGGTAGCAGCGGATCCAGTTGAATCCGACCGCGTTAACGTGTACGAAGAGTGGGATTCAGAAGAGGAGCTTCTGGCGTTCCGCGGGAGCGGCCCTGATGAAAGTTTACAATCGGTGATTGTACGCGCCACTGTCTCCAAACATGTCGTGTCATCCTCTGCTCCCGCCTGACCTTCATTACCCAAATTAAGAAGAATACACCATGAGAAAAATCATCCTGCAAGAGTTCGTCACGATCGATAACTTTGCCGCTGCGCCGAATGGCGAAATGTCTTTCATCGACGAGTACGCAGCCAACAACGACAGGAACTTTCAGGCTGATGCGGAAGCGTTCCTAGACACGGTCGACACCATGATTTTGGGTGCGAATACCTACCGCCTACTTGTCGAGTATTGGCCGGAAGCAACTGAGGAGGGAACGTTTGGCGAGAAGCTCAACTCGCTCTCCAAGTATGTTGTCTCGTCCACCCTCGACAATGCGCGCTGGGGCAAGTGGGAAGGGGCCGAGATCATCTCTGACAATCCGACCGAGGCCATTGCCAAGCTCAAGCAGCAGCCGGGCAAGGACATCGTTGTGTGGGGCAGCCTGACGCTAGCGAAGTCGCTAATGAAAGCGGGGCTGAACGACGAATGCCAATTGCGCGTCTGCCCGGTCGTGCTGGGCGAAGGCAAAGCACTCTTTGCGAGCGATATGGGCACGCCAGCCTTGAAGCTGTTGGAAGCGAAAACGTATGATGCGGGCATGGTGCTTTTGCGCTATGCACCTGATGGTGGGACAACAGATTGATCTCTGGGAAATTGATAATGACAAAAATGATAGGAGAGTTATGACGAAATCAGCCGCGGAGAAAATGGGGATTAAACAAAATGCTCGCACTATTTTTGTGAATGCGCCCGCAGACGTGATTGACGCTATTGAACTGCCAGATGTCAACCTGGAAACAAAGCTCGCTGGAGCGTTCGACTATATTCATCTTTTTGTCATTAGCCAAGCGGACTTCCATGAGGAATTCCCGCAGGTGAAAGACCATTTAAGGCAAACGGGGAACCTGTGGGTCTCCTGGCCCAAAGCTGGACAGAAGAAGAGTGACCTCAACATTAAGGGAGTGATTAGGCTTGGCTACGAGTATGGACTTGTAGAAAGCAAATGCATCAGCATTGACTCCGTTTGGTCCGCCTTGAAATTTACCCACCCAAAAGAAGGGAAGCGCTATAATAACAGTTATGGGAAGCTTAAAACATCCTAGAAGGGACGACACGTGACAACAGGAAATAGTCAACCCAAAACCTATCTCCTGATTCCCGGCGCCTGGATGGGCGCTTGGGTTTGGGAATCCGTGACCAACGGACTGCGCAAACTGGGTCACGATGTCTATTCCGTCACTTTGTCAGGTCTAGCGGAAGGTGACGACAGCGTAAATGTCGGACTCGCCACGCATGTCAACGATGTGCTGGCTCTGCTGCAAGAGGAGGATTTACGCAACGTTATTCTCGTCGGGCACAGCTATTCTGGCATCGTGGCCGGTCAAGTCGCCGACCGCGCGCCGGATCGCGTGGCGCATACCGTTTACGTTGATGCGTTCCTGCCGCACGACGGCCAATCCATGCTCGACGCCTTTGACGAGGCGCAGCGTGCGGATGAACTGCGCCAAATTGCCGAACATGACGGTCGCTGGCCCGCGCCCGATGTCGAAGGCGCGGCGGACGGGCAGGGGCTAACGACTGAACAGGCCGAGTGGCTGGTCGCGCGCTTGGTTGATCATCCCGGACGCACCGTAAGCGAAGCCGCCGTTTTGCAGCGGCCCCTTGCCGCACAGCGTGCAACCTATATCGCCTGCTCGTTTGAGGAGTCGGAGGATGTCGCGGCGATGCGCAACGAGCCGACCTGGACCTTCCGCAGCCTTGATGCTGGTCACTGGCCAATGGTCTCAATGGCTAATGAACTGGTTGCGCTGTTGGATGAGGTTGTCGTGTCACATTCGGAAAGTATGTAATTTAACAAAAATATTCGCTCATGCCCCAACCACCGAAGACCAAAACAATAGCCAGCTGTTTACGCGGAAACGTTGAACTCCAGCTCTTTGGTACGCCGATTCTGAGTACCGTTTGCTACTGCGATGATTGCCAGGCAGGCGCGCGCCAGATTGAGGCGCTGCCCAATGCGCAACCGGTTCAAGGTTACGATGGCGGCACTGCTTATGTTCTCTACCGCAAGGATCGCGTTGAACACGCAAAAGGCGCGCAACTGCTGCAAAATTACAAACTCAAAAAAGAATCAGCTACGAGCCGAGCCGTTGCCACCTGCTGCAATTCAGCCATGATGCTCACCTTTGACGGCGGGCCTCATTGGATTCCGGTCTATCGGGCACGGCTTCAGGGAGATTTGCCGCCGGTGGAGATGCACGTTCAGACAAAGTTCAAGCCAAAAAACAGCGCTGTACCAAACGGCGTGCCCAGTTATGCATCGTACCCTTTCAAGTTTATGGCCAAGCTTGTTGTCGCCAAAATCGCCATGCTGCTGGGTCGATGATCGCTCCTTCGCTTGTCCTTGCTCTGGCTCGGTGTACTGGGCGCATGGGTGTTGACGGGCGATCCGCGCCCGACGCAAGCACCGCTGGATCCATCTGCGCTCGACCAATTCACTACGGCGCAGATGGCATCTCAACGCGTGCCGGGGCTGGCGCTGGCACGTGCTGGATCAAGCAGCAAGTTCGAATGGGGCAAGAAAATTTAACGCAGGGGGCATAGAGGATGCAGAGAAACAAAGCAGAACATCTGCCTTTTTTACGCTCTTTACTTTGGTCGTTTAATTCTGCCTTCGTCAAATTAGGGACAAAAGTGAAAGCCGCCCAATTTGGGTTTCCAGCCGACTTCAGGCAGTAAGGGCAAATCATACGCGCTCAGATTTTCAGCTGCATATTGCACAAATCCGCATGGCCCCCGCCCAACGCAAGTAACGCCTCGTGCATGTCCTCTTCCGCAATCCCGTGCTCGGCTAGCGCGGTAGTTCTTTGCGCATTGCGCACCGTCAACGCGCGATGGACGATGACGAGCGTAGTGCGGAATTAGCGAGTAGAGCATTGTCTTCCCGAAGCCCGAAACCAATCTGTGTGAGAAGCGTATGGTATATGAGTACCGTTACCTGCTGTTACCTGCATTGTGTTGAACGGTAAAGCTGCACGGATGGTGCAGGCAGGGGAATAAACAATGAATGACTCGGAAGCACCCAACGCAGAGACAAGGCGACTGCACTGGCCTCTGCTCCTGTTGGGCCTTGGGATTGCCTACAGCCAGCACTACATCAACTTCAATCGCGCGCTGCGTTGGGTTGGCGTGGAGTGGGCATTTCTCGACGGGTCGCGGTCGGTAATTTTCTGGAACTGGCTCATTGTACTCTTGCTCTTTGCCTTTGTGTTTGGCGTCGAGCGCCGTGGACTGCGATCGATTGCGCTGCAACCGCCAAGCAGGCAGGACGTGCAGTGGGCTTTGGTCTTTTGGGGAATTTCATTTGGCCTGTCTGGCCTCCTGAACACATTGAGGCCACCGCCTCCCTCCGATGGCCTCGGTACCCTGCTACAGCTGTCGCTGCCCGTCCTCGTTCTGCTCGTTTTGACCACAGCCACAACTGAAGAAATCTGTTTCGTGGCTACGCCATCAAGCGTCTGCGTGAGCTGACCGGTCGCCTGTGGATAGCCGCCTCAATCAGCTTCGGGCTGTTTGTTCTGCCCCACGTGCTCTTCTCTGGCCCCCAGTGGCTGATCTACAACAGCTCGACAACCGTTTTGATTTACATCCTCTATCTCTGGCGTCGCAACCTGTGGCCGGGTATGCTGCTGCACTTTCTCGGCAACGCGCTGATCTTGCTGCCCGCGTTGGGGCTTGCTTAATGCTTAGGAAGCAATCCAAAGCAGGGCGTTCGATTGCTGGCCAACAAAACTTGAGCGCTCGCGCCTGACCCGTTCGCACGAAGGCGTGCTCACTCCACGCCACTGGATCAGTTTTTGTCGGCCACTTTAAGCACCGTCGACACGACCTCGTCCAGGCCCACGCTGGTATCGATTTCGTGGCCCGCCGCTTTGCGCAGCAGCGGCTCGACGGTTTCGACCAGGCCCAGCGCGCGCTCGATCTCGCCCGTCTGCTGGCCGTAGGGGTTGTTGGTGCGCGTGCGCAGCCGCTCGGCCATCACATCCTTTGGCGCGCTGAGCAGGATGACGTGATCAAACCGGGGCAGGAATTGACCCATGTTGGGCGACGTGCCGGCCAGAAAGAGCACGTGGCCCTCCTCCGCCGACAGCAGCTCGCGGATGCGCCGCTCGTTCCACACCCAGTCGCGCCCCGGCTCGACCGCTTCTCCCGGCGTCTCCGAATCGTCGACGACCTCGACCCACTCCGAATAGCCGCCGTAGTCCGCATCGACCGCCCGGTAGCCACGCGCCGATAGCTCGCTAATAACCGAAGATTTACCGGTTCCGGATAGACCGGTTAGCGGGATTCGTTTCACAAGATCGCCATCCTTTCGCTGATAGGGAACAGAGGGAATGTGTGAATGGATCAGACGCGCTGCCGTCGTGGGGTGAAGGTCACGAAAGGCGCTGGGGCTGATGCAGAAATGCTGCTTGAACGCCCTGCCAAAGGCCGAGTGCGTCTTGTAGCCACAGGCAAAGGCCACGTTGGTCACACAGCTATCGCCCGCCAGCAGTTGACGCGCCGCCCACTCCAGCCGCACCTGTCGCGCGTAAGCGCTGATGGTTTTGCCCGTGTGGGCTTGAAATAGCCGGTGAAGATGGACGACTGAGTAGCCAGCCCACCCTGCCAACACCTCGCGGCTAAGCCCTTTATTCGCACAGCGATGGATATATTGCTTAACGCGATTGATGCGCTCGTCGTGAGAAAGTTGTCTGTCCATCACTATGAGCAAATGATAACATAGACGATAGTTGCTCGCTATCCACTTTGTATCATTGTCTTTATATCATTGTCTTTATATCATTGTCGTCGTAAGCCGCTATTTGCTAGGCTACACCTTCAACGGCCAGTCGATCACCGACGTGCTGGCGATGTTTGTGCGCGAGGCGCTGGCGACGCTGAAGGGCAAAAAACCGTGGCCAAGCTCCAGGCCATGAGCGACGTTGGGCTCGACTATCTGACGCTGGGCCAGCGTCTACGTGATGGACGAGCCGACCACCGACCTGCACATGTCGGACATCGGCCACCTGCTGCGGGTGATGGATCGGCTGGTCGACAGCGGCAACACGCTGATCGCGATCGAGCACAACCTAGATGCCATCCGCAACGCCGACTGGATCATCGATATGGGGCCGGAGGCGGCAGCAAGGGCGGGCAACTGCTCTTCGAGGGGACGCCGCAGGATTTGCTGAGCGCGAAGAATTCGCTCACGGGCGCGTATTTGCAGAACACCATGTCGTAGAGATTCGGAGAAATCTACTGCACGGCCATCAAGGCCTCCGGCAACGGTTTATTCTGCACCCAGCGCTGCACCATCTCGTTGAAAAGCTGCGGATGCTCCCCGTTCCAGCCGTGATGCGCGTTGGGGACGAGAGCTGCTTGGCCGTTGGGCAACAGCTTGGGGAATTCAGTCAAGCCGTCACGAACGGTTTGGGCTTCCTGATTACCGGCCACGGCCAACACGCGCTGCGTGCGCGCGTGCAATTCAGCGAGCAGCGAAAAGTTGAGGATTTCTTCGTAGGTGCGCAAAATGGTCGTCCGCGAAAGGCGGCGCATGTCGCGCTTCATCAGGGGGACCGCCTCGGCTGGCAGCTGCATAGCCTTGGCGTTGGCTTTAATCAGCGGACTCCAATTCATCAGAGGGACCGTCAAAGCTACCGACGTGCGCCACAGCCACTGTCTAGCAAAGGGGCGCACGTTGACGCCGCTGACCAGCACGCTCTCCACCGCATCGGGCTGATGCGCCAGCAGACTGAGCGCCACGTATCCCCCCAGCGACAGACCCACCACGTGCGCACGCCCCTCCGGCGCACGCTGTCGGATGACTTCGGCGACCTCTTCCGCGGCGTTTTGCAGAGAGCGCCATTCGTCCTGTTGGCTTTCGCCATTGCCGGGCAGGTCGATTGTAAGACAGCGATAGTGCTGGCTCAAGGCAGCAAGTTGCGTCTGCCACATCCAACTGCTGACGCCCAGCCCATGTAAAAAGACAATTGTTGCTGAAGAATTTGTCGGATTTACTTCATTGCTCCAGAGCGACATAGCGCGAATCCTTTTGTGATTGTTCACCAATCTAAATTAGCAGTCTGATTTCTATTCGTTAGTTGGGATCACGACCGACGCCAGCGTGTAAGCGCGTCGATCCACGGTTGGGGAATTGCCTATTGCGTCCCGTATGGCGTTCGTCAACTGGGCGCGCAGGGTTGCACGTTCGGCATCATTAAGATAGAGCACGACCTGATTGAATGAGAGGCCATCGTCCGGCAGCCGATCCAAGTCGGCTTGTTGGATGTAACTGTTGAAGTTGTCAAGCAGCGTTGCCGCAAAAATGTTAAAGTAGAGCAGGTAGTCCTCTCTGCTAAGATTAGCAACATCCTGCGCCTCCAATCTGTCCCCCTCCGCGCTGACCGCGTAGGTGCGCTCCAGCGCCCCGCGCACCTCGTTTTCGGCAACAACCTCTAACAGACCGCCTTCCCACAGGATTTTAATCTGCCGGTAGAGCGTCGCCTGCGGAACGTTGGGAAGCGCCGCGGCCAGCATCGTCGTCGTCAACTGTCGCCCGGCCAGATTGGCCAAAATGCGCAGTCGAACCGGGTGCAGAATGAGATCGCGTTTTTCCATTGAGTTTGTCGCTATCGTTTGTGTTTCTAGCTTGTCTAATGCACCCTTATAAGATTGAGAACATTATATTATCAACTTTGATAAGGGTCAAGTTATCGCACCCATTTAATTCGTAGAGTTAGAACAAGCGTAAATTGTCAGCGAAAAGGTTGTCTCTGAAGAATCGGTAGAGGGTAGCTAAATTTTTTATATCTAATGAAGAGCAAGGCCAAAACGGGGGGAGTTGTCCACGGGATTTAGGGCGCTACCCGCTAAAAAGAGGCTGGGAACGAAACGTGATTCACTTCGCATCGTCAAGATGATACGTTTGGAATAACGAACAAAAATTCTGATGTGCTAGAATCTGGTCATGAAGGTTGAGCAGAGTCTCCGGGACGACGACCAGCGCATTCGCGCCGTCCAGCACTATATTCACGCGCACATCACCGAAGCGCTCGATCGCAAAACGCTGGCGGCGGTGGCGGGCTTCTCGGTGTCGCACTTCCACCGCATCTTTGTCGAGTCCGTCGGCGAAAGCCCAAGCGCCTACGTGCGACGCGTGCGCATGAAGCGCGCCGGACGCAAGCTGCGCATGGGCGCAGTGGATATTGGCGAGGTGGCGCTGGCCGCCGGTTACGAGACGCACACCGCCTTTAGCAAAGCATTTAAGCAACACTTTGGCTTGGCGCCCAGCGACTTTCGCCGACTTGGCTGTCAAGCTGCGGGCCAGCTACTCAAAGCCAAATGTCACCAGAAGGGAGAACTGGATGAAAATCAAGCTGACTAGCGTATCGATTAACCACTACGACAAAGCGCTCGCGTTTTACACAGAGAAATTGGGCTTTGTACAGAAGCACGATGAGCCGCTGGGCAACGGCGACCGCTGGCTGACGGTCGTCTCGCCGCAGGAGCCAAACGGCACTGAGCTGCTGCTGGAGCCCAACGCCGACTACCCGGCCATGAAGGCACTCAAGCAGGCGCTGGTCGCCGACGGCATCCCGTTCACCGCCTTCGAAGTCGAGGACGTTTACGAGGAATACGAGCGGCTGCAAGCGCTGGGCGTCGAATTCACAATGGAGCCAACCGACATGGGCACGACGACCGTGGCCGTACTCGACGACACGTGCGGCAATTTGATTCAGCTTTATCAAATAAATTAGGGCCGATGACTCCCTAATCTGAAGGATTGAAGACGACGATAGGTCGCATTGGGGATACGAATCCAACATCCCCGGTTACCTACGAAGCCGCCGTGCTGATACAAAAATTTCTTTTGGGGGTTGACAATCGAGAACAAAAGTTCTATAATCGATTGGTAATCTACAATCCATAGCATAACAAAGCAACCCGCGCATCCATTCTCTTTACGCTCGACATTGTCGAGGGCCAGCATCAGTACACCTTTGATTACGAGCTGACAGAATAACGAAGCGCAACGCACCTGGACGCAGTGGTTGTACGTCTATTGATTGCACGTTCCCATCAAAAAACTCAATCACCAAGGAGAGTCACCATGACAACCCGCACCACCCCGCGCCCCGCTGGCGAGCCGACCTGGTTCGATCTGGCCACCCCCGATTTGGATGTGGCGAAGGAATTTTATCAAGAAGTCTTTGGCTGGGATTACGTTGATACGGGCGAAGATTTTGGCCACTACAACATGGCCATGTCGCAAGGGCGCAACGCGGCGGGCATTGGCCCCATCTGGCCACCCGATTCGCCGCAGCCCTCGGTGTGGACAATCTACTTTGCCAGCGAGGATGCGGCGAAGGATTGCAAGCAGGTCAAGGCCCTGGGCGGCCAAGTCATGGTCGACCCGATGGTGATCGCCGATTCCGGTTCGATGGCCGTCTGCGTGGATCCAACCGGCGCGGCCTTTGGCTTTTGGCAGGCCGACCAGCACATTGGCACGGCGGTCGAGAACGAGCACGGCGGCTTTGCCTGGTGCGAAGTCAATACGCGCGATTCGGCCGCCGCCCGCGATTTTTACAGCGAGCTGCTGCACGCTACCGCCCACAAAATGGAGGAGGTGGACTATTATTACACCATGCAGCACGGCGACGATATGCTCTGCGGCATCTTGCAGATGGACGAACAGTGGGAAGGCATTCCCCCACACTGGATGGCCTATTTCGCCGTGGATAACACGGACGCCGCTATCGAGCGCGCCATGGCTGCGGGTGGTAAAGTGCAGGTTCCTGCCTTTGATATGCAACACGGTCGCATGGCCGTGCTGAGCGATCCGGCTGGCGCTACCTTTAGCATCGTGCAAGCGCCGGAAGCCTAGAGGGCAGCCGAATTCATTGGCAGCTGAATTTGTACAACCCAAATAGCTATCCGATGCAGCAGCGAAGAAGCTGTCAGCGGATTTTTCGAGAGCGGATTAAGGAGCGGAAATCTGCGCTGAGCCAACGCTGATTTTACTGGGGGCGGAGAACGGATTGGTTACTGCACAATCCGTTCAATCCGTTCCCCAAATCCGTTGACAGCCAAATCGGTACAACCAAATCACAAAAGGAGAAATCTATGAGTGGCGTACGCGTACTGGTGGGGACGCGCAAAGGCGCGTTTATTTTGACTTCGGACGAACGGCGCGAGCAGTGGCAGGTCGATGGGCCGCACTTTGGCGGCTGGGAGATGTACCACATCAAGGGCTCGCCGGTGAACCCGGATCGGCTTTACGCTTCGCAGTCGGGCGGCTGGTTTGGGCAGCTAATCCAGCGCTCGGACGACGGCGGCCAGAGCTGGGCGCCGGTGAGCAACGACTTTGCCTACGTGGGCGATCCCGGCACGCACCAGTGGTACGACGGCACGCAGCACCCGTGGGAGTTTATCCGCGTCTGGCATCTGGAGCCGTCGCCGAGCGACGCGGATGTGGTCTATGCTGGCGTGGAGGACGCCGCGCTCTTCAAATCCAGCGACGGCGGTGAATCGTGGCGGGAGCTGCCGGGGCTGCGCGAGGCCAAGGGCCACCTCTGGCAGCCGGGTGCGGGCGGCATGTGTCTGCACACGATCCTGCTCGATCCCAACGACGCCCAGCGCATCTACGTCGCCATCTCCGCGGCGGGCGCCTTCCGCAGCGACGACGGCGGCGCGACGTGGCAGCCGATCAACAACGGCCTCAACTCCGGCGAAATCCCCGACCCGGATGCCGAAGTCGGCCACTGCGTCCACAACCTCGCCATGCACCCGTCCCAGCCGGACACACTCTTTATGCAGAAGCACTGGGACGTGATGCGCTCGGACAACGCGGGCGACCTGTGGCACGAAGTCAGCGGCAACCTGCCCAGCGATTTTGGCTTCCCGATTGCCGTGCACGCCCACGAGCCGGAGACGATTTACGTGGTGCCGATCAAGAGCGACTCGGAGCACTACCCGCCGGAGGGCAAGCTGCGCGTCTACCGCAGCCGCACGGGCGGCAACGAATGGGAAGCGCTTACGAAGGGCCTGCCCCAGGAAAATTGCTACGTCGACATCCTGCGCGACGCCATGGCCGTGGACACGCTCGATTCCTGCGGCCTCTACTTTGGCACCACCGACGGCAAAGTCTACGCCTCGGCGGACGGCGGCGACAGCTGGACCACTATTATCAGCAATCTGCCGCGCGTGCTCTCCGTTGAAGTGCAAGTGGTGCCGTAATTGTTTGGGGTTGTCAAGCAATAAGGGGATTGATCAGCAATTTCCGATTTAAGTCAACGATTACGCAACCAAAGAAAAATCAGCCGCGGATTGTGCAGATTTTCGCGGATTGTCTTGGCTAACGAGCCAACGCTCCGCGCAATCCGTGTCATCCGCGGCCAAAAATCTGCTGGTGCGCCATACTTGGAATCGCTGGGGGTTGACATGATCCAAGGCTCTTGCCACTGCGGTGCAGTCGAATGGCGATTCGACGGGCTGCCCAAGTCGGCCACGGCGTGCAACTGCACCGTTTGTCGCCGTTATGGCGTGCTGTGGGCTTATGACTATGAAGGCGAAGGCATCCACGTCGCGGGAGCGACTCAGGCTTACGTGCGCGGTAAGTCGCTCGGCTTTCACTTCTGCTCAACATGCGGCTGCGTGGCCTATTGGCGAGCGCTGGAACTCAGCGAAGCGGGGCGGCGACGCATCGCTGTCAACCTGCGGCTGACTGAACCAGAGGCTGTGGCGCAAATCCCTATTGACCATTTTGACGGGTTAGAGAGTTTTGAGGATCTGCCACGGGATGGGCGATGTGTTGCAGATTATTGGTTCTGAGCCGTCCTTACCCGGAAAGACTTCATTCGGAAGTTTGAGCCTTTGAGTAGGCTGCGAGCAGCGTGTCAACAGCGTATCAATAAAGGGAAACACCATGAACGCAAATGCCTTCCGCCATTTCTACGACTATCACTTCGCGGAGAACCGCAAGCTTTGGGATCGCTATGTCACGCAGCTGTCCGATGAACAGTTTACGCAGGCCGTGGACTATTCGCACGGCTCCGTGCGCGGGCAAATCTGTCATCTCATCAGCGTTGACGACGTCTGGTTTAGCGATCTGCGGGGCGTGCCGAGCCTGGATGATCCGGACGAGCTGCCCGATCGCGCAAGCATTCGTGCGCATTGGGACAAGGTTGAACAGGCTATGCGCGACTATCTCGCCGCGCTGCAGGAGGAGATGCTCTCCACCAGGCCGTTATCTGGCGAGGACGAGAATCTCCTGCTGTGGCAGGTGCTGCTGCACGTCGTGAATCACGGCACGGATCACCGCGCCCAGCTGCTGCGCTTGCTCAACGATTTAGGCGTCGAGACAACCTCGCAGGACTACATTTTCTACGTTTATGACCATCCGTAATGGTTTGCAACGGAAAGGCAGAAATTAGGCCATCATGCTGACCATCGACATCGACACAGCCCGTCGCTTTGTTCTCGGCAAGCAGGGTTTGTGGCCGGGGCGGCGCTGGCGCGGCAGCGAGGGTGTGGCGCAGGCCATGCGCGAAATCGAGTACCTGCAGCTCGACCCGCTGCAAATCATCGCGCGCAGCCACGACATCATGCTGCACAGCCGCGTTCTCGACTATACGCCCGGCCTGTGGGAGGAGGCGACCTACCAGCAGCGCCGCTTCTTTGACTGGGGCGGCTGGCTGGCCGTGCGCCCGATGGACGAGCTGCCCCACTGGCGCGTCGTCATGCGCCGCGAGCGCGATGGCGACACCCGCATCAACAAAATGGGCCGCGAACACGCCGAGGCCATCGTCGGAATGCGGGCCATCTTGCGCGAGCGCGGCACGGTGAGCAATCGCGACTTCAAAGCGACGGCGCGCACGCGCACGCAGCACTATCGCGGGCGCAAGGATAGCGCGTTAGCTTTGTATTACCTGTGGCGCACCGGCGAAGTGATGACGCACCACCGCGAAAACTTTGAGCGCGTTTATGCTCTGACGGAAGCAGTCGCGCCCGCACACCTGATTGGCGAAAGCGATGAGGGTGAGGCCAACCGCTTCTTGATTAAGAAGGACATCAGCTTTTTTGGACTGTCGCGAGTAACTCGCGTGGCCGATTCGCTTCATCTCCGCCCGTCGTCCGATAAAGTGAAGGGGCTGCGCGACGCAATGTTGGCGGATGGCGACCTCATTGAGGTGGAGGTCGAAGGTTGGAAGGCGCTGCATTACGCCCTCGCCAGCGACGCCGAGCTGCTGGGTGATTTGAGCGCTGGGCGCGTGCCCGGAGCGTGGTCGACGCCAGCGTCGACCACGATGGAAGAGGTTCTCTTCCTGGCCCCGCTCGATCCCGTGAGCGCGCGCGGGCGGGCCAAAGTCCTGTTCGGCTTCGACTACGTGTGGGAGGTCTACAAGCCCAAGGAGAAGCGCAAATTCGGCTACTACACGCTGCCGATTTTGTGGGGTGATCGACTCGTTGGGCGCTTCGACAGCAAGCTTGACCGCACGACCAACACGTTTGTCATCCTCGGCCTATGGCTGGAAGATAAGGCGTTGGGCAAAGATGAAGCGTTTGCCGAGGCGTTGGCTCGCGGCTTTGCGCGCTTCGTTACCTTTCTCGGCGCGAGCCAGCTGGACGCCAAGGCGATCCGCCAGCCGCTGCTGCGTCGACGCATACGCGCTACAAAATAAATAAAAACGAAAGGAAGGAGCTTGTGATCCGCGTTAAACTTCCGCACCACCTGCGCAATTTATCAGGCGTCGGCAAAGAGATCACGCTCGACGTCGAGGGGCCGGTGACGCAGCGCTCGGTGCTCGACGCGCTGGAGGCGCACTACCCCACGCTGCGTGGCACGATTCGAGATCGAGGCACGGGGCAGCGGCGACCCTTCCTGCGCTTCTTTGCCTGCGAGCAAGATTGGTCGCACGAGCCGCCGGATGCGCCGCTGCCGGATGCAGTCGCAGCGGGTGAAGAGCCGCTGCTGATTGTGGGGGCGATGGCGGGCGGAAACACAACAAACTACGAGGTAAATCAAAGTGGCAACTTCGCCTGAATACAAAGAATACGTGCTTGAGCAGCTTGCGCCGATCCACCCCGTGTGGTCGCGCAACATGTTTGGGGGCGTCGGCCTCTACTCGGAGGAGGTGGAGGCCATTTTCGCGCTGATCACGTCGAGCGATGAACTCTTTTTCAAGGTCGATGAAGAGAATCGGGCAGACTACGAAGCGATTGGCGCCGAGCAGTTTGAAAATATGCCCTACTTTGCCCCGCCCGCCGATGCGCTAGAGGATGAGGATGAACTGCGCACCTGGGTGGAGAAGTCTGTGGACGTTGCCAGGCGCGCACCCAAAAAGAAAAAGAAATAACCCTTGCGCGTTTGTCGCGCTCCAAAGTATTGGACAAGTGACTCATGCAAACAAAAAAAGCACAATGAACACATACATTGCCCTGCTGCGCGGCATTAACGTCGGCGGGCGCAACAAGTTACCCATGCGCGAACTTGTTGCGCTACTGGAAAAGCTGGGGTTGCGCAACGTCAAGACCTACATCCAAAGCGGCAACGTTGTCTTCCAGAGCGAGCGCACGGATGTGGCGGCGCTTGCACTGGAGATCGGCCACGCCATCGAGTCGAGCCACGGCTTTACGCCGCGCGTCATGCTGCTTGATGCCGACGCCGTGCGCGCATCGATGACGGCGAATCCCTTCCCCGAAGCAGAGGCCGAACCGAAGACGCTGCACCTTTACTTTTTGGCCGAGACACCCGGCAATTCAGCTGTCGACACGCTCAACCAACTCAAGAAAGAGAACGAGCGCTTCCACTTGGGCAACCGGGTTCTCTACCTCCATGCGCCGGACGGAATCGGGCGCTCCAAGCTGGCAGAGCGGGCCGAGCGCACGCTGGGCGTCCCGGCGACGGCGCGCAACTGGCGCACCGTCAGCAAGGTGATGGAGATGGCGTTGGAAGTAGATGCGTTGGAAGCGGATGCGCTGGAAGCGGATGCGCCAGCGTAACGCTACTTGCGCTTGCTGCGCATGGCGTTTAACAGCGTCACTTCCTCGTCCACCTGCTCGACAAAGCGGCGGTATTCTTCGGACTCCATCGGATACAGCGCGATACGCCCCCGTTCATTGTAGTGTGCGCCCCAGCCGTAGCGCTTGGTCAGCGACGAGGCTCTCATGCAGGGATGGCCCTTTTGATGGAGTTCGTGCCAGAGCTCATCGCGCCGAACGGGGAGCTGATCGAGCAAATCTTTGTGGCGCACGTAGACCTCAAAGGTCAGCGACTCGTGATCGAATTCATAGGGCTGCTCGGTGAGCAGCTCGTACTGGATGACGTGCTGCGGCTTTTTGGCCCCGCGCACGGGCGGGACTTCGCTCTGCGAAATGGGACAGTCGGAAGCGACTTGGATGAAGGTGTTTTGGTAGCTCATGCTATGGTCTCCTTTTTACTCATCTTGTATGGTATTTGGTCAAAAATGCGCGTAGTGGGAGGGCGCGCCCTCCCACCACGCGTTAAACTTTAGAAAGAATTGCCTCATGCAAAAGCAAGACATTGCGCTGCTCTTCGACTACAACAGCTGGGCCAACCAGCGAATGTTGTCCACCGCCGAGCAGGTGAGCGTGGCGCAATTTACTGCGCCCACAGCCTTTCCCCACGGCAGCCTCCACCATTCGCTAATCCACATGTTGGATACGGAATATGGCTGGCGCATGTTGCTCCAGCACGGTCAGCAGACCGCGCTGCTCACGGAGGCCGAGCTGCCAACGCTTGAGCGCATTGTTGCACGCTGGCGCGAGGAAGAGCAGGCCATGCGCGATTACCTAGCCAGCCTCACCGATGAGTCCATTGCTGCCGTTGTGCATCACGTAGACCACGGGGGCACGCGCGAGCGCATTCTCTGGCACTATCTGCTGCACATCGTCAACCACGGCACGCAGCACCGCAGCGAAATTGCCGCCGTGCTCACAAGCTGCGGCCACTCGCCGGGCGACTTCGACTTCACCTACTTTTTGAGCGAGCGGTAGGCGAAAAGCAACACTCCCTCCATTTCAAAAACATCTTGCAGCAAGGAGAATTGTGTCTAAAACTATCCAAACGGACTTTTTTACGCGCGAGCTGTTCGACCTCTTTGACGAGACCTTCTCGCAGGTCGGAGGCATGTATCTGGACAAAGGCACGTCGCTCTTCGAGACGCTGGCGACAATCAGCGCCGACGAAGCCTCAATCCCCGTGGGCGGGCGCTGTGCAACGCTGGCCGCACAGGTCGAGCATGTGCGCTTCTACCTAGAGGTGCTGGAGCGCGCGCTGCTCGGCCAGGAAGTGGGCCGGGTGGACTGGGGCAACATCTGGCAAACGGTTGGCAGCGTCACGCGGGAAGAGTGGGCGGCCAGCCAGCAGCGGCTGCGCGACACCCACGATCGCGTGCGCAGCGAGATGCAAAGTCTAGAAAGCTGGGACGATGACGAAGTGATTTCGGCGTCGCTGTCAATAGTGGTGCACAGCGCCTACCACCTGGGCGAGATTCGGCAGGCGCTGTGTATTGTGAAGGGTAGGTAAGGATTACCTCGGCGAAGCAGCGCTTCGCCCTACAGTTCGTAATCCAACACGAGCGAGTAGCTTTCCGCGTGGCCCGCAATTTCCATGCGCCCTTCGCCGCGCAGCCCCGTCAGCTCGTCCGTGCCGGAGCCGGGGACGACATCGTAGGTCGCAACCACGCCGCCATCCGCATCCGTGCCCTGGTGTTGGAGCACAAAGCTGCCCGATTTGCCGTGGAGCGTGCCCGTAATGCGCTCCAGCCCGATAAAGATGGTGGGGCTGCCTTCGTTGTAGGTCATCAGATATTGCAGCTCGCTCTCGCCCTCGATGTCGCCCGTGTAGCGGTAGGCAATCTCGGCACGCGTGAGCTTGCTGCCCTCAACCCCCTGCGCGGGCTGCCCGTCCCAAGTCTGTTCATCCCACTTGCTGATGGTAAAGGTTGCGTTGGCGCGTGTGCTCATGTGAAGCTCCTCTGTTGCGCAAGCTCTTCAGCTTGCATATAGATAATTTGTGATTCGACTATACCACATCGCCTCCATCCGCTCTTGTAAAAACGCGACAATCTCGAACCTTTGTGCTATATTGCCCCGGCCCTCAATCGTCACCGGAAGCGCGCCATGAGCCAACCACCCCCCGGCCTAGTCACAGGTATTTTGCGACCAGAGCTTGCCGCCCAAAAATTTCGGCTGAGCCGCCACGCGCCCGCCGCCGCGCTGTGCGATCTCGTCCAGCACTACTGGATCGTCAGGTGGAATCTGCCAGCTGGCGACCGTCACCTACAGGAGACGCTGCCCTACCCTGCGGTCAATCTCGTGGTGGGGTCGAGCACGGGACCGAGTACGGGCATCGCCACCACCCGTGCACAGGCCGACGTATTTGGCGTCTTTACACAGAAGTACATCAATCGGCTCAGCGGCATCGGTCGCGTCTTCGGCATCAAGTTTCAGCCGGGCGGCTTCTACCCTTTCGCGCGCTTTCCAATGACGGCGTTGACCAACCGTACTCTTCCGCTCACCGATGTTTTTGGGGCGAAGAGTCAACGCTTTCCCGATACAATTTTTGCATTGACCGACGAGCGGACCATGGTCGATGCGGCCAACCAATTTCTACGTGACCGTCTACCCAAGCCCGACGAGACGGTCGCACTGATCAATCACGTTGTCGAACAAATCAGCACCGAACGCACGCTTACGCGCGTGGAGACGGTTGCCGAGCGCGTCAACATCAGTCCGCGCACGCTGCAGCGCCTCTTTCGTCAGTACGTCGGCGTCAGCCCCAAATGGGTGATCCGCCACTTTCGCCTGCACGAGGCGACGGCGCGCCTGGATAGCGGCGATGTGCTCGATCTCACCCGTCTCGCGCTCGACCTCGGCTACTTTGATCAGGCGCACTTCGTCAAAGATTTCACGGCGGTGGTTGGCGTGTCGCCGACGGTCTACGTTCAGCTGGGCGCACCCACAGGCCTTTGAAAGGCAGATTCTTTATGCACAAAGAGATTGGCCGCCAGCGGCTGTTGAGCCAGCGCATTGCGGGCGAAAAATTCGACGCGCCCGAGCAGGCGGTGGCGTGGATGGGCGCGATGCAGGCACAGGATTATGCCCAGGCGCTGTGGGCGATTGGCCTGCGCACAAAATCCGCCGCGATTGATGAAGTGGAGCAGGCGATTGAGGCGGGCCAAATCATCCGCACGTGGCCCATGCGCGGCACGCTGCACTTTGCGGCGGCTGCCGATGTGCGCTGGATGCTCGACCTCATGGCGCCGCGCCAGCTCGCCGCCGACGGGCGACGGCTCAAGCAGCTGGAGCTCACCACCGACATCATCAACGGCTGCCGGGATCTCTTTGTTGTTGCGCTTCAGACAAACAAGCGCCTGTCGCGCGGCGAGATGATGGCGCTGCTGGAGGATGCGGGCATTCGCACCGGGGGGCAGCGCGGCTACCACATTTTGTGGTACATCGCACAGCTCGGCGTAATCTGCTTGGGGCCGATGCGCGGCAAGGAGCAGACCTTTGTGCTGCTGGACGAGTGGGTAGCGAACACAAAGGAATGGTCGCGCGAGGAGGCGCTGCGCGAAGCAACGCGGCGCTTCTTCAGCAGCCACAGCCCGGCCACCGCTCACGATTTTGCCCGCTGGAGCGGATTGACGGTAACGGATACAAAATCAGCTTTGGCAGATGAGATAGACGGGTTGACCTCGACTCAGATCGACGGCGTTGACTACTGGTTTGTGGAAGATGCACCGTGCACCGTCGACGAGCACAACAGCGCCTATCTCTTGCCCGCTTTTGACGAGTACATCTTGGGCTACAAGGATCGCGATGCCGTGCTGCCCGCCGAACATGCGCAGAAGATTGTGCCGGGCAACAACGGCGTCTTCCAGCCCACCATTGTCGTCGACGGTCAAGTCGTGGGCACGTGGAAGCGCAAAGTCCAGAAGAGCAAGGTAGCGGTGACGCTGATGCCCTTTGTAGATGGTGTGGGCGGGAAAGAGGTGGGTGGGAAAGAGGTAGAAGAAGCGCTGTCAGCGTCCATTCAAGCATACGCCAGCTTTATGCAGTCGCCGATTTCAATCACGACTGAGCACTATGACTGATTGCAAACGCCTGTTCATCGCTGGCGACTATATCGATTCAATCGGCCGCGGCGATCAGCGACACAGGCAACGAATTGCCTGCCGATTGCTCTACACCGCTTCACCCGTCGCGAGCGCGCGGCAGAAATTCTGCGCCGTGGCAATCGCTTGGGCGGTCGTTGCGCTGCCGCCAATTCTATATAAACGGTTGACCTCCTCCGCCCCGTGCGCTTTGCGCAAAGCCAAAAGGCGCTGCTCAAGCGTTTTGTAGTCGCGCGCCTCCAGCTCAATATTCGCCGCCCTCTCCACGGCGCACACCGCCCCCAGCAGCTGCACCGCGTCCTGCCAATCGCCGCGCTCGCTCATTTGCAGGCCAACAAACTCGATCAGCCCGCCCACCATCTGGTGGAGACCGTGCTGCTGAGCCACCGCAAAGGCTTGGAGCGCGGCATCAAAGGCGCGGCCCGCTTGCCCCAGCGCAACGTACAACTCCGCTAGATTGCGCAGTGCCGTGGCCTCGCCCACGGGCTGCTCAATCGCTCGCGCATAGGCCAGCCCCTCCTGCAGGCAGGGCAGCGCTTCGTCGGCGCGCGACTGCTCAAAGATCGCATGGGCCAAGTTGATGTTGGTAATCATCAGGCTGTAGCGATCGCCCAGCTCCTCCTGCAGGCGACGCGCGTGGCGCAGTCGCTCCTCTGCCACGGCCCACTTCTCCTGATACATGGCGACCTCGCCCAACATGCCGTAGGTGATGGCGATGTCCGTTGCGTAGCCGCTTTGCAAATCATATTCCAGACTTTGCAGCATGTAGGCCTCGGCCTGGGCCAGCTCGCCAATGCCGCAGAGCAGCGAGGCCAGCGAGCTCGCGACCAGGGCAATCAACCGCTCATCCTCCACCCGCTGCGCGAGCGCCAGCGCTTCCTCCAGGTAAGGGTGCGACTTGGTAAAGTCGCCCACGTTGTAGCAGAGCTGGCCCAGCTCGCGCAGCACGCGCGCCCGCTGCCGCAGCAGCTCATCGTCGCTGAATGGGGATTCGCTGGATAGAGATTCGCTGAACGAGGGTGGCGGTGGGGGCAGGATGGCCAGCGTCTTCTCCAGCCAAGCGCGTGCTTCGGCGACATAGTGGCGAATCCACCAAAATCGATTCAGCTTGACGGCGATGCGCGCGGCCAGCTCGCCCTCGTTGTGCGCAATGGCCCACTCCAGCGCCGCGCGAAAGTTGGCCTGCTCCACCTCAACGGCATCCAGCCAGCGCTCGACATCCACCCCTTTGTAGACCTGCCGCCCCAGCGCTTCCGCCAGCGCACAGTAGTGCTGCGCATGTCGCCGGGCGAGCGGATCGACTTCGCCCAGCGACAGAAGCTGCTCGCGGGCGTAGGCGTGCACAGTCTCCAGCATCTGAAAACGTGGCTCGCCTGCCCCATCACGGGCCGCGCCGCTCGCTGCTTCGCCGTCGACGCTGCGCTGGTGGAGCAGATGTTTATCGAGCAGCGAGCCCAGCAGGTCCCACGTTAGAATCGCGCCTTGCTCATTGCCCTCATCGTGCAGCAGCGCCTCCGCCGCGTCGAGGGTGAAGCCGCCCTGAAAGAGCGCCGCGCGACAGAAGGCGCGCTGCTCTTCACGGTTGAGCAGGCGGTAGCTCCAGTCGAGCGTTTCGTGGAGCGAGCGCTGGCGCGTCGGCGGGCTGCCGGGCAGCGTCGCCCCCGGTTGAGCGAGCAGCCCGATGCGCGGCTGCCCGGCGGATTTGGTAAAGCGCTCCAACAGCATCTGCGGCGACATCAGCCGCACGCGCGCCGCCACCAGCTCAACTGCCAGCGGCAAACCATCCAGCCGCGTGCAGAGCTGCACCACGGCCTCGACGTTCTGCATCGAAAGCGCAAAGCCGGGCTGGCTTTCACGCGCGCGCACCGTGAAGAGCGCCACGGCGGGCGACGCTTCGGCGGCGGTCAGCAGCGCCTCGTCGTCCACAACCCCACCGTTCATTTTCAAGGAGGGAAGCGCCAGCGGCTGGATCGTCAGCACCGTTTCGCCGGGCAGACGCGTCGCTTCGCGGCTGGTAATCAGCAGCGACAGTCGCGAGCAATTCGCCAGCAGCTCCGCCAGCCGCTGCTTTTCGTCCAGCAGGTGTTCCAAGTTGTCGAGGTAGAGCAGCAGATGTTGGTCGCGCAGGCAGATCGTCAGCCGATCCAGCAGCGGCAGAGCGCCGTTAGCCGGGCAGTCGACGGCGCGCGCCACGGCGTCGAGCAGCAGGTGCGGGTGGCGCAGCGCAGCCAGCTCGACCGTGTAGAGGCCGTCGGCAAAGTGGGTCGCCAGCGCATCCGCTGCCGCCGTGGCAAGCCGCGTTTTGCCGACGCCACCCGTGCCCGTCAGCGTTAGCAGCCGGTGATTGGCGCTGGTGAGCAGTTCGCCGATTTGCGCCAGCTCCGCGTCGCGCACAATGAGCGCAGCGGGCGCAGCGGGAAACGGTTGGGCGGCGCGCCCATCATCGGCTGTCGACGCAGCGCGGGGTCGCGTGGTTGCCAGCAGCTGCTCTTTTTGCGACGGCGTGAGCGCGAGCGCATCTGCAAGCTGCTGCGCCATCTGCATGGACGGCTGCCGCTCATCGCGCTCGATTTTGTGTACGGTAACGGTGGCGCAGTGGGCGCGGTGGGCGAGCTGATTGCGCGTCCAGCCCCGTACCTCGCGGTGGGTGCGCAGCTGTTCACCAAAGGTTTTGTTCATGGCAGAAAGGGGGAAAGTAGCTGTATCACTTTTGTATCAGTATAGCAGAGGGAGTTTGCCTGTAAAATGAATAGGGCAATTCGGGTGATTTTTCAAACAAAGGGATTCCAACCATGCGTGTTCGTACTCAAGTAATTTTGCTGATTGTGGCGCTGCTCGCGCCGACTTCGCTGCTTTACGCCTTTGCAGAATCGCCAGCCGCAGCCGACAATCTGATCGGCAACGGCGACTTCGAGGCCGGTGATGTCGCGCCCACGGCGACGGACGGCTGGATCCTCTGCGGCGGCGCGCAGATTGTGGAGGCAGAGGCGCACGGCGGTCGCTACGCCATGCGCATGGGTCAGCCCATCGACAGCTCGTGTGGCAACGACACGCTTGGCCCGGCCCAGGCGGCGGCGGAGGATGTGACGATCCCCTCCAATGCCCAGGACGTTACGATCTCGTTCTGGTATCGCGCCACGGGTACTTACTCGGTGGGCGAGGTGGTGCTTACGCTGGGCGAGAAGCCAACCAGCTATCTGGGCAGCCGCGCCTTTATTAGCGAGCTCAACATGGATGAAGTAACGCCGGGCTGGCAGCTCTTTCGACAGAATCTATCGGGCGAGGCGCTGGAGGCCGTGCGCGGGCAGACGCTCTACCTCAATTTCCAGGTGCGCTTCGCCGGCGAGCCGAGCGACGACTGGGCCATCTACTTTGACGACGTGCGCGTCGTGCCCAGCTGGGAGCGCACGCAGCCCTCCGCTTTCCCCGCCGATTTACGTTCGGGTGGTTTGTACAGCAACGGCACGCAGCCGCTGCTCGTGCGCGGGCTGGGCCAAACGCCCGACCAAGGCGGTATCCAGCGCATGGACACGGACGGTGGCAATCGCGTGCTGATCCACGAATCGCTGATCGAGCAGCAGTCCGTCACTTGGTCGCCGGACGGCACGCAGATTGCCTTCACCATCGACAGAGTCTACCCCGACCCGCCCCTCGGCGCGGATAAATTTCACGCCCGCGTCAGCGATACCTTTGTAATGAACGCCAACGGCAGCAACGTGCGGCAGATTTTCCAAACCACGGGCGTCGTGGGCAGGAAGGAAAATCCGGTTGGCTGCTTGCGCACCAACAGCTGTATCGACACCGGGCAAGACGCCATCGATCTGCGGTTGGACAACCTCGCGTGGTCGCCCGACGGCAGCGAGCTGGTCACCACCTACTGCAACGAGAGCCGCTGGTGGAACAGTGAAAAGGAGATTCGCGGCTGCTCGCACGAGCTGGGCCGCCACGCCCTGCCCAGCGACGGCAGCGTCGTTGACATTACGCTGCCGGACTTTATCAACGTGGCGCAGAACGCGAGCTGGAACGCGAGTGGGCAACTGCTCTTTGAGCGCCCGCCCTCCATCGGCGGCAGCGGGCCGCTGGCCCCCGGCATCTACGCCGCAGAGATGAACGAGCAGCCGCCCACCATCGACTTTGTCGAAGGCTATCTCACCGGCTACTCCCTCTCCAACAACAACGATCTGCGGCCCAGCCCCTACGGCATGCCCACCTGGGCGCCGGACGGTCGACACTTTGTGACCTACCGCAACGCGCCGGGCGTGCGCTATGTGGAGAAGCTGCAGGATGACGTCACCCTCAGTGCCCTGCGCTCTAATTACGCCATTATGCTGCACAATCGGCAGAGCCCGGCGGCCACGCGGCAGCTGCTCTACGTTGACCACGGCACGCTTATGGGCAGCCCGACGTGGTCGCCTGACGGGCGCTATCTGCTCTACGTGCTCTATGCGGACAACCAGGACGGCGCGGACATTTGGTGGCTCGATGTGGAAACGGGCGCGACCGGCCCCGTTACCAACGACGGCGTCTCGTACGAGGTCGACTGGCAGCCGGTGCAGCGCGTCGCCAGTGCTGCGCTTGATGTCGCCACCTCGACGGCGCTTGTCGGACCCGCGCCCTTCCGTCCAGCGCAACAGCCGGCTACGCAGGATATTTTCCTGCCGACCATCTTCAGCCGCGGCAGCGAGCCATCCCCCCTGCCGACGGCGGGGACGAGCAGCCCCACGCCCGCGCCCACCGCTGGCGGCGACAACCCAACGCCCGTGCCAACCACGGCACCCACTTCGCCATCGGGCTTTGGCGTGCCGGTGAGCTTCCCCACCAACACGCCGTCGCCTGTCACTACGCCGCTGCCCGCGCCCGTCAATCCTACACCCGTGCCGCCGCGCGGCATCAGCGGCTTTGTGACCGAGGCGGGTGCACCGGTTGCCGGGGTCAACGTGCAGCTAGAAGTTTGCGTGGTCGGGCTGCCCTGCGAGTTCAAGGAGCGCGCCACCACCAACGCCAACGGTCAATACAACTTTCCCTATGCGCAACCCTCGATCTTTGGCAATCAGGTGACCTATCGCAACGGGGCGGCAGGGGAAAACTCGCTGGAGGAGGAGGCGCTGCTCTACTGGCAGGAGCCAGCCATCTTCGATTACGACTATGCGCAGCGCGTTGAGGGCGGCAATTTCGACATTGCCGCCGTGGAGCTGCTCGGCCCGGCGGACAATGCTCGCGTTCCGCTGCCAACCACTTTCAGCTGGCGCAGCCGCGGCATCGAGGGCGAGCAATATCGCTGGTACATGGACGCACCCGACGACATCGCCGACTTCTGCGACCAGTTTACGCCCGATACCAATACGGAGTGGACGGTTAGCAGCCTGGACTGTTCTGTCTTCCCCGAACTTCAGCCAAATGAACCTTACCCGTGGCAGGTGGAGGTATCGAACGGGGCGGGCGGCATCGGCCAATCACACGTGCGCACGGTGGTGTTTACGGAGTAGGAGGTGCAGCTCTACGCCAACATAAAAAGGAGCCCGCCATCTAGCAAGATGGCGGGCTCCTTTTTATGTGTTGTTTACAAGTGGGCCACAGTTGGCCGTAGTTGCCCGGTGTGCCGGGCAACTACGGTCGAACGCTTCAGTCTACTGCTTTGTCACCAGCGGCAGGAAGATGTCCGAATCGCTGGAATTGGGCGTTGGGCCAGGCGTTGGGCCGGGCGTTGGGCCGGGCGTTGGGCCGGGCGTTGGGCCAGGCGTTGGGCCAGGCGTTGGGCCGGGCGTTGGGCCGGGCGTTGGGCCGGGCGTCGGATTTGGATTGCTGTCGTCCGTGTCGTCCCGGTAGTCCGGGATGCCGTCGCCGTCGCTGTCGGCAGTGCCTTCGTCCGCGTCGGAAACGCCGTCATTATCCGAATCGGTGTCCTTGTAGTCCGGCGTGCCGTCGCCGTCGGTGTCGACGGGCTCGAGCGGGTTGCTGCCCGCCTCGGTGGTGTCGTCGATGCCGTCGTTGTCCGAGTCGGTGTCGTCCTTGTCTGGCGTGCCGTCGCCGTCGGTGTCGCCATCACCCTCCACGTCGTCGGGGATCGTGTCGTCGTCGGCATCGGTATCGTCCGGGATGTCGAGCACAATATCGTCGGCGATGATGAGCGACTCGTTCTCCGCGGCGTCGCGGAACTGGGCGTAGACGGTGCAGCTGTCGCCATCGGCGCAGTCGAGCGTCCACTCCTTGAACTGCTGGTACGCTTCCCACTCCGCGCCGTTGAGCGAGGGGTTGTTGGCGATCTTCATCTCGATGCCGCCGCTCACCTGATTTTGCAGCGAGCGCTTGTCCGTCATGTGGGCGTTCGCGCCCTGGGCCATGCCGGGCAGCGGCACGTCCGTCGAATCTAGCCGCAGGGTCACCTCGCGGCTTGGCGTGGTGGGCGCGCCCTCGTCGATCAACATGTCGCCAGCCGGAGCGTCGGGGTCCGCCTTGGGCGTGACCTCGATGGGGCCAACGGGCTTGCCCTCGGCGTCGCCATCCTTCCCAAAGACGCAGACGTAATAAACCGTGTCGTTCATCAGGTTCGGCACGAGGCGCTCTTCGCCCGGCCCAAAGATGTAGCGCGTCCCCTCGCAGTTCGGCTCCGTACCCACAATCACCACCTGCGTGTCGTCCACGGTCGAGACGATGATTTCGCCGTCGAGCGGGCGCACGTCCACGTGGCCGACGGGGCGCACGGCGTCGTCGCCCGGCCAGAGCGGGTTGCGCCCGTTGTCGACCTCCGAGCCGTCGCGCTCGCCGCCGTGGTCGGTGTCGGCCTCGCAGGCCAGCGTGCCGAGCCGCAGCTCGCGGATGTTGGTCAGGCCATCCTTATCCTTGTCCAAACCCGCATCGTTCTCGCCGACAATCAGGCCGCAGCGCAGTTCCCAGGCGTCGGGCATGTCGTCTTCATCTTTGTCGCCATTGTAGCCCTCTTCGCCGGGGCCGTTGATCCAGAAGCCGCCGTTCCACTCGCGGATGAGGTTCGCGCCGGGCAGGTTCGGGTCCGGAATCGAGGCCAGGATGCGCACGTTGTAGGAGCCACCCAGAATCGCCTTGGTGTAGGCCCAGCCGTAGATGCCGTCGTCCGCCACGCCGTCGTCATGTGCGCCGTCGTCCAGCAGCAGCACGTTCTCGCTGGTTCCGTCCGGCTTCTGCACCTGCGCGACCACGAACGCACCGGGAAGCAGGCCGTCCTTCGCCTGCACCGTTGCCACGATGGGCAACACGTCCGCCGCCGAGGCCGAGCCGTTGGTCAAGCCGAGGATGCGGCCCTCGAGTTGGATGGTGGACTGCACGGAGAAGGTCGAGAGGAAGGCATTGCTGCTCTGCTGCGCCGCCTGCACCTCGGCATTTATTTGTGCATCGACTTCGCTGTCACTGCCTTCAGCGCCAGCCGCGCAGACGATGAAGTAGTTGCGGGCGCGGGCGTACCAGTAGCCCGGCTCCGGATTCGTCACAATCAGCACGTCGTCATAGATCGAGTTGCGCACATCCCAGTTGCCTGGAATCGGGAAGTCATCGCTCGGCGGGCTGATGGGAATCCAGCCGCTGCGCTCACCGGGGAAGAATTCGCCATCGTCCTCGACGGCAGTCGCAAAGGCAATCTCGACATCGCGGTAGCTGCTGCACGAATTGTTGCTGTCGGCGGAATTACCCGCGACAACGATGCGCAGCGTATTCGCGCTTTGGTCGACGAACACGGGGGCGAACTCGCGATATTCTGCACCAAACGGCACGTTGGTGGCCGTCTGGTAGAGGATGCGTGCGGCGTCCTGCGCCTGCGTCTCAAAGTCGTCGTAGACTTCGACCAGCCGCAGCTGACCGGGCAGCGCCGGGCCAACCTGTGCCGCCTGCACCATCGTCTGCGCACCGCTGGGCGCGCTGTTCGCGATTACGGCGTCCATGTTCGTTGGGTTTCCGTCGGCGTTGCCAACGCTGGCCGCCATCAGCGAGCCGCTGGTCGTCGTCGTCACCGCGCGGTAGTCGCCGCCGGTGTCCGCCGCGATTTGAGCCAGCTGCGTTTCGGGCGCTTCGGGGCCAAAGGCAATCGTGTTGACCACGACGCCGGAGTCGATCAGCTCCTGGCGCACGTCGGCGTAGAGCGGGTTGACGTTCTCCGCGCCGTCGCTGAGCAGGAAGATGTGCTTGGGGTTGAGCGAGAAGGGCGCGGCCAGCAGCTTGTTCTTGGCGTCGACCAATGCGGGGCCAATCGGCGTCCACTCGCGGGCGGTAATGTTGGCGATGGCGGCTTTCGCGGCGTTAATCGTTGCGGGCACGACCACATCGGTTCGCGCCAGCAGCGTGCGAATGTCAAGCGGGCAGTTGCCGTCGCCCGCGCCACAGCCGGCCGGGCTGTCCAGCGCCGAGAAGTCGGTCACCAGCAGGCGATCACCGGCGCGCGCCAGATCGGCGACAACCGTGCCCGCGCGCTTGGCGTTGAAGAGGCGCGTGCCTTCGCCGATTGTGTCCTCGATGTCCATCGAGCCGCTGCCGTCGAAGACGAGGCCGATGTCGGTATTGCCGGGCGGGACGTAGAGCAGCGCGTCGGTCTCGCTGTCGCAGAGGCCGCCATCCAGGCAGGCTTCAAAATCGACAAAGCTCGTGCCAGCGGGCTTGACGGGCGGCAGCAGCGTGGCCCAGTACTCCTCGCCCACCTGTTGAAAGCTGCCGGGCACAACGGTGACGGCGTCGCCTTCGGCATCGAAGCTGAAGGAGCTTTCGATCAGGCCGCGCACGGGCACGCCGCCGCTGGTGACGCTGAGCCGCGTGAGATAAGCGATGGGGCTGGCCGGTTCGCCGACGAGCGCGAAGTTCGTCTGCCGCGGCTCCAGAATGTTCACGGTTGGCGCGACGCAGCTAAAGGTCACGTCGTAGCTGTACGTGCTCTGGTAACTGTTGACGACGGCCACCACGCGGTCGTGGACGCCGGCGCCGGCAAAGAGTCGCACGTAATTCTCGCCCATAAAGGCCGAGCGCTCGACGCTGGGTGCGCTGATGTCCGAGGCCATCAGGTTGACACCCAAGCGCGCCCCCGCCGCACCGTCCACCTCGACCTGCACATATTCGCAGCCGGGCAGCGGCGTGATTTCAAAATACTCGGCGGCGTAGTCGTCCGGCGAAGTGCTGGACCACGTCTGAGAGCCGCTGTTGAGGCTGGCGCTCTGCGTGTTGGCGGGCGCGTTGTAGCTGGAGCCCGTGCCGTCATCGTCGAAGTAGGTCAGTTCGGGCTGCGTCGCCGGATCGGACCAGCGATCGGCCCAGAGCGAGGCGAAGAAGTCGAGGAAGAATTCGTCCTTGCTCGGCCCGCCGAGCGACGGAATCAACGTGTCCAGCACGTAGAGCGAATCTTGCGCGTCGCACATGGCGTAGTGGGCGTACATCGCATCAATGTGCCACCACGGGTCGCCGGGGCTGCCGACCGTGCCCAGCTGTTCGCTCAGGTATTTGACGAAGCGGTTGCTGTAGTTCTTATCATACATCGACGTGCTGGGATCGTAGCTCGTGCCCGCGAGATAGCTTGCATCAATCGTGGCGTTGACGCTGTCCGAGCCGAGGTCGGCGTAGCCTTCGGTGAATTCGGCGTTGCCGGAGGCGTTGCCGCTGTTGTAGTTGGCGCGCAGGTCGCCATAGCAGCCGGCGTCGTAGGAAAATTGCACGTAGTGCTGCGCCTCGTGGTAGACGGTGCGCTGGCCGCCGCCGCTGCGCACGGTCGGCGCATCGATGCCGATGTTGCAGGTGCCGGAGCTGGCCCAGTAGGCAATGCCGCCCCAGCCGTCGCCGTCTTCGAGCCAGACGTTGACGTTGTTGTTGCAGCCGGTGTCGTAGAGGTGGTGGCCCGAATCGGTGTGGAAGCGCCGCCACGACTCCTCGAACCAGCCCGCCACCATAACGGCGCGGTTGTCGTTGTCGACCCAGTGGGTCAGGTTGATGGTCGTCCCGTCCGAACGCGTGCGCGTTACCGTCGAGACGTTTTTGGTGTAGAAGACAGTCACGGATTTGTTCGTGCCGTTGATGTCAAAGGTGCTGGCAAAGCATTCGTCGAGCAGCACGCCGTCGATGGTGGGGCCGCCGGTGCAGGGGGCGTTGATCTCCACGGGGCCGATCAGCGGCGCAGCGGCGTTGAGCACGTGATAGGTGTCGAGCGCGCCACTGGAATTATCGTGGTCGCTGTTGTGACCACCGTGGTGAACGGGGTCGGGCGTGTGGGGCTTGGGGCCGTGGGCGAAGGCTGTGCCGCTCACGACAAAGAGCGCCAGCATTGCCACCAGGCACGGGGTCGCTATGCGCCACCATCTGGCCTGCGCGGAGCGCGGGGATATCAATAGTCGGGTTGTCATGGGTTCCTCCTCAGGATTGGTGGATCGAGGGAAAATCTCGACATCACGAGGAGTATAACCTCAATCGCCATCATCGGCTGTTGTGCAGCACATGGCCCAGGTGTGCGGTTGATCACAGGGGCGCTCTCAACGGATTCGCATCAACCAATCATTTGCTTGGCCAAACAGTAAAAGTGGGCACGGAGCGCACAGAGGAGACACAGAGCCGCACAGAGATTTGCAGAGGAACCCCTCCTTTTACTGATTGAGCAACTTATTGGGTATATGTGGAAATTGTGGGTTCATCAAATAGGAGACTAACCGGACGCTAATCGAAGTGGTTCTCCGTAGAAAAAGGGCTAGACAGGGCTTTGCTATCCATAAATTGATTGCATTACCCCGCCACAAGCGTCTCCCAGAAATCGAGCGCCCGCTCCTCCAACTCCGGCGATACCCCATCGGCATCGACCATCATGATGGTGTCGTTCTCCTGCCAAAGCTCACCCACCGGCGCGATGGTCAACGCCGCAAGTTGTTCGTAGAGCTTGAATTTTACCTGTCGATCCGGCTCGGTCAAAAATTGAGTAAAAAGCGACAGATACTCCGGATCGTGATGCTGTAGATATTGAAGGGCCGCCTTTTCTCCACTCCAGCGCAGCCGACGCGCCTCGAAGTAGTTGAAAAACAAGTCGGATGGGCCGTAAAGCATCATCCGAACGTCCGACGTGGCCAGGTAAAGCGGATCATCCGAAGAGAGATAGCGACGCGCGACCTGAAGATTGTAGTTCACGCCGCTCCATGGACCAAAGCCGTGTGCCGTGCCCACCGGCAAAAGCCAATCCCCACTCCTTGCTTTCTGCTGCGCCTGCCGCACGTGATCGTTGCGGTCGAAGACAACGGTTCCCTCGCGCAGCCAGCCAACTAAGCGCCCCGTCCAGCTCGCAAAATCTAGCGGCTCGCTCGCCGCCAGAAATTCCTCAACCTGTGCCGTCTTGCAAAAAATCACGTCGGCCCGCCGACTATCGATGCTGGTGACGCCCACATGCAGCGGCACGGTCATCACGGAAAGAATCACAACGAGATCGTAATCGCTGGCTGGATTCAACTCGCCCCGGCTGGCAGAGCCGATCACGACGAGACCGTCAACTGCTGGGCGTCGACTGAGGCGGTCGGTGACTTCGTTCAGCGTTGCGCTATCGGTTGTGGACTTTCGGCTTTTTGGCATGGTGTAAAGATAGGTTAAAAAAGAGCCTGTGCGGGGCGCGATGGTCGTTGATATAGGCATTGACAGCGTGCCATTTCCACACTACAATCCGGCTTAGGCTGTGCCCGAATTAAAAGCCCGGATCAGAAGCCCGGATCAGAAGCCCGGATCAGAAGCCCGGATCAGAAACAAGGAGACCATGATGCAGACAGTTCCCCAAATTACGCCGCTCAGCGATCTGCGCGACCGGCAGCAGGAGGTGTTGTCGATGATGGATAACGCGCCGGTCATTTTGTCCGAGGAGAGCAAGCCGCGCGCCGTGCTCGTGAGCGTCGAGCAGTGGAATCGGATCGCAAAGGAGATTGAGCGGTCGCGAGTATTGGCAGAGGTTGAAAGAATTCACGAGCGGAACGAACGCGAGGGAAGTTGGGTCAACCCTTTGGATCAACTCGATCAGCTGGAACAAAAGCACGGCAAAGCCATGTTTGAATCGATTCGCCAGGAGATAGCAACTCATGTGGCTGGTTGAATACTCCAAAGAAGCCGATTACTTCATCAAGACAAACTTAGCCGATGTAACGAACGTTATCCGAGCCGTCATTCGGCTGATGTTAACAAGTGATGATCAACCAACCGAAGGGGTAGTCGAGCCTTGGAAGGGCAATGTGTACCGTTGGATTGTTGGTGAATATGAGCTTTTCATTAAGCAAGAAGAAGAACGCACGGTGATCGAGATGATGCGTCATCAAGATAATGATTGGACAGAATTTTTCGCCCTTAACTCAGCTCCCCCATCGACGGCAAACCGTGCAGCCCCGTCGCCGACTGCACGGCCCGCAGCACCGCTTCCGACAGCACCTCCGCCGCCACGGCTCCCAGCAAGCTTGCCTCGCGCAGCCCCAGGGTTGGCCCCAAGCCACTCGGCTTCGAGAGCGCAAAGATGGCGTCGCCATCAAAGGCCGTGTGCACCGGACGAATGGTGCGCGCCAGCCCGTTGTGCGCCATCTGCGCCACCTTGGTACAGCCGACCTTGTCCAGCGGCGCATCCGTCGCGACCACGGCTAATGTCGTGTTTTGCCCCACACCGGGTTGACTCCCCAAGCCATGCACCATCTGCCCCAGCCGATTTTCCAGCAGCGCCATTGAATTCGCCCAGCTGCCCCCTGCTCCACGCGCGCCCGCCACGATCTGGCCCGTCGACGGATCGACCACGTCGCCAATCGCGTTGACGGCGACCAGTGCCGCCACGCTGAAGCCACTGGTGTCGCTGCCGAGCCGTCGACCTGCCGTGCCCAGCCCGCTCTTCGTCGCCTGCGCAAAGCCGAGCAGCTTGCCCACGGTTGCGCCCGTGCCCGCGCCCACGCTCCCCTCGGCAACGGGGCCGTTGCTCGCCGCTTCACAGGCTGCGTAGCCCATGTCGGCGGTCGGTCGCACCTCCGCCGAGCCAATGCCCAAATCATACAGAATGGCCGAGGGCACGATGGGCACGCGCGCCGCTGTCGTCTCGTAGCCGTGGCCTCTCTCTTCCAGCCAGCGCACCACGCCATCCGCCGCAGCCAGCCCAAAGGCGCTGCCCCCGCTGAGCACGATGGCGTGCACCTGCTGCACCGCACACAGCGGATCAAGCAGGGCCACTTCGCGCGTCCCCGGCCCGCCCCCGCGCACGTCAACGCCCGCAGTTGCGCCGTCCGGGCAGAGAATCACCGTGCAGCCGGTGGCCGCGTCGAGGTCGGTGGCGTGGCCGACCAGCAGGCCGGGGATGTCGGTGAGGGTGCGGTTCATTGGTGGTCTCCGATGATATGCCGTAAATTGAGTATCGATTTCAGACCATCTACATTCGTTTCATAGGAACCCATGCCGATTATGATCAAATCGACGCGACCACAGTTTGAAGCCAAGCTACGCCCCATTAAAACGGAAGCCGACCACGCCGCCGCGCTGGCCGAAATCGAGCGCACGATGGGTCGCGTCGAGCCGGATACACCTGGTGGCGAACGCTTTGACGTGCTGGTGACGCTGGTCGAGGATTACGAGAATCGCCACTATCCCATGGGGGACACGTCCGACCCCATTTCCCTGCTGGAGTTTGTGATGGATCAACAGGGCTTGACGCGCAAAGATTTGGAGCCTTACCTTGGTCCGCGACAGCGGGTTTGGGACATCATGGAGCGGCGCAGACCGCTGTCGCTGGCGATGATTTGCCGGTTGGCCAGCGGTCTCCATCTGCCTGCCGAGCTGTTGATCCAGGAGTACGAAATCCATCCCTACTCGGTTTGAATGCTGTCCGGGCAGAGGATCACGGTGCAGCCGCTGGCCGCGCCGAGGTCGGTGTAGTGGCCGACGAGGAGGCCGGAGATGGCGGTGAGAGTGGGGTTCATATTGTTTTCACGTGGGCATAACCACGAATTTTTAAGTCTTGCGTCAATAATGGACAATCGAACACCCTAGCGGTTGCCACGAGCAATTCATCAGCCGGGTCGCTGCGGAAATTGTCTGGTAGTTCCGTCGACACCGCTGCAATGTGTGGAGTTAGCGGCAGAAGATTGACGCCCGGATAGCCCAATGCAAGCGAGAACCACTCAGAAGTTGGTCGCTGTAAATCGATGCGATTGATTTGCACCAACTTGGCAATCTCCCAACAAGAAATCGCACTCACGCCGATTAAATTTGACTCGTTCGCTTCTAACAAAGCGGCCTGTTCCTCGCTCAACCGCTTGGGTTGACTCACCCACCAGAGCCAAATGTGCGTATCAATCAGAATCACGCTTGCCCTCCAATGGCGTGCCACTCATCGGGTGAAATTGCTGGATCAAATGGATTATCGTAGCGGTAAATTTCGCCTCGCAATGGGTAACGGTCCGTAGAATGTTTATTCACCTGGTGCATCAGCGAGCTGCCGTTTGATGGAGCGTGTTGTCCTAACGATTCAATGAAAATCAAGACCTGGGTTTGTGCCTCTTCCGGCAAAGCAGCCAGTTTGCTGACGACTTCGGTAAATGTTGTGCTGCTCATTTTGCTTTTCTCCTCTTCAACTGCAATTAATAATCGACAGGGATTGCTCCGCAGTTTGCGTAGTCAAAATTCCGTGGCCATATGGTTGTATCGAGACTGTACTTAGCACCATGCAAATCTGCTTGGTCAAGATTCATCGCTCCTGGCGTAATCATATTTAGTATATCTAAATCTGAGGAACTTGGAGAATCTGACGCTTCTTGTGGGTATACCTCGCCAAAGTTTGCTCCCTGTAGCTTCGCCCCATAAAATTGCGCCCCCTCCAAATCTGCTTGTTAAAACTTTGCACCCCGCAAATCAGCGTTTTCAAAATTTACATTGTTGAGCCTAAAGTAAAGTTGCGTCGAGAACAGGAGTTTGAGGAGCCAGTGACAGTCACTGTCCAGACAAAATGGGGCAAGCTGTCCGGCTATGGACAGTGACAGTCACTTAGACCGCGAACTCCTGTTTTCATTTTGCACGCACTTTAGCTCCCTGGAAGCAAACTCCTTGCAAAGGAGCACCATAAAAATTTGCCTCTTGCAACCGCGCATGGGAAAAATCTGCCTCGTATAAATCAGCTTGCGTAAAGATTCCTTCCCTCAACTTGGCCGCTGTGAATATAGATTTCTGCAGTTTAGCTTGCGCGAAAGTTACCTCCGACAAATTTGCATCGAAAAAGTTTCCCCGCTGTATGCTAGAATCTTGGAAGTCAGCTCCTTGTAGGTCTGCCCTTTCAAAATTTTCGGCGTTTAGCGAGCCATCTGCAAGCCAATTTTGCTCTTTTGCTATTCTTACTGCTTCTAATGCAAAGTCATTACTAAAACTCCCTATCTGACGAATAATCTGCTGCTTGTACTGCCGCTCGCTCCGTCGACGATTCAACTCGTCGATGCCCAAAACCGTGACGCCAATTCCCACCAACTCCGGCTAGAGGCCACTCAGAAAGGCATACTCTTGATGTCGGAAGCTCCAGATGCCAGCAACGATTAGTAAGCCCGCCACGCCACGAATAATCCAGGCTTCCACTTCGCCCGGATCATCAAAGAGGTTGTTGATACTTTTAGGCAGCATGTCAAAAGCCGCTAAGCCGACAAAGTACCAAGCAAAGATAAGAGCTGCTGCGGTTATTCCGACCCACACCGTTTCAATCCTCCCTGTCCTGTATAGCCGATTTCTAAACTCAACAAGCAGCTCGGCCAGCCAACCACCGCACCAACACAAACGTCTGCGCTGCTGAGTCAGCGCCCCGTGAACGAGGCTTCCGGCAAGGCAGATTTATGGTCGCCGCCCGGTAGCCCGTCGGTTCACAGGCGGTGGGCGCGGCCTGCTCATTTGTCTTGAACGGTTCAGCTAAATCATACCACTGCCGCCTTGAAAGCACATAGGCGGGCATTCCCGTCCGCAGCATTCCCGATTCGGGGAACGCTGCGGGCAGATTCTTCGTTGATTTTGTTAGCAATCAACAGCGGTTCTCAATTCCACCGCCCTGTGCTACAATTCACCCACAATTACTCAGGCCCTCCCGCATGAACGCCAAGGCGAACGCAAACGTGAGCCGCGCCCACGCGGGAGGGCCACCCGGCAGAAGTAGAGGCGTGATGAACCGTCGCCAATTGACTTTTGTGGTGCTTGTCAACGCCCTCGTTAGCGTGATGATCGCGCTGCTGGTGGTGTGGATCGTCGAGTGGCGGCGGCCGGACCCGGAAGAGCTGGCCGCGCTGGCGCCCGTATTCGCCCAGCGAATCGAGCCCGACCAGCAAGACTTGGGTGTGCAGGCCGCCCCCGTGCCGGACGAAGCGGCGGACGACCCCGCAGATGCGGATGCGGTCGAGGAGCCGCTGGCCGGAGAGGCCGTGGAGACGCTGCCCACAGCGACGTCCGCCCCACCCACGCCGCTCGCCGAGCAGACGACTTACACCGTGCGCGCGGGGGATTTTCTCTCGGCCATTGCCGAACGCTACGGGATTGCCGTTGACGATCTCGTCGACATCAACGGCATTGATAATCCAAATAATCTCTTCGTCGGGCAGGAGCTGACGTTGCCCATCAGTGCCGGAGCCGTTGCCACGGTGGATGCGCGCCCGGCAGCGCCCACGTCCACCCCGCCGCCGACGGAGGAGCCGCCGGAGCCAGCGCCAACCGAGCGCCCAAGCGAAGCCGACGACGCCTCGCCCCAGGCCGACGATGAAGGGTAGAGTCGTTTAGACGCACGACATATTTTAACTGTAAAGCAACCCGTTTAGAGCAACCCGATGGCAGACCAGAACGATAACCAAAAATCCGGCGGCGATAGCCGTCGCTCGAAAAGCAAACGCCGCTATTACCGGCGCAAAAAGAGCAGCGACCAGAGAGGAAGTCGCAGCGAGCGCAGCGACAACAAGGGCAGCGGCACAGAGAGCAGCGGCGACAAGGGCAGCGGGAATTCGACCAGCGGCAGCAAGGGCAGTGGCCAAAGCGAGCGTCGCGATCAGCCGGAGAGCCCGCGCGCGCAGAACGCCCCCAGCGATGCGGCCCCAGCCGATAGCAAATCGTCGAGCCGTTCCTCCCGGCGCTCGCGCTCTGGCTCGAATTCGGGCAAGCCCAAGCGGAGCCGACGTTCGGCCCGCCGCGATTCGGCGGTGGATGATGAGCAGGCCCAGGCGCGCGAACGTCGCCGTCGCCGCCGCTCGCGCCGCAGCCGCACGGAGGACCGACCGTCAATTGTGGAGACGATTGCGAAAGAATACAGCGCGCCCAAGGACATCGTGGTTTACAGCCACGTCTCGCGCCCCAACTTGCGCGACGCCTACGAGTTTCGCAGCGAGGCCTTTGCCAACACCGGCGGTCGCAACATCGCGGACTTCCGCATCGACATCTCCGTCCTCTTTCCCCACATCCTCGACCCGATGACGCCGGAGGAGGAGGCCGTTGCCGAGCAGCGCTTGGCCACAAAGGCCGAAGCCGCCGAATCGTGGAAAACGCAGTGGGAAAACACGCCGGAGGAAGAGGAGCAGGCGGAATCGGAGACGTAGACGCTGTTTGCAGCAGCGCAATTTTTGCACGCCCCTTTGCAACGGGAGCGATGCAGCGGGAGCAATCACGGTCGTGCGGCTTGCCGCCGCATCTACTAAACACAAAATTATGAGCGAAGCAACCATCGACGCGCCCACCAGAGGCGCATCGCCCGACAGCAAAATCAGCCAAGCCCCCGTTGTCCGCATCGAAAAGCTGGGCGACCACGTTGGCGAGACCATTACCATTGAGGGCTGGCTCTACAACAAAACGGGCAAGGGCAAGCTGCAATTTTTGCAGGTGCGGGACGGCAGCGGGCTCTGCCAGGCCGTTGTCTTTAAGGGCAACGTGAGCGAGGAGGACTTTGCCGCGGGCAAGGCGCTGACGCAGGAGAGCAGCCTCGTGCTCACGGGCACGGTCAAGGCGGAGGAGCGCGCGCCGGGAATTCCGGGCGGCTTCGAGATCGACGTGGCGCGCCTGCAGCTCGTGCAGATCGCCGAGCCCTACCCCATTTCGCCCAAGGATCACGGCGTCGAATTTCTGATGCAGAATCGCCACCTCTGGCTGCGCTCGTCGCGCCAGTGGGCGGTGATGCGCGTGCGGGCCGCGCTGATCCGCGCCATGCGGGGCTGGCTGGACGACCACGGCTATCTCCTGGTCGACACGCCAATTCTGACGCCTGCCGCTGCCGAAGGCACAACCACGCTCTTCGAGATCGACTACCACGGCGAGCCCGCCTACCTGGCGCAGACGGGCCAGCTCTACAACGAGGCCAACATCTTCGCCTTTGGCAAAGTCTACTGCTTTGGCCCAACCTTTCGCGCCGAAAAGAGCAAGACGCGCCGCCACCTTCAAGAGTTTTGGATGTTGGAGCCGGAAATCGCTTTTTGCGATTTGGAAGGGCTGCTGGAAATCGAGGAGCAGTTCGTCGGCCACGTGGTGCAGACGGTGCTGCGCGAGTGTCGCGCCGAGCTGGACGTGCTCGAGCGCGACACGTCGCACCTGGAAAAAGTGTCGGCTCCGTTTCCGCGCATCAGCTACGACGAGGCGGTCGAAATGATCAACGAAGCGGCGGCGGCGGGCACGCTCGTGCCGGGCTACGAGGAGGCCGTGCCGCCGATGACGTGGGGCGACGATTTTGGCAGCCCGCACGAAACCTACCTCGCCGCCCAGTTCGAGAAGCCGGTCTTCGTTCACCACTTTCCCACACAGGTCAAGGCCTTTTACATGGAGCCGGAGCCGGGCCGACCCGACGTTTGTCGCAGCGTGGATTTGCTGGCCCCGGAGGGCTACGGCGAGATCACCGGGGGCAGCGAGCGGATGAGCGATCCGGAAAAGATCGTCGAATCGCTGCGCGCGCACGATTTGCCAGAGGAGGTCTACCAGTGGTATTTGGAGCTGCGACGCTACGGCTCCGTCAAACACAGCGGCTTTGGCATCGGCCTCGAGCGCACGGTGGCGTGGCTCTGCGGGCTCGATCACGTGCGGGAGACAATTGCCTTTCCGCGGACGCTGGGCAATATGCGGCCGTAAAGATTGAAGAATAAAGAGTGAAGATTGCAGGCCAACGTTGGCCTGCAATCTTCACTCTTTATTCTTTATTCATCATGTTCTACCTCTTCGTCCTCCTCACCGCCTTCGCGCTCTCTCTTCTCCTGACTCCCCTTGCCGCCAAACTCGGCCACCGGCTCGATCTCGTCGACCGGCCGGGCGGGCGGCGCAAACACCGCGGCGTGATTCCACGCACGGGTGGGCTGGCGATTTTTGGCGCATTTTTTGTCACGGTCGCGTTCGTCACCCTCGTTTCGCTGGCCCTTCCGATCTGGCTCCCCGCCACCCAACCGTGGTTCCCCCCACGCACCGACATCCACGAGATGCGGCGGCTGCTGGCGCTGCTGGCGGGCAGCATCTTTTGCGCCGGGGCCGGGCTGCTCGACGACCGCTTCGAGCTGTCGGCGCTGCCGCAGTACGCGCTGCAGTTTGGCGCGGCCTGCATCGCGATTGGCGGGCTGATCTTTATCAAACACGTCAACAACCCGCTGGCGGCGGGCACATTTTTTGGCGCGGCGGGCTTTCCCTGGTGGCTGGTTTGGCCGCTGACGGTCTTTTGGTTTGTGGGCATGATGAACACCGTCAACTTTCTGGACGGGTTGAGCGGACTCGTGGCGGGGGTGACGGTGATTCTGTGTGCGGTGCTGGCCGTTCACATGATCTTTGTGATCGAGCCGCCGCAGCTGAGCGTGTCGCTGCTGCCGCTGGCGCTGGGTGGCGCGGCGCTGGGCTTTCTGCCTTTCAACTTTGCTCCCGCCAAGATATTCCTCGGTGGTGGCACCTACTTTCTCGGCTTTGCGATTGCCGCGCTCGGCATAATCGGCGGTGCACGGGTGGCCACGGTGATGCTCGTGCTCGGCCTGCCCGCGCTCGACGTGGCGTGGCTGATCGTGACGCGCACCCGCCGCGGTCTCTCGCCGGGCACGGGCGGGCGCGATCACCTGCACCTGCGGCTGCTGGATCGCGGCTGGGGCGAGCGCAAAATTGTTGTGGGCTACTGGACCTTTTGCGCGCTCTTCGGCCTGCTTACGCTGACGCTGCCAAGCCGCCTGCACAAGCTGATTGCGCTCCTGGTGCTGGTCGCGCTGGCGCTGGCCGTGCTGGCGTGGGCCAGCCGGGAGGACGAGACGGAAGATCGCGTGGCGGCAGACGGGCGCGGCGTCACGCCCAGAGACGGCGGTTGATGTTGCCTTCTCGCTCAGCGCATCACATGAGTTATCAAATTCGCAGCACAATAGGAGTGGCTCATGTTAAAGAGATGTGCAAGAGGCCCTCACTCCTAGCCCCTCTCCCGTCACGGGAGAGGGCAATCAGGCTCCCTTCTCCCAGGATGGGAGAAGGGCTGGGGATGAGGGCGACGCTGTTACCGCCTCGTTGAGCCTGCCACACACTTTTTATATGAGCCAACAGGAGACAACCCATGAGCAAGACCAAAGTAAGCCTGGTGCGCGGCAACAACCGCCGCCAGATGATATTCGACGCGCTGGACAACGTGCGCGACGACGTAACGCCCAAGCTGCGCGAGCAGGTGATGCTCAAGCCCAACTTTCTGTCCGGCGACAATCAACTCGCCTCCAGCCACGCCGATGCGCTGCGCGGGGCGCTCGACTTTCTGTTGAGCACGCCCGCACCGCCGCGCGAGGTGATTATCGCCGAGGGGGGCAACGAAAAGTATTCGGGCGAGGCCTTTGATAATTTTGGCTACCGCGCGCTCGACGACGAGTATCCCATGTCGATTAAGCTGGTGGATTTGAACGGGGAAACGCGCTGGCAGGAGACGCCGATCATCCTGGCGGACGGGACGGAAACCACCGTGCGGATGCCGCGCACCGTGCTCGAGTGCCCCTGTACGATTTCCGTCGCCATTGCCAAAACCCACGACGTCTGCGTCGTCACGCTGGCGCTGAAGAATATGATCATGGGGACAATTGCCAAGAAAGATCGGGTTTTTATGCACGGCTTCCCCGACCACGCCTCGCGCACGCTGCCGGATGAGGCACAGGTGCTCAACATCAATCTAGTCCGGCTGGCGCGCTTCCTCACGCCCGACATCGCGGTGATCGACGGCACGCGCGGCCTGCAGGGCAACGGGCCGGGCGGCACGGACGAGGTCGATTTTGGCGTGGCGGCGGCAAGCGCCGACTGCTTCGCGGCGGACGCGGTGATGACCGAGGCCATGGGCTTTGTGCCGTCGCAGATGGGGCTGCTGCACTACGCGGGCGAGGTTGGCCTGGGGACGGTGGACTTGGACGAGATCGAGATTGTCGGGGTGCAGCCGGGCGAGGTAAGGCGGCGCTTTAAGCCGCACGAGGATACGCCCCTTCAGCTTCAGTGGCAGCGCGGCGACGCGATGGCGCTGATTGCGTAGCTGCCCGGCGCGTTGGGCAACTATGCTTAAATACCAAACTGCCGTCGCATACCGCTGAAGAACATGGCTTCGGGCATCAGCGCCTTGAGCCGCGGCGTCCACACCGCATCGCGACCGACGCGGTAGCGCAGCTTGGGCTTGTCCGCGGCGGCAATTTTGGCCACCAAGTCCGCTACCTTTTGCGGATCGTCGCCGCTCGTTACGTGGTCGTCGAAGTAGCGGTGCAGCGCTTCGCGCGTGCCGTTGTAATCGGCGACGAGGTTTGCCGTGTTCGTGGCTGCTTTTTCGTGGATGGTCGTCTGGAAAAAGCCCGGCTCGACAAGCGAGACGGCGAGGTCGAACTGTGCAATTTCGGCGGCGAGGGTTTCGGCGTATCCTTCCAGGGCATGCTTGGTGGCCGCGTAGTAGGCCTGCCCCGGCGTGCCCAGCAGCCCCGCCAGCGAGCTCATAAAAATTAACTTGCCCGCCCTGCGCCCGCGCATCCCCGGCAGCACGGCGTTGGTAACGCGCGCCGCGCCGAAGAAGTTGGTTTGGAAAAGCGCTTCGGCCTCGGCGAGCGGCGTCTCCTCCGCCGTGCCGCTGACGGTGATGCCCGCGTTGTTGACGAGCAAATCGATGTGCCCCGCTTCGGACAGAATTTCATCAATGCAAGATTGAACGGAGTCGTCGCTCGTCACGTCGAGCACGCGCATGTTTACGCCATGTTGGTTGGGCAACTCGCGGCGGCTCGTGCCGTAGACGCTGTAGCCGCGCTGCGCCAGCGTCTCGCCAATCAATTGGCCAAAGCCAGAGGATGCGCCGGTAATGAGGGCGACGGGTTGGGTAGTGTTCATAAAATCTCCCCTACGAAAAGTTAAATAGATAGCCAAAGGGAACGGCAAAGAGCAGTCCAACCACCCACAGCGCGAACAATGCGGTGAAGAAGAGCAGCCCCGGTTCGCGGTTGCCGGCAGCCAGAGCGGGCAACGCCACAACAACCAGCCACGCCACCTTGTAGATTAGCTGCACAAGCAGGATGGTGCTAAACCTTTCCGGCGCGAACAGGCCGAGCAGCGCCGCCGTACCCAACGCTATCCAGAGCGCACCAAGAATTTGCAGGTAGGGGCTGACCGTGGTTGAGCCAGCAAAGACGTATTGAGCGGCGAGCCGTGGCGCGAAGAGCATCATCAGCCCCACGGCTCCGGCGCCTACCACGGCGATGCCGTACATGATGCGCATCCAAAGCGTGGAGTCTGTGGTAAAACCTTCCAACATCATCTACCTCCTAGTTTTTGTACTGCGAGCAGCACCTGTTTGCCTATAGGCTATAGGAAAGTTGCCATCGAAAATTGCCCGCGCGCGCCGACGGTTTGTCATTTCGCGCCAATTTGCTACAATTCAACGATGCAACTGCTTCTACCCGCCGCCACCCTCTCCGCCATGCTTGCTGGCTTTGACGCGCTGGGCCTAGACACCAACGCAATTCTGCGCGGCGCCGGCCTTACCCGCGCGCAAATCGACGATCCCTACGCTGGCTTTCCCGACGGATTATTCGAGCTCTTTTGGCGACAGGCCTTCCTCCAAGACCCGCGCCCCGACCTGCCGACGCGATCGGGGCTGGCCGTGCCCTTTGGCGCGTTCGGGCTGCTCGATCACCTGACCGCCACTTCGGAAACCGTGGGCGAGGCTTTTCACACGCTGCGGCTCTTTTTTTGGCTGGTGGCCACGGGAATGGAGCTAGAATTTACCCACGAAGATGGGGATTGGGTCTGGGTCATCAACGAGCACCCCGGCCCCGGTACGCTCATCGGCGACCAGTGGACGCTGGCGCTCTTTGTCCGGCGCTTCCGCGACAGGGGGCGCGTCGACTTTGAGGCGATGTGTCTCACGCAGCCGTCGACGCTGCCCCCCGACTTTTATAGCGAGTCATTGGGGTTGCCCGTGCAGCTCAATCAGCCGCGCTCCGGCGTCAAGCTTGCACCGAGCGCATGGAACGCCTCCATCTCCAGCGCCGACCCCATGCTGCGGCAGACGCTGCTGACGCTGGCTAAACGCGTTGATATCCAAGCGTTTGAGGAAGCGCCGCTGGGCTACATCGTGCGCACGCGGCTGGCGGAAATGCTGCCCGCGGGCCAAACCTCGGCGGAGGCGATTGCCGAGGAGCTGGGGCTCTCGCTGCGCACCTTTCAGCGGAGGCTGACGCAGGAGAATATGTCGTTCAAGGAACTGCTGGATGCGTATCGACAGGAGGAGGCGCTGCGGCAGATCGAGCGCGGGGCAAGGTCGATGACGGAGATTGCATATGATTTGGGCTACAACGAGCAGAGCTCATTCAACCGCGCCTTCAAACGCTGGACGGGGACGACGCCGAGCAAGTGGATAAGCGGGGCGGCTGCGTAAAAAATTTTGGAACAAAGAGAGTAAAAATACCAAATAGGTGAAAAAATCACGTATAGTGTGAACGTCATCTTTCGTCAATCCAAATACAAGAAAGCAGGCAAGTAGAGATGAGTGATTATCAAATAACGCAGAAGTCGTTTGAGCTTTTGGCGGAGCTGGAGGAGAACAATTCCAAGGAGTGGTTCGATGCGCATCGCGAGGAGATGAAGGAGTACGTGCAAGCGCCCTTTGAGCAGATGCTGGCCGCGGCAACCGAAGCGCTGGCGGGAACGGCGATGCCATTCAAAGGCAGCGAAAAAACCATGTTCCGCATGAACCGCGACGTGCGCTTTTCCAAGGACAAATCGCCCTACAATCCCCAAGTCAGCGGGCTGCTGACGCCTTCGGGCACGAAGAACGAAGCGGGTGGGCTCGTCTACGTGCAGATGGACAAGGAGGGCGGGATGATGGCCTGCGGCCACTACAAGCTGAGCGCGTCGGAGTTGGCTCCCCTCCGCGACAAGATTATCGAGCAACCAGAAAAATTTGCAGCCGTGCTGGAAAGTCTAGGAGCGGCCGGTTTAGAGCTGTCCAGGGAGGACAGCTTGAAATCGATGCCGCGCGGCTATTCGGACTACGACGAGCACGAGTACGCCGATTATCTCAAGCTGAAGACGCTGGTGGTGATGCAGCCGATCACGAAAAAGGCGTGGTACGACGAGGAGGTGCACAGCGAAATCAAGCGGATCGCGGAAGCCTGCGCGCCGCTGCTGAAGTTCCGACCGGATGAAGCGTAGAGAAGAAATCCAATGACTACCCCAACACTACCAAACAAAGTTTATCGCGGCAACCTGCGCGAGCGTTTCGCCCACAGAGTCGAAATCATTCGACGCTGGCTCGTTTTCTTATTCGTCTCGGTGATGGCTTACGTCGTGGCGCCCGTGTTTAGGTGGCGCTTTGCGCGCAAGCAGGCCGCGGGCGAAACCATCTGGCTGGACGATCTAACCTTTGGTAAAAAGGATTCGCCCGCGCACAATCCGCCAGCGGACAAGGCCGCGGACATCGCGCCCAACACGCACCTTCGCTCGCGCCAAAGCCGCGTCATCAAGCACGATGGCTATCCGGAGCCTGATTATGGATTCGCCTATCGCAATCCGCCGCTCAGCGGCAACGTCATCAGCGGCCTGAGCGAACAGGCGTATCGGCGCGCAAGCAAAGTCTTCCACACAATTGACTACGCCGGGCCGTGGGGCGGGCTGGAATTTTATTTCCACCAGGTCAACAGCGCCGAGGCGTCGGTCAAGGCGTCGCGCACCGTGCGCAAAAGCCACAACGCCGATGGTCCCGTCCACCCCGTGCAGCAGCCGGTGGACGATCCCGCCGCGATGAGCGCGGCGATTAAGGCGGCGGCGCTGGAGGCGGGGGCCGCGCTGGTGGGCATCACGGCGGTGCATGACCACCACATCTACGATGATTCAGCGGTGAACTATCGATACGCCATCAGCATTGCGGCGACGATGGATCGCGAGGCCATGCTGATGGCTCCGCTGGAGGACGCTGTGCAGGCGGTGATGGATGGCTACCTGGACGTGGGCGAGATCGCCCTGACGCTGGGCCAGCGCATCCGCGCCATGGGCTGGAAGGCCAAGGGCATCGGCACAATCACGACGGGAGAGGTGATTCACCTGCCCATCGCCATTGACGCGGGGCTGGGCGAGCTGGGCAAGCACGGCTCGCTCATTACCAAAGAATACGGCTCCAACGTGCGCCTCTCCACCGTACTCACCGACCTGCCGCTGGCCGTCGACGAGCCGGTCGATATTGGCGTCGATGATTTTTGCCTGAGCTGCCAAGTCTGCACTACGAACTGCCCGCCGCAAGCCATTTTCGAGACGAAGCAGACCGTGCGTGGGGAAGAAAAGTGGTTCGTCGATTTCGACAAGTGTGTCCCCTACTTTAGCGAACACGGCGGCTGCGGCATCTGCATCGAAGTTTGCCCGTGGAGCGAGCCGGGGCGCGGGCCGATTATCAGCGAGAAGATGTTGTCGCGACGGGAACCGGTTGCGGCCTAAACACAAAAATTCCACAGTTAAAGTCCAAAACGGAACCGCAGATGAACGCGGATGAACGCAGATTTTTAGAGCTTTATCTGCGTCCATCTGCGGTTTCTCATCTGCTGCGGTTGACGTCGATACTGCGTTAACGAGCTGAGCCAACGAACTGCCCCTTTGCACCCTCGCCTTTTCGCGTTAAAATCTCCCGCGTAGAATTAAAATCGTTGAAGCAAGGAAGTCGCGATGATTAAGACGAAAAATTTTGAGCAGGTCGAGGTGACATCCTCGGCGGCGCTGCGGGCGTGGCTGGAGGCGAATCACGAGCAGGGGGAGAGCGTCTGGCTCGTGACACACAAGAAGCACGTGGCCGACAAGTACGTCTCTACGGGCGACATTCTGGACGAGGTGCTCTGCTTTGGCTGGATCGACGGCATCCGCCGCAAGCTCGACGACGAGCGCACGATGCAGATGATTTCGCCGCGCCAGGTGCAGCACTGGGCCAAGAGCTACAAGGATCGCGTGGCCCGGCTGGAGAAGGCGGGGAAAATGCAGCCCGCTGGTTGGGAAGTGATCGAGGAATCGAAGCGCAGCGGCTTGTGGAGTTTTATGGACGACGTCGACGCGCTAATTGTGCCGGACGATTTGCTCGCGGCGCTCGAAGCAGAGCCCGCCGCACTCGAAAATTTCAACAGCGCCTCGCCCTCCTACCGCCGCAACGTCCTCCGCTGGATCAAGCTGGCCAAAACGGACAAGACGCGTGCCAACCGCATTAGCAAGACAGTCGACTTTGCGGCGCGGAACGAGAAAAATCCGCAGATGTAAGCGCTACGCTTTTGTCCGCTTGGAACCCGGAAAGCTCTCCCGGCTCAGCTTGAGCAGCAGCCGGTGAAAGGTTGCCCGCTCGTCCGCCGAGAAGGTGGCGTAGATTTCATCCTGCGCGCTGGCCGTCCATGCCTTGGCCTGCTCGTATGCCTTCACCCCCTTCTCCGTTAGCGCCAGACGGTAGTAGCGACGGTCCGCCGGCTCGACATCGCGTGCAACGTAACCCAGCCGCTCCAGTTCGTCGACCAGCCGCACCACGTGCGTGCGATCCAGCCCCATATTTTCGCTGATTGCAATCTGCGAGCGGTGTTCCGTCTCGGCAATCAAAATCATCACCCCAAACTGACGCACATCGATGTGAAGCGGCTTCAGCCTCTCGTCGACATGGATGTGCGCCATCTGCTCAACATAGCTGAGCAAATAGCCGGTATAGGTCGAGAGTGCGTTGGCCAAATCGTGGTGGTTGAAATAAATGGGGGGAGCAGGCACTCGCGAACGTTTTGCCATGTTGAACAAATCCTGATTAAATTAACGGGCATTTAACTATCCTAATTCCTCATCAACAGTTCGTCAAAGAGGTGCCCCATGCCCGATCAACCCAATCTCCTCTTCATTATGCCCGACCAGCTGCGGCACGATTTTCTGAGCTGCTACGGCGCGGATTTCATCGACACGCCCCACATCGACAGCCTCGCCGAGCAGGGGACGCGCTATGAAAGTTGTTACTCCACCCACCCCATCTGCGTGCCCACGCGCGCCGCGCTGCTCACCGGGCGCAACGCCATCCGCAACGGCGTGACGGACAACGGCCTTTGGCTGCGGCCCGATCTGCACCAGAGCGGCATTCGCACCTGGCCGGAGCTGCTCAACGAGGCGGGCTATCACACCGCCGCCATCGGCAAGATGCACTTCTACCCCTGGGACATTACCCACGGCTTTCAGTATCGCGTCGCCGCCGAGGACAAGCGCTGGATTCACGTGCGCGACGACTACTACGAGCACCTGCGCGAGCACGGCGAGCGCAAATACCACGGCAACGAGCACGAGGGCTACCACGAGCACAAGGGCGCGATCATCAACAAGCTGCCGCTTGACTTGACGACGGATCGCTACGTTGGCGAAGAGACCTGCCGCTTCCTACGCATCCACGGCGGTGATGGCCCCTTTGCCATGATGGTCGGCTTCCCCGGCCCCCACGGCCCCTACGATCCACCGCCGGAGTACAACCTGTTCAGCCCCGGCGCTATGCCCGATCCCGCGCCCGAAGTGCCTGGGGATACGCCCCAGATTCGCCGGAACAACATCAACGGCAACCGCGCGGCATGGAACGGCGTCGACTACACCGAATTTACCGAGGCGCAGAAAAAGAAAATCCGCGCCCACTACGCCGGGCTGGTCAAGCAGATCGACGACGAAATCGGCAAAATTCTGGAGACCCTGCGCGACGAAGGCTTGCTCGACAATACCATCATCATCTTTGCCAGCGACCACGGCGATTACCTCGGTGACCACAGCCTGATCGGCAAGGGCAGCTTCTACGAGAGCAGCACCCACGTGCCGCTGATCGTGCGCCAGCCGGGTGCGCGCGCCAGGGCGAGCAGCGAACTCGTCGCCCTGAGCGACGTCACCGCCACGCTGCTCGCCCTGGCGGGCGTCGACGTGCCAGCCTACATGGTCGACACCCAGCCGCTGCCGGGCATCGGCCTAAATGCCCAGCCGCGCGACCGTCTAATCGGCATGACGAGCAGCGCCTGGATGAATTTTGACGGCACGTGGAAGCTCGCCAAGTACAACACGGGCGAAACCACGCTCTTCAACCTTGCCGACGATCCGCAAGAGCAGCACAATCGCTACGGCGATCCCGCCTGCTGGGATATTTTCCAGCAGCTCGATACCGAACTAACCCAAACCGTTATGGCCTCGATCCGAGATGCGTTTGCCGCCCAGCGCGTCTACGGCGACGTTTCGCTCTCCAACGATCCAACGTTTGGGCACCGTGGCTGGCAGCGGACGTATCCGCAGAAAATTGCCGCCGGTTAAGGGCGTTTCGAGAAAGTAGATACGCGGTTGGCTGTCAACGCCCCACCTCCGCCAACGCCCTCCTCTCCACGAATGGAGAGGAGGGGGCTATTCTGCCGCTGCGTAAAGGTAGTTCGTTCTCGAGCGTAGTTGACGGGCGCGCTCTCCAACTACGCTCGCGCGCTACAGGCCGCCACCAACTCCTCCACCGTCCGCCGCAGCAGCGCCTCTCCGCCCAGCACAATGCCCAGCTCGGCCAGCTCCGCGCAGACCAGCACGTTGCGCGGCGGCTCGCTCGGCGGCGGCAGCGGCCCCGGCTGCCCGGCGACTTCGCGAATGAGCGCCACCAAGTCGCGCTGCGTCACGTACAAATCGCTCAGATGCACCACCGCCGGTGCGCGCGACGGCTCTGCCAGCAGCGCCACCACCGTGCGCGCCACGTCCCCCCCGTGCACCTCCGTTCCCCCACGCGACGAGGTCACCGCTTCCCCAGCCAACACGGCCTTTACCAAATCGTACCACTTCGACTGGGTGGTCGGTTCCACCGCGCCGTAGACGCCCGTGGCCCGCAGCGCCGTGGTGCGCATTCCCTCCACGGCGGCAAAGCTGTGCAACATCGCTTCGACGGCGGCTTTGTACGCGCCGTAGTGGGTGTCCGGCGAGGTCGGGTGCGTTTCGTCCAGCACGCGGCCCGGCTCGGTGCGCGAAAAGACGGCGCGGCTGGAGAGAAAGACGAATTGGGGCACGCTCGCCGACCGTGCGGCCAGCAGCAAATCCAGCGTGCCGTGCAGGTTCACCTCCAGCCACTGCGCCAAATCGTCTCCCTCGCCGCCGCGATAGCGACCGGGCACGTGCTGGTACGCCAGATGCACCACGCCATCCGCACCGTCGACCAGCTTGTGGAGCGCCGTTGCGTCGCTCAAATCGCCGGTTACCCATTCGATGCACGCGTCAGTGCCCTCGCGGCGGGATGCCGATCGCGACAGCGCGCGCACTGCTGCTCCCCCCCGCAGCAGCGCGGGCACGACAAACTGGCCGACGTAGCCCGTCGCGCCCGTGATGGCGATGTATTTGCCGCGTAGTGCCCCCTGCTGCTCTTGCATTGTTGCCTGCTCTTTCGCTGATTCTGTTGGTTGCGTGCTCCTTGTCTCTTCGTCGACTCGTTTGCACGAGGGCGTGCTCACTCCGCTGTGATGAGCGCCTCTAATCGAACGTCGTCGAATCGTTCGATGGTCATGTGCGCCCCCGCAGACAGCAGCTTCTGGTGACTGAGAGAGGTCGTCAGTCCGATCACGCAGCCGATGCCGTCTGCTCTCGCGTCGCGCACGCCGGAAGCGCTGTCCTCGATAACGAGGCAGCGTTTGGGTGGGATGGCGAAGGGGGTGGCGGCGCGCGCATGGCGCTTGTGGTCGGTCCGTGGGTCGACGAGATCTTCGCTGCCGAGGACGATATCGAAAAGCGGGGGCAGCTTGAGCAGGGCCAGCGTGCGCAGCAGCCGCAGCCGACGGGCACGCGAGGCAACGGCGACGTACCAGCCGCCATCGTGGGCGCGGCGGATCAGATCGACGACGCCGGGGATGGGGCGCAGCGTTTCGGCGCCGCGCTCAAAGTAAAGCTCGGTTTTGCGCGCCAGCAGCGCCGCCTCGTCCGCCGCGGAAAGCGCGAGCGGGCTATCTGGGTGCGAATTGCGCCAAAGCGCGTAAATCTGCGCCAGCGACAGGCCAACCAGCTGCCGGTGATCACCCGCGACGCGCACGTTGTGCAGCTCATCAAAGGCAGCGTTCCAGCACTCAAAGTGCAGCAGCTCCGTCTCGACGATCACGCCGTCAAAGTCGAGGATGAGCGCGCGGCGGCTGGCTCGCGGTGTCGACATTAGCCTTGCTCCGAGATGGGCGGCTGGGGCAGCATATCCGGTAGCGTGCCGTGTTCGGAAACGTGCTGCCAGAGGTCGATGAGCGGGGCGAGCTGCTGGCGGCGCGGGTGGTCGGCCTGCCAGGGCTTTTCGTACTGGTAGTGAATCACGTGGATTTGTGGCCAGTGCCAGAGGTCGGGCAGGTTGAACCAGACGTACTGCAGCGTGTTGTAAATATAGGGCAATCCGTACCAGCTTGGGAAAAAATCTTGCAGAAAGGTCTGGTCCGTGCGCCGCCAGAAGATGTCGGGCCGGTCGAGGTGGCGCAACATTTGGTCGAAGGTGTCGCCGCTGGGCTGGGCGACGAAGACGCCGCTGTTAAGGCGATGAAAATCGGCCAGCGTTTCATAGACGTTGGGCGCGGCGGAAAATTCGGGGTAGCCAAAGAGCCGGTCGATGTTCTGCACAACCAGCGTATCCGCATCCAGAAAGACCACGCGCTCAAACTCCGTTAGCTCCCACAGCCGCAGCTTGAGAAAGTTGCCCAGCGGATCGTGGAAGGTGGGTTTGCTGCCCTTGGTAAAGGGCGCGGCGCCGTGCTGCGACTCTCGCGTGTGGCGCTGGCGAAATTCGTTCGACAGCGGCAACGGCTCAACGGTGCGCACGTCGCAGCCCAGCGCGGTTAACTCGTCGAGGCCGGACACGTCCGGCGGAGCCAGCACGATCAGCGGCCAAGCCGCGTCAACTATGCGCAGAGACTGCGTCAGCGCCCGCGCGCCAATGACGTAATCCTCGTTGCTCACCAGCGTAACGTAGCTGTTCATCTTCTCCCTTTCGCCCACGAAGCGACAAAGTCGCCCAAAACGTAACTGTGCAGCCCCCCTCTCCCAGCGCGGGGGGAGCCGTTTTTTCTACGGTTCAGACAAAGTTTAACCAGGAGCCCGAATAATGAACAGCTCCCCAAAACTGTACCTCTGCGGCTCTCCGCACCTTCTCTGCGCTTCTCCGCGCTTCTCCGCGTTTAATCGACCGATTTTCAAGCTGTCCTAGATTTTATCTATTGCATTGTACATGATATACTCACATTTGTCGAACGAACGAACAAACGAATCGAACAAAAATTATGTCAGCTTCTATGGATGAAGTCGCCAAGCGCGCTGGTGTATCGAAAAGCACCGTCTCGCTGGTGCTCAATAATCGGCCGGGCACGTCCGAGGCGATGCGCAGCCGCGTGATGGGCGCGGCGGATGCGCTTGGCTATCGGCTGCCCACCCAGCGCGCCAACGACGATGCGCCCTCGCCGACCAGCGCACCCATCATTGCGCTCGTCCACTGCGTTAGCGCCCAGCCGGATGTCGATCCCGGCTTGACGCACCTTTACCTGTCCTACCGCAACGGCATTCAGCGCTTCACCCAGGGGCGGGACATCAGCGTGATGCTCGTTACCAGCTACCGCGATGATGATGCGGACAGCTTGGGCTACCAGCTGCTGGCCCAGCCCGAACAGGCGCTGGACGGGCTGATTCTAATGGGTCCGGGTCTGCATCGCGACAGCCGCCTGCTCCGGCGTGCGCTCGACGGCCAAATTCCCACCGTGATCCTGGGGCGCACGTGGCCAGACGTTCCCGTCAGCAGCGTGAGCCAGGACCACAGCGAGCAGGCCCGCCTCGTGCTCGACCACCTGCTGGCGCTGGGGCACGAGCGCATCGGCTTTGTTGCCCGCACGGTCGACCGCGACTACGAGTGGTTTCGCCTGCGGCTCGCAGCCTATCGCGAGGTGATCAGCAGCCAGACGGGAGAAGCCGATGACCAGTATGTGTCGATTGGGGAGAATGTGGAAACGGCCGTCCAGCATCTGCTGCTCCAGCACCCAGAGGTGACGGCCATCTTTGCGCTAAACGACCACATTGGTTACCAGGCGCTGCAGGTTGCCGTCCAGCAGGGGCGCGACGTGCCGCAGTCGCTCTCGATCAGCGGCATCGACGGCATCCGCGCGCCCGGCGGGCTGCCGGCGCTGACCACGGTGACTTTCCCCCACGAGGAGGTCGGCTATCTGGCGGCAGAGCTGCTGATCAAGCAGATGAGCAACGACAACCTGCGCGATGCACACCTCACCGTGCGCAGCCACTTGGTGACGGGCGCCTCGTGTGCGGAGCCGGGGGGTTAGCGATGTCGACGTGGGTGCACGCCAAAATTGAGGGGTGTTCGACCCCACCCCCCCAGTGTCGGTTCGTCATCGACGAAGTCTCTTAAGCCCCCTCCCCGCTAGCGGGGAGGGGGTTGGGGGTGGGGTCTCGCACGCCATTCGCCGACGCTTTAGCTTTTTACGAAACAACGTTTTGCACCCCCTTCAAGTTGCTGGGCAATCGGTGGTGGACGACGACTGGTGGAGCGCGGGTCGCTGCCTGGGAACGGCGGCTCACCTCGAACGGCTATCGTCCATCACCGATTGCCCAGCAGCACCTATTTTCATCAAGGAGATTCCAATGACCTCAGAAAATCGCATCATCGTTTTGGGCGGCGACGGCTTTTGCGGCTGGCCGACCAGCCTCTACCTCTCGCGGCTGGGCTACGACGTAACCATCGTCGACAATCTTTCCCGCCGCAAGATTGACATCGAACTGGGCTGCCAGTCGCTGACGCCAATAGCAACAACCGAACGGCGCTTGCAAACGTGGCGCGACGTCGGCGGGCGCGACGTTGACTTTCGCCAGATCAACATTGCCGAGGAGTACCACCTCCTGCGCGACCTGATCGCCGAGCAGCGGCCGCGCGCCGTTGTGCACTTTGCCGAGCAGCGCGCCGCGCCCTACTCCATGAAGTCGCCGGGGCACAAGCGCTACACCGTCAACAACAACATCAACGCCACCCACAATCTGCTCTGCGCGCTCACCGAAGTCAAGGCCGCCACGGGCCACGATACCCATCTCGTCCACCTGGGCACGATGGGCGTTTACGGCTACGGCACGGCGGGCATGGCGATTCCCGAAGGCTACCTCGACGTGTCGGTGCAGGTCAACGAGCGCCCCGTCGATCTCGAAATTCCCTATCCGCCCAATCCCGGCAGCGTCTACCACATGACGAAGACGCTGGACGCGCTGCTCTTTGCCTACTACAACAAAAACGACGACGTGCGCGTCACCGATCTGCACCAGGGCATTGTGTGGGGAACGAACACCGAGGAGACGAGCCTGCATCCGGACTTGATCAATCGCTTTGACTACGAGGGCGATTACGGCACGGTGCTCAACCGCTTCGTTGTTCAGGCGGCGGTGGGCCACCCGCTCACGGTCTATGGTGAAGGCGGGCAGACGCGCGCCTTTATCAACATCAACGACACGGTGCGCTGCGTCGCGCTGGCGATTGACAACCCGCCGACGGGTGACGAGCGCGTCAAGGTCTTCAATCAAGCAACGGAGACCCACCGCGTGCGCGATTTGGCCAACTTGGTGTCGCGGCTGACGGGGGCGGAGACTCGCTACTACGTTAATCCGCGCAACGAATCGCCCGCCAACGAGCTGATCGTGACCAACGATAACTTTTTGAAGCTGGGGCTCGATCCGACCAAGCTGAGCGAGGGGCTGCTGAGCGATGTCTACGACGTGGCCGTGCGCTACAAGGAGCGCGCCAATCTCGACAAGATCATCACCGATTCCCGCTGGCGAGCGGACATCCCCGCGGATCGCGTGGGGGCCGCTGCGCCCAACGGCGTGCCGGTCGAGCGGGAGCTGGTTCCGGCGTAGGGAGTTGTTAAGCCTAAAAAGATGGGTTAGCAAAGCGCAACGAGGAGTTCGCACGCCCAAGTGCGAACTCCTCGTTGCGCTTTGCTAAAACTCCTACGCCAACACTCGCTCCTCGCTCCACGACGCAAACGCCATCTCTCCCAAATACGCCTCGAACTCCCGCTGGGCGCGCTCGGCATAGGCGGCGTAGCGGGCGCGCTTGTTGCGCACGGGTGGCTCCATCTCCGGCAGCAGCGCCATGTTGGCCTTCATCGGCTGAAAATCCTTGGGCTCGGCGTGGGTAATGTAGTGGAGCAGCGCGCCGATCATGCTCGCGCGCGGCGGGGTGAGCAGCGGCTCGCCCCACAGATGGCGCGCCATGTTGATGCCCGCCACCAGGCCACCCATGGTGCTGCCAACATAGCCCTCCGTGCCCGTGATTTGGCCGGCAAAGAAGAGATCGTCTCGCGGCACGATGTCCTCTTCGCCGTGCACGGGATTGCCTCCAAACTGGAGCGTGGGGCGCAGCAGCGTGGGGCTGTTGATAAAGGTGTTGCGGTGCATCTGCCCCATGCGCACAAATTCGGCGTTGCCCAAGCCCGGAATCAGCCGCAGCACCTCCTCCTGCGCGCCCCACTTTACGTTTGTCTGAAAGCCGACCAAATTGTAGAGCGTCCCGGCGACGTTGTCCTGGCGCAGCTGCACCACTGCCCACGGGCGGCGATCCGTGCGCGGGTCGCGCAGGCCGACGGGGCGCATGGGGCCAAACGAGAGCGACTTCTCGCCGCGGCTCGCCAGCACCTCAACGGGCATACAGCCCTCGAAGTAGCGCTCCAGCTCTTTGTCGGCCCCCTTCAGCTCCATCTTCGGTGCGTCCAGCAGCGCCTGCACAAAGCGCGCGTACTCCTCCTTATCCAGCGGGCAGTTGACGTAATCCCCTTCGGTCTGTTGCGCAGCAGCGCCGCTCTCTGCTGCCGTGCCGTTTTGCGCAGCAGCGCCGCTCTCTGCTGCCGTGCCGTTTTGCGCAGCAGCGCCGTTCTCCGCTGCGTGTTGCTCTAGCGTGCTGTTCTTGTCATAGCGACTCTGCCGAAACGCAATCGACATATCGATGCTCTCCGCCGTCACAATGGGGGCCATGGCATCGTAGAAGTAGAGGTAGCGCTGGCCGGTGAGCGCCTGAATCTGCTGCGTGAGCGCGGGCGAAGTCAACGGGCCGGTGGCGACGATGGTGGGGCCATCCGGAATTTGGGTGGCCTCCTCGCGCACGAGCTCGATCAGCGGGTGGCTGCCGATGCGCTCGGTAATCTCGCCGGAAAAATCGTCGCGGCTGACGGCGAGGGCCGCCCCGGCGGGCACGGCGTGCTTGTAGGCCGTCTCGATGATCAGGCTGCCCAGCCGCAGCATTTCGTTTTTGAGGATGCCCAGGGCGCGGTCGGGCAGGATGCTGCCCATGGAGTTGCTGCAGACGAGCTCGGCCAGCCTGTCGCTGATGTGGGCGTCCGTGGGGCGCTGGGGGCGCATTTCGTGCAGCCGCACGGGCACGCCGCGGCTGGCCAACTGCCACGCCGCCTCCGTCCCCGCCAAGCCGCCGCCGATAATTGTCACCTGTTGCGTTGTCATAAAAAGCCCCCGATTGGCTATTGCGCCCCACGGCAATAGATGGATACATGAATCCTTATTGTATCGAAGATGGATCCCACACGTCAAAATCTGGCATGAAATTGGGCTCGGCAAGGCGTTTCCCCCTGGTGGAAAGTTTGCTCACCAGGAAATTTCGTGGTAAGAATGGACAAATCGCCCGGATGTTCTATCAAATTTCGGGTGAACGCAGCGCGCAATGACGCCCGCGACGCTACATTTGTCGCAAAAAGTGGGCGACATCTGCGTCAATGATTGACGAAGCCAAACAAAAGGAGAAATCACCATGGCTTTTACCTACACCAATTCCAAGGACCGCACCTACATCTTGCACAAGCGGGACACGGAGCTCAAGAACGGCGGCACGCAGACCATCTACTTCTTTGCCAAGGAGGAGAAGGACGGCGCGCTGGACGAAGTGCCGGACGGCTACGAAGTGTCCGAGAGCCGCAACGGGTTGCCCGTGCTCAAGAAGCAGAAGTAGCAGTTGGTCTGCGAATAAGGTAGCTCCCAGGGGCGTCGCAGCCGTGGCGCCCTTCCCCCCATGACAACACAAACAAATTATCTGCCGCTCGGCGTCTACGACGAGACGGCTCCGCTGCGCGCCGTGATCGTCGGCGTGGGCACGGACATCAGCCGCAAGCGCCACCTGATCAACCCGCGCGAGGCCGAAGCCGTCGCCGCCGGCACTTTTCCCACACAGGACGCGCTGCGCCGTCAAGTTCAAGGCTTAGCCGAGACGCTGTCCAGCCACGGCGTCGACGTCTACCACCCCCACAATATCCCCGATAGCGACCAAATTTTCACGCGCGACGTTGCCTTTGTAATCGGCGAGCGGCTCGTGCGCGCCCACATGGCCAAGCCCAGCCGCCGCGACGAGTACGCCCAGCTCGACCGCGTCACCGCGCGCATCGACCCAGCCTGTATTATCGAACCACCGAGCGATGTGGTAATCGAGGGGGGAGACGTAGTGCTGGGGAATGCGCTGTCGACCGGGCGGCTCTTCGTCGGCCTAGGGGAGCGCACAAATGGGGCGGGCGTTGATTTTCTGCGCCGTGAGTTTCCCACGTGGGAAACCATTCCGCTGCCGCTGGTGGTCACAGACGACGCACACACCAACGTGCTGCACCTGGACTGCGCCTTTCAGCCCGTCGGCGCCGAGCACGCGATTTTGTACGAAGCGGGCTTCCGGTCGCGCCCGGAGGCCCTTCTTGATTTGTACCCCGACGCCAACCTCATCCGCGTCTCCGGCGAGGAGATGTATTACCTCAACCCCAACGTCTTCTCGCTCTCGCCGGAGGTTGTCGTTTCGGAGCCGGGCTTTGCGCGGCTAAACGACAAGCTGCGCCGCGCTGGCCTCACCGTCGTGGAGACGCCCTATGCCGAAGTCGCCAAGCTCGGCGGCCTCTTCCGCTGCTCGACGCTGCCGCTGCGGCGCGGGTGAGTGCCCGCTCGGAGCGCCTTTGGGCAATTTCCCACACGCGCCGCGCCACCCCGCCATCTCTGCGTCGCCCGCCTGCAAATTTTTGCGTAGTTCGCCCAACCCCATCCGTAGTTCGCAACAACTGATACGCGCCTAATAATGCGGCAGGGGCGTCGGGTAAATTGGGAAGGATTTAAGATCGACAGCGGCCCCTGCACGATGCAGGGGCCGCCGTTGATCTTATGGCTGTACGGCACGGAGCCGCACCCGCCAGCCGCTACTGGCTTGACGCCGTCTCTTCATTCACAAAATATAAATCTGCGGTGGTGTCGATTAACGCCTGCTCCAGGCGCTCAAAATCGCCGAAGTAACTGCGTGGTGGGTATTCTTTCCCCTCATACTCTCCCGTAAAGAGCCAGCGCTTGAGGTAGGAGATGTAAACCATCATGCCCGTGCGCACGTCGTGGCAGGTGTTGCCCTCGTAGACGGTCGTCCAGCCGCCGCCCTCTTCCAGTTCGACTTCGTAGGTACCAGAGCACCACACCGCAATTTCGCGCCCGTCCTCCAGGGTAAAGACGCTGTTGACGCTGCCCGGACTAGCGCCGAGCCAGTAGCTGTAGAGAAAGTTGTCCTCGATGCTGGCGCTGCGCTCCCGGCCCGTAAAACGATTGACCTCGAACGACCACGAGTCGGTGGAGAAGCAGCTTTCGTCCCACTCCACTTCGTGGTTGATCTGCAGCCACTGGTCCGCCGGAGCGCTATTGGTGACGGCGGCAATGATCGCGCCGCACGCTTTGGGCTCGCAGCGTTCGGATTCACACGACCAATCAACCGACCACGAAGCCGAAAGGTCGCTCGTGAAGACGCTGTCCTGCGTGGGAAGGTTGCTTACGTCGTCGCTGAGCTGCACCACGGATTGCGAGAGCCAGGCGGGCTCGATCAGCTCGTTGACCGGCTGATCCAGCGTGGCTGCCCCCTCCTCGGTTTCAACTTCTTCGTCGGCGCGCACGGCCTGGCCCGCTGGGTCCACACAGCAAATTTGATACCATTCGCCATCTTCGCTGCGGCCCAGCACGTCGTAGACCGTGCCCGGCTCGCCTTTGGCAATAATGGGAAAGCCGAGGCCGGGGCCGCTACGCACGTTGGCGCGCGCGCCCTCGGTGATCACCGTGGCGCTGATGCTGGTCACTTCCTCTTCGAGCGACTGCTCCAGGTTGAGCCCAGAAATATCCGTGCGCAGACGGTCGCTGGCCGCGGGCCTGGAAGGCTCCGGCGTTGGCGTGGGCTCGACGGTGGGTATGGCAAAATCATCGCAGCCCGCCAGCAAGAGCAGCAGGGCCACGCAGAGCGCCGCAAAGGACGCCGTTTGGCGGTGGGGGGTAAACATGTTAATAGAATTCATCCTGTACAGAAAATGATGCAGTTGGGGCGAAAAATCGACGAGTCAATCATAGCACGAAGGGTGGCCACGCAAAAAATATGGCGACCCAATCGACCGTCAGCGCGTTAGCAACACGTTGTCCAGCAGGCCAAGCGCTTCGAGCGCCTGGTGGGCGTGGGTGTGGACGAGATAGTTTGAGTCGTTGAGCGCGCCAAAGAGCGGCGGCGCAAGCTGGGCCACCACCTGATCAAAGCTGCCGTCCACCGCCTTGTTCAGGTCATCGGCGCGTGGGCTAAAGTGAACCGCCAGCTTGTGCAGCGCGTAAGCCGCGCGACCGCGCGCGCCCTGGTGCTCGGCGGCCAACACGTTGCGCAACACGCCCACGACAAGACCGGGCGACCGTTCACCACAGCGAGCCAGGCTATCGGCAGCGGTTTGGCGCACGAAGCCGTCGTCGTCGCGCAGCCGCTCGGCCAGCGGCGCGAGGGCGGACGCCGTGGCGTTGGGAAAGCGCTCGAAGAGGTGGGCAACGGCCAGCGAAGCCGCCGCGCGCACATCCGTGGCTTCATCCATCAGCCGCTCGATCAGCAGGCGGGTGCTGCGCTCCGCATCCGGCGCGGCGGTCGCGGTTGCCAGGGCGTAGACGGCCCACCAGCGGTCCTCGCTGCGGTCCCCGCGGGCCAGCGCCAGCAGATCGTCAACGTCGCCAGCGGTCAGTCTGTTCCGCGCCGCCTCAATTTGGTCGTCGCCGCCCGCCCGAATGGCGTCGCGGAATTTATCAAACGCTTTGCTCACGAGAATCTCCTGCTCTTCAAAAAAAGTACTGGACGGGGTAAGGCTAAACGGCCATAAAAAAGTAGCCGCTGCTTTTACGGCGCGTCGCCGTAAAGCCGCAGCCAGTTCAGGCTGACTTCCGCACCCGTTTCGCCGCCGCTCACGGCGACCCCCAATCGACCCGGCGGCAGCGCTGGCCGCTCCAGCTCGTACAGCGTGACCAGCGACGAGTTGTCGCTGACAAAGAATCTCAGCACGGGCTCGCCCGCATCGGTTACGGTGTCCGCCAGGGAGAGTACGTTGAGCTGGCCCGCCGCTTCCAGCGCCGGGCTGGCCGTCCATTCCTGCACGGTGCGCCACTTGCCGTTCTGCACCAGCTGTACTTGGAAACGCCCGCTGTCGCTCTGTCCCCCCGCCGACGCCGCACGCCCGTCCACGATGAAGAGGTAGAGATTGTCGTCGTCCTGGTGGCGAGCGACCAGCGCCACGTAGCCGCCCGGCGTTTGCGCATTGACAAGCGCCCGCGTTTCAATGGCGACGAGGGGCTCGGTACTGGCAACATCCGGCGAGGGCTCGAAGGTCGTCCACAGCACCTGGTTGGCTTCGAGCCGGGCGACGTAGCGGTATTCTTCGGGAATCGGCGCCGCCGTGCGCCCCGGCTCATCAACGGTCCCCAGCAGCGGCGCGCGGTTGTCGAAGCTATCCATGCGCAGCAGGTCAAAGCCCGCATTCGCCAAGCCCGCCTCCGCGACCGGGGCATCCCCAGCGCTTGGCCCACGCGACAGCACGCGCCCCAGGTTTACGGTTGGCAAGCGCCAGTTGGGCAGCCTCGGCAGCCAGCGAGGCCGCGGGCGATTGGTTGCGGGGTTGGCCGAGCCGTTGCTCGCCACGGCGGGGTTGTTGGCTGCTTCCCCAGCCGTTGCGCTACCGTCGATAGCGGGCGGGGCGGCACTGTTCGCCGGATCCGTTGCGGCAAGCGACGTTGCCGCGTCAAGCGCCAGCGGTGCTGGCGAAGGTGGGGTCTCGGTTGGGGCCGGCGGCTCTACGGCGGTGGGGAAGAGTGTGGGAGGCGCAGAGGCTGTCGCCTGTGTTGACGTTGCTGGCTGCGCTGCGGCTACCGATGTGTCCGTGGGCAATGGCGTGGATGATGCGGTCGCCGTCACAACCACGGCGACGGGGACATCGGCGGCGGGCGCGAGGCCCATCTGGGCAAACCAGGCGTCCGTCTCGGCCTGCACCGTAGCCCAGCTCGTGGAAACGCCGGTCAGCTGTGCCAGTACCAGCAGCCCGGTCGCCAAGAGCGTCAGCAGCAGCGCGGCAACGAGCAGACGCGTCGTGCCCGCGCCGTCGCTGGCGCTGGGCGGGCGGCTCAGCACGGTTTTGGCTGTGTGGCGGCGGGGGGAAAGCTGAAGTTCGGTGCGTTTCTGCGCGCTGCGTTCATCATCCAGCGTGCGGTAGTAGCGGGGCTGCGACATGGCGGTCTTTGTGCCAACCCGGCGGCTGGCGTTTACAGATAAAGGCATTGGCAGCGGCGTAAAGTCGTCGACGCCGCATTCGCCGATCATACCACGGATTGAGGGGGGCGGGTAGTTTCAGCCGCTCAATCAATCATCCCCCGATCGCTTCGCGACGTGCCCGCCGCCGCCGCCACCAGCCGCGCCCCAACACCACCAGCATGACGACCAGCAGCGCGTGCTCAAAAATGGTAAAGGGAATGCCGTAGTAGTCCGGGTCCCAGTAGCTGACGGGGCTGCTAAAGCGCAGGCTCCACTCGAAGGGGAAGAGCAGCAGCGGGCCGTCGTTGTGGTGGACGAGAATGTCGATAGCGGTGTGGATGGTGCAGGCCACGCCAAACCAAAAGAGCCCCGCGCCCCAGCGAGCACGCTTACCTTGCTTTACCCCGCGACTGGGCCGCGCTTTGCTTGCCGCCCGCCACAGCGCATAGCCAACCAGCATGTAGGAGACGGTCAGGATCGGCGCGTGAAAGATATTGTGCGCCGCCTTGACCCACGGATCGTTGAAAAACATATCGTCGAAGAGGATGCCCACCAGCGAATCGCCCGGCGATTCCGGGTTCCAGCGCGCGCCGTTTAGCCAATCCATCACCACGTAAACAATCGTCCACAGCGTAAGCGGCACATCGGGCATAAATGAGCCGAGCAGCAGCGGCCCGCGCGCCAGCGGCGGCAGCTCGCGCCCCCACAGCGCCAGCGGCGGCGGGTTGGCAGCGACTGCGACGGGGTTGCCCGTCGCGCCGTCGCGATGTGGCCGAAGCTGGCGCCCCAGCAGCGCCGTCATCACAAGATGGGTGTAGGTTTGCATAGGGGAGATTGCACGTTGGCTGTAAAGTTAACCGCGCCGCTTCAGGAAGCCCAGATGTGTTCAACGTTGATGACGGGTATCGAAGAAAATCGGCCACGAACTGCACAAATTGCACGAATTCGCGCGGGCGACTCCCTCTGATTTTTGTAATTCGTGGCTTACCGCTTTCAACTTTGGAACTGCCAGCGCTGCTTGACAGCGGTGGCAGTCAAGAGCGAATCAAGAAGTACATCATCGGCAGGCCAATACCCACGTGCATCAGCTCGAGGGACACCACCATGAAGAGGGGGGCGCTGTCGATGCTAAATGGCGTTACAATCATCACAATTAGCACGATCGAGGCGACGATCAGGAAAATGCGGTTGCTCACGTCGCGCCCGAAAAAGCGGCTTAACACCCAATAAAAGATCGTGCCCGCCACGCCGCCAATTATCGTCAGCACCATCACGGAGAGCACGGTCAGCGGTTGCCCCACGGAAGCAATTTCAAAGGTGGGCGGAAAGCCGCCGAGCGCTCGGCCAATATAGAAAAGCACCGCGTTGATAATCAACCCGGCTACGATGCCAAGGAGGCCCTGGCGCAGCACGGAGCCAGTCGAGGGCTTCTCGCTGGGGCCGTTGCCGGAGTGCGTGCCGTCAAGCTGTGAATCGTCGGAGGTCGTTGCCGCCATAAAAATCTCCTAAAAAAGTTTCCCAAAGTAATTCGTTGTGCCAAACTGTAAACCCGCCGCTTCCCGCTGTCAGTAGGTCTTCCCCGATCAATCCGCCAACCGAGCGCTAGTGGCGAAAATGACGCGTGCCCGTCAAGAGCATCACCAGCCCCAGCGCGTCCACCGCCGCGACGACCTCTTCGTCGCGCACGGAGCCGCCTGGCTGGACGACGGCCGCGATGCCGTGCTGCGCCGCCTGTGTAATACCGTCTGCAAAGGGGAAAAAAGCGTCCGACGCCATGACAGCGCCGCTTGCTCGCTCGCCCGCCTTGTGCGCCGCCAGCATTACCGCATCGACGCGGCTCATCTGCCCCGCGCCCACGCCGACCGTGGCCTCGTTTCGCGCCAAGACAATCGCGTTGCTCTTGACCCAGCGCGCCGTGCGCCAGGCAAAGGCCAGGTCGGCCAGCTGCTGTGCCGTCGGCTGCGCTTTGCTCGCGACCTGCCACTGCGACGGGTCCATGTCGCTTTGGCTCGCATCCCCGTCCTGCACGAGCACGCCGCCGTAGACGCTGCGCAGCGACAGCGTCTGCTCGCTGATTGACTTGGCACGCAAGATTCGGATGTTCTTTTTACGCTGCAAAATCTCCAGCGCTTCCTCCTCGTAATCCGGCGCAGCCACGATCTCGACAAAGAGCTCGCTCAGCTGCGCTGCCGTCGCCACGTCCAACGGGCGGTTGACGGAGACCACGCTGCCAAAGGCGCTGATCGGGTCGCTGGCGAGCGCTTTCCCGTAAGCCGTCGCCAGGCTGCGTGCGCTGGCGAGGCCACAGGGGTTGCCGTGCTTGATAATGGCGACGGTGGGCGCGGCGAAATCCTGTGCCGTGCGCCACGAGCCATCGAGGTCGAGCCAGTTGTTGTAGCTCATCTCTTTGCCGTGGAGCTGCTCAAAAGGCAGCTCGCTGCCCCGCGTGTAAAAGCCGCCGCGCTGGTGAGGATTTTCGCCGTAGCGGTTGCGCTGCGCCAGCTGCAGGTCGAGCTGAATTTGGTTGGGCAGCTCGCCCGGCCCTTCATCAATTGCCTCTTCGCCCTGGGTGATCTGCTTGGCAAGGTAAGCGGCAATGGCCCCATCGTAATTTGCCGTGTGGCGAAAGGCCTTCAGCGCCAGCCGTCGTCGCTGGTCATCGCCCACGCTGCCCGCTTCGACAGCCTCCGCTACGTCCTCGTAATCCCCAGGCTCGCACACGACCGTCACCGATTCGTGATTCTTCGCCGCCGCGCGCAGCAGCGCCACGCCGCCAATGTCGATTTGCTCGACGGCCTCCGCCAGCGAAACGTTGGAATCAGCAATCGTTGCTTGAAAGGGATAGAGATTGACGACGACAAGGTCGATGGGCACGAGATCGTGGGCCTGCAGCTCGCTCAGGTGCTCGGGTGTGCGGCGAGCGAGAATGCCGCCGTGGATCGCCGGGTGCAGCGTCTTGACGCGGCCCCCCAGGATTTCAGGAAAGCCCGTCAATTCCTCGACGGCAATCACGGGCAGGTCGGCGTCGCGCAGGGTGCGGGCCGTGCCGCCGCTGGCGATCAGCTGCACGTCGGCATCGTGCAGGCGGCGGGCAAAGTCGACAAGATTGGTCTTGTCCGAGACGGACAGCAGGGCGCGCATGAGGTTCTCCTGTAAAGCGAAGCGCTGCTTCGCAGGGGGGCGAAGCAGCGCTTCGCTTTACAACAAAAAGCAGCCAACCGCCAACGCGGTTGACTGCCAGCCCAGGCGAACGGCTGTTGGCCGAAAAAGCCCTTCTCCCTCGCGGTTCGTTCCGCGTGCGCCAGTTGAAGGGGGATTAATGGTCAACGAGAAAAATTGACCATTGACAATCTACCGTTGACTATTGACCATTCTTTACCTACATCACGTTGCGATAGGCATACGTGCGCCGGTAGCCGTAATCCGTGCTAAACGAACCGAACAATTTCTTGCCCGCCATGGCCAGCGGGTAGCGGCCCACCGAGCGCAGCCCGCGGCGCGCAATCTGCGACGGGCTGTAGATTTTGCGGCAGAGCCAGTCGTAGGCCTCGCGCAGCTCATCCGCCGTGAAGTTCTTGGGCTCAAAAGTGACGTGCGCCGTGTCGTAGTGGCTCCACGGCACGTCCAGCAGCCGATTCTCACGCTCGACCACGTCGCGGAAGGGCGTGCCGGGATAGGGCGTGAGCATGGTGGTGCTGACGCTGTCCAGCTCGCAGGTTCGGACAAAATCCCACATGGCCTGGAAGGTCTCTGGCGTGTCGGAATCAAAGCCCATCACAAAGAGGCCGACGACGCCCGCGCCCGTGGCGCGAATCTGGCGGATGGCCTCGCTCGTCTGCTCGATCTTGCCTCTCGATTTGCCGCCCAGCTCGGCGCGATTGTCCGGGTTGACGCTCTCGAAGCCGATAAACTGCTTGTCGAGATTGGCGGCGATGCTCATCTTGAGCAGCTCCGGATATTTGGCGACGCTCATCTCGGATTGGGCCGTCCAGCCCTGGAGGTCGAGCTTCATCAGCGCTTCAAACAGTTCGGCGCAGTAGTCCGGATCGGTGGTGAAGTTGAGGCCAAAGTTGTCGTCCGTGAGGAAGAAGCGCTTGATGTTGCGCCGCTTGATCTCATCCACGACCTCTTCGACGGGGCGCAGCCGCATCCGCTGGCCGGAGACGCGAATCGCCGTGCAGAAGGAGCAGTTGCGCGGGCAGCCGCGGGTAATTTCCAGGTAGGGCGTCCAGTAGTGTTTGTTCTCATCCACCATCTGGATCACCCGATCCGAGATGGTCGCAATGCCGGATAATTCCGCCCAGGATTCATCTTTGTAGAGCGGCTTCATCCCGCTTACGCCCGCGTTGGCAAAATCCTTGAGCAATTCCTGCCACGTAAAGTAGCCCTCGCCGACGAAGACGCTGTGGGCAAAGGTCGCGGTGTGCTCCGGCATCAGCGTCGCGTGCACGCCGCCCATGACGACGCCCGCGCCCTGCGTCATCGATTGGCGCGCAATTTCCTCGGCGCGTTCAATCGTCACCGTCATCGCCGTAATGCCAACCAGATCGCCCTCGCGGATGGTGTCCATCGGCAGGTCATAGAGATTCTCGTCCCAGATTTCCACCGGCACTTCATCCGGCACGAGCGAAGCCAGCCGCATCAGCGTGTAGGGCGAGCCGGGGGCTTTGCCAAAAATTCTGCCGTCGCGCTTGGGGCGGATCAAGACTACTCGTCGCATAATTCCTCCGGGCCTGGATGGTGAAGTGGCCAATCGTGTCTGTAAAATGATGGTCAACTGCTGCAAATGGCGCTATCATAGCACAGCGTTGAGTTTGCGCCAAGAATTTATTTGAATTTTTTCATAGAAATTATCGGAGCACGTTTGTAGCCAACGCGAAGTTCGCACGCGCCCAGAGGGCACCCGGTGCGAACGGGCCGAGCACCTGCAAAGAACAAGTACAAAGTTATTTCGAGTGCCGGGCGTAGATCTTCGCCGAAATTTGCTTTCCGAAGGCAGTGCTGGGAATGATGGGTGGCGAAGATTTCAAGAGACAGACATTTCTCGTCAAATTCGTTCGCACGTGGGCGTGCGAACTCCGCAAAACAAACTCACAAAAGGGGCTCCCATGAAAATCACCCGCGTCGACGCCTTCCCGATTCGCATTTCCACTGACGCCAAACAGCAGCAACCCGACCTCGTCGCCGGGCTCGCCGGATCGCCACGGCGGTCCCGCTACCACATTGACCCCAATACGTGGACCTCCATCTACTCCAGCGACCACGAAACCTGCCTCGTTCGCATCGAGACGGGCGACGGGCTGGTCGGCTGGGGCGAGGCGCAAGCGCCCGTCGGCGGGCGCGCCACGCAGGCGATTGTCGAGGAGCTCTGTGCGCCGCTGCTCTTGGGCCACGACCTGGCGGACAACGTGATCGGCGGCGATCCCTTTGACGTGGAGTACATTTGGTATCGCCTCTACAGCGCCATGCGCGAGCGCGGCCACCTCACCGGCTTCTACGTCGACGCGCTGGCGGGCGTCGATCTGGCACTCTACGATCTGCTGGGCAAGCTGCTGGGCAAGCCCGCCTACAAGCTGCTCGGCGGCGGCTTTCGCGGCGAGGTGCTTGTCTACGTTGGCATGGGCGGCACAAATGCGGAGCAGGTGGCGCAAATGGCGCGCGAGCACGTCGACCTGGGCTATCGCGCGATCAAGCTGCACCTGCGCCAGCCCAACGCGGCGCTGCTGGACGTAGTCGCCAGGGTGCGCGATGCGGTGGGACCGGAGGTGACGCTGCTGGTGGACGTGCACGGCACGCGCGACGTGTCGGGGGCGATTTTGCTGGGGCGGGGGCTGGAGCAGTTGGGCGTGGGCTGGCTCGAAGCGCCCTGCCAGCCGGAGGATATTCGCGGGCAGGCCGAAGTCGCCAGGGCGCTGGATATGCAGGTGGCGACGGGCGAGTGGCTGCGCACGGTGTGGGAGTGGCGGGGCTGGATCGAGCGGCGCGCCTTTGATGTCGCCATGCCGGACATTGCGCGCACGGGGCTCTCCGAAGGCAAGCGCATTGCCGCGCTCTGCGATGCCTTCAACCTGCCGATTGCGCCCCACGTGGGCGGCGGCGGGATTTTATCGATCGCCGCCTCGATCCACTACGCGCTGGCGATTCCCAACTTTCAGATTTTGGAGCATTCGCACCGCGCGCACGCGGTCAAGGGGCGGATTGCCACGGCGTATCCGGAGCCGGTGGAGGGCGTCTTTGCACTGCCAACTGCACCGGGGCTGGGCGTCGAGATTGACGAGGAGGCGGTTCGGAATTACAGCGTGGGGTGAGGAGAATAACCGCCGGTGTCAACCGCAGTTGTCCGGCGCGCCGGGCAACTACGGTCGATGCTGGTTATCTCCAGGAAGTGAGCGGGCCGGGGACGCTTGCCACTTAATTGCCCCGACCAATCGGGCCAACATCCACCTCGCCGAGTGCGGGCGTGGGCGTGGGCGTGGGCGTGGGGGCAGCGGTGGGCAGAGAGACGGCCGTGGGTGTCCAGGTCGGCAGCGGGATGGGGGTCGGCGTCCAGGTGGGGAGTGCAGGGGGCGGCGGCGCGGCGGTGGGCGGAACCGGCGTCGCGCTTGGCGGCACCGTCGTGGGCACTGTCGTGGGCACCGTCGTGGGCACTGTCGTGGGGGCAGCAATCACCGGCAGCGTGGCCTGTGCGTCGGCGTCGATAAAGATGGCGTTGGTAAAGACCCACGCCTCACGACCGTCGATGATGAGAATGCGCGTCCACTCGCCGTCGCTGGTGCGGCCGATGGCCGGTCGCACGGCCTCCTCCGGCATAAGCTCCAAGATGGTGGATTGAGTGTTCGTCTCCGCACGAGCAAAGACGCTAAACTGGTCGGGCACGGTAATTTCCACGCCGTAGGGCGAAGTCAAGCCGGGCGGCAGCACAGGCGTGTCGCTGGCCGTTGCCGTATTGGTTGATGTGCTCGTAGCCGTACTGGTCGCCGTGGCCGTGGCCGTGCGCGTAGCAGTGGGGCGCGGCGTGCGCGTCGAGGTCGAGGTGGGCCGCGGCGTGGCCGTATCGGTGCGGGTCGATGTCGACGTGGGGCGCAGCGTCGCTGTGTTGGTCGCTGTATTGGTCGCCGTGCTGGTAGGCATGTCGGTATCAGTTGCCGTCGGCGTGGCGGTGGGCCGTGGCGTGGCCGTATCGGTAGACGTTGATGTGGCCGTATTGGTGGCTGTGTTGGTCGCTGTATCGGTCGCCGTTGATGTCGATGTAGGTCGCGGCGTCGCTGTATTGGTCGCCGTTGCCGTGTTGGTCGCCGTAGCGGTATCAGTCGCTGTCGGCGTGGCGGTGGGGCGCGGCGTTGCCGTATCGGTAGAGGTTGACGTGGCCGTATTGGTGGCCGTGTTGGTCCCGGTAGCTGTGGCCGTTGATGTCGATGTGGGGCGCGGCGTGGCCGTGTTGGTCGCCGTTGCCGTGTTGGTCGCCGTAGCGGTATCGGTTGCCATCGGCGTGGCGGTGGGCCGCGGCGTTGCCGTATCGGTAGACGTTGATGTGGCTGTGTTAGTGGCCGTGTTGGTGGCTGTGTTGGTCCCGGTAGCTGTGGCCGTTGATGTCGATGTGGGGCGCGGCGTCGCTGTATTGGTCGCCGTTGCCGTGTTGGTCGGCGTAGCGGTATCGGTTGCCGTCGGCGTAGTGGTGGGCCGCGGCGTGGCCGTATCGGTAGAGGTTGACGTGGCCGTGTTAGTGGCCGTGTTGGTCTCTGTTGATGTAGGTCGCGGCGTGGCCGTATTGGTGGGGACGGCCGTCGCCGTGTCGGTCGCCGTTGACGTAGCCGTTGATGTAGCGGTAGGCCGCGGCGTGGCTGTGTCCGTGGAAGTTGCCGTCGCTGTATTCGTGGGCGTACTGGTTATAGTCGCCGTTGATGTAGGCCGCGCCGTTGGCGTATTGGTGGCCGTGTTGGTTGGCGTGTTGGTTGGCGTGTTGGTTGGCGTGTTGGTTGGCGTGTTGGTTGGCGTGTTGGTTGGCGTCTCGGTCGATGTGCGCGTCTCGGTGGCGGTTGAGCTCGGCGTAGCCGTGTGAGTCGGCGTGTCGACAGGTGTGTTCGTGGGCGTGGGCGTTGATGTGGCGGTGGCCGTGACCAGCGCTGGCGGGCGCAAATTGGATGCAGCGCTGGAGAAAACCGCTTCCACGGCTGCATCGAAGAGTGCGCTGGACGCCGCATTCACCGCTAAAGCCTCTGCCGTGGCAGGAGCAGGCGTTGCCAGGTTCGTCGTCTCACCCTCCGCTATTGGCTCGGGGGTGGGCTCTGCGCTCGGCTCGTCGACACGCTCATCGGCAATCTCCCCATCAACCGTCGCCGCGGACACCGTTGCCACCGTTGCCACCGTTGCCGTCGCCGTTTCCGATGTAATTACCATCTCCGCCACCACATCGGTGAGCGAACGCGTTGTCGTGAGCGTGGGGGTGTCGGTAAACGTAGCGGCCGTTTCAAGCGCGGCAGTCGGTGTGGCAGTCGACTGGGCCACTGTAGTGGTTAGCGGATTGGCGGCCGTACCTGTAGCAGTGGCCGTGACCATAGCCGTGACCATAGCTGTAGCTGTAGTAGCTGTAGCCGTAGCCGTGATCGTGGCCGTGATCGTGGCCGTAATTGGAGTCGTATCAAGGGGCACAACGAGTGCGGAACCGCCCGTATCGGTGGCGGTTGGTGTGGGCGAGGCCGCATCGGCTGGCGCGGCCAGGATGCCAGCGCTGCCGCTGCCGTCGCTGCCGTCGCTGCCGTCGCTGCCGTCGCTGCCGTCGCTGCCGTCGCTGCCGTTGCTGCCGTTGCTATCTATTGGGGAGTCGCCGTTATTTGCGCCATTACTCCCCCCGTTGCCATCGCCGTCGCTGCTGCCCAGGCTGTCGCTGCTAACCGAGCCGTCGCTAGCTGCAGCCCCATCGTCTGCAGCCCCATCATCACGCTCAACAGCGTCACGCTCAACAGCGTTACGCTCGCCATCGACCGGCGCAATCTCGGCGGGCAGCACGCGATCCTGCGACAGCACGGGCAACGGACCTAGCCCCACCACGCGCCAGGCGACGAGCGCCAGCAGCAAAACCACCACCACCGTCACAAATGCCCAGCGCAGGGCCGTTGCCGCGGGCAGCGACGAGAGGGGCGGGGCCACCTGTAGCGCAACCGGCAGCCGCTTGGTCGACTCGTCCATCGTGACGTCGATCCAGCCGCTGTAGTCGTGGCCGGGCTGCAGCGTCTCCGCGTTGGCGACAACGATAAATTCAACGGGGAAGGGCTGCTGATCGTCGACCTGCTTGCCGGTGGTCACCTGGAACCAGCCGTTCTGGTTGCTCACGCTGAGGCCAAAGCGCCGGGCTTCGCCCCCCTCGTTGCCCACCTGAAAGACCATCTGCTGGCGACCGGCCCGCGACACTTTGCCAAAATTGAGCACGTCCGGGTAGATCACGGGGCGCGGCAACAGGGGAACGTTGCCGCCAAGGCTGCCGGACGCACCGTCACCGCTGGTGGATCGCTTGCCCGTCAGCGCAGCGTAGGCGTTGTTGATCTCGCTGAGCTTGCGTGCCACAAACTCTTTCTCATCCGGCCTCGCAAAGCGATCGGGATGATAAACGCGAACCAGCTTTTTGAATTGGGCACGAATCTCTTCAGGCGAGGCATCGGGCGGCAGCCCTAGTGTGCGGTGGTAATTTTGCATAACGTCCGGGTAGAATTGACAATGGCCACGTCTGCTTTATCGATCTAGCTATACAACATCCTTCCAATTTCGGACTCAAAAGCGCGGCAAGTAGGACAAACGTAGGGTGAACGCACAAGTTGTTTATCAGACGTTCCGCCTGCAAACAAAAAAAGTTGCGGTGCGCAGCCACAGGTCGATCGGGCTCGTGATCAGCCTTGTGCCCAATCATCCAGATCAACCGTGCGCAATTCGTCTGCTGCCCCAGTCCCTGCCCCGGTGGCATCCGACGCCTCCAGCGGGAGCCAGCGCCGCACGCGCAGCTCGGCTTCGTCCAGCTGCTTCATGCAGTGGTCGGCCAGCGCGGCCCCGCGCTCGTACTGGTTCAGCGCTTGGTTGAGCGGCAGGTCGCCGCTCTCCAGCGCGCCGAGCACGCGCTGAAGCTGCTCAAATGCAGCCTCGTAGCTAAGCGAGCCGTCGACGGCCTCGCCGGTGGTTTGTGATTCTGTTGAATTCGAGATAGATTGATCCATAATGGTGGTTTGGTGATGGCTGAACTGGGGGCAATGCCCAGAAAATCAAGTGTTTAGTGGATTAGCGTCCCCGGCGCACGACACACGCCGCTTGGTCGCTGGCACCGGTCGCGGCGTCTGCTGGAGACGCGGATGATTGCCTATTCTCAAATTTGTAGATTGGCCTAAATCAACGGCAACCGCAAAATTTCGTGCACGACGAATCGTCAAAAAAGCCATTGGTTGCCTGCCGCGCCAGCGCAGTATATCAAACTCTGCGGCCATTACCACAGTCTTTCGTAGGATACGTAGCAAATTTTGATGATTATAGCGTTCCCCACAGCGAAGAGCGAGATTGCAAATGAATGATTCCCCGTCGTCTGCCGCACCATTGCCCCATGGGCAGGCGCCGTTGGCTGGCCGTGCCGTGGTGGCGCTCGTGCCCGATCTGCTGCTGGGCACGCGCATTCAAGATGTGATTGCGGCGCAGGGCGGGCGGCCCATCATGACCGAGACGGCGGAGGACTTTGTCGCTGCGGTGGATCGCCACTTCCCCGTGCTCGCCCTGCTCGATCTAGAGGCCAGCGGCGACTGGACGCTCGCCATTCAGCGGCTCAAGGCGCGCCCCCACTCCAAGCCCGTGCCGCTCTACGCCTTTGGCAGCCACGTCGACGTGGAAACGCTGCGGGCCGCACGCGCCGCAGGGGCCGATCACGCCTGGGCGCGCAGCCGCATGATGTCGTCGCTGGTGGAAGTAGTGGCGCGTCACCTTGACCCGCCGACGCGCTACCCCGACGGCTGGGACGAGCCGCTGCCGCTCCTGGCGCAGCAGGGCGTCGCCGCCTTTAACCGCGGCGAATTCTACCCGCAGCACGACTTTTTTGAGGAAGCCTGGATGGACGAGCCGCGCGAAATTCGCGATTTGTACCAGGGCATTCTCCAGGTCGGCGTCGGTTTTTACCAGATGCAGCGTGGCAACTGGCCCGGCGCCGTCAAGCTGATGCGCCGCGGTCTGCTCCGCCTGCGCGATCTGCCCGACGTCTGCCAGGGCATTGAGCTGGCCGGGTTTCGCGCCGCCGCCGAGCAGATTCACGCGGAGGTCAGCGCGGGCGGGCCGCAGTCGCTGGCTGGGTTTGACGAAGAGCGCTTTCCCAAAATTGAAGTGGTCGCCCACCAGAAATAAAAATCAAACCATTACGAAGGCAAGAAACCTTGAATCATTCAACTTTCATGAGGCGTACCACGATTGGACTATCGGGATCACCGGTTGGTAGATGCTCAAGATAGACTCCTCGAGATCTAGGAAGCTTTACCAACATTAAGACCTCTGTACCATCTAGCACAACCTCTTTACCTTTGACCTTCATATAATAGCGTCCCTTACCATTATTGAAATCGTGATATCCATTTGTCCCTAGTTGTGGCCATAAACCGCTATTCAAATGCAGTATACCTTCAGAATCGAGTCGCCAAGTATCTTCGACCCTTTGTTCTTCTGCACCTGTCTCACCGTAGAAGAGATGTATAAATGTGCCATCTTCCCTCAGAGTAAGCTCTTCAACTCCAGAAACCAGAACTGAATCAAGCGTTCTGAATTGCGGTACTCGTAATTGCTCGTATTCAGCTTGATATTTTCCAATAACGTCGATTTCCTTAAACACATACCCACGGGATGAGAAAGTAGAACAAGCAGACAGGCCAAGGCAGACGGCGAGGAGCAGATATTGGAGTAGCCTAAATTTCATAAGAGTTACCTGTTTGGAAAGTCTTTGTCTTGCTAGGACATCACAATGCGTTCCGACCGTTCGCACGATGGCGTTAAGTTAAGCCATCTGGTTTCCACGCTCTGCAGGGGCACCCAAGCCTGGACGCGGAGCGTCCGGCAGAGCATTCCACGCAGAGTGTGGAACGAGTAATCCCTTAACTTAATGCCATTGACCATTCGCACAATCAAACGATCGCGGCGCCCTATCCACCCATCAACAAACTATAGCCCCCGTCCACCTCAATCGTCTGCCCCACGATCATCGACGCCTCGTCGCGGCAGAGCCAGGCGGCCAGCGCGCCAACATCGTCCGGCGTTGCCAGACGACCGGCGGGCGTCTGCAGGCGTGCGTTGCGCAGAATCTCGTCTCCGCTGGGGAAGTGGGTGAGCGCGTCGGTGTCGACGACGCCGGGGCTGATGCAGTTGGCAATGATGCCCTCCGGCGCAAGCTCGACGGCGAGGTAGCGCGTCGCCGCTTCGATGGCCGCTTTGCTGATGCCGACGACGCTGTACTCCGGCAGCACGCGTCGGCTACCCAGGCTGCTGAGCGTGAGGATGCGGCCCCAGCCCGCGCGTCGCATGTGGGGCACGGCGGCCTGCGCGCCAAACAAAATGCTGCGGGCATTGATGTCGAGCGTCCACGCCCAGGCCTTGGCGTCAATTTCCATCGCCGGTTTTTGCACGCCGCTCGCCGCGTTGCCCACAAAAATTTCCACGCCCCCCAGCGCCGCCGCCGCCTCATCGACCAGCCGCTGCACCGCCTCCTCGCGCCCCACGTTGGCCTTGATCACCACCGCCCGCGCACCCAACTGCTCGACGGCGTGGGCCGTCTCCTCGGCGCTCGCCCGGTTGCGAAAAAAGTTGACGGCCACGCTGCAGCCGCGCGCCGCCAGCGCCAGCGCAATCCCTCGCCCAATCCCCCGCCCGCTGCCGGTAACGACGGCGCTGCGGCCGGTTAGATATTTTTCCATTCCACCAACCTTTCTCCCCTGCTCACTCCTCCTCCACGGTCGACCAATCCAGCTCCAGCAGCGCCAACAGCTCTGCCGCCGTCGTCGTATTGCGCACGCGAATGCGCGGTAGGCGGAAGGGGTCGTCGCTGCGCTGCAGACTGCCCTGGCGCGTGGTAAAGCCAGCGACATAGCCCGCGCTGCGGAAAACGTCGACCGTGGCGTCGTCGTATTCGCCCGCGGGGTAGGAGACAAAGCGCGGGGTAATGCCCAGCTCGAACTGGATCGTCTCCGCGCTGCCCAGCGCCTGCCACACCAGATAGTCCGCCTCTCGATTTTGCAGCGTCGTGTGGTCGCGACCGTGGGATTCGATGTACATGCCCGCATTCTGCATCTCGCGCGCCATTTCCCACGTGATGTACTCCTCGCGCCCGGCGTCGATAAAATCTGTCACCACAAAGAAGGTGGCCGTCATGCCGCGTTCGCGCAGGCGGGGAAAGGCATTGACGTAGTTGTCGCGGTAGCCGTCATCGAAGGTGAGTAGAACGGGACGTTCGGGCAGCGGCGCGCCCAGCGCCAGGTGGTTGTACAAATCATAGAGCGAAATCGTGGTGTAGCCCGCGCCGCGCAGCGCATCCAGGTGCTCGACAAAGCGGTTGGGCGCAACGGACAAATCCGTGCGATAGATGTTGGCATCGGCGGGCGGCTCGCTCAGGTAGTGATACATCAGCACCGGCACCTCCGCCGTGCGGGCGACGCCGTCGCTGGGCAGCAGCGCGCGGTTGACCGCCGGCATGGGCGGCGGCGGGCCGGGCAGCGGCGGAATCGGCGTGGCTGGCTCTGCGGGCGGCTCTGCAAGTGGCTCTACAAGTGGCTCTACCGCCACATCTGGCACAACATTTAACTCGTTATCCGCCGGTGGCGCATCAATTTGCAAAGTTGGCGTAACTAAATCAGCGGAGTTTGCGTCATCAACAATTAGTGCATCAACTATTTCTGAATCGGCAGCGGCAGCAGGTTCCTCCAATGTGCCAACAGTCGCTGCGGAGGGGGCAGGTGTCTCTGCACCAGCGGGATCCACCGGTGCGGCCACCGCCGTTAGCAAAACGGCGAGCGGCGAGCCGGCCTCGGCATTGGGCGCGGGCGGCAGCAGATTATCTACCGTCACGTCCAGGGCCAGATCGTCCAGCAGCGCGGCAACTTCGACGCTGGTGGGCGACAGCGTCTCCGTTGGGGTCACGTCGGTGGTGAAGGTCGCCGCTGGGGGCGGGATCAACGCGACATTGGTCACCGTCTCGGTGTCGCTCACCACAACATCGTCTTCCGCTAAAGATTGAGTTGGCGAGATTTCGGCTTCTGCCACACCCGCCGCCGGTGACGCCGCGGCTGGATCGGGCGTTGCTTGGGGGGCGGCCACCACAATTGGCAGCAGCACCCGGCTGCTGTCCGGCGTGGGCGACGCGGTGGGGGGCGGTGTGGAGGTGGCCGGGGCGCGTGTAGGGCGCGCGGTTGCCGTCGCGGTTTGCGGTGCGGCTTCCGAAGCGGCCTGAGCAGCGGTCACGCTGGGCGCCGATTGGGCGCGCGTTTGCCGCGTCTCGCCGCAGCCAGCGAGCAGCAGCAAAAGCAGCAGCCCCGCCAGCCACAAGGCAGACGTTTGCCCGACTTGCTGGATCGGGGAAGGCGCAAAGCCACAGCGTGTTCGCTCGGCGCTTTGCGCTGGAGAAAGAATTGCCTGGCTTTTCCAAGCCGTAAAGTAGACCACGGTTAATCGTATCGGACTAAAGCGTATCGGGCTAAAGCGTATCGGGCTAGACAGGGATAGTAGATGCTCGTGTAAATCAATTGGCGAAGATAAAGACGCTCGCCAAGTCGATTAGTTCCATTCTAAGCTAGATCGCCAGCATTCGTCCACTTGCATCGCGTGTGATTGTGGGTGACGCAACAAGTTGGAAACAGGCTCGTTGCCGGCCGTGATTAGTAGCCTGCCACAAATTCTGTTCACCCTCGTGTCGGTTCGGCGGTTTACTAATTATCCATTTTGGGCATACGTTGGCGCTTCTTTGGTAATACCTGCCCAGTCCATATCGTCATATTTTTTTGAAGCTGTCCCCGTGCTGAACGGGCGGAGACAATTACAGCAACCAGCCCGTGCCAAGCGCACGGCCCAAGCAGTGAGGAAGACGCCATGTATCGAGAAAAAATTCGTGAATCATACGACAATCTGAGCCGCAGCTACCGCAAGGTGGCGGACTATGTGCTGAGCCACTATTACGAAGTGGCGTTTATGACGGCTGCCCAATTGGCCCACGCCGTCAGCGTCGACACCACGACGGTGGTGCGCTTTTCGCAGCGGCTGGGCTACAACGGCTACCCCGATCTGCTGGGCGACGTGCGCCAGCAGGTCAAAGAGGAGATTTACGCCCATTACACGCCGGAAGAATTGACGCCGGGTGACCCTGCGCAAACCTTTGTCCAACGTATTGAGCAGGAGCGGCAAAATCTCTACCAGACGCGCACCCACGCCTCGCCCGAGCAGGTGGTGCGGGTGGCACAGCTCCTGCGCGAGGCCCGGCACATTGCGCTGGTGGCCGAAGGCTACGGCGTCACCGCCGCAAAGATGATGGCCCAGCAGCTGCGCCACCGCGGCCTCTCCGCCGAAGCCGTGGAGGCAGATGTGGTGCAGCGCACGGCGACCTTGATAAATCTGGATCGCCACAGCTTGGTCATTGGCATCAGCGCCACGCCCTATGGCGAAGAGGTGGCGCGCGCCATGGCCTACGCCCGCCGCCAGGGCTGCGCCACGCTAGGCATTGTCGGCTCGATGGAAAGCCCGGTCAACCGCATGTCGGACGAAGTGCTTTACGCGCCGACTAGCGCCGCTGGCCCGCTACCCAGCATTATTGCGCTGGTTACGGTGCTGGGCGCGCTCGTCGAAATTGCCGCCGACGACAGCCCACAGGCCGCGCACACGTACGTCGAGGAATTTAACCGCGCGTATCAATTCCTCGCGCAGTCGGACGAGCGCGTGGGTTACCAGAATGGCTTTGTCGAGCGGTCGCTGGTGACGGGTTAGGGGTAAGGATGGAGGTAAGAAAATGGTGAATGGTGAATGGTGAGTGGTGAGTGAGAAGGGGCCACTTCCGTGGCGGTGGGTTTCGTTCACCATTCATCGTTCGCCGTTCACCACTGCGATTTATCCGCGTTAGCTTCCTCCCCGCCCATTCCGCTTACCCACCCCAGCGCCAAAAACGCAAAAATGTAGCCCAAATAGTTCTCGTTGAGAAAGCGGCTGGCGTAGAAGAAGGCCAGCAGCAGCAGGCCGTAGTGCCAGCAGGCGTTGGCCAGCGTGTTGTCGCGCTGCTGGCGGTGCACAAGCCAGCCCAGCAGCGGTCCCGCCAGCGCGACCTCCGTGATCCAGAAGGGCCACTGCACAAAGCGGTCCACCACCCCGCCAAAGGCCAGCACAAAATTGCTGCCGCCCCAGCCCCAAATTTGATAGCCCGTCTCGCCCGCGCCGCTGCTCCAGCGGAAGACGTCGTCGTAGAAGTGCCACGGCGCGTCAACAACATAGGGCGCAAGAATCAGGCCGAAGACGAGCAGCGCGGGCCACGCGCGCCTCACAATCTTTGGCACGAGCCGCAGCAGCCCACGCCACCCCGACAGCAGCAGGTCACGCTCGTCCGCCACGAGCAGCAGGCCGTAGAAGGGGGCGAAAAACCATGCCGTTGGCTTGCTGGCGCAGGCCACGCCAAAGAGTGCCGCCGAAGCCCAGCGCCAGCGCGTCGCCCGCTCGTCCCCCACTGCGGCGCGCCGCTGCCACCCCCGCCACGCCGCCAGGCTGAAGACAATCCAGCTCAACACGAACACATCGTTCTGCCCAAAAATTACGTGCAGCCCCATGATAGGGTTGAGCGCCAGCAGCGCGACAATCGCCAGCCCGCGGCGCGAGCGGTAGCTGCCCTGTTCGGCTTCGTCCCGCCCAACCGGTTCTTCTTCAAGCGACGCAATCCTTTGCGTCCCAAATAACCGGGGGGCCAGCGCCAGCGCAATCGCCAGCAGCAGCAGGTAGACGAGCCGCTGGTCGTAGAAGCCCAGCGCCTGCCCCAGGGCGTAAAAGGGCGCGCTAAAGAGAAAGGTCCACGGCAGGTAGGGATAGTGGTAAAGCGCGGTGCGAAATTCGGGCAGCCCCCATACGGCCATGGGCGTTTCAGTGTAATCCTCGACGTAAGGATTCTGGCCGGCAAAGAGCATGGCGAGCGTCGCTTCCGTCTGGATCACGCCGCCGTCGTGGCTGTAGCTGCCGGGGCCGATGCTGTCACGCAGCAGCGCGAGCTTGAGCGTCGGCCCCACGACCGACGTGGCAATGATAACCAGCAGCAGCGTCCATTTTGTCCACGGCACCCACGGTGTCCAACCGTGCAGCCCTTTCCCCTCTTGCCGCCGACCAGCCGCCAAGTCAACCAGCAGGTAGAGCAGCAGTGCCCCCAGCGCCAGCGCAATCCCCAGCACGCCGAGCGGCTCGAATGGCCACAGCGCCTCCTCGCCCGGCGGCGGCACAAGATTGCCCAGGATCGGGTGGGCCAGCACATCCTGGCGCAGCGTGCCCAACGTCCCCTCGGCAAAGCTGGTGATTTGTACGAGCGCGATCACCAACACGGCCAGCAGCAGCGCCTCCCAGCCGGGTTTGGCGGGGGAAGGAGATGAGTTTTGGGGGGAGCGATTGGTCATGGAAGGGTGGTTGGGTGGGCTAAATTGGGGTGGAGTAATTGGCCCTCACCCCCGGCCCCTCTCCCAGGATGGGAGAGGGGAGAGGAAGACTTCCTTCCCCCACTCGTGGGGGAAGGGCTGGGGATGGGGGCGTCGCGCACCACTTACGTTTAGGCCATCAGCGAATTGTCAACGGACCTTACGGTCCGCGATACGCACGCAGGGTGCTGTCTGCGCCGGGCACAAAGAGAAAGTTGCCGCCCGCGGCCGCCGCGCCGCCGACGCTGGGCACGGTGGCGCTCACGAGCGTCGACCCGGTGGCTCCGCTGTAAATCTGCACCACGCCCACGCTTGTGACCACCAGCACGCGCTCGTCGCCGATGGTCACGCCGCTCTGCGCTACGGGCGCGCCCACGGGGCTGCCCGGCAGGTTGATGCGCCAGGCCTGTTTGGCATCCGTGCGGCGCAGCGCGTAAAGAAAATTGTTGCCCGCCACGTAGACGTGCGCGTCGCTGACGGCCAGCGCGGTCACCGTGTCGCTGCCGGTGTCGTTGTCGTAGCGATCCAGGACGAGGCCGCTGTTGGCATCGAGGAAGACAACGTCGCCGCCCGCTTCGGCGACGTAGAGATCGGCGGCGGCTCGCACGCCGGGCCAGCTGTAGACGGGCGGCGCCGTCACCGTGCCCAGCGAGCTGTTTCTCCAGACGAGCGTGCTAAAGCGCATGTCGTAGGCGGAGACGCCCGCATGGCCGATGTAGGTCATCTGATCGCCAAAGGCCGGGTGTTGGGGCGGGGCGTCGAGCGCCGCCGCAAAGCCGCGCTGGCCGCTGCTGTTAAAGATAGCGACGGCGTGCGTAGCCCCGTTGCTGCCCGCCACCAGCGGCAGATCGCCTGCAAAAGTGGGGCCGCTGGTGGGCGGCAGGTTGCCGTTGCTGCTGCGCCACAGCTCGGTGGCGCTGTTGCCGTTGTCCCGCAGCGCAATCACGCTGCCGTTTACGTCCACCACCACGATCAGGTCGTCGCGCACGGCGGGGGCCACGGTGACGCGCGTGCCGATGTCCAGCCGCCACTGCTGCGAACCGGCGCTGCGGTTGTAGCTGTAGAGGTGGTTGTCCGCACTGGCGACCAAGACGCTGTCGCCGGAGACGACGGCGGGCGAGACGAGGTCGCCACCGGCGGGCGACGAGCTCCAGGCGACGGCCAGCGCGCTCGGCAGCGTGGGCTGGCTAGCCTCGTTGCCGGGCAGACGCTGTTGCTGGGGAAAATCGTCCGCCGGTATGGGCGACGGCGTGGCTTCCGGCGCGGGCGTGAGATTGGGCTCGACGGTGCGCAGGGGCAGCCGACGCACGTCGTTGGGGTTGAAGCCCTCCGGCGCGCCCTCCGGCACAAAGTTGTCCAGCAGACGCACGCTGGCCTGACGCATCCAAACGTTGCGTCCGTCCAGGCAGCAAACGAAGACCCATTCGCCCGTTGCGCCGTGCCCAATTATATCGACTTCCGTTTCAGGGCTGAACGTGCCCAGGCTGGTGTACTGCAAACCGGGGCCGGGAAAGCCGCGGGTGTCGCGCCCGGAATCGCCAGCGTAAATGCGGGCGTTGAGCGAGGCGACGCCAAAGGGAAAGTCCGTGGCCGTCGGCGTGCCCGCCGTGACCGTCGGCGAGGGCGTCTCGCTGGGGCTCGGCGTCGGGGTGAAGGTGGGCGTCTCCGTGGGCGTTTCCGTGGGTATTTGCGCGGGCGTTTCCGTGAAGCTCTCCGTGGGCGGAATTGCTGCCAACGGCAGCTCGGTAGGCAGCGATTCAGTGGGTAGCGGTTCAGTGGGCAGCGGTTCAGTAGGCAACGATTCAGTAGGCAACGGCGTGAACGACGGCGTTGGCGTGCTGCCGGGCTGGCTCACAATGGGGATGTCGATTCTGACCAACGTGGGCGACGCCAGCGGGGCAGGCACTAGATCGAGCGTGGGCGTTGCGGTGGAGAAGGGCGTGGGCGTGGGCGCGCCCGGATTGGAGACGACGGGCACGAGCACCGTCCGTCCGCCGCCGCCGGTGGGCTGGCTGCCCTCCGCTTTATCGTTGCTCCCGGCAACCGCCGCCGCCTCCGCTTCGCTGACATCGGTTGCCCGCCCCGCCACCAAATCCGCCACAATGGGCAGCAAGATGGGGTTGGGCGTCGAGCGGGGCAATTCGCCTTGGTAGGCGACTTGAGTAAGCACGTCCTCGGCGACCAGCGTGGCGCGCGCGTCCGGTGTCGGCTCGCGCGCGCCACGCGGCGTCGCCGTGGGGGTGGGCGTCGGCGCAAGGACAATGCCTGCGCCCAGGCCAAAGATCAGCGCGGCCACCGTTGCCACCAGCAGGATCGAAAGCACCACACCGGCGAGCGCCAGCACGAAGGGTCGATTGCGAGAGGAAGCGGGGCGACGAATCAGCATAACCACATTGTAACAAGAAACGGTGTTGAAATAAAACGGCCGTGCCGTCGCGGGGCGTTCTTCATTTTGAAAGCGGGCGAGCGCCGACAGGCGCGGGTAAGTGCAGACAAAAATTTGGGGGCTTCCCTTAATCGTGTACCAACGGGTTGATTCGTGATTCGTGATTCGTGATTCGTGGTGCGTGTACCGGTACACGCACCACGCACCACGAATCAACTGAAACCGCTGACTGCTAGATAAAAGGGCCGGAATTTTTTGCCGCCATCCAGTTTACATAATATAAATAAATTGACATTGACCAACCGACCTGCTTTAATATGATAAACAAACGACCGCATCAAATGTATTTAGCGTTCAGAAAGGAATCAGACCATGGCAAGGCGACGAAGCGCTGTGCGCATCGGGGTAACGGGGTTGGGCAAACGCGAGGAGATCGCCCCCGGTGTTTTTATCAACACCCACTACCGCGGCTGCACGCCCGGCTTTATCCACACGGAGGAGGGCATCATCCTCATTGATGCACCGCTGATTCCGGAGCAGGCCAAGGACTGGCGACAGCAGGTGGAGGAGGAATATCCGGGCGAGCCCTTTCTCTATTTGGTCAACACCGACCACCATCGGGGGCACGCGCTGGGTAACCAGTATTTCCTACCCGTGCACGTTGTCGCCCACGAGCGGGCGCACAAGGAGATGTCCGGCTACACCGAAAATTTCAAGGATCGAGTGCGCAACAGCTTTAAGCGTGAGCCCGAAATTCAGACGCAGTTGGACAACATCATCATTGTGCCGCCGGATATGACCTTTACCAGCCGCGCCCACCTGCTACACGGCGAGCGCGATGTCGAGCTGATCTTCGTGGGCGGGCACACCGCAGCCACCTGCATCGTCCTGCTGCGCGAGGAGAGCGTCTGTTTTGTTGGGGATATTATCTGGGTGGATCAGCATCCCTACATGGCGCAGGCGGATTCGCTGCAGTGGCTGGCGGCGCTCCAGTTTATCCGCGAGCTGAATGTGAAGCTGCTTGTGCCGGGTCACGGTCCGATTTGCAGCCCCGGTGCGAAAGTCAGCGGGGAGGAGGCGATCAAGAAGGTGGAAGAGTACATCAGATTTTTGCGCGGGCGCGTGCGCGATTACTACCTGGAGGGCAAGACCAAGAACGAAGCCAAAAGCGGCCTCGTAAGCGAAATGGTCGGCCTGTTTGAGGTGCCGCCCGAGCGCAAAGCCAAAATCGAGAGCCAAATCAAATCCGGCATCAACCGCGTCTACCGTGAGATTCAGGCCGAGGAAGAGGCGGCGGAAGAGGAGCAGGCACAGGCAGCGGAAGAGGCAGCGGAAGACGAGCAGGTACAGGCACGGGAGGCAGTTGCGCAGATGAACGGAGAGGTGACGGCGGAGTAGCAGGTGGCGGAGTAGCAGGTGGCGGAGTCGCAGGTGGCGGAGTCGCAGGTGGCGGAGTCGCAGGTAGCAGGTGGCGGGTGGCGGGTGGCAGGGTTTGCCATCTGTGCTATAACTCGTTACGATATTCGCGGATCTGTCAAAGTTTAACAAACCCTTGCCACCAGCCACTTGCCACCCGCCACCCGCAACTTTTTCCCCATGGCCCACGCAATCAACACCAGCGCCAACGCGCCCGCCGACGCCGTGCGCGACGACATCAGCCGCGCCGAGCGGCTCGTTGTCAGCCCCACGGCGGACAATGTCGAAGACTTTCTGCTGCTGCTGGACCGCATCGAGTGGCGGTTTGATGAATTGGAGCAGAACGGCGTTGACCTGCGCCCGGAGCGCGGGCGGCGGCAGGGCTTGCACAGCCGCCTCAGCTCCAAGCCGGAAGCCCTCGTGCGGGCGACGCGTCGCGCGGGGGGGCTGCGCAAGCTGCGCGAACGGTACGCCGATCACGAGCAGGTGGACACCACCAACTTTTGGTGGCACCTGGACGCGACGCTTTCCACCCGGCGCTATCTCTCGCTGCGCCGCACGTCGCTGATTTTTGGCTCGATCATCCTCGCGCTGGTGCTCACCTATTGGGCGCTCGACACTTTTTTCCCGCCCAGCCTCGAAACGCTGCTCATGCTCGACGTCAACGGCGCGCTGGACGAGCTGATCCTGGAGGAGAACTGGGACGAAGCGCTGGTCGTCGTCGAAGAGGCGCGTCAGCAAGCGCCAAACGAGCCGGAGCTGATCGTCTGGTCCGCCGTGATCAACGAGCGGCTGGGCAACGATCAAGTTGTGCAGGAGCGGCTGACACAGGGACTCGACGTGTCGACGGAAGCGCCCGCTGAATTTTGGAACCTCGTGGCCCAAAGCCGTCTGCGCGTCGGCGATTTAGGTGGCGCCGAAGCGGCCGTGGACGAAACGCTTGCCCTCGACGAAGACAACGCACAGGCGTACTTCCTGCTGGGCAATGCAGCCGAGCTGCGCGGCGAACCGGCGCTGGCCGTCGAGCTATTTGAGCGCACCTTTGCGCTAGCCCAGGAGGAGAACCCCCAACTGGCCGTAATCAGCCGCGTGCGCGTCGGCACGCTGCTGCAGCAGATCGGCGGCAACCCCTTCCCCACCGCGGAACCCCTCACGGACACGGTCGCGGCAACCGACACGACGACGATCACATCGGGCGAGTAGAGAGCTAACCACGCCCATCAGCTTCATGTCGGAAAATCGCCTTCGCCCCCACCTCCTCGCGCTCGCGCTCTACACGCTGCTCGCCCTCGCGCTGACGTGGCCGCTGGCCGCCCGCTTCACCACCCACGTCCCCGGCGACGGCATCGACGACCCGGCGCTGGCGTGGAATCTGTGGTGGATCAAGGCGCGCTTGGTCGAGCAGCTCAATTTCGACATTTTCCACGTCGACTGGATGTTCCATCCCGTCGACATCAACCTCGCCTTTTACACGCTGACCCCGCTCAACGGCCTGCTCAGCGTGCCGCTCCAAAGCGCCAGCAGCCTGATCATCGCCAGCAATCTGCTGCTCCTGTCCACCTTCGTGCTCGGCGGCTACGGCACATTTCTCTTGGCTTTGCATGTGATTGGCGACGTGAGAGGGGGAGATGGGAAGAGCGGGGCAAATCCCCAATCTCCCCCTCTCCCCATCTCCCAACTTTTCCTCCCCGCCCTTCTCGCCGGCCTCATCTACGCCTTCGCCTCTTCCAAGCTCTTCTACGCCAGCCTCGGTCAGTTCAATATCGCCAGCAGCCACTGGCTTCCCTTCTGCGTGCTTTACGTTTTGCGCGTTGGCCGCAGCGTCGAGCGTCGCCAGCCCGCGCGCCAAACCTACCGCAACGCCACCCTGGCCGCCCTCTTTCTCACGCTCCAAGCATGGTCCGAATTAACTTATGCCTCCTTCCTGCTCATCTTCATCGGCATCCACTTCATTTGGACGCTCGCCCAATTAACAATCGGCAATTCACCGTTGACCATTGACAATTCCACCCCTCTCCGCCTTCGGCAGGTTCAAGCTACGGGGGCTGGTCACCTTTTCCTCGCCCACCTCCTCATGGGCGCCCTCTTCACTCTCGGCATCGCCCCCTTTCTCGCCGCCATGCTGCCCGACCTCCTGCGCGAGGGCGACTTCTTCGCCAGCGGCGGCGGCTTTGCCGACCGCTACAGCGCCGACCTGTTGGGCTACCTCGTGCCCACGCGGCTGCACCCGCTCCTCGGCGATTGGGTCGCCACGCTGCCCTTTCTCAACGACAAAGCCCAGCACATCTACATCGGCTACAGCGCCCTTATTCTAGCTGCGCTTGGCATCGTCTTCTTGTGGAGACGGCGCAAGTCCGCTGCAGTTTACTGGTCGCTCAACCTGCTGCTCTTCTGGCTGCTCACCCTCGGCCCGAATTTGCGTGTGGCCGGGCGCGACCTCCCCATCCCCGGCCCCTTCGCCCTCGTCAGCCAGCTCCCTTTCTTCTCCGGCAACCGCTACCCCAGCCGCTACAGCGTGGTGGTGATGCTCTGTGTGGCGGTGTTGGCAGCGTTTGGGGTGAGGTATTGCGTACTGCTTATTGCTTATTGGCAGCGGCGACGAGGTCGGATGCCAATAAGCAGTACGCAATGCGCACTAAGCACTATTCTCATCGCCACGCTCTTTCTCTCCGAGCATCTGTCGACACCGCTCCCGCTCAATTTTTCGCAATCCCCCTCCATCTATCGTGACCTTGCCGCCCTCCCCGACAGTAACGATTCAGACGGCGTCCTGCTCGAACTGCCCACCGGCTGGCGCAACGGGGCGCGCGTGCTGGGCCGGTCGAGCGAGCTGATCATGATGCAGCAGTGGTATCAAAGCAAGCACGGGCGGCCGCGATTGGGCGGCAACACCAGCCGCAACCCGGCACACAAATTTCAATACTTCACCGATGCCCCCCTCATCGGCGACCTGATCGCGCTGATGAACGCCGACGATGCGCAGATTGGCGCCGAGGTTGACGCCCAGCGCGATGAGCTCATCGCGCGCAACCGCTTGATTGCGCCGCGCGTGCTCGACTTTCTCGATGTCGACTACATCACGCTGCACCTCGACGAAGCGACGCCGCAGCTCGTCGACTTTGTTGAGCAGGCGCTGCCCGTCGAGCAGATCGACGAGTGGCGCGGGCAGAATTGGCGCGGCGAATCCAGCGCGATTCGGCTATACAAAGTTATTGGCGAGCAAGAGGCCGCGTGGCAGGTCGACCTCGCCGACCCGTCGGCCACGCTGCATCTGGCCGAAGGCTGGTCGAGCGTGGCGCTGGATGGCGTGCGCCACGCCGTGCGCGCCGAAGCCAATCTGCTCGTTGATGTGCCGGATGAGGGCGGTACGATTCTCATTTCACAGGCCATATTAAGCTCTGACGCACCCACCACTATCGTCGGGGCATTCAAGTCAAGGCCAAGTCTCATTCCGGCCTTCGCCGGAATCCATGCTCGACCATCCATGGATTCCCGCCTTCGCGGGAATGACAAATTGCGTACCCTTGGCCTTCCCATCGAAGTGCGGTTAAATAATGCACCGCTCGAATCGAAAATCGAAAATAATCAACTCCTGCTCGCCATCCCGCCCGGCGTAGCCACCGCGCGCGTGGATCGGCTGCGTCTCACCTTCGACGAGCCAATCGCGCAGGCCAGCGGCCTGCTCGTGCGCAGCGCGGGCGAGCAGGTCGGCGATTTTGCACAGATTTTTGTTGATGGCGTCGATCTGTCGCCGAACACACGGGGCTACAACCTCGCCGCGCTTTCGCCGGAGGGGGCAGTGCTCGATGTCGCCGCCTTTGACACCTCCGGCGAGCGCGATTGGACCGTCGAACGGGCGGCGGCGGAGCTGAATGCGATGGCCGCGTGGCTCAATTCGTGGCCCGATGGCACAATCGTCGCCGGGGCCGTGGCGGACGAGGCAAGCGTGCAGCTGAGCCGTGAGGAGCTTGCCGTCGAGGCGCAGGCGGCCATCGACGCGCTGGCCCGCTACGGCGTGGCGAGCGACCTGCGCGCTCGCCTGCGCTGGAGCCACGCGTTTGTTGGCACGGCAGGGAGCGCGCCCGGCGAGGCCATCGAGGAGCTGTCGCTGCTGGGGCCAGCGACCGTTGCTATCGGCGACTTGCCCGCCGAATCGCCACAACTTTGGGGCAGCGTAGAGACAGTCGAATTCACCCCGCTTTCACACGCGGAATGACCGCTTTTGCTTTCGCGCTGGTAATCGTCGCCGCCTTCGTTCACGCCACGTGGAATCTGCTCACCAAGCGCATCGATTCCAGTGGCCCAGCCCTCGTCTGGCTCTTCTCCACGCTGACCGTCCTTCTCTATTTTCCCATCAACCTCTACTTTGTCCTCGACCAGCGCCCGCGGCTGGACGGCGTCGCGCTGCTCTTTATGGCTGGCACCTTTGTGCTGCACCTCGCCTACTTTCTGCTGCTCCAGCAGGGCTACCGCGTCGGCGATCTCTCCGTCATCTACCCGCTCGCTCGCGGCACGGGGCCAACGCTCTCGACCATCGCCGCCATTCTCTTCCTAGGCGAGAATCCCAGCGCGTTGGCCCTGCTGGGTGCGGGGCTGGTGATTCTGGGCGTCTTTCTTATTTCTGGCGGCGTGAATGCGCTGCGCGGGGAGGGCGTCTCGCTCGCGATTGGCTTTGGCCTGCTGATCGGCTGCATCATTGCGAGCTACACGATTTGGGACAAAATTGCCGTCAGCGTCATTCTCGTGCCGCCGCTCATTCTCGACTACGCCTCCGCTGTCGGGCGCGCGGTGGTGCTGGCGCCGCTGGCGCTGCGGCCAAGTCAACGCGGTGAAGTGCGCCACCTCTGGCAAACGCATCGCTGGAGCGTGGTCGGAATTGCGCTGCTCAACCCTTTGTCCTATATTCTGATTCTCACGGCCATGACGGTTGCGCCCGTGAGCTACATTGCCCCCGCCCGCGAAAGCAGCGTGGTGATTGCCGTGCTGATGGGCGTCTTCCTGCTCAAGGAAGGACACTTGCGGCAACGGCTCTCGGCGGCGTCGATTATTGTGGTGGGGGTCGCCTTGCTGGCGCTGAATTAGTGATGTCGTCTATTTAGTGACCGTCACTGTCCCATACCAAGCTGGCTCGCGATAAATTGCGTGGACAGTGACGGTCACCCACCCTTGCACCAGAAATAATGCAAAATTGAGTGCCGGTTATGATAATCTGGCCTGCCGGTGACAGTCACGGTCCACGCCACGGTAGGGTACGTTGCGATGATTCGGACAGTGACGGTCACCTTTGGGCGTCTTTATTTACCCGCTAAGCATCCTCGCTATCAGTCCAATTCGCAGCCAAAACAGCTATGCAATCCACTTCCTCACCCACCAACATCGCCCTCATCGGCTACGGCTACTGGGGGCCAAATCTCGCGCGCAACGTGCACCACCTGCCCCACGCGACGCTCCACACCGTGGTCGACGCCAGCGATGATGCGCTCGCCAAGGCGGGGTCACTCTACCCAGAGATTACCCCGCGAACGCAGCTCGATGATGCGCTCGCCGACGACGAAGTCGACGGCATTATCGTTGCCACGCCCGCGCGCACACACGCGACCATTGCCCGCACCGCGCTGGAGGCGGGCAAGCACGTCATGGTCGAAAAGCCGCTGTCGATGACGGTGGCGGATGCGCAGGGGCTGGTTGACTTGGCACGCTCGAAAGATTTGCGGCTGATGGTTGGCCATGTCTTTGAGTACAACCCGGCGGTGCGCTACATCAAAGAGGCCATGAAGCGCGGCGAGCTGGGCGACGTCTACTATCTCTACAGCCGCCGCGTCAATCTGGGCCGCGTGCAGAGCGACATCAACGCGCTCTGGAGCATTGCGCCCCACGATATTTCGATTGCGCTCTACCTGCTGGAGCAGATGCCCGTGGCCGTGAGCTGCCAGGGCGCAAAGTGCCTCAATGGCGCGGTAGAGGATGTGATCTTCTTGACGCTGCACTTTCCCGACGAGGTGCTTTGCCACGCCCACGCCTCCTGGCTCGACCCCAGCAAGACGCGCGAGATGACGGTCGTCGGCAGCGAGAAGATGATTGTCTACGACGACGTGAGCGCCGAGAAGGTGCGCATCTACGACAAGGGCGTCTACCGCAAGGGCGACCCGATCTACGGTGAATTTCAATATCGCCTGCACAGCGGCGACATCCTCATCCCCAAGCTGGAGATGTACGAGCCCCTGCGCGCCGAAGTCGAGCACTTTGTCGACTGCATCCGCAGCGGGTCGACGCCGCGGACGGATGGCGAGAATGGCCTGCGCGTGGTGCGCGTGCTGGAGGCCGCCCAGCGTAGCCTGGATGCGGGCGGCGAGAAGGTGTCGCTGACGTAGCGCTCGATTCGTGCTATACTTCGACGTGATTAGCGTCGTCACCGTTGAGTCGTCACCGTTGAGTCGTCACCGTTGAGTCGTCACCGTTGAGTCGTCACCGTTGAGTCGTCACCGTTGAGTGGAGGCATATCATGAACCTGCCCTTTCCCGGCATGGACCCCTTTCTGGAAGCACCGAGCCTGTGGCCCGATGTGCACAGCAGCTTAATCTACGAGTTCCGTAATCAAATCCAGCGCCAACTCAACCCGAATTATGTGGCGGCCATCACGCCCTATGTGACCTTCGAGAGCCTGGAGATTGCGACGGCGCGCAGAGCGGCTGTGCCGGATGTGGGCGTGCTGGAAGCAGAGCCATACCCGGCAGCGGGTGTGGCGGTCGCTGCTCCGCCTGCGCTTTCCAACGGGCTGGCAACGGCGCCGCTGACGCTGCCCGCCGTCATGAACGTGCCCACGCGCTACGCGCGGCTGGAGGTGCGAGCGGTGGATGGCGAAGAGCTGATCACCGCCATCGAGCTGCTTTCGCCCGCCAACAAGCGCCGGGATGCGTTTGGCCAAGTCGGCGCGCCAGCCTACGAGCGCAAGCGGCAGCAGCTCTTCCAGACCGACGCCCACCTGCTCGAAATCGATCTGCTGCGCGCCGGCGTTCGCCCACAGGTGGCGCGTCCGCTGCCGGAGCAGCCCTACTTCATCTTCCTCAGCCGGGCGGAGCGTCGCCCCAACCTCGACATCTGGCCCATCGAATTACGCGAGCCGCTGCCCATCGTCCCCGTGCCCCTGCGCCGCCCCGATCCAGACGTTGCGCTCGACGTGGGCGCGGCCCTGCGCGAAGTCTACGCCGGCGCCCGCTACGAGCGCCGCATCGACTACGGCAGCGCGCCGCCGCCCCCCGCCCTTTCCAACGACGACGCAGCGTGGATCGACGAGCAGCTGCGCCAGCAGAAGCTGCGCTGATGATTGCGCTCGGCTTCATGCTCAACGTGTAGTATTTCGCAGAGCCGAGTTTGGTACATCTTATGATCATCGAAGAATGGAAGCCCACCCATCCGTGCTGGACTGAGCTCGTGGACGTGGTCGCCGAGCAAGGGCAAACCGACTGGGTCGCCTTTACGGGTGAGTGGCATCACAGCTCGCACATGCTGGTCGCCCATTCCGACGGCGAAATTCTCGGCTTCCTGCGCTTTGTTGTCCAAGGGATTGGCCCCGACAGCGACTGCCCGCCCGTGCAACTCAACGGGGAAATTTTGCGCGAGGCCAAAGTCCTGGCCTTCGCCGTAAAGGAAGCGCACCGACGGCGCGGCGTTGGGCGTACCCTGCAGGAGTGTCTCATCGTCGAAGCCAAAGCGCGCGGGCTCTTTCAAATCCGCTCCCACAGCAGCGGCGACAATGTCGCCAACCACCGGCTCAAGCTGGCGCTGGGCTACGCGGTGCATCCGATTATCCGCGGCGACGACACGCGCGGCGCTTATTTTATTTTGCCGCTGGGGGCTTAAGCTTCAACACAGGCCCGTTCGCACGAGGGCGTGTTCACTCCTCGCCCGCCCTCTGGTCCGCGTAGTTCCGCGTCCAAGCTTCTTTTTCTTTCGTTGCCTTTTCCGTTAAAATCTTTGGCATGACCCACCAACCCATCCCCCTTGTCGATCTCAAGGCGCAATACCGCGCCATCCGGCCTGCCATCGACGCGGCCATCGCCGACGTGGTGCAAAATACCAGCTTTATCATGGGCCCCGCCGTGCGTGATTTTGAGGCCGCGTGGGCCACGTTCTGCGGCGCAGCGCACGCCGTCGGCATCAGCAGCGGCACCGCTGCGCTGGAGCTGACCCTGCGCGCGCTCGACATCGGCCCCGGCGACGAGGTCATCACCGTGGCGCACACCTTTATCGCCACGGCGGAGGCCATCAGCGCCGTTGGCGCCACGCCCGTGCTGGTCGACATCGACCCCTGCACCTACACCATGGACCCGGCGCAAGCCGCCGCCGCGATCACGCCCGCCACGCGCGCGCTGATGCCGGTGCACATTTACGGCCAGCCCGCCAACTTAACGGAGCTGACGCGCCTCGCCCGCCAGCACAAGCTCGCGCTTGTCGAAGACGCGGCGCAATCACACGGTGCCACGTGGTGCGGTCAGACAGTTGGGGACACGACGCGCGACGTGCCATCCGTGGCCTGCTTTAGCTTTTATCCGGGAAAAAATCTAGGAGCCTACGGCGACGCAGGCGCAGTCACGACCAACGATGAGGCGCTGGCGAGCAAAATCGCCATGCTGCGCAACCACGGGCGCACGGACAAGTACCTCCACGAAATTAAAGGCTTTGGCGAGCGCATCGACACGCTGCAGGCCGCCATTCTCGCCGCCAAGCTGCCCCATCTCGCCGCGTGGACGGCGTCGCGCCGCCGCCTCGCCGCCCGCTACGACAGCTTGCTGGCTGGGCTGCCTCTGCATCTGCCGCAGGTCGCGCCGGAAGCTTGTTCGGCGTGGCATCTCTACGTCGTCCGCGTCCAGCCTGATGTGGACCAACCGGATGCGCGAACCAAATTGCGTGATGCGCTGCTCACGCATCTCAAATCACACGACATCGGCGCGGGTATTCACTACCCCATCCCGCTCCACCTCCAGCCCGCCTACGCCGATCTCGGCCTGGCCCGCGGCGCTCTGCCGATCACCGAGCGCGTCGCCGATACGTGCGTCAGCCTGCCGCTCTACCCGGAAATGAGCGAGCCGCAGCAGGATCGCGTGGTTGATGTGGTGCGGAGATTTTTCGACGAAGCATGGTAAAGCAAGCATTTCAACGCAAAGGCGCAAAGGCGCAAAGAGGATACTCGACTGTCATTTCGAGCGCAGCGCGAAATCTTGATGGAGTAAACGAACCGCTTATGCAAGTTCGTTGGTTTGTCATCAACGCCGCTTTGCCGTCGATGATAACCAGATTTCTCGCATCCGCTCGAAATGACCAACCTACCCCCTTGCGCCTTTGCGCCTTTGCGTTAATTTGGTTGGCCTCCCCCCAATTTATTGCATTGACCGCGCGGCCATGAATACGATTTCCATCGTCGTTCCCGCGCGCAATGAAGAAGCGACCATTGCCGACGTGGTCGAGCGCAGCTTCCAGGCGTTCAACGCCATGGGGCGCGAGGGCGAGGTGCTCGTCGTGGACGACGGCAGCAGCGACGGGACGGGTCGCGTGCTGGCCGACCTGGCCCATCGCTACCCCAGCCTGCGCCTTTTCACCCGCCGCCGCAGCCGCGGCATGACGGCCGCGCTGCAAACCATGTTTAGCGCCGCCCGCGGCGACATCATCATCCTCATCCCCGCCGACATGGAGTCCGATCCCCTGGTCGACATTCCCGCGCTGGTCGAGCATCTGGAGGCGCACGATCTCGACGCCGTGGCGGGCTGGCGACAGGGGCGTAGGGATAGCAAGGTGCTGGCGAGCGGCGTCTACAACTGGTCGATGCGCTGGTTGGCGGGGTTGCGCATTCACGACGGCAACTGGATCAAGGCCCTGCGCCGCGAAGTCGTCGACGCGCTGCCGCCGCTGCGCTCGGACTGGCACCGCTTCCTGCTGATGATCGCCGCGCACCAGGGCTTCCGCATCGGCGAGGTGCAGACCTTCTACCAGCCGCGCCCCGCCGGTCGCAGCAATTTTGGCGTGTGGCGCATTCCCGTCTCGCTGCTCGATGCGCTCACGCTCAAATTCCTGCTCGTCTTTAGCCAGAAGCCAATGCGCTTCTTCGGCGGGATTGGCCTTGCGGGTCTCGTCGTCAGCGGGCTGATTTTGTTGGGCCTGACCATTTACTACTTTGGCTTCCAAACGCAGGTGCGCCCGCTCTTTTTCGCCGCGCTCACTCTGGCGGTCATCAGCGTGCTGCTGGTGCTGGTCGGCTTTCTGGCCGAGCTGATTGTGACGCAGGGCGAGCGAATTAACGAGCTGGAGCGGGAGCTGTCGCGGGGGGAGCGGAGAAATTACAGTAGAAATTCACAGTAGAAATACTGTGAATTTCTGGTATAATTGACGGGTGATGAGTTGAAATTAAGGAGAAAATTGTGGAAGCCGTTACCAGCAAGCGCCCGTCGAAACCGAAAGAGCAAAAGGGAGATACGCGCCCCGTGCCCCTTCAAAGCGGCGACCGCCTGACACGCGCCGAGTTCGAGCGACGCTATCATCTACATCCCGAAATCAAAAAAGCCGAGCTCATCGAAGGAGTTGTTTACGTGCCCTCTCCCGTTCGCATTCAAAAACACAGCTCACCTCATCTCTACGTGGCCACCTGGGCAGGAGTTTATCTGTCTGCCACGCCTCGTCTTGGCGGCGGCGATAATGGAACCGTTCGCCTTGATTTGGAAAATGAACCGCAGCCAGATGTGATGCTTTGGATTCAGCAAGGTGGCCGCGCAATTGTTGACGAGGACGACTACCTAGCAGGCGCACCCGAGTTTGCTGTCGAAGTCGCCGCTACCAGCGCTGCCTATGATCTGCACGACAAGCTGCGCGCCTATCGACGTAACGGCGTGCAAGAATATCTTGTACTGCTTACTCACGACGAGGAGGTGCGCTGGTTTAACTGGCAGAGCGGCGAAATGGAGGAGATCGAGCCGGACGAGCGGGGCGTGCTGCGCAGCCGTGCGCTGCCGGGGCTGTGGCTGGATGTCGATGCCTTTTGGCGCGGCGATTTGCAAACCGTGCTCAACGTTCTGCAGCAGGGCATCGACACGCCGGAGCACGCGACGTTTGTCGAGCAGTTGCAAACTATGTCCTCGTAGCGATTCAGAAAGTTGAGACCACGAAGGCACAAAGACACGAAGAAGAATCGCTCCCCGTGTCTTTGTGCCTTCGTGGTTCAATCTCTTCGCCGTTCAACCTCAGTGCGAATCCCGCGGCACCGCCGACCCCGATTTGCCCACCAGAAAATCAAAATCCGCGCCCTTGTCGGCCTGCTGCACGTGCTGCGTGTAGAGCGTGACGTAGCCGCGCTCGTCGTGCGGCGGCAGCGGCTGCCACGCCTCGCGCCGCCGGGCCAGCTCGGCGTCCGACACGTCCAAGTGTAGGCGGCGATTGGGCACGTCCAGCTCGATTATGTCACCATTTTGCACCAGCGCCAGCGTGCCACCAACCGCGGCCTCCGGGGCCGTGTGCAGCACCACCGCGCCAAAGGCCGTGCCGCTCATGCGCCCGTCCGAGATGCGCACCATGTCGCGCACGCCCTGGGCCAGCAGCTTCTGCGGCAGCCCCATGTTCCCCACCTCCGGCATCCCCGGGTAGCCCTTTGGTCCGACATTTTTGAGCACCAGCACCGACTCCTTGTCGACTTCGAGATTGGGGTCGTCGATGCGCGCGTGGTAGTCGTCGATATCCTCGAAGACGACAGCTGGGCCACGGTGCTGCATCAGCTCCGGCGAGGCGGCGCTTGGCTTGATGATGGCGCCCTGCTCGGCCAGGTTGCCCTTGAGCACGGCAATGCCGGAACGTTCGATCAGCGGCTGCTCGACCGTCGCGATCACGTCGCGATTGTGGCAGACAACGCCCGCCGTGTTCTCGCCGATCGACTTGCCCGTAACGGTCGGCGCATCCATGTGTAGATGCTCTTTCAATTCCTGCACCACCACCGGCACGCCGCCTGCGTAGTAGAAATCCTCCATCAGGTACTGACCCGACGGCATCAGGTTGACCAAGAGCGGCAGCCCGCTGCCCAAGCGGTCAAAGTCATCCAGCGAAAGGTCGACGCCCACGCGCCCGGCAATCGCCAGCAGGTGGACGACAAAGTTGGTCGAGCCGCCGATGGCCGCGTTGACCATGATGGCGTTCTCAAAATTCTCGCGCGTCAAAATCTGCGAGGGGCGCAAATCCTCCTTGACCATCTCGACGATGCGGCTGCCTGCCAAGTGGCTCAGCCGCTTGCGGCGCGAATCGGCGGCGGGGATGGCGGCGTTGCTCGGCAGCGCCATGCCCAGCGATTCGGCCATGCAGGCCATGGTCGACGCCGTGCCCATGGTGTTGCAGTGGCCGTCCGAGCGCGACATGCAGGCCTCGGATTCCATGTAGTCGGCAACTTCCATCGTGCCCGCGCGCAGATCGTCCGTAAATTTCCAGACGTCCGTGCCGGAGCCGATGTCGCGCCCCTGAAATTTGCCGTTGAGCATCGGCCCGCCGGAGACAACCAGCGTCGGCAGGTCGACGCTGCACGCGCCCATCATGGTCGAGGGAGTCGTCTTGTCGCAGCCCGCCAGGAGGACAACGCCGTCGAGCGGGTTGGCGCGGATGGTCTCCTCCACATCCATCGAGGCCAAGTTGCGATAGAGCATGGTGGTCGGTCGCATCAGCGCCTCGCCCAGCGACATCACGGGAAACTCCAGCGGAAAGCCGCCCGCCTCGTAAACGCCGCGCTTGACCTGCTCGGCCAAGATGCGAAAGTGGCCGTTGCACGGCGTCAAGTCCGACCAGGTGTTGCAGATGCCGATCACGGGTCGCCCATCAAATTCGTGTTCGGCGTAGCCCTGGTTTTTCATCCAGCTGCGGTGGACAAAGCCCAGCAGGTCGTCGCGGCCAAACCAGGCCTGGCTGCGGAGATCGTGACCGTTTTGATTCATCGTGTTCGCTCCTTGGTTTAGCCGCGGATTGCGCGGATTGCGCGGATTTTTGATTTGTTGACGAAAAATCTCGGTTTCTACTCAATTTCTTCGTCAACCACAAATCTCTTCCGCGTAATCCGCGCGATCCGCGGCAAATTTTTTTTATTCCTCATTTATTTCCGCCTCAATTGCCAGCAGCCGATTGTACTTCGCCAGCCGCTCGGACTGATTGATCGACCCCACCTTGATGTAGTCCCCTCCCCAGCCGACCGCCAAATCGGCCAGCCAATCGTCCTCCGTCTCCCCGCTGCGCGCGCTGACGACGACCCGCCAGCCCGCCGAGCGCGCCAGCCGGCAAGCATCCGCCGCCTCGCTCAGCGTGCCGATCTGGTTGACCTTGAGCAGCAGCGCGTCCGCCGCCCCCTCGTCGATGGCGCGCTGAATCCGCGTTGAATTGGTGCAGAGCAAGTCATCGCCCAGCGTGATGGCTTGACCGCTCAACGCTTCGCGCAGCCGTGGCCAGTGTGACCAGTCGTCCTCCGCCAGCCCATCTTCGACGCTGATAATTGGATACGCGTCGCACCAGGTGGCAATGGCGTCGATCATGCCATATCCATCCAGCTTTTCGTTACCCAACAGATACTTCCCGTCGGTAAAAAAGTGGCTCGACGCCACATCAATCGCGAGCGACACCTCCTTGCCCGGCGTAAAGCCCGCCCGCTCAATCGACTCGACCGCATCGCCCAGCATCGATTCGACGTCAGCAAAGGGCGGAGCCAGCCCGCCTTCGTCTGCCGTCAGCGCGCGCATGTTGTATTTTTCGGCAATCAGCGACGCGGCGGCTTGGTAGACGGCGTAGGTCGTCGCCAGCCCCTCGTCAATGGTCGGCGCGTGGGGAACAACGAGCACGTCCTGGATGGCGACTTGGCCGCCCGCGTGTTTGCCGCCGGAGAAGAGGTTGATGGTCAGGAACCCCTCCCCAGCCCTCCCCCAGGGGGGGAGGGGGCCGATCTCGCGGGGGTTCTGTTGGTTCTGCTTGCCATCGAGGATGTCGGCAAAGTGGGTGTAGAGTGGGACGTTGCGCTGTGTTGCCTGCGAGCGGGCAAAGGCAAGTGAGGCGGCGAGAATGGCGTTGGCCCCCAGGCGCGACTTGTTGGGCGTGCCGTCCAGCGCAATCAGCGCTTCATCCAGCGCCTGTTGATCATCAAAATCCTGGCCCGCCAGCGCCTCGGCAATTTCGCCGTTCACGTGAGCCACGGCCCGTCGACAGCCCAAGCCACCGTAGCGGGCGGGGTCGCCATCGCGCAGCTCCAGCGCCTCGGCCCGCCCCGTGGACGCGCCGGAGGGGACGGAAGCTGCGCCAGTGCTGCCGTCGGCCAGGATGCAGGTGGCCTGCACGGTGGGTCGCCCGCGGCTGTCGAGGATTTCGAGGGCAGAGAGGGTCTGTATAGTCGACACGTGTCGCTTTCTCGTTTCTGGTTCAGGATATAGAGATCGGTTGAGTCGTACGGTTGGGTTATGAGTGCAACGCACGACGTGGTTGATATTTGGTGTGCCAACTTGGGTGACGCCGTGCAATGCACTCGACCGGCTTTCAAGCGCTATGCAATGTGAGCAAGAGCGCAAATGAACCGTTGCCGCGAGTGCGCTGCACGGCGTCCGTCGGGGAAGCAGACGAGCTGTCGTCCACGTCGTGCATTGCACTCACGATCCATCCAACTCAACCCTTTCGCCAAATCGCGCCACCAACTGCGCCACGGTTGACAGCGGATTCGCCATCAACCCCAGCACCAGCTCCCGCTGCCAATCCCGCTCCGCGCTCGACAGGTACTCCAGCGGCGAGCGACCATCGACGCGCGCCAGCAGGCAGGCCAGCGTGTGGCGCACGGCACGCACTTCCAGCCCCTCGCGCCAGTCGACATCGCCCAGTGCGTCCAGGTACGATTGCCAATAAAGACGCGCCGCCTCCAAAAACTCGGTGCGCTTGGCGGCATCCTGATTGCCGACGTGGTGCGCCTTGCTCAGCAGGTGCGTCAGCGAGAAGCCGAGATCAAAGGCGGGATCGCCGTAGTGGATGACTTCGTGGTCGAGCAGGATCAGCCGCTCGTTGCACACGAGAATGTTCTTGGGGCTGTAGTCGCCGTGGACGACGGCCAGCCGCTGCGACAGCGTTTCCGTGATGAGATTATCAAAAAAGGGACGGGTTGCCGGGTGCTGCTCGGCAGTATAGCGGTAGTATGGCTCGACGCGCAACGTCTCGAAAAAGGAGCGGTCGCCGAATGCTTCAACCAAATCGTTACGCCCGCTCGACGCGCGGTGAATCGTGCCCAGCAGCCGACCAAACTGCTCGACGTGCGCCTGCTGCACGTCGCCCGCCAGCAGCAGCGTCTTCCAGTTGACGTGCGGCTCGGCGACGGCCTCCATCGCCAGCAGGTGATGGTTGTGGTCCTCGAAAATGAGCGCGGGAATCGTACCGGTTGGCGCAAGCGCGTGCAGGTGGTGCAGGCCGGCAGCCTCGCGCCCGATCCGTTCGGGCGAGCTAAACCAATCGACGGCTACGCGCAGCTTGGCCAGCGCCTGCTTCATCACCCACGCCTCGCCGGAAGGTCGCGTCACCCGCACGGTGCGGTTGGAGACGCCGCCGCGGAGCGTTTCGAAGACGGGCGTTTCGTCGGGGGCGATCCGCTGCGTGTCGCGCAGGTAGCGCAGCAGCTCGTTGGGCTGTTCAATGTTGAGGGGGGCGTTCATCATGTTTTTAGATTTGGTTCACCTGTGGAGTGAGCATTCTCAAATGCGAACGGTTCGCGCCCCCAAAGCTTTGTGTTCCGAAAGCACGTTGGTTCCGTCGCATTGGCTTTTGTGGCTGGGTATAACACGTCGAAGTACCGATCTCGTTGATACGTTCGCACCTGGGGATGTTCACTTCACGTTAACGATTAAACCTACTCCACCTGCACCGTCCCACACGCCGCCTGCCCTACCGCCGCTCCCGCTTCGTCCAATACCTCAACCACCACCGCGTAATCTCCACTTGGCGTCCGCGGGTTCAGGTTGACATCGTGCTCATCGCGGACGATCAGACCAAGCGACCACGTGCTGGTCGGCAAGCGCGCCATTGTCTCGTCCGCACGCACCGAGCCACCCCACTCACCATCGTCGCCGACCACGCGCGTGCGTGCAGCGTAATTTTTACCGATCTCGCCCGTCGCCCGCCACCACAGCCGCACGTGCACCCAGCCCGCCCGCCCCAGCCGCGGCTCGACGGCGCTCACCACCGGCGTGGTGATTTCGCAGGCGGCCAGCGCCAGCCCCGGCGCCAGCTCTTTGTCGACTTCGTGAGCCGACGGTGACAACGTGGGCAGCTCGTCAAACTCGCTTTGGAGCGCGTAACCCGTAAGCTTGAGACCCGCCGGGTACTGTTCTGTCAGCAGCGGGAAATTGTCGTCAAGCCAGCCCTCCACCAGCCGGCTATCGTCCTCGCCGGGAAAGAGCCGCTGCACGAGCCAGACGCTCTCGGCGTCGAGCACGCTAATCAACCCCAGCAGCGGCGGCGCGATCTCGGCCTCGATTTGGTCGGCGCTCATCTCAGCAGCCAGCGGCCCTTCCCACGGATGGTAGAGCGGCAGGGCATCAAAGTCAAACGCTTGGCGCAGATACCATTCGAGCGCGGGGTGCGTGTAGCCGATGTGTGTGATGGCGGTGGATTGCAGTGCGGGATTGGCCTCCTGTTGAGCGGCGATGTAGCGAGCGGCGGCTCGCCAATCCTCGCGCAGCGTGGCGGGTGACCACAGCCGAGGCAGGGCCGACGCCACGATGAGTACGGCCAGGACGCCGCTGAGTACACCGATGAATCGCACGCGCTGGGACAAAATCACCGCGCCGCGGGCAATGGCCCACAGCGCGAAGGGAGCGAGGTAGAGGAAGTAGCGATCCTCCCGGAAGATGGTGGCGTTGCTGGCGAGGAGGAGGTTGCCGATCAGGAGCGGGAGGCCGAGCCAGAGGAGGAGCCAGAGTTGAGCCAGAGGAATTTTGGCCGCGGACTTACGCGGAGTTACGCGGAGTTTTTGCTCGTCGACTTTGCGATTGGGCAAGAAGAGGCCGACCGTGAGCAAGATCGCTAGAACCGACAGCGTTATCCCGACCAGCCAGCCCGGCCACTCGACGCGCCAAATCGTAAAGGTGCGCAGCTGTCGCAGGAGCGTGCCGCCGAGGTTGGCGAAGGGGCGGCCCGCTTCGCTCTCGGCGGCGTTGACTGCCCACGCATTGAGCGCGAGCGGCAAAAATAGCAGCGTAATAACTGCCAGCGCGGCAACGCCTTCAAAAAATTTAACGCAAAGGCGCAAAGGCGCAAAGAAATATCTGCGTCTATCTGCGTTCAGCTGCGGCTCAAGATAGTTGAGAAATAGTAGCGTAAGCCCAATCGCGGGGAGGAGGAAGGCGCTGTAGAGATAGGTATAGAGCGCGGCAACCGTCGTTGGGATAAAGGCGAGCCACCAGCCAAAGCGAGCCGCCCGGCGCGGCGATTGCCACGCGCGCAGCAAAAAATAGCCGCTGCCGACCAGCGCCGTCGCGGCGGGCTGGAACATGCGCAATTCTTGGCTATACCAAACGAGCGCGGGCGACAAAGCCACCAGCAGCGCGGCCAATCGCCCCGTTGCCTGGCCGCTGAGGCGACGGGCCAAGCCTAGCGTGGCCGCGACGGTGAGCACGCCGAGCGCGGCGCCGAGCGCGCGCAGGGCAATATCGCTGCTGGCGAGGCCAAGCGGCTCGATCAGCCGCTGCCACGCGCCGAGCGTCACGTAGTAGAGCGGCGGATGTTTTTCCTGGACGAGCGCAAAGGTGGTGCGCCAGGTGTAGGCGAAGTCGTAGCCCGCCCACTGGAGCGAAATGGCCTCATCAAACCAGATGCTGTGGTAGCCGAGCCGCCAGAAGCGCACAGCGGCGGCCAGGGCCAGGATCAGCAGGTCGGGCAGGTGGGGGGAGCGGGCGAGGCGTTGCATGGTCGGGGTAGGATACAGCGGATAGCGAGGTGAGGACAAACTTTGGCGGTGCGGGTAACAAAAACGCGCTTGGCGAGCGCCCTACAGCTGAGGAGCAGGCAGGCCCTCGTGCCAGCTCTGCCCAAAATGATATTCCTGTGACCAATTGGCCGTTCGCACGAGGGCGTGCTCACTCCTCGGCTGATTGACCAGACGCGCCGCAGCCGCTATCATAGGCGTAACAATCAACGTCGCTTTCATCGCTGTGACCAACCGCTACTTCCCTCCCCCATGCCCACCAATCGTTCCCGCCTTGCCATGCTGACGTTCGTCGGCCTCGGCATCCTGCTAACGCTCTTTGTCTACGTGCGGCTGCTCGAGCGCGCCCGCGATCTGCTGCCCACCGGCGGCTCGACAGCCAGCGACGTGGCCCGCATCCCGACGGAGCCCGCGCCGACCGACGCCGCCACGGCGGTTCGCCCTACGCGCACGCCGCGGCCAGCCGCTGCCTCCACGGCCGTCTCAGCCGTTGCCTCTTCAGTGGCGATTTCGCCCACGGCAACAATTTCTGCTGCGGCGGAAATTTCGGAAACGGCAGGGCTTTCCGAGACGCTACCCACCACCCTGAGCAAGGCGTTGGCGGCGGGGGTAGAGACGAGCGAGGCGCTGGGGCGCGTGAACGTGGAGGCGGTGAATTTGCGCGGCGGGCCGGGAACGGTTTATGCGCGGCTGGGGCAGGTGCAACTCGGCGCATCGTTCGAGATTGTGGGGCGCAGCGAAGATAGCGCTTGGTGGCAGATTTGCTGCCCGGCAAACCGCGACGAGCCGTCGTGGATCAGCGCTCAGTTCGTCGACGCCGCGCTGCCCGACGGCACCACGCCGCAGGACGTCGCGATCGTCGACCCGCCCCCGGCGCCGGAGCCCGTGGCGGCTGCGCCCGCGCCGGCGTCCAACAACGTTGCGCCCGATGTGCCAAACGTCGCCCAAACGCAGCGCGCCGCGGCGACCAGCATTGCGAACGCCCCTGCGCCGGGGCTGCCGGGGCCGGGGGGCTTTGGACAGCCGGGCGGCATAAATCCGCTGACGGGGCTGCCGCTGGCTGTCGGGCGCGCGGGGCAGCGGCCCATTGTCATCGCCATTAACAACGACCCTGCGGCGCGGCCACAGCTCGGCACGAGCCAGGCGGACGTGATGTACGAATATTTGATGGAGGGGCTGGGCATCACGCGCTTTAGCGGCGTCTTCTATGGCGACGAGGCGGCGCAGATTGGCCCGGTGCGCAGCGCGCGGCTGATCAACTACTACCTCGGCGCGCTCTACAACGGCGGCGTCGTGGCCTCCGGTGCGAGCAACGGGGTGCGCTTTACGATGAAGCACGAATCGCCTTCGCCCTACCTCGACATTGATCTCGACGACCCGTCGCAGACGCGCTACTCCGTGAGCATCGGCGGCGACTACCGCACGCGGGTGCGCACGAGCACGGCGGGCGCACGCCGCTGGCTGGCCGAGTGGGGCGTCGAGGGGGCGACGAGCGTGCGCGGCTTTACCTTTGGCGACGCGCCGAGTGGCTCACCCGCCACCAGCATTGCAATTCCCTATCCCGGCGGCAGCGGCGTGACGTACACCTACGGCGACGGGCGCTACCTGCGCTTCATGGGCGGCTACGCGCACGTCGACGGCAACACGGGTGGGCAGTTGGCCGTGGACAACGTCGTGGTGCAGTACGTGCCGCACGAGATCACCGATATTGTCGAGGACAGCCTGGGCAGCTTGAGCATCCGGCTCAATCTCTTTGGCAGCGGGCGCGCGATTGTCTTTCGCGACGGCGTCGCCGTCGACGGCACGTGGCAGAGCAACAGCCGCGGCGACACGCCCCGCTTCTTCGACGGCACGGGCGCGGAAATCGCGCTCAAGCCGGGGCGGACGTGGATCAGCGTTGTGCCGCTGTCGTATAGCGTTCAGTATTGACCATAGATGGACGCAGATAAACGCGGATGAAGAAATTTTAACGCGGAGGCGCAAAGACGCAAAGGCGTTGGTGCGTAGTTTGCACCTCCGGGGCAACCTATTGCTGGTAGCCACCGGTAGTTATCATCCAATCAAGCAATAGACAAGATTTCTCCTTGCGCCTCCGCGCCTCCGCGTTGAGTTTGGTCATCTTTCAGAAGTCTGCATGTATTCACGTTTCCAAATCGTTTTACTTATGACTACCAAACTTGCCATCCTCGTCTCCGACGGCGGCGACGCTATCCTGCAAGACCTGCTCGACGCGACGCGCATTAACGCGCTGGACGCAGAAATTGTCATCGTGGTGGCGGATGCGGAGCTGCCCGTGCTTCGGCGGGCGGAGAAGGCGAACGTGCCCGTGCATCTTCTTGCGCCCAACGCCGAGCTTTCGCCGACGCTCGAACGGCACAAGCCCAGCCTGGTCGTGCTTGCCGCTTGGCCACATGCGCTGGATGACGTGCTGCGCGCTTTCCCTTACCGCGTCATCGACATGCGCCCCGGCTTGCCCAAGCAGCCAGCGGACGCCGAAGAAATTTTCGCGTCCTTCCAGCGCGGCGAGATTACCGAGACCGGCCTCACCGTCTACTTTGTAGCAGAAGATGACACCATCGGCTCCACGATCTTGTCCGTACCGGTAATGTTGTACAAGCGGGACGCGCTCGAAAATTTTGAGCGCCGCATGCGCCAAGTCGAGCCGCACGCGGTTATTCGGGCGTTGCAGCGATTGACGGAGGGGGATTGAATCCGTCTTCATCCGCCTAATCCGCCCGATCCGCGTTCCATTCTTCTGCCTTATGAAATTCATCCTCGACGTTCACCTCGGCAAGCTGGCCCGCCGCCTGCGCATGTTCGGCTTCGACACGCTCTACGAAACCGACTACGCCGACCCACAAATCGTCGAGATCGCGCTGGCCGACGGGCGCACCATCCTCACGCGCGACCGCGGCCTGCTCCAGCGGCGACCGGTCGCCAGCGGCCAAGTTCCCGGTTACTTGGTCCAAGCCGAGCAGGTGGACGAACGCGTGCGCGAGGTGCTGACGCACTTTGGCTTGATCGACGAGATCGCGCCCTTTCGCCGCTGCATGGCCTGCAACGGGCCGATTGAGCCGGTGGCCAAAGCGGAAATTGTCGACCAGCTGGAGCCGCTGACCGCCGCCCACTACGACGAATTCTATCGCTGCGCCAACTGCGGTCGCGTCTACTGGCGCGGCTCGCACTTTGACAAGATGCAGGCGTCTATCGATGATTTGCGGAAAGAGTAAAATTGAAGCTATCCACGAAGGGCACGAAGTTTCACGAAGGAAGAGGGTCAACATGCTCCCCTTCGTGCCCTTCGTGGATCGAAACGTTCTGACAAATTTAGGGGAGAACAATGGAAGCAGTCAAAGTGATCGTTTCGGGCCACGTCCAGGGCGTGGGCTTTCGCGACTTTACGCGGCGCACGGCGCAGTCGATTGGCGTGGCGGGCTGGGTGCGCAACCGCGGCGACGGCACGGTTGAGGTGCTGGTGGAGGGCGAGGAGGCGCAGCTCGACCAGATGCTGGACGCGCTGGGCGATGGGCCAGCGAGCGCCCGCGTCGAGGAGATGGAGGTGGCGGAAGTGGAGCCGACGGGGAAACTTGAGGGCTTTAGCGTTCGACACTGATGGGTAAACTTGTGGACGAAACATTTCAACGCGGACGCGCAAAGTGGTTGGCTTGCTAGTCGTGTTGTTGGGGCGAGCTACTGTTTTTGGATGTCAGCGTTTTCAGATGTCAGCCTGTCGCCAGCCTGACGACAGGCGCGGCGTTTCCGAGCTTGTTATGCTGAAGGCATCGAATTAAATGAGCCAAGGGAGATCATTATGCGCCAGCTTCACCAGACAAGAGCCAATCCATCAACGCGGCACGCCGCCTGGCTCGTCGTGCGCATTGAGCTGTTTATCTTCGTCGGCGTCGCGACGGCGTGCTGGCTGCTGGGCTGGCGCACGCTTAACGGCTACGCCAATGGCCTTCAGATGGCAGGCGTAGCGCTGCTGGCGTTTGGCATTTATAGCATGGTAGGCGATCAGGGTCAGCGCAACAGCGTTCGCGCCCAATATGGCCCATCGGCTGCAAAATCTCATCGCGATGAAAGCGCGCAGCAGGAACGTGCCCTGCGCCGCGCCGCCGAATCGTTTGTCCTGGAAATGGGGCTCCTCGGCGGCATTCCCCTCATCGTTGGCCTGCTGCTCCAACTCCTGACTGCTTAGAATTGCTCTCCTAAATTCAATACTGTTCAAATAAGCGTTGGTTGGTCAACAGCGACAGGCGAGCAGTGAATTGCCCGCCTGATTGGCCAAACGCGCTGAAGCGCGTTGCAGGGGCCATCCCTAGTGCGCTTCAGCGCACTTCGCAGGATAGGCGATGAATTCATTCGTCGCCGGTGGTGGCAAACGGCCCAACTGCGCTTATTTGAATGATATTGCTCTCCTAAATTGGTTCGTTAGCGGCAAAGTAGGCTGGCAATGGATTGCCCGCCTACTTTGCCAAACGTGCTGAAGCGCGTTGGGTGGAGCTGATCGCCAGTGCGCTGAAGCGCACTTCGCAAACCAGGTGACGAATTCATTCGTCGCCGAACACTTCCTACCCTCCCAATCCCAACTCATCAAATTTTGCCCGCACCGCCCGAATGTCTTCCCACATCAGCGCCTTGGGCGAGCCTGTCGTGCGCGCGTCGTTGCGCAGCAGATAGGCCGGGTGGAAAATCGGCATGATCCAGCGCGTGTGCGATCCCGCCTCATCTTCGATGACCTGCTGGTGCCATTCCCCGCGCATTTTGGTAATGCCCCGCTTCGTCTCGTTTAGCACCGCGCGCATCGAGACGCCGCCCGTCAGCAGCACAATGTGCGGGTCGACGAGGCGAATGATTTCCAGCAGGTAGGGCTTGTAGAAATCGATCTCCTCCGGCGTCGGCTTGCGCACCTGGCGCACGCCATCGTCGCCGCGCGGCAGGCGGAAGACGGCGTTGGTGACGAAGACATCGCGCTCCGAATCAAGATCGACCGATGCCAAAATCTGGTCGAGCAGCTTGCCGGATGGCCCCACAAAGGGCTTGCCGATGCGATCCTCCTGTGCACCCGGCGCTTCGCCCACAATCATCAGCTTCGCGTCGGGGTTGCCGCGGTGCGTCACGATGCGCGTGCCCTCCGCCATCAGCGGATCGTCCTCCAACCCGTGGAGCGCCGCCAGCGCCTCGTCGAGCGAATCGAACGCCTGCGCCTTCCCCTGGAACAAATCAAACTGCATTGTACGTCTCCTTCTCGACTGCGCAATCAGCGCGCGGTACTGTGCGTTACACCAATTGTGCGCATAAGCTGCATGAATCATTGGCCGCGTCGACCCCACCGCCTCAGCGCTGGTTCGTTATCAACGAAGCCTCGGAGGCCCCCTCCCCGCGCGCGGGGAGGGGGTTGGGGGGTGGGGTCAACGCGGCCAGAAAAATCTGCCTGTCTTCGCGTACTTCCGCGTCCCAAACCCTCTTTAGTTTACCAGAATTCATGAATCTTTTCTACAAAATCTTGCTCACCCTCGCCATCATTATCGCCGTGCTCTACGTCGCCGTCAGCGCCTACCTCTACTTCCGCCAGGAGTCGCTGATCTTCTTTCCCGAAACGCTGCCCGCCGACTACAAATTCCCCTATGCCGCACCCTTTGAGGAAGTGTTTCTAACCGCTGAGGCAGGCGAGGAGCAAGTCGTCCTGCACGCGCTGCACTTCTTCGCCGACGCGAGCGAGGCCAAGGGCGTCGTGCTCTACCTGCACGGCAACGGCAGCACGCTCGCCGAGCTGGGCGACGAGGCGGCGATCCTCACCGAGCAGGGCGTCGACGTCTTTATGATCGACTACCGCGGCTACGGCAAGAGCAGCGGTCGCCTCACCCGCGAGGCCGATCTCTTTGCCGATTCCGACGCGGCCTACGACTACGTGGCCGCACGCTTTCCCGAATCGCAAATTGTGCTCTACGGGCGCTCGCTCGGCACCGGCCTGGCGACGCGGCTGGCCGCGCTGCACAGCCCACGGCTGCTAATCCTCGAAGCGCCCTACTACAGCATTCGGTTTATCGTGCGCCGCGTCGCCCCCTTTTTGCCGCCCGCCCTGCTCAAATATCCCCTGCGCACCGACCAGTGGATGCTAGAGGTCGACTGCCCGGTCTACCTCTTCCACGGCACGGAAGACGAGGTGCTGCCCTACCAGTTTAGCCAGCAGCTCGCCGAGATCATCCCCACCGAGCACGAGCTCTTCCTGATCGACGGCGCGCGCCACAGCAACCTGCCCGACACGCTGGAATATCGCGACGCGATTGAGCGGATTCTGGGCGGGCTGTGATATTCCAATTCAAATCCGTTCAATCCATTCTCAGAAATCTGGTGACAGCTTCTGTTGGCTAAAGTGATTTTCCCCTTGACAAAACTAATATAACTAGTTAATATACTAATACGATTAACAAATGTTTAAGGAGACCGCCATGGACGCCACCACTCACGGCCCCAATTTAATCAAACTGACCCGTTTCACCATGATGAACTGCTTCCTCGTACGCGAGGACGACGGCTTTACCCTCATCGACACCAACGTTCCCGGCAGCGCCGACGCCATCAGCACCGCCGCGCGCGAACACGGCTTGCCCATCACGCGCATCCTCCTCACCCACGCCCACGCCGACCACGCTGGCTCGCTCGACGAAGTCGCCGCCCAGTGGCCCGACGCCGAAGTCGCCCTGCACGAGCGCACGGCCCAATTCCTGGCGGGCGATGTCTCGACGCGGCCCGACGAGCCGTCCGTCAAGCTGCGCGGCTCCTACGTCACGCGCGAGACAAAACCGCGCACGCTGCTCCAGCCCGGCGACGCCGTTGGCTCGCTGGCCGTGGTCGCCGCGCCGGGGCACACGCCTGAGCAAGTCGCCTTTTTCGACGGACGCGACGGCACGCTGATCGCGGGCGACGCCTTTCAAACCAAGGCGGGCATCGCCGTCGCCGGGCAGGTGCGCTGGCTCTTCCCGCTCCCCGCCTGGGCCACGTGGCACAAATCCACAGCCCTCGAAAGCGCCAAGGCCCTGCGCGCCCTCAGCCCCGCCCGCCTCGCCGTCGGCCACGGCCGCATCCTCGAGCAGCCGCTGGCCGAGATGGACGGGGCGATTCGGGAGGCGGAAGAAAATCTGCGGGGATGAGTTGGCCGCGATGATAAGGGCGGGCTTTATAAGAGATTGGAGATCAGGAGTTAGGTAGGGTACAAAATCTCCAATCTCCAGTCCTACAAGTTTTAACCCACCCAACAACGAGAACTCCCATGCCCCGCCAAGGACTCAATAAAAGCCGCGTTGTCGAAGCCGCCGTGGCGCTGGTCGACAATGCGGGCACGAGCGACGTTCTCACGCTCACCGAGCTCGCCAAAGCCGTCGGCACGCGCGTGCCCTCGCTCTACAACCACGTCGCCGGGCTGAACGGCCTGCGGCGCGACCTCGCGCTCTGGGGCATCACCGCGCTGCACGCCGCTTTGCAGCAGGCCGCCGTCGGCCAGAGCGGGCGCACGGCCCTGCGCGCCATGGCCCGCGCCTACCGCGACTTCGCCCGCGCCCACCCCGGCGTCTACCCGCTCACGCTGCGCGCCGCCGATCCGGTGGACACAGAAATGCAGCAAGCGCAGCAAAGTTTGATAGAATTGCTCTCAACCGTGCTCGACGCGGCCAACCTGTCCGGCGACGACGCGCTGCACGCCATCCGCGGCCTGCGCAGCGCCATGCACGGCTTTGTCTCGCTCGAAACGGCCGGGGGCTTTGCCCTCCCGCTCGAGCTGGACGAGAGCTACGCCCGCCTGCTCGACGCCTACTTGGACAGCTTGTCGCTGTAATTTCGTTGCCGTAATTTTACCGCTGTAACCACTGTTGAAACTTATGCTCGACTCCCTGCTCTTTCACACCACCCATCTCCTCGTCGCCACCGCCTGGGGCGGTATGCTCTTTTTTGGCGCGGTCATGGCCCCGCTCATTTTTACCAAGCTGCCCGCCGAAACGTCCGGCCCCTTTATCCGGCAGGTTTTTCCAGTCTACTACCTCGTGCTTGCCATTGTCTGCGGCGTTGGCGCGCTGCTGCTGGTGACGCTGTCGCTGGCCGGGCCGCGCGACTGGTGGCTGGACGTGGCCCTGCTGCTCGCCAGCGCGGTGGGCTTTGTCTACGCGCGACAGTCGCTCATGCCCAAAATTAACAGGCTGCGCGATGCCGCCACCGCCAGCGGCGACCCCGCCGACCACCGCCGTTGGAACCTCCACCACCGCGCCAGCACATGGATCAACGCCGCGCAGATTGTCGCCGTGCTGGTCGTGCTGATCCGGCTGACAAGGTGAGCCGCTCTGGCTTTGGCGAGCCCTTCGGCAAGCGTTTGACTGATAGACGAGCCAAGTAAACATTGGACAAAGTGCTTCCGTCCCCACCCCCAGCCCCTCTCGCCAGCCCCTTCCCCAGCCTCTCTCACACGGTGGGAGAGGCGAGCCAGCGGCCTAATCAATCCACGTGCAATGTTTATCTGATGTCTCTATGAGTTCACGCCGAAGCCTCGGGACAAGCTCAGCCCTGCTTGCCGCCGCTTCTTGTTTGTAGTCCACGAAATGGCAAGGGGGCTGTAAGCGGTTGGCTGATAAAGAGCGGCGGCGGCTGAAGCGCTCGCCGGAGAGAAAGCGCGTCTGAAGGTCATGCGAACCCCATCCCCAACTCCATCCCCGCTAGCGGGCTCGTTTGGCTTCTCGGCGCGCTGGCTCTATACTACACCGCCGTTCTGGATAGCGGCGCGTTCAACGTCCGCCACGCCAGCTTCGCCATGCCCGCGCTCCATGCCCTGCTGGGAATCGGCGTCGCCGGGCGAGCGAGCACGGGACGGGCGCGGGGGACGCTGGAGCTCGCGGCGACAACGCTGGTCGTGCTGCCAATGCTGCCAATGCTGCCAGCGCTGCGGGCAGACTTTACAAGCGAGCAGGCCGCGCAAGAACATCGGCGGCGCGCTGGCGTGGTTACGGAAATCGAATAACGGTCAATTGTCAATGAGAAGAGGGATGGTCGCGTTGCAGTTGACAATTGACTATTCACCGTTGATCATTGACCATTAAATTCTTTTAACCTACCGACGACCCACATGGCCGACTCCTCCAGCTTCGACATCTCCATTATTCTGCCCACCTACAATGAGCGCGGCAATATCTGCGACCTGATCGACGCCATCGACTGGCAGCTCGCGCCGCTGAGCTGGCGCTACGAGCTGCTCGTGGTGGACGACGACAGCCCGGACGGTACGGCGGAGGTCGTGCGCCAGCGCTACGAGCTGGGCGAGGACGACACGACGAGTGCGCTCGACAGCGCCTACAGCAAGAGCCGCGTCCGCCTGATTGTGCGCACGCGGGACAAAGGGCTGGCCAATTCGATCCGGCGTGGTATTGAAGAAGCCGTGGGCCGCACGCTGATCGTGATGGACACCGATTTTAACCACGATCCGGCGCTGATTCCGCAGATGGTCGATCTGCTGCACTATTACGACTTGATCATCGGCAGCCGGTTTGTGATGCGCGGCGGCATGGAAGAGACGCTGCGCTACCAGGCCAGCATGATCTACAACATGTTTATCCGCTTCCTCTTCCACACGCAAATTCAGGACAATCTCAGCGGCTTTTTCGCCGTGCGCCGCGAGCGACTTTTCCAGATTCATGGAAAGTTCGATAAAATTTTCTACGGTTATGGCGATTACTTCATTCGCCTGCTGCTCATGGCCTGGCGCGCCGATTGGAAAATTCTCGAAGTGCCCGTCTACTACATCCTGCGTCGCCACGGCAACAGCAAAACGGGCTTCTGGTCGGTGCTGTATCAGTACACGAGAGCCGTGGTGAAGTTGCGATTGTTTGGCTTATAGCGAAACTCTTTTAACAAACGAGAAAAAGATTGAAGATTAAAGATCGCGTACTCAACCCAATCTTTAATCTTCAATCTTTAAGCTTCTTCCATGAAAGTCAATTCCTCTGCTTTTCGACGCTACGGTCTACTGCTCCTCTTTGCCCTGCTCTTCTGCGTTCACACGTTGACCAACGCCGGGGAATTTCATGTCGCGGAAGAAATCAGCCTCTTTGCCGTAACGGAATCGCTGGCGTTGCGTGGCGAGGTGGACACCAACGCAATTGCCTACACGCAATGGGGCGACAGCCCGGCGGAGACGGGGGGAGCAACGGGGGGCGCAGCGGGGGGCGCAGCGGGGGGCGCGGCGGGGGGAGCAGCGGGGAAGGCTGTGGGCGCAGTGGGGGAGAACGGCGAAGTTTACAGCAAGAAGGGGCCAGCGACGGCATTCTTGGCCGTGCCCTGGTATGCCTTGGTGCGCTTTCTGGCCCAGCGCAATATCACCCTCGGCCTCGTGCAGGGCACGCTGCTCTGGAACGGCCTCGTTACGGCGCTAACGGCGCTGCTTCTCTGGCTGGCCGCGCTGCGCCTCGGCTACCCCGACCGCGTTGGCATGGCGCTGGGTCTGCTCTTTGGCTTGGCGACCATCGCCTGGCCCTACGCCAACCACTTCTTGGGCGAGCCGTTCAGCGCCTTTAGCCTGCTGCTTTGCTTTTACGGGCTGATTTCGTGGCGAGCGGTGGAGCAAATGGGGAGCAATCCGCGCCGCTTCACTTCGGACGCCACACGGGGCGACGGATCGTCTACCGTCACCTATCAATCGCTGCCGAGCTGGGCGTGGCTGCTGGTCGCCGGGCTGGGGGCGGGGTTGGCCATTGCCGCCGCCTACGCCCACGCGTTGATTGTCGCCGTGCTGGCCAGCTACATCTTGCTGGTTCCGCTCACCGCTTCACGCGCCCAGCGGCGGAGCGACGACCCGAGCCGCCCCGCGCCGCGCGCCGGGCTGCAGGTGCGCCACCTGCTGGCGATTCTCCTCTTTCTGCTGCCAATTTTGCTCGCTGTTGGGCTGCTGCTGCGCTATAATGCGCTGCGCTTCGGCGATTTCTTAGCAACGGGCTATCGCTTTGATATGGGGGAAGGCTTCACCACGCCGATCTGGCAGGGGCTGTGGGGATTGCTCTTTAGCCCCTACCGCGGCGTCTTTTGGTACACGCCGCTGTTTATCGTCTCGCTGGTCGCCTTTCCCGCCTTTATGCGCCGACATCGCCTCGAAGCCTCCATTATTTTCCTGGTCAGCACCGTCCTGATTGGCCTCTACAGCACGTGGTGGCTGTGGTGGGGCGGCCTGGCCTGGGGGCCGCGATTTCTCGTGCCGCTGGGGCCGCTGTGGGTGCTGCTGCTCGCGCCGCTGGTCAATCGCTTTGCCACGCTGCCCTGGATGCGCGGTTTCGAGCTGCTGCGCTACGATGCCAACCGCTTTTACGAAGTGCTGGTAGCTAATCTGCAGCGGCTGGATTGGCGACACTGGCTGCTGGTGCTGCTCGCGCCGCTGTCGCTGGTGGTGCAGGCTTTGGCCGTGCTGATGAACTACACGAATGGGGAAGTACAGCTGTGCAACCTCTTTCCCGCCAGCTGTGAAAATCCGCTGGCAGGCGGCCCGCCCGCCTTGGCGCCGGGCGACTGGCTGGCCAGCCCCATCCTGGGCCAAATCCGGCTGCTGCGCGATTTTGCCACCAATGCCGATTTGGCCTGGCTGTGGCAAATTCAAGAGCCAGCCACGGGCACGGCCACCACACAGGTGCGCTGGCTCGTGCCGCTGGTGGGCATCGCCGCTTTGCTCACCCTAGGCGTGGCGCTGAGCGGCTGGTGGCGCGCGTCCAACACGCTGGTCATTGCCGCTGCGGGGCCCAACCGCGGCGCGCGCCTGGCCGACGATTTTAATCGGTTGCCCAGCCCGCCCGTGCGCTGGCTCTTTGCCCTGCTGCCGGCGCTGGTGGCTGCGCTGTGGCTGGGCCAGGCCAGCGCCAGCCCCAGCTACGGCGCGCCCCAAATGGGCTATCGCGCAGCCCTTGTCTCGCTGTGCGAGGGCATCGCGCCCGGCGACGCCGTCGTAACGGTGGCCCCCTCGGCCTCTCAAATCCCCATGAATTGGCTCGGCAGCAGCTGCCCCATCGAGCCGCCGCTCTACGGGCTGGCGCTCGACTCCGCCACCCACGAAGAAGCGCGCGTGCTGCTGGCGCGTGCCCTGGCCCGGCACGACAGGCTCTGGCTGCTCACCGGCGGCGTGGCCGCCAGCGCACCGGAGAACAGCGTCGAGCAGTGGCTGGCGAGCGCCGCCTATCAGGCCGATGCCGCCTGGCACGACGATTACCGGCTGCTGCGCTACGGCACGCCCATCTCCGAAGACGAGTCCAGCCTCATCCTGCTCGACATACCGCTGACGGATGCCCCCGGTAATGAGCAACCCAACCGCGTGCGGGTGCTCAATGCGCGCCTGCCCACGCGCTCGCGCTTGGGGGATGTGCTGCCCATCGAAATTCGCTACGAGCTTGAAGCGTCGGGCAGCGCCAATCTGCGATGGTTTGTGCAGTTGCTCAACGCCGAGGGGCTGCCCGTCGCCCTGCTGGATACCATGCCGGCGGATGGCTACGCGCCTTTTGCCACGCTGCCCGTGGGTCAATCGATTGTCGAAAAGGCCGGGCTCCAACTGCCCAGCACCCTGCCCGCCGCCGAGTATCAGGCCATTGCCGGTCTTTACAACCCCCAACTGCCGGGCAACCCGCGTCTGCAGTCGCTCTCCGGAGAGGATTTTGTCTCGCTGGGCTTTGTGCGCATCGAGGCGGAGTAGCGCTAGGCTAGCGCTTGTTTTAGCGTTTGAAGCGGCTGCCGAACGCAAGTAGAAACAGATTTTTCGTCAGCTCTAGCAGTCTAGGTTCCGTTGACATTTAGTAAGTGGCCCTCACCCCCGGCCCCTCACCCCCGGCCCCTCTCCCAGGGTGGGAGAGGGGAGAGATTGGCTCCCTTCTCCCATTCTGGGAGAAGGGCTGGGGATGAGGGCGCGCTCGACTCACCTTTCAAGCCCTCTCCACAAATTGTCAACAGAACCTAGCTTGATCGTGATCTTTCAGGCTCTTTGACGAATGGTGGGGGTGAGATTGGTTCAGCTTTGAAAGCTGAACCAATCTGCACAATGCGACCGCGCAATAACTCGGAAAATCATTTTTCACAAGTAAGCAGAGGACGATTTATGCAAAACATCTTTGTCACCGGCGCCAATCGAGGCATCGGCCTCGAATTGACCAAGCGCTACCTGGAGCGCGGCGATCGCATCTTCGCCGCCTGCCGCCAGCCCCAAGAAGCGCTGGCCCTGCACGCGCTCGCCGCCCAGCACGGCGAGCAGTTGACCCTCGTGCCGCTGGAGGTTACGGACAAAGCGGCCATTGAGGCGGCGTTTGAGCAGGTGCAGGGTTCGGTGAGCGGGCTGGACCTGCTGATCAACAACGCGGGCATTTTGGTCGATTGGGAGGAGACGCTGGAGACGGTGACGGCGGCGGATATGATGCAGACTTACGAAGTCAATGCCGTGGCGCCGCTGCTGCTCAGTCGACGCTTTCTGCCGCTGCTGCGCGCTGGCGGGGGCGACGACGGCCCGGCGGGCATTGTCAATCTGTCATCCACCAGCGGCTCGGTTGGCCTGAAGAACAGCGCGCGCTTCTGGAGCTACGGCGCGAGCAAGGCCGCGCTCAATATGTTGACCAAGACGCTGGCAAACGCCGTGCAGGAGGATGACATTGTGGTGCTCGCGCTGCATCCCGGCTGGGTGCTCACGGAGATGGGGACGAGCAACGCCAACATCAGCGTCGAGGAATCGGTCGCAGGGATGCTGGAGGTGATCGACGATCTATCGATGGCGCAGAGCGGCAGCTTTCTCTCGTACACGGGCGAGGCGCTGCCCTGGTAAAGTTATCCGCGCAGCGTGTCGACAAAGGTCTTGTGTTCATCGCTGTTCAGACCCTGCTGCAGCACGCCCAGCATGCCCGCTAAGTCCTCGGCCCAAAAGTGCTGTGGGTGGAGCCAGAGGCCGGGCAGAATCTGGCTCTTGAGCACCCCATTTTCATCCGGCAAAAGCTCTTCTTCGCGACCGTCTTTGTGCCAGCGAAACCAGCGCACCTCCTGCTCGTGCGCCACGAGCACCAGATACTCCTGCGTACCGTTGCGCCGGTAGACGGTCTTCTTGGTGTGCAAATCGTAGGCGGCGCTGCTGGCCGCAATTTCAATGATCAACTCCGGCGCGCCCGTTAAATACCCATCTTCATCAATCAGCGCGCGTCCGCCCCCTTCGCGCCAGACGGCGACATCGGGTTGAGGCTCGTTTTCGATGTCGAGCCGCAGGGTGCTGTTGTCGGCTCCCTTAAAGCCCGGCGTGTTTGCAGTATACGAAAAAATCCAACCGATGATGTTGTAGTGAGGTGTGCCGTGTACTTCGGCGCGGACGGGGGAGGGCACGTAGACGACTCCTTCGATGAGTTCGGCATTTTTGAGATTGGGCTGCAGGTGGTAGCGCCGCTCGAATTCGGCGCGCGTGAGGTGGTCGCCGTTTTGCAGCGGCGGTGCGGCCTGCTCTGCTTTGTTTAACTTTGCGTTTTTGATTGGGGCAGTGGATGCCATATTTTCTCCCTTCACTAAACTCATATTGTCCAAGAGCGCGTGCAACAGGACGCGCGCTGGCTGCCCGCCGTGGGTCACAGATACTCCGCTGGGTGACAAGCTTGGTGTTACCTGACCAGCCGGCGGAATCCCCCAACCGGTCGGTTGACAACCTTTGTCACCTTGCGGAGCAAAGGTGATCTACAAAATCCTAACCGCCGACACGCCGCACAAATCCCGGATCAGTTAACCTGCTAACATTATACCAGAGACTATCTATCCCTTCACCCCCGACAGCGAAATCCCCTCGATAAAGAGCCGCTGCGCCAGGAAAAAGACAACCAGCACCGGCAGCATCGTCACCAGCGAGGCGGCCATGAGCAGCGCCCACTGCACCTGATAGGTCGAGCGGAAGAAGTTGAGGCCGAGCGTCACGGTGTACATCGTCTGGTCGTGCAGGTAGATCAGCGGGGCCAAGAAGTCGTTCCAAGTGTTCTGAAAGGTGAAGATGGCAACGGTCGCCATGGCGGGCAGCGAGAGCGGCAGGATCACGTGCCAGAGCGTTTGTAGCAGGTTTGCACCGTCCATGCGCGCGGCGTCTTCAAGATAGCGCGGGAGCTGCAGGAAGAACTGTCGCAGCAGGAAAATGTAGAAGGCGCTGCCAAAAAAGGGCGGCAGCACCAGCGGCACAAACGAGTTGACCAGGTCGAGCTGGCTAAAGCCGATATAGAGCGGAACCATCGTGACCGGGTAGGGCAGCATCATTGTGGCGAGGACGACGATAAAGAGCGCGTCGCGGCCCGGCGCGCGCAGGCGGGCAAAGCCGTAGGCCACGAGCGTGCACGAGAGCAGATTGCCCACAATGGAGAGCGCGCTGACAAAAAGCGTGTTGAGCGTATAGCGGCCAAAGGGTACGTAAGTCAGCGCCTCGCGGTAGTTGGCCCAGCGCGGCGGGTCGGGAATCAGCTGCGGCGGAATGGCAAAAATCTGATAGTCCGGCTTGAGCGAGGAGGAGAGCATCCACACCAGCGGCACGAGAAAGATGATCGCTACGAGCCAGAGAACGACCGTTGCGAGGATTTGCCGCACGCGCAAACTGGTGCGCTGGTTTTCGGCGGGAGCGAGAGAAGTTGTTGCCATGGGAGTTTTTGCGCCACGAATTGCACGAATTTAGGATTGCGAGACAAACATTCGTGCAGTTCGTGCAGTTCGTGCAGTTCGTGGCTAAATTTTGAAATACTTTTCCTACATGCTCAATATTCTTCCAGCGCTCGCCCCCGTCTTCGGCCTCATCGTGCTCGGCTTTCTGCTCAAGCGCTTCCGCTTCCCCGATTCATCGTTTTGGCCGCGCTGCTCGGTCGCGCGCTCGACGTGGTCGTGCTCTTTGCCGCGCTGCCCACGGCTACCTCCGCTTACATCCTCCCTCGAATTGGGCGGCAACGCGCGGCTGATGGCCGCCATCCTCACCGCACAGACGCTGCTCGCGATGGTCACAATGCCGCTGGTGGTGTGGGTTCTCTAAAAACCCCGCCCCAGCCCTCCCCGCGCAGGGAGGGGCTGCCGCTTCGTCGACTTCACGAGCGCCCTGAGACGATATCATCTCAGCGCAACTACTATCGCATCAAGGCTGAATAGTGAGAACCGTAGAGGCGGTTGCAACGCACGGGTTATAACCTGTCCCTTCGCATGGGTCTAGCGAAGGGGTGGTCTAGATTTGCGCAGCTAGAAGCAGCGCCTACGACTCCCATCAAACTACGCTTGACGCGCAATTGGCACGGGTACAAGTCACCCTTCCTCCGCTAGCGGGGGAAGGGCCGGGGATGGGGGTCGAACTTGACCTAACCCTTCAGCCAATCCTTACCCCTCCCCCTCATAATAAACCCAGCGCCCCGCCGACCGGACAATCAGCAGCGTCAACCCTAAAATGATGACGAAGAGCACCCAAGCCAGCGCCGCCGCGTAGCCCATGTCGAGCTGCTGGAAGGCGCGGCGGTAGATGTAGAGCACGTAGAAAAGTGTGGAATCGAGGGGGCCGCCGTTGGTGGCGACAAAGGCGCTGGTAAAGGTCTGGAAGGTGGCGATGACGCTGAGCACGAGGTTGAAGAAAATCGTGGGCGTGATCAGCGGGATGGTGATGTGGCGAAAGGCCTGCCACGTGCTCGTGCCGTCGATAGCTCCCGCTTCGTAAAGCGTGCGCGGCACGTCCTGCAGGCCCGCCAGGTAGATCACCGCCGTGCGGCCCAGCCCCCAGATGCTCATAATCCACAGCGCGTAGAGCGCCGTATCGGGATCGGCCAGCCAGCGCGGGCCGCTGATGCCAATCAGCGCCAGCCCGGCGTTGACGAGCCCGGCCTCCGGGTGCAGCAGCCACATCCACACCACCACAAAGGCCACGCCGCTCAAGACCGACGGCAGGTAGTAAATTGTGCGGAAAATAGAGATGCCGCGCACCCGCTGATTCATCAGCAGCGCCAAAAACAGCCCGCCGAGCAGCTCCGTCGGCACGTAGAGCAGCGTGAAGATCGTCGTCACCCGCAGCGACTGGGCAAAGCGCGGGTCGGCGCTGACATCGCCCGCGCCGATCATGCGCGCGTAGTTTTCCAGGCCGACAAATTCCGGCCTGGTCAACAAATCCCAATCCATAAAGCTGAGCACGAGCGACGCGATCATCGGCCCCAGCACAAAAATTAAAAAGCCGATGATCCAGGGCGAGATGCAGAGGTAGAAGTTGATGATCTCGCGACGCGCAAAAGTGCGCCGCTGTGGGGAGGTGCGGCGCTCGTCGACGGCGCTGACGGGCGGGGCGGTGGTAGAGAGCTGGGCCATGGTGCATTCCATAGATTCTCTCATAGAAGTCAAGGGGGAAAACAAAGATTTGGGTCCCCTTGGTTTCTATACGAAAGTCAGCCATTCGCATCAAGAGGCGGGCGAAGCGAGTTGGGGGTCAAAGGGCTTGCCGGAGCGGAAAACCGCCCAGGCCCAGATCAGGATTTTGCGGGCGGTGGCAATGCGGGCCACTTTGACGGGTTTGCCACGCGCCAGCAAGCCGCGATAGAAGCGGGTGAGCGGTGTGTCCTTGGCGCGGTTGCCGCCCAAGGCACAGAGATAGAGACGACGCCGGGCATCGGCATCGCCCATTTTGGAGATGGCCGGTCGCTTGTAGACGGAGCTGCCGCTTTGGGTGTGGACGGGGTCAAGACCCACGAAGGCGGTCAGCGCCTTGGCGTCGCCCTGGCCGGCGGTGCGCGCCTCGAAGCGGAAGAGCAAGACCAGGATATGTAAGACGGTTTTGTCGCCAATGCCGCAAACTTTGAGCAAGCGCCGCACGTGCTGGGCGAGATCGTTGTACTGAGCCAGGTGGGCTTGGATGGCCTGCTCGACCTCGGTCAACTGTTCCTGCAAGCGCTTGAGGCTCTGCTCTAAGCTGCGGCGCACGGCGGAGGAGGGGTGGGGGCGCTGCTGGTGGGCGTGGAGGCGGTTGCGCTCCTGAGCCAGCATCTGCTCCAGGTCCTCCTGGCGATGGAGCAGCTCGTCGAGTTCGCTGACTTCCGCAGCCAGCGGCTGTTGAGCGGGCGATTGGGTGCTGGCGCCGTACTGAGCCAGCAAGCGCGCATCTACCTTATCGGTTTTGGCCCGTTGTCCTTGCCCTTTGGCCCAGTCGCGCACGACTTTGGGGTTGGGCAGGCTGACGCGCCAGCCCTGCTGCTCGGCAAAAGCAAGCAGCCGCAGGTGGTAGTTGCCGGTCGGCTCGACAATCAGGTGGAGCACGCGCTCCTCGCCCTGGCCCTCAAGCTGCGCGGCGACTTGCGCCTGCAGCGCTTGGAAGCCCGCCTCGCTATTGGCGACGTCGGGCAGGGAACGCGGGGTGCGACGGTCGGCGGCCGCTGTAGACGGGCAAGCGTGGAGGGCAACGGCCAACTTGTCTTTGGCCACATCGACGCCTAGGTAGAAGGTTGACATGAGCACTTTCCTTTCGAGAGGGTGACCCGTGAGCGAATCGGATAGCTGGGCGCGCTCGACCGCCTTGCGCTTTGTCCCCAGCCCCTGAGCGTGACCGAACTGCCTGGTATCCGGGCTCGTGGCCCTCCATTCTCTCCGTGGTCTCAGGTGGCCTCGACAACTCTACGTTCGGGCTTGGGTAGCCCCTGGTCACGAGTTAACTGTCTTGACTACGAGGCACGGCTGTTGGACAACTTACATGGCGGGTCTGCGCGTTCTGCTACTCTACTCAATTCGTCCAACTTCGGCAAAGGTCAGTGGCAAGAGGGGCTTATCTACGATACAAGCTTTTGGCGCTTGGGGTCACCTACTGCCTCCTCTTGCCGCTTTCCATGATACCAGGTCACCTTTGCTCCGCAAGGTGACATTTGTGGCAAACCACATAGAAGCAGATGTTCGATGCGGAAGGAAATATGCCACCCCGTCACGTAGCGGAGCATACGTGACCTGCAATTAACAAGCCTACTCGCGCGCTTCGTCCAGCGCGGCCTGCGCCTCCGCCGCGGCCCGATCGAGCAGCGGCTGCACCTCGGCTTCCGGATCGATAATTACCGTTTCGAGCACGGTGCGCAGGGCCGGATCGGCGGCTTCACCCCAGAAGGGGGTGTAGACGTAGGCGCGCGGAGCGAGATACTCCAGCTCGCTGATCCAGACGCCGTTGATTGCGTCCTCCATCGCGCCGGACGATTCGGCCACGCTCGTGACGGCGGGCAGCGCCCAATCCTGCCAGACTTCCGCGCCCTGCTCACCCGCGTAGAAGCTCAGAAATTCCCAAGCCGCTTCCGCATTCTCGGTGCCGCTGTAGATGCCAAAGCCCCCCCAGAAGAGCACGTTCGCGCGCACCACATCCTGCGGCACACCCGCCACGGCCAGGTCAACTTCGGGATTGTCGACGTAGCCACCCTGCGGCCAGCGACCAAACATCCGCATGGCGGCTTGGCCGTTGTCAAACTCGCTGTTGCCGCCGCCAAAGGCATTCATGTCCGCGGGCGGCGGGGTGACGCCGTACTCGTGGTAGAGGTCCTTGTAGAACTGCACGGCTTCGGCCACTTCGGGCGAGTTGAAGTTGCCCTCAAATTGCGTGCCGTCCTCGCTGATCAGCTGGCCGCCCGCCGCGGCGACCCAGTACTCAAAGCCGGTCGTCCACGGGCCGGGCATCTGTAGGCCGTAGACTTCGGGCGTGCCGTCCTCGTCCTCGTCGACCGTCAACTCCTGGGCCGTCGCCAGCAGATCGTCCCATGTCCAGCCGTCTGCCGGGTAGTCGACGCCGTACTCGTCGAAAATGGCCTTGTTGTAGAAGACGCCCAGCGGCGAGTAGTCCTTGGGCAGGAAGTAGAGCGTGCCGTCATACATGCCGGGATCGAGCAGCCCCGTGAGGTAGATGTCCGTGCTGAACGAGTCGTCGCTGGCCGTAAAATCGTCCAGCGGCAGGAATGCACCCGCCTCGACAAAGCGCGGCACGGCGTCGTCGCCAATGTTCATGATGTCCGGCGCGTCGCCCGCTGCAATTTGGGTAAGCAGCCGCGCGTAGTAGTCGCTGCCGGAGACGGGCTCCAGCTGCACGGTGATATTGGGGTGCTCGGCCTCGAAGCGGCTGATGATTTCCTGGTGCGGCGTCAAGCCCTCGCCGCTGTCGCCCGTGCCCACGCGGATAGTGATCTGCTCGTCGCCGGGGGCGGTGTCGCTTGCTGCCGCGGCGTCGCTGGCCTGCTCGCCGGGCGCGTCCGCGGCATCGCTGGCGGCGCCGGGCTCGGCGGCGGGGGCGCAGGCGGCCAGCAGCACGATTAGCGCGACCAGCGCCAGGCTCAGTCGAAATCGATAGGTAGTCTTCATTGTAATTCCTCGATGGAGATAAAACGGAGAGTAAAGAATGGTGTGGGGCTATCGTAACAGAGCGCGTCGATGGGGTAAGCGAGGTCGCTCCCTTTTGAAGGGACAGGTGCGGAGCCAACTTTCTAAAATTGCCTCTTGACAAACGGATTCGAGCAGTCTATTATTTAAGTTGAATTTATATTCATTTTGCTGAACTAAAATTCATTTATCTGCTGTCTCGGTCGAGTAGGTCTCTTCAAACGCCGCTTCCTTGCTGATCCGCTGCTCTGACGGTGTTCACTCCGCGGTGTTGTCTAACAATCGTGAATGGAAATTTAATGAACGAAAAATTCCAAGCACAGCTCATCGATGCCCGGCGCAAACAGATTCTCGACGCCGCGATTGAGCTGATTGCCGAGCAGGGCTTTGCCCGCACCACCATTAAGCAAATCGCCCGCCGCGCGGGCGTCGCCGACGGCACGATCTACAACTATTTCAAAAACAAAGAGGACATCCTGCTGGCGGTGGTCGGCTTAATCACCGAAGCGGAGGTACGCAAGCTGCACTTTACCCAGGCGCGCGAGATGGACTTTTCGACCTTTGTCAGCGAGTACGTCTCGCACCGCATGGCGGAAGTCGGCGAGCGCTTTTTGATTACCAAGGCGCTGACGGTTGAAATAATGGTTAACCCCAGCCTTGGCGACGCTGTTGGCGAGCAGATTTTTGAGCCGAGCTTTGGCGTGGCCGAGGCGTATCTATCGCAACTGATGGCGGAAGGCAAGCTGGAAGGGGGCGACCCCATTATTGCCGCGCGCCTCTTTGCCAGCCCGCTGCTGGGGCTGCTCTTCCTGCGCATGTTGGGGGACGAGCACGTGGAGAGACACTGGGATGCCTATGCCGAGGCGATGAGTCGGCTGCTGCTGAGGGGGTATGGGCAAGAGCCAAATTCAAGAAATACCGATGATGCGAAAGATGGGTAGACGTTCCGCCCAAAGGAGAATTTAATGACAACGCTTGATCGAGAGATAACTTCTATTCCAGTCGCGCCAGGCCAAAACATTACTACGCGCGAGTTCAAGGCCGACCCGTTCCCCTTTTACGCCCAGCTGCGGGCGATGCAGCCCGTCTATTGCGCCAAGTATGGCAAAATCGACGCGTGGCTCGTCACGCGCTACGACGACGTGCTCGCCGTGCTGCGCGACGAGCGCTTCGTCAAGAATCAGCGCAACGTGGGCGATGGCGCGTCGTTTCCCATCTGGACGCCACCCGTATTCGAGCCGTTACGCGAGAACATGCTCGATTTGGACGACCCCGACCACGCCCGGCTGCGCACGCTCGTCCACAAGGCCTTTACGCCGCGCCGCATGGCCGAGATGCACGGGCAGATTCAGGCCATTGCGGACGGGCTGCTGGATGCGATGACGGGCAAGGACGAGGTCGACCTCGTGCGCGATTTTGCGCTGCCGCTGCCGCTGACCGTAATTGCCGATCTGCTCGGCCTGCCGGAAGCGGACCACGGGCGCTTTGCCGCCTGGTCGCGAGCGCTGATTCGACCGCCATCATCTCTGAACATGGCGCGAACCATCCCCGCCGTCTGGCAGTTTATGCGCTACACGCGTCGCTTGCTGCGGCAGCGCCGCGAGCAGCCGCGCGACGATCTGCTGACGGCACTGGTGCAGGCCGAAGAGGGAGGCGACCGCATGAGCGAGGACGAGGTGCTGGCGATGGTCTTTCTGCTGCTGGTGGCGGGCCACGAAACAACGGTCAACCTGATCGCGTCCGGCACGCTGGCGCTGCTTCAACATCCGCAGGAGCTGGCGCGTTTGCGCGACGAGCCGGGCTTGATCAAGCCAGCGATTGAGGAGCTGCTGCGCTTTACCAATCCTGTGGAGACGGCAACGGAGCGCTTTGCCCGGGAGGATTTAGAGATGGCGGGGACGAAAATCAAGCAGGGCGATTTGGTGCTGGCGGCGCTGGCTTCGGCCAATCGCGACGAAAACTATTTCGCGCGGCCGGACGTGCTGAACATCACGCGCGAGCCAAACAAGCACTTGGCCTTTGGCCACGGCGCCCACTACTGTCTCGGCGCGCCGCTGGCCCGCATGGAGGGCACGATTGCGATCAATTCGCTACTGGCACGCTATCCCCATTTGGAGCTGGCCGTCTCCGCCGAATCGCTCCGCTGGCGCGCGACGCCGACCGTGCGCGGGCTGGAGGCGCTGCCGGTGCGGCTGTAAGGTGAGAAGAAGGGTGGGGAAGGGAGCAAGAGGGGTTGATCACGGCGAAATTTCTTGAAAAAGAGGGCTGGTTAACTGAACGCTATTTCAAAAATCACCTGGGTTGATGTATCGTAGACGGCATCAATTCTTCTAAAACGTCCACGCAACGGAGCAACCATGAGCAAGCAGCTACTCAAAAATGGCATTGGCTTTGAGCCGGTAGCCGACGCCGACGCCAAGGTGCGCGAGATCGTCCTCGGCATCATCGACGACGTGCGCACGCGGGGCGACGCCGCCGTGCGCGAGCTTTCCACTAAGTTTGACGGGTGGACGCCAGACAATTTTCGCTTGAGCGACGAGCAAATCGAGGAGGTGATGGCCTCGCTGCCCCGGCAGACCATCGAGGATATCCAATTTGCGCAGGCGCAGGTGCGCAACTTTGCCCAGCACCAACGCGCGGCCCTGCGCGACATCGAAGTCGAAACGCTGCCGGGCGTGACGCTCGGCCACAAGAACATCCCCGTTGATTCGGTCGGCTGCTACGTGCCGGGCGGGCGCTACCCGATGGTCGCTTCGGCGCACATGAGCGTGCTCACGGCCAAGACGGCGGGCGTGGCGCGCGTGATCGCCTGCACGCCGCCCATCCACGGCGAGATTCCGGCGGCAACGGTGGCCGCGATGTCGCTGGCGGGGGCGGATGAACTTTATATTTTGGGCGGCGTGCAGGCTGTGGCGGCCATGGCGCTGGGCACGGAGAGCATCGACGCCGTCGACATGATCGTCGGCCCCGGCAATGCCTACGTGGCCGAGGCCAAGCGCCAGCTCTTTGGCCGCGTCGGCATCGACCTGCTGGCCGGGCCCACCGAAATTCTGGTGATTGCCGACGACACCGCCGATGCCGAAATGGTGGCCACCGATCTGCTCGGTCAAGCCGAGCACGGCCCCACCTCCCCCGCCATCTTGCTCACAACGAGCGAGGAGCTGGCGCGCGAAACTCAGCACGAAATTGGTCGCCAGCTGGAAGAGCTGCCCACGGCGGACGTCGCGGGCGTGGCCTGGCGCGACTACGGGCAGATCATCCTGGTCGAGAGCCGCGAGGAACTGCTGGCCGAAGCCAACCGGCTCGCCGCCGAGCACGTCGAGGTGCTGACGGAGAACCCCGACTACTTCCTCGAACACATGACCAACTACGGCGCGCTCTTTCTCGGCCCGGAGACCAACGTGGCCTATGGCGACAAGGTCATCGGCACCAACCACACCTTGCCCACCAAGGGCGCGGCCCGCTACACCGGCGGCCTCTGGGTCGGCAAATTTATCAAGACGGTGACGTATCAGAAGGTGACGCCGGCAGCGAGCGCCATGGTCGGCGAGGTCGGAGCGCGTTTGTGCGCCATCGAGAATTTCTGGGGCCACAAGGCGCAGGCGGATCTGCGGGTCAAGCGCTATGGAGATGGGGCGAATGGGGCGCAAGAGAATTAGGTGACGGTCACTGTCCCAACCAAAGTTGACTTATCCAGTCGGGCGGTGGACAGTGACGGTCACCGGGTGGACGGGCGGTGTTTGGTTGCTGAGCGGTGACAGTCACTGTCCAAACAATTTGCGGTGGGCTGTCCGATAGAGGACAGTGACGGTCACCAACGATGGGCCTCGCCAAAGTTTTGCAAGCGCTCGAAAATCTGGCCGATCGCTTGGCCTGCCCGGTGGCCTCGACGGCTGACAGGCGCTCGCCGAGCAGATGGAGGACGACTAGGTGACCGTCACTGTCCCAAGTGATTTCGACTTGCCCCATTGGGCGGTGGACAGTGACTGTCACCGGGTCAAGTGATGGTTTGGGAGGCGGGTGACAGTCACTGTCCAGACAACTTGCGGTGGGCTGTCCGATAGAGGACAGTGACGGTCACCAACGATGGGCCTCGCCAAAGTTTTGCAAGCGCTCGAAAATCTGGCCGATCGCTTGGTCTGCCCGGTGGCCTTGCTGGCTGACAGGCGCTCGCCGAGCAGAAGGGGGACGGCTAGGTGACCGTCACTGTCCCAAGTGATTTCGACTTGCCCCATTGGGCGGTGGACAGTGACTGTCACCGGGTCAAGTGATGGTTTGGGAGGCAGGTGACAGTCACTGTCCAGACAATTTGCGGTGGGCTGTCCGATAGAGGACAGTGACGGTCACCAACGTGGAGGGGATTCCCCATGCCTTATGCACGCCGGGATACTATTACGTGGACGACGGGCCACTACTATCATCTCTACAATCGCGGGGCGCGGGGGCTGACGATTTTTCCCGACGAGCAGAGCTACCTGCACGTGATCAAGCGGGCAAAGCTGTTGTGCGCGCAGCTTGCCGTGGCGATGATTGCGTACTGCCTGATGCCCAATCACTACCACTTTCTGGTGCGGCAGGACGGCGAGGTCGAGGCGGGGCAGATGCCGCAGCGCATTTTCAACAGCTACACCAAAGCGTATAATCGACGCCTCAACCACAGCGGCACGCTCTTTCAGGGTCGCTTTGGGGCTAAGCATGTCGACGACGATGCGTATCTGCACTATCTCTTTCAGTACATCCACGCGAACCCCGTGAAAGATGGCATCACGCGCCACGTTGGGCTTTGGCCGTTTTCCAACTATCTCGACTGTGTTGGTCAGCGCGGCGGCGTATTGGTGGATCGAGATTTTGTCGACGCGCACTTTTACGGCGCCGAACCATATCGGCGTCAACTGGCAGAATTTATTGACCTCAAGCGCTATCTGAATAGGCCAGATGACTTGGACTTGCCCTGATGGACGCGAGGCGGTCAAAAGGTGACCGTCACTGTCCGAATAATTTCTACGTGCCCTATCGTGCCGTGGACAGTGACTGTCACCGGGCAGTCTAGCTCATCGTATGCCGCCATTCAACTGCTGCCGTTTGGCCCCGCAAGGCCGGTGACAGCCACTGTCCAGGCAAATCAGGCTGGGCTGTCCGATAGAGGACAGCGACAGTCACCAACATAAACAACCACAGGAGAACTCCCCATGAAAATTACCGACGTCAAGTGCGCGATCATTGGCAACTACCCCGTCGTGCGCATCACCACCGACGAGGGCATCGACGGCTTTGGGCAGGCGGAGGCGAGCAAGCCCTATCTGAAGCCGCACGTGCTCTTCTACAAGGACTTGATCATCGGCATGGACCCGACGAACGTCGAGCGGGTGATGCAGCGGATTCGGCGGCTGGGCTCCTTTAAGCCGTGGGGCAGCTCCGTCAGCGCGATCGAGATGGCGCTGTGGGATATCGCGGGCAAGGCGGCGGGGCTGCCCGTCTACAAGCTGTTGGGCGGCAAGGTGCGCGACCGGGTGCGCGTCTACAACGGCGCGATCCGCTTTTCCATGTCGCACACGGACTACGGGCCGGAGGCCTACGCCGAGAACATGGCCAAGATGAAGGCGCGCCCCGAAGGCTTTACGATCATCAAGCAGGGCATCGCCTTTCACAGCCCAATGGTCGAGAAGGTGCCCAATTTTTTCTACGGCGACGTGCAGCCGCGCGGCCACCACACCAATCGCGGCCTGCTGACCGAGCGCGGGCTCAACCACATCCTCGACTGCGTTCGAGCGATGAAGGAGGTGCTGGGCGACGAAGTCGGCCTGGCGCTGGACTGCGGGCCGGGCTGGACCGTTCCCGACGCCATCAAGCTGGCGCGCGCCGTCGAGCCGCTCAACATCACCTGGCTGGAGGACCTGATCACCGGCGACTACACGCCCTACGTGCTGGCCGATTTGTACCGCGAGGTCACCAGCAAAACATCGACGCCGATTCACACGGGCGAGCAAATCTACCTGCGCCAGAATTTCAAGGGGCTGTTCGAGAAGCAGGCCGTCAACATCGTGGGGCCGGACCCGGCGGACGTGGGCGGTCTGGCCGAGCTCAAGTGGGTCGCCGAATATGCCGATCTGCACGGGATCCTCATGGCTCCCCACGGCACGCTGGACGGGCTGATCGGGCTGGCCGCGCTGGTACAGGTCTGCGCCACGCTGCCGCAAAACTACATCGCCTTTGAATATCCCATCGGCGAGCCGGAGTGGTGGTATGATATTGTCGACGGCCTGCCGGAGACGATTGTCGAGGATGGCTTTATCGAGGTGTGGGACCGGCCGGGCTTGGGCGTGACGCTGAATGCGGAGAAGACAAGTCAATACTTGAAGGATGAAGATCGGGCTTTCTTTGAGGATTGATCCGTTTTGGAGGACAACTGATGCGTGATTCCCACATCAACATTTTTGATAGCGAGGCAGATGAAGGCGACATCGCCGACATCCCGGATTTGCGCTGCTGTTCGGCTTTTGGCGAGACGCCGGAAGAGGCGCTGCAAGAGGTCGAGGTCGCCAAAGCTGCATGGTTGGAAACGGCGCGCGAAAAACAGCAGTCAATTCCGGAGCCGAAGCATCGACCGTTAATTTATTAGCCTGTGGCGTAAGGAATCATGATTATCTACTGGAGAGACGAGGATAATGCCTTCGTCATTGAAGTGCCGGAATTGCCGGGGTGTATGGCGGATGGGGCGACGTACCAAGAAGCGGTGGCGAATGCGGAAATTATCGTTGCTGAGTGGATTGAGACGGCGCGGGCGCTGGGTCGCCCCGTTCCGGAACGAAAAAGCTGGTTGCTGTCTATCTAGATTTGGAGAACCATTGATGCGAACATCTAAACCAGAAAAACAAGAGTTGCTAAGCCGAATTACGATTGATCCCAATATCTGTCACGGTAAACCATGCATTCGTGGGCTGCGCTATCCCGTAGAAGTGATCCTCGAGTTGCTTAGTGCTGGAATGACCCATGAAGAAATTCTTGAGGATTATGAGGATCTGGAAGAAGATGACATCCTGGCGGCCCTTACCTTTGCGACTAAGCTGAGCCAAGTTAAGCGGATGCAGCCGGTGCTGGCATGAAATTCTTGGTTGATGCTCATCTTCCACGCCGACTGGCTCGCTGGTTGCAACAGCAAGGTCACGACGCAATTCATACGCTTGATTTACCCGAAGGAAATCGCTCCGGCGGCGACAAAATCAACGACGTTTCGCTTGCGGAACAGCGCATCGTCATCACAAAGGATGAAGACTTTGTCACTTCTTTTACGATTCAGCACAAGCCGCACAAGCTCCTGCTCATTTCTACCGGCAACATTAAGAACAACGATTTATTGGCGATTTTTGAAGCAAACTTGTCATCCATCGTCGCAGCTCTCGACGATTACAGCTTTGTCGAGCTTGACCGCAACAACCTCACCATTCACGAGTAAATCTTGATGACCAACCTCCTCTCCAACAAAATTGCCCTCGTGACCGGGGGCGGCGGCGGCATTGGCACGGGCATCTGCCACGCGCTGGCCACGGCGGGCGCAACCCTCGTCGTAACCTACCAGCGCAACGTCGACGGCGCGCTGGCTTTGGTCGACGCGCTGCCGGGCAGCGGCCACTGGGTGACGCAGGCGTCGGTGCAAAAGAGCGACGGGCTGACGGCGCTGGCGGGCGAAGTTGCCGAGCGCTTTGGGCGGCTGGACGTGCTCGTGAACAACGCGGGCATGACCAAGTTTATCCCCCACGACGACCTCGACGCGCTGGATGACGAGCTGATCGACTCGATCTTTCGCGTCAACTGGCGCGGGGCCTTTGCCTGCGTGCGCGCCTTTCAGGATTTACTGGCGGCAGATGAAGGCGGGCTGGTCGTCAACATCTCCTCCACCGCCGGGCTCTCCGGCATCGGCAGCAACGTGGCCTACTGCGCCTCCAAAGCCGCCATGGATTCGATGACGCGCTCGCTGGCGCGGGCGCTGGCCCCGCAGATTCGCGTCAACTCGGTTGCGCCTGGTCTCGTCGAGGGCGACTACGCCCGCTCGTTCGACCCGACGTGGCGGCAAAATCAGATCGACGGCACGCCCAGCGGTCGGCTGAGCACGCCGGAGGATGTCGGCCAGGCCGTGCTCGCGCTGGCGACGCTTCTGCCGCAGACGACGGGCGCGGTGCTGACGGTGGAGGGCGGACGACTGTTAAGCTGAATCGGGCTCCTAAAGTAAAGTTGCGTCGAGAACAGGAGTTTGAGGAGCCAGTGAGAGTCACTGTCCAGACAAAACGGGGTAAGCTGTCCGGCTATGGACAGTGACAGTCACTTAGGCCGCGAACTCTTGCTTTCATTTTGCACGCACTTTAGCCAAAATCGTGGATTGTGCTCACAATCCCGTAACCCCTTTCTTCCGTGTGGTAAACTATCTACATGGACGCTCCACCCTCCCCGCCCGCTATTGGCCAGCCGCCTGCCCGCTGGCTTAATTTCGACCTGCGCATCGAGCGCAGCGCCGACCCGCGCGAGCCGGGCGATTACGTGCGCGTGCTGCACTCGCCCGGTGGCGAGGTCATTACGCCCTTCGTGCCCCCCTTCACCCGCGCGGATTTGGACGCCTTTGCCCAGATCATCGACCAACCGCAGCCCAGCGAGCAGAGCATCGAGGCCATCCGCAGCTACGGCGCGCGGCTCTTCGACGCCGTCTTTGTCGATCGCGTGCGCATTGCCTTTCACGCGAGCCTGCTCACGGCGTACCAGGAGCGGGCGCGGCTGCGCATTCGGCTGCACCTCAACGAAAAGGCCTCTTCCGCGGGCGACCCGGCGAGCGAGTGGGTGCAGTGGCCGTGGGAATATCTCTACGATAGCGAGCGCGATGAATTTCCCGCGCTGTCGGTGCATTCGCCGCTGGTGCGCTACGTGGCGCTGCAGCACCACGTGCGCCCGCTGCCCATCGAGCCGCCGTTGCGCGTGCTGGTGGTGATCGCCGATCCCGCCAACTGGTCGCGGCTGACGGCGGAGCGGCGCTGGCTCAACTTTATCGACACGGTGGACTATCTGGCCAAAGACGGCAGCGTGCTCTTCGAGCGGCTCAAGGAGCCGACGCTGCTGGCGCTGCGGCGTCGGCTCCTCGAAAAGGACTTTCACGTGCTGCACATTTTGAGCCACGGCGCGTGGGAAGCCGGTCGGGAGATCGGCCAGCTGGTGCTGGAGGACGAGATGGGGCGCTCGCGACGGGTCGACGGCAACCACTTGGGATCGCTGCTGCGCGACCATTTTTCGCTGCGCGCCGTGCTGCTCAACGCGGGCGACGGCGGGCGATCCTACGCCGACAATCCCTTCACCGACGTGGCGCAGCGGCTCGTGCGGCGCGGCGTGCCCGCGGCGGTTGCCCTGCCCTTTGCGCTGCCCGATTCGACGCAGCTCGCCTTTGCCGACGAATTTTACGCCGGGCTGGCCGACCGCCGCCCGATCAGCGAGGCGGTGACGGAGGGGCGCAAAGCGATTATGCGTGCGGGTGAGGCCTGGCGCGCGGGGATGCCGACGCTCTTCTCCCGCGTGCCGGATGGTCAGCTGTTTGAGCTGCCGCTGCCGCGGATTGTGGGCGAGGGGGAGGCAAAGAGCGATGCGGCCAATAACGCCGACGAGGCGGCAGCGTCACCCAAAGCCCAAAAGAAACACCCGGAGAAACGACGGCGGCGCTTCGGCATGTTTTGAGCAACGTGTCGTTTCGACCGCAGGGAGAAATCTGCTTGTCGCCGACGGAAGACCGGAGCCTATCGCAAGCGGGTGGAGGCTAAGCCGTTCCCTAGAGCTGGTCTGCCATTCGCAAACATCCGCTTGCTCGACCTATTTAAGTGCCGTTTCCAAATCAGCCTTCCGCTTCACGGATCGCACACATGGCGCCGGTTTAGTTGGGTGGAAGGACGATGGCCAGATTCCTCTCTGGTCTCTCGTTTGTTTAGCTTGTCGGTTGACCCGTTCGGCATGACGCGTCATCTCCAATGTTCTAAATCCTACGGCTGTGCGACGGAAGTTTGGTATACTGAGACGATTTGTATTTGCAACAATTTCACCCCTCCCCCTGTCTTCGCGGGGGCAAGCTCCAGCCCTCCCCACAGCCAGAAGAAAAGTGCGAGTGGGCGGACGACGGATCGGCCCCTCCCCCAAGTTGGGGAAGGCTGGGAGCGGGTTCTTCCAAACCAAAAACTCAGGGAGCACATTATGGCAGAAGCAACCGCAGACATCGGCATTATCGGCATGGAGGTGATGGGCCGCAACATTGCGCTCAACTTTGAACGCAACGGCTACACGGTGGCCGTTTACAACCGCACCACCTCGAAGATGCAGGATTTGGTGGACGAGAACCCCGGCAAAAACCTCGTGCCAACGGAGACATACGAAGAGTTTGTCGCCGCGCTGAAGAAGCCGCGGCGGGCGCTGGTGATGGTGAAGGCGGGCAAGCCGGTGGATTACGTAATCGACGATCTCGCGCCGCTTTACGAGCAGGGCGACCTGATCATCGACGGCGGCAACAGCTACTTCCACGACACCGAGCGCCGCGCCAACGAGCTGGAAGCCAAGGGGCTGACCTTTTTGGGCATGGGCATCAGCGGCGGCGAGGAGGGCGCGCTGTGGGGCCCTTCGCTTATGCCGGGCGGCTCGCGCGAGGTGTGGAGCGCCGTCGATGAGATGATGCAGGCCGTGGCCGCCAAGGCGGAGGAGGACGGCGAGCCGTGCGTGGCGTATCTGGGGCCGCGCGGGGCGGGGCACTACGTCAAGATGGTGCACAACGGCATCGAGTACGCCGACATGCAGCTGATCGCCGAGGCCTACGACATCCTGCGCCACGCGCTTGATTTGTCGCCCAGCGAGCTGGCCGACATCTTTGACGAGTGGAATCAGGGCGAGCTGGACAGCTTCCTGATCGACATCACCGTGGAGATTTTCCGCCGCGTCGATGATGAAACGGGCAAGCCGCTGGTCGACCAGATCCGCGACGAGGCGGCGCAGAAGGGCACGGGCAAGTGGACGAGCCAGGACGCCTTTAACGTAGGCGCAGCGATTCCTACCATCGACATGGCCGTGGTGGGCCGCATTCTGTCCAGCTTTAAGGACGAACGCGTGGCGGCATCCAAGGTGCTGCCGGGGCCGAACGCCAAATTTGAGGGCGACCGCGAGACGCTGATCAACCAGGTGCGGCAGGCGCTCTACGCCAGCAAAATCAGCGCCTACGCGCAGGGCATGTCTCTGCTCAAGCTGGCGAGCGGGGAGTATGACTACGACCTGAATCTGGGCGAGGTGGCCTCGATCTGGCGGGCGGGCTGCATTATCCGCGCCCGCTTCCTCGACGAAATCACCGCTGCCTACGACCGGGATGCGAAGCTCGTGAACCTGATGCTCGACGGCTACTTCCGCGACGCGACTGTCGAGCGGCTGCCCGCCTGGCGCAGCGTCGTGCAGACGGCGGTCGGCCTGGGAATTCCCATACCCGCCTTTGGTGCGAGCCTGGCTTACTACGATTCCTATCGCAGCGAACGGCTGCCCGCCAACCTGATCCAGGCCCAGCGCGACTTCTTTGGCGCACACACCTACGAGCGGCTGGATGTCGAAGGCGTCTTCCACACCGAGTGGGCGGCGGAGGCGGAGGAGATCGAGTAGGAGTTAGTCGAAGCGACCGTCGCGCTCTGTATTTAGCGCTCTGTATTTAAACGAACGCATGACCAAGTCTTGGTATCTCATCGCCCTTCTCATATTCATCTTCGGCGGCTGGTGGACGTGGTCGAGCCAAGTGCCGACTTCGGCGGAGACGACGTTGGGCGTCGAGGCCGCTATTGGCCAGCGCGCGCCAGACTTCGCCCTGCCAACGCTCGACGGTGAAACCTTTACCCTAAGTGAAGCGCTGGCGGATGGCTCGCCCGTTGTGCTCAACTTCTGGGCCACGTGGTGTGCGCCCTGTGAGCGGGAGCTGCCCGCTCTGCAGAGCACGGCGGTGCACTACGGTGAGCGGGCACACGTGGTCGGCGTCAATCTCGATCAGCTCGACGCGGCGGAGTATGTGGACACGTATGTCAGCGAGCGCGACCTCACCTTCACCATTCCCCTCGATCCGGAGCAGGCCACGGCACAGACTTACAACATCATCGGGATGCCCACCACCTTTTTCATCGATGGCGACGGCGTCATCCAGCAGGTATGGCCGGGCGAGATGAATCGGATCACGCTCGTGGAAAATATCGAGGCGATTCTGCCGTAGGCGATACAAACCGATTGTATCGACCGGCACACCATTTTGCGCAAACCTTTGCCATACTCAAATCGTTCAACATCAAACTTTCATTCAAGGATAAAATTATGGCTCAGTTAACCGTTGAAGAGTTTGGCACGTTTGACGTGGCAGACGGCAAGCGTCTCGTGCTGGCGCTCTCTGAAGACGCCGGTGTCGACCAGCTCTACGCCTGCGGCGGCAACGCCAAATGCACGACCTGCCGCGTTGAATTTGTGGAGGGCGAGCCGGAGAAGATGACCGTGGCCGAGCGTGATGTGCTGGAGGCGCGCGGCGTCGAGGGGGCGCGCTTGTCCTGCCAAATTTTGTGCGACCAGGACATGACGGTGCGCGCGATTAGTCGGTTAGAGGGGTCCGGTCGCAGCGACCGGGGGCCTCAGCCTACGGAGGAGATCATGCCCGAGCCGGAGTGGGTGTCGGCGTAGATTGGTAGCGGGAAACAAAAGGGCGCGACTACAAAACCGTAGTCGCGCCCTTTTCTGTTCACGGATTGATTATATGTCTCAGGCGCTGCTGCTAAGGAACGCCGGGAGTGACAAGTCTCAATGCTTTCGCTGGTCTGCACCGCGGTTAATAGTTTTTTGGTAGCCGCATTTACATAAAATAGATTTGCGTCGAAAAGAAGAATTTTCGGAGCCAGTAACAGTCGCCCGTTCAGCAACCAAACACTGCCCGTTCACCCGGTGACAGTCGCTGTCCACCGCCCGACTGGATAAGTCAACTTTGGTTGGGACAGTGACGGTCACCTAGTCGTCCTCCATCAGCTCGGCTAGCGCCCGCCAGCCAGCGAGGCCACCGGGCAGGCCGAGCTGTTCGGCCAGATTTTCGAGCGCCTGCAAAACTTTAGTGAGGCCCATCGTTGGTGACCGTCACTGTCCTCTATCGGACAGCCTGCCGCAAATTGTCTGGCCAGTGACTGTCACCCGCCTCCCAAACCATCGCTTGACCCGGTGACAGTCACTGTCCACCGCCCAATGGGACAAGTCGAAATCACTTGGGACAGTGACGGTCACCTAGTCGTCCCCCATCTGCTCGGCGAGCGCCTGCCAGCCAGCGAGGCCACCGGGCAGGCCGAGCTGTTCGGCCAGATTTTCGAGCGCTTGCAAAACTTTAGCGAGGACCATCGTCGGTGACTGTCGCTGTCCTCCATCGGACAGCCCGCCGTAAATTGTTTGGACAGTGACAGTCGCCCGTTCAGCAACCAAACACCGCCCGTCCACCCGGTGACAGTCACTGTCCACCGCCCGATGGGACAAGTCGAAATCACTTGGGACAGTGACGGTCACCTAGTCATTTCCCTTCTGCTCGGCGAGCGCCCGTCAGCCAGCGAGGCCACCGGGCAGGCCGAGCTGTTCGGCCAGATTTCCGAGCGCCTGCAAAACTTTAGCGAGGACCATCGTCGGTGACTGTCGCTGTCCTCCATCGGACAGCCCGCCGCAAATTGTCTGGCTAGTGACTGTCACTTAGACCGCGAACTTTCGTTTTTATTTTGCACCCACTAAAACGGCAGCCGCACGACAAAATCGACCAACCCTGCTGGCGCACTGTAAAAGAGCCCATCGATCCCCATAGCGAGGAAGAGCAGCGCCAGATAGAGCAGGCTAAATTTATAGAGCCGCCAGACGTTCTGCTCGACGGGATCGCGCCAAATCGCAACGGCGTCGCGCAGGAAAAGGCCGTTGAGTATGAGTGCACCGGCTAAATAAATCGGCCCCATCAGCTGCAAGAAGACGGGCAGCACGCAAATCAGCGCCAGCAGCACGCTGTAGAGCACAATTTGCCGCTGCGTCTCCCGCTCGCCCGCAACCACGGGCAGCATAGGCACGCCTGCCTCGCGATACTCGTTTTGGCGACGCAGCGCGAGCGCCCAAAAGTGCGGCGGCGTCCAGTAAAAGACAATTGCAAACATCAGCAGCGGCAGCAGCGAAACTTCGTTCGCCATGGCGGCCCAGCCAACCAGCGGCGGCATCGCGCCCGCCGCGCCGCCGACGACGATGTTTTGTGTACTGCGACGCTTAAGCAGCAGCGAGTAGATCAGCACGTAATACAGAATGCCCGCCAGCGCCAGCAGCGCTGTCAGCGGGTTGGCGGCGAACCAGAGCAGCGCGACGCTTGCCGCACTAAGCGACAGCCCGAAAATCAATACCTGCCAAGGGGCCATGCGCCCGCCCGGCAGCGGGCGCTTGCTCGTACGCGGCATGACGTGATCGATATCTCGGTCCACGAACTGGTTGAGCGCATTGGCACCGCCCGCTGCCAAGAAGCCGCCCGCCATTGTGGACAAGATCAGCCACAAGCTCGGCGGTTGCTCGCCTGCCAAAAACATGGGGACAAGCGTAATAACCAGCAGCAGCGAGATGATGCGCGGCTTCGTCAGCATGACTAAGTCGCGGGCGCTAAATTTGAACGTCGGTCGGCGCGAAGCTGCGACGCTTGTTTTGAGGGATGGCGAAGAGCCAACGACCGTTTCTGTAGACATAGAAATACCTTATCTCACCTGCCGCCGAGCGTCTATAATCCCTGCTCCAATGGCCCAGTCGATGGCCCAGTCGATGGCCCAGTCGATGGCCCAGATAGTGGTTCAGGCGACGTCACGTCGCTGGACAGTTCACCTTCGTTCTCTTTTCGCTGGGCGCGACGCTCCTGATGTCGCACGAGCAGAATATAGCCCAGGCCAAAGACCGCGCCAAAGGTAAACCACTGAAGCGCGTAGCTCAGGTGCATCGACGGGTCGCGCAGATCGTAAACGGGATTGAGTGCGGCGATGTCGCGACCGGGCAGGGCGTCGTAGGCGCGATCGGCTTCGGGCAGCTGAACGAGGAAGAAGGGCAGCAGATCATAGGGCATCTGCAGCTGGATGGCTTCCACATCGACGCGGAACCATTCGCTCTGCGGCTCCTCCGGCAGGGGAACGTCGCCCTGTGCCACCTGCGAATCGTGCGCGCGGCCCATGATGGCAGCGCTGGCGGCTTCGTTGTATTGCACGTAAGCGCCCGCCTCGGCGTCCCGATACGGAATCCAGCCGCGATTCACCAGCACAGCCGTGCCGTCATCCAGCACCAGCGGCGTCACCAGGCCAACGCCGGGCTGGCCGTTGAAGCTCTGGTTGTTCCACACAATTTGGTTATCGTAATCAAAGCGGCCCTCGGCCAACACGCGGCGGTATTCCAGCTCCGCCGCATCGGAGACCGGCTCGCTGTTCAGGTCGAGCGGTTCCGCATTCCAGCGCGCCATCACCGTCGCGTTCAGGTCGCGCCGCCACTCCATGCGGTCGAGCTGCCACAAGCCAAGCTGCACCAAAAAAACAATGCCGCCGATCATGATCAGAGTCGGCAGCCACCACTTCCGGGAAAAGAGTTTTAGAAATAGGTTCATGAGCGTTCACGTCACTCGTCAGTCTACGTTGACATCGGTAACGATTCGGACAAACATCAAAATTTAGCGCAAGGACGCAAAGACGCATTCGCACTGACGCAAAACACCCTGCACCCTTGCATTTTGCGTTGCATCATGCTGCCTGCTGCCCCAGCTGCGACTCGCGGTGCTTTTCCAGTGCCGTTAGCGGGTGGGGTCGCACTTCGCGCGAGCCTTCTTCGGGCGAGCGGCCGTAAATCACGCGGGCCAGCACGATTAGCGCACCGATGATAAACATCATGCTGCCGGGAATGTACATGATGATGCCACCCCAGAGCTGGTCATCCATCACGCTGATGCCCCAGATGCGGGGCACGCTTTCGTAGTAGGTGTAGATGGGCCGTTGCGCAAACGAGATTACCGCGCCGGTAATAGCGTTGGGCGGAATCGCCAGCAGCAGAAAAGCCAGCCGCCCCCAGCCCGGCAGCTTGGGATGCAGCCGCGGCCCGTTGCCGACGACGTGCCACCAATAGCCCAGCGCGCTCACAAAAAAGGTGATGTGCTGGATGTCGTGCACCCATTCGTGGCGCAACGCCGCGTTGTACGCACCCGCGTCGTGCCAGCCCAGCAGGATGAAGATAAACGCCAGCCACATGATTGCTGGCTGCGTCGCCGCGCGCAGCGCGTGTCGCACGGACGAATTACGCGTAAACAGGCGAGCCACGCGTCGGCGCAGGAACTGCGGCAAACCCCACAGCCCAATCGGGAAAGGTTCGGCCAGGCAGAGCAGCGGTGCGGCGATCATGATCGAGAGCAGGTGCTGAATCATGTGCACCAGAAAAAGCTGTGGCCCCAATCGGTCCACCGGCGACATCAGCGCCACGGCCAGTACAAACATGCCCACCAAATACATCACCAGCCGCGTCACGGAGGCCAGCCGCGAATCTGCTCCGCGCTTGCGCCGCAGCCGCCACCAGCCCGTCACGTAGGTCGAGGCCAGCAACAGCAGAACGATCACGACAACGGGTCGCCATTCCCAGGCGCCAAAGAGGGCTTGAAACAACGGATGCATTGGGAAGCAGTTGGTAATTTGTCATTGGTGATTGACATTGTTTGTTGAATTCAACCGCTCAAAATTCAACAAACAACTAGCTGCTACCAATAACCCGTTACCACCTTAGTGCGACACCGTGCCGATCAAATACAGCGCGGGGTAGAAGAAAATCCACACCACGTCGACAAAGTGCCAATAGATGGCGCAGGCCTCGACACCCCAATGTTTCTCTTGAGAATACTGACCCTTGCGCCCCAGGTTCCAGACGACGGCGATGAAGATCAGCCCCGTAAAGACGTGGATGGCGTGCATCCCCGTCATCGCAAAGAGCACGGCGCCAAAGACGCCGTCAGATGGGCTGATATGTGCTTCATAGATAAAGGGGAAGAGTCCCCATTCAAAGATCATCACGCCAAAAAGGAAAACCGTGCCCAGCACAAAGGTGCTGCCAAAGCCCCACAGAAAGGTGCGGCGGTCGCCGTGCTCAATAGCCGTTTCACCCAAATTAATGGAGAAGCTGCTGATCAGCAGCGCGACCGTTACAATCAGACCAATGGTTTGGTCCAGCTCCGGGCGAGTAATACCTTCATCGCCCACCCACAGATAAAAGCGCGCGACGAGCAGACCGCCAAAAAGAAAAATTTCGGAGAGAAAAAAGAGCCACAGGCCAAAGCGATTGTTGCGCAGGGCCGTGGCGTAATCATGCGCGCCACTTTGCGCGTGCTCGTCGACGTGAATGTGGCTGTCGGGCGTTGTTGCAACAGATGCCATAAATTTGCGTCCCTCTTAGTGCTCGTCCGTCGACCAGAGACGGTTGATATGCATGAAGTAATAAACCACGGCCACAGCCTTAAGTAGCGCCAACAAAATCAAAAAGACAAGGCCGGATTGATCAGGAATTTCGGCAAAGTAAAGCGCCACAACGTATTCAATGCCCGTCAGTACGGCCAGCACGAGGGCAACGAGGGCGCTTAAACGATAGGCAGCGCCGCGTCCAGCTTTCATAATCGTTTCTCCAAAAGGTTAAATGTGCAGAGGGGCACGCATGGCGTGCCCCACATTGTTCAATTGAGCGTTCGTTCCCACGCAGAGCGCAGGGACGAACAGTTCTGCCTAATCATCGCCCGCCGCCGCCGGAATCATCTGTACGTAAGTCGAGTTGGGCAGGCCGTAATCGTAGGGCTCGCCCGTGACGCGCAGCGGGCGGACGTAGCTGTGCTCCGGGATGGGTGACGGGATTTGGAACTCCGGCGAGCGCGAGCGCCACGGGTTGTCGCCCGCCACGCGACCGACTTCGGCACTGTTGAAGAAATTGTAAACCATCAGCAGAGATGAAATGGCAATCGCAAAGCCCGCAATCGTAATTACGATGTGGCCCAGCTCGACCCAGCCCAGCGCAGATGACCACGGCACAAAGTTCTCGCCATTGACATAAGCTAGCGCCGGATCGTAGTCGGCAATGCGGCGACGCATACCCATTACGCCCACGGACATCTGCCCCAGCGACATCAGCCAAAAGCCGGGCGTCATCAGCCAGAAGTGAATTTTGCCCAGCCGCTCGTCGTACATGCGCCCCGTAATTTTTGGGTACCAGTAGTAAAGCGCGGCAAAGAACGGGAAGACAAAGCCACCGAAGAGCGTTGCGTGGAAGTGGCCCACCACAAAGTAGCTGGCGTGCAGCTGCATGTCAGATGCCACCGTGGCCAGGATCGGCCCGCTAAGGCCTCCGAGCAGGAAGACGCTAATCGCCCCCAACACGAAGAGCATCGGGGTCGGAAAGGTCAGCTTGCCGCCCCACATCGTGCCCAGCCAGCTGAAGAACTTGACGCCCGTGGGCACGGCGACCAGAAAGGTCGAAATCATAAAGGGGGTGCGCAGGCCCGGCGCATAGCCCGACGTAAACATGTGGTGGCCCCAAACCAGGAAGCCGACCAGCGCAATGCCCATGCTCGAAAGCGCGATCCAGCGGTAGCCAAAGAGCGGCTTGCGTGAGAAAACGGGCAAAATCTCGCTGATGATGCCCAAGCCGGGCAGCACGAAGATGTAGACCGCCGGGTGCGAGTAGAACCAGAACATGTGCTGAAAAAGCGTCGGGCTACCGCCCACTTCGGGGTTGAAGAAGCCCATGCTCATCGTGCGCTCGAACGACAGCATCAGGAACGAGAGGCCGATCAGCTGCGTGGCCGTCACCTGCAGCAGGCTCGTCGCCAGAATGGCCCAGCAGAAGATGGGCATCCGAAAGAGGCCCATGCCTTCGGGACGCATCAGCAGCATCGTGGCGATTAGGTTGAGCGAACCCAAAATCGAGGAGAGGCCCACAAAGTAAATCGCCATCAGGAAGAGCTGGTAGCCGACCGGGCCGCGCAGGCTTAGCGGCGGGTAGGCCGTCCACCCCGAATCCCAACCCAGAAACATGCTGATAATCAGCAGCAGACCGGCTGGCACATTGATCCAAAAGGCAAAGGCGTTGAGCCGGGGAAAGGCCATATCCTCCGCGCCAAGCAGCAGCGGCACGAGGTAGTTGGCCATGGCACCCACGCCCAGCAGCACCGAAGCCAGGGCAACCCAGCCGTGCATACCAATAAAGGTATTATACAAATTCGGGTCCAAAAATTGCAGCCCCGCACGCGTCAACTCCGTGCGGAAGATCAGCGCAATCGTCCCGCCGACAAAGAGCAGAAGGCCCGACGTGACGCCGTACTGAATCCCGATGACCTTGTGGTTGTAGTCCACGCTGAAGTAGCGCGTCCAGGCGGGCTTATCTTCGGGCGGGCCGTGGCGCATGGGCACGTCGATGCCGCGCATCCACTTGAACCAATCCGTCAACGCGCCGACGCCTACCATAAAGCCCATCACGCCAAAGAAGGAACCCAGCGCCCAGGCCGCTTCACCGGCCCACACCGTTTCATAACCACCCAGGATGCGGCCCAGCATCACCGTTACAAAACCGGCGATCAGGCCAATCACCATACCGACAATGCCGCGGGTTAACCCCAAAGACATAAGAGACATAAGCTGTTATCCCTCGTAAAAACACCTAGCCAAAACTGCTTTGAACCAACGCCAACCTTTGCGTGGTCGCCCCACCGCCTTGGGCAAGCTCAGGCGACGGGCGGCCACGCAAAATCTACTCTTGTGCTTCCACCCGCGCAAGCGACTCATCCTCGCCAAATTGTAGCGCATACTGCTCATCCAACCAAGCGTCGTGCTCCTCCTCCGAGACGACGCGTACCGTATTCAGCATGCTCCAGTGGCTTAAGCCGCAGAGCTTGGTGCAGCGTAGCTTATATTCACCTTCCAATATCGGCGTAAAGCGCACGGTCGTCACCTGCCCCGGTACAATGTCCTGCTTGACGCGAAATTCGTTGACCCAAAAGCCGTGAATCACATCGTCAGAGGTCATCTGCATGACAACCGGCTCATCAATCTGCAACACCAATTCGTTCGATGTCGTACCGTTCTCGTAGCCAAACTGGAACGCCCATTGGGCAGCCCTTACCTCGTAGGCAACTTCCTCCGGCTCTGCCCGAGTAATTTGCCCGTACGAAGAGATACCGATCCACGTAAAGAGCGCCACAAAAATCAGCGGCCCAGCCGTCCACGCAATCTCAAGCGCGAAGTTGCCCTCGAAATGCTCGCCCTCGCCCTCATCCCCCTCGCGCTGCCGAAAAACGACCAGCGCGTAGAGCATAAAGACCACCACCAGCGAAAACAAAAACGCAATCAGCCACACGTGGGCGTTGATCACGCCGTCGATAACCGAAGCTTCTTCGCTGGCCTGCACCGCTAGCGGCAGCACGCCATCCAGCAGCAAATAGACCAGCACGGTGGAAATAGCCACCAGCACGCCCGCAATGATAAAGTGACGTCGATCACCTGAATTTCTCGGCACCATTCCGTTTCGCTCCTGTAATCAATCTAAGCAACCTAAAATTTTGGGGGTACCCGATCGCCTGCGCAAATTCTTTTACAACTTGCTTAAGTCGACGGGCTAAACACCATCCACACAACGGCGAATAAGACCGTCGCGGCTAGCGGCAGCAGCGTCCAAAATAGCTCGCTGCTCATTGAAAGCGAATGCGCAATCGGCTGCTGCCGACTGGCCCGCAGAACGCGCGGCGTGCGCGCGGCAATCGCGATTTGGATGGCTGCAAAGAGCGCCACCACAATTCCAGCCAGCCCGTATAGCCCATCCGCGGCGGTGTGGGGAAAGGCCACCTGCGGCAGCGAGAGTGGCGCATAGCTTAGCGCCAACCAGAGCAGCACGGCGGCAAGCGTACCGTAGCCAATCAATTTTCCACGCATATTTGAGCCTTGCAGCAACGCAGCCTTGGCGGCTGCGATTCGAGGATTTGATTGTACCAAACTTCACAAGCGCTGTCAACAAAATCTGTGCGTCACGGGGAGGAGATTTGGGTACAAAATTGTATGGCAGAACGAAGTCTTTGCAGAAATCCCGCGTCAACCCCTTGCTCGCTAAAACGGCAGGTCGTCGTACCCCATTCCGAACTCGCTTGCCCCCGGCCCGCTCGGCCGGTGCAGCTGCTTGAGCAGCGCAAATTCGTCCCAGCACGACCATTCTTGAATAAATTTGCCGTCGCGAATGTGGTGGTGGGTAATGCCGATTAGAAAGATGCGCTGCCCCGTTGGTCCGCCCAGGCCCGCATCGTAGACGCTGGGGCCGTCGTGCGTGCCCTGGAGCGTCCAGCGGGTGGCCGTGCGGTAGCCGCGCTCGGCGTTGCCCAGCACGGCAATGTGATCGACGTGCAGCCGCAAATCCGAAAAGGCGGCGAGCCAGCCCAGCACGTAACCCTTATACTCGCCCAGCCCGTAGAGCTTGCGGTTGGTCGAGACAAAGGCGAGGTAGTTGGGCACGTAATAGTCGTCGATTTTGTTGAGCAGCCGCCAGTTCCAAATTTCGTGAAAGCTGCGCCGCAGCATATTCTCCACGGCTACACGCCCATCAACATCGTCGCCCCCCACATTGTTACCCGCATTGTTACCTGGCTCTGGCTGGGCCAGCGCGAGCGGCGTCTCCTGCCCAATTACGCGGTCGATCTCGCCCTGGCCCAGCGTTTCGGGCGGCAGCAGCCCGGCCTCGGCGTCGCGGCGGGCGAGACGACGGGCCAGCGCGTGCTCGTCCAGCCCCAGCTGGCGCACGAGCGCCAGCTCGTCGCGGCAAATCCACTCTTCGACGATGCGATTTTCGCGCACAAAGCAGTGGGCAATGCCGCGCCGCAGCACCTTGCGCCCAGTCGGCGGGCCGTAGACGCCGTGGCCCGTATTGTGCCCCATCCACGTAATCCGGTGCGACGTGTGAAAGCCCTGCTGATCATCGCCGCTCCAGATCACGTCGTCGGCGTAGAGGCGCAGGTCGGGGAAGGCGGCCATCGTGCGGATCGAATCCGCAACCACTTTGTCGCGCCCGTAGGTCATGCCGTCCGAGGTGTGGATGAGGGAGTTGTGTCGGTAGTGCGTATAGATGAGGCCGACGCCCTTCTGCTCCCAAATTTTGTAGGTGCAGCGCACGATGTAGTCGACAATATCGACGTAATCCTCGTCAAAGCCCTGCATCGACTGCCGCTTCGCCATGCCGGGCGACATCAGCTTGCCAATATCGCCGTAGTCGCCGAGATCGCTGATGGGGACGGGCGAGGTGTCGATGGGGGCCTCAACGGCGGTTGTGCCGTTGGGGGAGGGTGGCGTTTCTTTTTGTTTAGCCATAACAATTGTAAACGGTTGTATTGGGTGAAGTAAAGTGTTCGCACGATTGAGCCAGTCTACACCAAACAGCCGGGAGAAATCAACTGCGCGGGTTGTAACTATTCAGCTCAACCCGTTCCCCAAATCCGCTGGTAGCCGAATAGTTACCGCGGATTCAGAATCAGGCGCGTCCGCTCCAGCACGTCCAGCCCCTGTTGTTTCAACCAGTAAGGAATGTCAATCAAGACCCAGTTCTCCGCCAGCTTGTCGCCCTCGCGGCGGTAGACGTCCACCACCTGCATCACCGCGTTGACCTGCCCACCCGGCAAACCGAGCCAGCCGCCCAGCGGCGTGTTGGAGAGGTTGGGCCAGCCAAAGAAGCAGGCGAAGTTGCCCTCCGCAAAGCGACAGACGTGGCCCTCGAACTTTTTGTCCGCCAGGCGATTGCGAAAGGGCAGCTGATGCTGTTCCTGGTAGCGCGGAATCGTATACGTCGCGCCGATGCCAGCGGGGCCATACCAAACCATATCTTCCGCCCACGTCCGCGCCAGCAGCTCCGGCGGGCAATCCATCGAGCCGCTCTCGTTGAGCGCGCTCAGTTCATCCACCATCTGGTTGACGAGCGCCAGCGTTTCTTCTCCCTTTGCAGCGGGGGCGTCCTCGAAGAGCAGGCCGTCGTGGCCGCGCGGGCCGGGGTAGGTAAAGTAGGCGCCCGTCGAGGGCGGCAGCGGGTTGACGCCCGCCTGCTCCATCAGGCTAATCACGTCGATAAAGAGGCCGGTTTGGGTGATTTTGCCCCTTTGCACACAGTTAAACTCGGCGTAGCGCAGGGTGGCGAGCTTGCGCGTGCGGGGAATGCCGAGCCAGTCTGCATCAAAGAGACCCATAAAGTGACCCATGCTCATCACCCACTGCGCATCGTCTTCTCCTTTGCCGATTTCGTTGGTGCCGCCGATAAAAATGTCCTGCCGCCGCTGCACGGGCGCAAGCGAGCGCAGCAGCGGCGACCAAAACTGCTCGGCCACAGACGCCGCGCCGTGCTGCTCGCGAAAGGGATAGACGCCGCGCCACTGGTAATCGTCGCTGACGTACTGCGCCAGCACGTCGGCAACTGTCTCCGGCGTGGCCCGTTCGAGCGCTTCAAAATAGTTGCGCACAAGCGTTTTGGTCGCTCGAAATCTGCTCAACGTCTTTTCCAATCTTCTGATGTGTCAACGGTAGGGGCGGGCCATGGCCCGCCCCTACCGTTGCCAGTTAATCTGCTCGTTCCCACGCTCTTGCATGGGAATGCCCTTGGGACGCTCCGGAGTCCCAGCGTAGCTAGCAACCACGTGGCAAGAGCGAAGCGCTACTCGACCTCATCAAAAAACGACGGTGGCTTGGAGCCAATAAATTTGAGCACCTTCTCCACATCATAGCCCAGCTGCGCCAGGAAGCCGAGCAGATCAATCAGCACCCAGTTCTCCACCAGCTTGAGGTCGCCGTGCTCGTCTTCTGCCGCGCGCCAGAAGTCCATGTAGCGAATGTCGACCCGCTGGCCGCTGGCCGGGATGCCGAGATACTCGCCCGCGTGCGTCGCCCGCTGAAAGCCCGCTGCGGCGACGTAATCGCCCTCGGTAATGCGGATTTCGTCGGTCGCGTGCTTGTCCGAGAAGCCGTGGAGGAAGGGACGCTGGTGATTTTTTTGAAAGTCGACCAGGCCACGCTTGGTGCCAATGCCCGCCGGGCCGTACCAGACCATGTCGTCCGTCCAGAATTCCTCCTGCCCCTCAATCACGTGCTCGTTCAACGCCGCCACCATGCGCGACGAGCGCTTTGGCTCTATTTTCCTGCTTGTCTGCCATCAGCTAAATCCTTGATGTGTGGTCGAACTACTTAGGCAAATGTGTTATGATGCTGCTCAACACATGAAGCGCAGTCAGTAACTTAGGAACGAAGAAGGGGATGGGGAAATCATGGATACCATGCTAACATTTGAAAATACCCTCAACGAAGAAGAGGAATTTGACGATATGGGATCGTACAACCACTCGCTTGTGCAGGGCAATCTCGCTTATCTAATCCGGGCTCACAGCGACTATTCTGCATTCGTCGAACTGAGCCTTGATGCCAGTTCACTCGACTCCTCGCAGTATCCCGGCATTAAAGATGAACTCAAGCCCGACGTTTGCGTCTACCCGCGCCGTTCTGTTGTCGACCTCGACATCCTCGCCATGGATGAGATGCCCGAACTTGCTGTTGAAGTTATTTCACCTCGACAGGGCGCGTTGGGTATCGTCCAGAAATTTCAAGCCTATTTTGCTTTGGGCATTCGCTCATGCTGGCTGGTCGATCCCATCACGTCCGTTGTGCGCGTCTACCATCCAAATCAAGCATCAACCACTTTTGCATCTGGTGAAGTTGTTGATAAGGTCGTCAATATCAAAATTCCCGTGCACGATATTTTTAACTAGCCCTTAGATGCGTCCCAGATTTTGGTAAGATTCGGCGCAAGGCGACCCGCTAGGCGCAGCGCGCCCTGCCCCACCCACCCCCCTCCCTGCACGGGGCGAGAGGCTCTGAGACCTCGTTGGCGACGAATCAGCGTGAAGGGGGGGTGGAGTCGAACGCCCCAAATTTTTGGATATACCCTAGCCCTTCACTGCCCCCGCCGCCAGTCCCTTGACCAGGTGCTTCTGGAAAAACAAAATGACCAGCACGATGGGAATCGTGGCCGAAACGGACGAGGCCGCGGCCAGCGTGAGATAGCGCGGATCTTCGCCGCCGGTGTAGCGCGAGATAGCAACGGGCAGCGTCCAGTTGGTCTGCGTAAGGATGCGCACCAGCAGAAATTCGTTGTAGGCCAGCAGCAGCGAGAAGAGCGCCGTCGAAATAATGCCCGGCCACATGATTGGGATGATGATTTTGCGAAACGCCATAAAGCGACCGGCCCCGTCCACCGTGGCCGCTTCCTCCAGCTCCTTGGGCACTTCCATAAAAAAGCTGCGCAACATCCAAATCGTAAAGGGCTGGTTGACGGCCACCAGCGTCAAGATCACCAGCAGGTAGGTGTCCAGCAGGTTGGTGGCGCTGCCCATCCAGTAGTAAGGCAGGATAAAGGCCAGCCGCGGCAGCGCACGAAAGGCCAGCGCGGCAATCAGGATCACGACGCTGATAAAGCCCGCGTAGCGCGCCAGCCCGTAGCCCGCCAAACAGCCGATGCTAATCGACACCACAATCGTGCCCACGGTGACGATGATCGTGTTGACAAAGTAGTCGTAAAATTTGGCCGTGTCCACAAACTGCGGAATCGCCCACAGCAGCAGCGCAAAGCCCCCCACCCCGATCAGATAGATTAAGCCGTTGTTGAGCGGAATATATTCAGCAAAGAGCATGAGGCAGACGAGCAGCACCACCGCCATCAGCAAAAAGAAGATGATGGTCGCGCCGTTATCTGGCGTCGAGCGCAGCCACAGCTCCGAATAGTTGTCCCATGTCGGCGTAAAGAAAAATTTGGGTGTACGCGAGTTGGCATCGCGCAACGTCTTGAACGACTGCAGCGTCGTCCAGTAGAAAGGGAAGATGCTGTAGATGGCGAAGAGAATCAGGACGACGTGAATTAACGCACGACCCAGCGGGCTTTTGACTTTGTCCATGTAAAGAGTCCTTCGTAAACCATACAGTTTGAAACGTGGGGGGCGCGGAGGCGGAGGCGCGGAGGGGCGCGGAGAGAAGAGGCAAATTTCTACCGCTCCGCAATCTGCTCCCGGTAGGACTGAATCAAATTTGGAATCAGCACAATCAAAACGCCAATTACGGTTAAGATTGCCATGGCGTTGGCCTTGCCCAGCCGCTGCACGGAGATCGCCGTTTGGAAGGTGTAGGTCATCACCGTATCGGCTTTGTAGATGGGGTTCAGCTCCGTGAGCACAAAGATGCTGTCAAAGATGCGGTAGGAATCCATGATCGAAAAGAGCAGAATAAAAATCGTCAGCGAGCGCACGTGGGGGATCACGATGGCGCGCACCTTTTGCCACAGGCTCGCGCCGTCGATCGACGCCGCCTCCAGCAAATCCTGCGAGAGCGTCTGCAGGCCAGCAAAGTAGGTGACGAGCGCAAAGGGCGTCACATACCAGATGCCGTGCACGATAATCAGCGTTTTGACAGACAGCTCGTTAAAGCGGAAGCGCGTGTCAAAGAGCTGTTGATAAAGGTAGGCGAGCGGACCGGAGGCCTCGAAGAGCTGCTTGAACATGATCGTGCCCACGATGGGCACGATGATAAAGGGCAGCAGGAAGATCGAAAGGTAGATGCCCCGCATAAATTTGGGAATCTGATCCAGCAGCAGCGCAATCACAAAGCCAATCACCAGCCGCGCGGGGACGGTGAGCACCGTGTACCACATGGTAAAGCGAAAGGATTGCCAGAAGCGCCCATCGCTCAACACGTCTCCATAATTGCGCAGGCCCACAAACTGGGGGGCCGTAATGTTGGCAAAGGTCATAAACTGCATGCCCAGCCAGATGGCCATCACCAGCGGCACAAACATCAGCAGAATCATCACGATGATGCTGGGCGAAGCAAAGCCGAAGAAGGTGCGGCGATCCATAACGGAGTTCCTCAAATGGGCAAGGGCCGGAGGTGGGCAAGGGCGGGTAAACGGAGCCTTCGGCGACAGCCAGGAGATTCGCCGATGTAGGTAACGCGTAGACGGTGGTCAGGTTGATGCTGGCGAGCAGAGGTTGCTCGCCGTAAGTCACGTGGAGGCTAACCCAGCTTGGATGTAGTGAGGTTCCGCTGACATTTGGAAATGGCCCTCACCCCCGGCCCCTCTCCCACGGTGGGAAAGGGGAGAGGTTGGCTCCCTTCTCCCATTCTGGGAGAAGGGCTGGGGATGAGGGCGCGCTTGACTTACCTTTTGAACCCTCCCAGCAAAATGTCAACGGACCTAGGCTTGTGGGTTGTTGAAATTTTGAGCCCAGCGTGTTGCGGCAAGCGCAAAATGGCGAAGTTGGTCGGGCAAATAGCGTTTTAACCCCTCCCCATCCCTCGCCTATGATGGGGAGGCGGGGAGGGGGTTGATAGTGGGTTTACCCGGCATCAAAGAGTAACGCGAGGTCAACGCTTAATTCGTGATGTAGCCCTGGGCTTCAGCTTCTTCCGTGTACGCTTCGGCGGCGGCATCCAGCGCTTCCTGCGCCGTTAGCTCGCCCGTGCCAACCAGCGGCAGGAATTCGCCAAGCTTGGCGCGCACAATCGCGACGGCCGGGTCCTTGGCATAGATGCCAATGCCTTCGGCAATCGTCTGGTTCGCGGCCTCCAGGTAGGGGCCACCCGCATCGGCGGCGGACTGTCGCGCCGCCATGCCGACCGCTGCGGCGCGGCGCTGGCCCTCTTCGTCCGCCGCTTCCATGATGATCTGGAAGATCAGCTCGGGATCATTGGTCGTGGTGGCGGGGATCATGTAGAAGTCGTTGTAGGCCGGGCCGGCGCGGGGGCCGTCCGCCGTGGCGCGTGGGGCGGGCGCGTAGGCAATCACGTCGGTTAGATCGGTGCGCTCCGGATCGCTCATGTTGGCGGCGCGGCTGGCCCACATGTTGGTGGCGGGCAACAGGCCGATCTGCATGGCAACTTCCTGATCGTCCAAGCTCAAAGAAAAGCCGTCCGCGCCCATGCAGGCGTTGGCCACATCCATTAGCTCGTTGACGGCGTTGACGCCGGCCTCGTCGTTAAAGACGGGCATGTTGTTCTCGTCCAGGTAGTCGCCGCCAAAAGCGCGCACCATCTGGAAGAACTCAATCTCCCACGTCCAGCCCGCCGAAAAATTTAGCGTGAAGGGCGCGTCGTAATCGGGGTTGTCCAGGCCGATCTCGTTGCAGATCTCAACCACGTCGTCGAAGGTCTCCGGCACGTCCAGCCCCAGCTCGTCAAAGATATCCTGGCGATAGATCAGGTGCAGCGTGTTGGCGACAATCGGCACGCCGTAGATGTTGCCGTCAATGGTTGCGCCTTCCCAGGCCGCTTCGGGAATATCGCTCAGGTTGTACTCCTCGCGATATTCGTCGATCAGATCGTTGAGCGGCATCAGCCAGCCGGGGCCGCCCCACTCGGCGATTTGGCCGTTCGCGCCGTGGACGATGTCGTACGGCGAATCGCCGCCCGCGGAAAGCGCCAGGCGCACCTGCTCCTGGGCATCCGGCCCGCTAAGCAGGTTGGCGTTGACCGTCAGGTTCTCGACGTCGCTGCACCGCTCCAGCTCCTCGGCGTAAAACTCGGTAATTGGAAAGGCCCAGCCGATCATGTTGATTTCGACGGAGTCGCTCGGCGCATCAACCTCGCAGGCAACCGCGCCCTCGGCGGCGGCCATTTCCTCGCTGGCGGCTTCGTTCTCGGCGGCTTCGCTGGCGGCTTCGCTGGGCGCGGGCGCCGTACATGCCGCTAGAGCACCGATCAGCACAAGGCTGACAAGCGCCAACATCCACTGTACTCGCTTCATCATGAAGGATTCTCCTAAAGGTATGGGGTTAAAAAGATGGTGGGGCGTGTGGCAACTGGATAGTTGTACACGGAAGTCATTTGGGAAAAGTACCCCAAAACGAGCCGTCTGTCAAACTAAAAACAGGGGAGCAGCTCTTCAAAATTTAGCGAATGGATGCATCGCTTTGCGCAGGATGGAGGGGCCGCCGCACTGGCTCGCCACAGCGGCTGGGCTCCGCCTCGCGCACCGACAAGCGTCTATCGCACAGCGCAAAAGTCTATTCCGGGGCGGCATTCCCCTGGTGTATCCGGTTGAATGCCAAAGATGGCGTCACAAAGTACGGCAGAAAGAAGAATGAAATTTCACCGTAGTCAGCGGGCCGCGACCGGGGAGCGAGCATTCTCAAAGGCGAGCGGATCCACCAGGGAAGGTTTCTAATCCAACGTTTCTAATCTGTTGCACCCTGCTGATGGCTAAAGCTCGTCGGCTGTGGCAGGAGGCGTCGGCCCGTCGCCGTCAAGCGCGGAAGATGACGATCAGAATCATAATCCAAGCGACTACATTAAGCGTCAGCGCCAGCAGATTGATCACCAGCGAAAGGGCAGAGATGTTGACAATTGACATCGACCCTTGCGGCAGAGGCAGCAACGGAAACGTGGCGTAGCCCATCAGCAGCGCAAAGATCAGGAGACCAAAGGAGATAATTAGCAAGAGCGACTGCCGTGGGTGTTGCGACCGTCGTAGACTGGCTAGGACAATCCCGACAATCCCGACGCCGAGCAAAGGCGTTGCCAGCAGAAACGTTGGCAAAAAGCTGACGAGGGTTTGCATCAGGGCTCCTCTCCTTCCATCACCTTCCCTTACACCACCTTCCCTTACACCACCTTCCCTTCCACCACCTTCCCTTCCACCACCTTCCCTTCCACCACCTTCCCTTCCATCAATTTACCCTCCACCACCTGCCCGTCTTCCAGGTGCAGCACGCGATCCACGTACTCGTCCACCAAGCTATCGTGGGTGGCAATCAGCATCGTCAACTGCTGCTCGCGCACGATGCGCTGGAAGAGCGTCAGCACTTCGCGCGCAGTGGTGCTGTCCAGCTCGCCCGTCGGCTCATCGGCGAGGACGAGGCGGGGCTGGTTGGCCAGCGCTCGCGCAATCGCCACGCGCTGCTGCTGCCCGCCGGACATCTCGTAGGGCCGGTGATCCATGCGATCACCCAGCCCCACCAGCGACAGCCACGACTCGGCCCGCTCCTTGCGCTCGCGCCGCGGCACGCCCGCAATTCGCAGCACCAGCTCCACATTTTCGTAGGCCGAAAGCGCGGGCAGCAGGCCCAGCGCCTGGAAGATAAAGCCGACGCGCTGCCGCCGCCACGCCGTGAGCTGGCGCTCGTTCCAGCCGCCAATGTCCTCGCCAAAAATTTGCACGTCGCCGCGCGTTGGCTGGTCCAGCCCACCCAGGCAGTTGAGCAGCGTCGTCTTGCCGGAGCCGGAACGCCCCTTGAGGGCGACCAGCTGGCCCGGCGCAATGTGCAAATCGAGCCCGCGCAGGGCCTGCACCTCGCGCTCGCCGGTGTTGTAGATACGCCAGAGATCCGCGGCGTGAACGGCGGCGTGGTTGGCGGGAGCGCCGTTGGTGGATGGGTGAGTCATAGTAAAGTTTGTACGCAGATTTTCACAGATTGGCGCAGATTTTGATACACATGGGTGGGCGGCCAAATCAATCGAGAACGAAGCTCTTAACTTGATACGTAGTAGTATGGCGATAAAGCCGCACTGCCAACGGGAGTTCGGCTCCCCTCTCCACGTGTGGAGAGGGGCTGGGGGTGAGGCTGAACGACTACAGCGGTAGTCGGTTCGTCTGCCACCAAAAGATTTCTCCCTCCGGTCGAAATGACAATCACTTCCGCCGCAGCCGCGACCACGGCCGCCGCGGCTTCTCCACCTGCGCCTTCTCGGCCACAGCTTCCGCCTCGCCATTCGCGACGACGCGCGCCTTTGCCTGCTCGACCGGACGAATCAGCAGCCCGTTATCCGTCGGCTCGAGCCGCGCACGGCCGGTGAAGCCGTACTGCTCGATGTAGTCCTTGGGAATTTGCAGCCGACCGGCGCGGTCAATCACCGCCAGCTCCTCAAAGGTCGGCGCGGCGTCGATTTCGACGACGCCATCGCCGTTGACCGCCTGCACCTGGCGGCGCGTTTCGCTGGCCAACATGCCGTCGCGGATGGCGACGACGCGGTCCACGTGGTGGGCCACGTTGGGGTCGTGGCTGACGAGCAGCATCGTCAGCCCCAGCTCGCTGTTGATGCGGCGCAGCAGGTCATAGATAATTTGGGCCGTGGTCGAATCGACTTCGCCCGTTAATTCGTCGCCGAGCAGCAGCACGGGGTCGTTGGCCAGGGCCACGGCAATGGAGACGCGCTGCTGCTCGCCGCCAGAGAGTTCGGGCAGGTAGTGGTCGGCGCGCTCGGCCAGCCCGACCAAATCGAGCAGCTCCAGGGCGCGCTCGCGCTTGTTGGCGCCGGAGCCGGAGAGCGTCATCGGCAGCGTCACATTTTCGAGGGCGTTGAGGTAGGGCACGAGGTTGCGCGCGCTCTGCTGCCAGACAAAGCCGACCTGCTCGCGCCGGTAGCGGTTGAGCACGCGGTTCGAGGCCTTGAGCAGGTTGTGCTCGCCCACGCGCACCTGCCCCGCCGAGGGCCGATCCAGCCCGCCCAGGATATTCATCAAGGTCGACTTGCCGGAGCCGCTCGCGCCGACGATGCCGAGCAGCTCCCCCTGCTCGACGCTGAGGTTCAGCCCCTGCAGGGCCACCACCTCCAGCTCGGCCACCTGATAAATTTTCACCAGTCCATCGCAAAAAATAAACGGCTCGCTCATAGTTGTCCCGATTCACCCATTAGGTCCCGTTGACGTTTGGAAAGTGGGCCTCACCCCCAGCCCTTCTCCTCCGGCCCCTCTCCCACTGTGGGAGAGGGGAGAGATTGGCTCCCTTCTCCCATCTTGGGAGAAGGGCTGGGGATGAGGGCGCGCTCGACTCACCCTTTAAGCCCTCTCAACAAAATGTCAACAGAACCTAACCATCAACAATTTACCGTTGACTATTCGTCCGCCACCAAGAGCGAAGCAGCGCTTCGCCTTACACCGTCTCGCCCAGCTTAATCGCCTGGAAGATTTTCATCCGGCGCAGCAGAATCACCAGGACGCCGAGCGCCACGACGAATAAAATGCCAAAGAGCACGTAAATCCGCACGATGGCGGGCCACGCCAGCTCGACGACAAAGGGCGGCGTGAGTGCGGCCGCGTCGCTGCCGATTTGCAGGTAGGGGATAAAGACGGCGCTGACCAGCGCGCCAATGCCCGTGCCCGCGGCGACGCTGATCAGCAGCAGGAACAACATCTCCCACGTCAGGAACATCGTCATCTGGCGGGGCGAGAGGCCGACGGCGCGCAGCGTGCCCAGCTCGATCGAGCGGCGGCGGAAGGAGAACAAGGTGTAGAGCAGAAAGCCCAGCACCGTCAGCAGCGCCGCGGCCAGAAAGCCGACCGAGAGCACGCCAAACAAGCCCTGCCGCTCCGGGCGCACCTGCTCTTCGGCGACGCGGCTGCGCGCGCTGCGCCACTCGAGCACCTGGATGTCGAATTCGCGCAGGTTGTCGCGCAGGGCCGTAAACGAGGCGTCCGGCGTGGTGCGCGCCCAAACGCGATAGGGCTGCGCGCCGCCCAGCTGCAAAAAGGCGTAGTCGAGGTTGCCCACAATCAGCGGCGGGTCTTCGGCTGGATACCAGGTGGGGAAGTAGTCGAATTCACCGACGACGCGCGCCGTGTACTCCATTTGCGTGCCGTAGCGCGAAATCCGTACGACAACGGGATCGCCGACGCGGATGGCGTTGGCGCGCAGAAAGTCGCCCGGCATCAGCACCCCTTCGGGCGCAACGGCCAGCGCGTTCATCAGCGAGCCCAGGTCCGCCGGGGCAAAATCGCGCCGCCAAAAGGCCGTCTGGGCAAAATCGACGCGATCGACGCCGAGAAACTTTGCTTCGGCAAAGCCATCGCCCGCCTGAATGCGCGCATCGAATTCGCCGACTCTCGCCGCGGCCTCGATTTCGGGCGCGCGCAGGTGCTCGGAAACGGGAATAAACGACCAGCTCTCCTCCGCTGGATCGCCGCCTTCGCTCCCGCCGCTTTCGCCACCCGATGCGCCATCCGCGCCGCCCCCGCTCGATTCGCCCAGCTCGATCAGCTGTGCATCCGCGCCCACACCGTAGTAGACGCTGTCGTAGAGGTTGTTGTCCAGCGTGCGCGCGAGCGATGCGGTAAAGGCGGACAAGCTCAGCGTCAAAATCAGCAGCACCAGCGGGGCGGTGTAGAGGCCGGGGTTGCGCGCGAGGTAGCGCGTTGCCATCAGCAGCGAGACGCTCTCGGTGCGCGCGGCCAGCCAGGCAACGGCTCGCATCAGCAGCGGCAGCAGGCGCAGGACGAAGAGCGTCAGCGCCAGCGTGCCGAGCGCGGGGACGAGGAAGAGCAGGGGGTTGTCGAAGACGTTGTTGGAGGCCGCGCCCGTGCCCGGCAGCGCAATGCTGCCCTGCTGCGACAGCAAATACGCGCCGTAGACGGCCGGAATCAGCAGCAGCACATCGAGCCACGCCCGCTGCCACCAGGGCGCGCGCACCGTCCGCGCCTGCTCGATTTTGTAGCTGACGACGGTGTGTCGCGCTGCGCCGAGCGAGGGAATAACCTGGGCCACAAAGGTGGCGGCCACGGCAACCAGCCCAAACTGAAGCGCCGAGAGCGTAAAGCCAATGCGCAGATCGGTGTCGGCGGTAAAATCCAAGAAGCTGCGCGTCGCGCCGATGACGCGGGCCACGCCCTGGCTGCCGGGTATGCCGATGATAAAGGCGACGGCGGCCAGCAGCAGCGCCTCCACGCCCGCGATGCCGAGCACCTGCAGGCTCGTCGCCCCGCGCGAGCGCAGCACGGCGATCTCGTTGCGCTGCCGCGCCACCGCCAGCCCGACGACCAGCCCAATAAAGGCCAGCAGCAGGCCGACAATCGGAATGCTAAAGGCGTAGAGCAGAATCGTTAGCACGCGCGAGGCGCGCTGGTAGCGCTCCAGCGGCTCGACGGGCGAAATATCCAGGCTCGTGTTGGCCAGCAGCGACGCCGCGCGCTGGCTCACGCCGCTGATGCGCCCCAGCAGCCCGCCCACTTCGCTGGCGTTGATGCTGCGGCCATCCATCAGCAGATACCACAGCGCCAGCGCGACTTCGCCGTCCAGCAGCGGGCCGACGCGCCCGTGGAAGCTGGCTTCGGGAATCAGAAAGACGTCGGCAAAGCTCTCCACGCGGTAGAACCAGTAGGGCTCGTCCGGGTTGGTAGCGCGCCAGACGCCCGCAATGCGCACGGGAATCTGCACGTTGCGCCCGGCATCGCGGAAGAAGGTGACGTATTGCTCGTTGACCTGCAGCCCCAAATCCAGCGCTATCTGCTCGGAAATTAGCACGTCCACCGGCACGTCGACGTTGGAATCCGCCACGGCGGGCAACTCGCCCTCGGTTAGCTCGATATGCTCGTTGAGGTCGCTGATAAAGCCCAGCTCGACATAGGTCAGCGGGTCGCGCGCGTCGGCATAGGCCAAATCTTCCGTGGGAAAGAGCCGGGCCTTTTCGCTTTTGACGTAGCGCACCGTCTGCTCGTGGGGCAGGCCAATCTGCTGCGCCGCGGCCCCGGAGAGGTACGCATCCACCGGCTCGACTTCTGACCACGATTGATTTTCGTGGATCGAGCCGATGTAGCGAAACATAAAGGCAAAGGGCGAGCGCCCGGAGGTTGTGGTCAGCACCGGTGCATCGCCGTTGCGGGCCGCGGCTACATTCTCCACGCCCAGCTCCTCCCACAGCGTGTTGTAGTAGATGGCGTCGGCGTAGAGCGGAATGCTCATCGTCAAGGCCACGGCGACGAGCAGGCCGCAAATTGTGGCGAGCGCGAGACCGCGCTGCGCAAGCAGCCGCTTGGCGGCGATCAGGAGAATGGAGGCGTTGCGTCGGAGGAATTTCATGATTTACGGCCCCACCACCGTCTGCCCCTCTTCCAACCCCTCGACCACCTCGGTGCGCTCCTCCGTCTGAATCCCAATCGCGACGTCGACGCGGCGCTGGGCGTCGCCGTCCTGGACGAGGGCGAAGCGGCGACCGTCAAAGTTGCGCAGGGCCTGGGGCGGCAGCCAGAGCACGTCGTCCTTGCGCTCCAGCTCGGCGACGATGCGCACGAGATTGCCCATTTCGAGCTCCGCCGTTGCGGCCTCGTCGAGGCTGATCAGCGTGCGATTCTCGACGGTCGTAATGCCCGCGCCGCTGTCGGCGAGGCCGCCGCTGCCGTAGGGGAAGGGCAGGCTGCGCACGGTTCCGCCAAAGCTTTCGCCGGGGCTGCTGTTGAGCGCCACCGCCACCGTCATGCCCTCCTCCATCCGCTCCATCTGGCTGGAGGTGAGATCGGCGCTTGCTTCGAGCTGCGCCATATCCGCAATGGTGGCCACGGGCTGGAAGGCCTCGACGGCGCTGCCCGGCGAGAGCGTCAGCGCGATCAGCTCCCCATCAAACGGGGCGATGACGCGCGCCTCGGCAATGGCGGCCTCGAGCCGCTGCACCTCCAGCTCCGCGCGCGAGACGGCGTTGGTCAGCAGCGGGTCCGCGCCCTCCTCCAGCCGCTCCACGGCAATTTCCGCCAGCTCGACGCGCCGCTCCTGCAGGGCGGCGTCGTTGGAATCGGCCTCCTCGTCCCGCAGCGCGGTCAGCTGCAGCTGCGCCATCTCCAGGTTGATCTCCGCCGTGCGCTGGTCAAAGGCCAGATCGCGCTCGGCGGCGTCGAGCAGCGTTTGAGCGCGCTCCAGCTCCAGCTGAGCCGCGGTGAGCGCCCGCTCCAAATCGTCGATCTCCAATTCGGCGATCACCGTGCCCGCTTCCACCCGATCGTTGCGCTGCACAAAGACGGTGCGCACGCGACCGCTCGTCTCGAAAAAGAGCCCTTCCTGCGTCACGGGCGCGACGCGACCGGAGAAGGTCATCTCGTCCACCACTTCGCCGCGCTGCACGGTGTAGGTGGGGCTGTTGGGGACGATGGCGGTGGGGATGGGCGTGGGCGAGGGGGCCGCGCCACCGAGGGCGCGCTGCTCGCCGCGCGAGCTGGGCAGCAGCTGGCAGCCCGCCAGCAGGCCAAGGGCAAACAGAGCGCCGAGGAGGCGTAGAGCAGGTGGTGTAGACTTCAGATTCTTCATATAGAACGGTAGTGGGGAGGTAAAAATAGGAATGTAAGTATCGTAACATGGCAAGGGAAGTCGTGTCAATGGCTCGAACGGCTGGGCAGCGGTTCCAAATTCAAAAGAGTAATGCGCCACGAATTACACGACTTACACGACTTACACAAATTTTTTTACACAAATTTTTGCGGGTGCCCCTCTCTAATTCGCGCAATTCGTGGCTGATCTTCTTCGCTCCTTTTTGTCACCGTTGGCTAAATCTGAATTTCCTGGCGAGAGAAAATTGGGGCTTGACCTTTTATTTTTTCTGTGCATAATTCTGCATGTAACCTGTATTTCTTTTTGGCAAGCCTCTCCGTCTCCCAGCTTGTGGCCAAACGTTTTGTGGCTAGTTTTGCGGCTAAACGTTGCCAACCCGGTGGGCCTGCTGCAAACTCAATTTTCCAAACCAACCCAATAGCGATATTCGCTTGTGCCCGCCCTGGGCCTATCCGTGAATTTGTGCATCTGCTGCTGGCTGCCTTGCAGCCAATGTAGGTGTAGCGAAACACGGCGAAAGGAGATTGTCTATGGCTGCGATTTCGGCTGGAACCCCGACCTCCGCCCCCCAATCGAGTTTTTGGATGCGTGTAGTCGGCGCCAAATCTCGCTTGCAGGTGCAGGAGGCGCGTTGGGGCTACATTTTCCTCATTCCCTGGCTGCTAGGTCTCGCCATCTTCATCGTCGGCCCCATTTTAGCCTCCGCCTACTTTAGCTTCCAAGAGTATGACATCGTCTCGCCGCCGGAGTACATCGGCGCGGCCAACTACGTGCGCGCCTTTACGGCGGACAAGCAGTTTTGGCCGTCGCTCTGGCGCACGCTCTACTATTCGCTGCTGGTTGTCCCCATTGGGCTAACCGGCTCGCTGCTGCTGGCGATTCTGCTCAACCAGGGCATTCGCGGCACGAATATCTTTCGCACCATCTTCTTTCTGCCCCACCTCACGCCCGCCGTGGCGCTGGCCGTGCTTTGGATTTGGCTCTTCCACCCCACTGTTGGCCCCATCAACACCGTGCTGGAGGGGGTGGGCATTCCCGGCCCCGGCTGGCTGCAAGCCAAGGATTGGGCGCTGCCCGCGCTGATCATCATCAGCCTGTGGGCGGGCATCGGCGGCAATACGATGCTGATTTTCCTGGCTGGCCTGCAGGGCGTCCCCCGTGAGCTATACGAAGCGTCGGAGATCGACGGCGCGGGCCGCTGGGCCAAATTCCGCAACGTCACCCTGCCGATGATTTCGCCGACCCTGCTCTTTAATCTGATCCTGGGCATCATCGGCGCGCTCAAGGTCTTTACGCTGGCCTTTGTGGCCACCAACGGCGGCCCGTCCTATGCGACGTGGTTCTACGCGCTGCACATCTACCGGCAGTCGTTCGAGTATTTCCGGATGGGCTACGGCGCGGCGCTGGCCTGGATTTTTGTGATTGTGCTGATGGTCTTTACCTACATCCAGATCGTGATGTCGCGGCGCTGGGTTTACTACGCAGGGGAATAGCAAGCTATGGCTACGCAACAGAACACAGTTTTAACCAACCTGGGCAACACCGAAGCGTTGACTTCGCGCGTGGAGACGCGTCGCTTCCGGCTCAACACCGACAGCCTGCTGCTTTACGCGCTGCTGCTCGGCCTGAGCTTTATCTTCATGTTCCCCTTCTTCTGGACGGTGATGAGTTCGCTCAAGGCGGTGGAGGAGCTCTTCGTCTTCCCGCCCACGATTTTTCCCGAGCGCTTCCAGTGGCAAAATTACCCCACCGTCTGGCAGCTGGAGCCCTTCTTTCTGTGGATGTACAACAGCATGTTTGTGGTGGTGATGGGCACGGTGGGCACGGTGCTAACGGCCTCGATTGCGGCCTACTCGTTTGCCCGCTTTCGCTACCGCGGGCGCGAGGCGCTCTTCCTGATCACGCTGGGCACGATGATGCTGCCCGCCCAGGTGACGCTGATCCCGCAGTACATTCTCTTTCACCGGCTGGGCTGGATCAACACGCTGCTGCCGCTCTGGGTTCCCTTCTGGTTTGGCGGCAGCGCCTTTGCGATTTTCCTGATTCGCCAGTTTATCATGTCGCTGCCGCGCGAGCTGGACGAGGCCGCGCTGATCGACGGCGCCAGCTACGCACGCATCTTTACGCAGATCATCGTGCCGCTTAGCAAGCCCATTCTGGCGACGATTGCGGTGATCACCTTTATCGCGGTGTGGAACGACTTTGTCAACCCGCTGATTTATCTTCAGCTCCCCGAAAAGTTTACGCTGGCCGTGGGGCTGAACTACTTCAAGACCGTGGCCGAAACGGCCTCCGAGCCGCGCGAGCACCTGCTCATGGCCGCCTCGGTGATGATGATTGCGCCGGTGATCGCGCTCTTCTTTTTCACCCAGCGCTACTTTGTGGAGGGCATCGTGCTTTCCGGCATCAAGGGTTAGTACCTATTGCTTATTGCGTATTAGAGGGCTCGGTGGCTTTGAGCAGGAACAGGCTCACGGCTCCCCAATACACAGTAAGCAATATGCAATAAGCAGTACGCAGTACGCAGTTTTATTCATTCCCCGAAGGAGGAAATTTCTATGCAAACTGGTAAATTAAGTCGACGCGACTTACTCAAGCTCATTGGCGCCAGCTCGGCGACCGTGGCCTTGGCGGCCTGTGCGCCAGCCGGCAACGGCGGCGCGGCCCCCAGCGCCGACGGCGACGCTGCGCCCGATGGCGAACTGGCTCAGATGACGATTGCGACCTTTGCCGCGGAGCTGCACGACTGGCAGCGCGAGTTCGCCAGCCGCTGGGCGGAAGAGCACGCGGACGAAGTCGATCTGCAGATCGAAGAAGTCGTCTACGCCGAAATGTCCAAGCTTCAGCTGGCGCGACAGGCGTCCGGCACGCTCTGGGATTTGGTCTTTAGCGGCATCAAGTGGTACCCCTTCTCGGCCTCCAAGGGCATGTTCCTAGCGCTGGATGATTACGTCGACGCCAACCCCGAAGCGGCCAACCTGGAGGACTTCTTCGCCGCCGCGCTGGACGGTGGCTACGTGGACGGCACGCTCTACGGCCTGCCCTACGAGATTCACCCCGGCAACCCGGCGCTGGTCGCCGTCAACATGGATGCGCTGGACGCAGCGGGCCTGGAAGCGCCCACGAACGACTGGGACGTCAACCAGTTCGCCGAGATGGCCGCCGCCCTCACCGATGCCGACAACAACGTTTGGGGCACGGACTACTTCCCCGGCAACTACTACGACTTCCAGTCGCTGGTGCGCGCCTACGAAGCCGAAATCATGGATGATGGCCGCGATCAGTTCCTGTTCAACGTCAACGAAAGCAACCGCGAGGCCGCCCAGTGGATTTTTGACTTGCGCAATGAGCTGAATGCCGCCGTGCCGCAAACGCAGGCGGGCGTCGAAGGCATCGAGTTTACGGCGGAAGCCGTGCTCATGGACGTGACGGGCTCCTACAGCGTCAACGGCTACGCCACCACTATCGGCGACAGCTTTAACTACGAGTGGTATCTCTTCCCCAAGGGGCCGGAGGGCAGCCGCGGCTACACGGCCTTTACCTCCAACTTCTCCGTTGCCGAACAGACCAGCCACCCCGATTTGGCGACGGACCTGCTCTTCTATCTCTCCTCCGAAGAGGCGGGCACCTGGTCGGCGCTGGAGCAGGGCACGGGCCAGCCCAACGCGCGCGTCTCGGTTTGGAGCAACGAGGATCTGCTGGAGCAGTTGCACCCGATCTTCCGCACCGTGCTGGAAGAGTACTTCACCAACCCCGCCATCGACGGCTCCTTCCCCATGCCGTCCAACCTGCGCTTCCAGGAGCTGCAGGACAACTGGGCCAACACCAGCCCCGAATTGTTCTACGGCGACGTGGAGTTCGAGGAAGGCATGGAGAACGTGCAGGAAAACTGCCAGGATGTGATGGACCTGCCCCGCGCATAGATCGGCGCCACCGCTCCCCCAGCGTGAATAAACCAAAAGCGCCCGACTCAGCAATGAGTCGGGCGCTTTTGATTGGTTCCCTTGTCCAACCAATCACCGAATGCGGCGCACCTGGCCCATGCCCGTGGTCGTCTGCACGCCGACGCCGCTGTAGAGCGCAAAGTCCGCCAGCATCTGCATGGTGGCCAGCCAGTAGCGGTCGCCGCCCAGCGCGTGGTAGGTGGCGACGCCGACGCCGCCGATGCGCTTGCCCTTGCCCTTCTGCTGCACCGTTACGCTCTGCAAGTTGTAGCTGCTCACGGCGACCATCTCCTCCCCAAAGCGCCGCACCTCCGGGCTCAACGTCACGGGGCTAAAGGCATTCCAGCGCTCGACGAGGCTGCCAAAGACCAGCCCCGGCAGCGGCACGTTGATCGTCATCCCCTTGGATTTGAAGGCCGTGGGGCTGCTAAAGCGCAGCGTCACCGACTTGCGCAGCTGGCCCGGCTGCAGCAGTTGGGCAGCGGCCAGCTCTTCGTAGGTGGCGTGGCCGCTCCAGGCGTCGGCGTCGGCGTCGCAGATTGCTTGTTCCACGCGGAAGGGGTGGTGATCCAGCTCCCAGGTCGCGGGCGGGTCGTCCAGCAGGGCGGCCCGCAGGGCCGCGCTCACGGCGTCGGTGAGCCCGGTCATGCGCAGGTAGTAAGATTCGCCCGCGCGGATTTCCATGCCGTCGCGGCTGCTCCTGGCGTTGAGCAGGCCGGAGCAGGTGAGCGGCTTGGGGCCGTCGCCGTCGTGGATCTGCTGGACGAGCGCCGGGTCGGCTTGGTTGAGGCGGGCCAGCGCGGCTGCGTAGTGAGCGCGGCCCAGGTGGGCGGGCAGGGTGGCGGCGCTGTCGCTGGTGAGGACGAGGGTGAGGGCAATGGGCATGGGGTTTGTGGGTTATGCTGCGACGGCAGCTTGACCAAAGGCGGCAATGGGGACAATCACGGGATGCAGCGGACGCGGACGCCCCGTCTCGTCGTAAGAAGCCTTGACTACTTGCACTTCGATTTGACGCTGTGAGCGCTGACATTCGGCTGCCGCTCCCACCGTCATAATCGAGGTTCCGCCCGTCACATCGCAAATCATATCGTCTAAATTCAACCCTTTGCGCAAGGCCCAGGTGACGCAATTATTCACGGCTGCCGCCGCTTCTGCAGGGTCGTAGGCATCGTCCATATACTCTGGGCGAACCTGTAGTCCGCGAGCGGTTAAAGTTGGTTTCATCTTATCGAATAGAGCTTGAGAACGGTCGGTGACAACAAACAACACCGTGCGCAGAATGTTACGCTCACTGTGATAATTGATGGCGTTGTAAGCCGTTTCCTCATTGGAAAGCAGCACAATTAGTGCCTGGCGATGGGCAGGCTTTTCCCCCATTGGTGGGGTCTCTCCTGCAATGATGGTTCGGAGCCAAGCGTCCAGCGGCGGCACGGCGACAAAGGCGAGCGCAATCAGGAGGAGAATGGAAAAGAGGGTGATCCAACCGCGTTGTTCTGAAAACTGGAGAACAAACTGCTCGATGTAAATGCCCACTAAGCTGCCGATAAAAAAGTTTAGCGCCGCATAAGAACGAATGCGCAGTAAAAAGAGGCGGATGAGTTGCATGATTGCATCTCCTAATCGCTACTTGCCCGCGTCAAACGGGCTTCGTCGCGTAACTTTGCCAGATCCAACACTTCCGCCACCTCGAAGCGGCGCGGCGTGCTCTCCTCCACCGGCCGCAGCCGCACGACCGTCGGCCAGTAGCCCATGCGCCCGTGCAGCGCCGCCAGCAGCCCCGCCGCAATGTAATTCAACGAGGGCAGCACGACGAGCAGCGGCTCCCCCTGCCACTGCGCCGGGGTCAGCTCGATGCTGTCGAGCAGCGCGGCGATTTGCGGCGCGTAGGGCTGCTGGTCGTCAAACGCAGCGGGCCGGTCGAGGACGCGGTCGACGGGGTGGCCGAGGAGGGTGGCGAGCTGGTCGAGCTGGTCGGCGGTGAGGGGGTGGGCGAAGTTGAGGAGGATCATGGGTGCTTAAGTGGTAGTCGCGGCCTGTGCTATACTCTGTGTTGAAAAACACGAAGAATTTTTATTAAACAGGATGGTACAATGAGCGTCTACGAGCGCGACTTTTATACGTGGACGCAAGAGCAGGCCAAGCTGCTGCGCCAGCGAGATTTGGATCACCTTGACGTGGACAACCTGCTTGAGGAGATCGAAAGCATGGTGCGCTTAGAACGTCGTCAACTGGTGAGTCGCCTGGAAGTGCTTCTCGTGCACCTGCTCAGGTGGCGGCACCAGCCCGAACTGCGCAGCCGCAGCGGAGATCTGACGATTGTCGAACAGCGTCGCCGTTTGCAGAAGTTGCTGCGTCAGAACCCCGGTTTGCAATCCCACTTGGCTAAGAGTTTGCAAGCCTACGACGACGCCACCTTCGGCGCCATGTGCGAGACAGGGTTGCCGCAGGAGACGTTTTCGTCTGTCGCGTCGTACTCTGTTGAGCAGGTGTTGAATGGGGACTGTTTGCCGGGGTTGGGGCAGCATCAACCCTGGTAAAGCTTTTTGCATCCCTGGTTGGTGGGTAGGTGAAGTTGAGGAGGTTCATATGAGAGCCGCCACCCTACTTCACTGAAATTATGGGTATCGAAAAGATACAAAATTGGCTTTTGTCATATGTATCTAGAAATAGACGATGTGCCTTCTCCTCATCTGTTGGTAATTTACCAAGCGCTTCTGCGCTGGTTTCTTGCTCGACCTTGTTTTCTAGTTCAATGTCTGTAATCAGCGTATGATAAACCTGCTCAATTCCTGCTCGTTGTGCGGCGAAAAGTGTTAAAGCGCTCATGCCTTTGCGCCCACCGGAAAGAGATAGAGCGACTGAACGCTCTGGATATCGCTGGCGCAGTTCCTCGATAACGCGTAGCAAATCTCGCAAATACTTCTCGCAGGCTTCATAAGAATTAATATCTTTCAATGCTCGAATAGGATACTCCAAGAATTCCACTTTACGATTTTTAAAGACGCGCTTGAGCAAACGAACGCTGTTGCTGATTACGCGGTTTCTTTCTGGATAGATGACAGAAACAGTAGGGATACGTAGATAGCCTTCTTCTCTACTCTCTTGCAGCAGTTGATAAGTCTGTGTGGCGATCATTGGGGAGCGCCCTAGAGGAACCAGCAATGTACAATCTTTGCGATTTAAGTTAGCGAGAGGCTGATACGGCTCGCGATCATTGTGGGCAAGCCAGTGATCTGCATCCGGTTCGTACTGTCCATTTCCCTGTTCTACCGATAGTCCCGTGATGATGACGTCTTCGACCGGTTGCTGTGGGTATAGGTGAATGGGATTGGGATGCGTGTAATAGAAGGGACGTTCCCGTGTGCGGCGGCGTTTGTAGAAATGAAGATCACCGAACGTACCGTGAATCTGGTTGCGAAGCCGGTTGGGATCCTGCATCTGACGGAAACAAATCAGAAATTCACGTGCAAAAGTACTTCCACCATCAGCCCACGCTCGATATTGTTCGCAAGCAGTTTTCGAGAGCCAAACCTGCAACAGGGGATGGGCTTGCTGAGGATCGAAGATACGACGGTAGAATGCCTCCGCTTCGGGAGTGAGTATTAAGGGTAAGGAAGTCTCTGCTGTGTCCATTCCCCTTAGAACCCGCTGTAGTTCTATTGAATCAGAGAATGCACCAGGATACGGAACTTGGATTAAGTTTAGGCGCTCCAACGGCGGATTAAACGTCTCTTTTTGCTGCTCGGCCGATTGGTACAAAACAATCTCTTCAATTGAAGGAAAAACAGTTTCCCTTTGATCATCTTCTCGATCGAGAAGATGATACAATCCCCGCACAGAGGAATAGAACTGCGCTACCAGCGCCATGAGGACGGACATGTTTTTACGTCCTCCGGCAAGGGAGATGTAGACGTGATAGTCTTTGGGATCTTTGTAGCGATCTAACACGCTTGCAATGATCTGCAAAAACTGTATGGAGGCTTCAGTTGTGTTAGCGTCAGCGAATCCCAATGGAACAGGTTCCATGCGACAGGTATCAGGCAGATGTTCTGACACCAAAGGCAGAGCATCTTTTTCGATGTATTTCCCCGTCTCCTGGGGGTGAAACACTTGCAATATGTCAATTGAAATTTCTTCTATCTCGCGCAGCGCCTTGACCATGCCCGTGATCACAGCCGGGTGATCACCAAGACCCGCCAGCAGAATGTTCTGAGCCATTAATTGCTCTCCTATTTCGGTTTTGAATTTATTGCATCGGTGAGTTCTTCGTGGCGCTGATGGGTGCCTGTGGGTTTTCATCGAACCATTCACGTGTAGGATAGCCATAGATCACATCTATTGGAGGGGGCCATGCCCAAATTCGTCGCAGATCGTTGAGCGTAATAGAATTTTGGTTTGCTGTGTAAGGCGCAATTTGAGCTACTACAAAGTTGGCGAGATCCTCGCCTGTGTAAGTAGTTCTGCCCCGATCAGATGCGGTGTATCTTTCAGCGTAGTCAATCAGATCAAGGCGGGACAACTCTATCTGAATAGTACCCAATCCAGCTGGCTTAGCGTAGCCGATCTTGTGATGCATGGTCGGTTCCAAAGCCAAGGCGTAAAGGAGCAGACGCAATTCTCCTTGGGTAAGATTTGTAAACTGTGCGGCAAATGTAAAAGTGTTGCCAGCTGCAGTGGGTACAATGTGCTGGTTGAGTTTCTGCCCAGAACGAGTTTTTTTAAGTTCTCTTGCTGTTATAATCTGTGTATTGTGAAAGTAAAATTTCCGACCGGCAACATAAAGTTTGTTGGCATCCAAATACCAAGCCGTATGTTCTGGTTTAGGGTTGTTCAAGATAGGTGTGTACATTGATGTATCTAGTTTAGGGTCGGCACAGATAGCATCCTCAAACCCCACATTTCCTAGTAAAAGGGTGCTTTCCTGAATCAACCCAAACATGCGACAGGCCACACAAAGATTTGCTTGATCTCGACACTGCCGAAATTCGTGTGGCAATTTGTTGCTATGAATTCCTTTGAATAACCACCAGCAGCCCGATCCAATGGTTTCGACTAAATTTCGTGTCAGCCCCTTCAGGGATGTGCCCGGAATTATTGCCTCGTTGTTCCCATTTCTTATATGCGGTTTGGGGGAGATGTTGCGACGACTAGGAATAAATAGCGGCGTCAGGGTAGAGATAGTTCCTTGGATACGACCAGACAAACCATCAAATCGATGGTGTAATGTAGCTGGGCGACGTTCAACACCTTGGTCCCAATCGATACGTACAAAATCATAGGGATTCATAATCAACTCTCCTCCTGAAGAGACTGATAGCGGTGATAGATCATCTCGCCACTGATTGAGTTTTGATAGTTGCAGGTAACGAGCTTTACGCGACGCGCATCAGACGACACTGGGTAGCGCAGCAGACGTGGCACGCGCAATTCGAGGAATACCTGTGCATTCGGTTGGGAAGGTGCTCCCACCGTGTCAAGGTCCTCTTCAGCCACTTGTAGCCCCCACAGGTAGTAGCTATCGGATACCAGTTCGGCTGTGGACAGATCGAGTTCGGGGGCGGGCGCAAAGCCGGATAGCTCTGTAGCGCTACCAGTGTAAACACACCAGAACAAACCATTCTGTTTTTCCCAGCGCAGTTCCCAATTCTGGCAAAAGAGGCGTCCTCGCTCCCAACGCTGGAAATCCAAGTCCGGATCAAGATGGCGCAAGGAAAGGCCTATCTCTATGTCGGGCGCAGTCACCCAGCTGCTGGGAACCTGTTCCAGATACATGTAACTCGGCTCAGGCCATGCGAGCGTCTTGACAGCAAGAGTGGGATCATCTAGCTGCGCCCACAGAATTACGTCAGCCATGTGTCCTCTCCTCGCGTGTCTCGCCTGAGGAAGTGGCAGCAAGCGGCTTCCAACCCTGCACCCGGGTGACAAATGCACCAATTGCCTTGTCAGTGAGTTCCTGTAAGCTCATCTCGGTAAAGGTAGCACGCATACGTAAACCCCGTCGCTCCTCATTGGGACTTTGTTCTAGGCGAAGCAGATCGTCCTCGTGAGTGCCATACTCTCCGCCTGACAAAAATTTACCCAATCCCCAGACTTCGTCGGCCGAGCGGCTGGTCGACAGTCCAATATGGCCAATGGTCACACCATCAGTTTTCCCTTCCACACTCCCTAGCCCACGTGAACGACCGGATCCAACACGGATTAGCCCATCCTGCATATCCTGAATTAACAGCAGTAGCATACCCAGTTGCCAGACTTCAAAATTTCGCAGGTAGATATTTGTATGAAACTTGACACCTGATGAGACCGCCTCTAGATTGAAGAGAGCACCGCCAAACGCCCCCCCTGTCAGACGATCAATGCCGACGCCATCGCGTTCTTCGGTGGGACGTGGACGCTGGGAATCAACCAAATAGGCATCGTTAATGCTCACGCGCCCAATAAATTCAGTCGAGCCAAAGAGACGGCAGATAGGGCACGACTCTCGGTAGGCAACTTCGCTGTCGACAGCCTCTTCAGTGCTCTTTTTGCGCCGCAAAAGACGCTCGCCACAGAAGGCGTCGGGTGCTGGCAACTTGTGAAAGGGATTGCAGATCGCATCTTCGTTAAGTGTACGCCCTACCTTCTCCAGATGGCTACGAACGACACCCTTTAACGAGCTGCCGGGCAAATAGACCTGCCAATCGCCGTTTCGGTAGGTAAGCACAGGGGTCATATCGGGACCAGAGAGCGTGGCATGTCCAGAGCGTACCAGCACAGGACCTGTTGTCGTGATGGTAAGCGGGATTAACGCCTCATTAACCAGTCGCTTTAACATGGGAATCCTCCTTGAACACCGGTAAGGTTTCAATCTGTTGATTAAGAAACTGGTTGATATTCGCCATGCGTTCCATTTTTTCGGCAGGGGATTTGCCCAGCAGGTATTTGCGTAGCCGATGGGCGCGTTCGCCAATATCACCATCAGCAGCAAGATCCAAATGATAGATTGCCAACTCCTCAATCTGGCAGTTGCCCAATCCACGCGAGCGCTTACCGCCCAGGTATCCAAAGCCACTAACGAATTCACTCAATCCCAGGCTAGTCAGTGCCAGATCGTTGGGGCTGGGATCTTCCAGCCAGATCTGAACCTGGAATGTTTGGGCGGGGGCCACTACTTCGTAGTCGTACTTAAGGCGATCCACGGCCTTTTCGCTGTCGCGGTGAATGGCGACGCCATCTCGAATTTGAATCATCTTTGCAGATAAACTGTCCTCTTTGGGGGGCAGCAGATCGGCAAACAAAATACGTGAAGCGCGATAGGGAGAGCCAAAGAGCTTACACGTATCACAGAGCTCACTCTCTAACTTAACCAGCAGAGTTTCGCCAGTCCATCTTTCATCATCCTTTTGCCGTTCACGATCAAAATCTTTTTGTTCCTGACCTTGCGCGCCAATACAACCCTGCCCCCCCATGAGCCAACAACTGGTAAGACCGGTTGCTGGTGTTAGTTTTTCTACAGTGCTGCGGAATGCGCCCTTGAAACTGGAACCGGGAATAAACGGCTTACCGTCCGGCGTGCGCACGACCGGACTGTCGCTAGGTGTGCCCACGGCCCAGCCGCTGCCCAAGTGCAGTCCTGTTTTGAGTACAAGCCTGCCCGTAAAAAGGTAACGGTGCTCAAACGTTCGCTTGTTCATGGTTGTACCTCTTGCCATCGCATCTCAGCCACTAGATGCTGAATGAACGACTGTGCCAGCAATCCAGCGAAGTGGTCGATGAAACGATTTGTCTCTTTCTTTACCAGATCAGTGGGAACAAATCCGGGATCGTCTTTTACCTTCACGCGTAGATTGTGTTGCAAATAGCCATCTAGTTCGTTGTAAAAATCTTGGTAGTTTGTCTTATTGCCAGTCCAGGTGCGCCCTTTTTGATGTCGCACAAAACGCGTCAGTTCATCCCACGAGCGGGAGAACCTTAATAGCCCGGTAAGCTGTTTGTTCTCTACACGCGGTTGGTTACGTGCAAACGTGACAGCGGCATGGAATAGATCACCGTCCTCCAGTAGCCGAATCCGTTCCATCTGCTCACGTGTTGTCTGAATCTCATCCACTTGTCGGCTCCGTTTCTGGGAATGCACATTTATATTCATAATGTGCGGCCAGCTGCCGCACAAACTCTCGAATCAAAAGCAGATGCACTTCCAGTCCATCAAGGCTTTGCGGCTCTATCTCCAAGGATTCGCAGATCGCATTCTTGTCTCTACGCAAGTCTTGACTTAGTACATTCAGCAGCGACGAGCCCCACCCATCTTCACGCCATTTTTTTTGACGTGCCGCGCGTAGCTTAATAAAGTCAAACACATCGGTCGTTTTCAGCGCGCTATTAGCAATTCCTTCGAGTCCAGTGATTTGAGAACGCTTATCACGCGTCAAGGCAACCGCTGCTTTCTGCCCCAGTTCCTGCGCCTTCTCATAGAAACCATCCGCGCGCAGCGCCACTTCGCGCAATACGCCCATGCGCTTTTGCTCGTCCATTATTCAAATACCTCCCAGTGAAACGGGTTGGCGATGAGCAAACGACCGAATCCTTCGCGGCGCCGCACACCGACTCCGTTACGTTGCAGGCGCAGCAACACCTGCAGCAAATCGTCGTTAAGTTCTTGAGATAGCCCAAACAAAAAGACTGATCCCATGGTGATAGCAATATCGTCAGCTTTGGGAACGCGCCACAGGCTGTTCCACCCCATAACCCGACGCACGCTACTGTTGCGATAGATCAGTTCTGCGCCTTCAATGCCAAAAGCAGATAGAGCGTTTGCATCGAGTCCTGTTCGTTGGCGCAGCAGCCGATCATAAATGATAGTATCCGATGTGAACGTGAGCGGCAGGTAGAGCTTGTGAGGCGTATCTATACTATAACTTCGTGCCTGCGCACGCAGACCTCCATCAAAGGCCCGAATGCGTTGACGCAGGGAGTCAATGTCATCCTCGCTTATACGCTCCACCTGCAAAATCGCAGCTCCAAACCCACGAGTGCGGTTATTGCCCAACCGCAGCAGCCCGCTGGCACTGGCTGTTTGCACAAAAGCATCAAACGCATCAGCATGTTTGTCCGGAACAGTTGCCGTTCCCCAAAAGGTCATACTAGGCTGAAGTACCTCTCTACTGTAGAGAATACTGTGATGAACACCGCCAGTGGACCGGTCGATACCGGTACGGGTACGCAACCCCTTGCGTACGCGCGCTTTGCCCAATGCAGTAGCCTCAAAGCGATCTCGCCGATAGAAACCAGAAAAGCGGTCTAGCGGCTGATCACATCCCTCGTGTGGACAAGTCGCCAAAGGTTGCAATACGTCAATACGATTCCGCTGACTGAGACAAAAGAGTGCCCAGGGGATCAACGTGTCACGCACGCCGTGATGTGGCTGATCCACACCTGTTTCGTCAAAACGAAAACCCTCAAAGCGTTTGCAACTAGCCGCCGTCACCGGTACGGGATAAACCGGATCAGTTTTGTCTTGAAGATCCTCCTTCTCAAATTGAGACGGATACAGATTGCCAAAACCACCCTCCTCATCAAAGAACATTTCATTAAGTACCTGCATATCATCGTTCAACTGAGCATAGACCGTCGCCAGAACGCCGAGCAAGACACTGCCCGGTACGTAATCCAGTGACGCTGGACTGGTCGTCTCGCGCCCATCTCGAAAAGAAAGAGGACCACAATCTGTGATATACACAGCAAATTTCATATTCCTTCCTCTCCTCTCTCCAACTGGTAGTACTCCAAATTCTCCAATTGTTGCAGCAGTGTGGCAACATCCACTGGTCTGCCTGTCACCTGTAGATCGGTAACTGCAAGATGCATACGTCCACCTCCTGTCGATTTATTTCCGCCAATTGCATCATCATCCAGGCTCTGCATGGCAGCGATCAGCAATAACAGGGCATAATTGCCTGATGCTTCTCCAGAAAGGGAGAAACCGGTCAGTCTGCCGATAATGTGTCCCTCAAAGCACAAGGTGCGCACTCCGTACTCGCTGCTGTATAGATGTCCTTGTTCTGCTGTGCCAAGTAATCGCGAGAGACTGACTTGGGTGCGTTTTTCAGTCTGCCAGTTGCGAAATTCCTCACGTCGAAGTTCCTTAATTTGGTTGCTTTTTGTATCTAGCTCAAACCACTTGCGCTGGTCTTCCACTAATTGCGCATCGTCGAAGTAAAGCTGTCCGGGATAAAATCGAGAGCCGAAGATGCGTGTAACGATATCTAAGCCGGGATGCGCTTCGGACCGTGTTTCTTCGTGTGGTTCGCGAGCTTCTAAGTTAAAAAGCCGTGCAAGTTGTTCACAACGATTGCGCGCTACGCCTTTTAGTGTAGAACCCGGCACGTACAGATAGCCATCAACATTGCGAGCAATACTGCGATGGATCAGTCCATTGCGTAGTCCTGTTCCAAAATGGAAAGGAGCATCAAACTGAATTTGATAGTTGATAGAGATTGAATCGGTTGTAAGCACAATAATCTCCTAAAGGATTTAGACAAAATCGTAAAGTTCAACGATATCTACTACTGGTGTAACCCAGTCTTTCTCGCCGCGCCGCGCCCACGGCAGGTAAACTTGTTCCGTGGGTAGTTTGCTGACCAACGTAAGCAAAGACTCACGTTGGTCCTTGTTTCGTACCCGCAGTACGCTCATCATGGCATCGAGTGTTCCCTGACGACGACTCTTAAACGCTGCTGTGCGGAGTTGTTCCAATTTACTGCGTGAAACGTTATTTGTCTTCAGAGTTTGAATATGCTGCAACAATGTTTTCATCTGTGAAGCCGAATAAGGGCGTTGGGTGCGGTAGAGCGTGCTTTCATATTCTTCTTCTTTGAGGATCTGCTGATAGTAATCACCAAACTCGAGATGATTGGCGCTGTTGATAACCAAAAAATTGATCAATCCACCGTCGAATGTTTCGCCAGCCAGACGTCGTCGCGCAGCCTGCTGTTTAGCAAACTTCAGACCACTCTCTGCTAAATGGATGAGAGAACCAATTGGGTATTTAACCTGGGCCAGTACGACAGAAGCTGAAAGATTCAGGGGCTCTCCCCACATATCTTTTGTCAGTTGCGAAAACCCTTCGACAATATGCAACGCAACTGCAAGTGCGCTCTGTGAGCGTGTCAACATCACTAAATCATCGCCACCTAGCAAGAGGATATCGAAAGGCCAAATGGCCTTACTATTCGGTTCTAAATGTGCCTGAATGGCACCAGCCACGCTCTGATATACAGCCTCATCCACAGCATCGGCAAAACGCTTGTACTCCGACAGCGATTTAATGGTTTCGATAAGACGCCCCATGTCATCACCGTCGGCATATATAATTCCCATTGTATTGTTTGGAGATGACTGTTTACCGAGCTCATCGAAATCCTCTGGACGCCGGTAGCCAGTTACTGGGTAGTCTCGTTCATCCAACATCTGAATTAATCGTCCCCACAGGCGATGTGGATTGGGAGATTCTTTGCCAGAAGTCCACCGCTCAATCGACTCTGTAACTGTTTGGTTCTCTTGGCGCTTTCGCTGACAGCTATGACAAAGTAAACCACTGGTCGTTTCTACCTGCGCATAACGCGTTCCACAAGACTCACAGAAGCGCAGCAAAGAATTAGTGAGCGGGTAAATGCTCACTTCAGCATTTCCGCCTTTTGCTAGACGGAGGGAATGGCGTAGCAACTCAAGGCGATTGAATATTCCATGCTCCCCTTCCGGTAATCTTACCATTGTACCGGTAACACTAGCTGAGGAGGTCTCCTGTTTGTAAACCCGTTTTACAGACTGGATAGCCACTTCGGCCTCCTCTTCTCGAACACGAAATAAGCCTCCGCCGCCATTGGAGTAAATTTGTTTGCCATCTGCAAGTGCAGGCATAGATTCTCTGTTTAATCGATCAAGAAGAGCACTTGCTCCCCGAATTTCTTTCAGAGTGCTAGTCTCAAAAACATATTCTTTGATTCTATCTGTATCGAAAGCAATCAGAGCCTCTGTCATTTTGCTTGCCTTCCTAAATGGAACAGTTTTTTCTTGTGATTTAATGTCACGCTATATTGCGTGGCGTAATCTTCTACTACTGAGCCGAGCATAACGTACTAGAATTTGCGGAGCCAGATACGCCCACGTGCAGTCCGGATCACAATGGTGTGCTTACTCTAGCTGAGTTTGGGGAGTTATGCTCACATCAGTGAACACCTCTCTGGCAACACTAAATTTGTTAGCACAATCCTACCACACTCCGCCTCCCACCACCTCCACAAAACCTACAACCTTCCTCCCTACTTCTTCCAATGCCCTCTCACTTTCGTTTGTGCTATCCTCTTCCCACAAATCGTCCAAACCGCTCCCGCAAGAACCGATAGTCCAGCCGCTTTCCCGCCTCCACCCCCCACGCGACCCGACATTCGCCCAAAATCACCGTCTTGTGGGCATTGACGGTGCTCAGCGTCACCCCCAACTCTTCCGCGACGTCCTGCGGGGAGAGGCCGCGGGCAAAGGCGCGCAGCGTGTCGCGCTGGCGCTCGGTGAGCCGCTCGTAGAGCTGCTGGCACTGGGGCTCGCTCTGCGCCAGCCAGCCCATCTGCGCGGCGTGTAGGATGGCGCCGCCTTTGGCCCGCTGCTGCAAATTGCCCGGCGTGTAGAGATGCCAGACGCGGTCGCGGTGATCGCAGAGCAGGGCGGCGGCGGAGGTCGCCAGCAGCGCGATCATGCGGCGGCCGCCGGCCAGGCAGAGATGGAGCGCGTGCCCCTGGTTTTTGAGATCGGCGAGCAGGTCGCGGACAATTTGCCAGGTGGCGTCCGTCTCGGCTTCGGTGCGAATGTCGGCGAGGGGCGTATCGTGGAGAAGCAGCGGCACGCGGTGCAGTCGACACGCGTGCGCTCGACCGCTGCCGTCGCGGTAGCAGCCGCCAGCAAATTCTTGGGCCAGCCGCCTGTGCGACTGCGCGAGACGAGGGCGCGCCAGCGAGGGGTGGATGATAAAAACGTTTGCAACGGGCTCGCCCTGAGCGAGCAGCGCATCCAGCGCAAAGGTAACAACCTGGGGCTGACCGCCGAGGGATGCGATCATCGAGCTCTTCATTTGCCAATCAACCGTTACTGGAGTAATACCACTTTGAATAGAAGTTACTACTGTCTTGTCAAGCGTGATTTAATAACTTTAGAATGACCGTTTCTCATTGGCCGGTCGCCTCTGGGGGTGCTCCCTCCGCGACATGCTTATCATTTTAGCCTTGACGATACTACGAGCTATTAGGAGAACAAATGAACGACTATTTCCCCGCGGTTGCCATTGGTGGGCCACCCCACAGCGGTAAGTCGGTCTTGACCTACAGTTTGACCCAGGCGCTGCGCGACGAGCAGATTGCTCACTACGTGCTGCGCGCCTGCCCCGATGGCGAAGGCGATTGGAGCAACCAAGCCGCTCAATCCACCGTGCGCGTCATCCGGCGCAAAGGCGAATTTAGCCAGACCTTTGTGCAATCCGTTTACGAGATGCTGCAGAATCGGCACCTGCCGCTGCTGGTCGACGTGGGGGGGCAACCCACCGCGGAGCAGGAAATTCTGTTCACCGCCTGCACCCACATCGTGCTCATTGCGCAGGATGAGAATGGCTTGGATGCTTGGCGCACGCTGGCCCAAAAACACAGTTTGGTCATTATTGCGGAACTGCACTCTTCCCTAACCCAGCCCAATTTGCTGACCGATCGATTCCCCCTTTTGCGCGGTCGCCTGCACGGCCTGGAGCGTGGTGAGACGGCGGCGGGAGAGGCGTTTGAGTGCCTGTGTCTGGCGCTGAAAGTGCTTTTCGCGCGAAGTCGTTCCGCGCTTGTCGATGCGCATCTGGCCGTGGCGCCAGCCCAACCGGCGATTGATCTAGCGCACTTGGCCCACACGCTTGATGTCAATGGCTTTTGGCGACCACAAGATTTGTCCAACGTTCTAGCCTATCTCCCTGCGGCTAAACCGCTTGCCGTCTATGGGCGAGGCCCCAACTGGCTCTATGCCGCCATAGCCGCCCACATTTTTCCTGCGCCGCTCTTTCAGTTTGATGCGCGATTGGGCTGGGTCTCCCCACCCGTTTTTTCAGTGGCTGAACCCACCGAGGTTGGCCCCATTGACTGGCGGTGGGAAGAGCGGGCCGACTACAGCATTCTACATGGACACATCTCGGATACGCTGCTGGACTATGCAGAGACGGCGCAGTTCAGCGTACCCAAGCCGACGCATCGGCGCGGCCTAGTCGTTAGCGGCAGGTTGCCACATTGGATTGCAACGGCTTTGGTACGCGCCTATCGTGAGCAGCCCTGGGTCGCGTTTTATCAACCGCAGCTAGCGGGCAGCGTCGTTGTTTACGCCAATCAGTCGGCGCAATCTGTTGGATCAGTTGTGTCGATGGAGGGGATCGATGAAGAATAAAGCTAACTCAAGAAAGTGAGTCAACTTACCAAGATAATAGCATACAGCATTTTGACAGGTAAGCCCCAAAAAGCATTGGGTGCGCCGAAGCCCTTCACCCACCAAACCTGGGTCCGCCCGCTTCCGGCAGGGGCACGGGCTTGGCATCTTCCGTCCGAATGCTCCAATCCGCCAGCCGACCGCGCAGCTCGCTGATAGTCGACGCGTGCGACCCATCGCCCGCCACGTTGATCAACTCCCAGGGATCGTTGACCAAATCGTAGAGTTCATCCCGGTCACCCAGCGGATCGTGGACAAATTTCCACTGCTCCGTGCGCACCATCTTGCGCCGCCCCTCGGCCTCGCGCCAGTAGAGCGATTCCATTAGCGCGCGGCGACCAAAGGGCTGTTCCAACTGTGCCAAATCGTCCATCGTAAAGGGCGGGCCGCCCGCGCCATATTCCGAAAAGGCCGCCTCACGCGGCGGCGCATCCGTGACGGTCGGCAGCGGCTCGCCCTGCATCGAGCGCGGAATTTCCTCGCTCTGTAAAGCCAGCAGCGTCGGCACGATGTCGACCAGGTTGACCGGGCTCGCCTCGCGTGCACCCTGGGCCACCACGCCCGGCCACGAGACAATCAGCGGGACGCGCGTGAGGCAGTCGTAAAAGACGCCGCCCTTGCACTGCATGGCGTGCTCGCCAGCAAAATCGCCGTGGTCGGCGCAGAAGACGACGATGGTGTTCTCGCGCAGACCGGTGTGTTCGAGCGCGTCCAGAATTTGGCCGAGCGCGTCGTCGACAAAGCGCACCATGCCGTAGTAGGCCGCCAGCACGCCGTAGACCTGCTCGCGCGGTACGTTCTCGACGCCGAGAATTTGGTGTAGGGCTTTGTTGCGTTCGGGGACTTCGTCGCCGTCAAATTCGCCGTCGCGCCAGGGCGGCAGCTCGATGTTCTCCGCCGTGAACTGCGAGGCATAGTGCACCGACGTTTCATACGGCTCGTGTGGATCGGGCAGGGAGACCCAGAGCGCGAAGGGGTCGCCGTCGGCCTGGCGCTGTTCGAGGAAGCGCGCGGTTTGCGCGGCGATCAGGCCGCTGGAGTAATCTTCGAGCGGAAAGTCCGAGAAGCCGTAGCGGAAGATGGGGTTCTGAAATTCCAGGCTGCGCCGAAAATCGTAGACGGCCTGCACGCCGTCGAGCGGACGCACCCACTCCATACCGCGCGTCCCCGCCATCACATCGCCGTGGCCGGTTTCGCACCAGGTGTCGAAGCGCGCGCGATCTTCCGCCGTCTCAAAGCAGTGGTTTTTGCCAATCAGCCCGCAGTGGTAGCCCATCTCGTGCCACAGCTTGAAGGCGTGGGTCGCGTCGGCAGGCATGGGTGTTTGGTTGCGGCGCGCGCCGGTGGCGTGGGGGTACTGACCCGTCCACAGGGCGACTCTCGCCGGGCAGCAGAGCGGGTGCGGCGTGATCGCGTTCTCGAAGAGCACGCCCTCGTCGGCCAGCCGCGCCATCGCAGGCGTTTCGCAAAACGAGTTGCCGTAGAGGTGAGAGGCGGTCGCCTTCATCTGGTCGGTCATGACGAGGAGGATGTTGGGCTGGGGCATGGGGGCTCCTTTTCTGTATCGACTATTGCATCGAGGAGTGAGCACGCCCCCGTGCGAACGGGCTTGACGCGCGAACACCGTTGCTCCACGACGATCTGTTCTGCATCGAAAAGCCGGGCTTGCACAAGCCCGGCTTTTGTACTCGCCTTACATCAGTCCACCGTAGGTCACGTATGCTCCGCTACGTGACGGGCTCAACTTACCTTTGTGCTGGAGGAGTTCTACACCAGCAGGGCAGATGATCTCCGTCACCTTGCGGGGCAAAGGTGACCTGCGGGATGCTCCCCACTTGCACGTGACGTGATTCCCGAAGGCTAGCGCCCTTGATCACCCCTTTAGCGATCCCGCCAGCAGCCCGCGCATAAACAATCGACCCAGCAGCAGGTAGACGACAATCGTGGGTAGCGCCGCAATTAGCGCGGCGGACATCTGCACGTTCCACTCGACCGCCCAACTGCCCGCGATGTTCTGCACGGCGACGTTGATTGGCGCGCGCAGCGGGTTGCTGAGCACGACCAGCCCGATGATGTAGTCGTTCCAAACGGTGGTGAACTGCCAGAGCAGCACGACGGCAAAGGCGGGCAGCGAGATGGGGAGCAGAATCCAGCGGTAGATGCCAAAGAAGCCGCAGCCGTCGATCTTGGAGGCGTCCAGCAGTTCGTTGGGGATGCCGGAGAAGTAGGAGCGAAAGAGCAGCGCGGTAATCGGGATGCCAAAGATCGTGTGGGTCAAAATCAGCCCGGCAATCGTTCCATAGAGGCCGACCAGCTGGAGCGCCTGCACCAGCGGAATCAGGATGCCCTGGTAGGGCAGAAACATGCCGACGAGAAAGAGCAGAAAAATCGTGTCCGCGCCGCGGAAGCGCCACTTGGCAAAGATGTAGCCGTTGACGGAGCCGATCAGCGACGAGATCAGCGCCACGGGCACGGTCACGATCATGCTGTTCTGGAAGTTGGGCGCCACCTGTCGCCACGCTTCAAAGAAGCTCTCGAAGTAAATCCCGTTGGGCAATTCCCACATGCGGGTAACGTTCACATCGGCGTAGGGCTTGAGGCTGGTGATGACCATCACGTAGAAGGGCATCAGGTAGAAGGCGGCAAAGGCAAGCAGTACGAGGTAAATCGCGCTGCGGTTCCACACGCGCTGGATCATCGCTCCACCTCCTGAGCCGTGCTGCGGATATACGGAATCACCAAAAAGGCCGAGAGGATAATCATAAAGGCGCCGATGGCCGCGCCCAGCGAGTAGCGGTAGGCGCCAAAGGTGGATTGGAACATAAAGTAGGCCAGCGTGTCGGTGGAGAAGGCCGCGCCGGAGCCGCTCATGGCCGCGACGAGGTCGAAGACGCGAATGGAGTTCATGCCCGTGAGCACGATGGCGGTGAAGGTGACGGGCATCAGCAGCGGGATGAGAATGCGGCGGTAGATGGCCCACGTGCCCGCGCCGTCGATGGCGGCGGCTTCGCGCAATTCCGCGGAGATGCCGCGCAGCCCGGCCAGGTAGAGCGCCATGACGTAGCCGGTGAACTGCCAAGCCGCAGCGATGGTGATGGCCCACATGCCGTGCTGGGGGTGCGAAGCCCACAGCGGCTGAAACCAGCCCAGCCCAATCTGCTCAAAGAGCAGGTTGACGCCCGTTGTCGGCTGCATGAGCCAGCGCCAGGCCACGCCCGTGACGATACCGGAGACGGCGAAGGGGAAGATAAAGACGGTGCGGAAAATCACCTCGCCCTTGATGTTTTGGTCGAGCAGCGCGGCGAGCAGAAAGCCAAAGAGGAGGCACTGGCTCATAAAGCCGATGGCGTAGACGACGAGGTTGCGCAGGTCGGCGTGGAAGCGGGGATCGCCAAAGAGGCGCGTCCAGTTCTTCAGCCCCACGAAGCTGTAGTCGATGATGACGCTGTTCCAGTCGACGGCGGAGATGTAGAAGGTCCAGCCGATAAAACTGTAGATAAAGAGCGCCACCGCGATGATGGAGGGGCTGAGCACGAGCACGGCCAGGGCCATGTCGCTGCGCAGCCAGCCGAGGCGGCGGCGCGGGGAACGGGTTGCGGCGGAGGGGGCGACGAGATCGCGCTCCCCCGGCGCGCTGGCAGTCTTGCCAATCATGGGATTCCCTCAGTTTGGGGGATGGCAGCAGGTTGCAGAATTAGGACGCGAAGGAATGCCGTGCAGCCGCCCTCACCCCCAGTCCCTCTCCCAGGGTGGGGGAGAGGGGAAGTTTTGCTCCCTTCTCCCATTGTGGGAGAAGGGCTGGGGATGAGGGCGCGAAAGGCCAACACTCAACTTACCGAACCACCCAGGTTATTCACCAAAGCCCGCATCCGTCGCGGCCCGCACCAGCATCTGCTGCGTGCCCGCCACATCGCGGTTGACGGCCAGGTTGTTGATGGCGAGATCGTAATCGAGCAGGAAGCTCTGCTTGGCTGCCGCGCCGTGCTGGAGGCTGGGCACCAGCACGTTGGATTCAAAGTCCTCCATCGCCGAAAGCTGATATTCGTCGTAGACGCTGCGGTCGGCGTCTGTGCGCGCGGGGATCGAGCCTTTGGGCGGGTTGAAGGCATCTTGACCCGCCTGCGAGCCAACGACGCGCAGGAAGTTGAGCGTCAGCTCGCGGTTGGGCGCATTCTTGGGCAGCCCAAACGAATCGGAGAGCACGATAAACTGGCCCTCTGTGCCCGGCGCGGCCGCCCACTGATAGTCCGTAAAGCCCTTGGACTTGAGCACGCCGTGCGTCCAGTCGCCCATCACCATCATGGCGGGCGCGTCATCGGCCACGAAGCGATCGTTGATGTCGCCCCAGCTTGTGCTTAGATAGTCGGGGTTGGCGTAATCGTAGAGCTGGTTCATAATTTCGAGCGCCTCGGTCACGCGCGCATCGTCCCAACCGACGGAGCCGTCGAACAGCCCGTTGTAGTCCGCTGGCCCCAACACCGAAAGCAGCACGCTCTCGAAGACGTGGCCGCTAAAGTTGGGCTCGTTCTCGGCAACTGCCAGCGCGGGGATGCCCGCCGCCTGCAGCTGATCGGCCACGGCGAAAAATTCATCCCACGTTGCGGGCGGCGACTCCACCCCGACTTCGGCCAGCTTATCCGTGCGATACCAAAGCACGTTCGAGCGGTGAATGTTCACCGGCACGGACCACGGCTCGCCCTCGTAAGAGGCAATCTCGATCAGGTCTGCCGGAAAAACGTCGTAGAAGCCTTCCTCTTCATAGAGCGCATCAAGCGACTCCATGCGGTCGGCGACGACGTGGCTGTCGATCAGCTCGCGGCCTAGGTGAACCTGGAACGAATCGGGCGGCTCGCCGCCCTGCATGCGCGTTTCAAGCACGGCCTTCATGTTGCCGCCCTGACCCGCGCCGCCGGAAAGCGCCGCATTTACCACTTCGACGTCGGGGTACTCTTCGCCAAAGACGGCGTAGAGCGCCTCCAGCGCCTCGACTTCGCCGCCGGAGGTCCACCACGAGAAAATTTCGAGCTCGCCCGCGTCGCCGCTTGCGCCGCTGTCGCTGGAAGCCGTGTCGGCGGGGGCGGCGGTGCAGGCCGCGCCCAGCAGCAAAATCAAGGCCAGCGCGAGGGTGGCGAAGAGCCGTCGCTGAATCGATACCGTTGTAGCCATGGAATTCTCCTAAGGTTTATTTGATTGTGTTGCAGAGGGAATGGGGTTGCAGCTACAGTTTAGTACAGAATGGAGACGGGGGCAAGTCGTAATTTTTGGGCGCGTGCATCTTGAAACGAGTGGTAACCGGCAGGCGATGTAGTTTGACGGGCTCACTAACCATTGCCAGCCTGCCACGTAAAACGCGCTGGAGCGCGTTGGACAAGTCCATCGTTAATGCGCTTCAGCGCAGTTGGCATAGCAGGTGGCAAATTCATTCGCCGCCGACCAACGCTGGCTGCTGCCGTTGCTTTAACCAATATACGTCTAATGTAATTTAACTCAGCGCCGAAGCCGTTTGCAGCCGCGCCGCGACCGTGCGCGCGAAATCGACGATGTTGTCGGCGTCGGCGTAGGTGAGGAGAGCGGTGGATGGAGGGGGGCCGAGAGTTGGCTTGGTGAACTGAACGGCATCCGGCTCGCTAACGACAAAAAGCGCACGCTGCTGGGCCGCTTTGTCCAACAGACGCTGGACGCGTGGATCATTGGTGATGTGCTGGCAGTTGGCGCGGCTACAGGGCAGGACCAAGCAGCCAATGGAGGCGCGGCAAGCGAGGGCGTCGCTCAGCAAAATGTCTGGGTAGAGCGCCAAACCGTGGCGACCCGCCGCGCGCTGACTCGTGAGGCCCACGAGCTTGACCGGCAGCCCCACGTAGCGCAGCTCGACGGCAAACACCGAGGCGACCATCGCCTCGAAGGCTCTGCCCCACAAAATATAAACGCGGGGCGGTTCTTTCTCCTGTTGGTTGGGTTGTGTCGTGGGAGGTTGTGTCATGGCAATGGCTCGCGGGATAGATGGGGGCAGCGCAGGATGATCAAAGCTCGGTTGAGGAGGAGTTAACCAAGCGGCTAGCACGCAAAGGCATAAGTTTCTAAGCGGTTGCCACCGCGTATTGCCACCAGGCCAACCGGCTTTAGCCGGTTTTCGCCAGGCAAGCCGGTGGCGTTGCCCTGAAGCTGTCGAAAGGGCTCTGGCTACCAGCGGCTGCACACGCAAACCGTCTGCTTATTCACGCCCGATTGTACCAAGCAAAAACACTATATCACGCTCGCTTTTAGACGCATCTGTTAAAAACCTACCCCTTTACTCTACGGAGCTCTGCGTCGGCCAAAAAGACAAGCGCGCGCAAAACCTATACGATTCCTCTGGCGATCCTCTAGCAGCTTGCCGATGACCGCTCAATGACCGCTTAACAACCCCGATTAACCTAGTCACCCAGTCAAAGCTGTTGTTCTACCGGTCAATTTGTACTACTATGCTCAAGCACAATTTATCAACCCCTCACCCTGGAGCCATCTCATGTTGCCAGCCAACCAGCAAAATCCGACAACGCCACAGGTGCACGAGGCGCTCCGCGGTTGGCACGGCGACAGCGACGGCGAAAGCCCTCTATCCAACCTCTATCTTTACCGCACGGCGCTGCGCAGCCAACCCGACGGCAATCCGCGCCAGGCTACCAACTATGTTTTGCTACAGGGCATCGAGGCCCTGCAGGCCACGCACGATAAGGAGGCCCAGCTCCTGCGCCTGCGCTTTCTGGATCAGCACCCCGTTCACTACATGGCCAACCACTTCAACGTGGCGGAAAGCACCTTCTACGCTTCGCAGCGCGGGGCGATCAAGCTGCTGGCGAATGTGCTGCGCAGTCTGGAGCAGGCCACCTGCGCCGATCAGCAGGAGCAGCTCAAGCGTCGGCTGGAGCCGCCGACCTATGTCGACCTGGTCGGCGTGGAGGAGACGGTGCAGTGTCTAGTGAAAATTTTAACCACGTCGACGATTACACCGAGCGCGCCCTGGCTGGTTTCACTGGAGGGCATTGGCGGCATCGGCAAAACGTCGCTGGCGGATTGCCTGCTGCGGCGGATCATCGACGGGCACTGCTACGACGAGGTGGGCTGGATCAGCGCGCGGCAGGATCGCTTGGGGCTGGATGGCTCGATTGCACACGAGGAGAAGCCAGCGCTGACGGGCAAAGCGCTGATCGAAGCGCTGGCCCGCCAGCTGATGCCGGAGCTGGTCGCCACCGACCACTACCGCCCGGACGATCTGCTAAGCCGCATTCGCACGCGGCTCAAAGCCGTGCCCCACCTGATCGTCATCGACAACTTGGAGACGGTGGTGGACGTTGAATCGCTGCTGCCCACGCTCCAGGATTTGGCGAACCCCACCAAATTTCTGCTCACCACGCGCGAAAGTCTCTACGCCGTGCCCAACGTCTACCACGTTAAAGTGCCCGAGCTGCCGCTGGCGGATGCCGTGACGCTGCTGCGCCGGGAGGCTCGGCTGTGCAATTTGCCCGTGCTGGCCAGCAGCCCGGACGATGTGCTGCACAGCATTTACGACGTGGTGGGGGGCAACCCGCTGGCGCTGCGCTTAGTGGTGGGGCAGATGCACATCCACGCCCTCGATTCGATTCTGGCGGACCTGCGCGAAACAGCGGGGCAGCCGGTGGAAAACTTGTACGCCTTTATCTACAGACGGGCGTGGCAACAGCTGGACGCCGCCAGCCGCGATGTGCTGCTGGTGATGCCGTTGGTCAACCCGCTGGGGGACGAGCTAAACATCATCGCTCAAATCGGCGAGCTGGCCGTGGAGAGCGTGCGCCGCGTGCTCAATCAGCTGGTCACCCTAAATTTGGTCGATGCGCGCGGGGGGCTCAACGACCGCCGCTACAGCATTCACGGGCTAACGCGCACCTTTTTGCACCGAGACATTTTGGGCTGGGCGTAATCGCTGCCGTGCTTGAGATTGAGATTAGGCGAACCCAAGAAATTCAGCCTGTCAGAAGCACCATCTCGCTGGTATAGTTAATTCTTTGGAAGAGCCTTGGCGATTGGAAACATCGTAGAGCCAGCCCAATCGCCAATCTCTGATCGCCAATCGCCAATCGCCAATCGCTAATCGCTAATCAAACAACATTGACCGGTTCCCTTGGATGTATCCAGATTTAGATGCCCGCGCCCGCTTTGAACAGCTTGCCCAACGCAGCGCCGAAGTCGCGACGGCGCAAATTCTGTGGGTGGATCGCTACGCCCCGCTCTCGGATGAAGCGCGCGAGCGCGCCCTCAACGCCTTTGAGTATGCGCGCAACGTACCGGCGGCGTGGCCGCAGGTGTATGGGCTGCTGCTGGCGCTTGCACCCAAGATGGAAATGGCTGGCTATCGCGAGGCGTGGATTGAACGGCTGGTGCAGGGGGTGGCGTGCAGCCAACGGCAGGAGCAGGTGGTGGCCGAAGCGGAACTGAGCTTGCAGATCGGCTATTTGTATCTGCTGATGAGCCGCTGGCAGCGAGCGACGGAGTGGTTATCCCGCAGCCGCGACGGCTTTCGTTCCGCTGGGGAGAGCGCGGGCGAGGGGCGCGCGCTCAATCGGCTGGCCATGGTGGACGTGCGCCAGGAGCGGCTGTCGGCGGCGGGCGAACTGGTTGTTGAAGCGCAGCACCTTTTGAAAGAAGATGCCGATTTGGCCAACAGCTATTTTGTGTTGGGCACGATTGCCGAAAATCGGCGAGGGTGGCAAGAAGCGGAGCACTACTACCGCCAATCGCTTGGCTGTTGGAGGGACCAAAACGACAGGCGCCGCACGGCCTGGGGCTTGCGGAATTTAGGCCCCGTGCTGCGTGAACAGCAGAAGTACGAGGAGGCCATCCACTGCTACGAGCACGCGCTGCAGGTATTCGCAGAAATCCACGATCCCATCAATCATTCGGTCACGCTGATGAACTTGGGGAACGTCCACCTGCACCGGCACAGGGCGCACCAGGCCCTAAAGCTGTATGAAGAAGCCGAACGGGAGTTTTACCGGTGCGCCGATCAATTTAATCTGGCCAAGGTCTACGTCAACCAGGGTATTGCGCATCTGCAAACCCAAAGTTTCGCCCAAGCGGAAGTGGTTCTGAGCAGGGCAGCTGAATTGTGGGCTTCCCTGGGAAACATCAAGCAGCTGTGCAACGCCATCGATGGGCTGGGGGAAATCTACCGCAAGCAGGGGGACTTTGAGAAAGCGGTGCAGGTTTTGAACAAAGGTCTGCAACGGGCCAAGGAAATTGAGAATCCGCAGGCATTTGCCTACTATCGCAGTATGTTAGCCAAAACTTTGTCCAAAGCAGAAAGGGGCGATGCCAGTTGATCTTGCATCGCCCCTCGCGTGGCCTCTAGCCGCCGCCGTTGCCGTCGACCGGATCGATGGCCATCTGCAGCATCTCGGCGTTAACGCCCGACGCGCTCGCCCCACCGTCGCCAAAGCCTGGCGTAAAGCCAACAACCGCAATGACGAACGCCACGGCCAAGGCGGTAAGGCCCGCGACAACTTGCTTTTTACGAGTGTTCATCTGTCGTTTCTCCTGTTCGGACATTGAAGGCTCGGTGGATGGAAACGCCGACGCCGATTGGCGGCACGGGGTTCATTTCCAAAGAGCACTTGTTAAATCAGCTGGCAGACTCGTGGCCACAAGTGCTGTTGAGAACAGGATAGCGGTGGGGCGGGGCGATTGGCTGAGGAACGCTGAGATTTTGCTGAGGGATTACTATGCACGAGGCAATTCGGACGGGTACGCCGTGGCAAAATTACCCACCCACTTATCGACGGGTGGAAATTGAGCGGCTGGCGGGGTGGATTCGCGTGGGCGCCAGCGGGGCGGTGCTGGGGTTGCGCGGGGTGGGGCGTTCCAACCTGCTCGGCTTTCTCTGCCACCGAGCGGACGTGCTCGACACGCTGATCGACCCGCAGCGCTTGCACGTGGCCCTCGTCCCCGTGGACCTGGGCGACCTGCCCACTCCGGCGCTGGCCGATTTCTACCGCGTGCTGCTGCGCGCCATCTACGAAGTCCACCACCACTTTCCGGATGGCGTTCGCGAGCAGATTGTGCAGACCTACGAGGAGCACCGGGGCGAGACGGACGCCTTTGTGGTGCAGAGCGCGCTGCGCGAGCTGCTCTACATCTGCCAGAAGCGGGAGCTGCGCGTGGTGCTGGTGGTGGATCGCTTCGATGCCTTTGCGCGGCTGTTGAGCCCGGCCATGGCCCACGCCCTGGGCGCCCTGCGCGACACCTTCCGCGACACGCTGCTCTACATCGTCGGCATCCGCCAGAGCCTCACCTACCTCACCGATCTCGAACTTGACGACGACCTCTACCGCCTGCTCACCACCCACCTCTGCCACCTCGGCCCACTGGCGGGCGACGATGCGCTCTATCTGATTGAGCAGCGCACGGCGGCGGGCAGCAGCGCCCCCGCCGCACGGGAAATCGAAACCATGCTGGCGCTCAGCGGCGGCTACCCCACGCTGCTGCAGGCCATCTGCCGCTGGTGGCTGCTCGAGCCAACGCCGCCCACGCACGGCTGGCGCTCGACGCTGGCCGCCCAGCCCCCCATGCAGCACCGCCTGCACAGCATCTGGTCCGGGCTAACGCAGGAAGAGCAGCAGCTGTTGACGGCGCTCGTGCGCAGGCAAACCGTCGCCGCGGCGAACGGCGCGGGGCCGCAGCACACGGCTGCGCTAGATCGATTGGTCGAAAGGGGAATTTGTCGCCGGGGGGGGGCAGGGTGGTCGCTGTTTGGGGAGCTGTTTGTGGATTTTGTGGCGGAGCGGGGCGAGATGAGCCGCGGACGCATCTGGCTGGAGGCCCAAAGCGAACGGCTTTTTCACGGGCAGACGCCGCTCGCCGATCTCACGCCCAAGGAGGAGCGCGTGCTGCGCTTTCTTGTGCAGCAGCCCCACACCCGCCACGCCTACACCGATGTCATTGTCCACGGCTGGAGCGATGAGGAAAGCTACCACGGCGTCAGCAACGACGCGCTCTTCCAGGTGATCAGCGGGCTGCGCCGCAAAATCGAGCCGCAGCCCACGCAGCCGGTCTACATCGTCAACTGGCGGGGGAAGCCGGAGGGGGGATATGCGTTTTATCCGGAGGGGCGTCCGCGTTGAGAAGCAGTTCCAGCACCTCCTCGGCACAGGCCCAGCCCAGCGTAAAGCCCGCCCCACCGTGGCCGTAATTGTGGAGCAGCAGCTTGCCGCCTAGTCGCGCTTCCGCCTCCAGCCGCACCTCGCGGCGACCGGGCCGCAGCCCGACGGCGTCCGCGATTTTGCCCAGCTCGCCAACCGCTGGGTCGAGCGCGGCACAGCGCTGCCGGATGCTCTGCGCCGTGGCCGCACGCGGCATCGTCTCCCAGTCGTTGGCCTCCGCCGTGCCGCCCAGCACGCAGTCCGTCGTGCGCGGCACGACGTAGCTGGCGACCTCGCCTTCTTGGTAAAACAAGATTTTCGACTGAGCTGGCGGCGCGGCCACGCGCTGCACCTGCCCGCGAATCGGGTAAACCGCCTCGTCTTGTACCAGCGCCCGCGCGCCAACGCCGCTACAGTTCACCACCACCTCATACGCATCCAAGAGCGGCTCGACCGAAGCGAGCGTTTGCACAGCAATGTTGATGTTTAACGTTTCGAGGGTACGCTGCAGGTGGGGAAGGTAGATCGAAGTGTCCACCAGCGGGGCGGAGAAGCCGACGCCGGATTCAAATGGGGGAGGCAGTTCGGTAGAATTGAGATGGCGAAAGTCTTGGACAAGATTGGCCCAAGCCGGTGGGGTGAATTCGTGCCGAAAAAATTCGTGCACCGTCGCCAGACGCAGACCGGGCGTGCCGCTGGCGATTTGTCGACAGTAAATTTGGTAGGTGCGCTCGGCCCAGGGCAGCGTGCGCGCGGCCGGGGCGACTTTGTACGGATACCAAAAAGCGGCCGCTACGGCGGAGGTCGTCTGCACGGGCAGCGCTTGGGCGATCACGTCGACCGCGAAGCCGGCCTGCTGCAGCCGCAGGCTGGTGGTGAGGCCGATGATGCCCGCGCCGATGACGGCGATTCGTTCGGCCATTGCGCTGCCTCCTACAGCTCGCCCAAGTTGAGCAGCAGCGCCGCCCCCGTCTTAATCCCCTTCACAAAGCGCTCGACCTCCAAATTTTCGTTGGGGCCGTGGTTGCCCTCGTCCGTGTTGGCGTAGGGCGTGCCAAAGGCGGGCAGAGCGAGCAGCTTGGTCCAGACGTAGCTGGGCAGGCTGCCGCCCATGGCGGGCACGAGCACTGGCGCTTCGCCCTGCGCCTGTTCGAGCGCGGCGCGGATCGGCTCGACGAAGGGCGATTCAAAACCCGTCTTCGACGGCTCCATGCCGTTGAGCAGAACAAACTCGACGTCGGGCGCGTGCTCCCGCACGTGCGCTTCCACCCGCCGCGCCGTCTCCGCCAGCGTCATCGCCTCGACCAGGCGAATGTCGCACTTGGCGACGGCGCGCGCGGGCAGCACCGTCTTGGATTTCGGCCCGTCGTAGCCGCCGTGCAGACCGTTGATCGTGAGCGTGGGCCAGAGCGCGAGCCGGTCGTAGAAGGGGCGGTCGAGGGGCGCATCGAGCCGCGAAATTTCCAGGTTGCGTTTGACCTTGTCGACGTCGACGGGCAAGTTGTCGAGCGCCTGCCGCTCCCGCTCGCTCGGCGGCTCGACTTCATCGTAGAAGCCCTCGATGAGAATATGCCCCTCGTCGTCCTTCATCGACGCCAGCAGGTGCACCAGCGTCCACAGCGGGTTGGGCACGACGCCGCCCCAGTTGCCCGAATGCAGGTCTTGATTCGCCCCGCGTGCCCGCAGCTCAAACGACAGCACCCCGCGCACGCCAAACGAGAGCGTCGGCGTGTCGTCGCGCATCGGCCCGTCCGCGGTCACGACAAGGTCGGCCTGGAGCAGATCGCGGTGGTTTTCGACAAATTCCGCAATGTGCGGGCTGCCCACTTCCTCTTCGCCCTCCAGCAAAACCAACACGTTGCAGGGCAGTTGGTCACGCGTCGCCAGCAGCGATTCGATGGCGAGCAGCTGGGCAAAGTGCTGCCCCTTGTTGTCGCCCACGCCGCGGCCATAGATTTTGCCGCCGCGAATTTCCGGCTCAAAGGGCGGCGACAGCCACTCGTCGAGTGGGTCGGGCGGCTGCACGTCGTAGTGGCCGTAGAGCAGCACGGTCGGCTTGCCGGGCGCATCCAGCCGCTGGCCAAAGACAAAGGGCCAGCCCGCGCTGGGCAGCAGTTGCGCCTCCATGCCGAGCGCGTTCAGCTGCCCCAGCAGGAAATCCGCCGTCTCCGCCATGCCAATGCCCTGCGCGCTGATGCTGGGCTGGGCGACGTAGTCGAGCAGACGCTGGATGAAGGCGTCGCGGTTTTGGTCGATGTGGGTAAAGGTGGGGGAGTGGGTGGGGAGCATTACCGTGATCCGTTGTGTAAATAATTGGCAGCAAAACTCGCGAGTGCAAGTTTGTAGTTATCCGTACATTCAACTACGTACTGATAACTTATACTAAGGATAGATCTGACATAGTGGCTAGACTCCACAGTAGGATCTACCGGGCCCTTTAAGGGCCCTTTTCTTTTATCTTCGTACAATCCCCTCTGGGTCTGTCTTGCTCGCTACTTTACAGAGGACAGATTTCAACCTGCTAAAGTAATTTCTCCCCCCTTTCCTTTTCACGTAGCTACACGGCTTGTATTTCTGATACAGAAAATAGGCGTTAACGTCTGCAAGCTGAACAAAATAGGAGTGTTGCGAGTTTCTATGTACTGCGTCTTCGACTAATGTGATAGTTGGTAAGCTACGAGAGTTTCCACCATAGCTAGACGGCACAGGATTATAACGACGCATTCTTCTACTTAATCGCCGAAGTTTTATTTCATCGGTCTGGTCAACAACTAATATCCCTTTATCATCTGGATTTTGAGGCCCCGGGAAATTTCGGTAAGCGAGCGTATTGTGAAATCTTTGAATAAGAGTTTCCCAGGCGATATTAAATATATCGTCTTTATTCGCATCTTTATTGAATTTTTCAACCACCACATTAATGATATTGATATCTTGTAGAGATGCTTCAAAGTCTATAACTTCCCTTAATATCCGGAGGCGCAATGACTTCGCAATTCGTTTGAGGTTCCCAGGCTTATGTATAAAATCTGCCGCATGTATCTCTTCACGCAACTTCAAACCATAATCTTCTCTCAATTGCCGCCGAAATTGAATGATTGCTTCTAAAGTATCATGCCAACGAAGTTCATGAACCACAAAGCCACTTAAGCAAAAGTAATCGGTGGGGTATTATTCATCTCTACATCTCCGCTTTCATCTGCATACAGAAAGTACATCACCGCTCCTAAAGTTTATAGATTTGTTTTTAAAAGTTGATTTTGTGCAAGTAACTCATGCTACGTGCTGGTTCATGGCGTAGTGTAGCTTTTCTTCTCGCTCGCGCACAATTTGTATCGAGATGACGATGGGGCTGGATATCAGATAGGCTTTAACACGTTCTTGATACTCAACAATCGTCACGATGCTTTTTGCCGGGTGAGCAAATCGAGGCGAATTCGCAGAGTTTGGGTCATCTGGTGCAGGGCAGACCAGTCGAAAAAGTCCATATCATCACCCATCTGGCCGGCTTGGAACTGCTGAAAAAAAATCATCGGAGGCCATCTCATACTGAGTTTCAAATTCAGCAAGTTTAACCTCAAATTTCGCTAGCTTGCTCTGCGCCTCGGCGATTTCATGTTCATACAGCTTGTCAACTGTCAGGGCAGCCAAGAAGCTGGTGAGCCCCAGCCGCTCGAGCTGCACCAAACGCTCCAGCCGCTCATCTGTACCGAGCACTGAGTGAGTACCGTTTACGATAGACGTTGCCATAATGCCCATTCCTTATCAGTTTAGAAAGCCATCTGCTCTTTCGATTATACACCGATTTTGTCTAATGCTCACGGTAGCAGCGGGAGCGGGACGTCTCTAAGCCAGGGCTGCCATTTCGCAGACATTTGTGAGGACACACGGAGGGAACTTCGTCCACAAGCGCCGGATTAACAATTCGGCTTACGCGACCTGCGCGCTAATCTTGGCGGCAATCGCACCGTACTTCTGATCGCTGACCATGAGAAAGAGACAGCGACCACCGCTGCGTTTTTCGTAGAGCAGGCCCAAGCTCTCCTTCTCGCGCGAATCTTCGTTCGTCACCCGATCCGCGCCCTTGTACTCGACCACCAAATAGCGGCCATCTACCAGCTTGCAGACAAAATCGGGATAGAATTTATCCGACGACGTTTGCAGCGAAAAAGCCTTGCTGCTGCGCTCTGGGTTGCGCACCCACATCTCGACCGCATCGAGCGTGTCAAGATAGCGGGCGCAGGCCGTCTCTTCGCCGTTCATCGCGCCGATTTCGGGGTAATAGTGCTTTTGGAATTGGTAAGCACCGCGATAGGGCGTGTGGTAGGGGTAACGCTGCGTGTCAAAAGTAAAGGGCAATGCCGGGGTGACGACGACGGGCGAATCAGGGAGCAAGAATTGCTGAAACGCCTGCTTGAGTGCCGCTTGGCGATAATCGTCGATTTTTTTGCGCGCAGCAGCGGCAAGACGATATTTGTCGTGGACGAGCTGGTCAAGCGAGAAGCCGCGCTGCTCGATCAAATTCTGCACCAGCTTATTGAGAAAGGCGCTCGACTCGTTCGGCACAATGTCGGGGTGCGGGATGGCGCGATCCAGCCAGTAGACCAGATTGGCGCGGCTCCACCCTTTGTCGCGGGCGAGAAAGGTCATCTGTTGATGTAGATTTTGCAGAAATTTGACCTCAACCTGCTCCGCCTGTGAAATCGTGATCTGCGCCTGCTGGCCGCGCTGCGGCTGCGCGGAAAATTCTGCGCTGTCGAGCGTCGCCGCCTGCTGCGAAAGCCGCCACTTGTGTTCGAGATAGTGAGTTTTATCCAGCTCTTCCAGCCAATCGCCCTGCTGGTAGGCAAGACGGGGCAGGCTGAAGGGAACCCCTTTTTGAGCGGGCGTGCGGCGGTCGTACTGCTGGGCTTGCTGATAGGCGCTGTCGATTTGCGCCCTGGCCTGGGGCGCGTGCTCAATGAGCGCGACGCGCTCGGCTTCGCTCATGTGGCCGCGAAAGGCGACGGTTCCCGTCTCGTAATCGACCTCCACTTTTTCGCGCAGCGTGACGGACAGCGTTTGCGCCGCCCCGAAATAGTCAACCGTGCCCAGCGCGACCACCTCTCTAGCCTGTGCCGCTGCCTCAAAGAGCGGACCCATATAGTCCTGCTCTAGCGCGTCCGACTTTCGACCGACAATCAACTGCTCCGCCGCCAGCCGCTCGAAGCCATTTTGCACCAGCCCATCCGCCAGCGCATCGGCCGTCGCCATAAAATTGGCGGAAGCCGAAAAGGCATAGGCCTGATTGAGCGCTTCCAACTCGCTGCGCCGGGCATAGGGCAGGCGCATGATGCGCCCCAGCATCTGCTCCACCGCCGTCGACGAGCTCATTTCGGCCACGGAACAGAGCACGTAGGCAAAGGGGCAATCCCACCCCTCACGCAGCGCCTGCACGGTGATGACGTAGCGAATGGGGCAATCTTCGGCCAGAATGTCCACCCCGTCCAGCCCGCGCTCCGTGCCCGTGGCGCGGGCGATTTGCGCGGCGGGAATTTTGCAATCTTCAATCAGCGCCTTTTCCAGCCGCTCCACGGTAATTGGCGTCGCGCCGCGCTTGGCCTCGGCCTGCAGCAGCATAATCGGCCGGATATATTCGCCCGTCTCCCGCTGCGCCGCCAGTTGCTCCAGCCGATCGCGCTGCGCCAGGGCGTTGCTCAGCAGATTGCGCCAGTCGGGCAGCGTCTCCAGCAGGATCGGTAGCTTGATCATGTCTTCGGCGTGCAGCTGCGCCGCCGAGGCGCTGTAGATCACGTTGCTGGGGTTTTCTTCGGTGTCGGGCGTGGCCGTAAGCTCTAAAATGGCGGAGGGAGCAAAGCGGGCCAGCGTGGTAAAGGAGAGCGAGGTGCGCGCGTTGTGCGCTTCGTCCACAATCACCAGCGGGCGGCGCAGCTTGATCACGTTGGCCAGCGAATACTTGACTTCACCGTTCTCCCACTTCTCCAGCTGATCCAGCGCGGCGGCGGGGTAGCCGTCAAAATGGCCCATCAGGTTGCCGTTGGTCTCGTAGACTTTGCGCCCGTCGGTATCCTCGACGCGGAAGGCCTGAATCGTCGAGACGATGATCGTGGTGTGGCCGTCGAGCGTGGGGCGCTGGACGTAGAGCGCATCGCGCACGTTGATCACGTGCAGCGGGCCGAGCTGCGTTTCCAGCGCGCGCCGGTAGGGATGGTGGCGCGCGCTGAGGGCGGCGAGCGTCTGCTCCAAGATGGCGTTGGAGGGGACGAGCCAGAGCACCAGCGGGTGATCGCCCCGCACCAATTCCCGCTTGAGAATGGGCACGGCGTGGGCGGCGACCAGCGTCTTGCCGCCGCCGGTGGGAATGCGGATGCAGACGTAGGGCAGGCCGGGCAGCTCGACAATGGGGTTGTAGGGAATGCCTTGCCCCAGCGTTTCGCGCGTCAGCCGATAGTAGGCCATGTCGACATCGCCGTATTGGGCGGCGAGCCGGCAGTAGCGAGCCAGCGCATCGAGCGCCCCCTGCTGATATTCCTTGAGCGCCAACACTAGCGCACCTCGATCTGGTAGGGCGTTTGGCGAAAGGTGATCGCGTGCGCCTGGAGATAGGCGGCTGCGAGCAGCGAGCCGTTGGCGTAGATGACTTTGGGGCCGTCGTGTGGCGGCAGCGCGGCCAGCAGCGCACGGGTGAGCACGTTGCCGCCGTCGACGGCGCTGTCGCCCAGGATGCCGTTGTAGAGCAGGTAGATGGCCGTGCCCTGAAAGGTGCCGATCAGGGGCGACGCAGATTCAGTCGCAGCGCCAGCCGCGGGCATTTCTGGCAGCGGCGAGCCCGTTTCGCTAAAGAAGATGTGGCGCGCCAGCTCCCTAAAGCTGACCGACTTGCAAATTTCGCCCGCCGCATCAAAGAGCGGCTCGCCCAGCCGACAGTAGCGAAAGCCGCCGCCCAAGCCTTCTTTGACGCCGTCGATCTTGCGCTTGCCCGTAAAGGTGATGTGGTCGTTGGCGATTTTGGTCTCAAAGCCGTCAAAGTCGCCACCGCGCGCCCGCTTGATTTCGTCCATGCGCGCCAAAAGTTTGTCGCTCTTTTTGAAGTTGGTCACGGTCAGCTTCTCGCGCAGCAGCTCGCTGCGCTCGGTTCCCGTGTAGCCGTAGCCGTCAATGACGCGCTGGATTCTTTGGTGGGTAATCGCCTGCGCAATCGTCGGCTCCATCTCGGCCAAAATAAAGCGGCGCTTGCCGCCATCCTCTGCATTTTGCTGCAGAACAGCTTGTGCCGTTGTGCCCGTGCCAGCGAACGAATCCAGCACCAGATCGTCGGGACCCGTGGCGATTTGCAAGATGCGCTGTACCAAACGCGTCGGCTTGGGCGTGACAAAGACATCATCCGAACCAGCAAAGTCGCATATTTGCAGCAGCTCTTTCTTGGCTTCCTGCGTGTGGCCCACCTCTTGATAGGTCCAAAGCGTTTGGGGCACAATTCCGTCTTTTACTTCTGATAAAAATCTTTTCAACCGTGGTACGTTGCTACCATCTTCTCCCCACCAAATCTGCTTCTCCTCATCTAGTCTCATGAGATTTGGTTTTGAGACACGCCAATACGTGCCGGTAGGTGGGCCAGATAATACTCTTCCACTTGGGGTTTCTACAGAATAGGTTCCTTCGCTGTAGTAGTTGCGTGCGGATAGATCACCCGAAGTCCATACACCGCGAGGGTCATTGTCAGGATTGCTGTAGCGGTCATCCTGAGCGGCAGAGCGGGGCAGCAAATTGCGATTCCACTTGCTCTTGTCTTTGGCATATAAAATTACATAATCGTGATCAACTGACAAATAACTTGCTGAGTTTTTCGGTGAGAACACTTTTTGCCAAATGATTGTCGCTACAAAATTGTTGCTGCCAAATACTTCGTTGAGTATCTGTCTTGTATTTTCTACTTCGTAATCGTCAATGCTAACCCAGATACTGCCATCCGCGCTCAAAAGCTCACGCAAAAGCACCAGCCGCGGATACATCATGCACAGCCACTTATCGTGGCGCGACAGGTCTTCCGCCTCTTTGCCCACCACCTTGCCCAGCCAGGCGCGCATCTCCGGGCTGTTGACGTTGTCGTTGTAGACCCAGCTCTCGTTGCCCGTGTTGTAGGGCGGGTCGATGTAGATGCACTTGACCTGGCCCGCGTAGTAGGGCAGCAGCGCCTTGAGCGCCAGCAGGTTGTCGCCCTCGATCAGCAGATTGCCGCTCTCCGCATCGCCCACTGAAAGGGCGGGGTCGCAGTGCAGCAGGTGAAAGGGCACTTCTTGGTGGTGGTTGAGGACGGCCTCTTTGCCGACCCAGTCAAGCGTGGGCATATGGATATTGCTATTCTATGGTTTTTACAAGCCGCCGCGCTCGTTGAGATGCGCCTCGACTTGAAGAAAAAGTGGGCGGGGCAACAGTCGACGCCGCATTTCCCGTTCCCGTTCCACTTCGGAAAAGCCGGGGTGTTGGTCAAGACTGGCCGCGCGCAGGTTGGCAATTCCCTTTTCGTAGAGCTGCGCAGCGATCAGCATACGCGCCTGTGGCATCATTTGGCGATAGAGATTGACGCGCAACTGTTCGCTTTCTGGATCGCGGACGGCCATTGGGTTCTCTCTTTTCGATACGATTTAAAGCAGCCATTCCCATTATACCATGTTGATTCAGATGGCTGAAGACCGACGTTTTCTCCACTACATCAGCTTAACGCCAGCAGCGCGCCGGTAACGTTACCTCTGGACTAATTTCCTTCTTTGACAAACGCTTTGAAAAGGCGTAACGTATATTAGACAGAAACCGAACCGTACGTCGAATTTAAACAGCACGACAACATGATTCTGTTATCCTTGTGCTATCAATACATCTCAATGGATTAGGATTTGACCATGTTGCAACACCCTTCCCACCGGTCCGCCGCCCGCTGGTCTCCGGATTTAGAGCTGCCGGGCTTCGAGGCCACCACCCTCAACTTTCCCGACGACTACGAGGGGCCCGTGCGCGCGACGCTGGTGCGGCGACGGGCCGCAGCGCCCACGCGCAAGGCGTTCCTCTACATCCACGGCTATCTCGATTACTTCTACCAAACGCACTTTGCCGATGAGTGCAATCGCCGCGGCTTCAACTTCTATGCGCTCGACCTGCGCAAGTACGGACGCTCGCTCGGCGAGGGCCAGCGCCTGGCCTTTTGCAAGGACATCCGCGAGTATTTCCCCGAAATTTCCGCGTCGCTGCTGATTGTGACGGAGGAAGAGGGGAACGATTGGGTCGTGCTCAGCGGCCACTCCACTGGCGGGTTGACCTCCGCGCTCTACTCAGACGAAGGCGCAGAGAAGGCGCGCATCAACGCCCTTTTCCTCAACAGCCCCTTCTTCGATTTCAACCTGGATGCTCAAACGAGGTGGGTCGTCCGTGCGTCCAGCTGGCTGGCGCCGCTCTTTCCCTTCTTGCCGATCAAGGAGCAGGGCGGCAGCCCCTACATGGAGAGCATCCACGCCGATCACTACGGGGAATGGGTGATGGACAAAAGCTACCGACCCATGGAGGGATTGGCTCACCACGCGGGCTGGTTCCGCGCGATCTCGCGCGCCCACCAGCGCGTGCGCGGCGGGCTGTCGATTGCGTGCCCGGTGCTGGTAATGCACTCGGACAAGTCGGTGCGCGGCAAGGTGTGGCACGAAGGCTACCAGGCGGGGGACGGCGTGCTCAACGTCGACCACATCCGCGAGGGGAGCCGACATTTGGGGCCAAACGTCAAAGTCGTCGAAATTCAAGATGGGCTGCACGATCTCGTGCTGTCGCGGCCCGACGTGCGCGCGCACGTCTTTGAGGAATTGTTTCGCTGGCTGGACGGCCTGCAAACAGATGCGCCAGCGGAGCGCGCGGCAGCGGAATCTCCAGAATCAGTCGTCTACGAAAGTTAGGCGCAAGCGCGGAGCAACACGCCCACGCGCGCACCTCTCTGCTCAGAAAGGGCAACGATATGGCAACCAAGCAGTCTACCGAACACCTGGACGTGATCATCGTCGGTGCGGGGCTTTCCGGCATTAGCGGCGCCTATTACGTGCAGACCAAGTGTCCGACGAAGAGCTACGCCGTGCTTGAAGGGCGCAGCGCCCTGGGCGGCACGTGGGACCTGTTCCGCTATCCGGGCGTGCGCTCGGATTCGGATATGCACACGCTCGGCTACGGTTTCCATCCCTGGTCCGATCCACAGGCGATTGCCGACGGCCCCTCGATTTTAAGCTACATCGAGGAGACGGCAGCGGAGTTTGACATCGACAGCCACATTCGCTTTAACCACAAGGTAAAGCGCGCCAGTTGGTCCTCCGCCGATGCGCTGTGGACGGTCGAGGCCGAGCGCAGTTCGGACGAGGGGCCAGCCAACGGGGACGAGACGGAGCTTGTCCGCTTTACCTGCAATTTTCTTTATATGTGCAGCGGCTACTACAGCTACAAAGAAGGCCACATGCCCGACTGGCCGGGCGCGGAGCAATTTGTGGGCCGCATCGTGCACCCGCAGCAGTGGCCGCAAGATTTAGACTATGCGAACAAGCGCATCGTAGTAATCGGCAGCGGGGCAACCGCCGTCACGCTCATCCCAGCGATGGCCGACGACGCGGCGCACGTCACCATGCTGCAGCGCTCGCCTTCGTACATCGCCGCCAAGCCCTCCGAAGATGCGGTGGCAAACTGGCTGGCCCGCCGCTTTCCGGACGGAATGGCCCGCTGGCTCACGCGCTGGAAGTACATCCTGGAGGGCATCTACTACTACCAATTTGCGCGACGCCTGCCCGGCGTCACCAAAAATGCGATGATCAAATTTGTGCAGGAAGCCCTGGGGCCGGACTACGACGTCGACAAGCACTTTACGCCCACCTACAACCCGTGGGATCAGCGCGTCTGCCTCGTGCCGAATGGCGATCTGTTCAAGGCGATCAAGTCGGGCAAAGCTTCGGTCGCCACCGACCACATCGAGTCGTTTACGGAGGGGGGCATCCGCCTTCAGTCGGGTGAAGAGCTGGAGGCGGACATCGTCGTGGCGGCCACCGGGCTAAAGGTGCAGCTGATGGGCGGGATGCAGCTCGTGGTCGACGGTCGCCCGGTGGAGCTGGCCGAGACGATGAGCTACAAGGGGATGATGTACAGCGACGTGCCCAACCTCGCCTCGGCCTTTGGCTACACCAACTCCTCGTGGACGCTCAAGTGCGAGCTGATCGCGCAATATGCCTGCCGGCTGATCAACTACATGGATCGCTGCGGCTACGACCAGTGCACGCCGCGCCGCGAGGGCCAATCGCTTAGCGAGCGCCCCGCCGTCGACCTCTCTTCCGGCTACATCCAGCGCGCGGTGAATGCGCTGCCGCGGCAGAGCGACAAAAAGCCGTGGAAGATCAACCAGAATTACCTGCTCGACCTGGTGGACCTGCGCATGAGCGGCGTCAACGATGGGGCGATGGAGTTTCGACGGCGCGGCGAGGGCACGCAGCAGGCGGAGCGCTTGGCCGAAGTTGAACATTCTGTTGAACATGCAAACGGGAAGCGAGTCGCCGCATGAGCCCGATGCAGCTGCGAAACCGCACGGCGGTGGTCACGGGGGCGGCTGGCGGCATGGGGCGCGCGCTGTCGCTGTCGCTGGCGCAGCGGGGCTGCCACCTGGCGCTGGCGGATGTAAACGAAGCGGGGCTGGCGGAAACGGCTGATTTGGCGCGCCCGCACCACGTACAGGTCAGCTGCCACCGGCTTGATGTCGGTGACGCCGAGGCCATCGCTGCCTTTCCGGAAGTGGTGCTCGCCGCGCACGACGGCATCGATCTGCTTTTTAACAACGCGGGCGTGGCCGCTGAAGGCACCTTTGAGCAGATCAGCGAGGCTGACTACGAGTGGCTCTTCAACATCAACTTCTACGGCGTCGTGCGGATGACGCGCGCCTTGTTGCCCGTGTTGCAGCAGAGCGACGACGCGCGCATCGTCAACACCTCCAGCGTGTGGGGCATTCTCGCGCCGCCGGGGTTGACGGCCTATGGGGCGAGCAAATTCGCCGTGCGCGGCTTCTCCGAATCGCTGCGCCACGAGCTGGACGGCACAAATGTCGGCGTCACCGTGGTGCACCCGGGCGGCGTGGCGACCCGAATCGTCCAGGATGCACGCTTCTCCGCAGCCATTAGCGCAGGGGAGCGAACGCAAATAGAGGAAAGTTCCAAACGGCTGCTCACCCTGTCGCCAGCGGTGGCGGGCGAGGCGATTGTCAAAGGTGTGGAGCAGCGCAGACCGCGCGTGCTGGTCGGTCGCGATGCGCGGCTGGTCTCCGTGATCGCGCGGCTGATGCCGGTTTCGTATTGGAGGTGGTTTGGGCGGCTGGCGCAGTAGAAGCCGGAAGTCAGACATCATGCCTATTAGACCGGCGGCGATGGTTAGTGGCGATCGGCGACGAATGAATTCGTCACCTGGTAATTCATTGGCCGCCAGCTGCTTTCATACAGGCGCTGTGTATGTTGCTCTGCGTGCTTTGGCCAATCTCCGCGAAAATTCAGCATCGCGCGTCGCCTGTTGAAACGCTTTGTCCTCAATTTCAGCCTGCTGCAAATATATGTCGACCTCGTGGCGGTTGCTTAGGTAATAAGCAATTACACCGCAAACTTGCTCCAGCGAGAGAACGGGGAAGCATTCGGCGGCAATGGTTTCAGGTGATAGCCCATCCAGGAAAGCAAAAATTACGGACTCCAAAGAAACGCGCGTACCTGCAATCCAATATCCTTGGTCCCTCCGCTCAATATACTGATTTTCCACGAGCATCTCCCTCAACAGTCAAAAATCATACTCGAAGTATACCACCTGCCGCCGCTGCCGACGAGCTGCTTCCACCACCGGGTGCGTCCCATGTTTTTGGTGAAACTCGGCAAAGGCAAAGTTCCCCAGGCTGGCGCATCCGACCCCTCCCCCAAACCCCCTCTCCTCAGAGGAGAGGGTGCTTCCGAGGCTTCACTAATGACGAACCAGCGTTGAGGGGGAGAGGTCGAACGCCCAAATTTTTTTGGCGTACCCCCACCACCTCAAGGCCAGCGATTCCAGCGCAGCGACAGCCCCACCGCGAGCGTAGCCAGCAGCGCGCCCAGCGCGGAGAAGAGCACGCTGATCTCGCGCGTCTCCGTTTGCAACTCCACGTTGGTGGGCAAGTTGAGGAACACGTCAAGCAGCTGCTCGGCGTTTTCGGCCTGGTAGTATTCGCCGCCCGTTAGCTCGGCCACGCCGCGCAGGGTCGGCTCGTCCAGCACGAGGAAGCGGCGGAAGCCGCCCATGCCGCCGCCGCCAAAGTTGCCGCCAAAGCCACCGCCCATCCCCCCGCCAAAGCCACCGCCAAAGCCACCGCCACGACCAAAGGGATCGCTGCCCAGCTGCTCGCGCGTGCAGACCATCTCGCCCGGATTTTCCGTGCCAAAGCCAACGGTGTAGACGCGCACCCGCCGATCCGCCGCCTGCTGCGCCGCCGCCAGCGGCAGCGGCCCCTGGCTGTTGGCTCCGTCCGTCAGCACCACAATGATGTCCGGCAGATAGCCCGCTTCGTCGACGACCAAGTCGGCCAGCGGCGTGGTCGCTTCCCCCTCCTCCGCCGCCCGCAGGTTGACGCCGCTGGGCGCGATCTCTTCATTTCTTTCGGCAATGGCGTCCACCGATTTGAGGATCGCGCTGCCGATGGCCGTGCCCAAGGCCGTGGTAAAGCCGCTGACGGCGTCGCGCAATTCCCGCTTGTCATTGGTCGGCGGTACGACAATTTCGGCGAAGCCCGTAAAGGCCACGATGCCGATCTGCGTGCCGTCCGCCTGGTCGTTGATAAAGGCCAGCGCCGCTTCCTGCGCCACCGTTAGCCGGTTGGGCGCAACATCCGTGGCGCACATGCTGCGCGACACGTCGATGGCGAGGATGATGCTGGCGCGGCTCAGCGGCACCTGCACCTCGGCCACCGGGCGGGCGGCGGCGGTGATCAGGCTGGTGAGGGCCAGGGCAAAGAGGGCAAAGGGCGCGTGTCGCCGCCACGTCGCGCGCTTGGGCAGCGCGGCGCGAATCAGCGAGAGGCTTGAATAGCGCACGGCAGAGCGACGCTTGCGACGCAGCATCCAAACGTAAGCGGCGATCAGCAGCGGCACAAGCAGGAGGAAAAGGGAGAGCCAGGGCCAGAGTAGATTCATAATATATCGTGGTGCGTGATGCGTGGTGCGTGAACTGGTTAACTTACTCGGTCGCGTCGAAAATAGAACCGACGCTATTTACCAGTTCACGCGCCACGCACAACGCACTACCTCACTTCTCACGCACGGTCGAAGCCCGAATGGTCAACGACAGCAAACCCAGCACAAACGCCAGTCCCGATGTGACGACGCGAACGGCATTGGCGCTGTTCCACTGCGCGCGCACGCTTGCCCAATCATCCGGGAGACTTTGCGGGTCCCAAGATTCCGTGTAGGCATTCAGCGGCAAGTTGACTTGTGCCGTAAAAACGATTACACCCAAAACATAGATTACGCACGCCGCGGCGAGCAGCCAGAAGGAAGCTGTTTTCCATCGCCGCCAATTGCCCAGCAGCGCCAGCACCGAAAATGCGCCGCCGCCGAAAAAGAAGGCGAAAAACATCAAGTGCCGCACGTTCTCGTTAAAGAGCGACTGCACGGTCGCATAGGTCGCCCCGTCGACTTCGAGCATCGCCAAATTCACGTTGAACGTATACGTCCAGAAAAAGCCAGCCATAATCCCGAAGATCAGGGTGGCAACGGCAACGGTTCCATTTTCGATAAAGTTGATCATTGTCATCTCCGCTTGAATAGTTACTCAACAAAGTTGGTTCCCATTTCAGCCTACTCCACGGCCAGCGGAGATTTCATTATCATTTGTTAAAGATCATTTTTTATTATAAGCCGCGCGCTTAATCCGAGAGAGCGAAACGTTGGTGATGCCCAGAAACGAGGCAAGGTGATAATCTGGAATGCGATAGGCAAAGTTTGGGTGTGTTTGCAAGAATTGTTTATAACGCTCGGTAGCCGAAAGCAGCAAGAATTCGTATTCGCGCTGAAATTTTTGCTCGACCAACGTCTCCGCAAAGGGTAGGGCAAACGCTTCCCAGCAGCCCTGCTGGCTCAGAAAATCGTGAAGCACCGGAAAGGAACAGGCCACGATTACGGTCTCCTCGACGGGCGCAATGCTAAACAGCACGCCACGGTCGCGGTCACTGGGCGCGACGGGCCAGATGCATGCGCTTTCGCCAAAAAACGCCTTGTTAAATTCTCGTCCGTCAACGTCCGTATAAAATAGACGAACGAGTCCCCGCTGAATGTAAAAGAGCTTGTTCCATCTTTCGCCCGCATGGAGCAAAAAGGCTTTGGTTGAAAACTGTTGCGTGTGCGCAAACTTTAACAGAGGTTGTAGCGCATCCGGGGTCAAATCGATATGCTGAAACACGTGCGCGCCAAACTCCTCAACCAGCTGCGCTTCAGTAACTTGCTGTTCAACGAGCTGAGTGGTTTGGCCGTTATGCTGGACGCTCATCATTTGATCCTTTTGCTCCGCGCCAACTCACGGCATTCGCCCCAGCCACGCCATCGACAGCCCCGCCCCGATCAGCAGCAGCACCGTGCTCAGCCCCGCAAAGAGAGAGGTGACCTCCATCATCTGCGGGTCGAGCGTGAGCTGCAAATCCACCGTTTCGTAGATTTCGCGCAGCGACTCTTCGTCCTCGGCGCGGTAGTAGACGCCGTTGGTGACGTTGGCAATCTCCTCCAGCAGGACTTCATCGAGCTGGGTCACCAAGTTAAAGCCATCCACCTCGATCACCGCACCCCCGTCGCTGCCAATGCCGACGGGGTAGATGCGCACGCCTGCTTCCGCCGCAATCTGCGCGATTTCCAGCGGCTCCGGTGGCCCCGTGTTTTCACCATCGGTCAGCAGCAAGATCACGGCGGAGGAGTAGTCGTCGATCTCCAGCTGCGACGCGTCGATCGAGCCGCTCCGTGGGTCAATCGACGCATCGTCGAGCGCCAGCGGCTCGCCCGCCACGGCGTTGAGCGCGGTAAAGATGCCCTGCCCCAGCGACGTGCCGCCCTCGACGCTCAGCCGGTTGACGGCGGCGAGCACGTCGCCGCGCACGTTGGTCGGCGGCTGGGTGATCAGCCCGCCGTTGCCAAAGGCGACGACGCCAATCTGAATCGTCGACGGCTGGTTGTCGACAAAGGCGCGCGCCGCCGCCTTGGCCGCGTCGAGACGCGTCGGCTCCAGATCATTGGCGTTCATGCTGTTGGAAACGTCAAAGGCCAGGATCACCGTGCCTTCAACGCGCGGCAGGCTGGCCGTCATCTCCGGTCGCGCCAGGGCAATGAGCAGGAGGGCGAGCGCACTTAGGAAGAAGATGGTTGGCAGGTGGCGACGACGACCCAGCGCGCGCCCGGCTTGGTTTTGTACGAGGCCGAGCGGACCGAGTGTTGCGGCGGATTTTGCTTGTCGATGGCGCAGGCGCAGATAAAGCCACGCGAACAGCGGCAGCAGGAGCAGTGAGATGAGGGCATAGGGCCAGATGAAGGACATGGGCTGACTGTACTCGTTCCGACGCAGAGCGTCGAAGACAACATTCCCACGCGGAGCGTGGGAACGAGCAGGCAATTCACCGCCGCCGCTTGCGCAATTCTGCCATGTGCACAATTGCGCTGGTCACGTCGTCACCGGTTGAAATAGCAAACAGCTCAACGCCCGCACGGCGAGTCTCCTCGGCCAGCGCGGCCTCGCGCGCTTGGGCCGCGGCCTGGAAGCGCTGGCGAAAGTTTTCGTCGCCGGTGTCGACGTAGAGATGCTCGCCCGTCTCCGCATCCTCAACCACAATCAGCCCGGCGTCCGGCAGCTCGCTTTCGCGCGCGTCCCACAGCCGCACGGCAATCAGCTCGTGTCGACGCGCGAGCAGCGAGAGCGGGCGTTCCCAGCCCGGTTCGCTGATAAAGTCCGAAAGCACAAAGACGAGCGAGCGCCGTCGAAAGGTGTTGAGGCCGGCGTGGAGCAGCGCGGCCAGATCTGTGGTGGTGCGCTCTGATTTCGCAGGGCGCCCGACGTGATTGCCGCGTCCAAAGAGCCGACGCCAGAAGGGGCCGGGCGGCGCGTCTGCCACAGCGGCAGCGGGCGCGTCGGCTGCGCGCGACAGCTCGCGGATCAGCCGCAGCACCTGGTTGCGCCCGCCGCGCGGCGGAATCGTGCGCTCGACTTGGCTTCTGTAGAGAATGGCTCCCACACGATTGCCGTCCCGCGTGAGCAGCCGGGCCAGCGTGGCCACAAAATCAACCAGCAGCGACTCTTTCTCTTGCTCAAGCGGGCCAAAGCGCATGGACGCGCTGAGATCGAGCAGAAACCAGGCGGTGAGTTCGCGATCCTCGACGTACTGGCGCATGTGCGGGCTGTCCATGCGCGCGGTCACGTTCCAGTCGATGTGGCGGATGTCGTCGCCGGGCTGGTATTCGCGCAGGTCGGCGAAGTCGAGGCCGGTGCCGCGAAAGAGCGTGCGGTAGTTGCCCTGCAGCAGGCCATCCAGCCGCCGGATCACGCGCCACTCCAGCCGCTGCAAAATCTGCTCCGGCGCGCTGGCGCTGCTGGTGATTTCGCTGGGTGCGCTAGGCGGGGACGCGGCGGAACTGACCGTCATGGGGCGTTACCTCCGGCAGGGGAATCGCGCCCAAGATGCGGTCGAGCAAGGCGTCGCTCCGGACGTTGTCCGCCAGCGCTTCGTAGGAGAGGACGAGGCGGTGGCGGATCACGTCCGGGGCCACGTCGCGCACGTCGTTGGGCAGCGCGTAGGCGCGGTCACGCAGGAAGGCGAGCGCGCGGGCGGCCAAAATCAGGTTGATCGAGGCGCGCGGGCTGGCGCCAAAGGTCAGGTAGGGCGACAGTTCGCCCTGGCCCACCGAGCCCGGCTCGCGCGTGGCGGCGACGAGCTTGACGGCATACTCGATCAGCGCCGGATCGACGTAGACGTTGGCGGCTTCCTGCTGCAGCGCCAGCAGCTGTTCCGGGTTGAGCACCTGCGACACGGCCTGCAGCGCGCCCGTCATGCGCTCCACGATCACAAATTCTTCGGTCGCCGTTGGGTAGCCGACGAGCACCTTGAGCATAAAGCGGTCCACCTGCGCTTCGGGCAGCGGGTAGGTCCCCTCGGATTCGATGGGATTTTGCGTCGCCAATACCAGAAACGGGTCGGGCACGCGGTGCGTCTCGCGCCCGATGGTGACTTGGCGCTCCTGCATCACCTCCAGCAGGGCGCTCTGCACTTTGGCGGGCGCGCGATTGATCTCGTCGGCCAGCAGCAAGTTGGTGAAGACGGGGCCGAGCGCGGTGCTAAAGTCGCCGGTTTTCTGGCTGTAGATGCGCGTGCCGATCAGGTCGGCGGGGACGAGATCGGGGGTGAACTGGATGCGCTGAAACTGGCCGCCGGTGGCGTTGGCCAGCGTCTTGATCGCCATCGTCTTCGCCAGCCCCGGCACGCCCTCCACCAGCACGTGGCCGCGGGCCAGCAGCGCCACCAGCAGCCGCTCCAGCAGGTGATCCTGCCCCACGATGACCTTCTTGACCTCGTAGAGCACGCGCTCCATGGGCTTGGGAGGGAGGGTGGATGCCGTCATTGAGTTCCTTTGGTTTTGTGGTACATAGTACGTGGTGCGTGGTGCGTGGATTGGTTGATTACCAGAGGTGCATCAGATGTAGAAGCAATGTTAACGACAAGTACACGCACTACGCACTACGCACTAACCTCTCATCTCGGCGGCGCATTGACGGCCTGCCCGGCCTCATCAATCCGCACGGCGAGCCCGATGCCGCTAAAGTCGACCTGATCCAGCGGATTGACGACGCCGACGACGACGCCGATCACCTCGCCGCGGCGGTTGAGCAGCGGCCCCCCCGCGCTGCCGGGGTTGACGGCGGCATCGAACTGAATGAGACGCGTCAGCTCAAAATTAAAATTTTGCGGCGTGTACGTCCGGTCAAAGCCGGAGATGACGCCCGCGCTGAGCGAGCCGGCCAGACCCAGCGGGTTGCCGACCGCGTAGGCTTCGTCGCCCACGCGCAGGGCGTTGGGGTTGCCCAACGTGGCGGGCGCAAAGGTCTCCGGCAGCTCGGCAGCCCGCAGCACGGCGATGTTGTTGTCCGGCTGCGCGCCGACCAGCTCGCCCGTGGTCTGCGTGCCGTCGGCAAAGATCAAGTCGATGGTGGCCGCGCGCTCGACCACGTGCAGCGCGGTGAGGATCGCCCCCTCGGCGTTGATGACGACGCCGCTGGCCAGGCCGAGCGGGACGGGCTGCTGCGCAATCTCATCATCTCGATAGCGGACAGCAAAGGTCGATGCGCCGTCGATATCGTCGCCACGCGCGACGCCGTCCTCGCTTGGCCCCGCATCTTCTGTTTGGATAATCACCAGGGAAGGCAAAATCTGCTGGTAGACGGTGGCGGAGTAGGCGGGCGCAGGCGTGGCGGCGGCCAGCGTTTCGCTGACGCTGCTGTCCACGTCGAGTAGCGTGAGAGGCGCGGGGGCTGGAAAGAGGCGGCTGTAGAGCACGAGGCCGACGAGCGTCGCCAGCACGCCGATGAGGAAGGGCAGGCTACGCCGCAGTGGCGCGCGCAGGCGCTGCCACGCCTGCTGCTGGTTTGCTGGTGAATTTCGTGCGCCGGTGGTGGTCATCGAAAACTTTCGAAGGAACTGTTGCCCGCTCAGGCTAAATCATCCAGCGATACGTCCAGCGCTTGGGCAATCCGCCCCAATACGTCCGTTGAGCCACGGCGTTTACCCGACTCCAGCTGCGACAAATACGGTTTGCTAATTTCGACTCGATCTGCCAGCGCCTGCAGCGTCAGCTCGCGATGTGTTCGCCAGACGCGAATCGGATTCTCTCCATCCAGCAGGGCAAACGTCACCTCGGCGGGAATTAACTCTTCGCCGTTGACAAGACGCTGCTTCGCTTCATCGTATGCGCGAATGTCGTCGAACGCTTCGGCTGCTTGAACAAGATTCTTGTATTCGCCATAGGGAATAACCGCCCACTCGGGCTGGCCCTCTTTTTCAATCACCTGTACACTCATTGATATGCGCCCCCTTGCGGAGAAATCTCCAGCACCAGAATCACAACCTGCCCCTCTTCAATCTCATAAATAACTCGCCAATCGCCAACTTGAAGCCGGAAGCCCAAACGGTCCTGCAGCTTTGTTACGTTGTTATATTGGCCATACAGATTTTCTGCAATTTGCACTATCTTTTCACGAATGCGCTGTGACCAATTCTTCGGTATCTTACGCAACGTTTTATCTGCTTGCTTTGTGAGAAGAATGCGGCACATGACAAAATGTTAGCACACAGCTAACCATCCACCAAACATATTTTACGACGTTATCAGTATCTACAGCCACCCCACCTGCTTCGGCTTCTCATTGCCCCCGTGCAGCTTCGCATCCCCGGCCGTCGGCCAGCGCATCTTGCTGTGGCAAGCGCGCTCGCGCTTGTAGCTGGAGTTGTAGTAGTTGCTCGTCGCCAGCCACGCCAGCAGCCCGTTGAGCAGCTGCTGCTTGACTTCGCCGTGCGCCGCATCATCCCACAAATTGGCTAGCTCGTGCGGGTCGGCGACCAAATCGTACAGCTCACCCGCCTCCTGCCCGATGTAGTAGACCAGCTTGTGCGACGCGCTGCGCATCATAATCTGGTAGTTGTCTTCGGCAAAAACAAACTCCCGCGGCTCGACTTCCTTCTCGCCGCGCAAATAGGGCAGCAGCGAGCGACCCTCCAGATAATCCGGCACGTCGACGCCAGCCGCCTCCAAAATCGTCGGGCCGAGATCGATCAGCGAGACCAAGTCGCCCGTGCTGCGCCCCGGCTCGATCACGCCTGTCCAGCGCGCGACGAGCGGCACGTGCACAATCGGATCGTACATCAGCCACTTGTAGGCCAGGCCGTGGTCGCCCAGCAGCTCGCCGTGATCCGAGCAGAACAGAATCAGGCTATCGTCCAGCCAGCCCCTCGCTTCGAGAGAAGCCAGAATTTTGCCGATCTGCTCGTCCACGGTGGTGATTTTGGCAAAGTAGTGGCGACGCATCCGCTCCATGCCCGCGTCGTCGATTTCGCCCATGCGGATCACCGATTCGTGATGGGTGTTGGCGTGCATCTTGCGGTGGGCCAAGTGCTGCGGCGGCTTCTCCGCCAGCTCGCCCTCGCGCGCAACGGGACCCGGCAGCTCCCGCCCCTCGTACATTTCCAGGTGGCGGGGAAGCGGATCCCACGGCTCGTGCGGCCCCGTTAGGCCAATCTCTAGGAAGAAGGGCTTCTCGCCTTGATAGTGGTCGATCCACGAGGTAGCCGCGTTGCCGATGAAGACATCGCTGTGCAGGTGCTCGTCCAGATGCCACGCCACGCCCTGAAATTTGTCGAACCAGTCGGAGTCAGTTTTGTTGCGCTCATTCGGCCGTTCGGCGCCGTGCCACTGGAGATAGCGCCCCCAGTCGTCGTCCGCGCCGCCGTTTAGCTGATTCATATTGGTTGGGTTCTCGACGATCACGCGCTCGTGGAAGCCGCCGCGCACGTCGCGCGGGGAGAAGTGCATCTTGCCGATGTTGGCGCAAAAGTAGCCCGCCTCGGCCAAATCTTCAACCCAGTTGCGGTGGTTCGCCCACGATTGAAACGAGTAAACGCCCGTCGTGTGCGGGTACATGCCGGTAAAAATCGCCGCGCGCGAGGCGATGCACGTTGCACCGGGGCAGTAGGCCTGCTCGAACGACAGCCCCTCATGCACCAGCCGATCCATGTGGGGCGTGATCATGTGCTCGTTGCCCCAGGCGGCGACGGTGTCGGCCCGCTGCTGGTCGGTCAGGATGAGGATGATGTTGGGGGTGGACATAGGCAAAGGCTCCGAAGAAAGTTCAAGGTTGGGTATTGCTTACTGCTTATTGCTTATTGCTTATGGGTTCGCTGGTTGCATCCTTCCTGCTAAAGCAACGAAGCAAGCAGTACGTAGTAAGCAACAAGCAATACGTCCCTATTGAATCGGTGGCAGCAGGCGATCTTCTCCCATCCACCGTTCGCGCCGTCGATTGAGGTGCTGGCTGCCCTGCCAGAGAATCAGCGCAATCGCTACCACCCACCAGACGCCGTAATAAAGCAGCTCCGCGGGAATGGGTACATCTTCCCACACGGTAGTAATCAGCGTTTGAACTGCGTTACTGGAGCTGTGGGTGAGGATTATCGGCAGTAGGCTGCCGCCGGTGTGGTTAAATATCCAGGCCATGTAGATGGAAGACGCCGTCGCGCTGATGAGATAAAGCGCATAGACGCGGCTGACTCGCGGCAGAAAGGCGCTCCAGCCGTCGGTGAAGAGCAGTTTCATCGCTGGATCCGGCTCCAAGTGCCAGATTGCCCATAGAATCCCCACGATGAGCGCCGAGACGAGCGCCGTGTGCCTGCGTTGCAGGATCGGCAGCAGATAGCCGCGCCACCCAAATTCCTCTGAAATGCCGCCAAACAGAATCCCGGCCAGCAGAAAGGCCAAATAGAGGGGCAGCGCCAGCCACGCGGGCGATTCCGCCAAATCGGGCGCGGGGAGCAGCCCCATCGCCAGCAGCAGCGCCACGGCCACGAGGACCACGGCCACCGGCAGCAGCACGGCCACCGCAATCCACCCCTTGTTTGTCGGCACCTGCCACGCGCGCACCAGCAGATCGCGCAGCCCCGCCCGCCCAAAGCGCAGTCCCACCAGCAGAAAGGCCGCAATCGATGGGCTAAACTGCGCGATCAGCACCGGCAGCACCAGCCCAAAAATTTGAGACGCCAGCCCCTCCCCCAAGCCGCCAGCCAGGCTGTAGCCGCTCAACACAATCAGCGGCCACGCAATCAGCAGGCTGAGGCCAAGAAAAACGGCGACGGGGTAACGTCCCTCCCAGGTGAGCAAACGATCTTTCATGGCAGGTAATGGAATGGGTGGAACAGCGCGTGGTGCGTAGTGCGTGGTGCGTAGTGCGTGATGCGTGGACTATTACCCACACTGGTTGGGTTCCAGTTCACGCACCACGCACCACGCATTACTTTTAATTCCGCAAAGAATGAATCGGCGCGGGAATTTTCCCGCCGAAGCCGACAAAGCGGCTCGACTGCCCCGCATTGCGCACTTCGAGAATCGCGCTTTCGCCAAACAGGCCGCCAAACGAGACAAAGTCACCCGCGCCCTTGCCCGGCACGGGGATCAGCCGGGTGGCGGTGGTCTTGTTGTTGATCAGCCCAATCGCCATCTCATCGGCCATGATCGCGGCCAGCGTCGCCGCGTCGACCGCGCCGGGGATGGCGATCATGTCCAGCCCGACGGAGCAGACGCTGGTCATCGCCTCCAGCTTTTCGAGCACGAGCGCGCCGGAGCCCGCGGCGTCTGCCAGCTCGCTGTCCTCGCAGACGGGGATAAAGGCCCCGCTGAGGCCGCCGACCGTTTGGCTGGCAAAGGAGCCGCCCCTTTTGACGGCGTCGTTGAGCAGCGCCACAATCGCCGTCGAGCCGGGCGCGCCGATGGCGTCCACGCCCAGAATTTTGAGAATTTCGCCGATGCTGTCGCCCACGGCGGGCGTCGGCGCGAGCGAAAGATCGACCACGCCAAAGGGCACGCCGAGCGAGCGCGCCACCTGTCGCCCGATCAGCTCGCCGCTGCGCGTTACGCGGAAAGCCGCCTGCTTGATCTCCTCGGCCAAATCTTGCAGCCCCAAATTCTGCGCCCCCTCGCGCTCGATCTTGCGCTCCAAGGCCCGCGCAATCACCCCCGGCCCGCTCACGCCGACGTTGAGCACGGCGTCCGCCTCGCCCAGGCCGTGCATGGCCCCGGCCATAAAGGGATTGTCGCCGGGCTGATTGGTGAAGACGACGAGCTTGGCCGCGGCAAAACCGCCGGAGTCGGCGCTGCGTTCGGCCAGCTGCTTGATTGTGCCGCCGAGCAGGGCCAGCGCATCCACGTTGAGCCCGTAGCGCGTCGAGCCGACGTTGACCGAGGCGCAGACTTTTTCGGTGCTGGTCAGCGCCTCCGGCAGCGCGGCGATCAGCGCGCTCGAGCCGCCGCCAAAGCCCTTTTCCACGTTGGCCGAAAAGCCGCCCAGAAAATCCACGCCGACCCGCGCCGCCGCGCGGTCCAGCGCTTTTGCCAGTTCCACAAAGCCCGCGCAGTCAAAGCCCGCGCCGACGTGGGCCAGCGGCGTCACCGCCAACCGTTTGTTGACGATGGGGATGGCGTACTTTTCGCCAATCGCATCACACGTGGCAACGAGGTCGGCGGCGAGGGTGGTGATTTTGTGTTCGATGGCGTCGGCGGTGTCGGCGACGCTGGTGCGGCGGCAGCTCAGCAGGTTGATGCCCATGGTTACGGCGCGCACGTCCAGGTGCTCCTTCTGGATCATGGCGACGGTGTTGAGAATTTGGTCGGAGCGAATCATAGGGATTTAGGACGCGGAAGTACGCGGAACAACACAGATTAGAAAACCCGCAACCGAAACGGCTGCGGGTGAATTATACATCGGGGTGGGAAGAAGTGCGAGGTTTTTACATTGCGCCCAGCCATTCTACATAATCCTCTTCCCACCAAGAATGCCTACCTATCTTTGCGCTGCCGAATCAGCAGGTAGATAAAAAAGGGCGCGCCGACCGCCGCCGTCACTAAGCCAGCCGGTAGCTCGATAGGCGCAAAAATGGTGCGTCCCACCAAATCCGCCCCCACCACAATCAGCGCGCCGATCACGCCCGCCGTGGGCACGAGGCCCAGGTGATCCGGCCCGACGAGCCGCCGCGCAATGTGCGGCGACATCAGCCCCACAAAGCCAATCGTGCCCGCCGCCGCGACGCTCGCGCCCGCCAGCGCAACGGACGAAAGCAGCAGCAGGCCGCGCCGAACCGCCACGGGGCTGCCCAGCCCCTTCGCGACATCTTCGCCCAGATTGAGTGCGTTGAGGTCGCGCGCCAGCAGAAAGGTCAGCGGCGCAAAGATTGCCACCCAGGGCAGCAGCGGCCAGAGCTCGTCCCACGAGCGACCGTAGACGCTGCCCGTCAGCCAGATCAGCGCGCGCTGCACGTTGTTGATCTCGCCAAAGGTGATCAGCAGCGTGGTCAGCGCGCCGGTGACGGCAGCCAGGCCGATGCCAACGAGAATCAGCCGGATGGGCGAGTCGCCGCCTCTCCAGGCCAATAGGTAGATCAGCAGCGCCACGGTGAACGCGCCGGCGAAGGCCGCCAGCGGAATCACCCCGGCGGGCACGTTTTCGAAGACCACAATCAGCGACACCGCCACCAGCCCCGCCCCGGCGTTGATGCCGAGGATGCCGGGCGAGGCCAGCGGGTTGCGCGTCAGCCCCTGCAAAATCGCGCCGGAGATACCCAGCGCCATCCCCACCAGCGCGGCCACCAACATGCGCGGCAGCCGCAGCGTGTTGACGATGAAGTTGTAGTCCTCGAAATTTGCGCCGCTTGCTTCAGATGGCTGGATGTGCAGCACCGTGCGCACCACGTCCAGCGGCGCAATCGGGTACTCGCCCACGCCGATGTTCACGACCATTACCGCCAGCGTTGCCAGCGTGAGCGCAGCCAGCACGAGCGGCACGCGCCGGTCGATGCGAAAGGAGAGCGGCAGTCGGCGGGGGCGGATGGTGTACCAGGTTGAATTTTGCTGCATGAGCGTTTGTGTTTTTTATGCTATAATTCAGTGAGGAACAGCGGTGTCGGTAACGTTTAGGAGGCCCACGATGAAGCAAATTACAATTATGATCGATGATGATCAGCAGGCGCATCAGATTGTAGATGTGCTTTCCGATTTTGATGCGGTGCGCTCGATTGATGTCGATCCAACGTGGTCGGCGAATGAGCAAGACCCGCTGACCACGCGCATTATCGAGAGCGAGATCGGCCCAATGATTGATCACAGCCGCGTGTCGGTCTATGATGTGATGGAACTGCACGATGAAGGCTACAGCATCTATGAAATTTATCAGACATATAACCTATCTTCATTCCAAATTCAAGCGGCACTTGACTACATTGAGCAGCATCGTGAGCGGCTGGAGCCGGAGTTGAAAGAACTACTGGTTAAGAAAGCAGAGAATGAGGCATATCATCGGGCTTTAGTCGCAGAGCGTGAAAAGCAATTTGTGAAGGAAATGACGCCGGAGCGCAAAAAATTAAACGAACTGCTCGAATGGAGTCGACGCAGACGAGAGGCGCTCTAATGCAGATTGTGCTTTCCGACCATAACTGCGAGGGACAGGCGGAAGCTATATTCGAGGTTTTGCACTTTGATGGCACATGGCTTGGTTTAGTTCCCATGAAGCTAAACTGGTTTCGTCATGTTGGTCTGCAAGATAAAGCAAAAGACGAAGCGGTTTGGCGATTTTGTCAAGAGCGCGAATATATCCTGCTAACGGGCAACCGCACAACAACCGATGAAGAAAAATCGCTGGAGCGCGTCATCCGTCGTCTTGTGACACCCGATAGTCTGCCAGTCATTACTATTGGCAATCTAGATCGCGTGATTCCCAATCAAGCCTACCGCACGCGCTGTGCCGAGCGCCTGGCCGAAATCGTCTACGACCTCGACAACTTTCGCGGCACCATGCGCATCTTTATCCCTTAGCTTCCCCCGCTACCGCTGTACTCTCCACCTGACCAAATACACGAAAAACGGCCCCCCAATCAGCGCCGTCATCACGCCGACGGGGAGTTCGGTGGGGCGCAGGAGCAGCCGTGCGCCGACATCCGAGACGAGCAGGAAGATGCCGCCGAGGATGGCCGAGTAGGGCAGAATCCAGCGGTAGTCCACGCCGACGAGGAAGCGCGCGACGTGCGGAATCACCAGGCCGATGAAGCCAATCGGCCCCGCCACGGCGACCGCGCCGCCCGCCAGCAGCACGGTCGCCACGCCCGCCAGCGCCTTGACCCAGCCCGTCTTCTGCCCCAGCCCCTTCGCCACATCCTCGCCCAGCGAAATCGTCGTGATCTGCCGCCCCAGCGCAAAGGCCAAGATCAGGCCGCCCGCCAGATAGGGCGACACCTGCAGCAGCAAATCCAGATCGCGCCCGGCGACAGAGCCAGCCAGCCAGAAGCGCACCTCCTCCAGCGTGCGCTGGTTCAAAATCAGCACGCCGGTGGTGAAGGAGCCGAGCAAGGCCGTGAAGGCCGCGCCCGCGATGGTGAGATTGAGCGGCGTCGGCCCGCCGCGACCGAGCGCACCGAGCGTGTAGACGGCGACCGCCGTCAGCGCCGCACCGACAAAGGCGAAGAGTGCGTAAAGCGCCAGCGAGCCGATGTTGAGAAAGAAGACGGCCATCACCACGGCCAGCGCCGCGCCGGTATTGATGCCGAGAATGCCCGGATCGCCCAGCGGGTTGCGCGTCAGCCCCTGCATGATCGCGCCCGCCACGGCCAGCGATGCGCCGACCAGCGCCGCCACCGCCGCCCGCGGCACGCGCAGCGTGCGGATGATCAGGTGGTTGGTCGACTCCGGATTGAAGACGAAGAGCGCGGCCCACACGTCGGCGGGCGCAATGTCCGCCGCGCCAAAGCCGATGCTGAGCAGCATGGCCAGCAGCAGCAGGCCAACGCCGACGAAGATGCCCATCGCGAGCACGGGCCGCGTGCGCAGGAAGCGCAGCGAGCCAGCGCTTTGGGAGATGGTTGTGGTAGTCATGGGAGCCGTCTATCTTTCCGTGATCAAATACTGCTCCACATCGTCCAGAATGGCGTTGGCCGAGCGCAGGCCACCAAAGCCCATCCAGTGTGTGGTGTCGACGCGGTAGGCCTCGCCCGCCTCTACCGCTGGCAGCTGCTGCCAGATCGGGTTGCTTGTCACCTCGTCGATGATGGCCTGGCTGTCGCCCTCGTCGTTGGCGCCGCCGGTGGTGTAGAGCAGCACGTCCCCCGTGAGGTTGGGGATGCCCTCGAAGTCGGGGCGAATGAGCGTTTCGTTTTCGTCGGTCGTCTCGAAATCGGTGCGCTCGACGCCCGTTTCGGCCAGCACGGCAAAGGGCGCGTAGGCGGCGGGGCTGTCAAGATAGATCTGGAATTCGCCGCTTGGCAGCAGGCGCACAAACGAGACTTCGATGTCGCGCAGTTGCGGCTCGATCTTTGCGATGCGCGCGTCGTATTCGGCAAAATCGCTCTCGGCCTGTTCGGGCACGCCGCCCGCCTCGGCGATCACGTAAATCCACTGCTTCCAATCCGGCGTGTTGATGAGCACAGTGGGCGCGATTTCGCTCAGCAGGGCGGCGCGCTCCTCGTGAAAGAAAGCGTCGCCGATAATCAGATCGGGGTTGAGCGCGGCGATTGTCTCCAAGTTGGGCGAATCGAACTGGCCGATGGGCTCGATGTCCGCCGTCTCTTCGGCGGTGAGCGAGGCGGGGAAATCGGGGCCGCCGTCGCCCGTGGCCGAAGCGATCACGGGCAGGCCGAGCTGCACGCTGTTCTGCAGCGAGTAGAAGGGATCGAGCGTGACGATGCGCTGTGGCGATTCGGGCACGCAGACCGGCTCCAGGATGTTCTCGCCGTCGAGCAGGCGCTGGCCTTCGGCACAGTCAATGGCTTGTGAATCCACTGCGGCTGTATCCGTTACTGCCTCTGTCGATGTAGCAGCATCGGTGTCCGTCATCGTGTCCGTCATCGCTGCGGATGCAGCATCGCTTCCGGCAGCAGAGTCATCGGGCGCGGTCGCCGTTTCGGGCACAGCGCAGGCCGTCAGCACTGCCAGCAAGAGAAGTGTGGTGAGTAGCTGAATTTGGCGTTTCATCGGTTTGCCCTCTGCAAAGTTTCATTTGGTAGGCTCAAGTTGCTTAAGCCGTTTTCGCTCAATCATCTCCTTCGCAGAGAGGCGACTTTGTACTGGGGGTACGCGTGTGTCTGCTCGCTGCCGGTAGAGCCACGGGTCTCAATCCGCTCGGCGACTTCGACGCGCGCGCTGTAGCGATTTCGCTGGCCGCTGGGCACAACGCACTCAAGCTCCACGTTGGCCCAGCTCGGCGCTTCGCCCTCGTCCTGCGCCACAACGTCGCCCCGCTTTTCGTACTCGGACCAGGCCCAGCCAAGCCGCTGCCACAGCTCGCGTTCGGCGGCCTGGGCAAAGCTGGATTCCAACCCCGCCCAGCCGCGGTAGTGACCTCGAAGCTCGGCGACGCTGCCGCTGCGCTGGGCAATCTGCGCCGCCTGCGCTTCACCGACGTAGGCCCAGTAGTGGCCCGTCGGAAAGTCAATGAGCGTCGGCGCAAAGATGTGGCCGCCAAAGTGGCTGACGCGCCAGACGCGCAGCCCGCTCTCCGCTGGACTGCTGGCGTGCTCATCGCGCAGGTGGTGGTAGAGCGGATAGCCAAATTTGGCACAGGCCACGTCGACCGTGCCGTGGGTGCAGACGAGCAGGTCGCGGCTCAATTCGGCTTCTGTCATGCGGTAGCGCTCAAAGTTGGGCAGCGTCTCCTTCGCCTCGAAGAGCGCCCAGAGCAGCGGCCCCAGGTCGTTCTCCGGCACGAGGTATTCACGCTTGGTGAAGCGGGCAAAGGGGCCATTGGGCCGCTCGAAGTAGATCACGCGCCGACAGCCCGGCCGCGAGTAGACGTCATCCGGCGCGATCAGCAGCGGGCGGTGGGGGAAGCGGCCCGTTTCCCGGTAGCGCTGCATCCAGAGAGTGCGCAGAGCGATCGCCTCGGCGGGCAGCTTGCCCGGCTCGTTGAAAACGTCGCGCTGCCAGGGCAGCGGCGTCTCGATCAGAATGGCGTCGTCGAAGCTGCCGGCTTGGCCCACCGGGTCGAGGCCCAGATCACGTGCAGCGAGGTTGCAGTAGGGTTTTTCTTGAATTGGTTTATCCATGTTTTTTCGTCCCACGCGCACATCTTTAAGCCACGTTGACTATGGACTCATCGCGTCGGCCAGCTGCGGAACCAGCTCGTCGAGCAGGAAGGACAGGCTGAGCACGGTGACAAACGAGGTGGCGCCGCCGAGCGGTTCGCTGTTACTAAGGAAAACTTCGCGGCCTTCGGTGTGGACGGGCAGACTCTGGTAGACGGGGCCGCCCACTTCGTCAACCTGATCCGCTTCGGCCAGCCAGATAACCACGTCGATGTCCAGAATGTCGCCGCGCTCCAGGCTGACGCTGCCGCCAAAGTTGCCGCCTGCAATGTCAGCCGCTTCCTCCGGCAGGTCAAAGCCCAGCGAGGTGAGCAGCCGCCCGCGCACGTCTTCCGGCCCGTAGAGGTAAATACCCTCGAACATGGCGGCGACGACCGCAGTCGCGCCGACAAATTCGGAGTGCTCCGCCTGCACCGCTTCAAAGCGCGCCTCGATCTCGTCCACGAGCGCCTGCGCTTCGGCCTCCTGCCCCACGGCGCGCCCGACCGTCACGGTCAATTCCTGCCACGGCACGCCGTAGTCGACGTACCCCTCCGGCTGGGCAATCGTCGGCGCGATCTGCGCCAGCAGCTCGTAATCCTCCCCCGTCACGCCAGAGTAAGCCGCCAAAATCAAGTCGGGGTTGAGCGCGGCGATGGCCTCGAAGTTGATCCCATCTGCACCGCCGAGCGCTTCGGGCACGTCGCCGCCGAGCGCTTCCAGCTCATCCTGCGCCCAAGGCCAGATCGAGCCGGGATAGCCGCCAAAATACTCGGTCGTGCCGATGGGGACAATGCCCAGCGCCAGCAGCGCATCCTGCTCAAAGAGGCCAACGGTGACGATGCGTTCGGGCGCGGCCTCGATGGTGGTGCTGCCAAATTTATGCTCGATAGTCACGGGGAAGGCAGCGTCCGTCAACGGCGCGTCCGCTGCAACCTCGTCGGGTGGGGAAACAGGTCGAGCCTGTACGCAGGCTGTTAGCAAAGCCAGCAGGAGGAGGATGGTGATAAAAGATATTGTTTGCTTCATGTTGTTTGTTTCATGGTGGTGGCTCTTTACCTTTGGGATGCTTTGTCAATCGCGGTCGCCCATTGAGGCGAGGTGATTTGCCGTCGGCTCGTCCATCTGTGCGTCAGCCGAGCCATTCGTGGAAAAAGAGGAGCTTGCCGCATCCGGCGAGCCCAGCCTTTGCTCCGACGCCACGCGCCCAATCGGCACGCACATCGGCGTCCCCGTCACGGGGTCGGGCACAATGCGGGCGCGCAGGCGGAAAACATTTTCCACCATTGATTCCGTCATCACGTTGGCGGGCGCGCCCTGGGCCTGGATTTCACCTTCTCGTAGGGCCACCAGGTGGTGGGCATAGCGGCAGGCGTGGTTGAGATCGTGCAGCACCATGATGATGGTGCGCCCGCGCTGGTTTAGCTCGACAAGCAGATCGAGCACTTCAATTTGGTAGGCCAAGTCGAGAAAGGTGGTCGGCTCGTCCAGCAGCAGGATTTCGGTCTCCTGCGCCAGCGCCATGGCGATCCACGCCCGCTGCCGCTGCCCACCGGAGAGCGTGTCCAGCGGTCGGTTGGCAAACTTGGCAATGTTCGTAATCTCCAGCGCCTCCTGCGTAATGCGCTCGTCCTCCGCCGACCACTGCTGGAACCAGCCCTGATGCGGGTAGCGCCCCTGCACGACCAGCTCGTGCACGGTCAAGCCTTCAGGGGCAATGGGGCTTTGGGGCAGGATGCCCAGCTGCTTGGCGAGCACTTTGGTCGGCACGCTGTGGATCGCCTTGCCGTCCAGGAAGACGCTGCCCGCCTTGGGCTTGAGCAGCCGCGCCAGCCCGCGCAGCAAGGTCGACTTGCCGCAGCCGTTGGGGCCAACCAGCGCGGTGATTTGGCCCGCGGGGATGGCGAGATCGAGGCTGGGGATAATGGTCGTGCTGTCGTAGGCGAGGGCGAGACGGTTGGCCCGGAGATGGTGCATAAGTTGACGAAATTTTGGCAGCACAAAGCCAGCTAAGCAAACGTTAGGCCATTCCAGAAAATTAACTGTACCGTGTGACAGTCACTGTCCAAGCAACGCTGCCAATCCTTCGCTGGTCGTGGACGGTGACAGTCACACTCGCGGTATACTTGTTTTCTTGGAATGGCCTTGGACGTGGCAAGGTGGCTGCTGACTTTGTGTCTGTAGGGCGCTGATGCGATGTGGAGATTAGGCGAGCAGCAGGGCAAACGCGCAGAGGAAAACAACCAGCGCGGCGAGCAGCAAAGCAAATTGCTCGCCGCTAATCTGCTGCCGCGAGCCATCTACGGGGCCAGACTTGCGCCGCCGAATCAGCAGCGGCTCCAGCCAGTGAACGGGGTCGTGATCGGCGGCGAGAGGGCGCGTTTGAACTAAGCGGGCAAGGAGGGAAGGTTTAGTTAGGCTTTGCATAAGATTGGTGTTGATAAAACTTTGCACTCGGCGGCGCTGCTTCTAACTGCGCATTCTCTGCCCTTCCACCGGTCAATCCGCTGCGGCGGATTTTCTTTGTGCGGCTGTAGGCCGCACCTGCCGGTGAAGAATTGCGTTTATGCCTGCAAATGAGCTTCGGCGAACCAGAGCTGCTTGTCGGCAATGCGCGAGATTTCGGTAAAGAGATCGGCCGTGTCCAGATCGCGCGCCTCGTCCGCCTCGTGAATGGCGGCGCGGACGGAGGCCGCGTATTGCGCCCAGCGCTCGACGACAACGCGCAGCATCTCCTGGCCGACAAAGACATCGGCGGGGAATTCGGGCAGCTCGGTGGTGCTGGCGGCCATGCGCGTCGTGCCCAGCGCCGTGCCGCCCAGCGAGACGGCGCGCTCGGCCACCGTATCGCTGTATTCCTGAACGGCGTTGGCCATCTTGTCAAAGAGCTGGTGCAGCTCCTCGAAGTGGATGCCCTTGACGTTCCAGTGCGCCTGCTTGGTCTGGTTGTAGAGATCGGTCGTGTTGGCGAGCTGCTGATTGCAGAGCGCAACCATCTGCTCGCGCAGCGGCTGCGGCATGTCCAGGCTGGTTTCGTGCAGCGTGCCGGTTAGGCTGCGCGCGGCGGTAGATGTGCTCATGTGGACTCCTTCGGGTTGGGTATAGATTAGACATTATATCGATTTATGGCAGGGGCGGTGATCGGCGACGAATGAATTCGTCACCTGCTTTGCCAAGTGCGCTGAAGCGCACTGGCAAGGGGCTCCTCTAACGCGCTTCAGCGCGTTTTGCAAAGCAGGCAGGCAATTCATTGCCTGCCGGTTGCCACCAACGAACCAATTGGGCCATCCACCGGTTATCTCGAAGGCCGAGAGCGGGCCAAGAATTAAATCGATATAATGTTGGTTAACGGTTAATTTGTTGAAAAGCTGCCGGGTGGCGCGGCACGCTCACCGCGCCACGGCTGAACGTCGACGACTAAATCCGCCCAGCGCACCACGCGGCGTGGCAAACGCTCGACGGCTTCGTTCACAAGCGCACAAAACGTGTACAGCGCATCGCGGTCCAGGTAGAGCGAGCAGGGCGGCGATGCGGCGTAGCGCAACGAAAGCACGTAAGCATCGCTCCACGGCCGCTCGACGTTGCCCGTCCACGCCCGCAGCGCCTCGTCCAGCACGAGCAGATCGGCCATGCGCAGGAAGAGCGTCACCCCTGCCCAGCGCAGCTCGACCTGCCCGTTGCACAGCCGCTGGATCGAGCACCCCTCGCCGCGGGCGGAGAGGCAATCCAGCACGCGATGGTTGGCAAGGAGCTGAATCATGCGGCCACTCGAATCTTCTCCGGGCTGCAGAGCAGCTTCTTGCTGTTGGCCGCGCGCCCACACTTGGTGCAAACGTGCGTCGGCTCGTTGACAAGCTTCATCCACGATTCAATATCCTCTTTCAAAATTGATTTCTTCAACTTGCACAATTCTTTTGCCATCTCTATTTCCTTCACCAATCGCCCAACGCGCGAAGGTTGGGATTCGCTACATCCGGGATTGCCGCACTTGCGTAACCAACCTGCCCACATCCAGACTTCTTTATTTAGATTGATGCAAGCACGATTTGTTAAGCGGCATCTTACCACAAAGAAGCCGTGATTTTTTGGAGATTTGCAAGAGAATTCCTTTGGTTCGGGCAAAGCATTTGAATAGGCTTAGTTTATCCAAAAATTAACCCCGGTTAATCTTCGCGCAAAGGGGCGGTTAACTGATGCACGTTTGTCAGAAATCCAGCGATAGGTGGACCCCTTACCCACGCAAATTTAGAATGAGTTGACAGCGAAGTGCCCTGCTTTTATAATAGCCAAGAATAATTATGAAATTTTTCACAATTATTCTTGGCAGAAATTATGGATTGGCAGGAAGTAAACTTGAGGGAGCGGTATGCAGACGTTTTGCGGGGTGATTACCGACGGGATGCTGGATTACCTCGTTGCTATTTACGAGCTGGCGCGCGACAACGACAGGGTGACGACTTCGTCGCTGGCGGAGAAGATGTACGTTTCCGCGGCGGCGACGAGCAGCATGTTGAAGCGGCTGGAGGAGACGGGCCACGCCGTGCGCTCGACGGCGGACGGCATCGCGCTGACCAAGCAGGGGCAGCTGGCAGCGCTGCAGATGCTGCGTCGCCACCGGCTGCTCGAAGTTTTTCTGATCGAGGTAATGGGCTTTACGTGGGACCAGGTCAAGGCCGAGGCGCACCGTATGGAACACGCGCTTAGCCCCGCCTTCGAGCGCCGCATGGAGGCGCTCTGCGGCTATCCCACCCACTGCCCCCACGGCGATCCCATCCCAGCCTCGGACGGCACGATTGATGAGGAATTGCTCGTGCCGCTAACCGAAATGAAGCCGGGTCAGCGGGGCATGTTGCGCCGCGTCGCCTCGACGGATGCCTCGTTGCTGCGTTATTTGTCGGGCTTAAATTTAACGCCTACCACCGAATTTTGCTTGCTTACCGCCGCCCCCTTTCACGGCCCGCTCACGCTCGAAATTGCGCCCTTGAGTGCGCTTTCGGGGGAGACGCCCATCGCCGAAATTCCCGCGGGCAACGGAGCGCGCCAGACGCATGTGCTCGGTTACGAATTGGCAAGCAAGCTCTTTGCGAGGGCGGCGTAGGGGTAGGGCACGGCGCGCTTACTCCATCAACATCTGCTCCATGCTCTCGGCAACCTGCGTGTAGACGGGCGATTCCGTGCCGCTGAGGCGAATTTGGTTGGCGATGCGCTGGATCAGGCCGGGGTTGACCTGGGCGAGGCGGCTGGTCATATTGAACCAGAGATTGCAGAGCTTGGGATCGTCGTGGGTGGCGGCGCGCACGGCAATTTCGGCGGGCGTCGTCGAGCCGCTGTTGGGGTTGCCCGCGTTGAGCCCCAGCTCGCGCCAGGCGTTGACCCAGTAGTAGGAGAGCATGGGGTTGATCAGCCCGCGCATCCGGCTCCAGAGCGGATCGTCCTCGCGCACGAGCGAGAAGAAGGCCAGGTAGTAGGGGCGCGAGTTGGCATAGTCGCGGTGGATTTGCGAAAGCTCGCCCGCGCGCACGGAGGCATAGGAGGCCATGTACCAGCGCAAATCCTCCAGCGTCGCGTCGGGCGCGCTCTGCTCGACGGCCTCCCACTGCACGCGGCAGGCGCGCAGATAGCTGCGCGCCGAGGCCGCAAAATCCTGCGAGCGCTCGTACATCGCTGTCTTGGCCAACTGCCGCGCCTTGTCCACCGAGCGCACCACGTTCTCCGGCAGCGTCATGCCGCTGATGTCGTCGCAGACGGGCTTGAGCACCGGCTCGTTACAGAAGGGCACGGCCCCTTCGCCCGGCAAGGTGTAGTGGCCCTCCTCCTCCAGCAGCATCCCCCGCTCGACCAGATCGTCCAGCAGCGTTTGAATATAGTCCGTCTGGTCATCGTCGTTGAGCAGGATCAGCGCCAGCTCTTCGCGCTCGACGGGCAGCCCGGCGTTGACCACGGCGTGGACAAAGCCCGCTTCGGCGCGGCGCACAAAGGCCGCCTCGCTGTCGATATCCTCGGCCAGGCGCACGGGCACGTGAACCGAAGCCGTTTCATCCTCGTAGACAAAGGCGCGCTGGCGAAAGCCCATCTGCCAGATTTGGCGCAGCGTGGTTTTGGAGCGAATCAGCCCCTGCTGTTCGTAGCGTTCGCACAATTCCTCCAGCAGGCTGTCTGTAGTGCGCGGTCGCGCCTGCTCCGTCAGCTCGCGGTAGATGTCGCGCAGCACGTCGCGGCGGGTGGTAAAATCGATGCCCGTCATCTTCAGGCGGGACAAAATCTGTTGGTACTGGGCGCGCACGGTGGGCACGGCCATGGGCTTCGTGCGCGGCGCGACCAGCGGGTTGGCCACGGCCGACTCCGCCCCCGCCGATCGCGCCGCCGCCTGAAGCAAGCCGCTGCGGGTCGACGTTCCCTCCCCCTGCTCGCGCGACGACCCGGTGGCCGAATTGCTCAGCGACTCCGTCAGCGCACTGTTGATGTCCACAAAAAGCTGCATATCGCGGATGATCAGCTGGACAATGTCCGTGTTATATTCGAGCCAGCTTTTGAACTGGGCGTGGCCAAAGTTCATCTCGCCAAAGGTCGGGTCCAGCGTAAGGATGGTCTGCTTGAGCTGATCGGCGGGCACGGGCAGATCGTCCTGCTGGCCGTGGAGCTGGAGCGCGCGCAGCAGCGTCGCGCGCGCTTCCTCGTTACCGCTGCTCACCACTTCGACCAGCGGCGGCGCATCGTTGCCCTCGAGAATCGTTTCGAGATAGACAAATTCGTCGCAGGCCTTGACGAGCAGCGGGTGGGTCACGTCCCGCGGGCCAATGCCGAGGGTGTAGGAGTTGTAGGCGCGCAGCTTGTTGATCAGCGGCCCGAAGTCGCTGTCGCCGGAGACGATCACAAAGGTGCCGATCTGCTCGCGCGTGATGGCGTGTTCCAGCGCATCCAGCGCCATGCGGATATCGGCGCGATTTTTGCCCGCGCGCACGCTGTAGATTTGCACCAGGTCGATGGCGTTGTCCATCAGCTCGTCGCGGTAGCGCGAAAAGCGCCCCCAGTCGCCGTAGGCCCGCTTGATCACCACGGGGCCGCGCCGCTGGAGAAATTCGATCATGGCTGTGAGGTCCAGGTCAAGAAATTCCTGCTCGGCCCAGAGGGCAATGTTTTCAAAGTCGATAAAGAGTGCAATTTGGTTAGACATTTGGGATTTTGGATTTTGGATTTACGATTTTGGATTGGCGCGCGGCTGGTCAAGCCTCAAAGCCGGGACTGCGCAATCTTTGCGCACCGTTTTCGTCAACCTTACCACAGCTGGCAGCAATCGTAAATCTGAAAGAAAACAGCCGCCCTTGTGCGGGAGCGGCTGTTGGAAGGTCTAACAAGTGAACGCTATAGTTCGCCAGCCTGCCGCGACCTCTCTGCATAAAGCGCATCGCCCGTTGGGATTGAGCGCTCGACGGAGAGCGCTTGTACGGTTTCGATTTGGGCGGGGTGGCAGCGCCGGGCAGCGTCTCCAGCAGTTCAGCAATTAGGTGTCGTTCTTCATCGGCGATAGTCATACGGGATACACTTCCTGAAATGCTTCGCCTTGCTGCCGGTCGCTAATGGTGATCGTCACTTTCTTGTTCAGCCGCCTAAGAAAATCCAGCAGCTTATCGGTTGAAAACACGTCGAAATAACCATTCATCAACCGCGATACTTCGGACTGGTTCACGCCTAAAAGCTCGGCAGTTTCACGCTGCTTTAGCCCGCGTTCTTCCACGAAGCTAAACACGACTGCGCCAAGCCGTGCATGGGCCAGCTTTTCTTCGGGGTTTTCAAGGCCCATATCGGCAAAAACATTGCCGCTGCTGATGGTATGTTTCGGTAAGTTACTCATCGTCTGCAATCTCCTTCGCTTCTCGGTAACGTTGTTTAATCAAATCCACATCTTGCTTCGGGGTGGCAATGCCCTGCTTTGATTTCTTCTGAAAAGCATGAAGCACGTAAATGCGTTCCCCCAGCTGCAGGGCGGTGACTGCCCGGTAGGCGTCGCGGTCAAAACGTATGGCCAGCTCGAGGACGCCGCTTCCCACCCCTCGAAAGGGTTTGGCTTCCCGTGGACGCTGACCAACTTGCAATAGGTGCAGCGCATAGCCCACACGGTCTTGCGCCCCTTCTGGAAATTTCTGCACCCGTTCCAGCGAATCGCCGATCCAAACGACTTGCCGTGGTTTCGGTAAATCCTGCATATCAGCCCCATTATATGGGAAACATCCCATAAAAGATAGTCGCAAATGTAAGGACGCGGTTCTCACGCCCCGTTGCCTGATTATCGCCTCGCCGGTACTTTCTCTTCCTCGGCAGTCTGGAATCCCCGGTAGCCGTATTTCCCAGCCAGCTCCGCCAGGCTCTTATTGCTGCGTTTGCTCTGCTTCCAGCCAGAGGGCTTATAGTACCAGCATGTGCGTTTGCTGTGCCGTTGCAGACCGGCAGCTTTCAGCGCTTCCCTGTTGGGTTTGGTGTCGCCCGCTATCCAGAGCCAGTAACCGATCAGGGCAATGTCGAGCGAGCGCAATTTCAGCAGCTCCTGCACAAATGGAGCGCAGCGGAGAGCGGAAGGTGGAAAATCGTTCGGTGCGCCACAGGGAAACCTTGCGCACGCGGGGGGCGACGCCACCCCTGACTTTTCAGGACAAAGAAAAAGGGGCGCAAATTGCGCCCCTTCCTGTTAGCTTTCAGGTGACATAACCACCTTTATGTCCTGCTTTTGTAAATGGGCTGTGATTTCGTGACTACTCGGAATTTAGCTGGACATCAACAATCAGCAATTGTTCAGGGACAAAATCTGGCCCAGTATTTTGTGGCGGCGCATCGACGACAACCATCTGCGTCCCATCTGGCGACCAGTCAAAGTGTGTTCGCTGTTCCCAGACTCGGTATAATTTTTGTGTACTGATAGCAAACACCCAAATGCCTGGTTGATTGCTGATCGTCGCTGAGAAAGCAATGTGCTGTCCATTGGGTGACCACTTCAAATACTGGGGAGAGCGTACATCCGGCAAAAGGAGTTTGAGCTCTTCGCCTTGTGTGTCAGTTAGATACAGATTCCACGGATGCGAGAGCTTTGCTTGCAACGCAATTCGTTCATTAAACATACCCGTTTCCGGGTCTGGAATAGATTCTGAAGCCATCAATGCAATACTCTCCTCATCAGGTGAGTATTGCCCATCGCGCGCCCGCATATAGTTGGGTAGTAACTGTCGAGCATCCTTTCCTTCGTCAATTTGCACGAGTTCACCCAAAATTCCCCCCGAAGAATCATAGGTCACAAGAAAAGCAGCTGAAGTTGGTAAAAAGGCAAATGAGACAACATCTTTCCCAACTGGCAATTGCTTCAACACTTTGAGATCGCCGCTTTCTTGATACCAAGCCAATAGTCGCGAATAGCGGTTTAGCACGCGGCCCACCTCAATATTGCAATTGTTGACAAGGCCTAGCACACCGTCCGGCAGACGTTCCAGTACCAGATTCCATGAAGAAATACATTCATCTAGAGAGGATACTTCAACATTTTGCCAAACTTCTTCGGCAAAGTCGTAAATACCTACATCATACTCCCACAGATCGATTTCGTATTCCGACGCATAGACTACGGCCACTACAGAAGGCAAAAGCCATACAACATCTTCGTAGTCACCTTTTGGTGCGTTCAACTTAACTGTTTCACTAGGAAGGGCATCTGTGAAATCAGTACCGGTTGACGACATGCAGCCTGCCACAGCTGTTATAAGTAGCAGGAGTATAAGCATGAGCAAGTAGTACTTCGTGCAGCGGTTCATTATTTACCTCACCTATGGAACCGGCATTTGGAAGTAGCGTTGATTCCGCACTGCGTTTTGAAATCCGTAAGCTGCTGTAGAAATTGGGTTAATCACCCCACGACTAAACCCGCGGACAAACCCCTGTGAGTATGTTGGATGGATTGCGTACTTTGGAACTGTCCATGCTTGGCAGTAGGCAACTCCTTTTCGTTTCCAACACGGTGCTGCCGAGGTGGTTGCCGTGCAGGTAGGTCAACACGCCGTCCCGCCGCTGGGCGATTCTCATGCCGCCGAAGAAGTAGTACTTGACCACCACGCCGTCGTGCAGCTCGTAGTGGGGGAAGGGGTAGTAGCTCGCCTTGGCTGTTGCTGTCGTAATTGTAGCTGTCCCCGTCGAAGCCGGTGGTTAACCGGTTCTGGTCTTTGTAGGCATCTCTGCTGGTGGTTTGATAATACCTTGCGTGTGGACCAACGTTGCTACAAGGCACGATGCGGGTAGCACAAAGAATAAAAGTCCTTGCGGTGTTGCCAAAATACCAAGAGCAAACCCTGCTGCTAATCCACACATCATGATGGCATAGTAAGGCAAGGCAATAACACAGGCCCACCACGCAATCCGTGCAGCAAAAATTGGCTGCCGTCGCGAGTTAATGACACTGCCAATTAGCATTAGGATCGAGACAAACACCAAAAAGATGGGAAACATTCCAAGCAGGATAGACCATGTCACATTTTGGATGCCATCAGCAGCAAAGTCCAAATGAGCGTAAGATGTAACACACATACCAGCCAATGCCACGATATACAAAAGTGTCGTGCGCCAGTCAGGGACACTTACATATGAATTGGAGATAGACATGTCTCATTACTTCCTACCGCGCAAGCTGAGGGCCAAGGCGCTGATTCGGTGCAAGTGGACTCAGCCAAAATACTGGTCCAAAGTTGAGAGGAAATGAGCGTTCTGGAAGCGTTTTGATTGTATCGACGAGGTTCCCATTCGTATAGCCGTAAATCTCCAGGCTCGGATATGGATCTCTGTTCAGGTAAGCAAGATCGAAAGACCCGCGTTTGTTGGGCGTTAAAACCATCTCCCCGTTAATAGCGGGAATAGCAAGGCCAGCAACGTTTAACGCACCTACGCCTTCGTAAATGAGACCACTTGCTGCATCTTTTCGTTCGACTTCAGATTCAGCCTCCATTAGTTCTTCAGACTCAGAAAGGAAAAAGCTGGAGACTCCATTAGTTAGATGCCAATCAACGAAAATCTCCCCGGTTTTTCTATCTTGGGTTGCATTGAACACGTTATGTACATCAGCAGCCATGTAACAACCTGCAATCGTGCAGGACTCATTAACATTGGGGGTAACTTTTGTCAACACACCATCAGCATCAAAATGCAGATAAAAATATGCGCGTGATTTGAGTGGGTCGGAGTCTGCATCAAAGCCGCGTCCGTCCCCATCGCCTCCTCCACTAAGAATCTTCTCTGTTTGAATAAAGAAGTCGATACAGACAATGAATCCACTGCCAGCCTCTGGTGCTGAGCAATTGCCCGATGGATCACTGAATTTCAGGGGATTCCCGCGCGTATACATCATGCGATTGTAGTCGAACACATTTGTTGGTTCCGGCACAATCGAATCCGGCGACACAAACGTCCCCAGCGCCGGGTCATAATAGCGCGCCCCGTAGTAGTACAGCCCCGTGTCATCCCGCTTCTGGTCGGTGTACTGGTTCTCCGTGTTGACCGGCCCCGTGTCGCGCTGCTCGCCATAGGCGAAATACTTCTCGTCGTTGACGCTGACGCCGATGACGCTTGTCTCCAGCACCGTGCTGCCCAGGTGGTTGCCGTGCAGGTAGGTGATGGGGCTGCTCCCCCTGCGCTGCGCCACGCGCATGCCGTTGAAGAAGTAGTACTTGACCACAACGCCATCGTGAAGCTCGTAGTGCGGGAACGGGTAGTACGTCTCGACCCCGTCGCTCGTCTTCTTGACGCGCATGCCGTCGGCGTCGTAGAGATAGCTTTCGGTCGCGCCACCGCTCACGCTCGCCAAGCGGTTCTCGTGGTCCCAGGTTAAGGTCTGGCTATCCCTTTTTATCATGTTGCCGTTGGCGTCGTAGGCGTAGTCCGGCCCCTTGATGGCGTGAACAGGATTGTTGTTGTCCAGCAGCGTCGAATAGTCCTCGCCCTCAAACTCGGTTAGCCGCCCGCTGCTGTCGTAGGCGTAGCTGCGTCCGTTGTCAATCTATATGACTTTCTGATTCGCCTTACGTGTACTGTCGTGATCACGAGGGTCGCTGTGGGAAACAGAAACATTATTGCGCCAATCGGCGACGCGAAGACAAGGATGGAAATCCATGCTGCTAACCCACAAATTACTACTGCGTAATAGGGCCAAGCAATAATACACCCCCAAAATACAACACGAGCTGCCAAAACTGGGTTGCGGATGGAAATGATGATACCCGCCACGAATAGCAGAATCGCACCAAACAAAAAGAAGACAGGAAATGCCTCCCACAAAACCGACCACGTCACATTTTGGATGCCTCTGGCACCGTAGTCTAGATGCAAGTATCCAGTTACCACCATGCCAACAAGTGTCACAATGTACAATGGTGTAGAGTACCAAGAAGCGCCCTTTTTGCGTGGCAAAGAAGAAGCCATTACCCTTCTCCTTATCGAGCAAGTTGGGGGCCAATACGCTCGTTGGGTGCAACCGGACTCAACCAAACTACTGGCCCAAGATGACCAATGAGACTACGTTCCGGTAGTTGTTCAATGGTTTCAACGAGATTGCCATCCAGATAACGATAGATTTCCAAACTAGGATAAGGATCGCGATTCAAATATGTGACCTCGAAAGACCCTCGTTTAGTTGGCGACAAAACCATTTCACCGTCGATGGCGGGTATCCCACTCCCAGCAAGGAGATAGGCATTTGATGTATGCGGCATAGCGCCGAGCGCCGCCTCTTGCTCATAGATCTCGTCCGATTCAGAAAGAAGCAAACTGGAGAAACCATTGGTCAAATGCCAATCAATGTAGATTTCCCCTGTCTGTGCATCTTGCGATGCATTGAAGATATTATGTACATCGGCAGGCATGAAACAACCGATACGAGTACACGACTCGTTAACTTCGGGGGTGATTTCTGTTAATGCGCCATCTTCATCAAAGTGCAGGTAGAAATATGCGCGTGATTTGAGTGGGTCGGAATCTGCGTCAAATCCACGTCCGTCACCATCTCCGAGCGTGAAAATGATTGTTTCCGTCTGAATGAAGAAGTCGACACAGACGATGAAACCACTACCATCCGATGGCGCAGGACAGTTACCTAATGGATCGCTAAATTTCAGGGGGTTGCCATACGTGTACATGAACCGATTGTAGCCGAAAACGTGCTCCGTGTTCGGCACAATCGAATCCGGCGACACAAACGTCCCCAGCGCCGGGTCATAATAGCGCGCCCCGTAGTAGTACAGCCCCGTGTCATCCCGCTTCTGGTCGGTGTACTGGTTCTCCGTGTTGACCGGCCCCGTGTCGCGCTGCTCGCCATAGGCGAAATACTTCTCGTCGTTGACGCTGACGCCGATGACGCTTGTCTCCAGCACCGTGCTGCCCAGGCTTGTCCTCGCGCAGGCGGGGATGGTTGCCGTGCAGGTAGGTCAGCACGCCGTCGCGCCGCTGGGCGATTCTCATGCCGTTGAAGAAGTAGTACTTCACCACCACGCCGTCATGAACTTCGTAGTGAATGCTATTTATCCACCACCTGTACTTCTCCCGTTATTGAATCAATAACTGCACGGTGATAATCCACCGAACTTTCCGAATCGTTAGGGGCAAATTCAGCAGTCCAATCACTAGTGACTCTCGACAGTGTCACTTGGCAATCAGAGAGGGCTTGTTCTTGAACATATGCGGCTACACTCTCCAAAACAACTCTTACTTCATCTCCATTGTACTGCTGAGGGGAATTGTTCCAATATCTGTAGACTACGATCTGATAATCCAATGTCTGCTGCACCGCATCGACGGAAACTGTCCCCACATAGTGACGATCACCGTATAATTTTTGTTCGGACTGAACAAATATAACGGTTACTTTTCCTTTGATGCTGGGAAATGCGCTGCAATCGTTGAATATCACGATTCCGTTATAATCAACATCCAGCAGTACACCTTCCACTTGTGATCTAGCTGTACCTATTATATCGTGCAGTGCAGTCACCTGCAGGGATTGGCCAGCTATACCAATTGGGATGTCTGTTTCAGAAGCAAGCAGTTCAGGGTCTTCATTACAACCGCTTGTCGCAATTATTACTGCTGATACCACGAGTATAATTACAGAAAAGCGCGGCCACAACGACTTATTAGTCGTAGTCAGAGATTTCATTGTTGAGCTTCCAGCCATCTTCTATATCCATCAAGCGTTTGATCATCATACGCTGAGGCATTGATCACACCCATAAAACCAAGTTCGTTGACATTGTATTGCAAAATTTCCCATCCTTGGTTATAGCCGATCAATACCAATCGCGCTTGATCTTCATTGCTTAACTCTGAGTAACCCGATAACGTTTGTAGCTGATCAGAGGTATACCTCAACATACCAGCCGCATAGCTGACTGCAGTCACTGGATCGAGTAGTGCTTGTCTGCGTTCATGCTCACTTTCCACAGGCGTTACGTAGCCTAATTCTTCAAGCTCTTGAGCACGTCGCAGCTGCATCTGGATAATGCCAACTGAAGCCGTACCACCTTGTATCAGCGCTTGCGTGTATTCAGCAGCGTTCGCAACGGCTCCCGGAGTTGATGACGGGCTCAACGTAAAGATGCGCCGTTCAATTGCAGAGGATTCGAGACGGATCACCGAAGATAGCAGTAGAGGATCGATGGAATAAGATGATGCTTGTGCTGAGATGGTGTCAGAGAGGTCTGTTACCAAGGCGCCACCAACTTGATTAATTCTTACGTCGTGCGTTGTAGACGAGCCTCGTTGCATACCAACTTCGAATCCTACACGACCGGCACCATAGCCAGCCGCACCTGCGCCAATGACAGCAGCTGCGACACAAACAAATGTGTCAATGCCAAAGATGCAGTGTCCCGTTGGGTCCGAGTACCGTAGCGGATTCCCGCGCGTGTACATCATGCGATTGTAGTCGAGCACGCTCGTCGGATCCGGCACAATCGTATCCGGCGACACAAACGTCCCCAGCGATGGGTCGTAATACCGCGCCCCGTAGTAGTACAGCCCGGTGTCATCCCGCTTCTGATCGGTATACTGGTTCTCCGTGTTAACTTGACCCAGCCCGCGCTGCTCGCCGTAGGCAAAGTACCGCTCATCGTTGACTTCAACACCGCTGGTGCTTGTCTCCAGCACGATGCTACCCAGGTGGTTGCCGTGCAAGTAGGTCAACACGCCGTCGCGCCGCTGGGCGATTCTCATGTCGCCGCCGTCATAGAGACAATCCTCGTTCCCGTCTTCCAGTCGGTTCTCGCGATTTCAACTCAGCGCCTGGTTGCCGTATGTGGTCATATTGATGTTAGCTTAACTATATTAAAAGCTGGATAGCTGAACATGCCAAATGGAAAGGCTTACCGCTCGCAGATAATATCTGCCAAAGAACAGGCTTTCGTGTGCAGAATCGGCAACATACGGATAAGCTGCTTGGTAAAATGTTACTTCAACATAACATTCCAAATATAGCTTGCAAACTTCTGGCCTCCCCATAGAAGGGTCGTTAGAATAAGGCTCCAAGCTGTTAACACGAGCGCATAGTTTATCTGCCACATTAGCCAATATGGCAGCCAAGCCGAGACATCGCTATACCAGTTTCCCTCAAAGAGAGGCGTGCTTACCAAATCCCTCCATGTTGATAGCATTAGAGCAAGCGAAAGAAAGATGTATATCAGGAAGAAACGGGTAGCGAATCCCCTCATCAGATTTTACCTTCCTCCTGAAAGTGCATCTGCTGATTCAAATAGCGCATTCCATTCATCAATGGAATATGCGCGATTGCTAGATGAAATAGCAATGAAGTTGCCTTGGGCATCTGTTAAAAGCGTCAGGTTGAAATTAGCAATATACGTGTCTTGATTCTCACCCGGAAGCGACCTATACGGATCTCCTTGATAATAACCAATGCCAAGGAATACTGTCTGCCCACTAGGATCCGTAATAAATGCTTCTGTAGACGGAAAATTATCTCCCATCAATTGACCCGAAACTTTAAGAGTTTGATTGGTTCGATTTTCAGTGATCGTAAAGTCTCCGAACACGTCAATCGTTGGTGATAAACCAAGAGTCATTGGATGGGGATTGGCCCCGGCATAGTGTGTATCAAAATCAAATCTTTTATCTTCTCCAGCAATTGCTGTAAACATGTCGCTGACATAGTTGTCAGGTTCTGCTGTTGGTCGAATGTCAGGCAGAAACCTATCCCACAGCCTATTAGATGTTGGGTCGCTCGATGCGCGTGCGTCCACTCCTAAATAGTCTGTGTCGAATGAAATCACCTGTTGAACTTTAGATGTCACATCACTTGCAGTAGAATAACCGCGATCATCTCCATTGAAGCCGCCACCAAACCAAGCAAATGGCGCAAATGACCGAACTGTTATCGAATAAGGGACATGTCCACTTGGATCAGTAAACTTAAGGGGATTGCCATAAGTGTACATGAAGCGGTTGTACCCAAATACCGTGCCCGCACCCGGCACGATGCTATCTGGGCTGATAAACGTCCCCAGCGACGGATCATAGTAGCGCGCCCCGTAGTAGTACAGCCCGGTGTCATCCCGCTTCTGGTCGGTGTACTGGTTCTCCGTGTTGACTTGACCCAGCCCGCGCTGCTCGCCGTAGGCGAAGTACCGCTCATTGTTGACTTCAACACCGCTGGTGCTCGTTTCCAGCACGGTGCTGCCCAGGTGGTTGCCGTGCAGGTAGGTCAGCGTGCCGTCGCGCCGCTGGGCAACTCGCATGCCGCTGAAGAAGTAGTACTTGACCACCACGCCGTCGTGCAGCTCGTAGTGGAGGAAGGGATAGTACGTCTCGACCCCGTCGCTCGTCTTCTTGACGCGCACGCCGTCGGCGTCGTAGAGATAGCTTTCGCTCACGCCACCGCTCACGCCACCGCTCACGCCACCGCTCACGCCACCGCTCACGCTCGCCAAGCGGTTCTCGTGGTCCCAGGTTAAGGTCTGGCTATCCCTTTGTATCATGTTGCCGTTGGCGTCGTAATCGTACGCGGGCCCCTTGACGGCGTGGACGGGAAATGCGTTGGAGAGGGGGGTGTAATCTTCGTCCGCGAAGAACTCCAGCCGCCCGCTGCTGTCGTAGGCAAAGGTGTTGCTGCCAAAGCCAGCGGTCAGCCGGTTCTGGTCGTCGTAGGCAAAGCTGTGGGTGTCGATGGTACTGCTGCCGTTGTACTGCTCGTGCAGCACGTCGAGGTTGCCGTGCGAGTCGTAGAAGTGGCGCAGCCGCAGCCGGTTGTGCGAATCGGCGCTGCTCGCCACGTTGGTGCTCGTGCCCACGCGGATGTCGGCCAGCCGCCGATTGCGGTCGCTGTTGCTAAAGCCGCCCCAGGCGGAGTCGTCCCAGGCGTAGTAGAGGTTGTGCCGCCAGAGCCCGCCGCCCGCGGGGAAGCGCATCTCGGTCACCGCGCCAATTTTGTTACCGTGCTGCCCAGGTGGTTACCATACAGGTAGGTCAACGTGCCATCGCGTGGAATAGACAGCAAAGTTACTGCTGGTTCAACTCAACATCAATAATGAGCAGTTGTTCCGGCACGAAGCCAGGTCCATTATTTTGTGGCGGCGCCTCGACGACAACCATCTGCGTCCCATCCGGCGACCAGTCAAAGTGTGTTCGCTGCTCCCAAACGAGATAGAGAACGGCCTCAACTGTGTCGTACACCCAAATGCCTCGTTTGCCACTGATTACGCCGCCAAAAGCCAAGTAACGTCCTTGTGGGGACCACTTAACTTGCCATGGGTAACGAACGTCTGGCAGTAATTCTTGAATGTTTGCGCCGTCTGAATCAGCTAAGTACAAATTCCAAGGCGCAGAGAGCTGATATTCTAACGCGGGGCGTCCACCAAGTGGACTATCCTCGTACTCAGGCACGCGTTCCGAGGCGAAGAAGGCAATTTGGCTACCGTCGGGTGTGTAGCTGCCGTCGCGAGCGCGACCAAACTGGGGAACGAAATCTTGAATTTCGCCTGATGCATTGATTTGTACTAACTCACCTACAATACCTCCTGAAGAGTCGAAGCCGATGATTCCCTCGGACATGTCAGGCAGGAAGGAGAAAGTCCAAACATCTTTACCTATAGGTAGTTGCTGTAAGACGGTAGTGACTTCACTATCAGGGTGCCAGCTTATCAAGCGCGAGTAGCGATTTATGATGCGATCCTGGTGAAAATTGCACTGATTCACAATACCTAGCGCACCCGACGGTAAAACGTCGATTACCAAGCTCCAGCTTGAAATGCATTCCTCTAGAGGTAGCAGGTTAACCTGTTGCTGAATATCTGTGTCGATGTTGTAAACAATAACCTGGTACAGCCAACGGTCAGCGTTGGCTGTTGGAGCGTACACACTTGCCAACAACGAAGAGCTCATCCAAGCAACATCGTGGTAATCACCGATTGGCATTTCCAGTTTTTTGGGATTCTGATCTACTGTTGACGTGTAACTATTCTGATGACAGCCAGCTAACGAGATTGTCATCAGAATAGCCCCGCTTAGGATCACAAGTGTTCTCAGCAGCTTTGCTGGAATCATTCTTTCGCTCGTAAACCAGCGTTTTACCGTCATGGCAGCATCGGTCCTCTTGACTTAAGCCAAAATTCCGACGCCCGAGCCGTTGGATTAATGATGTACCGGCTGAATCCTCTTACAAATGACTGAGAGTGCGTCGGATGTAGCATAGGGGTGAGCGGGCTGCCCGAGTAGGCACAGCCAATATACAGGTAGCAGTCAGCTTGGATTGGCTCCATGTTATTCACGATGCCTGTGCTAACAACACCTCGGTAGAGGTTACCAAATGTAACAAAAGTCCCAATCTGAATCTGCTCGGCCAGTTCTGCATTTAGTGCTAATGGCTCTGCAAGAAAGGTTCCATAATCTACACCTAACTGCTCAGCATCGCCCCATAAAGCTAATTCTGCTCCATTTGGTGTAACTGTTTTGAAAAATGCTTCCCAAGCATCAGCTGGGTTCCCCTCTCCTCCACTCTTCAAAAAGTCACCATAGTTGCCAATTGCGGCATCGCCTAACACTTGACGCTGACCATCTTGAATCGCCAGCAGAACACCTGCATCGCTCACGCTTGCCCATGCGCTGGTGGAGAAGATGGCATCACCCTGAAAATACTCAATGATTCCCAAGATGTTGTTAAAGTATTGACCGTTGGTGAAGGTGTTGGCAAATTGTTGCATCCACTGCAACCGCAAGTCCCAATCAAGGTCAGTGAAGTTCTGCAGATTGCAGTCAATCGCAAAGTCCAAACTGTCGTCAGCTGCTTTGCGGCATTGGCCTGTCGGATCCACATAATTCAGAGGGTTGCCGTAAACGTACATGAAGCGGTTGTAGCCAAAAACATGACTCGCATTCGGCACAATCGTATCCGGCGACACAAACGTCCCCAGCGCTGGGTCATAGTAGCGCGCTCCGTAGTAGTACAGCCCCGTGTCATCCCGCTTCTGGTCGGTGTACTGGTTCTCCGTGTTGACTTGACCCAGCCCGCGCTGCTCGCCGTAGGCGAAGTACCGCTCATTGTTGACTTCAACACCGCTGGTGCTCGTTTCCAGCACGGTGCTGCCCAGGTGGTTGCCGTGCAGGTAGGTCAGCGTGCCGTCGCGCCGTTGGGCAATCCGCATCCCGCCGAAGAAGTAGTACCTCACAACGGTTCCATCATGCACTTCGTAATGCGGGAACGGGTAGTACGTCTCGACCCCGTCGCTCGTCTTCTTGACGCGCACGCCGTCCGCGTCGTAGAGGTAATCTTCGCTGGGGTAGATACCGCCACCCGTTACGCTCGCCAGCCGGTTCTCGTGGTCCCAGCTCAACGTGTAGTTGGGGCGGCTGGTCATGTTGCCATTGGCGTCATAGGCGTAGTCCGACCCCTTGACGGCGTGGACGGGAAATGCGTTGGAGAGGGGTGTGTAATCTTCGTCCTCGAAGAACTCCAAGCGCCCGCTGCTGTCGTAGGCAAAGGTGTTGCTGCCAAAGCCGTCGGTCAGCCGATTCTGGTCGTCGTAGGCAAAGCTGTGCGTGTCGGTGGAGCCCCCGCTGTACTGCTCGTGCAGCACGTCGAGGTTGCCGTGCGAGTCGTAGAAGTGGCGCAGCCGGTTGTGCGAGCCGGCATCGCTGAAGACGTTGGTGCTGGTGCCCACGCGGATGTCGGCCAGGCGGTGGTTGTAAAGCTGAACGCTAAACTAATTTCGGCCGTATTCAAAGGGTTCGTCGATAACAACTGAACGCAGACTGTCGGGCCAGGGACGGATACGCTCAAGAGCCGGATCGCTTGGTTCCAATTCCACAAGCGTATTTATCTCGCGAACGACATCTCGAAACGACGTCGGCTCGGTGCAGGTAATGCTCCAGAGGGGGAAAGTTTTATCGATGAATCGAACTGGTCTCTGCCTGACGCCACTAACACTACAGCCTAATTCAGGGTACCACAGCACCAAGTACGTCCACCTGGCTTCTGGCCACTGCTCGTAGTAGGCTTCATAATACTCCGGCTCTCCCCAACAGCGCACTAGCGCTTCTAACATAAAATGTCGAGGTTGACCGAAGGAGATACTGGTTGCATTCTGTATTTTCCCCCCTCCGTTGGAATAAAATGCAACACTAAAATCGCCTGACTCATATGGCCATGTTATTAGCGCCTCTTGATCAAGATACTGTTCATATTCATCTGGCCCCCAATTAAATGTTTCAACCTGCGGTTTCACACCATAAGCATTTTCAATCCAAAGTTGTGCCTCCTCGATATCTAGTTCCCCCAAAGGATATCGAGACAGATTCGCAGGTAGCAGCGCTTCGCAGCTAATTTCCTTGCCGATTTGGTCCGCTCTAATCACATCATTCCAGGCTGAAAGTCTAGTACAGGATGATGTGATTAGAGTAATACAAATCCAGAGAGCGAACTTGAAGTAAGGGTGATTCACGGCCACCCCCACCCACGGAGTGATCTCTCAAGCCAGTCAACCTGATCCTGCGTTAGGGCTGTACGATCATTGGGGGCTGGAGGATTAGAAGTCCTATACGGGCCTTTGTATGTTGACCCGTAAACCCAATCGGTCACAGCCTCTCCCCAGTATTCTTTAGGATTGTCTTGGGCATAAAGTGAAAGATAACTGGTTTGAGGAAAGCTTTTACTAGGCGCCCTACCATGCACACGGTGATTAAAATCAATCACATGAGCCAACTCATGAACAACTAGCCCACGAAAGTAGTCATCGCTGCTAAACGCATTATCGAAGACCGAAATCCAATTTTGGTAGATACCAAATGGCAATTGCTTGAACCCATAACCAACCATCGCGGCTAACCTTGAACCACCGTCCCAGTTGATCCTTTCAAATATGGTTGTACCTCCACCCAGCAAGCTTTGCAGTTGGGAGAGCCCCCCAACATTATGCGCAAGCGCTACAACCCCTTGTCCTACCAAAGCCATCTCATCAAATTGCCACTGCCATCTGCCAAAATTACCGCTATCGAACTTAATCCCCGCCTCACCAACCGTTTCGCTGAGAATCTCGGCATCAGCAAACACAGCTTGGCCTGTATTACTCCAGTGGCCGGTGCCAGCGTTCCAGAAGAAACCGCGTGCGTTGTACCAACGGTCTTGCCAGCACCGATTGGTGCTGCAAGCTTGGTGTCCCGTTGGGTCAACGAAGCGGAGGGGATTTCCATAGGTGTACATGAATCGGTTGTAGCCAAAGACGTGACTGGTATTCGGCACAATCGAATCCGGCGACACAAACGTCCCCAGCGACGGGTCATAGTACCTGGCCCCATAGTAATACAACCCGGTATCATCCCGCTTCTGGTCGGTGTACTGGTTCTCCGTGTTGACTTGACTCAGCCCGCGCTGCTCGCCGTAGGCAAAGTACCGCTCATTGTTAACTTCAACACCGCTGGTGCTCGTCTCCAGCACCGTGCTGCCCAGGTGGTTGCCGTGCAGGTAGGTCAGCACGCCGTCGCGCCGCTGGGCGATTCTCATCCCGCCAAAGAAGTAGTACTTCACAATGGTTCCATCGTGCACTTCGTAATGCGGGAACGGGTAGTAGCTCGCCTTGCCGTCACTCGTCTTCTTGACGCGCATCCCGTCCGCGTCGTAGAGGTAATCCTCGCTGGGGTAGATACCTCCACCCGTTACGCTGGCCAGCCGATTCTCGTGGTCCCAGCTCAACGTGTAGTTGGGCCGCGTGGTCATGTTGCCGTTGGCGTCGTAGGCGTAGTCCGGCCCCTTGACGGCGTGGACGGGAAATGCGTTGGAGAGGGGGGTGTAATCTTCGTCCTCGAAGAACTCCAAGCGCCCGCTGCTGTCGTAGGCAAAGGTGTTGCTGCCAAAGCCATCGGTCAGCCGGTTCTGGTCGTCGTAGGCGAAGCTGTGCGTGTCGGTGGAGCCCCCGCTGTACTGCTCGTGCAGCACGTCGAGGTTGCCGTGCGAATCGTAGAAGTGGCGCAGCCGCAGCCGGTTGTGCGAGTCGGCGCCGCTCGCCACGTTCGTGCTCGTGCCCACGCGGATTTCGGCCAGCCGCCGGTTGCGGTCGCTGTTGCTAAAGCCGCCCCAGGCCGCGTCGTCCCAGGCGTAGTAGAGGTTGTGTCGCCAGAGCCCGCCGCCCGCGGGGAAGCGCATCTCGGTCGCCTGCCCCAGCTCGTTGTAGTCCACGCCGGTGGCGCTGTTCAGGTTGTCGTCGGTGTCGCCGTCGACCAGAAAGGGGTCGCTCGTGCAGAAGTAGGCCCCGGCGCTGGCGTTGTACTCACCGTCGCAGAGGGTGTTGGGCAAGCCCATGCCGTTAAAGGCCACCTTGACCACGCTGCCGTCGGGGTAGACCGTGGCGTAGGCGCGGTCGTACTCGTCGAAGACGTACTGGCTGGTGAGCGCTGATGTGCCCGCAATGGTCACCGTCTCGTTGGTCAGAAAGCCGCGCCCGTCGTAGCCCAGGTCGCGCTGGTAGTCGCCGTTGGCGTAGGCCACCTGCGTCAGCTGCGATTCGTCGTAGCTGTAGGTGACGTTGTAGGAGCCCGCGCCGGGGGCCGGGCAGTTGGTATCGCCGCGGAAGTGCTTGCCCAGCAGCCGGTTGGTGTGGCCGTCGTAGTCGAGGCAGATGGTCTGCCCCTTGGCGTCGGTCTGCCGCGTCAGGTTTCCGTGGCGGTCGTAGGCGTAGCTCCAATAGCCCAGGTCGGGGTCGTCCATGCTCAGCTTGCGGCTGGCCGCGTCGTAGGTCATGGTGCTGGTCACGCTGCCCACGCTGGTCGGGTGCTCCACCTCCAGCAGGTCGCCCTGCACGCCGTGGTCAAAGCGCACTTCAGCAGCGGGCGGGTTCACAAAGTCACCGTTGGCGTTGGGCGCATAGGTGCGCACGGCCTCCAATTCTCCCTGCCCGTCGGTGGCCGTCCACTTGAGCAAGCGGTCGGGGTCGCCGTTCTGCCCCAGCCGCACCACCGAATGGGCACGCGCCACGTAGTTGTGCTCGGTCACCTCGCCGTTGGGCGCGGTCACGCGCACGGGTCGGCCAAGCACGTCATAGGCCGTCTGCGTTTGGTCGCGCGCACCCGAACCCGTCCAGTCGTTGCTGCCCACCTGCGAGGGAATCGTGCCAAACTGCGAGCGCGGCACAATCTCCGGCACGCTGGCTCGCTGCTGCCGACCGAGCGCGTCGTAGGCAAAGTAGCTGTGCACTTCGCGCCCCGCGTTGCTCTGGCCGCTGCAATCAAAGTTCTCCTCCCAATCCAGGTAGGCGCTGTGCTGCGCCACCACCCGCCCCCAGCCGTCGTGGAAGCTGCGCGCGATGTTGCCCTTGCAGCGCGGCGAGTGCCACTCGGCCACGCCCGAGGCGGGCACGCCGGACTCGCCGCTGCGGTAGTATTTCCAGTAAACGTCCGCCGTGGCGTCGCCGCCCCACGTCTCGCCCGCGGGCACGCTGTCCCAGCGGCGGGTGCGCCGTCCCCACTCGTCGTAGCGCTGGCGCGTGCAGACGTCGTTGACGTTGCAGTGTTCGGCCAGCCGCCCCCAGTAGGCGCCGCCGTCCGCCAGCGTGTAGCCGTTGACGCCGTAGTACGCAGCCGTCTCCACAAAGCTGCCGTCGTAGAAGTTGCTCTGCTGCACGGGGAAGAGGCGGTAGTAGCCGTCGTACTGGGTGTCGATGCGCACGTTCTGGCTGCCGTCCGTGGAGTCGCCAAAGCGCTCGACGCTGGTCACGTTGCCCAAGTCATCGTGGCCAAAGGTGGTCACGGCCCAGTTGGCGTCGTAGTCGCCGATGGTGGCGGGTGGGGGGCTGCCCGTGCTGCAGGCCGTCAGCGCCTGCTCGCTGCGCGCCACCAGGGCGTCGATGGGCAGGTCGGTGTAGCTGCCGCCCACGTTGCCGCGCCCGTAGACGGTGCGCGTCTCGGCCACGCAGTTGTCCACGCTGCCCAACAGCCGCACTCTGGCGGGCAGCCCCACGATGTAGAGGTTGTCGCCGTCGTCGGGCGGGTTGGGCACGTACTCGGTCTCGGTGGATTTGAGCAGCCCTTCTTCATCGTGCAGCTCGCTGCGCGTTACGTTGCCATACTGCGCGCCGCCCTGCGGCCCTTCTGCGTATTCGTACTTGATGATGTTCTTGGCCCCGCCGATATACTCGCCGTTGACAAACTTGCCGTCGACGATCCGGGTGCTCTCCTCCAGCCGCGGCCAGGACGAGCGCGTGCCAAAGGCCCCCTCGCCGTCGTTGCCCGCCAGCTGCCAGGTGGGCTTGGTGGGGTCGGGGTTGGGGATGGTGTCCTCGTGCTCGTAGGTCTTCCACAGGTTGCGCGTTTCGCTCAGCAGGCAGCGGTCCTCGCCCGCCACGTTCTCCTGCTGGTCGGGTTCACAGACCGCCGTATCGAGGTCGTAGACGGCCAGGCGCTTGACCCGTCCGTAACGTGAGTCGGGGGCGTTGGCCGTGCCGCGGTAGAATTCACTGCGCTCAACTTTGATGGCTGGGTAGACGTCCTTATCCGGCTGATTAAGCGGCTGGGTATTCACCTCCACCCAGTCGTGGCCGAGGAAGTCGTAGGTATCCTCGTACTCGTAGTGGCGCTGGGCGGCGCTGCCGTAGTCGTAGTCGGTATAGCTCCAGTTCCCCAGCACGTCTTTAAGGCTCTTGCGATCCACGCGACGGCGGTAGTCGGTGGTGTCGCACCCCTCCAGATTGTTATTTTCGCTATAGTTGCACTCCTCCATGTTGGACGTCTGCTCGTACTTGTATTTGACCGAGCCGCCCCAGCCGTTCTTGGCCAGCGTCAGATACCAGCGGGTGTGGACGCGGTCTTCCTGCTCCGGCGTCCCCCCCGTGCCCAGCTGCTGGTAAGTGAACTCCTGCTGCGACAAAAAGTTATCGTCGGCCCCGCGCCGCACCACGTTATCCAGCAGCAGGTGCTCGTAGGGAACGGAGGCGTTGTAGGCATTGGTGTAGGAGTGGTTCAGGATGTAGTGATGCAGCGTTGTCCAGTCGTCGATGTCTTTGTCGTAGGCTTCCACGTAGATGCGCCGCAGCCGGTTTTGGGTATACATGGCCTGCATGCAGTCATTCCCCACCCAGCCGTCAATCTTGTAGTCGCTGCGTGAGGCATACTCAAAATGCACGCGCAAGTAAGGGGCGACGAGGTTGCCGCCGCTGGCGTTGCCGCTCCAGCGAATTTCTTGCGGCAGCGCGGCGTTGTGATACCAAACGGCATGATCGTTGCCACAAGACACGACATCTTGGGTTTGGGGCAGATAGGTGTAGTCGATGCGGTTGCCCATCGGGTCTACAGACTGACGCAGATGCCACTTTAGCACGCTCCATTTTTCATCGCCGCGCGCGTCGCTGCGCACGACAAGCGACTGCTGCATCCACGTGCTGCGGATGCGCGGGCGGTCTGGTCGGTCCCGTCAAAGTTATCGTTGCCAAAGATGTGCTCCGTGCCGTCGGGCGTCGTTATCTTCCACTCGCCAGCATGGTAGAGCTTGCCCTCTTGCGAGGCGTTGTCATCAATTAGCACAAAGTTATTCTCAATGTTGTAGAACGTTTCGGGAACCATATAAAACTCATCATACGAGTTCTCCCCGCGCCGAATTTCAACGCTGCGTCCGTTGAGCACCATCTGGTACGAGTGGAAAAGCGCGTCTTCTATCTGCGGCTCGGTGTTGATGATGTAGCTCATGCCGCCCAGGCCCCAGCCCAGCCCCGGCAGCCCGGCCTGCACGTCGTAATCGCTCTTGTTCTCCTGAAAGAGGTCGTCGATGGTGGAGCTGGCATAGTTGAGGCTCAGGTTGGGCGACATGCCGCCCAGCCCGGCGGGCACGTCGATGGGGTAGCTGAGCATGCTGGCCCCGGTAGATAGGTCGGTCGTAAAGGAGTCGATGGTGGGCACCAGCTCGCCCGTGGCGCTAAACCCCTGACCCAAGGAGAAGTCGCTAAAGTGCTCCAGCTCAGCTATCAGCAGCTGCTCTTGGGGCAGGTAGGTGGTGTGCTTTACCCGTTGCCAGCGCTCCTTCTCGTCCTCGCGCGTCCACAGGTCGAACTGGTCGGGCGCAACGCCCCGGTCCAGCAGCCAGCTCACGTCGACCAAGATGATGACAGGTTCATCGAAATAGCGCTCGGCCTCGTCGCCGCCGGCGAGCGCGTCCAGCTGCCAGGTGCGGTAGGCCAGGATGTTGTCGAGGGGCTGCGGTTCAATCTCCACCAGCTGTGCCGCACGAATATCGCTACCATGAGGGTCGCTATCGGTGGTGGACGCACCCGTGCCGTCGCTGCCCTCTGCCGAGCCTTCTGCGGAGAGCAGGGGCAGAAAGACGTTGGCGTCGGACTCGACGCTGTCGGGGATGGTGCCCGAAGGCGCTGCCTCGTCCGCTGCCTCGGCCGCTGCACCGGGCGCGGGGTTGACGGCGGGGTTGGCCAGCGGCTCGTCTAGCGGTTCCTCAATCGGCAGCAGGTCGGGCAGCACAAGGTCGGTGTAGCGAAAGGTTACTCCCTCTTCAACGGCGTTGGCGGTCGAGAGCAGGGTGATGTCTCCGCGCACGCTTTGCAGCACCGCGCCGTCTGTCTCCTGCACCACTTCGGCAAGGGGGTTTTCAATGACCTTCTCCACGTCCAGGGGAATGATGGCGGGCACGACGCCCAGGAAGAGCGTCTCTTTGAGCGGGGCAAAGCCTTCGCCGGTCACAATGGTGGTGAGGGGGAAGACGGCCCCGGAGGGGTCGACGGCGTCGCCCGCGTAGCCAATCTCCAGCTTCTCCTCCAGCGGCTCGCCCACCTCCAGCGGCCAGGAGCGTTGGCTTTCGCCGACAATTTCCAAGCCCTCCGGCAGCGTCAGCTGGAGGGTAAAGGCCGTCTCTGCCGCCCCCTCCTGCGCCGCCCGCGTGGCGCCAACGGTCAGCGTCGTGGTGTCGCCCGGTTCGAGCAGGCGCTGCCCCGCTTCCAGCGTCAGCGCCACCGGGGCCACGGGAATCAGGTCGCCGGGCTCCGGCGGCAGCTCCTGCTGCGCCACCTCCGCTGGCTCCGCGCGCTCAACGTCGTCCGCCGCAGTTGCTTCTGCGCCTGTGGCGGTGGTCGAGGCTTCTGGGTCCGCCTCTTGCTCGGACGTCAACTCATATGGCGTTGTCGGCAGGGAAGGCGTCGCCCAGAGGGGCGCCGTGCTTTGCAGGACGAGCACGGTAACCAGGGCGGCGTTGACGCAGACGAAGAGGGCGCGTTGGAAGGGGCGGCGCATTAGAGCCTCCTAGATGGACAAAGCAGGGCACGCGGATAAGGACGGCAAGGGGATGGCGGTTATGAGTATTATGTTCAAAGAGGGATTACTCCATTGTAGCAGACATGCTGCACTTTTGAAGGTAATGCAAAATACATTTTTCAACACATTTGTACGTTTTCCTACTTTCAAAATTTAAACCTAATGGTAGCGATGGTCATGAGGAAGTAGAATTTTTAGAGGTGGGAATAGGTGGACAACTGCTACAACCCGTTTAGCTCACAGCAGTCTTACCTGTTTGGAGATCAACTCAGATAAATGTTAACTAAGCTAAAAGCGTACCCATCCAATTCAAACACTTTGCTAATGCAAACAATACGCCACACATATAATTCCTGGTTAAGATAAAGACAGACTTAAATCTGACCCGGCTTGACCGGGCGGCAAATTTTATTTGAGGAGAATCTAGCATGGCGAAGATTATTGGTATCGACCTAGGCACGACCAACAGCGTTGTTGCGGTGATGGAGGGTGGTGATCCCACCGTGATCACCAACGCCGAGGGCAACCGCACGACGCCGTCGGTGGTGGCCTTTTCCAAGGGCGGCGAGCGCCTGGTGGGCATTACGGCCAAGCGACAGGCGGTGGTGAATCCGGAGAACACCGTCTACTCGGTGAAGCGTCTCATGGGCCGCCGCGTCGATGATGCGGAGACGGAGCGCACCAAGGGCATGGTCCCCTACGACATTGTCGAGGGGCCCAACGGCGACGCGCGCGTGGACGTGCCCGCCAAAAACAAGAACTACACGCCGCAAGAGATCAGCGCGATGGTGCTGGGCAAGCTCAAGCGCGACGCGGAGAGCTACCTGGGTGAGGAAGTAAAGGAAGCGGTGATTACCGTGCCCGCCTACTTCAACGACAGCCAGCGCCAGGCGACCAAGGATGCCGGTCAGATTGCTGGGCTGGAAGTCAAGCGCATCATCAATGAGCCAACGGCGGCGGCCGTGGCCTACGGCTTGGACAAGCAGGACGACGAGACCATTCTCGTGTTCGACTTGGGTGGCGGCACCTTTGATGTTTCCGTGCTCGAAGTCGGCGACGGCGTGATCGAGGTCAAATCCACCAACGGTGATACGCACCTGGGTGGTGACGACTGGGACGAGCGTATTGTGCAGTGGCTGGTGAGCGAATTTAAGAAGGAGCAGGGCATTGACCTGTCGCAGGATCGCCAGGCGCTTCAGCGCTTGCGCGAAGCCGCGGAGAAGGCCAAGATCGAGCTGTCGAGCACGACGCAGGCGGACATCAATCTGCCCTTTGTCACGGCGGATAGCACGGGGCCGAAGCATCTGCAGATGACGCTGAGCCGCTCCAAATTTGAGCAGCTGACGGCGGACCTGGTCGAGCGGCTAAAGCAGCCCTTTCACAGCGCGTTGAAGGATGCGGGCTTGGGTGCGGACGATCTGAACGCGGTGGTGCTCGTCGGTGGCTCGACGCGCATGCCGATGGTGCAGGAGTTGGTGACGAGCCTCACGGGGAAGGAGCCCTACAAGGGCGTGAACCCCGATGAGGTGGTTGCAATTGGCGCGGCGCTGCAGGCTGGCGTGCTCGGTGGCGAGGTCAACGACCTGCTGCTGCTGGACGTAACGCCGCTGAGCCTGGGGCTGGAGACGCTGGGTGGCGTGATGACCACGCTGATTCCGCGCAACACAACAATTCCGACCAAGAAGACCGAAGTCTTTAGCACGGCGGAGGACAACCAGACCGCTGTCGACATCCAGGTCTTGCAGGGCGAGCGCCCCATGGCGCGCGACAACAAGCTGCTTGGCAACTTCCGGCTGGACGGCATTCCGCCCTCGCCGCGCGGCGTGCCGCAGGTCGAAGTCACCTTTGACATCGACGCGAACGGCATCTTGAACGTGCTGGCCAAGGACAAGGCCACCGGCAAGGAGCAGAGCGTGCAGATTACCGCCAGCACGAACCTCTCGAACGACGAGGTCGAGAAGCTGGTGCAGGAGGCCAAGTCCAACGAGCGCGACGACAAAGCGCGTCGCGAGCTGGCCGAGGCGCAGAACAGCGCAGATAACCTGATTTACGTGACCGAGAAGTCCATGAACGAGCTGGGCGACAAGGTTCCGCAGGACGACCGCGAGCAGATCGAGCAGACGATCAGCGAGCTGCGTGAAATCAAGGAAGGCGAAGACCTTGCCCGCATCCGCAGCCTGACGGAGCAGCTGCAGCAGGCCAGCCACGCGCTGTCGCAGCAGATGTACCAACAGGCCGAGACGCCGACCAACGGTGCTGGCCCAGACATGGGGACCAACGGCACGGGTACGGACGGCGATGCCAGCGGTGACGCCAGCGGCGAAGAGGACGATGTGGTCGAGGGTGAATTCCGTCAGGTTTAGGCGCCAACCCCCAGGACTCAATCGAATGAAATTAACGGGCGGGGTCGCATACCCCGCCCGTTTTGCAGGACTCACTATGGCAAATTACTATGATCCTTTTGGTCTATTCGAGGAGCCCGAGCCCAGCCGCTCGCGCCGACCGCACAATGGCGGCGGTTCGGCACGGCAGGTGAATCCTCATTTCCAGGCGCATTCCCCACAACAGCCCAGCGGGAGTTCTGCGCGTCCCGCTGCCTCCAACGCGGGTGGGCCGACGCTGAGCGATTACGAACGTTTACAAATCGAGCGCAACGAGCTCGTTGACGAAATGAAGCGGCGCAATGACAAGTTTGCCACCCAGGGCGAGGTGCTGCGGCAGCAGGGCGAGCACCTGCAGATGCTTGATTCGAGGTTGAAGTGGACGGAAGCCGCGCTCCGGCAGGCGCAAAAGAGCAGCGGTGGCGCAGAGGCGGCCCGGCAGCAGCCGCAGCGAGCAAACCGGCCGGCGCTGGACGACTACGAGCGTTTGCAGAGCGACCGTGACCAGCTTTCGGAGAAGCTTAAACGGCGCGACAATGAACTGGCGATTAAGAGCGAGGCGCTGCGGCGGCAGGGCGAAGACCTGCGCGATGTCGCGGACAGGTTGATGTGGACGGAAGCCGCGCTCAAGCAGGTGCAAAAGGCCGAGGGCGAGGAGGAAACAAGCTGGCGGGAGCGCTACATGCGTCTGCAGGCCGAGCTGGATAATCTGCGTCAGCGGCTGGAGCAGCGCAGCGAGGCACGGGTTGCCAGCAAGCGCGACGACATCTTGCGCGACATGCTGCCGCTGGCCGATCACCTTGATTTGGCACTTCAGCACGTCGAGACGCTGGACGAGCCATCCGATGATCTGCGCAACTTTGTGGGCAATATCGAGGCCACGCGGAGTGCGTTTCTGGAAACGCTGCGCCGCTACGGCATCGAGCGGATGAACGCTCATGCCACACCCTTTGATCCCAACCTGCACGAGGCGCTGAGCACCGTCGCCAGCGAGAGCGTGCCGGCGGACCACGTGGCCCAGGTGGTGCAGGCGGGTTATGTCAACGGCGAGCAACTGCTGCGCCCGGCTCGCGTGCTGGTGAGCAAAGGCAGCGAGTAGTAATCAGTGGGCAGTAATCAGTGTCAGTAATCAGTTTTTTGTTGGCTCGTTGGCGAGCGTTGGCTCTGAATCACGAAGAAGGAGTTGAAAACTCACCAACTGACCGCGGTTACTGAACTGCTGAATACTAATAACTGGAGTTGAACATGGAATATAAAGATTATTATAAAATGCTCGGCGTGGAGCGGAGCGCAGATGGGAAGGAGATAAAAAAAGCCTTCCGCAAGCTGGCGCAGCAGCACCACCCAGACCGCAATCCGGACGATTCCAGCGCCGAGCAGAAATTCAAGGAAATCAACGAGGCGTACACCGTGCTCTCCGATGCGGAGAAGCGCAAGCAGTATGATCGCTTTGGCTCGCAGTGGGAGCAGTACGCCCGCACGGGTGGACAAGCCGACGATTTCTTTCGCCAGTACGCGGGCGGCAGCGGCAACGCGAGCGGCCGCACACGCACCGTAACGCCGGAGGAGTTTGCGCAGATGTTTGGCGGGGGCGGCGGCGGGGGCGGCGACTTCTCCAACTTCTTTGACATGCTCTTTGGCGGTCGAGGCGGCGGTTTTGGCGGGCGCACGCGCGGCGGTCGCTTTGGCTTTGACACGGCTGGCGCGGATACGGCAACGGGCTCGCCCTTTGGCGGTGCCTACAGCTACAGTCCCCAAACGACGCCAGCACGACCGCGACGCGAAAATGTCACCGTGCAGATCACGCTGGAAGAGGCGCTGTACGGTACGACGCGCACGCTCGAAGGCGCGGAAGGCAATCGCCTCGAAGTTGATATTCCGCCCGGCGTGCGCGATGGCTCACGCGTGCGCATGAGCGGCGCGGGCAGCCAGCTCGGCGATCCGGGTAGCGATCTTTACCTGCGCATCCAGGTTAAACCGCACGAGCGGCTGACGCGGTCGTCGGAGCGCCCGGAAAATCTATCGGCGGCGGTGCCGGTGGATTTGTATACGGCGGTGTTGGGTGGCGAGGTCGAAGTGCCCACGCTCAGCGGCTCCGTCCTGTTAACCATTCCCGCGGGCACGCAGCCCGGCAAGCGCATTCGCCTGCGCGGCCTCGGCATGCCCCGCCTGCGCGAACCCGACCAGCGCGGCGATCTCTACGCCGAAATTCAGGTGGAGCTTCCCACCGAGCTGAGCGACGCCGAGCGCCAGCACTTCGAGGCGCTGCGGGCCACGCAGTAAAGCAAAAAGGGGACGTAGGGGCACGCCGTGGCGTGTCCCTACGTCCCCTTTTTGCGATCCAACCCCGCCACCACCTCCGCCACTACGCGCGCCGCCACCTCATCCTTGCCCAGCAGCGGCAGCGACTCGCGCGTGCCGTCCGCACGCAGCAGCACCACGCGGTTTGTCTCGACGGCAAAGCCCGCATCGCTGGCGCTCACGTCGTTGGCCACAATCAAATCCAGCCCCTTGCGCACTAGCTTTTCAGTCGCGTTCTCGACCAACCCCTGCGTCTCCGCGGCAAAGCCCACAGTGACGCGTGGTCGCTGTTCATGCGGCTGCTGGCTGACCGCCTCCAAAATGTCGGGGTTGCGCGCCAGTTCGATGGTGGGCACGCCGCCGCTTTTTTTGATTTTGTGCAGCGCCGCCTGCGACGGGCGAAAATCGGCCACCGCCGCCGCCATAATCAGCGCATCGGCCCCATCGCTTTCGCGCAGCACCGCGTCGTGCATCTCCTGCGCGCTCTCCACTTTGATGAGGCGCGCCCCAACCGGCTCCGGCAAATCCGCCGCCGTGATCAGCGTGACGCTGGCCCCCGCATCCAGCGCTGCCAGGGCCAGCGCGTGGCCCTGGCGGCCAGACGAGCGATTGCCGATAAAGCGCACCGGATCAACGGCCTCGCGCGTGCCCCCCGCGGTAACGACGACCGTCCGGCCAGCCAGCGGCCCCCTTTGCGCCAGCAGGTGGCGCACGTGCCCCAGAATTTTGGCCGGCTCGCTCAGTCGCCCCCTGCCTACCAGCCCCGACGCCAGATGCCCTTCCTCCGGCCCAACAATCATCGCGCCGCGCTGGACCAGCGTCTGCACGTTGGCTTGAGTCGCCGGGTGGCCGTACATACCGCCGTCCATGGCCGGGGCCACCAGCAGCGGGCAGGTTGCCGCCAGCGCCGTGATCGAGAGCAGATCGTCCGAGTGGCCCTGGGCCAGCTTGGCCAGCGTGTGGGCCGTGGCGGGCACAACGGCCAGCAGATCCGCCCCGTGCGCGAGGCCAACGTGGAGCACGTGGGCTTCGCTGCCCCAGAGGTCGTCGTCGGTGTAGGCGCGTCGCCCCGTCACCGATTGAAAGGTGAGCGGCGTGAGAAAGTGCTGCGCGCCGCGCGTCAACACCACATCGACCAGCGCGCCCGCCTGCGTCAGCTTGCTGGCAAGATCGACGGCCTTGTAGCAGGCGATGCTGCCGCTTGCGGCGAGAACGAGGCGGCGTTGGTTGAGCGGATTGGACATGGTGAAGAAAAGGGGTTTGTATTACTTGCTGCGCATTGCTTACTGCTTGGTCTGTACCCGCTGCGGTTGGGTGGCGACCAACCGGCAATAGGCAGCAAGCAATAAGCAGTGCTCACTCATTCATCTCGTACAGCAGCCGCAATCCTTCCAGCGTCAGCCACGGCTCGACGTGCTCGATGGCGTCCGTGTGGCGGGCGATCACGGTGGCGAGGCCGCCGGTGGCAACGGTTTGCATCGCGTCGCCCAGCTCACTCTCCATCTCGCTGCGGAAGCGGGCAATCATGCTCTCGACAAGGCCAACGTAGCCAAAAATGAGGCCGGACTGCATGGCGTGCACCGTATTGCGGCCAATCACGGAGGGGGGCCGCTCCAGCTCGACCTTGGGCAGGGCGGTGGCGATGTTGTAGAGCGCATCGGCGGCGATGGCGATGCCGGGCGCAATCGCGCCGCCGAGATATTCGCCCTTGGCCGTAACGGCCTCGAAGGTGGTGGCCGTGCCGCAGTCGATGATACAGGTGGGTCCGCCATAGCGACGATAGGCGGCCACGGCGTCCACGATGCGGTCGGTGCCCACGGCGTGCGGGGGATCGTAGCGGATGGTCAACCCCGTCTGCATATCCGCGCGCGCCACCAGCGGCGTGCAAGCGAGGTACTCTTCGCAAACCTCGCGCCAGCGACTCGTTAGCGGGGCAACGCCGCTGGCCAGCGCGACGCCGCTGATGTCGCCGGGGGCGACGTGGCCGTGGCGCAGCAGCGCCAGCAGCAGCACGGCAATCTCATCCGGCATGCGCTCAACGTCCGTGGCAATGCGCCAGTGGGGGCCGAGAGCCGAGCCAAAGGCGCGCGCTGGTGCGCCGGCCTCCCGGGCATAGAGGCCGAGCATGGTGTTGGTGTTGCCCACGTCGATGCAGAGCAGCATAGATGTTCTTTACGCTAAAGTTTTTGTCGTTAAGCCGGTAGCCCATTGTGATTCTTGACGCGCTATCCTGCAAATTTAGCCTAGCTCGAACGTTTGTCAATAGGCTGTTGTCACGACGGATTGCCTTCAGGCTTGCAGTGCACCCTTCACATTTAGCTATTCCAAATCTAGCCAGCGGGTGCAGTAAACTGGGCAGGTCAAGACGGGTTTCAATCAGAAAAAGCCATTCAAATCCGCTTTGATCCGCTTGATCCGCAAAATCCGCTAGAAATTCTTCCAAATTTGAAATGGCTGCTTCACATTATGTCCATTGGCAACGCATCCAAAAGCTGTGGTACAATTCAGCCGTGCTCTCAACGGATATCAACATGACTGCTCACGCCACCCCTGCCGCAACACAACCAACGGCCAACGCGCCCTGGCCCATCGTCGGCCACGCGCTGTGGGTGAACTGGCTGCACAACATAGCGACTTCGCCCGTGCAGGGCGCGCGGCAGCACGCCTACCTGCTGCTGGGCTCGCCGCAAATTGGGAAAACAACGCTGGCGCGGCTCTTTGCGCAAGCGCTGCTCTGCACGGCGGGTCACGGAGCGCGGCCGTGTGGCACGTGCCGGAGCTGTCGTCTATTTGAAGGGAACAGCCACCCGGATTTTCAACAGGTGCAGCCGCTGGACAAGGAGGGCAACGTCGACCGCGCGGGGGGGATGCTGCGCGAGCATCAAGCCGCCAACATCATCCACGACGCGGCGCTGCGACCGGTTGAATCCACACGCAAAATTTTTCTGCTTCAGGACGTGCACAGCGCCAACCCGACCTTTGCCAACAAGCTGCTCAAAACGCTGGAGGAGCCGCCCGCCCACGTAACGCTGCTGCTTACCGCCACCGACCGCAGCCAGCTGCTGCCCACCATCGTGAGCCGCTGCCAGCTGCTGGAGCTGCGGCCACTGAGCAGCGACATTATCGAGCAGGCGCTGGAGCAGCGCTGGCAGGTGGAGCCGACGCGCGCGCGGCTGCTGGCGCGGCTGTCGGGCGGTCGGCTGGGGTGGGCGGTGCAGCAGATGGCGGCGGGGGACGATTCGCTGCGAGCCGAGCATCTGGCTTGGCTGGTCGAGGCGCTGGCCGCCAATCGCATCCAGCGCCTTGATCGCGCGGCCCAGCTTGCCAGCGAGCGCGACAGCCAAAAGCTCTTTGGCCTGCTGGCCACCTGGACTTCCTGGTGGCGCGACGTGATGCTGGTTCAAAATCAGTGCGCCGCCCTCTGCACCAACTTGGATCAGCAGGAGAGGCTGGCACGCGTGGCCCAGCAGGTGCGGGCCGACGCCGTCGAGCGCTTCTTGCAAACCCTGCAGCAGACGGAAGCTTATCTGCAGCACACAACCAATACGAGATTGGCGCTCGACGTTCTCCTGCTGGAAATGCCGCGCGCCGCTTTATCATAGCCCGCTGCTGCTATCAGCAGCGGTAGAGGAGAAACCATGCCAACTGTTGTCGGCGTTCAATTTAAGCCCGTCACCAAAATTTACCACTTTGACCCCAGCAATGTTCTCCACCTTTCTCCAGACGATTACGTGCTGGTAGATACGGCCAACGGGCCGGAGGTGGTGCAGATCGTACAGCCGCCGCATGAAATTAGCGATGATGAGGTGGTCGGGCAGATCAAAAGCGTGGTGCGACGCGCCACCGCTTGGGACATGGTGCAGAAAGATGCGTGGCAGCACAAAGAGCAGGAAGCGCTCGCCATCTGCCGCCACAAAGCGCGCGAGTTTGACCTGAAGATGAAGATCGTGCGCTGTGAATACAACTTTGACGGGGGTCGCCTGCTCGTCTACTTCTCGTCCGAGAAGCGGGTGGATTTCCGAGCCCTCGTGCGAGCGCTGGCGCGCACCTTTCACACGCGGATTGAAATGCGCCAAATCGGCGTGCGCGACGAAGCCAAGCTGCTCGACGGCGTGGGCAAGTGTGGTCGCCAGCTCTGCTGCACAAGCTGGCTGCGCGATTTTACGCCCGTCAGCATTCGCATGGCCAAGCGGCAGCAGCTGCCGCTCAACCCCGACGAGATCAGCGGCGTCTGCGGTCGCCTGCTCTGCTGCCTCTCGTACGAGGATGCGACGTATCGCGAGCAAAACAAGAAGATGCCCAAAATTGGCGCGGAGGTGGTCACGCCCCAGGGCAGCGGGCGCGTGCGCCACGTACACCCGCTCAAGGAGACGGTAACGGTTAAGCTGGAAAATTACGTGCTGGCTGAGTTTGGCATCGACGAACTGATTTCGAGCAAGACCGAAAGCGGCGGCAGCTGCAGCACCTGTGGCGGCTGCACCACCAAGCGCCGGGCCAGCGCCGAAGAGGACAACGCAAAAGTTCGCAAACAGCGAGCGGAAGCACGCAAAGAGCAGGGCGAAGCCGACAAAAAACCGCGTCGACGACGACGCGGCGGTAACAAGCGCGATACATAATACGCAAAGCAAAGGGGGCAGCCGACGGCTCGCCCCCTTTTGCTTTGCCCTACTTGCGCGACCCGTCGAGCGCTTTCACTGTCGGATACTTTTCAGAATTGTTATGCTGAACGGGTTGACGAGGTAAGGCCGTTCCAGAAAATTGGCTATCCCCTGTGATAGTCGCTGCCCAGACAATTCTGCGAATTCTTCACCGATTGCGGGCAGTGACCGTCACATTCGCGATATATTTATTTTCTTGGATCAGCCTAACTTGCCGGACGTACCTGACGTAGCGAAGCGTATCAATTCACCGATTTGGGAGAAAAACCTGCTCGATAAGTCCATCTACCGCCGCCCGCCCGCTTCAAAAACAGCGCTAAACAAGTGTCCGGCAGCGAATCGAGCGCTTGGGCCAGCTTGCTGCGCAAGCGGCTGCTGGCGCAGTTAATTTGTGGAAACAGCCTCGCTCACCCTTTCGCGCGTGACGGGAACGTGGCCGTTTGTGTAGGTGGCATTGGTCAACGTTGCGGGGCGTTTGAAAACGGCGAGCCGCACGGCCGTACGCTCGCTGCCCTCGATGATGACCTCCGTAAAGCGGGGCACGACTGCCAAATCGATATCGTTCTCTTCTAGGTAAGTACGCGCAATGGCAACCGCCTTAATGGCCTGGTTGACGGCGCTCGCACCGATCGCCTGCATCTCCGCGTACCCTTCCTCTCGCATAACCCCGGCCACGGCTCCCGCAACGGCAGTGGAGCGGGACTGCGCAGAAACCTTGATTAGTTCAGCCATGTAGATTCTCCTTAATGAGTAAAGCAGGCGTTGCAAGCAACTGCTATTTTTGTACTAAATGCGACACCACTCGTGTGGCGCAATTGCTTTCCATCAAACATTCATTCCATCAAACATTCATAAGAGCTGTTGCACAAGTGTATACCAGAATTGACAAACTGTGCCTTACAGTTTCTTTACAATAGTAAGCTGCAATTTTTAGACGGTTGTCCAACTTGCTTGGCAACAAAAAGCGGAGCCAATATGATTGGCTCCGCTTTTTGCTTATGTGCTGTTCACCGAGGTTACTTTGCGTAACCCACGGAGCGCGTCTCGCGCACAACGGTGACGCGAATCTGCCCCGGATATTCGAGATTGTCCTCGATGCGTTTGGCAATCGAGCGGCTTAGCTCCACCGCGCCCAGATCGTCCACCGCTTGCGGCTGCACGATGACGCGGATTTCGCGCCCCGCCTGGATCGCAAAGGTCTGCTCGACGCCCTCAAAGCTGTTGCCGATCTCCTCCAGCGCTGTCACGCGCTTGATGTAGGCCTCCAGGCTTTCGCGCCGTGCCCCTGGCCGCGCCCCGCTGATCGCATCCGCCGCCGCCACGATCACCGCTTCCACGCTCTGCGGTTCCACTTCGCCGTGGTGGCTGGCAATGCAGTTGACCACCGCCTCGTTGATGCCGTAACGCCGCGCGATTTCGCCGCCCACAATCGCGTGTGGGCCGTCGACTTCGTGGCTCACGGCCTTGCCAATGTCGTGCAGCAGCCCGCCCAGCCGCGCTACTTTGACGTTGGCGTGCAGTTCGCTGGCGATCATGGCTGCAATGTGGGCCGTTTCGATGGCGTGGTTGAGCTGATTTTGGCCGTAGCTGGTGCGGAACTTGAGCCGCCCCAGCAGCTTTTGCAGCTCGCGATGAAGACCCTGGTTGCCCGTCTCGATCAGCGCCTGTTCGCCCGCCTCGCGAATCACCTGCTCGATCTCCTGCTGCGCGTGCTCCACTTCCTTTTCGATGCGCGTCGGGTGAATGCGCCCGTCCGCCACCAGCTTAGTCAACGCGATCCGCGCCACCTCGCGGCGCACGGAATCAAAGCTGCTGATAATGATGGCTTCCGGCGTATCGTCCACCACGAGGTCAACCCCAATCGCCTGCTCAATGGCGCGGATGTTGCGCCCCTGCCGGCCAATAATGCGCCCCTTCATGTCGTCCGACGGCAGATCGACCGTGCTAACGGCGTACTCGGCGATGTGTTCGCTGGCCAGCCGCTCCACCGAGAGCGTGATGATTTCGCGCGCCCGCCGGTCGGCATCCTGCGCCGTTTCAGCCTCCACCTCGCGGACGACGCGCGCCATCTCGTCGCGGCTCTGCTGCTCCACCTGCGCCAGCAGGACGCCGCGCGCTTCATCCACGCTCATGTTTGCAATCCGCTGAAGCTCCGTCTGCTGCTCCTCTTCGGCCTGCTGCAGCTGCGATTCGCGCTGGTTGAGTCGGCTGTCGCGCTGGTTAAGTTTGCGGTCGCGCTCCTCCAGCTGTTCCTGCCTGCGCTCCATCTGCTCCTGCTTTTGTTCCGCCGTCTCCACCCGCTTCTGCAGACGATCCTCCAGCCGTTCCAGATCTTTGCGGCGCTGGACGATCTCTTCCTCAATCTCGTTGCGCCGGGTCACCTCCTCTTCCTTCAGCGACAGCCGCTGCTGCTTGATCTCCGCCTCGGCCTCGCTCAAAATTCGCTTGGACTGCTCCTCCGCGCTCTGCTGCGCCGCGCGTAAACGCTCCTGCTCCGTCTCGACGCCTGCCTGCTGGCCGCGCCCAAATGCAAGGTACGCTCCCCCCGCCGCCCCCAAAAGCAGCGCGAGGATAATGCTCAAAACAAGGGTTGGGTCCATCTCAAATCCTCTATCGGCGTCCGTTCACGCAAAATCAGACAATGTGGTGAACGGCAGTAACAATTTTAATGTGCAGCGGCGCGATTTTCGCCCGCTCATTCTATTTTAACATAAAACAAAAAAGCGCCGTAGTAACACTACAGCGCTTTTTATCTATGTGGCCGGATCGCGAGCAGATTAAGCCGCTTGCGCCTCGGCTGCTTTGTCTTTGCTCTCTGCTTCTGCTGCGTCGTTCTCCACATCCGTCCCCGCATCCAAAGGGGTCGCACGCACGGGCAAGCCAAAGAGGTCGCGGACCTTGGCGTCGATTTCGGCGGCGTAGTGCGGGTTCTCGCCGAGGAAGGTCTTGGCGTTCTCGCGCCCCTGGCCCAGGCGCTCGTCCCCGTAGTTGTAGAAGGAGCCCCGCTTGTCGATGATGTCGTGCTCCACCCCCAGGTCGATCAGGTCCCCCTCCGTCGAGATGCCCTCGTTGTACATGATGTCAAACTCCGCCACCTTGAAGGGCGGCGCCACCTTGTTCTTCTTGACGGTGACTTTGGTGCGGTTGCCAATCACGTCCGTCCCCTGCTTGATGCTCTGGATGCGCCGGATGTCCAAGCGCACCGAGGCGTAGAACTTCAAGGCCATGCCGCCCGACGTCGTCTCCGGGTTGCCAAACATCACCCCAATCTTCTGGCGCAGCTGGTTGGTGAAAATCAGGCAGGTCCCGCTCGACTTGACCACGCCCGTCAGCTTGCGCAGCGCCTGGCTCATCAAGCGCGCCTGCAGCCCCATGTGCGAATCGCCCATCTCGCCCTCGATCTCGGCGCGCGGCACCAAAGCCGCCACCGAGTCCACCACCACCACGTCCATCGCGCCCGAGCGCACCAGCGCCTCGGTAATTTCAAGCGCCTGCTCGCCCGTGTCCGGCTGGGAGATGTACAAGTTGTCCACGTCGACCCCGATTTTGCGGGCGTAGGCCGGGTCGAGCGCGTGCTCGACATCGACAAAGGCGCACAGGCTGCCCTGCTTCTGCGCTTCGGCGATGATGTGCTGGCAGACGGTGGTCTTGCCGCTCGATTCGGGGCCGTAGATTTCGACGATGCGCCCCCTTGGCACGCCGCCCACGCCGAGGGCGATGTCCAGGCTGAGCGAACCGGTGGGAATCGACTCCACCTCCAGCGCCCGCGCCTCCCCCAGCTTCATCACCACCCCGTCCCCAAAGCGCTTGTTGAGGTTGGCCAGCGTCGTCTCCAGCGCCTTGTGGCGACCGTCCAGACCACTGCCGTTGGTGCTGCTTTTGCTGCTGCCGTTGGTGCTGCTCGATTTTGTTCGTTTGGCCATAAATCGCCCCTCGTTCGCGGCGTCAACTGCAAAATTTTATTCGTCGGCTTACCGCTGCAAGCCGCGCTGCTTTGGTAGATTGAGTGTACTGTAGGACCCTCGATCTGGCAAGCGCTGCCGGAAGCGCAGCAGGGATTCCAAATCGGCGACTGTTGCGAAAAGGTAGCGGAGAAAACTTGGTCACGAATTGGCTAGGTTCTGTTGACGTTTTGTGGAGAGGGCTTGAAAGGTGAGTCGAGCGCGCCCTCATCCCAGCTACCAACGGAGGAGGGTGTCGATTGAACATGAAAGGCTTGAAAGGTGAGTCGAGCGCGCCCTCATCCCCAGCCCTTCTCCCATTCTGGGAGAAGGGAGCCAATCTCTCCCCTCTCCCACGGTGGGAGAGGGACCGGGAGAGAGGGGCCGGGGGTGAGGGCCACCTTCCAAATGTCAAAGGAACCTACGAGGTTGCGCGAACGACACGAAGCAGAAGGACCCAGCTGCGGAAGTTTCGTAGTTCGTGTGGTTCGTGGCCCAACCTCTTTTAATCAGCATCACCGAAAGCGCTAATCCCGAAAGGGCGCGTAGATTTTCTCGCGCAGCTGCATGATGTCGCGGCGCAGGGCGTCGTTCGTATCGAGCGCTTCCTCTATGCGGCCGATGCCGTAGCGAATGGTGCTGTGATCGCGCCCGCCCAGGTGTTCGCCGATCACCGGCAGCGAGAGACCATTCTCCTCGCGCAGCAGATACATGGCCACCTGGCGCGCGTGGGCAATGTTCTTGGGCCGGCGCTTGCCCGTCAGCTCCTCCGGAGACAGCCGGTAGTGTTCGGCCACAATCTGAATCACCAGCGCGGGGGCGCAGGGCACGCGCTGCGGCGCGAGATTGTCCAGCATGTGCTCGGCAAGCGGCAGGCTCAAGGTGTTGCTGTCGCGCATCCTGGCCTGCATAACCAAGCTCTTGAGCGCGCCTTCCAGCTCGCGCACGTTGCTCTCCACCCGCTCGGCCACCAGCCGCAGCACATCCTCGTGGATATACACGTCTGCACGCCGCGCTTTAGATTGCAAAATCGCCACGCGCGTTTCATAGTCCGGCTTGGAGATATCCGCCTGCAGACCGCCGGCAAAGCGGCTGCGCAGCCGCTCCTCCAGCGTTGCGAGCGACTTGGGCGGTCGGTCGCTGCTAATCACAATTTGGCGACCAAGCGAGTGCAGGTGGTTAAAGGTGTGAAAGAACTCCTCCTGCGTGCTCTCCTTGCCGCCGATAAACTGGATGTCGTCGATCAGCAGCACGTCGACTTCGCGGTAGCGATTGCGAAAGGCTTCGGTGTCCTGCGTGCGGATGGCGCTGATCAGGTCGTTGGTGAACTGCTCGGAGGTGCAATAGCGGGTGGCCCAGCCCAATTGACAGGCGCGATTGGCAATGGCGTGCAGCAGATGGGTCTTGCCCAGCCCCACGCCGCCGTGGATAAAGAGCGGGTTGAAGGCGTGGCCCGGCTGGTTGGCCACGGCCTGCGCCGCCGCGTGCGCCAGTTGGTTATACTTGCCAACCACAAATGTCTCAAAAACAAAGAGCGGATTGGTTGGGCTATCCCCCACGCTGGCCCTCCTGTGCACGGGCATGGAAGCAGGCGCGGAAGCAGCCAGCGAAGGCAACGTGGAGCGATCGAGCGGGGCCTCCCCATTTGACTCCGTGCCCGTTCGCCCACTGGCGGATGCACCATTGGCGGGTGCACCATTGGTTTGAGCAGGCGAATGCCCGTTTGAACTGGCTGAGGCTCCATCTAGATTTGGCTTTAGCTCCCCACCCCTGTCGCTATCGACGTGCGAATCGCCGCTTTCTCCACCGCTCGCTCCCGCGTTTAGCTCCATGCTTGGACCCGCGCTTGGCCCCGCGCTTGGGCCCGTGCTTGGCCCCGGAGGCAAGCGCCCGTTCAAGCCAGCGTGGCCGTCGATGCCGTTGTGGTTTGCTCCGCTGCTGGTTTCTACTCCGGCCAAAGCGCCGCTGTAGAGCGGCATGTCGCTCAGATCCGCCTCGGCGGGCAGGGCACGCGGCGCAGTGCGAAACGTCACCTGCACCGTGCGGCCAGCAATGCGGCCCAGGGTGCGCTTGATTTTGGGGCGCACCTGCTTGTCCAGCCAGCCGTGGGCAAAGCCGTTGGGCGTGCCGAGAATAAACTCACCGTCTTCGTAGGCGAGCACGTAAGTGTCGCGCAGCCACGTATCAAACTGGGTGGGCGGCATTTGCATCGCCAAATCTGCCAGCGTCATGCGCCACGCCGCGTCCGCATCGAAGCCGTGGGCCGCCGAACGGGGTTCGCCGTTAAATTCTATGCCAAGTTCCGCGCCGCTGGCTAGATCAGCGGGCTCCGTGCCCTGGTCGCCGGCAGTTTGAACTACGGAGGCGCTGTGGTTGGCAAAATCGCCTCGGTGACCGGCCTGCTGTCCGTTGCGCGTGGTGCTTGGGTCCGGGTTCCGCGCTGGGGTGCTGAGCGGCTCTATCTCCTGGCGCTGCATTGGCAAAGAACTGGTTGTTGATGAATTTGATGAGGCACGGTTGTTCAAGGCTCTACCCTCCGTCCAGCGGCTCTGGGCGCTCGGCTGCGAATCTGCCTACCAATGTTGGCGCAAGCCGACAAAGCACATTGGCCAGGCGGTTGGTTTGGCGGCAAGCAACTGAGCGCAAGATATAATGAATTAGTACTTTAGAATGACATCAAGCAAAATAACGACGTTAAACAAACAGGCCGTATTTTTGAAAAAAGAATTCCCGCCGACCATGCAGGGGCATCGCGGCTGGAACAAACGATTTGACTGTTTTTTTGACGTGAAAGCCATCAAGCGAGGACGCAAGATGGCTGGGGAAGCAGGCGCTATTCGGCTGTTCTATCGCCAAACACAGCGGTCTGTTAAACCATCTGCCGGGCTTCTGCTTAAAAGACTGTCTGCGTTCTGTTGTGGCGCGAGTGTAGCAGGAACTTGAGGGCTTGACAACTTCGGCAAGGGTAGAAATTAGCTCGGTTTCGTTAAAATTCCTGCGTTTGCCGCAGCCAAACGTCTGTTCTACGCAAGATGTAGCTTGAACCGATTTGGTTGCTACCAAATAGCACTTTCGGGGCTGGGCAAGAGAGCGAAAAAATTAACATTAGATTTTCGCAGCCAATTTCTGCGGTAAGCGCTCAAGAGAATTGTCCCCAGCTACCCCTTGCTTTTCCCCAGCTTTTTCCACATTTTTTTCATTTCGGTATAATCTACAGCGTAAACGAGGTCACAAGCTCTTGATCGAGTACTATAACTTTCACACGCAAGTCGCCGAGGGCTGGTGGGGGCGACGAACATTTCTGAGCAACTGGTGGCGTCTCGGCGTACGCGACAGGCGCTGGGTGCCGCCGCACTGGCCCACGCTGAGCCGCTTGCTCCAGACTACCCCGCGCGACGCGCTGCCAAATAGTCCGGCGCTGCACGAACATCTCGCGCGGTTCACTCCCTTGCCCCTACACCTTGAAGCGCTCCCGCGGCGCGTCCCCTCACCGCCCAGCGGCCGGGGCAAAACGTCCAGTGGGCTGGGCGCGAGCATGGGCGCCGTCTTTGAGGAGCCGGTGGCGGCGGGCATTTTGCTGCACGACGCGCGACGCCGCGGCGCAGCGGGCTACCTGGCCCTGCCCCAGGTGGCGAACGGTGCGGGGGCCCTCGCCCAATTTATGGGTGCGCTGGCCGAGCCGCTCCAGCAGCAGGGATCGCGGCGGCTGATTGCGCCCCTGGAGCTCTCCCCCCACCTGCCAAGCGGCGTGCTCCAAAATTATTTCCACGTAACGCCGCCGCTGCACACGCCCTACAACCCGCCCTACCTGCCCGAACTGGTCGAGCGCCTCTGGCAGCCGATCCAGCACGCCCATCTCTTTCACATACCGCTTTCACCCGCCCCCGCCGCCGCTTTCACCAATGCCGAGCGCGCGTCGGCGCAAATTGCCCCGCTTGATCCGGCGCGTCTGGCGGGCGATCTGCTGCCGCTGCTGGGCGAGGCCACCACCAGTCAACTGGGCTTTGTGCCGCCGGATCAAGCCGAGGCGAATTTCCTGCTGGCTTGGCTGGGGGCCTGGCCGCTGCACGGCTGGGTGGCTTACGCAGACGACGCAGACGAAGAGAAACCGGTGGGGTTTGTGCTGTTGCAGGGTGATTTTGCCCCGGCGATGCAGCGCGCGCGGGGCGGGCGCAACGCGGCGGGGCGCGCCTGGCTGGCCTGGCGCAGCCGGCGACCCACTATGGGCGGGCAAATTGTGGGCGGTCGGCTGCTTTACGGCGCTGTAGCGCGCGACTGGCGCGGGCGGGGCGTTGGCGCCCAGCTGCTGCGCCACGCACTGGCTTCGGCCACGGCGCGCGGCTGGCAGCACGTCGATGTCGGCCCGCTGACGGACGCCAAGCTGCACGCCCCCGCTCGCGCGCTGGCGACCCGCTTTGGTGGCGAGCCGCGCCAGCGCTATTCGCTGTACGAAACGCATGTGTAAAGATCGCGGCAGAAAAATGCGATTTACCCCCGCGCCTTTGCGTTAAATTTTTGGCTTACAGATGAATCGTCCCGTCGGGAAGAATCGTGCGCCGGAGAGATTTGGCCTGCGCCAGCTGCGTTTCGCTGACGCGCGCCCCGCTGAGGTCCGCCCCGCTGAGGTCGGCGTCGGTGAGGTCGACGTTGGAGAGATCGCTGTGATGCAGGTTGGTGTTGCGCAGATCGGCGCCGCGCAGGTTTGTGCCGCTGAGGACAAGGTAGCTGAGGTCGGCCCCGGCGAGATCGGCGCGGCGACGGCTGAGGAACTGGGCGAACACCCACTGCTGCGCACGCACGCGCCAGATCAGCAGCCGCTGGTAGAGGGTGAAGAGGCGGGATCGCATGATGGTGTTTGTCCTCTTTTCTTCTCTCCACAGCCCTCTGCGCCTTCTCCGCGCCTCCGCGTTAAATCTCCTACTCGCTCAACATCCACGCCGTCATATTCTCCACGAGCAGCAATCCATATTCCGCCGGCAGCCAATCGATGGACATACCCAGCACGGCCAGCCGCGCGCCCGTTGGCTCGGCTTCATTGGCGTCGGTGAAGACGAAGAGCAGCGGGGCTTCCGAGTCTTCGCTCTCCGGCCCCCTTTGCAGCACGAACAGCGAATCGTTTGCCTCGTCCTGCACGAGCGGCATCACCGGTGCGAGATTGCCTTCCAGCGCAATGGGCTCATCCGGAAATCCCTGTGTGACCTCCGGGATGCCGTCCAGCGCCACGGCGTCGACCAGCGCGGATGCTGGCTCGAACGATTCACCAAAGAAAGGCGTGCGGCTGCTGATCCACAAGCGCCCCCCCTCGTTGAGATACTCGAAAATCGGCGTCAGGTCGTCGACCGTTGGCCCACCCGCGGCGTAGCCCCCCGCGCTCCAAATAATTACGTCGTAGACTTGCAAATCCGCCACATCGGGCAAGCCCGCCGCTGTCGTCTCCAGATCCGGTCTGTAGCCAGCCTGCGTGAGCAGCGAAATATAGGTGTCCGCCTCGCTGATCTCGCCCTCCTCGGCGTTGTCGTTGTCGTCGATAATGAGCAGTGCGGCATCGCCATCCGGCTCGCCGCCCGGCGCGGCGGGCACCGTCGTCGGCTCAGCGTCCGGATCGGCCGGCTCGGCGTCCGGGTCAGCATCCGGGTCAGCATCCGGGTCGGTATCCGGGTCGGGCGTGGCGCTTCCGCTGGACGGGGCGGAGGCATCGTCTTGCGTCCGGCCAGCGCTGGGCGCGACCTCCTCCTCAATGTCGGGCTCGAAGGGGCAAAGCGCGGTGTCGTCGGTGGTAAAGCAGTCGCTAAAGTCGCTTTCGAGCAGCCGATCCAGCCCGGCACCGAGAGCCGCGCTGCTCTCGCCGAGCACGGCCACGGTGCGGTTGCCGCTCGAATTTTGGCGCTGGGTGATCAGCACCGTCTCGCTGGCGAGCAGGCGCAGCCCGTCGTCGCGCTGGAGGTAGGTCGTGACAATCGGCTCGGGCGTGGGGACCGGCGTCGGCGTGAGCGTGGCCGTGGCGGTTAGTCCCGCGGAGCCAGTGAGCGACGCGCCGTTTGTCAACGCTTCGCCGTCTGTCAGCGCGTCGGTCTCGGTCACGCCTTCCACTTCGGTAGCAACAACGGTTTCCGTGAGCGCATCCGTGTCGGTAAGCGGTTCAGCGACCGTTTCCGTCAGGGCCTGAGAGCGGAAGAGCAGGCCCAGGAATGACCCGGTCGTCGTCAGCGGCACAACGTCCGTGAGCGGATTGGGCAGGGTCAACGGCGGCGTGCCCGTGGGCGGGATCACCTCGGTCAGCGGCTCGGTTTCAGTTAGCGGGATAACTTCGGTCAGCGGCTGCACTTCGGTCAGCGGCTCCGCGCCCGTCAGCGGCTCAACATTGGTCAGCGGCTCCGTGTCCGTCAGCGGCTCCACATCGGTAATAGGGTTCACATCGGTCAACGGCTGTGTGTCCGTCAGCGGCACATCGTCCGTCAGCGTTTCGGTTCCGGTGATGTCGCCCGGCGGCGGCAGCGTTGAGCGGGCGGGCGGCGCGGGCAGCGTGGGCGTCGGCGTAGCCGTGGGCGCCGGGGTCGGCGTGGGCGTTGGCGTGGTGACGACGCGGCGCAGCTCGATGCCGAGATCGGCAAGCAGCGTCGTTTCGGCGTCGGCCACCTCGTAGGAGGCAAGGTAGAGCACGTCGCGCTCGTCCTGGGGGTTGGCGGCGAGCGGCAGCGTGCCGTTGATCCCGCTGCCGCCGTCAACGCCGTCGCCGGTGACCACCTCCGAAGCGGTCAGCACGCTGATCGCGGTCGGCACGTCTGCATCGCTCAACTCCACCGCTTTGGTCAACGGCTCGCCATCGGTCGGCAGCTCCAGCCCAGTCAGCATTCCGGTTTCGGTTAGCGTCTCCGTCTGCGTGATCACGGCGGTGCGCGAGAGGCCGAGCGTGCGCCCCGTCTGCTGCAGTCGCTGCTGAAGCTGCGCCGTTTTGACGAGCAGCGCCGCGTCCAGCGCGCTCTGGCTGCCGTAGACAAGCGTGACTTCGCGGCTGAGATAGTTGGGAAAATCGATGATCGTCTCTTCGCGCAGGCTGTCGGCCAGGAAATCCGCTACAAAGCGCACCAGCCGTCGATTATCGTGGCGCTCGACGTAGGGCTCGGCCAGCACGTCGATGTCGCTCATGGCAAGCACGCGCCCGGCGGTTCCATTTTCCGCCAGCCCGGCCACGCCCACCACGGTAAAGTCCGTCAGCCCCGTGCGCACGCTGCTCAACGTTGTGTCGACGGTGCGCACCTGCGGCTGCACGTCGCCGCTGAGCGAGCGCGCGCCGTAGAAGGCCACGAGGCTGCCCTCCAGCTCCGCCGCCTCGCCGCTAAAGTCATCGGCGAAAAAGTTGATAAAGTTGCGGTCGTTGCGCTCGGTATCGTAGAGATAATCTTCGTTGAAAACCACGCCAAAGGGCTCGCCCACGATGTTGACAATCGGTGCGTAGTCGCCAAATAAATCCGGGTCGCTGATCAGCAGCAGGCGACCGCCGTCGGCGACAAAGTCCCGCGCCACGTCAATCTCTTCGGGCGTCCACAGAAAAAACGGGCTGGCGACCACCAGCGCGCTGGCGTCCGCCAGCCGCGCGGCCAGCTCCTCGGACTGGTCGGGGAAATCGTTGGCGCTCTGAAGCTCAAAGGGATCGACATCGGTGAACCAGAAGCGCAGGCCCACGCCGCGGTCCGCCAGCGCATCGGCGAGCGGCTGAAGGCTGAGCGGGTCGATGGAATTAAAGTGGGCCAGGTCGACGATCACGGGGCCGGGGCGCAGCGCAGCCTCGGCGAACTCCGGTGCGTCGGGCAGGGCAAAGGGGGTGGGCGTGGGCTCGGGCGTGGCGGCGACGCTGAGTTCGGGCATCTCCGGCGGCGCGTAGCCGCTGTTGTCGTTGCCAAAGGGTGCGTAGCCCAGCGTCGTCACGCGGATGAGGGCGGGCAGCGTCAGCAGCAGCAGCCCCAGGATAACAACGAGCACCAGGAGCAGGCGATTGCGGGTGGGTTGGGTCATGGAGGTAGAGAAAATTGTATTGAGTGGTGGGCCGAGCGGTAACCCTCCCCAGTCCTCCCCTTGGAGGGGAGGGAGCCGTATCGGGATGGACCAACGTTACGTACAGACTCTTTCCCCCGTTGCGGGAGAAGGGCCGGGGATGGGGGTTCTTAACGCCCTTCGCGCAGCTCCATCAACTGCTTGCGCAGGGCCGTCGTCTCCCCCATGGCGGGCAGGGCAAGGCGTTCGTCCAGCAGATAGATCATGTCCGGCGGCGCGGTCTCGACCATCTCGCGGATGTAGTCCTTCATGTCAAAGTCGGCGCGCGTGCCGGCTAGGGCAGCAAATTCGGGCAGCGGCGGCACGATCTCGATGTCGTAGCGCTCGAGCAGGTCGACCGTGGCAAAGTCCTCGCCCAGTTCGGCCAGTTCGGCGGCGGCGAGGATGGCGTCGCTGGTGCCGCCCTCCTCATCAATCAGGCCGATGGCGAGCGCTTCGCTACCGAGGTAGATGCGCGCCTCGGCCACCGTCTCCGGCTCGACGTTGAGCGGGTTGTAGGGCGAATTGCTGCGCTGGTGCACCACGTTCGCCACAAAGGCCCCGCCCACCAAATCAAGCTGGCGGATGCGATCAAAGCGGGAGCCGCCGGTGAGTTTGTAGGGGCCGGTGCTCAGCTCAAAGGGTGAAAGGGCAGGGTCGGTTGGCCTGCCGCCGCGCGAGCCAATGTTGCCGACATAGGCGCTGGCGGGCGCGTAGATGCGGTTGCCCGCTGCCGCCATGTAGTAGCCGCCGCTTGCCGCCAAGCCGTCGATGCTGACGACGAGCGGCTTCTCTTCGCGCAGCTGGAGCATCGAATAAAAGATGCTCTCGCTGCTCGTCGCAAAGCCGCCGGGGCTGAGAATTTCGACGACCACGCCTTCGATGGTCGGGTCCTGCCGCGCTTCATCCAGCACGGTGATAATCTGCTCGGCGGTGACGAAATCAATGGGCGCATCAAAGCGGACGACGCCGATGGCGGGCTGCGGCGCAATCCAGCGGCCCAGCAGCAGCCCCAGGGCGAGGCAGAGCGCAAGAAAGGCGACGGCCACCAGCGCCCGCAGCCAGCTGCGACGTGCGGCTTGGGGACGTTCAACAATCGTGAGATTTTGTGTCATAATTCTGGGTTTATAAAAAAATGGCGAAGTGCGGTCGATTATAGCACACGCGTTCACAAAATACACGATTGTTGAATATCTCTCAAACAGGGCGTCATTGACAAGCGCCAAACAAGTGCCTATACTTTCTGCATGAGCGTTGAACAAGCGGGAGAGCCACAGCCCAATTTAACGGAACCAGCAAAATCGCCGCCGCAGACGCAGTGGCATCGGCTGTTGGGGACGCTGCTGGAGCTGCTGCTGACGCCGGTGGGCATCACCGTGCAAACGGAAGTGCCCATCACAAGCGAGCCACCGCGGGCGGACATCCTGCTGCTGCGCCGCGAAAGCGACCAGTGGACGGAGGAACAGCGCAGAGTGCTGCCAGAGGGCATCCGCGATACCCTGGCGCAGCACGTGCTGCTGGAGTTCAAGTATTCGGAATCGGTTACCGTGGAGGCCTTACAGCAGGCGGTGGGCTACGACTATTTTTACGGTCGCGCCCAGCGGCTGGCGGACGACGAGCTGGCCACCTTCATTCTCAGTTCGCGCACGCCGAGAGCCGAGCGTCTGGCCGAGTGGGGCTACGAGCGCGTGTCGCCGGGCGTCTACCGCAGCGCACTGCCGCTGCTGTCGCGGGTGGGGCTAATCTTGCTCAACGAGCTGCCAGCGGACGAGCACAACGCCTTTGTCAAGGTCTTTGCCTCGCGCCAACGTGAACGAGATGAAGCGTTTCAACGATTGAACGAGTCGGTGGAGCCGACGCAGTTAGAAATGTATTTATTGGGGTTGCGCAGGAAGTTGCAGCAAGGAGAAAACACAATGTCGACACAAGTTACACCGCAGGATATTCTTGAGTTGGGCGAAGCCTACCGCAAACGCATCATCGAGACGGCGACGCCACAGGAGCGGTTGGCGGGGCTGGAGCCACAGGAGCGGTTGGCGGGGCTGGAGCCACAGGAGCGGTTGGCGGGGCTGGAGCCGCAGGAGCGGTTGGCGGGGCTGGAGCCACAAGAGCTTACCCTTCTTAGACAGCAGCTCGATGCGTTTTTGGAGTCTTTGCCTTTAGAGACGGAGCCTTTAGAGACAGAACCTTTAGAGACGGAACCTTTAGAGACGGATAAACCGGAATCGACAGAGGCATAAAAACGAGCGAAACGGTTGTCACACCGAATCTATGCCCAGCTACACCATCCTGCTCCCGCCCTCCGAAGGCAAGGCCAGCGCTGGCTTTGCCAGCGAGGACGGTCCCCTGTCCGACGCAACGTCGTTTCCCAGCCTGATTGACGCGCGCCGCGAGGTCATTGCCGCGCTGCACGAGGCGCTTGATGACCTGCCGCGCGACGAACTGCGCAAGCTCTTCGGCGTTAAAACCAGCGCCCTCGATGCCGCCATTGACGCCAACGCCAATCTTGCAGATACCCCACTGCTGCCCGCCATCGAGCGCTACACCGGTGTGCTGTTCAATGCCCTCGACTACCCCTCGCTCGACGCATCGACGCAGCAGGCCTTTGACGATCACGCCCTCCTCTTCAGCGGCCTCTGGGGTATTCTGCGCCCCACCGATCTCATCCCCAATTACAAGCTCAAAATCGAGGCAGCACTGCCCGTGCTGGGCAAAGTCAGCACCTTTTGGGAACCGCACATCAGCAGCACGTTGAGCGAGCTGGTCGACGCTCAAGCCCCGATTGACAATCAAGTCGTGTGGGATTTGCTGCCGGGGGCGCATCGCCGCGCGTGGGATGGAAAGGCGGCTGTGCGGGCGCGCTGGCGGGTGAAGTTTGTCGAGCGCAAGGGAGAAAAGCTGCGCACAGTCAGCCACTGGTCAAAAGCGCTGAAGGGGGCGCTTGTTCAGTTTATCTGCGAACGCGGGCTGACGGAGATCGATGCACTGGCGGACTTTTCACACCCTGCCAAATATATTTTTCAGCCGAACGTTAGCACGGTTGGATCGGACGGCGGGGAGCTGCTTTTTGTCAAGGAGATGTGAAGCGAATCAGCAATTCCAAAGTTAGCTAGCGGATGCAGCGGATTGGGGCAGATCAAGACGGATTTCAATCAGAAAAAGCCATTTGAATCCGCTTGCTCCGCAAAATCCGCTAGAAATTTTTCCGAATTTGGAATTGCTGGAAGCGAAGAGTAGACTTCTGTTTGAGGCAAATCTGTGCTGGCAGGGCATTCGACCTCACCCCCAAATTGATATGCGCCCTGAAGCGAACACGCCCTTCCCCTTTCCGAGTCGACCCGCCCCCGTGTAGCAAGTGCAAGCGCTCCCACTGTCGATTTGCGGTGCGGCCTCTATAATGCGGGAAGCTTCCGACCGGTGATTCTACCGGATATTTTGACAAATGAAAGAAACCCATGGCTAGTTCCTTCCCCAATTTTGAGCAGCAGCCCGATCCTCAGCAGCCCGATCCTCAACAGCCCGATCCTCAACGGCCCGATCCCCAGCGGACCGACTCGCGACAGCTCACACAGAGCAGCGAGCCGCCCGTCCGCGGCCTGCACTCCACGCTGCGCACGCCATCCACTGCCGAGCAGCGCGAGCCGCAAGCGCTCGACGACGGCGAGCGCAGCAGCCGCCGCTCGATGCTGTGGATCGGCAGCGGGCTGCTGGCCCTGGTGCTCTTTGGCTGCGTAGCGACGAGCGCCGTCGGCTTTGCTTTCTTCTCGCGAGACGGCGCAGGCGGGACGGCCAGCCTCTCGCGCGCACAGACCGTCTCCAACGCCAGCGGCGGCTTGAGCGCGCCCGCCCCGCAGGTAACGGCCCAGCCGCTGGTGCTCGTGGCCACGCCGGAAGCGGGCGTGGATTACGAGACGGCGGCGCTGATGAACATTTACGAGCAGGTCAACCAGTCCGTGGTCAACATCGCCATTTTTGGCACAACCGCCGATCTGGGCACGCTCCACTCCGGCTTGCCCGGCCAGCCGCCGCTGGTTCCACCCGGTGAACCCGGTGAGCCCGCGCCGGACTTTGAGCTGCCCAACATTCCGGACGACGTGCTGCTGCCCTTTAGCGGTGGCTCCGGCTTCGTGTGGGACATGGACGGCCACATCGTCACCAACAACCACGTGGTAGAGGGGGCGAGGGAGGTGCAGGTCACCTTTCCCGACGGCACGATGGCCATTGCCGACGTGGTGGGCACGGACATCGACAGCGACCTCGCCGTCATTAAAATCAACCCGCGCGGCTATAACCTCGTGCCCGTGCAGCGAGGCGATATGACAAATGTACGCCCCGGCATGAGGGTGGCCGCCATTGGCAACCCCTTTGGCCTCGAAAGCACGCTGACCAGCGGCATCGTCAGCGCCCTGGGCCGCACGATTCCCTCGCAGGGGTTGTACCAAATCCCGGAGGCGATCCAGACGGATGCGGCGATCAACCCCGGCAATTCCGGTGGCCCGTTGCTCAACGAGCGGGGCGAGGTGATTGGCGTCAACGCCCAGATCAACTCGGACACGCGCTCGAACAGCGGTGTCGGCTTTGCCATTCCAATCTCGATTGTCGAGCGCGTCGTGCCGTCGCTGATCGAGACGGGCGATTACCAGCACGCGTACATTGGCGTGGCGGGCGGCTCGCTCAACCCGGTCTGTGCGGAAGCGCTGGGCGTGCCGCCAACGCTGCGCGGCGCGATGATCAACGAGGTGCGGCGGGGCTCGCCCGCCGCTCGCGCCAACCTGCGCGGCGCCAACGGAATCGTTGAAGGGCGCTATTCCGTTATTTGCAGAGGCGTCGGCATCGGCGGCGACATCGTCACCGGCATCGACGGCCAGCCCGTCAATCAGTTCGACGACGTGCTCATCTACCTCGAACGCTACACCACCCCCGGCGATACCGTCACCTTCACCATTCTCCGCGACGGCGACGAGCGCCAGATCGACGTGACGCTGGCGGCGCGGCCGGAATAGCGGCGCTGGCGCTCGCGTGCAGATGGCACACTTCAAAGATGCTGCTGGGGAACGAAACAGCGTCCCCGACACGGCCCGCACGCGAACCGGCGTGCACATTCATATTTGGGCCGCGCCGGGGATGCTGTGAGCCCGCTGCTGCCGGAGCCCGCTCTCCAGACAAATTTAGAGAGCGGGCTTTGGCAGCGGTCCGCGTACCGCCCACCTTCTCCATTACTCCCCCACCTGCTCCACGCTGCCCGACCCACTCACGCGGCGCTCCACCTGTGGATTGCCACGGTAGCGCACATTGCCGCTGCCGCCCACGCTGGCGTCGAGCGTTTCCGCCACGCGCAGCGCTGCGTCGCCGCTGCCGCCAACGGACACCGCGGCCGTTTGGCTGCTCAACGATTCGGCCCGGTACGCGCCCGAACCGCCGATGTTGACCGTCTGCGAGCTTGTCTCCCCCGCCAGTTCCACATTCCCGCTGCCGCTAATGTTAATAGCCACCGCTTCCGTCGCCAGATCGGCCACGGTCACGTTGCCGCTGCCGCTAACGCGCACGTTGATCTCATCCACGGCAGCGCCGTCCAGCTGCGTGCTGCCGCTGCCGCTAACGTTGAGGGTCAGCCTCTCGCTGTTGATCGACCCGGACACCACGTTGCCGGAGCCGGAAACGCCGATCTCCTCCAGCGTCGTCACCGTTAGCGTATAGATTGGCCCGGTGGAGGGGCGAATCGCCTGGTTGGGTCGCGTACCGATGACGAGCGTGCCGTTGCGCACCGCCGTCGTGATTAGCGGCAGGAGGTTGTCGTCCGCCTCGACCGTCAGCGCTGTCGATTCGCCCTGTGCGATGCGCAATTCGCCCACCGTCGCCAGCCGCACCGCATCAAACTCGCCGATTTCGCGCGGCTCGCTCACCATCTCGCCGGAACCGCGCACGCCGCCCGTTATCAGCGTGCACCCCACGAGGCCAATCGCCAACAGGTTGACCAACGCCCAAAATATAAATCTACGCTGCATGATCTTCTCCGAGGTTGTGTAAACATTTGTGTAATGGATGAATGCAGCCGGGGACAGCCACGCTTACTTTACGCCGCGCTTCCGCCAAAGTTGCGCCCGTCTCTAAATTACCTGTTACCATTTCCCCGCCAGCCGCGACTAATCAACAGCGACCCGTCACCCAAACAGGCTCATGGCCCAACCGGACTTCTCCACAATCTACCAGCAGCAGGTGACGCCCGTCTACCGCTACCTGCTCGCGCGCACGGGCAACGCCGCCGACGCCGAAGAGCTGACGGCGCAAACCTTTACCGCAGCGCTCGAACGCTTCGACACCTTCCGCGGCGAAGGCCACGTCGCCACCTGGCTGATCGGCATTGCCCGCCACAAGCTGGCGGACTTCTACCGACGGCGGCGTCGCACCGGCCAGCCGCTGCCCTTGGATGCCGCCCGCGCCGCGCCCAGCCCCGATCCCGCACCCGTCGAGGCAGCGCTGGCGACGCTGGACCGCGAAGAGCTGGCGCGGCTGCTGGGGCGGCTCTCGCCGGAACGGGGGGAGGCGGTGGCGCTGCGCTTTTTTGCGGAGCTAAGCCACCGCGAAGTCGCCGAGGCGATGGGCAAGAGCGAAGCGGCAGCCAAGATGCTCGTCCACCGCGGCGTGCACGATTTGCGCCGCTGGCTGGTGGCAGATGTGGAACAGAATCCAGAACAAGGAACCGCTGATGAACGCAGATAAACGCAGATTGGACGATGGCGACCTGCGCGCGGCGGAGCAGTTGAATGCGCTGATTGCCCGGCAACAGGCCAAGCCGGAACGGGCTGGCCAGCAGCCGCCGGACGCGCTTGACTTTAGCCGGGCCGACCTCGACGCGCTGGACGCCGACGAGGCCGCGCTGGCCCTGGCCCTGATCGACCGCGCGCATGGGGAGACGCCCGACGCGGCGTTTGTGCAGCGGCTTGGTGCGTCCCTCCAGCGCCAGGCCGACGCCCAGCGCGTTGACCGACAAATTCGCTGGGTCGACAGGCTGCGGCTGCCGCGCCGCCTGTGGCAGCCGGTGGCGCTGGCCCTCGCGCTGCTGGCGACCACGCTGCTGGCCGCGCCGCCCACGCGCGCCGCGCTGCTGGATGCGCTCGGCCTGGCCTTTACCAGCGAAGCCGAGCTGAGCGGCGTCACCGTGCCCGTGGTCGAGCCGCTGGTTGGGCCGGGCGCGCGCCCGCTCTCGCTGGACGAGCTGCGGGCGCAGTCGCCCTTTCCCGTGCTCGTGCCGCAGGAATTGCCGGCCGGGCTCGACTTTCTCGGTGGCGCAGTAACGGCGGGGGGAGAAATCTCGCTCGTGTGGCGGGACGAAGCGCCCGACGGCGCTGCGACGCTGCTGCTCGCCGTGGCCCGGGGCGAATTGAGTGCACCGCCGCTGCTCGAAGCCTCGCAGCAGCGGCCGGTCATGGTCGACGGCGAGCCGGGCGTCTTTATGCGCGGCAACTGGCGCGGCACGCCCGTCGGTGAGAACGCCGCGACGCTCGACGACCTGCGCTGGGACGCAACGGTCGACGTCGCGTGGCTGACGTGGCGGGCGGAGGGGCTGACCTATTTGCTCGTCGCCGACGGGCTGAATTGGACGATCAGCGACGCGGTGAATGTGGCGCAATCGCTGGAGTGAAGAAGATTTCGATAGACCGATGTCTCTCGTGGGTCGCGAGCGATGCCGAATTCATTTGTCGCCGTCGATGGCCGAACAGGTGACTTAGATTAAGGGACAACCATGACGACCACTGCTTTCCCCACAACCCGCACGGATGAACCCGAATTGGGCCAGTTCACCCGCCGCGAATTCCTCACCTACGCCTGGGGCGCGGCGCTGGGCGTGTTGACGGTCGGCGTCGGCGCGTCGAGCTACCGCTTTCTGATGCCGCGCTTTCAGGCGGGCGAATTTGGCGGCGAATTCTTTATCAACGCCGCGGCGCTGCCGACAGTCGACGCGCCGCCCAAGCGCAATGCCGACGGCAAATTCTGGCTCGTGCAGACCGAATCTGGTCCCAAGGCACTCTACACCGTCTGCACTCACTTGGGCTGCCTTTACGACTGGAACGCCAGCGAACACCGCTTCAAGTGCCCCTGCCACAACTCGCAGTTCAGCCGCGAGGGCGAGCTGCTCCAAGGGCCAGCCACCCGTGCGCTGGATCAATTTCCGGTTGTTCAAACGGAGGCGGGCGCGTACCTCGTCGACACGGGCGAGCGCATCCGCGGGGTGGAGGCGTGAGCGGGGTGGCTGGTCAAAAGCGTCTCCGGCACGCGCTACACTTAACAGCGAAGGCTTTCGCCCCAAGAATTTCGCGCCCGCAGCATAGATTTCCCTTTGTCGAGTGAAAAGCAGCGCAGCAAAAAGCCGGGCGATAAGTCGCCCGGCTTTTTGCTGCGGGTCGAAGCAGGTGACAATCAGGGCTCAGGCGTTGGTCGGTTATCCGTTCCCCCAGCGGGCCGTGACGGTCACGTCGACCGGCTTGGTTGGACGGCCCACCCCACACAGCCCACCACCGGTCCGACTTTCGTCCGGCTTGGATCAAGCGGTAACCCAGTGCTTCTCGTAAAATTAGAGCCAACTGTCCCATTCCCCGCGCTCTACGCCGTCCATCCACAACCACATAAAGGAAGCCCCATGTCGCGCCGCCTGCTGCTGACCGCCCTACTCTTCATCCTGCTCGTGCTCACGACCCTCGCCGCTGCAAGACCCGGCGTGCTGGCACTGCCCAGCGCGCAAAGCCCGCTCGCGCCCCCGGCAACGCCGACCCCAACCTCGCCCGGCGACGTGCCGGTCAGCCCGGACGGCAACACGGCCACGCCGACGCCTGACGTGGCACCGGCGAATGCACCCCTTTCCACAACGCCCACGCCGCTTCCTGCCTTGCCCAACGTGCCTGCCTCTCTGCTGCCGGAGTTTATCGCGGAACAGTATCCGGCACCTGACCAAGTCATTCACAAACAGCCGCCAATCTACATCGTTTTCACGCAGCCAATGGATCAGGCGAGCGTCGAGGCCGCGCTTTCCGTGCAGCCGCCGCTGGATTACGCGCTGCGCTGGAAAGAGAACGTGCTCTTCGTCGACTTGCAGCAGCCGCTTATTCAGGATCACGCCTATTTTTTTACCCTCGCCGCCACGAGCAAGACCGTTGATGGCACGTCGCTTGCACAAAATGCGATCTGGACGTACTACGCCAGTGGCCCGACGCTGACTGTGGATCCGCCGCTAGACGACAATATGGCCCTGCGTCTACGCTTTGACGTGCCGTTGAACCAGGGAGAGGTGGAGCAGTCGCTGCGGATTCTTCCACAAACGTGGAGCGGTGTGCAAGAGTTTATCCAGATTGTTGATTACGCGTGGAGCGACGACGGCTTGGCGTTAACCGTGACGCTGGGCTCGCCGCTGGCGCTGGGCGAGACGTACACCGTAGATTTGTACGGTGCAGAGGATGCGCCCCTTCACGACATCGGCAACCTGGCCGTTTTCCTGCCAAGGGGAACAAGCATCACCGTGCCCTCGCCGGTAGTAAACGTCTCACCGCCGCGCAGGTCGTACACGCCGCCGCGCAGCAACATTACCGTCTCCTTTGACCGCGCAATCGACGAGACTAGCGTTAAAGCGGCCTTTGCCATTACGCCAACTGTTGGAGGTAAATTCAGCTTTCTCACCGATGGCTTCACCTTTACGCCGGGTGAGCCGCTGACACCCAGCGAGACGTACACCGTTACGCTTTCCACCGACCTACTCGACGAGGAGGGCGACGTCTTCCTCAACCAACCCTACCAGTGGAGCTTTTTCACCGATCAGCCGCAGCCGCTGGCCAGCTTTGGCTCCGGGGCCAACGCCCAGGTGCTCGACGTGGACGGACGGCGCGCGCTCCAGCTTCAGCTGTTTAACGGCCACCAGCAGAACGCGGCCAGCACGCCGGACATTCCCATCTCCCTCTCGTTTAACCTCTATGCCCTCGACCGCGAACAGTTCCTCGACCGCTACGCCTCCGGCTTTCGCGGCGTGGCGGGCAATGAAAACGCCCCCATTGCCACTGACGATCTGCCGTTGGTGCAGAGCTGGCAGATGGAGGCCACCGGCTTTGGCCCGGAGGACTATGCGCGCGTCGTCGAAACGCAGATTCCGGACGACGTGCCAACAGGCTTTTACGTGCTCGACCTGCACGACGGCAGCAGCGAATTTGCCAGCACCGACCAGCTCATCGTCCTCCTCACGCGCCACGTGGTGATGCTCAAGCAGATCGAGGGCGAGCTTGCGGCCTGGGTAACGAACATCAACGCCGAAGCGAACGCGGGCATCGCGGGCGCGACGGTCGGCGTCTATGCGCGCGACGGCGAACTGCTGGCCGAGGGCACGACCGACGCGGACGGCATTTTGCGCAGCGAGGTGCCCATCGACCCGCAGCCGCTGATCGTGCTGGCCGAGGTGGAAACCGAAGAGGGCCTCGACGTGACGGCGACCGGCCTGAGCAATGAATGGAGCGCCGGCGGTGGCGGCTAGTGGGGCTGGTGGCAGCCAGCGCCGACGGTGCGCGACTACAGCACCCATCTCTACACCGACCGCCCGATTTACCAGCCGGGCCAGACCGTCCACTTCAAGGCCATCGTGCGCGGCGAGGACGATGCTGTCCTCCAGCCGCTCGACGCGGGCACGCCGGTGACGGCACGCATCCGCGACGGGCGCGACAACGTCGTGCAGACCTTTGCGCTGAAGACCAATGATTTTGGCACGGTCCACGGTGACTTTACGATTGCCGAGGGCGCGATGCTGGGCGAGTATGCCGTCGAAATCTCCATGAGCGACGAAACCCCCGCGCCCGGCAACCTTGACCCGTGGATGCGCCAGCAGTTCAACGAACTCAATCCGCTGCGCCAGCCCTTCAAAGTCGAGGAGTACGCCAAGCCCGACTACAGCGTCGCGGTGTCGACGGACGCCCGGCGCTACGTCGGCGGCGACACCATCGAGGTGAGCGTGGACGCCGAGTATCTCTTTGGCGAGCCGCTGGCTGATGCGGAAATTTCCGTGCGCCGGTTCACGCTCTACCCGGAGCGCTACGGCAACGACGGCGAGCCGTCGAGCTTTTACTGGAGCGGCGGCTTTGATCCCATCGAAAGTGGCACAACCGACGCCGCCGGTCGCTACGTGGTTGAGCTGGACGCCACCATGGGCGAGGGCTACAGCTACGACTGGTGGACGAGCCAGCGGCGTGAAACCATCGGCATCGAGGTGACGGCGACGGACGGCAGCGGCCAAAGCGTGAGCAACTTCGCCGTGGTGCAGCTCTACCGCGCGGCGGAAATTTTGTCGGTGGAGATGAATGGCTACACGCAACCGCTTAATGAGCCGATGACCATCGACCTCACCGTCACGACGCTCGATGGCGAGCCGGTGGCCGGACGCGACATCCGCGTGGAAATGGCGCCCGAGTGGGGGTATCACTCCCGCTACAGCGAAATTGAGGGCTTTGAGTGGACAAGCGAATTTGGCAACACGACGGATGCCGACGGCCACGCGACGATTACGCTGGCCGCCAAGCAGCCGGGGGCGCATCGGGTGCGCATCCTAAGCGAGGACGCGCGCCGCAACCCGGTGCAGATGGAGCGCTGGGTCTACGTAATCGGCGAAGATGAGGAGAGCAATTGGTACACCCAGTCCTTCGACCAGAGCCTGCTCCAGCTCTCCGCCGACCGCGACAGCTATGCGCCCGGCGACACGGCGCAAATTCTGGTCGAGTCCAGCTTTAGCGGCCCCGCGCTGCTCACCGTCGAGCGCGGCTCGCTGCGCCGCACGCAGCCCATGTCGCTGACCGCGCCGCTGACGACGCTGGAGCTGCCCATCGAGGCAGCCGATGCGCCCAACGTCTTCGTCAGCCTCAACGCCTACGAAGCGCAGGAGACCACGCCCACCGACGAGATGTATCAGAGCGTGCCGGACAGCACGCTGCGCGTCAATACGGTCGAGCTCAGCGTGCCCGTCACCGACAAGACGCTCGACGTCGAGATTGTGCCGAGCCAAGAGACGTACCAGCCGCGCCAGGAGGCGACCTTCACCGTTCGCGTGCGCGACGCCGCGGGCAAGCCCGTGCGCGCCGAGCTTTCCGCCGCGCTGGTGGACGAAGCGATCTTCCTGCTCAGCGACGAGCTGAGCGGCTCGATCTTCGACGATTTCTACGCGCCGCGCCCCCACAGCGTGCGCACCTTTGACGGGCTGGCGCTGCGCCGCTGGCTGGGTGGCGGCCTGGGCGGAGGCGGGGGCGGTGCTGCCGCTGGCAATCCGCGCCGCGACTTTCCCGACACCGCGCTCTGGCTCCCAACCGTCGAGACCGACGAACAGGGGGAAGCCACCCTCACGCTCGACCTGCCGGATACGCTTACGAGCTGGCGGCTCACCGTCAAAGCGGTAACGGCGGCGGAGACGGAAGTCGGCGAAACGTATACCAACGTGGAGACGCAGCAGGCCGTTGTCGTGCAGCCGCTGCTGCCGCGCGGCCTCACCGCCGGCGACAGCGCCACGCTCTCGGCGGTCGTCCACAACTACAGCGACGAAGCGCAGACGCTCGACATCTGGCTGCACGATCTGGACGCCGCGCTCGTGGTCGACGAGGCCGTGACGCAGACGATCACGCTGGAGCCGCAGGCCACGCAGGTCGTGCGCTGGCCGCTCGCTGCCCAAGCAGCGGGTGATTTTGCTATTCTGGTCGCCGCGCAAACTGCCGCCCTCGAAGGGGAAAATGACGGAGGTTTACGCGACGCCGTTCAGCAAACCCTGACCGTGCGCCCCCTTGCCGTCGCCGACGTGTCGACGCAGGTTGGCAGCTTCGCCGGCACGCTCGAAACCAAAATTTCGCTGCCCGCAGACGCCCTGGCCGAGAGCAGCGTCTCCGTCACCCTCAACCGCTCCATCGCGGGCAGCCTGCTCGACGGGCTCGACTACCTCACCGGCTACCCCTACGGCTGCGTCGAGCAGACGATGAGCCGCGCGCTGCCCAACGCCGTGGTCGGGCGCGCGTTCGAGCAGCTCGGCGTCTCTGACGCAACGTTGCTGGCCGACCTGCCGCCGCTGATCAACGCGGGCCTGCAGCGGCTCTACGGCTTCCAGCACAACGACGGCGGCTGGGGCTGGTGGTACGACGACAGCACCGACGCCTACCAAACGGCCTGGGTTTTGTTCGGCCTCAGCGTCACGCACGAGGCGGGCCACGAGGTGGATGCGGGCGTGATCGAGCGCGGGGCCGCGTGGCTGGCCCAAGAGCTGGCGCGCAATCCCTCGGACGAACGGCTCGATCCGCGCACCCGCGCCTTTGCCCTCTACAGCCTCGCGCTGGCCGACACAGAGCCAGCGTCGACCCGTCTCGACGCCGCCCAAATTCTAGCCGAGCGCGACGATCTCGACGTCTTTAGCCAAGCCGCCCTCGCGCTGACCTTGCACAAGCTGGGCGACGTGGACGGCGCGCAGGCCATTGTCGACGCGCTGGCGCAGACGGCGACGGTCGAGAGCGGCGAGGCTTACTGGCCCAACGCCACCAGCGACGGCTACAGCGACAACAAAACCATGGCCTCAACCACGCGCAGCACGGCGCTCGCGCTCAGCGCCTTTGTTCAGATTGCGCCCGATCACCCGCTGGAGCCGCAGATCGTGCGCTGGCTGATGGGCCAGCGTCGGCAGCAGGGCTGGGGCAATACCAACGAGACGGCCTTTGCCATCATCGCGCTCACCGATTACCTCGTTGCCCAGCAGGCCGACACACCGGTCAGCGCCTATCGCCTGCTGCTCAACGGCGGCGAATTCGCCAGCGGTACGCTCGACCGCGACGAGCCGGTCGTCACGCTCGACATCCCGGCGGATGTCCTCAGCACGGGCGACAATGCGCTCATCGTCGAGCAGACGAGCGGCGACGGCCCGCTCTACTACGTCATCCACCAGCGCACGCTGCTGGGCGAGGCGGAGATTGACGCGGCGGGCGCGGTCGAGGTGGGGCGGCGCTATCTCGATGCGGAAGGCGCGGAGGTGAGCTCGGTCGCGGCAGGCGAAGTTGTCGACGTTGAGATAACGGTTAACGTGCCCGACACCAGCTTTTACATCATCATCGAGGACGCGCTGCCCGGTGGGCTGGAGGCGCTCAACGAGCGGCTCAACACCACCAGCCACGTCGCCGACGCCGACCAAGAACGGTTCTACTGGCGCGGCCTCGGCTACAACCACAAAGAAATTCGCGACGGTCGCGTCAGCTTCTTCGTTACCCAACTGGAGCCCGGGCAGCGCGTGATCACCTACAAGGCCCGCGCCACCCACGCGGGCGAGTTTGTGGCGATGCCCGCCGAGGCGTATGCAATGTACGATGAAACGACGTGGGGGAGATCGGCGAGCGGGGTGTTGAGGGTGGAGTAAGCATTAAAGACCCCCATCCCCGGCCCCTCCCCCGCTGCGGGGGAAGGGGGTCTGTCGACCGACTTGGGTGCAGCGAGACAGGCCGGTCGAGTGCATTGCACGGCGTCCGTCAAGCGGGCAGACGAAGCGTCGCCCACGCCGTGCGTGTGCTCATCACCCACCCAACCTCACCAACGCAGACAAAGTTGGCCGGATCGGGAGTGCAGCGCACGTCATATCTATTGGTCGCTAGGCCACCGCGCCTGATGCCGTGCAATGCACTCGGCTATCTCGCTTCATGTGCGCTGCACTCACCAACCACTCTGATGATCAATCGGAACACCAAAATGACCAAACATCTCACTCTGCTCCTGCTCGTCCTGACCGTGCTGACCGGCGCGTGCAGGTCGTCCGCGACACCGCCAAGCGCGGCGGCCCAGGCGACATCGATCCTTGCTTCGCCAACGGCAGTCGATGCCGTCCAGCCGTCATCACCCTTGGCCACCATCGTTCCCTCGCAGCCACCAATCGTGGACATGCCCGCGTCAACGGCGACAACATACCCTACCCCCGTGCCCACGGCGACCTTTGAGCCGCTGGCCTTCGTGCCGCTGCCCTGCCACGTCGCCCCGCCGGACGCGGCCGCCACCATCATCCCGCACGACGTGCTGCTGGCGACGCAGTTTGAGCTGCTGCGCTACCACCACGAGACGGGGGAGATCGAGACGCTCGTTGATGCGACGGAGAGCGGCGGAAGCAGCACGCAGCTGGTGTCGCTGCACAACGGCCCCGGCCCGGAACCAGCCACGATTGGGCATGTACAGTTGAGCCCGGACAGGCGCTGGCTAATCTTCAGCCGCTACTGGTTTGAGATATTCGACATAAAGGGTGACCAATTGACCACGCTGGCGGACGGGGATGACCTGCTGTTTGGCAACGTAGTCTTTGCGCCGGACGGCGACCACCTCTTTTACACCACCGTCGATCCGCTGCTCGATGTCTCTTCTACGGGCACCTTTACGCAAACATTACGCACGCTGCCGACAGATTTGCTCGACCAGCCGCTAATGGAGACGCTCGGCCAGTCGACGGTGCTCGGCTCGTTCACCGTCTCCAACAATCAAGTTGACTATGCAAAAACGCTCGTCCCCTCCCCGGATGGTCAACGGGTTGCCGTCCCGACGGCGGAAGGCGTGCGCGTCTTTGATCTCGATGGCTCGTCAACGCTGGTGCGGAAAAATGATATGGAGCCGCCCTACGTCTCCTATTTTGCGCCCGAATCGTGGTCGCCGTCTGGTCGCTACTTGATGCTGGACGGTCGCTTCTACGAAGGCAGCGGCAAGTCGGTACAAGATTTGATATCGAGCCGCGGCGAGCCGATTCCCAATGCCTCTGAATATACAGCCCCGGGTGCGATTCCAGTCTGGATCAACTCCGACAAGCTCTTTAGCCTATCTCCCGGATCGTTGGATGCTGGTCTCCAACCGACGGCGACGATTTGGTCGCTTCATGCCGACAGGGAAGAGATGCTCGCTGCGGAACACCAATTTAGGCTGCTCCTCTCGGCCATCAACCTCGCCACCGAGCCCGCTCGGCTGGCGAACGGCCAGCTTGTCTTTGCGCTGGTGGGCAAGTCCGACGAGCGCGGTCTGTATACGCTGGATTTTGAGAAGCGGACGGTGCAGCAGCGCAACTGCCTGCCCAAGCTGCAAAGCGGCAGCAAATTCCACGGCAGCGCGCGCGTGCAGTGGTTGCCCGATGGACGAGGCGCGCTTTACTATGAAGCCAACTACGAGTCCGACGCTCGCTTGGCGAGTCCGCTCTTCTACGTGCCGCTTGATGGCAGCCCGCTCGTCAATTTTGATGCGCTGCTGGGCGAGACGCCGCGATTTGCCGCCTGGATTCTGGAGGAATAACATCACATGTTCAAACGAACGCTCGCCCTGCTCCTGCTGGTAGCCGCGCTAACCAGCGCGTGCAGCGCGCAAGCCGATCCGCCGCGCGCCGAAATCGAGATCACGCCCATCGTCGGCGCGACGGTCATTCCGTCCGCGCCTTCACCCGCGCCGACCGTCGCGCCCGTAACCGCGCCCGCCACCGAACCGCCCGCGGCCCCCGCCTCCCCCACCACCAATGTCTTCGACACGCCCGAGGGCACTGCCGCTCTCACAGCGGAAACGGTGCTGCTCTACGCCAGCCCCAGCGACCCCGCCGATATCAACACGCCGTGGGGCCTGCACGCCCAGCCGCTCCTGCCGCCGCTCGATGATCCCGCCTTCGACACGGTTTATCCCGAACTGGGGCGCGCCGAGAGCACCTACATGTACGCCTCCAGCTACCGACCGCAGCCCTCGCCCGATGGTCGTTACCTGCTCGTGCGCGGTTTTGAAGCGCGCACCGGTTTCTCGCAGCCACCGTCGACTTTTCTGTGGCTGGTCGACCTGCAAACGGGGGCGTGGCGCGAACTGCTTGATTTTGCGCCACCCGTCTCGTGGAGCCCGCGCGGCAACGCCCTTGCCTACGTGCGCGACGGCACGCTCTATACGCTCGAAATGGGCGAAGACACCGAACCCGTCGCCCGCTTTACCGATCCCAATTTGGATTCAACCTTCGTTGCCTGGGCCACCGACGACGAGTGGATCGCCGTTATCACCGTGGCGGACCTGTCGGGCGACGCGCCCGCTTATGAGGCATGAATCGTAGAGCGAAGCGCTGCTTTGCTTTTCGCTGGCAAACGAAACCTATTTGCTTTCGACATCGTTAAATAATTCAACCGATATCTGCTTCGACACAACCGTCAAGATTGAAAAAGAAGGAGAGAAAACTTGCCATGACCATTCAACGCCCACTAACTACCTTGATGGTCTACCTGCTCGCGCTTTTGCTAATGGGCTGCGCGGCAGAGCCGCCCGATCCCCTTGCTCCCGTGCGCATAGTCGAGCCCGCTTCTTCCCAGGCTCTGCCCCTCGACGGCGTCTTTCGGGTGAGGGCCGAAATAGATACGACCCTCACCGGCTTAGAGCCTCACGACGTGCAGGCAGTCGAAATTGAGCTATTTAACCACGCCACCGGTGAGGTGCAGCGCTGGCTCGTCGAGGACATCGTGCCAGCCCAAGCCTTTACGCTTGACGAGACTTTCGCGGTGGACGCCCACCTCTCGCCGGGGTTGGACTACAGCCTGAGCGTCAGCGCGCTGCCGGATAAACCGGGCGAGCCGAAGACGAGCGGCCAACCCGCTTTTGGCTACAGCCAGCGGGTGATGGTGCTGCCGCGCGTGGAAATTGTGGAGCCGGGCGTAACCGAAGCATCTCCCACGCCATCCGTTGCGACAGAGAGCACGAGCACCTTGACCATGCTGGAGGCAATTGGCGTACCTGGCCCGCCTAGCACGCCCGACACGCTCGACCTCTCCAACACCGACATCACCACGCAAACGCTCGCCTCCCCCGATGGTATGTGGATCGCCGAGGTTATCCTCGCCTGGCCCAAGCCGTCTAATACGCCGCGCCAAAGCGAGTACTACCAGCAGTTGAGCATCCGTCGCGCAGGCGGCAGCGAGCGCTTCGACCCGATTCGCCTCTGGTCGCCCGCGGGCTTGGGCTACACGTATCCGGTCTTGCAGCAGTGGTCGGCGAACGGCGAGTCGGTGTACTTTGCCACGCAGGGCGTGCCCGACGGCTGTGGCGTCTTCACGGGGCCAACCGATCTGCGCCGCTTCGATACGGCCACCAACACCGTCACCCAAATCACGGGCTACGGCGGCTGGCCGACGCTCTCGCCCGACGAGACGCAGGTCGCTTTTTTTACGCGCGATGGCTTGGTCATCATGGATTTGGCGACGCGCTTGCAGCGGCGCACCGAGCGCCAAACCGATCTGTCGGCGCCCACAGGCGAAATCGCCTGGTCGCCGGACGGCACGTCGATTGCCTACACCATCGCGCATAATCCGTGCATGGGCGGCTGGACGGAATCGACCTCGATTGTGGTGGCCGAAGCCGGAACGGTTGATAAAGACAGGATAGAGGAGACGGTGCTGGTCGACCAGAACGAGCAGCGCTGGATCAGCGACGGCTGGGTGGACGACAAAACTATTCTGCTGCGCAATAACATGGAGGGCAACTACGCGACGCTCGACGTTAACACGGGCACGCTCATGCCCAGCGAAACGACGTTGCGCACGCCATCGCCCACCGGCGAGTGGACGGCCTCTACAAACCCTGAAATCGGCAGCCTGCTTCTGCAGCCAACCGACTATCCCTTCGCGCGAGAAATGTTCCCACCCGGCAGCCGCATCGGCGCGGTGACGTGGTCGCCGGACGGGCGCTATCTGCTGGTGGAGCAGCGGAATTGGAGAATGGATGTCAACGAGGGCGAGCATACGTTTACACGTTTAGATGAACCTTCGCGCATGTGGCGCGTTGAGGTGGATGACGCGCAGGTTGTCGACCGTCAGGTGCTGTTTGATAGCAAGGCGCTGTCGAAGATCGATTTAAGGGTCAACGAAGCGCCGGAGCAAGTTATCTTTGGCGATTGGTCCCCTACGGGTCGTGACCTAATTTTCTGGTACGGCATGAACAGCGCGTCTATGCAGGCGGATGGATTCCCCATGGCGCGCGTTGACATCGAAACGGGCAAGGTGACGCTGCTGGCAACGAACGCACTGTTCTACGATGACTACCGCTCGTGGTCGCCGGACGGCACGGCGCTGGTCTACACCGCGGGCGGCGGGCGCATTGCGCAGGAGAACAAGTGGCTCATGCTCTGGACAGGCGGCGACAGCGAGCCGACGATCGTCATCAGCCAGACGGAGCAGATTCCAGGCGCGGTGGCTTGGTCGCCGGTGGATGAGAACTTGATTGCCTACGCCGCTATTGACGCCGCCAACGCCAGCAACGACGCCTACATGTCCCTCGACAACCCGGCCATCGACGCGCGCCGCCTCTACCTGCTCGACCCGTCGACGGGCGAGCACGAACGGCTCAACGAGATCGACGCCTTCCAGGATGGGCCGCGGTGGAGCGCCGACGGCCAAACGCTCTGCTACGCCCAGCGCGACGGCGACGAAGTGCTGCTGGTGACCGTCGACCCATACGACGCCGCCAGCCGCGCCAACCCGCAGCCGATCCCCGACTCGCGGCGGCTGCTGCCCAACCCGGACACACATTTGTCGCACCCCGAAACGCCAGACATGTACTACGGCCGCATCGAGTGGCGCGAGCTGTCGGCGCTCTGTCCGGAATAGAAACGGACGTGACGTTTACTAAGCCCTGTGCTACACTACATAACAAATTGGCTCACATCGGTACGCGGGTGAAATTGCCAGTTCGTTCCCTGAGAAAGTGATGCAGTTTCAGCTTCCCGCCCATATGAGCGAACAGACTTCGCGGTGAAGATCGATTTACCTCCAACCTTCGGTATTCGGACACAACGTTGAACCATCTAATCAACCGTCTAGCCGGATGGCTCTAAATGCGGACAGACAAGCTGTTTCACGAGTACTTTCAAACTGCGCCCCAGGCCATTTTTGCGCTGCTGGGGAGGCAACCACCCTGCGATTATCGCTACCGCAGCCCGGTGGTCAAAGCGGCAGAACGCCGGTTAGACGGCCTTTTGGAGCCTCTCTCGCCCGGCTGCCCGTTCTTTTTTGTCGAAGTGCAAGGCTATTACGATCCGGTTATCTACTGGCGCATTGTTGCGCAGGTGGCGCTCTTTCTCGAACAGAACCGCCAGCTAGACGGGCAGCCCTGGCACGTGGTTGTCTTCTTCCTGGATGCCGCCTACGATCCCGGCCCGCAGTCGCTGGGGCCGTTCTACATGGAGGGTCAGCAGTGGCTGACGCGCGTGGTGCTGCCGGAGGCGCTGGCGCAGCTAGGCGACCTGCCGCCGGTGCTAAACGTGCTGCGCCCGCTGGCGGTGCCGCAGGTCGAGACCGTGTCGGCAGAGGGAGCGGGCTGGGTGAAAGCAATTCGAGACGCGCCGGAGTTTGATGAGGCGACAGAAGTGAAATTGGTATCGCTGCTGGTGCAGTTTGTCGCGCAGCGCTTTGTAAAGCTGCCGAGAAAGGAAATTGATCGCATGTTGAAGCTCACGCCGTTTGAAGAAACGACAGCAGGCAAGCAGTATATCGAGGAGGGGCGTCAGGAAGGGCGTCAGGAGGGGCGTCAGGAGGGGCGTCAGGAGGGGCGTAAAGAGATGCGCCGAGAAGATATCTTAATGGTGCTTGGCGTTCGCTTTGGGCAGAGCGACAAAGGTACGGTGCGACGGCTGGAACAGGTTGATGATCTGGAACAGTTGAGCCAGCTCCTGGAGCAGGCGCTAACGGTGCAGTCGCCGCAGCAGTTTGAACAGTTGCTGCCCGCTTCGCAACAGTAGAGCAATTTCCGGGAAGCTGCGTTCCCGCGCAACGCTTACGCGGCACAGTCTGTACATAATGCGCTTGCTTACCAAACCCTTCTCCATCGCCCTCCTGATCGTCGCCCTGCTCGGCGCGACCGGCTTCGCGGCGGGCTGCGCGCGCTACGGCGGGCCAGGCGGCCTGTGGCGACGCGTGCAGGCCGAGGTCGCCGTCACCCCGCCGCACGACCTGCTCGTGCCGACGCCGCTGCCGATTGCGCCGGTTGCCGCGCTGTCCACGCCCACCGATACGCCCGTCCACGAGCCGGGCCTTACCTCTACACCCACGCCCGGGCAATTCTTCACGCCCACGCCATCACCGACACCCTTATCGACGCCATCGCCGAATGCTGCGGTCGTTGATACGGTCTCGGCTGTTGAGGAAGGGGCAACCGCAGCGGACGTAGGCAAAGCGGCGCTTCAACCGGCTCTCCAGAATCTGCTGATCTCCCCACCAGCTTACACGCTGACCAACATCCGCCACGAATGGCAGACGTGGAACAACTGCGGCCCGGCCACGCTGGCGATGCAGATGAGCCACTTTGGCAGCCCGCTCACGCAGGCCGATGTCGGCGGCGTGCTGCGTCGCCACGAGGACGACAAAAACGTGAGCGCGACGGAGTTGGCAGCTTTTGCCCGGGCGCAAGGCTTTGAGGCACAGGTGCGCGTCAACGGCAGCGGGGCGCTGCTGCGTGCGCTGATCAGCGCTGGCCTGCCCGTGTTGATCGAAACCTGGCACGAGGATGAACCAAACAACGGCATGGGCCACTACCGTCTGCTCACGGGCTACGACGATGCGACCCAGCGCTGGATTGCCTACGACACCTTTGATGCGGAGAATCTCGTCAACCCCAACGGCGACTACGCCGGAATCTATCTGCCCTACGCCGAGACGGACGCGCTGTGGCAGATTTTTCACCGCACCTACCTGCTTGTCTACCCGCCGGAGCGCGCGGCGGATGTGCGGCAAATTTTGGGCGAAAGCGGCAGCCGGGCGGCGGACGAAGCGGCCATGTGGCAGCAGTCGCTGGCGGACGCGCAGCGGGCCGTCGACGCCGCGCCGGGCAGCGCTTTCGCCTGGTTCAACCTCGGCACGAGCCGCGTCGCCACCGGCGACTTTGCAGGCGCGGCGCTGGCCTACGACCAGGCGCGTCAGCTCGGCCTGCCGTGGCGCATGTTGTGGTATCAGTTTGGCCCGTTTGAAGCCTACACCGCCGTCGGTCGCCACGCCGAGACGCTGGCCCTGGCCGAGGCCACGCTGGCGACGACGGAGGGCGTCGAGGAGCTGCACTACTGGCGCGGGGTCGCGCTGGCGGGGTTGGATGATGGCGAGGGGTCGCGGGGGGCGTTTGAGCGGGCGGTGGCGCTAAATCCGGACTACGGAGCGGCGGTCGAGGCGCTGGGGCGGCTGGGTGAATAAGCGTCCCCAAACGGGGAAGACGAAAAGACGTCTGGCGCGTGCCGGGGACGCGGGCTGAAGCATCTTTGTGTGGATGACGACAGCTTTACACAAACGACAGCAGGCTCCGGACACACGCCCGGTATGTGCGCGGATCGCCCTCTTTGCAGTGGGAAAAGTAGAACGAGTAGTAGAGCCGGTAGAGGTCGAGCACGTCGCTGCTGATGGCGGGGGCGAGCGTGGCTAGTTCACGCAGCAGCAGTTCTGTGTCGGCGGCTTGATAACCCGCCATGGCCTCGATAAAGATGATGGCCGCCGCCACGTCCATGCGCGGATCGCCGACCACGGTGCTGTAGCCAAAATCGCCCACGCCGTAGACCGTACACGTCTCGTCGACGAAGACGTTGCCGGGGAAGTAGTCGCCGTGGACGAGGCGCTTGGTCGTCATCGGCTCCAATGCATCGAGGCGCTGGCGAAAGAGGGCAAGCAGCTGATCCAACTGCGGCACATCCTGCAAGAGGTCGCCGCGGCTGATGGCCAGCGTCTGCTGAGCGCGATCCCACAGGAACTGCGACCACCTGTCGCGCTGAAGCGGCCCGTCGGGAAAGAGGATTTCGCCAAAGGGCTGATCGGGCAGCTCGATTGTGCCAATCCGCAGGGCAACGTCGAGATAGCTCGCGAGGGCACGGGCGCGCTCGTCGCCGGTGAGCTGGGGCAGCAGGCGCTCAAAATCTTGCCCGCTCATGCGCCGCTCAATGGCGTAGGGCTGCTGCTTGATCACGCCGTGCTCGAGCACGTGCGGGGTGGCAAAAGGCGGGCGCTGCTCCGCCAGCCACGCATAAAAATCCTGCCGAGCCTGGATGTAGGCCAGCGACGCATCAGGCGCGTAGAGGCGCAGCACGCGCTCGCGGTCGAGCGCATAGACGCGCGATTCGCCGCCCTGACCGAGCAGGTCGGCGTCGGTGAGGCCGAAGTGTTGTAGCATCTGAGAATTTATCGCACTTTCCAACTATCGAAACTCCCGCAGCTGCACGACCCGCAATTCGTCGGGGGACGCGCTTTTCTCAGAGAGCAAAACGCCCAGCAGTTGCCTCTTTCCGCCGAGCCTGTAGCGTTCATAGATGTCGATTGACTCGATGCCGGGCGCAAATGAAAACGCATTGCATGGAGAGCTCCAGCCGGAGGGCATCCGTATCATCGGTGTCGAACTCTCCAGACGACCCAGCGAGCACGCGTAGCGCCAGCCGTCGTCGGGCAGGTAGGTGGCGTAGAATTGACGAATTTCACTTGTAGGTAGAACCAATTGATACTCAATGACGCGCTCCAACTCATCGGCTGAGTAATAGACGTTGGCGCTGCCCCCCCGTTCCATCAGCGGCGGGCGGGCGATGGTTTGCCATGGCCTGTAGGGATAGGCCACAGCGAGCCCAATGATGAGCAGAGGCACCACGCACGCAAGCGCGGCGGCAAGCGCAGGGCGCGGCGGGCGGGGCAGCCGCAGCAGCGCCTTCCAAACGAGCCACAGAACGCCGAAGTAGAAAAGTATGTTCAGAAAAAAGCCAGGCCTAATGCCAGCTCCCCAAAGATCCTCCGACCCAACGCGGCCCCATCCCGATATGGGCGAACCGCCGCAGTTGCCATCGCGCAGCACAAAGAAGGGGAAACCCGATCCCTGTTCTCCACATGAACAGGATCGCGGTGGGCAAGACTCCGTCCAGCAAAAAGTTTGACATACGGCGGGTCGACGGTAGAGCTGTGCGGAGGTCAGCGTGAGCCCAATCGCCAGCGCGAGGATTGCAATCTGCTGAAGACAAGAAAGGCCTTCTGGAGGCTGGTTCATGCTGTTTCGCTTTCGCTAAAGTAGAGGCGGGCGAGGTAACAGAAATCTGCACAACTACACGGGGTATTTAATTCTTGACCTATTATACGTTGCTTTGGCCCTTGTTCAAACTGCGATGCAGCACTCAGCTTGGCACTCAGCAATTATCCTCCAGCTTGCCTCGACACATCACCTCCCGTATACTCCGCGGTAGAAAACCCTTTGTCGTCTACGGAGCCCCCATGAATCCCATTGACCCCACCTGGTGCGTCATCGAATCCTCATTCGACCCCGCCCAATACGCCACCAACGAAACGCTCTTTGCCCTGGGCAACGGCTACCTGGGCACGCGCGGCGGCTTTACAGAAGGAAATGCCGGGGGGCTGGCTGGTTATGGCGTCGAGGGCACGTACGTCAACGGCTTCTTTGACAGCGAGCCCATCGTCTACGGCGAAAAATTCGTCGGCTACCCCGAATGGTCGCAGACAATGCTCAATTTGAGCAACGCCAAAGTCATTCGCCTCTATTTGGGTGATTTTCTCGGCAGCGACGCCGCCAACGCCGAGCCGTTCGACCTGCTCACCGGCGACATCCTTGACTACCGCCGCCACCTCGATTTGCGCACCGGCATCCTGCGGCGATACGTCCACTGGCAAGCGCCGAGCGGCCGCGAAATCGAGCTGCTGACGGAGCGGCTGGTGCTGCACAACCATCCCCACGTCATGGCGATGCGCTGGCAGGCGACGCCGCTCAACTTTAGCGGGCCGTTGACTGTTGTTTCCCTCATCGATACGACCGTCAAAAATCTCACGTCAAGCGATGATCCGCGGGTGGGGGCGAGCTTTGCGGAAGCGCCGCTGATTTTGGAAGAACGCGTGGTCGAGGACGGGGTGACGCTGCTGCGGCAGCGGACGCGGACGACGGGCTTTGTGGTGGCGTGTGGAGCCAGCGAAGCTGTCAGCGGATTACAAGAACGGATTGAACGGAGCGAACGGATTGACGACGGGGAAGTCTTTGGTCAAGCGTATTTAATAGAAGCACGCGAGGGAGATCCGCTGGCGCTGGAGAAGTTTATCAGCTATCGGACATCGCTGGATATGGATGCAGACGAGACCCCATCCCCTCAAAGAACCATCGTCGATAACGAAGCAGGTGAGGCCCCTTCCCCTCTGGAGAGGAAGGGGCTTGGGGATGGGGTCTCGCTGCTCAATGCGATCAGCAGGGATTTAGCACGGGCCAAGTCAACGGGCTGGGCAGCGCTGGCCCAGGAGCAGCGCGCCTACCTCGACGATTTCTGGCAGCACACGGACGTGCGAATCGAGGGCCAAGATGATAGCGCGGAAACTTTGCAGCTCGGCGTGCGCTTTAGCCTCTTCCACCTGCTGCAATCGACGGGCCGCGACGGGCGCACGAACATAGCGGCCAAGGGGCTGACGGGCGAGGGCTACGAGGGGCACTATTTCTGGGACACGGAAATTTACATGCTGCCCTTCTTCGTTTACACCAACCCGTCCACCGCGCGCAAGCTGCTCGAATTCCGCTACAACATCCTGGACGACGCACGCGAGCGAGCGCGGCAGATGGCCCACCCCACCGGCGCGCTCTTCCCCTGGCGCACGATCAGCGGGCCGGAGTGCTCGCCCTACTACCCCGGCGGCACGGCCCAATACCACATCAACGCCGACGTGGCCATTGCCCTGCGCCGCTACTGGGACGCGACCCAGGACGAAGAATTTATGCGGGCGTACGGGGTCGAGATGCTGATCGAGACGGCGCGGCTGTGGCGCAACGTGGGCCATTTTAATGCAGCCAAAGACGGTGCCTTCTGCATCGACTGCGTGACGGGGCCGGACGAATATACGGCGCTGGTCGACAACAATGCCTATACGAATTTGATGGCGCAGGAAAATTTGTGGTTCGCCGCCGAAACGTCGCGCTGGCTGCAAGAAAATCACCGGGCTGATTTTGACGCGCTGGCGGCCAAGATTGACCTGCGGGACGGCGAGGTCGACGCGTGGCAGCGCGCCGCGGATGCGATGTACATTCCTTACGACGCCGAGCGCCAAATCTACGCGCAGGACGACCAGTTCCTCAGCCGCGCCGTCTGGGATTTTGCGAACACGCCCCCGTCGCACTACCCGCTCTTGCTGCACTACCACCCGCTGGTGCTCTACCGCCACCAGGTCTGCAAGCAGGCCGATCTGCTGCTGGCCGAATTTCTGCTCGCGCACCGCTTCTCGCGCGAGCAAATCGCGCGTGACTACGCCTACTACGAGCCGCTGACAACGCACGATTCGTCGCTCAGCACCTGCATCTTTAGCATCCTCGCCGCTCAGTTGGGCGATGCGGAAAAGGCGTACTCCTACTTTGGCGACAGCGCGATCATGGATTTGCAAAACACCAAAGGCAACACCCGCGACGGCATCCACGCCGCCAACATGGCGGGCACGTGGCAGTCAATCGTCTTTGGCTTTGCGGGGATGCGGGCGTGGCATGGCGAATTATCTTTCGCGCCGACCCTGCCCGACGCGTGGTCGAGCTACGCGTTTCAGATGAGCTATCGCGGTCGGCTGCTGCACGTGCGCGTCGACGGCGAGGGGGCAAATGTGAGCTTGGTTGAGGGGGAAGCGCTGGCCGTAAAAGTAGGCGCAGAGTGGGTACAGCTAAAGAATTAGATGTACGTAAACCGTTCGCGCTCAACATCGCTCAAAAACTGGGCGAACGTTGTAGCTTCACAAGCGAGGTGAGCAGTTGGCTCGTGAAAGGGATGCACGTGCCAGCCGATTTTCGTATTGTCCTTGCCAAAGATGCGCTGTTTGCTCGCGATGAGCGCGAAAGATGTTTTATTAGTTGAGACGTTGATGAACGAGTCAATAAACGTGTTGTCGACCAGCAAAACTCTTAGGCTAACAATGTCCAGATCAAGATGACGAACTCAAGATGACGAACTCAAGATGACGAACTCAAGATGACGAACTCAAGATGACGAACATTGTAAGCGCTAACAATGGGAGACTCTTCGCAGGCCGTGACGATCTCCTCCAGTAATTGGCGGGGGGGTTGAATTAGCCAATTTGCAAACCGTCCAACCGCTGCTTACGTGTAATCAAGGCCTCCCACTCCAGAAAATCTTGCTCTGCTTCCCAAGTATAGTCAGCCTCGTCATCTTCCGTTTCCCAGCGCCGTCTGTACTGCTCGAACGGTACGCCGTACTTCTCTTCAAATCGTTCCAATCCAGATTGGACGTAGAGCTGCTGGTAGGCAAACGCGTCGCGCACGGCTATGTCTAGCGCGACGCCTGGTCGTGTTTCACCTGTTAATTCACGTAAAATCTGAGCCGTTCGTTTGGGTAGAACGAGAGTTGTCATACGTTGCTCCGTCGCCTCTACAAGTCGGTGTTTCATAGGTGACAGTATACCATATCTTTACCCTGGCGTTTTTAAAAAACGGTTTCTTTGCCAACGTCATAAAAGTCGTAAAACAGCTCGATGGAAGCGTGCGCCCCACATTTCGGCAGCGGGAACGTCCTCCACAGATGATCGGCGTTGATTGTGTTGAGGTTTGCCAGAAACTCGTCGCGCAGCGCGGGCTTCACCCGTTCCCGGTAGTCTAGAAACTGCCCCCAGCTCGATGTGCCGCGAAAACGCGTGATTCCCGTCAACACCTCGCGCGAATCGCCGTAAGCAGGCGGAAACAATCGACGATAGGCTTCAAGATTGTAAAGCCAGGACGCGCCGTGAATTTCTCGCGCATGGGGATGCGTCTGCTGGATGTGCGCAAACATCGCGCCCAACTCCTGCCGCCGCACCTCGGTCTGGCTGTAGCTGAGCGGGCGAACCCCCGACGTCTCCCGGTTGGTAAAATGAATCCGCACGTTGCCGCTGGCGTCCGGCAGTTCAAAGCTAAAGCAGCCAAAGCGGTGGTACTTGGCGGAAGCGCGCCCCGCTGAGGACTGGGCAAAAAATTCCTGCGTCCACGCCAACCGCTGCACGGGCGCGTTCAGCGTGAGCAGCCGCTCGCTATACCGTTGCCACTGAGCTTTCACCCAATTCTCAGGCGGCTGGCCCAGCCCAAAGCGCCGGTGGAAATCGGTGCACTCCAGGAGCGTCTGCGCCAGCGGCAGCCCCGCCGCCTGCGAGACTGCCTCGGCAAAGCGCAGCTGGATATCAAAGTAATCTCGTAGCGTTTCGGCCTTTTCCCAGCGGGCAACGTGATCCGGCTGCTGGTGCTCAGTGCTTGTCCGTATAGTCATCACAGCGACTCTATCTCCTCAGCTCTCCGACCCACCAGCTTATTATACAAGACACTTCCCAGCTCGCTAGAAAGTGCAGCCCTTGGAAAGTTAGGTTCTGTTGACATTTCGCTGATGGTCCAAATCTGGGTGGTGCGCAGCGCCCCCCTCCTCGACCCTTCCCCCAAGCGTAGGGAAAGGGAGCCTTTTCCCCCCTCTCCCAGGGTGGGAGAGGGGCCGGGGGTGAGGGCCAATTCCCAACTGTCAACGAAATCTGATCAGTCCAAAATAAATCAGCAAGTGGAACCTGCCCGCGCCGAGCGGTGTATTCTCAGTGAATCATCCCTTGCAAGCGGAATGCGCCCGGTCGACCGAGCGCTGGATACGACACGCGTGAACGAACCCGAACAAATTCGCCGCGCCCAGCAGGGCGACGAGGCGGCGTGGACGGCGCTCGTCCGGGCGCAGCAGCAGGCCGTTTTTCGGCTGGCCTATCTGCTGCTGGGCAACGCCGACGACGCGCGCGACGTGGCGCAGGAGACTTTTCTGCGCGCCCAGCGCGCGCTGGCGCGCTTTGATGCCGAGCGCCCGCTGCGCCCCTGGCTGCTGCGCATTACCAAGAATCTCGCCCACAACCAACGCCGCTCGCTGCGCCGCTACGTCGCCGCGCTCGCTCGGTGGCGGCAGGCCGCGCCCGTTGATGAGGCGGTTGGTGTTGACACGAACAGCGATCCAACCGCGCAGTGGGCGGCGCGTGAGCGGGCGGAGTCGACGTGGCGCGCCGTGCAGCAGCTTTCGCCGCGCGACCAGGAGGTAATTTATCTGCGCTACTTTTTGGAATTGTCCGTGGCGGAAACGGGGCAAGCGCTGGGCGTGGCCGAGGGCACGGTTAAATCGCGCACGCACCGGGCGCTGGGGCGGCTGCGCAACGTGATCGAGGCGGACTTTCCGGAACTGCGATGAATAAAATGGGACGCGGAAGAACGCGGATGAACGCGGATTTGTCCACGCTGGAGAATCAACTGCGGGGGGCGGCGCAACGCTTTGTCTACCCGCCAACGCCGGAGATGACGGCGCGTCCAGCGTCTCAACGGCGGCACGCCACGGCGATATTCTTCCCTGCGCCGCGCGTGGTTCGGCTTGCCTGGCTGGTGGCCGCTTTGGTGCTGCTGCTCGGCCTGTGGAGCGTGCCGACGGTGCGCGCCGGCGTGCTCGAGTGGCTGCAAATTGGCGCGGTGCGCATCCAGCTCGACGAGCCGACGGCGACGGTCGCGCCCACGGGCACGCCCACGGGCACGCCGCGGCCGACCGCCGTGCCCACAGCCACGCCGGTGCCGCTCGCGAACATCCTCAATCTCTCCGGCAAGACGACGCTGGCCGCGGCGCGCGATCAGTTGAGCATCCCCATTCGGCTGCCGAGCTATCCCGCCGATTTGGGCAAGCCGGAGCGCGTCTTCGTGCAGCACGTGGGCGGCAGCGGTTCGTTTGCGCTGCTCGTTTGGCTGGACGCGCAAGCAACCGAGTCGACGGCGGGCGTGCGCCTGAGCCTGATGCAGATGGAGCCGGATGCCTTTGTCACCAAGGGCGAGCCGCAAACCATTGCGGAAACGACCATCCACGGGCGGCAGGCGCTGTGGACGGAGGGCCCCTACTCGCTAATTCACCGCAAGCGGCACACGGTCTGGGAGCGGTTGATTGAAGGACACGTATTGATTTGGACCGAGCAAATCGACGGGCAGGAGATCACGTACCGCCTGGAGACGGATTGGTCGCTGGACGAAGCGCGCCGCGTGGCGGAGTCGCTGGAGTGATGGACGGCTAGCACAGCTGGGCACAGATAAGCAGACGATTCGCCCGGGCCGCCGTTGGTGGCTAAAGCCCGCCAGCTTGCCTGAAGAAAACCGGCTCAAAGCCGGTTGACTTGACGAGGATATGCGCTGGCAACCACCTAAGTACTTACGCCAATGTGTACTAAAGTGAAATCAAATTGAGACCAGGGGTGTTTACCATTCCTTCTGCATAGCCAAGCGGTTGACCCGATCCCAGCCCTCCCCATGATAGGGAGGGGGCCGATCCTTGGTTGGTCCAGTCGCTGCTCCTCCCCCGTGATGGGGGAGGCCGGGAGGGGGTGAAACGCCGTTTCGTCCGTTCGCTTGGCTCTCGCCCAACTTCCTCTTCCCATTATTGACCTTACTTTAGATAGTTGAACAACCAAGGAGAAAAACATGAACGTTCAGACATACGCTAGAAAGAACTGGCTGTGGCTGGCCGTAAACTTCGCTGTGCTGGCGGCAGCTGCGTGGTTAACTGGACTGATTATACAAGCACCAAGCTCAAGCGGCGTAGTTCTATTTGATTCGTCCGCAACGCGCGACGTCGTCATTTTTAGCGGAAAGACGGCGCTGCTCCTGCTCGTCGCGTCGCTGGCCTGTACGCCGCTCGCGCGCGCGGGTGGCCTCAAGCGCGCGACAACGGTGCGCAAATCGCTGGGGCTGTGGGCGATTGGCTTTGCCAGCTTTCACGCCATTTACCTGCTGGGTGGCAAGGCAATCTTTTACGATGCGGCTGCCTGGCAGGGCATCGGGAACTGGGCGCGCAACGCCTTTTCATTTGGAGCATGGGCCAAAATGCCCTATGCAAGAGCGGGAATCTACGCGCTGGTGCTGCTGATTCCCCTGGCGCTGACCTCCACCCGACCCGCTATGCGGCTGCTGGGCAAGAATTGGAAGCGGCTGCATCGGCTCGTCTACCTCGCCGTGCCGCTGGCCGTTTGGCACTACGGGTGGCGCGTTTACCACAGGCAGCAGTGGGGCGTACCCAACGGCGACGGCAGCAGCGGCACCAGCGAGCTGTGGCAGCCAATTTTCTTTGCGGGGATTGTCGGCACGCTGCTGCTGGTGCGCGTGCCCAGGGTGCGCAAATTTCTAGCGGGCACGCGCGCAACCGCCGTGCCCCGCAAGCAAACGCCATCTGCCCCGGCTTGATGCTTTCGCGCTCTCTATTGCAACCGTGAACAACTGAGTTTAGACGAGGAGAAACCCATGCGACATCGAACAGTTTGGATTACCCTGCTGGCGCTGGCGGCGCTGCTGCTGACGAGCCAGCCCGCCACGGCTGGTGGCTGGGTTACGGTGGAGCTGAACCAGCCGCTGGCCGACCTGCACGCGGGCGAGGCGGTGACGGTCGGCTTTCTGGTGCAGCAGCACGGCGACAAGCCCATCAACCTCGAGCCGCCGCCGGTGCTGGTGGCGACCCACGCGACGGCGGGCGAACGCGTGGAGTTTGTCTCGCAGCAGCGGGGCCAGCAGGGGCACTACACGGTCCAGGTCGAGCTGCCCAGCGCGGGCACGTGGCAGTGGCGTGTCGATCCCGCACCCTTCCCGGCGGTCGAGCTGGAGCCGGTCGAGGTTGGAGCAGCGACTGCTGCCTCGGCATCAAGCATTCTGCTGCAAAAGTGGACGGCCAACAGCGTGGAGCTGCACGCCGTCGACCCAGCGACCGGGCAGGCGACGCCCGGACGCGAGCCGCTCCAGTTTGAGCGGCTCGACGCCCGTGCCTTTGCGCCTGCTCGCGACACGCTGGCCCTCGTCGAAAGCGCGGGCTACTGGGACACGCTCCATCTGCTCAATCTAGATACTTGGGAGCTGGTGACGAGCGAGCTGTCGACCCACCAAGCGCGGGCCGTGCTGGCTTGGCGGGCGGACGGCGCGCAGTTGGCCGCCGCCATGCGCGAGGGACAAAGCACGCTCGTCGCGGAGCCATTCTACCGGCTGGCGCTGGTCGACGCCGCCGATGGCTCGGTTCTCAACGAGATCGGGCTGGACTTTGCGCCGCACGCCATGCGCTACACGGCAGACGGCTCCGCGCTGGCCGTCTACGGCACGCCGGTGGACGCCTACGCGCTCGACGAGGAGACGCCGCCCGCCGCACCCACCGTCGCGCTCTTTGATGCGCAGACGCTGGCGCGCCAGTGGTCGGCCCCGCTCGACGGCGTGCTCCACGGCGCGTGGTGCGAGGCGCGCTGCGACAATCTCCACGACATTTCTTCGCCGGAGGACGCACCGCGCGGGCTGTACTGGACGCCCGCCGTCGTCTTCGCGCCGGACGCCAGCGCGCTCCACGTTGCCCACGCCGATGCGGGGAAGCTAACCACGGTCGATTTGGTAAATCGCCGCGTACAGACGCTCGATATTCGACCGCCGCAGACGTGGCTCGAACGGTGGATCGAGCGCGTGCTCTCGCTCTTTGCCCAATCGGCCCAGGCCAAAGTGCCCTTTGCCGGCGCGAATCGCCAAGCCCTCCCCTCCCCCGACGGCAGCCGTCTCTACCTGTCGGGCACGCGCTACGTGATTGGTGAAGCGGATGGGCAAGTGCGCGTTCAGGCGGAGCCGCTGGGCGTGCAGCTGGTCGACGCGGCGACGGGCCATCTGCTGGCGCAGACGGAGCAGCCCATCTCCGTTCTCGCGCTTGCCCAGGATGGACGACGGCTGTTGGCCCCCATCCGGCAGGAGGACGAAGAATCGAAGACGGTCGTGTTGGACGCGCAGAGCCTGGAGAGCGTCGAGGAGCTGGATGGCGCTGTACGCGTTGCGCAGCGGCTCAACGGCGAGCCTGTATTGCTGCGCATTGCGCGACCGAAATTTGAGTCGACCATCAGCGTGCTGGATGGGGAGACGTTCGCGCCGCTGCACGAGTGGTCGATGAATGGTCATGTGGGCGTGGTGGATGTGCACTGATACGGGCGCTGCTTTCAGATGCGCAATTATTAACCTTCACATCTAATTGTCTGGCGGAGGAGGCCGATGACCGTGCGGCTGCAAGCGGCAGCGGACCTGCGTCAACAAAAAGGCAAAGAAACGGGCTGGCGAGGGTTTCGCGCATTCGGTTTGTTAGCTGAGCATAGATTCCCGCCTGCGTGGGAATGACGGATTCTGACGCCTCCGCTGCCCCACGCGATCGCAAAGCGTTTTTTATAGCCAATCTACAAACAAAAGCGTGCGCGGGGATAAACCTCCGCGCACGCTTTTGTTTGGACGCGCCATTTCCGATGGGTTGTAAAGATACGAATCTGCGCGTACAATAAAACTATCTCTATCCAACTTGACCATTCACCCGCTCCCCACGCATGACCCACCAACCCTTTGTCCTCTCCATTATGTCCCGCGACCGCGTGGGCATTGTGCGCGACGTTTCCGCCGCCGTCCGCGATCTGCACGGCGACATCGCCGACCTGAGCCAGACGGTGCTGCGCGGCTATTTTACAATGATTCTGCTGGTCACCTTTCCGGGCGATGTGGGCGAGACGCAGATTGTCGACGCGCTGGCGCGGCTGAGCGAAGGGGCGACGTCGCCGCTGAAAATTTCCGTGCTCTCCGCCGATGATATTGCGCCCGCCCCCACAGCAGCGCCCACCGACAGCTACGTCATCACCGCGAGGGGGGCGGACCGGATTGGCTTTGTGGCGACGGTGGCCGACTTTTGCGCGGAGAACGCGCTCAACATTATCGACTTGGCCACGATGGTCGACGGCGACGATTACGTGATGATTTTGCAAATCGAGCTGGGCGTGGTGGAGGTGGACGACGTGCGCCGTGGGCTCGTCGATTTTCGGCGCGAGACGGGGATGGACGTGGTGCTGCAGCACCATGATATTGTGCAGGCGATGAACGAGATTGCGCTGGTGTAAATTGTTAACGCGCCGATTGTGCGGCACAAATCACGTCCGCAATCGAGGGCGCTGCGGGCGAGGAGGGGTAGAAATTGAGTAGGAATGCGATAGGTCAAAGCAGTTCAAACTTTGGTAGGCTGGAAGCAGCGTCTTTTTTTATTTCCCGGAGGAGACCCCGTGCTGCGATTTATTTCTACCCCTCTTTTAGAGAACGTCCCCCGCTTTCACTCAACCGTCGCCGAGGACGGTCGTGGCATTACGCTGCTGCTTGATGATTTCGCTGTCCAGCTACCGCCGTCTTCGGCTGCTGCCCCCGTCGCTTCGTCGCTCGCCACCTTTCGCTTCCCACTGGGCACGGCGAGCGCTGCCGAACGCCGCACCGTGCCCAGCGCAGTTTGCGTGGAAGTCGAAGGCTTCGTGGATGTTGCGCGCGGGGTGCGGCCCGTGTTAAGCCTCTTTGCCAACGGCTGCGGCCACGTGCTGCCCCTTTTGGATGACGGCGTCGATTCGCCCAGCTTCCGCCGCAGCGTCCCCCTAGCGCCGCCCCCGCTTGGCGATCTGCTGCTGACCTGCCTGCTCCTGCTCGAACGCGCCGAGGAAGGCAACGCCGCCCACGGCCTGCTCGGCCTGGATCGCATTCGTCTGGAGCTGCGCAATCCACTGCAAGGCCGCTGAAGTGGCGGGGCGACCCGCCCCCCCTCCCCAACCCGTCCCCCACGCGTGGAAGAAGGGAGCCACTTCTCCCCTCTCGCAGGATCGGAGGGGGCCGGGGGTGGGGGCGCACGCTCAAACGTCAACGGAAGTTAAAATCGAAGCACAGGGACTGAAGAATGAACTCGACAAGCCACGCCGCAACCGTCGCCATCCTCAGCCCCGGCGACATGGGGCACGTTGTCGGGCGCGTGCTGGGCGAGCACGGCCTACGCGTGATCGCCAACCTGCACGACCGCAGCACGCGCACGCGGGCGTTGGCCGCCCAGGCCAACATCGAGGATGTGGGCAGCGACGACGCACTCGTGCGCGAGGCCGATCTCCTGCTCTCGATCCTCGTGCCCGCCCAGGCTCAAGCCGCCGCCATGCGCATTGCCCACGCCTTGCGCACGACGGGCGCGTCGCTCGTCTACGCCGACTGCAACGCCGTTGCGCCGCAGACGGTGCAGCGAATCGCCGGTGAACTGCGCAACGCGGGCGCGGGCTTTGTCGACGCGTCGATCATCGGCCCGCCGCCGCGCCAGCCGGGCTCGACGCGCTTTTACGCATCCGGCCCCGACGTCGACGCGCTGCTGACGCTCAACGAACGCGGTCTGCACGTAATCGGGCTGGGCAATGGGGTCGACGACATCGGCCAAGCGTCGGCAATCAAGATGTGCTACGCGGCGTTGACGAAGGGGCTGACGGCGCTTTCGACGGAGCTGCTGGTTGCTGCCGAGCGGCTGGGCGCGAGCGAAGCGTTGGCCGCAGAATTTGCGCAGAGCCAAGCTGATCTTTACCAGCGCATGGCGCGCAGCCTGCCGTCGATGCCCGCCAAGTCGCGCCGCTGGGTGGGGGAGATGGAGGAGATCGCAGCGACCTTTGAAGCGGTTGGTCTCACGCCGCTGATGATGGCGGGCGCGGCGGAGATGTATCGCCTTGTTGGGGAAACGGCGCTGGCAGAGGGGACGCCGGAGGCGGCAAAGCCATCGCTGGCGGAAGTGGTCGGGGTCCTGGCGGAGGCGTCTAGCTAGTGCGTCATAAGTTTTAATTTTCGGGTTATTTTCCTCTTATCGCCCGAATCTTCAACGTCTACAATGCACTGGTACACGACGGCATAAATGATTGGGTAGATAGTAAGTTGGCCCAACCAGCGCCAACCGGCTTTAGCCGGTTTCCCCCAAGCAAGCGGTGGGCTTTAGCCACCAGCGGCGATGGTCTACGAAACTGCTCAACCATTTACGCCCACCTGCGCCGACACACGAGAGCGCAACTCTTAAAAGATTGCCAGCACTTATCATCACCAAGCCAACCGGCTTTAGCCGGTTTTTCCCAAGCAAGCTGGTGGGCTTTAGCCACCAGCGGCGATGGTCTACGAAACTGCTCAACCATTTACGCCCACCTGCGCCGACACACGAGAGCGCAACTCTTAAACGATTGCCAGCACTTATCATCACCAAGCCAACCGGCTTTAGCCGGTTTCCCCCAAGCAAGCTGGTGGGCTTTAGCCACCAGCGGCGATGGTCTACGAAACTGCTCAACCATTTACGCCCAACTGCGCCGACACACGAGAGCGCAACTCTTAGGCGATTGCCAGCGCGCATCCCCACCAAGCCAACCGGCTTTAGCCGGTTTCCCCCAAGCAAGCTGGTGGGCTTTAGCCACCAGCGGCGATAGTCTACGAAACTGCTCAACCATTTACGCCCAACTGCGCCGACACACGAGAGCGCAACTCTTAAACGATTGCCAGCGCTTATCATCACCAAGCCAACCGGCTTTAGCCGGTTTCTCCCAAGCAAGCTGGTGGGCTTTAGCCACCAGCGGCGATAGTCTACGAAACTGCTCAACCATTTACGCCCAACTGCGCCGACACACGAGAGCGCAACTCTTAAACGATTGCCAGCGCTTATCATCACCAAGCCAACCGGCTTTAGCCGGTTTCTCCCAAGCAAGCTGGTGGGCTTTAGCCACCAGCGGCGATAGTCTACGAAACTGCTCAACCATTTACGTCCAACTGTGCCGACACGCGAGAGCGCAACCCTTAGACGATTGCCAGCACTTATCACCACCAGCGCCAACCGGCTTCAGCCGGTTTTCCCAAGCAAGCGGTGGGCTTTAGCCACCAGCGGCGATGGTCTACGAAACTGCTCAACCATTTACGCCCACCTGCGCCGACACACGAGAGCGCAACTCTTAAACGATTGCCAGCACTTATCATCACCAAGCCAACCGGCTTTAGCCGGTTTCCCCCAAGCAAGCTGGTGGGCTTTAGCCACCAGCGGGCGCACACGCAAACCGTCTGCTTGTTGAGCCCGATTCTACTCGTCAGCGAATCAGCAGCCCCACCGCCCACAGCATCAACGCCCCCCGCAGCGACCACGCAAGCGTGCGCACCCAGTTCGTGCCCACCAGCGCCCGATAGGCCGCTTCATCAAAACCCGCTCCCAAAATCGTGTGCTGCGGCACAGAGAGAAAGGCCGTCGCCCCCCAAACGACAGCCAGCAGCGCCGCGCCGACCCACGGCATCCAGCCCGGCAGCTCCGCTGGCCACGCCAGCAGGAGCAGCGCGGTCGTCGCCGCCTCGAGCAGCATCGCCGGGCCGACGACAAGCGTGATCAGCGCGTTGTGGTCGGCGGCGTAACGGGGAAAGCCCGCTGCACCGACGCGGTTGAAGAGGGGGTAGTGGACGATCTGAATCGTCCAGATCACGCCGACCATGGTCCAGGTGGCAGCGAGGTTGGCGAGGAGGAGCATGGAGAAGAACAGGCAATGGCGATAAATAGTTGGCGATAAATAGTTAACGACCACGGACGCTGCGCGGTGAATGGCGTGGCTTTTTAGCCGTCCAGCATCTCCTGCAGGCGCTGCCGCGTTGCATCGGGATCGGCCTTGCCCTTGGTGGCGCGCATGGTCTGGCCCATAAAAAAGCCAAAGAGTTTCGTCTCGCCCGCTCGATAGCGGGCCAGCGCCTCCACGTTGGCATCCAGTATCCCCTGCACCGCCTCGTCAATCACCCCCGTGTCGCTAACCATCGCGAGCCCCTCGCGCTCGACAATCGCCAGGGGATCATCACCCGTTTGGTACATCGTTTCCAGCACGCGTTTGCCAATGTTGGCGTTGATCGTCTTGGCATCGACCAGCTTGAGCAGCGCGGCCATCTGCGTCGGCTGCACGCGCGTCTCCGCGATCTGGCGCAAATCCTGCCCCTCGCCGTCGGCGTAAAGCAAGCGGAATAGCTCGCCCGTGATCCAGTTGGCCACGCGCTGCGGCTCACCGTTGATCGCTGCGGAATCGGCGAGGTAATCTGCCACCGTCTCCTCGAAAAACTCGGCGACCAGCCGCTCGCTCGCCAGATTCTGCGCGTCGATGGGTCGCAGCTGCCACGCATCAACGTAACGCTCCTGCTTCACTGCGGGCAGCTCCGGCAGCGACGCCGCGATCTCGTTTACCCACTCGCGGCTGACGTGCAGGGGCGGCAGGTCGGGGTCGGGAAAGTAGCGGTAATCCTCGGCGCTCTCCTTGCTGCGCTGCAAAACGGTGCGCTGCCCCGCTTCGTCCCACCCCATGTTGACCTGCTCAATTGTGCCGCCCGCTTCGATGACCGCTACCTGTCGCTCAAATTCATAGGCAATCGCCGACCGCACCGCGCGAAAGCTGTTTAGGTTTTTGACCTCCACCTTTGTCCCATATTCGCCGCGCTCCTTCTGCGCCAGCGTGCGCACGCTGATGTTTGGCTCGCAGCGCAGCGCCCCCTTCTCCATGTCCCCGCTGTTGACGCCGAGGTAGCGCAAAATTGTGCGCAGCTTGGTCAGGTAGGCGTAAGCCTGCTCGGCAGAATGAATATCCGCTTCAGTCACCACCTCCATCAGCGGCACGCCCGCCCGGTTGAGGTCGACCAGGGTGTAGCCGCCCCCCAGATCACCCTCGTGGAGCGTGCGTCCCGTATCCTCCTCCAGGTGCGCGCGGCGAATGCGGATGCGGTGCGTCGAGCCATCTTCCAGGTCGACATCTAAATGGCCGTGCTCGCAGAGCGGCAGCTCGTACTGCGAAATTTGATAGCCCTTGGGCAGGTCGGGGTAGTGGTAATTTTTACGCGCGAAGACGGCCGTTTCGGCAGTGGTGCAGTCGAGCGCCAGCCCGCTCTTGATCGTCGCCTCCACCGCCGCGCCGTTGATCACCGGCAGCGCGCCCGGCAGACCGAGGCAGACGGGGCAGGTGCGCGTATTGGGCGGCGAACCGGCGTAGTCCGTCGCGCAGCCACAGAACATTTTGGAGCGCGTCAACAGCTGCGCGTGCACCTCCATGCCGACGACGAGTTCGTAAGTGGCGGAAGCAGCTTTGGTGGGTGAAAGGATAGCCATTTGCGTTTGTTCAAGTAAGGCGGTGGCAAAGGTCGAGCATTTGCCAGAGATCGGATCATCAACACCTGTTTATTATGGACGATTCGCCAGCGATTGACAACTCTTCACGGTAAATAGCTAATTCTGTTTGAGCGCAAACCGTTGTGCTACAGGGTCAGCTGTTGGGTCAACTGTTGGGTCGACTGCATGGAGACGGCAGCGCTGTCTGCTGCAAAATCTACTTGGTAAATCTACTCAAACCCTATCCGAAATCTACTGAAAAGCTATCGCCGTTGGCCCACGGCCCAATGCCTGTCCCAAAACCGGGCTATTTGCTGACGTTGCATCAAAATAATCGTCGTCAAAATTTTTCCAGCGGCCAAAACTCTGTTAAGCTGGCTGGCCGGAATGGAAGGCTGCACACATAATCCGGAGCGGTCAACGTTGCGCTGCTTTTCTTAAAAGTAATTTGTGTTCAAGAGGAGGTGATCGGCAAAGGGCACAAAGCTGTTCAAGTTAGTCCCGTACTATTTTCTCATAGTATTCATGTAGGAAGGAGGCCCTTGTGGCCGATATGTATTCTCGCTTTACCGCCGAAGCCATGCACGTAATGCGCCGCGCGCGCGCCCTGCTCGACGAGAGCGAGCAGCGACACGTGCTGCCCGAGCACCTGCTGCTCGCCATGCTGGAACTCAGCCGCTCGGACGTGGCGACCGTGCTCAAGCGGGCGGGCGTCAGCCGCGGCGCGCTGACGCACTATCTGCTCGAACTGCGCGACGAATGGACGGCAGACGCGCCCGAACTGAGCGGCGTCACCTCGTATATCACCGTGGTGCGTCCGCTGATCGACGAAGCGCTGATGCAGGCCGCGCGCGAAGGCCAGCTCGGCATTACCACGCGCCACCTGCTCTTTGGGCTGCTTGACCAGAGCGGGGGCACGGCCAGCCGCCTGCTGCGCGAGCGCGGCGTCGCGCTGGAGGCCGCGGCCACGCCGCCCGCCAAAAGCGTCGAGCGCGCCGGCGACAGGCCCGATTTTGTCATCACCCGCAATCCATTCCGCCTGAGCCCGGTCTTCCTGCTCGTCGTGGCGCTGACGGTGGCCGCGGGGGTGCTTTGCTATATTGAACCGGCGTCCGTCAACGGCGGGGTGGCCGTCTTTCTGCTGGTGACGGGCGGCTGGATCATCTCGCTGGCGCTGCACGAATTTGGGCACGCGCTGGTGGGCTACTACGCGGGCGATCGCAGCGTGGCGCAAAAGGGCTACCTCACGCTCAACCCGCTCAAGTACACGCACCCGCTGCTCAGCCTCGGCCTGCCGCTGCTGATCATGGTCATGGGCGGCATTGGCCTGCCCGGCGGCGCCGTCTACATCGACCGCAGCGTGATCCGCAAGGAGTGGCAGCAGAGCCTGATTTCGGCGGCGGGACCCATCGCCACGCTGCTGGTGACGCTGGCGCTCTCCGTGGCACTCTCCGCGGCGTGGGTCTTCGACGATTGGTTCTACCACTCGACCTTTTGGAGCGGCCTGGCGCTGCTGCTGCTCTTCCAGGTAACGGCGCTCTTTATCAACCTGCTGCCGCTGCCGGGGCTGGACGGCTTTGGCATTATCGCCGTTCTGCTCCCGCCCGAACGGCGCTACGCCATGCAGCGCATGGGCGGGCTGTCGTTCATGGTGCTCATGTTCCTCTTCTTCTGGGACACGCCGCTGACGGACGGCTTCTGGCTCGCCACCTTCCGCGTAACGGACTGGCTGGGCGTGGATCGCTCCTTGATCGGGCACGGGTACAACCTGTTCCGCTTCTGGGGCAGCTGATGGGTGATCGTCACCCGCAAAGCATTTTCTGCAAGCAGCCCGGCTTCTCGCAAGAAGCCGGGCTGCTTGTTAGTCTATCTTCCGGTTTAAGAGTGCGAGCCATTATCGGCTTCGGTTTTGATTGGTCGAATGTCCATTATGTTCCTCAAATCGTTAACGCGTCGATCTTGTCGTACTCAGCATGTGTGCCGACAAATCGAATATAGACAATCCCCGTGTTGTAATGAATCTTGGTCACAAGCCAATATCTATTGCCCTTAATGTTAAAAACGGCTCGATTGTTTGGCGGGATTGCATCATTTCCGTACACGTTCTGAATATCTCGCGGCATCTTCCACGCTGCGCGTTCAGCGTCTTCTAGCCAAGCCTGAAGTTGGGGCTTCACCTCCTCATGTCGCTCCCAAATTTTCGAAGCCTTCTCCTTGTAATTACGCGCATGTCAACATTACACTGCGCTCCCTTTGTGGGAGCAAAGATGGATTTTCCACATTCGCTTCTACATCCTGCTTATGAAACCGGTCGCAGCCGCACCGCAAACCGAAATTGCCCCGGCGCAATCTGATACCGTTCCAGCGTCTCCGGCCCGCAGCTCGCGCCGCCGACGCCCTTCTGGCGGTGGTCGATCTCCAGCGTGATTTCATCGCGTGGTCGCAATTCGTTGGTGTGGGTGGCCTGCCAGAGATCGTCGGCGGTGAAGCGGCTCACCGTTGTTTGCAGCGGCTGGCCGTCGGCCGTCTCAATACGTAACCCCGTGCGCAGGTCCGCGCCCGCGTCGTTCGTCAGTTCGATCCAGCGCACATCGGTTTTGTTGCCGTGGGCCTGCGGCATGATGTAGGGCACGTACTCATCGGCGACGGTGCTTTGCCACGTCCCCATTCTCGCTCCTTCGTTGCGATCCGCGTAGTTCTCGTGCGGCCCACGCCCGTACCAGCGCACCCCCTCCAACTCCTTCACCACGCCCATCGACAGCCCCACTCTCGGCAAATTTGGCAGCGCTTCCTCCGCCTCAATTTCGTTGACTATCTCGACCGTGCCGTCGCTGCGAATTGTATAAACGTGCTCGTGCTGGAAGGCGTTGGGGCGCGCCTCGGAGCCGATAATCGTCTGCGCGCGGATTTCGACAACGCCCGGCTCCGGCTGCGTCACCTGCACGGACTCGACGGTTGACTCCAGCGCATCCAGCCCGGCGGCCTGCCAGGGCTCCAGGTCCATCGGTCGCCAGCCCTGGGCGACTTTGAAGCCGTCGTTGTCCAGCGGCGCACGCCAGACGTTGAGGCGGGGGCCCGCGGTGAGCAGGTCGACGCCGTGGACGGCGTAGCGGGTGAGGCGGGCGTTGGCTTTGTCGAAGGTGAGGGTGAAGGTCGCGGCAGATACTTGGATGGAATCGGCGTTTTCGATTACGTCAAGTTCGACCCCCATCCCCGGCCCTTCCCCCTCTAGAAGGGGAAGGGAGTCTGTACTAGCATTGGTTGCGGAAGATTGATCTGCACGTTCAACCAACGGCTCCCTTCCCTCTGAGAGGAGGGCTGGGGAGGGGTTTTGCTTGGCCTCCCAGCGAAACTGCCCCCACGCGACCTCGTGCCCCGCCTCGGCCCACGCCGTCTCCTCGGCCTGCACAAAGCGCACTGTTACAAACGCTTCGTCCCCTTCGTGCAAGCTCAACGACGGCAGCGGCAGCTCGACCACGCGACGCTCTTGCGGCGCGAGCGGGGCAATGTCCAGCGGCTGCTGGTGGACGATGTCGCCGTTGACCAGCACTTCGAGCGTCGACAGCAGATCGGCAGAGTCGGCGAAGAAGCGCTCGTTGAAGAGCTCAATCGTCCCCGCTGCTGGGTCAAAATCACCAAAGCGGAGGGGCTGCAAAATTTTCTTGTACTCCCACAGCGCGGGGTGCGGCGTGCGGTCGGGCCAGATAAGGCCGTTGATGTTGAAATTGCTGTCGTGAACCGCCTCGTCGAAGTCGCCGCCGTAGGCCCAAAATTCCGTTCCGTTTTCGTCGACCTTGCGCAAGCCCTGATCGACCCAATCCCAAATAAAGCCGCCCTGTAAACCGCGATGTTCGCGGATGGCGTCCCAGTATTCGGCGAGATTGCCGGTGCTGTTGCCCATCGAGTGGGCGTATTCGCACATGACCAGCGGGCGATTCCAGAGCGGGTTGTTCTCCACGTTTTCGCCGTACTCGTCGATTTCGTCGACGGTGGGGTACATGGGGCAGACGAGGTCGGTGACGGCGTGGCCGCACTCCCAAGATTCGCCCATCCAGCGCGAGATGGCGCCTTCGTAGTGGAGCGGGCGCGTGGGGTCGGTGGCGCGCATCCAGCCGGCCAACGCGTGGTGGTTGGCGCCGATGCCGCTCTCGTTGCCGAGCGACCAGAGGATCACGCTGGCGTGATTTTTGGTGCGCTGCACCATGCGCTGGCCGCGCTCGACAAAGGCGTGCGTCCACTCCGGATCGTCGCAGAGGCGCTGGTAGAGGCCGTGGGTCTCGATGTTGGCCTCGTCGACCACGTAGAGGCCGTACTCGTCGCAGAGCTCGTACCAGCGCGGGTGGCAGGGGTAGTGGGCGTTGCGCACGGCGTTGAGGTTGAAGCGCTTCATCAGCTCAATGTCGGCGCGCATCAGATCTTCGCCGATCGTCTTGCCGCGCGTGTCGTCGTGCTCGTGGCGGTTGACGCCCTTGAGCAGGACGGGTTGCCCGTTGACGAGCAAATCGCGCCCCTCGATTTTTACATCGCGGAAGCCGACGCGCGTGCTCAGATGCTCGATGGCCTCGCCGTCGGGGTCGCGCAGGGTGAGGACGAGGGTGTAGAGATGGGGCTGCTCGGCGGACCATTTGGCCGGCTGCTCGACGGGCAGTTCGAGCGCAACGGTGGGCAGCGTGCCGAGCATGTTTGGGTTGGGCTGCGGGACGTCGACGACGGCGGATGTGCCGGTGCGCTGCTGCGCTTGGTGAGTCATGGGGCTGGGGCTGGCGGAGACCCCCTCCCCCGTCCCCTCCCCCCTGCGAGGGGAGGGGGGCTTGTTGACTGTCTTGGTCTCATCAAAATTCGTGGAGGATTCTTCCGCGCGCCCGACCAACGGCCCCCTCCCCAAGCTGGGGAGGGCTGGGGAGGGGTAAAGCTGTGCCTCCACAGCAAAGCCATTTGCCACGCTGCCATTGCTCGCCTCCACCCGCGCGTTGACGTGCAGCGTCGCGTCGCGATAGTCGGTGTCGAATACCGTGCGCACGGCAAAATCAAAAATGTGGGTGTGCGGCGTGCTGTACAAGAAGACATCGCGGTAAATGCCCGCCAGCCACCAGTGATCCTGGTCTTCCAGGTACGAGCCGTCCGACCAGCGAATCACCATCGCTGCCATCAGATTTTCGCCCGGCTGCACAAAGTCGCTGAGATCGAACTCGGCGGGCAGGCGCGAGCCCTGGCTGTAGCCGACGGGTTGCCCGTTGCACCAGAGGTAAACCGCCGACTCGACGCCTTCGAAGCAGACGACCGTGCGTCGCTTGGCCCAGCCTTCCGGCAGGGTAAAAGCGCGGCGGTAGAGACCGGTTGGATTCTCTTCCGGCACGCGCACGCGATTGAGCGCCACGTCGGGCGCGAAGGGCATCTGCACGTTGGTGTAGATCGGCCTGTCGTGGGCGGTGTAGCCCGCGACAGGCAGCATCCAGTTGGCGGGAACGGGCAAATCGTGCCACGCGTTTGCATCGGCGGCTTCGTCGAAGTCGACGGCGAAGAAGTTGGCGGGGGCCGCGTCGGGCCGGTCGATCAGGGCAAAGCGCCAGTCGCCGTTGAGCGTGTGGCAGAAGGGCGAGGCCAGGCGGTCGCCCGCGAGCGCCGTGTCGATGTCGGGATAGGGCATCAGCGTCGCGTGGGCGGGCAGCTTGTTGATACCGACGACCTGGGGGTTTTGCCAGTCGGGGAGGGGAGTGTGGAATGAGGACGCGCCGCGAATAAAGTTAAGCGCAGCGGCGGTTGCTTCTTCGTAAATGCCTTCCTCTTTCAAGAAATCGTCGAAGGAAGAACCTTTGTGTAGATTGGTCATGTTGGTTGTTTCTTGCTGGGAAGAGAAATGACCGTCGCGGCCCGTCGCCGGACGGCACTGCCCGAAACGGGATGGCCGCGACTATCATCTCGTTTCGACGCTGATCCCGCTCCGCGCCATTTGATTCTGCGGTTAGTTTACTAGAAAGTGCAGGAATTTGCTACTCGGCCGGCTTTTTTGGAAGAGATGCACAAAGGGGTAAAAACTTTACATATTTTGTACGCTCCCTGCTTCTGATGGGCGGTCTGACAACTTGCCCCAAACTGAGATACACGCCCAAAAATTTGCAGTTGTCGAAAGCTACCTTGACCTGTTATACTAAATTCAGTAAGATTTCCCCGCTTGGTGCTTCACCCGACTCTTACTGCTCTCCTTGCCGATGTTGTCCACCATTTTTACGATGGGCGTCAACTCGTCAACGCTCTACACCCACCATAAACCTGAGGAGGAATGATGAAGACTCACAACCATCTTAGCCGCCGTGACTTTTTGCGCGTGAGCGGCCTAGCCCTGGCCGGGACGGCGCTGGCCGCCTGTGCCGCGCCCGCCGCCACCACCGGGGAGGGCGACGCGCCCGCCGCCGACCAAACCATCTCATTCTGGATGTGGAACACCTTTGCCCCCGCCGCCGACGAACTGATGCAGGAGAAGCTCAACGAGTGGGCGGGCGAGAGCGGGGCAACCATCGAAATCTCGCGCGATTCGGACGCCAACCAGCAGACCAAAGTGCTGCCCGCCATTGAAGCGGGGACGCTGCCCGACGCCATGTTTACCAGCGCCCAGGTCGCGCTGCTGATGCAGGAGGCCAACGCGCTGGAGCCGCTGACCGACCTCTTCCCCGAAATCGGCGAAGCGCACGGCGGCTGGCAGCCCCGGCTGGACGAATACGTGCGGCGCGACGGCGTGATCCACTTTCTGCCCTACTCCATCGACACGCCGATGACGCAGTACCGCGAGGATATTTTTGAAGCGGCCGGCCTCGAAGTGCCGGAGCTGCAGTGGACGTGGGAAGAGACGCGCGACCTCTGCGCCCAGGCACAGGAGTACACGAGCGGAACCGACACCTCGATGGTGGGCTGGGGCTTTGGTATTGTCAACGAGCAGCACGATGGCTGGTGCCAGGACCTCTTCCGCAACTTCGGGGCCAACATCTGGGACGAGACGGGCACGCGCATCGTCCTGGCCGACGAGAGCATGGAAGCGGCCACGCGCGCGCTCACTTTTGCCAAGGAGGCCCACGACATGGGCCTCTTCCCGGCGGACGCCGCCTCGTGGGATTTTGCCTCCAACAACAAAGCCTATCAAGAGGACCAGGCGATCCTGGTGATCAACGCGGCCTCGATCTACGTTTGGGCGACCGAAAATCGCCCCGAACTGGCCGAGGTGACCGGCCTCACGCCCAAGCCGCGCGCCGAGCTGGAGACGACCAACGCCAGCCTGCGCTACACGGTGGTGATGGATCAGGAGGCCGAAAACAAGGAGCTTGCCAGCGACCTGATTTCGGCGCTGTACGAGAGCAACATCTACGCCCCGTGGCTGGAGGCGGGCTTTGTGGCCAACGTGCTGCAGGAGTACAACGACTTGGAGATGTGGGAGGGCAAGCGCGGCGCGTTTAACTTGGCCGCGCAGATTGGCGTCTACCCCGGCTTCCCCGCGCCCTTTGACAACGCGGCCATGTCCGAGCTCAACGGCCCCAACGAGCCGACGGGCTCGATGATGGTGCGCGTGCTGATCGACGGCTGGGAGCCCGAACGAGCCATCGCCGAATCGGACGAGTTTGCCAAGCGGGTCTTCGAGAAGTACTTCTAAAGTGAAGTCAAAATGAAAACAGGCGTTCGGCGCTTAGTGACTGTCGCTGTCCACAATCGGACGGCTTGCCCTACTTTGCTTGGACAGTGACTGTCACGGGTTCCAAGAATTCGTCTTCTCAACGCGACTTCACTTTAGCCGACAACGTAATCTCGCCAAACGCAGCAATTTAACGCAAAGGCGCAAAGGAGAATCGGGAAAGATTCGGTGGTTGGAGGAAGACTTTGTCGACATAAACTAAAGACAACGTCCGACCAACAAATTCCACAAGTCAACTCTTCGCGCCTTTGCGCCTTTGTGTTGAAAAGTTGTGGCTTTCCCAATTCCCTGGGAGATACCCATGAGTCAGGAAACTTTGACCAAACCGTTGGTCACGCCGCGGGCTCGGCCCAAGAAAAAGTGGACGCTGCTCTCCGGCGACGCGCGGCTGGGCTGGCTGCTGGTAACGCCGGCGCTGCTGGTCGTGCTGGGGATGGTGGGCTACCCCTTCCTCGAAGCGATCCGCATCAGCTTTACCGACCGCATGATCGGGCGCGGGCCGGGCGAATTTGTGGGGCTGGCCAACTATCGCTACATCCTACAGTGGCCGCAGTTTACCGAGATGGTCGTGCGCACGGTGGCCTTTACCGTGGTCGCCGTCTTTCTCAAAACGTTGGTGGGGCTGATTCTGGCCACCTCGCTCAACCAGGAATTTCGCGGGCGCAACCTGCTGCGCGGCGTCTTTATGCTGCCCTGGATTTTGCCAACGTACATTATCGTGCTCGTCTGGCGCTGGATTTTTGACGGGCAGACGGGCGTCGTCAACCAGATTTTGATGAGCTGGGGATTGATCGAGTCCAACATTCCCTGGCTGGCCCAGACGTGGACGGCGATCTCGCTGCTCATTTTTGTGCTGGTCTGGAAGGGCTACCCCTTCTACGCGTTGACCTTCCTGGCCGGTATGCAGACCATCCCCCGAGAGCTATACGAAGCGGCGGAGATGGATGGCGCGGGGCGGCTGGCGCGCTTTCGCTTTATCACGCTGCCCGGCCTGCAGCAGGTGATGGGCGTGGTCATTCTGCTCTCGACTATCTGGACCATGAACAGCCTGGAGATTCCGCTGCTGCTGACGGGCGGCGGCCCCAGCAACGACACCGAAGTCTTCCCGCTGTTGACCTACCACCTGGCGCTGCAAAACTTCCGCCTCGGCGAAGGCGCGGCGCTGCCGATTATGATGCTGCCCGTTATCGCCCTGCTGGTGCTGGGCGTCGCCAGCTACATGGATCGCGAGGCCACCGAATGACCAACGCCATCGACCGCATCCCCAACTCCATCTTTCGCCTCATCTCCGCCGCCGTCATCGCCGTGCTGCTGAGTTTGATCATCTTTCCGCTCTACTTCATGGCGATCACCGCCTTCAAAGTCGAGCGCGAAATCTACTCCGAGCTGACGTGGATTCCACAGAACCCCACGCTGGAAAATTTCTACAACGTCTTCTACAACTTTGGCATCCCCCTTTACCTGCGCAACACGCTGATCGTCGCCAGCATGACAACCGTGCTGGTGGTGATCGTCTCGGTCCTGGCCTCCTACGCGTTGACGCGGCTGCGCTTTCCCGGCCGGGCGGGCATGGCACGCGGCGTGCTCTTCGTCTACCTCGTGCCCAGCTCGCTGATGCTGATCCCGATGTATTTGATCATCGTTCAGCTGGGGCTCAAGGATACATACATGGGGCTGATCGTGGCCAACATGAGCTTTAGCGTGCCCTTTTGCACCTGGCTGCTGATGGGCTACTTGCGCAGCATCTCCGCCGAAATGGAGGAGGCCTCGCTGATCGACGGCTGCACGCGGCTGATGTCGCTCTGGTACATTGTGATTCCGCTTTCGGTGCCGGGCATTGTCACCGCCGCGATCTTTATCTTCAACAACGTCTGGAACGAGTTTATCTTCGCGCTCGTGCTGGCCCAGGACGACGCGCACAAGATGATCTCCGTCGGGCTGGCCAACTTCTACCGGGCCGACTTTTACATGGTCGGCCCCATGATGGCGGGCTCGATCATCGCCATGCTGCCGGTGGTGATTTTGTATATTTTGGCGCAGCGCTACGTGGTCTCCGGGCTGTCGGCGGGGGCGGTGAAGGGGTAGGTGACGTCCAGTTTTTCTGCTACAGCAAGTGCCCATCCTGGGGTTGGGCTAAGCATTGAGTACAGGGCGGCACATGTGCTAGACAATCGAAGTTTCCGAATCAACTGGTACACAGCGGCGCAAATAAAGCCATGGTTTTTTGCGCCGCTTACCAGAGAGCAAAAGAGTCAGGTAACCCCGGAATTACTTGCGCCGCCACGTACTAGGAGTTACGCAGTTGACGGGAAGTTGAGAGAGAATTTGGACATGAATGCAGCGAAAGTAGAGCCAACAGACTACATTGATTTTCTGATGGGCACGCAACGGATCTACAGTTGCACCGACGCCGAGCGCGTCACGACCGTGTCGTAGCGCCCGGCGTCGAGGTCGGCGGCAATTTGGCTGCGGATGAAGTCGGATTTGGTGGGGATTGTGGTTTCGATTACAGCTTCAGACATGGGAATTCCTGGTCGGGTTCGGGTCGGAATTTCGTAGAGGTATGATAGCATAGATTGGGTGAGGGGTCATGGAATGGCGAGCTTTGAATTTTGCTGGCAGTTGTGTTACAAATAATGCGGGTTAAGCGAGACTGTAATTGGAGGATTGACAGATGAAAACAAAGAAGATTGATGATTTGATAGCGCTTGTCTCAACTTCTCCCGAGCAGTTCAAAGATGAGATGAACGATCTAAGAGGTAACCTGCGGGATACCGTAGTATCTCATTTTCATGAGCGATTGGACGAAACAAAAGGCGTTATTACTGCTGATCTGAAAGATTTAGCTGACCGGCTTTATGATGTGCCGGGGACGGCATACATTCTGGCAGATGCTTTGAGGTTTGATGGAATTGGTGAAGTACAAAAACTGCTGGGGAGAAAGAGAATCGTTGAATGCGTTAGTTGCGATGAACAGATAGAGATCTTTGAATTGCGAAAGAAGGGCGGATACAGAAAAGCAGACAATTGGAAGAAGACATGCCTCTCTTGTAAAAAGGAACAACAGCAGGAAGCCACACAACACCACGATATAGCGGTTGATACAATCAATCGACAAATTCAGATTGATTATCAATTGAAGTATGTATCAGATCCTCTGACGGTTGAAGCTTATTTTAGCAAGTTAAGCACTTACTACAGTTGCTGGGCCGAAGATGAGCTTTATCAATACACTGTGAGTGTAGTGCAAAAAATCGGTAGTGGATGCATGGTTTGTGATGAGCATTCTTTCGATTTATATTTGTTAATTTCCCAAAGCCTCGAAAATCTTGAATGGTTCGATTCATATGCAGAGTATTCCGTTGACCCTCCCAAGCGTAGACTTCATTCTTCGGACAATATAGTTTCCCCGTGGAGCGAATTAACCACGATTGCCCAAGTATTATGGAGGTTAGAACCATCTTCATATTTCGTTGACTGTTCATGCTTACCGCTGCTCAAAAAGCCATTGATTCTGCTATGTTCGAGTTGCACATGTAAGTTAGCTATCCGTGAGTCCTATCACAAAATTGAGTTCTGAATCTTGATGAGCGATTTGCAGAAATACATTAACCAACGAAGCCAACGCGATCCCGAATTCACCGAAGAATTTGAGCGAGGCTATGAAGAGTTCCGTTGTCGCGCGATTGAAGTTGTCGGCGATGAAGGGCAAACAAGCACCGCCGATAGCAACAACACATCAGCGGATGACTCGTTACAGAGCTTGATGTCGAAGCTGCAACAAGTGAAGATTGATGCAACAGCGGACTTTGCGGCTAACTTCAACTCCTACACCAGTAGCGACAAGAATGACCAATAATTTCTAATGACCCACGAAGAACTCAAACCCGCGCCTTCCAAGACGAAGCCGTCTGCGCCGAGTACGAAGCGCTCGGCCTGGAATTCGACCTCCTGCACACGCTCATTGAGGCCCGCCAGTCCGCCAACCTCACGCAGGCCGAAGTCGCCGAGCGGATGGGGACGGAGGCGTCCGCCCTGGCGCGGCTCGAATCATCGCTGGTGAGCGGCAAGCACTCGCCGTCGATTGCGACGCTGCGGCGCTACTTTGGATGCTATCCTGGGGCGACGGGTCGGCGGCTGGAGATTTGGGTTGTGTAGAGGGGTGCAGCGTCAAAGGGGTAGATATTGAACGCTGCTGACTAACTCGGCCGGTTCACCAAGCTCGGCAATCAGCGTCAAGTCGTCGACGCAGCGGCCAATCGAGACGCGCAGCTGGTGGGCGTAGACAATACCGTAAAAGGAAATGTCTTCGCTCAAGCGGCGCGCGGCCTCGGCGAGAAAGTCATCGTCGCGCGTGAAGAGCACGCGTTCGTGTTTCTGCGCTCGGTCGAGAAGGTCGGGGTCGTCAAGCTCGTGGGCATTGTCTTCGTACGCAGTGAGAACGTCGATTCCTCTCAGGCGCAGCCCATTCGTGATGGCCGAAGGAACGTGATGATCCATGTAGAGCGCGACGGCCATCAAATACTTCCTTCTCGGCGCAGGCGTTGCTCTAGCGGCGTGGGCGGAAATTTCTCCGCCAATTCGTCAACGGCCTGAAGCCTTCGTTCGATATCCCGATCGATTTCATTTTGATGATCCCAGTAGTAGGCCAAGGCAGAGTGAATCTGCCCCATTGCCAACTCCGGGTGCTGGAAATGCAATTCCTCTGGACTCCACCCATAAGCCTTTGCGTCGAGCACCAACTCTACGACCTTCATCGATGTGCCGCCAATCATCGGTACATTTTGGTCGTCAAGCGCGATGTGTTCGTAAGTTGTTTTAGCAAGCATTAGATTTCCTATGGTGCGCTGTTCGCTACTCGGCATCAATGCCATCCCAGAGCTTGTCAAGCGGAATGGTTTCGCCACGCTGTGCCTGCCGCCAAGAGCTGCGGAAGCTTTCGGCGGGGTCAAATAGCGCGTCGCCCTCCATCTCATCGAGGCGTTGCCGAATGGCCGCAACGTCATCGACGAGAGAACGAACGGCTTCGACCAGGAAGGCAAGTTGCTCGGTCGGGTGGTAAGGGGTGAAGGTTGTGCGTCATGTGTACATTGTACGAGTCAAGAGCAAATTGTCAAAGCAGGCATAAAACAATGACCCACGAAGAACTTAAAGCCCGCGCCCTCCAAAACGAAGCCGCCCGCACCGAATACGAAGAGCCCTTGGTTTCGGGTTCGCCCTCCCCCACACCCTCCTCGAAGCTCGCCAAGCCGCCAACCTCACGCAGGTCGACGTCGCCGAGCGGATGGGGACGAAGGCCTCCGCCGTGGCGCGGCTCGAATCGTCGCTGGTGAGCGGGAAGCGCCCGCCCTCGGTGGCGATGGGTCGGCGGCTGGAGATTTGGGTTGTGTAAATCTTGCTCTCGTGAAAGCAAAAGGCCAGCCTCCATTCGAGACTGGCCTTTTGCTTTTTCCTCATGCGCTTTCGCGCTACTTCTCTTGACGCAGATTGTCGAGCAGCTGTTGTAGTTCGGCGATCCGCTCGATTTGCTGCTCATGCTGCACCAGCAGTTGCGCGACAAGCGCTTCAAGCTCCTGTTGCTTTTGCTCTGCCCGCTGCAGCTGCCGGCGCTGGCACCGGTTTGCTGGAGCGCCGCATCGCGCGCGGGCTGCTGATTGGCGCGGCCAAGGGGTAGGCAGTAAGATAGAAGGATGAAGATTTTTGCCAACCGATGGCCGTGGGAGCGGGCGCTCGGCTTCTCAAACGCGGCGACCATCGTCGTGGGCCTCACGGTCGCGCTGCTGGTGTACTACACCACGTCGTACGTCTCGTTTGAAGGCATTGTCTACAATGCAGATGCGCTCTATCTGCCCGCGCTCTACCGCGATCTGGCCGCGGGCAACAGCTTTGCGGCGTGGAACTTGCCGCCCGCCTCTTTTCTCTTTCCGGACACGCTGCTCTTTTTTCTTGTCAGCGCCGCCACGCCCACCTTCCACGCGGCGATTGTGGCGTTTGGAATCAGCCAATACCTGCTCTTCGCCCTGGGCCTGATGCTGCTTGCCCGGCAGACGCTGCCTCCAGCCTACGGCTTTGCGCGCTACGGTTTGGTCGCCCTAATGGGCCTGCTCTTCCTCACCTTGATCGACCGGCTGGAGTTTTACAGCCAGCTCATATTCTTGAGCGTTCACCATTTTGGCGTTGCGCTCCTTCTCCCCTTTGTGCTGACCCTGTTGTTGCAGTCGATTTCGTCGCCCCGCACACCCATCTGGCAAGCGAGCGCACTGGCGATTCTGTCCTTTCTAGCCGGGGCTTCCGATGGCATTTACCTCATTCAGGTGACGGGTCCGCTCGTGGTCGCGCTGGGCGTGCTTTTTTGGCTCGACGTGCTGGAGGGGCGGCGCGCGCTCCTGCTAGGCGGCGTGCTGCTGGCGGCCAGCCTGCTGGGCGCGCTCGCCATCCGGCTCGTGCTGCCGCAGAGCGATCTGGTGGCTGGCTACCTCACCCGCTTCCACCTCGCCTACTTTGCCCTGCTACAGCTGCTGGGCTACCTTACCAGCGCCTGGTCGGCCAAACCGCTTCACTTTTTCCTCGCCGCTGGCTTTCTCCTTGTCTGTGCGCTGGGGCTTTGGCGCTCCGTGCGCAAGCAAAGGCGGGGCGACCCGTCGGCGGCGAACGCCGCGCGCACCCTGCTCACCACATTTTTTCTGGTCAGCACCGCGGCCAGCGTATTCTTCATCACCCTGTTTGGCCTCTTTGTCGACCGCCACGCGCTGCGCTACTTTCTGCCGCTGCTGATTTTTTCCGGCTTTTGGGGCTGGCCCTTTGTGCTTGCCCTGCCCAAAGCAATTTTTCCACGAACGGTTCGAGTCGCCGTGCCCGTGGCCATTCTGCTGGTTGCGGGGCTGGCTATACAGATCAAGCCAGCGCGCAATCCCCTCGCCAATGGCTACTACCCCACCTACATCCAGTGCATCGACGAGCACGCGCGCCAGCTTGATCTACGCGAGGGGATTGCCCAATTTTGGCAGGCCCGGCCCCTCACTCTGCTGGGGCAGAGCAATCTGCGGGTGGCACAGGTCAACCGCGATTTGTCGCCCTACAACTGGGTCAACAGCTCGGCCGAATTTGAGATTGCGCCCCAGTTTGCGGTGATTGACCTTACGCTTCCCGCGGAGCACCCCTCGCGGCTGGACGAATCGCTCCTCGTGGCCCGCTTTGGCGAGCCGGACACAACGTTTCAGTGCGAGCAGAGCAGAATCTTAGTTTACACCCGAGCGGAGAGCCGGCTTAAGTCGCTGTTTGATGTGCCGTAGCCGTGCTGCCAAAAGGCACGCCCTTTTCCTCCCCTCTCCCGGGATGGGCTAAACTTGACCCACAAATTGGGGTGGGAAGCAGCGAAGCAGGGAGGGGAGAGAAGAACCCCCATCCCCGGCCCTTCCCCCGACATCAGGGGAAGGGTGACTGGTGGGCGAAGCGGTCGCAAAGTGATGGCCTCGCCTTGTTTACCAAGCGGCCGGTGTCACAGAAGAGCCACAGAATCATCGAGACAACAAAAGCCCCCTCCTTGCTCGCTGGGAGGGGGTTGGGGGGTGGGGTCTTGCGTGGCCCGCGTTGCAGCGAGGACTCACCGACGACTTGTGGCTAAAGGTAAGCAGCCCGAGAGAGGGGCCGGGGGCGCGTGCTCAACTGTCAACGGACCTTAAAACAGCGTGTAGATAAAGGGCCCCACCACCGACGCCTGCGCAATGATCAGCAGCCCGCCAAAGAGCAGCAAAATCACCACCAGCGGCAGCATCACGTATTGGCGACGGCGCACGGTGAAGCTGAGCAGCTCCCCCGCCGTGGACAGCCGCGCGCCGATGCCGCGCAGCCACGTGCCCACGCCGTGCCGAAACAGGCTCCAGAGCAGCGAAATCAACAGCAGCCCCACCACCAGCCACACAATCACATCCCACCCCCACACCCGCTCCCCCGCTGTCGATAGCGCCACCGACTGCCCCGCCAGCGCGGGTACGGCGTTTGTTTCACCAAGAAAATTAAAGGTTGCGCGCGCCGCCAGGGCGTGGCCCGCAGCCGTCCAGTGGCCGTCGTCGGCGAGGTGCAGCGGCTCGTCTTCGTGGGCAAGATCGCGGAAGGGGCCGAGCAGATCGAGCACGGGAACGCCCGCTTTGTTGAGCGCGGCCACGGCCCGCTCGTGCGACAGATTCACGTCCAGCTCCATCGCCTGCATATCGGGATAGGTGGCGAGAATTTGCGACCACTCCTCCGGATAAACCTGCTCCGGCGCCGTGATGACAACCGCCGCCGTTTCCGCGCCCATGCCCGTCGCCACTTCGCGGATGCGGGCGTAAATGGCCTCCGTCAGGTCGACGGCCTCTTGCCAGTCGGCGCTCAGGTGGCGCTCGTAAATTTGATAGGCCAGCGGAATATAGTCGCCTCCCTGGGCGACCAGGCGCGTCTCCATGCCGGGCTCAAACAGCCCCGTGCGACCGAGCCACGCGGCAAACTGGGGCGCGGCCACGCGCAGCCGCGGATCCACGTAGCGGTAGAGCGCCGAGCGATCGCGCAGCCACGCACCGAACCCCGTCAGCGGCCCCGGCTCGACGCGCTCGGCGGCGACCACCGCCTGCTCGCTCTCAACTTCGGGCGCGGCGTCGGGGTTGAACGGGTAGTATTTTCGCTGGAGCTCGCCATCGACGACTTCAAGAAAGGGCTTGCGGATTTTGCCCTGATTGGCCCCCTCCAGCGCCTCGCTGTTGTTCATAAAGTCGTTGCGCGGGTAGGTGGCAATTAGGACAAGGTCGGGCTGATATTTATAGCCTTCCTCCTGTAGCCAAATAAGCTGCTGATCGTTGCCCCAGCCGCCCACGCCCGCGTTGATCGCCTCCACCCGCAGGTCCGTTTGCGCCGCCATCAGCGCGGCCAGCCGCTGCGGAAAGCTCTCTGCCCACTCGACCTGGCTGGCTTCGATAAACGAATCACCCAGCACCAGCACGCGGTAGACGCCCGCCGGTTTCTCATAGCCCACGGATTCGGGCATGCGCAGCCCGCGGCTGTTGATCTGCATGTCCACATCGTATTCGTAGCGTTGGTTGTAGGAGCGCCCGCTGCTGCCGGGAATCAGCGCCCAGCCGGTTGTCGCGTTGGGCACTTCCCAAAACCAGCCCATGGATTCTGCGGGCACGGCCGCGCGGGCAATCCGCACGCCAACTTCGGCCGCGCCGAGGAAAAGCACAACGTAAAAGGCGATGAGAAGGATGACGCTGATCAATCGTTTCATGATGTTACACAAGGCGGATTATACAAGGCGGATTGGGTCGGGAATTGTGCAAAGCTAAAGGTCGAGGATTGCTATTATACTTCACAAAGAGCGTTTGCGAATTTTCCACGCGTGGCCGTGTTCAGCAGTAAGCCACCAAATTAAGAATCCCCAAATCAAGAACATGGGCAGCATAGCAGCAGTTCCAAGTTTAACTCGCCAGAAGAATCTTTCGCCGCGGATTGCGCGGAGTCAGAGGCAAAATCGCGCAATCCGCGTAATCCGCGGCGAAACTCTCTTCAACTAGGCAGCAAGCGGTCCAAATTTGGAATTGCTGGAAGCACAGCGTCTCCCCGGCCAAAATGCATCACGCTTTTTTATGCTTTGACATCCCGCCCAACTTCTGATACGATGCGCACGGAAAGAGTTGAGCACACAATCTTCTGTGTTGCTCCATCAGCCAACAGGTTCCACAACCGGTTAGGCAACATCTCCACTTCTTCTGGTTAAATATAAGATTTTCCATCACAGTCATCCTGTCCTTTCGCAAAATTTAGCGTTCGCTTCGCCGTAGCTTGTGCAAGTTGTGTAACCGCACCTGAATTCTTCGTCTACCCACTCTTCATGATTAGAGACAGCACCCGTTGTGCGGTCAACCAGTAAAATTCTAATCAAGCGTTCATCTAAGCCACAACCGCTTCATCAACCAACCCCGATTTGGATGGAGCTCGTCACCGAGGAAAATGCATATGGCAAAACTACTTGAAGTAAAGAATCTGAAGACTCAATTCTTTACGCAAGACGGCATCGTCCACGCGGTGAACGGTATTTCGTACGAGGTAAACGAGGGCGAAACCCTAGCCATCGTCGGTGAATCCGGCAGCGGCAAAAGCGTCGGCGTGATGTCGTTGATTCGCTTGATTCCGCAGCCGCCCGGCAAAATTGTGGAGGGCGAGGTCTGGTTTGACGGGCAGGATTTGCTCAAGCTCAAGGAAGAGCAGCTGCGGCGCATCCGCGGCAACCGCATTGCCATGATCTTCCAGGACCCGATGACCTCGCTCAATCCGGTGTTGACCATCGGCCGCCAGATTACCGAGGCGCTGGAGCTGCACCTCAACATGAAGCGCGAGCAGGCGCGCAAGCGGGCCGTGGAGCTGCTCGAACTCGTCGGCATTCCCGGCGCAGACGCGCGGCTGGACGATTACCCCCACCAGTTTTCCGGTGGGATGCGCCAGCGCGTGATGATCGCGATGGGCCTCTCTTGCGACCCCGAACTGCTGATCGCCGATGAGCCCACCACCGCGCTGGACGTAACAATTCAGGCGCAGATTGTTGACCTGGTGAACCGGCTGAAGGACGAGCTGGGCATGGCGATCATCTGGATCACCCACGATCTGGGCGTGGTGGCCGGCATGGCCGAGCGCGTGCTTGTTATGTACTCCGGCTTTATCGTCGAAGAGGGAATGGTCAACGACGTCTACGCCGACCCGCGCCACCCCTACACGCTGGGGCTGCTGCGCTCGATTCCCCGCCTCGACCTCGGTCGCCAAAAACGGCTCATCCCCATCGACGGCCTGCCGCCCGACCTCTTGGAGCCGCCCCAGCACTGTCCCTTTGCCCCGCGCTGCCAGTTTGCCTACGAGAAGTGCTGGGAAGAAAATCCACCGCTGATGGAAGTTTCGCCGGGGCACAACTCGGCCTGCTGGGTGGATATTTCGGATGTAAAAATTTACCAGCCCAGCGAAGACCAAGCGGCGGCTGAAGAAAAGGGAGAGGAAATCGCCATATGAGCAACCTAACCGTGGTGGAGCAGGATGCCGCCTTCCGCGCCGCTAACGAAGCCTCGGCCGACGCTTCGGCCAAGGCTTCGAAGAATGGGCAAACCGAGGGGCTGGGTGAGACGCTCGTTCGCGTTGACAATCTAAAGATGCACTTCCCCATTACCAAGGGCATCATTGTGCAGCGGCAGGTCGGCGCGATCAAGGCGGTCGACGGCCTCACCTTTAATATGTACAAGGGTGAAACGCTGGGGCTGGTGGGTGAATCGGGCTGTGGCAAATCGACCACGGGCCGCGCGATTTTGCAGCTTTATCGTCCCACGGATGGCGATGTTTTCTTCGAGGGTGAGAATCTGACGGAGATCAAGGGGGAGAAGCTGCGCAAGATGCGCCGCCGCATGCAGATGATCTTCCAGGATCCCTACGCCTCGCTCAACCCGCGCATGACGGTGGGCAGCATCGTGAGCGAGCCGCTGGAGGTGCACAACATCGGCAGCGGGCGCAAGGATCGCCAGGAGAGAGTGCAGGAGTTGCTCAAGACGGTGGGGCTCAATCCTTACTTTGTCAACCGCTACCCCCACGAATTTTCCGGCGGCCAGCGCCAGCGCATCGGCGTGGCGCGCGCCCTGGCGGTGAACCCCTCCTTCATCGTCTGCGACGAGCCCATCTCGGCGCTGGACGTGTCGATCCAGGCGCAGATCATCAACCTGATGGAGGATTTGCAGTCCGAACTGGGGCTGACCTATCTCTTCATCGCCCACGACCTCTCCGTGGTGCGCCACATTGCGGATCGCATTGCGGTAATGTACTTGGGCAAGCTGGCCGAGCTGGCCGAGCGCGACGAGCTCTACGAAAACCCGATGCACCCGTATACGCAGGCGCTGCTCTCCGCCGTGCCCATCCCCGATCCGGAAATCGAGGGCAAACGCCAGCGCATCATCCTGGAGGGCGATGTGCCCAGCCCGGCCAATCCGCCGCAGGGCTGCAACTTCTGCACCCGCTGCCCGCGCGTGATGGACATCTGCCGCGAAGAAGACCCGCCGTTTAAGGATTACGGCGACGAGCACTACGTGGCGTGCTGGCTGTATGAGTAGGGTGAATTGCGTAGGTGCGGTGCTCAGAGATAAAGGCCGTGGAAGCGTCAAAACTTGTCATTCCCGCGAAGGCGGGAATCCATGCACGGCCTACGATAGGCTCGTGCTAGACAGAGCATGATTGACTGCCAAGTCGTTGCTTCGTTTTTGTTTAATGCGAGTGTTCGGTTGCTATCAAGAAGTGTTTAGAGGTCGCGGCAGTTATGGAAGTGTCAAAGTTTGTCCTTCCTTCACCCAGAGTGTACCCGGCGGGAATCCTGGTGCGACCAAAAGATGGATTCCCGCGTTCGCGGGAATGACATACTTTGACACCTCCGCTGACCTGTGCGACCACGGAGCGTTCCTTAGTAGCAGCGCCTACACCGATTGCCCACTAGCCATCAAAAACGGTAAGCAGCAGAGGCCGCGCAACTTTGTGTCTATTTGACAATATCTGCGCAAAGTGGTACAATAACCATCCACACGCAGAGAAAGCAATCCCATAAAGTTTGTGCAAAACAAACCCTTTGCTTACAAAAATAAATAGTTTTCTGTGTTCTTTCAGTTTGTTCAAGGAGAAAAATCTATGCGACAAAAACGATATTTGATGCTGGCTCTTCTGGCCGTCATCGCCATGGTGATCGCGGCTTGTGAAGCCGTGGACACCACGGGCGATGCCACCAGCAGCGACGGCGACATGGCGATGATGGATGAGCTGACGACGCTCAACGTCAACCTCGGCACCGAGCCGCCCACGCTTGACCCCGCGCTTTCCACGGACACAACCTCTTCCGCCGTGATTGGGACGGTCTTCCTGGGCCTTATCAAGCTCGACCCGGAGACGCAGGACGTTGTGCCTTCGCTCGCCACCGAGTGGAGCGGCAACGAAGACAACACCGTTTGGACGTACACGCTGCGCGAAGATGTGCCGTGGGTGACGTACGATGGCGGCGAAGTCGCGCAGGCGATGGACGATGCCGGCGAGCCCATGATGGTGACGGCGGCAGACGTTGTCTACGGCGTGCAGCGCACCTGTGATGCGGCAACTGCTTCGGACTACGCCTACATCCTCTACATCATCGAGGGCTGCGAAGCCGCGAACACCGGTGAAGGCAGCGTCGACGACATCGGCGTGGTGGCCGACGGCAATGCGGTCGAGTTTACGCTGACCTACGGCGCGAGCTTCTTCCCGCAGATCACGAACATGCCGCAGACCTACCCGCAACCGCAGATGGCAATTGATGCGGGCGGCGAGACCTGGACGGAGCCGGAGACGATTGTAACCAACGGGCCGTTCGCGCTGGCCGAGTGGGTACACGGCGATTCGATGCAGCTGGTGCGCAACCCCATGTGGTTTGGCTGGGAAGAGGATTCCCTGGCTGGCAACGTCGGCACGATTGATTTCGTGATGATTGAAGAAGACACCACCGCCTTTGCGCTCTACGAGGATGGCGAGTTGGACACGGCCGCCGTGCCGCAGGCGCAGATGCAGGAAGTCTTCTACACGGAAGGCAGCGAGCTGGAGGCCGAGGGCAACATCTTCCCCAGCAACTGCGTTTACTACTACGGCTTTGTCACCGAGAAGGAAGCCGTGCAGGATGCACGCGTGCGCCGCGCCCTATCCATGGCCGTGGATCGCCCGACGCTGATCGATTCGATTATTCAGGGTGGCCAGGAGCCCGCCAACACGGTGACCGGCCCGCTGAACTTTGGTTCGTTCGCACAGGATCCCGAAATTGCCCCTTGGGCGCTGACGGAAGACCTGGGCGGCACGGGCTACGATGCTGCCGTTGAAATGGGTCTCGGCCTGCTGGAAGAAGCTGGCTATCCCAATGGCGAAGGCTTGAGCCTGACCATTGGCCACAACGTCAGCGAGGGCCACTCGCAGATTGCGCAGGCCATTCAGGCCATGTGGAGCGGAGCCTATCCCGGCATTGAAGTCAACATTGAAACGCAGGAGTGGGCCGTTTACCTCGACGCCATCGAGAACGATGCGCCGCTGGAGGGCAAGCCCGATGTCTATCGCCTGGGCTGGTGCATGGACTACACCCATGCCAACAACATCCTGCACGAGGTCTTTAACCCCGAGCAGGGCGGCAACCGGCTGATGCTCGATACGGAAAACGAGGAGATTGGTGCTCTCGTGAGCGAGTATATCGAGACGACCTCCTCCGCGCAGCAGGCTGACGAGGCAGAGGCCGAAGAGCTGTACAAGCGTGCCGAGCAGCTGATCGTCGACGAGATCGCTGGTGTGATTCCGATCTACTACTACACCGGCGTCAACGTGACCAAGCCCTACGTGAGCCGTCCCTACCAGGATCAGCCCTTCTGGGAGTACTGGTCGATTGATGAGTCGATGCGCTAGGCTCTAGCTAGATTCTAGCCTTCCCCCGCGGGGCGCTACGCCTGTAGCGCCCCGCTTTGTTCCCTACTCCATTCCCAAGGCCCGCTATGTTTGCCTACATCATCCGCCGCCTCCTCTGGTCAATCCCCGTTATTCTTCTGTTGCTATTTGTTACCTTTGCCATGTCCCGCTCGCTGCCCGGTGGTCCCTTTGACCGCGTGGGTGATCGCTCGCTGCCGGAAAGCATCCGTGCGAATCTGGAGGCAAAGTACGGCTTGGATAAGCCCTTTATGGAGCAGTTCGTCGTCTACGTGGGCGATGTGCTTCAGGGTGATCTCGGCCCCTCGTTTACCACGCCGGGCCGCAGCGTTAACGACATCGTGGCGCAGACGCTGCCAATTTCAGCGCAGCTTGGGCTGCTCTCGATTTTCCTGGGCGCGTTAATCGGCATTCCTGCGGGTATCCTTTCAGCTTTGCGTCAAAATACATGGGTCGATTACACCAGCTCGACCATCTCCGTGATCGGCCTCTCGATTCCTAACATCGTGCTCGCGCCGCTGCTGATTTATGTCTTTGCCGTGCAGCTGGATTGGTTTCCCGCCGCACGCTGGGCCGTTAACTACAAAGAGCTGATGTTGGGCGTTATTCCCCCCCCAAATGAACTGGGAGACTTTTTCCTACACGCCACGCTGCCTGTAATCACGCTGGGTACGGGCATTGCCGCTATTTTCTCGCGCCTAACGCGCGCCAGCCTGCTGCAAACCATTCGCGAGGATTTTATCCGTACGGCGCGCGCCAAAGGCATTCGCCGCAACGCCATCATTATCCGCCACGCCCTGCGCAACTCGCTGATCCCCGTTATCACCATTCTCGGCCCGCTCTTTGCCGGGCTGATCACGGGCACTTTTATCGTCGAGCAATTCTTTGCGATTCCCGGTATGGGTTCGTTCTTTATCAACAGCATCGGCAATCGCGACTATCCAGTCGTGCTCGGCACGACGCTCGTCTACGCCGTGATTTTGATTGCCGCCAATTTGCTTGTCGATATCGCCTATGCCTGGGCTGACCCGCGCATCCGATACGACTAAAGATTTTTCTGTTTCCTGCCGTTTTCAGTTGACTCATTTGCTTTTACCCGCGAGAAAATCTTCATGGCCGCAGGCTCCCTTTCCTTAGATAAGTCGGATTCCGTTGCATCCGACCAGAACCGACGCACGCCGCTGGGCGATGCGTTCCACCAGCTACGTCACAATACGCTGGCGATGGTGGGCATTAGCGTCATTGCCATCCTGATGTTTGTAGCTATTTTTGCGGACTTCATTGCGCCGTACCCATATGATGGCGCCAACTTTCAGTACGTGCACGCGCCGCCGCAAACCACCACCGAAGATGGTCAATTTTTCCTCTTCGGCTCGGATTTGCTCGGTCGCGACAACCTGAGCCGCACCATCTACGGCGCGCGCATCTCGCTGCTGGTCGCCATTGTGGCCTCAACCGTCAGCCTGGTGGTGGGCTTGGTCTATGGCCTGGTGGCTGGCTACAGCTCCTCTGCCGTGGACAATATTATGATGCGCATCGTGGATTTTCTCTACGGGCTGCCGCTGATTATCTTTATCATTCTCTTCCAGGTGGTGGTCAAAGCCTTTAGCGCGCGGGACCCCGGTGGCTTTGCCGGCTGGCTGCTTGGGCTCGAGCGGGCATCCGGCGGCATTCTGTTTCTCTTTATCGCCATTGGTCTCTTCAACTGGCTGGGCATGGCGCGCATTGCCCGCGGGCAGACGCTTTCCTATAAGAACAAGGAGTTTGTCGAAGCCGCCAAGGCAACGGGCACGCGCGACGGGCGCATCATCTTCAAGCACATTCTGCCCAACATTCTCGGCCCCTGCCTCGTCTTCGAGTCGCTGGCAATTCCGGGCTACATTTTGCTCGAATCGTTTCTCTCATTCATCGGCCTCGGCGTCAACCCGCCCACGGCCAGCTGGGGCATCATGATCTCCGAGGAGGTGGGCGCGCTGCGCACCTACCCCTACGCGCTCTTTACCCCCGCCGTGGCGCTCACGATCACCGTGCTCGCCTTTAACTTTCTCGGCGACGGCCTGCGCGACGCCTTTGACCCGCGCATGAGGGACTAAGGGAAAATGGCCGTCACCGTCCAAGGCGTCGTTATTTACCCAAAGTGAAGTCAAAATAGAAACAGGAGTTCGAAGCTTAGGTTCCGTTGAATTTGGCAAGTGGCCCTCACCCCCGGCCAATCTCTCCCCTCTCCCACGGTGGGAGAGGGGAGAGATTGGCTCCCTTCTCCCAGGATGGGAGAAGGGCTGGGGATGAGGGCGCGCTTGACCTACCTTTCAAGCCCTCCCAGCAAAATGTCAACGGAACCTGATGACTGTCACTGTCCACAATCGGACAGCTTGCCCTACTTTGCTTGGACAGTGACCGTCACGGGTTCCCAAAATTCGTCTTCTCAACGTGACTTCACTTTAGTCAGGCGGCGGACAGTAAGTGTCACCTGGTAGTGCGCCAGTGTTCAATTGGGGATGGGCCAAAACCCCATCCCCAACCCCTTCCCCTCTAGAGGGGAAGGGGCGACGAGGCTTCGTCGACTAAAAACCAACGTGGAGGGGTTGGAGTTTTGCCAACCGTGCCGTTCGCACCCGTCAAAGGATGTTTGCTAGACCACTAGTGCACGGCGGCATGAATGATTGGGCAGATGGTGAGTTGGCCCGAGCAGCGCCAACCGGCTTTAGCCGGCTTTCCCCAGGCAAGCTGGTGGGCTTTAGCCACCAGCGGCGATGGCCCGCGAAACTGCTCAACTATTTACGCCCAGCTGTACTAGGTTAGCGAGAGGTCGGGCTCGTCATCCAGTACAGCGTCACATGAGTTAGGCGCGGGTGCAGCTTGCGGCTGCAAGCTTGCTGCCCCTTTACAACGAAACCAAAGGGACAAGCTGCGCTTGTGCAGCTGGAAGCAGCGCCTACGATTTTCACTTTCCCACAAAATTTTCATCTTGCCTTAATAGTTCTCTAGCAAATTTCTAACGCAACGGACCCAAAGTACAGGAGGAACGTTGGCAGCACCCCTGCTGCCCAACGCCACACGCCAGTAAATACACCCAACGTTGCGATTAAGCCCCAGAAAGTGCACCTGTCTGTTCCCCGGCGCAAGCTGCATCCTTCCGTGGCCTTAATTTTTATCTTGCCCTTCTACCATTCAATTCAATCAAGGAGACAACTTTTATGAATCGACATCGATTTATGCTCGTCGGGCTGCTGCTCATCGCCGCTATGGTGTTGACGGCCTGCCCGCAGCCGGACGCCATGGTCGTGGAGGAAGGCGACACCGCCGCCGAAGCGGACGACAGCACCGGTAGCGAAGAGGCCGAAGTCGCACCGGACAACATCGTCGCTGGCGGCACGTGGACGCGCTCCACCGCTTCCGACGCGACGATTCTCAATCCGATCCTTGGCTCGGACAGCGCCAGCAGCGATATCTACGGGCAGATTTTTCCCGCCCTCATTGGCCAGGACCCCTACTCGGGTGAGCTGGTGGCGGGCTTTGGCTCGCTAGCCGAAAGCATCGACGTTTCGGACGATGGCCTCGTCTACACCTTCAATCTGCGCGACGACATGCTCTGGAGCGACGGCGAGCAGGTGGACGCCAACGACTTCAAGTACACCTACGACGCGATTGCCAGCGACAACGTCGAGACGGTGCGCAAGCCCAACGTCGAGTTTATTGAAGATATCAACGTTGTTGATGACTTCACGGTCGAAGTGACCTTTACGCAGGTGAAGTGTGACGCGATTGTGGACGTTGGCCTTGGTCTGCTGCCGAGCCACCTCTACGCCGAAGACTTTAGCGACGTGATGGAGAGCCCGCTCAACGAGGAGCCGATCGTCAGCGCTGGCCCCATGGAGTTCCAGAGCTGGACGCGCGACGACAACACGATTCTCGTGCGCAATGATGATTACGTCTTGGGTGCGCCCAACCTGGACGGCATGATCTACCGCATTGTTCCCGATCCCGGTGCGCGCTTGGCCCAGCTGCAGAGCGGTGAGGTCGACTTCACCGGCGTTCAGCCGGAGCAGGTTGAAGTGGTCGAGAGCGATGAGAACCTCAATATCTTCAACGCCTTTGATGATGGCTACACCTACATCGGCCTCAACCTGGCCAACCCGGACAACCCGCAGCCCGGCCAGGAAGAAGACGGCGAGATCATCGAGCAGGAGCCACACCCCATCCTGAGCGACCAGCAGGTGCGCCTCGCGATGGCCCACGCGCTGGACTACCAGACGATTATCGACAACGTCTACCTCGGCCAGGGCTACCCGATTGCCTCCAACGTGCTGCCCGCCGTGAGCTGGGCCTTTGACGACAGCATTGCGCCCTACGAGTACGATCCCGAACTGGCCGCTTCGATTCTCGAAGATGCGGGCTACGTTGACAGCGACGGCGACGGCGTGCGCGAAACGCCCGACGGCGAGCCGCTGGCGCTAACGCTGATGACCAACGCCGGCAACACCACCCGCGAGGATCTGGGCGTGCTGGTGCAGGATCAGTTCAACAGCATCGGCTTTGACATCGACTTCCAGGCGATTGACTTTGGCACGATGGTCGGCCAGATGCTGGATCAGACCTACGACATGGTGATCATCGGCTGGACGGGCCTCGGCTCGGACCCGAACGATGATTCCTTCTGGCACACGCGCAACGACACGCCGGGCAGTGGCTTTAACTTCACGAGCTACAACAACCCGGAAATCAACGAGCTGCTGGAGCAGGGCGTTTCCGTCCCCGGCTGCGCCGTTGAGGATCGCGCGCCCTTCTACCAAGAAATTCAGCAGATCATCCACGACGACATCCCCTATCTCTTTGTGACGGGTTCCGTCGGCAACACCGGCTACTCGGACCGCTTCGCGGGCATCGATCCGGGCGAGTGGAGCTTCTACTGGAACGAGGAGACCTGGTACCAGAGGTCGCTGCAGCCGTAAGGCAAGCGTAAGCATCACCCACGGCTAGACCGTGATTCGTGGTGCGTGGTGCGTGTACCGGTACACGCACCACGCACCACGTTTTCGCATGTTGTACCCCTTTGATAATCCGAAGTAACATCCACCTCCGCCCATGATCCGCTACCTCATCCGTCGCCTGCTCCAGGCCATTCCCACGCTCATCGGCGTCAGCATCATCAGCTTTGCGCTGGCCTACGCCGCGCCGGGCGATCCCATTCAGTTCCGCGGCTTCGGCGACCCCAACATGACGCAGGAAGCGCTCGATTCGCTGCGGCGCTACTACGGGCTCGATCAGCCCGTGCCCGTTCAGTACGTTAGCTGGTTTACCGGCATCACCTTGCGCAACGATGACGTGCGCGAGGAATTTGTTGATCGGGCCAACTCCTGTGGCTACCTCGGCGCCATCAACCTGACCGTTTGCGATACGGGCGGCGGCGTGATCCGCGGCGATTTGGGCACGAGCATTCAGACTAACCAAAAAGTCTGGGATCGGCTGGTGGAGCGCATGCCCGCCACGCTGGAGCTGGGCATTGCCAGCCTGATCTTTTCATTGGTCGTGGGGATTCCGCTGGGCGTGCTGGCCGCCATTTATCGCGGCTCCATCTTTGACAATGCGGTGCGCGTGCTAACCGTTATTGCACAGGCTATTCCCAACTTTTGGTTGGGCCTCATGCTGATCTTCCTCTTTGGCGTTGTGCTGGGGTGGCTGCCAACCGGCGGGCGGCAGACCGTGTCGCTCACGGGCGAGACCAACCTGATCGACAAAGCACGCCACCTGCTGCTGCCGTCGCTCGTGCTGGGGCTGGGCGGCTTGGCGCTGCTGATGCGTGTGATGCGCACCGAAGTGTTGGAGGTGTTGCACAACGACTACGTGCGCACGGCGCGTTCAAAAGGACTGCGCGACCGGACGATCTACTTCACCCACACCTTTCGCAACGCCCTGATCCCGCTGATGACCATTCTGGGCCCAGCCATCTTTGGCGTGCTGGGCGGCGCCGTCGTGACGGAGACCATCTTTTCGTGGCCAGGCATCGGGCGCTTGACCATTAGCGCGATTACCCAGCAGGATTATCCAATGGCGCTGGGGGCGGTGATGTTTTTTGCCGCGCTGACCATTATTGGTAATCTGTTTTCCGATATTCTCTACGGCATCGTCGATCCGCGCGTGCGCCTTTCCTAATCATTCAAGCGTCGCTTCAACCGGAGTTCCCAATGGCTGTTCAGCAAGCCGAGGCAACAAGCCCGCAGCTTGGTTCCGCTTTAAACAACAAATCTGAGATACGCCGCGCGCCCCAATCCGTTTGGGGCCGGGCCTTTGCGGAGCTGCGCAAGGATAAACTCACCATAGCAGCCATCGTTGTTGTAATCATCCTCTCGCTGCTTGCTGGCTTTGCGGACGTCATCGACAGTGCGCTGGGTGTTGATCCCAACGATACCTCTCCCACCAATACCTTTGCTCAACCTTATCTGATTCCGTACATTACTTGGCTCACGGGGATCGATACGCGGACGGCTCCCATCCTGCTCGGTGAATCGGACGGCGTTGCACACTGGATGGGCACGGATCGGTTGGGCAGGGATCAGCTCTCGCGCTTGCTGCACGGCGGGCGCGTCAGCTTGGGCATCGCCGTGGTAGCCGGGTTGATCAGCTTGACGGTGGGCGTGCTCGTCGGCACCGTTGCCGGCTATTTTGGAGGGGTGGTGGACGATGTCATCATGTGGTTTATCAACACCTTGCTCTCCATCCCCACCATTTACCTGCTGATTATTGCCAGCGCCATCTTCAAGCCAAGCTGGCAAGTCTTGACGCTCTTTTTGGGCTTTTTTGGCTGGTTTGGCACGGCGCGCTTTATGCGGGGCAATGTCTTCAAAGTCAAGGAATTGGACTACACGTTGGCGGCGCGGGCGCTGGGCACGCCCAACTGGCGCATCATGTGGAAGCACGTGATTCCCAACAGCATCGCGGTGGTTATCATCGTGACGGCCACGCAAATCGGCACGCTGATTCTGGTCGAATCCGTGCTGAGCTTCCTCGGCTTTGGCGTACAAGCCCCCACGCCCACCTGGGGCAACATGCTGAGTCGCGTCCTCAGCTTCTTCTTTCTACGTGATTCAGACGGCGGCTACCCCGCCCTCCACCTCATGTGGCCCCCCGGCGTGCTAATCTTTATCGCCATCCTCTGCTTCTACCTCATCGGCGACGGCCTGCGAGATGCGTTGGACCCGACCCTGCGCGATAAGGGATGATAATGCGTATTGCTTAATGCGTATTGCTTATTTGTTCGTCAACCCCGTGAGCCGCATAATACCGATCTGGGCTGGGTAATCAACAAGCAATAAGCAGTACGCACCAAGCACCATGCAATACACCCCCGCGCTCGACGCCACCGAACTTGCCACTCTCCACGCCCAGTGGGGCATTGCCCCGCAAATCGACCACGCCCTCGATGTCGACCACCCCTTTCTCACCGGTGACCACCAGCTTATTACCAGCGACCGGCGGCGGGCGGAGATTTGCTACGTCATGCACGGGGGAAACCCGGCGCAGGGCGTGCTGCTGCACCGCAAAGTCTACTATCCGGCGGGGGGCTACCGGCTGCCGACGGGCGGCATCCACCATGGCGCGACGGTGATGGAAACGCTGGTGCGGGAAATTTACGAGGAGACGGGCTTTACGGTTGGGAGAAATCCAGCGCAAGAGGTGATCGTGCAGCGCTATCTTGGCGTGGCGACCTATGCCTTTCATCACCGCACGCTGGGCGCGACGCACGAGTTTGCTACCTACCACTTCTTGGTGCAAAAGCCATCTCATCTGCCCCTTGACCCCCAGGACGAGACCGAACAAATCGCCGACTGGCGCTGGCTGCCCGCTGCCCAACTGGGCGATGTCGCCGAAACGCTGCGCGGCATGGGCGGCGACGCGGACAGCAACGATGCACGCTGGTCGCACTGGGGGCAGTGGCGTGCGCTGAGCCACAACTTCGTGGCCGATGCGCTGGCTAAGATTGGAGATTGAAGTGAAGTCAAAATGAAGACAGGAGTTTGAAGCTTAGTGATCGTCACCGTCCACAACCGGACAGCTTGCCCTACTTCGCTTGGACAGTGACTGTCACCAGTTCCCAAAATTCGTGTTTTCAACGTGACTTTACTTTAGAGATTGGAGATTGGGTGGTCTGCGGCGCCTCCAATTACTAATCTCCAATTACCAATCTCTAATCACTCATCCTCACGCCCCTAACTCATCCTCAAACTGCCCCTGATAGTTGTGCGTAAAGAACATTTCGCACAGCTCCACGATGTCGTCCGGGCTGGCGAGCCAGCGCCAATCCAGCACCGTGCGCATTTCGGTGTCGATGACGCCGGGCGTCGTGCGCACCCAGCTCATGACGTAGCCGGTGAGCGCGGCCACATCTTTGCCCAGCAGCAGCAAAATCAAGTCTGCATCATCGCTGTGGTAGCAGTTGAGCAGCCACACGCGGCGTACGTCCGGGTGGGTGGGCAGATCGAGCAGCGCCTGGAAGCAGGCGCGGTCCATGCCGGGCCGCACGTCGATTTCCACGGTGGCCGCCACCGTGTCGCTGCCGGGGCTAACTTCCATCTCCAATTCGAGCAGCGTGTCAATATCCGCACGTCCGCCAAAGCTCAGGGTGGTACGCGTTTCGCGAACCCCTTCGACGTTGCGCACCACATCCAGCATAAAGTCGTTAAAGTCCGCCACGCTGTGGACGAGGCAAACAAAGCGCAGGTCCGCCCGCGCGCGCATCCAGTTTACCCACAGCGGCAGCACCGAGGGCGATTCAAATCGACGCAAGTTGTTGAGCAATGCTTCGCGAGCAATCTCATCTTTGCCGCTGGTAATGTCGGCGTCCAGCAGTACGAGAATCGGTTCGCGCTGCTCTTCGCGTTGATCACTGGCGTGTTGATTGTTGGCGTGCTCGCCGCCTGGCGCGGCCTCTGTCCGTCGAGCCATGAAGTAACAGCTTTCTATAGTGGAGGAGAAGGGAAATCGATGAAACGTAAGGGGCTTGTCAACAGTTGGGCTGTCGCTATTGTACTGACTTTTAATGAATATGCAACCGCAGCCAGCGCGGTAAAATTGACACGTGCCCCCATAACCGCGAAAATATCCACAACCATTGTTTTATTCGTCATCAACGAGCCTTTCCCTTTGATTGCCTACACCCTTTCTCAAGATTCATCCGCCCCCACGGCCGGTGACAACACGCTGTGGAGCCGCGTGCCGCTGCGCCCGTTGTCAACGGAAGTCGCCACGCCCTTTACCTACAGCACGCTGGCGGAAATTACCGCGCGCGCGTGGTACGCCCTCTACGACAGGCTGGGCTTTGCCCCGCCCCCCGCTCAGAAGCTGGTGCGCTATCACAAAGGGCGCATCTTCCTCAACCTCTCGCGCTTTGCCGCGCTGGAGGCCAAGCAGGCCGGGATGCAGCCGCCCGCCTTCTGGATCGGCGATGCGCTCGTGGCGGCCAGCGCCTGGGAGAAGCCCGGCCTGCTCGGCGGCCTCTCGCTGGGGCGCAAGCAAAAGCGGGTGACTTCGCTGCTGGGCGAGCTGAGCGACGAGATGGAGGCGAGTACCCAGCGGGCGCGTGCCTGGTACGTCAAGACGCAAGAGATGCGCTGGTCGCAGGCCGAAGTTTTGCAGGTGATGGAGGAGATCGAGCGCGTCAGCATCGATTCGATGGTGGCGGTGCTGGCCGTGCGCTACCACATCCTGCGCCACGCCAATCGGCTGCTGCACCTGCTCACCAAGGGCGGGGATGAGAGCGGTAGCGCGGAGGCGTCCACGCCCGTACGAGCCGCATCGGTGGCCAAGCGAATGGGGCTCTTTACCAGCGCGCTCGCTGGCGTGAACGATCTTGTCGAAGTCGACGTGGGGCGGCGGCTGCTGGAGATGGGCCAGCGCGCCGCCAAGCAGGACGAGGTAATGGCGTGGCTCAAGGCCGATCACTTTACCGATTGGCTCGATACGCTCCCGGACCGCGGACTTCGGGATGAGGTGGCCGATTTTTTTACGCGCTACGGCCACCGCGCCGCGGGCGAAGGTGAAATTTCCCAGGCGCGCTGGCTCGAAAACCCGCGGCCCGTCTTCCACGCCATTCTCGCCTGCGCGCGCGACGGCCACCCCGCTGCCCAGCCCACCTCAGACGGCCAACAGCATATGGAGCGGCTGCGCGCCGCAGCCACCTCGCCCAAAGAGGCCGAGCAGCACCTGCAGGCAATCTGCAATTTGCTGCCGCTGCAAAGCCAGGCGCTGCACGCCTTTAGCTACATTCTGGCGGGTACGCGCCAGTGGGCGCTGGTTGCCGGGCAGGAAGCGGTGGTGGACGGTCGGCTCACCGAGGCAGAGGATGTCTTTCTCTTTGAGCTGGAAGAAGTGAAAGAGATGATGACGGGCGAATGGAACGTGAGCCGCACCGATGAAATTCATGCGCGGCTGGCCGAGCGACGCGCCGAGTACAGCCGCTGGCAGGGGGCGGTGGAGCAGGGCGATTACGGCGTGGGCGATCTGCTAATTGGCAATGGCGAGCAGGCGCAGGAGGCCTTTCTGGCAACGCCGTCGCCGGGTGGGCTACCGGCGGTGGCGGGCACGGCAAGCGGCCCGCTGCGGCGCTGGGCATCGCCCCAGCCCCACCACTGCGGCCCCGCCATCGTCGGCGCCAGCCAGCTCGACGCGGGTTGGGCGCTCACGCTGCCCGTCGCCAATGGCTACGCCGTCGCCTACGGCACGCCCGTCGATCCGCTGATTGCCGCCGCGCGCGCTTGGCACATCCCCACCGTCACCGGATTAGACGATGACTACCGGGATCTGGTCGACGGCGCCCAAACGACGATCAACGGCGGCACGGGCGGGATTGACCAGTGATCAAACTTGATCAGTAATCTAAAGTGAAGTCGCGTTGAGAAGACGAATTTTAGGAACCAGTGACGGTCGCTGTCCAAGCACGGTCGCTGTCCAAGTACGGTCACTGTCCAAGTACGGTCACTGTCCAAGCACGGTCGCTGTCCAAGCACGGTCGCTGCCCAAGCAAAGTAGGGCAAGCTGTCCGATTGTGGACAGCGACCGTCACTAAGCGCCGAACTCCTGTTTTCATTTCGACTTCACTCAAGCTGTTCCATGCGTAAATTTCCCACGCGCGACCTGCTTACCCTGCTGTTGCTGGCTGCTCTCCTCTGGCTCACGCGCGGCGTGGCGCTCGACCGCTACGTCACCATCGACGAGAGCAAGTGGGTGATCCGCTCCGGCAATTTCTACCACGCGCTGGCAACGGGCCAGCTCGAATACACCTTTCAGCGCGCCCACCCCGGCGTCACCGTTATGTGGGCCGGGGCGGCGGGCTACCTGCTGCGCTTTCCCGAATACGCCAGCGAAGTGCCCGGTCAGTTCGAGCGCATCAACAGCGCGCTGGACCGGTTTTTACGCGCCAACGGCCACCAGCCGCTGGAGATTCTGGCCGCCGGGCGCGCCTTTGTGCTGCTGATCAACACTGTCGTGCTGGGCGGCGCGTTTCTGTACGCGCGGCGGCTGCTCGGCTACTGGCCCGCGCTGCTCGGCGCGGCGCTCATTCTCTTCGACCCCTTCGCCGCCGCCCACTCCCGCTTCCTCCACCCGGATAGCCTGCTCAGCGGCTTTATGCTGCTCTCGCTGCTGGCCTTTTTGGATTTTCTGCTGCGGGGGCGCAGGCTCCTGCCGCTTATCGTCTCCGGCGTTGCCGCCGGGCTGGCGCTGCTAACCAAAACGCCCGCAATTTTTCTGCTGCCGCTCGTCGGCCTGTGCAGCCTCGTCGTCACCCTTTCGGAATTTCGCGATACGCGCCAAAGCGCCGAGCCCCAATCGGTGATCGCGTGGCGTGGCTGGCTGCGGCGGCTTTTCTCGCCGCTGCTGGGCTGGCTCGCCGTGGCGGCGCTGGTCTGCCTGCTGCTCTGGCCGTCGCTCTGGGTGCAGCCGGGCGAGACCTTTGCGCGCATGCTCGACGTCAACGCCGAATACGCCGGGGACGGCCACACCAGCCCCACCTTCTTTGCTGGTGACATCCTGCTCGGCGATCCCGGCCCGCTCTTTTATCCCATCACCTACCTCTGGCGCAGCACGCCCGTCACGCTGCTGGGCCTGCTGCTGGCGCTGGTCGCCGCCGCCTTGCGCTGGCCGCTTCTGCGGGAGCGGCGCGTGCGGCTGGTGGCGCTGCTGCTTGGGCTGCACGCGCTCTTCTTCGTCATCTTTATGAATCTCGGTGCAAAGAAGTTCGACCGATATCTGCTGCCCGTCTACATGCCGCTGGATTTGCTGGCCGGGATTGGGTGGGCCAGTGCAGCATTTTGGATTCGCGATTTTAAATTTACGCGATTGGGCCCGCGAGCCTATTTTCGTAAATCTAAAATCGTAAATCGTAAGTGGACTACTGTTTGGCTAATCGTCCCGATTGCGCTACAGGCCTTCCTATCGCTCGTCACCTTTCCCTACTACCTCAGCTACTACAACCCGCTGCTGGGCGGTGCAAATCGTGCGCCCGAGGTGATGCAGATCGGCTGGGGCGAGGGGTTGGATCAGGCGGCGCGCTACCTCAACACAGAAATCCCCGACGCAGCGACCAACAGCGCGACCGACAACACACCGGTTGTCTCGTGGTATCTGCTGGGACCCTTCAACTACATTTACAGTGGACGGGCCGAGAATATCAGCCGCTTCTGGCAGGCGGACTACAGCGTGCTCTATCGCCAGCAGTGGCAGCGGCTGCGCCCGTCGCGCCGCTTTCTTGCCTATTTTGATCAGCTGACGCCGCTGCAAACGTTTTCACTCAACGGCATCGACTACGCCAGCGTCTACGATATGCGCCTCGACGACACGCGCACCGACGAAGCCAGCGAGCAGCCGGCAAACTTCATGGTGCAGTGGGGGGATGCGCTGCGGCTGGTTCACTACGAGCTCTTTGCAGGCACGTTCTCGCCCGGCGAGGTGTACGACTTTAAATTTGATATTGACAAGCACGCACCGCTGGAAGAGAACTTGAATCTACTTCTGCGGATTGTGCATGAAAATGGCTATGTGCTGCTGCACGAAGAGGGCTTCCCCAACGACGAGGCCACGGGCGAGCTGCCGCTGGATGCGCTGATCGAGGAAAACATGCGCCTCCGCGTGCCGAGCGATGCACCGCCCGGCCTCTACCGCATCGAAATGAGCTTCTACAGCCCGCAGACGCTCGACCGGCTGCCCGTTACCTCCGTCGCCACGAGCGCGCTGCTGGCCGAGCCCTATGTGCTGGATTACCTCGTTGTTGGCGAGGCGGAGCCACACGCGAGCGAACCGCTCGATCCCGTTGCCCAATTAGGCAATGCGATTCAACTTAGCGGCGTGGATTTTCTGGCGGAGAATGGTGAGGTGGCAGCGGAGGAGACTAGTTATCGACCGGGAGAGCAGGTGCACGTGCGGCTCTACTGGCGCGCGACGGATTTTGTCCGCGCGGACTACACCGGCTTCGTCCACCTCGTCGGCGCGGATGGGCTGATTGCCCAGCGCGATCAGCCGCCGCTCGCAGGCTTTTTGCCCACCTCCTACTGGGCCTCTGGCCTTGCGCTGGCGGACGACTATACCTTTGAGATTCCCAGCGACGCACCGCCCGGTGAGTACGCACTCCACGCAGGCCTCTACAATCTGGATACGCTTGAACGCTTGCCCGTCACGCGCGATGGCGAGCTTGTGGGCGATTCGATGGTTATCGCAACTATCACAGTCGAGTAGCTGTTAAATTTCAGCGGTTGCCGCTTGGCGTAGATGATCACTCCATTCCCAACGTCGTCAACCGCAGCGCATCCTGCCCCACAACTTCCGCGTCGCCGCCCACGATCTGTAAGCGCGTTCCGCTCTCAAAATCGTACAGCCCCACAAAAAGCTGTAAATCCCCCGCCGATGCAGGCAGCACAAGTTCGCGCTCGTCGACGACCACGGCGCTCGCCTGCTCGCCCGTGTGCCAGAGGCTCGTCGGCAAAAAGCCGCCCAGGGGCGGCGCATCGACCTGCGCGACCATCTGGCCGTTCGCGTCCACAACGTGGGCAAAAATGGTGTAGTCGGTCGTCATCGGTGTGCGCGCTCGCCAAAAGAGCCGCAGCCGCACGGGCTCGCCACCGGGCACGGCGTCTGGCTGAACGATATCGCCCGCCCCGTCGCGCAGCGCCCAGCCGACAAGCGCTGCCTGCTCGTTGGCTCCTTCGCCAAAGACAGCCGGTGGCTGCACGACTTGCTGCGGCGCGGGCACGTCCCCCACGCGCACGTGATCCAACACCGCAAAATCACCCAGCGACATATTGTCGAGCGGGCGCGTCGCCGCGAGCAGCGCTTCGCTCGTTAAACCGTAGAAGCCGATTTCCACGCGGTAGTAGCCGGGCGATGCATCGGCGGGAATGGGCAGCGCGTGGGCATCGTCCAGCATCTCGCCGGCGGGCCACTCGCTCGTGGGCGCGCCGTGGGGCCAGCCCTCGCTGCGCGCAATTTCGCGCCCCGCTTCGTCCACCAGCCGCACGACGACGTTGAAGTTTTCATCGGTCGGCGTGGGCTGAATCAGATAGAGCTTGAGCGGCAGCGTTTCGCCCGACTGGAGCGCGCCGCCTGGAAATTGATAGGAGACAAGCCGAAAAATCGGCTGATCGCCCCCCCAATCGGTGACGTAGGCGGGAAGCGGCGCGCTGCGGAGATCGTAGATGGAAGCGTAGGTTAGCCCGTTTAGGTAGACCCTATGTGCGAGCCGCAGCGTCTCAAAATAAGCGATCTGTCGCGGTGCGGGCAGGCGGCGCTGAAAATCTTGGGCGTAGAGCACGGCGTAGTCCGCCTCGTGCCACTGGTAGATACCGACCGTTTGGCCGGGGAAGAAATAGTCAAACGGCCCGTTCGTATAAGCCGAAGCGACTGTCGCCCCCGCCTCGCCCGCTTCGTCTCGCAGCCAGCGCGCCGCCTGATCGGCCCCCTCGCCCCAGCCGATCTGCAAGTCGTGTGCCGCCCAAGCTGGCCCGCCCAGCAATGGGTTGTAGTAGCTGAGGTAGTAGGGAAAGGTGGGGAGCGATAAGAAGGCCTGAAGCACAATGGGAATAATCACTCCTCTGCTAACCCACTTGCGACTTACGGTTTTAGATTTACGAGAGTGGCTGGATACGCCTCGATCTTCCGTAAATCGCGAATCGTAAATCCAAAATCCCACGCTGGCCCAGCCGACACCCGCCACGAGATCAAGCGCGGGGAAGGCGGGCAGCAGGTAGCGATCAAACTTCTTTGCGCCGAGCGTCATAAAGGCGGCGAAGCTCAGCGCGAAGAGCGCCAGCACGGCAGCGGTGCGGCGCGTGCGCTCGTCCAGCGGCGAGCGCGGGTGGAGCACGGCGACCGCCGCCAGCCCCAAGCCGAGCAGCGTGGCGGGCGTGGTGCGCCAGAGATAGGCGAGCGGGTAGAAGAGCGCGCCGGGATCGCCGCTAAAGATTTGGCCGTTGAAGAAGATCGGCTTGAGATGGCCTTCCGCCGCGTAGCTGCTGGCCGCCCCCAGCACGCGACCGACGCTGCCGATTGGTTCGACCCACATGGTGGGCCAGAGCAGGCTAAAGGTCGCCAAGCCAATGAGCGTCCACCCGGCCAGCGCGAAGAATCCAGCGCGCCAGGACGTGACGCTGGTCGCGCGTCCAGCCGCCGCTGGGTGACGCCGGGGCCAGCGTTGACGAAGCAGCGAGGTCGCTACCATCAGCGCGAGAAAGGGGCCGAGAAAGAGACCGGGCGAGCGCGTTAGCCACGCCAGCCCGGCGGCCACGCCCGCTACCAGCAGCGAGCCGACGCGCGGCCAGCGCCGCGTGCTGTCCCAGCCGTGCAAAAAGGCCAGCAGCGCCAGCAGCATCAAGCTGCTCAACAGCCCGTCCAGGTGCAGCAGGCGGGACAAGCCGATGTGGAAGGGATCCAAGGCGAGGAGGAGGAAGCCGACCGCGGCGGGCCACCAGCCGAGCAGTTGCGCGGCAAACCAGAAGGCCAGCGCCAGCGCCAGCGTGATGAAGAGCACGACGACGGCGCGCATGGCGGCCAACCCGTCGATGGCGGCAATACCGCGGGTAGCGAGGTAGCGTTCGGTGCCGTCGCTGACGTAGTTGAAGTAGGCGGGTGCATCGCGGGCGGCGTCGGGGTCGAGCGCGGCGAGGCCGAGCGCGCCCGCCCACATCACGGCAACGCCGGGGTGTTCGCGCTGGAAGGTGGCGGCCCACTCGCGCTGGCTGAGGGCACGGGCGAAATTGGTCGAGCGGGCAAGCCAGGCGTGCTCGTCGGCGGTGGCGAAGCGGTCCAGCGCCAGCCCGCGCGGCAGCCAAATCGCCAGCGCGACGAGCAGCACGGCAGCGACTTCGCGCGACCGAAGGATCAAGCGCCCCTTGGGTCGCGCCGGGGAATCTGGTATACTAATGCCGCTGTTGCGCGTGGAAGAAGTGGGAATAGACAAGAGAGGTGTTGAATGGAAACGCTTACCCTACCAGCCGAAACATTGGTACCCAGCGGTCCGGAATGGCCCGCCCAGGGCGAATGGAGCTACGACGACTATTTGCGCCTGCCGGATGACGGGCGTCGCTATGAAATCATTGAGGGAGTGTTATACGTGGCTAACGCACCAAGTTTTGATCACCAGTATGCTGTCACAAAATTGTCGTCTCGATTGGAGCAACATGTCACGGAGTACAATCTTGGTTACGTGCTATCTGCTCCCTTTGAAATTCACCTGTCCGAGCGCGCGCGACCCGTGCAGCCAGACGTGTTCTTTGTTGTCCGCGAGCGTTGGCCCGCAGCAGCAGGCTCTCAGATTTTCGAAGGTGCGCCCGACCTGATCGTCGAAGTGCTGTCACCCAGTTCCTACCGACGCGACACAAACATTAAGTTCACGGCTTACGAAGCGGCGGGCGCCAAAGAGTATTGGATTGTTAACACCAACACACGTTCGGTGTTGATCTACACGCTCTCCAGCGGCGAATATGCGCTGCTCGGCGAATTTGTCGGCGACGAGGCCGTTGAGTCGCGCGTGCTGCCGGGCTTGGAATTGGTGACGAGCGCGCTCTTTGCCTAGCTTAGGGAAAGTCCGTCAGCAGCAGCCGCTCGTTGGGCAGCGCTTCCCCATCGACCTCCCCCGCCAGCCGCTCGCCCGTTAGCTCATCATAGACGCCGACGTAAAGTTCATAAGCGCCCGGCTCCAACTCCACCAGCGGTTGCGGCAGCGGCAAGACAGCCACGTCGGTAACATATTCGCCTTGCTCCCAGAAGACGGTGGGGTAGGCCCAGCCCAGCGGGACGCTATCGTACCCGGCCACCTGCTCGCCGCTTTGCACGTCGAAGACGTGGACAAAAATCTTGTACGAATTCTCCATGCGCTGCAGGGCCTGCCAGTGCAGCCGCAGCGTGATCTCCCCGCCCGATTCCCCCGCTGCCGCCTCCACATCGTAACCCAGCAGCGCCAGCCGTTCGCCCCACTGTGCATCGACCGTCACCTGCGGCGACGGCGCATCGAAGTTGCGCGCAATGGTTGACAGCTCAAAATCACGCACGACGCGACTGCCCATGTCGCCCGATTCCGCGCCCTCAACGCTTAGTTCCAGCGCATACGTATCGGACGGCAAAAAGGGATCGAGCGGGAAAGCATAGCTCGCGCGCACGACGTCGCCTGCCCGCCACATTTCGGTGGGGTGCGCATCGCTGAGCGGGCCGCACTGCGACGCCACAACGTCGCCCGCCGCATTCGTCAAGTCGAGGCAGCGCTCGTACGGCTCGCCCGGCGCGGCCATCGTCGCCCACGCGACATTCACCGTCAGCGTGCTGCCTTGGCCGATGGGCCCCTCGGTGGCATCCAGCCGCAGCAGGCTCAACGCTTCGGTCAGCGGCTGCGCGGCGGCAAAGTCGACGGCGGGATCGGGCGCGGTGCGGTAGACGAGGAGCTGCTCGTCTTCGTGCATCGGCGCGAATTCGAGCCAGCGCTGCCATTCTTCAAGCTGCTTGGGCGTGGCCAGCATTTTGTGCATGACCAAATAGCGAACGTTGGCCTCGGCCAGCACGCGCAGCTGCTCCGTTACGTTATCGAGAAAGGGGTCCATCTTGTTTTCCACACGCAGGGTGTGTAGAAAGGGCGAGCTGTCCAAAAAGGCGAAGGCTTCGCCGGTGGGTCGCGAAATGTGCCCCTCGACAATGGGCTTGCCGTGGGTGATCTGCTGGCGCATGTAGTTTTTGTCGTGGCCGCGCACGTGCATTGGCACGTCCAGCACGCCGAATTCCTCCGGCTCGCGCTCGGCCAACCCCTGATACCACGTCGGCACGGTAACGGGCTGCATGGGATAGGGAAAGAGCGAATACTCCAGCAAAATCAACGTGCTGGCGCCGACGGCAAGCAGGGCCGTGCGCTTGGCAAAGAAGGGCTGTCGCCACAGCGCCACGATGCCGTAGCCGACGAGCATGGCCATGGGAATAGCGAGCACGGCGTTGAAGCGGTGGGGGTTGCGCACCAGACGAATTAACGGGTTGTCCTTTACCAAATCGTAAAACATGGGGATTTGGGGAAAGGAGAAGTAGGAGATGCGCAGCTCCGACCCGACGCCAAAGAGCATGTACAGCCCCACCATGCCCAGCCAAAAGAGCGCGTGCCGCCGGTTGCGCCACACGCCAATGACAGCCAGTAGAATAACCACCCACCCCAAATAATCCACGCGATCCTTGCGAAAGCGAAGCTGAAACGGAATCACCTCCGCCGTACCGGACCAGACGAGCAGGTTGATGTTGGGCGCGAAGTAGGCCAGCAGATTTGTGCCGTCCTCATCGTCCTCGACAAAAATTTCTTCGGGATTCTCCCGGTTAAGCTGGTCGACGACCAGCGGCGTGGCCAGCGGGGCCATCAGCGCCAGCGCCACTGCGCCGGTAATGGCAAGCAGCAGGTAGCTGCGCCACTGGCGATAGCGTTGCTGCTGCCACAGCTCGTAAATCGTAAAGAGCGCCAGCGCGAACGAAGCGATAATCAACATCTGCCAGCGCCCCACGCCCGTAAAGGCCACCCAAAAACCAGCCCACAGCGCCGGGCGCAGCTTGCCCGTTGCCAGGGTGCGGCGCAGGTAGAGAAAGGCCAGCGGAATGCCGCCCAGGATGATCATGTTGGGGTGGCCCGTCTGCGACATCAGGTGGGGCCAAAAGGCGAGCACCAGCCCGGCCAAAAAGGCCGGGGTGCGGGCCGCGAACCAGTCGCGGGCGAAGAGGTACATGGCGCAGCCGTTGAAGGCAAAGATGGCGATGTACATCAGCCCATAGGCGGCTTCGGCGTTGCCAAAGAGCTTGAAGAACTCCCACAGCGCAATGTTGAGCCACGCAATGTTGTGCGAGGTGAGCGAGACGCCCGTGGGGTAAAAGAGCAAATCCGTAAAGTACGGGCTCTGGCCGTCAAGTAGCGTCTGCTCAACCCAGTGAAAGGTCCACCAGTGCACCCACACGTCGCCGCCCTGGCCGACGGGCACTTGTTCGCCCAGCCGCAGCGCCAGCGGCCACGTCATCAGCACCGAGAGCGCGGTGTAAACGGGAATCGGCCACAGCGCCAACAGCCGCTGCGCAACGCGTGATCGCGTCGCGTGCGCCGGAGCAGCGGTTTGCGAGGGAGTGGCTTGGTGAGATGGCACAGCGGAAGACGACGTGCCCGAAGCAGGGGCTGCGGAGGGAGAAGCCGTGGAGGGAGAAGTCGCGGAAGAGCTAGAATTCATGGGTGGCGAAGAAGGCAGAACACAAAATAGACCGTTTGATTTTCGCACACTTGGCGAGCGTACAACAAAACTTGGGGCGTTTCGTTTTTGGTTCTCTCCAGTTCCGTTAACATCTGAGCGAGGGCGCAAGTCCCCTCACCCTTTTAAGGCTGAGCAGTGAAATGTCAACGGAAGCTAAATTTAGTAGGGTGTGAACTCAACGGCAAAAGAGAATGGGGCATGGGTTTTGCAGATAGACACGGATCAAGAAGGTGAAAATTCGTGTGCAAAGCCCGCGTGTATCCATGTCCTACTTCTTGAGCCCCTCGATTCCTCAGAAGGCCTCGTTTTCCTGAAGCATGAGTGTAGCTACGCAAGCTGCTCGACCAGCGCCGCCACGCGCTGCTCGAAATGGGGCTGGTTAAAGGATTGCGCCCGCGCCTGCGCCGACAGCGACATTTCGCGGCGCAGCGAGGGGTCGGCGATGAGCTGCTGCGTCTGGCGCTTGAGCTCGTTTACATCCCACCACAAAAAGCCGCTCTGCCCCGCCTCCACCACCTCCGGCTGCCCGCCCCGGCCAATTACCACGGGCACGCAGCCCGCCGCCATCGCCTCGACGGTCGTTAGGCCAAAGTGCTCGAACGTCTCCGGGGCGGCGCTCTCGTCCTCCCCCGCGCCGCTGGCGTGCCAGTAGATCGCGCTCGTCTGGTAAAGATGCACCAGCTCGTCCAGCGAGACGTCGGCGTGCAGAGTGATTGGGTAACCCGCCGCCGCGGCCCGCACGCGGTGGAGATAGGCCTGGTGAACGGGCGACAAATCCGTGCCGCCAGCCAGGTGCAGCGTCCAGCCGCGCAGGCCACCATCCACCAGCGCTTGGAACGTGCGGATCAGCAGCAGGTGTTTCTTGTTGTGGTGGCCCGCAAAGAAGCGCCCCACCGAAAGAATCTGTGGCTGCTTGAGCAGCGGCGCACCCTCGACGCGAAAGGTCTCGACGGCCACGGGCGGGTAGAGCACCTCGCTCGCCCGGCCCCAGCGGCGCTCGATCCAGCGCTGCGTGAAGCGCGAGTTGGCCCAGAGCACATCGTAGCGCTGGACGATGGACAGAAAGCGCGGCGGGATCAGATTTTGCAGCCGCCCGTGCAGCGCCTCGTCGCGCACGAGGCGCTCGTAGAGCGGGCCGGGCAGCTCGTTGAGCGCGCGACCGAGCCCGTAGCGCAAGTGCGCGTTGGCGCGGGCGACGGGGCCAAGCGGCGGGGCCAGCGGGAAAAAGACGAGCATCGCGTTGCGTCGCGCGCGCGGCTGGACGAAATCGCCGTGCGAGGCGTTGATAAAGAGATCGTAGTCCCGCGTAAAATCGCCGCGCAGCGCCTCGCGCGTCGCAATGCTTTGCCAGTCCACGCGGTTCAAAGTTAGCCCCAGGCGCGCGGGGAGACGACGGCGCGTCTCGTCGAGGTGGGCGTCGCCAAAGAGCGTAACCTCGTGTGCGCGGCTGAGGCTTTCGGCGAGGGCGAGGCCGTGGCGCTCGCCGCCGCCGAGCGTGGCGAGCCGCCGGTTGTAGAGAGCAATCCGCATGATCTACGACGGCGGCGGCTGCCGCTTGAGCGCTTCATGCTTGAGCGTTTCAACTTCGGCGTGCAGCTGCTCGACTTCACGCGCCAGCCGCCGGTTGTAGTTGACCTGCTGCTCGATGATGCGATCTAGATAAGCCTCCTTGACGTGGGTCGTCCCCTGCTGCCGCAGCCACGTTACCAAGGGGCCAATGAGCGGCAGGCCGGAGCGCACCCGATAGTCGCGGTAGGCGACATCAGCCAGCTCAAGCAGATCGCTGGTGGCGGGCGATGCCGTTGGCTCGCTGGCCAACACCTCGGCAACCAGCAGGTGAGCCCGCTGGGCAAAGGCATCCAGCGAAAATGCTTGCGCACGCTGCAGGCCCGCGCTGCGCAGGCCCGCGCGTAGATCGGCGCGGCTGAGAAGCTGCTTGATTTGCGTGCGCAGCGCATCCACGTTGCCGGGTGGAAAGAGCAGACCCGCCTTTCCCGCATGTTGCCCCTCCTCCGCCTCAACCAACCAGGGCATCGCCCCGCTCGCGCTGGCCACCACCGGCAGCTGCGCCGCCATCGCCTCCACCAGCGGCAGGCCAAAGCCCTCGTGATCACTCGGCTGCACGTACACGTCCGCCTGCTCGAAGTAGGGAATCACCGACTCCACGTGGCCCGCAAAGGTGACGCGGTCGGCCACGCCTTGCTCCTGCGCGCGCTGCATTAGGCGCTGGTGAAGCGCCCGCGTGGCCGGGCTGGTGTCGTAAGCGCCAACGAGGAGCAGGCGCAGATTGGGGTGCGTTGGGGTTAGGCTGGCCAGCGCGTCGATCAGGAGATCGAGGCGTTTGTGGGGGGCGATGCGGCCCACGAAGAGCAGGGTTTTGGGCGGGGCGTCTGCCCGGCTGCGTCGCTGCTCGAAGGCGCCGAGATCGACGGCGGGGGGGAGAAGGTCGATTTGGTGAAGCGGGTAGCCGCTGTGGGCGTGGAGCTCTTGCGCGGTGAAGGGGCTGGTGCAGACGACGCGGTCGGCGTAGCGACAGAGCTCGGTGCGCACCAGCGAATTGTGCAATACAATGCGGTCGTCGGCGTTCTGCGGCGCATCGTCCAGCAGCGCTGGATCGGTGACGCCGTGGTAGTAAAAGAGGCGGCGACCGGGCCGGTCGCGGAAGCGTTCGGCCAGCGGATACCAGAGCGGATATTGCAGGATGGTCAGGTCGACGGGGGCAGCCAGATTGACGGGGCGGGCTTGCTGAGCCAGCGGCACCAGGTCAGCGGGCAGGTGGTGCGGCGCGTCCTGAGACAGCAGCCGGAGCCGGTGGTGGGTACACAGGGCGCGCGCCAGATCAAACGTATGCTGCGAAACGGCGTAGCCGCCGTGCAGGGCGTTAACGAGAATGTCGATCTGCATGAAGAGGAAGCCGCGAATTGCGCGAATGACGCGAATTTTTGCTTCGTTGACCAAGCTGCTCCGCTCAAGGCGGTTGCGCTGTCTGCGCAAAATTCCATTCGCGCAATTCGCGGCAAAAAATTTACTCGTGTACCACCACGTTCGTCCCGTAATCGGCCCACTCGAAGAGCGTCATCACCTCGTCCATCTTCATGTTGACGCAGCCGTGGCTGACGGGCGTGCCAAAATCGTCGTGCCAGTAAGCGCCGTGGATGGCGTAGTTGCTAAAGAAGTACATCACGCCCGGCACGTTGGGCAGATTGTAATCAGGCCCGATCAGCCGCTGCTGCTCGTACTTCTGCGTCACCGCAAAATCGCCCATCACGGTCGGCGTGGTGCGCTTGCCCGTGCTCACAACGCTGTGCATAAAGAGCTGGTCGCCCTCCCAGGCCGAGAGCGTCTGCTCGCTCACGTCGATCTCGATCCAGCGCCCCTCGCGCGGCGGGATGCCGGGCAGCACGTCGCTCATCATTCGCGTCGCGGTGATTTCGTCCGTGCTGGGCGGCGCAAGCTGCGGGCCTAGCTCGGGCGTGGGGCGGCTGACGTTGCGAAAGGTGATGTTGGTGAAATACTCGTCGTAGTTGGTGTCGCTGCGCACAACGCGCAGACGCAGCCGGTGGTCGCCGTTGGGATAAATGGTGGTGTCCAGCGCCTCCACGAGCGGCGTCGGCTCCCACAGCTGCTCCTCGCCCACGGCTAGAAAGATGGCGTTGTCGGCATCGCCATTGAGCAGCAGATCGAGCTGCCACTTGCGGAAGTCCTCGTGCTGGGCCACGCCCGCCAGCTCGATCACGCCGCTGGCAATCGGCACGGGAATAATCACGCCGTTGAGATCGTCGTTGTTAAAATCGTCATTGCTAAAATCGTCGCTGGCACGTGCGGGCTGCGCCGAGATTAAGAACAGGGCGAGGGCCAGCACCAGCGAAGTTAGCAGGGGCCGGCGAAACGTTTGCAACATAAGAACAAGCTCCAAAAAGAATGGTAGGATCGGGCTAGCGGTCCCGCACGGAAACGGTGAGTGCTTGTCGCGCTGTGGAGCAAGCGAGCGGCAGGGCGGCAACGACTAATTGACGGCACTCATCGTACCGCAGGGTTGGCCGTTTGGGCAACTGTTGAGGCAAGGGATCGCCCGTTCTAGATTGGAAGATTTTGGGCCGCGAATCCCACGAATTACACGAATTTTTATGGGTAACTCTGTCTGATTCGCGTAATTCGTGCAATTCGTGGCTGATCTTCTTTGGCACTTTTCACCAACGTTAGCCAAATTGGAAATTCTGGCGAGAGCGCGACAACCCCTCGTCTCACTCCGTCTCCGTCACCTTGTGGATCGCGCGCGGCTGGTCGACATTCAAATCGCGGACGTGAGCCAGGTGCAGCGCGAGCAGCTGCCCCGGCACAATCGCCGTAATTGGCGACAGCCACTCCGGCACGCTCCGCACCAGCGGCAGCGCAATCCGCGCCAGGTCGAGCGTCGCCCGCTCGTCGCTGATCACGATAACCTCCGCACCACGTTCGTTCAGCGTCCCGATAAATTCGCGCAGCCGCGTCGTCATGCTGCCGGAGGGCGCAATCACAATGGCGGGGAAGCCGCGCTCGATCAGGGCCAGCGGGCCGTGCAGGAAATCGGCGCTGCTGTAGGCCTCCACCGCCGTGTAGGTCAGCTCTTTGAGCTTGAGCGCCAGCTCAAAGGCCGTGGCGTAGTTAAAGCCGCGCCCAATTGCCAAGCAGCGCTCCATGTAGCGGTAGCGCGGGGCGATTTCGCCCACCGCGGCGTCGGCGCTCAAGGTTGCCGCCAGCGCTTCGGGCACGCCCAGCAGCGCACGCAGCCGCGCCTCGCGCTCCCCTGCTTGGTCAGTCAGGGACGTGCTCAACAGCGCCACCGCCGCCAGCGAAGTGGTGTAGCTTTTGGTGGCCGCCACCGCTTTCTCCGATCCCGCGTGCAGGTCGATCACAAAATCGCCCTGCTGGGCCATCGGCGAATCCGGCGAGTTGGTCAGCACCGCCGTCAGCTGTCCCTGCCGCTTGGCCTCCTCCACCACGGCCACAATATCCGGGCTCTGCCCGCTCTGGCTGATGCCCAGGACGAGCGCGTGGCGAAATTGCGGCGGCTGTTCGTAGATTGTGTGCAGGCTCGGCGTTGCCAGCGAAACGGGCAGGCCGTTAAACGCGCCGAGCACGTACTTGGCGTAGCGCCCGGCGTTGTCGCTTGTGCCGCGGGCCGCGATCACCACGTGGCAAATGTCGCGCGCGCGGATGGCCTCTGCCAGGGCGGCCACGTTCGCCTGCTCGCGCGCCAGCAGGCGGGCGAGCACGTCGGGCTGCTCGTGAATCTCTTGGTAAAGCAGGGTGTTGGTTAGCATGAGTGGAGCGGGTCGCGCACGCGCACGTATTCGTCGCGTGCCGTGGCGTCGATGTAGGCCTGAAAGGAGTCCACGAAGGCGTTTTGCGTGTCGTAACCGTGGGCGCTGGCCCAGTGAAAGAACTTGATAATTTCCGGCTCCGCCGTCACCAATTCCCAGTAGAAAAGCTGGCTGATGATGCCGCCCGCCGCCAGCAGCCCCGACGTGGCAAAGGCATCGAGCACGGGGGCGCGGTCGTAGTCGATGCGCTGAAAAGCGACGCGCCAGCCGCCGGGCTCCACCTGCTCCGGCACGCTTTCGAGCAGCGCAAACTGCGCGCGCGGGTCGCCGTTGAGCGGCAGGCCCACGCTGCCGGGATTGATAACGTGCCAGCGGCGCTCCGTGGCCGTGCCGTTGGGGTGGGCGTGGAGCGCGGGCTGATTGAGCGAAAAGTCGGCGCTGTGATCTTCCGCGGCGGCGCGCCCGGTAATCTGCCGGTCGATCTGGACGTGCGTGTGGGCAGAGACAAGCGTCGCCTGCTGGACGTGTGCGATCTGCGAGGCGATCTCGTTCTCCGGCTGCTCGCGGTAGAAGCCAACGCGGTTGCGACCGGGCACGCCGTGGGCCACGCGCAGCGGCTGCGTCTCGGCGTAGTAGAGCGCGCGCTCGTCCGGCAGCGAGGCGAGGTAGTCGCCCTGAGCTGTCGGAATTTGCTCGACTAGCCAATGCAGCGCGCCCCAGCGCTCCGGGTCGCGCGTGCTGGCGTCGGCGCGATCCGTGCCGAAGTCGAGGTAGTAAAATTCGTGGTTGCCGCGCACGACCAGCCAGTCCGTCCCCCGCACAAAGTCGATCACCTCGCCGCTAAAGGGGCAGGCGTTGATCAGGTCGCCGTTGAGCACAACGTGGTCGGGCTGGAGGCGCTCGATTTCGCGGGCCACGGCTTCGAGGGCGGTCAGGTTGCCGTGGATGTCGGCAATGAGGGCGAGTTTCATGGAAGAGATTAAGCCACGAATTACACGAATTGCGCGAATTTTTGTCGGATAGATAGCGTGGCTTGCGATGAATTAGCTTTTTGGCTTTAAGTAGACCGTGATTTCGCTGCGGTTGTGGAAGAGCTGGCGCGCGCCAGCGATGTCGTAGGCGCGACGCAGAATCGCAAAGGCGTCGTCGATGGTTTGGCGGCGGTCGTCGCCCGCGAGCTTGAGCGTGGTGATGACCGCGCCATGCCGGTAAAGCTGCGGGGCATAGTCTACCACGAGTTGGGCGGCATCGCACGCATCTTTGCGCATGTCGTTGACGATCAGGTCAAACTCGTCCGGGTCACGCGCGAGATATTCTTCGGCGGTGAGGCGGAGGTGGCGCACGCGCGGATCGTCGGCGAGGCGCGGGTCGAGCGCGCCGGGGTCGACGGCGGTGACGAACTGGTCTTGCTGGCGCAGGACGCGCGTCCAGCCGCCGGGCGCGGCACCGAGATCGAGGGCCACGCCGCGCGGCGGCAGCTCGACCCCGAAAATTTCAAGCGCCTCGAGCAGCTTAAATTCGGCGCGGCTGATCTGGTCGCCGTCGCGGCGGAAACGGCGCTGGCCACCCGCCCAGTCGGAGAGATTGTAGAGGGTGGGGGAGAGGCCGAGGAAAGAAAAGATTGAAGATTGAAGATTGGGTGTGTCGGCTATTGTGACAGAGAGAATTTGGTGGGGCGTGCGGACGTCGAGCGGAGCCGCGGTTTCCTGCCGGATCAGGTCGGAGAGGGTGCGGTTGATGTCAAAGGGTTTGTAGTCGACGCGGCTGGTGAGCAGGCGCGTTTGGACGGAAAAGGGCAGGGACGGCTCGACGAGGGGGAGCAGTTCGGCGGCGACGTGCTCGCGCAGGGCGTCGAGGTCGGCGGCTGTGCCGGTGAGGGCGAGCTCGGATTGGACGGGGTGGATGTGGCGGGCGAAGAGGGGCGGCTGCTGTCGCCACGCTTCGGCCAGCGCCCAGAACGAGTCGCCGAGCTCGACGAGCAGGACGCCGTCGGCCAGCGCGTGGGCGACGCGCGCGTCGGCGTCCCTTGCGCGCAACTCGTCGAGCGCGAGGTCGGCAAAGTCTGCCGCGGCGGTGAGGATTAAATCTGGCATGTAAAAAGAATTTTTTGTGGTACAATAGGCCAAATTGCAACGGCCCTTGTTATGATACTTGACACATTTGCCCTGGAAGAAATTGCGTCGCGCAATAACATTGATGCCAACTTGTTTCTGCCGTTCCTGGTTCACCGCCTGATGCCGCTTGCTACAGAACGAGCGGCGGTGTTTACGGTGATTCTGGAAAATTTGAGCAGTACGCAAGAGACGCGCCAACTGCATTTAACATGGCGCGAAAGCAGCGAACCCTTAAAAATGCCACCCGTACAATCTTCAGTAATTACTGAATGGGCCGCATGTGGAATCGCTTGCGCCGTGTTGCCGCTCTACACCAAATGTGGAATTTTAGGTGTTGCCCAAATTGGCAGCGGATTCGATTACTGGGTTGGTCAAGAAAAGAGCGAGCTTGGGCTAGAAGTTAGCGGGACGCTGTTGGCAGACATTCGACAGCGACAACGGCTCAAAATCAGACAACTTTCACAAAGCCCCCATCAAGTTCCCGGCTACGTTTGCATCACCAAATTTAGAAGCCGACAAATTTTGCTTTCCTTTCACGAGTAACACCCAATGTCCCAACCTGCACGCGTAATCAATCGTTCGCAAATGACGGACGAACTTATTGCAATTGAACAGCAAAAGTCTAACTTGATTCTAGAAGCAAATCTGCTCAAAGCGCAGCGGCGCTATCAAGAAGCGGCTGCTCGTTTTGCACGGGCAGCGGATTTAGAAGAACAACTAAGCCAGCAGCTTTGGCCAGCTAACCAGCGAAAAGCATTTGTTCATGAATTTAGTGCGCTGAGCTGTTGGGCCGAGGCAGGAGATGTTCACCGCGCGCTGACGCTTGCCCAACAGCTTTTGCAAAATCGAGCGCTAACTTCGGACCAGCAGGCTTTTGTCGAAGATTACCTGGCTACATTGACTGACCACCACACCCAATGGATGGCGCAGTGGGCCCCGGAACTTGCTGCGGCGGATTAACAGCCCTCCGCATTCTCCCCGCCATCGACCGCGCCCGCTCCGGCGCATCCCCCACGTGATCCGTGGCATCCAGCAAATTCATCACGGTCGCTCCGTCCACGTGCTGCGTAATCCGTGCGTCGGCGACGAGGCGCTCGGCCAGCGGATTGGGCTCGCCGTTCTGCACGGCACTCCAGGCGACGAGGCTGTGCTCGCGGATCACTTCGTGCAGCTGCTGACGGTCGCCGCCGGCTTTGACCGCGGCGAGCAGCACGCGTTCGGTGGCGGCAAAGAGGCCGTAGTCGCGCAGGTTGCGCTGCGTGGGGCCGGGCCAAATCACAAGGCCATCAACCAGCTTGGTAGTGCGCGCGAGGACTTCGTCGCAGAGCAGGAACGCTTCGGGCAGGACGAGGCGGCGGTTGGCCGAGTCGTCGAGCGTGCGTTCGAGCAGGCTGAGCGCGGCGTTGTCCCAGGCCACGCGCGGCAGGGCGGCAACGTAGCGCGTCAGGCTATCGATGTTTTCGGCGGCCACCGGGTTGCGCTTAAAGGGCATGGCGCTGGAGCCAACCTGCTTGTCGCCAAAGGGCTCGCTCCACTCGCCAATCGGCGGGGACTGCAAAATTCTCAGGTCAAAGGCAAATTTGTGTAAGCTGGCGCAGAGCCCGGCCAGCGCGTTGAGCACCAGCCAATCCTGCTTGCGCGGATAGGTCTGCGTTGCCACCGGAAAGGCCTCGATACTCAGCTCCGCCATCACCGCGTTCTCCAGGTCGCGCGCCGACCAGCCCGTTCCCTCCACCAGCTGCGCGTAGCTCGCGCTCGTGCCCACCGCGCCCTTGATGCCCTTGCCGCGGATGCCGCGCTGCACGCGCCGCAGCTCCTCCAAATCGCCCAGCAAATCCTGACCGTACTGTGCCAGCCGGTAGCCCACGGTGGTCGGCTCGGCGGGCTGGATGTGGGTAAAGGCAATGGCGGGGGTGTCGGCGTCGGCGTCGATGCGGTCGGCCAGGATGGAGAGCAGGGATTGGAGATTGGAGATTAGGAGGTCGAGGCTGTCGCGCAGGCGGAGAGCGTCGACGTTGTCGAGGATGTCCATCGAGGTGGCGCCGAGATGGATGATCGGGCCACCGACGGGGCACTGCTCGGCAAAGGTCTTGATTTCGGCCATCAGATCGTGGCGAATCTCGCGTTCGATTTCCTGGGCGCGCTCGATGTCGATATTGTTCTGATGCGCGCGCAAATCGTCGACCTGCGCCTGCGTCACCAGGCCGATTTCCTGCTGCGCCGCCGCCAGCGCCACCCACACGCGCCGCAGCAGCCGTCGCTTGTGCGTCTCGCTCCAGAGCGCGCGCATGGGGTCGCCGCCGTAGCGCCAGGTGAGGGGCGAAAGGTAATCTTCGTGGGTAAAGGTCATGGGGATCAGTAGTCGCGCTGGGTGAGGAGGACGTGAATTTGGAGGCGAATTTGCTGGAGTAGATTGCCGGGTGTGATGACTTCGATTGTTCTACATCGCGGCCAGAAGTCGCGCGGGTTAAGCGTAACCAGGTACTGACATTCTTGGGCGACGGCAGCGGCAAGAACGGGCGCATCCTTGGCGTCGGCAAAAGATTTTACGCCGAGCAAATCACTGATGGTGGGTGGCTCAATGATGTTGAACGATTCGTCGAGCGTCACGAGAAATCGAGCCGGATATCAACACAGAGGAATCGAAAAAGATTCGGACGTTTAGCTCATCCATCAAATGGTAGTCCTGAACGGGCAGCGGTGGCTTCCGGGCAAAAGCACCCCCCTTCCCAACCCTTTCCCCACGCGTGGGGAAAGGGAGCCCCGACCCCTCTCCCATCCTGAGAGAGGGTCGGGGGTGGAGGACCTGATTGTCAAGTGTCAACGGGACTTAACCGTTCGAGCCGGGCCGCGTTGACATTGTACCACAATTTCGTCTGTGCAGCTTGTACCCATCCCCAGAATGGTGCGTTCAGCGCACTGGTTGCCGTGGCGTGCTCCGTTCTCTAAACTTTGCGGATTGATCGAGGGGACTTTGTGAAACGTTCAACATACGCTCGACCAACTTGTTGATGGGGAACATCCGATTGGCCGTGCACCCCTCCGCTACGGAGGGCACTACAGAGATTATTGCGGGAGGCCTACAGAGCATGGAAAATCAGCTGTGCATTGCAGCAGATGGTCAGTGGCTACTCCGCCTGCTCCACCGCATACTCTTGATCATTCGGGCAGGGTGCGGAAAGTATGACATAGTAAGAGAGGAGGTGGTCATCGTCCTGCACGTAACCCGTGCCAAAGCAGCTTTGTTGGCGAAAGAAGTCAACTTCGCCCAAAACGTGCTGACGATGGTGCGGCGAGGCGAGCAGGCCCGCCCAGGCGTTTTCTGCATTGGTGTAGCCAGCGGCGAGGCTTTCGACGTAGTTTTCGTCGTTCTCATAAGAGGGCGGCAGCGGGTAGTTTGCCTGTCGGATGTAGTAATGGGGACTTCGCCCCTTGGGATCCATGTGGCCAACGTAGTTGTTGCGCGCCATGTTCGCGGATCGCGCTTGAGCCGCGGCAGCCAAACGTGGACTGCATTGAAGCGCTCTACGCTCCTGATTGGGATCCGTTTGCATGAGCTGGCCCAGCGCTTGAGCCGTCTCGTTTTGGTAACAGTTGAGCAACATCTTGCCCTGCGCTTGCCTCAAGGCAAAGGGCAAAAATAGCTGATGCTCAAGCGTGCCGATCTTTGGCCCAGCCGCTGCGCCCAGCCCCATCACCATGCCAAAGTTACAAGTTTGCTCGATCATTTGGCAGCGTCCGCCAGCCTTTGCTTGGGCACCCGACAGCGGTGTGAACAGCGAAGCATTGTTATCCATCCCTTCACGCTGCGCTTCTACGTCGCTTGCTGGCTCGTTTGACAAGTTGCTCTTCGGTGCGAACAAGTTGTTTTGATCAAGACCAGGTAATTGGCTGGCTTCATTCGAAATTTCATGGGCCGCTCGGAGGTGAACCCAACTAAAGCTCAACAGCAGCAGGGTAAGCAAGGGCAGCAGTGCCCAAAATCGATGGACGCGATAGATTCTTTTGCTGGCGGCCGCCATGGGCCTTCTTGTGCCACGATTTAGATGCGAAATCATTGTGTTTTCCTTTCATCCAAAAATCGAGCAAGGTGCATGGGGGCGAGCCGTGGCTCGCCCCCAGCGGCAACGCATTACGGTGGCCGGTTTAGATGTTCTCAACCCCCTTATCCCTCCGACATAATGAGCGGCAGCAGAATGTCAAATTCATCATCTGCGTTGTCGCTCTCACCGCGATCATCGGCATCATCGCGGAAATTGGGAATTCCATCCCCATCTTCGTCATCAGTCAGCGGGTTGCCAGTGCCTTTGCTTGCCTCTTCAAGCGTTGGCGTGCCGTCGTTGTCGTCGTCCTCGTCGCGAAAATCTGGTGTGCCATCACCGTCGGTATCCTGCGCATCGTCGATGTTGCCGTCGCCGTTGGGATCGGGCTCTTCCGTGATCGTCGGTACGCTGTCGCCGTCGTCGTCCGGATCGAGATAATCCGGCAGGCTATCACCGTCCGTATCGCGCGCATCGTTGGGGATGCCGTCGCCGTTCGGGTCGGCATTTTCCTGATTGGTTGGTGCACTGTCGCCGTCATCATCGGGATCGAGATAGTCCGGCGTGCCGTTGCCATCGGTGTCCTGCGCGTCGCCGGGATTGCCGTCGCCGTTGGGGTCGGCATTCTCTTCGCGCGTCAACACGCCATCGCCGTCGTCGTCGCCGTCGAGGAAGTCCGGCGTGCCGTCGCCGTCGGTGTCCTGCGCGTCATCGGGATTGCCGTCGCCGTTGGGGTCGGCATTCTCTTCGCGCGTCAACACGCCATCGCCGTCGTCGTCGCCGTCGAGGAAGTCGGACGTGCCGTCACCATCGGTGTCCTGCGCGTCATCGGGATCGCCATCGCCGTTGGGGTCGGCATTCTCCCCACCGTTGGGTAGGCCATCGTCATCGTCATCTCCGTTGAGGTTCAAAATGATTTGTGTTGCAGTGCTGACGAAATTGTTGTCCGGCGCTGCATCATCGTTGGCGGTTAACACCGCCTCGGTTGTAACGGTACTGCCCGCCGCCTGACCATCCACCCGCACCGTTACGCTCAGCTGCGGCAGCGATGCGCCAGCCGCCACGTTGCTGTCTGTCGAGAAAGCCAGCGTGCCATCCGTGGAAGAGACGGTCCACCCCTCCCCCGCAAAGGAAACAAAGCTCAACTCAGCGGGCAGCATCAGCTCCACCGTGATCGGCTCGGTGGCGACGCTGTCGCCGAGGTTGTCTATGTCAATGAAAAACGTGCCCGTGGCGCCGCTCTCAAAATCGCCGCTGCTGCTCAGCATGACGGCGAGATCGGTGCAGCGCTGTAGCGGGGCGGAGACCGTGATGTTCGCCTCGCCCAGGCCAATGCCAGCTCCGTCCAGAATCGGATCGAGCAGACCGGACAGCAGCGACTCGGTAGGCAGGTTGGCCTCCAACACGGGAGCCAACAACGTTTCTAGGGCGTCCAAATCGATCAGCCCATCCAGCAGGTCCAGGTCGCCGTCCAGCTCGACTTCCAGATCGGCGACGAGATTTGCCGCCAAATCTTCGATGAAGGTGGAGCCAGCCATCGTCGTCTGCGTAGCGGGCAGGCCCCCGCTAAAGACAACCGTTTGCGGCTCGCCAGCGGCGACGCTCCCCGTTGCCTGCGCGCTGATGTCAAAGTTCAGCGGCGTGTCGAGCAGCGGCGTAGTCAGCGTAATGCCCAGCGTGCCGACGGTGTCTGCTTCTAGATCGACGTTTAAGTCCAGGAGCTCCTCGCGGTTGAAGAAGACGGTGTCGTCCAGGTTGCCCAAAGAGACCGAGACCGCGCCCGGCGTCACCTGGGCGGTGACGTCGCCGCTGGTGGCGTCGATTGCGCTGATCGTGCCGGTTGTTGGGGCAACGTCCACAAAAAGCCGAAGCTGCGAGAGCTCGGTGGCAACCTCCACATCCGTCAGGCCGACGATACCAAGTGCGTCGAGGGCCTCCCGAATGTTGATTAGGTCCGCCTGATCGAGATCAAAATCAAGCAAATCAATATCGAGCGCGAGCCGCAGGCCAGCGGACTGAAACTGGGAGCCCACGCCGCCGCAGGTGAAAACGGGCGGCGAGGTTACCTGGGCGGTCAGCTCCGCGTCGCCCACCTCGGCGTCGCCCAATCCAGCTTCGTCCAAGATGCCGCGCAAGCCCAGCGAACCGCCGGAGAGCGTTGCTGAAAACGAAGGCGTTTGGATATTCTCGAAATTGTTGAGCTGGATGAGCGCCGTTACGAGATCAAGCGCGTTGAGCTGCACGCTGGTCGAGCCGCTCAGCAAGAGGTCGCCCTCCAGCAGATCGGCAAGCCGAAGGGTGTCGCTGCCGTCCACGTCGATAATGGAGGCGCTCAAATCGTCCAGCGCGGCCCGCAGCGCCACGTCGCCGTTGGCCTGCGCAACATCGCCGGCAGCGACGAGCAGCTGGTTGAGCGTCAGCTCGGCAGTTAGCCCATCTTCCGTGCCTACAAAATTGCCGTCGATGCGCAGCTGTTCGAGCAGCGCCGCCAGGTCGATCTCACCGGTGGCGAGCGCGTCCACGTCGAGCTCGTCGATGTCGAGATCGACGCCGAGCAGGCTGCTGAGCAGTGCATCCACGAACTCGGTCTCCACCCCATCTACATCACCCAGATCGGGGCCAATGGAGAGACAAGCTCCCTCCGTACATGCCTGGGCGGACGCCTGATTTGGCAGCAACAACAAACAGAGCGCAACAGGCACAATCAACAACAGCTGAATACGAGCGTAACTCTTCCTTAACATGATTTTTCCTCCTGTAAACGAAAACACGATTTGCTCTATAGCTTGCCAAGAGTGAAAGCGAGGATAGTCAAAGCTGAGCCCCCCGATCTTACTCCTCAAACCGAGTGTAGCTATGCGGCAAAGGTTGAGGCGTCCGTCATATCTATTGTGGGAAAAATAATGTTGTAATTAAAAATTAATCCGTGAGTTGTATTACTAAAAATTATGTAATCAACCTATGTTTTAGAAACAAAATATGTACGGAACTTGTACTTTTTGAAACCACGGCAAGGAGTGTTGTACCTTTGTAAGAGAGAGGGAGAGAGGGAGAGGGAGAGGGAGAGGGAGAGGCAAAGATAAAGGTAAGGTCTCAATCATTGTGCCCCCACTACCCAAGCAATTTATGCTGCGAGGTAAGGGCACACGGAAAGTTGCGGAGACAAAAAAGCGACACGCGCGAGAATTGCACGTGTCGCTGTAAATTTATTGAGTGAAGTAGAGTGGGCACATCGCCCCGCTCGCTTTATATTCGCTCCGGATGAGCAGTATGTGGAGAGAGGGCGTGGTGTCGGCGGAGAGGCTGTGTAGAGCGAGCCGAATCAGGGGCAAAGTTTTGTTGGTTGCCCAGGCCGTACGCTTCCTCTTCTAAAAGGCGATCAAAGCGCGCGCCCTGGGCAAGGGCCGCCACCAATATAAGGGGTGGCACAGTGAAAACAACAGCCGCAGTAATTAAGAAAGTCATAATCTACCTCATTTCAATAGAACAATACTTTTATTCTTCTCGAAAGTTTAAGGGATGGATAAGCCGCAGCGGGCTTTCGAGCAGTGTGGTTATCGTACATCGAATCGAGGCGGGGGGCATGAAGCAAAAGGCGGGATACCCATCTGCTTTTTGGTAACTCAAAAATCAAACATTTTTACTTGATCCAAATCATCAATTCTTGCGTCCCACATGCTTCTGGACTTTCCAGCGCCGACGGGTTTCCAGAAACCCGTCGGCACTTCACCTTATTCGGCATCTATCATGTCGCCATGAATCACTGGGTGGCTACTTTTGCGCCAGCGGCAGGAAGACGGTAAAGCCAAATGGCGTTGGCTCGTCCGTTTCATCCAGCGCCGTGGGCACGGTTGGTGGCTCGACGATTCCCGGTATAATCCCCGCGTCGATTGAAAGCTCCGTTGCGCCCGGCTCCACCTGGAGCGACTCGCTAAAGCCGCTTTCGCCGGCGTCGCTGTCCAATTGGGCATCGCCTGCGTGAAGGGCCGTAAAGCTCAACCCTTCCGGCGCAGTAAACTCCACAACATACGTCAGCGTTGGATCGAGGTTGGCAAAGCCATAGCTGCCGGATGAATCACTCTGCGTGCTCTGCAGCAGGCGATCCGGCTCACCGTCGCCGTTCTCATCTACCCACAGCCTGATGGTAACGCCCGCCACGCCCGGCTCGCCTTCGTCCTGCAGGCCGTTGCCGTTCTCGTCTAGCCAGACGAAGTTGCCCAGCGTGGCGAGTCCAGCCCCCGGCGTGGGCAGGAAGCCAAAGTCGATGTCGTCGCGCTGCTCGTTCTCGGCCAGCGTCACCGCGACGGAACCATCCAGCGCTGCGTCCGCCTCGAAGCTGGGCGCGTAGCTCGGCGGCAGCGTCGACAGATCGATCCGCACGGTGTAGCTGCCCGGCGCGAGCGAACCGAAGCCGTAGAGGCCATTGCCCGCCGTGGTCGTCGTCGCCACAATGTTGCCCTCCGTATCCAACAGGTTGACCGTCACCCCGTTAAGCCCGACTTCGCCGGTCTCCTGCACGCCGTTGCCGTTCTCGTCCAGCCAGAGGCGATCCCCCAGCGAAGCGGCGGGCGGCGGCGGCGTGGTAAAGCCAAAGTCGACATCGTCGCGCGCTTCGCCCGGCCCCAGCGGAACGGTTGTCGAGCCGTCCGTCGAGCCGTCGAGCTCGTAGGTGTCCAGCGCGCCTTCGGGCAGCGTGCCGAGGTTGATGACAATGGTGTACGTGCCCGGCGGCAGGTTGATAAACTCGTACTGCCCATCGCCGGAGGTAACGTCGGTGGTAATGAGGTTGCCTTCCTCGTCGCGCAGCTCGACGGTGACGCCGTTGAGGCCCGGCTCGCCCGGCTCCTGCACGCCGTTGCCGTTGCCATCCAGCCAGAGCCGATCACCGATGGAGCTCGGCAACTGGCAGACGCTGCCAAAGTCGTAGCTCGCGTCGATAGTGTTGGCGTCCACAGTGGCTGGCTGCTCGGCGGGCGTCGTCGCCGTGCAGAGATAGTTGGGCGCATCCGGCTCCTCCTCGTTGCTGATACCCGGCTCAGATTCGCGCACCTCGAAGGGCAGCGCTTTGCACTTGCCGCTGGCCGCCATGGCGGCCAGCCGCTCAGGGTAGCCTGCATCGTCTGGGTCGACGCGCACGCTGTAGCTGCCTGGGGGCACGTCGACAAATGTGTAGTAGCCAAAGAGGTCGGTCGACGTGCTGTCCACCACGCTGCCGTTCTCGTCCAGCAGCTGCACGTCGACAAAGTCCACGCCGCACTGGTGGTACTCGCCGAGCTGCGGCTGTGGCGTGTCGTCGTCTGGCGAGGGCTCGAACCACTCGATGGAGGTGAAGTCCAGAATATTGTCAAAGTTGGGCGGGTTGAGGAAACCGTCCCGGTTTTCATCCCACCACTCGTCCTGCTCGCCGTTGCCGTTGGCATCGTACCAAATCAGATCGCCGATCAGGTTTACTGGCGAGACATAGGGGAAGTTGACGTTGACCGTACCGCACAGCGCCGGCTCAATTCCAAAGACCGGCTCCGATTGCAGCGGAATGAGACCAGAGGCCGCAAACTGGTTGTTGACATCCACCGTGTAGGTTCCATTTGTGGGCAGGTCACGGATTTCGTAATAGCCCGTGGCGTCCGTGTCGCCCTGCTTATTGGGGAGGTCCCCATCGCCGAGCGCGATCAGCGTCACGTCCGGCAGCGGCGGCTCGCCCGCGTCGAATTCGCCGTTGCGGTTGAGGTCGTGCCAGATAAAGCCGTTGATCGAGACGTAGCAGACAAAGCCCGCGTCGGTGGTCACGGAACTGCCGCCGCCAATTTCGATATCCTCGACGCGCTGCGTCTCAAAGCCCATGTCGCTGTCGAGCGCATCGCCTTCCGGCGTATCGTCGTTGACGTTGGGCGTTGTTGGCTCGTAGGAGCCTGCGGGCGCTTCAAAGCCAACGCTGTAGCTGCCCGGCAGCAGGTCGGTAAAGGCATACGTGCCGGTGATGCTGGTCGTGGTGGTGATCACGAAGTTGTCCTCGCTGTCGAAGAGCGTGACGGTCAGGTCGGGCAGACCCGGCTCGCCTTCGTCTTGGATGCCGTCGTTGTTGATGTCCAGCCAGACAAAGTCGCCCAGCGAGACCACGGCGCAGTAGATACCCGAATCAAAATCGAGGTTGACGCTGTTTTCCGGGTCCTCCGGGTCGATCACCAACTCGCCGCTGACGGAGGTATCCGACGTGGGCGCGCACTCGTAGATCACCTCCGGCTCTTCCTCCTGCTGGAGGACACGTTTGTCAAGCGCGGCCAGCTTGGCCCGCGTCTGCGTTAGCGATTCGCCAGCGGCGGAAAGCACGGCCGCGGCGTTGTCCGCCGCGACGGCCAGCGTTTCCCCGGCCAACTGCGAGGCAGCGGCAAGGGCCTTTGTCACGCTTTCCGCAGGGATGCTTTGAACAAGCGGCAGATCGTCCGGGTTAATTTCAAAGGGCCCCGAACGGCAGAGGCCGCTGGCGGCCAGGCGCTGGGCGTTTTCGATATAGTCCGGGTCCGTCGTGTCGACATCGACCGTGTAGTTGCCAGCTTCCAGTCCAAAGAAGGCGTACCATCCGTAGAAGCCCGTTTCGGTGCGCGCCACCTCGTTGCCGTCGCTGTCGAACAGAATAACCGTCACGTAGGAGAGGCCGCACTTGTTGTACTCGCCCTCGCCCGCCTCGGTGTCCGTCTCCAGCGGGTCGGGGGCGTACCACTCGTCAACTTCGTAGGAGCGGTCGAGCAGGCCGTTGTTGTTGCCGTCGTACCACTCGTCGTCCTCGCCATTCTGGTTGGCGTCGTACCAGAGCAGGTCGCCCACGGCGCCCGGCTGCAGCGCAAAGCCAAAGCTGACGTCGGCACCGCCACAGCGCACGAGCACGATGTCCGTCACGGGATTGTCGGCGGTCGGCGTAAAGCGACTCACGGTGAAGTTTAGATCGACCTTGACGTTGTAGGTGACGCCGGGATCGAGATTGGGGAAGGTGTAGCGACCGTTGGCGTCGGTGTAGGTCTTGGCGACGCGCTCGCGGCCAATGCGCAGCGCAACCGGCGCTTCGGGAATCGTTGGCTCGCCGACATCGAAGATGCCGTTCAGATTCTCATCATTCCAGATCAGGCCGCTGACGTCGGAGGTACAGAGATAGCCCGCGTCGATGCTCAACTCGTTGCTGTCCACCAGCGGCACGACCTCGCTGCGCCCCGTCTCCACGGCGGGGTTGCTGTCGTTGACGGGGTTGCCCTGATTGGGCTGCGTCAGCGTGTAGTTGCTGGTCGGCGCGGCAAAGGCGACGCTGTAGCTGCCGGGCAGCAGCGCTGGGAAGCGGTAGCGGCCATCCACGTTGGTTAAGGTTTCGCCCAGCGCGGTGTCGCCGTCAAAGAGCGTGACGACCACGCCCGGCACGCCCGGCTCGTCGCGATCCTGAACGCCGTTGCCGTTGGCGTCGACCCAGACAAAGTCGCCAATCGCCAGCGTCCCTGCTTCCGGCCCCGGCACAAAGCCAAAGTCCACGTCCAGGTTGACTTCGTCCGCGGCCAGCGGCAGCGTCACGGAGCCGTCCAGCGCATCGTCCAGCTCGCTGGTTGGCTGGTAGGCAAAGGGCACGGTGTTGGGGTCGAGGCGCACGGTGTAGGTGCCAGCGGGCAGATTCTGGAAGAGATAGCTGCCGTCGACCGTCGTAAAGGTCGTGGCGATCACGTCGCCGCCCTCGTTCAACAGTTCGACGCGCACGCCGTTGATGCCCGGCTCGCCCTCGTCCTGCACGCCGTCGCCATTTCCATCCAGCCAGACGCGATCACCCAGCACGCCGGGGTCGAGCGGGCGCAGACCGGCATCAACCGTGAGGTCGAGATCGACAGCGGCCAGCGTGATCGTGGCCGTGCGGCCCGTGTTGGGATCGACATCGCTGTCGAGTGCATCATTGGCCCCATCGTCACTGCCCACATCCTGCGTGGTGAAGGTGCGGCCATCCGGCTCGATGAATTCGACGATGTAAAGCAGCGTCGGCTCCAGCCCCGCAAAGCTGTAGAAGCCGTTGCGGTCGCTCAGCGTGGTGCGGATTTGGGCGTTGGGCAGGCCGTCGCCCCCGTCGTCCAGCCGCAGGTTGACGCGCACGCCGGGCACGCCCGGTTCGCCCTCGTCCTGCAGGCCGTTGCCGTTCAGGTCGCGGAAGACGAAGTCGCCCAGCGCGGCCAAACCCGGCGGCCTGGGCAGCAGCCCGGCGTCGACCGTGTTGTTGGGCAGGCCGTCCGCCAGCGAAACGGCGGGGCTGTAGCCCGTCGTCGGATCGGCGTCGCTGTCGATGGCCTGGTCGTCGCCCGCGTTGGGCGCGGTGAAGACGCGCCCGCTGGGCGGCACAAAGCCGAGAATGTATGTGCGCGCCGGATCGAGGTTGGGGAAGCGGTAGAGCCCGTTCCCGTCCGTGGTCGTGTCGTCCAATTTGCGGTCGGGTTCCCCGTCGCCGTTGCTGTCCAGCAGCAGGTTGACGCGCACGCCAGCTACGCCCGGCTCGCCTTCGTCCTGCAACCCATTCTCGTTCAGGTCCTCGAAGACGCGGTCGCCCAGGGCGGGCCGCTCCGTCGGGCCCGATGGCCCAAAGCCAAAGTCGGCGTTGGGAATCTGCGCGCCCGGCGGCAGCTCGACCACGCTCGATCCGTCGGCGGGCGCGTCCGGCTCGCTTGTGTCGATGGTGGGCACGCTGCACTCCGCGGGCAGCGTCGACGGATCGACTGCGACGGTGTAGCTGCCAGCGGGCAGGCTGTCAAAGAGGTAGTCACCGTTTGCGCCCGTTACGTCCAGGGCAGGGGGAAGCGAGCCATCGGCGGGCGTCAGGCTCACGCCGACGCCCTCAATGCCTTCGCCCTCGTCCGCCTGTCCATTGCCGTTGACATCACAGAAAACAGTGTCGCCAATCGAGCCAAGCGGTAAGTCCAGCGGCAGCAGCCCCGCGTCGACGGTGTTGTTGGCTTCGTCCGCAGCCAGAGTCAGCGGCGGCGTTTGGCCCGTGGCGGGGTCGGCATCGCTGTCCAGCGCGTCACTTGCATTGTCGACAGCGTTGGGCGTGGTAAAGAGGCGACCGTCTGGCACAACAAACTCGACGATGTACATCAGCGCCGGGTCCAGCCCAAAGAAGCCGTAGCGACCGCCGAACGCGCTGCTGGTTGTGGAATCGATCTGCTCGTTGGGCGTGGCGGGGTCGCCGTTGTCCACCAGCAGATTGATCGCCACGCCGCCCACGCCCGGCTCGCCCTCGTCCTGCAGACCGTTGCCGTTTGTGTCCTCAAAGACGATGTCGCCCAGCGCCGCCAGCCCCGGCGCCGTTGGCAGCAGACCGGCGTCGATGGTCAAGTTGTTTTCGCCCGCCGCCAACGTCAGCGGCGGCGTGACGCCCGTGGCCGGGATGGCATCGCTGTCCAGCGCCGGGTCGTCGCCCGCGTTGGGCGCGGTGAAGCGCTGGCCGTTGGGGGCCACAAATTTTACGGCGTAAGTCTGCGCCGGGTCCAGCCCGGCAAAGCTGTAGCGTCCGTTGGCGTTGGTGCGCGTCCGAATCAGCAGATCATCCGGGGTGCCGTTGCCGTTGGCGTCGGCGGTGAGGATGACGGTGATGTTGGGCTCGCCCGGCTCGCCCTCGTCCTGCAGGCCATTCTCATTGAGATCGCGGAAGACGCGGTCGCCCAGCGCAGCCAGTTCGGGCGCGACGGGCAGCAGCCCGGCGTCGACGGTGTCGTCCGTCTGCCCCGGCGCGAGCGCAAAGGGCGGCGTGCGGCCCGTGAGTGGATCGGCGTCGCTGTCCAGCGCGGAGTCGTCGCCGCTAAAGGGCGCGCTGAAGCTGCGGCCAATCGGCGCAATAAATTCGACGATGTAGCGCTGGGTTGGATCGAGATCGTCGAAGCCGTAAAGACCGTCGTCGTTGGTCGTGGTGCGATCAATACGGCGATTGGGCTGGCCGTCGCCGTTCGTATCGAGCCAGAGGTTGACGGTCACGTTCGGCACGCCGACTTCGTCGCCATCCTGCACGCCGTTCTCGTTGGCGTCCAGGAAGACGCGATCACCCAGCGCGGCGGGCGCGGGCGAGAGCAGGCCGGCATCCACGCTGCGATTGTTTTCGCCAGCCGCCAGCGTCAGCGGCTCGCTCCGGCCGCTGTTGGGATCGGCGTCGCTGTCTAGGGCGTCGTCGCCCGTCGCGCCGCCAACGTTGGGCGTGGTGAAATCCTGGCCCGCCGGCGCAACAAATTCGACGATGTAGGTAGCGGGGTTCAGTGCCGGGAAGGCGTAGCGACCGTTGCGGTCGGTGGTGGTTGCGGCAAGCGGATCGCCATTTTGCGCCAGCAGGTTGACGCTGACGCCGGGCCTGCCCGGTTCGCCCTCGTCCTGCAGGCCGTTGCCGTTCAAATCGCGGAAGACGGTGTCGCCCAGCGAGGCCAGCATCTGCGCGACGGGCAGCAGCCCGGCGTCGACCGTGTCGACCGTTGCGCCGGGCGCCAGCCGCTGCGGTGCGCTAAAGCCGCTGAGCGGATCGGCGTCGCTGTCCAGCGCCGGGTCGTCGCCCTGGCCGCGCGCGGTAAAGGTGCGTCCGTCCGGGGCCACGAATTCAACAATGTAAATGGGGCGCGGGTCGAGCGATTCAAAAAGATACTGGCCCTCGTCGCCGCTGGGCTGCGAAGCGATTGGCGTATCGGGCACGCCATCGCCGTCTTCGTCCACCCCCAGGTTGACGGTGACGCCTGCCACGCCGGGTTCGCCGTCGTCCTGCACGCCGTTCTCGTTGGCGTCCTCGAAAACGCGGTCGCCCAGGGCGGCGGTCGAGCACTCGACGCGCGCGTTGAGGCCGCCCAAAATGGCGGAAGCGCCGTCGGGCTTGGGCGGTGAGTCGATGGTTACTTCCACCTCGGTCACGTCGCCGGGCACGTCCGCCAGCAGCAGCTCGACAAAGGCCAGCTCCGCGCCCTGGTTGGAATTGGAGATGGTCTCGCTTGCCTCGATTGCGCCAGCCCGTGCGCGAATTTCGACAAAGCGCGCATCATCGGCCAGATCCACGATGTCGAGTTCCAGCCGAATGTCGCGCGGCTGCGGGGCGCTGGGAATCGTTAGCCTCTCCGTCTCGGCGTTGTTGTAGACAAAATCGTAGAGCGTGCGGCCCGTGGCGCTAAAGTTGGTGTCGTTGCGAAAGACAAAGAGCGTGAAGGCGCGCGGCAGATAGGAGCCGCTGACGGCATCCTGCGCGCCAAAGACCTCTGCGGTTACCGCGTCGGAGCCAGCCAGCACCACCTGGTAGATGTAGCCGTTGACTCTGTCCCGATTGTCCAGCACTTCGACGCTGGGTTCGGTAAGCGAAACGGTCTGCGTGGGCGTGCGGAACTCCACGCGCTCGGCTTTGGCAAAGGCGCGCGTCGTCACCTGGGCGATGATAAACTCGACCGATTCGGGGTTGGCGATGTCGATCTGCTGCGCCCCAACATACTCGTCGCGATCGCCCAGCCCCACGCCCAGCTGCTGCGAGTCCAGCCGTTCGGCGCCCGCCTCGCAGATGTAGTTCCAGCTGTCGACAAAGTCGGGCGCTTCGTCCTGGGCGGCGGGCGCTGTTGACGGTGCGGCCAGGGCCGGCGGCGTTGCCCACCAAAGCTGGGCCAGCAGCATACAGAAGACAAGTGCTAGGGCCAGCAGCAGCGTCAGCGCCGTCGGGCCGCGCTGAGCCGGTTGGGGGATGCAGCGCGTTTGGGGTCGCCGCCGTGCTCGCATTGTGGATAACCGTCGCCGCGGCGCGCGGTGCGCGGCTGCACAAGGGGTAGCCTTCATAAATTGTCTCCTCACAGATGGGAAAGTAGGTGGGAAAGTAATGGTGTGCGTTTGGCACGTGGAGCGGTAAACGCAGCGGTTTTGGATAGTCAGCGTCGATTTTTAGAGTCCGGAGACGGTCAACTGACCGCCTCCACAATCGACAATGCCGAATTTAGGAGTTGCAAGCCGCGGCTTTTGTCGGAAAACAGCTGGCACACGCTTTCCACTTTACACAAGAAAATTGCCCAAATTGGGCTGCAATTTTCTGAAAGACAGCAGAATTATTTGAACATAAATAAAATAGGGTATTTTGCTCGAATTCACATCAGGAGAAATGCCCTACCGCCTACGACAAATGGGCTGTTTTTCTATATGTAGATTTGGCGTTGACGCGTACAACATTTGTTGAGGACCATCGGACAATTGTCGGATTTGTAGGCAGCGCTGCCTAATGGTATGATGCGCGCGCCCCAAACGTGATTCATCGAGGCAATCCCGCATTCTTTCACTAGCCTTCACCCTGCCGCGGCAATTTTCGTCGCCGCAACCCAAACCGCACAGCGTTATTCGCATCCCCCGACTCCCGCTTTGGCTAACCCAGCCTGAGCAAAACGTGTCGCGCTTCCGCCGACGCAGCGAAAGCTGACCGCGCCACCTGGCAACGCAACGTTATTCGCACTCAACCCATCTCGCTGCTAATTTGCTGGCCGTTGTGTTGCGGCAGCCCAATCGTCGCCCGGCGAGGCGCTGGCTAACAAGCTGCGGCGTGCGCCGAATCATCCCGTGGGCATTCGTCTATCCCAACTGTCTGAGTTCGCCCGATTTATCTGGTTTCAAAGGAGAACCTTCGTGAGAGCAACTTTACCCTCCCACCACCCCCGTTTAACTTCACCAACCGCACGGCGCTTTTTGTCGCTGCTGCTCGCGCTCAGCCTGCTGCTGGGCTTGGTGCTGTCGCCCGCCGCGGCGCTGACGACGCGCGCGGAAATTCCACCCGAAACGGGGACCGGCCCCGTCTCCGACGCGCTGCCGGAAACGTCCGGTCGACTCATCGTGGAGTTGACCACCCCTTCGCTGACTGCCGCCATCGATGGCGAAGTCAAGGCGGCTGCCGTCAACGGGCAGCTGAACGTGAATGCGCCGGAGGCCCAGGCCTACGTCAACCGGCTGCAGAGCGAGCAGAGCGCTTTTCTGAGCGAGGTACAGCGCACGCTGGACGGCGTGCAGGTGAGCACCTTTATCAACGAGCTGGGCGCTGCCGAAGCGGCGACCTACCAGATCACCTTTAACGGCGTTGCGCTGGATACGCGCGGGCGCGACGTGGAGGCCGTGCGCGCGCAGCTGGAGCGGTTGGACAGCGTCAAAAACGTCTACCAGGACTACATCCACCACAGCCAGCTCTACACCAGCACGGCGCTGATCAACGCGCCGGTGGTCTGGAACAGCGACGCGATTGGCGGCGTCGAGAACGCGGGCGCGGGCATCAAGGTCGCCTCGATGGATGCCGGTCTGCACCGCGACGCCCCGATGTTTTCCGGCGAAGGCTATGAATATCCCGATGGCTACGGCCCGGACGGTCTCGGTCTGACGGCCAACAACAACGGCAAGATCATCGTCTCGCGCGCTTACTACCGCTCGTGGGATCCGCCGCTGGCGGGCGATGCCAATCCGTGGCCGGGCGAGGAAGGCTCGTCGCACGGCGTGCACACCGGCTCCACCGCCGCGGGCAACGTGGTGGAGGATGTCGAGTATCTCGGCCTCAACGTGGGCACGATGAGCGGCGTCGCGCCGCGCGCCTACGTCGGCTCCTACAAGGTTTTCTACCCCTCCAATTCGGGCGGCAGCGGCTCCTTCTACACCATCGAGGGCATTGCTGCGCTGGAGGATGTGGTGACCGACGGCATGGACGTGGTCAACAATTCGTGGGGCGGCGGCCCGGCCTCCATCGGTGGCGAGTTTGATGCGCTGGATACGGCGCTCGTCAACGCTTGGAACGCGGGCGTCTTCGTCTCCATGAGCGCGGGCAACGCCGGCCCCGGCCAGGGCACGGGTGATCACCCGTCGCCGGAGTACATCAACGTGGCCGCCAGCACCACGAGCGGCACGCTGGCCTCCGGTCGCGTCGACGTGCCGGGCTCGCCGGTGCAGGACGTGCCCTTTGGCACGGCGGACTTTGGCGAGCCGCTGGAGATCGGCCAGGTGCTCTCCTTCCCCTTCGTGACGGCGGCTGCCGTTGATCCGGGCAACGTCGAGGGCTGCGCGCCCTTTGCGCCCGGCACCTTTGACGGCGTCGCCGCCGTGATCAGCCGTGGCAGCTGCCAGTTCTCGGACAAGGCGCTCAACGCCCAGAACGCGGGCGCCACCTTGGCGGTGATCTACAACAACACCGACGGCGACGCGATTATCACCCTGGCCGGTGGCGACGTGGCCGCGCAGGTGACGATTCCCAGCATCTCGCTGACGGAGAACGACGGCAACGCCGTGGTGGAATACTACGACGCCAACCCCGACGGCGCTACGATTGTGATTGACACGCAGGCCTTCCAGGCGGGCAACACGCCCGACTTCATCATCGACTTTAGCAGCCGCGGCCCCGCCGTTAATGGCCTGCTCAAGCCGGACGTGGCCGCGCCGGGCGTCAACATTTTGGCACAGGGCTACGATCCGCAGGCCGAGGGCGAGGCGCGTCACCTGGGCTTTGGCCAGTCGTCGGGCACGTCGATGGCTGCGCCGCACGTGGCCGGAGCCGCCGCGCTGCTGCAGCAGATTTACCCCGACTGGAGCAACGCCGACATCAAGTCCGCGCTGATGAGCACGGCCAAGTACATCGACGTCTTTGCTGGCTCGACGGACGACCCGCGCCCGGCCCAGCCGCTGGACATGGGCGCCGGCCGCATCGACGTGGCCGCGGCGGTCGACCCCGGCGTGATCCTCGACCCGCCGAGCCTGAGCTTTGGCCGCGTGCTCAGCGGCACGGAGAGCACGCTGGAAGTCAGCGTCACGAGCGTCGGTGATACGGAAGACACCTTCGTGATTAGCACGCTGGCCTACACCGACTCCTTTACGAGCACCTTTGCCGTGCCGGGCGTCAGCGCCAGCGCGGAATCGGTGACGCTCGCGCCGGGTGAAACGGCGACAGTGACGGTGACCTTTGCCGCGGGCGCGGACGGCATCGGCGACAACCAGGGCTACATCGTGATGGACGGCGCGACCTACGACGCGCACATGCCCATGCACGCCCGCGTGTTGCCCGCCCAGCAAGCCGCCAACGTGCTGCTGGTCGACGCCGACTACAGCGACGGGCTCGGCCTCACCGACTACCAGCGCTTCTACACCGAGGCGATGGATGAAGCGGGGCTGAGCTACAACGTGGTCGAAACCTTTATCGGTACGGGCGTCAACCCGGCCACGATTCCCTCGGCCAGCGAGCTGGCGGCCTACGAGGCCGTGGTCATCTTCACCGGCGACCACTTCCAGCCGGACGGCAGCTTTGCCGTGCCCACGGCCTTTACGGAGATCGACCTCAACCGCCTGACCGACTATCTCAATCTGGGTGGCGGCGTCGTCGTGATGGGCCAGGACTTTGCTTCGGTGGTCAGCTCAGCGACGACCGACGACAACGAGTTCTTCTACGGCTTCAACTTGGCCGCCAACTACATCCAGGACAGCATCAGCGACAGCGGCACGCCCGCGCAGCCCATCATCCCCACGGCTGACGCCCCGGCCGCGCTGGATGAGGTGCTGATCGACCTGACGCAGCCCCAACTCTTCGCCGCCACCCTGCCCCTGAGCGGGACGCAGGAGGTGCCGCCCGTCGAGACGGAAACGACTGGCGAAGCGTCGCTGCTGCACTACGAGGACTTTAACCAGCTCGACTACACGGTGACGGTGAACGCCAGCATTACCAACCCGATCACGGTGACGGTGGCGCACATCCACTCCGGCACGGCGGGCACGAACGGCCCGGTCATCTACCCCCTCTTCACCGAAGAAGATGAACTGCCGCAGCTGGTGACGGATACGTTGACGCTCGAAGGCTCGCTGATGATCAGCGAGGATGACGAAGCGCTGCTCGTGGCGGGCAACGCCTACGTCAACGTGCATTCCACGGACAATCCGGCGGGCGAGGTTCGCGGCCAGATCGATCTGGAGCCGGAACCCAACCAAATCTTCGTCGACGAAATCTCCACCCGGCCCACGGACGGCAGCTTTGATCCGCGCCCAAATTCGGCGGACAACGCCGAGGGTATTCCGCTCTTCCGCTACGCCGGGCCGTACAATCTGCAGGACGGTATCGTCGCGATTGCCAACGCGGCCCAGCCCTCGCTGGAAACGCCGGGCGTCACCTACCAGGGGCGCTCGCTCTACGCGACCTTTGGCCTGGAGGGCATGAGCAACGAACTCAACGCGTCGACGGGCATTACCCCCACCACGCGCGCCGAGCTGATCGACCTCGCCTACACCTACGTCACCACCGAGCCGATGACGCCGACCATCAGCAACGTCACGACGGAGAACGAGAGCAATCTCACCATCTTCGCCGCGTCGCTGCCCGAAGGCGACGTGCTCGAGCACCGCTGGGACTGGGGCGACGGCAGCGACCTGACCGCCTACTTCGAGACGCAGTTTGACGACGAGAGCGGCGAGCCGATTGTGGCCGCCTCGCACACCTACCTCAACTGCGGCACGTACGAGGTGCGCGTCGAGGTGGTGGATGCGCTGGGCGATCACCACATTGGCGAGCAGACGGTCGACATCACCGAAAACTGCGCGGTCGCGCTGACGGAGGTTACGGGCACGGCTGGCGGGCTGCAAATCAGCGTCGACTTCACGAGCACGGCGCTCAAGCCGGTTAGCGGCACGATTGACGTTGCGGACACCAGCGCCATCGAGCTGCCCGCGGACGCCAGCCTGCTCGGCGAAGCGTTTACGATTGTGGCCTACGGGCCGGACGGCCTGCTCATGGACGACTTTGATCCGGCGGTTCAGCTCACCATCAGCTATGGTGGGGAAGAAGTGCAGAGCAGCCAGCTCCAAAGCGTCACGCTGCGCCGCTACAGCGCATTGGACGAGCGCTGGGAGATTGTCTCCGCCGCCACCGATACGGATGCGGGCACGATCACGGCCGACATCGAGCGCAACGGCATCTTCGGCGTCTTCGCCATCGCCCCCACGGCGGATGACGAGAGCGCGGAGCCGGTGCAGCTGGACAACGGCGTCTTCCTGCCGCTGGTCGGTAACTAAGTCAGTGTAAGATAAGGGCCGTACGGGCACGCCATGGCGTGCCCATACCCTGTAAAAAAAGGGGCGACGCATAATGCGTCGCCCCTTTTTTGTGGTTATGCCCAGATGGCCGGCCTGTCGTAGGTCACCTTTGCTCCGCAAGGTGACGGGGATGATCGGGCCCTAGCGATTCGGAATACGGTTAAGTCGAACTTATCTCATAGCGAAGCATATGTGACCTACAACGGGCTCCGCCCGTACAACCCTCACGCCACAATCTCGATATAATAATCCTCCAACTGCACATCCATGCGCCAGCGCTCCGCGCGGTTGGCGATCTGCTGCAGGTGGCTCTGCACCAGCGCGTCCCCGTGGCTCACGCAGACGCACACGACCACGGCGCGCGTCCACACGTCCTGCGCCTCGGCCTCGATCACGGAGACGTTGTAGTCGCGCCGCAGCCGCACGATCAGCGGCTTGAGCATGCCGCGCTTGTCCTTCAGGCTGCGCGCCATGGGCAAGTGAAGTTCGAGGGTGAGTTGGCCGATGGTCATTCGATTTGCAATTTTGGATTTTGGATTTACGATTTCCCCGTCCACTCAACATTCTCAAACTGCGCCGTCATCAATTCCTCGACGCGCGCCTCTTCCCCCACCGATAGCGCCCCCGGCTCCAGCCGCAAAGTCAACGTCTGGGCAAAGCCCTGCACCAACGCCGCCGCAACCGTCTCGAAGCGCACCAGCTCCGCCCCCGGCCCAACGTCCAGCGCCGCCGACAGCGTCGTCGCGCGCGCCGCCAGCTGCGTGCGCAGCACGGTTCGCTCGGCGACCGGAAGCGCCAGCACGTCGACCAGCCGCGTCACGTTGCCGACGAGGGGGAGGCTGCCGTGCTGGAGGACGGCCCCGGCGCGGCGGCTTTGGGCGCTGCCCATCAGTTTGCGCCCGCGCGCGGTGATTTCGTAGGCGCTGGGCACTTCAAAGCAGGCGGCGGACACGCCCTTGCCCGCGCGCACGTGGCCCGGCGCTTTGTCGGCCACGCCGAGGCCCAGCGTTTGTAGGCCACAGAGCAGCGCGCCACTCAAGCGCAGGTAAGCGTCCATCACCGCGCCCTGCACGCGCGGCTCGTCGGCGGGCGCGGCCACCGAGTACGTCAGCTCGTCGGTGTGCAAAATCGCGCGGCCACCTGTGGAGCGACGCACGATGTCGTAGCCGCGCGACTCGGCAGCCGCGCGGTCGATGTCGGCCAGCGGCTGGTGGCGACCGAGGCTGACGGCAGGCGGTGACCAGCGGTAGAAGCGCAAGGTTGGCGGTGACTCGCCCGCCGCACAGCCGTCTGCCAGCGCCTGATCCACCGCCATGTTCGCCGCGCCGGTGCGGGGGCAATCTTCGATGAGGAGACGCCAGGCGGCGGGGGGAAACGGGGTTGGTGACATGGGAAACGTTATTACGTATTGCTTACTGCTTATTGCGTATTAGTTGGTTCGGTGGTGACGTGTTGCCCCTGGAACCAACAAAAAGCAATAAGCAGTAAGCAGTAAGCAATTTCAACCAAAGGGCAATTCGACCACCTCAACGCTCACTCCCTCCAGCATCAACGTCGTGCCGACTTCGCTTTGGGCGCGGCGGACGACGGCGAGGGCAATGGGCGCGTTGAGCGCGGGGCTATAGGCGGCGCTGGTGATGTAACCAACGGGGCGACCGCCGTCCTGTCCGGGCAAAGTGATTGGTGCACCTTCAGCGGGCGGCTCGCTGTCGCTGGCCGTGCTGCCGTGTGATAAATCGTGGCGCAGGCCGACGAGGAAACGCGTCACCTTGTCGTAGGTAATTTGGCGGGCGATGATTTCTTGGCCGGTGTAGCAGCCCTTGTCCTCGGCGCACGTCCAGGCCAAACCGACTTCGAGCGGCGTGTAGTCGCCCACAATCTCGTGATCCACGGCGGGCTGGCCCAGCTCGACGCGGCGGGCGTGGTAAACCATTTCGTCGTGCAGAGGCGGCGCACCTGCGGCCAGCAGCCGCTCCAGCAGCGGCGACTGCTCGGCCAGCGGCACAATCAGCTCGTAGCCCGGCACGTCGTACTGCGTTTGGCGCACGGCCAGCGGGCCGCCCGGCTGTGTCTCGTCTTGGCTTGCCCACGCACCGTCGCCCGGCGGGGGAAGCAGGTCGAGCGCGCTGAGCACCTCGTCCGCGTTTGGCCCCATCAGCCGCAAGCGCGACCAGTCCGCACTCCAATCCTCCACTTTGACCTTGTCCATAAAGAAAATTTGGCTGCGCAAATGCTCGCCCAGCGCCTCCGCCTCGTCGCGCATTTCGCTGGGTGCGGGCAGCACGAGCAGATCGTCCGCGCGGCAGATGACGGTGAAGGCAAACAGGATGCGCGCCGTCGGGTCGGTCAACACCGTCACGGTGGATTGGCCCGCTTGCAGGGCGGCGATATCGTTGGTGGACATGCGCTGGAGGAAGTCCACGCGGTCGTCGCCGGTGAGGCGCAGCAGGCCCGCGCTCGTGCGCGCGAGCACGGCGGCGTCGTCGACCAGCGTGGTGTATTCATCTTGAGCAATTGGGGTGGTCATGGTTTTGTTGATCCTTGAAATTACTACACGGGGCGAAATGCTCCGCGTCCCCGGCACACGCCGGACGTTACGGAGCAAACGAAGCGGCGTGCGGCGCGTGCCGGGGACGCCGCCCACGAAACGCGCTATATTTCTTCCGCCGCACAATCTTGAAAAATCTCCGCGGCCTTCTGCACGACCGCTTCCCACAACTTTGCCCCCAGCTCCGCGCTGGCGTGCGTGGCGTCGCCGATGACGCCGCTGGTGGTGTAGCGGGCAAAGTCGAGCTGCGGGTCGTCCCAGTCGATTTGTTGATTGGCAGTCGCAGGCTGCGGCGCGGGAATTTGGTCGCGGCGGACGCTATCGGGCCGCCGATGCAGCGCCAGCGAGGTGCTAAAGCTGTCGGCGTGGCCGCCCGGCACGGCTGGATCGCCGACGGCGCACCAGATGTCGTGGAAGGGGAAGCCGGGCTGAAAGACGCGCGCCCGCCCAGCGTGCTCGGCGTTAAATTGGGCGGCAACGCGCTCCAGTCGGTGGCCGCCGCAGCCGCGCCAAATCACCACGCGCGAGAAGCCCTGCGCCACCACCGATTCCAACACCGCAGCCACGACCTGTTCGTGCAGCGCCTGCGGCAGGTCGATAAAGCCGCTGCCAAAGTTGCGGTGTTCAGGCGTGGGGCCAAAGGGCAGGGCGGGCAGCACGAGCGCCTGCACGCCAAACCGCTCGGCGGCCCGCTCCGCCGCGGCTTCACACGTCGCCTCGGCAAACCACGTGTCAAAGTTGACCGGCAGGTGTGGCCCCTGCTGCTCGGTGCAGCCCGTGGGCAAAACGAGCAAGTCGCCCGCCGCGGCGCGCTCGCGAATTTCGAGAAAAGTCAGGTTATCGTAGCGCATGGGATGTACACAACAGCACGTGGGGCGATTAGGCTTGGCGCAGCGCCTCGATGGCCCGCTCCAGCCCGACAATCTGGGCAAAGGCCTGCAGCGGCGTCGGCGCGTCTTCGTCCCACAGCCAGTTCACGTCAAACCAGAAGCCGTCGAGCACGGTTGAGCGGTAGACGTCATCCTCATCCAGGGGGACGGGCTCGTAGCGACCATTGTCGTCGAGCACCCAAAAGTCGGCGCGCTCGAGGTTGAAACGCGGGTCGGTAATCCAATACTCTTTGGTCCCCGCATTCTGGTACTCGTAAAACTTTTCGGCGCGGTCGCAGGCAACGCTTTCGGGCGAGATAACTTCGACGACCAAATCTGCTGGCCCCTCCACCTTCTTATCCGCAATCCGGTTTAGATTGGCGCGTGCCACAAACAGGATATCCGGCTCGCGCGAATTGGCGTCGGGCGACACTTTCATCTCGACTGTGGCCGCGAGCACTTTGCCAAGCCGTAGAAATTCAACGTAGTTGCGCATCAGCGTCAGCAGCAACGCAACATAATCTTGATGAATTGGCGTTGGTGGCATAAACAGAATCGCCTCCCCCGCCACCCACTCGGCCTGTTGGTTTTCGTCGATCTCCTCCAGAAACTGCGCGCAGCTCATCGCCACACGCCGCTCTCGCACCTGCTGTTCCTGCGTTTGCTCAAGTTGAACCGTTGCCACAGCAAACCTCCTTATACACAGATCGGGTAAAGATTGGACAAACCGCTCGCGCCCTCACCCCCAGCCCCTCTCCCACAGTGGGAGAGGGGAGCCAGTCTACCCAACAGCAATGTGCAACATTTATTTGATGGCTCTATTAGCTCCCTGCTCCCTATCTCCCCTGCTCCCTATCTCCCCTGCTCCCTATCTCCCCTGCTCCCCCCGCCGCGCCTCGGCGACCGGATCGCCCGTCTCGTCCGCATTCTCGTAAATCACTGGATCACGGCCAAACGTCACCGTCGCGCCGCGCAGCCGCTCGACAACGTGGCCGCTGATCTGTTCGGGCACAAAGCGCCAGCTCCAGTTGCCGGACGCCTGGCCCGGCGTGTTGATGCGCGCCTCCGGCCCCAGGTTGAGCACGTCCTGCATGGTGACAATCGCCGTGTGCGCCACGGAGGCGAAGGCGGATTCGAGCATTGTCCAGGGGACATCGCTGCCGTCGGTGCGGTAGTAGTGGCGGAAGTGATTGCGCTCGTGCTCGCTGCTGCTTTGGGTGTACCAGCCCCAGGCCGTGTCGTTGTCATGTGTGCCGGGATAGACGACGAAATTTTTCGAATAGTTGTGGGGCAGAAATTTGTGGCTGGCGTCCGTGGCAAAGGCAAACTGCAGGATTTTCATGCCGGGCAGGTCGAACTGGTCGCGCAGCTCGATCACATCGCGGGTAATGTCGCCCAGGTCTTCGGCGATGATGGGCAGGTCGCCCAGCTCGCGGCGAACCGTCTCGAAGAAGTCCGCGCCGGGGCCGTCGCGCCATTCGCCGTTCATCGCCGTCTCCTCGTCGGCGGGCACTTCCCAATAGCCCGCAAAGCCGCGAAAGTGATCGATGCGCACGATGTCGTAGAGCCGCAGCGCCGCGCGGATGCGCCGCAGCCACCACGCGTAACCGTTCGACTTCATCGCCTGCCAGCGATAGATCGGGTTGCCCCACAGCTGCCCCGTCTCGCTGAAATAGTCCGGCGGCACGCCCGCGACCACCGTGGGCTGATAGTCGTCGTCGAGCTGAAAATCTTGCGGATCGGCCCACACGTCGGCGCTGTCCATCGCCACGTAAATCGGAATGTCGCCGACGATTTGAATGCCCTTGTCGTTGGCGTACTGCTTGATCGCCGTCCACTGGCAATAAAACAACCACTGATTGAGCTTGTGGCCGAGGACTTCGTCGGCCAGCCGCTTCTTGGCCTGCGTTAGCGCGTCGACTTCGCGCGCGCGCAGCGCCATTGGCCATTCGTTCCACGCCGTCTCCTTTTCGACCTTGAGCGCCATAAAGAGCGCGTACTCGTCCAGCCACTCCGCCTCATCGCGACAAAATTGGTCGAACTCGCTCTTTTGCTCCGGCGTCGCGCGCTGGTTAAACCCTTTGGCCACATCGTAGAGCAGCGGCAGCTTCCAGTTGTAGATGCCGCCGTAGTCGACGTGGTCGCGCGGGAAATCGGGCGCACTATCGAGCACCGCTTGGTCGAGCAGGCCGTGCTCGACCAGCGCCTGCAGGCTGATCAGGTAGGGGTTGCCCGCAAAGGAGCTAAAGCTCTGGTAGGGGCTGTCGCCGTAGCCCGTGGGGCCGAGCGGCAACACCTGCCACAGCGACTGGCGCGTCTCGGCCAGGAAGTCGATCCAGCCGTAAGCGGCTTCGTCGAAGCTGCCGATGCCGTGGGGGCCGGGCAGGGAAGTCGGGTGCAGCAGCAGGCCGCTGCATCGTGGATAGTTCATATCTTTTCCTTAAACTTTGAAGTTAACGCAAAGGCGCAAAGGCGCAAAGGCGCAAGGAGAACGGTTGTCGACGAACTATTCCTCCGCGCCTCCGCGTCTCTGCGTTAAATTTTCATCCAGCTAGATATCCATTCGTCACCCACTGCAAAACAAAAATCAGCGCTGCAATAAAAACCGCCACGACCGCAATTTCCGGCAGCGTGCGCGGAATTTCGGCCAGCGCCTGCCGCTCGGCTAGCTCGCCCGTGCGCTCTGATGCTCTTTCCGCAGCGAGCGACGAAAACGTGGGCTCCGGCTTGCCATACTTTGGCAGCAGCCCCCACGCCAGCAGCGCCCCGCCGACCAGGCCCCCCATGTGCCCCCAGTTGTCGATGCCGGGTACGGAGAGGCCGAAAACAAGATTGATGCCGATGACGAAGAGCATATTTTGCAGGATGGCGCGCCCGCGCTTGCCAAAGTTGTCGCGGTAGCGCAGAAAGTAGACGGTTGTCGCGCCAGCGAGGCCAAAGATCGCGCCGGATGCGCCCGCCGAAATGGCGTCCGAAAAGGCGTAGGAGGCCAGGCTGCCCAGCAGCCCGCCCAGCAGGTAAATCGCTAGAAAACGGCGGTGGCCAAAGTAGCCCTCCACCAGCGGCCCCAGCGCGTTGAGCGCATACATGTTGACGAGCAGGTGAAAGACGCCGATGTGCAGGAACATGGCGGTGAAAAGCCGCCACACCTGGCCGTCCGCAATCGCCGGGTTGAACTTTGCCCCCATGAAGACCAGCACGCGATTGTCGCGCGTGCCGTCGACGGTGTTGAAGACGAAGTAGCCCACGGCGATCACGGCCAGAAACATGACCACGTTGGCTACCAGCAGCACGCGCGTCGCCGTGGGGGGCGAAAGGCGGATGTAGAAGCCGGAACGCTGTTCGGCTGTCGGCGCTGGGGCGGGCTGTTGGGTGGGTTGATCGAGTTGTTGCATAAGTAAAATTTAGAGATTGGAGATTGGTAATTAGAAATTGGATTGGTCGTTCGACCATCCCATCTCGAATAGAGATTGTGCTGATTTAATGCTCGCCCAATCTCGGCCATTGACGTACCCAGCTAATCCCACAGTTGGTTCGTCGATGGCAACCGGCAGGCAGTGAATTGCCAGCCTATCTTGCCAAACGCGCCGAAGCGCGTTGGAGAGCTCGGCATTAGTGCGCTGAAGCGCACTTGGCAAACCAGGTGACGAATTTATTCGTCGCCGACCGCCGCTGTAACGCTGTCGATTTAATCAATATAATCTCTAATTACCAATCTCCAATCACGGACTGACTACAGCTCCACCGGCGTCCAGTCGACGCGGTGCTTTTCGGCGCGGATGACGCTGAGCACGTCATCAACCGTTTCGTCCAGGCGATTGTCGCGGTTGATCACCACGTAATCGAACTCGTCCAGACGGCGCAATTCCTGCCGCGCGGTGGTGATGCGCATCTTCAAGTGGTCTGCTCGCTCCGTCTTGCGCTCGCGCAGGCGTCGCTCCAGTTCGTCCTCGCTTTCGGCCACCAGAAAAATCGTGACGGCGTTGGGCACGAGCTTGCGAATGGTCGCCGCGCCCTGCACGTCGATGCGCATAATCACATCCTTGCCGGTTGCCATCGCCTCGCGCACCTGCTGCTTGGGAATGCCGTAATACTGGCCATAGACCACTGCGTGCTCCAGCAGCTCGCCGTGGTCGATCATCTCGGCAAAGTCGCCGACGCTGACGAAGTGGTAGTCCACGCCGTCGGTTTCGCCGGGTCGAATGGGCCGGGTGGTTGCCGTGACCACAAAATGAAACGATGCGTTGCGCTCCTGCAGCAGGCCGAGCGTGGCGTCTTTGCCCACGCCGCTGGGGCCGGAAACGACCACGAGCACCGGCTTGGGTTGGTTGATGCGCTCGTACAGCGCCTCGATTTCCTGATCAATATCCCCTGCCGCTGGCGTCATCGTTTGCTCCTGAATGCGAGTTTAGTATAATCCCACTGTTAAGTCTGTGAGACGAGTATAAAACGCGGGGAAGCAAACGCGAAATTTTTCAGAGAATTTAACGCGGAGACGCAGGGGCGCATGGCGTTGTCACTTCGAGCGAATGCGAGAAATCTGGAGAGCGCTAGGTTCCATTGACATTTGGAAAGTGGCCCCCACCCCCGGCCCCTCTCCCCCGGCCCCTCTCCCACGGCCCCTCTCCCACGGTGGGAGAGGGGAGAGATTGGCTCCCTTCTCCCAGGATGGGAGAAGGGCTGGGGATGAGGGCGCGCTCGACCCACCTTTCAAGCCCTCTCAACAAAATGTCAACAAAACCTAACAAACCAACCGTGTTAATGCAACGAAGTTGAATCTGCGGCCACAAGAAGATTTCTCCCGCTGGTCGAAGCGACAACCTTTTCTTCTTCCTTGCGCCTTTGCGCCTCCGCGTTAAAATTGAGGATTTGCCAGTGATTGCTGATTTGTACAAACAGTTAAAAACCGAAGCCGCCAAAATTATCGTGGGGCAGGAGGAGGTGCTGACGCAGATTTTTATCGCCTTTCTCAGCGACGGCCACGTGCTGCTGGAGGGCGTGCCCGGCACGGCCAAGACGCTGCTCGCCAAAACGCTGGCCCGCCTGATCGACGCCGATTACGGCCGCATCCAGTTTACCGCCGATTTGATGCCGAGCGATGTGGTCGGCACGCAGGTCTTCGACATCAACCGCGGGCAGTTTTACCTTAAAAAGGGGCCGATCTTCACCAGCATCCTGCTGGGGGACGAAATCAACCGCGCGCCAGCCAAGACGCAGTCGGCGCTGCTGGAGGCAATGGCCGAGCGGCAGGTCACCATTGAGGGCGAGCGCCATCCGCTGGGCGACCCCTTTATGGTGCTGGCGACGCAGAATCCCGTGGAGTATGAAGGCACGTATCCGCTGCCGGAGGCGCAGCTGGACCGCTTTTTGTTCAAGGTGCTGGTGGACTACCCGGCCAGCGAAGTCGAGGAGGAGGTGCTGCGCCGCCACCACCGTGGCTTCGACGCGCGCGAGCTGGATGCGGTTGGTATACAAGCGGTGGTGAGCCCGGAGACGCTGCCGCAGATTCGCGCCGAAATCGCTGGCGTCACGGTCGAAGAGGGTATTTTGCGCTACATCACGCAGATTGCCACCGCCAGCCGCCGCAGCCCGGATTTGATTTTGGGCGGCTCGCCGCGCGCCAGCATCGCCCTCCTGCGCGCGTCCAAAACCCACGCCGCGCTCCAGGGCCGCGACTACGTGACGCCGGACGACGTCAAATTTGTCGTGCCGCCCGTCTTCCGCCACCGCGTCATTCTGCGACCGGAGGCCGAAATTGAGGGATTGGATGCCGATGCGGTGATGCGGCGGACGGTGGCGGGGGTGGCGGTGCCGCGGTAGGTGGTGGGCCACATTATTGGTTAGAAAACCACCGGTCAGCATTGAAATGCTGGCCTAAAGTAAAGTTGCTTCGAGAACAGGAGTTTGAGGAGCCAGCGACAGTCACTTAGACCGCGAACTCTTGTTTTCATTTTGCACGCACTTTAGTTTGCGCAACGCGTTGATGGAGCTGCAGGAAATAGTTGGGGAATAGCGCCGAGTAGTGCGCACGGCACGTGCCCCGAAACAAGCGGCGTTTGAGGGTTGATCCGGCACGGGGCGTGCCTACTCCTCTGTGACCAGCTTATTTCCTGTCTCTTCATCAACGCGTTAATCACCAGTGCATTTCAGCACACTTTGCAGACCAAGCGCCGATTTCAATCGGCATCGATGGTAGTCAACGACGTACTATCATTCCGCCGCTCCGGCGGCTCCAGCACCGTGACGCTGACCAGCGGCGTCACGCTGTAGTCCTGCTGCTGAATCGACTGCTCAATTTCGCGGGTAAGCTGCTCGCTAATGGATTCGCCGGACGCGGCGGCGTTGGCCTGCGGCTGGACGTAAACAACGGCCAACAGCGTATCCTGGCCCGGAATGTTGGGGCGGGTGAAGCGCACGCTGGTATCGACCAGATAAGCCAGCTCACTTTCGTCCACCACCTGCTGAATATCCGCCGTGGCGCGCTGCTCCAGGCTGGCGCGACGCAGGGCGGGCGCGCCCGAAAACTGCACGAAGAGCAGCCCCGCCAGCGCAATGGCCGACGCCATCATGGCGGCGGGGAAGACCCAGCGCCGACCGCGCTGGTAGCGCGATTCCTCCAGCGTAACGCCGTTCAGCCGAAAAACTGCGGCCCCCGCCAGGTTGATGCCCACCAGCTGCAGCCCCAACACAAAGAGGCTGCTCAACGCCATTTCCCACATGCCAACGGCCAGCGCCATGCCAACGATGCCCGCGGGCGGGGCCAGCGCCGCCGCGATCAGTGCGCCCGTGGCCGCGCCGGGGACGAGGCTGCTGCGCTCGGACTGAATCAGGTTGAGCGCGCCCGCCGCGCCGGTGATCAGCGGCAGCAGCACCGCGATGGAGGAGATTTTGCTGGCATCGACCATTTGATTGGTCGCCGTTTCCTGTCTAAAGATAAAGCTGAGCACAAAGGCCGTGGTGACGGTTGTTGCCAGGCCAACAACGTAGCGCAGGACGCTGCGGCGCAGCAGGTAGCCGTCGCCGCGGGCGGTGGCGAGCGCGGTGTTCATGGCCGGGCCAGCGAAGGGCGAAATCAGCATGGAGGCAATGAGCAGGAAGATGTTGTTGGTATACAGCCCCACCCACACCACCACGCCGCCCGCCACGGCGTAGCCCAAAAAGCCGTTCCACGAGCCGATGCTCTGCAGGCCCGCCAGGAAGACCTCGATGGGGCTGCGCTGCTGCACGTCGGTAACTTGATCCGGCGCTTCGTCGTAGGGCGGGTAGAGCGTCATCACGCCGCTGGGCACGAGCGTGATTTTTACGTCCGGCATCTCCTGCAAGTCACGCAGCAGCCCCTCGACTCGACCGTTGGCAACGTGAATATAAACCATGGCGCGGCCCATCTCGCTCGGCCTGCCCCGATCGGCCATCTCGCCGCTGGTTGCATCGATTTGCACCACGTTCTTGCCGTCGTACTTATGCGCCAGCTCGACGACGGCGTCGCCGTGGCTGCGCGGGGCGTTGACTAGCAGTTGCCGCATGGGATTCCCCTTGTTTGTCGGATTGATGTCGAGGGTAAACCCAACGTAGCACGATTTACCCGTGCTGTTTGTGCGATTGGGTGGATTTGCTAGGACGCGGTGACCACTGGGCTAAACATCTCTTGTCATGCGCTCGATCTTTGCCTCCATCTCTCCAATCTCCTCGCCCGACAGCACGCCCGCGCTGATCTCCGCCCGGAACGTCTTGCCAGCCGCCAGCGCGCGCACGTTGCCCTTGGCCTTTTCCACCGTGTAGCCCTCGGGCTCGGCGGTGGCGGGGAGGACGAGGCCGAGCGCATCCTTGTCCGGCGTGCGGCAAATCCAGCGCACGCCAATGGGGAGCGGCTCGACGCGGTGGCGCACGTAGTCGGCGGAATCGCTATTGGGATGCACCTGCATCGAGTGCGCCCAGCCGTCGCCGTCCGCCGCGTAGTCGATGTTGAAGACGACTTCGGGATCAAAGGCTTTGTCCGGCGAGAGCAGGTGGTGCTGGGCGGGATCGTCCGCCAGCGTTTCCAGGTAGTCGATATATTCCGGCGTGGGCCTAACGTGCGAAGGGATGCTGCGGCGCACGCGCACCGTCTGCGGCGAAATGGGCGCGCTGTAGACAATGCGCCCGTTGTCAACGGGGCGAAAATTGAGGTGGGCCATGTACATCAGCTCCATCGGCGTCTGCTTGAGGTTGGTCACCGTCATCGAGATGTCGAAAATAGTGGAGTCGGCGTGGAGCTTGACGAGCGGCTCGGCCAGATAGTTGTCGCCAAAGGCAACGGTGTGCTGGTAGCGCCCGCCCAGGCCAATGTAGCTGCCCCGCTCATCCTCGCCCAGCACGATGAACGCCTCCTGGTAGGGCGCATTGGGCAATTCGCCGTGCAGCGGGTGATTATCCTCCGGGCCGGGCACGCCCATGGCCGTCGCGCCGCAGTGGAGCAGAAAGCCGCCGTAGTTGTGAAGATACGTTTGCGTGTTGCGCGGGCCAGCGAAGTCGCCCTCGTTGAACGGCGTGCGCATGGTCAACTCGCGGCCGTCCAGGTGAGCGGACCAGATTTGCTGGCCCTGGAAGGGCAGCAGCAGCAGGTGGCCGCGCTCGTTTTGCAGCCGCAGCGCGCAGACGCCGCTGTCAAAGCGAAAGACGCTGGCGGACAAGCCCTTCGCCTCAACGAGCGTTCGCTCGCGGGCGTCGAAAAATTTGGGGCGTAGGTGCAGGGTGGTGGGGTGCATGGGGGTCTCCGGTGGGGCTGGCTGTTGCTGGTTTAGCGTGTATATTGCAGTAAAGGTAGTGTACCGCCTGCTCTAGCAGTGGCAAAACCCAGCGCCGGTTGCGCTCGGCTCCGCTAGCGCATAGGGCAATTGTCTTCATGTACTCTCTATGAACCGGAGACGTTTGCAAGTAGCAAATTATTTCCCAATAGACGCAAAAAGGGGCGCAACTTATCGTGTAAGTTGCGCCCCTTCTGAGAAAATGTAGCTTATCTACAAGAAGTACGTATCCTGCGGAATCGGCGTAATCGTGGGCAGAGCTTTTGCCGGGTCGTAGGGCGGCGAAAGCGCATCGAGTTCTTCTTCGGTCATCTCTTCAACCATCTCCTCGTATTCTTCCTGTCGGGCCACGACTTCTGCCCAATAGTCCGTCAACGAAGCGGTCAACAGTAGCTCTTCATCCTTGCGCAGAACGAGCACATCCAGCTCGGAACGCGAATCAAATGAGCGATTGAGCTCAATGATAGCTTCCCTGTCGTAAACGATGGGGCTATCGTTAATCGAGAGCACAACGTCATCGACCTGAATTCCCAACTCATTGCCAAGGTACTCAGCTTCGCCCGAGTAAACTTCGAGCACGCGGCCAGTGCTGTCCACCAGGACGCCAAGCACGGGTCCAGCCACCAAAGCATGACCTTCGGTATGAACAGCCGCTTCGGTCTCTGCCTCGGCTTCCGGCACTTGAGCCCCAGACACCACGCCTGCGGTTGTACAGCCTCCAGCCAGGAGGGTTAGCCCTAGCCCCGCGCCCAGCAGGACACCAAGGGTACGTTGTTTCCAATTGAACATGATGCTCTCCTTTTTGCTCAAGCGATTCGCTTGAATTCCTCGCCTCAATGCACGATAAAGTGGTCGACATCAATCAAAGTTCCCGACGAATCCTCGTGCTTCTTGCCGGTAGCCGCAATCTGAAGGTGATGCACCCCTGGCTCCAACTCCGGCGACACCCAGCACTGATTTCGCTCCACTGCGCTGCCGTAGAGGTCAAGCGTCTCGATGTACTCGCATGAACCAGAGACGTTTGCAAGCAGCAGATTGTTTCCCGCAAAAACGAAAAGGGAGCGCAACTTGCGCTCCCTTTCTCGAAAGACTGGTGCTACTTAAAGACCGTGATAGTTCTCCGGCACGACCGTGGGCGTGGGCGGGGCAGTCTTCGGGTCGTAGGGGATAAAGTACTTCTCGAAGAGCGCATCCACTTCCGCCTCGGTTTTCCCCTCAAACATCTCGTTCAACTGCGCACTGGCTGCCTCGACTTCTGCCCGTTCATCTTCCAATGAGGTGGTCAGTACCATCTCTTTCCCATCGCGCAGGATTCGCACAGTCACGCTGGGAGCGTCACTCATGGCGTGCTGAAGGTCGATGATGTACTGAACGTCAAGGACAATCGGTTGCTCATTGATGGACAGCACAACATCTCCAACCTGCATCCCCAACTCTGTGGCGACATGATGTCTCCGGTCTGTCATAATATCAACCACGCGCGCTTCTTCGTCTACGATGACGCCAAGCTGCGTACCTGCCATCGTCGCGTGTACTTCACCATAACGAGGCGTGCAGGCGCTGGCGAGGGAGGTCAAACACAGCCCCAGGGTAAAGGTGGCGCAAAGGAGCCGGTAATTCATCTTATACATGTTGCTCTCCTGTTGTTGACTCAATGCACAATGAAGTGATCCAAATCAATCAGCGTACCCGACGAGTTCTCGTTTTTCTCGCCCGTGGCGGCAACGTGCAGATAATGCACCCCCTGCTCCAGTTCCGGCGACGCCCAGCACTGGTTGCGCTCGACTTCGCTGCTGTAGAGGTCAATCGTCTCGACAGGTCTACTGTGATCTGGAGACGTTGACAAGCCGCAAATTGTTTCCAACAAAGCAAAAAGGGAGCGCAACGTGCGCTCCCTTTTCTTAAAGGATCGGTGCGATTTAGAGACCGTACAGGTTATCTGGCGCGGGTGTGGGCGTGGGTGGGGCAGTCTTCGGGTCATAGGGAATGAAGATTTCATCCCATAATGCCTCGGCTTCCTCCTTAGTCTTCCCCTCAAATCTCGCCTCCAATTGCTGTAATGCCTCTTCAGAGGCTGCTTGAATGCCTGCTCTATAGTCCTCCATCGAGGCAGTCAGCACGATCTCCTCCCCATCGCGCAGGAGGCGAACGCTTATCTCATCGGCGTCAGTGTAGATATTCTTCGTCTCAAGAATGGCGGGGAGATCAAGCACAACGGGCCTATCGTTGATGGAGAGGATAACGTCCCCCACCTGAATCCCAAGGTCATCTCCGATCAGGACAGAGCTGTCGGCGTCGGACGGAATGTGAACCACGCGCTTGTCTTCGTCGACAAGTATGCCAAGCTCTATGCCTGCCGACGAAGCGCTTATCTCTACGTTCCTCACCCTTGCTCCATCGGGCGCGGGCACGCAAGCACTGGCGACGAATCCCAAGCACAGCCCACCTAGCAGGACAGACGCGAAGGTGACCAACTGCTTTGCTTTGTACATGGTTGCTTTCCTTGTGTTGAGCAGCGAACGCTGACTAATGAACGATGAAGTGATCCACATCGACGAGCGTGCCCGATGAGCCCGCGTGCTTCTCGCCCGTGGCGACAATGTGGATGTAGTGTTCTCCCAGTTCCAGTTTCGGCGAAGTCCAGCACTGGTTGCGCTCGATCTTCCCGCCGTACAGATCAACCTTGACGGGCTGCTCTGATTCGGCGTTATTGGGGTTGTCGCCATCAATCAGGATGGCAGCCTCGCCTCGATTGAGTGCTTTGGAATAGCACCACTCCACCTGCGTCCCCTCAAATCGAAAGATGACGCCATCCCACTGATTCTCGGTAAACGCCAACGCACCACTGGACGCATCTTCTGCCTCAAAGGTTCTCCAATCACCGATGTAGTCAATGGCCTCGTGGTCCTGCTGATAGATGGTTCCCTCCCCGGATTCGCCCGCCGCCTTGACTTGAGCGACTGCTACAGCGGTGGTAGGGTCAATGTCAAATCGGTCCACATCGATAAATCGGTCGTTACCGGGTGTGGTCATCTTAACCTCAAAGGTGTGTTGACCACTGGAGCCAGCGCAAAAATCCTTCGTTGACTGCCGCCAAACGCCATCCCTGCGCTCATTGTAGGTGTCTACAATAACGCCATCAAGTCTCACCTCCACCACGCCACGGTTATGGGCAGCTGTGTAGACGCGCCTAACGCAGCGACCGCTGTAGGGAAAGACAACCTTTGCGCCTGGTTTACCGCCAATCAAGGCGATCCTGCCGCCCGATGCGTCCGATTCATTTCTTAGTCTCCACAAGTCCCAGCCTCCTGCATACCGGATAAACTTAGAGCCTTCCTCAAAGCTCCCCGTGGCATATCCTGTGCTCTTCCAAAGGTTCCAAACAGCCTGCCCGGATGCCTGAGGTCTCTCGCCGTTAAACGGTGTGCTGTAAATGTACTCAAGGCCAACTGTATCGTTACGATTAATTGGCCTACTGTCGTGTCAAGGCTGAAATGATGGATATAAGCGACGCAATTTGATGCGAGCGTCAGCGGTTGTAAAGCGCCAGTCGACGGAAGCAGCATGGATGTTGCGTTGCGCCTGCCAAGCAGCGACTTCGGAGGTAAGAAAGTCTTTATCATCAATGCGCCGGTCAAGACATTGGCTGCCGAGCACATTTAATTCAATCTCGGCCATATTGAGCCAACTGCCATGCTTAGGCGTGAAATGAAAGTCAAGGCGCTCCAAAATTCGTCGTGCTTCGGCGGGTTCAAAGGCTTGGTATAGAGCAGCCGCTTTATGGGTACTCAGATTATCTTGGACAACTCGCACAACGGTTGCCTCTGGGAAATGGACGTCGACCAAGTCTCTCATGCAATGAGCATAATCAATCATCGTGCGGTTATCAGTCACATCAACATGCCGCCAGCCATGTAACGGTGCGAAAAACATAAACAGATTCACCGTGCCATGGCGTTCGTATTCGTAATCATAGCGCAGTGGCTCACCGCACTGCATAGGGATAGGCGATTTCGTTTCACCGATTAATTGCTTTGTTCCTTCATCAAAGCAGACAACTGGGCGCCGAGGATCATACGGCTCGTGATATAACTCCAACACATCTTCCATCGCACAAACAAACTCGGCATTTGCTTCTGGCGCAATCACCCACTGCTTTTTCCGCCACGGCTTCAGTTCGTTTTTTTTAGCGCTTTGCGCACGGTCTCGTGTGAAATACTCTCGCTTTCAACCTGCTCCAGAGTAACAATATGCTCTGACAGGAGACGCAAACTCCAGCGTGCCTGGCCCGCAGGTGGTTCGCTACAGGTCATCGCAATTAGCTGTGCCTCGGTTGCACCGTCTATCTTGCGCTCATAGAGGCGACTTGTCTTTTTCCGATTGATCGCAGCATCTAACCCTTCTTCGGTATACCGTTTCCGGATTCGACCCACCGTCGCATATCCAACATTCAGCGCTGTAGATATTTGCTTATCAGTCCATTTCTCATCGGCCTTGAGCAGGATCCGAACCCGAGTCAACTTTCGGGCCTTTTCTACTCCACTTGATACGAGATTTTCCAAATGGTCCCGTTCCGTCTCGCTTAGATTGACTTCATACTCTTTCTTTCTACCCATTTTCTCCCCCTGATGCTTCGTTTTTTAGGAGAATAGCTCACTTGCTTTTCCTTATCAAATTACCCTTGACACGACACTAGTACACAGTAATCGATATTATGAGTAGATAAGGGTAAGCGATAGAATAGGTCCCAACGCGAAGCAATGAGCAGAAGAAGGAGTTTCCCATGGGACGCAAAAAGCACATAAACAATGTCAAGTTGCCGGGCGAAGAACGTAGCTACCTCAATCGGCTGACGCTGGGCGGCGTGATGAGTGTACGCAAACTGAATCGGATAAAGATACTGCTGTTGGCCGATGAAAATCATCATCAAGGGCAGAAGACAGACCAAGAGATAGCCGATAAGCTCGATACGAGCCTGTCGACGATAGACCGGATCCGGCGTCGCTATGTGCAAGACGGGCTCGAAGCGGCGATTAGCGAAAAGCCAAGAAGCGGTCGCGCCCGCACCATCAGCGGCGAGCAACGGGCCAAAATCACCGCATTGGCCTGCTCAGAACCGCCAGCAGGGCGTAGCCAATGGAGCTTGCGCTTGCTAGCGGACAAAGCGGTGGAACTCGAGTTGGTTGAGCACATCTCCCACAACGCCGTGGGCGAAATTCTGAAAAAAACACGGTCAAGCCTCACCTAGTCCGCCAATGGTGCCTGGGCAAGCTGACGCCCACCTTTCTGGCGCAAATGGAGTATCTCCTGGCCATCTATGCCCGTCCCTTTGACCCGCTGCGCCCGCTCTGGTGTTTCGATGAGCGTCCCTGTCAACTGATTGGCGATACGCTCGTCCCCTTGCCTGTTGAACCCGGCAAGCCGAAACGACAAAACTACGAGTACGAGCGCCATGGCGTCTGCTCCGTTCTCCTGGCCGTGCAGCCTCTCACCGGACGTTGCTTTGTGCAGGTACGAGACCGACGCACGGGACAGGACTACGCCGAGTTCATGGACGCCTTCGTCGAGCAACACTGTCCGCCGGGTGGCCAGATTCAACTGGTGCAGGACAACCTGAGCACGCATACCTACACTTCATTTTACAACGCCTTTGAACCGGAGAAGGCCTTCGCCTTGATGCAGAAAATTCAGATGCACTACACACCCAAAAAGGCCAGTTGGCTCAACATGGCTGAAATTCAACTCTCGCTTCTATCCAGGCAATGCCTAAAGCGGCGCATCGCCTGTCAAGTCGAATTGAGCCGTGAAGTCCTGGCTTGGGTTGAAACACGCAATCGAGCCCCTCTCCCCATTCGCTGGCAGTTCACGCCCCAATTGGCTCGCCAGACCTTCAACCGCTTCTACCCTAACCCCTCAAAACCTCAATGACAATGTACTAGCGGGCTGACGATGCCGAGCTTCCCTGCTACGCCTCCATCCGCTTGAGCAACTCCTCGTTGGTCGAAATAGCTTCCAGCAGCTTCTTAAAGACGGTCATGGCTTTGCGCGGCTCGTTGTCGCCCAGCAGGCGACGCAGCGCAATCAGGCCGCGGGCGTCCTCTTCGCTGTAGAGCTTGGCCTCCTTGCGCGTGCCGCTGCGACGCAGATCGATGGCCGGGTAGACGCGCGCCTCCGCCATCTCGCGGCTGAGGACAATCTCGCTGTTGCCCGTGCCCTTAAATTCCTCAAAGACCAAATCATCCAGCCGCGAATTGGTCTCGACCAGCGCCGTGGCCACAATGGTGATTGAGCCGCCGTTTTCGACGTTGCGCGCCAGGCCAAAGAAGCGGCGCGGCAGCTCCAGCGCGCTCGCGTCGATACCGCCGGAGAGCGTGCGCCCGCCGTGGGAGCGACCGCGTCGATCGCTGCCGCCCGCCAGGTTGAAAGCCCGCACCATGCGCGTCAGGCTATCCACCAGCACCACCACATCGCGCCCGCACTCCAGCTCGATCCGCAAATGATCCAGCATCAATTCACTCAACCGCACGTGATCGTCCAGCGCCTGATCGTTGGAGGAAGCAATTACGTCCGCGTTGACCTCCGTGCCTTCGCCCAGCGCGCGCCGAAAGTGCGTCACCTCCTCCGGGCGTTCATCCACCAGCAGCAGGACAATGCGCACCTCGCGCTGGTTGGCCGTGGCGCTGGCGCGAACGCCGCGGGCGATCTGTTCGAGCAAAATCGTCTTGCCCGACTTGGGCGGCGCGACGATCAGCCCGCGCGTGCCGCGCCCAATCGGCGCGATGAGATCGACAATGCGCATACCCATTTCGCCGCTGGCCGCTAGGTCGAAGCGCTCGTCGGGATCGATGGCGGTGAGGCGGACGAAGGGCGTGCGCGTGCGAAAGGCTTCGGGGTCGAGGCCGTTGATGCTTTCCACAGAGGCGAGTTCATTGCCCTCTTTGGTGCGGCGCACCGTGCCCGTCACGAGCGCGCCGACGGAGAGGTTGTGCTCGTGCATCAGGTTGGGCGGCACGGTCACGTCATCGGGGGCAGGCACCAAGGGCCAAGCCGGATCGCGCAGCGTGCCGCGTCGTTTGGCCGTCTCAACGAGCAGGCCGGTGTAGGGTTGGGTCATGGGAGATGGGTGGTAGGTAGTTGGAGATTTGTGTAGATGTAAACAAATAAGCCCTGCAGCAATTCACCACGTGCTGTCTCGTGCGGCGGCCCAGAAAGCAATCACCTCTGCGTGGTCCGCTGCTGCCACCTCGACCAGCACGCTTTGGCCCAGGATGCGTTCGTGCCCCGAGAGGTTATGCGGTAGTACTCCACTTCCCCATCCTCGCGGCGGCGCAAGAGTTTTAGTCTTTGGAGGGGCGGACATGATTTTGAGTAAAGCTGAACGATTTTTGCCAAAGGGCAATAATACACCACTTACGCTGTTCTGGGTACATTGGCGGATGTCTGGAATAGGTATTTGGCGGGCGGGTGAACGCGGCTAACTGCGGTAGGCTTTACGGACTTGTGACGGCTCATAACATAAAATTCTGCTATGACTACAAACCTCTACCCCAACCAGTTCTTCGCGCGTCAAGACGCCAGCGACGATCACAATTTCTACACCCAGCCGCGTCTCGTCGTGCATATCGACGACGGCGCGATTGCTCAGCTCGGCGAGTGGTTCGGCGAGCTGCTGCCGCCCAACGGCGCGATTCTGGATTTGATGAGCAGCTGGCGCTCCCATCTGCCAGCTGACTTTGCTCCTTCGCAGGTGATCGGCTTGGGGATGAACGGCGAGGAGATGGCCAAAAATCCACAGCTCGACAGCCACGTCGTGCAGAGCCTCAACGCCAACCCCACCCTGCCCTTTGCTGACGAAGAGTTTGACGCGGCGATTTGCACCGTTTCCGTGCAGTATCTCACCCAGCCGCTGGCCGTCTTTGCGGAGGTCAACCGCGTGCTCAGGCCGGGCGCACCCTTTATCGTCTCCTTTTCCAACCGCTGCTTCCCCACCAAAGCCGTTGCCGTCTGGCTTTCGGCCAACGATGCACAGCACGTCGATCTGGTGAGCAGCTATTTTGCCAACAGCGCCTCCGAAACGGGCAGGTGGGGCGCGGTGCAGACGCGCCAGCACGCGGGCCGGTCCTGGCTGGGCGGCGGCGACCCGCTATATGCCGTGTGGGCGGAGAAAGTAGATTAGCATTGCGTCGCTAAAATTTGTTAGATTCCTCCGGCTGCTGTATACTAACCGCTCGACATCGGGGAGTGGCGCAGCTCGGTAGCGCGCGTCGTTCGGGTCGACGAGGTCGGAGGTTCAAATCCTCTCTCCCCGACAGAAAGCAAAGAGCCGTCGTGTTTTGGTTGATGCCGAAACTCGGCGGCTTTTGTTTGGCAAACGATCACTTTGCAAAGAGTGCATGGCGCGGGGTCAATTGACGAATTAGTAACGACTTTCCCAATTGGGCGAAATATGGCAAAATGTGGATGGTAGCCCACTAAGAAACCGTTTTTCGTCAGCCAAGCAGATGCTCTGCTACGAGGTGCCTGCCCCCAAATTGGGAATCGCCCCGCTGAATAGGTAGTCCAGCAGGGCGACAGCGCCGCTACCCGCGTCTTCACCAACCTGTTCTAACCATTCTTGTTCCAACCATCCACCATGCCCCACACCACCCTCATCTCCACCGCCGATCTCGCCGACCGGCTCGCCCGCTCCAATCTCGTTCTGCTTGACTGCCGCTTTCGGCTCGATGATCCCGATGCCGGGCGACGGCTCTTCCAGGAAGGCCACCTGCCCGGCGCGCGCTACGCCCACCTGGACGACGACCTCAGCGGTCCCGCTGTGGCGGGGCAAGCCGGTCGCCATCCGCTGCCGAGCGTGGAGGATTTTGCCGCGACGCTGGCGGCGTGGGGCGTGCACAATGCGGGCGACGCGCCAACGCAGGTGATCGCCTACGACGACGCGGGCGGCGTCTTCGCGGCGCGGCTGTGGTGGATGGTGCGCTGGCTGGGCCACGACGCCGTCGCCGTGCTCGACGGCGGCTGGCCCAAGTGGATCGCCGAGCAGCGCCCGGTCGAATCCGGCGACGCTCAACCCGCCGAACCTGGAAACTTTGTTCCCCACCCGCGCAAGGAGCTGCTCGCCAGCGTCGACGAGGTGCTCGCCAACGTCGAGCACCCGACCTTTGCGCTGCTGGACGCGCGTGACGAGGCTCGCTTCCAGGGTCAAGCCGCGGGGATGGACCCGGTTGCTGGCCATATTCCCGGCGCGACTTCCGCCTTTTATCGCCACAATCTGCGCGACGACAACACCTTCCGCAGCCCCGGCGAACTGCGCGCCCGCTTCGAGTTGCTGCTCGGCGATCCGGAACAGGGAGATCGCCCCAACGGCGTCGTTCACTCCTGCGGCTCCGGCGTCAGCGCGGCGCACAATATCTTGGCCATGGAACATGCCGGGCTGCCGGAATTGGCCTTGGGGGCGGGCTCCCGGCTGTACGTGGGCTCGTGGAGCGAATGGATTACGGACGCGTCGAGGCCCGTTGCAACAGAGCGAGGAACCGTTTGATTTGATTCACGTGATTTGATTCACGTGATTTGACTCGTGGAAAGACGGAGCAGCACATCATGAACTTCTTCAATACGCGCTTGGCGCTTCTGCTGCTTCTGCTGCTGAGCGCCTGCAGCAGCGGCAACCCTACGCTGGACATGTATCTCGCCTCCAACGAGGCGCAGGTCTACCAGCCCGTGAGCGACGACGACGCGCCGGTGCGCTTCGAGGTGGAGCCGGCGACGTCGGCGCGCGCCATTGCGGCCAGTTTGGTCGAAGCGGGGCTGATCAACGACGAGCGGCTCTTCGAGGCCTACGTGCGCGTCAACGGGCTGGATAGCTTTTTGCAGGCGGGCTCGTTTGTGCTCAGCCCATCCATGTCGCTGGCCGAAATCGTGGAGGCGTTGCAGTTTGCCCAGCCCGACAGCGTCACCCTGACCGTGCCCGAAGGCTGGCGGCTGGAGCAAACGGCGGACTACCTAACGGCAGCGGAAATTATCAGCGATACGGCCCTCTATTTGGAGCTGGCGCAGGGGGCTGATTTTGGCCGCCTCAACGCGGGGCGCTATCCCTTTCTCGGTTCGCGACCCAACGACGCCAGCCTGGAAGGCTATCTCTTTCCGGACACTTATCAGCTGCCCGCCGCCGATCTCTCCGCCGCCGACGTGATCCGCCGCCAGCTCGACGCTTTTGCCGCCAAAGCGATGCCGCTCTACGAAGAGGCATTGGCCACGGGCGATTCGCTCTTTCTGCAGAACGGCGACCTGTACGCGGTGCTGACGCTGGCCAGCATTGTCGAACGCGAGGCGGTGGTACCGGACGAGCGCGCGGCCATTGCGGGTGTCTACCTCAATCGGCTGTCGCAGGGTATCCGGCTGGAGGCCGATCCCACAGTGCAGTACGGGATGGGCTACCAGCCAGGGGCCGACCAGTGGTGGAAGACGCCCGTCTCGCTGGATGAATACAGCGCCGTCACAAGCCCCTACAACACCTACCTCTACCCCGGCCTGCCGCCCGGCCCCATCGCCAACCCCGGCCTCGAAAGCATCCGCGCCGTGCTCTACCCCGAGGAACACGGCTACATCTACTTTGTTGCCACCCCGGACGGCACGGGCGCACACGTCTTTGCCACAACGTGGGAGGAGCATTTGGCGAATGTCGAAGCCTACCAGCGGCGGCAGTAGGATGAAATCGGTAATCGGTAATTGGTAATCGGTAACTGGTTACCTCGTATACCGCCGCGCCTTTGATTACCACCATCCAACTGCGTGTCACCCGTCTTCGATTACGAATAAGGCTAATTCAAGAAAATGAGTATGTCGCAAATGTGACCGTCACTGTCCGCAACCGGTGAAGAGTTCGCAGAATTGTCTGACTAGTGATGGTCACAGGGAGCAGTTAATTTTCTGGAACGGCTTTACTATTTACCAGCCACAACTTTATGACAACACAAGCCGTTTCCCCCGGCGCGTCACTGCCCATTGGCGTGCCCAACCCCAAGGGACGCTTCGGCACCTTTGCCGGTGTCTTTACACCCAACGTGCTCACTATCCTGGGGCTGATTTTGTTTCTGCGTACGGGCTGGGTCGTGGGGCAAGCGGGGCTGGTTGGTGCACTGGTCATCGTCCTCGTTGCCAACGTGATTACGCTGCTCACGGGGCTGTCGCTTTCAGCAATTGCCACGAGCATGAACGTGCGCACCGGCGGCAACTACTACCTGATCTCTCGTTCGCTCGGCCTCGAAATCGGCGGCGCGATTGGCATACCGCTCTACCTGTCGCAGGCCATCTCCGTTGCCTTCTACATCATCGGCTTCACCGAGGCGCTGCTCTCGGTCCCCTTCTTCCAGACGTTTGATCCCAGGTTGATCTCCACCGTTGTCGTGCTCGCCTTTGGGCTAATTGCCTACATCGGCGCGGATTTTGCGCTGCGCATCCAGTTTGTCGTGCTCGCGGCGCTGGTGGCGGCGATTCTCTCCTTTTTTGCTGGCGGCTGGGGCGATTTCACCTCGCCGACGCTTAGCGCCAGCTTTACCGAAAACGTTGGCTTTTGGGCCGTCTTTGCCGTCTTCTTCCCTGCCGTGACGGGCATCACCGTGGGCGCGAGCATGTCCGGCGATCTCAAAGACCCAGGCAAGAGCATCCCGCTCGGCACGCTGCTCTCGATTGGCGTCACCGCCGTCGTCTACATCCTCAGCGTGATTTGGCTTTCGCTGCACGCCACGCCGGATGATTTGATCGCCAACAATCTGATTATGCAGCAGATTGCGCGCATCCCCGTGTTGATTTTGGTGGGCGTGTGGGCGGCGACGCTTTCATCCGCGCTGGGCAGCGTGGTGGCCGCGCCGAGAGTGCTGCAGGCGCTGGCCAACGACCGCGTCGTGCCCGGCTGGATGGCGGGCCAGATGGGCAGCCCCACTGAACCACGCGTCGCCGTCCTTGCCACAACGGTCATCGCCGCGTCCGTGATCTGGCTGGGCGATTTAGATTTTGTCGCGCCCATTATCACCATGTTCTTTCTCAACACCTACGGCGTCACCAATCTCGGCGCGGCGGTGGAGCAGATCGTGGGCAATCCGTCTTACCGCCCGCGCTTCAAAATCCACTGGAGCCTCTCGCTGCTGGGCGCGCTGGGCTGCTACGGCGCTATGTTTTTAATCAACGCCGTGGCAACCACGCTGGCCATCATCGCCACGGTGGTGCTCTATGCCTATCTCGAACGCCGCTCGCTCGCGCACACCTGGGGCGACGTGCGCAGCGGCATCTGGTTTGCCCTGGCCCGCTTCGCCCTGCTCAAGCTGGAAACGCAGCGCGTGCACGTCAAAAATTGGCGGCCCAACATCATCGTCTTTACGGGCCAGCCGCACAACCGCGAGCCGCTGGTGCAGGTTGCCGAGTGGCTAAGCCAGGGGCGCGGCATCGTCACCTTTTTTCAACTGCTGGTGGGCGATGTCGGCCGGCTGACGGAAAGCGGGCTGCGCGAATCGGCGCGGCGGCGCATCCGCGACTACATTCAGGGGCGGCAGATGACGGCCTTTGCTGAGGCCGATGTCGTGCCCGATTTTCACAGCGGCGCGCTGACGGTGGCGCAGGCGCACGGCGTTGGCGGCATCGAACCCAACTCGGTTCTGCTGGGCTGGAGCGACAGCGAGGCGGGCCAAGTCAGCCAGCTGCGGCTGATGCGCGACCTGCACTGGCTTGGCAAATCGCTGCTGATTTTGAAGCACGATGAAAAACACGGCTTTGGGGAACGCCGCCGCATCGACGTCTGGTGGGGCGGCGGCGGCGACAACGCCGACCTGATGCTGCTGCTCGCCTACATCGTGAGCAGCCACCGCGCCTGGGGGCAGGCGCAGGTGCGGCTGCTGCGCGTGATCGAGAGCGAGGTCGGCCGCGAGCAGACGCGCGCCCACATGCAGCAGGAGCTGGATCGCGTGCGCGTCGATGCCGAACTGGTGGTGCTTGTGCGCGAGAATCCGGCCCAGTCCATCAGCGACATCATCTGCCAGCAGAGCGTGGACACCGACTTCACGCTGCTGGGCATGCAAATTCCCACGTCCGGCGAGGAAGCCGTTTATGGCCAATCGCTGGCCGCACTGGCGGAAAGCGTCGGCTCCGTGCTGCTCGTGCGCAGCGCTCAAAAGGAGGATCTGCTGGAGGTGGATTAAGTAACGCAAAGCGCTGCTTCGCGCCCGGCAAGGTCACCCGGACCTGTGCAAAGCACACTCGCTTCATTTAACCCAAAACAAAAGGGGTCTTGGCGATGCCAAGACCCCTTTTGTGCTCTGTTCTACTTTGTCGGAGCGATAGGATTTGAACCTACGACCGCTCGGCCCCCAGCCGAGTGCGCTACCGGACTGCGCCACGCTCCGTTTTGGAGAGGTAGTATAGCATCCTGTGGAGCGGCTGACAAATTTCCAGAGCGCCCATACCCTTCGACAAGTTGGGGATATGGACGCTCTGGAAATTTGGCGTTAGAAATTTACCTTCTCATTATCGCCAATATCCGTCGGGCTGTTGCCGGTTACAATGGCCTTGGCCATGCCGTACAGCGCGACCATCGCGCTCGAGGGCGAATCCCAATACTCGGCCTGCGTCACGTGAATCTTCATCAGCGCCACGTTGGGGCTCTCTTTACCGTCTGGAAACCACGCCTTGAGCGTGGGGTTCCACAATTCATTGATCTTTGCTTGGTCGCGCACAATGGTTGCCGTACCGGAGAGCGAGACGTACGTCTGGTCGTCCGGCTCGCTGTAGCTTACGTTAACCTGCCGATTCTGCTGTGCCTCGTCGACTTTGCCGGAGTTGATGTCGGTAAAGAACCAGAGATCGCCGTCAAACTCAACGGCCTGCGTGGCCATGGGTCGGCTGCGCAGCGAGCCGTCTGCCTCCTGGGTGACAAGCATGGCAATATCAATATCCTGAATCAGCTCGTTGAGTTTTTTGATATCTTCGCGGTGCGTGGTGTGGTGGCTCATGGGGAGTGCTCCTTTTTGCTTAAACGTTGCTGAAAGCGTTCCGGCTTCCAGCAACGGGATGGGTCAAATTGCTGCTCGTCATCAGCATAAAGGCTGTGTCACCCACGGCGCTGTATGCGACGCGGCATTCCCCGCCAAAATCATTGAGGCGATGCGCGCTGCTTGAGCCCCTCAGCGGATTTGGCGCTGCGTTGTCTTCTGCGGTTGGTAAGTTGTTTTGAATCGTCGAACGTGGGGTTATCAATCGGTATTTTGCCGAAGGAGTTATTCTTGTTGGAAGCAGATAAGCAAAAGAGATGCCCCCTAGGGGGCATCTCTTTTGCTTGCCTCTGTGGGCGAGGAGGGACTCGAACCCCCGACCTTTCGGATGTGAACCGAACGCTCTAACCGGCTGAGCTACTCACCCTTGTCAGTAAAAGAAAAGTATATTATAAAGAGCGAAGTTCCGCAAATAAACAAACCGCATTTTATAGGATGACAGAAGTCAACATGAGTAACAACTTCAAGACCTGTAATTACTGCCAACAAAAACTATCCCTTTCATCTTTCTGGAAAAAATCAGGAACCCATGATGGGCATGATAGTCGTTGTATTAAATGCAAAAAAGCTATCCGTAAGGGTACACTTGCAAGGAGAGCAGCACCCACCTTGTTCTTCGATGGTGAACAGAAAGAATGCGGTCGTTGTGGTCACATTCAACCGCTCATCAAATTTGACCGTGATAGGTCAAACAACACAGGATATAATTCTTGGTGCAAGCGGTGTAAGAAAGAGCTGCGAGGCCATTTGAATGGTACGTATGCACCAGAATTTAAACGTGAGTTGGCTGATTTGCTAGGCGGCGAATGCTCCCTATGTGGTTACAAGACATATCTTACCGCTATGCAGTTTCATCACGTCGAACCAACCAAGAAGGAGACACTCATATCGATTCTGTTAAAGCGTTACAACAAGGTCAATTCGGTTATATTATCTGAACTTGATAAGTGTTGTTTACTGTGTGCAAATTGTCATATGGCTCTACATTCGGGAGAAATTAAGGTAAAGTACAGCAAGCGCAAATGTACTGGTTGGAACGCTCATATACCGCCAACTTCCACACTGAATTAGACAACTATAGCCCCACGCCGAGTTCCGGCAGATTGTGCTAGCGATGTATAATGATGTTGTGCAAACATCAAGGCACAATCAATTCTCTTTTTGATCTTAACTATACATTTATTATTCCTCATGGTTCGCAACAACCGCCACCTTATCCGCCTCTCGCTCGTGCTTATGCTGCTCGCCATGGGGGTGATCGGCTACGCGCTGCTCTACCTCTGGCAGGCGACGGGCATCTCCTTCGCCCCCACTATTGATTCGGCCCAAAATGGCGATTGGATCGACATCTTTGCCGCCCTCGGCGAAGCGGCGATTCAGCTTTTCCTAGGCTTGGCCAGCCCGCAATAACCAGTGCTCAGTTTTGCAGTAGCCGGTGGTCAGTTCCCGAATGTATAACTGACCACCGACCCCTGCCTGACCCCTATCCCCTCGGCCCGCGCTTGGTCCGATCCGGGTCGTAGGGGCAATAGACGCCGCGGGCGATGTTGAAGTAGTCGCAGAGGATGATGTAGGCCGGGCGGAACTCTTGGGCGTCGACGTCCGTCGGCTCCATGATGGCCCACCAGTACTGCTCCTCGTCCTGCGGATTGCCGTCCAGCGTCCAGTCAAAGTTGGGCATGGTCAACATGCTCATCAGCGCTACCCACGGCCAGTTGGCGTCCGCGTACTGATAGGCGCGGCGCAGATAATCGCCCTGCACACTCGCATCAATCCCCGCCCCCGCGCCGTGCCAAACATAGTCGGGGTTGATTGGATCAAACGTCCAGCCAAACTCCAGCAGCACAATCTTCTTATCCCCATCACCGTTGCGCTCCATAATGGCGCGGATGTTCTCGACGTGGCGGAAGGCGAAGAAGCGGTAGCCACCCAGCGCCGGGGTGCTGGCGACAACGGCGGGGTCCGTCTCCGGCTCCGCGGCAAAGCCTGGGCCATGGACGCCCAGCATGTCAAAGTAGCCCGCGCTGCTGCCGCCCATGGCGGCATACATTCCCTCGTAAAATTGCTCGTCCGCCATTGCCACATCGCCGCCACCCGTGGGCGCCATGCCAGCGCTAATGACGATGGCCGAGGGGTGCACGGCTTTGATCGCGGTATACGTCTGGCGTAGGAACTCCACGTACCCCGCCGGATCCGGCGCATTGCCGCCCCACTCGCGTGACAGGTTGGGCTCGTTCCAAATCTGGAAGGCCTGAATACACCCAACCGCGCCCGCCGAGCAGTTGTAGCGCTGGGCAACGGCCCCCGCATAGCTGGCAAAGTCGGCGGCGTTGCTCGGCGGCGCACCCGCCCAGAAGCTCGCCTCCACCTCCGGATCGGTGCTGAGGCGAGCCAGCAGCTTGAGCTGGTGGCAGTTGACCTGCCGCACCACGCGGTCGGCGTTGGACCAATTGTATTCGTCCGGCGCAATCTCAATCGTCTCCCAGGCAAAGCTCTGCTTGACCCAGTTAAAGGCCCCATCCTGCATCAGCGTCAAATCGCGGTTGGCAATTTCCGGCCGCCACCAGAGGAAGGCCTGCGCGCCGTAATCCGGACTGTTCATGCTGGCGGGCAGAAAGGTGCAGTCCTGCTCCACGGGCGCAGCGGCGACGGGCTCGGCAGCTGTGTCTGCTGCGTCGTCCGTTGCGTCATCCGTTGCGTCATCCGCTGTATCGGTTGACACATCGGCATCCGCGTCCGCTTCGGCGTCGGTTCCAGCCGCGGAGCCCGCCTGGGCAACCGCGCGGCCGTCGCTCTCGACCACAAACTCGGCGGAGACCCAGCCGAGCGTCTCGCCGCCGCGCGCAATTTGCACCCAGCCGTCCTGCTCATCGACCGCGGCAAATTCCTCGCCATTGGCAACGGTCGTCAGAATGTCGCCGCTGGGGCTGGCGGCGCTGCGCACGTTGAGGGCGTCGGCGTTGATGGTGATAAAGCGCTCGTCCTCAGCGGCGGCGCTGTCGGCGTCCGGCGCTGCCGCGCTGCCGGTCGCATCGTCCGCCGCATCTGCTGCGTCCTCGGTGGGCGCGGCGGTGGGCGATTCCGTCGCCTCGGCGGGCGGGGTCGGCGTCGCCTCGGCTTGGGCGGCGGTTTCGGGCGTCTTGGTGGGCGTGGGCGTGGGGGGCTCGCTGCTGCCGGGGCCACAGGCGGCCAGCAAAAGCAGGGCAAGCACCAGCATTATTCCCACCGGTAGCCTCACCGGTAGTCCCGCCGGTAGTCCCGCCGGTAGTTTACGGCTCGTGTTAAATGTGCGTGCTGGGTTAAAGATAGAAATCAAGGTTATTTTCCTTTCACAACGGGTCGATTACAACAGGGTCAATCTGTGGTTGATAGTAATAGATGATGAACGTCCTTGCCAAAAACGTCCGCTACCTGATGCAGGCAGCGGTTGATGCGCTGGCGGTCGGCTGGCTGCTGAACGTTGTCTGCAGCAGAAACGGCCGTCTCGCTCACAAAGTTCCACAGCGTCGCCCGCACGTCCTCGTCGGCGATGTGGCGAGCCAGGCGAGCCGTGGCGTTGAGCAGATGGGTCGTTACAGCCAGGTCACTTTTCCCATAGTGGCGAATTTGGCTAAACGCCACCGCAAAGGCCTCGTCAAAATCCGGGTAGGGCAGGACGAGCCGCAGCCGACCAGACGCGTCGGCGCGATGGGGCCGAACGTCGGCGTGGTGATGCCAGTGAAAGAGCAGCGTGGAGAGCGCATCGATGCAGTTGAGCGCCGTGCTGGGATCGTTGATGCCGGGCGAAATAGCGCGCAGGGCAATATCCGAAATCTGGCGGATGCCAAAGAGCGCGTCCTGCTCCATTGTCTGCTGTGCGCTCAGCGTGATCGATTTTGCCGCCTGCTGAGCGACCTGCTTCGTCAGCCCCGATGCTGGGCAGAGGGTGATGAGCGGGGTCTCCGGCAGCACGTAATCGCCCACGCGGTGGTGCAGCCAAGCAACGCCATCGGCGGCGCACGCCGCCCGAAAAAGCTGCTGCACGTCGAGCAGGCGCAGGTAACCGCTGCGCTCGCTGGTGACCACGTGACGCTTTACATCGGACGTCGCGTCGGGCGGGGTGGCTGGCCAGCGCGGGTCGTCCGGCAGCTCGCCGGACCAGGCCACGGCGGCTTCGTGCGGGTAGGGCGCGCGCACTAGCTTGCGCGTCCGAGACAAAATCAGATCGATGGCACTGTTTACCTTGATCGAATCGCCCACGTGATTGAGAAAGTAGATAAACGCACCCAGCGACAGGATCGAGAGCAGCAGCACTACGTTGGTGGCAATGGTGGGCACAAATTCTTCGCCCTGGGTGGAATCAATGCCGCGCAGCGTAAAGAGATTGAAGAGAAACGTGCCAATTAAGATGCCCATCACGTGGTGATTGGCCGTATCGCGCAGATATTGATCCAGGATGCGTGGCGAATAGGCGTTGGCGGCCTGATTCACGGCAATGATGGTGATCGAGAAGACAATGGTCACCGCCGAAATCACCAGCGTGCTGATGATGTTGATCTGCGAAATCGCGACGTCGACGCCGCTGGTGAGCGGCCAGGGCAAGCTGGCGGGATCGCCGGTGCCGACCCGTCGCTCAAGCGTCACCAGCACGATGGCCACCAGGCTGAGCACGGCGGCCCAGATGGCCGGTCGCAGCCAGAGCGCGCTTAGAATGTCCCCCCAAAATTTCTTCACAGGCTAATTTTCACAAGGCCGTCCCCTACTTTGCCATCGCCTTGAGCGCGCTGTAGACCGGTAGCGGTGACCAGTCGTTGCGCACAATGCCCCACTGGGCCTTTTCCGTGCCGTCCGCCACCACGCGAAAGTTGAGGTTCCACAAAAAGGCCGGGCCGATGTAGCCCCAGGTGCGCATCATCTCAAAGGCCTCGACGGTCCACGCGGCCTGCTCTTCGAAGGAATTGTCTTCGGCGTACATGTAGGCCGGATTAAACGCGCCGCCAGCCGCCCAGCCAAACTCCGTGGGCCACAGACGTTTCTCTGCATCGCCGTAGACAACCATGATGTTGCGGTAGCCCTCTACCGTGCTGCGAAAGCTCCACGAGTGGTGGGGCGTATCGCAGGCGCCGCGGAAGATGTTGGCCTGCGCCTCCACCACCGCACACGCGCCCTCCCAGGTCACCGTCGGCGGGATGTTGTAGCCGCTGGCGTGGATGCCGATGCCGTCTGCGTAGCCCGCCAAGCCGTTCTGGTACATGGCCTCCAGATAGGCAAAATCATCCACGGCATAGGGTCCCGCGTTGCCCGCTGGCGTCAGCGCGCCCGAAATCACCAGCATCTCCGGACAGGCGCTTTTGATGCTGGCGTAGGCGGGGCGCAGCAGGTTCATGTAGGCCGCGGCATCGAGCGGCTGATTGCCCCACTCGTAGTGCAGGTTCTGCTCGTTCCACACCTCAATCGCCTTGAGCCCGGAGCCGCAAAAATCCCCCGCCAGCCGACCGACAAAGTTGGCGTAGCTCTGCGGATCGGCTGGCGGGCCGCCGACGCTGGCGTCAAAGCCCGCCTCGCGCGCCCAATCCGGCGCGTTGACAACGCTAAAGAGCACGCTGATACCGCGCCCGCCCGCCGCGTCGACAATGCGGCGCAGCTCGCTAAAGTCTAGCGCGCCGGGCGTGCCCTCGAAGAGCCGCCACTCCACCTGCTGCTTTATCCAATTAAAGCCGAGATCACTCGTGGCATTGACGGCGGGCTCGATGCCGCCGCCAAGCATGTGCGCCTGGACGCCATACCCAAAAAAGCCGCCGCCCGAAGGCGGCGGCGCGCTCACAACCGGCGGGGCGGGTGGCGAGGCAGCCGCTGCTGCCGGTTCACCACTCGCCTCCGCGCCAGCGGCAGCGACTGTCGCCTCTGCTGGGTCAGCCTCTGATACCGTCGGGGCCGCTTCCTCCGCTGCTGATTCGTCCGGCCTATCTTCCACCGCCGCTTCGGGCGGCGGGGGCAGCTCTTCGTCGCTCAAACTGGGCAAATCGTCCAGCGGGCCGGTGGCGTCGACCAGCGGGCCGTAGACCCAGCCCGCTTCGTCCACCGTTTCCAGCGTCGTATCCAACACCGTATCCAGCCGCACCTGATACCAATCGCCGCCGCCGTTGCGCGCCAGAATCACCAGCCGCGTGCCGCCCGTTACCTGGGTGATGACCGGGTAGTTGGTGCTCGGCCCGCCGCGCACGTTGATCTGCGCCGGGCGCACGGTGGCCACGGCAACCCTTGGCAGCGCAACGACCGTCGGGGTTGTCGGCTCCGTGGGCGTAACGCCCTCGCTCTGGGTAATTGACTCGCTCTGGGTGATTGACTCGCTTTGAGTAAGCGAATCGGTTTGGCTAATCGGCTCGACAGTGGTCAAAGCTTCATCTGCTTCGCCGTCTGCTTCCTCAAAACCGGCGACCTCCTCCAGCGTAGCTAGTTCGGCAAAGACCCAACCGCTGGCGGCGCTGTTGGTCTGCGCCGCGGGGTCGATGGCCACCTGATACCACTGGCCGTCGGCGCTGGTGTCCAGCAGCGGGACGGCCTCGCCGTTGATCACTTTACCGACCACGTCAAAGGTCGCAGCGGGGCCGCTGCGCACGTTGAGCCGCGCGCCGCCCGTGGCTGCGCGGACGAGCGTCTGGGCGTCGGCCGTCTCTCCATCGTCGGCTTCTGCGGTTGACGCGGAATCCGTTGCGCTTACGGATTCGGTAAGTGCAGCGTTCTCGGTGAGCGCAACGCTTTCCGTGAGCGCTGTCTCCGTCGTGAGAGCGCTCGTTGCCGTGAGCGCCTGCGTTGCCGTGGTGGCAGCTGCATCGCTCGGCGCGGCCGTTTGCGTGGGCACTTCCGTTTCGGTGAGCGCCGTCGCCTCTGTAAACACCGCTGTCTCGGTGGTGGCTTCGGTGGTAGCTTGGGTGGTAGCTTGGGTGGTGGCTTCGGTGGCCGTCACAGATCCCGCTGCGCCCGCGGTTTCGGTTTCGATTTCCGTCTCCGTTTCGGTCTCCGTTGTCGTTGCCGTCAGCGGCTCGCTCTCGACAAGCACCAGCGCCGCCGTCGGAATTTCGATAGTAGTAATTTCCACGGTGGTGATGGCCGCCGTTGCCGTGAGCGCGTCTGTAGAGATTGTATTAGCCGTTTCTGTAGCAGCTTGGGTGACGGCAGTCGTTGTCGTGATGGAGCCGCTCGCTTGGGCGTCCGGCGTTGGCTCGTTCGTTGGTTCAGCGGTCGGCAGCGCTTCTGCGGTGGCAGTCGCTGCGGCCACGGCCGCGGCGGTCGCTGTGGTGACGGCGGACGGCAGCGGCGGCGGCGGCGGCAGCTGGGGCACTTCGCAGCCAGCCAGCAGCAGACAGATCACAAAAAGCAGGCCGATCTGGAATCGGGCGGGAACAAACCGGGCGGGAACAAACCGGGCGGGAACAAATTGAGCGGCGGTGTGGGAGACGGTGGCGGACGGAAAAACGGGGCGAGAGCTCACCAAATGCTTCATAGCCATTCTCAGAAAATTGGGGTATTTGTGATGAAGTTGGATCAAAACGGACAGCGTGCCAGCACGCTGTCCGTTCATCATACTAAATTTTTGGCCGAGACGCTACTTGGGCATGGCCGCCAACGCGTTGTAGGCGGGCAGCGGCCCCCAGCCTGCATCGACAATGCCCCACTGCGCCTTCTCCGTACCGTTCGCCACCACGCGGAAGTTGAGGTTCCACAGGAAGGCCGGGCCGACCCAGCCCCAGCTCTTCATCATCTGATAGGCTTCCACCGTCCATTCGGCCTGCTCACCGTAGTCATTATCGTTGGCGTAGGCGTAGCGGTCATCAAACGCGCCACCGGCGGCCCAGCCAAACTCCGTCGGCCAGATCAGCAGGTTGCCCGCACCGTAGATATTGGACAGGTTGCGGTAGCCCTCCATCGTGCTGCGGAAGCTCCAGGAATGGTGGGGCGAGTCGCAGGGACCGTTAAAGCCGTTGCCACTCACTTGAATTGCGGCGCAGGCTTCCTCTGCCGTGTAGGCGGGCGGGACATTAAAGCCGGACGGGTGTGCGCCAATGCCGTCGGCATGTTGCGCTAGCCCATTCTGGAACATGCCTTCGAGATAGGCAAAATCATCCATAGCTAGGCCGCCGTTGTTGCCAGCAGGCGTCAGCGCACCGGAGATAACCTGCATTCCGGGGCAAGCGGCCTTGATGCTGGCGTAGGCCGGGCGCAGCAAATTCATGTAGGCCGCCGGGTCGAGCGGCATGTTGCCCCACTCGTAGTGCAGATTCTGTTCGTTCCACACCTCAATCGCCTTGAGCGACGTGCCGCAGTATTTGCTGGCCACTGCGCCCACAAAGTTGGCGTAGGTCTGCGGGTCCACGGGCGGGCCACCCACGCTGCCGTCAAAGCCATCTTCGCGCGCCCAGGCCGGTGCATTCACAATGCTAAAGAGCACGTTGATACCCGACGCATTGGCCGCGTTGATAATGCCATCGGACGAGCCAAAGTCAATCGCACCGGGGCTGCCCTCAAAGACCTTCCACTCCATCTGCTGCTTGACCCAGTTAAAGCCCATGCCCTGCACGGAGGTCATCACCTGGTTCTCCATATTGTTGTGAACCATGTGGGCCTGGATGCCGTAGCCAAACGAGCCGCCGCCGGTGGGCGGGGGCGCGCTCACGACGGGCGCGGCCACCGGCGCTTCGGCGGCTGCGGGAGCCTCCTCGGCGGGGGCGTCGGCTGGCGCTTCCTCGGCGGGCGCTTCCTCGGCGGGCGCTTCGCCCGTGGGTACTTCCTCGGAGACTTGCTCGGCGGGGGCTGCTGCCGGCGCGGGGGCGGCGGCTACGGGTTGGGGCGGTGCGGGCACGTCCGTGATCACGGCCACGTCGTTGATGTTGCCCGCAGCGGTGACCAGCTGGTTGATCACCCAGCCGGTTTGGCCGTTGCCGTAGTCGATCTGCACCCAATCACCGCGCCCGTTGATGCCGGTGATGTCATATTCGCTGCCGGGCGTAATTTGGCCCAGCGTGTTGTAATTCGTGCCTGGCCCGCCGCGCACGTTTACTACCTGCGCCACGTTGACGCGCGCATCGCCCGTGCTGGCAGCCGCCACATGTCCGTCCTCGGCGCGCGCCGTATCCAGCGCACCTTCCGTGGCGGCAAGGAGATCGTCGCTGACGTCGGCCTCTGCGCTGTCACCGGTGCTGGCAGCGCGAACGCTGCGCGCGCGTTCCGTACGCGAACTGCTGCCGCTAAGGGCAAGCTGCGTCGTCTGCGCGGCGCTGACGGCCGTTTGTTGGCTATTCACCAGCTGTGCCTCGACGCGCACCTCCTCGCCGTCCGGCGCATCAAAAGTCATGGACGGGCTGTCCAGCGGCAGCACTTCCTGTGTAACGAGCTCTTCGCTCTCGTCGTAAACGGTGTAGGCGACCTGGAGCTGGCCGTAGGCGTCGGCCAGGAGATTTCCCTCCTGGTACTCCCTGAGCAACGCCCACACCTCGGGGTCCACATCGCCGCTAAGCGGCACGTCCAGCTTGACGCTGCGCACGTTGTAGCTCTGCATCATCGCCAGCTTGTGGTTGAGGCTGCCGGCGCTCTCGATGTAAACGGTACGCTCCAGCCCCTGGTCGTCCAGGTAGCTGTAGGTGTACATGCCGATCTCGTCGTTCCACGTCACCTGCGAGAGCAGCTGCGGGTTGTCCACCGTCAGCGTCACCTCGCCGCCATCGTTATCCAGGCTGATGTCGTTGAGCAGCGGGCGCAGCGCTTCCTGGTAGCCCTTGGGCAGCAGGTAGTTGCCGCTGCTCTCCATCGAGTAGCCGGAGAGCTCAAACTGAAGCTTGTCGTTTTCTACCTGGTTCGTCGCAAATTGCAGCAGCGATGCCATCTCCCCGTCCGGGCGGTAGGCGCGCGGATCGCGCGGCGTGGGCACGATCAGCGTGTCCACCACCTTGCCCAGCGCCGGCCAATCGTAGGCCTTGGTGTTCCACTCGTCGGCAGAAATCTGCTCGGGCGCTTCGACGCGCAGGGCCAGCTGCTTGTTGCCCGCGTGCAGCCTATCCGCCACGCGCGAAATAAAGTAGACAAAATCAGCCCTGGCCGTGGGCACGGCATCTACGCCGCGGTAGTCGATCACGATGCCTGCATAGTCGTTTTGGATCACCGTCTGCTCGATGGCGTCCACCTGCACGTCAATCTGGCCGGGATCGGCCAGCATGTTGTTGAGCAGGTCGGTGCGCACGGTGGCGGGGTCGCCGTTGCTGTCGGCGTCCCAGTTGCGCACGATCGGCATCGTGCTGCCGGTGTTGGGCGGGGCAAAGCCGTTGCTGGCCTCCAGCGCGCCGTCGCCGCGCAGCATCAGGCCGGGCTTGCTTTCGTTCGTCACCTGGGCGCCTTCGGGCAGCGTGGCGTCAAAGGCCATGCTCGCCATCACCTGCGGCGCGCCCGCCGTTGTCTGCACCACGAGGAAGGCGTCGGGCGCACCCGTCACCCCGGCCTCGATGATGTCCTCCTCCGCGCGCACGGTGGCGGGCACGTGCTGCCACTCGCTGCCCGTCCACTGGTAGAGGGCCAGCGTTTCGTAGGCCGGGCCGCTTTCATCGGCGGGCAGGTTGGGGATTTGCACGCGCAGATCAACCCGGCTGGGCTCGCTTCCGCGCACCTTGAGATCGTAGAAGGGGCTGCGTGCCGTCAGCGTGGCCGGCAGGGCGTTGGCCGCATCATAGAGGCTGCTGCCCGGCTGCGGGTTCATGAAGGTCTCGCGCGGCGTGCTGTCCAGCGTGGCAAAGAGCCCGGCGGCCAGCCCCTCGCTGGGAAAGTTGACCAGCGTACCGTCCGAATCGCGGACGACGCCACCCGCCGCGCCGATGCGCGTGTAGGTGAAGGTCTCCAGCCGATCCAGCAGGCTCACGGGCGGCAGCAGCAGGATGGCCGCCAGCAGCGCCGGGATCACCAAAAAGGTGACGAGCCAGGCGGCGGGGCCGTCCAGCAGCCGCGCCAGGCGGCGGGGCTTGCGTTCCAGCGGGGCACGGGGCGAGCTGTCGACGCTGTTGTCGTAGCCGCGCGAGTCAAACTGCGTATTCTGCATAAGAGTCTTTACTCCCTGAACGAATGAACGGGGGGAACAGAGCAACATATAAGAGATTTGCTCGGTCCGGGCGATTCACACAGACAAGATTGATTAAACGAGACCAACTGTTGAGGGCTCGATAAATTCTTGATGAGTTCTAATAAAAATCCACAAATTGTGTTAAACCTGCTAAAACAAAAGGCCGCAACCCAACCGACTTTCCTCAAACGAACGGTCAGCGGCGACGGTTCCAGCAGTTGCGTAGTTTAGCACACACGCCTGTAGCCGCAAAAAGATGCCTTGGCGCATCGCAAGCGCATATGAAAATTGGGGGCAATTTGTCGCGGGCCGCTCGGAAAAAAGTCGCGCGAGCGCAAATTATGCTATACTGCTCGCTATGGATTCCAGAACGCCCCGCCCGCCCAATCGTTCCCCCCAGCCTCCCCCGCGCGATCCCTTTGAGAACGTGCCCTTTGAGCGCGCGCCCTACGGGGAAGCCGCCCATGGGGAAGCCGCCGCTTCCACCAGGGTAGATTCCGGGGCGGATTCCGGGGCAAATTTCGAGGCCAGCCCCGGCTTCCCCAACGGGGCGGCCGTCTACGACGCAGAATTTGCCAGCGCTTACGACATCAAAGGCGAAGCCGTGCGACCGCGCGGGGAGGCGCGCCGCAGGGGACGGCGCTGGCTGGAGGCGCTGCTGCTGCTGGGCTTTGTGCTCTGCCTGCTCGTGGGCCTCGGCGCGCTGGGAACGCTCTACCTGCTCAACCGCGAGGTTGCGTCGAGCTACCGCGCCGCCCCGCTCGCCGCCATCCGGGGCGATGAGGTCGCGCCGCAGTTGGTCCTGCGCGAACTGACCTTTTTTGGCACCGCCGCCGAGCAGACGCAGTCGCTCGCCTATCAGCTAGTCAGTGCGGGCTACGGGGAAAGCGCCCTCGCCACTGCCACCTTTGACACGCGCACCGGCAATCTCAGCCCCGCCACCACCACCGACGAAGCGCTTGCCCCCAGCGACACGCGCGCCTCGCTGCTGCTGCGGCTGGCCCGCCACAGCGCACAGAGCGGCAACCCCGCCCTCGCCCGCGAGCTCTTCACCCTCGCCCGCGATCTCGTGCTGCTGGACAACCGCCTGCCCGCCGTCCAGCGCGTGCAGCTGCTGACGACCGCCGCCGAAGGGCTGCGCGCCGCGGACGGTGACTTGGCCGCCCTGGATACCGCGCAGCAGGCCTACGACATCGTTACCCAGTGGCCGGATTTGCTGCCGGCGCAGCGCGTGCAGATGCTGGACGCGCTGCGCCCCGTCGTGCAGCAGCTCGCCGCAGATTCCAGCGTGCGCAACACCGCGGATCGGCTGGATGCCCAAATCGGTGATCTCATCCGCAATCCCTATCTCGATCCGGTCGGCACGCTCGCCCCGCCGCGCTGGAATTCGCGCGGCGACCCGCTCTCCATCGGCGACGACGTGCTGCTGGCGCGCAACGCCCGGCAGGCCGCCGCCAGTGCGCTCGTTGCCCGTTTGGAGCAGCTGATCGATGCGGGCATTAACATTCGCGAGCGGCGGCCCGATGATTACGAGACGGAGCTTGTCGCGCTGGGGCAGGCGCTGCTCGCCGAGGATCAGGCGCGGGCGGCAGAATACCAGCGCCTAGCCAACGACGGGGCGACGCTGGCCGAGCAGGTGTGGCTGCTGCAAACGCAGCGGGCGTGGCAGGCGCAGAAGCTCAAGATCGCGCGCGGGGCTTACGGCTTGTCCATCGTGCCGCAGTGGGAGGGGCAGATCGCCGCGCTCTCGGCGGAGCTGGGTACGCTCACCGATGGCTTGCGCCCCGTAATGGAGGCACAGGTTGCCGCCGCCCCCGCCGAAGAGCAGGCGCGGCTGCGCGTGGAAATGCTGCGCTGGCTGCTCGGCCAGTCGCTGTTGGGGCTTTATCCCGGTGCATCGCCCGCGGTGCTGGGCGCGGAGCTAGTCGCCGCACAGGAGGCACTGGATGCGCCGCCGGTGCTCTTCCTCGAATTTGACGGCGACAACGAGGACCGCAGCGCGCCGCGAGTTTTTGTGCGCGGCGAGGGGGCGTCGTAGATGCTGCTACAAAAAATGTCCGGCGATTGCGCGGTCGCGGAGGCAACAAAATTTGTCATTCCCGTGAAAACGGGAATCCAGGCGCGACCGACAGATAGATTCCCATTTTCATGGGAATGACAAGACTCTCATGGTTTGGCTCTGCCAACCTGTTTCTTTACATTTGCCCAACGCGAGTTTTTCGTCGCTACAACATCCCCCCCGGCCCCTCGACCACGCGCCGAATCTCCCCCAAAAAGCGCGCTGCCCCCGCGCCATCCACAACCCGGTGATCCGCCGTCAGCGTAAAATCGGCGAGCAGCCGCGCTTCGATTGAACCATTCTCGGCTACCACGGGTCGCATGGCCGCCCGGCTTACGGCCAGGATCGCCGCCTGCGGCGGGTTGAGAATCGCCGTGAAGCGATCGACGCCAAACATGCCGAGATTGGAGATGGTAAAGGTGCCGCCTTGCAGATCGTCGCTCCGCAGCTTGCCCGCTTGGGCACGCGTGCTCAAATCGGTCAGTCGTGCGGCAATCTCTTGCAGATTCAGCCGATCCACGCCGTGCACCACGGGCACGAGCAGCCCGCTCTCCACCGCCACCGCCACCCCCACGTTAATCGCGCCCCACTCGTAAATCGCATCGCCAGCAAAGGAGGCGTTGACGCCGGGATGTCGCGCCAGCGCCCACGCACAGGCCTTCACCATAAACGCCGTCAGCGTAATGCGTGCGTCGCCTTCGTCCGCAAACGTCCGCGCCTCGGCCACCGTTGCCTGCGCCCGCGTCATTTCCACATCGACGCTCACCTGAAACTGTGGCGCTTGCTGAACGGAGGCCGTAAGTCGCTCGGCAATGGTGCGGCGCATCGTTGTTAGCGGCACGGCGCGGGCGATTGGAAGTTGGCTGTTTCCTGTTTCCTGTTTTTTGTTTTCCGTTTCCTGTTCTCCGTCTTTTCTTTCCTGTCCACCAACGGTGTCAGCTCGCCATTTGCTAACCGCTGACCGCTGGTAGCTGACCACTTCTTCGACATCCACCGACTGCACGCGCCCGCCCGGCCCCCTACCGTCGACGGTCGCCAAGTCAACGCCCAGCTCGCGGGCCAGCCGACGGGCGGCGGGAACGGCGAGAATGCGGTCGCGATGCGTGGTGCGTGGTGCGTGAACATATCGTTCGACGTGAGCTTTGGTGATGCGGCCATTGGTATCAATGGCCTTCAAGTCAATCCCGTGCTCGCTCGCCATCCGCCGCGCCACGGGGGTGGCTTTCTGGGCAGGGGCGCTTTGTCCATTTGCAGGCGCTGTGACTTCTTCTTTCTCCCGCTCCCCTGCCCCCCTGCTCCCTTGCTCCAGCGACTCCCCCTCACCCAAAATCCACCCAATCGTCTCCCCAATCGGCACAGTCTTCCCCGGCTGCGCGCTGATCCCCGCCAGCGTGCCGCTCGCCGTCGCCTCCACCTCCATATTGACCTTGTCGGTCTCCACTTCGAGGATCGCCTCGCCCTTCTGCACCGCCTCGCCCTCCTGCTTGAGCCAGTGGGCAACGGTTCCTTCCTCTTGATCCATGCCAAATTTGGGCATGATGATGGCTTTCATGGGTGTGTTTCCTATTGCTTATTGCTTATTGCTGGTACTTGATCATTTCTCGAAGACCGTTTGCTGGTTGCTGGTTGCTCGATCCTTTGTTGCTGACAACTTGAGCAATCCTCGAAACCAACTTAATCCACGAGAAACCCAATAAGCAATAAGCACTACTAAATCTCATACCCCACGATCTTCCGCGCCGCCTCGACAACATCCTCCACCTGCGGCGACATCAGCGTCTCCAGGCCGCGGTTGTAGGGCACGGGCGTATCCGCGCCGCCGAGGCGGACGATGGGCGCTTCGAGGTAGGCAAAGGCCTCGCTCTGTGCAACCGTCGCCGCGATCTCGCCGCCGTAGCCGCCCACGAGCGGCGCTTCGTGGGCGACGATCAGCCGCCCCGTCTTCTTTACCGACTCGATAATCGTCGCCGTGTCCAGCGGCTTGAGCGTGCGCGGGTCGACCACTTCTAATGCGATGCCCTCTTGCGCCAACGTCTCCGCCGCCTCCAGCGCCCGCGACACGAGAATGCCCGTCCCCACCACCGTCACGTCGCGCCCTTTGCGCTTCACGTCCGCCACGCCGAGCGGCACGTGATACGGCCCCTCCGGCACCGGGCCTTTGCGCTTGTAGAGCAGCTTGTTCTCGACAAACATCACCGGGTTGTTGTCCGCGATCGCGGCCAACAGCAGCCCCTTGGCGTCGTAGGGCGACGACGGCATGACCACGCGCAGGCCGGGCACGTTGACAAACCACGCTTCGAGGCTCTGGGAGTGCTGCGCCGCTGCGCCCGTTCCGGAGCCCGCGGGCATGCGCAGCACCATCGAGACGTGGGCGCGCCCGCCAAACATGTAGCGGATTTTCGCCCCCTGCAGCACGATCTGCTCCATGGCCAGCGTGGCAAAATCCATGAACTGCATCTCGGCCACCGGGCGCATCCCCGTCATCCCCGCGCCGACGGCCGTGCCCGCAATGTTGTTCTCGGAAATGGGCGTGTCGCGCACCCGCTCCTTGCCAAAGCGTTCCAACAAGCCGTTGGTTACGCTAAACGCACCGCCGTAGACGCCAATGTCCTCGCCCAGCAACACAACCTTATCGTCGGCCTCCAGCGCCGCGGCCATTGCCTCGTTCAGCGCCTGCGACATCGTGATCTCGCGCGCGCCGGGGTCGGGCAGGATCGGCGTCGATTCGCCAAACGTGCTTTTTATCCACGCGGGCAAGACCGCAGTTGGGTTGGCCGCGACCGCTTCCTCTTCGTTATAAACAAAGCGGTGCAAATTTTCCTCCGTCACCGCCGGTTCGTCCGAAGCGCGCGCAAAGTCGACGGCCTCCTCCATCGTCCGCTCCGCCCGCCGCTCGATTTTGTCTGCGCCGTCGGCGTCCAGGTGCTCGTTCTCGACGAGCCAATCGCGGAAGTGGCGGATTGGGTCGCGCTTGCGCCACGCGTCAACTTCCTCTTTGGTGCGATAGAGTTCGCGGTCGCTGCGCGAATGGCCGCGGTAGCGATAGGTGACGAGCTCCAGCAGCGTCGGCCCCTGTCCACCGCGGGCGCGCTGGGCGGCGCGGCTCACCGCCTCGTAGACGGCGAGCACGTCCATGCCGTCCACGCGCTCGCCGGGAATGGCGTAGGCGCTGGCGCGGTCCGCCACGTGTACGGGAATCGAGAATTCGGCGGGCATGGACATGGCGTACTGGTTGTTCTCGCAGACGAAGATCACCGGCAAATCCCACACCGAGGCCATGTTGAGGCTCTCGTGAAAGTTGGCGTTGTTGACCGCGCCGTCGCCAAAAAAGCTGGCAATCACCTGACCCGTTTTTTGCAGCTGCGCGCTCAGCCCCGCGCCCACCGCCAGCGGCATCCCGCCCGCTACAATGCCGTTGGCGCCCAAGCTGCCCAGCGAGAGATCCGCCATGTGCATCGAGCCGCCGCGACCGAGGCAGACGCCCGTCTCCTTGGCCAGCAGCTCGGCCATCATCTCGCGCACGTCCTGCCCCTTGGCGATGGCGTGGCCGTGGCCGCGGTGGGTGGACGTAATCTGGTCGGTAATCGCATCGCCGTCGCGCTCGTTGCACAGCGCCGCCACCGTGCCGACGGCCGTCGCCTCCTGGCCGATGCAGAGGTGCATCGTGCCCTGCACGTTGCCCGCCGCGTACTGCTCCCAGGCCGCCTCCTCAAAGGCGCGCACGAGATGCATCCGGTAGAACATGTCGATGAGCTTTTCGCGGGGGAGGGCGCGCGCGGATTCGGGGGCGGAGAGGGTGGTGTGGGGTAATTTCAACACAACATCTGGACTAGCTGGCATTTTAATTCGAGCTCCTGATATGTTTAATCAGAGCGCCAGGTAAAAGAGCAGCGCCGCCGCCAGCAGCGTGCCGGGCAGGATAAGCGGATTGGCAAAACGGTTGACTGCCCAGAGCAGCAAAAGGCCGAGCAGCAGCGCCGGTAGCCAGACAATCAGGGCCTCCGCTGCCAGCTTTCTGGTTGCGATCTATTGGTTGTGGCTGGCGTTGGCGTTCGCCAACAGGGAGACCGGCGCAGAGTAACACGCGACGGGCGAAGCTGCAACAAGCTAAATCGGTCGGGGTGCGTCTTGGAAAAGTGGCGAGCTTCGGCACAAGGCGACTTGCCGGAGATGGCATACCTGACCCCACCCCAACCCCCTCCGGCCCCTGCGCCTGCCAAAGGGCGCGCGGGGAGGGGGATTCCGAAGCTTCGTGGCTTACGAACCAATGTTGAGGGGGGTGGGGTCGAACGCCCCAAAAATTTGGGGCGCACCCACCCCTCACGCTGGTCATCGATGGGGCACGTTGCGCCTCTTTAGGTTGGGAAGTTATTCAGTAACCATTTGAGCAGGCTTCGGTCGTAGCTGCCCAGCGCGCTGGGCAGCTACGACCGAACAGACCAGCCCGCTACCGATTGATCAGCGGCAGGAAAATGTCGCTCTCTTCCACATCGTCGTCCAGCGCCTCGTCGACCTCCGGCGCGTCGTCGACATCGGCGACTTGCACCTTGCCATCAAAGGCGGGCAGCAGGCCAGCAACGGAAAGACCGTCGATGCTCTGGCGGGTCGAGCCGTCGACAAAGTCGCGCAAGGTGCAATCGGTGCGGTAGCCCAGCGACTGCGGTGCGCAGATAAAGACGCTGTCGCCATTGCCGCTGCTGCCGTTGGCGCGGTAGCGGCCCGCCGTGCTCAAGTACAGCTCGCCCGTGTCGCCCTCCGCGCCTTCGACATCCACCCACAGCGCCCACACATCCTCCGAGCCGCGGGTGAGGCCCACATCCGAGCCGTCGAAGTAGAAGCTCCAGCGCCCGTCGCCGTTGAGCGCGATAATATCCTCATCGCGGGCGAAGACGATGCCGCCGCCGCTGGCCGGCACAAAGGCGTTGCCCAGCGTGCTGATCAGCAGGCGACCATCCGGCGCGATGCTCAGCGCGTCGATATCCTTGCTGGGGTGGATGAGGCCGACGCTGTAGCCGTCGAGATAAAGCTCGAAGCTGCCAGCCGTCTGCGCACCGAGGCTCGCGGGCACAAAGCGCAGCACGTCCGTGTCGCGCACCCAGCCGAGGCTGGGCAGCTGCTGCCAGCGATTCAGGCTCATCAAAATCGAGCCGTCGCCCAGAATGTGGAAGGCGTTGATGTCGTTGCGCGCAAGGCCCGCGTCCGAGCCGTCGAAGAGCAGGAACCACTCGCCCGTTTCCAGGCTGTAGCCGAGGATGTCCTCGTCGCGGAAAGAGACGCCATCGACGCGACCGCCCGTGCTGCTCGACAGGTAGAGCACCCGCGCCTCCGGCTCCGGCTCACCCGCACAGCGCGTCGAACCGCTCGACGCCGTAGCCGTGCGCCGCGAGCCATCCGGCCCTGTCAGCGTCCACACCAGGTTCGAGCCGTCGAAGTCGACGCCGAACGCTTCGACCACGCGACCCGGCGCAAAGTCGGTCGGCTGGCCGCGATCTTGTGGGTCGGGCGAGAATTTGTTGTCGCCGCCCACCGGAATGCCGACCGTCTCGCCGTTCTCGTTGAGGTAGCCAAAGCGCGCTGTGAAGTCGCCCGGCCCATTCTCCACCACGCACTCCAGCACCGGCTTGACCGGCTGCGGCTGGGTGAGCGGCGTCAGCGTCAGCGAGGCGCTGGCCGTGGACGGATTATAGAGGGCGTCGACAATCGTCAGCGCGCCGCCCGGCAGCGGGATGTTGCCGCTGAAGTAGGCGTCCACCGTGTAAGCACCGGCGGGCAGCGGCACGTTGCGCAGCCGCGCGCGACCGGAAAAGTCGGTGATAATCGGAACGTTGTAGCTGTTGCTGCCGTCGCTCACGAGGAAAATAACGCTCTCCTCGCGCAGCGGGCGATTTTGCACGTCGCGCAGCGTGGCGACGAGGCCGGCCTCGCTATCGACCGGCGCGCTGGCGCTTGCTGGCGCAAGGTTGAGCAGCGTGTCCTGCTTATTGAGCCGGAAGCTGGCTGCTGCGGTCGACGACGCATCGGTCTCGTTGCCCGCAAAGCCGACGCCCAGGCTGTACTGGTTGGGTGCGGCAAAGAGCGGGAAGTTGACCGTCGCCTCACCGCTGTTGACCGTCGTGGCCGAACGCTGTTGACCGCCCAGCTTGAAGGTCAAGCGCTGGTTGGCGAGCGGCGTACCGTTCTGGTCGAGCAGCTGCGCGCGGACGGGAACCGTCTCGCCGTAGCGACCAGACGTCGGCGGCGCGAGCAGCGACAGAGCCGTCGGCGCGGGGCCGGGATCGCCCGGCTGGCCGGGGTCGACGAGCGTGCCGCTCAGCGGGTAGTACGCGCCCTCGTTGGCCGCGAGGCTGACCAGCCCAACGCCGTTTGCCGCCTGCACGACGAAGCGCAATGTGCCCGGCGTCGTGTTGCTCAGCGGCAGGCTGCCCGTCCAGAGCGTTGAATCGCCGCCCGTTTGCGTCAGGTCCAGCGACTGCCACTGCCCGGCCAAATTGCCATCGCCCGTGTAGGTGATCCACACCTCCTGCACGCCCGCCGACGGGTCGCCGACGACGCGGATGCGGAACTGCGCTTCACTGTCGACCCCATCGTCAACCCCGTTGTCTTCGACGCTCGCGCCAATCTGCGAAATCGTGGGGGGGGCGGCGAGGGCGGGCTGGTTGCCGTCGCTGCCGCTGCCGGTGTAGCTGCTGTAGAAGAGGCGAAAGGCCAGCTGCGAGAAGCGACGCTCGGTGCTCGTTGCCGGGTCGACCCCCGATTTATACTGGATCGGGGTGACGTTGAAGCGGGTGACGCCGTCGATCAGCGCGCCCAGATAGTTGGCGCGGTAGAACTGCACGGGGAAGAAGGTGTCGCTGAGGAAGGGGGCGTGGACGCCGCGAATCTCGGTGGTGGGCGCGCCGGTGAGCGGCAGGCGGCCCACGGTGTCGGCAAAGCTGCCGCTGCGGAAACCCACGCCGCGCAGCGTCTGGCCCGGCACGTTGACGTTGCTGCGCTCCAGCGGCAGCACGGGCTCCGCCGGGTTGCTCACCGCGCCGTCCGAGCCCGTCCAGTAAACGGCGGTGACGCTGCTGTTGTCCCGCACGTTTTGCAGCGGAATATCCAGCCGCGTCAGCGCCGGGTCGATGGTTACGTCCGCAAAGCGCAGGCCAAGGGCCGCGCCGGGATTGGCGGCGTAGGGGTTCGTGCCAGGGACAATCGAGGGCTCGGCGGGCGGCGTGCCCCGTCCGTTCGGCAGGTCGACCCGCAGCATGGGCAGGCCAAAGAGGGTGGACTGGAGCACCGTCTTCTCGTGGATGCCGCGCAGGTCGGTCGTCTCGGCGAGATAGGTGCGCTTGGCCTGGGTCAGCGCCTCACCAACGGCGACGGGGCCGGAGCCGCGCCGCAGCTGGCTCGAAAATTCGAGGTAGAGGCGCTCGCCGTACTCGATAAAGTCGGTGTCGCCATATTGGTAGCCCGTGCCGCCGATAAAGGTCGCGCCCTTGCGGGCAAAGGCCTGCGCCCAATCGGGCGTCTCGGTCAGGTTGTTGACGGCGTGGCTGTTGACCACGTTGTAGCCGGAGTGACAGCCCGCGCTAAAGATCAGCGCGTTCGTCAAATCCACCGGCGAGCTGGCGACCTCGCCAGCGGCCAGCCGCGTCTCGTAATCGGCGGCCAGCGCACCGCTGGCGCTAAAGTGGCCCGCTAGATAGACCAAATCGTGGCGCTGGCCCAGCAGCGCCGTGCGCAGCTGATCCGCCGTCCACGAGCGCGGGTCGGTCGGCGACACGTCGCCCGCCGTCAGCAGCGCGTCCACCGGCCCGCCGAGGCCCGCGCTCAGTTCGCTCTGCACGGCCTGGGCCGCATCGAAGAGGAAGTCGTAGCCCGTCACCAGCGCGCTTGCCGGCGTGGGCGCAACGCCGTTGGGCGTGGCGAGGTAGGCGTCCACCACGGTGACAATTTCGTCCGGCGTCTCCACCAGCCGCCCAACCGCGAGATCGGGAATGGGCAGCGCGCTGGGGCCGCGCGCAATGTCAAGCGTGGAGCCGTATTCGTCCTGGCCCAGGACGTAGCTCAGGCGCAGGCTGGCCTGCGAGGCGGTGTCGTCGCGCACCGGCGGCACGAAATTTTGCTCGGCGGCGAGCAGCGCTTCGTCCGGGTAGCGGTAGAAGGGAATCACCTCGTCATTGCCCACGAGCACGAGATAGCGCAGCGGATTGTCCGCCCGGTAGCGCTCGACCACGCGCTTGATCGAGTTGGCGACGAGATTCTTGGCGTAGGGGCAGGCTGTGTTGGCGTCGGCTTGCTGATTCGCGGCGGCGATGCGAACGTCGCCGCTCACGTCGATAATCGTGCCGCGCACGTCGGGGCGTGCAGCCAGCGTGGCCAGCCGCGCCTGGGCCGTCGTCGGGTCGATGCCGCCCGCGCCGAGGCGCTCGAAGTCGGCGAGGATCAGCGTCTCGAAATTGCCGGGTACGCTGGCGAGCGACGTCTCCGGCAGCGCTGCCGAGACGTTGCGACAGCCGCCGGTGAGCAGCGTCACGTCGAGCGTGTAGGGAGAGGCGAGGCTAAACGCGCCGTTGCGCCCGGTGACGCGCACGTAGAAATCATCCGCGTTGGCCCAGGTGTTGAGATGCAAACCCTCGCTCGCCACGCCGGTGAAGCTGGAAACGCCGAGAATGTTCTGCGTCTGCGCGGCGGAGAAGGCTTCGGGCGAAAACGCCTCTGGGCTGAAGGCTTCCGGCGAGAATGCCTCCGGCGAAAACGCCTCTGGGCTGAATGCTTCTGGGCTAAACGCTTCCGGTGAAAACGCTTCGGGGCTAAAGGCTTCCGGCGAGAATGCCTCCGGGGAAAACGCTTCGGGTGAGAAGACCAGCGGGCTAAAGGCTTCGGGGCTGAACGCTTCCGGCGAGAACGCCTCGGGCGAGAACGCCTCCGGGCTAAACGCTTCGGGGCTAAAGGCTTCTGGGCTAAACGCTTCGGGTGCGAACTCGGCGTTGAGCAGCGTCAAATCGTCCGAATTATTGAACAGCTTCTGATATGCCGCGTCGATGTCGCCGTAGACGGTGAGGTTGTAGTCGGCGGGCAGGTTGCCTAGCGTGATGACCGCTTGGCTGCTCGGCTGCACCGAGAATTTGTACCAGCGCGTCTGGCCGGGGCTGTCGATGTACTGGCTGGTGCTGGCCGTCGGCGATTCGGGCGAGCCGCTCAAATCGAGCGGGAGCGCATTGGGCCACGAGGTGTTGTTGGGGTCGACGGTGGTGCAGCGCGAGAAATCGGAATTTTCGCCGCTTGCGGAGGCCCGCGCGGTGACAAAGTCGCGCCCGGAGAGGCCATCCTCATTCAGCGCCAAACTCAGATTGAAGTAGACGTTGCCGCTGCCGTTGGTCGTCACCGTGCCCGTGTTGAGCAGGCTAATGCCTTCTCCCTCATCGCCATCCGGGCCATCGGCTTCGCAGAAAGCAGCGGAGAAGAAGGCAATCTCGTAATTCGTATGGGGCACATCGCTGAGGCGGCCGGTTACGTTGAGCGTGTCGCCGCCGTCGCCGACCGTTGCGCTGAGCAGGACGGGCAGATTGGGCGGCTCGGCGGGCAAATTGCCCACCTCGACCGCACCAATGTCGCAGTCGTTGACTTCGTCACCCGTCGCGTTCTGCGGGCGCACCACGCCGCGCTGGTCGACGTTGCCGACCTGGGGGCTGCTGCAAATGCCGTTGTTGCCGCTGTCGATCAGCGGGCTGCCGTCGAGCGGCGGGTGCGTCTGCGTGGGGCCGCCGTTGTCCGCCAGCGGGCCGAGCAGCGGATCGCTGCCCTCCTCGAAGCCACAGCTATCGTCCTCAACGAGGTTGCCGCCGTTGTCGGCAAAGCCCGGCTCGCCGACCAATTTACAGTCGAAATCGCCGCTGCTGTTGGCGATAACCACGTTGCCGAGCGACGTGAACCCTTGCTCCGTGACAAAAGCCGCGGCCTCCTCGTTGTTCGTCGCGTTGCCGGTAATGGTGACGTTGCGCAGGTCGGTCACCGAGCGGTCGTTGTAGATCGCGCCGCCGTCCAACGCCTCGTTGTTGCTAAAGGTGCTGTTGTAGATGTTGGTCGTGTTGGTCAGGTTGCTCACGCCGCCGCCGCGCCGCGCCGCAAAGTTGCCGACGAAGAGCGAGCGGTCAATCAGCACGTTGTCGCTGGAGCCGCCGATAAAGAGGCCGCCGCCGCCGTCGGTTGCATCCGTGCCCGCGGCGAAGTTGTCGGCAATGGTGCTGTCGGTAATCGTGAGCAGGCTGCCGCTGTCGACGAAAATGCCGCCACCGTTGTTGCCCACCTCATTGCCGCGCACGGCGACGCGCGTCAGCTCGAGCTGGCCGTTGACAGAGCGAATGCCGCCGCCGTTGCTATCCGGATCGTTGTCGACCAGATCACCATCGGCGACGGTCAAATCCTGGATTAGTACATCGCCGGTGATGTCGAAGACGCGCGTGTCGAGCGTGTAGAGAATCTCTTCCCCATCGGCCAGGCCCTCCGCCGAGATGATGGTCACCTCCGCGCCCGCGCCGCGAAGCTCAATGTCGCCCAGCAGGTCGAGATCGCCGACGGTCGCGTCGTAGCCATCTTCGGTGGGGCCGGAGCGGGTGAGCGTGTAGATTCCCGCCGGGATGGTGATCACATCGCCGCCGAGGCTGGCGTTGGCGGCGATGACGGCCTCGCGCAGCGAGCAGTCGCTGTCGCACGTACCGTCGTTGGTATCTTCGGTTTTGGTTACGGTGAAGGCGTCGGCGTGGGCGGTGGGGAGGCTGCTTACTTGCAGCAAAAGCAGCAGGGCAAGTACGACAAAGACCCGTGGGGGAGACGGTCGGCGCATGGGTTATTCCTTAATTTAGATATAAATCTCAAAATATCACTCCAAGATACCACGGAAGTGCTAGAATGGGGCGCGGGTATATTAAAATCGCCTGACAATTTCCGGGGCCTCTTTGATCGAGGAGTATCTGGTTGTACGTTTAACGTACACGGTCTGTGTCAGGATGAGACCTAACTTTAATTAGGCATTTGTGCCTGCGCTGCAGCTTGCTGCGATTGGCGTTGCCAGAAGGCGGTTCTCCGCTGCACTCGTCCAGCCATCTCTGCGGATACACTCCTTGTGGCTCGCAAATCACCACGGCGGTATTCTTGAAACAGCTTTGGGTTGGGAGAAAGCGGCATAAAGATTTCCCGCTGGTTTAGCCTCGTCTGCTCCGGTGGTTTGGAGAGCCGCTCGAAATGACAGATCAACCCCCCAATCTGGGGGTCGCGCGCGACAGCGCCCGATTGCCGCTGCTGTGACCAGCGTGCTATACTCGATTCCAAGATGAACAATCCGGCTTTCCCCCCCGCCCCACAAGGCTGGCAACCCCTCCGCCTCGTCGGCGCCACTGGCGCGGCAACGTTGCTGCTGGCGGCCGTGCTGGCGCTAAGTGCTTGCGGCGCACGCCAGGCTGCCGACCCCGTCGACCCTTACGCCCGCTATCGCCCCGCCGTCCTGGCCGCTCACCAGGCTGAGTTCGACGGCCTGGCGCAAGCGCCCCGCTACGCCATCGACGTGCGCCTGCGCCAGGGTGCGGACGAGCCGCTGCCCGAAGTGGTGGGCCGCGCCCGCATCGAGATCACCAACGCGAGCGGCGAACCGTGGAGCTACCTCATGTTTCGGCTCTACCCCGCGCTGCCCCATTACGGCGGCGAAATGCGCATCGAGCGTGCGCTGATCGACGGGCGCGCGGCGGTCTTCACCTATCGCGCCAACGGGACGGCGCTGCGCGTCAACCTGCCCGACGTGCTGCTCCCCGGCGAAGCCGTCACGGTCGACACGTCGTGGACGGTGAGCGTGCCCGCCTGGCCCGATCTGCCAGCGGAGACCTACGCGCTCTTTGGCCGCAGCCAGGGCATGATCAGCCTGCCGCTCTTCTATCCCGCGCTGGCGGTCTACCAGGATGGCGCGAGCGGGGCAAGCGGCTGGTGGCTGGAGCAGGGCTCGGCTCGCGGCGATGCGGCCTTTAATGTGGCCTCGCTCTTCGCCGTCACGGCAACGCTGCCCCTCGATTTTGTGCCCGTGGCCAGCGGCACGCTGATCACCAGCACGGTGGTCGCCACGCCGGAGGGGCGCGGTCGCCAGCACGTTTGGGTCGCTGGGCCGGCGCGCGAATTTTTCCTGCACACCAGCCCCTTTTTTGATTCGGCGACAGCGGAGGCCTACGGCACGCGCGTCACCTCCTACTGGCTGCCGGGCGACGAGGGGGCGGGGCGCGATGCCCTCACCTACGCCGCCGCCGCGCTGCGCATCTACAGCGACGACTTTGGCCCCTACCCCTTCCGCGACATGAGCATCGCGCCCGCGCCGCTGACGATGCGCGGCATGGAGTATCCACAGGTCAACCTGATTGGCGTGCAGGCCTACCGCGAGGAGCGCGCCAACCTCGAATTTTTGGTCGCGCACGAGGTGGCGCACCAGTGGTGGTACCAGACGGTGCACAGCGACCCCGTCAACGAGCCGTGGCTGGACGAGGCGCTGGCCGAGTATTCGGTCAAGCTCTATTTTGAGGGATTGCGGGGCAGCCAGCGGGCGCTGGCCCTGCAGGCGGAGCGCTGGCAGCGCGCCGTCGATTCACTGCGCGCCCTCGGCGGCGACGCGCCAATTGCCGGGCCGGTGGCGAGCTACGGCAGCGGCGCGCAGTACGAGGCGGTGGTCTACGGCAAGGGTGCGCTCTTTTACGATGCGCTGCGCCAGGAGATTGGCGAGCGCCGCTTCCGGCGCTTTTTGCAGGAGTACCTGGCAGCACACCGCTACGGCATTGTTGACGAGGCGACGTGGCTCACCGAGATTGAGGCGCTGGACAATCCGCGCATCGAAGAGTTGTACCGCCAGTGGATTGCCGGTGCACCGCCGCCGGAGCCGACGGCCACGCCGGAGGTCGAGGAGGATGACGTGGCGCTGCGGTAATTTAGATAGGCAAAAGGAAAGGCCCCAGGTTTTCAGCAAACCTGGGGCCTTTCCTTTTGCTCGTTCCCACGCTCTGCATGGAAGTGCCTACCCGGCGCTCTGGCAGATTAACGAAATAAGTAGGTAAAATGAGGAGTGCGCACGCCCTCGTGCGCACGGGCCAACAAGATTACCCGATTAATTCCTTAAACTGCTACTGCGTCGCCGCACGGCCCTGCAAGCTAATACGAAGCGTGTGGGTAAGGAGCCGGTGACCGTCACCTAATCACGCGTTTAGTGCTGCAAAATCTGGCTCAAAAATAACTTCGTCCGCTCGTGCTTGGGGTGGTTGAAGAATTCCTCCGGCGGCGCGGCTTCGACGATTTCGCCGTAGTCAAACATGCTGATGCGGTCGGCCACGGCGCGGGCAAAGCCCATTTCGTGGGTCACTACCAGCATTGTCATGCCGGATTCGGCGAGCTCCTCCATCACGTCCAGCACCTCCTTGATCATCTCCGGATCGAGGGCCGAAGTCGGCTCGTCGAAGAGCATGATCTTGGGGCGCATGGCCAGGGCGCGCGCAATGGCGACGCGCTGCTGCTGGCCGCCGGAGAGCTGGCCGGGATATTTGGCCGCCTGCTCCGGAATGCCGACGCGTTCGAGTAGGCTCATGGCATGATCCTGCGCTTCCTTCTTCTTCTGCTTGCGCACCTGAATCGGCGCGAGCGAGACATTTTGCAGCACGGTCAGGTGCGGAAATAAGTTAAACTGCTGAAAGACCATGCCCGTCTCGCGGCGGATGGCGTCGATGTTGCGCACATCGTGGCTCAGCTCGATGCCGTCCACGATGATGTCGCCCTGCTGGTGCTCCTCCAGCCGGTTGATCGTGCGGATAAAGGTCGATTTGCCGGAGCCGGAAGGCCCGCAGATCACGATCACCTCGCCCCTCGCCACGTCCATCGTAATGCCGCGCAGCACGTGAAATTCTCCGTACCACTTGTTTACATCGCGGCAGACGATGATCGGGTCTCCGTTGGGGGTTCCGTTGGGGGTTCCGTTGTCGCTCATAAGTTTCTCCACGTTCTCAATAAGTCGTAGGCGCTGCCTTTAGCTGCGCAATGGTTGAAGTCCCCGTCTGATTGTCAGGAGGGAAGTGCGACGCCGTGCGGGGCTGCAAGCCGCACCGACAAAAGCTGCGTAATTTGTTCCTAAAGCCGTTCCAGAAAATTAGCTATACCCTGTGACAGTCACTGCCCAGACAATTATGCGAATTCTTCACCGGTTGCGGGCAGTGACAGTCACATTCGCGGTATACTTATTTTCTTGAATTAGCCTAGCGATTGGAGATTAGAAGCTTCGTCAGCTACCCAATCTTCATTCACCAATCTTCAATTTTTTCTTCTTACCTTTCCCCGACGCCCAGCGAGCGCTCGATGCGGCGGCTGGCGTAAGCCATGGCGTAGCAGAAGACCCAATAGATGACGCCGAGGAAGAGATAAATCTCCTGGGCGCGGCCAATCCAATTGGGATTGGACAAAATGGCGCGGGCAATACCGAGCAGGTCGAACAACCCGACGAGCGCCACGAGCGATGTATCCTTGAATAGCCCAATAAACTGGCCCACCAGCACGGGAATCACCGCGCGCAGGGCCTGGGGCAGCACGATAAAGAACATGGACTGGAAGCCGTTGAGACCCAGCGCAATGGCGGCTTCGTTCTGCCCCTTGGGAATCGACTGCAAGCCACCGCGCACGTTCTCCGCCGTGTAGGCCGCCGAGAAGAGCGTAATCGCGACCGTGACGCGGATGACGCCGTTGATGGGTGGCGTACCCTGCGGCAGGAAGAGCTGTAGCGCAACCACGGCGAAAAAGAGCAGCGTAATCAGCGGCACGCCGCGGATAAATTCAATGTAGAGCACGCAAAGCGTGCGAATGGCTGGCAGCTTGGAGCGGCGACCCAGCGCCAGCAGCACGCCGATGGGAAACGACAGCGCAATGCCGACGGCCGCCAGCATCAGCGACAGCACCAGCCCACCCCAAAACTGCGTCTCCACGACGGGCAGTGCAAGGCCCAAACCGCGAATCAAATAGATCAGCAGCGGAAAATATAGCACCCAGGCGGGCACGATTAGCGCGTTGATGGCGCGCTGCGGCCCAAAGCGCGCCAGGGCAAAGGCGGCCAGCAGACAGGCCTCCAAAATCAGCAGGCTGATCCGTGCCTCGTTCGAGGCAAAAGGCGCCAGCAGCAGCAGCAGCGGGAGGGCGCCAATCACAAAGGCTGGCGTGCCCGGTCGCTTGATGTTGAGGCCCGCCGTTAATCCAATCAGCGTGGCCAGTGTGTAGAGTGCGCCCCAAATGCGCCACGTCTCGCTGGCGGGGTAGCGCCCGCGCATGATCAAATTGATGTTGGCGGGAATTACGGCCCAGTCCGCCGCATTGAGCGCCCAGCTTAGGGTGGGACGCACGATTAGATAAATTAGTACGAGCGAGAAGATGGTCAGCAGCGTATTGAGCCAGCTACTAAATAAGTTTTTGCGTAGCCAAGCTGTAGGCGTACTGCGTTCGCTGGGCGGCACGAGCATTTCGCGCGACGGGGTGGTGGTGGCGACGGACATGGCGGGCTCCGGAGTGGCGCAAGCCGTTGGCCTGCTTGGGGACAAGTTAACAGCTTGTCCTACACTACCGCTCGATCAGTTGGATGCGGCGGTTGTAGAGGTTCATGGCGAACGAGGTGATGAGGCTCAGGGTCAAATAAACGGCCATGACGAGCAGCAGCACTTCTGGCGTGCGCCCCGTCTGGTTGCGGATGGTGTTGCCCGCCACCAGAAAAAGATCGGGGTAGCCAATGGCAATGGCGAGCGACGAATTTTTGGTCAGGTTGAGATACTGGCTCGTCATCGGCGGGATCATCACGCGCAGGGCCTGGGGGAAAATAATCAGGCGCAGCGTCTGCCCGGTGTTGAGGCCGAGCGCCGTGGCGGCTTCGCGCTGCCCTTTGGAAACGGCCTGGATGCCCGCGCGCACGATTTCGGCAATAAAGGCCGCGGTGTAAATGGTCAACCCAGAGATAAGCGCCAGCAGTTCGGGGCGCATCAAGTAGCCGCCCGTGGTGTTGAAGCCGGACAGCTCCGGTTGCGTGAGGGTGAGCGGCTGGGGCAGAACCAGCCAGCCCACGGCAGCCACGCCCAAAAACGCTGCAATTGACCAGAGCGTAACGAGCGGCATCCGCCCGCTGCGTCGCCCCTGAACGGTGAGCACAATGCCCGTCGCAACGGCAACCAGCAGTGCAGCGAGCAACACCAACTGGTAACTGTCCCACGAATCGGTTGGCGTGCCCCAGGGAACCGCAACGCCCTTGATGCTGATAAAGATGGGGCCGGGCAAAACAATGGCCTCTTGCAACCCGGGCAGCTTTTGAAAGACGGCCTGCGACCAAAAAATCAGGAGCAGCAGCAGCGGCACGTTGCGGAAGGCGTCCACGTAGACGGCGGCCAGCTTGCTCAACAGCCAGTTGGGCGAAAGCCGCGCCACGCCAACAAGGCTGCCCAAAATGGTCGCCAGCACAATGCCGACCACAGCCACCACGAGCGTGTTGATCAGCCCCACAAAAAAGGCGCGGCCATAGCTGCTCGTGCGCGAATAGTCCAGCAGCTCCGTTCCCACCGAACCGGTGATGTCAAAGCTGGCGGTATCGTCCCAAAAGCTAAAGGTAATGGGTACGCCGAGCTGGGCGCGCAGCTGCGTGACCATGTTGCTGTAGAGAAACCAGGCGAGCAGCGCCACGCCGACAACGACGAGCACCTGGGTCAGCACGCCGATAATGCGTTCGTCTCGCCAAAAAGGGGGGCGCGAAGGTTGGGGGGAAATTGTGCCTTGCATGGTGTGAAGAGGGGGAAGATGGGCAGATGGAAGAAACGGAAGGACACGGGGAGGGAGAGACGCGGGGACACGGGGATTGGGTACGCAAGCTTTTTTGCAACTTACCTAAACACTGCGTACTTAATCCCCGCGTCCCCCTGTCTCTGCGTCTCCGCGTCAGCCTACTTAGCGCACCGGCGGCGCGTAGAGCAGGCCACCTTCGGTGTAGAGCGCGTTCTGGCCGCGCGGCAGATCAAAGAGCGTGTCCGGGCCGAGGTTGCGTTCGTAGATTTCGCCGTAGTTGCCCACCTGCGAAATCACGTTGGCGGCCCAATCCGCGCTGAGGCCCAGGCTGTCGCCAAACTCGCCTTCGGTGCCCAGCAGACGCGCCACATTCGGGTCCGTGCTGCCCTCAAACTCGCCGATGTTCTCGGAGGTAATGCCCAGCTCCTCGGCCAAGAAGGTGGTGAAAACGGTCCACGTCACGATGTCGTACCACTGATCGTCGCCCTGGCGCACCATGGGGGCCAGCGGCTCCTTGGAGAGCGTCACGTCCAAAATCACGTGGGCGTCGGGGTCGGAGAGGGTGGTGCGCACCGAAACCAGGCCGGACTTGTCCGTGGTGTAGGCGTCGCAGCGGCCTTCTTCGTAAGCGTTCGTGGTCTCGTCGACTGTCTCGAAGACAACGGGCTCGTAGTCGATGCCCGCCGCGGCCATTTGGTCGGCCAGGTTCAGCTCGGTGGTCGTGCCCGTCTGTACGCAGACGGACGCGCCGTTGAGATCGGCCAGCGTTGCCACGCCCGTTTCCTCGCGCACCATGATGCCCTGGCCGTCATAGAAGGTGATCGGCGCAAAGTTGGCGCCCAGCGTGGTGTCGCGCGAGAGCGTCCACGTGGTGTTGCGGAAGAGCACGTCGCCCTCGCCCGCCTGCAGCACGGTAAAGCGCTCGGCGGCGGTGGTGGGGCGAATCTCATAGGCTTCGCTGTCGCCAAAGACGGCGGCGGCTAGCGCGCGGCAGAAGTCCACGTCAAAGCCGGAGAAGTTGCCTTCCTCGTCCAGGAAGCCAAAGCCGGGCAGGTTGGCGTTGCCCACGCAGACCACGTTGCCGCGATCCAGTACGGTTTGCAGCGTGCCGCCCTCTTGGGCAGCGGGCGCGGCCTCTTCGGCAGCGGGTTCAGCGGCCGTCTCGGCCCCATCATCCGCGGCGGCTTCCCCTTCGGCGGGGAGTTCGGCAGCGGGATCGGGCGCGGCCGTACCCGCGCAGGCGGCCAGCGCCAGGGTGAGCATCAGCAGCAGGCTCAAAAATAATTTGCGATTCATAAAGGTCCTTTCGTGGAAAAATTGGATGGTTTGTGTAAATTGATTTGTGTGAAGTAAATGGGCTGTGGCCTGCTTGGGTCGTTTGTTTGGGAGCGGAGCCCCAAGCAAAGCTACAGTGGAAAACAGACGTGAGCCGACCAACGCTTGGTCAGCGGTGGCGGAAAGCCGCGTCGCCAGTGAGTATCGCCGGTGGGTATCACCGGTGGATAGGTAGATGTAGTGGCTAGATGTGATGTGGTTGAAAGCAGTGCAGAGAGGTAACCTGTTTGCTTTGCAAGCGGTACATCGGCCAGCACCGGAGCTCAAGTTGAGGCAGATGGAGACGCAGATGAATTGTCGCGCGACAATCCACCGTCTGACTATAGCACGGATCGCCGGCGGTTGTCAAACGCATTTCTCCATTTACACGTTTGGTCATTCCCTGCGCCTGCGCTATAATCGCCCCTGCGACGGGCCGTCCAAGTGGCTCGCGCGCGGACGTGGACTGACTGTGTGGCGCGCGCCACCCTACTCGGAGCTTGATCTTTATGGCTGATGCAGCGAATACAATTTCCACCCTCGTCGGCGTTGTCGTCGCCGTGCTGGGCGCGTTTCTCTTCGCGTTCTGGATTGCCATGGGCATTTGGACCTTTAACGACATCCGCTCGCGCACGCGGGACTGGCTGGCGATCCTGCTGGCCTGCCTGCTCGTGCTAATTTTCCCCATCGTTGGCCTCGTGCTCTACTCCATGATCCGGCCCAAGGAGACGCTGGCCGAAATCTACGACCGCGCGCTGGAAGAGGAAGCGCTGCTGCGCGAGCTGGAGGAGACGCTCGCTTGCTACTCCTGTGGCGTGCCGGTGAAGGACGAGTGGGTCTTCTGCCCCAACTGCCACAGCCAGCTTCAGCACGCCTGCATCAACTGCAGCAAGCTCATCCGCCAGGATTGGGATATTTGCGTCAACTGCGGGACGATGCAGCAGGCGCGTGCCGAGCAGCAGATCGACGTCGGCGTTTACGACTACAGCCGCGGACGCAAGCGCGGGGTCGAGCTCAATGGCTTGCGCAGCCCTCAGCGAGAGACTCTACAGCGAGAGGCTCCACAGCGGGAAGGTCCGCAGCGAGAGGCCGCACCCAGCACTCCGCGCGAGGGCAGCCGCGATCCGCAAACCGAGACGATGCCCTATCAGCCGGTGCGGCCGTCGAGTTAGAAAATTTGTGGCTGGTGACGGGCGCAGCAAAGAGAGACCCCAGGGAATTTTAGAAATCCTTGGGGTCTTTTCTCGTCTTATTCACTGACCGCGACCAGCTCCACCGATGCGGCCTCGGCTTCCACGGCGCGCCGCAGCTCCGCTACGGAAAGACGCAGCATGGTCCGATCATCGCCGCCGCCCGCAAAAATTACGTCAAATGTCTCAGCCAGCGCAATCACCGATGCGTCGATAACCGTGGGCAGCGGCGTGCGGTGGCCCAGGGGCGGCACGCCACCCGCCGGGTAGCCAAGCAGCCGAAGCACCGTCTCGCCGTCCGCCAGCTTGACCTTCTTGGCCCCCAAGCCAAAGTGCCGCGCCAGCGCTTTCTTGTCCACGCGCCCCTCGCCGTGGCCGATCACCACCACCGGATCACGCGAGCCATCGGCTTGCTTGAGCAGAAAGAGCAGCGTCTTTACAATTTGCGTCGGCGATACGCCGAGCGCGCACGCCGCATCGGCCACGGTCGGCGTGTCGCCAATGTTGGTGATCAGGGTCGCATCGATGTGGTGCTGGTCGAGGTGCTGCCGGAGGTCAGCGGGGGTAAGCTGTTGGGGCATGGGCTTTGTTGGATAAGCCTTTCCGGAAGCTGCGCAGCTTCCGGAAAGGTCGTCGACTATTTGCGTTTATCCGCGTTCATCTGCGGTTAAATTCTGATTCTGTTGTACACTGTAGCGAGTGGTCCAACAAATTCTCACCCCCTTTGATTCGGCGGCTCGTCCCATGAAAATTGCCACCTACAACATCCACGGCTGGCGCACTCGAGACGGCGCACCCAATCTCGATGCCGTCGCCCACGTGTTGGGCGAGATCGACGCGGACATCGTCGGCCTCAACGAAGTTTTTTACCCACGCGTCGTTGAGAATAAAGCAAACGATGACCGACCGGCGCTGGAAATCCTGGCCGAGGAGCTGGGGCTGCACTTCGTCTTTGGCCCCTGCCTGCGCTGGCCCGCCCAAAACGAGATGCCCGCCGACGCCTACGGCAACGCCCTGCTCTCGCGCTGGCCGATTATTGCCAGCGCCGCCCATCATCTCACGCCCAAAGAGCCAAAGCAGGCCGCGCTGCTCGACGGCCTGGAAACGCGCGGTCTGCTGGAGGGGCGCATTATTTTGCCGAGCGGCCAGTCCTTCACCGCCTACGTCACCCATCTCGACCACACGAGTGAAGAGGCGCGGCTCGTCCAGCTGCGTACCCTGCGCCAGTGGACCGTCCGCGACCGCAATCGCCCCCACGTCGTGATCGGCGATTTCAACGCCGTCAGCCCCCTCGACGCCGCGCAGGAAGAGCTGGCGCTCGACGAGCTGGCCGCGCAGGAGGCCAAGCAAAATCTTACCGGCGCGGGCGATTTGCGCGTGGTCGCCTCACTGGAAAAGGCGGGGTACACGGATGCGTATCGCCACTGCGGCGGCGCCCCCCGCAAGACGTACATCCCCGCCGAGCGCCCCGTGTGCATCGACTATGTGTGGGTCAGCCAGCCGTTGGTCGAGACGCTGCAATCGTGTACAATCGTCGAAGAGCCGCCGGGTCAAGAGGCGTCGGATCATCGGCCCGTGGTGGCGACGTTTGAAATTGCCGAGAAGTGAAGTAGAATCAGAGGCGAAACTGGGTGTCATGCCCGCCTTTGCGCAATGGCGTTAAGGTTAAGGGACCGCAGCTGCGGAGTGAGCATTCTCAAATGCGAACGTACCCTCGAAGCGTCCGGTGCAAATGTCTGCGTTTACGTCAACGAGATCGCTACTTAACGCCCTTGCACCTCCGCGAGCATGACAGACCCCGACCCCTCGTGCTTTATCAAGTCACGTTGGAGGCCGTCTCGTTCAGTGTTATTTCCGTAGATTCATTCTCCCGTAAATCATGCCCGCTGACTTCCTCCTCGGCCTCGCCAACGGCCTCGCCAACGGCCTCGCCTACGACCTGCTCAAAGCGGGCGGCAATCGCCTGCGCGACCGCATCCAGGGCGATGCCCAAATGCGCGCGCTGCGGCGCGTCTACACGACGGCGTTCGAGGCGCTGCTCGACGAAATTGGCGACGGCCTCAGCCAAGCCGACGTCGAGACGCTGGCCGCGCACGCGGTTCGCCCCTTTCTCAACCGGCCCGACGTGGCCGCGGCGCTGATCTCCGGGCAGCGAGGCCGCATCGACCGTTGCGGAACACCGCACCATCGTGTACCATAGACCAAGCGCAAGGTAGCGTTTCACCTTGCACAGCGCCGGAGCCGACCAGCGGACTTTAATTTAATATCAGTACTGATTGTAGCAATTGTGGCAGTCATCGAGAAAGCGCCGGCAAAGCGGCGTCGGCTCACCGGTTCGTCGTAGCAGAATTCAACCCCATTCTGGAGGAATCATGGAAATCAATCTAACTGTCGTAATTGTCGTAGCGATTGTCGCCGCTGTCGTTCTTGCTGGGTTCTTTCTGTTTCGCCAGCGGGCAAACGTCTCCGCAAAGTCGGGCAACAAGGAATTTTCGTTTGGCGGCTCCAACGATCCGGCACCGGGTGCGCGCATTGCCGACGCTGAAAGCAGCGGCGGCGGCGCGCTCGCCGAGGACGAGACGGGTCGTGGCGCGACGATTGAGCGCACAAAGGTGCAGGACGACCTGATTGCCTCTAACCGCAACCCGCGAGACGACGCCCCAAAAGCCTGACCCCCGGCCCGACCAGCGTCATCGACTCCATCGCCGGGGGCGACATCAAAGCAGGCGTCTTTTACGAATACAATTTCAGCAATATCCAACCCGCCACCGTCGACCCGGCCACGCTCGACGCAGCCCGCTCGCGCCTGACCGAGCTGCCGCTCGACCACGTGCCCGACCCGGCCCTGCTGCCGACGGGGTCGCACATCCCTTACGCCGCCAACCCGCTCTTTACCGGGCGCGAGGATGACCTGCTGGCGCTGGCCCGGCTGGTCACGGGCGAGGGCGGGGCGGGTGGGGTGCAGACGGTGCTCGTACAGGCGGCGGTGACGGGCATGGGCGGCGTGGGCAAGACACAGCTGGCCGCGGCCTTTGCCCACCGCTACGGCCACTTCTTTCACGCGGTCCACTGGATTAGCCTGGCCGACCCCGCCGCCGTGCGCGCCGAGATTGCGGCGAGCGGCAACGCCATGCGCGAGCTGCCCACGGGCTACCCCACGCTGCCGCTGGACGAGCAGGTGCGGCTCGTGTTGCAGCAGTGGCAAGGCCCGCTGCCCCGCCTGCTCATCTTCGACAACTGTGAAGACCCCGACCTGCTCGCCCAGTGGCGACCGACCACGGGCGGCTGCCGCCTGCTGCTGACGAGCCGCCGACACGAATGGCCCGCCGGTTCGGGCGTGCGCGGCCACGCGCTGGAGACGCTGCCGCGCGCGCAGAGCGTGGCCCTGCTGCACAAATTCCCCGCCGAGGTGGGCAAACCCGCTTTTGCGCCAGCCGACGCAACAGCGCTCGACGCGATTGCCGATGAGGTGGGCGACTTGCCGCTGGCGCTGCACCTGGCGGGCAGCTACCTCGCCACCCGCCGCCACGACCTGGCCCCAGCGCGCTATCTGGACGCCCTGCGCCAGCAGCCGCTCGACCACCCCTCGCTGACGGGCGGCGACTTCTCGCCCACCGCCCACGACCTGCACGTGGGCCGCACCTTCGCCCTAAGCTACGCCCGGCTCGACCCCGACGACCCGAGCCGCCACCCCATCGACGGGCTGGCGCTGTGGCTGCTGCACGCCAGCGCCCACTTTGCCCCCGGCGAACCCATCCCCCGCGACCTGCTGCGCCAGACGCCGGACGACGCACAGCGCGACGACTTTGCCCCCGCTGTGCAACGCCTGACCAACCTGGGCCTGCTGGAGGAGGAGGCCGACGGCGCCCTGCGCCTGCACCGCCTGCTGGCCCGCTTTGTGCTGGACGGTGACGATGAATTTGGAGCGACAACGCGGCAAGCCGTGCGGCAGATACTGGCAAATGAGGCAGGCAAAATCAACGACTCCGGCGACCCGCGCCCACTGCTGCCGTGGCAGGTTCACCTGAGACATGTGGTGGATGAGGTAGGCCAAGAGCCAAACGAGCAAGCCGCTTTGCTATGTAATGAGTTAGGTTACCATTTAAACAGCGTGGGTGACCTAGCAGGGGCGCGGCCATACTTCGAACGGGCGTTGGCGATCTTCAAAGAAGTGCTCGGCCACGCTCACCCCGACACCGCCTCCAGCCTCAGTAACCTCGGCGTGCTGCTGTGTGCAATGGGAAACCCGGTGGACGCGCGGCCTCACTTCGAGCAGGCGCTAGAAATATGCAAAGAAACGCCCGGCCTTAACCATCCCATCACTGCTACTATCCTCAACAATCTTGGCGGACTGCTAAAAGCGATGGGGCACCTGGCGGAGGCGTGGTCCTACTTCGAGCATGCACTGAAGATTCGAGAACGAACGCTCGGCCCCAATCATCCCGATGTCGCCCTCAGTTTCAACAACCTCGGCGCGCTACTGCAAGCGCAGGGCGACTTGGCGAGGGCACGGCCTTACTTCGAGCAGGCGCTGAAGATATGTGAAGGAACGCTCGGCCTTAACCATCCCGACACCGCCCTCACCTTCAACAATATTGGCTCTCTACTGCAGGATATGGGCGATTTAGCGGGGGCGCGCCCCTACTACGAAAACGCGCTGGCGATTCGTAAGGAGGTATTTGGCCTTAACCATCCCGACACCGCCCTTAGCCTCAGCAACCTCGGCGTGCTAAGTGCTTACGAAGAAAAGTGGACGGAAGCAACACACTTTCTGCAGCGCGCCCTCGATATCAACCTGGAGCAGCTCGGGGATAATCACCCCGACACGCAGTCCACGCAGTCGAGCTTGGAGAACGTGCGGTCGCAGATGGCGGGCGAGTGAGGGTGGTCGCGGGTGGGGCTGTCGCAGAGAACGCAGCAGAAGAAAACGGGCGTCTCTCATGGGGAGAGGCGTCCGCTAATTCATCTCTTCAATCTCGCGGATGAGAAACGGGAGATTGATCTGTGTAAAGCTTAAGCCGGGGGCTGGGATTCGATTGTGCTTGATATCGGGCGGCACGTGCTTGTGATGGGGATGTGTGCTTTGATGGAATCGCGCGAAATTATCTGATAATATGAGAAATCGCAATTTGTCATTCCCGCCGGGTACCCCCTGGGTGCGGGAATCCATGCTTTGGCTACCCACGTTTTTGGGGAATTCTCCGCAACTTCGGTTACCTGATTCATGGATTCCTGCCTTCGCAGGAATGACAACCTAATCTTGGTCGCTACTATCCAAATAATTCTTGCAACCTTATCAAAGAAGGGGTGTTGGGGGTGAGTTAGGCTTTGCGCCGCGAGCGCATCTGGTATAGAGCTGCCCACTGTCCATACTCATCAATTTCTTCGACAATTTCGTCACGTAATGCACCGGACTCATAGAAGATGTAAAAATCCTCGGAGAGCAGGTTGTACTTCTCCTCGTAGCGCCTCAACTTCGCATCCAGTGCGTGAATGTCGATGATCAAGTCGTGTAGTGCTGATGAGACTGGCATCACAATTCCCCATTTCGCTAACGCAAAATTCTAATCAGTGCCGGTTAGTATATCACAAAGCATGGCACGAAGCGCTGCTGAGTGATGATGTAGACAAAGTCCATCACCATCGCAACGGGCTTTTGTTTCAACAATTCATTGATGGACGGGCCATAGTCGTGTATGATTCAGCTTCTGACTCTTCATCTGCGTTTATCCGCGTCCATCTGCGGTCTCTGATTTCATGAACCTCTTCGAGCAAGCCCACCAGGATCGACTTGCCACCACTGCGCCGCTGGCCGCGCGGATGCGGCCGCGCACGCTGGCGGAGTACGTGGGGCAGGGGCACATCATCGGCCCCGGTCGGCTGCTGCGGCGGGCGATTGAGGCGGACCAGCTGGGCAGCCTCATCTTCTACGGGCCGCCGGGCACGGGCAAGACAACGCTGGCCGAGGTCATCGCCAATACGACGAAGGCGCACTTTACCAAGCTCAACGCCGTGCTGGCGGGCGTCAAGAACATTCGCGAGGCCGTGGCCGAGGCACAGGAGCGGGCGCAGCTGCACGGTCGGCGCACGCTGCTCTTTGTCGACGAGGTGCACCGCTTTAACAAAGCGCAGCAGGATGCGCTGCTGCCGTGGGTCGAAAACGGCACGGTCATCCTCATCGGCGCGACCACGGAAAATCCCTATTTCGAGGTCAACAAAGCGCTGGTCTCGCGCAGCCGCATCTTCCAGCTCCAGCCGCTCTCGCAGGACGACCTGCGCGCCATCGCCCGCCAGACGCTGGCCGACCCCCAGCGCGGCTACGGAAAATTGAACGTCACCCTCGCCGACGACGCATTGGACCATCTCGTGGAAGTCGCCAATGGGGATGCGCGGGCATTGCTCAATGCGCTGGAGCTGGCGGTGGAGACGACGCTGCCAAAGAGTGAAGATCAAAGATTGAAGATTGGGAATACAAAAGATAGCTCGGATTCCCAATCTTCGATCTTTAATCTTTTTATTTCTTTAGACATCGCCGAAGAGTCGATCCAACGCCGCGCCGTCCTCTACGACAAGGAGGGCGACTATCACTTCGACACCATCAGCGCTTTCATCAAGAGCCTGCGCGGCTCGGACCCGGACGCGGCGCTCTACTGGGCCGCGCGCATGGTCTATGCGGGCGAAGACCCGCGCTTTATTTTCCGCCGACTGGTGATCTTCGCCAGCGAGGATGTCGGGCTGGCCGATCCGCAGGCGGTGGCGGTCACCGTCGCGTGCGCCGAGGCCTTTGAGCGGGTGGGGATGCCGGAGGGGCGCTTCCCGCTGTCGCAGGCGATTCTCTACCTGGCGACCGCGCCCAAATCCAACACCACCTTTGCCTTTTTCGACGCCGTGGCGACCGTCGAGCAGGAGACGCAGCACGATCTCCCGTCGCACTTGCGCGACGGCTCTCGCGACAAGGAGGGCTTTGGCCACGGCGAGGGCTACCTCTACCCCCACGCCTACCGCGACCACTGGGTGGCGCAGCAATATCTGCCGCCGTCGATGCAGGGCAAGGTCTTCTACCAGCCCTCGGACCAGGGCTACGAGCGGGGGATTCGCGACGAGGTAGCGCGGCGGCGCGAGGCGCAGCTCAGCGCCATGCTAGCGGCGGAGGCGGCGGGTGAGGTTGACGGGCTGGGCATCGAATTTCTGAGCAATTCGCCGACCAACCAAGCGCAAGAGCGCTGGATCCAGCGCACTGTCTCACAGGCGGGCGAGCGGCTGGGTGCGCTGCGCGATCGCGTGCTCGACAGTGCGCGGCTGACCCGCCACGCCACCGTGCTCGATCTGCGCGCCGCCAGCGGCCTGCTCACGTGGGAGGCGCTGCGCCGCGTGCCGGAGGGGGGCGTTACGGCGCTGGCGTGGAGTGCGACGGATGCGGAGGCGCTGCGGCAGCAGAGCGAGGGGTTGGATGAGGTGGAGCGGCCGACTGTGTTGGAGGCGGACCCCTCCCTAGCCCTCCCCATGATGGGGAGGGGACTGTTGGGTGGGGAGACTTTATCGTCTCGAAATGACGAGCTTTTGGTAGAGCAAAAGATGCCGTCTCAAAGCGACCAACTCATCGACAAGCCCCCCTCCTCCCCACGGGGGGAGGGGACGGGGGAGGGGGTCTCCCTCCCCACCCACTTCGACGCCATCGTCGGCTACAACGCCCTCCTGCCGCGGGCCGACAAGGCCGCGACCGCCCAATCCCTCCGCGATCACCTCGCGCCCAGCGGCCTCATCAGCCTGGCCGACCGCGTGCCGCGCCACACGCAACGGCTCCACGCCCTGGTTAATTGGGGAGACGCCGAGCCGGGGCTGCGCGAGCGCGTGGTTAAAGCCGAAGAGGCGATTTACGACGACGCGGACGATCCGCTGGTAAATTGGGACGCGGATGACCTCGTCGCGCATTTTGAGCAGGCGGGCTTCGCCGTCGAGCACGAGACGAGCGACGAGGCGAGCGAGGTGCAGATCAGCGAGGCGACGGTGGCGCGCTGGTTTGGCGCGGCGAGCGGGGGGAAGCCGAGCTACGCCGAGCGGCTGGCGGCGGGATTAGCGAGCGAGGAGATCGAAGCGGTGCGAGCGTTGTTTGAGCGACAGTTGGTTGGGCAAACCGTGTCGTGGAGCGGGCGGCTCGTTTATTTGACGGCGAGGCTGGCATGACGCGCATCGACCGGCTGCAGGGTTACCTGCTCGTGCTGCAAAGCCGCAAAGTCACCCGCGCCCAGGATTTGGCCCGGCAGTTCGAGGTCAGCGAGCGCACCGTCTACCGCGACATGCAGGCGCTGGGCGAGGTCGGCGTGCCGCTGGTGGGGACGCCCGGCGAGGGGTATCAGCTGATGCCCGGCTACTACCTGCCGCCGATCATGTTTTCGCAGGAGGAGGCGCGGGCGCTTTTTTTGGCGATTTCAATGTTGAGCGGCCTAACCGCGCCCGGTGAGACGCGCGACGCGGCGGCACGGGCGCTGGAAAAAATACGCGCCGTGCTGCCGGAGACGACGCTCGCCAACGTCGAAGCGCTGCAGGCCGTGCTCGGCTTTTACACAATTGGCCGCACGTCGCTCGATCTGGACGACGCCACCTTTGTGCAGCTTCAGCAGGCCATCCACGAACGGCGCGTCGTCCACCTGCACTACCACGCCATGCACTCGAATCGCATCAGCGCGCGCGACGTTGAGCCGCTGCATTTGGCCTACATCAACAAGGCGTGGATCGTGAGCGGCTGGTGTCGCCTGCGACGGGATCAGCGCTACTTCCGGCTGGAGCGGATCGACGGGCTGCGCGTGCTGGACGAAAGATTCGAGCCGCGCGCTCTCGATTTGACGCCACAGCGCGCGCCCAAAGAGGGCTGGCGCGTCGTCGTGCGCTTCGAGGAAGAAATTGTGCGCTGGGTGCGCGAGGTGCAGCACCATACGCTCGTTGAGGAGCGGGGGGATGGGGAGGACGGCAGCACGGTGATGATTTATCAGGTGGATTCGTTCCAGCAGATTCGCGGCTGGCTCATCAGCTGGGCCGACGCGATGACGGTGGTCGAGCCGGCGGAACTGCGGGCGGAGATTGTGGCGATCGCGCGACAGATGGCGGAGCGGCACGGGACGGTCAAATTGTAGGCACGGCCCCTAGGAAACGCTCTGTGGTTGCGTAGGGCGAGGAGTCACTAGAATTCATCATTCTCGCGAACGCGGGAATCCAGGCGACCAAGATAGATTCCCGCGAACGCGGGAATGACAAGAGTACCTCGGCTCCAATTTGCCGTTTCTTGGCGTTTGCTTAGCGCCAGTTTTAGGTCGCTTGTAGCCGCGCAATCACAGGCGTTCCCATCTGATTATCTGACGGGCAGGGCCTCTTCGCGCGGCTGCAAGCCGCACCTACCATTTACTCGCTACGCCTGGTACGCCCGAATCACGTGACCCTGCGGCGTGCGGAAGAGGAAGGTCCGCCCAAAGAATTGATCGTTTGGCTCGTCGAGCAGCTCAACGCCGCGCGCCTTCCAGGCAGCGTGGGTGGCATCGGCATCTTCGACCTGCACGGTCGGCTCGAACGCCTGGCTGTCCGGCACTTGCGATCCGGCCTGCAGCGCCAGCACCGTGTCGCCTTCGAGCTGAAACGCGGTGTGCTGACCGGGCATGCTCTGCTGCTCGTCCACCGTCATGCCCAGCGCGTCGCGGTAGAAGGCGGTGGCCGCTTCCAGATCGTCGACGACGATGCCGAGGTAGTTGGTTTTGGTAATCATGGGTAGCTCCTTTGTTTGGTTGCCTGCTCGATGGGCAACTTGGAAAAGTAAAATTTGTCTCAAACAACCGACAACCACAGCGTAACGCAGGGCTCCTGACAGCGTTGTGTCAGGAGTGGTTTGATGAGTTTTTTGTATTCGTAGCCAGAGGGCGCATCCTCCAGCTACGAACATCCTCCCTTCAATCTAATAATAGCCAATCCATTTAGGGAACCAGCATGGTGACTTTTCCAAAAACCGAGTGGGAAATTATCGAGCCAGCCGACGCAGGCTTTGACAAAGAGCGACTGCTGCGCGCCAAAGCGTGGCTGGACGAGCAGGGCGAGGATTACCGCGTGGTGATCGTGCGCGGCGGGCGCGTTGTCGCCGAGTGGAATCGGGGGGTGGCGCGCGAGGTGCAGCAGAAGATGGCGTCGGCGAGCAAGTCGGTGCTTTCGTGTGCGCTGGCGATTGCCGTTGAGGAGGGCAAAATCGGCTCGGCGGACGAGCGCGTGGTTGACTACTACCCCGCGATGATGGATGTGCCGGACGGGACGGGGCCCAAGCCCGGTCGCTACGCCTTTGAGAAGGACCGCGACATCACCTTTCGCCAGCTAATCGGCAACAATTCGGGCTACATGAAGCCGGATGAGCAGCCGGGCCAGGTCTTTCACTATCAGACCTTTGGCATGAACATTCTCGGCCACGCGATTGCCAGCGCGTACGGCCTGTGGGACGTTGGTGATCCCGAAGGCTCGCCCGCTCTGCAGCCGCTGCTGGATCGCTGGCTGCGCGAGCCGATGCAGGCCACGTGGGATTACTACTCGTTCAACTTCCCGCTGCACGAGCAAGCGCGGCTGAACATCTTTGGCTACTTTGATGGCGTTCTCGCCACGGCGCTCGATATGGCTCGGCTCGGCTGGCTCTGGCGACACGAAGGTCGCTGGGGCGAAGAGCAGCTTGTGCCCCAAGCGTGGATGCGCGAGGCCACACGCACCGTCGATGTGGCCGAGCACGTCCACGACGCGCGCTGGCGCAACGCCTACGGTCTGGGCTTCTGGACCAACGACCGCGGCGCAATCTGGCCGGGCTTACCGCGCGATGCCTTTGCCGCGTCGGGTGCGGGTCGGCAGCACATTTGGGTCTGCCCCAGCTTGGATTTGGTCGTGGTGCAGAGTCCGGGGATTTACGAGAATCAGAGCGAGCTGGGGGAGACGCTGCTGGGGCGGGTGGCGGCAGCGCTGGATGACGGCTCGGTGGGTCGCGCCAGATAGGGGACGGCGATGGACGCAATCGACAGCGCAATAATGGCGAGGGGCAGCTGAAAAAAGGCGATGTAGTAGAGGAGGCTCTCGGTGCGGTAAGCCACTGTCTCGCCGAACCAGACAATCGCAACAACCAACATCATTTGAATAAGCAGCGAGGTCGAGGCGAACCAGCGGTTCCCGTCCAGAAACGCACGAGCAGCGTCCACGTTGTAGCACGTGATCACCACGTAAGCAGCGGTGTAAGCCAACAGCACGGCGAGGATTAGCGGCAGGATATAGTGGTAGTGGTTAAAATTGACGTATTCCTGGTAGGACATGGCTGAAAAATTTGGTTTCAACAGCGCAGTCAAGTTGTTTTCCCACATCAGCAGCAGGTATATCACCATCGTCGCCGCCAGCAGCAGGTGGGCGTAGAGCCACATCACCACGCCCGGCACTTTTGTTTTAACGGCTCTAACGGCAGCAACGGCAGTGCCGCCGACAAGGAGGTAAGCCGCAAAAAAGTAGAAGAGCGGCCCCACCACGAACGGTCGCAGGCGCGCGGCCATCGTGCCGGGCGACGGCTCGCTGATCACGTCCCACGGGTTGAACCCAGATGCCGTCGTTGAAAGCGAGCATGGCGTAGGCCGTGGCTGCCGTCAGCGCGACGATGATTGCGCTGCTCAGAAAGATCGCCAGAAAACTACTCCGTCGCATAATTGCCAACTCCGTAATTCAACTGCGTGCCCACTCGCTCGAAGCCCAGCAGTTTGTAAAGACGCAAAGCGCCTTCCGCGGCGGATAGCCAGCAGAGCGCGTAGCCCGCCGCAAAATAGTCGCGCAGCAGACGCTGACAGACAGCGCGCGCCAAGCCCTGTCGGCGCGCAGCAGGAAGCGTCCACACGCCAGCCAGTTCGCCCACGCCGCCACCAATCTGGATCGATGCTCCTGCCAGAAATTCCCCCTCGCGCATTAGCGTCGCGGCCATCACGTTGCCGCTGTGCAGCCCACTCCTCAGGCTGGGCAACCAGCCCCAGCCGCTTTCATCGGCAGCGCCGCCGTAGGCAACCGATTGTCCCGTCAGGAAAACGCGCAAAATTGCCTCATCGTTCCCCACCAAGCGTTGATATTTAACATCGGCTGCTGTTTCCACAGACAGCAACGCCTCCGCTCGCAGTGTCATCACCGGCGCTTGGCTCTCTTGGATAAAACCACTGCGCTCCAGCGCGGCGGCGAGATGGGGGTGGAGTTCGTGGAAGTATTCGAGGCGGGGCTGTCGCTCGCGGCCGGCGAAGAGTTCGACCAGCGACTGGACGGAGGATGCCCAATCGCCGGGATTGGGCAGGAGGGGGACGGCGAAATTGAGCAGATAGTCGCGGTTCGGCGAGAAGAAGACCTCGAAGTGCGGCAGGGCGACCGTCTCCCGCTCGTGCGTTCCCGCGGCGCGCAGGCTGGCTTCCAGCGCGGTAAGCATAGCAAGTTCATTCATGCGTTCTGTTCGAGGCCAGATAAGGCCATTTCAAGAATTGAATTACCCCGTTAGATGTGACAGTCACGCCCATTATCTTGTTGGCAACCCCTTCTGATAGAGGGCCGTGACAGTCACTTCGGCTCACCGATGGGGTATTCATTTTCTTGGAACAGCCTAATTTAAGCAACCGTCACGGCCCCCGGCTAACCGGCCTTTCCAACCGTGCCTTCCCCAATGGGTCGAGGAACGTGACAATCACGGCCCGGGCGGTGGTTGGTGGGGCAACAGGTAGAAGACCGTGACGGTCACGTTCGACGCGGCCTTCAATCCGCGGCGATTAGCTCTCGCGCCGACTCATCCCGTTTGTCCAGCTCGACCGGCGTCAGCCAGCCCCACTTGTCTTCGCGCTCGCCGCGTATAATGCCGAAGAAGATATCCTGGATTTCCTCCGTGATCGGGCCGCGCGAGCCGCTGCCCACGGCCAGCCTGTCCACCGAGCGCACGGGCGTGATCTCCGCCGCCGTACCGGTGAAGAAAATTTCGTCGGCCAAGTAGAGCATTTCGCGCGGGATGGTCATCTCCTTGAGCGGGTGGCCCAGCTCTTCGGCGATGGTGGCGGCGCAGTTGCGGGTGATGCCGCCCAGAATGGAGTTGGCGAGCGGTGGCGTGTAGAGCTCATTCTTGTAAACGAGAAAGATATTCTCGCCGCTGCCCTCGCTGACGTAGCCGTTGATGTCGAGCGCAATGCCTTCGTTGAAGCCGTTGTCTTTGGCCTCCATCACCACGCTCTGGCTGTTGACGTAGTGACCGCCGACCTTCGCCAGCGCCTGCATCGTGTCCGGCGCCATGCGCCGCCAGCTGCTCACCTGTACGTCGACGCCCTGGGTCAGCGCCTCCTCGCCGAGGTAGGCCCCCCACGGCACGCTGGCAACAATCGCCTCGACGGGGCAGCCGCGCCCGTCCACGCCCAAGGTGTTGTAGCCGCGAAAGACGAGCGGGCGCACGTAGGCGCTGGCGTGCTGATTGGCCCGCAGCACGGCGGCGGTCGCCTCCATCCAGTCCTGCGGATCGGTCAGCGGCGGCGGCATACGGATGGCTTTGCAGGAAAAGAGCAGCCGCTCGTAATGTTCGTGGCCGCGAAAAACGTGCGGCGTGCCGCCGATGTCGTAGGCGCGGATGCCCTCGAAGGCGGAGCTGCCGTAGTGCAGCGCGTGCGAGAAGACGTGCACCGTGGCCTCGTGCCACGGGATCACCTCGCCGTTCATCCAGATGTAGTCGGCCTGCATTTTGGCCATGGGGAGCACTCCTTTGTGATCGGGTAGTTACTTGTTCTGTTGATCCAGCAGCGCGCGCAGCCGAGCGTTTTCGGCTTCGGCTTGCTCGGCACGTTGGGCTTCCTGCTCGGCGCGTTGGGCCTGCTGCTCGGCGCGTTGTTCTACCTGCCGAATCCGCTGTGTCTGCTCGGCATCCCACAACATCATGTGGCCCGTTTGAGCATCGAACAGGCGAAGGTAGAGGTCTCGCCTTCCTAGATAAGCGTCGAGCTGTCGGCTGTAAAGCGTGTCATTTTCGTTTGGCTCCATCTCCTGGTACTCTGCGTCCCGCAGCGTGAAGCCAACCAGCGATGGGCGCAGATATTCTTCGAGTGGGTCAAAGATAAAGTACTCCTCAATGCCGAGGGACGCATAAAGTTCTCGCTTGTTTCCCCAATCTTCGCCCCACGTTCCTTCGGACGTTATTTCAAAAACGACGGAGGGGACAGCACCTTCGAGCCATACCTTCCAGCTTCGCCGCTCGTAGGAGCCGTCCACGCCTTCGATTAGCATCGTGTCCGGCGCTTTTACAGCCCGCGGATTTCCCTGCTCGTAATACAAATTCATATCGGACGCAATGTAAAAATTCTCCCGCCCGCGGTAGTCGCGCAGCAGGGAGCGCAGCGAACTGTGCAAACACATAATCACATTGACATGGATACCAGTTTCAGCCATGGGCTTGCCATCCGATGATGGGTAGTGGACGCCGTCGATGATATCGGCGCTATGTGCCGTTTTATCAGGCTGTTTGATTTTTAGCACAGTCACGCTCCCTCACGCATCAAATACTCACGCATCAACCTTCGACAAGCTCAAGGCCAAACACCTTACACCAGCATCTTGTCGACCGCGCCCGTCAGCTCGTTCAGCGTCGCCGCGATCAGAATGTCATCGCAGAGCGGCGCGTAGTGGAGCATGTCGCTGTCGCCGCTGCCCCAGGTGTAGGGCGGTTCGGGGTTGAGCCAGAGCGTGCGGCGGCTGCGTCGGGCAATTTTCTGGAAGATGTCCAGCCGCGGATCGTTGTAGTTGTTGCGCCCATCGCCGACCACGATCACCGTGGTGCGTCCGTCGATCGTATCCAAAAAGTCGCGCGAGAAGTGGTCCAGGCTGTAGCCCAAATCGGTGCTGTAGTGGCCCGGCGGCATCCGGATCAGCACCTGGTTGATCGCCTCGTCCGCCTGCCGACCCTGGAAGTCGGGCGAGATGTACTCCATGTGGTCGATAAAGGCAAAGGCGTGGGTCTTCGTCACCAAATCTTGGAGCGAGTAAACGAGGCTCAACATCAGCTCGGAGCAGTAGCGCATCGAAGTGCTGATGTCGCAGATGACAACGAGCTTGGGCTTGAGCCGGTGGTCGCGGTGCTTGATTTCGGCTGGCACACCACCATATTTCAGGTTGGCGCGGATCGTGGCCTTGGCGTCGAGCTGGCCCGTCTTGGCGCGCTTTTGGCGCAGGGCCACGCGGCTGCGCAGTCGATTCGCCAGGCGCTGCACCTCGTCGCGCAGCTTGTCCATATCGCTGTCCGAGAGCGACTGGAAGGGGCGATCCATCAGCTCGTCCATGCGACCATCGGGCTGCTGCTCGCTCATGTTTTCGGCAATGCGCTGGCCCGCGTACTGGCCGATCTGGTCCTGCAGCGCCTCCTGGTTCTGGCGCAGCAGCTCGCGAATCTGCTCCATGCGCTCGCGGCTCATGCCCATCTGGCCCAGCAGCTCCATCATCTCCTGCATGGCGCTGCGGACTTCGTCAAACTGCATCGCCTTCATCATGCGCCGCGCCATCCACTCACGGTAGCGCAGGTCGTCCATGCGGTTCAGGCCGACCATCTGACCCATCTGCCGCATTTCTTCCTCGCTCAGCTGCTCGCCGCGCAGCAATTTTTCGAGCATCTGACGCATCTGCTCGTTAAACATGCGCATGGCCTGCGCCAGCATCTGCGCCTCTTCCGGCGTCATATCCTCGGTGATGTCCATCATCGGCGGCGCGTCGGCGCTGTCGAAGAAGAGCGGGAAGAGCTCCTCAAAGGTCGGCAGGCTCTCGACATCTTTAACGAGCGTGGCGCGCAGGCTCAGCCGAAAGGCGTCGCGCTGCTGCACGCCCAAATTTTCCACGGCGCGAAAGGCATCGGCGCTCTCGGCTAGGCTCACGCGCACGCCGCTGTTGCGGAGCGCGGAGATGAAGCGGACGATTCGGTCTTCCATTGGTATACTCCGTATTGCGTAGTGCGTGGTGCGTGAACCAGAACCCAACCTGAGTCCGTGTCGAATCACGGCTCGGTTAAAATACCAGTTCACGCACCACGTACCAAGCACTAATTCCGATAGCGATACGGGCTCAAATCGTCATCATCAATGCTCGCGCCCTGCTCCGTGACGGACATGCGGCGGCGGACTTTGTTGAGGTCCGTCTCGTGTTTGAGCAGCACGCTCATGGTATTTTCGAGCGTTTCGCGGTCGAGCGATTTGGCGTTGAGCGCCATCAGCGAGCGCGCCCAATCGAGCGTCTCGCTAATGCTGGGCGATTTGCGCAAGTCCATCGAGCGCAGGGCCTGCACCAACTCGACGGCCTGCTTGGCCAGCTTGGGATTCAGCTCCGGCACTTTGAGACGCACCACGTCCAACTCCTGCTCCATCGACGGGTAGCCGATAAAGAGGTAGAGGCAGCGTCGCTTGAGCGCCTCGCTCAGCTCGCGCGTGTTGTTGCTCGTCAGCACAACGAGCGGACGATGCTTGGCGACCAGCGTGCCCAGTTCGGGTACGCTGACTTGAAAATCGCTCAGCACTTCGAGCAGGAAGGCCTCGAACTCGGCGTCCGCGCGGTCGATCTCGTCGATCAAGAGCACGGTCGGCTCGTCGCTCAAGATCGCGTGGAGCAGCGGGCGCTGCAGCAGAAAGCGCATTGAGAAGAAGACATCCTCCTCCTGGCCCAGCCGGTCCGCCGCGGCGGCGAGGCTTTCCGCATCGGCCAGCGTCTGGCTCAGCTTGTCGCGCAGGAGCTGGGTGTAGAGGAGCTGCTTGGCATATTCCCATTCGTAAAGCGCCTTGGTTTCGTCCAGCCCTTCGTAGCACTGGAGGCGAATCAGCTCGCGCCCGGTGGCGCTCGCAATGGCCTTGGCGAGTTCGGTCTTGCCCACGCCAGCGGGGCCTTCGGTCAGCAGCGGCTTGCCGAGCTGCTGGCTCAGATACATGGTGGTGGCGATTTCGTCGCTGGCGATGTACTGCTGATCGCTCAACGCGTCCTTCACTTCGGTGGGGGAAGCGTAAGGAAGTTGGTTGCTCACAGGAAAGTCTCCTTGGCGAAATAAGTGTCGATAGAGGCAAAGGCGCGCTCGCGATTGAGCCACCGTGAAATCGACAGACGTTTCGTCAAAGTTTACACTATGGGGTACGCTTTGTAAACCAGTGTTAAAATGTTCTAATCAAAGAAGCGATCCACGAAGGGCACGAAGGCGCGCAAAAGATTGTTCGTCGACGCTCTTCCTTCGCGAAGCTTCCTGCCCTTCGTGGATAAACATTTGGGCCCGTGCAAGGCCGTTCCAGAAAATCAACTGTACCACGTGACAGCCACTGCCCAGACAATTCTGCGAATTCTTCACCGGTTGCGGGCAGTGACGGTCACCTTCGCCGTATACTTATTTTCTTGAATTAGCCTAAAGAAAATGTACAGCGCTCCTTGTGGGTAGAGTGCTGCTTTGCCCTCAACCCCCAGCCCCCCTCTCATCCTGGGAGAGGGGGAGATTGGCTCCCTTCTCCCACTGTGGGAGAAGGGTTGGGAATGAGGGCCGACTGCACATGCCTTTGATGTGAGCCAATTGATGTGAGCCAATTGATGTGAGCCAACAGTTCAAAAGCGCCGGGGCCAACTCAACTCAATCGCCGTCACCATGAGCAAGACCGAACCGACCGACCTAACCACCCTGCTCGACCAAGCCCGCGCGCGACACAACCACCTTTGCCCGCGACAGGTGCTCGGCGTGCGCATCGGCCTGGCAGGAGCCGACGCGCTGGGCATCGACGTGCCGCTGCGGCAAAAAAACATGCTGGTGCTGGTCGAGACGGACGGCTGCTTTGTGAGCGGCGTCGAGGTGGCGACGGGGGCGAGCGTTCATCGGCGCACGCTGCGCGTCGTGGACTACGGCAAAATTGCGGCGACCTTTGTCGACGTGGCGAGCGGGCGGGCCGTGCGCATCGCACCGCGGCGGGACGTGCGCGAGCGAGCCTGGGATTATGCCAAAGCGGGCGAGACGCGGCGCTACTTTGCCATGCTGCGGGGCTACCAGGCCATGCCGCTGGATGAGCTGCTGCACGTGGAGCCAGTCGAGCTGACGACACCGGTGGCAGCGCTGATTAGCCGAGCGGGGGCGCGCGTGGACTGTGCGCGCTGTGGCGAGGAGGTGATTAACGAGCGCGAAGTCGTGCGGTCTGGCAAGGCGCTATGTCGCGCTTGTGCGGGGAACGGGTACTACACGTCTTTGGATGCGCGAGGCGTCAGCTAAGGCGAATTGGTGCCGGCCTCTTGGGGGTGATGGCGGATTGACTCGATTTTTTTACATTCAAACAAACAGGAGAGTTCCTCATGAACGAATCAACAAACAAGCGATCCGCCGAAATCAGCGGCGCTGAGTACAAGCGGATTGCCGCCGAAATCTACAGCGAGAGCAGCCCCGTCGGCATCGACGCCCAGAAGACGCACGTATTAATTCTCCACAAGCTCGACGAAATTCTGCGTCGGCTGGATGCGCTGGAGCAGCAAGCTGATCAAGCGAAGTAATGTCGCGAACCCCATCCCACGCGCTGAGGGGAACGGGGCGCACCTGCTGTGCCAACAGGTGCGCTTCGCCTGCCTGTCCAATTATTTAGTTTCCATTCCTTATTACGGTTCATTACGGTTCAAGCATATCACACCGCACCCCTCAAAGTTTTCTTGGTTTGGCACAGATTGGAAGTCAACCGGTAGATTCTGAAAGCTCATCCCCCCTATAATGCCCCAAAACAATAAGCAATAAGCAATAAGCAATAAGCAATAAGCAATAAGCAATAAGGACTATCAATGCGCAGTGTTTCCATCGTTGGCATTGGCCAATCAATCATCAACGAGCAGTGGGACCGCTCGATCCGCCACATCGCCTACGACGCGGTCTCGGCGGCTATGAAGGACGCCCACATCGAAACGGCGGACGCGCTCTTTGTTGGCAACATGCTAAGCGGCGCGCTGCTGGAGCAGGAGCATCTCGCCACGCTGATTGCCGACTTTTGCGGGCTACGCGGCATCGAAGCGGCCAAGATCGAGGCGGCGTGCGGCAGCGGCGCGGCGGCCCTGCGCATTGGCACGATGGCCGTTGCCAGCGGCATGCACGACGTGGTGATCGCGATGGGCGTGGAAAAGATGACCGATACGATTGGCCGCGATACCACCGCTGGCTTGGCCATGGCGGCGGATGCGGAGTATGAGAAGCTGCACGGCGTCAGCTTCGTCAGCATCAACGCGCTGGTGATGCAGCGCTATATGTACGAGCACGATCTGCCGCTGGATGCGTTTGCGGGCTTCGCCGTCAACGCCCACCGCAACGGGGCCAACAACCCCAACGCCATGTTCCAGCGCCCCATCACCCACGAGGAGTATGTGAAAGCGCCAATGATCGCCACGCCCGTCTCGCTGCTGGACAGCAGCCCGATTTGCGACGGTGCGGCGGCGGTCGTGATCGTGCCGACGGAGCGAGCCTCCGAGTACACGGTGGGCCACCACCGCGGCGCGGTGCAAATTTTGGGCAGCGCCAGCGCCGTCGACACGCTGGCCGTCCACGATCGACGCGATCCGCTCTTCCTCGAAGCCTCGTACATCAGCAGCCAGAAAGCCTATCAGCAGGCGCGCATCACGCCGGATGACCTTGATCTCTTTGAGCTACACGACGCCTTTACGATTATGAGCGCGTTGAGCCTCGAAGCCACGGGCTTTGCCAAGCGCGGCGAAGGCTGGCGCTGGGCACAAGAAGATTTGATTGGCATCAGCGGTAAGCTGCCAATTTGCACGATGGGCGGCCTAAAGAGCCGGGGCCATCCAGTGGGGGCAACGGGAATTTACCAGATCGCTGAAGTTGTGCAGCAGCTGACGGGCACGGCGGGGGAGAATCAGGTAAGGGATGCAACAGTGGGGATGGCGCAAAATATCGGGGGCAGCGGGGCAACGATCATTACACATATTTTGGGCGTATAGACTTTTCTCGCCGGTGACGAGAGCTGTCAAAAGCTATCATCTGTCCATTTCTACCCCTATCAAAAGCTATCAACCCGGTGAAATCGCCCGATTGGTAGCGAATGAACGCACGAATCTGCTACGATTGATTTAGAGCAGGATAGAATCACTTGCTTACGCTTTTACATGAATATATTTGAATGAAAGGCAGTACCGAATGAGCGTCCCCAATCTTTGGCGCAATCGACAGCAGCGATATAACTTGGTCGGCGAAGTTTGCCCCGAGTGTTCCCAATACATTTTCCCCCCGCGTGATGTCTGCCCGCACTGTGCGGAAGAAGCTGGCCCGCTGCACGCTTTGAGCGGTCGCGGCGAGGTCTTCAGCTACAGCACCATGTATAATGCGCCGGAAGGCTATCAGCAGAATACGCCCTACACGGTCGCACTGGTCAAGACGGCGGAAGGGCCGATGCTCACGGCACAGCTCACCGACGTTGATACAGACGAAATCGAAATTGGCATGCCGGTCGAGATGGTGACGCGCAAGCTGGTGGAGGAGGGCGAAGAAGGCCAAATTGTTTACGGCTACAAATTTCGCCCGGTAATGGAAGCGGCGGCGGCGGATTAACGCTGGCCGAATTTTGTAATAATTTTGTGACAAAGTCGGGTTTGCTGGTTTTCAGTAGCCCGACTTTTTTGTTGGCAGGTGGAGCAAATCCGACTTTGCTTCTTTTCCAGAAAGGTCTCTTCCCATGCAGGCGAATATCCTGGCCTATGAAGAGCGCTCTCTACACGCCGCCGTGCTGGGCGACGGTCGCGGGCTGTTGCTATTCACCGGGCTAGCGCTAGCCCTCTCCAGCGGGTTTGCCCTCTTTCTTTCCGCTGACGGCTATTTCCTACCGCCAAACGGTAAAGCCGCCATTATTTATCGGTAGCGGTTTAACCGTTTATAAACAGCAATTTATTGTGATTCGATTTTGCCCCTTGACAAATGTTTTTTTTTTTCTGGTATACTATCAACACGCCGCGCGATTTCCCCGTTGTCACCACTTAGTTGAGAGGAGATTCCATGTCATCCAAACTTCGATATTTGTACATGCTCTTGGGGGCGGTAGCTGTTCTGGCAGGCTTTGTCCTGATACTGAGCATGCCCTCTTTCACCCTTGCTCTCCAGGAAGAGCCTGATCCCACACCTGAAGCTCGCGTTTTTCTCCCTTTGACTTTTAACGGCGATAGCAGCAATGCCGTGGACGATCGCCTTGAAACCGGCGTGGTTGGCGGCGTTCCGACCCCCTCTGGAGATCCGAGTGACTTGCCGACGCCCCCTCCTTACACGGAAGAAGAGCTTACTGAACTTGAGCAGGCATTTGAAGACTCTGGCACTTGGGAATCTGCTGGCCCGACAACCGCAGGTAGGTCGTTAGATATTGCGGGCGAGTTAATCTCTATGCCCGACAATTTTTACATTGAGCATTACATCATGGCTCACCTGTGCGACGATCTCACACCTGTATGCCTCGAAGCACCGATTTACATCCTTGCAGATTTTGATTCCGACTCAACACTCCAAGTTTCAGCCGTTGATGGTGAAATTGCTCCAGCCATCGAACGGACACCAGGGCAGCACGTACAAGACCTTGTGCGCTTTGTTTGGCTGACAGAACAGTTGGAGGACCTCAATATCACCGGGCCATAAATTCGGGCTATCCGAATCATCGAACATCCATAGACAAGAAACGGAGGCAGACGATGGTAAATCGAATTGCAATTGGAGTTTCGCTGCTCGTTGAAGCGCTCTTTCTTAGCGCCGGAGTCGCTTTCGCGCAAGACTTTCTATTTGAAGTGCCGAGTTCACAAACAACAGGTAATGGGAATGGTGGCCCCTCAGAAGATTGGCCAGAAAATTGGACGTTCATGCAGCTAATTTTTCCCGGCACATATTATGACGGCCCTAACAACGAAGAAACAGCAGTTGAGTACTACCTGATAGACAATGATTCGGCGCCGTATGCGCAGCACGCAGAAAATGTTTGGGAAGCCGCCCTCCCCAGCTACTATGGTGGTTTTGTGCAGACAACTGATCAAAGCGACGCTGATTTAACTATCTTTGCAGATCGCTGTCCTAGTGGTTCTGCTGGGTGCATTACCGATGCTACTTGGCATGGACTTGGTGGTCCTGATGTTAATCTGTTTGTTGAACTTGATTTGTATGCAACGTTGCAGAACGATTACACGGATAACGCACGTAGAGGGACAATGGCTCACGAGTTCGGACATGCCTTGGGCTTGACTCATCACTATCTGCCAAACTCCTGCAATCCAAATATCTTTAGCGTCATGGATGCTAATGTCAGGCGAAGCGATGGCACCGTGGTGCATTGCGATACCGATGCTCCCACAGCGTTCGATGAGGCAAATATCGACGAGTATTACGCTGCTGGTCGCTACCGCTCCACTCTCGCATATATGGGCGGTAACATATTTAGAACGCGGTGGGAGGACGTTGCGTGGAGCGAGCGAAATCAGGAGGTCAATTTCTACTGGAGCCTCAATCCCAGTGCCGATTTTAGCGATTGGGCATGGTTCTCTCGCAACTTCGGCAACGACGGTCATGGCGCTCACGAGGATGCCGCTGATGCCAGCGATAGGACGTGGGAAGTTATTGCTTATCCTTCGAGCTCAGGGGTACCAAGCGGTGCATACGTGATGGGTTGTGCCAGAGCTTTTCACGCTTTTAACAGTAGCCCAGGTGGCCCGGCGGGTTTCAGCACAGAAGATGCGGTGTGTTCATCCCCTGTTCAAACTCCATAATATACTTCCCAGAAATTGATGGGTAAGGCATTGAAGCAAATGCGGCACGGAAAATTTTCCGTGCCGCATTTGCTTTTTTACTGGATACGTCCGCTTGATCCTCCTCACCTTAGCTAATGGTGGCGCACAGATATTTGTGGCCGCTCTGATTTTGCGTATAAAATAGCTGCGTGATGATCTATCCCATCTGGCCCAGAGCAAGGGCGAGCGCTGGGAAAGGCCGGTAATCCAATTGAATCCAAAGGAGACGTCGATGTTGCGAGCACAAAAACTAATGGCCGTCGCTGGGCTGATCGCCACCTGCCTGCTGTGGGTGGCCTGCCAGGCGCCGAGCGTCACCAGCGATGGCGCCGGGGCGGAAACCAGCGCTGCGGCCGCGACAGAGGCCGTCGCTGAGACTGCCCCCACCTACGAAACGTGGGACGACGTGTTGGCCGCCGCCGAGGGCACGACGGTCAACTGGTTTATGTGGGGCGGCTCGGAGACGATTAACCAGTACGTGGATGAGCAAATTGGCGGGCCGCTGCTGGAGCAGTACGGGGTGACGCTTAACCGCGTGCCGCTGGAGGCCACGGAGGATGTGGTCAACAAGGTGCTCAACGAGCGAGCCGCGGGCCGCGACAGCGGGGGCAGCACCGACGCCATCTGGATCAACGGCGAGAACTTTCGTACCCTGCGCGATGGCGAACTGCTCTACGGCCCCTTCACCGAGCTGCCGCCCAACAGCGAGTTTGTAAACCTCGATGATCCCGCCGTGGCCTTTGACTTTGGCGTGCCGATTGAGGGTTACGAATCGCCCTGGGCCAGCTTCCAGTGGGTGTTGGAGTACAACGAGGCCACCGTCGGCACGGAGCCGCCGTCGAGCTTTGAGGAATTGCGCGAGTGGGTGGAGGAAAACCCCGGTCGCTTTACCTACCCCGCGCCGCCCAATCACGTGGGCGATGCCTTTATCCGCCAGCTTTTCTATTGGGCCGCGGGTAGCCCCGACCCCTTCTTGGAGGAGTTTGATCAGACGGTCTACGATGAAGTTGCACCGCAGGTGTGGGACTATTTGAATGAGATCGAACCCCACCTCTGGCGCGAGGGGCAGACTTATCCCGAATTGGCCCAAATGGCCGATTTGCTCGCCAATGGCGAGACCGACTTCGCCATGGAGTACGACGCCAACCGCGCCTCCACCTACATCACCGAGGGGCGCTATCCAGAGACCATCCGCACGCTCGTGCTGGACGAGGGCACGGTCGCCAACGTGAGCTATATCGCCATTCCCTACAACGCGGCCAACCCAGCGGGAGCCATGGTGCTTGCCAACTTCCTGCTCTCGCCGGATTACCAAATTTCAATGACGGACCCCAACGAGGGGCTGGGCTGGATGGTCGCCATTGATCCGGCGCGCTTGAGCGATGAGCAGCAGACCGCGCTGGAAAACGCCGAGCGCGGCGTCGCCACGCTGCCGCCGGAGGTGCTGCGAGCCAGCGCTCTCCCCGAATCACGCGCCAGCTGGGTCGCGCCGATGCAGACGGGATGGGAAGAGAACGTGCTGCAACAGTAAAAAGAGCAGGGGGACGGAGCAGAATGCATTCAATGCATTTCTGCTCGCCTGCTCCCCTGCCTTGCTCCGTTGCCTCCATCTCCAATGACATCCACTCCCCTCCGCTCCTGGCTCCTCCTCGCCCCCGCGCTCAGCGTCATCCTGCTGCTCTTCGTCGGCGGGCTGCTAATCGGCTTCGGACAGAGCATCGACTGGCTGCCGCTGCTCAATCTGCGCACGGCCTCCAATAGGCCAACGCTGCGTCACTACGCCGACATTCTCACCGATTCGCAATTCCTCACCTCGCTGGGGCTAACGCTCTATGTTTCCATCACCGCAACCCTTCTCTCGACGCTGTTGGCCGTGGGCGCCGCACTGGTGCTGCGACATCGCTTCCGCGGCAGCCGGCTGGCGACGCTGATCTTCCAAGTTCCGCTGCCCGTGCCGCACCTCGTCGCCGCAGCGGGCATTGTCATGCTGTTGACCCAAAGCGGGCTCTTTGCCCGCGCCCTCTTTGCCGCCGATTTGCTGACGCAGCCCAGCGATTTCCCTGTGCTCGTTTTTGACCGTCGCTACGTCGGCGTCATTCTCGTTTACCTGTGGAAAGAAGTTCCCTTCATTGGCCTCGTTGTGCTGGCGACCCTGCAAAGCACGGGGCTGGCCTACGAGGAGGCGGCGCGCGTGCTCGGCGCCAACGCGTGGCAGCGCTTTCGCTATGTGCTGCTCCCCCTGCTGCTTCCCAGTATCGTTTCCACCTCGATTATCGTCTTCGCCTTTATGTTTGGTAGCTTTGAAGTGCCGCTGCTGCTCGGCGTGCGCTACCCCAGCGTGCTGCCCGTCCTTGCCTACCGCGCCTACACCGACCCTGATCTCGCCCGCCGCCCCGAATCAATGGCCATGGGCATTGTCATCGCATTAATTGTTGTGGGGCTGCTCGTAATTTACCGCCGCTTGACCCGCAGAATCCAATAAATTTTGCACAAAACTGTAAGTCATTTGTCATAAATCCCCCGCCTGATTTGTGATACGATAGCTCTACACAGAGGTTGCGCAAAAGCGTACAAACGTCAAGCGCCAAGCTGTGTTGAACAAGCCGCATCTAAAGTAAAGTTGCGTCGAGAGCAGGAGTTTGAGAAGCCAGTGACAGTCACTGTCCAGACAAAATGGGGCAAGCTGTCCGACTATGGACAGTGACAGTCACTTAGACCGCGAACTCTTGTTTTCATTTTGCACGCACTTTAGTATTCTGCCTCGTGCTTCAAAAAGTAGCGCCCCGTTTGCCGTGGCCGCGGCAGCTATCTGCCAGTGATTTACCTCTTTGGCGCATCCCATCGACGTCGTAGCACTTCAAGAGAGGTAATGTCTGTGCCCAATCCGTTGTCTGCCGTCCAGTACAATGTCGTGCTGAGTGCGTTCACCTTTATGGTGGCAGCCATGTTGACTACCGTCGTGTTGGTGCTCTTCGTTCAGCGCAACGTTGCCAAGCGCTATCGCACTACGCTTATCATCTCCGCGCTAGTAGCCGTCATCACGGGGGTTTACTACTTCAATCTCTGCGCCAACTTCATCGCCAGTTATGAACTGACCAATGACCAGTACGTGGCAACGGGGCGGCTGCTTGGCAGCAGCTACCGCTACATCGATTGGCTGCTGACCGTGCCGCTGCTGGTGACACAGATGGTGCTGATTCTCGACATTCCAGCCAGGCGACGTCGTTCGCTCGTCTCTCGCAGCGCCGTGGCCGCCGCGCTGATGATTGCCCTCGGCTACCCCGGCGAAATTTTGGATGATGTGTTGATGCGTGTGCTGTGGGGCTTTGCCTCCATCGTTCCCTTTACCTACATTCTTAGCATTATGTCGGATGAACTATCCGATGGTGCAACCAAGCAGCTTCCCCGCATCCGCAATTTATACCGGGGCGCGCGTTTGCTTTTGCTGGCCTCGTGGGGCTTCCATCCCCTGGTTTATTTGCTGCCGGTTGTTGGGATGCAGGGCGCGCTAATCGGCGAGGCCAAGCTGTTTGTCGGTGTGCAGTTGGGCTACACGCTGGCGGACATCACCGCCAAAGTTGGTTTTGGCCTCATGCTCTACCTCATCGCCCAAGCCAAAACCGACCTCATCGAAGGGGACGGTACGCCGGGTGCCTTCGCCATGCTCGACGAGTACGCCTGGTCGACCGAAAATTGGGGGATCCGGCCACGCGAAGAGCAGACGCTGCTGACCCAGCCCGCCGATCTCGAGTTGCGCTGATGAGCGGTGGGTTTTTAGCCATAACCGAACGTCATCTGCTGGAGGAAACATGACTGCGCTACTTGAAAATCTACCCAGGCTGCTAATGCTGTTGATTGCCATACCGGTGGGTCTCTTTGCCATGACCCGCTCGTTTCGCATCGCGGCGAGCCGCGCCGACGTGGCCCTGCTGCTGGGGATTACCTATTTTCTTATCTTCATCGCCAGCGTCATCGGCACGTTCTACTACGTGGATTTGCTCACAATTTAACGAAAAAGCAGCGTCTCAACCGAAAAAGACAAAGGGCGGCGGCCACAAAATTTTGTGGCCGCCGCCCTTTGTCTTTTTCGGTCAGAATGCGCAACGCGAAACCTGCGGGGAAACGGATCGTATAAGCTATAAGCACAAACATAATTTCAACCGCTCAAGTAAGATCATGTTCTCACCACGCATCACTCGCTCCGCGGCCTATCTGGCTGCCGCCTTTGCCCTATTAATTCCCATCCTCTTTGGCGCCCTGGTTCCCAACTATAGCCATCTGAGCGACTACATCAGCGAGTTGGGAGCCATCGGCATGCCACAAGGTTGGCTGGTAAGCTGGTTGGGCTTTTTGCCGACTGGGCTCCTGGCTGCCGTCGTGGCGCTCGGTCTGCCAGCTGTTGTGCCAAGAAAACAGCCTGCACGGATGGCAAGCCTGCTCTTTCTCGGCGTAAGCGTTGGCTATTTGGGGGCCGTCGCATGGCCGTGCGATTTGGGCTGCCCCGCTATTGGCACGCCCGGGCAGCAGATTCACAATCTGTTGGGTCTGATTGAGTATGGCTTAGGTGGGGTGAGTCTGCTGCTTTTTGCCGTTGTGTTCTGGCAAGCAGATTCGTGGCGCTGGCCCGCGATTTTGTCCGCAGCGCTGGGCGCAGTGGTTCTAGTGGGGCTAATCATGATGGCTCTGCCCCAACAACGTATCTGGCGCGGTGGCTGGCAGCGGCTGGCGGAGATCAGTCTCTTTGGCTGGATGGTGATGACAACCTGGTGGGGCACACGGCGAGTCGGTAAAAGTTAGCCAAGAAAGCCGACGAAAACCTACCTACCTGCTCACCCCTTCTGCATCACCAGCGCGACCCAATCCTCCTCGCGCAGCGTCTCCACATGCGCGAGGCCGTGGCGCACCGCCGCATCGATGACGCCCTGCGCCTGTTCGTCCAAAATGCCGGAAAGAATCATCGTGCCGCCGGGGGCAAGCGGCTGGGCCAGGGGGACGTTGTCAAAGGCGCCATCGAAAAGATTGATGATAATGCGCGCCAAAATGTTGGCCACAACTAAGTCAAACGTACCGTCTCGACCGCTTGGCACGCTGCCGAGCGACACGGCGATGGCGTCTGGCGCGAGGCCATTGCGCTCGGCGTTGTCGTGCGTGGCGTCCACGGCGAGCGGGTCGATATCGGTGGCAACAATGGGGTTCGCGCCGAGCTTGGCGGCCAGCACGGCCAGCACGCCGCTGCCCGTGCCCACATCCAGCAGCGCCGTGCCCGGCTGCACGCGCATCTCCAGCGCGGCAACACAGAGGCGCGTGGTGGGGTGCATCCCCGTGCCAAAGGCCATGCCCGGCTCCAGCTCGATCACGATGTCGCCGGGCGCGGCCTCAACCGCCTCCCAGCTTGGCTTGAGCCAGACGCGCTGGCCGATGCGCAACGGCTTGTAAAATTGTTTCCACGAATTGGCCCAATCCTCCTGCCGCACCGTGCGAATCTGTGGCTCCGCCATTGGGGAGATACGCCCCAGATGCCACAGCCCTTCCTCGATCTGCTGCCGAATCCGCTCCCCGCGCGCGCCGGACTTTACGTAGGTTTTCACCGTAAGCTGATATTGGCCGTCGATGGGCGTGCCGTCGTCGTCTACACCCGTCGCTTCGAGGATCGCGCCGCCGCCGGAGCCCTCGCCCGCCGCGCTGTCCTCCTCCCAGCCGCCGCCGTTGTAGCGGTTAAAGAGCTCGCTCACGGCCTCCGCCGCTTCCGAGTCCACAACGAGGGAAATTTCGATTAAGTTGCTCATCTTGTAACGCGAGTTGTAATGCGAGGCGCTGCGTCGCGCCCGTGAACGAAGCAGCGCTTCGCTTTACTTGCCCACAAAGAAGCGCTCGAAGCGATCCAGCAGCCCCTTTTGCGGCTCGGTCGAGTGATCGTCAAAGGTCTCGGCAAGCTGGCGGAAGAGCGTGCGCTGCTCATCCGTCAGCGTGGCGGGCGTGAGCACGCGGGCGGTGATGATCAAGTCGCCGCGACCGCCGCGCTGGAGACGGGGGATGCCCTGGCCGCGCTTGCGGAAGGTGCGCCCGGTTTGCGTGCCAGCGGGAATGTCGACCTGGTCGATCTCGCCGTCGATCAGCGGCACGTCGACCTCGGCCCCCAGCGCCGCCTGCGCCACGTTGATCGGCAGCTCCAGGTGCACATCAAACTCCTCCCGGATAAAAATCGGGTGGCGCTCGACGCCGATCACCACGTAGAGATTGCCCGCCGGGCCGTTGCGAACGCCCGCCTCGCCCTCGCCCGCCAGGCGGATGCGCGTGCCGTCGTCCACGCCCGCCGGAATTTTGACGTTAAGCGTGCGCGTCACTTCGACGCGCTTGGAGCCGTCGCATTTTTCACAGGGAGAGGGAATCACCTCGCCCGTGCCGGTGCAGGTGGGGCAGCGCACGGCGGTGATCACCGCGCCAAAGAGGGCGCTCTGCTGGCGGCGCTGCACCTCGCCCGTGCCGCTGCAGGTGGAGCAGCGCACCGGCGATGTGGGGGGCTCGGCCCCCGTGCCGTCGCAGCGGTCGCAGCTTTCGCGGCGGGGGATTTCCAGTTCGCGGTCTGTGCCAAAGGCGGCTTCCTCGAACGAAAGCGCCACGTCCACGCGCAGGTCCGCCCCGCGCTGAGCGGCGCTGCGGCGCGTGCGGCCGCCAAAGCCCGTCGTGCCGGCAAAGCCACCCCCCGCCATGCCCGCGCCAAAAATTTCCTCGAAGATGCTGCTCAGATCCCCAAAGCCGCCATTGAAATCAAAGCCGCCCTGGCCCGCCCCGCGCACGCCCGCGTGGCCAAAGCGGTCGTAGGCCGCGCGCTGCTGGTCGTCGCTCAAGATCTGGTAGGCTTCGTTAATTTCCTTAAACTTGCCCTCGGCTTCCGCCGTTTTGTTGATGTCGGGGTGGTACTGCTGCGCCAGCTTGCGAAAGGCGCGCTTGAGATCGCTCTTGTCCGCCCCCCGCGCCACGCCGAGCACTTCGTAATAATCTCGCTTATCCATAAGTGTTCCTAAACTCTATTCCCAACTAATAATCCATGCGCAAAGCGCCGCCAGCAAAATCGTCGCGCCAACCAGCGCCGCCCACTGCTGCGGCAGAAAGCCCACGTGACGCGCACTAAAGTACAAAATAATCACCATGCCCACGGCCAGCACCAGAAAGTTGGCGAGGGTGGGGCGGTTGTGCCAGAAGTTTTTGAGTGCGTTCATAATGTAACGCCAAGCGCTGGTTGGCAAGGGGCGAAGCAGCGATTCGCCTTACAAGTTTTTCCACGCCGCATCGACCTGCTCGTGCAGCGCCGACAGCGAGCCGCTGTTGTCGATCACCACATCGGCCTGGCTGGCCTTCCACCCCTGCGACGACTGCACCGCCATGCGCTGGCGAGCGTCGACCTCGCCCAGGCCGCGCTCGTGAACCAGCCGCCGCCGCTGCTCCGCCTCCTCTGTCGTGACGACCCAGACGGCGCTGCACAGCTTGCGCAGCCGCCCGGCCTCTAGTAGCTTGATGGCCTCGATCACAACGGCTGGAGCGTGGTTGGCACGCGCGGTCTGAATTTCCTGCTGCGCCAGCTCGAAGACGGCTGGGTGAACGATCTGCTCCAAGTCCTGCAGGGCTTGTTTACCCTCCTCGCCCTCGGCAAAAACGATGTTGCCCAAAGATGGACGATGAATTTCGCCACCATCGCCCACAATGTGTGGGCCAAAGCGCGCCACAACTGGCGCGTACGCTGCACCATTGGTCGCCAGCGCGCGATGCGTCAGCCGATCCGCGTCGACGATGTAGGCTCCGTGATGGGCCAGCCGCTGCGTCACCGTGCTTTTACCGGTGGCGATGTTGCCTGTCAGGCCGATGATTTTATTCATGGCGTGTTGGTATTTGCTCCGAAATCAACGCTGAAAATCAACGGAGCGGCAAAAAAAGTGGCGTTATTGTAACACACCAAGGCACTAAGTATGTGAAAAATAGCGGGTTCAAACAAAGTTCAAACGAAACCTGCCTACACAAATTTAAGCAGCGTTTGGATGGAATGGCCTGTCAATGGGTAATGTGGTACAAAAGGCAATTTGTCCTTTCGGCGAGAAGGTGGTTTAATGGTAGGACAATGGCCGGTAACTAACCGAGACAACCTCTGTCGACCGCCATCCGTTTGCTCCACACACGGCAAACCGCACGTCATCACCGTTAGCTCACCATCATTAGCTCGTCACCGTCAGCTCGTCACCGTTAGCTCATTGCCACCTGCTTACAGCCGCTGAAATTTAAGTTGTCTTCACTCCCTGCGTTTGACGGAACCCTATGCAAGCAGCTGCTCGCTCCGCCGCTTTACCAGCAGCTCTGCGGCTTACCAGCCATCCACTACCTTGCTATATTTGGTCCAGCAAGAGAAAGCGCTGTTGCCTATCCGCAGCGTTTGCGGACATAAATATAATTGTTTAACCCAACCATTCATTGTTACAACAGAAATCCAAAGGAGTATCCATGAAACGACTGAATCCCTTTATTCTGCTCGCGGTGATCGCCTCGCTGATCCTCGCAGCCTGCACCCCCATTGAACCCACTGGCGATACGGCCACCGATGAAATGGCCTCGGAGGCCATGACGGACACCACCGAGATGACGGACACCGCCGCGATGGAAGGTGGCGATCTGGGCGTTGTTGAAATTGCGTCCGGCGAGCCAATTCCGATTGCCTACATGCTGACCGTTTCGGGCGCCACGGCCTTCCTCGGCGAGGATTCGCGCGGCGCCATCGAAATCGCCATTGCGGATCGCGGCGGCGAGCTGCTCGGCCGCGAAATTGAACTGGTTGGCGAAGATTCGCTGTGCAGCGCGGAAGGCGGCCAGACGGCGGCCCAGGCCGTGGCGGCGGACCCGCAGATTATCGGCGTGATCGGCACCAACTGCTCCAGCGCCAACACGGCGGCCCTGCCCATCCTCAGCACGGCAGGCCTCACCATGATTTCGCCCTCGGCCACTTCGCCCGCGCTGACGGACCCGAACGGGACCTACCTGCCGGGCTTCTTCCGCACGGCCCACAACGACCTCTTCCAGGGTCGCATGGCGGCGGAATTTGCCTACAACGAATTGGGGGCCACCACCTTGGCCACCATCCACGACGGCAGCCCCTACGCCGATGGTCTACAGGCCGTGGCGGCGGATGTCTTTGTGGAGGAGGGCGGCGAGGTGACCTTCCAGGGCGCGGTTAACGTGGGCGAGACCGACATGCAGTCGATCTTGGAAGAGATTGCCACCAACGCGCCGGACGTGCTCTACTTCCCGATCTTTGAGCCGGAGAGCAACTTCATCGCCGATCAAGCGCGCCAGATCGAGGCGCTGGACGACACGGTTCTGATGAGCGCCGACGGCTCGTTCGTCGATAGCTTCCCGGAGAATACGGGCGAGGCGGCGGTGGGCATGTACATGTCCAGCCCCTTCCTTTCGCCGGATGATGACGCCTACGGCAACCTGCTGGCCGAGTGGGAAGAGATGTTTGGTGGTTCGCCGCCCAGCGGCTTCCACGCCCACGCCTACGACGCCACGAACATGCTCCTCAACGCCATTGAGGAAGTGGCCGTGGAGGGCGACGACGGTTCGCTGACCATTGATCGCCAAGCGCTGCGCGATGCCGTGGGCGCCACCGATGGCTACGAAGGCATCACCGGTACGCTCACCTGTGGCGACACGGGAGACTGCGCCACGGGCGAGGCCCTGGCTGTCTATGAAATTACGCAGGCAGAGGTGGACGGCAACTGGCCGCCGCCCGTGATCTACCAGCCGTAATTTCGCGGTAACGCACTGATTGTTCCGAGCCGGGGAGGCTGTCTCCCCGGCTCGTTCTGTAGTGATTTTTAGATAGGGAGTGGAGATAGAGAATTTTCTCGTCGACCACAACCTCTCTCTATCTCTATCTCAATCCCCTATTCCCCAATTCTTCACACTATGGCATCCGTTTCCCAGGGCAAACAGATCGAGCGCGCGGGCTGGCTACAATCTTTTATGGGCCGCTTCTCGTGGGTCGATCTCGTGCTCAATATTTTGCGCATTACCATCATCGTGCTAGTGATTGTGGGCGCAACCAACACCATTCTTTCGGGCAAATACTCGGCGGGGCAGTGGGTTGACCTTGTGGCGGCGGGGCTGGCGCAGGGCAGCATCTATGCGCTGATCGCGCTTGGCTACACCCTCGTCTACGGCATTCTGCTCATGATCAACTTCGCCCATGGCGAAGTCTACATGGCGGGCGCCTTCACAGCCGTCTTCCTGGCCGATGCCACGGCGCGCTGGGGCTGGCTGGACAACGGCCCCCTGGCCACCGCGCTAACGGTGCTGCTGTGGATGGTGCTGGCCTCGTCTGTTTCGATGGTTGTCGCCATCCTGCTGGAGCGCGTGGCCTACCGACCGCTGCGGGGCGCGCCCCGCTTGGTGCCGCTGATCACGGCGATTGGCGCGTCGTTCTTTTTGCAGTACACCTTTCGCGGCTTCTACGGCTCACAGCGCCAAGCCTACCCCATTATTCCCGCGCTGCGCTCAAGCGTCCCCATTGGCCCCTACAGCATTTCGCTGGGGCAGATCGTCGTCTTTTCCTCGGCGCTGCTGCTGATGCTGGCGCTTTTTTACCTCGTTGAGCGCACAAAAATTGGCAAAGCCATGCGTGCCGTCTCCGAGAACAAGGAAGTTGCGCGGCTGATGGGCGTCAACATCGACGCGGTAATTGTCTTTACCTTTGCCATTGGCGGTGCGCTGGCGGGTGCGGCGGGCGTGATCAACGGGCTGTATCGACCGCAGGGCGTCAACTTCTTTATGGGCTTTTTCCCCGGCATCAAGGCCTTTACCGCCGCCGTGCTGGGCGGCATCGGCAGCGTGCCCGGCGCGCTCTTGGGTGGCCTCTTCCTGGGCGTGATTGAGTCCGTCGGTCCCAACTTGATTTTGGACGGGCTGGGCATTCCCGGCTCTAACCAGCTCAAAGATGTGATCGCCTTCACCATGCTCATTCTCGTGCTCATCTTCCGCCCACAGGGAATCCTGGGCGAGCGGCTGGCGGAGGAGCGGGCGTAGGCGGTGACCAGTGACCAGTGACAAGTGTGACCCGTGACCAGTCACCATGCAGCTGTAGGTCACCTTTGTTCCGCAAGGCGACCGTGATCCCCTACCTCAACGGTGTGGAATTCCGCTTGCTCGGGTAAGTTGGCCCGTCACGTAGCGGAGCATACGTGACCTGCGGTTGACTGCCAACTATCCAATTTCCAAGCTCTACCTATTACCTTTCAACTTCTCGCCGCATAAACTTTTCGCAACATGACCGACAACAACTTCACCGGACGCGCCCTCCTCACCATTGGCCTAATTTTGGGCATCGTGCCGCTGTACACGGGCATGGTTGGTATGGTGGCGCTTTTTGATACGCGCTCGCTCGTCAGCGGCTGGGTGACGATGGGGCAGATTCTCATCTTTGGTCCCGCCCTCTTTGCTGGTTTCTTGATCATGCGGCGGGCGCTCGCCGCGGGGCAAACGGGGCAGGGCCTCGCCTATGGCTTGGCCGCGGGCGCGCTAACGGCCCTGCCGAGCATTGGCCTGCTGCTGCTCAATTCCGCTATTGTCCTGCGGCCAATCTTTGTCAACATTTCGCCCCAGCTCATTGATATCTTTACCTTTGGTCAGCCGCTGCTCGCTGGCATCCTGATCCTGGCGGGCATGCTCGCCGCAGCCGGGCTGGTGGGCGCGCTTGTTACGCTGCTGCCCCTCTTCGTCCGCCGCAGCTTGGTGACGGCGTCGCTGTGGGTGCTGCTGATTGGCGCGCTGAGCGATCGGGCCGTCGTGCCCATCGTCAGCTCGCTCTTTGATCGTGGCACGGCTCGCTCGCTCTTTGAAGGCAACGCGCTGGTTCCCCTCGTCGCGCTGGTAATTTTTGGCTTCATCTTCGTGGTGAGCCTGCTGTGGACGTGGCAGCGCGACAACGTGCAGACGCGCTACAGCCAACTGCCCAGCCAGCAGCGCACGTGGACGCAGCGTATTGGCGTGCTGCTGCTGCTGGCCCTGCTGCTGGTGCTGCCCGCCATTGTGGGCCGCTTCCTAAACGATGTCCTGGTCACCATTGGCCTTTATGTGATTATGGGGCTGGGGCTAAATATCGCCGTGGGGCAGGCGGGTCTGCTCGATTTGGGCTACCTGACCAACTACGCCGTGGGCGCTTACGTGGCGGGCGTGCTGCTCTCGACGGGCGCGCTGGGGGCACAGCGCTACAGCGTTCTCGGTCTCTTTGCCATTCCCAATTTCTGGCTGGTGATTCCGATTGCCGTGCTGGCCGCCATGCTCACCGGCTTTGTCTTCTCGCTGCCCGTGCTGCGCATGAGGGGCGACTATCTCGCCATTGCCACCTTGGGCTTTGGCGAGATCATCGGTCGCCTCGCCATTTCGGATTGGCTGCGGCCCTACATTGGCGGCGCGCAGGGCGTGCTCGGCATTCCCAAGCCGGAGCTCTTTGGCACGACGCTCGTCAACCCCGGCCAGCTTTACTACGTCACCCTGGCTGGCGCGCTGCTCGTCCTTTTTATCTCGATTCGGCTCAACAACTCGCGCACCGGTCGCCAGTGGATGGCGCTGCGCGAGGATGAAGACGCCGCCTCCGCCATGGGCATCGATACGACGCGGACGAAAGTGTTGGCCTTTACGCTGAGCGCCGCGGCGGGCGGCCTGGCGGGCGCGATTTTTGCCGTCAAAGTGGGAACGGTCTTTCCCAACAGCTTTACCGTGCTCGTCTCGATCAACGTGCTCAGCATCATCATTGTGGGCGGCATGGGGAGCATTCCCGGCGTTGTCGTCGGCGCGATTGCGCTGATTGGCCTGCCCGAAATGCTGCGCGAATTTGCCGAATATCGCCTGCTGCTCTACGGCGCGCTCCTCATCGCCATGATGCTGCTGCGCCCCGAAGGACTCGTCCCCTCCGAAGTGCGCCGCCGCGAGATGGAGGAGGCGGATGTGGAGACGGTGCAGGTGGCGGGGCACTGAGATAGCGCTTATTGCTTATTGCGTATTTGGATATCTCGTTTGCTATGCCCCTTCTGCTCGATTACCCCGATTCAAAAGCAATAAGCAGTAAGCAATAAGCAATAAAAACGAACCTTCATCAGAAATCATCCATTCGATCACTACCCCATGTCCACCGACAACATCTTAATTGCCGACAAAATTACTAAGCGCTTTGGCGGCCTGACGGCCGTCAACGAAGTGGAGTTTACTATCCCACGCGGCGGCATCGTCAGCATTATCGGCCCCAACGGCGCGGGGAAGACGACCTTCTTTAACTGCATCACCGGCTTCTACGAGATCGACGAGGGCAACCTCACCTTTAATGGTGAGCGGCTGCAAGGCCTCAGCACCGACCAGGTAACGAAGCGTGGGATCGCGCGCACCTTCCAGAACATCCGTCTCTTCAAGAATATGACGGCTATCGAGAATGTAATGGTCGGCCAGGAGGCGCACCTGCATTCAACCTGGCTGGGCGCGCTCTTTGGCACGCGCCAAACGCGTGAGGAGGAAAAGGAGGCCGAGGCCGAGGCCCTACGCCTGCTTGACTTTGTCTGGCTGCGCGGCAAGGGCGACGTGCTGGCCAAAAACTTATCCTACGGCGATCAGCGGCGGCTGGAGATTGCGCGCGCGCTGGGCTCGCAGCCCAAGCTCCTCCTGCTCGACGAGCCGACGGCTGGCATGAACCCGCGCGAAACCGCCCAAACCACCGACTTTATCCGCCGCCTGCGCGACGACCGCGGCATCACCATCCTGCTGATTGAGCACGACATGCGCGTCGTAATGGGCATCTCGGAGTACATCACCGTGCTGGACTACGGCCAGAAGATCGCCGAGGGCGAGCCTGCCGAAATTCAAGCCAACCCGCGCGTGATCGAAGCATATCTCGGCCGGGAAGCGGCGGGGGCGGCGGAGTAGTGCGTATTGCTTAGTGCTTATTGCTGGTTGGTTCCACGGTTACGATTCAAGTTAATCAATTCCGGTGCTTCGTCGCCCGCGAGCAATAAGCAATACGCAGTAAGCACTACCCACCCAACCAGAAAATCTCCACCCCAAATTATCACCCACCATGCCCCTTCTTCAAGTCCAAGACATCCACACCTACTACGGCAACATCCACGCGCTCAAGGGCGTCACGCTCGACGTAAACGAAGGCGAAATCGTTTCGCTGATCGGCGGCAACGGCGCGGGCAAGACGACGACGCTGCGCTCGATCAGCGGCCTCTTGCAGCCGCGCACCGGCTCGATTGCCTTTGAGGGCGAAGACACGAGCCAGTACGCCGCTCACGAACTTGTGAGCAAAGGCATAGCCATGGTCCCCGAAGGACGCGGCGTCTTTGCCAAGCTGAGCGTGGCCGAGAATCTGGAGATGGGCGCCTACCACCGCAACGACAAGGAGGGCATCGCCCGCGATCTCAAGCGATCCTACGAGCTCTTCCCGCGGCTGGACGAGCGCCGCCGCCAGATGGCCGGCACCATGAGCGGCGGCGAGCAGCAGATGCTCGCCATGGCCCGCGCCATGATGTCGCGACCGCGGCTGCTGCTGCTGGATGAGCCGTCGATGGGGCTGGCCCCGGTGCTGGTCGATCTGATTTTCGACACGATCCAGGAGCTCAACGGCGAGGGCATCACGATTTTGCTCGTCGAGCAGAATGCGCACATGGCGCTGCGCATTGCCCACCGCGGCTACGTGCTGCAAACCGGCGAAGTCGTCCTGAGCGATTCGGCGGAGGCGCTGCAGAACGATCCAACGGTGCAAAAGGCGTATTTGGGAATCGATTAGCCCATGTCCGTTCGCAATCCACACGACACCTTCTTCCGCCAGATGTTCGCCCAGCCCGAAGTCGCCGCCGACTTTCTGGCCAACTACCTGCCGCCCGAAGTCCGCGACCAGCTCGACCTCACCACCGTCAAGCTGGAGCAGGACTCCTTCGTCGACGACGAACTGCGCGAGCACTTCGCCGACCTGCTCTTTCGCGTGGCGCTGCGTAATGGCGACTTGGCCTTTGTTTACGCCCTCTTCGAGCACAAGAGCCAGCCCGAACCGCTCGTTGCCTTTCAGCTGCTGCGCTACATGGTGCGCACCTGGGAGCGCAGCCAGCGCGACGATGGCTCGCTGCCGTTGATTCTTCCCATCGTCGTCTACCACGGCGAGCAAGCGTGGCGCGTGCCGCAAACGTTTGGGGCACTCTTTACCGGCCCAGAAGCGCTGCGCCCTTACTGGCCGGATTTCGCCTACGACCTACAGGACTTATCCACCTATAGCGATGAAGCGCTGCGCGGCGAGGTGGTGCTGCGGGTAGCGCTCTTAGCGCTCAAGACCATTTTCGCCCGCGACGCTGCGGCGCGCCTGCCGGAGATTCTGTCGCTGCTGCGCCGCGGCTTGACAGACCAGCAGCGGGCGTTAGAATACTTGCGCACGGTGCTGCTCTATTTGGGGCGCAATCAGCACCTGAGCACGGAAGAGATGCAAGCCGCGGTTGCTACAACATTTGTTGAGGAAGGAGAAAACGCGATCATGTCCATCGCCGAAAAGTGGATCGAAGAAGGGGTTGCGCGCGGGCGCGAAGAGGGAATTGAGCAAGGGCGTGAGCAAGGGCGCGAGCAAGGGCGCGAAGAAATGGCGGCTGAGGTCGTGCTCAACCTGCTTGCCCACCGCTTTGGCCCGCTTGAGTCAGCGCTAATTGAACAAGTTCGTTGCTGTTCAACGGAGCAACTGCTCGCGCTGAGCAATCTGCTGCTGGACGCAACATCGCTCGCCGAAGTGCAGACTTACGTCAATAAGATAGCCTGATGGCCAACGGTCCCTTGCTAACACCCTGCAAGAAAACGAGTTGAGCCCCCATCCCCCCCAAGAAATTTCTGCTCGTTGACAACGTCAAACCTCCGTGGTAGGCTTGCTGCCAGAAGCAGCAAGCCTGCTTCTGCTTCCCACCAATTTCCATTTGACGATTATTATGAACCCCACCCAAACGACAACCGTCGGCTACACCGATGTCGCGGTCACGCGCCTGGGCTTTGGCACGGCGCCGCTTGGCAACATGTACCGCAACATTCCCGAGGACGACGCGCGGGCCACCGTGCGCCACGCCTATGAAAGCGGCATCCGCCTCTTCGACACCGCGCCGCTCTACGGCAAGGGGCTCTCCGAAGAGCGGCTGGGCCACGCGTTGCACAACTATCCCCGCGATAGCTACACAATTTCTACAAAAATTGGCCGCGTGCTCAACGCCGACCGCAGCGACTTCGTTTACGATTACTCGCGCGACGGCGTGATGCGCAGCATCGAAGGGAGCCTGGAGCGGCTGCAAACCGACCGCGTGGACGTGGTGCTGGTGCACGATCCGGACGTTGAAGATTGCGAGCAAGCGGCGATCGACGAAGCCTTTCCAGCTTTGATCGATCTGCGCGAGCAGGGCGTGATCGGCGCGGTGGGGTCGGGCATGAATCAGTGGGAGATGCTGGGGCGCTTTGCAGAGCAGGTCGATGTCAACTGCTTTTTGCTCGCCGGGCGCTATACGCTGCTGGAACAGAGCTCGCTGGACTTTTTGGAAATGTGTCGCCAGCGCAACATTGGGATTTTCCTCGGCGGCGTCTACAACAGCGGCATCCTCGCCAAGGGGCCGGGCGACGAGGCGAAGTACAACTACCAAAATGCCCCGTCCGAGATTCTGAACAAGGCGCGCCGCATCCAGGAAATCTGCCGCAAGCACGACGTAGCGCTCAACGTGGCCGCGCTGCACTTTGCCAGCGGCCATCCCGCCGTCACCAGCCTGGTGATTGGCGCGGAGAGCGTGGACGAAGTCACCAACAATATCGAATCGATGCAGGCCAACGTGCCCGCCGCGCTGTGGCAGGATTTGCGCGACGAAGAGCTGCTCGATAGCAACGCGCCGCTGCCGAGCTAAACAAGTCAACAGCAAGTCACATATGCTCCGCCACGTGACGGCATTGGGTTAGTGATTGGAGATCAAGAGATCAAAAGCCCTTCGAACCAGCCCAATCTCTAGGTTTCGTTGACATTTCGCTGCTGGCCCAATCTGGGTGATGCGCAGCGCCCCATCCCCAACCCTTCCCCCACGCGTGGGGGAAGGGGGCTTAAACCTCCCCTCTCCCAGGATGGGAGAGGGGCTGGGGGTGAGGGCCAATTCCCAAATGTCAACGGAACCTAATCCCTGCCCTCTAATAATGTGTGGGGCTCGCTTAAATTAACGCCGCCGCCCCTCCGCTAAAGACATCAACATGAGCCGGTGCTCATCGCTCGCGTGTAGCTGAACCGAACAAATCACCCTCTTCCTTTACGGCGAAAACCATGCGCACCCCCGACACCCACCCCGGCTCCCTTCTCGAAAAGCCCAAAGCCTCCGCCGCTCCGCGCACGTCGCTTTTTACGCGCGTCGGCACGCGGCTCTTTGGCAGCGAGCGTAGTTTTCAAACCAACTTCGCGCTCTCCAGCATGGCGCTGCCGGGGGTGATTTTGCTGCTGGTCTTTGCCTATCTACCGATGATCGGCCTGGTGATTGCGTTCAAAGATTATCGCTTTGCCGACGGCATCCTGGGCAGCGACGCTCTGGCGCTCGCAGTACTACGGCTACGATCCGCTCGACGACGGCATTCCGGTGGACATCAAAGCCGATGATGAATCGCTGACGGTGGTCAATCTGCTGGAAACCGAGGAGTTCAAGCAGGCCGCCGAGACAACCCGCCGCTGGTACGAAAACGGCTGGTTGCCCGCCGATACGCTCGCCGCGGACCAATCCCAGGCCATGTTCCGCGCCGGTCAATTTGCCATGGGCTACCACGTCGAGAAGCCGGGCAACGATGTCGAATCCAAGAATCAGTACGGCTACGACTTTACGATCAAAAATCTCACCGACCCGCTGATCATCGACACGGCCGGCACGATTGCCACGCTCAACGCCATCTGCGGCACGTCGCCCCACCCGGAGGAGTCGATGCAGGTGCTGGAGCTCTTTAACACCAATCCGGATGTCTACAACATGCTGTCGCGCGGCATCGAAGGCGTGCATTGGGTCTGGGAAGATGAAGCCAATCAGGTGATGCGCCTGCCCGACGGCGTGACGGCCGACACCAGCAGCTACAACCCCAACGCCGACTGGATGTTTGGCAACCAGTTCAATGCCTACTACCGCGACGAAGCGCAGGTGGGTGCGTGGGAAGCGACCAAAGAGATGAACGACACCGCCTTCCCCTCCGAAGCGCTTGGCTTTGTAGTCGATCGCAGCCCAATCGAGACGGAGATTGCTCAAGTCACCGCCGTGGGCGACGAGTTTGTGGAGCCGATCATCAACGGCTGGGTTCCGTGGGAGGGCAACGCCGAGGAGGCCATGCAGAAGATGGAGGAAGCGGGCATCGACACGATTGTCGAGGAGGTGCAGCGCCAGCTCAACGAGTGGAAAGCGGCGCAGGAGTAAAAATTTACGATTTACGATTTTGGATCTACGATTCCTGGTCGACGTGGCCTCGTAAATCGTAAATCTAAAATCGTAAATCCTCTGGGAATCACCATGCAAAAATTTGCACCCCTCAACCTATCTCCCAACGAAATTATCGACCACACGCGCGAATGGACGGGCGACCGCTTCGACGACGGCCGCCCGCACGTGCCCGATGCGCTGATCGAGCGCGTGCGCAACGTGACCATCACCGAAGCGTGGGGCATCCTGCGCGGCGATGGCTACCACCACCAGTACGAAGACGGCTGGTTCGCCACCCACCCCGGCCAGGTGCTCGTGGGCCGCGCGCTGACGGCGATGTACATGCCGCGCCGCCCGCAGATGCGCACCATCATGGAGGAGAAGGGCAAGGCCGTCGGCGCCGTGGGCGACCAGATTTCCTGGCCCATCGACATGCTCGTGCCGGGCGATGTCTACATCGCCGATGTCTTTGGCAAAATCGAAGAGGGCGCCGTGATGGGCGACAATCTCGCCACCTCGATCTACGCCAAATCAGGCAACGGCGTCGTCCACGACGCGGCCATTCGCGATCTGGATGGCATTCAGGAAATTGAGGGCTTCACCAGCTTCTTTCGCGGGGTCCACCCCAGCTACGCCTCGCCGACCATCATGCTCGTGGGCGTCAACTGCCCGGTGCGCATCGGCAAGGTCACCGTCATGCCGGGCGATGTCGTGCTCGGTCGGCAGGACGGCGTGGTCTTTATCCCGCCGCACCTCGTCGAGAAAGTCGTCAAAACGTCCGAGCTGATCCGGCTGCGCGACCAGTTTGGTAAGGGACGCTTGGCCGAGGGCGTCTACACCTCCGGCGAGATCGACCGCCGCTGGGAAGATCACATCGAGCGCGATTTCTCCGGCTGGCTCGAAGATCACATGAATGAGCTGTCTGTGCCCAAGGAAGCGATTCAGGAAATGCTCAAGGAGCGCACCTGGTAGCCGCGATGTCACAACAAAAATTGGCCTCCACCAGGGCGGCTAGAGCAACCAGAACGGGCGCGCAGCGCTTTTCGCTGCCAGCCAGCAGCACACAAAGCATCCTGATTGGCTTGATGTTCCCAGCCATGTTGATGCCGCTGCTTTCGTCCGGCTCCAACGTCGCGCTGCCCTTCATCCGCGAGACCTTTGCCCTGCAGGCCGACGTGACCGCCTGGATTACCATTGCCTTTACGCTGCCCTTTATGATTTTTATGCCGGTCTACGGTCGGTTGAGCGATGCCGTTGGGCGGCGGCGCTTGATTTTAGCGGGAATTGTAATTGGCTGGATCGGCTCGGTGGTGGTGGTCGGGGCAAACGGGCTGGCGGGCTTGATGGTTGGGCGCGCGATTCAGGGGGCCGGGTTGGCCAGCATGTTGCCGCTCTCGCTGGCGATTCTGACTTCCGTGCACCCAGCGGAGACGCGGGGCAAGGCGTTGGGCACGTGGAGCTCGATTGGCCCCTTGTTTGGCTTTATCGGCCCCATTGTCGCTGGCTTTTTGGTTCACGAATGGGGCTGGCGCGGCGCCTACGCGCCGTCGCTCGTCTCCTGCGCTATTGCCTTCGTCGCGGTGGTGATCTTGGTTCCGCCCGGATTGAGCACGGTGCGGCCCAATTTCTGGCGCACCTTTGATTGGGCCGGCGTGCTGCTGCTGGCCGGGCTGTTGATCTGCGCGCTCTTTTATCTATCCAGCGGCCCCATCACGGGCGTTGCGCCGCTGCGGGATATGCGGCTGCTGGGCGGAACGCTCCTCTTTGCTGCCGTCTTCTTTCTGTGGGAAAGGCGACACCAGTCGCCTTTTCTGCCGCTGGCGCTTTTTGCCGATAAAGCGTATGCACAGGGCACATTTGCCGCCAGCTTACGCATGGTCAGCATGGGCTCGCTCTTCTTTCTGCTGCCGCTCTACCTGGTTGATGTACGCGGCTTTAGCCCAACGCAGCTTGGCTTGATGTTAACGATTATGCCGGGGGCCATGGCCTCCATGGTGCGCATTGGTGGGCAGATTGCCGATCGCTGGGGTAGCCGGGGCCCGGTGGTTATTGGCTTTGCCGTGCAGATTGTGGTGCTAACGGCTCTGTCGCGGCTGTCGGCGGATGCGCCGCTCTGGCTCCTCCTCCTGCTTTTGGTCGCTCAGGGGCTGGGCGTTGGCATCAAGCTCGCGCCGCTACACGCGATTGCGCTGGGCAGCATCTCCGATGAGCGCATGGGCACGGCGGCTGGCTTCTACAGCATGAGCCGCTTTATTGGGCAGGCCGTTACCACCGCGCTGGCCGGCGTGCTGCTCCAGCTCTTTCTGGATCAAGGGTTGCCTTTAATCGACGCCTACCAGCGCACCTTTCTCTGTTTTGTTCCCTTTGCCATTCTAGGCGTTATCGCCATTCTACCCGCCAACCGGACAATCAGTCCGACACCCTCTTTATCTTGATTGGAACAAGCCGACGCTAAATTTTGTACATAGAAAACATCAGGGGCGGATCGTTTTGACCCAGTAGTCCGACAATGTTCAATTGGCGGATACGCTAGAACCCCAATCCCAACCCCCTCCCCTCTAGAGGGGAAGGGGCGACGAGGCTTCGTCGACTCAGAACCAGCGTGGAGGGGTTGGGGTTCTGGCTGCTGAGCCGTTCGCCTCCGTCAAAAGACGTTTGCTAGAGTACTACCGTTCCAGCCTGCAACGAGCGTTGCATCTGGGCCAACCAAAGGAGCCAACTTTATGACCACCTTCAAAGAATTGACCGACTACATCATCTCGCTGGGCGCTGCCGACGTGGGCCACACGGATAAATCGTATTTGGCCCACGCGATTGGCGTCTACAACGATTTGAAAAAGTGGGAAGCCAGCGAGGATATCGCCCACGCCGGGCTCTTCCACTCGATTTACGGCACGCAGATTTTCCAGGGCTTCACCCTGCCGGTGGAGCGCCGCCCCGAACTGCAAGCATTGATTGGCGACCACGCGGAAAAGCTCGCCTACGTCAACTGCTTCATGGACCGCGCTTCGCTCGACGCGCAGCTGGAGCAGGAGGAAGGGCCGTACACAATTCTCCACCGCGAAAGCGGCAAGGAAATGGAGTTGACCAAGGCTGAATACGACGACCTCGTCACCCTGCACCTCTGCGACTGGCTGGAGCAGGTGCCGCGCTCGCAGAAGTGGGATTACCGCCGCGACGCGTATCGGCGCATGGCGGAACGCTTGGGCGGCGTGGCGCTGGCGGAACAGGAGCGCGTCTATGCACGCGCACGGAGCAATAGTGGAATCTGAAGAGATGCGTTAGAAGGCGCGCAAAATTCGCGCGCTGTTCAGAGGCTACGAAGTGAGGGCGTATGGCAGGGAGTGGAGTACAGAAGAGTTAATGCTGGGGATGATGGGCGATGTTGGAGATTTGTCGAAACTCGTTCAATCCGCGCTCGGCGTGAGAAATACTGAAAACCTCCAGGCAAAGCTGGAGCATGAGCTATCCGATTGTCTGTGGTCGATATTAGTCCTCGCCGACAGGCTCGACATTGATCTCGAACCCGCGTTCATGCAAACGATGGATGAATTAGAATCAGCTATAAGCCAAAAATAGAAGTTCTTGGCGTTATCTGCTGATCGCTTGAAGCGTGTGGACGGGCAGCGAAAACCAGGGCCGGTCGCGCTGGATCAATTCCAGCATGGCGTCTATTGCCATCGCCGTCCGGTTCCATTCCTCCACGCTGACCAAGACGGCAGCCGGCTGCGAACGATTCGTCAGTACGACTGGTTCTGTGGTGAGTCGCTCTAATAACTGCTTTTGATTTAGGTGAACATCGCTAATTGGTGCGGTTGTCATCACTTTATCCATTGTCGCTCCTCTCAAGTTAAATTTTCGCTGATTATCGGCGTTCGAATTATAAAGTAGTTTATTCTTCATTGCAATCCATTTTGCGCCCTGCACAGGCATAATCTGGAACTATTCAGTATGATCACCATCACCGCCACCCTCCCCTGTGAAAATCCGCCCACCTGGGCTTTCCTCGAACGCGCGCTCATCGACACCATGAATCGCGCCGTCGACCCCTTTCTCGCCCGCTATACCATCCAGGGCGGCGAGCGCGATGGCGAGCTGATCTGGCGCGAGGGCGGCACCGGCTCGCGCGACGGGGCCGATGATTTCTACGAGAGCGCCTACAACTGGCCGCTGCTTTACCTGCTCGGCGGCGACGAGCGGCTGCTCCACCACGGCCAGCGCCTGTGGGATGCAATCACCCGCCAGCTCACGCGTGCGGGCATGGTCAAAGAGGAGTACGAGCTGGGCTACGACCAATTTCACCAGGGCGAAAGCTACATCTACTTCTACTTCCTCTGCCTGGCCGACCCCACCAACGAGCGCAATCGCGAGCGAGCGGAGCGCTTCGCCAAATTTTACACGGGCGACGATCCCAACGCGCCCAATTACGACCCGGAGCAGAAGATCATCCGCGCGGCTCACAACGGCAGCGGTGGCCCGCGCTGGGGCCACGCCAACAGCGATCCGCCCGCGTACAGTTGGGCCGCGGGCATGCGCGTCTACGGGCTGCCCTACGAGGACATTCCGGGCGTGAATCATTACGATGATTTAAAAGAGCCGGAGCTGGCGCAGCGCATGGGCAAAGCCATGGACGAGCGCATGGGCCGCGGCGACGTGGCGGGCAATCTCATCGTCACCAGCCTCGTGACCAACGCCTATTTGATGACCGGCAACGAGCGCTACCGCGAGTGGGTCTTTGAGTATGTGGATGCGTGGCGCGAGCGCGCTGCGGCCAACGGCGATCTGCTGCCGGATAACGTGGGGCTGTCGGGCGAGGTGGGCGAGTACATCGACGGCAAGTGGTATGGCGGGCTCTACGGCTGGAGCTGGCCCCACGGCTTCTACAACATCGAAATGGCGGCGATTGTGGCCGGGGCCAACGCGCTGCTGATGGGCCAGGATGACGCTTACTTGGAGATGGCGCGTCGACAGATGGATCGCATTCTCTCGATGGGCAAGATGGTGCGCATGGACGAGGTGGAGATGAGCCTGCGCCACCACTGGGCCGACCAGATCGACGACGAGACACAGCCCACCTTTCTCGTCCCCTATCGCCACGCCGATTCCGGCTGGTTTGATTACGCGCCCCCGTCGCCCGTCTTTGCCACCGCGCTCTGGTCTCTTTCGCAGGCGCAGCGCGATTGGCAGCGGCTGGAAACGTTGCGCGAGCGCAGCCGCTACGATTGGCGCCGCGTCAAGGGCTTTCGCAATAAGGCCGACGACGGCCACGAGCAGCCCTGGCTGCGCTTTCTGGCCGGTGAAAATCTGGGCTATCCCGCGCAAATTCTCAGCGCCACCTACGGTCTAGTTTGCCGCCGCCTCGCCCTAATCGAGGTGGACGACGCCGACCTGATGCAGGTGCACATCCACCACTGGCAGTGGCACAACCCCATCAGCACCGAAGCGCTGCTGCAGCTCACCCTCGGCGCGCCGCAGATTATCTACAACGGCGGCCTGCTCCACTGCCAGGTGCGCTATTTTGACGCCGCCGCCAAGCGCCCCGGCCTACCGCCCGATGTGGCCGCGCTGGTCGAGCGCATCGACGGCGACGGCATTACGCTGCGGCTGATCAACCTCAGCCCGTTTGACGCGCGCGAGCTAACCGTACAGGCCGGGGCCTTTGGCGAGCACCGCTTTACCACGGTGCAGTACGAAGCGCGCAGCAGCGACTACCCCGTCGTCGCCAAGGAGTACAGCGCACCGCCGCTCGAAACGGAAACAGAGCGCGTCGATGTCGATGACAAGCACCTGCGCGTTCACTTAGCACCCGCCAGCGAAATCACCCTGGCGCTGGGCATGGCGCGGCATGTGAATCAGCCGTCGTATGAGGGGCCTCGGTTTGTGGAGGAGGCAGATTAACGCAAGGGCGCAAAGGCGCAAGGAGCGGTCCTGCCAATGCTCCTTGCGAGTAAGATTGACTTTGTGGAAGCGAAATTGGCTGACAGAAATATGTCGAAGGTGCTAGATAAGCCGATGAATGAAGGGGATAAGGGGAAAATTTCTGTGTATTGTAGATAGCTGGAAGAGGCGGTATAATCGGATACAGGCTGAAGAGGAATGCCGTCATACGGCGAAAATTTCCGTATATTTAATAGTTATAGCGCCTATTCTACTGCCATGCCACCGTGCATTGACTGCTACACGCTGATCGACCGCCGCGATAAAGTAGCGGCGCTTGCTTTTCTCGATGCCTTCCTGCCGCGTCGCCGTTCGCTATACGCAGAGCACCAGCTTCCCCGCGATGCGGAGGTGGCGGAGGTCGTGCTGAAATCGGACGAGGAAGCGATGGAATATCTCGAAGCGCACTCCGATGAGGTGTACACCATATACACCGTGGCTGAGTCAGAGGCTGATCTGAACTACGCGATGGTTGGCTATACGCGCGACGGAAAAATGACGCTTGGTCTGTCGTGTGAAGGTAGACAGCCTGAATTGGCAGCCGATTACTTACGGAAGTTGAAGTCGTTCGCCAGGACGAGCGACGGTTACTGCGGCGTAGAGATGGCACCGCCTGAAACGACAGAGGAATACAGAGTAGAGGCTGCCGCCTTTGATGAGGAAGCATTCTCTAGCGACACAGCTTGAACTGCTGTGGTTGCGTCCGTAACCCGAGCAAACGGCGCTATAACAAGCGCATCAACGCGGACGCAGGGCGTGTCGGTGTTTTCTCGACCGGCGTTGCTGTTGCTCCTACTCGCCGTTATCTTCAACAGAATCAACCGTAGGCCCTGCGCCGGTTATGCGCGGGCCATTGGCTGTGTGTAGTTGCTGCTGATGCTGTTCCACGAGTCTCTTTTTTTGTGGCTTCTCTTGTTGTTGCACCTATAGTAGGATGATGGAAACGGGAGAGAGTCGGAGCATCTATCTTACGATTTGTTACTTGAGGGAAAGAAATGCTTACAGTGCAAAAACAGAGCGTTGCAAACTGGCTACTGGCAGAGTATTTGGCAACGAAACATATTGTGAATGAAAAGATTCGCCTGTATGAGCGAAAATACGATCAATCATGGGAGAATTTTTCCCAGTCTCTCGAAACGGCTACGGACGAGAATTTTGATCAGTGGGACGACTATATCGAGTGGAAAGCCTATCAGAAATTAGCTGAGGAGCTAGCCGTTAAGCTCAATGAGGTCAAGCATGGAAATTTTGAAGTGGCTTGATGAGCAAGATTGGGTGTCCGATTATGAAGTTCAAGATTTCCGACAGTTAGACAGCGGTTTGTATTATCGTCTGAAGATAACCTTTGTCAATCAAACTGTTCTTTTCGTCCGGGAGTATGTGGACGAAGTTGAACGATCATATGCATTTCACTGGCAAGATCAGAATGATGAGATGATTGTCAGATCGGACAATGCACCTCATCATCAGCACATTGCAACATTCCCGCATCATAAACACGTATCTGATGCTGTTCACGAAAGCAGCGAGATCGCTCTTTCTGATATTTTGGAAGAGATCGGCAAAAGAATCACTTCCGATCACGAATAGATAGCATATACGAGCCATTTACGAGTGCGTAAGAAAACAAAGCCCGCTGTCGTACTCGTCGAACGCGAGTGCGCAAGTCGTTAGGCTGCTAATCTTGCCGGGCGAAAGAATAAGCTGAATGCGAAACCGAGCAGGTTCTGCCCGGTTTTTTTTGCCTGGATCGCCGAACGATTTCCTCAAAAGGACCGACCCAAATTCCCCGCTCTTGTGTCTCCGCGCCGTTGCGTTCAAATTAATCTCCTCGTATCGGTCAGGGTCATTCGGCGCCCTTCTCTCGCACAAACAGAAGAGAGCTCCACGCGGAGCACTCTTCTGACAGCGGGCAATATCGCCACAAAAAACGCCGAGCATCCGATGATGCCCGGCGTTTTTGTTAATCGTGTATCTCGACGGCACTGGCCAAACCGTCGAGGACGATGACGAACTGGTTGAGGACATTGCGACCGAGGAGAACTTCCGTACTGGTTGCATCCCCGGCCACGTCAACCTGATCGAATGTGCGGCCTGCGATTCTCAGTGAAACAACATACAGCGCAACGCGTGCGACACCACCCGCAACGCCGTGCATGTAAACGCGACGCTTCACGCGTAAATTAAGCCTTTGCAAAACTTGAAGCGGAATGGATGTACCGTCTGAACCGGAGTCGACGATTGCAACCAACGGCAGCGCTGGTTTTGCACTCGGTTGCCCAATCAGAATGTCTGCCACGGGCATTCCAGGAAGATAATTGCTGTCGTACTCGTAGGTATACATCAGCGCCTTGGGGTGAAGCGGGGTGAGCGCGTATACACGACGTCAATTGGCTCGTCCTTGACTTCTGCCATCCAGACAAATGTGTCGGGGTAGCGTGCATCAATCCGACGATAAAGAGCCTGCCCGTCCTCATCCACATCGATGAGCTTACCCTCATAAATAGCGACATGTTTGCCGTGATACTTCTCTTTTAACGTCGGGTGCATGGCAATATAGGCCGCCTCCTCCCGCTCAACCGCCGCATCGGGCGTCGTCCAATCCTCAATTACATTTTCCTGGGGATGACGCCCATTCGACCCATTGCCCACTCCGTTTTTGGTTTCGCGTGCAACGATTCGCAGCTGTTCAGCAGCAAATTCTTCCAGCTCCTGCTGCTGCTGCGCCGCCAGCACGCGCAAGCGCTCAATCTCTGGCTCCGGCATCACGATGGTGAATTGGTTTGTCATAATGGTGGCTCCTCGTCTGCTTTGGCTTCTCCAAATTATACCACGTTTTCGACGCATTGATTGCATGAACTGCCAGTAGTCACCGTCCATCTCTTTGCGCCTTTGCGCCTCCGCGTCTTTGCGTTAAAATTGACGGATTACGAAAATCACCAGGAGCGCTCCCCACGAAAATCACCGCCATCACCCCCATCCTCGCCGACGGCGGGGCGCGCATCTTTCTCCTTGTCAAAGTCGAGACGGACCAGCCGGGACTGGTCGGCTGGGGAAGGCTATAAAACCGGGTAGAAGCTGCTCGGTTTTACAATCTATCGTTTGCGCGGTAAAGTTAGCGAGTATTGTTCAACCAGATTGTGTTTAATGGCCAAAAGGAGCATTATGGATACCGTTCAACAGATCGTGCCGATTTCAGATTTTAGGACTGACCAGGCGTCGGTGCTCAACAAGCTGGACAAAGCGCCCGTTGTGTTGGCTCAACGAAGCAAACCCCGTGCGGTTCTCGTCAGCGTCCGGCAGTGGGATGCACTTGCAAAGGAATTGCGACAGTTTCGAGCCCGTCAAGTTGCCGCGATGCGCGCGCGCGAACTAAACGAAAACTCAGACCTCGGAATTCCGTTCACTGATGAAGAGCTCATCAGGCGGGGGTTGATTGATGATTAAACAGTGGACGGTGATCGCTCATCCCGATTACTTCACTAGCTTTCGGAACGTCGTCAATAATCCGGACGATCGCTATCAGGTGACAACGGGCATTCGTGACTATCTGAAGGATGGGGGCGACCCGCGAGAAGTGTTGCCGTCGGTTCCAGGCGAGCCAAATTTATTTGAACTCGCCTTGCTTGATTATGCAATCATCGTTCAGTGGAGAGAGGAACAGCCGAACGAAATCAAATTGCTGGAGGTGTATTCGCCAGGAGGCCACGAATAAGTCCGCCGCACACCTGCCCGAAGTGGGCAACAGCTATTCTCTCTCTAAAAATCCGTTGATGCCCGCTTTTTGGGATGATGAGCTAAAACCAACGCAAACCCACCCACCAGGAGCTCCCCCATGAAAATCACCGCCATCACCCCTATCTTTGCCGACGGCGGCGCACGCATCTTTGTCTTCGTCAAAGTCGAAACGGACCAGCCCGGCCTGATCGGCTGGGGCGAAGCTTCGCTGGAGGGCAAGCCGCGAGCCGTGGCCGGCTGCATTCAGGACATGGAGCCAATGGTGCTCGGCCTCGACCCGCGCCACGTCGAGCACTGCTGGCAGCTGCTCTACCGCAGCGCCTTTTGGCGCATGGGCGTCATCGGGCTGACGGCCATCAGCGGCATCGACCAGGCGCTGTGGGACATCAAGGGCAAGGAGCTGGGGCGGCCGGTCTACGAGCTGCTCGGCGGGCCGGTGCGCGAGCGGGCGCGCATGTACACCCACTTCGGCGGCGCGACCATCGACGACGCCGTGGCCAGCGCACGTGAAAAGGTCGAGCGCGGCTGGACGGCGATCAAGACCGTGCCGGTGCCCATCACCAAGATGCTCGACGGACCCAAAGTGCTCAAGGAGGCCGAGGCCAAGCTGGCCGCCGTGCGCGAGGCCGTGGGCGACGACATTGACATCCTGCTTGACATGCACGGTCGGCTCACGCCGCAAATGGCGATTCAGTACGGCAAAAAGTTTGAGCCCTATCACCCGCTCTTTATCGAGGAGCCGGTGCAGGCCGAGAACCCGGCGGCCATGGCCCCCGTCGCCCGCGCGTTGACCACGCCGATTGCCACCGGCGAGCGCCTCTTTACCCGCTGGGGCTTCCGCGAAATCCTGGAGCAGGGCGCGGCCTCGCTGCTCCAGCCCGACACCTGCCACGCGGGCGGCATCAGCGAGGTGCGCAAAATCGGCACGATGGCCGAAGTCTACTACGCCGGTCTCGCGCCGCACAATCCCTACGGCCCCGTCTCCACCGCCGCCTGTCTCCAGGTCGACTTTGCCGCGCCGAATTTTGTGATCCAGGAGATGGTCGATCCCGAAAGCGTGCCCGCCATGATGGAGTTCGTCAAGGAGCCGCTGCCCATCGTCGATGGCTACATCCACGCGCCGACCAAGCCCGGCATCGGCGTTGAAGTCGACGAAGCCGCCTGCGCCCGACACCAGCCTGATTTCGGCAAGTACAAAACCGGCGGCCCCCACATCCACAGCTACGCCGCCACCTTCGAGGACGGCAGCGTCGCCGATTCGTAAGATAGCGGAAAGTGATCGTCACTGTCCAAACCGTCGCAACGTGCCCCTTCACTAAATGGACAGTGGCCGTCACTTTCCCAGGCGAGATAACCCATGGCCCACGGCAAAGTCTCCACCACCATCCCCGCCCCCAGCGCCGCCGTCTTCGACCTGCTGCACGACTACGAGCGCCGCCTGGAGTGGGACACGCTGCTGCAAGCCGCCTACCTCACCGACGGCCACACCCGCGCGGGCAAGGGCGTCGCGTCGGTCTGCATCGGACGACCGTCGTTGGGCTCGATCGCGCTCAAAACCGTCTACGTCTCCTTTGATCGACCGCACGTCGCCGCCGTCAAGATGGTCAACGCGCCGCCCTTTTTCGACAAGTGGGCCGCGTCGATCCGCCACGAGGACGTCGCGCCCAACCAGTCGCGCATCACTTATGTCTTTCACTTTAGCGCCAAACCGCGCTGGTTGCGCTGGCTGCTCGAACCGATTATGCTACGGGTGTTCAAATGGGAGACGCGCAAGCGACTGTCGGCGCTGCGCAACCATTTCACGCCGTAACGCTTGTTCCCACGCTTTTGCGTGGGAATGCCCCATCGGACGCTCCCGCGTCCTCGCACAACCGATAAAACTGCTTAAGGAGTACTCACCATGACCTTTACCGAATTCAAAGCGACCCTCACCGACGGCACGCCCCCCGGCGATCTCGGCCTCCCCTTGCAGGCGCTCTGGTACGCCGCCAACGACAGCTGGGAAGCCGCCCACAATATCACCCAGGACGAAGGCGACCCCCAGCTCGACTGGATCCACGCCTACCTCCACCGCGTGGAGGGCGACGACTCAAACGCCGCCCACTGGTATCGCCGCGCCAATCAGCCCGTCTACGAAGGCTCGCTCGACGACGAATGGAGCGACATCGCTAAATCGCTGCTGGCCGCGTAGAGCCAGCGCAAAGAGCCGACGGGCTTTTGCTTATTACGACGCTCTGCCTCGTAACGCCCGACCGGACGCTATGCGTCCCCGCATAACCTACACTCAATCTTCGATTGCCATGCGGCGACGCGGCGCGTCATAGAAGGCGTTCCCACGCTCTGTGTGGGAACGAGCAGAACCCAACGCGCTTCAGCGCGTTTCGCAAACCAGGTGTCGAATTCATTCGACGCCGATCGCCACCAACGAGCCATGAGCCTCCCCCACCCTAATACCCTCCACGCCGCCGTCGACCGCCTGCTCCCCGCCGACGATTTTCCGTCCGGCTGGGCCGCGGGCGTCGGCGACTATCTCGCGCGCCACTGGACGGGCGACCTCGCCCCCGTCGCCCCGCTGATCGAGGCCGGGCTGGCCGCGCTCGACGCCGAAGCGCGCACGCGCCACGACGCAGCCTTTGCCGAGCTGACCACCGCGCAGCAGGACGCGCTGCTGGCCGATGTCGAGCAGGGGCAAGTGCAGCACGCGTGGCCGGTCGATGCCGCGCAATTCTTCGACGTGCTCGTCAACCTCGCCGCCGAGGGCTACTACAGCGACCCGGCCAACGGCGGCAATCGCGGTGCGCAAGCTTGGCGCATGATCGGCTACCGCGCCGGGCCCAATCCCGCGCTCACGCCGCTGCCACCGATTGAGACGCCGCAGATTCAACCCACGCCCTTTGACCAAATCGAATCGGAATATGATGCGGTTGTTGTCGGCTCCGGCGCGGCGGGGGGCATTGTGGCCTGCGTGCTGGCCGAGGCGGGGCAGCGCGTGCTGCTGATCGAGCGCGGGCGCTGGCAGCCCTTTCGCGAAGTCGGGCGCGACCACCTGCGCAACCACCGGCTGGCGCTCTACGGCCACAACACCGGCCCAGCGCTGGACGGCAACCCGCGCGTCTTTGTCGATCCACAAAACCGGGAACACGTGGTGCAGCCGCACGAATCGGGCTACCACAACAACGCGATGGGCGTGGGCGGCGGCACGAGAGTTTACGGCGCGCAAGCGTGGCGCTTCTTGCCCACCGACTTTCAGCTCGCCAGCGAATATGGCGTGCCGGAGGGCAGCTCGCTCGCCGATTGGCCCATCTCTTACAGCGAGCTGGAGTCGTACTACACACGCGCCGAGTGGGAAATCGGCGTCGCCGGCCCCAACCCGCCGCACGCGCGCAGCGGACACCGCTCGAAGCCCTACCCCATGCCGCCCGTGCCGAACAATCCACAGCGCGACGTGCTGACGGCGGGCGCGAACAGGCTCGGCTGGAACGTGGCGCCCGCACCGCTGCTGATCAACACGGCGCCCTATCAAGGGCGAGCGGCCTGTGTGCAGTGCGGCATGTGCGTCGGCTTTGCCTGCCCATCCGAGAGCAAAAACGGCACGCACAACACCGCCATCCCCCGCGCGCTCGCCACGGGCAACTGCACGCTGCTGACCCAGGCGCAGGTTGCCCAGGTGGAGACGGACGAGCGGGGAAAGGTCGTTGGTGTGGAGATCCGCACGGTCAACGATGCGGGGCGAATGCAGACAAAATCGGTGCGAGCCAAGCGCGTGATCCTCTCCGCCGGGGCGATTGAATCGGCGCGGCTGCTGCTCAACAGCGTCAGCGAGCCCCACCCGCACGGCCTCGGCAACGGGCGCGATCAGGTCGGTCGCAACCTACAGGGTCACGTGTACACGGGCGCGTTCGGCCTATTTGACGAAGAGATTCAGGACGGCAACGGCCCCGGCGTCTCCCTTTCCACCTGTGAGTTCAACCACGGCAACGTCGACGCGCGGGGCGAGCGCATCATCGGCGGCGGGATGTTGGCCAACGAGTTTACAAAGCTGCCGATTATCTACTGGCGCACGCCGCTGCCGCCGGGCGTGCCGCGCTGGGGGCTGGCCAACAAGCAGCACATGCGCGACCACTACCGACGCACCCTCCAGGTCTACGGCCCCACGCAGGACATCCCCAACCCGCAGGCCCGTGTCACCGTGGACGGGCGCGTGCGCGACAGGCTGGGCGTGCCCGTGGCGCGGCTGAGCGGCGTCGTCCACGACGAGACGCTGCGCACGGCCAGCTTTATGCAGCAGCGGGCCGTCGAGTGGCTGGAGGCCAGCGGCGCAACCCGCGTTTGGTCGACGCCCGTCAATCGCGTGCTCAGCGGCGGCCAGCACCAGGCGGGCACCTGCCGCATGGGCGACGATCCCGCCGCCTCCGTCACCGACCCGTGGGGCCGCGTCCACGGCCACGATAATCTCTACGTAATCGACGGCTCGCTGCACGTCAACAACGGCGGCTTTAACCCGGTGCTGACGATTATGGCGCTGGCCTTCCGCTGTGCGGAGAAGATTGCGTAGTGCGTGGTGCGTAGTGCGTGGTGCGTAGTGCGTGAACTGGCACACGTTGATGGAAACGGATTGAGATTCAGCTAACGCCAGCCATCAAGCACAAACAAAGACAAACCGAATGCTATTGCCAACCAGCTAGCCCACCAGTTCACGCATCACGCACCACGCTTCATTTAACCAGCCATCAAAGGAAGCTGCTCCTATGAAAATCACCCGCCTCACCACCCTCTGCCTTACCCGCCTCCACGAGCGCGAGCGCCAGTGGATCACCGCGCGCTACCGTACCATCAAGGCCGACTGCGCCATTGTGGTGATTGAGACCGACGACGGGCTGACCGGCATCGGCGAGGCGAGCGCCTACGGCTGGCCCAACCAGATTGCTGGCTGGGTCGAGTGGCTCAGCCCGCTGCTTGTGGGAAAAGACCCTGCTAATCCGTCGATTGCGCCGCGCGCCAACGGTCGCGGGCGTGCCTACGATTGCGCCGCGGCAGGCATCGACTGCGCGCTGTGGGATTTGCGTGGTAAAATAGCGGGCAAGCGCGTGAGTGAACTGCTGGCCGATTCGTTACAAAGAACGCCGCCGGCGCGCGTGCGGCTCTACGCCTCTGGCGGCTGTGGTTACGACTGGGGCGTGCGTGCGGAAGCGCTGATCGACCAAGCCTTGCAGCACCTCGATGAGGGCTACACCGCCATGAAGCTGCGCATCGGCACGGAGTGGGCGTGGAACGGGGTGACGGTCGAGCGCTTTGTCGACTTGATGCGTGCGCTGGCCAAGGCCGTGGACGGGCGGATGGAGCTGATGCTCGACGGCAACCAGCGGCTGAGCGAAGACGAGGCGCTGACGATTGCGCGCGTGCTGGACGATCTGCGTTTCACCTGGTTCGAGGAGCCGATTCCGCAGACGGACATCGACGGCTACGCCCGCCTCAACGCCGCAGTGGAGATGCCAATTACGGGCGGCGAGCAGTTTGCCACCGTCGAGCAATTTCGCCCCTACCTCGAGCGCCGCGCCTACGACATCGTGCAGCCCGACGCGGGCATCTGCGGTCTCACGGAGCTGATGCAGATTGTGGAGCTGGCGCATCGGTACGGCGTGGGCTTTTGCCCACACAGCTGGCACAATGGGCTCATGGCAGTGGCCCACGCCCACGCTGTCGCCGCCGCGCCACAGCCGAGCAGCGCGCCCTTCGAGCGCGGTCGCGTGGGCAGCGTCGTTGAGTTGAACCAGCATCAGGGGCCGCTGACGTGGGAAATTCTAGCTGAGAAACCGCAAATCGAGGAGGGCTTTCTTGTGCTGCCGGATGCGCCCGGCCTCGGTGTCGAGCTGGCGGAAGAGTTGGCCGAGCGCTTTCCGCACGTCGAGGGGCATTATGCAGTGGTGGTCGAGCGGTAACCCAGTTAAAGTAAAGTCAAAATAAGGACGGGAGTTCGGCGCTTAGGTTCCGTTGACATTTGGAAAGTGGCCCTCACCCCCGGCCCCTCTCCCACGGTCCCTCTCCCACGGTGGGAGAGGGGAGAGATTGGCTCTCTTCTCGCATTCTGGGAGAAGGGCTGGGGATGAGGGCGCGCTCGACTCACCTTTCAAGCCCTCTCAACAAATTGTCAACAGAACCTAGTGACGGTCACCGCCACAATCGGACAGCTTGCCCTACTTTGCTTGGACAGCGACTGTCACGGGTTCCTAAAATTTGTGTTTTCAACGTGATTTTACTTTAGAACCTTTGCCAGCACGTTCGTCTCGCAGTGGCTCGCCAACCCGTTCGTATGAGCACGTGCCCATTTGCTCATTCTGCAATGGCCGTCCGCGAGGAAGATTCGGGCGTCGCCAACGACGCGCCCAACAGTTCACGCATTACGCATTACGCATCCACCCTCAAATTCATGCAACACCAAATTCCGCTCGACACCCTCCCGCCCCAAGCGACAGCCATGGCCCACGCCGTGGAACGCTGCGTCCACTGCGGCTTCTGCCTCGCCGCCTGCCCCACCTATCAGGTGCTCGGCGAGGAGATGGATTCGCCGCGTGGGCGCATCATCCTGATGAAGGAAAATTTGGAGGGCACGCTCGATCTCGATGCCGTGACGCCCTATCTCGACCGCTGCCTGGGCTGCATGGCCTGCGTGACGGCCTGCCCCTCCGGCGTGGAGTATGGCGAACTGCTGACGCCCTTTCGCGCGATGCACGAGAGGGAGCGCGAACGCGAGCCCATGAGCCGGCTAACGCGCTTGCTCGTGCGCGAGACGCTGCCCTACCCGCGCCGCTTCCGGCTGGCCGCTGCGGCGGGTAAAGCCGCCAAGCCCTTTGCGCGCTGGCTCCCCGAAGCGCTGCGCAACATGCTCGCCATGCTGCCGGACAAGCTGCCGCCAGCGCAGCCAGCGCCGGACATTTTCCCGGCGCTGGGCAAACGATGCGCCAGAGTCGCGCTGCTGACGGGCTGCGTGCAGCAGGTGCTGGCCCCCGACATCAACGCGGCGACGCTGCGCGTGCTGGCGCGCAACGGCGTGGAGACGGTGATGCCGCGCGGGCAGGGCTGCTGCGGCTCGCTCTCGATGCACACGGGCATGGGCGGGCAGGCCCGCTCGCTGGCGCGGCGCAATTTCGATGCGTTTGATGGCCTCTTCACGGGCGAATACGATGCCATTGTCACCAACGCGGCGGGCTGTGGCTCCGGCATGAAGGAGTACGAGCTGTGGTTCAAGGGCGAGCCGGAGGAGCCGAAGGCGCGCGACTTTGCGGCCAAGGTGGTCGACATCAGCGAATTTTTGGCCGAGCTGGGCTTGGTCGAGCCGCCGGCGCTGGCCGAGCCGCTGCCGCTGGCCTACCACGATGCCTGCCACCTGGCGCACGCCCAGCGTATTACGGACGCGCCGCGCCTGCTGCTTTCAGCGATTCCCGGCGTGAAGCTGCGTGAAATTCCCGATGCGGAGCTCTGCTGTGGTTCGGCGGGCACCTACAATTTGGAGCAGCCCGAATTGGCCCACGAAATTGGCGTGCGCAAGGCGCGCAACATCCTAAGCACGGGCGCAAGCGGCGTGGCGACGGGCAACATCGGCTGCCTGACGCAGATTCAGAACCACCTGGCTCAAATGGGCCAGCCGCTGCCGGTGTGGCACACGGTGCAGGTGTTGGATCGGGCCTATCGGGGCGAAACAATGGAATTTAAGGGCTAAATGGACAATAAGAGCTTTCAGCATGAAGCCGTCGCCAAGCTGATGGCGCAGTATCAAAAGAAGAGCGTTCCACAGGAGCAGCAGACGCTCATCGAAGCGTTGCTGTCGCTGCACGAGCGTGAGCAGGCCGACGCAGAGGCTTCAATCGAGATGCGCCGTGCCTTTCTTCACGTTATCCGCGATGCGCCACAGCTTTTGGAGAACGAGACCTTTGCGAGCTTTCTGGCCAATGAGATTCGGCCAAAGGATTTTGACGCGCTGCAGTGGGAAGCGCCCAACCACATGATGGAATTTTCGGAGGCGCTCTATGGCTTTCAATTTCCAACACAAGAGATAACGCAGCAGATGCACAATCACGTGCGACAGCTGCTGCGGCAGGCGCTGCACCAGTATGAGCAAGCGGGCAATGTTAAACAGATGTTTCGCCTGCTGCGCACGACCCCCACCGCCCCGCTGATGGACGACATCGAGCTGGCGCGGATGCGACACGTGGCGCGCGCCTATGAAATTCGCCGCGTGCGCCGCAACCGGCGCTGGCTCTTCGCCTACTTGATTGTTCAGGCGCTTCTGGTTATAGTGGTCTTTCCGCTGCTCTTTATCTATGCCGAGAACGGCGAGATTCAGCGACAGATGGAAGAGTTGACCGATCTGGAGATTGAGGACGAAGGCGACACCACGTATACGTTTGCGGAGGGGCTGTACTGGTCGACCATTACGGCGGGTTCGATCGGCTACGGCGACATTACGCCCGCAACAACAACCGGGCGCGCAATTGCCTCGATTCTGGGCACGCTCGGTGTGGTCACGGCGGGCGTGACTGCCGGGCTGGTGCTGCAGTGGGTCACCGTGCGGGAATTGGATTAGGAGCAAACCATGTCAAAATTTGTCAAGGTGCAAACACAGCTGCGGGACGTATCGCTGATCAAGCGGGCGCTGGCGGACGAGAAGGTCTCTTATCAGGAGAACGCGAAGTATCGCCACGCGTGGAGCGGCTTCCACGGCGACGTGCCGCTGCTGATCCAGACGCGCGGCGTCCAGTTTGGCCTGCGCGAAACGGCGGACGGCGTCTATGAAGTGATTGGCGACGACATGCAGATGCGCCAGATCAAGCGCGTGCTGGAGCCGGTGCAGCAGCGCTACGCCTACCACAAGGTGCTGGCCGAAACGGAGTCGGCGGGCTTTAACCTGGTCGAAGAAAGCGCGGGCAATGATGGCGTGCTGCGGCTAACGGTGCGGCGCTGGAGCTAGAGGAGGCTGACGCATGGAGACGTTAACGGAAACAAAAGAAGCAAAGATGGCAGTCAGCGAACACGCTTTCACCGTTGCCGAATATCACAGCATGGTCGAAGCTGGCGTCTTTGGCGAAGATGAGCACATCGAACTGCCAGATGGGAGGATTCGGGAACTGCTGCCAACCAGCAATGGGGCGGCAAGAGAAGGGGGCAAGATGATTGTTGGCGAGCACGCCTTCACGGTCGATGAATACCACTGCATGGTCGAGGCGGGTGTGTTTGGTGAGGAACATCATATTGAACTGCTAGGTGGAAGGATTTGGGAAAAAATGTCGGTAGGATCTGTCCATTCCGCAGTTGTCTCCTGGTTGGTCTTTGCCTTGCTAGACATTTTGCTCCCTAATCTGTGGGTACGCGGACAAGATCCTATTCGGCTTTCGGATTTGAGTGAACCAGAACCGGATGTTGCAGTCGTGTTTCGTCGAGAGGACTTTTACCGGGATGGGCACCCCACTCCCGAGGATATCCGTCTCTTGATTGAAGTTTCCGATTCGACGTGGACTTATGACAGCCAAGAAAAGCTGCCGTGCTACGCGTTGGCGGGCGTGCCCGAAGCATGGCTTATCAACGTAAACGATAGCTTTATTGAGCAGCATACCGAGCCAAGCGGCGAGCAGTATCGCACCAGGCGCACCTGGTCGGCGGGCGAAACGATTTCGCTGGCGCTACCGAGCGGGTCGATTGACCTATCGGTCGCGGAAATTTTGAAGTAACCGGGAAGCGTCCCCGGCGACAATGAAGGGAAACCCATGCAAAGCCAAGAAATCGAAATCACCATCGAGCGCGACGGGCGCGTGGCCTACACGATTAAGGGCGTAAAGGGCAGCGCGTGCGAGAACATCAGCGCGCTGCTGGAGCAGATGGGGCCGGTCGAAGCGGAGGAGCAAACGGGTGAATACTACGAACGCGAACAGGGCGGCGATGTTGCCCTCAGCGTCGGCTGAACCAGCGCCGGCAACCGCCGCCGCGGACTGGCCCGCACTGCCCACCGAAACCGAAATCTACATCCTGCCCGATGGCCGCGTCGTCATTGCCGATTTGCCCGCCGAGCTGGCGGCGCTGGTCGAGCGGCTGGGCGAGGTCGAGCCGGGCGAAATTTAGCGGATCGGTGCGCCAACTTGGTGACAGTCACTGTCCCAGACCAAGCTGGTCTGCGCGGCATTGCGTGGACAGTGACTGTCACCCGCCCTGCCGCCAACGTTGATTGTCCGGTGACAATCACTGTCCACCGCCCAACTGGGCAAGTGGCGATATCTGGAACAGTGACGGTCAACCCATTCTCGAAACTTTGTGGCCCAATTCCTCTACGGCGACCGCATCGGCGCGACAGCCAAACTCGCGCCCAGCTGTGCCGCCGTTATTTTCGACGACGCGCACAAGAAAATTCTGCTGACGCGACGCATGGACAACGGGCGTTGGTGTCTGCCCGGCGGGGCGATGGACGCGGGCGAAAGCGCCGCCGAATGTGCTATCCGCGAAGTGTGGGAGGAGACGGGGCTGCACGTGCGCATCGATAGGCTGATTGGTATCTATACCACGCCCCACCGCATTGCGGTTTACGCCGACGGCAACCGCTTTCAATTTGCGTCGATGACCTTTGGGGCAACTGTCACGGGCGGTGAAATGGGCCTCAGCGACGAGACTACTGAGATTGACTGGTTCACCCCGGGCGAAATTGACAACACCGACCTAATGGAGAATCACGTCGAGCGGATTGAAGACGCACTGGCCAATCAGGCCGCGGCCTTCATCCGCTGATTTGCTCGTTCCCACGCTCTGCGTGGGAATGCCGACCGGGCGCTCCGCGTCCCCGCTTTACCCAACCTCAAACCATGCCCACCCCCATCAACCTCTTCCCCGACTTCGACAATACCAATGCCGGTGGTCGCGACGCCCGCATTACCCAGCTTTACGAGCACCTCGAGCTTTTTAGCGAGGGCGAGCCGCCGCGCCAGTCGCTCTTCGTCCTCGGCCAGCCGCCCATGTCTGCGCTCGCCGCACAGACGGGCGGTGCGGCGGACCAGCTCCTGCTGATCGATCCGCCCGCCGACGTGACCACCCGCTTCGAGCTGACGAGCAACCTGGCGGCCCTCTTTACCAGCGCGGCGGAAAGCCAAGCGCGCGATGGCGAACTGCCGGTCGTCCAAACGCAGCCGGGCGGCGTCGCCCACCTTCAAATTGGCCAGCATTATCTGGATGTTTACTCGCAGCGCGGCGGCAATGTCGTCCACTTCCCGGCGCTTGGCGTCGTCTGTGGCGGCCTCTTTGGCAGCGATGCGCTCGTGCCCGCCCTCTCCCCACGCTCCAGCGGCGACGAAGAGCTGGAGACGCTGCGGCTGCTGGCCGGGCTGATCAAGCGGCGTCTCCAGCTTTTTATTCCCCGCACCGGCTCCACTCTCAGCGACCCCGTCGACGCCATGCAGCGGCTGGCGGCGGACGTCGCCTACCTGCACGGCCTGCGCCGCGTTGTGCCCGCGCTCGATGCCAACGCGGTAACCGACGAACTCGCTGAGTCGCTGCTGCCAGAGGGACGGCGCAGCACGGCCAGCCGCGTGCTTCACGTTGAGAATCTGCAGCGTCTGCTAAAGGCCGCGTAGGGTCTGAACGTAGCGGTAGTCACGACCGTGCGGTTTGCAACCGCACCTGCGACTCTCATCATTTCAGCCCCGACACGACACTAGAGATATATCCTTCGTCTGCATGTACGCTTGCTCGCCCCCCAGTTGCCCCTGGAACACAGTCGCCCACCTCCCCCACATTTTACCGGCTTTGGCAGCGCTGAACCCGCCATATGTCTCGTTGCGAATGCTGCATCCTCGCTTATGCTGCAACCACTTCTAATTAATCTTACTTGTTCCCAGCGAAATTAGTTCAATCAGCCCAGAGCCCTCGCGCAGAAGCTCTGGGCTGGTGCTGTAACCAGCGCCGTCCCCCTACGCTTTACAGGAGCTCACTTATGTCTTGGCACAATCCATCGACTTCTCTCAGCCATCCACAGCCGTCGGTTCGAGTCCGCTGGCGCAGTCGCCCACTTATTGTTGGCATCTTGCTCACCGCCCTGGCCATCGGCTGGGTGGCCACCCAGAGCCTGCCCCTCTTCGCCAGCATCAGCCCCACGATCGACAAAAAGGTTATCGGCGACAGCACGACCTTTGCCGCGGGCCAGGAGTTCACCTACCGCCTCACCGTTGAGTGCAACGTGACGGCGCAGGGCGAGGGCTGCGACAACTTTATCCTACAGGATGTGCTGCCCACCTTTACCGACGTCCGGGGCAACGCGGCGCAGCTGAACTTTGTGACCGCGTCCAGCAGCCGCCAGCTCGGCGACCCCGTCGAGCAGCCCAAGGGCACGATCTCCTACGGCGGCGGGCTGCCCGGCGGCAGCGCGACCTTTGTCGAGATCACCGTGCGCTTCCCGCCCGGCATCACGCCCGACGGCACGGCGGTGATCAATGAGGCGTTGTTTGGCCCCAACGACGGCAGCGGCAACCCCAACCCCAACGATCCGCTGACCGTTCGCGATACGGCACAATCCGTCTCCGCCACGGCCCAGCCCAGCGCGCTGGAGACGCGCAAATCCGTGCGCAGCAGCGCGCCCCACCGCGTCAACGAGCCGGTGACCTACCGCGCGCAAATTTGCTCGCTCGGCAACCCAACGGGCGGCTCGCTGATCGTCGATCTGGACAACGCGCAGCTGGTGGACACGCTGCCCCCCGGCGCGATTGTCACCAGCGCGGGCGGCGGCACGGTGAACGGCAACGTCATTACCTGGAATCTGGGCAACGTGACGATTGAGCCGGGCCAGTGTATTTCGCGCGACTACAAAGTCGTCTACCCCTCCAACCACCCGGACGCGTCGACGGACTCCGCGCCCTTCCAGCCGAAGCAAATGGTAACGAATAGCGTGGTCGGCAGCGGCACGATTGTGGGCAACGGCGGCGGCCCCTTCCGGGACGGCGCTAGCACGACGATCACGCTCGCCATTCCAGAGCCGCCGCGCGCCAGCGGCAAAGTCGACAAGCAGCTTTCACGTCGCTACGTCGACCTGGATCGGATGGACAACGCCAACGGTAACGGCGACGAGGGCGACAGCCTCTTCTACTTCAGAATCAAGGCCGAAAGCACGGGCAACCAGCCGCTCGACAACGTCATTCTCAGCGACGATCTGCCGTCCGAGTTTGTGGCGACCGAACTGCGCGTCAGCTCGTGGACGGGCGGTAGCCAGGCCACGGTCACCGTTACCAGCGACGCGGGCCAGCAGAGCTTTGGCCCCTTCGACAGCAACCCCGCCCCAATTAATTTGTCCAGCCTGACCAACGTCTCCCGCATCGAAATCAACTACGGCTCCGTGCCCAACGATTGGCGCACGGGCGAAGTGCGGCTTTACGGCTACGCCATCAACCCCGGCCGGGACGGCGTGGCTTACGAGCTGCCCCACCGCTTCGACAACGTCTCGCGGCTGATGGCGGATGCACCCGACAATTTACCGGACGTGAATACCTCTGATGACACCTACGTCATCGTGGAATCGCCGCGGCCCGCGCCCACCATCAAGAAACGCAACAAGAGCGCCAGCACCGTCGACCCCACTTTTGGCGCGGACGTGTCGCGCGTGACGTGGGAAATCGAGCTGAGCAATCCCGGCTCGGCCACGGATGGAATGCCCCAGCCCATCCTCGCCGACATTGTGCCGCCGCCGCTGACATATGTGGCGGGATCGGCGCGGGTGCACAACGCGCCGAACGGGGTGGGCGTGCCGGTGATTATCGAACCAGTGGACGGTTCGACCGGCGGCACGATCCGCTGGTCGTTCCCGGGCACGCTGGAGCTGAACCAAAAAATCTACGTGCGCTTCGAGACGCAGGTGCCGGACGCCGAGCCGCCCAAGGAAATCCGCAACGACGGCTACGCCACCACCAACGCGCTGCCCGCCGACGAAATCCGCTGGAATTCGCAGAACGATGTGGGCGATGTCGACGGCGACGGCGACGAGACCGACCAGCGCATCCGCGACGACGAGAAGGTCGCCATTCGCGCCGTGCCCGGCATCGATTCGCAGAAGCGCGTGCAGGGGCCGGACGATGCCGACTACGTCCAAAACACGACCTCGCGCCCCGGCGCGCAGGTGGATTGGCAGCTCACCGTAAGCAACGTCGGCAACGTGGGGCTGGAAAAGGTGTCGGTGATTGAGATTCTGCCGCGCGTTGGCGATCGATTCGTCAACCAGCCGAACGTGCAGCGCAACACGCAGTGGCAGCCCAACCTTGTGGGCGCGGTTTCGGGCGAGGGCTTCCGCGTGGAGTACACCACCGCCGCCAACCCCTGCCGCCCCAAGCTGCCCACGGGCTGCGATCAGCCCAACTGGACGACAACGCTCCCCGTCGACATTACGACCGTGCGCGCCATGCGCATCACCTTTACCGGCGATTTGGGCAACGGCGACGGCATCCTGCCCGCGGGCCAGTCCGTCAACTTTACGTGGCCGATGCGCGCGCCGACCAACGCGCCGGTGAACGAGCTGGCGATCAACAGCTTTGGCTGGTTTGGCACGGCGGTGGGCACGGGCGAGGCGATTTCCGCCGAGCCGCCGCCCGTGACGGTGCGCATCGAGGGCGAGCCGCTGCCCAACCTGCTGGGCAACTTTGTCTTCCGCGACCTCAACTTCAACGGCCTCCAGGACAACGGCGAGGAAATTGGTGTCTCCGGCGTGCGCTTGGAGCTGTGGGAGGATACGAACAACAACGGTAACTTTGGTCCGGTGGACACCTTCCTTGGCTTTACCCTCACCGATCCGGAAACGGGTGTGCTCGGCCAATATCTCTTCGAGGATCGGCCCGACGGCAATTTCTTTATCGTAATGGTTCCGCCGCCCGGCGTGCAGGTCACCTTCCCCAATCGGGGCGACGGCGACGACGGCGACTCCGACTTCTTCTGGGACGCTGCCCGGAACGTTTGGCGTACCGAGCAAATTAACCTGGACGCGGAGGGGCTGGAGGAAAGCACCTTCGATATGAGCTGGGACGGTGGTCTCTTTGCGCTGCTGCCGGCCATCCGGCTCGAAAAGGCCACCAACGGCTTCGATTCCGACGAGCCGACCGGCGAATTTATTCCCGTGGATGACAACGTGACGTGGACGTACGAAGTCCGCAACACGGGCAATATGATTTTGGATAACGTCAGCGTGGTCGATGATCAAGCCGTGCCCGTTACCTGCCCGCTGACGACGCTCTACCCAAGCTTCCTCGATCCGGCCAGCGAGGACTTTATCCCCGACCACCCGCTCTTTGACGAGACCGGGCCGTCGACCATGACCTGCACCGTGAACCAGGCCTTCGCCGCGCAGCTGGGCCAGTACGCCAACGTCGGCAGCGTCACGGCCAACCCGCGCGCCGTGCCCGTCGCCGACCCCAACGCGCCCGCCGTCAACGAGACTTTCCCAGAGGAAATCAGCGACGACGATCCGAGCCACTACTTTGGTGCCCAGCCCAGCATTGACTTGGAAAAGGCGACCAACGATGTCGACGCCGATGCCGCTGTCGATGGGCCATTCATCCCCGTGGGCGGCAACGTCGAGTGGACGTACGTGATTCGCAACACGGGCAACACGGCGCTGCTCGACGTGACGCTTGCCGATTCGGTGGAGACCATCAACGGCAGCACAGCCTGCGACCAGGAGTACCCCGCGCGCCTCGATCCGGGCGACCAGATGATCTGCATTGTTGAGGGCGAGGCCGAGGAGGGGCAGTACCAAAACGATTCGTTTGCAATCGGTACACCCGTCGACACCAATGACCAGCCTTACCCCGGCGGCAACGGCTTGATCGTTGAAGACGTGCGCGACGACGACCCCAGCCACTATTTTGGCACGCGACCGGCCATCGATGTTGAAAAGACGACCAACAGCGTCCAGTCCGACGAGCCGACCGGTCAAGTTATCCCCACCGATGACGGCGTCACGTGGACGTATACCGTGGTCAACATGGGCAACGTGGCGCTCGCCAACGTCACCGTCGACGACGACGTGGTCGGCGACGTGACGGCTTCGTGTGTGGACGGCGGCGGCGCGGCCAAGGCGCAGCCGTTACGGCTGGCCGTGGGCGAAACTGTGACCTGCTCGGCCACGGGCACGGCGACGGCGGGGCAGTACGCCAACGTCGTCACCGCCACGGGCGATCCGGCGGACGAGTCGGACACGCCGCTGGCTGGCTTCACCCCCGTGATGGACGACGACCCCAGCCACTATCTCGGCGCGACGCCGGGCATCGAGCTGCAAAAGACGGTCTATCGCGGCGATGATGCGGGGGCGAGCTGTCCGGGTGACGAGTTGGTGACGGACGTGAACGGCACGGCGGTGACCTACTGCTTCGTCGTCACCAACGCGGGCGATACCTTCCTGGACGACGTCAAGCTGGACGATGAGACGCTCGGCATCGACGAAGCGGCGATGACGCTGCTCAGCGGCTCCACGCCGCTCACGCCCAGCGCCAGCCTGACCTACTTCTACACGGACACCATCAGCGGCGACCTGACCAACGTCGCCGCAGTCGTCGCCAACCCGACCGACGGCGATGGCAACGACCTGCCCGGTGCAGAAAACCCAACCGACAGCGACGACGCCCAGGTCGACCAGGTCGGCCCCGGCATTGACATCGACAAGACCGTTTTCTACGGCCACGAAAGCGACGGCAGCAATGAGGGCGCGACCTGCCCCGGCAGCGATCTGCTGCGCAGCGCGCCGGACGCGCCGATCACCTACTGCTTTGTCGTCACCAACACGGGCGATACCGCCCTGATCAGCACGGTGATTACCGATGCCGATTTGGGCGCGCTGCTGCCCGTGGGTGATTTGGCCATCGGCGAGAGCAAGACTGTCGCCTTCGAGGAGACGCTCGACGGCGACCTGGTCAACCTGGCCGAAGTGGTGGCCGTGCCGGTCGACACGCTGGGCGAGCCGATTCCGGAGACCGAGGTGCGTGACGAGGACGAGGCCGAAGTGCAGACCGCCGCGCCCGCCGTGCGTATCGAGAAGACGGTCTACCTGGGCCGCGACGACGGCGAATTCTGCCCCGGCGAGGAAATTGTGGTCGGCACGCCGGGCACGAGCGTTACCTACTGCTTCCGCGTTACCAACACGGGCGACACCCATCTCAACACGGTTGTCATCAGCGACAGCGACCTCGGCATCACGCTGACGAGCGACGCGCTGCTCGCGCCGCAGGAGAGCGTCACGCTCTTTAGCAGCGCCATCATTATCGACGACCTGCTCAACACGGCTGCGGTTGTGGCCAACCCTGCTGACGGCGACGGCGACGACCTGACGGGCGTCGGTGACGTGACGGACGACGACACGGCGGCGGTCGACAAAGTGCTGCCCGCCATCGACCTGCGCAAGACGGTCTACACTGGCCACGACGCTGGCGCAAGCTGCGAGGGCAACGAACTCGAAATCGGCATCAGCGGCACGGCGGTGACCTACTGCTTCGCCGCCACCAACACGGGCGACACGCACCTTACCAGCCTGACGCTTACCGACCCCGAACTGGGCCTCGTGCCCGCGGACTTCATTCCGCTCGACCCCGCCGCGAGCGGCACGCCGCTGGCCCCCGGCGCCGAGCGTATCTTCTACGTCGAGACCACCATCACCCGCGACGTGGCCAGCCCGGCCTTCGTTGTCGGCAACCCCAGCGACGCGGCGGGCGGCGATTTGCCGGGCGTCGACGACGTGACGGATGACGATCCCGCGGGCGTCGACCTGGTGGGGCCGGGCGTCGAGCTGCGCAAGACGGTCTACCTCGGCCACGACGGCGGCGAGTCGTGTAGGGGCACGGAGCTGGTGGCGGGCGTCATCGGCGACCTGATCACCTACTGCTTCGAGGTCACCAACACGGGGGACACCTTCCTCAACGACATCAATCTGGGCGATGCGCAGCTTGCCATCACGCAGGCGGAGATGACGCAGATCGACGGCAACGTGCCGCTTGCGCCCAACGCCCGGCTGCGCTTCTTCTACGAAACGACGCTGGCCAACGACTTGGTCAACACGGCGACGGTTGTCGCCACGCCGAGCGACGAGGGCGGCATGATGCTGCCCAACACACCCGAGCAGACGGATGACGATGACGCCGAAGTCACGCTGATTCCGCCCGCGGTTGTGCTGGAGAAAACGGTTTACGCCGGTCACGACGGCGGCGCGAGCTGCGCCGGTGGGGAGCTCGTGAACGACGTGGCGCGCACGGCGGTGACCTACTGCTTCGTCGTCACCAACACGGGCGGCACCTTCCTGGCCGACCTCATTCTCGGCGACCCGGCCCTGGGCATCAACCAGGAGAGCTTGACTCAACTCAGCGGCGACCTGCCGCTTGCGCCGGGTGCAACCGTCGTCTACTTCTACCAAACCACCATCCAGGGCGACCTACCCAACGAGGCCAACGTCACCGGCACGCCGAGCGACGCCACGGGCACGCCGCTGCCTGATCAGCCGCAGCCCACGGACAAGGACACGGCGGCCGTCGACGAGCAGCCGACCCTCGAGCTGAGCAAGTCGGTCGACCCCGGCTCGCTGCCGGAGCCGGGCGGGCTCTTCCGCTTCACCGTGCTCATCACCAACACCAGCAGCAGCCCGCTCACGCTGACTTCGCTCGTGGACGAGCCCTATGGCGACCTGACGGGCGTCAGCGCCAGCGCCAACGCCAGCGTCGTTGCCAGCAGCTGCAAATTGGTGACGATCCAGCCGGGCGAGACTTACCGCTGCCAGTTTAGCGTCGACATCACCGGCGTCGAGGGCGACCGCTTCGTCGACACGGTGACGACCGTCGGCCAAGCGCCGGACGGCGACAGCGCCACGGCCAGCGACGACGCCGCCGTCACGCTCGACCCGCCGCCGGGCACGCCCGACGTGCGCGTGACGAAGCGGGATGCGCTCCAGGTGGACCTCAACGCCAACGGTGAGTTTGACCCCGGCGACACCATTCGCTACACCATCGCCATCACCAACGTCGGCGACGGGCCGGGCATCTTCGTCCTGCTCCAGGATGTGCCCGACCCTAACGTGGCGCTGGTGGCGGGATCGGTTAGCGCCAGCAAGGGGGCCGTCACGCGCGGCAACGAGCCGGGCGACGAGCGCGTCGAAGTCGGCTTGGGGACGCTGCAGCCGGGCGAAACGGCGCAGATTGTCTTTGATGTGGTGATCAACGATCCGCTGCCGGAGGGGCTGACGCAGATCGAGAATCGCGCCGAAATCAGCTTCGCCGACCCCAGCGACCCGTCCTCCTCCGGCAGCGATGTCGCGCTGACGGATGATCCGGATACGGTCGCGCCGGACGACTCGACGCTCTCGCCGCTGCCCGCCACGCCCACAGCGATTCAGCTGGCAACGTTTAGCGTCGCCGTGCGGGACGGCGTGGTCGAGCTGCGCTGGAGCGCCGCGCTGGAGGTCGACACGTGGGGCTACCACCTCTGGCGCAGCGTGGACGGTCGGCGCGAGAATGCCGTGCGCCTGACAGAGAGCCCGATTCTGGCCGGTAGCGCCGCGGACGGGACTTACACCTTTGTCGATGAGTCGGCTGAACTGGAAGTTAAGCCGGGCGAGCGGGCGCGAACGTACACTTACTGGCTGCAGGAGGTGGGGCTGGACGGCAGCCTACGCGACAGCGGAGCCGTGCGGCTGACGGTGGGCGGGGAGTCGATTTTCCTGCCCTTGATTGGTCGGTAGCAATGCGCCAATCCTAGTAGTCCAACAAGCAGGTTTGACGCATAGGTAGTCAGATCGCCGGGCAGACCCCATCCCCCCAGCGTTGGTTCGCGGACGTAGGGGCCTCGTCGCCCCTTCCCCCTCTAGAGGGGAAGGGGTTGGGGTTGGGGTCGGGGCGCGTCCGTCAAAATAACGTTGCTGAGATATTCGCTTGGCAACACAAAAGCCCGCTCGCTGGGATGCGAGCGGGCTTTTGTGTTGCCAGTTCCTGCTGCACGCTGATTGAGAACCGTTTGAGGAGGCAGCACAATCCACGCTGGGTTTCTGTGGCCGTCTAAAAAATTCCGCTGCACTGCAATTTGCCGTGTCGATTGCTCTGTGTTTTCATTAAGCCGTGCCGACATCGTTCCCCCGCCGCATTCCCGCTTCACCCGCGCACCGCATCTCGCCCATCTACAGAAGGAGACGACCGTGACTTCACGCCCACCGCTTCGTGCTCGACCTCGCCCCGCCCTGATCCTGCTTGCTGGCACAGCGCTCTGCCTGCTCGCGCTGTGTAGTTTCCTCGCGACCGACTCGCCCGCCCGTGCGCAAACCATGCCGCCCACCCCGACCCAAAACCCGGACGGCACGCTGCCCCCCACGCCCACGCCCACGCGCCCCCCCGGCACCACGCTGCCGCCCACGCCCACGCCGCTGCCCCCGCTCGCGCCCCTCGCTGTCACTGTCAGCACCGACCTGCTGCGGCCGGGCGACACGCTCGTGCTCACCCTGGACAGCGCCAGCTTGCCCGCCAACGCCACGCAGCTTGTCGCCATTCTGCCGCCGAACACCAACTTTAAGGAAACGCGCAGCACGCCGGGCTGGTTCTGCCAGGAGTCCGAGGAAGGCGCTATCTTCTGCCGCTTTGATTTGACGGCCATCACGCCCAGCATGCTCGCCTTTGCACTTGATCTCGATCCCGCGCTGGTCGACGGCGACCTCGACGAGATTGCCGTCGAGCTCTTTGCCCAGGATGCATCGGGCAACATCCTCGCCGGCACGCGCGTCGTTGTTGCCGTTGATGCTGGGCTCGACCTGTATTTGCCGATTGTCAGCCGCGTGCAGTAGCACGCCTTTTGACAACCGCGCAAGATCAACGAGAGGGGCATGGAATTCCATGCCCCTCTCTTTTTTACAGCCCGGCTTTATTCAATTCATCCTGCAGCGCCCGCAGCCGCGTGTGCTCCTCGCGAATGGCGCTGATCATGCTTTCCCACAGCGTCTCCTCGCCCTGCTGCCGACAAATATCGCGAATCGCGCTGAGGTGGGTGGCCGCCACGGCGTAATTCCCGCGCTGCCGCATGGCGATTTCGCGGGCGGCGGCGTCGGCGTAGATTTCCATGGCCTCGCGCGGATGGCTGATCGCCGCTGCTTGGGCCACCTGCAGCGCCAGTTGATTGCGATTGTAAAATGGCATTCCCAGCCCAACGCTCGGACGCGCTTCATCCATCTGCCGCAGCGTGCGCAGCGCGGCATCGACCTGCTCCTCATCCAGGTAAATCTGAATGAGTGTGCTCAGGTGCTTCTTCCCTTCCAGCCACTGAAGCACGCTGGGCCGCAGGTTGGCCCAGCTTTCCGCTTGCTGCGCCGCTTGCTTCAGCTTGCGATACACAACGAGATTCGGCTGCTGCTCAAAAATTTGCCGCTGCAAATCCACGACCACGCCCCAGTTGCCCTGCTCCTCGGCGTAATCGCGCAGCCATTCGCGCAGGCCCCGCTGTTCGCTGCCGTCGCTCGCCCGCGCCTGCACCAGTTCGACAGCGCGCTCGTCGTGGCCGTGCTGGCGCAACAGGTTTGCAATTTGCAGCAGCACGTAGCTTTCCGCCGACTTTGCCGCCTCGACGGCCTCGTCCACCCGTCTCAACTCCAGCAGCTTGCCCACCAGATCGACGGTGCGCCCCGTCTCACGGGTGATTTCCAAATAGCGCTCGTCGTCCATTGCGTCGAGCTCCATGTCCAGCAGCAGGCCGCCCCACGCCTTGCGTCGCTCCACGCTGCTGTAGCTGTCGCCCTGGCTGGTCGCATTTAGCGCCTGGCGCGCCCAGGTCGCCACCTGCTCTTTCTCCGCCGAGGTGGTTGTATCCTGTAAAAAATCAGTCGCTTCATAGCTCACGTCTATGCCGCCCCACTCGACGTCCCACTTGTAGATGTCGAAGAGCGCGCGCACAATCTCCTCGCGCGCCGCCCCTTCCTCTTTCGGGTCGAGCCCGTCCAGGCAGCGTCCCAGCCCGCTCACGCAGACGTTCACCACCTCGCCAATCTCGCCGCCCTCGTCGTTCATCGTCTCGTACTCGTCGAGCAGCTCCCGCGCAATGGCGCGGTAGACGGTGGCCGCGTTGGCGTAGTCGTCCGCGTCGGCGTACTGGTTGCCCAGCCGCACCAGATTGTCGACCTGGCGCAAATCCAAGCTGCCGTAGCTCTCGTAGTAGTCGTAGTCGTCGCTGGGCAGCGCGTTGCTCACTTGCTTACGCATCTCGGCCTCGCTGATGCGCGGGCCACCTGTCTTCTGCCCCGGCTGCGGCAGATCGACAAGCTGCTGCAAAGCCGGGTGCATCCCCACCATGCGCTCGATCAGCGCAATCAGCCCCGCCCGGTCGACCTCCTTGAGTGCGTCGCCCAAGCTGCTCATTTCCAGGAACGCCTCCGGCTGGTGCACAAAGGTCAGCAGCAGCGCGATCACGTGTTTACAGGAGCCGCCGAGCGGGCACGAGCAGCTCGTGCTCTGAATGCCGTCGCCGGTCACCGTCGCCTCGACGCGGTACGGCCGCATCGCCGAGCCGACGGATTCGCCGCGCAGCACGTTACCCTCGCGCTGCGGATGGATCAAGCGCCCGCTGTTGTAATAGCTGCGCCCGCGCGTCCACGAGCCACCATCGACGGCGTTGCGGATGTCGGCTTCGGTGAGGGTGAGTTGAGCGGGCATGGGTGGAACCTCTAATATGTTGTGAATCGGGGGGATTCCAAAAGTATACAACATTTCCGGGGGCGTTCAACAAAAAACGCGCGACCATTTTTGGTCGCGCGTTTCTCCTATCAGTTCGTGGGGTTGGCATGGATTCCTGCACCAGAGGTGCCCGGCAGGAATGACAAAATTATGACGCTTCGTTGGGAGCACTCAATCATCACGTCCCGTCGACCCGGCACGAGGGCGTGCCTGCTCCGCGGTTACCTCAGCCCCGCGGCCACCAACTCCGCCACATCCTTGACCTCGACGCCTTCGTCCGCCGCATTCGCCGCGTCGCTCATCATCGTCAGGCAAAATGGGCAGCCGACGGCGACCGTCTTCGCACCGGTGGCGGCGGCTTCGCGATAGCGCTCGGCGTTGACGGCGCTGGCCTCCTCGCCAACGCTGGGCTCTTCTTCCTTCCAGAATTGGGCGCCGCCCGCGCCGCAGCAGAACGACTGCTTGCCGTGACGCGGCATTTCAATTAGCGCCGTATCGCCTTGCGCCAGCGCATCGCGCGGGGCGTCGACGATGTCGTTCTGGCGACCGAGGTAGCACGGATCGTGAAAGGTGAGCGGGCCGTTGCCGTTGAGGTGGATGTCGTAGTCCAGCCGCTTGGCCGCAACCAGCTCGGAGATCAGCTGCGTGTGGTGAATGACTTCGTAGTGGCCGCCGAACTGGCCATACTCCTTGCCCAGCGTGTGCAGGCAGTGCGGACAGGTGGCGACAATGCGCTGCGGCTGCACCTCGTTGAGCGTCTCGACGTTGGCTTGAGCCATCTCGGAGAAGAGGTACTCGTTGCCGGAGCGCCGGGCGACATCGCCCGTGCAGCCTTCGCGCTCGCCGAGCACCGCAAAATCAACCCCTGCCGCATTCAGGATTTTGGCAAAGGCCTGCGCCGTCTGCTGGGCGCGCGGATCATACGACGGCGCGCAGCCGACCCACCAGAGCACCTCGGCGTCCGGCTTTTCGTCGCTGGTGGGCACGGGCACGTCCAAGTCCTTGGCCCAGGCCAGCCGGTCGCGGGCGCTCTGGTTCCAGGGGTTGCTGTTGCGCTCCATGCCGCGGTAGGCGCTCTGCAGCTCGTGGGGGAAGCTGTCCTCGTTGAGCACAAGATTGCGGCGGATGTGCATGATGTCAAACATCGGCTCGTTGCCTACGGGGCAGATGTCTATGCACGCGCCACAGGCGGTACACGCCCAAACGGCTGACTCCGAAATCGCAAAGTCGAGCAGATTGAATTCGGATTCCGCCCCGTTCGCCAGCGACTCCGCGTGCTCGTTGATGTAGTAGCGCTTGTTGACCTCCAGCGCCGCGGGCGACAGCTCCTTGCCCGTGACGTAGGCGGGGCAGGCGTCCTGGCAGCGGTTGCACATGATGCAGGCGTAAGCGTCCACCAGGTGCGTCCACGGCAGCTGCTCGACTTTGGCCGCGCCAAATTGCTCAATCGCCTCATTCTCAAAATCAATCGGCGGCAGCTCGCCGAGCGACGTGCGCTTGGGGCGCGTGAGAAAGTTGACGCCGGACATGATCAGGTGGAAGTGCTTGGTGTAGGGAAAATAGGGCAGGAAGACGAGAATCAGGCCGAGCGCCATCCACCAGGAAAAGTGCCACGCCACGCGCAGGTCCAGCGCGGGCCACGTCGCCCACGTGAGGCTGATGAGGTTGGCCACGGGCTGCCACGGGTCGCCCATGCCGGTTTCGACGCGGTGGTAGCCGATCTCAAAGCTCTCGGCCAGCAGCCGAAAGCCGACGTGCGCAATGATAAACGAGCCGACCAGCGCCGAATCGCGCCGGATGGCGCCGTTGCGCACTTTGTCGACGACCATCACGTTCTCGCGGTAGCCCAGCTCGGTGGGGCGGCGCACAAAGCGGCGCACGAGAAAGTAGCTCATGCCGACGAGTACGGAGACGGTGAAGAAATCGGCGAAGAAGCGGAAGGTTCCGCCGAGCACGTTGTCGCCGAGGAAGAAGCCGGGCACAAAGCCCTCATAGACGTCGGCGGCGTTGACGAGGAAGTAGAAGACAAAGCCCCACGCGATGGCCGCGTGGAAGAGGCTGGCGACGGTGCGCGTCTTCCACGTGGGCGCCAGCGTCAGCCAAGTGACGGCGGCGTCGCGCAGGCGATCCCACGCTTCGGCGAGGGTAAGGCGGCCCTGGTCGTGCGCGCCGCTCTCCTCGCCGCGCCGGATTACGTCGAACGCGCGGCGGAAGTGGACGTAGCCCAGGTAAAGCGACCCAGCGAGCAGCGTTAGGAAGAGAATTCTTTCGACAAAGGTAAGCATGAGTTGGCAATTTCTAGAAATGGAAAACGGAAGCGAGATGCGGCTAGAATACCATCGAGGCGTTGCTATTTGGTTGTCGTTTGGTTTGTGTCAACGTAACGGATTCAGGCTGCTGGCGAAACCTCGTCTAACCTGTGGAAAAGACGGCTCCCCTCTCCCAGGATGGGAGAGGGGTTGGGGTGAGGGCTAAATAGCTATGCGTCAACAAAAAAGCAGGGGCACGCCGCGGCGTGCCCCTGCTCTGTGCCGAGCTAACTTTTAGCGCCGCCCGCCCGCCGCAAAGACATCACCAACGGTCACGCTAAATCCATCTAGCAGCACCGAAGCCGCCCACTCGTTGACGGCGAATTCCCCGTGTACGGCATACCATTCCCCGTCCAGCGTCAGCACCGTAATCACCTCGCGTTGCGGGTCGACGATCCAGTATTCGGGGATGCCCGCCTCGGCGTACTCCCGCCGCTTGCGCTCGTAGTCGTGTTCGGGATTGTCCGGGCTGACGACTTCCATTACCAAATCTGCGCCATGGGGATAGCGATCCGTGTCTGCGGCGCGCTCTGTTGAAAGGAAAATCACGTCCGGCTCCCGATATAAGCCGGGGCGCAAATAAACGCGTAGCGGCGCAGGCAGCACTTCACCAAGTCCGCGCTCTCCAATGTAATCCCACAGCAGCTGTTGCAAAATAAAAACAAGACGTTGGTGCTTTAGCGTGGTCACGGGCAAAACCTCGATGCGGCCATCTTTATATTCAACCAACTTATTTGTTTGAAGCGAAAGATATTCCGCTTCCGACCATTCCACTTGAGTCGGGAAGGATTGATCAATCGCCGCTGGTGCCACTGCTGGTGTTGCCATCGCTTGCTCCTTTTTTTTCTCCGCGCCTTTTCCGCGATCTCCGCGTTAAATTCCTCAAATAATCGACAGCTCCGGCTCCGCCTCCACGCTCATCGCGTTGACCCGCGCCGCCACTTTCCGCGCCAGCATCCGCAGCGACTGCGCCGCCCCGCTCTCCGGCGCGACCACGACAATCGGCTCGCCGCTGTCGCCGCCGGCGCGCACGCGCGCATCCAGCTCGACCTCGCCCAGGTATTCGACGCCCATCATCTGCGCCGCCCGCTGGCCGCCGCCCGTGCCAAAAATTTCGCCGCTCATGTTTTCGATGACGCCCAGGATCGGCACTTCCAGCCGCTGGAAGGCCGCGGCGCCGCGCCGCGCATCGGCTACGGCCACGGCCTGCGGGCCGGTGACGATGATGCCGCCCGTCAGCGGCACGGACTGTGCCAGCGAGAGCTGCGCGTCGCCCGTGCCGGGGGGCAGGTCGACGATCAGGTAGTCCAGCTCGCCCCAGGCTACGTCGACAAAGAGCTGCTGAATGGCCTTGTGCAGCATCGGCCCGCGCCAGACGACGGCCTCGCCCTCCGGCATCAGAAAGCCCATGCTCATCAGCTGCACGCCGTGGGCCTCGAAGGGAACCATCTTGCCATCTTCGACTGCCGGCTTTCCCTCCACGCCAAACATGATCGGAATGTTGGGCCCGTAAATATCCGCATCCAGCACGCCGACCTTCGCCCCCTCCAGCACCAGCGCCGCCGCCAGATTCGTGCTCACGGTGGACTTGCCCACGCCACCCTTGCCGCTCGCCACGGCAATGATGTTTTTGACGGGAATGCTGAGCTTGGCTGCAATCCGTGGGTCGGTGCGTACCTCCACCTCAAAGCGCACGTCGACCTGCTTTGCGCCCGGCACGTCGCGCTGGATGGCGGCCACGGCCTCGCGCTCGATCTGCTCGCGCAGCGGCGAGGCGGGCGTCGTCTGCCGCACGGTAATGGCGACGTTGCCGCCGTCGATGGTTACGTTGCGGATCAGGTTGAGCGAGACGAGGTCGTCGCCCAGCTCCGGCTCCTGCACGGTGGCCAGCGCCTGCATAATGTCGGCTTCGGTGATTTTGCTGTTTCGTCCAAACATATTGGTTCCAATTCAAATTTGTCGGTCAGTCGGCGTGCCGTCGAAATCAGACGTTGTACTCCTCTTGCCAATCCTCCTTTGACAGTACGTGGAAGCTGAACTGTTGCAGGACGGGGTCGAGCGCAGAACTTTCGGTTGCGTAAACTTTATTGAGCCGCGCCGTACTTTCATCCTTTGTCATGCGTTCCATCAGCTGGACTCCGGTTGAGATTGTGCGTTATTTCGCTGGCCCATTCGCACGTGGGCGTGCTCGCTCCGCGGCTGCAGTTCGAGTATACCAGACTTACCCGACCGCGGCCTGTGCTTTTGCTCGCTTATCGGACAATTCGCCCACATCCGCCACCACCAGCGCCGCCACGCGACGCCCCATCTCCACCGCGTAATTCGTCCCGCGATCCCACGGGTAGACTTGGCTCATGGAGGCGAGGTAGAGGCCGGGCACGCCGGTGCGCAGGTCGGGGATGCGCTCGTTGTAGCCGACCGTTGGCACGGGCTGCGCGTACTTGGCTTTGTGCACCCACGCGCCGCGCACCCACGCGGGGTCAAAGTCGGCATTGAAGCGCGTCAAATAAGGGGCAAAATCGGCGAGGATTTCGTCCGCATTCATGCCAAAGTGGGGGTGGTCGGTTTCGAGGTAGTTGCCGATGTAGAGCAAATGGTCGCCGCCGTAGTGCGCCGGTTCGATCATGTTGGTGTGCTCGACTAAGGCCACAAAAGGCAACCCTTCGCTCGTGGGCACGTTGACCCAGTACGTGCCGTCCGTCAGCAGCTGCCGATCCAGCGCCACCGTCAGCACGACGGCGCCCATGCTCTGCAGGTTGGCAAGCTGGGCGGCATACTCACGCGGCAGCTCCGGTGTGATTTGCGCCATGCGCGACGGGCTGGTCGTGCTGATGACGATGTCAAACTCGCCGGAATGCTCGCCGCTTTCGACCAGAAAATCACCCGCCGACTGCTGCGTAATTTTCTGCACGGGCGCTTCGGTGCGAATGCGCACGCCGCGCCGCAGCACGCCGCTGGCGAGCGCATCGACCAGCGCCTGAAAGCCGCCGCGGTAGTAACCGAGCTGCTTGGTGCGTTTGTAGATGCGCGCCCAAAACCACGCGAGGTTGATTTCGCCATAGCGTGCGCCAAATTTCCCCTCCAGCATCGGGCGCCAGAGCGTTTCGTGCGAGGATTGACCCATCCAGCGCGCGAGCCATTCGTCGGCAATCTTTTGGTCGAACTGCCGCCAGGGCGGGCGGGGGTGATAGCGCAGATAGGCGATGACGGTCCCCATGCGCAGCTTGTCCGGCAGTGAGAGATGGGGGAATTGCAGCAGCCGCAGCGGCGAATCAAAGGGGTAATTCTGGCCGCGCAGATACATGACCGTCGTCGGATCGTGAAATTCGAGGGCGTCGCTGAGACCGAGCTCTAACGTGAGATCGATGATGGCGTCATCGTTGGTGAAGAGGTGGTGGTAGAAGTGCTCAAGCGGCCAATCCCATTCGGGTCGCCCGCGAAAGCCGGCGGCCAGCCCGCCCAGCTTGTCGCTGGCCTCAAAAATGGTCACGGTCGCGCCCTGTTCGGCGAGATCGTAGGCGGCGGTTAAGCCCGCGAGGCCTGCGCCGATGACGGCGACGGTTTGTTGGTTAATCATACTGTTTCATGGAAAAAGCCAGCGATTCGGTCGCTGGCTTTTTGGTGGCTACGCTAAAGTAGTTTCCGAAAGAAACTTCGTTATACGCTCTGCCGCTAGGATTGGAGACGATTGAAGCAAAAAGTGCTTCCCCGGTATCTGTTCAACGCTCAGATTTTTGCAGCACGTCTCAAAATCAAGAACACTCGTCTTCAATACGAGAACATCCGCATTGGCCTGTGGGTAAAGGCATTGCCACCTCCGTGATTTATGGGAGCGATGTTAAGCCGCCAGCGACAGCTCCATATGGGTGACGCCGTTTTGCAGATGCAGGGTAAGGTGCTGTTTGGCGCGGTGGTACAGATCCACAAGTTCCCCGTCGCTGCCCTTGTAGGACTGGACGGCTTGGGTGGCGCAGAGCAGGCAGCCGCGCAGAAATTTGTAGTTGTTGCTGTTGCAGCGCAGACACCCATCCAGCTCGATCATCATCAGCACAAAGGCTAGATTGTCCGGGTGCGTCTCCGGCAGCGCGGCGACTTGGTCCACTAACATTTGCCACTCTTCGCCGCGCAAATCGCGCAGACAGGCAATCAGGTGGGCGGGGAACAGAATCTCCGCCTGTGAGGCGAAGCGATAGTCTCGATACTCTGCCATAATTCCTCCTCGATTCGATTAAGGCTTTCCTCATGGTACGCGCTGGGGGCACGCTGGGTCAAATTCTCATCCACCCCTCATGTCAATTCCCGGCATTCTCGCGTCCGCTCGACATGACAAACTCAGCCCAATGTAAACTCCTCTTCCGGCTTCACCACTGTGCAGTCAATCTCCGCCGTGGTGCGCAACTTCTCCGCAAAAGCGTCCACATCCTGCTCAATGGGCGGGAAGGTGTCGTAGTGGCAGGGAATCACGTGCTTGGCCTTGACCCACTGAGCGGCCTGGATGGCATCATCTGGGCCCATGGTGAAGTTGTCACCCATGCAAAGCAGGGCGAGATCGACGCCGCCCCACTCAGCGATCAGGCGCATATCATAGGTGAGCGCGGTGTCGCCGGAGATGTAAACGTCGTGGCCATCATTAAAGTTCACCAAAAAGCCCGCGGGGTTGCCGCCGTAGGAGCCATCGGGCAGGCCGCTGCCGTGGTGGGCAATCGTCATCTTAACGCGGCCAAAGTCAAAGTCGTAGCCGCCGCCGATGTACATCTGGTGATAGTTTTCCACGCCTTGGTTATCCAGCCAGCCGCCAATCTCCCAGTTGCAGATCACCAGCGCGCCCGTGCGCTTGGCCAGGCCGACCAGATCCGCCGTGTGATCCACGTGGCCGTGGGTTACGAGGATAAAGTCGGCGTCGACAGCGTTGGCCTGCATTTGGGCCATCGGGTTGTTGGGCGCGAAAAAGGGGTCGACGATGATTTTGTGCTCACCGGTATCAAAACCAAACGTGGAGTGGCCGTAGTATTTTAGGGTAACTGCCATGCTTCCTCCTTGATGCGGACTGTGCGGGTGCGAACTGTGCGGGTGCGGGCTGTGTATGCAGTGCGACGTTGTTGTGGTGGGGCAATGAGGGGAGCCAACAAAAAACCAGACTTGCCACCGGCAAGTCTGGCTAAACAACAGGTTGGGCCGGTTCTACGCGCAACGACGGCTAGCCGTCTTCCTTGCGGGCGCGGGCCTTTTCTTGCGCTTTGCGCTTAAGCTCTTCAAGACGCGCTTTTTTGTCGGCAGCGGCATCGCTGGCGCCGTTGTCGGCAGCGGCATCGCTGGCGCCGTTGTCGGCAGCGCCGTCGTTGGAGGCGCCATCCTTTTTGGCACGCGCGGCTTTGGCTTTCTCTGCGGCCTGCTGCTTGAGCGCATCCAATTCGGCCTTGGTGCGCTTGGTCTTCTTCGGCGCATCGCCATCGACTTCGGCCTGGGCGGCAGCGGCCTTCTTTTCGGCTGCCTTGCGCTCTTTCTCTTCGGCCTTGCGGCGCGACTCTTCCTCTTCGCGCTGCCGAATCTCTTCTTCCTCGGCGTATTGCGTGGGCCAGAGCGCTGCGTAATACTCGACGGGCACGGTCAGCTCCGCCTTGTCGTAGACGAGCTGCGGGTAGCGGTCGAAGACGGCCAGCTCATAGTCGTGGTTCATCTTAATTGCGTCAAAGGGGCAAAATTCCACGCAGAAGGCGCAGCTCATGCAGACGGCGGCATCGATAAAGAACTCCGCCGGGCGCGCCACGGGGCGGCCGTTCTCGTCGCTGTCGCGCACGATCCAGATGCACTGCGGCGGACAGACCTTGGCGCAGATGCCGCAGGCCGTGCAGCGATCCTCGTGCTTCTGCGTGTCCCAAATCAGCATTGGGATGTAGCGGAAGCGTTCGGGCAGCAGCCGCTTCTCTTCGGGGTACTGAATTGTGAGCAAGCCTTCTTGATCCAGCGGCTGCTCGATAATGCGCCGGTTGCCCGGCAGCTTGATGCTGTCTTCGTAACGGCTGGGCGTGCTGCGCACATCATCGCGAAAGGTGTCGATGGCGTGCTGGAGCGTAATGCCCATGCCTTTGAGGAGTCCGGATCCGAACATAGTTTTCTCCAGTTGTAGGTAGCCAGCAGGTGGCTCTGCTGCCCGCTGCCGTCAACAACTTACTAATGACCTGCTACCATTCAAAACCAGAGGCGAAGGCTCGCCTCTGGTGTACAGTTCAATTCAGCCGTCAACAAATTCAGGGAAGCAGATTGAACGGATTTGCGTGGGCCAATCCGTTGACAGCTCAGATGGTGAATACCCTAAATCGTTACGTGCATAGTTCAGTCGAGAGCAGAAGCGTGATCTAACACAATCCGCCAGCCAACGGGAAACTTTGCCAAACGAACGGTAAAGATCCCCGCTCGCTCGGTTCCACCCAGCTGCTGATGCCATTCTCCAACCGCCAGGGCATCCAAAGGCGTAAGCACGTCCACCTGAAGATTTTTGAGCGACAGCTTACCCATGCCTTCAGCTCTTGGAAAGCGCTCTTTGAAGGTCGCGGCAATTGCCTTTCGTCCAACAAGCATCTGACCGCCAGAGACCCAGCGAACCGTTTCGGTATCGGCATAGGTAGCCAGGTAACCCGCCACGTCCCCTCGGTTCCAGGCGTCGCTGCCCGCACGAAATAGCTCGACAACTGCTTTGAAATCAGCTGCCGTTGCTTGGTCCATGCGGTTAACGGTCCACCTCGCCCAGCACAATATCAATAGCGCCCAGCACAACCACTGCATCGGCGACCTGATAGCCGGTGCACATGGGGCCCAGCCCATTGAGGTTGATGTAGCTGGGAGCACGTACGTGGTAGCGATAGGCGTTGGCCTTGTTGTCGCTGACGAGGTACCAGCCCAGCTCGCCCTTGGGGGCCTCGATGCGGTGGTAGACCTCGCCCTCCGGCGGACGCAGCGTATAGCCGCCCTTGCCCACCATAATCTCGCCTTCGGGAATATCACGCAGGGCCTGCTTCAAAATTTTGATGCTCTCGCGCGCTTCCAGCAGGCGGATGTAGTAGCGGTCGTAAATATCGCTGTTGGGCAGCGTCGGGATATCAAAATCAAAGCGGTCGTAGATCGCGTAGGGCTCGGCCTTGCGGATGTCGTAAGGAATGCCTGCTGCACGAATCATCGGCCCGCTGACGCTCAACGCAATCAGATCCTCCGGCGACAGGTAACCGACGCCGCGACCGCGCGTGCGCACAATTTCGTTGCCGCTCAGGAGCCGATCCAGCTCGTCCAGCGCTTTGGGAATGCGCTCATTGACGAGGTACTTCGCGCGATTGAGCCAGCCATCCGGCAAATCACGGACGACGCCGCCAAAGCGGCAGTAGTTGCACATCAGGCGCGAGCCCGCCACGGCTTCAAACAGGTCCAGCACCATTTCGCGCTCTTCGATGGCGTAGAGAGCAGGCGTTTGCAGCGCACCGAGATCGTTGAGAATAAAACCAATTGACCACATGTGGTTGGTGATGCGCGAAAACTCCGCCATGATGACGCGGATGTAGTTGGCGCGCTCGGCCACCTCCAGCCCGGCCAGCTTCTCAACGGCCAGCGCAAAACCGAGGTTGTTGCTCATCGAGTTGAGGTAGTCCAGCCGATCCGTAAACGGCATGTTCATGAGCCACGTGTTGCGCTCGCCAATCTTTTCGTGATTGCGGTGCAGGTAACCCATTTCCGGCTCCAGCGCCAGGATTGTCTCGCCCTCGATGCGCGCGATCATGCGGAAGACGCCGTGGGTGGACGGGTGGTGCGGGCCGAGGTTAACGACAATGGATTCGGTGTCCAGCTCGCCGCGCTGGTTGACGGCGTGGTGGCCGTCTCGACCGTTCGTTCCGCCAAAGCCGTCGCTGCCGTTAACAGCGTGACCGTTCGCCGCATAATTGCCGGTAATCTCCGGCGACGTGTCAAAGCCCACGCCCTCGGGCGCTTGGCTCAGCGGCACGTAGGAGACCGGCGTTGTCCAGCTATCCGGGTCCCAGTCCTGCGGGTAGGTCGTGTTCTTGCCCCAAGGCAGCTTGTCCTCGTGGAACTCGTATCCTTGAGCGGGGTGGCGGCTCTTGAAGGGCTTGGCATCCGTCTCGTAGTAGGCCTCGTGCCAATCTTTGCGCATGGGGTGGCCGTTAAAGCCCTCCCAGAGCAGAATGCGGCGCTGGTTGGGGTGTCCCTTAAACTTGATCCCGTAGAGATCATAGACCTCGCGCTCCTGTAAATTTGCGCCGGGGTAGACGCTAATCGCCGAGGGCACGGTCTCTGTTTCATCCGGCACGGGCACGTGCAGCGTCACCGGCCCGCCGCCCTTCTTGGTGCTGTAAATGTGGTAAACGGTGTCGAAGCGCGCGTCGATGCCGCTGTCGCTGCGCATTTTGCCACCGTAGGCAGAATAATCAACGCAGGTGACGCTGGAGAGAAAATCGTAGCCCTCGCTGTCGCGCAGGTGCGTCAACAGGTCGACCAGCTTCTCCGGGTCAACGAGGAGCGCTTCCTCGTGGTCGGAAGTCCAGCGCCCCGTCACCGCGCCGGGTACGGCGTCGTTGTAGGGCAGCGAGGGATCGAGCTCCTGTGTTTCGGCAGCTGTTTCGGCAGGCGCGCTGCCGTTCTGCTGATTTTCTTCCTGTGCGACCTGCTCGTCTTGGGGTGCATCTTGCACGGTCGGTTGAGCCATTGTTTTAAAGTCCTTTTGTAAAGCGAAGCGCTGCTTCGCCCCTCGCCGAGCAGCGCTCGGCGCTACGTTATGCCGGCTGCTTCACGTTCGCGTATACTTCCTGCTTCATCGCCAGCAGATGTTGCTTCACATCGTCGGCCAGCAGGACAGGGGCGAGCGCGCCCGTACTGGCACTGCCGCCAGCCAGCGCTGCTCCATCGCCCAGCGTATACTCGCGGATCATTTGAATCTGGCGCGGGTCGAAAATATCGGGACCCAAGATGGGCACGGGCACAAACTCGGACGCGCCCTTCTGATACCACGAGACCTGCGTGATGCTCTGGCGCTCAACTTTCTCGTGCACCTTCATTAGCCCATAGATCAGCGCTTCGGGCGTGGGCGGGCAGCCCGGCACGTAGACGTCCACTGGAATAAACTTGTCGATGCCGGAGACAACGTTGTAGCCCTCCTTGAAGGGCCCACCGCCCGTTGCGCACGCGCCCATGCTCAGCACGTAGCGCGGCTCGGCCATCTGGTTGTAAATGCGAACAATGGCCGGAACCATCTTCTTCGTTACCGTGCCGGAGACGATCATCAAATCGCTCTGCCGCGGCGAGGGGCGCATCACCTCCATGCCAAAGCGGGCCAAATCGTAGCGGCTGGCGGCGGTGGCAATCATCTCAATCGCACAGCAGGCCAGGCCAAAGAGCAGCGGCCACATGCTGGAGGCGCGGCTCCAGTTGTAAATTTTGTCAACGGTCGTAATGATAACGTTATTTTGCAAATCTTCCGGCACGACAATCGTGTCGTGGAGGTACTGCTGCAGCTGCTCTTCCTTGAGCTGCTGAAATTGTTCCGTCGTAGGGGTAGGGGTGGCCATAAATGTTTCCTGTGCTGCTGAAAAATCGCGGGCACGTGAATAAAATGTGAGGTCTTTATATTGTACCGGAGCTGGCGGGCAATTGCAACTCTTTTACAACATAGCCGGTAATTCTAATTGGGAAAAACAAACTGCAAATGGATGCGGATAAGAACCAACTCCTTAAAATCTGTCTTCATCTGCATCTATTCACGGTTCCATCTTTCACGTATTGCTTACGCCGCTTCCGGTACGGGCATCTCAATGCCAAAGCCTTCCATCACCCAGTAGACCCAGTTCGTCACGCGCTGTGGCGTCTCGCCGGGCTGGTTGTCGTCGTCCAGCGGCAGGCCCATGAAGACATCCTTGTGCGCGCCCCGCGAAAACTCGTACTCAAAGCCCTTGGCGGGCCAAAAGCCGACAAGATCGCCGCCGTTCTGAATGACCTTGTTGCCGATGATGCCCAACGCATCTACAAACGAGTTGGAGTAGCCGTACTGGTCGCCGTTGCCAAAAAGCGCAACTTTGCGACCGCTAAAGTCGACGCTGTCCAGCTCGTTGTACTTGAGCGCCCAGTCGTCCTGTAGCTCGCCGATGTTCCACGTCGAGCAGCCGAAGATGAGATATTGGTAATTCTCCATCTTCTTGAGCGAATCCGCCGAGACAATCTGCGACTCGACCTCCGCCGCCTCGTGGCCCTCGATCAGGTCGGTGATGATGCCCACGGCCCGCTCGCCCGCGCCGGTGGAGCTGCCGTAAAAGAGGCCGATCTTTGGTTTGTCCGCCATAAAACCCTCTCAATTCTTCTGCCGCCGAGCGGCAAATGCTGGATTACGCTGAAACTTTCACTGCTATTAGTATACGGTCGACGGGAGCAAACTGTCAAGTAAAATTTTTCACAAACGGATAGTGGAGCCGTTTTGAGCAGGGCTTGAAGGTAGCAGTGGGTCGGCCCGCCGACCCACTGTCCCCACCAGTGCCAACACCCTACACCGCCTCCAGCGCCCCCTTCATCCGATCCAACCCCTCCTTGAGCGTTTCGCGCGAGCAGCCAAAGTTGAGGCGCACAAAGCCTTCGCCGCCCTCGCCAAACCAGGGGCCGGGATTAAAGGCAACTTTGGCCTGCTCGACAAAAAACTTTTGCAGGTCGCCCTCAATGTTCGCTTCCGAACAGTCGATCCAGGCCAGATAGGTCGCTTCGGGGACGGTGGTGCGCAGCATGGGCAGCTCTTGCTCAATGTAGTTGACCAGGAAGTCGCGATTCTCCGTCAGATGGCCGCGCAGGTGATCGAGCCAGGCAGCGGCGTCCGGGTGGGTGTAGGCCGCGAGCGCGCCGGTGTAGCCAAAGACGTTGACGTGCGGCACAATGCCAGCCATCGCTTCATTAAAGCGCCGACGCAGCTCGACATCCTGAATAATGGCAAAGCCGCAGCCGAGGCCGGGCAGGTTAAACGTTTTGCTGGGCGCCATCAGCGTGACCGTGCGGCGGGAAATTTCGGGCGAGAGCGAGGCGCTGGGGATGTGCTTTGCGCCAGCGAGCACGAGGTCGGCGTGGATTTCGTCCGAGCAGAGCAGCAGATCGTGGCGCTCGCAGAGGTCGGCGAATTTTGCCAGCTCGTCGCGCGTGTAGGCGCGGCCAATCGGATTGTGTGGATTGCACAGCAGAAAGAGCTTGGTGCTCGGCTGGATCGCGGCCTCCAGCGCCTCAAAGTCGACCTCGTAGCAGATCTGGCTGCCGCTGCGGGTGGCCCGCAGCGGTGCACCGTGCAGCACCCGCTCCTGGTTGCCCGGCGAAGAGAGAAAGGGCCCGTACACCGGTGTGTTGACCAGTACGCCGTCGCCCGGCTTGCCCGCCAGGCGGCACATGACGTTGAGCGCGGCCACCAGCCCCGGCAGAAAGATAATCTCCTCAGTTGTCACCTCCCAGTCGTAGAGCTGCTTCATCCGCTCGCAGAGGGCGGCGGGCAGTTCGGGCGGGGCCATGCAGTAGCCAAAGATGCCGTGGTGCACGCGCTCGTGCAGTGCATCCATCACGGGCTGTGGCGCGGGGAAATCCATGTCGGCAACCCACATGGGCAGCACGTCCTCTTTGTAGAGCGTCCACTTGGCGCTCTGGGTATCGCGGCGGTTGAAGGTTTGATCAAAGTGGTGGGACACAAGGAGTCCTTTCTGGCGTGGGGTAACGGAAAAGGTTGGGTGGGCAATCAACTTTGGGCAACCGGTCTAACGCGGAGGCACGGAGGCGCAAAAGAGCTGGTTGTAGGGAATGCTGCCGGGGCAAGCTGCTATTTTCATTTTTGATAAGCATGAACAAACCACAACTCGCCATAAGCTTGTTTCTTACATTTTTGCCTCTCTGCGTTGAACTGTAGCGGGCCGATCAATTTATTGTACCGCCCCCAACGTTAAGCGGCGAATAGTCGGTCGAGCAAATTCACTGCGCAATGAATGACGGGCGGGTCACGACAAGTTACACAGCAGATCACACAGCCAGCAGCCCAACGTGGCGGGCGTGGGCCACGGCCTGCGTGCGGTTCTTGGCAGCCAGCTTGCCGTAAATGGCGTTGGTGTACCACTTGACCGTGCCCACGGTCACGATCAGCTGCTCGGCAATTTCTTTGTTGGTGCAGCCCTCGGCCACGAGCGCCAGCACCTCCAGCTCGCGCTCCGTTAGCGGCTCGATCAGCGCCCGGTTGGCGGCTGCGGATGACGTGGCACTTTCGTGGGTAAGTGGGGCCGTTGTATCCGTCCACCCCTCAAAGTCAAACGTCTCATCAATCAAGGCACGCACCGTTTCGTCCAGCGAGCGCGCGGTTGCCGACGCGGGCAGCGATCCCGGAGCGGACAGATCGTCCTGCAGGGAACGGGCGCGGGCGCGGACGGCGTGCCACGTGGCCGGGTGATCGACGATAACTTGGGCCAGGGCGCTGGCCTGGGCGGCGCGGGCGGGGGAGGTGGCGAGCACCTCGGCCATGTAGAAGGCGGTGAGCGCTAGCGGCGGCGTGGTCGTAGCCTGGAGAGCGGCCTCCGCGGCCTGGCACAGCCACTGCCAGCTCGCGCGCCAGTCGCCCGTGGCGCAGCGGGCCGCGCCCAGCGCCGAGGCGTTGAAGGCACATAAGATCGGGTTATCCAGCGATTCGGCAATCGCCAGCCCCTCCTGGCCCAGCGCCTGCGCCTGCTCCCAACGCCCCAAATCCAGCGCCACCTGCGCCGACCACCACAGGTGCGTCGCCAAGTGTTGGCGCTGGCCGATCTCGCGGCAGATGGCCACGCTCTGCGCCATTAAGGCTTCGGCCTCGCGCAGGTGCTCGCCGCCCCGCGCCCACGCCACCGAACCCACGCCGCCCAGCGCCAGCACGCGCCCCAGCTCGTGGCCCGACTCCTCAAACAGCGACAGACTTTCGCGGTAGCAAACCTTGGCCCGGTCGTATTCGCCGAGGCAGAAAGTGGCCCAGCCAAGCACGTCCAGCGCGTGCGCCTGCGTGTCGATCGTGTTGGGGGCAACGGGGATGACTGCTGCGCTGGGGGCGGCTAAACTCGTGGCCGCTGCACTGGCGGAGGGGTCGATGGCGGGCAGGCGACGCAGAATGCGCAAGCTATCGTCTGCCAAGGTGCGCGCCTGGGCATAGCTGCCGGAGAGCGCGTGCAGCCGCGCCAGGCTGATCAGCGCATCCGCCTCGTCCGCGGGGCTGTGGCGCTGCCGGTGGGCGGCCAAACTCTGCTGAAGGAGCCCCTCGCCGCGCACGTAGTCGCCGCGCCAAACGGCGATGGTGCCGAGCGCGTCCAGCGCAAAGGCCTCGTCTTCGCTGTGGCTGGCAAACCGGGCCAGGCGCAGGGCTTCGGCGAGGTGCGTCTCGGCGGCCTGGCTGTCGCCGAGGAAGGAATCAAACGTGCTCAGCCGCGCAAGCAGGCGACCGCGCAGCGAATCCAGGTCGGGCTCGTCCGGCAGGGCAGCAAGGGCGCGGCTGAATAGATCGCGCCCCGCTTGGCTGCGGCTGCGCAGCCAGTAGAAGCGGTGCAGCGCCGCCAGCGCCTGCTCGACGGCGGCCCAGTCGCCGCGCTCGATGGCCCACAGCCAGGCGGCGCGCACGTTTTCGATGTCGCGCGCGATGGCGGCGAGGGCGTCGGGCTGGGCCGTATTCGCCAGCGCGGCTCGCTGGCACAGGAAGGCGAGGTAAAAGGCGCTGTGGTCGCCGCGCACGCTGCTGGCGTTGGTGGCTTCTTCTGTGGCTGATGCCGCTACCGCGCGGGAGTCCAGCGTTTTTTCAAATTTTTCGAGGGCGAACTGACGCAGCAGCTCGTGGAGCCGAAAGCGTGGCGACAAGCCTTCGTTCCCCTCCACCACCAGCAGCGAGCCGTCGGCCAACTCCACGAGGGTGGGCAGCGCTGCGCCCGCAACGGACAGCGCCGCCTCGCGCGAGAAGCCGCCGTGGAAGACGGAAAGTCGCGCAAAAATTTGCTGGGTGGGCGGGTCCAGCCGCGCCCAGCTTTGCTCGCAGATGGCGCGAATGCTGCGGTGGCGGGCGGGCAAGTTGCGCAGCTGCGTCTCCAGAAAGTTTAGATTGCGCTGGATTTCGTCGGCGATGTCGGCGCAGGCGAGGGTGCGTCGCCAGGATGCGGCCAGCTCAATCGCCAGGGGCATTCCCTCGACAAGGCGGCAGATGTGGACCACCTCTGCGGCTTCGGTGTTAAAGTCAAAGGCGGGGAAGACGCGCTGGGCCTGGTGGTTAAAGAGCTGGAGCGCGGAAAATTTAGCTTGGCCGTGCGTGTCGGGCATGCCGGGCGCGTCGGGGAAGCGCAGACCACCTACAGGAAACTGCCACTCCTCGTGTAGCCGCAGCGGCTCGCGCGACGTGACGAGCAACCGCACACCCGACGCCGCGGCCAGCAGCGTGGAGAGCCAAGCGGCGTCGTCGAGCACGCGCTCGAAATTATCGAACACGAGGAGCATTTCCCGTTCGCGTAGGTGGCGAAAGAGTTGGGCGTCGGGCGTCTGCTGGGGCGAAGGCGCGAGATCGAGCGCATCGCAAACGGCGGTGGGCAGGAGGGCGGGATCGGCAAGCGGCTGCAAGTCGACAAAGGCCGCGCCGTGGGCAAAACTGTGGGGAAAGTCAATGGCCAGTGCGTGCGCCGCGGCCAGGGCTAGCCGCGTCTTGCCCGTGCCGCCCGGCCCGATGAGGGTAAGCAGGCGACAGTGCGGATCGGCCAGCAGGCTGGCGATTTCCTCCAGCTCGTACTGCCGACCCACAAAGGGCGTGGTCGGCTGCGGAAAATGAAGGTTCAGGGCATCCGAGCGATTTTGCATTTGCTGCATTGCTGCGTCCGAGTAAGCGGCGTCGGGTGACCGTTCTGTGGTTATTGTTCTGTGGTTATTGTTCTGTGGTTATTGTTCTGTGGTTATTGTTCTGTGGTTATTGTTCTGTGGTTATTGTACCGACAGGGAGCAAGATAATCAACTGGGGACGGCGCAGACAAAAATCTTATGCAACGACAATCTACTGATAACAGAGCGCTTGCGCACTTCTAACGCTTGCCCGCTACACTAAAGCCACAACGCGACAGCGAGTCGCAACCAGAACAAACGCTATTTTGACCAAGAATAGGAGCAACACTTATGCGAAGCAACAGCTACAACCACATGATTCGGGACTTTGTCGGCATGGCCAACGCCGTGAACCGCATGGTCGACCGCCAGGGTTACGACTACACCCGCAACGGCGGCAGCGACTTTAGCGGCAGCGAGCAGAGCAACACCATGCACCTGCCGATCAACGCCTGGAGCGACGAGGAGAACTTCTTCATCACCGCCTTCCTGCCCGGCGTTAAGCCCGAACACGTCGACATTACGATGGAGGGCGACGAGCTGCGCATCAGCGGCGAGTTTGCCGCTCAGCAGGAAGAGGTCAACTTTATCAAGCAGGAGCTCTACCACGGCAAATTCCAGCGCGAGTTAACCTTTAACACGCCGGTTAACGTGGACGAGATCAGCGCCAAGTTCGAGAATGGCCAGCTCTGGCTGACCGTGCCCAAGGCCGAGACCGTGAAGCCGCGCAAAATTAAAGTGCAGGCGGCGTAAAAAAATTGAGGCGTGACGCGCCTGCGCTGAGCCTGTCGAAGGGTGACGCGTGATGCGTGCAGCGCGTGATGAAGAAGTGCCCCGCGAGATCTTCTCGCGGGGCACTTTTGTATGTCTTCCCATTTTCTTCTAATTTTGGACAAAGCGCTGTATAATTTAGGCTCGGTACCATCTTTGGTTAGAAACACCGCAAGGGGAACACCATGCAGATTCTCAGCGTCAACGTGGGCAAGGCGCGGCCCATTGCGAGCAAGACGGGCGAGACGGGCATTTACAAAGAGCCAGCGGGCGCTGTCGAGATCACGCGCAATGGCCTGGCGGGCGATGCCATTTGCGACACCGAGAACCACGGCGGCGTGGATCAGGCCGTCTACATTTACGGCGAAGGGGATTACGCCTGGTGGACGGCGGAGCTGGATCGCGAAATGGAGCCGGGCATGTTTGGCGAAAATCTCACGGTCAGCGAGCTGGAAAGCGCCGACTACGTCATCGGCGATCGCTTCCACATCCAGACGAGCAGCGGCGACGGCGTTGTGCTAGATGGCGTTGTGCTAGATGGCGTTGTATTGGAAGTGACCGCGCCGCGCATTCCCTGCGGGACCTTTGCCCAGCGCATGGGCGACCCCCAATTTGTCAAGCGCTTCCGCCACGCCGAGCGGCCGGGGCTCTACTGCCGCGTGCTTGTGCCGGGCACGGTGCAGCCGGGCGATGCGGTGGCGGTCGAGCGCTACGTTGAGCGCGACGATCAGCGAGCCGGCGAGCCGGTGACGGCGCGGGAGATGTTCCGCGATTTTTACGAGCCATCGCTGGATGAGGCGACGCTGCGGCGCTACTTGGCCGCGCCGATTGCAATCCGGGATCGCGAGGCAAAGGAAGCGGAGTTGGCGAAGCGAATAGCGGCGTAATCGACTGTTTGTTACACGCTCTGCGTTGTAATGCCGACCAGGCACTCTGTGCCCTCGTGGAATTTGCCAAGAATTTTTCGCTATCAAGCGACGCGGGAGCGTTGCGGTAGGCATTCCCCGCAGAGCGTGGGAACGAGCCAGCTATCATAAACTTGACGAAGAAGTTACGCATCACGTATTCACGTTTTAGGAAACATCCATGTTTAAAAAATTAGTCCACGCCATTACCGGCGACCCAAATGAAAGAGCGCTTAAGCAATACCGCCCGCTCGTACAGGAAATCAACGAGCTGGAGGCCGAGTTTGAGCGCAAGAGCGACGAAGAATTGCGCGCGATGACGGCGGAATTTCAGCAGCGCATCCAGGACGAGACGGCTCCGCTGCACGATCGGCTGGCCGAAGTCGAGGCGGACTGGCTGGCCGTGCTGGGCACGGAAGAGCAGAAATTCGCCCGCGTGGAGGTCGACCGCGTGGAGCGGGAGATTCTCAATCTCGAAGACGACGTGCTGATGGAGATGCTGCCGGAGGCCTTTGCCGCCGTGCGCGAAGCCGCCAAGCGCACCAAAAGCATGCGCCACTACGACGTGCAGCTCCTGGGCGGCATCATCCTGCACACGGGCACGATTGCCGAGATGCGCACGGGTGAGGGCAAGACGCTTGTCGCCACGCTGCCGCTCTATTTGAACGCGCTGGCCGGGCGCGGCGTACACTTGGTTACGCCCAATGATTACCTGTCCAAAATTGGTTTGCAGCTGATGGGGCCAATTTACGAATTCCTCGGCCTCTCCGCGGCGGTGATCCAGGGCGGCGCGGGGCGACCGGACGAGGGCAGCTTTGTCTACGATCAAAACTATCCAGCGGCGGACGACCGCTTCCAGGCGCTGCGGCCCATCAAGCGCAGCGAGGCCTACCAGGCGGACATTACTTATGGCACGAACAATGAGTACGGCTTCGATTTCCTGCGCGACAACATGGTGCGCGACACGAGCCGCCTCTCGCAGCGCCCGCTCCACTACGCCATCATCGACGAGGTCGACAACATCCTGGTCGACGAGGCGCGCACGCCGCTGATCATCTCCGGCGAGGCGCGGGAAAGCTCGAACTACTACAGCGACTTTGCCAAGCTGATCAAAACGATGACGCCGGAAGCGCACTACGTCGTCAACGAGAAAGAGAAGGTGGCGACCTTGACCGAGGAGGGCATTAGCTACATCGAAGAGCGGCTGGGGCTGGAGAATCTCTACAGCCCGGAGCACTTCGAGATGATTCCCTACATGGACAACGCCCTGCGCGCCCACGCCCTCTACGGCCACGACCGCGACTATATCGTGCGCAACGGCGAAGTCATCATCGTGGATGAATTTACGGGCCGCCTGATGGAGGGTCGACGCTACAGCGAGGGGCTGCACCAGGCAATTGAGGCCAAGGAGGGCGTCAAGGTCAAGAAGGAATCGATGACGCTGGCGACGATTACCTTCCAGAATTTTTTCCGCATGTACAACAAGCTCTCGGGCATGACGGGTACGGCCAAGACCGAGGAGGAGGAATTCCAGCGTATTTACAACCTGGATGTGGTGGCGATTCCCACCTACAAGCCCGTGATCCGCGACGACATGGATGACATGATCTACCGCACGCAGGAGGCCAAGTACAACGCGCTGGTGGATGAAATTGCCGAGGCGCACGAAGCGGGCCAGCCCGTGCTGGTGGGCACGGTGGCGATCGACACGAGCGAGCTGATTGCCGAGATGCTCAAACGGCGCGGCGTGGCGCACGAGGTGCTTAACGCCAAGCAGCACGAGCGCGAGGCGACGATTGTGGCCCAGGCTGGTCGCCCCGGTTCAGTCACGATTGCGACAAACATGGCCGGTCGCGGCGTTGATATTTTGCTGGGTGGCAACCCCGAGGGCCTCTCGCGTGACCAGCTGCGCAAGGAGGACATCGACCTCACAGACATTCCGCAGGGCGAGTGGATCGATGCGATGGATATGTTGAGCCACGGCGAAAACCCGGCCAACAAGTACAGCACGCGCTGGGCCGAGGTGCTCACGCAAAAGTACCGGGAGACCGAGCGCGACAAGCAGCTCGTCAAGGAGGTGGGCGGCCTGTACGTCGTCGGCACGGAGCGGCACGAGGCGCGGCGCATCGACAACCAGCTGCGCGGTCGCGCCGGGCGCTTGGGCGATCCGGGGGCGAGCCGCTTCTACCTGGCGATGAACGACGAGCTGATGCGGCGCTTTGGTGGCGAACGCATGAGCAACATCATGTCCCGCCTCGGCGTCGAGGACGACATGCCAATTGAGGCGGGCTTGGTCAATCGCGCGGTGGAGAACGCGCAGACCAAGGTCGAGGGGCACAACTTTGACGTGCGCAAGCACGTGCTCAAGTACGACGAGGTTGTCAATGAGCAGCGCAACCGCATCTACGACCAGCGCCGCCGCATCCTGACCGAGCCGTCGCTGCGCAACTCCGTCATCAGCATGATCGAGGAGGAGGTGGGCAGCGTGGTCGCGCAGTACACCTCCGCCGAGTTTGAGGAGGATTGGGAGCTGAACGAGCTGGCCCAGGCCCTGGGCGCGATCTTCCCGCTGCCGGAGGATTTCAACGTCGACGCATGGCGCAACGCCAACGCGGACGAGATCGAAGACCAGGCGATTGCCTTGGCGATTGATGCCTACGAGGAAAAGGAAGACGAAATCAGCCAGTCGCTGACGGCCCAGGCTGGTGAGTCGACGAACGGTACAGCGACCAACGGCCAGGCGCTCAACGGTGAAGCCACCAACGGCCAGGCGCTCAACGGTGAAGCCACCAACGGCGCGCAGCCAGACGCTGAGTCAGATAATGAGCCGGACGATGAGCCGGACGATGAGCCGGACGATGAGCCAAATGATGAGCTGATGCGCAAGGCCGAAAAGCAGATCATGCTTAGCGCCGTGGACAACCGCTGGGTGCGCCACCTCACCGATTTGGATCGGCTGCGCGAGGGCATCGGCCTGCAGGGAATCGCGGGCGTTGATCCCGTGGTCGCCTACAAGCGCGAGGCCTTTGCCATGTACAACGAGCTGATGGGCGACATCCGCGGCGACATCGTCAAGGCTGTCTTTACCATCCAGCTCCAGCGTCAGCAGACGCAGCCAACGATGCCGGATACGCCGATTGCGCGCAACATCCGCGCCCACCGCGGCAACGGGGCCAACGGCGCCGAGGCCAAGCCGGAAACCGTGCGCAAGACGGGGCCGCAGCTCAGCCGCAACGACCCCTGCTGGTGCGGCAGCGGCAAAAAGTACAAGCACTGCCACATGAAGGAAGATCAGGCCGCACAGCGCGAACGGGTTGTGGCGGGCTAGTCGCGGCGGTGTAGATGATTGGCAAAAGCATGTAGTTGGACAAAAGAATGTAGTTGGGCAAAAGCGCCGGTTGAACACAACCGGCGCTTTTGTTGAATGGGGCGCAGCTAGGGGTCGGGAACGCTTGCGAGTTGTCAGCACGCCCCGGAGCAGGCGCTTCGTCCGGATAATCTATTCGCACGCTCATGCGCGGCGATCTCTTCGGTGAAGTGGTGCTGCTCGACGATTCACCGTGCAGCGCTTCCTCTTCCTTACCCACGGGAATTCCTTACCCACGGAAATTCCACGTTTGCGCTCTACCCGCTACGCGTAGTAACGCAGCGACTGCGGGGCTAAGCTTTGCCCGTTCTTTTATTTTGACATCGCTTCGTCAATTGCTTCTTCCAGCGATAGCTCGCGCCCCGCTTCAATGGCCGCGTGCGACGCTTCGTCCAGCGATGTGCGGGCGGGCGACAGCATTTCGTCCAGCCGACTTTGCTCGGCGGGGGAGAGGGGCGCGCCGAGGGCCGTGCGCAAGGCGTCGGCAGCGCCAGCAAGGCGAAGGGCGCGGGTAGGCTGGGTTTCCGAGGAGAGGGCGGCGAAGTATTCGAGCAGGAAGGCAATGGCGCGCTGCTCGCCCAGCACCCGGTTGATCGACAGGCTCTCGGCCAGGAAGGTGCGCGCGGCCTCGCCGTCCCCCTGGTCGAGCGCGACTTCGCCCAGGCTGGTCAGCGTGTTGGCAATCGACCATTTGTCGCCCAGCGCCCGGTTGATCGCCAAGCTCTCCTCGAGCTGCGTCCGTGCCGTGGTCAAGTCGCTGCGGAAGCGGGCCAGCAGGCCGAGGTTATTGAGCGAATTGGCAATCGCCCAGCGGTCGCCGAGCTCGCGGCGCAGGACGAGGCTCTCTTCGTAGAGCGTCTGCGCGCGGGCAAAATCGTCGCCGAAGCGGGCCAGGATGCCAAGGTTGCTGAGCAGGCTGGCAATGTTGGGCTTGTCGTCAACCTCTCGGCGAATGGCGAGGCTGCGCTCGTAACGCTCGCGGGCCAGCGCGTATTCGCCCCGCTGCGCGGCCAACGTACCCAAGTAGTGCAGCACCTGCCCGACCCCCGCCAAATCGTCCCGCGCCTCAAAGCCAGCGCGCGCCCGCTCCAGCCACCCCATCGCCCCGTCGTAGCGCCCCTGCTTGCGCAGCAGCTCCCCCATTGCCGCCTCCACCTGCGCCAGCCAATCCCCCACCGCTTCGTTGATCCCGCCGCTTGTCACCTTGCTGCTTGTCGCCTTGCCGCTTGCCGCCTTGCCGCTTGTCGCCTTACCACGCGCCGCCTTGCCGCTTGCCACCTCTACCGCCTCCTCGTAAAGCACCTCCACCGCCGACCACTGCCCATCCAGCTCCATCACCTGCCCCAGCTTGAGCATCGTCTCGATGCGCAGCTCGGCGTGCGAGCTGGCCGGCAGCAGCGGCAGGGCACGTTGGTAGTAGCTGATGGCCGCGGCGAGGGCGTAATCTGCCTGAGCCGCCTCGCCCGCGCGCAAAAGATAGTCGCGCTGCTTGGCTTCGTTGGAGCTGCGCTCGTAGTGGTAGGCGAGCAGATCGAGGTATTGCTCGCTCACCAAATCGGGATAGGTGCGCTCGATAAAGCTGCCGATCTGCTCGTGTAGGGTGGCGCGCACGGCAAAAGGCAGGCTCTCGTAAGCGACGTTGCGGGTGATGATCTGCTTGAAGAGATAGGCCAGTTCCGGCTCGGCGGGGTCGTGGAGAATCAGCTCCTGACGGGCCAGCTGGCTCAGCTCGCCGCGCACGTGGGCGGCATTGCCCAATTCGGGGTAGACGCCGTGCAGCCAGGCCGCGCGAAAGACGCGCCCGATTGCGCTGGCGACTTTGAGCGTGATCTGCTGCCCTTCGCCCAGCTGATCCAGACGGCTCAGCACGAGCTGGTGCAGGCTGTCCGGCAGCTCGACATTGCCGCTCCGCGCGGCTCCCTGAAAGTGCAGGTAGTTGATCAGCTCCTCAACGTAAAAGGGGTTGCCTTCGGCCTGCTCGACGAGGCGGGCAAGGAGGGCGTCGGGAATGTGGTTGGGAGGGGGCAACGAGACTCCATCCCCAGCTCTCTCCCCCACGTGCGGCGAGGGCGCTTTACCGCCCTCCTCCTCAACAAAGTTTTGTCGGGGGAATGGAGTTTCGCCCTCCAGCTGAGCCAGCTTCTGCTGCATCAGCTCGACGCTTTCGGCGGCGCTTAGCTCGCTCAGCGCAATTTCTGCGTGGTTGGGCAGCGCGCTCACCCGCTCGGCGCGCAGCCGATCCAGCCGCAGCGGTCGATAGCTGACGAGCAGCAGCACGGGCCGGTCCGCAATGGCTTGGCCCACGGCCTCCAGCAAATCGTGCGAGAGCGGATCGAGCCAGTGGCAATCCTCCAGCACAATCAGCAGCGGCTGTTTGCCAGCCGTTGGGTCAGAGAGCGCACGCAGCCCGTCCACCAGCAGCGATTCGAGCGACGTTTTGCGCAGCTTAGCGTCGAGCGCGCGCGTAAGGTCGTCGTCCGGAATGGCGATGTTGAGCAGCGGCGAGAGCAGCGGCGCGCGCTCGGCCAACGCGGGGTCGATGTCGCCGAGCGCCTGCTGCAGGCGAGCAATCTGCTCGCGGACGGGGAGCGTCGCCTCCACGCCAAGCAGCCCGCGCCAGACGGATTCCCAGACGAGATAGCTGCTGTTGATACCGTACGATTCGCACTCGCCGCCGTAAACGGCAAAGCTATGCTGTCGGGCCAGCTGCACTGCCTCCGCTGCCAGCCGCGATTTCCCCACGCCGGCTCCACCCGTCAAACTCAACACCCGCCCGCCGCTCTTCGCCACGCTCTCCAACGTCTCTCCAATTTGCGCCACCTCGCGCGCTCTCCCCACAATCGGCAGCGCGTAGGATGTCAGCGGCAGGGTCAGCGGCGTCGCATCGCGCGTGCCCAACAGCGCAAAGATCGTCAACGGCTGCTCGCGCCCCTTGACTCGCCGCCGCGGCAGCGGTCCGAAGTCAAAGAGATCGGCAATGGTCGCTTGCCCCCGTTCGCTCACCAAAATCTGTCCCGGTTCAGCCGCCATCATCAGCCGCGCCGCCATGTTGACCTCGTTGCCCAGCACGCCATACGTCCGGTGGCTGCTGCCGCCGTAGGCCCCCGCCCGCATCCGCCCCTGGCTGATGCCGATCTGTACCGGCTCCAAAAAATCAAATTCGGCGGGCGGCGCGCGCAGGGCCAGGGCTGCGTTGGCCGCGCGCGCCGCGCTGTTCTCGTGGGCCAGTGGCGCACCAAAATTAACGTAGAGGTAGCTGCCCTTGTCGCCGATGTTGAGGTCGATCAGCGTCCCTGCCCAGCGCGCCACCACCGCCTGAACCCAGCAGATGTACGCGTCCAGCTTGCGCCCGGCCTCCGCGTCATCGTCGTAATCGATGCCGCCAAAGCGCAGAAAAAGCGCTACGGTTGGCCGCAGCTCGGCCAGAAATTCGCCCGTGCCCTGCCGCAGGCGCTCGTAAACCGGGGCCAGCAGCCACGGTCGAATTGCTTCGTCGCTCAAGCCACTTGGCGGATGGGGGGCTGATGTTGCCGCTTCGTCCACTACCTGCTCGATCAGGGCAACGTCACGGGGCACGCTGGACAGAGTGGGCCACGGGGTCGGTTGTGGCGGTGCGGTCAGGCCCCCGATGACGGCAAACGTCTGCTCCCCACTCTGCTCTCCACTCTGGTCTCCACTCTGGTCTCCACTCTGGTCCGTTGCCTCATCCTTTCGCTCCAGCGCCACCAGCACCGCATTGCCCAACGCTCGCCGCGTTGCCGCATCCACCACCACCTCGCCGCGCTCGGCCGCGTGCTCGGCGTTGGCCAACCGCTCCAGCGTCCGCCCCGCCAGCGCGTCGATCACGCGGATAGCCGGATCGCCCACCAAAAAGCGCCGCGCTCCGCCCGCCACCACCGCTACCTTGATCGCCAGCGCCACGCTGTCGCCGCCTGGCGTCTGCACCGTGGTGAATGGCTGCATCGCTTGCTGCATTGCGAGGGCGGCAGCGGTCGCGCGCAGGGGGGTGCTGGTAGAAGGCTTTGCCGTCCCGTCTGTTTGGTCAATGGCATCAGACGAAATGCCGGGCAATGGTCTGTCAGATCTCTCCTCCAAACCCCCTCCCTCCCAAGGGGAAGGGACTTCACCCGGTTCGTTATCAACAAGCCGACGCGGAGGGGGAGAGGTCTCACCAAAGGCCTCATCAAACCAGCAGGTAATCGCATCGCCCGCAAAGGCGATTACGCTGCCGCCAAAGTTGTGCACCTCATCGATCACCGCGGTATAAACTTTGTTGAGGATGCGCGTCAGCTCCTCTGGGCCGCGCTGCGGCCCCAGCTCGCGCACCAGCGCTGCCGTCAGCGGCGTAAAGCCGGAGATGTCGGCAAAGAGTGCCGCGCCCCGGGCGCGGTTGGGCAGGGGGAGATTGCGCGCCAGGGCGTGTCGGCGGTCCATTGGGAGATAGAGCAGGGGGGAATCAAGCGACATGGAGTTTATCTGCCAGTTACCCAGGCCGTCGCCAGCGCAACGGCTGCAATTGTAATCAGGTGAAAGCTTTGGTCCATCCAAAAGAAGAGCCGATCAAACTCCGGCCCCGACGGCATTCCCTTGGCGACGCGCATCCACCAGCGCACCGGCCCGCGCGAATCGATGAGGAAGTGGAGGAGGCCAATCGCCAGTGCGGCCAGCGGTGGGAAGACGAGCAGCATCAGCAGCGTGTGGATGCTGCTGTGCACCCAGGCCGCCGGGTGGCGCAGATCGGTTTTATTCAGGGCCATCCACTCATTTTGCAGCAAAAAATCGGCTGCGATGTGAGCAGCCGCGCCCCAGGTGAGAAGATCGGTGGCGAGCATGGGGAATGTATCACATGGGCAGCAGGTGGCAGGCGCGCCTGCACTGGATTGAGCGGCAGGGGTTGCGTTTGCTGCGGGCACGGTATTAACTGCGGTATTGACTGCGGTATTGACTACGGTATTGACTGCGGTATTGACTACGGTATTGACTGCGGTATTGACTGCGGTATTGACTACGGTATTGACTGCGGTATTGACTGCGGTATTGACTGCGGTATTGACTGCGGGGTCCGCGCCTGTAGCGGGAGAATGCTAACATCCTCCGGCTCCTTCTTCAGGTTAAGCTAATCCTAACCCCGTGCTGTGGAGGCTGGCGCAGCGTATCATGCTCAATCCGCGCTGTCAAAGCAAAATAGCAGTATGCATTTTTGCCAATAGTATGGTATATCTATAGCGACAGGAGCAACTCCTCTCACTTTTTAGTATCGGTCTTTGTCCACCGCTTCCCCTTCGAGTTGTACCCACGCGCTCCGCTGCGCAAAACGTTCGCGGCGGCGGAGAAACTGACAAACAAATTTTGAATCAACAGGAGAAAAACATGCGAAAACAAATTGGCGTCTTCGTTCTGGTTGCCGCGCTTTTTGCGTTGAGCGCCCTGCCCTCTTTGGCGCAGGATGAGCCCTACTGCAGCGAACTTTCCGAAGACGATTGCACCTTGCTTTACGATTCCGCAGAGGCGTCGCTGGACATCCTCTCCGCCTCCGGCGTGGCCAACGTGAGCATCGCGGCCCAAAATCTGCCCGAAGTTCCCTACAGCGATTTGTCCTTTGCGCTTGTCATGGAGACGAGCTCCTCCAGCTCGCAGGAGGCAGTGGACGCGGCGCTGAATTTGGACCCCCAAATGGTGGAAGATGATCCGGAAGCGTTTGCTGAAGCGCTGGGGGAAATCTTCGCCGGCACCGCGCTCGACGCGAGCATGGACGTTACCTTCTCGGATGACTTGGTGACCCTGATTGAAAGCGAAGGCGAGGTGGCGTGGCCGGAGAATGTGGTGCTTAACCTGCGCTTTGTGGACGGCGACGGCTTTGTCGATCTCGATGCGCTCACGGAATCCGTGCCGGAGCTGGCCGCGCTCATTCCCGCCGAGCTGAACGGCTGGATCGGCGCCGAACTGGGCAAGCTGACCCAGGAGGTGCTCGCGACCACGGGAACCGATCCCAACACCCAGGCCTCGCTTGACGGCGTCTCTGTGGGCAGCCAGTCCACCGGGCCGCTGTTGACGCAGCTTGCGCCGCTGGACCCCACGGGCGAAGCGCTGGACTTCCTGGTCGTCGAGCGGGGCGAGGATATGATCGCCGATGGGGAAGAGGCCGCGACCTTTGTCTACTCCTTTGACCTGACGGGCTTTGTCAGCAGCGATCTGTACGGCACGGTCGTCGAAGCCTCGCTGGCCAGCCAGGGCGAAATGCCTTCGGCGCAGGAGATTGCCGAGATCGTGAGCGTTTCGCGGCTCGTCGCACCGCTGCTGGCCAACAGCTTGGATTTGGAGCTAGTTGAGACCGTGGGCACAGAGAGCGGCTACCACTACGGCAGCAACTTCCTGCTCGCGCTGGACTTGACTGAACTGATTGGCGTGGCCAGCTCGTTCGGGGCCATTGAGCCGCTGGACGTCGAAGGTGACTCGATCTTTGAGCTGGCCGTGACGACCTCGAACTTCGACATCAACGAGGAGGTGGAGATCGAAGCGCCAGAAGACACGGGCGTTTACACCGCCGAGCAGCTAATGGGGCTGCTCGAGCTGTCGGGCAGCCTTCAGTAGGAAGGTTCTGCGCTGTAACAAAAGGGGCGAGCCACCGGCTCGCCCCTTTTGTTACAGCGCTCACCCCGCCGCTAAACCAGCGAAGCAACGCCGTCGGTAGCTAGAGGCCGGGAAGATTCTCTCGTTGGCCCATTCACAATTGAGGACACTGACTCTGCAATTGTGGTCTGCTGATGTTGCAATGAAACTTCAAGGTGGACACGCAAAGCATTTCTTTAGCGAGCCTTCCCTTCGCGTTTCCGCGCCTCCGCATCAAATTTATTTATGTTTCTCAAAGCCTCGTTGGCGTCCCAAACGCGATCACCCCAATCGCCGCCGGGCAACCAGCGTCGCCGCTAGCGCTGCAATCAGCAGCGCTGCTACTACGCCAAACGCTCGTTCAATTCCAACGCCGTCGGCCAGTGTACCGAGCAGCTGGGGCGCGAGAAAAATGGCCGTCCCCGCGCCGAGCGAGACGCGCGCGCTGGCCACATCCGCCAGCCGCGGCGCAACGTCCGTGGCGGCGGCCAGCGCAAGCGGAAACAGATTGGCAATCCCCAATCCCATCACGGACAAGCCCACCAGCGTCGCCGCTGTGGAGGGGACAAGCCAGAAGAGCGGGAGGCCGAGCGCGACGAGCCCCAGCGCGCCCAGCAGCAGCGTAAGCCCGCCGCAGCGACGGGCCAGGGCGCTGCCCCCCACGCGCCCCACAAAGCTGGAGGCAAAAAAGAGCGTCATCGCGCCCGATGCCTGCACCGTCGAGAGGGCGGTGGCGGCGCTCAAAAACTCCGCGCCCCAAAAGGCCACGCACCACTCCATCGCCACCGCACAGACGACCACGAGCCAGACCAGCCAGAAGATCGGCGGCAGCGTCGCCCGCCCGGCTGGGTGATCTTGTCCGCTCGCGGGCAATCGCTGCTCGTCTTCCTCGAAACGCGGGGCTGGTGGAAATGTCGTTGGCCGCAGCAGCCAGAAAATCACCCCCCAGACGGGCAGGGCGATCAGAAAGCCCGCACGCCAGCCCAGCCATTCGCCCACAGACAGCGAGGCAAAGCCACCGATCAGGAGCGGTGCACAGGTGGCACCGAGGCTGGCAACCACGTTGGATTCAGTCAGCGCGATGGCGCGCCGGTCGCCGTGGCGGTCGGCCAGCGTGGCCTGAACCATCACCAGCAGGAGGCCGCCCAGCAGGCCCATGGCGGCGGCGCTGGCGATGGTGAACGCGGCATGGGTGGCGGCCACCGTCAGCAGCGCGCCGCCCAGCGCCATGCCGAGGCCACCGCCCCAAAAGAGCAGCCGTCGCCCCAGCTGCCGCGCCAGCCGATCGCCCAGCGCGCCCGCCACCATCATGCCCAGCGCCAGCGCGCTGGTGTGAAAGCCAGCCACGGTGTAGCTCAATCCCAGCTCTTCGCGCAAAAAGGGAATCGTCGGCCCCCACGCGGCCTGCAGATAGGCGAAGAAGGCGAGCATCCCATAGGCGAGCCACGTAAAGCGGTCGCGGGTAAAGGGGGCGGGCAAGGGGGAGGGCAAGGGGGCAGGCAAGGTGGCTGAGTGCGCGGCCATTAAGCCGTCGCCCAGGCCTGCACCAGCGCGGGCAGCTGCGCCAAATCGTCGATTACCGCGTCCGGACGAATCGTCTGCGCGACCTGCTCGTTGTCGTATTCGACCTGGGCGGGCGCGCCGTCGGCATATTGGGTGCTCTGCACGGCGAGCGCGCCGAGTTCCAGACCGCCCGCCACATCGTGCGGCAGCGAATCGCCAACGACGACCACCTCGTAGGGCAGCAGATCCCAGCGCTCCAGCACAATTTGAAAAAGCGTCTCGTCCGGCTTGCGATATTCGACGCTGGCGCTGGCGAGCACCACGTCAAAGTAGGGGCGAAGGCCGAGGTAGTCGATGGTGCGCTGGAAGACGCGGTCGCAGTTGTAGTTGGCGACAATCGCCAGCCGGTAGCCCGCCGCGCGCAGCGCCGCCAGCACGGCCTGCGTCTCCGGCGCGACGCGCCACGCCGTCATCTCCGGCGCGTAGAAGATGTCCACGGCGCGGCTCAGCACGTCGCGATCCAGCTTGGAGGCGGGGTAGCCGTAAAATTGGAGCAGAAAGCTCATGGCGTCGTCGGCGATGTGCTCTTCGCGCTCGTCCTCCGATTTTTTCTGGGCAAAGCGCCGCGCCTCGACGATTTGCGCCCAGAACTCATCGGGAAACTCCATGCCCGTCGAGCGCATGTAGGACTCGGCGGCACGCGCGCCCTCCTCCATGTAGTCGTCGAGCTGCCGGGGCAGGTAGGCCAGCGTGTAGTCGAAATCGAAGATAATGCCCTGGAGGAGCGGCTGCTCCAGCGGCAGCGCAGCGTCGTGGCCGTTAGTCAATTCGGGAAAGAAGTTGGCGGCAAGCGCCGCGATCTGCGCTTCGTCTAGAAAGGCGGCCTGCATTTCCGCCACCTCCTCGACGGGCGCTGTCTCGGGCTTGACCTCTTCGCGCGGGCCAAAGAGCGCATACTGCTCGGCAGAGGTAAGCGACCGGCCCTCGGCGCGCACGCGCGAGAGAAAGGCCTCCATCTCCTCCGGCGTCAGCGGCTCCATCTCCGGACGAGTCTCTGGGTTGTCGGCGGCGCTCTTGGGGGCGCTGTCGGAAGCGTTGTCGGAAGCTTGAGTAGACATGCGTGCAGTGTACATCAGCACGCCGTCAAGCTCAATTTTTCCCGTGGAGGCGGGGGCGCGTCAGTTTGGGGATGAAGATGTGCTGGCCGGACGTTCGACCTCATCCCTTCTACGTTGGTTTGTGATCTGAAAGGCTTTGGAAGCCCCCTCTCCGCGCGCGGCTTACCTTTACCCAGAAGTGATGAAGGTCGGCCAGAGGGGCACGAACTGCGGCAAAGGCAGATGTCTGGCTGTCAGGAGGAGTCTCTGCCGCAGTTCATGCCCCTACGCTTCTATGCGGACCGTGCGGTAGGGGCATGAAGTCGGGCGGGAAGGATCATCTCTTGCGTCGCCGTCTCCTTCCGCCCGATTGCGTGCCCGTTCTTCTGCCCACAAGAGATGTGGGTAAAGCTTAGCCGCGCGGAGAGGGGGTTTGGGGGTGACGTCGGACGCGTCATGCCCAACACCTTGCGTTAGCCCCGTCCAAAATTTTGCAATTTCGCCTACTGCGCGCCCGTCGGTTCGAGCTGGTGAATCACAACGTGGGCGCTTTGCCACCACATGGGTGGGTGCACGTAGTCGTTCTCAAAGGTGGGCCACCCCGTCCAGTAAGTTGTGTTAACCGGGATAATTTTTTTAGCCTGGGTAATGGGGATCACCGGCAGCTCATCAAACCAGATGTCCATTGCCTCGACGAAGAGCGTCTGCACCTGTGGCGCACCCAACGGCAGGCTGCCCATCTCATCCACGATGGTGCTGTACTCCTCGGCGGCATCGCCGCTCCAGCGCCAGGAGTTCTCATTGTTGTTGGAGCGTTCGCCAACGGGCAGCAGCCAGCGGCTGTTGAAGGTGTTGAGCGACGACCAAGGCTCATTCACCGAGCCACAGGTGTGCCAGGCCATGCGCGCTTCAAAGGTGCCCAAGTTGAAGTTTTCCTCCCAGGTGCCGCTCGCTTCGTTGCGAGTGGTGGCGTTGATGCCTACGGCCTGTAGCTGTTCGACGAGCACCGATGCAATTCGCTGCTTCTCGATAAAGGCTTCGTGCGTCGTGATCTCCAAGCTCAACACTTCACCAGCCAGCGCGTAGTAGCCGTCGTTGTTGAGCGTGTAGCCCTTCGCTTCTAGAATCTCGCGCGTGCGTTCCGGATCAACCGTCCACAGCTGTTCTGTATCCCATGCACCAGCATTTTCGGCAGCATTCACCAATACCTCCAGCGGCGGATACATGGGAAAGAAGTGGCGGCTCTTGAGCGTCGTCCCCTCGTAGGCAATGTTAACAAGCTGATCGCGGTCGATGGCGTAATTAATGGCCCAGCGCATTTCTGGATCATTCCAGGGCTCGATGGCGTTGTTAAATTCCAGGGTACGCGAACAGGGATCCGGCACCCAGGCGTATGGCGCGCCGTTAAACCACGTCTGAACGTTGGGATTGCGCTCCTGGATCACCTGCAGCGTGCCCAGCGTAATGTCGCTGAGCACGTCCAATCCGTCGTCCGCCATGAGGGCGGCGCGCGTCTCTTCGGGGCCAACTGCCGTCCAGATTAGCCGCTCCGGCGCGGGCAAATCCATAAAGCCACTTTTTGCCCCCCACCAGTCGTCGTCGCGCACGTAGGTGAACTCCGTGGGGTTGACGCTTTCCAACTTGTATGGCCCCGTGCCCAGCGGCCAGCCCTGCTCCGGAAAGTAGTAGGTGAAAGTCAGCGGGTCTTGCCCGGCCCAGATGTGCTCGGGCACGATGTTGAAGCCCCCAAAAATTTTCACGGCGAAGATGTCCAACTGGAAGCGTGGATTTGGCTCTACCAAGTTGAACTGCACCGTCAGGTCGTCGATCTGCTCGACGCTCTCGACCCACTGCGTGAGGTAGCCGGAATTTGCCAGATCGGGCGCGTAATCCAGCAGCATGTTGGCCGTATAGATAACATCTTCGGCGTTAAAGGCCTCGCCATCCTGCCAGGTAATGCCGTTGCGCAGGGTAAGCGTCCAAACGTCGAGTGTTTCATTGGCGTTAAAGCTTGCGCCCAGCCAGGGCAGCAGCTCGCCGGTTTGGTAGTTGAGTATGAAAAGGGGTTCGAGGATGGCTTGTTGATAGCCGTGATCGAGGCGGCTGCCGGGCACAAAGGGATTCCACAAGCCGGGATCGGTCACGCGGCCACTGTCGATATCAAAGATGACGGTGCTGGCGCGATCATAGGATTTATCCGGCGCGGTTTCCGTTTGTGCAGAGCCCGCCGCGGTTCCTACGGTGGTTTCTGCCGTGGTTCCTGCCGTGGTTTCTGCCGTGGTTTCTGTGGCCGAAGCACTTTCTTCAGCTACGGCAACCTCCGTTCCACTGGCCCCAGCAGTCATGCTTGCCCCGGCAGTTGGTCCTCTTGCTGCACCCAGCCGATAGGCCACCGTTAGCAGCAGCAGCACCGACATCAAGATGATGAGTGTGTAGAATAGCGCTTGCCATTTGGCCATGGATTTACTCATAGATTGAATCTCCTAACTGAACTAATTTCAGTAGATCAAAATTGTTGCAAGAGCGGCGGAGCAAGCATCTCTCAATCAAAAATGCTGGGTGGGGGGACGAGAGAACCGGCATTAGGCGATGGCCTCGCGCTAAGCAAAATTTAATCTGCTGAACTTTAAAAAAGCGCAAATACAAATTGGGGGCAAAGCACAGACGAATCTGCGTCGAGTTCGACGGCACACGCGAAGCGAGGCGGCTACCGTCCACAGGAGGGGGCTAGAGATAGATTTAAAAAGAGGTGGGGAACAGCGGACTACAGCAAAGTGCAGTGTAGGAGACAATGCGGAACCAGTATTACATTTTGTACGCTGGCTGTCAACTTTTTCTTAACAGTAGAGAAATCCAAGTTTGGAAGAATTTCTAGCGGATTTTGCGGATCAAGCGGATTGAAATGGCTTTTTCTGATTAAAATTCGTCTTGATCTGTCCAACCTGCTGCATCCGCTAGCTAAATTTGAAAATGCTGCTGTCGTGCTGCTGTCGTGCTGCTGTCGTACTGAATGGATTGACAAAACCTCTAACTAGTGCGACGATCTACCCGTCCACAATGATTCTCACAGAACCCTACGACTACCCTATGTTTCTCAACCTAAATCCCAACATGATCGGCGTTGGCGCCGATCTGGCAACGAGCGTACAGTATGCCGCCGCACACGGCTTTGGCGGCATCGATTTCTCGATCAGCGAAGCCAGCGCGCTGGCCGATGAACAGGGCCCTCATTACGTGCAGGCCATTTTTGGCGAGCACCGCGTGCGCCCCGGCGTTTGGGGCTTGCCCGTGGACTTTCGCAGCGATAAAGATGAGTGGGAGGACGGGCTGGCGCTGCTGCCCCGCTATGCCCAACTGGCTCAAGAGCTGGGTGCGCTGCGCACAAACACCTGGATTCTCCCCGGCAGCGACGAGCGCAACTTTGACGAGAACTTTGCCTTTCACGTGGAGCGGCTGCGCCCGATTGCCGAAATTTTGAACAACTACGGCTGTCGCTTTGGCCTCGAATGGGTTGGCCCACAGACGCTGCGCAACCGCTTCCAACATGAATTCATCCATACGATGGATGGTATGTTGACGCTGGCTAAAGAAATCGGTACGGGCAATCTCGGCCTGCTGGTGGACAGCTTCCACCTCTACACCTCGCACGCTTCGATGGACGACGTGCGCCGGTTGAGCAACCGCGATGTGGTCAACGTGCACGTCAACGACGCGCTGGCAAACCGCGGGCCGGATGAACAGATCGACAACGAGCGCGCCCTGCCCACCGAAACCGGTGTCCACGATCTCACGCGCTTTCTCCACGCCCTGCGCGACATCGGCTACGACGGCCCCCTCACCGCCGAGCCCTTTAGCCAGCGCCTGCGTGATCTGCAGGATGAGCAAGCCGTGCGCGAAACGGCGGCGGCCATGCAGAAGATGTGGTCGCAGGCGGGGATGGGGGAGTAGAGCGTATTGCTTATTGCGGCTCTTCACGGAATGGTGTACCAGCTAGATAGTGCGTGGTGCGTGGTGCGTGTACCGGTGCACGCACCACGCACCACGAACTACAAAAATTGCCGTCGATACACTATTCCGCGAAAAGCCCTTATTGCTTACTGCGCACTGCTTGGTCCGTAGATGACGGGGCCTGGATAGAAATTACCCCACCCCGCACCCGCCCCACCCCGCACCCGCCCCACAAGCAATAAGCAATAAGCAATACACAGTAGACAGTACTATTCCAGCACCAGCGGCAGATAAATCGATTCCACAGAGCGCACCACCTGCTCGACGACGACTGTCTCGTCGAGCGTCGCGCCGCGCTCGACGTTGATCAGCGTGAGCCCATCCTCCAGCGAATCCGCTGTCCCCACGCGATAGCTGCCGGCGTAGACATCGTCAAACCGCGCCGTGCCCGCGGCGTCCGTCTGCGCCACCCGTTTGTAATCCGTTAGCTGATCCAGCAGCACGGCGCTGGTGTCGGCGAGGGGGGCGTCCGCTCCATCGCGCAGGGTCAGCGTGACCGAAGCGGGAGCCTGCGCCAGCTCCAGGGCAGCAAGCACGTCCAGCCGACCAAAGCCGTAGGTGGTGTTGGGCACGGGGATGTCGCCGTCGGTGCCGGGGCGCGTGCAGTTGTCCGCTGGGTCGCTGGCAGCGGGCGGGGCGGCGGGCGCTGCGCTCTTGAGCAACAGCTGCTCGGTGCGCTCCACGTCACCGATCAGCGAAGGCTGGGCAGACCAGAGCAGGGCCACGGCCCCCGCCACGTGGGGTGATGCCATCGAGGTCCCGCTAAGGGTGGCAAAGCCCGCGTTCTGCGGCGTGCCGGGTGGGGCTTCGGGGCTGCGCACGTAGGTGGAGTAAACGCGAACGCCCGGCGCGCTCAAATCGGGCTTGAGCCGCTCGCTCTCATCCGCGGTGACGGGGCCACGACTGCTAAAGCCAGCGATGATTCCCTCGTCATTGTGGGCGCCGATGCTAAAGGCCGCATCGTGGATGGCGATGGGCACGTTGACGGAACCACAGCTCGGCCCCGAATTGCCCGCCGACGTGACCACGAAGATGCCCGCCGCGCGCACCGTCTCCACCACCTGCCGCAGGCTGTCGGCGTCGCAGCCTTCTCCAGTTGGGCAGGCCCACGAGTTGTTGACGATGTGGGGAGCAAGCTCCGGTCGCCCCTCTTCGGCCGGATCGCCGCCCACGGGGTAGGGCGCGAGAAAGAACTCGAAGCAGGCCATGTAGCTGGCGGGCGTGCCGACGTTGCCGTGCATGTTGCGGCAGCCAATCCATTCGGCCTCCGGCGCCATCCCCAGCGCCCCTTCCTCCAGCGATGTATCGGGCATAACGCCCAGCATCGTGCCGACGGTGTGCGTGCCGTGGCCTCTATCGTCGCAGGGAATCTGCACGTCATTGGCGCAGTATAGAGGACGATCCAGTGTCCCCCACGCGTCAAACCAGTTGTAGACATGGTCGACCTCGCCCGCCTCGTCGCTCGTGCCGCTGTCGGCATCGCTTTCCTCGTTGGGCGTCCAGCCGCGGTAGGTGTTGCGCAGCGCCGGGTGGTCCCAATCGACGCCCGTGTCCTGGCTGGCGATCACGATGCCCTGGCCGCGGTAGCCCAGCGCCCAAACGTTGGGCGCGTTGGTATAGGTTAAGCCGTAGGGCGGCAGCACCTCTTCTTGGTTTATTCCCAACTCTGCCAGCTTTTTCCCAGCGTTATCCACCGCTTGTGACACCGCTTGTGACACGGGTTGGAACGCAGCTTGCTGCGGTTGCGGGGCAAGGGCTGGCTCGGTCGCCAGCAGCGATTGGGGAATTTGTGGGTTGGTTACCAGCCGATCTACTTCGGGAAAGCGACGCAGCGACGCCGCCTCCAGCGCCGTGCCCTTCACCTGAATGGCATTGATAACCCAGAAGGGGCGGTAGGCAATGCCCTCCGCCGCCAGCCACGCGCGCACCCGGCTTTGCGACGCGGCCGTCTGCTGCGTCAACTCCACGTAGAGCGCCTGCCCGCGCGATTCGCGGCTGGCCGCTTGCAGATCGGGCGAATCCAGCAGCGCCTGCGCGTTTGGTTGCTCCTTAAAAATTATGAGAAAGTCGACCGGGTCCGCTTGCTCGGCAAACGTCTGCGCCAGCGGCTCGCTCAGAGTGGCAAGCTCGGCGCCGGCGGCGTCGATGGGATCGATGGGGTTGAGCGGGTCGGTGGGGTGGGCCCACACGCGCGGCGCGGGGTGGATGGCCGAGAGCGTTAGCAAACAGCCGAGCAGCATCAGCAGGCGCAGACTCAGTGGCAGCAAAGCCTGCAGCGGCTGGCGGGGGGAGCGACGGGGTGGCATGATGAATTCTCCCAAAGTTTGGAGCGGAATGACCGCACAACAGAATATAAAGGGGCTGTCCGATGATGTACGGTGACAAAAGCAAGATTGTTGGAAATCTGAATGGACAGTGTAACGAAAGTTGCGCGTGCGGTAAACCTAAAGCGTTAGGGATTTATACGTCATTTGACGTATCTTAAGGTCAGATGTTGTCAATTGGAACAATGGGAGCCGTGTTGCAGATTTTTCGTGGGTTGTTCGGCAGGATAGGCGCACTGAGTTTGAAGCGCACACGAAGCGCACATCACCAACAGTTTGCATAGGGGAACGCTACAATGAACCAGTTAATCGTGGGCGATGCTGCGCCCGGCTTCAGCGCCACCACCCAAAGCGGCGACACCATTCGCCTCGCCGACTATCGTGGCCGCTGCGTTGTGCTCTACTTCTATCCCAAGGACGACACGCCCGGCTGCACCACTCAAGCCTGCGCCTTCCGCGACGTTTACCCGGAGATTGAAGCGCAGAATGCCGTCGTGCTCGGCGTTAGCCCGGACGATGCGGAGTCGCACCAGCAATTTGCGGACAAATTTTCGCTGCCCTTCCCGCTGCTGGTGGACGAAGAGCACGAGATCGCCGAGGCCTACGGCGTGTGGGGCGAAAAGTCGATGTACGGGCGCACCTACATGGGGATTGTCCGCAGCCAGTTCGTGATCGACGAAGACGGGAAGCTGGCGGACGTGCAGTACAAAATTGCGCCGAAGCAGAGTGCGTCGGCGGCGATGAAGGCGTTGGCGAAGTAGTGCGTGGTGCGTGAACCGTTTGACGGAGAAGATTCCACCAATCTTTGCCCTTCCGAATTTTGCTCATGTTCCAGTTCACGCACCACGCACTACGCGTCACGCGCTTCTTTGTTCTTTCAGTCACCGCCCTCCTCCTGCTCGCCTGCGCGCCCGCCCCCTCATCCACTCCCTGGCAATCCAGCCACGCCGGTCTTACGCCCCACGTCCCCCTCACCGCCCTCGCCGTCGACCCCGCTGATCCGCAGCACATCCTCGCCGGGGCCTACGACCCTGCCAGCCTCTACCGCAGCCGCGACGGCGGCCTCACCTGGGCGCAGGTCACGAATGACGGCGAAATTGGCGTCGGCGGTCAACCCGTTCACGCGCTTCTCTTCGACCGCGCACGACCACACGTCGTGCTGGCGGGGACGGCGGATGGGCTCTACCGCAGCGGCAATTTTGGGACGGCGTGGCAGCGGGTTTACGGTTGGCCAGCGGCCCGTGCCGCTTACGCCCTGGCTCAGCGCAACAGCGATTTCTTTCCAGATGGCGTGCTTTATGTGGCGGGCGACGAACCCAGCCCGTACAGCTATGAGAAGCTGGAGGTTAACCGTATTTACGGCGGGCCGCTCGCGCCGCTGCCGGGTGCCCAGGCCGTGCTGGCCGTGGCCGAGCTGCCGAGCGGTCGGCTGCTTGCCGGGGCCGATGGCGCGGGGCTTTTCGCCAGCGACGATGGCGGCGAGCGCTGGCAAATGGCGGACGACATTGGCGAAACGTTTGTCGCCGCACTGTGGACGGGCGCGGAGCACGGCTTCGGTGACGATCTCGTGCTCGCCCGCACGCGCAAGGGACTTTACCGCTCGCTGAACAGCGGCGATTCGTGGCAGCCCGTCGAGCTGCTCGTCGACGGCGAGGAAATTGATGCCCGCGTTGATGCCATTGCCAGCGAGGGCAGCAACATCCTGCTCGGCCTCAGCACGGGCGACATTCTGCACAGCGCCAACATCACCGACCCCAGCGGCCCCCTGTGGCAGCGCGACAGCCGCCTCCCGCGCGACGGCCTCTTCTTCGCGCTGACGCCGCTGGCGGACGGCACGTTTCTGGCGGGAACGCAGAATGGGCTCTATCGCCAAACGGAAAACGGCTGGCAAGCGGTGGACGGTGTCGGCCTCTACACGGGGAATGCACTGGCGGTGGCGCCGGATGGGGCGCTCTATCTCGGCAACGCGGACGGCGTCTTCCGTTGGGATGGAGCCGACGAGGCGTGGCAATCACAGAGCGATGGGCTGCCGATGGATCGCGCGGCGGGGCTGGTATCGGCGCTGGTGGCCGCGCCGGGCGAGGACGGCGGCACAATTTTATACGCGGGCACGGAAGGGCGCGGCGTCTACCGGCTCGATGTGGATGCCGGTGGGGATTTTGACAAATGGATGCTCATTGGCTGGCCGGGTAACAGCCTGCCGGGCTTAACCGTCGACCCCAGCAGCCCGCAGCGGCTGCTCGCGCGCATTGCCTTTTCGCGCATTTACACCAACGACGATACGCGTCGCAGCTTAGATAGCGAAAATCTCGACGACCAGTGGCTTCCGCTGTGGGACGGCATGAGCGAGACGACCGAGGTGCTCTCGCTCGCCTTTTCCCCGCACGACGCCAGCCTCGCTTATGCGGGCGCGGCCACGGAGCTTTTCCGCAGCACGGATGGCGCGCGCTCGTGGTCGCCGATTGGGGCGGAGCTGGCCGGGCAGAGCGTCTTCCACATTTCGGTCGATCCGCGCGACGCGCAGGTTATCTACGCTGGCGCAACGGGCGGTCTCTACCGCAGCCCGGACGGCGGCGCGACGTGGTTGCTCTGGGGCGAAGAGCTGGGCGGCATCACCGTTGGCGCGCTGGCGCTGCACCCGACGCAGCCGGAGATTGCCTTTGCGGGCACGCGCTACGAGGGCGTCTACCGCACGGACGACGGCGGCGCGACGTGGCAGTCGATGGGGCCGGAGCCGGACGCTGAACTAGCGTCGGTTGGCGTGCGGGCGCTGGTGGTGCACGAGGGCTGGCTCGTCGCGGCGACGAGTCGCGGGGTGTGGCGATACAAGATAAAGTAATCGCAGATGAACGCAGATAAACGCAGATATTTTGGTATAGTGCTGGCCAGCCTGATAGCTATCCTCCTCGCGACCGGCTTCCTGGTTCGCGACTCGTTTGCGCGCAATCTGCGCGTCGCCGCCCACACGCTTGCGGCGGACGCGACGGAGCTGGGCTATGCGGCGGACGCAAACTTTGGCGCCGTCGTGCAGCTGCTGACGTGGCACGAGCTCGAGCCGACTCGCGACCAGTTTATCTGGCAGCCAGCGGATGAGGCGGTGGCGGGCGCTGAGTATTACGGGCTGGACTTTGTGGCGCGGCTGGACAAGCCGCCGGCTTGGGCGCGGCCAGCCGAGGGAGAGATGCCGGTCGATCTGGCCGCGTACGACCAGTGGATTCGCACCGTCGTCACGCGCTATCGCGGTCGCATCCCGGCGTATATTATTTGGAACGAGCCCAATCTCGCGCTGGAGTGGAATGGCCAGCCGCCCGACGCGGCGGCGTATGTCAAGCTGCTCGAAGTCGGCTACCGCGCCGTCAAGGAGAGTGATCCGAACGCGCTGGTCGTGAGCGGGGGGCTGGCCCCCACCAACACGCAAAACGACGAGGCGCTGGACGACCGCCTTTTTCTGCGCCAGATGTACGAAGCGGGCGCGGCCTCCTATTTCGACGTGCTCGGCGCACACGCCTACGGTTTTGGCTACCCGCCCGCCGATCCGCGCGGCGCACACGACGGCCTCAACCTCGCCCGCACCGAGGATTTGCGCGACATCATGCTTGAATACAACGATGGCGACAAGCCGGTGTGGATCACCGAGATGGGGTGGACGGTGCAGGGCAACGAACACTCGCGCTGGCAGGAGGTCAGCGAGGCGCAGCAGGCGGAGTATCTTGTCGGCGCGCTCGATCTCATCGAGCGCGACTGGCCCTGGGTCGAACTCGCCACCGTCTGGAACATCGAGCGCACCGACAATCCCGACTGGGTTGGCTACGATCTCATCAACGGCAACACCCCCCGCCCCGCCTACTTCGCTTTGCAAGACGCGCTGTCCAATTCTCAGAATCGCCGCCCAACAACCAACAACCAACAGTCAACAACCAACTACCAACTACTCGCTCCCGACAGCACCATCCACCTCGGCGACGCCGTCATGCCCGTGCCCTGGGTTCCGCTGCACGACGACCGCAACCCCAGCCCCGAATGGTCGGGCACGGTTTATATTCGGGATGAGCAGATTAAAGACGACGCGACGTGGCGCTTGCGGCTGACGCTGATGCAGAGCAACTACTGGTCGAACCGCGTGTGGGTCAACGGCGAGCCGCTGGCGCAGCCGATGCCGCTCGCTGATTTTAGCAAAAGTTGGGTCGCCCACGCGTGGAATGTGCCGGGCGATCTGCTGCAGCCCGGCCCCAACGAAATTCGGGTGACGCTGGCGCACGCCGTGCCGCTGATCCAGGCGAAAAGCTTTGCCTACGACGAGGTGCAGATCAAGGATGCGCAACTGTGGAAGGAGTGATACGTAATGCGTAGTGCGGGATTTTGTCGCAGCGCGCAAAGCGTTGCACAGTAGCGAGATTGCTGTTTTCAAAACCACGCATCACGCGTCGCGTTTCACAAAAGGACTATCCATGCGAATTCTACTTTACACAGGCAAGGGCGGCGTCGGCAAAACGAGCATCAGCGCGGCGACGGCTTTGCGCTGCGCCGAGCTGGGCTACCGCACCGCCGTGCTTTCGACAGATCCGGCCCACTCACTGGGCGACAGCTTTGACCGCCGCATCGGCAACGAGCTGACCGAGCTGGCCCCCAACTTGTGGGGACAGGAGATCGACCTACTCAATCAGATGGACCAGTACTGGGGGCGCGTGCAGGAGTACATGAACGCCATCTTTGCCTGGCAGGGGATGGACGGGCTCGTCGCCGAGGAGACGGCGGTGCTGCCCGGGATGGAGGAGCTGGCAAGCCTGATGCAGATCACCTACCTGGCGGACAGCGGCGACTACGACGTGATCGTAATCGACGCCGCGCCCACGGGATCGACGCTGCAGCTGCTCAGCTTTCCGGATATGGCGCGCTGGTACATCGAGAAAATCTTCCCGATCCAGCGCCGCACCGTCAAAATGGCGCGACCGCTGATGAAGCGCTTTAGCGACGTGCCGCTGCCCGACGAAGATGTCTTTGATTCGATCAAGGAGCTCGTTGTCTACCTCGAACGGATGGCCGAGCTGCTGGGGGACGGCAACGTTTCATCCATGCGGCTGGTGCTCAACCCGGAGAAGATGGTGGTGAAGGAGGCGCAGCGGGCCTACACCTATCTGAGCCTGTACGGCTACTCGGTGGACGCCGTGGTCTGCAACCGCGTCTTCCCCCAGTCGCTGACGGACAGCTACTTTGACGGCTGGAAGCGCGCCCAGGCGGAAAATCTGGAGCTGGTGGAGGCGGCTTTCCAGCCGCTGCCGATTTTCCAGGTGCCGCTCTTCCAGGAGGAGGTCACGGGCGTGGAGATGCTGCGGCAGATGGGCGACGTTGTCTTTGGCAAGGAGGCCGTGCGCGAGGGCGCGGGCGACCCCACGCAGAAATTCTTTGTTGGCCAGCCACAAAAAATTTACCAGGAAGATGGCCACTACGTGATGAGCCTGGCGCTGCCGCTCGTGGAGCGCGAAGAGGTGAAGCTGCACCGCAGCGTGGTGGACGAGCTAGTGGTGCGCATCGGCAACTGGAAGCGCAACGTGTCGCTGCCGCTCGGCCTGGCCAAGCTCGATGTCGACGGGGCAAAGTTTGAGGATGACCGGCTGAACTTGTACTTTAAGCTGCCGGAGGCCGTCAAGGGGCAGGAGATCGAGCCGGAGGAGTTGACGACCTCGCCGTGGGAGCGGCTCAAGTCGGCGCTGAGCGGGTAAGCGTAAGCCACCTATTCGTGTTGCGCAGAAAGCGCTGGCTTAAAGTAAAATCAAGATGGGAACAGGAATTGGGGTTAGGCCTAAATAAACGGACGAAACGGTGTTTCACCCCCTCCCAACCTCCCCATGCTGGGGGAGGAGCCGCGACTGGACCAACCAGGGATCGGCTCCCTCCCCAGCATGGAGAGGGCTGGGGTGGGGTCAAGCGCCTGCTATGCAGAAGGGACGGTGAAAACTCCCGTTCCCAATGCTAAACATTATCCTCGCTACTCGCCATCACCTCCGCTACTCGCCATCACCCCCGCTTGCTTCCCCCGCCACCACCGGCAGGTAGAGCTGGTTATCCATCGGCTCCCGCAGGCGGAGAACCGTGGCGTCGTTGCTGGCGGGCGTGGCGGGATCATCCGTGGGCTGATTGGGCCAGTTGGCGCTGGTGACAATTCCCTGGAGCGGGATCGCGGCGGGGCTCTCGCCCGGCACGGCTTCGGTGACGACCTGCGTCGTTGTCACGATCACGGTATCGGTGACGACCAGCGGGTCGGTGATGCCAACCGTGGCCGTGACGAGGCGCGTTTCGGTTGTGGTCTCGGTGCGGGTGATGGTCTCGCTCGGCGGCACATTGATGGTGAGCAGGTAGTCGATGGTGACGGCTGCCTCCGGCGCTAGATCGCCCAGCGACACCGCCAGTGCGCTTTCGCTCGCCTCCTGTACGCCGCCCGCGTTATCATCCAGATTGGCGCTGACCTGCACCGAATCCTGCACCAGCGTCACGCTGTTTGTCAGCGTCTGCGAAAAGGCGACGTTCGTGAGCGTCAGCCCCGTGCGGTTGGTGATCGCCGTGTCGACGCGCACGACATCGCCCGCCGAGAAGCGGCCGTTCTCGTCCGCATCGGCGTAGAGCGCGGCGGACTGCTCGGCGATGAGCCGCGGCGCTGTCGTGGGCGGCGTCTCTGTGGCGACGGGCGTCGCGGGCACAACCGGCGTCTCGGTCACGCTGGGCGCGGCGGTTGGCGCGAGCGTGCCGGTCACCAGCGCCGTTGGCGTAAGCGTCGATGTTAACGCGGGCGTGTCGTTGGGCGTGGGCGTCAGGTCGGGCGCGTCGCAGGTGAGACAGTTGACAATCAGGCCGTACTGGCGATCTGACTGGAGCGCGTAGGTGTGGGTAACGTCCCCCGCAGCGCTTCCCGTGGAGGTTTCTGTGGAGATGTCGAGCACGCGCACGGCCCAGTCGCCGGAATAGACGGAATCTTCCGCATCCGTTTGAGCTTGGTGGTAGAGAGCGGCGGTGCGCGGCTGCGGGTGGGCGCGGATAAAGCCGCTGTCGTCAAAATCCCAAGCCTGGAGACCGAGCCGATACCAGCCCGCGAAGAGCCGGTTGGGCGCGATGTCGTGGCGGATTTCGAGGTTGTGTGCGGGGTTCACGGGCGCATCCTCGCCCAGCACCAGCGCATCGACCAGCCGCGGGGTCGACGGCTCCGTCACGTCCCACATCTGCACGGGCTGCGCGCCCGCCGTGTTAAGAAACTCATCCTGCACAAAGACAAAGCGCCCGTCGGCGCTGGCAACGGCGTGGTGCGTGCGAAAGCCGTCGGTCTGAATAATGCGCGGCCCCACGACGGCTGTGGGCTGAAGGCCGGGCGTTATCGACGCCGCCTCCAAAATCACCAGCCCCTCTCTCCAGTAGGAGATGTAGACGCGCCGCCCGACTGCGCCGCCGCTGGCCGCCGCGTGATCGACGACGGTGATGTCGTGGACGTAGCCCGCGCCGGGCACGCCGTAGCGCCCCACTTCGAGCGGGCTTTTGACGCTGCCCGTGCTCCCACTTTTTGAGCCTGCACTATTTGAGCCGCCGCCGATGTCGAGCACGCGGATGTCGGCGGTCGCGTCGGCAATTAGATAAATCCACGCGCCGTCGCCGTTTTCGTCCGTCTCGACAAAGATATTGTGCACGTCGCACCAGTCTTCGGCGTCGTTCTGGCTGATGCGCTCAAAATTCACGGGATCGGTGATGTCGTAGATCACGATGCCGCAGTAGCCGCTGGTGGAGAAGCGCTCCATGCTGGCGGCGAGGTAGCGGCGCTCACCCTGGCGAAAGGCCTTGATGTCCGGCGTGTAGCTGCGGCGATCCCAGGCGAACTGGTAGAGCTGGACGGGGTTGGCGGGATCGGTCACGTCGTAGTGCGTCCACGCCGCGTCCCAGCCGCCAGCTTGGACGGCGTAGGTGCGGCCGTTCTGGGTGTAAACGTCGAGGTCGGAGTTGTAGCACAGCCCGTTGGCTGCGCTGCCGACCACGGGCGCGCCGCGCACTTCGCCGCTGGCGTCAATGTCGCCGTCGCACTGGCTGGGCGCGCCGACGCCGTCCACAGCCGTAGCGGCCCGCACGCCATCGTCCACGCCCTGCTCGCGCATTACGCCAATCGGCGGCAGGTCGCGTCGCTGGCGCAGGCCGCTCAGGGTGATCTGCTGGACGGCGGGGGTTGCGGTCACCGTGGCGTCGACGGCTGTGGGCGGGTTGGCTTGTGCAAACGAGCGCTCCGAGAGAAAGAGAGCGGTTATAGCGGTCATTAGTGCGAGGACAGCCAACGCCGCCAGTGAAACGACCGTGATCAGTAGAGCGAATTCAGCCAGTTCGCGGAAGCGAGTCATAATAGATTCCCATCGGATACGGTAAAATTCAGTGAATGGAGATTATAGCAGAGGAACTGTTCCTCAAAGAACCGAAAGCGGGTGTAGCGGGAGGGCACGCCCTCCCGCTACACCCGCTGGCGATGGTTGGCTTCCTCCAACGCGCTGATGAAGAGACAGAAAATAAGCTGGTCATAGAGGAGTAGGCACGCCCCGCGCCGGATCAACCCTCAAACTCTGCTTGTTTCGGGGCACGTGCCGTGCGCACGCTCTCGTGCGCACGGCACGGCGCTATTTGGCCCGTTTGCATCCAAGGATGCTCGCTCCACGATTGCGCTCTACTGACCATCGAACGGCTCCTACTCGATCCGCCGGGGTCCCGTCGCTTTCGTAAAGTCGAGCGTGAGCGTGCCGGTCTGCCCGTTGCCGACGGTGATGATGCCCGGTGTGCCGCGGTTGGTCTGGTTGAGCCAGGGGGCGCTGAGCAGCGGGCTGTCGTAGAGCGCCCAGTTCTGCGTCTCGTAGGCGCTGCCGTTGACGCGCACCTGGTTAAAGCCCCGATACTCGATGCGCATCCCCGCGCCGTCGTAGGTGATATTGTTGGGCGAATCAAGCGCAATGGTGCGACCGCGCACGGACTGCTTGAATGCCTCCCACGAGCCAGCCTGGCTCGCCAGCTCGACCACCAGCACGCCCACCCCCTTCTGCTCCTTGATGGCCACGTAGACGGTCTCGCCGCCTGCGCCCGCCTCGCGGTAGAAGGTAAAGTCCCCCTCGCGCTCGACGTGGTCCATGCCCTCTTTGCCCCGGAGCGGCGCAAAGGGTGCGGGCAGGTCGCTGTAGTCCGTCGCCTCGCCCTTGTAGAGCACGACGTTCTGGTACTGGAAGAGCGCCACGGCATCCTTGGGCGCGTTCTCGTTGATGCTGCGCGTGCAGTAGCGCGTGGAGAGGGTCGACTTCTCCGGGCCAAGCATGGCGCGCGAATCGCGGAAGCTGAGGCGGAAGGGCACGCCGCGGTCCAGCGATTCGTAGTAGCCCGGCTGCCCCGGCCCCTGCCCCCAAATCTGGCCCGGCGGAATGCGGATCGAGCCCAGCACGTAGTGGGGCGTGACGTAGGCGTAGATGCCCACATCTGGCGAGCTGCGCCCCCTTGATTGCGCATCGTGATCCCACTGGCGGCCGCTCTTGAGCTCGAACGCGCCCCGGCTGTTGACGATGGCGGCGTGCACGGGCGACGGGCGGTAGCCCGTGGTGGCGTAGCCCAATTGACCAATCGCCTGGTCGGAGACGCGATAGTCTAGCGCGTCGCTGCTGCCCAGGCCGAGGAAGATGTAGCCCGCGGCAAACATGCTGTCGTGCTGGCCGTCGGTCAGCTCGTTGTCGACGGTGCCGCCCCCATCGCGTACGCACTCGTAGAAGCGGCGCATGGCCCCGCCGCGAAAGCCGTTGATTTCCACCGCGGCATACTCGGCCATCATCTGGTCGATGGCAATCTCCGCCCAGCGGCGCGACTCGGCATCGGTGCTGAAATCGTAGATGTTCATCAGGGAAATTAGCAGCCGCTCGGCGTAGTGGGGCGAGAAGTACTCCACGTAGCCACGCGTGGCCCGCTCGCGCGCCCACTCTTCGATGTACTGGCGAATCTTGTCGTAGCGCGCCTGATTGATCGAGGGCGCTTGCTCCTCCACCAGCAGCTGGATGGACATGCGCACGATGTTGAGATTCTCGCCATTTTGCGGGTGAATCAGACCCAAGTCACCCTGATCGCGACGCGCGCGGTTGAGCAGCTCGCCCTGGATCAGCGTGCGGGCCGCGGCTTCGGCGCCGGCGCTGCGGAAGGTGGGGTTGTCCTTTAGCAGGTGGTAGGAGCGCAGGTAGAGCAGGCTGTTCCAGTGCCAGCTGTCGGGGATTTGCGCCGTGCCCTCATTTTTGAACCAGTTGGCGGCGGCCCCTGCGTTCTGGTCAAGCAGCAGCGCGGCGGTGTTGCGGTGGATGGAGGCGCGGAACGAATCGCCGGGAATGCGGCTCATCTCGCGCAGGGCCTGCTGCTGGCGCAGGGCAACTTGGCCCGTGCCGGCAGCGGGCGGGGGCGGGGCAGGCGTGTTGGTGGGTGCGGCGGTGGGTGCGGCAGTCGGCGCGTTGGTGGGTGCGGCGGTTGGCGCGGCAGTCGGCGGCGGCGCGGGGGTGTTGGTGGGCGCGCCAGTTGGTGAGCTGGTGGGTGCGCTGGTGGGGGCCGGGGGCACGGGGGTGTCGCCGGGCTCGCGCTCGGCTTCATCGATGGCGTCCGCCGAACGCAGCCACAACTGATCCAGCCCCGTCTCGGATTCGCGGCGGAAGAGCTCGATGTTGTGCAAGCCCTGGCTCAACGGCAGCACCAGGCGCTCGCCGTTGATGTTGCCATTCTCGGTGAAGTAGGCCCAGCGGAAGCCGCTGCCGGGCTCCAGATTCCAATAAATCGGCGGCCCACTGTCGACGCGCACCCAAATCGAGTTGCGCGTGGCGTCCGGCGCCAGCACGCGGGCGCTCAGGAAATAGTCGCCCGCTTCGGCTACGTTTACCTGAAAGAGAAGGCGGTGCTCGCTGTTGGGCGCATCGATGTCGGCGCCGCTGTTTGCCTCAATATAGTAGCCCCCCTCGGCCGTATCGTCTTGCACCACCTGGAACGAGCCGGTGGCGGGGAGGGATTCGGCCTCCTGCCGCAGGCCGCCGCCCACGCTGCCCGGCGGTGACGAGGCTGGTGGAGCGGTTGGGGTGGAAGTAGCTGACACGGGCGGGGCGGCTCCCTCACCCGGTGCATTGCCCTCCGTGTACTCGATGCTCAGGCGGGGCGCGTGGTCGGCCCAGCCGCGGCTCGCCGCCTTCTCGTAAGAGGCGACCTTGCGGTGGCCCGTGCCGTCGAGGTAAAGCGCCAAGCTGTTCTGCGGCGACCAGTCGTCGCGATTCACAATGGCCTGCACTACCGCCGCCAAATCGGGCGATTCATAGTGAAGCTGCACGCTTGGATTCCAGGCGGGTACGTCCCACTGCACGATCGCATCCGTTTTGGCACGTTGAGAAAGGCCGTTTAGCTCAAGGCCAAAGGGCAGCGCGCTGCCGCTGGCCTCGCCGCTGATGAGCAGCATCGTGGGGTCGCCCTGAGCGGCTTCGGCGGCGAGAATTAGGGTGGCCCGCTGAATTTGCGCGCCGCGCGGCAGCCCCAAGCTGGCAAAGCGCAGGCCAACGGTGTGTTCTTGGCCCAAGTCGAGCACATCGCCCGTCAACGCGGCGCGGCCATCGGCCAGCTCTTCGCCGTCGTCGGCCCCCTGGGCGATGGGAACTATCAGGCGCTTGGCTGCTGTGGGCTCAGACGTGGGCTCAGAGATGGGTTCGGAGGTAGGCCCAGCGGTAGACCCAGCGGTAGGCCCAGCGGCAGGCCCAGCGGTGAAGCCCGGCGCGGGTGTGCTCTTGACCGGCTCGGCGGTGGCCGCTGGGTCGGCTGGGTCGGCTGGGTCAGCTGGGTCGGCTGGATCGCTTGGGTCGGCTGGGTCGGCTGGATCGCCTGGGTCGATGGTGGCCTCTGCGCTGGGGGCGCTGCTGCCGGAGACAACGGGCAGGTAGAGCGTGCCTCCTTCTTGACCAAAGACAGCGCCAGCGGGCAGCAGCAGGCTCGATACCAGCAGCATATAGTAGAAAGATGTTCGCACAAGTTCTGTCATGGTTTTTTTGGTTTTCATATTATTCTCCCAGAATCTAGCTTTGATGAACAAAGAGTTCGATGTCGCGCTGCCTTTGGGGCTTGGCGCCGCGTCGCCTCCGCGCCGCTAAGCGAAGAAGGACGCCAACCGGAAACAGGGGTGCTGTTTCGGCAGGCGGCGCGAAGTATAAAAGGGCTGAAGCAAAAGCTAAAATAGGAGAAAGGCCAATTTTTGCCTGTTTTTCAGGGCAAAACGTATGGAAATCTTATATTTATGTTAAGTAAAGTTGAAGCACCGAGAACGTGTCGAGTAGGTTTTCCATCAAGTTGTTAACAAACATCGCGCAGAAACTTTGGGATACGGGTGCGCCGGAAGTCGTTGCGCAATCGTTTGCCTTCGGATTAAAATCCAGCCAGCGCGGCGAGGTTACGCTACGTTTTGATGAACTTTGCTAGAAAATTCTACTAATTTTCGAATTAGCCACTGCTAGATATCTACACAACGTTTGGCGGCTTTGGCCAGATTCAAGGCTGGGCGTAGCGCGGGCGTAGAAATGCTACGAAGCGCTGCCGAGCCGTGCGCTGCCCTCGTCAGCGGGCGTGCGTCTTTCAGGGAATGTGCAACGCGTGGGAAACCTTTCATCCAAAGCACCGGGCAGCCGCTACATTTGCGTTGCGTAGCGAAAGCGTTGCGTACAGGTGTGCGCAGTGCGTATGGAAAATTTAGGTAGCCGGTGCTGGGCAGCAAAAAGCGAACGCATTCGGGCGTCCGCTCTTTGTTGGCAGCTTTGTTGACGGCGGTGTACAGCGGTTACATCTCTATTTGACTCACCCCCCACGCGATTTGTTACGAGGGCGCAGTACGCGGCGGCAGCTTGGGCAGCGACAGATTGGGCCGCGATCCCGCCGTCTCCGGGCGCAGGATCGGCGTCTCGGCCAGCAGGCGCAGCGCCTCGCTCACGGCGCGATCCAGCTGCGGATCGCGGCCCGCGCGGTAGTCCTGCGGCGCAATGTCGACTTCGATGTCTGGGTCTGTGCCGTAATTTTCCACGCGCCAGCCCACATCGCTAAACCAAAAGCTAAACTCCGGCTGCGTCGTCACGGTTCCATCGACCAGCGGGTGGCGCGGCGCAATGCCGATCACGCCGCCCCAGGTGCGCTTGCCGATCAGCGGCCCCAGCTTCATCAGCTTAAAGCTGTGGCAGAAGATGTCGCCGTCGCTGCCCGCCTGCTCGTTGGTCAGCGCCACGAGCGGCCCGGCGGCCGATTCGCGGGGGAAGGGATCGGGGCTGCCGTAGCGGGTAAAGTCGTAGCCGATGCGCCGCCGCGCGAGCTTTTCCAGCAGCAGCTGGCTCACAAAACCGCCGCCGTTGTAGCGCACGTCGATCACCAGGCCGTCGCGGTTGATTTCGGCAAGGTAACCGCGGTGAAACTCGGCAAAGCCCTGTGCACCCATATCCGGAATGTGCAGGTAGCCCACGCGCCCGTCGCTCGCCTCGTGCACCCGCGCCCGGTTGGCGTCCACCCACTGTCGGTAGCGCGCGGGGGCCTCGGTTGCCAGCGTTTTGACGATCACGCTTCTGGCTGGGGAGGTGGGGGGCTGGGGAGACGGGGCGTTTTCGTCACCCGGCAACTCTTTCTCCCCGCCGCCGCTCCCCACTCGCCCATTCCCCACTTCCCCATTCCCCGCTCGCACCGCCAGCAACACCTCCTCGCCCGCCTGGTTAACGAGCAGCTGCGCCGGACTCACCTGTGCGTCCACCGGCTGGCCGTTAACGGCGGTGATGACGTCGCCGATCTGTACGTCGACGCCCGGAGCGGTGAGCGGCGAGGTGGCGCTGGTGTCCCAGGCGTCGCCGCGCACGAGATCGACGACGCGGTAGCCGGACACGCCGGCCCCCTCACCGTCGCTGCCGGGGACAAATTCGAGCGTTGCGCCCAGGAAGCCCTGGACGTAGTGGGGCCGCGAGCGGTAGTCACCGCCCATTTCGTAGGCGTGGCTCGTGCCCAGCTCGCCCTGCATCTCCCACATCAAATCGCTAAACTCGCTGCGCGTGCTCACCCGCTCGATCAGCGGGAAGTAGCGTTGGTAGACGATTTGCCAATCCACCTGCGACATATTCTCCGTCCAGAAGTTGTCGCGCTGGAGCCGCCACGCCTCGCGGAACATCTGCTCCCACTCGCTCTGCGGATCAATGGAGACCTTCACGCGCGAGAGGTCGACCCAGCCGCTGCGCCGCGGCCCGCCAGCGGAAGACGGCGCTTTCTCGCCCGCGTCGATCACGCGCAGCCGATGGTCCGCGCCGTAGATCAGCTTTTTGCGATTGCGCGACACGTCAAACCAGTTGACGTTATCCACGAGCATTTCGTTCCGGTACGTTTTGAAATCGTAGGCGCGCAGCTCGCCGCTCGTCTCTTCCTCCTCCTCGTCCATATCCGGATCAAGCTGCCCCTGGATGGGCATCAGCGTAAAGAGCGCCTTGCCCGCAATCCCCGCAATCTGTCCGTAGCGCCCGTCCGCCACCGGGAAGGCCAGCACGCGCCGCTCAATGCCCTCGAAGTCGATCTGCGTCGGCTTAATTTTGTCCCTCGCCTTTTTTTGTTTCTCGCTGCCGAGCTTGCCGCCATCGCCCGCCAGCGGCAACGCCTCTACAGGGTTGGTAATGGGCGGGTTGGTAATTTCGTCCGCCGTGCTGCTCTCACCGTTGCTGCTTGACAGCGTCACGGCGTCGTCATCCTCCCCGTCGTCCCCATCCCCGTCATCCCCATCCCCGTCGTCCCCATCCCCGTCGTCGGCGACATTGCCATCGCTGTCGCCGCTCTCGTCGACTTCGTCCTCGTCGCCATCATCTTCGTCGCTGCTGTCGCCCTCCTTTTCATCATCGTCGCCAAAATCAGGCTGCGGCATAAAAGGATTGGGCAAATCCGACTGCAAGGTCACCAGATAGGGGCGCATTCCCCACGGAAAACCCAGCTCAAAGTGCAGCCCATCAAAAACGGGATTGAACTCGCGGTACGAGAGAAAATAGAGATACTTGCCCTCCGGATCAAACGAAGGCGACACATCCCGCAGCACGGGCCGCGTGATCGTGTGGATGGTTGGCTGCTGGCTGCTGGCTGCTGGCGGTGGCGTTTCATTCTCCCCTGCTCCCCCGCTCTCCTGCTCCCCCGCTTCCCCACCCAAATCCGCCAGCCGAATCTCCATCGTCCGCGCCGTCGCTGCCAAGCCATACGCCAGCCAGCGCCCGTCCGGCGACCAGTCAAAACCACCGATGGGGCGATGGTCGCTGCGGTCGACCGTCGTGAGTGCGCCGTTTTCCAAATCCACAACCAGCAGCTCGTGTCGATGATTGGTCAGCGCGACTTTATCGTCCACCGGCGAAACCAGCAGCGAATCGACGCGCCCAATGTCCAAATCCGCCAGGCGCTGAATTTCAGGCAGACCGTTGTCGTCCGTGCTGTGGATTTCGAGCGTCTCCTCGCCCGCTTCGTCGCTGATCGCCACGGCGCGGTCGCCATCCTGTAGCCAATCGGCCAGCCGGTAACGCACGCCGTCGCGCCGCCCCACCTGAAGCACGGGTCCCTCGTGGTTGAAGAAGCTATACATCTTGCCGCGCGTGGTCAAAGTCATCGCCTTGCCGGAAGGGTGCAGGCGCACGTCGTCCAGGTAGCGGGCGGCGCGCACAAATTTGCGGTTGCGCTGCACGCGCGGGCTGCGGTAGCCGACATTGATAGCCCGCGATTCGTTGGTCGCCGGCTCAAAGACGTACAAATCCGCGCCCGCGTGGTAAACGATGCGTCGCCCGTCCGTGGCCGGGTTGCGAGCGTAGTAATCTTCGTGATCGGTGTGGCGCTGCAGCTCCTCACTCTTTCCCGGGCCGCTCGGCGTGCAGGAGTAGAGGTTGCCGATGCCCTCGTGGTCGCTGATAAAGAAGAGGCGGGGTTTCTCATCGATGGTGATCCACATCGGCGCGGCCACGTTGCCCTCCAGATCGTGGAGCAGCGGTGCAAAATCGCCGTCGCCGTTTTCGTCGATCCAGAGGCGACCGGACGTGCCGCCGCGGTAGCGCTTCCAGTAGGCGAGCTCGCCCGTGTTGCGGCCCAGCACAACTGACTGACCAGACGCGCCGCCCGGCCCCCACGCAATCGAGCGCGCCGGGCCGAGATTGAGCGGCTCGGCGTCGCCGTTGGGCGCATCTGCCGCAATCTGAAAGAGCGCGTACTCGCGCGCCACGTTCTGGCCGTAATTGGTGGAAAAGACCACGTGCGTCCCGTCGCGATTCCAGCCCAGCACGCGCGGGTTGCTGCTCTGAAAGGTCAGCCGCTGCGCGGGGCCGCCCTCGGCGGGCATCACGTAGACTTCGGGCGCGCCCTCTTCGCGGCCCACAAAGGCGAGCTGCGTTCCATCCGGCGAAAGCGCCGGGTAGGTCACCGCACCGAGGTTGCTCGTGAGGCGGTAGGCGGTGGGAAGATCATCGGCGAGATTGATCTGCCAGAGGTCGTCCTCGGAGACGAAGATGATGGTGTCGTTGTGAATGGTGGGAAAGCGATAGTAGCCGGAAGCCATAGGGTTTTGGAGTTTGGATTTACGATTGGTATTCGGATGTACGAAGCTGCATCGTAAATCAAAAATCGTCATTCGTAAATGATGCTCGCCACATTTCGTGCGCTTTGCGCACTACATCGCGCGTCGCCTCCGTCATCGCGTACTTGCCCATCTCGTCCAGCGCAACCCACGTGACCGCCGCCGCATCATCCTGCGCAACAGGCTCACCTGAAACGTAGCGCGCCCAGAAGTCGATGACGACGAAGTGGTACTCGATGCGACCGTCGGGGTCGATCTCAATTGGCTCAAAGGCGCCGACAATCTCGCCCAGCGCAATCTCGACGCCACACTCCTCGCGCACCTCGCGCACGGCCCCGTCGCGTAGCGCCTCGCCCAGGTCGAGCAGGCCGCCCGGGAGGCCCCACTGCCCCTTGCCCGGCGGTCGCCCTCGTTGGACGAGCAGCACGGCGCCGCCGGTTTTGTCATTTGGGCGAAAGATGGCCGTCGCCACGCCGACCATAGGTGCGAGGGGATAACGGCGCGGGATAGTGACGGGGTGGGTGGGCATAGCAAAAGAACCAATGGAGCGAAAAGAAAAAAGGCTTGGGGGTCTATCCCCAAGCCTTTTTATCAGATAGATCGCCGCTCTGCAAACGTTAGCTGCTTGCCACCAGCTCAATCTCCATCTCGACTTCGTTGTTGATCAGGCGATCACCCAGGTCGTCGAAGAAGCGGTCGGAGCCAAAGCGCACGTCAAAATCGGCGCGGTCGAAAACAATGTCGGCAGTGGCCGTCAGCATTTCATCGCTGACATCGACGTCCGTTACGAATTCGATTTCATTGGTCGACTCTTTAATCGTCAAATCCGCAACAACGAGATATTGATTCTCGGCCTCATCCGTTGGCGTGGCGGACTTGATGTTGATCACGGCGGTGGGATAAGTCTCGACGCCAAAGAAATCATCCGAGCGCAGGTGGCCTTCGAGCTGCGCCTTATCGTCGCCAGAAAGATCGATGTTCTCGATAGTCGCCATGTCGATGACGATTTCGCTGCCAGTAAGCTCTTCGCCGGTAAAGGTCATCTGCCCCTCGGAGATGTTTACCGTACCGGTGTGGCGCGCGCCCACGGGCTTGGCCCCATACCAGACAACATTGCTCGCCGCGGCATCAATCGTGTAGGTGACTTCCTCGCCAGCGGGCGCAGGCTCTTCTTCCTCATCGGCTTCTTCGCTGGCTTCTTCTTCGCCAGCCTCTTCCTCGCTGACTTCTTCCTCACCATCTTCAACCGGCGCTTCCTCCGCAATACCTTCGGCGGCGCTCTCCGTTTCAACGGCAGCGGGCGCGCAAGCAGCGAGCGCCAGCGCCAGGATGAGTGTTAGACAAAAGAGAATGTTACGTTGCAAGATGTTGCTCCTGTTTGACTATTAACAAAAATTTGTTGTCGATCTCTACCCGACAAATAATCGGGCTGAGCCACAGGGTAATAGACAAAAGCTGGATCGGCAGTACCACATCTTACATATCAATGTTAAATCGTTTAATGTCGTAGGAATTGCGTCCTGTTCGGCCCAGCAGAGCTGTCTTCCGAGCCAGCAGATTAGCGCCAACGCACATTCATAGCTAGATGAGGGGCAGGTAGACTCTGTCGCACATGCGATTTGAACCAGCTTCTCACGTCCACCTGGCAAAAGTCTCTATCTACCCGTCTAATCTTTTCCGCACCAGTTCATTTACGGCCTTTGGATCCGCCGCGCCACGCGTTTCGCGCATCACCTGGCCGACGAAGAAGCCGAGCAGGCCCGTCTTGCCGCCGCGATACTGCTCGACCTTGCCCGCATTGGCCGCCATGATCTCGTCGATGATCGGCAGCAGCGCGTTTGCACTGGAGATTTGCCGCAGCCCCTGCTCGCGGACGATGCGCGCCGGGTCGTCGCCCGTTTCGAGCATCTGGGCAAAGACCGTTTTGGCCGCGGACGAGGAGATCGTGCCCTCGTCCTGGAGCTGGACGAGCGAGCCAAAGCGCTGGGGCGAGAAGGGCAGGTCGCGCAGTTCGTCGGCGAGATTGTCGCCACCAAGCGCGCCGAGCAGCTCGTTGACGATCCAGTTGGCGACGAACGATGGACTGTCGCAGCTTTCCAGCGCGAACTCGAACCAGAGCGCCAACGCCATGTCGCCGGTGAGGATGTCGGCCTCTTCGCTGCTCAGGCCGCGCTCGATGTAATCCGTGTAGCGCTTGGTTAATTCTGGGTTTTCCGCCCGCGCCGCCTCGCGACTTTGCGAGCGCGAGCCGACAACCGGCTCCTCCGGCGCGGCTTCCGGCTTGGGCGTGCGCGGGGCAGCAGACGTGGGCGCGCTGCCGTTGGTTACCCACGAGTCGCGCAGCGAGACGATGCGGTTAAAGACTAAATTCTCCGCCGACGAATCAACGGGGTCGGCCCAGAAATAACCTTGGCGCTCGAACTGGTAGCGCTTTTCATCGTTCTCCGGCACAGCACGGAGATCGTCGACCAAGCTTGGCTCCACATACCCGTTCAAAATTTCGAGCGAATCGGGATTGAGGGCGTCGAGCCAATTTTCATCATCCACGTCGTTCGGGTCGGCGACGCGCAGCAGCCGGTCGTAGAGCCGAAATTCCGCGGGCACGGCCTGCGCCGCGGCCACCCAGTGAATTGTCCCCTTGACTTTGCGACCCCGTGGCTGCCGCCCCAGCGTCTCGTGATCAACCGTGCAGCGCAGCTCAGTCACCTCGCCCGCCTCATCATGGATGACCTCGTCGCAGCGGATGACGTAGGCGTAACGCAGCCGCACCTCGCCGCCTGGAGAAAGCCGGAAAAAGCCCTTGGCCGGCTCCTCCATAAAATCGTCGCGTTCTATGTAGAGCTCCCTTGCAAAGGGCACGGCGCGCGTCCCCTCATTGGGCACGTCCCTCGGCCAGTAGGACGCCTCGATCTGCTCGACTTCCCCACTATTTTCAGAGGCGGGATAATTTGTAATCGTCACCTTCAGCGGTCGCAGCACGGCCATCACCCGCGGCGCGACAAAATTTAGGTCGTCGCGGATGCAGGCTTCGAGCAGGCCAAAGTCGATCAGCGAATTCGTCTTCGCCACGCCCACGCGACGGCACAAATCGCGCAGCGCCTGCGGGGTGACGCCGCGCCGCCGCATCCCGGCAATTGTGGGCAGCCGCGGATCGTCCCAGCCGCTGACGTGGCCGTCGTGCACCAGCTGGATCAGCTTGCGCTTGCTCAAAATCGTGTAGTTGAGCACCAGCCGCGCAAACTCGTACTGGCGCGGACGGTCACCATGTTCGTAAGTCCCGTTTGGCACGACGTGCGGCCCCGCGTGCTCGACGACCCAATTGTAGATGTCGCGGTTGTTCTCGAATTCCAGCGTGCAGAGCGAGTGGGTGATGCCCTCGATGGCGTCGCTGAGCGGGTGGGCAAAGTCGTACATCGGGTAGATCGGCCACGCATCGCCAGCGCGGTAGTGCGAGGCGTGGCGGATGCGGTAGAGCAGCGGGTCGCGCATCTTCATGTTGGCCGCGCGCATGTCGCCCTTGGCGCGCAGCACGTGCTCGCCGTCGGCGAAGTCACCGGCGCGCATCCTTTGGAATAGATCGAGATTCTCCTCGACCGAGCGCTCGCGGTGGGGGCTGGGCCGCCCCGCCTCGCTGATCGTGCCGCGGTATTCGCGAATCTCCTCCTCGTTCAGCGAATCGACGTAAGCCTTGCCGTCGCGGATCAGCCCCAGTGCGGCCCCGTAAAATTCCTCGAAGTAGTCCGAGGCGTAGAGCACCCGGTCGTCCGGGTTGTAGCCGAGCCAGCGGATGGCCTCGCGCAGCGCGGCCACGTACTCCATATCCTCGGTTTCGGGGTTGGTGTCGTCCATGCGCAAATTACAGCGCCCGCCAAACTCGCTCGCCACATCGTAATTGAGACAGATCGACTTGACGTGGCCAACGTGCGGATAGCCATTCGGCTCCGGCGGAAAGCGCGTCGCGACCGTCTCGTAGTGCCCGGCGTCGAGGTCGCTGGCGACTCGGGTGCGGATGAAGTCGCGGCTGGTGGGGGGGGTGGTTTCAGTTACGGCGGCTGACATAAGGATTCCTGATCAGGTTCGGGTCGAGATTCTGCCGGAAGGATTGTAGCATAGATCGGGGGTGGAGTCATGGTTGTGGGGGCTTTGATTTTGAAGCAACTTGTGCTAAAAACAGCTGCGTGATTCAATTGCGTGATTCAATATAGATAGGAGTTACGCAGTTGAAGGGGTAAAGAGATAAATGGGGTTGGCAAGATAAGCACGAACGGCTTCGCGAATGATGGAGGTTTTGGCCTCGAACCAGGAGAGGCCGCGGACAAAGCAGTGATACTCCAGACACAAGAAGACGCGCAGCGCCAACTCAATGTGGTTGCGCTGGGCGGTGGCGGCGCGTGCTTGGCAGCGCTCAATGCCGCAGAACTGTTGGATGCTGCGCTGGTAAGTCGCAATTCTCTCTTTTTTGGCTCACTTTTATTGACAGATGCCGTTTAACTTTGTCCTATACCACTCTCAAAATCAGCCCTTCAATTGAACCAATCATGCCCAATCTTCTCTCCACGCCCTACCCCCTCAGCGCCGACCAAATCGACCAGTTCCAACGCAACGGCTACATCAAGCTCAAAGAGGTGCTCTCGCCCGCCGTGCTGGACGAATACCGGCCCGTGATCAGCGAGATGGTCGAGCGGCTGAACAAGCAGGATGTGCCGCTGGCCGAGCGCGGCACCTACGGCAAAGCCTTTTTGCAGGTCTCCAACATCTGGGAGAGCAGCAAGCGCGTGGCCGAGTTGGTGATGTCCAAACGGCTGGGTCAGATCGCCGCCGAGCTGATGCGCGTCGACGGCGTGCGCCTCTATCACGATCAGGCGCTCTTCAAAGAATCGAGCGGCGGCTTGACGCCGTGGCACGCCGATCAATTCTACTGGCCGCTAGCTAACGACAACGCCGTCACCGCCTGGATTCCGCTACAGGCGACGCCGCTGGCCATGGGGCCGCTCACCTTCTGCATCGGCAGCCAGCAGATTATGGAGAATCGGGACTTGGGCATTTCGGACGAGAGCGAAGCCAAGATCGACCGCTCGCTCAAACGTTATCCCAAGGATATCAGCGCCTATGCTTTGGGCGAGGTCTCTTTCCACCGGGGCTGGACCTTCCACCGCGCCGGGCCAAACCAGACGGAGCAGATGCGCGGCGTGATGACCGTGATCTACATCGAGGATGGCATGAGGCTGGCCGAGCCCAAAAACCCCAACCAGCAAAATGACTGGCAGCGCTGGCTGCCCGGCGCCGAGATTGGCGCAGTGATCGATAGCTCGCTCAATCCCGTGATTTACAACCGCCATGGCTAAGTTCCGTTGACATTTGAAAAGTGGCCCTCACCCCCGGCCCCTCTCCCACTGTGGGAGAGGGGAGAGGTTGCTCCCTTCTCCCAGGATGGGAGAAGGGCTGGGGATGAGGGCGCGCTCGACCTGCTTTTCAAGCCCTCTCAACAAAATATCAACGGAACCTAATACGACAACGAGACTTCGGGCAACAAAAACAATTAACGCGGAGACGCCGAGGCGCAAAGCGTTGCTTGCCAACGGCATCTTCTCCGCGTCCCTGCGTCTGCGTGTCAAAGTCTCGTTATCGTCCTAACGCCAGCGCAATTTGTCATCCCTCTTGATGAACGCCCTCCTCCCCACCCCCACACCCATCCCCAGCGTCGTCAACGCGGCGGGCGGCGCTTCCACCCACTGTTCTTCTGGTGCTCTTGGATGGTGTTTTGTACATTTCTTTCATTCAGCAGAAGGTGGGAACGACCATGGGGCTACTTCTGCTAACCTTGGTCGGCTTCCTTGGGATGTTTGTAGGGTTCGCAGTATTTGTTAATGATTTGCGGATTTTACCGTGGGCGCGCATTCCGACCTTTTTGTGTAAAACGGCAACCAGCGCACGGGCGGCTCCTTGCCCACCGACCACAAGTTCACCGGCCAGAAGCTGGACAGCCGCAGCGGGCTTATGGACAAAATAAGGCACATCTATCAGAAAGAGTGATTGAGACGTCTTTGCCCTGAACTTTCTGTCGCGGTAAGCGTCTTCATCTCCAAGCAGCCAAAAATCCTCGTGCCAACTGATGCGCGGGGTTTTTTTGATCTCTAGCCTTGCCGGATTTACGACGTGGAAATGCCTACTCAATCGTTTGGCAAACAGCTGTGCAAGCAAAGTGGTGACGGGATAACTTTGTTGGCAGAGAAAAAATGAAGGTCAAACAAACCCTGTTTAAGTTCATCTTCACGCTGATGCTGGCGATCGGCGCCGGGAGCGTGGCCGTGCCGCCGCTGGTGGCTCAGATCCACAGCGCCGCCGCGGAGACGGTCTACATCGTACAGCGCGGCGACACGCTGGGCGCTATTGCACGACGCTACGGCACGGCGGTGGCGGTCGTCAAGCAGGCCAGCTTATTCCTTACTCCCACAAATTATGCTCGTCGCGAGCATGATAAGCGAAGCCCAAACGTATAAAACCATTCGCTTTTCCTACGGTTGACCCGCAACCCGCATTTGTTACAGATGGGCAGCGTCTCGATCAACGATAATATCATTGCCCCCGCATTGCCCCCCTTCTCTGCACGCAAGCCCGACCGTTTTCCCATTCCACAAAACTATCTGTTAACCCATGAATCGATCCACGCCTCTTTTGCGCTTGACGTTCTTCGCCGCGCTGGTGTTGCTGACCCTGACGCTGCTGACCCCGGCGCTCTTTGCCGACCGCCTGCTGAGCCAATCGCCCAGCGATCCCAATGCGGGTGGCGTCTTCCTGCCGCTGGTCATCTCAGCGGCCGTCAGCACCGAGCCGACGCCCATTCCCCCCGCCGTGCCCGTAAGCTTTGAAGGCGTGCTGCAATACACGCGCGGCCAAATCCGCAACGGCGACGTGCGCGAGCAGTATACGCTAACCACCATGCAGGGCGAGCTCTTTGCCACCGACTTGACCCTGCTCGATTTTGACGAGGACGACGCGGCGCTGCTCGATCAGTGCGTGGTCGTTACGGGGACGGTGGCGACGGAGCGGGTGGAGCAGATCAACGCCGTTGATGGGGCGCTGGACGACGGCGACGCCACGGTGCGCGTGCTCCGGGCCAGCGATCTCGCCCCCGACGACAGCACCTGGCCCAACGACATTAACATAGACGACGCCGGTCTAACAGCCGAACCCGGCGCCGAAGCGCGGCAGAGCCCGCCCGCCAGCGCCCCGCCCACCGCCGCCCCGCTGGCCAGCGATCTCCCCGGCGGCTTCGCGCTTGATCCCGTTGTCCAGGGGCTGAAGCAGGGCATTGCCTTTGATTGGTCGCCGGACGGGCGCTTGTTTATTGCCGAGAAGGGCGGCGTGGTGCGCGTTGCAGAGGCGGGGCAACTGCTGGATGCGCCCTTTGTCGACCTGTCGGCCCAGGTCAACAGCCACCGCGACCGCGGCCTGCTCGGCCTGGCCGTGCACCCGGACTTCCCCGCACAGCCCTATCTCTTCCTGCTCTTCACCTTTGATCCGCCCGAAGTGCGCGGGCAATCCGGCGCCGGCGGGCCGGACGGCCAGGGCGCGCGGGTGGCGCGTCTGGTGCGCGTCACCGCCGATGTGGACAAGGGGTACAACGTGGCGCTGGCCGAGAGCGAGGCGGTGCTGCTGGGGCGCGGCAGCACCTACGCCAACATCGGCCAGCCCGACGTGCGCAGCGGCGCGCTTCCCTCCTGCCAAAGCGACGATGGCTTCGTGCGGGACTGTCTGCCCGCGGACGAGGATTCGCACACGGTGGGCGCGCTGCGCTTTGGGGCGGACGGCTCGCTCTTCGTCAGCAACGGCGACGGGGCCAGCCACCGCGACGCCATCCGCTACGCCACGCGTGCGCAGGAGGTAGATAGCCTGGCCGGTAAAATTTTGCGCATCGATCCCAAGACGGGCAACGGCCTCGCCGACAACCCCTTCTTTGACGGCGATCCGGCGAGCAACCGCTCGAAGGTCTACAGCCTGGGGCTGCGCAACCCCTTTCGCTTTACGCTGCACCCGGAAACGGGCGAGCCGGTGGTGGGCGATGTGGGCTGGAATGCGTGGGAGGAGATCAACACGGGGCGCGGCGCGAATTTTGGCTGGCCCTGCTATGAAGGCGGGCAGACGAGCAGCACGCGCCAGTGCACCTACGCGGCCCTTGGCCTTTGCCAAACGCTCTACGAAGACGAAAGCGCCGCGCCGCCCACCTTTGCCCGCCGCCACGAGCGACGCAGCAGCTCGATGGTCGCCGGTGATTTCTACAGCGGCGATACCTACCCGAGCGCCTACCGCGGCACGCTCTTTTACAGCGACTTTACACGCGGCGAAATCAACTACCTGACCTTTAGCGAGCCCAACCGCGTGACCGCGGCGCGACCCTTTGTCGACAATCTGTTTGGCATCGTCCAGATTTCCAGCGGCCCGGATGGCGATCTCTACCTGCTGGACATTGCCCGCGGCGCGCTGCTGCGCCTGCGCTACGACCCATCGGTCGATGTGATTCCGCCGCTGGTGCAGATCGACGCCGCGCCAAAATCGGGCAGTGCGCCGCTAAGCGTCGATTTCAGCGCCAGCGTTGTCTTTGACGAGGCCAGCGCGCCGCTGAGCTACGGCTGGACCTTTGGCGACGGCAACGTCTCCACCGTGATCAGCCCAACGCATCTCTACACCGAGACCGGGCTCTTCACCGCCACGCTGACCATCACCGATGCCTTTGCCGCCACCGCCAGCGACAGCTTGACGATCAGCGTACTGGAGGCGGGCGAGCCGACGCCGGTTGCTTCGCCGCCAGTCACGCCACCGATCACGGCGACGGCTGTGCCAACGAGCACACCGCCGATCCCGGGGACGCCGCCCGCAACCAGCGTGCCTACCGCGACGAATACGCCCGACGTGACCGTGCCGTCCACGGCCACGCCCGCGCCGCCCACTCCCGTTCCCCCCACGCCAACGCCCGTTCCGCCGGACGTAAATTTGGCGCTAAACCGACCGGTTGTTGCGTCGACTGATCGAGCGGAAGCGCCCGCCAGCAATGCCGTCGATGGCAATCCCAGCGGCGATTCGCGCTGGGCGGCACAGGGCTTCCCGCAAACGCTTGATGTCGATTTGGGCGCGGTTTATGCGGTCGAGCGCATCGAGATCGTGCCTTACGAGAATCGCTCATACGACTTTACGATTGGGGTGAGAACGGATGGTGAGTATGTGGAAGTCGCGCAGGGGTTGAGCGACAGCGCCGGGCGCACGGCAAGCTTTGCACCCGCCAACGCGCGCTTTGTGCGCTTGACCATCACGGGCTGCCAGGCCAACTGCAGCAGCAACTGGTCCACCATCAATGAATTTCGCATCTTCGGCACGCCCACCAGCAGCACGCCACCGACCCCAGCGCCCACCGCTGTGCCGCCCACACAGACCCCCGTGCCGCCCACCGCTGTGCCGCCCACTGCTGTGCCGCCTACACAGACCCCCGTGCCGCCCACCGCTGTGCCGCCCACCGTTGTGCCGCCCACCGCGACGGCGACGCCCGTCCCGCCCACAGCAACGCCAACGGAGCCGCCCACCGCGGAAGGACCGCTCGCCTACAGCTACTACGAAGAAGCTGGCGAAAACTGGGACGGCGTGCCCGATTTTGCCGCCCTGGTGCCAACCGCGTCGGGCAAGACGGATGCTTTTACCTTGAATGTCGCCCGGCGCGAGGATGACTATGCACTGCGCTTCCAGGGTTGTCTGGATTTGGCGGTGTCGGGCACATATACGTTCTACACCATGTCGGACGACGGGAGCCTGCTGTGGATCGAAGGCGAGCCGGTCGTCGATAACGATGGCTCGCACGGGCCAACCACGGAATCGGGCGCGCGCGAATTGGCGACGGGCACGCACGCCATCGAAGTCGGCTATTTTCAGGGCGGCGGGCGCAGCACGCTCCTCGTCGAATACGAAGGGCCAGCGACCGAGCGGCAGCCGCTGGCGGGCGACGTGTTGGTGGAATGTGCGCCGTAGCGGAAGATGATGCCAATAAATTAGAAGCCGGCTCGTCGCGCCCCCGGCACGGGTCGCGCCGGGGACGCTTACCGAGTTTGCCAGCAGCGTCGAGAGCGCGTTACGCCCAGCCGCGCAGCCGATAGACGACTAGCCCAATGTATTCCTTGATTGCCTTCGACGTGAGATCGAGATCGGCGGCGCTGGGCAGCAGATTCATCGTCTGCATCTGCAAGGAAGGCGACGTGTAGTAGGCCCAATCCCCGCGCGCAACGAGAAAATCCGTCGGCGCGGGGATTACGCGAAAGCCCTGCCGCTCGAAAATGCGCACCGAACGCGGCATGTGCATGGCCGACGTCACGAGCAGGATCGGCTGGTCAAAGTCAAAGCCCTGCGCGGCCAGCAGCGCCCGCGTGTTAACGGCATTTTCGTAGGTGTTCCACGATTGATCCTCGATCAGCAGCGCCGTCTCCGGCACGCCCATTAAGTCCAGCAGCCGCGCCATCTGCACCGCCTCGCCAGTGACATCGTCCTGCTCCACTCCATCGGTATTTGCCTGCGGTCGCGCCTGATTGAGCACGACGCTGCCGCCGCTGACCAACACCGTGGGCGCTTCCCCTTGCTGGCTTAGCTGCTGGTAGAGCCACGCCGCGTGCAGCAGCCTGTCCCCCGCCTCGTTCACCTCCGGCAGCAGCCGCTGATCGCCCGGCGTGCGCGTCGCCCCGCCCAGCACCACAATCGTTTCCCCCGCTTCACGCTCCACCAGCTCCGCCACCTCCACCGGCTCGTAGCGCCACTCCAGCGAGCGCACCACCGCCATCGTCACAATGCGGTTGCCGCCCAGCCACAGCGCCAGAAATGCCAGCACGACCAGCGTCGTCTGCCAGCGGCGCCAGCGCCGCAGCGACAGCGCCGCAATCAGCAGCACGCAGGCCAGCCCCAGCGGATAGACAAAGAGCGGCAACAGTTTGGAGAGGAAGAAAGACATGAACTCGTTGACTCCGGTAATTTGTGTTAAAATTATAAATTATGGACCTCACCTGGAACAACGTGCGCGAGCTGCGTGAGCAGCGCGACACGCCCTTCGTCGTCGCCCACCGCGGCGCGCAGACGCGCGAGCCGGAGAACACGCTGCTCGCGTTCAAGCTGGCAGTGGAACAGGGGGCGGATGCGTTGGAGACCGATCTGCGCTTTACGCGAGACAGTGAAATCGTGCTGAGCCACGATGCCACCATCGACCGCGCGACTAACGGCCGCGGCCGCATCAGCGAGATGACGCTGGCCGAGCTGCAAACGTTCCGCACCCTGCGGCCCGATGGTTCGCCGAGCGATGAGCCGATTCCCACCCTGCGTGCGCTGATCGAGGCGACTGAGTCGCAGGTGCCGCTGCTGCTGGAGCTGAAGGACGACCAATTTTTACAGCGCGAGCGCGGGCAGCAGCTGGTCGACCTGCTGGCGGAGACGGAGATGTTGGCGCGCGGCTCCGTCGTCTCCTTTCAGTTCAAGCGGGTACGGACCGTGCAGCGGGTGCAGCCCGATCTGGCGGCGGGCGTCATCACCACCTGGAACCCGCTGCCCGTGGGCGGGGCGCGGCTGCTCGGCCCGCTCTGGCCGCTGATCTTTGCCAACCCGTTCTACATGCGTCAAGCCCACGCCCAGGGCAAATTCGTCTGCCCGCTCGACCCGACGCCGGAGCCACGCGTCGCTGGCTACCTGCGCCTCGGCGTTGACGCGCTGCTGGCCAACGACCCGGCGAGCGTCATTGCGGCAATTGAGCGGGCGCGGTAGGGGCACGCCACAGCGTGGCCGATGCGCATTAAGGCAAGCAAGAAATGGTACGGTTGGTTGGGCAGATTGTGCTTTAACCCCTCCCCAGCCCTCCCCATCATGGAGAGGGAGCCGATTTCTCGTCGGTTCAGTCGCGGCTCCTCCCCCACACTGGGGGAAGCTGGGAGGGGGTGTTGGTCACTTTGCCCAGTATAGGGCGGTTAACCCGATTTATAGAATGTTAGCTTGATGCATACTGGGGCACTCCATGACGCGCCCTTACACCAACTGAACTGCAAATTAACCCAAAGATTCTCAAACCATGCAACCCCGAACCGTTGGTATTCTCATTTTCGAGGGCGTCGAGCTGCTCGACTTTGCCGGCCCTTACGAAGTCTTCAGCGCCGCCCGAGACAGCGCCGACAGCCGCGAGCGACCGCTCACCGTCTTCGCCGTCGCCGAATCGATGGAGCCTGTAACCTGCCGCAACGGGCTCGTCGTGCAGCCGCGCTACAGCCTGGCGGATTGTCCGCCGCTGGACATTCTGCTCGTGCCCGGCGGCCAGGGCACGCGCACGGCCATCGACCGCGCACCGCTGATCGCGTGGATCGCCGAGCGGGCCGCGTCGACGGAGCTGACGACGAGCGTCTGCACCGGCAGCTTTTTGCTGGCCAAAGCGGGGCTGCTCGCTGGTAAAGCGACCACCACCCACTGGGCCAGCGTCGAGCGCCTGCGCAACGATTTTCCGCAAATCGAGGTGCGCGATGCGGTGCGCTGGGTGGACGAGGGCAACATCGTCTCCAGCGCGGGCGTGAGCGCGGGTATCGACATGGCGCTCTATCTTTTGCAGCGGCTTTACGGAGCCGAGGTCGCGGACGCCACGGCGCGCGGCATGGAGTACGAACACTGGCAGAGTGCAAAGCAAAATATTTGACATACAGCGCACAAATTGCAGGGCTCATGAAGAGAAAGTGTGCGGTATGTTTAGCAAGTCGATAACAGCCGCGCCCTCATCCCCAACCCTTCTCCCAGGATGGGAGAAGGGAGTTCGATTCCCCTCTCCCAAATTGGGAGAGGGGCTAGGGGTGAGGGCTTACTACATACCTCTTTAACACGAGCCCATTGTGAATCGCTCATCGCTCACCCGCTTCGCTTGGCTCTCCATTGGCGCGGCCATCGTCACCGTGGTGCTAAAGGTGGTGGCCTACTGGCTCACGGGCTCGATTGGGCTGCTGTCGGACGCGCTGGAGTCGCTGGTCAATCTGCTGGCCGCCACGCTGGCGCTCGTCACGCTTATCATCGCCGCGCGACCGCCGGACGAGGAGCACGCCTTTGGCCACGACAAGGCCGAATACTTTGCCAGCGGCATCGAGGGCGCGCTGATTTTGCTTGCATCGGGCGGCATTGTGGTAGGGGCCGTGCCGCGGCTCTTTGATCCGCAGCCGCTGGCGCAGATTGGAAGCGGCGTGCTCGTTTCGGCGCTGGCCTCCGTGGTAAATTGGGCAGTGGCCCGCGTGCTGATGCGCGCCGCCCGGCAGCACGGTTCGGTTGTGCTCGAAGCCGATGCCCGCCACCTGATGACCGACGTCTGGACCTCCGTCGGCGTGATTGGCGGCATCGTCGCTGTCTCCGTAACCGGCTGGGCGCGGCTCGATCCGCTGCTGGCGCTGGCCGTGGCGGTCAACATTGTCTGGTCCGGCATGGGGCTGCTGCGGCGCTCGGCGCTGGGGCTAATGGACACGGCCATTCCGCGCGAGCAGCAGGCGGCGGTGCAGGCGATTCTTGCTCGCCGCGAGGCGAATGGCGTCAAGTACCACGCCCTGCGCACGCGCCAGTCGGCGGGGCGCAGCTACGTATCGGTGCACATTTTGGTGCCGGGCGAGTGGAGCGTGCAGCGCGGCCACAACGTGCTCGAGCAGATCGAGGGCGAGATTCGCGCAGCCGTGCCGCGCGTCAGCGTCTTCACCCACCTGGAGCCGCTGGACGACCCCAGCTCGTGGCAGGATATTGAGCTGGATCGGGCGTAGTGCGTGGCGCGTAGGCCTGGACTGATGGAGTTTGTTGGTCGTCGCGGCTGCGCAATAGGTTCAGAAAGCGTTGGCAATTCAAGCAATGTTGTCGTAGTCTTAAAAAAGACAAGCTCAGTCGTCCACGATTGTTGTCAAATCCGCGGAAGGAGCATCCTCAGATGCGGCTCGTGCCCGGCTGGTTGGCATCTGAGGATGCCAACTCCGCACAAATCGTGAACGACTGAATCTGCTAGAAAAAAGCGTTCTGCTAGTCTACAAGAAAGAACACCGGTACACGCATCACGCATCAAATACTCACACTACCATGACCAACCAAACCTTTTCCGCTCTCCCCTCCACCGACGAACGCCCCATCTTTGTCAACGACATGTTTACCCGCATCGCGCCGACGTATGACCTGATGAACCGCGTGATGACCTTTGGCTTTGACCAGGGCTGGCGGCGCGAGCTGCTGGGCTTTTGCGAGCTGCCGCCGCGCGGCCTGCTGCTCGACGTCGGCACCGGCACGGGGGACATTGCCTACGCGGCGAAACGGCAGTATCCCGGCGTGCAGGCCGTGGGCGCGGATTTTACCTACGAGATGATGGCCGCGGGCGTGGACAAAGTGCCCGGCTATCAAGTACCCTTTACGCAGGCCGACGTCTTCCACCTTCCCTATGACACGGATTCCTTTGACGCCGTCACCTGCGGCTTCCTCGTGCGCAACGTCGACGACCGCGTGGCCGCCTTCCGCGAGATGACGCGCGTCACCAAGCCGGGCGGCAAGGTCGTCTGTCTCGAAATCACCCCGCCGGACAACACGCTGCTGGGGCCGCTCTTCTCGCTCTATTTCTTTCGGATTGTCCCGCTCGTCGGCAGCCTGATCAGCGGCGACGGGCAGGCCTACGCCTACCTGCCCAACAGCACCGTCGACTTCCCCGCACCGGAGATGCTGCAAATCAAGATGGAGCAGGCGGGGCTGCGCAACGTCTTCTTTGTCGAGCGCATGTTGGGCACGGTGGCGATCCACGTGGGGACGAAGTTTGGGCGAGAAGCGCTCAGGTAGCAGGAGAATCCATGTCCTCTGTTTTCAGAAAGCAATTCGCTCGGTAAATTCCTAACCGAGTAGCACACAATGAGAATCTATCATGAGCAACCAACCCATCCGCATCGGCATCATCGGCGCGGGCCAGAATACGCGCGACCGCCACATTCCCGGCTTGCGTGAACAGGAAAACGTCGAAATCGTCGGCGTCGTCAACAGCAGCCCCGAATCGTCGCGGCAGGCGGCGGAGGCGCTCGACATCTCCAAGAGCTACGACTCGTGGATCGACGCCATCGCCGACCCGGACACCGACGCCATCGTGATCGGCACGTGGCCCTACCTGCACGCGCGGGCGACCATCGCCGCGCTGGAGGCGGGCAAGCACGTGATGGTCGAGGCGCGCATGGCTCGCGACGCCAACGAGGCGCACGCGATGCTGGCCGCGGCGCAGGCCTTTCCGGGGCAGGTGGCGCAGATCGTGCCCTCGCCCTTCTCGCTGCGCGCGGATCGCACCATTCAAAAGATGCTGGCCGACGGCTACCTGGGCGACGTGCTTGCCGTGGAGGTCGTCGCCCGCTCCGGCTTTGTCGACCGCGACGCCCCGCTGACGTGGCGGCAGGATTACGACCTGAGCGGCATGAACATCATGACGCTGGGCATCTGGTACGAAGCCGTGATGCGCTGGCTGGGCACGGCGACAAGTGTGATGGCCATGGGCAAGACCTTTGCGAAAATGCGGCCTGATGAAAATGGTCGCTTGCAAGCCGTCCGCATCCCGGATCACATCGACGTGCTCGGCGACATGGCCTGTGGCGCACAGCTGCACATACAGGTCTCCGCCGTGGCCGGGCCGGGCGAGCCGCCGTCGGCGACGCTCTTTGGCAGCGAAGGCACGCTCAAATTTACACAGAACACGCTCTTTGGCGCGCAGCGCGGGGACGACGAGTTGAGCGAAATCGAAATCCCATCGGAATTGGAAGGCGGCTGGCGCGTGGAGGAGGAATTTGTCCGCGCCATTCGCGGCGAGGAGGCGATCACGCACACGGATTTTGAGACGGGCGTCAAATACATGGAGTTTACCGAAGCGGTCAACCGCAGCCTGGCGGCGGGGATGAGCGTGTCGCTGCCGCTGTGAGGTGGCAGCAATTCCAAATTTAACTTACCAGAATAATTTTTCGCCGCGGATTGCGCGGATTACGCGGATTTTTGTCTCCGACTCCGCGCAAATCCGCGCAATCCGCGGCGAACCTCTTTTTAACTACGCAGCAAGCGGCCCAAATTTGGAATTGCTGGTAAGGCGGTCAGATTGTTGACGCCGCTCCGCTTTCGCGCGAAAATACCGGGCGAAGTTTGCCTGATCGCGCGTTAGCGATTCACGTGCTAGCCACCAACCAACGGTTTAGAAACGAGATTCCCCATCCATGAAAGGTCTGATTCTGAGCGGCGGTAAGGGCACGCGGCTGCGGCCGATTACCTTTACGAGCGCCAAACAGCTTGTGCCCGTCGCCAACAAGCCGGTGCTCTTCCGCGTGATCGAGACGCTGCGTGAGGCGGGCATCAGCGAGATCGGCATCGTGATCGGCGACACGGGCGCGCAGATTCGCGAGGCCGTGGGCAATGGTGGGCGCTGGAACGCGCAGATCACCTATATCGAGCAGGATGCGCCGCGCGGGCTGGGCCACGCCGTGCAGATTAGCCAGGACTTTATCGGCGACGAGCGCTTTGTCATGTTCCTGGGCGACAACGTGATCGAGGGCGGCATCAGCACGCTGATTCAGCAGTTTGCCAACAGCGACTGGAACAGCCAGGTGGTGCTGCGCGAGACAACGGAGCCGGAGCAGTACGGCATCGCCGTGCTCGATGATCAGCGGCAAATCGTGCGCCTCGTCGAGAAGCCGCGCAACCCGCCGAGCAACCTCGCGCTCGTCGGCATCTACATGTTTGATTCGCACATTTTCGAAGCCGTGCACAGCATCCAGCCCTCCTGGCGCGGCGAATACGAAATTACCGACGCCATCCAGTGGCTGATCGAACACAGCTATAAAGTCTTCCCCTACGTGCACCGCGGCTGGTGGATCGATACCGGCAAGGCGACGGACATGCTGGAAGCCAACAATCGCGTGCTCAGCGAAATTCCACACGAGGTGGTGGGCTATGTGGACCGCGACAGCAAAATCGACCACTTGGTCAGCATCGAGCGCGGCGCGGAGGTCATCAACAGCGTGATTCGCGGCCCGGCCATCATCGGCGAAGATTGCCGCATCGTCAACAGCTACGTCGGCCCCTTTACCAGCATCTACCACCACACCATCCTCGAAGAGAGCGAAATCGAGCACAGCATCGTGCTCGACAACAGCTCGATCTGCAACGTGCCCGGTCGCATTACGGACAGCATCATCGGGCGCGATGTCGAAGTCACGTGCAGCCCAATCAAGCCAAAAGCGTACAAAATGACGCTGGGCGATCACTCCAAGGTCGGGCTGCTCTAATGGCCGCTGGCTTCGCTGAGTTGGAGGGCCGCTTGGCGAGCGTGCCCGCGCTGCTGGCCGCCCTGCGCAACGTCGACCGGCTGAATGGCTCCCTGATTACGCCCACTGACCCGGTGGAGGATTTCGCGGACTGGCAGTCGCTGGTCACGCTCTACCAGATCGGTCAGGGCGAGGTTAATGCACCTGCCGGCGCGCCCATCAATTCAGCGCTGCCGACGCTTTCGGTGGACGATGAAGCGCGGCTGGCGGCTCAGGTTACGCTGGACGTGGCCGAGCGGCTGCGGCGGCTGGGCGAGGCGTACCCCGCTTGGGAACATTTTGATGCGGCGGCTTACTTTGATTTGACGACGACGCAGGCCGCGGCGCTGGTGCAGATCAGCGAGCGCGTGTCGACCGTGCACGCGCTCTTCCACGCGGACTGGCTGCTGCCTTCGTTTCAGCAGGCGCAGCACTTTTGGCGCGCCCATTTCTGGCCGCAATACCGCGCCGCCCAGCACTTTCTACACGGCAACGGCCCAGCCACGCCCGATCTCGATCTCGATCTCAGCGGCCAATTCGACGCCAACGCCTTTGACCGCGACCGCTTTCGCGCCGTCCGCGCCGCCATGGCCGAACAGGTGCAGCGTCTCTGCGCCGTTGCCCGCGTGGCCCGCCAGCGGCTGGCGGACGAAGTCGCCTACCTCGCCACCAATGGCGACGAGATCGAGCGGGCGCGGGTTGCTCCGATTTGGCAGGCCTCTGCCGCCGCAGGTTTGCATGCCCCCAGCGCGGGTGAGGCCGACGCCCTGCTGCCCGCCCTGCGTGAAATCCCCACGCTGACGCTCTCCTTTAGCTTCCCGCTGCCCGCCCACAAGCAGCCCGGTCGCCTGCGCAGGCTGCGTCGCAACCGCGACCGGGCGCGTTTTCGGCGCGAGCGGTCGGAGTAATAACAAATTTAACGCAAAGACGCAAGGTCGCAAGGGTTGTTTGTAGGCAGCGCTGCTGAGAAACATCACCGTTTTTAGGCGCGGAAAATTTTTAGCCCTACTACATTTCACACAAAGCGTTCTTTTTGCGTCTTGGCGTTAAAAATTCTTGAATCGGACATTTCTATGCAAAACATTCTCATTACCGGCGGCGCGGGCTTTATTGGCTGCAACTTTGTGCGCCTGCTGCTCGATCGCCATCCCGGCTACCGCGCCATTATTTTTGATAAGCTGACCTACGCCGGGCGGCGCGAAAATTTGGCGGACGTCGCCACCCAGCACGCAGATCGCTACACCTTCGTCGAGGGCGATATCTGCGACGCCGACGCCGTCAATGCCGCCATCCAGAACCACGACGTGGACACCATCGTCAACTTTGCGGCGGAGACCCACGTGGACCGCAGCATTCTTGACCCGGACGCCTTTGTGCGCACCGACATCTATGGGACCTACGTGCTGCTGGAGGCGGCGCGGGCGCACGGCAACCTGCGCTACCACCAGATTAGCACCGATGAAGTCTACGGCCACATCGAGGGCGAGCACCGCAGCGCCGAGGCGGACTGCCTGGCCCCGCGCAGCCCCTACGCCGCCAGCAAGGCCAGCGCCGAGCACTTTGTCAACGCCTACCACATCACCTACGGCCTGCCAGTCACAATTTCGCGCGGAGCCAACAACATCGGCCCCTACCAGTATCCGGAGAAGGTCGTGCCGCTCTTTGTGACCAACGCCCTGGCCGATCAGCCGCTACCCGTCTACGGCGACGGCCAGCAGCGGCGCGATTACCAATACGTCGCGGATCACTGCGAGGCCGTTGATCTCGTGCTGCACGAGGGCAAAATCGGCGAGACGTACAACATCGGCACGGGCACGGAGATGACCAACCTGGAGATGGTCGAGATTTTGCTGAACGAGCTGGGCAAACCACGCAGCCTGATCCAGCACGTTGAAGATCGGCTGGGCCACGACCGGCGCTACTGCATCGACCCGCGCAAAATTATGGCGCTCGGCTGGGAGCCGGAGCACACGCACGAAGAAGCCATCCGCCAAACCGCCCGCTGGTACGCCGACAATCCCCAATGGTGGCAGCCGATCCGCGAGGGCGAATTTCAGGCGTATTACGAACGGGTGTACGGAAATCGAGCCGTGTTGAGCTAGAGAATGCTCGTTCCCACGAGCCTGCGTGGGAATACCCCATCGGCCGCTCCCGCCTCCCTTCGCGCCCACCTCACCACTTTGTAAATTACCCAGAGACGCAGAGCGTCCAATATCGTGTTCCACGCCCTGCGTGGAACGAGCTTGGTTGTCCATGAACATCGTCCGCGCCACCCCCAGCGATCTCGACCGAATCCGCCGCTTGATGCAGCGCGGTCGACATGCCTTTCAAAATCTGGGCCGCGAAGATTGGCACGGCCTGCTCGCGCGCGGCGTCGTAATGTTGGGCGTGACGGGCGGCGGCCTCTTCACGAGCGGAACGCCGGTCGCGCTGCTCGGCGTGCGCCGCGAAGCGCGACCGGCCACGCTGCCGGGCAATGCGCCGAGCCGAGCCCACGTCACCGTCGCCGCCGTGGCCCGCGGGCGTTCGGCCACGGCGGACGTGCCGCCGCTGATCGAGGCGGCAGCCGACGTGCTGCGGGAAGAGGCCGAACAGCACGGCAGCCCAGCCGAGCCATCTCCCAGCTGGCAGCTAGTCTACTACGATGCCGACAACTGGCTGGTGCGCCCGCTGCTGGCCGCCCACTTTGCCCAAATCGACCGGGTGCAGTTTCTGGAGCTACAGCGGCTGTCGCGGCGGGTGGGCGAAATCCACGAGCAGCTGAGCCAGAGCGTGGCGCAGGTGGTGGACGAGGACGGTCGCCACGGGACGATTGAGCTGAGACCGGCGCAGCCGAACGACGTGGAGCCGCTGGCCGCGCTCGATGGCGAAACGTTTGACCCGCTCTGGCACATGGACGCACCCCGCCTGCTCGAGCTGCTGTTGAGCTGCCACGTCTGCGTGGCTACCGCGCGCAGCAGCCCAACCGATACGGCAGAGGCCGAGCGACTCGTGGGCTACGCGGCGCTGTGCGGCCCCACATCGACAGCCGGAGCGGGGCAATCGCTCTGGGTCGAGGCCGCGGCCAGCGAGGCGATGCTGGCGCGGCTGGCCGTCCACCCCAGCGCCCAGGGTCGCGGGATCGGGCGGCGGCTGCTGATGGACAGCCTGAGCGCGGCCCACGACCGCGGCGCGGAAACGGTGGTGCTCAACACGCAAACAAGCAACGCCCGCTCGCAGGCGCTCTATCGCTCGCTCGGCTTTCGGCGCACGGGCGAAATCTATCCCGTGCTAACGCGCACCGCATAAAGTCAACGCGTAAAATTAATAGCGGCTGAAGATGAGGCATCAAGCAAACGTAAAGGAACGGGCTAGCCAATGTGAGACCGGGTAATCTTGTCATTCCCGCGAACGCGGGAATCTATCTTGCTTGCGATTAAATTCCCGCCAACACGGGAATGATAGAATTTGACCCTTCCGGTGACCGCTACCTCTGGGCATTTCTTTATAGGAACCGATCACTGGCGTGCAGCAAACGCCGAGAAACGGACTGGCAGGATTTTTGCGCACTTGGTTCGTGGGTTAAGCATGGATTCCCGCCTCCGCGGGAATGACAAATTTTGATGCCTCCGCTGACTGCTGCTACCACAGAGCGTTTCTTCACAAACCACAACCGAGGAGTGAGCACGCCCCCGTGCGAACGGGCTTACAAAAAAAGCTTATCCATCTCACCGCGATTTGCTAAAAAAACCGCGTCGGACGAACGCCCGCCATTTGTCCGCCTCGTGCCAAGTTGTCCTCTATATCTGGGGTTATCCCCGAACTTATCCACAACATGTAGGAATTCTTGTAGACAATTGCCCCTGACGATGGAAGGATGGTGTAGTGCCGAACGAATTTGATCTGACTCGACGACTTGTGATCGTCCTGGTGCTGGCCGCCTTGCTGCTGGCGACTGGCACGCTCGGCTATATGGCGGTTGAAAGTTCCACGGCTTGGGATTCGTTCTTTATGACGATCATCACGTTGAGCACGGTCGGCTACGAGGAAGAAATCAAGCTTTCGCCCGGTGGTGAACGCTTCACCGCGCTGCTGATTATCCTGGGCGTGGGCGCGCTGGCCTACTCGTTTAGCACGGTGGCGGATTATATTGTCGCGGGGGAACTGCGCGGCATCTTGCGGAGGCGACGTATGGAGCGACGAATCAATAATTTGAACGGCCACTACATCATCTGCGGCTACGGGCGCGTGGGCCAGCAGGTGGCGGAAGGGCTGGAGGAAGAGCGGCTCGATTTTGTGGTGATCGACAACCAGGCCGAGGTGCTGGAGGCGCTGGCCGAGCGCGGCATCAACTACATCGCCGACGACGCCTCGGACGACAACGTGCTGCTGCAGGCCGGCATCGAGCGCGCGGCGGGCCTCTGCGCCTGTCTGCCAAACGATGCGACCAACGTCTTTGTCACGCTGACGGCACGTCAGCTCAACCCCGGCCTGATGATCATCTCGCGCGGCCACGTTCCCACCAGCGCCAGCAAGCTGCAAACCGCTGGCGCCAACCACGTGATCAACCCCTACCTGATCGCCGGGCGACGCATGGCCGCCCAGCTGCGCTCCCCCACTGTAACTGAATTTCTGGAAGTCGTGATGCAGCGCGGCGAGCTGGAGCTGCGCATCGAGGAGGTGGTGGTGGGGCAGGGCTCGCTGCTGGCGGACAAGACCATGGCCGAAAACCACGTGCGCCGCGAAACCGGCGTCAACATTCTCGCCGTGCGCCGCGAAAATGGCCGCCACGAAATCGATCTCGGCCCGGAATTCCTGCTCTGCGTCGGCGACGCCCTCATCTGCCTCGGCACGCCCGAACAGCTCGACGCCCTTGCCGAGCGCGCCTCGCATCGCTGGCGCTTTCCCCTGCGCCGCTAACGCGCCCGGTATCGCTGGTTCATCCGGCAATCCGTAACAAACCCCACGGAGACCCACTCCCCATTCCGCTACACTGGCCCGGTATTAGCGCGGGAGCAAACGCTCTTCGTCCGGCCCCGCCGAAGCTCCATCGAGATGACTTTGTGAATACGCTCGGCAGCAACTTTCGCCTGCACAACAAACGCCTCAGCAGCGGAGACAACCAAATTACCCCTGCGCTCGTGCGCCGCATTGATCTTGCACACCGCGACCTTGCACACCGCGACCTTGCACACCGCGACCTTGCACACCGCGACCTTGCACACCGCGACCTTGCACACCGCGACCTTGCACACCGCGACCTTGCACACCGCGACCTTGCACACCGCGTTGGAGAGGAGCGGCAGAAATGAGCTTCTTCACCATTCTAGCGGATGCGCTCGCCTATGCCAGCACGCACGTCGACGAGCTGCTCGGCGCGCTGGGCGATCACCTCCTGCTGGTTGCCGTGGCGCTGGGCATCAGCCTCGCCATCTGTCTGCCCCTCGGCATCTGGACCTCCCGCTCTCGTCTTGCCTCCCTCACCTTTATCAACCTCGTCAACGGTCTGCGCGTTGTGCCCAGCCTGGCCGTGCTCTTCTTGGCGATTCCGGTCTTCGGCCTCTCTTTTACTTCTGCCGTCCTCGCTTTGATTTTGCTGGCGCTGCCGCCGCTGCTGATCAACATCGACACCGCCTTTCGCACGATTTCACCCGCCGTGCGCGAAGCCGCTCGCGGCATGGGTATGACGGCCTGGCAGTCGCTGCTGCGCGTGGAAACGCCGCTGGCCCTGCCGGTGATCCTGGCGGGCGTGCGCACCGCGACCACGGAAGTCATCGCCAGCGCGACGCTGGCTGCCTTTATTGGCGCGGGCGGGTTGGGGCTGTACGTCGTGCGCGGCTTTGCGCTGTACGACATTCCAATCCTGCTCGTGGGCGCAATTCCCGTCGCTCTGCTGACGCTAACTGCAGAATTGAGCCTGAGCCGCGCCCAGCGCGCGCTTGAGCCGCCCACTTAATGGCTCATGTTAACACCACATGTCGGTGCCGCTTGCAGCCGCACGAGTCGATTCTTCCCCTTTCTGATAATTTAACCCGGACTTGATTATCAGAATGGGAGGCCATTGATTGCGCAGCCGCAAGCAGCGCCTACAAACCACTCAACACTTTTCAACAAATCAAAAGGAACATCCATGAAAACCACGACCAAACTTTACACCTTGCTGGCCCTGCTGTTGATTCTCACGATGGGCGCTTGCGATGCGTTGGAACCCGGCATCTCCAGCGAGGGCGACAGCGGCGATGCCGTTGCTGAATCCGACGCCACGACCGACACAGCCACCACCGATGATGCCACCGATGATGCCACAGCTGATGACGCCGCCAGCGACGTGACGCTGCGCGTGGCCTCCAAGAATTTCCCCGAACAGTTTATCCTCGGCGAAATGTACGCGCTGCTGCTGGAGGAAGCGGGCTTTGACGTTGATCGACGCCTGAACCTTGGCGCGACGCCCGTTGTGCAGCAGGGTCTGCTCAACGACGAGCTTGATCTGTACCCCGAATACACGAGCACCGGCCTGCTTACCGTGCTTGGCATGGATCCGTTGAGCGACGCACAAGAAGTGTACGATACGGTCAAAGCCGAATACGAAGAGCAGTTTGGCCTCACGTGGCTCGAAGCCGCACCGTTCAACAATACGCAGGCGCTCGCCATGGAGCGTTCGCGCGCCGAGGAGCTGGGCATCGCCACGGTTTCGGATTTGGTCGGCCAAGCGGGCGAATTGACGCTGGTGGGTCCGCCGGAATTCTCCGAGCGCGAGGACGGCATTCCGGGTCTACAGGAGACGTATGGCCTGGAGTTTGGCGACTTCCTGCCCATTGACCCCGGCCTGCGCTATCAAGCGCTCGTGAACGGCGAAGCCGACGTGACGGTTGCCTTCACCACCGATGGCGAAATTACCGCCAACGATCTCGTTGTGCTGGAGGACGACCAGAGCCTGTGGCCGCCCTACCAGGTTGCGCCCGTGATTCAGCAGTCCGTGCTGGACGCCAACCCCGCCATCGCCGACGCGCTTAACCAAGTCGCGCCGCTGCTGACGGATGAAATTATGTCGGGGCTGAACAATCAGGTCAGCGGCAACGGCGAGGAGCCAGCAGACGTGGCGCGGGCGTTCTTGGTCGAGCAAGGGTTGATTGGGGAATAACTTTTGAGAAGCATTCGTGGTGCGTAGTGCGTGAACTGGTAGAATAACCGACAGGTAATTCGATCAGTTCACGCACTACGCATCACGCACTACGCATCACGCACTACGCATCACGCACCACGCATCACGTATCACGCATCACGCTCGCTATGTCTATTATCCGCTTCGAGAACACCACCAAAGAATTCCCCGGCATGGCTCGCCCGGCCGTCGACCACGTTGATCTAAACATCGACGAGGGTCAGTTTATCGTGCTCGTTGGCCCCTCCGGCTGCGGCAAGACGACGCTGATGAAGATGGTCAACCGGCTGTACGAGCCGAGCGAGGGCACGATTTTCCTGCGCGACCAGGACATTCGCGAGATGAGCGTCGTCGACCTGCGTCGCCAAATCGGCTATGTGATCCAGCAGATCGGCCTCTTCCCGCACATGACGGTGCTGGACAACATTGCCGTCGTGCCCAAGCTCTTGGGCTGGGACAAGGGCCGCATTCGCAAGCGGGCGGACGAACTCCTCGATCTCGTCGACCTGCCGCCGGAGCAGTATCGCGACCGCTACCCGTCTCAGATGTCCGGCGGGCAGCAGCAGCGCGTCGGCGTCGCGCGGGCCTTGGCTGGCGATCCAGACGTGATCCTGATGGACGAGCCCTTTAGCGCCATCGACGCCATCACGCGTACGACGCTGCAGGACGAGATGCTCCAGCTCCAGCGCCAAATTCAAAAAACGATTCTCTTCGTCACCCACGACGTGGACGAAGCGCTGCGGCTGGCGGACCAAATTGTGGTAATGCGCGAGGGGCGGGTGGTGCAGTTTGCCTCGCCGTTTGACGTGCTGAACAGCCCAGCCAACGACTTCGTAGGCGAGCTGGTCGGCTCGGACGATGTGGTGCGGCAGCTGGGGTTGGTGCGTGTCGAGACGGCGATGCGGGGGTTGCCCGCTGGCTATTCACCCAACGGCGCGCCGTCGATTGATCAGGACGACAGCCTGCGCAACGCGCTTTCACATCTGCTGCGGATGGAGGGCGAGTTGGTTGTAACGGACGCAGAAAAGCCGGTCGGTGTGATTTCGCTGGACGACATTCGGACGTCGACGCAGTGATCTACGATTTACGATTTACGAAATGAACGGATGGAGTGACTACCCGGTAATTTGCAACATTTGCTGGAGCGTTTGATTTTATATTTACACTTTATGTGCGTTGTCTAGTCAAATAACGCATGGTAAAGGTGAATTAGATTCAAACAGAGATAACCAAATGGAGCATTGGTGATGGATAGAGAGATATTCAAGACGCGGGCGGACAAAGCAGTTAGCCCTACGCATTATTCGCCTGGTACAGTCGCTGCCCAATAGCGCAGAAGGCCGCGTGATTGGCAATTAATTGCTGCGATCTGGCACTTCCGTTGGCGCAAATTATCGGGCAGCCTGTCGTGCTAAATCGACGGCGGACCATATCAACAAGCTCAAAATAGTTGAGGAAGAGGCGGACGAATCCCTCTACTGGATGGAATTGCTCGTTGAAGCAGAGATTGTACCGGAAACGCGGCTGGCTGACTTTGATGCGAGAAGCAGATGAGATTCTTGCTATGACCGTTAGCTCAATCAAAACACAGCGAGGCAAACAGACCAAGCATAAGCAAATTGCCCCAAAGGTAGCCTCAGAACTACCTCGTAAATCGTAAATCATAAACCGTAAATCTGATGGACTACATTTTCAACAATCCCGACATCATCCTCGAATTAACTGCCGAGCACCTTTACATGACGGGCATCGCGCTGCTGATTTCGATTGGCGTGGCGCTGCCGCTGAGCATTTTGCTCGTGGCTTCCGAGCGGGCGTCGTCGATTGTGATGGGGGTGTTGGGCGCGCTCTACACCATCCCGTCGATTGCGCTGCTGATTTTGCTGCTGCCCATTTTTGGCCTCAACCGCCGCTCGGTCATCGTGGCGCTGGTGATTTACACGCAAATTATTTTGGTGCGCAACATCTTGGCCGGGCTTAAGGGCGTCTCACCGATGATGCTGGAGGCGGCGAAGGGAATGGGCATGAATGCGTGGCAGCGATGGTCACGCGTGCAGCTGCCGCTGGCGCTGCCGGTGATCATCGCGGGGATGCGGATTGCGGCGGTGGTCGCCGTCGCGATTGCGACCATCGGTGCGCTGATCGGCGCGGGCGGCCTGGGGACGCTGCTCTTTGACGGCATCTCACAGGGGCGTTACGACAAAATTATCGCTGGCTCGGTGGTTGTGGCGCTGCTGGCGCTGGTGTTGAATTACGGGCTGCTGGCCGTGCAAAATTTCTTTGATACGGAAGCCCGCATCAAGCGCGCGGAGCGGCGTCGCCGGCGTGCGGAGCGCAGATCGCCAACGGTGGGAGCGGAGTCGACGGCGGCGGCGTGAGGTGGGGTCGCGCTAATTTTAAGCTGTGGTATACTTTATGAGCAAATTTTCATAAAATTAGAACCACTTTATCAGTGATGGTTGAAAAACCTGTTGTTTGGCTTGGGGATTCGCGAAAGCAAATTCAGCGCTTTCCAACAGAGGCTAAACGAGTAATTGGTGTTGCCCTATTTGATGCACAAAGAGGTGACAAATCTCCGTTAGCAAAACCTTTCAAAGGCGTTGCCAGCGGTGTTTTTGAAATTGCAGTTCGCTATCGCACAGACGCGTTCAGGCTTGTTTATGCCGTACAGATTAGTAACTCACTTTACGTGCTTCACGCCTTTCAGAAAAAATCGAAAATTGGCATCAGAACGCCAAAACAAGAAGTAGATTTGATTCGACAGCGGTATCAGCAAGCAGTGAGGTTGGAGAGCGAGCTATGAATAAATTGATCGGATACGAAATTGGTAGCGGGAATGTCTTTGCAGACTTGGGTCTCGATGATGCAGAAGAGTTGCTGATACGTGCTCAACTCGGACGATCCGTGCGGCTGATTCTGGAGGAGCGTCACTTGAAGCAGCGTGAAATTGCTGAACTTTTGAACATTGATCAGGCTGAAGTCTCAAAGTTGATGAGCGGAAAGTACTATCTGTTTTCGGAAGGGCGGCTGTTTGGCTTCCTCAACCGGCTGGATCGAAAAGTAACGGTGCAAATTGCGCCGCTGCAAAGCGGGGAAAAGCAGCAGGAAGTGGTATTTATGTAACTGCAACCAACGCGGAGTGAGCAGACCCTCGCGCGAGCAGACCGTGCACGAGAATTCGATTTTGGGCAATCGGCTGGTTTAGATTATTGTTGTCGTTAAGATAAGAAAACAGTCACTTATTCCGCTCTGCCTCCGCCGCCAGCTGCAGCGCTTCCTGCTGCGCCATCCACGCGGGGCCGCGGGCGTCCACGGCTTGCGCCAGCTCGACGAGCGCGCCCGGCCCTTCGAGAGCGAGCAGCAGCGGCAGCCCGCCTTCGACGCCGTAGACGGTCTGCCACAGACCGCGCTCGGCGTCGCGCTGCCAGAGCGTGCGCAGAAAGGTGGCGAATACCTCGCGCGAAACGGGTGCTGGCTCCGGCGGCCCCGCCGACGCGCTGGCGTCCCCCGATTCGTTCGCCGCTGCTTCCGCAAAATCACCTTCCTTCTGCACAACCTGCCCTGCTACCTGCCCCGCTACCTGTTCAGCCAGCAGCGTCGACACCTCTGCCGTGCGCGCCGCGTGGCGACCACCCAGCGCGGCCAACGCCGCGCCGACTTCGTCCAGCAGCGGCCAAGCCAGCGCACGCACGTCAGCCTCTCCCCCCGCGAGCAGCGGGCGCAACAGACCCTCCCCATAAAAATTAACGAGCGCTTCGCCCTCCAGCAGGCGCGGCGCGGCCTTGCGCAGCGTTTCGACCAAGACGCGAATTTCTTTGGTGCGCTCGGCGCTCGGCGCGCTGGCCTGCTGCTGGAGCAGGGCGCGCAGACGCAGGCCACCGTCGCGCAGTTCATCGTCGCCAAAGGAGCCGGTGCGGCGGAAGAGGTTGCGCAGGCGCTCGCGCAGGCTGGGCTCGTGCACGCGGCGGGCAAGCAGATCGAGCGCGCGGCTCGGCTCGCGGCGCTCCAGAAAGAGCTCGGCCAACCCCCAAGTAATGGCGCGCTCCGGGTTGCGGCCGTCGTATCCCGCGGCCCACTGCAGCGCGGCCTGCACCTGCTCACCCGCAACGCGCCCTTCGCCCACGGCCAGCAGCGCACGCACCACGTCTATCAGCCCCTCGCTGCGGGTCGGGTCGCTGGCGTCTACAGATTTGACGACATCGATGGCGAGGCCGATGGCGCCGAGGCGGATCAGGGCCGTGGCGCTGGCGGCGGCGGTCCAGCCATCGCTGCGCGTGCCGAGCGCGGCCATCTGCTGCGCGAGCTGGACGCGCTCGGCGTAGCGAATATGGGCGAGAGGCAGGGCGTGGATGGCGCTTTGGAGAGTGTAGGCCTGGAAGTCGATATCCGCGTTGGCCTGCGGGCGTTTGACGCGGCGAAAGGTCGCCTCGTCCACTTCGCGGTTGAGGCCGCTGGCCCGGCGCGCTTCCTGTACGGCGGCGATGATCGCCAGCTGATCCACCACCGCATCGACCTGGGCCGCACGGGCAAAGACCGTTGCGGCTACGCGTCGGCTGTGGAGCTGGACGAGCTGCGTCTCCTCCAGCGTCTGCACGCAGAGGCGCAGCAGCGGCGGCGGCACAAAAGACGGTGGCGTCGCGCCCGGCGCCACGAGGTCGGCCTCGTGCAGAAAGTTTTCCTCCTCGCTCATCGCCTCGTCACTCACCACGGCCCAACGCGCAATCTCGCCGAGCAGCACCACGCCCGTCTCGTCGAAGCGGCGGACGGCGGAAGCGATGAGGTGGGTGGTCAGCGGGTTGAGATCGAGGCGAGCCAGCGTTTGGGCGAGCAGCGTGCGCAAGTCGGGCCGCACGATGACGGTGTCCCAGCCGCGGGTGGCGCGGTCAAGCCGTTCGAGGCAGGCAAAGGCGAGGCTGGCGTCTTCGAGATGGGCGGCGGCGGCAGCGGCCAGCAGCAGCTCTTCGGCGCGCGTTTCGGCAGGAATCCTTGAATCCAACCCGGCAGCGAGGAGACTGTCGCGCTGCTCGGCGAGCTGAGCACGGGCCAGCGCGTGCAGATTGGGCTGGGTAACATTGTGATGAACGTGATGTCGGGCCAGGGCGTGAACCGTACGCGCGGGCGCGAGCGGTTCGCGGGGCCGCGCCAGGGCGGTGACGGCCAGGGCGGCGTCGCCCACACCGGGGTGGTTTAGCGATGCAGTCAGCGCCTCAACCACGGCGTGAAGCAGCCAGGAGGCGGGCTCCCAAATGCCGCGCGCACTGTTGACGCGTGGAGAAACATCCGGCGGCACGCGGGTGGCCGCGTCGAGCGCATCGAGGGCGGACTGGGTGAGGGTGGACTGGATGAGGGTAGTCACGAGTGATGGGGCAGGTGTGGTTGCGCAAGAACAAAGAGTCGCGAATTATACGAATTTTTAGAAGACCGCAACCGCGGAGCGAGCATTTTCCAATGCGAATGGCGCACTGGAAAACGTTTCTAGTGCTCCATTAAGTCTTAATTTCCGGGTTGTTTCGCGCTGATTACCCAAATGTTTCGCGTTGACAATGCGCTAGTGAGCGGGGGCGTAAATGTCTAGGCGGTTGCCAGCGCGTAATCCCCATCCAGTCAACCGGCTTTCAGCCGCTTTTCTTCAGGCAAGCTGGTGGGCTTTAGCTACCAGCGGCGGCGCACGCCAACCGCCTGATTACTTGCGCCCAGCTGTACTAATAGTGTGCCAGTGTTCAATTGGCGGATAGGCCAGAACCCCATCCCCAACCTCTTCTCCTCTAGAGGGGAAGGGGCGACGAGGCTTCGTCGACTAAAAACCAATATGGAGGGGTTGGGGTTCTGCCAGCCGTGCCGTTCGCACCCGTCAAAATATGTTGGCTAGACTAATAGCCCGTTGCAGCCTACTGACCTTTGCTTGTTTAGCATACGCTTGAAGCAAACAGAAATTCTTGTTTGGCAGCGTGGCTCCGCGCCCCAGTTTCCCCCGTTTTTACAGCAGACCCATCAGCGCAGCGACAAAGAGCACCCCGGCCACAATGATCAACGCAATGGCCGCTCGCCGCAGCCACGTCGCGCGCAAAGCGGTGCGACCGTGATCGGCGTGCATCGCGTCGCCGCGCTGGAGCACGGCGGGGTTGCGGTGCTCGGCCCCCTGCACGCGGGCCAGCCACCACGCCCGCTGGCAAAAGGCCCACGCGCCGATGTCGCTGGCGGAGACGAGGGGTTTGTTAGCACTGGGCTTTTTCGACATTTTCTAGTTTATCCAGCATTTTTGCCCTACGCGCTGGCGATGTAAATGCCACCTGTACGGCCTGTCGCGTAATCTCCAGCAGGTTATCTACCGAAAATCCCAGCGCGTAGGCAATTGCGTACTCCCGACCAATAGTTGTCCACACGCGCACCGGGTCGTCCGTGTTGAGCGTGACGGGCACGCCAGCATCGATGAGATGGCGAATGGGATGCGCTTCGTAGGAGTCGACTGCGCCCAGCACCACGTTGCAGGAAAGCGAGCACTCGACGGTCGCGCCGCTCTCGATCAACTGGTCGAGCAGCCGCTCGTCACTCGTGGCATAAACGCCGTGGCCGATGCGGGAGAGGCCCGGCGTTTTCAGCGCGGCGGCGAGATTGGCCGTGGAAAATTCGGCGGCGTGCACGGTGACCCCAAGGCCCGCATCGACGGCACGCTCGGCCAGCCGGTAAGCAATTTGCCAGAGCGCCGGATCGGCTTCCTGCGCATAGGGTGCAACAATAAAATCGACGCCAGCGAGACCAACCTGCGCTAGCCGCAAACAGTGGCCCAGCTGTTCTTCCTCGGCGGCGATGGCTTCCGTCTCGTTTCTCAGATAGATAAATCCCAGCGCCTCGGCGTAAAAATTCGGATACTGCTGCTGCACCCGTCGCTCGGCTTTACGAAAGAGCGCCATAAAATCATTGCGCGGCAGAGCTTTACCGGACTTGCCAAAGCGGATCTCCGTGTAAATCGAGCCGTCGGCAGCGCTCTCCAGCAGCGCATCCGCAATTTTGGCGACGATGTACTCTGGCTGCTCGCTGCGTGCATCGAACGGCCAGGAGGCGTCGGGCGCGCACATTGCGTCCAGACGCGGCTCGCCTGCTGGTACGTCGTCGAGCAGGTGCTGCGACCATGCACGCCAGTCGAACGGCGCTCGATTTTCCCGCCGTGTGAGAATACGGTCGAGCCGGGCTCGCTCTTCTTGGTGTACATGCAAGTCTGCTTTGGGCAGTGCAATTATTTGTGGTGAGATGGCAATCTCGGCCAGCGGCTGAATGGGCATGTCTGCGTGTGTACGTCGTGTTTACCGAGATGATCGAGGAACGTGACCATCACGGCCCCAACGTGAAGGGGAAGGCTGTGATGGCTGCGGCCGTGACGGTCACATTCGGCCATCTTTTTGCACTCAATCCGCATTCTATTCCGCCAGCCGACCCTCAAACTTCTCCAGCGCCTGCCGCATCTGCTCTTGGCGCAGGCTCATCGTCAAATCGCCGCGGGTGCGCTCCAGCACGCCGCGCAAGATGTCCGTCTGGCGGCGCAGACCGTAAGTCAGCGCGTCCGGAAAGTCGACGGTGACGAGGTGGCTGTAGACCTCGTCCATAAAGTCCAGGTAAGGCTCGGCCTCGGCGACATCGCCGCGGCGCACCAGATCGAGCACGTAGCGGCGCATTTCCGTGGCCGCCTCGCTCAGCCCCTTGAGATAGGTCGCGCCGGTAACGTAAAGGTTGCTGGGCTGCGGTAGCTCGTTCCCCTCGCCGCGGATCACGGCGTAAACGACGTGCGCCTCGACCAGCTCCTTGAGCGCGTCCTGGGTGTAGCCGGAATGGTACAAATCGGGATGAGCGGCCAGCGGCGCGACCATCGCCTCGCCGTCGGCGCGCGCTTCGGCGAGCATGGCTTCGGCTTCCGCCCACTCGTGACGATGGATGGCGCGAATGGCGTGGGCACAGGCGCGGATCAGCGCGCGACTGCGGGCAAGCGTGTCGTCGCGCAGGGCGCTGGCGGTGGTGAAATCGTCGCGGATGGCATCGATGATAGTGGAGAGAGCGGTTTGCATAAAGAGATTATAGCGGAGGTAATGGGGGCATACAACAAAAGGAGGGGCATGGAATGCCATGCCCCTCCTTAAAATTGCGACTCTCCGCCCAATTGTGCACCTGAGGCGGCTTTTGGCTAATTCGTGGTGCGTAGTGCGTGTACCGATACATGCACTAAGCACCACGAATCAAGCCATTGATGCACGATGAAGGAGAAAATTACTTCAGTGGTTAGAACGGAATGTCGTCGTCGCTCAAGTCGCCGCCGCCGTCGTTGGAATCGCTGTTGCTGCCACCGCCATTGTCACCACCGCCGTAGCTGCCGCCCGTGTCCTCATTGCGACCGCTCATGAAGCGCACTTGGTTGGCCGTTACCTCCAGCGAGGCGCGGTTGTTGCCGTCGCGGTCCGTCCACGGGCGTGCCTCATCCACCTCGCCCACAACGAGCACGCGCGAGCCTTTGGTAAGATATTGGCTTACAACTTCGGCCTGCTTGCGCCATGTCGTCACGCGGAACCACGTCGTTTTGTCCTGCTGCTGCCCCTCCTGGTTGGTCCATCGTTTATTCACGGCCAAGCTAAAGCTCGTCACGGGGACGCCGCTGGGGGTGTAGCGCATTTCGGGGTCCTGCCCCAAATTGCCAACGAGGGTAATCTGCTGATACATAGGTTTCTCCTGGGTGATTTTCGGTGTAAAAGGCGTTGCAGATAGTTTGGGCCATTATACCTCGGCTGCCCGAAAAGCGCAAAGATTGCAACGCCAAAGAACGCGTGTTCTACTACGTAAATTGACGGCATCGGCTCGGCAATTTGACGGCAGTTTTTGTGTGAATTAGATGGTTTCACCACCGGACACCTTTTTCAGCTGTGGATAAGGCCGACCTGTCTAGCGAAGAATCTCTCCCTAACCGAGTGGAAGATTCTTCGCTGGCCTAATCTCGTCTAATAAGTTGCCGTGTCGGCGCGCTCGGAATGACGCTTGGCCCCCAACTGAATTGCACTCCGCGGCGAAAAGGGGTTGGGCAAAGCGCTCAATCTGTGCCATAATAGCCCACCTTGATACAGGCAGTGACACAGGCAGTGACACAGATAATGACACAAACAGCCCCAACCCTCAACCAAATCCAAAGCTATCTCCAGCAGCACGCACTCGACGGCTGGCTGCTCTACGACTTTCGCGGGCAGAACCCGATTGCCCAGGCCGTCGTCAACCGGCTGGGGGCCGGGCTGGCGAGCGTGGGTACGCGCCGCTGGTTTGTGTGGATTCCGGCACGGGGCACGCCGCGCTGGCTGACCCACGCCATCGAGACGGCCAACTTTGGCAACGTCGAGCCGTCGCTCGTGGGCGAGCAGATGCTGTACGTCGGCTGGCAGGATTTGCAGGAGAAGCTGGTTGCGCTGCTGGGCACATCCTCTGGCGAGGGGAAAGAGACGCCGCGCATTGCGATGGAGTACAGCCCCGGCAACGCGATTCCCTACGTCAGCAAGCTCGATGCGGGGACGAAGGAATTTATCGAGGCGGCGACGGGCGCGGAGATCGTCAGCAGCGCCGATTTGGTACAGCTCGTCCAAGCGGTGTTGACCGACGATCAGCAGGCCAGCCACCGCCGCGCGGCGGAGCACTGCCTCCGCATCAAGGACGCGGCCTTTGCGCTGATTAGCCAGCGGCTGCGTGCGAATGAGCCCGTCACCGAGTACGACGTCCAGCAGCTGATCGACAGCGAATTTAGCGCCGCCGATCTCGATTCCGGCCACCTCTCGATTGTCGCCGTCAACGGCCACGCGGCCATGCCCCATTACGCGCCCAGCGCCACCCAGCACGAAACGATCCAGCCCGGCGACATGGTGCTGATCGACCTTTGGGCGCGCGAGACCAACCACCCCGACCCGCAGACCGGCGACTGCTTTGCCGACATTACGTGGACAGCCTTTTGTGGCGAGCAAGCGCCGCCAGCTGCCCAAGCCGTCTTTGACGTGGTGGCCGGGGCGCGCGATGCGGCGGTGGCCTTTATGCAGCAGAAGCTGGGCGCGGGCCAGCCGGTTCACGGCTACGAAGTCGACGACGTGGCGCGCGGCGTGATTGTCGACGCGGGCTACGGCCACGGCGTGCTCACGCGCACGGGCCACAGCCTCGGCCCGATGGGCCACTTCAACGGCGTCAACATCGACAACCTCGAAACGCAGGATCGACGCCAGCTGATTCCCGATGTCATGTTCACCATCGAGCCGGGCATTTACCTGCCCGATTTGCGCTGGGGCGACGAAGCGCGGCAGGTCGGCCTCGGCATCCGCAGCGAGATCAACTGCATCGCGCGCGCGGACGAGATCGAGGTGACGACCCTACCAAGGCAGACGCAGATTGTTCCGCTGTTGACGTGAGTATTTGAATAGTTGATGCGTGAAGCGTGGTGACCCAGCCCCACGCGTCAACTATTCAGGCCTCACCGACCGCGCGAGGGACCGTTTATGCAGACACTCAAGCTCAGCGACGGCGCGCTCTTCTGCGAAACCCAGGGAACCGGCCCGGCACTCCTGCTGCTGCACGCGGGCGTGGCCGACAGCCGCATGTGGTCGCCACAGATGGACGCCCTATCTCAGCGTTTCCGCGTCATCCGCTGCGACCTGCGCGGCCATGGTCGGTCGGGGCTGCCCAACGGCCCCTTCTCGTACCACGAGGATATCGCCCACCTGCTCGATGCGCTCGACCTCGCGTCCGCCTGGCTGGTTGGCGCGTCGTTTGGTGGGCAGGTTGCCGTGGATTTTTGCCTGGCCCATCCGCAGCGCGTCGACGGGCTGATTTTGATTGCGCCGACCATCAGCGGCTACGATCACGATGCGGACGTGCAGGCCTTTGGCAGGGAAGAGGATCAGCTCTTCGAGGCGGGGGATTTGGCCGCAGCCACCGAGCTAAACATGCGCATGTGGGTCGACGGCCCCCACCGCGGGCCCGACGCAGTGGATGCCGACCTGCGCGCTTCCGTGGCGGCGATGCAGCTGCGGGTCTTTGAGCATCCGGAGCCGGAGAACGTCTCGCTCAACCGGCTCGAGCCGCCTGCTGCCCAACGATTGGGCGAAATCAACGCGCCGCTGCTGATCATTGCGGGCGAGCTGGACGTGTCGTCGTTTGTACAGCTTGCTCAGCATTTGGCCGAGCAAGTGAAGCACGCCCAGCTCGTTACCGTACCCGATACGGCGCACCTGCCGAGCATGGAAGCGCCGGAGCGCGTCAATCATCTTATTGCAGAATTTGTCACGAGCCAGAATGCAAACGTGAGTAGGTGAGCATTTGATACGTGAGAAGTGGTTACCCAACCACCACGCATCAACTACTCACGCATCAAGATGAACAAAGAATTTTAGTCATCTGGATCCGCAATATGCACCGCAAAACTTTCGATTCCCCACCCCGCCGCGTCGCCCTTTTTGTGACCTGTATGGTGGACATGATGTATCCGCGCGTCGGCATGGCGACGGTGGATTTGCTCGAACGCCACGGCGTCGAGGTCGTCTTTCCGGAGGAGCAGACCTGCTGCGGCCAGCCGGCCTTTAACGCCGGCTACCGCGACGACGCGCGCGTGCTGGCCCGCCGCTTCCTCGACGTCTTTGGCCCGCTCGTCGAGCGCGGCGATGTGCAGGCGATTGTCGCGCCCAGCGGCTCCTGCACCACGATGACCAGCCACTTCTACCCCGACGCGCTCTTCGAGGCGCGGGTCGGCGAATCCGAACAGGAGGCCATCAACCGGCGGCGTGCGAAAGAGCTGGCCGCCGTCACCTTTGAGCTGACGGAGTTCCTGGTCGACGTGCTGGGCGTCACCGAAATCGATGCGCCCTTTAGCGGGCGCGTCACCTACCACGCCTGCTGCCACACGCTGCGCGAGCTGCACGTGGACGAGCAGCCGCGCACCCTGCTGCAAAATCTGCCGAGTGCCGACGTTGTGCCGCTCGCCGACAGCGAGGGCTGCTGCGGCTTTGGTGGCTTGTTTGCAATCAAGAACGCGCCGATCAGCACGGCCATGGGCGAACGCAAGGCGCTCAACGTCGCCAAAAGCGAGGCCGACGTGGTGGCCATGTGCGACGTGAGCTGCATGACCCACGTCAACGGCCTGCTCTCGCGCCAGAAGCAGCACGCCCGCGCCGTCCACATCGCCGAAGTGCTGGCGGGCGATGTGGACGTGGAGACGACGACGGTCGCGGCGGAGACGGTCGCGGAGAAGCCGCGTCGCTGGCAGGATGCGAACAGTGGATAACGGACGAAGCCTATACAAACCGCGGATTGTTATTATACAAGCGTCTTTATTTCAGCGTTGATCTCGCAGCGCGGTGCCGCTTATCAGCTGCTTATGCTGACTGACAGTGATTTGTTTGACGCTCATATATCGGTGGCGTTAATTGGTGAATACGAAGCGGTCTCTAAACGTTTGTTAAACAAGATGCTGTTGACCGCAGATGACATAGAAGATATCCTTGACTATGTTTGCGACGTTTCCAGTAAGACGAAGATATTTTTCCTGTGGCGTCCCTTTCTGCGAGATCCAGATGATGACATGGTGCTGGAACTGGCAGTCGCCGCGCAATGTCGTTATATTGTGACATTCAACCAGAGAGATTTTACAAACGTAGAAAAATTTGGCATTCAAGCAATTTTACCCGGTGAGTTTTTATCGTTGATTGGAGAACTTCCATGACCACAATCAATCTGTCGATCCCTGATTCATTATATACAACCGTAAACAAAATCGTGGAACGAGAGGGTATGTCTCTCGAACAGTTTGTGATGCTAGCAATGGCAGAAAAAGCATCGGCAATTGCTACGGAAGATTACCTGGAAGAACGCGCGCGACGCGGCAACAAGGAGAAATTTCTCGCGGCCATGGCTAAAGTCGCAGATATCGAGCCGCCCGATGAGCGAGACAGATTGCCCATCGAGTAGTCAACCGACTTTACAAAGAGGAATAGGACACGGATAAGCACGGGCTTCGCACACGGATTTTTGTTGAGTGATACTGCTAGCAAACTTGACGAGACAGGGAAGACCCGCAGGGTTTGGGTCGACGAAGTCAGGTAACCATATGCGAGGTCGCCTCGTTTTAGACCCCACGGGTTTAGAAAAACCCCTGGGGTCTAGACCAGTATGCATGGCTGCTCACCAGTTCGCCAGCGGCATCATTCGATAGCTCTCGCACAAACATCAAAATTTAACCAAAGAACGCGGAGCCGCAAAGAGTTGTTCTTTAACGAAGCCTCCTCCTCGCGCCTTCACGCCTTCGCGTTAAAATTCTTCGCATCCCTCCCAAAACTCACCATGGACAACAAAGCCTACTGGATTGCCCTCACCCAAGTCACCGGCATTGGCGCCGTGCGCTTCGCCGCGCTGCTGGAGCTCTGCGGCTCGGCACAGGCGGCGTGGCGGGCCTCCGTGCAGCAGATGCGCGGGGCCGGGCTGGATCGGCGGGCCGTGGAGAATTTGCTGGAGGCCCGGCGCACGGTCGATCCGGCGCGCGAGCTGGCGCGGGTGGAGCGGGCGGGCGTGCAGGCGCTCACGCTGGAGGAGGACGCCTACCCGGAGAATCTGCGCGAGATCGACTTTCCGCCGCCCGTGCTCTACGTCTCCGGCGCGGTCCAGGCCATCGATCACTGGGCCGTCGCCATTGTGGGCACGCGGCGGGCCAGCGCCTACGGCCGCGAGGTGGCGCACCGGCTGGCAACGGAGCTGACGCAGCACGGCGTCACCGTGGTGAGCGGGCTGGCGCTGGGGGTGGATGCGGTGGCGCACGGTGCGGCGATGGAGGCGGGCGGGCGCACGATTGCGGTGTTGGGCAGCGGGCTCGACCAAGTCTACCCCGCGCGCAATCGCGGCCTGGCGACGCAGATGATCGCGGGCAGCGGCGCGGTCGTGAGCGAATACGCGCTGGGCGTGCGGCCCGAAGCGCGCAACTTCCCGCCGCGCAACCGCATCATCAGCGGGCTGAGCCGCGCGGTGATCGTCGTTGAAGCGGGGACGCGCAGCGGGGCGCTGATCACGGCCAAATTTGCCGCCGAGCAGGGGCGGGACGTGCTGGCCGTGCCCGGCAACATCCTGCACGCGGGCAGCGTCGGCTGCAACGAGCTGATCCGCGAGGGGGCAACGCCCTTGCTCTCGGTCGACGATGTGCTGGAGCGGCTGGACATCGAGCGCCAGCAGGCCCAGCGCAGCGTGCGCCAGAGCGTGCCCGCCGAGCCACAGGAGGCGCAAATTTTGCAGCACCTCTCCAGGGAGCCCAGCCACGTCGACGAGCTCGTGCGCCAAAGTGCGCTGCCCTCGTCGCAGGTCAACAGCCTGCTGACGCTGATGGAGCTGAAGGGACTGGTGCGGCAGGTAAATGCGATGCAATATGTGAAAGCGTGAAGAATGAATGATGAATCATGAATAAAGATTGTAGGCCAGCAAAATCGGCTTGGATTGAGCTCGCTTCGTATCTAACCCATTCATCACTCATTATTCTTCTTTCATTCCTCCCATGACAGCATAGTGTAAGTTTGTTCTACTAATTCTTGGTTTATGATACGGGTTGCTTTATGATTTCGCTATCGGGCGAAATTTTTTATTTTCAGCGCAATGAAGCGTGCACCGCGTCGGCTGAACAACGGAAAGAGTTTACTATGTATGCAGCAATTTTAGCGGGCGGCGTGGGCACGCGTCTGTGGCCGCGCAGCCGACAGCACCAGCCCAAGCAATTTTCGGACATCACCGGCAACGGACGCACGATGATCCAGGAGACGGTGGCGCGGATGGACGGGCTGGTGGCGGACGAGGATTTGTACGTGGTAACGGGCGCACGCTACGAGGAGCTGACGCGCGCGCAGATCCCGCAGATGCCCGTGCAGAACATTCTCGCCGAGCCGAGCGGGCGCAACACGGCCCCGGCCATTGGCCTCGCCTGTGCACACCTCGCCCGGCGCGATGCGGACGCCGTAGTCGCCATCCTCTCCGCCGACCACGTCATCCCGGACGCCGCGGCCTTTCAGCAGGCGCTGCGTCGCGCCGAGAAGATGGCGCACGAGGGCTACATCGTCACCCTCGGCATCGAGCCGACGCTGCCGCACACCGGCTACGGCTACATTCAGCGGGACGAGGCGATTGCCGAAGGTGATCTGCCCGCCTACCGCGTGCAGCAGTTTTTGGAGAAGCCGAATTTTGAGACGGCCCAACAGTTTCTGCTAGCGGGCGGCTATTACTGGAACGGCGGCATTTTTGTTTTCCGCGTCGGCGACATGCTGGCTGAAATAAAGCGCCAGCTGCCCGACATGTACGAAAATTTGCATATCGTGGTGGAGCAGATGGCGGCGGGCGAGCCGTTCGACGAGCTTTGGTCGCAGATGCCCAAGGTGAGCATCGACTACGGCGTGATCGAGGGGGCCGAGCGCATGGCCGTGGTGCCGCTGCGGGCTGGCTGGAACGATGTCGGCAGCTGGGATGCGCTGGTGGACATCCGCGAGGCGGACACCAACGGCAACCACATCGCCAGCGGCGACACCATCTGTATCGACAGCGCGGGCAACATCATCTACAGCGACAAGCTGGTGGCGCTGGTCGGCGTGGAAGATTTGGTGGTGGTCGATACGGGCGATACGCTGCTGGTGGGCCACAAATCCAAGATGCAGGATGTCAAGCGGGTGGTGGAGCAGCTCAGCGCGATGGAGCGGCACGATCTGCTGTAGGCACAGCGCTTCAGCACTTCCTCCAGCTGCGCCGAACGTTCATCGGAGATTCTATGCAGCAAGTTCAACAGTTTATCGGTCGCGTGCGCGATTCGTTTCGCGCCAACTTCACGGATGATTCGGACGGGCGCGACGATGATCGCGATCACGGGAATTACCCCAACGACGACGATCGCACTGGTGACGATCAGGCTGATTACGACCGCGCCCGCGGCGACAACATGCCCTACGACTACGACGACGAAGGCTCGCGGTCGCCGGGATTTCGCTTTCAGGTGCGTTCTCTGCTGATCGGCGCTGGCGTGGGGCTGGCGCTGGGGCTGCTCTTTGGGTGGGGCCTCTTTCCCGTGCAGTGGGAAAACGCGCAGCTGGCCGATTTGAGCGAAGAGGCGCAGGCCAACTACCTCGCCGCCGTGGCCGATGCCTATGTAGCACGCCAGGACGAAAGTGCAGCGCTCGTGGCCAGGCAGCGGCTCTCTGCCTTGGGCACGAGTTCGGCACAGGAAATTGCTGAAGCCCAGCAGTTCTTGGCCAGCAATCCCATCCTGGACAGCGGCGTCCGCATTCAGAATTTACAGGAGCTGGCGCAGTCGCTTGGCGTGGATGAAGAGGTGCTCGCCATCAATCGCGGTCTGCTGACCGGTGGGGCGGGCGAAGCTGCCGCGGCGGATAGCGTTGGCGAGACGAATGCCAGTGCCGGCACGGGCGCAGAGGTAGGGCGCACTTTTGGCGAACGCCTGGGGAGCTGGGTGCGCGCACTTTTGTGGCTGCTGTTTTTTGCTGCGCTGCTCTACTTTATCGTGCGGGCCGCACAAGCGCTGCGCGAACGGCGCGAGGAAGAATCGGATGGAGACGCTGAAAACGACCAGCACTTCGACGATGCCTTTAACAACCAATACCGCGACGAGTACAGCCGCAGCCAGCAGCCACCCAATCGCTACGATTCTTCTGCCCGCAACGATGACGAAGAGGATGCGCGGGACAATCAATACGTGGAGGAGAATCGATACGAGCCGACCGGCAATCCCCTTGCTTTTGAGGACGAACCCAGCAACGACAGCCACAGCGGCCGCCCCATCCGCGAGGACGACCGTGCCAACGCTCGCCGCCAAGATCGGGGCGTTGACAACGAAAATAGCGGTCGCGAGATCGAAGGCGACCGCGATAGCTACCGTTGGCAGGAGGAAGCGGCTCCGCACGGCGACGACGCCTTTCGCACCGCGCCCGCCAACGCACCGCGCCCGCCCATCCGTGTCGTCGACTACGGCAGCGATGAAGACGCCAGCGATGAGTACGGCAGCGATGAAGACGGCAGCGATGAAGACGGCAGCGATGAAGACGGCAGCGATGAAGACGGCAGCGATGGGTACGGCAGCGACGACGAATACGACGCTGACGACCAAGCGCTTGATGCCCCCAGCCGCTTCGCCAGCGACTTCGACAGCGATTTTGACGCAAGCGCCAAAGATGAGCCTGACGATCGCCCCCCCGCGCGCGTTATCCAGCCGAATGAATCGGCGCGGCCAATTATCATCCAGCACAGCGAACCCGCTGTCGCCGAGCCCCAGCCGCCGCGTGCCGACAGCGGCCGCATCGTGGACGAGCAGCGGGTGCACTACCAGCTGGGGCAGACGGACTTTGACGAGTCGTTTCCCGTGATGAAGGAGGGCGAGCTGGCGGGTGGCGATTACATTGGTGTTTACGGCGTTGCGCCCAACGAGGAATTTGGCTTGGAGCCGGATAACCCGGAACTAATCTCCACGCTCCAGGTGTGGCTGCACGACAAGAGCGAGCCCGAGGATTCGCGCGGTCAGGTTCAGCTGCTCGTGAGCCGGGCAATCGAGGAGACGGGTCTGCGGCAGTTTTTCAATGCGGAGGATATCGAGCGCTACCAGCCGCTCGTGGCGAAGCCGGGTCTGCGCTTTGCGCTGGAGACGCGCTCTCTGCGGCTGGGTGGCGAGGTGGAGCGCGTGGAATACTTAACAAGCAAAGGCGAAATCGATGGGGCTTTTCAAGATGTAGTTATAAATCTAACGGTTCACCAGAAGGCGTAGGTGTAAAGAGCTACGAGCGCTCCTCCGGATCGTAGAGCCGGCTGTGTTCCTGGATGGCGTAGCGGTCCGTCATGCCGGAGATGTAGTCGCAGATGACGCGGTGTAGGCCGCTGGAGTGCATTGAGGCACGGCGCTGCACTTCCGGCGGCAGCTGTGCCGGCACGCTGACGTAAGCCGCAAAGAGCGCGCGGATCAGCCGTTCGGCCTTGGTCGCCATGCGCACGACGCGGAAATGGCGGTAAAAATTGTTAAAGAGGTAAGTCTTTAGCTCGCGGTTGGCCGTCGCCAACTCCGCCGAGTAGCCCGCCACATTCTGCGGCAGCGCGCGCAAATCCGCCAGCGTCTCCACTTTGTTTGCTCGCAGAGCTTCCTCCGTCGCGCGGATGGTCTCGCTCACCTGGATCGACACCATGCGACGAATAAAGCGACGGCGCGTCAGCGGGTCGCGCAGGTCGGCATTGGCGGGCAGGCCGATGCTGTCGATAGCCATCTGCGCCGCGGCCAGCGCCAGCACATCCGCCGAATCGAGGATGCCGCTGCGCAGGCCGTCGTCGAGGTCGCTGGTGTTGTAGGCGATCTCGTCGGCCAGATTGCTAAGCTGGCACTCCAGCGTGCCGCGCTCGTTTGGCTCGTAGTCGCTGGCGTCCACCACGTCGTAATCCGTGTCGTGCTTGACGACGCCCTCGCGTACCTCGTACGTTAAATTTAGACCCAAAAATTCTGGGTAGCGCTCCTCCAGCTTGGTGATAATGCTGTAGGTTTGCCGCTGGTGGTCAAAGCCGCGCTCGTCCCCGTACTCGCGCATGATTTTGTCGAGCGTAAATTCGCCCTCGTGGCCAAAAGGCGGGTGACCGAGATCGTGGGCCAGGCAAATCGCCTCAATCAAATCTTCGTTGCAGCCCAGCGCCCGCGCCAGCGTGCGCCCGATCTGCGCCACTTCAATCGAGTGCGTCAGCCGGTTGCGGTAGTGGTCGCCCTCGGAGTAGACGAAGACCTGTGTCTTGTACTCCAGCCGCCGAAAGGCCGTGGTGTGGATAATGCGGTCGCGGTCGCGCTGGTAGGCGGTGCGATAAGCGTGTTCCTCCTCCGCATGAGCGCGCCCGCGGCTCTCGCTCGCGCGCATGGCGTAGCCCGCCAGGTAATCCGCCTCTCGCCTCTCCAATTGCTCTCGTGTGACCATGGATTTTCTCCTAGATGGGCCTATACTATCCGCTCGCCGCCGTCGACCGTGATTACGTCACCGGTCACATAGTCGGCCTCGACTAGATAGCGCACGGCAAGCGCCACATCCGTTGGCGACCCCCAGCGCTGGAGCAGCGTGCGCTCGGCGAAGCGCTCGATCTGCTTGTCGCTAAAGTCGGTCGGCGGCAGCACAGGTCCGGGCACGATCCCATTGGCGCGCGCGTGGGGCGCTAACTCCAGCGCCATTTGCCGCGTCATCGCGTCCAGCGCGGCTTTGGCGGCGGCGTGGGCCATAAAGTTGGGCCACGGCTGGCGAATGATCGAATCAAGAATGTTGATGATGGCTCCGCTCTCGCCGCTGGCCTTGGCCCGCTCGACCATGGCCGGCGCCAGCGTGTTGGTCACGTAATACGACCCGTTCACCGTCACGTCGATCACGCGCTGCCACGTCTCGTGCACATCAGCCTCGTCGCTGGGAAAGGGTGTCTGCCCAAAATTGTCCGCCGCGTTGACGAGAATGTCGACGCCGCCAAAGCGCGCCTCGATCTGCCTCGCCATGTCGCGCACCGCATCGTGGTCGGCCACGTCGCACTGCACGGCCAGCGCCTGCACGCCGAGCGCCTCGGCCTCGCGTACCGTCTGCTGCGCCGCCTTGCCGGACGAGAAGTAGTTAATTACGACGTTCGCGCCCGCTGCCGCCAGCCCCAGCGCAATGCCCTTGCCCACGCGGTGCGCGCCGCCGGTGATGAGTGCCGTCTTGCCCTGAATGTTCATGGGTTGAAACCGTTTGGATAGCAAAAAGGGCAGTGGATTTCCACTGCCCTTTTTGCTGTCTAAACTGCTAGTTTTGCTCGCGCCCTTCCAACGTGCGCGAGACAATCTCATCTTGGATTGCGCGCGACTGTTTGCCCCGGCGGCGCTTGCCCTTGCCGCCGCCGCTGCGCTTGTCCGGCACGTCGACCTCGTCGCCGTCCGCTTCCATGGCCCGTTTGAAGGCCAACTCCATTGGCGAGAGCACTTCGATCTCCTCCGGCTCCGGCACTTCCGGCTCCGGCTCGGCCTGTGGCCGCGTCTGCGAAGCGGTGTTGCCCTGGGGCTCCTCCGACTCCGGCTCGTCGCGCAGCCCCTTGAGGCTCAAGTCCACCCGCTTGCGACGGCGGCTCAGCGAGATGATGCGCGCTTCAAGCGTCTCGCCCATGCTCACCACATCCTCCGGCTTCTCGACGTAGCGATTGCTCATCTCGCGCACGTGCAGCAGCGCGTCGCGCCCCACGCCAATGTCGATAAATGCGCCGTAGGGCAAAATCCGCGTCACCGTGCCCTCGACGATCTCGTCCTCCTTGAGGTCGCGAATCGTCTTGCGGTCGGGGTCCACCAGGGTGAGGCTGATGCGGTTGCGCTTGCGATCCAGCTTCTTGATCCACATCGTCACCTCTTGGCCCTTGGTGAGCACATCGGCGACTTTGTCTACGCGGCCCAGGGCCAGCTCGGAAATGTGCACCAACCCATCGCGGCCCACGCCGATGTCGATAAACGCACCGAAGTCCGTTAGCCGCTTGACCACGCCGTGGACCTCTTCGCCAACCGCTAGCGTGCGCACCTTCTGGCGCTCATCATCCTCGGATAGCACCTCTTCGACGTTCTCCTCGGGCACATCCTCATCCGGGAGGCGCGCGGGTGGCTGGTCATCCGCCATACCTTCGGCGACAATTTCGTCCATCACCCCTTCGTCGCCCTGCGAGACAACGCCCGCTTGGGCAACCAGATCCGCTATGGGCCCCGGCTTCACCTCTTCCTGAAGCGTCTCATCCGGCGACGGCGCATCCGACGCGGCAAACTCCGCTTCGGCAGTGGGCGCGGCGTCGGCGTCGGTTGATTCGCCGGGCTGCGCCTCGTCGTTGTCTTCCGCGTTGTCTTCCGCGTTCTCTTCGGTGCTAGCGTTCGCGACAGCCGCTTCCGGCACATCGGCCTCGTCCCGAGCGTCAGCTGCTTCAGCGGCCTGCTGTGCGTCAGCAACCTGCTTGGCTTCGCTTGGAACGCTCTCTTCCCCGCCGGAATCCGCTGATTGGGCGTTCTCATCGCTGCCGTCAACGGCTTCCACCGTGGATTCGACGCGCTCGCCCGCCGTTCGCGCAACGGACTGGGCTGCACCGGTTACGTTCTCGACCAGATCGGAGGCTGCTTCCACAACACGGTCGGTTGCCGATCCCGCCAGCCCGGCGGCGTTGGACGCGGCATCCGAAGCGAGGGCGGATGTGCTGCTTGTAGCCTCGGCCGCACTATCCAGAACCGTGCTGGCGGCCTCGCTCACCGCGTTGGCCATATTTGAAACGGCCCCCGTGATGGCGTTCAGCAACGAGCCTTCCGCTTTGTCGGTCTCCTGCACATTCTCTTGCGGATCGACGCTTTGCGCTTCGGCTGGCACATCTGTGGTGCTCGCCCTGTCTGATTCGTCCAGAGATGGGGCATCCAGCGGCGATTCGTTCACCGGCGCTTCGGCCAGTGCAACATCGACAGACGACATAACATCATCATCAATGCGCGTCGCTTCGCCGACTTCGTCCGCCAGCGCCAAGTCCAGCGCCTCGTCGGCTTCGTCCAGCGTGGCGTTGTCCGCGGCGGTGTAGCTTTGGCTGTCCGCTACGGCGTCGGCGATGGCGTCGTCCATCCCGCCCAGCGCCACGTCAGCGAGCGCATCCTCGTCCGTTGCCACGCCCAGCACCGTGTCGACCGTGCCTTCCGTGATCAAATCCACCGGCGGCATCTCAGCCAGCACGTCATCCGCTGGCGTCGTCACTTCGATATAGACATCAGTTTCTGCGGGCAGCGCGCTGCCTTGGTTGGCAATCGATTCCGCCACGGCCTCCTCAGCCGCTTCGGCGGCAATGTACTCGACATCGGTCTCATCGATGCCCGCGGCGCGCTCGGCCATAAAGTTCGTGGCGCCGTCGTCGATCATGTGCAGGCCTTCGCCCGGAATGTCCGCCGCAATTGGCTGATCTTCCTCAAAAAATGCGTCCGACAGGGCTTCGCCCTGCGATTCGGCCTCTTCCTCACGCAGCGCTATCTCATCTAGCGCGTCCGGCGCATCTGCCTCCACGCCGAGAACCGGCTCGTCCAGGTCATATTCACCATTCACGCTCTGGCCCACGCCGACGCCATCGGCATCGTTGGTCAAATTTTCGTTGTCGCTCGTGGGGGCGTCTGTCACCGACGCATCGACTTGGGGGTCGACTTGGGGCTGGCTTCCCTGCTGGACATTTTGCGCTTCATCACTCATAGTTCAGCTCCTACCTTCCAGCACCGTCGCTGTTGGCGGCATGCCAAGGCGCAAACAGTGCAATTCCTCTTGTAGTTGATTTGTTGATTTCTGTAAAAATTTCTTCGGGCTAAAGTATATCGCACTTTAGAAACGAGCCCAAAGATACCGTTACTTTGTGAACATTTTAACAGATGAACAAAAAATCGCCGTAGCCATCCTAACAGAGTTTGTACATTTCTTAGACAACTCTCATTTGGCGCTTCATTAGGGGATGCTCCCCTCGCGCTCTCGACAATAACTGTGAACCAGCAATTCTAAATTTAACTTACCAGAGGAGTTTTTCGCCGCGAATTGCGCAGATTTACGCGGAGTTAGAAACAAAAACCTGCCTAATCCGCGTAATCCGTGGCGAACCTCTTTCCACCTACGCAGCAAGCGGTCCAAATTTGGAATTGCTGACCGTGAATAGCTGAACTTGAGTTAAATCCACGCCGCGCGTAAGATAGATCGTCGACTTATTTTCCAAATTACTTTCGCAAGGAGAAATTGGATGGCAACCGTTCAAGCCTCAACAGATGTGCCAACCAGAGATATGCCAACTGGCCAAAACGGTGAAGCGAGCGCCCATGCCGAGCTGCTGACGCGGCTGCATACCGTGCGCGATCTCAGCGGCGCGGCCTCCGTCCTGATGTGGGACCAGATGACCTACATGCCGCCGGGTGGCGCATCGGCGCGTGGGCAACAGCTGGGCACGCTGCAGCGGCTGTCGCACGAGCTGTTTACCGAGGAGCGCATGGGCGCGCTGCTGGGCGAGTTGGAGGCGAGCCCTGCCTTTAGCGACGACGACGGCTTGGTGCGGCTGGTGCGTCGCCAATACGACCGGGCCGTGTGCGTACCCTCTTCGTTTGCCGCCGAAATCTCGGCGCATACGACTGCGGCCTACGAAGCCTGGGCCCAGGCGCGGCCCAACAACGACTTTGCCGCCGTACAGCCCTACCTGGAAAAAACGCTCGACCTCAGTCGCCAGTACGCCGACTATTTTGACTGCGAGCATCCCGCCGATCCGATGATCGATCAGGCGGACTACGGGATGTCCGTCGCCACGATTCGCCCGATCTTTGCCGCGCTGCGCGAGCAGCTTGTGCCGCTGGTGCAGGCAATTGGCGAGCGGCCCCAAGTCGACGACAGCTTTCTGCATCGCCACTACCCGGAGCCGCAGCAGTGGGAATTTGGCGAGCACGTCATCAAACAGTTTGGCTACGACTTCCAGCGCGGGCGGCAGGACAAGACGCATCATCCCTTCGCCATCCGCTTTGGCGCGGGCGACGTGCGCATTACCACCCGCTTCCAAGAAGCCGATCTGGGCGACGGGCTTTTTAGCACGATGCACGAATCGGGCCACGCCATGTACGAGCAGGGCGTCAACGCTAACTATGAAGGAACGCCGCTGGCGCGCGGCACCTCTTCCGGCGTGCACGAAAGCCAATCGCGCACGTGGGAAAACATTGTGGGGCGCAGCCGCCAATTTTGGCAGCACTTCTACCCGCAGCTGCGCGAAACCTTTCCGGCGCAGCTGGACGATGTCGAGCTGGAGGATTTCTACCGCGCCATCAACAAGGCCCAGCCTTCGCTGATTCGGGTGGATGCGGACGAAGTCACCTACAATCTGCACGTGATCGTGCGCTTCGAGCTGGAGCTGGCGCTGCTGGAGGGCAAGCTCACGGTGGCCGATCTGCCCGAAGCGTGGCACGCGCGCTACCGCGAATACCTGGGCGTGGTTGCGCCGGACGATCGCGATGGCGTGCTGCAGGATGTGCACTGGTACGGCGGGCTGATCGGCGGTGCGTTTCAGGGCTACACGCTGGGCAACATCATGGCCTCGCAATTTTACGACGCCGCCCTCGCCGCGCATCCGGAGATTCCGCAGCAGATCGCGCAGGGTCAATTCGAGACGCTGCACGGCTGGCTGCGCAGCAACATCTACCACCACGGCAGCCGCTTTACCACGAGCGAACTGCTCGAGCGCATCACGGGGGAGGGGCTGAGGTTGGAGCCGTACATGCGGTATTTGCGGGGGAAGTATGGGGAGATTTACGGCGTGAAAAGCGAATCGCGTTACTGATAGCTCAACATTTTTATTCGTCGTATTCCAAGCTGCTGCTACTAAGAAACGCTCTGTGGTCACACGGTCGCGGAGCCATCAAATTTTGTCATTCCCGCGGAGGCGCAATGGCGTTAAGTTAGTGAGCGTGTTAATGCAAACGCATCCATTTGCACCAGACGTTTCGAGGGCACGTTCGCATTTGAGAATGCTCACTCCGCTGCTTCAGTCCCTTAACTTAACGCCATTGCGCGAACGCAGGAATCCATGCGATACCAACGAACCGAGTGCGCGAACGTGCAAATTCGTTTCTTTGCCCTGTGCTGTACGCTCGTGGTTGATGGCTACTAAGAAACCTTTAGAGATAGCGACGGTCGGCGGAGCCATTCTGACTTTGTCATTCCCGTAAAAACATGAATCCAGACGACCCAGATGGATTCCCGCCTTCGCGGGAATGACAAGATTATCCGGTCCCGAATCTACCGGTCCGGTTCTTTACACCTGCTTGGTTTTCTCGGTCGGCTGCTGTCAACTGACCGCCGACCGCCGCCGACCGACTGCTGATTTTCGTTCACCACGTATATGCACCGACTCCGCTCCCGCCGCGCCGATCTTCTCGCCCTCGCCGCGCTCGTTCTCCTGCCGCTGCTCTGGTTTCTGCCCGAGCTCTTTCCCGCCATCAGCGGGCGCACGCTCCTGCCGTGGGATAATTTCTATCAGTTCGAGCCCTGGCGATCCGTGCGACCGGATATGGTGCCGCACAACGCACTGCTCAGCGACCTCGTCTTGCAGAACGCGCCCTGGAAGCTGCACATTCGGCGCTCGCTGGCGGCGGGCGAGCTGCCGCTGTGGAACCCACAGATTTTCACCGGCCTGCCTTTCCTCGCCGCTGGCCAGGCCAGCACCTTTTACCCGCTCAACGTCTTGTTTTACGTGCTGCCGCTCGATGCCGCCTACGGCTGGTTCAGCGCGCTGCACATCGCCATTGCGGGCATCAACACGTTTGTCTTTGCGCGCGTCCTGCGCCTGCGCACGCTGACCGCGCTCTTTAGCGGCATTGCCTTTCAATTTAGCGGCTTTCTCGTCGTCAGCGTCGTCTTTACCATGTTCCTCGCGGCCGCCGTCTGGCTGCCGCTGCTGCTCGCGATCATCGAATTCGTGATCCGCAAACAGGAGGAGAAAGGCACGGCCCCCTTCCAGCCGATTCCCTACGTCGTCGCTGGCGCGGCGGTGATCGGGCTGGTCGTGCTCGCGGGCCATCCGGAGCTGCTTTACTACACAATGTTGGTCGCTGGGGGATATACGGCGGCACGGCTTATTGTCGCGTGGAGAAAAATAAGAAAAGAAAGATCGAAGATTGAAGATTGGGAACCCGGTCAATCTTCGTCTACCCAATCTTTAATCTTTAATCTTTCTTCCCGGCGCATCGCCATCCTTGCCGCCTGGCTGCTCACCATGGCCCTCCTCGGCATCGCCAGCGGCGCGATCCAGCTCGTGCCGCTGCTGGAGCTGCTGCCGCTCAATTTCCGCGGCGAATCGGCAAGCCTGGCAGACGTTCTGGGCTGGGCGTGGCCGAGCCGCCACGTAGCCACCTTTGCGCTGCCGGATCTCTTTGGCAACCCCAGCCACCACCGCTGGTTTGATCTGTGGGCGGGCGAGTGGCGCGCCGTGCAGGTCAATTCACTCGGCGAGCCTATCGAGACGATTGCTTGGGGCATCAAGAATTACGTCGAAGGCGGGAATTACCTGGGCATCGCGACGTGGATTTTGGCGGCGGTGGCGGTGTTGCAGGTGGCGAGTCGCAGGTGGCAAGTCACGGGTGGCGACAATGCAAGTGCGAGTTCACGCACCACGCATCACGCATCACGTTTCACCTTCCCCACCATTTTCTTTGCCGCTCTTGCCCTCCTCTCCCTCCTCTTCGCCTTTGGCACGCCGCTCTACGTGATTCTGTACGAGGGCCTGCCCGGCTGGAAGCAGTTGCACAGCCCCTTTCGCTGGGTCTACCCCTTTACGCTGAGCATGGCGATGCTGGCGGGAATCGGATTGGATTCTCTTCTAAGTCAACGGACGAAAGACTTAAGATTAAAGATTGGACGCCAAATGCCCAATCTTCAATCTTCAATCTTTTGGTTGTCCATCTTGAGCGGTTTGGCTGCGATCATCGTCGTCGCCACCAGCTATTTCCTCCCCGACCCGTTTATCTCCCTCGGCCAGCGCATCATCGACAGCAGCGACTACCACGCCCCCCGCGCTTTTGCCGACGGCCGCATGTTCTGGAGCTACCAGGCGCTGGGTCTGCTGCGCTTTGGAGTCTTTGCCGTTGTTAGCGGTGCGCTCCTCCTCGCTTTGGACAAGGCGACGAGGCGCCAAGGCGACAAGGTCAATCAACGTCACCTCTTCACCCTGTCACCCCCCCACCTTGTCACCCTGCTCCTCCTCGCCCTGCTCGCCCTCGACCTCTACGCCGCCCACGGCCGCTTCAACCCCTCCGCTCCCGTCGAGCTCTCCCCCCTGCGCGCCGAAAACATCCCCCCCGTCGTAGAATTTCTCAACGCCCGCGAGGAAGTCAACCCAGCAATAAGCAATACGCAATACGCAATACACCCTTGGCGCTTCACCACCTTCGAGGCCCCCGGCGCGACCAAAACGCTCAACGCCAACGCGGGCATGTACTACGGCTGGCAGGACATCCGCGGCTACGACTCGATCATCCCCAGCAGCTACGTCGACGCCATGTCACAGATCGCGGCGCAGGATGATTTGCTCTTCAACCGCATCGCGCCGCTCTACGCCGGCGCGGGCGGCAGCGAGTTTGGCACGCTCGGCAACCCCTGGGTGGATATGCTCAACGTCAAATACGTGCTCACGGAGAGCCAGTTTGACCTGACCGGTTGGCAGGAAATCTATCGCGACGACGCCATTGCCGTCTACGAAAATCAAGAAGTGCTCGACCGGGCCTTCCTGCTGCCGAGCAACGCCGACCCCGCGACGCTGACGCCGGGCGAAGTGCGTGCCGCGGTTGGCGACAATTCCAGCGAGCGGGCGCGCATCAGCCTCTACGAATTCAACGACGTGCTGGTCGACGTCAACGCGACGGGCGATCAATTTGGGGACAACAGCACGCTTGTCCTCACCGACGCCTGGTTCCCCGGCTGGAAGGCCTATTTACGCCCCTTCGCGGGCGACGAGGGCGACGAAGTCGAGCTGCCGATTGAGCGGGTCTACGAAAATTTCCGCGCGGTGGAGATTCCCGAAGCGGGGCAGTGGACGGTGCGCTTTGTCTACGCGCCGCGCAGCTTTCAGCTCGGCCTCTACGCCAGCTTCTTGAGCGCGATGGCGCTCCTGCTGCTGCTCGGCTACTGGGCGTGGGGGCGCTGGTATCGCCCCGAAGCCAGCGCGGGCGAGGTGCGTACCGTTGCCAAAAATTCGCTGGTGCCCATGGGGCTGAGCCTGAGCAACAAGGCCATCGACTTTGCCTTTGCCATGCTCTACGTGCGCCTGCTGGGGCCGGAGGGGACGGGCAAGTATTATTTTGTGGTGGCGCTCTACGGCTTCTTTGAAATCATCAGCCGCTACGGGCTGGGCACGCTGCTCACCCGCGACGTGGCGGCGGACAAAAATCAGTCGAGCCGCTACCTCAGCAACGTGATCGCCCTGCGCACCGGGCTCTGGCTGGCCGCGCTGCCGCTCCTCGCTTTGGTGACCTTCGGCTACTCGGTGGTTGGCGATGGTGGATCGAGCGGCGCTGCGGGGGGGGCTGGACTGAGCTTGCAGACGCTCCAGATCGCGGCCATTCTCGGCGGGGCGACGCTGCTGGCCGTGCTCTTCACCGGCTTCGATTTCCGCCCGTCCACGCTGTCGACCAACCGGCGGTCGTGGGCGACGCGCGGCGTAATTCTCGCTGTGGCGAGTGGCGCGCTGGCGTTGGCCTTTAGCGACTTTGCCGCGGTGGGCGAAGCGGTCGTGGGCGAGACTGCATCGACAGTGCAGTCGATTGGCCTGCAAGAGGTGCAGGCGATTGCGCTGCTGGCGGCGGCCATGCTCTTTGCCAACTGGGCCGACGCCCTCAGCGCGACCTTCCACGCCTTTGAAAAGATGGAGTACCCCGCCGGCCTCACCAGCGCCGTCGCCCTGCTCAAGGTAACGCTCGGTGCGCTGGTGCTGCTGCTCGGCTGGGGCTTTGTGGGGCTGGCGGGGGTGAGCCTGGCGATCAATATCTTGCAGGTCGGCTGGCTCTACGGCCTGCTGCGCTCGACCCTCTTTGCGCCCCAGTGGCGACCGGATCGCACGCTCCAGCGCTCGATGCTGCGCCTCTCCGGCCCGCTGATGATCAACCACCTGCTGGCGACCATCTTCTGGCGCATCGACATCTGGATTCTGCGCCCGCTCAGCGGCGCGGCGGCGGTGGGCCTCTACAGCGTCGGCATCAAATATCTCGACGGCCTCAACATCATCCCCAGCGTCTTCACCCTGGCGATCTTCCCGCTCATGGCCCGCCTCGCCCGCGATTCGCGCGACGGCCTGCTGCGCTCGTACACCCTCAGCGTGCGCGTCCTGCTAATTCTGAGTTTGCCCATCGCGCTCACGATCACCGCGCTGGCCGGGCCGCTCGTCTGGCTCGTCGGCGGCACGCAGTACATCAGCCAGGAGACGGTCCTGCTCTTTGGCCGCGAGATTTCCTACCTCGGCGGCTCTGCGCTCGCGCTCCAGGTCATTATCTGGAGCATCCCGATTGGCTTTGTCAACAGCGTCACCCAGTTCGTGCTCATTGCCGTCAACCAGCAGCGCTACCTAACCAAGGCCTTCATCATCGGCGTTGTCTTCAACACCGTTGGCAATCTGCTGCTGATCCCGCGCTTTGGCTACGTTGGCGCCGCGCTCGTTACCATCTTTAGCGAATTCAGCCTGCTCTTTCCCTTCTACTGGAGCGTGCGCCAGCACGTCGGCGTCGTCCCCTGGCGCTCGATTGTCGTCGCGCCCGCGCTGGCGTTGATTGCCATGATCGCGTCGGTCGCGCTGCTGGTAAGCACGGGCACGAGCGCCTGGCTCGCCGTGCCGCTCGGCTGGATCGTCTACGTCGCCGCCCTCGTCGCCGCGGGCGCCTTCCGCCACCCCGATTTCGCCGTGCTCTGGCGCGCCCTGCCGATTCCGGCATTGCGGCGACGGTTGCCGGTTGGGTAGGAGTTTATGGATAACAAGAATTCTCGGCTCGCCTTCGGCTTATCCAAATATCCACATCACGGCTATTTAGGCCTGATCGGCAAATTTGCTCACTACGTCGATGCGCTGACGTACTGGGATTTCTACCATATCTACCGAGCACGGGCGAAATGGCCCAGCATCTCCTCGATTTGATGCACCGCGCAGACCGCATCTTTTTCAATCTCGACGGTATGCTGGACGACATTTGGACAATCGCCGATTTGGTCACAATGGGTGTGGAAGGACCAGGCGCGGGAAACTGGACGATGTGGGAATTCTATACGATAATGAGCAACGCTCTGCTCCTCAGTAAAACAACATTTTACCGCAACGGTCAGCAGTTCGTTCTTGAATGGCGGTCGTTTACGAGGAGCCAATTATGTCCTCACCCAATCTAAAGTGCGTGCAAAATGAAAACAAGAGTTCGCGGCCTAAGTGACTGTCACTGTCCATAGCCGGACAGCTTACCCCGTTTTGTCTGGACAGTGACTGTCACTGGCTCCTCAAACTCCTGTTCTCGAAGCAACTTTACTTTAGCTGCCGAGAAGACAGAAAGCATGTTACACGAAGTCGAGCAGCTATTTCAAAGCAGCCCTGCCCTTCATCTCTGGGTCATACGATTCTCAATTACTCATGGGTGGTCGAGCTAGCGCTGCACGAAGGTGATTTCCCCTCCGGCTATCGTTTGATGGCTAGGGGCTGTGACCATATTTCCGGGCCGACGCAAAGTGGTCCATATCGGCTGTCGATTCGGCGCGAGAACGATTCGGCGCTCGTCATCGAAAGTAGTGACCTAAACTTCTGCTTGCGCTGCCGACACATCGTATCGCTGACGCCGTGGCGAGAGCAAACGCAACATCGCGCGCTGCCCGATGATGTGCAAAATCGAATCCGCCAGCTCGAACGTGCGCTCGAAAACGCTTAGCGCAAAATCAATCGTTCGCCCCGCCTTCCCGCCCCATGCGCAAACTCACGCTCCTCGTCGTTGCCGCCGCCATTGCCCTCCTCGGCCTCCGCCTCATCTTCGATACCGGCGACCTCGCGACCTATGTTCTGCGCGACGGGTTGCTAGTTGCCGCCGCGGGTGCGCTGCTCTTTGCATTCAACGCCCCGCCCCTGCCCCCACTTGCCGTACCCGACCCCGACGACGCGCCCCGCTGGCCGCGATTGGCCCGCGTGCTCTTCGTCACGGGGGCGGCCTGTGCGGCGGCGGGCGGCATTCTTTTTGCGCTGCCATCTGGCGACCCCCTTTCCATCAATTTGATGGCTGCCTTGCGCAACAGCTTGTGGCTCATCGGCATCGCGCTCTTTGTGCTGGGCGCAGCCTGGCGCAGCCGTCGACGCAGCTACCGCGCGCCCGCCTACCGCTGGCAGCGCGACGACGCGGGCCGCTTCCACCGCGTCGCCAGCGACGAGGAGACGGCGCACTCCGCGACGAACAAAGTCAACGGCAAGCGCGGCGTGATTTACGCGCTCGTCCTGATTCTGGCGCTCGCTGCCCTGCCCCGCCTCGTGCAGTTGACGACGCTGCCCGCCCAGTGCATCGGCGCGGAATGCCAGGCCGCCGTCGATTTGGCAAGCGGCCAAAGCCTGGCCGACGGCACGGGGCCGCTCGTTCTGCGCGGCGTGTTTGACGGGTTCACCCACGCCCTCTTCGCCCTGACCAGCAACGAACTCCTCGGCCTGCGCCTGGCTAGCGCACTCATTGGGCTCTTCACGCTGCCCGCGTTTTTCCTTTTGGCCCGCGCCTACGCCCATCCCCCTGCCGCCCTCGTCGCGACGCTGCTGCTGGCGTTGAGCCCGTGGCACATCTGGGCCAGCCGCAGCAGCACGCCGTGGATCGCGCTGCCGCTCGCCCTTTGCTTCGCCGGGTGGACGCTGTCGCGCGCGCTACCCACGCGCGGCTGGCGCGACCTCGTCCGCTCGTGGGCGCTCGCGGGTGCGGCCGCGGGCTGGGTGCTGCTCGAACTGCGCTGGCTGGACATAAATGTGCTGTGGCCACAGATTTCCACAACGGGCTTGACAACGGGCTTGACAACGAGCCTGACAGCGGGCGCGCTCGTGTTGGTCGCGGTGCAGGCGTCGCAGCGGGGGGCCGTCAAACGTGTGCAGCAGGCCGCCGTCGCTGCCCTGGCTTTTGGGCTGGGCCTCGTGCTTGTTGCGGCGCCGCCTTATCTTCTGCCCACGCTCGACCTGCCCGCGTTCACGGATGCCACCGCCGCCACACAGGCCGCGACTGCGCCCACCTGGACGCCCCGCCTTCTCCTGGCCGACCTGCTCCACGGCAGTCAGCTCCCCGCCGCCACCCTCTTCGCCACCCGCCCGCTGCTGACTTTGCTGACGGCAGCGCTGGCCTTTGTGGGCTTGGCCGCGCTGTTGCGCAATCTCGCGCGCCGCCAAAGCCGTGGCCGCGCGCTCGTTGCCCTGCTCGCGCTGGCGACGCTGGCTTTTCTGCTGCTGCGCGGCGTCTTCGACCCCACTGCCGGGCAGGGGCCGCTGCTTGGGCTGCTGCCCGGCTTCTTCCTTGCCGCCGCCATCGCGCTCGACGGCCTGCTACACGGCTTTGCCCAAAGCTGGCGCAACGTTCTGCCGCGCGCCACCGCGCCCGCCTTTGCCGCCGTCGCCGTCCTGCTCGCGGGCCTGCTGAGCGCGGCTTCGCTCTGGCGCGGGCTGGACGATCTCTCCGCCGCCGTGCAAACCCAGGCCGACGCCGCCATCGCCCGCGATTTGGCTGCGCTGGCTGAAAGCGGAACGCTCGCCGACACGCGCGTCTTTGTGCCAACAGCGATTTTTGAAAGCCCCAACGGTCGCCTGCTGGCGGGCGAAGCGCTCGCCTCGCCCAACGTCCACTCCCTGCGCGATCCGCTGGATTTGCTCGGCGCGCCGGTGGACAACCCCACTAATCTGGAGGCCGCCTTCAACGAAGTCAGCAGCGTGCGCTACCTGATTCCCGCCGAGCAGGCGGACGTGCTCACGCTGCTCACGTCGTTTCATCCGCGGGGCATTGCCCAGCCCCAGTTTGACGAAGAGAGCGGCGCGCCCATTTTCACGAGCTTTGAAATCGACGCCGCCGCGCTGGCCGACTCACGCACCCTACCGGTCGAGTTCACCAACTTTGGCGGCGGCTTGGGCAGCGAGCGTTACGACGCGCTCAGTTTCCCCTGGGCCACGTCACCGCCCGTGGCCGCACCCTTTTCCGCCGCGGCCAGCGCCTCGCTGCTCGTGCCCCAGGCAGGCAGCTACACCTTTCGCACTCTGGGCAATCTCGCTCCTCAAGAAACAGTCCAGCTAAATCTCGACGGCGAGCTGCTCCTCGATACGTCGCTCGATTTGCGCGAGCGCGTCTACCAGCTGGCGGCTGGCTACTACGCGCTCGATCTGCGCTACGAAAGCGGTGATGCACCAAGCGACTGGTCGCTCACCTGGCAGCGCGGGGGTGAGGAGCCGCAGGTCATCGGCGCGGAAAATCTGTACGCGCCCACGCTGCCGACCATCGGCCTGCTGGCGACCTACCACGCGGGCACAGCTACAGGTGGCTTGGCTGATGGCCCGGTGCTCGACACGCGCAAGGAGCCGCTGCCGGGCCGCTTTCCGCCCGATCTGCCGCGACCTTGGAGCGTGCGCTGGACGGGCCAGCTTGCCGCCCCGCGCGCTGGCGAGTACGGCTTTGTCGCCGAGGGCGATGGGGCAATTCGGTTTAGCGTCGACAACGTGCCGCTGCTCGACTCCGAAATCTCGCTGCTGCCCGCGCCGGAAAACGTCGATGCCGTGGAAGCGGCCAGCGTGCTGCAAACGCTCCGCTATTTGAATCAAGGCTGGCGTCCGGTCGACCTCGCGTGGTCGCCCAACAGCGCGACGGCGCGGCTCAATCTGCGCTGGCAAGTCCCCGGCAGCGTAGCGACCTCGCTGGCGCCGAGATTTTTTACGCCGCTGCGGGGCGATCTCAACACGGGCAGCTCGACGCTGCCCACGCCGCCGCCGCTGCTGGACAATCGGCTGGGCGACGACGACTTTGCGCTTTCGCCAACAGTGCCCCTGCGCGAAGTCGAGGGGACGGGCACGGCGCTGCCGCCGCTGCCGACTCTGTTTGGCGAGCTGCTGTGGCGCGTGGAGAACGGCTGCGGGGCGGGCGACAATCAGCTCAACCAGCCGCGCGCCGTGGTGATTGCGCCGGGCGCGAACAATTCCGAGCGCGACGCCCAGATTTTTGTGGCCGACGCGGGCAACCAGCGCGCCGTCGCCTACGACTTGGACGGAGCGTCCGGTACAATCTATACCGATCCCGCTTTTGGCGAGCCAACCGACCTCGCCCTCGATCCATCCGGCAACCCGCTTCTGCTCGACGCCATCGCTGCCGTTGCCTTCCGCCTCGACCCTGCTTCCGACGAAGTGCGCGCGCTGGAGTGGGCCACCCTGCTCTACCGACCGCGCGGTTTTGATGTTGACGCGGCGGGCAATTTCTACGTGGCCGAGACGGGCGGCGGGCGCGTGCTGGTGCTGACGCCGGAGGGCGAGCTGATGGGGCAATTTGGCGGGCCGGGCACGCTGATTGCCCAAGGGCAGCCCGCCGACGTGCTGAGCGTGCCCGCCGCGTTCGAAGGTGGCACATCGACCCAGCGCTTGTGGACAATCACCGCCGAGGACGGTCGGCTGCGAGACGTGCTCAGCGAGGGCAGCCTCGGCGTCGTGGGCCGCACCAGCACCATCGACGGCGCGCACTTTGCCGCGCTGCCCGACGGCAGCTTCTTCCTCACCAACCCCGCCCAGCGCTCGATCCTCCACCTCGCCCCCACGGGCCAGCCCCTGCGCCAGCTCGCGCTCGACCAGCCCATGGACGCCCCCACCGGCATCAGCGCCGCCACGCTTGGCGGCGACATCTACCTCGCGCTAACGGATTCGCTGCGCTGCACGCTCTCGCTCTGGCGGCTGGACATGTAACGCGAAGCGCTGCTTCGCCCCCGCTTGACCCGCGACTCTTGAACATTCCAACCCTCCCGCTTCGTCTGCCAAGGCGCGGGTCAAGCGGGTGAATTTTTGCGCAGCCGTTGGGCAACTGTAGGACGAAGCGCCGCTTCGCCCCCGCTTGACCCCCGTGCTATAATCTTCACACAACATAACCTGCCGTTTTCTAGGAGCTTCCCTTGAACCGTTTCCTTACCCTGCTCGCGCTGTCTATCCTGCTCGTTGCCTGCTCGAATTCCTCGGCGGCGACGCTGGACGGCGGGCGCGCCGAGCGCCCCGCCACCACCTCCACACCCGTTGCCAATAATTCCGCCGATGCCGATCCAGCGAGCGGCACGATTCGCCTGCCCATCGTCACCAACAGCAGCGGCAACGCCGATGATGTTGACGGCGATGAAATCACCGGGGAGCCGCTGCCCCCCTACACGGACGAGATCAGCCAGCTTTCGACGGAGGAGCAGGTCGAGCAGGTGATCGTCCCCCAGCGCGACTTGCGCGATTTGGCCGTGCGGCTCAAGCCCGGCGTGGACGAAGTGCCGCTGGTCGTGAGCGAAGAGCCAGCGAATTACGAAGTCGGCGACGCGCTCGATTTTTGGGTGACGGATCTGCAGGCCATCCGCAACTTCGAGATCGCGGCGGAGCTGATCCACCGCACGGAGGTGGCCTACGTGTGGGTCGAAGCGGGCGAGACGGCGGATCGGGCGGCGATTATCGAGGCGGTCGATGTCTTTAGCGAGCAGGCCTATCCGGCAGTGCGCGAAATTTTTGGCAGCGAGTGGAACCCCGGCGTGGACGGCGACCCGCGGCTGCACATCCTGCACGCCAGCGGCTTGGGCGGCGGCATTGCTGGCTACTACAGCAGCGCCGACGAATACAGCCGGCTCGCCAACGAGTTTTCCAACGAGAAGGAGATGTTCTACGTCCACCTCTCGTGGCTTAACACGGTCCGCGACTACACCGTCTACGAAACCGTGCTGGCCCACGAATTCCAGCACATGATCCACTGGTACCGCGATCGCAACGAGGAGACGTGGATCAACGAGGGGCTGAGCGAGCTGGCGCAGGAGGTGGCGAATTACGAGCCGGACACCTCGTTTGCCAGAGTCTTCGCCAGCGTGCCCGACACGCAGCTCAACACGTGGGATCAAATCAACGGCAGCAACGCCGAACACTACGGCAGCGCCTTTTTGTTCACCTCCTACATCCTCCAGCGCTTTGGCGCGGAGACGATCCAGGCGCTCGTCAGCAACCCGGCCAATGGCCTGAATGGCGTCGATGACGTGCTGGAGCCCTTTGGCTTCTCCGCGAACGAACTCTTTGCGGATTGGGTCGTGGCCAACTATTTGGACGACCCCAACGCGCTGGGCGAGGATGGCGTCTACGGCTACCGCGGCTACGAGCAGGCTCCGCCCGCACTGGCGGAGACGTTTGATAACTATCCCACGGAGGAATTGGAGGCGACCGTCAACAACTACGCGGCGGACTACATCCTGCTGCAGGGCGACGCCGCGAATGGCCTGACCGTCGACTTTGCGGGGCAGGCGACGACGCGGCTGGCCAACGTTGAGCCGCTGAGCGGCGAGCGCATGTGGTGGGCCAACCGCAGCGACGATTCGGACGCCCGCCTCACCCGCCAGTTTGACCTCACCAGTGTTGAAGCGGGCACGCCGGTGGCGCTCAACGTGTTGATGTGGTACGACATCGAGGTCGACTACGACTACGGCTACGTCCAAATCAGCACGGACGGCGAGCAGTGGGACATTCTCCCCGGCCAGCGCACGACGACGGAAGATCCCAGCGGCAACAGCTACGGCGCGGGCTACACCGGCCTCAGCACCGAGGCCCCCGACTCCACGGCCTTTGGCGACGCGCAGTGGGTCGTCGAAACCTTTGACCTGAACGACTACGCGGGCCAGGAAATCTCCCTGCGCTTCGAGTACGTGACGGACGACGCCGTCAACACCAGCGGCTGGTTCGTGGACGACATCGAGATCGTAGCGGGCGACGAGCTGCTCTACGACACCGACTTCGAGTCCGGCATCGACGGCTGGCAGAGCGAAGGCTGGCTGCTCACCGACGGCGTGCTGCAGCAGGGTTGGCTGCTGCAAATTTTATCGCTGGTGGACAACCGCCTCGTTGACCTCTCCCGCACCGTGCTTGACGACACGGCGCAGGCCACGCTCGACGTGCCCGCGCTGGGCGACGGTCGCACGGCGGTGCTAATCATCAGCGCGCTCGCCCCGGTCACGACGGAGGCGGCGGCGTACGAGCTGTCAATTGAGTGAATGGAGGAAAACAATGAATGCAACGCAAAATGGTCACAGCCTAAATCTACGTCCGACGGTCGTGCGCACCGAGCGCGGGCTAACCGTGGGTGGCTCCAGGCTCACGATTTACCAGCTGATGGATCACCTGAAGGCGGGGCAGTCGCCTGCCGAAGTGCGCGACCTGCATCGCATGACGATTAAGCAGATGGAAGATGTGCTTCAGTACATCGAAGACAACCGAGAGCAGGTTGAAGCGGAGTACCAGCAGGTGCTTGAGTTGGCTGAAGAGAATCGTCGATATTGGGAGGAATACAATCGCGAACGATTCGAGCGAATTCGCAAAGAAGGGCCAAAACCGAGGAATCCAGAAGCATGGCAGAGGTTTCAAGAAATGAAGTTGGAGCGCAGGAAAGCCCGATCGCAATCTTAGTTGACCACAACATCGAGGGGCAAGCTGCCCGATTGTGGGATACCGTAAAGACCGAAGGTTGGTTAACGCTCCAGCCGCTGGAAATGATTATGCTGGCAGATACATCATTGCCACACGACATTAGCGACCGGCAGCTTTGGCGTTACGCACAGCAGGGTCGCATGGTTTTGCTAACGGCCAATCGCAATATGAAGGGCGATGATTCGCTCGAACAGACCATGCGCGAGGAGAATACACCCCGCTCCTTACCGGTTTTAACCATCAGCAATTCAGATAGAATCAAAGAGCGGGAGTATCGGGAGCGCTGCGCGGAAAGGCTATTCGATATCATCCTAGAAATCGATACCTACCTTGGTGCTGCCCGGCTCTTCATCCCTTGACATCATGAACCATCAAACTATCGCCGTATTCGATTACAGCTCGCAGTACGGCCATCGAAGAAGCAGATAAGCTCGGTATGAATTGTGAGAATGGAAAATAGATTATGAAACGGGATGACGTACTGCGCTTGCTGCGCGAGCATCAGGCCGAACTGGCGGAATACCACGTGAAATCGCTGGCGGTTTTTGGCTCGGTTGCGCGGGACGAGGCGCAGCCAGACAGCGATGTGGATATTTTGGTGGAGTTTGACCAGTTGGTGGGTATGTTCCACTTCATTCGCGTGAGGCGTCATTTGGAAACGCTGCTCAATGCATCCGTCGATCTGGCGACGCCAGACGCCATTCGTGAGTCCATGCGTCCGCAAATTTTTGGCGAGGCGATTTATGCCAGCTAGAGGATGGCGGTTGCGCATTCAGGATATTCTGGAAAGTATCGAGAAGATTCAACGATACGTATCCGACATGACGCTTGAAGAATTTCTTGAAGCAGAGATGGTCGTTGATGCTGTCGTCCGCAACTTCACAATCATTGGTGAAGCGTCTCGCCACGTTCCCGAAGAACTCGAAGAGCGCTGGCCCGACGTGCCGTGGTATGAGATGCGTGGAATGCGCAACGTTGTCGTCCACGAATATTTTGGCGTGAGCCGCGAAATTTTGTGGGGAACCGTTCGCAACGACCTGCCGCCGCTCGTGCCCATGCTTCACAAAATTCTAGAAAACGAGACGCTCGACGACCCATGAACCACCAAACCATTGCCGTGCTCGACTACGGCTCTCAATATAGCCAGCTGATCTGCCGACGCGTGCGCGAGGCCAACGTCTACGCCGAGCTCGTCTCGTGGGACGAGGCGGCGGCGCGGCTGCCCGACATGAACCTGCGCGGCATCATCCTCTCCGGCGGGCCCAACAGCGTCTACGCCGCCGACGCGCCCACGCTGGCCGATGCCGTGCTCGACGCGGGCGTGCCGGTGCTCGGTATCTGCTACGGCCTCCAGCTGTTGACCCACCACCTGGGCGGCCACGTGGTGCCGGGGACGGAGCGGGAGTATGGGCTGGCCGAGATTGAGCAGACGGCGGACTCCCGTTTATTTGACGACCTGCCCACAATCCAGCCCGTCTGGATGAGCCACGGCGACCGCGTCGACCGGCTGCCGGACGGCTTTCGCGCCGTGGCGTGCAGCCAGAATTCGCCGCTGGCCGCAATTGCGGACGAGTCGCCGGGGCTATACGGAATTCAGTTTCACCCAGAGGTGGTGCATACGCCGCACGGAGCGGCGCTGCTGCGCAATTTTGTGCGCAACATCTGCGGCTGCGACGGCGACTGGACCGCTGGCAACTTTATCGACGAAGCCGTGGCCTTGATCCGCAAGCAGGTCGGCGAGCAGGGCCGCGTGATCTGCGGCCTGAGCGGCGGCGTCGACAGCGCGGTGGCGGCGACGCTTGTGCAGCGCGCCATCGGCGAGCGGCTCGCCTGCATCTTTGTCGACCACGGGCTGCTGCGGCTGGGCGAGGCTGCGCAGGTCGTCGAGACCTTTGACCAGCACCAGGGCATGCGCCTGGTCGCCGTCGACGCCAAGGAGGAGTTCCTGAGCGACCTGGCGGGCGTCGAGGACCCCGAAATCAAGCGCAAGCGGATTGGCAACCGCTTTGTGCGCGTCTTTGAGCAAGAGGCAGCGCGGCTGGCAAGCGAGCTGGGTAGCGAGGCCGCCTTCCTGGCGCAGGGCACGCTCTACCCGGACGTGATCGAATCCGCCAGCGAGCACGGCACGCGCAACGCGCGCACGATCAAGACGCATCACAACGTCGGTGGTTTGCCAGCGGACATGCACTTTGAGCTGGTCGAGCCGCTGCGGACGCTCTTCAAGGACGAGGTGCGCGCCGTGGGCGAAGCGCTCGGCCTGCCCGACGAAATCGTCTGGCGACATCCCTTCCCCGGCCCCGGCCTCGCTATCCGCATCCTCGGCGAAGTCACCTGGGAGAGGCTGGAGACGCTGCGCCGCGCCGACGCCATCTTCCTGGACGAGCTGCGCCGCGCCGGTCTCTACCGCGACACGGCCCAGGTCTTTGCCGTGCTGCTGCCCATTCGCACCGTCGGCGTCATGGGTGACGGGCGCACCTACGCCCACGCCATCGGCCTGCGTGCCGTCACGACGGACGATTTTATGACGGCGGACTGGGCGCGTCTGCCGTACGATTTGCTGGCGCAGGTGAGCAACCGCATCGTCAACGAGGTGGAGGGGGTGAATCGCGTGGTCTACGATGTGAGCAGCAAGCCGCCGGCGACGATTGAGTGGGAGTAGTGAAATGATTGAAGAACTGGATGTAGTCGTTTTGCGTCGAGAGGTAAAAGAGCACGGCTTGGTCGCAGACGATACGGGCACAGTCGTGCATTGCTACGCCGACGGCTTGGCCTACGAAGTCGAATTTTTGGCAGCGGACGGTGATACCATTGCGCTGTTGACGTTGAAAAAAGACGACGTGCGTTCGCTGCAGGCTGGCGAGATTTTTCACGTGCGCGAGTTGGCGATAGTCTAGCAACTGGGCGAGCCGCCAATCGCTTGCGGCAGATGAGCGGGGTAAATGTAGAGGTGACATCATGAGTCCAGTAACGGTCGAGAAAGTAACGGTTGAGCGGGTGACAGACGAGTTGAGCAAGCTACCGAAAGAGCAGGTGGCGGAGGTGTACGATTTCGTGATGTTCTTGCAGCATCGACGCGGCGCATCACCGGATCAAATGATTGATGAAGATGAGGCGTGGCTGCATGATGACGAAGAGACGATGCAGGCCGAAGACGCTTTGTGGGAGCAGACCTTCGCTCGTCAGCGAGAAAAATTTGACGCGATGCGAGAAGCTGCACGAGCTGAAATTGAGGCTGGTGAAACAGAACCCATGTTTGATGAAAATGGAAAATTCTTCCTGAGCAATTTAGCAGGTATCGGTAAGGAGTTGTGGCAGACGGTTGATGTCGATGAATATCTTGAGCATGAGCGCGATAGCTGGCGATGACACCGCAAAAAGATTGCATTTGCTACCATTCTTCGTCGACCCGTTCGCATTTGAGAATGCTCACTCCGCGATTGCTGTTTGCTCGTGTTGAATATATCTGTTTATGAAACGCCTCCTCCTCACCATCCTTCTCCTCTTCATCCTGCTGCTGCCAACGCGCTTTTACACGCAGTTCAAAGCGTCCGCCGCGCCGATTGCGCCGGGCGTACATTTGGGCGGGCTGGAGTTGAGCGGGGCGACTAGCGAAGCCGAGGCGCGTAACTTACTCGCACAGGCCTTTGCCGAGCCGATTGCCGTCTATCTGCCCACAGCTTCCGGCGAGCAGCGCTTCATCCTGCGCCCGGGCGAAATCGGCTTCGCGCTCGATGCCGACGCGATGCTGGCCGACGCAGCTTATTACTTGGAGGGGCCGGATTTTGTCGACATTGCGCTGCGCCACGCCGTCGGGCTCGACCAGCGGCGGCGCGACGTGCCGGTACAGTTTGACATCGATGGCGCGCGGCTCGGCGCGTGGCTGGCTCGGGTGGGGCGCGGCGAGCAGGAGACCGAAACAAGCATTGCCAGCGCACGACCGTCGCGCGTGCAGTGGGCGGATGGCGCGACGCAGGTAATCAACAACCCGACCAGCGCCACGCCCGCGGGCTACGTCGGCACGGCCTTCCGCGACTGGCAGTGGACCGACAGCCCCACGAACGTCGCGCTTGACCGCGAGGCCAGCGCGCAGGCGATTGTGGAGGCGCTGTCGAGCGTGGAGGATCGCGTGGCGACGCTGGTGACGGCAGATGGCGAATCGACTGCACCGACGCTCGCCGATTTGCAGCGCGCGCTGGATGTACACCTGTCAACCTTCCCGGGCTTTGCTGCCGTCTACGTTAAAGATTTGCGCACGGGCGAGTCGATCAGCGTGGATGCGGACGTGGCCTTCTCCGGCATGTCGACGCTCAAGATCGGCATTGTCGCCGCGCTCTTTCAGCGGCTGGACGGGCTGCCCGCCGACCGAGCCGAGGCCGTGCTGCTCAGCCAGCAGCTGGACTATGCGCTGGGCGAGAGCAACAACCAGATTGCCAACCAGCTCGTGCGGCGGCTGGGCGACGGCGACGCGCAGGCGGGGATGCGGCGCTTCACCAATTTTATGCGCGAGCTGGGCTTCGAGAGCACCTATATGCAGTCGCTCTACGAAGCGGCGACAGCACAGGTGCAGATTCCCACGCCGGGCAATCAGCGCGAGGATTGGAACACCAACCCCGACCCCGGCCTCCAATCCACCCCGCGAGAGATGGGCGAATTGATGGCGGCCATCTACGAATGCACGCGGGGCGAAGGGCTGCTGCTCGACACCTTTGGCGACGACTTCACGCCCGACGAGTGCGAGATGATTTTGTTCTACATCGGGCTGGACGAGTACGAAGAGATGCTGTGGGCCGGGCTGCCCCAGCAGACGCGCTGGGACGAAGCGTGGCTCGTCCACAAGCACGGCTTTGCCTTTGAGTCGCACAGCGACGTGGCGCTCGTTTGGGGTCCGACGGGGCCATATGTCCTCAGCGTTTTCTTCTTCCGCGAGGGCTGGATGGATTGGGAGACGAGCAACGGCAACATGAAGGCCGTTAGCCGCCTCACGTGGAATTTCTTCGAGCTGCTGGCCGAGGAGGAAGATATCGAGCGCCCGGAGCCGCCGTCGCTGGACGCGCCGGATGTGTTTGTGCCGCTTGGCGGCGCGTTGAGCGAGGCGGGGTCGTGAGGTATACTTGAGGCTGGTACGGATTGCGTGGAAAGGAAAAAATTTATGACGCAGGTAAACATTCAACAGGTAAGCGAACAACTCCACGAACTGATTGCACTGGCATCAACAGGTGAAGATATCGTGATCATGGAAAACAATCAGCCTATCGTCAAGTTAAGCGCCATTACTTTGCTAAAGAAGCAACGTCAATTTGGCAGTGCGAAAGGGCTGGTTCGCGTGATGGATGACTTTGATGAGCCACTTGATGATTTTGCTGAGTACAGGTGACATCGGCAGTAGTTATGCACGTGAAGATTGTAGAGTGAGGAGATAAACAATGAGTTCCACAGTGCAGCAGATTGAACAGGATGCTATGCAGTTGCCTCAACATGAGCGTATAGAGCTCATTTATCGACTGCTCAACTTAGTTATCCAACCAGTTGATCAAACTAATTCACTTGAGATAATTGAAGAACAACCTTCAAATCCCTTTCTTTCCATGGCTGGCATGTTTTCTGGTATTCAACAGAAAACTGAAGAGTTACACGTGAGGATTCCACGGACAGAACATATGCTCGTACAAAAAGATTCAGGAAATCCGTGGCTTGAGTTAGCAGGTATGTTCTCCGGCGGCCCCGGAGATAGCGCAGAACGGGTCGAGGAAATTATTATGTCGGAGATCGATTCGAGCAGTGGCTTAACTACTCAGCCATGAGCTATCTACTTGATACCGGGGTGCTTTATGCATTGCTGAATGACCGAGAAAAACGGCACGCAGATGTGCTAGAACAGATGCAGCGTGTGCATGAACCGATCCTACTTCCAACCCCCGTGATTGGAGAAGTGAGCTATCTAATTCTTCGAGACTTAGGTGCGCGACCGCTGGCAGACTTCGTTGAGACTTTGTCAAAGCCAGCATTTGGGCTAGTCAAGCCAGTGGTAGGTGATTATTCACGTGCCGCCGAGATTTTGCGCCAATACGACGACGCCAACATCGATTATGTTGATGTGATGATCATCGCCATCGCCGAGCGCCTCAAAATCACTAGAATTCTTACCCTCGACCAGCGTCATTTTCGCCTCTTCCGTCCGGCTCATTGCGATGCCTTTGAGCTTTTCCCCTAACCGTCCAATCTCTTCCCCATGTACCAGCGCATCGTCATCAAGCTTGGCACCAGCGTGTTGACGGGCGGCACGCGCTTCCTGGATCGCCCGCGGCTCGTCGAGCTGGTGCGGCAGTGCGCCCAGCTGCACCGCGAGGGGCGCGACGTGATCGTCGTAACCTCCGGCGCGATCGCCGTGGGGCGGGCGCGGCTCGATTTTCCGGCGCTGCCCGCGACGGTCGCCAACAAGCAGCTCTTTGCCGCCGTGGGCCAGACGCGGCTGATGCTCCAGTGGGAGCGCTTTTTTGATATCTACGGCATCTTTGTCGGCCAGGTGCTGCTCACGCGGGCGGACGTGCAGGACCGGGCGCGCTACCTCAACGCGAGGGAGTCGCTGGCGGCGCTGCTGGACCAGCGCATCGTGCCCGTGATCAACGAAAACGACGCCGTCGCCACCGAGGAAATCAAGGTCGGCGACAACGACAACCTCTCCGCGCTCGTTACCACGCTCACCGATGCCGACCTGCTGCTCTTGCTCACCGACCAGCCCGGCCTTTTCTCCGCCGACCCGCGCACCCATCCCGATGCCGAGCTGATCCCCGAAGTGCGCCGCATCGACGAGACCCTGCGCGCCACGGCGGGCGACAGCCGCAGCGGCCTGGGCACGGGCGGCATGATCACCAAGCTGGAGGCGGCGGATAAGGCGCGTCGCGCGGGGGCGGATGTGGTGGTGGCTGCCGGAGCCGCACCCAGCGTAATCCTGCGCGCCGCAGCAGGCGAGGCCGTGGGCACGCGCTTCCCCGCGCTCGCCAACCGGCTGGAAAGCCGCAAACGCTGGATTCTCGCCGGACAGCGACCGGCGGGCGCGCTGGCCGTGGACTGGGGTGCAGCAAGAGCCCTCACCCAGCACGGGCGCAGCCTGCTCCCCGCCGGCATTCTCGGCGTAGAGGGCATTTTTGCGCGCGGCGACACGGTGCGGATCGTGAGTCGGGGTCGGGAGATTGCGCGGGGGCTGTCGGCCTACTCGAGCGAGCAGGTCGCGCAGCTGCTGGGGGCGCAGTCGGACGAGATTGCGGGGCGGCTGGGCTTCACGTACGGGCCGACGGTCGTGCATCGAAACGATATGATTTTGCTGGTGGAGTAAGTCATTTGTAGTTAGGTGAGATTATCTCCAACACTTTCTCTGGAAGTGTGCTTGAACCCCCTTTTGTTTCGGTTGCTGGAAAAATCGCCGCGGAGCAGGAGGCAAAAGTCCCGCCAACTGAGTTAGCTGGCTGGTCATCTGCCCTCTTTGAAACGGTGTGAGATTATCTCCTACAACTACCAGCAAAGCTACCATCAAGAATACTCAGCTGAACTGTGGTACAGGTGTGACCTTCATCATAACTTGTCTCTTTTCAGAATGGCGTGGAATGTTGTCGCAATCGCCGGTGGCCATCTAGCGTGCTCACAGCGTATCACGCGGCGAGGGCGGGCGCCATCGTCTATCTGAACTAGTCTTACAGGCTTAGTAGAAAAACAGAAGCTAAGTAACACGCACTTCTGCGAAAAGGGCCCATCGGTCAACTGAGACTAACTCCCATTTTGTTAAGAAAATATTAACAGTATGCGGACAGCGCGTTAACTCGCCGTCTGTATGCTCAGAAGTCGAACGCCCTAATGGGCAATCCAAACGCCCAACCCAACTTTTCTAATTCCACCGGAGGAACCCACTCTATGCAAACCCGCAATTCCCTGCGCAGGATGACCATGCACGTGCTGGCGCTGACGCTTGTCGCCGCGCTGGTGATCTCGCTTGTGCCCAGCCAGATAGTGCTGGCCCAGGACGACGAGACGACGCCCGTTTTGATTTTGCCTGTGAACCAAGCTAACTTCCTACCCAACGCGCTCTTTGACTTCCGCGTCGAGGTGCACGCCGAAGCGCTACCGGAAGACTTCGCCATCACCATCAACGGTGAAGATGCGGGCACGTTCTTTGGCGCAGAGGCGACAACCGACAGCTACACCTTTGGCGCCGACGAAGAGAGCGGCGACGCAGGCACGCCCTCGCAGTCGACCACCTACCGCGACGTTTCCTTTAGCGAGCCGGGCGCGTACGAAGTCGTCGTTACCGCCGACGACAACGACACGACGGTGACCTACACCGTGCGCGAACTGACCGAAGCCGCCGGCGCGCAGAACGTCATCCTCTTCATCTCCGATGGCGCCAGCCAGGCTGTTTACACCGCAGCCCGCCTGATTTCGCGCGGCATGGACGAGGGTATATACAACAGCAATCTGGTCTTTGAGGATTTTGAAGAGATCGGCTTTCTGCACACCTCTGGCATCGACAGCATCATCACCGATAGCGCTAACAGCGCGAGCGCCTACAACACCGGCCACAAGACGGCCGTCAACGCCAACGGCGTCTACCCCGATACGACCGAGCAGATCTTTGACGACCCGCGCACCGAAAAGTTTGCCTACATGGTCAAGCGCGCCCAGGATAAGTCCGTCGGCATTGTGACGACCTCGAACTGGTCGGATGCGACGTCCAATGGTGTGGCGGGCTATGGCCGCGACCGCAGCAACGAGGCGCTCAACGGCTACATGACGCAGCCGCTGGACCTGGAGCTCTTCCCCGAAGTAATTTTGGGCGGTGGCGCGCGCAACATGCTGCCGCAAAGCGCCGAAGGCTCGCGCCGCGAGGATGATCGCGACGTCTTCGCCGACTACGAAGCCGCTGGCTACACCGTCGTGACGACCGGTGAAGAGCTGACCAGCTTGATTCCCGCCGCGGCCGCAGTCGCCATGACCAGTTCGATGGCGATGACGGATTCGATGGGCATGACGGACACCGACGGCATGACCGTCACGAATCAAGAAGGCGAGCGCAGCGATGTCGACGCCACGGCAATGGAAGAATCCATTGTAACGGATACGGAAGGCATGACCGCCACGACTGCGCTGACAGCCTCCGATGCCGTGACCGAAGGCGATGTGATGACGAGCACCACGCCCGAACGACTGATCGGCATCTTCCACCCCAACCACATGGACGTGTGGCTGGACAAGAATGTCTACACCGAGAACGTCGCCGAATTTCCCGACCAGCCCAACCTGGACGTGATGACGCTGGCCGCGCTGGAAGTGCTGGGTCAGAATCCCAACGGCTTCTACCTCGAAGTCGAGGGCGCAAGCGTGGACAAGGCGCTGCACCCAATGGACTTTGACCGCGCGCTGGCCGACCAGATTGAGTTCGAGCGGGCCGTGGCCGCCGCCGTGCAGTGGGCCGAAGAGAATGCGCCGGACACGCTGGTCATCGTCACGAGCGACCACGCCCAGGGCTACGATGTCTACGGCACGGTGAATGTGGAAGCGTTTAACAGTGCCGAGGACGAAGCTGGCAAGCGCAACGCCATTGGCATCTACGCCGATGCAGGCTTCCCCACCTATGAAGATGCCGACGGCGACTTCTTCCCGGATGATTGGGCCCCGAGCATCGTGCTGGCCCAGGGCAAGGTGGACAATCCCTTCTTTACCGAAGATTTCCAGGTGAGCCCGGTCTACCGCACGCCCTCCATCAACGATGAAGAGGGCAACACGATCGACAACCCGGACGACGATCCAAACGGCCTACTACTGGGCGGCAATCTGCCCAACAGCGCGACGAGCAGCGTCCACACGCTGCAATCCGTCCCCGTCTATGCGCACGGCCCCGGCGCTGAGTGCTTCGGTCGCTCGCAGGAGAACACCGAGGTCTTCTTCTGCATGGCCGCTGCTGTCGGATTGAATCTGGAGCCGTCGGACGCCAGCTTGGGTGGTGCAATGCAGGCCGAGGAAGAGGCCGCGGCGATGAAGCCGCTGCCGAGGAAGAGGCCGCTGCCACCACGGGCGAGGGCAACACCATTGTCGACGTGGCCGTGAACGCGGATGGCTTTAGCACGCTCGTCACCGCCGTCACCGAGGCGGACTTGGCCGAAACGCTGAGCGGCGAAGGCCCCTTCACCGTCTTTGCGCCGACGGACGACGCGTTTGCCGCGTTCGACCCCGCCACGCTGGACGCCGCCCTAGCCAGCCCAGACGGTCTGCTGACCGAAGTGCTGCTCAACCACGTCGTCGAGGGCGCTGTGTTGAGCAGCGACCTGGAGGACGGCATGGAAATCGAGACGCTGGGCGGTGGCACGCTCACTGTCAGCATCAACGGCAACACCGTGATGATTGGCGATGCGACGGTCGTGATGGCCGACGTGGAGGCCAGCAACGGCGTCATCCACGCAATTGACACCGTGCTGCTGCCGTAAGCTGATTCATTCCCCGTAGTTTCCAAGCCGATCCGGACGCGTCCGGGTCGGCTTTCTGTTAAAGTTTTGTAAACGTTTCCCCAATTGTGTGCGGCACTCAAGAGGCTTTAATCTGGCTGTAGTAAACTGTGCCCAGACAGAACGAACCGAATTGGTTAGCTGAAGAATAAATTAGGTGGAGACGCCATGAACGTTTTAGATCAACTCGACGCCAGAATTTTGCTGCTGCCCCTGCTGCTGGTGACGATTGCCGCCTGCGGCCCCGTCTCGGCCCAGGAGTTGGCGCGCGTGACGCCGCTGCCCGAAGGCACGCTCACCCGCGCGCCCGCCACGGTCGTCGCGCTTGGCAGCGAGACCGGCATCGATGCCATAAACCTGGCCGAGGCTACGCCCTTGCCCGCTGCAACCAGTGCACCGGCCGAAGTCGTTGCCGTGGAAAAAGCGACATCCGTTGAACAAATCGCCACGGAGCAGGCCGATCGAGACGCATTAGCTGGCACGCCCACGCCGCTCGACATCAACCCCAATATAGGTAATGCCGCTGTAATTGCCGCCGCCACGGACGCCGTCGTCCAGCCGACGCCGCGCACGCGAGTGACCTTTGACGACTTCCCCGTCGCCCTCAACTTCGACGATTTCTACGACGGCTTCAACATGCGCTCCGGCCTCATCCTCTCGGACAAGCTCGTCTCGCTCGATGGGCAGGAGGTGATGATGGAGGGCTATATGGCCCCGCCGCTCAAGGCCGAGATCGACTACTTTGTGCTCACCGCCATTCGCCTTGAATTCTGCCCTTTCTGCTCTACCGCCGCCGATTGGCCCACCGATATTGCCGTCGTCTACCTGATGGACGATTCGATAGAGGTGACGACCGAGCCGCTGCGCATTACGGGTCGCCTCGAAGTTGGACAGTCGCAGGATGCGGAGACGGGGATGGTCAGTTTGGTGCGGATTTATGCGGAGGAAGTTGAGCCGATTCGGAGTTAAAGGGAAGAGATTGGAGATTACATTCCATTGACATCTGTCAATCAGGCCCTCACCCCCAGCCCCTCTCCCAGGATGGGAGAGGGGAGCAGAAGGCTCCCTTCCCCCGCAGGTCCCTGAGCTCGTCGAAGGGGGAAGGGTTGGGCATGGGGGGCGCTGTGCACCGCCCAGAGCCGGGCCATCAGCAAAATGTCAACAGAACTTAAGGTTGGGCAACCAGTCCAATCTCCAATCCCACTCGCCACTCAAAAAGCAAAATTCGCTTAACCATACTTCACCCTCATGTCCCTCCGCCTCCACAACCTCTGCCACACCTACAGCGCCCCCAATCTGCCCGACCGCACCGTGCTCGACATCGAGCGTTGGGAGGTGATGGATGGCGCGCAGATTTTGCTGCGCGGCGTCAGCGGCAGCGGCAAGACGACGCTGCTCAACATCCTGGCCGGGCTGCTTACGCCGACCCACGGCGAAGTCCACCTCGGCGACCAGTCGCTCTACGCCCTGGGCGAGGCCGCGCGCGACCGTTTCCGCACGACGCGCGTCGGCTACGTCTTCCAGGCGCACCACCTGCTGCCAATGTTGAGCGCTCAGGAAAATGTCGAGATGCCGATGGCCTTTGCGGGCGAGCGCAGCAGCAGAGCGCGTGGCCAACGCGCCCGGCAGCTGCTCGATCAGCTCGGCCTCGCCGATTTTGCCCGCAATCGACCCAGCCAGCTGAGCACGGGCCAGCGGTTGCGCGTCGCCGTCGCGCGCGCCCTGGCCAACCGCCCGCAGCTCCTGCTCGCGGACGAGCCCACCGCCGCCCTCGACCCCAGCGCGGGCACCACTACCGTCGATCTGCTGCAAGAAATTTGCGCTCAAGAAAACGCCACGCTCATTTTGTGCAGCCACGATCCGTCGCTGGACAGCCGCTTTGCGGAAGTCTACGACCTCGTTCAAGGCCACCTGACCCAGAAGCAATAGTCAATGGTCAATGGTAGATTGTCAATGGTCAACGAAGTATGGCAGCAATGTCGGCAACGCCAATTGACCATTCACCATTCACCATTCACCGTTGACCGTTCACCATTAAACCCCACCTATGCTCTACGATCTCCACCTCGCCTGGCGCAACATCCGATCTCGCCCCGTTCAAACGCTGATCGCCTCGCTCGTGATCGCCGCCGCCATTGCCCTGGCCGTCGCCGTCACCCTCCTGAGCGACGGGCTGCGCGAGGGCATTAAGCAGGCCAGCGATCCCTTTGGTGTGCTGGTTGTCGGCGCCAAGGGGAGCGGGCAGCAGCTCGTGTTGAGCACGCTGCTGCTGCGGGGCGCGCCCGTCGGCAATATCGACTATCACATTTATGAAGAGCTGAGCGAGGACGAGCGCGTTACCTTAGCCGTGCCGTTGGCCATGGGCGACAACGTTGGCGGCGCGCGCATCATCGGCACGAACGACAACTTTTTTGAGCTGCGGCGCGATCTGCGCCAGCCGCCCGTCTTCCAGTTGGCCCAAGGCGAGCTGTTTGACGAAGATTACGAAGCCATTCTCGGCAGCCGGGCGGCGGCCTCGCTGGGGCTGCAAATCGGTGACCGCTTCTTTCCCCAGCACGGCGTCGAGCCCGGCCTCGCGGGGGATGAGCACGACATTCCCCACACCATTGTCGGCACGCTGGAGCCGACCAACAGCGCCTACGACAACGCCATTCTCACCACGCTGGGCAGCGTGTGGGCCGTGCACGAGGAGGGGCCGAGCTTGCTCAGCGGCCCCGAGCTTGATCTGCCTGCTGCGGATGAGGAGGGCGAGGAACACGGGGGCGAGGAACACGGGGACGAGGAACACGGGGGCGAGGAACACGGGGACGAGGAACACGGGGGCGAGGAGCACGTCGATGCCGGGCAGATCACGGCAGTGCTGGTGCAGCCCGTGGGTTTCGTGGAAAGCAATCTTTTGTGGCAAGAATTTTACACGGGCACGGAAGCACAGGCCGCTTTCCCCGGCGGCGAATTGGGCGAGCTGTTTGACCTGTTGAGCCAGGGTCAGCAGCTCCTCAACATCACGGGCTGGCTGGCTGGCGGCATGGCGGCGCTAACGCTGCTGCTGGCAATCTACAGCGCCACCCTCGCCCGCGAGCAGGCCATCGCCATCATGCGCTCGCTGGGGGCCAGCCGCGCGAGCGTCTTCCGCATCGTGCTCTTCGAGGCGCTGCTGGTGGCGCTGCTGGGGCTGGTGCTGGGGCGCGTGCTGGGGCAGGCGGCGGCGCTGGCCGTTGCGGGGTCGATTACGGGCCAATCCGCCGTGCCGGTCCCCGTATCGTGGCTGGTGCAGTGGGAGGTGTGGCTGTGGCTGCTGCTGCCGGCGCTGGCCCTGGCAGCCGGGGCGCTGCCCGCCGCGCTTGCTTATCGCGTTCATCCAGTTGAGAAGCTGTTCTCAACTTAACTCCCCCCAGCTCTGCCGTTCGACGTATATTTTCGACGATTACGCACGCGCGAGCCAACCTTAAAAGGCTGTTAACAAACGACGACGTGTTTGTTAACCTTCCCCCTTTATCCTCCCTTTTTAAATGGCCGATCCCGAATCCAGCGGGCTGTCCCCCTCCGTCGCTGGTTGACGAGCGCGCGCGTCTGTGGCATGAAGAAGGGCGTATTTTTACGACTTCTTTTTAGCCAAGGCGGCGCCATGTTTGATATGAGATTTATCCGCGGTCGAACCACCGTTTTTTATTTGTCCACGCTGCTGCCAATTTTTTTGGCCTTTCTCACCTTTATTAGCTGGCGTCAGCGCACGCGGCTGGAGATTCTGCTGGCAGGGGCGGCCACGCTGGTAGCCACAACACTGGCGGTGATTTTGCTCTCGGAATGGCTAACGCGCCCCCTGCGCGCGTTGACGGCGCTGATTGAAAGCACGGACGAGAAGAACTTGTCTGCCCAGCTCACCAGCAAACGGCGCGACGAAGTCGGCCAGCTGGCGCGTGCTTTTAACCAGATGCTGCGGCGGCTGCAAAAGCAGATGGATAAACGTCAGCGCGAGCGCGACCGGCTGATGGGTGTCATCACCAACATGAGCGATGGCGTCTTGATTTTGAGCAACACGGGCAAGGTGCGCTTGACCAACCCCGCTGCCGAAGCGCTGCTGAACATCAAGCAGGTGGGGCTGGAAGACGCTACCTTTGTCCAGGTGGCGCGCGATCACCGCCTGATTGAGATTTGGCAGCGCTGCCGCGAAAAGCAGGAAGAGCAGATCGAGACGGTTGAGCTGGACGCGGCTCATTTTCTGCGGATTATCATCACGCCCTTCTTTACGGGTGCGGCGCACGGCTACCTGGTTGTGATGCAGGATTTGACGCGGCTGCGGCGGCTGCAAACGATCCGCCAGGATTTTGTTAGCAACGTCTCCCACGAGTTGCGCACGCCGCTGGCCTCGCTCAAAGCCGTGGTCGAGACGCTGCGCGACAGCGCGCTGGACGATCCGCCAGCGGCCCGCCGCTTTCTGGACAGCATCGAAAACGAAGTCGAGCGGCTGGCGCTGATGGTGGAGGAGCTGCTGGAGCTGTCGCGGATCGAATCGGGGAGCGTGCCGCTGCGGCTGCGCCCGACGCAGGTGGCGGACTTTGTGCAGCCAGCCGTCGAGCGCATGGAGCCGCTGACTTCGCGCGCGGGCATCCGGCTCCAGATCGAGCTGCCCCCCGATCTGCCGCTGCTGCTGGGGGATGAGACGCGCCTGCAGCAGGTGGTGACCAATCTGGTGCACAACGCCATCAAGTTTACGCCGGAAGCCGGGCGCATCGTGATCTCCGCCGCCGACTGCGGCGACGAAGTTGCCATCTCCGTGCAGGACACGGGCATCGGCATTGCCAGCCATCATATTCCCCGCATCTTCGAGCGTTTCTACAAAGCGGATCGCGCGCGGGCGGGCGGCGGCACGGGGCTGGGGCTGGCGATTACCAAACATGTCGTTCAGGCACACAGCGGTCGCATTTGGGTGGAGAGTAAAGTGGGGCACGGGACGACCTTTCGCTTTACGTTGCCCAAGGCGTAATCAACGAGTCGCCGTTAACTAATTAAAGAACACGGGAAATTTTTATACAAAACGAGCGTAAAGCCGATTCCCATCTTGCTCTACGTTAACAGGATGTTTACATATCATTAGCGCGCTATTAACCGGACTCCAACCGCCGTTAATGGATTCGTGTTACGCTTGCAGAGCGATGCCGTAAAACGGCTGCCGCGAAAACAAACGCCCGCCCAGGCAAACTTTAAGAATTCTACAAGGAGTAAAAATGCGAAAGTATTTACTGATTTTGGTCGCGCTCTTCGCGCTGATGCTGTCCGCGTGCGAGACGGCCCCCGCCACGAGCGACGCCCCGGCTGATGCCGACGTGACCGGCACCGAAGCGGTGACCGATACCGCGATGGCCGACGGTGCGATGATGGAAGTCAACCCGCTGGAGGTGGAGGGCGATCTCGTCCTGGCCGGCAGCTCGACAGTTTTCCCGCTGGCCGAGGCGGTAATGGAGCGCTTTGAGGAGGATGGCTACTCTGGCAATTCCACAATCGACAGCATCGGTTCCGGTGGCGGCTTTGAGCGCTTCTGCAACGGTGAGTCGATGATTTCCAACGCCAGCCGCCCCATCAACGACGAAGAAGTTGAGAACTGCGCCGCCAACGGCATCGAAGATATCCAGGAGTTCCGCATTGGTACGGATGGTCTGGCCGTTGTGGTTAACCCCGAGAACGACTGGATCGATGGCGCAACAATCGAAGAGCTGAGCCAGCTTTTTACGGCCGAGCGCTGGAGCGACATCAACGCCGACTGGCCCACCGAGACGATCGACCGCTACATCCCCGGTACGGACAGCGGCACGTTTGACTTCTTCGTTGAAGAAGTTTTTGACGAGGATGATGAGCCGATTTTGACCGCGGCCAACACGCAGTTTTCCGAAGATGACAACGTACTCGTGCAGGGCGTCGAAGGTGACCAGTACGGCATTGGCTTCTTTGGCTACGCCTATTACGAAGAGAACCAGGGTGCGCTGAAGATTCTCGCGATCGAGGGTGTGGAGCCGAACGCTGAAACGGTCGAGGGCGATACCTACCCGCTGGCCCGCCCGCTGTTTATGTACACCACGCCAGCCATCATCGCTGAAAATCCGCAGGTTGGGCAGTTCCTGACCTACACGTTCAATAACGTGAACGACGTGATCAACGAGGTCGGCTACTTCCCGCTGGGCGAAGATGCGCTGAACGAAGAGTTGGGCGAGCTTCAGGCCGCTAGGCAGTAAGCATATTGCTCCAAAGAGTTGCCAGACACAGAAATGGAGAGGAGCTACTGCCCCTCTCCATTTCTGTGTCTACATCTTGCCCTTCACGGTGGTATTCTTCCTTGCTGTTTGTTTGCCTTTCAAGGCGCGAAGAGTGAAGCGCGAAGAGTGAAGTGCGAAGAGTGAAGAGTGAGATGTAAAGCACGAACAGGCCAATGCTTTCTTTTAAAAAGACCCGACTAATTCTAAAATGGCCCTGCACCTTATCTACGGGTGTAAACTTTAGGCAGAAACCCAATTTTTGCGTTCATCACTGGGGCAAAATTTGCGCCAAGTAATCATGGCCCTTTGGGGAATAGTGGGGTCGCGTTGTTTGAACCGGTTCACCACTAAAGCTCAGAGAACCCTAATAATCAGCGATGGGAGGACGACTATGGGCGATGCATCAAGTGGCGCCATGGAGTTAAATCAGGCCTCGGTTACGACGGCGGAGACGCAGCGGGGGGGCAGCATCCTGGATATGCCAGACAGCAAAGCTTACAATGAGCGCGGTGGACCCGGTGGCCAAGATCTAACGCGCCAACAGCGACCCGGCGAGATGGTGATCCAGGCGCTGCTCTTCCTCTGTGGAGCCTTATCAATCTTGACGACCGTTGGGATTGTATTTGTGCTGGTAAGCGATTCGATTACCTTTTTTCGGCAAGTTTCATTTGCCGAATTTTTTGGTGGCACCGTCTGGCAGCCACAGATTGAACGCTTTGGAATTTGGCCGCTCGTTAATGCGACGCTAATCGTTAGCACAATTGCCGTGCTGGTCGCCCTGCCGCTGGGGCTGGCCGCCGCCATCTATCTAAGCGAATATGCTTCTCCACGCGTGCGAGGTACGCTCAAGCCAATCCTGGAAGTGCTGGCCGGTATTCCAACGGTCGTCTATGGTTATTTTGCCCTGACCTTTGTGACGCCGCTGCTGCAAAGGGTGCTCAACCCGGCGCTTGGCATGTTTGATACCAGCATTCAAATTTATAATATGCTCTCCGCTGGCCTGGTGGTGGGTGTCTTAATTATTCCCCTAGTAAGCTCGATGAGCGAAGATGCCCTGCGCGCCGTGCCGCGTGCGCTGCGCGAGGCCTCCTATGGGCTGGGTGCAACGCGCTTTGAAACGGCGACGCGCATCGTGCTGCCGGCGGCGCTTTCGGGCGTGGCCGCGGCGTTTATTGTGGCGGCATCACGCGCCGTGGGCGAGACGATGATCGTGGCGCTGGCGGCGGGCGCTGGCCCCAACTTTACCTTTAACCCAGCCCGCGCTGCTGAAACAATGACGGGCCACATCGTCCGCATCAGCGGCGGTGATCTCAGCTACGACAGCATTGATTACGTCAGCCTCTTCGCCATTGGTCTGCTGCTCTTCCTGATTACGCTTGTGCTCAACATCGTGAGCCGACAGATTGTACGCCGCTTCCGTCAGCAGTACGAGTAAGCATTGCCCACCAGATTCTGTCGGTAGTCTGTCGGTAATCCGTCGGTAATCTGTCGGTAATCTGCCAGCAAGATGGTTCAGCAAGATAGTCCAGCAAGATATTACGGAGAATTTTCCATGAGCGAAGAGAAGACAAAGTCAACAAGCGCCTTCGAGGGGCTACCCCAGGGCGAGGCGTTCCACAAGCTTGTCACGCGCCGCGAGCGCCGGGGGCGCATCTGGCTGCTAATTTTTCGGGCATCGCTTGTTATCAGCATTGTCGTTCTGTTGGCGCTGCTCTACAACATTTTGAATCAATCCTTTGGTTTGGTTGCCGTTCGCAATAGCGTTGAGCCGACAACGCTTGTTCGCAACATCGAAGAGAGCCGCATGATTGGGGTAGCCGCGGAGACCAGCGAAGACGATGCCGCGCTGGCCGAGGCCATTGCCAACGATCCCAACGCCATCGGCTTCTTTGGCTACGCATTCTTCCAAGAGCGCGCCGACGTTCTGCGTGCCGTCTCCGTGGATGGCATTACTCCCTCCATTGCGTCCGTAGAGGCAGAAGAAGAGGGCGAGCGCTATCCGCTGGCGCGCCCACTCTTTATCTATACTGCCCCCCAAATTGTGGAGGATAAGCCGTGGGTTGTCGATTTCCTCAGCTACTACCTGGAGAATGTCAACAGCGTGATCGATGAGGTGGGCTACTTCCCCTTTACCTCGGAAGAGCCCCGCACCAACTTGGAGACGCTGCAAAGCGCCGTTGCCGAAGACGCCACAAGCGACGACAGCAGCATTGTCTTTGCCGGCAGCTCGACCGTTGCGCCGCTGACGCAGGCCCTTGTTGAGCGGTATGAAGCCGACACGGGCTTTGGCGGTGAAATTAGCATTGAAAGCATCGGCACCAAGGCTGGCTTTACGGCGCTCTGCCTGGATAAGAGTGCGGACGTTGCCAACGCCAGCCGCCCCTACTCGCGTGTGGAGATGGACGTTTGCCGCGAGGAGAATCTAGAGCCGGTGGGCCTGCGCGTGGGCACGGACGCCATCGCCATTGTGGTAAGCAGCCAAAACAGCTTTCTCGAAAACGCCTCGCAGGAGGAGCTGCGCCAAATTTTTACCGAAGCGGAAACGTGGGCGGATGTCAACGGCGATTGGCCCGCCGAGCCCATCACCCGCTACATTCCCAGCATCGATAGCGGCACGCTGGACTTTTTTGCCGAGAATATCTTTGACCGCAACCTGGTTGATTTGCCAGCGGAGGCGCTCATCACCATTGCGCGTGAAAACGTTCGATCCAACGTGATTCGCGTGGTTGAAACGCGAGAAGCGCCGCTCGAAGAGCTGAGCCAGGGTCGACTTTTCGATCTCGTTAGCGAGTACGTCGTGGACCCACAGGTAGAGGATTCGTGGGACCTGGTGGAATCCCTGTTCGGCAGGACGGCAATCGAGCAGGAAGTGGCCGAAGAATATCAAGATGCAACGGTGGAATGGCGGAGCTGGGTTAACCTGAGCTTCTTGCGTCGCCCACAGTCGTCCGAGCCGGCGCTGGCCGGTATTCGGATTGCGATTCTCGGCTCGCTGTGGATTATTGGAATTACGATTCTCTTTGCCCTGCCGGTTGGCGTGGGGGCAGCCATCTACTTGGAAGAGTACGCGGCGGAAAACGCGCTTAACCGCATCATCAAAACCAATATCGATAACTTAGCGGGCGTGCCCTCGATCATCTATGGCCTGCTGGGCTTGGCCATCTTTGTCCGCGGCACGGCGATTCCCGGCTGGGATGGTTTTGATCGCTCAATTCTCGCTGGTGGCTTAACGCTGGGCCTGCTCGTGCTGCCGCTGATTATCATCAACGCCCAGGAGGCGATTCGCGCCGTGCCGGATTCGCTGCGCCAAGCAGGGTATGGGCTGGGAGCCACCAAATGGCAGGTTATTTGGAACCACGTGCTGCCCAATGCGCTGCCCGGCATTCTCACGGGGAACATTTTAGCAATGTCGCGTGCGCTGGGTGAAACGGCCCCGCTCGTGGTGGTGGGTGCTTCAACGTTTATCACCAACAACCCCAGCAACGTGCTATCCGGCTTCACCGTCTTGCCCGTGCAAATCTATCAGTGGACGGCGCGCCCGCAGGCTGAATTCCAGCACATTGCCGCCGCGGCGATTGTTGTGCTGCTGGTGCTGCTGCTCACGCTCAACGCCACGGCGATTATTTTACGCAACCGCTTTAGCATGGAGCAGGGATAGTCGGAATGCTTTATAAAGTGAAGTCAAAATGAAAGTCAGCGTTTTCATCCCTACCCAGCCTCCCCTCGCTGGGGGAGGCGCCGATTCTTCGTCTGTCCAGTCGCAGCTCGCCCAAATTTGGTGGAGGGGTCTACTCCGCTTTTCGAGTTGACTTTACTTTAGATATTTACTAGGAGAACCAATATGACCTCGACTTCTCTCGCCAATCAGGTTTCGGATAGGCCCGACGTGCGCAACCCCGGCGACTATGATAAACACGCGGTAAATGCCAAAGATTTACACGTTTATTACGACGATTTTCTGGCCGTGAAGAATGTGGATTTGGACGTGCCCGCGCGCAAAATTACCGCGCTAATTGGGCCGTCGGGCTGTGGCAAAAGCACGGTGCTGCGCTGCTTTAACCGCATGAATGACCTCATTCCCAGCGCGCGCGTGGAGGGCGAGGTGCTCTTCTACGGCGAGAATATCTATAAAAAAGGCATCGACCCCGTGGAGGTGCGCCGCCGCGTGGGCATGGTCTTCCAGAAGCCCAATCCCTTCCCCAAATCGATCTACGACAACATCGCCTGGGGTGCAAAAATCAACGGCTTCAAGGGCAACATGGACGATCTGGTAGAGGAATCGCTGCGCGGCGCCGCGCTGTGGAACGAGGTCAACGACAAGCTCAATCAGAGCGCCTACAGCCTTTCCGGCGGCCAGCAGCAGCGGCTCTGCATCGCGCGCGCGATTGCCGTGCGCCCGGAGATTATCTTGATGGACGAGCCCTGTTCCGCGCTCGACCCCATCGCCACGCTGCGTATCGAAGAGCTGATGAAGGAGCTGACCGAGCAGTACACCATTATCGTCGTCACCCACAACATGCAGCAGGCCGCCCGCGTCAGCGACTACACGGCCTTCTTTTCCGTCGACGAAAAGCGCTCCGGTCAGCTCATCGAGTTTAGCTCGACCAAGGCGCTCTTCACCAACCCAGGCGATCAGCGGACGGAAGATTATATTACGGGGCGCTTTGGGTAGATTCGGCAGCTGGTAACCGTGGTTGGCCTACGCGATCCCAGCTAAATACCATCCAGGGTTACATTACCCCAGCCCCAATTACTAGGTTCCGTTGAATTTGGAAAGTGGCCCTCACCCCCGGCCCCTCTTCCACGGTCCCTCTCCCACGGTCCCTCTCCCACCGTGGGAGAGGGGAGAGATTGGCTCCCTTCTCCCAGAATGGGAGAAGGGCTGGGGATGAGGGCGCGCTCGACTCACCTTTCAAGCCCTCTCAACGAATTGGCAACGGAACCTAATTACCGATCACAAATTATCAATCACCAACCTCTAATTCTACCATGAACCGCGTACTCATTCTCTGCACCGGCAACTCGTGCCGCAGCCAAATGGCCGAAGGGTTGATCAACCACGAGCTCGGCGACAGTTGGCGGGCCGATTCGGCGGGGACGCGGCCTTCGGGCTACGTGCATCCGCTGGCGATTCGGGCCATGGCTGAAATCGGCATTGATCTGGGCAGCAACCGGTCGAAATCCACGGAAGACCTTCGTGGGGTGGCGTATGATCGGGTCATTACCGTTTGCGACAGCGCCGCCGAAGATTGCCCCGTGTGGCTGGGCGAGGGCAAGACAACCCACATCCCGTTTGTCGATCCGGCGACGGCAAGCGGAACCGAAGCGGAACAGATGGCCGTCTTTCGTCAGGTGCGCGACGAAATTGGCGACCAAATCATCAACTTTTTACGAGACTCATAAACGGAGGGGAGAATACGATGGCACGCGAATCATTTGAACGAGATTTAGAAGCGCTGCAGGACGAGATATTAATGATGGGCAGCATGGTCAGCGTTGCGCTGCGCGATGCGGTGGACGCCCTGGCCCTTGGCGATGTCGATGCGGCATACCGGATCAAGAGCGAAGACCGCGCGATCAACGAGAAGCAGTACGCCATCGAAGATCAGTGTCTCTTCCTGATCGCCTCGCAGCAGCCCATGGCGAGCGACATGCGGCTGATTGCCGCCATGCTGGAAATCGGCGGGGAGCTGGAGCGCATCGGCGACTATGCCAAAGGCATCAGCAAAATCATCCGCATCTCGGCGGGCAAGCCCCGGCTCCCCCTGCCGGCGGACATGCGCCCCATGAGCGAGATGGCCATCGACATGCTGCGCGAGTCGCTGGATGCCTTTGTGCAGCGCGATGCCAAAGCAGCCTACGCCATCATCCAGCGCGACGATGAAATCGACGACCTGTACAACAAAATTCAGCGCGAGCTGTTCGAGATGATGTTTAACGACAGCGAGACCATTGACCGCGGCAACTATCTGATCTGGGCGCTGCACAATCTGGAGCGCACGGGTGATCGCGCCACCAACATCTGCGAGCGCGTTATCTTTACCGTCACCGGCCAAATTGTGGAGGCGGACGAAGCGGTGGTGCACGCATAAGATCGTTCCGCTTGCCGCAAAAATTTATCGTACGCTACAATGCAGGGCAGCCATGCCCTGCATTTTTGGTTTCTGCGGCAGCGACACTCATACTTCGAAAAAGTTAAAGCCCACCACCGACCAGCCGCTCTGCTTGCGCCTCAGCCTGGCGCAGTGCTGACCATTCCTCCACCGACTAAAAATTGGTCAAAATTGGGGGTTGACAAAGAAAAAAAAAATGGGTGTATACTACAGATGTCCTCAGTATCGCGTGTGTCCGACGTTCGTTCTTCTGTGGCTGCGTATTTGTTCGTTTCTCAACCCAACTGTATAGGTTCGTCACGGTTTCCGTTGAATTGGAGGTCTATCGATGCGCACTTGGTTTTCGACTCGCCCTTTGCTCTCGCGCGTGGCGGCTCTGCTGCTCGCGCTCGTTATCGTCGCAGCTTTTGTGATTCCGGTGGAGGCCTATGCTCTGACCGTAAAGCGATGGCCGACTCCACGAGCCACCTATAGCTTTGCAACGTTCTTTCCCGACGATCGCAAAGCCACGGTGAGAGAGGCGGCAAGAGATTGGTCAGAAGGGGCGGTAAATTGGGGAGGACCAGACTATACGTTTCAGTATACCGAGGTAGGTAGTTCTAGCGACGTGGGTATATTCTTTGGAGAGTTTAGTCCAGTCCTTCCCGACATTGAAGACGGAACGCTTGCTTATGCCGTCAGCACTACGTATGGCCCCTTTTGGAAAAGCAAGGAGAATATAGTTATCAACAGCGAGGAACCTTGGGCAAACGACGCCACCCCTGCAGGAGTGGCGCCAGGGCCAGCAAACACGTACTCTCTGCGTTCGGTGGTGCGTCACGAGTTGGGGCACGCTGCGGGCGTCGGCCACAGCCAAGATTCAAGCGCTAACATGTGGTACCGTCATTTGTTCCAACAGACTAGTGTCGTGTCAAGGGTAATTTGATAAGGAAAAGCAAGTGAGCTATTCTCCTAAAAAACGAAGCATCAGGGGGAGAAAATGGGTAGAAAGAAAGAGTATGAAGTCAATCTAAGCGAGACGGAACGGGACCATTTGGAAAATCTCGTATCAAGTGGAGTAGAAAAGGCCCGAAAGTTGACTCGGGTTCGGATCCTGCTCAAGGCCGATGAGAAATGGACTGATAAGCAAATATCTACAGCGCTGAATGTTGGATATGCGACGGTGGGTCGAATCCGGAAACGGTATACCGAAGAAGGGTTAGATGCTGCGATCAATCGGAAAAAGACAAGTCGCCTCTATGAGCGCAAGATAGACGGTGCAACCGAGGCACAGCTAATTGCGATGACCTGTAGCGAACCACCTGCGGGCCAGGCACGCTGGAGTTTGCGTCTCCTGTCAGAGCATATTGTTACTCTGGAGCAGGTTGAAAGCGAGAGTATTTCACACGAGACCGTGCGCAAAGCGCTAAAAAAAACGAACTGAAGCCGTGGCGGAAAAAGCAGTGGGTGATTGCGCCAGAAGCAAATGCCGAGTTTGTTTGTGCGATGGAAGATGTGTTGGAGTTATATCACGAGCCGTATGATCCTCGGCGCCCAGTTGTCTGCTTTGATGAAGGAACAAAGCAATTAATCGGTGAAACGAAATCGCCTATCCCTATGCAGTGCGGTGAGCCACTGCGCTATGATTACGAATACGAACGCCATGGCACGGTGAACCTGTTTATGTTTTTCGCACCGTTACATGGCTGGCGGCATGTTGATGTGACTGATAACCGCACGATGATTGATTATGCTCATTGCATGAGAGACTTGGTCGACGTCCATTTCCCAGAGGCAACCGTTGTGCGAGTTGTCCAAGATAATCTGAGTACCCATAAAGCGGCTGCTCTATACCAAGCCTTTGAACCCGCCGAAGCACGACGAATTTTGGAGCGCCTTGACTTTCATTTCACGTCTAAGCATGGCAGTTGGCTCAATATGGCCGAGATTGAATTAAATGTGCTCGGCAGCCAATGTCTCGACCGGCGCATTGATGATAAAGACTTTCTTACCTCCGAAGTCGCTGCTTGGCAGGCGCAACGCAACATCCATGCTGCTTCCGTCGACTGGCGCTTTACAACCGCTGACGCTCGCATCAAATTGCGTCGCTTATATCCATCATTTCAGCCTTGACACGACACTAGTACATTTGGGTGTACATACCACGGCAGATAAATTCGTCTGTGACCTCTGGCGGGCAGACGCAAAAAAACTGCCTACTTATTTCCGCCGGGATGTACTAGCGCCACGGCGATCTTCGCCGCGACGCGCGCGTTGTTCTTCAGCAGCGCGACGTTTGTGTGCACGCTGCGCTCGCCGCTCAACGCCGCCAGCCGCGCCAGCAGAAAAGGGGTGACCTGGGCCGAGCGCAGGCCGCGCTCGGCGGCTTCGTCCAGCGCCTGCTTGATCAGCGGCTCGATCTCGGCGGCGGGGAGCTCGTGCGCCGCCGGAACCGGCGCGGCGACGAGCAGCCCGCCCGGCAGCCCCAGTTCGCGCTTGGCTCGCCAGATGTCCACCACTTCGCCCGCCCCGTCGCAGCGCACGTCCACCGGCAGGCCGCCGCTGCCCCGGCTGTAAAACGCCGGGAATTCTTCCGTCTCCCAGCCGATCACCGTCACCCCACTCGTTTCCAGATATTCAAGCGTCGCGGGCAAATCCAAAATCGCTTTGGCCCCAGCGCAGACGACGATCACGCCCGTCTGCGCCAGCTCCGGCAGATCGGCGCTCACATCCGGGCTGCCCGCGCCGAGCGCGCCGCCCGGCTGCCGATGCACGCCGCCAATGCCGCCCGTGGCAAAGACCTCAATGCCGTGGCGCTGCGCAATCCACATTGTCGCGGCAACGGTCGTGCCGCCGCTTTCCCCGCGCGCCACGGCCACGGGCAAATCGCGTCGGCTAATTTTGCGCACGTGTTCGTCGCTCGCCAGCCGCGTCAACTGTCCCTCTTCCAGCCCGGCAACGAGCGCGCCATCGATCACGCCAACGGTGCGAGGCTGCGCGCCGGCTGCGCGCACCGCGGCCTCCATGTCGCGGGCGAGGGCCAGGTTGTGGGGGTAGGGCAGGCCGTGCGAAATCACGGTCGATTCGAGGGCGACAAGGGGCGCGTTCATCATAAAGTTGTACTCGTTCCCACGCTTCTGCGTGGGAATGCCTGTTGGCGACGCTCCTGCGTCGCGCGGTGGCAGGCGAATCGAAATGGATTGATGGAAGCTGATTGCAAGGGGACGCGGAGCGTCCAGCAAGGCATTACGCAGCAGGAGCGTCGTAACGAGCGTCGTAACGAGCGGCCTACAGCGTCTCCACCCGCGCGCCGTCCGCCGCGCCCGTGGTGTAGACTTCGGGCCAGATGTTGGTTTCTTTGGGGTATTGCTCAAAAATGGCGTCGGCCACGGCCTGTTCCTGGCCGAGCGGCACAAGCGCAATCGCACAGCCGCCAAAGCCCGCCCCCGTAAGCCGCGCCCCGTAAACGCCCCCGGCGCCGCGCATGGCGTCGACCATCAGATCGAGCGCGTCGCTGCTTACCTCGTAATCGTGGCGCAGGCTTTCGTGGCTCTCGTTCATCAGCGTGCCCACCCGCACCAGGTCGCCCGCCTGGAGCGCCCGCACCGTCTCCAGCACGCGCTCGTTCTCTTGGACCACGTGGCGGCAGCGGCGGTAGATTAGCGCGGGCAGCAAGGCTTTGTGCGTCTCCAGCTCCGCGCTGGAAAGGTCGCGCAGGGCGGTGATTTGGGGCAGGGCCGCCCGCAGCAGCCGCACGCCCTCCTCGCACTGGGCGCGCCGCTCGTTGTAGGCGCTGCCCGCCAGCGAGCGCGAAGCCTTCGTGTTGCCGATCACGACCGTTGCCTCGCTGGGGAAGGGCATCAGCTCGTAGTCCAGGCTGCGGCAGTCAATCAGCAGCGCGTGATCGGCCTGCCCCAACGTGCTGATAAACTGATCCATGATGCCGCTTTTGACGCCGACGAAGTCGTTCTCGGCCCGCTGCGCCACCTGGGCGATCTCCACGCCGGAGAGCGCGTCGCCCACCCCGGCAGCCGTTAGCAGCGCAAGCGCCGCCGCCACCTCCAGCGCCGCCGAGCTGCTCAATCCGCTCGCCCGCGGGACGTTGCCGCTCACAACGCCATCAAAGCCCTGCAGGCGCTGGCCACGTTCGGCCAGCTTCTCGCCCAGCGCCCACGCCACGCCGCTCACGTAGTTGCTCCACAGGATGCGCTCGCTGTGCGCTGGCGCATCCAAATCGATTTCGGCCACGTTGTCGTATTCCAGCGAGAGCAGCCGCAGCCGTCGGTCGCTGCGCCGCCGCAGGGCAATGCGTACGTCGCGCCGCAGGGCGATGGGCAGGACAAAGCCGTCGTTGTAGTCGGTGTGCTCACCGATTAGGTTGACGCGGCCCGGCCCAATCGCGACGTGCGTGGGCGCTGCGCCGTAGCGCTCGCGAAAGGCATCGATGAGGGGCTGGTTGAGGTCGTCGGTCATGGGAAAAGTTGGAAAATTTAAAGAATTGGGAGAGGCGTGAGTAGTTGATGCGTGAGGATTAGTAGGGTCCGCTGACACTTCACTAGGCAGCCTTGAAATGGTGGGGCAACCTGCGCCCCCATCCCCAGCCCTTCCCCCATACGCGGGAGAAGAGAGCTACTTCTCCCCTCTCCCATTCTGGGAGAGGGGCCAGGGGTGAGGGCCACGCTCAAACGTCAACGGAATCTAACCCTCCCTCACGGGCCAAATACTTACGCCTCACGTCTCAGGACCAAATACAGCCCCAGCCGCCCCGATTTGCCATCGGCGCAGTAGCAGTCGGCGACGCGCAAACCAGCCGCCTGGGCCAGCGCGCGCGCCTCGGCTTCGTCGACGTGGTTGGCGTAGCGGATGGCGTCGGTCTGCTGCCAGGGCAGCAGCGCATCGCCCGGCTCTAAGTCATCTGGGGCCGCGTCGTCTGCACCGGGGTCTTCTCCGGCGCTTGCGTCGAGGCCGATGCTGGCCCACGGCAGCCGCTTGCTGGCAAGCCGCGCATCGTCCAAAAACTGCCAGAACGACAGGATCAACGGCGCGTTGTCGGCCAGCTGAGCCGCCAGATCGTCCACGACGCGCTGGCGCAGCGAGCGACCGGGCAGGTGGTGCAGCGTAGCAAAGCAGGTGACGGCGTCAAACGACGGCTTGGGCAGGCGCAGCGGCCAGCCCGGCTGCGCGAGATCGGCTTGGATCAACGTGGCCGCCACGTGTGGCCAGCCCGGCGCTTCCGTGCGAGCGTAGTCAAGCAGGGCCGCGCTGCCGTCCACGCCGGTGTAGTCGCAGGCGATGGCTTGGTCGTTGAGTATACGCGCAAAGCGACCGTTGCCGCAACCCACATCGAGCAGACGCAGCGGGCGCTGATTCGGGCGCGGCAGAAAATCCACGGCGCGCAGCAGGCCGGGTTGGGGCCTGCGCCGCGTCTCGTGAAACGAATGAGCCACGCGCTCGTAAAAGCGACGGTTGAGCGCGAGCAGGCGGTCGCGGGTGGTGGGGCGCATGGGATGGTAAGCAGTGGGCAGTAATCAGTACGGCCCCTTCGAGGGCTTCTCCACCTGCACCTTGCCCGACTTCACCTCGTTGACCGCCGACGCCGCCTGTGTGGCCAGCATTCCCGCATCCGAGGAGATGGTGACGAAGCGGAAGCCGCGGTCGCGCATTTGACGGGCGCTGGCGGCGCTGCCGGTGTGGATGCCAGCAAAGAGCTGGTGGCGGTGCACGGCCTCGATGATCGTGTCCAGCGCCTCATTGACCTCCGGCCCGTCCATGTCCGGCACGGGGTTGCCCCGCAGTGAGATGCTGAGATCCGCCGGGCCGACGTAAATCGCATCGAGGCCGGGCGTGCTGAGGATGTCATCCAGGTTTTGCATGGCCTCCGCCGTTTCGATCATCGCCATGGTGATGATGGTCTCGTCGGCGTGGGCGGCGTAGTCGCGCCCGGCGTAGAGGCTGGCGCGCGTCGGGCCGTACGAGCGGTAGCCCCGGGGAGCGTAGCGACAAGCCCCCACAAAAGCCTCCGCCTGCTCACGATTGTTGACCATTGGGCAGATGATGCCGTAGCAGCCCGCATCCAACATTTTCATGATGATGCCCGGCTCGTTCCAGGGCACGCGCGCCATGGGGATCACCTCCGTGGTGGAGACGGCCTGCAGCGAGAGCAGCGCGTTCTCGTAGAAAATTGGCCCGTGCTGCATGTCGACGGTCAAGCTGTCAAAGCCCTGGTGGGCCATCACTTCGGCGGCAAAGGGGTGCGCAATTTGCAGCCAGCCGTTCACGACCGTCTCGTCGCGCTGCCACATGTCGCGGATGGTATTGGGTCGCATTTGATTTTCCTTTAGGTGGGAATGGTTGATTTTAACTGTCGCCAAACATTCGGCGGGAGCGCGTCAATCTAGCACGGGGGCAATGGGTTGTCAACAGAATGATCTTTGATGCAGCAAATCCAAATACTGCTGACGATTGTGGGGCCGGGCGGCATGGCCGCACCGACCGCGTCACCTTCCACGCGCGCGATGCGGGCGAAGCCTTGCTCAACGGCCGCTATGGCTTGGTCACCGCCTTTGAATGCATCCACAATATGGGCGATCCCGTGAGCGTGCTGCAAACGATGCGCCGCCTCGCCAACGGCACGGTGATGCGCGCGGAGACGATGCGTGATTACGCGCTGGCGGCGGGCTTCCGTGAGGTGGAAGTGCTGCCGATTGATAACTCTTTCTTTCGGCTCTACCGGCTGTATCCGTAAGTGATATGTCGCCTCCACTGCAAACAAAAAGCCTCCAGTCACGCGTGACTGGAGGCTTTTTGTTTGCAATTTTTGCGCACTCAATTTTTGCACTGCGGGAATTTGCCGCTCTTCAACGATAAAGAAACGGGACGGCAGCCCGCCGCGCGCAGGGCAAGCCGCGTCGCCAGCCGCTCGATGGCGGCATCGTGCGCCCAGCCGTGCAGCGAAACGCCGTGCTGCGTCGCCACCACGGTGATCTGCGCCGTCGAGCCACCGAGCAGCGGGTGGGCCGCCAGGGCATCACGCACGCGCCACGCCGTGGCCGAATCGGTTGTTGTGCTGTGAACTTTGACCATAGTTTGCCTCTGCTTCTCTTGCGTTCAAGATAGCAGAGACAAATTAGATAGTCGTCAGCGCGCCGTTTGCGCTCTGTTAGAGATGGACACACCGGGCCGGGGTAATTCGCGTCCCCAGCACGCACCAACATCAGAAGCGAAGACGAAGACAAGGAGGCGTGTGGCGCGTGCCGGGGCCCCTGACCACCGCTGCTACACCAGCACAAAGGTGTCCATTACGGCTTCCGCTGCGCACGCAGCGGCCTGCACCTGCGCAGCCTGCCCATCTTCCACGACGTGGTAAGGGTAGGGCAGCGCGACGTTGAAGAAAAAGGCAATGTCGTCGATGGGGCAGGCATAGTGGAGCGTGCAGGGGTCGATGAGGTAGAGCGACCAGACACGTCCGGCCAGCGTTTTCTGCGTAAGACGCGTTGTGCTGAGCGGGCGGGCGTCCAGCCCGAGATGGCAGCCGTGGAGGTGTTGGTGAACCAGCTTGACTCGCCCGCGATGCTGGTTGGCAGTTAACTGCCAGTCTTTGGCCTCGTACGAGATTTCATACTGGGGCAGTTCGTGATACAGATTGGTGCTGCGGTAGTGGGCCAGCGTGTCGCAATCTGCGCTGGTGGCAGGGGCTTCTTGGAATGATATCGAGCGCATGGCTAACGGTCGGGTCTGGGTCAGCGTGATGAGCGTGGGCAGCGTGCCCAGCGCCAATAGGCCCGCGCCAAGCGGCTCAAGCCCGGCGAAGAGGGTGTAGAAACTTTCAAACATGCAATTGCTCCTGTTGATTGGCGGCAGTGGAAGTAAAGTCGTGGGAGCAACGTGGGAGAGCGATAAGATTTGCCGCGGTGCGTAAGTGGGTCGTTGACTCACCGACAGCATACCGTCCTGCACGCCGTTCGCCATCGGCGCAATGTTGGGCGACCAGCGGCGGCATGACGAATTTCCTGTAAAATCTAGCGGCCCGATATTGGAGCCACGCCGCTCCATCGTCTATACTGGGCGCTCAGCCAAGGCAGAAAGGAGCGCGCGTGCGCGTTTTATTAACGGGGATCGCCGGCTTTGTCGGCAGCCATCTGACGAACTATCTGCTTGGCGACGAGCACGGGGAGCACCGCGGGGAATCCGTCGAGCTGCACGGTGTCGTCCACCGGCACGACCGGCGCATTGCGCGCTGGCTGGGCAATCCGCGCCTGCACCTGCACCGCGGCGACCTGCGCAACGCGCTCTGGACCAGCGAACTCGTCGAGCAGGTGCAGCCGGACGTAACGCTGCACCTCGCGGCGTGGAGCGACGTGGGCGGCTCGTGGCAGCAGCCGTGGACGACCTACGAACTCAACATCGGCTGCCAGCTCAATCTGCTGGAATCGCTGCGCCGCTGGTCGCCGGATTGCCGCACGCTGGTGGTGACCTCGAACGAGGTCTACGGCCTGATCCAGCCCCAGGATTTGCCCATCGACGAGGCAACGGTCTTCCGGCCCAATTCGCCCTATGGCGTCAGCAAAATCTCGCAGGATATGATGGGCCTGCAGTACTGGCAAAGCCACGCGATGCCGATTGTGCGCGCGCGCAGCTTCAACCACATCGGGCCGGGGCAGGCCGACAACTTTGCCGCCAGCGCCTTTGCCCGGCAGATTGCCGAGATCGAGGCGGGACAGCGCGCGCCCGTTGTGCGCGTGGGTAATCTCAGCGCCCAGCGTGACTTCACCGACGTACGCGATGTTGTGCACGCCTACTGGCTGCTCATGCGCTACGGCGACGCGGGCGCGGCCTACAACGTTGGCAGCGGCCAAAGCTGGCCCGTCCAGCATCTGCTGGAGACGCTGCTCGATCTGTCCCACGCCGATGTCGCCATCGAAACGGACCCGGATCGCCTGCGCCCCAGCGACGTTCCGCGCAGCGTCTGCGACAACGCCCGCCTCGTCGCCGCCACCGGCTGGCAGCCCCGCTACACCCTGCGCGACACGCTGCGCGACCTGCTCGCTTACTGGCGTGACCAGGTGCGGGGGAACGCAGTTGAGCCGCGGGCCGTTTAGGGATGGAACAACAAGTCCCGTAGGTCACCTGTGCTCCGCGAGGTGACAAAATAGTCGACCCTAGTTGATCTCGAGTTCCCCCAATTGTGGGGTTTAAGTTGAGATAGTCACATAGCAGAGCATGTGTGATCTGCAGTGGGCTACAGTGGACAACCGATCTTCGCATCGGTCAAACTTCTGAACGACGACGACTACAAAGTCGCGCTTTATCAAGCTAGTCAACAAACAAGCATACGCAGTACGCACTACGTAATACAAATCACGGAGGAACCTATGCCAACCGCCCTCATCACCGGCATCACCGGCCAGGACGGCAGCTATCTGGCTGAATTTTTGCTCAATAAAGGTTACAAAGTCGTCGGCATGGTGCGCCGCACGAGCACCATTAACTTTGAGCGCATCGCCCACTTCCAGGACAAAGTTGAGCTGGTGCAGGGCGACCTGCTGGACCAGACCAGCCTGACGCGCATCCTGCACGAATATATGCCGGACGAGGTTTACAATCTGGCCGCCCAATCTTTCATCCCCACCAGCTTTGCCCAGCCCACGCTCACCGGTGAATTTACCGCTTTAGGCGTCACCCGCCTCCTGGATGCCATCCGCACCATCGACCGGCAGATTCGCTTCTACCAAGCCTCCAGCAGCGAAATGTTTGGCAAAGTACAGGAAGTGCCCCAGCGCGAGACGACGCCCTTTTACCCGCGCAGCCCCTACGGCGTTGCCAAGCTCTACGGCCACTGGATCACCATCAACTACCGCGAGAGCTACGACATGTTTGCCTGCTCCGGCATCTTGTTCAACCACGAAAGTCCCCGGCGCGGCCTCGAATTTGTCACCCGCAAGGTGACCTACGGCGCGGCCAAAATCAAGCTGGGGCTGGCGGACGAGCTGCGGCTGGGCAACCTCGATGCCTCGCGTGACTGGGGTTTTGCGGGTGATTACGTACGCGCCATGTGGCTGATGCTCCAGCAGGACAAACCGGACGATTACGTCGTTGCCACGGGCGAGACGCACACGATCCGCGAACTGGTTGACGAAACCTTTAACTACCTCGAGCTGGACGCGGATCAGCACGTGGTGCAGGACGCCAAATTCTATCGCCCCGCCGAGGTCGACCTGCTGGTGGGCAGCCCGGAGAAGGCCGGTCGCGTGCTGGGCTGGAAGCCGGAAGTCGATTTTCCGCAGCTCGTGCGCATGATGGTCGACGCCGATTTAGAGCTGCTTCAGCGCACTATCTCGCACGAAGATTTGGCCCCGCGCCAGCAGGTGGTTACACTACAGTGAAACACTACGGTGAATTAGCGATTGGAGATTAGAGATTGAAGGCTTTGCTAGCTTGGAAATCTCTGTTCTTCAATCCCTGCTCCCCAATTTTAATGCCCGCTCACCAAGACAACACCGCCTACCTCACCTACCCCTGGATTGCCGCCAACGCCGCTGCTTATGCGCTTGGCTGGTGGCTGCTTGCTGCGCTGCGACCGCTGCCGCTGGAGATTGCGCTCGGCGAACTGAACGCCATCGCGATGATTACGCTGGTTGCGCCGGGGCTGCTGCTGGGCGTGGCGCAGTGGTGGTTCATGCGGCGCTCCGTGCTAAAAATTGGGGCGTGGTGGATGGTGGTTGGCGTGGGGCAGTGGGTGTTTAGTCTGCCGCTGGCGGCCTTTGCCAGCAGTCTGGTTCTGCGCACGGCCCTGCCGCTTGATTTCCCCTATCCCTTTTTCCTGCTCTGGTCAACGGCCGTCGTTTTCCTAAGTCTGCTCTACGCCGTGGTTGCCGCCCTGCCGCCGACCGTGGCGCTGGCGATGTCTGCCCCCACGCGTCGCATCGCCGTGCCTTGGATGGGCGCGACGACATGGGGATTGGTCTTTGGGATGGTTCTGGGGTCGGCAGTGGTGGCGTCGCCCTTGGTGTGGCGCAGCGCTGCGCCGGTTGATTCCGCAATCACCTGGCTGGCCCTGGCGCTAGTCGGCGCTTGCTGCGGCGCGGGCCAAGCGATTTGTGCCCAGGAGTATTTGGTCAATTCTGAACACCTTGCGGAGGACGAGGGGGGTGGCAATATAGATTCGTTTGACTTGCCGCCTTCGCCAACTCTGCCCTCCGCTTAACTGCGATGCCGTGTCGAGTGCTTCCATCGGCGATGAATGAATTCATCACCTAATTTGCAAAACGTGCTAAAGCGCGTTGAACGCCAGCAATCCAACGCGCTTTAGCGCGTTTTGCAGTGTAGGCTGGCAATTCATTGCCTGCCGATTACCACCAACGAACCATGAGCGTCGGTTGCGACTTACATCACCCGACTTCCTTTGCCCTTCACCAACCCTTGCGCCCAATATGTCTGAACCCCTTCGTCTCTTCGTCGCCGCCACCAACGATCTCGAAGCCGAGCGCGCCGTGATTGGCCGCGCGCTGGCCGCGCTGCCCGTGAGCATCGCCACCGAAATCCGGCGCACGCCCGCCGGCGGCGCATCGCAGGCGGACATTTTTGAGCTGATCGCCAACGTTGATCGGCTCTACTTTTTGCTGGGGCGGGACATTACCGCGCCCGCTGGGGCCGAATGGCAAATTGCGCTGGAGACCGAACGCGAGATATTGCCCCTGCGCAGCGCCGCATCGCGCACGCCCGCCGCCCAGGAATTTCTGCGCAACCGCACGCCCTTTGTCAAGTGGCTCACCTTCGAGCGCGCCGCCGACATCGCCCGCGCCGTCACGGTCGATGTGGTCGAGCGGCTCCAGCGCCGCCCGGAGCGCTACGGCCTCAGACTCGGCGAAGTCGAGCAACTCACGCTGCACCGCCAGCGCCTGCTCAACGAAAATGCCGCCCGCGCCGAAGCCATGCGCCAACAGCCCGGCGGGGCCGAGGGCGGCGGCGTCCTGCTGGATACGGCGGGTCGGCGGGCGGATGAGTCGCTGCTGGTTGGGTAGACTGGTAACTGGCGACTGGTAACTGGCAACTGGTAATTGGCGACTGGGGAATGCTCGCCCCGCCTCCTGCACCCCTGCCTGCCTACCTACCTACCTACCTACCTACCTTCCTCTCTGCTCACAATTGTTCATTCCATCACAAACTTTTTCCCCAACTCCCCGCGCCGCTGCTATAATTGACGTATGGAACGCGCAACAGAGCTTCCCGCGCGGCGGCTTCCCCCCTATATTGGTTTAACCACCCTGCTCTTGCTCGGCATCTTTGCCTGGGCCCCGGCGACTTATCCCGGCTACTGGCTTGCCACCGAGGGCTTCGTCCCCCTCTTCAACGCCACCAACCCCCAGCCGCTGGCTGATATCGCCACCGCGCCGGATTTGTGGCGCGGTGCGGGCGGTGGCGCTTTCTGGCTGGCGCAGCCGCTGCTGGCGCTGGGTCTTGCGCCCGTTGCGGCGGTGCGAGCGAGCTTTGCGCTGGCAATTGTGCTGGGTGGGCTGGGCGTCTATGCGTGGCTGCTGCCGCGCTGGGGCGATGTTGGCGCGGGGCTCGGCGGCTTGATCTACACGCTGCTGCCGCCGCTGCTGGCGACGGTCTACGTCCGCGGCAGCTTGGCCGATGCCACGATCCTCGCGCTGCTGCCGATGGCGCTGGCGGGGGTGAGCGCGCTGGCCCACGCCCGCCGCGAGCAGCGCAGCGTTGCCGTGTCGGTGGTCGTCATCGTCGCCAGCGTGATTTGGCTGTGGCGGGCACAGGCCGGGCTGGCCCTGCTCGCGACCGGGCTGCTGCTGGCCTACGCGCTGCTTGTCGAGCGCAGCCTGCTGGCGGCGCTGGCGGCGCTGGCCAGCGGCGGCATCGGCGCGCTGAGCCTCGCGCCGCAGTGGAGCACGCGTGCCGCCTCGCCCGTAACCTTTGGCGAACACTTCGTCTACCCTCATCAGCTTCTCGGCACGGGCTGGCAAAGTGCCGCCAGCGTTCCCGGCTGGCGGGATGGCTACCCCTTCCAGCTTGGCTTCGTCCCGCTTGGGCTAGCTGTGTTGACGCTGTGGTGCTGGTGGCTGCGCCGCGCGCAGGATAACGCGCTGCCTTCGTCGATCACGCGGCTGCTGATCTTCTGCACCGCAGGCCTTGCGTTGCTGGCAACGCTGAGCCTGGGCCTCAGCGCACCGCTGTGGCAGATCAGCGGCGCGCATCAACTGCTGACCTATCCGTGGCAGCTGCTGCTGCTTGCGCTGCCGCTGCTGGCCGCGGCGGCTGGCGGCCTCTTGGCCGTGGAGCCAAACTTTGCGCGCCCGTCCACCTGGGTCGCGCTGCTGGCGGTGGTGGTGCTGGGCAGCTACGGCTACTTGACCACCAACTTTACCCAAGTGGCGCCGCCCCGCGTGCCCGTGGCCGTGTTGGGGAGCAACCAGCTTGTGCTGCTGAACGCCGAGCTGTCGCGCGCGACGGACGAAGTTACGCTCGAAGCACAGTGGCAAGTGCTCCAGCCCCTACCCTTTGACTACAACGTCTTTTTCCAAGCGCTGGCCGAACAAGAGGGCGAGATCACCGTGCTCGATCAGCTCGACACCCAGCCGCTCGACGGTCGCCAGCCCGCAACCACCTGGCAGCCCGGCCAAATCTTCACCGACAGCTACACGCTCGATTTGAGCGAGGCAGCAGCCGACACCGATGTGGCGAATCTACGCTTCGACTTCGGCTTCTACGACTGGCGCGACGGTACGCGCCTCAGCGTCGCCACCCCGCTGACGGGCGAAACGGACGACAAAGTGGTGCTCCATGAATAACCGAACCGACGAGCCGCACCAGTTCACGCACCACGCACCACGCATCACGCACCACACACCACCCCTCCGGCGCGACCCGCTGTTTGGCCTCACCCTCGCGCTGACCCTTTTCGCCATCGCTCCCTTTCTGCAGCCGGGCTACCACTGGGGGGCCAACGACGCGCGCCACCACGTCTACTTTCTCTTCGAGTTCAACCGCATGATCGCGGACGGCATCTGGTGGCCGCGCTGGAGCCCGGATTTTACCTTTGGCTACGGCTATCCCTTCTTTAACATCTACGGCCCGCTCAGCCACTTCATTGCCCAGGGCTTTTTGACGCTGGGGCTGGGGTACACGGCGTCGATTGAAGCGGTCTTTGTAGCGGGGATTCTCGGCAGCGCGGCGGCGATGTATCTCTTCGTACGCTCGCTCTTTGGTCGGCCCGCTGCGGTGATCGCCGCGCTCGTCTATACTTATGCACCCTATCACCTGCTCAACCTCTACGTGCGCGCCAACCTCGCCGAGAGCACGGCCTTTGTCTGGCTGCCGCTTTGCCTGTGGGCGCTGCGCGGCTGCATTCGCGTGGGCGACGCGCGCTACCCGTCGCGCCGGGCGGCAAGGGGTGCACGCTTTGGCTGGGCGCTCGGCCTCGCCGTAAGCCTGGCCGCGCTTGTGCTAACGAGCCAGCTCGTCACCGCGCTCTTTGCGCCGCTCTTTGCCGCTTACGGGCTGGTGCTGCTGCTGACCGGCGCGCGGGCCGAGACCACGCTCGATCTCAGCCTGCCCATCGGCGTGCGCACGTGGCGCGGATTGATTGGTTTCGTCAGCCAGAGCGTACGGCGCGCGTCGACGGCGGCGCTGGGCGGGCTGGCGGCGATTGGCCTGAGCTGCATCTTCTGGCTGCCGATGGTGCTGGAGCGGCAGTTTGTCAATCAAGAGCAGTGGTTCGGTGACCGCTACTCGCCCTTTGGCAACTTCGTCTACCCCTTCCAGCTCGTCAGCCCGCGCTGGGATTTTGGCGCGAGCGTAGCGGGACCGGGCGATCTGCTCGGCTTTCAGCTCGGCGCCGTGCTCCTGATCTTTGCCGCCGCCGGGCTGCTGCTCACGTGGCGGACGCTCTCCACGCAGCGCCAGGGGCTGCGCGCCGAGGTGATCTGCCTGGGCACGGCGGCCGTGCTGGCAACGCTGGCTGGCCTCACCTGGGCCGAGCCGCTGTGGCGGGCCGACGTGCCGCTGCTGGGTGGCCTGCTCGCATCGGCGCAATTTCCCTGGCGCTGGTTCACCGTGCCGACTTTGTGTTTGAGCGTGCTGGCTGGGCTGGTGGCGCATCCGGCGGTGTGGGGCGAGACCTCTCCCCAGCCCTCCCCTGCTGGATGGGATGCGAGGACTGGTGCAGCCCTCACTCCCGGCCCCTCTCCCAGGATGGGAGAGGGGCCGGGAGTGAGGGCGCCCGTTGGCTTTGTCGGGACGAGCAGTTCCGCCCCGTTACTGATTCTCGCTGTCGTCGTCGTCCTAAGCAGCTACCCCTACCTGCGCGTCCAAATCATCGAGCCACCCGAAGGGCCGGTCAGCCTGGCGGCGATGATGCAGTTTCAGCGCACCTCCGACGAGATGACGGGCGTGACCCAGGGCGTAGCGCCGGTTCCGACGTGGAGCGACATTGCCGCCGAGTACAAGCGGCAGGCCGAGGCGGGCGAACCCATCGAACCGGTAGCGTCGATGGTGGATTACGACGAAGAGTTAATGGATTACAACGAAGAGACAGGCCACGTTGTCAGCAGCGTTGCGCGGCCAACGGCGATTGAAGAGGAGGTTTACTACTTTGCGGCGGTCGACGACTGGGCCATTGTCTTTAACACCTTCAACTATCCGGGCTGGCGGGCCTATCTGCTGGACGGCGAAGGCGGCGACATCGTGCGCGAGCTGCCCATTGTGCCGGGCGAGGCGATTCTGGATGAGCGCATTCCGAGCGGGCGCATCACCGTACCCGTGCCGCGTGCGGAATTTTCAGCAGGGGGCGGCTACGTCCTGCTGCGCTTCGAGGATACGCCGCCGCGCACGATTGGCCGCTGGGTTTCGCTGTCGACCCTGGTCACGCTGGCGTTGACGGCGCTGGGGTTGGCGGTTGTGTGGGGAGTGCAGCGGGCGCGTCGATGATGGCCGTTGAAGTTGTGATCGCTGGTGCGTTGTTCTGCGTCGTACTATTACAGTCCATTACACGTCGGGCAAGTTTTAATGGGTAGCCGCTCACAATTTCGCTGACAGCGCGCTATCTGCTCGATGCAGTTACTACCTTACCCCTTGATGCAGTTTCAGGGCGAAATGCCCTTTCAAAAAGCCCGTTCAGCTTTCCGCATCACGCGGGAACCGTCTTTTTATTCAAGCCACACCATGCAGCCAACAACGAACAGATGGAATAGGAGTGTTTGTGATGACGTGCGCCATGCAGTTGCGGGCAGATCGCCCGCGATTGCCCATGATCGACGAACGGGAGGTGAGCGAACTGAGCGAGTGCTACGGCACGCCGGTTCGCCGCAGTTTTGATATTCAGGCCGATGCCTATATGTATGCAACCCGCTGGCGCGCCGCGCACGAGATCGACCGCCGGGCCGAAGTCATTTTTGCCATTCAAGGCAGGCGCAGCGAGGTGTGGCTACACACCAAGCACAGCTATCAAGTCCCGATCTATCGCCTGCCCTCCGGTGGCGTCGACCTGGATGAGCGGGTGGAGGAGGCGCTGCGGCGCGAGGTGCGCGAGGAGACGCAGCTCTTCTGCCGCATCGAGCGCTTTCTCGGCCTCTACCGCTACCGCTTTCACTGGCAGGCCGCGGCGGACGAGCCGTCGACCGTGGAATTTGCCAGCTATATCTTCCTCCTCTGTACGGAAGGCGAACCCAGCAGCCGCGACAACGACGAAGTCGCTGGCTTTATGCCCGTGCTGCCCGCCCAGCTCAACGACACCGCCGGCGACCTGCGCAACCTGATCGGTCATCGCCGCGTGTGGGGGCAGTGGCGCGCGCTGGCACACGATCTGGTCTATGAGCAGCTGACGTAAGTTAAAAGCTTTCAACGTGAAGGCACGGAGAAGGCGCGGAGAAGGCGCGGAGAAGGCACGGAGAAGGCACGGAGAAGGCACGGAGAAGGCACGGAGAAGGCACGGAGAAGGCACGGAGAAGGCACGGAGAAGGCACGGAGAAGGCACGGAGAAGGCACGGAGAAGGCACGGAGAAGGCACGGAGAAGGCACGGAGAAGGCACGGAGAAGGCACGGAGAAGGCACGGAGAAGGCACGGAGGAACGTGGAGAGAAGGGAGATTCTCCCTTTCAATCTTTGCGCCTCTGCCCCTTTGCGTTTTAGTATAGGGCCAATGAATAAACTGAATTTATCGCAAGGACGTTATTATGCTCGTGCCCGTTTCTTGGCTCAAAGAATACGTTGATCTCGCCCTCCCCACCGCCGACTTGGCCGAGCGGCTGACGCTGGCCGGGCTGGAGGTGGCGACCGTCCACCAGCTGGGTGACTGGTGGGACCCGGAGACCGTGCTCGTGGGGCAGGTCGTTGCCGTTGCGCCGCACCCGGATGCGGATCGGCTGGTGCTGGTCGATATCGACTACGGGGCGGACAAGCCAGAGCGCGTCGTCACGGGTGCGCCCAATCTGTTTGACTTTCGGGAGACGCCCGCCGACGAGCTGCCCGTGCTCAAGGTCGCCTTTGCGCGGGCCGGGGCCACGCTGGTCGACGCCTATTCGGATGACGAGCCGCGCCCGCTAAAAAAGCTCAAGGCGGGCAAGATTCGCGGCGTTAAGTCCGCGGGGATGGTCTGCTCCGAGCGCGAGCTGGGCATCAGCGAGGAGCACGAGGGGATTCTGCTGCTGCCCAACGATGCGCCGGTGGGTGCGCCGCTGCGCCGCTACCTGGGCGACGAAATCATCGAGCTGGAGCTGACGCCGGACATGGCGCGCTGTTTGAATCTAATCGGCGTGGCGCGCGAGGTGGCGGCACTCACCGGCGCGGATTTGCACCTGCCCGCGGACGAAGTCAAAACGAGCGGCGAGGACGACGTTCGCGATTACGTCGGCCTCCAAATCGATGAGCCCGCGCTCTGCCCGCGCTTCACCCTGCACCTGATCCGCGATGTGGAGATCGGCCCCTCGCCCAAGTGGATGCAGGAGCGGCTGATCAAGGCCGGGATGCGCCCCATCAGCAACATCGTCGACATTACCAACTACGCGATGCTCGAATGGGGCCAGCCGCTGCACGCCTTTGACTACGACGTGCTCGTCGAAAGAGCCAAGCGCGTGGGCGAGGAAAGGCCGGTAATTACCGTGAAGACCGCGGAGGAGGGCGAGCAATTTACCACGCTGGACGACAAAGCGCGCACTCTCGGCGACTCCATGCTGATGATTACCGACGCCGCGGGTTCGCTCGCCATTGCGGGCGTCATGGGCGGGCAGGAGAGCGAAGTCAACGCAAGCACGCGCAACGTGCTGCTGGAGGCCGCGAGTTTTGACGGCATCAACAACCGGCGCACGGCCATGGCGCTGCGCATCCCCAGCGCGGCGTCGCACCGCTTTGCGCGCGGGATTCCGCCCGAGCTGCCCCCCCTCGGCGCACGCCGCGCCGCGGAGCTGATGCGCCAATATGCAAACGGTCGCGTCGTGCCGGGTATGGTCGATGCCTACCCACAGCCGCAGCCGCCGCGCGTGCTCTACACCACGGCCAGCGATACGCGCCGCCTGCTCGGCCTCGATTTGTCGCTCGACGAAATTGCCGGGGCGCTGCGCCAGCTTGATTTTGCGGTGGAGCCGGTCGACAGCGTGGCGACAGAGAAAACCGGGGGGACGGCGGATCCCGACGCCACCTTCGCCCTCAAGCGCGAGACTGATGATCGCGGCAACCGGGAGCCGCTGCTCGCCTGCACCGCGCCCTGGTATCGGCTCGACATGCGCTACCCCGCCGACCTGACTGAGGAGGTCGCGCGCATGGTCGGCTACGACCGCATCGGCACGACGCTGATCGACGACGTGCTGCCGCCGCAGCGCCGCAGCCCCCTGCTCGAAACCGAGGGCAAAATCCGCGAGCTGCTGGTTGGTTTGGGTTTGCAGGAGACCGTGAATTATCCGTTGACCACCGTGGAAAACCACCTCAAGCTGGTGGCGGGCGGCGGCGAAGGCAAAGGGGAGGGGGCGGGGCCGGCGGGTGGCGCGGACTTTGCCGACGCCGAGGGCTTTATCACGCTGGTGAATCCGGTGACGCCGGAGCGGCAGCACATGCGCCGCTCGCTGCTGGTCAGCGCGCTGGAAAATCTTGCGCGCAACCTGCGCTTCACCAACCGCCTCGCCGCCTTTGAGGTGGGCCGCATCTACCTGCCGGAGGAAAAGAGCCAAACAAACGTCGACGCGCTGCCGCTGGAGGAGCGCCACCTTTCGCTTGTGCTGACCGGGCCACGCCGTCAACCTGATTTTTACACGAACGGCAGCGGCTCCGATGAGGATGTCTTTGACTTCTTCGACCTGAAGGGCGTCGTCGAAACCCTGCTCGCGCGGCTGGGCTTCGACGCAAGCGAACTCGAATTTTGCGCCAAGCCGGGTACGTCCACCTTTGGCCCGCGCTGCGCCGAACTGCTGCTCGACGGCGCAGCGGTTGGGCTGCTGGGCGAGCTGCACCCCAACGTGCGCAGCGCCTTTGGCCTGCCGAGCGAGCGCGTCTGCGTCGCCGACCTGCGCATCGAGCCGCTGGTGCGCCCGGACTGGCGCGTCTCGCCCATGCAAGCGATCAGCGATTACCCGCCCGTAATCGAGGATCTGGCCTTTGTGGTGGATGAAGGCGTCACCGCCGCCGCGGTGCGCGCGGCCATTGCCGATGCCGGTGGCGAGCTGCTCACGGCCGTCGAGCTGTTTGACATTTATCGCGGCGAGCCGCTGTCGCCCGTAACTAAATCGATGGCCCACCGTCTTGTCTACCAAAGCAGCGAGCGCAGCCTCGGCGAGAAGGAAATCACCAAGCTGCGCCAGCGCATTATCCGCAGCGTGGAAAAGGCTGTGGGAGGCCAACTGCGCGGGTAAGAAACGGCGGCGCAACAATTTGAACAGGTAGTGGCGGGTAGTGGCGGGTAGTGGCGGCATGGGAAAAAGAGCGCTAGCGGGTTAGCAATTCTGACGCAACACACCGTCTACGGATGTTGACTGAGTCAACATCCGTAGACGGTGTGTTGCGTTACGGCAAATTTTCAAACGTGGCTAGCTACATTGATTGCCACGGTCGTTGCGGTAAAGGGCGCGGCACACACTCGCCAAAGCAAACAGGCCACCATTTAGTAAATGCTTCTTTGTCGCAAATCCTGAACGGTAGATGTTAATAAAGACACGCCACTTAATGCTAAACTATTTCCCATTGGATTTCTTATATGTTGCACGATAAAAATCACGAGTAGTGCACGTGTGTTCGTGCCTACTTCCACAACGTAAAGGAATATAACCGTGGACCCTATCGATACCGGCTGGATATTAACCTCTGCTGCCCTGGTTTTTGTCATGCAAGGCGGCTTCCTCGCGTTGGAAACCGGCCTGACGCGCAGCAAAAACAGCGTCAACGTGGCGGCGAAAAACTTGGCCGATATAGGCATCGCCATTGTCCTCTACTGGCTTTTTGGCTTTGGGCTAATGTTTGGCCTCACCATTGATGGCTTGGGGTTGATTGGCAATTCTTACTTTAGCCCCGATTTCTTTGGGGACCCCGCGCTGCAGGCGAATGGGCTACGGTTGGCCAGCCTCTTTATTTTTCAGGCTATGTTTTGCAGCACCGCCGTAACCATTGTCTCCGGCGCGGCGGCAGAGCGCATGCGCTTCGAGGGTTATCTTCTCGTGTCGATCATTATTTCGGGGATCATCTACCCCGTCTTTGGGCACTGGGCGTGGGGTGGCTTGGTGGATGGCGCAGCCGTTGGCTGGCTGGGCGTTCGCGGCTTTGTCGACTTTGCTGGCTCGACAGTTGTGCACAGCGTGGGCGGCTGGGTGGCGCTGGCGGTGTTGCTGGTGCTGGGGCCGCGCCGCGGGCGCTTTGGAGAGGATGGTCGTCCACGCGTGATGGCCAAAGCGAACCTGCCGTTGGCTTCGCTGGGGGCCATGCTGCTCTGGTTTGGCTGGTTTGGCTTCAACGGCGGCAGCACGCTGTTGACGAGCGGCAACGCGGGCCTGGTAATTACCAACACGGTGCTCGCTGCAGCGGCGGGACTCATCACCGTTATTCCCGCCCAAATTCTGTTTAACCGCGGCATGGTCGAGCTGGAATATTTGATCAACGGTCTGTTGGTGGGTCTCGTTTCGATTACGGCCTGCGCGCCATTTGTTTCGCCGCAGCAGGCGCTGATCATCGGCTTCGCTGGCAGCTGGCTTATGATGGCCCTTGATTGGCTGCTGCTCAAGCTAAACGTGGACGACGTGGTGGGGGCCATTCCCGTCCACCTGGGCGGCGGCATTTGGGGCACGCTGGCTGTTGCCATCTTTGGCGCACCCGCTGCAGTGGGCACGGGGCTGAATCAAGCCACGCAGCTGGGCATCCAGATGATTGGCATCTTTAGCGCCGCCGCTTGGGCCTTCTTTATTCCGTTGGTTATCTTTGCCGTGCTCAACGCGCTGTTTCGGCTGCGCGTTACGGCGAAGGAAGAGGAGCTGGGCCTCAATATCTCCGAGCAAGGCATTATGCCTGACTACTCGGCCTATCCAGGGCTGGATACGCTGCTCCAAGTGGCTGCTCGCGGCAAGCTAAGGGGAATGGAGAGTGTGGCCGCCACGCCGCGCCACTCGCGGGCGGATGAAGCTGGCACGCCGCCTACTTAGAGCTGTTCCAGAGTTGTTCCAAGGAAACAATTTCTGTTACGCGGCAAGCGATGGCGTTGTTGAAACAACGCCGTTCGACCCCATTCCCTCGCTCCCTGTTCATGCTCGGCGAATTGGGAGCGCCCCTTGGCTTTCCTAAAACCCCTTGCTCTCTGTTCACCACCACTTGTCGTCTACCCACGCTTAAACCAATGCGCAACATTCGCCCTCTTCAAATAATTGTCGTTGCAGTGATTCTGCTAGCAGCGATTGCCATTAGCATCCCGCCCCTGCTCAACTTGGATGAGCCAAGCGACAATTCTACGCTGCCCTCCGCTAGCACAGAGGCTGTTGTCGATCCAGATGTTGCCAGCGACTCATTAGCGGCGTCGACACCGGCCGTGCAGGTCGAGCTAGTTGGCGAGCTGCGCGCGGATAGCGGCGCGCAGAGCGTCGCCATCAGCGGCGACGAATCATTGGTGGCGGTGGGATTGGAGAACGGGGCGCTTCTACTTTGGTCTTTGGAGACACTAAATAATGTGCAGTCCATTTCGGGTGCGCACGTGGGTGCGACAACGAGCGTCGCCTTCGATCCCGACAACCCACAGCGGCTGGCCACCGGCGGCGCGGACACGACCGTGCGCCTCTGGCAGACCAACACGCAGACGCCCCAGCTGCAGCTGCTGGGCCACCAAGGAGCCGTGCGCGGTATCGCCTTTGGGTCGGGCGGCGTGATCGCTTCGGCCAGCGCAGATGCGACGGTGATTCTGTGGGACGCCGCCAGCGGAACCCCGCGCCAAACGTTGGTGGGCCACCCCAGCGAGGTGTTGAGCGTCGCCTTTGCGCCGGGCGCGGCTCAGCTGGCCTCCGGCGACGCAAACGGCGACATCCGCCTCTGGGAGAGCGCCAGCGGCCAGCTCGCACAGAGGCTAACGGGCCATGCAGACCGCGTCACCGACGTGGCCTACCTGGCCGACGGCACGCGGCTGCTCTCCAGCTCGTTCGACGCGCGCGCGCTGCTGTGGACGCTGGCACAGCCCACAACACCGCTCTCGTTGCAAACCACAGCCGGCACCAGCTGGCCCGGCGTCACGGTCGACGCCGTGGCGCTGCACCCCAGCGGCACGCTCCTCTTTGCCGCCACCCGCGACGGCACGGCCCGCGCCGCCCTCTTTGATCCCGCAACCGGCACGGTCGCCACGCTCCCCCCGCTGACGCCGCACACCGGCGCCATTACCAGCTTGAGCATTGCGCCGCCCGGCAATTTCCTCGCCGTCGCCTCTACAGACGGCCTCATTCGCCTGTGGCGCGTGCGTCGCAACGGATAGCGGCCTTGTGTTGCTCGGCGCTGACCGACAGGTGTCTGCCTTACTGAGTCGGCTGATTTCGCTCGCGGCAAGTGGTGAGCTGTAGCGGCGCATCACGACGCACGCTCAGGACATCAAAATCGCTGGCAACGTGCGTGTTGGGGAAAATCTCACACGCTTCGGCCAACAGCTGGCGCGCGTGGTAGCGTCGGCTCACGTGGTGCAGCACAAGATGGCGCACGCCCGCCTTGCGCGCCAGCCGCGCCGCCGCCTTGGCCGTCAGGTGGCCGTGCGATTTGGCAATGTCGCGATCTTCGTCGATGTAGGTCGATTCGATGGCGAGCAAATCCGCACCCTGCACCATTTCGTGCAGCGGCCCCGTCCGCCCCACATCGCCGACAAAGCAAAGCTTGGCCCCGCGCTGGGCCGGGCCGAGCACCTGATCGGGTTCGATTACGCGGCCGTCTGTCAGCGTCACCCTCTGGCCCTGCGAGAGGTCGCGTCGCACGGGGCCGTGGGGGATGTTGAGCGCGGCGGCCTGATCGGCGAGGAAGGGGCGGCGCGTGCGCTCCTCGAAGGTAAAGCTAAAGCAGCCGCCGCCGCGGTGCTGCACGGGAAAGGCCGAGAGGGTAAATTTTTTGCCCTCGAAGATAATTCCCTCCTCCAGCAGGCTGAGTGAAATCCCCATGCCCGGCATTTGGTTTTGCCCAAAGACCACATCCATCAGCCCCTGCACGCGCCGCAGCGTGGGCTCGCCGCCGTAGATGTTCAACTCTTCCAGCGCCTCCCAGCGACCGAGCGTGCTCGCCAGCCCGCCCAGCCCGAGAATATGGTCCAGATGGCCGTGGGTCAGCAGAATTTTGTCCAGCCGCCGAAAGCCGAGGCCGCTACGCAGGAGCTGACGCTGCGTGCCCTCGCCGCAGTCGATCATAAAGCGCTGCTCGCCCGCGATCACCACCGCGGACGACAGCCCGCGCTGGATCGACGGCGCGGAGGCCGACGTGCCGAGAAATACCAGTTCAAACAACGTAATTTCCTTCGGTGCAAGCTTCTTTTGCTAGGCCCTTCATCGTAGCGGATTGCGGCGCGGAGGGCAAAACAAAACCTCGACACATCGAAGTGTCGAGGTTACTGGAGCAGCGCCTCGAGAATTTCATCAGCCAAATAGAAATAGTCCGCGATCAGCGGGCCGACGAGCTTTGGATCTTCCTCAAACGCACGGACAAGGCCATTTGCAAGATAGCGACGCATTTCCTGCCCGCTGTCCAAAGGTGTCTTGCGCTTTACCTTCCGGTTGCTGGCCGACTGCAGCAGCTTTAGAACGGTCTCTGTTGTCGCTTCCGCATGGCCTGCCACGGGGCAGCCGCTATCCCAGGCTTTCTCCACCGCCGCGTAAACTTTGGAGCGCGTTGCATCATCTATCACAATTATTTTTTCGTCTTCGAATTTACCCAGCCAAGGCGCTCAACTGTGCGCTCAGCGTCGTCAGCGTGGCCAGCCCATGGTTAATGGCAATGGGGCGCTGTTCGGCGTCGAGCAGCACGGTGGTGGGTACGGTCATCACGCCGTAATGCTGGGCGAGCGATTCATATTCCAGGGCGTCTAGCTTATGGATAGGCGGCGCATCGACTTTAGCCAACTGCGCAAGGATTGGCGCTTGCTGAAAGCGGCACTGAGCGCACGTCTCGGTGGTGAAGTAGAGCAGCGCCGGGCCGCGCGAAAGCAGTGTCGCTACTTCCGCGGGCACGGTCGCTGCCGCCAGCCGCTGGGTGCGCTGGCCGAGCCACAGCCGCCACAGCGCCCAGGCCCCTGCAAGTGAGACGCCAATTAAAATAAGGAGAAAGAATCGGGTTAGCATGGTTATGTGAAGTCAAACGCTGCTTCACCTATCGCCACTGCGGCAGCGTGGGCCGCACGCCGCGTCGGGCAAGCTGGTAGAAGAGAAAGCAGCCGAGGCAGAAACTCGCAAAGAGATTCACCGCGGCCAACACAATCACGATCCACGCCAGCACCCAGCCGAGCAGGGCGCCGCCCGCAACAAAAGCCAATGCGCTCGCCAGCAGGAAGGCCGCGCCCACGCCTTGCGCAAAAAGATGTGGCTGCGGATCGTCGGGGATGACGTGCGGCTTGAGCCAGCCCAGCGGCTTGAGCACGCGTGCATACAACAGCTTGAAGAGCGCCGCCCGCGGCCACCAAGTGCCAATGAGCATGACGGCGGCGACGAATGCCACGAGCCACGGCTGATCAACGAGAAAGGCCACAACAAGCAGCGCGATAATGCTCGCCTGATTGACCCGCAGCGCGGTTTGGTCGACTTTGGTATTCACAAAAGTCTGCTTTCTAGGATTTTAGGTGGCTGAGATAGGACCCTTGATTTAATCAAAAATACCCAGACTAATGTATTTGCTGCCGTCGTCCGGCAGCACGGTGACAAGGACGCCTTTATCCAGCTCACGCGCCACTTCCATACATGCAGCCACCGCCGCGCCCGAACTAAAGCCGACAAACAGCCCCGCTTCGCGCGCCAACTGCCGCGTGTAGTCGTAGGCCGTCTCCGAATCGATGCGCACGTCGCGGTCGGCGACGTCGGCGTCGTAGATTTCCGGCGTAATCGCCGTTTCCAAAAATTTGAGCCCCTCGATTACCGACAGCTCATCCACCGGCTGCACTCCGGCAATCTGCACGTCGCGATTCTGCTTCTTGAGGAAGCGACCCACGCCCACAATGGTCCCCGTCGTCCCCAGGCCCGCCACGAAGTGGGTGATGCGCCCGTGCGTCTGCCGCCAAATTTCGGGGCCCGTCGTATCGTAGTGTGCCCACCAGTTGGCCGGGTTGTTGTACTGGTTGGCGTAGAAATAGCGGTCGGGGTCGCCCTCGACAATCTCGCGCACCTGGCGAATCGCGCCGTCCGACCCCTCCAGCGGGTCGGATTCGATCAGCGTTGCGCCGTACGCCTTGACGAGCGCCTTGCGCTCGGCGCTCACGTTGGCGGGCAGCACCACGTGCACATCGTAGCCCTTGGCCGCGCCGACCAGCGCCAGCCCAATCGCCGTATTGCCGGAAGAGCTATCGATGATAATTTTGTCCGGCGTCAACGCACCGGCGCGCTCGCCCTCCTCGATGATGCGCAACGCCGGGCGCGTCTTAATCGAGCCGCCGGGGTTGAGCCATTCGGCCTTGGCGTAGACGCCAACGTTGGACGAAATGCCGCGCACGTGGGCAAACGCCGACAGGTCGATCAGCGGCGTGTTGCCGATTTGGTCGAGCACGGTCGAAGCCTCGATAGGTGGCTGCGTGATCGACGACAGCGCGTCAGCGATGTTGGGGAGTTGTTTTAGGATAGTCATTTTTAGGTTGCTCGTTCCCACGCTCTTTGGGTTCGATTGGGCCAACTTCCGTACCTCCCGCGTGCCACAGCGGCGGGCAGTTGTAGTCTGGCATCACTTTGATTGTTTGCACGATAGCAGCTCTAGCGTAGAGGCGCAGCGCGCTGCGCCTCGTGCGTATCAACGTTGGGAACGAGCCACGTCACCCTATGCGGGAACCAGTTCTTTCTCCGCCTGCCCGTTCGTCGACAGGCTCGGCAGACCGCAGAACTGCTCGTAATCGATCAGGTGGTCCAGCGTCGGCTGGTCGCCGTTGATCGGGCATTCGGGGTTGCGGCCAATGTTGAGCACGCGGAAATCCATGTCCAGCGTGTCCACCATCAGCAGGCGACCAACGAGCGGCTCGCCAATCCCCAGCAGCACCTTGATCGCCTCCACGGCCTGGATCGAGCCGATGATGCCGGGGAGCACGCCCAGCACACCACCCTCGGCACAGCTCGGCACTTCGCCGGGAGGTGGGGGATCGGGGTAGAGACAGCGGTAGCAGGGGCTGTTGTCGTCGCGCGGATCGTAGACGGTGACCTGCCCCTCGAACATAAAGATGCTGGCATCGACGAGCGGAACGCCCGCAAACTGACAGGCGTCGTTGACGAGGTAGCGCGTTGGAAAATTGTCCGAGCCGTTGAGCACCACGTCGTAGCCTTCAATCAGCTCCATCGCGTTGTGGCTCGTGATCGGCTCCTGGTAGCCCACGATCTTGACTTCGGGGTTGATGTCCTTGAGCCGCTTCTCCGCCGATTCGACCTTGGGCTGGCCGATGGTGCTTTCGCCGTGCAGAATCTGCCGCTGCAGGTTGCTCCTGTCAACCGTATCAAAATCGACGATGCCGAGTGTGCCGACGCCCGCTGCCGCGAGATAAAGCGCCGCCGGGCTACCCAGCCCACCCGCGCCGATCAGCAGCACCTTGCTCTCCAGCAGCTTGATCTGCCCCGCTTCGCCCACGTCACCCAAAATTGTGTGGCGGCTGTAGCGGATGCGCTGCTCCTCCGTCAACACCGTGGGGATTTTGAAATCGTAACCCGCGTTCTTCCAAGCGGTAAAGCCGCCGTTGAGCGAGATCACGTTCTCATAGCCCATCTCCTTGAGGTTGCGCGCCGCCAGCGCCGAGCGCACGCCCCCCGCACAGTAGACAACCACCGGCTCGTCGCGGTTGGCCTGCTCCTGCTCGATGTTCAATTCTAAATAGCCGCGCGGAATAAAGGTCGCCTGTGGGATGTGGCCCTGTACAAACTCGTCGCGCTCGCGCACGTCCACAATCGTGGGCGAGCCGCCATCATCCAGCCATCGCTTCAGCTCCTGCGGCGACATCTCCTCGATCTCGCTCTTGGCCTTGGCGACCAGCTGGTCGCGGTTTAACGTTGCCATATAGTTCTCCTTTAGGTTCAGTCATCAGCGGTCAGTTTTTAGTAATCAGTAAGATTTGGAGAAAACTCAGTGCCAACCACGGATTACTGATGGCTGGCAACCGAAAACTGGCTGCTGCCCCCCGCCATCGCGGGCACAATCGATACCTTGTCGCCTTCGCTCACCGGCGTTGCCAAACCATCTCGCGTGCGGACTTCGTCGTCGTTGACAAAGATGTTGATAAAGCGCTTGACGTTGCCGTCGCCGTCCAGCACGCGGTCGGCCACGCCGGGGTGCGCCTGTTCGACCTGCTGAATCAAAGCGCCGACGGTGTCGCCCGCGGCCTCGATTTTAGATTCGCCGCCCGTCAGTCGACGCAGCGGCGTGGGAATGTAAACGATTGCCATAAAATTCCTTTCAGAACGGTTTTGATTTGGGTTGTTCAAAAAATTTTGCAAACAAAAAGACTCATCAAACGATGAGCCTGTGAAATCTACTCGGTTCCTACAAAGACTGATTGACAACTGCGCTTGGCTGGCACGCACCGAGTAACTCACCTGCTCACCGCCAGATATCTGGGGGGCAAATGGTTTGGCGGGTGAACAGCGCCGTGCTGATCAGCCCGCTACAGACACGGGCAACAGGTGTAAAAACGAAGCGCAATTTGAATCATATGGATAGTATAACCGAGTTTCTATATCTGTCAATTTTTTCAGTGGCGCTATACATTTTGTAGTGCTTGGTTGTTGTTTGGGCTAATTTCGAGAAAAGTCGAACTGCGCTTTACTATGATTTGGCACTCACTATCGGCCACGCCACGATTACGCTCGCTGCGTCTGGTCTTGTATACTTCCCTTCAAAATGGTCCAAAGTTGAACCGTTGAGAAATCGTTTTTATGCACATCGGCGTTCTCACCCACAACTACCCTCGCTTTCCCGGCGATTTTAGCGGCGTTTTTGTCCGCGCCCTCTGCGACGAACTTGTCGCTCAGGGCGAGCAAATTACTATCTACGCCCCCTTCGACACCGCCTACACGCACCGCGCACCGCGCACCACCCAGCACGCGCCACGCCTTCACCTCTACCGCTACATCTGGCCCGCTTCGCTCCACCGCCTCGGCTACGCCCGCTCCATGCAGGCCGACTTGGCGCTGCGGCTCAACAGCTACCTTCTCAGCCCCGGCATGTTTGCCTCGGCCATCACCAGCGTGCTGGGCGGTGTGCGCCGTGCCCGGCACGCCGGCCGCCCCATCGACGTGCTGCACGCGCACTGGCTCTTGCCCGGCGGCTTTATTGGCGCGGTCGTCAGCCGCCTAACGGGGATTCCGCTCGTGGTTTCCGTGCCGGGCTCCGATGCGCAAGTGGCGGCGGCCAACCCGCTCTTCCGCTGGATGGCGCGGCAGGTCTTCGGCCAGGCGAGCCTGCTCACCGCCAACAGCTACGCCCTGCGCGATGCCGTGATTGGTCTCGGCGCGAACCCCAATCAGTTTGACCTAATCATCTACGGCACGGAGCCCGACAAGCTGCGCCCAGACGGTGCGGGCGTGGCCGCGCTGCGCCGCTCGCTCAACGTGCCGGAGGGCGCGGTCGTGCTGCTGGCCGTGGGCCGCATGGTTCCCAAAAAGGGCTTTGACGTGCTGCTGCGCGCGCTGGCCGATCCGGCGCTGCGCGGAAAGTCCGTCGCGGCGGTGATGGTGGGGGAAGGGGACTGCTGGCAGGCGTGGCAAGGGTTGGCGCGCAACCTGGGCGTTGCGCAGAAGGTGCGCTGGGTGGGCAACGTGCCCTTTGAGCAGATCGGCCTCTATTACAACCTGGCCGACGTGCTCGTAATGCCCTCGGTGAGCCAACCAGCGGACGGGCTCAACGTCTGCGTGCTGGACGCCATGAGCTGCGCCAAGCCGGTGGTCGGCTCGGACGTGGCGGGCAACCCGCTGGCCGTTATCGACGGCGAAACGGGGCTGATTGTGCCGGAGGGGAATTCACGTGCGCTGGCAGGAGCGCTGGCGCGGCTGGTCGACGATGGGGGATTGCGGCGGCGGCTGGGGGCGGCGAGCCGAGCGCGGATTGAGAACGAGCTGGGCTGGCCACACTTGGCGCGGCGCTATCGGGCGCATTTTGCGCGGTTGACTGAGGGCTAAAAAACCAAAACTTGTACAGGATAATGTACAGCAAGACTTGCAGTTGAGCACCTATGAAAACTTTTGGCCGTCCCCTGTTTGTCCTTCTGGCCCTCGCGCTCGCTGCCTCGCTGGTGCTGAATCTATCGCTGGCGCGGCGGGTGCGCAGCTACTACGCGCAGTGGCAGTACGCCTTGCTGCACCCCCTCGGTCTCACGGCTTACCCCACCGGCAACGCGGCAGCGAGCGAAGGCAACCAAACGGAGGAGCCGCTGCTCGTCCTGTTTGGCGATTCGCGCGCCGCGCAGTGGCCCGCGGCAGCGCCTGATGCTGGGCTGGCGGACTGGCGCGTTGTCAACCGCGGGCTGGGCGGGCAGACGAGCGAGGCCGTGCGCGCGCGGCTGGCGGCGCACGTGCTGCCGCTGCAGCCGGAGGTGATCGTGCTGCAGGCGGGCGTCAACGATCTACGCATGATTCCGCTTTTTCCCGAACAGGAGCGCGCCATCATCGAACGCTGCCGCGACAACCTCGTCGCCACCGTGCGTGCGGCGCGCGCCAGTGGGGCCACGGTTGTCGTCGCCACGATTATTCCGCTTGGCCCCACGCCGCTGCGCGCGCGTCGCTGGCAACCAGTGCGCAACGCCATCAATGAAGTCAACGGCTCGCTGCTGGCGCTGGCGGGTGATGGTATCGTGGTCATTGAGACGGGGCCGCTGCTGGGGGACGGAACGACGGTGGCTTCAACCTATGCGCAGGACTGGCTACATCTCAACGAACGCGGCTACAGCGTACTCAACCACGAGGTGGGCAAGATAGTTAAGTCATTTTCCGTAGATTAGAAACATAACAATGTGATACAATAGAAGATGCTGTCTCAAGTAAGTCATCTGCTGTAGATTAGAAATTTAACAACTGAATAAAATGTTGCAAAAGCTACTGAGCGATGCGTTAGCCTACTGTAAGCTAACTGCCGCAGCGCGATTCCCGTACATTTTCCCCACCATCCTCTTTCACTGTGCGGCGCGCCTCTATCTACCGCGGTATAAAAATATAGGCATCGTGTAACTCTGCTACATTTCTTCCTCTACAGCGCGATACGTCTCCAGCTACGATCAAGCACAACTATCCCGAATTTGTCGCGTCGACGAATTTTTCCTCGCAGGAAAATTTGGGTCATCCAATCGGCGACTTGCTGCGTCAAATAGAGTGAACGGTTTGCGTGCTCACTAGCAGCCAAGACCGTTGTTTATTTCAGCCAAGGAATTTTTGCATGAGTCAATTTTTGCGTGCGCGTCGCGATAAAATACGTGGTGGAGCACCCGGTAAAGCAATAGCCGTTGGTCTGCTGGCGCTGTTGCTGCTGGTGCTGCCCGCCGTGGCGCAGGCGCACCCGCTCGGCAATTTTACAATCAACCGCTTTAGCCGCGTCGAGCCAGGAGCGGATGGGGTGCACCTCACCTACATTGTGGACATGGCCGAAGTGCCTGCCTTCCGCGAGCGCCAGGCGATGGACGACAACGGCGATGGCGCGGTTAGCGACGCCGAGGCGCAAGGGTATCTTGCCGAGCAGGTAGAGCGTTTCCAGCCCAATTTGAGGTTGACCATCAACGAGCAGCCGCTGACGCTGACCCTTGACCAGAGCAAAATCACCTTTCCCGCTGGCCAGGCGGAACTGCCCACCGTGCGCATGACGATGCAGTTTATCGCCGCGCTGCCCGCTGGCGAGGAAGCCGTGACGCTTGACTACCGCGACGGCAACTTCCCCAAACAGCTGGGCTGGCAGGAGATTGTGGTGCAGCCGCGCGACGGCGTCAACCTGCTTGAATCGAGCGCGCCGAGCGAGAGCATCAGCAACGAACTGCGCACCTATCCCGACGATTTGCTACAGGAGCCGCTGGCCGAAAGCCGCGCCCGCGTGCGCTTTGTGCCGGTGGCGAGCGGGGTCAGTGCAGCGGGCGGCGATGTCGAGGCCAATCCACTGTCTTTGGAGAGCGCGGCACTGGGCGCGGCGGCGGTGAGCGATCCCTTCACCGAGTTGATCAATCTGCCGGAATTGGGCTTGGGCACAGTGCTGGTGGCGCTGCTGGCTGCCTTTGGCTGGGGCGCGGCCCACGCGCTTTCGCCCGGCCACGGCAAGACGCTGGTTGGGGCCTATCTCGTTGGCTCGCGCGGCACAATGCAGCACGCCCTCTTCCTCGGCGCCACGACAACCCTGACGCACACGGCAGGCGTCTTTACGCTCGGCTTTATCACGCTCTTTGCGTCCCAGTTTATTTTGCCCGAAACGCTCTACCCTTGGCTCAGCCTGCTCTCCGGCCTGCTGGTCGTCGTCATCGGCTTATCGATGACGTGGACGTGGGCGCGCGGGCGCGGCGCTGTGCAGGAGCACAATCACGAACACGGTGGTGAACACGGTGATGAACACGGTGGTCAACACGGTGGGGAGACTGGTTACCACCGCCACGGTTTGGGGCCAGCCCACAGCCACGCCGTACCTGGCCAGGGCAACGCGCCCATTACGTGGCGCGGCCTGCTGGCGCTGGGTGTCTCCGGCGGCCTGCTGCCCTGCCCCTCGGCGTTGGTGGTAATGCTGGGGGCAATTGCGCTCGGTCGCATCGGCTTTGGGCTGCTGCTGATCGTGGCCTTTAGCCTGGGGCTGGCGGGCGTGCTGACGGGGATTGGCATTGCGCTCGTCCACGCGGGCAAGCTCTTTGAGCGCGTGCCCGCCAGCGGTCGCCTACTGCGCTGGATGCCCGTGGCCAGCGCGGTCTTTATCACCGTCGTCGGCGCGGGGATCGCCCTGCGCGCGGCCCTGGGGTTGGTGTAGCCAACCCGCCGTGGCGCAGCCCCAAGCCCGTGGCTGGGCTACGCCTCCTAAACAACGAAATCCAGAACTTTAGAAAACTACCGTATTCCATTCAACTTACTCATACCGTAACTCTCGTCCTTCAATTCACTTTCAAAGGAGCTTTCAATGAACTCACTCAATCTCTCATTTCGTCGTTTGGCGATTATGGCCGGTGTCGTGTTGACGCCGCTGGTGCTGGTGGCGGCGGTCTTCGTCGCCTATCAGGCAGACGCCAACGCCTCCAGCCACCGCGAAGCGCCCCTGATCTCCAAGGACCCTTATGCGGACAACACGGACACCTACGCCTTCGTCTCGCCGACCAATCCGGACAATCTCGTGCTGGTTGCCAGCTGGATTCCCTTCGAGAGCCCGGAAGGTGGCCCCAACTACTTCGAGTGGGACGACAGCGTCAATTACAACATCTACGTTGACAACAACGGCGATGCCGTGGCCGATGTTTCCTACACGTTGAACAGCGAGGTGATGCTGCAAAATCCCGGCACCTTCCTCTACAACACGGGCGCCATTGGCGCGGACGGCAGCAATTGGAATCGCCAGCAGGTGATTACCGTCACCGAGAACATTTCGGGCGGTGCGAGCACCGATCTGGTTGCGGGCGAGCTGATTGCGCCGGTCAACATCGGCAGCAAGTCCACCAATGATTACGAGACCCTGGAAGACGCTGGAACCTTCAGCGTGGACAACGGCGGCGACACGATTCAGGTTTTCGCGGGCCAGACGGACGACGCCTTCTGGGTCGACCTTCAGGTCTTTGATCTGCTGACGCTGCGCGGCCAGGATGCGCCGATTGGCTACGCCGAGGGCAACAACGTCCCCGTCGATTCGCTAAGCGGCTTTAACGTCCACAGCCTGGTGATCGAAGTGCCGATCAGCCGCCTGACGCAGGGCGAAGAGACGGTGCTGGGCGTCTGGGCCACGGCGGAGCGCCCCTCCATGCGCGTGCTCAACGGCCTGGCTGGTGTGCTGGACGGCAGCGGGCTGGTCGAGCGCAGCGGTGATCCCGTGCAGGTCTCGCGGTTGGGGATGCCGCTCGTCAACGAGCTGGTGCTGCCCTATGCGCTCAAGGATGCCTTTAATACGCTGATGCCCTCTCAGGACCTGACCGTTTACACCGATCCGACGCTTGGCCCCGTGCTGCAGGGTGCGGTGGAAGATCCCGAAGTCGGCAATCTGCTGTGCGGCCTCTACGGCGTACCGCTACCCGGCGACACCGATGATGACTGCGACACCGAATTCACGGCGGGCGAGCCCCGCTCCGGTCGCGGCGACATCTTCGACATCTTCCTGCAGGGCATGGTGCTTGCCAATGACTTCACCATCAACACGAAAGATGGCCCTCTGACGTTAGAGGCAGGCCGCAATATCAACCGCCCGGCCGGTGCGGTTCCCGCCGAAATGATTCGCGTCAACACCACCATCAAGGGCAACCTCTGCTCGCCGGTGCCGAGCCGACTGGGCGTGCTGGGCGGCGACGCCTGTGGCTTCCCCAACGGTCGTCGTCTCTACGACGACATCGTGGAGATCGAGCTGCTGGCGGTGGCGGGCGCGGCCTACGAAGTGCTGGATGACCGCGACGCGGACTTCACCTTCGACGATGCGTTTGTGGCGGTGCTGGATGATGGCCTGAATAGCAACGACCAGCTCTTCCGCGATACGTTCCCCTACATGGCCGTGGCCAATTCGGGGCAGTCGCACATCCACCAGAATCCCATTCTCGGCTACCTCTTCCCCATCATCCAGAACTTTGTGGATGGCGGTGACGACAGCGATGATATGGGCGGCACAACGCCGTAGCCCGACCTGCTCGTCACGACGCCGCTCCTAAGTTTTTCGAGCGCTGCGTGGGGACGAGCCCCAACTTAGTGTTCCCGGCGACGGTTATTAATTCAACATACTAAACTGATAACCGTCGCCTCCAATCGATTCCTCATTACTCTCCTTTCGTTGAAGCCAAAAGGATCGATATAGTCCCCCAATTTCGTTCTTTCAACTTTCACACCTAGGAGACTCTATGAGCTTCAATCTGTCCCAATCGCTGCGGCAACGTTCAACGCTTGCGTTGAGCATTGCCCTCGCGGCGGTGCTGCTGATGATCGCAGCGCTGGTCGTGCAGCAAGGGCTATCGCAGGCGTCCAGCCACCGCGAAGCCCCGCTGATTTCGCAGGACCAGTACGCCGACAACACCGATACCTACGCCTTCGTTTCGCCCACCAACCCGGACAACGTGGTGCTGGTAGCGAGCTGGATTCCCTTTGAAGGGCCGGAGGGCGGCCCCAACTACTTCGAGTGGGGCAAAGGCGTCACCTACAACATCAACGTCGACAGCGACGGCGATGCGGTGGCCGATTACACCTACTCGCTGACGGGCGAAGCGGAAGTCCAAAATCCGCTGACCTTCCTGTACAACGTCGGCAACATCACCGCCAACATTGGGAATTGGAACCGCCAGCAGCGCATTACCCTTACCGAGACGAGCGCCAGCGGCGACGTGACGCTGCTCGACAACGTGCTGACCGCGCCCGTCAACATCGGCAACAAGTCCACGCCAAACTACGAGACGCTGGAGGATGATTTTATCTACAACGTCAACGACGGCGGTGACGACTTGACCATTTATGCCGGTCAGACGGACGATGCCTTCTGGGTTGATCTGCAGGTTTTTGATCTGCTGACGCTGCGTGGCCAGCCCGCGCCGATTGGCTACGAGACGGGCAACAACATCCCCGTCGATTCGCTGAGCGGCTTTAACAACCACAGCATCGTGATCGAGCTGCCGATCAGCCGCGTTACCCAGGGTGACGACCCCGTGATCGGCGTGTGGGCCACGGCGGAGCGCAGCTCCACCCGCGTGCTCTCCGCTGGCGCCATCAGCAACGAGGGCGAGCAGGTTCAGGTCTCGCGCCTTGGTATGCCGCTCGTCAACGAAGCCGTGCTGCCCTATGCGCTCAAGGATGCCTTTAATTCCTTGCAGCCCTCCCAGGACCTGACGGTTTACACCGACCCGACGCTGGGCCCGATCCTTCAGGGTTCCGTGGAAGATCCGGAGCTGGGCAACCTGCTGTGCGGCCTCTACGGCGTGCCGCTGCCCGGCGATAGCGACGGCGACTGCGCCACCGAAGTTGAAATTGGCACGCCCCGCTCCGGTCGCGGCGATATCTTCGATATCTTCCTGACGGGCATGGTGCTGGCCAGCGACTTCACCATCAACACCGCTGGTGGTCCGGTAACGCTGCCCGCGGGCTTCAACGTCAACCGCCCGGAGAACGTTGTTCCCTCTGAAATGATTCGCCTCAACACCGCCATCAAGGGTGATCTCTGTGCACCGGTTCCGAGCCGCCTGGGCGTGCTGGGTGGCGATGCCTGTGGCTTCCCCAACGGTCGCCGCCTGCTGGATGACGTGGTCGAGATCGAGCTGCTGGCCGTGGCTGGCGCGGCCTACAACGTGCTGGACGGGCGCGAAGAGTTTACCTTCAACGCCGACCTGATCGGCGTGCTCGATGACGGTCTCAACGGCAACGATGTGGCCTTCCGCGATACGTTCCCGTACATGTCGCTGGCGCAGAGCGGCCAGTCGCACATTCACGAGAATCCCTTTACGCCCGGCGACCAGATGGAAGACGGCACGATGGCGCAGGTTTCCCGCGTGCTAGACTTTATCGAGGATGCCGAGGAGCTGCCGGACGGCACGGTTCTGGCCTTTAGCCGCGACCTTGATCTCGGCGAGAACAACGGCACGCCGCAGACCGTGGGCGTCTACTTCGACAACGTGCAGGTTCCCGCTGGCGCGACCGTGACCGGAGCCTACCTCCAGTTCGAGGCCAGCTCCATCAACACCGGCCCCGCTTCCTTTGCGATTCAGGGCGTGGTGAGCAACGATGCCGACAACTTTAGCCGCCGCACACGCCAGTTCGCCAACCGCCCCATGACGAACGCCTCCGCTGACTGGACCAATGTCGAGCCGTGGGAAGCCGTGGGCGAGAAGCACTGGTCTGCCAACTTCGGCAACGTAGCGGCGGAGATTGTGGCCGGCGCTGGCTGGGAAAGCGGCAACGCCATGGTCTTTACCATCACCGGTACGGGCACGCGTGAAGCTTACTCCTACGACGGCAAGAAGTCCGGTGCGCCGCTGCTCTACGTCGAGTACACGACCGCTGACGGCGACGGCGTAATGAGCGCCAGCGCCGGTCGCATGAACGCGGCGAGCAGCGTGGTTAGCTCTTCGGTGCTGGACGACAGCAACCTGGACACCACCGAAGCCTCCGCCGACACGCCGGATGAAGACGAGATGTACTTCGAGGGCGAAGTTGCGCCGGAGCAGACACCGGAGCAGACACCGGAGCAGACGCAGGACAGCATCTTCCTGCCGCTGGTAACGGATCAGTAAAGATTGTTCGAGGGGAGCTGGGCCGCGGCGGGCATAATCCACCGCGGCCCCAATTCCCTACAGCACGACAGGGCCGCAGGTGCAGCTTACAACGACAGGCAGCACCTGCGGTTGCAGAATGAATTTCCTAAATTTTTAATAAATTCTCGATTCGTAAAAGTTTTCGACCCATGTTAAATTCGCTCAACCGCCCGCAACTCAATCGCCGTCCGCTGTGGATGCTGGGCTTTGCGCTGCTGCTGCTGGCGGGCGCGCTGCTTTGGCGCGTGGGCTACGATGCGCTGCGGCCCGTGCTCAACCCGCCGCCGCCGGCCGTGGTCGAAGAATCGGCGGCGAGCACGGCCACCAAGCTGCGGGCGCAGCTGACCAACGCGCCGGACAACCCGCAGCTGACGGCGCAGTTGGGCCTGGTTCTGCTCCAGCAGGTGCGTGAAACGGGCGATGCCTCGCTGTACAATCTGGCCGAGCAGGCCTTCACCAAAGCCCTCGCCCTCGATCCCAATCAGATCGACGCGCTCACCGGTCAAGGCGTGCTGGCGCTGGCCCGTCACGACTTTCCGGCAGCGCTGGATTGGGCTCAGCGGGCACGGGAACTCAACCCCTTCCGCGCCGCTATCGTCGGCATCAAAGTCGATGCGCTGGTGGAATTGGGCCGTTATGAGGAAGCGGTGGCCGCTGCCCAGGAGATGGTCGACCTGCGGCCGGACTTGCAGTCGTACAGCCGCGTTTCCTACGTGCGCGAGCTGCACGGCGACACGAGTGGTGCAGTCGAGGCGATGCAGGCGGCGGTGCAGGCCGGTGGGCCCGGCGCAGAAGGCACGGCGTGGACGACCGTTCAGCTGGGTCACCTCTATTTCAATCAGGGCGACCTGCGTGCGGCAGCGAACACGTACCGCACCGCTGCCCAGCAACGGCCCGGATACGCCTACGCCGAAGCCGGGCTGGCCAAAGTCGACGCGGCCCGTGGGCGCACGAGAAAAGCTATCGAGCGCTACGAAGCCATCATCGAGCGGCTGCCGCTGCCGGAGTTTGTCATCGCGCTAGGCGAGCTATACGAAGCACGGGGTGACCTTGACTTGGCTCGGCAGCAGTATGCACTCGTCGACGCCATGCAGCAGATGAACGCCGACGCTGGCATGAACGTCGACATGGAGCTGGCGCTCTTCAACGCCGACCGGTTGATCGATGGGCAGATGGGGCTGGACGCTGAACGAGTTGTCGAGCAGGCGCGGGCAGCCTACACCACGCGGCCAACGATTTACGCAGCGGATGTGTTGGCCTGGGCGCTGTACCGCGCCGGTCGCCCGGACGAAGCGTGGCCACACAGCCAGGAGGCGCTGTCGATGGGGACGCGGGATGCACGTCTGCACTACCACGCCGGGGCCATTGCGCTGGCGCGCGAGGATGGTGGGGCAGCGCGTGAGCACCTGCGAAGAGCACTTGAGATCAACCCATATTTTTCCGAGCTCCACGCGCCGCAGGCCAAAGCAATGCTGGCCTCGGTCCAGTAATTTTTCGTCTTTTACCGCAGGAAATAAAGACATTTGTGGTAAATAGGATGGTTTATTTCGGCATAGGCCACGGTATTATGTCATGCTAGACTTATACCGTCCTCTCGCAGCAGTAATTTTGCAATTTTCAACATTGTACAATGACAAATTGCTTGTCTTGTACACACAACAAAGGACTTTTTCTATGACTATGCACGAACAACTGATGGACCTGCTGGACTTTGCTCAGGGGCGTCGCAGCCTCGTTCGCGGCAGCACCAACGGCAGCCTGTCGGCAACGAGCGCCGCTGGCCTCGCCCGCACTTACATGCAGGATTTGACCGATGTGGACATTCTCAACTTTGCGCTGACGCTGGAGCACCTGGAAGCGCGCATGTACGCCGACATGCTGGCAACGGGTACTCTGACTGGTAAGGAGCTGCAGTACATCACCACCTTTGGTGAGCAAGAAGCTGCCCACGTGACGGGGTTGACAGACGCTCTCAATGCCGTCGGCGCAACGCCCGCACAAGCGCAGGATAGCTACAACTTCCCCGCCTTTAACAATCGCGGCGATATCCTGAACTTTGCCAAAATCGCCGAAGACATCGGCGTTGGCGCCTACCAGGGCGCAGCCGCTGCCATTGACAACAAGGACTACTTGGCCGTCGCTGGCAGCATCGTGCAGGTGGAAGCGCGTCATGCCGCCATCATCAACCTGCTGATTGGGTCGGGCAGCCCTGTTCCCGCCGCCTTCACCTCAAGCTTGACGGTGGACCAGGTGCTGGAGCAGGTCAACCCAATTTTGGGCGCGTAAGCAGCACGCCGATTCAACACAATCTGACAATTTCTATCTACATCCCGAAAGGATTTACTTTATGCAAACTCAGTTAACTTCCCGGCAGATGAACCGCCGCGCATTTCTGCGCAACAGCGCCATCGCGACGGTGGCTGGCGCGCTTTCCGCCACGACCCTGAGCCGCGGCACCGCCTTGGCCAGCAGCCCCACCAACCGCATCAGCCGCCGCGCGCTGCTGCAGGAGGGCGATCTCGCCATTCTGAATTACGCGCTGACGCTGGAGCATCTGGAGGCGCGCGCCTACGATATTGCAATCGGCAGCGGCCTGCTCTCCGGCGTGGTGCTCGACTACTTCAACACCTTTGGTGATCACGAGTCCACCCACGTCGACACGCTGACGCAGACGATTAACGACCTGGGCGGCACCCCGGTGCAGGCGCAGGCCAGCTACAACTTCCCCAGCTTTGCCAGCCAGCAAGAGGTGCTCGAATACTTCCAGACGGTCGAGGAGTTGGGGGCAGCGGCTTACCTGGGCCAGGCGCCACGCCTCGAGAGCCCAGACTTGATCACCGCTGCCGTCAGCATTCACAACGTTGAAGGCCAGCACGCCGCCATTCTGAGCGATCTGATTGGCGTGCAGCCCGCGCCAACCTTTGCCGAGCCGCAAACGATGGAGCAGGTACTTGCCGTGGTTGGCCCGATCCTCGCCGCGCCGGACGATATGGATATGGACGACGATGATAACGACGATGACAACAACGACATGGGCGGCGGCACGCCGATGCCAACCATGCCCAGCACGGGTCGCGGCGGTGCACCTCGCCGTCCGCTGGGGCTGATTCAGTAAGGTTTCACGAGCTGCAAGCGTCAAAGCTGCCGGCAGCTTTGACGCGCACTTTCTTTATAGATTACGATGCGGGCGTGATAGTTCACGCCCGCTTACCTTTTTACAAATCATGAACTATTTATACAATAAATTCTCAACTATTACTCTCGCCCTGCTCTGCGTCTGGATGATGACTGCCTGCCAGATGGAGGTGGTGACGCTGGCTCCCCACGGGCCGGTGCCGCCGATTGGCAGCAGCGGCGTGCTGGCCCACCCGGCGACATCTGCCGTTGGCGACGAGGCGCTTGCCTTGGAGGCTCTGCCCGTCGCTGAAACCGCCGTGGATGTATTGGCTGTAGAGATTGCCGTCGAGCAAGCAAGCACCGGGGCAAGCACCGAAACAAGCACCGAAATAAGCACCGAGGCAACTATTGAGGCAACTGTAGAAACGGCTGCTCGCGTGGATGACCTGCCCGCTGCCGACGCGGCGCCGGTCGAGACGCCCGCCAGCCAGGAAGCTGCCACGGGTGACGCAGTGCAGAACAGCGGTCTGCCCGCGCCACCCGTGCGGCTGCGTATTCCCAGCATAAATGTCGACGCACCGGTGGAGCACGTGGGCAAAACGCCGAGCGGCGCGATGGACGTGCCGGCGAACGTGTGGCACGTGGCGTGGTATGAGCCCGGTACGGTTCCGGGCAACGCGGGCAACGCCGTCCTCTCCGGCCACCTCGACGACTACCGCGGCGAGCCGACGGTTTTTGCCTACCTCTACCGTCTCCAACCCGGCGACCGCGCGGTGATCACCGACGAGAACGGGGCCGTGCGTGAATTTGAAGTCACCAAAGTCGCCAGCTATGGCTGGGACGACGCACCGCTGCTGGAGGTCTTTGGCCCGGAAAACGAGGCCGACCTCAACCTGATCACCTGTGGTGGTACGTGGAACGAGGCGGCGCAGAACTACAGCGAACGGCTCGTGGTGTACACGCGGCTGGTGGAGCCAGCAGAGTAAGAGAATCGTTGCGCGGCGCGCCGGGCAACAACCCCAAGACATAAATAGGGCGACCCAATTGGGTCGCCCTATTTATGTCTTGATAATTTGCGGGCTGCTCAAACAAGCTGCGTAGGAAACCCGCGTTGGCTTTGCTTCGGCAAGCGCTTCGACGTGCACTCCGTTACATCATGCGCACGACTACATCATGCGCACGACTACATCATGCGCACGACTACATCATGCGCACGACTACATTGGCCTCGCTCCAAAGCCCTTCAAGATCGTAGTAGGCGCGCTGCTCTTCGGTGAAGAGATGCACGATCACGTCTCCGTAGTCCAAAATCGACCAGCCGCCGCTTTCCTCTTTAACGCCTTCTAAGCCCAAGGGGCGAATGTTCTGCTCCAGCTTCAACGTCTGCAGCATGTCCTCCTCCACGGCGCGCGCTTGCCGCGCCGTATCGACGGTGGCAATCACAAAATAGTTGGCGAGGGAAGTCTGCTCGCTCACGTCGAGCAGCAGAATGTCTTCGGCCTGCTTGTCCTCGATAATATCGACAATGTGGCGGGCCAATTCGTTGCTATCCAGAAACGTCCTCCTGGGGAAAAATATTTTTGGTTGTTAACCTAATTATAGCACGCGTTCGTTTTAAGATCCAATATCAACAAAAGGAAGCGGGAAGCGCAAGCGACGGAAGTGGACAACCGTTTGGTTTATCGAGATTTGCTCAATCGCCCGTAACGTGTTAATCTAACACGTGATTCTGGCTAGATTTTGCGCCTGGTACAGCGGAAGTCTGGCGAATCGCAGTTTGACTTTATTAGCGGCATTCATTCCTGTGTGCTTCTTGTAAGCCCACCGCCGCACCCGTTTCTTGTAGCAAGCTGTTTTATCCAACCTAGCGAGGAGTACCAAATGGCATTAAGCACCGTTCAGAAGAGCGAGATTATTGGAGAGTACCGTATCAACCAGGGCGATACCGGTTCCCCGGAAGTTCAGGTGGCCCTGCTCACCACCCGCATCAACGGCCTGATTGATCACCTCAACGACCACAAGCATGATGAAGGGTCGCGGCGCGGGCTGCTCAAGCTTGTAGGGCAGCGCAGGCGGCATCTAGCTTATCTCAAGCGCAAAGATACACAGCGCTATCAGCAGCTGATTCAGCGGCTCGGTTTACGCAAGTAACCGCTTGATCCGCTTGTGATGAGCGATAAGACGAGCAAGCCAAGTTCACTATGGTGCATTACCATGATAACGGCCGCCGACGCGCTCCTGGTTCTACAAAGCCAGCTGTGATAAAGCGGAAGATTTTGCCAAAGATCGTTCAAACGGGGGAAGGGTCAAGAGGCCGTTAGTGGCCTTGACCCTTCCCCCGTTCTGTTGCTTTAACTCAACAAGCCAACGCGTGATGGGTAACGCGTGATGGGTAACGCGTGATGAGCTAAGGCATTAGCAAAAGGCGATTGGCTGTACGACAAATTTACGTATTTTGCAGGAAGTCATGTTGTGCACTGGCCCACAGCGGGGTACGGCATTGGAGAGCGTAACGGAGGAAGACTGGCAATCTGTAATTAGTAATTGGAGAAGGCTCATTGATACACAAGCTTTTGTTTTCAATGAACCAGCCCCCAACTATTGATTACCAATAACCACTCGCTCCGTGCCGATCTCCAGTTCCGCACCTTGGCTGCCCAGGCGGCGTGGTGGACTGCTGATTTTAGGAGAACACTCTATGCAAATGTTTGAAGGCGCTCGCACCTACACCACCATCTTTGGTGGGCGCGAGCTCACAATCGAAACCGGCGTGCTGGCTCAACAAGCTGGCGGCGCCGTCACGGTGCGCTACGGCGATACCGTGCTGCTCGCCACGGCCACCATGGGCAAGGATGTGCGCCCCGGTATGAGCTTCTTTCCCATGACGATTGAGTTTGAGGAAAAGCTCTACGCCGCTGGCCGCATTCCCGGCAACTTCTTCCGCCGCGAAGGGCGACCCTCCACCGAGGCGATTCTGATTGCGCGCCTGGTCGACCGCCCGCTGCGCCCGCTCTTTCCCAAGGGCATGCGCAACGAGGTGCAGGTCATCATCAACACCCTCTCGACTGACAACGAGAATCTGATGCCGCCGCTGGCGATTATCGCCGCCTCCGCCGCGCTGACTATCAGCGACATCCCGTGGGCCGGCCCCGTGGGCGGTGTCACCATCGGCTACGTCGACGGTGAGCTGATCATCAACCCGCAGGCCATTGACATGGAGAACAGCAGCCTGGAGCTGCACGTGGCGGGGACAAAGGAGAACCTGCTGATGGTCGAGGCCGGGGCGCAGGAAATCCCCGAAGATGTGATGCTCGAAGCGCTGCAGCTGGCGCACGAATCCATGCAGCCCGTGCTCGAAATCATCGAGGAGATGCGCAACGAGGTGGGCAAGGAAAAGGTCACCGACCTGCCGGCTTTTGTGCCCTCGGACGAGCTCAAGGCCGAGGTGCAGGGAATGATCGGCGAAGAAGTTGCCGCCATGCTGGCCGAGGACCCAACGCGCGCCGAGCGCAAGGACAGCATGAAGGAAGTTCGCGACCGCGTGCTTGAATCATATGCCGAGCGTATCGAGAAGGAAGAAGTTTCCGAGGCAGACGTCAAGGATTCCATCGACGCGGTGCTCAAGCAGGCCGTGCGCCAGCGCATCCTGGATGCGGGCGTGCGACCGGACGGTCGCAAGGGCGAAGACATCCGCGAGATTCGCGTACAGGCAGGGATGTTGCCGCGCGTACACGGCTCCGGCTTCTTCCAGCGCGGCGAGACGCACGTACTCACGATTGCCACGCTCGGCACGCCAGGCGACGCGCAGCGGCTGGATAATCTGCAGCCCGGCGATGAAAAGAAGTATATTCACCACTACAACTTCCCGCCCTACAGCACGGGCGAGGCTTACCCCTTGCGCGCCCCCAAGCGCCGCGAGATCGGCCACGGCGCGCTGGCCGAGCGCGCGCTTCTGCCGATGATCCCCGAGGATTATCCCTACACGCTGCGCCTCGTTAGCGAGGCCGTTAGCTCCAACGGCTCGACGAGCATGGCCTCCGTTTGCGGCAGCACGCTGGCGCTGATGGATGCGGGCGTGCCGATCAACGCGCCCGTCAGCGGTATTGCGATGGGCCTGGTACAGGATGCCGATTCGGGCACGTACCGCGTGCTCAGCGACATCCAGGGCATGGAGGATGCGCTGGGCGACATGGACTTCAAGGTTGCTGGCTCCGAGCACGGCATTACCGCCCTGCAGATGGATGTGAAGGTGAAGGGGCTGAACTTTGAGATTCTGCGCGAGGCGCTGGAGCAGGCCAAGCAGGGCCGACTCTTTATCCTTGGCAAAATGCTCGAGGTGCTGCCCGAACCGCGCCTGGAGATGAGCGAATACGCCCCGCGCATTCTCACCACCAAAATTGATTCGGAGCAGATCGGCAAGATCATCGGCCCCGGCGGCAAGACCATTCGCGGCATCCAGGACAAGTACGACGTCAAGGTTGATGTCGACGAGGACGGAACGGTCTACATTTCCGGCTCCGGCGCGGGCGCGGAAGAGGCGCGCGACCTGATCGACCAGATGACGGAGGAAGTGCAGCTCGGCAAAATCTACACCGGCGAAGTTGTGCGCGTGGAGCCCTACGGCGCATTTGTCAACCTGCTGCCCGGCGTGGACGGCATGGTGCACATCAGCCAGCTCGCGGACTACCGCGTCGAGAAGACGGAAGACATTGCCAAGATGGGCGAAGAGCTGACGGTGATGGCGATTGCCAATGACGGCGGCAAGATTCGCCTCAGCCGCCAGGCCGTGCTCGAAGGCTGGACGGCTGAAGAGGCTCGCGAGCGCGACCGCGGCGGCAGCGGCGGCGGCGGTGGCCGTCGCAGCGGCGGCGGCGACCGAGGCGACCGAGGCGACCGAGGCGACCGAGGCGGACGCAGCAGTGGCGGCGGCGACAGCAACGGTCGCGGCCCGCGGCGCACGAATCGTTCGAGGAGCTGACGTATCGTGAAGCGACGCTTCCCGCCTATCAAGCCGCGATAATTCGCGGCTTGATTCAACATGATACACTAAGGGGGCGCATGGTGCGCCCCTTTTTTGATCTTATTCAGAGAACGCTCGATATGACGGAATTTGTCATTGCCACAACGCTCAAAGACACCTTCAACGCCGTGCGACCCATGCCGTTGGAGAGTGGTGATTCACGCTACGTCGACTGTACGGCTGTACGCGGTCACGAAGATGTGGTGGAGCAGCTTTACCGTAAGATTATGTCAGAGCGACATACGCACCAGCTCTTTACTGGTCATCGCGGCTGCGGCAAATCGACTGAACTGCTGCGCCTGCGGCACAAGCTGGAAGAAAGTGGCTTCGCCGTCATTTACTTCTTTGCGGACGAAGTCATCGATGTCGAAGATGTGGTGTACAGCGACGTACCGGTAGCCATTGCACAACAGGTGTATACCGGACTGCAAGCGTTGCAGGTACGGCTGGACGACGATCTGCTGTCCAGCATCTACGAATGGTTTGCCGACGTTGTGCAGGAGCGAGAAAGCACGAGAGCGGCTCAAGCCGAAATCTCTGCGGAAGCAAGCGTAGGCATCCCGAAACTTTTTTCGCCGCTGGCACAGATGTTGACGCGCGTGACGGGGCAGTTGCGAACAGGCATCGAATCCAAGCATCGCATCCGCCAGCAGATCGATCCGCACATCGCCCAGCTCATTGAACAGATCAATCTGCTGTTGCAGCAGGGAAGCGTCAAGCTGCAGGCACAGGGCAAACAGGGTCTGGTCGTCATCGTCGACAATCTGGATCGGGTTCAGTTTCGCTCGTTGGACAATGGCGAACGCAATACACACGACGCGCTTTACATTGAGCACGGTGAGCAGCTTTGCGGTCTGCGCTGCCACATGATTTACACCGTGCCCATCGCCATGTTTTACTCACCACGCGCCACGATTCTGTCCAACACCTTCCCGGATAATTTAGTGATGCCAATGCTCAAAACGCATACGCGGGAAGACGAACCCCACGAACCGGGGCTGCAAACGCTGCGTGAAATTTTGGGCCAGCGCGTCGATCTGGAAGTCATGTTTGAAACGGCTGCACTGAATCTGCTTTGCAAAATGTGCGGCGGCCACCCACGTGACCTGATGTTCTTAACGCGCACCGCCTGTGGTTATGCCAAAAATCGCCAGCCCAAACCGATTGATCTCAATGCGGCCGAGCGGGCCGTTCAGCGGTTGGTCAACGAGTACAGCCGCTCGATTCCCGAAGAGCACTTCCCGCTGCTGGTTGAAGTTCACCAACATAAGCGCGTGGACAACGACGACGAGCACCGCCTGATGTTGCACAACATGAGCGTGCTTGAATACCTCAACGGCGAAGAGCCGTGGCACGATGTACACCCCGCCGTGCAGCGTCTCTCGAAGTTCAAGGAAGCGCAGATCGATGGATAGCGTGCCCCTTGCCCCACCGCTTAATCAACAGTCGAGCGACGAAGTTGCTTCTCACAACGAGGAAGAGCTCGCGCGCCTCGTGCGCATGCTTGACTTTGCCGAGGAGCTGACGATCTTTTTCGCGCGCGTTAATACGCCCGTGCTGCGCCGCCAGCTGATCGACGAGGCGAAGCGGCGGCTGGCCGCGCAGAAGATCCGCGTCGTCGAGATTGAGTTTGAGGGCGAAATTATTCAGCTGCGCAAGCGGCTGCGCGAAAAGCTGCGGGAAGTCGGAGCAGACCCCTCCCCAGCCCTCCCCCTGGGGGGGAGGGAGCCGCTGGTTGAAAGCGCAAAAGATTCTTCCACGGATTCTGCAACCAACGCCGCCAACGGGCCCCCTCCCCCCGCAGCGGGGGGAGGGACGGGGAGGGGGGTCAAGCTCGTGCTCTTTATCCTTGGCCTCGAATACAGCATCCCCTACAACGAACCCGCCGTGCGCATGCTGGCCGAGCTCAACCTGGGCCGCGAATTCTTCCAGCGCGACGCGCCGCACCCCCTCGTCTTCTGGCTCCCCAACTACGCCGTGACCGCCGTCGCCTGCCACGCGCCCGACTTTTGGGCCTGGCGCAGCGGCGTTTTCGAGTTTGAGGTGGAGGAGTCGCAGCGGGTAGTGACGTTTGAACAGCACGTACAGCGGGATTCGGATTGGCTCTCGGTTCGTAATTTGAGCGTTCGCCAAAAGCAGCAGCGTCTGCGCATTCTCGAAAGTATTTTGGACGATTACGAACGCCTGCCCGCCAATCGAGGCCGCCGGGACGAGCTGGCCGACATTTTCTTTGAGCTTGCCAAGATTAATCAGGCGCTTGATACTCTACCCGCTGCTATTGACTATTACGAACGCTATCTAACCATCCGCAGAGACCAAGGCAACCGCGGCGGCGAGGGTGCCGCTCTGGGCAATCTGGGAAATGCGTATCGAGATTTGGGGCAGTTGGAGCGGGCGGTTGACTACTACGAGCAGGCGGTGGTCATCAGCCGCGAGATTGGCGACCGCCGCGGCGAGGGCAATCACCTGGGCAATCTGGGGCTGGCGTATGCGGACTTGGGGCAGGTAGAGCGGGCGATTGACTACTACGAGCAGGCGCTGGTCATCAGCCGCGAGATTGGCGACCGCCGCGGCGAGGGCAATCACCTGGGCAATCTGGGGCTGGCGTATGCGGACTTGGGGCAGGTGGAGCGGGCGATTGACTACTACGAGCAGGCGCTGGTCATCAGCCGCGAGATCGGCGACCGCCGCGGCGAGGGCAATCGCTTGGGCAATCTGGGGAATGCGTATGGGGACTTGGGGCAGGTGGAGCGGGCGATTGACTATCACGAGCAGGCGCTGGTCATCAGCCGCGAGATTGGCGACCGCCGCGGCGAGGGCAATGACCTGGGCAATCTGGGGAATGCGTATTATTCCTTGGGGCAGGTGAAGCGGGCAGTTGACTCCTACGAGCAGGCGGTGGTCATCAGCCGCGAGATTGGCGACCGCCGCGGCGAGGGCGCTGCTCTGGGCAATCTGGGGAATGCGTATGGGGACTTGGGGCAGGTGGAGCGGGCGATTGGGCAGTATGAGCAGCGGTTGGAAATTGCGCGCAAAATCGGGGACAGGCGGGGAGAGGCGCTTGGTTCGTGGAATTTGGGTCTGCATTACGAAGCCCAGGGTCGCTACGCCGAAGCCGCGGCGCTGATGCAGCCCCTCGTCGACTACGAGCGCGAGCTTGGCCATCCCGCTGCCGAAGGCCATGCCGCAGAGCTGGCCGAGGTGCGGCGCAAGGCAGAAGCCGCCGCGGAGGCCGACTCTCCCAATGCGGAGTGAGCACGCCCTCGTGCGAACGGACCGACAAGGATGCGGCCATCTATCGGAGCAAATCCGGCACGAGGGCGTGCCTACTCCGCGGGAAGGAGTCTCTCGTTTCGACGCTCTGCGTCCCCTGGCCGGCTGCGAGACGATGTAGAGCGTCAAAACTGCATCCCCACGCAGGAACGTGGGGACGAGCCTGTGCTCAATCTAGCATAACCTAATCCGCCAGCGTCGACGTATCGCCGACGGCCTGGCCCAGCACCTGCGCCTTGAGCAAGCGGCGCATGATCTTGCCGGAGCGGGTCTTGGGCAGATCGTCGACGATGTTGATCACGGCGGGCACGGCAATCGGACCAACTTCGTCGCGCACGTGCTGCTTGAGCGTCTGCTCCAGCGTGTCGTCGTCCGCCAGCCCCTGGCGCAGGATGCAGTAGGCGTGGATCACGCTGCCGCGCAGATCGTCCGGGATGCCGATGCAGGCCGCTTCGACCACGCTCTCGTGCGAGACGAGCGCCGACTCGATCTCCGCCGTGCCCAGCCGGTAGCCGCTCACCTTGATCACATCATCCATGCGGCCGATGATCCAGAAATAGCCATCCTCGTCGCGGCGGGCTGAATCGCCGGTGAAGTACCAGCCCCGATCGCTAAATTCGCTCCAGTAGGTCGCCACGTAGCGGTCGGGGTCGCCGTAGACGGTGCGCGCCATCCCCGGCCACGGCCCCTTGATCACCAGGTAGCCATCCTCGTTGGCGTCGCAAGACGAGCCATCCTCGCGCACCACATCGGCCTCGATGCCGGTAAAGGGCAGCGTTGCGCTGCCCGGCTTGAGCGGCACAACGGGCGACGGCGTGATCATAAAGCCGCCGGTCTCCGTCTGCCACCAGGTGTCGATAATCGGGCGCTGCTCCTTGCCGACCACCGTGTAATACCAGCGCCACGCTTCGGGGTTAATCGGCTCGCCGACCGTGCCCAGCAGCCGCAGCGACGACAAATCGTGCTTGTTGACCGGCTCGTCGCCAAAGCGCATGTGGGCGCGGATGGCCGTGGGTGCGGTGTAGAAAATGGTGACCTTGTGCTGCTCGACGATTTCCCACCAGCGGTCCGTTTCCGGATAGGCGGGCGCGCCCTCGTAGAGAATGCTCGTCAGGCCCAGGACGAGCGGCGAGTAGACGATGTAGGAGTGGCCCGTAATCCAGCCCGGATCGGCGGCGCACCACCAGATGTCGTCCTCTTTTACGTCGAAAATGTACTTGAGCGTAGTCGCCGTGTAGACCTGGTAGCCGCCGCAGGTGTGGAGCAGCCCCTTGGGCTTGCCCGTGGTACCGCTGGTGTAGAGGATAAACATCGGGTCTTCGGCATCCATCTGCTCGGTCTCGCAGTCCGTGCTCTGCTCGCCGATACCTTTGTGATACCAGACGTCGCGCCCCTCCTGCATCTGCACATCCTGCTCCGTCGCCTGCACGACAACGCAGTGTTCAACGGGGCTGCCCGCTCTCGCCATCGCCTCGTCCGAAATATCCTTGAGGTTGACCGTCTTGCCACGCAGCCACGCGCCGTCGCAGGTGATCAGCAGCTTGCTGTCGGCGTCGTCCATGCGGTCGGCCAGGGCGGCGGCGCTAAAGCCGCCGTAGACGACGCTGTGCATGGCGCCAATTTTCACCGTCGCCAGCATGGCCATCGGCAGCTGCGGCACGCGCCCCATGTAAATCGTCACGACGTCGCCCTTCTGCACGCCCTGCGCCTTGAGCAGGTTGGCAAACTGGTTGACTTCGCTTTGGAGCTGGCTGTAGGTAATTTCGTGGACTTCGCCATCTTCGCGAATCCAGATGTAGGCGACCTTGTCGCCCTGACCGTTGGCCACGTGGCGGTCGATGGCGTTGTGGACGACGTTGATTTTGCCGCCGCTGAACCATTTGTAGAAGGGCGCGTTCGAGTCGTCGAGCACGCTGTCGTAGGGCACGAACCAGTCGACCATCTCCTGGGCGCGCTTGTCCCAGTAGGCAACGGGATCGGCGAGCGCTTCTTCGCGCAGCTCTAGGTAGTTGGGCACGTTCGCGTTGTCGACAATGGCCTGGGGCGGCTCGTACAGCGTGCTGCGCGAAGCCTCGGTGACGACGCCATCGGTGCCGTTGGTTGGATTACCGAGTGCGCCGTTGGATGGGGTAGACATAGGGCTTCCTCCTGGCAAAGAAATTCGTTTAAGTTGTGGGGTGGTGAACGGTGGTCTCCGCGGCCACGGGGGAAGCAGCCGGGGTGACTTTGTGGGGAGTATAGCATTGCTTGGGGCTGTGGACAACTGATGTCTTTGCAATTAACCTTTGCGTCGAAGTGAGATTGGCCGCAATACAAGTACCGCCAAGTTTAGACGCTGACGTCTAAACTTGGCGGCACTTGTACAATTTTGCTTTTGGGAATCTACCAATTCACCAGTTGACAGGGCACGCCAAAGAATGTGTCATCCGCCAAAATTTCACGAATGGCTGCTTTATCGACGCTTCTGGCATAGTAGATGACAAGGTAGGCGCTTTGCGGGCAGGTCATGCTGTCGACGTGAAAATCTATCCATCCGGGATTGACCTGCAAGATTTCGTCCACGACCGCTTGGTGCGCCTCCACGATCTGCGCGACTGCGTCCGCGGCAGGCAGCGCGTCGCACGTGTATTGGCCGCGGCCGTGGAGATGGCGTCGTCGTCGCAGGCGGTGAGCAGCAGGAGAATCAGGACAATGAAATAAAGGCGCATCAAAACATATCGTGGCATCGCCAGTCGCGCTCCAGGTTGGTAATTTCACAGCGAATCATACCAGCATCAATGTGAATGCGCAGAGGAAATGTGCTCACCCGCAGCACTTGGCAACTACCGCCTGAGCCATCACATTTCTCGGTATCCCGACGCACGCCCTCGATGATGTCAAACCGATCCAGTTCGGGTAAGTAGATTTCTTCGACAGAGGTGGGATACCGTCCGTGCTGCTGGTGGTAATCGGCATAGCGGCGATAGACTTCTTCACCCGCCCGAATGCTAGGTTCGATTCGGTGGCGCACAAAGGTGTAGGGCGATGGGGTTAGGGAAGCCATCGCCAACACCGCCAAAACGCCAATCAGGCCAGCCGCGAGGGCCAACCGCCTGCGTCGAGCGATGGCCGCCCAGAGCAAGAAGAGCAGCGAAACGCACAGCACGACCAGCGTCACGTACAGGCCCAGACGCCAGAGCGCTCGCGTGCCGCTATCCAGCGTTAAGTCATACATTGGCTTTTACTCCGGTGGTGGCACTCCCGCCACCCCCTCGACATTCCCCACCCGCCATGCGTCCCCCTCCTTCACCATCGTGAATTGAAAGAGCCGCTCGCCGCAGGTGTATTCGCGCCGGGCGCAAAGGTTGTAGAGAATAATTTGCTGGGGCAGGTCGGGTGGAACGGTGATGTTGGCTTCCTGCAGAATATCGACCAGCGCCTGGGGATCGCTGCCTGGCTCGCGCGCCAGTTGGTAGAGCTGCTCGGCGCTGACGGCGCTTTGTAGAGGCTGGGTGAGCGTTGAGTACACATACCGCTCAAATTCTTCGGTGGGGTAGCGCAACCTTCGTGCAAAATTGCTCAATAAGCTGTTACCCACCTGATCCGCTGCATTCACCTCCTGGATATTTACCTCGTAGCCCAGCGGATAGATTCCGTTGGGGTCGGGCGTTGCCGTGGGCAATGCAGTCGGCTGTGAACTAGCGGCATAGAGCGTATCGAGCAGGAGATTGGCGACTTTCCACGCCTCCCCTTCCTGCAAGACGGCGATGGTTACAACGCCACGGTAGCCATTTAGGTTGTCGACGACATACCGCTCGATCCCGGCCTGCTGCGGAATTTCATTGAGGTTGTTCTGGCGAAATAGCGCAATGACTGGCGACGGGTCTCCCGAACTCGTCGCCACCGCTTGTGCAAAGTCCGCTTCGCCCAGCTGACGCTGCACATCCTCCGTCAGTAAATCAAAAGCGACCTGCGGCTGGTTCTGCTCGATGGCCTGCTGAAAGGCAAAGGCGGTGTCGGCGACGAAGGGTTCGTCGAGGCAGGCGGTGAGGAGGGTAAGGTGAAGAAATGCCACGAGAGAGAATAAGTGCCAACTACTACTCATTATAACTCCCGCTCTAGCTACCTGACAGTTTTTCGAATGAGCGTGTACCAGAGGTAGACACGCCAAAATGAACGAAAAGACTGGCTGTTTCAGCGACACAATTGCTCCATTCCCGCTGAATTTACGCTCACCCAGGCTGAATCGGAACGCAAATTGAACCAACTTTGCTCGTATTACCTCTGGTAGCGACGTTTCCAAAAAAGTGTCAGGTAGCTAGACTCCCGCTATAGATAGTGCCTCAAAGTCATTGCTCCTAAACCGTGGTTCTGGAGCAATGACTTTAAGGGTTTGCTTTGTCTGCTTAATCGGCGCCAACGATATTCATCCGACCAATTACATCCCAGCGCTCAGGCGACCAATCGCCTCCCCATGGACTGGGTCGTGTTAACTCTGACTCCATCTCGAAGTATGTGTTGCCGTTGTTCAGAGAGTTAAAGCCCGTATGAATGACCCTGTTAACGCCACCAGGAATTTGTGTTGCTGGTGTTCCCCAACCTAGCTCTTTCTCTTCAAACCCATCATTCTGTTCCTCTGCCCAAATGCTGTCTTCGTTGTGATTAGCGGTCGGCAAATCCGTCCAGTACCAGCTATTTGCCTCATAGACCAAATGACTGGTACGCACTTCATGAACATAGTTGCGATCAGGCTGGTTGTTCCACCAGTAAGTCACATCGTTGCGCCATCTCAAATAACTATCCACCACCTGATCCATGGCTCCAGGTTGATCAAAATCGTACCAACTGCCTCTGTGATAGATATTATCAGGGGCGAACCACCACTGTAACCCGTCAGGATTATCATTGGCATCATCGTATGCCTTATACCCGTTCTGTGCCAGCGCTGTTGCGGTTGCAAGCAAAACAAGACAAAGCACGACAAAGATCATGGTCAAAGGTGAGAATCTTGTCTTTTTAGCCGTTGTGAGCATTGTGGTTACTCCTTTGTTGGATCAGGTGTAGGATTCGCTTCAACAGGTTGAGCAGGCACTTCAATTGCTGCTTGTTGTCTTGCTGCGTGAAGATTAGGCACGTCGACAACAAAGACGTCCAGTACTCTGCTTTCGTATTGTTCTCGCAGATCCGTAACTGGATCGACAAGCATCACGCTATCCTGAGCATTCACCTCAAGAGCGATGTCTGCCGGAAGACTTGCTCGCAACCAGTCGACTTTGAAGTTGAAGTCTGAAGGGGAAAGAGCAGCAGCAATGCCATCTTCTGCAAAACTAGCGGAAGGCATCAAATCTTTAAGTTGCTCTTTGAATTCCTCCACAGATGTTTCAAAGTCGATGTAGGCAACGTCATCCGGCTCTTTAGGATCGGCCATATACGTCACACTGTAACGTTCTCCATCAAGGAAGAGGTGGACTGTCATATCATCCACATCCATTTCAAACTGTCTCTTCATTTGCCATAGCGCGTCCAAGTCCGTGTAATCACGGAATGACACTGACACTTCCAGTTGAGCATCTGAGTTTCTTTCAACCAGCTGCTTCAAGGTCTGAGAACGAGTTTGAATGTATTCATCGATCTGATCATCGGTAGCAAGCGGTGTTTGGTTGTACAGTTTGATGTAGAAGGGGGTCAATCCATTCACCGCGACCGTAGCTCCACCGACTGAAACTACTTCACCAATCTCTTCCTGTTGCGGAATTGCAGCCCCTTCTTCGTCCGCAAGATATCCATCAAGTCTTTCGATGTAATCTTGTGCCAATGGATCCCCTTGAGCCGCGGCCCGCTCAATCTTCAGAAGGAGCGAATCTGTTTGAGCAATCAAAGGAATCGACCGAAAAGCAATGAAGCCAGCGGTCATTAGCAAGATGAGACCCGCCAATAACCAATGCAATCTGTTTCTAGGCATGTTCTTTCCCTTTCTTCGACCTGGGTTAAATGCGTTCAAACTCGAATATCTACAGAAGTACTGCTGCGTAGTAGCCAAGAAACCACTGTAGACAAGCGCAGCATATCAGAAGATCGCATAGAATTTCATGATACTTTGTGATAATTCATGATTGTCTATGATTTTTCTCTGGTGGAGAAAGAATCATGAACAAAAATTTGCTTTCTACCGCGTCCTTGCATCGTGCACCTCCACCTCGCCGAAGGGCGACTGCGCCTCCCCGCGCACGCAGCGATCGTCCACCGCAAAGGTCAGCTGGCGCACCAGCAGCGGCTGCATCACGGCGTCTTGCAGCAGGATACTCTGCGCGGTGAGCAGCAGCGACCGGCGCGCTTCGAGCTCGGTCATTGAGCAGGCTTGGCGCGCGAGGTCTGCGACGGCGCCGTTGGGGTAGGCGAGCAGATTGCGCGGCGTGGGACCGAAGAAGATGCTGAGGGCGGTGTAGTTGCCCCAGGCATAGTCGTAGAGCAGCAGGTCAAAATCCTGCCGCTGGCTGGAAATGTCTGCGCGCGGCACTTCGCGCAGACGCACGTTACGCAGCCCCACGGCGGCAAGCTGCCGCTGCACCACGTCGGCGATGCGGCGGTAGGTGTTGCTTTCAGGAATCAGCAGCACGACCTCCTCATCCCCAGTAAAGTCCAATTCAGCCAACAGCTCTCGGCTGCGCACCGGGTCGTAGCCGTAGGCAAAGTCTGCCGCGGCAGGGTCGTAGCCCGTCATCGCTTGGCTGAGCGGCGTGTTGGCGATGTCAAACGGACCAAGGGCGGCTAATTCCTCCTTGTTCATCGCCATCGCCACGGCCTGGCGTACGCGCACGTCCTGCCAGCGTGGTTGGAGGAAATTGAAGCCCAGGTAGGTCACGCCGCCGCTGGCGTCGAGCAGACGAAAGTTTAATTGGGCGTCGACCTGCTCCACCTGCTCTGGATTAAGGCTTAGCACGCAAACCTCGCCCTGAAGCAACAGCGCCAGCCGCTCCTCTGCGTCCGCTTGAAAAAGAAAGTCGAGCTGGTGAATGTGCGCGGGGCCGCGATTGTCAAAATAGGCGGGCGGCCAGCGATAGTCGGCGTTGCGCACGAGCGAGAGCGATTCGCCGGTGCGGTACAGCTCCGGCGCAAAGCGATATGCACCCGTGCAGGCAACAAAGCCCGCGTCTGTGAGTTGGCGCTCGCTGCTGGCAACGTTGGGCAAGACAATGACGGCGTAGGGGTTGCTCAGGACGAGCCGCGCGAAGTCGTAGTCAGTGGCGGGCAGGCGGAACTCGACCGTGTGCTCGTCGCGTGCGATGATTTCTACGCCGCCCAGGTCGTCGGCCAGCGGCGAGACGCCCAGCTCCTGCAGCCGCGCAAAGCTGGCCTGCACGGCGTCGGCAGTCAGCGGCGCGCCGTCGTGAAAGGTGATGCCGGGGCGCAGACGCACAAGGAGGCGACGCCCATCACCTGTATACTCAACTTCGTCCTCGGCCAGCCAGCCGCGCGCACGACCGTCAAAATCCTCGTAAAAGAGCGTCTCGCAGACGTGGCGAAAGACGGAGTAGGCCACGGGATCGGTGGTTTGGTGGGGGTCGTAGAAGGCGGGGTCGTAGCCCCAGGCCGTAGCGAGCGGTCGCCCGCCCGCGCCGTCGCTGCGCACAATGAGCCAGCCGCCTGTCGCCAGCAGCCAAGCCAGCATGGCCAGCACCAGCCAGCCGTTGGCAAATCTTCGACTCCGACTGCGTTGACACAATTGCTTCATGCTTCCCCTCCCGCTTGGACGTTACCATAGAGGGCATAGCCGACGCCGTGCGCCGTTTGCAGATATTGCGGATTACGCGGCTCCGGCTCAATGCGTTTGCGCAGCTGATAGGCCAAGCGACGCAGCCGATCCTTTTGGTCGGGCCGCAGCCCAATCGGGTCAAATTCCTCGTCGGGCCAGACTGCTTGGAAGAGCACCTCTGCTGTTTGTACGGCGTTGGCGTGTGTGAGGAGATGGCGCAGCAGCGTTTCTTCCAAGTAGGTTAAGCTTTGCTCCTGCCACGCCAGCATTGTGTCATGTTCAGAAGTGTTGCGCTGGACGCGCACGAGCGGCTGATCGGGATGGACGGCTAACTGTGAACCTATGTGAACCCATCTTGTCGAAGGGGCGGGTGATGGCAGAGAAGTCGCTGGTAAAGGAGAAAGCGTTGGGGATAGCGCAGGCGCTTCGGCAGATGTATCCGGCGCAGCCTCGCGCACGACCGTGACCAGCGTGCCTCTGGCTTCGGCGTTTTCTGTAAAGAGCGGCGTCGCAATTACCGTTTGGCCCGCCTGCGGCCAGCTTTCCTGGCTGGCCTGCCGCCCTTCCGTTAGCGCTTCGGCCGCGACGTCGGTTAGCACGTCCAGCAGAAAGCGTTTTTGCGCGGCGGGCAATTCGGCCAGCGTTTGCTCCGCTGCGTGATTCAACGGCTGCACGCCTTCCAACTGGTTTAAGAAGAAGAGGGGCTGCTCGTCCAAAATTGGGTCAATCGCTCTCAAGGCGGAAGAGACTTTTGGGGGCCGCAGCGCGCGAGCCAGCAGCACGCTCAACAGCGTCAGCCCAAACAGCGTGATGAGCAGCACCTCCCACAGCGGGGCGTGCCAGTAGAGTTGTGGATTCATGAAGGCCTTTAGAAACTGTCAAACGCTGATTCAGCGTAGCACAATTTCTTTGGCCTCTCAAGCTTTGCACCCGACCTCCTACTCCGGCAGAATGGCACAAGCGCCGTGTTGTACAAGAAGCCTCGGATTAGCTTCCCTCGCTCAGCAATCTAGCCAGCGGCGCGCCGTTGACAAAGATTTGCACTTCGTCCACGCTGTCGTACTGCAGCGCCGTCTCCTCCAGCTGGGCCTGCACGCGCGGGCCGTCGCAGACGCCGCCGATGGGGAAATCGCCCGTCAGGTCAATCGTCGCCACGCCGTCGGCAATGTCGACGCTGTCGATGGCGAGCTCGGTGCGGTGGAGCGCGTTGTACAGGCCGGTCTCGCCGAAGAAGCGCTCGTCGAGGCCGAGGAGCGTCTCCAGTGCGGCGGTCAGCGGCGCCGTCGTCGGCTCGATCTCGACTTCGACCGGAATCACGCTGTCCTGGCAGCCAACCTCCTGGCCGCTTTGGCCGGCATCCCCCAGCGCAATCAGGTAAAGGTTGGTGCTGACGAAGAGAGCGCCCTCGTCCCCCTCCTGCCGCGCCACGGTGAAGGCGTCGGACGTGGCGCGCGCCTCCTGCTGGGGGACGTAGACCAGCGCCACCAGTTCTGTCTCCGGCGAAACGCTTTCCGGCACGCGCACCGTCGCCCGCAGCGAGCCGCTGGCGTTGGTGCGCGCGCTGGCGAGATCAAACACGTCGCTGGCTGGCTCGCCAATCCCGTAGCTGACGCGCGTATTGGCGGGGAAGCCGCTGGCGTAAAGCTGAACATTTGCGCCAGCTGGCACGCTGCTTGGCAAAACGCTCACCTGCGGCTCAGCTGCCTGGCCACCCTCGGCAACGGTAAACACGTCCGAAACTACCTCTGCCTGCGTGTCCGAGGGCACGATGACGAAGACGTACTCCTGGCCGGGCATCGCGCCCGTTGGCACTTGAAACTGCTGGTTGAAGCGACCCCGGCCGTTTGTCCGCGCCTGAACGATGAGGTCGTACTCGGAATCGACGGGGCCAAAGCCCACCTCGATGGGCAACCGCTCCGCGAACCCTTCGGAGCGCAGCCGAACCAGCGTGCCCGCTGGGCCCTGCGTGCGCGAAAGCGTGACGGCCGGCCCTTGCGCTTCGCTCGTTACGATGAACTCGCTGGAGCTCGCACTCGGCCCATCGGAATCGACCGCCTCAATAGCGACCACGAAGCGCTGCTCGGCTTCTGCGTCGTCGGGCACCTCAAGCTGCGTGCTCAAACTGCCGTCGGCGTCGGTCGTTGCCTCAATTTCCACGAGTGGCTCGCTCTCCACCGGGCCAAGTCCAACCGTGACCTCGCTCTCTGCGGGAAAGCCGCTCGCCGTAATCTCCAGCACCGCACCGGGCGGGCCGCTGGTCGGCTCGATCTCGATGACGGGGTCGCTCGACTGAGATGCGTCTGCCGCATCACGCTCGGCAGGCTCTGCTGCCGACAGCGCAATGACCTGCCCTTCGGCAAGCACGTTGCGGTTATCGAGGTCGGGGTTGGCCTCCAGCAGCGCCGGGATGGGAACGGCGCAGCGAATCGCAATTTGGGCCAGCGTGTCACCCGCCTCGGCCGTTACCGAATCGCCACAGGGCTGTAGCGCCAAAGCAAATGGCGATTGCCAAGCTGTATATGTCAACGCCAGCAGCAGGCAGGACAAAATGGCGACCAGCCGTGCGACGGCTGCGTTTATCTGGAACGTCATAAACTTTTTCCTTTCGGGTGTAATCGGTTAGCAACAGGGCAACCTGTCTACGACAGACTACCTGCCCGTATCTTTGTCACAACGTAAGCAACCATCAAATGTTCCATATTTGTCAGGTTCCGTAATCTTTCTACACATCCAACTCAAAAATTTGCGCCAAAGCGCTTGCTCCGGGCACAATAGCGCTTGTACTTTTTTGCACAAGGAGCCATCTTTGCGACAGCTTACCGTTCTGCTCATCCTCGCCCTGCTCTTCGTAGCCTGCGGCCGCGATGCGACGCCATCTGCTCTTCCCCCCGCTGAGGCCGAGCCAACCCCGACGCCCGTCAAAACTGACGTTGAGCCAGACGCACCGCTCGCGCTGGTGGACGCCAATCTCCTCGATACAAGCGGCGCAGCCATTACCTGCGACGCACCAGCGGAAGCCACGATTACCTGCGACGGCGCGACCCTCACGGTCGACGTGCCTGCGTCGAGCTACGCGCGCTGGTCGCTGCGCTGGGAGGAAGCCAACCAGCGGCTGGACGGAACGGAGACGCTGCGGCTGCGCGCGCGGGCGGATGAAGGGTTGACGCCTAATCTGTACTTTGTGCAGGTCGACGGCGAGCGCGTGGCCGTCAACCTCGCGCGCTACGGGCTGCGGCGCGGCGAGGTGCGCGTGCCGCTGGCGGAGGTGGTGGGCGAAGACGGTCGCCGGCCCGATTTTTCGCAGGTCAACGAGGTGCAGATTGTCTTTGAGTATGCCGACATGGCGGGCACGCTGACGCTGAACGAGCTGCGCTTCGATAAGGTGTGGCGCGAGGAGATTGCAGCTGATGACGCGTCGCAGGCTTTGGCCGAGGGGCTAACCGTGCCGAGCGATTTTGTCGTCGAGCCGGTGATAGGCAACCTGCGTGAAATGACGCAAATCGAGTTTACAACGTCGGGCGACATGCTCGTCAGCCAGCAAAATGGTCGCGTCTGGTGGTATCAGGATACGGACAGGGATGGCGCATTCGACGAGCGCCGCCTCTACGCGGCGGGGCTGCCCGAAGTCGTGGGCCTGCTGCCAGAAGCGGATGACGCGGACAACACGGTCGCCGTCTGGCTGGGCGGGCGCGGCCAGCTCTTTCGCACCACGGACGGCGACGGCAACGGCGTCGCCGACGCCTACGAGCTGCGCGTGGACGGTCTGCCATGGGGTCGCCACCAGAACAACGGGCTGGCCTGGAACCCCGTGCCCGACCCGTTTACGGGCGAGGCGGCGCAGCAGTGGATTTACTTTGGGCTGGGGTCGACGGACGATTTGGAGGACGGCGGGCCGATTAACTCGACAGTCTTGCGCTTCCCTATCGACGGCGAAAGCGCCGACGCGCTGGAAGTGGTGAGCCGGGGCAATCGCAATCCGTACGCCGTTGCGTGGGGCAATGTGCCGGTCGATTTGGCCGCGCCCGACGGCGAGACGGCGTGGCAGCTCTTTGCCAGCGAAAACGGGCCCGACTTCAACGACGCGCCGGACGAAGTCAACCACATCCGCTGGGACCACGACTATGGCTTCCCTGACCAGTTTGGCCCGGCAGAGGACGGCGCAGACGGCGAGCCGTACAGCGGCCCCGTTTACCCCGTCACGCCGCACGCCAGCGCCAGCGGCCTGGCCTACGTCGATAATTCGGAGTGGCCCGCCGAGTACCGCACGCTTTACGTCTCACTCTTTGGTCAAATTTTTAGCGAAGAAATTGTTGGCCACACGGTGGAGCGGGTTGCCCTGAGCGAAGTCGAGACGGCGACGGGGCCGACCTATCGCGGCGAGCCGTCGACCTTTATCGAGGGGCTGGATCGCCCGCTGCCGATGGCTGTCGATCCGGCGGGGAATTTGCTGGTGGGGGATTACGCGACGGGGGTGGTTTTTCGGGTGCGCTACACCGGCGCGGAGTGAGCACGCCCTCGTGCGAACGGACCGAGTACGAGAGCTCGATTATCTTCAGAGGCAGACCCGGCACGAGGGCGTGCCTACTCCTCAACGGTCGCCCCTCCCCGTCGCGAATTCCCTCAGCGACGACGAAGCCCAACTTGTCACATAGCGAAGCATGTGTGACCTACTTCGTTACTGCACCGTCACCAGCGGGCGCAGCTTTTCGACCGTGGCGGGACCGATGCCGGAGACGCGCTCCAATTCGTCCACCGTGGCGAAGGGCCGCCCACCGATGATGCTGGCCGCTTTGGCCGGGCCAATGCCGGGCAACGACTGAAGCTCAGTGACCGCCGCCGTGTTGACGTTGACTAAGCTCCCGCTCGCTCCCAATTCCCCAGCCGCGCTAGCCAGCGGCCCCGCGCGACCGTCCCCCAGCGGCGCAAGCGACGACACCCCCGTCAACCCCGCGACTGGCTGATTCGCCAATAGCGCATTTTCCGTCGACGGCGCAGCGTCGGCAATCGCCGTGTTAGATACCGCTTCGGCAACAGCTGGCAGCAACGGCACGTAAAGCTGCGCACCGTCCCACAGCCGCTCGGCTTGGTTGATCAGCAACGCATCGGCGTCCTCCGTGACGCCGCCCGCTTCGGCGAGCGCATCGGCCACGCGCGCCTCGACGGGCAGCGTGTACAAGCCGGGTGATTCAACGGCTCCTGTCACGAAGACGACAATGGGCGCGGGCGTGGCGGTGGGGGCGGGCGTAACCGTCGGCGCAGGCGAAGGCGGCGGCTGGAGGACAATGGGCGCGGGATCGGGCCGGCGGGCGAGGAAGACAAGCGCGCCGACAAGGGTGGCCACGAGCAGGGCGCTGATCAGCGCGGCGAGGAAGGGGTTGGTGGATGGCGTCGGTGCAGACGTTGGTTGTTCCGGCAGAGCGGGCGGCAGTGTGGGCAACATGATCAAAGCTCGGTGATGAACGGGTCGGACTCCATTCATTCTATTGACCGCTGCCGCGCGCTTCAAGCGACTTTCGACCGAAATTCGGGTTGTGCTCTATTGTGGATGGGAGTGCGCTCTGTGCAAAGCCGCTCCAACCCATCATCAATCCGCCGCAGCCAGCTCCCGCTCATCTTCCTGCTCATCTTCTTGCTCGACCACCTCTCCGGCCTCATCTTGCTGCGCCGCCTCAATCACATTCTTACCAAACATTACCAGCGCCTGATCGTCATTTACCGGGTGGTTGAGCCCGGCGCGCACGTCGCGGTAGAAACGCTCCATCGGCATCGACCGGCTCAGCCCCACGCCACCGACGACGCGCATGGCGTGATCCGTCGCCTGAATGGCGTTGTTGGTGGCGGTCACCTTGGCCGCGATGACCTGCGGCCCCAGTGCAGGACGCTGCTCCGGATGCCGCGACCACTGGTCGGCGGCGCTGTAGAGCATCGTGCGCGCCTGGCGCAGCAGCAATTCCGCTTCGCCCAGCCGACGCTGGATGTTTTCAAGCGTGGCAATCGGCTTGCCCAAGGCAGTGGGCACGCGCTCGTTGGCAAACTCCGCCGCCGTGCGCAGCGCCGCATTGGCAACGCCGACGTAGACCGCGCTGATCGTCAGCATAAACCACGCGTTGACCGTGCTCGGCCCGGCTTTGTCTTGGCTGCCAGAGGCCGACTTGGCCCCGTCGCCCCGCCCCAGCATATTGGCGTTGGGCGCGTGTGTGTCATGCAGCACAATGTCGTGGCTGCCCGTTGTGCGCATCCCCATCGCGTCCCACGTTTCGATGATTTCGATGGTGTCATCCACCGGCACGACAAAGCGCGCGACTTCGTCCGAGCCGTCCAGCAGCAGCGCGGGAATGATGGCGTAATCCAGTGCAGGAATCATGCTGGCAAAAGATTTGCGACCGTTGATTAGCCATTCGATTGGCTCTCCCGCTCCGCTGCCGTTCATCGATTTGGCATACACGGGGGTAGCCGTCGTTTCGGGCTTGCCGCCGCGGCTGGGGCTGCCGAGCTTGGGCTCGGTGGCAATGGCGTTGATCAGCGCGCCCTGCTCCACCGCATCGCGGCAGACGCGCGTAAATAACTCTTCCGGCCACGGGCGCTGCTCCGCCGCCGAGCCAATCGTCTGCACGTGCATGGTCAAGCTGAGTGCCGTGCTGCCATCGCCCGCGCCGAGCGCCTCCATCAGCAGCGTCGCCTCCAGCAGATTTGCGCCCCAGCCGCCAAACTCTTCCGGTACAATCAAGCCGGGCAGCCCCGCGGCCTTGGCGTCTGCGTAATTTTCGTGGGGGAACGAGCCATCTCTGTCGTGCGCCGGCGCGCGCGCGGCAAATTTTTGAGCAAGGTTGTTGGCAAGGTCAAGCAGGTGCTGCTGTCTGTCGGTGAGTGCGATAATCATAAAGGCCCCCAGATGTTTACGGAATGTGCTTGGTGAATTTTATCACGAGCCAGGGCAATCGGCTGTTCGTTCGCTTTCATTCGTGGACAAAGTCGAGTATAAAAGGGAACCACGAAAAGGTAAAGAGAGAAAGCGATCAATAAAGGGCGCGAAGGAGCACGAAGGAAGAATTGTCTACGCTCTTCCCTTTGTGCAGCTTCGTGCCCTTCGTTAATCGAAAAATTTGAGGAGGCAAGCAATGAGCAAGCGACGAGCGCGCGTTCTGGTGGCGAAGCCGGGGCTGGACGGGCACGACCGGGGGGCGAAGGTGGTGGCGCGGGCGCTGCGCGATGCGGGCTGCGAGGTGATCTACACCGGTATCCGCCAGACGCCGCAGATGATCGCCGAGGCCGCGCTGCAGGAGGATGTGGACGTGGTGGGATTGAGCATTCTCAGCGGCGCGCACCTGACGCTCTGCCCCAAAGTGGTCGATTTGCTGCGGGCACAGGGGCAGGGCGACGTGCCGGTGCTGGTCGGCGGCATCGTGCCGCTGGACGACATTGAACGCATGAAGACGGCGGGCATTGCCGCCGTCTTTGGCCCGGGCACGACGACGCAGGAGATCGTGGATTTTGTCGACGGGGTGATGCGTGAGCGAACGCTGTAGCGCTTGGCGAATCAAACAGGGGCTCTTGTCAGTTGAGCGGCGACGCGGAGCGTCGAGCAGCCGTCCCCAGGCTCTGCGTGGGGACGCGCGTGGGGACGAGCCTATCGCGAGCCTACTCTTCGTCCAGCAGCACGCGCGGCTCCGCCTCGATTCGGCGATTACTCGCGCCGCGCAGCAGCACGTACAAGCCGCCGCCGATCAGCGCGACCGGCCAAATATAGCTGATGAGCGAATCCAGCGAGGCGGCCGTAAACAAGCCGAGGACGAGCATTACCAGGCCGGGAATAAAAGCCCAGCGCAGGTCGGCCCCGGCGTTGGGCAGCAGCGCCAGCACCAAAAACGTTGTGCCGAGGCCAAAGAAGAAGAGCGTGCCCTCGAAGTCGCTGCCAAAGCCGCCGATCCCAGCTTCATCCACCCCCGCCACCGCACCCAGCGTCAGCATCACGCCCGCGGGGATGATGGCCCACCAGTTTTCCGGCGTGGCAATGTAGACGAGCACAAAGCCCGCGCCGATGGAGGCCAGAAAGATTGGGCCGGAGAGCCCGCCCAACCCTGGAATGATTTCATCAAAGAGCGCGGCCAGCGCCAGCCCCAGCAGCACCATGCCCGGAATCGCCGCCCACCAGTTTTCGCGGTAGTCGCGCAGAAAGGTCAGCAGGAAAACCGCGCTGCCCGCCCCAAAGGCGATGATCCAGATCAGCGACCAAATGGCGCTCCCCAGGCCGCCAAAGAGACCCAGATTGCTGAACAAAAAGAGCACGCCACCCGCGATTAGGAGCGTCCCCACAAGCAGATTGGTGGAATTTTTTGAGAGATTCATTTTGCTTCCCCTTTGGATTTAGACGAATGTTGCGGTATGCGCGTAGAATAGCGTCTGCCAATTACTACGTGCACACAGCATAAAGGTTGCGCGGTCACTGCCGGAAGTGCCAAAGGTCACGTGACGCACACAGATATGTTGAATAAATATGTTGAACAAGTCTTAACTTGAATAAGCCTGAGGAGGTTGCGATGGCTCAGCCCAAAGATCAAGCGGAACTCGATTCCACAACCGAAACGCGGGAAACCCAAATCACCGACCCACCAGTGAACGATTCATCAGCAACGGACGATGAAATGCTGGACAATGAAACGCTGGACAATGAAATGCTGGACGATGAAACGCTGGACGATGAAACGCTGGACGATGAAACGCTGGACGATGAAACGCTGGACGATGAGCGAACAACCAGAAGCTTTTCGCTGGTGGACGTTCTGCGCAGCAGCCGCCTGCTGCTGGCGTTGACGGCGCTGGCTGCCGTGCAGATTGCGCTGGTGGCGGTGGTCTTTCTGCTGCCGCGGGGCGGCGCGGCGGCGACGGACGAACAGCTGCTGCCCGACGTCAGCGTCGACGGCGTGAATGCGTTGACCATCGCCGACGACGCTGGCGAGTCGATTGCGCTGGCGCGTGAGGGAGAGGGCTGGGTGCTGCCCAACGCCGGCAGCTATCCGGTCAACGGCGACAGCGTCGACGCGCTGATCGAGCGGGTTGGTGAGCTGGAGGCAGGGACGGTGATCGCGGAAAGTGCGGGCAGCCACGCCCGCCTAAGCGTAGCGGACGATGACTTTGCGCGCCGCATTGACTTTACGCTGGGCGAGGGCGACGATCAGACGCTTTTCATCGGCTCGGCGGCGGGCAGCGCCAGCCATGTGCGCACCGGCGACAGCGATACCGTCTACCTCAGCGACGGCATCAGCGCCTTTGACGTCAACGCCACCGCCGCTTCGTGGATCGACCCCACCTTCTTTGGCGTCGCCCAGCCGGATGTGCAGACGTTGACGCTGACCAACATTTCCGGCACGGTATCGCTTGTGCGCGGCGCCGACGGCACATTGACGCTGGCCGATTTGGCCGCGGGGGAAACCGTCGATGATGCCACCCTCTCTTCAGTGCTGACGACGCTTTCCAACGTTAGCCTGATCGAACCGATTGGGCTGGCGGCGGAGCAGGGCTTTAACACAAGCCTTGGCGGCGCGGGCGCAACGGTTGTGGTGGAAACGCAGGATGCAGAGGGCGCAGCGGCCACGCAGACGCTGCAAATCGGCGAACCGCTGGAGAACGGCAACTACGTCGCGACCTCGTCCGAATCCGACTATGCGGTGGAGGTCGCGCCCTTTGCGGTCGAGCCGCTGCTGACCAGCGCCCGCAGCAGTTTCCTCGTACCGTCGGAATCGACGGAGAGCATTACCAACACGAGCGTACTGACCGGCCTGGAAACGTTAACCGATGCGAACGCATTCACCGATGCAGGTGGATTAACTGATGTGGGGGGATTGACCGATGTGGGGGTAACGACCGAAACCGCCGAAGTAACGGAGGCAGCGATTCCCACGATGGCTGTGGTCACGGGAACAGCCGATATTACACCCACTGTGGAGGTGACGGAGTCGGTGACGAGCAGCGAGGCGCTGACGGAGTCGCAGGCTGTGACGGGGGAATAGGTTGTGTTGACGATTGAGTTGGTGACAGTCACCAGCGAGCCACACGCAAATGTCAACGAAATCTAAAGGGAAGTTACGTTGAGAATAAAAACTTGAGGAGCCAGTGACAGTCACTGTCCAGACAAAATGGGGGAAGCTGTCCAGCTGTGGACAGTGACAGTCACTAGACCACGGGCTCCTGTTGCACACACTTTAACTTTAAGTGGTGTGACTGAATTTTCCTTAAAGTTTTTCTGCTTCCAGAAAGAGCGTGGATCGAGATCGCAAAAGAGCCCGGGGGTTTTGAAAAACCCCCGGGCTCTTTTGCGATTATCTGCAATACTTAAACATTGGACACGTCATCCGCATCCGGCGTTTCATCTTCCGGCACGATGGGGTTCTCTAAATTCGGGTCGATATTGAGATTGGCACCTGGCGCGGCGTCGTAGTCGCCAGCTGATGTCGTCCGCGACGCTACGTCCGGCGTCTCCGATTCCGGGACGATGGGATTGTCCAAATCCGGGTCGATGTTGAGATTGGCGTCTGGCGCGGCGTCGTAGTCGCCAGCTGATGTCGTCCGCGACGCTACGTCCGGCGTCTCCGATTCCGGGACGATGGGGTTGTCCAAATCCGGGTCGATGTTGAGATTGGCGTCTGGCGCGGCGTCGTAGTCGCCGACTGATGTCGTCCGCGATGTCACGTCCGGCGTCTCCGATTCCGGGACGATGGGGTTGTCCAAATCTGGGTCGATATTAAGATTGGCATCCGTTGCTGTGTTGTAGCCACTTTCGCCGGCGCGGCTGGCCGCGCTTGCCGTCGCCCCAGCCGAGGGATCGCCGATGGGGCCGCTTGCAAAATCGCTGCTCGGCGCGCTGTAGGTGGACGCACCGGAAGCGGATGCACCGGAAGTGGATGCACCGGTAGCTGGCGTGTCGTAGGTCGGCGTGCTGGACGAGTAGGCGCTGTCAAACGGATTGCCCCCGCCGCTGGCTGGCGTATCCGGCAGCGAGCGACCCAGCTGACCATAAAGGTGCGAGCGGAAGAGGTAGGTCGCCAACGTGCCCAGCGGCATGGTCACGATCAGGCCGACCACGCAGAGGATTGTGCCGATGATCGAGGCAATGCTTGGGATAATAGCATCCGCCACCAACACCAGCAGCCCGACAACGATCACTTGGCCGATGTTGTTGCGCGTCCAGTGCCAGACGTTGGCGATTTGCAGCCCGTCGGCGATTTTTTCGCTGCGCGCGTAAGCCAGCGTATAGCCGGGCCGCACGGCGTAGACAAAGAGGGCGTAGAGAAAGGTAAGGCAGCCGGCTGCCGCGAGAATTGTGCCGCCCAATGCGCCGGCACCGCGTCCTGGCTGGTCGGCGATAATGCCGCCGATGATGAAGGGAATGCCTACCAAAATCAGCGGCAGCGCCCACACAAATTCCACCACGGCGAGCTTGAAGCCGCGCACCAGATCGTCGCCCCACTGGTCCCATTCGGGCAGCGGCGTGGATTTGCCATCGCGCACGTTTTGCAGCAGCCGCACGCAGTAGCCCGCCACAACAAAAAAGCCCAAAATGCCAATCAGCACCGTCGACAAAATCAGGCTGGCCAAAACCACCCCCGTGCCAATGCCGATCTTCTCCTTCCAGCGCGGATCGTCCTGAAAAAATGTTAATGCCTTGCCGATGTCCATAAGTCGCCCTTCCCTTGCTATAAATGTGCTATAAATGTGATGTAGATGCGTTCGATAAGGTTGGCGGTGCGCCACGCACCAGATGATGGCTTGCAGATGATTGTAACACAGTCAAGTGTAGCACAGTCGCCGATGTCGCAACAGCTTGATTTTGTGCTGCCAATCAGTACGCACCCTCACGGGCAAAGTTGCAGGGCCAGCCCGATCTCCTCCCGCACCCACGCTTCGTCTTCGCGCGATTTGGCTACGTCGAGCGCCCGTTTCGCTCGCGTGTCGTTCTGCTTTTGCACCACCTGCCCCAGCGCCCACGCGGCGTGGCCGCGCGGCAGCGGATGCACATCGCCAAGCGCCGCGATCAGCGGCTCAACCGTTGCCGAATCGCCCCAGTTGCCGAGCGCGACGCAGACGTTGCGCAACATGCCGTGTCGCTTGGCCCGCTTGATGGGCGAGCGGCGGAAGTGGGCGCTAAAGGCATCTTGGTCGAGCCAGTAGGGGTTGGTTGGATTAAAACCGTCCAGCAGGGGCGGGGCGATGCGCTCGTCGCGGGCGCGCAGGCCGGCGAGCAGCGGCGTGCGTTCTGTCAGGCGCGCGTTCCAGGGGCAGACTTCCTGGCAGATGTCGCAGCCAAAGATGCGGTTGCCAAAGCGGGGGCGCAGCTCGCGCGGGATGGGCGAGCGGGCCTCGATGGTCCAGTACGAGATGCAGCGCTGTGGGTCGAGGTGGAAGGGGCCGGTGAAGGCGTTGGTGGGGCAGGCGATGAGGCAGCGGGTGCAGGAACCGCAGGTTCCTACAGCGAATGGTGAATGGTGAATTTTTAATTGATAATTGTGAGCGTCAGGCACATCCACGTTGCTGGGGAAAGACCAGCGGCCAGCGTCTGTATGCCACGGTAGCCCTTCTGCAACTTTGTCGGGCGTGACCGTAACCGTATCAAGAGATTGCGGCTGCGGGTCGTAATCCAAGATTTCGGGGACGAGCAGGGTGGCGAGGAGGAGCCAGCTTCCTTTTGTCGCGCCCAGGGCGGAATCCGCGGGGGAGATGGTGCAGCAATTTTTGCCGGTAAAGCCAACGCCCGCGCGCATGGCCCAGTCGCGCTCGAGCACGGGGCCTGTGTCGACCAGCGCTTTGCCCTGCGTGGTGCGGCTGGTTTGTGCGCGCAGCCACTCGTCGAGCTGATAGAGCAGCGGACGGATGATTTCGTGGTAGTCGTCGCCCCACGCGTAGGAGGCGATGACGCCGCGGCTGGGGTCGTCGCGCAGGGCGGGCGGCAAATCAAACTGGTGGTAGTTGACGGCCAGGACGACCAGCGAGCGGGCCGGGCCATCTTCGAGCAGCAGCGCCGGGCTGCGCCGCTTGTCGACGTTGCGTTCGAGGTAGGCCATCTCCCCCGCGTGGTCGAGATCGAGCCAGCGCTCGAAAAAGTCCGCGTGCAGGGCTTGCGCCACGGGCACAACGCGGCAGTCGTCAAAGCCGAGGCGCTGGGCCTCGGCCTTGAGCTGCTGGGTGAGCGAAGTGGGCATGGTTTGTGTGTCGCGCTCAAAATTGACTGTGCGGCTCTAACTGCTGGTCGACAGCCGATTGGGTCGCGCTTGCGTTTCCGCCGCAAAATGTCGCCGCATTAGCGCTTCCTGCTCGACGGCGGCCTCTTCGCCCTCGATCAGCGCCCGATCCAGCCGCGACTGGTAGGGAACGCTGGCCGCGGGGTTGCCTTCGAGCAGCGCCGCCTCTTCGCTGGGCGGGCCAAATAGATAGGTAACGACCGCACCCGCCGCCCCGCCAACGGCGAGGCCGATCAGAAAATTAGAGAGTTTGCCCATAAAGAATTTTCCTCTTAATTCAATTGTTTTCAATACCTTGTGATGCTTTGGGAAATCGTGGGGTACATCCGTTCCGGCGTCATTGAGCGTTGGACTGGGCTCAAGACAGACGATGAGCGTGCAACTGAGTCATGCCGCCTATCTCTATAGTGTACCCCATTACTCTTCAACGAGTTGATTTTGCTAGCTGGTCAGGCAGGCTGTCGCGCCCACGACTGAGCACGTTCGGCCAGTTGCTCAACAAACTGCGGCCAGTCGTGCAGCGTCCACGGATCGAGCATCGCGCCGTTGGGCCAAACGAGGTTGCGCAGTTCCGCATCCAGCCTCACCTGTCGAAAGAGTGCAGGGTCACGTAGGCGACCAAAGATTTCACCATACAAAATTGGCTCGAAGTCCACAATTTGTTGATGACTGTCGTCAAACTGAATCTTTAGTTTGTATGTACCTACAATTTCGAAACCGATTACGTCGTAGAGTGGGTGATCCATGTTTCGCTCCTATTGCAGCCCCGCAATCTTCTGAGCCTGCTGGCCCTGCTGGACACGCCCCCAGTTATCTATCAATTCTACTTGATGCAGTTCTGCCAAGCCTCAACGAGCCGCCGCTGTCTTCGTGGCAGTGCACCTGCCAACTGGACAAGTGGATCAATGCCATAAACCGCGCGATACTCGCCGTAACGAATGTGAAAATGCGGCGAGTGATGAGGTGCATTGACCTCAAAATAAACTGTGATTACCAATCCCAAGAACCGCGCAATTTCGGCCATCGTACCACCAATTCACCCTCTTGTCATTTCGCCTTCTTATTGTCCAGTCCCCTTCTTAACGAGAAAACTGCGGCAGCCACGGCGACTGCGCGGCCAGCAGCTCGCTCGTCATCTCGCGGATTTGCGGCAGCGTGCAGACGGCCGCCGTCAGCGGATCGAGCGCGACGGCGTGGTGGACGGCCTCGGTGTTGCCCGTCAGCGCGGCCTCGACGATCAGCTCCTGGACGTTGATGTTGGTGCGGTTGAGCGCCGCGAGCTGCGGCGGCAGCTTGCCAAAGTGGGTCGGCTGCACGCCGTTGCCGTCCACTAAACAGGTGACCTCCACGCAGCAGCCCTCCGGCAGGTTGTCGATCAGCCCGCGGTTGGGGACGTTGCCGTTGATGCGCGTCGGCTCGCCCGTTGTCGCGGCCTCGATGATCCACGAGCCGTACTCGTGGCTGCGCTCGCTGGGCAGCTCGGCCTCGAGAATTTCGTCAAACTCGCTCTGGAATTTGTCCAGCCGGTTGAGGCAGTGGCGGATGTAGCCGCCCGTGCGACCCCAGTCCAGCCAGTAATTTTTCTCACTGGTAAACTTCGGCACCAGCTCCTGCTCAATCTGCTCCGCGCTCTTGCGCCAGTAGGGCATGTACTCGCTGGCGTGGCCGCTCGATTCGGTCACAAAGTAGCCAAAGTGCCGCATGATGTCGATGCGCACCGGCTCCTCGCCGTAGATTTCTGGCTGCTCCACGACCTCGCGAATTTGTGGATACAAATCTCTTGCTTCCGACCCGTTGGCGCGTTGCTTAAATTTCAGGAAAAAGGCCATGTGGTTGATGCCCGCACAGGTGAAGTCGACCTCGTCGTAGGGCACGTCGATCCAGCGGGCGAGCATTTCGCTCGTGCCCTGCACCGAGTGGCACAGCCCCACGTGGGGCCGCCCCGTGCCGCGGTCCACGGCCCAGCAGTTGGCCGCCATCGGGTTGACGTAGTTGAGCAGCAGCGCGTCCGGCGCGACTTCATCCATGTCGCGGCATAAATCGAGCAGCACGGGAATCGTGCGCAGCGAGCGGAAGACGCCGCCCGGCCCCAGCGTATCGCCCACACACTGCTCCACGCCGTAGCGCTGTGGGATGTCGAGGTCGAGCCGGTAGGCATCCAGCCCGCCCTGCTGAAAGGTGGTGACGACAAAGTCCGCGCCACTCACGGCCTCGCGCTGATCCGTCGTCGCCTCGACAGTCGCCGAGAGCCCGCGCCGGTCGACGATGGACTGGACGATCTGCTGCGCCTGCCGGAGCCGCGTCGCGTCGATGTCCATCAGGGCAATGGTCGAATCTTGGAGGGCGGGGGAAAGCAGGATGTCGTTGCAGAGGCGCTGGGTGAAGACGAGGCTTCCCGCGCCGATGAAGGTGATTTTGGGCATTGGTGCTCCTGAAATGAGGACTGCCGGACGAAGTCGCCCGGCAGAGTGGTGAGCTAGAGCAAACCGGCCTCTTGAAAGGCTTTGCGCAGCTTGCTCAAAAGCCCTTTACCAAGCTGCCGATTCGCGTGAATAGGCACAGTGACTGATGTGCCGTCGATGAATTCGATTACAACGTGCGAACCTTTGCCTTGTCGGATGCGCTGAACTCGATCAGATTTTTCGGCAAGCCGGACGAAATCGTTACCCGTGGTTGGCTGCTTGGCCATTTTAGTCGCTCGGCAGTTCGTCGGTGAGTTTATTGTGATTCAGCGAAAGTGCAGCTATGCCGTTGTGCTGTTCGATGTAGTCAATGACGGTATCTAAAAGACCGTCGAAGAAGTCTTGCTTGTTGGTGTGATTCACCAATTCAATGACGCCGTCTAGTGTGAGGCTGTGCTCCTCCGACAGGGTTTCCGTCTCCGAGTTGAGCGGCGTGGCGATTTGGATGCTCATTTAACGTTCCTAATTCTCTAGCTCCGCCGTTGTTCTGGTCATTTTAGCCATGATGGCGCAGCAAGTCAATCGTGCCGAAAGGTGTCGAGGCGCTGGGTGAAGATGAGGCTCCCCGCGCCGATGAAGGTGGTTTGGGCATATAGTGAAAACTCCTAAATGTAAATTGAAGTGGTGCAAGAAGCCAAAATCTTGGTTATTAAGTAGATTTTTTTATAACATCCCAGAATCGCTTTCTCACCGATATATTCTCCCGTACTAGTCTGTCAATAGTGCTTTTGGGCCAGTAACCTATTTCCATACCAATTAATTCTGCCCATTGATCGCCTCGTTTTTTTGTGTCAGATGTAATTGCAGCTGATACAAACAAAACATATTCACTTGGTAAGATATCTGGCGACTGCTGAATATATCCTTGAAAAGTTTTCAACTCGTTCTCTATCTCACTGGGTGTAAATCTTTCCACTCGTTTACATTGAAAAACAAAGGTTTTCCCCGTTTGTTTTTCAATAGCAACAACATCCCTCCCTAAATCTGAACCACCGTCTTCACTAAGCCATACAACTTTATCAAATCTTTTACCACCTGAATCTTCTCTTGCCTCTTCAACAAGCCAATAACAAAGACGTTCAAATCCCTTTGGACTAAGCGTATTTAAGGGCATTTCATGTGGGAAAACTATGTCAAAATCGGGCTCAGTAGCTGACTCAGTTCTGGAAAATACTTCTTGCCAATCTCCGACTAAGCCAGATAGGAGGCGGTACTCATAGGAACGATTAAATTTTTTGAATTCAATTACAAGTTTGATATCAACATTTGGATTTTGTGTAGACAAAAAATTTGCCAGTTCTGTACTGTTTGCAAGGTATAGAGCGTGTTCTACATTGGGTGCAATTGTACGATTTTGTTCTGTAACCTCGAACTCCTCGTCACCAACTACTATTCGGACTTTCGGATTGGGTAGATAGCCAGTGCCTTCATTTGTGAACACAATCTTGTTGGTCAAGATATTAATCTTGTCTTCGTTGATTGTAGGAAACAAAGGAATTTGGAACTGACGGAAAAGCTCCTCATCATATTCCTCTGGTTTCACTTCTCTATCAAATATCTTTGCTGCTAGCCTCGAACTATATCCAATAGCTTTGCCTGCTGCAAAAGGTAATAGAGCAGTAAATCTGTTTAACTCGTCAAGCTCACTTGATTCTAATCGTCTCAATAAGGTATTCAGTCTGTCGATAATTGACGGTAATTCTTGTGCGTTTGGTGGCCCGTCGTAAATAAGGGCTCGTGAATACCTAGTAAGAAGCAGCTTATACAATTCGACCTGAATATTCGGATAAATCGAATCTGTTCTGATTGTGAAGCTACTACTTTTGCTCTGAAAGCGTATTTGCCTACCTTCGTTTTCTAAATTGATCAAATCAGTAAAATTAAAAGTGAGAGTAAGATTTATCAACGCATTAAAGATATTCTCGTCCATATAATCTTCTAATACCTGTATCGATACCTCGGCAACTACACGTGCCAGAGCTGGAGTGGAAAACTTGGTAGACTTTTGTGCAAACAGCAGTAGAGAAGATTTATGAGTGCTTCCGTTTTCATACTCTTTCAGAAAGTATTCATTTTTCACAGTACTTTCTGCCTCAGAATTGTATGAGACTATTAAGTTTAGCTGCTCAAAAGCAGATTGTTCTTCATCGCGAAAGTCGCCCTCGGCAATGCTTTGGACGAAGATTAGCAAGTCGTGTGAAATCTCTTGATTCATTATTAGCGTGAAGGTATGTTTACAAGGACAAGTTGTTTCACAAGCCTTGTAGAAGGAGCTTGAAACGAACCATCATCCTGTACAATACTTTGATACAACTCTCTTACAAAATCATAAAATGTTAGCTCGTACTCAATTTCGCTAATAGCAGATGGGAGTTCCAACTCAGGTATTTCAAAGGTAATGCCGCTATCTTGAAGCAGACTAAATTTCACATTACAGGGTTGTATCATGGGATGCATTAGTTGCTCGTATAATACCGATTGGAAAGAGCGTATCATAATATCTAAATTACGCTTGACTTGATTCATCCGATCTGCGTTGGGGTCGATGAACTGGCCGCGGTATGCCTTGAAATCTGCGGCGCGAATTGTTTCCCACCCATCTTGATCCTGTGGGTTGATATTAATTTCTTGAAGGCGGTCAAAAAATCTATTACAAATTGCCCTAACAGATTCTGGCCTAAAATATCGAGGGGTCGGTTCTGGATTGATTCCGAAATCATACTTTAACATTTCCCAAAGATGATTTTTCGCCCGAATATCTCCATAAACGAGCAATTCAAGCCGACGCCCTGAATCTAACACAAATTCAATCATCAAAGTTGATAGAAGAACATGCTTGAGACGAAAATAATCGAGTTCATTTGTGTCTTCCCGAACGAGAACAATATTTCGCTCACCTACGCGTCCACATAGAATTCTGAGATTACGGTCGGGTTCATCTAGATCGTAGCCCTTGATAATTCCAAATTCTTTACCGAATTGTAACTCTCCCTTTTCTACGCCGAGCAAGATTTCGTTTCGATCTACAGGGATGCTCGTGCTGTATCGTCGTACAGTTACACTGCGCCTGCCATAAGTTTCTGCACTGTCAGCACGGACTACATAATTGTCGGGTATCTTCATCTGTTTTTCCTTGATTCACTATCACAATAAGATATTAGTCAAAGTGAAGAATTCGACAATACACCACCCTATCACCCGAACGCCGCTACGACCTTGCGCTTTCTACAAATAATAAACGAAGCTACCGTTGCAATTTCGTCTATCATAACTCGACTTCCCCAAACGCACCACCTCGCATAAAACGGAACCGGCCCGCTCACCGTCGGCGACCAGCGGACGCGCAGCGCGGCGGGGCCACCCGGATGCGTGTGCTCGACGCGGATCGTGTGGTTGCCTTTGCCACGCTGTTAATGTAGACGCGGACGCCGTCCGCGGTGCGAGCTTTAAAGTGTGTAGCGAATGGCTATACCGGCGAGACTTGGGCGGCAAACTTGAACCCACGCGCTACACATTCCCCGCATTCTGCCTGAGCAGATCGCGAATCTCGCGCAGGAGCGCTACGTCCTCCGACGGCGGGACGTCGGCCCCGTGCTCGTCGCCGCGAATCAGCCGTCTGCGCGCTTCGTTGACGGCGCGCACGAGCAGAAAGAGCACAAAGGCGACGACCAGGAAGTTGAGCACGGCGGCCAAAAATGAGCCGTAGGCAATGCCGCGCCACGCGAGGTTGGCGAGCTGGTCGACGCCAGCGGCCTGCATGGCCGGGTTGAGCAGCGCGGGCGTGACGATATCTTCGACGAACGAACTGACAATCGTGCTAAAGGCCGCGCCGATAATCACGGCGACCGCCAGGTCCACCACGTTGCCGCGATTGATAAAGTCCCAAAACTGTTTGAGCATGGTGATCCTTCTTGATTCGTTTTTGACTTTACCGATTTGACTGCAACAGAGCAATGCGTCAATTACTTGATTTCATCCCGTTCCCATCCAACGCCAGTGCATCCCACACTTCCCCAGCGCGTGCAAACAACAAAACGAAGCCGCCCGCGCGACTTCGTTTATCACTGCTCAACTCCCTTGTCGAAAACCCTCTTCGCCTACCCCTTTGTGGCCCCGGACAGCAGGCCGCTGGTGATAAAGCGCTGGGCGAAGATAAAGACGAGCGCCACCGGGACGATGGTGAGCACGCCAAGCAGGGCCGCTTCGGCGCGGAAAACAGGCAGGTGCGTACTTCTCACCGGCCAAAGACGGGCGCAACTTCGCGCTTGCCGCGCAGCCCGTTGACTGCGCCCCAGAGCGCCACCACAATCACCCCCAGCCACACCGCAATCACCACGCCAAAGAGCGCGGCAGCTACCAGCGGCCCCACGATGGGGATCAGCGCCAGCCCCCACGCGACGACGGCCCACACCACCGGCGCAATTACGGCGGCAAACAGCAGGCCGAGCGACTGGCGGGCGTGGAAGCGTACGAAATTGTTGCGCTGAAGAAAAAAGCCGAAGAGCCAGCCCACGGGGAAGAGCAGGTAGGCCAGCGCGGCCAGAATGCGGCTGTTCTCGCCCACGCGCGCGTCCGGCGAGCCGATCGCGTCGAGCCGATTGGGCGCGTCAGGTGCGTGGGGAGCGGTGGTGTTAAAGGTCAATTGGATTTCCTTTGTGATATGGCTTTCAAGAGAAATTTTAGGACGCGGAGCTACGCGGGCTTTTCTGATTCGCACTCCTCTGTACCCTAAATATCTTCCAGCGAGCTGCTGTCGTTCTGCCAGGGCCAATTGCCCGTCAGCTCGACCTCCAGCGTAAAGCTGAGCAGCGTGCGGATGATCACGATTACGGCCAGCGTGCCCACCGTCTCCAGCGTCAGCTCGACGGCGACGGTGTGGATAATGTCCGCCGCGACGAGAAATTCCAGACCGAGCAGAATTCCACCGCCGAGCCGCTGGCGGGTTTGGAGAAAGACCTTCCTAGATTTAGCCCCTCTCAGCAGCTGTGCGGCGGCGAACCCCAGCGAGTACAGCGCAAGCACGGTGGTGATCAAGATGCCGATCACCTCGATAATCGCCGCCGACCATTCCGCAATCGGTCTAACCAGTTCAAGCATGAGCAGTCTACGTAGGCGTCTCCACCACCCTCTGCTCAGCGGCCCGCGTCGCCTGCGCCCGTGCGTCAACGCCCTGCAAATCTAGCTGGCGCGCAAAGTGGCAGGCCGCCACGTGCCCATTGCTAATCTCCTCCAGGGGCGGCTCCTCCCGCGTGCAAATGTCTTCGGCGTAGCGGCAGCGCGGGTGGAAGACGCAGCCGCTGGGCGGATTGGCCGGGCTGGGCACGTCGCCATCGAGGATGATTCGGTCGAGCTGGATGTCCGGATCGGCGGGGGGGACGGCGCTGACGAGCGCTTCGGTGTACGGGTGCTTGGGGCGGCGCAGCAGTTCCTCGGATTTGGCAATCTCCATAATTTTGCCCACGTACATCACCGCAATCCGGTCGCAAATGTGCTCGACCACGGAGAGATCGTGGGCAATAAAAATCACCGTTAGCCCCAGCTCATCTTTGAGGTTGCCCAGCAAATTGAGCACCTGCGCCTGGATCGAGACGTCGAGCGCGCTGACTGGCTCGTCGGCGACGATCAGCCGCGGGTTGAGCGCGAGCGTGCGGGCGAGGCCGATACGCTGGCGCTGCCCGCCGGAGAATTCGTGGGGATAGCGCGTCATGTACGCCGGGTCCAGCCCCACGGCGGTCATCAGCTCGGCGACGCGATCCTCAATGGCCCGGCCCTTGGCGGCGTTGTGAATCACCAGCGGCTCGCCGATGATGTCGCTGACGGCCAGGCGGGGGTTGAGCGAGGAGAAGGGGTCCTGAAAGATCATGCGCATCTCGCGGCGCAGCGCCTTCATCTCCTTGCGCGATAGCTCGGTCACGTTGACGCGCTCGCCGTCTGCCTGGCGAAACCAGACGTCGCCGCCGGTGGGCTCGTAGAGGCGCAGGATGGTGCGCCCGGTGGTCGTCTTGCCGCAGCCCGATTCACCGACGAGGCCCAGCACTTCGTTCTCCTGCACCGTAAAGCTCACGCCGTCCACGGCCTTGACGTGGCCGGTGACGCGCTGAAACAAGCCGGTGCGGATCGGGAACCACTGGCGCAGGTTTTGGACTTCGAGAATGGGTGGGTTCATTATCATTTTACCTATACAATCGCATACGGATCCACCGCATCCCGCAGCCCGTCCCCCAAAAAGTTAAAGCCCAGCACCGCCAACACGATAAAGGCCGCCGGGGCCATAATCCACGTGTGCGAGCCCAGCGTCTCCAGGTTCTGCGCATCGCGCATCAGCAGCCCCCAGCTCGTCAGCGGCTCTTGGATGCCGATGCCGAGGAAGCTGAGGAATGCTTCGGCCAGGATGACTTCGGGGATTTGCAGCGTGAGCACGACGATCACGTGCGAGAGCGAGTGGGGGTAGAGGTGGCGGAAAATGATGCGCGCATCCGACGCGCCCATCTCCTTGGCCGCAAGGATAAAGTCCGTTTGGCGGTAGGCCATCACCTTGCCGCGCACCTCGCGCGCCAGCACCGTCCACCCAATGAGGGCGAAGATCAGCGACATCACAATAAAGATGTAGAAGCGGTTCCAGTGGCCGGGCACGATGGCGGCCAGCGCCAGCCACAGCGCCAGCGCGGGCAGCGACTGAATAATCTCGATGATGCGCTGCAGGATGCCGTCCACCCAGCCGCCGTAATAGCCCGAAATCACCCCCACCACCGAACCAACGATGACGCTGATCAGCGCCGCAAAGAGCGCGATCGAGAGCGAAATGCGCCCGGCCAGGCAGGCGCGCCCCCACAGGTCGCGCCCCAAGTTGTCCGTGCCGAGCAGGTAGACCGTGCCGCCCTCCTCGACGCCAAAGAGGTGCAAATCGGCGGGGATCACGCCGAGGATGTTGTACTCCCAATTGCGGACAAAAAATTGCAGGTAGTACTTCTGGCTCGTGTCATCCGTCCAGATCGCTTCAAAGGTTTGAGGATCGTAATCGTAGACCTGGGCGTAGACAAAGGGGCGCAGCGAGAAGTTGCCCGCTTCATCCACAAAGTGAATGCGCTGCGGCGGCGTAAACGACGCCGCCATGTCGAGCCGATCCGGGTCGGTGGGCGAGAAAAAGCCCGAGAAAACTGCCATCACCAGCAGCATCACGATCAGCACGCCGCCGACGAGCGAAATGCGGCTGCGTCGGAAGCGCCGCCACACCAGCTGCGGGTAGCTCTCGCTCTGGCGCGCGTCGCCGCTCGATTTCGCCAGCACATCCGGCTGCTCAATTTCAGAATTGCCCAAGTCGGGGCGGGGTAAAGTTTTAACGGTCATGGAGACTATTCCGGGAAATTTAGTGAGGAGTGACTATTTGATGCGTGGGGATCGTCAATCGCAACTCAACGTATTTTGTGGCTAATTGGGCAAGGCTACACATCACGCGCTACACATCACGCGCTACGTATACCGAATGCGCGGGTCCAGCACGCCCAGCAAAATATCCGCCACCAAATTTCCCGCCACCAGCAGCACGCCGTACATGAGCAGGATACTGCCGGTGATGTAGATGTCCTGGTTGCGCAGCGAGGTGTAGAACATGGGGGCAATCGTGGGCAGGCTGAGCACGATGGCGGCCTCCAGCTCGCCCTGTACCATATACGGGATTACTGTGCCCTGATACATGACGATGGGGTGCAGCGCGTTGGGCACGGCGTGTTTGTTGATGACGGTGTTCTCGCGCAGCCCCTTGGAGCGCGCGGTGGTTACGTACTGCTCGTTGAGCGTATCCAGCAGGTTGCCGCGCATCACGCGCATGTTGCGCGCCACGCCGCCCAGCCCCGCGATCACGATCACGGGCCAGACGTGCTGCAGCAGGTTGACAAATTTGCCCCACGACCAGGGGGCGAGCACGTACTCCGGCGAGTAGAACGAGCTGACGTGCTGCTGCCCAAACTGGAAGACGAGCACGTAGATAATCACCAGCGCAATAAAGAAGCGCGGCAGCGAAGTGAGCGTGAAGGCCACCACCGAGGCGACGTTGTCCGGCAGGCTGTATTTGCGCTGGGCCACGGCAATGCCAACGAGAATGCCGATTACGGAAGAGAGGGCGTGCGCCGCCAGCGCCAGCAGAATCGTGCGCGGCAGCCGCTGGGCGATCAGCTCGCCCGCGTCGCGCCGGTAGGCAAAGGAGTAGCCAAACGAACCTTCGGTCACAATGCCCTTGACCCAGTTGAAGTACTGCACGGGAACGGATGCGTTCAGCCCGTAGCGCTCGCGCACCACCTGGGCGCGCTGCTCCGCCTCGTCCGCCTGCATCCCGCCCTGGTTGATCAGCTGCTGCTTGTACACGTCCACAAAATCACCCGGCGGCAGCTGGATAATGGCAAACGAGATCATGCTGATGGCCGTGAGCGTAATCAGCGCATAGACGAGGCGGCGGAGAATGTAGTTGAGCATGAAGAAAGGGTGAAGAATAAAGAGTGAAGATTGGGTACTTGATCTTCAACTGGGAACCTTAGCAGATTCTAGGGCTGTATGGTGCGCAGAATCGTTACACTTTGGACAACACAAAAGATTGAAGAATGAGAACTGGGCTGTGGCCTGCAATCTTCATTCTTCAATCTTTATTTATACCAAGCCAACGATACAGCAAGCCGTAACCCGTATATCGTTGGCCTAATCGTCACTTACTCATACATCGGAATCGTATCCGGGCGCGTCTCGGGGGCTTCGCCCTGGCGATCCGTGGGGACCCACATCTGCTCCGGTCGCACGTTGCCCCACGTCCAGTGGTAGAAGAAGGGCGGCGCGCCGGTGGGGATGTTCTCGAAGCGCTCGGCCATCGCCAAGCCGTAGCGACCAATCACCGTGCCCACGTTGTAGACGTTCTCGGTAAAGAGGCGGTTGTACTCGCTCATCAGCTCGGCGCGGGCGTCGCTGTCCGGCTCCAGGCAGAATTCACTAACGATGTCGACCATCTCCACCTCAAAGTCCAGCAGCTCGCGCGGCTCGGAGCCCTCGCGGTGCCAGCCCGGGCTTTCGGCGCTGATCGGCGCGAGATCGCGGCAGCGCGTGAAGGGCGTCAGCCACTCCTGCCCCGTGCGGGAGATGAGCATCTCCCACTGCCCGCTCTCGATAGCGTCCGTTTCCGCCGGGCCTTGCAGCACGCTGATGTTGAGCTGAATGCCCACCTGGCCCAGCAGCGCCGCCACGGCCTCGCCAACCTGCTGCGTAGCGGGCGCAGCTTCACCGGTAATCAACTCGATCACCATGTTCTCACCCTCCAGCGGGCCGGTGGTCCAGTTGCGCACGCCGTCGCCGTCGGTGTCCTCCAGCCCCAGCTCGGTCAGCAGCGCCTCGGCGGAGGCCGCATCATACGGGTAGTAAACCACCGAGTTGATGTCAAACTCCGCCGCACCGGGGACGAGGCCACCGGGGAAGCCACGCAGGAAGGGGCCGCGGATCACGGTCTGCGCAATGCCGTCGCGGTCGAGCGCGTAACTCACGGCCTGGCGGAAGCGCAGATCGCGGAAGAGATCGCGCAGCGCCTGGTCGCGTTCGTTGTCGACGCCAAGATTGGCGGAGAGATTCATTTCCAGGGGGAAGCCCAGCGCCTCCGGCCCCCAGTTGATCGTAAAGTGTGCATCCTCATCCTGCACGCGGCTCGTCGCTTCAACATAGGAGGAGGGATTCTCCAGGTTTGTGTGGTCAAGCGAGCCAGCCAGCGTGCCCAGCGTGCGACCGAGACCGCTCTCGCCCTTCTCAAAAGTCACCTCGTCCAGGTAGGGCAGCTGATTGCCCGCTTCGTCAACCTTCCAGTAGTAGGGGTTGCGACGCATCACCATGAATTCGTCCGTGCGATACTCCACGGGAATCCACGGGCCAAGCGAGACGGGCGGCAGCGCATCGGATGGCAAAGCGGCTTCGTAGGATTCGTAATCGGCCCCGTCGGTGAAGGTGGGGTGGAAGGGCTTCAAGACGTGGGCCGGGCAGATGGTAAAGTCCAGGAAGTCCATGTCAAAGAGGCGCGCCACGGGGAAGGGCTGGGGGAAGGTCCACATGATGGTGTAGTCATCCAGCGCTTCCAGCGAAATGTCTTCGCCGTCGATTTGCCACGAGGTGCGGCTCGTCCACGAGTTGACGTTGGGATCGAGGATGTTGTCTTCCCACGTGAACATGATGTCCTCGGCGTCAAACGGATCGCCGTCAGACCACTTAACGCCCTCCATCAGCTCCATGGTCAGCTCCAGGCCGTCCTCGCTCCACGTCCAGTTTTTGGCAATGTTGGGCAGCGGCTCCACGGCGTCGCTGCGCATAAAGGTCGGCGCGGAATCGACGAGCGCTTCGGAGTAGATGTAGTTGATGCCGTACCAGCCCTGCGTCTGGCCCGCGCAGAGGTTCCAGCCCTCGGTGGGCACGCCGGAAAAGTCGCGCCAGGTGCCGCCGTAGACGCCGGGGCCGCTGCTCATGCCGCTGGTGGGGATGACCATCGGCTCGACGGGCAGCCGCTCTTCGACCGGCGGCAGCGTGCCGTCGTCGACGAACTGATCGAGCACGGGCGCTTGCTGGTACGAGTCGAGCGTTTCGTAGCGCAGCAGATCTTCCAGCGGGTAGGTGACGAGCTCCTCGCCCGTGCCGGGGGCCACGCCTTCGGCAAAGGCAATCGGCTGGGCCAGCGCGGCTCCGCCTTCGGTCGAGGCGGTCTCCGCGTCGCCATCGGCTGCGGATTCGCTGTCGGCGGGGGCGGTGGCTTCGTCCGCGGCGGGTGCGCCACAGGCCAAGAGCCCCAGCGCAAGCATCGCTGCGAGAAGCAGGGTCAAGAGTTTGGTGGTTTTCATCGGTCCTCCGGGATGAAATGAAAAGAAATTGGGGAGAGATTTATATAAAAAGCAGTGCGGGTGCGGGTTGATGCGCTCGCACGCTACCGAACGTTTTTGGTATTGATTTCTTGTCAATCGTAAATTTTGGCCGGTGCACTTGAGACGACCTCGCCTCGCGGGCCACGACCGGCGCCGAATTTATTCGACGCCGGTCGCCGCGTCCAATCGCAAAATCATCACGCAATCGCCTCTTCCGTCAGCGCCTGCTCTTTCAATGCCGCCGACCCCACGCCGACCCGCGTCATCCCAGCGCTGGACTTGCCGACGGGCGACTTGTCCACGCCCTCGTGGTGGAGCCAGCACGCGCCCCAGTGGCCCGCCTCATGCTCGACGAGCGGCGGCATTTCTTCGTCGCAAATCTTCATGCGATGGGGGCAGCGCGTTTTGAAGGGGCAGCCGGGGATGTTGTCCATCGCGCTGGGAACCATGCCTTTAATCGGGACGAGCGTCTTGGCCTTTTCGCCAAGAACAGGCACGGATTTGAGCAGCCCCTCGGTGTACGGGTGCAGCGGGTTGTGGAAAATTGCGCGCACCGGCCCATACTCGACGACCTTGCCCAAATACATCACCGCCACGGAATCCGCCACCTGCGAGACGACGCCCAGGTTGTGCGTGATCATCATAATGGCCGAATCAAACTCGTCCTGCAGCGCGCGCATCAGCTCCAGGATCTGGGCCTGCACGGTCACGTCGAGCGCGGTGGTTGGCTCGTCCGCAATCAGGATCGAGGGGTTGCACGAAAGCGCCATGGCAATCATCACGCGCTGCCTCATGCCGCCGCTGAGTTCGTGGGGGTGCTGACGTAGCCGCTGCGCCGGGTCGTTGATTTGAACACGCTGCAGCATCTCCAGCCCGCGGTCCAGCGCCTCCTTCTTGCCTACGTTCTGGTGCAGCATCACCGTTTCGGCAATCTGGTTGCCGATGGTGTAAAGCGGGTTGAGCGAAGTCATCGGCTCCTGGAAGATCATGGCGATCTCCGCGCCGCGGATGCGCCGCATCTCCCTCCCCTTGGGGTTGAGCTTGACGATGTCGGTCGTCTTGATTGCGCCGTCCTTATCCCTGCGATTGAGCAAAATCTCGCCGCCCACGATCCGCCCCGGCGGCGACTGCACCAGCCGCATCACCGAGCGCGCCGTTACGCTCTTGCCGCAGCCCGATTCGCCCACCACGCCCAGCGTCTTGCGCCGCCCCAGCGAAAAATCGACGCCGTTGACGGCGCGCACGATGCCGCGCTCCAAAAAAAAGTGCGTTTGAAGATTCTTGACTTCGAGGATCGCATCATTGACGGTGGGCAGCGTGGCCGGGGCGGGCGTAGATTGGAGCATGGTGAATGGTTTGCTGCTTTCCGTGGTGTTAACCAAAAGCAAGGGGAGTCGTTAACGAGACCAATGTAGTTACCAGGTAGTTACCAGCCACTGAAGCACGGGCAACTTGTCTATAGAGTTGAGAAAGATTTGCGTTGGAGACAGGGAAAAGCAGCGGCGCGGAGCCGGTGTCGGGTTTATCATACTTACATTTTCAGGGTATGTCAAACGCAAAAAAGGGCGTGCTCCCCATTGGGGGAAAAAGTTGTTTACAAATAAACCCTCAACCTTGGGGCTCGTCGGCCATTTCTAGGTGCAGCGCTTCTCCCGCGTACGGGTGCGCCGCGGCGACTTCCTCGTCCACCTCAACGCCCAAGCCCGGCGCCGTCGACGGAATCACGTAGCCCTCCTGCCACTGAATCGGCCTCTTCAAAATCTCGGCGTGGAAGCCGCCCCAGCGACCGATGCCTTCGAGGATGAGGAAGTTGGGGCTGCACGTGCTCAGCTGAATGTTCGCCGCGCCGACGACCGGGCCGCAGTACAGATGCGGCGCGATCTGGGCGTAGTGCGCCTCGGCCATGCCCGCAATCTTCTTCGCCTCCAGCAGGCCCCCCGCGCGACCCAGGTTTATCTGCAAAATCGAGGCCGCGCCCGCAGCCAGCAGCGCGGCGAATTCGTACTTTGTCGCCAGCCGCTCGCCCGTGGCAATGGGAATGCTCGTCCCGCGCGCGACGGTCGCCATGGCGGCGACGCTGGCGGGCGGCGTTGGCTCTTCCAGCCAGAGCGGGTCGTAGGGCTCAAGCCGACGCGCCAGCCGCAGCGCGCTCGACGGCGTCATCTGGCCATGGGTGCCGAAGAGCAGGTCGCAGCGGTTGCCGACGGCTTCGCGAATTTCACGAACGAAACTTTCCGCCCGGTCGAGTGCGTCGAGGGAAAGCTGGCGCGGATCAAAGGCGGTGTAGGGGCTGACTGGATCAAACTTGACGGCGCTAAAGCCCTCGCTGACAAGCCTCGCCGCACGCTGGGCCGCGAGGTTGGGGTCGACGTAGACGTCGGTAGCGTCGCCCGCTTCGGGGTAGATGTAGGTGTAGGTGCGCAGCCGATCGTGGACGCGCCCGCCGAGCAATTCGTAAACCGGCCGGTTTGTCTCCTTGCCGATGATGTCCCAGCAGGCCATCTCGAGCCCGCTCAGAATGCCCGCCAGCGAGACGTCTGGTCGCTGCGTAAAGCCGCTGGAGAAGACGCGCCGCCACAGCGTCTCAATCTGGAAGGGGCCGTGGCCGATGACGTAGCGAGCGGCCACATCACGAATCATCTGCTCGACAACCTGCGGGTGAAAGGGCACGGAGTAGACTTCGCCCCAGCCCGTTACGCCGCTGCTGGTGGTGAGCTTGAGAAAGATGAAGTAGCGCCCACCGAACGCGGGCGGTGGGTTGCCGACGACGTAGGTCTGGAGGTCGGTGATGTGCATTTGGGCAGTGGACGGGTTGTGGTTACAATCGGGTTGACAATTCCTATTCTCTCAAACAAATCCAAATCGGGGAAACCCTCATGAACGACAGATGGCTGCTAACCGGCAAGCGCGCGCTAATCACAGGCGCGACCAAAGGAATTGGCCGTGCCGTGGCCGATGAGTTTATGAAGCTGGGCGCAGAAGTGATGGTCGTCGCCCGCAGCGAAGAAGATGTCGCCGCACAGCTGGCGGCGTACGAAGCGCAGGGCGGCACGGCCCACGGTGTGGTCGGCGATATGACGACGGAAGCCGACCGGGCAAAGGTTGCCGAGCGGGCAAGATCAACCTGGGGCGCATTGGACGTGCTGGTGAACAACGTGGGCAGCAACGTGCGCAAACCGACGCTTGAATACACCCTTGACGACCTGCGCCGCGTGATGGCGCTCAACGTCGAGTCGGCGTTTGAGCTGTCGCGGCTCTGCCACCCGCTGCTCAAGGCGGCGAGCCAAGCAGCAGGCGACGCGAGCATCATCAACATCGCCTCGACCGCCAGCCGCACCGTTGTCGGCATTTCGACGGCGGCCTACTCCATGTCCAAGGCGGCAATGGAGCAGATGAGCAACTTTCTGGCCGTCGAATGGGGGGCGGACGGCATCCGGGTGAATTCGGTGCACCCCTGGTTTATCGAGACGCCGCTAACGGAGCCGATTTTGGGCAATGAGACGCTGCGTGCCAAAATTGTCGACCCGACACCGCTCGGTCGCGTCGGCCAGCCGGAAGAGGTGGGGCGGGCTGTCGCCTTTTTGGCGATGCCCGCGGCGTCGTACATTAGCGGAGCCAACTTGGACATTGACGGCGGCTTTGCGCGGGTGGGGGTGCGCTGATTATTTAGCAAGCAAGCGCTGCTGCAGCCGCGCCAGTTCCTCTTCACTCAGGCCAATCTCAAGCAGGTATTCACGCACGCCGCCGTAGCGCTGGCGCAGGTGATCGAGCGTGTCGTGCATCATCTCCGCCGTCGCCGTCGGCTTGAGCCAAAAATTGGCGTTCTCCTCGCCACCCACCTCCTCGATCATCAGCGCCCACAGCGGCCGCAGCCGCTCCTGGCTCAGCGCGTAATCCTCGATAATCACGTCATCCGGCACGCCGGCCAAGCCCAGCAGCAGCGCGGCGACCATCCCCGTGCGATCCTTGCCCGCGTGGCAGTGGATCAGCACGCCGCCGGGCGGCGCATCGGCAATGGCGCGCATGGTCGATGCCACCAGCTTCGGGTAATGGTCGAGCACGAGGCAGTAGACTTCGGCACGGGTTTGCGCCTGCTCAATCAGCGCACTGACCTCGGGGCGACGATTTTCCAGCGGACGATTGAGATAGCGGATGGTTTCATCCGCATTATCGAAAAAGATCGATGGCTCCGCTGCGACTTCGCCCGGCTCGCGCAGGTCGACGATGGTGCGGATGCCGTGATCGCGCAGGGCTTGGACACCTTCATCTGTTAGCCGCGAAAGCAAGTCCGCGCGCACGACAGCGCCCCAGCGCGTCCTGCCGCCGTCGAGCGTGGGCAGGCCGCCGAGGTCGCGGGCGTTGTAGCAGTTGGGGAAGTCGAGGTGGCGGGTGGGAGTCATGGCGTTACCAGACGGCTTTGGGGTAAAAGTCGCGGATGGCTAAATCCGAGGTCACCAGCGGGCAATCGAGCAGCAGGGCCGTCGCCACAATGGTGCGGTCGGCGGGGTCGCGGTGGCGCCAATTCAATTCGACGTTTTTTAGCCAGGTTAACAGATCAACTGACAAGATTTCGACCTTCAACTCTTGAATATCATCGACATATTCACTGAGTGTCAGCGGTAGCTCTAACTTGCCCTTGTTCGCTTTCGTTCCAATCTCCCAAATCGACATAGAGCTGATTACAATCCGCTCCGTCTCTTCAATTGCCCGTTTTGCATCTGGCGGGAGTTTGACTTCATCAAGCGTCCAAATTAGAAGCGCAGAGGTACCGAGAAGAATCATCTATGCATCTTCCCATTCATCGATTGTCGGCGTATCGGGGTCTTCGTGAAAAACTATCTTTCCTTGCAAGTGACCAAACACCTCTTGAACCGTGCGTTTTCTCGCAAGCGGCTCAATGCGAATCACCGGGCGGTCATTATCGGTGATAACGACCTCCTCGCCCATCTTCTCAATTTCTTGAAAAAACTCCAGCAGTTGAGCTTGAAGCTCACTTTTTATCAGAACCATTATTCTCTCCATTCCAATTGGTGTGCGTTGACAACATTTTACCGCTAAATTGATCGCTGTCAACCCTCACCACGCCGAAATGCCACCCGCCCACGGGTGTGACCGCACCGCCTCCTCGTCGACTTCCGTGCCCCAGCCCGGCCCCGTCGGAATCGTCATGCGCCCGTCGATGATTTCTGGTGGATTCGTCACCAACTCGTCTTTCCACGCTACGTCGTCGATGTCGATTTCCATAATGCGCACGTTGGGCAGCACGGCGCAGAGGCTGGCGCTGATAAAGCTGGACAGGTGGCTGTAGTAGTTGTGCGGCGAGACATTGTAGCTAAACAGGTCGGCCAAATCGCCGATTTTCTTGGAGGGCGCGAAGCCGTTCCAGGGCACGTCGATCATAAAGACGTCGGCGCAGTGGGCTTGAAAGTAGGGCAGAAATTGGCGGGCGTAGTAGAAGGTCTCGCCCGTGCAGATGTTGGTGCGCGTGGCGTCGCGGATTTGGCGCATGGCTTGTGGATCGTACAAATCGATTTCGAGCCAGAGCAGGTCGAACGGCTCCAACACTTCGGCAATGCGGATGCACGACTCGGTCTTGAAATTAAAGTTGAGGTCGAGGTTGATGTCGACATCGGGGCCGACGGCGTCGCGCAGCGTGCCGATCAGCGTTTCAATGTGGCGCAGCAGCGCGCGGTCGGCGACCTGATCCGTCGTCCCCGCGGGGCCGCCAAAGCCGTGGAAGTGGATCGACGCGGGCTCGCCGGGAGAAAGGATGTTGGTCTTGAGCGCCGTAAAGCCCCGGTCGACCACCTCGCGCCCCAGCGCCGCCACATCCTCCATCGAGCGCAGCGGCGGCAGGCCGAGCTGCTCGCCGTGGGTGATGCGCGTCGTGCCGCAGTGCGACCAGTAGACGCGCACGTCGTTGCGCGTCGGCCCGCCAAATAGCTCGACCACCGAGATGCCGAGCGCCCGCGCCTTGATGTCAACCAGCGCCAGCTCGATGCCCGCCATCGCTTTCGCTGCGACGCCGCCCATGCTTTGGCGCGTGGGGCGCAGCATGTCCTGGAAGCGCATCTCGTAGGCGCGCGGGTCGCTGCCGATCAGCCGCGGCGCAAAGTCACGGATCGCGCCGACGATGGCGTGCGGCGTGCGCGTGTCGCTGCACTCGCCCCAGCCGGTAATACCCTCGTCGGTTTTCACTTTGACGTAGAGCCACGGTCGCCAGCCCGCGTCGATGAGGAAGGGTTCGATGTGAGTAATTTTCATGGGGAGAAGAGTTTGGGCCGCGGATTGCGCGGATTGCGCGGATTTTTGGTTGGTCACCCTTCCCAATCCGCGTTAATCCGCGCAATCCGCGGCTAAATTTCTTACGCAATTGTCAATCCGCCGTCAACGACAAAGTACGCGCCGTTGGCGTAGCTCACATCGTCCGGATTGCGCGGATTTTGGTTGGTCACCCTTCCCAATCCGCGTTAATCCACGCAATCCGCGGCTAAATTTCTTACGCAATTGTCAAGCCACCATCAACGACAAAGTACGCGCCGTTGGCGTAGCTCGCATCGTCCGAAGCCAGGAAGGTAATGAAGGGAGCCATCTCTTCCGGCGTGCCGAGGCGACCGAGCGGGATGCGTTCGATGAGCCGCGCCTCACGCCCGGCGGCATCGGGGTGGATGTCGTGGTTGGGCGTGCGGTCGAGCGCGCCGGGGCAGAGCGCGTTGCAGCGGATGCCGTGCTCGGCGTAGTGGACGGCGATGTAGCGATTGAGCCCGATTAGCCCGTGCTTGCCGCTCAGGTAGGCCGGGTTGGCCGAGCGCCCGTTGGTCGCCGTTACCGAAACCACCATCACGATGACGCCACCGCTCTCTTGCTCGACCATCTGCGCCAGCCCATGCTTGCAGGTGAGGTAGACGCCGCGGTAGTTGACGTCGTGGGTGCGATCCCAAATTTCGTCGTCCATCTGGTGCAGGTTGCGGTCGCGGTCGTGGAGCTGGATGCCCGCGTTGGGCACGAGCACATCCAGTCGACCCCATTTGTCGACCGTCTGCCGCACGGCCGCCTCGACCTGCGCCGCGTCCGACACGTCGGTCGGAATGGCGAGCGCTGCGTCGCCCAATTCCGCCGCCACCGCCTGCACGCCCTCCGCCGGAATGCCCGTCACCGCCACGCGCGCCCCCTCGGCGACCATGCGCCGCGCCGTCGCCGCGCCGATCCCGCTGCCCGCACCGGTGATCAACGCAACTTTTCCTTTTAGCTGATTTGCCATGATTTCTTGCTAATCATCCGTTTCAACGCAAAGACGCAAAGACGTAAGGGAAACGAATCGTAGGTCGCGCGTGCTCTACTACGTGACGTAGAGGAGGCGCGGAAAAATGTGTAACAGTCACCCTTGCATGCGAATAGCTTGATTGAATACACCGGTATCGTCACATTGCGGAGCAGATGTGACCCACCAAGCAATCCCTTTGCGCCTTTGCGTTAAATTTTGTAGTTTTCGCCTCTAGTTCATCTCACCGTTAACAATCTCTTTCAACCCGTCCCACTCGCGCCAGATATTCGTCATGGTCTCCCACTTATTCTCATCGTGGCCCTTGCGCTTGAGGCGGAAGTAGATGGCGTAGCGCGGATGGGGCGACGCATTGGGCGTGACGCCGTGAGCCGTTTCGTAGTGCGCCATGACAATGTCACCCGCGCGGGCCAACACCTGGTGAGGGTCGGGCCTATCGATTTTGGGCATTCCATCAAGCAGCGATTGCGGCCCCTGCTCGCGGAAGTACGCTTCGTGCTGGCGATGCGTGCCGGGCCAAACGGCAAGGTTGCCAGCGTAGGGTGTCGTCACGTCGCTGAGGACGATGCCGAGCAGCATGGTAAAGCTGTAGATTTCGCCTTTGGGGACGCCGTTGGTGGGCGAATGCATGCCGTCTATGTGGGCGTGGGGTTCGCCGGGCGGGTCTTGCAGGGTGGGGAAGCGCAGCGCGATTTGGCCGTGCGGCACGGGCTGAATCTTGCCTTCGCCAATCGCCGATTCCGCCAGCGACAGCGCTGGCGTCTTGTTGAACAAATCCACAATTGGCGGCTGGTCTTGTAGCTCCGGACAATACGAGCGCGCCCGCAGAATCGGCATCTGCGACGGCTCCATGCCCTCGCCCAGCGAGTGGTTGATGGCCTTGAGCGCTCGCTCGATCATTGCTTGCGGGACGACGCCGGGCACTTGCACAAAGCCGTGCTCGACGAACTGTTGCTTTTGGGCGTGGGTTAACTGCATGGGAAAGCTCCATTGAGTAGGAATGAGGAACGGGGGGATTATAGCACAGCGCCGGGGAGGGTAGAAAGTGGCTTAGAAGAGGGGCAGCCTTACACAACGGAAAGGCCAGCTCTCTCCACCACCTCGCCAATGGCCCAGCAATTTTGCGCGCGCTCGGCACAAGCTTGCTCAAAACGGCCTGTCGCCTCGGCAGAAATCGCCAGCAGAAGACCGCCGCTCGTCTCCGCTTCCCACAGCAGCGTGCGTTGAGCCGGGGAGACGTGCGCTGCAAAACTGATGGTACAATCCGCGAGGTTGGCAAAGTGTGCGGGGTTGCGCGTGCTGCCGCGCGTGAGATAGCCCGCCTCGATGTATGACCAAACGCCGGGCAGCGCGGGCACATCCTCCGCCACAATGCGCAGGCCACAGATGCCGAATTTAGCCGACCGTTGCGCCATTTCACTGGCGTGGCCGAGCAGCCCAAAGCCGGTGATGTCCGTCGCGCCGCGGGCGTTTGCGATTTGACCCGCCTGCGCCGCCGCGCGGTTGAGCCGTAGCATCGAATCAACTCCCGCATCCAGATGCGCCGGATCGAGATCGGGCTTGCCCTGGGCGCGGCGGGCAAGACGCAGGGCGCGATTTTCCCCCGCACCGGTGAGCTTGGCTGCGGTCGTAACAACGCCCGTGCCGAGCGGCTTGGTCAGGTAGAGGCGGTCGCCCGGTGTGAGACCGCCCTTGCGCGTGACGCGATCCGGATGAATCAGCCCGGTGACGCTGAGACCGTAGAAGGGTTCGGGGTTGGTAACGGTGTGGCCACCGGCAATCACCGCGCCCGCTTCGCGCACCTTGGCCGCGCCCCCAGCAAAAATCCGCGATACCGTCTCCGCGTCCAAACCCTCCGGGAAGCCCGCAATGTTGAGGCAGGTGATCACCTCGCCGCCCATCGCGTAGACGTCGCTCATGGCGTTGGCCGCGGCAATCGCGCCGTAGGTCCACGGGTCGTCCACAATGGGTGTAAAGAAGTCCGTGGTCTGGATTAGCGCGCGCTCGTCATCCAGCCGAATCACGGCGGCATCGTCCGGCTCGCCGAGGCCGACCAGCACGTTGGGGTATTTAGCTGCCGGAAATTCCCCGGCGATCTGCCGCACCACGTGCGACAACGTCCCTGGCGGGAGCTTGGACGCTCAACCGGCGGAGGCGACGAGGGAGGTGAGAGATTTTGTTGTCATCTGTAAAATTTAGTTTTGTGGCGCGTGATGCGTGGTGCGTGAACTGGTAGACATTCACTGCGATATCGAATCGCGTGGCCGAGCCAATCAACCAGTCCACGCTCTACGCACTACTTCTTGTACCAATCTTCCAAATCATCCCCGTTGTCCGCGGGGTAGAAATCCGTCCATGGTCGACCGTTCTGCTCGACCATGTCGGCCAGCGCACGGAAGCGCTTGGTGGAGGTGTTCTGAATAAAGTCGGTGCGCTTCGTATCCTGTAGGTCCACCGATTCCTTCCACACGGCGCGACCGCACAGAATGCCGCTGGCTCCGTTGTTGCAGGCGACGCGCACCTGGCGCTCGTACAGATCGTAATCCACGCCCGCGCTGAGCAGCACCCACGGCACGTCGATGGCCTCGCTCAGCGCACGGCAGGATTCGGCCCACTCGTCCTCATCGTCCGTCTGCGTAATGTCGACGGGGAACTCGGCTTTCAAAATTGTGACGCCCAGCGGAACCAGCCGCTTGGCCGATTCGACCACGATCTCGCGCCGCTCCGAGTTTTCCACCTTTGCCAGTTCGGGGTCTGTTGAATAGTGTAGCGGCTCCAAGAACAACGGCATGTCCCACTTCTTACATTCGTCCGCCACTTCTTTGACCACTTCCTCCTGGGCGCTGGCGTTGTCCGCATCGGGCCGGTAGTAGACGAGCAGCTTAACGCCGCTGGCCCCGGCGCGCTGCATCTGCTCGACGCCCCAGTCGTCCATCAGGGCCGTGCGCCGCTCGGTGGGGTCGCCCTCGTAGCCGCTCTTTTCGTAAGACATGAGCAGCCCGCTGCTGCCGTTGAGCGCGCCGGAGGCCACGCAGGTGGGGTAGCCCCACTCCGGATCAAGCAGCACGGCGCTCGCCAGCGGCGAGAGAATGTTGATGGCCTCGCGCTTAAAGCCGGTCACGGTGCTGTAGGGCACGTCGTCCTGCGCGGTGTTCGTGGCCGCGCCCAGCATCTTGATCAGGCTGCCGCGCTGGTCGAGCGCGAGCATGGAAAAGGTGTTGTTGGGCAGCGAACACTGCTGCAGGGCGCGTCGCACGCCAAGCGATATACGGTGGGAGATGCGTTGGGTGGCGGTTGCCATAATTTCCTCCGAAAGAGTGAAGATTGGTGAATGAAGATTGGCCACAAACCATTGTCGCACGGTGGCCGTCGCGGCCCGGGGCTGCATCAGTTTACCGCATCAGTGGCGATTCGTAACGGTCGCCTCTTTACTCGCAACGTTATTTTACTCGCAATTTTACTCGCAATTTTACTCGCAACGTTATTGGCGGAAGGTGACCATTTGGAATTAAGCAGTTTTTCTGTATAATGCTTCTACAGGGTACAAGTTGATGCCCCGCACCTCTGTCAGCTTTGCACCGAACTGACCGTTACCGAAGCTTTGTAGACTCTTTGCAAACTCAACGGCTCGCTGCACGGCCTTCCTCTTTTGTCGAGCTGCCCCACTGTTGAGGCGGCGGCCCAATTAGCTTTACACAACTTTTCAGACAATTCAACCTTAAAGGAGAACATTTTATGCAAAACAAACGATTTGCACGCTTCCTGGGCGTGATCGCGCTGCTGGCGCTGCTGGCCGCCGCCTGCACGCCCGTTGTCGAACCCGCGGGTGACGCGCCCGCCGTCGATGCAGAATCCGACGCCACCACCGCCGACGCCCCCGCCGCCGATCTCCAAATTGGTCTGGTTACGGACGTGGGCCGCGTCAACGACCGCAGCTTTAACCAATCCGCCTGGGAAGGCGTGCAGCAGGCTGCTGAGGACCTGGGCGTCGCCGAGGAGGACATCCGCTTTATCGAAACGCAGTCGCCCACAGACTATGCCGATAACATTCAGCAGTTTGTGGACAACGGCTACAGCGTGATTGTCACCGTGGGCTTTGGCCTGGGCGAGGCAACCGCTGCCGCAGCCGCCGAGAATCCCGATATCTACTTTATCGGCGTCGACCAGTTCCAGGGCGAGGCGGTGGAGAACGTGGTGGGTCTCGTTTTCAATGAAGATCGCTCCGGCTTCCTGGCTGGCGCGCTGGCTGCCAATCTGACCGAATCGGGCACAATTGGTGCGGTGCTGGGCACGGACTCCGTGCCGCCGGTTGTGGCCTTCAACGAGGGCTATATCGCCGGGGCACAGTACATCAATCCCGACATTGAGATTGTCTCGACCTACCATCCCGGTGGTCTCGACGTAGCCTTTACCGACCCTGAATGGGGTGCGGCCACGGCCCGCCAGGCGCTCGACAACGGCGCAGATATCATTTTCGGTGCGGGCGGCAACACGGGCAACGGCGCGCTGCAGGAAGTCGCCGCCGAGGCCGAATCTGGGGCGACGGTCTACTGCATTGGCGTGGACAGCGATCAGTGGGAGACGCTCGAAGCCGCGCACCCCTGCCTCGTCTCCAGCGCCATGAAGCTGATCAGCCCCGGCGTCGTCGATCTCGTGACGCTCTACGCTGGCGGTGAACCAGCCACCGGTAACTACTTCGGCGGCTCGGGCTTGGCTCCCTTCCACGATTTTGAGGACGTTGTGCCAGACGAAGTCAAGACGCAGCTGGAAGAGATTGCAACGGGTCTCGACGACGGCAGCATTGAGACCGGCTACAACCCCGGCGGCTAATCGCCGACGTTGTTTGTTAACCGGGCGGGAGACACAGTCGTGTCTCCCGTTTTGGCATGTACCGCGTAGTGCTGCTTCACATTTTGGTCGCTCGCCAATAACGTTTCGTAGATTCACCGGGGTCGAAGCAGCGCTTCGACTTACAAAAACATGACCGCCTCCGCCACCACATCCTCTACCCCCTCCTTCAACCCCGGCGCGCTTCTGCGCCCGCTCATCATCCCTGGCTTGGCCTTGCTGACGGCGCTCGTCATCGGCGCGCTGGTGATGCTGCTGGCTGGCGACGATGTCGTGGCCGCCTACGAAGGGCTCTTTCTGGGCGCGTTTGGCAGCGCGCGCGCGTGGTCGACGGTGGTGCGCAATCTCACGCCGTTGCTGCTAACCGGGCTGTCGGTCGCCGTGGCCTTCAAGGCGGGCTTGTTCAATATCGGCGCGTCCGGCCAATACCTGATGGGCGCCATTTCCGCCGTGGCGATTGGCATCAACTTCCCCGGTCTGCCAATCTTTATTCACCTGCCGCTGGCCATGCTGGCGGGCATTGGCGGCGGCCTACTCTGGGGCGCGATTCCCGGCGCGCTCAAGGCCTACACCGGCGCGCACGAAGTGATCACCACGATTATGCTCAACTACGTCGCCGCCAACTTCGCGGGCTGGACAGTCTCCGGTGACGGCCCCCTGCGCGACCCGACATCCGGCGCCATTTCCGAAACGCCGGATGTGCTGATGAGCGCACGCATCCCCTTCATTTTCGACCGACCCTACAACGTCCACTGGGGCATCCCGCTGGCCATTTTGGTGGCGGTCTTCGTCTGGTGGTTAATTTATAAGACAACGCTGGGCTTTGAGATTCGCACGGTTGGGCAGAACGTAAAGGCCGCACGCTATGCGGGGATTCGCGTCAACTGGACAATCATTTTGACGATGTCGATTGCGGGCGCGCTGGCGGGGCTGGCGGGCGCAATCGAGACGCTGGGGCTGATCCACCGCTTCGCTCCCGAGTTTGGCGGCGGCGTCGGCTTCGACGGCATCACCGTCGCGCTGCTGGGGCAGACCAACCCGCTCGGCATCATTCTCGCCTCCTTTCTGCTCGGCGCGCTGGACGCCGGTGCGGCCCGGATGCAGTTCGATTCCGGCGTCGCCGCCGACATCATCCAGGTGATCCAGGCGCTCGTGCTCACCTTTGTCGCCGCGCCCGCCATTATTCGGTGGATTTTTCGCCTGCACCTGCGCGAGGACGAAATCGAGCAGACCAATTTGAGCAGCGGCTGGGGCGGGGGTTGATCGACAATTTTGGATGGGTTCATTGCACTTCTTCTTTGCGGTGACCCTTTAGTCCGCCGCAGCTTTACTTTGCTCTCTGCGTGAAAACATGTCGCTCCGCAATCCGCACGACACCTTCTTTCGACAGATTTTCGGTCAACCCGAAGTGGCCGCCGATTTTCTCGACAACTATCTGCCCGACGCCGTGCGCGCACAGCTTGATTTGAGCACGGTTGAACTGCAGCCGGACTCCTTTTTGGACGACAATCTGCGCGAACACTTTGCCGATCTGCTCTTTCGCGTGCAGCTCCACAGCGGCGATATCGCCTTTGTCTACGCGCTCTTCGAACACAAGAGCCAGCCCGAGCCGCTGGTTGCCTTTCAGTTACTGCGCTACATGGTGCGCATCTGGGAGCGCACGCAGCGCGACGAGGGCACGCTGCCGCTCATTATCCCCATTGTGGTCTACCACGGTGAGCAGCCCTGGCGCGTCCCCCAAAAGTTTGGGGCGCTCTTCACCGGCTCGGAGGCGCTGCGCCCCTACTGGCCCGATTTTACTTACAGCCTTCACGACTTATCTGAGCAGAGCGATGAAGAGCTGCGCGGTGAGGTTGTCCTGCGCGTGGCGCTGCTGGCGCTGAAGACGATATTCGCCCCCGATGCGGCTGTCCGCCTGCCGCGCATTATCCTGCTGCTCTACCGAGGTTTGACAGACGAGCAGCGCGCGCTAGAATACCTGAGGACAGTGCTGCTCTACCTTAGCACGAGCAGCCATTTAGAACCGGAAGATGTGCGGACGGCCATAAAAACCGCACTATCTAACGAAGAGGAGGGCGTCATGATGACGTTAGCGGAAAAGTGGATTGCGGAGTACAGCCCAGAGATTTATCAACAACGTCTCGAAGAAGGTTTAAAGCAGGGCATTGAGCAGGGTGTCGCGCAGGGTGTCGAACAGGGGAGAGAACAGGGCCAGGAAGAGATGGTACTTAATCAACTTGCGCATCGGTTTGGGCCACCAGGCAGCGCGCTCGTTCAGCAGATTCGTGATTGTTCCTCGGCTCAACTGCTTGGATTGGGCAATCTGCTGCTCGACGTAACTTCGCTTGAGCAAGTAGAGCAGTACTTGGAAAACGAATTGCGCTAATCATTCTGCCGCTTGCCCGTCTCCAAGCTGCCGCTCGAATTTAGCCCCACGATAGAACATTATGCGCAATTCCCGCATCTGGAAAACTTCCTCCCTCCTTGCCATCGGCTTCACCCTCGCCGTGCTGGTGATGGCGATCCTCGTCAACACCACCGACCTGCGGCAGGTGACGGCGCTGCGCGTGCTCTTTGGCGTGAGCGCGCTCAACTTTATGCTGCGCGCCTCCGTGCCGCTGATTCTGGGCGCGCTGAGCGGCATTCTCTGCGAGCGATCCGGCATCATCAACATCGGCATCGAGGGGATGATGTTGGCGGGAGCCTACGGGGCCTTTGTCGCCAAAGTCGCCACCAATGACTGGGCGCTCTACCCCAGCCTGCTGACGGGCGTCGCCGCCGCGCTGCTGATCGGCGGCTTGATGGGGCTGCTGCACGCCACGCTCTCGATCCGCTTCCGCATGGACCAGATCATCTCCGGCACGGTGATCATCATCCTCGCCACGGGCATTACCGCCTACCTCTTTGACCGCGACGCCGTGGCCACGGGCCGCTTCATCCCCGTCGAGATTCCGCTGCTGGGCCAAATTCCCGTGGTCGGCGACGTGCTCTTTAACAACCCGCCGCTGACCTACACCGCATTGATTCTGGTTGTGGTCGTCCACGTCGCGCTCTTCTACACGCGCTGGGGCTTGCGCACGCGCGCCGTCGGCGAACACCCCTCGGCGGCGGACACCGTCGGCATCAACGTCAACCGCTACCGCTACGTCAACACCACGATCGGCGGGGCGCTGGCCGGGCTGGGCGGCGGCTTTCTCGTGCTCGAAGCCGTTGGTCAGTTCCAGGAGGGGATGACCGCCGGGCGAGGCTTTATCTCGCTGGCCGCCATGATTTTTGGCAACTGGAATCCCTTTGGCGCGCTGGGCGCCGCCCTGCTCTTTGGCTATACCCAGGCGCTGCAAAACGAGCTGCTGCTCGCCGGCGTTACGCTGCTGCCCAGGCAGTTCGTCGCCATGATTCCGTACGTGGTGACGATTGTGGCCGTGGCTGGATTGGTCGGGCGGGTAAGGCCGCCAGCTGCGGAGGGTCAGGTGTATGAGACGGAATAATGCAAAGATTAAAGACCGAAGATTGGAAGCCAATGTTGGCCTGCAATCTTCGGTCTTTAACCTTTCCCAACAAAAGAACTTCCCTTGAATTCAACTACTCCTCCCGTCCTCGAAACTCGCCACATTACCAAACGCTTCCCCGGCGTCGTCGCCAACGAGGATGTCAACCTCACGCTGCGACGCGGTGAAATTCTGGCGCTGTTGGGCGAAAACGGCGCGGGCAAGTCGACGCTGATGAACGTCGTTTACGGGCTCTACCATCCGAGCGAGGGCGAGGTGCTCGTCAACGGCAGCGTCGTCGAGATGAATTCGCCGAGGGACGCCATCGACCTGGGCATCGGCATGGTGCACCAGCACTTCCAGCTCGTGCCGGTGATGACGGTGGCCGAGAACATCATGCTCGGCAGCGAGACGCTGCGCAACGGCTTTCTGGACCGGCGCACCGTTGCCGACCGCATCACGGAGCTGTCGCAGCGCTACGGGCTGGACGTGAACCCGCACGCCGTGATCGAGGATTTGCCCGTGGGCGCGCGCCAGCGGGTCGAGATTGTGAAGGCGCTCTATCGCAACGCCGACATTTTGATTTTGGACGAGCCAACCGCCGTGCTCACGCCGCAGGAAATCGACGGGCTCTTTGAGGTGATGGGGCGACTGAGGGAGCAGGGCAAGTCGATCATCTTTATCACCCACAAGCTCAAGGAAGTGCTGCGCATTGCCGACCGCGTGGCCGTGCTGCGCGGCGGCAAGCACGTGGGCGACGCCGACCCGAAGACGGCCAGCGAAGGCGACCTCGCCTCGCTTATGGTGGGCCGCGACGTGCTGCTGACCGTCGACAAGGAGGCGGCCCAGCCGGAGCGGCCCGTCCTCGAAATTCGCGATCTCGAAGCAAAAGACGATCTGGGCGAGCCGATGCTGCGCGGCGTGACGCTGAGCGTGCGCGCGGGCGAGATCGTGGGCGTGGCGGGCGTGCAGGGCAACGGGCAGACCGAGCTGGTCGAGGTGCTGACGGGCTTGCGACACGCCGACGCGGGCACGGTATCGATTGATGGCGTCAATGTGACCAACGCTTCGCCGCGCAAAATTACCGAGGCGGGGCAGGTCTCGCACGTGCCGGAGGATCGCCACGCCTACGGCATGGTCAGCAGCTACCCGGTGGCGCAGAACATGGTGCTCAACACCTATTACCAGCGCCCCTTTTCGCGCGGCGCCACCGTCGACCAGCGCGCGATCCGCGAGCACGCGCGCGAGCTCGTCGAGCAGTTTGACGTGCGCACGCCGAGCGTGCGCACGCCAGCCGGTGACCTCAGCGGCGGCAACCAGCAGAAGATGGTCGTCGCACGGGAATTTAGCCGCCCGCTCAAGCTGCTTATCACCGCCCAGCCCACGCGCGGCATCGACGTCGGCTCGATTGAGTTTATTCACGGCCAAATTGTCGCCAAGCGCGACGAAGGCGTCGCCGTGCTCGTCGTCAGCGCCGAGCTGGACGAAATCCTCGCCCTGGCCGACCGCATCGCCGTGATGTACGGCGGCACCATCATTGACATCGTTCCCCGTGCCGAAGCCACGCGGGAAAAGCTGGGATTGTTGATGGCGGGCGTCAAAGAGGGGTGAGTCGTGAACATGTGATGTGTGAAAACGCAACCGCAGTGGGCATTTGTGCGTATTACATCTTTGCACATTCGAAGCACCTCGGTTCGGAGCAAATCAACTCAGATATTCTGGACGCGGACAAACGCGGAATTACGCGGATTTTTGTCTGTTAACTAATGAGGATGGCTATAAAACTGACATCTGATCCGCGTATTTCTGCGTAATTCCGCGTCCCAAATTCTTTCTCCAACTCAGGTCAAACAGCAAAGGCCGACTCTGAAATCGGCAATCCAAACTTGGAGGTTATTTATGCAACGCAGTCACGAGGTCGATTACGAAATTCGCGGCGATGACATGCAGTTCGTCGAAGTCGAGCTGGATCCGCGCGAGACAGTGATCGCCGAAGCAGGGATGATGATGTTTATGGAGGACGGCATCGCCTTTGAGACCAAGATGGGCGATGGCTCCAATCCCTCTTCGGGCTTGATGGACAAGCTAATCGGCGCGGGCAAGCGCGCGTTGACGGGCGAATCGCTCTTTATGACCCACTTCACCAATCACGCCAGCGGCAAAAAGCGCGTGGCCTTTGCCGCGCCCTACCCCGGCAAAATCACGCCCATCGACCTGACCTCGGTTGGCGGCACGCTGCTCTGCCAGAAGGATGCTTTCCTGGCCGCCGCGCTGGGGACGCGCGTCACCATTGCCTTTAACCAGCGGCTGGGCGCGGGCTTCTTCGGCGGCGAAGGCTTTATCCTGCAGAAGCTCCAGGGCGACGGCATGGCTTTCATCCAGGCGGGCGGCACGGTGGTCGAGCGGCGGCTCAACAACGAAAAGCTCATGCTCGACACGGGCTGTCTCGTCGCCTTTGAAGAGTCCATCGACTACAACATCGAGCGCGCGGGCAATCTCAAATCCATGGTCTTTGGCGGCGAGGGGCTCTTCCTCACCACGCTGCGCGGCACGGGTCGCGTTTGGCTCCAGTCGCTGCCCTTCTCGCGCATGGCCGAGCGCGTTATGCGCGCCGCGGCCCCCGGCGGTCGATCCCAGGGCGAAGGCTCGGTGCTGGGTCAGTTTGGCAACCTCTTCGAGTAGGCGAGCGGTTTGGTTGTTGGGTCGATACCGTTACAGTAAAAAAGGCAAGCGAGCAGGGTACGTTGATTAACTCTGCTCGCCTGCTTTTGCGATGCTGGACAAAATCCTCGCCCTTTGGGATTGGATCGCCGTGATGTATAATGGACAGGTTATCGACAGTGAAGGAGTGGAAGAGATGGAAAATGCTGCTGTCTATATTCTTAAATGGGAGTTTTCTCCTTCAGATTACTTCGAGGAGAAGTTTACCATCAATTGCAAGGGCTTTCAGATTTCCGTCGATAATGGACAGGTAGAAGCTCACATGGAAGACATATCGGCTTGCAATTAAGAGAATTTGCAAGATGATCTCCGTAGAGAATTGGACGCTCACTTCCTTAGCACTCAGGTTTTAACCCACAAGGCTTATCAACTCTCAAAACCCAGACTACACCGTATTCACTCTGGTGGCGATGAACCAATTTTTCTGTCCACAGAGGCAACAGTCTTACCTCCTGCTATAGGTCATTCGGTCGATTATATAACGACTGACAGTAATGGCAGTATAGTTCACGACACTCGCAAGGAGCGCATCGAATATCATAAGAGAATTGCTGAACTGGTAGCAAAACATCGACATGATCAAACTTTGCAGTTGATTTTACTGAGTTACGATAGAGCCGTAAATTATCCTAACACTGAGTTGGTGCATCTTTATGAAATTAGAGATACCTTGGCCAAGAAATTTCAACGTAAAGACAAGGCAACAGCAGCTTTAAGTGTTAGCAAAGAAGATTGGGATAGTTTAGGAAAGCTTGCAAACTTTGAACCTCTTCATCAAGGTAGACATGTAGGAGGAAAAGATGTGGAAGAACTTAGAAGTGCGACGGGGCAAGAATTGGAAGAGGCACGTAAAATAGCGCGTCGCATGTTCGAGTCATACCTAAATTATTTGGAAAATTAAAGTGAAAGATAGCGACATAGATTTAAACGCGAATCAGAAGTTTCACGAGATTACCATCATACAAACTGATGGGGACTTTTTAATTCTGTTAGTCGATGATCAGACTTATCAAATTTTATGGCAAAACTGTTCGCTGCGACTTGCCGAAGCATCTGCTGATGAGCGCAGCCAGGTCGTTGTATCACCTTCTGGCTACGGCTTGCACTGGCCGAAGATTGATGAATATTTGTCGATTGAGCCACTTTTGCAAAACGCGGAATCAATATCTGAGGACAATGACTCTTTTGATTTTATTGAGTACTTAATGAACAACCCGATAAAAGTTGGCAATGATTTTAAACCACTTACCCGCGAAAAAATTTATGAACGCCGGTAGCTGTTGTTATGATTCCTGAAAACCGCATCCCTACCCATCCGGGCGAAATTCTATCAGAAGAATTTCTGAAACCTATGGCCGTTTCCCAAGTTGCCTTTGCCAAACACATCGGCGTGCCAACACAGCGCATCAACGAACTCATCAACGGCAAGCACGACGTGACGCCGCAGACGGCGTGGCTGCTGTCGCAGGCGTTGGGGACGACGCCGGAATTTTGGATGAACTTGCAGACGGTCTACGAGGATGGATCGAGCCATGATGAACATGATAGAAATCAATGAATACCGGGCCGTTATTCGATATGATCCAGAGATTGAAATGTTTCGGGGCGAATTTTTAGGCTTAAACGGCGGAGCCGACTTCTATGCCAAGGATGTAGATGGCCTGCGCAAAGAGGGTAAAACGTCGCTGGAGGTTTTCCTCGAAATGTGTAAAGAGAAGGGCGTTGAGCCGCGCAAAGAGTACACCGGCCAACTCAATCTTCACGTGCCCCCGACGCTGCACGAAAAAATTGCAACTAGCGCGGCGGTGTCGGGCAAAGGCCTTAGTGAATGGGTCGCGGAAGCGCTGGATCGCTCCGTTTCGCTCACAGTGGAGCTTGAGCCAAATTAATCCGCCCCCATCCGCCCGATCCGCCCAATCCGCGTTCCATTTTTCTTGACCCGCGAACCAACTATTTGATGTCCATCACCGCGCCGCTCCCACCCCCCGCAACCGACCTCGACCCCGTGCTCGACCGCGCGCAGACCGTCGACTACGACGCGCTCGCCGTCGACACGCGCTACCGCATCGCCAACCACGACGTGATCTTCCACGCCGACCGCGACGGCAACCTGCGCGATCTGCGCTGGCCGTGGACGGACGCGGTCTACGCGCGCCGCGTCGATCTGACGGTGAGCACGCCCTACGAGGAGGAGATCGTGCCGCTGGCCGTGCGCTATTTTCCCGGCGCACAGGAAAACATCTACGGCAACATCGGCGACTTTGGCGGCGGCGGCGAGGGTATCATCATCAGCCAGCGCATTTTGGCGCCCTACAACAGCCACTACGACCGCACGGTGCTCTGGTCGCTGGACTGCCAAGCCGAGGGCGACCACGTGATCCGCATTGAGGTCGACATCGACTGGGGCGAGCCGCTGCACCAGCGCATGGTCGACGGGCTGCTGCTGGCCCAGCGCGAGCCCGGCCCGGCCCGCGGCGTCTACGATCAGAGCAACGCCGAGAGCACGCGCGTCTTTGGCAACCCCAACGGTCGCCCCGATTCGATTGATTTGCAGGACGGTGAAGAAAACAGTACGGCACATTTGGTCTACCACGTGCTCGTCAACGGCGAAATCGAAGTGCCGCTGATGCTGACCGTGAGCGACGTGGGCGAGCAGGTCGCCTGGAGCGGCTTCCTGGCCCTGCGCGACGGCGAGCGCGAACACGACCGCAGCGTCTCCCGCTGGGAGGAGACGCTGCGCCGCTCGCGCCTGTGGACGGCAGATGTGGCGCTCAACCACGCGGTGCAGCAGAGCAAGGCGACGGCGCTGCGATACGTACAGCGGCTGCGCACCGGCCTCGCGCCCAGCGACCGACAGGTCACCCACGTGCCCGCGCTCGTCGCCACGCTCGATCTCGTCGACCCAACCGAGAGCCGCAACCTGCTGGCCCATTTGCGTCGCGTGGCTCAACGCAGCGAAGGCCGCATCCCGGTGATTTTGCCGCTGCGCCGACGCGACGAGCCGAGCGACCCCGGATCTGCCCTGCCCCAAACCAACGCCGCCTACCTCGTTGCCCTGCGCGATCACCTGCGCCGCCACCCCAGCGACGAGCTGCTCGCCGACCACGCCGAGGCTGTCTCGCTCTGTAGCGAATGGCTGATTCGGCTGCGCGAGCGATTGTTGCCCGCCGACAGCGTAACCGCCGGACGGGCGCTGCGGGCGGCGCAAGATTTTGCCATGTGGCGCAGCGACGGCGTCAACGCCGTGCGCTGGGAAAACGAGGCCTGCGAGATGGAGAAGCGGGGCGAAGCGGCGGACGAGGAAAGCGTGCCCGCCGCGGCGACCCTGCACACGCCGGACGACGCGCCCCGGCACTTTGCCGAGCCGTGGGCGGGCGCGGCGCTGGCGGGCGAGAGGCTCTGGTCGCTGCTCGATTTGCGCTGGCGCAAGGGCGAGCTTCGCCTCAATCCCACGTGGCCGACCGAAGGGCCCAACGCGTGGCCGTGGTGGGCGCTGCTTGACCTGCCGCTGGCGAACGACGTGACGAGCGCGCCGCTCAGCCTCTTCTGGGACGGCGACACGCTGCACACGACGCAGCCCGTGCAGCTCAGCCGTCGCCTGGCGGGAACGCCCGTGCAGCAGCACGACGCGATTCGAGCGGTCAACAGCGGCGAGTTTAATTTCGATTTACAATTTGAGCTGGTGGACGGGGACGAGTCGACGCGCGCGCGGGTGGAGTTTTAAGGACACTTCGCGGGTTCCGACCGGCGACGAATAAATTCGTCGCCTATGTGGCGAAGTGCGCTTCAGCGCACTGGCGCGACGGGAGCAACGCGCTAATGGAACCGCAGGAAATAGTTGGGGAGTAGCGCCGAGGCGTGCGCACGCCCTCGTGCACACGGCACGTGCCCCGAAACAAGCGGCGTTTGAGGGGTTGATCCGGCACGGGGCGTGCCTACTCCTCTACTACCAGATTATTTCCTAAAGTGCGTGCAAAATGAAAGCAAGAGTTCGCGGCCTAAGTGACCGTCACTGTCCATAGCCGGACAGCTTGCCCCATTTTGTCTGGACAGTGACTCTCACTGGCTCCTCAAACTCCTGTTCTCGACGCGACTTCACTTTAGGTGCGCAATTCATTCTTTATCGACAAAGAGGAAGGCCCAATGGATATGTCACAAAGTGCGTTGCCGTTTTACGAAGAGGCACTTGAATTCTTAGCTGGCGGGCCAACGACTCAAGAAATCGCAGACTACAAATTCTCGTCCGACGCACAAGCGCGATTTAGTGAACTCATCGAAATCAACCGGCAGGACGATCTGACATCACATGAAGAAACAGAGCTCAACCATTTTGTCCATTTGGACCAAATGTCTTCCCTATTGAAAGCGAAAGCACGCGCAATTCTAGATCAGAAGTAACCCCATGACCCGCACCGCCTTTACCTACGACCCCTTTAATCAACGCCACACGCAGAAGGGCCACCCCGAAAACTATCGACGCCTCGAATCGACGTGGGCGCTGCTGCAAAGCGACGGCATCGTGCGGCGGCTCCAGCGCATCGAGAGCTGCCCGGCGAGCCACGAAAGCCTACTCGCCGTGCACACGCCGCAGCACGTCGAGCGGCTGCGGACCATGGCCGAGCAGGGCGGCGGCCGCTTCGACAGCGACACCTACGTGGGGCCGGATTCCCACGAGGCAGCGCTGCGTTCGGCGGGCGGTCTCTTGCAGGTGACGGACGCCGTGCTCACCGGCGTGGCGGACAACGGCTTTGCCCTCGTGCGCCCGCCCGGCCACCACGCGCTGGCCCAGCGCGGCATGGGCTTCTGCCTGCTTTCCAACGTCGCCATCGCCGCGCGACACGCCCAGCAGCAGCACGGCGTCGAGCGCGTCCTCATCGTCGATTTCGACGTGCACCACGGCAACGGCACGCAGGACATCTTCTACGACGACCCCACCGTGCTCTTTTTCAGCACGCACCAATATCCCTTTTACCCCGGGACGGGCGCGGCGGAAGAGGTCGGCTCGGAGTTTGCCTACGGCACGACCATCAACGTGCCGCTGCCGCCAGCCGCGGGTGATGCTGGGGTGCTGGAAGCCTTCCGGCGCGTGCTCGTCCCCGCCGCACGGGACTTCCAGCCGGGGCTGATTCTGCTCTCGGCGGGCTACGACGCCCACTGGATGGACCCGCTGGCCAACGTCAACTTGAGCATCGTGGGCTACACAGATTTGGTGCAGGAGCTGATGGCGCTGGCGGACGAGCTGTGCGACGGGCGGCTGGTCTGCGCGCTGGAGGGCGGCTATCACCTCGACGTGCTGCCCCACGCCGTGCTCAGCACGCTGCGCGCTCTCAGCGGCGAGGGTGGGCCAAGCGATCCCTTTGGCACGTGGCGCGGGCGCGAGCGCGATTTGGCCCCGCTGGTTGAAGGGCTCACCTCGCTGCACAATTTGAAAGCGCCGCCGACGCACTTCACGTAAAATATCGCTGATTACGTAGATCACCTCTGCTCCGCAAGATGATTTGGATGGCTGATCCAAGCTAGAGCGGAATTCAGCGGCTTTCGCGTTAAACAGAGATGTCACATAGCGGAGCATGTGTGGCCTACGGAAGCAACAGTTTTTCACCCAATGCCCGACTTATCGCCGGAAATTCAGATGCCGCTTGCTGATTGGCTACAGGCCATTGATAGTGCGCTGGCCCAAGCGCAGCCGGCGCGCGCCGTTGATCTGGCGCGGGTGGTGCTGGAGCGGCAGCCGCGGCTGCTGGCCGTCTACGCGCGTCTGCTCGACGCACTGTGGCAGCTGAAGCGCTGGGACGAGGGCGGCGAGTGGGGACGTCGACTCCTGCAGGCCGATCCCGGCCAGCCGCTGGCTTGGCGCGCCATGGCCACGGCGATTGAACAACACGAGGATCGCCCGCGTGCCCACGCCGCCTGGCGACGCGCTTTCGAACTGGACCCCTATCAGCCAGACATTCGCGCGGGCATGCAGCGCACCCACTTGCCCGTGCGCAACGAACCCCGCAGCGAAGCCGCCGGCGACTCGTCCAGCTTGTTGGCACTCAACGCGGCCTGCTTGGCAGCGCTTTACCTGCGCGCCGGTCGCTGGCGACACGCGGCGGCGGCCTATCGCGGCCTGAGCGAGGCCGCCCCGCGGCGGCTCGATTTCCCGATGGGCGAGATGGCGGCGCGGTGGCAGCTTGGTCAAGCGCGCGAGGCCTATGCGCTGGCCCGGCAGCTCGTGGAGCGGCAGCGTTACCTGCTGCTGCCCTGGGCCGTGCTCGCCGCCACGGGCGATGCCGACGATCGCGCCCTCGCCCGTGATCCCCTTCAGCGCATGGACCCGGACGGCGCGTACACCCGTGAACGGCTGCACCTTCGCCCCGTTGCCGCAGCTGACGCAAATTCACCCGCAACGCTTAAAGTTGGTCACGCGGAAGCAGCTTTGTTAGAATCGGGGCGTGGGACGTAATGCGTGAAGGGTGATGCGTAAACTTATTCAGCAACTCGGCAGCATAATTCAATGTCACCGCGGAATTTGCCAGTTCACGCAGGACGTACCGCGCACTACCTAATTTCAAATCGAAACCAAAATTACGGAGCAATTCCTATGGAACGCACATTTATTATTCTCAAGCCCGACGCCGTGCAGCGCGGTCTGGTCGGCGAAGTTATCAAGCGCTTCGAGCAGCGCGGTCTCAAGCTTGTCGCCATGCGCATGCTACAGGTGAGCAACGAGCTCGCCTCTGAGCACTACGCCGTGCACGAAGGCAAACCTTTCTACGAAGGGCTCATTTCGTACATCACCAAGTCGCCGGTGGTGACGATGGTGCTGGAGGGCACAAACGCCATCGCCGTCGTCCGCTCGACGGTGGGTGCCACCAGCCCCGCCGACGCCGCGCCGGGTACGATCCGCGCCGACTTTGGCCTCGAAATTGGCCGCAACCTCATCCACGCCAGCGATGGGCCGGATACCGCCCAGAGCGAGATGGCGCTGTGGTTTGGCGATGACCTGGTCGACTGGAGCCGCAATACGGACGAGTGGATTTTTGAGCAATAGCTCAAGCGCTGCGCACACAGCTGGTAAGTGGTCATTGGTAACTGGCGGTTGGTTAGTTGACAAATCCTCCAACTATCAATGACTAATCTCCAAGGCTAATCCAAGAAAACAAGTATACCGCGCATGTGACTGTCGCCGCCCGCAACCGGTGAAGAATTCGCAGAATTGTCTGGGCAGTGACTGTCGCAGCGTACAGTTAATTTTCTGGAACGGCCCAATTACCAGCCAACAATCCAACCACCAAATTTACGATACCAACCCAATTCCCCCGATACAAATGTCAAACCAAACACTCATTATGTCACTGGGCAAGGTAATCGCCGCCGCCGCCTGGGCCGACGATGAAATGACCGTCGATGAAGTCAATCGGCTCAAGGATTTGCTCTACCGCCTGCCGAGCAACAACAACAGCGGCGTGCAGCTCGCCGCCCAAGATTGGGCGCAGTTGGAAATGTATATCAACGCGCCCGTCAACGAGGCGGAGCGCGCGCGCTTGGTAGATAACCTGCGCGATGCCGTGCGCACGCCCGCCGATCGCAAGATTGCGCTGGATGCGCTGCAGTCGCTGGAGGAGACGGGCAGCACGGGTCAGCGCGAGGCCGACGTTATCCACAAAATCCGGGTGGCCATCGAAGCGGTCGATCTCAGCCTGAGCAACCGGTTAAGCCAGATGTTGGGGCTGTCGCGACCGCAGCCGTCGCTGGCGCCGGATGATGCACCCAATCGCGAGCAATTCTTCGATGCCTACATGCAAAATCGCGTCTACTATGGCCTGCGGCGGCGGCTCCAGCGGGGCACGCCCATCGACGACGGGCTGGAGGAAACGTACAGCGGCGCGACATTTGACGACGACATTGAGCTGAATTTGGCCGACGAAGAGCTGCGTCAGCTGGCCGCGGTAGGTGGACTGATGGCGCGTGTGGCGCAGGTCGACCAGGGGGTGACGGATACGGAATTTAAGGTGATGGTAGAGCTGCTGCGCGAGCGCTGGTCGCTGCCGCAGAAGGAGGCGCTCTTTGTAGCGGAGGTGGCGCTCTCCGAAGTAGGGCCGCAGCTGGATGCCATGCAGCTCGTGCGCGAGCTTTCCAGCTATGTGACGCCCGAACAGGGAACGCGGCTGCTGGACTTACTTTTTGCCCTGGCCGATGCGGATGGCTTTGTGACGACCGACGAAATTGAAACCATTTACCAAATCGCCAGCAGCCTGGGGCTGCCCCACCGCCAGTTTATCGAGGCCAAGCGGAGCATTCCCAGCGAGCGGCGGGATGGTTAGGCTGTTGCCCAGAAAGCACAGCCAACGTCAAAAGCGGGGCATACTGCGATTGACTTCATTGCGGTTGATTCCATTGTTCCGAGCATCGGCGGCTCCAATTCCGTTGGGCCACCGAGCCGACTCGCTTGCAGGTTGGCCCCGTTCTAATCCGATGGCCTTATCGGTAAAGGACGGCAGTGCAGGGTGGTTGATGTATTCGTAGCAGCGCTGTATATAGTTTAGCGACGCTTCATCCTCGGGGTGGCGCTCGATAATTTTTTTAAATAGATGCAGCGCTTCGCTATATTCGGTCTGGGCAAAGCATTTCACCGCGCGGCCAAAGACAGTTTGCGTCATCCGCTTGCTCTGGATCGAGGGATCGGAGGCGGGCTCCAGCAGCTCGTACACAAAAATCTCCTGGCTCTTTCCCTTCACCTGTACGTTGTTCAAAAATCGGTACGCGTAGCGCTCCCTCTCCCTCAACATCTTGAGCGCCTGCTCGCTGAGCACCAGCGGTGCGCCGTAATCCTTGTTGACCTGCTGCATCCGCCCCGCCGTATTTACCACATCCGAAATGACAGTGCTCTGGAAGCGCTGCTCATCCCCCACAATGCCCAGCCGCACGGGACCGGCGTGAATGGAAAAGCCCGCCTGAATCAGGGGCTTGCCCTGTTGTTTCTGCCTTTGGTTGATCTGCTGCAGCTTCTGCTGAATCTCAATGCCCGCCGCAATGGCGTGCTCCACGCTCTGCGGAAAGAGTGCGGTGATACCATCGCCGATATACTGGTCGATTAGGCCGTGGTTTTTACGGATAATGGGGCTCACGTGGCCAAAGTACTGGTTCAGAAACGCAAAGCTCTCCTCCGGCGTCATCGCCTCGGCCAGCGTGGTAAACGAGCGCATATCGGCAAACATGACGGCCATTTCCAGCTGCTTGCCGTCGCCCAGGTGCACGTCCAGCAGGCTGTCTTTGCCCAGCAGCTCAATTGTTTCGCGCGGCACAAAGTGGCTGGCAGCGCAGGAAAGCGCTTCGAGCATGGCCGTGCGCTCACGCACATCGTCTTCGAGCTGCGCCTTGGCCTGCTGGAGCTGACGCGTCGAGTGGCGCAGCGCCAGGTGCGTCTGCACGCGGGCCAGAATTTCTTCCACATGAAACGGCTTGGTCACGTAGTCCGTCCCACCCAAGCCAAAGGCCATCAGCTTGTCCAGAACTTCGTCGTACTCGCTGATAAAAATTACGGGCACGTCCGCCGTGCGCGGGTCGACCTGCAGGCTGCGGCAAACGTCGAAGCCACTGGTAACGGAGAGGCCCACGTCCAGCAGCACCAGATCAATAGGCAGCTTGCTGGCGGCTTCCAGCGCCATATCGCCGCTGGGCAGGGGATGCACGCGGTAGCCCACCTCCTTGAGCACGCCCGTCAGTTGGCGCAGGCTGGCCATGTGATCATCCACTACCAGGATCAAACTGTCCGCAATGCGGAGCGAGCGCTCCGTTAGCGGATCGTTCGTTTGTTGAATCATGGGGGAGCCGTTTGTCTGATCCATAAAATGCCTTTTCAAGAGTGTGCACCGCGCCAGTGATGAGAGCGGCGGAAGCGTGCGTGTTAGCTGGTTCGTTTCGCCAGCTGCTTGGCTCATCAACCAGCAAGCCGGGCTTTGAGCTGCAGATAGCGATCAATCAGCGAGATGCTCAAATCGCTGGCCGCCACGTCGAGGGTAAAGACGCCGCGCCGCCGCAGCGAATCCAGCGTGGCGCGACGCTCGGCCAGCAGCCGCTCGGCCACCGTGCGCCGGTGCAGCGCTGCCCCGTCTACCACGGGCTGCTGCGCCGCTGCATAAAGCGCCGGATCGCCAATGGTGACGAGCAACGCCAGGTGCTGCCGCTGCAGCCGCGACATCTGCGCCACCAGTGCATCGGTGCTGCTGCCGCCGCTGAAGTCGGTAAAAACAATCGCGAGGCTGCGCTTGCTCTGCTTGGCCGCAAAGTAGCCCAGCGCTTCGTGATAATTTGGCTCAACGCGCCGAGCCTCTACTGCGTAGAGCGTTTCGAGCAGACGATGAAACTGACGCTTGCCGCCGCGCGGCGCCACCCACGTTTGCGCGCTGTCCGCAAAGGTGAGCAGCCCGACTTTATCGCCCTTCCGCGTGGCAACGTAGGCTAGCAGCAGCACGGCGTTGATCACGTAATCAAGCTTGGCGGCATATGGGGCCGCGCCCGTGAGAGAGTCCGAACCGGTTTTAGCGGAGGGGGCAGTGGAGGGGGCAGTGAAGGGGCGCGGATTCGAGACGGGCGAAACCTCGTTGTAACCCACCGGGGCATGTCCATTTGTCGTGGGGGCAGCTGCAGCGCCGCCCGCCAGGCTATTTATCGCGATGGCGCTGCCCATCATGCGGCCAATGTCCACGAGTGCAATAATGTTCTGGCTGCGCTCCACTTCATACTCGACGGCAATGGGCTTTGCCCGACGCGCCGTGGCCTTCCAATCAATCCGGCGGTATTCGTCATCCGGCACGTAATCGCGCAGCCGCTCAAATTCGCTGCCGCCACCGGTCAGGCGCGTGCGCCGCAGCCCTATATCAGCTAGACGATTGCGGCGCAACATGAGATCATACTTCTTTATGTCTATTAAGTTGGGGTAGACTTTAATGGTTTCGCTGGCGGCAAAACGCGCCTGCATGTGCCACAGCCCCATCGGCGACAGCCAGCGCAGGTAAAGATCGCCAAAGTGATAATCGCCCCGTCGCGGTGGCCACAGATAGTAGGCAATCGTGTGCGCAACACCTGGTATAAGGAGAGCCGATAGCACGTGACCCGCACCAGTCGTCAGTTCGTTCGCGTCCTCCGCCGTGTCTTTTATCTCGTTTCCCCCTTCTTCCCCTGCTCGGTTCGACTCCACCTGCTCGTTGGCGACAGGTAAAAACTCGCTGGGGAAATCGTCCCGCAGCCACACGCGCACGCGTCGACTTGGCCCCAGCGCGGGCGTCGCGCCGGGGCGCAGCCACACCGTCACGGCGATGCGGTTGCGCGTGGCCAGCGACAGCCGCTGGTCGTGGTGGCGCGCCAGCGACCAATCCGCTCGCCGCGGGGCAAGCCGCCAATCGGCCAGCAGCAGCGCCGCGGCCAGCAGCCACCACGCCAGCGCGATGATCCCCCACGCCGCGCCCAGGGGCAACAGCGCGATCAGCACCGTGCCAGCCAGCAGCAAACAGAGTCCACGAAGCGTTAGTTGCATAAGAATCAGCGCCTCAAGCAGTTATCGCAAGCCCCGCAGCGCTCGCGCCGAGCGCCGCCCAATCGCTCGGCCAGCGCCCCGTGGCGACAATCTGTCGTCGTGGCGTAGTGGACGATGTCGTCCACGCGCTGCTGCTGAACTTGCCGGTACTGAACCAGCAAGTTGTCGATGCGGGCGCGGGTCTCCGGAACCGTATCGTGGACGGTGTAGAGCAGGCCGCGGCCGCTTGGCTCGGAGCGCAGCAGGCCATGAGCCTGCCACGTAAGCAGGTACTCCTCCAGCGCGTCCACGGATACGCCGCTGAGTTCGCTGGCTCGCTCAAATGGATAGCGGGCGTCGCGCTGGCGAGGCAGTTTGATCGATGCAGCAAAATCACCAAAGCGCCCTTCGCGCGGCGCCGTGGCCTGGAGGGTGAGCCAGCGGGGCACGTCCAGCCGCCGCGAGAGCAGTGCCGCCTGCTCCAATAGACTTAGCCCCACGCGCACGTCGACTTCGCTGCGCTTGAGGCGGCTGCGCACGTCGCGCGGGTTCACAATCCGCACGTCGCCTGGCTGGGCGCCGAGGTGCGTGCGCAGCGTGTCGTAGAGCGCGTTGAGAAAATCCACATCCAGCAAATTTTCGCTGGCCCGGCGCGAGAGCAGCAGCCGGTCGCCGGGGCTGTGCAGGAGAATGCAGCGAGCGGGCTGCCGATCCCGCCCGGCACGGCCCGCCTCCTGGTAGTACGATTCCACGGAGTCGGGCAGGCCGTCGTGGACGACGAAACGAATGTCGGCCTTGTCGACGCCCATGCCAAAGGCAATGGTGCTGGCGATAATCGGCGTTTCGCCACGCATAAAGCGCTCCTGCACGGCGGCGCGGTCTTGCAGGCCAGCATGGTATGCTTCGGCACGCAGACCCTGCTGGGTGAGCAGCGCCGCCAGCTCTTCGCAGCGCCGGCGCGAGCGGGCGTAGACAATACCGGTGCTCAAGCCCTCGTCCACCAGGATGTGGCACGTGCGCAGCAGGTGACGCAGCTTCTCGTCTTTGTTGGGGGCGGCCACGGCGCTTAGGTGCAGATTGGGCCGAAAGGTATCCGCGGTAATAACGTGTGGACGCCGCTTGCCCGCGTTAAACAGCCGCTGCTGCATATCGGTGCGAACGTGGGCCGGTGCGGTGGCCGTCAGCGCCAGCAGCGGCACGGGGCCGCTTGCCATGTGCGATTGGCTCGCGGCCGGGCCGTCGTTGCGCGAAAGCTCGGCGCGAATGCGGGAGAGGTTGAGGTAGTCCGGACGGAAGTCGTGGCCCCAGGCGGAGACGCAGTGCGCTTCATCGATCACGAGCCGGGCCACGCCCGCCTGGCGCAGCGCGTGCAAAAAAGGACGCTGCATCAGCCGCTCCGGCGCAACGTAAACCAGCCGGTAGCGCCCCGCCGCCACATCGCGCACGGCGGCGTCAACATCGGGCAAGCTGCTGTTGATGGCCACGGCGTGCTGGCGCAGCGGCGCGGGCAGGTTGTCCACCTGGTCCTTCATCAGCGCGATCAGCGGCGAAACGACCAGCGTGAGGCCGCGTTCGGGCGGATCGAGCAGCACGGGCAGCTGGTAGCAGAGCGACTTGCCCGCGCCGGTCGGCAAAATCGCCAGCACGTCTTCGCCGCGGCGTACGCAGGCCATGATCTCGGCCTGTGGATGGCGCAGCGAGGGAAAGCCGTAGAAGCGGCGCGCGGCTTGGGTGAGCGCCTGCTCTTCCTGCGGATTGAGGAGCGGTTTGGGCAACGCGGGCGCGGCCCGTTGTCTGCTCCGCCGCGGCTTGGTTGCGCGTCGCAGGTCGCCGAGCTTGAGGCTGCGGGAAATAGGAAACGTATTCACAAGTAATTAAAGGCCAGCCGTCGACAAAGTCAACGTGGGGACGGCCATCCTGAATTTTGTTGGTACGGCTGATGCAAAGGGAAGCGGCGGCAACTCAGCAGAGCGGTTGGCAGAGCGGTTGACGCGGCACGCTACACAAACCATCATACCACATATCGCCGCGGAAGCTGATGTGTGAGAACAGCAAAATGCTTTGCTCGCGGGCGACTTTTAAGCGCCGCAGCAAAAAGTCATTCCTTTACGATGCAACGAAGGGTGGCGCATCGAGAGCGCGCCACCCTTCGTTATGTAATAATTTGTGGGTGATTTTTATCGAACAACTCACTCGTTTCGCGAGAAATCGGCAGCGGCCCATTCAGCGGCCGATTCACCCACGTATTCGTCCCACAGCCCCTGCGCCAGCGCCAGCGGTTCGCAGCGCACGCCCTGGCGCGTGAAGTACTCACAAATGCGCTGCACGTCGCGTGCAAAGATCTTGCGGGCGCTGGTGTTGCCCTGCACGTTGACAACTTGCGGGAAGTCGATCAGCGTGAGCTCGCCATTCCAATAGAGAATGTTGTAGGCGGAGAGATCGCCGTGCACCATATTGAGCGAGAGCATTAGCTCGACGTTGCGTAGCGCGTCGTCGAAGAGCCGAGGCGCTTCCTCCGGCACAAGGGCGACTTCGTTGAGCGTGGACGCGGCCTGGTGCGCATCGCCGCGGTAGCCCATGAGGATGGCATTATCGCTGGCGGCAATCGGCTGGGGCACGGCGGCCCCTGCCTCATGCAGCCGGCCGAGCGTGGCGTATTCGTACATCAGCCACGAAGTGTGAGCCACCTCCACACCAAAGTTGGTTTTCTTCTTGAGCGCGCGATCCACGCGACTCTCCGGTCGGCGGCGCGCTTTGCCTTCGGCGGTAAGCGACATGCGCCCCTCGCGGTACATGGCGTCGTTGCGCAGGTTGCGAAACTGGCGCGGGCGGTAGACCTTGGCCGCGATCAGCTCCACGCCGAGCAGTTTGCGCGCGTTGAGGCCAGCGCGGCAGCAGTAGACGCTGGCCTCCTTGCCGCCCTTTACCTGCATCAGTACATCGCTAATCAGCGATTCATCGTAGAACTGACGCAGCGAGGAGAGCAGCCAGCCCTCTTCGTAGCGCGCCGGTTGGTAAGTGGTTTCAAAGCCATCCTCCAGGCCGCGCGTCGATTCGGTGAGGGTGGCAATGGTGTCGCGGCGCTGCTGGTTGCGCTCCGCTTGGGATTGGGCACGGGGCCGCTTGTTGGCGGCGTAAGCCTCGCGCGCGTTCGGGTCGTAAGTTAGGGTGTGATCCTCGTAGCGTTCGCTGTAGGAATCGTCGAGGTCGAGATAATTGGCGTTCAATGGGTAGTCCTTGTGTCAACTGTGAGTTGAGATTGAACACCCGCGGCCCCTAAATCAGTGTACAAAAAAGCCACGGGCGACCGGTCCCGTGGCTGGATAATTTTGATGCTGGATCAAAAAAGCCACGGGGCAGTACGCCCGCGGCCGCTGCGTGGAGTTAAATCACGCTAACGAAGGATGGACGCGCTGTGTCGCTGGGTAAGATGGGTAAATGTCATGTTCACTTGCACAGAGCGCCTCCTTTTCTATTCTGGACTAAATAACAATTGCTACTGCTCTAAGATAATACAGATTTGGCTGCTTGTCAATCCCCAATTTTCAGAGCGTGCACGGCAAAGACCCCGCTACGCTGAATGTAGTGGGGTCTTTGCCGTGCACGCTTTCAGGGAGGCATCACAAGCCAGGGGCAGAGCGTTATACTCTTCAACTCAGCCATCCGCGATTTCGCCCAAATTCCAAGCCTACGGGAAATTTACGCTGATCTGCACATCCGAGGCCTGGACAACGGGCAACAGTTGCTCGACGGTCGCCACGAGCTGATCCACATTGAGGCTACCCGCACCCGCGGCGGCCTGCTCGATCAGCCCCAACTCGTCCGCCAGGGCAATGGTGTTGAGCACCTCGCCGTTCTCCCACGAGAGGTAGGGCAAGTCCTCGTCGTTGATCGAGACAAAGATACCCTGTGGATTGGTGGAGAGCGTAATGTTTTGGATGCCCGCCGCGCTGGCGCCGCGCACCAGCGACGGTTCCAGGTTGGCCGCGGTAAAGGGCAGGTTCGTCAGCTGCTGCCACTGCTGGCCCGTCAAATCTTCTACAACCCACGTGCCGTCATCGCTATAGCTCACCACGACGCGAATCGTGGGCGGGGCGGATACGGCTTCCAAGAAGGCCTGCTGAGCGGTCGCGGCTTCATCCGCCGAGACGGAATTCTCCATCTGCGCCAGCGGAATTCCATCGATGCCCTCGTTGACCGGGAAGCGGATGGTAACGCCCGCGCCCATCTGCTCGACCAACGGCAGCAGCTGTTCCAGCAGCGGCACGCCAAAGCCCAGCGTTTCGAGCGTCTGAGCAGTTGTCATCAGCGATTCGCCGTTCCACGCAATCGAGGGAACGGATTGGCCGTTAACCAAAATTGTCAGCCCGTCGGCGCTGTTGTCAATCTGAACGTGCTGTACGCCCGTCGTTGTCAAATAAGTGACCCACTCTTCGGGCAGCTCTAAGCTGGACAGATCTTGACCAGCCAGCGTGCCCAGCTGCGCCACGGGTACGCCGCCAACGCTGGGCTGGCCGCCAGCGTCGATGTCGACGACAAAGGCCGGTAGATCGACGACAACTTGGTCTTCGCTAATGGCCTGCGCCGTTTCGCCGCCGCTCAAGCGCGGGCCACAGCCCGTCGCCACCAGCAGCATCAAGGCGGCCAGCGCAAAAAAGAGCGCCGACCGATGCGTAAGAGATTTTGCTTTCTGCATGAGCCTCCTCCGGGGAATGTATTCTTTGGTTTTCAGTGTACAAACGTGCGTGATTCGATAAACTGGGCGGGGTGGCAAGAAGCTGGCTGGATGGCCCAGCATTCTTGTGTAGCATTTATCGTACCACAAAAGCAGCCGTGGCACAATTGGCTTTCCGGCAAAGGGGGGCGTTGCAAAAATAGAGGCTACATCTAAAACAAAAAGAGATGCCGCATAGGCATCTCTTTTTATTTCAACCTCTTGCTGGAGCGACGACGCGAGCCGCTGCTGAATTAAAGCAGCCGGATGCTACTTCACATCAACCTTGGCGCCTTCGGCCTCAAGCTTGCTCTTCGCATCGTCGGCGGCCTCCTTGGAGACGGCCTGCAGCACCGGCGACGGCGCGCTCTCGACCAGCTCCTTGGCCTCCTTCAGGCCCAGGCTCGTGAGGCCGCGCACGGCCTTAATCACGTTGATCTTCTTCGCGCCAAAGTCCGTCAGTACCACGTCGAACTCGGTCTGCTCTTCGGCTTCTTCCTCGGCAGCCGCGGCGCCCATCGGCATCATGCCGCCCATTGCCATCGGCGCGGCCGCGGCGCTAACGCCCCAAGCCTCTTCCAGCATCTTAACCAGCTCGGACGCCTCGAGCAGCGTCAACCCATCCAACTGTTCCTTGATTGTTTGCAAATCGGCCATTTGAATTACCTTCCTTGTATTTTAACTGAATCTTTTAACTGTAAATGCTTGATTGTAATGACTAATTGTCAAGGTGGTTGCGAAAGAGCACCCAAACTAGCCGCTACAACTTCCAACTACGAACCACCTTCAAGCTGCTGCGCGTGCGCGCTGATTACGCGCGTCAAATCCGCAAAGGGCGCGTTGACGACGCGCGTCAGGCTGGCGGGCACTTCGTTGAGCGTGCGCACAAGCTTGGCTGGCGAGGCGATAAGCACAGCCAACACTTCGGCTAAGACTTCTTCGCGCGTGGGCAAATCGGAAAGCGATTCGGCCTCGCTTGCGCTTAGAACCTGCGACTCAAGCACGGCACCAATGATCTCGATGGCGCCCTCTTTTTTGATCCAATCCTTGAGCGCCGTTACCCCTTTACCAATATCTTCACCCACAAAGGCCACGGCGTTGGGCCCCTCAAAGATATCGCTTTCGAGCTCGCGGCCCGCTTGCTCCAGCGCAATCCGCAAGAGCTTGTTCTTGACGATCATGTAGATCGTGTCGCTATCGTTCAGCGCCGTGCGCAACGAGTTGATCTGCGGCACGGAGATGCCTTGATACTTGGTCAACACAAGCGCTGGCGAATTTTCGAGCCGCTCTTTGTAGATACCGACCAGCTCTTCTTTCTTCTTTCGGGAAATTGCCAAATGACTACCCTCCTTTCCGAGAGTTTCGATACTGTTTACACAGTTGCTTACATAAAATCGCTTACAAAAAAAGCGCCTTCGCTTTTGGCGAAGACGCTCGGAGTCTGAATCAGCGCGGAACGGAAACAAGGAGCGGCACGGCCACCCTCATCTGCCGGATCTGCGTCGCTTCATTACCTCGACAGGCCGCGCTGGCGTTTAAGCAAAGCACCTGTTGTCTTCAGCGTAAGCATTTGAATGAAAAATCATCCAAAACAGAGTATGAGTTTTTACTATAAACCAGTTGACAGCTTTTTGCAAAGAATGCTTGATTCGGTCCGCAAAGCCGCTGACGGTCGGCTGCTAACGGTAGGCTGCTAACGGTAGGCTGCTAACCGCCGTTGCGTACATCTTCTACCCGCAGGTTGGCCGCCGCATGGGTATCAATTTTGATGCCTGGCCCCATGGTGCTTGTCAGCGTAACGCGATGAATGTAGTTGCCTTTGATCGAGCTGGGGCGCGCCGCCGTGATCGCCTCCATCAGCGTCGCCAGATTTTCTTCGAGCTTTTGTACATCAAAGCTAGCTTTGCCAATTGGCGTGTGGATGTTCGATGTCTTATCCACGCGGTACTCCACGCGGCCCAGCCGCGATTCCTGAATAACGCGTGCCAAATCGTCGGCCTGCACGATGGTTCCAGCTTTGGGGCTGGGCATGAGACCACGCGGCCCCAGCACGCGACCAAGCTTACCAACAACGCGCATCATATCGGGTGTCGCCAGCACAACATCAAAATCCGTCCAGCCATTTTGTACTTCGGCGGCCAAATCCTCGCCGCCCACGTGGTCGGCCCCAGCCTCGCGCGCCGCCTGCTGCCCATCCGGGCCAGCAAACACAAGAATGGTAACGGTACGACCCGTGCCGTTGGGCAGCGTCACCACGCCGCGCACCTGCTGATCGGCGTGGCGCGGGTCCACCCCCATGCGCAGGTGTAGCTCAATAGTCTCGTCAAAGCTGGCCGTCGCCGTCTCCTTAACAAGTTGAACCGCTTCGTTTGGCTCATAGCTTCGTTCGCGATCAACCTTTACCAGCGCGTTGTTATAGCGCTTTCCATGCTTTGCCATAATTTTACTCCTTGTGGTGCAAGCGGGGATGTCCCTCCCACGAAATGTCTGTAATTTTTGTTAACGCATCAACTGAGACGACGGCAGAATTTCTATAACTCAGACTAGCTTAACTGGGAGACGAAGCGAGAACTGCTGTCCAGCAACTTTTCCGCCTCCGCGTCTCCGCGTCTCCGTGCCTCCACGTTCAGTCCACAGCGCAATTAGTCTGCCACCGTCACGCCCATGCTGCGCGCCGTGCCTTCGATCATGAGCATGGCGCTTTCAACGGGCACATTGTTCAAATCTTTCAGCTTAACCTCCGCAATCTCGCGCATCTGCGCACGCGTGATCGAGCCAACTTTATTGCGATTTGGTTCGGCGCTGCCTTTGTTGAGGCTAATGGCCCGCTTGATCAAGTCAACGGCAGGCGGCGTCTTGGTGATAAAGGTAAACGAACCATCCGTAAAGATGGAAATTTCCACCGGTACAATCTGGCCCATTTGGTCTTGCGTGCGGGCGTTGTAATCCTTGCAGAAGCCCATGATGTTGACGCCGTGTGGGCCGAGTGCCGTACCCACTGGCGGAGCCGGATTGGCCTTGCCCGCCGGAATCTGTAGCTTAACGAGCGCTTTAATTTTCTTTGCCATGTTAAAGAGTCTCCTTCTGGTCCGCGCCAGGCGTTGGATTAGCATCGCGCTAGCTCCCAGACATTTGAATTTCCAGTCGTTGCTCGATCGAGCAAAAATTTTATTGAACCTCCCGCTCAAGCTGAAGAAAATCAACCTCAACGGGCGTTTCCCGATTAAAAAAGCTAACCAGCACCTTGGCCTTGCCCTTGTCCGCGTAGAGCTCATCGACAATGCCGCTAAATTCGGCAAAGGGTCCACCCGTAATGCGAACATGCTCGCCCAACTCGAACTCGACGCGCATCCGCGGCTCGTCCGATTCGATGCGGCTCATGATGTTCTCGACTTCGGTTTCGCTCAGCGGCGTGGGGTCGTTGCCCATACCTACAAAGCCCGTTACCCCCGGTGTGTTGCGCACCACGTACCAGCTATCCTCATCCAGAATCATGTTGATCAGCACGTAGCCGGGGTAAACGCGCTTTTCAACTTCCTTGCGCTGGCCATTGCGAATCTCAATTTCGGTCTCTGTTGGCACAACAACCTGCAAAATGCGATCCAACATCCCCATCGATTCAGCGCGGTGCTCGAGGTTGCGCTTGACTTTGTTCTCCATTCCCGAATAGCTGTGAATAAAAAACCAGTCGGGCCGTGAGCTGGGCTCTTCGCCTTCGGCATCGAGCTGGGCAGCAATTTCAGCGTCAATAGCCGCCAATTCTGCCGCATCGATACCGGTTAAAAGGTCTTGATTTTCGTCGCTCACAATGACTCCTCAAAATCAAACAAAGGCACGCCTACCCTTCCATCACGTGAAAATCCATCATGTGAAAACTCGGCATGTACAGACTCGACACGTGCAGACTTATCAACGGAAAGTCCAATGCAGCGGTGGTAACCAGCTAACGCACACGAGAGGGCGACGCGGTGGACTTCGGTGCATAACACTAAAGAGTAAACCGCGGAAAACGGGGCTGACTCAACACAAAGCCCAACTTAGCAGCTCGCGGTGATTGGCAAACGATGCATGGCGAGCCATCGCCGGGCTAAAATAGCCCCAACAAATTGGTAATCACCAAGCCAAAAATGGTGTCGACGCCAAAAAGCGCAATGGCCGAGATAACCGTCGCAATCATCACAATAATGGTTAGGCGCGTGCCTTCTTCGCGTGTGGGCCACGTAACCTTGGAAATTTCGGCTCGCGTATCGCGCAGGTAGCGAACTAGCGCATTGGATGAGCGGCTCTTTGGCGTTTTGCTGACCGCGGGCTTGCTCGCCGCCGTTTTGGCCTGCTTCTCTGCCTGCACTTTGGCACTGGCGCGAGCGGCCGCACGGTCGGCGGCACGCTTGGCGGGCGTCCGGCTGGACACTCGATTGGTGGAACGGGTCATAATATGCCTCGAGAAATACCGCTGCGGCGGCTGCCTAAATCAAACGCTTGCTGTGCTGTTTCTTTTACCAAGGCAAGCTCGCTATCACACGGAGCTTGTCACGCAGAACCCTCGCACAAAATAGCCTTTTGCTGAAAACGACCACCGACAGATGCCGGTGGTCGTTAACGCGTAAATCACTAGAGCAGGCGAGGCAGGACTTGAACCCGCAACCGCTGGTTTTGGAGACCAGTGCTCTACCAATTGAGCTACTCGCCTATGACTTTGTGAGGAAGGATACCATACGTATCCTTCCCCGTCAACAAATCAGATCAAGCAAAGTTAGTTGAGGATTTCGGTAATGACGCCCGCGCCAACGGTGCGGCCGCCCTCGCGAATGGCAAAGCGGCTCCCCTGCTCCAGCGCCACCGGCGAAATCAACTCCACCCGCATGTTCACGTTGTCCCCCGGCATCACCATCTCCACCCCCTCCGGCAGCTCAATCGCCCCCGTGATGTCCATCGTCCGGATGTAGAACTGCGGCCGATATCCCTTGAAGAACGGCGTGTGACGACCCCCCTCTTCCTTCTTCAACACGTACACCTCGCTCATAAACTGCGTGTGCGGCTTGATCGAGCCCGGCTTTGCCAACACCTGCCCCCGCTCCACCTCTTCGCGCGTGATCCCGCGCAAAAGACAACCCACGTTGTCCCCCGCCTGCCCTTCGTCCAGCAGCTTGCGGAACATCTCCACCCCCGTCACCGTCAGCTTGCGCGTGTCCGCCAAGCCCACCATCTCCACCTCTTCCATCGGGTGCACCACCCCGCGCTCGATGCGACCCGTTACCACCGTGCCGCGCCCCTTGATCGAGAACACATCCTCAATCGGCATCAGGAAGGGCTGGTCCACCGCCCGCTCCGGCGTTGGAATATAGCTGTCCACCTGATTCATCAGCTCCCAAATCGGCGCGTAGGCCGCGGCGTCCGCGTCCGTGCTCTCTTCCTCCAGCGCCGCCAGCGCCGACCCGCGCACAATCGGGATGTCGTCGCCGGGGAAGCCGTAGCTGTCCAACAGCTCGCGCAGCTCCATCTCCACCAGCTCCAACAGCTCCTCGTCGTCCATCATGTCTACCTTGTTGAGGAAGACCACCATGGCCGGTACTTCCACCTGCCTCGCCAGCAAAATGTGCTCGCGCGTCTGCGGCATCGGCCCGTCCGGCGCGCTCACCACCAAGATAGCGCCGTCCATCTGCGCTGCCCCGGTAATCATGTTCTTGATGTAGTCCGCGTGCCCCGGGCAGTCCACGTGCGCGTAGTGCCGCTCTTCCGTCTCGTACTCCACGTGGCTAATCGCAATCGTGATGCCGCGCGCCTTCTCTTCCGGCGCGTTGTCGATCTGGTCAAACTTCGAAAAGTCCGCCCACCCCTTCAAGCTCAGCGTCTTCGTGATCGCCGCCGTCAACGTCGTCTTCCCGTGATCCACGTGCCCAATCGTTCCCACGTTTACATGCGGCTTGTTCCGCTCAAATACTGCCTTCGACATATTATCCTCCAGTATAACTTGGTTCAAGCAAGCTGGTCAGCTTGCACAAAAAGTGAGGCGCTTTATTTAAAGCACCTCTTTTGAATTTTCCCTAAATGACAACAAAATGGAGCCCACAATCGGACTTGAACCGATGACCTCATTCTTACCAAGAATGTGCTCTACCTGCTGAGCTATGTGGGCGAACAAAATTTGCGATTTAGGATTTTAGATTTACGATTTTGGCTCGTTTGGTGAGTACATCATTCCCAACGAGACGCTCCAAAATCGTAAGCCCAAAATCGCAAATACATTTGTGGGCGGGGGCGGATTCGAACCACCGTAGGCGTAAGCCGGCTGATTTCATCCCATCTACAGCTTTCGCTGCCAATACGGAAGCGCTTTCGCTCCGTATTGTTTGTAGGCTGGACTTTGTCTTCACCCGGTCTGGGTGCTCCCCGTCAAGTCTCTACACCTTCCCGCAGCATTCGTATCTATACAACCAACTCATGCTGTCACGGGCTTGGCTCGGCGTTACCAATCTTCAGAGGCTTCGCCGAATTTGAGGAGAATTACCCCGTGAATTCCTCCACGGGCCTGCAATGACCTCCGGCGTTTGGAAGATATTGTTCCCACCTGTTAATGGGATCAACGCCAGAGGATACTAAGTGCCAGAGACAACTTAGCGGACCTTTACAGTCAGCTCCCTTTGTCCACTCGGGCACCCGCCCAAATTGTTAATGTACGTTGGTATTTGCCTTGCAGCATTCCACCAACCAAAGCCGACGATCGGACTCGAACCGATAACCTGCTGTTTACAAAACAGCTGCTCTGCCAATTGAGCTACGTCGGCATGTCGACTGTCTGTATACCAATATCTCTGTGCCAACTATCTCTGCAGGGTATTGCCGCATCGTGACTTCTGCGCGTGAAAACAAACTTTCCGCGAGCAGTTGTTTATTATAACACAGCTACGGGCCCCGTCAAATTTCGAAGCAAAAAGTTTCTCATTAGCTTGTTGACTTCTTCGCTCGTTTCGTGTAGAATCTTGATGTAGAAATTGGTTCAGTCTTTTGTGACACTATCACGATGACCCACACATCCGTTTGTCCCACAGCCCAATTTCATATTCGACCACACAGCACTTTTGGTGGCACCACTGGTGGCATCATCGCGCTTAGATAGCCCGCGCACGCGAGTCGCTGGGCGACTCGCGCGTTAGACGGGCCAAAATTGAAAACGTGAAACGTGAGGAGCAGTGCGTGATTTGCACGCAGAGCCGCTTCTCTGCGTTTCACGTTTTTCTATTGTCTTCTACTGTCATCAACTCTGTTGACCAAGTTATCACGCACCACTTATTCACACATCACGCTCGACAATCACCGACAGGAGCACAACTACCGTGTCGACCAAATACACACCCCAAGAAATTGAGACCAAATGGCAGGACGCCTGGGCTGACCAAGGGCTGTACGACACCACTGAGGAAACAGCTGGGGATCCCGACAAGCCGAAGTGGTACGCGCTGACGATGCTGCCCTACCCCTCCGGCGATCTGCACACCGGCCACTGGTACGCGATGACGCCCAGCGACGCGGGCGCGCGCTTTCGCCGCATGAATGGCTACAACGTCTTCTTCCCCATTGGCTTTGATGCCTTTGGCCTGCCCGCCGAGAACGCTGCTATCAAAAACAACGTCCATCCCAAACCCTGGACGTATGCCAACATCGAGCGCATGCGGGGGCAGCTGCGGCGCATGGGCGCCATGTGGGCCTGGGATCGCGAGGCCGTGACCTGCGACCCGGAGTTCTACAAGTGGACGCAGTGGTTCTTTCGCCAGTTCTACGACCACGACATCGCCTACCGCGAGTTTTCGCCGGTGGATTGGTGCCCCAGCTGCAACACGACGCTGGCGCGCGAGCAGGTCTGGGGCGAGGATCGCCACTGCGAGCGCTGCGGCACGCCGGTGATTAAGAAGGAGCTGAACCAGTGGAAGTTCCGCATCACGAATTATGCCCAAGAGCTGCTGGACGATCTGGACAACATCGACTGGCCAGAGCGCGTCAAAACGATGCAGAGCAACTGGATTGGTCGCAGCGAGGGCGCGGAAGTTGAATTTGCGATTGACGATTTACGATTGACGAAGGACGACGGGGCAGACTCCGAAGTCGTCAATCAAAAATCAAAAATCGTAAACCCAGTCATTGAGGTCTTCACCACCCGCCCCGACACCCTGTGGGGCGCGACCTTTATGGTGCTGGCCCCGGAGCATCCGCTGGTGGATGAGGTAACGAGCGACGAGCAGCGCGGGGCCGTCGCCGCCTACCAGCAGGAGGCCGAGCGGCTGGACGAGATCGCGCGTGCGGCGACGGATAAGGAGAAGACGGGCGTCTTCACGGGCGGCTACGCCATCAACCCCGTCAACAATGAGCGCATTCCAATTTGGATTGCGGACTACGTGATGATGGGCTACGGCACGGGCGCGATCATGGCCGTGCCCGCCCACGACCAGCGCGACTTTGAGTTCGCCAAAAAGTACGACCTGCCCATCACGCTGGTCGTGCAGCCGGAAAATGGCGATATTCAGTGCGCGGACGACCTGAGCGAGGCGTGGCCCGAAGAAGGGGTGATGATCAACTCCGGGCCGTTGAACGGCATTCAAGCGGGCAAAGGCGAGGGCGAGAGCGTGCAGGCCGCCATCGACTGGCTGGCGGAGCACGGCAAGGGCACGCGCTCCGTTAACTTCCGCCTGCGCGACTGGCTGATCAGCCGCCAGCGCATGTGGGGCGCGCCGATTCCAATCATCTACTGTGACCAATGTGGAACGGTGCCCGTGCCCTATAAAGATTTGCCCGTCGTGCTGCCGGACGACGCCGAGTTCAAGCCCACGGGCGAATCGCCGCTGCGCTCGCACGCGGGCTTCCTAAACGTCGATTGCCCCGCCTGCGGCGGCCCAGCCCAGCGCGAGACGGACACAATGGACACCTTTATGTGCTCGTCGTGGTATCAGTATGCCTACGTTACGCCCTACTGGAAATCGGGCGAGCCGATTTCCGCGGACGACATGCCGTGGAACCCAGACGAGGGCAACTACTGGCTGCCCGTTGACCAGTACACTGGCGGCATCGAGCACGCGACGATGCACCTGCTGTACACGCGCTTCTTCACCAAAGCCATGCGCGATCTGGAGCTGGTGCGCTTTGATGAGCCGATGCAGAGGCTCTACAACCAGGGCATGATCCTGGGGCCGGACGGCGAAAAGATGTCCAAGAGCCGCGGCAACGTGGTCAACCCCGACGAGTTTGTGGACAAATATGGCGCGGACACCGTGCGCGGCTACCTGATGTTTATCGGCCCCTGGAACCTGGGCGGGCCGTGGAACACCGACGCCATCGAAGGCATCGTGCGCTTCCTGTACCGCGCCTGGACGGTTGTGATCGACGAACCGAGCGCGGAGAATGTCGACGCCGAGCCAAGCGCCGGTGACGTGCGCGATCTGGAGCGCAAGCTGCACCAGACGATCACCAAGGTCACGGATGACGTGACGGACTTCCGCTTCAACACGGCCATTTCGGCGCTGATGGAGCTGAACAACGCCATGATCAAGGCCAGGGAGACGGCGGTCGTTGGCACGGCGACCTGGGACGAAGCCGTGCGTGCGCTGGTGCTGATGATGGCGCCGATCTTCCCGCACATCGCCGAGGAGATGTGGCAGCGGCTGCACGGCTATGATGGGGAGGGTGACCCCATCGAACAGGGGATGACGACCGAAAGCGTCCACGTGCAAGCCTGGCCCGAGGGCGATGCCGAGAAGGCCAAGGAGGACGAAATCACCATCGTCGTACAGGTTAACGGCAAGGTGCGGGACAAGCTGGCCGTGGAGCCGGGCACGGGCAGGGAGGTGCTGGAGGAGCAGGCGCTGTCGCTGGAGAACGTGCAGAAGTGGATCAACGGCAAGCAGGTGCGCAAGGTGATCGTCGTGCCGAACAAGCTGGTCAACGTGGTGATTGGCTAATGTAGGACGAAGCGCTGCTTCGTCTCCGTGCAATTAACGAGGCATTTTGGCTGATTGCCAAGCCGCTAATTGAGAAGCGCTGGTTTGACCGCGTCTCGTTGTTGATTGCACGGCGCGAAACAGCGCTTCGCGTTACATTTCAGCAGGTGTGCAAGGTGATCGTCGTGCCGAACAAGCTGGTCAACGTGGTGATCAGCTAATGTAGGACGAAGCGCTGCTTCGTCTCCGTGGAATTAACGAGGCATTTCGGCTGATTGCCGAGTCGCTAATTGAGAAGCGCTGGTTTGACCGCGTCTCTTTGTTGATTGCACAGAGCGAAGCAGCGCTTCGCGTTACATTTCAGCAGGTGTGCAAGGTGATCGTCGTGCCGAACAAGCTGGTCAACGTGGTGATCAGCTAATGTAGGACGAAGCGCTGCTTCGTCTCCGTGGAATTAACGAGGCATTTTGGCCGATTACCGAGTCGCTAACTGAGAAGCGCTGGTTTAACCGCGTCTCGTTGTTGATTGCACGGCGCGAAGCAGCGCTTCGCGTTACATTTCAGCAGGTGCGCAAGGTGATCGTCGTGCCGAACAAGCTGGTCAACGTGGTGATTGGTTAATCCGAGACCAAGCCGATGAGGAGTGAGCACGCCCACGTGCAAACGGCACATCCGAGATCGGACCGTCAACTGGGGCGGACTCGTTGTGAGAGCGTGCTTGTTCTGTGGTCGTTACTCGTCGAGCCAATTCCAGGCCACGCGCCAGAAAGACGCTTTTTGCCGAGCATCAGGATTAAGAGCGGGGTCAGCTTTGGCTGGCTCCGCTCTTTCTTTGCCCTTCTCAGACCAGGGCGTCGGCATCCAACCGGGTTCGTGAGACGCAGCGTAGCTGGGGTTGCGCTGGTCAAACAGGGGGGAGGTTACGTCAACGCCAGCGTTCAGGAGTAGATACTCCGCCCAGCGGGCTTGACGCTCTTTTACGCAAAAATGCATGTTTTGACTGTCGTGCGTATGACTATAAATGACTACGCCGTACTGATTCAGAATATTCTGGACCTGACCAACAGTATGATCTCCACCTTTGTCAGATCGTTGTATCGACAGTTTGTAACCAACATCGCGATAAACCATTCCACGCAGCAGTCGTTCAGACTTTCCAATTACGTTCAATGGTCCAAAGAAATAATCATCAAGCAAATCCATTAACATCATCGCTCACCTTTAGCAAGAATACTCAGACCGAATGGTCTAATGTGGCTCATATAGTTAGGACTTATTTGAGTATATTCTATACGAACAAATGTTCTGATTCAATACCCAACATTCACAAATTTCTGTTAGTAGCAACAAACTTATGCCAAATTATCCCTGTTTCAATTCGGAGTTGACAAAATAACCCAAATTTTGGAGTATTTATAACAATTCTAAATTTTTTGGATTAAGGATGAATTATGGAAATAGAAACTGCGTTTTCGATTGGGGTTGGTAAATCTAACTCTATTCAACTGACACCAAACTTCGTGGTTGGTTTAATTTTTCTGTTTTTAGGAATATACTTTCGAAATGTTGCACTAAGAGGATGGCAAGAATGGAGGACTGCTTTTCAGCCAATTCAGCCGAACCTGCAGGCATCACCGGCTCCAATCATCACCGCAAGTCAAGGCTTCAATGGCTTATTTATATCGGTTATTGCTTCGATCCTGATGATTGTCTTTCTGCTACTTGCTTTCGACCAGTTTCTTACGGCTGGTGACTTTGTTTTGCGCCGCTGGGACAGCATTCTTCAAGAGATCGGTATGGTATTTCGACGCCTTTTTTCTTTCTTGGTGCGCATAGTTCAAGCCATAAGCTAAACGCTCATCTACCCAAAGTGGACGAAGCGAATCTTGGCACGCTTGCGGAGTGTTCTAACCCAAGCTTGTCGTAGACGAGCCAAACAAAACAAAGAGCGAAGCTATTTAAGGTAATGGCGGGGGTGAGATTGGTTCAGTTTTGAAAACTGAACCAATCTGAACGATGCAGCCGCATCGTTGACAGCCCGCCTTAACTCAACACGCTCGTTGGCTCCGCGTACGCCAGCTCGAACGCCTCGGCCACGCCTTTGTGCGTCACGCGGCCCCGGTGCGTGTTGAGCCCGCCCTGCAGCGGCGCGCTTTTTCGCACCGCCTCCAACCCCTCGTTCGCCAGCTCAATTGCATAGCGCAGCGTCTGGTTGGTCAGTGCAAAGGTGCTCGTGCGCGGCACGGCCCCCGGCATGTTGGCCACGCAGTAGTGCAGCACGCCGTCGACAACAAAGGTGGGATCGCTGTGGGTGGTTGGGCGGCTGGTCTCGACGCAGCCGCCCTGATCCACGGCGACATCGATGATTACGGCGTTGGGGCGCATGGCGCTCAGCATGTCGCGGGTGACGAGCCAGGGCGCTCTCCCGCCCGGAATCAACACCGCGCCGATCACGAGGTCGGCGTTGAGCACCATCTCCTCGATGTATCCCTCGTTGCTCATGCGCGTTTGCAGCCGACCGAGAAAAATGTCGTCCAGGTACTGCAGCCGCTCGTGGCTGATGTCCAGCACCGTCACCTGCGCACCCATGCCCAGCGCGACTTTGGCCGCATTGGTGCCCACGATACCGCCGCCGAGCACCACCACATCCGCCGGGGCCACACCCGGCACGCCACCCATCAGCACGCCGCGCCCGCCGTTGGGCGTCTCCAAATAGTACGCGCCGACCTGCGCCGCCATGCGCCCGGCCACTTCGCTCATGGGCGTGAGCAGCGGCAGGTGGCCGTTGGCAAGCTGCACGGTCTCGTAGGCGATGGCGGTCGTACCGCTTTCGAGCAGGGCGTTGGTCAGCGGTCGGTCGGCGGCGAGGTGCAGATAGGTATAAAGCAGCAGGTCGCTCCGCAAAAAATGATATTCGGTCTCGACCGGCTCCTTTACCTTCACCACCATCTGCGCCTCCCACGCCTCCGCCGCCGATTCGACGATCTCGCCACCCGCCGCCCGGTATTCTTCGTCAGACAACGTGCTGCTCTCGCCCGCCCCGGTTTCAACCAGCACCCGGTGGTTCCGCTTTACCAGCGCCCGCACCGCCCCCGGCGTCAAGCCCACGCGGTTTTCGCTGTCCTTCACTTCTTTGGGAAGTCCGATGATCATGGTCTGCTCCTTTGCAGTGATACGTTTTGTTGGATGAAGTACGGAACAATTCTAGCAGGTGTCCGGGAGATCGATCTGCAAAGTTGCTTGCGGAAATTAGCGAAAGCCCCGACAATGAATTAAACAATCGGGTTTGCTCAAAAATTTCAGAAACCGATCAACGAAGGACGCGAAGGAACGCGAAGAAAAGAACGTCGACCCTCTTCCTTCGTGCTCTTCGTGCCCTTTGTTGATCGCTTTTATGTTCCAGGAGCCTCCATGAATTTTCTCAAGCCGCTCGCCAAAGGGCTGGGCCGCTTCGTTTCGCTGCTGCGCACGCTGCTCAACCGCTTGGGCTGTGCGCTGATCAACCTTCGCCGCCGACTCTTTCGCGGTCGCCTGCCCGATTACGTGCTCTTTACGCTGGATCGCGACATCGAAGAGCGCAGCCCCGACCGTCCCTTCTGGCGGCAGTTTCTCCCCGGCGACAAACCGCCGATCACGCTCGAATCGCTGGGCGAGGCCCTGCGCCAAATCGCTGGCGACCCGGACGTGCGCGGCGTGGTCCTCCTGCTCAAATCGCCCGCGCTGAGCCTGCCCAAGGCGCAGAGCCTGGCCGCGCTGTTCGAGCGCTTTCGCCAGTGGGACGTTCAGCTGTGCGGCGACCGCGAGCCGGCTTTGCGCAAACGGGTCATTGTCTACGTTGAAAGCGCGTCGACGCCCGCTTACGTGGCCGCCTGCGCCGCGGACCAACTCTACCTGACGCCGCTGTCGGATTGGGACGTGCTCGGCTTTCGCAGCGAGCCCGTCTTTCTCAAGGAGACGCTGGCCAAGGCGGGCATCTCTTTTGATGCCGTCAAAATTGCGCCCTGGAAAACCGCGCTCGATCAGTTCACCCGCGGCGACATCAGCGAAGCCGCCCGCGAGCAAACGTCGTGGCTGCTTGACAGCCTCTTCGATGATGTGGTGAGCGCCATTGCCAGCGGGCGCCGTCTCGACCCGGCCCAGGTGCGCGAGCTGATCAACCACGCGCCGTACACCGCCAAAGAGGCGCGTGATCACGGTCTGGTAGATGGTGTTTTGTACGAGGACGAACTGCTGGAGCGGCTGGGCCAACCAGAGGGCGAAGTCGACAAACCGGCCACGCTCAAGCGCTTTGGTCAGACGCGCGGTCTCCTGCGGCGATACCCCCGTCAGCGCGCCAGAAAAGCCGTGGGCATCATCAGCTTGCAGGGGGCCATTGTTAGCGGCAGCAGCCGCAGCTTTCCCGTGCCGCTGCCGCTGCTGGGCAGCCAGCAGATTGGCAGCAGCAGCGCCCAGCAGATCATTCGCGCCGCCCGCGACGACGACCGCCTCGCTGCCATCGTCCTGCACGTCGATTCGCCCGGCGGCTCCGCCCTGGCCAGCGACGTGATGTGGCGCGAGCTCAAGCTGCTGAATCAAAAGAAGCCGCTCATCATCTACATGGGCGATGTGGCGGCTAGCGGCGGCTACTACATTGCCGCGCCCGGTCGCCACATCGTGGCCCAGCCAGCGACCATCACGGGCAGCATCGGCGTGATCAACGGCAAGCCCGTGGACAGCGGCCTCTATCAAAAGCTCGACGCCCACCGCGACGTGATCCAGCGCGGCGACAACGCCGTGCTCAACAGCTCGATGGAGCCGTGGCGGGGCGAGCCGCGCGCCAAAGTCGAGCTGGGCATTCAGCACGTCTACCGCGAGTTTAAGCAGCGCGTGGCGGACGGGCGCGGCCTGGCCTACGACGCGCTGGAGCCCATCTGCCAGGGCAAGGTCTGGACGGGTAAACAGGCGCTCGCCCACGGACTTGTCGATGCGCTCGGCGACCTGCAGACGGCGGTCGACATCGCCTGCGAGCAGGCCGCGCTGCCCACGAACGGCAGCGTGCGCGCGGTCAACGTACGCGCGCCGGACAAGCCGCTCCTGCCCCGGCCCCACACGGAAAATGGCGACGCGCTGGCCGAACTCGCCGCCGCCCTGCTCGCTGGCGATTGGACGCGCCTGCTCGGTCGCGAGCGGGTGTGGCTGCTGGCAGGCGGCTGGCCGGAAGTGAAGTAGCGTGGTGCGTGGTGCGTGAACTGCTAGATTTCATTGGTCGAAAATAATTGCGAGCCGAGTAAGTCAACCGGTTCACGCACCACGCACGACTTTCTCCGATCATTACAACCACAACCCAACCAACTCAGGATACCCACCCATGCCCTTCCCCATCGACACCGTTCGCGCCCAGTTTCCCGCGCTCAACGAAACGTATAACGGCCAGCCCGCCATCTTTTTCGACAACCCCGGCGGCACGCAGGTCCCGCAGGCGGTGATCGACGCCACCGTTGACTACTACACGCGGCGCAACGCCAACGTCCACGGCCCCTTTGAGACGAGCCGCCGCACCGACGACACCATCGACCACGCGCGCCGGGCCGCCGCCGATCTGCTGGGTGCGCAGACCCAAGAAATCGTCTTTGGCAACAACATGACTTCGCTCACCTTTGCGCTCAGCCACACGCTGGCCCACGAACTCGGCGAGGGCGACGAAGTCGTGGTGACGCGGCTGGACCACGACGCGAACGTCGCGCCCTGGCTGCGGCTGGCCGAGGATACGGGCGCCACCGTGCGCTGGATCGACATCGACCCGGAGAGCTGCACGCTGGACATGGCCCATGCCCAATCGCAGATCAACGAGCGCACCAAGCTCGTCGCCGTCGGCTACGCCAGCAACGCCACCGGCACGATCAACGACGTGGCGACCATTGTTGGCTGGGCGCGCGAGGCGGGCGCGCTCTCGTTTATCGACGCCGTGCAGTACGCGCCCCACGGCCTGATCGATGTCAAAGCGCTGGACTGTGATTTTCTGGCGTGCAGCGCCTACAAGTTTTTTGGCCCCCACGTTGGTATCCTTTACGGCAAGCGAGAGCAGCTGGATCGGCTCAACGCCTACCGCGTGCGCCCCGCGGGAAATCGATTACCGGACAAGTGGGAGACGGGCACGAAAAATCACGAGGGGCTGGCGGGCACGGCGGCGGCCATCGATTATCTGGCGGCCATCGGCGCGCAGCACGGCGACGCCGCCCCAGATAGCTCCCGCCGCGAGCAACTTGCTGCTGCCTGGCCCATCGTTGCCGGCTACGAGCGCGTGCTGCTGGATCGACTGCTGGACGGCCTGCTGTCGATTCCCGGCGTCCGCCTCTACGGCCTCACCGAGCCCGACCACCGGGAGAAGCGCGTCATCACCGTGGCCCTGCGCAAGGCGGGCACAACGCCCGAAGCGCTGGCGCGTCGGCTGGGCGAGCAGAACATCTTTACCTGGGACGGCAATTTCTACGCCATCTCCGTTACCGAGCGGCTGGGCGTGGAGGACGAGGGCGGGCTGCTGCGCATCGGGCTGGCTCACTACAACACCGTCGAGGAGGTGGATCGCTGTTTAGAGGTGATCGAGGGGTGAGCGAGTGGGATGAGGAGCGGGCGCGGCGTGGGTGCAGAACAGGATTGAGCTTTCGCGGGGAACGTGCTATATTTTCCCCATGCTGTCCCCACCTTCTCCCCCCACCCCCTTCACCATTGGCGTGGCTGGCGGCAGCGGCTCCGGCAAGACGACCGTGAGCCGCCGCATCCGCGAGCTGGTCGGCGACGAGCACCTGGCCTACATCCAGCACGACAGCTACTACTACAACCCGCCCCATCTGACCTTCGAGCAGCGGGCGGCGCGCAACTACGACCACCCCGAAAGTTTGCAAACCGAGCTGATGGTGGAACACGTGCGGCGGCTGCGCGACGGCCACGCAGTGGACGTGCCGATCTACGACTTTGCTGCCCACCAGCGGACGGAGCAGACCGAACGCATCCTGCCGGCGCGCATCCTGCTGATCGAGGGCATCCTGATCTTCACCGAGCGCGAGCTGCGCGATCTGATGGACCTGCGCCTCTACGTGGATACCGATTCGGATCTGCGCGTGCTGCGCCGCCTCCAGCGCGACATCGAGCAGCGCGGGCGCACGCTGTCGTCCGTCATGGATCAGTATTTGGCGACGGTGCGGCCCATGCACCTGCGCTTTGTCGAGCCGAGCAAGCGCTACGCCCACCTCATCCTTCCGGAGGGCGGCCACAACGAAGTCGCGCTGGAGATGGTGGCGAGCCGGCTGAAGGCAATTCTTGAGGAGTAGTGCGTATTTCCTACTGCTTATTGCTTGTTCCTAGTGCAGCATTGGTCGCGACGCATGGAATCCCCTCGAACATAGCCAACCCAGCAGTAAGCAGTAAGCAGCAGGCAGCAAGCACTACCCGCCCATGACCAACGCCTCCCCCCTCCCCGTCACCCTCGACATCGGCCCCGCTGTGCACCAGAATGCAGGGCTGGCGCGCTATGCCGAGCGGCTGGCGGCTCATCTGCTGCGCGACCATGCGGACATTGATCTCACCCTCTTCTACAACGCCCACAGCGGCCACGCCCTCCCCGAATCGCTAGTCGATGCAACGGCGCGCACCGTCGATCTGGGCCAACTACCCTGGCGACTCAGCGCGCTCGTCAGCCAGCTGGTGCACCAGCCGCTCCATCAGCGCTGGATATTCCGCTCCCCAGCCCCCCAGCCCCCCAGCTCCCCACCGCTCTACCACGCCACCGAACACCTTCTCCCCCACCTGCGCCAGCCCACAATTCTCACCGTCCACGACCTGATCTTCGAGCACTACCCCGAACACCACACGCGGCGCAACCACCTCTTTCTACGTGCGGCCGTGCCCCGCTTTGCCCGCGCCGCCGATGCCCTCATCGCCGTCAGCCACCACACCAAGCGCGATCTGGTCGAGCTGTACCGGCTGCCGCCGGAGAAAATCCACGTGATCCACGAGGGCATCGATTCAACCTTCGTCCCCGCCGCCCCAAACGAAGTCGCGCGCGTGCGGCAGGCGCACGGCATCGACGCGCCCTACCTGCTGATGGTCGGCACGCTGGAGCCGCGCAAGGGGCACGACACAGCGTTGCGGGCGCTGGCGCGGCTGCGGGCAGCTGCGCCAAAGTTTGAGTACAAGCTGGTGATTGCAGGCGGGGCGGGCTGGCTCTTTGAGCCGGTGTACGCGCTGGTGGAGGAGCTGGGGCTGCGCGACGGGGTCACCTTTACGGGCTACGTGCCGCAGGGCGATCTCGCGCCGCTCTACACCGGCGCAGCGGCGGTGCTCGTGCCGAGTTTGTATGAGGGCTTTGGCTTTTCCGTGCTGGAGGCAATGGCCTGCAGTGCGCCGGTAATCTGTAGCCGCGTCAGCAGCCTGCCGGAGGTGGCGGGCGATGCGGCACTGCTTGTGCCGCCAAATGATGCGGCGGCGCTGGCGCAGTCGATTGAGGAGCTGCTAGGCAATCCGTCGCGCGTGGCCAGTTTACGCGAACGCGGGCTGCGCCGGGCAGCACAATTTGCTTGGTCGACAACGGCGGAGAAGACGGTCGATCTCTATCGCGAGGTGGCCGCGCGCCGCCGCTACGAAACGGTCCAGCAGCGGGAGCGGGGGACAGTCGACAAACATCTACGGAGCGGATAGGGTAACGGGGTGAAGACAATCCACCCAGCCACCCCATCACCCAGCCACCCCATCACCCAGCCACCTTGTCTCCCCGCTCAATCCATTTCCGCTTCGACCTTTTCCTCGTAGTACTCTTCAATGTTGTCGTAGATGCCGTCGGGGAAGGTCAGCTCGCTGTAGACGTTGCAGCTATCGGGATCGTCCGGCGTGGGGCAGATGACAAACTCCTGCTCGGATTGCCATTCCAAAATTTTGTTGCGCTTCGGCGGGTTGTAGTCGCGCTCGCGCACCTGCATAACAAGCATTCGCGCGTCCTTCTCCTCCGTATCCGGTGCCTTCATCAGCAGTTCGACCAGCTCGTCGTCCTCCATAAAGTGACGGGCAACCATCGCAAAGGTCAGCTTGCCGTAGTGGCCAATGTCCGTGCCTTCGTCCAGCGCGTCCAGCAGGTGGGCCATCATCGGGGATTGGCGTAATTGTTCCTGGCTCATTAGATGCTCCTTTAATTTGCTTAAATTGTGGAACAAATATAGCACAGGCGTTCTGCCAGCACTGTTTTATTGATCGCCATTTGTATCCAAACTGTGCTCTATCATCCGTCGATGCCACGGCTGCACGTTGATCGGCAGCGCGTTCACATCAAAAAACTGTGCCTCGAATAGCTCCACGCTTACCTGCTCGACCTGCGTTGCCTGCGTGTGGGCGCGCAGGTACACCTCCACGCGCAGCCGAAAGCCGCTGTTGAGCTGCATCACGTCCCCCACTTCAACGTGAACGCCCGTCTCCTCCATTACCTCGCGGTGCAGCGCCGCTTCAATCGTCTCGCCGTGCTCGACCCAACCCGCCGGGAAGGCCCACTCGTCCGCCGGTCGAAAGACGTGGCGCAAGAGCAGCACCTCCCCCCGCTCGTTGGTCACCAGGCCCGCCACCCCCACATTAAATTTTGGCGCGACAACCCACAGCACCCGCCACACCACGCTCGACGGAATCCGCCGCCACCCCCACGCCAGCAGCGGCTTGATCCGCGACAAAAATCTCTGCATTTTGATAGGCCAAATCTTCTAAAAGAAAGTGCTCCGCTTTTCCCTCACCGCTTGTCCAGCACCGCAATCGTTAGCCGCGAGAGACAGACCAGGCGCTCCTGCTCATCGTGGATGTGCGTCTGCCAAATCTGCGTCAGCCCGCCAAGGTGGACGGGCCGCGTCGTACCGACGACGTGGCCGCTCGTCACCGAGCGCACGTGGTTGGCGTTGATCTCCAGCCCCACGATGATCTTGCGCTCGGCGTCGATGCAGAGCGTGCCCGCCACGCTGCCCAACGTCTCTGCCAGCGCAACGGAGGCCCCGCCGTGCAGAATGCCAAAGGGCTGAATCGTGCGCGCATCCACGGGCATCCGCGCGCGTAGAAAATCATCGCCGAGTTCAATGATTTCAATGCCCAGATGCTCGCCCAGCGTCCCCCGCGAAAATTGGTTGAGTTCATCCAGCGTTGGCTGCCGCTGCCAAATGGCCATAATGTTCTTTCTGCTGATACTGAAAATGGTCGCTTGATACTGAAAATGGTCGCTTTTTGACCTTCCACGGTCGACGCGGCCTTTGAGCGTTTCTTGACGGCAGAGACCGCGTTAACGCACCGATAAAAACTCGCTAATCGTCGCGACAAAGCGCTGTGGCTGCTCCAGATGCACCGTGTGCCCCGCCTTTGCAACCGTTGCCCGCTCGACGTTGGCCAGTCGTTCGCCCATCTGCTCGGCAATCTCGAAAAATTTCACATCCTGTTCCCCCGTGATCAGCAGCGTCGGCTTCGACCAAGCGGCAAGATCATCCCAAAGAGCAGGCTGCGCGCCCGTGCCCATGCCGCGTAGGCTGTTCGCCAAGCCAAGCGCCGAGTTGCACAACCGCTGTGCGCGAAGACGGGCACGCGCGGCGGGCGGCAAGCTCTCCTGCGTGGCAAAAAGGGGAATCTGCTCCCAAAAATCCACAAAGGCCGCCACCCCCTCGCGCTCGATCCGCTCGGCCAGCGCCTCATCGCGACCGCGCCGCTCCGTCCGCTCGGCCTCCGCCGCCAGGCCGGGCGATGCGCTCTCCAGTATCAACGAAGCCACGGCATCCCCAAAGTGCAGCGCCACGTAAAGCGCCAGCCGCCCGCCCATCGAGTAGCCGAGCCAGTGCGCCGGTTGCCCAACCGCGGCGTCCAGCAAATCGACCAGGTCGCGTGCGGCGTGGGCCATGGTGTAGCGAGTGGGATCGGCGGGCGCGTCCGTCTCGCCGTGGCCCAGTAGGTCGACGGCGAGGACGCGGTGGCTCTGCGCCAGCGCGGAGGCCACGTCGCGCCAGTTGGCTGCGCTGCCGGTAAAGCCGTGCAGCAGAACGAGCGTCGGCGCTCCCGATGGACTGTCAGCGGGGCCGGTCAATTCGTAGTGATAAGTAAGACCGTTAATAAGCTGCTTGGTCATGGGCGGGATACCGTTCAAGAGGCGGGCAGAGCGTCCGCTGCCCAATGAATTGGGCAGCTCGTTTGTAAAACGCGTTAAAACTAGCGCCGAGGCGTGCGCGCGAGGGCGTGGGCACGGCACGTGCCCCGAAACAAGCGGCGTTTGAGCGTTGATCCGGCACGGGGCGTGCCTACTCCTCTATTCCCCAAGTTCATGCCACATCGCCCATCAGCCGCGCGACTTCCCCCCGCGCAATCTTCCCCGACGCCGTCTGCGGCAGCGAATTGGTAAAGCGCACCAGCCGCGGCTGCTTGTATCCGGCCAGCCGCGCCCGGCCAAACGCCATCAATTCGGCCTCGGAAAGCGTCCCACCCGGCGCGAGCGCCACCAGCGCGACCACCCGCTGCCCCCACTCCACATCGTCTACCCCCACCACACACGCCTCGGCTACGGCGGGGTGCTGTCGCAGCACCCCCTCCACCTCGGTGGGGTACACATTTTCACCACCGCTGACGATGATGTCGCTGCGCCGCTGCACCAGCCACAGGTCGCCCTCGTCGTCGAGATAGCCGACATCGCCGGTAAACAATTCGCCGTCGCGCAGCGTGTGCGCCGTGGCGTCGGCGTTGCCGTGGTAGCCGCTCATCACCGTCGGCCCGCTCACCACCACTTCGCCAATTTCGCCAGCGGGCAGCGACGCTCCCCCATCATCGGCGATGCGCACCGTCGTAAACATGAGCGGCCTGCCCGCGCTGCCCGGCTTCCGCCGCACCGTCGCCGGGTCGGCCGTTGCTACCTGCGAGGCCGCCTCCGTCAAGCCATACGTTGCGGCGACGGGCACGCCGCGCGCAATTGCGTCCGCCAGCAGCTCGGTCGGGGCCGCCGCGCCGCCCAGCAGCACCAGCCGCAGCGACGACGGCAGCGCTCGCTCGCCGCGCATGGCCAGCAGCCGGTAGAGCATCGTCGGCACAAGCGAAGTCAGCGTAACGGGTCGCTCGTGGGCGGGTTTATCCAGCGCGGCGTTGAAGACGTCGGCGTCAAAGCGCTCGTGCAGGGCGATGGCCGTGCCGTAGAGACACGAGCGAAAGAGCACGGCCAGCCCGCCCACGTGGTAGAGCGGCAGGCAGCTCAGCCAGCAGTCGTCCGGCCGCAGGCCCAGCCGGTAGCTGGAGGCCGTCGCGCTCCAAAAGTGGTTGGCAAAGGTGAGCGTCGCGCCCTTGGGCTGGCCCGTCGTCCCGGAGGTGAAGACGATGGCCTGGGGCGCATCCAGCTCGAAGAGGTGGGTTGACAAGCCGTCGCTTTTTGGCGGGTGATTTTGCGACGGCGAGGCCGCTGCCTCCTCCGCAGCCAGCGCGTCCATGTGCAGGGGACGCGAGTCAGCCGTCAGGTCGGTGGCTCGCCCCGCCGCCTCGGCCAGCGACGCGTCGTGCAGCAGCCGCTTCGCTCCCGTCTGGGTAAGCTGCCACGCCAGTTCGCTGGCCGTCAGCCGCGTGTTCAGCGGCACGAGGGTGGCCCCCAGCCGCGGCAGCGCGTGCACGAGGCAGACGTACGCAACGCCGTTGGGCAGCAGCGCCGCCACGGCCTGCCCCGGCACAACGCCATCCACCAGCAGCCCGGCGCACAAGCGAGCCACGCGCTGGTTCAGCTCGGCGTAGGTAAGCGCCTGCTCCCGAAAAATCAGCGCGAGGGCCTGGGGCGTGGTCTGGGCGCGGGCGGCGAGCCAATCTTGCATGAGGCGTGGTGGAAAAGAGCGTCCCCTGGTCCTTACACTGTTCTTGTGGAGAATGCGGCGACGCGGAGCGTCGGATAGGCATTCCCACGCAGAGCGTGGGACAAGCATGGCATGGGTCAAATAATTATCAAATTTTTAATAATTATTTGACCCAAAAATCAATCGCGTGCTACACTACTTTGGCTTGCGGCAGATTTCTGCCAAAATAAACAAACCGGCCCTTGGCAGAGGGCCGGTTCAGCCACGGGAATCACGGTTGTGATAAGCCGTAGCGGCTCAAACATTAGCGACTCGAACACAAGCACAATTGCTGGTACAGATTGTACTTGCCTGCCCTATTTTGAACCGGTCTAAACTATATCACAACCGCCGTGGCTCCACAAATCTACTTTTGAACAGTTCTAAATAAGGAGACCACATGAGAACTTCTGTCTACAATTGGCTGCGCGGCCTGCTTTTCGTCAGCATGGCGCTGCTGATGGCGGCCTGCGTGGCCGCTGCGCCAAACGATGCCAACACGGCGGAGAATAGCGCTGATGACACCGCCAGCAGCACCGCCAGCGAAAGCGGCTCGCTGACCGTCTACTCCGGGCGCAACGAGAATCTCGTCGGCCCGCTGCTCGATTTGTACGCCGAGCAGAGCGGCGTCGACGTTGAGGTGCGCTACGGCGACACGGCGGAGATGGCCGCCACCATCCTCGAAGAGGGCGACAACTCGCCCGCCGACGTTTTCTACGGCCAGGATGCCGGGGCGCTGGGCGCGCTGGCCAGCAGCGGCCGCTGCACCGAGCTGCCGGAGGAGATTACGAGCTTGGTCGATGCGCGCTTTGCCAGCCCGGGTAGTCAGTGGGTGGGCACAAGCGGGCGCGCGCGCGTGCTCGTCTACAACACCGAGATGTTGAGCGAGGACGAGCTGCCTGCCAGCGTCTTTGATTTGACGGACGAGCGCTGGCGCGGTCTCGTCGGCTGGGCGCCGACCAACGGCAGCTTCCAGGCCTTTATCACCGCCATGCGCCTCGCTGAAGGCGACGACGTGACGCGTCAGTGGCTGGAGGCGATGGTCGCCAACGATGTGCAGGTCTACGCTTCCAACACGCCCATTGTGGAAGCGGTTGGCAGCGGCGAGATCGAAGTCGGGCTGGTGAACCACTACTATCTCTACCGCTTCCTAGCGGAGAACCCAGACTTTCCCGCGGCGAACTACTACTTCCCCGGCGGCGATGTGGGCTCGCTGATCAACGTGGCGGGCGTCTGCGTGATCAACGCCAGCGAGAACAGCGAGCAGGCGCTCGACTTTGTGCGCTTCCTGCTCTCCACCGAAGCGCAGCAGTACTTCGCCGATGAGACCAACGAGTACCCGTTGGGCAACGTCGACGTGGAAATTAACCCGGCGCTGACGCCGCTGAGCGAAGTCGATTCGCCGGAGATTGATCTGAGCAGCCTCGAAGATTTGCAGGGCACGCTCAATCTGCTGCAGGAGACGGGCACGCTGGAGTAACCGTCTCAACGACTATCTGCCGCAAGCAAAGAAGGCCCGGCTGCCACTCGGCAGCCGGGCCTTCTTTATTTAGACAGTTTTGGGCGTAGCGGGAGGGCGCGCCCTCCCGCTACGCCCGTGTATCAAGGTAGGGGCAAAAAGACAAATTCGGTGGACAAGTTGCGTTCTACCCCACCCCAGCCCTACCCAACTTGAGGAGGGGGCTGCGACTGGGCCAACGAAGCATCGGCTGCTCCCCCAATCTAGGGGAGGCTGGGAGGGGGTAGCCAGCCAATCTTCCGGAGCGGCTTGCCTGTTTGGTGTTCCATAACAGCTTGATACGCATGAGGCTGGTCGTGCCCAGCCTCATGCCCGTAACTAAAGTGCGTGCAAAATGAAAACAAGAGTTCGCGGTCTAAGTGACTGTCACTGTCCATAGCCGGACAGCTTGCCCCATTTTGTCTGGACAGTGACTGTCACTGGCTTCTCAAACTCCTGCTTTCGACGCAACTTTACTTTAAGATGCGTCTAACTCCGCTACTGGTTCGAGATAAGCGGCAGGTAAATCCCCCCGCTGGCAACCTCGGTCTCCACCGCGGCAAAGTCCGGGCCGGTGGCGGCTGCCGTGCTGAGGGCAACGCCGGCCTGCGTGTCGCCAGCGGCGGTGAAGCCCGTCGGCAGCGCCGCGAGCACGGCGACGTAGTTGCCGAACCGTACGTCCTCGAAGCGGTAGACGCCGTCGGCCCCCGTTGTGACCGCGGCGGAGACGGCGCCGGGCGCACCGCCTGCACCGGCAACGGCGAGCTGAACCGAAGCACCCGTTACCGTGCCTTCGCCCGCGTCAAGCGCGCCATTGCCGTTGGCGTCCACGAAGACGCGGCCGGTGATCGTGCCCAGGTTTTCCGCTTCCACGGGAGCGGGCACGTCCGTGTAGAAGACGCCGCCGCCGTTTGTGCCAGCCAGCAGCCGCTCGCCGGAGAAGGTGGCGTAGTCAAAGAAGCGCACCGGCAGCGAGCGATCCACCTGCGACCAGCCCGCGCCCGTGTTGGCGCGGTAGATCAGCCCATCGGCCGTGGCCAACGCAAGCCGACCGGGATTGGCCGGGTCCAGCGCGAGCCAGCCGTCGACGGGGGCCGCGGTGCTTGGCAGCGGCTCCGCAATCCACGAGCGGCCGCCGTCGCTGGAGCGCCACAGCCCGCCGCTGTTGCCATCTACCCCTTCGAGCACGGCGTAGAATTGCCCCGCCTGATTGGGATCGCTCCACACGCTAATCAGCCGACCCTCGAAACCGCTGGCGTACACGTCGTTGAAGAGCCACTGATTGCCGTCCAGGTAGTAGAGCTCGCCCTGGATGATGCTGATCGCGACCATATCGCCGTTGCTGCTCACGGCCAGCTCCTGTGGGCGACCGTAGTGCGTTTCGGCGAAGAAGCTGCTGGGGTTCGGCGTGGTGGCATCGAGACCGCTGCCGAAGAGCGCCCAAGTCTGGCCGCCGTCCGTGCTGCGGTAGACGCCGCCGCTGCCGTCGCCGCCCGTCACCGGGCCGCTGACCGTGGCGTACAGCACGTCGTTGCTGCCCGCGGCTTGCACGCCCAGCGCGTTGATGGTGCGCCCACCGGGCAGGCCAGTCATGGCTGCGGCGGACCAGCTTTGGCCATCGTTGGCGCTGACGTAAATCTGCGTGGAGGAGTTGAAGAACTCGCCGCCGCCGATGGCGTAGAGCGTCCCCGGGTCGGTGGCGGAGGAAACCGTGAAGGTCGCCGCGCCGTCGAAGCCGTTCTCTACCTGGCGCACATCGCCGGCGCTCAGGTCGAACGTCTGGCCGCCGTCTTCGCTGATAAAGAGACCGATGTCGGAAAGGCTGGCGTAAACGCGATTTGCATCGGTCGCATCACGCGTGATGTGGTTGACGATGGTCGTTTCAATACCGTCCGATTTGCGCGTCCAGTTTGCGCCAGCGTCGGCCGTCTCCCAAATGCTAAAGCGATCCGTGGCGAACCAGTGAGCAGGGTCTGCGGGATCGATGTTGAGCGAGGACTGGCCAATGCCAAAGGTCTCGAAGCGTGGGCTATTGCTCGGATTGCCCCACCACTCGCCTTCGGTGGTGTTGGTCGCATTCCACTCCGCCAGATAGGCGGGGTTGACTTCCGTCCACATCGTCTCGCCGTCGTCGAGGCGGTAGATGCGGCCGTCGCCCGCGCCCACAAGCACAAAGTTGGGGCCTTCGGTCAGCGCGGCAAAGGTCGCGCCGCTCTGGTCAAACTGGACATCGATGGGTGTTTCCGCCAGCTGGATGCCGGTGCTAAAGAGCTGCCACGTCTGCCCGTCGTCGCTGCTAATTTTAACGACGACGTTGTTAAAAATGCCGAGCAGCCGCCCGTCGGAAAGCTGAATCATCTCCGTTGGCGTGTTGTTGACGGGGATGCCGTTGGCGTCGGCGTTGGTCTCGTCGTAGTCGTGCAGCTTCGTCCAGGACGCACCGCGGTTGGTCGTAAAGTAGAGCCCGCCCTCAACGGTGATCTCGCCGCTGCCGCCCACAAAGTCAAAGCTGTCGTAATCCATCGTGGAGACCCAAATTTGATTGGGGTCGTCGGCATCAACGGTGATGTCGCTGGCCTGGTAAATGTCGTCCAGCCCGGCGGCCGTCCACGTGTCGCCAAAGTCCTCGCTCACGTAAAAGCCATCGCCGTCCGAGGCGGCGTAAAGCACCTGCGAATCCGGCGCGGCCTGCACGAGCACGTAGCCGTCGTTGCGCGCCTCGCCTTCGTGCCACCAGAGCTCCACCGTATTGGTCCACGCTGGCTCCGCGGCGTTGGCGTCGCGCGTCACGTAGACGCCGCCCCGCTCGCCCGCAAAGTAGGTGCCCGTGGCGATTACCAGGTGGTTGGGATCGGCGGGGTCCACCACGAGGCCGCGCACGCGCGTGGCCGGGTAGATGTTGCCGAGATCAACGGTGATGCGCCGCCAGCTGTCGCCCGCATCGTCCGTGCGCCAGACGCCGCCCACGTCCATGTAGGTGTACCAGACGTTGGGGTCGCTGGTGGGGAGCACATCCTGGCCGTAGCCGCCGCTGCCGATCGCCGAGGCCGTCCACTCGCCGTATTGGCGGTGGGCCGGTGGTTGATTCACATCCGATGTGCCTTGGGCCGATGTGTTCTGGTTGGTTAGCAGACTCAATGTGGCCAGCGCCAGCAAAATCAGCGTCCAGCACGATGCTTTCCAGTAAATCCGTTTCATACTTCCTCCGTGTTAACTAAATCAATGAAATTATGCGATGGGCACGGTCAAGCCGCCTTGTGGCTCGATATCCACGCGTCGGCTTGATACTCTTGATACTAATGGTAGCTGATGAGGCTGGATTGAGGCCAATACGCTACCGGTTGCAGATTTACGTTACTGTATTCTCATACGAGAAAGCGCTCAATCTTATACCAGCTTCATCGCAGCTCATGCCCGTTCCCACGACGTTTTACCTACGATATGATAACGGGCAATCTGCCACATTTGGCTTACAAATTGCTATCAATTCGTGTAATTGTATCAAATGGATACGGGCCAAGATATAGAAATCTGTGCCAGTTTCGTGGCTATTAAAATTCTCTGCAATCGAAAAAGGGGCATCCGTCTGGCCAGACGGATGCCCCTTTTGGTGGGGGGCTCTTCAATAGTGCTGCTGGCGAATTCAACATTGGACGCTTGCCAAATTCGTCAGCAGCACTCTTAAATGCGAACAACCAGCGCTCTAATCACCAACCACCACCGGCAGAAAAATGTCGTTGCTCCCATCCAAATTGGGAATCGTGCCGCCCGGCTCATCGACAACGCCCAGCGCAGGCGCGTTGAGGTGGCCGCGCTCGTTGACGGCGAGCTGAAGCGCGCTGCTGTTGACCATCTCGTAGCCCGGCGGCAGCGCAATCGTTATCGTATATGTGCCCATGGCGTCGATGCCGGTGAACTGGTAGTAGCCGTCGGCGTCGGTTGTGGCCGTGTAGCGCGCGTCGCTGCCGATTTCGCTCAGCGTAAGCAGCACGCCCACCAGCCCCGGCTCATTCTCGTCCTGCTCGCCGTTGCCGTTCCGGTCGACGAAGAGCAGGCCGCTGACCAGCGCCGCGTTGGGCTCCGCCGCTGGCTCGCAGCCATCGAGGCTGAGGGCGGCAGCGGGAATCGATTGCTTCTCCACGTCCGGCCCGCTCCACTGCACGCCGAGCACCTCTTTGCCCCGACGCTCAAAGAAAGTCACCTCGATGGCGTGCCGACCGGCGTCCAACGCCACCTGCCCAGAGCGCTCGCGCGCCGCGTGCTGGCCGTCGTTGTTGACGATGAGATCGCCGTCGACAAAAAGCTGCGTGCCGTCATCCGAGCGAGTAAAGAAGCTGTAGCTGCCCGCAGTGGGCACGTCGACGCAGCCGGTGAAACGGAAGGCGAAATTATCGTCGCGCTGGCGCGGGCCGAGCGAAAAGGCGTTGATTTCCCCCTCGGCGACGGGGTCGAGCGCGTCGAAATTGGGAAGCTGGCGGAAATCGCCCTCGTAGTAGGCATAGCGCAGGGCGGCGTCAGCGCTGGGCACGGGGGTGGCGGTGGGCGCTGGTTCAGCGGGGAGGGTGGGGGTAGCGGGCGGCGCGGTCGTGGGCGGCGGCGTGCTGGGGGGCTGAGCTGTGGAGGCGGGCGTCGAGCTCGGCACGGTTGTGGGAGCAGGCGTCGCGGGCAGATCGTCAAGATTAGCGCCGACTGACCAAGCGGGCTGGCCGTACTCGTACGCGCCCACATCGGGCGCGCTCCCCGCAAAGCCATCGGTGATGCCGTCCACCGCTGTGCCCCCATCCACGGCGGGCGATTCGGCCCGCGGGCGAAAGTCGCCATTTTCCGGATCGACCAGCAGCAGGTTGGTCGTCGAGAAGAGATTATTGGAGAGCTCGGAATCGGCCTTTTCGTCCAGGCTCTCCTGCGCCAGAAACAGGTTGTTGCGGATAATGGCCCCTTCGCTGTAGCCCGCCTGTGCCGCGAAGACATTGTTGTAGAATTGATTGATCCCCCGCTTGGTCTTGCCGCCGCCCTTCAGCGCCTTGGGCTTGTTGGTGTTCATCCCCCAAACGAGATTGTGGTCGACGGTGGCGTTGTGGCTTTCAATGTCGAAGTAGATGCCCGCCACGTCCCAGTGGTAGCTAAAGCCATAGGGATTGTGGATCGAGTTGTGGTGGATGCGGCTGCCCGTCATGTCGATGTAGCAGCAGGTGTAGATCGCGCCGAGATCCATGCTGAGCGCGCCAAATTTGTAGATATCGTTGTAGGCAATTTCAACGTTGTTGAGCGTTTCGCCACCCGTGCCCCAATCGACATCAATGGCGCTGCGGCCTGCGTTGTAAATGGTGTTGCGCACAATGCGGTGGCCGCTATCCGCCACCTTGATTGGGGCGGCATAGCTCGCGCCGTAGTTGCCATCGTGGATAATGTTGTTCTCGACGGTGTGCCCCTCGCCCGCCAGCAGCACCAGGTTGCCCGCGCTAAAAGCGACCTCGCTGTTCGTCAAGCGGTGGCCGCGCCCGCGCAGCATAATGCCCGTATCGTGGGCGTGTGACGAGATATAACGGTTGCCCGTGAAGCCGCCGCGCTGCACGGCCTTCGGAATCGGCGGCAGCGTGATGTGATGCGAAACATAGCGCGCGTCCAGCCGATCAAGCGTGATGCCTTCGCTGGCACTGCTTGTTTCAATTGTGGAAGCAAAGATGTTCAAACCGCGCACTTCGATGAACGAGCGCTCGGTCAAGTCAAAGGCGAGGTTGCGCCGCTTGGCCTCCACGTTCTGCGGCGCACCGCCCCCCGGCGACCAGAGGTAGAGATAATCTTCGTCGCCGTCGTAGAACCACTCGCTTTCGCTGTCCAACAGGCTTTTCTTGCCCGTGAGAAAGTAGAAGTACTGCGTGCGATTCCACGACATGCCCATCTCTGCCGTCAGCGTGCCGTCGGCCCAGCCGGTGACGGTTCCCGTGCGCGCCACGTACCATTCATTGGTCCACGCCGTTGCGCCCGCCCAGCCTTCGGGGATGTTGGGAATCGGCTCGCAGTCGCCACAGGTGCTCTCGATGCGCACCGTGGTTGGCCCCGTCGCCACCGCCGCGCGGCGGCCGAGGTTGGGCCGCAGCAAATCTAGCCCCGCGTTGGGCCAGCGCGCCTCGATCATCATCTGCCCGCCGACGAATACCTGGTTGGCGACAAAGCCGCTGTCGCGAAAGCCGTCCACCGGCAGCGTCACCGGCGCGCGGTAGATCTCCCCCTCCACCAGCGACCAACCCTCCACGGGGTCCGCCCCCGAAATGGTGACGGCCTCGCCGCTGTAGGCCTCGAAGACAATCGGCGACTCCGCCGTGCCCGAATTGGCGGGCGTCACCGTTTCGCGGTAAATGCCCGCGCGCAGCAGGCAGCGCTCTCCCGCCGCGGCGGCTTCGGCACAGCGCTGAACCGTGCGAAAGGGCGCGTCCAGCGTGCCGGGGCCGTCGTCCGCGCCGTCCGGAGCAACGTAGAAGCTGGCGCTGGTTTGGAGCTGGCCGGATGGTTGTTGGCTGGCCAACGGTTGAACAGCCGCTGCCGACGTTGCATTGAACCACAGCGCCAGGATTACGGCGGCAACGGTTAGCGCTGCGGCTGAAACAAATTTGAACATGGGTTGATGCACCTCGCGAAATAGCAAAAGATTATTGATTGTCCGAATGGGGCAGCCCATCATTCACCCGTCACCAGCGGCAGGAAGACGCTGTCGCTTCCGTCGAAGATGGGCTGCTTGTCCCCGGCATCGACCACGCCCAGCGCGGGTGCATTGAGGTTGCCGCTGTCGTCGACGGTAAGCTCGAGCGCGCTGCTGTTCACGGCGGCGTAGCTGGGCGAGAGCGCCATGCTCACGCTGTAGACGCCGCGCTCGCCGATGTCGAGAAAGGCGTAATAGCCATCTGCATCGGTGGTCGCGCTGTAGCTTGCTCCACTCTCTACTTCAGTCAGCGTGATGGTCACGTTTGCCAGACCCGGCTCGCCCTCGTCCTGCTCGCCGTTGCCGTTGGTGTCTATGAAGAGGAAGCCGCTCACCCGTGCGTCGTCCGGCTCCGGCGCATCTTCGCAGCCGTTGAGGCTCAGCGCATCGCTGGGAATGGGCTGCTTCTCCACGCCCGGCCCGCTCCACTGCATGTCCAGCACTTCTTTGCCCAGGTGCTCGAAGAAGGTCAGCTCGATGGCGTGCGTGCCCGCACGCAACGTCACGTCGCCGCGCCGCTCTCTAGCCGCGTGCTGGCCGTCGTTATTCACCACCAGCTCGCCGTTGACGAAGAGCTGCGTGCCGTCGTCCGAAGTCACGTAGAAGGCGTACTCGCCGTTGGCGGGCACGTCGACGCAGCCCGTAAAGCGCAGGGCAATGTCGTCATTCCGCTGGCGCACGTCAAGCGTAAAGCTGTCGACTTCGCCCTCGATGAGTGGGCTGAGCGCGTCAAAATCCGGCAGCTGCTTGAACTCGCTTTCGTAGTAAGCGTAGCGCAAGCCCAGCTGGCGCGGTTCCGGCGTAGCCGTTGGCAACGGGGTGGCCGTCGGTTCGGGCGTCGCATCGGCTTCGTCGATGACCGTGAACGTGATGCGCAGGGCCGTGCCTGTTGCGCCCTGGGCGTAGGCCTTTTCGTAGGGCGTGGCGGCCAGCTCGTGCTTGCCCAGCGGCGGCGTCCACGGGTTGTAGTCGTTGCCGTCGTTGCCGGCAATCGCGTAGGGCGCACCGCTCTCCACCTGCACGGCTTCGCCGTCGAGGGCGAACTCGACGCTGCCAACCTTGCTCGGCTCGGTTCTGGCGCGCACGCTCAGATTGCGCGACGGCAGCGCGGCCAGGTTGAGCACGTCGCCCTCGACCAGCGGACCCAGCTCTTCGTCCGTATCGGCATTGATCAGGCTAAAGCTCACCACGGCCATCTCCAGTGGGGATGTCGTCGGCTCGGCTGTTGGTTGACCCGTTGGCTGGGCCGTTGGCTGGGCGGTTGGCTGTGGCGCAGGCGTGCCCGTTGGGCGCGGCGTGGGCTGGGGCGTGGGCTGGGACGTGGTCGTTGGCGCAGGCGCGTTGGGGCCGGGATAGAGCTGCGACGTGGGGACGAGCTCGCGCATCAACTCAGCGCTTTCCCAATCGAGCCGCACGTAGGCCGCGCCGGTGTCCTCGCGGTATTCAAGCACGATGTCGTATTTTTGCTCCACGTCGAGTTCGATCGTGCCGCTGCCCCGGATGTTGTTGCCGCCGCGCCACTCGTCGATCAGGAGCTGGCCGTCCACCCACAGACGGACGCCGTCGTCCGAAACGGTGTGGAAGGTGACGGCCCCGCTAAATTTGGGCTGCACCTGGCCCGTCCAGCGCACGCCAAAGTTGTCGTCGCCGATCTCCGGGTGAGGCGATTCGCCGCTGCTCCAGCCCAAATCGATCAGCGGGTCGACGCGCGTCAGCTTGAGCTCCGTGAAGTCGCGGTCGGCAAAGTATTCGCCGACCAGCCCGCGACCCGTGCCGATGGTCGCGCCTTCGCCCTTGAGCCCTTGCCAATCACCGCGGGGCCACATCAATGCGCCCCAGTCGGCCAGATCGTTGACAATCTGCTCGTCCAGCCCAATGCCGCGGAAGTAGGGCACGAGGCGGAAGATGGGCTCGGAGAGATGTTCGCGGTCGAAGAGCTTGCCGCTGCCGTCCCAGGGCTGGGGCGCGTAGTCGGCGGCGTCGATCTTCTGCGGGCCGGATTGGCCCGACGGCCAGCGATCCCACTCGTCGGGGGCGTAGCTCGTGCTTTTCTCCAGCCAGGTCGCCATCACGGCGTTGAGCACGCGCACGCGCAGCCCCGGCTCCACCTCGTCCAGCTTGGGCGACATGTAGGTCGTCCCGTTCGACGGCCAGTCCGTGCCCACCACAAACCACACGGGGTTGACGTGCCAGAGCCACCAGCCCTCGCTCTCGGGGCCGCGGTCGCTGCCCAGCGGATGCTCCGGCTTGGCCTCCATTCCGTTGGGCGGGCGCATATCCAAATTCTGGATCATCTTGACGTAGTTGGAGGTGTGGCGCAGCGGCTGCCACTGGCCGGAGTTGCGCGAGGCAATCCGCAGGTGGTCCAACGTGTACTTCCAATCGGGCGGGCGGTGGTTGCGCGGATCGCGGTTGCCCGCCTGCAAAATCACCTGGAGCTGATACCAGGCCGTGTTGAAGTAGGAGCCGATCAGGTCATCCTGGTTCTGGAAGCGGAACGAGTTGTTGGCGCTGCGGTGCGGCGCCATCTCGAAGACGTGTCGATGCTGGCCCACCCAGCTGCGCGGCTCGCCGTAGGGGTACACTTCGTCGGTGGCGTCCTCCAGCCCAAATTCCTGGAAGAGCTCCCACTGCTTGATGGCGTTCCAGTGGTTGATGGAGCGCAGGGGCACTTCGCAGGCGTTGGGGTCGCCGTTTTCCAAATCGGCGGGTGGCCCGCTAATGCCCAGCATCTGCCAGCCGCGAGCGCTGTAGATGTCGTTGCGACAGGGCTGCGGCCCCCCCTGCTTGATAAACTTGTTTACGCTGTTGCGCACGTCGTCGAAGACCCCGCGCAGTTCGCCTTTGTAGATCGACCCCTGATCCGAGCGCATCCGCTCTGCGCCGCCGTTGTCCAGCGCCGCGCGGGCGTCGAGGTAAGCCTGGTTGGGCTCTTCAGCATAGAAGGCCTCGCCCCAGACGTCGACGGGATGGACTTCGGGCAGCCAGGCGTTCCAATCGGGCAATTGCAGCGCAATCGGCAGCTCGCGCATGTTGAGCGTGCCCCGCGTGGAGACCACTTCGGCCATGGCGGCTTCGCTCGTGCCGTTGGGGAAGAGGAAGGGCAGCATCTCCGCATCCTTGTCCAGCACCCACTCCAGCCCCGCGCCCGCCGCCCACTCCTCGACGGGGCGGCTGTCCAGCCCCGGCCCCGGCTGATAGGGCGGATTCCACGGTCGTCCGTTCGCGGGCGCGGGCACGTCCAGCGAGCGGATGTAGCTTGCGATCTGCTCGCCTTCCTGCTGGCTCAGGCTGTGAAATTTGCTGCGCTCGATGATCGACCAGTTCGAGTAGTTAAAATACTTCAGGTCGCGCCCGTCTTGCGCATGGCAGCCCGCACAGGATGCCCGCAGCGCCAGCGAATCCACCAGGGGCGACTCCACCAGCGGAGCGCTCTCCCACAAATCTTTGCCCGCGGCGATGTCGTCTGCGCTCGAAAGCGGCGGCTGCCACGTCGAGGGGTCGTCGTAGCCAAAGGCGTTGCCCGGCAGAACGTTCTCGCCGCCGCGCAGAAAGTTGAGCGCCAGCACGCGGTAGCCGCTGGTAATGCCGTCCGTGCCGTTGAAGCGAAACGCGACGGTGTTCTCGCCCGCGCGTACGCCCGTTGCGGGCACGCTCAAGCGCAGCGTGTGGTAGCCGCCGCCGATGCCGCCGTAGCTCGCTTCCGGCTCGGCAACCTGCGTCGTCTCGTTCGTCAAATCCAACCACTCGCCGCCATTGATTTGTACGGAGGCCTTTGCGCCACGCTCGACGTTGGTGGTTTGGTCGTTGTAGCCGGGGCGGTGCACCTGTAGCCAGAGGCGGTCAACGCCGCGGGCGTCATCCACCGAGAGCGTGACCTCCTCAATGTAGCCGTCCGGCCCAATTACCTCGATGGGCAAGACGGGCAGATCGGCGGCGTGGGCGCTGGTTGCTCGGTCGTACCGGCTCAGCAGCACGAGGCCCGTTGCCAGGAGGACGAGCACAATCGACAGGCGTAGATAGCTTCTGCGCAGCATAAATTTAGATTCTCCGAATAAACCGGGGGAAGGGGCTGTTTGGTGGAACTGTTACCGAGAGAAGCGGAGAAGGGGCAGGGGAGGGGAGTTCTCGGTCGCTGACGTTAGCGATGGGTTTGCTGTTGACAGGCTACCATTACATCGGCGACGAAGCTGTACGGATCAAAAACGAACGCGCTACCGTTGGCTCATTGGAGTTTGTGCGTTAGATGGAAACTATTAGACGTCACCTCGATTTGAGAGGAAGACGGCGCTCGGCGACGAATGAATTCGCCGCCTGCTTTGCCAAGTGCGCTCAAGCGCACTCAAGCGTGTTTGCTCAACGCGCTTGAGCGCGTTTGGCAACATGGGCTGGCAATTCATTGCTAGCCGGTCGCCGCCAACGAACCAGTTATGCGTTTTGAAAAAGCATGGATTAGGTCTGCCTGACGTCTACTGATTGACAACCTGTCTATCCACAACAACCGGTAGAAAAAGCGTTTGTACATCATCACCGTTCGGCGGCATTGCTGTAGCAGCGGGCGTGGTAGCGGGCGTGGTAGTGGGCGTAATAGCGGGCGTAATAGCGGGCGTGGTAGCGGGCGTAATAGCGGGCGTGGTAGCGGGCGTGATTTGGGGCGACGGCGTGGTCGCAGGTGTTGTCAGCGGCGTGGCGGTGGAGGGGACAACGTCCGTCGGCGTTGACGTGGCCGATGGCGCGGTGGTGGGCAGAGTGGTGGGCAAGGGCGTGGCCGACGGAGAAAGCGTGGCGGTGGGCAATAGCGTCGCCGAAGGCGCGGCGGGCAAGGTCGCCGTGGGCGCTTGGGCTGGCGCCACCACTTCGCCAAACTCAAAATCATCCCACCAGGCCGTTGTGGCCCAGAGGCGCAGGCCAAACTGCCCGCCCGGCAGCGCTTCCTCATCCTGGTAATCATGTACCTTGCGGCCATCCACGTAATAGCGCACGCGACCGTCTACCACCGTTTGCACAATTTCGTACGTCTGCTCGCTCGTGGATTCCTCAGCCAGGTCCTCGCTCAGCAGCACAAAATTTGGCTCCTTGCGCAGCCGCGAGTGAGTGCGGCCAAAGGTCACGAGGTAGCCCTGAATGGCGGGCGTATCGTTGTCGTAGTGGTAAGATTCGTAGTCGCCGTCGCGGATGTAGGCAAGGGGCGAGCCATCGCGCTCGCGGGCGTGGCTAAAGTGGTTGAAATTGTTGCGGTTGCCGTCGCGGCTGCCGTCGGCACGGGCTTTGTAGCGCACCACAAAGTTGGCGGGGAAGCTGCGTTCCGTGTACCAGAGCACGCCCCCCTCCGAATTGAGCGGCGCGTTGGTGACGAGCCGCCGGTTCTCAACGGTTGCGGTTGAATCGGCGCTGCCCGCGCCCGTTTCCAGCAGCCAGCGATCAGCCCACGTGCCGTCAGCGAAATCGTCCTGCGCCAGCCAATCTACGCTGTACGTATCGTCGCCCACGGAGAGATCACGCAAGAGAAGGTCCGCACTGGCGCTAGCAACGTTGGGACTAGCAACGTTGGGACTAGCAACGTTGGGACTAGCAACGTTGACAGCATGATCTAGCTGTTGGGCGGACCATTCTTGAAGGGGGGCAGCATAGGCAGGCGGCAAAAAGGCAGCGCTTAGCGCGGCGATAAACAGCAAAACGGGTAAGATAATTTTCATCGGTTGATTTCTCTATCTAGCAGCTACAACTTCGGTGCGCGTTATGATATCATCAAGCGGCGCAATGAGCTGCACGGGTGAAGACCGATTGCGCTACCGCGACCGATTTATTGCCACGCGCCCGTCACACAACAACCCTACCGCCGCTCTGCTCACAGGAAGCCGCCATGACCCTTCACCAAACCACTACGCGCCACATCACCACGCGCCCCATTACGACCAGCGAGCGCGCCGCCTTTTACAACGCGCAGCGCTACGCCTTCAACTTCTGGTCCGACGAGACGCCGGACGAGGCCGACCTGGACCGCATTGACCTTGGCGAAACGCTGGCCCTCTTCGAGGACGAAACGCTCGCCGCCACGCTGACCAACATCGGCTTCCAGCAGAGCGTGCGCGGCGTGCTCAAGCCCCTGGGCGGGGTTGCGGGCGTTGCCACGCTGCCGACCTTTCGCCGCCGCGGCCACGTGCGCAAGCTGCTCGACGCTTCGTTCGAGGAGATGCGCGCAAAAGGCCAAGTTGTGGGCGCGCTGCACCCCTTTCGACAGAGCTTTTACGCACGCTTTGGCTACGTCTACAGCAACCGCGTGCTGGAGGTTGCCACGAGCAGCGACGCCTTTGCGCCCTTCTCCGCCCACAGCCGACCCGACGACGACTGGCAAGTTGAGCGGCTGCCGGGTGCGGATGTGCGCGAGCGGCTAACTGCGTTCCTGCGCGAAGTCGCCGCGCCGCGCTACAGCGGCTACGTCCTCGATCCCGACCGCAGCGACGCGGTGTGGCAGCACAACCAGAAGGACTACCACGTCGCCTTTGTCACGCGGGCGGGGCAGGACGTGGCCACCGTGCGCTACAAGATTGAATCGACGGACGACGGCCCGCTCTTTCGCATCCGCGAGTGGCACTGGCGCGACCTGGCCGCGCGCGACAGGCTCTGCGGCTACCTCGCCCTCCACGCCGAGCAAACGCCGCGCATTCACTTTCCCTCGCCGGAGGGCGTGCATTTTCAGCGCTGGCTCCAGCAGCCCGCGGCGCCCATCGAACCCTCGATCAACCGCATCGGCCTCATGTTGCGCATCGTCGACGTGCCGGGCGCGCTGGATGGCCTGCCCGCGCCGGTTGACGGCGAGCTGGTGATCGAAGTGCGGGATGAGCAGTGTGCGTGGAACAACGGTCGCTACGCGCTGAAGGCCGGCGATGGTCGCCTGAGCGCGGAGCCAACGCAGGCCGACGCCGCGCTCGTCGTCAGCATTGAAGGGCTGACGGCGCTGGCTTATGGAATTCTGGACGTGGAGGCAGTGGTGCACCGCGGCTGGCTACAGGGTGCAGGTGACGAAGAGCGAGCGCTGCTAACGGCGTGGTTCCCAGTGGAGACGATTTACAATCCGTACTTCTTCTAAACCAGACGAGACAAATATCACGCCAGCCCCAGCGCCTTGAGCGACGCGCGCTGGAAGAAGCGGCGATAGGCGCGCACCTCGGCCAACTGCTCCAGCAGCTCGGCCTGCAAAATCTCGCGATCCGCTGATTGGTCCACGCCGTCCCCAGCGGTAATGCGGGCGATGTCGTCGGGCAGCCACTCAATCAGCGCGATCAAGCCCTTGGCCTCCAGCCAGAGCAGCGCGTGGCGGACGACGGCCTCCGTCGTGCCCAGCCGCGCGGCCAGCCGATCCAGCGGCAGGTGACCGTCTTGCTTCAGCGCCGTTTTGCACATCCCGGCCACGTTGCGAAGTACGCCGGGCAGTGAATCGTCGCTTGTGCGCTGGCCGATGAGGAAAAGCTCGGTGGGCGCAGCGGAGTCGAGCAGCGAATGGAGCAGGTCGGTAGAGGGGGGGGCGCTCCAGAGGACGAGGGGACGCGATGCGTGGTGCGTGGTGCGTGAACTATGATTTACACCGTTTGACTGTGTGCCTTCAACGTACCAATTAGCGACTTCGGGAACGGGTAGCTTGGCGACTTCGACCGGCTCGCGGCGGAGATCGTGGAGCGTGCGGGTCGGCGCATCTGTCGCTGACTGCTGCAAGAGGCTGTCTCGCCCAACTTTTTGTTCAGCAGCGCGCAGGGCGACGAAGCTGAGTTGGGGGCTGCGCTCGCCGCGGTATTCGTTGATGCCAAGCGTGTAAACCAGATCAACCGGTCCCTGCGGGATTTCGACATCCGCGCCGTTAAACCAGATCACGGAACACGTGGGGCCTTTGCCGTTGGCTGCACTATCTTTAGAAAGGGAGCGCACCTCCAGGCGGCGGTGCGTGCCCTCGCGACCGATGCGGCGGTCGTTGGCAACGTCGACGCCGCGCGATAAAAAATGCGGCGTGGGGTTGCCGTTGCCAAAGGGGGCCAGCCGCTGAATCTGCTCGATCAGTGCGAGATCGATGTCGGACAAATCGAGTTCCGCATCGATCAGCAGCCCCTCCGGCGCGTCGGCAATGCGGTGCTCGTCGATCTGGCGGCTCAGTTCGCGGCGGAAGCGGTCGATATTCTCCGGCAAGAGCGTCACGCCCGCCGCGCCGGGGTGGCCGCCGTGGCCAATTAGCAAGTGCGAGCAGGCCGCAATCGATGCGCCAATATCGACGCTGGGGATGCTGCGGGCGCTGCCGCGGGCCGGATCGCCCGGCGGGTTGAGCAGCAGCAGCGTCGGCTTGCCAAATTCTTCGACGAGCCGCGAGGCCACAATGCCGACAATGCCCGCGTGCCACGTTGGGCTGGTCAGCACGAGGCCGTTGTAGTCGAGCAGCGACGGGTCGCGCTCGATCTGGTTCAGCGCGGCGGCGCTGATTTGGCTGGTAAGCAGGCGACGCTGCTGATTCAGCCGCTCCATTTTCGCCGCCAGCTGCCCGGCGCGCACCGGGTCGCGCGTCGTCAGCAATTCCACGCTCACGGTCGCATCCTCCAGCCGACCGAGCGCGTTCATGCGCGGCCCAAGCTGGAAGCCAATCGATTCCGCATCGACCGTGGCGGGGGTGAGCCGCGCCACGTCCATCAGCGCCAAGAGACCGGTGCGCCGGGTCGCGCGCAGCTGGTCCAACCCGCGCTGGAGCAGGTAGCGCGCGTCGTGCACCTGCTCGGCCACGTCCGCCACAATGCCGAGCGCCACGAGATCGAGAAAGTCGACGGCCTTTTCCGAACAGCCCGCCAGCGCAAAGAGATGCTGGATCAGCTTGTAGGCCACCCCCACGCCGGGCAGCGTGCGCAGCGGATCGCCGAGCGGCTGAAGCTTGGGATTAACAATCGCATCAGCCCGCAAGACGGTCGTTTCCCGTTTTCCGTTTCTTGTTTTCTGTTTGCTGTTTTCCGTTTTCTGCTGCTCCTGCCACCCGCCATTTGCTGCATCCCACCCCTCAAACTCCGGCGTCAAATCGTGGTGATCCGTAATCACCACCGTCATCCCCTCCGCCTTCGCCAGCGTAACGCCCGGCGCTTCGGCGATGCCGGTGTCGCAGGTGAGCAGCAGGTGCGGGTCGAAGCCATCGGCGCGGAGATTTCCGAGGACTTCGGTAAATTTATCGGGCTGGATGCCGTGACCTTCGCTAAAGCGATTGGGAATGTGAAAGCGCACGCGGTCGACCCCAGCCAACTGCTGGAGCGCGGCCACGAGCAGCGAGGTGCTCGTCTGCCCGTCGACATCAAAATCGCCCCACACCAAGATATTTTGCTCCTGCTCAATCGCCTCCAGCAGCAGCCGCGCCGCCTCGTCGACGCCGTAGAGCGCGGTCGGCGGGGTAGGCGTGTAGGCGCTGGGATCGAGGAAGGGGCGAGCGGCCTCGGGCGTGCTCAGGCCGCGCTGGGCAAGCAGTTGGGCCACAATGGGGTGTCCGCCGACGGCGTCGCGCAGGGCGGGGGAGGGATCGGCGGGCGGGCGGAGAGTCCAGGGGTGTTTCATGGTTTGGTGGAGAGGAGGGGAAGAAAGTCGAACATGACCGTCACGGCCCAAAGAATTGCCGTTTGCCCCATCGCATCTGGGTCGTGATTGTCATGTTCTTCGGCCAGCTTGACCGCAGCGAAAAAGTGACAATCACGGCCCGGACAAGTCGGGGTAGGTCGGGCGGCAGTGGGCCGTGACGGTCACTTTGACTGTCTTGACTCGCTATAGGCTATGCCACCGGCTCGGCCACATTCTATCAAAAGCTCAATTCCTCCACGTCCTCCAGCGTAAACTCCAGCGCGTCCTCAAAATCGACCAGGAAAAACTCCTCGGCGTCGTCGAGCTCCTCGATGTCGCCCGCGGCGACGCCGCGGTTGCAGCGCGAGCGGTAGACGCAGAAATTGCAAAAGCGGCGGCGGTTGAGTTCCGTATCCAGCACTTTGGGAAAGGCCGACGCGCGACCAATCCGCAGCGCGTCCGCAATCTCGCCGTAAATCGCGCGCAGGCGCTCGCCGTTGCGCGCGTGCTGTGCGCCATCGTAGCGGAAGACAACCGGCTGGCTCGGCGCGTTGACAAACCAGTACATCATCTCCACCTGCTCCGGCTGCACCGGTCCCCAGGGCAGCCGCGCGCTGGCCTCGACCAAAACATAGGGGTAGACGATGGTCTGCCAGCGGCGGCTCAGCGTCGATGGATCGGTGCGGCGGCGGGTCGTCTTCCAATCGACAATGGCAACGCGGCCCCCGCGCTCGGCGGCGATGAGATCGTACTTGGCGGCGAGGCGGTAGCGAGGGGAGCTGCCAGCGAACTCGAGAACGGATTTGTTGGTCTCTGATCCGCGTTCTTCCGCGTTCTTCCGCGCCCTATTCTCTTCTTGACTTTCCCCAAACGGAATGCTCAACACGTGCTCGACTTCGATAAATTCGCTGGGCAAGCCGGTGGGGCGGTGCTGTTCGTAGGCGCTAAACCAACCGGCCAGCGGATCATCCAGCTCGGCGACGGCCCGGAACATCGGCATCCCAATTTCCGCGCGCTCGACAAGCTTGTGGAAGTGCGCGCCCAGCCGCATCAGCTGCTCGTGATCCTGGACGGGCGCGGCTTCGACGGCGGGCCAGGGCAGCTGCTGCACGTAGGCCAGCCAAAAGCGGCGCGCGCAGTCGTCAAACGCCTGCAGGCTGCTCTGGCTGAAGGAGAAAGTCTCCGGCAGCGCCGTCGGCTGCTCGATGCCCTGGCCGACGCGGGGGGCAGCGGGAATTTGCGATTGGAGAGCGTAGCTGTGCGGGCTGGTCATGCCTTTATTGTAGCACAGGCGGCGGGGCGTCGGCAACGACTTCGGGCGGCTCGCGCCGGTTCGCTTTAGCCGCATGGTGATGAGTGGAATTGGTGGGGAGCGAGGCGATGGGCTCCCCAGCGGGCTCCCCAGTAGACTCCCTGACCGGCAGCGCGTCCGGCAGCTCGCGCTCCAGCCGTCGCACGCGCGGGTTGGCAAAGACGAGTGCGCTCAGCGCAATTAGAATCAGCGCGTTGATGAGAAAGAGCAGGCCGATGCCGCGCCCGGTTCCCGTTCCAATCAGCGCGCCAACCGCTGTATTCGCCAGCGGCCCATCGACCCGCAGCAGCGGCTCGAAGAGCTGATCGGCCAGCGGCCCGGCCGCGAGGTAGGCAACGGGCGTCATCGCCAGCGAGATCATGCGGCTGGTGGCAAAGAAGCGCCCCTGCATGGCGGGCTCGACCTTTACCTGCGCAATCACGCGGTAGATGCCGGTGGCCAGCGGAATTGGGAACATCATGATAAACGCGCCGATGGCAATCGCCAGCACCGAGCGCTCCAGCCCCGTAGCAAAGATACCCAGCGCCCCCAGGACAAGCAGCGACAAAATCGTGGGCACGCGCCGACCGGGCGTCGGCCCGCCCCAGGCGCTGAGCAGCAGACCGGAGAGCAACATCCCCGCGCCCACCACGGCCTGTACAAAGCCGTAGGCGGCCGCCGTCGAAAAGGAGAGCACAAGCGGGCCGAGCAGCACGGTCGTCAGGTTAAAGAAGAAGTTGACGAGCGAAAAGTAGAAGAGCAGCGTCAGCAGGGCCGAGCGGGCGCGGATGTACGCCCAGCCCAGGGCAACGTCACGCCAGATCGAGGTCGACTCCGCGTCGGGGTCGCGCGGGGGCTGGGGAATGTGTACGCGGAGCAGCGTGGCAATGGCGATAAAGAAGGTGACAAAGTCGACGGCGACGATGCCGAGCAGCCCCACCAGCGTAAAGAGCACGCCCGCCAGCGCCGGGGCCAGCAGCAGCGAGAAGGCCTGCTCCAGCTGCAGCAATCCACTCGCTCGGCCCAGCTGCTTCTCCGGCACCAGCAGCGACACCGATGACGTGTAGGCGGGCACTTGAAAGGCGCTGAGCAGCGAGCCCGCCGCCGCCAGCACGTAGACGTGCCACACGGCCAGCTGCCCCGTCAGCAGCAGGATCAGCACAACGGCCGTGCGCAGCGCGTTGCCGCCGTCGGCCACGACCATGATCCAGCGCCGATTGGCACGGTCCACAATAGCGCCGGCCACGGGCGAAAGCAGCACCATGGGCAGAATGGCAAAGAGCATCGTCAACGCAAAAGGCGTGGCGCGCTCGGTTTCGTTAAAAACCCAAATACCCAGACCAAAGCTCGTGATCTCCGAGCCAACAACCGAGGCAATCTGGCCAAACCAGATAATTAGGAAAGGGCGCATGGAGCGGTCATGCGTAGGAGAAGGGGTCATTGAAAGCTCCGGGAAGTCGCTCGCCAGTGAACAAGAAGTGAGGTAAAAGTATAGTGATTGCGCAGTGTATCACAATTTGCGCGAAGTGTAATCCGCAACAGTGCTTAGGCTCCGTTGACATCTGGGAATTGGCCCTCACCCCCGGCCCCTCTCCCAGGATGGGAGAGGGGAGGACGAGGCGACCTTTCCCCACGCGTGGAGGAAGGGCTGGAATGGGGACGCGCTCGACTTCCCTGCCAAGCTCGTTTAGCAAAATGGCAATGGAACTTAATCAATTGTAAAACCCCATGCCGAAAGGCGCGGGCGTTTGCCCTATACTCCACAGTAGACTGGCCGGTCGGTTAATATAGAAGCAAATCAAATGTCACTACCTCAACAGCCGCGCAGCCGCAACCCCGAAGGCACGATGCAGCGCATCTTGGATGCGGCGCTGGACGTCTTTTCGCGCAAGGGCTACCACGATGCGCGCATGGATGAAATTGTCGATGGATCAGCCACCTCCAAGGGGTCGATCTACTTTCACTTTCCCAACAAAGAGCAGCTTTTTCTGGCTTTGGTCGATCGCTTTGCCGATCTGCTCGAGCGGCGCATCACCGAAGCCATTGCCGAGGAAGAAGCGGGCATGGCCAAGGTGCAGGCCGCCGTCGAAGCCTGCCTCGACACCTTTGGCCGCTATCGGCGACAGGCCAAAATCCTGCTGGTGCAGGCCTCTGGCCTCGGCAACACCTTTGAGCAAAAGCGGCTCGACATCAACGAGCGCTTCGCCAACCTGATCGCGGGCTACCTCGACGAGGCCGTCGCCGTTGGCGACATCGCGCCGCTGGATACCGAGGTCGTTGCCCACGCCTGGATGGGGGCCATCTACAACGTCGTCATTCGCTGGGTCTACACGGGCGACCCCGCGCCGGATCGCATTGTCGAGACGCTGGTGCCGATGCTGCTGCAAAGCGTTGGCTACGTGCGCGAACGCGACACAGCGGAGGCGGCGGCATGAAGAACCCCCTCCCAGCCCCCCCCCAGCGGGGGGAGGGGCCGACGCTTCGTCGACCACCCGGTGGCTTTCCCTCAAAACAAAGCAAAGAGCCGGTTCACAACCCACCGACCAACGGCTCCCTCTCCCCCGGGGGGCGGGCTGGGGAGGGGTCCCTCGACGAGTACCATCCCGCTTCGCACGGACGCCTCGTCAGCTACAGCGAACCGGCGGGCAACGTTGACGCCGCGGATTTCTTGCGCGTGGGGCAGGGCCGCGAGCGCACCTACTGGCGCGACGGGCGCGGCGCGATCACGCTGGCCGGTATTGGCACAGCCGCCGACCTGATGGGCTGGGGCGAAATGCGCTTTCGAGCCATAGAGCGGCAGGCGCGCGACCTCTTTGCCCACGCGGTTGTCGCCCAGGCAGAGACGCTTGCGGGCGGCCCCTATGTCGATCTGCTGGACGAGCCACTTGCCACGCCCAAGCTCTTTGGCGGCTTTGCTTTCCGCGAGGATTTTGTGCCGGATCAGACGTGGTTTGGCTTCAACCCCGCTCATTTCGTGCTGCCCCACTACCAGTACACCTGCCACAACGAGCAGGCGTGGCTCACGATCAACGCGCTGCTGCCCGCCGATGAAACAGTGGCAGACACGTTACCCGCGCTTCAGGCTGCGCTGCGCGAGTTTCGAGATTCGCTTGCCAGTACGGGCACGCCACGGGATACCCGTGCCGTTGAGTTCAATCTCACCTATCCGCTCACCTTCGACAACTGGTCACACATGATCGACGCCGCACTCGCGGAATTCCAAGCGGGCACGCTGGACAAGGTCGTGCTGGCCCGCGTCTGCGAGGCGCGCGCCGCGGAGCAGGTCGACATCGACGGCGCGCTGGCCTTTCTCCAAGCGCGCTATCCCGATTGCTACACCTTTCTCTTCGAGCCGCGCCCCGGCTTCGCCTTTTTTGGCGCCACCCCCGAACTGCTGATCCAGACGCACGGTCACGACTTCTCATCCATGAGCCTGGCCGGCTCCGCCCCGCGCGGCCAAACGGCGGATGAAGACGCCGAGCTGGCGCAGGCCCTGCTCCATTCGGAGAAAGATCGTCGCGAACACGCCCTGGTTGTCGACGCCATGCGCCGCCGCCTGGAGCCGCTGGCCGAGAAACTCGCGATCCCTGCCCAGCCTGAAATCTATCAGCTGAGCAACATCCAGCACCTGTACACGCCCGTGCGCGGCACGCTGCGCGGGGATGCAGCCGAACGCGGCGTGCTGCCGCTGGTCGAGCAGCTGCACCCGACGCCCGCCCTGGGGGGCTCACCGCGCGATGGGGCACTGGCCTTTATCCGCGAACACGAGCCCGTGCCGCGCGGCTGGTACGCCGCCCCCATCGGCTGGGTCGACGCCTCGCTGGACGGGGCGTTTGGCGTGGCCATTCGCTCCGCCGTGGCCCAGCGCCGCCGCGTCTGGCTGTACGCGGGCTGCGGCGTTGTCGCTGGCTCGGAGACGGAAAAGGAGTGGGCGGAAACCGGGTGGAAGTTCCGGCCCGTGCAGGAGGCGCTTGGCGTGTAACGAGAAGCGCTGCTTCGCGCCGCTCGATGCGCTCAACCTATTTGGTATTTCAAGAGGGACGGAGCAGCGCTTCGTTCTACATGATGCTCAACCCCAACCTCGACTTCGCCCACCGCTTCGTCCACTCGCTTGCCCACAGCGGCCTGCGCGCCGTCTGCATCGCACCCGGCTCGCGCTCCACGCCGTTGACGCTCGCCTTCCACGAACATCCCGGCATCGAGCTTTTTCTCCACCTGGACGAGCGCGCCGCCAGCTTCTTTGCCCTCGGCCACGCGCTGGCGACGGAGCGCCCCGTTGCCCTCGTCTGCACCTCCGGCACGGCAACGGCGGAATTCCACGCCGCCGCCGTCGAAGCGCGCCAAGCGGGCGTGCCGCTGCTGCTGCTCACCGCCGATCGCCCGCCCGAGCTGCGCCACAGCGGTGCCAACCAGACCGTCGACCAAGTCAAGATGTACGGCGACCACGTGCTCTGGGCCGTCGATGTCGCGCTGCCGACGGCCGACGCGCCCGACGTGGCGCGCCGCGAGATGAGCACGCTGGCCGCCCGCGCCTACGCCACGGCCAACGGAGCGGGGCCAAGTGCCGAGCGCGGGCCGGTGCACCTTAACTTTTCCTTTCGCAAGCCGCTGGAGCCAGCGTCGGCGCAGGCTTTGGGTGATTTTGTCGGCAACGCGGGCAACGAAGTGCCCACAGTAATTTTTTCACGGGGCATCCAGCACCCAACGGACGATCAGGTGGATGCACTCACCAAATTAGTCGCGACGCACGAGCGCGGGCTGATCATCTGTGGCCCGAACTGCCCGACGGGTGACTTCGCCCAGGCCGTATACGATTTGGCACGGGTCAGCGGCTATCCACTGCTGGTGGATGCGCTGTCGGGCGTGCGCTTTGGCCCGCACGTCCGCAGTGGGGGGGCGCGCCCTCCCACTGCGGACGAAGCGTCGCTCCTCAGCGGCGGCTACGAAACCTTCCTGCGCCACCCGCCCAGCTGGGAAGCACCCGACCTTATCCTCCGCTTTGGCGCCGTTCCCACCTCCAAATGGCTGGGCGACTACCTGCGCGACACGTCCCCGCGCCACCACCTCCACATCCGCAGCAGCGGCGTCTGGGCGGACGACGGCCACCTGGTCAACCATTTTCTGCGGGCGGACGAGACGACCGTCTGTCAGCAATTGGCCGAGCGCCTCCCGCTGCGCGACACCAGTCCCTGGGCCGAAGCCGTGCTGCGGGCGGAATCAACCGCCCGCGCCTTGACGGAGAATTACCTCACCGACCACTGGTTCGATGGTGCAGCCGTGGCCGCGGCGGTCGAGGCGCTGCCGGACGGCGCCAATCTCGTCATCGGCAACAGCCTGCCCGTGCGCCACCTCGACCAGTTCGCCTTTCCCTCGCCGCGCGCGATTCGCACCTTTGGCAACCGCGGCGCTTCCGGCATAGACGGCACCACGTCGACCGCACTGGGCGTGGCCGCGGCGAATCGACGCGCGCCCACCCTCTTCCTCACCGGCGACGTGGCCTTCTTCCACGACTTGACCGGCCTGCTCGCCATTCGCCAGCACGCGTTGGGCAACGTCACCATCGTGCTGCTCAACAACGACGGCGGCAGCATCTTCCGCCGCCTGCCCGTCGCCGAGTTTGAGCCGCCCTTCACCGAGCTCTTCCGCACGCCCCACGGTCTCGACTTTGCCCACGCCGCCCGCCTCTTCGAGATCGACCACCTGCGCGCCGACGACCGCGCATCGTTCACACAAGCGCTCGCCACCAGCCTCGATGGCAACGGCACGCGCCTCATCGAAGTGCGTACCGATGGCGCACAGGATTTGCAGCAGCAGCGCGCGCTTGTCCAGCGCGTGCGTGAGGCGTTATCGGACAGATAGGCAAGGAAAGTCGGAAAACAGTCAACGGGTGTTCTTGAAGAGGCAGCGCAAGATGCTGTAGAATCATGCAACACGAAGCGCTTTTTCGCGTATAGCTGTTTAAGCATTCATTTACCTTTTGGCGGGAGCACCATGGCAAATTACCTAGACGACCGCACCAACGGCAGCGGCCCAGCATCCAGCAGTGGCTCGGCATACAACGCAGGGGACGATGCACAGCACAACTGGCAGGTCGTAATCGACGATGTTCACAAGCGCTTTGGCGACCACCAGGCGGTGGACGGCGTGAGCCTAAAGCTGGCGGCGGGCGAAATTTTTGGCCTGCTCGGCCCCAACGGCGCGGGGAAAACGACAACCATTCGCATGATGCTCGATATTCTGCGCCCGGACAGCGGCCAGATTTCCGTCTTTGGCGGGCCGATGACGCAGGCCAAGAAGAATCGCATCGGCTACCTGCCCGAAGAGCGCGGCCTCTATGCCGATCAAAAGCTGAGCCGCGTGATCCGCTACCTCGCCTCGCTCAAGGGCATGTCGCGCGCCGAGGCGGACGAGCGCGCGGAAGGATATCTGAAGCGGCTCGACCTCTGGGAGCACCGCGACAAAAAGCTCAGCGAGATGAGCCGCGGCATGCACCAAAAAGCCCAGTTTATCGTCACCATCCTGCACGACCCCGATCTTATCATCGTGGATGAGCCCTTCTCCGGCCTCGATCCCGTCAACACCGAGCTGACTCGCCAGATTCTGCTGGACTTGCGCGATGAGGGCAAGACCATTGTCATGTCGACTCACCAGATGCACCAAGTCGAAGAAATTTGCAATCGCATGGCGTTGCTGCACGACGGGCGCGTGGTGCTGGATGGCGAAGTCGAGGCCGTGCGCCGTCGCTTTGCGGGCAACACGGTGGAGGTGCGCGGCACGGGGCCCATCGACACGCTGCCCCTGGTGCAGCACGCCCGGCGCGAGCGCGACGCGTGGCGGCTCACCCTGGCCGACGAGGACAGCCCCCAGGCGCTCCTGCACGCCATGGTGGAGCACCCGGAAATTGTTGTTGAGCACTTCTCGGTGGCGCTGCCCAGCCTGCACGAAATTTTTATCCAAACGGTCGGCCACAGCGTGGCCGAGGTCGAATCGCGTGGGGGAGAGCTGGTAACAGCATGAGAAAACTTTGGCTCGTCACCAGCCACGAATACCGGCGGCACGTGCTGCGGCGCGGCTTTCTATTTGCCGTGCTGGGCATGCCGCTGATCCTGGCCGTTGTCTTTGCAGGCAGCTTTTTCTTTGCTTCACGCAGCGACAGAGACCCGCTCGCCGCGCAGCCGCTCGGCCTCGTCGCGCCAGCGGAGGTTGCCGACAGTGCCCCTGCGGACGACGTGCCCGTGCGCGTGTTCAGCGATGAAGCCGCCGCTCGCCAAGCGCTCGACGCGGGCGAGATCGCGGGCTACGCCGTGGCGGCGGACGATTATTTGGAGACGGGCAATCTCGCGCTGACGCACGCGGGCGCGCTGGGCGGCTCTTTTGCCGAGGACGACGTCGGCGACGCCCTGCGCGACTATCTTCGCGCCAGCCTGATTGCCGCCAACCTGCCCGCCGAGGCGTCGCCCGCCGAGGCAGCGGCGCTCAGCCGCTGGCCGGACGTGCGCTTTGAATCGCTCGGCAATCCCGAAGATGCGCGCAGCCCGCTTGCCTTTCTCGCACCCTTTCTTATCGGTCTCTTCTTCCTCATCTCCGTTATGACGACGGCGGGCTACCTGATCCAGGCCGTGGTGGACGAAAAAGAGAATCGCACCATGGAAATCCTGATCACCTCTATTACACCGACGCAGCTAATGAGCGGCAAGATCCTGGGGCTAATTGGCGTGGGCCTCACCCAAATTAGCGTGTGGGTGGCGCTGCTGCTGATCGCGCTGCTCGTGGTGCGCAGCCGCTTTGATTTGCCCTTCGAGCTAACGCTGGAGCCGGAAACGGTGGGCGTAGCGGTGGCGTGGTTTGTGCCGCTCTACCTTATTGTCGGCGCGCTCTTCGCCGCCGTCGGCATCAGCGTCACCGACGTGAGCGAGGGGCGGCAGGCCGCGGGCCCCATCTCCATTCTGGTGGTGCTGCCGCTCTACCTCTCGTGGCTAATTTTCGAGAACCCAGACAGCCCGCTGGTGGTGGGCATGAGCCTCTTCCCCTTCACCTCGCCCATCGTGATGCTGACGCGTACACAGCTTACCGAGGTTCCGCTCTGGCAGTACATCACCAGCTGGCTGCTGTTGGCCGCTACCGCCGCGTTGATGCTCTGGGTGGTGGGTCGGCTGCTGCAGGTGGGCATGCTGCGCTACGGCCAGCGCCTCTCGTGGCGCGAGATGCGCCGGGCCGTGGCGGGGCTGCGCGCGGGGTAGTGGAGGCGGGCGTGTTTTGGTTTGAAGAAGCGGCAGATTGAACTAGAAACCGGCCAGTCCCGTCTTTCCCGCGCACGCGCAATGGCATTAAGTTATGGCATTAAGTTAAGGGAGTAAAGCGGCGGAGTGAGTATTCTCAAATGCGAACGTGCCCCCGAAGCGTCCGGTGCCAATGGCTGCATTTACGTCAGCACGATCACCAACTTAACGCCATTGCGTCTTCGCGGGCATGACAAAATCTAAAGTCTTCGCTGACCTTCAATCTCGCGTATCTTCTTCACGCTCTCTGCTTCTAATGGGCAATCTAACCGCTCGCCCCGCAAACGAATCTACCCCTTCCGATCCCCACTTTGACACCGTTTAGAACAGACGTTATAATTTTTGAACGACCCTTCGCAGCGCGGCACGGCGCAATGCCGGTCCACCGGGCTCGCCTTCACCCATCTGCTTCCAAGATAGACAATTAATCATGGCCAACAGCGGGGCAACCGACGCCTTCGGCAGCGTGACCGACGAAATCAAGCAGCGGCTCGACTTGGTCGAGCTGGTGTCGCGCTACGTGCCGCTCAAGAAGGCGGGCAGCACCTACAAAGCCTGCTGCCCCTTTCACAGCGAGCGCACGCCCAGCTTTGTCGTCTTCCCACAGTCCGACACGTGGCGCTGCTTTGGCCAGTGCGGCGTGGGTGGTGATGCTTTCTCTTTTTTGATGAAGCAGGAGAATTTAGATTTTCGCGAGGCGCTGCAAGTTTTGGCCCGCGAGACGGGCGTCGAGCTGCGCGCGACCAACAGCGAGGCCGAGCAGCAGCGCAAATCGCTGCACGAGATCAACGCTGCCGCCGCGGGCTACTTTGGCCACATCCTGCGCCACCACCCCGCCGCCGCCCCCGCCCGCGACTACCTCGCCAACCGCGGCATCGACAGCGCCGCCACCGACCGCTTTGGCCTCGGCTTTGCGCTCGATTCGTGGGAGAGCCTGCGCAGCTACCTCGACGAACAGGGCTACCCCATCGAGCAGCAGGTGGAGGCGGGCTTGCTCAAGCACAACGAGCAGCGCGACAGCCACTACGATGCCTTCCGCAACCGCGTGATGATCCCAATTCGGGACAAGCAGGGTCGCACAATCGGCTTTGGTGGCCGCGTGCTGGGTGATGGCGTGCCCAAGTATTTGAATACGGCGGAGACGCCACTTTTTCACAAGTCGCACGTCGTCTACGGCATCGATTTGGCCCACAAGGCGATCCGCGACGCCGACCAAGTCGTGATCGTCGAAGGCTACATGGACGTGATCGCGGCGCACCAGCACGGCTTTGCCAACGTGGTCGCCTGCATGGGCACGGCGCTCACGAGCGAGCAGCTCCAGCAGCTCCAGCGCTACACGGACAACTTCGTGCTCGCGCTCGACGCCGACGCCGCGGGCCAGCAGGCCACGCTGCGCGGCCTCAACCAGGCGCGCCAGGCGCTCAGCCGAACCACCAAGCCGCGCGTGACGGCCACCGGCCGCATGGCCTTTGAGGAGCGGCTGAGCGCCAACCTGAAAATCGTTTCCATGCCGCCGGGCCGCGATCCGGACGACGTGGTTCGGCAGGACAAGTCGCTGTGGCAGACGCTCGTCGCCGAAGCCGCGCCGCTGGTGGACTTTTATTTCCGCATCGTTGCCGATGAGTATGATTTGGCGAGCGCCCACGGCAAGGGCCAGGCCGTGGCCGACCTCGCGCCGCTGATTGCCGAGCTGGGCGACGAGATCGAGCAGCAGCATTACGTGCAGCAGCTGAGCCAGCTCGTGCACGTGGATGAGCTGACGATCAACGGACGCGTACAGGCCGCGGCCAAGACGGCCTCGGCAAAGAAAACTGTCAAGCAGCCCCCATCGGTTCAGCGCGATGCGGGGCAGCCCCGCCGCCTCGCATCGGCCCAGCCAAGCCGCCCCACCGCGCGCCAGCCCGCAACCAGCTCCGCGCCGGCAGCGGGCCACGTTACGCCGCAGGAGGAATATCTGCTGGCGCGGCTGCTGCAGGAGCCGGACCTGCTCGTCTGGCTGGCGGGGCGAGCCCAGGAGCTGGAGGTCGACCCCGTGGCGACGGACGACTGGCAGAATGTGGAAAACCAGGAGATTTTTCGTGCGCTCAAGCACTTTATCACCAGCGATGAGCAGTGGGACGTCGAGCTCTTTCAAGAAATGTTGACCGAGCATCTGCACGCGCGGCTGGCCGAGCTGATCATCCACGGTATTCAGCTGCCCCAGTGCAGCATAGCCGATATGCGCGGCGACGTGATCAAGGTGCTGCTGCGCATCCGCCACCAGCGGCTGAAGGAGGAGAGCCTCAACATCCGCTATCTGATGGTCGAGGCGCAGCAGGGCAACGACGCGGAGACGATGCACAGCTTTTACTCGATCAACGACCGCAACCGCCGCGAGCTGCTCCACCTGCAGCTGCAGCAGGCGCGGCTCAACCAAACGGCGCTCTTTGCGCCGCCCAGCGGCAATTCACGAGCCGCGCAACTTGCACAAGGATTGCGCGTGCGTTAGCATCAGAGAACGCACTGCCGCCCGATGAAATCCGGGTACGTTTTTGGCGAATAGGGTATTTTAAGGAACAGTATGGCCACACGACGCCGCCGACAAACCGACAGCGATAGCCCCCGAATCAAGAGCGATTCGGCGCTGCCCACCATCCCGCGCAGCCGCGACGGAAGCGGCCGCGGCGGAAACGCTCCCAGTAAAAACACTCGCGGCGGAGACACCCGCGGTGGACAAAGTGAGCTGGACGAATACATCAACCTCGGCGAAGAGCAGGCCGAGGAAGATGTCTTCGACGATATTCCCGCAGAGGCGGACCAAGAGGAGAGCGACGATACCACCCCCATCCCCCGCATCGACCGCGATGAGAAGATGGAGGAGGAGATCGAGCAGGAAAAGTTCGTTCCCATCGAAAAGCTGATCGAGGACGTTCAGGATTTGGGGCAGAGCCTGGACCCCGTGCGCATGTACCTGCGCGACATCGGCCGCCACCCGCTGCTAACGGGCGAGCAGGAGTTGGAGCTGGCCCGCCGCATCGAGCAGGGCAACCTGGCGCTGCAGGCGATTGCCGAGATGGACGAAAGCGACAATCCCGATCTGGACAAACGCGACCTGCTGGAGCTGCGCGTCAGCGACGGCAAGCGCGCGTTTGATCACCTGGCACAGTGCAACCTGCGCCTCGTGGTCAGCGTCGCCAAGCGCTATATCGGGCGCGGGCTTAACTTTCTTGATTTGATTCAGGAGGGCAACCTGGGGCTGATGCGCGCCGTGGAGAAGTTTGACCACACGCTCGGCTTCAAGTTTAGCACCTACGCCACGTGGTGGATTCGCCAGGCCATCAGCCGCGCGATCGCCGATCAGGCGCGCACGATTCGCATTCCGGTGCACATGGTCGAAACGATCAACCGGCAGCGGCGCACGCAGCGCCGGATGCAGCAGGAGCTGGGCCGCGAGCCGACGTATGAGGAGCTGGCGCTGGAGATGGACTTTATCGACGCCGACGAGGTCAGCGATGTCGAGCGTTTTATCGAAGACGGCACGCCGCTCTCGCGCGAGATCGAGCGCAACCTGGAGCGCGCCTCGGCCAAAGTTCGCCGCATCCAGCGCTTGAGCCAGGAGCCGCTGAGCTTGGAAACGCCCGTGGGTAACGAGGAAAACAGCTATCTCGGCGACTTTATCGAGGACGACAGCCTGCCCGGCCCGGTGGACACGGCCAGCCGCCGCCTGCTCAAGGAGCAGATGACGGAAATTCTGGATGCGCTCAACGAGCGCGAACGGCAGGTGCTGATCATGCGCTTTGGCCTGGAGGACGGGGCCAGCCGCACGCTGGAGGATGTGGGCAAGGAGTTTAACGTCACCCGCGAGCGCGTGCGCCAGATCGAGGCCAAGGCCCTGCGCAAGCTGCGCCACCCGCTACGCTCTCGCAAGCTGCGCGATTACCTGAGCGAGTAGGACGACCAAGGGGTGATTTGGGGGTGATTTGCTCAAGTTGAGTTTAAGGAAGATCGAGTTAGCAACCGGGTAGTTTTGTCATTCTCGCGAACGCGGAAATGACAAAATTTAACCCTTCTGCTGGCCTTCAATCTCTCGTGGCTTTTGTACAGTCTCTGCATCTGCCGCACGGCTTTGTTATCTCGTCCCGGACTCAAGTGCATTCTAACGGTTTGGCGAATTTGACAAAAGCCCCGCGGTGCCATACACTGACTTCCGGTAAATTATTCCTCGGTAGCTCAATTGGCAGAGCATGCGGCTGTTAACCGCAGGGTTGTTGGTTCAAGTCCAACCCGAGGAGCTTAGAAAAGCTGCCTGAATAGGCAGCTTTTTTGTTTTCACCATTTATTCCAGATTATCTTCAATAAACCCCACCACAATCGACAGCATCTCCCCGTCCGCTTCCGTTAAATCCTCCCCAATTTGCAGCAGGTAGTGCGTCACGTCCTCATAATAAAAGGTCTCGACCGGGACGCCCGCGGCCTCCAGCGCCTGAGCCAGCGCATATCCCTGCTCGATGGGGATGACGCGGTCGCTGGCGGTGTGGATGATGAGGGTGGGCGGGAGCTGGGCCGCGCTGTAGAGGGGCGAATAGCGCAGGAATTCTACCGGCTGCAGGTCCGCCGCGCCCAGCGCCGGAATGATTAGGCGGAAGCGTTCGGGCAGCGTGATCTCGCTGCGGTAAAAGGCCGCCGCGCCCGCAAAGGCATCGCTGATGCCGCCGAGCGTGACCCAGGCGTCGACGTGCTCGCTTTCGTCGCGCAGGAGGCGGTGCAGCACGGCGCTGGTAAAGCTGCCGCCCATTACGGCCACGCGCGAGCCGTCGACCCGCGGATCGAGTTCGCCGCGCCGCGCCAGGTCGAGCGCCACGCGGGCGTCCTGGGCGTGGGCGTCGATGTCTACGGCGCGCACCCCCAGCGGCGACCACGCGGCCACGGCGTAGCCCTGTGCCGCCACCGCCGTGCTCACGGGCGACCAGTCGTCCACGAAGCCGGGGTAGGCGACGAAAACGAGCGGTAGCGGCGCGCGCTCGTCCACGTCGAGCGGGAGGTAGAGCCGCAGCGTATCGACCGTTGCGCTTTGGCCGTTGGCGGCCGTGCGCTCGAAGCGGAAGGCTTGGACTTGGGCAATGGAATTGGGCGGAAAGGCAGCGGTGGTGGTGAAGGTAGCGGTCTGCGCCAGCGCCAGATCGGCCAGCGGGGGCAGCGGGGCGGGCACGTGCGGCTCCAGCCGCAGCGGCGGGGCGCTCGTGACTTCGTCGGCTCGCACCTCGACGAGGTAGGGCAAGCCCAAGGCGTCGGTCAACGCCGCTTCATTGAAGCCGGGGGCCACGGCGGCGGGAACGTATTGGCCCGGCGGCACGCCCTCGATGGTGTAGCGACCGTCGGCGTTGGTGGTGGCTACGTGAGGCGTGCCCCACCGTTCGGCCACGATCACGGTGGCGGAGGCGACGGGTGTACCGTCGTACACCACCTGGCCCGCCAGCGAGCCGGTGGGGCCAGCGGTTGGCGCGTCGCCCACCGTGCCGAGCTGCTCGGCGATGAGGTAGCCGATGACGTTCGCCTCCGGTGCAGGAGCGCACGCCATCAACAGAAAAAGCATGAGAACCGCGGATAGACGCGGATGGACGCGGCTATTTAGTTTTGATACAAATCTGCGTTTGCCTGCGTTCATCTGCGGTTCGTTTTCCTGGCTCTTTTACTCTTTGCTGGGCGTCACCCAGCGCCCATTCTCCGCGCCGTCGTACATCGCCTCCATCACCGCGCTGCGGCGGGCGGCTTCTTGGGCGCTGACGAGCGGCTGATCGTGCGTGCCCATCTCCTTTTGCTGGATCACGGCGTTCAGAAATAGCTCAAAGGCGTGCGGCCAAGCTTCGGGCAAATCCGTCCAGGGCGACTGGCCATCCGCGCCATCGACGTGCTCGCTCTGAAAAAACAGCTCGCCGTTCCGCCCATCTCGGTTAACAACGTAAGCGTGGCCCTCGGTGCCGCTAATCTCCAGCCCAAGCGGGTTGGCAATGCTGACCCAGCCCGCGGCGAGGCTGCCAATCGCGCCGCCCTCGAACTGAAGCAGCCCCTCGCCATACTCATCCGTCTCGCCGTAGCGACCAGTCGCCACGCGCATGGAGGCCGTCGCGCGTTCGATAGCGCCCCCTGGCCCGGCGTCCATCAGCCAGAGCAGAATGTCGAGCGAGTGCGTGCCCAGATCGCCAAAGCCGCCGACACCCGCCTGCGCCAGATCAGCCATCCAGCGCCACTCGTCGTCAAACCAGCCGCCGAGCGCGCCGCTGTGCGCGTTGACGTGGCGAAAGCGCGTCATTTGGCCAAATGCGCCATCAGCGATCTGCTGCCGCAAAAATTGGTGGATCGGCTGCCCACGCATAAAGTAGCCCGTCTGGAAAAGAACGCCCGCCTCGTCAATTTGGGCGGCCATGCGGTAAGCGTCGCCCGCGCTAAAGCCCAGCGGCTTTTCGACAAAGAGATGTTTGGCCGCCCCCAACTTGCCGTTGGTCGCCGCCTCGACGAGCGGCCCGTGGCGGTCGGTTTCAGCGTTGATAATCACGGCGTCGACGCCGGCATCGCGCCAGATGGTGTTTGGGTCGTCCACAATTTGCGCGCCAAGCGGGCCGCCCCACTTCTGGGCACGCTCGCGCTGGTGGTCCCAGGCGTACTTTACCTGAACATCGTTGCGCGCGGCGAGACGCTCTGTAAAGCCGCGAATATGAATGTGGCCGCAGCCGACAAGGGCGGTGGTAATGGGCATGGAGTTCGCTTTCGTGAGTAGACGGTATTTTGGTGATTGTTGGCTACTGCTTACTGCCTGTATTTGTTCATAGAGCTGAGATTATGGTTGATGCTCCGCCGATAAGCAGCGAGCAACAAACACCATTACGGGTAGGGACATCCCCCATATGATACAGAAAGGATATGTGCCATACTATACCTATGTATAGGAAATGTTCCCGCAGTGAGTTAGGTTCCGTTAACATTTGGGACTTGGCCCTCACCCCCAGCCCCTCTCCCATCCTGGGAGAGGGGAGTTTTAAGCCCCCTTCCCCACGCGTGGGGGAAGGGTTGGGGAAGGGGGCGCCGCGCACCACCCAAATTTGAGTTATCAGCAAAATGTCGACCGAGCTTGGCCACCCGGTAGCTGTTGTGCATAGCAATAGGACATTGGTGGCTCAGCTAGTGCAGCCTATTTTATTGTTCAGCAGCCCAGCTGGGCGGAACAGCCGCGAACTCAAAATAGGAGAGTAAGACTATAGTTCGCTTCGGCGTTTTTGGCAACCCAAGCAACACCGGGCCAGCTATTTTCATCTAGACTAATCCAAGAATTAAATTACCCCGTCAGAGGTGACAGTCACGCCCATTATCCTGTTGGCAACCCGTTCTGATAGAGGGCCGTGAGAGTCACTTCGGCTCACCGATGGGGTATTTATTTTCTTGGAACAGCCTTGGGCGGATCCAAGAAAACAGGTAAAACGCGAATGTGACTGTCGCTGCCCGCAACCAGTGAAGAATTTGCATAATTGTCTGGGCAGTGACAGATACGGGGTGCGGTGAATTTTCTGGAGCGGCCTTGGCAAACGCTGCGAATGGCGTTCTTGCTCAACTGTGTTCCAGTACGTTTCTTCCGTCCGCGCCACTTGCGGATCAAACTTTTTCTGCTTCCCAAATTTGGAGCTAATGACGACAGGTGCAGCCGCATGGGGCTGCTTGCTCGCACCACACACGCGAGCCCGATATAAGGAGACATGTAGTGCTTGATAAAATATGCATTGGCATTCTTGAGCGAAGCACGTTGATGTGCGATCTGCTTGAGGGCGTGCTGACCAAAGAGGAGGATTTTTCGATTGTGGGCTCCGCCACCAGCGAGATCCAAGCGGATGTCACCATCGCCGAGTGCGACGTGCTGCTTATTTGGCATGAACTGCCGGGGATGGATGTGTCGCGACTGATTCGCAGGCTGTCCACGCGCCACTCACATCTGAAAATTTTGGTAATGGGCCTGCCTTCGGTAAAGTCAACCATCGTGGCCTACGTGGAAGCGGGCGCGGTGGGTTATATACTCTCCTCCGATTCGATTGAGGCGTTGGTGAGCAAAATTTACGCGGCCCAGCGCGGTCAATCGCTGGTGGAGCCCGCGGTGGCGGGTGCGTTGATGTCGCGGCTGGCGGAGATCAGCAGTCGTGTGGGGGGTGCTTCCAGCTACAACGAGCGGCTTTCGCTGCTAACACGGCGCGAGGTGGAAGTGCTGCACTTGATTGGCCAACACATGACCAACAACCAAATTGCCACCGAGCTGACTATTGAAGTGGGCACGGTCAAGAACCACGTTCACAACATTCTGTCCAAGCTCGAAGTGCACAGCCGGCGCGACGCCGCCGTCTTCCTCCCCATGCTGGATACTGCTGAAGCACAGCCCATGGTGCTGCAGTAGGCGGGGCGTTCGTTTCAGCAAAGCAGCAATTCCAAACTCAAAAGAATTTGAGCCACGAACTGCACAAATAAGAAAGGGTCACCCGCGAAGATTCGTGCAGTTTGTGGTTGGTACACAGCGGCGTAAATATCTTTTGGCGGATGCGAAGGGCACGGCTGGCAGAACCCCAACCCCTCCACGCTGGTTCTTGATCAACGAAGCCTCGTTGCCCCTTCCCCTCTAGAGGGGAAGGGGTTGGGGATGGGGTTTTGGTCTACCCGCCAATTGAACATTGGCGAACTACTAATTTCCTTTCCTAACCCCTGATCAGCGTTTACCAAATTTAGAATTCCCGTTAGCAAAGTTGCCCACCGGCGCACGGGCGGGTACAATTAAAAAGTTTAGCACGGGCCGATACGAAACCGTATCGGTCTTTCTCTTCAATCTCTTTTTACCGTCTTCTTCTATTGCGGCGGCCCTACCGCCTTTTCTCTCAAACCCTTTTATGACCCGCAAATCATCCGGTGCGCGCGCGCCGCTGCGCTGGCAAGGCATCGTCTTTGCGCTGGCCGCCAATTTGCTGCTGGTAACCGTGGCCGCCCTAATCGCTGCGCGGCTGGGCGTCAGCGCGGCGGCGCTGTTTATCCTCATTGCCGCTGCCCTAATCGCTGGCGCGGCGACGGCGCTCTACGTGGGCCAGCGCGGCGGCACGCACGCCTTTATCGGCGGCGTGATCAGCATTCCCCTGCTGGCCCTTTTTATTCTCGATGGCAGCTGGGGGCTGGCGGTCTATACCGGCACGTCCTGTGCGCTGGGTGGCTTGCTGACGGAGATGCTCAGCCGCCCACGCACGCGCTGACTGAGCCACCAGAAAAGCGCAATTCCGCACAAGTCGGCAACGAGATCGCGCCAATCTGCCGTGCGGCGGGGCGAAAGCGTTTGCAGACTCTCCTCCGTGGCAATCAGCAGCAGCGGCACGAGCACGGCCAGCGGCAGCCGCCAGCCCGGTAGGTGCCGGCCCAATCTGGGCAAGCGCACCGTGCGCCCGTCCCACCACAGGTTTAGCCAAAAGGCCACCGAGCCAAAGAGCAGCGCGTGCAGCACCTTGTCCGCACCCGGCCACGTTAGCAGCCACCACGGTAAATAGCCCAAATAAGCCATCTGCGTCCCCAGCAGCACCACGGCGATCTGCGGCCAGAGCAGCCAGCGCAGCCGGGCAATGCCCCGGCTTTTCGGCACAAGCAGCCCATAACAAGCCGCCCCAATCGCCGCCCCCAGCACCGCTCCACCCATTACGTCCGATGGGTAGTGGTGGCCGAGATAGACGCGGCTGACGCCAATGCCCAGGGCGCACAACGCCGCGGTAATTGTCCAGAACCAGCGGTGATCGGAGCCGCGCGCGGCCAAAATTACTACAGCGGCAAAGGCGAAGCCCGCGACGCTGTGGCCGCTGGGAAAGGAGGGAAAGGCGGGCGTGGGCAGCAGCAGGCGCACGGGCAGCGCCGCGAGGTCCGTTGCAAATTCCGGGCGCGGGCGCAGGGCGAGGTAGTAGAAGATCAGCGTCGCCGCGCCGCCCGCCACGAGCGCGGCCAAGATCGCGCGGCCCACGCGCCGCCGCTCGGGCTGGCGCCGCGTCGCCAGCGCCAGCCCGCTCAGCGGCAGCAGACCAAAACCAACGGTCGTCAGCGCGATCATCAGCCAATCGAGCAGCGGATTGGCGAGGGTTTGGTTGGCGAAGTGGAGGAGTTGGTTGTCCATGTGAAATTGTTGTACACAAAAAGTTGGTGGCAGGTAGTAGCGGACTCTTGCTTGTTGCTCTGTTGCGCGGGCTTCGCGCTTGCATCCATTAGATTGGTTATTGTCTCAACGCCGCTTATACAAGATTTGCTCCCCGTGCGGCAAAGTTCGCCAATTCTTCACAAGCCGTTGACCTATCTCGTCATCGCGCTTATAATAAGACCACGAACCTAAAACTTCCCACAAAGTAGTTTCTGCCATTTTCATCTGTCATTTCCAAAGGAGACCACTGTGCAACCATTTGACTATGTAACGGCCAGCAGCCTCGACCAAGTCGTCGGGCTGCTGGGCGAGCACGGCCGCGACGCCAGCCTGCTCAGCGGCGGCACCGACCTGCTGATCGACCTGCGCGAAGGGCGCAAGCACGCCAAGGTCGTGATCGACGTAAAAAGCCTGCCAGAGGCGACCGAGCTGACCTACGACGCGCAGAACGGGCTGACGATGGGCGCCGCCGTGCCCTGCTACCGCATGTATGAGCACGACGAAATCGCAAACGCCTACCCCGGCCTGATGGATGCGGCGACGCTGATCGGCGGCGTACAAATTCAGGGGCGCGCCTCGATGGGCGGCAACCTCTGCACCTCCTCCCCGGCTGGCGATTCCATTCCCATTATGATTGCGCACTACGCGGTGGCCAAAGTGGCCGGGCCGAACGGGACGCGCGAAATTCCCGTGGAGGACTTCTGCCTCGCCCCACGCCGCAACGCGATGGAGGAGGACGAATTTCTCGTCTCGCTCCACATGCCCGCGCCGCAGTCCGGCTCTGGCTCGGCCTACCTGCGCTTTATTCCCCGCAACGAGATGGACATTGCCGTGGTGAGCGCCGGTACGTCCGTACAGCTAAGCGACGACGGCAGCACCCTCGACAAAGTCCGCGTTGCCCTGGGAGCCGTCGCCCCGCGGCCGCTGCTGGTGCAGGCGATCAGCGATGAGCTAGCGGGCCAGCCCGCCAGCGAAGAGACCATCGAGCGCGCGGCGCAGCTTGCCCGCGACGCCGCCACCCCAATCAGCGACATGCGCGGCACGGCGGAATACCGCAAGCACCTGGCGGGCGTGATGACGAAGCGCACGCTGGAGACGGCGATTGAGCGGGCGCAGGCGAATCGGTAAGAATAGCATTGGCAGAAAGAAGGGGGGGGATGCCGAGGCTATGGTGCCACGATAGCACCATCTTCGCGCTCATCGATGCCCCTCCTTTGAGAAAAGAGAGATAACGAACATGCAAGCTGAGAGCAAGATGATGATGGCTATCCGAGAAGTGATGCAAGACTGCTTTTCTGATGTTCGAAATCCTCAATATGTTCCAAATTATGTGCTTAATGCAGGTAAGATTAAAAAGAAATCCATTGGATTTGCGATGGATTTCTTTCAGCCGGGCGAAATTCCTGAAAAGGCAATCGATGTTAGTATTGGATACAGAACAGATACCGGAGTTAAAAGAAGCGAGGGGTTTCTGTGGGCAACAAATATCAGATTGTTTTTTGCTGGTAAGGTAAACGGAGGGCTATTCAAAAGCCCATATCCCTTCTATCGTGAATTCGCTTATTCGCACATAGCTCGAGTGGAATTTAGGAAGGGAAATTTTTCGCACGGTGGTTCGATAGTGCTTCATATTCGTACAAATTCAGCAAGTGGGGATTTTGAACGAGCTATGTTTGATGCTCTTCTAAACACACGAGGGGAAGCACTGCGAGTTTTTGCCGATTACGCATCCAAAAAAGTTGAAACTGTTGCAAAGACCCCTCAAGAGAAAGAAGGTGATGACCTAGTTGCCAAACTCGAACGGCTGAACGAGTTGAAAACGAGAGAAATACTTACAGAAGAGGAGTTCGATGCAGCCAAAAGACAGCTCCTTAAGCTTTAAAGTCAAAGTTCACATTAGTGAATCCATACATCGCAAATTGGAGAGAAACACGTGGCAACCAAAACAGTTGTACAGACAACGGTTAATGGACAAGAGATGCAGCTGCTCGTCGATCCGCGGCAGAGCCTGCTGGAGGTATTGCGCGATGTCGCGGGGCTGACGGGCAGCAAGGAAGGCTGCAACAACGGCAACTGCGGCGCGTGCAACATCATTTTTAACGGCACGCTGGTCAACGCCTGCCTCGTGCTCGGCGTGGAGGCCCAGGGCGCGGCGGTCGAGACGGTGGAGGGCGTGGCGCGCAACAGCGAGGGGCTGCACCCCGTGCAGCAGAAGTTCCTCGAACACGCGGCGCTCCAGTGCGGCATCTGCACGCCGGGCTTTATCGTTTCAGCCAAGGCGCTGCTGGACAAGAATCCCGACCCCAGCGAGCACGAAGTCCGCTACTGGCTGGCGGGCAACCTCTGCCGCTGCACCGGCTACGACAAAATCGTGCGCGCCGTGCTCGACGCTAGCGACAGCGTGGAGGTGACGGAAGAGGGCGTGCACCCGGTGGCGATGTAGGAACCCCTGCCCAGCTGGGGAAGGAAGCCGCGACTGGGCAGGTAAAGAATCGGTTTTCCGCCCACGTGCGCGGGAAAAAGCCGTCGCAAAGCAAACGAAGAATCAGCCCTCCCCCACCATGGGGGAGGTTGGAAAGGGGGTGATACGTGACTTATCCCTCTAACGCAATCGAACCTGAATAGTCAATAGTTCCGGAGGAACACAATGGCAAGTACAAACGGCACGAACGGATCTCACAAAAACGGCTCGAACGGCTTCGATCACAACGGCAGCTACCAAGTGATTGGCAAGCGGCCCATCCGCCACGACGGCGTTGACAAAGTCACCGGCTACGCCAAATACGGCGGCGATATTCAGCTGCCGGGCATGTTGATCGGCGCGGTGTTGCGCAGCCCCCACGCCCACGCGCGCATCGTCTCCATCGACACGAGCGAGGCCGAGGCCCACCCCGGCGTCGTCGCGGTGGTGACGCACAAGGATATGCCGCAGGCGGCGGACAAGGTGGTTGACCTCGGCGAGGGGGCCTCCAACATGAAGTACAGCAGCAGCAACGTGTTGGCGGACGACAAGGTTTTGTACCACTACCACGCCGTCGCCGCCGTCGCGGCAACGGACCGGCACACGGCGGATGAGGCGATCAAGCTGATCAAGGTCGAGTACGAGCGGCTGCCGGTGGTGCAGGACGTGCGCAAGGCGATGGCGGACGACGCGCCGATTCTGTTGGACGATCTGCGCACGGACGAGCTGGGCAAGACGCTGGACAAGCCGACCAACGTGGCGGCGCACATCCAGCACAAGCGCGGCGACGCAGAGGCGGGCTTTGCCGAGGCCGACGTGATCGTGGAGCGCGAGTTTATCGCTTCGCCGGTGCACCAGGGCTACATCGAGCCGCACAACGGCACGGCGCGCTGGAACGCCGACGGCTCGCTCGAAGTGTGGACGAGCACGCAGGGCGCCTTTGCCGTGCGCAAGCAGATGATGGAGCTGCTGCGCATGCCCGCGGCCAAAGTCAAGGTGACGCCGATGGAGATTGGCGGCGGCTTTGGTGGCAAGATCAACGTGTATTTGGAGCCGGTGGCGGCGCTGTTGAGCAAGAAGGCGGGCGGGCGCCCCGTCAAAATTTCGATGACGCGCTCGGCCACGATTGCGGCCACCGGCCCCAACTCCGGCTCGTACATCAAGGTCAAAGTGGGCGCGAAGAAAGACGGCACGATCACGGCGGCAACGGCCTGGCTGGCCTATGAGGCGGGCGCTTATCCCGGCTCGCCCGTGGGCGCGGCCTCGGCGACCATCCTTGGTCCCTACCGGCTGGAGAATCTGCAAATCGACGGCTACGACGTAATCGTCAACAAGCCCAAGGCCGCGGCCTACCGCGCGCCGGGCACGACCAACGCCGCCTTTGCCTCGGAGACGGTGATGGACGAAGTGGCGGAAAAGCTGGGCATCGACCCGCTGGAGTTCCGCCTGATCAACGGGGCGAAAGAGGGCGACCGCCGCCCCTCCGGCCCGGCACACGACCGCATCGGCTATCTGGAGACGGTGCAGGCGCTCAAGGATTCGGAGCACTACAACGCGCCGCTCGAAGGCAAATATCGCGGGCGCGGCGTGGCGACGGGCGTCTGGTTTAACTGGGGCGGCCAGTCCAGCGCGACGGCGGCGCTCAACCCCGACGGCACGGTCAACCTGATCGAGGGCTCGACGGACATTGGCGGCACGCGCACGAGCTTGGCCATGCAGCTTGCCGAGACGCTGGGCATCAGCGAGAGCAAGGTCAACCCGCAGGTGGCGGACACGAACACCGTGGCCTACAACGACGTAACGGGCGGCAGCCGCACGACCTTCTCCGGCGGCTGGGTGACGTATGAGCTGGGCCACAAGCTGCTGGGCGAGATGAAGACGCGCGCGGCGGATTTGTGGGAGCTTGATGAAGAGCAAATCACCGTCGAGAGCGGCGTCTTCTCCGGTGGCGACCACCGCGCCACCTTTGAGGAGCTGACCCAGGAGATCACCGCCGATGGCTCGTCGATCATCGTGAGCGCCTCCGTCCATCCCCAGAAGTTTGGCCCCGGCTTTGGCGCGCACTGCGTCGATCTCGAAGTCGACCCGGAGACGGGCAAGGTCACCATTCTGCGCTACACCGCCGCGCAGGACGTGGGCAAGGCGATCCACCCCAGCTACGTCGAAGGGCAGATTCAGGGTGGGGCCGTGCAGGGCATTGGCTGGGCGCTGAACGAGGAGTACTTCTACAACGATGAGGGGTTGCTGATGAATTCGAGCCTGCTCGACTACCGCATGCCCACCGCGCTCGACCTGCCGATGATCGACTGCATCCTCGTCGAGGACGCGCCCTTCCCGCACCACCCCTACGGCGTGCGCGGCGTCGGCGAAGTGCCGATTGTGCCGCCGCCCGCCGCCGTCGCCAACGCGATCTACCAAGCGCTCGGCATTCGCTTTGAAGAGCTGCCCATGTCGCCGCCAAAGGTGATGCAGGCGCTGTGGTCGCAGCAGGGCGAGCGCGAGATGGTCGCGGCGGACTAGAGGAGATAATCTACGAAGGGCACGAAGGGCACGAAGGAACACGAAGGGAAGAGGATTGGACTTTCTTCCTTCGTGCCCTTCGTGGATCAATTTTTACGAACCAACATACTGTTTTCATCCCCTCCCTCCACCAGGACCTAACCGGCGGCGTCGAGGAGGGGCGCGTGAAGCCCAACATCGACGTGGCGATCGACGGCACGATTACCCATCACGGGCTGCGGACAAAGCTTGATGGGCCGAGCGAGGTGCATTTTATTCCGGCGCTGAGCGGGGGTTAGGAGTTTTTCAATGCAATACGATGTTTTGCTAATTAAGCAGCCTGATGAAAGCTATTCGGCGCGCCCCGTTTTAATGCCGGAGGTTGTGGTTTCGGGTGTAAACGAAGCGGATGCCTTAATGCGCGTGCGCAAAGCGATTGCGCTGCGGCAGGGGCAGAGCCGAATTGTGCAGATTGACGTTCCGGCTTCCAGCGGGGCGGAGAGCGAAGCGAGCCGCGATCCGTGGCTGCGCTTTGCGGGCGAGTGGGGCGATGACGCCGATTGGAAACAGCTTCAGCGGGATATTGATGCTTTCCGAGGCGAGATTGATATGCAAACCCAAGATGACGAATAGACTGCCATCATGCTCTACATTTTGGATACAGACCATGTCTCGCTTGTACAACGTCAAAACGCCAAGGTAGTTAACCATTTACAGCAGCTTCCTCTTCAGCAACGCGCTACAACAGTAATCAGCTTGTCGGAGCAGGTACAGGGTCGGTTGGCGAGCGTCCGTCGTGCTCAAAACGAAACTGATGCAAGTCGTGCGTTTCAGCTCCTGATGCAGACTGTTGAATTTTTTCGCACAATTCAAGTGCTGCCTTTTGATGAGGATGCCGTTGTCGAATTTGAACGCCTACGGCAAGCGAAAATTCGGATTGGCACGCAAGATTTGCGCATTGCGGCTATCGCCTTGAGTAGAAATGCCACTGTTGTAACGCGCAATCGACGTGATTTTGAGCGCGTGCCGAATCTGATGGTAGAAAGCTGGGCATAAACTTTCGCTCAAAGACGGGCGCGTGCGTCAAGCCCAACATGGCCGTGGCGATTGACGGCACGATTACTCGTCGCGGACTGCTCACCGCCGACTGCTGACTGCCGTTCAACCACTCCCCACCCACCCCTTCCCGTCACCGACCATGGCCGACGCGCTTATTCAACTGACCGGTATCTCCAAATCCTTTGCGGGCGTGCGCGCCCTGCAGGATGTCGGCTTAACCGTTGAGCGCGGCAAAATTCACTGCCTCGTTGGGGAAAATGGCTGTGGCAAATCGACGCTGATCAAAATCATTGCGGGCGTCTACGCGCGCGACGCGGGCGAGGTCATTATCAACGGCACGCGCTACGATAAGCTCCAGCCCATCGACGCCATCCGCGAGGGCGTGCAGGTCATCTACCAGGATTTTTCGCTCTTCCCCAATCTCACCGTTGCCGAAAATATCGCGCTCAACGAAGAGGTCGCGTCGGGGCAGCGCTTTGTCAACTGGGGTAAAGTGCGCGCCGTGGCCAAGGAAGCGCTTGCCGAAATCGACGTAAACATTCCGCTCGACGTGCGCGTGCAGGACGTGTCCGTCGCCAACAAGCAGCTGATTGCGATTTCGCGCGCGCTGCGACAAAACGCTCGCCTCATCATCATGGACGAGCCGACGAGCGCGCTGACCGAGCGTGAAATCCGCGCGCTGCTCCACGTCATCCGCAAGCTGCAGGGCGAGGGCATCGCCTTTTTGTTTGTGAGCCACAAGCTCAACGAGGTGCTGGCGCTGGCGGAACAGATTATTGTTTTGCGCAACGGCCAAAACGTCAGCGCGGGCGAACGTTCCGAGTATGACCACGCCCGTCTCGTGCGCGACATGACGGGGCAGGCGCTTGTCGATGCCGCGTACGACTTTGTCGCCAACGGCGACGCAACGCCGCTGCTGCGCGTCGAACACCTCAGCGCCAAGGGCGCGCTGGACGACATTTCGTTTTCCATGCAGGCGGGCGAGATCGTCGGCGTCACGGGGCTGCTTGGCTCCGGGCGCACGGAGTTGGCGCTGGTGTTGTTTGGCCTGCTGCCCGTCGATTCCGGTAAAATCTGGGTCAACGGCGAGCCAGCCAGAATCGGCGACGTGCAGGATGCCGTCCAGCACGGCATTGGCTACGTGCCGGAGGATCGGCTAACGGAGGGCTTGTTTCTGGCACGCTCGATTGGCAGCAACGTCGTCGTGCGCACGGTGGCGGGGCTGACGAATCGGCTGGGGCTGACGAGCCGCGGGCGGGTCGGCGCGCAGATTGACGAATGGGTGGCGGCGCTGCGCATCAAGACGGATGATCCGGCGCTGCCCGTGCGCACGCTTTCGGGCGGCAACCAGCAGCGCGTGGTCGTCGCCAAGTGGCTGGCAAGCAACCCGAAATTGCTGATTTTGAACGGCCCGACGGTCGGCGTGGATGTGGGCTCGAAGAACGAGCTGCACGAGCTAATTCGTCGGCTGGCTGGCGAAGGCATGGGGCTGCTCGTCATCTCGGACGATATTCCGGAGCTGCTGCAAACGTGCAACCGGATTCTGCTGCTGCGCGACGGGCAAATCGCTGCGGAAGTCACGCCGGGGGAGACGGACGAGAACGAACTGGCGTCGATGCTGGTGGCGGGGTGAGGCCGTCGCGGGTGAGTTGTCGCGGAGTGAGCATCCTCAGATGCAAACGGTGCACCGATTCAGGCCAATCTGTTTGCGGAGAAGTAGGTCAAAGTTGTGGAAACGTCCAATCTTGGCGAGCATCGTGTCAGCGGTTGCGCTGGGTTTGATAACGCTTGTAAGCTTTGGCTTTGGCATGATCACAACGTTATGGGTAGCAGCATATCTAACGCTGCTGCTGTGGTTTCGTAGCCACCCGCTAACTGTGTGGTATGACGTGCGCTTTTTCGCGACGCTTATAGGTGTCGCGGTGCTTGCTTCCGGCATTTATTTTGTTGGCTGCTCGTTCAATTCACTGTCAGCCTTCAACCTGCAAGTTTGCTACGCTCGCAGCACGGGAAACGTGTTTTCAATGCACGTATACATGCTGCTCTTTCCTGCGCTTCTTTTGTGGGAATCCGTACGTCTGCTATTTCTATGGCAAAGACTGCGTCGATAATTGACTCGGCTCCTGTGTGGTCAAATTTTCTCGTCGGCCCGTTCGCATTTGAGAATGCTCACTCCGCGGTACGTCAGTGAACAAAGGGAAGCGGAGCCAAGACCAGGTATCATTCCTGCCCCGCCTCCGCGAGGATAAACTCCGGTAGGAATCCATGAATCGGTAATCAAGTTCTCAGCGAATTCCGATTATTGATGGCTGTGCCGAGCATGGATGCCCGCCTTCGCGCAATGGCGTTAAGTTAGGCAATCTGGTTCCCAGGCTCTGCCTGGGAATCCAAGCAGGAGGCTCCGCCTTCAGAGGGAGGCAGAGCCTCCCGGCAGTGCATTCCACGCAGAGCGTGGAACGAGCAATCCTTAACTTAACGCCATTGCGCCTGCGCGGGAATGACAAATTGCGTCGTCTTGTACTATCAAAGTCATTCTCTTGGCTGCACAGGACGCTCACTCCGAGACGGGGTGAATTACCTGAATTCTAGCGTACCCAATCTTCAATCTTCAATCTTTCTTCCTCCCGTGACCCGACTCCTCCGCAGCAACGAAGCGCTCGTCGCCATCACTATCGTCGCGTTGTGCCTCTACATCGGTCTGCGCAACCCGGCCTTTTTCACCGTCGGCAACCTGTTCGACCTGCTGCGCAGCAGCGCGGTGCTCGGCATTTTTGCGATGGGCGTGCTGATCGTGATCATCTCCGGCGGCATCGACGTCTCGTTTACGGCGATTGGCGTCTTCGCCCTCTACTCGACGACCAAGCTGCTGTTGGCGTTCGCGCCGGGCGCGCCGATGATCGTCGCCTTTATCATTGCAGCGATCATCGGGCTGGGGCTGGGCTTGATCAACGCCTTTTTTATTGCGCGCTTCAAGCTGCCCACGCTGATCGTGACGCTGGGCACGCTGAGCATGTTCCACGGCTTCCTGCTCTTTGCCATCGGCAACCAAATCATCCGCGATATCCCGCCCAGCATGACGGCCTTTGCGCGCTCGGCGCTGGTGACCGTGCCGATGACGCGCGGCGTGGCCAACCTGCACCCGGCGATTTTGATCACGCTGGCCGTCTCGATTGGCGTGTGGTTTTTGCTGCGCTATACCATGCTCGGTCGCGGGATTTACGCGCTGGGCGGCTCGGCGGAAGCCGCGGCGCGCGCGGGCTTTAACATTCCGCGCATCCAGTATTTTATCTACGGCTTTGTCGGCCTGCTCTCCGGCATTGCGGGGATGACCTTTGGCGCGCTCAACCGACAGGCCAACCCGCAGGACATTGTCGGCCTGGAGCTCAACGTGATCGCCGCCGTCGTGCTCGGCGGCGCGTACCTGACCGGTGGTCGCGGCTCGGTGGTTGGCACGCTGCTCGGCGTCGCGCTCGTTGTGATCGCCAACAATAGCCTCATCCTGATCGGCGTGCCGACCGTCTGGCAGCGCGTGGTCGTCGGCGCGATCATCATCATCGGCACGGGCATTCCCGCCATTCAGGCGCGGCGCGCCGGGTCGATGCGCGTGGGGCTGGCCGAGGCGTGATTGTATTCGCAACCTTTGTGCGTCGACGAGCTACCGAGGAGGTTTTATGGGAAACGGAAGACCACATGATCACCCGCTAACTGACATTCTGAACCATCATTTGGAAGTATATGGCGAACAGACTGATGAACTTATACGCAGCATTGATCGACTATGTAGTCGACAAGAGCTATATGACTGGTGGAGTGATGAAGTAGCCCGGCTGGAAGATAAAGAGCTTATATATCAGAAAACAAAAGCTAAATACGAGTCGCTTCAGTAACCACATAAAACATACTCCGCGGCTCTCTGCGTTCTTCGCGTCCTCCGCGTTGAAAAACTCTGGCTTCTACAACCTATGACCACCCCAACCACCCCCCGCCGCCCCACCCTCCGCCTCGGCCTCGCCGACCCGCACACGCTGCTCCTGCTCGGCATCGTTGTCGCCATCTTCGCCGCCTTTAGCCTCGCGCTGCCGGACACCTTCTTTACCGTGCGCAATCTCCAGTCAATGGCGGTGCAGTTTCCCGAATACGGCATCCTCGCCTTTGCCATCATGATCACCATGCTCACCGGCGGCATCGACCTCTCGATTGTGGGCACGGCCAACCTCTCGGCCATCGCCGCGGCGACGGTGTTGACCGCCGGCGCTGGCGCGGCGGGGCCGACGGTGCTGCTGGGCGCGCTCGTCGCGGCGCTGGTGGCGGGCTCGCTCTGTGGCTTGTTTAACGGCTTCCTCGTCGCGCGCATCGGCATCACGCCGATTTTGGCGACGCTGGGCACGGGGTCGCTCTACACCGGCTTGGGCTACGTGGTTACGGGTGGCCCAGCCATCACGACGACGCGGCTGGCCTTTCTCAGCCGCACGGCGGTTCTGGGCGTGCCCGTGCTCGTGCTGCTTTTTCTGGCGCTGGCCGCCATCCTCGCCGTGATCCTCAACCGCACGACCTTTGGCTTCAACGTCTTTATGCTGGGCACCAATCCGGTCGCGGCGCGCTTTTCGGGCATCAACAGCGAGCGGGTCATTCTGCGCACCTATTGGCTGGCGGGGCTGCTCGGCGGCGTGGCGGGGCTGGTCTTCCTGGCCCGCGCCAACTCGGCCAAGCCCGACTTTGGCTCCTCCTACGTCTTGCTAACGGTGCTGATCGCGATCCTCGGCGGCATCAGCTACCTGGGCGGCGTCGGCACGATTGCGGGGCTGGTGCTGGCGGTGCTCTCGCTGCAATTTTTGTCAACGGGGCTCAACATGCTGATGCTCCAGATCATGCCGTCGAGCGCGAGCATCTTCTTTCGTCAGTTTGCCTGGGGCGCGCTGCTGCTGATTGTGATGGTGGTAAATTATTATGGAGAGCAGCGAAGGCAAAGGGTGGGGACGTAAGGGCAGCCGCTGGGTCGCGGCTGCTTTGAACCGTAAATAAACGCAGGTCAAGCATTTCTTGATCTGCGTGCATCCGCGTCCACCTGCTATTTCTCCTCAAAAAGACGGGCTACCCACCCCATCACTTCTCAACTTTGCGCCTTCGTGGTAACGTAGGGCATCGATCAATAGCCACCGGAGAATTCCCATGCAAATCGAACGCATCGAACTGCGGCGCGTTGTGCTGCCTTACGTAACGCCCTTTGAAACGAGCGGCTGGCGCGAGCTGGGGCGGGACGCGATCATCGTGCGCGTCGACACGAGCGACGGCGCAACGGGCTGGGGCGAATCGCCCGTGGGCCGCAGCCCCTTTTACAGCGAAGAAAATGTCGACACCTGCTGGGTGATCCAGCAGCAATATCTCGTCCCCATGCTGCTCGAGGCTGATCTTGACCAGCCGGACGATGTGCCGGGCCTTTTTGCCAAGGTGCGCGGCAACCGCATGGCCAAGGCGGGGCTGGAGTTTGCGGTCTGGGATTTGGTCGGTCGCGTGCAAAACCGCTCCCTGCGCGACCTGCTCGGCGGCACGCGCGACGAGATTCCCGTGGGCGTGAGCGTGGGCATCCAGCCCAGCCTGGACGCGCTGCTGCAAACCGTGAGCGACTACCTCGACGACGGCTACGGGCGCATCAAGCTCAAAATCAAGCCGGGCTGGGATATCGAGCCCACGCGCGTCGTGCGCGAAGCGTGGCCCGACCTGCCGCTGCAGGTGGACGCCAACAGCATCTATCACCTGAGCGACGCCGAACACCTGGCCAAGCTTGACCAGTTCGACCTGCTCCTGATCGAGCAGCCCCTGGCCCACGACGACATCTTCGACCACGCCCAGCTCAAACCGCAGCTCCAATCGCCGCTCTGCCTGGATGAAAGCATCGTCTCGCCCGAGCACGCGCGCTGGGCGCTGGAGATGGACGCCTGCGACATCATCAACATCAAGCCCGGTCGCATCGGCGGGCTGGCCGAATCCAAGCAAATCCACGATATGGCGCAGGCCGCCAACGTCCCCGTCTGGCACGGCGGCATGTTGGAGACGGGCATTGGCCGCGCGATCAGCGTGGCGCTGGCCAGTTTGCCCAACTTTACGCTGCCCGGCGACATCAGCGCCAACGACCGCTACTACGCGCAGGACATCGTCAGCAACCCCTTTACGCTCAACCCCGCCGATCCCAACGGTCGCTCGGCCCAGCCCAGCACGCTCACCGTGCCCGATGCGCCCGGCCACGGGGCGGAGGTCGATGAAAAATTCCTGGAGGAGGTGACGGTCGCCAAGTGGGAGGCCAGACGCGACGCTTAGGTTCCGTTGACACTTCGCTGATGGCCCGAATCGGCGTGGTGCGCAACGCCTCCCTTCCTAACCCTTCCCCCACGCGTGGGGGAAAGGAGCCTCCTCCCCTCTCCCATCCTGGGAGAGAGGTCGGGGGTGAGGGCCTGATTGTCAAATGTCAACGGAATCTAAGCCGGAGATGATCAGGGGCTGTGCGGCACTACCCGCCCAGCCACCCCCGCAGCGCTTCGATCTGCGCCAGCACCGCGCGTCGACTCGTGCCGCCCGCCACGTCGCGCCGCTCGACGCTGCGCTCGAAATCCCAAATTTCCTCAACGTCCTCCCCAAAGGCATCGTGCAGCTTCCACAGATCCTCCACCTCCAGCTCGTGGAGCGGAATGCCCTGGAGCTCGGCCATCTGCACCGCCGCGCCCGCCACGTGGTGCGTCTCGCGGAAGGGGACGCCCTTGCGCACAAGGTAATCCGCCAAATCCGTCGCCAGCATCTCGCTGGTGAGCGCGGCGCGTAAGGCGGCGGGGTTGGGCCGAAGCGTGCTGACCACGCCGCGCGCAATTTGCAGCGAGCCGCTCAGCGTGCGCACCGCATCAAAGAGCGGCTCTTTATCCTCCTGCAAATCCTTGTTGTAGGTGCTCGGCAAACCCTTGAGCACGGCCAGCAGCGCGTGCAGCCCGCCCATTACGCGGCCCGATTTGCCGCGCAGCAGCTCCAGCGCATCGGGGTTTTTCTTCTGCGGCATCAGGCTGCTGCCGGTGCTGTAGGCGTCGGCGAGCTGCACAAAGCCAAATTCACGGCTGCTGTAGATAATCAAATCTTCGGCCAAACGGCTCAGGTGCAGCGCCGTCATCGTGGCCCAGAAGAGAAATTCGGCGATAAAGTCGCGGTCGCTCACGCCGTCCAGGCTGTTGGGGGTGATTTCGCTAAAATTGAGGGCTTTGGCCAGCGCGCGGCGGTCTATGTCAAAGGGGTTGCCGGCCAGCGCGCCGCTGCCCAGCGGCATCACGTCCACGCGGCGGCGCAGATCGGCCAGCCGTTCGGCGTCGCGCTGCCAGGCCCAGGCGTGGCTGAGCAGCCAATGGCTCCAGCGGATCGGCTGCGCGGGCTGGAGGTGGGTGTAGCCAGGCATCAGCAGATCGATTTCGGCCTCGGCGCGGTCCACAACGGTGCGGATCAGGTCGCGCAGATGGCCGTCCAAATGGTCGATCTGGCTGCGCAGCCACAGCCGCACGTCCGTGGCGATCTGGTCGTTGCGCGAGCGACCGGTGTGCAGCTTGCCCGCCACGGGCCCAATCAGCTCGGTGAGCCGCCGCTCGTTGGCCGTGTGGATATCCTCGTCGGCCGCTTGCAGGTCAAAGGCCCCATCGCGCCACTCCTCGGCCACCCGCTCCAGACCGGAGACGATGTCGTCCGCTTCCGGCGTGGTTAGCAGCCCCGCCGCAGCCAGCGTGCGGGCGTAGGCCTGGCTGCCGCGAATGTCCTCGGCCCAGAGCCGCTGGTCAAAGCTGATCGAGGCGTTGAAGGCCTCCATCAGCGGGTCAATCTCGCCGGTGAAGCGGCCGCCCCAGAGCTTGGGGGATTGGGGATTGGGGACTGGGGATTGGGGATTGGGCTGCTCAGACATATTTTTATAAAATGCATAGAAATGGTGATAAATCTTCGGACGGTCGCCGCCGTTTGTGTTATTCTACACAAAGGCAAGCGGATGTGGAAAGCAAGCGACCACACAAGTTTTTAAAATCACCATGGCAGAAAAATCCAACAACCCCAACCGCAAACAGACGCCGCTGCAGGCGGCCATTGAATACCAGGCCGCACGCGAGCGGCAGGCACAGGACGTTGACCAAGAATCGGCGGAGGCCGAAGCCTCGCAGCGCAAGCGGCGCAAATCCGCCGAGGAGTGGATGGATTTGGTTGGTCGGCGCATCGAGGAGGCCATGCGCGAGGGTCAGTTTGACAACCTGCGCAACCACGGCAAGCCGATTGAGCTCAACCGCAACCCCAACGTGCCCGGCGACATGCGCATGGCCTATGATTTGCTGGAGAACAACGAGCTGACGCCCGTGTGGATTGCCGACCGCAAGACCATGCAGGAGCGCATTGCCAAGCTGCGCCGGAAGATCGAGCGCATCGCCGCCGAGTATCGCGCGGAGTGGGCCGAAGCGGGGCCGGATCGCCCGCTGGTCGAGCGGCGCTGGCGCAAGCAGGTGGAGGCGTGGGAGAGCGAGATGGTGGAGATCAACCGCAGCATCCTCACCGTCAACCTGTCGATTCCGGTGGCGCGGCTGGAGCTGTTTGCGCTGCGCCTGGAGGAGGAGCTGCGCCGCGCCGGGGCGGGGCGGATGCTGGGCAGGTAGCCCCACCGCCATCTCGGTGAGATGCTGCTCGGGCGTCAGCTCGCCGCTTTGAAGCTCGAAGAAGTCAACCACGTCAAAGGCGAGGCCAGGGAAGGCGGCAGCAAAGAACAGCGAGCCCAGCACGCCACCCACGGCGAAGGCGGTGGAGACCCCCACGAGCCCAGCGCCACACTTCCGCTGTTGACAGCGCCGCCTTTCTATGATATGGTCGCTTTGGAAAGTAACCGTTTAGAGAAATTCACAATTGCCATTATGTGTTACATGAACAGCTTTTGCCCACAGCGCTGCAAGCCACATCGTGCAGGCATAAATCACATACATGCGGCCCGGCTTGCGCGCCCCTTGCGGGTGCGACGCAAGTAAGGGGCGTGGCTGTCTACACAGCTACGCTTCCCCTACCCCTCCACGCGATTGTTGATGACGCGGGCCGCCTGGCTCGCGTTTTTGTTTTTTAACTTGTGTAATTTATTCTGCCGTTGGCTGTAGAAAGAGGATTATCGTGCCACACGTGCTTTTACTTAACGCCAGCTATGAGCCGCTGGCGATTATCCCGCAGCGACGCGCGCTCTCGCTGATGCTGCGCGAGCGCGTCGATGCGGCGACGGACGAAATGTTGCGCCTGGCTGGCGTGACGGACAGCCTCGAAATTCCGACCGTGGTGCGGCTGCGGCGCTACATTCGCGTCCCCCAGCGCGGCGTTGGCTGGACGCGCCGCGGCGTGCTCATGCGCGACAACTACCGCTGCATCTACTGCCAAATTAGCGCGGGCGAACAGCAGCGCGGCAAGGCGATCCGCCGCAACGACTTCACCATTGATCACCTGATCCCGCGCTCGCGGGGCGGCAAGAATACGTGGAGCAACACGGCGTGCGCCTGCTCGGCCTGCAACCAGCGCAAGGGCAACCGCACGCCACACGAGGCCGCGATGTCGCTGCTGTGGGAGCCAAAGATGCCGCGCGTGGATTACGTGGTGGCTTCGGGCGAAGTTCCCACGGCCTGGAAGATTTACCTCGAAATGTAGGTTGATAGAAAAGCCCCGGCTTTTGATAAAAGCCGGGGCTTTTCTATGTGGACCATCTATCCCAGCTTGCTTCCCACAAACTCCGGCGCGCCGTTGAGAAAGCTGGCCGCTTCCATCTGTCGCTTGCCTGCGGGCTGCACCGTGCGCAGCAAGAGGAGCCCGTCGCCCGTTCCCACGGCCGGGCCTTCCCCGGTCTCCACCACGCGCCCCGGTTCTGCCATATCTCCCGGCTCCCCCTCGACTGCGTCCGCCCGCCAAATCTTGAACGTGCCCTCGTTCCACGTGGTAAACGCACTCGGCCACGGCGTATACGCCCGCGTCATCCGCTCGATCCGCGCCGCGGGCAGCGACCAGTCGATGCGCCCATCCTCCTTCTTGATCAGCGACACCGCGCTGGGCTCGCCCGGCAGATCGGCCTGATCCACCGGCTCAACCTCGCCGTCAAGCCAGCGGGGGAGCGTCTCCACCAGCAGGGATGCTCCCTGTACAGCAAGGCGTTCCGCCAGCGTCGGCGTCGTCTCATCGGGGTGGATGGGCAGCGCGGCCTGAGCCAACGCGGGGCCGGTGTCCATCCCCACATTCATCAGCATGATCGTGTTGCCGGTTTCGGTCAGCCCGTTCAAAATGGCGGCGTTGATCGGCGAGGCGCCGCGGCAGGCAGGCAGCAGACTGGCGTGAACGTTGAGGCAGCCGCGCGACGGAATGTTGAGCACGGATTTGGGCAGGATCAGGCCATAGGCGGCGACCACAATTACATCTGGAGTTAGCTCGCACAGGCGGGCCACGGTGGGGTTGACGGGATTGCCCTGTTTGCGCAGGGTTTCGGGTTGGAGCACGGGTAGATCGTGGGCGGCGGCGTACGCTTTGACGAGGCTGGGGCGGGGCCTGCGGCTGCGCCCGGCGGGCCGATCCGGCTGGGTGACAACGGCGGTGATCTGCCAGCTGTGGCGAGCGCTCGCCTCGTGCAGGGCGCGCAGCGAGGGCACGGCAAACTCCGGCGTGCCCATGAAGATGATGGATGTGGTCATGATAGATGAGTATTTGAATAGTTGAGATTTGGTTTTTAGTACGTAGTGCGTGGTGCGTGAACTTGTAGGCTGCCTCGATTCTTCTGTGCGGCGGATGTGGCATACACCCACTCGTTAGCTTTATCAGTTCACGCACTACGCACCACGCACAATTTTCCTGCTCAAAAACGGACTCTCTTTTACACAAAAGCGCCACGGCTTGTCGACAAACTCCTCCGCATAATCGATGCCAATGCGCGGCGTCTGCGCGATTTGGTTCTCCTCCACGGGCAAAGCGGGCGGCTCGATCCAAACGGTGTCGCCGCGCAGATCGATCCCGTAGAAGTCGCCGGTGATGGCGAGGGCGGCGCAGAGCTTGCCGGGGCCGCTGGCGAGATCGCGCAGCCCGTCGCGACCGCGACGCCGGCGCATGAGATCGATGCCGTCCGTCGGTGCGAGGGCGCGGATGAGCACGGCGTGTGGCTCGCCCACCGGCGCACAGACGACGTTGAACTGCCAGTGCAGCCCATAGACCAGTGAAATATAGGCGTGACCGCCGGGACCGTACTGCACCTCGGTGCGCGCGGTGCGGCGACCGCCAAAGGCGTGTGCGGCTTTGTCGATCACCCCCAAGTAGGCCTCCGTTTCGACGACAACACCCGCGCTAAATGCGTCGCCAACGAGCGTGCAGAGCCGCGCGCCGAGCAGCCCCCGCGCGACCGTTAGCGCATCCTGCTGAAAAAAGTCGCGGGGAAAGCGCGAGGATGATAAACTTTGCGACAATTTGTTCAACTTCTCCAAAACGAAACTTTTCGCGCTCGCTCACGTACTGTTTACCAGGCCAACGCCGACAAAACCGAGCGTTGGCAACCGTACCTTGGCGTGCGTACACGTTCACGCACAGAAGAAAGAAATATCTGATGGATCAGCAAGAGAATCAATCTTATCCCAATCAACCTAACGGGCCAGCAGAGCCAGCGCGAGGCACGCCTGCGGGCGGGCGCAGCGACAGCGGCTTTGACGACCCTAATTTCGACGGCAGCGAACTCGATGAATCGCTCTCTTTGGCGGAGCGTGCCGTGCAGCGGACGCGTACCCAGGCAAGCGAGGCCGCGCAATCTTTCCGCCGCGGTGAACTTGTCCAGCACAGCATCGTTGACCCAACGGCCACCAATGACGATCGCCTAATTGCCATGCTGGCGTACATCACCCAGCTGATTGTGCCGCTGGCGATGCCGATTATCATTCTGATTAGCGAAAGCGGCAAGCGGCGGCCCTTTCAGCGTTACCACGCCGTGCAAAGCTTAGCGCTTTCGCTGCTCGTGATCGCTTTTGTCACGGCCGCCAGCATCAGCATTGGCCTGCTGCAGGTCTTGCCGCCTATCGGTATTCCCCTGCTCATCCTTTCGCTGTGCTTTGGCCCAATTGCCACGTTGATGCTGCTGGCCACAGTAGTGTATTACGGCGTGCAGGCTTACCGTGGTCGGCGCTTCGCCATTCCGGGGCTAACCAGCTTTTTGCGCGACCAAGGATGGCTGACGTAGCGGCTCGACGCTTATCGCTCGTGCAGCGCAGCTATACAGCATTTTCCGGATAGCCGGGGTCGACAAGACCTCGGCTGTTTGCTTTTTGTCAGCAAGAGTGAAGACTGCCGTGGATTGCCGCGTCGAGTTGCGTGGATTCGCATTGTGCATTACAATGCTCACCACCGCTCACGTGAAGATATATCCAAAAGGGACGAGCGTTCTCTCCACCTTCTCCTGCTCCCTTTCTGGCTCCACCTGAACCAACGCAGTCTAATCCAAGAATTTGCCATGCGAAAATTTACGCGCGCCGTGGACCGGCTATCCGAGTGGCTGGGCAATGCAACGATCTATCTGGTTGTGCTGGCCGTCGCCATTGGGTTTTACAACGTCGTGGTCCGCTATGTGGGCCAGCTCATTGGCATACAGCTCTCCTTCAACACCTTTATCGAGCTGCAGTGGCATCTTTTTGCGCTCATTTTTCTGCTCGGCTTTGCGTACATCCTCAAGCACAACATCAACGTGCGAGTAGATTTTATCTACGGCAACTGGCCGGAAAAGCGCAAGGCGATGCTGGACTTTTGGGGCCATATCTTCTTCCTCATCCCCTTTTGCATTATTGGCATCATCGTTTCCTGGCGACCAACCTTGACGGCGTGGGGCCGCGGCCCGCGCGACGTGCTGTGGACGCCCTGGGCGTGGACGGGGTCCATCACCCGGTCGCCCGATCCCGGTGGCCTCGTTTGGGCTCCCATTCGAACGATGATCATCGTGGGCTTTGTGCTGCTGCTGCTGCAGGGCATCGCCGAAATTTACAAGCTTCAGCTCGTGCTGCGCGGCGAATTGGCGCTGGACGAAGTCGAGCCGAAACACGAAGCACCACTGCGGATTGAATAAAGGAGTTGATCGCCCTTTGTTGATCACCCTTTGTTGCTCGCCCTTCACCGGTCGTCTGTCTGTTAACACCCCACCCCAAACTGCAACTCCATCTACCGAGAGGAATCGATATGGGTTTTGAATGGCTGGCGATTGCCATGTTCGTCCTATTTTTTGTGCTAATTTTGTATGGTTACCCCGTCGCGTTTTCCTTTGCAGGCACGTCTGTGGTCTTTGTGTTAATTGGCCTAGCAGTGGGTGCGTTTGGGATGCGTCGCTTGCTGGCGCTGCCGAGCCTCTGGTTCAGCACAATGAATAATTTTACGCTGTTAGCCATTATTTATTTTGTATTCATGGGGGCGATCTTTGAAAAATCGGGGCTGGCCGAGCGGCTGCTGGAGACCGTCGGCATCCTGATGGGGCCGGTGCGCGGCGGGCTGGCGCTGGCCGTGGTGCTGGTGGGCACGCTGCTTGCCGCGGCGACGGGCGTTGTCGCCGCCACGGTGATTGTGATGGGGCTGATTTCGCTGCCCATCATGGTGCGCTACAACTACGATCACCGGCTTGCCACCGGCATTATCACCGCTTCGGGGACGATGGCCCAACTGCTGCCGCCCAGCCTCGTGCTCGTTGTCCTCAGCGACCAAATTGGCGTCAGCGTGGGCGATCTGTTCCTTGGTGCGCTGATTCCCGGCCTTATTCTCTCCAGCTTGTATGCGCTCTACGTCATCTTTATTGCCATCACCCAGCCAAGCAAAGCGCCCGCGCTGCCGCCCGAAGCGCGCACGCTGCGCGGCTTTGCGCTCTTTCGGCGCACGTTGGTCGCCGTTGTGCCGCCGCTGCTGCTGATTTTTGCCGTGCTGGGCAGCATCTTCTTTGGCTTTGCCACGCCAACCGAGGCGGGCACGGTTGGCGCCGTGGGGGCGATGCTGCTAACCGCGATTAACGGCAACTTGACGTGGAAAATCGTGCGCGATTCGGCCCGCTCCACGGCCAACATCACCACGCTCGTGATTATGATTCTGTTCGCCTCCTCGTTCTTTGGCCTGGTCTTTGACGAACTCGGCGGCCAAAGCTATATCCGCGGCCTGCTGACCGGGCTACCGGGCGGCGTGGTCAGCTTCCTCATCGTCGCCAACATCGCGATTTTTCTGCTGGGCATCAACCTCGAATTTATCGAGATCAGCTTTATCGCCATGCCGCTCTTCGTCCCCGCCGCCAGAGAGCTGGGCATTGATTTGGTCTGGTTTGGCGTGATGATGGCGATTAACCTCAACATGGCCTTTATTTCGCCGCCGGTGGGCTTCTCGCTCTTCTACCTGCAAAGCGTCAAGCCGGACGAAGTTAAAACCATTGATATTCATCGGGGCGCACTGCCCTTTATGGTGCTGCAGGGCATGGCCCTGCTGATCGTGATCTTCGTCCCCGAAACGGTCACGTGGCTGATCGACGTCTCCGATCAATTTCAGCAGGACAGCCGCGCCGCCGTCAGCATGTTGAGCGGGTGGTGAGTTTGTCTAACAAAAAAGCCCGGTGTCCACGGACACCGGGCTTTTTTGTTAGATCGTTATTGGCTTCCCGACCGGATTCTAGGCTTCGGGGTCGTTTCGGGCGTAGAAGCTGTTCAGGCTCAGTTCGGCCAGGCCGTGCCACTGCTGAACCTGCTCGCGGTAGGCATTCCATTCGCCCAGGATCGAGCCAAAATCGGCGTCGCTGCTGGAGAATTCATCGTACAGCTCAAAGGCAGCTTCTTCGGAGGCGGCCAGCACATCATCCGGGAAGGGCAGCAGCGTGACCCCTTCATCCAGCAGCGTTTGCAGCGCAGCGGGGTTGAGCGCATCATAGCGCGCCAGCATGATCGTGTTGGCTTCGTGCGCCGCCGTTTTGATGATCTCCTGGTAAACTTCGGGCAGCCCGTTCCAGTCGTCCAGGTTGAACTGCACCTCAAGCGAGGGGCCCGGCTCCCACCAGCCCGGATAGTAGTAGAAATCCGCCGCGCGCTGGAAGCCCAGCTTCTCATCGTCGTAAGGGCCAACAAACTCAGCGGCGTCGATGGCGCCCGTTTGCAGCGCCTGGAAAATTTCGCCGCCGGCAATCAGCGTCACCGTTACGCCCAGACGGTCCATCACCTGGCCACCCAGGCCGGGGATGCGCATGTTGAGCCCTTCCATATCGGCCAGCGAGTTGATTTCGCGGTTGAACCAGCCGCCCATCTGCACGCCCGTGTTGCCTGCTGGGAAGAAGATCATGTTAAAGCGCTCGGCGTAGAACTCCTGCAGCGTCTCCAGGCCGCCCCCCTCGAACAGCCACGCGTTCTGCTGCCGTGCGGTTAAACCAAAGGGCAGCGCCGTGCCAAAGCCCATCACCGGACTCCGCCCCGTGTAATAGTACGAGGCCGTGTGCCCACAGGGAAAGGCCCCCTGCTCGACCACGTTTAGCACCTCCGTGCCGCCAGCGACTTCGCCCGCCGCGCGCGCGTTGATCTGGAAGCGCCCCTGCGTCATCTCGCCGACGCGCTCGGCAAAGACCGCTGCGCCGCCGTAAATCGTTTCCAGCGAAACGGGCCAGCTGGTGGGCATGTCCCAGTTCAGCTCGGGCAGGGCGCTGTCGTCCTGGGCGGCTTGGGCCAGCTCGTCGGCGGCGGGCGTCTGCGCAAAGCCACAGCCCGCGGCAACGCCAGCGATCGCGCCGCCAGCCGCCTTGGTAGCCGCGCCTTTAAGAAAGCGGCGGCGGTTGAAATTGCTCATGGAGTCTCCTTGGGTATTGAATTGGGGGATAAGATATTGAGTTGTACCGGTGTGGGGTAGATGGGGCGAGTGTATCATACACGGGGCGCAGACGCAACTTGCCCGGCGGGATGGGTGGCCGTTTTGGCTCGACATCCAGCGCGTCGATCACCTGTAAGACCTTTTCGAGAAATTAAACACTCCGATAGACAGTCGAGGTGACTGTCACAGCCCTCTGCAAGACGGCAATCAAATGAACGGTGCGGGCGTGACCGTCACTTCTCGCGGGCAGTTAATTCTTTGAAATGGCCTAGTACTACAACGAGACTTCGGAAAAAGGGATAGATTGCGCCAACCGCTTTTTACGATGAGAGCGATAAGCATCATGGTTGCGCTGCTGACGGTAGCGAATAATATCAAGAGCAAGCTCGGCGTCGAGTTCAGGCCGAGGAAGGACGGCTTGTAAAAGAAGCACGGTCTGTGGCAAAGTGAGAGCAGGCGCTTTTTCTTTAAGGCTAAGTTTGAGACGAACCAGGAAGAAATGGGCGAGAATGACAAGCGTCATGTGGTGATGCCAACCCGTCCAGGAGCGCACTTGATAATCGCCCATGCCCAGTTCTTGCTTGCCTTCTTCAAAGCAGCTTTCAACCGGCCAACGCATGCCGCTGAGCCAGGCAAAGGTCTGGATAGAAGTATCGAGTGGCGCATTGGAGAGACAGTATTTTATCTCGCCAGTTGCCGGATTGCGACGGAGAATCAGCCAGACATCAGCTCCCGGCAAGGCATTGCGCACGGCGACGACGGGTAGAGAGGCAAAGTCGGCAGTGAGAGGCCCCTTGGTTCCTTCTTTAATGGTCAGACGCTGCCACACAGGGGGCGGTAGTGAACTGGCAATCGCTGCCACCGTCTGTGCATCGGGTTCGCCATCAACCAAACGCTCGATGGTCGGCGGACGGCCCCGCCCTGTTCCTGCTGGAATCGCGGTGGCCGGACGCTGCAGCCAAACTCGTGTATCAAAGTCGACTTCCGCAAAGTAGGAGACGTGCGCGCCGACAGTATCCAGGAAGGTGCTATCTCGACCAAAAGCAGCATCACAGGTGAGCCAGCGATAGCACAGTGTGCCTGCTTCTGAAATGGCTTTGACCATCTCTGCGGCCAGCTGTGGTTTGGTCTGAAAGATGATCTCATCGGGCACACCACATTGCTTGCGCCGTTGCGCATAGGCTTCGTCTTCGACCCATTCCTGCGGCAGGTAGAGGCGACGGTCGAGCAGGGTATAGCCTTTCTCGCTGGCATAGCTCAGAAAGACACCCGCTTGACAGTTGGCTATCTTGCCTAGCTCGCCGCACATCTGGCGTTTGACGCCGACTGACTCGTCGCCCTGTTTGGGGAAATCGCTGCCGTCAATGATTAGAACGCCTTCGGCGGCCCCCAGCTCTTGCTCAACTTCTTGCCAGTGTTGTTGCAAGATAGCATCATCTGACCACGCACCTTTACTCAGAAACTGCTGGCTGGCTCGTACTGCATTCTGGTCGTCGCCTTTGAAGTGCAACACCATTGATTCTGCTGACTTATTTGGTATCGTTGACAAGAGTCCTCGCAGATACTGTTCGCTTTGCTCTCGCTGCTCTCTTCGCTTGAACAGCGCACTGTATCGTTCGTGATAGGCTAACAACTCTGGCAGAAGCTCTTTTTCTACTTCTGACACCGACAACTTCAATTCTGCGACTGTTGTGATCTCTGGCTTCATTGTTTGTTCCTCCTCTCAGAGGATTTACCAGATTTAGCACTTTTTTTCAAAGTCTCGTTGTAGTATTAGGGGAAAGTCTGATATTAGCTGCAACTATAACCCGCCTGCTTATGTCAATTGGACAATGGTGCAGTTTCTGTCGAGAGAACAGACATTTCTTGGTCAAACCTACTGGAACTCCCTTGAATCAAACACGTCTTCCTGTTCAAACATCCATGGGAACACGAGCAATCCAGACTGTGACTATGACATTCGACAGATGAGGGCATATGTTACATGGAGTTGTGACAATGGCTCGCTGAATCAGTCACGGAAGTATAGACTGACAACAATCCACCTCTTGAATGACACTCAAGCGGCCATTGAGTACGTAGGTCAGACACAATCGGATGCATACGCAACCTGTGACTAAGACGACAGTAGTTACATCCGGGAAGTACTAGAGTTCTGGTTGATTCCATATGGAATTGACTAAAGTAGAGTTACTCAACTCTCGCAAGCCTAATTCGCAGCAAGAATTAGGCTTGCTCTATCTCCTTGTGAAGGAGTTAGATAAACTTATTTGAAAGGAGCAATAGTGGAACGTATGTTGAGCACTCCGGAAGATCTGGACCAGTATGGCTTCCCGCTGGCTTGGCACAACACACCGCATGAAGAATTTGGAGCAATCAGTAAAAGAAAGGTTGTCTATTGGCAGAAATTTGTAGATTGGTGCCAAGAGCGCGGCAAGCAAGCATTCCCCGCTCCAGCAGAAGTTGCGCTCGATTTTCTTCAACACTCCTCAGTTGATGGGAGCGAACTGTATCACATATGGTTAGCTATCTCTCATCGGTACAACACTATATACTGGCATACTGCGCCCAATCCAGTAGAGGTCTTGTATGAGAAGGTACGCGTTGGGCAGGATGGCTCCATTCAAATTGAGGACAATATCTTCCGCTTTAAACGATGGGGCTTCACGTTTGACGGGCTCTATCAAGATCCGTCGTATCTCCAAGCGGAAGAGGGTGCATACATCGTTTTGTGTTTGATGTACTACACAGATGGCAATTTTGGGCCGCTGAATATGTTAAAGGTTGCTGAATCAGAGAATGTTCAAGCCGCTGCTGTTGAGATTTCCTCATCGTTTACATATCCGAATAGTTGCATAGGGACAATATACTATGCTGCTCTCTACAAAAGCGACGAGCAAAGTATCTCTCGAGAATCGCTACTCGAAGTGGTACCGAGGCCTACATAAATACGAATGTATGTCACGGCAACAAAACAATTAGAAAGGCTCCGCACATTGCGGAGCCTTTTTTGCAATTTTTGCGCTTTGCGTATCAACTTCTTTACCCTCCGCTCAACGCCGGAATAAAGTGCACCTCGCTCGACTCCGCCAGCTTTTCGCGCAGCCCGCGATGGGTAATCGTCCCGTCGATCGCCACGGCGATGTTGGGTTTGACGCGCCCGTCCTCGACGAGGCGATTGCGCAGGCCGGGGTACTCGGCGTCCAGCGCGTCGATTACCTCGCGCACGCTTGCGCCGTCCACCAGGACCTGCTCGGCGCCGCCGGTCAGGTCCTGGTGAAGGGAGGGGATGAAGATGGTGTGTTGGGGCATGGGTGGTGGTCGGTGGTCAGTGGTCAGTGGTCAGTGGTCAGTAGACGAGAGTTAGTGGGAAGCCGAAGATGGTCTTGTCCCCCACTGATTCCTGTCTACTAACCACTAAAAAATGAAACTAGTACACGAGGGCGCAAATATCTAGGCAGTTGCCAGCGCGTATCCCCATCCAGTCAACCGGCTTTCAGCCGGTTTTCTTCAGGCAAGCTGGTGGGCTTTAGCCACCAGTGGCGATGGCCTGCGAAACTGCTCAACCATTTACGCCCAGCTGTACTAGAACGGGTAATCGCCCGCCGTCTCCGCGTCGACGTAGACCGGGGCGTTGCCGGTGAGCACGTTGCCGTTCTCACCGCTGACGGTCAGGTTCTCGTAACCTTCGATGCCGAGGTTCGTGCCTTCGCCGATTTCCTCGCCGTTGAGCTGCATCTGGATCAGCTTGTTGCAGGCCTCGCCCGCCACCGCCGGGTCCCAGAAGCCGATGGCGTCAATGGCGCCGGTTTGCAGCAGATCGCCCGCAATCGAGGGCAGGCTTGTGCCCACCACGGCGACTTCGTCCTCCAGCCCGGCCTCTTCAATCGCCTGGCCAATGCCCGCCACGTCCGTCGACGCGCTGCCCTGCATCCCCTTGATGTCTGGGAAAGCGCGCAGCACTTCCTGGGCGCGTTCGTAGGCGGTCTGCGCATCGTCAAAGGTCTCGTACTTGTCGCCAACCAACGTCATGTTGGGGTAGGCTTCTTCCTGCCGCGCAATCGCGCCGTCGACCCACGCGTTGTGCGTCTCCGAGCCAAGCGAGCCGACGAAGACGGCATACTCGCCCTCCTCGCCCATCTCCTCGGCCAGGCGATCCATCAGCCCCGCGCCAAAGGCGAAGTTATCAAAGGCTTCGATGTCGTAGTCCATGTTGATCTGGCTTGGCGCTTCGTGGGTGACGACGGTGATGCCCGCCTCCATGGCCTGGGCGAGCACGGGATCAAGCTGCGCCGGATCCATCGGAATCACGCAGAGGCCGTCGACATTCTGCGCGATCAGGTCCTCGATAATCGGAATCTGCTGCGCCGCATCGGCCTCGGCGGGGCCGACGAGCACGGCATTCACGCCCGATTCGTCCGCAAAGGCCTGGACGCCCTCTTCCATGCGGTTAAACCAATTGATGCCCGCAATCTTGACGACGGTGGTGAACTGCATGTCGCCCGCCGCCACGTCGCCTGCGGTGGCCGCATCATCGGTGTCCGCGGCGTCTTCCACCAGCGCCTCTTCGGTCGGATCGTCCATCTCGACTTCGCCGACGGGCTCCGCCGTCTCAATGGTAGAACAGGCCGCGATCACGAGCGAGAGCACGAGCAGCGCGGCGAACAGGTAAGAAAGTTTTCGCATTGGGTTTTCCTCCGGGAAATGTAGAAAGGTTGGGAAGCAGTAAACATTCAAAGGGTGAAAGATTGAAGATTGAAGACTGGGGACTCGATTTTTCACCTTCAATCTTTTACCCTTCGCCAGCAATAAGGGATTCCAGCACCAACACCGCCATCGCACAGCCGGGGTCCACCTTCCCCTCCGTCCGCTCGCCGACCCAGCCCGCGCGGCCCACCTTGCTGCGCAGCGGCGTAACGGAATCGCGCCCGGCAGCGGCGGCGTGGATGGCTTGATTGCCCGCCGTGGCGAGGGCATCGCCCTTTTCGATAGACGCGGTAAAGGCTTCGGCAGCGGGGTGCAGCGCGTCGATGATCGTCTTGTCGCCGGGCTTGGCTTTGCCACGCTCCTGAATGCCCTGGTCGGCGGCGTGGAACATGGCGACCACATCGTCCGCGCTCAATTCTGCCTTGCCCTTAACGGTCTTGCCCGCGCGCATCAGCGCCGTGGCGACGAGCGTGCCCATGGTCGACGGCGCGGCGCGGTTGGCCGTCATCCCCGCCTTGGCCAGCCAGCCGCCGGGATCGTCGCCGGGCTCATTCTCGTTGGCGTACTGCTGCAGGGCCGTGCCGACTTTGCGCATGGTGATGCCCATGTCGCCGTCGCCGATGGCCTGGTCGAGCTCGGTGAAGTAGTCGGCCTGGTCGACGAGCACGCGCGCGGCGCGCTGCATCGCAGCGGCGAGGTCGGCGGCGGTGATGGGGTTGGGCATGTGATCTTGTAGATTCAAAACTGCTAGCGGATAGGAGCGGATTAGAAAATCCGTCTGATCCGCAAAATCCGCTAGAAAAATTCTTTACACCTGCACAAAAAACGGCGTCCTTGCCGGGTGATCCAGCAGCCCCGCCAACTCCTCATCGACCCGCATCAGCGTGATCGACGCGCCCGCCATTTCCATCGAGGTGGCGTATTCGCCGACGTAGGCGCGATGCACGCCGAGGTCGCGCTCGGTGAGAATTTGGTGAACCTTGCGGTAGATCACATAGAGCTCCTCCGGCGGCGTGGCGCCCAGGCCGTTGACCATCACGGCGAGGCGGTCGCCCGCGCTCGGCTGCAAATCGTCCAGAATCGCGCTCATTATGCGTTCGGTGATTTCGTCCGCGCTCTGCAACTTTTCGCGCTTCATGCCCGGCTCGCCGTGGATGCCCATGCCGATTTCCATTTCGTCGTCGCCAATCGTAAAGGTCGGCTTGCCCGCTTCGGGGACGATGCACGGGGAGAGCGCGACGCCCATGGTGCGCATGTTGCTCAGCGCCTTCTCCGTTACGGCGACCACCTCGCTCAGCGAGCCGCCCCGGTCGGCCTTGGCCCCGGCGATCTTAAAGGCAAAGACCATGCCCGCCACGCCGCGTCGCCGCTCGGCCTCCTCCGGCGGCGCGGAGGCGACATCCTCGCGCACGAGCACGGTGCGCACCTCGATGTCGTCCATTTCCGCCATCTCACCGGCCATGTCAAAGTTCATCACGTCGCCGCCGTAGTTGCCGTAAATGTAGACCACGCCCGCGCCGCCGTTGATGCGCTGGGTGACCTGCAACATCTGCTCCGCGCTCGGCGACTGGAAGACATCGCCCACCGCACAGCCATCGAGCATTCCCTGGCCCACGTAGCCGAGAAAGACCGGCAGGTGGCCGGAGCCGCCGCCCGTTGCCAGCGCCACTTTGCCGGGAACGGGCGCGTCCGCGCGCACGACGCAGTGCAGCTCTTCTTCGTAGCTCAGCAGATCGGAGTGGGCGGCGTAAAGGCCTTCCAGCATTTCGGGGACAAAATCGGCGGGGGCGTTGATGATTTTCTTCATGGCGTTGGTTACGTAAATTACGCAAAAGCAGGCGGGCACGCTCGCGCGACGCGGTTGGATACGGATGGTGTTCGACAAAGCTGGAGGAAGATTGGGCGTTGGTTTACGCCCTGCAGCGAGTATAGCACAAATTTTGTCTGCTCGAAAGTAAGAAAGTTTCGGAGGGTAGGGTGATTTCACCATCGGATCAATCTTACATTAAGTGGGTACATTATCCCGTCAAAAACAGCAGAAAGCGCCATTCCAACTTTTAGACTTCCAAAGTTTGGACAGAATCAAGTGAAATGGGCGCTTTTTCGCCACGCTTGTGTAAGATCACCCCCATGGTGAAATTGCCCTATTTCGGAGGGTGCATCCCAAAATTGGGGGCTTAAGGAGGGGCGGGGAGTTCGTGCCAGCGGTCACTGAGCAAGAGGGAGCGCAAAGCGAGCATGGCTTGCGCCCCATCGCGGCTCCAGCGCATCCCGGCCTGCTTCATGCGGGCTTGGACAACGGTCTTGCAAGCGGATTCAATGGTGCCGCTGCCGATGGGGAGACCAAGCTGACGATAGGTGGCGTAGTCCATGCGCTGGCGGTTGCGAAAAAGATAGCCAATGGCTTGACGGACGGGCTCGGGTAAGGGTTGGTCTCGGGGATAGAGATAGCGAATTTGGCGGAAGAGGAGGCGCAACTGGCCGCGGGCGAGCCAGCCTTTGGCCTGCTGCACCCAGGGCCGTGCGTTGGCGGGCTCAAAGGTCTCGTGAGCAATGGTCCACAGCCGCTGCGCAGCGTGCCACCAGTCGAGAATTTCGATGCGTTGGGCAAAGCAGAGAAAGACCATGGCCCAAATCCAGCGCGCGCCGTCACTCAGACAGACCACCGTTTGGGCCTGGTCCACCCCGCGGCGGCAGGCTTCGGCCCAGTGATGATTGGTAAAGGTGGCCGCGTCCCACAGCCCGGCGCGGTAGCTGTGCTGCGTGAGTACCCCCTCGCGCTCGCCCACCTCGTTCTCCTCGTTCTCCTCGTTCTCCTCGTTCTCCTCGTGGCTGACCGCTGAGATACTGACCGCTTTGACCTCTTTCCACCCTTCCTCGCGCAGGTGAATCATTACGCCATCCGAGGAGACTGCCATCACCTCGCTGTCTGGCTCAACCGACTCGCGCCAGACCGCTTCTTCCGCCTGCTTGGGCACTTCCACTATCGCCCGCGCTTCCGCTGCCTGCGCCTCGACCACCGCTTGCCCGCTTGCCACCACCAGCCGCTGCATACTGCTTGCCGACATGGAGACCGTCGTCAGACTCTCCAACGTCTCAGCCGCCCGTTCAAACGAGGCAATCTCCACCCCCAGCCGCACCGCTTGCCGCACCGTCTCCGGACTCCACCCCTGCTTGCCCAACTGCAACTGCCGGTCTAGGGGGAAAAAAGCCCCTGCCGCATCCTGCGCAGTAGCGATACCCTCGCTTCAACCTCACCTCCCCTTCCCGGTGGCTCACCCGTCGCTCCTTCTGCCCCTTGCTCTCTGTTGCCTCCTCGCACGCCGGGCACGCTGTCTCCAACGCCTCCACTTCTCGCTGCGCCTGCCCTGCTAACTCTTCTAGCAGCTGTCCCATCAACACCCGTCGCTCTTGCCCCACCGCTTCCGCTATCTTATCGAAGCTCGCTTCTCGATGCCCACTCCGCCACGTCACCAGCCGCTCCTCCATCGCCGCTGCCGCTTCCACGAAGCTGCTGCTCTCCCCCTGCTCTTTCCCTCTCCCTTTCATCTGGCGCTCCTTTTTGGCCACTTTTTTCCCATTCTACCACTTCCCCCCAATTTTGGGATGCACCCAGTTTCGGAGGGCGCGCTTCAAATTCGGGAAAAAGATTCGGTTGGGCAGACAGGCGAGCTTGAGGCCCCCAAGCTCAAAGTCAGTCAGCGGAGGTCAAATTTTGTCATTCCTGCGAAGGTAGGAACCCATGTTTGACCGACCATGGATTCCCGCCTTCGCGAGAATGACAGACTACCTCGCCTCTAACTTAACTTTCCCCGAATTTAGGATGCGCTCATTTTCGCGGGGCAAGCACGGGAGGCTAGATCACCAACCGTCCCCAAACCTGGCAACGGCAGAAGTCTTCACGCCGCTTCCCCCGGCATCAGGCATTTGCCACGAACCAAAACGTCACCCGATGAAGCCGGTGCTTTTCTCGATCTGCAAAATTGTTTTATCCTATGGGTCACTCTTGTTTTCCTGTGGCTTTGCTTGAACAGGCGCAATCGGGACGCCGCTCGGAATCAATTTTTGCAGACGCGTTTATGATCGAATCCGTTTTTACCCTGCCCAGCATCCTCGCGTTCCTCAACGTGGTGATGTCGTCGGTGCTGATTATTTTGTCGTTTTCGCTCATGGCGTACACGCTGACGTACCAGTTCCGCGAGGCCGTGGCGCGGCGCTTTGCGCTGCTGCTGCTCTGCGTGATGATCACTTACGCCAGCGAAGTGGCGCTGACGCGCGTAACTTCGTCCGGAGCGGAGGCGTGGCTGCGCTTTGAGTGGATCGGGATTGCGCTGCTGCCGGCAGCGGCCTATTTCTTTTCGCTGGCCGTGCTGCGGCTCACCAATTTCCAAGTGGGCTGGCGGCGCTGGCTCGGCGTGGGCGCGCTCGTGCTTTCGGCCTTGAGCATCTTCGATGGCATTTTTGGTTCGCAGTTAGTGGGCCGCGCGCGCTTTACCAGCGAACTGCGCTACCTCGAAGCCGGGCCGCTCTTTGGCCTCTTTGCCCTTTACTTTGGCCTAGCCATCACGCTTTCTCTCGTTAACCTGTGGACGGCACGCCAGCGCAGCCTCACCGCCCGCAGCCGCACGCGCATGACCTATCTGCTTGTTGGCTTTGCCGCGCCCGCGATTGGGGTCTTCCCCTACCTCATCGGCCTCAGCCTGATTGGCGTGGCGGGCTGGGTCCCGCGCGATGCCGCCGCCTCGCTGGTGCTGGCGCTTTCGCTGCTCGGCAACGCCAGCGTCGCGCCGATGCTGGTGCTAATTAGCTACGTCGTCGCCTACTTTGGCGTGCTCACGCCGGACCGCGTGGTGCGCTACCGGCTGATTCGCTTCTTTACGCGCGGGCCGATCGTTGCCATCGTCGCCATCGTCGCCATTCAGACGTTGCCCACCATCGACCGCATCCTCGGCCTCCCGCGCGACATCGTGCTCTACACCGTCATCACCGGCGTGATCGTGCTGAGCCAGCTGATTTTGAGCGTGAGCAAATCGCTGGTGGATCGGCTGATTTACCGCGGGGATCGCAAAGAGATCGCGTGGCTGCGCGAGCTGGATCGCCGCCTGCTGACGACGAGTGATTTACGCCAATTTTTGGAGAACAACCTCGTCGCGCTCTGCGAGCTGCTGCGCGTGCCCGCCGGGCTGGTCGCCGCCACACAGGGGCCGGATTTGGTGCTGGAGGCGGTCGTCGGCCCCGGCGACACGCGCGACCGCGTGCTCACGGCCTCGGACTGGAATGAGGCGCTGGGCCGCGCACTGGGCCAGCCGCGGTCGATGTCGCCGCGCTCGACCCAACCAGGGTCGACCCAACTAAGCAGCGTGCTGCCGTCGCCGATTTTGCACAAGGGCTTCTGGGTGTGGCCGCTGCTGGAGCCAACCGCCGTCGAAGATTCTGTCAACGGCACGGGTGATGCACCGAGCGCGTCGCCGCAGATTTTGGGGTTGATCGGTCTTGAGGCGCGGGCGGAAGTAGCGAGCGATGACGGCATCGCGCCATCGCTCTCCGAACACGAAGCCGCCGTCGTCGCGCGGATGATGGAGCGGGTGGCGAATGCGCTGCTGGATCGCAAGCTCCAGCAGAACGTCTTTATCACGCTGCAGCGCATCATCCCCGGCATCGAGGAGACGCAGCGGCTGCGCGGTCGCACCCCCTACGCCGCGGCGGGCAGCGGCGAAGAGGCCACGGCCGCCCTGCTCGATCCCAGCCCCATTCACGATCCGGAGTTTGCCGATTGGGTGCGCGACGCGCTCAAACAGTACTGGGGCGGACCCAAGTTTACGCGCAGCCCGCTGCTGCGCCTGCGCACCGTTGCCCAGCGTGTGGACGACGTGAACAACGACCCATCCAAGGCCCTGCGCGAGACGCTGGACAGCGCCATCGAGCGGCTCAAGCCAGCGGGCCAGCCCGATTTGAGCGCGCCGGAGTGGCTGCTCTACAACATTCTCAACCTGCGCTATGTCCAGGATCGCAAGGTGCGCGAGACGGCCAACAAGCTTTCGATGAGCGAGAGCGATCTGTACCGCAAGCAGCGGGTGGCGATCAACCAGGTCGCCCGGGTGCTGACGGAGATGGAGCAGGAGACGGGGCGGGGGGAGTAGCTCGCTCCACGCTCTGCGTGGAACGGAGAGCCGAGACGCTCTGCGTCTCCTTGTGGAACACGAAGGTTCGGGTTCTGTACGAGCAGCGCGTATGTGAAATGTCAGGCCGAAACGCTCTGCATCTATGTGTTTTGCTGATTTTGAGTTTATAAAGACAACGCGCGGCGTAGACGGATATCGACTTGTCGCAAATCGGAATCGGACAAGTTGCCAATCTGGTGAACAATGAGGTTCGGATCAATCGAAGCAAGTTTTGGGCGTATAAATGAGTGTTTGAGAAGGCCAGCCGCCTGCCAATCCACCAACACATAATCTAAAGCGGAATGTGCTTGGGTAATTTGAGAGGAAACGTAAGCGAGCAACAATTCTGAGCGAGCATTGTAGTACGCCGCGCCGTTGACGACAACAGCAAGTCGCGTCTTTCTCGTGGAAAGATCGGAATAGGGGAAGGGGATGAGGACAACGTTACCTCTCGGAAAGGCCATACGCTTCTCTCCAATTATCGTAGATGGCGTCTTCGGGATTGTCCCAATCAGCGGTAAAGGCATCGAGACTCATGGCGTTCCACTGCGTATCAGCCTCTGCTTCTTCGTTGAGCACGCTATCGAGCAGCAGCTTTGCCAGCAGGAGACGCTCGCTGGCGTCAAACTGCTTGGTTCTTTCAAAGACTTCGGTAATTCGTGCGGGTGCCACGTTGGGTGCAAGCATATTGACTCCTTTCTAAATCGATTCTGATTCCATTTTACAACACTTTTCGATTTTTCCTCATGGCAAATTCACGGCGGCGACAATCCAGCGCGCTGGAACAACTGATCGACGAACTGCGGGCGACGGTGAGCCGGGAGCTCGTTGGCTTGCTGCTGCTCGTGGTCGGCGGCTTTTTGGGGATTACGCTGCTGGCCTCGCCCGTGGCGATTGGGGGTGGGGACGCGAACGTGGCATGGGTGGCGCGCATGGCGGGGTGGACGGCGCCGGGGCTGGCGCTGGCGCTGGCAATCACGGGGCTGGTGCTGATTTTGCGGGAGCGGGCGGGCTACTGGAGAGCAGAGGCGCTGATCGGGGCGGAAGCGCTGATCATTGGGCTGGCGGCGCTGAGCTTTGCGCGGGCCAACGCGACGGTGAGCTGGCGCACGCCGCTGGACGGCTCGGACGGCGGGCTGATCGGCTGGGGCGTGGGCGGGCTGCTGGTGGCGGCGGCGGGGCAGCAGATGGCGATTTTGCTGGCGCTGGGGCTGGCGGGCGTGGGCGTTTGGCTGCTGGCGCGGTATACGCCGCTGCTGTGGATTGTGCAGGCGTTTCAGCAGGTGGTGTGGCCGGGGGCGCGGGAGATGATGGGTGGAGTGGATCGAGTGCGGTGGCCGAGATTGGGAGATTGGGTGGGGCGTGGGGCGAGCGCCGAGGCGGAGTTGCCGCGCGAGCTGATGGGGGCAAAGAGTTTTGTGACGGCAAGGGAAACGTCGCCGACCGAGGAGATGGTGGGTGAGCAGCAAGGGGCGGGTGCTCGGGTCATTGACGTGGAAGCGCCGGTGGTGAGAAGCGATGTGGCCGACGAGCCGACAAAATCACCCAAAGCCAGCCCGAAGAAGAGCGTGACCCGCGTGCCCAAGCCCTTGCGCAAGACGGACGAGCTGCCGCCCGTGGATTTGCTGTCGGCGGATTCGGGAACGTACGGCAGCGCGGACACCGAATTTATGAGCGACCTAATCGAGGACACGCTGGAGGACTTCAACGTGCCGGTCAAGGTCGTCCACATCGAGAGCGGGCCGACGGTGACGCAGTATGGCGTGGAGCCCCTTTACATCGAGCGGGCGGGCAAGAAGCGCAAGGTTTCGGTGCGGCGTATCACCAATTTAGCGGACGATTTGGCGCTGGCGCTGGCGGCGAAATCGGTGCGCATCGAAGCGCCCGTGCCGGGGCAGGCCTATGTGGGTATTGAAGTGCCAAACAGCACGAAGACGCTCGTCGGCTTGCGCGGGATTATGGAGAGCCCGGCCATGCGCAAGGCGGGCGTGCTGGGCTTGCCGCTGGGCCGCAACACGGCGGGCCAGGCCGTGACGATGGACTTGGCCCGCGCGCCGCACATGCTGATCGCGGGTTCGACGGGCGCGGGCAAGTCCGTCTGCATCAACACCATTGTGGCGGGGCTGCTGATGCAGCACGGGCCGGAATCGCTGCGCTTCCTGATGGTTGACCCCAAGATGGTGGAGCTGCCCGGCTACAACGGCATCCCGCATTTGATTGGCCAGGTGATCACCGATATGGATCAGGTGATGGGCGCGCTGACGTGGCTGCTCCTGCAGATGGACGACCGCTACCGGCTCTTCCGCGAGCACGGCGTGCGCAACGTGGAATCGTACAACGCCAAGGTGAGCAAATCGCGCGCCAAGGATGCGCCGGACTCGCTGCCCTATCTGGTGCTGATCATCGACGAGCTGGCCGACCTGATGATGACGGCGGCGGACGACATCGAGCGGCAGCTCTGCCGGCTGGCGCAGATGGCGCGCGCCACGGGCATCCACCTGATCATCGCCACGCAGCGGCCGAGCACGGACGTGGTGACGGGGTTGATCAAGGCCAACTTCCCCACGCGCATTGCCTTTGCCGTGACGAGCCAAATCGACAGCCGCGTGATTTTGGACACGCCCGGGGCCGAGCGGCTGCTCGGCCGCGGCGACATGCTGATGATGCGCTCGGACGAATCGAAGCTGTCGCGCATCCAGGGCTGCTTTGTGGGCGACGAAGAGATCACGGCGGTGACGGAGTGGTGGAAGGCGCAGGTCGACGACGAGGGGCCGCCGACCGTGTCGCCGTGGAAGACGCTGATGGATCGGCTGGACGCCAGCGAGGAGGAGGAGCTGCTGCTCGATGCGGAGGATGCGCTGCGCGGGCTGGAATCGTGCAGCACGAGCGGCCTGCAGCGCAAGCTGGGCATCGGCTACCCGAAGGCGGCGCGGCTGATGGAGCAGCTGGAAGCAAGAGGCAGCGTGGGGCCAGATTTGGGCGGCGGTCGCGGGCGCGAGGTGTTAGTCGGGCGGGAGGAGGAGGGAGTCGAGGCTGAGGTTATTTAGTGGGAAGTTGAATTTGTGCGACGAGCGCGTCGGGGATGTTGGCCAGATGCGGGTCGCGGTGGACAAGGGTCAAACCGTAGACGGCGGCTGTGGCGGCGATGAGGCTGTCAACGGACGGGATGCGCTTTGGTGTATCTTCTCGAATCTCAATTGCGCGCTGAGCGATTTGCTCAGTCACCGGCAGGGGCACAAGCAACTTTGTTCGGTAGATTTGGAAAATGAACGGCCACAGATTATGTAGACCTAGAACTTTGAGGCGAGATTGTACCTCCACTAGAGAAAGCACCGAAATGTAGACTGTCGTGGCATCGTCGCTAAGCCACTCGTTAACCACCTGTCCACCCGACTCACGCAAGATATGAGCCAGCCAAGCCGACGAATCAAGCAGATACACTACCAGATTCCCTCGTCTACATCATCTTGCACCCGCTCGCGAATTAGATCAGCGATGGGGTCTTCTCCCTCATGCACCCAATCCTCACCCATACCAAAAGCGAGATTTGCTAATTCTGCACGCGATAAATTTGATAGTGGCAAATCCTCGCCAATATCTCCTTGTCGGCGTTCTCGAATCAAGTCCGCCACGGGGTCTTCACCCTCTTTGAGCCAGGCGCGTCCCATGCCCGCCAATTTATCAACTAATTCCGCACGGGACAAGCTCTCTGTAGATGCATCGTAGTGAACATCGTCCTGCACGCGCTCGCGAATCAGATCGGCGATTGGATCTTCTCCTTCGCGCACCCAATCTTTGCCCAGGCCCAGCGCGCGATTCGCTAATTCGGCGCGCGGCAGCAGCGGACGCACGACAAGCGATCCATCGTCACCGATAGACCAATCGAGCTGGATTCCCGGCTGAAGGTTGAGTTCCCGCACCAGTTTGGCTGGCACGGTGACTTGATTTTTCTCAGTAAGTGTCGTAATCATAAATAAATTGTATTCAAGGAAGAATAGTTTGTCAAGGGACTCGACCTGCCCCGAATGCGGCGCATCCGATCAAGACGGCCTCGCCTGCCGTCAGCAGTGGGAAGCGCTGCTTGGATTGGAATTCTCCGATGCACGCACCTGGCCCGCTCACTTTTTGACGGTGGCCTGCTATCGGCTTCAGCACCCGCAGACGTTTGGGTTAACGGAAGCCGCGCGCGAGCAGCTTTGGCGGGCGCTGGCAAATGTCGTTGAGCAGGGCCAATCGGTCGACGAGGCACGGCGCGCGATGCAGCGCACGTTTGACGGTGCGACGCGCGTGCGGGCAAAAGCAGTCACGCCGGTTGCGCGGGTCGCGTGGTCGCGGACGGTGGCGGACGTTTATCCGCCGGAGCCGATGGCGCATGTCGAGCGCGTGTGGGCGTGGGCGCGGTCGATGCTGGCACGCGAAGGGGGCGGAAAGTGACAATCGCGGCCCAGGCGAACTGGTTGTGCCATTCGACAGCGGGCCGTGACGGTCACGTTTACAGCGCGCACGCTACCCCTCCACAATTGCCCACGAATCGCAGTACGCCTCCGGCGCAATCGGCCCGCTAACGATTTCGCAGCCGCCGCAGCTGGGCACGTCCCCCTCTGTCTTGTAAAATTGACAGTTGGCGCACGTTTGGTCGGCGTGGGGCGATTCGGCCACGTAGTTGAGCGCGCGCCGTGTTGCCCGCGCGGCGAGGCCGAGATCGTCGTCGCAGGAGGCGGTGACATTTTGTGAGGTAGTGGTGTTGTCCCCACTACAGCCAGCCAGCAGCGCAGGGGCGAGTAGCCCGGTTGCGCCGAGAACGACTGTCCGCTTGAGCAGCGTCCGGCGCGAGTAGCTGGTCTGTTCTGGTAAGTCTGAACGGTTCTTCATCGCTATTTTCTTTTCTGTTGGGTATGTTTGCAGAGCTCTATCTTGCTTGATGGACTTTTAACTGCGTGTAATTTGCTTCGCCCAATCCACTTCGTGTGCATACATCCAGTCCAGCGCATTGGGTTGGGTAAAGCGTTTGAGCGCAAAGGGCAGAATTAAGTCGCGGAGCCAGCGGGCGACGGGATGGCGAACGACCTTGTTGTTACCTCGTTTGCGCGAGAACTGGACGATTTCCTCCGCTCGCTTGCGGCGCAGCTGCTCGTACGTCGCTAAGGCGGATTCGATTGACGACACATCGCGCACCCACTGGGCCAGCACAATGGCGTCCTCCAGCGCCAGCGATGTGCCCTGCCCGGCGCTGGGCGAGGTCGCGTGGGCGGCATCGCCCAGCAGGACGAGCGGGCCACAGTGTCAACGGGGAACCGTCGGCATGTCGTAGATGGGGTACATGCCGATTTTGTCGGTTGCCCGGACAATGTCGCCGATTCGCGGCTGATCGGCGCTGTGGAGATGCAGCAGCGTTTCTCGCCACTGCCTTTGCGGGGTCGCCTCCAGCGTTGAGCGCCGGGGCTCGCCGGGATATTCGTGATTTTCAAACCAGTAGATGTCGCCGCTGGGCTGAACGAGATAACCAAAAAAGGCGCGCTGGCCAAAAATCATGTGCATTGTGTTGGGCATTGGCGCAAGCGGTGCAGGCAGCGCGGCATTTTGGGCAAAGCCACCGCCGCTGATCAATCCCGTGTACGTTGGCCTGGGCGCGCACGCATCGACAAAGCGGCGCGTGGCCGAGTGAATGCCGTCGCAGCCAACTAGAAAATCACCCGTGGCGCTGCGGCCATCCTCAAAGTGGGCGGTGACTTGCTGTCCAACCACATCCACGCTGGTGAGACGCTTGCCAAACTCAATCTCGATTCCTTGCCGCAGCGCTTTTTCGCGCAGAATGCGCTGGAGAACGCCGCGCCGCACGGTCGTGCTCGTTGTACCCTGTTCGGTCGAGGGGCCAACGCGCACCTCGCCCAGCCGCTTGCCGCTGCTGCTCCACATCACCAGCCGCGGCGTGGCAAATCCCGCCGTCGCCACCTCAGCTTCTACGCCGAGGGTTTGCAGAACGTGCATCCCGTTGGCGGCGACGGTTAGAAAGAGGCCAGCAAAATCATCCGGGGCGGGCTGGGCTTCGTAAATTGTGGCCTCAATGCCAGCGCGCTGCAGGAAAAGTGCCGCAGCGGGTCCAGCAATGCCGCAGCCGATGACGAGCGCCGTTCGATTTTTTGTGGTCATTGTGTTTCTCCGTTGAGTCCGGTTTTTGGCCCCAGCAGCTTCCAGGCTAAATCGGCGAATCGCCACGCCAAGACGCTGCCCAAACCCATGCCAATGGGGCGCATGCGCGTGTTGTAAAAAGCCGTGAAGCGCCAAGCGCCGTCTCGCTTACCGGCGACGAGCGTCTGGATCGAGGCGCGGTTCGCAGCGGGCGCTGATTGTTCGGCCAGAATTGTGTTGCCGACGGCATGAATGAGTGCAACGTTGGGCGACAGAAAGCGCATACTCGTAATCTCGCCAGTTACGCGTGACCCTTTCAGCCATTTTTCAAAAAGCGGCTCGTGAGCGGCAGCAATGGCGGCACGTCCCTTTTGCAGCACGCCATCGAAGGTTACATAATTGGCCTCTGCCGTAAACAGGTCGGCGTAAGCCTTGGCATCGCCGCTTTCCCAGCAGTCCGCCAACGGCCGCATCAACGCTTGCATCAACGCTTGCATCAACGGTTGCATCAACGCTTGAAGCGCCGCCTCGCTTCGAGGGAGTGGGGGGATGTTTGCTTCTGCCTTGTAATTTTCCATGTATTCCTTTCATACTTTAGTGTTAAGATGAGCAAGATTCTCTTCTGCTAATTATCTTACGTACTAAGATAAAAAAGGTTTCACAAATCTTTATTAACATGAAAAATTCAATCTCGCGTGATAAACTACTGGAGGATTTCTTCGGCGAAGTTAGCCGCATGAGTACGTGGACGGTGATGTTTCACGGCGCGGCGGCCACGCGCCTGGGGCTAAACCCCACGGACTTGAAGTGTGGGCGCGTGCTGCAGGAGACGGGTCCGATCACGGCGGGGGAGCTGGCCGTGCTGACGGGGTTGACGACGGGCGCGATTACGGGCGTGGTGGATCGGCTGGAGCGGGAGGGCTTTGTGCGCCGCGCGCGCGATGCGAGCGACCGACGACGCGTCATCATCGAGCCGCTGGAGAACAGCGCGCGCATGGGCGAGCTGGTGCAGCTGTTTGGCCCGCTGGCCGAAACGACTGGGGTGCTGCTGGCGCAGTACAGCGATGAAGAGCTGGCGACGATTGTCGATTTTGTCTCGCAGGGGGCGGATATGATGCGCGCCGAAACGGCTCGGCTGCGCAATTCCACGCTGAACCCGAAGGTTTAGCGTCATGAACAGCCAACGCGTTGCGGCGCAAACTACACTATTTAGGGGATTTCATGCAGGGAGTGATTTTGGCCGCGGGCAAAGGCACGCGGCTGCGACCAGTCACGAACGTGCGCAGCAAAGCGATGGCGCCCGTCGCCGGGCAGCCGATGGTGCAGCGCGTGCTGGATTTGCTGGTGGAAAATGACGTGCGCGACTTTGTGATCGTCGTCGGCCCCGATGATCGGGAGATTCGCCGCTACTTCGCCTCGCCGCCCAGCGACATCCGCGTGCGCCTGGTGGAACAGCGCGAGCGCAGGGGCGCGGCCCACGCGCTGAGCCTCGCCGCCCCGCACATCACGGGTGATTTCCTCCTCTCCGCCTGCGACAATCTCGTGCCGTCGACGCACGTCGCCGACCTGCTCGCCACCCACCGCGACAGCCGCGGCGGGCAGCAGATCGCCGCCACCCTCAGCCTGATGACCATCACGCTCGATCAGGTCTCCACCACCGGCATTGTCGATTGGGACGGCGACGCGCGGCGCGTGCGGCGCATCGTCGAAAAGCCAACGCCCGCCGCAGCGCCGTCGACGATTTCGAGCCTGCCCCTTTATCTCTTTGCCTACCAGTTTTTGGAATACTTGCCCCGCGTCCAGCCCTCGCCGCGCGGCGAATATGAACTGCAGGAGGCGATGCAGATGCTGATCGATGATGGCGCGTTTGTCACCGGCGCGTTTACGGGGGGGCGCGTGCAGTTGACCGACGTCGACGATCTGCTGCGGCTGAATCGCCTCTTTCTCAAGCAGGCCCCCGCCCCCGCCCTGCTCGAAGACTGCACCATCGACCCGACCGCCGTCATCTATCCACCCGTCCACATCGCTCCCCATGTCACCGTCGGCGCACACGCGCTGGTTGGCCCCAACGCCGTCATCGAGCGCGATGTGGTGGTCGAGGCCGAGGCGCGGGTGACGAATGCGATTGTGCTGCGGGGGGCGCGGGTCGAGCGGGGGCGGGCGGTGGTGAATGGGGTGGCGGTTGCTTAACCCCGCTTTGACAGCGGCGGTAGCTCCCGCCCCTCCAGCTCGATAATTCCCGCTCGCAGCGTCTCCGGCACTGCTGTCTTTTCCCCCTTTTGATAATCATACATCACCACCAGCGCGTGACCCTCCGCTGCGAGGCGACCGTGCCGCGCGCTGTGGACGCCGTGCGCCAGCAGGAAGCGATCCGTGCCCAGCTCGACGGCGCGCGTGCCCACGGTGAGCGTATCCGGGTGGGTCAGCGGCAGGCGAAAGCGGCAGTCCGTCCACGCCAGAATGGGGGCAATGCCGTTCGTGCCGTCGATCTCCATGCCGCCCAATTCATCAAAGTAGGCGACGCGCGCCGTCTCGAAGTAGCGAAAGTAGAGCGTGTTGTTGACGTGCTGAAAGGCGTCCATATCGCCCCAGCGCACGGCCATCTCAATTTGGACGGTGTAATCTTGGATAGTTGTCATGGTGTAGAAGTATCAAGTGAAGAGGAAGAGCGATCCACGAAGGACACGAAGAAAGAGTGTAACTTCGTGTCCTTCGTGGATCAAATTCTGAAATCTGTCTGCATCCGCCTAATCCGCCCGATCCGCGTTCCATTCTGCTGGCGACAACCCCTGCTGTACCCACGCCCGCGCCATGATCGGCTCGCGCGCTTCCATTGTGCCGCCAGCCGCAAAATAGCGCTCGACGGCTTCGTACCAGTCGCGCTTCTCGCTCATAGCGTCGTAGGCGGATTGCAAATCCTCGTCGGTAAATTTATCGTCGGCGAGACCCGCACCATAGCGATTGTCAAAAAAAGTGAGGGAGCGGGGCACGCGCGGCTTGACGCGCGGCAGCTTCTCCGGATCGGGAACGCCGAGGCACAAGCCGTAGAGCGGCAGCACGCCTTTGGGCAGCGCCAGCGTTTGGGCAATCTTGTCCGTGTTGTTCTGCACCGCGCCGATGTAGCAGGTGCCGTAGCCCAACATCTCCGCCGCAATCTGCATGTTCTGCGCGACCATCGTCGCGTCGCTCGTGCCGTAGATCAGGCTGATGCGCTCGCGCATGGCAAAGCTCCCGCCGCGAAATTCGACGAGTCGACGCAGCCGGTGCACGTCCAGGCAGCAGATGAAAAATTCGGCGGCGTCGCGGATGTGCTGCTGATCGGCACAGAGAGTGGCGAGCTCGTCGCGCAGCGTGCCGTCCGAGATGCGGATAAAGCTGTACATGTGGCCCTGCGCATCCGTCGGCGCCCGGCGACCGGCCTCGACGATGCGGTCGAGATCGCCGGCGGCCAGCGGCTCGCGCAGGAAGAAGCGGATCGAGCGGTGGTGGGCAAAGACGGCGAGATCGGGCTGGAGCTGGTCAAGCGCCTGGTCGAGCGATCGCGCGGAGGGGGTAGCGGATAGGTCTGTGCTGCCGTTAAGGTGAGTCATGGTACAGTGCTTTCGTGGAAGCTGAAGGATAATTCAGACGCGGTTGGCGCGGCCAAAATTCTGAGCAAGTCGACGCCCCGATTTTGCCGCGAATCCTCGATTTGAGCGAATTTCACCTGTGCCGCTGGCTGGATGCTGGGGATAAGTGTGGGGAAAACGGGGCAACGCTTGGTGAAAACATTTTGTGGATTGACAATTGTTCCATTCACGCATAGAATTCATCATTGGTAGTTTATCCGGGTCGGTGGCGGAATGGCAGACGCAGAGGACTTAAATCATTGAGCACCGGGGCAGGAAACGCCTCGCGTGAATCTGGTCAAATTCGGGGAACCCTCAGCATCAGCAATGAGATGGTGGCAATCCCGAGCCAAGCGACTTGCTGGTGGCATCACATATCCTAATTGTCAGGCATCAACAGACAATTATCGAGGCAGCAAGAAGAAGGTGTAGAGACTTGACGGCCAGGGCCTAAGGTGGATATCTAGGGTCAAGAGAAAGTCCAGACCCCAAATCTGCATGATTATCTATGCAGAGTGACGAAAGTCATAGTGGTACGAAAATCCTCCGAGATAATATCTCGTGTGGGTTCGAATCCCACCCGACCTACTGAGTTTGGCTCCAAATCTGTTATTATCAACAAGCATTGTCATAAAAAAGCCGTAGCCTTGATCCAACAGCGCAACTGCAAGGCTCGCGGTTAAGCATGGTGATGTTGACAATAATGATGTGGAGCCGCGCAAATTTTATTCCTATCAACTTCTGGAGGGAAGCCCATGGAATCTACACGTCGGCGAGCGCTTGCTCGTCGCTATCTTTTGGCCGTGCTGCTGGCAACGGCGAGTTTTTTGGTGCCCGCCGCACTCAACCCGCAGCTGGCCCACGCCGAAGAAGGCGTACACGTTGTCGCACCCGGTGAAAGCCTGGGGCTGATTGCCCAGCAGCACGGCGTCAGCGCCCGCGATTTGGCCGCCAACAACGGCATCGTCAATCCGAACATTGTGCGCGTGGGTCAGCGCCTCGCCATTCCCGGCCTCGTCGCCACCGATGCGGCCGTTACGCAGGCCGAGACGGCGCTGCCCGGCAGCAGCGGCTACTACACCATCGCCCGCGGGAACACGCTCTCGCAGATCGCCGAGCAGCACGGCATGTCCACGGCGGATCTGATGCGGCTTAACGGCCTGAGCGACCCCAACTTTGCGTGGGTCGGCCAGCAGCTGCGCGTCTCGGCACGGGTGGACGCCGTGGCCCCGGATGCCGAACAGGTCGAGCTGGCGCAGGCCGACGCCATTCACGTGGTGCAGGTGGGGCAGACGCTCTCGCAAATTGCCCAAGAGTATGGCACAACGACGCCGATGCTGCTGGCCGCCAACGGCCTGCCCAGCGCCGATTTTGTGTGGACGGGTCAGCGGCTGCGCATCCAAGACGCGCCCCAGCCCGCCCCCGTCGATCCGATTCCGGCCGTGGCAGCGGCGGCGATCCCCGATGGCCGCAAATGGATCGAGGTGGACCTCACCAACCAGACGCTAACCGCCTGGCAGGGGGAAACCGCCGTTATGCACACCAGCGTCAGCACCGGCACGCCCGCCACGCCCACCGTGACCGGTCGCTTCAGCGTGGGCTGGAAGCTTGATTCCCAGCGCATGACGGGTCCCGGCTACGATCTACCCGGCGTGCCCTGGGTCATGTACTTCCACGGTGCGTACGCCATCCACGGCGCGTACTGGCACAACAACTTTGGCGTGACCATGAGCCACGGCTGCGTCAACATGCGTCCGGGCGAGGCGGGGATCCTGTATGAATGGGCCCCGGAGGGAACCGAGGTTTACGTACACTATTAAGGTGGAGCGTTGAGATGGATAAAGGCCGAGCGATAGTCGCTCGGCCTTTTTTTTACTGTAGTGGGAGGGCGCGCCCTCCCACTACAGTAAAACTACTCCTTTCCCAATTCCACAAACGTCTCCTTGAGCGACCCGTACAGCTCCCGATAGAGCGGATACATCTGCTCATACGCCGCCACCGCCTCCCCGTCCGGCGACGTGCTCCCCGTCACCTCAATCACCTCGCTACATGCCGCAGCAACATCATCCCATGCGCCAACGCCGACGCCCGCCAGCAGCGCCGCGCCGTAGGCCGCGCCCTGCTCGGTGTTGACGGTAACGAGCTCGTGATCCAGCACGTCCGCCAGAATTTGCCGCCAAAGCGGGGAGCGCGCGCCGCCGCCCGCCACGCGAATCTGCTTGATCTCGGCCAGCCCCGCTTCGCGAATCAGCTCGAAGCTGTCGCGCAGGCCAAAGGCGACGCCTTCAAGCACGGCGCGCGTGAGGTGCGGCTGCGTGTGGCGCACGGTGAGGCCGACAAAGGCGCCGCGGGCCAGCGGATCGGGGTGGGGGGTGCGCTCGCCGGTGAGGTAGGGCAGGAAGAGCAGCCCATCGCTGCCCGGCGCGACCCCTGCCGCGGGCGCAAGCAGCTCGTCAAAGTCGACGCCCGGGGCGAGCGTGTCGCGATACCAGCGCAGGCTGCCCGCCGCCGAGAGCATGACGCCCATCAGGTGCCACAAGCCGGGCGCGGCGTGGCAAAAGGCGTGCGCGCGACCGCCCGGCGCAATAAAGGGCTCGCCCACGCTGGCAAAGACCACGCCAGACGTGCCCAACACGAGCGACACAATTCCCGGCTCCACCGCCCCCACGCCCACGGCCCCCGCCGCCTGATCGCCGCCGCCCCCCACAATTGGAATGCCTGCCGATAAGCCCGTCGCCGCCGCCGCTGCTTCCGAAAGCACGCCCGTGGTTTCCGTCCCCTCGTGCGTCGGCGGCAGCCAGGCGCGCGGAATCTCCAGCGCCCCCAGCACTTCGTCCGACCAGTCCCGCGCTCGCAAATCCATTAAGAGCGTGCCCGCCGCGCCCGCCTTGTCCGTGGCAAAACTGTCGGTGAGCCGGTAGCGCACGTAATCCTTGGGCAGCAGCACGTGGCGCGCCCGCTCGTAAATCTCCGGCTCGTGATCGCGCACCCACAAAATTTTTGGCGCGGTGAAGCCCGTCAGCGCATCGTTGCCGGTGATTTCGATCAGCCGTTCAGCGCCGACGCGCGCGCGGATGTCGTCGCACTGCTGGGCCGTGCGCTGGTCGTTCCACAGAATTGACGGGCGCAGCACATCGCCCGCTTCGTCCAGCAGCACCAGGCCGTGCATCTGCCCCGTCAGCCCAATGGCGCGCACGGCGGTCGCGTCCACGTTTGTGTCGCGCAGCAGCTGCTGGATGCTGTCGACGGTGGCGCTCCACCAGAGCGCGGGCGACTGCTCGCTCCACAGCGGGTGCGGCGTGTCAAAGGTATATTCGGACGAAGCCACGCCGACCACGCGGCCCGCCTCGTCGATGAGCAGCGCCTTGGTCGCCGTGGTGGAGGAGTCGATACCGAGAAAGTAGGTCATATTGGGAGAAAAGGTTGGTGATAGACTCTAGGCGTGAGCCAATTATAGCGCGAGCGGTTTCGGGGGGCAATAAAGCAAAACGCAGCCGCTCCAACCATCCACCCCATTCAAGTTTACATAATTAAGCATCGATTCATACTTGCTTTTGGCACGCTTTTCCGGTATAATTTAGAAAGTTTGTGCAGGATTTTCTAGAGCAAGCAAGCTGACAGTTTTACGTTACATGGTTCAGGCTATTAGTAGCTTTTAGCATTATTTATGCCGGGCAATGCTTATCGCGTCGCGTTTAACGTGCAGCCCACCGCCCTCAAGGAGCACGGCTTCGTGATCCAACCTTTCCAGCCCAGCGACCTGTTGCTGGTTCAGCGTCTCAATTCGCAGGCGACCAAGCTCAGCGCCGTTTATGCGCTGCTGCAGCCGCGCCCTGTTTGGGCTACTTCGCTGCTTTCGCTGGTTTCCATGCCCTGGTCCGCGCTGGCGCAGACGCTGTCGCCAACAGGCAGCGCGCCGTGGGGGGATTTGTCGCCCGCTCAGCCGTTTACTTACGTGCTGCGCCAGCGCGAGAACGGGCTGGCAAGCGCGGGCTTCTTGCAGGCGCAGCGCCGCTCGCGGCGCGGGGCGGCGGGCACGGCCACGCTCTATGAGGCGGATATCCTGTCGCTGGCTCCCGCGTTGGACACGCCACGCGGCCACCCCGCCATCTGGAAAAAGCTGCTCTCGCACTATCTCCACGAAGCGACCCAGCAAAACGTGGCGCGCGTCTTTGTGGACGTGCCAGATTCGCCGCTGCCCGTGCAAACGGTGCAGCAGGCGGGCTTTGTGCCCTATACCAAGGAGACGATCTGGCGGCGACAGTCTCTGCGGCAGCTCAGTTTGAGCACGGGTGAGCGCTTGGCCACTGTCACCACGCTGCAGGGGCAGGTGCGCCCCCGTCGCCGGGCGGACGAGTGGGATTTGCAGCTGCTCTACCAGCGCACGGTGCCCAAGCCCGTGCAGCAGGCCGAGGCCGCCAGCCTCACCGCGGGCCACCGCCACCCGCTCTCCGTACAGGGCGAGCAGCGAGAGGAGCGGCGGGGCGAAGAGCGGAGCGAGCCGGAAGAAAGCGGGGAAGCCCTGGCCTGGCGTCGACCGGGCACCTGTCGAGCGTTTGTACTGCCGGGGGAGCACGGCGGGCTGGCAGGTTGTGTGCAGGTGGTGCAGAGCGGGCAGGGCACGTGGCTGCGGCTGTACGCCGACACGCTCGATCCCAACCTCGACGTCGTCCACGCGCTGCTGCGCCACGGCCTGCACATCGCCCAGCGCGACGCCAACAGCCTGCCGGTTTACCTCGGCGTGCGTGACTATCAGCAGGGGTTGGGCGTCCTCCTAGAAAAGTACGGCTTCGCGCCCTTCACGGATCGCGTTTACATGGTGCGCCACCTGCTTTCGTGGGCGCGCGAAGTTAAGCCCGCGTCGATGCCCGTGTTGGAGACGGTTGGCCAGCGCGTGGGCAAAGTCGTGCCCACGCCGTTTCAGCCGCTGGAGCGCACGCCCACTCGCTTGCCTTTGGACGCTCTCGATGGGCATCCGGCGGAGCGGTGAAGCTGTTGGAACACGAGTCAATTTGGTTTCATCACGCGCTGCCAAATACGCGTTGATGAATTTAGCAAGTACCCCGATGCGTTAGGTTTCCTTCAGAGCAAAGGATACAACTTATTTCTGCTAACATGAACACCCTGAAAATTACAGACGATCTGGAGCTGCTACTGGCCGTTTTGCCGGACCATATTCAACAAGCTCTGGAGCAAAGCGATCGGCAGTCCGAACTGATTGAAATTGTTATGGACCTGGGTCGCTTACCCGAAGCGCGCTTTTCCGAGGGAGAACTCTACCTGAGTGAATCCGAAGTGAGTGCCGAACAACTGCAAATGGTGATCAGCCGCATCGGTGATTTTGGCGACGACAACCGCGCTGGCATCGAGCGCACGCTGCACCGCATCTCGGCCATTCGCAACCGCAAGGGCGACGTTGTGGGATTGACGTGCCGCGTGGGTCGCGCCGTCTACGGCACGATTGAAATCGTCAGCGATATTGTGCGCAGCGGGCAGAGCATTTTGCTGCTGGGCCGCCCCGGTGTTGGCAAGACGACCTTGCTGCGCGAAGCCGCCCGCGTGCGTGCCGAAGAGCAGCGCGTGGTGATCGTGGACACAAGCAACGAAATTGCGGGCGACGGTGATATTCCCCACCCGGCAATTGGCCGCGCGCGGCGGATGCAGGTTCCCACCACGGACAAGCAGCACGAGGTGATGATTGAGGCGGTGGAAAATCACATGCCGGAGGTCGTCGTCATCGATGAGATTGGGCGTGCGCTGGAGGCGGTGGCGGCGCGTACGATTGCCGAACGCGGCGTGCAGCTCGTGGGTACGGCCCATGGCAACACGCTCGAAAACCTGCTGATGAACCCGACGCTGAGCGATCTCGTCGGCGGCATTGAGTCCGTGACGCTGAGCGATGAGGAGGCGCGGCGACGCGGTACGCAAAAGAGCGTGCTCGAACGCAAGGCCCCACCTACCTTTGACGTGCTGATCGAAATTCAGGAGCGCCAGCGCATGGTCGTCCACCACGACGTGGGGCGCGCGGTGGATTCGCTGCTGAGGGGCTGGCAGCTCACGCCGGAGGTGCGCTCGATCAATGAGGACGGCACGGTGCGCATCGAGCAGGCCGAGCGCTCGGCAACGCCCCAGCGCCCCCAGGCCGAGCTGGAAACGCGTGGCCGGGGGCGCGGCAGCCGGGGCCGCAGCGAGCGCTCGGAACGCCCGGAGCGTTCGGGTCGCCCGGAGCGCTCGGAGCCTGTTGCCGCGAATGGCTACGCCAACGGGAGCAACGCGAATAAGCTCGCACCCGCTACAGTCAAAGCGGAAGCCGACAGCATCGACGGCGAGCAGATTGCCAAGCGCCGCCCGGTAAAGATTTACCCCTACGGCGTAGGTAAAAATCGGCTGCGCTCGGCGGCCCAGAATCTCGATGTCGAAATTGAGATGGTGGATAAGGTAAACGACGCGGACCTGTTGATGACGCTGAAGAACTACTACCGCCAGCATCCGCAGCCCATCAGCGAAGCGGAGCAGCGCAACGTGCCGATTTACGTGCTGCGCAGCAACACCGTCACGCAGATGGAGCAGATTTTGACGGACGTTTTTCGCATTGGCTCCGGCCCCATCGACACCTTTACCGAAGCGATGAGCGAGACGCAAAACGCGATTCAGCGCGTGCTCACCGGCGTTTCGTCCGAAGAACTGCAGCCGCGCTCGGCCGCCATCCGCAGCCAGCAGCACCAGCTTGCCCGCGCGGCAAATCTGGTGAGCCACAGCTACGGGCGGGAGCCTTATCGGCGGGTGCGCATCTTTGCCCAGTAATGAGTTGCGCGTTGCGAGTAGCGGGTTGCGTATAGGTCCGGATTCCTCTACTCGCAACTCTTCACCCGCCACTCGCTACTCGCCACCTCCTCCCCATGTTCATCACCTTTGAAGGCCCAGAAGGCAGCGGCAAGACGACGCAAACTGCGCGGCTGTCACACGCCCTGCTGGCCAACGGCCGCGACGTGATCACCACGCGCGAGCCCGGCGGCACGCGTATCGGCGATGGCGTGCGCGCAATTCTGCTCAATGCCGAGCACCGCGAGATGCACCCGGCAACCGAGGCGCTGCTCTTCAACGCCGCCCGCGCCCAGCTCGTCCACGAGGTGATTCACCCGGCGCTGGAAGCAGGCAAAATCGTGCTGTGCGATCGCTACGTCGACAGCACGCTGGCCTATCAGGGGCACGGTCACGGGCAACCGCTGGCCAAGTTGCGCCCCGTAATTGACTTTGCCACGGGCAGGCTGCTGCCCGACCTGACCATCTTTCTCGACATCGAGGTACAGGTGGGTCTCCAACGCAAGCGGAGAGGCGATGGCGATTTGCCCACGAGCGAGGCCGAATGGAATCGCATGGAGGAGCAGACGCTGCATTTCCACCAGCGCGTGCGCCGGGGCTATCTGGCGCTGGCGGCAGCGGAGCCGTCGCGCTGGCTGCTGGTGGATGCGCGCCGCGGCGCTGATGCCGTTGCCGCAGAAATTCTCGACGGCGTGCAGGCGGCGCTACCCACCCCTTCCCAACCGGAGCACGTACGCGTATGAAAATGGTGATGGCCATCATCAACAGCGACGACAGCCGCAACCTGCTGGATCGGCTTGCCCGCCGCAACGTCTCCGTAACCGTTGTCAACTCCAGCGGCGGCTACCTGCGCTTTGGCAACATGACGATTTTCTGCGGCGTGGCGGACGAGCAGGTCAGCGAAGTTCTCAACATCATCCGCGAAACGTCGCCCAGCCGCGTGCAGTACATTACCCCGCTGCCGCCCGTCATGGAGCCGGGCGAGGTCAACATTCCCACGCCCGTGGAAAAACACGTGGGCGGCGCGGTTATTTTTGTGATGAATGTGGAGCACTTTGAGCAGGTGTAGCGCCAGTGGGTCGAAGCAGCGCTTCGACCTACATTAACACCCCGTCCACCCGCGCCACCGCCCGCACCAGCGACCGCTCATCCTTCGCCTCCTCCAATTCCCGCAGCACGCCCTCGATCTCCCCCACTTGTTCCTTACTCAGGTTGACGCTGCCCTCGCGCAGTCCGCTCACAAACGCTTCGTCCGGCAGTTCGGCGCTCAGCTGAAAGCGACGGCCCAGCACGCGCTTGAGCCGCTGCTTGTGGTGCGCGGCGACCGAATCAAGCTGGCCCGTGCGCTGCTGAAGATGGGCGAGCGCGTCTACGAATTCGTCCGCCGTGCGGCGGTGCGTCGCTTCGGCTGCGGGCAGCGGCGGGCCGAGTCGCCAGCCTTGGAGCAGCAGGAAGCCAAAGATCAGCACAACCCCCAGCAGCGACGCTCGCCCGCTTGCGGTGCGCGTCAGCCACGCGCGCAGCGAAGTCACCTCGCGCGTGCTGGCCAGCTGCTCCGCTTCGCCAATAAGCCGATAGGTGTCGATCAACACCGTGCCGCCATCCGGCACGGTGCGTAGGATTGCGGGGACGAGCGCGGCCTGGGCGGGGTTGCGCAGCTGCTCGTTGGTCAACCCGTGCTGACGGCTCAGCATCCACATCGTCCCCGCACCGACTGTTTGCACGGCGGCAGTTGTTGCGCCGGGTTCGTCGTTCTCGCTCGATTCCACATTAAGCACGGGTACGGCGGCGGGCGCTTGGCTCAGGTTAAGCGTGCGGGCGGAGTCGGCGGTGAGGGTGTCGGTGGGCACGCTGCGGGCATCCGCATGCAGGGGCTGCGCCGGTGCAATGTCGGCGTTGAAGGGGGCAAAATCACCCTGAGCAACGCCAAAGGCGCTGGCGAGCTCGGCCTCTTGAGCGGGGCTGTTGAGCAGAAGCGTGTGGCCCGCAGCCACCCACTGCCGCAGCGCCCGCGCCTCGTGGCGCTCGAAGGGCAGCGCATTGGGCAGGACGACAAAGAGGTCGGTGTCGTTGCCCGGCAGCGTGCGCGACTGCGTTTGCTGCACGGTGTAGCCCAACTCGCTCAGCCACAGCCGCAGCGCCAGCAGCCCGCTTGGCGCTGCGGAATCGGGATCGTAGGGGCGGGCGCTTTCGGGCTGGCCGCGCAGCAACACGGCAGCTGTTAGCGCGGCAAAGAGCGCGAGGACAAGCAGCAGTTGGCGGTCTGGGAGGAAGCGGCGGAGATTCATGTGGGGTATTGAATCACAAAAGCTGGCAGATGCAAAAAGGCCCCGGCGCTCTAGAACGCCGGGGCCTTTTTGCATCTGCCAGCCGTTTACGACACCGGCTGCTCCACCGCACTGTGCTCGCTGCGGTTGCCCGCTTCGACTTCGATGTAGCGCTTGAAATTGGTCAAATCACGTGCCAGCTTGCCTTCCGGATCGCCGAAGAGTGCGGCGACGGCTTGGCCGATGAGGCCAGCAGGCGGCACGTAAAGCAGCGTCACGGTGATTTCGGTTTCGCCGTCGGGCAGCGAGGTGAAGAGCACCTGGCCGCTCGTCTCAATGTCGCCCTGCGTGCTGTTCCAGGCGATGCGCTTGTTGTTTTCCATGCGCGTGGTGCGCGCATCCCACTCGATCAGCGTCTCCAGCGGCCCGCGCATAACCCAGTGGCTCATGGGCTCGCCCGTGCGCTCGTAGTCGCCGGTCAACGTGATCGATTCGATATTTTCCATAAACTTCGGAAAATTCTCAAAGTTGGACCACAGCCCGTAGACCTCATCCACCTCGGCCTTGACGATAATGCTCTTCGTCACCGGATCGGGGCGACCGATGTTCATGGTGGCCTTTTTGATGGCGCTGTTGCCGCGAATCGTCTGCGGGATGGGCCAGCGGCCCGTCAGCCCGCGGTAAACGAGGCTGCCGCCGAGCGTGGTCAGCGTTAGGCCAAGAAGCGAGCGACGCAGGCCGTAGATGGCGATCACGCCGCCGACGACGAGCGAGGCCCAGCGCTGAACTTCGGTGGGGCCGCTCTGCTGCCAAGTAGTGGTCTCCTCGTTGTGGCCGAGAAAGTTGATCACGTTTTGCAGGCCGCTCTGGGCCTGGCTGCGCACGTTGTCGAGCGCTTTGTTTGATGTAGAACGGTTGTATCCGTTGTTGTGTTGCGTCATATCTGCCTCCGTATATCTTTACGTATGTTTGCTGATAAATTCACACCGTGCCCAGCATAGCAGAATCTCGCGTCAAAATCTGTAACGTGAATACAACAAAATTCTAAACACGGCGCTTACTCTAGATCAGGCGAAGGGGTGCAGGGGGCGTGTACTCCTCCATACCTCTACGTTCAATTTTTCCTTACGTGATCCCCATCAGCTCCAGCTGCTCCGCGAAGTGGCACGCGGCAAAATGGTCGGGCTGCACCTCGCGCAGGGCGGGCATCTCCTCGCGGCAGCGCTGCTCGGCGTAGCGACAGCGCGTGTGGAATTTGCAGCCGCTGGGCGGATTGGCCGGGCTGGGCACATCGCCCTCGAGGACGATGCGCTGAACCTTGCGCGTGGGGTCCACCTGGGGCACGGCGCTGAGCAGCGCTTCGGTGTAGGGGTGCTGGGGGTTGGCGTAGAGCGCCTCCGCCGTCGTCAGCTCGGCAATTTCGCCGAGATACATCACGGCCACGCGGTCGGCAATGTGCTCAACAACGGAGAGATCATGGGCAATAAAAAGGTAGGTCAGCCCAAAATCGCGCTGCAAATCCTCCATCAAGTTGAGCACCTGGGCCTGAATCGATACGTCCAGCGCGCTTACCGGCTCGTCGGCGACAATGAGCTTGGGGCGCAGGGCCAGGGCGCGCGCAATGCCGATGCGCTGTCGCTGGCCGCCGCTAAAGGCGTAGGGGTAGCGGTTCATGTGCTGGCCACGCAGGCCCACGGCCTCCAGCAGATCGCGGACGCGCGTCCGCAGCTCGCCGCCGTCCGTCACGCCGTGAATCACCAGCGGCTCACTGATGAGATCAAAGACGGTCATGCGCGGGTTGAGCGAAGAGAAGGGGTCTTGGAAGATAATCTGCATCTCGCGGCGCAGCGGCTTCATTTCAGCGCGAGACAGGGGCGCAATGTCCACCATGTCACCATCGCTGCGAAAGCGGATAGAGCCTTCGGTTGGGTCGAGCGCGCGCAGGATTAGTCGCCCGGTCGTCGTTTTGCCACAGCCCGATTCGCCGACCAGCCCCAGCGTCTCCCCCTCGCGGATGGCAAAGCTCACCCCATCCACGGCGCGCACCTGGCCAACGGTGCGCCGCAGAACGCCGCGCTTGATGGGGAAGTATTTCTTGAGGTCGGTGACTTCGAGCAGGTTGGGCGATTGCATAGTCGTTAAGCGAAGATGTTTTGGATGAAATCGCGGAACTTTTGTGCGGTCTTGTACGCACGTCGCGCTTCGTCTTTGTCGGCGGATTCGCCGGGATAGCGGTACTGCACGGCACAGCGATCAAGCTGAACGAGCAGATCGCGCTGAAGCTCAAGCGTTGGTTCAATGACCAAGCAAAGCTCAAGCAGGGCAATCAGGTTGTGCGTTTTGGGAAAGTCAACGACATTTTCCTGTAGCAAGGCCTTCAAATACTTCTCTGCCATCTGTTGTGCGTGGAAGCAGGCTGAATCGTAGTTGGGCCGCTTGCGCGCTCGCACTTCGCGACCTGCCGTGGCAAAATCACCCTCGGCTTTGGCAATCCACTCAGCCGTCAGTTCGTGCATAAAGCACCTTGCCCTGATTCGTAATTTCGCGCAGAAACGGATCACCCAGCGCCAAGCGTCGACTTACTGTTTCGGGTGTGCGAACGATCAAATCAAGGCCAAAGTGATAATCGATTTCCTTGCAGATGCGGAACGCTTGCTCGCTTTCCTTCAACTGTGTCGGCATAATCACGAGCAGGTCAACATCGCTCGCTCGCTGCGGTTGGCCGTAGGCATACGAACCAAACAGAATCACACGCTGTGGCTTAAAATTTTCCACAATTTGTTCAACAATGCTGTCTATTTCTGTTTTGGAAACGGGCGACACATCGCCGTCTGTAAGCTGCTCCATGCTCGCTCCTCCATGCTCGCTCCTCCATGCTCGCTCCTCCATGCTCGCTCCTCCATGCTCGCTCCTCCATGCTCGCTCCTCCACCGGTAGCTTTTCCGCATTCTTATTGTATCACACTTGCAGTATCATACTCGCGACCGATAAGTTACACTCATGCCTCAATATAGCGTGCACCTTACCCAATGCCCCGGCTCGACTTCGAGCAGGGGCACGTCGTCGTGGCAGGCGGGGCGCTTGGGGGCGGGGCAGCGGGGCAGGAAGGCGCAGCCGTCGGGGATCGAGAAGGGATCGGGGACGCTGCCGGGGATGGGCGTCAGCCGCTCCTTGCCCGCTGCACCGATGCGCGGAATCGAGCGCATGAGGCCGACGGTGTAGGGGTGCATGGGCCGCGCAAAAATTGTCTCCGCATCCGCGTATTCAACGACTTTGCCCAGATACATCACCGTCACGTAATCCGCCACTTCGGCAATCACGCCCAAGTCGTGCGTGATCATCAAAATCGCCATGCCAAGCTCGTCCTGCAAAGACTTCATCAGCTCCAGGATTTGCGCCTGAATGGTCACGTCGAGCGCCGTGGTCGGCTCGTCGGCAATGAGCAGGCGGGGGTTGCAGGAGAGCGCCATGGCGATCATGGCGCGCTGTCTCATGCCGCCGGAAAATTGGTGGGGATACTCGTCAAAGCGCTGGCGCGGCGCCGAAATGCCCACCTGTTCGAGCATGGCAATCGTGCGCTCCTTGGCCTCGCGCTTGTCCACGCCCTGGTGCAGCTCGACGGCCTCGGCAATCTGGTTGCCAATGGTGTGGACGGGCGAGAACGAAGTCAGCGGCTCCTGGAAGATCATCGAGATTTCGTTGCCGCGAATGTTGCGGATTTCGCGGCCGTCCGGAGCAAGCCGCGTCATGTCGACCACGTCGCCGTTTTCGCGGCGAAAGAGGATTTCACCGCTGGGAATTTCGCTGTTGCGCGGCGGCAGCAGCCGCAAGATCGACGAGGCCGTCACGCTCTTGCCGCAGCCCGATTCGCCGACGAGGCCCAGCGTTTTGCCCGGTGGAATCGCCAGTGATGCGCCCTGCACCGCACGCACCACGCCGTCCATCGTGTTGAAGTGAACGCGCAAATCGCGAATTTCGAGCAAGTTGTCTTGAAGGGAGCCATTGGCGTGCATGGGGAGGGGTGGCGGTTGGAGCGGAAGGCTCGTTGGGGGGTTAATTTTGTTGAATTGTTGGAATGGTTCAGCCTCACCCTCAGCCCCTCTTCACCTGTGGGGAGGGAAGCCTGGTTTTTTGTTGACGAAGCGGCTTTCAAAGCCGCGTTGCTCTGTCAACAAAAAGGTAAAGTCCTCCCCCGCGCGTGGGAGGAGGATTTAGAGCTCGCCCCAGCGAAGGCGGGGGAGGGAGGCGGAAGCATGATGTACCTAAACAGTCACCTACATAGTAACAATAAAGTTCATCTTTGACAATACAGAAGACGAGGGTTGAATCCACTGCGCTTTACGTATAATTCATCCAGGCCCAATCAAAGAGGCGCTTGCCGCCAAAGAGCGCGATCACGCCGATAAAGAAGGCCGCGCTGTAGCGGATGCCGTTGAAAAAGTAGCTGCGCAGCCGGTTGACCGAGAGCGATTCGCCCAGTTCGCGGCTGGCGCTCTGGCTGCCCGCAGGCGCGGCGACCTCCGCACTCGTTACGTTGCTTGCTCCGCTGCTCGCCGCATTCTCCGCCGTCAGCGGCACGTCTGAGGTGGATTGATCTGAGGTGGAGGAGTCATCCGTCAAGTCCGTATCCGCCAGCGCAACGGCTTCCGCCGTGGGCGTCGCGGCTTCGGTGGCCTCGGCGTCGCTGGCCGATTGGGCCACCTGGCCGACGCTCGTTGTCGGCGAGGGGCCAAAGGTTGGCGTTAGCGTGGGAATGGGCGTTTCGGTGGGGCCGCTGACCGTTTGCGGGCCAAGCGGGCCGTCATTTTGACTGTTGCCATCTCCACCGTCGTCATTATCACTATTATCACTGGGTTCATCACCGGTTGGGGTGGGCGTGGGTGTCTCGGTCGGCTCCGGCGCCGCCTGGCCCACGTTGATGTTCTCCGAGTAAAACTGGGCGTAGTTGCCATCTGGTCGAACAACGCGCAGACGTATGGTATAAGTGCCGGGTGTCAAAACACCTGTATTCCACGTCCCCAACTGGTTGTTCTGTACCTGAACCGTACCCCCATCGAAGTAGCTGTAGCTGCTGTCACTATCGTCTGCACTAGCGAGCTTGTAGTGTAGCTCATACTTGTCAAACGGATTGCTAACCGCTGTACCAAAGACGGGAACCAATTCATCGGGAATGTTCGAGCCCGGTGCGGGCGAGGTGATGCCCGGCTGCTGGGCCTGTACGGGTTCTGCCGCCCATGGAGATAGGGCAATGCTCACCACTGCAACGACAAGCAGCGCGCCCAGCGATCGGCGCGCCGACAAAGCACAAATAAATTGAAAAACTGGTTTCATCTTTACAACTTCCATAGGCTTCCACCACGGACTTTAACCCCCGTGGCCTCACTTTTGCCATTCTTGAATAAAGTCAATGATGGCCAACAACTGTTCGTCACTCCAGCCGGGCCGGCCGCCGCTGGGCGGCATGGCGACGCCCAACTCATTGGCGGGATCGTCCGCGGCGCGGCCAGCACGAATCATGGCGAGGAGTTCGTCGTTGCTGTGAGTCGCCACGAATTCGTTGTTGGCCAGAGCGTTGCCCAATCCTGATACGCCTGCTAAGTCTACCCCGTGGCAGGTGGCGCACGCATCGGCGTAAAGTTGTGCGCCGTTCGCCGCCGAAAGTGGGGCGGTGGCTTCCACGGCGGGAAAGTTGCTGGCGCTGACGCGCGTCGGATCAACGAGAAAGAGCAGGACAAAAGCCAGTGCTACCGTGCCAATCGTGCCGCCAACGGGCAGCCAAGGTGTGCGGCGGGGCGCAGCATAAGTCGCCCCTTGTCCAACGTTTTGTTGGCCGCTTTCGTTCCCCCGCACGTCGATTCCGTTCTCGCTGATTCCATCTTCATCGAACCTATCTTCCTTGGCCCACTCCTCGGTGTTCCCTGCCGCCAGCGCAATCGCCGCGCCGATGGTGACGAGAAAGAATGCCGTGAGCGCCAAGAAAGGAATGGTGACAAAGCCCAGCCAGTTGATCCAAATTGTCGTGCAGGGCGCACCGTCGCTGCAGGGGCTGGCGCTGAAGATCATCGTCTTTTGCAGCAGATAGTGGTAGCTGCTGAGGCCGATGCCAAAGAGAGAAATTGGCAGCACCACGTAGGGCAGCCAGCGCGTGCGCAGCAGCAGCCCGCCCGCTAAAATCAGCGCGAGCGGGTACATCAGCCAGCGCTGATGCCAGCAGAGCAGACAGGGCACATAGCCGCGCACTTCGCTGAAGTAGAGGCTGCCCAACATGGCCACCCACGCGGCGACGAGCGCGCCGTACAGGCTATACTTTTCGATCCAGTAAGAGACGCGATCCATAAAGCAAATAGTATTACGCGCGGCAGCCGCGACCTATTCGACCGCCAGCTGGTCAATGGTGGCCGAAACCTGTTCGTAAGCAAATGCATTGGCTGGCTGGCCATTAATCAGCATGGTCGGCGTGCTGCTGATGCCCTGCGTGCCGGCCTGGTTCAGGGAAGCATCCACTGTGGCCATGTGCTCGCCGCTCGTCAAGCAGCGGTTAAACTCGTCGCGGTCCAAGCCCAAATCCGCGGCGTGGCCGATCAGCCGATCCGTGCTAAAGGCAGTTTGACCCTGGGTGGAGGCGAGCTGGAAGAGGCGATCGTGGTAAGGCCAAAAAGCGCCCTGTTCGTCGGCGCACTCGGAGGCCACCGCGCCCCAACGCGCACCGTTGCCGTGCTGCTGCAGCGGCAAATAGTTGTACTCCAACTTGACCGTGCCTGCCTGAATGTAATCCTCAAACAGCTGTGGCTTCACCTGGGCGTTCCACTGTTGGCAGGCCGGGCAGAGAAAATCTTCCCACATGCTAATGGTGACGGGGGCATCGGGGTTGCCCAACGTGCGCCCGTTGATCCATTCCGCGGGCACGTCCGGCTGCTCAATCGCGCTGATTGGCGCGCGGTTGGCCAGCGCCACCACAACGAGTACCAGCCCTACTACAACCACGGAGCCCAAAATCACCCACAACCCAATCGATGACCGTCCCTTACCTGCACCTCGCTTGGCGCTGCGCGCGCCTGCCGCATTGGTCGCCATAATCAACTCTCCTTTATTCTATAAAAAACCCGACTCCTTCGCTACTTTGCAGTAGACCCATTACCTTGCCCATTTTACATTAAGCGTCGATTAACGTCTCCTGTCAATTTGCAAAACAGCGTATTGGGGGGCACCTGCCTTTTGTCAGATTAAGGGCACTGGTTTACCACAGCACACACGGTTGCCTTCCCTGACGTTGGTTAGTATACGTCGCTCGCTGTCTCGCTGGCAAAAAGTTAACTCAAACCCAAAGCGGTCAGCAAGTCCAAATATGCTAGAATCCCGCGAAAGTCTTCGATCAATTGGCAAGATTCGGTTGCCCGATGGATTGCATGTATAATCGCGCGGGAGTTGTTTGCCTTTGCGTGTATAAGAAACTGTGCATGGGCAAACTACAATCGCTTACCGATTGTTCCTTAAAATGCTGTGTCAAACGTCTTACTTTTTTAACGCAGCATTTTGTTGATCCAAAGCGCCGGTGCGGCCCGGCAATCTAAATTAGAAACAAACTGAGGTTCTTATGGAAAATGCTGGAACTGCCCCGCAACCTGGGCGCCCCTGGGCGAGCGAGGACGAAATTGATTTGCGGCAGTACCTGGACGTGCTAATTCAGTGGTGGCGCGAAATCCTTGCCGTTACCCTGCTGACCATTTTGGTGGCGGCGGCGGCACTCCTGGTGCTGAGCCAAATGGAGGACGAGGTCTACAGCGCCGAGGCCCAGGTCGTCATCTTTCGGACGAGTACCGAAGTCTCATTCGACGAGCGCTACCGCGACGTTTTTGACGAAACGGCTTCCGGCCAGTTCACCACGGCGGACTCGCGCCGCAACGCGCTGCTGGAACTGGTGGAAAGCGGCTCCGTTGCCCGCGCTGTGCTGGCGGAGATCGGCGATTCGCTGCTCGAAGGACAGCGAGAACCCGCTCTGCTGCTTGATCTCATCGAAGCCTCGCTGCCGGAAACGGGCGGCGCACGCGGCAGCGACCTAATTAGCATTACGGCTCAAGCAGACGCGCCGGAGGAGGCCGCCGCGCTGGCCAACGCCTGGGCCGCGGCCTACGTGGTCGAGGCCAATCGCGTTTTTAGCCAGGTGCCGGCGGATGCGGCCCAGGCGATCGCCGTACAGCTGACCGAGGCGGACGAGACGTTTCAGATTTCGCAGGCCGCCTATGAAGCCTTTGTGGCCGACAATCGCGTGCCCGAATTAACGCGCCAAATTGCCGAGCGCGAACGCATTATCAACGAGCTACAGCGGGCGAAGGACACGGCCGTCACCGCGCTGATCAACGAGGCCGTGCGTTCGCAACAGCGCATCATCGCCGCCTATCTCGAAGCGCAAACCAATAACCAGCTGGTTACCTTTGAGAAGGAGCAGGCGGGGCAGCTCACGCTGATTACGCGCTACCTGGATGCGCTCAACAGCGCCCAGCTCAGCGTTTTTGAGGAACAGGTGATCAGCGATTTACAGCAGCTTCAGCTCTACTACGACAGCGCGCTGCAAACCAGCATCTTTCTCGAACGCGCCCAAACGCTGCGCGCCCAAATTGCCGGGGGCGGTGAGGGAGCAGCCCAGAGCAGCGCCGCCGCGCTGCAGATGATGAAGATGCGGCTGATTGCCAGCGAAGTCGAGCTGCCAACGATCACCTTCGACATGGCCGATCCGGAAGCCCAGCGGCCAGTCATTACCCAACTGCCAGCGGAGGGGGAGAATCAGGTCATTGTCAATCCACCCGTCGCTCCAGCGTCCAGCGAGATGCAATTGACCGCGCCGCCCATCGCGCCCGCCACGCAGCTGCTGGCCCAGCTGGGTACGCTTGAAAACGTCACCGCCACCGAGATGTTGGCCGATGTCGATGCATTGGTGGCCTCGCTGCAGACGCGGGCGGAGACGTTGCAAAGCAGCATCGACGCGCTCTCTCAGGAAATGCTTAGCGGCGATGGCTACGCTTACCTGGGCGAAACCGTACCCATGGAGAGCGCGCTCGTGCAGATGATTGAGGAGGGCTATCCGGAGCTAACCGAGCCCGGTCTCTTTGCCAGCTTCATCGTCAGCTCCACGGCCGAAAGTCCGCTTACGCTGCTAACGCAGGAACGCGCGGCGGAGCTGCTGCGTCTGGAGGGGCTGGAGGGCATCGCCAACTACGATACGGAAGGCGAGCAGCTTACGCTGGCCATCGATGAACTGGAGAGCGAGGTGCAGACGCTGCAGGGCCAGCTGGAGGCGGAGCAGGCGCGCGAGCTGCGGCTCCAGCTCCAGCGCGACCGCGATTCGGAAACCTTTAACACCGTGAGCAACAAAGTCGCCGAGCTTCAGGTTGAAGCGGTGGCGGCCAACAGCGAAGTGCGTCTGGCCAGTCAAGCCGTGCCGCCCATCGAGCCGGAGCCGGGCTTTAGCCTGCGCTTGGGGCTGGCCGCGGCAGGCGTGATGGGTCTGCTGCTGGGCGTTTTTGTTGCGTTTCTCGCCAGCTATCTCGGGCAGCGCCCGTTCTTTGGGCGCGGTGGACGCGCGGCTGCGGCCGCATAATGAAACGGCGGAAGGCAACCGCGAGGGATGGGGCGTTGCCTCCACCGTTTCTTATTGCTCGCGCCGCTAATTTATCGAATCCAGGCTGTTCTCAAACTCCTCCAGTTCAGCTTGGATCAGCGCCGCGATGTCCTCAAAATCGAGGACGATGGCCGTCTCCGGCACGTCGGCGCTGACGGGCTCGCCGATCTCCGTGTAGCGTGTGGTGGCCGAAACGACAAAGCTCGGCAGCTCGTCCGAATCCAGCGCAAATTCTTCGCCCGCAATGGCGGCCACCGCGGCTAAATCCGTCAGGTCCCAATCCATCACCACCTCGGTGGCCATGTGATACTGCGTCGCGGGATCAATCATCTCGATCACTTCGAGATTCAAATCCTGCAAAACTTCCGGCCCGTAGATGCCCACTAGGAAGGCGACGCTCTCCGCTTCGTCCGCCGCCAGCGCGTCTGCGCCGAGCAACTCCTCGTTTTGCAGCAAATCCACCAGCAGCGTTTCCACTTCCGGATCAGCAAAGAGCGCGCTGTAGTCGATGGCCGTGTGGAAGACGGCCACGGGGCTGCCGTCCAGCTCCTCATCATCCAGCCGCTCGACCACCAGGTAGGGCGTGCCCACCGCCGTCAATTCCGAAGCGGCAAGCGAGGGCAGCAGCGGGCCACTGGCCACGTTGAAATCGCCCAGCAGGTACTGGGAGAGCAGCAGCGAATCCGTGCTGGTCAGCGCTTCGTCCTCCTCCAGCTCGCTGGCCAAATCGGCAAACGCCTCGTCCAAGCCATCGAGCTCCGCCAGCAGATCGGCCAGCGCCGTCACCTCGATGCCAAACCAGATCTCGCCGCGCACGCTGAGGCCGGGAAAGAGCTCGATGAGGTCGCCGATGTTGGTATAGGAGCCGCCGTCGACAACGCGGCTGCCAATCTCGAACGAGTTGGGAATGGAAAATTCCGCCTCTTCCTCAATTAAGGCGGCAACCTCCTCCGAAAAGGAGAGCTCGAAGGTAGAATCCAGCGTAATGCCGAGAACCGTCTCGAAGTAGAGCTCCAGCACGCGTGGAAAATTCGTCTCCAGCGCGTTGGGGTTGGCCAACAGCTCGCGCAGCTCGGCCAGCGCCTCATTGGCGCTCGGCTCGATTTGATAAGCCGTCTCCTGTGTTACAAAGAGCGTGAACTCCTGGATGGGCAGCTCCGCCGTCTCCGGCAGGTTGTCGATCAGGAGCTCCATTTCCAGCACGCTGCGCAGCGAAGTCACCTCGCGCATGATCTCGTAGGAGTCGTTGAGCAAGGCGCAGTCCGCTTCGTTCAGCTCGCTGCAGAAGGGCTCGTCCACCTGGGCGTGCGCCGTCGCTGTGCCTGCCAGACCCAGCACAAGGAGCGTCGCAGCGAGCGCTGTCGTTCGTCTACAAAGAGAGCCAAAGTCTACCGTTATAAACTGTTGCATTTGGGTTTTCTCCATGGAAAAATTCTGTTAGCGATTGTTTGGACGCCGCCCATCAAGGGTACGGCATCTTCCATTTTACCCTTCTTGAAGCGCTCGTGGCAATTCTGGAGCGTGGCCCAACTGCGCGTATAGCTCGCCCAGCCGCTGCTCCATCTGCGCCCAGTTGTAGCGACTCTGCACCAGCACCTGCCCGCGCTCGCCCATTTGAGCAGCCCGATCGGGCTGCGTAAGCAGCGCAAGGATGGCTTTGGCGTGGGCGCTTGCCTCGCGGGCGGGGACGCGAAAGCCGGTTTCGCCGCTGGCGAGAAAGGGCGCGACCGGCGGCAGATCGCTGCTGACGACGGGCAGGCCGTAGGCCATGTACTCAAAGAGCTTGGTGGGAATGTTTTTGAGAAATTTGGTCACCGGCTCCAGCGCAATCCAGCCGACGTCGGCCTGCGCCAGGTATGTGCCCACTTGGGCAAAGGGCACTTCGCCCACAATGTAAAGCGCGTGCGCAACGCCCAGCGACTCAGCCAGCTCGTGGATTTCGCGCTCAAACTCCGGCGGTGAAAAGGGACCGACCAGGTATAGGCGTGCACTGGGTATTTTTGTTGCTACCTGAGCAAAGGCGTGCAGCATGGTGTAGACGCCGCGCCCGATCTTGTGCCCACCAAGGTGCAAAATCATGGGGGCGCGATCCGCTTCGTGATGGCCCTCTGCACGCGCCGCCCGTGCCCGCTCGATAAACGATAGCGACGGAAAGTTAAACAACGTCGCCTTGGGCAAATCGGCCGTGTGGAACGCCGCGGCGATCTGCTCGTCGGCAAAGATCAGCGCGCTCTGCTGGCGCGCGAGCCGCTGCTCCAGCCCGCCAAAGAGGTGGGCCACGAGACCGCGCAGCCGCCGCGGAATGTAGCTCTTAATGGCGATAAAATCCACCGTCGATTCGTGGATATCGTAAACTGTCTTTGCGCCCGTTTGCCAGCGCAGCAGCGCGCCCAGCGGCAGCAGCTCCGGATCGTGGAAGTGGTAGACGTCCGCCCGTTGCGCCAGCGCCTTGCGGTAGAGCGACACCCACACGAGCGGCCGTCGCCAACGGGGCACGCGCGGCAGACCTACCACCCGGATGTCGTTTACCACCTCGTCGCGCGGGTGAACGGCAATCACCGTCACTGCATGGCCGAGGCGGCGCAGGCTGCTGGCCTCGCGGTAAAAGATGCGGTTGTCCAGGGCGTGGTGGACGCTGGAAAGAATGCAGACTTTGGTCATGGCGTGCTGGGCTGATGGGAGCCATCTGGGTTTCTGCTGCTCACGGCCAGCCCCTCCACCACCGCCACCAGCCGCTCGACGGCGCGACCGTCGTGGACGCACCAGGCGTTGGCAAAGGCGCGCTGTTCGCGCAGCAGCGTTTCACGCTGGGCGGCCTCTGTGGAGAGGGTGTGCACGGCGTCGCCCAGCTGGGCGGGCGGCACGGGCCAGAAGGCGCCCGCCTGGGCAAAGCCGCCCGGATCGGCGACGTGCGGCACGTCCAGCCCCAGGTTGGGTTTGCCCAGGATGGCGGCTTCGATCAGCGTGGTCGAGGCAAAGCTGACGTGCACGTCGCAGGCGGCGAGCAGGGCGTAAAAGTCCGCCGTGCCGGAGATGACCTGTATGTGTGAGAGCCCGCGCGCCTGAATGGCGGCCCGCCAAACGGCCTCCGTCTTCTCGCGCGGGTGCAGCTTGATCAGCCAGCGCGCCTCGCGGTTTTGCGCCATGCCGTTCAGGATAGCTTCCAGGTGACCCGCCGCCAGCGCGTTCGAGGTGTAGAGCACAAGCGGCCCGTCGCTCAAAAAGCCCGGGGGCAAATCTAGCTTCTGTCTGGCGACTTTGGCGTCCGGCAGATTGTGCAGCAGGGCATCGATGCGCGGGAAGCCGCACACATCCACCTGCTGTGGCGGGTAGATGTTGGCTTCGGCGAGCAGGCGCGCAAAGTGGGGGCCCCAAACGGCCATGCGCTCGGCCAGCGGGAAAATCGAGGTTGTTTCCAGCTCGCGCGGCACGCGGTAGGCAAAGTGATTGCGCCCAATCAGCCCGTGCTGCTGCTCGACCGTGGGAATTTGGAGCGCGTGCGCGGCCATAATTGCCACCTGGGCTGAACGCCCGTAGCCGTTGGTGAGCACGAGCACGCGCGGTCGCCAGCGGGCCAGAATCCAGCGCCAGAGCCGCACGAGGATTTCCACGTTGGGCGCGTGCTGGGTAAACTCGCGCCGCAGCAGCGGCCGCAGCAGCGGCGACAGGTCGCAGCCGCGGTAGCGCATGTGGGGCATAAAGCTCGCCTCGTGCTGCGCCCACAGACGTCGCCAGCGCTGAGTCGTTTGTCGATAGAAGCCAAAGCGAAAGAGAGCGGGCGCCGCCAGCAGAAAGAGCAGGTCATTCGGGAAAAAGAGCCCCCGCGACAGCAAGCCCCGCCACGACGCGTGCCAGCTATACTTTTCCACCAGCCACGTGCGCCAGCCGCGTCGGCGCAGCGCCTCGTCGACTTCGCCAAAGTAGACGTCGGCAAGCCGGGCGTTGTCCCGCTGCCGCTCGCCAGCGGCCGCGGCGGCGCGCAGGTAGTTGGTGTCGGTAAAGAGCAGCACCTGCGGTCGACGCAGCGTGCCGAGCAGGATGCCCAGCGCTCCCAGCACCGCCCGCGCCGCCAGGAGCCCCGCTCGGCGCGGCGGCAGCTTGGGCGCAGCAGCGGTGGCGTCGGCCTCAATGGTGAGCGGAGCGTGTGGGAAAATTTCGCGCGCAAGGTGAGCGAGGTGGGAATCGCCCGGATCGTTGTGGAGAAGCAGGCGCTCGACGGGAGCGTTGGCGGTTGTCTGGCGCTGGTGCAGACCGTGGAGCAAATCGATCCAAGCAAAGGTGTTGCTAAGATTGGAGAGGCCGGGCACAAACTTCATGGCGTTGAGCGTCCACCAGAATCCGTAGCGCTGCCCGTTTAGATCGAGCGCCAGCAGCTCCTGCAGAGCCGTTGCCGCCGTGAAATCGACCAGCCACGCGCGCGCCGCCCGCCACGGATCGTGCCCCGGCGCGACTTGGATTGTTACGTCCAGCAGCGTGCCGTCGGCCTGTACGCCGTGAGCCAGCGGCGGAAAGCGCTGTAGCTCCGCGACGAGATCGCCGGGGCGAAGGTGATCGTGAGCCAGCAGGAAGTCAAGGTCGCGCGGGCCGTGGGGGGCGAGGAGGTGAAGGGTGCGGGTCATCGAAAGGTCAGCTGGCGGGTGCGAGCCGTGGCCGGGCGTGGGGGAGCGGTGGAGGCGGGGCTATCGCGAATCGCCTCGGGGTGGCGCTGCGGGTGGGCAGATGATGTAGGCAGGTGAATCGCACTGATCACTGGTTGCCCACCCCGCTACCGCGTATACGGATCCGCCGCGTCGCGCAATCCGTCGCCGAGAAAGTTAAAGGCCAGAATCGCGACAACGACAAAGCCGAGCGGGATAAAGAGCCAGGGGTAGATGGCGATTGACTGAATGTTCTGCGCTTCCTGCAGCAGCACGCCCCAGCTCGTCAGCGGCGCGCGCAGGCCAAGGCCGAGAAAGCTGAGCGCCGTTTCGGCCAAAATCATAGCGGGCATGGCCAGCGTGGAAACGACGATAATGTGGCCGAGCGTGGCGGGAATTAGGTGTTTGAAGATCACCCGGCTGTGGCTGGCGCCCATCAGCTGTGCCGCCGTTACGTAATCCTCGCCGCGCAGGGCGAGCACCTTGCCGCGCAGCTGCCGCGCCAGCCACGTCCACCCAATCAGCGACAGGATCAGCGTGACGGCGAAGTAGGTGCGCAGCGGCGGCCAGTTGGCGGGCACGGCGGCGCTCAGCGCCATCCAAAGCGGGATCGAGGGAAACGAGCGCACCAGCTCGATCAACCGCTGGATGGCATCATCGACGACGCCGCCAAAGTAGCCGGAAACGACGCCGAGAATCGTGCCAAAGATGAGGCTGAGGATCACGCCGATCAGCCCGATGGTCAGCGAAACTTGGCTGCCGATAAGAACGCGCGTAAACATGTCGCGGCCTTGGCGGTCGGTGCCAAAGAGGTTGATTGCGCCCTCTTGAACGCCAAAGAGATGAACGTCCGTTTCTAAGAAGCCAAAGATTCGATAGGGCTCGCCCTGAACGAAGAGGCGAATCGGTTGGGTTTCCTCGCGGTTGGGCGTGTAGATTTTGGCCAACGTCGTCGGATTGATTTCCAGGTCCTGGCCGTAAACGAAGGGGCGCACAAGCTGGCCATCGCGGATCACGTGAACGCCCTGCGGCGGCATGTAGATACGTTCGCGCTCGCGCGTCGTCAGCGTGTAGGGCGCGAGGAAGGGCGCGAGCAACGCTACCAGGTAAAAAGCAAGCGTCACAATGCCGCCAACGAGCGCGGCGCGGTTGCGCACGAAGCGTCGCCACATCAGCGTCCACTGCGAAGCGGCGTAGCGCGCATCGTCCTCGATGGTTACGTCTGCATCGCCGGGCACGGCGGCGTCGACTTCGGCCGTGCCCGCCGTCATGCCGGCGCGGTCGAGCTCTTTGTACCAGTCGAACAGGTCTTGGGTGTAGGCCATGAGTGGGATTACTGATTGTTCAAAATTTCGCGGACACGCTCGCTGTAAGCGATCAGCGAATCTGCCCCTGCCGCGAAGTCGAGTAACTCATCGAGCACCTCATCGTCATGTATCCGCTCAAGCTGGGCCAAAACGGTATCACGCTCTGATGTGGGTGCATGGCCAAAGCGAAAGGCGAGCATTTTGAGAATACCCGTCCGCAACCCCTCTTCTCGGCCCTCTTCTCGGCCCTCTTCCCGGCCAATCGCAATCAAATCGCGTCCGGCTCGTGTCTCCGTTAGCGGCACTAAATTCAACATGGTTTCAATCTCCTCGTACGGTCGCTCCACCAAACGCTGCATCACGAATTTTACCAGCAAATCGACCAATCGGAAACGTTCGGTTTCGCCAATCGAACGCGCGTCCCGAATCGACTGCACCCACGCCGCCCCCTCGCGCTCGACTTCGCTTTCCTGAATCGCGGCCAGCGGACGCAGTACGTTGAGCGGGGCCGAGCCGCCGGGCCGTTCCGCGAGCAATTCCGGCAGCACGACGCGCGTCAGCCAGCGCTCGCTGCTGTGCCCCAGCGGGCCGAGCGTCTCCACGTCGGGGTCGTGCGAGCGATCGAGGTAGATCACGATGATACGCCAGTGCTGCCCATCCAACTCGGGGCGCACCTCGTGATAGCGGGTGATTTCGTTGAGGCAGCGCCAGTAAAAGAGCCGCTCGCGGTAGCCCTGGATTTCCACAAAGTAGTAGGGGTAGCCCGGCTCTTCCGGCGATAGGAAGCCATCCAGCCGCCGCTCGCTGGCCTTCACGACCGGGCTTTCGTAGCGGTAGCGACAGGGCGGCGTCTCGCCCAGCAGCTCGAAGATAACTTCGGGCACGATTTGAAAGTACTCCTGGAAGAGCGTGTCGGTCTGCATGGGATTCGTGAACCGGAGTGGTAACTGGTAATCGGTAATTCGTAATTGTCAGATTGGGGGTGGATTTTGCGAGAGGTTGTAATCAGCGAACGAACCAATTACGAATTACCAATCTCCAATTTCTAATCATACGCAATTCGCGGGTCTGCCCAAGCCAGCAAAATATCCGCCAGCAGATTCGACAGCATCAGCAGCAGCGTCATAAAGAGCAGGAAGGTGCCGGCGAGATACATATCCTGGGTGAGCAGCGAGCGCAGGAAGAGCGGCCCTGTCGTGGGGATCGACATCACGATACCGACGAGGGCGGACTGGGAAATGAACTTGGGGATTTCGAGCGCCAGCACACTAATCACCGGGTTGATGGCAACGCGCACGCCGTATTTGTTGACGACCCGGCGCTCGGACAGCCCCTTGGCGCGGGCGGTAGTAATGTACTGCTGGCCCAGTACGTCCAGCATCGAGCCGCGCATGATGCGCTGAATTTGCGCCATGCTCGCCAGCGCAAGGATGACGGCGGGCGGAACCAAATGGTAGAAATAATCCCACGCTTTGGCTAGGTCCCATGGCTCGCCCGCATATTCAGGTGAAATGGCGCCGCCAACGTCGAAGCGCAGCACCATTGTGCCAAAGTAGAGCCAGACCAGCGCCACCAAAAAGCCGGGCAGCGCCAGGGCGACAAAGCCAATCAGCGAGGCCAAGTTGTCGCTCAGCGTATATTGGTTGCGCGCGGCGTAGATGCCCACGGGGATGGCAACGCTCACGGTGATCAACAGCGAGAGCACGCCGAGCTGGATCGTATACCAGAGCCTGTCGCGCACGAGAGGCCAGACGGGGCTGTTCCACTCCAGCGAATAGCCAAAATCGCCAAAGGGGAAGCCGGAAACCCAGCGCCAATACTGGACGTAGAGCGGCTCGTCCAATCCGTAGCGTTCGCGCAGCACCTCGAAGGTGCGCGCGCCTTGGCCGCCGCCCGTCTCCGCCAGCTGCGCCTGCATGGTGGTAAAGAAATCACCGGGAGGCAGCTGAATGATGATAAAGGTGATGATCGAAACGAGAAAGAGCAGCGGCACAATGGTCAGCAAGCGCCGCACGATGTAAGCGAGCAAGGTGAGTTACCTCATATTAAGAATTTTGGCTCTCTGAGCTGCTGTGGATCGCATCATTCAGATTGGTTCAGCTTTAAAAACTGAACCAATCTTACACTCCACTGCTTCTCAAGGAGACAGCATTTTTAACGCGGAGAGCGCGGAGGAGGCGCAGAGGGCCGCGGAGGAAAAGAGAGAATTCAACTTCGCTTGTCGAAAGAAGTTCTTTCGCATCCAACGAATGGTTCGTGAAATACGATAGCGATTCACTCGAAATGACAACCCTCTTCTCTCCGCGGCCCCCCGCGCTCTCTGCGTTAGAATCTGTTCGGCTTACTCCGACTGATCCAGCCAATACTGGCTCGGGTCCTGCGTGCCCGGCGACATGATAATCCAGTCGGCGGTGAAGTTGTCGGCGATCACGTTGCGCATGTTGTTCTTGACCACGACGAGGCCCGGCGTTTCGCCCACCGTGCCAATCACGTAGACGTTCTCTGCCCCGCGGCGCACCAGCTCGCGCGCGATCTCGAGCTGCTCGTCGGCATCGGCGGTGGCTTTGTACTGGTCGTACAAGTCCATCATCTCCTGCATCTCGGCGGAAGGTTCCTCGCCCAGCTCGCCGCTCGTTTTGTAGTACGTGCCAAAGGCCGGCGCCATCCAGGCGCGCTCGTCAAAGGGGAACTGGTAGATGGGATCGACCATCGGCGTCAATCCGCGACCAAGCCCCCACACGGCGATCATTACCTCGTTTGCGCCCGCGCGCGGCCAGAAGACATCGCGGCTCTTGGCCTGCACGGTTGTCTGCAGGCCCAAATCCTCGCGCCACGATTCCGCCGCCAGCTCGACTACGTCCAGCGAGGAGCCGGACGTTTCGGAAGTCTCGACGATCAGGTTGACGACCGTGCCATCCTCGAAGGTGCGGAAGCCGTCGTCGCCGCGCGCAAGGCCAATTTCGTCCAGCAGCGCGTTGGCCGCTTCAATATCGTAGGTGTAGGCCGAGGCATCGACATCATCAACGTAGGTCGCCGAGTCGCGCACGACGGACTGGGTAAAGGGCGTGGCCTGGCCGAGGAAGGCGATGTCGTTGACCAAGTCGCGATCAATGCCCAGCGAGAGCGCGCGTCGGAAGTCTGCGTTTTGCATCAGCTCGCGGTACTGGGGATCGGAGAAGCTCTGGTTGGGAAAAAAGGTCACGTCGGACGAAGTGGCGTTGGTCCATTGACCAACCGTGAAGTCACCCTGCTCCGCGGACTCCTGGAAGACCTGAAACTTGGCAAAGTCCATGTGGCGCGCCTGCATGTCGATGTCGCCCGCCAGGGCCAACAGATTGGCCGCCTCGTTGTCCTCGACCAACGTAAAGTGCAGCTCGTCGATGTAGGGCAGCTGGTTGCCTTCCGTGTCGACCTTCCAGTAGTACGGATTGCGCGCGGCGACCATCTCCGTCGCGCCCGGCGACCATTCGCTGATTGTCCACGGCGTTAGTGCGGGGCGCTCGGTGTTGAAGTCGAGCGCCATCTCGTCAAACATCTCGTAGGTGGCGTCGGGGTTGTAGTCCGGGTGGAACTGTTCCAGGTAGTGGCGCGGGGCAAAGAAGCCAAAGCGCTCGAAGCCCAGCGGCCACTGATTGCCGTGGAAGGCCAATCCGGTCGTCTCGGCCAGGCCGTTGGGCGCAGCAAAGGTGAGCACCACCGTGTACTCATCCGGCGCTTCCACCGTCATCGGCTCGCCGTCGACGACCCACTCGTCGTGGGGCGCGGGGGTGATCTCTTCGTTGGTTTCGATATCTTCCCACCAGAAAACGATGTCCGCCGAGGTAAAGGGTTCGCCGTCGCTCCACTTCAGCCCCTCGCGCAGGTTGAGCGTGAGCTGCGTGCCATCTTCGTTAAACTCCCAGCTCTCGGCAATGCCGGCTTGGATAGAGTCGCTGGGGTCGCGCGGCCAGCGCAACATCGGCTCATAGGTAACGCGGCCAAAGGTGTGGAAATCGTTGATGCCCTTGAAGACGCGTCGCCACGTGCCGCCATATTCGCCGATCGACTCCACCGGCTCAACGACCAGCGGATTCTCCGGCAGACGCTCTTCCAGCGGCGGCAGATCGCCAGCGGCAACCATCTCGGCCAGCATGGGTGCTTCGTTCGCGTCGGCGGCGGGTTCGGCATCGGCGCTGGGCGCATCGGCCCCCGCATCCGCCGCCGGTTCTTCAACGGTTTCGCTCAGCTCTTCCTCCAGCGTGGGGCGCGCGGCACATGCGGCCATCACCAGGCTGGCGATGAGCAGCGCGGCGAGCAGGGAAAGCCAGGTTCGCTTCTGTTGCATTGCAGGTTCTCCTTCGGTTTGGTGAAACTTTAAGATTGTGACCAGTATAGAGTTGTGGTAGAAGGGGTGGGGGCGGTTACGGTTGTACTTTACCCTACACGGGGATAGGTGTCAACTGAGAACTGAGAAAATTGGTCTCCCGTGCTCCTTCTCTCGTCGACTCGGGTGCGCCCCAGATTTTTGGCGAGCTTCAGCGCCGGGCGACTGACCGGGGACGGCAGACCAGGCCCCACCCCCAAACCCCTTCCCGCGCGGGGAGGGGCTAACGAAGCCCCGTGGTCGACTCGCTCAGAATGACAGTTCATCCAATCCGCGCTATGATTATCTGGCCTCACCACCCAACCAGGAGAATCATTATGAAGATCGCCCGTATCCAGCTCTTCCCCATTGCCACGCCGCGGCAGACCGGCATCGCCAACCAGCACGTGATCGTCAAAATTGAGACGGACGACGACCACGTCGGCTGGGGCGAGATGAGCGACCTCTCCCACGTACCCATGTACCAGTTTGATTTGACGGAGTTGGAGCGCATGTTAAACGAGCTGCTGCGCGACCGCGAGGCGCGCAATCTTGCCAAGATCGAGGACGACCTGATTCGCTTTTTCCCGGACGAAGGGCACATGTACTCGCGCTCCGGCCTGGTGCGCCAGGGCATCGACCTCGCCCTGCACGACCTGCTTGGCCGCGCCGATGGGCTGCCCGTGTGGGCGCTGCTCGGCGGCAAGCTGCGCGACCGGGTGCGCGTTTGCTACCCAATTTTCCGGATGCGCTCGGTGGAGGAAGTCGCGCCGAATTTAGAGCGCGTCGGGGAAAAGTTGGCGCAGGGTTTTGACCTGATCCGCGTCTACGTCGGCGCGAACCAGGAGGCGGACGAACAATTTTTGACGGCCTTTGCGGAGCAATTTAGCGGGCGCGTCGAAATCAAATCACTCGATTTTTCCAACCTGCTCGATTGGCGACGGGCCTCGCGCGCCATCGACCGCTATGGTGGCATGGCCGACTTTATGCTTGTTGAAAGCCCGGCGCCGCGCAACGATGTGGACGGGTTGGCCGAATTTCGCCGCCGCTCGCGCTGGCCCGTCTCCGAGCACGTGCAGCACAAGGAGCACGGCTGGCAGCTGCTCTCCCACGGCAGCGTGGATATCCTCAACGTCTCGCCCTACCTGCTGGGTGGCCTGCGCGCCTCGCTGCGCATGATCGATCTGGCCGAAGCCGCCCACGCCAGCGTCCTCATCGGCACCACGCAGGAGCTGAGCCTGGGCACGGGCGCCGTCGCCCACCTAGCCGCCAGCGCCCGCGTGCTCGATTACCCCTGCGACAACACCGGCCCCCAGCTCTACACCGACGATGTGGTGGTTGAGCCGGTGCAGTACGAGCACAGCCACCTGCTCGTGCCCGACGGCGTCGGTTTGGGCGTGACGGTGGACGAAGCCAAACTGCAGGAGATGACGGCGGGCGCGGGCTGGACCTTTGGCGTGGATTTGGCCGGGGTAATGGATCGCACAGCGGCCAATCGACCATCGGCTGCAAAGTAAGTCGAAGCGCTGCTTCGATCCGCTTGGAGATTTTCCTATGCGACGCTTCACCACGCCGACCGTCATCCTTTTCAGCCTCGCCGCGCTCAAGCTGGCGCTGCACCTGCTTACCAACGGCGAGTATGGTTTCCACCGCGATGAGCTTTACTACATTGTCGGCGGGCAACGGCTGAGTTGGGGCTACGTCGACCATCCGCCGCTTGTGCCGCTGCTGGCGCGCGTGATGACTTCGCTCTTTGGGCTCTCCGTGGCGGGGCTGCGGCTGCTGCCCGCGCTGATGGGCGCAGTGATCGTCTTCGTCACCGGCTTGCTGGCGCGCGAGCTGGGCGGCGGGCGCTTTGCGCAGGCGCTGGCCCCGCTGGCCGTGGTCGCCTCGCTGATCTACCTGCTCACCAATACGCTTTTCCAAACGGTGACGCCGGATCAGCTGGCTTGGGTGTTGGGTTGCTATCTGCTGCTGCGGCTGCTCAACGGCGCGAACGCGCGGCGCACGTGGCTGCTTTTGGGCACGCTGCTGGGCGTGGCGCTGCTGGCAAAGTATACGATTGTGCTCTTTGGGCTGGGCGCGCTGGCGGGGCTGCTGCTGACGCCGACGCGCTTGCAGTTGCGCACGCCCTGGCCTTGGGCCGCTGCGGCGCTGGCGCTGCTGATCGCCGCGCCCAACCTGCTCTGGCAGCTCAATAACGGCTTCCCCACGCTTGAATTCCTTATCAACAACAACGCCAACGTCGGCGCCGACCAGTCACGGCTGGAATTTCTGCTGTTGCAAATCCCCCTCGTCGGCCCGCTGACCTTTCCACTGCTCCTTGCTGGTCTCTACTTTTTCTTCTCCCCCACGGGAAAACCTTACCGGCTGCTCGGCTGGATTTACGCGGCGGTGATGCTCGCGCTGCTCGCCGTCAACGGCAAAATTTACTATCCTGCGCCGCTCTATCCCATGCTCTTTGCAGCGGGCGCCGTCTGGCTGGAGCGGCTGGTCGCGCGGCGGCGGTGGGCGTGGCTGCAACCCACGGCCTTCGGCGCAACGGTTGCCAGCGGGCTAATTTGCGCCGTGATCGCGCTGCCGATTTTGCCCGTGCGCACATTTGTCCAATATCAGGATGCCTTTCCCCACAATGATTTTGCCGAAATGTTTGGCTGGCCGGAGCTGGTGCAAACGGTAGCCGACGCCTATGCGGAAACGCAGCGGGCGTGGAGAATGAAGAAGCCGGACATCCGCTCTTGCTCTGCCGCAACTTTCAGCTTCTAGAGGCAGGGAACTGGGCAAAGGCCCGCCACTACGAATGACTCGACTGCTTCACAGAACTTGTCCTACCGTTGCCCAAGACAATTTGTGTTACAATTCAAGGCTTAATTGTGAAGGCAGACAAACTTAACGCAGGGATGCGAAGGCGCAGGGCGGTTTCTCGTAGACATGTTAGTTGGATAAAGGCTTTCTGCCTTTACAACTGTAGATGTCAGGGGAGAAAGAAGAACTATCCAATTGCCTTTGCGCCTCCGCGTTAAACTCTTTGTTGTTCCAGTACATTTGGGGGAACCCATGAACGCCCGAAGATTATCGTCTATCTCGCTCGGCCACTTTGGCATCGACATTCTGAACTCGTCGATCATCATCATTCTCACCTATCTCAGCGGCCGCTTTGAGCTGAGCAACAGTGAAATCGGTCTCGGCGTGTTGATCTACACCATTGCTGGCTCGCTGACGCAGCCCTTCTTTGGTGCGCTCGCGGACCGATTGCGCGGGCGCTGGCTCGGCCCGCTGGGGCTGCTGTGGACGCTGTCCTGCTACGCGTTGATCCCCTTTGCGCCGACCTACTTTGCGCTGATCGGCCTGCTGACTGTGGGCGCGTTGGGCAGCGCCTCGCTGCACGCCGTCGGCATGTTGGTCGCCAGCGATGCGGGCGGCGACAAGCCGAGCACGGCTACCTCGGTCTTTTTCCTGTTTGGCCAAATCGGCCTCTCGATTGGTCCCGTGCTGGCGGGCTACGTGCTGCAGGCTTACGGCCTCAACGCCGTCCCCTTGCTGACGCTCTTTGCGCTGCTGGCCGTGGTCGCTATGTTTGTCCTTCTACGCGCGCCGATTGCCTTTGACGAGGTCGCCGTGGCCGCGGCGGAGGCCATGCAGCGCGCGGCCAACAACGGACGCGCCGTGTCGGGGTCGGTGCTGGGCGTCTTTGTGCTGCTGATCGTGCTGCGCGCCACCACCATCCACACCTACATGACTTTCCTGCCCAAATTTTACGAAGGGCTGGGCTTTAGCGCGGCGGCCTATGGCTTTATGGCGGGCATTTTCGTGCTGGGCGGCGCGCTGGGGACCTTTTTCGGCGGCATGTTGGGCGATCACTTCAACCGTCGCTACGTGATTCTGGGCACGCTGGCGCTGGCCGTCCCCTTCTGCTACGCCATGCTCAACACGGCCAGCGGCTTTGTGATCACCGCACAGGGCAGCTGGCTCGTGCGCATGGGGTCGGCGCTGGCGAACGGCTGGCCCTTTGTGATTGCGGCGGCGGGCGCGGGCGCGCTGCTCAACGCCTCGCACAGCATCGTAATCGTAATGGCGCAGGCGCTGCTGCCCCGCCAAAAGGGGATGATGGGCGGCGCGACGCTGGGCTTTATGTTTGCCAGCGGGGCGATTATGGCGTGGCTAGCGGGCATCGTGGCCGACCTGGTGGGGCTGTCCACCGTGCTCTACGTGCTGACTGTTGTGCCGGTCGTCGCGGGGGCCGTCGCGCTGCTGCTGCCCAGCACGCGCCAGCCAGAGGTGGTGCGCCCGGTCGGCGAGCCCATCGCGGCGACGGGCGATTAGGTTCCATTGACGTCTGACAATTAGGCCCTCACCCCCGGCCCCTCTCCCATCCAGGGAGAGGGGAGAAAAAGGCTCTTTTTCCCACATTCGACCTAACCCAAGGAGCTACCCATGTCCACCTACGTCGATATCCTCACCGAGACGCGCGACCGCGTTGGCCTCATTACCATTCACCGGCCCGACCGGCTCAACGCGCTGCGCAGCGCGCTGATGCTCGAACTGGCCGACGCCGCCAGCGGGTTTGACCACGACGACAACGTTGGCGCCATCGTCATCACCGGCAGCGAGCGCGCCTTTTCCGCGGGCGCGGACATCACCGAAATGGCCGACGCCACCATCGTCAGCATGATGGAGCGCGACATGATCGCGGGCTGGCACAAGCTCGAAGACGTTCGCAAGCCGCTGATTGCGGCCGTCAGCGGCTACTGCTTTGGCGGCGGCTGCGAATTGGCCCTGGCCTGCGACATGATCGTCGCCTCCGAGACGGCGCAGTTTGGGCAGCCGGAGATCAACATCGGCATTATGCCCGGCGCGGGCGGGACGCAGCGGCTGGCGCGCACCGTTGGCAAATCAATGGCCATGGAGATGGTGCTCAACGACCGCCGCTTGAGCGCGGAGGAGGCGCTGCGCGTCGGCATTGCCAGCCAGGTGCACCCGGTTGACGGCTATCTCGACGCCGCGCTGGCGCTGGCCGCGTCGATTGCCGGTCGCGCCCCGCTCGCCGTGCGGCTGGCCAAGGAGGCGGTGCACTACGCCTACGAATCGGGGATGAGCGAGGGGCTGGCCTACGAGGAGCGACTGTTCTACACGCTCTTCGCCACGGCGGATCAGAAGGAGGGCATGGCCGCCTTTGTCGAAAAGCGCAAGCCCAACTGGCAGGGGAAGTAGGGCTTATCACGCGCCGGTTGTCGCAAAGAAGCGCCCGCTGCCCTAAAGGCAGCGGGCGCTTCTTTGCGAAAGGTGAACCCTGCGTTACGCAACCGCGAGATTGTTTTGCGTTCTTTGCGGGCCGGTCGACCTAAAGTAAGCCACGTCGAGAACAAGAATTTGAGGAGCCAGTGACAGTCGCTGTCCAAACAAGCCGGGGCAAGCTGTCCAGCTGTGGACAGTAACAGGCGCTTAGACAGCGAGCTCTTGTTTTTATGTTACACACGCTTTAAGCCCAGTACCATTTAAATAAGCGCAGTTGGGCCGTTTGCCACCATCGGCGACGAATGAATTCATCGCCTATCCTGCGAAGTGCGCTGAAGCGCACTGGGGATGGCCCCTGCAACGCGCTTCAGCGCGTTTGGAAATCAGGCGGGCAATTCATTACTCGCCTATCGCTGTTGACCAACTAACGCTTATTTGAACAGTATTGGCTTTAAGCCGCATCGCGTGCCTCATGCCGCCACCAATTCCCCCTCCTCAGTTTCCTCCTCCTCGACCTGCGTCTTCTCGTCCTCCCCAATCAACTCATCGACAATCTTGCCGGACGACAGCACGCCCGGTAGCCCCGCGCCCGGGTGCGTGCCCGCGCCGGCGAAGTAGAGATTCTCAAAATCTTCCGAGCGATTGTGCGGGCGGAACCAGGCGGACTGGAGCAACGTGGGCTGCACGGAGAAGGCCGAGCCGAGGTAGCTGTTGAGCGTGCCCTCGAAGTGCGGTGGATCGATGTAGTGGAGCGCGCTCAAATTTTCGCGCAGGCCGGGCAGGTACTTTTCCTCGAGAAAGTCCAGGATCAGGTCGCGGTACTGCGGCCCGACGGTTTCCCAGTCAATGTCTGCGCCGAGGTGGGGCACGGGTGAGAGGACGTAGAAGGCCTCGCTGCCCTCCGGTGCCATCGACGGATCGGTGATGGTCGGCATGTGGAGGTAGAGCGAGAAATCCTCGGGCAGGTCGTTGTTGCGGAAAATTTGGCGCAGCAACTCCTCGTAGTGCTCGCTAAGAATGATGTTGTGGTGGGCCAGCTGCGAGTAGCCCGCCTCGGCCTCGACGTAGCGCTTGCTCGTGCCAAAGTAAATCACGAAGAGCGACATGCTGTACTTGTAATCCTTGATGCGCTGGTCGGTGTTCTTGCGCCGGTGCTGCGCCGGAATCATGTTGAGATAGGTCCACGCGACATCGGCGTTGCTCACCACGGCGTCGGCCCCGTGCTCCGTGCCGTCCGCCAGCCGCACGCCGCGCACGCGACCCTTGCCCCGGCCGTTCACTTTTCCATTTTGCGGCTGCTCGACCAAAATTTCCTCGACTTCCGTCTCCAGGTGTACCGTCACCCCCAGCTCGTCCAGCAGCTGGCCAAAACCTTCGACAATCGCGCCGGTGCCGCCCAGCGCGTAGTGGATGCCCCACTCGCGTTCGAGGTAGTGGATGAGCACGTAAAGCGAGGCGGCGTCGAGCGGGTTGCCGCCGATCAGCAGCGGATGGAAGGAGAAGACGCGGCGCAGAAAATCGTCCTTGATAAACTTGCTGACGTAGTTGTAGACGCTGCGGTAGCTTTGCAAACGCACCAAGTCCGGCGCGGCACGCAGCATGTCCCCCACGTGCAGGAAGGGCTTGTCGATCAGCGCCATGCCCGTCTCGAAGATATCCTTGGTCGTCTCCATAAAGCGGGTGTAGCCCTGCATGTCGCTGGGGTTCCACTCGCGAATTTGGCTGAGAATGAACTCGTGGTCGCCGTTGTAGTTAAAGGCGTTGCCCTGGTGGTCGAAGATGCGGTAGTACGGATCGCAATCGACAAGCTGAAAATAGTCCTCGCGATTCTTGCCCGCTGCCGTCCAGATATCGTCAAACAGCCAGGGCGCAGTGATGACCGTCGGCCCGCCGTCAAATTTAAAGCCGTTAATGTCGTAGACGTAGGCGCGACCACCCAGCTTGTCGCGCTTCTCGAAAAGCTCCACGTCGTGGCCGCGCGCGGCCAGGCGGGCCGCGGCGCTCAGGCCACCAAAGCCGCTGCCGATCACAATAATTTTGCTCATGTTGTTTTGTAAACAGGTGAACCTATGTCAAAGAAATAAAAGAGGGCGAAGGAGAGTTGAAACCGCAGATAGGTGCACGCAGGGATAAAAATCTCATGCGTGTTCATCCGCATTACCTACGGTTGAACCCTTTTTCTTAGGGTGCAGCGGCCCGTTGCCCGCTGCTAAACGAGCGCACCGCCGCCACCACGATGCCCACGGCCAGCAGCGCGACCATCGCCAGCGCGGTGTAGCCGACAACGGCCGTATCTGGGAATTTGGCGTAGATGCCGACAAAGGCCCAAACAAGCACCGCCGTGTAGGCGATGTCGCGCAGGCGCAGGGCGAAGAAGAGGCCGATAGCCGTGGCGACAACCAGCAGCGCGGCGGCCCACAATGCAGGCGTCAGCGGTGCGCCGCCGTAGCCAATAGAATCGAGGAAGGTCGTCGCATTGGCAATAGTCGCCACCGTGATCCAGCCAAGATAGATGCGAAACGACCAGTGCGTCGTGATTTTTTCCGCCCAGGAGGCAACGGTATAGCTGGGATAGAGCCGCGCATAGATCGCAATTAGCGTAGCCAAAATGCCGAGCATGACCAAAATCGAGAGGCCAATCAGCTGATAGTGCCACAGAAAAATCCACGCACTGTTAAAGACGCAGCTCAAGACAAAGAGCCAGCCAATGCTGCGCAACCGTGAGTGGTCGCGCTGGGCGGGGATAGCTTGGTAAACGACATAGGCGCCGAGGCCCAGGTAGATCAAGCTCCAAATCGAAAAGACGTAGCCCGCTGGCACGAAGAAAACGTCGAACTGGTCGGACAATTCGCCGGTCGTCAGGCCGCCAATGGGAACGATGTTGGCAAGTGCGTTGACGACGATGGTTGAGACGTAGGTAAAAACGACGGCGACTTGCCGCACGACATCGCTGCTGCGAGTCGCGCTGTCGCCGGTGGGGGAGGTGCTGCGTCCGAGTGCACTGGTTGTCATGCGAATGCTCCATTCTCTAAGTCTCGCAAATTTCATTCTACTGCTTTGTGAAATGTTTAACACACACTCGACCAATTTGTCGGTGAGGAACATCCACTTCTTTTTCTTGGGCTATTTCAAGAAAAGAAGATACGGTCGGCTGTCAACGCCTCACCTTCCCCACCCCTCCTCCCCTGACCCCTTCTCTCCGCGCGTGGAGAGAAGGGAGTCTATCGGCCGCTTCGGTAACGAGGCAACAGCGAGGGGGCGGTGAGGCGAACGCCTCTTCCGCTGCCCTTTGTTCTTTGAAAGCTCTAACGGACACTTTGTAAAGAAGACTTGACAATATGTAAAAGACGTTGTATATTTCGATTGTAAAGTCTTCTTTACATCAAAACCTTCTCTGGTTGGCTGAACAGTGCGGACCAAGATGAGTAAGATGCTCTTTGTTCGTCGGCTGACTACATCTTCACAAGGAGAACAGAATGAATAACACAAAAAACACTTTGCAGAACAGTAGTGGGAAAAACCGCATCATTTCATTGGGTGCAGCAACGGCCATTGGGATTGGTGCAGGGGCGGCCATTGGCGTCGCCACCGGCATGGCGGGCGTATCCGTTGCTGCCGGGGCAGCGATCGGCGTACTCCTTGGCTTCGTCATCAACGCCGCTGGCAATCGAGGATAAGGAGGGAAAGGACCCGCTCGCGTGCGATCAATAGTGAGCTGATGCGGTAAACAGTAAGATGCGTAGCAAGACAAGTAAGTCGTGTAGCAAACCAGGCAACAGGGAGGGGATACGTAATGAATACAACCAAGACGACCCGGGCAGGTCGCGACTACATGCTAGGCTTCGGCCTTTCGATGATGATTGGCTACCCCATCGTGCTGATTGCATCGATGTGGCTGCTGAGGCAATATCCGGATGCGTGGTGGCGATTCTTGGCCGCCGTTGCACCGGTGGTGCCGATCCTGTTTGGGCTGCGCACCTTTCTGCGCTTCCTCAACCGCATCGACGAGCTTCAGCAGCGCATTCAACTCAACGCCGTTGGCTTTGCGGCAGGCGCCACGGCCATGATCACCGTGACCTACGGCTTTCTGGAGAACGTCGGCTTTCCCCAGCTCTCCTGGATTTGGATTTTCCCGATGATTGTTTTGCTGTGGGGTGGCGCGTTGGCCGTGCTCAACCGGAGGTACGCATGAACAATCATCTGCGGGTGCTGCGCGCCGAGCGGCGCTGGTCGCAGGCGGAGCTGGCCGAGCGCTTGGGGGTATCGCGGCAGACGATCAACGCGATTGAGACGGAGAAGTACGATCCCAGCCTGCCGCTGGCGTTCAAGATGGCGGAGCTTTTTGAGCAGTCGATTGAGGAGATTTTTAACCCAAATCGCATGGGGAACAACGGAGACACGTAACCAAGCGGCGGAAAGGTGGATGGGTTAGCAAAACAGTGGACAGTTTGTAAATCGACCGCAAGTAAACGTGATACACCCGCTGTGCTGAAACACAGCGGGTGTATTGCTCACTACCAACAGCACAACACGACAGCACAACACGACAGCACAACACGACAGCACAATCAGGAGTGCGACTTTTGACCACGTGAGAAGAGATCGGGGATTTTACTGCCGGATACTTTTTTGCAGTCGAAAGAGAGAACGGGAGCCTGAATTCGACATGGATTTCTAAAGTGAAGTTCCTGTAAGACCACGAATTTTCCGAGCCATGCCGGTCAGCTGTCATTTCGGGGCTTTGCGACAAATCTGTGGCTGGCCCGCTCAAACGCATCCAATAATTTGCAACCCACAAATACGCTTCAAAAGACAGGCTCTCCGCCCAATCTCCCCAACGATTGGCGCACGCGCAGATCACAGGAATTGCCGATGTGCCGCAAAGACTTTCGGCCTATAATACTAGCGACCGTCTCGCCGGTTAACCGCTGGACGCCCCAATTTCCACATCTTTCACCCACTATCCACAGGAGACACCCATGTTTCTTCAACGCCCCGTCCTGTTCTTGGCGATCCCACTGTTTGCGCTCAGTTTGTTTCTGACCATGCTCTCATTTTCACAGACGGCAGCGGCACACGTACTGCCCATGCAGGAGAATCCCGCGCCCACTCTATTGATCAATGAAATCGACGCCGATACCGAAGGGCGCGACACGCTGGAATTTGTCGAACTGTACGACGGCGGCGTCGGCAACACTGCGCTCGACAACTACATCCTGGTGCTCTTCAACGGCAGCAACGACCGCGCCTACGCCAATTTTGATCTCACGGGCTTCAGCACGGACGCCAACGGCTACTTTGTGGTGGGCAATTCGCTGGTCGCTAGCGTGGCGCTGACCTTTACCAATAGCCGAATGCAGAACGGCACGGACGCGGTGGCGCTCTATGCAGGCGATCCCGCCAGCTACACCAACGATCTGACCGTGACGGCCCAAGATTTGGTGGATGCCGTGGTTTACCACACCAACGACGAGCCGGACCCCGAACTCCAGACGCTCTTGAACAGCGGGCAGACCTATGTAAACGAAGGGGGTGGCGAGGACGAAGAAACAGAGTCGATCCAACGCTGCCCAGAGGGAAGCGGCGGCGCGCGCAACACGGACACGTATATCCTGGCCGCACCCACGCCCGGCGGCCCCTGCCCGTTTGACCGCGTTGCGCCGGATGCGCCCGTGACGACTTCGCCCGCCAGCAGCTTGATCAACGACGGAGCGCCGTTGCTGAGCGGCACGGCCGAAGCGGGTGCAACGCTCACGGCCACCGTCGATGCACAAGATTACGCCGTGGTGGTGGGGGCGGATGGCAACTGGCAAATCCAGCTGCCCGATCTATCTGATGGCGCTTACACGCCAATCTTCACGCTTCGTGACGAAGCCGGTAACCGCAGCGACCCCGTCGCGGGCACAAGTTTTACCATCGACACCGTCGCGCCGCTCACGCCCACGCTCTCCCTGCCCGCCGCGAGTGCCACGCTGAGCAACACCACGCCGATGCTTGGCGGCAGCGCCGAGCCAAGCACCACGCTCACCGCCACCGTCGGCACGCAAACGCTGACCACAACGGTCAACGCCGACGGCAGTTGGGTCGTGCAGGCCGAAGCACTGGCGGACGGCATCTACACCCCCACGCTCACCGTTCGCGACGCCGCGGGCAACGTGACCGGCCCCGCTGAAGCTGCCAGCTTTACCATCGACACAAGCACGCCGAGCGGCCCAGTCGAGCCAGGCGAGCCAGGCGAATCCGACCGGGAGCTTTACCTGCCCATTATCACGCGCCCCACAGCGGGCGGTTAGCGACGCAGCCGATATATATTTGTCAAAGCGCAAAAAGCCCCGGCCCAATTGGGCCGGGGCTTTTTGTGCCTCAAAGGAAAGACGGGCTGTAGCTTACGGTGTGGTATCCGTCGTCGCCTCGGTGTCGGTGAGGACGTCCGTCTCCTCATCCTCATCCGTGATCGGCGTGGTAATGGTAATTGCGCCCGTGTCGGTAACGCTCTCCGTATCGGTGACGTCCGCTGTGTCGGTCACTTCTTCGGCATCCGTTTCATCAGTCGTCGCGGCTTCATCCGTAGCGACCGTCTCATCAGCAGTCGTTGCCGTCGCCGTGCCGCCAGCCCGAAGCTGGGCCAGCGTCGGCACCTGGATCACATCGCCCACCTCAACGACATTGCAGTTGGCAATGTTGTTAAAGGCGCAGAGCTGCGTGTAAAGGTTGATGTCGCCGTACGCGGCCCGTGCAATCAGGCTGATCGAGTCGCCGGATCGAATGGTGTAGGTGCTGCCCGGCGTGACGTTGATCGTGCGCTGAGCGGCCGTGGTCGCTGCGGGTGCTGCGGTGGTTGTTGCCGCTGCTGTCGTCGCGGCTGCTGTCGTTGTGGCTGTCGTGGTGGCGGTGTCCGTCGCCGCCGCGGTATCCGTCACGATGCTGGTGGCGGTGAGCCCGTTGGCGAAGATTTCCTGTGCCGTGATCGTCTGCTCGGAATCGTCCAGCAGCGTGCCGCCGTCCGCCGTCAGCGTGTACTGCACGGCCGAGGGCGTGTTATTGGCGATGATCACGGTGTAGCTGCCAAAGCCGCTGGCCGTAAACGCCGCGCCCAACTCGTTCTCTGCACCGTTGTCCACCGAGTTGCCTGCCGCCAGCGACACATCGCTCAGGCGATCGCCGCGCAAGAAGCGGCTCAATCCGCTCTGATCCAGGACAAAGAAGTTGAGCTGGCCGCTTACGCCCTGCGGATCAAAGGTCATCGAGAGATTAATCCGGGCATCGCGCTCGTTGGGCAGAAGGCCGATGTAGTGCTGGTCAAACTGCACGGGCAGTTCACCACGCAGCGATTCGGCCTGCACCGTCTGACCAACGACGGTGACGCCGGGGGGCAGGTTGGTGGGCGCTGCGGCCGTGGCAGCGGTCGCGGTCGTCGTTGCCGTTGCCGTTGCCGTTGTGGCAACAGTGCTCGTCGTAGTCGCCGTATCGGTCAGCGTCTCCAGCGCGTCCACGGCGTCGGCAGCCGGAGCGTCCGTGGCTGGGGCAGCCGTGGCTGGGGCAGCCGTGGCCGGAGCAGCCGTGGCCGGAGCAGCCGTGGCCGGAGCGCTGGGGTCGCGCACGCGGCCCGAAGCGTCCGTCACCGTGCCGTTGTCGACGGTGATGGTGAAGCTGGCGTCCGTTTGGCTATCGTTGTAGAGAACCAGCGTGTAGGGAGCCGTCCCCGCCGGGTTGCGCACAGAGTTGAGCACGCCCGTTCCCTGCCCCGTAATGGGGCTGCCCGCGCCGACGTTGTTGTCGACCAGATCACCGCCGCGCTGGACAATGGCGATCTGTTGCTCGGTCAGGATGTAGAAGCCCAGCCCCTGCTGCAGCGCATTCTCGCGGTCAAAATCCACGGTAACGCTGAGCTGATCGCTGGGATTTGTGCCATCAAGCTCCAAGTAAATTTTGTCAAAGTTGCCGTCGCGCACGCCGTCAAGCGTCCCCGCGACGGTGCCGGCGGTGACAATTCCCATATCCTGCATGGAATCGTCCATCATCTCGCCGCCCTCCTCAACCACAGCCGCTTCCGTAACGGCTTCGGTATCGGTGATGGCTGTGGTATCCGTGGTGGTTTCGGTGTCGGTGACAACACCGCCGTCGTCCTGGGCCTGCACGCTGTTCGAGCCAGTACCCAGCGTCAGCACAAGTGCGACGACGAAAACGCACGAGAGAACCCACAGTGTATGCTTAATTTTCATATCGACCATTTCTCCTCAATTGATGGGGCGTCCACAGGGTGTGCCTATTTGTAGCACGCGAACGCCTCCGACCATTATACATATTGCCTAGACATCTGCCCAAAATTGGCAATCTGTCTCATTCAATCTCAACAGCTCAATCCCCGTAGCGCGGCGCTTCATAGGTGCTGACGGCTGGCGGCACGGGTTCGAGCAGCCGCAGGTTGCGCGCAAAGACTTCGTTGTAGTTCAAGTCGCTGCGCACCACGCGCAGGCGCAAATCGTAGGCGCCGGGCGTGAGGCGGTTGAGATCGAGCCGCGCCAGCAGCCCTTCCACCACCGGCTCCCCGCTGCTGACGAGAAACGTCCAGTCGCTGGGAATGGTTCCCGGCCCGCGCGATGCGTTGTTGAGCTGGCTGTCTGCCGGCTGCTCGTCGCTGGGCCGCAGCGCCAGCTCCCAGCGCAGAAAGTCCGGATCGACCGCCGTGCCCACTACATCAACTTGCGCCTGAATCAGCGTGTTGGTGGAGGGGCGGCGAATCTTTGGCTCGACAATCTCCGTAAATACGGGCAGGCGATCATTGGCAATGCGCAGGTCGCGCACAAAAAACTCGTCGTAGTTGCTGTCATCGTAGATGATGCGCAGCCGCAAATCATAGAAACCGTCTGTCAGACGCGTGGTGTCCAGCGTGGTAAGCACAATTTGCCAGCCCTGCTCGATGTCGTGTGCCAGCCGCGTATACGTTTCCAGCCCCGCGGGCGAGATGCCGAGATCGTAGCGATCAAAGCGGATGCCGCGCTTGCCATTAACCGTGGCGACAATGGAGACATCGCCGTCCAGCACCTCGGCGGGCTGGGGCGAAAAGAGGCCCTGCCCGGCTTCATTGTTGGGAATGCCGCGTGCGTCGGGCGTGGGCGCGGGCAGCGGCGAATCGGACAGCGGCGAGGCGGGCTGCGGCGTGGCATCCACGGGCGGCGCGGGCGGCAGCGGCGTGCCAAATTCGTTGAGCGCAAAGGTCGGCGTGAGCGTGGGCGTCGGCGAGGGCGGGTTGACGTTGCGGATTTCCACGTCGCGCACAAAGGCCTCGGTGTAGTTGCCATCGGCGTCGATGGCCCGCACGCGCAGGTCGTACAGGCCATCAAAGAAGCGGCGCGTATCCAGCTCATAGAGCGTGCCGCCGCGGACAACGTCCGTGCTGGAGACGAGGCCCTCAAAGCTTTCGGCATTGGCCTGCGAGATGGCCACCTCATAGCGCGCAAAGTCATCGATGATCGCCGTGCCCGCAATGGGTTGGACGCCAGCAATGGCGTCGCCCGGCTGCGGCTGCGCAATCTCGTTGATCACGCGCAGATCGACCGTGGCCGTTTGGGCGGGCGTGGGCGTGCCGACGGGCGTGAAGCTGGCGGTGGCGACGGGCGTGGTCGACGTGAGCGCAAGCGTTGGGGTAGCCGTTGGGGTAGCCGTTGGGGTAGCTGTTGGGGTAGCCGTGCCCGCTTCCTGTGCGTGGGCCACCTGCGAGCCCTGTTGCGCGACAATGGCGCAGAGAGCGCTAACGCTCAAGGCGAGAAAAAATAGAACCCACTGTTTCATAACATAGTCCGCTCTACTGCCGGTCGAGACGCAAGTGTAGCGCGAATCGCCGTGCCTGCCAATCTTGCTTGTAAACAACAAATGCTAAACGAAAAAGGCCGCAGCGAAGTTCCATCGATTCGCTGCGGCCTTGGAATTTGTATGGAGCAAGGCTCAACTCGTCGCGCGTAGCGTTACGTGGTGACACGGCGCTGCCGTCTCGCCTTGTAGATGCCTAACGGTGATATCGGGGCTAATGGGCACGCCGCCGTCCCCGATGACGGTAAGCGTATAGGTGTTGGCCCCGCCGTTGAGCGGAATGTCAAAGCGGCCATAGTTGGCGTCGTCGCTCTTGCTGACGACCGTCACGCGGTTGTCCCACTGGTCGACGGCCAGCACGTAGACGCCCGGCACCGGCCCGCCCTGCTCGTTCACCACGCGGCCCATCACGTAGTTACCGGGGCAGGCCTCGTCGTTCACGATGGGGTTGGCCAGCGTAAACTGCACGTCGTCTGGCGCTGTCGCGGCGGCTACGGCATCGGCCGCGTCGGGTGTCGCCGTGGGTTCGGGCGTCTCCTCCGCTTCCGGTGTCAACTCGGCTTCGGGCGTTTCATTGTCCTCATCATCCTCGTCCTGATCACCGTCCACCTCGGCGTTCTCTTCATCCGCCTGCGCAACGGCCTCGGCCTCCTCGCTCTCGTCCTCTTCTAGCTCATCTTCTGGCTCGTCCTCGGGCAGGGGTGGTGCTTCGATGCGCTGGGCCACCGAAAAGTCCACGAGCAAACGGAAGGTAAAGTCGCCAATCTCCTCTTGGGCCAGCATTTCGGAGCCGCCATCACGCAGCGCGTCGCAGCGGCCCAGGTGCACGCGGCCGCTGTTGGCCAGCCCCCACTCCAGCGTGCGATAGATGTCGGCGATACGTGCCTGCTCGCGCGCGGAAAGTCCCGTCGAGGTAAAGTCCTCCAGCGCCACGGGGAAGAAGGACGGCTCCTCCGCCACATCGGGATCGCCGGTATTGTCCTCTTCGTCTATCTCTTCCTCTTCGGGCGTCCAGCGGTAGGTAGTCGGCAGCCCGGCAATGCCGCCCTCGCGCATCCGATAGACGGGGCGTTCGATGTCCAGCGAGCAGAAGCCCGCCTGCAGCGTTTGCGTGCGCTCGCCCGCTGCCTGGCGCTCAACGTAGACGGGCGCAGAGCCAGCGGGCACGGCTGCATCTGCCAGCGGCCCGGCGTCGCCCGTTGCTTCCAGCCATTCCGCCGTAAAGTATTCGCCGGTGCGCGCCGTGCCGTTGGCAATTTCTTCCTCGGTCTCGCCGGGCTTGGGTCGGCACTGCACGCCCGGCGGGCAGGCTTCCACAAACTGTACGGCCCCTTCGGGCACTTCAAAGTCCCACATGCTCGGCTCAATGGGCGCTTCGATCACGGCGCGCATGGCCGGGTCGTTGATGGCCTGCTCCATAAACTCGTTCCAGATCGGGGCCGCCCCCAGCGAGCCGGGGCTGTCGCGCATGGAGCTGCCGTCGTTGTTGCCGGACCAGACGCCCGCCATGATGTAGCGCGTGTAGCCGAGCGTCCAGTTGTCCTTCCAGTCGGTCGTCGTGCCCGTTTTGGCCGCGGCGGGGCGGCTTAGCTTGAGCCGGTTGTTGACGCCAAAGGCGGGCTCGCGCGCCGATTCATCGCTCAGCATGTCCGTCATCGCAAAGGCCGTGCCCGCCGAGAGCACGCGTCGCTCCGCGCCAAAGCCTGGCAGCCGCACCTCCGCGCCCTGGCTGTCCGTTACGCGCACAAAGGGCTGCGGATCAATGCGTACGCCGCTGTTGGCCATCACGTGGAAGGCCGTCATCATATCCATCAGCGTGACTTCGCCGCCGCCCAGCGTCAGGCTCAGGCCGTAATAATCGTCGTCGCGGTTGAGGCTGCGCAGCCCCATGTCGCGCGCCTTCTCCAACATGCGCGGAATGCCCATCACCTCCAGCAGCTTGACGGAGGGGATATTGTAGCTGTTGGCCAGGGCGTGGCGCGCCGTGAGCGGGCCGTGGAACTGATTGTCGTAGTTGCGCGGGCGGTAGACGTTGCCGGGGCTGATGCTGTAGGAGACCGGCGTGTCATAAATGACCGTGGCGGGGCTGATCAGCTCGTCCTCCATGGCCGCGGCAAAGAGAATCGGCTTGATCGAGCTGCCCGGCTGGCGCGGCATTACGGCCACGTTGACCTGGCCGTCGATCTCCGCGCTGTCGAAATCGATGCTGCCAACCATGGCCAGCACCTGCGCCGTGCCCGGCTGCATCGCCACCAGCGCCGCGTTGCTCATGCCGTAGCGCGGCGACAGCTCCTCCACCTTCTGCGCCACCACGCGCTCGGCCATCTCTTGCATCGTCAAATCCAGCGAAGAGGTGATGTTGAGCCCCGCACGCCGCGTGTAGTTGCGCCCCAGGCGCGCATCGATCTGGTCCGTCACGTACTGCACAAAGTGAGGTGCGCGAGCGGGCTGCTTCACCGTCTCGTCGCCCGCCAGGATGAGCGGCTGCGCGTAGACTGCATCCGCCTCGGCCCGGCCCAGGAAGCCGTGGCGCACCATCAGGTTGAGCACCGTGCGTTGGCGGAAGCGCGCCGCGTCGTAGTTGAGGTACGGGTTCAGGTAGGCGGGCTGCTGCGGCAACCCCGCCAGCAGAGTCGCTTCGGCCAGCGTCAACTGCGACGCGCTCTTGTCAAAATAAGCCTGCGCCGCCGCCTCTGGTCCGTAGGTCTGGTTGCCGTAGTTGAGGAGATTGAGATACATCTCCAAAATTTCGTCTTTGGTGTAGAGCGACGTCAACTCCTGGGCAATGCCGGCCTCTTCGGTCTTGCGGTCCATGGATTGGGCATAGCGCCGATCCGGGCCGAGAAAGAGGTTGCGCGCCAGCTGCATCGTGATCGTGCTCGCGCCGGAGACGATGTCATCCTGCTGCGTATTTTGCCACCAGGCAGCGACGACGCGCGCCGGGTCCACGCCGATGTTGCTGTAGAACGATTCGTCCTCGGTGGCAATCGTGGCGTCGATCAGGTGTGGCGACACTTTGTCCAGCGAAACCCACGTGCGCCGACCCTCGTCGTACAGCTCGGCGAGCAGGATACCGTTGCGATCGCGGAGGTAAGTCGTCTGGAAGACGCGCGGCAGCGGACCCGGCTGGTGCTTTTGCATGTACGCTTCGGCAGCCGTCAACGGCGTTTCCGCCGTGCGCGGGCCAATGCTGGAGCCGCCAAAGGCGCTGCCCAAGTTGACCGTGCCCATCTCGCCCAAATCCATCTCGCCCGATTCGCAGGCGGCCAAAAGCGGCACAAGCACAGCCAGCATCAGCACCATCCGCAGCCAACCGCGCGGCGGCCAGCGTCTCAAACGCCGCCTGCTCGACGCAAAAGCGCGCTCCCGGCTCGGATTAAACTGTTGAAGGCAACAAAAAATGCTGTGCAGAATGGCGGGCCGAACCGTTGGGGTTCGTGAGGCAAGGGGGGTGTGTGGGCGGGGCAGAAACATCGAATCTCTCTACTAAAAACTCGGCGGGAGCAGGTCAAACTTTAGGGATTGCTTTACAGGTATAGCAAGCATCTCTAGCATACACGAATTTCTTGATTTTACAATAGATAAAACGTATGAGTTTTGAGAAAAGTTTCGGATTTCTCCGAATCTGTAAGGAAGTTGTAACCTCGTTGCGCGTCGTGCGCTGGTACTCGGTTAGACGATGCAATTCCGCGCGCCGATCACCCTGATTTTGAGCGCGGTCATTTAGATGGGTAGTGAATAGGTTTTGCGGTTTCCCTCAAATAAAATCCCCTTGCCTAATAGACAAGAGGATTGGTAAAACCGATGCGCTCCAGATTTTTGGCGGAAGTCGGTGCAAGGCGATCCATCAGCGACGGCACAACAGACCCCACCCCCAGCTCCCTCCCTGCGCGCGGCTTACCTTTACCCACAAGTGATGAAGGTCGGCCAGAGGGGCACGAACTGCGGCAAAGGCAGATGTTTGGCTGTCAGGCAGAGCTCTCTGCCGCAGTTCATGCCCCTACGCTTCTATGCGAACCATGAGGTAGGGGCATGAAGTCGGGCGGGAAGGATCATCTCCTGCGCCGCCATCTCCCTTCCGCCCGATTTCGTGCCCGTTCTTCCGCCCACAAGAGATGTGGGTAAAGCTTAGCCGCCAGCGGGGAGGGGGCTTACAAGGCCTCGTAGACGACGAACTAACGCTGAGGGAGTGCGGTCGACTGCCCCACTGTCTTGGGGCGCACCCGATAAAACCGAGCAACCTATCAAGACCCAGCTTTGCGCCGATGCGCCACCTGTCTACGGCACGTAGCAAATCTGCTCCGCCGCCAGCGCCGGATGATTGATGCCAAACTGGTCCGTCACCTGCCACAGCGCATCGTTCCCGTCGACGATCGGCTGCACGTCTTCGCAGGCGGCAGCCGCGTCGCCCACTTCGGCATAGCTGTCGAGCCATGCCGTTGTCATGGCGCTGTAGTCGCTCTCCGGCTGCTCGGCGACGAGCGCGTCCAGCGTGGCCCCGGCGGCTTCGAGATCGCCGTTCAACGCCTGGGCCTGGGCGAGGCGGAAGCTGGCCAGCCCACGCAGCAGCGCGATCTCCTCGGCGGCCTCTTGGCCGTAGATGCTGCACGCGCCAAGCGTGGCATCGTCGCCCGTGCTGGCGAGCAGCGCGTCGCCGTAGTCGATGAGGGCTTGCTCGTAGCCGATCACCGGGGCGGCGCTGAGCGAGACGTCGGCCTCCACCAGCCGCAGGCCGAGGCACTCGTTGCCCTCGATCTCGCGGTCGTAGCGCCAGGCGATGCGCCGGTAGGGCGCGGCAGCGTCCCCGTCGGCCACGCTGCGCCACAGCTCGCGGTGGGGCACGGCCACGCCCCCCTCCGGCGTGCCGCTGACGCCGCCCTCCAGCACAATCTGCTGCCCCGTGCCCGGCTCGTCCTCGGGCACGCCCTCCAGCCCGACGACGCCCTCAAAAATCACCGCGCCCGCCTCAATGTTGCTGACGTAGGCGTCGCCATCGTCGTCGTTTAAGGGCGAGAGCACGTGGACGCGGGTGGTACAAAAGGTGGTGCAGCCCTCCATCACCAGCGTGATTTCGCGCGTGCCGTCGTCGTTGAGATCGTCGGTGGAAATGAGCGAGAGGCCGCCCAGCAGCGCGGGCGTCGCGGCGCGGGTGAACGTCGCCTCTCCGTCGGCATCATCACCAGCGGCGACGCCGTTCCAGATATGCAGCGCGCCCTGCTCGCCATTCTGCCCAATGCCAAGGTCGCTCACGATCACGGGCATCACGAGCAGGTCGTCCGCGCCGTCGCCGTCAAAGTCATCACGCACCACCGCGCCGCGGGCGTCGTTGAGGCCGTCGCAGGCGCGCAGCCACCTCTCCACGGTCGCCGCGTCCCCATCCGTCAGCGTCACCACATCGGTGATCACGTCGCCAAAGCCGCTGATTGTATCCGGGCATTCGGGCAGCGCCGCGCTGGTCAGCGCCTCCGCGTCGACCTCGTCCGCTATGCTGATAGCTTCTGTCTCGCTAATTGCCTCGCTCACCGTCTCGCTCACCGTCTCGCTAATTGTCTCCGCCTGCGCCAGCGCTTCGGGGCGAGCGGCCTCGTCATCCACCTCTCCATCCACATCAGGAATTTCAATGTCCAAAATGGGGCACACATCCTGCGGGCGAAAGGTGGGGTTGGTGTAGCCGTAGTCGGCCAGAATTTCGTAGGCCAGCGGATTCTCCGCTGCAAAGTCGTTGACGTTGGCGCAGGCGGCAATCACGTCGCCGCGCGTGTTGAGGTAGACATCCAGCCAGCGACGCCCGATAATGGCATAAATACCATCCGGGTAGCTTTCGTTTAGATCAACGATGAAGGCGCTGGCGGCATCCGGCTGCCCCTGATAGCCAGCAATCAGCGCGCGGCGGAAGAGACTAAAGCTGCGCAGCTCGTCGATTTCATCGGCGCGCGTCCAGCACGCGCCCAGTTCGTCGTCGGTCAAGGCCTCGGTGTAGAGCACATCGGCCCGCTCAAAGCCCGCCCCCGGCGATTGCACAAAGGCGCGGTTGGCGTCCAGAACGGCGTGGTAGAGGCAGTCGCTCTCGGCATAGCTGATGCTGACGAGCGCGTAGGGCGCGCCGTCCACGCTCTCCCACACTTCAGTCGTCTCGCGCTGCGGCCCCGCGCCAAAGCTGCCGTGGATGCCGCCGATCAGCGTCAGTTCCTGGTCCGGCGTGCGGTTGTCGATATCCTCCAGCGCGATGTCGGCAAAGGCCATGGTGATCGTGCCCTGCGTCAGGTCGCGCCAGCTGCTGCCGTCCCACGAGCGAATTTCGACGGTGTTAAAGCAGGTGCTCGCGCCGCAGGTCGTATCGATCCAGGCCACGTCCGGCTGCTCATCATTGTTGACATCGCCGGTGGCCAGCAGCACCACCTGGCCCGCCGCGCGCGCCTGGTAGCCCAGGCTGTAGCCGCCCTCGTTGTTTCCCCCTTCAGCATTTTCTGCGCCGCTGTTGAGCAGCGCTACGTCCGAGCGGTAGACGCCATCCGCCGCTTGGGTGAAGCCGTAGGTGGCGGCCACGTCCGGCACGCCATCGCCCGTCCAGTCCGCAGCGATCACGGTTTGGTCCAGCGTGTTGGCCGACACCTCAACCTGGGTGGGGTCGAGCAGCGCACCGCAGTGGGTCAGGTAGTCGACCACGTAGCTTTCGACGGCGGCGGCATCGGTAGCGGCCGCCGTCCCCGCCAGGCCGTCCAGCGCGTTGAGCAGCGAATCGGGCATGGCGGCCACCGTGCCGGGGCAGGCAAAGGTGGTCGGGTCCGCTGGCTCGTTCGGCTCGGCGGCAGCATCATCGCTCTCCGCCTCCCCGTTCGGAAGGGTTTCCGTAACCACTTCGGTTTCGGTGACAACTCGCGTTTCGGTGTCGACAACCGTAGCGGTGACGATGGCCGTCGTGGTCTGCGGTTCGGTCTCGTCTACCTCGGTCTCGTCTACCTCGGTCTCGTCTACCTCGGTCTCGTCTACCTCGGTCTCGTCTACTACCTCGGTCTCGTCTACCTCGGTCTCGTCTACCTCAGTTTCATCAACCTCCACCTCGACTTCGGCGTCGACCTCCACTTCGACCTCCACTTCAGTCTCGACCTCTTCGGCCTCGCTGATGTCGACCTCCGCTTCCGCATCGACCTCGTTATTTTCAGCCCCGGCCTCGCTGATGTCGACCTCCGCCGCGTCCACCGGAATCAGAATTTCCTCGCCGCTGTAGAGCACGTAGTTGGCGCGGATCTTGCCGGGGTTGGCGGCCCACAGCTCGCGCACGGAAATGTCGTACAGCTCGGCGATGCCGCCCCAGTACTCGCCGTATTCCACGGTGTGGTAGAGCGGCTCGTCGCGCGCGGTCGCGGCTGCGTCCGCCTCGGCTGCATCGGCCTCGCTAATTTCCACATCGTCGCCGTCGCCAGCTTCTACAGCGGCTTCTTCAGCGTCGGCCTCTTCAGCGTCGGCCTCCGTAATATCGACGACCTGTTCCGCATCGATTTCGTCGTCATCCGCTGCTTCATCCGCTGCTTCATCCGCTGCTTCATCCGCTGCTTCATCCGCTGCTTCATCCGTGGTTTCTTCGCTGTCCACTTCCGCTTCGGGCGGCAGCAGAATGCGGTCGCCACGGATGAGCACGAGATCAGCACGGATCAGGCGCGGGTTGGTGGCCTGCAGCAGCCGCGTGGAGATGCCGTACTGCTCGGCGATGCCGCCCCAGTATTCGCCTCCCTGCACAATGTGGTAGCGCGGCGCGTCGACATCGCCGTCGCCGTCGCGGTCGTTGTCCTGCGTTACGGGGACGACGAGCCGCTCGCCGATGTAGAGCACGCCGTCGTAGCGGATTTTGCCGGGATTCGCCGCGCGCAGCTCGGAAGTCGAGACGCCGACCAGGCTGGCAATGCGCGCCCAGTAGTCGCCGGATTGGACGGTGTAGTAACTGGTGCTGTCGGCGTCAGCGTCGTCGTCCTGCTGAATGTCAACACCCGATCGGTCGTGGGCCAGCAGCGGCGTGGCGAGCAAGCTGCTCAGGAGCAGTACGGTAAGGAGGGCAAGCGTGAGTCGCTTCATGGGATTCTCGTTTCTTTCGTCAAGCAAAATTCAGTCGATAAAGCTCGTTCCTATGCAGAGTATAAAAGTGTCGGCTTGATGCGCTGCGTCGGTAAATTTCTTGGGGTGGAATGTTAAGCGGGGACGCGGAGCGTCCGGTCTTCATTACGACGCAGAGCGTCGTAGCGAGCAAATTTAATACGACACCTCGCCCAGCCCACGTACAATCTGAAACCAGGACTGGCCCGGCTTGAGCGGCAGCTCGGCTTCGCCGGGGCCGATTAGGCGCGGTGGCCCTTCGAGATCGGCGCGCCACGTGCCTTCGTAGACGCGCCCGTCGCGGAATACGCGCAAATCGCCAAAGCCCTGCAGCTCAATCGTCACGCCAAGCGTGCCCAAGCTATCTTCCACGATGTATGGTCGCCCGTCGACGCCATCGGCCAGCGCGTGGGCTGCCACCATCACTATCACGTTCTGCGCCACAATCGGCTGCCCCGTCGCCGGGTCGACCTGCTGCTGGCCGCCCTGGAAGCGCGCGTAGCCACCCAGCCCCGCGTCGTAGCGCCACTGCACGGAATTGCCGCCGGGATAGCTGATGTTGATCGTTGTGGCCTCGCCAGCTTGCGTGTCGCTGGGCGTTTCGCTAAAGGGAAAGCCGGGCCAGTCCCACGTCTTTTGCAGGTTGTTGTCCACCAGCCACTGGCGGACGCCGTCCGTGCGCGCCTGTAGCCGCGTCTGGTAGCCCGTGCCCAGATTGGTGAAGTAACGGTTGTTGCTGGGGTCATCGATGTCGGCGTCGAGGTAGGGGAAGCCAACTTCGTTCTTGAGCAGGTAGCGCACCTCGTCGCTGCCGCCGGAGCAGGCCAGCACGCCGTCGTACATGTACGTCATCCACAGGTTGGGCAAGCGCGCCGAGCGCACCGGCCCAATCCGCGCTGCCTCTTGGCTCTGGTACGCCGCCGTGAGCCGCGTCACGGTAAAGCCGTCCACAATGTATTCGTAGACAAAATCGGCCAGGCCCAGCCCGTAGTGGGCGGCGCGACCCACGCTGTCGTTGTTGACGCAGATAAAGATGGGCCGCTCTGTCAGCAGCGACGGATCGTCAACCGGCAGGCCGGTGTAGGGGGCGATGTTGGCCGGACGCTCGCTGGCGGCGCGCTCCGGCGCTTGGCTTTGGGGCGCGGCGGCTTCGACAGCGGGCGCGGCCGTGGCCACGGGTGCAGCAGTGGGAACGGTTGTCGCCGTGGCGGCGGGCGCGGGGGGGAGCGGTGTCTTGGTGGGCGTGGGCGTCGGCGGTGGGGCGGCGGTGGTGCACGCCGTTAGCAGCAGGGCAACCAGCAGGACGGGGAGCGCAAGCGGCAGGTGATTCTGCCAGCGGGCAGATAAAGTTGTCGTGGACATCACAGGTTGAGTGGGCAATTTATTAAGGGTATGTGGCGGCGCACCCGCGCCGTCGCGGGGGGCTGTTGATGAGTGACGGTTCAGTCGGATGAGCAGCGGGCGCGAGAAAAATTCGTCGCCAGTATACCACAACCCAAACGGATGCCAATCTCTTGTGGTTCCAGGGCGCGCTATATTCACCGCAGCCGCTCCTCGTACGCTCCTCACATGCTCCGCATACGCTCCTCACATAGACGGGGCTGTGGTACAATCGTCTCCATGAACTTCCCCGCGTCACTCAACGCCTGGGTCAGGCGTCGTCAGATTGGTGGGCCGCTGCGGCTCTTCGTCAGCAGCCACCGCCCGCTGGCCTTTGTGGGCGGGCAGGCGCTGCTGGCTGCCGCGCCGCTGCTGGCGCTGCTCGGCTGGGGCGACGCCGAGCGCTGGGCGCAGCGGCTCAGCGCACCCAATGCGGGCGACTCCATCGACGCGTGGCTCGGCGACCGTGGTGAAGACAAGTAGAAAATTTGTATCCCAACTTTCCCTCAACATATCAATGAACCCATTTATCCACCAGCACGCCACGCTCGATCGCTGGCAAACGCAGGCAGAGCACGCCACAGAAGCCGAAGCGCAGGCCGATGACGCCAGCGCCCCGCCGCTCCACCTTGGCCCGGTCGAGGATGCGCTGGTTGGGCTGCCCGGTTTGCGCGCGCTGCACGCCTTTGCCGACCACCGACGCGATCTCGCCGCGCCCACCGTGCTGGCGGGCGGCGACGGCGGCTCGTGGCTGCTGGCGCTGGCTGAACAGCACAGCGCGCCGCCGCTGGTCAACGTCGACGCGGGCGAAGCCAGTAGCCAGGTGGACAGCAATCAAACAGACAGCGGAGCTAAAGAGCCGCTGCCGCTGTACGTTCTCTACGGCGGCGTGGATCGCGCCACCTACGCCGCCAGCAGCGACGATGTGCTCGGCTGGCAACTCGCGCCCGCGCGGCAGCCCGGTGCGCCGCTGGCCTGGTCGGCGCTACCCTTTGTGCCCACTCGCTTGCTGCGCGCCCAAGAACGCTGGACGGCCTGGGGCGGCGTCGCGCTGGCGGTGGCGCTGCTGCTGGCGGCCTTGATTGCATAACCAGACTTTCTCATGTCCACTCGCCTGCTTCTGCCCCTCACCACGCTGCTCTGCCTCGTGATCATCACCCTCGAACGCACGACGCTCTTGCCGCCGCTGACGCCGGTGGCGGGCGTGCTGGCGGGCGTGCTCTATCGCTGGGCGCTGCTGCTGGCGGCGGCGGGGCTGCTGGCGGGCGTGCTCAACGCGGCGTGGGTCCACGGGCGGCGGGTGCAGCGGGGCGCGCGAGAATGGGCGCTGAGCCTGGCGCTGCTGGCGACGCTGCTGGCCGTGCTGCTCGGCGGCACGATCAGCGGGCCTTTGGCGCGCGCCCTGGCCGATTCCAGTGCTGGCGTCAACGTGACCGGGGCAACAACCGGGGCAACAACCGGGACAACAACCGGGGTAACAGCAGCTGGCTTGGCTTCGGCCAGCGTGCTGATGGAGTGGATTTTCGACAGCATTCTCGCACCGGGCCAGCGCGCGCTCTTTGCGCTGTTGGCCTTCTTCGTCGCTGCGGCGGCCTACGACCTGCTGCGCGTGCAGCGGCCCAGCGGGCGCTGGATGTTGCTGGGCACGCTGGCCGTGCTGCTGGTGCAGATGCCTGCTGCCGCGGACATCGCGCGCGCGCCGCTGACCGTTGCCTCCGCCGCAGACACCAACGCCGCTTCCGCAGCGGGCGGCGCAATCACGGTGGCGGACGCGGCCTTTTGGCTGCTTGGTGAACCCGTAACGGCAACGGTGCGCGGCGTGCTTCTAGGCAGCGGCCTGGCGCTGCTGACCGCCGCGGTGCGCGCGCTGCGCCCGTCGACTTCGTCCACTCAATAGCCTGCCATGATTGTCACCGTCTACTGCCCCCACTGCGGCACGGCCAATCGCGCTGGCTCGCGCTTCTGCAACCGCTGCGGCACCGAGCTGGCCGCCGCCGCCGCGACGGAATCGAGCGACGGCGCAACCGCGGCGGGTGAAGGTCAAGCAGAGCGGGCTATCAATGCACCGACCAGCGCTCGCGCCGCGTCCGCGCCGCCTTCATCGCCTGTTAAGCCGCCTGTTAAGCCGCCCGTTAAGCCGCCCGTTGAGCCGCCCGTTGAGCCGCCCGCCGACGACAGCGATCCGCTGCTGGCCGAAATGTTGCACAGCCAACCCTGGCTCGACCCCGCCGTGGAGGAGGCCGAACTCGCGGGTGAAGGGCTCGCGGGTGAAAGTTCCCCGAGCGAGCCCGGCGATGATGCGCCGCAGGCCCCGCCCGCGCCCGTGCCCCCACCACGTCTCCTCGCTGATATCGAGGGCCTGATCGAGCCGCTCTCCACACCGAGACAGGCGGGCTCGCGAGCGGGTCGTGCGCTCGCTGCACCGACCCGCGATGCAAACTCGACGACAGCCCGCCCGCCGCGCGAAGTTTTGTCCGATGAAGAAGCGCGGCGCTTCCGCCAGCTGGCGAGCGAACCGCCCCACCTGCTGGAGCCGGATTATCCACCCGCCCGGCAACAGCGCCCCACCCCCTCGGCAACCGACGAAGAGACGAATCGCCCGGGGCAAGCGAGCCAGACAGCGCCCCGCCCAAAGCGCCGTCGCCCGTGGATTTTTTGGCTGGTTGGGCTGGCCTTGCTCCTGCCTTTTCTGCTGGATGGGCTCGCGCCGCAGTCGCTGCCGCTGGGCTTGCCCGCGATCCAGTCATCAAGAACATTGGGGGGCGCGCTGGGGGCGTCGCCTGCCGCCATGCCGCGCTGGCCCGGCGTCGCCGAAGCCTACGCCACCGTCCGCGACCTGCCCGCCGAAAGCGACGTGCTGCTCTACTGGGCCTACGATCCGGCTACGGCGGGCGAGCTGGACAACGTGGCGCTGCCCGTGCTGCACCACCTGCTCACGCGCCGCGCCCGGCTTGTTGTCGTTAGCCCGCTGCCGCAGGGGCCAGCCGCGGCCCGCCGCCTGATCGACCAAGCGCAGCAGGCAACCTTGCGCGGCAGCCCGCTTGCCGCCGCGCCGCGCCCCGCCCTTGAGCTGGGCTATCTGCCGGGCGGCGCGGCCACGCTGCCCCTCGTCGCCCGCGACCTGAACAGCCTGCTGATCAACGGCGGGGCCGCGGAAGAGATTGCACCGGCCCTGGTGATTCTGCTGGCCGCGGAAACGGAGCCCGTACAGCGGTGGCTGGAGCAGGTGCAGCCCTACCGCACGCGGGTCGACGGCACCTCCACGCCCGTTGTTGCCCCGCCCGTGATTGCCGTAACCAGTGCAGCCGTTGATCCCGTGGCGCGGGCCTACTGGCAGAGCGGCCAGTTAACGGGGCTCGTCGGCGGCTTTACGGGCGCGGCGGGCTACCGCAGCCTGTGGCAGAGCGGCGATGATTCGGCGTCGACGCGCGCCGCGCTGCGCTGGCAGCAGCTGCGCTTAGTGGCGCAAAATTGGGGGCACGTGGCGCTGCTGCTGCTGATCGCGGCTGGCAACGCGGCGGGCTTGCTGGGGGGGCGCGCGTGAGCGGAGATTTTGGCCTGGATGCGGAAGCGCTGCTGGCGCTGTGGAACGGGCTGGGCACGTGGCTGGGGCTGGCGCTGGCCCTGGCGATCTTCTCGCTGCTCGTGCGCGACAACCGCCTGGCGCGCTTGGCCCAGCACATCTTCGTCGGCGCGAGCCTGGGCTATCTCGGCGTAATCGCGCTGGTGGACGTGCTCTGGCCGCGCGTGATGCTGGGCTGGCGGGCGGGCTGGCAGGCGCCCGACCAGTGGATCAACCTCTGGCTACCGCTGGCGCTGAGCGCGCTGCTGCTCGCGGCCGCGGTCGAGCGGATGGTGGCCGCGCCGCCAGCGGCTTCGCCCCCTGGCTGGCGACGCGGGCTGCGCGGGGCAGGGGCGCTGCCCGCGTCGCTGCTCGTGGCCATTGGCGTGGCCGCGGGTGCGGTTGGTCTGCTGCAGGGGACGCTGTGGCCACAGTTTCTCGAAGCGGCCCGCCGCGCCATTCCGCCCGACAGCGCGGCCAATCCCGGCGCGCTCGCCAGCGGTCTGCTCACGCTGCTCATTTCCGTGGCGACGCTGCTCTTTTTGACGGCGCAGCCGCTGGCGGGCAATCGGCTGCTGCGCGGCGTGATGTGGATCGGCCAGCGCGCCCTGTGGCTGGCGGCGGGCGCGATCTTTGCTCGCCTTGCCGCCGCGCGTTTTGACCTGCTGATTGGGCAGGTGGAGTATTTTTGGCAGCGGCTGGCGGGGCTTGGATTTTAGCGCACACCTATATCGATTACTCAACGACTCCCCAACGACTCCTCATGGCAAACGATCACGATCACGGCAGCATTCTCGCGCTGGATGTTAGCCTTTACCTAATTCGCGCGGCGCTGCTGGAGCCGGTAGATGGCGCATACCGGCTGGTGGGCTGGTCGGACGCGCATCGCGAGGCAGAGCGGGCGCTGCTGCCGCAGGTGGCCGAAACCGTGCAGCACGTGGGCACTCGGCTGGGACGCAGGTTGTGGCAGCCAGCGGTTGACCCCGCTGCGGACAAAATCACCCAAACGCCATCCGGCCAGGGAGCGCCGCTGCTGAAGAGCGATGACCCCCTGCGCACGCCGCCGTTGAGCCAGGTGGCGGTGGTGGCTTCGTTGCGCCCGCCGCTGCGCGTGGTGGCCGTGGCGCTGACGCGCTCCAGCGCAGATGCCGTGCGTCGCGCCGCGCGGAGCAGCCCCGCCGACGTGGTGGACGCCATTGGCCTTTCGGCAGAAACGCGCATCAGCGATCTCGCGGCCACGCTGGTTGCGGATCGGGCAGACGTTGTGGTGGTCGCTGGGGGGTACGATGCCTTGGGGGGATACGATGCCTTGGGGGGCTATGATGCCGTTGTGGGCGAGCCCGCCTCCGCGTCATCCATCGGCGTGGATGGCGATTCGGCGAGCGACCTGCTGCTGGAATCCTCGGCGCGCCCCCTGCTGCTGTGCGACACGCTGCGGCGGGCACTGGAGCGCCTTTCGCCCGGCCAGCGACCAGCGCTGATCTACGCGGGCAGCCGCCGCCACGCCGAGCAGGGCACGGCGCTGCTGCAGCAAGCGGGCGATGGGGTGCGGGTTGAGCTGGTGGCCAACGTGCAGCCCACTGCGGAATTGCTGCAAACGGTGCCGCTGGCCGCAGCCTTGACGCGCGCTCACCGGCACGCCAATCGTCGCCACCCGGCGTTTGACACGCTGCAAACGTGGGCCACACCGCTGGACCAAGGGGCCGAAGGGAGAGTGATCGGCCACGGGCAAGGCTTTGCCAGCGTGGTGCAAGTTTGGTGCGCGCGCGAAAAGCTGGCCGAGCTCCACGCGCTGCACGCCGCGCCCGATCGCTGGCTGCACGTCTTGGCTACCGGGGCAGAAGCCAGCGGGGCAGAAGCTAACGGGGCAGAATCTAGCGGGGCAGCGGGCGTGCGTCTCATTTATACGCCGCCCGGCGAGCGGCCATCCGCCACGCTGGGCTGGCCACCGCTGCGTCTCGTCAGCGGCCCGTGGCCGGAGGCGCTGTGGCCGCAGACGGGCCGCTGCTGGTGGGATCGCAGCGGGCTGCTGCCGATGATGGCGGCGGTGGCGCAAACGTCCCCACACGCGGCAATGAGCGTGCTGTCGCGAGACTTGCTGCGGCTGCGGACACCCTAATGGTTTGATGCAGAAATGATTTGCACGGGGGATGAAGGGCGAAGCGCTGCTGGGGCAACCTTCTGGAAGGTCTCTCGCGGTAATTCTATTTTGGAACTGATAGATTGCTTGACGTTAAACTAAATTTCTAGTTCCTGAACGTGGAGAACAATAACGCGGAGAACAATCATGTCATCGCCTATTTCTGATCTGGACGCTGCAAAAGCCGCCCCCACCGATTACCCCATTCTCGACCTGCTGAGCAGACGCTGGAGCCCGCGCGCCTTTGCCGAGCGGCCCATCGAGCGCGAGAAGCTGTTGAGCCTGCTGGAGGCGGCGCGCTGGTCGGCGTCGAGCAGCAACATGCAGCCGTGGCACTTCATCGTCGCCACGCGGGCGGGGCAGCCAAAGGTGTTTCAGCGGCTGCTCGATTGCCTGATGGCGGGCAACCAGACGTGGGCGCAGCACGCGCCGGTGCTGATTTTGAGCGTCGCCAACCTGGAGGGTCGCAAGGGGCGCGAAAATATGTATGCGCTGCACGATGTGGGGTTGGCCGTGCAAAATCTGGTCGTTCAGGCCACCGCGCTTGGCCTCTACACCCACCAGATGGCTGGCTTTGATCAGGATGCCGCGCGTCAGGCCTTCAACATGCCGCCGGGCCACCAGCCGGTTACCGTCACCGCCGTCGGCTACCTCGGCGATCCCGACGCGCTGCCGGATCCGCTGCGTGAACGCGAACTCGCCCCCCGCGAGCGCCGCCCGCTCAGCGACTACGTCTACGGCGGAAGCTGGGGCGAGCCGTCGCCTTTATTGGCCGATTAGCCTCGGCGAAAATTTGCGTCATCGCTGAGAAAGATTGAAGATTAAAGACTGGTAGACCTACCCGATCTTCAATCTTCAATCTTTCTTCTATGGCTTGGTTCCGTTACCGGGTTAACCCCTATCTAATTCTCCTCTTTATCCTCTCTCTCCCCGCCCTCGCGCCGCTCGCCGCGCCGGGCTACTTCTTCGACGCGCACGACGGTCGCCACAGCGTCTTCTACCTGATGCAGTTTGACGCCAGCCTGCGCGACGGCGCAGGCTGGGGTGCGCTCTGGCCGCGCTGGGCCATGCACCACATCCAGGGCTACGGCTACCCGACCTTCATCATTCAGGCCCCGCTCGGTTTCTACCTGGGCGAATTCTTCGTCCTGCTTGGCGCGACGTACACGGGCGCGGCAAAATTGGCCTGGGCGACGGGCTTTTTGCTAAGTGGGTGGGGAATGTTTGCGCTCGTCTCCCATTGGGCGGGGGAGCGGGGGAGCCGGGAAGAATCTCTACGGGATCCCGTCTTTTTATCCTCGCACTACCTCGCCGCTTTGATTGCGGCGCTCCTCTACGTTTACATTCCCTACCACCTCGTCGACATCTACGTGCGCGGGGCGCTGAATGATGCGCTGCTGCTGGCCTGGTTCCCGTGGACCGTGCTCGCGTTTGACCGGCTGATCGCGCTCGGTGACGAGCCGGGCTGGTCGCGGCGGCTGGTGCTGGCAATGCTCGCGCTGGCGGGCACGCTGCTGACGCACACCTTTGCGCTGATTTCGTTTGTGCCGCTGCTAATCGCCTTTGTTTTATTTCGGCTATTTGTTAAATTTAGGGAATCTTACCGCGGAGCCGCAGGGAGCACGCAAAGGGATGCGGAGATAGAGGCGAGCGAGAGAGCGGAGAAATCCGCGTTCATCCGCGTTTATCTGCGGTTAATTTTTTTGCCGCTAGCTGCGGGCGCTGGCGCGCTGCTCCTTTGCGCAACGTTCCTGCTGCCGCTGCTGCTCGAAGGCGCGCGCTATCTCGACAGCGAAGTCTACACCGGCAGCACCTACCAGCTCGACCGCCACTTTGTCTACTTTGGCCAACTTTTCAACCCCACCTGGGGCTTTGGCTACTCCAACCCCGGCGTCATCGACGATGGCATGAGCTTCCAGGTCGGCATCGTCGCGCTGGTGCTGGCGCTGGGTGCACCATTTTTGCTAGCCGCGCGCTGGTCGACGTTGCCCCCTCGACGGCTCGCCTTCCTCGCGTTCTTCGCCGCGGCCACCGTCGCCCTGCTCTGGCTAATGACGCCGTGGTCGCGCGCGCTGTGGGGCAGCGTCGAGGTCGTGGCGCAGGTGCTGCAATTTCCGTGGCGGCTGCTGGCGCTCGTTGACTTTGCGATCTGCGTTTTAGCTGGCCTGCTGCTGTCTAGCTTGGGAGCAGGGGAGCAGGGGAGTAGAGAAGCAAGGGTGGGAAGAAATACGAGCGATCTCCCCATTACCCCTGCTCCCCCGCTCCCCATCCCCCTTGCCACCCTGCTCCTCCTCATCCCCCTTGCCAGCGCCCCCTACCTGACCGTCCCGCTCCAGACAGTCGAGCCGTGGCGGGAGGACGGGCGCGCGGTCTACCGCTTCGAGCGCGAGCACCCGGACATGATCGCCTACACGGCCTGGGTCGACGACAGCGCGCGGCCCTTTGTCGATTCGCCGATGAGCGCCGATTACGCCGCCGACGGCTACAGCGAGTCACGCGGGCGCACGCACGACCTGACGCGCCTCACCATCACCCAAGGCACGGGCAAAGTGCTGCGCCACGACAGCGCGGGCGCGAGCGCGGGCGGCGTCGTGCAGATGGAGACGAATGGTACAACCCGGATCAACGTCTACTACTTCCCCGGCTGGCAGGTACGCGTAAACGGCGAGCGCGTCGACTACCGCATTAGCCAGCCGCTCGGCCTGCTCGAAGTCGACGTGCCGCCGGGCGAGCACGTGATCGAGGCGCGCATGGGGTCGACGCCGGTGCGCACGGCGGGGACCCTTGTGTCGTGGGCGATGGGATTGGTGGTGGCGGGGCTGTTGATGTGGCCGATGCGGGGAGCTGTCAACGGATTGCGGGGAGCGGATTGAACGGATAGAGAATCGAGAACGCAGAGAGCGTGATAGATCGGGTTGGCCAAACCTTCCGGGAAGGTCGTAGGCTACGAATCCGCTCGGTCCGTTCCCAAAATCCACTGACGGCTTGCTGTGGCTTACCAAGCAACAAAATTAACAAACCAACCATCCGCGCAATCCGCGTAATCCGCGGCTTCTTTCTGCAAAAATACGGAGCCCCCCATGCCCAACACCATTGCCCTGATCGCCCACGACGGCAAAAAGGACGACATGATCCGCTTCGTCCGCACGCACCGCGACACGCTCTCGCAGTTTCATCTGATCGGCACGGGCACAACGGGCGAGCGCATCAACCAGGCGACAAATCTGGAAGTCGAGCGCATGTTGAGCGGCCCGCTCGGCGGCGATGCGCAGATCGCCTCGCGCGTGGCGACCCGCGACGTGGTCGCCGTGATCTTTCTGGTCGACCCGCTCTACGCCCACCCCCACGAGCCGGATATCCAGGGGCTGCTGCGCATCTGCAACGTCTACGACGTGCCCCTCGCCACCAACGAGGCCACGGCGACAATGATCCTGCACGGGCTACAAGACAATCTCTCACGTGTGTAAAGCGATTAACGCAAAGTCGCAGGCGAGAGGCCTGATTGATTGTGCTGGTTGGAAAGGATTTACCCCGGTAGGACAATCAACAGACCAATCCCTTTGCGTCTCCGCGCCCTTGCGGTAAATTTTGAAATTTTAGGAACCGACTATGAATTCTTCCTTTTCCGCCAAACCCGTTCGCCTTGCGCTGGCAGGCGCGGGCGTTTGGGTGCGCGACGCCCACCTGCCCTCGCTGCTCGAGCTACCGGAGCGCTTCGAGATCGTCGCCGTCTACAGCCGCACCGCCGATTCCGCGGCGGCGATTGCCGAGCGCGCGGGCGAGGCAACCGGTCGCAAGGTCGACGTGGTGACGAATTTTGACGAGCTGCTGCGTCGCGGGGACGTGGAGGCCGTCGACATTGTGCTGCCGATTTTGGCGCAGCCGGAGTATGTGGAGCGCGTGCTGGCGAGCGGCAAGCACGTGCTCAGCGAAAAGCCGATTGCGCCGGACAGCGAGACGGCACGGTCGCTGCTGGCGAAATATGCTGACAAAGAGCAGGTGTGGATGGTCGGCGAAAATTATCGCTACGAGGCGGCCTACGTCAAAGCCAAAGAGCTGATCGCGGACGGCGCGCTGGGTCGCGTGCTGATGTGTGATTGGGTGATCTACGCTTCGATTCGGCCCGGCAACAAATACTACGAAACGGGCTGGCGCAACGCGGGCGAGCTGCCCGGTGGCTTCCTGCTCGACGGCGGCGTGCACCAAATGGCCGGGCTGCGCATGGCGATGGGTGAAGCGCAGAGCGTTGGCGCCTTTGCCGACCAGTTTGCGCCGGACCTGCCGCCGGTGGACACGCTCACCGCGTCGATTCGCTTCGAGAGCGGCGCGATGGGCACCTTCCAGGTGACGCGCGCCGCAGATGCGCCCGGCTTTGGCTCGCTGCGCATCGTCGGCACGGAGGGCGCGATGACGGTCGAACGCGACCGCGTGCTGCTCACGACCTACCCAGATGGGGATCGGCGCGACGAGGGCGGGCGGACAGAAATCATCGAAGTCGAGGGGCTGCAGGGGGTGCGCAACGAGCTGGTCGCCTGGGCGGAGGCGATTCGCCACGGCACGCCGCACCGCAACACGCCGGAGGAAGCATTGAAGGATTTGCAGTTGATTGGGGCGATGTTGGCGTCGGCGTCGCGGGGGGAGCGGGTGCGGGTGTAGGTGGTCGCGTGCCCGGCTTGTGCAATCGATCACGAAGTCGTTTTGTACTCGTGACTCGTAGTCCGCCAATGTTCAATTGGCGGATAGGCCAGAACCCCATCCCCAACCCCTTCCCCTCTAGAGGGGAAGGGGCCACGAGGCTTCGTCGACTCAGAACCAGCGTGGAGGGGTTGGGGTTCTGGCTGCCGTGCACCTCTATCCGTCAAAGGATGTTTGCTAGACTATTAGTACACGGGGGCGTAAATAAAGCAGGCAGTTTGTTCAGCCATGGGATAGAGTATAGCGAACTCAATTTTGCAGACGCTACAACTGTTGCCATGGCGGAGCGGCTCAATGCAAACATTATCTTTACAATAGACATTATATCGATTAGAATTCGATAAAGAGATGAAGCTGAAGGGGGCCATAGGACCAAGGGCGGAAATTGAGTCGAAAATTATGCAGGCCACAACAGGTTTCAAAGACCGCGTCGCGAAAGCCCGGCTTCCAGTTGCGAATTTTGTCTTTCACAATCCGATAGCGTTTGACGCCGCCAATGGCATGTTCAATCCGGGTGCGCAACGAGGAAAGCCAGCTGTTCTTGTGCTTGTCAAACTCAGACAGCTCTTGGTTGCGCGGCTTCTTTTTGGGCTGCAAAATCGTCACCTGCTCCAAGCTGAAGCCCTGAAAGCCGGTATCCTGAGCCAGTCGGCTCCCCTGTGGCAGCGTGTAGTCTATTTCCTCCGCCAGCCGTTTGTCGTGCCGCTTGCCCTCGACCGTGTCGGAGACAAACAGCACTTGCCCTTGCGAGTCGATGACGACATTGTTCTTTACGGCGTGCCGTTTTTTTTGCCGCTGTAGAAAAAGCGCTGCTTGTCCGGGTCGCTGGGGCGGGGAATCGGGCGCTCCGTTCCGTCATGGAAGTACAGCGTCTCCTCTTCGGCAAAGGAGACCGCGTCCATCTCGCGGGCAGGCAACGCCTCCGCTTGGGCAAGCGCCTGATTCAGGACGGGGTGCAAGGTGTGAATCCACTGGTTGGCTTTGGGTTGGCTAAGGTTGAAGAGTGACCCCTGCACCGTTTGCAGATTGTTGCTCTTCAAGTAGTTCAAAATGAAGAACAGTTTCTCTTCTACCGTGGCTAACGGACTATTCTGGTAGTCAACATAGCGCCGCTTCCCCCTAGGCTTGCCGTCCAGCTGATGGGTGCGCATCCGCTCATAAAAACAGTCCGCAAAGTGGGGAAGCAAGGCGTCGAACTCTTCGCGTGTGTAGCCAGTCAAGGCCAGAAAGTCAATTGGCTTTTCAGCATACTTTTGGTAGTGGCTCATTGGGCATCTCCTCTTTTTTCTGGAATGCCTTCAGTTTACCCGCCCTTCTATTTCTTGTCCATTTAATCGATATAATGTCTAATAGACGTGCGCGATTTTGCGATGATCCGCCCCCGCCACATCGACTGCTTCACCCTGCTGCCGCAGTGACCCCCCACAGCGCCGCCAGCGTCAAATATATTACCGCCTCCGTGACCTGCTGCGCCGCGCCCAGGCAGTCGCCGGTGTAGCCGCCGAGCCGCCGCACAAAGAGCCGGCCGAGCGCCCAGCGCGCCACGGCCGCTGGCCCCAGCGCCAACCCCCAGCGCCAATTCCATCCAACCGATAAAATTAGCAGCGGCGCGATCCCCGTGACCGCAGCAAAAATGAGTTCCCCGCTCGACAAATTGAGCGCCAGCGGCTTGACTTTGCTCTGCGCATCCTCCTGCACGTAGTTGTGGGTGTAGACAAACGAAATGGCGGCAAAGCGGCTGAGCGGGTGTGCGACGAGCAGCGCCAGCGGAATCGACGCGGTGGGCAAAGAAATCAACGTCGCCAACTTGAGCGCGAGCAGCAGGCCAATGCCGAGCGTGCCGTACGTGCCCAGCCGCGAATCCTTCATGATCGCGAGCACCTGCATTTTCGTCCAGCCGCCGCCGAAGCCGTCGCAGAGATCGGCAAAGCCATCTTCGTGGAAGGCGCCGGTGGCGAAGATGGTGGCGATCAGCGAAAGCAGCAGGGCGACGGGTGTCGAGAAGACAAGATTGCCCAGCCAGAAGGCCGCCGCGCCGATGAAGCCAACGAGGAGACCCACGAGCGGGAAGTAGCGCGACGCCGCGTTGAGGATGTCGTCGGAATAGCGCACCCAGCTCGGGACGGGGAGGCGCGTATAAAACATCAATGCATTAAAAAAGAGGTGTAGCTGGTACAATGGAGTTGGTAATTGGTAATTAGTAGTTGGAGATTGCTTCGTCGACGAGCCAATCTCCAATTACTAATTACCAATCTCGAATTACGCTGAAGCAAAATTGGGCGGCAATAGTGGGTCGCGATTTATTATGTGGGGTCGATTCTTTCACGAGGTGGAATTCAGGGCAAATTTGCGGGTGGCCGCGTGCGTGCTGTTGGGCGGCTTTCTGGTGATTTTCTCGGCAGCGCGGGTGACGCCGGGAGCGCTGGCGATGCAGAACGAGGGCACGCAAACCGCCGAGGCGGCAGCGACGCAGACGGCCACGGCGAAGTCCACGGAAACGCAGACGGCCGAGGCGGCAGCTACCCAAACCGCCCAGGCCCTCCAAGCCCTGCCCGCGGAGACGCAGACGGCCGTCGCGATTCTCACCGGCACGCCGACCGCTACCGGTACGCCGCCCACCGACACCCCCACCGTTACCGGTACGCCGCCCACCGACACCCCCACCGTCACCGGCACGCCGCCCACTGTGACAGCCACGTTCACCGGCACACCTTCGCCCACGCCCACTCAAACCAACTCGCCCTCGCCGCAAGATACCGAGACGCCCACCTTCACCCCCATCCCCACGGCGACCTTCCCGCCGACCGCCACGCCCATTCCCAGCGCAACGGCCATCCGCGCGCCAACCGTCGTGCGCTTTGTAATCGAGCCCAGTACGGTGGCGGCGGGCCAGCCGGTGAACGTGACGTGGGAGCTGCGCGGGGTCACGAGCGCGACGCTCAGCTACGAGGGGCTTTCCGAGCCAATTGATCCGACGCAGGGCACGCGCTCGCTCGTGCCGCCGGGGTCGACGACGCTGGTGCTGCAGGCGAGCGGGCCGGGCGGCAGCGTGCGCCAGGAGCGCTCGCTTACCGTCGAGCCGCCGACGCCCATCCCCCCGCCCACAGAGCTGCCTACACCTGTGCCCACCGACACGCCCGATCCCCTGCGGGCCGAATCCGCCGATCCCGCCCCCACCACGACGCCCGCCAGTCAACCTGCGCCCGACGATACCGATTCCACTGGCGCGCTCTCCAACGATGCGCTCCCCAACGATGCGCTCCCCAACGATGCGCTTCCCAACGATGCGCTCCCCAACGATGCGCTCCCCAACGATGCGCTTCCCAACGATGCGCTTCCCAACGATGCGCTTCCCGACAACGCGCTTCCCGACAACGCACTCCCCGATGGGGCCTCCGGCAGCCTGCCGCCGACCGAACCGCTCGATGTCGATGGTGAAAATATCGGCAACCCGCCTCTCGCCGCGGAGCCGACGGCGTTGCCTACTGCGGAGCCGACTTCGGCGGTGGCGCTGCCCGCACTCGGCAGCGCAGCGGGCGATGGCGTCACGCTGCTGGATGCCGACCCGACGGGGACGGCGTTGCCGCTGCGCTGGGTGCTCGTTTTTGTGGCGGGGGCCAGCGCAGTGATTGGCGCGGCGCTGTTGAGCTTTGGCGTACTGCTGATTTTGATTCGGCGCGGGGAGGAACAGAGCTTAGATTGAGCAGGGCGGGTGGACAAAAGCGGGTTGATAAAATCGACAAAAATTCGCCCGATCCGCCCGATCCGCGTTCTAGTACCGCTGGGCACAAATGATTAGACGGTTTGTGTGCGCCGCCGCTGGTGGCTAAAGCCCAGCAGCTTGCCTGCAGAAAACCGACTGAAAGCCGGTTGACTGGATGGGGATTACGCCGGCAACCGCCCAAACATTTACGACCTCGTATACTAATTAATTACTTGCGCCAGCGCGTTTGATTCTTGCTCCCGGCAGTGGATAATTTGTACTTGAATCCGTCCGCAATTTCGTCTACACTAGCCGCATGATCAACATTTCTGAGCTTTTGCTGGGCGGCTGGGCGTGGAAGCCCGTGACCTATCTCGTGCTGGCCGCGCTGGGCGTGCTGTACGTGCGCGGCTGGCGACGGCTGCGCAGAATAGACCGGGAGCTGGCGACCGTGGGGCGGCTGCTGGCCTTTGGCCTGGGCACGGCGGCGCTGCTGATGGCCACGACCTCGCCGATTTTTGGGCTGCGGGCAGAATTCTTGTCGGCGCGAGCGGCGCAGCAGGTGCTGCTGGGGATGATCGCGCCGCCGCTGCTTTGGCTTTCGTGCCCGTTTCACGTGCTGGCGCGCGGCCTGCCCACCCGCTGGCGACGTGGCCTGACGCATCACCTGTTGCGGCCCACGTCCACGCGGCGCGTCGTCACATTTTTGACGCAGCCGCTGCTCACCTGGCTCTACATGATGACTGCATTTCTCACGTGGCACGACCCCGGCTTCGCGGCGTGGACGCTGCGCAACGGGTGGACGTACTCGCTGGTGATGTGGCTCTTTTTCGGCGCGTACTTTCTCTTCTGGTGGCACCTAATCGGCACGGCGCCGCGGCTGCACCCGGCGATGTCGGTTTGGGTGGCCTTTGCCTACCTCGTGCTGGGCGCGGAAATTCCCAACATGTTGGCGGGCGTCTCGATTGCGTTTACGCCCTCGCCCATCTACCGCCACTTTGGCTCTATGGAGAGCGGGCTGCTCGGCCTCAACGACCAAATCGCCAGCGGCGGCATCATCTGGGTGACGGGCAGCATCGTCTATATTTCGAGCGCAATTTTGATCGTCAACCGCCTCTTCCGCCGCGAGGAGCTGCCACCGCCGCGCCTCCCCATTGATCGCTTCGCCACCGACCGCAGCATCGCCCCCGGCCTCGAACGACGTGTGATCCAGAATCGCTGGCGCGAGCTGGAGCAGCGGAAGAAGTAGCGGTTGCTCCTTCCCACTGACCACTGACCACTGACCACTGCTCATCCCCGCTCATCCGTTCGCAGCTCCAGCCACGCAATTTCCTGCTCGCTCAAGGTCAGTTCGCTTGCCTCTTTATTGGCGCGAAATTCGTCGCCCGTGCGGCAGCCGATCAGGGCGAAGATGTTGAGCGGGTAGCTCAACACGTAAGCCGTGGCAATCTGGGGGATGGTCATCCCGTACTCCTCGGCCAGCGTCTGCACGCGATCCAGCCGCTGGAAATTTTCATCCGAGGCGTAGGTCGTAACGGCCAGCTTGTCCAGGTACGTCTCGAAATCACCCAAATTCTCGCGCTGAAAGCGCCCGCTAAAGAAGCCGCCCGCCAGGCTGGACCACGTAAAGAGCGGCATGTTTTGCTCGGCGTACCAAGCCCGCTCCTGCGCCGCGGCGGGGCCGCTGATGCTGATGCAGTTTTCCCACGGCGCTTGAATTTGCACGGCCAGGCTAAAATTGGGGCTGCTGGCGACAAAGCTCTGCTGTCCGCTGCGCTCGGCGTAGGCGTTGGCCTCGCGGATGCGCTCAATGCTCCAGTTTGAACCGCCAAAAGCGTGGATGCGCCCGGCTTTGTGGTGCTCGTTGAGCACGTCCACAATGGGCTCCACCGGCTGCGAGGGATCATCGCGGTGCAGGATGTAGAGGTCGATGTAGTCCGTGTGCAGGCGAGCGAGCGAATCGTGCAGGTCGGCGCTGATGTCAAACGGGGTGACGCGCTGGCGATCGCGGCTGTGGTGCGCACCCTTGTCCAGGATCATTACCTCGTCGCGCACGCCGCGGCTTTGCAGCCACTGGCCGAGCACGCGCTCGACATCGCCATTGCCGTAGCTCTGGGCCGTATCAAAGGCCGTGCCACCCTGCTCAAAAATATCGTCCAGCAGCGCCAGGTTTTCGTCCAGGGTATCGCTGCTCAACATGACGGTTCCCTGCACAATGCGCGGGATTGATTTGTTCACACCGGGGACTTGTCCGTGCTGCATAAAAATCTCCAATTTTGATTAGATAAAATTTGATGGGTGATCGAGTCTATAAAGGAACACAGCGAGCGCGCCGGGCGAATCATGGCCCTAAACTTGGGCAGCCACAAATACCCAGGGGAGGCTGGGCGCTTGTGTCTGCGGTGTTGGGCGATGAGGGGAGCGCGGCTGTGGCGGGAGGTGTCTGATTTCAGTGGTTTGCGATTGTTGTATTAAAGCGCGGAGTTCGCACGTGGGCGTGCAAATTCCGCGCTCGCGCTTAGCTTTTCTGAACTGCTAAAGTAAAGTCAAGATGAATACAGGGATTTTGGCTAGAGCCAGGTGAACGGACGAAGCGGCGGTTCACCCCTCCCCACCTCCCCCATCCTGGGGGAGGAGCCGCGACTAGACAGACGAAGGATCGGCTCCCTGCCCAATTTACATCCAGTCAACCGGCTTTCAGCCGGTTTTCTTCAGGCAAGCTGGTGGGCTTTAGCCACCAGCGACGGCGCACGCGAACCGCCCAATTACTTACGCCCAGCTGTACTAAAGTGCGTGCAAAAGGAAAGCAAGAATTCGCGGTCTAAGTGACTGTCACCGTCCATAGCCGGACAGCTTACCCCATTTTGTCTGGACAGTGACTCTCACTGGCTCCTCAAACCCCTGTTCCCGACGCAACTTTACTTTAATTTGATTCTCTACCGCGTCACGAGGGGCAGATAGGTGGCGCCAGCGCTGGCCGATAAAGCGTCAAGATAATCCGGAATTTGGTTGCCGTTGCGGTCGGCGGCCCCCTCCACCAGGTCGGGGATGCCGTCGCCGTCGCTGTCCGTCGAGGCCGCGCCCTGGTAGCGAATTGTCACGGCCTGCGCCTGCCCCTCGTCGATGGTGACGGGACCCACGCGCTCTCGCGCGGGGGTAACTTCAACGGTGATCGCGCCCGTGCCCGCAATCAGAAGCGGGTTGGGCAGCAACAGGCCGTATTCGCCAATGGCCACATCATCGGCCTCGATCACGCCGCTGGCGTTCGTGTTCAGCACGCGCCCGCCCCCGGCGCGCACGTCCGTGGGTACAATCTGTACGGGCACATCGGCCAGGCCAGGCTCGGCGCTGTCCTGCTGGCCATTGCCGTTGACGTCGTAATAAATTGCAACGCGCAGCGTCCCTGCTGGCGGCGCAAATTCAATCCGCACACCATCGCGGCCCAGCGCACGCACGGGCGCAATCGGGTTGCCCGTTGGCCCGGTGGATACTTCCGTGAGGGCCGTCCACAGCGCGTTGGTTTCCACGCTTTGTGTAATTGATGTGGTAAAGGTGAAGCCAGCGGCGACCGTGTCGAGCGTTTCGCCGGGCGCCAGCGGCAGCGCGCCAAGCTCGATTTTGCCCAGCGTATTGTGCTGCAGCGCGTGCACATCTAGCGGGAGCGGGCCCGTGTTTTGCAGCGTAAAGCAGTGGTAGACGCTCTGCACCTGCTCCAGCCGCAGCGACTGGGCGCTGCCGCAGGGCGTGGGCTCCAGGCTCACCGTCTCCGTCAGCGCAATCGAGGGCACGAGCACGGCGCGGCTGGCGGTGGCAATGGCTCGCGCGCCACCGGGCTCAAAGGCCGTCCAGGTGGCGGTGGCGATTTGCGTTTCCGAGACGGCGGTCGTGGTGGTAAAGAGGCCCTGGCTGGCGGGCGCAAGCGTAAAGGGCTCGTTGCGCTGCAGCGTGCCCAGCACGCTATCAAAGATCGTATGCTGCGGCAGGGGAACCTGCCCAGTATTGGTGACGCGATAGCAGTAGGCCACCACCGTCCCCGCCTCAACCACCAGCGTCTCCCCGCCCACTTCACAGGGAGCACCCGCGCTCACCGGGGCAGCCAACACGTCGAGCACGATGGACGGCGTGCGCACGCGCGCCCGGGCGCTGGCGGTAACAACGATATCCGGCACGCCGGGATCGGCGACGGGCTGGGTGGCCGTGTAAACGGCGCGGCTCTCGATGTCCCCCTGCGCTGGAATAGGCTCAAACGCACGCGGCAGGCCAAGCGACGCCAGCGTGTCGTTATCCAGCAGCAGCGTTTCGCCGGGGGCCAGCTCGTACTCGAAGCTGCCTTTCAAGCCCACGGCGGGCACGTCGATGGCGTGCTGCATCAGCGGGACGCCGCCCGTGTTTTCAAGGGCAAGGCAGAAACGCACGGGCGTGCCGACGGTTGTTGTGAGCTCGGCGTCGTTGCAGAGCGAAGGCGGGTTGGCGCTGGGGTCGACGCCGTGGCGCAGCACAACCGCCGCCACGTTGATCTGCACGCGGTCGCTGGCGCTGGCGCTTTCGCGCTCGCCGTTCTCCGCCGCCGTATAGGCCGTCCAGGTAACGGTGTTCTCCAGGCTTTGCTGCAGCACGGCATCGCGTACGATTTGCACGCTTGCGCCCGGCGACACGCTAATCGCTCGCTCCTCCAGCACCAGGCCGCCCTGGTCGTCGCGCACGGTGTGGGTCTCCAGCTCCGTTAGCCCCTGGTTGGTCACTTCGTAGCAGAAATAGACGAGCTCGCCGGGCGCAATGTCCAGCGTCTGGCCGCTGGTACAGGCTGGCGTGCGTCCCGTGGTGGCCCGCACGCCGATGGCGGAAGGAACCACGATAATTGAGGCCGTGTCGCTGGCCTGGACGGAATTGCCGCCGCCCTGCTCCGGCGACAGGGCGCGCCACGTGCCCGCGCTGCTGCGGCTCTCGCGCGCGGTCTCCTCGATGACGAAACCGGCGTCCACCGTATTGAAGGTCTCGCCGGGCTCAAGATCGAACGCATAATTTTCCAGCACCGTCCCCTTGAGCTCGTCGGTGAGCGTATGATTTTCCAGCGCGTAGCCACCCGTGTTGCGCACCTGGTAGCAGTAGTAGACCTTCGTTCCCGGCGCCACCTGAATGCTCGAGCTGATGCCGCAGACCGCTGGGTCGGTGCTCACGGTTTTTGTCACGTCCAGGGCGGGCGGCGGACGGGAGACAATGGCCGCGCCATCGTCGATCAGGTCGGTGGAGCCGTCGTCATTGCGCGCGCGCCAGGTCACGGTGTTGACGGTTGTGCGCGTAATTGTTACCATTTCGGGGAAGAGCGTCCACAGCGGCGTCTGCTCAGCGCTGAGCGTGTAGGGCCATTCCACGAAGTAGGCCAGCACCGGGTCGTAAATTTCGTGCTGCGTCACCGTTACGTCGCCCTGAAGGGTGATGATGAAGCAGTACTGCACGTCCGTCGGTTGGGTAATGGTGAGAGCGGTCGTGGCGGCGCAGACGTTGGGCTGCGTGCCCACAGTTTTAGTTACGGTAAGGCGCGGCGCATTGGGGTCGCTCTCGGCGTTGACAAAATCGGGGGCGGGGGGCCAGTCAGAGGGGTTGCCGCCCGCAGCCTCCAGCTCGGCGCGCGTTAGGGACGAGGGAGGCAGCGGCACCGGTGGGGGCGGGCGCTGGGCAAGAGCGACGGCGGCAACTTGCACTGGCGAATCGGTGGGGGCGGCCTGAGCCGACTCGCCCAGCAGCGCAAAAGCGGTGCAGAGCAGCAAAAGCATCAGCGTTGCGCCGAACGACAAGGCGGCGGTGAGTCGGATGTGTGACATCGATGTTGTTTAGGCTAATTGGGTGGTGGTGGGCACTGTCTGGAGCGTTTGCCTACGACAGGTAACCAAAACCCATACGGCTGCCATGCGCAATGGGATAGTCGGCAAATCAAACGGGCGCCATCCCGAAATACTTGATAAATCGATGTGCCGTCGTCGCCCAAAATGCCAAGAAAGCGTGCCAAACTGGGCGGAAAGCGCCATATTCTTGGGTAAATACAGCATAGCGAATCGACCAGCCCCTGTCAATTTTACTATAGCGACATGCTTGGGTATAGTTGCTATAGTTCAAAAACGAAAGCAGCAATTTGTGGAACCACTTTCGATCACGGCCTTAACCACCCACGTTGTCTCGCTCTTTGAGCAGGACGCCACGCTGCGCGACGTGTGGCTCACCGGCGAGGTGGGCACGTGGAAGCGGGCGGCCAGCGGCCACATCTACTTCACGCTCAAGGATCAGGGCGCGACCATCAACGCCGTGATGTGGCGGGGCAGCGCGCGCGCCCACGGCTGGCTGCCGCAGGCGGGCGACCAGGTGGTGGCCCACGGCTACGTGGGCGTTTACCCTGAACGGGGCGCCTATCAACTGTACGCCAATCGGCTGCAGCCCGCCGGGCGCGGGCAGCTCCACGCCCAGTTCGAGGCGCTCAAAGCAACGCTGGCGGCGCAGGGGCTTTTTGACGCAGAACGCAAGCGACCCGTGCCCAGCACCGCCCGCCGCATCGGCGTCGTCACCAGCCCGGATGCAGCGGCCCTGCGCGACATTCTGCGCGTGCTGGCCGAGCGCTGGCCACTGGCCGAGGCCGTGCTTTTTGGCACGCTCGTACAGGGCAGCGAAGCGCCGCCGCAAATCGTGCGCGCGCTCGCGGCGGCCAATCGCTACCACGCCCAAGCACAAAACCAGACGCAGTCGTTGGACGTGATTCTGCTCGCGCGCGGCGGCGGCAGCCTGGAGGATCTGTGGGCCTTTAACGATGAGCGGGTGGCGCGCGCCGTGGTCGAGAGCGTGCTGCCCGTGGTGGTGGGCGTGGGCCACGAGACGGACTTTACGATTGCCGACTTTGTGGCGGATCTGCGTGCGCCCACGCCCACCGCCGCCGCCGCCGCCGTCGTACCGGATCGGGTGGACGTGCGCGAGGGGCTTGTCGCCGCCCAGCGCTGGCTGGCGCGCCGGGCGGACGGGACGCTGGCGACCGAACGCCGCGCGCTGGACGGCGCGGCCCAGCGTCTGCGTCGCCTCCACCCCCAGCGCCAGCTCGACCGCGACCGACAGCGTCTGGACGATTACGGCCAGCGGCTCAACGCAGCCGCGCAGCGTTTGCTGCGTCGCCGCCGCGAGCAGCAGCGGTCGGCGCTGCAGGAGCTGGAGGCGCTCAATCCACAGCGGGTGCTCCAGCGCGGCTACAGCATCGTCCAGCGCACGAGCACGCCAGCTGGCCACGTCGAGATCATCAGCGCGCCAGCGCAGGTGCAGCGCGACGAAGAGTTGACCGTGCGCGCGGCGGGCGGTGCCTATCGCGTGCGGGTGGCGGAAGCAGAAGAGTAACGACAGCTTATACGGCCCTTAAATTTTTTCAGCAATTCAACGAAATCACTATGCACTACAACACACAACGACTCATTCTTTCACGCAACCTTTCACGCATTATCACGCGGCTGGTGGGGCCGATGCTTTTAATTTTGGTGCTCAGCGGCTGTGGCCTGCTGGGCCGCGGCGGCGACACGGGCGAAGTGGCGGAGGCCGAAGCGCCCGCCATTCCCGCCGTCGCTACCTTTACCGCCACGCCCGAAGGCGGCGCCCCCACGGCGACAGCGGAGGCCGTGATTCTCCCCAGCGAGCCGGAAGCCGAGCCGGAAACCAGCGCAGACACCGATGAAGCTGCCGAGGATGCACAGGCGGACGACTCGGCAGAGGAGACGACAGATGCAGAGGAGACGACGGGCACAGATTCCCTGACCGAGACGGCGTCGGTTTCCGAATCCACTACATCGACTTCCGAGACGATGGACGACAGCACGGCGGACGAATCCACGGCGGACGAATCCACGGCGGAGCAGCCCACGGACGAGGCAGCGCCGACGCTCTTCATTACGGGGGAGATTGTAAACGTGCGCCAGGGACCGGGGATTGAGTACGGGCTGGTGGGCTCGGTTAATCAGGGGCAGGAGCTGGAGATCACCGGGCGCAATCCGCTGGGCGACTGGTGGCAGGTCTGCTGCGTCAACGGGCAGACGGGCTGGGTCTTTGGGCAGCTGGCCCGCGTGGAAAATGCGGACGACGTGTCGATTGCACAGGATATTCCACCCGCGCCGGTGGCCGTTGCGCCCGCGCCCGCCGCACCCCAGCCCGCACCGGTGGAGCCTGCCCCCGCCCCGGCAGAACCCGCCCCGGCAGAACCTGCGCCCGAAGCGCCTGCTCCCGAGGAGCCCGCCCCCGAAGAACCAGCTCCGGCAGAAGCGGCCCCCGCGCCCGCCACCGATCCCTGTGCCGGCATCGGCGGCGACGGCTGTAAATTCCGCGCCACGGTCGGCCCCCAGTTTGGCCCCAACGCGGGCGAGCTGCACCTGACGCTCTGGTTTGTGCACAGCGGGCGCGGCAACGAATCGCAGGGCAGCTACTTTATTGGCCTGGAGAAGGATGGCCAAGCCGTAGCCGTGCCGGACAGCGTGCGCAGCGTTACGGGCGAGGCAAGAAGTTCAGCGCTTGGCCAGTTTAATTACGACTACAGAGTCGCCGCGGGCAATCTGCCCGGCGGTAGCCTTGCGGGAACTTACACCATGTGGGTGATCGACGGCGTGGGCGAGCGCGATAGCCAGAACATCACCTTCACCGTGCCGGAGGGCCAGGGCGAAGTCCACGTGGTCTGGGATCAGGGGTAGGCCGCCCGGTTAGCTAGCCGAGGGCGATGCTTAGTTCGTCCACCAGGGTGACAAGCTGCTGCGCTTCTGCTGCGCCCACCCCTTCCGAGAGCCGCGCCGCCGCCACCGGCAGGGTCCACGCCATCACAGCCTCACGGTCGACCTGTTGGAGGTTGAGGTAGTGAGTAAGGTACAAATCGTAAAAACGCTGGAGACCCTCCCGAGCCGGCGCAGGGAAATTCGGCGCGAGGTATGCCGTGCGCAGCAGCAGCAACGTACGCGCAACGTCCGCCAGCGGATGGCCGCACATTGCGTCGACCCAATCAATGATTAGCGGACCGTCTGCGGCAAGCAGGATATTGTTGGGGTGAAAGTCGCCGTGGCAGAGGGCATCGCCATCGGGCAGATCGGCCAGGGTGATTAGTGCCCGCTCTTTTTGGCGCGGCGAAAGTTCGGCGGCTTCGGCAATTTGTCCCATCAATTGTTTGCGCTGCACGGGCAGGGCGGCGACGCGACGCGCGTGCAGCTCAACGTGCAGCGCCGCAAGCTGATGCGCGTACTGCGGCATCCGCTCCGGCGCGGCCAGCAGCGCGGCCAGCATCGTTGGCGCTGCCACGCGGGCAAAGACAATGCCGCGCCGCTCGGCACGCTCGACAATTGCCAGCGGCTGCGGCGTAGGCACGCCCGCCTCAAACGCCGCTTGGGCGGAGGCGAACTCGCGCTCGATGGCGGACGTGAGAAATTCGCGGCGATAAAGCTTGAGTACGCGTCCAGTCCCCCAGGCGAAAATTTCTGCTGTTCGTCCTTCAGCCAGTTTCTGTTCCAAATCCATTAGACCCTCTTCAATTTCGCTCGCATCCCGCCGGTCGAGTGCCGTACATTACTCCATCGCCAACCAACATTTTTCTCATCCCTCTAGACGGCGAAGAAGGCCCAATCAATAGCGGGGAGTACGCGAACCATCTGCTTGTTTGTAATAACCCAATTATATCGATTTACTGCTCCGTTCCGGCTTCCGCCCAATGGCGTTAAGTTAAGCTCACACCGCTCAAGGCCCGTAGTTAGAGATTGGGCTGGTTTTGCGGCGCTTCCAATCTTCAATCTCCGCTCTTCAACCGCTAGCTTAACGCCGTTAAGATTCTGCCCCGTTCAGTAAATACTCGACGCTGCGCCAAATCGCCGTATCCATAAGCAGCAGCTGCTGTTCGGCGGGCGTCTCCGGGTGATTGTTGCGGATTTCCAGGGTGAGCAAGGGCGCGGCCCGCTGCAGTTCTTCAAACAGGCTGCTTTTCATGCGCCGGTGCAGCTGTAGCCGATCCGACCAGGTGTTGAACATCCCCTGGCGCAGCTCCCGGCGCGGCTGCCCGCCCACGCCTGCCCACGCCTCGTTAAGCGCCTCGGCCCACTGCCGATTGTACATCTGCCGCGCCTCCGGCAGCGTGGCCTGTATCTCTGGCAGAATTGCTTCGCAATCTTCGTCTCGCCCCTCAAACTCCGTCTGGTGGATGCTGAGAATTTGACCGTAGGCGTGCTGGCTCCGCAGCTGCTGAATCAGCTTCACCAGCGAGGCCCGCTCGTCGTAGCGCCCCGGCTCGACGTAGACCTGCTCGCTCACCTGCTCGTAAACCAGGCCCAAGCGGGCTGGCACCTGCTCGGCCATTGAAAAAGCCGCCACGCGCTTGAAGCGCTCCCACCGCGGCTTTTTGGCGTCGTCGCTGTAAAGCTCGCCGATGCCAAAGACCATGTTGATAAATTCGCGATTGTTGTAGCGTCGACCCTCCCAATAGGGTTCGGGGCAGCGGGCGCGACCAAAGGGGTTGGCGTCGGGGATAAAGGTGAGGATCGCGCCCTGGAGAATGGCCTCGCGCGCCAGCGTGCTTGGCGTGCCGTCTAGGTGGTGGCCGGTGAGCAGCTGCTGAATAAAATTTATGCAGCCCGCCGTACCCGCGGGCTCGTGGGCGTGGGGGACGTAGAAGAGATGCTTGCGCTTCTCCGCCGCGGGTACGTTTTTATCCGTTACGGTGAGCGCGTAGACTTTGTGCCGCGTGTATTGCTGCACAAAGAATATGTCCAGCAGGTGGGGAACCTGCTTTTCCCACTGGGCGATTTGCCCCTCCACCTGCCAGGGATAGACGATCCAATCGCGACGTTCCATGTGCTCTCCTCGCTTGAATGCGGTTGTGCAATTCAAAGGGTTCACACAGCGGTAGTTGCCCGCTGCGGCGGGCAACTACCGCTGCGTGTTTTCTGCTTCTTTGCGCTCCATGCGCGCCGTCTGCTGCACGCGCTGCCAGGCAAAGTCGCGCGGCTCACTCCGCTTCTGCGTCGGCAGCCCCTTAACCTGAATGTAGGCGCGACGCGGTTCGTCGCTCCGATTTGGCCCAGCATAGTGGAGCGTCCGGCAGTGGTGGATGGTGACGGCGCCCGCCGGAATGGGACAGGCCACCGTTTTGGCGGCGTCGACGTGCTCGGCCTCCAGGCCGTGAATGCGTGGGTCGTTATTGATGGGACGATGGGCACGCACTTCAGCTTTGTGGCTTCCGGGCACAAACTGCATACAGCCGCTCTCCACTGTTGCGTCCTGCAGGGGCATCCAAATGCTCAACGAGTTGTAATCGAGATCGGGGCTCCAGTAGGCTTCGTCCTGGTGCCAAGGGGTTTCCGCGCCGTAGCGGGCGGGCTTGAGGATGGCGTGGTCGCCGCCGTCGCTTTGGTCGCCGAGCAGCTGATCGGCAATTGCACGGCCGTTGGCCTTAAAGAGAAAGTCGTTGATCGCTGGTGCATAGCGCGCTGGCCTCAAAATTTGCGGCAGGCTCGCCACCCCATCTTCGTCGTCCGCGCCAGCCAAGTCAAACTGGTTGCCCTCGGCACGTCCGGCGCGCTCGGCAAAGAGACGATCGTAGATTGCACGCAGCTCCGCCAGCTCGGCGGGCGTCGTGATGGGCGGCAGCACGAGATAGCCTTCGCGCTGATAAAAGTTAATTTGGTCTGCGGTGAGCTGGATGGTGGGCGTGTTCACGAGCGTTTCTCCTGGGAACGGGCAGCTAATTTATATTTCCGATATAGTAGCGCCAACACTGGATTGTCGCAATCGGTGTTCGCTAATAGCATCAACCGTATTCGCCTTACACTAGCCAACAAATAGCTGTGCTAAAGTTTAGGGAAGATCACGCCGTCGTGACTAGGCGGCAACTAACTGCTGCTAAACTATACGGGCAAATGGTGAACGGCGCAATCACGCCTTTACAAAACGTTTACATTGCTGTGGTTCGCTCTATGCAGGCGAACAATTTATGACGGCAATCAGCGGTTTGCTAAAAGCAGCTGTGGCAAGAGCCATCACCGATGATTAAAAGGCGACACAGGAGGAGTTTAACCAAATGGGTAACGACACCGACAGCCGGCACAGCGTCGGCGGTTTATATATACAGCTCTTTAGCATCCACGGCCTCGTGCGCGGCGCGAACTTGGAGATGGGGCGCAACGCCGATACGGGCGGCCAGATCAAATATGTGGTGGAGCTGGCGCAAGCCTTGGGCGAGCACGGGGGCGTGCGCAAGGTGGACCTTTTTACGCGCCTGATTCGCGGCAAGAATTACGACGAGGAGTACGCCGAACCCGTTGAGGAATTGAGCGACAAGGTGCGCATTGTGCGCGTGCAGTGCGGTGGGCGGCGCTACATTCGCAAGGAGCTGCTTTGGCCGCACGTGGATGAGTTTGTCGAGAACAGCCTGCGCTTCATCGAGGGCGAAAACGACCGGCCCGACGTCGTCCACGGCCACTACGCCGACGGTGGCTACGTAGCGATGCGGCTGGCGGAACGGCTAAACGTGCCGCTGGTCTTCACCGGCCACTCGCTGGGCATTCCCAAGCGCGACAAGCTGGCGCAGAGCGGGATGTCTGCGGAGCGGATGAATAAGGATTTCTACATCGACCAGCGCATCGACGTGGAAAACGAAGTGGTGCAGCGAGCCAGCTTTATCGTCACCAGCACGCAGCAGGAAGTTGACGAGCAGTACGCACCCTACGACCACAGCGGCGACACCCGCTTTATCGTCATCCCGCCGGGGCTGGACACAACGCGCTTCTACCCCTTCTATGCCGACGGCCCGGACGACCCGGCGCAGCAGGAGAACATTCGCGAAGCCAACTTTTACATGAACCGCGAGCTGGAGCGCTTCCTCAGCGTGCCGGACAAGCCGCTGGTGCTTGCGCTCTCGCGGCCGGACAGGCGCAAGAATATCCCCGGCCTCATCACCGCCTACGGGCAGGACAAGCAGCTGCAGATGATGGCCAACCTCGCCGTCTTTGCGGGCATCCGCCGCGACATCAACGCGATGGACGACAACGAGCGCGAGGTGCTGACGGAGCTGCTGCTGCTGATGGACAAATTTGATCTCTACGGCAAGCTCGCCATCCCCAAACGCCACGATTTTGAGTACGAAGTGCCGGAGCTCTACCGCATTGCGGCCCGCACGCGCGGCGTCTTCGTCAACCCCGCCTACACCGAACCCTTTGGGCTGACGCTGATCGAATCGGCGGCCAGCGGCCTACCCATGGTCGCCACGGACGACGGCGGCCCGCGCAACATCGTCAACCACTGCCAAAACGGCCTGCTGGTGGACGTGCACGAGACGGGCCAGATCAGCAGCGCCATTCGGCAGGTGCTCTCGGACGAGTGGCAGTGGCGGACGTATTCACAGAGCGGCGTACAGGGCGTAAACGAGCACTATTCGTGGGAAGCGCACAGCCAGCACTACCTGGAGGCGCTGGACGAGCTGCGGCGGCTGAACGTGCCGGGCATCTCCCATTCCAGCGAGGAGCAAATCGCCATTACTGATGCCCGCGAGCGCGTTGAGCAGCGCTTTGCCGACGCGGAGCGGGTATTTATCTCCGATGTCGACCACACCCTGCTGGGCGACGATGCCGCCACCGCGGCGCTGGCCGCGCGGCTGCGCGAAGCCAACGAGCAGGTCGCCTGGGGGGTGGCAACGGGCCGCCCGCTGCGCACGGTGACGCCGATCTTCAAGAAACATGGCCTGCCCCAGCCGGACGTTATTATTTCGTCGGTGGGCACGGAAATCTACTATGGCCGCGAGCGCCGGAACGATATTGAATGGGCCGCTTATATTGGCGAAGGGTGGGAGGCAGAGCGCATCAAGGCCGCGATGAAGGAGCTGGACTTTGTCGAGATGCAGATGGACGACGGCGAGCGCGAGTTTAAGCTGAGCTACTACATGGATCCACACGTTGTCGACGGCGAGGACCAGCATCTGCGGCGGGTGCACGAGGCCCTGCAGGGGCACGGGCTGCGCTATACGCTGATCCACTCGCGCGACCGCTTTTTGGATGTGCTGCCGGAGCGTGCCTCCAAGGGCAAAGCCATTAAACATCTCTGCCAGCGCTGGCACATCGACCCGAGCTGCGTCGTTGTCGCCGGCGATTCGGACAACGACGCCGATATGCTCAACGGCGAGACGAACGCCGTGGTGGTGGGCAATCACCACCCCGAGCTGAACAAGCTGCGCGATGTGGAGGGCGTTTATTTTGCCGAAGGCGAATTTGCGTGGGGAATTTTGGAAGGGTTGGAGAAGTACGGGGCGCTGTAGGGCAAGCCAACCGTTTGCCCTACCGAACCGCGCTCCACAGCCTGCCCCACGAAAAGCCCTGACTGGAAAGCAGCGCCCCGCTGCCGCGGAAGACGCGCGTCGCCAGCCAGAGCGTCAGCAGGGCCGTGACCAGCGCCAGCGACAGGCTCAGCAGCGGCTGCCACAGCGGCACGGTGGTCACCATCAGGCGCATGGGCATGGCGATGGGGGCGGTGAAGGGAACCAGGCTGAGCGCGGTGGCAAAGGCGGCGTTGGGCTGCTCCAGGAAAAGCCAGCCAAACCAGAGCGGGAGAAAGGTGGGCAGCAGGAAAAAGAAGGTGTACTGCGAGCTTTCTTTGGGGTTGGGCGCAACGGCCCCCAGCGCGGCAAAAAGGCTGGCGTAGACGAGGTAGCCACAGATAAAGTGCAGCACCGTTAGCACAATGGTCGACAGCGAAATGTCGACTGCGCCCACGGCAATGCCGTAAGCCGCGCCCACCAGCCCCAGCAGGAGCACGGGCAGCGCAAAGATGCCCCACACCGCAATCTGCGTCAACCCCACAGCGCCCAGCCCGATCATCTTGCCCACCAGCAGCTCCATTGGCCGCACGGAGGAGAGCAGCACCTCCATCACGCGGTTCTGTTTTTCCACGCCCAGGCTCTGCAGCAGATAGCTGGCCGAGCTGATTACCGTCATAAAGAACAACCCCGCCACGGCAAAGCCCAGCCCAAAGGCAAGCCCACCCGCGCCCGTTGATGCCGTTGAGGTGTCGGCCAGGTTGGTCTCGCTGAGATTGCCCACGGGGCTGGCGGCGCGGTTGGCAATCTGCACCGCCGTCTCGGGATCGGCGCGATCCAGCAGGGCCGAGGCAATCAGCGCGCGGTAGAGCCCACCCTCGGTGGCATCGATGGGCGAGCGATTTTCGCCCACATAGTCCACATCTCCCGTTTCCACATAGTTGGCGGGCACGCGGTAAAAGCCGCGCACGTCGCCCCGCTCAACGGCCGCCAGCGCCGTCTCTTCATCCGCAAAGGCCACGAGCGGCGCACGGCGATTGTCGTTTACGGCCTCCAAAACAGCGGTCGTCAATGTAGCCGTGGCATCGACCACGCCGACGGGCTGGTCCTGGCTGGCCACGGTGCGCTCGACCAAGTCCTGGGCAAAGGTCAGCCCCGCCTGCGCGCCCCGCTGCCCGATCACCGCGCTCACCAACGAGGTGACCACGACAAAGATTAGCGGCAGCCCAAAGATGACAAACTGCACGGAGCGCCGCCGCAGCGTGGCCAGGTATTCGTGGTGGGCAATGGTCCAGATGGTGGATGGAGACATGGTGGGTAGTTGTCAGTGAGCAGTAAGCAGCAAGCAGTAAGCAGCAAGCAGTAAGCAGTAAGCAGTAAGCAATATGCGGTCGTCGGTAAAAAGTTACGGCTGCTCCTCGATCAGCCCATAGTTTGCCGCAATCGGCGGATAGACCTCCTCCGCGGCGCGGAATAAATCCAGCAGGGGGACGGCGCGCATGAGGTTGCCCTGCGTTTGGATTTGCCCGTTGAAGAAGGCCTGGCGCGCGCTGGTTTGGCCCAGCCAGATATCGTGCAGCAGATCGGCCGTCAGCGAGGCGGTGAGGTTGGCTTCGCCGGGCGTATCGCCGTAAAACACTTCCAGCGGCGGCTGGCGACCGTCCAGCAGCACCTCCAATTCGGGCGCGTGCAGGTGGATGCGAATCACGAGATTGCTGCGCGTAAAGGTGTCGATGGTGTTGGGCACGTCCTGCAGCGCGGTGAAGACTTCGTGCAGGACATCGCGCAGCTGTTCGGGCGATTGGAAAACGGCCATGTGAAAACAGGTGTGAAGACGGCGGTCTACGGTTAATTGATCAGCGAATTGCATTATCGCCCGCGCCGGGCCGTCTGCAAAATTGTCTGTCGATGGTTCCGGTGAGAGCGGATACAAAGGTTGGACACACGTTCGGATAGAGAGTTAGCCGCCCTGTAACGGAAAGTACAAGTTATGCTTGTGGGCTGCGCTAAGTTACTCACACCCATCAAACAACGAACAAATTTATGCAAACTGAACGGCACCCATTTTCCCCCTTTACGCAGCGCACGCTTACGGTGATCGGCCTGGTGGTGGCGGTCGCGCTGCTGCTTCTGCTAATCTGGCAGACAATCGACGTGCTGCTGCTGGCGTTTGCCGGGGTGCTCGTCGCCGTGGCGCTGGCGTCTACCAGCCGCTGGGTGGCCAACCACACGCCGCTGCCTTACGGGCTGGCGCTGGTTATTATAGCGCTGCTGGCTCTGCTGAGCCTGGTAGCCATGGTCTGGTGGATGGCGCCGGCCATTGCCGGTCAGAGCCAGGTGCTGGTGGACAGCATCGACTTCTCGCTGGAGCAGGTGCGCAGCTTTGTCAACCAGCAGCTGCCCTGGTCGTGGGAGACGGTGCGCGCTCAGATGCCCGGGACCGAGTCGCTGATCCAGCGCGGGCCGGGTATCCTGAGTCGCGTTACGGGCGTCTTCTCGACTGCGCTCAACGGCCTAACCAACCTGCTGATTATTCTCTTTGTCGGCGTCTACCTGGCCATCAGTCCAAAATCTTACATCAACGGCATGGTGCGGCTCGTGCCCACGCATCACCGCGAGCGGGCGCGCGAAATTTTCTATGCATTGGGCTACACGCTGCGCTGGTTTTTGATTGCGCGCGGCGCGTCGGTGCTGATTGTGGGCGGGCTGTCGATTGCCGGATTGTGGCTGCTGGGCATTCCGCTGGCGCTGGTGTTGGGCGTGCTAACGGGGCTGCTTTCGTTCGTGCCCATCGTCGGCGTGCTCGCCTCCTACATTCCACCGATCCTTGTGGCCCTGACCATCGGCCCGCAGCAGGCGCTCTACGTCTTCCTGCTCTACGTGGGCATTCAGTTTGTGGAGAGCTACTTTCTCACGCCCGTAATTCAGAAGCGCGCCGTAGACTTGCCGCCGGTGCTCACCATTCTGGCGCAGGTAGCCTTGGGCGTTATCTTTGGCACGCTAGGTGTGCTGCTCGCCAGCCCGATTGCCGCCGTCATGCTCGTCGCGGTGCAGATGATCTACGTCGAGGACGTGCTCGGCGACCGCCAAATCGAGGTGCGCGCCGAAGAGCAGACGGAGGCCAACGCCGATCACGAGTCGCAGGTGCGCGGGGACGAGTGAGCAAAGCAAAGCGTCTGGCGCACGCGCACAACTTGCGCTACACTGATGGAGAAGACCCATCCACCTCCATTTGACCACGCAAACGTTTCGCCATGAACCTTCTGCTCACCACCGCTTCCCCGCTGGCTCAACCGCTGGTCGATTCGCTCGCGACCGCCCATGCCGTTCACCAGGCCAATCCACCCTTTTCACACGACGAAGCAACCGACGCGCTGGTGGCCAATATGGACGCCATCGTTCACCTCGTCGCGCCGCTGGCTTTAGATGACGAGCGCACCGCCATCGATTTCGCCACGCGGCAGACGTACAATCTGTTGCGCTCCCTCAGCCAGAATGAGGGCAGCGAGGCGGGCGTGCCGCGCGTCGTACTCCTCAGCACGCTGGAGTTGATGGACGCCTACGACCCGGCCTACCGCGTCGACGAGCGCTTCCGCCCGCTGCCCACCACTGAGCCGCACCTGCTTGCCGCCCACCTCGCCGAGTACACCACCCGCGAATTTGCCCGCGAGCACAAGCTCGCGGTGGCCGTGCTGCGCGTCGGCGACATCGGCGGGGCGACGGTGGCCCGCGCCGTCGAGCGCGCGCTGCTTTATTTGCAACAGGATGAGACGCCGCGCTGGTCGATCTTCCACCTCGCGCCGGAGGTCGACAACCCGCGCTTTCCCATCGAGAAGGCCAAGTCGCAGCTGGGATACCAACCCAATTAACGCAAGGGCGCAAAGGCGCAAGGGGTTGTTTCGTCGATCAAGTGGTTGGGCATCAGCATCGTTGCCAGCAAGTCAACAAAGTCTTTATCCAATCGCGACGCCTGCCCAATTCTCTTTGCGCCCTTGCGCCTTTGCGTTAAAATTTTAGAGACTTACCCATCATGAATGTCTTAATTCTCGGCGGCGCGGGCATGCTCGGCCCGCACGTTGTGCCCGAGTTGGAAAATGATTACGACCTGCGCGTTACCGACGTGCAGCCGCTCAACCTGGACTTTCGCGGCGAATTTCTTGAAGTGGACGTGGCCGACGGCGACGCGGTGATGCAGGCGACGGAGGGCATGGACGCCATCGTCAACCTCTCCGTCGTGCGGCGGGATCGGCGGCTCGCGTTTGATGTGAACACGCTGGGCTGCCTCAACGTGATGAAGGCCGCCGTGGCGCACGGCATCCGCCGCGTCATCAACACCGGCCCGCACTTCACCATCGCCGGGCCGACGTACGAGCACTTCGACCATGCCATCTCGCCGGACGTGCCGCCGCAGCCCGGCACAAATTTGTACGCGCTCAGCAAGTCGCTCGGCCAGGAAATTTGCCGCGTTTACACCGAGCACCACGACGTGGTCGTGCAGACGTACCTCTTCTACCACTTCCGCGAGCCAACGGAAGTTGAGCCGGGGCAGCGCCACGCGCCCTTTGCGATCTCGTGGCAAAACGCCGCCGAAATTTTCCCCCTCGGCCTCGAGATCGAGCTGGACAGCTTGCCCTCCAAGTGCGAAATCTTTAACATTTTCACAAACATGCCCCACGGCGTCTTCCGCAACGATAAGGCCCAGCGCATCCTGGGCTTCGAGCCAAAGGATGACATATCTGCCATGTGGCGGCGAACGTAAAGCGAAGCGCCGCTTCGCCCCGGGTTAGGTAACCCCTATCAGCGTAAAACAGGGCCAGAAGATCAGGAGCGGAAAGACATAGCGCGTGGCTCAAGTCGAGTTGAAGGATTAAGCGAATTAATACACAAGCGATCCACGAAGGACACGAAGAAACACGAAGGAAGAACGTCAACCCTCTTCCCTTCGTGCTTTTCGTGCTCTTGGTGGATCAAATTCTGAACAAAAGGAGCACAAGATGGAATACCGACGCATGGGCCGCAGCGGCCTGAAAGTCTCGGAAATTTGCCTGGGCACGATGACCTTTGGCCACGGCACGAACGAAGCCGAATCGAAGCAGATGGTCGATTTGGCCTTTGACGCGGGCATCAACTTTTTTGATACGGCCAACGCCTACGCCGCCACGCAGTCCGAGACAATTCTAGGCAAGGCGCTCCAAAATCGGCGACGCGACGCGATCATCGCCACCAAATTTTTCAACCCGATGGGCAAAGGCCCCAACGATTCGGGCATGTCGCGCGTACACATCTTTCAGGCCATCGAGGACAGCCTGCGCCGTTTGCAGACGGACTACGTCGATTTGTACTACATCCACCACGTCGACACGCAGACGCCGCTGGACGAAATGCTGCGCGCGCTGGACGATCTCGTGCGGCAGGGCAAGGTGCGCTACATTGCGTGCAGCAACTACGAGGCGTGGCGGCTAATGGAGGCGCTCTGGATCAGCGACAGCAAGGATTGGGCGCGCTTTGTCGCCTACCAGCCGCAGTACAGCCTCGTCGTGCGCGACATCGAGCAGGAGATCGTGCCGGTCTGCGAGCAAAAGGGGTTGGGCATTGTGGCGTGGAGCCCGCTGGGCGGCGGCTTTTTGACGGGCAAATACCAGCCCGGCGAGCGCACCGTCGAGGGCACGCGCTCGGACGAGGGCTGGGCCTACCCCGCCCAGTATTTTGCCGACAACGCCGATGAGTCGCTGGCTGTGCTGTTGGACGTGGCCGAGGAGCTGGGTCGTTCGCCCGCGCAGGTCGCGCTGCGCTGGGTGCTCCAGCAGCCGATGGTCAGCAGCGCAATTGTCGGCGCGCGCACGCTTGAGCACGCGCGCGATAATTTTCAGGCGGGGAATTGGTCGCTGCCGGCGGAAGCGCTGGCGCGGCTCAACGAGGTGTCGGCGTTAGCGCCGCGCTACCCGCTCTCGATGGAGGCGGGGATGGATCAGCGGCGGGATGGGGCGGTGGAGATGCCGTCGCTGGGGGCGTAAACAAAAATTTCTTGTTACTGCTCGCGCTGCTGTTCAATCTGTTTGACGATTATATCAAGGCTGTACTGGTCCAACCACTGATGACGTTCAGCGGTGTAACCACTTCGCCCTGCTTCATACTGCTGCAAGAAACGAACCATTTCGACTGGCCCCAGCTCGCGGGATAACGCGTCCAGGCCAGCTAATCAAATTTCATTCATGGTCATGGTAATGGCTCAATCTGCCGCGACAGCTTCCCAGCTTTGCGCCATCTCGATAAATGCATCCTTGTACTGTGGCCAATTGCGCAACGTCTCTGGATCGAAGGCTGCATCGTTGGGCCAGACAAGGTTGCGAATTTCGGGATCGAGCCGTACCTGATTGAAAGTTGTCAAGTCGTAGAGTGGCCCTAACAGCCCACCACGCAAAACTGGTTCCAGGTTCACGATTTGCTCTGAACCGTCATCAAATTTGATATGAAGGGTGTAGGGGCCGACGATTTCAAACGCTTCGACATAGAAAATGGGGTGATTGTAAGTTTGCACAATTTCTCCTTAGCGTAGCGGATCAATCTTCCGTGGCGGCTCACCTTTGTACATGCGACGCCAATTCTCAGCAATTTCTTCCCGGTGTAGTTCAACCCATGCCTCAATCAACCGACGTTGGCGTCTTGGTAGTTCGCCACTGATTGCCTCGACGGAATCGATGGAGTAACTTACCGAATCATCCTGATAGTACGCATGGAAATGTGGAAGATGATGTCTCTCTCCACGTTCTGGGTACATACGGATGATGATACCGTAAAAACGCGCAATTTCAGACATGCCTTACCCCGTTGGCTGCACGATGCTCTTCCACGCCAAATTATTGCGCATCACCCCCAGCGAATCGCGCTGATTGGGAAAGTGCTCGCCCAGCGTGTCCAGGATGTTCATCAGCAGCGTGGGCACAAGCGGGTTGTTTTGCGCGAGCAACAGCGGCATATACGTCAGCCGCGGTCGACCGTCCGCTGTGCAGTGGAATTGGCGCAGCGCCCCGTCGTCCAGCCGATACACGGCGTTGTTGACCGTGCCCGCCAGCACCGGCACGCCTTGGTGATGCGTGCCCGCCGTATCGATCCAGCCAAGAGCGATGATACCAACGAGCGTGGCCGTCTCCACGAGATAGTCCGGCGCGAAAACCTCCAGCTCCGCCGAGGGGCTGAGGCGCGGCCCCATGTTGCCAAAGTCCGGGTTGACGAGCAGCGTGTTGTAAATCACGCCGACGAGTTGGTTGCCGTTCTCCAGCTGGAGCGCGGCAAATGTGCCAAACGAAAAATCGGTTGGCTCCGGCAGCGGGCCGTCGCTCTCGCCGGGCGCGTCGATCTGGCAGACGTAGTCGACGTGGGTGTTGGATTTGACGATTTTGCCAATGCGAATGGAGTTAGACATAAGAGTACAATACCAAAAGAAATTTAACTGCGGATAGATGCGGACAAATGCGAATGGAAGAGTGCGATGCACTCGGCTGGCCCGAACCGCAGGTCGCGCGTGCTCCGCTACGTGACAATCATCGTTGACTACACAGCTCGGTATGCTGCCGTGTGATGGAGTTAACCACAAATGTCACCTTGCGGAGCAAAGGTGACCTGGTATCATGGAAAGCGGCAAGAGGAGGCAGTAGGTGACCCCAAGCGCCAAAAGCTTGTATCGTAGATAAGCCCCTCTTGCCACTGACCTTTGCCGAAGTTGGACGAATTGAGTAGAGTAGCAGAACGCGCAGACCCGCCATGTAAGTTGTCCAACAGCCGTGCCTCGTAGTCAAGACAGTTAACTCGTGACCAGGGGCTACCCAAGCCCGAACGTAGAGTTGTCGAGGCCACCTGAGACCACGGAGAGAATGGAGGGCCACGAGCCCGGATACCAGGCAGTTCGGTCACGCTCAGGGGCTGGGGACAAAGCGCAAGGCGGTCGAGCGCGCCCAGCTACCCGATTCGCTCACGGGTCACCCTCTCGAAAGGAAAGTGCTCATGTCAACCTTCTACCTAGGCGTCGATGTGGCCAAAGACAAGTTGGCCGTTGCCCTCCACGCTTGCCCGTCTACAGCGGCCGCCGACCGTCGCACCCCGCGTTCCCTGCCCGACGTCGCCAATAGCGAGGCGGGCTTCCAAGCGCTGCAGGCGCAAGTCGCCGCGCAGCTTGAGGGCCAGGGCGAGGAGCGCGTGCTCCACCTGATTGTCGAGCCGACCGGCAACTACCACCTGCGGCTGCTTGCTTTTGCCGAGCAGCAGGGCTGGCGCGTCAGCCTGCCCAACCCCAAAGTCGTGCGCGACTGGGCCAAAGGGCAAGGACAACGGGCCAAAACCGATAAGGTAGATGCGCGCTTGCTGGCTCAGTACGGCGCCAGCACCCAATCGCCCGCTCAACAGCCGCTGGCTGCGGAAGTCAGCGAACTCGACGAGCTGCTCCATCGCCAGGAGGACCTGGAGCAGATGCTGGCTCAGGAGCGCAACCGCCTCCACGCCCACCAGCAGCGCCCCCACCCCTCCTCCGCCGTGCGCCGCAGCTTAGAGCAGAGCCTCAAGCGCTTGCAGGAACAGTTGACCGAGGTCGAGCAGGCCATCCAAGCCCACCTGGCTCAGTACAACGATCTCGCCCAGCACGTGCGGCGCTTGCTCAAAGTTTGCGGCATTGGCGACAAAACCGTCTTACATATCCTGGTCTTGCTCTTCCGCTTCGAGGCGCGCACCGCCGGCCAGGGCGACGCCAAGGCGCTGACCGCCTTCGTGGGTCTTGACCCCGTCCACACCCAAAGCGGCAGCTCCGTCTACAAGCGACCGGCCATCTCCAAAATGGGCGATGCCGATGCCCGGCGTCGTCTCTATCTCTGTGCCTTGGGCGGCAACCGCGCCAAGGACACACCGCTCACCCGCTTCTATCGCGGCTTGCTGGCGCGTGGCAAACCCGTCAAAGTGGCCCGCATTGCCACCGCCCGCAAAATCCTGATCTGGGCCTGGGCGGTTTTCCGCTCCGGCAAGCCCTTTGACCCCCAACTCGCTTCGCCCGCCTCTTGATGCGAATGGCTGACTTTCGTATAGAAACCAAGGGGACCCAAATCTTTGTTTTCCCCCTTGACTTCTATGAGAGAATCTACGCTTCCTCATCCTCCAGCTTGACGAAGAGCGCGCTCGGCTGCCGCAGCGCCTGCCCCGGCGCCAGCTCCCCCGCTGTTTGGCCCTCTACTGGCCAGCGGCCCGACGCCCCGCTGCCGTCGTAGCGCAGCACCAGGTGCTCGCCGCGCGCGTCCTCGACCGACTCGGTGTGCTGCCGCCCAAAGAGCGGCGCGTCGTAGCCGAGCAGCTCGTGCAGCTGTTCGCTGCTGTGTGGCAAAATCGGCGACCACATCACCTTGAGCCAGTCGATGGCCTGCAGCGCAACGTAGACCGCCGTGGCCGCGGCCTGCTGATCCTCCTTGATCGACTTCCAGGGCGCTTTGTCGCTCAAGTACTGATTGACGCGCTGGCTTAGCTGGCGCACCGCCGTTAGCGCCGCCTTGAGCTTGACGCCGTCGTAGAGCGCGCCGACTTCATCGAAGCCCGCGCGAATTTCGTCCAGCAGCACCCGGTCGACTTCGTCCAGCTCGCCCGGCGCGGGAACCTGTCCATCAAAGCGCTTGTAGGCAAAGCCCAGCACGCGGTTGACGAGGTTGCCCCAGTTCGCCACCAGCTCGTTGTTGACGCGGTCGCGAAAGTCATCCCACGTAAACTCCACGTCCGATGTTTCGGGGGCCAGCGCCGTCAGCACGTAGCGCCAGGCGTCGGGCTGGTATTCCGCCAGCACCGTGTTAAAGCCGATCACGTTGCCGCGGCTGGTGCTAAACTGCGAGCCGCCGAGGTTCAGATACTCGTTGGACGGCACGTCGTAGGGCAGGTTCAATTGTTCACTGCCTTCGTTATAGCCGATCAACATACCGGGCCAAATGATCGTGTGGAAGGGAATGTTGTCCTTGGCGATAAAGTTATAGATGCGCGCATCCGAATTGACCGTGGCATCCCACCACTGCCGCCACCCGTCGTGCTCTTCGTCCCCCTGCAGCGCGCCCCACTCGATCGCCGCGCTCAGGTAGCCAATTACCGCGTCGTACCAGACGTAGATGCGTTTGCCGTCGTAGCCGTCGAGCGGAATGGGAATGCCCCAGTCGATGTCGCGCGTGATGGGGCGACCGCGCAGCTCGCGCAGCTCCAGCTGGCCGCGCGTAAAGTTGCGCACGTTGGGTCGCCAGTGCTCCTTGTCGGCCAGGTAGGCGATCAGCGGTTCGTTCATCTTTGCCATGTCGAGAAAGAAGTGCTCGGTCTCGCGCACCTCCAAATCGGTGTTGCCCGTAATTTTGGAGCGCGGATTCTTGAGTTCGAGCGCGTCGTAGAGCGAGCCGCAGTTGTCGCACTGATCGCCACGCGCATCCTCGAAGCCGCAGATGGGGCACGTGCCCTCGACGTAGCGGTCGGCGAGGAAGCGCTTGGCTTCTGGGTCGAAGAGCTGCTGCTGCACATCCTGGTAGATGTACTCATTTTCCAGATGGGTCAAAAACATCTGCTGCGTCACGTCCCAGTGATTTTGCGTATCCGTGTGGGTGTAGAGGTCAAAGGTCAGCCCCATGGCGAGGCAGCCGTCGACAAACATCTGGTGGTACTTGCGGATGATCTCCTCCGGCGGCACGCCCTCCTTCTCCGCCTGCAGCGTAATTGGCGTGCCGTGCGTGTCCGAGCCGCTGACCATCAGCACGCGGTTGCCCGCCAGCCGCTGGTAGCGCGCAAAGATATCCGGCGGCAGGTAGGCCCCCGCAATTTGCCCAATATGCTTTTCGCCGTTGACGTAGGGCCAGGCCACGCCGACAAGAATGTTTTGGTTGGTCATGGTGTCGTCTCCCAAACTATCGTGATGAGTGAATGATGCGTGATTATGTGATGCGTAAACGTCTGCTGCGCTTCACATGGAGGGGAGACCGCCGGTTGTGTACATGAGTTGAGCTGTAGGTGGAATTGGAATGTTGCAAAAGTGATTGTCACTGCCCAAAGAATCGCGACGTACCCATTCGTGAATTGGGCAGTGACCGTCACTTTTATCTAAAAGCATGGCTAATTCGATCAGTGCTTTACCACGCATCAAATTCATCCTCATCGTCTTCAAACTGAATCGGCTGCGACACAAAGTCGCGCCACACGGTCAACACCGCTTCCTCGACGCCCATCGCCCGCAGCCGCTCGGCGACTGAGCCGTCTTCCCGTTTCAATTCTGGAAACGTCAGCAGCAGCATGGCGACATCGCGCTAGCCCGTACCCGCTTTGGGGCGACCGCGCCGCTGGTGGAGCGCGAGAATTTTCGTGGCGATTAGATCAACGGGATCAAGCATGAGCACCTGCTCAATGCGCCGCGCGGGCGGCAGCGCTTCCACGACGCGCAGGTCGACCAGGTGGCGATTGCCCTCCTTGCGCAACTGGAAGAGCCGCGGCCCACGGCCATTGGCCACGCGGCACAGGCGGATCGCAACGTGGAACTGTTCGCTCAAAAAAGTGCGCAATTCGCCGGCCAGCGCCTCGGCGCGGGTCGACACCAAGTCGACATCCTCCGTCATGCGTGCTTCATTGACGTAAGCATTCACCGCTTGTGCGCCAAAAATGACGGCATCGTTGCGATTGCGCAGAAAATCCAGCACGGCGGTTTGAATCGTGGCGAGCGGCAGCGACTCCTGCACGGCATATTCCCGGAAGGTAATTGTTTGTGCGTTAAACATGGGCTTTCTCCCCCACTGCTTATTCCCCCGCCCAGCGACCCATTAGCCAAACCAACCCATATAGCCCTACAAAGAACAGCACGCCGCCCGTAATGCAGCCCAAGCCGACCAACATCGCGCCGCGGCCGTAGAACGCCCAAATTAGCCCGCCGCCGACCACGTAAAGCAGGACGCCAAAGGCAAAGGCCCGTCGCCGTTCATCGCGTGCTATCATGGGAGGATTATACGGTCAGTTGTTCTATTTCTCAAACGATGGGGGGGACTGCGCAACCCATAATCTGTTCTCGCTTTTTATCTCATCAAACCGCTGTATAGCCCGCATCGACCGGCACGACCGTGCCCGTCATGTAGCTCGCGGCGTCCGATGCGAGGAAGAGCACCACGCGCGCAACTTCCTCCGGCTGGGCCAGGCGACCCATCGGGATTGTCGCCGATGCCATCTGCGCCAGCGCCTCATCGCCCATCGGCTCGTCGCGGCCGCCGCGCCGCAGCATCGGCGTGTCGACTTCGCCGGGCGCGACGGCGTTGAGGCGCACGCCATCGCGCGCGTGGTCGAGCGCCAATGCGCGGGTGAGCTGGTGGATCGCGCCCTTGGCCGCGCAGTAGGCAACGTGGCCGCGCCCGCCCACGTCGCCCCAGATGGAGCCAAAATTGACGATGGCTCCGCTCTGCTGCGGAACCATGACGCGCAGGGCCGCACGGCACATAAAAAACGTGCCGCTTACGTTGACGCTCCACATGCGCGCCCACGCTTCATCGCTCGTGCCCAGCGCATCGGCGCGCACGATGATGCCCGCCGCGTTCACCAACACGTCCAGCCGCCCCTGCCGCGACACAACCTCGTCGACGGCTCGCTCGCAAAAGGCCGAGTCGCTCACGTCACCCGTGATCGACATCGCGCCCAGCTCGCTCGCCGTCTGCGCCGCCAGTTCTACATTGCGGTCGACGATGGCCACCCGTGCGCCCGCTTCGGCCAGCAGTCGCGCCGTCGCCGCACCCATGCCCGATACACCGCCGGTAACGAGCGCAATTTTATTTTCAAAGTTCATGGGGAAGTCCTAAGATTTTAACGCGGAGCGCGCGGAGAAGGCGCGGAGGGCCGCGGAGAGGGAATTTGTCATTTTGAGCGGATGCGAGAAACCTTGAGATGGTGGACGAACTGATCGCGCTAATTCCACGAGTATTAATCGTTGGCTACGCAAAGATTTCTCCGCGGCCCTCCGCGCCTCTGTCTCCGCGCCCTCCGCGTTGAATCGGTTAATCAAATACGAGCACCCCACGCACCACCCGCCCGGCCTCCATATCCTCAAAGGCCTGTGCGATTTCATCCAGCTGGTAGCTGCGCGTAATAAGCTTGTCCAACTCCAGCCGACCGGCGCGGTACAGCTCAACCAGCCGCGGCAGATCGACCATCGGCACGCTCGACCCCACGAACGAGCCGAGCAGCCGCTTGTTGGGAAAGACGAGCGCGCCCAGCGGAATCGAGACGTTCTGGATCGCGCTGTGCATGCCGACGATGGTCGCCGTGCCGTAAGAGTGCGCCGCTTCCAGCGCCTGCCGCACCGTCACCTCCGCGCCAACGCTGTCGAAGACGTACTGCGGGCCGCCGTTCGTCAGCTCGCGCAGCCGCTCAACAGCGTCCTCCTTGGAGCTGTTGACCGTGTGCGTCGCGCCCAGCTCGCGGGCAAAGTCGAGCTTGCTGTCGATCACGTCCACGGCGATGATGGGGTAGCAGCCCGCCAGCCTACAGCCGAGCAGCGCGGACAAGCCCACGCCGCCGCAGCCGATCACCGCCGCCGTGCTGCCCGGCGCCGTCTGCGCCGTGTTGAGCACCGCGCCCACGCCCGTCATCACCGCGCAGCCGGTAATCGCCGCGACCTCGAAAGGGACACCTTCGGGAAAGCCAATCACCCCCGCCTCCTTGACGACGACGTACTCGGCCATGGTCGCCGCGCTGAGCATGTGGCCGAGCGTGGTGCCGCCCTCAGCGGTTAGCCGCGACGAGCCGTCGGGCAGCCGCGCCTGGAAGGTCGTGGTGGCAAAGCGTTCGCAGAGCGAGGGGTGGCCCGCCAGGCAGGTGGGGCAGGTGTGATCGGCGGGCAGCCAGTTGACCATCACCCGGTCGCCCGGCGCGACGCTCGTCACGGCGTTGCCCACCCGCTCGACGATGCCCGCCCCTTCGTGGCCGAGCACAAGGGGCGGCGGCGCGCGCAGCTCGCCGCGCAGCGTGTGCAGGTCGCTGTGGCAGACGCCCGCGGCGCGGATGCGGATCAGCACTTCGTCGGCCTGCGGCTCGGCGAGATGTACGGTTTCGACGGTGAGTTCGTGGTGGCGGCGCACCACGGCGGCGCGGATATTCATGCGGTTTCCCCTTCCAGGTGTTGATATTTTTCATTCAAGGCCTCGATGCGCCATTGCTCCAGCACCACAATCGCCAACAGCGTTGCCAGGGCAACGGAAAGCGTGACCAGCGGCGCGCTGGGCAGGGCGACAATCAGCACGGCCGCGACCGTTATGAGCCCCAGCCGCAGCCACAGTACGCGAGCGGTCGCCCGCAGGACGGCCAGCCCCATGCCGCCGACAAAGAGCCACAGCCCCAGCGCCAGCGCCAAGCGACCCGTGAGCGGCAGCGGCTCCAGCGGGTGAGCGATGGCCTCCTCGATGGCGATGGCGTAGGCCACGATGCCGCACATCATCGGGAAGTGGAGCAGGGTGTAGGCATCGCGCGCCGTGCTGGACTGTTCGACGCCGCTCACAGCTTCCAGCTTGGCGTCGATGAGCGGCTTTGTGCGCACAAAGTAGCTCCACCAAAGCGCGCAGGTCGTCGCCACGGCAAGCATGGAGACGGTGATAAGGGTGCTCGTCCACTCCGCACCCGTCACGCTGGCGGCGGCGACGATGAGCGTTTCGCCCAGGGCAATAATCGTAAAGAGGCCGTGGCGCTCGCCAAAATGATCGGGGCGGATGTTCCAGCCCTCGACCTGCGCGCCCTTCTGGGCGGCAGTCACGTCCAGCACAATCGCAAGCCCCCAGAAGACGTACTGAAGCACGCCGCCGGTGAACGCGCCGAGGAGGACGGCCAGGAAACCGCTCAGCGAAAAGAGGGTGAAGGAGCGCACCGCCACGCGCTGCTGCTCGTCGGACTGCGCCACCCAGTAGTAGATCACCAGCCCAATCAGCCGCACGATAATGTAGGCGGCGGCGAACCAAAGCGCCCGCGCCTCAAAGGCGGCGGGCAGCGCAATCGCCATGATAAAGGCCACGCCCGTCGCCAGCAGCGTCCCCAATTCGACGAGGCTGTTGGTTGTGTCCGCCGCGTTGAGCGCCCAGGTAAACTGCGTCCACGCCCACCAGACGAGCCAAAAAATGATCAGCGCCTGCCCAATGTTTATCCAGGTCAACCCGTCGTGCAGCAGGCCCACGATTTGGGTAACGGAGAAGACGAAGACCAGGTCGAAGAAGAGCTCGATAAAGGTGGCGCTCTGGTCGTCCGGCGAGGTGATGGGCCGTGAGGAGGTGGACCGAACGGTGGGGGCTTTGTCGCTCGCTTGCATGGAATTGTCCAGGTAGTAGAATTGAGCGCGCCAAATTGTAACTTAGGCGGGCGATTGAGTTGTGGGGGTATGGTATGATAGGCCGAAATGTCTGTCAATCCTGGGGCGTGAGCAGTTGACACGTGTTGGAGTTTGGGTAACCGTTACTGGTTCCATTGAGATACGACCGGCGGCGAATGTAGTTCGACAAGCTCACCAGCCATTTGTCGCCTAAAGTAAAGTTGCGTCGAGAACAGGAGTTTGAGGAGCCAGTGACAGTCACTGTCCAGACAAAATGAGGTAAGCTGTCCGGCTATGGACAGTGACTGTCACTTAGGCCGCGAACTCTTGCTTTCATCTTGCACGCACTTTAGCTTGCTAAACGCGCTTCAGCGCGTTTGCCATCAGTGCGCTTCAGCGCACTTCGCAAACTAGACCGGCATTTCAATGCTGGTCGGTGGCCGGGTAATCAAGCAGCTTCTATGCACCAGACCCTCACGCATCCCATACTCACGCCTCACGCCTGTTTAGAAAGTGAATACAGTACACTATGTCCACCTCCACCCACGGCTTCACGCTCGTCGACGAGCGCGAAATTCCCGAAATCAACACCACGGCGCGCCTTTACCGCCACGACCAAACCGGCGCGCAGCTGCTCTCGCTGCTCAACGACGATGAGAACAAAGTCTTTGGCATCACCTTCCGCACGCCGCCCACCGATTCGACGGGCGTGCCCCACATCATGGAGCACGCGGTGCTCGGCGGCTCCCAGAAGTATCCGGTCAAGGAGCCCTTTGTCGAGCTGATCAAGGGCTCGCTCAACACCTTTGTCAACGCGATGACCTACCCGGACAAGACCGTCTACCCCGTGGCCAGCACCAACGCCCAAGATTTCTACAACCTGGTCGATGTCTACCTGGATGCCGTCTTCCACCCGCTGATTACGGCGCACCACCTGGACCAGGAGGGCTGGCACTACGAGCTGGACGATCCCGACGCGCCGCTGGCCTACAAGGGCGTTGTTTTCAACGAGATGAAGGGCGCATACTCCTCGCCGGACAATCTGCTCTATCGCCTCAGCAAGGAGACGCTCTTCCCGGACACGACCTACGGCGTCGACTCCGGCGGCAATCCGGAGGAAATCCCCAACCTAACCTACGAGCAGTTCAAGGGTTTCCACGAGACCTACTACCACCCCTCCAACGCCTTCGCCTTTTTCTACGGCGACGACGATCCGGACGAGCGGCTGCGTCGGCTGGATGAGGTGCTCTCCGGCTTCGAGCGTCGCGACGTCGAGGTCGACATTGCGCTGCAGTCCAAATTTGCAGCGCCCAAGCGCTTCATCTTTCCCTATGGCATTGATGCCGCGGAGAATGGAGCAAGCGAGAACGGCAACGACACGAGCCGCAAGGGCTATGCCAAGATGAGCTGGCTGCTGCCGGAGGAGGACGACGAGACGCTGTCGATGCTGCTCACCGTGCTCTCCTACTGCCTCACGGGCACATCGGCCTCGCCGCTGCAAAAGGCGCTCACCGATTCGAGCCTGGGCGAGGATGTCTATGGCGGGCTGGCGGGCGGCCTGCGCCAGATGACCTTTACCGTTGGCGTCAAAGGGCTGAAGGACGAGGGTCTCTCCGGCAACGTCGACCAGTTCGAGACGCTGGCAATGGAGACGCTGCAGTCGCTCGCCGAGGAGGGTTTTGAGCCGGGGATGATCGAAGCCGCGCTCAACACCATCGAATTCACGCTGCGCGAAAACAACACCGGCTCGATCCCGCGCGGCCTGGCCGTGATGATGAACGCGCTCAGCACCTGGCTCCACGGGCGTGACCCGCTGGAGGCCATCGCCTTTGAAAAGCCGCTGGGCGAAGTCAAAGCCATGTTTGGCGAAGACGGCAGCGATCCGGACAACGTGCTCGGCGCGCTGATCACCGAGCACCTGCTCGACAACGCGCACCGCACCACCGTCATCCTGGAGCCGGACGCCGAGCTGCCGCGTCGCCAGGAGCAGGCCGAGCGCGAGCGGCTGGACAGCGCCCGCGCCGCCATGTCGCCGGAGGAAATTCAGCGCATCATCGAAAACACGCAGACCCTGCGCGAGATCCAGCAAAAGCCGGACGACCCCGCCGACCTCGACAAAATTCCGCGCCTCACCCTGGGCGATCTCGAGCGCGACATCCGCACCATCCCGCTCGACGTGTCGCAGCTCGGCAACACCAGCACACTGCTGCACCACGACCTGTTTACCAACGGCGTCGTCTACCTCGATGTGGGCTTTGACCTGCACAGCCTGCCCGCCGAGCTGCTGCCCCTGGTCAAGCTCTTTGGCCGCTCGCTGACGCAGATGGGCACGGAGCAGGAGGATTTTGTCAAGCTCACCCAGCGCATCAAGCGCAAGACGGGCGGCGTCTCGGCCTCAACCTTTGTCTCGGCGGTGCGCGATTACGAGGCGCGCGACCTGCCCGAAACGTCCGCCTACTTCTTCCTCGGCGGCAAGTCCACCGTCGAGCAGACGGAGGACCTGCTCACCATCTTCCGCGACGTGCTGCTCACGGCCAACCTGGACAATCGCGAGCGCTTCCGCCAGCTCGTGCTCGAGGCCAAAGCGAGCAAGGAATCGAGCCTGATTCCGGGCGGCCACAGCGTCGTCGCCCAGCGGCTGAGCGCGCAGTTCACCGAGTCCGGCTGGATCAACGAGCAGATGGGCGGCATCAGCTACCTCTTCTATCTGCGCCAGCTCAGCGAGCAGATCGAGCGCGACTGGCCCGCCGTGCGCGCCCAACTGGAGCGCATCCGCGAGCTGCTGATCGGCGGGCGCACGCTGCTCAACCTCACCGTGGACGGTGAGAGCCTTGGGCAAATCCAGCCGCAGCTGCGTGACTTTGTGAGCGCGCTGCCGCAAAATCAGGCGCAGATTGCTGCTTCTTGGGCGCCGGATGTGGCGCTCAAAAATGAGGGGCTGACGATTCCCGCCCAGGTCAACTACGTGGGTAAGGGGGCGAATCTTTACGATTTGGGCTACAAGCTGGATGGCTCGGTCAACGTCATCACCGGCTACATGCGCACCACCTATCTGTGGGAGCGCGTGCGCGTGCAGGGCGGCGCGTACGGCGCGTTCAGCCGCTTTGGTCGGCAGAGCGGCACCTTTAGCTTTGGCTCCTACCGCGACCCGAACCTGCTGGCCACGCTCGACGTCTACAACGAGGCCGCCGGTTGGCTGCGCAATCTGTCGCTGGACGAAGGGGAGCGCACCAAAGCCATCATCGGCGCCATCAGCGATCTCGATTCTTACCAGCTCCCCGACGCCAAGGGCTACACCTCGATGACGCGCTACCTGCTCGGCGTCACCGAGGCCGAACGGCAGACTTTCCGCGATCAGGTGCTCGACACCACGGCGGAAGATTTTCACCGCTTTGCCGACGCCGTTGAGCAAGTTGCGCAGCAGGGCCAAGTCGTCGTGCTCGGCTCGGCGGATGCGATTGGCAAGGCGAACGAAGAAGGCAGTCTCGGCCTCGAAGTCACGCGGGTGATGTAACGTTGCTCGTTTCTGGGCGCTGCAAAAACCGGGCAGCTCGCCTTGAAAATCAACAGCAAAGCGGCCCCCTTCCCCGCTCCTCTCCCACGTGTGGGAGAGGAGCGGGGAAGGGGGCCGCTTCGTTTTCTGCGGTTCAGCCGAGTGAGCAAACTACTAGGTTCCGTTGACATTTCGCTGATGGCCTAATCTGGGTGGTGCGCAGCTCCCCCATCCCCAACCCTTCCCCCACGCGTGGGGGAAGGGGACTTAAAAACTCCCCTCTCCCAGGATGGGAGAGGGGCTGGGGGTGAGGGCCAATTCCCAAATGTCAACGAAACCTGAGAAACGCTCTGTGGTCGCGCGGCCCCTGAAAGCTGTGCAACATTATTCTCGCCTCCGCGGAAATCCATGCGCTACCAACGAACTTTAGCTCGCGCTCAATTCCAAGCCAAACTGCTGCGCCTGCCCCAGTAGACCGTCGGCTCCTCGGCCAGCCCGGATAGCCGCGCCGCCAGCTCTTCGTTCCACTCCACCTCGACCGCCCGCACGTTGGACTGCACCTGCGCCGCCGTCGCCGCGCCGCTGAGCACGACGCCCGCCCACGGCTGCGCCAGCACGCCGGCCAGCGCCAGCGCGTCGACCGTCGTGCCGCGCGACTGCGCCGCTTCGGTGAGCAGCGACATCTGGTCGCGAAAATCGGGGGCAACGTTGCGCGCCGTCAGCCGACCATTGGCGAGCGCTTCCTTCACGATCACGCCGACGCCCGCGGCGTGTGCCTGCCGCAGCGCGTCGCTCGCCGAGCAGTCAAGCAGATTCCACGTCGCCTGCACCGAAGCAAAGAGCGGCTTCCCCTCGACCACAATTTCCAGCCCCCGCAAAATCGTCTCGGCCTGATTGGCGCCGCTGACAGAAAAACCGATAGGTAGCCCGGTATCGCGCAAGGCAGCCAGCCGAGCAAGGACATCGACATTTTCGAGGACGCCGCTTTCCAGCGTGGCCGAGTGAATTTGGTAGAGGTCGAGATGGTCGCCCAGGAGCTCGCGGCTCGCGGCAAGCTGGCGATCGAGCACGGCCAGCGAGTGCTCTTTAACCTCGTGCTGCGCGCCCGTTGGCACGTGCACGCGCCAGTTCGCCGTGTAGGTATAGCCCCATTTCGAGCCGACCGTTAAGTCGGCTGGCGCAATTTGTCGCGCATCCAGCCAGGAACGCAGAAACGCCTCGGCGCGACCGTACGAGCGCGCGGCGTCAAAATAGCGCACGCCCATCCCCCACGCCGCATCGAGCACCGCGTGCGCGTGGGCCTCCATCTTGGCGACCTCGTACGTCTCATTGAGGTCATCGGCGTGGCCCAGATTGATATAGCCCGGTCGCCCCAGCGCGGCGAGGCCGAGACCGATGGGCGTAACGGCAAGGTTGGTTTGGCCGAGTGGTTTGGTGATGAGCATGGGGAAAGCATACCACGAGTTGGCGTCACCCAGAAGCGTGGCCTCGGAACCAAGCCAATCGAAGCGATCGAAGCGATCGCCACGGCTCAAGCCGCGCTCTCTTTCCACTCACGCGGGGGCCGAGATGGTCGAGAAGCGTGACCATCACGGGCCCACGCGGAGTGGGCAGGCTGCGTCTTTGGGGGCCGCGACGGTCACGCTCGACTTTCTGCCAGCAGCGACATCGCCTCCGCCACCACGGCTTCCACCGGCACGTCCGCCACCAGCGACGCCTCGTGCTCGCACTTTTCCTGCTTGGCGTAATTTGCGCCGCAGACGGGGCAGTGCATCTGCCACGAAATTTGCGGGCGGTGGCGCGCACGCGTCAGCGAGCCAGCGGTGATCAGGTTGCCCGCCCAGTAAATGCCAACTGTCGCCGCGCCCGCGGCCTCGGCCAGGTGGCGCGGGCCGGAATCGTTGCCAATCAGCAAATTCGCCCGCGCCAGCAGGCCGACCAGCCCGCCCAGCGACAGCTTGCTGCGCAGATTGATCGGCTCGCTTTGCATCTGAGCCATCAGCGAATCAATCAGCGCCTCGTCGTGGCCATCGCCGATAAGGGCGATGCGCGCGCCGCCCTGCGCCAGGGAGTCGCCCGCTTGTGCAAAACTCTCCGCGGGCCAGCAGCGCTTGGTCTCCGTCGAGCCGGGGTGGAGCACCACCAGCGGCTGGGTGGACTCGGGCGCAACGTCAAACTGCGCCAGCACGCGCTCGGCCTCCGCCTGCTCCTCGGCGGTTGGCGTCATGCGCGGCGTCAGCGTCACCGGCGCTGCCCCCACCAGCGCGACCAATTCGAGGTAGCGCAAAATTTCGGGCTGGAACAAGCGGTAGGGCAGCCAGCGGTCCAGCCGCGGCGCATCCGGTACGCAGAGGCCAACGTTGACGCGCGCGCTCAACTTTTTGAGGAACGGATTGGAGTTGCCGCCGCCGCCGTGCATCTGGATCGCCAAATCAAAGCGCTCGGCCCGCATCTGCTCGAAAAACCGGGCGAGTTCGCCTGCATCCTCCACCGTCTCCCCGCGCGGGTTCATGTTGACGCCGTGGCTGGGCGGCACGCGAAGTGCGCGGTCGACCGGGCCTGGGCGTCCATTCAAAAAGGCCTCGTGCCACCCGCGACCGAGCCAGACAATTTCGGCGTCGGGATAGGCGGCGCGCAACGCTTCGACGGCGGGCAGGGCGAAGAAGTAGTCACCCAGGCCGTTGGCGCGCAGGATGGCCATTTTGCGGACGTTGGCGATTTTGTCGCGGGGTGGAGAGAGAAAAAGGGACATAAGCAATCCAGATTCTAACCGCAGGGCTCGTATCAAAAGAATGTGCAGTCGGCCCTCATCCTCAATCCTTCTCCCGTCCTGGGAGAAGAGAGCCACTCTTTCTCCCCTCTCCCATCCTGGGAGAGGGGCCGGGGGTGAGGGCGAGGCCGCGATCTACCCACAAGAACCGCTGCACATCTTCTTTACATGAGCCAACCGCAGATAAACGCGGATGAACGCGGGTAGGCCAAATCTAAACGCTGCGTCCACCCGCGTTCACCTGCGGTTCGATTGATTTTGTTTCGTGCAGCAAATCGCGCACTGCCGCCACCACCTGCCCCGGCGTCACCAATGCCAAGCAGTGGTGATGGCCTTCCGGGCAGACGCTTTTGTAGCACAACCGACAGGGCACGTCGTGGTTGAGCACGCGGTGGGGAACCTGCCACGGCGTGTGCTGAATGTTGGTCAACGCATAGAGATCGACCACGGGCGTGCCAACCGCCGCGGCGATGTGCACCGGCCCCGTGTTGTTGCAGATCAGCAGCGGGCTGAGGGTGAGCAGCGCGGCCATCTCCTCCAGATTGAGCCGCCCGACCAAGGAAGTCGACGGCGCGTGCATAGCCAGCTGAATCCCGTCGACCAGCTCGCGCTCGTGCTCAACGCCGGTAAAGATGATTTGCATCGTTTCGCTGCAAACCAACTGTCGAGCCACCGCCGCAAATTTTTCGGGCGCATATCGCCTCGAGGGAGCCGTCGCGCCGGGGTGGATGACGACGTGGGGACGCGCCGCGTCGATGCCACGTTCGGCCAAGATTGCACGCACCCTCGCCACCGCCGTGCTGGATACGCGCAGCGACAGCCGCTCGTCGCCCGCTCGCGCGCCCACGCTGGCGACCAGGTCGAGATGGCGCTGGACTTCGTGTCGGATCAACTGCTCCGGCTCCGGCTCCGGCACGTGGGGCGAGAGCATCTGGTAAGGATTTTCGCGGCAGTGGGCCAGCCGCAGTGGAATTTCCGCGAGGTAACAAAGAAAGGCCGCGGGCATGGGGTTTTGGCTGTAAACGGTGAAAATCACCGCGGCGTCAAAACCTCGCGCTCGCAGCGTCTTCACCATTTCGGCCTCTGGCTGCGGTGAGCGACGCGTCGCCGTGTGCTTCATCCACGGCGGGTCGTAGACAATTACGTCGTCGATCTCCGGGATCAGCTCAGCCACCGCCGCCCCGCCGGACGAGGCGAGCAGCGTCAGTTCCGCGCCAAAGGTTTCCTTTAGGGCACGAAAAGCGGGCGAGGTCATCAGCACGTCGCCCATCGAATCGAGGCGGATGCAGAGGATGCGGTTGAGATGTTGCCAGTTGCTCATGGTTGCTCGTTTCGACGCCGCCCTTGGCAGAATCGAGAACTACATCGAGGTATCTGCATCAAGTGTGCCGAATCTTCTACACGCCCCGTCAGAAAAACACGGCTGGCGATACGCCAAAGCGCGCCGATAGCGCCCGAATCTGCCGCACGTTTAGCTTGCGCTTGCCGTTCAGCACTTCGGATACGACACCCTGAGAGCCGACTTCCGGCAGCCCGGATTGGGTCAGCTCATGCTCGTTCATCAGGAAGGACAGTACGTCGCTCGGCGAGCTGTCCAGCAGGGTATGGTGCGCTTCCTCGTAGACGTGAAGCACCGTACCTAGCGTGTCCAGCAATTCATACAGCGGATGCTGCTCGTCCGTACCAACTTCGTCAATCAAGTTGTTTAACTGGCCAATGGCACGATCATAATCTTCCTCGTTACGGATCACCAAGATTGGCTCCACGGCGGGCCAATGTGGTTGAATCGCTTCTAGCACGATATTCATTCTTTCCACGCTCCTTTATCGTATTCCTCATGCGTCAGCACGTTGCGCACGTAAAGCTTGCCCCGGTTGAAATGAATGGAAGCAACGAGTCGATACTTGTTGCCGCCAATATCGAAGACAACCAAATCACCGACTTTATCGGCTGAGGGAAAGGTTCGCCGAAGCGCCGCGAAGCTGTCATACTTCGAACGCCCCACAATTTTGTACCAGCGCAGCAGGGGATTCTCTACATCTGGATAGCGTTCCCAAAACTCGCGAAGCGCTTTGCGAGAGATAATGTACATGGGGGCATATTATCTCATACTGAGATTTTTGTAAATCTGCTTGCTTTGTAAATATACAGAGCGTCTCGGCCCATGTTTTGAAGCAGAGCGTCGGAACAAGGTCAGGCGTAAACTTTCCGAATCCGCTCGATGATGGTGGTCGTCGAGAAATCGTCGAGGTAGGGCAAGATCTGCACCTCGCCGCCCAGCGCTTCGACCTGCGGCGCTTCGGGCAGCGTTTCGCGCGTGTAGTCGCCGCCTTTGACATAGATGTCGGGCCGCAGCGCGTCGATGAGGCGGGCGGGCGTATTTTCGTCAAAGGGCACAATGTAGTCGATGCAGCTCAGGGCATCGAGCACCTGGGCGCGGTCGGCCAGCGCGTTGATTGGGCGCGTTGGCCCCTTGAGCCGCTGCACGCTTTCATCCGAATTGAGGCCAAGAATCAGCAGGTCGCCCAGCGCTTTAGCGCGGTTGAGATAGGTGACGTGGCCGCGGTGTAGAATATCAAAGCAGCCGTTGGTAAAGACGACGCGCCTTCCCTGCCGGCGGTGCAGCTCGATGCGCTTGGCCAACTGCTCCACATCGGTGACGTACTTGCCCGTCTCCGTGACCTGTGCGCGCAGTTCGTCGAGCGCGCAGGCCGTCGTCCCACCGCGGCTGACGACGATGCTGGCGGCTGACGAGGCCAGCTCGGCGGCGGCGTGGGTGTGCGCGCCCGCGCCGAGGGCCAGGGCCAGCGTGCTGAGAAAGGTGTCGCCGGCGCCGGCGGCGTGGGAATCGGGCTGGGGCTGGGCGTAGGTGCGGTAGGCGGGTGCGCCCCGTTCGAGAATCAGCGCGCCGTCGCAGTCGAGCGTGACGGCGGCGATTTGGCTGCCGGTCAGCTCGAAGATTTGATGTGCCCGGTCCGCCACCTGCTCCACGCGCACGCCGTTGGCCTCGCGCGATACGTCCAGCAGCGCCGTTGCCTCGCTGTAATTTGGCTTCACCGCCGTGACGCCCGCGTCGCGGTAAAGGCGCAAATTCTTTGCATCCACGGCCAGCACGCGCGGGAAGCGGCGCTGCACGTCGCCCAGCGCGTGGATGATCTTGGGCGTGAGCACACCGTAGCCGTAGTCGGACACGATCAGCACGTCGCACATCGGCGCCAGCTCGACCAGCCGCTCGATCAGCGCGCGCTCGGTCGCCGCGTCAACGTCGCCCGTGCTGCCCTGGTCATAGCGCACGACCATCTGCGTTCCGGCGAAGACGCGCGTCTTCGCCAGCGTGCGCCGCTCGCGATCTACCAGCAGGTGGTTGGTTTGCACGCCGTAGCTTTCCAGCGCGCGCCGCAGCCCGTGCCCCTCCGCATCGTCGCCAATGACGGAGAGAAAAGTCGCCCCCGCGCCCAAACAGGCAACGTTGACGGCGGTGTTGGCCGCGCCGCCGGGTGCATCGTCGCGCCGCTCGATGTCGACAATGGGCACGGGCGCTTCGCGGCAGAGCCGCGTGCTCTGGCCGTGCAGATAGCTGTCCAACATGGCGTCGCCAAACACGACGACGCGTAGACCGGTGAAGCGGTCGAGGATGTGGGGTAGGTTGTTATCCATGACGGTTCTCCAACAGCGAAATTCAACGCAAGGGCGCAAAGGCGCAAGGATGTTTTCCCATGTGCAATCTGGTCGGACAAAGGTTGCCAACCCTGTATAAAGCCCTTGGGCTCTTCCAAGAAAATAAATACCGTATGAGGTGGTCGTGGTGACTGTCACGGCCCTCCAAGAGCCAAAATTACCAGCCAATCTATGGGCGTGACTGTCACCAACGCCGGGATGATTTAATCCTTGGAATGGCCTTGCCCAACCAGAAGAACTTCCCCAACTCTCTTTGCGCCCTTGCGCCTTTGCGTTAAAACTTTTGACGTAAAACTGTTTCTGCAATTTCCCAAAACTCTTTAACCACCGCCGTGGGCGTCCGCAGCGGCGACTGCACCCATTCGGTTTCATTGCCGTTGTCGACCAGGATCGTGTGGCAGCCCGCGCGGTTGCCCGCCTCAACATCGTTGAGAATGTCGCCGACAAACCAGGATTGGTTCAGGTCGATGCCCTGCTCGCGGGCGGCGCGCTGGAGCAGACCCGGCGCGGGCTTGCGACAGTCGCAGGCGATGGCGTATTCGGTCACGACGCCGTCGGGGTGGTGCGGGCAGTAGTAGAAGCCGTCGAGCGCGAGGCCATCCGCCGCGAGCAAGTCGCGCAGCCGCTGCTCGACGGCTGTCAGCGCCGCCTCGTCGAAGTAGCCGCGCGCCACGCCGGACTGGTTCGTGATCACGATTAGCCGGTAGCCCGCGTCGACCAGCCGCCGCAGCGTAGGCAGCGCGCCGTCGACCAGCGTGATCTGCGCGGGGTCGACGTTGTAGGGCACGTCGGGAATCAGCGTGCCGTCTTTGTCGAGGAAAAGGGCGGAAGTCATGAGGCATGAATACTCAATTGGCGAACGCGTGATGCGTGGTGCGTGGTGCGTAACCGCAAGACAATCTGAATGGATATTGATTCGCAATCATCAGTAAGTACCAGTTCACGCACTACGCACCACGCACCACGCACCACGCACCACGCACCACGCTCCCCTGCTCCCTACGGCCACGACGTCTCCTTCATCGGCAGCACCATCACCTCCGGGATCACCGTTTCTTTGGGCTGCGTCAGCACGTAGCGGATCGTGTCGGCGACGTTGCGCGGGTCCTGCAGCAGCGATTCGTCGATGTCGGGGAAGCGATCCAGCAGGAAGGGCGTGCGCATCCCGCCGGCGACGACCGCCGTGGTCTTGACGCCGTGCGGGCGGGCCTCGACGTGGAGCGCGTGGCTAAAGCCGAGCACGCCCCACTTGCTGGCGTGGTAGGCCGAGGCGTTGGGCCAGGCGCGCTTGGCCGCCGTCGAGATGATGTTGACGATGTGGCCGCTGCCCTGCTGCTTCATCACCCTTAGCGCCGCTTGTGAGCAGAGGAAGGGGCCGGTCAGGTTCACCTCCATCACGCGTGCCCAGTCGGCGAGGTCGAGCTCGTCGATGGCGATGGTTTTGTCCGTGCCCGCGCTGTTAATCAGCCCGTCCAGCCGACCGTGCATGCGCTGGATATCGTCCATCGTTGCCTGTACGCTGGCCGGGTCGGTCACGTCCAAGCGCAGGGCGCGGGCCGAGTAATTTTCGTCGCACAATTTCTGCGCAACCTGCTTGGCCGCGTCGACGTTTACGTCCGCGGCGATTACCGTGGCGCCCGCTTCGGCGAGCACGGCACAGGTCGCCGCGCCCAGGCCGCTGCCGCCACCGGTAATGAGGATAATTTGGTTTTGTAGAGAATTCATGAGTGCTCCAGAATTTTTGGCCGCGGATTGTGCGGATTACGCGGATTTTTGTTTATCACCGCAGTGGTGTTGTCACCACAGTGGTGTTGTCACCGCAATGGTAGAGGAGTAGGCACGCCCCGTGCCGGATCGACTCCTCAAAATCAATTTTGTGCCAGGGCACGTTCCGTGCTCACGTGGGCGTGCGCACTCCCCGTTACCAACTCCATTTCTCCGCGGCTCTCCGCGCCTCTTCCTCCGCGCGCTCCACGTTAAAAATCTTTGTCAGCCACCAATTCTGGCTGACTTTGCTCCACCAATTCCTCCATCCCGTCCTCGACCAGCTCGCAAATCAGGTGCAGCGCCAGCAGCTGCACTTCTTGAACGCGGGTGGCGCGAGCGGCGGGGACGGTTACGGCGATATCGGCGAGCTGCGCAATCTCGCCGCCGCTGCCGCCGAGCAGGGCAACGGTGGTGAGGCCGCGCTCGCGGGCGGCGGCAAAGGCGCAGCAGACGTTGCGCGAGCGGCCGCTGGTGCTGAGGCCGACCAGCACGTCGCCCGGCTGGCCAAAAGCGTGTACCTGCCGCGCAAAAATGTCTTCGTAGCCGATGTCGTTGGACCAAGCGGTGAGCAGCGCCGTGTCGGCCGTCAGCGCGAGGGCGGGCAGGCCGCGCCGCTCCTTGATTTGAAAGCGACCGACGAGCTCCGCCGCCATGTGCTGCGATTCCGCCGCGCTGCCGCCGTTGCCGCAGATCAGCACCTTGCCGCCCAGCGCGAAGCAGCGACCAAGCACCATCGCCGCCCGGGCAATGTCGCGCGGGAGGGCGCGGCGCGCGCGCTGCACGGCCGCCATGTTTTCGTCAAAGGCGCGCTCGATGTGGTGGATGGCGTTGATGTCGAGGGAAAAGTTGGGTGCGCCGTGAGCGGGTGAGCAGTGATTATTTGATGCGTAAGCAGGGTGGTGGCCGCTGCGGTGGACAGCGGGATGGCCGTTTGTATGGAGGCCGCGGCGGTGGGCGGCGAGTGGCAAAGCGGGTGGCGCTGCGGACCGTTGCTCGATCGGAAGCGGCTGGGCCAGCGGAGGCGGCGTCGCCCCGCGGCTGGCCAGCAGGCGATGGGGCACGCTGATTTCTGCGAAAGCATCCGCTAGCGAAGCCGCTACTTTTTCCCAGGTAAAATGCTGGTGGACGCGCGCGAGGCCCTGCTGCCCAAAGCGCTCGATCAGCGCTGGCTCGCGGAAGAGCTGGGCCAGCCGCTCGCCCAGCGCATCGGCGTCTTTGGGCGGCACGAGATAGCCCGTCTCGCCGTCGACCACCGTGTACTGAATCCCCCCGACTCGGCTGCCAACCACGGGCGTGGCGCAGGCCATGGCTTCCAGCGGCGTGATGCCAAAGGGTTCGTACCAGGGCGTGCTGACAAAGAGATCCGCGGCGGCATAGTAATCGGCCAGCGCCCGCCGACCGCGCCGCCCGACGAAGGTAACGCTCTCGGCGATATTTTCCGCGGCGGCAATCGTCTGTAGGCGACCGATTTCCGGTGTGAACACCGGGTCGGGCGCTTCGCTCTCGCCGCCGACGATTACGAGCCGGGCGGCAATCCCGTGCGCGTGTCGCAGCCTGGCCACGCCGCGCACCACGTTTTCAACGCCCTTGCGCGGAACCATGCGCCCGAGCTGGAGCACGATGCGCTCGTCCGTGGGTAGGCCAAGCTTTTGGCGGGCGCTGATTTTGTCCTGCGGGGCAAATTCATCGGGATCGAAGCCGCAGGGGACGAGGCGGATGCGCGCCGGGTCGGCGGCGTAGAGCGCGACGAGGTCGGCTTCGTCCTGCGGCGCTTCGGCGATGAGCAGATCGGCTTCGCGCACGGCGCGCTCCTCGATGGCGAAGCGGGCATCCGGGAAGCCGTCGTTCGCGCCCTGGTGCTGGCGGCGCACTTTGCCCAGCGCGTGGAAGGTTACGGCAAAGGGCAGGCCGGTCTGCTGCTTCAGCTCCGCCGCCACCAGCGCCGACATCCAGAAGTTGGCGTGGATGAGATTGTAGACGGTGTGAGCCTCGCAAATCCACGTGTGCATCCACTCGGTAAAGGCGGGCATGTACCCGAGCAGCTGCTCTTTGGGCACAACTACCGCTGGCCCGGCAGGGACGTGGATCACGCGCACGCCCGGCTCCCACTCAAGCACTTCGGGCAGGTGCTCGTCGTCCCGCCGCGTAAAGACGTCGACGCGGTGGCCGAGCCGCGCCAGGTGGCGGGCGACTTGGGCGACGTAGACGTTCTGCCCGCCGCTGTCGACGCCGCCGAGCAGGGCCAGCGGCGAGGCGTGCTCGCTGATGAGGGCGATGTGGAGAGGGTTCATTAAAACTCCTAAACCGTAGGTGCGGCTTGCAGCCGCACGACCATGACGTTTTTTGCTGGATAATCCGATGGGGAAGCCATCGATTGCGCAGCTACAAGCAGCGCCTACGGCTGCACCACGCTTCGCAACACCCCATCCCAATCCCGTGCAAAGCGCTCGATGTTAAAGCGTTCACACGCCAGCCGACGCGCGTTTTCGCCGAGGCGCTGGGCTTCGTCGCGGTCGGCAAGCAGGCGCTGCATGATGGGGACGAGGTCGCGCGGGTTGGTGCTCAGGTAGCCGTGGACGCCGTTCTGGATGTGGCGCACCATTTCGGTCGTCGCCAGGCCGACAATGGGCAGGCCAACCATCATCGCTTCGATGACGGAAAGACCGAAGCTGGTGTAGCGGATCGGGTTGAGCAGGAAGCGGTAGCGCGCCTCAAAGGCGGGCAGCTCCGCGTGCTTGACTTCGCCCAGACCGTTCGACTCATCGGCCCACAAGCCAACGAGGTCGAGCGGGACTTCTCGGCGCAGCTCCTCGAAAATATCCGCGCCCAAGCGCCGCCCGCGACGCGCCAAGCCGTTGATCACCACGAGGCCGCGTTCGAGCTCGCCGCTGTACGCGATCCCCTCCGGCACGGCCACGCCGTGTTCGACAACGGTCGTCGGCACGGGGCCGCTGTCCCACATGAGCTGGTTAAAGTGGGTGACGTGGGCAATCAAGACGTTGGCCTCTTCGCCACCGTCGATGGATTTGGCAACGGGGTGGCGCGTATCGGTGGGATGCTCGCGCGGCGGGTCGTGCTCCAGAAAAATGCCGGGCTGTGTGCGCTGGGCGTCGCTCAAAATTTGATGGCGGTCAACGTGCCAGTTGTCGTGGTGCTGGTAGAGGATCACGTCAAAGTCGCTGTCGCGCACGGCCGCGGCAGGAATTTCGATGGCGTTGCTGGGCCAGCCCGCGTCGCTCGGCACGCCGCCGTGGCGCTTGCCCCGCTCGTCCACCGTCGCCGGCAGGTAGAAATCGTGGGGCGCGTGCAGCAGGTATTTCATGTAGCTGCCGTGGACGTGCCAGGTGAGAACGCGAAGTCGCATGGATATTCCTTTTGTTGCTTTGTGGGCCGCGAGTTGGTTCGTTGGCCACGACCGGCGCGGAATGAATTCCGCCCCTGGTTTGCGAAACGCGCTTCAGCGCGTTTTGCGATTTAGGCGTCGAATGAATTCGACGCCGGTGACAGCACGCCCTCGACCTCCGCCACCACCCGCGCGACGGTCACCTCATGCGCTGGCTCGCCCTCGCGCGGCAGTCCATCGACCACGCGGTGGCGCACCCGATCCAGCGGCCCCCAGCGCCGCGGCTCGGAGGCGAGAAAAATGACCACGCTCGGCGTCTGCGTGGCGACGGCGAGATGCGAGACGCCGGTGTCGTTGCTGACGAGCAGGCGCGCGTCGGCCAGGCCAGCAGCAAGCGCGCCGAGCGGCGTCTGCCCAGCGAGGTCGATGGTGTCGTGCTGCATGGCGCCATCGACGGCGGCAGTCAATTCTGCTTCGGCGGCAACGCCGGTGAGCACGATGCGCAGTCCACGTTCGGCCAGCGCATCGCCGACGGCAGCAAATTTTTCCATGCCCCAGCGGCGGCCGCTCGCGCTGGCGCCGGGATGCAGCACGGCGTATTCAGCGGGGCGCAAATCATGCGCGGCGACAAAGGTCTGCCACTGTGCGCAGTCGGCAGGAAGAAGCGGAAAGTCGAAGGCTTCACGGTTGGGCAGGGCTTGCGTAGCGAGGCCGAGATGGTCGAGCAGGTTGAGGCCGAGGTGCGCTTCATGCACATGCCCGGTATAGGGCAAAAAGGTGTCGGCGCTCGGGCAGTAGTGGCCGGGCAGAAAGTGGCCCGCCGTCTGCGCAGCGCCCAGCATCACGGTGAAGCCGTTGCTGGTGAGGCCGCTGCCGTGGAGCTGGAGCGCGAGATCGAAGCGCCCCTGCACTTGGGCAAACCAGGCGGGCAGGGCGCGCACGTTTGGCTCGCGCTCCGGGATGCCGGGCCAGCCGGGGAAGTCCAGAAAGTGGTCGATATAGCTAGTGTAGCGGTCGGCGAGCCAGCGCATTTTGGGCAGGCCAATGTAAGTAATTTCCGCCGCGGGCAACAGCTGACGCAGCGCGCGCAAGGTTGGCGTTAGGCAGAGCAAATCGCCCAGCCCCGGCAAGGCGCGCACCACAGCAACATGTGAAATACTGTTCATGGCGATAGTGTATAAACAAAGCCGCGACAAAGCATTAGGCAAGCGCACAACGAACGCTTGTTCTACTGTCGAGTTGTTGGTCATCCAGTGAATTTGGGAGTTGCTCGTACAAATAAAATATAGGGGGAAAACGATCCACGCAGAGCACGAAGGTTCACGAAGGAAGAGGGCGGACGATTCTCCTTCATGCTCTTCGTGCTCTGCTTGGGTAAATTTTTGTTTTGCGATATTTAACAGCTTTAGGAAGTTGGATCGACGTGGAGTTCGCGCAGGAGCAGGGCGAGGCGAACTTGGACGGCGTCGTCGAAGCGGCGTGGATCGAGGCCAATGAGCGAGGTGATCTTGTCCAGCCGGTAGCTCAACGTGTTGCGGTGGATCGAGAGCGACTTGGCAGTGGACGAAGCGGTGCAGTCGTGGCCAAAGAAGGCGGAGAGCGTGTCCAGCAGCTCGTGTTCGTGATCGAGCGGGCTGAGCAGGTGACCGGCGAGATCGATTTTGGTGCGCTCGTCTGCCAGGCCGACAAAGGCGGCGACACCCAGATCGTTCAGGCAGTGCACGCCGCGGCTGTGGTGAAAGCGGCTGCCGAGCGACAGGGCCACGCGCGCATCCTGGTAGGAACGCATCAGCCCACCCGCGCCGGGGTAGTGGCGACCGATGCCAATCTGTACGGCTTCACTGTCTTGAGTAAACTGCTTGAGCAAATCAGTGGCGGCCCGCTTGAGCGCCACCAAGTTGGCCCAGGCTGCCCCCGCCTCCGATTCGCAGCGCGCCGAAGCGGAAAACGAGAGGTCGGTATCGTCCGTCCACGGCGCGAGGCTGGGGTTGTCGCTGGCCTTGAGAATGACCACCTGCCCTTCGCCGATGTGGGCGCAGATGGTATCGTGGGGCAGCCGGAAAAAGTCGACGATCCGGTGGATCACAAACTGCACGCGTCGACGCAGTAAATCGGGGTCGGTGCTGTACCAGTCCGCGGGGGCGTTCTCCGCCGAGGGGTTGAGGATGTAGCTGGCGGCATCCACCAGCAGCACGGCGCGCGGCAGCCGCAAATCCAGCCCCAGGCTTTTGGCGTGCAGCGCAATCTCGTCTGGGTCTGCCAAGAGGCCGGTGAGCAGATCGTGGATAAATTTGTTCTTGAGATCGTGGCGGTTGGGCAACCTATCCGAAAGCATGAGCTGATCAAGCACCAGCTGCACCACGTGCTGTGCTAGGCGAGGAGAAACAACCTCGCCGCAGAAGCCACCGACCAAAATTTTTGCTTGCCCCAGCAGCGCTTGACCACTCGGTGGAAGCGTCAGATGCAGGCTATCATGCAGGAAGTTTGAGTCGAGCGCGCTGAGGGGTAGGCCAATCAAGCGGGGCTGGCTGCTGGCGACAATCTGTCCGTGCTCATCGATGCCGCCCTCATCGATGCCGCCCTCACCAAGGCCGTACTCACCCAGGTGCTCATCTACGAGGAGCACCTGGGCGCGCAGCACGTCGGCAAGCCGCTGCACCAGGGCATCGGCAACGCGCCCGGCCTGGCTGCTACGAGGGGTCGCCTGCTCCACGCCGCGGTGGGCAGCGGATGGGTAGCTGGCAAGGGATTGGTTCACTACAAGCGTAGAAAAGTTACGTCTTTCATTGCTTAATAAAATCATGGGTTGGCTGTACATCAGCTGCGTCGGCTGCCTCGCAAAAGGTAATACAACCTTTTGCGTAAATGGGAATGTTTTGAAAATCTTGTTCAAAACCAGCCCGCAATTCAAACGCGTACTGCATTGTAGAGGAAGTGTTTCGTGTGATAAATAGGAAAGTGCCTACAGCAAGATACAATTTTTTTCTATAAATCCTCTAGTTGCTAAGCTGGGTAGAGAATAAATTGACAAGAAAGGCCCTGACGCTGAAACTCCGTGGAAGAAATGTGATCAGGCCTTGATGCCAAGTAGAAGCATGGGAAGCCTAATGGATTGCATGGCGGAAAGCCCGTGGGATGCGATTCTGACGGCAACGTTTGTCCTGCTCGATGACGAGCGCCGGGCACTGGAAGCCCACTTTTGCCCAAGCGTAAATATGCGCGCAAAGAGGGGCCATCTTCCACGGCAGCGGGGTGATTACGCCGACGCTGTTCGACGAGATGGTCCACGGCGGCGACGAGGACGAGACGCCGCATTTTATTCGCCAGTATCTCGTCGGGACATCTTTCTGCAGCTGCTGAGAAGAGCAAATTCTTTGGCCGCGCTGCCATACAACGGTTATGCTTGACCAGGTGGTCGACACTTGGCTGCTAGCACCCGGTTCCCACGACGACCGCAAGCTCTTGGTTTCCACGCCGGAAAACCGAGAGGGGTTTGCGTTGATTGCAGGCGAGGGCTACGTCTCTGCCGATTTGGAAGAACGTTTGTGGCAAGCAGGCGACCGTCTGCTCTCAATTTTTCAAGCGCGACAACCAGAAAGAACAGTGCCCCTCCATTTGACGAATTATCTGTTGTCTACGTCACCACATCGAGATGGCTTGCAGCGTGCTCACCCCTGTCTTCTCGTTTGAATCGCCTGGCTCTCGCTCCCTTTCGGGTCTTATCTCACATCACCAAAATCTTAGTCCATACCGTCACTGTCTCAACGCCGTATACAAAACGCCGTATCTAAACAGTTGTCTTTTTACCTGATTTCCTGAGTAGCTACATGAAAACGCTTTATCTTAAATCGCGGCTTGTTAAATTGTGGATTGTCGTCTCGCGGCGCTATAAAAGAGTGCTGCTGTTAATGCTGTGCTGCCTATTCGCAGTGGTTTTGCATAGCTATTGGGGTTCTGGTGCACTCACCGCCGCTCGAGCCTTTAGCGGGACGCTTGGCCAACCGCAGCAGGAGCCACCCACCGGCGACTCGGATATTTACCTGCCACTACTTTTTAGCGATGGAGGTGGCTTCGCGCCAAAGCCGCACTCAACTGTTGACTTAGAAGCGCCGCCCAACACTCCGGTTCCAACCAACACGCCGCTACCCACCGCGGCCCCCACGGATGTGCCCGCGCCCCCGACTCCTACGGATGCGCCCACCACTGCACCCCCGACCCCTACAGATGTGCCCACCACTGCGCCCACCGGCGCGCCGACCAGCGCGCTCAACAGTGCTCCCACCAGCGCCCCCACCAACACCCCTGCCCCGCCGCCCACCAACACCCCTGCCCCGCCGCCCACCGACACCCCCGCGCCGCCGACCGCCGCCCCCACCAGCGCGCCCGTGCCGGCCCCGCCCGCTGCCGGCACGGGCCAAGTTGCCCTGCGCCAGCAGGAGGCCCTGCACGAGATGAGCCGCATTCCCGGCGATTCGTTCCGCGCCTCCATCCACCGCCACACCGCCGCGCTGCTGCTTGAGCAGAACGCAGGGGCCGCCGCCAACTGGTTCAAAAACGAGGGCACGGCGCAAATCCCCGACAGCTGGCACTGGAACAGCCTGCTCTACCTGCGCTCCTACCACCTGCTCAAGGACAATCCCACCTTCCGCAGCGCCGGCGCCGAAGCCGCGGCCCGCACGCTGATCCAGGGCGAGCTGCTCAACCGCGCGCGTCGCGATCAGGGTGACTTGGGTCTGATTCACCCGCAAAATGGCGAGAATCTCAACATCGTGCGCATGTCCATCCAGCTGCTGGTGGAGGAGCAAGCGCCCTCGATCAATCAGGCGCGCTACGACAAGATTCGCCAGTACATCGAAGAGTGGGCGCGCGAGCGGGCCACGCGTGGCTACGTGGAGTACTTCTCGCCCCACTACGCCGAGCGGCTGCTAATTTCCCTGATGAACATCTACGATTTCAGCACCGATGCCGAGTCGCGCCGCTGGGCGGAGATTGCCATCGACCAGATGATGGCCGAGTACGCCGCGGTGGAAATCAACGGCTTTCGCGGCGGGGCCATGCGCCGCTTCTACGAGTGCGTACGCGACGGGGGCGGCACCGTCGACAACGAGCTGACCGACGGCCAGCACGACAGCATGTTTGCCGCGGGCTACATCTTCCTCGGCCTGGGCAACAGCGACGCGCTAGACTATCGCGTCTCTGACCAGGCGATTGGTCAATTGGGCTACGCCACCACGGGCTACCGCCCGTCGCCCGTGCACGCCGCCATCGTCAACAGCCGGGGCGCGTTCGAGCTCAAGAGCGGCCGCCAGTGGGATCACGATGCGCAATCAAGGGGGCGCAGCTCGCCAGATGTGGGCATCTACGCCTACGTCACGCCCCACTACGTGCTGGGCTCGATCCGCATTCCGCCGGGCCAAATTTGGGGGCAGGGGCCGGGGCAGCCGGGCTACTACGAATCGCTGGACCGCGGCGTGCCCTTCCGCCTCAGCTTCCGCGATGCGCGCGCCATGCTTGGCCCGGAGAAGTCGACCCTCTCCACGCGCTACTGCACGCGCAGCATCAACGAGAACGCGCCCAAGGATGCCGTGGCGCTCTTCCAGTACCAGAACGTCGTGCTCTACAAGGGCGAGGCGACGGACTACAGCGACCTGCCCGCACCCTTTGCGCCGCTCCGGGGCAAAGAGGGCATGGATCACGTCGAGCGCGAGGGGGACTTTACCTTCTACCGCGAGGCGGGCGCAGGCGGCGAGACCGTCTACGTGGGCATCAAGGAGCAGAAGGGGGTGGGCGTGCTAGTGGTCGAGCTGGCGAGCCAGGCTGGCTCGTGGGAGGCATTCAAGCAGTCCGTGCGCGGTCGCACCATTGCGCTTGATTCGCCCAACAATATCACCTACGACGGCGCGGGGATGCGCATCGAGTATCGCGGCTTCCACCAGGTGCGCGTCAACGGCAGCGCCTACGAGACGCAGAACTGGGCGCTCTACGACAGCCCGCTGCTCAGCGCCCCCTGGCTCAACCAGACCAACCGCGGCACACCCGGCATCATCACCGTCGGCAACGGGCAGACCGGCACGCTCACGCTCGACTTTACCCAAGCCACCGGCCCGCGCCGGATCGAATAGGGCTTCGCCTCGTTAACGTTCTAAATTTATCTCCTCGTCGCTCCAACCGGCGCGAGGCTGCTGCAACTCTACTCAACTCTGGCCAGAAGTCGAGTTTAGAGCATGAAGGGCAAAGGTAAGATGGTAGTGCTTGGGGGAAGGGTCAGCCGCATCTAAGTGTAGCGCAGCAAGCCGTTGCCTTCGTGGGGCAGCCTTTCTACAAGATAAAGTATACCGGACGAGGCGTGCTGACTCACCGCCTCGCCGCTGCCTCGTTGACAAGGGGGTTGGAGGCGGTGAGGCATGGACGACTGGCGGTATACTTAATTTCTTGAAATGGCCCAAGTGAACATGCGAACGAAAGCCGTAGCGGCCACCACGAAAATACACCACAGAACGTCCGCCAAATGCTGTTTGACAATCCGCAACGTTTTCTTTACGCTGCCAGCATGATGCAACAATCCACCAGTTCAATTCAAGGCACGGCTTCTTCGGCTCTTCACCGGCTGCCGCTTGTCTTTGTCGCACAGCGCTGCCAGCAGCAAAGCCAGCGCTTTTTGCAGGGCAAGTCCCACGATTCCACCTTTTGCTACGAGCTCTTTCGACGCGCCTTTGCCGAGGACAATGAGCGCGCCTGGAGTCTGCTCTATGCCCAGTACACCGATCGCACGCCGCTCGTGCGCAGCTGGGTTCAGGAACACAGCGCCTTTGTCGCCAGCGGGGAGAGCGTCGACTATTTTGCCAACCGCGCATTCGAGAAGATGTGGTCGGCGCTGCGTCGGCGCGATTTTGCCGATTTCCCCCACCTGCGCTCGCTGCTCAGCTACCTCAAGCTGTGCGTCAACAGCGTGATCACCGATCACGTGCGCGCCGTGCGCCCCAACCAGGTGGACTGGCAGGAGACGCAAATTGCGGATGTGGATGTGGCCGCGCAGCAGCTCACGGAGATGGGGCGCGTGGAGCTGTGGCAGGAGATCGAGGCGCGGTTGCGCAGCGACAAGGAGCGGATTGCGACGTACTGTCGCTATGATGAGGGCATGAAGCCACAGGAGATTCTGGCCGCTTACCCGGAAGAATTTCAAAGCGTGGACGAAATCTACAGGACGCTGCAAAACGTTTTGGCCCGGCTGCGGCGCGACGCCCTGCTGCGGGAATTCTACGAAGGAGCGGAGACCGAGACCGGTTGACTTGCTTTCGGATTCGTGGAGCGGAGGCGACGGCCCCCGCACCACAATTTCTCAGTTGTCCTCGCCGCGCACCCAAAAAACTACCCGCGCCCCGTTCATTAGGTGATTACCAAGCTGGGCGACTTTTGCCCACTCTCACTTCTCAACGACGGCCGCTTTTCAACGACTGCCGCTTTTCAACGACGGCTCTTAACGATAACGAAGGTAAACGCGATGGATAGCTCGAATCACAATCAACAGGCCGGCACGGGTTCCGAATTTTACAAGTCGGCGGAGCAAGTAGAGGATGCCCACCTGCTTGCCTATCTCGACGGCGCGCTTGATGCACAGCGGCACGCAGCACTCACCACGCTGCTAAATCAGGCCGCTGCGCTGCGCCTGCGCCAGCGCCTGCGCGACCTTGCCCGCGAGCAAGTCATGCTAGCGGGGGCGCTGCGCCACCTCTGCGCGCCCACGCCCCAGATGCTGGGCGAGTATGCGCTGGGCCTGCTCTCGCTGGAGGAACAGCAGGCGCTCGAAGCGCGGATGCGCCAATATCCCCACTTGGCTTACGAAGCTAATCGCCTGCGACACGCGCTCGCACAGATTACCCCCCATGCGCCCGATAGCGCACAGCCCGCGCGGCCAAGCCGCTCCCTGTCGGCTATTCTAATGCCCGCTGGCCCGGGCGCGCTGGCGACGGGCATGCGTGGCGGGGAGATGCCCCAGCGTCTTTACGAGGCGGACGGCACGCAGATCATTCTCGAAATTCAGTCGGACGCGCAGACAAATTCGGGGGGATCTACGGCGCCCCGCCACACGATTGTGGGCCTTGTGCTGGCCGCCCCCCACATGGACGACTATCAATCCGCGGATGGGGGCTCTTCAGCCGCGCTTGCCCAACTCTTCGAGGGTGAAGAGCTCGTTGCCCAAACAGAGGTGGATGCGGCGGGGAATTTTATGCTGCCCCACCTGCCCCTTGCCGTCTACGACCTCGTGATCAGCGACAGCCACACCAACATCTTTATCAGCGATCTCACCCCGTAAACAGCCGCCAGCCCGTTTCCTCATGGGCAAAATCAAAGTGGGCGGGGTGCAGGATTTCGGCCAAAATCTCCAGCGATTCGGCCAGCCGCGGGCCCGGTCGGTTGAAATACTGGTTGCCGTCGGTAACGAAGACCTTGCCCGCCTGCACGGCCCGCAAATTGCTCCAACCATCGCGCCCGATCAGCGACGCCATCTCCCGCTCGGTCGTCTCCATGTCGTAGCCACAGGGCAGCACAACGATCACCTCTGGGTTGGCCTCGACGAGCGCTTCCCATTCCAGCCACGGCGAGTGCTGCCCCGCCTGGCCAAACAAATTTTCCCCGCCCGCCATCTCCACCAGCGTCGGCATCCAGTTGCCCGCCGCCATCAGCGGCTCGATCCACTCGATGCAGGCTACCGTTGGCCTTTCATCGAGCCTGCTTGCCTCCTGCGCGATATTCTCCATCCGCCCACGCAGCTGCTCGACGAGCGCCGTGCCGCGCCAGCCGTCGCCCAGCGCAGCGGCCACGCGCTCGATGTCCGCCCACACGTCGTCCAGGCTGTTGGGCTCCAGCGCCACCACCTGTGGCTGCGACGAAATTAGCTGACTCGCCGCCTCCTCCACGTCGGCCAGGCTCACCGCACAGACTTCACACTGGGACTGCGTGATAATCACGTCTGGCTGCACCGCCTCGAGTACGTCGCCGTGGATTCGGTAGACGGAGAGCGCGTTTTGCAGCACGTGCTGCACCTGCCGGTTGATTTCGGCACTGTCGCCCGTTAGCGGAAATTTGGGTTCCGTACAGATGGGCAACTCTTTGACCTGGGGCGGAAAATCGCACTCGTGCGAGCGCCCGACGAGCTGGTTGGCTGCCCCCAGCGCATCGACGATTTCGGTGCTGCTGGGGAGGAGGGAAACGATGCGCATGGGAAGGATTCCTTATTGCATAGTGCGTAGTGCATAGTGCGTAGTGCATAGTGCGTAGTGCGTGATAGTTATGGTACAATTTTACCATGAATACCGCCCTCCAGACGATTGAGCATCGCCCGTGGCCGCTGCCGAGCGGCCCCTGGATTATGGCGCAGCGCTGGCACGACCTGCTCTTTGCGCACTGGCCCATCCCGGCGGACGCGATGCGCGCGCTCGTGCCGCCCTCGCTCGAGGTCGACACCTTTGATGGCGAGGCCTGGGTTGGGCTGGTTCCCTTCCGCATGACGAGCGTGCGCCCGCGGGGGCTGCCCGGCGTGCCCTGGCTTTCGGCCTTTCCCGAGCTCAACGTGCGCACCTACGTTCGGGCCAAAACGGGCGACCCAAAGCCCGGCGTCTTTTTCTTTAGCCTGGATGCGGCCAACCCGGTCGCCGTCTCGCTGGCGCGCAACGTCTTTCGCCTGCCCTACTTCAACGCCCGCATGAATTTGCTCGCTTCGCCTCATAAATTGGGCGGTGAGTCGACTGCCTACACCTCGCACCGCACCCACCGCCACGCGCCACCGGCGGAGCTAATCGCCTGCTACCGCCCCACGGGCGACGCGCTGGCCACCTCGCCCGGCTCCGTCGAGCAGTGGCTTACCGAGCGCTACTGCCTCTACACGGTTTCGGATTTCCAACGCAATCGCGGCGACCTGCTGCGCGGCGACATCCACCACGCCCCGTGGCCGCTCCAGCCCGCCGAGTGGAGCGTACAGCACGAAACTTGCGTCGCCGCCGCGGGCCTCGACGTACCGGACGTGCCGCCCCTGCTGCATTTTGCCCGGCGGCTGGATGTGGTCGTGTGGCCGCTACGGAAAATAAAGAATGGCGAATGATGAATGGGCGCACCATCTCTTGGGTAGCGCCCCGCGTTGCTGAGTATTCAATTTCCATCGTTATTCTTTGTTCATTCTTCACGCAACGTGCGCCCCCTGTGTGTTCACGTACAGCGCGTACAGCGACTGGCTCGCCGTCATAAACAACCGATTGCGCAGGCGACCGCCAAAGCAGAGGTTGGCGCAGGCTTCCGGCAGCAAAATTTGGCCGATGCGCTCGCCATCCGGCGCAAAGATGTGGACGCCGTCGTAGCCCGGCCCGGCCCAGCCTGCGGCGGCCCAGATGTTGCCGTCGACATCGGCGCGGATGCCGTCCGGCCCGACGGAGACGCCGTCGATACTCAAATCGCAGAAAGGCTGGTCGCTGCCCAGCGAAACGTCATCGACTACCGCCCACACGCGAATGTCGCGCGGCTTGCCCGAATCGACAATGTAGAGCTTGGTGAAATCTGGCGAAAAGCAGAGGCCGTTGGGCATCTCCAGATCGTCCGTCACCAGCGTCAGGCTGCCGTCGCCGGGGTCGATGCGATAGACGGCCTCCTTGAGTTCCTTCTCCGCTACCTCGCCCTCGTAATTCCCTAGAATGCCGTAGGAAGGGTCGGTAAACCAGACGCCGCCGTCGGGGTGGACGACCAGATCATTGGGCGAGTTGAGCCGCTTGCCGTTGAAGCTATCGGCCAGCACGGTGGTGCTGCCGTCGTGCTCGTAACGCACCACGCGCCGGTTGAGGTGTTCGCACGAAAGCTGCCGCCCCTGCCAGTCAAAGGTGTTGCCGTTGCTGTTGCCCGAAGTGTTCCGCAAGGTGCTGACGTGGTTATCCTCGGCCAGCCAGCGATGCTGCACGTTGTTGGGAATGTCGCTCCAGACGAGATAGCCACCACCGCCGCTCCATGCTGGCCCCTCCGCCCAGAGCGATCCGGTGTGCAGCCGCTGGATCGGCGCGCTGCCAATCTTGGCGGTAAAGCGCGGGTCGAGCACCAGCACATCCGGATCTGGGTAGCGCACGGGCAGCGCGCCGGGGCGGTAATCTCTACCGCCCTTGTCGTTGACCGCAGCTTGGGCATCGCTCTCTATCGTCATAAATTCCCCCTTGGCTGAAGATGGTGTTGGCAAGGATTATAGCACACCGGCCTCCGTTGGCTTTTGTCGGGCGCTCGATTCAAAATCCGCGCCGCAATTAAGGTCTGTTTTTTCAAAAACTAAGCATTTTGCCTATACCGCCCCTTTCGGCCCTCTGCTATCCTTTCTCCTGAACTGGCTCCCCAGCCTCTTCATTTTCCCGTTTTTTTCAATATTCTACCCAAAGGAAGGTCAATATGAACCGATCCCAAAGTCGCCTTTTGGGGCCGCTTAGTCTGCTGCTTGCGCTCTTTTTGGCGCTGGCCGCTTGCACGGCACCCGCAACCGAAGCCCCTGCCGCTGACGAAGCCGCCGCTGATGATGCGTCTGCTTCCGATGATGCCGCAGACGACGCCGCAGACGACGCCGCCAACATGAGCGACGTTACGCTCACGGTTGCCACCGTCAACAACCCGGACATGCAGGTAATGGAAGAGCTTTCCGCCATGTTCACCGATGAGACGGGCATCAACCTGGAGTGGGTGGTGCTGCCGGAGAACGAACTGCGCGCACGCGTTACCACCGATGTGGCGACGGGCGCAGCCTCATTTGACATTGTGACCGTGGGTATTTACGAAGTACCCATCTGGAGCCGCAACGGCTGGCTCAAATCCATCGACGCGTTGGGCGAAGAATATCCGGACATGGTACAGGCCGATTACGATTTCGACGACCTGCTACCCTCCGTGCGCTCCGGCCTCACCGTGGATGGCGAGCTTTACGCCGTGCCTTTCTACGCTGAATCCAGCTTCTTGATGTATAACCAGGCGATTTTGGGCGAAGCCGGGCTTGAGATGCCCGAACAGCCCACCTGGGAGGAAGTGCGCGACATTGCGTGTGAAGTCCACGATCCCGAAAACGGCGTCTTTGGTATTGCGCTGCGTGGTCTGCCTGGTTGGGGCGAAGTCATGGCCCCGCTGACCACTGTGGTCAACACCTTTGGTGGTCGCTGGTTCGACGAAGAGTGGATGCCTCAGCTGGACTCCCCGGAATGGCAAGAGGCCGTTACCTTCTACGCCGACCTGGTGCAGGAATGTGGCCCTCCCGGTGTGACGGGCAACGGCTTTACCGAGTCGCTGACGCTGATGTCGCAGGGGCAGGCCGCTATGTGGGTTGATGCGACGGTGGCCGCGGGCTTCCTCGCCAACTCCGATGCAGGCCCTGATATCGCCTACGCACAGGCTCCGGTTGGCTCGGTCGACAAAGGCAATGCCTGGCTCTGGTCGTGGAATCTGGCGATTCCCGAAACCAGTGAAAACGCGGACGCCGCGCTGCGCTTCATCACCTGGGCCACGAGCACGGACTACATCGAGATTGTCGCCGAGGAGAATGGCTGGGCCTCGATTCCTCCTGGCACGCGCGTTTCGACCTACGAGCGCCAGGAGTATCTGGATGCTGCGCCCTTCGCCGAAATGACGATTCAGGCCATTGAAGGCGCTGACCCCACAGACTCCACGCGCGATCCCGTGCCCTACACCGGCGTGCAATTTGTGGACATTCCCGAATTCCAGGGCATTGGCACGGATGTGGCACAATCGATTGCCGAGGCGCTGGCGGGCAACATTACCGTCGAAGAAGCGCTGGAGCGCGCCCAGGCTTCAACGCTGGCCGCGGTTGAGGATGCCGGTTATCGATAAGCAAGCGTATGAAGCGCGATGCGCATAAGCAGTGCACGGTGCGCAAAGCGTGATGCGTGATGTGTGAACCAGACATCAATACATCGTCTGGTTCACACATTACGTAATGCGTTGTCAACATTTTGTCTCAACGTTCCACTCGGGAATCCAACCTATGGCTATCACATCATCTGCGACGCAACTTCGAGAGCGAAGAAAATTCCTTTCCGCGCCGACGCTAACACTTCTCGTAATTGTTACGCAAATTCCCTTTGCGCTTGCCATTTACTACAGCTTCCGCAACTGGAATTTGCTCCGCCCGGGTAATATTGATTGGATCGGCTTTCGCAACTACGCGCGTGCCTTCCAGAATCCCGACTTTTTACAAATCCTTTGGAACACGCTCGTGCTTTCGGTAAGCGTAGTCATCATCACCTTTGTGATGGGGCTGTTCTTTGCCCTGCTGCTCAACCGGCCCTTTGTGGGCCGCGGGCTGGCGCGCACGCTGCTGATTTCGCCATTTCTTATTATGCCCGTTGTAGCGGCCGTGCTCTGGAAAAACGTGCTGCTGCACCCCGCCTTTGGTCTGGGCACCTATCTGTTGAGCCTTCTTGGCTTGCCTCCGGTCGACTGGCTGGCCCGATACGCCATGCCCTCTGTCATCGTCACCGTTTCCTGGCAGTGGACGCCTTTTGTTATGTTGATTCTGCTGGCAGGTTTGCAATCTCTCCCCGCATCAACATTAGAGGCCGCGAATCTGGACGGCGCCAACGGCTTCAATCTCTTTCGCTATATCATCTTGCCCCATCTGCGCACCTTTATCGAGATTGCGCTGCTGATGGAAGTGCTCTTTATTTTGAATATTTTTGGTCACATCTTTGTTATGACCTCGGGCGGGCCGGGTATTGCCACAACCAACTTGCCCTTTGAGATTTACAAGGAGGGCTTTTTGCGCTGGAACGTGAGCCGCGCCGCAGCCTTTGGCGTGCTGGCTGTCATTTTGGCAAACTTTGTCGTGCTGCTCTTCCTGCGCGTGCTGCGCAACGAAGATCAGGCAGAAATTGGATTGGAGTAACTATATGCGAAGCTCTACCCGCGAGCGTCTGCTAACCACGCTGACCCACCTGCTCGCCTTCCTCATGTTCTTCCCCGTCCTCTGGATGGTGCTGACTTCGTTCAAGACGGAGCAGGCGGCCTTTGCCTTTCCACCCCAGTTTCTCTTTACGCCCACGCTGGAAAACTGGACGAATGCACTCGTTTCGACGAGTTATCTGAAATTCCTGGGCAATACCCTGCTTATCACCGGCGTCTCAACCGTGGTCGCACTGATACTGGGCGTGCCCGCTGCCTACGCCATGGCCTTCTACCCCACCAAACGCACGGATGCCTCGATGCTTTGGGTTATGTCCACGCGCATGTTGCCGCCCGCTGGCGTGATTGTGCCGCTCTACGTTATCTTTCAGTGGCTCAACCTGCTCGACACCCATGTGGGCATGATCATCATCTACGCTGGCATGAACGTGCCGCTGGTCATCTGGATGGTGCGCTCCTTTATGATTGATATTCCCTTCGAAATCATCGAGGCTGCGCGCATGGATGGCGTGACGCTCTGGCAGGAAATCCGCACCATGGTGCTGCCGCTCGTTGTGCCCGGCTTGGCGGCGACGGCGCTGCTCTGTTTCATTTTTTCCTGGAACGAGTTCTTCTTCGCCTTCAACCTAACGACTATCGATGCCGCACCGCTCTCCGTCTACATCTCCTCCTTCAAGACCTCCGAAGGTCTCTTTTGGGCCAAGATGTCGGCGGCAGCCACGGCGACCGTCTTCCCGGTGCTCGTCGCTGGCTGGGTGGCCCAGCGTCAACTGGTGACGGGGCTGACCATGGGTGCCGTGAAATAGTTTCCCCAACACAACTTATGAACGCAATCGTCTTTCCCAAACCCGAAACAATCGAATTTACAACCGTGGCCGATCCCACCTGCGCGCCCGACGAAGTCGTCGTGCAGGTGGAGACGAGCGGTATTTGCGGCACGGATCTGCACATCTACCGCAACGAGTACATGGGCGAATTCCCGCTGATTCCCGGCCACGAATTTGGCGGGCGCGTGGTCGAAGTCGGCAGCGGGGTGCAGACGGGCGTGCAGGTGGGCGACCGCGTGGCCGTGGACCCCAACTTGTACTGCGGGCACTGTGAATTCTGCCGCCGCGAAGAATCCAACCACTGTCTGAATTTACAGGTGGTAGGCGTGACGCGACCGGGCGGCTTTGCCCAGTATGTGGCGGTTCCCGGCAAGGCCTGCTACAATGTGCCGGACAGCTTGAGCAACGCGCAGATGGCCTTTATCGAGCCGCTGGCCTGCATTGTCTACGGCATGTCCCGTTTGCGCATTCCCCCGGCCGATTCGATTGTGCTCTTTGGCGCGGGCCCCATCGGTTTGCTGCTGCTCCAGGCCATGCGACACAGCGGCGCTGGCCCCATCGTCGTCGTCGAAAAGCAGCCGGACAGGCTAAAGCTGGCCGCGGAATTAGGCGCAACCACCACGCTCGAAGCGGGCCCCGATCTCGACCAAGCGCTCAAAGCGCTGGCTCCCCACGGCTTTGGCCTGGTGGCCGATGCCACGGGCGTGCCCGCCGTGATCGAGAATGGCTTTCGCTATCTCAAGCCCCGCGGCCAATATCTGATGTTTGGCGTCGCGCCCATGGACGCGCGGATTAATGTGCGCCCCTACGACGTGTTTCGCAACGACTGGCAGGTTATCGGCAGCTTTGCCCTTTGCTACACCTTTCAACAGGCCATCACCTGGCTCGATACGGGCGTGATCAACATCGATCCGCTGGTGAGCCACACGGCGGCGCTAACCGAATTTCCCACGCTGTTTGAGCAGTTTGCCCAGGGTAAAACGCGGAAAGTTCATCTACAGCCAACATGAGTACAAGCGCAGCGGTCGTTTCTCCAGAGCCCATCCCGCCGGCGCGCGCTGAATTCAGCGCAGAAACCAGCGCAGAAGCCAACGCAGCGCCGGGCGCGATTCGCTATGCGGACTACAGCATTCTGCTCGTCGACGATACGCCAAACAACCTCGACGTGCTCGTCGACTTTTTGCAGGCGTATGGCTTTGGCCTGCGCATTGCGCTCAGCGGCGAAAGCGCCCTCCAGCGCGTTCGCTACAGCGCGCCCAGTCTCATCCTGCTCGACGTGCTCCTGCCCGGCATCGATGGCTTCGAGACCTGCCGCCAGCTCAAGGCCGACCCCGCCACCCGCCACATCCCCATCCTCTTTATGACCTCCCTCGCCAACGCGGAAGATAAAGTCCGCGGCTTCGAGGCGGGCGCAGTTGACTACGTGACCAAGCCGCTGCAGCAGGCCGAAGTCCTGGCGCGCATCACCACCCACCTGCGCCAGCAGAGCTTGACGCAGAATCTGCGCGAGCAGAACAGTCGGCTTGCGCAAAGCCACGAAGTGGAAAAAGCGCGTCTGCTCCAGGCCGTGGCCCAGCAGCGCAGCCAGCTGCGTACGCTAGCGACGCGGCTCACGGAAGTGCAAGAGGAGGAGCGCTGGCGACTTGCCCGCGAGCTACACGATGAGCTGGGGCAAACGCTCACCGCGATCTGCATAAACTTGAGCGCCGTCGATAAAGCGCTTCCCGAGACGGCCTCGCCCCGCGTGCGCGAGCGGCTGCACGAAGCCAGCCAGCTTGCCAACGAAACGGTCGAGCAGATCCGCGAGATGGCGCTCGATCTGCGCCCCGCCATGCTCGACGATCTGGGCCTCGTCCCCGCCCTGCGCTGGTACGTCAATCGCTTTGCCAACCGTCTAAATATCCCCGTCGACTTCCGCGAGCGCGGCTTCGACGCGCGGCCCCGGCTCTCCCCGCCCGTCGAGACCGCCCTCTACCGCATTCTACAGGAAGCCCTCACCAACGTGGCGCGCCACGCCGCGGCCACCCACGTACAGCTTGACCTAGCGATTGTTACCGCCCAAGCCGACGCGGGCGCTGCCGTTGCCCCGGGGCGGGCAACGTCGCAACAAGTGGTGGCTACGGTGGTGGCTACGGTGGTGGCCACGGTGGTGGACGACGGACGTGGCTTCGAGCCGGAAAACGTGTTAAGCCAAAGCGACCGAAGCAGCGGCATGGGGCTGCTGGGGATGCGCGAGCGGGCGACGCTGTTGGGCGGCTCGTGGCAAATCGACTCTGCGCCCGGCGCGGGGACGCGGATTTGCGTTCGGCTCCCGCTGGAGGCCGCGCCATGAGCAAGATTCGCGTGCTGTTGGCCGAGGATCACACGATTGTGCGCAAGGGGATTCGCTCGCTGCTGGATGATGAGCCGGGGATCGACGTGGTGGGCGAGGCGGGAAATGGGCGCGATGCGGTGGCGCAGGCCGAGGCGCTGCTCCCCGACATTGTGGTGATGGACCACACCATGCCGCTGCTTAACGGCTTGGAGGCCACGCGACAGATCCGCAAGCTGCTGCCCCACGTGCGCGTCTTGATCTTAACCATGCACACCAACGAAGAATACGTCTTCCAATTTTTGCAGGCCGGGGCTGCTGGCTACCTGGTCAAACAGACCGCGCCCACCGATCTAATTACGGCCATCCAGGCCATCCACCGCGGCGATTCGTTTTTAAGCCCGGCGGTCTCGCGGGCGATCATCGACGAATACGTGCGCGCTGGCGAAGCATCCGGCAAAAACGCCTCGGACAGCGTGCTGACGGAGCGCGAACGGGAGGTGTTGCAGTTGGTCGCCGAAGGCTTTACCAATCAGGAGATTGGCCAGCAGCTTCACATCAGCGCCAAAACGGTTGGCGTCCACCGGCTGAATTTGATGCAGAAGCTCGATCTGCACAACCTGGCGGACCTTACAAAATATGCCATCCGCAACGGCATCATTAGTCTGGATGGGTGAACTCGATGCAAGCACGTAATCTTTTCCGGATGTATTTCAGCTTGGGGGCGAATCCGCGCCGGTGGGGCATCCGATCTCTCTCCCCCAGCGCGAGCCCGTCGTCAACGAGCCGGGCGAAGCCCCCTCTCCCGTGGGAGAGGGGATTGGGGGGAGCGGTCTCGCGGGCCGCCCGCCGATACGCTCCCTTTGCTTGCACTTCCTCCAAACCGAAATTCACCCAGCTTTTCCTGCTAACCGTGGCTTTGTGGACGCTTGTTGCCTGTCGCGATTCCGCAAATTCCGTCGATCCAGCGCCTGCTTTACAATCCGATATTTCCTCATCGAACAGCGATTTCTGGGCCGATGCGGTCGTACCCTACGCGGGCACAACGCTCCACGGCATCAGCGAGAACAGCCCGCCCTCGCTCTACGTGCGGGACGTGCTGGCCCCGCGCTTTGCCGCAGAGAGCGGCATCGACGTCGAACTGCGCATCAGCAGCAACGACGAAATCGAGCAGATTATCGAGAACGGTGGCGTGGGCGAGGACGGCCGGCGCTACGATTTTGTCTACGTGGAGCAGGATGTCATCTACGGCTATCTGGCGCAGGGCCATCTCACCAACCTGTCCGAGCTGCTTGGCGACAACCCCGCCCTGGCCTCGCCCGATTTTGTGCTCGACGACTTCACCGACTTTATCAACGCCTTTGTCGAACCCGCCAGCGGCGATCTCTACGGCCTGCCCATTGAAGCGTTTATCAAAGTCTACCTCTACCGCACCGACCTCTTCGCCGATCCCACGCTGCGAGCCGCGTTTGCAAACCAGTATCACTATCCGCTTTCGCCCGCCGTCAACTTTGAGCAATACCGCGATCTGGCCGAATTTTTCACTGCTTATGGCGCGGAGAACGACCTGGAGCTCTGGGGCACATCGCTCCAGGCCACCACGACGGGGATTGCCTCGTTTTACGAATTCTTCGAGACGATTGCGCCCAGCTTTGGCCTTTACAACTGGGGCATCAACTTAGAAACGCTGCGCGCCAGCGAGCAGAACGGCGGCAGCCTAGACAGCCAGCAGACCGTGGATGCGCTGACGTACTGGGTGGATTTGCTGCGCCTTGCCCCGCCGGAATCGCCCGAGAGCGATTGGAGCGATGTGGCCATCACCTTTGCGCAGGGTCGCGTTGCGCAGGGGTGGGTCTACGGCGAGAATGTGGCCTGGATTGCGGGTGACGCCGCACGCTCGCGCGTGGCGGGCAAGGTGGGGGTGGCCCTGCCGCCCACCGCGCCGGGCGTGATCGAGGATGCCGCGGTGGGGGTGGGCTATCTTGGCTATTACGACGGTGCGGCCTTTGGCATTCCCGTCGATTCAAGCAACAAACGGGCGGCGCTGCTCTGGCTTCAATATCTCGCGCAGCCATCGCTGCAAGCGGAGTGGGCAATCGAGAGCGGGCGCGTCGTGCACCTGTCGACCTTTGATGATCCGCTGGTGCAGGCACAGGACCGGCGGCTAAATGGCTACTATACGCTGATGAAGAAGCAGGGGTCGCTCTTCTCCGGCGCACCGCCCTTCCCGTTCCATGTGCAGGTGCGCGACGCCATCGCGCCCTATATCCACGCCGCCATCGCTGGCGAGATGACGCCGCAGCAGGCGCTCGAAGCGGCGGCCCAGGCGGCGGATGCGGAGCTGGCGCGGCTGGAGTAATCTCAACCATGTTTCAGCGCTTCAACAATCTCAACCTCGGCCACAAAATCAATCTCGGCTTTGCGGCGCTGGTGCTGGTGCTGCTGCTAATTGTGGGCGTGATCTTTGCCGCGGGCAGCGCCGCCACCGACAAAATCAACCTGACGGTGGACGTGCGCGTCCCCACCACGCTGGCCGCGACCAGCGCCCAAGCCAACCTGCTCAAGATGCAGGCCGCCGTGCGCGGCTACCTGGCCGTGGGTGATTTGCAGAATATCAACAACTACAACCAGGCCAAGGCGCACTTTCAGCAGAACTTGACCCAGCTCAAAACGCTTTCCGCCAACTGGACAGAGCCACGGGATGTGGAGCGGCTGGACGAACTAATCAACACCTTCGCCACGTGGCTCCCCACCCCGGAGCAGCTCTTTGCCCTCCACGACAACCCGCTTGAAAACCAACCGGCGCTGCGTCTGGAAACGGTCGATGTGCAGCCCCTCAACGCTGCGCTGCTGGCCGATGTCGAGCGGATGACGCAGCGGCTTCAAGAGGCAACCGGCGATGAGCAGACGCTGCTGCTGAGCGCGCTGACGGGCTTCCACACCTCCTTCGACGGCATGAGCACCAACCTGAGCGCCTATGCCGCGACCGGCGATCTGACCTTCAAATTTCGCTACTCCACCGAGCTAGTCACCAACAGCAAGCATTTTGGCGATCTGGTCGATTCCTTTTCCGCCAATCAACAAAATGCCAATCAGCAGAATAACGAGCAGCGTGCCGCGCTCAACAGCAGCCAGCCCCTGTTTGAGCGTCTGGCCAGCACGCGGGCTGAACTCCTGCTGCTCTCCAATCAAGTTTTTGCCGCCGTCGAGGGGGAAGAGAGCCGTACGGATCGCTACATTTTTCAGAACGAGATGGAACCCGAAACCGAGCGGATGATTGCCCTGCTCGAATCGCTGGCGCTGAGCCAGCAGACGCTGCTGCAGGCAGAGCTGCTCGACGGCAGCCGCAACTTGAGCAACCTGCGCTACCAAACGCTGTTGGGCGGGGTATCGGTGCTTTTGCTGGGCACAGCAATGGTTTACATCTTCCGCCGCAACGTCGCCAAGCCCATCCACCGCCTGCGCAACACCGCCAAACGCATTGGCTCCGGCGATCTAACCGCACGCGCCACCGTGGAAACCGACGACGAGATTGGTCATCTCGCCATCACCTTTAACCGCATGGCGAGCGAGCTGGACGAAACCTTCCAGGCGCTGGCCCAGGCCAAAGAGACGGCGGAGAGCGCCAACCGGACCAAGAGCAAATTTCTGGCCAGCATGAGCCACGAACTGCGCACGCCCCTCAACGGCGTTCTGGGCTACGTGCAAATCTTGCAGCGCGATGGAGGACTCACCGCCGCGCAGACAGACGCGCTCGGCATCATCCAGCGCAATGGTGAACACCTGTTGAGCTTTATCAACGACATTCTGGACCTGTCCAAAATCGAGGCGCGCAAGCTGGAGCTGCTGCCCACGTCAATTGTACTGGCCGATTTCCTCGGCGACCTTGGCGAAGGCTACCGCAGCCGCGCACGCGAGCAGGCGATTCAATTTTCTGCGCAGATTTCGCCCGCGCTGCCGCCGATCATCGTGGCGGACCAGACGCGGCTGCGCCAGATTCTACTCAATCTGCTGGAGAACGCCTTCAAGTTTACATCAGCGGGCAAGGTCACGCTCGCCGTCGAGCTGGTACAGCAAACGGCAAACACCGCCCATCTCCGCTTCACCGTCGCCGACACGGGCGTTGGCATCCCGCCCCAAGCGCTGGACGCTATCTTTCGGCCCTTTGAGCAGGTGGGTGATTCGCGCCAGCGGGCCAAGGGCACGGGCCTAGGGCTCGCCATCACCCAAGAGCTGGTTTACGCCATGGACGGCGATTTAACCGTGACAAGCACGTTCGGCGAAGGCAGTGAATTTGTCTTCGAGGGCACGTTCCCGGCAGTGTGGCTGCTGCGCAACGGGGAAGCCGGCTTGATTTCGCCCACGGCATCCCCCCACCTGCCGCTGCCAGCAAATGGATCAAGCGTTGTCGCCGCGGCGGCTCACGGGCAGAACGGGGCAGCGCCGCCGCTCGTCGCGCCGCCCGCCGCCGAGCTTTCCCATCTGCTGGACATGGCCCTAAAAGGCGAGCTGCCCAACCTGCAAAAGCAGGTTGAGCAGCTCGCGAACCAAGCGCCAGCGCACCGACCCTTTGCCGATGCGCTGGCCAAGCTTATCAAAAACTACGAAGAGGAGAAGATTGTAAGCCTGTTGAAATCGCAGGAGGAGAAAAAAGATTAAAGATGACGAGCTAGGCAATTCAGCAACACCCGATCTCGTTGCGTGCCCAATCAGTATTCATCGTTCTTTATTCATCTCCTACTTCAACTCTCTCCGCGTATACCCCAAAATCTGCCGCGCGACAATCAGCGTGTTGATCTGCCCCGTCCCCTCATAAATATCGTTGATCTTCGCGTCGCGCATCCACTTTTCCACAAGCGTCGCCGTGGTGTAGCCCAGCGGCCCCAGCAGCGCGACGGCCTGCTGCGTAATCAGCGTCACCGCCTTGCCGGCCTTGACCTTGCACATCGACGATTCGAGCTTGTTCGGCTTCTGCTGATCCAGCAGCGCCGCCGCCTTGATCGTGAGCAGCCACGCGGCGCGCAGCTGCGCCTCCATCTCCAGCAGATCAAGTTGCACGGCGCTCAGCTTGTGGCGCGGCGAGGTGTAGTCCATCTTCACGCCCTCTTTGGCCAGCGTGTCGCGCGTGAACTCAAAGGCCGCGCGTCCCACGCCAATCGCGCTCGCGGCGACAATGGGCCGCGTGGCGTCAAAGGTCTTCATCGCCCCCTTGAAGCCCTTGCTGTTCTTGCTCTGATTCACTTCGGCGCTGCCCAAAATGTTGGCGCCGGGAATGCGGCAGTTGTCAAAGGCAATCGTCGCCGTGTCGCTGGCGCGGATGCCCAGCTTCTCCTCAACCTTGACGATCTCGGCCCCCGGCGTCCCCGCCTCGACCACGAAGGACTTCATGCCCGCACGCCCGGCGTTCTTGTCCACCGTCGCCCACACGACCACGATGCCGTCGGACTCGTCCAGCGCGAGCTTGCCGCTGGTGCAAAAAATTTTCTGCCCGTTGAGCACCCACTCGTCGGTCTTCTCGTCGTAGGTCGCCGTGGTCTGGATGTTGCTCGTGTCGGAGCCAGCCTGCGGTTCCGTCATCGCCATCGCGCCCCACTTGGGCTCGCCCTCGGTAAAGCGGCGCAGAAAGCGCTCCAGCTGCTCCGGCGTGCCCACGGCGTTGACCGCTGCCCCCGCCAGCGCGCTCGCCGGGATGCAGAGGTAGGCGCCCGCGTCGCCCCAGCTCAACATCTCAATCATGTGGATCAGCGACATATTGGCCATGCTGGCGTTGGCCTTGGTGGCTTTGGTCGCCGTCTTAATTTGCTGCTCCGCCGCCGCATCCAGCCCGGCTTTAGTAGTTACGTTGTTGGTGATTTTGCTGCTGCCGTTGCTGCCGTTCGTGTGCCGTACGCCATTTGTGCCGTTTACAGCATGAGCGCCGTTCGTCCCATTTGTGCTCCGCTGGGTCCGCCGCAGCGACGCCTCCAGATTGGCCCGCTCCATTTCCGTCATCTGCGGCCAGATCATGTGGACGAACTTGTCCGGCCGCGCGTGCTCGTCGTCGTCCAGCCGGCGGCTCTCCGGCCGCATCACCTGCTCGGCGATAACCTCCACGGGCCGGAGCTGCGACTCGACGGCTTTGGGTAGTTCAAATTTGATTGACATAATTTCTCCATTTACGAATTACGATTTGCGATTTGCGATTGGTTGATCGCACGGTCACATTGTCTCCGCCAAAACTTTTTCCCAGCGCGACAACAAACGCCATCCGACCAACCCCTCGTAAATCGTAAATCCAAAATCCAAAATTCTCAGGCCATCACCAATCCATCCCACGTGGCAAAGCCGCGCCCGTTGCGCAGCCACAGCTCCACCGGGTGATCGCGCACGTAGCCGTGGCCGCCGAGCACCTGCAGCGCGCTGTCCGTCACCTCCATCACCATATTGTCGGCAAAGTGCTTGGCCAGCGCGGCGGACTTCGTGGCGTCCTCGTTGTTGTCCAGCTTGTAGGCCGCCTCCCACACCATCACGCGCGCCGATTCAATCTCAATCGCCATGTTGGCCAGCATAAAGGCAATGCTCTGGCGATGGGCAATCGGCTCGCCAAAGGCCTCGCGCTCCTTGGCGTAGGCCATCGCGTACTCGTAAGCCGCGCGCGCCTGCCCCACCGCCAGCGCCGACGCGCCAATGCGCGCCACCGTCAGCAGCCGGTTGAGCCGCACGCCCCGTCGACCACCCAGCCGATTCTCTTTGGGCACGACCACGTTTTCAAAGTCGACTTCGTAGACGGCCAGCGACTGCGCGCCCATCATCGTCACCCGCTCGCCGACGGTCACGCCCGGTGCGGCGCTCGGCACGATGTAGGCCTGCGTGCGCCCCTTGCCCGTGCTCGTCAGTGCATTGGCATAAACAAGCAGCCATTCGGCCTCGTTGGCCAGCGGCACAAAGGTTTTGCGCCCGTTGAGGACGAAGTTGTTGTCCTGCTTCTCGGCGATTGTCGCCATCTCGGCGGGGTCAAACTGATAGACGGGCTCCGTGAAGGCGGCGGTGGCCTTCGCCCGCTCTTCGTCACAAAAACGGGGCAGGTGCTCCGCCTTTTGCTCCGGCGTCCCAAAGAGCGCAACGGGCGTGGCAAAGAGGCTCGGCGTCAGCAGGTGCAGGCTGATGCCCACATCGCCCCAGCCCAGCTCTTCGAGATAGAGCGCGCTGGTCAGCGCCGAGTATTCGCCAAAGCCGCCATATTCTGCCTCGATGGCGCCGGGCAGCAGCCCCAGCTCCCACCCCTGCCGCGCGATTTTGTCCGGCACGGCCTTGGCCTCCTCGGCCTCGCGGTGCAGCGGCCGCATCTGCTTTTCGGCAAAGCGATGCACCGTCTCCACCAGCATTTTCTGTTCGTCGTCCATCTCAAATGAGTACATAATTGGGTTCCTTCGTGAATTGCAAATTTTTCAACGCGGCCTTCGCGTCCCCTCTGCGCTCTCCGCGTTAAATCTTCTTTGCCTACCCTACCTGCTTCTTGTTTCCTCTTCGTTGCCCCATTGTTGATGTTTGGTTCCCGCCCCCAATTCTTGTACAATAGCCCGCACCATGCACAAGCCGATCTCAGCATCGACCCCCGACATCGCCGTTTTTCGAGTTGCCCCATGAGCGACCCCTTTCACCACACACCCTTTCACGGCGCGCGCATCGCCCTCGTCCACGACTGGCTCAACCAGCGTGGCGGCGCGGAAAATGTGCTGGAGGAATTTGTCGATCTCTTTCCCCGCGCGCCCGTCTACACCAGCATCTACGCCCCAGAGCGGATGCCCGATCCCTACCGCGAGTGGGACGTGCGCACCAGCTTTATGCAGCGGCTGCCCGGCGTTGCCGCCCACCACCAGCGCTACCTGCCGCTCTACCCGCTCGCCTTCCAGCGCACCGACCTGCGCGAGTATGATATTGTGCTCAGCAACAAAAGTGGCTTTTGTCACGGCGTCCAAACCGGCGACGCCGCCTTGGGCAACGCCACCCACATCTGCTACTGCCTCTCGCCCACCCGCTTTCTCTGGCTCTACCAACACTACCAGGAGCGCGAGCAGTTTGGGCGACTCACCAGCGCCGCGCTCCAGCCCCTGCTCGCCACCCTGCGCTGGTGGGATTGGCAAGCCGCCCAGCGCGTCGACTACTTTATTGCCATCAGCAGCGAAATTGGTCGCCGCATCCGCAACATCTACGACCGCGACAGCGTCATCATCCACCCGCCCGTCGACACTGAATACTTTGCGCCCAGCATGGGGCCAGGCGGTTATTTTGCGCCCAGCAGTGGACAATATCTTGGGCCGGGCATGGCCCCGACAGTTGGCGACTACTACCTGATCGTCAGCCGCCTCGTTCCCTACAAGCGCATCGATCTCGCCGTGCAGGCCTTTGCCCGCCTGCCCCACGAGCGCCTCATCGTTGTCGGCGCCGGGCGGGACCGTGCCGAGCTGGAAGCCAGCGCGCCGGGCAACGTGACCTTCTTGGGTGGGCAAAGCCGTGAGCGGGTGCGGGAACTGATGCAGGGGTGCAAGGCGTTCTTGTTTCCGGGGCTGGAGGATTTTGGCATCGCCCCCGTCGAAGCCATGGCCGCCGGGCGACCGGTCGTCGCCTTTGCCGGTGGCGGCGCGCTCGACACCGTCGCGCCCGGCCTTTCCGGCGAACACTTCGCCGAGCAGACGGTCGACAGCCTGCACGAGACGCTCGCGTGCTTCGAGCCGCTCTCGTACGACCCGGCGGCCTGCCGCGCCCAGGCGGAATTGTTTAGCACCGCCAACTTTCGGCGGCGTATGAAAAAGTACGTCGAGCTGATCGCCAGCAAGCGCGAGCGCACGGCGCGCGACCGGTCGTCGACGAGGGAGCCGGTGGCGGCGGATTAGCTAGTGCACGGCGGCCTAAATGATTGGGCAGATGGTGAGTTGGCCCGACCAGCGCCAACCGGCTTTAGCCGGTTTTCCCCAGGCAAGCTGGTGGGCTTTAGCCACCAGCGGCGATGGCCCGCGAAACTGCTCAACTATTTACGCCCAGCTGTACTAGTCCAACCGTAGGTGCGGCTTGCAGCCGCACGACGATATTCTTTCCTGCCGGGTAATCTGATGCGGCAGATTAAGATTGCGCAACTGAAAGCAGCGCCTGCGACCTTGTGACAACACCAAGTACCCGTTCACGCATCACGCACCACGCACCACGTTCTATCTATGGAACTTCGCGACTACTGGTCTATCCTCCGCCGCCGCTGGTGGCTGCCGCTCCTGCTGGCGCTGCTCGTCGGCGTGATCAGCGCCGCTCAGCTGCGCCCGTGGCAGGCCGCGCCGCCCACGTACAACGCCTCGCTGCAGCTGCTCGTCAGCGTGCTGCCGCCGGAGAATGCGGACGCGACGACCTATGATCCGTACTACTTTGCCGCGCTCACGAGTGAATATCTCGTCGACGACCTGTCCGAGCTGGTGCGTGGCGAGCTGTTTGCGCGCGAAATCAGCGAGCGGCTGGCTGCGGAGGGCATCGACATTCCGGCGGGCGCGATCAGCGGCAGTTCGTTTACGGGCGACCTGCACCGCTTTGTCAACCTCACGATTGCGTGGCCGGACGAAGCGCAGGCCCAGGCCATCATCAGCGCCGCGGCGGACGAAATTCAGCAGGACGGCGGCGACTACCTGCGGCAGCTCGCCGCGCTCGAATCCGAAATCGTGATCACCAACGGCCCCACCGTAAGCGCCGTCGGCCCCGGCCTGCGCTCGCAGATCGATTTGCCGCTGCGCGTGCTGCTCGCCCTTTTAGTTGGCATCGGCCTCGTTTTCCTGCTAGACTATTTGGACGCGTCGGTGAGGGATCGGCGCGAAGTGGAGCGGCTGGGGTTGACCGTCTTAGGGGAGATTCCAAAGAAGTAGTGCGTGGTGCGTGAACTGGTAGAATTACCGACCAGTTGCTCTACCAGTTCGCGCACCACGCACCACGCACCACATTTATAGATATTTCGTAACCCGTCTACTTGTTCAAGGACCCACCCATGACCCTCAACGAATACATTCGCATTTTGCGCCGACGCGGCTGGATCATCGTGGCCGCGGCGCTGCTGGCGGCGATTGCTGCCTTTGGCATCAGCTACGTGCAAGAGGACCTCTACAAAGCGACAGTGCAGGTCAGCACCGTGCCCGCCCGTGCAGACTTTGGCCTGGCCGGTACGGCTAAAGACTTGATGCGCAACTTTGTTACGCGCGCGAAAACGTTTGAGGTCGCACAAGAGGTGATCAGCGCGGCACAGCTTGATATGCAGCCCAACGATTTTTTGGGCAACGCCACGGCTAGCGAGGATGCCAGCACCTTTATTATTGACTTTGAATTCCGGGCACGTGATCCCAGTGTAGCGGCCACCGCTGCCGTTGCCTGGGCGCAGAATTTTGTGGACGACCGCCAGCAATACTATGCTCAGCAGGACAAGCGCGACCGCATTGAAGTGCTCTTCGTCAGCCGCGAGCCTCAATATGCCCAAATCCAGCCCAACCCCGAAACCAACGCCATTGCGGGCGGCGTGCTCGGCACGATGCTCGGCATCGCCATCGTGCTGCTGCTGACGTGGATGGAGGCGGACCGGCTGCGCACCGTCCAGGCCGTCGAGCGCGCGATCGGCGTACCCGTCCTCGGCGCGATTCCCGTGGTCGATAGCCCGCGCGCGGCTCCGCAGCGCACGGCGCGACGCGGTCGCGTGGGTGCGCCGGAAGCGGCGTAGCGGAATCCATAGCTTTGTCGAATACAGCAGGTAGCGAGCGGATGCAGCGGATGCAGCGGGTTGAGCAGATACAAGCGGATCAGAAAAATCCGCAAAAATCCGCTCAATCCGCTGTATCCGCTAGAAGAATCAGGTTGCCGCACCTGCTCCTCGCCCTCGCCGTCCTCGGGTACGCCTTCTACTTCTCGCACTACACGCTCACCCGCTACGCCGCCTTCGAGTCGCGCGCGCTGGACATGGGCAACCTCAACCAGGCCGTTTGGAACACGGCCTTTGGCGACCTGCTGCGCCAGACCAACCAGCCCGGCGTAATGAACCGGCTCAGCCTGCACGTCGAGCCGATCCTGCTGCCCATTGCCGCAATCTATCGCGTGTTCCCCGGCCCACAAACGCTGCTGATCCTCCAAGCCGTCATCGCGGCCCTCGGCGCGCTGCCGACCTTTGCGCTGGCTCGGCTCCAGCTCGGCAACCTCTGGCTCGCCCTCGTCTTTGCGCTCGCCTTCCTGCTCAACCCCTCGATCCAGGCCGCCAACTTTCTCGAATTCCACCCCGTCACCCTCGCCCCGACCTTTTTGCTGGCGGCCCTCTTCTTCCTTTTCCAGTACGACGCAGCCCTAGAGCAAAAAATCCGCGTCAATCCGCGTCAATCCGCGGCTAAATTTCTTCTTTTTATACTTTTAGCCGCCGCCTGCAAAGAAGAAATTGGCCTCCTGACTTTCATGCTCGGCCTCTACGCCTTCATCTTTTTGCGACGCCGACGCCTCGGCGCGATCACGGCCCTGCTCTCGCTCACCTGGGCGCTGACCGCCGTGCTCGTGATCCAGCCGCTCTTCGCTACGGACAACATCCACTGGAGCCGCTACGGCTGGCTCGGCGACGGCCCCGCCGAGATGGTCATCGGCTTGGTGACGCAGCCGCGCGCGGTGCTGGCGCAGCTGGGCGAGGCGCACGCCCTGCGCTACGTCGCGCTGGTGGTGCTGCCCGTGGGCGGGTTGGCCCTCTTTGCCCCGGAGCTGCTGCTGCTGGCCCTGCCCTCGCTCGGCATCAATCTGCTGGCCGATGCGCCCTTTATGCACGAGACGAGCCGCCTGATCTACGCCGCGCCAATCGTGCCTTTTGCCACGGCGGCGGGGATTGTTGGCACTCGACGAGTTCTTTTCTGGACGCGGAACCAACACAAGTCAACTAAGCTCCCCTTTGCGTCTTGGCGCCTTTGCGTTAATTTGCTTCTGTTAACCTGTGTCGTGGGCAATCAGCTGTTTTTTGGCTACCTCCCCTTCTCGCGCAACCACGTGCCCTACACCGTTACCGCGCACGACCGCCGCGCCGCCGCCGTCCTCGACCAAATCCCGCCGGACGCCAGCGTTTCCGCCCAGGACAGGCTCGACCCACACGTGAGCGGACGCGAGACCGTCTACATTTTCCCGCGCCTCAACCTCGACAACGACCCCGCCGCCCCGCCCGACGCCGACGCCGTGCTGCTTGACGCAACCGGCCCCGCCTGGCCGCTCCATCCGAGCGACGTACACGCGACGGTCGACGATCTGCTGGCGAGCGACTACGGCATTGCCGCCGCCGACCACGGCTACCTGCTGCTGACGCGCGACGCCGCGGCGACAGCGTTGCCCAACCCGTTCTATGACGCGTGGCTGACGCCGCCCTCTGTAGCCGATTCCGTGCTGGCCGAGTTTAGCGATGCGCTGCGTTTGCACCAGTGGCGCGTTACGACACGGCCGCACACCGAGCCGGGCGAGCCAGCGGAGGTGGTCGTCGAATTTTTGTGGTCGGCGGTGCGTCCGCTGGATCGCGACTACAAATTCTACGTTGCCCTGGCCGACGCCGACCTCAACGTGTTGTCCAGCACGGAATTCTTGCCGCCCACCGCCCAGCTCTGGTATCCGACGTCGCAGTGGTCGGCGGGGCGGACGGTTCAGGTGGAAACGCTGCCGTGGAACGCAGCTGATGCGAACGTCGACGAATTGGTGCTGCTGGTTGGCGTCTACGCGGGCGACGATTGGGCCAGCGGCGAGCGCTTGCCCATCAGCCAATCTCAAGCTGACCTGCCGCGCCTCGGCAGCGACACGCTGCGCCTCGGCGGCTACGAACAGACGCGCGACGGTCTCTGGCGCACGCGCTGGCAGGCCATCCCGCTTGAGGGCGATCCGCCCGCCACCCCGCTCAACGCCCGCTTTGGCGACCACATCGCGCTCGACGGCGCGACCCTGCCAAACAAAACGCTCGCGCCGGGCGGCACGCTGCCCTTTACGCTCCACTGGCGCACAACCCAGCCGCTCGCCGTTGACTACACGTCCTTCGTCCACCTGCTGGACGCCAGCGGTGAGCGCGTCGCCCAGCTGGATTGGACGCCGCACGACGCAATCAGCCAGCTGCCCACGAGCGCGTGGCTGCCGGAGCAGCCGGTCGTCGATAGGCAGGCGCTATCGCTGCCGGCGGATTTGGCGGCGGGGACGTATTCGTTGATTGTGGGGTGGTACGACGGGCGCGATGGGAAGCGCTTACCGGTCGGAGAAGGGGATGTATTGAGGGTGGGAGAGGTACAAGTTGATTAAATCTATCCTGGCTCGGACAGATACAGCGGCGAGAGTCCGTCCAGCCCGTCGTTTGCACCCGCCGCCAGGAGCAGCGCCGCCAGCCGCGCCAGCGACCCGGCCCGCCGCAGCCCCGATACGCCATCCACGGCTCGCACGTGCGCCAGCCCCGCCACGGCGTCCGCCAGGGCTGGCGTCTGCTCGCCCACCAGCCACAGCGGCGACTCCGCCTCTTCGACACGCGTTACCAGCTCAGCCAGCGCCCCGTTAGCGTGTTCCGCCGCGGTGGGTCGACGCCACGGATCGCCCGCGTCAAAGAAGGCCCAGTTAAAGCGACCCCGCCCCGCCTGCATCGTTGCACATAACTGCGTGCCATCCGGCAACAACGTCAAAAATGGCGCGGCGGTGACAGCCAGCGTGGGCACGCCCACCACGCGCGGCGTCTGCGCCAGGCCCAGGCCAATTCCCTTCACCGTGCTGATGCCGACGCGCACGCCGGTAAAGCTGCCCGGCCCGGTCGTCACGGCCAGCGCAGTCAAATCCGAGGGCGCGAAGTTCACCTGACGCAGCAGCGTTTGCGCCGCGCCCAGCAGATCCTGCGTCTGCCGCCGCCGCGCCTGCCACGTCCACTCAGCCAGCAGCTTGTCGGCGTCTAAATTGTAAACGGCCAGCGAGGCGGTCGCCGTCGCCGTATCGATTGCAAGCAGCACGGAATCTCCCGACGAGTGATTCGTGAATAGTTGATGCGCGAAGTGTACCAGAGTCGAGCAGATTCGCCACACTCAATTTCCCCCCACTTCGCTATCTTGTGCTACCATGTTGCCCACCAGTTCACGCGCCACCCACCACGCACCAGGAGCCCCCTTGCCCCCTCTCTACCTCGGCCTGCACATGTCCGTTGCCGGCGGCGTCAGCCGGGCGCTGGAGCGCGCCGAAGCCGTGGGCAGCAACGCCGTGCAGATTTTCACCAAGAACAATCGCCAGTGGCAGGGTCCGCCCATCGATCAGGAGGACGTGGCCCGCTGGCGAGCCGAGATGACGGCGCGCGGCGTCGAGCGCGCGGTGAGCCACGCCAGCTACCTGATCAACCTGGCGACACCTAAAGAGCCGCTCTGGCGACAGAGCATCGCCGCCCACGCCGACGAGCTGCGCCGCGCCCGCGCCTACGGCGTGCCCAGCGTTGTGCTGCACCCCGGCGCGCACACCGGCAGCGGCGTCGATGCCGCCATCGAGCGCATTGCCGCCGCGCTCAACCAAATCCACGCGCAGACGCCCGAATGTGCGCCAGAAAACGGTAACGTGCGCACGCTGCTGGAGCTGATGGCCGGGCAGGGCACGGTGATGGGTCGCAACTTTGACGAGCTGCGCCGCGTAATCGAACGGGTGCACGAGCCGTCGCGCGTGGGGGTCTGCGTGGACACCTGTCACGCCTTTGCGGCGGGCTACGAATTGCGCACGCCACAAGGTTACAAAGCGCTGGTGGATGAGATCGAGCGCGAGGTGGGGCTGGCGGCCGTTGGCTGCTGGCATCTCAACGACAGCAAGCACGATTTGGGCAGCCACCGCGACCGCCACACGCACATCGGCGAAGGCTGCATCGGCGACGCTGGCTTCCGCCACGTGATCAACGACCCGCGCTGGGCGGGCGTGCCCCTCCTGCTCGAAACACCCAAAGATGACGATCCGGCTGACGATATTCGGAATCAAAAGCGGCTGGTCGGCCTGCTGGAGGAGACATCGCGCGCGCCGGAGCGCTTGCGAAGCTTGTAGGCGCGGCTTGCAAGCGACGCTCCGTGGTCGCACAGGACAAGGAGCCGTCAAGACTTGTCATTCCCGCATAGGCGGAATCCATCTGTTGGTCGCGCCTGGATTCCCGCCTATGCGGGAATGACAAACTATCTCGCCTGCGACTTGACTGGCCTGACTGAAAGGCACGAAGGCCAAACCCGTTTCTTTATGTTTTCTTGACGTCAGTTTTCGGTCGCTTGCAGCCGCACAAAAAATCACATTCCCCTTCGTGCAAACCGTTCGAGAAACCCAACCATTGCGCAGCTGAAGTTCTGCTGAGTTCGCCAAAGCAAGCAGCGCCTACAGGTTCACATCGTCATGCCCAACCCGCTCCCGCTCCACCAAACCCTCGCCAACCTCCCGCCCGAATGGCCACGCGATCTGCTGCCCGCCATTCGGCAGCGCCTGCGCGACGCCAACCGCAAGCTCGTCGTGCTCGACGACGACCCGACCGGCACGCAGACCGTCCACGACACGGCCGTGCTGACGGAGTGGTCGGTCGAGTCGCTGGCCGCGGAGCTGCGGCGCGACGCGCCGGCTTTCTACCTGCTCACCAACTCGCGCAGCCTGCCGCTGGCCGAGGCGCAAATGATCCACCAGGAGATCGCGCGCAACCTCGTGGCCGCGCGCGAGCAGACGGGCGTCGACTTCACCGTCGTCTCCCGCAGCGATTCGACGCTGCGCGGCCACTTTCCCGGCGAAACCGACGCCCTGCTGGAGGCGCTGGGCACGCCGGTGGACGCGACGCTGCTCATCCCCTTTTTCCTGGAGGGCGGTCGCTACACCCTCGACGGCGTCCACTACGTCGCCGAAAATGAGCAGCTGATTCCCGCCGCCCAAACGCCCTTTGCGCAGGACGCGGCCTTTGGCTACGCCCATTCCGACCTGCGCGAGTGGGTGGCGGAGAAGACGGGCGGTCGCACGCCAGCCGAGCAGGTCGCGCTGCTGTCGCTGGCGGAGATTCGCCGGGGCGGGCCGGAGCGCGTGGCGGAGAAGCTGCTGGCGCTGGACGGCCACACCTGCGTCGTCGACTCCGTCACCACGAGCGATCAGCAGGTGGTGGTGCTGGGCATTTTGCAGGCCGAGGCGCAGGGCAAGCGCTTTCTCTACCGCACGGCGGCCTCGTTTGTGCAGGTGCGCGCCGGGCTGTCGCCGCAGCCCGTGCTCACGGCGGACGATTTGCGCGACAATTTAGTCGGCAGCGGCGGCCTGGTCGTCGTCGGCTCCCACGTGCCCAAGACGACGGCGCAGCTGGAAACGCTGCTGGCGACCACGGACATTACCCGCGTCGAAGTCGACGTGGCACGGCTGCTGACGGATGAGCAGGACGCTGAAATTGAGCGGGCGATTCAAGCGATGAACGAGGCGCTGCACGCCGGGCGCGACGTGGTTGTCTACACCAGCCGCGAGCTAGTCACCGCTACGGGCGACGCGAGCCTGTCGATTGGGCAGCGCGTCTCGCAGAGCCTTGTCGCGATTGTACAGGGATTGGCGGAGCGACCGCGCTACCTGATCGCCAAAGGCGGCATCACCTCCAGCGACGTGGCGACGCAGGGGCTGGGCGTGCGCCGTGCGCTGGTGCGCGGGCAGATTTTGCCCGGCGTGCCGCTCTGGTCGCTGGGAGAAGAGAGCCGCTTTGCGGGGATGCCCTATGTAGTCTTTCCGGGAAACGTGGGGAATGAGAAGGCGGTGGCCGAGGTGGTAAGGGGGTTGGGGGTGGCGGAGTGAGCACGTCCTCGTGCGAACGAGGCAACAGACGCGCACATTTCTAATCTGCTGCGCTCTAAAATTTTTAGAAGGGGCCGAAGCCAGAGCAGACCGCAATCTATTTTGCGACAGCAAGGTAAGGGGCTGGCTTTGGCACAAGTTTAACGATTCTACGAGCGCTTTTCGCCTCTTGCTTTTTTAGATCGGCAAATATCGCTTTCAAATCAAACTCGAATTCCCTGGCATGTGCTAGACGAGCCTCACGGATTTCTTCAACAATCGTATCTTGCCACATTTTAATCCCCCATTAGTTCCTGTGGTGAACAAATAACAGGTGGCTCATAGCCCGCCTCGCGACACACCTGCTCTATCCGACCGCGCATCGTTGCGTTGGCAATGTGTTTGAAGTTCCACGTTAGCAAATAGTCGATACCACTCACAGTAGCAACCGCGATGTGAAGCGCATCTTCCACTGCCCTCTGTGGTAGGGTCTGTGTGCTGATTAGTTTTTCCGCCAAAATCATTGCATCATCACTAAGCGCCAGCAACGGTACGTCGATCAGAACTTGCAGTCTCTCTTGTGCTGCCTCTTCATCGCCGCGTTCAGCCTCTTGAATTACCATCTGAGAGACGTATAGCTCAAATTCCTGCCGCTTAAGTTTCCACCACTCTTGTGTTAGCTGCTGGTTTGCCGCGATAATTAAGTCTCGGCTAGGCCAAGCAGTAAGATAGCTAATGACGCTGGTTTCCACATGAACTTTAGGCTTCATTGAGGTTTGTCTATTCGGCTATGTATCACTGTAACCATTCGATTGACAGCCTTATTATAAAAGAAAAGCTGTCAACTTTCTACCCAATTCCACATTTGGCATCATTTCGTGGTAGTCGTCCCTAAAATTGTTGACTTTGGGTGGCGAGGTGGTAAATCGCGTCTCATGTGACGGGCAAAGCGGGACGCTGTCTCTGCAAAATCGTCAAAGCTGGAATTGCTACAGAAATACCTTTTTCAAGTACCTTACGAAATGCGATGCCAGCGATGTCGCCATGCAGGGGCTGGGCGTGCGCCGGGCGCTGGTGCGCGGGCAGAATCTGCCCGGCGTGCCGCTCTGGTCGCTGGGAGAAGAGAGCCGCTTTGCGGGGATGCCGTATGTGGTCTTTCCGGGGAACGTGGGGAATGAGGAGGCGGTGGCGGAGGAAAATTGGGACGTGTGAGTTGAGTGCTATTCAGCGGTCACTAGGTAAAAAAACTATCAGTCATCCTTTGCAATCGTTATTTTAACGTATACAAATAACCTGCGGCACCGGATGGCTGCAGGCAGGATAGGGCGATTCAAACTAGTTGGAACTCCTAGGCTGGGACAAGCTTGGTATAGATAAACTGAACCAGCAGCCTTGTCGTGTTGCGCTGATCACTCTCGGAGGCCGAGGTCCAGGTATGATGGTCTGGATTCAGCGTTTCCCGCCATCTATGGAGATCAGCTTTCAGGTTCTCACTAATGATCCTCGCGTCAGCCATGGCGTCGATTCTGCCACTGAGGTTGTAAGCATCGATGCTATGCCGCCGGAATTGTTCGGCGAACCGATTCTCTATTTCTTTCTCGAGGAATATTCGCAGCTTCGCCACACCCGGATTCGGCCCGGATTCGTTAATGAACTCGAACAGCCCGTGCGCGACGCGTAGGTGTTCGTCGAGCAGCAGGTCTTCCCGCGACAGCTGTTTAAGTTCCGATGCTCCGGCTCGCCTGACAAGCTGAAGCAGTTTGGGGCTCAGCGAGGATCCGTGGGCTTCGACGAAGCGTCTTAGGGCTGGCTTGTAGTGCGCCAGCACGATGACCTGACGGAAGCGAGAGGCCGCCTGTGCCACCGCACTATGCACCGTGGATGTGCGATGCTCATCAAACGAAGTTACATGGTCGTCTAGCACTAAAATCGTGGTTGCGGCTTCCGCATCCGAAAGTCCGCCAATCTGAGCCCAAAATATCGACAGCGCGAGTGCTCGCCGGTCTGACTCGCTGAATAACCTTTCGAAGGAGGTCTCTGGAATATCCTCGCCGCGGTAATTTACAAGAAGTGAGAACACAGGCTGGTGTCCGCGATTATCGGTCCGACGGGACAGAACAAACTCATGGCTGCCGAATTTACTAAAATAGTCATTAAGCCTGTCGAAGTAGTGTTCAAGGTACTGTGACTGCTGGATATTCAGTTGTTGTTCTAATACGCGTACCTCATCTCGGTTGTTGGCTAACTCCCCTGTCAGCGCTAAGTACGTTCTGCATTGCTCATCAAGTTCTATCCGCTTCTTCCGGCGCTCGAATTTTTGTACACGTGCGGCCTTCGCCTCTATCCGCGCGCTGAGCGGTGCTGACTGATTTTGTGCCTTGAATTCGTCAAGGCGTTCGTTCAACTGCATAGCTGAAGCGCCGTAGTCCTCGATGGCGTCTACCAGGGCGTCGTAGGCTCCGAGAAGGGAATGGGAGTCATATGGTTCGACCGCTTCGTGTGGCGTAGTGAGCTTCCGCCGTCGGAGTTCATCTGCCATGTTCGAAGCCCCCTTACAAGCAATCCTGAACGCCTCGGCAGCGGCAACCAAATCCGACTTTCTGGCACTGACTGCGTTAAAGTACTTTGCTTCATCAGTATCTGATCGGAGGTCTTCGTATGCTGCCATGGCAACCCTGTTGTTCGACATTGTCGCAATGAGCGAGCTAAGGCGGTCAACGCCGAAGTCGCTGACAATCGCGCCAAGGTCATTTCCGATCTTGCCCTCGCGCTTCCTGTACACTTCATCAAAGAACGCTTGGTAGGCATCGATCAAGGAGCGCGCTCCTTAGTCGATGCCTTGGCCGCAGAACAAACACACATCTCCGCGCGAGAGCCAAATGCCTTCTTTGGCCCAGTTCTGCGCGGCAGATGTGTCCCTCGAATGCGCACGGAGGTGCTGCTCCATCTTGTCTCGCGCTTCGACGTGAACAGAGTCGACCGTCTGGCCGAGGATATGATTGAGGCGGTCGATAAGACCGCTTGGGTTCCACTTGAAATTTGGCTGTTCCATGTTCGGACGGCCTTCGATAGAACTCGCCTCTCGCAGCCGCGCGCGAAGGGCTCCGACCTCATCCCGGATTGCGGTCAATTCTTCAGCAAGCTCAGGTAGAGTTTCATCGACTTCCACGTGCGCGAACTCGGTGATATCCTCGATGCCTTGAAAGACGTTCCTCGTCAGCTCGCGCATTTGATTCCGCTGATCCTGAATCTTCATGTTAAGCTGGCGAATCTCTTCAGCAAGAGCGACCCCCTCATCACCCAACACGAATGTCGTCAAGGAAAGCTTGTTCTCACGACTCACAGATCGGCCGGTGAAGACATTCCGGTGGTAGAATCCATCATCGTAGACACGAAGCGAGTAATTGAACGGCGCAGGACCCGTCCAGACTCCGTTTTGGAAGTCCGCCGTTAGTTCTTTGCCTGTGTCAAGCTTGAAGGATAGGCTCACTCGCTGTGGTGAGCCTGAAGGCGGGATGGACCTCCTTTCGGTAACTGCTGCACCATCTTGGATCTGTAGGGATCTGAGAATATCCGCAAGCGTCGTCTTCCCGCAGGTATTCTCCCCAAAGATGATCGTAACTCGTTCGAACTGGAGTGCGGGTGCGCAAAGTTGTTCAAACCGGCCCACTCCTCGTATTTCTTTAATTCGCGACAGCATAGGTCTCCTAATAGCACGACTTTGCAAGTAATGCCCGATGGCCGCCCAACTATCAGATATGCAGATAAGTTTATGAAAACTCTCACGTACTATGGCACTCTTCTCCAGCTTATATTTGATTATACTGCCCCTTCCAGCTATCTGCAATGCACAGGGGATTCTGGCTTATCAACTTCTTTCCAGCGTTGTGCAACTCCCGCCCTAATAATCCAACCCCCTCGGATCCAACGCATCGCGCAAACCATCCCCAATAAAATTGATGCTCAACACGGCGAGCGCAATCATGAGGCCGGGCGGGAGCCAGAGCCAGGGCATGGATTCCAGGATGGTCAGCGATTGGGCGTCGATCAGCATGTTGCCCCAGCTGGCCATGGGTGGCTGCACCCCCAGGCCGAGAAAGCTCAACCCCGCTTCCGTCAGGATCGCCGCCGCCACGCCAAAGGTGCCGGCCACCACGACCTCGGCCAGGGTGTTGGGCAGGATGTGGCGCAGGCTAATGCGCACGCCCGTGACGCCGGAGGCCTGGGCCGCCGTGACAAACTCCTTTTGCTTGATCGAGAGCACGTTGGCCCGCACCAGCCGACAGACGGGCGGCCAGCCCAGCAGGCCAATCACCACCATCACGTTGTAGATGCTGGGGCCGATCACGCTGACGATTACGATAATCAACATGAGCAGCGGGAAGGAGAGGATAATGTCGGAGAGCCGCATGATCGTGGAGTCGACGATACCGCCCAGGTAGCCCGCCACCAGCCCCAGCGCGGTGCCAATCACCAGGTAAATCGAGACGGCCACCAGCCCCACGGAGAGCGAGACGCGGCTGGCGTAGACGAGGCGGCAGAAGACGTCGCGCCCCAGCGTATCGGTGCCGAGCGGGAATTCTGCGCTGGGCGCCGCGCGGAAATTTTGCAGGTTGCTGGCGTAGGGGTCGCAGCCGCCGGTGATTTGGGCGGAGAAGATGGCCGCCAGCAGCAAAAGCAGCAGCACCACGCTGCTGATCATGGCGGGCACGTGCTGCCGGTAGCGTCGCCAGGCCATTGCGCGCAGGGTCAGTGGCTTGGCCAAGGGGATGACCAAGTCGGCGCTGGGCTTTTGCAAAGGGAGCGCGCCAGCTGCTGGGCTGCTTGCATGGGGAGATTTGTTATCCTGCGTCATGGTCGACTCTACTTACTTCAATTCGAGGATAGCACAAGGAAAAAGATTGGGACGCGGAATTACGCTGAACAACGCGGATAAAAAGACTCGCGAGATAGAACTGTTTCCAACTGGAATTCATACAGGAAAGCAAAATTGCCCTCTGGCAGCTGCTGTCACATTTCAACCACAAAGACATGAGGAAGAGGCTTTGTTTTGATTGCCGCTTTGTGTCTTCGTGTCTTTGTGGTTCGCGTTTTATTTAGTAAACAACGCTAATAATTGACCGGCCTGTTTAGAAAGAATCCGCGTCCCAAATTCTTTCTCCAGCTTCAAATTACTTGTAGGCGATGCGCGGATCGGCAAAGGAATAGCAGATGTCGGCCAGCAGATTGCCCACGAAGACCAGCACCGCCGTAAAAAAGGTCAGCCCCATCAGCACGGGATAATCACGTGACGTCACCGCTTGAATGGTGAGCAGGCCGATGCCGGGCCACTGGAAAATTTGCTCGGTAATCACCGCGCCGCCAAAAATCGCGGGCAGGCTTAAGCCCAGGATGGTGATAATCGGCAGCAGCGCGTTGCGCAAGGCGTGGCGCAGGATGATCCACTGTTGAGCCAGCCCCTTGCCCCTGGCCGTGGTGATGTAATCCTGGGCGATAACCTCCAACATGCTCGAGCGCGTATAGCGCATCAGCGCGGCGGTCGTGTTGACCGAGAGCACCAGCGCGGGCAAGATCAGGTGGTGCAGCCTGTCCCCCAGCGAAAAGGAGGCGCCCAGCGTCTGCATCCCCGCCGTGGGGACGAGATCAAATTTGAGCGAGAAGAGGTAGATGCCGCCGAGGCCGAGGAAAAAGCTGGGGCTGGAGATACCGAGAAAGGTCAAGACCGTCACCACGTGATCGAGCAGGGAGTAGCGGCGAATGGCCGAGAAAATCCCCAGCGGAATGCCAACAAAGATGCCGATGAGCAGCGCCGTGCCCGTCAGCTGAATGGTGGGCAGCAGCCGCTGGGCAATGCGATCCAGCACGGGTTCGCGGTTGACCAGCGAATAGCCCAGATTGCCCTGCACCACCTCGCCCAGCCACAGCACGTAGCGCGTCATCAGCGGCTTGTTCAAGCCCAGGGCTTCGCGGCGCGCTTCAATCGCCTGTGGCGAAACGCCCGCCGCCGGATTGACCATGAGATCCACCGGATCACCGGGCGCGGCGTTGATAATCAAAAAGGTGGCGAGGGTGATGCCCAAGATCACCGGGATTGCCGTGAGCAGGCGTCTGACAATGTATTGAGACATTTTCTTCCTGAATGAGCGAACGGGTATCTCTACGAAGCACAACTGTAAGCGACCGAAAACTGGCGTTCAGCAAACGTGAAGAAACGGCAAATCAGCGCCGAGGTAGTCTTGTCATTCCCGCGAAGGCGGGAATCCAGGCGCGACCAACAGATGGATTCCCGTTTTCACGGGAATGACAAGTCGTGATGCCTCCACGACTTACGCGACCACAGAGCGTTTCTTGATAGCAGCGCCTACAAATAGCTGTCTTGGCTGCCCATGGCAATTGTCTACAGGCAAAGGACGCAGAGCGTCCTGCCGCGGATTCCAACGCAGAGCGTGGAACCAGTGTGCTGAACAACCCAGACAAAAAGACGGGATCACCCGGTTGAAAAGGTGATCCCGCAACGATAAGCGATTGTTAAGAAGAGACTATTCAGCGGCCAGTTCAAGCTCCTGAATGTTGGGGAAGGCGTTGCTCGCCAGCGTGGACCAGCTGCCAAACTGGGTCGGCGCAAAGCCGATCAGCCGATCGCTGTGGGCGTAGAGCGTGTTCTCCGACCAGAGAAAGACCACCGGCAGCTCGTCGTTGAGAATGCTGTACATCTCCTGGTAGATGACCTCGCGCTCGCCCTGATCCGAGGTGAGCCGCCCTTCGCGCACCAGCTCGTCCACCCGCTCGTTGCTGTAGTGCATGATGTTCCAGCCCTCCGGCGGCACGTTGGCCGAATCGTAGAGGATGGTGGCCAAGAGGTCGGGGTCGCCGCTGCCGCCCCAGCCCAGCAGGCTGAGGTCGTAATTGCCCTCTTTGACATCCGTCAGCAGCGTGGCAAAGTCCGTCACCTCAAGCTCCACCTCGATGCCGACTTCGCCGAGCGCCGACTGAATCAGCGGCGCGGACATCTCGCGCGGCTTGTTGCCCGTGGGGTAGCGCAGCAGCAGCGTCTGGCTCTCATCCCAGCCGATTTCCTCCAGCAGGGCGCGCGCTGCTTCGGGATCGTAGCCGTAATCGTTTAAATCACCGGGGACGGCCCAGCTGACGGCGTTGGGCGAATTGACCACGGTGGCCTCGCCAAAATAGAGCGGGTTGACGATGTCCGCACGGGGCAGGGCATAGGCCACGGCCTGGCGGAATTTCTTGTCCTGCAGATAGGGCTTCTGCAGATTGAAGTGGACGACCTGTGCGCCAGCGCCGGGCACGGAGACAAAGCTCACGTTCTCCATATCGCGCACGCGCTCGACTTCGGCGGGCGGCACGAGCGCAAAGTCCAGCTCATCCGTTTGCAGCTGGGCCAGCAGCACGTCCTGCGCGCCGATGCGGAAAATCAGCCGCTCGATCTGGGGCTCGCCCAGGAAAAAATTTTCGTTGGCCTCAAACTCGATAAACTGATCCGGCTCGTAATCCACAAATTTATAGGCGCCCGCGCTAACGGTGGGCGCTTCAAAATAGGGGTGAGTTTCCAGCTCCGCCGGGGGCACATCGCCCAGAATGTGCGCGGGCAGGACAAAGTAGTCGAGCGTGTTGATAAAGGGGGCGTTGGGCTCCTCCAGCACAAATTTGATGGTCTTGTCATCGATAATCTGCAAGCCCTCCACGCTCTCCGCCTCGCCGCTGCCGTAGGCCTCCATGCCCTTGATGGCCGCGTAATTGCCAGCGATAATCGAGGCGACCTCCGCGTTGCCGTGCAGTCGATAGCTCATCTCCACATCCTGCGCCGTCACCGGCGTGCCGTCGCTCCACACGGCATCTTCGCGCAGGTGGATGGTGTACTCGGTGGCGTCGTCGGAGCTCTCGAAGCTTTCGGCCAGGTAGGGAACCGGCACGCCATTCTCGTCAAAGCGGATCAGCTGGCCGTAGACGTATTCGAAGACCAGCGCGCTGTAGTCGTCGGTGGTGATGTAGGGATTAAAGCTCTGGGGGCCGCTCCACACGCCCACCCGGAAAATCTGCTCGCCGTCGGCGGCGGCCTCTTCGCCGGTGCTCTCTGTCGATTCAGATTCTGTGGCTTCTGCGGCCGAGTCTACCTCACCTGTTCCTTGAGGAACGGCGGCGGCGCACGCAGCCGTCAGCAGGACGATCAGCAAGAGCGACACAGCCGCCAGCAGCGACGGCGCTTTTCGGATAAATTTCATTGTTTTCTCCTGTGGGTAAAGAACTTCTGGTGGCTAAAATGGGTGGTGGAAAATGATAACGAGGATACAGCGAAAGCTTTTAACCATGTAGCTTCGTACGGGGGCAACGCGCTTTGCATTGTCTCGCTGCCTAGTTTATCACGGAATGGGTGTGATCGGTAGAGTCGAGCGAGCAGCGCGTGGTCTAGCGTTTTGCAGATGTGGTGCGGGGGCAAATTTTGCTTGGCGGGCCGCTCTGATCGCTGGGCGGGGGAGCCATCTTGCGATAGCTCTATGTGGGCCTTTTGAGGAACTATGGGAGGGGATGAGCGCCTTGAGAGACCGCTCAATGCAAACGAAATTGCCAACGCTTACGCCTAACGATGAAGCGTAATCAGCCACGGATATACGGTGAAGATACCATCAACCAGAACCACTCGTCAAACGAGCGACCAACTTTGAAAGCCCAAATCACCCGTAGTCTGGTTGACGCAATGTTGGGGGCCAACAGCCACAGCAGAAGAACAATTCGCTGAACAAGAGTTAGGCTCCGCCAACAAGATTTGATACTGATGACAGCCCTCCCTGCTAGACAAGACATAAGATGCCCGACCGCAAAAAATGAGTGTCAGCAAGAGCAGATTTTTCTTTAGTGGTCTGCGCTCTGCTTTACCAATCGGTGATAGACCCATCGAAAACAGCTAAACCCATCTGGGAGAAAGACACTGTGCGATAGCCTCCGTAGTTCTCCTCCCGGGCAATCTGGGAAGCCTCTCTTGCTTTCTCCGATATTAACCCAAGTCCCGTTCCGGCTCCTTCATACCACATCATATATCTGCCGTCGAGCTTACGGATCGTAGCAAACCATAACGCACCCTCGTCCCACGTGCCAGCATCCCCTCGCTCGAAGATAGGGTTATGCGGATAACGGTCCCAGTTTATTAAGTCCCGGCTGCGTGCCAAGCCGATAGATTCTGGATAATCCAAAAACCGCTCGCAGGCGGCATAAGTCATGTAAAAATAATCGCCTTCTTTAAAAATGCGGACGGTCGCAATGCTGTGCGCACCGAAAGTCCCCGCTTCGCGAGAAGGGCCAAACACCTTTCTTTCATTTTCGATATCGAAAGCGATGCCATCCTGACTCGTTGCAACGTAGACTTCCCAGAACCGCTCTGCATGGAGCCGTTGATAGAACAGGTAGAACAATTCATTATAAAAAACCACCTCTGGAGCGATAGCACCTTCTATCAGGGGATTGGCTTTATACTTCGTAAAGCTCTGACCGTCAGTAGTTATAGCGAGCGAAATGGTGGAAAAGCTGGACGCATTTTTAGACTTCCCTGTATAGTAAACCAGCAGGGAATTACCCTTCACCACAACTGCCGGATCCAGAATATAGGAATTGTCCGGCGCATCCAGCCTTGTCGAGACGGGAATGACAGGTTTGGAGAGTTGCTCCTTCCAGTGTATGCCGTCGGCCTCCTCTGTAGGGGTCTTCCATAATCCAATCTGATCCTTACCGCTTTCATCTTGGCCCCTAAAAAAGAAGAACATATCCCCTTTGAAGTCAACTACAGCCGGATTGGCTGCCAAGACGCTAAAAAATGTGCTGGGTACGCGCGGTATATACGGATGCTGTGCCCAACGTTCAAATTTGATGGTTGAAATATCATCCTCTACTTCCACTATGGTGCTCCACTCGGTACGCTACGATTATACTTCCCAGAAAAACCAGATTAACATTTAGCAGCTTATAGCTGTTTGCTAGCTTTACCGCCGGATTTCTGCCACGCGCTGGCCCCTAACGCTGAGTTCAATCGACAAACGGTCACCCACCTCGTGACTCTGCCAACGGCACTCACATCAATTCACACGAAGCTTCCAAAAACGTTGTGATCAGTTTGTTCGCCTGGAATGATTTGTTGGAGGCGGCAACTGACAGAACAGACCACATATACCAACGCACTTTACCGACAGGAATACAACGCCAAAACCACCGAACAGCGAAAAAATAAGCCTGAATTCCACCATCAAATACAAACCCCGCCTCGACAGATAGCTCTCTTGATTTTTAGAGTTTGTTTATAATGTAGTGGGCCTCAGCTAGGCTTGCCCCCGTGCTGTTTCTGTATAATCCAATTGCTTCAATCTTTTTCCCAAGTACCACTAACTTTCTCATTTGCTTTATAATGTGCTTATCAGCCTTAGCCATCGCTAATTCATATTCTGCATTTATATAGTTAAAAGTTAACTCGGTGTCGATACCCTCTTCAGGTTCATCAGGGTCAAAAATACAAATCTCTGTTATCTTTAGAGATGTGTCAGGGTTAGCTTGTCTACTACTAATCCAATCTTCAGTTTCAAAGCATAGTCCCGAAAGAGATTCAATAACTAAACTATCATTTTCATCTTCAAATACCTTACCAAGATTTTTTTGAATATCATCAATAGTAGAGCCAATTTTTATCTTGTTGAATAATAAACCGACATATCCTTTATAAAGCCCTATTTGTTCTATCCTATTATTTTGTCCAACCCATAAAGAAATTGGCCCAAATTCATATCGCAAACAACTATGCAAACTGACGATTTCTAGAGGTTCAATTTCAGCAATAGCACCTTCAATCATATCGCCAAGACAAACACCTGCTGCTGACTGACTGGGAATAATTTCTGCATTCAAATTAAACATTTGTAGATTACTCACAAACCAACAATCGACCGCCCCGTGAGCACCCAACTATCAAATATACGAAAATTTTCCCCGCATAACAGAACTTCTCTCCAGGCTGAACGCGATTATACCGCGACTTCCAGCTATCTACAATACACAGAAAATTTCCGCTTACCCCCTACGGGACACGGTGTTATGCCGCTTTGCGGCATAACACCAGCTCAGAATCTCACCCAACAGAAAATTTCTACGGCGCGTCTTGTCTTTCTAAGGCGCTTCAGGTTTAATGGTAGACATCTATTTTTATTCAACGTCTACCACGTCATCTACCAACTATGAACACCCTCCCCTTCTTCATCGAACAAACTTTCACCTCCACCGTCGACTATGACGAGCCGACCTGGGATGTCGACCTGCGCGTGGAATTCCGCGGGCCAAGCGGGCAGGCGCGCACCGTCGACGCCTTTTGGGATGGCGAGCAGACGTGGCGCGTGCGCTTTTCGCCGGACGAAGCGGGCGAGTGGAGCTGGCGCAGCGAATGCAGCGACGCCGCCAACGGTGGCCTGCACGACAAATTCGGCTCAACGACCGTCGACGCCTACGACGGCGACAACCCGCTCTACCGGCACGGCGCGCTGCGCGTCAGCGACGACGGCACGCACTTCGTCCACGCCGACGGCACGCCCTTCTTCCACTTGGCCGACACGGCCTGGAACGGCGTGCTCAAGGCCGACCCCGCCGACTGGGACACCTATCTCTCCACCCGTCGCGAGCAGGGCTTTAACACGATCCAGGCGGTGCTGACGCAGTGGCGCGCCTTTGAGCGGGACGCGGCGGGCGAGGTTGCCTTTGCGGGCGGCAAGGATGGCGAGCCAGCGCACATCAACCCCGACTTCTACCAGCGGCTCGACGACAAGGTCGCCGCCATGGCGCGCCACGGCCACACGCCCGCGCTGGTGCTGCTCTGGGCGCTCACCCCCGGCGACCCCGGCCACTATCTGCCCGTCGACGACGCCGTGCGCGTGGCGCGCTACGAGGTCGCCCGCTACGGCGCCTATCGACCGATCTGGCTGCTGGGCGGCGACGGGCGCTACCTCCAGGCCGTCGAGCGCTGGAAAGAGATCGGACGCGGGGTCTTCCCCGAGGACGAATCGCGCGCGCCGGTAACGCTGCACCCTTCCGGCGAAAGCTGGATTGGCGACGTCTTTGGTGACGAGCCGTGGTTTGATTTTGTCGCCTACCAGAGCGGCCACGGCGACAGCGAAAAGTCGCTGCGCTGGCTGACGGAGACGGTTTCGGCAGAGAGCGAGTCGATGCGCACAACGCTGCCCGTCATCAATCAGGAGCCAAATTACGAGGCGCACAACGGCTACGAATCGGGCCAGCCACACGGTGCACACGCCGTGCGCCGCGCGCTCTACTGGAGCCTGCTGCTCACGCCCACGGCGGGCGTCACCAACGGCCACCACGGCATCTGGCCCTGGATGGAGCAGCCCGGCGTGCCCATGGATCACGGCAGCAGCGGCGTGGCCCCCACCTGGCACGAGGCGCTGCACAGCGAAGGCGCGGCGGGCGTTAGCCACCTGCGCGACTTTTTCGACGGCGTCGCGTGGTGGCAATTGCGGCCCGCGCCGCAGTGGCTGGTTGAGCAGCCGGGGGAGGACGACCCGTCGCGCTGGATTGCGATTTCGGTGGGGGAAGATGGGTCGTTTGCCGTGGCCTACACGCCGCTGGGGGACGATATCATGCTGCGGGCCAACGCGCTCGGGTCGTTCACCCAAGCACGCTGGTTCGATCCGCGCACGGGCGAGTGGCAAGCGACATCGATCAGCGATGAGGCGGAGCAGACCTTCTCGCCGCCAAGCGAGGGCGACTGGGTATTGCTGCTGGAGGGGTGAAAAGCGAGCTACCCCGCCAGCGGCCAGCTCGCCGCCACGTCCACGTCCAGCCCTTGGTCCAACCCCGGCTCGCAGCGCCAGCGGTAGAAAGCCGCCGCGCCGATCATGGCCGCATTGTCCGTGCAGAGCGCAAGCGGCGGAATGTGCAGCGGCAGGTTGACCTTGCCCAGGCGCTGCGTCATCGTCTGGCGCAGCGGGCCGTTGGCGCTGACGCCGCCACAAACGCAAACCTGCTGCACGCCGTGGCACGCCGCTGCATCGAGCGTCTTCTCCACCAGCACGTCGACCGCCGCCTGCTGAAACGAAGCGGCGAGGTCGGCCTTTACCCGCGCATTCTCCAGGTCGACGCCCTGGCTCGTCAGCTCACGCGTCAGGTTGAGCACGGCAGTCTTCAACCCAGAAAAGCTAAAGTTGAAGCGGTGCTCGTGCTCGCGACCCGTGTACTGGGCGAGCGGGCGCGGCAGGTCGAAGCGCGCGGCGTCGCCTGCTTCAGCGGTGCGCTGGATGGCCGGGCCACCGGGAAAGCCGAGATCGAGCAGGCGGGCGACTTTGTCAAACGCTTCGCCCGCCGCGTCGTCGAGCGTGCCGCCGAGCCGCTCGTAGACGCAGTGATCGCGCATCAGGATTAGCTCGGTGTGGCCGCCGGAGACGATCAGCACGAGCGCAGGAAAGTCGTCGCTGGCCGCGCTGGTCTGATTTGACTGCTCCCCCAGCTGAATCCAGTTGCTGTAAACGTGCCCCTCCAAGTGATTGATCGGCAGCAGGGGCAGGCCGCTGCCAAAGCTCATCCCCTTCGCCACGTTGACGCCCACCAGCAGGCTCCCCGCCAGCCCCGGCCCCCGCGTGACGGCGATGGCGTCCAGCGCGTGCAGGTCGGCGATGCCCGCTTCGGCCAGCGCCTGCTGGACGACGGGCTGGATTGCGAGCACGTGCTGGCGGCTGGCGACTTCGGGGAAGACGCCGCCAAAGCGTCGGTGCAGCTCAATCTGCGTCGCGACGACGCTGCTGCGGATGTGCCGCCCGTCTTCGACAACGGCGGCGGCGGTTTCGTCGCAGGAGGTTTCGATGGCGAGAATTTGGGTCATAGTTTTCAATAGCGTCACGCTACCGTTTGCAGCGCGCGATTTTGCCGACTCGTCCACAACAGCCCACGCTGGGGCGCAAATAGGAAGGCCAGCGCAAAGAGCGCCGTCGCGGCGAGGACGATGGCGGGGCCAGAGGCAATGTTGAGGTAGTAGCTGGCGTAGAGACCAATTACGCTGGCCAGTGCGCCCGCAGCCGCCGACAGCACCATCACCACGGGCAGGCGCTGGGCCAGCAGCAGCGCCGTGCTGGCGGGCGTCACCAGCAGTGCAATCACCAGGGCCACGCCGACGGTTTGCAGCGCGACGACAATCGAGACGGCGGTGAGCAGCAGCAGCAGGTAGCGCAGGAAGCGGGCGGGCAGCCGCAGCACGGTGGCCAGCATGGGATCAAAGGTGAGCACGAGGAACTCTTTGTAGAGCAGCAGCAATGTCGCCAGCACGAGGGCGCTGAAGATGGCGATAAACCACAGGTCGCCGGTGGAGACGCCGAGCACGTTGCCAAAGAGGATGTGGGCCAAATCGGTGGCGTAGCTACCGGTGGTGCTGATGAGAGCGACGCCGAGGGCAAAGGTGGCGGCGAAGACGATACCGATGGCGGCGTCCTCGCGGATGTGGCCGCGCTCGCTGAGCAAACCAATCCCAAAGGCGCTGCCGATGCCGACAATCAGCGCGCCGACGGCCAGCGGCCAGCCGAGTAAAAAGGCGACGACTACGCCCGGCAGGATCGAGTGCGCCAGCGCGTCGCCCAGGAAGGCCATGCCGCGCAGCACCACATACGTGCCCACCACGCCACAGGTCACGCTGACGAGAAAGGCGGCGAGCAGAGCGCGCAGCATAAAGGGGTAGGCAAGCGGTTCGAGAAGCCAAGTCATCTTTTAAACCAAATATTTTAACTCAAAGGCGCAAAGACGCAAGGAAGGGCTTCGTAAGTCATACAGGCTCAACATGCAATCATTTCTGTTTTTCCGGAGGCGGTTGCCTTCCACAAACAGCTTTCTGAAAAACATTGGACAGCCGAGCCAACAGGACCCACAAAGCAACCCTTTGCGTCTTTGTGTCTTTGCGTTGGATTTCTTGCTTTACTCCACGTTGCCAATTTCGCGCTGGAGTAGGAAGAGCGCCGTGTTGAACTGGCGGTCGCCAAAGCTGCGCACGTCGCTGGTGGGCGAATCGGTGGCGGCGGCTTCATCCAGGGCGAAGGTGTCGATCATGCGCACGGCGGCGTTCTGGGGCAGCGGCACGTCCGGGTGCACGCCAATTCCCTTGATCAACTGCATGTCCGGCAGCAGCCAGTTGGTCACGCCCAGGCGCAGCACCGAGCCGTCGCTGAGGGTGAAGGGGCGCAGCACCGTGCCCGTGCCGACAGTGGTTTCGCCAACGAGGCGGGCGCGCTCGTTGGCCTGCACGGCGCCGGAGAGAATTTCGGCGGCGCTGGCCGAGCCTTCGTTGATGAGCACGATCATCGGGATGTCGCGGGCCAGGCCGTCGCCGCGTGCGCGGTAGGTCTGAATCTCGTCGTTGGCGTCGCGCTCGTGGAGGACGATATCGCCTTCTTTCAAGAATTGGCTGGCGACATAGAGCGCCTGCTGCAGCACGCCGCCGGGGTTGTTGCGCAGATCGAGCACAATGCCCGCCACGGGGTTGTCGCCATCCTGCGTCTCCTGAATTTCCGTCAGGGCGTCGCGCAGCTCGATGCCGGTGTCAAAGGCAAACTGGTTGATTTGCAGATAAGCAACGTTTGTCTCCGGCACGCGCGTCCACAGCACGCTGTCCAATTCAATCGTCCCGCGCGTGATCTCCACCTCCACCGGAATCGTCTCCTCCGGGTGCAGCACGGTCAGCACGACGGTGCTACCGGAGGGGCCGCGTATCAGCGAGATGACCTCCCACTGCGGCATGTCCAAGATGCTCTCGCCATCGACGGCCACCACCACGTCGCCGGCCAGGATGCCGGCCTCTTCTGCGGGCGAGCCGTTGATCGGCGCGACAATTGTGAAGACGCCCTCTTCCTGCTCAACGTAAGCGCCGATACCCTCGAACGAGCCGGAGAGCGCACTGGCCTGCTGCTCGGCCACGTCTGGCGAGAAGAAGACCGTGTGGTTCTCGTCGCCCAGCGTATCCAACATACCCTGAATTGCGCCATAAGTCATATCGGCGGGGTCAACATTTTCTTGGTCGACAAACTGCTCTTGCACCAGACGCCAAGCTTCCATCAGCACGCCAAACTCGGCGGGCATTTCGTCCAGCGTCACCGCTTCTTCCTGCTGGGCCTGAACGGAGCGAGCCGTATAGCCCGCCGCGCCACCCAAGGCAAACGCGCCCAGCACCAGCGCAAGTACGGCAAATCGCGTCAAGCGTCTGGCGCTTCCATATGTTTTCATCTAAATCTCCTGCAAGCTACGGCTATGCTCAATTGCAAAAATTCTCTAACTGCACTCTATTTGGCCAACCTGAAGCAGACGTGAGCCGCATGTAAAAATTGGCACAGTTGCAATTTTTTCGTATATTGGATAAAATTGTCATGCTTTGGGCTCAATTTACTTGGATGAGCCCCAACTGTACGAAGGCAACTTTGCCCATGAAAACGTTTATCGAATAGGCGTCTGCATCATATGGCTTCTCAAGCAATTTTTCAGGAAAATGGCTTTGACCGCACCGCGATCCCCGACATTGTCGTGGGGCGCTTACCCATTTACTTACGCACGTTAACGCTGCTCGCAGATGATGGCTACGAGGTCACCTCCAGCCAGGAGTTGGGGCGGCGGTTGGGCATCAGCTCGGCGCAAATTCGCAAGGATTTGAGCCACTTTGGCGAATTTGGCAAACAGGGCACCGGCTACAATATCGCCTATCTTTGCGCACAGCTGCAAAAAATTCTCAAGGTTGATTGCGTCTGGCCCGTGGCGCTGATTGGCGCGGGCAACCTCGGCCACGCGCTGGTGAGCTACAACGGCTTTGAAGATCGCGGCTTCCGCATTGCTGCCGTCTTTGACAACAGCTCGACGCGCGTTGGCGAGCAGATGAGCGGGCTAACCGTTCAGAGCATCGACCAAGTCAAGGGCACGCTGGAGCGGCTGCATTGCCGCATGGGCGTGATTGCCGTGCCCGCAAGCGCCGCGCAGGAGGTGGCGGATTGCCTGATCGAGGCCGGGGTTGGCGGCATCCTCTGCTACGCGCCCACCACGCTTAAAGTGCCAGCGCACGTTTACGTCCAGTACATCGACCCGCTGATTCACTTTCAGCACATGGCCTTTTACCTGGAAAAAGGCTGCTTTGAAGATGAACCGCTCTAGTCCAGCCGGGCGTAAATGGTTGAGCGGTTTCGCAGACCATCGCCACTGGTGGCTAAAGCCCACCAGCTCGCCTGGGGAAGACCGGCTAAAACCGGTTGGCGCTGGTCGGGCCAACTCACTATCTACCCAATCGTTGATGCCGCCGTGCATTAGATTCTGTTGCCATTTTGTTGAGAGGGCTTGAAGGGTGAGTCGAGTGCGCCCTCATCCCCAGCCCTTCTCCCAAGATGGGAGAAGGGAGCCAATCTCTCCCCTCTCCCACCGGGGGAGAGGGACCGGGGGAGAGGGGCCGGGGGTGAGGGCCACTTTCCAAATGTCAACGGAATCTAGGGCAATCGCGGTGGGTCAAGCCGATGCTGTACCAAATGGAAGATGGGTTAATTAGAAATTGAAAACGCGCTGGAACCAGCCCAATCTCTAACTACCCATCTCCCTCCTCCCGCCACCGGGTCAGGCTGTTGTTGCCGACGGCAACGCTCTCCGTTCGTTCACAGCGGCTCTTTGCGGGCCAGCCCTTGCCCGCGGGGATAGCGTTCGGGGCTCTCCCCCACTTTTTTGATCAGCAGCACAAAGCGTTGGCCTTCGAGAAAAGGAACTTCGACCGGCGCAAAGCGCGTCGTCTCGCCGCCCAGTTCGTCGATGGCGCGGCGGGCTTCAACAAACTCCTCCGCGGCGCGCGCCCCCTTGTAAACCATTGCCCAGCCGCCCACCTTGACCAGCGGCAGCAGATATTCGAGCAGCGTGTTCAGCGGTGCCACGGCGCGGGCCGTCGCCACATCGAACTGCTCGCGGTAGGTCGCCTGCCGCCCCAGCTCTTCGGCCCGCCCCTGCACGACGTCGACCTGCTTTAGCCCCAGTTCGTCCCGCAGGTGGGAGAGAAACTGAATCTTCTTTCCCGTACCGTCGATCAGCGTGAGCCGCAGCGGGGGCGCAGCAATCCTGAGCGGCACGCCGGGAAAGCCTGCCCCCGTGCCCACATCCACGAGGTGTAGCGGCCCCAATGGCGGTTCAGACAGCGATTCAGACAGCGGCAGCGACAGCCCCATCTCCTCCGCCAGCAGCGGCAGCCCCACCAGCGAATCCAAAAAGTGTTTGGTCTGCACCTCCTCCCACTCAATAATCGACGTCAGGTTCATGCGCTGGTTCCAGTCGACGAGCGTCTCGTGGTAGCGGGCAAACTGGTCGAGCTGCTTGTCCGTCAGCGGGACGCCCAGGCGCTGGCTGCCCTGTTGGAGCAGCGAAGCGGTCGCGCTGGGCGTGGGAGACGGTGTCGATCCGGACGCTGTGTCGGTGGGCTGGTCATTCATCTGGTCGTTCATAGGGGAAAATTCTACCACGGCGGTTCGCAAATTGACAGCGCCCCGCGCGGTGGATACGATATGCTGGTCAATCTACCATTTATAAAAAAGCGAGGTGCTGTTTGGCCGTAAAATCCTATGCAACCGGTGGAGGCGTCGTGATCCACGAGGGGCGGATGCTGCTGCTGGATCGGCCGGGTCGCGGCGAAGTGCGCTTGCCCAAGGGGCACGTGGATGCGGGCGAGACGGCTCGCAAGGCGGCGCTGCGCGAAACGAGGGAGGAATCCGGCTACGATGATTTGCAAATCGTGGCGGACCTCGGTGAGCAGCTGGTCGAATTTGAGTACGAGGGCGATCGGTATCGCCGAACGGAACGCTATTACCTCATGGCGCTGGGCAGCGAGCAGCGCGTCCCGCGCGATGCGCACGATACCGAGCAGTTTTATCCAATCTGGGTTCTGCTAGCCGACGCAGCGACCCGGCTCACCTTTGAAGCGGAACAGCGCGTGGCTCGACAGGGAATCGAACTGTACCGCGAGAGCAAAAGCGAGCTGAAATAAGCAGCAACGCAAAAAAGGCGGGGAAAATTCCCCGCCTTTTTTGTTTGTAAACTTTTATAAATCAACCCAATGGGCTAGTTACGGGCTAGTTGCGGTAGCGGTACGTGATGCGCCCTTTAGTCAAATCATAAGGGCTCATCTCCACCTTGACCCGGTCCCCCAGCAGCACGCGAATATAAAATTTGCGCATCTTGCCGGAAAGATAAGTCAGGACGGTGTGCCCGTTTTCCAGTTCCACGCGGAACATGGCGTTGGGCAGCGTGTCCACTACTTTGCCTTCTACAACAACTGTTTCTTCAGCCATAAAACTCCAGTGCGACAACTAAGTTTGTAAAATTAGCCGTGCTCGATCACGTAAAACAACTTCGCAAAACAGCCACCGCTACAGGGCAGTGACTGCTTTGCTGGCCAGCGACTGTCGACTGTCGACTATCGGCCTCGACCGCCGCTGCTGCGACCGCCGCTGCTGCGGCCACCGCTGTCGCGGCCACCGCTGTCGCGGCCACCGCTGCCCCGCGTGTTGGCGGGCTGTGGTGGACGATTCGCCTTGCGAATTGCCTTCTGCTTTTTGATACGGCGAATTTCGCTTTTGGACGTGTACCATCGCTTCTGCCGCACAATTGGTAGAATGCGTGATTCGGCCACGGATTTTCGGAACCGCCGCAGAATGCTATCCTGAGACTCGCCCGATCGTAGTTCAACGCTCATGCTCTCACCTCCCCCCAAAGTCCTCTATTATTCTTTGTCAGGCTTTTCAAGGCTACCAAGCGGCCCAAGCGTTGACATAAACAAACCTGCTCAACGAAATTCGGCAAAAAGGGGCCGAAGGCTCGTTGGCAGGTTCAAGCGAAGTTGATCTCGCTTCTATTTAGCTAGAGTACTATCTGGCTAAGCGGATATTTGGCTATCGCTTTGCTATCACAATGACATACAATTGCGCTTGCTGATGAAAGTATAGCGGAAGCCAAGCCGTTTGCCAACTTTTGCTCAAGTTGAACGCACGCTAATATCCGCTAAACACCACCTGCTGTTCAGCCCTTTTGCTGATCAATCCTCATCGCCGTAGTCATTCTCGTCATCGTAGTCGTTGTCAAGCGTATTTTCGACGGGAAACGGCTCTTCGTTTGTATCCACTGCTTCGTTTCCACCGATGTCGCCCACGCCATCATCCGCCTGGCGACGGCTAAGCCCCACGCGTTGACGGTTTGGCTCGATGCGCAAGATTTTCACGCGCACCAAATCGCCGGACTGCACGGTGCGCAGCGGCTCGGCCACGGCGATATCGGCCAGTTCGCTGATGTGAATCAGCCCTTCAACGCCCGGCTCAAGTTGAGCAAATGCGCCAAAATCCACCACGCGCGTAATCTCAACGGTAACGTTGTCGCCCACGTGATAGCGCTGCTCGATGCCGTCCCAGGGGTTGGCCAGCAGACGCTTGCGGCTCAGCGCAATGCGCCCCCGCTCCTGATCCATGCGAATAATTTGTACTTCCAGACGCTGACCCACCTCCAGCACGTCGCGCGGGTGGTTGACGGCGGCCCAGCCAATCTCGCTCACGTGTAGCAGCCCATCCGCTCCGCCGATATCCACGAAGGCACCAAAGGGCTTCATGGTGCGTACTTCGCCCTCAACCACGGCGCCCACATCGAGCTTGTCAAAGAGCTCTTCCTTGCGTTCGGCGCGCAGCTCACGCTCGGCCAGCATCTGCGACATAACCAGCCGCCGCCGCCGCCGCTCGACTTCGATTACCTTGAGGTTTAGACGCTGGCCAATGTAGTTCTCCAACTCGCGACGCCGCTGTTCTTCGGAGACGTTGCGCGGCATATCGATCACGTGCGAGGCGGGCACAAAGCCACGCAGTTGATTAAATTCTACTGTCAGGCCGCCCTTGTTAAAGCCGACTACCTCGTGCTCCACGATTTCGTTGCTTTCAATCAGCCGCTCCGCCTCTATCCAGTCCTGTCGCATTACCGCTTCTGAAATGCTCAGCAGCAGCGGGCTGTCGTCTTCGGGCCGCTGGCTGATCACCACCGTAACCGAGCTACCCACGCTCAACCCCTCGACGAGACGCTTATCGACTTTGGATAGATCGGACTGCGGAATGATGCCGTCGCGCTTGACGCCGATGTTAACGAGGACTTCGTTTGAACGCATCTCGACGACCGTGCCCTCGCGCAGATCTCCCCGCTCCGGCAGGTCAAAGTCCAGATCGTTCTCGATGTACTGCTCGAACATATCCATGTCGGACATGCTCAACCCACCGACATCCTCGCCGTACTCGTCGTACCCGATGCCGCGCCCATCGTCCTCAAACTCAAACACCTCTTCGGCGGATCGGGAGAGCCGATTATTTGGCTTTGGGGCGGCTTCTGCTTCGCTGGGCTGGGGATCGATCGGCGCATCGCTCACATCTCCAGGGGTCTGCTCTGCCTGGGGCTCGGTGGCTTGAGGCGCATCAAGGGCCTGGGCGTTTTGCTGACCGTTGGGCTGAGAATTTGATTCGAACTGCGTCGGTTCCGTTTGTTCGGCCATGGATGGCTACTCCGAATGGGTAAAATTTGCCTTGCCCGTCTCAATAGGATTTTGAGTCAATAGGATTTTGAGCGAACTAACGCACAAGAAGACTATCCACCGAGACCAACAAGTCTAAGCTGCATAAGTGCAGCGCTGATGTTCTATACAAAACTAATGCTTGACAATAACGAAAACTGTAGCACAAGTGCCATCTCCATTCAAGAGATTGGCCCTTTGGTTAAAGAGACGTCGGGGGCAGAATCTACGGACGCGTCGGGAACCGCTTGTTCCCCAGCGCCGCGTTCTGGACCCACCTCCACCTCGTCCGCCTTTGCTTTGATGCGCTGAAGTCGCTTCCACATCTGTTCCAAGCGGTCGACGGTGTTGTGATCGGTTGCTTCTCCAGCATACCGAAGACGAACAAAAATGTCCGTCAGGGTATGTACAATCGTTTGCGGCGACTCCGCCTGGGTTTCTTCCTGGGGCAAGGAGGAAGCGCTCGCGGGCAAAGAGCGCCCGAGCCGCGGCTCGAACTGCAGCGGTGTTTCACCCCCGCGTCGCGACACATCGCGCTCGGCTGCCCAATCTAGCATGGCGAAGTAGAGGTGGCGTGCTCGTTGAGTTGGCGTTAAGTTGCGAAGTTGCCGACGACTTAGCCGTCGGCCACGCGTTGGTTCATCGACTGCGTTCGCCTCATCGATTTGGCGGCTGGGTTGCCAATCCGCCAGCGCATCGGCCACGTGTTGCCAGCGCAGCCGCAGCGCGGCCAGCAAGCGATGCAGCCAATCAAAGCGCACGCCGCGCCCGCTAAAATAGATGTAGGCCGCCGCGCCCAGCAGCAGGGCCATCGTCACCCAGAAGAGCGCGCCGCCCGTCCACGCTGGCAGCAGCGGCTCGGCGGGGGGCAGAATCTCCGGCGGCGCGGCTTCGACGGAGGGCGGCGCTTCGGCAGGGGGCGGCTCCTCGCTGCTGAGCAAGCCAAAGGGCAGCAGAAAAAGACCCAGCAGCAGCTGAAAGACCAGCGTCACAAAAAAATAGATGCCGTAAATGATGGATTCCATCACCTGCGCCAGCAGAAAGGTGTCGCCAAAGGGCAGCAGCGCGGCGAGCAGCCCCATTACCCCAATCAGCGCCGCGGCGTAGAGCGGCCACGAGCGCAGCACCGCTGCGTTGCTGGGCGCTTCCTCCAGCGTCCAGCGCGCCCGCAGCAGCGCCAGCTGCCCCTGGCTCAGCAGCGCCAGCCCCACCAAGAAGTAGACGATGCTCGCCCCAATCACCGCCGGGTCGACGTTCTGGCGTGCAATCGCAAACAGACCGTTGGGCGATGGCCCTACCTGCGACGCCGAGGCCAGCAAAATCAGCAGCAGCCCGCCCGTGATCCAGCGGCCCACAAAATTGCGCAGAACCTCCTGCCGATCCGTGCGCCCGCCGCGATAAATTGCCTCGCGCTTGTTCTTGGCCAGCGCCAGCATCTCTACTTCGTCCGACTGCAGCGCCAGCTGGAGCAGCGAAGCCGTCATGTCGCTGGCGAAGAACCAGGAGAGCAAAACCACAATCGCGCCCACCACAAAGGGCCCGTCGAGAATCATCTCCAGCGGTCGCTCGATCAGCAGGGCCGGCAATGGCCACGAAGCCGTCGCCGTCCATGTGGCAACGCGCGCCGCCCCCAGCAGCAGCACGATTTCTGCCGCCCGCAGCCCGCCCCCGCGCCGGGCGCGCTGCCCCGGCTGCCCCAGCCACGTCGTCGTCACACAGCCGACAATCGCCGACAGCGCCCCCAAAGCCAGCAGCGTGCCCGTGTACGCCGTGGAGACGCCGGGCGCAACAAAGCGCACAAAGCTCAGCAGCGCCACATCGAGGCAGAGCACGAGCACCGCAATCAACACGGGCCGCGCCAGGGAGGCGAGCCAGGGGTCGTCGTAGGTGAGGGGGCGAGGGGTGGTCATGGGTGGGTTGGGTGGGTTGGTAGTAAGCGGTCAGCGGAGATTGGAGATTGGGTAGTTGTTCTACTGGGTAATTTCACCCGTCGCTGGGTAAGCTACCTTTTGGAATGTCTACCCCGGTTACCAATCTCCAATCTCTAATCACCCCGCCGCCATCTGCTGAAAATCCCGCTCCCACTGCGTTGCGTAGACCGAGACGCCCAGCGCTGCGGCGCGCGACTGCACGGTGGCAAGGTCGCGCATGGGGGCACAGATGAGCACGAGGACGCTGGCCCCGCGGCGGCGGGCCTGGTGCAGCGTCCACAGCGTCGACTCGTCCAGGTGCGGCGTGGCGACCACCAGCGTCGTGCCCCAATCCAGGTCGGCCAGCCGCGCGGGGAGCCACGCGGCGAGCGAGAGGTCGAGGTCGCCCTCGAACGCGCGCACCTGCACGCGGGCCAGGTATTCCAAAATTTGCATCAGGTGGCCTTGCCCGTTGCGCGTGGGCAAGCGCGTGCCAAAGGCATCGCTGGCCGGGTCAAAACCGTTGCAGAGCAGGCCGACGGGCTGGCGCTCGTTGATGACGTAGCTGGCAAGCGAGGCGGCGACAGAGATGGCCCACTCGCTGTGACCAACGACGCTGCGCAGCGGGTAAGCGTCGCGATTCAAGTCCAGAATCAGGGCAACGTTGAGCGCAATCGCCGGCTGAAATTTTTTCACCTGCAGCGTCGACTCGCGGGCGGAGGCCTTCCAGTGGACGGCGCGCAGGCTGTCGCCGCTCACGTAGTCGCGCACGCCGGAGACGCGCGCCGGATCGACGAAGAGCGGCTGGCGGCTCGCCAACGCGCCAAAGGGCATCCGACTGGGCAGGCCCAGCTCGGGCAGCGTAAAAAGCTGCGGGTAAACGGTGATGCGCAGCGGCTCCATCTCCGACCAGTCGGCGCTGGCAAAGCCAAACAGGTCGCCCGTGCTGAGCTGGAGCGGCCCCAGCGCGTGGTAGCCCCGCTGGCGGCAGGCGAGCGTGTATTCGTGCGTAACGCGCGCACGGCTGGCCAGCGACAGCACGATATCGTAGTCGCTGATGTCGCGAATTTCAGTAGCGACGCGCTCGCGCAGCCGCAGCCAGGGCAGCGGCAGCCAGCTCTGGTTTTGCAACACCACCTTGCTCGTAATCGTCTCGCCCGCAAAGGCGCGCCGCGTAAGGTTGCGCTGCACTTTGACGTGATTGAGGCTGCGGCGAATCCACCAGTGGCTAAAAATCCATACCCCGCCCACAACGTAGACGAGATAGTAGATCCAGTCCAAGCGAAAGAAAGTCGCCACGAGGAAGAGGACGATGAGCGCCCAGAAAACGTTGTTCATAGCGGTGGGTCACCTATGCTCCGCCACGTGACAAAATTTGCCCGTCCCAACGCGTCGGGAATTCAAAATCAGAACGGGTTTGATGATCCAGGTCACGCTGCGGAGCAAATGTGACCTGCAAAATTCAGCTGCTTCGTCCTACGTGACCGTCCCCAAGTCCAGCGGCGTCCGCTCCACAATTTCCTTGATCACCTCGACCGCCGTGCGGTTGCGCAACGCGCTTTCCGGGCGCACGATGCAGCGGTGGGGCAGGGCGAGCGGGGCGAGCGCCTGCACGTCGTCCGGCAGCGCGTAATCGCGACCGCGGATGGCGGCCAGCGCCTGCACGCCGCGGTAGAGCGCCAGCGAGCCGCGCGGCGACGCGCCGAGCAGCAGGTCGCCGTGGCGGCGCGTGGCCTGCGTCAGCGCGACGATGTAGTCGCGCAGCGTATCGTCCACGCGCACCTGCCAGACCTGCGCGCTCAACTCCGGCAGCGCGTGGCCGTCGACCACCGGCCCCAGCGTTTCAATTGGATGCTGGCCGCCAACGTTGCGCAGCATATCGCTCTCCTCGCTTGGCGCGAGGTAGCCAAGCTGCGTTTTGAACAAGAAACGGTCCAGCTGCGCTTCGGGCAGGGGGAACGTGCCTTCGTACTCGACTGGATTCTGCGTTGCCATCACGAAGAAGGGGCGCGGCAGCTCGCGCGTCACCCCGTCCACGGTGACCTGGCGCTCGCCCATGCACTCGAGCAGCGCGGCCTGGGCGCGCGGCGTGGCGCGATTGATTTCGTCGGCGAGCAGAACGTGTGTGAAGGCGGGGCCGGGCACGAATTGAAACTGGCGCGTCTCCTGGTTAAAGACGCTGACGCCGGTGATGTCGCTGGGGAGCAGGTCGGGCGTGCACTGGGCGCGGCGAAAGTCGATGCCGAGCGAGACGGCCAACGCACGGGCCAGCATCGTCTTGCCCGTGCCCGGTACATCCTCCAGCAGCACGTGGCCCTCGCAGAGCAGCGCCACGATCAGCGTCTCGATGATGTCGCGCTTGCCAACGATCACGCGCTCAACGTTTTTGATCACGTGCTGGGTAAATTCTTGAATGGCGTCCATGAAGGGCGGAAATCTGCGGTTGAGTGGCGGTTGAGATGGGGAAGTGTAGCACAACGGTAGCTACTTCGCCGTGAGGGCGACCCCTGTATTTTGTTGACGCTGATGACGATCTTATGCTATTTTTAGGGGTATGAATAGGTGACAGTCACCGTCCAGACAATGGGTTGTGTGCCGGCTTGTTTTGGGACAGTGACGGTCACCAAAGCTGCGCCCCCTTAGCTCAGTGGATAGAGCATCGGTTTCCTAAACCGTGTGCCCAGGTTCGAGTCCTGGAGGGGGCACCAACCACTTCACGCCACCGCGCTCAACCACGCCCGGTGGATCGACCACGTGTTGCGCGCCGGGTGCCAGCGCAGCTCATACGTGTCGTTGTCGACCGTTTGCACGAGATAGCAGCGCAGCGTCTCCCCGCCGACGCGCTCCTCCCACTGTCGTCCCAAGTTGCCCACGTAGCGCGTTTTGTCCCGCCACAAAAACGAAGTCGGGTGCACGGCCCCGCTTGGCATTACCCGCACGAGGGCGTCGACGGGTTCGTCTACGATTACCTGTTGTCGCATGAAATACTCCGGATGCGTGGTGCGTGGTGCGTGGTGCGTAAACTGGTTGAGCAACCGACAGGTAATTCTACCAGTTTACGCACCACGCACCACATGTTTATCAATCATCTCCAGCGCTGCCTTGGCGCTCAGCAGCTTGTTCCCGCGCCGATCGGCGTCCCACACAAAGTGCGCGCCCTGCTCGACATCCTCCGCGCTCAGATGCAGATAGACCGTGCCCACCGGCTTCTCCGCTGAGCCACCGCCCGGCCCGGCGACGCCCGTGATCGAGACAGCCATGTCGACCTCGTACAACTGGCGCGCCCCCGCCGCCATTTGCGCCGCGACTTCCGCGCTTACGGCTCCCAGCTTCATCAGCGTCTCGTGCGAGACGCCGAGCACGCGCTCCTTGGCCTCGTAGCTGTAGACAATCGCGCCGCCGACAAACCAAGCGGAGCTGCCCGCAATTTCGGTAAACAGGTGGCCGACCAGCCCGCCGGTGCAGCTTTCCGCCGTAGCGCAGGTCAGCCCCGCGTCGCCCAGCCGCTGGCCGACAGTGCGGGCGAGGTCGCGCAGGTCGGTTTCTAACTGCTTCAAATTTAGTGCTGACATCGCTCGAACTTTGCTTTCAAAAAATTAACCGCAGATAGACGCAGATAAACGCGGATAAGGCCAACCTAAAAGTAGGTGTACCGTTTGGCTACCGGTACGACGCACGAAGGTTATGCAGGCTATCTGCCCCTCAATATTCGCGATGCCCTTCTCGCCAAATCACCAGCAGAAATTTGCGTTCATCCACGTGTATCTGCGGTTCGAATTTTGAGGCGGTATCACCCGTCACCCGGCCAGCGACACTCGCTCGCCAATCAGCATTAGCGGCTCGTCGCCGCGCCGGGTGAGCAGGACAACGGCGTCGCGCGATCCCTTGAGCTTGAGCCGGGGGCGCAGCGTTTCCGGCTCGATGGGCGCGCCCCGCTTCTTGAGTTCAACCCGCCCCACGTCGAGCGCGCGCAGATGGGCGTTGAGCCGCTTGAGCCCAAAGCCGTGGATTTCGAGGATTCGGAAGACCTGCACGAAAGGCAGCGCTTTCCGGCTCGCGGCGCTGGGTGACGCCGCCCCTTCATCGGCGACGAGGTAGGCGATTTGCGGATCAAAGAGGTGGGCGTTTAGACGCGTACACAGCTCGGCAAACGCGCCCGCGCGAATCACGGCGGGGTCCGGCTCATAAAGCAGCTGACCCGCGCGCAAATCGCCCAGCGGCGGCGCTTCCCCCACGCTGCTGATCCGCCGCCAAACGCCATCGCGACCGTGAACGCTCGCCCAGCGAGCTGGCACGTCTTCCACAAAATCCCGCTGCCACCAGAGCACGGCCTCCTTGCACGTCCGCTCGTGGCTGACAAATTCGACGCGCCACCTCCCCGGATCGTCCGGCAGCGCCGCCACGTCGTCGTCCGCCACGCCCGGCATCACCTTGACGCCAATCAGCGCGACCCGCTCCCGCAGCGGCAGGACGGCATCGATGGGCGGCAGCAGATCGGCCAGGCGAAAGACGCGGCGACCGTCGACGCGGCGGGCCGGATCAACAAAGGCGGCGACGGTCGGGCCAAAGCGGCTGGTGGATAGCGTATCACGCCCGGCGGTCGCCGTCCAATCGGCTTGGCGGAATTCCACTTGTGCGGACAGCCCGGCAGCTTCGACGTTGGCGCGGGCAAAGGCCAGCCGCAGCGGGTCGCGCTCGTAGGCCACGACGGTGCGGCGGCGGGCGAGCGCGAGCAGATCGCCGCCGATGCCGCAGCCGAGGTCGAGCAGGGGGCCAGGGAGTGCGCGCCCGTTGATCCAGGCGGCGCGGTGCTCGGCAACGGCTTGGGCGGTGGACTGTTCAAGCGCTTCCTCGGTAAAGAAAAGCGAGTCGGCGAGCTCGCCGAATTTGGCGTGGGCGCGGCGTCGCAGGCGGGCCAGGGCCAGCAGCGCGCCCGCTTCGTCCGGCGAAAATGTCTTGCGCAGATTGGTAAGCAGCGGCAGCGTCTGCGTTTCATCCAGGTTGACATCGCGCAAAGTTGCCGCCGCACTGCGGCCCGTTGGCGAAAGCAGAAAGCTGGCGGTCTGCGGGTTGATGGCGGTACGGGCGGGCGAGGGAGGCGAAGTCATGCGGCTATTATAGCGCGGGTCGAGCGGCTGTCCAGCCCACGCCTCGGCAAATCACGGTTGATGAATCACAAGAGAATTGGCACGCCGTTACATGCCGCTGCTGCGAATTTGTGCTATATTGGCAGACAAGAAAGAACCCGCTATAATTTAGCCAAATTTAATTTCAATTGCCAGTTCGGCGCAATGTGGAGGCATATCTGAATGAGTGTACATCAAGAATCTTTGAGCAACCCGCGTGTGATGGAGCCGCTGGAGGACGATCCGTCCGAGTACGCCGAGGGGCGCAACGAATCGCTGTCTCTCTTTGGGGCGGCGCTGGGCGGCGCGCTGCTGGGCATGTTGCTAACGCTGCTCGTGCTGGCCGTGCTCAACAACGGCAGCCTGCGCTTTGACACGGCCGCTGGCTCGCAGCGCCTGCTGCTGATCGAGGATCAGGTCGGCGTGCTGGACGAGAGCGTGCGCAATGTTAACGAGAACGTGCGGATTGTCACCGAGAATTTGAGCAGCGACATTGAACAAGGTCAAAGCGAAATTCGTGGTCAGGTGGATACAATCGTTTCGGAGCTCGGTGGACAGGGGCTCACGCTGGATGAGCTGGGCGAAACGCTGGGCTCGCTCGAACAGACGCGGGACGAATTTAACATCTTTGTCGGCGCGCTGAGCGAGGCGCTGTCCGCCATCGAGGCGGACGAAGCAACGAGTGCACCCGTGGCTATATCCGAGGGAACAGCGGGCACCGGCGTTGAGGATAGCGCGGCGACAGACGTGCCCGTTGCCAGCACCATCCAGCCACTCGTCGAAACGAGTGCCCAGGTGCCAACCAGCGGCGTGGCCGTGCTCTTCTTCCAGGACGCCAACGGCAACGGCCAATTTGATATGGGCGAAAGCGCCATTGAGGGGCTGCCCGTCTTGCTGTTAAACGAAGATGGCGAAACACTTTCCAGCGCCACCACCGGTAATGCGGGCCTGCTCTTCCGCAACGTGCCCAACGGCAGCTACACCGTTGCCGTTAACAGCGCCGAGACGGATGCGCTCAACGGCGATGCCCTGGGCGAAGTGACGGTGACCAACGAGGGCGACGGTCAACTGCTTTACTTCCCCGTGGCGGTGGATTAGAATCGCGATAGTCGATGATTGAGCAACAGGAAGGGCGCTAAACGGAATGTTTAGCGCCCTTCCTGTTTTTATGAGCTACTAAATCACAAACTGCCCGTTTCGATAGAGCAGCTCGCCATCGACCGTGATCTCGCTCTGCTCGCGCATGTCGCAGATCATGTCCCAGTGGATGGCGGAGTGGTTGGTGCTGCCCGTCTGCGGGTAGCCCGCGCCAACGGCCATGTGCAGCGTGCCGCCAATCTTTTCGTCATACAGGATCGATTTGGTGAACTGCTGGATTTGGTAGTTGGTGCCAATGGCAAATTCGCCCAGATAGCGCGCACCAGGGTCCTTGTCGAGCTGGCTGAGGAGGAAGGCTTCGTTCTTCTTGGCGCTCGCCTCCACCACTTTGCCCTCCGCAAAGCGCAGCTCCACGCCTTCGACTTCGCGCCCCTCGCGGATGGCCGGGTAGGTGAAGCGCACCCACCCCTCGACGGAATCCTCCACCGGGCCGGTAAAGACTTCGCCGCTGGGCATGTTGTGCTTGCCGTCCGAGTTGATCCACGTGCGCCCCCGGAGCGACAGGCTCATGTCGATGTTTGGCCCCTGGACGACCAGCCGGTCGCGCCCCTCCAGCCAGTCCACAATTTTTTGCTGCTCGTTGTGAATGCGCGTCCAGTTGGCAACGGGATCGTCGGTGTCGGCAAAGGTCGCGCCGTAGACAAAATCCTCATATTCGCTGAGGCTCATATCAGCCTCTTGAGCGTAGCCGGGGCAGGGGAATTGCGTACCGACCCAGCGGTGGTTGCCCTCGGCGGTGCGCTGCATTACGCGGCGCTGGACGGTGGGATGAGTGCGGCCAAAGGTGGTGGGGTGGCTGCGCGGCAGGTTGGTCAGGCTGCGCGTGTTGCCGACGGCGCGAATGCCGATGCGCACGTCCAGCTGCTCGGCCATCACCTCATCGGCTGGCGAAAGCCACTCGAGGATTTCGTCGCTGGCGTGGCGCGCGAGCAGCTCGTCCATCTCGTCGCTGTAAAGCTGCACGGTTGGCCTGCCGCCCGCCTGCAGCACCTTTTCCAGCGTGGCGTGCACCAGCGGCAGCGCCAGCACGTGCCCCTTGATCAGCACCCAGTCGCCCGGCTGCACGTTCGTCGAGTAGCCGACGAGGATATCGGCCAATTTGTCAATTCGTGGATCAATCATGAATTCGGTCCTTGTTTGAAATTTGATAGAATGAGGGCACTGTCCGGGGTTCAACTCAAAGCGACACTGAGCTGCCAAAACTGAGCTGCCGAATTCGAGTCTATCAAAAATCCGCGTGCTTCCGCGTATTTCCGCGTCCAATAAAATTTTTTAGGACGCGGAATTACGCGGAAATACGCGGATCGAAAGAGTGGTGCGTATGTTGATTCTTCTTGCCATCGGGGTTCTGCTGTTGGGCTTTGGCCTGTTGACCCTGTCCCAGCGGCTGCACGTTCAGACGGGGCTCCCCGCTGGCCGCATCGTCTACAGCGACACGGGCGCGCGGCGCGAGATCGAGCGCCCGCTGATCAGCCGTCGCCACGGCTTGGTGGGCAAGCCGGATTACCTGATTGACACGCGGCGCGGGCTGCGCGCGGTAACGATTCCGGTAGAAGTCAAAAGCAGACGTCGCCCCGATCTCCCCCATGCCAGCCACGTGCTTCAGCTCGCCACCTACTGCCTGCTGATCGAGGAAACCACGGGGCAGCGCCCGCCGCACGGCCTGCTCCGCTACGCCGACGCCACGCTGGAGATTCCCTACACCCGCGCGCTGCGCCACCAAGTTCTGCGCGCCGCGGCGCAGATTCGGCGAGCGCGGGGGGCGCGCACGGTTCATCGCCAGCACGGGGAGGCCGGTCGCTGCCGGGGTTGCGGCTATCGGGAGGCTTGTGGAGAGGAAGCGCTGGCGTGAGATGCAGGTGCGGTTTGCAGCTGCACGCTCGTAATCTGCCCCTTGCATCAGCTAAGCGGAGGAGCAGGCCACGCTTGCGCAGCGACAAGCTACGCCTGCGCTTCTGCGCCCATCGTTTGTTGATTAACAGGCAGGCGCTGCGTCAGCGCGGGCAAGTTTGAGGGGATGGCGGGCGTTTGCAAGCGGGCGCCAAAGGCCAGCAGGTCGCGCGCCAGCCAACGGGTTTGTTCGAAGGTGTGCGTATCGAGATCGATGGCAAGCGCGGGCGTGGGAAGCACGTCGCGGATCACGTCGTCTGCGGGGGCGATTGCGCAGCCGTCCAGCAGCGGCGCGTAGCGGTCGGCAAAGGTGAGCGGGCTGGCGTAGTGGCCCAGTTCGCGCATCAGCTTGCCCAGCGGCGCATCAAAATCTTTTCCCGTTTCAAGGGGGCTGACGAAGAGCAGCGGGGCGGGGTGCTGAATCAGCAGGCGACGCAGCGCGGGCAGCGCCAGCAGCGAATCCAGCCAGAAATAGGGATTATCCACGCAGATCAGCACCAGCTCCGCCTGCTGCAGCGCTTGAACCACGGCTGAGCTGGGCTGGGCCGCTGCTGCACCCAGAAACGAAATGTCAAAAACAGTGGGCTCGTGCTCCCGGCGCAAGGCGTAGTGGGCAAGGGGCAAGTCCCCCTCGTCCGTGTGCAGAAGCGTCTGCACGGGTGCATCGCTGGCGGGCAGCAGCGTGCTGGGAATGCCAAAGGAGCGCCGCAGCCTGTCGCTGATCGTCGAGAGCGAAAGCCCCTCGCGCCGCCACTGCGTGCGCCGCAGCGCCACCGCCAGTTCGCGGTCGCTTAGGGCGAGCCAATCTTCGCCGCCCAGCTGGTCCATCGCCTCCAGCACGCCAAAGCTCTCCGCCCGCCGACCTTCCGCGCCGCCCCAGCCGCTGGCCGCGGCCAGGTAGAACATGGCGCCATCCAGCTGCGGCGAAACGTGCAGCCCCCAGTGATCAAAGTCGTCGCTGGCGGTGGCGACAACGGTGAGCGCGCCGGGCGCGAGCTCGGCCTGCAGCCCGGCAGCAAGGCGCGCGCCCCCTTCGCCGCCCACCAGCGCCACGACACGGTTCAGGGCAGGTGGCGATTGGGTCGATGCAGCGGGCGGCGGGCTTGTTGGCTGCCGCTCCGGCTGGCCCCAGCGAGGGCTCCAAAGCCGATCGGCAGCAGGTGCGGCAGCGGGTGGCGGCGACCACGGGGCCGTGGGGCGGGTTGTCGATTCGGACATTGGTGAACTTCCGGCGTGGAAAATGGGCAAGGCGTCCCAGCAAGCGATGGGCGAGAGTATACCACGATAAAGCTCGTATAAAAATTCCAGGTGCTTCCAACAATTTTAGATATGGAAGAATTTATAGCGGATTTTGCAAATTGAGCAGATCAAAGCAAATTTTTTGACCGCTAGGACTTTGAAATCCGTTTTTCTTCGCCTGAACCGCTGTATTCGCTAGCCAAATTTGGACTTCCTGGGCTGCTTCCGTACACTTTGACGGAGCCCGCTGCTCATTGTACACTACGCTTGATGTACACGAGCGACTCATTTTATAACTGTGAAAGCCGGAAATTTATAAACCCCATGATTCGATTTCTTCTGCACGCCGGGCTGGCTGCCGGTACGCTGCCGCCCTTTCTCCACTGGGGCGGCGGCCAGATCGAGCGGCGGATCGACCAGATGCAGGCGCAGGCCTTTAACACGCCGGGCGTTGGCTCGCCGGTCTCGCCGCCGCTGGTGCTCGGCGCGCTGGTGCTGGTGGCCGGGCAGTGGTGGCTTGGTCGACGGGTGCTGCAGTTGGCTTGGTGGCAGGCGCCGTTGAGCCTGCTGCTTGGCGGCGGCACGGGGGCAGCCATCTTTGCCCTTCAGCGCCAAAGCCGCCCCTAGCCGTCCGCTCAAAACCTCTCCATGATCATTCAACGCCGCACCGACGGTCGCCTCTTCTGCATTCGGCAGACGAGCCACGCCTTAATGGCGAGCGCGCTCTGTCGCCGCTGGGGCAACGCCGAGTTTGCGCCCCCGCCCCTCGGCAACGTCACGCTGATGGCAGTGAACCAGCACGACGGCGGCTGGTACGAGTGGGAGCAAGCGCCCAAGCTCAACGTCGACGGCACGCCCCAAGATTTTATGCACGACGACGAGCCGCTTGCCAAGCTTGATCTCTGGCGGCGCGCCATCGAGCGCACGGCAGCTCAACACCCGTTTGCAGGCGTGCTTGTTTCGCGCCACGCCCAGCGGCTCAGCCGCGGCGCGCTCGACGACGCCAGTCTCGGCCCCACCGTTCACGGCGCCACCGCCCACTTTCTCGCCGAGGAGGCGGCCCGCGTCGAGCAAATTGAGCGCGAGCTTCAGCCGCTCTTTACCGCTCGCCAGATCGGCTTCGAGCAGGCGGCCGGCGCGGGCGAGCGGCTGCTGGCCTTTGGCGACACCGCGACCCTCCAGGTCACTGTGCCCTGGTCGCCCCGGCGCGTGCTGCGCGATTGCCCCGTGGACTGGGCCGCTGATTGCCCTGCCAATGGCCCCGACGCCTTTACCGACATTGCGATGATACACGAGACGGGCGACCGCGGCGGCACGATCAGCTTTTCCCCCTGGCCCTTTGGCGTGGAGGCCTTTGCGCTTTCGGTTCACGGGCGGCTGCTTGAGCAGCACGCCTTTGCCGACGAAACGGCCTATCACGCGGCGCTGGCGGCAGCGCCGCTACACGAGCAGCGCTGGACGGTTATGCCAGCGGCTTGACCGTGCTGCAAACAAACCAAATCACGAACGTTACCAAATTTGATTAAGGAACCAACCATGCAAACCACGACCTTTGGCCGCACCGGCCTTCAAGTCAGCCGGCTCGGCGTCGGCACGGCGGAGATTGGCTTTGAGCTGACGCGCGATCAGCAGGACGAAGCCGAGCGCGTGCTCAACACGGCGCTGGACAACGGCATCAATCTCGTCGACACGGCGGCCTGCTACGGCATCAGCGAGGAGCTGATCGGCGCGACCATCAGCCACCGCCGCGACGACTACATCCTCGCTACCAAGGCCGGCCACGTGCGCGAGGACGAGCTGGCCGAGCAGGGCTACGAAGAGTGGACGGGGCCGACCATCACGGCCTCCATCGAGCGCAGCCTGAAGCGCATGAAGACGGACGTGCTGGATGTGGTGCAGCTGCACTCGTGCAGCCTGGACATCCTGAAGCGCGGCGAGGTGATCGAGGCGCTGGAGGCGGCGCGCGATGCGGGCAAGACGCGCTTTATCGGCTACAGCGGCGACAACGAGGCGGCGCTGTGGGCCGTCGAGAGCGGCCACTTTGACACGCTGCAGACCAGCTTTAACCTCGTCGAGCAGAAGGCGCGGCTCTCCGGCCTGTTCGAGGCGGCGACCCAGCGCGACCTGGGCATCATTGTCAAGCGGCCGATTGCCAACGCGTCGTGGGGGGCGGACGCCAGCCCCAGCGACTACGCCGACACCTACTGGCAGCGCGCGGCGGAGATGAAGGAGAAGGGCGCGCTGCCCGATTTTGGGCTGGATCGCATCCTGATTGCGCTCGGCTTTACCTTTGCACACGATGCGGTCGACGTCGCGATTGTCGGCACGCGCAACCCCGACCACATGCGCTCGAACATCGACATGCTGGACAAGCTGCCGCTGGACAACAGCGTAATCGACGCGCTGCACCAGCGCTTCGAGCAGATCGGCATGGAGTGGGAGCAGAAGGGGTAGGGAGATGGAGAGGGGGAGACAGAGAGGGGGAGAGTTACCGATACTCTTCTCTATCTTTGTCTCCCCTCTTCTTTTGTTTATCATGCACCGCTTTTTTCTAACCGACACATCCCTCGTCGTCGAGCAGCCGCTCGATCTGTCGCCGCTGGCGCACCAGCTATCGCGCGTGCTGCGGCTGACGGTGAACGAGCGGATTATTGTGCTGCCGGGGGATGGTCGGACGTTCGAGGTGGAAATTACGGAGCTGGCGAAGCGGTCGGCAACGGGGCGGGTGATTGCCGAAATTGATGCGCCGCAACAGCCCACGGTGCACCTGACGCTCTACCCGTGCAGCCTCAAAGCGGACAAGTTTGAGTGGGTGCTGCAAAAGGGGACGGAGCTGGGCGTGGCCCGCTTCGTGCCGGTGATCAGCGAGCGTTCGGTGGTGCGACCGGCCGCGGCGCTGCTCCGCAAATACGAACGCTGGCGGGCCATTCTGCGCGAAGCCGCCGAGCAGTGTGGTCGCCCCACGCTGCCAGTGCTCGCGGAACCGCTCTCCTGGGCCGAAGCCGTCGCGGCGCCAGCAGAGGAGAACACCGCCAGGCTTCTGCCCTGGGAGCAAAGCCGCAACGGTTTATCGCTCCTCGACGCGCTCGAGCAGTTCCCCCAGTGCAACGCGGTCCACCTGCTCATTGGCCCCGAAGGCGGCCTCAGCGCGGATGAAGTCGGGGCCGCGCGGGCGGCGGGCTGGCAAACCGTATCGCTCGGCCCCAACGTGCTGCGCGCGGAAACGGCGTCGCTGGCGGCGGTGGCGCTGGCAATGGCGGCGTCGGCGGGGTGATGGCGTAAGCCGACGCACTGCTCGCACTGCTCGCACTGCTCGCATGGCTTGACTTTGGCAGATTATTTGTGTATAATCACTACGAAAAGTATAGTGCCTTGTCCAAAAGAAAATTTTAACGATAATGGTCCTGAAATACATGGCGAACTAAGGGAGATTTTTTATGAGCACACCACAAATGCCCACAAATGGCGCTTCGGCCAACGGTGCTTCAGCCAACGGTGCTTCGGCCAACGGCACGCAGCCGCACGTGAACGGCAGCGGCTCGCCCGCCGAGGGCGGCGTCGAGGAAGTGATCATCGTCGGCAGCGGCCCGGCAGGCTTTACGGCGGGGCTGTATGCGGGGCGCGCAAACCTGAGCCCGCTGCTGATTACCGGTAATGAGTATGGCGGCCAGGTTAGCATTACCTACGAGATCGAGAATTACCCCGGCTTTCCGGAGAGCCTGAGCGGGCCGGAGCTGGTGGAGCGGATGCGCGAGCAGGCCGAGAAATTTGGCACGCGCACCGAATTTGATTACGTCACCAACATCGACACCGAGCAGCATCCGTTCACCGTAAGTACGCAGAGCGGCAAAGAATACCAGACCAAGTCCGTTATCCTCTCCACCGGCGCGCGACCGCGCTTTTTGGGCGTGCCCGGCGAGCAGGAGTACAGCGGTCGCGGCGTCAGCTACTGCGGCACCTGCGACGGCGCGTTCTTCCGCGGCAAGGATGTGCTCGTCATCGGCGGCGGCGACAGCGCCGTGGAGGAGGGGCTGTTCCTCACCAAATTCGCCACGCGCGTGCGTCTCGTCCACCGGCGTGACGAACTGCGCGCCAGCAAGATTTTGCAGAATCGCGCGCGCAAGAACGAGAAGATGGACTTTGTCTGGAACACCGTCATCACCGAAATTGAGGGCGACGAGTCCGGCAAGGTCACGGGCGTAAAGACGGAGGATACAGTTACGGGCGAGGCGGGTCATCTCGACACGGATGGCGTCTTTATCTTCATCGGCCACATCCCCAACAACGACCTGCTCCAGGGCAAATTTGATTTGGACGAGGATGGACACCTGATCACCGACCGCCGAATGCGAACCAATATCCCCGGCATCTTCGCGGGCGGCGAGATCATGGACAAGGTCTTCAAGCAGGTCGCTACGAGCGTGGGCCAGGGCTGCGCCGCCGCCATGCAGACGGAGAAATTTCTAGCGGACCTAGAAGAGGATCCGCACGTGGATTTGAGCGTGGACCCGCGCGTCAATGATCACACGGCGCTGCAGGAGGGCGCGGTGTTGGGCAGTTGGAATTAGCGGACCGCATTTCAACTGGAGGCAAATTTTCACTTCGAGCGGGTCGACGAGTCAACCAAAGTCCAAGATGGGAACAGGAATTTTGGCTAGATCAAAGTGAACGGACGAAACGGCGCTTCACCCCTCCCGGCCTCCCCCATGATGGGGGAGGAGCCGCGACTGCACAGATGACGGATCGGCTCCCTCCCCACGGTGGGAAGGGCTGGAGGGGAGTCAAGCGTTTGGCTGTGCAGAAGGGGCGGTAAAAACTCCCGCTCTCAACTTGACCTCGGTTGAAGCTGACAACATTAGAGCAGCGAGAAGTCTCTCTGCCGACTGCCTTCAACTCGAAGGGGTACGTCCCCGATTGCGCAGCTCAAAGCAGCGCCTGCTACAAGAGACGCCCGGCTTCCCTGCGAAGCCGGGCGTTTTAATTTGCCCTCTCTCCATCGCGACGACTAAAATAGCGCCCAACGCTACTCCCGTCACCGCCCGCGTCGCCCATGCTCTTCAACTCCTTCGACTACGCGCTCTTTTTCCCCGCGGTCGTTTTGCTCTACTTTGCCATTCCCCAGCGCTGGCGCTGGCTGCTGCTGTTAGCGGCCAGCTACTACTTCTACGCCGCCTGGCGCGCCGAATATCTCATCCTGATCGTGATCTCGACGCTGATCGATTACGGCGTCGGTTTGGGGCTGGGCCGCGCCCGGCGTGAGTCGACGCGGCGCTTGCTGCTGTTCACCAGCCTTTCGACCAACCTCGGCATTCTCTTTCTCTTTAAATACTTCAACCTCTTCAACGACTCGCTGCGCACCGTCTTCGACAGCGTCAACCTCTTCTACGACGTGCCCGCCCTGACGTGGCTGCTGCCCGTGGGGATTTCGTTCTACACCTTCCAGAGCATGAGCTACTCGATCGACGTCTTCCGAGGCCAACAGGCCCCGGAGCGACACCTCGGCATCTTTGCGCTCTACGTCGCCTTTTTCCCGCAGCTTGTCGCTGGCCCCATCGAGCGCTCGACGCAGCTGCTGCCCCAGTTCTACCGGCGGGTCGACTTTGATGCCGAACGCATCAGCAGCGGGCTGCGGCTGATAGCCTGGGGCTTGTTCAAAAAGGTGGTGATTGCGGACAGACTGGCCTTTTTTGTCAACAGCGCCTACAACAGCCCCACGGAGCAATCCGGCGCAGCGCTCATCGTGGCGACCTACTTCTTCGCCTTCCAAATTCTGTGTGATTTCTCCGGCTACTCGGACATCGCCATTGGCTCGGCGCGCGTCCTGGGCATCGATTTGATGACCAATTTTCGCCGACCCTACCTCTCGCTCTCCATCGCCGAATTCTGGCGACGCTGGCACATCTCGCTCTCGACCTGGTTCCGCGACTACCTCTACATTCCGCTCGGCGGCAGCCGCGTGGGGCTGGGTCGCTGGGCGTTTAACATTCTGGTCGTCTTTGTGGTGAGCGGGCTGTGGCACGGCGCGGCGTGGACCTTTGTCATCTGGGGCGCGCTGCACGGGCTCTACCTGCTCGCGGGCGCGGCGCTGAGTCGATTGACCCGCAGCCTCAGCGGCTGGCTCTGGCGCACCCTCTCGCTCTTCGTCACCTTTCACGCCGTCGCCTTTGCCTGGATTTTCTTCCGCGCCAACTCGCTGCTGGATGCGCAATACATTATCGCCCACCTCTTTGCCGACCTGAATTTCCGCGGCTACGTCAGCGCCTTGAGCACGGGCGAAAGCGTGGAGTTTGCGCTCTCAATTGGGCTGATTCTCTTCCTGCTGGGCGTCCAGCTCGTGGAGGAGACGGTCGGCCTGGCGACGCGCTTTCCGCGGTTGCCCGCCCCCGTGCGCTGGGGCGTCTACTACGCGGGGGCCATGTCAATTTTCCTGCTGGGCGTGCGGGGGAATGAGGCCTTTATCTACTTTCAGTTTTAACCACCCATGTTACCCAACCGCGCCGCCACCCAATTCCTCCTCAAGCTCGCGCTGATGATCCTGCTCGTCGGCGCATCCGGGCTGGCCTACTTCGCCGTCTTTGCCGATGGGCGCACGGACGCCTACTACCTGCGCTTCACCAGCGAGCGGCAGTCGTCGCTGGTGCTGGGCACATCGCGCGCGGCGAGGGGGATTCGACCGGACGTCTTCAACCAGAGCGATCTGGCCTTCGACGGGCCGCTCTACAACTACGCCTTCACCGCCAGCTGGTCGCCTTATGGGCCAACGTACCTCGACGCGGTGCGGCGCAAGCTCGATCCGCAGACGACCAACGGGCTCTTCCTGCTTGAAGTCTCGCCGCTGGGCTTGAGCGCCGCTATGGAAAACGCTGCCGGGGAGAACGCTGCCGGGGGGAACGCTGCCGGGGAGAACGCTGCCGATGATTCCACCGTGTTCCGCGAAACGGAACTGCCGCTGGGTATTTTGCGTTGGATGAATTGGACTCTCGCATTTGAGCCGCTCAACGCGGAATATCTGCTGCGCGCCTACACCGATTCGTACTACCGCATCGCGCTCGAACAGCGCTTCGAGCGCGAGCGCCTGCTGCACGCCGACGGCTGGCTCGAATTTGACTACAATTTTAGCGACGCCACCGTGCAGCGCCTGACGCAATCCACTGTGGTGCGCTACGAAGAATACTTTGCTGGGCAGCAGTTTTCGCCGCAGCGGCTGCGGTCGCTGGATGAAACGGTGGCTTTCCTAGCTGGGCACGGCACGGTGGCGCTGGTGCGCCTGCCCGTCGCGCCGGAGATGTTGGCGCTGGAGAGGGACTTTCTACCGGAGTTTGATGCACAGATGCAGATGCTGGCCGATATCCACGCGATTCCCTACCTCAACTTTACCCTCGCCCCCGCCGATCGCTACCCCACGCAGGACGGTCACCACCTCTCTTTGCCCGCCAGCCAGGCGCTCTCGCAGGATATTTTGACCGCGCTGCCGTAGCGTCAAACTGCTCGCCAAGTTGCTGATTAGGTTCTGTTGACAATTTGTTGAGAGGGCTTGAAAGGTGAGTCGAGCGCGCCCTCATCCCCAGCCCTTCTCCCATGGTGGGAGAAGGGAGCCAATCTCTCCCCTCTCCCACCGGGGGAGAGGGACCGGGGGAGAGGGACCGGGGGAGAGGGGCCGGGGGAGAGGGGCCGGGGGTGAGGGCCACTTTCCAAATGTCAACGGAACGTAAATTGTCCACCAAGTTGGCCCTGAGTCGCGCGTCGCCCTACTCTTACCCAACGAGCACACCTTTTCGCCGTATCCTTTTCTCCGCTTCTTCCGTCGTTCGTCGTAGAGCACGATACAGCTTTGTACCTCTCGGCGCACAAAAACTTGTGCTACAATAGCGGAATGTTACCCAATATGGCGACGACTAGCCCTGCCCTTGGAAAATCAACAGCCGGTGCGCCAGAGAACCTGCCCGCGCGCAGCCTGGCCCGCAGTGCCAGCCTGCTTTCGCTGGGCAACATTGCCAGCCGCGTGCTTGGCCTGCTGCGCGAGACGGTGATCGCCGCGCTCTTTGGTGCGTCCGGCCAGCTCGACGTTTTCCGCATTGCCAGCCAGGTGCCGATGCTGACCTACGATTTTCTGGTCGGCGGGCTGATCAGCTCGGCGCTCGTCCCCACGTTGAGCAGCTACGCGGGCGACCGCACCAAGCGCGCCGAATTTGTGCAGGTGGCGGCAACGCTGGTGGCGCTCTTTACGCTGCTGCTGGGCGGGCTGGTGCTGCTGCTGATGCTGGCTGCCCCTTGGCTCACGGCGCTGCTGGCCAGCGGCTTTGCCCAAACAGATCCCGAACTGCTGCCGCTGACCACGCGACTGATCCGCTTGGCGCTGCCCGTGGTCATGTTCTCCGGCTTGGCGGGCGTGCTGATGGCAATTTTGTACGCGCTGCAGCGTTTCTCCTTTCCCGCCGTCGCCACCGCCGTCTACAATCTGGGCATTCTCAGCGCCGCGCCGCTGCTCGGCCCCCTAATCGGGGTGACGAGCCTCGTCGTCGGCCTGCTGCTGGGAAGCGCGGCGCAGCTGCTGCTGATGGCGTGGGACGTGCGCCGCTGGTACAGAACCAGCCACCCCGAATTGGGCGGCGGTGCGGCGAGCCAGCGTGCGCCCCTGCTGCCCCTGCTGCTGCGACCCGCCTGGCGACATCCGGCGCTGCGGCGCATCGTGCGCCTCTACCTGCCCATCGCCGCGGGCATGGCGGTGATGCTCTTCCAGGTGGGGTTGGATCGACGCTTGGCCACCAGCACGGGCACGAGCAGCATTTCGTGGATGAGCTACGCCACAACGCTACAGCAGATGCCGCTGGGCTTGATCAGCGTGGCGATTTCGCTGGCCGCGCTGCCTCGCCTGAGCCAACACTTTGCGGCCCAGGACGAAGCGGCCTACCGGCGGACGCTCGTGCGCGGCCTGCGCATGGTGTTGCTGCTGATTGCGCCCGCCGCCGTGGGCCTCTGGCTGCTTGCCGAGCCCACCACGCGCGTCATCTTCCAGCACGGTCGATTTACGCCGCAGGATGGGGAGCAGGTCGTGGCTGCGCTCAACATCTACCTGCTTGGGATGCTCTTTGCCGCCGTTGACTTTCCGCTAAACTATGCCTTTTACGCCCGCAACAACACGCTGCTGCCCGCGCTGGTTGGCGTGTTCAGCGTTGGCGTTTACGTCGTTGTGGCGCTGGGGCTGCTGGAGCCGCTGGGCTTTCTCGGCCTCGTCTGGGCGGATTCGGCCAAGCAGGCCAGCCACGCACTGATCATGGTCGGCCTGATGGCGTGGGTGCTGCGGAGCGGGTGGGGGGGCAACGCCAGCCGCAGCGCGGCGCTGGGTGGTGGCTTGACGCGCGGGCTGTTCTCGATTGGCGGTGCGGCGCTGGGCATGGCGGTTGCCATGTGGGCGCTGCGTGGTCTGCTTGCTGGCTCGCTGGCGACCAGCTTTCTGGGCAACCTGCTGCTGATTGCGCTGGTCGGCGGCGTGGGGGTGGGAGTCTACGGCGCGCTGCTGCTGGCCCTGCAGCTGGATGAAGCGCAAGAGCTGCTGGCGCTGGGCCAGCGGCGGCTGGGTAGGCTGGGCCAGAGGGGGTAAATTTGATCTTCATCCAACAACCCGCTATAATCGCTTCAATCATTCAGCACGAACGAGGAATTTATCATGGCAAAAGTACGCAAGGGCTCCAAGCGCAAGCCGCCAGCGCGCACTGGCCACCCCAGCCGCTACAGCAGCACCATCCGCCAGCGGACGCGGTCTGCCAGCAGCCCAGCAAGCACGGTTACGACCAGTGACACAGGCAACGTTAAAATAGTCGATGTGCATGCCACGGATTACCAGAAGGACTCATCTGCGGTGGACTGGCGCGACGAGTACACCTACGTCTTCCGGGACCTGCGCACGCTGGGCGTTGTATCCGTGCTGCTCTTTGCGGCCATCATCGGTGCGGGCTTCTTTCTCTAATGAGAAGGTAATGAGCAGGTGGAGCTGGCGAAGACATTTGTAAAAGAGGGTCTTTTCTCAATCGTATATATTCTCAATCGTATATAAATGAGTTGGTTGATGGTGCATGGTATGTATACCGGTACACGGACTGCTAACCCATCGACTGAAACCGCTGCAAGTATACGATTGGGCGAAGAGTCTAAAAAGAGGGCGAGCCGATGGCTCGCCCTCTTCGCTGCATCGCTGCAGCAGCCCCGCCTTAATCAATCTCGTGCGATAGCGCCGGGCGCTGCCGCACCCCGGTGGACGGCTTCTGCAGCAGCCCCCACACTACGGTGTGCATTACCCAGCAGAGCCAAAAATTGCGCGTATAGAAAAAGATAATCGCCGTGGCCAGCAGCGCCACGCCGCGTGCCAGCCTGTCGAGCGGACGCTGGGAGAGAAGCAGGGCTTCGGGCAGCGCCAGCAGCGTGGCAATCCAGAGCGACTGGTAGGCGGGTAGATCGGGTGGGGTGGGCAGCCGGAGCAGCAGCTCCCAAATGGCGGCGCGCAGAAAGCTCCAGTGAAACTGCTCCGCACCCAGCCAAAGCAGTTCGCTCAGCAGCGTGGGGCGTGCGTTGCCGTGCGTGGGCGGCGGCAACGCGGCAACCACCGTGAGCCGCACCAGCAGCAGCAGCCCCGCCAGCCCCGCCACGAGCCCTGCGCCCAGCGTCAGGCTGCGCACCCAGTTCAGATCGGCCAGACCCATCAATCTCGGCGAAACGCCACCGCTAATTAACGCCAGATACGCAATCAGCAGCCAGCGCGACAGCCACAGCCAGCGCCGTCCCCCCGCGCCCAGCTGTTCCGGCAGCAGCCGCGTCATCCCCAATGCGACGAGCCCAGACAGGAGGCTCAACCCCAGCCACAGGGCTGGCGCGGCGGGCGAGAGTGGCGAACCAATCCAATTGCTCATGCGCCGATTATAGAGCGTTGTGCAGAGTTGCCCAAAGTGGTAGAGTTGTAGATAACCAATAGACATTATGCCGATCTACGGGGGAGGCGGTGATCGGCGACGAATAAATTCACCGCCCGGTAGGCAAAGTGCGCTGCAGCGCACCAAACCACGTCCGCTCGACGCGCTTCAGCGCGTTGAGGGTTCAAGCGGATCTCACGTGGGTAACAAAAGGAACCCCACCCCACCCCCAACTTGGGGAGGAAGCTGTCGCTTCGTCGACGAGAAGACGGCTCCTCCCCCAAGCTGGGGAGGTTGGGAGGGGGTTAAACAATAGGCAGCAAGCAGTGGAGCCACGAGGTTTCTACTGACTTATTGCTTGCTGATCACCAAAAGGGGGAAACATGGAAATTCTGGGAATCGACATCGGCGGCAGCGGCATCAAGGCTGCGCCGGTAAATTTGGAGACGGGCGAGTTCGCGGCAGATCGCAAGCGCATCAAGACGCCACAGCCCTCCAAGCCAGCGGCCGTCGCCGAGGTGGTGGGCGAGCTGGTGACGCACTTTGACTACAGCGGCCCCATCGGCTGCACCTTTCCGGCCATCGTCCACCACGGCGTGGTTAAATCCGCCGCCAACGTAGACGACGACTGGATCGGCACGGATGCCCACGCGCTCTTTGGCAAGGTGACGGGCTCGCCCGTAAAGGTGCTAAACGACGCCGACGCGGCGGGTCTGGCAGAGGTGACGCTGGGGGCGGGCAAAGGTCGCGACGGCGTGATTATCCTGCTGACTTTGGGCACGGGCATCGGCACAGCTATTTTTGTGGACGGCCACCTGCTGCCCAACACCGAGTTCGGCCACCTACCCATCCGCGGCAAGGATGCTGAGCATCGGGCATCCGACAAGATTCGCAAGGACGAAGATTTGTCGTGGAAACACTGGTCCAAGCGGCTCAACGAGTATTTAGAACAGATGGAGTTTTTCTTCTCACCCGATATGTTTATCATCGGTGGAGGCGTGAGCAAGAAGCACGAGAAGTATTTTCCCTACCTGAAGACGAACGCGGAGCTTGTGCCCGCGCAGTTGCGCAACAAGGCGGGCATTATCGGCGCGGCAATGGCGGCAAAGGAGTTGGGGAAGTAGAGGGGGAACGAAACAACCATGACTCACCCATCCATCGATCAACAGGTCACATTCCTCTACACGCGCGATCTCGCTGCGGCCATGCGCTTTTACGGCGAAATGTTGGGTTTACCGCTGGCGCTGGATCAGGGGAAGTGCAAGATTTATGAGGTGGCGGCGGGCGCCTTTCTCGGCGTGTGCGAGGATGCCGAAGGCCCGGCGGGGACGCCGGAATCGGATGCCCAGCGCGGCGTGATCGTGACGCTGGTGACGGACGAAGTCGACGCGTGGCACGAGCACCTGCGAGCGCGCGGCGTGCCCATCGAAAAGCCGCCCACGCTCAACGAGGCGTTCAATATCTACCACCTCTTCGTCCGCGACCCCAGCGGCTACCTCGTCGAGTTGCAAACCTTCCGCGATCCGGCGTGGCCAAAGCCGTGACTGGTAATTGGTTACCGCTGTGGTTCTTCAGAACGTTGTTCCCTACAAACGGGCCAGCCACCAGCGACCAGTTGCCAGCCACCAGCTGCCAGCCACAGCTGCTACCCACTCGGCTCGTCGTCAAACAAATCTCCCAGCTCCTCCACCCACAAATCATCCAGCGGCAGAAAGGTGCGCTCGGTAAAATCGGATTCGACGGCTTCCATGTAGCGGCGGATGTCGACTTCGGGCAGCTCGCGCGCGAGCTCGTCAATCTGGGCGTCGATAGCCTCGGTTAGCTCCCCAGCCTGTCGCTCCAGCTCGGACAAATCGATGTTCATGCCAAACATGTGGTTGATGCGCCGCATGATGTCGTACCACGCCTTGAAATCATACTCGATGCGGATGCCCTGTGGCGCGTTCGGGTCCATCTCGCCAAAGTGGTAGTAGGGCACAAAGCCATAGAAGGTCATAAACTCGATCTGCTCGTGCTCGGCCTGATCGAGCAGGTAAGCGCCGATCGTCGCGCCGCCCTCGTAGTTGGAAAAATTAACGGCGTACTCGTCCAGCTCCTGCTTCATGTGCTGCAGGCTGTAGACGCTGGAGACTTCGCGATCGCGGTCGTAGGGCATGGAGCCAAAGACGCCGCCCAGGGCCACCACGCGCTTGACACCCATGCGCTTGGCAATTTCAAAAAAGGCATCGGCGTAGCCATCGACATTCATATGCGGCTCGTCGCCCAGGAAGATTACCAGCCCCTTGTCGTCGTTGCCCGCGTAGTAGATTTCGTTGCTGGGCCGCTCCAGGCTCTCTCGGTAACCCTCCTGCAGCTTGATCACCGGGCGCAGCAGGCTCTGCGTACCGGGCATTTGAAACAGGTAGAAGTCGCTGGTTGCGATTTCGCCAATCGGGCGTGCATCCATATGCTCGACCAGGTATTCGGGCAGGCCGGACGAAATCGAGCCCGCATCCGCCCACTGTCGCCAGCCGGCGAGCATGTAAATTTCGTTGGCCGTGGGAATTTCCCACAGGTTGAGTGCATTGCTCATAATATAAATTCTCCTTCAAGAAGAGAATGTTACCAGTCCCAGCCCGGCGCGTCAACGGGGAAACTTACAATGTTGGGCGTAAACGGGCTCCAGAACGTTACCCGCACAGCCGTTAAAGTTGACAGTAGATGTCCACAATTCTCCCTATTCTGGTGGAGCGAGCAGCCAATCACCACGGGAGAAAGCTTATGCAGAGACTAAAAGGCAAAGTCGCGATCGTCGCCGGGGCGACGCGCGGGGCGGGGCGCGGCATCGCCGTCGAGCTGGGCGCGGCGGGGGCCACGGTTTACGGCACGGGGCGCAGCACGCGCAGCCAGCGCTCCTCCATGAATCGACCGGAAACAGTTGAGGAGACGGCGGAGCTCGTCACCGCCGCGGGGGGCGATGGGCACTGGATGCAGGTCGACCACACCGACGCAGCACAGGTGCAGGCGCTGATCGAGCGCGTGCGGGCCGAGCAGGGGCGGCTCGATCTGCTCGTCAACGACGTGTGGGGCGGCGACGCGCTCACCGAGTGGGGCCAGCCCTTCTGGACGCACTCGCTCGCCAACGGCCTCACCATGCAGGAGCGCGCCGTCTGGTCGCACATCATCACGGCGCACGCCGCCGCCCCGCTGCTGATCGAGACGGCGCAGGCGCATGGCCACGCCCTGCTGATCGAGGTCACGGACGGCGACAGCTACGATCTGCGCGGTAACCTCTTCTACGATCTCGCCAAAATTTCCGCCATCCGCCTCGCCCAATCGATGGCGCACGACTTTGCTCAAGCAAATCACCACGTCACCGCGCTGGCGCTGACGCCGGGTTTCTTGCGTTCGGAGGCGATGCTGGAGCACTTTGGCGTGGCGGAGGAGAACTGGCGTGACGGGGTCAAGGCCGATCCGCACTTTATCGCCTCGGAAACGCCGCACTACATTGGTCGCGCTGTCGTTGCCCTGGCGAGCGACCCCGCCGTGCACGAGAAGGTTGGCCAAGCGTGGTCCACGTGGACGCTGATGCGCGAGTATGGCTTTACGGATGTCGACGGGCGACAGCCGGATTGGCGGACGTATTTTGAGGAAAATGTGAGGGAATAAAGCGGAAGAGGTTTGGACGCGGATGAACGCAGAAAGACGCGGATCAGAAACATGTCTGTCGCCACTTTATCTGAAAATCCGCGTTCTTCCGCGGATTTCCGCGTCCAAAATTTCTGTTACAGCGCCAGCAACAGCACCGCATAAGCCGCTGCGCCGATTAAAAACGCGCTAAAGCGGCTTTCGCGATTCTCCGGCAGCTCCTCCTTGAGCACGTTGAGGATGACGCCGCCGCCGATAAAGGCCGTTAGCAGCACAATGCCCAATTCAGGAATCTCCGTCAGCGCGCCGACAAGCCAGCCGGTGAGCACGGCGCCGGACAAAATCCAGCGCCCGCTCCGGCGATAGCCCTGCCGGTGATCCTCCTGCAGCCCAAAATCGTTGACAAGAAAGTGCAGCCCCATGGCGATGGCGTAAACCAGCAGGGCCGAGAGGGTCTCCTGCTCGCGGTGCAGCAGCAGGTAGCCAATCAGAAAGTTGTAAATGGTAAAGGAAGAAATGTGCAGCCGGTAGATGTTGGGCCGCGTGTGGTGTGCCTTTGGAACGGCTGTATCGCTCGCCTCCGCTTCGGCCATGTCCTCTTCGTCGACATCGCCCCCGCGCGTTTCCTCCAGCCGCGCCTGGGCGACCAGCCGCTCCAATCCGTAAAAAATAACGAGGCCGAGCAGCGCCACAATGTAGATGTCATAGTCGAGCGCCGCAAAGAGATCGTGGCCCGCCTCGGCCAGGTGCTGCTGGCCCACGCCCAGCTCGGGCAGCAGGTGCAGAAAAACGTAGGCAACGGAGGCTCCACCCGCCGCCGAAAGCCAGCTGCTGCGCGGCGTCACCGAAAGAAAGCGCAGCCGGCGGGCGAGGATGTGAACAGCCGCCAGCGCGAGGGCGGCGATTAAGGCGGGAAAGGTAAAGGAGGGTTCCATGGGGTTTTCTCGTTGTCGCCGATTTGGAATTCGAGCGTTTGAACACGGGCTTTGCACGCGGACAAGCACGGTTTTTTAGACGCGAATTTTCCAGAGAGAGCCAAAATCTCTTGCGAAATCTGCAAAAATCCGTGTGCAAAGCCCGTGTTGATCCGTGTCCCATTCCCGATCTAAATTTGAGAGGGCCAAAGGAGAGCGCTACATCACAAATTGTAGGCCGACTTTGCCAGCTCGTAGGCGGCGGCGCGGGCCATGGCCTGGGCATCGTCCATGTCAATTACGTGGCGGGCGACGAGACCCGCCAGCCAGTTTGCATCCACGCGACGGGCCAGATCGTGGCGCGCGGGAATGGAGGGATAGGCGCGCGTGTCGTCGTTGAAGCCGACCGTATTGTACAGCCCCGCCGTCTCGCTCACCAGCTCGCGAAAGCGCATCATGCCGTTCCATGAATCGAAGAACCACCAGGGCGGCCCGAGGCGCAGCGCCGGGTAGTGGCCCGCCAGCGGGGCCAATTCGCGCGAGAGCGTCGACTCATCCAGCATAAAGATAATCAGCGTGAGGCGCGGGTCGTTGCCGTGGCGGTTAAGCAGCGGGCGCAGGTTGCGCGTAAATTCGGTGGCGGTGGGAATGTCCGCGCCCTTGTCCGCGCCAAATTGCTCAAAGAGCGGCGCGTTGTGGTTGCGAAACGAGCCGGGGTGCAGCTGCATCACCAGCCCGTCCTTCGTGCTCATGCGCGCCATCTCGACGAGGAGATGGCCGGTAAACTGCGCGGCATCCTCGGCGCTGGCGTTGCCGTGGAGGGCGCGCTGAAAAATGGCGTCGGCTTCGCGCGTCGAGAGCACCGCTGTGTACGGCGACAGCGCCGCGTGATCGGTGGCCGTGGCGCCCATCGCTTTGAAAAATTCACGCCGCTGCTCCAGCGCCTGAATAAACGTCGGGTAGTCGGCAACGTCTACACCAGACACGTCGCTCAATAGCTTGATATGCTCGCGCCAGTTCGGCGTCTCCACGTTGACGACAGCGTCCGGTCGAAAGGTGGGGCGGATGGTGCCGGGCCAGCCCGAATCGCGGATGGCGCGGTGGTGGTCAAGCGTCGAAGTCGCGGCGTCGGTGGTGCAGAGGGCTTCGATGTTGAAGCGGTCGTAGAGCGCGCGCGGGCGAAAGGCGGGCTGGGTGAGCTTTTCGGCGATTTGGTCGTAGACGGCCTGGGCCGTCTCGCCGCTCAATTTCTGCTCGACGCCAAAAACGCCGTGCAGCTCGTCGTCGAGCCACATGCCGGTTGGCGTGCCGCGGAAGAGGTAGTAGTGCTCGGCAAAGGTCTGCCAGATTTTGCGGTGATCACGCTCGACCGCGCCGCCCCCATTGTGCTCACCGGCGCGCGGAATGCCCAAATCCTCCAGCGGGACGCCCTGTGAATAGAGCATCCGAAAGATGTAGTGGTCGGGGACAATCAGCAATTCCGTCGGCGTGCCAAACGAGTAGTCCGGGTCGGCAAAGAGCACCGGATCGACGTGGCCGTGCGGGCAGATCAGCGGCAGGTCGGCAACGGTCTCGTAGATGTCCAGGGCGAGCTCGCGCGTGGCGGGGTCAAAATAGCGGTCGCGGGGGCGGTCTAGTGTAGTCACGGAGAGGCTCCGGGTGTGAATCGGTGATGGTTGAATTTATCGTAGCACAGGCCGCGCCCGTCGAGAAGCTGCCCAGATAGTGGATTGTCAACGCTAAAAATTTGGGTAATCAGCGCAAAATAACCCCGAAGTTAAGATTTGATGATGCGCTAGCCCACCGCCACCACCATCTCCCCTGCCTGCTCGACCCACGTGCCGCACTCCCCACCCTTTTCGCTTACGCCCAGCTCAACAACCGAGCCGTCGAAGCGCAGGGCGGGGTGATAAAATTCGGCGACCTGCTCCGCCTCGCCCAGGATGTAGTGGCCGATCAGCGACTTGCGCGAGCGGTTCGCCGTGCGGTTGGGGTGGCTGCCGTGAACAAGCTGGCCGTTGAAGAAAAAGACATCGCCCGCCTGCATGATAGCCGGTTGCGCGGCCATGCCAGCCGGAATCGGCACGGTGATTTCCGTAAAGCTCTCCTCGCCGTCGGCGTCCGTCAGGCAGAGCAGCGGCAGCTCGTGCGTGCCGGGCACGTATTGCAGGCAGCCGTTCTCCTCGTCGCAGTCGTCCAGCGCCATCCACGCGGCCACGCACGTGCCCGGCTGCGCGCGCAGGAAGTACTGGTCCTGGTGCAGCGCCTGCCCCTTGCTGCCCGGCGGCTTAAAGTAGACCATCGTCTGCACGGCATACGGCTCGGCGCTCAGCAGCGCCGTCAAGCAGTCGCGGATGCGCGCATCCAGCACAAAGTTCAGGCTGATTGGGTCCCAGCGGTGGGGCTGCAGCAGCCGCGGATAGCCGGAGGCATCCTTGCCTTCCTCGGTCGTTTGCCACAGCGTTTCGTAGTGCTCGGTATAGCGGTCGATCTCGTCGCGCGTAAAGAGGCCGCGCGCAATGGTGCAGCCGCTCTCGCGAAATTGAGCAAAATTGGTATCGGTCAGGTATGGGTTCATGGGATACTCCGGTGGTTGTCGACAGTTGCTCCCTCTATTATACTTTCCTTTTCCATTCGAGCAACCGCGAGTTGATTCATGCAGCCGCTCACCCGCCAAATACTACGTCAACGCATCCTCGACGCCACCGAGCGCGACCCGCGCCTCGTCGGCCTGCTCGACTACGGCTCGGCCAGCGAAGGGCGGGCCGACGCGCTCTCCGATGTCGACCTAGCGCTCTTTGTGCGCGATGAGGCGCTGGCGAACTTTCGCGCCCAGTGGGCTACCTGGGCCGGGCAGTTTGGCGATTTGCTGCTGGCCTACACCAGCGGCGTCGGCCACCCGTGGACGGTCTACGACGCGTCGCCCGTGCCGCTGCGCGCGGACTTTAACTTCTGGCCGCAATCCCAGCTTGCCGGGGTAACGACCTGGCCCAACGCGCCGACGAGCGTCGAAGCCATGGTGCTTTATGACGAGACGAATGGCGCGCTGAGTGCGCACGTCGCCACTCTTGTGGGGCAATCGCTGCGCCCCGCCGATCTGCACGCAACCTTTGATCAAGTTTGCGGTGATTTCTGGTACTATACGCTGCGCACGCTCGCCAAATTCTGGCGCGACGAAAGGTGGAGCGCCCGTTTTGAGCTCAATTTTATAATGACGGGGAATTTGGCAGCGCTGCTGCGAATCGAAGCAGCGCTGCTCGGCCACGAGCACGCCCTGGATCGCTGGTCGGCGCAGCAGGCCGTGGCCGGGATCGAGCGGGTGATTTCGCCGCAGCGCTTGGCCGCGCTAGATGGGTCTATCCCCGGCCCAAACGTCGATGACTTAGCGGCGGCGTTTGCGCCGACGACGGCGCTGGCGCACAGCGTTTGCACCGCCATTCACGCCATCACCAGCTGGCCGTGGCCCCGCGAATTAGCAAACCGGGCGTGCGGGCTTGCCGCTGCGCCGCGGAAGTTGAATCCGTTCGGTCAAGAGGGCTACCACAGGCAGCAATTCTAAATTTCCAAGGATCTCTAACGGGTTTTGCGGGTGTATGGTTTATTTGGCTGGTTCTGAAGCACGGGCTAAAATAGGTTCGTAGATTAGCACCTTTCGTGAGAGGAAACGACTATGATGCAGGCCAAATTTAGCATCGAAGAGACGCATCACGCGTTTCTTAGCAGCTACAGAACACATGGGTATAGAGATCGCAGCGAAATGTTGAGAACTGCAATTGAAGCACTTCGCGAAAAATTGGAAGAGCAAGAGCTTGAAGAATCCGCCGCGCTGTACGCCGAAATTTACGCAGAGAGCACGGAGCTTCAGGAGTTAACAGAGTCGGCAATGATTGGCTGGCCCTCGTGAACGCTTCTTCCTTTAAGGCTGAAGAGATCATCCGAGGGGCCGTGATCGATATAAATTTCGACCCAGTACTTGGTGCAGAAAAAGGCAAAACGCGACCCTGCATCGTTGTAACAAGCAACGCCATCAACAGTCGTGTCCCGGTGGTGCAGGTTGTTCCCATTACCGGTTGGAGCGAACGGCTGGCTCGCATCGTTACCAACGTGGAACTGAGGCCCTCTCGACGGAATGGCCTAACCAAACGCTCTATTGCAGATTGCCTACAAACGCGCCCGGTCGACTATCAGTATCGTCTCGTTCAAGTGCGTGGGCAAGTAGCCGACAGCGATCTGCAAAAAATTGAGCAGGCCCTGCGAAAGATCTTCGCGCTTCGCTAAATTCTATGGCCCCACCCAAATTTGCCCTCCACGGCCAGCACGTCATCACCCCCCTCGGCGTGCGACCGGCCGCCGTGCTCGTCGACGAGGGGCGCATCGTCGACGTCGTGGCGCGGCGCAACGTGCCCGCCGACTTTCCCGTCGAGGATGTCGGCGAGTTCGTCGTCTCGCCGGGCCTGATCGATGCGCACGTGCACATCAACGAGCCGGGGCGCAGCGAGTGGGAGGGGTTCGCCACGGCCACGCGCGCGGCGGCGGCGGGCGGCATCACCACGCTGATCGACATGCCGCTCAACAGCGATCCCGTGACGACGACCGTTGCGGCGCTGGCGCAGAAGCGGGCGGCGGCAGCGGGGCAGTGCTGGGTCGACGTGGGCTTTTACGGCGGCCTCGTGCCGGGCAATCTCGAGCACCTGCCGGGGCTGCTCGACGAAGGGGTCTTTGGCATCAAGGCCTTTCTCACCCACTCCGGCATCGACGATTTCCCCAATGCCACCGAAGCCGACCTGCGCGCGGCCATGCCGCTGCTGGCGGCGCGCAACGCGCCGCTGCTCGCCCACGCCGAAATCGGGAGCGGGGCCGACGTGTCGACTCGCGACCCCACGCGATACGACACGTGGCTGCGGTCGCGCCCGCCGTCGATGGAGATGGACGCCATCCGCCTGCTGATCCGCCTCTGCCAGCAAACGGGTTGCCCCACCCACATCGTCCACCTCGCCAATGCCGACGCAGTGCCCGACCTGGTGGCCGCCCGCAGCCAGCGTCTCCCGCTGACTGTGGAGACTGCTCCCCACTATCTCTACTTCTTTGCCGAAGGTTTACCAGACGGCGACACGCGCTTCAAATGCGCCCCTCCCATTCGCGAGTCGGACCACCAGGAGCGGTTGTGGATTGCCCTACAAAACGGCGTCATCGACTTTATCGCCACCGACCATTCGCCCTGCCCGACAGCCATGAAACATCTGGACGACGGCAATTTTATGAGCGCGTGGGGCGGCATTGCCTCGCTGCAGTTGCTGCTGCCGATCGCGTGGACGGCGGCTCAGGCGCGCGGCCACGTTCCCGCCGATCTTGCGCGCTGGCTCAGCCGCTGGCCCGCTCAGTTCCTTGGCCTGCTTGGCCGAAAGGGCGCGATTGAGCCGGGCTACGATGCCGACCTCGTAGTGTGGGACGCCGATGCCAGCTTTGTCGTGGAGGCGGAGGCGCTGCAGCATCGGCACAAAATCACCCCCTACGCGGGCGAAAGGCTGCGGGGTGTGGTGCGGCGCACGTATCTGCGCGGCGAGATGGTGTATAATGACGGCGACCTCTCGCAACAACCTCCAACCGGAACCCTGCTGCGCAGACCCGCCCCATGACAGCCGCCAACTTACTCAACCGACTCAATGACAGTGCCGCCCGCGAAGCGCTCACCCGCTGCTGCGGCGCGTCGCGCTGGGTGGAGCAGATGCTCGCCGCCCGCCTCTTTGATAGCTACTATGAATTGATGGAAAGCGCCGAAGAAATTTGGTGGTCGCTGGACGAGGCCGACTGGCGCGAAGCCTTTGCGCACCACCCCAAAATTGGCGATGTCGACAGCCTGCGCGCCAAGTATGCCAACACAAAATTTGAGGACACCAAAATCTGGGCGGCGGGCGAGCAGGCGGGCGTCGAGGGCGCGGCGGAGGCCGTGATCGAGGGGCTGGCGGCGGGCAATGCCCAGTACGAGGCCAATTTTGGCTACATCTTTATCGTTTGCGCCACGGGCAAAAGCGCGGTGGAAATGCTGGAGATTTTGCAGCGTCGCCTGCCCCACGAGCCAGCAAAAGAGCTCCACGTCGCCGCCCGCGAGCAGCTGAAAATCACCAAGCTGCGGCTGGACAAGCTGGAGGAATGAGCGAAGATTGAAGACTGGAGATTAAGGTAACCTAAAGTAAAGTTGCGTCGAGAACAGGAGTTTGAGGAGCCAGTGACAGTCACTGTCCAGACAAAATGGGGTAAGCTGTCCGGCTATGGACAGTGACAGTCACTTAGGCCACGAACTCTTGTTTTCGTTTTGCACGCACTTTAGTGTTGGTTAGGTTATGACGATCTGAATTGGTCTGCCAGTCGTAAATTTTTGGTTCACGTAAAGAAAGTATGCAAAGAGCTAAACAAACCGGTAGCGACGCGGCCCTCATCCCCAACCCTTCTCCCGTCCTGGGAGAAGGGAGCTCTATTCCCCCTCTCCCAGGATGGGAGAGGGGCTGGGGGTGAGGGCCTTCTATACATCCCTTTTATATAAGCCAAATTTTTATCCTGCCGCGTCGCCATCCCTCAAGCCCAATCACCAATTACCAATCTCTCCTCATCCCATGAGCGCCATCACCACCCACATCCTCGACACCTCCCTTGGCCAGCCCGCCCGCGGCGTCTCCGTCGCGCTCGACGTGTGGAGCAGCGGCGGCGGCTGGCAGACGCTCGGCGGCGGCACAACCGACGACGACGGTCGCCTGGGCACGCTGCTGCCCGCCGCACATGAGCTGTGGGCGGGCCGGTATCGGCTGCTTTTTCGCACGGCAGCCTACTTTGCCGCGCAGGAACGCCCCACCTTTTACCCGCAGATCACGGTTGAATTCCAAATCGAGGAGACGGCGCAGCACTACCACGTGCCGCTGCTGCTCAACCCCTTTGGCTATTCGACGTATCGCGGCAGTTAATCGCTCGTTCCCACGCTCTGCGTGGGAATGCAGATTGGACGCTCTGCGTCCCCGCGCGACTATCCGCACTTTACCGCTAATCAAGCAGCGACGCAGAGCGTCGAAGCGGCATCCCGACGTTCTGCGTCGGGACGAGTATTCATCAAACAAGGAATCCACCATGCCCGCCCAGCTCGCCTACCACACCTACGGCAAGTCCAACGTCCGCCTTGTCAAAGTCACCCGTCGCGCCGAGCGGCACGAGCTGCTCGACGTCAGCGTCGACATCGCGCTCGAAGGCGATTTTCGCCAGACTTTCCTCAGCGGCGACAACCGCGACGTGCTGCCGACGGACACGATCAAGAACAGCGTCTACGCGCTCGCCAAGCAGCACGACTTTGCCAGCGTCGAGGAATTTGGCCTGCTGCTCTCCGCCCACTTTCTGGATCGGCTCGCCCACGCCGAGCGCGCCGACATCACGCTGTGCGAGCGCGCCTGGCAGCGCTTGGCCGTCGACGGCCAGGTGCACACCCACGCCTTTCACGGCACGAGCCGTGAGCAGCACACGGCGACCGTCGCCCGCACGCGTGCGGGGGCAACCGTCGCCGCAGGGGTGACCGACCTGCCGATCCTCAAAACCACGGGCTCCGCCTTCCGCGGCTTTCTGCGCGACGAGTGGACCACGCTGCCCGAAGCCGACGACCGCCTCTTTGGCACCAACCTGACCGCAAGCTGGCGCTATCACCCCGATGCCGCCGACCTCGACTTCAACGCCTGCCACATCCTGCTCCGCCAGACGCTGCTCGACATCTTTGCCAAGCACGACGCCAGCGAGTCCGTGCAGCAGACGCTCTTCCTCATGGGCCAGGCCGCGCTGGACGCCTGCCCCGAAATCGACGACATCACGCTCTCCATGCCCAACGAGCACCGCCTGCTCGTCGACCTCGCCCCGTTTGGCCTGGAGAACGCCAACGAAATTTTTGTTCCCGTCGACGAGCCAGCAGGCATGATCGAGGCGCGGCTGGTGCGCGGCTGAGCCATCGTTTGCCTCCTCGCCGCCCGGCTTGTGGTACAATAGCGACGCGAACGTTTGTTTTGTGCAAAGGATATCTTTATGGCCCAGCCCCTCCTGGTTGATTCCGCCGAAATGCTGGCGACGCCGCCCGACATTTCCCATCTTGAAACGGAGAACGACGACCCCGTGGACAATCTCTTCTCCGAAAAGCAGCAGCGCCTGCTAACGCGCAGCCTCTACGCCTCGTGGCAAGTCGGGGAGACGAAGCGGCCATTTCTCGCCATGGCCAACGTCGGCCTCTTTTATTCCATTCATCGGCCAGCCGTTGTACCGGATGTGCTCGTCAGCCTGGATGTGGAAGCGCCGGAGGAGATGTGGGAAAAGGCCAATCGCTCCTACATGGTGTGGGTGTATGGCAAAACGCCGGAGGTGGTGGTCGAGGTGGTTTCCAATCGCAAGGGCGGCGAGGCAGAGGGGAAGGTCGCGCTGTATGCGCAGATCGGCATTCCGTACTACATCATCTTTGATCCGGAGACGCAGCTGGGTGGCGAAAAGCTGCGGGTGCTCGAACTGCGCATCCGCGACTACGTGGAGCGCGACGAGCTTTGGCTCCCGGAGCTTGGCCTGGGGCTCATCCTGTGGAACGGCGAATTCGAGGGCACAAACGCCGCTTGGCTTCGCTGGTGCGACGAAGAAGGTCGGCTGCTGCTCACGGGTGTCGAGCGCGCGGAACGGGAGCAAAGCCGCGCCAACGAAGCCCAACACCAGGCCGACGAAGAGCGGCAGCGCGCCAACGAAGAGCGGCAGCGCGCCAACGAAGCCCAGCGCCAAGTTGACGAAGAGCGACAGCGCACCAGCGAAGCCCAGCGCCAAGTTGACGAAGAGCGACAGCGCACCAGCGAAGCCCAGCGCCAAGTTGACGAAGAACGGCAGCGCGCCGAGCGGCTGGCGGCGCGGCTGCGCGAGGCAGGGATCGATCCGGATTCGCTGTAGGGGCGCTGAGCGGCAGAGCGCTGTCGGTCACTGGCCAAGGTGGCTGCGGTGGCGAGCGGTGACCGTTCCGCACACGGCGATCTTTGAGAAGAAACGTGACAATCACGGCCCGGGCGTGGCTGGGAAAGTTTGTCTAATTCTGGGCCGTGACGGTCGCATTTGCGATCACAAATTCCATCGCTGGCCCCTTGTGCCAGCACTCATGCCCCGCGCGCGCAGCCAGTCGCGCGCGGGGCCTTTGCCGTGGAGCGGATTGGTGTGGTTGAGGTGGATAAAGCAGACTTCACTGCGGCAACCCGCCGCACGCGTGACCGTCTCGGCAACGAGCGGATGCGGAATCTCCTCGATGTGGCGACCGGGCAATTCGTCCGCGCTAAAGAAGCAGCCGTCGAGCAGCGCCACGTCGACCCCGTTCAGCAGCGACCGCAAATCGCGATCCCAGGCCGACCAGCTATCAATATCCGGGCAGTAGAAGAGCGTCCGCTGTGGCCCCTCGATCACAAAAGCAAAGGTATCGCTCCACTCGCCGCGGTGGGGCACAAGCAGCGGCGTCACCCGCAGGTGGTCGCCGAGGGCGAGCGGCTGGCCGGGCGCGAGCGTGTGCAGCTTGACGTTGCGCTGATCAACCAGCTGTGACCACGGCGCATTCGCGCGCAGAAAGTCGCCCATGCGCTGGCTGGCATAAAGCGGCAGATCGCGCGGGCTCCACGCCTCGCGGCTGAGGTGAATGAGCCCGGTGTAGTGGCCGATGTGCGCGTGGGTAAGCAGAATGCCCGCCAGCGGGTAGGGGGTTGGGTCATTGCCATCGATCCCGCCGCTGTATTGGAGCAAATGAAGCTGCTCGCGAAAGTCCGGCGTCGCGTCGATCAGCCACGTCTGCCGCGCCGCGTGGTCGACGAGGCCGAGGGCGACGGCGAGGCGGCGCTGGGCGGGGTCGGCGTGGGCGCGCCGGCAGCGGTCGCACGGGCAGCCGGCCTGGGGCACGCCCGCGTCCTGCGCCGTGCCGAGGAGGAGGGCTTGGGTGGGGGCAGAAGCACTCATTTACGGCGCGAGATTGGTAGTGGACGAGCGCGAACTCTTTGCTCATTCACGCTAACGAGTGCACCTTCGATTAGTGTTGAAGAGAATTGCTTTAGCACCATCAGAATATAGCGGTTGACGTTGTCGGGGCGCATGTCTTGTAGGCGAAAGGTAATGGTGCCGGGAGCACTCGCTCGGCTCAACGCGATAATTCGACCAAAGTCCAGGTCGTGAACAAGAAGAACGCGGCGCTCCTCAACGGTCTTCGAAATGATATCTTCATCTTCCAATTCGTATAGATTTTGTTCGAGCAGATGAACTGCGTCATGTCCCAGCTCGCGCAAAAACTCCGCTGTGCGGGGACTGATGCCCATATCCCAAAAACTTCATGCTGTAACCAACGTCGGTGTGTAAAATGTGTCATCGACAGCTAACGCTGCGTAGTGCAGCGCAGCCTGAATATCTTCGGCTTCCAGATAAGGGTAGTCTCGCAAAATTTCTTCCGTCATCATCCCATTCGCGACGAGGTTTAACACGAGCGAGACGGAAATGCGCATTCCGCGGATAACGGCTTTACCGCCCAAGATATTGGGGTTGAAGGTAATTCGCTCTAAGTCCGGCATAAGTTGCTTCCTTTCACAAAAGATAACTGACCAAAACATGTCAACAGTGTAACACCAAATTCAAGGGGAATCGAGATGCAAAAGAAGCGAGCGCGCGATTTTCACAAGCTGTGGGCCGGGCAGACGGTCTCGCTGCTGGGTGGGGCGATTTCGTTTTTGGCGATTCCGCTGGCGGCGGAGGCGCTGGACGCGTCGCCGCTGCAGATGGGCGTGCTGGGCGCGGCGGGTGCGCTGCCCGCGCTGGTCTTTGGCCTCTCGGCGGGCGCGTGGATCGACCGGGTGCGGCGCAAGCCCGTGCTCGTGTGGGCGGACATCGGGCGCGGCGTGCTGCTGGCGCTGATTCCGCTGGCCGCGCTGCTGGGCGTGCTGCGGCTGCCGCTGCTCTATGCCGTGGCGCTGGGCAGCGGGCTGCTCGGCCTCTTCTCCAGCGTGGCTCTCTATTCCTACCTGCCGACCCTCCTGCCGCGCGACCGGCTCGCGTGGGGCAACAGCCGCCTGGAAGTGAGCCGCTCGGCGGCGGAAATTTTTGGCGAGGCGCTGGCTGGCCTGCTCGTGCAGTGGTTCACCGCACCCATTGCGATTCTGCTGGATGCGCTCTCCTTCTTTGGCTCGGCGGGATTGGTCGCCTCGGTTCGCAGCGTTGAGCCAACACCCACCGCAGAGGCCGAGCAACCCTCGATTTGGCGCGACACGACGACGGGCCTGCGATTTGTAATGCGCAACCCTCCCCTGCGTGCGGTGGCGGGCACGGTGGCGACGCTCAACTTTTTCAACACCGTGCTCGAAACCGTTTGGATCCTCTACCTCGTGCGGCGGCTCGGCCTGTCGGCGGGGTGGATTGGGCTGGTGCTCTCGATTGGGGGCGTTGGCTTTTTAGTGGGCGCGCTCTTCACCGAGCGCTTGACGCGGCGGCTGGGCTTGGGTCGCGCGCTGGTGGGGGCGCTGCTGCTCATCGGCCTCGGCGATTTGCTGACGCCGCTGGCGGCTGGCTCGACCGTGACGATTTTTGTCGTGCTCTGCGTGGGGCAGATACTCTTTGGCCTGGGCTTGACCACGTTTAACGCGAGCCAAGTCAGCCTGCGCCAGTCGCTGACGCCGGACGCGATGCAGGGGCGGATGCACTCGGTGATGCACGTGCTCACGGTCGGCATTGTGCCGCTCGGTGCGCTGGTCGGCGGGGTGCTAGGCGAGGCTGTTGGGCTGCGGGCAACGCTCTTCGTGGCCGTGGCGGGCGAGCTGAGCGCGGTGGGGTGGCTCGTGCGGTCACCGGTGTGGGGGATGCGGCGGTTGCCGGAGGAGGGTGATTTGCAGGTTGATTAGAATTCGCTTTGGTTCTCTGCTATAATCATCAGCAACGGGAAATCAACGGAGGATACAGATTATGACACAGGCTGAAATTTTGACTGAGATTCGAGGGTTGTCGCTTGAGGAACAACTTGGTGTCGTTCAGTCCGTTGTTGGAGTTGTACAACGGCAGCTGCAGGCATAGCCGAAAGCAGATAGGGAAGTTCAACCGCTGCCGTTGAAGGAGGCTGCGGCATTGCTGCTTGATGATTATTTGAACGACGAAGAGCTAACTGCTTTCACCGCGCTTGATGGAGAAAAGTAAGAAACTTGTAAGTTAGGGTAAGTGATTTCTAATATAGAATAGTTCTTCGTAGGACAATTTTTCCTGCACAAGTAAAGACTCGTGATTTTCGGGAAAGCTCTTCGTAAACCTGCCGTAGTAATGGTTTGCTTATTAGGTTAAGGCGGTCTTTCATGACTTCAAACGATATAGCAGCTCTCGTGGTGTTCTGTGCATTTCCATTAATTTTGCTTATATTGGTCGGAATAGCTATTCGTTTGTTCTACATATACCGAAGAAACAAGAATCAGCATGCGGCTGATAGTAAAGCTCTTGAAGAAGAAATAGAGCTTTTCAAAGAAGAAATAGAAATTCTAAAAAAACAATATAAGCGTCTTGAAATGGACGAATGGTTTTCAAGTCTTTCGAATACCATATACATGAATGAAACAGAGGTAGAGATTAAATTTGTCTACCCTCTTGTGAAATTTCTTGGATACGCAGATAATGATATTAGGGTGCGTGCCCCAGTCTCTATCAAACTTGGCAGAGAAGATAAGCAAGTTCAAGCAGATTGGGTCCTCTATAAGCAGGTGTTAGATAAATCTTTGCCGTTTGCTATTATAGAAGCAAAAACTGCTGGCCATTCGCTGAACCGAGAAGTTCAACTTCAAGCACGTTCGTATGCTTACGGCCTCGATGTAGCGTTATATGCGGTTACTAATGGAACGGAATTTATTCTCTACAAAAGAAACATCGGTCAAGACAGTTGTGTTGTAAACTGTACCGTCCAAAACATATCAGATTTTTGGGCGGAAATAGAAGAAGCATTGGGCAGCAGTGCATCAGTGACTTATAGTCATAGCGAGAGTTAGCAGATGCCGAACACCTCTTCTTGACATCCCCGCTCCGCTCCGTCAAAATATCCTCCACAAACGCACAGATTTTTCAACCGCAGATGCACGCGGATAAACGCAGATTTCCGAGTTGTCATTTTGAGCGAATGCGAGAAATCTTGATGTGGTAAACGAAACCGCTTGATAATTTCCCAAGCGGTTTCGTCTGCCGTCTTCAAATTTCTCCCTTCGCTCAAAATGACAGGCGTAGCCTCCTCCCATCTGCGTTCATCTGTGCCCATCCGCGCTTCCATTCTTCCCAAAACGGACTCCTACCATGACGACCCCCATGCGGCGGCAGTATTTGTCGCTGAAGGCGCAGCATCCCGATTGTGTTTTGTTTTTTCGGCTCGGCGACTTTTACGAGACCTTTGACGACGACGCGAAAATTTTGGCTAAAGTCTGCGACGTGGTGTTGACGAGCCGGCCGACGGGCAAGGAGGGGCGCGTGCCGCTGGCGGGCGTGCCCCACCACAGCGTGGACGGCCACATCGCCAAGCTGATCGACGCGGGCTACCGCGTCGCGATTGCCGAGCAGATCACGGAGCCGGGCAACGGGCTGGTCGAGCGGCAGGTGCGGCGGGTGGTGACGCGCGGCACGGTCGTCGAGCCGGAGATGCTGGACGCCAAGCGCAATTCGTACCTGATGGCCGTGGCGTTTGACCCATCCCACCGCACGGCGGGCATCGCCTTTTGCGACATCACGACCGGCGAGTTTGCGGCCACGCAGGTCGACAACCGCGAGGCGGTGGCGACCGAGCGCTGCGTCGGCGAGGAGATGGGGCGTCTCCAGCCGCGGGAGTTTATTCCGGCGGCGTGGAAGTCGGCGGATTTGCAGTCGCCGGGGCTTCAGGTGCAGCTGGACAGCACGTGGATGACGACGGCGCAGGTCGAGCCGTGGCAGGTGGAATTGGAGACGGCGACCGATTCGCTGCTGCGCCATTTTGACGTGGCAAGCCTGGATGGCTTTGGGCTGGGGGGCAAGCCGCAGGCCGTGCGCGCGGCGGCGGCGCTGCTGGCCTACCTGCGCGAGATGCAGCCCGGCGCGCTGGCCCAGCTGACCACGCTGCACCACTACTCGGTCGACGACTTTATGACGCTCGACGAATCGACGCGCCGCAACCTCGAGCTGACCGAGACGATTCGCGGCGGCCAGGTCAAAGGCTCGCTGCTCGACGTGATCGACTGCACGCTGACGCCCATGGGCGGTCGACTGCTGCGGCGGTGGCTCTGCCAGCCGCTGCTGGATGTGGACCAAATCAACGCTCGGCTGGATCGAGTATCGGCCTTTCACGACGGCACGCAGATACGGTTAGAGCTGCGCGAAATCCTTAAAGAGATTGGCGATTTAGAACGCTGGACGAATCGGGTGAGGCAGGGCGTTGCGCTACCGAAGGACTTGGTCGGAATTCGCGAAGTCCTGGCTCGCGTGCCTGACATCAAAAGAATAATGAATGATGAATGGGTACCCATTCATCATTCATTATTCATTGACTTACCCGAATGCAAAGATGTTACGGACCTTCTTGATCGCGCGCTCGCCGAAGAACCCCCCGCCTCGATGTCCAACCCGGGCGTCATCGCGGAGGGGTTTTCTGAGGAGCTCGACGGCCTCGTCGAAAAGAGTCGCGGCGCGAAGGAGTGGATTGCGAATCTGGAGGCGACGGAGCGGGAGCGGCTGGACGTGAAGAGCCTGAAGGTCGGCTACAACAAGGTCTTTGGCTACTACATCGAAATCACCCACACGCACCGGGAGAAGGTGCCGGAGGACTACATCCGCAAGCAGACGCTGACCAGCGCCGAGCGCTACATTACGCCCGATTTGAAGGAGTACGAGTCGCTGGTGCTGCACGCGGACGAGCAGCGGCTCGACATTGAGCAGCGCTTGTTCAAGGAAGTCTGCGCACAGGTGGCGTCGGCGACGCCGCGGCTGCTCAAGCTGGCGGCGGGGCTGGCGGAGATCGACGTCTTTGCCGCGCTGGCCGAAGTCGCGCTGACCCGGCGCTACGTGCGCCCGACGGTGGACGAGGGGCCGGGCATCGAGATTCGCGGCGGTCGCCACCCGGTGGTGGAGCTGACGCTGACGGACGAGCCCTTTGTGCCCAACGAGACGCACCTCGCGCCGGAGACGGCGCTGCAGATCATCACCGGGCCGAACATGAGCGGCAAATCGACCTATCTGCGCCAGACGGCGCTGGTGACGCTGCTGGCGCAGATTGGCTCCTTTGTGCCGGCGGACAGCGCGCAGATTGGCGTGGTCGACCGCATCTTTACGCGCATTGGGGCCAGCGACGAGATTCACCGCGGCCAGTCGACCTTTATGGTCGAGATGGTCGAGACGGCGAACATTCTCAACCACGCCACGCGGCGCAGCCTGCTCGTGCTGGACGAAATCGGGCGCGGCACGAGCACCTACGACGGCATGGCGATTGCCTGGGCCGTGGTCGAGTACATTCACAACCACCCGGATTTGCGCGCCAAGACGCTCTTCGCCACCCACTACCACGAGTTGACCGACCTCGCCGAGCGGCTGCCCCACGTGGTCAACTACCACGTCGCCGTCGACGATTCGGGCGACACCAGCTTTGACGGCTCCGGCACGGGCACGCGCGACGTCGTCTTCCTGCGCCGCATCCTGCCCGGTCGCGCGGACCGCTCGTACGGCGTGCACGTGGCGCAGATGGCGGGGCTGCCCAGCGCCGCCGTCCACCGCGCCCAGGAAATCCTCGCCGATCTCGAAGCCAGCGGCGCCGCCGGCCCCCAGCGCCTGCTGGACGACCGCGTGAATGGAACGAAGCCCGCCGCGCGCCAGGTCACGCTCTTCGCCGAGGCGCACCCCGCGGTCGAGGCGTTAAGGTCGATGGACGTGAACGGGCTGACGCCGCTGGATGCGCTGAATCGATTGTTTGAGCTGCAGCAGTTGGCGCGGGAGGATGGGTAGGGGAGTCGGGAGATTGGGGGATTGGGAGATTGGGTTGCTGGCGAAATTGAGAGGTTCTATTTTGTAGAGTTTTGTAGTACAATATATCACGGTACGAGACGATGATTACGATTGAAAAGCTGATCTGGGATGACTACAATACCGGGCACATTGCTCGACACGGCGTGACGCAGCAAGAGGTGGAAGAGGTTTGTGATGGTGACTTCTACACACGCGAGACCCACAGTGAGCGTCTGCTTGTCATCGGTCCGGATAGCACGGGAAATCTTCTGGCCGTTGTGCTTGGGCTGGAAGGGGACAACACATATTACGTTGTTACGGCTCGGCCAGCAGCAAAGAAGGAGCGTCGACGGTATCGTCAGCTTAAAGGAGATCCACGTGATGAGTGACAAGACCAAATCAAGAATTCCAGAGTTTGCCAATTATCGAGAAGAGGCTGAATTCTGGGATACACACGACTTCACGGAGTTTGACGACGAAACGCGACCCGTCGAAGTGAAGTTTTCCAAGCATCTGTCGAAAACAATTCAGGTTCGGATTGCGCCGGACGTTCATGCACAGTTAGAAGATGAGGCCAACCGTGTGGGCGTGGGGACAAGCACCTTGGCGAGGATGTGGATTTTGGAGCGTCTTCGCGGTGTGGAGCCGGTTCATCAGGGTTCGTAGCGTGGCAGGGGACGCTCTTTGTCGAGGCGCACCCGGCGGTCGAGGCGCTGCCGTCGATGGATGTGAATGGGCTGACGCCGCTGGATGCGCTGATGGATAGGCAATCAGCCACGAAGGGAAATCAGAAAGCGAGGATGGTATGGAAGTCTACGAATTGGTTGTCGAAATGAAGCTGCTGGAACGCCGACTCACGCTCTACGAAGAAAAGTACGGCATTTTGAGCGAAGATTTTTACCAGGCGCTGATGGCGGGCAAGCTGGAGCGCTACGATGAATTCGATGAAAGCCGCAGCGACTTCAGTCGCTGGAAGGGTATCTATGAAACGTGGCGGCGGCGCAAGCGAAAATACGATGCACAGGTCAATGAGCGCGACATCGTCGATTCCCTTCGTTTTCAGCCCGCTTACTGATGGAGGCAAACCCGCTGCACGCTCTGGCCGACTACAGCCAGTTCGTCGCCAACGTACTAGATCGCTCCACCGTAGAGCGATCCACGGTTAGCGTTTGGTCCGTCGGCCCCTATAGTGGCGTTGTGGAAGGCGAAGTCACGTTTCAGGATGGATTTCGCCTGCGCATGAGAGAAGAGCTCGACTTTGATGAAGCGCTCATTACAGCGTATGGCTACGAGGTCTATCAAGGGAAGGAGAAGCTGTACTGGTACGATGATTTTCCCCACCCGCACGTTCCCGCTTTGGCCTCAACGCATCCCCACCATAAACATATACCACCCAACATCAAACGCAATCGCATTCCTGCACCAGGGCTCAGCTTTATGCGGCCCAACCTACCTCAAATCGTTGAAGAAATTGAATCGCTGATGGAGCAGACGACATGAGCGGGCTGACGCCGCTGGATGCGCTGAAGCGGCTGTTTGAACTGTAGCAGTTGGCGCGGGAGGATGAGTAGCAGAACGGGGTCGATCTTCTAAATCGAGGGTTGCTTGCTGCGGGGATGGGCAATGAGGAAAGCAGCAGCACCCGCGACAGGTACAAAAAAGATGAGCAGCACCCAAATAACCCGCGCAGAGTCAGACAAGTTAGCTGTTCGCATCCGTAGGAATGCCAGCACGGCAAGCACAATCCATGTAATAATCAGGATGAAATTCAACACTTGAATAAGCAGTAAAAAATAGGTTATGTCCATCTGAACTCCTTAATTTTGATTAGAAGAAAATAGCTGTTCGTATTTCACAGTTGATACAAGTCTTTGTACAAAGACTTGTATCAACTGTTTTATAGATTGAGTCTGTTTAGTTTGTGTAAAATCTTTTTATGGCGTATACGAACCTGAGCAACTGTACGGGATGCGGGCAATAGTAGTTGGACCGATATCCAACAGGATGTAAGTACGAATGGTTGCGCCGCCCCTCCACGATGCCCGGTTGCTTGATTTCTGGGTAAAGTATCCCCAAGGGCTTTCCAAAGCCAAACCAAGAGTCACACCTTCCAAATTTGAACGAGTTCCGTAAAACTTCGTAATCGAGCGGGATTGGACTTCAAGATCAGCATACACTTTGAGTTTTGCAATCCCCGTGTTTGCAGCCAAGCAATATGGGCTTGTAAACCCGGCAGCTTGAACCTCTTCTTCCCCGACCTCTTGTTCATCAGCCGAAACGCTAGCCGTTGTCAAACTCTTCATCAATTCTTCCAGCTCCTCTGGAGAGTTCACTCGAATTGGCTCAACCCCCTGCGGAACTTCTTCAGTGAATTCCATTGCATACTGCTCCATCACATCTTCGTAGGTAATGGTAGTTGCTTCTTGTCCGCCGCTCGAAACCAACGGCATATACACCTGAACCGTCTGCTCACTTCCGTCCGGTTCATCGACCGGCTCCTCCTGTGCCAGCGCTGGCACGACGCTGGTCAACAGCAGCGCCATTGCCAACATTACACTCCACCAACGAAATCGTCTAGGCATAGGTTCCTCCTCTTGGACCATTGTGGATTGTTCGGTAGCCCACTGACTATCGAACTTGAGCCAAGCATATCATGCCCAAGATGCGCTGTCTATAACCCGTGAGGAGTATTTTTGTCTAGCACTTGAGTGCTATATCAACTGCCCACACCAACTGAAAATTTGACTTTTTATGCAAGCAGTCAGCATTATTATGTCATCCCCCGTTCGAGAATGTAGCTGAGTGGCTGTAGAAGCCGAGCTGTTGCGCAGTCATTGTACTCAAGAGATAAAGCAAACATGAGTATTGAGGGGAAAAGTGTACCTACTCGCGTCATTACGCTGAGTAACCAACCGTTGATTTCACAGGCAATGCGAGTGCAACTGGAAGAACACCACGATTTTAAACTCGTCGCAGAAGGCCACACCAACGCCGACCTGTGCCCGCTGGTCGAACAGCACGAGCCGGATGTGGTGCTGTTGAGCCTGATGATGGCGTCGCCGCCCACGCCAACCAACCTGCTCGTCGGCGCGTTTGAGCTGCTGCGCGAGGTGGCGCAACTGCGCCGCAGCCATCCCCAAAGCCGCGTCATTTTGCTGGCCCCGCACGTCGACCGACCGCTTTGCGAGGCGGCCTTTTCGGCCAAAGTCAACGGCTATTTGCTCAAGCACGATCCGCAGACTACTAATTTGCCACAGGCGATTCGCCTGGTGCAGCAAGGGGGCCTGGCCGTTTCGCCGGAGATTGCGCACTTTATGCAAGCACCGCTCTCACGTGAGGAGCTAACGGCGAGAGAGCACGATGTGTTGCTCTCACTTATCAACTGGCCCCGCTGCAACCACGTCGAGCGTGCGAGCCATCTCGGTATTTCCGAACATACGCTGAAGAAGCACCTGCACGCTATTTATGAGAAGCTGGAGGTCGAGAATTCGATGGCCGCGGTTGTGGTCGCCCTGCAGCGCGGCATGATTTATTGCGGGGGGGGAGCCGCCGGAATAAATGCTGCTCCCTTGCATTGAAGAAGCGGGTGAATACACCATCGGCGTCTTCCGCATCGCGCTGGTCGAGCCGGAGGCGGTCGAGCCGACGGTCTTTCGGCTGCGGGGGGCGGTTGGGGCGGAGTAGCTGTCAGCGGATTTGCGGAGCGGATTGAACGGATTGGGGAGCGGAGGGTCGACGGGGCATCCGCTCCATCCGTTCTCGGAATCCGTTGACAGCTTGGCGTCAATTACCCCATCGGGGTCTTCCGCATCGCGCTGGTCGAGCCGGAGGAGGTCGAGCCGACAGTGTTTCGGCTGCGGGGTGCGGTGGGGCCGGTCGAGGCGGGGGAGTAGCGGAAAGAATTTTTGGACACGGATGACACGGAGAAACACGGATTTTAAGAGAGCACGACCAACAGGTCTGGAACAAGTAACAAAAATCCGTGTGCGCAGCCCGTGTTTATCCGTGTCCTATTTTTACTGGCCACGCCGTTCACGCTCTCCAAGCGGGCGCATACACCTTCGGCGTCTTCCGCATCGCGCTGGTCGAACCGGAAGAGGTCGAGCCGACGGTCTTTCGGTTGCGGGGTGCGGTGGGTGCGGTCGAAGCGGAGTAGGGATCAACAAGAACAGCATTACCGCTTGACGAGTGCCAGTCGCGGACTGGCGCTTTTGTTGTTGAGCGACAACTTTTCTCGACTGTGATACAATCTCGATAGGGATTGAGCGCAAGGAAATTGCGTCATAGGTGTACCAGTCGGGACCATTTAGGCAGAGGCGCAGTGCGAAATCAGAAAGCGAGGATGGGATGGAAGTACACGAATTGGTTGTCGAGATGAAGCTGCTGGAACGCCGACTGACGCTCTACGAAGAAAAGTACGGTATTTTGAGCGAAGACTTTTACCAGGCGCTGATGGCGGGCAAGCTGGAGCGCTACGATGAATTTGATGAAAGCCGCAGCGACTTCAGCCGCTGGAAGGGTATCTATGAAACGTGGCGGCGGCGCAAGCGAAAATACGACGCACAGGTCAATGAGCGCGACATCGTTGATTCACTTCGTTTTCAGCCCGCTTACTGATGGAGACCAATCCGCTGCGCGCCCTGGCCGACTACAGCCAGTTCGTCGCCAACGTACTGGATCGCTCTACCGTAGAGCGATCCACGGTTAGCGTTTGGTCCGTCGGCCCCTATACTGGCGTTGGGGAAGGCGAGGTCACGTTTCAGGATGGATTTCGCCTGCGCCTGAGAGAAGAGCTCGACTTTGACGAAGCGCTCATTACGGCGTATGGCTACGAGGTCTATCAAGGGAAGGAGAAGCTGTACTGGTACGATGATTTTCCTCACCCGCACGTTCCCGCTTTGGCCTCAACGCATCCCCACCACAAACATATACCGCCCAATATCAAACGCAATCGCATTCCTGCGCCAGGGCTCAGCTTTACGCGACCCAACCTGCCCCAGATTGTTGAAGAAATTGAAGCGTGGATTGGACAGACGACGTGAACGGGCTGACGCCGCTGGATGCGCTGAATCGGCTGTTTGAATTGCAGCAGTTGGCAAGGGAGGATGGGTAGGGGGACTTGCCGTGCGTATTAATTATAGCGGACCAATCCGTATGGTTCACTTGTGCGATATATGCCGAAACTGAGTAACTTAATACCAGTTTACTCACCAGTATTTTGCGTTGAACCTTCAGCAAGAATTCCTTCAATTGATTCGCCAGTGCGCCAGTACAGGTAGTCTCCTGTGCGTGGGTCAGCCGGATCATCATTCAAGCTGTTTACCCACACAATCGTATGCCCTTGAATCTGCCAGTCAGTTGTAAGTGCATCGGCTGATTGTTGATCTACTTCTGTTGTGAATCTATACTCTTTGCCTGTCGACAAATCGTATACTGTTTGCCACGGTGTAGCGCCAAGATTCTGCCAGTAAAGCCAGCGCTCATTCTGAAGAATCGGATCATCCAAGCCGATTCCATGATGAAACTCTCTCTGCTCGCCTGATTCCAAGTTGAGCAGCACCGTAAAATCAGGTGTTTCTGGACTTATATCGCCGTCGTCTGGGTAAACTTTCCAAGCCGCCCATTTACCGCTAATAGCAGGCAAGGAATTGTGGCGATTTCTCCCAGAAATAACCTCCGATGTGCCTGCATCAATGTCAAAAAGAACAATCTGTCTCCCTCCACCCTGTGAATCTGCCAGCTGCTTAATTGCCACTACTTTGTTCTTCGAGATTCCAATTCCGCTGGTAATGTTCCACATATAGTTATCATCCACACAGCTTCGGTCGAGCTCACGTAACTCATCCCTTATAAGGTTTTGCACGGCAAGCGTGCTGTATGCACTGCAACTCTCTTCACCAGAAGCCTGTATTCTTGACCAGACCACCCAGTTATCACTCACAGCGAAGATAGGTGTGCTTGTCTGCTCGCTTTCATCTTCTAATATGATCTTTTCTTCTCCTGTTTGAAGATTGAACGCTCGTAGGGCGAACGGTGAATACACCGCAGCATACTCTGCATCCAACGCGAGCAACCAATCTCCGTCAACATCAAGCTCAAGAATCACCCCTTCGGGTGATTGGTGTAGCGTCGGAATGAAGAGTTCCACATCTCCACCTGAGAGAGGATATCGATACGCAGTGCTGGATTGAAATTGAGTCCAGTAGATATAATCTTCGGTACTCCTAATGCCAGATGCGCCAACCTGGGGGAGAAACAGACTTCCTGTTTTGATGCTGTTTGCTTCTGGTGTGGCAGAAACTGTAGCTGTCATGACAGCTAAATTTACCTGTTCTACTTCAGCTTCTACCAATGGCGTAACTGCGGATGCTCTTTCATCAGATTCTATTGAGGAAGCAGGCACGTTGGCATCCTTAGCCATGGTGCCTGCTGACAATGTAGAGAGCAAGAAAAGTAATAGAAGTGCGGTATTTAATGGTCTGAGCATTTTATTTTCCACCTTACCATGAGATAGTGCTTACACAGTTATAAAGCAGCGAGGCGGCTGAAACAACTACCTTCAGACAACTTGGTAATTCAGCCGCCTTGCAGTTTTGGCTAGCGTACGTACTCAATGAGACATTGCGGTTCAATCACCACTTAAATCCCAGCTTTGAGAACGCACTGCACATTGTTCCTGGAAACAGCTCCCCAGAAGCGGTCAGCGTTATACCAAAACCTAAAGTCGTCTCCATTATACCCATGGTACCTTCCGGCTGTCTCCGCATAGCGAACGGTATACATCCTTACCGGATAGATTCCATTTTGAAGGTCCGCATCGTATCCCATCACTGCGTTAACGTGAGGAACATTAGGCCGGGACCAATCAGCAAGGTAAGAGGTGTTAGTTCCTGTTGGAATGGTGTAATTCCTTTCAACATGACGAACAAGCTCACTCCACAAACCCGATTTTGTCTGCCCGTATTTAGGTGCTGCAAGATACCGCTCTGGAAAGCGAATCACATTGACATAGTAGCCGTGCAGATATTTGCACATGCCATATCCGGTAACACCAGACCCTTCGTTAAATCCCGGCCAATAGGTACCGTTGCTGTCAGTGAAGGCGTATCGAGGATCTGTCTCCAGTGATATGGCGATCTGGTCCTGGGAAGGCAGGTAACTTTTCGGAACCGTTGCATCGATTGCAACTCGAATCGCAGCAGGGCCACAAAAATTGCGATGTCGGAAGTCCTGGGCCTCTTTATGTGTGGAGCTGCCACTAATCCCGCTAACAGCAGCACTAGCTCGAACGATAGAGGTGGTTGCGTTGGTCGATGCTGCTGATACTTCGTTGTTGGTGACAGATTCCGAAACCAGCCGTTGATACAAGTCTTGAACAAAAGCATCTGCTTCCTCTTGACTTGCTTGTAAATCGGCACGTTGCTCTGTCGTCAATTCATCCTCACCCAACATTAAAGGAGATGGCAGAGCTTCTTCTGCTGCCGCCTCAACAGTTGAGCTACCACTGCTGCTCACTAGCGGCAAAAACATTTGACGATTAAGCGTAACAACGCTGTACACCCGAAGAGGCTCATTATACTGACCCAACTCGGTGTCAAAGTCATCACTTGCTTCCAATTCTGCTTCCATTTGCTCAAGCAAATCCGTTTGAGACATAGCTTGAACAGTGCCGCTTTGATCAGGCTCGTCAATTGGCCCCTCTTGCGCCATCACTGATGTAACGCTGGTCAACAGCAGCGCTACAGCCAGCAGTACACTCCACCAACGAAAATGTTTGGGCATAAGTTTCTCCTCTCGGGAACAATTTGATTGTTTGACAACGTGATGACCGTCGAACTTAGCCGTAGCTTATCACGCCCCAAGTGCGCCGTCTATGGCCCGTGAGGACTATTTTTGTATGGTACTCACGTACTATATCAGCTGCCAACCCAGCTGCAATTTGACTCTTTCCAGAAGCAAACAGCATGATAGGAAGGCTCCAGCCCAGAGCTGCGCCAAGAATTTTTGTGGATTGCCAAGCTGTAGCGGCAGTGATAAACTTCCAAGAAAGAAAACGTGAACGTAACTTCAAAGGCTAAACCTATCCGTGTCGTCGTGCTGAGTAATCAGCCGTTAATTTTGCAGGGAATCCGCGCGCAAGTTCAGGAGAGCCAGGATGTTGAACTCGTGGCTGAAGGCCACGCCAACGCCGACCTGCGCCCGCTCGTCGAGCAGCACGAGCCAGACGTGGTGCTGCTGAGCCTGATGATGGCGTCGCTGCCCACGCCGAGCAACCTACTCAGCGGCGCGTTTGCCTTGCTGCGCGAGGTAGCACAGTTGTATCGCAGCCACCCGCAAACCCGCTTCATTTTGCTGGCTCCGCATATCGACCGTCCGCTTTACGAGGCGGCGTTTTCAGCTAAAGTCAACGGCTACTTGCTCAAGCATGACTCACAAACCACCAATTTGCCCCAAGCCATTCGCGTCGTGCAGGAAGGCGGCATGGCCGTCTCGCCGGAAGTGGCGCACTTCATGCACACGCCGCCCACGCGCGCACAATTAACTCAGCGCGAACACGAGGTGCTGCTGTCGCTGGTTAACTGGCCCCGCTGCGATCACGTTGAGCGTGCAGATCATCTCGGAATTTCTGAAAGTACGCTGAAGAAACATCTAAACGCCACCTATGAAAAGCTAGAGGTTAAGAACTCCATGGCTGCGGTGGTGGTCGCCATGCAGCGCGGTTTAATTTTTGTGTGGGGGGGGGGGGGGAGCCGCCACCACTATAACAACCCAGTAGCGCGTGTCGGGGAACATGAATTTGGGGCTGGTGGTGCTGTCGGAGAACAACGAGGTCTTTTTCCAGGCCAGCCTCGTCACCTCCGAAACGCTGGCCACGCAGTTCACGCTGCCCGACGCGGGCGAATACACCATCGGCGTCTTCCGCATTGCGCTGGTCGAGCCGGAGGTGGTTGAGCCGACGGTCTTTCGGTTACGGGGCGCGGTGGGGGCGGAATAGACTGTCAGCGGATTTGTGGAGCGGATTGAACGGATTGGGGAGCGGAGGGTCGACGGGGCATCCGCTCCATCCGTTCTCAAAATCCGTTGACAGCTTCGCGTCGAGTACACCATCGGCGTCTCCCGCATCGCACTGGTCGAGCCGGGGGCGGTCGAGCCGACGGTGTTTCGGCTGCGGGGCAAGGTGGGGGCGGTCGAGTAAAGCTGTCAGCGGATTGGGGGAGCGGATTGAACGGATGGTCGACGGCGCATCCGCTCAATTCGTTCTCGAAAATCCGTTGACAGCTCCACGCAGTTCACGCTGCCCGAAGCGGGCGAATACACCATCGGCGTCTTCCGCATCGCGCTGGTCGAGCCGGAGGAAGTCGAGCCGACGGTCTTTCGGTTGCGGGGCGCGGTGGGGGCGGTCGAGGAGGGGGAGTAGGGTCAGTAAAACAGAAAGGGCGACCGCTATGTCGAGCGGTCGCCCTTTCTGTTTGTGACGTTAATCATGCCGTCACGGGCTGGCGACGCGCGTGAAGAGATTGGCCCAACGTAAGCATTTGCGCCTGCGCCTGTGGGTCGAGCCGTTCGGTGAGTTGGCTCACGCGCTCGACGGTGGAGACGGGCTCGTGAGTCGCCTGTCGCCAGACGACAATGAATTGGGAAGCGGGTAGGGCGGCAAGCTGTTCGGTTTCGCCTTGCTCGTTGGCAAATTCTACTTCAAAATGACCATCGCCGTAATCCTCGATTACCGCACCCAGTGAACCTGCATGCAGGTCATGTTCCGGCAAGTCATTGATTAGCTCGACTGTGTCAAAAAGTTCTGGTTTCATCACGTCCCTCGTACATAAGAAGTGCTCAAACGCGCCTGTTTGCTTGACGGTGGAATGACCCAACCAAACCGCACCACCTCGCGTTGGCCTTCCGCGCCAACAATCTCAACGTCCATTTGCAAATGTCGCCCGTACATATCTTCGCGGATGATTTTGACTTCGGCATCCAAAGCGACACGATAGATTTCCGCTTCTAACAACTCGTAATTGTCGCGATGATAGCCGAGTGCGCTCGCAAAGACAATCGCTTTGTCACGACCGCGATCACTGGTCAAGTCTAAAGCGTAATGCGTCAGCTTTCGAGGCGGTACATAAACACTCTCAACTAAATCGCGCAATTTCATGTTGAGATTATAGCACGAAAGCGCGGATAGAGGTAACCAAATTCTTGGCTTCGTCGCCGAGGTCGAGGTGGGGGACGTGCTGGCGCTGGACTACGAGCGCGTGTCGGGGAACATGAATTTGGGGTTGGTCGTGCTGTCGGAAAACAACGAGGTCTTTTTCCAGGCCAGCCTCGTTACCTCCGAAACGCTGGCCACGCAGTTCACGCTGCCCGATTCGGGCGCGTATACCATCGGCGTCTTCCGCATCGCGCTGGTCGAGCCGGACGAGGTCGAGCCGACGGTGTTTCGTTTACGGGGCGCGGTGGGGGCGGTCGAGTAAAGCTGTCAGCGGATTGGGGGAGCGGATTGAACGGATGTCGGAACGGATGGTCGACGGCGCATCCGCTCAATTCGTTCTCGAAAATCCGTTGACAGCTCCACGCAGTTCACGCTGCCCGAAGCGGGCGAATACACCCTCGGCGTCTTCCGCATCGCGCTGGTCGAGCCGGAGGCGGTCGAGCCAGCGGTTTTCGGTTGCGGGGTGCGGTGGGGGCGGTCGAGGCGGGGGAGTGAGAGTCAGGAAAACAGAAAGGGCGGCCGCTCGACATAGCGGTCGCCCTTTTGTTTTGACGTGATAATCACGTTGCCACTGGCTGCTGACGCGCGTGAAGAAACTGGCCGAACGAGATCATCTGTTCCTGCACCTGCGGGTCCAGCCGCTCAGTAAGCTGCAAAAGGCGTTCGGCAACCGGAACAGACTCGTGAGTCGTCTGTCTCCAGACGATAATAAATTGGGCGGCCGTAAGGGTGACAAGCGCGTCGATTCCCGTCATCTCCTTGATGAATTCAACCTCATACGCACCATCTTTATAATCTTCGACAATGGCCCCCTGCATACCGGCGCGCAATTTTTCTGCAGGTAGGTCAATCAGGAGTTCGACGGTATCGAAAAGTTCTGGCTGTATCTCATTCATTGTCTGCCCCTTTCCCCTCTCGTGCCACTTTCAGCGCGGCCAATAACTCCTCCGGCGCGTAGACGGGCAGCGTCGACTTTTTGAAGTCGCGCCCGTTGCGCGTCACGATGGCATCGGCGCCAACCTGGACGGCGGCGAAGGAGAGCACGGCGTCCTCGAAATCCGAAAATTGGGCGTCGAGCGCCTGCTGAATCACCAGCCGGTTGATCGGCGCGACCTCGAAGAGCAGCAGCAGGTTGCGCAGGTGAGCATCCGCCGCCTGGGGCGAGCGCGCTTTGGCCGCGAGGTAGTAGATCGTCGTAACGGTCGTTGCGCCCAGGTACCCGGTCAGTTCGCCGCGCTCGACCTTTGCCAGGAGCTGCAGGGCCGCGTCGACAAACGGTTTGCGCTCCAGCAAAGCGTCCAGCACCACGTTTGTATCGAACAGAACCTTCACCGGTATTTCTCCTCCAAATAGCGGCGGTAATCCTGCTCATCCACCTCTGCTCCCCGCAGTGCGCCTTTGAGCGACTGCGTGATGGGCGGCAACGCTTCGATCTCCGAATCAGGCTGGTCAAGCATCCAAAAAAAGTCGGCAACAATTTGTGAAACCGACTTGCCGCGCCGTTGCGCGTATTCTTTTACACGCACCACCAATTCCTGCTCCAAGCGTAAGGTGAGCTTTGTCTGCATGATAACCTCCTCGACGTACAATTTTGCTTGTATTATACGTCAGACCTTTAGAAGTACAACTTTCTTAATTTACAAACGCACGTTGCCCTGCCCGACGGGGGCGAATACACCGTCGGCGTCTTCCGCATCGCGCTGGTCGAGCCGGAGGAGGTCGAGCCAGCGGTTTTCGGTTACGAGAGGTGGTGGGGCCGGAGTAGAGCTGTCAACGGATGGAGGAGCGGATTGAGCGGATTGGGGAACGGATGGTCGGCGGCGCATCCGCTCAATCCGCTCCAAAAATTCGTTGACAGCTCTGCGGACGAATACACCATCGGCGTCTTCCACGTCGCGCTGGTCGAGCTGGAGTCGGTCGAGCCGGCGGTCTTTCGATTGAGAGGCGAAGTGAATCCGGAGTGAGCTGTCAACGGATTGAGAGAGCGGATTGAACGGATTTAAGAACGGATGGGTTGTGGTGAATCCGTTCCGATTGGCGGCACGCGATGCTTCGTCGAGCGTCAAGTCAATGGGTGAATTCGGCGCGACTGCATCCGTTTAATTCGTTCCAAGAATCCGTTGACAGCTCCACGGGCGCATACACCGTTGGCATCTTCCGCATCGCGCTGGGCAAGCCGACGGTCTTTCGGTTGTGGGATAGGGTGAATTCGGTCGAGGACGAATAGAGAAGAAAACAAAAGACAAAGGCGACAGCAAATCTCTGCTGTCGCCTTTGTCTTTTGTTAACTAGGAACGCCTCGGCTGCCTACTGGCCAATCAGCGGCAGATAAACCTGGTCGGTCGGGCCGAAGGGCAGGTCATCGGCGGCGTGCTGGGCGGGGGTGAGCTCGCTGTCGAAGAAGTCGGTGGTGTCGAAGTCCACGTCGATCTCGGCGTCGTCGATGTCATTCCCAGCGGCGGCGACTTCGGCAGCTTCGGGGGCGGGATCGAACTGGGGCGGGAAGGCCGTGCCCAGGGCGAGGCCGTCGACTACCTCGCTGCCAAAGCCGTGCTCGCCGCCGCGCCAGAAGAGGCGAAAGGCGCAGTCGGTTTGTGCGCCCAGCGAGCGTGGCGTGCAGACAAAGACGTCGGCGCCGCTGCCGCTGATGTCGCCGGTGCGGAAGTCGCCCTTGGTGGTGAGATAGATATCGCCGGCCGTATCGACAAACGCGCCGACAACGTCCTCCGGCCAGTTGGACAAGCCGACGTCGGAGCCGTCAAAGTAGCGACGCAGCTTGCGCGGGCCAAAGCGGCTGGGCGCGGCGGCATCAAACGAGACCAAATCTTCATCGCGACCGCGAATGCCGGGAATCACAAAGGTGCCCTTGGTGCTCACGGCGACGCGTCCGCTCGTCTGCAGCGCCACGGCGTCAATATCTTCGCGTCCGTTGCCCGCGCTGTTGAGCCCCACATCGTCGCCGTCCAGATAGCGCTCGAAGCGACCGCTTGTCTGTGCGCCCAAGCTCTCGGGCACAAAGCGAACAACGTCTGAGGCAAACAGGTAATCATCCAGGCCGTCGAGCATGGTGGCCACGATGCCCACGTTAAAGCTCAACAGCAGGTCACCGTTGCTCAACACGGTGAAGCCATCCAAATCGTTGCCCGTAATGCCCACGTCCGAGGCGTCGAAGACGAGACGCCACGTCTCGCTGCTGAGGCTGTAGGCTAGAATATCCTGATCGGTAAAGGTAATGCCGTCCACCGTGCCGCCGGTGGTGGAGCTGACGTAGACAAGGTCCACTTCAGCAGCGGGGGGCAAAGTTCCATCGGGGAGCGTGCCACTGGGCAGCGTGCCACCGGGCAGCGTGCCGCCCGGATCGGGAACGGTTTGGGCGCGGAGCGAGGAAGGGGTTGCGCCGTGGAGCGCAAGCACGCCGACGATAGCCATGCTGAAAACGAGGACGAGCGCGCGACGCAGTCGGCGCGGTTGGGTAGACAGGTTCATGGGAAGAGACTCCTTGAGGGTGATGGGTGTGCCAAATTTGCGTCTTGTGTAGGAAAAAGTTGATGCCCTGTGATGGAAACGTTGCGTGATGTTCCAGGAAAAGCGGCGAGCAGTCCGGTGGCGACGTTGCCTCCCCCTGCGATTTTAGCACGCGGGCACTGCGCCAGAGTGAGATTATTGTCGCAGAAAATTTAGAGCGAAAGGCCGAATTAAACACAAAACGTGCGGGGCATCCCGCTTAGATCGCGCCCCAATCTGGCCCCCCCACTTTGGCTCGTTAGCGGCGGGCTGGTATACTGGAACTCGATCGGCGCACCCGCTGGGGCGTCGGTCAACGCCATTCAACGAAAGATCGCGTGCATGAACACCGTGCAGATTCAGCCAACGCCCAACCCCAACGCCCGCAAATTTGTGTTGCCCACGCACCGCTTTGCGCACCCACAAAATTTCTCCACGGCCGCTGCGGGCGCGGTCGATCCGCTGGCAGCCAAGCTTTTTGCGCTGGGTAACATCTACAATGTATTTTTCGCCCAAGATTTTGTCACGGTGAATAAATATCCCGATGCGGAGTGGGACGCGCTGGAAGCGAACGTGGCAAGGCTGCTGACCGACCATTTCTCGTAACTGCTGAAACAGGGCGTGCCGCGGATTTTTATGCTCCCCTGCAAACCCGCATCATCCACGCGATTCGCCGCTCAACTTTTCCCATCCTCATTGCCCCCAACCCAGAGCCCTTGCCCATGATCCCCATCATCGTTGCCAGTGAAAATGGAGCCAAAGGCGCGCGCGTCGCCGTGCAAATTTTGCGCGGGGGCGGCTCGGCGCTCGACGCCGTGGAGCAGGCCTGCCGCGTGGTCGAAGATGATCCGGACGAGATCAGCGTGGGCTATGGCGGCTTGCCCAACGCGCTGGGCGAGGTGGAGCTGGATGCAAGCATCATGGACGGGCGTGGGCTGGCGGTGGGGGCAGTGGCGGCGCTGCGGGGGTACGGCAACGCAATCACGCTGGCGCGGGCCGTGATGGAGCAGACGCCGCACGTGCTGCTGGCGGGCGAGGGCGCGGCGCAGCTGGCCCAGGAGCTGGGTTATCCGCGCGCCAACCAGCGCACCGATTCGACGCTGGCCCGCTGGCGCGAGCGCTTTGTCCAGCAGGGGCTGCTCCCCGGCGAGCGCGACCACCTGCTCGACGCCGTGCGCCGCCTGACGCAGCCGCTTGATTTGCAGGCGGAGAACGTGCGCAAGGCCACGGCCAGCGCCGCGGAAAAAGCGGCGGAAAAAGCGGCGGACGGCCAACTGTCTGCGGATCAGCTCGACGTTTTTGGCACGGTCAACTTTCTGGCGCTGGACGGCGAGGGCAATCTCGCGTCCGCTGTCAGCACAAGCGGGCTGGGCTGGAAGTATCCCGGCCGCGTGGGGGATAGCCCGATTCCGGGCGCGGGCAACTACTGCGACAGCCGCAGCGGCGCGGCGGCCTGCACGGGCATGGGCGAGTGGTCGCTGCGGCTGGGCACGGCGCGCACGCTGGTGATGCGGCTGGCGCTGGGGCAGTCGCTGGCGGAGGCAGGCGTCGCCACGCTGCGCGATTTGCGCGTGCTGGCCGCGCCGCTGCCCAATCAGTACATCGACGTGGTGGCGCTGTCGCCCAGCGGCGAGCACGCTGGCTTCTCGACGGTGGCGGGCAAGCAGTATTTGTTTCAAACGGGGGAGATGGATGCGCCAACGCTTGTCGCGCGGCAGATGGTGGAGGTGTGGGCGTCGGTGTAGCCGGGTGAGCAGCCGGGTGAGCAGCCGGGTGAGCAGCCGGGCGAAAGGGGCGGCGCAGATTTGGATCATGCGCGTATGCTTTATTTGGATTGACCATAAATCACAGAGGGAATCCGCTTTTTAGCAGGTGCAACAGCAGCGAACAGTTGATATAATTGGGCTACTCGCAGGTACGACGGGTGGCCGCTGCAAGCCGATTGGCAGCGCTCGCAAGCGCTGTCCGAACAGTGTAGCCACCACGGGTTTGACAATTGAGTCAGCGGTGTATCCTGCTCCGAAGAATCGAGGTAGATTGTGTCGTTCCTCATAGCCATCGCCCTTTTTCTGATTGTGCCTCCTTTTCTGTTTGTCCTCATTTTGGCCAAGGGAGCACAGTTTGATCACTTGGTCGAAGATGAAGCGCGGCGGGCGGCAGAACAGCCGCTTGCCACGGTAGAGGCCAGCCAGCCCCGGCGTCGATTGCCCGGACGCTGGGCGTGGCTGCGCAGCACTGTTCGGGCTTGGCCAAGCCTTTTTTAAGACCTTTCCGCTATGGTTATTGCAGAGAAACAAGATAAACAATGAGGAATCAACGATGAAGCTCGAACACCTGGCACTCAACGTGACTGACCCCGTGGCCATGGCGACGTGGTATGCGGAGCACCTCGGCTTGCAAACCGTCCGGCAAATGGAAAAAGCCCCTTACACCACTTTTCTAACCGACGCCAGCGGGGCGATCCTGATTGAGCTTTACAACAACCCGCCGGATCAGGTTCCGCCCTATGCGGAGATGGATCCGCTGCTGCTCCATTTAGCCTTTGTCTCCGAAGCGCCCGACGCCGACAAGGCGGAGCTGCTCGCCGCCGGGGCCACCTTTGTCGGCGACACCAAGCTGGAGGACGGCACGCACCTTGCCATGCTGCGCGATCCGTGGGGGCTGGCGATCCAGCTCTGCAAGCGGGCCGTGCCGATGCTGCGGGCATAATTGTCAAGCGTGCTCGTCAAGCGTGCTCGTCAAGCGTGCTCGTCAAGCATGATGGTCGAGCACGGTAGCCGACCATCATGCCGCCAACGCCACCCGCACCCGCTCTGGTGTAAAGGGAATCTCCCGTAGCCGCACGCCCGCGGCGTCGTAGAGGGCGTTGGCAATCGCCGCGGGCGTTGGATTTTGCGAGGCCTCGCCCGCGCCCAGGAAGGGCAATTCGGGTCGATTGAGCAGCACCGTCTCGATGACGGGCGACTCGGCAAAGCGCAGAATCGGGTAACTCTCCCAATCGCGACTGGTGATGCCGTCGCGGTCGAAGCGCACGGCCTCGTGCAGCGTCCAGCTAGCGGCCTGGACAAAGCCCCCCTCCAGCTGGTTGCTCAACCCGTCGGGGTTGACGACCTGCCCCGCTTCCCCAGCAATGACCGCTTTCTCCAGCCGAATCCGGCCGCTCTCCCGGTCAACAGTCAGATCAACGACAACCGCACAGTAGCACTGAATATTCTTGTACTGGGCAAAGGCCATTCCCCGCCCGCGACCCGTGCCGGATGGGCCGGTGCGCGCTTGCCAGCCAGCTTTCTGCGCCGCCGCCCGGATCACCGCCTGCGCGCGTTCATCGCTCAGCTGGGCGAGGCGAAAGTCGACCGGGTCAAGACCCGCAGCCAGGGCCAGCTCGTCCATAAACGATTCGATGGCAAAGACGTTGGCATAAGCGCCCAGGCCGCGCATGGAGGAGCTGCGCAGCGGGCTGGCCTGATTCTCGCGGACAACGACGCGACGCGCCGGAAAGGTGTAGAGCGGGTCGGCGTTGCGGAAGCTGCCGGAGTGGCGACCCTGCATCATGCGGCCGGGCGGCGCGGGGATGGGGTCGGCCAGGTGCCAGGCGGCGAGCAGGCCGGAGCTGCGGCGACCGTCGGCACGGGGGCGACCGCCGTGCGGGTAGCTCCAAATCTCCTGATTCCACGCGGCGACCTGACCGCCATCGTCGAGCTGTGCACTGAGCTGCACCGCCATGGCCGGGCCGTACGGCTCCCACGCGTGCTCCTGCTCGCGCGTCCACCTGAGCGAAACGGGGCGGCCGGGCAGCGCACGGGCCAGCAATGCCGCATCCAGCGCCACGTCATCCGCCCCGTTGTGGCCATAGCAGCCCGCGCCCTCGCTGTGGATCACGTGAATCTGCGCCTCGGGCAGATCGAGCACGGGCGACAGCGCGCTACGCAGCGGATAAGCGCCCTGCGTATGGCTCCAGAGGGTCAGCCCGTCGCCCTCCCAATGCGCCACGGCGGCGGACGGCCCCATTGCGCCGTGCATCTGGTAGGGTCGATAGTAGGTGGCGCTCAAGCTGTTGGACGCGGTCGCCGCTGGTGGAGGAATCGGCCCGTCGCTAATCGCCCCGTCGACCACGAGCTTATCTTGGGTGGGGCCAGCGAAGAGAAGCTTGTAGACGCTCTGCTCGCTGGGCAGTGCTTGTGTGCTCTCCCAGGTGGCTGCGTCAGCCAGCGCTTCCTGCGCCGCCATTGCCTGCTCCTCGCGCTCGGCCACCACGCCGAGAAAGGAGCCATCGCGCACGACGCGGAGCACGCCGGGCAATCTTTCCACGGCGGCCACATCTACATCGACGAGGCGAGCGTGGTAATGGGGCGGCCGCACAACGCGACCGTGAACCATCCCCGGCAACGCCAAATCGTGGACGTAGCTGGGCGTGCCGCTCGCCTTGGCCGGCAGATCGACGCGAATCGCGCCCAGCCCGACGAGCTTGTGTGCGCGGAAGGGCTTGGGCGCAATCTCGCCCGTTACCTGCTGGCCAAAGCGTTTGCCGCCAAAGAGCGACCAGTAATCCGTATGGCGGCCCGTGGCGGGGTCGCTGATGGTGCCGTCGTTGATTTCCAGCCGCTCGACCGATTCGGCCTCCAGCTCTTCGTGGGCCAGCGAGAGCAGAAGGTGGCGCGCTTCCGCCGCGGCCTGCCGAATCGCGTTGCCGCTCATCTGCAGCGACATGCTGCCCGCGGTCGTGCCCTCATCGGGCGTCAGTTCCGTATCGGCCATGACGACGCGAACGCGACCCAGCGCCACATCCAGCTCTTCGGCGGCAATCTGCGCCAGCGCCGTGCGCAGCCCTTGGCCGATTTCCGCCTTACCGCTAAAAATCGTAATCGTCTCGCCGTCGTCGATGCGCAGCCAGGCGTCGAGGTCGGGCGTCTCTTGCAGCGCAGGCGGCAGCGTCTGCTGCGCGGTCGGTGGCGTGCTCAATGGTGGCGCGTCGACGACCTCGTAGATCGGCTTCGCCTCGGCGCGATCCACGTGCCGCCGGATCGCCCGGCGCACCCGGTCGTAGACGCCACAGCGGCAGATGTTGACCTCCAGCGCCGCGTCGATCTCGTCGTCGGTCGGCTGGGGCGTGTGGTTGAGCAAGCCCTGCGCGGCGATGATCAGGCCGGAGAGACAGTAGCCACACTGCATCGCCCCCTCCTCGATGAAAGCGACCTGTAGCGGATGAAGCCCATTGGCGCTGCCCAGCCCTTCCACGGTCACAATCTCCGTCGCCGCGACCTCACCCACCGGCAGCTGGCACGAGGGCACGGCCTCCCCCGCCACCAGCACCTTGCACGCCCCACACTGCTCCGCCCCACAGCCATACTTCGGGCCTTTCAGCCCCAAATCGTTGCGCAACGCATAGAGCAGCGGCGTCGCCGGATCGATGGCAAGCGCGTGAGTTTGGCCGTTGACGGTGAGGGGAATAGGAGTTGGCATGGGGTTGTCCTTGATTGGGCGTAGGCATTGGCGCCTGCAGGTATCGACGTGATGATTCTCTGCGAGGATTGTACGGCAATCGGGGGTCGATGAAAAGCGTTCGACGGGACGGCCGATCTCTGCTACAATTTCCAGCAAGACTGAACTGCTGCAACGGGCATAATAGTACCAGCAGGTGGATTGGAGACGAGAGCGTTATGACGACACGTGAACAAATCAAAAGCGAAATTGACCAGCTGCCAGAGCAGGACCTGCTCTTTTTGCATCGCATTATCCAGGCATTAACCCCTACGGCACCTATAGCTTTGCACACGGAAAACAGTGCGCAGGATGAAGCATGGTCAGATTTTGTGCAAAGCACTTACGGCGTGTTCCGCGATGAACCACTGGAGCGGCCCTCTCAAGAAACGTTGGAGATTCGTAAAACGCCATTGGGCCAAATGGTTTGCTCATTGCTACTTTCAAGACCTGACCAATCGCCATCACTCAGCTGAATAGCTGAAATAACACCTCGAAATGAATCAAACCGAACAGGCAAAGCAGAACGAAATCAACAGGATTCTGTGGAAGGCGTGCGACACCTTTCGCGGGACGATTGATCCATCTGAATACAAAAACTACATCCTGGTAATGCTCTTTTTGAAGTACATCAGCGATGTGTGGCGCGAGCGCGTGGCGCAGCTGAGCGAGCAATACGACGGCAATACGACGCGCATCAAGCGGCAGCTGCGCTACGAGCGTTTTGTGCTGCCAGACGGCTGCGACTACTACACGCTCTACGATAACCGCAACGCCCCGAACATTGGCGAGGAAATCAATAAGGCGCTGGAGGCGATTGAAGATGCCAACAAAGAGAAGCTGGAGGGCGTCTTTCGCAATATCGACTTTAACAGCGAGTCCAACCTGGGCCGCACCAAACAGCGCAACGCGCGGCTCAAAAATTTGTTGGAGGATTTCCACGACCCGCGGCTGGATATGCGCCTCTCGCGCATTGGCGATTTGGACATTATTGGCAACGCCTACGAGTATCTGATCGGGCGCTTTGCCAGCGGCGCGGGCAAAAAGGCGGGCGAATTTTACACGCCGCCGGAGGTGAGCCTGCTGCTAGCAGCGCTGCTCGACCCACAGCCGGGCGACCGCATCTGCGACCCGGCCTGTGGCTCCGGCTCGCTGCTGATTAAGTGTGCCCAGCGCATTGCAAGTGGGCGGGGCAAGGGCGCAAGCGGGCGCGACTACGCCGTCTATGGCCAGGAGGCCAACGGCGCGACGTGGGCGCTCTGCATGATGAACATGTTCCTGCACGACATCGGCGTGACGCGCGACAACATCCGCTGGACGGATACGCTGCGCGACCCGCGGCTGACGCAGGATGCGCAGACGCTGATGCGCTTTAACGTGGTGGTGGCGAACCCACCCTTTTCGCTCGACAAGTGGGGCCAGGATGGCGCGAGCAGCGATCCGTTCAAGCGCTTTGGTCGCGGCGTGCCGCCCAAGAGCAAGGCCGACTACGCCTTTATCCTCCACATGATCGAGACAACCTTTATCGAGCCGAGCCAGAACGGGCGCGTGGGGGTAATTGTGCCCCACGGCGTGCTCTTTCGCAGCGGGGCCGAGGGCAAGATTCGGCGCAAGCTCATCGAGGAGAATCTGCTCGACGCGGTGATCGGGCTGCCGCCCAACCTCTTCTACGGCACAGGCATTCCCGCGGCGATGCTGATCTTCAAGCGCAGCAAGCCAGACGATTCCGTGCTCTTTATCGACGCCAGCCGCGACTTTGGGCAGGAGAATACGCAGAACGTGCTGCGCCCCGCCGACCGGGCGCGCGTCTGCGAGGCCTACCGAGCGCGCCGTTTTATCGACAAGTACGCCTACGTGGCCACGCCCGCCGAGCTGGCCGAAAATGATTACAACCTCAACATCCCCCGCTACGTGGACACCTTCGAGCCGGAGCCGCCGGTGGATATGGCGCAGGTCAACGGTGAGATTCGGGCGCTGCGCAAGCAGCTGATCGCGGTCGAAGGGCGGATAGAAGGGTATTTGAAGGAGTTGGGATTGAATGTCTGAGAAGCTAAAATTACCGTCTCGCGCGCTAGGCGACTGTGGCACATGGTATTCAGGTGGAACACCAAGCACTAATGTTTCTGATTATTGGAATGGTGATATACCGTGGATCACATCCAGCAGCTTAAAATCATTTTATATTTCAACCTCTGAGCGCAAAATCACAGCGCTTGGAGCAGAGAATGGCACAAGAATTGTACCTTCTAAGACAATTCTATTTGTAACTCGCGGAATGAGCTTGAAAACAGAATTTCGAGTCGGTATAACACAGCGGCCAGTTGCATTTGGTCAAGATTGCAAAGCACTAATAGCAAAAGAAGATATCGAGCCACTGTATCTCTCTTTTGCAATACAGTCTCAGGAGCATCGAATTCTTGATCTGGTGGATGAAGCAAGTCATGGTACTGGACGCTTGCAAACGGATGCTCTTAAGTCTGTCGATATCCCCCTCCCACCGCTACCCGAGCAGCGCAAGATTGCCGAGATTCTCGGCACGTGGGATGAGGCGATTGCGACCGTCGAGGCGCTGATCGGGGCGCTGTCGCGGCGCAAGCGGGGGCTCATGCAGCGGCTGCTCACGGGCGAGGTCCGCTTTGCGGCGTTTGCCGGTGAAGATTGGGAAGAAGTTGAGATTGGAAATGTATTAAAAGAGATTCGCAGGCCAATAAAAGATTTTTCTGCTGATAGGGAGTATCATCTTCTTAGTGTTCGTCGACGTTCTCAAGGTCTATTTTTCAGAGAAACTCGGACAGGAGAACAACTAGAGCGAAAGGGTATGTTTGAGGTAAGGCAGGGGGATTTTTTAATCTCGAAAAGACAGGTTGTCCATGGCGCGTCTGGCCTAACTGACGAAAATCACAACGGTTATGTTGTATCAAACTCTTATCATGCTCTAGTGACACGAAACAAGAATAAGCTCGATATCCATTTTTTTAATTGGTTATCGCGCACGCCATATCTTTATCATCTGTCATATGTTGCCAGCCACGGTGTACATGTTGAAAAACTGTTTTTTACTCTTGGTGCATATTTTCGACGGCAAATAAAAATACCGCCGACGGTGAAAGAACAACAGAAGATAATTGAAGCACTAAATTCACTTGAAGATACTATTTCATCTTACGAAACGTATAGTCAAGCACTCAAAGAGCAAAAGAAGGGCCTGATGCAGCGGCTGCTGACGGGGCAGGTGCGCGTGGGGGTGGATGAGCAGGCCGAGCCTGTGATAGAATGAGATAATGGAGGCAGCAATCATGAAATTGGATCGCATTACGGTCAACCCAGCCAGGATGAACGGCCAACCCGCTATCCGCGATCTGCGGCTAACGGTCAAGCGCGTCCTAGAAATTTTGGCGCTCTACCCCAACCGCAGCGACATTGCGCGTGAGTATCCGGAGCTGGAGGATGAGGACATCCAGCAGGCGCTTGCCTACGCAACGGCGGCGCTAGACGATCGCGTCGTAGAATTTGCCTATGAAGCTGCTGCTTGATCAGGGACTGCCCCGCTCTGCGGCGGCGCTGCTGCGCGCCGCAGGGATCGATGCCGTGCATACGGGCGAGATCGGCTTCGCCACCGCCGAAGACGCAGCGATTCTGGCGCACGCACGCGATGAAGCAAGAGTCGTCGTCACCCTCGATTCGGATTTCCACGCGCTGCTTGCCCATAGCAACGCCTCCTCCCCCTCCGTCATCCGCATCCGAATTGAACGCTTGCGGGCTCAAGCCTGTAGCGCACTGCTGCTCCGATTAATTGAAGAATGGGAAAGTGATCTGACGTCTGGCGTCATGCTGACGGTGCAGCCGGGGCGGGTGCGGATGCACAAGCTGCCGCTTCTACGCTGAGATTTGCAAGATGGAGCTTTGAGAAAGCCATGGCCCGCGGAAATGAGTATCTGGAAGAGATTCACTGCCAGCTGCCCGCGCTGCAGCTGCTAATCAACATGGGGTGGACGTACTTGCCACCGAGCGAGGCGCTGCGGCTGCGCGGTGGGCGCGAGGGCAACGTGGTGCTCACGGGCATCCTCGAGCCGTGGCTGCGCGCCAACAACGAAATCCAGACCAAGGGCCAGCGCTACAATTTTGACGAGGGCAACATCCGCGAGGCCGTCGAGCGGCTGGTCAACGAGCCCTTTATGAGTCTTGCCACCACCAACGCCCGCCTCTACGAATTGCTTACCCTCGGCACCAGCCTCTCGCAGACGATTACGCAAAGTACGGCGCACGGCGATCAGCAAGACCGCAAAAGCCACAGCCTGCACTACATCGATTGGCAGCGCCCCGAGCGCAACGTCTACCACGTGAGCGATGAATTTTCGGTGGAGAAGCGCGGCAGCCACAGCACCCGCCGCCCGGATATCGTGCTCTTTGTCAACGGCATTCCCCTTGTCGTTATTGAGTGCAAGCGCTCGGATCAAGAGCACAAGGGCGAAAAGGCCGTGGCGTTGGGCATCAAGCAGCTCATCAACTACCAGGGCAACGAAGAAATTCCCCATCTCTTCGTCACCTCGCAGCTGCTGCTCTCGATTGCCGTCAACGATGCGCTTTACGCCACCACGCGCACGCCCAAAAAGTTTTGGTCGATCTGGCGCGAGGAAGCCAGCGCCGAAAAATCGACAAAGGACGCTATCGCCGCGCTGATCAACCGTCCGCTCGACGCGGAGACGCAGACCGCGCTCTACGGCTGGCGCGACTATGCGGGCTCGATTCGCCAACACTTTGCCACGCTGGGCCGGCGCCTGCCCACCGCCCAGGATCACGCGCTCCACGCGCTGCTGCGTCCGCACCGGCTGCTCGAACTCTGCTACGGCTACATCGTCTACGACGACGGCGCGAAAAAGATTGCACGCTATCAGCAATACTTCGCTATTCAGGCCACCATCGAGCGCGTGCAGCGGCTCAACGCCCAGGGCACGCGCACGGGCGGCGTTATCTGGCACACCACGGGCAGCGGCAAATCCCTCACCATGGTCATGCTCGCCAAGGCGCTGACCCTACACCCCAGAATTCGCAACCCGCGCGTCATTCTCGTTACCGATCGCGTCAATCTGGACAAGCAGATTCACGATACCTTTCGTGCCTGTGGCAAATCGGTGGTCAAGGCGCAGAGCGGTCACCATCTGGTGCGGCTGGTCACGGGTGAGCTGGAGAGACAGGACGAAAAGGGCGACGTGATTACGGCGGTGATCAACAAATTTGAAGAAGCCGCGCGCCAGAAAATCCGCGACGAGAGCCACAACGTCTTTATTCTGGTGGACGAGAGCCACCGCAGCCAGTACGGCGGCATGAACGCCAAGATGCAGCGCGTCTTTCCCAACGCTTGCTACATTGGCTTTACCGGCACGCCGCTCACCAAGCGCGAAAAATCGACGGCCGAGAAGTTTGGCGATTTTATCCACAAATATCCCATGCGGCAGGCCGTGGCCGATAATGCGGTGGTGCCGCTGCTCTACGAAGGGCGCATTGTGGAGCAGGATGTGGACAAGACGCAGCTTGAGCGCTGGTTTGCCCGCACCACGCGCCACCTCACGCCCGAGCAGGTGGCCGATCTTAAGCGCAAAATGAGCCGCAGCGAGGCGGTCAACGCCACCGAGCAGCGCGTCAAAGAGATTGCCTATAATGTGGCGCTGCACTACGAGCAGAACTGGCGCGGCAGCGGCTTTAAGGCGCAGCTGGCCACGCCCACCAAAGAGATTGGGCTAAAGTATCTGCGCTATCTAACCCAATATGACATCGAGGCGGCGCTGTCCATTTCTCCGCCGGACACACGCGAAGGCGGTGAAGAAGTCGATAGCGCGAGCCTGCCGCAGGTGCAGGCCTTTTGGAAGCAGATGATGAGCCGCCACGGCAGCGAGACGGCCTACAACGAATGGCTGATTTCGTCGTTTGGGCGCGAAGATGGCATCGAAATTCTAATCGTCGTTGATAAGCTGCTCACAGGCTTCGACGAGCCGCGCAACACGGTGCTCTACGTCGATAAGCCGCTAAAGGAGCATTCGCTGCTGCAGGCGATTGCGCGCGTGAATCGCTTGGCCGAGGGCAAAGATTACGGCTACATCATCGACTATCGCGGCGTGCTGGGCGAGCTAAACGAGGCGATGAATCTCTACGATGCGCTGGCCGAATACGATGTGCAGGATATCGAGGGCACGCTGACCGACGTGGCCGAGCAGATCAACCTGCTGCCGCAGCGCCATTCGGCTTTGTGGGCAATCTTTCAGCCGGTTGCCAACAAGCGCGATAGCGAAGCCATGGAGCGCTTTTTGGAGCCGGAGGATCGGCGTCAGCGCTTTTACGAAGCGTTGACGGACTTTGCCCGTGCACTGCGCGTGGCGCTGGCCTCGGTGCAATTTTACGAAGAGACGCCCGAACAGCGCATCCAAACGTACAAGCGCGATCTCAAATTCTTCCACAGCCTGCGCCGCTCGATCCAGCTGCGCTACGCCGAGACGATCGACTATCGCGAATACGATGAAAAAGTGCGCAAGCTGATGGATGAATATATACGCGCCACGGGCACGAGCGCCATCACTAAACTGGTCAACATCTTCAACGTCGATCAATTCGATGAAGAGGTGGCCAAGCTGGGCTCGCCCACGGCTAAGGCCGATACAATTCTCAACCGGATGAAGCGCACCATCACGGAGAAAATCGACGAAGACCCAGCTTTTTACCGCCGCTTTTCCGAGCTGATTGAAGAGACTATCGAGGCCTATCGTCAGGGTCGTATTGATCAGGTAGAATATCTGAACCAGGCGGAAGGGCACATGAGCCAGATGCGGCAGGGCTATGATGCACAGCAACCCAGCCAGCTGGCCCACTATCGAGATGCGTCCGCCTACTATGGCGTCTTACGAGAGTTGTTGGCTCCTTACAATGTGAGCGACGAACGCATCGCCGAGATGTCGATCCGCCAGGAAGAGATTATCGAGCGCTTCAAGGTGACGGACTGGGGGCGCAACTTCGACGTACAGAAGCAGATTAAGCGTAGGCTAGACGATGCCTTCTATGAGTTGGAGGAAGCGACAGGCACAGCGCTTGATGAGGAGGCGCTATCCAGCTCGATTGAACGCATTCTGGACGTGGCCAAAGCGCGTGATAGAGGCGCATCCCAATGACAACCCAATGCTTACAGGTGGGTGAATCGCGCATCGAGTATCAGCTTTCGTTCGCAAAGAGAAAAACGTTGAAAATCAGCGTTCACCCGGATTTACACGTTTCGGTTGTTGCGCCGCTCGAAACAGAGATAGCAACAGTCGAAGCAAAGGTTCGCAAACGGGCCAGCTGGGTTTTGCGGCAGCAGCGAGAGCTGGCGCTTTTTCTGCCCCGCGTCCCGCCGCGTCAATATGTTAGTGGTGAAACCCATTTGTACCTAGGGCGACGCTACCGCTTAAAGGTAATCGAGGCGGGGGGGCACGAGGCGGAGCAAGTCAAGCTGACTCGCGGATCTCTCCTCGTAACCACTGTCGACAAGACTGATCGGCGGCGGGTCGAGTCGCTTTTGGACGGGTGGTACAGGCAGCAGGCAGCGCGCGTTTTTGGCGAGCGGCTAGAGGCTGTTTTGCCGCAATTTCGCCGGTTCGATTTTTCGCCGCCCGAACTGGTGATCAAAAGGTTGAAAGCGCGCTGGGGAAGCTGTAGTCCATCCGGTGTGGTAACGCTCAACTTAAAGTTGATACAGACTTCCAAATCGCATATTGATTATGTTATCGCGCATGAGCTTTGCCATCTCGTCGAGCACAATCACAGCCAGCGATTCTACCGGCTGCTGGATCGCGTCATGCCTGATTGGCGTGCCCGGCGATCTGCCCTGAATGAAGTCAAAGTGAACTGAGGACAGAGAACTGGTGGAGTATAAGTGAATTTGACGACCAGGCTACCTAGCATCGAACACTACACCCTTGCTTCACCTACACCTCCACCACCCCCGCGACCCCATCCAGCGTGACCACCAAATAACTCAGCACATCGCGCCCGATTAGCGCCTCGCTGCCCGCCGCAATCGCGCTGGCTCGACTTTCTGCCGCAATACCACTTGGGTTGGATAGCCGCTGCGGACGCGCTGGAGCAGGGTAACGGGGTCAGCATCGTGATCGACCAGCTTGCCGTCGGCAATGGCGACATATTGGCCGAGGTGATGCTGGACAAGTCCGCCGTGCATTGCTTGATAAGCCTCCACATTTTGTTTCATGACAGGGCGCTTTCCGTCAGCTGGGAATGAGCTCGCCGCTCGTTGAGAGATATTGGAAAGCTGGTTGCTTGTTTCGGCTGGCAAGCGCACATCAAACGGAATTCCGCCATTCAGCTGAATTTATTTGTAAAGGAAATTAACGATGCCGGGATAAGCCAAGTTGGCTGGGCGACGCACCGCAGAAGGATAGTGCTGACAAATTGGAAATTGGATGGTCTCGTCGTCGGGAGGCGGTAGACGTAGGCGCTGCTTTTAGCTGCACGTTCTGCGTTAATCCCTTCGCGTGCTCCTGACGCGAAGGGGCAGATGACGCCGTGCGGCGCTGGCGTAGCCCCGCCGCACCGACGGTTAATTCGCTGGCGGTATCCTCCCTCGCCATCAGCACCGGTATATCTATTCTCTTGAATTAGCCTTAATCAACGCAGCCTCGCGCCGAACTGCCCGGCCTTGAAAGCCACCAGAACTGCTTGGCTCTTACGCCTTGCTCTACTAAAGTGCGTGTAAAATGAAAACAAGAGTTCGCGGCCTAAGTGACTGTCACTGTCCATAGTAGGACAGCTTACCCCATTTTGTCTGGACAGTGACTGTCACTGGCTCCTTAAACTCCTGTTCTCGAAGCAACTTTACTTTAGCTTCCTGGACTCAGGATTGCCTAGACCCCTTTAGTCGCCTGTAGCGTTTGAGCGTAGCGCTTGTATTCTTCTTTCACCTCTTCGGGAATCTCAAGCCAGTCGCAGTCGCGAATGGCCCCCTCAAGCGCGTATAGATAGGCTGCATTGTAGTCTCCATATTTATCGCCCGCGCTATACATCTGATCAAATGCTGCCTTTGCTCCCAGCTCATGTAGCTTTTCTGGCGTGTCGATACCTGCTTCCAACAGTTTTTCCGCCAGCTTTGGCCCAACGTTTCGCAGCTGTTTTGCAAGCGCAGCTACTTTTTCTTTCTCAGACATTTTCTCCCCCAACACATTTTCTCTTATGCCCTTTGTCGCATTCCTCGCACGCGTGAATGCATTTTATTCCATTTAGACGATGTTGATCAACCGCCCGTGATCAACATCACTCCCGCCACGCCGTCTCCGCGCTCAGCATGTTGTGACACAGCGTAAACGCATCCCCATCCCCGCGCGCGAACGCCTTGCACGCCACGGCGGGCACGACCAGGAATGCGTCGACAATCGCCTCGCGCTCCCCGTCCAGCCCGACATATTCGACCAGCAGCGTCGATTCGCCACGCGGCAGGGTGACCGGCTCGTCGAAGACACGGTCGAGCCACAAATAATCCCGGTCGGGCGAGAGGGCCTGGGGGACGGTGGCGGAGAGGGGCTCGCTGCTGGTCAGCGGAATCGTGACCGAGAAAGCCACATCTTCGGCGGATTGCTCGACGGCTTCGTTCGCTTCGGCAGCTGTCGACAGCGCCTCGACAAAGGCAAGCGGGGCAAGGTTGGCCGCCGTGTCCGGGTCGAGGCCGGTCCAGGTGAGGAAGCCGCCGGTGAAGCCCATGCCCGCCTCAAAGTTCATCGTCTCAACGGCCTCCGGCTCCAGGAAGTTGAGGCTGTCCAGCGGCAGCGCGGCTTCGTAGAGGTAGCCGCCCTCTGTTTCCTGCCAGACCAGCTCGGCGTTGGGCAAGAATGAGCCCGCGATCCAGTTCCAAATCTGCGGGCCGTCCGGCGTCTCGGCCAGCGTCAGCTTGGCGTCGATGCGGCGACCGGAGCCGCGCGTGTCGAGGTAGAGCCAGATCACGTCGCCGCGCCAGACGGAGGGGCCGGTTTCGGGCTGGCTGTGGTCGGGGTCGCGCACGTCGGCGGCAACGTAGAGATACTCGTCGTCCCACATCCAGCGCAGCGTTACGCTCTCGACCTCCGCGCCGGGCCAGGCCGACGCACCGCGCAAAAGCTGCTCGCGCGTGCCGATCAGCAGCGGCTGGGCGGCCTCCCACTCGTCCAGCTCGCCGTCGATGATGACGTCGCCCGGTGCGCGCGCGGCCTCGGCCACGCGCTCCGGCTCCGGCGCGGCGCGACGCAGGTGCGCCGCGTAAATCAGGTACTCATCCTCGCTGGGCAGATTGAGCGTGATCGAGACGGCGTCGCCCGCGCCGAGGCCGTAGTAGCGACCGTTGGAGAAGCGCGCCTCGCCCGTCCACTCGCGCCGTCCGTAGCGCGCGTCGCCCGCCGCCCGCTCGCCGTTCTCCATCTCCTCCACCTCCACGACAGGCGTCTCCACCGGCGTGGCGTAAAGGTACTCCTGCACAATTGGATCATCCCCCACGAGCAGCAGCGTGTAGAGCGCCTCGATGGTCGATTCCGCGCCCGCATTGCGGTTGACGCGATAGGCGGTCGGCCCGTCGATGCCGTCAAAGGCCAGCCCCGTTTCGGGGTCGTACATGGCGACGCCCGCCATGTTGTTGCCAAAGAGCCACGACGCCGCCAGCCCGGCGGCGCGCGCGTACTGCTCGTCACCCGTCGCCTGGTAGAGCGACCAGAGCCCGGCGCTGATGACCTGCGTACCGTAGGCGATTTGGCCGCGTCGCTGGGGCAGCGGGGCCATCTCGTTGATAAAGTCGGTGGCGAGCAGCCGCATAAAGAAGTGATCCGCCGTGCGCTGGGCCGAGCGAATCCAGTCGTCGCGCTCCAGCAAATCACCGGCCACGGCCAGCGCGTGCACCTGGTGGCTGCCCCAGGCGTGCCAGAGCGCCAGCGAGGTGCTGGTCGAGGGGTGGGCGTCGAAGGGGAAGTCGCCGGGATCGCCGAGCTGGTATTTGGCGACGCCGTTGGCGAGGTTGGTCATCAGCTGGCGCGTTTGTGGATTGGGCTCGATGCTGTAATATTCGGCCAGCCCAATCACGGCCAGCGCCGACAGATCCGAGCCGTTGTGCAGCAGCCAGGCGGGGACGCGCTCGCCGTGCAGCTCATCATAAGCGCCGACCGCGCCCATCTGCTCGGCCAGCGCCTCCTCGCCGCGCAGGTAGGCCGCGTGCAGCGTTTCGGCATAGGCGGGGTCGATATCACGGTAGACGCGATAGCCCGCGGCCAGCGCCCACTGCCCGCGCGCCGCCCACCAGTTCCACGAGCGGTAGCTGGTGATGCCGTCGGTGTTGATAGCGCCGTCGCGGTCGTAGACAAAGTTGAAGTATTCGCCGCTCTCGTGCTGCAGCGCCAGCGTAAAGTTGAGGCTGGCGCGGGCCAGATCGAGCGCCTGCTCGTTGCCCGTGCGCTCGTAGTACATCAGGTAGACCAACGCCGCCCGCGCCACATCGTCCACCGCTGCAATGCCCTCGCCCGAGGCGTCCACCCACTCATACTCCGGTGCTTCCGAGTAGATGTGGACGAGCGCCACCGGCGTGTCATCCCACTCAACAACTTCCGTCAGCCGCTGCAAATGTTCCAGGTTAATCACGCCGTCGCGCAGGGGCTGGGTTACGGGCGGCGGCGTAGCGACGGGAGTGGCCACGGAGGTGGGAGTCGCTTGGGGGAGCGGGGCGGCGTCGGCGCTGGGGGCGAGACGGAGGGTGATGAGGGTGATGAGCAGGGCAGTGGCGAAGCAGGCGGTGAGGGTGCGGATCATGGGTGGGGCTCCTGGGGTAAGCGGTCAACGAGTCGGGGAGTAGACTGAGCGAACGGTAGTTGCGACCGGCGATGAATTCATCGCCTAACCTTGCGAAACGCGTTGAAACGCGTTGCCCGTTCCCATGCTCCGCATGGGAATGCCTTCTTCCACGCTCCGCGTCGCCGGGCAGCAAGCAAAGATTGCGGGCGCTTACGCTGTGGCGCTGGAGCAAAGCTGCTGGAAATAGATGGACAACAGAGTCGAGGGTAGGTGTCGTTCCCGCGCAGGCGGGAATCCGTGCGCTATTAGCAAACAAACGCTGCTGTTCAACACGCGTCGTCGGCCTTCCCGATTGGGCCACCTTACGGGGAGATCAAGCTGATGTCGAGAATCTGATCCATGGATTCCCGCGTGCGCGAGCATGACAAAATTGTGTGGCCCCGCAGGAGACGAAGATAGGTGGACGGTCGCGCGGGAGCGCGGGGCGTCCGGTCTGCATTCCGACGCTCTGCGTCGGAACGAGCAGGCTACCCCTTCACCCCACCCACCGTCAGCCCTTCGATGAAGTAGCGCTGGGCCGTGAAGAAGAGCAGCAGAATCGGCGCGGCCATTACCGTCGACATGGCCATCATGTAGTGCCACTTGGGCGCTTCCTTGGAGAGCGACTCCTGGAAGAATTTGAGCGCGACGACGATGGGGAACTGCACCGTGGTGTTGAGGTAGATCAGCGGCCCCATAAAGTTGTTCCAGTTGCCCTGGAAGATCAGCACAGCCAAGGCCAGCAGCGCGGGCTTGACCAGCGGCAGGATAATACGTCGATAGATTTGAAAGGTGCTGGCCCCGTCCAGAATCGCGGCCTCGTCCATTTCGCGCGGGATGGTCATGATAAACTGGCGGAGCAGGAAGACGGCCCACGCGCCGCCGCCAAACCAGATGGCGTCCACCAGCGGATCGTAGGTGTCGATTAGCTCGAGCGAGCGCCAGATCAGAAAGGTGGGAATCAGCGTGATGATCGAGGGCAGCATCATCGTGGCGAGCATGATCAGGAAGAGCGTGTTGCGACCGGGGAAGCGGAAGCGCGCAAAGCCGTAGGCCACCAGCGAGACGGCGGTCAACTCGGCAATCATCGCCAGGATGGTGATAAAAAGCGTGTTCGCCATAATGCGCCAGAAGGTCAGCCCCGGCGCGATGCTGCCCAGCGCATCGAAGGCCTCGACGTAGTTGCTCCACCTAATTGGATCGGGAAGCCACTGGATGGGCCAGATGTAGAGCTGGTCGATCGTCTTGAGCGAGGTCGAAAGCATAAAGGCAAAGGGCACGAGCACGAGCAGCGAGAAAGTCACCAACAGCACGTAAACGAGCACCTTGCCCGCGCCGCGGCGAAAGCGAATGCTCTGGGTGCGCGGCGGCGATGCCATTTTGACGGGTTGCGCAGTAGCGGCCATCTATTTGACCTCCCCTTCGTAGTAAACCCACGCTTCGGAAGAGCGGAAGACGAGCAGCGTGGCAATCAGGATCATCACCAACATCACCCAAGCCAGCGAGGAGGCATAGCCCATGTTGCGAAAGCCAAAGGCTTCGCGATAGATCAGCACGTTCATAAAGGTACCGGCGCGGTCGGGAATGTTGATAAAGAAAGCCTGGGTGAAAATCTGCAGCGAGCCGATGATGCCGGTGATCAGCGTGTAGAACATGGAGGGGCTGAGCATGGGGATGGTGATGTGGCGAAATTTGCGCCAGCTGTTCGCGCCATCTAAATCCGCTGCTTCGTAGAGGTGGCGCGGAATGCTCTTGAGCCCGGCCAGCAAAATCACCGTATTGGCGCCAAAGACGCCCCACATGCCCATGATGATAAAGGCGGGCAGCACCAAATCCGGCTCGGTAAACCAGGAGAGCGGCTCCATATTCAGGAAGTTGTAAATGGGGCTGAGCAGGAAGTTGATCAGCCCGGAGGAGGGGCTAAACATCCAGCGCCAGAGCAGCGCGACCGCTGCCGCGGGCAGCACCGCTGGCAGGTAGTAGATGGTGCGCCAGACGCCAATGCCCTTGACGTCCTGGTTGAGCAGCAGCGCTACGCCCAGCGAGCCCGCCATACCCAGCGGCACATTGAGCAGCGCGTAGAGCGTGGTCAGCTGGAAGGAGGGCCAGAAGTCGCGGCTGTCGGTGAAGAGGTCGGCGTAGTTGTCCAGCCCGACCCACTGCGGCGGCTGCAGGATGTTGTACTCGGTGAAGCTGAGGTAGAGCGACCAGATAAAGGGATAGAGATTCCAAATCAGCAGCCCCAAAATCCAGGGCAGCACATAGCTGTAGCCGCTCGCCGCCTCGCGCTTGACGCCCGCCCACAGCAGCGCCCGGTTGGTGACGAGCATCAGCACGCCAATCGTGCCGCCCGTCAGCAGCCAGCGAATCAGCGTCGGGTAGTAGCTTTCCCAGGCGGGGATGAACATGATGCTCTCCTTTGGTCACGTACAGGCACGCTATGGCGTGCTCGTACGTGACCAAATAGATAGTTTACTCCTCCGGCAGGAACTCCACCAGCTCGGGCTGCACCGCTGCCGCCAGCTCATCGGCGCTGCCTTCATCGTGGAAGAGCGGGTCCATCAGGTCGCCCCAGAAGACGGTGTCCCACTCCTGCTGGCGCGGCAGGATGTGGAAGGAGCGCATGTGGGGCACGGCCTCGACGATCGCCGGGGCGCTCTCGGCCTTGCGCGGCTCGGATTCGCTGATCGTCTCCACCGTGGCCAGCGACTCGCGCGGGGCAACGATCTTCCAGTGGTGGATGCCCTCGGTCAGCTCGATCAGCGCCTGGTAGGTAACGTCCGGATTGTCTGTGGAAGCAGCGGCCACGGTCGACGCCGTCCAGGCGAAGGTGGTGCGATCCCGTGGCCCGCTCGGCACGGCAACCACGCCCACGTCCAGCCCCTCGACGCGGTCGAGGTCGTCGCCGGCGCCGCCCATAAACATGGCGACTTGCCCCGCTTTGAACATCTCGCCAAAGCCCTGCTCCTGGATCACCTCTTCGGGTGGCGCGTGCTCGTCGTCGTAAATCATATCGGCGTAAAAGGTAAAGCCTTCCACGGCCTCCGGCGAATCGACCGGCGTGGCCGAGAGATCCTCGGTGATCACGTCGCCACCCGCCTGCCAGACAAACATCTGCGGCGGCGGCCAGCCGTTGAGCGTAAAGCCCCACTGGTCGTTTTGCCCGTCGCCGTCGGTGTCCACGGTCAGCTCGGCGGCGGCAGATTTGAAGATCTCCCAGTCCCAATCAAGCGTGGGGTACTCCATGCCCGCCTCGTCAAAGAGCGCCTTGTTGTAGAAGAGCACCACCGGCTGCGCAATCCAGGGCAGGCCGTAGTTGCGATCTTGGTAGACGGCGGTGGAGAGCACGCCCGGGAAGTAGTCGCTGAGGTCGGCGGCGGGGTGGTCATCAGCTCCGAGATAGTCGGTCAGATCGAGCAGCGCGCCGTCGTCCGCCAGGCCAGCAATGTACTCCTGCGAGAGCCAGAAGAGATCGGCGCTTGTGCCGCCCGCCAGCGCCGTCTGAATTTTGGTGTAATACTCATCCGGCGCGGGCTCGTGGATGATCTGGAAATTCTCCGCGTTGGCGTTGACTTCATCGATCACCGCCTGCAGTTCGGCGGCCTCCTCGACGCCCGCCCAGGTGGTCAGTCGCACGGTGATTTTGTCGCCGTCGGCCGCGGCGGAGTCGGTGCCTGCGGCCGCATCGCCGCTTGTGCCCGCAGGTGCGGTGCAGGCGGCAAGCAGCAGGGCCACGAGCAGAATGCCTAGCGCGCGGTAGGAAAAGGGAATGCGTTGCGTCATGGGTGGATCCTCCTTGGAAACGGCTTGACTGCAATCAATATGAAATTGGAAAAAGGGAATTGCTTTCACTATAGCGAAGAGGAGAAGCCGCTGTTGTAAGCTTCACGGCATTTCTGGGGAGAGGGGAGTAGCATAAAGAGAAATTACACAAAAGAAGATGCGTTGTAAACAGCAAGCTGGCTGGCTGATTTGCGCTGAATTTTTCCACCGCCCCTCCGCACATCCAATTCGACCCCCCGCCCCTTTTCTGCTATACTCTCCACCAACGACTCGACCCGATCCGAACCCATTCCCGCGCGGCCTGATCGACCAGCCGCGCTGTCACCAAGATTGAAGCGACGCCGCTAAACGCGCCGATCTTCAATCTTTTTCATTCCCATGAACGATTTCGTCCACCTGCACACGCACTCCGAATATTCGATGCTCGACGGCTTGGGCCGCGTCCACGATCTGGTGGCCGAGGTGAAGCGGCTGGGCCACCAGGCCCTGGCGCTGACGGACCACGGCGTGATGCACGGCGCGGTGGAATTTTCGCGCGCTTGCCGAGCACAGGAGATCAAGCCGATTATTGGCGTGGAGGCCTACCAGACGGTCTGGGGTCGCCCGATGGGCGGACGCGATTCGCAATTTGACCGCGAGAATTATCACCTGCTGCTGCTGGCCAAATCGATGACGGGCTATCGCAATCTGCTCAAGATTGCCTCCAATGCGCAGACGGGCGGCTACTACTACAAGCCGCGCGTCGACCACGACTTTCTGGCCGCGCACGCCGAGGGCATCGTCTGCACGACGGGCTGCCTGGGCGCGGAGGTGCCGCAGCTGTTGATGCACGGCAAGGAGAAGGAAGCCTACGAGCGCATGGGCTGGTACGTGGAGACCTTTGGCAAGGAGAATTTCTTTATCGAGCTGCAGGAGCACTCGATTCCGGAGCTGATTCCGGTCAACAAGGCGCTGGTGCCGTGGGCCAAGAAATTTGGCATCGGCCTGCTGGCGACCAACGACGTTCACTACGTGCACGAAGAGGACGCCGACCCGCACGAGATGCTGCTTTGCGTGCAGACGGGCGAGAGCATCAAATCCGAGAAGAGGATGAAGCTGAGCGACGGCAGCTACTTTCTCAAGTCGCGCGCGCAGATGGAGCAGACCTTTGCGCCGCTGATCGACCTGCCGAGCAGCGCCTTCGACAACTCGGTGCTGATCGCTGAGATGTGCGATGTGGACGTGGAGGACAAGGAGTATCACCTGCCGGACATTGAGATTCCGGAGGGCTACGACTACGAGAGCTACCTGCGCCACCTGACGGAAAAGGGCTTGGCCGAGCTCTACGGCGAGCGCGCGAGCGATCCGGAGGTGCAGGCGCGCAAGGAGCACGAGCTCAAGATCATCCACCAGATGGGTTTCGACGTTTACTTCCTGATCGTCGCCGATCTCTGTGACTTTGCGCGCGAGCGCAACATCTGGTGGAACGTGCGCGGCTCGGGCGCGGGCTCGGTGGTGGCCTACACCATCGGCATCACGGGGATCGACCCGCTCAAGAACAACCTGATCTTCGAGCGCTTCCTCAACCCCGATCGCGTCTCCATGCCCGATTTCGATCTCGACTATCCAGACGACCAGCGCGAGGAGCTGATCCGCTACACCATCGACAAATATGGCGGCGACCAGGTCGCGCAGATTGTGACCTTTGGACGGATGAAGGCGCGCGCCGCCATCCGCGATGTGGGCCGCGCACAAGAGGTCAATCTCGACGACGTCGACCGCATCGCCAAACTGATTCCGGCCATCCCCGGCAAGCCCGTCACCATTCAGGAAGTGATGACCGAGGGCCACGAATTTTACAGCCAGGAGCTGGTTGATCTCTATAAAAAGCAGCCTTGGGTGACTGGCCTGCTGGACTACTCGATGAAGCTGGAGGGCGTCGCCCGCCACTCCGGCATCCACGCCGCCGCCGTCATCGTCGCCGACCGCGAGCTGACGCACTACACGCCGCTCATGCGCGCCAGCAAGGGCAGCATCACGGGCGCGATCACGCAGTACGAATTTCCCGTGCTCGAGTCGATCGGCCTGCTCAAGGTCGACTTTCTCGGCCTGAGCACGCTCTCGGTCATGCGCGAGGCCGGGCGCATGATCCAAGAGCGCCACGGCATCGAATACACGCTGCGCAACATCCCCTTCGAGGGCGAAGGGACGGAGAACGCCTTTAAGCTGCTCTCCGCGGGCGAAGTCAGCGGCGTCTTTCAGGTCGACGGCGCGGGCATGCGCCGCGTGCTCACCGAGATGCAGCCCAACATCTTCGAGCACATCATCGCCACCATCTCGCTCTATCGCCCCGGCCCCATCGAGTATATCCCCAACTACATCCGCCGCCTCCACGGCGAAGAAGAGATTGACTTCAAGCACCCAAAGCTCGAACCGATTTTGGGCGAAACCTACGGAATTTGCGTCAGCGGCGATGCGCTCGTGACGGACGCGCGCACGGGGCGACGCTACCGGCTGGACGAAGTCGAGCACATCGACGATTTTGTGATTCAGGGTGTCGATGAAGCGTGGCGACCGGCTGAAGGGCGCGTCACTCATTGGATCGACAGCGGCACGAAACCCGTCTTCGAGCTAACCCTGCGCAACGGCGCACGCGTCAAGGTGACCGCGGACCACCGCCTGCTCACCGAGCGCGGCTGGCGACCGCTCAACGAAATCAACGTGGGCGAATACGTTGCCACCCCGCAGCACCTCATCGGCCCGGACGACAACGACGGCCTCGCCGTCGACGGGCGCAAGCTACGCGTGCTCGCCTACCTGATTGGCGACGGCAGCTTGGCCAGCATGGCCTCGGTTGACTTTGTCTCGAAGGATGCCTTGATGTTGGCTGAGTACGAACGCTGCCTCTCTGCGTTTGAGGATGTGCGACCCGTTTACACCAAGCAAATCCGCGGCGTGACGCGCATCGGCTCAGCGAAAAAAGCGGAGCTAGACGCCCACTACCACGCGCCAACCAGCCTGCTGGCGTGGATGCGCGAGCTGGGCTTCAAGCACCCGGCTGGCAGTCGACCCGGCGGCTTGCGCAGCCACGAAAAATTTGTGCCGCCGCTCGTCTTCGAGCTTGGCCCCAGCGACATCGCCTTTTTCCTGGCCTCGCTCTGGGACTGCGACGGCTACGTTGGCAACGAATGCCACTACAAAACCATCTCGAAGCAGCTGGCGGACGACGTGCAGACGCTGCTCCTGCGCCTTGGCATCCGTTCAACGATTTACGCCGCCGAGTACGACAACGTCGAGTCGCAGACACAGCGCACGGGCTATCAGGTTACGACATACGAAACGGCAAAGCTGGCCGAGCTGCTCCAGCCGCACATGGTCTCGCCCAAGCGCGAAATCGCCTGCACGCGACGAAGTCACCCCACCATTGCACGCGCAGGGTTCATTCACGAAGTCGACGAGGTAATTGGCCTGCCCTACCGCACGCTCATGCGCGAGTACGGCATCGACCGCCAGCATTTTTACCCCAAGGGTCGCGAGCGCAGCCGCATTTCGTCCGCCGTTGTCGCGCCGCTGGCCGAGCAGGTCGCCCTGCCCCAGACTGCGCGCAAGCTTAACACGGACTGGCAGGAAGTTGTCTCGATTGAACCAGTGGGCGCAGAGCGCGTTTTTGACCTAACGGTTGAAGGGCTACACAACTTTGTCGCTAACAACGTTGTTGTTCACAACTGCATCTACCAAGAGCAAATTATTCAGATTCTGACTGATTTGGCGGGCTATTCGCCGGGTCAGGCGGACATTGTACGACGCGCCATCAGCAAGAAAAAAGCCAAGGAGATTGAGAAGCACAAGAAAATTTTCATCGAAGGCTGTGGGAAAAACGATGTGCCGAAAAAAGCGGCGGCAGCGATTTACGCCGACATCGAGTTTTTTGCGCGGTATGGCTTTAATAAAAGTCACGCCGCCGACTACGCCGTCATTACCGTGCAGACGGCTTACCTCAAGGCCAAGTATCCCGTCGAGTATATGGCGGCGCTGCTGCTGATCGAGCGCGACAAGACGGAGAAGGTGACCAACTTTATCGGCGAGTGTCGCCGCATGGGGATCGACGTGCTCGCGCCGGACATCAACTACAGCGGCATGGATTTTGAGATTCAGACGCTGCCGGAGGAGACCGAATCGCAGGCCAAGCGCGACCCCAACATCGGCTTTGATTTTGACATTCCCGACGGCAGCGCCATCCGCTTTGGCATGGCGGCGATCAAGAACGTGGGCGAAAATCCCGTGCGCGCAATCTTGGCCGGGCGTGAAGAAAGCGGTGGCTTTGAGAGCCTGGAGGATATGGCCGACCGCGTCGACCTGCGCAAGGTGGGCAAGCGACCGCTGGAGTGCTTGATCAAGGCGGGCGCGCTCGATCGCTTTGGCAAGCGCAGCCAGCTGCTCGACATTATCGAGCAGCTCGTGGCGCAATCGGCGGGCATCCACAGCGCGCGGGAGAGCGGTCAGCTCTCCATGTTTGATGCGCTCGGCGGCAACGCGGCGGTCAAGGCGTCGCCCATCCGACTGCCCGATATCGAGGAGGCGGCGGGGCGCGAGCGCCTGCAGTGGGAAAAGGAGCTGCTCGGCATCTACGTGGCCAGCCACCCGCTGCAGCAGATCAACATCGACCTCACCGGCAAGGTCACCTGCCAGTGTGCCGAGCTCAACGACAGCCACGACGGCAACAGCGCCGTGCTAGTCGGTATGATCAGCGACGTGCGCCAGATCAACACCAAGAAGGGCGACCGCATGGCCTTCGTCCAGCTCGAAGACCTGAGCGGGACCTGCGACGTGGTCATCTTCCCGCGCACCTTTGAGGAGTATGGCGAGCGGCTCGAAATTGACAGCCTGGTGCTCGTCAAGGGCACGGCGCAGACGCGCCAGGGCAAGACCAGCCTGCTGGCCGATTCGATCCAGACGCACATCGAAAGCGCCGTGCAGAAATTGGCCGTTTCAGACGAATACCTGCAATATCAGGAGCCGCTCGCCGGTGGCTCGTGGGCCGATTCGACAGCCGCGAAGGAAGCCAGCGTCGGCTACGTCAGCCCCTCCGGCCAGACTTTTGTGGCGGGCGAAGCGGACGGGGACGCGATTGATTCGTCGACTTATGAAGAGGTCGAGAACGAATTTGGCGAACAAAGCCCCTTCCGCAACGACGTGCCGGATTGGATGGTCGAGAAAGAGATGAAGCGGGTGGATGTGGTAGAGACGGAGACAGAAACAGAGACAGAAACAGAGACAGAAACAAAGATAAAGACAGAGACAGACACAAAGACAGACACGGCGGCAGAGTCGGCCGCTCGTGGTGACGAAGAGCGAGCGGTGGATGAAGTGGTTGAGGCGGCGGCGGAGAGCAGGGTGGAGCCAGAGAGGGAGGCTGCACCCGGGGAAGATGAACCGCAGGAGATTGTTGTCGCCGAGGAAGCGACGGGGGTTAAAGCGGCAGCAAACGAAAGCGTGGATAAAAATTCCGTGGCTGAACCCAAGGCAGAGACAACGAGGGCGGAGACAACAAGGGCGGAGACAACGAGGGCAGAGACAACCAGGGCGGAGACAACCAGGGCGGAGACAACCAGGGCGGAGACAACCAGGGCGGAGACGACGAAGGCGGAGACAACGAAGGCGGAGACAACGAGGGCAGAGACAACCAGGGCGGAGAAGACAGCGGAAAAAGCAGGAAAAGAAACGCCAGCAAAAGAAAAAGTGGCAAAAGACGAAGCAGTCGAGGCGAAACACCGAGCGCCGTCCGCGTTGACCAACGGCCACGCGGCTCAGAATGACTATCGCAATGGCCACCATCGCAACGGCTACGCCAACGGGAACGGCCACATGAACGGGCAAGCGACGGGTCCAACCACGCGCGCGCTGCAAATCACCTTCCGGCGCAGCGGCAACCTGGAGCGCGACAAGTATCGGCTCAAGGAAATCTACGACTGCGTCTGCGATCCCAAGGGCCGCGACCGTTTCGTAATCATCATCGAAAGCGGCAGCCAGCGCACCCAGCTTGCCTTCCCCAACGACGGCTGCACGATCAGCGAGCGGCTCGTCGGTGAGCTGACGCGCTCGTTTAAGCTGGAGGTGGAAGTGGAGGGTTGGGATGGATAACAATGTATATTCTGGGCGGCACGGGCACGCCCAGAACGCTTGCTCGATTAACCATTTACCAGGAATTATTACATGGCCCACCTACCCAGCCTCGACAACGCCACCCTGCTCGATGTTTACAAGCGCTACCCGCCCCTGGCCCGCCACGTGCTCGGCCTGGCCGAAGCGGCCTTTACGCTAACCGACGAAGTGACGCGCGCCGAGGGCGAGATGCTGGGCGCGTACGTCTCGCAGCTCAACGGCTGCGACTACTGCCGCAGCGTCCACGGCGGAGCGGCCATTGCCTGCGGCATTACGCCGCCCACTTCGGTCGAGCCGGAATACGGCGGCACGCGCTGGCGGCCCGTCTTCGACTACGTGCGCACGCTGACGCTGTCGCCGGGCAGCGTGACGGCGGATCACGCAGCGGCGATCCTAAATGAGGGCTGGTCCGAAGAGGCCGTCGTGCAGCTGGCGGCGCTGGTCTGCACCTTTAACACGCTCAATCGATTGGTGGACGGGCTGGGCCTAAGCGCGGAGCCGGACTTTTTTGCGGCGGCGGGGGCGCGGCTGGCGGATGTCGGCTACGCGGGGACGGTCGAGCTGCTGGGGTTGGGGGGTTGACTTTAAATCAAAGTGCACTTCATCTCAAACATCCCTATTGACATGCGCCCCGTGCCGTGCTACACTCGCCCCATGAACAGCCAAACTGCTTTCCACCCTTTTGCCCAGAGGCCGCGCCGCATGTAACCAACCCCGCGTTTGGGATTTTTGCGTGCATGAAATTCTTAGCTGTTGCCCGCTCAAGCTCTCCAGACGGAGGGCTTTTTTATTTGGCGAAATTCGCCGCTTTCCCAATCAGCCCATCCCCAAGCCATGTATATACCTCGACTCAATCGTGAAGATGACCTCGACAAGCTCTTCGACCTAATAGAGCGCTTTCCCTTTGCCACCGTCGTCACCAGCGTCGCTGATGGTGCAAACGAGGTGGGTACGCCCGTTGCCACCCCCGTTGCCACCCCCGTTGCCACCCCCGTTGCCACCCACCTGCCCGTTGTGCTTGACCACACGCGCGGCACGCACGGTACGTCTTGTCTCGCACATGGCGCGGGCCAACCCACAGTGGAAATCGCTCGCGGGCGGCAGCGAAACGCTCGTGATTTTCCAGGGGCCGCACGCCTATCTCTCGCCAACGTGGTACGCCAGCGAATTCAACGTGCCCACGTGGAACTACGCCGTCGCCCACGCCTACGGCAGGCCGCAGATCATCGACGATCCCACCCGGCTGCGCCCGATGCTCGACAAGCTGGTTGCGCAGCACGAGCAGCACCAGCTGCAGCCGTGGCAGGTCGATTGGACGGACGGACGCAACGACGGGCTGCTCGGTGCGATTGTCGGCTTTGAGATGGAGATCACGCGGCTGGAGGGCAAATTTAAGATGAGCCAGAATAAATCGGCGGCGGATCAGCAGGGGGTGGTTGGCGCGCTGGCAAAATCGCGCGATCCGTTGGAAATAGAAGTTGCAGCAATCATGAGCAATGGGCTAAACAATAAAATTTAACGCGAAGGCGCAAAGAGCAGGGGTTGTCGTGAACGAAGCCTCTCCCTGTGTCTCCGCGACTCCGCATTAAAATCTTTTGCGTCAAGAACTTGGAGCATTTCCATGTACAAAGTAGGCATCGCCGGAGCCACGGGCTACACCGGGCTGGAACTGATGCGGCTGATTCAGCGCCATCCACAGCTTGAGGTCGGCTGGCTGACGAGCGAGAGCAGCGCGGGCGGCTCGTTCGACGAGGTACACGCGGTGCCGTGGGATCAGCCGCTGATCTCGCTGGCCGAGGCGACGACGCGCGCGGACGAGGTCGACGTGGTCTTTCTCTGCCTGCCCCACGCGGCCTCGATCGAGCCGGTGCGCGCCTTTGTGGAAGCGGGCGTGCGCGTTATCGATCTGAGCGCGGACTATCGGCTCAAAGACGTGGCGACTTACGAGCGCTGGTACGGCGTGCCCCACACCGCGCCGGAGCTGCTGGACAGCTTTGTCTACGGGCTGTGCGAAGTCAACCGCGAGCAAATTCGCGACGCGGGGCAGATCGCCGTGCCCGGCTGCTACCCGACGACCGTCAACCTCGGCCTCTATCCGCTGGCCAAAGCGGGCTGGCTGGGCGAGCGCGTGATCGTCAACAGCCTAAGCGGCATCAGCGGGGCCGGGCGCAAGACGACCGTTCAAAATTTGTTTGTCGAGGCGAGCGAAAATGCGACGCCCTACAACGTGGGCGCGCGCCACCGCCACATCGCCGAGATGGAAATGGTGCTCAACCACGTGAACGGGCAGAAAGCGCACCGCTTTTTCTTTACGCCCCATCTTGTCCCCGCCCGGCGCGGAATGCTCAGCACCATCTTTGTCGACGTGGCCGACGGCGTCACCCAAACCGACATCCGCACAGCCTACGCCGAAACGTATGTCAACGAGCCCTTTATCCACCTGCTCCCCGCGGGCCAGCAGGCGACGATGCAGCACACAAGCGGCAGCAACCGCGTCGCCATTGCCGTTACGCCCGCCGACCCGGCGCGACCAGATGGAACGGAGTACATCGTCACGTCCAGCGCGGACAATTTGCTCAAGGGAGCCAGCGGGCAGGCCGTGCAGAATTTCAACATCGCCGCCGGACTGGAAGAGACGATGGGATTGCTGTAAGACACTGGTTCCACGCTCTGCGTGGAATCTCGTTCAGGACGCTCTGCGTCCGTCTGCAGAAGACGCAGAGCGTCTTGCCAGGCATTCCACGCAGAGCGTGAAACGAGAGATAATAGACGTTATGAATCCAGAAACCATTCAACCCGATCCGCAGACCGAGCCCGATTCGCCCTACCACATCGTGCTCAAAATCGGCGGCAACGATCTCGACGACGACGCCTTTCTTGCGGGGTTGGCCAAAGCCGTGCAGACGCTGCGAGCCGATGGCTACCAACCTGTGATCGTTCACGGCGGCGGCAAAGTCATCGCCGAGTACCAGACCAGGCTCGGTCTGAGCACGCAATTTCTGGACGGCCTGCGCGTGACGGACGACGAGAGCCGCGACGTGGCCGAGATGGTCTTGAGCGGGTTGGTGAACAAGCGCATCGTGCGCGCGCTCGTCCACGCGGGCATCCGCGCGGCGGGCATCAGCGGCGTGGACGACGGCACAATTTATGTCGAGAAAATGTGGCATCCGCTCGGCGATTTGGGGCGCGTGGGCGACATCCAGGACGTGGACACGCACCTGTTGAAAACGCTGCTGGATGCGGACATCATCCCCGTCGTCAGCCCCGTCAGCTTTGGCACGCTGGATGCGCAGAGCTACAACGTCAACGCCGATCACGCTGCCGCTGCGGTGGCCGCCGCGCTGCGGGCGCTGCGCGTCGTCTTCGTGAGCAACGTGCCCGGCGTGCTGATTGCCGGTCGCGTGGCCCGCGCCATCACCGCCGATCAGGCCGAAGCGTGGATCGAGGAGGGCATCATCACCGACGGGATGATCCCCAAGGTGCGCAGCGCCGTGGAGGCCGTGCGCCGCGGCGTGGCGCAGGCGGTGATCACCAATTTGGCGGGCGTGCAGGAGGGCGAAGGCACGGGAATTTTGGGATCGATGTAATGCAAATTATTCAGGCCCACCTCGCCCACCTCGATGCCGTCGTCGCGCTCTTTGACGGCTACCGTCAATTCTACCAGCAACCCCGCGATCTCGACGGTGCGCGGCGCTTTATCAGCGAGCGGCTGACCAGCGGCGACAGCGTTATCTTTCTCGCGCTGGAGGACGAGGCGGGCGACGCGCTTGGCTTTACACAGCTTTACCCGTCGTTCTCCTCGGTGTCGATGGCGCCCCTGTGGATTTTGAACGATCTCTTTGTCGCTGAAGCGGCGCGCGGTCGCGGCGCGGGGGCCGCTTTGCTCAAGCGCGCGGCGGAGTTCGGCGCATCGACGGGCGCGGTGCGGCTGGAATTGCAGACGGAAACCGACAACACGCCAGCGCAACGGCTCTATGAAAAAGCGGGCTGGACGCGCCAGACGGACGCTTATCACTACAGCTTATCAACAAAACTGACGGGGTGACGGAGAGACACGGGGACGCGGAGCATCACCTCTCCGCGTCCCCGCGTCCCGGCGTCGCTCCCCACCTCGGAGTCATCATGAACGCACAAGAAATTATCCAGCTGGAGCAGGACCACGTCCTCGGCGTCTACACGCGGCCCGACATCGTCTTCGAGCGCGGCGAGGGCAGCACGCTTTACGATACGGAAGGCAACGCCTATCTCGATCTCGTGGCAGGCATTGCCGTGACCGCGCTGGGCTACGACGATCCCGGCATCAAGCAGGCGATGCAAGAGGCGATGGGTACGGGCGTGCTGCACGTGAGCAATCTCTACCACACGGCGCCGCACGCGCAGCTGGCTAAAGCGCTCTGCGACACCTGCTTTGCGGACAAAGTCCACTTCTCGCTCACCGGCGCGGACGCCAACGAGGGCGCGTTCAAGTTCGCCCGCCGCTATGCCTACGACAACGGTCACGAGGGCAAGCACCACATTCTGGCCTTTACCAACGCCTTCCACGGGCGACTTTACGGCAGCTTGGCCGCGACGCCGCGCCCCAAATATCAGGAGCCCTTTGCGCCGCTGATGCCCGGCGTGCGCTTTGCCGAATTCAACAATCTGGAGAGCGCCCGCGAGCGGATGGGCGACGACGTCTGCGCCATCATCGTCGAGCCGATTCAGGGCGAGGGCGGCATCTACCCCGCCTCGCGGGACTTTCTGCTGGGGCTGCGCCAGCTCGCCGACCAGCACGACGCGCTGCTGATCTACGACGAAGTCCAGTGTGGTGTCGGGCGCACGGGCAACATGTGGGGCCACTTCACGGTATGCACGCAACAAAACGGCGGCGCGCGCGCCACCTGCCCGATCTGCGGCGGCACGGAACCGTGCGTCGTCCAGCCCGACCTGATGACGACGGCCAAGCCGCTCGCCAACGGCCTGCCCATCGGCGCGATCATGATGTCGCAGCGCGTGGCGGATTCGATCCACAAGGGCGATCACGCCAGCACCTTTGCGGGCAATCCCTTTACGACCCACGTGGCCGAGCACGTGGTTCAGCGCATCAGCCAGCCGGAATTTTTGGCGGGCGTGCGCGAAAAGGGGGAGTTTCTGCGGGAGCAGCTGGAGGAGATCAACAGCCCGCACGTCCAGGAGGTGCGCGGGGCGGGGCTGCTGGTCGGCGTGGAGATGGACATTGAGGTCGGGCCGATTGTGGAGAAGGGCTACGAACGCGGCATGATCTTTGTCAGCGCCGGGGCCAACGTGCTGCGCCTCGTGCCGCCGCTGACGATCGAGCAGGAGGAGCTGTCGCGGGCGGTGGCGGTGATCGGCGAAATTTTGCAAACAGTGTAAGAACTTCTAGCGGATTAAGCGGATCAGGCGGATTGAAGCGGATTTTCTGATCCGTCTTCATCCGCCCAATCCGCTAGAAGTTCTGGTAAATGAGAACCCATGCCCGATTCCACCTCTTTTGGCCTCTTTCTCACCGCCGCAATTCTGCTGGCGATCACGCCGGGGCCCGGCATTTTCTACGTGCTCACGCGCTCGATCAAGGGCGGGCGCGGCGAGGGCTACGCCTCGTCGCTGGGCACGGCGGTCGGCGGCCTGGCGCACGTGGTGGCGGCGGCGCTGGGGCTGTCGGCCATTTTGGCGACGTCGGCGCTGGCCTTTGCCGTGATTAAGTACGCGGGCGCGGCTTACCTCGTCTACCTCGGCGTGCGGACGTTGATGCGACGAGACCATTTTGGTGAAGCGCTCGACGAGGTCGGCGATGTGAGAAACCGTGTGGTGAGCAGCGGGCGCAGTGCCTTTTTGCAGGGCATCACGACCGAGGCGCTCAATCCCAAAACGGCGATTTTCTTTCTCGCCTTTCTGCCGCAGTTTATCGATCCCGATGGCTCGCTCATAACGCAATTTCTGCTGCTGGGCTCTCTCTCTGTCACGCTGAACACGACGGCGGATCTGGTGGTGGCTTCGCTGGCGGGGCCGTTGAGCGGCGCGCTCAGCCGCAGCGCGCGAATGCGCTCCGTGCCGCAGATTTTTTCCGGCTGCGGGCTGATTGCGCTGGGCGCGTATGTCGCGCTTACGGGGGAGGAGGCGTAGATGCAATTTGTGATTGAAGAAGAGATTTTCGCGCGTTTTTCCGACGTGGCGGTTGCCGTGATTGCAGCGCGGGGCATTCGCAACGTGGTGGGCGAGAACGAGGCAACGACGATTGCCGCCCTGCTGCGCGACGCACAGGCAAGCGTTCCGCAGCGCATCGAGGCCAGCGAGGTGACGAGTCACCCGCACATTGCGCCGTGGCGTGAGGCGTATCGACAGTTTGGCGCGAAGCCGAAAAAGCACCCCTCGTCCATTGAGAATTTGGTGCGGCGCGTGCTCAAGGGGCAGACGATTGGGTCGGTGAACCCGCTGGTAGATTTATACAACGTGATTTCGCTGCGCCATCTGCTACCGGTTGGCGGGGAAGATTTGGACGTAATGGAGGGCGACCTGCGGCTGACCGTGGCGGGCGAGAACGAAGCGCCGGTGAAGCTGCTGGGCGAGGCCGAGGCGCGCGCGCCCTACGCGGACGAGGTGATCTACAAGGACGACATCGGTACGATTTGTCGGCGCTGGAATTGGAAAGAGGCCGAGCGCACCAAGCTCATGCCGCAGACGACAAACGCGGTGCTCGTGGTTGAGTCGCTGCCGCCCATCGCGCGCGCGACCGTGCAGCAGGCCGTGGACGAACTGGCCGCGCTCGTCGAGCAGCACCTCGGTGGCACGCTCAAAAGCGCAATGTTGAATCACGAACAAAGGTCGATGACGCTCACTTAGGCTATCCCAAGAAAATAAGGATACCGGCTGGGTTTGCCCACGTCCCCGGCACGCGCCAGAGCCGATGCGGTAGACGAAGCAGCGTGCGGCGCGTGCCGGGGACGTTCGCCGCCTGCTCTTTCAACCTACCTGGTACATTTACTTTCCTGGAATGGCCTTAGCCATCAACCTTCCAGAAAGCTGGGAAGCTTCCCGGAAGGTTTCATCGCTCATGAAATCACAAACAACGATTCGCCCGCCCCACGTTGACGAAGCCGATGCGCTGGCCGCGCTCGTCAATCGCTTTGCCGCGCAGCACGTGATGCTGCCGCGCGACGTGGCCGACATCCGCGCGACGCTGCCAAACTGGCTGGTGGCCGTCGAGCGCAACGCCGCCGGGGCGGAGCAGATTGTCGGCTGCGGCTCGCTGGTCGCGCTGACGGAGACGCTGGTGGAGGTGCGTTCGCTGGCGGTGGAGGCGAGCCAGCACGGCAAGGGCGTGGGCAGCGCGCTCGTGCACTCGCTGGTCGAGCTGGCGCGGGAGCGGGAGTTTGCACAAGTTTGTGCGCTGACGCTGCGCGAGCACTTCTTTGAGCGACTGGGCTTTCGGCTCGTCAACCGCTGGAGCATTAGCCCCAAGGTGTGGCAGGCCTGCATCTACTGCTCGAAATTTCACCGCTGCGACGAAGTCGCCGTGATGATGGATTTGACGCCGCAGGCGGTCGATGCGGTAGACGCCAAGGTGATGGCGAAGCGCGCGGCGTGGAATCCGCTGCTCAAGCATGGGGCGTGGCAGCCGCTGCGGCTGGCTTATCAGGAGAAGCCGCCGCGCAAAATGGAGCCGGTGGAGTAAATGTAAGGAGAGAAAACAGTGTTGGGAGAATTAGGCTTTAGCGGAGGGTTGCTGCTAGTGCAGCTCTTTAGCTTGGCGATTTTGATCGCGTGGCCGCTCTTGAGCATTGTCGCGCTGCTGAGGCTGCGGCGACGCGCGCTGGGGCAGACGCCGCAGGTGCTGTGGACGGTGCTGGTGGTCGTCATACCGCTGCTGGGCGCGATTGCGTTTTTCGTCGTGCAGCCGGGTGAATCGCTGGACAAAGAGCTAACATAGGCAAAAGAGAACGGGCACGCCATGGCGTGCCCGTTCTCTTTTGCGTTGATCCTACTCTCCGTTAAGGCTAATCCAAGAAAATAAGTGTGTCGCAAATGTGACCGTCACTGCCCGCAACCAGTGAAGAATTCGCAGAGTTGTCTGGGCAGTGACTGTCACAGGGAGACAGTTAATTCTTTGAAACAGCCTAAACCTGTCGTCAGCCCGAAACAAACGGCAGGAAGATTGACCTCTCGGCAAACTCTGCCGCCTCTACTATGTTGGACAAATTCCCCATCCCATCGCGCACCCGCACGTAGACGGGTTTGTCGCCGGTGACGGTTAGCGTGGCTGATGAAACGTAGGGCTGCCAAACGGCGTTGGTAAAAGTAGCGTCCGTGCTAATCTGCATCTCGGCCACACCGCTACCGCCGACCTGGTCACTGGCATTAATAGACAACACCACGGCAAAGCGGGCTTCTTCATCTTCGGCAGAATTGACGGCGCTCGTTTGCCGTCGCACGATGGCAACCGTCGGCGGCAGTGGGTCGTAAATGATGTCGTCGCTGGCGACGGAGCCAGCACAAAGCAAGCCCCCGGTAGCGTCCCGAAATTGAGCGTAAACTGAAAGCGTGGCAATGCGATTACCCGCATCTGAGAGCAGCCAGTTCGCATTTGCCTGATAGGTCTCCCACTCGGCACCTGCCAAGCCGCCATCGTTGCTAATCTGCATTTCGACAGCCCCAGGAACGTCGAGATAGATAATCGCCTGGCGCTGTCGAACAAAAACGTCCCCGTCATTGATGCTTATCCGGCAACCGGCGACGGGCGGGTCTTCGGTTTTTATCGGTGAAACCGTTGGGGTGGCGCTAGGTTCAGCTGTGTTGGGAGGTGTTGGAGTTGACGTAGGCGCTACGGTGGGAATGGACGTACTAACGGCCGTCGAGGTTGCCGTAGGCGATGCGTTTGGTGTTGTGGAAGGCGGTAGCGTGCCGGTGGGTGATGTCGGCGTTGCGCTGGGTGGCGCTGGGGTTGTGCTGGGCGGCGTTGTAGGCGGCGTGCTGGTGGGCGGTAATGGCGTATTGGTGGATGGCGGTGGTGTATTCGTTGGCGTGCTGGGCAAGTCATCCACACCAATCGTCAGCAAAGCACTGCTGTTGCCGATGGTCGCCTGCACCTGCGCATTCTCGTCACCCGCATCCAACGTCAGCATGGTCGACAGCGTGCCGTTATCGATTATGGGTGTAAACGTATCGCTGCCGTTGGGCCAGCGACCCGCCGACGTTGTCAGCGTGATGGACGTATTGTTGGGGACGGGGTTGCCCAAGCCATCCATTGCGGCAATGGTAATGGTCGACTGCAGCGGCTGGCCGACGGGCTTGTCGGCAGGATTGGCCGAAATCGTTAGATCGAGCGCGGAAAGCGTCAAGCTGTATTGACCGGTGGAGGCGGGCGTCACGTTCAGATAGCCCGCCGTGTAGTCCACCAGCTCGTCCGGCTGATTTTGCTCGCGGACGAGATAAGTTGCCGCGGGCAAGCCCATGCCGGGCTGCGACACAACGTCGTCGATAGCGCCCGTGCCCAGGTTGAATCCCAGCATCAACGTCTCCGTATCCGATATCTCAACGGTTACGGAGTCGCTCTCCTGATCCAGCGCTACGTCAATTTCGGACAAGTACTCGCCGTCGGAGCGATCAACGTTCAGCCAGTAGTAGGCATTGTCCTGATCGGTCACGATGTCGATGGCGTCCGGCGTCTGGTTGAGCGTAAAGTCACCGAGAAAGTCGAGGATGTCGACGGCCTCGGGTTCGTAGCAGTGGAAATTTTGCGGCTGAGCCCCTGACGGCGGACAACCGGCGTTTGTCGGCGTCTCGTCGTCGAGCTCCACTTCGCGATCTGGTGAGAGCGCGTTGATTGCATCTTGCATCCAGGTCGAATGGACAATCGGCACGAGCAAATCGTCCTGGCTGTGGGCGAGCTGCACCGGCGTGTGCAGCAGGTTGCTGGCGTAAGGCAAAGGGGAGCGGCGGATGTAGCAAAAGAAGTTTTCATCGGGTGAGCGCGGCGTATTGGCACCGCTGATTACCTCATAGCACTCTTCCCTCATGCGGGTAAGTTGTGAGCTTTGATTGCCCTGGCCTCGGGGACTTTGCGATTGCCGATACCAGAGCGGCCAGTCGGTTGGCGGCTTGTTGGCAAAGACGGCGGCAAAGATGTCTGGGTATTTGGCGGCCGTTAGCAGCGCCAGCTGCCCACCAAGCGACGAGCCATAAAGGTAAATGCGGCTAGTGTCGATATTGTAGTTGTCCAGCAGATACTGCAGCGTCCCCAAAACGTCGGCTTGGCTTTCCAGCGAGGCGTGGTGAAATTTCCCTTTAAGGTCGGGCGGCTCAGGCGGGTCAGGCCAGCGACCGTGCAGCTCCGGTGAGGCAAAAAACCAGCCGCGTTCGTTGACAACCGTGTGATAGCCAAAATCTTCGAAGGCTTCCATACTGCCGCCACGCCCATGCAGCATAATCACCACCGGCGTGGGCGAGCCATCGTACGCATCCGGCACCTGCACGCGCGCCTGCTGCAGCGTGCCGTCGTACGAGTTGGTGAAGTTAATTGTCTCCACCGTTGCCATCGACGCGGCGGCGCGCACGCCATCGTCCGCCGGGGCGACTTGGCCCGTGACCGCCAGCCGCACGCCCGACGCGATCCACTGATCACCGGGCTGGCCGTCGCTGGTGAAGGTCACGCTGTTCGTGCCCGAAACCAGCGCGTCGACCGGCACGTCGAGGTAGAAGGCTTCGCCGCGGCAGCCGTAGCCCTCCATCGCCACGGGCAGCGGGCCAACGGGCTGGCCGTTGACGTAAACCTCGTGCGGCGCTTCATTCTCGGCGACGTTAAGGCTAAGCCGCGCGCGCATCGCCGTGCCCCGCCACGCCAGCTCGACTTGCGTTTCGGTCGAGCCGCTGCCGTCCACGGTCAAGCAGCTTACCGGCGGCGAGGTGACCGTGGTGATCTCGTCGCGGGTGGGGCTGGCTTGGGCCGGCAGCATGGCGGAAGCGCTGGCGAGAAAGCTTAGACAGAAAAAAAGTAGGAGTAGACAGAGAAACAGTCGACGCCGGGGATGGCCATTTTGCATGGGGTTTCCTTAATACGACATCCTTAATACAACAACGGGATAAGACACGATCCACAAGTATACGTGATTATTAGAAAAATGAACGGGTACTTTTGATGACAGTTTGCTTACAAATTGTCTAGCTCTAGCGCTCTCAGCCGCAAGACAGCTACACAAATGGGCGTAAACAGACCAACAAATTTTGCATCACCAAGACACCAAGACGGAATCGGAACAGGTTGGCGGCTTTGTGCCTTTGTGTCTTCGTGGTTCAATTGTCTAAAGTAAAGTTGCATCGAGAACAGGAGTTTGAGGAGCCAGTGAGAGTCACTGTCCAGACAAAATGGGGTAAGCTGTCCGGCTATGGACAGTGACTGTCACTTAGACCGCGAACTCTTGTTTTCATTTTGCACGCACTTTAGGTATTTGCGCCGCTGTGTACTAATGTCGCGTCAAGCGTGATTTGATGAGTTTGGCATGACCGGCCTTTCTCGTTGGCCCGGTCGCATCTGAGGATGCTCCTTCTGCGAGATGGTCATCATTGCAGCGTTGACAGGACACTAGCGCGGACCCATGCGAATGGCGCCGTCCAGCCGAATCGTTTCGCCGTTGATCATCGGGTTCTCGATGATGTGTGCAGCCAGCTGAGCAAATTCCAGCGGGCGGCCGAGCCGCGGCGGAAAGGGAACCTGCCCCGACAGCTGCTCGCGCACCGCCCGCGGCAGCGTGCCCAGCAGCGGCGTCTCGAAGATGCCCGGCGCAATCGTGGCGACGCGAATGCCCAGCGCGGCCAAGTCGCGCGCCAGCGGCAGCGTCATGCCGACAATGCCGCCCTTGGAGGCGGCGTAGGCAGCCTGGCCAATTTGACCGTCAAAGGCGGCGATGGAGGCGGTGCAGACGACGACGCCGCGCTCCGCGTCGCCGGCATCTGTAGCCTCCGGCTCGCCTGTGGCCAGCGCCGCTGCGACTAGCCGCACCACGTTAAAGGTGCCGAGCAAGTTTACGTTGAGCACGCGCGCAAAGGTTTCCAGCGCGTGTGGCCCGCGGCGGCTCAACGTGCGCTCGCCAATCGCCACCCCCGCACAGCAGACGGCTCCCCGCAGGTTGCCGCCCCCCACGGCCACGTCCACCGCCTCCCGTACGCTGTCGCCATTGGTCACGTCCGTTTGCACAAAGCGCGCGGCCTCGCCCAGCGTCTCCGCCAGCGCTTCGCCCGCCTCGGCGTTGACGTCCGCCAGCACCACGCGCGCCCCGCGTTCGACGAGGTGTGTCGCCGTGGCCGCGCCCAGACCGGACGCGCCGCCGCTGATCAAGAAGGTGTGGTCGGCAACGTTCATGGTGTATTTCTCCCGGCGAAAGATGTGGCCCCCGTAACCAAGCTGCGGTGCGGGTTATGATACCATTGGCGGTTGGTGCTTCAAAGAATGCCAAGTGCGCCAATTGCCCTATTCACGCGGGAAGTTGTTTACCATGAGTACGCCAACCGAAACCGCATCCGCCAGCCAGCCCACCGGCGAGCTTGCCACCGGCGACCTTGCCACCAGCGACCTTGCCACCAGCGACCTTGCCACCAGCGATAGCCGCGCGGCGTGGATGGGGCTGGCGCTGCTGGCACATACCGGCTGGGGCATGTACCCGGTGATCGGGCGCTACATGCAGACGGTGAGCGGGCTGCCAACGCTGTCGCTGCTGGTGGTGGGCGGCATTCCGATGTTGGTGGCGATGGTGGTCTACGTACTGCCGCGCACGGGCTGGCGCGTCTTTGCCTCGCGCGTGATGTGGGCGCTGGCGTTGAGCGTTATCATCCGCTCGGTAACCAATCTGCTGGCGGCGCGCTACACCCTCGCCATCTATGTGCAGCTGATCACGCTGATGACGCCCTTTGTGGTCGTGCTGATTAGCCGCGCCGTGCTGCACGAGCCCGTTCCACGCTTTACGCTGCCTGCGCTCACGCTCTCGACGCTGGGCGCGCTCTTGATGTTGAGCAGCAGCCCGAGCGGCGCGGGGCTGCAATTTTCGCTGACGCAGAGCGACTGGCTCGGCATTGCCCTTACCGTGGTCAGCAGCATTGCGCTGGCCTTTTACATGATTGTAATTTGCCGCACCGCCAAGCAGCGCGCCGATCGGGAAAAGGTGTCCAGCGCAGCGGTGCTGGTCTTTCAGAGCGTTGTCATCATGGCCGTTTCGCTGCCCGCAAGCCTGCTGATCGGTGAGGATTGGGGACAGTGGCTGCGGTTGGGTCCGCGCGATTGGCTTGTGGTTGCCGCCTTTATTGTGGTGGTAATTTTAGGGGCGAACGGGCTGCAAATCCTGGCGTTGCGCAAGCTGGGCGCTCCCTTTGTCAGCAGCCTGCTGGCGTGGCGGTTGGTGAGCACCCTGCTCGTGGCGTGGCTGCTGCTCGGCGAGCGGCTAACGTCGGCGTGGCAGGTGGTGGGCGCTGTTGTAGTTTTGATTACCGTTTCTTGGTACTTGTGGCAGCAGCGGCAGGGTACGCTACAGAGAGGTTAACCAAACGAGTTGTTAAAATTTGTTAACTTGCCTATTGAATTTGGTTAACAATCGTGATAGGATGGCGCTAATTGCATTTGTGAAATTATTTGCAGACTACAGTGAATAACTTTGTAAATATAGTCTCCAAAGAAAGTGATACTCTACAAAGAGTAAGGTGTAGATGAATAAATCGACGACGGCAGGCACAACGAATCGCGCGGTGCCTGTTATTGATTACGAAGGCAGCAGCTACCGCACCGACTTTTGGGAGGGCCAGGGCCGCGAATACGAAGATCGCGTCGAGCGGCTGGTGCTGGAGCGATTGTTGCCGCAGCAGGGTCGGCGGATCGCCGAAATCGGTGCGGGCTTTGGTCGGTTGGGCGAGCTGTACCAGGGCTATGAGCAGATTATCCTGTTCGATTACAGCCGTACCCTGCTGGCCGAAGCAGTTTCGCGCTGGGGGGATGATCCCCGCTTTGTCTTTGTCGCCGGGGATGTGTATCGCCTGCCGCTGGCGGATCGCGTGCTCGATTCGCTCGTGATGGTGCGCGTGATGCACCATCTGGCGGACGTGCCGGGGGCGCTGGCCCAGCTCTGCCGCACGCTCCACGGCGAAAGCGTTGCCGTGCTGGAATATGCCAACAAGCGCCACATTAAGTCGCTGCTGCGCTGGGCCACTGGCGGTCAGTCCTGGTCGCCCTGGTCGCCGGAGCCGCTGGAGTTTGTGGAGCTCAATTTTGACTTCCATCCGGGGTGGATGAGCCAGCGGCTGGCCGAAGCGGGGTTGCACCGTCGGCAGCAGCTGGCGGTTTCGCACTTTCGCTTGCCGCTGCTCAAACGTCGCATCTCGCCAAGCGCTTTAGCGAAACTAGATAGTCTACTTTTTGATTTAGGCGGGCGCTATCCGCTCTCGCCGAGCGTCTTTGTGCAGGCCCAACGTCGCGGCCAGAGCATGCCCGCCCCGGTTTCGACAGCGCCAGCCGATGTCGTGCAGCTCTTTCGCTGTCCAACCTGCCAAGGGGCTCTGGCTGCGGTATCGGGGAAGCGGGCACGCTGCGAATGTGGTCGCGAATATGGGCGTCGTGGCCAAATCTGGGATTTCAAAGAATCTGTGACAACGGCGGAAGTTTAAATAGAAGACAGATAACATAAAATTTAGTCGGATTATTATAAGATAGATTGCTTACAGTTTTATGCAAAGTGAGGTTGGCATGACCAAAAATTTAACAATGAACGAGGCTGCGGAAGAGACGCTGTCTCCGACCGACGATGAAATGACAACCAAAAATTCAAACGGCAGCAACGGCCAGGTTGACGGCGCGGACTACGACGAGACAGCGGTGGAGAGCGCTGGCGAAGTCGACGAGGTTGCTGAGCTGGAGCCAATTGATCTCAACGGCGCGACGCCGCTTGAGTATTTGCTCAACCTGGGCCGCACCAAGGGTTTCGTCAGCTACGACGATGTCCTACGCGTGATGCCCGAGGCTGAGAGCGATATGGAACAGCTGGAGGATGTCTTTGCTGCGCTCTTTGAGCAGGGCATCGAGGTTGGCCGCACGCGCGAGGACGCCGAGGAAGAGGAGGCCAAGGAGAAGAACGAATCCGAGGAGCCACAGAACTTTGACCTCAGCCAAATCGAGATTGATGATTCAATCAGTCTTTATCTCAAAGAGATTGGGCGCGTTGCCTTGCTGACTGCCGAAGAGGAAATTTCGTTGGCTAAGCGCATGGAGGCGGGGCGCGATGCGCGTGAGGAGCTTAACGACGATGTGGACTGGGAGGAGCGCGAACGCCTGCTCTGGCTGATGCGCGACGGGCAGCGAGCACAGGAGCACTTGATCAAGGCCAACAGCCGACTTGTCGTCAGCGTTGCCAAAAAGTATGTAGGTCGCGGTGTGCCCTTTCTCGATTTGATTCAGGAGGGCAATATCGGCTTGATTCGGGCGGTCAAGAAATTTGATTACCGCCGCGGCTTCAAGTTTAGCACCTATGCCACCTGGTGGATTCGGCAGGCCGTAACGCGCGCCATCGCCGATCAGGGACGCACAATTCGCGTGCCCGTTCACATGTACGAGCAGATCAACCGGCTGACGCGCACCAGCCGTCAGCTCGTCCAAGAGTTGGGCCGCGACCCGACAACGGAAGAAATCGCTGCCGAGCTGGGCGTCTCACCGCGCAAGGTGGAGCACATTATGCGCGTGAGCCAGCGCCCGCTGAGCCTGGAAATGCCGGTGGGTGAAGAGGAAGACAGCTACCTCGGCGACTTTATCGAAGATGAGGACGCCGATAGCCCCATTGAGGCCGCGGGTCAGCAGCTGCTGCGCGAGGTTATCGACGAAATTTTCCAAAGCCTGACGCCGCGCGAGGTGCGCATCTTGCAGCTGCGCTTTGGCTTGGTAGATGGCTACCAGTACACGCTGGAAGAAGTTGGCAAGAAGTTTGGCGTCACCCGCGAGCGCATCCGTCAGATCGAAGCACAGGCGTTGAGCCGCTTACGTCACCCCAGCCGCAGCCGCAAGCTGCGTGATTATCTGTAAAGGATAGCTGTTGTAAGCACGTAATGTTTCACGTGAAACATGAAATAAAAAAAAGCGCCGCTCGAAATTCGAGCGGCGCTTTTTTTGCTTTGGCCGAAGGGATAACTTTTCGAGTGCGTTGGAAACGGGTCGGAAAAGTTGCTGAGCTCTCGCTAACCAACCCCCGGGCTGAATTAAGAGAAGATTTCCCGCATCCGCCTGAATCGACAGATTTAGCGCAGGTGCGGAAACGCATCCATTCCCGCATAGAGCGCAATATCGCCCAGCTCCTGCTCGATGCGCAGAAGCTGGTTGTACTTAGCGACGCGATCACTGCGCGCCGGTGCACCCGTCTTGATTTGACCGGTATTGTAGGCGACCACCAAATCTGAGATCGTTACATCTTCCGTTTCGCCCGAACGATGGCTGACGACGGCGGCCCAGCCCGCGCGGTGGCTCATCTCGATGGCGGCAATGCTTTCGGTAAGCGTGCCGATTTGGTTGACTTTGCACAGCAGCGCATTGCACGCCTCCTCGTCAATGGCGCGCTGGATGCGCTCAACGTTGGTCACCAGCAGGTCGTCGCCAACAATCTGCACGCGATCGCCGATGCGCTCGTAAAGCAGGTTCCAGCCGTCCCAATCGTCCTCGTCCATACCGTCTTCCAAGCTGATGATCGGGTAGCGGTCGCACCAATCGGCCCACAGCTCGACCATCTCCTCGCTGTTCAGTTCCTTGCCCTCAATAGGTAACTCGTAGCGACCCGTCTCCTTGTTGTAGAGTTCGCTGGTCGCCGGGTCGAGCGCAATAAAAATTTCCTCGCCCGGCTTGTAGCCCGCCTTTTCGATGGCCTGCATAATTACATCCAGCGCGGCTACGTTGCCGCCCAAGCTCGGTGCGAAGCCCCCCTCGTCGCCAACGTTGGTGCCGTGGCCAGCATCGTGCAGCACCTTTTTAAGGCTCTGATAAATTTCCACGCCCCAGCGCAGCCCTTCGGAAAAGGTCTCCGCGCCCACGGGCATCACCATAAATTCCTGAAAATCCGTGCTGTTGACGGCGTGCTTGCCACCGTTGAGAATATTCATCATCGGTACGGGCAGCACGCGCGCGCCCACGCCGCCAAGGTAGCGATAGAGCGGCAGCTTGAGCTCCAGCGCCGCCGCCTTGGCCACGGCCAGGCTGATGCCAAGAATGGCGTTGGCGCCGAGATTCTCCTTGTTATCGCTGCCGTCCATCTCGATCATGTACTCGTCGATCAGCACCTGCTCAAATGGGCTGACGCCGATGATCTCGTCGGCCAGCTTCTCGTTGACATTTTCGACGGCTTCGCTGACGCCTTTGCCACCAAAGCGCTTGCCACCGTCGCGCAGCTCCACGGCTTCGTAGATGCCCGTGCTTGCGCCGCTGGGTACGGCGGCTCGCCCAATTATGCCGCTGTCCAGCGCCACCTCGACTTCGATGGTGGGGTTGCCGCGGCTGTCCAAGATTTCTCTGGCGGTGATGTCTATGATTTCGGTCACTTTGTCTCCTCTAAATTTTTTGGTGAGTTTTGCCGTTGGTGAGTGAAGTAAGGGATCGATTCAGCGGCACTCGGCTACGTTCGTGCTTCATGCAGGGCGGCCGCTGTCCACAGTGGGTGGATACACCTGCGCCCAACGGGCAGCGACACGCCCATATAATCGCGGCACATTAACTGCGCGATACAACGCGTTGAACAAATGACACCACAATAAATATAATGGCGAGAACGCCCACAAGGATGGCAATCGGTGCCCAGGGCAAACCTGAAAAACCACCCACGAGACCGCTGACGCCGCCGAAGCCACCACCGAAGCCACCACCCGTAGAGCCATCTACGTCGTTGTCGCGCACGGGCACGAAAGAATCGAGCTCTGGCGTCGCTGTTCCTGCCCCCGCGTCCAGGTCGGTAGCAACGCTGATGTCGAGTGGCAAAGTGAAGGGTGCGGTGATTGCTCGCGTGCCGGGCGTCACCGCAACGCTCTCGCTCACCGGTGCTTGCCCGGCGAGAATGCTCACCTCGTTAGCGGCGCTTCCCTCCAGGACCCCCGGCTGCGGAGCGGCGGGATCAACCGTGGGTAGGGATGGGAATTCCAGCGTGGGCGTTGCGCTGGGAGCCGCGAGCGGCAGAGCCAGCACGGCCTCGGCAGTTTGCGTCGCGCTGATGATCACCACGGAGTCCGGCTCGATCAAGGGCGCCACTGGCGTGGTCAAGACCACGGCTGGTGCAGCGACGGCTGGTGCAGCTGCGGCTGGTACAGACTGAACGGCGCTGCCTGCCCCACCGCAAACTTCCAGCGCTACATCGTCTAAGTACATCCACGTGCGGGCTCCATCGCCGTCGTTGAAGGCGTTGAAATAAAGATAGAGCGTGTGCCCGCGATAGCCAGATAGATCGATGGAGGTCGCTTGGTAACCAGCCGTATTGCTGCGCGTGCGAAACGGCACGGCAACAGTGTCCAACCCGGGCGAGAGCAGCACAAAATCCTGACGATCAACAAAGCGGTTGGGCTGGGCGTCCACCCCCTCTTGCGTCTGGTAAAGCGCTCGCCACGAGACGACGGCGGAACTGGCATCGCTGGGAATCGTCACCAGACGGCGCACCGAGGAATAGGTGACCACGTTGGGGTTGCCGCTGTTGGGCGGGTTGCCCAGCAGCACCACGCGTGATCCCCCACCAAGCGGGTCGCTGACATAGCGTGGGGGGATGGGGTCGCGGCCAAAAATCCAGCCAGCGTCTGTCTCAAAGCCACCATCCTGTAAATCGTTGCGGCAACCGGCAGCCGGCGGTAACGTCGCAGTGGGGGGGATGACGACGTTGGGCGTTGGCGTTGGCGGGATAGCCGTTGCCACGATTGGCGTTGCAGAAGGTTCAACGGTGGGGGGCGTAGTAGGGATCGGCGTTGTCGACGGCGTGAACGTCGCAGTGGGCGTTAACGTTGGTGTAACGACTGGCGCGGGCTGATCCAGCCGACAGGCCAATACGGAGACGCTGTCCAAAAACATCCCAACGCGTCCATTCTCGCCGTCATTGTCCACTGCAAAGACAAGCCGAATTTGCTGCCCCGTCTGCTCGGTCAGGTTGCGCTCGACAAAGAGCCAGTCGCGATCGTTGCGCACCACGCGCAGCGGCGTATCAACAATTTGGTCGCTGAACTCGTTAAAGACATAGCCGTACTGGAGATCGCTCGCACCGGGCGAATTGTCGTAGAGCGGAAAGTAGCGAAAGCGCAGCGATACGGAATCCGCCCAGTCGGGAATGGTTAACGTCTGCTGCACGCGGCTCGAGCTAACGGCGTTGCCCAAATCTACAATGCCGAGCTGCAGCGCATAGTCGCCCTCGAACGTGGGGTCATCAACATAAATGGGCAGCCGGGGATCGTTGACAACGGCCCAGGCCGAGCTGCCCAGCGTTTCAAACGAGCCATTGCGCACAAGCTCTTCGCAACCGGCAGGCGGCGGCGTCTGCAGAGCGGGCGCGGCAAGCAGCGGTCTATACGCTGCTGCAAAGCCAAGAGTTAGCAGCAGGCCCAAGGCGAGACAGAGCGCTGTAACCCGATAATGTTCCACGTGAAACATTACGCGTGCCAATCGTATTTTGTTGTTCGTAGAATGGCCCAATCGATTCACGGTCGCTCTCCCTAATTTGCCAACTCAGCGCGCTGCCGGACAACCTGCCGTGGTGCGCACCCGTCGACGCGTCGCCAGTGTACCACAGCGCTGGATGCGCCGCAACGGAGTCAGCTTTGAAATGGATATTCGATGCAGGAGTCTTCCGGACATTTGTGCTATACTAATTGTAAATAATTGTTGACTTTTATCAAGACGAGTAGGTAGACAAAACGATGTTGAATCAAGCAAAGGTTGTTGATGCGCTGCAGCAAAAGCAGACGCAGTTTGAAGCATTTCAGCGCGAGCAGAACAAGGAGCGCCTTCGCGTCCGGGACGCTCTGGCACAGATTCAGTCGCTGAACGCACGCGACGTTGAGCGGCGGCTGGCTGAGCTGGAGGCCGAACACACCGGCGCGCGCCCGACCGACGAGTGGGATGATGCCAACAATCTCTGTTTGCCCTTTGCGCACGCCTGGACCAACCACCGCGAAGCGCGCGAGTGGGCGCTCGACGTGCTGCGCGAGCGCCCCGTCCTCGCCGTCGACGGCAGCCAGATTCTGCCGACCAAGGACTTTTCGCCACCCATTGGCGCGGTGCAAATTGGCTGGTTTCTCAACAAGCGCGACGGCACGTACGAGAAGGATATCAAATTCAACGTGCTGGCTCCGCTGGACTTAGCCGAGGACATTGTAGATGTGGAGCAAAATCCCCCTGCGCGGCGCGTTCATCAGCAGCGCTTTGAGATGGAGGCAGATCAGCTCTGCACGCTTATGGCGCGCTTCCGCGATGCCGCGCCCAGCGACAAGCCCGTCTGCTTCTTTGACGGCTCCTTTATTATCAGCTTCGCCGCCAGCAACCGCAAGGACAACATGGAGCCTTACGTTAAAGCCGTGCGCAAGATGCTGCGCTGCTCGATGGACTACCGCGTGCCGTTGGTCGGCTTTGTGGATAATTCGGCCAGCCGCGATCTGTCCACGCTGATTGGGCTGCTGGCCGATCCGGGCGGTCAGCTGGCGATTGGGGACGCCGCGCTGCTGGATTCGCAGAAAATACACGGCGCATTTCAGCAGTGGGGCGATCGGTCGCCCCTCTTCATTTGTGATCGCGATGACGAACTGCGCAGCAAAGGCTATGCTGATTTCTACCGCGACGTGGCCTTTTCCTACGTCAAGCTCGCGGGCGAGCGCCCGCCCGCTCGCGTGGAGATGCCGCGCTGGCTTTACGACGAAGGCTTGACCGAAGATGTGCTCAACGTGGTGCGCGCCGAATGCGTGATCGGCATCGGTTACCCCTACGCCATCGAGACGGCGGATGCGGTTGCCGTGATCAGCCAGCAGGATCGGCAGCGCTTCTACCGCGAGGTGCAGCGCTTTGCCGAGGACAATCAGATTCCCTTTTCCATCGCCCGCAAGGCCAACAGCAAACGGATTCGCCGATGAACACGCCACCAGCTATTTCCGAAGCCGCCGCCAAAATCCACGCGAACGCATTTGTTATCGATGGCCACAACGATTCTATCGGCGAGCAGCTCGACGACGTTCGCCAGCTTGATGAGCGCGCCGATGTGGGTCACCTCGATTTGCCGCGCATGAAGGAAGGCGGCATTGATGCGGCCTTCTTTGCCTGCTACGCGCCAACTGCCTACCAGCGCCACGGCGCAACCACCCACGCTCTGCAGCGGCTCGACCAGCTCTACCTGCTCGCCGAACGCGCCAATTTCGCCATTGCCCACAGCGCTGCCGACCTTCGCCGCGCCAAGGCAGATGGTCGCACTGCGGCGATTGCCGGATTGGAAGGGGCCGAGGCGCTTGATGCTAACTTGGGCGTACTGCGTCAATTTTACAGGCTGGGCGTGCGCAATTTGGGCCTGGCCTGGAACCACCGCAACGCCGCCTGCGACGGCGTCGCCGAAGCGCGCTCCGGCGGCGGACTCACCCCCTTTGGCGTCGACGTGGTGCGCGAGTGCAACCGGCTCGGCATGTTGATCGACATCAGCCACCTCGCCCCAGCGGGCGTGCGCGACGTGCTGGCCGTTAGCGAGCAGCCCGTTATCGCCAGCCACAGCAACGCTGCCGCGCTCTGCGATCATCCCCGCAACTTGACGGATCAACAATTGGACGGCGTTGCGGCAAACGGCGGCGTGGTCGGCGTGACCTTTGTGGACGCCTTTTTGCGCACGCCGGAAGAGCGCGCAACACGTGAGCTTTCCGTCAGCGATGTAGTCGATCACATCGAGTATCTGCTGCAACGAATTGGCCCCGACCACGTAGGAATTGGCAGCGATTTCGACGGCTGCACCACGCCGCCCGATCTGGCCAACGCGGCACACTACCCGCTGCTCACGGAGGCGCTGCTCGCCCGCGGGCACAGCAAATCGACCGTTCGCGGCGTGCTGGGCAAAAATTTCCTGCGGGTGATCGAGGCCGTCTGTGACTAATGATCGTCGATGTATGATAGGTTTGTTGGAGAAAGGCGGGGGAAAGGTGGGGAAATCTTCAGTAGAATTTGTGAGATGTGCGTGCTATAATCTGAGCAGAGTCGATAAATAGGAGAGGAGGAATTATGTCTGGGGAGGAAAGAGAGACGGAGACTATCTCCTCTGCGGGTGAGCTTTCCGCGGAGCCTAACGCGCTGACAAAGAGCGAGCACCTACCGCCAACGATTCAGGCCGAAATCGCCGACCAGCCCATTCGCGTGGTTAAAGCTGATACGGAGGCCAGCTCCGGCTGGGATGCGCCGACCAAGCGCACCGTCCTGGTGATTTTGCTGATTGCTGGGGTCGCGACCCTGTGGATCAGCCGGTCGGTGCTGCCGCTGTTGATTTTAGCCGGGATCGTGGCCTATTTTCTCAGCCCCATCGTCAGCCTGGGTGAACGGGTGCGTATCCCACGCGGCGTCTCCACTGGAATCCTATTTATTCTGCTGCTGGTTGGTCTAGTGTTGACGCCAATTATTGTTGTGCCAATTCTAATCGGTCAACTCGAACAGTTAAATTTCAACGTCTACGCCTCCACGGTGCAGTTGACCAACTGGATTCAGGAAAACTTTCAGAACTTTGTGAGCAGCGTGCCCGAAACGCTCAACGTACTGGGCTTTAACCTGCGCACGGGGGAAATGGTCGATTCGATTGGGTCGACGCTGGGCTCGGAGGAAGTTTTACAAACGTCGACATCCGAGCTGTTGAGCGGTTTGCAGCGCATCATCAACACGGCCACCTCGACGCTCTCGCTAACGGCGGGCATCAGCTTTGCCCTGGTTGGCGGCATTCTGGGCTTCTTCATCACCTTTATCCTGATCTTTTTTCTCAGCCTTTACCTGACCAAAGATGCGCCGCGCATTCGGAACTATGTGGAAGGGCTCTTCCCAAAATCCTACCACTCCGAGGTGGAGGCCGTGATTCGCCGCATGGGCTCGATTTGGAGCGCCTTCTTCCGCGGGCAGATTTTCCTGGCGCTAACCGTGGGGACGATCACGTGGCTGGTGCTGTTGGCGCTGGGGATGCCCGGCGCACTGATTCTGGGTATTGTGGCGGGTCTGCTGGAGGTAATTCCCAATCTCGGCCCAATCCTAGCGATGATTCCCGCTTTGATCGTGGCGCTGATTGAGGGAACAAACAGCGAACTGCTGCTGCAAATGGGCGTTAACAACGTGGGCTTTGCCATTATCACGGTCGCTATTTACTTCATCATTCAGCAGTTGGAAAACAGCATTCTCGTCCCGCGCATTATCGGCGACAGCGTCAACCTGCATCCTGTGGTCATTATCTGCGGTGTCTTTGTTGGCTTTAATGTGGCGGGCGTGCTGGGCGCATTTTTGGCCGCGCCGGTGATGGCGTCGCTCCGCGTGCTGGGTGGCTACGTCCACGCCAAGCTGCTGGATTACCCGCCCTTCGAGGACGCACAAAGCCGCACCGCCATTAGCGGCAGGTCGTCGCGACAGCTCTCGCTGCCCTTCCTCAACGATAACAAGCAAAAGCTGGCCGATAGCGAGCGTGCTCCAGGAAAACGCCGCCTTTCCTGGCCTCGTCGTCGGGCAAGCGTGTAGCCGGGCAAGCGCGTAGCCGGGCAAATGTATAGATGTCGCAGTTGCGTCCCCGGCGTGGGCTAAGTGACGGTTGGGTACTGATGGGTACTGACCGACTCGCGGCCCGTGCCGGGGGCGCTTTCTTATTTCTTCTCACAATGTTTCACGTGAAACATCTGCAAATCTCCCCACAACTGCTTCACAACCCCTCTCGGCTACACTTTCCCCAAATGCCAAACTAGATTTTCACAACCAATTTAAAGGAGAAACCCATGCCCCAAGGAATCGACCGCGTAACGGTGATTGGCGCGGGCACGATGGGCGCGTCGATTGCGGGCCTGCTTGCCAACGCGGGCGTGCCCGTCCACCTGCTTGACGTAGCCCCGGACGCGCTCACCGCTGACGAAGAAGCCAAGGGTCTGTCGCTCGATGACGCGCGCGTGCGCAACCGCCTTGTGCAGCAGGGCTTTCAGCGCATGGCAAAGGCCAAGCCCGCCAATTTGTTTACGAAGGACGCCGCCGAGCTGATCACGCTGGGCAATTTGGATGACGATCTCGAATCCGCCGCCAGCGAGAGCGATTGGATCATCGAGGTCATCGTTGAGCGACCGGGACCGAAGCAGGCGCTGATGGAGCGGCTGGAGCAGGTCGCGCCCAAGAACGCCATCATCAGCACCAACACCTCCGGCATTCCCGTTCACATCATCAGCCAGGGCCGCGGCGATGAATTTAAGCAGCGCTTCCTCGGCACGCACTTCTTCAACCCGCCGCGCTACCTGCACCTGCTCGAAATTATTCCCACGCCCGATACCGACGAAAAAATTGTGCAGCGGATGAAGCGCTTTGCCGAGAGCGTGTTGGGGAAGGGTGTGGTGATTTGTAAAGACACGCCAAACTTTATCGCCAACCGCATGATCAGCTTTATCCAGAGCGACATCATGGATTTCGCCATCGAGAACGGCTACAGCGTCGAGGAGGTCGACAAGCTGACGGGCACGCTGCTCGGTCGCCCCAAAACGGGAACCTTCCGGCTCAACGACGTGATTGGCATCGACGTCATGGCGCTGGTGAGCGAAAATCTCTATGGGCTGATTCCCGACGACGAGGACCGCGAGATTTTGCAGGGCAAGAACGTGGTCGCGGTGATGAACAACCTGGTCGAGAACAAGTTTCTGGGCAGCAAAAGCGGGCAAGGCTTTTACCAGACGGTGCAGGACGAGCGCGGCAAGAAAAGCTTTCACGGCCTCGATCTCGAAGCCGCGTCGCAAGGGCAGGTCAGCTATGTCGCGCCGCAGAATCCGCGCTGGAGCAGCGTCGGCGACGCGCGCAACCTGCCGCTGGCCGAGCGCCTGCAGGCGCTGGTCGAGGCCGACGACGAGGCGGGCGAGCTGATCTGGCACACCCTGGCCCACACCATGAGCTACGCCACCAAGCGCCTCCCCGAAATCGCCGATTCGATTGTCGACATCGATAACGCCATGAAGTGGGGCTTTGCCTGGCAGATGGGCCCCTTTGAAACGTGGGACGCGCTCGGCGTGGAGGAGACGCTCTCGCGTATGGAGGCCGAGGGCATCGAGCCGGCGAGTTGGGTGCAGGAGATGCTTGATGCTGGGCACAACAGCTTTTACACGCATAAGGGCGGTCAGCGCTTGGTCTACAGCCCGCTTGACCAAACCTACTGCCCCACGGACGAATCGCCGCTCAACATCCGCGTCGCCGACGTGAAGCGCGTCAACCAGACGATTGAGGAGAATGACTCCGCCTCGCTGGTCGAGATGGGCGACGGCGTGATGCTGCTCGAATTCCACTCCAAGATGAACGCGCTCGACGACGACATCTTCCACCTGATGAACGTCGCGGCGGAACGGCTGCACGGCAACGCCCGCGGCCTGGTAATCGCCAACGACGGCGAGAATTTCTGCGTCGGCGCCAATCTGTTCCAGATGGGCGTGCTGGCCCAGTCGGGCGCGCACAAGGAAATGGAGCACGCGATTCGGCAGGGGCAAAACACGCTGATGAATCTGCGTCGCGCGCCGGGGCCGGTGGTAGCTGCGCCCTTTCAGCGCGTGTTGGGCGGCGGCGTCGAAGTTTGCGTCGCGTCGGACGCCGTGGTCGCGCACGCGGAGACGTACATGGGACTGGTCGAGCTGGGCGTGGGGCTGATTCCGGGCTGGGGCGGCACCAAGGAGACGGTGCGTCGACTCGTCTCGCCGCATATGCACGCCACAAACGTCAACCCGACGCCCTATTTGCGCAAAGCCTTTGAGAACATTGGCTATGCCAAGGTCTCGATGTCGGCGGCGGAGGCGCGCGAGATGGGCTACCTGGATGAGGGCGACCGCATCGTGATGAATCGCGATCACCTGCTGGCCGAGGCCAAGCGCGAGGCGCTGCGTCTGGCGGACGACGGCTACACGCCGCCCGTGACCGAGGGCAACGTCTACGCATCGGGCAAGGATATGCTGGCGTCGATGCAGGTCGAGGTCTACTCGCTGCAGCAGGCGGGCTATATCAGTGAGTATGACGCCGAGCTGGCGGGCAAGCTGGCCTATATTTTGACTGGCGGCAATCTCAGCGCCCCGGCTTGGATGGACGAGCAATACTTCCTCGATCTCGAAGCCGAGGCAATCCTGACGCTGCTCGGCCAGCAAAAGACGCAGGAGCGGGTGTGGCACATGTTGCAGAACGGGAAGCCGCTGCGGAATTAACGTGAGTATTTGATGCGTGATGCGTGAGACACAATGTCAACAACACTTGAAGTAATTCTCACTGGTCTCGAAAAGTTTGCCGACGATCTTGTAATCTTCGCCGAAAGAATTGACGGCAAGTTTCAAGCCAAATCCAAAGCTGCAGTTATTGCTTTATCTGACGAGGAGTTAATGCAGCCACTGCATCAAATCTCAGCGTCTTGCGCTTCCGGCTTGGATTACTTTCTTGAGATTGACGTTGTTCTTGAAGCTCTGGACGCATGGAGTATGCAGCGCGATGGACAGATGCCTTCAACTGGACAGACTATAGAAGCGGCAATTTATTATGCCGAGTACGATGCCTATCTGCCACTTACACCTGAAATTTGAAAATCGGAGATTCTATAATGAAGAACGCAGTAATTGTATCTGCGGTGCGGACTGCCGTCGGCAAAGCGCCCAAGGGCAGCCTGCGCACGACGCGACCGGACGACATGGCCGCGACGGTAATTAACGCTGCCGTCGAACAGGCTGGGGTAGAGAAGAGCGAAATTGAGGACGTGATCTTGGGCTGTGCCTTTCCAGAGGCGGAGCAGGGGATGAACGTGGCGCGGATCGCGGCGCTGCGGGCCGGGCTGCCGCACTCGGTCTGCGGGCAGACGGTCAACCGCTTCTGCTCCAGCGGCCTGCAGACGATTGCCACCGCCGCCCAGCAGATCATGACGGGCATGGGCGACACGCTCGTGGCGGGCGGTGCGGAGAGCATGAGCTACGTACCGATGGTCGGCAACAAATTTTCGGCCAACCCCTATTTGGCCGAACAGTACCCCGCCGTCTACATCGGCATGGGCATGACCGCCGAAAATGTGGCCCAGCGCTTCGAGATCTCACGCGAGGAGCAGGATGCCTTTGCCTATCGCAGCCACCAGCGCGCCATGCAGGCCCAGGACGAGGGCAAGTTTGACGATGAAATCGTGCCGCTCGACGTCTCGCTCAAGCTGGGCGAGGGCGGCGACGTGCATGAGCACAGCTTCACTTTTGAGCAAGATGAAGGCGTGCGCCGCGACACGTCGGTGGACGCGCTGGGCAACTTGCGCCCCGTGTTTCACGTGAAGGGAACCGTCACCGCGGGCAATTCCAGCCAGACGAGCGACGGCGCGGCGGCGCTGCTGCTGATGAGCGAGGAACGGGCTGCGTCGCTGGGGCTCAAGCCGCTGGCGCGCTTTGTGAGCTTTGCCGTGGGTGGCGTGCCGCCGGAGGTAATGGGCATTGGCCCGATTGAGGCCGTGCCCAAGGCGCTCAAGCTTGCGGGTCTGTCGCTGGATGACATCGACCTGATCGAACTCAACGAGGCTTTCGCCGCCCAAGCGCTGGCTGTGATCCACGAGCTGGGCTTCGATGAGGAGAAGACCAACGTCAACGGCGGCGCGATTGCGCTGGGCCACCCGCTCGGCTGCACCGGCGCCAAGCTGACCGTGCAGATGATCCACGAACTGAAGCGGCGCGACGGCCAGTTCGGGCTAGTGACGATGTGTATCGGTGGCGGCATGGGAGCCGCGGGGGTGATTGAGCGGCTGAATTGATGGGGTAAATGCAGCGAAACTTCGCCGACATTGTTCGACTAGGATTGAAATACCGGTCTGGTTTGCAAAACGCGCTCAAGCGCGTTGTCGACCAGTGTGCTTCAGCGCACTTCGCAAAACCAAGCACTGATGTCAATCAGCGCCGGTCGCTCGATTAGGAAAGCAGCTTGTCGTACTCACTGTGCGGGCCAATCCAGAACCAGACAATCCCTTCCGGCTTATCTTGTCCCAGCGCCCGGTACTGCCGACCCACCCGCACCGACCATAGCTGCTTTCCCTTACCTACCTTTTTGAGATGTAAGGAGGGATGGCGCGGGTCCGCTTTCAGCAACTGAAAGTTTTTGTCCGCCAACTCCTGCACCTCGCGCGGTAGCGCTCGATAATACTGCCAAAAGCGCGGCAGGGTCATGTGCTTCATAGCGGTTGAGCAAGGCCAGCTTCATATTCGGCATCGACTTCGGCGAGTAACGCGTCTAGCCGCCCTGCATCCAGATCGTTTTCAATCTGCTCGTCCCAAACCTGCGCTTGATATTCTTCCAGCCAGCTTGATAATTCAACGAGCTTATCCACCGGCAGTTGGGTAATAGCCACTTCAATTTCCCGAACGCTCATCAAAGTACCTCGTTATGTCTCTGCTGGAGCACGACTGTCCAAAGGAAATTATAACAGAAGTGCCGAGTAGTGACCACTCGGCAGAAGCTGTTTGACCGTGCAGGCGATCCACGAGCTGCGCCAGCGCGACGGCCACTTTGGGCTGGTGACGATGTGTATCGGCGGCGGCATGGGGGCCGTGGGGGTAATCGAGCGGCTGAATTAGTTATCTGCTGTAAAAACTGGGAAATAAAAAGGCACGAGCATTTTGCTCGTGCCTTTTTATTTAAAGCCTATCGTCCGGGGTAGAGGTTATGATCGGGGTCTAGCCATACGATATAGAAGATCGTATCAATGATAAAGCCGTGTATGCGTCCATGGGCATTAGAAGTAATTTGAAACTGCCAAGCGGGAAGCTCGCGTAACTGTTCATTCAGTTCCGCGAAGCCATCCCGTGATACTCTGGCCTCTTCCCAGTTGATGGGGTGGAAGCGCAATTGCTTGCGTTTAGCAGGACTGGCAATAACTTCTTGTGCGTTCTCTCTACATAAATCTCTTAATCGAGAGAGCAGCTGCTCATAATAGTTGCTTGCCCGGCCAGAATAGTCGAAATCAGGGTCGCCGTCCTGCAAGTGGCGTAACGAGAACTGAAATCGTTCGTCGCCTGGCGGATTTGCAATGGGCTTGCTTTTGACTCTTCTACGCTTCGGCATCAGCGAACTGCTTATAATAGTGCCTCATATCCTCATTCTTGATGAGATTACGAGAGGGCTCGTCAGCGGGAATGCCGCCTCGTGCATTAATCCAAGGCACTTCATTGTGCGTCATCCGCTCAAGCATGTAAGCGCTGTAGTTCAAAAACTCTTCCATAACTTCATCAACGTGTGCTCGCACATCTTCAGGCAAATCAGGCATGCTATTACCGTCAAGACAAGGTTCATCTAGGATTGGTCGCCAGCCATACTGCTTGAACCGCGCGTATACGGAAGGCTGCACGGGACCGTGTACCCATGCTTCAAAGTGGTCATCAAAAAGAGGTTCATCGTACAGAGCCAAATGCCAGGCTTGAACATAGTACAACAGCTTTTGCACCTTGAGATTTGACACATAGTCACCATGCTGACGCGCAAACCACAAAATATAGTCAGCCACATCGTTTGCAGTCACTTTCGCCATAACTGCCTCCTTTCTTATGTAGTCTTAAGCGTTTCAGCCAGAGAAGCATCCTACAGTATATAACAGATTCAAGAAAAAGCAAGAGACAAATTTAGCGTTTTTAAGGATCAATTCTACTGGCCACCACCGGTGGGCAGCAGCCGCAGTACTTGCAAGGGTGGTTTTGGCTGTGGGTCGTTTTGAGGTAGAGGAACGCTGTATATTAACTCAACGTCCTCGTGGAAGTAAGGGGGCAGGCGGTAGTCGACAAAGTACTCGATGCCCTGCTGCTCGCTCCAATCGCGAATTGTGCCGCCTTGTTGGCGATACTCAAAGTAGGCAGCGCTGTTAATTAACCCGTCTAAGTTGGTGACTGGGCGACCGGAAAAGAAGTTTAACTCCCCTGCGTTGCTGGAGCCGATACGCACATCAGGTGGCAGATTTTTATCTATCCACCGCGCCATGTCGAGTCGGTAGGCGTGGTAGTTTCGGTATTGTTCGGGTGGCTGCGTAAGCCAGGCTTCAAATGAAGTAATTTGGTTGGGCACCGCGCCTATAATGTAGAGAAGAGCCAGACCAACCGTTGCCCATCTGGTAAATCGATAGCGACTTGGTGATGCCGACAGCGCCATCGAAGGTATCCACTCCACCAACAAAGCGAGCGCCATCGCAATCAGAACGAGTTGGGGACCCTGATACCAGGTGGCACGTAAAACCTCGTGGGGCAGCCGAACGACCATCAGCGCCTGGTGAAATACAACACCAACGACAAGCACAGCAAGTCCACGAAGGGCCGGGCGGTTCAGCTGGCCGTTTAAGCGGTGGCGAAAACAGTGCTGAATCCCGATCAACACAAGCAGTGTAATCGGTAGAGCAAAGGCGAGGGTTCTCATGCTTTCTGCACCGATTTCCGCTTGAAGTGGAAAGACGGTTTCAAAGGCTTGCGTCCACACGGTGCCAAATAATTCCCAGCGCTCTACACCGGTTAACGCCGTCAACTCCAGCGTTCGCACCTGTTTCCACAACCCCGAAACCGGCGTAAATGAGCCACCCATCAGCTCGTTACCAGCAAGCTGTATCGCCGCAGCCGCTGCGGCAGCGTTGCCGCCACTTAGGATTCCTCGCCAGGGTCGCGAGCCCGCCTGCCAATACTCCAGTGCCGCATGAGAAAACAACAAAGCACTAAGCGGTGCATTGTCGATTCGCGTCCACGTCAGCAAAGCCAGTCCGATGGAGAGAAAGACAAACCGCAGAACGAGGGCAGCCGGTTGAGCTTGATTGAGCTGCTGCAGGAAGCGAACGTAAAGGGTGATAACCAGCAGGAGCAGCAGGAGATGCAGCGTATTTTCCAGCCCCATCAGCAGCAGGCTTTGATTCGTGCCCATCAGCGCAACCGCTATAGCCAGCACGACAGAAGCCCATCCAAGTTCCAGCGCCCGTCCCAGCCGCCAGGCTGCCACAATTGCCGCACTGCTCAAGGCTGCACACAGCGCCAGCGTACCCATTAAAAACGCTTCGCGTGAGGGGAAGAAGAGGCTGTAGCCTGCCAGGAGCCAGTACCACAGAAACTGTACGCCATTGGTGGGGTTGTAGCCGTCAAAGGTGGTAAAACCGACCCGAAACTGGTTCCACGCCGTCGAGAGATAATAGTACGTATCGTCGATGGTGACTTGGCTGACAATAAAGTCCAGGGGTCGCAAAAGGACGAAGGCGTGGCGAACGGCGAGCAGAACTGCTGCGCCGATGACTATAATTCCCTGGGCCGACGCAAATTGCCGACGCATCCGATCAACTGCACGGCGATGCACGGATTGCTCTGTCAGCCTCTCCACGCTCATTGCTTCTTCCCCCAGAAGCGGTTATCTAGGACCGCTCGTCAACAATGGTAAACGTATCAATCACAGTCTCTGCTGCTTGCTGACAGGGGCTTTTCGCTGCTGCTGAATCATCTTCTGGCAGGACGACCTCAAAGATGAAGGCCAGATTTTCAAACTGTGAAGAGTAATGCAAGATGCGAGAGCCCGAAACGATCCACTGCCGATTAGCCAAATAGGCGGTAGCAATTGGCTCGGTGCCAAGCGGCCCAGCCGTTAGCCTCAGTCGACAGGCTGGCATGGACTGATGAACTAAATCTGAGCTTGGGAAGTCATCCTCTTGGCTTTCTAGCGTCCAGGACGAAGAGTCATAGATTACCTCAAAATAGAGGTCGGGCAGATTATAGGGATTAAGACCGCGATAGGTAGTGGGATCGGGAGTAGTTGCTGGAGGCGTCGCTGACGCTTCCGTTTCGACAATCATGAACGTGTCAATCACGGTCTCTGCTGCTTGCTGGCAAGGGTCCTTTTCTGTCGGCGAAAAGTCTTCTGGCAGAAGGATATCGAAGAAAAAAGCAAGATTTTCAAAGGGCGTCGAGTAATGCAAAACACGTGACCCACCAGTGGCAATTGTCCACGTCCAATCCGCCAGTTCTGTTTCGGCAATAGAGGTGACCCCCATTGCGCCAGCGTTGAGAGACAAGGCGCAGTTGTCGATTCCTTGATGGACTAATCTGGTTTCCAAGTCTGGGGCATCGTCCACTAAAGCCCACTGTGTTGGGTTGTATAGAACTTCAAAGTAAAGACCAGGTTGGTTGTAGTAGTTGAGGCTGCGGTAGCTTTCCAGGGAGGAAGCTTCTGCTGGTGTACTTGGGAGTGTCAACGTGGCAGTGGGGCTTGCTGGTATTATTACAGTCTCAGTAGATGTGGGCAGTTGAGGCGTAGGTGCATCGATAACAAGCGAGGTGCTTGAGGGCGTTGCGGACGGCACAACATCTACTGATGCAATGGGAGCGGAAGGAGTCTCAGTCGCGGTAGCCACTAGCTGCTGTTGAGAGCAACCTACAAAAGTGAAAATCCCAAACAGTAGCATCAGGGCACAGTATTTTTTCATGTGAGTTTTCCTCTGACAAGTGAAAGGGATACCAGCTCAGTTACGCTGGTATCCCTTTATCAAGGCTGTTACAATGCGCTTAGGTTAATACGAGCCACAGCGAATCTTGCCGTTTGGATTGTAGGTGGAACTGGTCGTTGTCAAGATGCGTCCAATCCGCAGACCGTCCTCTTTCATCCATACGTTGACTGTTGTAGATCCCAATCCCCCACTAAAGGAAGGTCGCTGGCTTCCTCGCTGACTGCGCCAGTACCAGCTCGCTCCAAAGCCATCCATGTTGGAGAGAGAGGACAAGGCATTATTGCCAACTCCCATATGCATGGAGTCATCCGAACTGCTACCTCCGTAGCCACACACCCAGACGTAATGCACTGTGGGATTAGCTGGAGGGATAAGATAGGTGCTGTACCGCATTTCTGGCGACAAAGTGGAGTACGACGTGGAAATGTTGGCGCCGTTATTTGGTGCGGCCTCCATGTAGCACTCATTTGTCGCGCCACCAATCGCATTCACACACCACCAGGAGTGATTGCTGCGCGGCTGGATGCGCGCTGTAAAAGCTACTGATTCGATAATCTGCGGGGCCACATTGTACTTCTCAATCTTCCCACAATCCTGAAAATCATATGGAGGCCGCGGGTATCTGAGATCGGGGGTGAAACCAAGTACAGGCGAAGCATCAACAGGATTATAGCTGCTGTCACGGATATGAAAGTGCAAATGTGCGTCGCCGGTGGTAGTGGGTCCCGTCGTATTTCCACTGTATCCAATCAGCGCACCTTGAGAGACAGTTTGTCCGACAGAGACATTGCGTGAGTTCAAATGAGCATATGCGTGGTAGTAGGTGCGCGATTCTGCCGCCATGTTGATAGCAGATGTTTGAATGAGAACCAAATTGCCATAGCCGGTGTTGTCCATGTCAGAGCGGCTCACATATCCACCAACCATTGCATAAACAGGTGTACCGATAGGGGTGCCAGCGTCCACAGCGAACTCATCCGCTCCACCATGGTACTGCGAACCACATCGAACATTGTATGAAGAGAGATTTGAGGGCGGATACACCGGTGTGCGCCAGTTCGGCGGCAGTGCTTTTCGATTGGAGGAGACGGTTGTTGCTGCGGCTTGCACCGTATCTGTCTCTGATGCCGCGACCGGTTGAGCGGAAGCCTGCATTTCCTGCTGATCCCGACACTCGATCCCACATGCAGGTTCAGCAACGGGCTGCAAGGCATTGATCTGCTGCTGAATCAGCTGTTGATCACCGTTGAAGGGAATGGACGCCTTAAGCTGTTGCTCATTCGCGGCAAAGTCGATGCGGGAGATTACGTTGTCCAGCGTACTCAACAGCTCTGGTTGCTGTCCGTAGGTGCGAATGCTGTAGACCAACTCACCTTTGGCAATCCACACCGTTTCGATACGGTTGAGGCTGTTTTCCAGCACGGTGCGGTAAACTTGGTCAAATCCCGACGGCAGACCATCTACCACGCTCGCTTTGAGCGCAGCGCTGTCGACTTCTCGAAACGTGGTCGTCGAAGCTAGCGGGTTTTCCAGCGCATGAAGATCGTGAAGCAAATTAACATACATCTTCAAATCTCCGCCGGGCGACAGTTTATAACTCTCCAGCGTGATGTCAATTTGATTGTTCTTCAGTGCGCTTGTGCTTGGAGAAAACAGCGTCACCGAATAGCCAACGGATTGAAGATACTGCTGATTGACCGTGTGTTGATACACGCTGGGCAAGCCCTTCGGCGCGGCGGCTTGAGCCGCGAAGTCGGGCACGCTGACTTTCCAATCTGCCGGGTAGCCAATCGTAATGCCCCACGACGGCTGGTTGTAAACGCTCCACTCTCCTTGTGCTGCGGAACTGGTTACTTCGGTGGCGGAGCCGCTGGTTGAAGAGACCAGCGGCAAAAAGATGCCAGATGCGTCATCTGGGCTATCGGTGGGTGGAGCTTCTTGAGCGAACGCTCCCCTGGACAGGCTCACTGACACGAGCGTCAGCAGAACCACAACGGCCAATACCTTCGAGAGATGTTTCATGGCAAATTCCTTCTTTGATGAACACTGCACGACGAGAGTACAACAGAGAGTTGCGTCGGTAAAGCCACTTCAGATATTCATTGCGGCAAAGGCAAATAGTTGTGAAGTTTGCCTCCGAGTGCTTTGCTCGACGTGCCTGTATTGTAAGAAGAAATTCGCGCTCAAACCAGTGACATTTGTCATTTAATCTGTCATGAGAAATGTCATTACCTAATCGCTCCCCCCCCCATATTTTGCAACCATTTCATTTTTGGATTTTACTTCGAGTTTTTCATAGATAGTAGAGGCATAGTTGCGAACTGTTCCCTCCGCGAGGTGCATCATCTCCGCAATCTTCTGCATTCGCCGCCCCTCTAAAAGCAGTACCAATAGCTCTGTTTCTCGTTGTGTCAATCGAGCCTGCGCTCGAATAGAAAGTTCATGCTCGGTCTGATTCAACAATTCTTCTGTTACACTGGCTGAAAGCGCTTTGCTCCCTTCCGCAGCGGTACGCAATCCCACAAACAATTCCCAGGCCGAAACATCTTTTGCCAAACATCCCTGCGCCCCTATCCCCAACAGGCTGCGAATAAGCGGAGCCTGCACGTGCAGCGTCGTCACAACCAAAGGCGTGCTGGGTACTGTCTGATGAATGTTCCTAACCATTTGTTGATCGACCCCACTCTTCGAGTCCACATCGAGTAGAATCACGTCCGTTCGCGGTTGAATAGCAGTTGGGAGTTCGGCGATTTCGGTTGAGGTCGTCGCGCAACCGACAACCTCAATATCCTCTACAGTTTGCAGGAATGTCGTGACACTTTTACACACAAACTGGTGAGATGCCACGACGAACACATGAACCGGTAGCGTAATTTCATTTGCCAAAGCTAACTCTCCTTTTGAAGTAGCTGTCTATGCCTTGTGCTATCGATTACATTCTTACATACTTCTGCGAAAAATAAAAACGACTTCGCCCTACTTACATTTCCCCCCCTGCTTCACTTCCCCCCATGCGATACCTCTCCCTCCTCGTCTTCTCGACCGGCGCGGCGACGCTGGGCGTGGAGCTGAGCGCGGCGCGGCTGCTGGAGCCCTCCTTTGGCAACAATCAGCTTGCGTGGGCGGCGCTGATCGGGCTGATGTTGCTCCATTTTGCGGTAGGTGCATAGCTCGATAATTGACCTTTTCCGTTCTTATCAAATTACGCGCTGCCGTCCTTCGCCACCCCTATCACCCCAACCCAGCGCTTACGGGCGCACGGGGTCGAGCTCGCCCGCGGCGGCCGATTGAGAGAGGCGAGACTGGCCGAAGCGCGCGTCGTGGCGCAGCAAGAGCCGCAGGCCATCGGCCAACCCGGTGCGCGGGCGATAGCTCAGCAGCTGCCGCGCCTTGGTGATGTCGCCGACGGCGCGGGCCACGCCGCCCGCGCGCTCTTCGTTGTAGAGCACGCTGGGCGTGCGCCCCGCCGCGCGCCCCATCTGCGCCACCAGGCTGTTGATCGAGATTTCCACGCCGCTGCCCACGTTGATCACCTGCTGATCCACGCGGCTGGCGCTACCCGCCGCCGCCAGCGCCGCCGTCACGTCGTCCACGTAGACGAAGTCGCGCGTCTGCGAGCCGTCGCCGTCGAGGACGACGGAGCCTTTGCCCAGAATTTGCTGCATAAACTTGGGGATAACGGGCGCGTGGGTTGGCGGCAGGGGCTGGCCGGGGCCGTAGGCATTGAAGATGCGCAGCGCCACGGCCTCAAAGCCGCTGAGCTCGGCGATGTTGAAGAGGTAGTTTTCCGCCGCCAGCTTGCTCACGGCGTAAGGCACGGCGGGGCGCAGCGCCATGGTCTCGCGCAGCGGCTGCTCCGCCTGATCGCCGTAGACGGTGGCGCTGCTGGCCAACACCACGCGCCCCATGCCCACATCCCGGCAGGCCTCCAGCAGCGAAACCGTGCCGCTAACGTTTACATCGTTGTACTCGCGCGGATAGAGCACCGAGGCGGGCACGCTCACCAGGGCGGCCAGGTGGTAGACCACGTCGATCCCGTGCAGCAACGACCAAAGTTTGGGCACGTCGCGCACGTCGCCGCGGGTGAAGTTGATTGCCTGGTGCAGACGGTCCGGGTCGCCGCTGCTGAGATCGTCCAGCACGCGCACGTAATGCCCCTGCGCGTGCAGGTGATTGGCGAGGTGGCTGCCGAGGAAGCCCGCCCCACCGGTGATAAAGATATTCATGAACCGCCTGGTATCCAACCCTGTCGCGCCGGAAGCGGATGCTTGACGAGTGGGGAGCGACAGCAAAATTCGTAGAACTCGGTGGGCAGTATAGCACTCCGCCTGTGGAAAGAAAATATGCGGCTTGATGTACTATTTAGCGATTTCGCTGCATTGTACAGTTAGACGGACTGGCGTTTGGCGCTGGCGACTACCGCCGCGTGGCCATCGCCTGCTCGACGCGACGCCAGCGAGGCCAGCAGCGCACCACCCACGATCAGCGCACAGGCGGCGGCGACGCGCCACGTCGCCGTCGCCTGGCCAAAGACAATCAGCAGAAGCGTGGAGAGCAGCGGCGCGGCGTAGGCGAGCGTGCCCAGCAGCTGGATGTTGCCGCGCTTGACGCCGTGATCCCAAACAAAAAAGGCGGCGCCAATCGGCCCCAGCCCCAGCCCAACCACGGCCAGCCACTGTGCGCCCACGGGCCAAACCGTCTGCTCAAACAGCAGGTGGCAGCCCAGCGCCAGCAGCGCCGTTACGCCGCAAAAGCCGCCAACGGCATCCGTGGGGATTTCACCAAAGCGGCGCGACAGCACCGAGTAGCTCGACCACGTCAGCGCGCAGACGACGGCGGCGAGGTAACCAGCGGCGTAGCGTGCGTCAAAAGCGAGCGCCGTGCCCTGGGTAACGAGCAGCGCCGCGCCCAAAAAGCCAAGCCCTGCGCCCAATACGTGCCGGGGGCGGAGCCGCTCGCCCGGCAGCAGCGCGCTCAACAACACGATCAGCAGCGGCCACAGGTAGGCGATCAGGCTGGCCTCCACGGCGGGCGCATTGTCCAACGCTACGAAGTAGAAAAAGTGGTAGCCAAAGAGCCCGCCCACGCCGAGCAGCCACGCCGCCCGGGGCAGCGCCAGCCGCTGGCGCAGCGCGCGCGGTCGCAGCGTGCCTTGCCGCGCCCACACGGCTACCCCAATCAGCGTGGCGAGGGCAAAGGCCATGCTAACGAGTTGAAAAGGGGGCACATTGCCGCTCCACGTCGTTAGCAGGGCCAGCGTGGCCCACAGCAGGATGGCGACCGCACCAATCCACGTATCCTTTGCATAGAGCATTTGATTTGACCTTGGCTGACGCAATGTTGACAGCAATTCGCTTTCAAACTACCCTACACATAAGGTATATAAAGCACGCGATCAGAACGTTGCAGGCGACCCGGCACTGCGCGTCGCTTGCTTTGTGCTTCCGCTACCACTTTTGTAAAAATTCCCAGTAAAACAAATTACTATGGTAAACGTCATCGTTGCGGACGATCACAATCTGGTGCGGCAGGGCATCTGTGCGCTGCTGGAAAAGACAACGGGGTTGCGCGTGGTGGGGCAGGCTTCGGACGGGCGCGAGGTGGTGTCGCTGGTTCAAACGCTGGCGCCGGACTTGGTGATCATGGATGTCTCCATGCCCAACCTGGATGGCGTGCAGGCGGCTTCGCAAATTTTTGCGCTCGATTCCGCCATCCGCATCATCATGCTCTCCATGTACTCCAAGACCGATATTGTGCAGCGCGTACTGCAGCAGGGCGTTCAGGGTTACCTCCTAAAAAGTTCCGTCTCGGAGGAACTCAATCTTGCCATCGAGCACGCCCTGCGCGGCGAGGTCTATCTGAGCCCAGATGTGGCGGCTCAGCTTGAGCGCAACTTTGCCCAGCCCAGGGGGCGAGCAGCCGTCGCTTCCGTCAAGATCGGCACGCTCACCCACCGCGAAAATGAGGTGCTTCAGCTAATTGCCGAGGGTCACACCAACAGCTCCATTGCCAACGAGCTCGGCATCAGCACCAAAACAGTCGAAAAGCATCGCGCCAGCCTCATGCGCAAGCTGGATGTCAACGATCTGCCCGCGTTGATTCGCACCGCTATCAGCAGCAACCTAATTTTCAACACCTAACCTGCCAATCTGGCAATCTTCCCCTACTGCCCCACCCGCTCTAAAAAGCGTACGTCGTTGCTGTAAAAATAGCGGATGTCATCCACCTCGCGCTTCATCATCGCCTGGCGCTCGATGCCCATGCCCCAGGCAAAGCCGCTAAATTCGGCCGGATCGTAGCCGCCATTTTGCAGCACGACCGGGTGCACCATGCCCGCGCCCGAAATTTCCAGCCAGCCCGTGTACTTGCAGATGCGGCAGCCCGCGCCGCCGCAGAGGCTACAGCTCACGTCCACCTCGACGCTCGGCTCGGTGAAGGGGAAGTAGGCCTTGCGAAAGCGGATCTCGCGGCCCGCGCCGTACATCTGGTTGGCGTATTCGAGCATCACCCCCTTGAGATCGGCCATGGTGATGTTGCGCCCCACGACCAGCCCTTCCACCTGGTAGAACATAAACTCGGAGCGCGCCGTCACGTCCTCGTTGCGGTAGCACTTGCCCGGTAGCGCGACCCGAATTGGGTTGGGCGCGAATTCGCGCATGGCGCGAATTTGGCCGGGGCTGGTGTGGGTGCGCAGGATTACCTCCGGGTCGGTGGTGTAAAAGGTGTCCTGCATTTCGCGCGCCGGGTGGCCCGGTGGGAAGTTGAGCAGGGTGAAGTTAAATTCGTCCAGCTCGACTTCGGGCGCGTCGTAGACCTGGAAGCCCATGCCCTTCAGGATGTCCAGGATTTCGTTCATGGCCTGCGTCGTCGGGTGCAGCTTGCCGAGATTTTGCGTGCGCCCCGGCAGCGTCACGTCGACGGCTTCGGCGTTGAGCTCGCGCTGCACCGCCTCGCGGGCAAATTCGTCCTGCCGCGCGGCCAGCGCCTCTTCCAGCGCCTGCTTGACTTCGTTGCCCGCTTTGCCCACGGCGGGCCGCTCCTCCTTGGGCACCTGGCCCATGCCGCGCAGGATGTCGGTCAAGAGACCGCCGCGGCCCAGGTAGTCGCGGTACCACGCTTCGGAGGCTTCGCGCGTCTCGGTGGCGGCGAGGGCCGTGGTCGCCTCGTCGCGCAGGGAGTGGAGTTGGGTGAGGATGTCGCTCATGGTTAGGTCAATTGCTCGCTGATTGTTCATAAAATTTGGTCAAGTGTTCGCTCAAATGAAGTCTCAATACGCGCTGGATCGCCGACATGTTTATGGTGAGGAAACGTTTCGTTTTGCCAATGTGGTGCATTGTCCCAGCGCATCAGCAAATTGCCATTTATGTCCTGCCAGTGATATGCGTAGCGTCGACCAAACTTGGTTGTGATTGTTTCGCGAATATCTAGCAGCGAGCCGTCGATGAGGTATATTCGAATCCGAATGCGCAAGGCATTATCTACGCGCTCAAATCTGCTGATTCGATAACTCTTGATAATAGAGGTATATCGATCAAGCGCCGAGAGCATCGTCTAGCTCCTTCACCCGACGATGCCACGATTCTAATGCTGAGCGCGCAAATACCCAGTCATCGAAATCGTCTTCCTTTTCAAAATCTTCACCGCCAGCAAACTCTATCTTTTGTTGATACTGCTCGAACGGCATTCCATACTTTTGCTCAAACCGCTCAATTTCGGCACGGTACTCGTCGATCTTAGAAAGAGCAACCATTAAAGCCCAACTTTCCGCAAGTGATTGTGCCGACTCAAAGCCCTCTGTTTGCAAAATTTCTTGTACAGCTTCCATCAATAAACCTCCATTGAGTTTATAAGGATCACGCCCACCACCCCCTCGCCCTCGACGGCTTTCAATTTTACTCGCGTCACCTTGCCGTGCAAGTCCACGCCCGCCGGGGCCGACGCCATTACGCGCAGGTAGTTGTCCGTGTAGCCCGACCACAGCCGCTCGCCGGGCGCATCGGCGAGCGGCTGGCCCTCGCCCTCCCACAGCACGGGCCGCACGCTGCCGACAAAGCGCGCGCGCTCCGCCGCCCCCGTCCGCGCGACCACCGCGTGCAGCCGCCGCGAGCGCTCTTTTTTGACGGCCTTCGTGACGTGGCTGCCAAAGCGGGCGGCCGCCGTGCCTTCGCGCGCGCTAAAGGGGAAGATGTGCGCGTGGGCAAAGCGCAGCTCCTCGACAAATTCTAGCCCCTGCTCAAAGTCCGCTTCCGTCTCGCCGGGGAACCCGACGATCAGGTCGGTCGTTAAAATCAAGTCGTCCACCCCGGCGCGGGCGTCGGCGACGAGCTGGCGAAAGCTCTCGACGGTGCAGCGGCGGGCCATGCGGCGCAGCTGGGCGTCCGTCCCGGCCTGCAGCGGCAGGTGCAAATGGGGGCAGAGCCGACCCGGCCAGCGCTGCCACAGGTCGAAAAAGCCATCGGCCAATTCCCACGGCTCCAGGCTGCTCAGGCGCAGCCGCTCGATGTCGGTGTTGGCGAGAAGGGCGTGGACAAGCTCTTTCAAATCGGTGCGCCCGTCCGCCAGGTCGCGCCCGTAGGAGCCGAGGTGCACGCCCGTGAGCACGGCCTCGCGCGTGCCCCCGGTGGATTTGTCGTCGACCAGGCGCTGCACTTCGGCGACAATCTCGGCGGTGGCGCGGCTGCGGCTCTGGCCGCGCGCCACCGTCACGATGCAGAAGGTGCATTTGTTGTTGCAGCCATCCTGCACTTTGATAAAGGCGCGCGTGCGGTCACGTCGTTCTGTGACCTGTTCACTATTGATTTCGTTGGCAGCGTCGGCAAAGGGCGTGCCGTTGGGCGACATCCGCGCGAGATCCGCCGGATCGTCCAGCTCGGCGCTCCACGGTTCGAGCAGCGTGGCGAGCAACGCCTTCTCCTCATTGTCCGCTACCAGCGACACGCCGGGCAGCGCCGCGGCCTTGGCCGGCTGGAGCGTGGCCCAGCAGCCGGTGACGGCGATGCGCGCCGCCGGGTTGGCACGGTGAAGCTGTCGAATACGCTGGCGGTTGCTGCGCACGGCCCCCGCCGTCACCGCACAGGTGTTGAAGACGACGACCTGCGCCTCCTCCGCCCGGCTCACCGTCTGGTGGCCCGCGGCGCGCAGCTGCGTCGCCAAGGTATCGTTTTCGCTGTAGTTGAGCCGACAGCCGATTTGGTCGAGATAGATACGCATGATTCAGTGTTTGATATGGCGGAGTGAGCATCCTCAGATGCGAACGGATCAACAAATGTTGACTATTTGTTGGATCAAACTTTTGGTGCGCCTGCCTTTATCAATCCAGCTGCCTGTTGCGATTGTTGCAGCGCGCGATGGGCCTCTATCTTTTCCGCTACACGCGTTTCGATGCGCTGCTGCCGTTCTTTGGGCAGCGCGGCCCAAATCTCTTGAAGGATGGTCCTCGGCTCGTCTGAATTTTCACCCTTTGCTAATCAGCCATAGTAAACGGTAGCGGCTGATAAAGCTCTCTTGCGGCCCCGGTCGCATCTGAGGATGCTCCCTCCACTATTGCAGTCTGTAAAGTATACCATAGCCCACCGACCCTCTTCACGTTTGAACGACTACCAATCCCAATGTTATACTTCGTGCTAAAGAGGAGAACACATGAGCGATTTAATCACCCTTAGCGATCCACACAGCCCGGCGGCGGAGGCCTTTCAGAGCCTGCGCACCAACATTGAATTTTCGGGGCTGGAGCAGCCGCTGCACACGATGCTCGTCACCAGCCCCAGCGATTTCCACCGCGATCACGCCGACAAGAGCCGCGCCGTCGCCAACCTGGCGGTGACGATGGCGCAGACGGGCGACCGCGTCATCCTCGTCGACGGCGATCTGCGGCGACCGCAGCAGCACGAGCTCTTTGGCGTGGCCAACAGCCAGGGGCTGGCCGATTGGCTCAACGACGGCCAGCCCGTCGCGCCGCTCGCCACCGAAATCGACAACCTGCGCGTGCTGCCAGCCGGGCCGACGCCGGGCAACCCCGTCGCGCTGCTGAGCCGCCACCACCTGGCCGAAATGCTAACCGCGCTGCGGCAAGAGGCGGACTATGTGATGATCGACGCGCCGCCGCTGCTGGCCGTAACGGACGCAGCGCTGTGGGCCAGCAAGGTCGACGGCACGGTGCTGCTGCTCGAAGCGGGGCGCACCCAGCGCGAGCACGCCCAGCGCGCCAAGTCGCTGCTGGAGAAGGTGGGGGCGCGAATTGTGGGCGCGGTGCTGCTCAACGCCGAGCGGGATGCGGCAATGGCGGGATATGGCACGTAGTGCGTGGTGCGTGAACTGTTCTGTATAGCGGTGGGGAAAAGATTGACTTATTTCGCCTGTGCCCGAAAGATACGGGTAATCGACAAAGCGACAGTATTAAAACGAACCCCGAAATTCTATCAGTTCACGCATCACGCACTACGCATTACGCATCTTTAACTATGAAATCCACCGCCTTCATCGGCTTCCCCGATACCAAAATGGAGCGGGTCATCATTCCCGACCTCTTCTTTAGCGACCTGCTGCCGCAGATCGACGATTTGGCTGAGCTCAAGCTGACGCTGCACTGCTTCTGGCTGCTCAACGGGCAGGACGGCAAGCTGCGCTACCTGCGCGGCGACGACCTGCGCGGCGACGAGGCGCTGCTGGTCAGCCTAAATCTGGAGAGCGATCTGCGTCCGCCGCTGGCCACGCTGGCGGATGCGCTCGAGCGCGCCGTCGCCCGCCACACGCTGCTCAAGCTTGAGGTGGAGACGGATGATGCGGAGGGCGCGGTAATCAGCGACGACTGGTATTTTATGAACACCGTCAAGGGGCGGCAGACGGTGGCGCTGATTCGGCAGGGCAAGCTGCACGAGCTGCAGGAGGCGATTCCGGACGAGGCGCGGCTGCGCATCGAGCGGCCCAACCTGTTTACGCTCTACGAGCAAAATATCGGCTACATGACGCCGCTGATTGCCGACCAGCTGCGCGACATGGAAAAAACCTACCCGCCGAGCTGGGTGGAGGAGGCATTTGAAATTGCAGTGAGCCGCAACAAACGCGCGCTGCGCTATATCCAGGCCATTCTCAAGCGCTGGGAGACGGACGGCAAGACGGACGATTTGACGGGAGCCCAAGATGAAGGACATCGACGAGATACTGCGGAGCGGCGACGACGCGATTACCTCCCGGATGAATACGCCGACGTCATCCTCCGCTGAGGTTGATGAAGCGGATTTGAGCAGCGGCGGCTGGGGCGACGAAGCAGCGAGCATCCGACCGCGCCGCGGTGAGGAGCGGCGCTTTTTCGCGCGCCCCAATGCGGGCCAGCCGCGTCCCCTCATGCGGCGCGCCGACGGGTCGATGCACTGCCCGATCTGCCACGACATGGGCTTTGTGCTCAACGATGTGCCCGTGGGCCACCCAGATTTTGGCCGGGCGATGCCGTGCTCGTGCCAGGAGCAGGAGCGGCTGGAGCGGCGCACATCGCGGATGCAGCGGATGAGCAATCTCGCGGGCATGGAGGCGCTGACCTTTGAGAATTTTGTGCCCGAACCGTCGTGGCTGGCCAGCGACAAAATCAGCACGCTGCGCCGCGCCTTTGACGAGTGCCGCCACTTTGCGGACGATCCAGATGGCTGGCTGCTGCTGACGGGAACCTACGGCAGCGGTAAAACGCACCTCGCTGCCGCAATTGCCAACACGCGCCTCGCCCACGGCCAGCCCGCGCTCTTTCTCGTCGTTCCCGATCTGCTCGACCACCTGCGCGCGGCCTTTAGCCCACAGGCCGACATGCGCTACGATGAACTGTTCGACCAGATGCGCAACATCTCGCTGTTGATTCTGGACGATTTGGGTACGCAGAGCAGCACGCCCTGGGCCGAGGAAAAATTGTTCCAGCTGCTCAACCACCGCTACAACGCCATGCTGCCCACCGTGATCACGACGAACCACCGGCTGGAGTCGATGGACCAGCGGCTGCGCAGCCGCTTAATGGACATTCGCGTGGTGACCCATCTACCGATTCTCGCGCCCGATTTTCGCGCTGGCTCCAACCCCGCGCAGAGCGACCTGAGTACGCTGCACTATCATCGCGAGCAGACCTTCGACAGCTTCAACGTCGACCGCGGCGATTTGGACGGCGAGGAGCGCATCAACCTGCGCGAGGTGGTCAAAGCCAGCCAGGACTTTGCGCAGAAGCCGGGCGGCTGGATCGTGCTGGCGGGGACGAACGGCTGTGGCAAGACGCACCTCGCCGCGGCGATCTCCAACTACCAGCTCGACCACGCCCTAAGCGATGTGATGCTGATTGTCGTGCCGGATTTGTTGGATCACCTGCGCGCCGCCTTTAGCCCCCAGGCCGCCACGCCCTACGATCGCCGCTTCGACGAGATCAAGCGAGCGCCGCTGCTGGTGCTGGACGATCTGGGCACGGAGAGCGCCACGCCCTGGGCGAGGGAGAAGCTGTTCCAACTGCTCAACTTCCGCTACAGCGCCCGCCTGCCCACCGTCATCACCACCAGCGCCCGGCCGGACGATATTGAGCCGTGGCTGCGCACGCGCATGTTTGATTTGGAGCGCTGTCAATTCTGGGGCATCATCGCTCCCGGCTATCGCGGCAGCCGCAGCCAGCGGGATGCGCGGGCTCAGCGAGCGCCCCAGCGGTCGGCGGGTCGAGCCACGGGGCGCTCGCGGCGCTGACTTTTGCTCCACATTCTCCAGAACTTGATCCACGAAGGGCACGAAGAGACACGAAGGAAGAGCGTCGACGGGCCAATCTTCGTGCGTCTTCGTGCCCTTCGTGGATCGCCTCTCTTGCACTTGAAATTTTCTTGCAGCGAGGGGAACCACTTGTTAATTTTGATCGTCAAAAATTGCGTGTGCTATACTGCGCGACATAAGCAGCGGATGCTGTGCGCAGCGTGCCGCTAAGTTTTCGGAAATTTTGTTATTTAGTTACAGAGGTTCTACCCTATGGTTTCACCCCGATTTAGTTATTCTCATACACTCTTGAAGCTGGCGGCGTCTGCTGTGGTGCTCTTTATTCTGGCCGCCTGTGGCCCCTCCGCCGAGCCAGCCATTCCGCCGCGCACCCCGGCTCCCACCTTTACGGCCACGCCGGAAATCGTCGAGCCGACGGTTGACGTGGCGGCGGTGGAGACGGCCAGTGCCGTGGCTGCCGCTGAGGCAGCCGCCGCTGAGGCAGCCGACAGCGCGGAGCGCGACGATGAGCGCGACGATGAGCGCGACGATGAGGCTGATAGCGACGCCAGCGCGGAGGCAGACGAGGCTGACGGCAGCGAGGAGACGGAGTCAACAGCCTCGACCGCGGCGGTGTCGGTAAACATCAACGCGATGAACGTGCGCAGCGGCCCCGGAACAAATTATGGCACTCTCGGCTCGGCCAATGCGGGCGAGCGCTTTGATGTAACGGGGCGCAACCCGGCGGGCGATTGGTGGCAGATCGACTTTCGTGGACAGACGGGCTGGGTCTTTAGCCAACTGGTGACGCCCGCCAACACGGGCAGCGTAGCCGTGGCGCAGAACATCCCTGCCCCGCCGCCCACGCCCGTGCCGCCGCCCCCGCCAGCGCCCGTCGCCGTGCAGCCAACGGCCGTGCCCGAAGAGCCCACGGCGGAACCAGTTGCCGCCGAACCCACGCCGGTACCGCCGCCAGCCAACACCTATCGCTTTAACGTCGCGGTGGTTGGCCGCTGTGATCCACAGGAAGCGGGCACTTGGTTTAATGGGACGACATACGTCAACGGTGCGCCGCAGAATGGCTACGATGTCGTCTTTAGCTATGGCCCAGACGCCGAGCCGATTGCCAGCATCCAATCCGGCCCACACGAGGGCTACTCGAACTGGGATGCTGGCTACTACAGCCACATCATTAGCTCGCCCGGCCCCAGCGAGGGCAATTGGTTCGTCTGGATCGCGGAGAACGGCACGCGCATTTCGGAGATTGCCAACTTCCAGACCGGCGGCCCCGGCGGCAGCTGCAACCAGGCCGTTGTCGATTTTGATAGCCGCCCGTAGCCGCAAGCAGCTTCCCAGGGCGCTGAGTTGGAAAAGAGGGAAACCGCAGATAGACGCGGATAAACGCGGATAAGAGCTTTTGATAGCTATCTGCGTTCATCTGCGTTTATCTGCGCTTCTAAATTATGAACTGTGCTGTACCGAGCGCACCCTACAGCGGAGAGCAAGCCCAGCATAAACATCGAACAGATTGCCAAACGCTTTGGCCTCTCGCAGGAAGCGCTGATCGAGCAGGGCGTGCGCGCGCTGCTACGCGAAATCGGCGAATTGGAGCGCGAGATTGCGGGGCTGCGCGAGCGCTACAGCGTGCTTACGTCGGAGAAGTTGAAGCAGGCCATGGACGAGCGGTGCGTACCGGAGCATCCGACGTGGGAAGACTATATCGATTGGCTAAACACGACCGATTCTATCCACGAAATCAAGACGATTTGGGAGAAAATGGATGAATCGCCTGCGCCTGTATACGCAACTCGCGAGGCTGTCCCGGCGTGAATTTGATTCGTCTGTCGCGAGCCACCGATGAAACGATCGCTCGACCAACGCACCGCGCGTTCTCCGTCTCTTCGTCGATGACTCGCTGCTTGACGTTCGCTGTAGCGCTGATGGGCCATGCTCCTTCCATTGACAGTCGCAGTTTAGCGAGAAAATCTATCGCTGGAATAACGCTGACCACCATCCACAACTCTCCACCCATCCACACCACTTCCACAGCGGTTGCGAAGAAAACGTCGTCGCCAGCGAGCTGCCGCACGCCGATCCGGAAGCGGCGCTGCGCTTTGTATTGACCTTCGTTGCCGCGCAGATTCAGCCGCGGGGCGAGGCCGACGGCTCGGAAAGTCACCCCTAATTCTCTAATGAAGAGCGCCCTTCGACAGACCCTTCTCCTCTGGGCTGGCCTGCTCCTCGCGAGCGGGCTGGCCCTTTTGCTCTTGCGCACGCCCACCGCTCGCGGCTGGATGTGGCAGCAGACGGGCGAGGAAGCCTTTGCCGCCCAGGTCAAAGGCTTGAGCGACCGGGCGAGCGACTGGCTGCGCCCCCGCCTCGACCTCGCGCCCGACGTCAATATCGCCCACGCCGACGTGAATCCGCTTGGCGTCAACGTTTTTCTGGAGCAAGAGGCCGAACCGGCCAAGCGCGAACTGGCTATCGAGATGGCGGCGGATGCGGGCTTTCACTGGCTGCGACAGGAATTTGTGTGGGAGGACATCGAAATTCACGGCAAGGGCGATTTTGAGGATCGCCGCCACGAGCCGACCCGCTCGGCCTGGGATAAGTACGACCAGATTGTCGATCTGGCCGAGCAGCACAACATCGAGCTGATCGTGCGGCTGAGCAACCCGCCCGCGTGGTCGAGAGCGGCGGGAAACGAGGCGGGCACCAAAGCGCCGCCGGACGATTACCAGGATTACGCCGACTTTGTGACAGCCGTTGTCGAGCGCTACCGGGGGCGCATTCGCTACTACCAGCTGTGGAACGAACCCAACTGCTGCGAAGAGTGGGGCTACGCGCCGATTGATCCGGAGGGTTACGTCGCGCTGCTCAAGGCGGGGGCCGAGGCCGCGCGCGCCGCCGATCCGGACGTCGTCATCCTTGCGGCGGCGCTGTCGGCGACGATTGAGCTGCGGCCCAACGATCCGGCGGGCGCTCACAAGCTCAACGACGCCATCTTCCTCCAGCGCATGTACAACGCCGGGGCCGCAGCGTACTTCGACATCATGGGCGTGCAGGGCTACGGGCTGTGGAGCGGGCCGACGGACCGGCGCATGAACCCGCGCGTGCTCAACATTGCCCGCCACGGGTTCATCCGCGATCTCATGGTCAACAACGGCGATGCCGACAAGCCGATCTGGATTTCGGAGATGAACTGGAACGCCGTGCCAGACGATGTGGACGACAGTTTTGGTCGCGTTTCCGAGGCGCAGCAGGCGCGCTACCTGCCGCTGGCCTTTGAGCGCATCGACGAAGAGTGGCCGTGGATTGGCGTCGCCAACGTCTGGTTTCTCAAGCGGGCGACGAACGAGTGGAAAGAGCAGGGCAATCCCGCTGGCTGGTTTACGCTGCTGGAGGCGGACTTTACACCGCTCCCGGTCTACGAGTCGATGGTCGAGTACGCGGGGGAGTAGTGTGGTATAATCGGTCGACCACAGCCGAGAAGTGAGCACGCCCACGTGCGAATGGGCATACGAGAGAATTTGACATGAGCACGCAATCGTTGACCATCCAACTGACAGATAGCCTTTATCGCTCGGCTACCCAAATCGCCGAGGCGACCAATCGTCCGCTGACAGAAATTGTGGAGCACTCGCTTGCGCACACTCTTCCTCCGCTAGATGATGTTGAGCCTGAAGAGGCGGCGGATTTAGCGCGGCTCTCGCTGCTGGATGATGCGGCACTGTGGCGCGCGGCGGACGAAATGATGACGAATGAGCAGCAGCAATCGCTGACTAATTTGCTGGATAAGCAAAGCGCGAATGAACTCTCAAATCAGGAGACAGAGCAACTGCAGCGCCTAATTGATGAGTATGGGCGATTACTGGTAAGAAAATCGCACGCTTGGCTGCTATTGGCCAGACGCGGTTATCGTGTACCGCCCCAAGCGGAATCAACGCCCTAATCCGTGTCTCCAAGACGCCCCCACATCTCGACAAGGCTGCGACGAAAAGTAGCACAAGCAGCGCGGCATCGCTGCGGTTACTGTCTAACAGTGCAAGAGTTTACGGCAATGCCAATGCACATAGAGCATATTGTTCCGCTTGCCGAGGGAGGCTCTTCCAACGAAGATAATTTGTGGCTGGCTTGTCCGCTCTGCAACCTTCATAAAGGTATCCAGACGCACGCCGCTGACCCCGCGACAGCAAAGTTGACGCGTCTATTTCATCCGCGTCAGCAACGCTGGTCCGAACACTTTGAGTGGAGCAACGACGGCGTCAAAATTCTGGGCAAGACCGATGTTGGGCGAGCAACCATTTCTGCGCTCCGCCTCAACAATGATCTTCTCATGCGCGCTCGCCAGCGGTGGGTGCTAGCGAGCTGGCACCCACCCAACGACTAAAATCCACGAGAATCCCCATGTCCACCCCAGAATACCGCTACAATCGACTCACCTGGCCCGAAATGAACGAGGCCATCGCTGCTCAGAAGGTCGTGATCCTACCCACCGGCTCGACGGAGCAGCACGGGCCGCACCTGCCGCTTGATGTGGATCTGTTTCTGGCCGAGTCGGTCTGCCTCGAAGTGGGTAAGCGCGCGTCGGATCGCGTGCTCGTGCTGCCGCCGATCAGCTACGGCCTCAACCGCCACCACATCGACTTCCCCGGCACGATCCACATTGAGCCGGAGGTCTTTATCAGCTTCTGCCTCAACATTACCAAGAGCGTCGCCTACCACGGCTTTGAGAAGATTTTGCTCGTCAACGGCCACGGCTCCAACACGCCGCTGATCGACCTCGTGGCGCGGCGCACCGTGCTGGAGACAAATTCGCTCTGCGCCGCCGTCACCTACATCACGCTGGCGATGGAGGCCTTTGATGACGTTAAGGAAACCGACGTGCTGGCCCACGCCGACGAGTTTGAAACGTCGCTCTATCTGCATCTTGCGCCGGAGCGGGTGCAGATGGACAAAGCCGCCCAGGACGACGACGTGCGCGGCGAGCACATGAGCTCGGACAGCATGTACACCTTCCCCGTCCGCTTCAACGACTACTGGGGCCGCTGGACCGAGATCGGCATCCACGGCGACGCGACCAAGGCCACTGCCGAGAAGGGGCGCGTAATTTTCGAGGCCGCGGTGGAGCGGCTTGTGGGGATTGTTGACGAATGGAAAGCGTGGCCGATTGCCGAGCGGGCGGACATGCACGCGGGGCCGGTACAGTCGCAGATTCGCTGGTAAATTTGTAGCCGGTGATAGCGGGGTCAAGCAACCGTTAAGAAACGGTTAGTAGATTCGAGAGCGGATAGTCTCGTCGTTTCCATAAAGTTTGATGTTTCCGCATCACATCAGCGCCCCAAACCCAACTTCCCGGTCACCACGCCTTTGGCCCAAGCGACGCCAGCGCCAGCGAGGACGGCCCATTCCGGTTGATCAACACGGCCCGTCGACAGTGTCGACGGGCCGTGTTGATCAACCGGGATAAACTATTTCGGCTCTTCGCAGCAAAGTGTACCAGCGAGATGATTCGTGGTGCGTCGTGCTTGTACCGGTACACGCACGACGCACCACGAATCATGAAAGATCGCTGTCAGTACACTATCCCGCGAAGAGCCCTATTTCTACACCGATGGGAACTTCAGCGAGCGCATCAGCCCCGTTGGTGCTGCTGACTAGCGCTCCCCTAATTCTCCACCGCTGGCAAGAAAACCTGGCTCGTCACCTGCGCCGGGTCGAGCGGCTCCCGCGTCTCCTCCAGGGCCGTGGGTGCGGCGGGCTGTTCAAAGACGGCCGTGCTGTAGGCGGGCAGGAGCAGCGTGCCGCTGGTGTCGTTAAAGCGACTGGCCGTCTCGTCCTCCATCATCTCGTTCGGAACCAGGGGCAAGCCTTCCAGCGCCGCCACGCTGATTTCTACATCCTCCGGATTCGCATTGAAAGCCACCACCACAAACTCGCGCTCCGGATCGAGATCGGCCGCCTGCGCCGCGCCGACTTCCGTCTGATCCAGGTTGTCGCTGATCGACATGATGATCACGCCCGGCACCTGGTCCGGCCCGGTGTTGTGGAAGCGCACGCGAGCCTGCACCTCTTCCGCCGTTTGCAGCCGGAACAAGGGTGATGAGTAGCGCACCGCCAACATCTGACGCAGGTGCTCCACCGTCTGCGTGATTTCGTCCTCGCCCATCTGCAGCGACTCGTTCGCCAGGAACTCCGCGATCAGCACCGCATCGTCCCCCGCCTCGACGGGGATGCCCACGCCAAAATTGTTGAACGAGCGGTCGAAGAACAGGCGGTTGAACCAGTCGCCGCTGTTGTACGAATCGCGCTCCATGGATTTCGAGCGCATCAGATCAACGCCCGCGTGGAGGAAGGGCACGCCCTGGGCCAGCACCGTGAGATCAATGCCGAGATTTTGGGCGGCGATGCGCTGCTCTGTCGTGGCGTCAGCGGGCAGCTTGTAGACGTTGTTGTCGTACAGGGTCTGGTTGTCGTGGGCGGAGACGTAGATAATGTGCTCCTGCGGGCTGGCGGTGTAGCCAGCGGGCGAGCCGTTGTAGTCGATTTCGCTGCCGGATTTCACCGTGCCGTCCGCCGCCTCGAACTCGTAAGCGGCCAGGTTGCCCGCCAGGCCGACGCGAATCTGATCGGCGCTGAGCAGCAGCTCGGCCAGCTCGTCCTCGCTGGCGTCGTTGTTGGCGTTGGGATAGACGTAGAGGCCGTTGATAAAGCCCTGATTCGTAATCAAATCCTGACCGCCGTCAAAGGGGCCACCGCCGCGAGCCGCATCGCGCAGCCGGTCGTTAAAGGTGCCGATGCCCGTGCCCGCCATATTAATCTGCGTCGCATTGACGCCGCGCGCGTTGTCCGCCACCTCGCCAAAGTTCCAGCCCTCGCCGTAGATATAAATCGACGGGTCGATCTCGTCCAGCGCGGCGCGCGCGTTGAGCATATTCTGCTTCATGTGGTGGCCCATCAGGTCAAAGCGGAAGCCGTCGACCTTGTACTGCTCGGCCCACGTCACCAGCGAATCGATCATCAGCTTCTCCATCATCGCGTGTTCGGTCGCGGTGTTGGGGCAGCAAGAGCTCGTCGCCACGTTGCCGATTTCGTCGAGCCGGTGGTAGTAGCCGGGCACGATCTTATCCAGCACCGAGCGCTCGTCCTGGCCCGCTGAGTTGGTGTGGTTGTAGACCACATCCATCACCACGCGCAGCCCGGCGTCGTTGAGCGCCATTACCATTTCGCGGAATTCGACGATGCGCGTGGCGTCGTTGGGGTTGGTGCTGTAGGAACCTTCGGGCACGGTGTAGTGGTACGGGTCGTAGCCCCAGTTAAAGCCGTCCTGGTCGCGCACGGCTTCGACGGCCTCGGCCTGCTCCTCGGAAGCTGGCCCCGCGTCCGCCGGAATGTCCGGCTCGACGCGCTCGGAAGCGTCCTCATTGATCGTCGCAATGTCGAAGATGGGCAGCAGGTGCAGGTGATTCAGCCCCGCCGCGGAGAGCGCGCGCAGGTGCGTCATGCCGTCGGAATCGGGCACGGTGAAGGCCTTGAACGTGCCGCGGAACTCCTCCGGCACGGTCGGATCGTTGATGCTAAAGTCGCGCATGTGCAGCTCGTAGATGGAGACATCGGTCGGCGCGGCAAGCGGCGGGCGCTCCAGCTCCATCCAGCCTTCGGGCATCAGCTCCGGGTTGTTCAGGTCGACAATCAGCACGCGCTCGCTGTTGGTGCTCAACGCAAAAGCGTAGGGGTCGGTCACAATGTTCGTCTCGACCTGCCCGGTGCTTGGCACGTAAACGTCGATTTCATAGAGGTAGTAGTTCCCCATCCAAGTGCCGTTGCCCTGCGTGCTCCAGGTGCCGGTCGTCGCGTCCAGCGTCATCGGGATGATTTGGAAGGCCTCCTCGGCGTCCGCGCTCTCGAAGATGTGGACGTTGACGCTGCGCGCCGTGGGAGCCCACAGCCGCAGCACGTTGGGCGTGGAGACGACGCTGCCGTCGCTCGACGCCACGCGCACAAAGGTCAGCCCCAGGTCGCCGTCGAAGGTGTACAGGTCGTCCAGCACGCCGGGGATTTGCAGACCCGTCACGTCGACGACCGTGCCGTCCTGCACAACGGCGACGACGTGTTGCCCCTTGAGAATCGCGTCCGCCGTCTCGCGGTCGGTATCGAGCGCGAAGGCGTTGTAGCCCGCCAAGTGCGGCATGTCCTCGGCAATTTCCTCGGTTAGCGCGTCGGGATTCTGCGTCAGCGCAAGCGAATCACTTTCGCCCAGGTTATCGAGCGTAATGCCGCCGTCCGCCGCGTAGTAAAGCGCAACCGTCGCGCCGTCCGGCACGTCGATGTCCCACAGAATCACGTTCTCGCGCACCCAGTGGGCGCTGGCCTGGTTGATGTTGCCACCGGCGCGCGGGCCGTCGCTGATCTCAATCGGCAGCAGGTAGGGGTCCGCGGGGTCCGCGCCCTGAAGCTGCCAGACTTCGTAGGCCTCGCTCTCGACGTCGAGCAGCTGGTCGGGGCCGGGGTCCTTCTCGTCGCCGCGGTGGATGATGTAGTTCAACTGTGTTGCGCCCTCTTCGAGTACCACGTCCCAATAGACGCCAAACTTGTCGACGCCCGTGGGCTTAAGGGATTCCTGCCACGAGGGAGCGGGATCGGCCGCGCCCGTCCACGTGTAGAGGCTCCAGTAGTTGTTGAAGTCGTCGGAGTCGTAGTCGCCGTAATCGCCTTCGGGGCGGTGGTAGTGAATCGTGGCCATGTTGGTGGCCGCACCCAGCGAGTCATAGATGACGCCATCTTCGGCGACGGCCCACGTGGCGGGCGTCTCGCTCGGCGTCAGGAATTGGTCATCCTCGTTGGGCGATTTGGCGTCGCCGCGGTGGATGATGTAGCCGAGTTCGGCGTCCACGTCGTCGACCGGAACCTGCCAGAAGATGCCGAAGTCGTCCGTCCCGTCTGGCTTGCGCGGGGCTGTCCATTCGGTGGCCGCGTCGTCGGCAACGGCGTCGCCAAAGAGGTGGAGCCCCCAGAAGTCGTTGAAGTCGTCCGAATCAAAATCGCCGTAGTCGCCGTCGGCGCGCTGGTAGTGAATCGTGACGTAGCCCTGGGCTGCGGCCTGCGAGGTGTAGAACGCGCCGTCGTCCTGCTTGAGCCAGATTTCGGGGCCGTCGCCGTTGGGGTTGAAGCTGCGATCGTCCTCCGTGCCGTCCTTGGCGTCGCCGCGGTGGACGATGAAGTTGACATCCTGGCTGCTGTCCGCCAGCGCAATCCAGGCAAAGCGACCGTAGTCGTCCTCGCCCAGGAAGGGCTTGGGCGCGGGCCACTCGGTCGCCTCGCCTTCGGCGAGCGCGTCGCCCCAGAGGTGGAGGCCCCAGTAGTCGTTGAAGTCGTCGCTGGTCTCGTCGCCGTAGTCGCCGTCGCTGCGCAGGTAGTGGACGACCGCATACGGGTAGTCGCCGTCGCCGCCAACAGCGGTGTCATCCTCTTCGACGATCACCGGGCGCACGTCCTCGACCTGCGCGGCAGGGTAGGTTTCGCCGTCATTGATGATGGCGATAAAGTCCAGCTCCTCCTCGACGTTGGTCAGATTGCCCAGCAGATATTGGGTGTCGTAGAAGACGCGGTAGGGCGCGTTGTCGTCCGTGCCAATCGGCGTGTACGCCTCCTCGCCCTGGCGACGCACGGCAAAGGTCACCTCGACGGGCACGTCGCTCGCTACGTCGACGCCAACTTCGATGCGCTGGAGCACGGCATTGCCGTCCAGATTTTCCACCGTCAGCGAAATCGTCTGGCTGTCCGTCAGCGTGGTAATGCCAACGGAGGCGTCGGCGCTCGGCGCGGGCAGGAAGCCCTCCGCGCGCAAAATCACCAAGCCAAAGGGCGGCACGGTGACGCTGAGGTTGCCGTCGGCGTCGCTGGTGAGGGCAGAGGGCGCTTCGGGGTAAATCGATGAAAAGCGGGTGTCGCTCAGAAGCACCGGGACAGACGCCGTTTGCTCCGCCGCCGTGTTGTTGACGGCGACAATGTAGGGCTCGCGCGTCTCGCGGTTCATGCGCGCAAAGGCGTAGATGCCCGCATCATCCTCGCTGTAGAGGTGAATTTGTGCACCGGTGCGCAGTTCCTGGTGCGCATTGTAGACTTCGGCAAAGTCGGCCAGGCTGCCGTAAAGCGGGTGCGCCGTATCAAAGTTGGCGTCCGCCGTGGTGGCGTCCGTACCGAGCAGATCATCCTCGTTGTATTCGGCGACCTGCGAGGGGAACATATCCTGGCGCGCGTCCTTGTCGCCGCCGCGGCCCACAAAGCCCTGCTCGTCGCCGTAGTAGACGACGGGCACGCCGCGGGCAAAGTACATCAGCGCGTGGGCCAGCTCCGTGCGGGCCAGCTGGTTGGCCTCGCTCAAGCCCGGCGTGTCCTGCGTGACAAACCAGGCAAAGCGGCCGCGGTCGTGGTTGCCGATAAAGGTCGGCAGCATCTGAGCCGAGGAGTCGGCGTCGGTGAAGTAGTCGTCGTTCTCAAAGAGCACGCGCAGCCCGTCCGATGCGCCGCCAGCAGAGACGTAGTTGCGCACGGCCTCCTGAAAGCGGAAGTCGAGCACGGCGGGCATGTCGGTGGCGGTGGGGTAGAAGGAGAGCAGCCGCTCGTCGCCGCTAAAGACTTCGCCAAAGATGAAGAAGTCGTCGTCGCCCTTGGCGGCTGCGGCCCCGTTGATGGCCGTGGAGAAGGCCTCCCAGAATTCTGGGTTGACGTGCTTGACCGTGTCGATGCGGAAGCCGTCGATGTCGTAATTCTCGACCCAGAAGGTAAAGATGTCGATCATCCCCTCGACCACATCCGGGTGCTCGGTGAAGAGATCGTCCAGCCCAAAGAAGTCGCCGTAGAGCGAGTTCTCGCCCGTGAAGGAGGTGTCGCCGCGGTTGTGGTAGTAGATGGGATTGTTGAGCCAGGTCGGCACCTTGAGCGTCGCATCCTCTTCGCGCGGATAGACGGGCACGTAGGGGAAGCTCGTCTGCGGGTCGAGCGCCGGGAATTTGTTGCCGCCGACAAAGTCGCGGTCGTCGAACTCGTTGCCTTCCGCGTCGCGGTAGGGCTGCTCGTCCTTGGGCACGTAGGCGTAGTTGCCCTGCTCGTACTTGAGGATGTCGGCGGTGTGGTTGGTGATGATGTCGAAGAAGATTTTGATGTCGCGCGCCTTGGCCGCTTCGATCAGCTCCTCCAGCTCTTCGTTCGTCCCAAAGTGCGGATCGAACTGGGTAAAATCGGTGATCCAGTAGCCGTGGTAGCCCGCCGAGATGTCGTCGCCGGAGCCCTGAACCGGGTTGTTCTTGAAGACGGGCGTCATCCAAATCGCGGTGATGCCGAGCCCTTCCAGATAATCGAGCTGGTCGATCAGCCCGGCCAGGTCGCCGCCGTGGAAGAAGCCCTTGTCGGTCGGGTCGAAGCCCGTCACCATCGCGTCGCCTTCCAGGCCGCCGAGGTCATTGGATGGATCGCCATTGTCAAAGCGATCCGGCATCACAAAGTAGAAGATGTCGTCCTGGATCGGGTGGCGGGCGGGCGGCTGCACGAGCGCCGCGCGGGTCTCCACGTCCGGCAGCTCGCCCGGCACGACCGGCTCGCCCACGGCGTCCGTCGCCACGCTGACGCTGTTGTCGCTCGTGTCGAAGCTGACGAGCAGCGAGCCGCCCTCGACGATCGTGAAGGGAACGTTGTTGTTGTCGGCGTCGCCGTAGCTCTCGTCCCACGCCTCGCGCAGGGCGACTTTGAGCTCGTAATCCCCGGCGGGCAGGTCGCTCGCCGTGTAGGTATAGACGCCGTCGCCGTCCACATCCTGCAGCCAGGTGCGCAGGCACTCCGGCTGCCAATCATCGGGGCAGCCGACCTCGCTGTTGTAGCTGCCCGGCGCCGTCGCAATGGTCGAGTTGACGTTGTCCGTCACCCAGTGGGACTTGTGGTCGTAGTAGAACTTGACCGTGGTCGGCTCGGCCAGCGAAAGGGCGATGTTGTCGCCGTCGGGCGTCGCGCCCGCGCCGTAGTTCTCGTCCCACGCGTCGTCGAGCGCGGCCTTATACTCGTAGTCGCCCGCGGGCAGCTCGAATTCTGCCTGCCAGACGTCGTCGTCTGCGTCGTAGGCCAGCTCGGCCTCGGCGCAGTCGGGCAGCCAGTCGTCGTCGCAGCCGATTTCGCTGTTCAAGCTGCCGGCCACGGATACGCTGGCCGGGCCGTCCTGCTGCGCGGGCGCGGCGATAGCGGGTGTCGGCGCGACGACGCCCGCGAATAGCGAAGTCAGCAGCGAGAGCACGAGCAGCCAGTTGGCGCTCGTGCGGAATTTTGGTTGGACAGGGGGCATGGAGGTCTCCTTGGAATACTCGTCGCGGCGCGTGGGTGCGGTGGCGGGGGTCGAGGGCGCGGCGGCGAGCTATAAAAACGTGTCGGTCAAATGAGGCAAATGTCGGGGTAGTTCGGTGGGCGAAGTGTAGCGGGGAGGGGGTGGAGTTGTCAAGTTGTATGAGGGATTTCATCGTTTTGTTTTACTGTATCTATTTAATCAAGACGAAAGACGTGTTGTCCTCCGACGTATCCGATGCGGGCATACGGCTCTTCTTGGACGAGGAGAACGCCCCAGGCATATCTTCGTCCTGCGATCAGTTCTGGGATTTGCTGCTTAGCAACTTCTAAGTCGACAACGACGGTCGTAGCATCGCTATAGCCGATTGGCCCTAAACCATTGATTCGCGGATCTTCACCTGGTCGCCAAAACACTAGTTCAAACGCCTGATTTTCTTGAAGCGTCACAACTGTATGCCAGCCAAAAGTTCTTTTGCCACTTAACCTATTAGACATTATATCGATTAGAATTCGATAAAGAGATGAAGCTGAAGGGGGCCATAGGACCAAGGGCGGAAATTGAGTCGAAAATTATGCAGGCCACAACAGGTTTCAAAGACCGCGTCGCGAAAGCCCGGCTTCCAGTTGCGAATTTTGTCTTTCACAATCCGATAGCGTTTGACGCCGCCAATGGCATGTTCAATCCGGGTGCGCAACGAGGAAAGCCAGCTGTTCTTGTGCTTGTCAAACTCAGACAGCTCTTGGTTGCGCGGCTTCTTTTTGGGCTGCAAAATCGTCACCTGCTCCAAGCTGAAGCCCTGAAAGCCGGTATCCTGAGCCAGTCGGCTCCCCTGTGGCAGCGTGTAGTCTATTTCCTCCGCCAGCCGTTTGTCGTGCCGCTTGCCCTCGACCGTGTCGGAGACAAACAGCACTTGCCCTTGCGAGTCGATGACGACATTGTTCTTTACGGCGTGCCGTTTTTTTTGCCGCTGTAGAAAAAGCGCTGCTTGTCCGGGTCGCTGGGGCGGGGAATCGGGCGCTCCGTTCCGTCATGGAAGTACAGCGTCTCCTCTTCGGCAAAGGAGACCGCGTCCATCTCGCGGGCAGGCAACGCCTCCGCTTGGGCAAGCGCCTGATTCAGGACGGGGTGCAAGGTGTGAATCCACTGGTTGGCTTTGGGTTGGCTAAGGTTGAAGAGTGACCCCTGCACCGTTTGCAGATTGTTGCTCTTCAAGTAGTTCAAAATGAAGAACAGTTTCTCTTCTACCGTGGCTAACGGACTATTCTGGTAGTCAACATAGCGCCGCTTCCCCCTAGGCTTGCCGTCCAGCTGATGGGTGCGCATCCGCTCATAAAAACAGTCCGCAAAGTGGGGAAGCAAGGCGTCGAACTCTTCGCGTGTGTAGCCAGTCAAGGCCAGAAAGTCAATTGGCTTTTCAGCATACTTTTGGTAGTGGCTCATTGGGCATCTCCTCTTTTTTCTGGAATGCCTTCAGTTTACCCGCCCTTCTATTTCTTGTCCATTTAATCGATATAATGTCTATTATTTAGCGGTTCTATCTGCGTTAGATATGCATTTGGTTGTAGCGGAGAAGCCCACACAGATGCATCAGCCGCTCTTACGGAAGGAGGTGGCTGAGTTGGAGTAGCTGTTACAATTTCAGGCTCGAAAAAATTTTCAAGCGTTGCTTCAATAGATGGCACAATCATTGGCGTAGCAGACGGAATTGGGGTGCGAGTTTGAGTAGGCGACGGTGAGGGTGTTGGAGCGTTGGTTAGGGTAGATGTTGCTGTATGAGTAGGCTGTGGTGTGAGCGTTTGAGTCGGCGATGGTTGCGGTGTGACCATGTCGGTTGGGCTGGGCGTAGCTGTACCGTCGTTGCGGCCGTCGGTTCAGCTTGCGCAATTGCCTGCAGAGTAAGAGCCGCCCCGCTCTCAAGAGGCGTGTCATTCGATGAATTGTCCGACGTCGCAGCCGGAATTACGAACACTAGAATGGCGGCGATGCCAGCAACGAGCGCAATAATATCACCGAGCTGCTCTACAATCTCGCCATGTATGACACCTGTTCGCACCAGAATAAACAGCAAAATAGCAAAAATCGCTAGCGCAATCGCTACTAACCAGCCCATGATGAATTGCCCGATAGAATGAATTTGAGTCTAATGAAGTTGAAAGTTATTGTACCACAGAATTATGGAGCGGCGAGTTGGGTGGCGACGTCACGGGGGATGAATGCTCATTCCGGGCGATTGCGACGCTTACGCATCCATCTGTTGATATGCTCAAGAAATATCTCAAGCTGACCGATACTGTGCAAACTCTCATACACCAAGTCCCAATCGATGCCGAGATACTCGTGGATGAGCACGTTGCGGAACCCGGCAATCGGCGCGAGGCGTTCAGCGAAGTCGGTCGGCAGCACGCCGATTTCACCCATGCGCAGAATGGCTTCGTAGTAGTCCGTCGGCTTTTGCGCACCTTCCAGCGTCACGATGCGGTGGCAAATGTCGATGACGCACTGTGCAGCCACCTCCAAATTGCGCTCCGCAACGTCCCGCAAAAAGGCATTGCGATCAAAAGCGCTCCGCTCTTCATCCAGCATCGTCCCCAATCTCAGCAAACGTTCGTTTAGCTCGTTCAAACGCCGCTCGATACCACTCAGCTCGTCGGTCACGGTTTCTCCTCTGCAAGATGTCCTCGCGCTGCGCGCGCAGCACGGGCAGGTAATCCCCGTAGCGGCTCATCACGTTTGCTTCGTACTCGACGTGAATGTACTTGCTGCGCGCAAAGAGCAGCTTGCCCCGCGCAATTACGTGCCAGGCCAGCTCAATCGGCACGCGGTTGAGCAGCACCAGGTCGACTTTGTCGGTGTCGAGCGCCTTGCAAACCTCGTGCTGCAACCGCATCTGCAGGTCGAAGCTGTCCGTGCCGTGCTGGAGCAGCACGGCAAAGTCGTAGTCGCTCATCGGCCCCACGTTGCCCCCAAAGTCGTCCCTTGCGCGGGAGCCGAACAAGTAGACGAGGTCGAGGGTGGGGTGGCGGTCGGCGAGCTGGGTGGCCGCGTCGAGAATGGGTGGGTGCATGGGGAAATCTAGCCAGCGCGCTGCTCGTTTCGCGCTGCTTCGGCGATGTGTGCTTCAATGATCGCGCCCAGACGCGACCGGAAATCGGGGCCACGATGGCGCATATAGGCCGCCGCGCTCGGCGTCAATTCAATGCTGACGCTTTCCTTCTCCACTTCGGCAGCCGCGCGAGCAAACTCTGTCGCTTCCGCTTCCGGGCCAAAAAATTGGGCGCTCTGAAAAAACGCCTCGTCCAATTCCGGAATGTCGGCGTAGTATTCGGGGCCACCCAACTCAGCTAGCTCGTCGATGCGAGCTTGTTCTGCATCAGTCAACCGGACGGGGTTGTTTGGGTCAGGTGTGTAGGTGATGGTTTTCCCCATAATCGTTACTCCTCGTTCTCCTGTGCATAAAATGCGCGCTGCTCCCGCTTGTTTGCTTTCCTCGCGCTGATGATGCGCGTGGCGTGTGAACGACGACGTACAGCCTGTCGTTGATGTGGCCGAGTGTCACGAAGCGCGGTTCGCCAAAATCTCGTCGTCGATTTCGCGTCGTCGAGCGTCGCTTATCTTCAAAAACTTTGGACGCGAAGGAAAAGGAGATACCTCGTTTAGCGATATTTGCCACATTTTTGTCTTCGTCCCACTCAAAGCGCATGGTGCATTCTATCAGGTTTTGGCATGGATTCAACTTGGGACGAGCAGCACGGCGAAGTCGTAGTCGCTCATCGGCCCCACGTTGCCCCCAAAGCCACCCTCGACCTGGGAGCCGAAGAGGTAGACGAGGTCGATGGTCGGGTGGCGGACGGCGAGTTGGGTGACCGCGTCGAGAATGGGCTGGTGCATGGGGAGATTGTATCACAAAAGCGGCGGGATTGACGGGTCGACGTGGAGGCTGCTATAGTGAGGCTTATTCACGAAAGCGAGGACACATGACTTCCATCAATTTAACCCTGGAACTGCCCGACACCGTTGCCAGCAGTGCGGAAGCGGCGGGGTTGCTTACGCCGGAAGCGGTGGTCAATTTGGTCGAGCGTGAGCTTTGGCGACGCGAACAGCCAAAGCCCGCGAACGGTTCTGCCGCTGACAATCCACTTCTGCAAATTGCCGGTATGTTTTCCGGCGGCCCCGGCAACACGGCGGAACGGGTCGATGAAGTGGTGGCCGAGGAATTGAACCGCAAGTACCCGCCTTGCACATGACTCCATTGGAAGGAAGAATTCAATGATCAGCGACTATATTCAAGCGGCCATGCACCGCGCCCAATATGAATTGCTGGAAGATGATACCTTTTACGCAGAAATTCCTGGATTGGACGGCATCTTTGCCAATGCGGAAACGCTGGAAGCCTGCCGAGCACAGCTGCAGGAAGTGTTGGAGGGATGGATTATCCTTGGCCTGCGGCTTGGGCACGAGCTGCCTACGCTGGACGGCATCAAACTCGATGCTGCTTTGGAGCCAGTCTGATGCCCGCACTCAAACCCATCAAGCGACGCAGGCTCATCCAAAATTTGCGCGCGCTCGGCTTTGACGGGCCGTATTCCGGCGGCAACCATCAATACATGGTCAAAGGCGAGAGAAAGCTCTTCATCCCCAACCCCCACAGCGGCGATATCAGCGCTCCTCTGTCAACCGACTGCTGCGCCAAGCCGGCATCGACCGCGGTGATTGGCTAAACCTCTAATTTCCAATCTCAGCAAGCGTTCGTTCAGTTCGTTTAAGCGCCGCTCGAACCCACTCAGCTCGTCGGTCACGATTTCTCCTCTGCAAAATGTCCTCGCGCTGCGCGCGCAGCACGGGCAGGTAATCCCCATAGCGGCTCCTCACGTTCGCCTCGTACTCGACCTGCACGTACTGGCTGCGCGCAAAGAGCAGCTTCTCCCGTGCAATCACGCGCCAGGCCAGCTCAATCGGCACGCGGTCGAGCAGCACCAGGTCGACTTTATCGATGTCCAGCGCTTTGCAAGCTTCATGCTGCAGGGCAAAGCTGTCCGTGCCGTGCTGGAGCAGCACGGCACCGTCCGTTTCGCTCATCGGGCCGACGTTGCCCCCAAAGCTGTCGCCTGCGCGGGAGCCGAAGCGGTAGACAAGGTCAAGGGTCGGGTGGCCGCATCAAGAATGGGTGGCCGCGTCGAGAATGGGTGGGTGCATGACGCAGATTGTCCCACAAAAGCCACGGGATTGGCGGGTGGGTGGGCTGCTGCTTGGCCCCCATTTTGCAATTCCTCCCAACCTCTGCTTCACTATTCCCCATGCGATATCTCTCCCTCCTCGTCTTCTCCACCGGCGCGGCAACGCTGGGCATGGAGCTGAGCGCGGCGCGGCTGCTGGAGCCGTCGTTTGGCAACAATCAATTGATTTGGGCAGCGCTGATCGGGTTGATTCTGCTCTATCTCGCCGTGGGTGCGTGGCTCGGCGGCAAGCTGGCCGACCGCTTTCCCCAGCGGCAAATGCTCGACCTAACAATTACGCTGGCCTGCATCGGCCTCGCGCTGGTGCCGACGCTGAGCCAGCCGGTGCTGCGGCTGGCGGCGGTCGGGCTGGCGGACTTTGCGCCGGGGCTGCTGGCGAGCGCGCTGCTGGCGATTCTGCTGCTCTTTAGCCTGCCCGGCGTGCTCTTTGGCACGGCCACGCCCTGGGCGCTGCGCCTCGCCGTCGACGATCTGGCGCAGACCGGGCAGACCGCCGGTCGGCTCTACGCAATTGGCACGGCGGGCAGCCTGGTCGGCACCTTCCTGCCCGTGCTCTGGCTGATTCCGGCCTACGGCACGCGCTGGACTTTCTACATCCTGGCGCTCGCGCCGCTAACGGTCGTCGCGCTGGGCAGCTTGGGGCAGCGACATCGCTGGGTTCCGCTGGGCGGCATCGCCGTGGTGCTGGCGCTGCTGGCGATCACGCAGCCGACGGGGGCGGTGCGCGCGGCGTGGGACGATCAAGTACAGGGCGAACTGATTTACGAGGACGAGAGTCGCTACAACTACATTGCCGTGCGGGGGTGGGGCACGGAGCGCCACCTCAAGCTCAACGACGGCATCGGCATCCATAGCGTCTACCACCCGCAAATGCTGTTGAGCAACGGCATCTGGGATTATTTCCTGCTCGCGCCGCTCTTCCAGACTCAGAATGAAATGCGGATAAACACAGGTGGACACGGATCAGAAAATCCGTCTGCATCCGCCCGATCCGCTGCATCCGTTAGCATTGCTCCGGATAATTTACTCCTCATTGGCCTCGCCGCGGGCACGGTGAGCGAGCTTTACACCAACGTCTACGGCCCGCTGCCCATCACCGGCATCGAGCTCGACCCGCAGATTCTCGACGTGGGCCGCACCTACTTTGGCATGACGCAGCCCAACCTCACCGCCGTTGCCGCCGACGGGCGCGCCTGGCTTGCCCGGCAGCCGAGCAACGCACGCTGGGATATTGTCGCCGTGGACGCCTATCGCCCGCCCTACATTCCCTTTCACCTCACCACGCTCGAATTTTTTACGCTCATTCACCAGCATTTGGATGACGACGGCGTGCTCGCCATCAACGTTGGGCGCACGCCCGATAATTTCGCGCTGGTCGATGCGCTGTCGGCGACGCTGCTGGCGGTTTTCCCCAGCGTCCACGTGATCGACGAGCCGGGGCCGCCGGGCACGCTGGCGAATTCGCTGGTGGTGGCAACGGTGCAGCCAACGGCGCTGGCGGATTTTCAACGTCGCGCCGCTGATTTGCCGGAGACGCTGCCCGCCGAATTTCGTGATTTTGCGAGCAGCGCTGCCGCGCAGGCACGAATCGCCCAGCCGCCGGCGGATGCGCCAATCTTCACCGATGACCGCGCGCCGGTGGAGCAGCTGGTGCACGGAATTATTTTGGACTTTTTGAGAGAGTAAACAGGGTGTTAAAAGAAAGATTTCTGAGAATGTTTGTCAGACTGATACAAGAAACGTTTGGTTTGTTCGGTTTTGATTACGCTATTCATATTGAGGACAGAAAAACGAAGCAGATAGACTCCTACAAACCTTCCGATACTGAAGAATGGTTTGAGTGGTTGGAACGCTCAACCACTCATTCAATCATTGTTTACGAAATGGGTGTGTATGATGAAGAAGAAATGGCGATATTGCGAAAAGACTTTCGCGGCAAGTGGCACGCTGAAACGGTGATAGCCGATCAACTCTACCGATTTTACATTGGTGAAAGTAGAGAGTTGATGGCGGAAGCTGTTGTTGATTCGGTGCTCAAGCTACATCAACTTCCCCGTCGTCCTTGGCCTGATAATCTCCCTTGGCCCGATTATGTATGGCGTGAATAGATAAGGCGAGAGGTGAGTTTTATCGGGAACCGACCTGTGCTAAGATTCAAACATCACTTTATATACAAGCGCGGAGTTGCCCATGTACACCCTTCAAAACGACCAGCTCACCCTCTCCCTGCTCGACCCGGCGACCGATACCGAGCTTCTCGGCTCGCGCTACGTCGCGGGCGGCTACATCCACCAGGTGGCGGACGCCGCGCACGGCCCGCTGCTGAGCGGGCCGGAATATCCGGAGCCCCATCCGAATCCGTTTAACGGGCAGGGCGCACCGGACATGTTTTTCACCCCGCTCGGCGGCGACGCGGCAAGCCTCGGCGACGAGGTGGGCGTGATCGGCGTCGGTCGCGTGCGGCGGACGAGCGAGCGCGAGCCCTTTGACGTGCGCCACAACCCGGAGGTAATCGAGTTCCTGCCCTGGCAGGTCGAGCAGGATGAGACGAGCGTGACCATGCGCACGGCGCAGGAGTTTCAGGGCTGGGCCTACATGCTGGAGCGTCGCGTGGAATTGGTCGAGCGCACCGTTCGCTCGCGCACGAGCATCCGCAGCGCGGGCGAATCAACGCTCCCCGTGCGCTGGTTTCCCCACCCCTTTTTCCCGCCCACGCCGGACGGCGTGCAGTGCTCCTTCTCCGTGCCGATTGAGCTGCCCGAGAACCCCGCCTACTTTTTGAACGACGACGACTTCATCTGCCTCGACCCCGATTTTGACTGGACAAAGGGCCACTTCCAGCCCCTCGGCTTTTCCGACGCAGAAGAGGGCATGACCATTACGCAGCACCACCCGCTGGTTGGCGAAGTCGCAGCGACAATTGATTACGCGACGGACTTCCTCCCCATCTGGGGCAACGACCGCACCTTCTCTTTTGAGCCGTACTTCGACGCAGCGCTGGCGCAGGGCGAATCGGCGGCGTGGGAAATCAGCTATACGTTTTAAAGATCAACCCATTACCCAGAGCGCGCAGAGGATGCACGGAGGTACACAGAGAAAAGCAGAAAATTTCTCTGTGTACCTCTGTGTTTGACTCTGTACGCTCTGTGTTCAAAAGGAGTTTTTATGCAATATCGACAGCTCGGCCCGTCGGGCCTGCGCGTCTCGGCCATTGGGCTGGGGACCAATCAATTTGGCGGCAAGGTCGATCAGCAGGGCGTTAACGACATCGTGGACTGCTGTATCGACCTCGGCATCAACCTGCTCGACACGGCGGATATGTACCAGAAGGGGCGCTCGGAGGAGACGTTGGGCGTGGCGCTGAAGGGCAATTGGGACAAAGTGGTGCTGGCGACCAAGTGCGTGATCCCCACGGGCGATGGCCCCAACGACGGGGGCGCGTCGCGCTACCACATTGCCAACGCCGTGGAGGCGAGCCTGCGCCGTCTGCAGAGCGACCACATCGATCTCTACCAGATGCACCGCTGGGACGATGACACGCCCATCGAGGAGACGCTGCGCGCGCTCGACGATCTGGTGCGCAGCGGCAAGGTGCGCTACGTCGGCTGCTCGAACTACACGGCGTGGCAGCTCGCCCGCGCCAACGTGCTGGCCGAGGTTCGCGGCTGGACGGCCTTTGTGAGCATCCAGAATCATTACCACATGTTTGAGCGCGAAATCGAGAACGAGGTGCTGGGCTACTGCGGCGCGCACGACGTCGGCATCCTGCCCTATTTCCCGCTGGCTGGCGGCTTTCTCACGGGGAAGTACAAACGGGGCGAGGAGGCGCCAAGCGGCTCGCGCGGCGAAAGCAGCGAGTACGTCCAGCGCTACATGACGGACGCCAACTATGGCAAAGTCGAGGCGCTGACGGCATGGGCCGAAGCGCGCGACCACTCGATGGTCGAGCTGGCGCACGCCTGGCTGCTGGCGCACCCGGCCGTCAGCAGCGTCATCTCCGGCGCGACGAAGCTCGAGCAGGTGCAGGGCAACGCCCAAAGCGTCGAGTGGGCGTTATCGGCGGCGGAGCTGGACGAGGTGAACGGAATTTTAGGAGCGGACCCAGCAAACTAACGCGGAGGCGCAAAGACGCAAAGCGCTTTTTTGTTGAGGGGGTTGGTCGTATAAATCGCTGCTTGTGGCGACTGCCCATCACCGCCCAACCAACTTCATCAACGAGATTTCCCCTTGCGTCTTTGCGCCTTTGCGTTAAACTCTTTACTTCCCACGAGACGAATTTCATGCGCACCCAACAATCGATCTGCTACCCGCTCTTCAAGCCCGCCGACCTGCCCCTGGACGCGCTCTTTGCCACCGCAGCCAAAATCGGCTACGCGGCGGTGGAGCTGTGGGGGCGCAACGACGACTTCGACGAGGTAATGGCGCTGGCGCAACAGCACAATCTCGCCGTTGCCAGCATGAGCGGCCACGGCTCGCTGCCCGATGGATTGAACAAGCGCTCGAACCACGAGCGCATCGAGGCCGAGCTGCGCGAATCCATCGATATTGCTGCCGCACACGGCATCCCCGGCCTGATCTGCTTTAGCGGCAATCGCCAGCCCCACCAGAGCGAAATCGAGGCCATCGAAGCCACGGCGGACGGGCTGCGGCGGGTTGCGGGGTATGCGGAGGAGAAGGGCGTCAACCTCAATGTGGAGCTGCTCAACTCCAAGGTCGATCACCCCGGCTACCAGTGCGACCACACGGCCTGGGGCGTCGCCGTCTGCGAGCGCGTCAACAGCCCACGCGTCAAGCTGCTCTACGACATCTATCACATGGCCATCATGGAGGGCGACCTGATTCGCACGATTCGCGACAACATCCGCTGGATCGGCCACTTCCACACCGCGGGCAACCCCGGTCGCCACGATTTGGACGACGCGCAGGAGCTGAACTACCGCGCCATCTGCCGGGCCATTGCGGAGACGGGCTACGATCTCTACGTCGGCCACGAATACAAGCCGAAGGGCGATCCGGTGGAATCGCTCAAGGTGACGTTTGAGATTTGTGATCAGGGTTAAACTAAAAAAATTAACGCAAAGGCGCAAGGGCGCGAAGAGATTTCTCGCAAAGAACACTGGTTGTATAGTTCGCTGTTTCCGGCAAAAGTCAATTGCCGCCCATTCAATCCAATTAACGAGCCTTCCCCCTTGCGCCTTTGCGCCCTTGCGTTAAATCGGATAGACATTCCCCATGACTCAATCTCCCAACATCCTGTGGCTTTGCACCGACCAGCAGCGCTGGGACACAATCGGCGCGCTGGGTAATCCGCACGTGGACACGCCCAACGTGGATCGGCTCGTGCGTGGGGGCGTGGCCTTTACCCACGCCTACTGCCAGTCGCCGATCTGCACGCCGAGCCGCGCCAGCTTTCTGACGGGCTGCTACCCCAGCACCGTCCACAACGCGCGCAACGGCAACGAAAGCGTGCCGCCCTCGCCGCCGCTCGTGACCAAACGGCTGGCCGATGCGGGCTACGACTGCGGGCTGATCGGCAAGCTGCACCTCAGCAGCGCCTACGGGCGCATCGAAGCGCGCCAGCAGGACGCCGACGGCCACGTGATCGACGGCTACTCCTACTGGCAGTACTCCCACGCCCCGCGCGACGATTGGCCGCAGGGCCACGATTACGCCGACTGGGTGCGCGAACGGGGCTACGTGCTCGGCGAGCTGACGCAGAGCGACGACGGCGTGCCCGCCGAGCTGCACCAGACGACGTGGTGTGCGGAAAAGACGATCGAGTTTATGCAGCAGGAACGTGAAGCGCCGTGGCTGGCTTCCGTCAACATCTACGATCCCCACCCGCCCTTCAACCCGCCGCGCGCCTACCGCGACCAGTTCGACCCCGCCGCCATGCCCGGCCCGCTCTTCCGCGAAAGCGATCTCGCGCAGCAGGCGGCGCTGGCCGGCGTGGATTTTCAGAGCAAGGTGCGCCGCCCGGAGCAAATCACCACGGGCAATCCCCTGAGCCGCGACATGCACACAATCCAGGCTGCCTACTACGCCATGATCAAGCTGATCGACGATCAGGTGGGGCGCATGATGGATGCGCTGGCGGAGACGGGCCAGCGCGAGAACACAATCGTCATCTTTATGAGCGACCACGGCGAGACGCTGGGCGACCACGGGCTGCTGCAGAAGGGTTGTCGCTTCTACGAAGGGCTGGTGCGCGTGCCGCTGATCTGGTCGTGGCCGGGACAGATCGAGCAGGATATGCAGAGCGACGCGCTGGTCGAGCTAACGGATATTGCGCCGACGCTGCTCGACTTTGTGGGGCAACCCGTGCCCGATTACGTACAGGGCCGCTCGCTCCAATCCATTCTCACGGGCGACGCACCAACGGATCACCACCGCGACTTTGTGCGCAGCGAATACTTCGACACGCTCGACGAACCCGATGGCTCCTACGGCACGATGTACCGCGACGCGCGCTACAAGCTCATCGTCTACCACGGCCACGGCTTGGGTGAGCTGTATGATTTGCAAACCGATCCGGGGGAGTTCGAGAATCTGTGGAACGATCCAGCCCACCAAGCGCTCAAGCTGGACTTGATGCAGCGCAGCTTTGATGCCTCGATGTTCGCGGCAGTCGACGTGGGGTCGCGGCGGATGGGGCCGATGTAGCCTTGGCTCCTTGTCTGCTGTAAAAAGCGGTAGCTTAGATAGACCAAATCTGGTATACTAGAGCTGCACGAAACGATGGGATAGCTGCCTGCAAGGATTATCAAAATGGATTCACGCTCAGATATTTTGGTGTCCAACCAAAATTATCATCCAGTACTAGCGGTTGAGATCAAGACAATGCTCAATGCGTCGGTTGATTGGGCAGTTCGCTTTCGCCGCAATTTACTGGCACACGGTCATCTACCTGACACCGAGTTCTTTCTGATTGCAACCCCCGACAAATTTTTTATTTGGAAAAACGTTGATTTAGATTCGTTGTCGAGTGCACCAACGCGAGTGGTTGATTCCCGTTCCCTATTGGCTTCGTATTTTGAGCGAGCAAACATTGCGCCGGAACAGATTAGCGGATCAAGTTTTGAGCTGATCATCAACTTTTGGCTAGCCGAACTGATGTATGTGGGAACAGACAAAAATGAGACAAACCACACGTATCAAGAACTTGCTGACTTGGGTTTGCTGAAGGCAATCGAAGGGGGGTACTTAAACCAAGAGGTATTTGCGTGAACGTCTATGTTGAAACGAATTTTGTACTTGAGTTGGTCTTTCAGCAGGAACAAAGTCGCAGCTGCGAAAACATTCTGCGCCTTTGTGGAATGCAGGAGGTGCATTTATTTGTACCGGCTTACTCACTTGCTGAACCGCATGAGAAGTTAAGAAGACAGAGCACCCACCGCCAAGAGTTACAAAAAGCGCTCAGTAAGGAACTGCGCGAATTATCGCGCAATGCGTCTTATACCGAGAGAGTGAGAAGTATTCGAGATATCGCAAATCTTTTAGTCAGGAGTAATGAAGAGGAGCGGTCGAGATTTACACACATTCGAAAGCAAATCTTGCAGGTTGGAACCGTGCTCCCGCTGACTGCGGACGTTCTCTCCTCCGCTGCAGAGACTGAGGCGGAGTACGATTTAAGCCCTCAGGATGCCCTCGTATTTGCTTCTATAGTTAACCATCTGCGGCGGAACAAGAGCAGGGGCGGCTGTTTTTTAAACAAAAACTCGCGCGATTTCGACAGCCCAAACATTACGCACATTTTAGAAGTACTCAACTGTAAAATGATTCCAAAGTTTGATGACGGCTATCGGTATATTCAAAGTCGAATCAGCCACAATAAAGATGCTGGCGGCAAATAATTTACGTGAAGTTTGAGACGGGTTACACTAACGTCCACGGCTTCCGCATCGCCCCATCCTCCCCAAATTCCAGCGCCACTTCCCCCTCAATCGACAGCCGCTCGTGCGCCTCGACCTCGCCGCGCAGCGACTCGCTCACCCACAGCTCGCCCAGCGATAGCGTATTCTCGATAAAGACCCAGCGCGCCTGCTCCGCCGGGTAGCCGCAGCCGCGGGCTGCCATCTGCAAAGCCCGTTGGTCGTCCGCCATCGTTAGCGGCAGGTGGGCGCGCAACATGCCGAGCATGCCCGACGTGCCGGCGTTGGTGTAGACGGCGCGCCAGTCGATCCGCGCGGCCACTCTCGCGGTGGTGACGTTGGCGAGGCCGATGCCGTAGGCGTTGCCGTGGGTGGCTTCGGTGAGGTCGAGGACGGCAATCACGGCGATGTCCGGCCCGCCAAAGGCTTCGTCGCTTTGGCGTGGGATGCGCACGCGGCCGACGATGTTGGTGTCCATGCCCGTGCCGCTGATATTTTTGCCAATCTCGCGCAGCACCAGCACCTCGATTTCGGGGAAGGGCAGGCTCGGCATCAGCGACTTGGCGCGCGCGAGCAGCGCGCGCTCGCGCGCGTCGCCGATTTCCCCGGCGGTGAGGCCGACAATCTCCGCCGTCTCGTCATAGCCATTTTCGATGAGGGCAATCCCGCCGCGCAGGTTGGTGCGTTCGGCGTAGAGCTTGGCGGCGGGCGCAATGTGGCGCGTCAGCCAGGCTGGCCCGCCCGCGTGCAGCGCCGCGGCGCCCCGCTGCTTGCCCAGCCCCACCACCGCCATTTTCGCCAGTCCACTCTCGATATCGCCGCGAAAGCTCGTGTGCGGCTTGACGCGGTTGACCAGCAGCACGTGGTCCGCCGCCGCCGTCACCCCATCCTGGAAAATCGCCGGGCCGTCGGGCAAGCGGCCAATTTCCTGCACCTCCATCGTCGCCCGCACGTTCGCGCCGACCGTCTCCCGCGTCACGCCGAGATTCGCCAGCATTTCTATCTGCCCGTCGACGGTCGCGCCGGCGTGGCTGCCCATGGCGGGCGTGATAAATGGCTGCAGCTTCGCCTCGCGCAGCCGCTCGATCACCGCGCGCAGCACCTGTGGCTGGTTAGCGATCCCCCGGCTGCCGACGCCCACGGCCACGCTGTCCCCCGGCTGCGCAACGGCCAGCAGGCCGCTCTGCTCGACGGCGGCATGCGCGGCGGCGGGGATGTCGCCGACGAGGGGACGGTCGAAGCGCTGGGTAACGCGAAGGAGCGTGGGCGGGAGATCGGCGGGGAAGTGGAGATCGGAAATTTGGGAGAGGAGATTCATAGGTTCACCAGGATTTTAGCCGCAGATTACGCGGATTGCGCGGATTTTTGGCTTGTTGACCATCAGGTAAGGGTGTACTAGAAATTTGCGTCAAATTTCCTACGTTACCAAGCTTGGTATCTGATAAGATAAGTAATCTTACTGAGAGTTAAGCAAGAAAAGACAGCGGAAAGGATGAACTGGCATGTCCAAACTATTGCATCAAGAGTTGAGCTTTGCGTTGAATGGTGCGGCGATGGAGGTGCATCGACAGCTGGGGCCTGGCTTTTTGGAGGCGGTGTATCAAACGGCGCTGGCGCACGAACTGTCCCTGCGAGCCATTCAATTTAAGCAACTGATTCCGCTAACCGTAACGTATAAGGGTACAATTGTCGGCAATTACGAAGCTGATTTTATCGTTGAGGACAAAGTCGTACTGGAGTTAAAAGCTACCTCCACGTTTCACAATCGACACACCGCGCAAGCGATCAACTACCTTACCACCACGGGCCTTGAACTCGCCATCCTGTACAACTTCGGCAGCGACTCCCTACAAAAAAAGCGTGTTGTCCGTAGCCGCCAACAGTTTCCTCGCTGATAAAAAAACCAAAACTCCTAATCTCCATCTGCCCAACCAAAAATCCGCGCAATCCGCGCAATCCGCGGCAAAACTTCCTCACAAATCGTGGTGCCCAATCAATTCCTTCGCCGCCTCGACCACCCGCGCCCGCAGCCCCGCTGGCTCGACAATCTCCACCACCGTCCCCAAGCGCAATATCTGCCGACAGGCCTCCTCCTCCGAAGAAAAGACGAGCGGCAGCAGACAGGAACCATCGGTCGCGTCGACCTTCGCCTGGGCAATCGAGTGGTGAATGCCTTCGCCAAAAGTCTGCACCAGCGCGGGCACGCCGTCGTGCGCCACGCACAGCGTAACGGAAAACTGGGCCAGGCTCTCCTGGAACTGTGCCGATTGGGCCGTCCAATAGGCCGCTAGATCGAAGTCTGTCGGATAGGTAAACGGCTCATCCGTGACTTGCGCCGCTTCGATGCGCGAGACGCGGTAGATCTGCTCGCGATCCGGGCGACCCACCATTTTCATGCCCGCCACCAGATACCAGACGCCCGCCTTGGCAACCAAACCCAGCGGCTCGACCACGCGCTCGCGCCACGCGCCATCGCCGCGTCGGTAGGTCATGTCCAGGCGGCGCTGCTGCCAGAGCGCTTCCTGCACGGCGGGCAGGTGGGGCGTCGGCTCCTCGCCCTGCTGCCAGGCGACGGGATCGAAGTGAACGCGCCGCCGCACAAAATCGGCCGTGTCCTGGAAGGGGCGGGGCAGCGCGGCGGTCAGCTTGAGCAGGGCGGATTCGGAGGCTTTGCCGATGCCGAGATCGCCCAACAGGCCGGGCACGGTAAAGCTGAATAAGGCGCGCACCTCATCCTCCTTCAAACCGGTCAGGTTGGTGCGGTAGCTCTCCATGAGTGCACAGCCGCCGTGTGGCCCACGCTCGGCGTAGACGGGCACGCCCGCAATACTGAGCGCATCGAGATCGCGGTAGACGGTGCGGGTGGAGACTTCAAGCCGTTCGGCCAGCTCACCCGCGGTCATTTGGCCGCGCGTTTGCAGCAGCATCAGCATCGAAATGAGACGGTCGGCGCGCATGGCAAGCTCCTGGAAAAACGTAACGATTCAGTCCCTGCCCCAATCTTCCTGTGATCACAAAGAGAACGGCTCCCCCTCTCCTATTCTGGGAGAGGGGCTGGGGGTGAGGGCTGAACAGCTTCTAAAAACGGCGAGTTCCTGAGAAAGATGTCAGCAATGTGCGTGAAAGCGGCGGGCGATGTTGACACAGGGTGTCAACTTTAGCCGGTAAACTCAGTACAAATAGCGCTATCGTACCACAGATTTGCTGGACAAGCTGAACCGGAAGGAGCCTCTACATGTTATCTCACCACGAGTCCAAACCCATCCGCATCGTGCGCAATCCCGGCCAGCGACGTAGCCTACGCTCGCGTCAGAGCCCCACCTGTCTGCGTCGGCAGCAGGCACAGCAGCGGCTGGCGCGACGTTTGGCACGGCATTCGCAGCGCCGCTGGCGACACTGGCACGAGGAGGTCGACCAGCCGCCGCGGATAATTGGCTAGAATAGAGTGGTTGACCATAACCTTCCCGGAAGCTCGGAAGCTTCCGGGAAGGTTACAATCCATTTGGGGGCGGTCCCGGATTTGGGGAAGGTCGAGTTAGGAACGAGGTAGACTTGTTATTCCCACCTTCGCGAGAGCGACGAGTTCTGACAGCCGCCTGGTCCGTATTGCCTGCCGGTCTCAAATGCGCCCGTATCTGTGCCTATCAAAAACTCTCCTCGATTTCGGGACGCATCCCCACTTTTTCTCCGTTTGACAAACAGACCATTCCCCGCTACATTCTATTCACATTATGAAATGCAAATTCACTATCTAAACCGTGGCCGAACCTTCTTATCCGGGCGCGCAGTCGGTCTCCCGCGCCGTTGGCCTGCTCAAGCTCTTTAGCGATGCGCAACCCGCGTGGTCGCTCGCCGACTTTGTGCAGGCGACCGAGCTTAACAAAACAACGATTTATCGCCTGCTCTCCGCGCTGGAAAACGAAGATCTTATCGCGCGGGCGGACGATGGCTGCTACCGCCTCGGCCCGGAGATGATTGCGCTGGGCGGCTGCGCCATGCGCACGAACGACTTGCGCACGGTTGCGCGACCGCTGCTGGAGCAGGTGGCCGAATCGACGGGCGAAGCAGCCACGCTGGAGGTGCTGGTGGGCGACCTTGCGACGGGTCGGGCGAAGATGCTCGTGCTGGACGAAGTGGTGAGCAGCTACCTCGTTGGGATGTCGCAGGATGTGGGCGCGCGCCTGCCGCTCCACGCCACATCGACGGGCAAGCTGCTGCTGGCCTTCCAGCCAGAGGAAGCCGTCGCGGCGTTCGCGCAGCTGCCGCTCAAGCGACTCACGCCGCAGACGTTAACCGGGGCTGAGGCGTTGTCTGATGCTCTGATAGAAATTCGCCGCCACAGTTTTGCGACAACCGTCGGCGAACTCGAAATTGGCTTCAACGCCGTGGCCGCGCCGGTGCTCGATCACGCTGGGGCGGTGGCGGCGGCGATGAGCGTCGGCGGGCCGAGCGCGCGGCTGAATGAGGCGCGGCTGGTCGAAATCGCCGCGGTGCTGCAGGAGGCGACGCGTCAAGTGTCGCGACAGCTGGGCTATCGCAAGTAAAAGCGATCGTCACGGCTCTGGACAAGCCAGCTTTCCCCAATCACAGCCCCCGCATTTTTGGCTACTTTTTCTAATAGAGGGCCGTGACGGTCGCTCTGTTCATCTTTCTGAAAGGATTTCCCCGATGTTTATGCAATCCGTTCTTGAACAACCAACCGTTCAAAAGTACAGCGTGCCCGGACCCAAAGCGCGCGCCGTGCTGGCACGCGACGCCCGGTCCATCTCGCCCGCCTACGGGCGCGAGCACCCCTTCGTGATGTCGCACGGGCGGGGCAGCGAGGTGTGGGACGTCGACGGCAACCGCTATCTGGATTTCGTGGCGGGCATCGCCGTCAACTCGACGGGGCACAGCCATCCCCACGTGGTCGACGCCGTGAAAGCGCAGGTAGATAAATTTTTGCACATCTCCTCCGATTTCTACCACGAGAAGTGGGTCGAACTGAGCGAGCGGCTGGGCGAGATTGCGCCCTTCGACGAGCCGGCGCGCATCTTCCTGGGCAATTCGGGGACGGAGGCGGTGGAGGCGGCGATCAAGCTGGCGATGCACCACACCGGTCGCCACCGTTTCGTGGGCTTTCTAAGCAGCTTCCACGGGCGCACGCTGGGCTCGCTCGGCTTCACGAGCAGCAAGACGACACAGCGCGCCGGCTTTCTGCCCGCAACCAATGTTACACACATTCCCTATCCCAACGTCTACCGACCCATCCTCGCCCGCCAGCCCGGCCAGGAAGATTACGGCGACACCGTGGTCGACTATTTGGAGCAGGTCGTCTTCAAGGGGCTGCTGCCGCCGGAGAGCGTGGCGGGCATTTTGGTCGAGCCGATTCAGGGCGAGGGGGGCTACATCGTGCCGCCGGACAACTTCTTTCCGCGGCTGCGCGAAGTGTGTGACAAACACGGCATCGTGCTCATCGTCGACGAGGTGCAGAGCGGCATGGGGCGCACGGGCAAGTGGTGGGCCATTGAGCACGCCGGTGTTGGCGGGTCAAGCGTGCAGCCGGATATTATCTGCTCGGCCAAGGGGATTGCGAGCGGCGTGCCGCTGGGCGCGATCATTGCCCGCGAGAGCATCTCGACGTGGGGGCCGGGCGCACACGGCAACACCTACGGCGGCAACCCGCTCGCCTGCGCCGCGGCGATTGCCACGCTGGACGTGCTGGCCGACGGCGGCCTCGACAACGCGAGGGAGCAGGGCGAGTATCTGATGGACGCGCTGGCCGAAATTGGCGCGCGCCACCCGTCGATTGGCGACGTGCGCGGGCGCGGGCTGATGGTCGGCGTCGAATTCGTGGGCGACAAGTCGACGCGCACGCCCTCCGTCGAAATTCGCAACCGCACCAACGAGCTGGCCTTCGAGCACGGCCTGCTGCTGATGGGCTGCGGCACGAACGCCACGCGCTTTATCCCGCCGCTGATTGTCGAGCGGGGACAGGTTGATGAGGCGCTGCAAATTTTTGAATACGCGCTGTTGCAGGCGGAGGAGGAGCTTTTGTAGGGTTATCCAACCAGTAAAACACACCGGGACGGGCACAGTTCAGCCTTACCGTCCCCCCCTTGTCGCCTGGTCGACGAGGCGACGGGATAGCCCCTCCTCTCCACGCGTGGAGAGGAGGGGCTTGGGGGAGGTGAGGCACTAACCCTCACCTGTATATTCAGTTTTTTGGATTAACCTAGTTTCCGTTGACATTTGGGAATTGGCCCTCACCCCCAGCCCCTCTCCCATTCTGGGAGAGGGGAGTTTTAAGCCCCCTTCCCCCACGCGTGGGGGAAGGGTTGGGGATGGGGGCGCTGCGCACCACCCAGATTGGGGCCATCAGCGAAATATCAACGGAACCTAAGATGCTGGTCAAGGAATAGGGGCTAATTCCCTTCCGGCACGTAGCGCCTCACCAGCGCCTGCCATGCCGGTGACTCTGTTGCTTCCAGGATAACCCGGTTGAGCGGGTCGCGCAGCTCGCTTTCCCGCGGCAGTGCGAAAACGTAGCGCTGTGGAGAAATGTCCGTGGCCGTGACGCGCAAGGCCCCGCCCAGCGATTCGCTATTGACGTGGCGCAGCGTTGCCGCATCGTGGACAAAAACGTCCGCGTCGCCGTCGCGCACGGCCTCTAGCCCCGCAGCGACGCTGTCGTAGCCCTGGAAGTTGATGCGCTCCTCCGTGAGAAAATCAGCAGCGGCCGTCTGCTCGACGGCGCCGATGCTGCGGTCGCGCAGGCTGCTGGGAAACTGGCCCGTGCCCAAACCCGCATCCAGCGTGAGCACGGAGACGAGCGATGCCGTGAGAATCGAGGTGACGGCCATGGCGACCAGCATCCAGAGCAGCGCGACAATGCGCCCGCCCACGGTTAGCGGCGCTTTGTCGCCGTAGCCGATGGTGGACATCGTCACCCCCGCCCACCAGAAGCCGGACCAGATGCCGTGCGCGGGTTGCTCCTGGAACATGTCGGTGTTGGCCTTGCGCTCAAAAAGCCAGATCACGATGCCCACCAGCAGAAACGCCACCGACAGCACCGCCGCAATCTGCCAGAAGCGCGGCGAGAAGAATGCGCCCGCAATGGCCAGCAAGCTGCGCTCGGCGGGCTGCGCCGTACCCAGGGTGGAGACAAGGTAGGGCTGCGTAAAATCGACCTGCCCCACCGCCTCCGCGCCGGCAACCGCGCCCACGGCCACGTCCAGCGAGCCGTCGGCCACGCCGCTAATCAATTCCTCGCGCTCAGCTTCACGCCACTCGTACTCAATCTCCAGCGCCTCGGCCGCATCGCGCCACAGATTCACCGCCAGCCCGTCCCAGCCCTGCGGCTGCTGATCATCGCGGATTGCAAAGGGCGGCGCGTGGGCCACGCCAACAATTAGGGGGTCGCTTTGTGTGGGAATATCGGCGCGCGCGGTGGAAGCGGGCGTGAGCAGCAGAGTGGACAGAATCAACGGGAGGAGAGGAAGCAGACGCATGATAATTGAGGAAAGTTAGGTGAATTTTTTTCCAATCATGCGGCATGGTGCGCGGAGAGGATAGGGGATTGACTACAGTTTGCGCAGGGGGCACGTTATGGCGTGCCCCCTGCGCAAACTACCCGGCAAACTACCCGCGCCACGCCGCCAGCGCCAGGCAAAGCCAGCCCGCAATAAGCGCCACGCCTCCAATCGGCGTGATCGCGCCCAGCCAGTTGGCCCCCTCTCCCAGCAGCCGCGTGACCGTCAGTGCGTAGAGGCTGCCGGAGAAAATGACGACGCCCGCCACGAAGAGCCAGCCCGCCGTGGTCGCCAGCGTGCTCTGGGGAAAACGCGTTGCCGCCACGGAGACGGCGATGAGCGCCAGCGCGTGGTAGAAGTGGTAGCGCACGCCGGTCTCAAACGTCGCCAGCTGGGCGGCGGTGAGCCGTGCTTCCAGCGCATGCGCGCCAAATGCGCCCAGCGCCACGGCCAAGCCAGCGAGCAGCGCGGCGAGTACGAGAAAGGTTCGGTCCATGTTGTCTCCAGTACAAAAATTTAACGCAAAGGCGCGGAGGCGCAAAGGAATAGCGTGGGCAAATTTTCAGACTGGATGGAAATTGCCGACCCACGCGGGAAGTCTCGTTCATTTGGAGAATCTTGCGAGATTTCCCCTTGCGCCTCTGCGCCTCCGCGTTGGCCTTTAACTCTGCTCGATTCGGTAAATGATCCCCGTTGCAAAGTCGCTCACCAGCAGCGTATCGCCGTCAACCACCAGGTGCTGCGGATTGGTTAGCCCATCCAGAAAGGGCTCCACCGTGCCGGTGGCGTTGTCGCCCGCCGGGGTGATTTGGACGCGCTGCACGCCGCGCCCGATCCACAACGCCACCAGCAGCTCGTCCTCCGCAAAGGGCGAGACGACGATGCTGGTCGGCGAGCTGTGCGGCGGAAAGGTAACGACGGGCTGTCGCGTCTCGGCGCAAATTTCTTCCGTGCCGCCGTAGTTGCGCGCGGGCAGCTGGTCGCCGTAGCACTGGGGCCAGCCAAAATCCGCGCCCTCGACCACCAGGTTGATCTCCTCCGGCGGCGCTTCCCCATTGACCGGGTCGTCGCCCATCTCGGTTGTCCACAGGCGACCCGCATCATCGATGGTGCGGGCATACGCGCCCTTGAGGCCCGTTGCCAGCGGCTGTGGATTTTGCGGCTCCGCCGGGTCGAGCCGCCAGATGGCCCCCGAATCCGGCTGCGCCCCGTTGCCCTGCCGCCGACCGCTCGTTTCGTAGAGGAGCATCCCGTCGTCGGTTGCCGTCAGCGTGCCGTTGGAGCGGCCATTGAAGGGCAAATCGCTGAGGATAGTTTCCGGCTCGCCAACGCTGTTGGCTCCGCCATCATTTTCCTCAAGCGGCGCGCGCAGGATATCGCGCCCGGCGGCGATCCAGAGCGCCCCGCTCAGCACGGCAATGCCCGTCGGCTTGGTCAATCCCGCGAGCAGCGTCTCGCGCTCCCCCGTCGCCAAATCGATGGCCACGACTTCGCCCGCGCCCGCGTTCTCGCGCCCCGCCAGCTGGGCCACCCACAGCCGCCCGTCCGGGCCGATCACGTGCTGCGTCGGCCCCGTCAGCCCCTCGGCGGCGACGGTCGCGCGGAAACCGTCGGGCAGAGTCAGGCCAAGATCGACGGTGGCCTCGGGAGCTAAATTTTCGGAGGCGGTTTCGGTGACGGCTTCACCGGTGGCCGCCGCCGTGGCGCTGACTTGCTGCGCGGACGGGCCGGGCGTCGCCGCGGGCGATGTCGCGACGCAGGCGGTGAGGAGGAAAGCGAGCAGGCTGGGAAATAAAAATCGAGTTGTATTCATGGTTGGGTTGGCTATACTATCAGCACAATACTGTCAGCACAATCGCGAAGTTCGCACGCCAACGCGCGAACGGTGGTACACAAGCGTTTGACAGGGTCACCTCGTTGACTCGGCACGGTTTGGCAGGGCTCGCCACAACGCGCGGGCGCGCCTGCTTCACGACTGCACACATCGTACCACCCACCGCCTCCATCAACCGCAACACGCATCACGATTTACGCGGCCTACTCTTTGCGTCTTTGCGCCTGCGCGTTAAAATTTTACTACCCCTTAATTGAGGAGCTCACTTTCCGGAAACGCTCTCCGGCTCCCGCGTCTCTCACCACGCGCGCTTGTTTTCGACAAAAGGGGAACTCTCCCGCTACAATGAATCGTCGTCAGCACATGACCGTTATTAGCACATAACCGTTGCCAGCACGTACCGCTTCCCTGTTGTAATTTTATCAATCAACCCTCAATGGCCGTCTCTTCCCAAGCTCAACCCCAAGCCCCTTCCCAGCTCACCCAGCGGCGCTACGCCGACAACACCTACTTCGAGGACGGTCGGCTGCTGACGGGAATTCTCGTCTCGCTGCTCTATCTGATGCTCGCCATCTCGCTGGACGCGGCGGGCTATGTCGACGGCCTGCTGCTGCTGCTCCCCGTTACGCTGGGCGCGCTGCTGCTGGGCATGTTGATGGCGTTTAGCCGCTTCGACGGCTTCTTTGCGCTCTCGCACAGCATGTTTGCCGGGCTGGCGTGGATTTTGTTCCTAATTATGCGGCGCGTTACCGAAGCCGAAATCGAGCCGATTGTGAGCAACGGCATCCCCGATTTTCAGGCGCGCGCCTACTTTGTGCTGCTCCAGTGGTTTGATTGGCTGGACGCAGCCTCCAACTTTGTCGTGCTCTCCGCCGCCAACCTGCTGGGGCCGGAGAGCACGGCGCAGCTCGCCGCGCCTGCCAACAACAACTACGTTTTTATCTTTGAAATTGCCTTTCTGCTCTGGTGGCTTACCTATCTGGGCGTGTGGGCGATCTTTCGCCACGGCTACGTCTGGCGCGCGGTGATCCCCGCCGCCGCCGTGCTGCTGATCAACACCTACTACGCGCCCAACCCCATCTTCTCCTTTCTCGTCGTCTTTGGCCTGGCGGCGCTGATGCTGCTGATCCGCACCCACCTGGCCGAACAGCAGCTGCGCTGGCGCGAGCAGCGCATCCACTTTAGCCAGGACATTTCGCTGGATTTTTTGCGCAACGGGCTGATGTACAGCGTCGTCGTGCTGGCGCTGGCGGTGGCGGCGCCCGGCCTGGGGCGCAACCCACAGGTGCGCGAGGTGCTGGAGCCGCTCAACGAACAAATTGAGCAGACGCAGCAGCGCGTCAACCAGCTCTACCCCGCGCTCAATCGACAGCGTCGCGCGGCTGGCTCCTCGTTTGGCCCGGAGCTGACGCTCGGCGGCGCGCGCAACCTGGGCAATCGCCCCGTCTTCCAGGTCAGCGCGCCGGGCGGTCGCTACTGGCGCGCGGCCATTTACGACGCATTTGACGGGCGCACCTTTGGCATATCCGACCGCAGCGAAATCAACTTTGACGCGGAGCAGCCCCTGCCCATTCCCGATTGGCAGCTGCGCACGCCGCTGACGCAAACGGTGACGATGGCCTCGGCGGCGGGCGGCACGCTCTTTGGCGTCCAGGACATCTTTATCAGCGACATTCCGCTGGAATCGCCCGTGCTGCCTGCGCCGGGGGCCAACGCGCTGGGCGAGGGGCCAGAGGGCGTGGAGGGTGCGGTCGAGCTGGCGCTGACCAAGGCTCGCCGCCCGCTCGACGTGGGCGATTCCTACACCATTGTCAGCCGCCAATCCGCGCCGACGCAGCGGGCGCTGCGCGAGGCGGGCACCGAGTACCCGGCCGGTTTGCTTGACCGCTACACGCAGATGCCGGAGGATTTTCCACAGACCGTCACCGATTTTGGCCGACAAATCGTCGAAGAGAGCGGCGCGACCACGGTCTACGACCAGTCCAAGGCCGTCGAGCAGTGGCTGCGCACCAACATTGCCTACAACGAGGGCATCGAGGCCCCGCCGCCCGACGTCAACGGTATTGAGTATTTCCTCTTCGAGCTAAAAGAAGGCTACTGCGACTACTACGCCATGACCATGGCCGCAATGCTGCGCGCGCAGGGCATTCCCGCACGCATGGCGGCGGGCTACGCCGAAGGCACCTACGACGAAGAATCCGGCATTTTGACGATGACCGAACGCGACGCCCACTCGTGGGTCGAGGTCTTCTTTCCGAGCTACGGCTGGATCGAGTTCGAGCCAACGGCGGGCGAGAGCGAGCTGACGCGCCCCGAAGGCGAAGACCCAGCCGACCAAGACAACTCGGCGCTGGAGCAGGATTTTGCCCAGCCGGACACGGGCGTGCCGGAGGAAGCCTTTGAGGAGAACAATCCGCAATTTGACGAAAACAACTTTCCCGAAGAGGAACAGTTCTTTGGCGGCGGCGGCCTGCTGCCCGCCGGTCGCGGCTGGTGGCTGTGGGCGCTGTTGACGCCGCTGGTGGCGCTGGCGGGGCTCTTCTTGCTGCTGCGGATGCGCGTCTTTGGCCTTGGCCCCACCAACTTTTCGCCCAACCTGCCCATTCTGCTCTACGAGCGGCTCACCAACTGGGCCGAGCGCATTGGCCTGCCGCTGCCCGCCCACCACACGCCCTACGAGCGCGCCCAGGATTTGGGTCAGGCCATGCCAGAAGGCCAACCCTTTGTGCAGGCGATCACGCAGTCGTATGTGCACCACCGCTTTGCTGGCAACGGCGCGGCGGTGGAGCCAGCCACCGGTTCGCCGGAGGCCGAAGCGCTGGGCGGTGCGTGGCGCAAGCTGCAGCCGATCATGCTGCGCACCTGGCTGCGTCGCCTGGTGCAGCGCATCAAGTAACGGCAGGCGCTGGAAAGCCTTTCCAGCCTTTTCAGCGCCTGTTTCAGTTGAGTGTAGCGTTCCTAACAGAACAACCCTTTCACAAGAATTAATATACCTACCAAACGTTAGGGAGTTTGCATGTCAAAAGCTATTCAAAATACTGAAGCCCGAGAGCGCGTGCTTGAAGCTGCCGAAAAACTATTTGCCGAACGCGGCTACAACTCCGTCACCCTGCGCGATGTGGCGAAGGTGGTTGGCATTCGCCACACCTCGCTCTACCACCACGTGCCGGGCGGCAAAGAGGCGCTTTACATCGAAGTGACGGAGCGCACGCTCGAGCGCCACCGCGAGGGCCTGACCAAATCGATTCGCGAGGCCGAACCAAACATTCGCGCCCAGCTGCGCGCCGCCGCGGATTGGCTGCTCTCGCAGCCGCCGATGGACCTTATTCGGATGACTTACTCCGATATGCCCGCCATTGATCCGGTGCGGGCCGAGCAACTTTCGGAGGAGGTTTACGAGTCCATTACGGGACCCATCCGGGCAGCGCTCAAAGCGGCGAATCAGCGCGGCGAAGTCTGGCGCGAAAATCACGAGGTTATTGCGGGCGGCTTTCTGGGCATGATAACGAGCCTCCACGCCGCGCCAAATACGATTCCCGATTTGAGTAGACGCGAGATGGCAAATCAGTTAATCGACGTAATGTTAGATGGATTGAGCAGCACACCGTAAAAAATTTTGCGCGAGTAACCAACCAATTTGTTGGCAGCTTTTGCAGATCACAAAGGGATTAAACACGATGGACGCATTTGGTTTTCAACAGTATGGCTCCGCTGATGTAATGGAAAGGCTGGAACTGCCCCGTCCAGCGCCACAGTCAAACGAGTTGCTCCTTCGCACTGCCGCCGCAGGGATCAACCCGGCCGATTGGCGCATTCGCAACGGACAGTTTCGCTTTTTTATTCGCAGCGGCTTTCCCTTTGTGCCCGGCTCAGACGTGGCGGGCGTTGTCGAAGCAGTCGGCGCAGATGTGACGCGCTTTCAACCCGGCGACCGTGTTTACGCCATGCTGCCCACAGCCGCGGGCGGTGGCTATGCTGAGTACGTTACCGTCGCCGAGGAAGCAGCCGCCCATGCACCTGCAAGCCTCACGCTCGCCGAAGCGGCCGCCGTGCCTCTCACGTCGCTCACCGCGCTACAGGCGCTGCGCGACAAAGCCGATCTCCAACCTCAACAGCAGGTGCTAATTTATGGCGCATCGGGTGGCGTGGGAACCTTTGCCGTGCAGATTGCCAAGTCCATGGGCGCGTGCGTTACGGGCGTGTGCAGCAGCCGCAATGTCGACTTTGTGCGCGCTTTGGGCGCAGATGCGGTGATCGACTACACGACGGAAGATGTTATCAGCGGCGAAACGCACTACGATATTGTTTTTGACGCAGTGAATCACTTTCCAACTCGGCAGGCGGGCAAAACTTTGAAGCGCGGCGGTGTGCTGGTTTCGGTAAATCCGATTGCAGCGAACCCGCTCTCGCGCTTGCGTGCACGATTGGGCGGCTGGCGCATTGAATCGATTCTGGTGAAGCCCAAAGGAACTGATTTGGAGACGCTGGCCCAGTGGATCGACGCTGGACAAATGAGCCCCGTTATAGAGCAGACCTATCCCCTAACGGAGGTCGCAGTCGCACACCGCCGGAGCGAGACCGAGCGCACCCGTGGCAAACTGGTACTCATCGTCGATGAAAAGCTGGCTGAATCACGCAGGCTAGCGGAGAGTAAGCAATGAAGGTCCGGCTATGCAGAGACAAGCACGCTGCTCGCCGTGCAGGTGGGGCTCGTGTTGGTGCGCTTGAAAGCAGCCTGTTTGTTTACCACATTTGGCAGCACGCTGATTCTGGCCGTCTACCATGCCGTTGGCGCTGCGCGGCGGCGTTTATTTATCAAGCAAAATCAATTTGCTTAGAAAGCAGAAGCAGTGAAAAGGAGCCGCAATGGATCAATTTGAACGAGTACAGGTCGAGAGCCGGGACGAATGGCGCGCGTGGCTGGCCGACAACCACGGGCGGGACGACGGTATCTGGCTCGTCACCTTCAAAAAGCACATGGGCGACTCCTACGTCGCCTACGACGACGTTGTGGAGGAGGCGCTCTGCTTTGGCTGGGTGGACAGCCTGCCGCGCAAGCTGGACGACGAGCGCTCAATGCTCTTTATTTCACCGCGGCGCAAGGGCAGCCCCTGGTCCGGGCTGAACAAGCGGCGCATTGCCAAGCTGACGAAGCAGGGGTTGATGACGCCCGCGGGCGAGGCGCAGGTCGAGCAGGCGAAGGCGGACGGGGCGTGGACGATCTACGACGAGATTGAGGAGTTGGTGATTCCAGACGATTTGGACAGCGCGCTGGATGAAAATCTCACGGCGCGGGAAAATTTCAAGGCCTTCAGCGACTCGTCCAAGAAGGGCATTCTCTGGTGGATCAAGAGCGCCAAGCGCGAGGCCACCCGCGAGAAGCGCATCAGTGAGACGGTGCGTCTCGCTGAGATGAATGTCAAAGCAAACCATCCAGAAGCGAAAGGAAAGTGATTATGCAGCTGTTGAATCGACAACCCAAGTGGCGCTGGTATCACGGCACGATTTTCTATATGATTGTGCAGGGGACGTTGGTCGGCGGTGGCTGGCTGGCAAAAAAGCTGGTCGTCTCACGGCGCTCATCCAACGGCGAAGACGTGACGAAGACGGGGTCGGGCAGCAACGACGATTTTTACAACAATCTGCGCCAGCCCCGCTTTGCCCCGCCGGACTGGCTCTTTGGCCCGGCGTGGCTTGTCAATAATGTATTGGCGATTTGGGGCGGCCTGCGTGTCCTCAATATGCGGGGCGGGCGACGGGGTCGGGCCGAATTCTTGGGGCTACAGGCGGCGTCGTGGCTAATGTACGCCAGCTTCAACGCGTTGTTCTTTGGATTGGGCTCGCTGATCAACGGCGCGCTGGTCACCTTGACCGATTTGGTTTTGACAATTGCGAGTCTATGGGTTGCGCTCTTTCGGCTTCGGGATCGCAAGGCCGCGCTCTCGCTCTCGACGCTGCTGCCGTGGCTAACTATTGCCAGTGCGACTTCGGTACTGCTGGCGCTGTGGAACCGCGACCGCTTCTATCGAACGGGGCCGTTTATCGAGGCGGATTTGGCGTGGATGAAGCGGCAAGAAGACAAACAGACTCCCACGGAAAGTTAACTGCGCTAAACAACTTCTGTGACCTGGCGGGAGGCTCGAGAATCTCCCGATAGGTTGCACCTCAACAACCAACAACCAACAACCAACATCCAACATCCAACATCCAACATCCAACATCCAACAGGAGAACAGATCATGAACGAACGCATCAAACAACTGCTAACCCTCATCCTCACGTGGGCGGGCATTGCCGGACCCTCGCTGTTCGGCGCCTTCACGGGCGGTATGGATACGGGCCAAATTTCTGAACAATTCTTCGGCGATGTGCTGATTATCCCGGCGGATTATGCTTTTGCCATTTGGGCGCCAATCTATCTCGGCTTCCTGGCTTTTGCCGTCTACCAAGCGCTGCCCGCCCAGCGCGACAATCCCCGCTTCCAACGCGTCCGCCCCTGGCTGATGTTGACTGCTGGGCTCAACGCGGCGTGGCTGATTGTTTTCAACAGCCTGCTCAACTTCCCGCTCTCGGCGATCATCATCGTCGCCATGCTGATTGTGGCGCTGGCCATGCAGGGCGCGCTCGAGACTGGCCGCACGCGCGTGACGGGCTGGGAGCGCTGGCTGCGCGTGCCTTTCAGCCTCTACGCGGGCTGGCTCACCGCCGCTACGATTCTCAACGTCGCGGGTGTGCTCACCACAGCGGGCTGGGACGGCGGTCCGTTGAGCTTTGCCGCATGGGGCGTGATCATGCTCGCCGTGGCGACCGTGGTGGGGCTGGCCGTGCGCTTCCTACGTCGTGATCCCGTCTATGGCGGCGTCTTTGTCTGGGCGTTTATCGGCGTGGTGGTGGCCAATCTGGGCGTGCCGTTGGTCGCTGTGGCGGCGTCGGTGCTGGCGGTTGTCGTGCTGCTCACGCTGATTCGGCCGCTGGGGCGCTTGTTCGGGTCGCGCGGGTCGATGCAGCCGGTGGGGGCATAACGAGGCTGGCTCATGCTAAAGGGATGTGCAACAGGCCCTCATCCCCAACCCTTCTCCCAAGATGGGAGAAGGGAGCTTAATTCCCCTCTCCCAAATTGGGAGAGGGGCTAGGGGTGAAAGCCTCTTCCACATCCATTTGATATGAGCCCCAAAGATTTTAGCTCGATTGACGGATGAGGAAAGCTGCTGGTATTATCAGCGCGTTGCGGCCACGCGCGCCATGGCCTGCCGATACTCCGGCACGTAGCGCACCACCGGCGGCAGCAGCGGCGTGATGGTGCGCGCGCTTCCCACAACTACCTCAAAGGCCAGCCGCACCGGCAGCGATAGCTCCAGCCCGTACGCCTCGCGCAGCGGGGGCGGCAACATTGCCGCCGCCGTTACATAGTTCGTCGGCGCGGTGAGCTTGAGGAAAGGTGTGGCGCCGAGCAGCGCGTTCTTGATGTCGACGGCGGTGGGCGTCACCTCGATCAGGTCGCTGGCGAGGGTATCGCGCATGTAGGCGTCGAAATCATCCAGCGTGGCGGGCAGCATGGCGCGGGGCACGCCAAAAAGTTCGGCGAAGATCTTCGTCTGCTCATAGGCGCGCACCCACTCCTCCGGCGAGCGCGCGCGGCGACCACGAAAGACGAGGCGATGGACAAACATTGTCGTATCGACCAGCGTAGCGTGAACCCAGAGCAGCAGCCGCGGATCGTCCGCCGTGTAGTTCGCGCCCCGCACGCGCCCGTGGATCGCGTGGGTGCGCTGGGCGGCGCGCAGGGCATCCTCCTGCGTGCCAAAGACGAGCGCGTTGACGGCGGCAAAGGTGTTGAAGCCGCGCTGGAGCGGCTGCTCGCGGAAGTCGCTGTGGTCGGCGACGCCCTGCGCCACACCCGGCGCGGCCACCTGCATCAGCAGCGCCCGCATCCCGCCCAGGTAGAGCGCCCGCTCGCGGCTAATTTCCCACGTAATCGAATCGGGGCCAAAGAAGCCGGCGACGGGGTCGCTCTTTTCGTCGGCCAACGTCTGCAAATGTTCTCGGAAATTTGTGGTTCTACTCATTCGTGAAATATAGCACGAGCGGCGCACAAAGTCCGCAACGATAAATCCCATCGGGTGTAGTTGGGGCGCGCCCCCCAACTACGCCCGAAGCGCCACCTTTTTCGCAAGGAGAAATTACATGAGCACCCAACAGCAAAACTGGGCGGGCAACGTCGACTTTGCCGCCGAGCGCTTCCACCAGCCCAAAACTGTAACCGAGCTGCAGGAGATCGTCCGCCGCGCCGACAAAGTCAGCGTGGTGGGCGCGCGCCACTCGTTCAGCCCCATCGCCGACACCGCGGGTGATCTCATCAGCCTCGATTGCCTCGACCTCACGCCCGCTATCGACCCGGAGCGCCGCACGGTTTCGGCCAGCGGCGGGATGCGCTACGGCCACCTGGGTAAATTCGTTTACGAAGCAGGCTATGCGCTGCACAACATGGCCTCGCTGCCGCACATCAGCCTAGCTGGGGCCTGCGCCACGGCGACGCACGGATCGGGCGACGGCAACGGCAACCTGGCAACGGCGGTGTCGGCGCTCGAATTTGTGGCGGCGGATGGCGAAGTGGTCACGCTGTCGCGCGGGGACGAAGAGTTCGAGGGCGCGGTCGTCAACCTGGGCGGGCTGGGCGTGGTAACCAAGATGACGCTCGATCTGGAGCCGTCGTTCAACGTGCGGCAGGCCGTCTACGCCGATCTACCACTGGCGCAGGTCGACGCGCGCTTTGACGAGATCATGGCGAGCGGCTACAGCGTCAGCCTCTTTACCGATTGGCAGCACGAGCACGTCAATCGCGTGTGGGTCAAGCAGCAGCTCGCTGATCATTTTGTGGACGAAGACGCGCCCACGGATGCCACCTTTTTCGGCGCGTCACTCGCCCGTACCGACCGCGACCTGCTCACCAAGGGCCCGGTCGACCAGTTCACGCAAGTCGGCATGGCGGGGGCGTGGTACGAACGGCTGCCCCACTTCCGGCTGGAGAATACGCTGCTGCACGGCAACGAAGTGCAAACCGAATACTTCGTGCCGCGCCGCCACGCCGTCGAGGCGCTGCACGAAGTCGCCAGCCTGCGCGAACAGATGGCCCCGCTGCTGGCCATGTCCGAAGTGCGCAGCGTCGCTGCCGATGGGCTGTGGATGAGCACGGCTTACCAGCAAGACGTAGTTGGCCTCCACTTTACGTGGCACAAAGAGGTGGCCGCCGTCATGCAGCTGCTGCCGCTGCTTGAGGAGCGGCTCGCGCCGTTTGCGCCGCGGCCACACTGGGGCAAGCTTTTCACCCTGTCGCCGGAGCGGGTGCAGGCGGGGTATGAGCGGCTGGCGGATTTTCGAAAGTTGTTGGGGAAATATGATCCGCAGGGGAAGTTTCGCAATGCGTTTTTGGAGAAGTATATCTTTAGCGAGCAATAAGACCCTACCTTTGACGCTTTGAAGGAAATGGGGAATATTGTAGATTATAATAGTAGCAACGCCCTGTGTAATACCAATTGTGTGAGTAAGCTGCGTGAATTCACTCGACTAGATTAGCGCAACTTACTGAAGCAATTAGTATAATTCGCCCGTCGTCGCGCTGTAGCCATTTTGTCGTTACCCCACCATGCAACAACCTCAACTCAGCTGGATCGCCAACTTTATCTGGGGCATTGCGGACGATGTGCTGCGCGATCTCTACGTGCGCGGCAAGTACCGCGACGTTATCCTGCCGATGACGGTGCTGCGGCGGCTCGACGCCGTGCTGGAGCCGACCAAGCAAAGCGTGCTGGAGACAAAGGCTTCGCTGGAAGCAATGGAAATCATCAACCAGGATGCGGCGCTGCGCAGCGCTGCCGGCCAGGCCTTTTACAACACCTCGCCCTTTACCCTGCGCGACCTGCGCCACCGCGCCAGCCAGCAGCGGCTGCGCGCCGATTTCGAAGCCTATCTCGATGGCTTTTCGCCCAACGTGCAGGAGATTCTGGAGAATTTCGAGTTTCGCAACCAGCTCCCACGTCTCTCCAAAGCCGACGCGCTGGGCACGCTGATCGAAAAGTTTCTCTCGCCGGAGGTTAACCTCAGCCCCGCGCCGGTGCTGTACGACGACGGCACAATCAAGCAGCTGGGGCTGGACAACCACGGCATGGGCACGGTGTTTGAGGAGCTGGTGCGCCGTTTTAACGAGGAGAACAACGAGGAGGCGGGCGAACACTGGACCCCGCGCGACGCCGTGCAGCTGATGGCCAAGCTGATCTTTCTGCCGATTGCCGATCAGATCGAATCCGGCACCTATCTGCTTTACGACGGGGCCTGCGGCACGGGCGGCATGTTGACCGTGGCCGAGGAGACGCTGCAAGCGTTGGCCGCGGCCCACGGCAAGCAGGTCTCCACCCATCTCTACGGCCAGGAGATCAACGCCGAGACCTACGCCATCTGCAAGGCCGATCTGCTGCTCAAGGGCGAGGGCGAGGCGGCGGACAACATCGTGGGCGGGCCCGCCCACTCGACGCTGGCCAACGATGCCTTTCCGGCGCGCGAGTTCGATTTTATGTTGAGCAACCCGCCCTACGGCAAAAGCTGGAAGAGCGACCTGGAGCGCATGGGCGGCAAAAAGGAGATGAAGGACCCGCGCTTCGCCATTGAACACGCGGGCGACCCCGAATATTCGCTCGTGACCCGCACGAGCGACGGGCAGATGCTCTTTCTGGCCAACCTGCTCAGCAAGATGAAGCAGCAGACCCGGCTCGGCAGCCGCCTGGCCGAAGTCCACAACGGCTCGTCGCTCTTTACGGGCGATGCAGGCCAGGGCGAGAGCAACATCCGCCGCTGGATTATCGAAAACGACTGGCTGGAAGCGATTGTGGCGCTGCCGCTCAACCTCTTTTACAACACGGGCATCGCCACCTATGTTTGGGTGCTCTCCAACCGCAAGCCCGGCCACCGCCGGGGCCACGTGCAGCTGATTGACGCCACCGAGTGGTATCGCCCGCTGCGCAAAAATTTGGGCAAGAAAAATTGCGAGCTGGCGGCGGACGACGTCGACCGCATCTGCCAAACGTTCCTGGCCTTCGAGGAGAGCGAGCACTCCAAAATCTTTCCCAACCAGGCCTTTGGCTACTGGAAAGTCACGGTGGAGCGGCCGCTCTGCCTGCCGGGCATCGATCCGGAGCGGGAATACGGCGCGGCGGAGGTGCGGCGGCTCAAGGCAGCGCAGGCCGAGCGCCAGCCGAATGAGATTGACCCTGCGGCGGTGCACCCGGTAATTCGCAAAATCTACAAGCCGGGCGCCAAGGCCAACCCGCTGCGCGGCCGCTTTGCCACCACCATCGACGGCGAGCCGCGCGTGGTAGCGTACGAGCCGGACGGCGACCGGCGCGACACGGAGCAGGTGCCGCTGCTGGAGCCGGGCGGCATCGATGCCTTTTTGCGCCGCGAGGTGCTGCCCTACGCGCCCAACGCCTGGTACGATAAAAAGAAGGTCAAGGTGGGCTACGAAATCAGCTTTACCCGCTACTTCTACCGGCCGCAGCCGCTGCGCCCGCTGGCTGAAATTCGCGGCGATATTCTGGCGCTGGAGCAGGAGACCGACGGGCTGCTGGCAGAGATTTTGGGCCATCAACCATGACCGTCACGATTCTCGTCGACATTGTACTTCCCAGTGGGCACGGGCCGTGCTGGTTGCGTTCCCTAACGAGAATGGGGAACATAACAACAAGCTTACAATTTTTCCAAGCTTCCAAAACTGCCTCTTGACAAAGCGATTTTTAAGTGTATATTGGGGACAGCAGACCCGCCAAGCCTCTACTCTTAACGGAGAACGCTCAAATTGGCGGGTTTTTTATCACCCGACGGAGACTACCACCCTTGCATTATACAAAGCCCCCCTTGTCGTTTGCCGACCAGACCCAGAGATTGATTAATCGAGGCATGATTGTCGCTGATCGCGATCACTTAACTGATTGTCTAAGCTCAGTGAATTATTACAGACTTAGCGCCTACTGGTATCCATTTAAGCAAGCAGACAATCAGTTCCAGCCAGGAACGACCTTCGAAGAAGTTTGGTCGCGTTACATCTTTGATCGCCAACTGCGCCTGCTGGTTATGGATGCGATTGAGCGCGTTGAGGTCGCCATTTTGCGCACGCGTATGGTCGAAGAGTTTACATTGCAGTATGGGGCCTTCGGCTATTGCGATCACGGCAATTTTCATTCAAGCTTCAAACGCAAAGATTATAAGCGTTTCTTGAAAAAGTGCGAGAAAGCAGTTGTTCACAGCAAAGAAGTTTTTGTACAGCACTTTCGCACAAAATACTCTTCCGAGCCGCATCCACCTTTATGGATAATGGCCGAAATGATGACATATGGCGAGCTATTTACCATGTTTCGCCATTTGCATAAACGTGAACAAAAAACAATTGCTGCAAGCGTGAACCTCTATGCGCCGGTGCTGGATTCTTGGCTACACACTCTAAACTATACGCGTAACGCGGTGGCACACCATGCTCGTCTGTGGAATCGCCGCATACCCGTTCGCCCTAAGATTCCAGATAATCGCCATCGACCTGAATTTTACGAACCTGTGCCGATTGAGAACGAGCGGCTATTTGGCGTGCTCTCCATCCTCTATTCGCTGCTGAACAACGTGGCGCCGCAGAGCCAGTGGCGACACCGATTGATCTGTCTGCTGGATGACCACGTCGATATTCCGCGCCGACCCATGGGCTTTCCAGAGCAGTGGAAAGAGCACACGCTTTGGCGTGCATAATTTAGCTCACATAATAAAGTATTCCATGATCACCGGTAACCTCCCTCCCTACCCCAACTACAAAGCCTCCGGCGTGCCCTGGCTGGGCGACGTGCCTTCGCATTGGGAGATGCGGCGCGGAAAATGGCTTTTTGAGAAACAATCCCGACCAGTTCGGAAAGAAGATGAAGTTATTACCTGTTTTCGCAATGGCGTTGTGACGCTACGACGTAATCGTCGCGTTCAAGGCTTTACAAATTCGATTAAGGAAATTGGCTATCAGGGAATTCGGAAGGGAGACCTCGTCATTCACGCGATGGATGCATTTGCTGGTGCAATTGGCGTCTCCGATTCAGACGGAAAAGGCAGTCCTGTTTATTCAGTTTGTCGTTCTGCGAAAGATGTGAATCCACATTTCTACGGCTATCTGCTTAGAGAGATGTCGAGGAAAGAATGGATTCTAGCGCTGGCGACGGGCATTCGAGAACGTTCAACCGATTTTCGCTATTCAACATTTGGTACACAAGAGCTCCCCCTCCCCCCGCGCGACGAGCAGGTGGCCATCGTGCGCTACCTCGACTACGTGGACGGGCGCATTCGGCGCTACCTGCGCGCCAAGCAGGAGCTGATCGCGCGGCTGGCCGAGCAGAAGCAGGCGCTGATCCACCAGGCCGTCACCGGCCAGATCGACGTGCGCAGCGGCCAGCCCTACCCCGCGTACAAGGACGCGGGCGTCGAGTGGTTGGGGCGCGTGCCGGAACATTGGGAGATGCGGCGCTGTCGTTTTCTATTCCAGGAAATCGATAGTAGGTCTAAGGATGGTTTAGAACAACATTTGTCGATGAGCCAAGAGCTCGGCCTCGTACCAAGTCATTTGGTCAGTAAAAGTTTAGTATCTACAAGCTATGCAGGTGGAAAACTTTGCGCGGTTGATGACATTGTTTTGAATCGTCTCAAAGCGCACTTGGGCGTCTTCGCACTGTCTCAATACAACGGGGTAATTAGCCCAGACTATACAGTCCTCCGAGCTTACGACACGCGTGGCGTTGAATATTTTGAGAAAGTTCTACGTTCGCCTGCATTCCGATACGAATTACGAATTCGCTCGAAAGGAATTGTAGAAGGATTTTGGCGGCTTTACACCGACGATTTCAACGACATCCGTCTGCCAGTTCCATCTGCTAAAGAGCGCGTAGCTATTGTCGAACATATTCATAAAACTTCCAATGAAATCAATTGTATAGTTGCTACCACAAAAGCCGAAATCGCCCTGCTGCGCGAGTACCGGACGCGGCTGATCGCCGACGTGGTCACGGGGCAGGTGGACGTGCGGGCGGTCGCGGCGGGGCTGCCCGCGGCGTCGCCCGTCGACGAGATGGAGGCTGTCGACGAGGAGGGGGGCGAGGAGGGAATCGAAGAGGGAGTGATGGAGGAAATGACGATAAATTAGCTGTTCCAGTGAAATCCATTGCAATAAATTTCACTGGGGTAGCGAGCCAGTGAAATTTTTGGGGTAAAATTTCAATTTACATAATAAATATATGTTGTAGACTGTCCGTTTAACTTCAAAGAACGATTTCTCATGTATAACACAACCGACACCTCCGAACGCGGCCTCGAGCGGCTGATCTGCACCTACCTGACCGGCGCACCCTGCGATCCGGGCACGCCAGCCAACCCCCCCGCGCCCGCGGGCGATCCGGCGCTGCGCGAGCGACCGGCGAGCTACGGCGCGGGCTGGCAGTGCGGCGATCCGCGCGACTACGACCGCGAGTACTGCATCGATCTGGTGCAGCTAGCGGCCTTTCTGCGCGAGACGCAGCCCCACATCGCCGACGCGCTGGCGCTGGAGCAGGAAGGGCCAGCCCAGCGCAAATTTTTGGCGCGGCTCCAGGGCGAAATCACCAAGCGCGGCACGATTGACGTGCTGCGCCACGGCCTCTGCCACGGCCCCCACGACGTTGATCTCTTTTACGGTACGCCCTCGCCCGGTAACCTGGCCGCCGCGGAACGCTACCGCGCCAACCGCTTCACCGTCACCCGCCAGCTCCGCTACAGCCGACAAGAGACGCAGCGCGCCCTCGATCTCGCCCTCTTGATTAACGGCCTGCCCGTTGCCACCTTTGAGCTCAAGAACAACCTCACCAAGCAGAGCGCCCAGGACGCCATCGAGCAGTACAAGCGCGACCGCGACCCGCGCGAGAAGCTTTTCGAGTTTGGCCGCTGCGTTGTCCATTTTGCCGTGGACGAGGAGGCGGTGCACTTCTGCACCCACCTGCAGGGCCAGGATTCGTGGTTTCTGCCCTTCAACAAAGGCCGCGACGATGGCGCGGGCAACCCGGACATAACCAACGGCCTCAAAACGGACTACCTCTGGCGCGAAATTCTCACGCGCGAAGGGTTAACGGAGATTTTGGAGAACTACGCGCAGATTGTTGTCGAAAAAGATGAGAAGACGGGGCGCAAAAAGAAGCGGCAAATCTGGCCGCGCTATCACCAGCTTGATGTGGTGCGCCGTTTGCTCAATCACGTGGGCGATCACGGCGTTGGCCAGCGTTATCTGATCCAGCATTCGGCGGGCAGCGGCAAATCCAACTCCATTGCCTGGCTGGCGCACCAGCTCATCGACGTGCAGCCGATCGGCGCAAACGGCCAGCGCACGCCCCTCTTCGATTCCATTGTCGTCATCACCGATCGCCGCCTCCTGGATCAGCAGATTCGGGATACGATCAAGGATTTTGCCCAGGTGAGCGCCACGGTGGGCCACGCGCGGCGCTCCGGCGATTTGCGCCGCTTTCTGGCCGAGGGCAAGAAGATCATCATCTCCACCGTGCAGAAATTCCCGGTTGTGGTGGGCGAAATCAGCGGCGAATTGCGCGAGCGCCGCTTTGCCATCCTGATCGACGAAGCGCATTCGAGCCAGGGCGGCCGCAGCGCCGCAGCGCTCTCTGCCACATTGGGTACGGTCGCGCTGGGCGCGGTTGAGGGCGCGAGTGAGGGCGCGGGGGAAGACGAGACGTTTGAGGATCAGATCAATCGGGTGATGGAGGCCAAAAAGCTGGCGGCCAACGCCAGCTACTTTGCCTTTACGGCCACGCCCAAAAACAAAACGCTGGAAATCTTTGGCCAGCCCGCGCCGCAGCCGGACGGCACGGTGCAGCACCATCCCTTTCACTCCTACAGCATGAAGCAGGCCATCGAGGAGGGCTTTATCCTCGACGTGCTCCGGCATTACACGGCGGTGCGCAGCTACTACCGCCTCATCAAAACCGTGGAGGATGATCCCGAATTCGACAGCAAGCGCGCTCAGAAGAAGCTGCGCCGCTATGTGGAAGGCCACGAGCACGCCGTGCGCCTCAAGGCCGAAATCATGGTCGATCACTTTCACGAGCAGGTGCTGGCCCCGCGCAAGATTGGCGGCCAGGCGCGCGCCATGGTCGTCACCGGCAGCATCCAGCGCGCCCTGCAGTATTACCACGCCATCGAGCGCTACCTGGGCGAGCGCAAAAGTCCGCACCGCGCCATCGTCGCCTTTTCGGGCGAGCACGAGCACGGCGGGCGACCCGTCACCGAAGCCTCGCTCAACGGCTTTCCTTCAAGCCAAATCCCCGACAAAATCCAGGAGGCTCCTTACCGCTTCCTCGTCTGCGCCGACAAATTCCAGACGGGCTACGACGAGCCGCTGCTGCACACAATGTATGTCGACAAGCTGCTCGCAGGCGTCAAGGCCGTGCAGACGCTCTCGCGGCTCAACCGCGCCCACCCGGCCAAGCGCGATGTCTTTGTGCTCGATTTTCAGAACGAGGCGGACGCCATCCGCGACGCCTTCGCCCCCTACTATCGCACCACGCTGCTTGCCGAGGAGACCGATCCCAACAAGCTCCACGATTTGCAGGCCGAACTCGATGGCTATCAGCTCTACAGCCAGACTCAGGTGGATGAAGCAGTGCAGCGCTTCCTCAACGGCGAGCCGCGAGAAACCTATCTCGATCCGCTGCTTCAGCCCTCCATTAATCTCTACACCGAAGAGCTGGACGAGGAGGAGCAGGTCGATTTCAAGGGCAAGGCGCGGGCCTTTGTGCGCACCCACAGCTTCCTCTCGCAGATTTTGCCCTACAACCAGATTGAGTGGGAGAAGCGCGCAATCTTTCTCAACTTTCTCGTGCGCAAGCTACCCGCGCCGACGGAGGAGGACCTGTCGCGCGGGATTCTAGAAGCCATCGATATAGAGAGCTATCGAGTGGAAAAACAGGCCGCGTTGCAAATTGGCCTGCCGGACGAGGACGCGGCGATTGCCCCTGTGCCCACCAGCACTGGTGGCCACTCGCCGGAGCCGCAGATCGATCCGCTCTCGACAATTTTGCGGACCTTTCACAATCAGTTTGGCAACATTGAGTGGAGCGATCAAGACCGGATTGAGCAGCGTCTGCGCGAAATTCCACAACGCGTGGCCGACGATGTCGCCTATCAAAACGCCATGGAACAGGGAGATTCGCAGAATGCCCGCATCGAGCACGACAATGCGCTTACGCGCGTCATGGCTGCCTTCATGCGCGATGAGAGCGAGCTGTTCAAGCTCTTTATGGACAATCCCTCCTTCAAGGGTTGGCTCCAGGCAATGAGCTTCGATGCGACGTATACATTTCGGGGCAGAGAAGATTTGGCAGCGTAAAGATTATAGAACAAAAACGGGGTCGCGAGCTGAGCGCGACCCCGTTTTTGTTTTGCCGAGATTTTTAGAATGCTAAACTGCCACCCTTTCTCGACTCCCCGCCGCCGCACTTAGTGCCTTGGCGCGATCCGTGCGCTCCCAGGGCAAATCCAAATCGTCGCGGCCAAAGTGGCCGTAGGTCGCCGTCTGCCGGTAGATTGGGCGGCGCAAATCGAGATCGCGGATGATGGCGCCGGGGCGCAGGTCGAAGTGCTGGTCGATCAGGCCGCTGATCAGCGCATCATCAATTTTCCCCGTACCAAAGGTCTCCACGTTGATGCTCACCGGGCGCGCGACGCCAATCGCATAGGCGACCTGCACCTCGCAGCGCTCCGCCAGCCCGGCGGCGACGACGTTCTTCGCCACCCAGCGCGCGGCGTAGGCTCCGCTGCGGTCGACCTTCGTGCAGTCTTTCCCACTAAAGGCCCCGCCGCCGTGGCGACCCATGCCGCCGTAGGTGTCCACAATAATTTTGCGCCCCGTCAGCCCCGCGTCGCCCATCGGCCCGCCGACGACAAAGCGCCCGGTTGGGTTGGTAATGATGCGCAACGTGTCGTCGAGCATCTCGCTGGGCAGCGTCGGCCGGATGACGTGCTCGATTAGCGCGTCGCGGATTTCATCCTGGTAGACGTCCGGCGCGTGCTGCGTGCTGATCAGCACGGTGTGAATGCGCTTGGGCTGGCCAAATTCATATTCGACGGTGACCTGGCTCTTGGCGTCCGGGCGCAGCCAGGGCAGCGAGCCGTCCTTGCGCACTTCGGCCAGCTTGCGCACGAGCTTGTGCGAGTAGTAGATCGGTGCGGGCATCAGCGCTGTCGTTTCGGTGCAGGCGTAGCCAAACATCATCCCCTGGTCGCCAGCGCCCACGGCTTCGATCTCGTCGTCCTCGGCGTCGAGCGTGCCCTCCTTAAATTCTTTGGCGCGGTCCACGCCAATCGCAATATCCGGGCTTTGCGCCGCCACGGCAATCTGCACGCCACAGGTGCTGCCGTCAAAGCCCTTCTCGCTGGAGTCAAAGCCAATTTCGTTCACCACTTGGCGCACGAGATCGTCAAAATTTACAAAGGCACTCGTCGTAATCTCGCCCAGCAGCATCACAAAGCCGGTCTTGATCGCCGTCTCGCACGCAATCCGCGACTGCGGGTCCTGCCGCATCAGTTCGTCTACGACCGCGTCGCTAATCTGATCGCACATCTTGTCGGGGTGCCCCTCGGAAACGCTCTCGCTCGTAAAGAGCAGCGAGGGGGAGGTCATGAAGGTGCTCAAAGTTATCTCCTAAATGATTCGTCTTCTGGTTGAAATTTACGATTTTGGATCTACGAGCCTCGTTTGCTCACAACAGTCGTAAATCGTAAATCTAAATTTGTAAATCTAATGGCTGGTTGGAATCTAACCGAGTATTTTCTTACCGGAATTCAGTAGACCGCAACGGGAACAACGTTCTCTCGTTGACCCGTTCGCACGAGGGCGTGCTCACTCCTCGATTGCGGTCTACTGAAATTGCAAGAAGATTGGTAACACAGGTAAGGCGGAACGCGGATGGATTTTTCGTCTTGCTCTTATCCGCGTTCCGCCTTACCCGTGGCAAGAAATCTGCGTTCGGCTTGTTCAGATTAAGATTTACGATTTTGGGTCTACGAGGAGCCGCCGCACTGCGACCAACCCCTCGTAAATCGTAAATCCAAAATCGTAAATCTAATGGCTTGTTCCCACCGTCCACTCGTTCAGATACTTCTCCTGCGCGTCCGTCAGCGTGTCGATCTCGACGCCCATGGCCTTGAGCTTGAGGCGGGCGATTTCGCGGTCGATGGCGCGCGGCACGTCGTAGACGTCGGGCTCCAGGTCGCGCCCTTCCTTGATCATGTACTCGGCGGCCAGGGCCTGGTTGGCAAAGCTCATGTCCATCACCGCGCTGGGGTGGCCCTCGGCGGCGGCCAGGTTGACCAAGCGCCCCTCGCCGACCACGTAGAGGCGGCGTCCGTCCTCCAGCTGGTACTCATCCAGCGACTCGCGCACGCGCGTGATCTTCGTCGCCATCTCGCGCAGGGCGACCATGTTGATCTCGACGTCGAAGTGGCCGGAGTTGCTCAGGATCGCGCCGTCCTTCATCACCTCGAAGTGGTGCTGGTCGAAGACGTGCATGTCGCCCGTGGCCGAGCAGAAGATGTGGCCCTCCTTGGCCGCCTCGTCCATCGGCATCACGCGGAAGCCGTCCATCACGGCCTCGAGCGCGCGCAGCGGATCGATCTCGGTGACGATCACGTTGGAGCCCATGCCCTTGGCGCGCATGGCAATGCCCTTCGAGCACCAGCCGTAGCCGCCCACGACAAAGTTTTTGCCCGCCAGCAGAATGTTCGTGCCGCGGATAATGCCGTCGATCGTGCTCTGGCCCGTGCCGTAGCGGTTGTCAAAAAAGTGCTTGGTCTCCGCGTCGTTGACAGCGACCACCGGGAAGCGCAGCGCGCCCTGCGCCGCCATGGCGCGCAGGCGAATCACGCCCGTGGTCGTCTCCTCCGTGCCGCCGATCACGTTGCTCAGCAGATTTTCGCGCTGCGTGTGCAGCGCCGCCACCAGGTCCATGCCGTCATCCATGGTGATGTGCGGCTCAATATCCAGCACGCGGTTCATGTGGTCGTGGTACTGCTCGTTGGACTCGCCCTTAATGGCGAAGACGGGCATTTCATAGTGCGACACGAGCGCCGCGGCCACGTCGTCCTGCGTGCTCAGCGGGTTGCTCGCACAGAGCGCCACCTCCGCGCCGCCCGCGAGCAGGATGCGCATCAGGTTGGCCGTCTCGGTCGTCACGTGCATGGCTGCGGCCATGCGGATGCCCTTGAAGGGCTGCTCCTTTTTGAAGCGCTCCTCCAGCAGATCAAGCACCGGCATCTCCTTGGCCGCCCACTGCATCCGAAAGCGCCCTTCGTCCGCGCGGTTGATGTCGGCGATGTCGTAGGACAGGTCGCCCGTCTTGTTTGTTGATTTAGTTGGTGTAGCCATGAATGTTTTCTCCTAAAGTATTCTGAAATCGTTGGCAAAAGATTGAAGATTAAAGATTGGAAGCCAATGCTGGCCCGCAATCTTTAATCTTCAATCTTTTTCTCTTCATCTTTCACTGTCCATCTTTTGCTCTTCATCTTTCACTATTCATCATCAACGGCAGCAGCACGCGCTCCGCCGCTCGCTCATCGACGTAGTGCGCCGTAAACCGCGCGGCCTCGGCAGGCAGGGCGACCGTGATCCGGCGGTCACGCGCCGTGCCCTCGACCAGCGCATCCGCGGGCAGCGTCCAGTGGTCGAACGCTTCGATGCGCTCGCCGTTGAGCCGATGCGCTGCTGCTTTGAGCGTATGCGTTGTGCCAGCAACGGCGGCGGCGCTGTGCGGCAGCGCGTGCTCCACGCCGTTGACCACCGCTGCGGTTGGCTCCGTGGCCGCGCCCGCCGCGTCGACGGTGAGCCGGACCAGCCGCGGGCGCAGGTTGCGGCTCACCGCGACGGGCTGCCCCTCCGCCGTGGTCATGGTCAGGTGGAGTTGAAACCAGACGTTGGCCGAGCCGTCGTGGTTGTCGGCGGGCACGCGCAAGAGATTCGTCTCCCCCAGCCCCCCCGTCACAATGGGGTGGACGTGCTGGTTGTGGTGAAAATCCACGCGCCACGCAAAGGGATTTTCCGCAGCCAGCGCGACCACGTCGCCTGCATAGAGCACGCGATAGCGCACGGCGTCGCCGCCGTGGAAGCGCGCGCGACCGGGCTCCGTCTCGTTCTCCAGCACAATCTCCGGCCACGTCCCCGAATAGACCGTCACCGTCTGCTCGACGGGGGCGGAGCGGGCGCCGCGCGCGTCCACCACCTCCAGCGCGGCCTGGTAGGTTCCATCCACCAGGTAAGTGTGTTCGATGGCTGGCGCGCTGTTTTCCGTTTGGTTGCCGTCACCAAAATCCCAGCGGTAGGTCAGCGACAGGTCGTCGCCGTCGCGCGTGCCCGCAGCGGAGAACGCGACCGGCAGCGGGCTCGCCCCCCGCGTCTGGTCGACCGTGAACTGAGCCACCGGCGCTTGATTGTCCCCGCCCGTGGCGTAGATCAGCGAGACCGTGCCCGCCACCAGGTCCAACGTGTAAAGGCCACCGGCGTGCGTTTCCAAATCAACGATACGGCCCGCTTCCTCGGCGAAGAGAGTGAGATTATACGCGCCGTCCTGCGTTTCCTCCGCCAGGCGCAGCACCTGCTCGTTGTAGTCGGCCAACACTAGGTGGGGACTTCCCTGCGCGCCGTCCCAAAAGGCCAGCCCCGTCACCGAGTTGCTATCGCGCCAGTTTTCCGTCGGGTGCGGGTAGGCGACTGTGGGATCGGTGTACTCACCGGAAGCCGCCGCACACGGCAGATGCTGTCCCTTGGGGCAAGGCCCTTCGCGCAGCGGCCAGCCATAGTTGGCCCCCACCACATCACTCCCCCCCGTCACCCTGTTGACCTCCTCCCACGCAATGTCGCCCACGTCGCCTAGGTAGAGCGCGCCGCTGGTTGGGTGGCGCGTCATCCGGTAAGGGTTGCGCAAACCCAGCGCAAAAATTTCCGGCAGCGCGCCCTCGACTTCGCGGAAGGGATTGTCTTCGGGAATCTTTGCGCCCAAATTGCTGGGGCGAATGCGCAGCAGCTTGCCGTTGTACGAGGACAAATCCTGCGCGTTGGCTTCAGTGGCGGCGTCGCCCGTTGCCACGTAGAGATAGCCCGCCTCGTCAAAGGCCAGGCCGCCGCCGTGGTGCCAATCGCCCCAGGGCACGCCGTCGAGCTGGATGACTTCGCTGGCGGGGTCCGCCGTGCCGCTCGCTTCGTCAACCGTAAAGCGAGACAGCCGCGTCACCGTTGTGCCGGACCAGCCGGGTGCGTCGGCGCCGGTGTTGTACCACAGATAGAAGTAGCCGTTCGTCGCAAAGTCCGGGTCAAGCGCAATGGACTGGAGGCCCGAATCCCAGTAGGCGTTGACGCTCAGCGCCAGCACGGGCGTGGCCTGCAGCGCACCGCCGCGAATCAAGCGCACGTGGGCCGTGGCCGTCTCGTCCGCGCCCGTACCCTTCTCGGCCACCAAGATGTCGCCGTTCGGCGTAAAGGCCATGTCAACGGGGCGCGTCAGCCCCGCGGCGATGCGCGTCACGGCGAAGCCCGGCGGCAGCGCCAGCGAAGTGCTGGTCGACTCACCCTCGCCGCGGGCCATGCTGCTGCTTAGGAGCGGCAAAAGAACGATGATCGGCACGAGCAGCGACAGCCAAAAGGGGCCACGTCGCGGCGGAACCGACCGGATTCTTGATTGCCGTGTAAGTCGATTCATCTCTAGCTGCCCCGAACAGACACACTGATTTCAACCAGCTTGGTCGAGGAAGGTGACAATCACGGCTCACGCGCGATAGGGCAAGTGGTGATTCTCTGGGCCGTGACGGTCACCTTCGACTAAACTGTCCTCACCCACCGTCGCATGGCTGGCCAGCGGCGCTACCCACGCCGAGGTGCAACGGTCAAAGTGACCGTCACGGCCCCAAGCCAGCCAAACTAACCAACCAACGACCGGGCCGTGATTGTCACTTTTCTGCTCACCGGTGTTCCGCAACGCCCTCGACAAAGGGGCAGTGCAGCACAAAGCCGTGCCGCTCGTACAGCCGCCTCGCCCCCGCGTTGCGCTGGTCGACGTTGAGCACAATGGTCTCCACACCGCGCTCGCGCAGGCTGGCGACCAGGGCTTGCAGCACGTAACCCGCGTGGCCCATCCCCCGGTGCTTGGGCAGCGTGTACATATTGCCAATCGCCGCAACGCCCTGCTGCCAGTCGACAATGTGCGTGCCGCCCGCTGCAAGCAGGTCACCACTCCATGCTTCGACGCCCCAAAAAACGCCGTTGTCAATCTGGTATGGGTCAAACGCATCCGGCGCAAAGTCGCCGCCGTGAGCGTAGAGCTTGCGCAGTCGCGGCGCATCATCCCGCGCCAGCCGGTTAAGCGACGCGCCGTGCGGCATCTCCAGCGTCACGGCGCGTGGCAGGCCCAAGCGGTACATCGGTCGCCGGTCGCTGCTGACATCGAACCAGCGCGCGACAACCGGCTCGTGCTCGTCGCGGATGCTGAGGTAAACTTGCCCCGGTAGGTCAGCGATTTGCGCCAGCGCTTGCTCCACCGCGCCCGGCTCGCCGACCGTCAGCAGGATCGGCGGCTCCAGCGCCGTGTAGATGAGCACCAGCCCGTCGCCCGCATCCGTTTGCGCCGTGTACCACCGGCAGTGCGGTGCAAAATCCGCCTGCAAATCCGCCATCGCGTAGGCGGACCAAATGGGGTCGGCGTCGAGGATGTGGCGGACGGTGGAGAGATTGGTTGTCATACGTTTTGCTAACGCGAGGCAGATTTCAGCGGAGCCATCGGACTGACACCTAACCTTGACTCTACGAGACTCACGACTCCTTCAATTTATGCAGCTCCCGCTCCACGCCAAAGTTTTCCTCGTAGCGCTTGCCGAACTCGCTCAGCGTAAACTCGTGGTCGATCGGCCCCTCGTTCTCGACAGAATAGACCGCCGCCAGCGCGCCCACGCGACCACACACCTCAAGCGGCAGCCCCTTCTGCTGGGCCGCGAAGAAGCCGCCGCGGTAGGCGTCGCCCGCGCCCGTTGGGTTGCCGATCTGGTTGGGCTTGGCCGTCGGAATCTCGATGACGTTGCCGTCGCCGGTGCCGGTGTAAATCGCGCTGCCCTTCGCGCCGCGCGTCACCACCAGCGTCTCGACCTGCGCGCGCAGCTCGTCGAGCGACCAGCCCGTCTTATTCTGAATTACCGACGCTTCATACTCGTTGCAAAATAAGTACGTCGCACCGGGAAAATGTTCTTTCATCTCCTCCGCATCAAAGCGGGCGACCTGCCAGCTCGGGTCGAGCGCAAAGGGAATATCGTGCTGCTTGCACTCCGCCGCCTGATTGAGCATCACCGTGGGATCGCCTGCGCCGATGAGGACGAGGTTGGCGTCGGTGAGGCCGCGGTCGGCGAGCGTGTATTCCTGGGCGCGCTGCATGGCGCCGGAGTAGAAGCTGGAGATTTGGTTGCCTTCGCTGTCCGTATTGCCAAAGAACGAGGCCGTGAACTCGTTCTCGATCTCGATTAGGTGCGACGTGTCAAAGGCGCGCTCTTCCAGCCAGGCGCGGTAGTCGCCAAAATCCTGGCCCACGGTGGCGAAGATGATCGGGTCGCCGCCGAGCAGCTTGTGGGTGTAGGCCATGTTGGTCGCCACGCCGCCGCGCAGCCGCACCATCGAATCGACGAGAAAGCTCAGCGTAACGTTCTCCATCTGGTCGGCCAGAAAGTGCTCGCGAAAGCGACCGGGGTAGTTCATCAAGTAGTCGTAGGCCACGGAGCCGGTAATGACAATAGACATGGAATAGTTAACTCGGTTCGTTGGTGCGGCGATGAATTTACCGCCTGAAATGGGAAACGCGCTGAAGCGCGTTGGCATTTGGGATCAACGCGCTTCAGCGCGTTTCGCAAACTAGCTGCCGATTTCAATCGGCGGCGGTCACAGTCACACGAGCGGCAACGGCTCCAGCGCCGTCTCGACTGCCCCGTGCCCACCACGCTCGACGCGGTACGCCATCGCCCCCTCGCGTGAGGCGACCACCTCGTGCAGCTCGCCATCAATGAAGTGCAGCGCCGCATAATCGTCGATGCCATAGCCAGACGGCATCTCGTCGCTGGCAACCAACCTGTGGAGGCGCGGGCGGCGCTGAGCTTCGCCATCGTAGTGGGGCGCGCAGCTGCCGGGTAGAAAGCCGAGACAGGGCAGCGGGTTGAGCTGATTGTGGATCGAGTCCGTCAGCCCCTGCTCAAACCAGCAGATTGCGCCCGCGCTGACGCCCGCCAGCACCGTGCCCTGCTGCCAGGCCTGCCGCAAAATCTCATCCAACTCCCATTCGCGCCAAAGGGCCAACATACTCTTCGTGTTGCCGCCGCCCACGTAAATCACGTCCTGCGCCAGCAAAAAGTCGGCGATCTCCGCCGTATGCGGGCGGAAGAGCGACAGGTGCGACGGTGCGCAGCCGAGATCGAGCATGGCGCGGTAGAAGCGCACGATGTAGAAATCATCTTCCGCGCCCGCCTGCGGCAGAAAGCAAATCTTTGGCTGCGACTTCTGCACCTGCTGCACGATATATTCGTCCAGCCGCGCATCGTCCATTGAAAAGCCGCCGCCGCCCATGGCGATGATGTGGGTGGTGGTCATCGGTTGTGTTTCCTTAGCATGCATTCACGAGGAGTAGGCACGCCCCGTGCCGAGTCTGCCTCGATAGACCACCTTGACTCGTCTACCCGTTCGCACGTGGGCGTGCAAACTCCTCGGGCGCATTGTCTCACGCGTCACGCTGCACAGCTCTTCCTCACAGCTCTTCCTCGCTAACCCACTTGGTCAACCCCTCCGGCAAGTCCTGCGACGCCAGCGCGTCCAGCAGCGATTCGGCATCATCGGCGACGGTGATGAGGGCGCGGTGCTGCGGACGCACGAAGCCTTCGTTCAGCATGTGATCGACCATCGCCAGCAGCGGATCGTAGTAGCCCAGCACGTTGAGCAGGCCCAACGGCTTGCGGTGCACGCCAAGCTGGCCATAGGTGATCATCTCGAACAGTTCGTCGAGCGTGCCAAAGCCACCGGGCAGCGCGATAAAGGCGTCGCTCGCCTCGGCCATCAGCACCTTGCGTTCGTGCATCGTTCCAACCAGCACCAGTTCGCCAACCGACTCGCCCGCCAGCTCCTTGGGCGTGAGCGCCCGCGGCAAAATGCCCAGCACCTCGCCGCCGTGCGCCACCGTCGCCCGGGCCACCGCGCCCATCAGCCCAACGCTGCCGCCGCCGTAAACCAGCCGCAGCCCGCGCTCGCCCATCAGCTTGCCGAGCGACTTTGCCGCCTGTTCATATTCCGGTCGCGCGCCGGGGTTGGCGCCGCAAAAGACGCCGAGGGCGTGAAAGGTGTTCATGGTGATGACGTGGCGTGATGTAGGTGCGGCTTGCAGCCGCACGATGTTGGCACTCCTTACCAGATTATTTGATGAGAAGGCCACAGATTGCCAGCTGAAAGCAGCGCCTACGGTTTGCCACCCCGCTTCTTCCTCTCCTCGCCAATTCGCGCTTCCGCCCTTTCCTTGGCCGCGCGCAAGCTTTCCGTAAACGGTGGGTAGCAGATGCCCTCTTCGGTGATGATGCCGGTGAGGTAGCGGTGGGGCGTCATGTCAAAGGCCTGGTTGTAGACGGGCACGTTCTTCGGCGCGATCTGCGTCTCGCCCACGTGGGTGACTTCCTCCGCACCGCGCTCCTCGATGGGAATGTCCTCGCCCGTTGCCAAATTCAAATCAATCGTGCTGGTCGGCACGACGGCGTAGGCAGGGATGCCGTTTTCCTTGGCGAGTACGCTGATGTTGTACGTGCCAATTTTGTTGGCGACATCGCCGTTCGCCGCCACGCGATCCGCGCCGTAAATCACAATGTCAACCTTGCCCTGCCGCATCAGCGACCCCGACACGTTGTCCGCAATCAGGTGCATCGGCACTTCGGCGCGCATCAGCTCCCAGGCCGTCAAGCGCGCGCCCTGCAAGCGCGGCCGCGTTTCGTCGACCCAGACGTGAATCTCCTTGCCCTGTTCGTGCGCGGCGTAGATCACGCCCAGCGCCGTGCCAAAGTCGACGGTGGCGAGCGCGCCCGTGTTGCAGTGGTGGAGCAGATTCGCGCCATCGGGCACAACCGCCGCGCCGTTGTAGCCCATGCGTCGGTTGATCTCCACGTCCGCATCGGCCAGCGCCTCGGCCTCGGCCAGCAGCGCCTCGCGGATCGCATCCGGGTTGACATCGGCATCGGCGCTGTGGCGCTCGGCTTCATCGTAGGCGAGCTGAAGCATGCGCTGCGTGGCCCAGCTCAGGTTGACAGCGGTCGGACGCGCGGCGTCAAGCGTGGCCTTGGCCGATTCGAGATCGCCCAGCAGCGAGCCGTGGTCGTCCGCGTCGCTGGCGTGGGCGGCCAGCGCCATGCCGTAGCCCGCCGTCGCGCCGATCGCGGGCGCACCGCGCACGTACATCTCGCGGATCGAGCGCGCCACGCCGTCGACGGAATCGAACTCGGCGATTTCAAAAGTGTTCGGCAGCAGCCGCTGGTCGATCATCTTGACCAGGTTGTCTTCCCAGAAAACGGTGCGCATGGTGGGTACCCTATCTTGTCGTGTAATCCGGTTGATTTGGGCTTATGTGATGCGTGATGTGTGGACGCTAGGTTTCCCTAATTGGTTATCAAATCGGGATTCCTGGTTTGACGAACCCTCACACATCAAGTATTGACGCATCAAAAAACCCTCCGGCAAAAACCAGAGGGCGTTGTGTACAAACTTTCTCTGGAGCAGCGCAGAAACGATGGGCACGTCCCTCGTATACAATGCGAGGCCGTGCGACACAGTCATTTCTGCAACCGGAAACCGGGACTCCAGCGGGTTGCCGGGAAAATCAATTTCCCGTTCAATTCAGTTGGGGTTGCGCCTGAATTTTTGGCGCAACCCCGTTAGCGTAGCATAAGCGCCGAAGCGCTGTCAAAATCTAATGGGCTGCCGTTAGGGTGATTTCACCATCGGATCAATCTTACATTAAGTGGGTACATTATCCCGTCAAAAACAGCAGAAAGCGCCATTCCAACTTTTAGACTTCCAAAGTTTGGACAGAATCAAGTGAAATGGGCGCTTTTTCGCCACGCTTGTGTAAGATCACCCCCATGGTGAAATTGCCCTAGGCTGCCGTTGAGGAGTCCTTCGCCTAATCGTGCACCAACGGTTGATTCACAGTGCGTGGTGCGTGTACCGGTACACGCACCACGGATCAAATGAAACGGCCACGGGTATACGATTGGGCAAAGAGCTCGTTCAGCCAGGCCACGCCAGAAAACTCGGTAGACGGATCGACTGCGTCCCCGGCACGCGCCACACCATTCCAATTAGTGTCTCGTTCTGGCGCGTGCCGGGGACGCTAACCCCAGCGGAATATAATTTTCCGGGCACGCTCCTGCTCAAAGCGCCTGGCGGAACGGGCGTCGCTTGGCTACCGCCCGACTAGCGGCAGGTAGGTGCGCGCGGGCAGCGTCTGCGTCGGCAACAGGTCGAAATGGGCCTTGGCCGTGCCGCGTGGGCCAACCTCGACGGTGACGGTCGGTTCCGCCGTATCGTAGCCGACGGGCGGTACGAGCGTGACTACGTACTCGCCAGCAGGCACGCCATCAAAGTAGTAGCGTCCTTCAACGTCCGTCCGTGCCGTAGCGAGGAAGAGATCGCCCCGGGTAGCCGCATCAACAAGGGTGATTTGGACGCCAGCGGGGAAGCGCGGCAGGGCGTTGGCCTCATTCACCTGGTCCACAACTACAACGCCCTCGATGACCGTTGCGCGCAACGGATCGACGGGGGCGGCGGCAGCGGCAACGGTTGCCGATTCAAGCGCAATTTTATCCAGCCGCGCGCCATCCTCACGTAGATAGATGGTGACCACGTGCTGCCCAGCCGACAGCGTTGCCTCGACGGGCGTGGGGCTGCCGCGGTCGATGGCGTAGCTTTCCTGATAGCCTCCGCCAATCGGAATGTCCCACAGATAGCCATCAGCTGGCAGATCGTTAACCACAACCCAGAACGAATCGTCGCCGTCCTGTGCGGCGAGCGTCCAGCCCTTGATGCGGTAGCGGCCCGCCTCGGTCACGTTGAAGGTGTACTCGATTCGGTTCCACGCGCCCAGCTTGCCGGTGCGGTTGCCCACGCCGTTAGGCCAGTGGATAAAGGCACCGCCGCTGGCTGTCGCGTCGCTGTCGATTTGAATGTTCTTGCCGTAGCTGTCGCCTGCTTCGGCCTCCTGCACCAGCAGCACGCTGCCGCCGCCGGTGGGCGGGGTGGGCGGGGCCGTTGGCATCGGCGTTGCGGTCGGCGCGGGCGTGCTGCCGACGGGCGCTGTGGGCGTCGCCGTTGGTGGGGAAGTTGGCGTCGCCGTGGCCGCGGGGCCGCTGCCGCCGTCCACGGCTTTCAGCGCGATCTTGTCCAAGCGCGCGCCATCTTCGCGCAGGAAGACAGTCACCATGTGGGGCCCGGCGTCAAGCGTCGCCTGCACCGGTTCGGGGTAGCCGCGATCCACGACGTAATTCTGCTGGTAGCCGCCACCGACCGGCAGGTCCCACAGGTAGCCGCTTGCGGGCACATCGTCGATCTGCACCCAGAACGAAGCGTCGCTCTGCTGTGCGGCGAGCGTCCAGCCCACGATGTTGTAGTCGCCAGCCGCGGGTACGTTAAAGGTGAATTCAATGCTGTTCCAGCGCCCCGGCTTGCCCAGGCGGTTACCGGAGCCGTTGGGCCAGTGGATGAACGCGCCGCCGCTGGCCGCTCCGTCGCTGCCAACCTGCATGTTCTTGCCGTAGACGTTGCCCGCCTCGGCCTCCTGCACGAGCAGCGTGCCGCCGCTGCCCGGCGTGGAAGTCGGCGCGGGCGTATTCGTCGGCGCGACGGGCGTGGTTGTGGGGGCATCGGTTGGCGCATTGGTGGGCGCATTGGTGGGCGCATTGGTGGGCGCGAGCGTGGCCGTCGGCGTCGGCGGATTGGGCGAGCCGTTTGGCCCAATCGCGACTGCGCCGCTGCTGTTGCCCAGGGTGACCTGCACCTGCGCTTCAGCGTCCGCCACCTCCAGCGTCAGCGATTCCGACAGCGCGCCGCCGTTGACGGTCGTGGTGATCGAGGATTGGCCGTTGGCCCAGCGCCCCGCGGATGTCGAGAGGAGAACAGTCGTCCCGTTGGGCACGGGATTGCCCAGCGTGTCTACCGCCGCCACGCTGATGGTCGACGCGAGCGGCTGGCCCGCTGGCTTGACGGCGGGATCGGCCGAGATGCCCAAGGCCAGTGCAGAAAGCATAAAGCTCGTCTGCCCCGTCGACGCGGGCGAAACGCCGAGGTAGCCGCCGCCGTAGTCAGCAAGCTGCGGCGGTTGATTTTGCTCCTGGATCAGATACGTGGCGGTGGGGAAGCCCAGCCCCGGCTGTGCAATCACGTTGGTCATAGGCGATACACCGAGGTTGAAGCCAAGCCGCAGCGGCTGCGCGTCGACAACCTCCACCGCCAGGCTGCGCCGCCCGCGATCCACCGCCACCTGAACCTCGGACCAGCGCTCGCCACCCAATTGGTCAACAGCGAGCCAGTAGAAGGATTTGGACTCGTCCGTGCGCAGGTCGACAAAATCGGGATTGTTGTTGAGCGTGTGCGGGGCCAGGAAGTTGAACACGTCGCTCGCTTCGTTTTCAAAGCAGTGGTAGAAGGGCGAAGGGAGGCTCGAATTGCCGTCGCTGCAGGCGGGGCCGACAACCGTGTCGATCTCGAAGGCGAGCGGCGCGCTGTGGCCCGCGCTCTGCAGGGCGCTGCGCATGGCGTAGGCGTGGCTGGCGGGCACGAGCAGATCGGCCTCGCTGTGGGTGAGCTTGAGCGGCGTGTGGCGCAGGTTGCTCGCGTAGTTGATGCCGGAGCGTCGCGCAAAGCAGAAGTGATTTTGCGAGGGATTGCGTCGCGTGGGCGTGCCGTTGATCTGCTCGAAGCACTCGCGCTCCATCCACTGGAAGTGGAAAGCCTGCTGGTAGCCGTCGCGTTGGAGCTGCTGGGTCTCGCTGTACCAGGCGGGCCAGTCGCTGGGGCCTTTGTTTTCAAAGACGGCGGCGAAGAGATCGGGATACTTGCCGGCCATCACCATCGCCAGCTGCCCACCCATCGAGCCCCCGTAAAGGTAGATGCGCTGTGGGTCGACGCTGTAGTGTTGCAGCATGTATTCCAATGTGCCGATGAGGTCGTGCTGCGCTTCGAGCGAGGCGTAGGCGTATTTGCCCGGTGGGTTGGGAATGCCGTGGCGGCCGTCGCCGGGCCAGCTGCCGTGAAGCTGCGGCGAGGCATATAGCCAGCCGCGCGCATCCGCTTCGGCGGCGAGGCCTAAATCTTCGCCCCAGAACATATCGGTGCTGCGCGCGTGGCTAACAAGAATCAGCGGGGCGGGCGTACCCGGCGCGTAACTGCTCGGCGCTTGGGCGCGCGCCTCCTGCGTGGTATGGTCATAGCCGTTGACAAAGGTGATGGTGGTGGGCAATGCGTCAGCGGCAGCGGCGCGCACGGTAGCGTCCACGATCGAGCCGCTGGCTTCGAGGCGCACGTTGGTTGCGGACCACGCGTCGCCCGCCAGGGCGTCGCTGCTCAGAGCAAGGCGGTTGTCGCCGTTGACCAGCGCCCCCAGCGGCACGTCGAAATAAAACGCTTCACCAGCGGCGCAGGGGCTATCGTCATCCGCCATAGCGTCTGGCTTCGGTAGGGGAAGTTGCGCAACGGCCTGCCCGTTGAGCGTGATTGTATGCGCGGCGTCGACCCCGGCCAGCGAGAGCATTAGCCGGGCGCTGGTCGCCTCGCCTTGCCAAGCCAGGGCGAGCGTGGCCTCGCTGGGGGCTTCGCCGGAGACGGTCACGCAGCCAACGGCGGCCGAGGTCACGCGGGTGGGCTCGGCTTGGGCGCGCAGGCTGCCCACGCCGCTAGACGCAAAGAGCAGAGAGAGAGCGAGACACGCAAGCACAAGCGGCAGGCGCGCGGGTAATCGTCGGCTATACCAAAAGGTAATGGGGAATAGATTCATTTTTTCCTCACCTACTGTAAAATAGTGTATAAGCAGAAAGCGGTTGCCATCATTAGCGCATCGTTTTAAGAGGCAGCGCGTCATCGGTGAGGTGGGGAGGCGAGGGCAGGCGCGCGTTGGGCAGCTGTCTAATCGGCTGGTGCACAGCGGTACAATAGTCGAGCGGCGGCCAAGTCGCCGTCACACAGCTCCTCAGTTTACACCATCTTTCATAACTTTTGCTACAATACAGCTAACAACTTCCTTACAGCTTCGTTGATTTTGCTAATAGGGAAGACGCCACCCCATTTAGATAGTGACGCGCCGGGCTCGCGCTGCCGGATCAAACGCGCTGCTCACCAAAAGTTCAGGATAACGTTACCGTGACGGCTCTGCTTGTTCTCGAAGATGGCACCATTTTTCACGGCGAAGCCTTTGGCGCGTCGACGACCGTTGTGGGCGAGGTGGTCTTTAACACCAGCTTAACGGGCTACCAGGAAGTCATTACCGATCCCTCGTATCGCGGGCAGATGGTCTGCATGACGCTGCCCCACGTTGGCAATACGGGCATCAACCCGCGCGATGTCGAGAGCGACCGCCCGCAGATCACCGCCTTTATCGTGCGCGAAGTCAGCCCCGTTGTCTCCAACTGGCGGGCGAATGAAGCGCTGCCGGCTTACCTGGCCCGCCACGATATTCCCGGTATCAGCGAAGTCGACACGCGGGCGCTGACGCGTCGCCTGCGCGAGCGTGGCTCGATGCACGCGGCGCTTAGCACGGATGGCCAGCACAGCGCCGAAGCCCTGCATCAAACGGCGCGTGGCTGGCCCGGCCTGGACGGCGTTGATCTCGTGCGCGAGGTGACGTGTCAGGAGCCGTACAATTGGGTGGACGGGACCGAGCACGAGTGGACGCCCGTGCCCGCTGGCGGCGGTGCGCCGCGCTTTCACCAGCCAGATGGCGTGCCCAATGCGCCGCTGGTGGTCGCCTACGATTTTGGCATCAAGCAAAATATCTTGCGTCGGCTCACCAGCCACGGCCTACGCGTAACGGTTGTTCCGGCAGATACGACAGCCGATGAGGTGTTGGCTTTGAAACCGGACGGTCTCTTCCTGAGCAACGGCCCCGGTGATCCAGCGGCGGTTCCCTACGCCGCGGCGGCGGTGAGCGATCTGCTGGCAAGCGGCCTGCCGACCTTTGGCATCTGCCTCGGCCACCAGATCATTGGCCTCGCGCTGGGCGGGCGCACCTACAAGCTCAAGTTTGGCCACCACGGCAGCAATCAGCCCGTGCGCGACCTCACGGATTCGTCAACCGATTTTCCGGCAAAGGGCGCAGCCAGCGGCACAGATGGCGCGGTGCAGATTACGGCACAAAATCACAACTATGCGGTGGACGGCGATTCGCTGCCGCCCGAAGCCGTAGTCACACACTACAACCTAAACGACGAGACGGTCGAGGGGCTGCGGCTGCGCGACCGGCCCGTCTTCAGCGTGCAGTACCACCCGGAAGCCAGCCCCGGCCCGCACGACGCCGAGCTGCTCTTCACGCGCTTCGCCAAGCTGATACACGAGCGCGTGAAGCAATAAGCAACGGGTTGGCAACTTGATTTGCCAACCCATTGCCGCCCAGCGCCAAAGCCGCGGGCTTCAAAGCGCAGACCCGGTGAACCGGGTTTGGGCCAGCAAGCTGGTGTCGGTGACAAATCTGGCCCACTGATTACTGATTACTGATTACTGCCCGCGCTCCCTAACATTCCGAACGATATGCCACTGATGGCAAAGGTCTTTCTCATATGCCGGTCGATTTTTTCGTGCTCACGTGCGCCGCTCTGAGCGGACGAGCGGCGGCGCCGCTTCGGCGTCGATTTAGCCTGCTGCTGTCGACAGCGCTGGCGGCGCTGCTGACGCTGACGGGGTGTGCCAATGTGGTGGTGGATCAATTCTACACCACGCCTCCTCCCACCCAGCTTGCCGAGCCCATCTCCACCGCGCCGCGCGTCGAGCTTTCGCCCAGCGACGGCTACGCCGGCACCTATATTACCGTGGAGGGCAGCAACTGGCCCGCCGATGCCCGCGTGCTGCTGGCCCTGCGCGATGACGCGGGCCGCAGCGATATTTTGGCCGTGGGCAGCAGCAACTTCAGCGGTCGCTTTACGACAGGCTTTCTCTTTCCCATCGATGAACGCTGGCTCGATCCCGGCCCCAAAATTGTCACGGCCTACATCGTCGACGGGCCGGACGACGGCGCAGCCGTGGAGACGACCTTTACCGTTGTGCCGCCCGCGGGCGTGGTTGTGCCGCCAACAGCGACGCCCACCGATACGCCCACGCCCACCGAAACCCCAACGCCCACGCCAACGCCCACAGCAACCAGCACGCCCACCAACACGCCCACGGCGACCAGCACGCTTTCGCCGGGTCGCGCCCGCGCGGCCACGCGCATTGCGGCCACGCGCTCTGCCCTGCTCACCAGCACGGCCGCCGCCCGCGCCACCGAGGAGGCCGCCCCCACGCAAACGTCCACGCCTCGGCCCACCCGTACAGACACGCCCGCGCCCACCCGTACGCCCACCAGCACCAGCACCAGCACGAGCACCGTCACCGCAGCTGCAACCGACACGCCCACGGCAACCGATACACCAGCGCCTGCGGCGACATCTACGCCCACCAACACGCCGGAGCCCCAAATTCAGCGCCCGCAGGTGCTGGTCGTCAACCAGTGGCGCGGCGACTACTGGAGCAACCCCACCCTCAGCGGCGAGCCCGCCGTGATCCGCAACGACGAATCAGTTGACTTTGACTGGGGCGTGGGCAGCCCGGACGAAGCCATTCCCGTCGACAACTTTTCCGCGCGGTGGACGCGCGCCCTCGATTTTGCCGAGGGTCGCTACCGCTTCTCTCTCGAAGTCGACGATGGGGCGCGACTGTACGTGGACAACGAGCTGCTGATCGACAACTTCGTGGACGGCCCGGCGCGCACATTGACGGCCGAACGCACGTTGAGCAGCGGCCTGCACAGCGTCCGCGTGGAGTACTACGAGCGCGCGGAGCAGGCGCTGGTGCGCTTCCGCTTCGAGCTCATCGAGTAAGGGCAATGTTGGATCAAAGCAAAAAGGGCGGGCACAGAATTCTGTGCCCGCCCTTTTTGCTTTTGCCTTGGTCAGATATCAACAAACCCTAGTCTACCCGGCCGGGCTCAGCTCCGCCAGCCCCTCCTTGAGCGCATAGAGCGCCGCCTGGGTGCGGTTGGCCAGGTGCAGCTTGCTGAGAATGTTGCTCACGTGCGTGCGCACCGTCCGCTCGCTGATCACGAGCGTATCGGCAATCTCCTGGTTGGACATGCCCTGCGCCACCAACATCAGCACCTGCACCTCGCGCTCCGTCAGCGGATCCTCCGAAGGGGGCAGGTTGGAGGGGCGGTTGAGCTCGCGAATGAGCTTGCGCGCAATGGTCGGGTGCAGCGACGATTCACCGTTGTACACCTCGCGAATGGCCTGCAGCAGTTCGCTGGGCGAGGAATCTTTGAGCAGGTAGCCCAAGGCTCCCCCCTTGATGGCGGAGAAGACCATCTCGTCATCCGAAAAGCTGGAGAGCACGAGAATGCGCGCACTCGGATCGCTTTCGCGAATTTCCGTGATCACTTCAAGACCGTCCTTGCGCGGCATCATCAGGTCCAGCAAAATCACATCCGGATTCAGCGCGCGTGCGCGCGTTATCGCCTCGACGCCATCGGCGGCTTCGCCCACGACATCGATGCCCTCTTCCGTATCCAGCAGCGCGCGCAAGCCGCCGCGCACCACGGCATGATCGTCCGCAATTAGCACACTAATTTTATTTACCACAGCCAACTCCTTAATATATTCTTTTGGAACCGCGTCCCGCCCGCTGCGAGATCGCACAAAATTGAGCAGCAGCCCGGAGGGGCTACAACGCCGCTTCATCCACCAGCAACCGTACTTCGATGCGCGTGCCTTCATCGGGGGCGGCGCGGATCTGAACCTCGCCGCCGAGCTTTTCCACGCGCTCGCGAATGTTGCTCAACCCCATGCCGCCCGCCTGCCGCTCCATTTGGTCCATCTCAAAGCCACAGCCGTTATCGGAGATGGTCATCATCACGTCCAGCAGCGGTCGGCTTCCTTTGGGAAAGCTACCTTTCTTGCGTTCATTCACCAGCGCCTTGCCCGCGCTCTTTCCGTTGCTCGCCGCGGCGGGATCGGGCGCATCGACAAAGAGGGCGGGCCGCAAAATTTTTGCGTTGGGTTGGCCATTTGCTTGCTGCCAAGCGAGCGGCGAGACGTAGACGGTCGTCGCCCGCAGCTCAATGCCGACGCGCGAAGCGTAGGCGTGTTTGAGCGAATTGTTCAGCGCTTCCTGCGCGATGCGGTAGAGCGATTCTTCCACCGGCGGCGACAAGGGAGGCAGCCCCGTGACGTCGATGGTTGCCTGAAGACCGGCGCGCTTTTCCACGGCGTTGAGCCGCTGCTGCAGCGCCCCCACCAGCCCCTCCTCCTCCAGCGTCAGCGGACGCAGATCAAAGAGCAGCAGCCGCATCTCCTTGAGCGCCTGCTGGGCGGTGAGGCCCAGCTGACCCAGGTGGGATTCCAACACGGCTGGCCTGTTCTGGCTCACCAGCCGCCGCCCGGCTTCGGCAAAGAGCACCAGGCTGTAGAGCGATTGCACCACCGCATCGTGCAAATCGCGGGCCAGCCGGCCGCGCTCTTCGAGCACGCCCGCTTTTTCGGCGCGCTTGTAGAGCACGGCGCTCTCGATGGCCAACGCCGATTGATCGCCCAGCGCCAGCAGCACGTCAAACTCTTCCCGCGTCGGCGCTTTGTACTCGCGGCAGTGAATGACGATGGCGCCGAGCGCCTCCTCGCGCAGCACGAGCGGAACGACGAGCAGCAGGGCGTATGCGCTTTGGGCCTGCCCGCGACGTGCCAGCACTCGCCGGAGGGAGGGTTTGAAGGCGGTCGACGCCACGGGGGCGGCGGCTCGCTCCGCCGGTTCCCCATACATGGCGTCGACTACGGCCAAGCGGCTGGCCTTGTCGACGGCAATGGTGACGGTGGCCTCTTCGTTGCCGCAGAAGGCACGCAGCGAAAGGTCGGCCAAGTCAGGCGCGCGTTGGCGATTGGGTCGTTTTAGTTCGGTCTCTGCCTCTTCGTCGCGGTCCAGCATGTAGACAGCGGTGGCCGAGGCGTCCACCAAATCGCGTGCCTGCTCGGCAATGCGCTGGGCAATTTGGTCCAGCGAATGGCTGAGGTTGAGCACGTCCAGCACGTCGCGCAGCCCTTCGGCCACGCGCCGCCGCCGCTCGATTTCAAAGGTGCGCGCCTCCACCAGCTCCTCCAGGTTGGTGGTGTGGCGCTGCACGGCGCGCTCCATGCGCCGCTGCTGAATACCCAGCGCCAGGTGATAGGCAATATCGTGCACGATATCCACGTGCTGCTTGCTAAACGCGTGGGGCTCGGCCACGCCCACAAAAATGGCGCCCAGCAGCGTGTCGGACGAAGTCAGCGGCATGGAGATAAAGGAGGTGGGCGCTTCAATGTGCGTCTCCGCGTGCACATCCCGCAGGAGAATTGTCTCCGCGTTTAGCCCGTGGGGCAGCGGCGGCACGATCTCGATCCACTCATCCGCCTGGTAAATCCACGGCTCGTCCGGGGCGGCGGCCAAGAGCCGCGGCACTACATCGATCGGGTAGTGGATGTGCCACATAGCGGTTCGCTCATCTTCAGCCTGCCTTTGTGGCACCGACGGAATCGAGTGGCCGCTCCACCCAGATGGCTCACCTTGTTGTTCAAAAAGCACGATGTGCGTCTGCTGATCGGGCAGCAGATCGCGCAGCCCTTGGGCCGCATGAAGGGCCATTTCCTCGATGGGCTGGCCAGCCAGAATCGCGCGGTCAATGGCCTGCAGTGCCTCCAGCCGCGTGGCGTAGCGCAGCGTCTCCTGCTCGGCCAGCATGTAGCGCGTGGCGTCGTAAGTAACCACGACGGCGTGGGTTACATCGTTGCGGTGGTTGCGGTAAGGATAGTAAGCCACATCCATATAGCGGCGGCCCAGCGCGGCGTGGTCATACCAAGCTTGATACTTTACCTCCTCGCCCGCGAGGCAGCGCTCCATCGATTCGCGGATCACGGCGTCAAAGACATCCTCGCCCCACAGCTCGGCCATGGTGGAGCCGAGAATTTCCTCGCGCGTTTGGCTGCGCGCCTGGCAGTAAGCGTCGTTCACCGCCTCGTAAACAAAGTCGCGGTTGACGAACGCCATCAGTTCGCGCGAGGTGTTGACGATAAATTCATAGCGCCGCTGCGCTTCGTGCCCCCTTTGTCTAAGTGCACGATCACCGGGGCCGCTGTTGATTGCAGCGACTTTTTGGACATCGGATGTGAGGCTGGCTGTAGACACGCAAACTCCTTCTTCAATATAGAGAGCACATCATTTGAACGCCGGCTTGGTCGGCGACCCACTCTGAATCTGCGCTTGACCACAGCAGGCGTACCCAAGCGATGAATTGCGATTCAAAATGTGGTGGCAAAATGATAGCGTATTCTCTCTAAGACTATAAAACGGAAAAATAGCTAAAACCGCATCGGTCAAATGTTGTATAAATGCAAGGAGCCCGTCAACATTTTGAAAAATCTTCAATAATTACTAAATCGCTGGAAGGTTAAAGCCAATTTGGGCCCCTTGGCACAGCGCGGTTTTCCAGGCCTGGAAAATCAGGCTGTGTAAAACCCTGGGTATCTTAACGGGAAAAGCATGTGAAAACCGCGAATTGTACGCCAGCAAGCTGGTCACAACCTGGCGGAAAATTCTCGTCACTTATCCCCGCGCTTGTGGTGTAAACTGACTCACCCACAAGATAGGCGATTGCCCACAGCCAAACAACCTTTTGTCTTTTACGTTTTCCTTGGCATTCCCACCTTCTCCCGTGTTTTTGCGCTACCTGGCTGTCGATGCCAAGCGCAGATATAGCCCTGTTTGGGATATCGACCACAAGATAGGCGATAAATCCCAATTTTGCGTTTGGGATTTACCTGTTTTCCCAAATGTTATCCAGCCCTACTAATACAACGGTCTTTAATTATTATTTCTTATAACAAACATTGGTTAAAGATATTAATCAGTCAAGTGTAAGGCGGCAATCACCTTTTTACAGGGCGGAATGACAGTTCGTCCTAAACTGAAACTCACGTGGATTTTGTGTAAATTCGACAACCACCGCGCCATTGGTTATACTTTTGCATTGCTTACCACCCGTGCTTACGGACGGGTGCACTTGTTAGCTGTGGCGCACCGGGTGCACTGTCGCCGCCTCATCTCTCTTTTGCAAGGGCTTTATTTCCAAAGGGTTCAAGGACTTTTCGCTATGCCAATTTATGAATTTGCCTGTCGCCAATGCGGCAATGAGTTTGAGAAAATCGTTTCGTTCTCGGTCAAAGGCGTGCCCAACTGCCCCCGGTGCGACAGCGACCAGGTGGAGCGTCACATCGGCCTACCCGCGCTGCATTTCAAGGGGAGCGGCTTCTACATCAACGATAGCAAAGCCGGCAGCAAAAAAGATGCGCCAAAACGGGACGACGCCGGGGAGTCAGCCACTTCGGATGGAGAGGCCAGCACCGGCACGGATGGCGAAACAAAGAAAAAAGCCGACGCCACCACGAGCAACGACGGCCAATCCACCGCGGCGGACAAGCCCGCCCAAAGCACAGACAAGCGAGAGACCTCTGCGGCTTCCCCTGACGCCAAGAGCAAGCCGTAGCATCGCATTATCGATAACTGACTGGCTAGCACAAAGAAAAGGGTCCACCCAATCCAGGCGGACCCTTTTCTTTCGGTCTGGACAAAATGATGTAAAATGACGAACACAATGGACTCATTGCCGTTTGGCTCATTGCCGTTTGGCTCATTGCCGTTCGACTGTCAACCCACCGCCCACCACATCCGGGAGGATTGCTATTATGACCGTGCCCAAGCGCTTTGGCGTGCTTCGCTTTATTGGAACGCTGTTGAAAATTTTGGCGTGGATCTTGCTCGTGCTCTTTATCCTAGCCGCGGTCGCTGCCGTGGTGTTGGGCACAACGGAGACGCTTGCCCTGGCTAACCCCGCCATTGTGGGCCTCGTGGCCACGCTTGGCGCAGCGGGCGACATTGCCGTGGCCATCTCAACGCTGATCACGGGTCTCATCCTGTTCCTGGTTCTCTACGCCGCGGGCGAGCGCATTCATCTCCAGCTCGCCGTGGAAGAAAATACTCGCCTCACCGCTGCCCTGCTGTTGCGTATGCACCAGGAGAGCCAAGTCGCGCCGCCGGTGGATTATGCGCCCACGTATCCAAGCGAGCCTTTTGAGAGCTAGTTGGTAACCAGTGAACAGTAATCAGCGGGGAGTTCGGTATTCGCCCCACCGACCACTGTTCACTTTACTACTTCTAGCTTATCCTGCACCAGCGACGACAAGAAGGTCCGCGCCGGAACTGCTTCGGCGGCTTCCTCTGCCTCCTGCGCCGGATCGAACAGAATCGAAATCATAGCGTCATCGCCCTCGCCCTTCATCTCCGTAATCACGCCTTCGCCAAAGTGGCCGTGCACCACGCGCAGCCCCTCTTTCAGCTTGAGCGCCCTGCGCCGGCGTTTGGGCTTTTCATCCCGAATCTCATCCTTTGCCAGATCGACCACCAGCCCCGCCTCGCGGTCGCGCCAGCGCTCGGCCAGCGTGGAGAGCATCTGCTCGGGATTTTTGTCGATGCGCGTGCGCAAATCGGCCACGCGGCTGCGCACCTTGGCCAGGCGCGGCAGCCACTTGTCCTTCTCACGTTTGGGCCGGTCGCTCTGGGCCAGCACGCGGCTCGCCCGCGAGAGCACGCTCGCCAGCGCATCGATCTGTTTGAGCGCCTCGTCCTGCGGATTAATCGTCGCCATCTGCACGCCGTTCACGCGGCACATTTCGGCGCGCGTCTGGTTGCGCTGCTCATCCTCCAGCGCCTCCCAGTCGCTCTGTCGCCGCTGGCCCTTGGCTTGCAGGCCCATAAAGCGAACCGCCACGCCAATGTCGGGGTACAAGTAATCCAGCTTGAGCCGCCGCTTTGTCGCCGGGTTGATCAGCCACGCCGGGCTGGCGTTCTGCTGGCCGGGGATGCCGTCAAACGCGCGCGCCAAAATTTCGCGCCACGCGTTCATGGCCATGTAGGTGCTAAACATCGGGTGTCCTTTGTGAGTTTGTCATCTCGTTCGGCAACGGTCGCCACTGCGACACCGAAGGGAGAAATCTATTCGCTGTCCACGAGGCAAGTAGATTTTGTTCACACGTCAAAATCAACGCCTCTTCGACGCACAAGACCCCAGGGGTATCAGAAACCCGCGGGGTCTTGGTATTCTAGCACATCCGTTCGCCGGCGGCGAAATGGAAGCTGAGCTATGCAAACAAAAGAATTCAACACGGAGGGCGTGGAGAACAGACAGGGGAAGCGCCGAGCGTCTGCGCTTTGTTTATACCAATTGTGTCTGTAACCTTCGTAAAGGGAGATAAGCTAGTCCACCGATGTGGGCCAAACAGACCTCTCCCGCAAGCTCCCTCTCCGGGTGGGCCAAGCTTTACCCAGAAGTTGGAGAGGGGAGAAAAACACCCATCCCCGGCCCTTTCCCCGACATCAAGGGAAGGGTGACTGGTTGACGAAGAGGTTACAGAATGATGGCCTAAAGCAAAGTTGCGTTGAGAACAGGAGTTTGAGGAGCCAGTGAGAGTCACTGTCCAGACAAAATGGGGCAAGCTGTCCGGCTATGGACAGTGACAGTCACTTAGACCGCGAACTCCTGTTTTCATTTTGCACGCACTTTAGCTTTGTTTGCAAGCGGGCGGTATCACAGAAGAGCCGCAGAACCATCGAGTCAACAGAGGCCCCCTCCTTGCTGGCGGGGAGGGGGTTGGCGGTGGGGTTCTGCTTGGCCCGCGATGCGTTGAGCCTCAGCGGCGACTTGTGGGTAAAGCTTAGCCGGGTGGGAGAGGGGGCTTCATCCATCTCGTTGGCTTGTGCCTCAAACGCTTTGCTTCTACCCACGACCCCTCGATGTTATAATCTGTCTATGAGCGCCACTCTTGATACAAAATCTTCCCAAGCCGCACAGCCGACAGAACCCGTAGAACCCACGCGCGGCGCGTTGAGCAACCGCGGCATCGCTTCCGCGACCGTCGTCGTCATGCTCTTTTTTGTGCTGAGCCGCGTGGCCGGGCTGGCGCGCGAGCAGGTGATCGCCGCGCTCTTTGGCACGGGCCCCCTGCTCGATGCCTACATCGCCGCCTTTCGCATCCCGGATTTGCTCTTCCAGCTCGTGGCGGGCGGCGCGCTCGGCAGCGCCTTTATCCCCACCTTTTCCGCGCTGTGGAACAGCGACAAAGACCCCGAAGCGGGCCAGCGCGAGGCGTGGCTGCTCTTTAGCCGCGTGCTCAACTGGGTGACGTTGCTGCTGGTGGGGCTGGCGGCCCTGGCGGCAGTCTTTGCGCTGCCGCTGGTAGAAAATATCGTGGCGCCCCGCGTCGATGATCCGGCGCAGCAGCAGCTCATCGCCGACCTGATGCGCTGGATGCTGTTGAGCACGGTCGTCTTTGGCGCGAGCGGGCTGATCATGGGCGCGCTCAACGCGGCGCAGCACTTTTTGCTGCCCGCGGCGGCGCCGGTGCTCTATAATGTGGCGATCATCCTGGGCGCGCTCTTCCTCGTGCCGCGCTACGGAGCCTACGGCCTGGTGATCGGCGTCGTGGCGGGGGCGGTGGCGCACCTGCTCGTCCAGCTGCCCGGCCTCTGGCGACGGGGCGCGCGCTATCGACCTTCCCTGCTCGTGGACCGCCACGTGCGCGAAGTCGCCGTGCTGATGGGGCCGCGGGTGTTGGGGCTGCTCTTTGTCCAGCTTCACTTTCTCGTCAACGTGGCGCTGGCCGGTGGCGAGGGCGACGGGGCCGTCTCCGCGCTCAACTTTGCCTTTCTGCTGATGCTGCTGCCGCAGGGCGTCTTTGCGCAGGCGGTGGCGACCACCGTTTTCCCCACCTTCGCCGCCCAGGTCGCCGCCGGGCGCCGCGACGAGATGCGGCGCACCTTTGGCCAAGTTCTGCGCACCGTGCTCTTGCTCACCGTGCCCGCCGCCGCCGGGCTCTTCATCCTGCGCGAGCCGCTGATCCAGGTAATTTTTGAGCGCTTTGAGTTTACCGCCGAGAGTACGCAGATGGTGGCCTACGCGCTGCAATTTTACGCCTTTGGGCTGATTGCCCACTCCGCGCTGGAGATCATCGTGCGCGCCTTTTACGCCCTGCACGACACGCTTACGCCCGTGGGCATCGGCGTGGGGGCGATGGCGCTCAACATTGGGCTGAGCTTCCTTTGGATCGGCCCGTTGAGCTACGGCGGCCTCGCGCTGGCCAACACGGTGGCGACCACGCTCGAAGTCGTGCTGCTGCTCTGGCTGCTGCGGCGTCGACTGCGCGGGCTGGACGGGCAGCGATTGCTGGCGTCGAGCGCGCGCATCGGCGCGGCCACGCTGGCCATGAGCGGGGCGCTCTGGGCGTGGCTGCGCTGGCTGTCCACCCAGCGGCTCTTTGTCGACAACCCTTTGATTGACGGCGGCTGGATTGCGGCAATTGGCGGGGTGGGGCTGGCGGTGGTGGTCTACGGCGCGGTGCATCTGTTGCTGCGCAGCGAGGAGGTGCAGCTGGTGCGGCGGCTAGTGCGGCGCTGATTTGACAGCGTTGTCGGGTGTCGGGGACGCGAATCGACGGCTCGTCTAACACAACGCTAACTTCCTGCTAATCAGTTTGATTGAAACAATTGGTAGAATGTTTGCGTACAGATAGAATAGAACCGCTTACACTGTGGCTAATTGAGCCAAAGAACCAAGAATTCTGCAGGAGAACCCACCCATGTTTTTTAGTCCGTTGTACCTCCTCATTGCTTTGCCGGGGCTGGCTTTGGCCCTGTGGGCGCAGTGGCGGGTGAAGTCGGCGTTTAACAAATATTCAAAAGTACGCTCTGGCCGCGGCTTGACGGGCGCACAGGCAGCGCGCAAAATTTTGGACAGCAACGGCCTCAGCCACGTCGCCGTCGAGCGCGTCCAAGGCTTTTTGAGCGACCATTATGATCCGCGCTCGAAGACGCTGCGCCTGAGCCCGCAGGTTTACGAAAGCCCCAGCCTCTCCGCCGTCGGCGTCGCCGCGCACGAGGCGGGCCACGCGATTCAGGATCAGAAGGGCTACGCGCCGCTGCAGCTGCGCTCGGCCATGGTTCCATCCGTTCAGTTTGGGAGCACGCTCGGCCCGATCATCTTTATTGCCGGCTTCTTTATGTCTGGCGCAGGAAACGTTGGCGGGGATATTGGCTTCACCGTCGCCCTAATCGGCTTGGTTCTCTTCGCGCTCACCGCACTCTTCGCGCTGGTGACGCTGCCCGTCGAGTTCGACGCCAGCCGCCGCGCCAAGCAGCTGCTCGTGGCCGACGGCGTGCTCGTCTCGCAGGAGGTAAAGGGCGTGGACCGCGTGCTGGATGCCGCCGCCCTCACGTACGTCGCCGCCGCGGTTCAGGCGTTGATGACGCTGGCGTACTACGCCTTCCTGCTCTTTGGTCGGCGCGACTAGATTTGTGAGTATTTGAGTATTTGATGCATGATCAAGAGTTACTCAACCACCACGCATTGAATATTCACGTCCCGCGCCTCACGCGTTACTTTTAAGGAGATTCCCATGTTTAACGGCCCCATGTTTATCCGCCTCAACCGCTACCGCCGCTACGCCAGCAAGATGGGTAATTCCGGCGCGTGGTGGGCGGTGGCTGGCCCCGGCGCGCTGCTGATTGTGGTCGCGCTGCTGATGATGATTTTCCCGCAGCTGCTGATCTACCTGCTGGCCTACACCGTGGCGACGGTGCTGCTGGTCTCCGGCATTTCTTTGGTGGCGTGGGGCTGGTCGATGCGGCGCATCACGCAGCAGGGCGCGACCGGTCGCTTTGGTCGCCAGCCGCAGCGCAGCCCCCGCGATGAAGTGTGGGAAGCCGAGAGCGACGATGGCGTGCGCTACCGGGTGCAGTAATGTGTAGCTTCAACCAAAAGCGCTCTGTCTCATTTGAGACAGAGCGCTTTTGGTTGAAGCTACAATCCCAGACAGTACCGAACAGTGCTTTCCACATTCTGCATAACCTCGCCGGATAATCTACCCGCTGGCTTGCTGGTAAATCGACGAGAGTCCAGCGAGCGAACCTGGAAGCAAAGAAAAACAGTCTCCAGAGGAAGGCCGCTATCGCTGGCTGCAATGCGTACATTCGTGGGGTAGTCTTTTGCAACATTCGCGCCCTTTGTACCGACAACAACCGTAACAACAAGTGGAAGTTTATTGATTGCGTCAATGGAAAGCACTAGCACGGGGCGCTGACCCGCTTGCTCCCGGCCCTGTACTGGGTTGAGATTGACAAAATAAATATCACCACGTTGAACTGCCATCAGTTTACAAGCCCATCGAATTCCGCGACGGCAAATTCGCTTGCAATTGTCTGGAGCTCGCGCTGGATTTCCGGATCAGCAGCCATCGCGACAAGCTGAACTTCTCTCTCGTCCTGTGGATTGGTCTCTGCTCGATAGGAGCGCTGCCGAATTTGTTGAGCAACTCGTTCAATGAGCACCAACTGTTCAGGGACTGTTAAGTAGCTAATTTGTTCTTCAATCTGAGCCAATGTCATAGCGAATCTTCCTTCCAAAAGTTTAATCTCCTGCATCACAAGTATAGCAGGTGATGTCAATAGTTAGCGAGTCGCGATCAATAGCACAAGATGAGTAAGCCCAACAGCCCCCGCACCGTAAATCAGTACTGCAGAAAGCGGGTTGTTAAATTCGTACAGCGCGCGCTGGTCGAGCTGTTTATGCAGCCCAGCGTGGATAATCAAGAACAAATCCATACCCACCTGGAAGGCTAGACGCACCGCTGGCGATGAGTGTGCCGCCAGCCAAAGAAGCACAGCAAACAGCGGCACGTGCAGCAGCGTAAACAGCTCAAAGCCCCGCTGATCATCCAGCCGACGCAGCCCAAAGAGCAGCCGCCACTCGCGGCGCTGCACCGCATCCAGCTCGTGCGTAAAGAGCAGCGCCAGCGCCGTGTAGAAGAGCCCATCCAAGATCATCTGGTCATCCCTCCCCTGTTAAGATTTGCCCACAAAATTTAGTTGCCCTATCCTACCAGCAACTCTACCGGTTCACGCATCACGCATCACGCTCCATGCCATCTCCCAACCGCGCCCACACCTGGCGACCCTACCTCACCGACTACAACGAAGGCCTCGGCCTCGTCTACGAGCGCTTTGTGCTCAACGACTTTCTGGACGACCTGCGCCGGCGCTACGCCCTGCGTTCGGTGCTCGAAGCGCCGCTCTACGGCATGGCTGGCGTCAGCGGCATCAACGGCTGGGCGCTAGCCAAGCAGGGCGTAGAGGTGACGCTTGTCGACGACAACGCCGAGCGGCTGCGCGGCGTCCAGCGCATCTGGCGGGACGATCTGAACTTGCCGGTCAACCTGTCGCTGATTCACCCGCGCGACTGGGGTCGCCTGCCTTTTGCGGACAACTCATTTGATTTCACCTGGGAGTGGGCCGGGCTCTGGTATCTGGCCGACCCGGCCGCCTTGCTGCGCGAGCTGGTGCGCACCAGCCGCAAGCTCGTCTTCGTCGCCATGCCGAACAACCTGCAGGTTGGCTACTGGACGCGCAAGCTCATCATCGACCGCGACTTCTTCCGCCACCACGATGCGCGCTGGACGGACATTGGCCGCATCCGCCGCGTGCTCGAAGCCGCCGGCGCGCGCGTCGTCGGCCAAGGGGTGCTGGACGTGCCGCCCTGGCCGGATACGGTGATGCCCGCCACCGAGGTGCTCGGTCGGCTCGGTATTCGCAGCGAGCGGCTCCACGCCCAATTTAGCGGCGACGACTGGCACTGGAGCACCATGAACTACTACACCGGCGCCGAGCCCGACCTGCGCGAGCGGGTGATGAAGTACGCGTGGCTCGATCACGCGCCGCTGCCCTGGCAGGCCAAGGCCGTGTGGGCGCACCACCGCTACTTGCTCTGCGAGGTTGATGGCTAGCTCCCATGCCGATTGTTCCCCTTGATCCGGCCCACGCCGCCGCCGCCGCTCGCCTCCACATCGATGGCCAACCCGGCACCTTTTTGACGCGTCTCGGCCCGGACGTGCTGACGGTGCTCTATCGGGCATTGCCAAGGTCGCCCGTGGGGTTTGGCTTTGCGGACCCCACCCCCGGCCCCTCTCCGCTAGCGGAGAGGGGTGACTCGTCAAATATCGACAACTCGCATTTGCATCGAGCGCTCGCCAACAGCCAACAGCTAGCAGCCAGCAGCCACATCACCGGCTTTATCAGCGCGACGACCAGCATCGGTCGCCTCTTCGCCGAGATGGGGACGCGCCGTTTGCCCCAATTTCTGCCGCCGCTGGTGACGCGCTTCGTGCGCGAGCCGGGGCTGCTTCTGCTGAGCGCGCAGACGGTGCTCTACCCCTTTTTTGCTGCGGGCGACGCCGCCGACGACGCGGCAAAATCACGCGGGAAGAGCGCCGAGCTGCTCTCGATCATGGTCGAGCCGGGGCAGCGGGGGCGCGGCACGGGGACGGCGCTGCTGCACGCGCTCGTCGCCGAGTGTCGGCAGCGCGGCATCGACACGCTCGACGTAACGGTCGACGCCGGGAACGCGGGCGCGCGTCGATTTTACGAACGCCACGGCTTCGCGTATGATCGCGAGTTCAAGCTCTACGGGCGCGCGATGTCTTTGTACAAGAAGGAGATAGAGAAGGGAGATAGCGATAGAGGATGAGCCACCCGATCCCCAATCTCCAATCTCCAATCTCCCACTCCAACGGTCGGCGGCTTGGAATTTTGCTCGCGCTTGGCCTGCTGACCGTCGCCATGCTGCTCGCTATCGGCGGCGGGCGCGAGGCCGTGGCCGCGCTGGCCGGGGCCGATTGGCGACTCGTGGCGCTGGCGGCGGGGATTCACTACAGCGGCTTTGCCGTGCGCGGCCACCGCTGGCAGCTTCTGCTCAAGGCCGCGGGCCACCGGCTGCCCTATCGCTACGTCACGGGGCTGCTGCTGAGCGGCTGGTTTATCAGCGCGCTCGTCCCCGCGCGCGCGGGCGATGCGGCGCGCGTCGGGCTGCTGCGCGCGCCCTTGAACAACGCTCGTGCGCCCGTCCCCGTCGCCGCGGCGGCGAGCACCATTGTGCTCGAACGCGCGCTGGACATGCTGGCGATTCTGGCGCTGGCCGCGGCCTTTGGCGTGGGCGTGCTGCGCGATCGCCTGCCGGGCTGGGTGCTGGTGACCTATGCCGTGGCGCTGGCGCTGTTGGTGGCGCTGGGCGTGGCCGTGCTCGCTGCGCCCAAGCTGATCGACGCGCTGCGCAAAGTCACCCAGCACAAGCCGTGGCAGCGGGCGCTCGACTTTGGCGCGCAGATTGTCGACAGCCTGCGCCGCCTGCCCCGCCGCCCGTCGACTGCGGCGCTGGTCGTTGTCGAGAGCCTCTACATCTGGCTGTGCGACGCGCTGCTGCTCTGGCTCGTCGTCGCCAGCTTGGGCACGTGGCTCGGCGTGGCCAATGCGGCCTTTGTCGCGCTCACCGTCGACGTGATCGCCGCCGTGCCCGTGACGCCGGGCGGCATCGGCCAGATCGAAGCGGCCTACGGCGCGCTGCTCGCGCTGCTGCCACAGCAAACAACGTTCAACATTGCCGCCGCCGTACTTATCGCCCGCGCCGTCAGCTACTGGAGCTTTCTGCTCATCAGCGGCGCGGTTACGTATGTGGCGGGCTTTGGTCAAGTGATGGGGGGACGTGGATAAACGAGGGCTTTGCAGACGAATTTTACCAGTACGCGAGCCAGTCGAGTGCGTTGCACAGCGTCCATCTAGAGAGCAAAAAGCCGTCGCCCACGCCGTGCGTTGCACTCTTGGCCCAACCAAGAAAAGCCATCCCAGTAATAATCCGCGTATCTCCGCGTATCTCTGCGTACTTCCGCGTCCCACCTTCTTCCCTCTCCATGACTCGCCGCCTTACCCTCTTCCACCAGCGCCACCGCCTCGCGTTCCTGATCCTGCCGCTTTTCATCAGCTTCCGCGTGCTGACGCTGCTGCTCTTTCGCCCCGGCGGCTTTATTCTCGACAATTCCGACTTCGATTTTTACTACGCCTGGGGCCTGCTCACGCCCATGGGCTACGAAGTCTACGATAATCTGTGGACGGCGTATCCCCCGCTTTTCCCCGCGGTGATGCTGCCGGTCTTCGATCTGGCCAGCCGCGCCCCCGCGTGGGTCGACCCGCGGCTGTGGTTTCACCTGCTGTTTGGGAGCGTTTTGGTTTTGTTCGAGGTCGGCAACTTCGTACTGATTTATCGGCTCTCGCTGAAATTGGGGAATTGGGGAGTAGGGCAAGTAGGAAGTAAGCAGGGAACTTCCCCCACCTCTCCGCTCCCGACCTCTCCACTCCCGAACTCTCCACTCCCTATCACCCTAATCCTCTATGCCCTCCTCTTCACCCCCGTCTACACGCTGACCGGCTGGTTCGAGTCCATGCCGCTCTTCTTCATGCTGCTGGGGCTGGATTTGCTGATCGGCAGCAAAGAACCCCCATCCCCAGCCCTTCCCCCGCGCACAGGGGAAGGGGGCCGTTTAGGGATAGACGAAGAAGGCTCTACAATCCAGGGAAGTTCCGCAACCGACGAAGCAACGGCCCCCTCCCCCAGCTGGGGGAGGGCTGGGGTGGGGCTCCTCTCCGCCACCGCCGCCGCCCTCGGCTTTCTCACCAAGCTCACGCCGATCCTGCTGCTGCCGATCGCCGTGCGCTGGCTCGGCGCGCGGCTGAGCTGGCGCGCCGCCCGCCGCGAATGGTTCAACCGCCAGTCGCCGGGCAATCTGCTGCGACCCACGCTTTACGCGCTCGTCTTCTTCGGCGTGATCGTCGCCGTCGGCTACCCGCTTACCCAGGGCGATCCCGATCTGCGCTTCAGCCTCTTCCAGGTCAATGCCATTCGCCCGCCGTGGCAGAGCGTCTGGGCGCTGCTGGACGGCTACACGAGCATGGGCGACGTGCGCGTCGACCCGCGCAACCTCGACGGCATTACCGTCTCGCAGTGGGAAAGCGGCCTGCCCTGGGGCGCGATCACCCTGGCCTTTGTCGCGCTCTATCTCTGGCTCTACACCCGCCGCTACGACTGGTCTCAGCCGCGTACGACAGTCGCCTTTGCTGCCGTCAGCGTGCTGTGGCTCTTCCTTTACAGCAAGGGCTGGAGTCCCCAATTTCTCGTCTGGGTGCTCGCCTTCGTTGTCCTCCTCCTGCCAACGCTGCGCGGCGTTGCCCTCGCTATCGGCTTGACGGCGATCAACGTCGTTGAGGTGCAGGTCTATTCGATTTTGCTGGCCGAAAGCCAGCCCTGGCTGCTCACGGCGACGGTCGTCGCGCGTACGCTGCTGCTGATTTGGCTGATGATGGAATTTCTCGGCCAAATTTGGCCGCAGCCCCAGCGCGGCGCAATTTTGCGGCGGGTCAGCGGCGGCTTGGTCTGGGTGACTTTGTCCGCGGCGCTGATCGGCGCGCTGGTGGCCTCCCCACGCGTCGCCGAGGCCTACGCGGCGCGTCGGCTGGCCGAACACCCCTGCCGCCAAGCCGTCGAATTCCTGCGCGAGGAAGCCCCTTCGCCCACCGACCTGATCGTCACCGGCCAGCCCGCCACGTGGCAGCTCATGTACCCCTGGCTGCGTGAATCGTACAACCTTCAGGTCGTCGACACCTACAGCTATCTTGACGAAGCGCCGGAGGTGGCGTCGCGGCGGCTGGCCGAACTGGCCGCGCAGGCCGACGGCGACTTCTGGTGGCTTGAGTTTACGGGCGACGACTTTTCGTTCGAGATTCCACGCAGCGCCGCCTACGTCCTCGAAGCGGACGCCACCGCCGCATCGCAAGCCTTTTTCGAGCGGGACGACGTCGCCACCTTCGAGCGCCAAGCGTTTGGCGACTGCACCCTCCAACGTGTGCTACAATTAGCGGACGTGCCGCTGGCTACCGCGCAAACCGCGGGCGGGCCGATTGCGCTGGTGGATGCCGCGTGGGCGATCCAAAGAGTGGATTCAACGTGGCCACTGGTGCTATACTGGCGCGCCGAGTTGCCGCTTGCGGAGAGCTACACGGTTTTTACGCAGCTCTTTGATGCCAGCGGCAACATGATCGCCCAGCAGGACAACCTGCCCGTGCGCGGCCTCGCCCCCACGGACACGTGGCAAGCGGGCACGGTGATCCGTGACCCGTACGCACTGAGCATTCCGGCGGACGCCGTCGGCCCGTACCGCCTGCTCGTTGGGCTCTACGACGCGGCGGGTCGCCAGCCGCTGCTGCTGGCCGATGGAACGACGGTGGATGCGGCGTCGTTTGAAATTGAGTAGATGTTGCTTTGTTGCGTATTGCTTACTGCGTATTGCTTACTGCTTATTGCGTATTTCAGAGGCTGGATCGTTGATTACAGGTTGGGGGTATGGTTGCGGTAACGGGCAGCAGAATGCGCGTCGGCGTTGTGATTTCAGCATACGATAGAGAACTCGTTTGCTGTCTGAAGATTTCTCCCATCCGGTCGAAATGAGAACCGTTGACCCGCCAGCAAACGCCAAACTTGGGTTGACCACCCATCGCAAACACCCGCGATCCGAAATAAGCAATACGCAATAAGCACTATTCACCCTGTCACTCGTTCACCCACCCACCTTGTCCTACTCCCGCACCCTCACCCCCACCGACCGCAGCATCGGCTTCGTGATCTTCGGCCTGCTGCTGGCGTGCTACCTGCTGACCTTTACCGGCACAATCCAGAGCAGCGACGGGCTCTCGATGTTTGCCACGGCGGAGAGCATGGCGCGGCGCGGCGAAATCGACAGCAACGCCCTGCTCTGGATGGGCGCGCAGCAGGGAAACCTGGGGCCGGACGGCGAGCTGTACAGCCGCAAGGGGCTGGGCATGGTGGGGCTGGCGCTGCCGCTCGTGTGGCTGGCCAAGCAGTGGGACGCGCTCGGCCTCGTACACGCTGCGCTGCTGCTCAACCCGCTGCTCACCGCGTGGACGGGGGGGCTGCTCTACCGCGCCAGCCGAAGGCTCGGCTGGCCAGCGGCAACGGGCGTGGCCGTCTCGCTCACCTTTGGCTTGGCGACGCTCGCTTGGCCCTACACCCAAACCTTTTTTAGCGACCCCGTCTGCGCCTGGGGCCTCTTCGCCGCGCTCTACGCCCTGATCGCCTACAGCCAGAATGGTCGCAAACGCTACCTCGTTTTCGGCGGTACGGCTTGGAGTGTTGCCTATCTGGCCCGCGTCGTCAATCTCGTCACCCTCCCCATCTTTGCCGTTGCGCTAATTTGGGTGGTATACAAGCGTGTGCGGACTGATCAATCTTCAGTCTTCGATCTTCGATCTTCTTTTCTCCTCCTCCAAAACTGGCGACCCTTAGTCAGCTTTGCCCTCCCCGTCGTTCTCGCTGGCGCACTCTCCCTTTGGTGGAACGCGGCGCGCTACGGCAGCGTCTGGGATGCGGGCTACGTCGAGACGGAGACCTTTAGTGCCAACTGGCTGGTGGGCGTGAGCGGGCTGCTGGTGGGGCCGGCGCGCGGTCTACTCTGGTACAGCCCCGTGTTGATTTTGGCCGTGCCGGGGGCAATTGTGCTGTGGCGGCGCAACAGGGCCGGGTCGCGTTGGCTGCTGCTGGCGAGCGGCGCGGTTGCGCTCGTTTACGTGGCGCTCTACGGCAAGTGGTACATGTGGCACGGCGGCTACAGCTGGGGCCCGCGCTTTCTCGTGCCGCTGATGCCGCTGCTGGCGCTGTGGACGGGGCCGGTGTGGCGACGGCTGCTCGCGGGGCGTTCGCGGCTGGCGTGGGCGGGCGCCGCGGCGCTGTTGCTTGCGTCCAGCGGCGTGCAGATGCTGGGATTGCTCGTGCCCTTTTCGCTGGCGCAGGAGTGGCTGCGGCAGACCGTCGAGCCGCTCTTTGCGCCGGAAACCTTTACGCAGCTTCGCTACTCGCCGCTCGTCCTTCAGTGGCAATTCCTGCGGGCAGAGAACATCCAACTTGCGTGGTGGCAAGCGGGCAACGGCGTCACCCTGGATTGGGCCGGCCTGCTGATTCCGCTGCTGGCCGTGGCCGCGGGTGCATGGCTGCTCGTCCAGCAGATGACGCTGCAGCGGGTGCGCCCCGAGCACGGACGCAACCGTCTCTACGGCGCGGCGCTCGTCATCCTGATGCTGGCGCTATTGACCCACTACGGCAACGTGACCCATTCGCCCGCGGCTGCCGCCGCCGAGCAAATCGAGCAGCAGGCGCAGCCGGGTGATGCCGTACTTTATCTCCAGCCGCTGCAGACGGAAGCCTTTGCCAACGCCTACCACGGCGACCTGCCCGTCTACGGCTTCTTTGCCCGCGACGAGCTTGCGCCCGACGAAGCCACCTGGCTGGACAAGCTGCGACGCGACTACGAGCGGCTGTGGGTTGTGCCAAATTACGCGCCGCCGACCGAATCCGGCTGGGAGCGCCCCCTGCGCGGCGACGCCTTTCTGCTGCAGGAGACGCAGCTTGCAGGCGAACGGGTCGCGCTTTACGCGCTCGATCCTGCGCAGCCGCTCACCGAAACAGGGCTGGGCACGGTCTTTGGCGATACCAAAGCAGTTGCTGCCGGGGATGCTGGGGGGGACGGTGTCACCGAGGAAACGGGCTCGATTCGCCTTGATGGCTACGCGCTGACAACGGAAGTTGCGCCCGGCGACGCGCTGCTGCTGGCGCTGCGCTGGGAAAGCCTGCGCGCCGTGGACGAAAATTACCACGTCTTTGTTCACCTGCTCAACGCCAGCGGTGAGCGTATCGCCCAGCGCGACGGCCAGCCCGTACAGTGGATGCGCCCCACCAGCACGTGGCAGCCCGGCGAGGAAATTGTGGATCGCTACGGGCTGCTGCTGCCGGAGGATATTGCGCCGGGCCAGTACACCATGGCCGTGGGGCTCTACGAACCAACAAGCGGCGAGCGCCTCGCCGTCAGCGCCGGGCCGGGCGATTTGGCGATTGAGCTGGGGCCGATCGAGGTGGTGGTGGAGTAGTGACGGAAGAATTTTGGATGCGGAACTGCACGGATTTTGGATGGGGATTCGCGCGCTTTGCTGTAAGCCAAATGCGAAGAATCAGTGGGGAGATTACGCTTTTACCCCTCCCCAGCCCTTCCCAACTTGGGCAGGGAGCCGCGACTGGGCAGACAAAGGATCGCTCCTCCCCAACCGGGGCGAGGCCGGGAGGGGGCGAGAGTGCAGCGGGTCACCTTTGCTCCGCAAGGTGATGGGCATCGTCTGCCCAACTTGATTTGGAATCCCCCGGCCGTAGAGGCAAGTAGTGATCGTTACCTACCAGAGCATGGGCGACCTAGACGGACAGCCCACGCCCGTGCGAGCCGAGGCGCTTCGGCGCACTATTTGAATAGCTTAAAAAAAGGAAAGTAGATGTTGACCCAAAGAAATTGCAACCGTGTTTTCATGTTGTTGATGGTTGGGCTGCTCGCGGCCTGCGGTCGCGGCGAGGCGACGGAACCCACCGTGGAGCCATCCCCTCCGCCAGCTGTCGCGCCGACGTTTACACCGACGGTTCAGCCAGCGGCGTTGCCAGCGGCGTTGCCAGCGGCGAACTCGCCGTTGGCAACGCCCGATGTGATAACGGAAACCGACAGCATCGCGGCAGCCGACAGCGTCACCGCAGCCGACAACGTCACCGCCAGCGGCGAAATCAGCGGAGGCGAAGAGGCGACGCCGTCGGACAGCGTGACGGAGGACGTGACGGAGGGCGTGACGAACACGAGCCAAGCCAGCGCGCCCACTTGCGCAATCCAGCCCGCGCTCGATCTGGCGGGCTACCCCAATCTGGTGGAGACGCTGGGCTGCCCACAGAGCGAGGGCTCCTTTGAGCCGGTGGCGCTCAACGAATTTAGCGGCCCGGCGGATGACGCTGATGGTGCAGCGCTGAATCCCTACATGCTTTGGTTTGGTGCGGAGGAGCGCATCTACGCGCTGCTGCCCAGCGGCCAGTACGAGCTGTTCGACGACACGTGGGACGAGGCGACGGAAGAGGAATATCTGTGCAATCCGCTGGGGGACGAAGTCGATTCGCCGCCGCTGCCCCGGCGCGGCTTTGGCAAAATCTGGTGCAGTTCCGAGCAGCTGCAGCAGACGCTTGGGCAGGTCGAGCGCGAGGAGCGGCTCTGCCAGCACGCTGTAACGCAGGAGTTCCAGGCTGGTCGGCTGGTGGCCTGCTTCGAGGATGCAACGGTTTATTATTTTCAGCTGACCGAGGGCGGTCAGTGGAGCTTGCAGGTGCAGTAGAGGAAGGGTAGTGGCTGGGTGCGCCCAGCCGTGTATGTATCAACTTGGGACTATGCAAGCAGAAGTAGATAATCTTCCCCGGACAAACAGCGCTTCACCCCCTCCCGGCCTCCCCAACTTGGGGGAGGGGCTGATCCTTCGTTGGCTCAGTTGCAGCTCCCTCCCCAAGTTGGGGAGGGCTGGGCTGGGGTTTTCGGGCAATCTACCCGCTAAATTTGTCTTGTCCGCTTACCTTGGCGTGCATGCGGCCGGGCGCGCCCAGCCGCTACGCAACCCGCCAGCAACCATCACACCCACGCACCTTCACATGACAGCAAACACATTCAGCGACGCCCTGTCGCTAACCCGCGAGCTAATCGCCATCCCCTCCTACAGCCAAATCAGCAACGCCCCCATCAGCGATCTTCTGGCCGAGCGCTTGCAGCAGGCGGGCTTCGAGACCGTCGAGCGGCTGGTCTACCAGGATACGCGCGTCGACCCGGCGGGCGTGGCCAAGCACACGCTGATTGCGCGCAAGGGAAGCGGGACGGGCGGGCTGGGCTTCCTTGCCCATTCGGATACCGTCCCGGCGGATGAGGCGTGGCAGCCCTTTGCGCCGCGAATCGAAGGGAGCAAGCTGATTGGCCGCGGCGCGTGCGACATGAAGGGGCCGCTGGCGGCGGCGCTTGTTGCGGCGGCGGCGGTGGGGGCGAGCGCGCTGCGGCGACCGCTCTACTTTGTGATCACGGCGGATGAGGAGCAGGGCTTTGGCGGCGCGAAGCAGGCCATTGCCGAATCGGAGCTGCTGGCGGAGAGCTGGCCCAAGCACGCGATCATCACCGAGCCGACCAGTCTGGCACCCGTCTACGCGCACAAGGGCGGCCACCACGTCCGGGTGACGGCGCGCGGCGAAGCAGCTCACACCAGCACGGGTCGCGGCGTTTCGGCTAATTTTTTAATTGCGCCCTTCCTTGCCGAAATGGCCGCCTGGGAGCCGACCTTGCGCCGCGACCCGCGCTATCTCGATGAGGAATTCGACCCGCCCCACGGCGGCCTCAATCTCACGCTCGACGACGGCGGCACGCCCAGCAACATCACCGCCGCCAAAACGACGGCGACGCTGGCCCTGCGCGCTGCCCCGCAGATGGACTACCGCGGCGCGGTGCAGCACATTGTCGAGCGGGCGGAAGCGCACGGGCTGGAAACAAGCGTTAGCGGCTACGATCCGTTTTACACGTCGCCCGACGCCGAGATCGTGCGCACGGCGGCGACTACCACGGGCCAAGCTGCGCGCACCGTTTCCTACGGCACGGATGGCCTCGTCTTCCGCGAGGTCGACGGGCTCGAAATGGTCGTGCTGGGGCCGGGCGACATTGCGCAGGCGCACACGGTTGGCGAATGGATTGAGGTGGCGGAGCTGGAGCGGTCGGTAGGCGTCTATCGGGCGCTGATTGAACGATTGTGCTGCGCGCTCGCGGAGTGAGCATTCTCAAATGCGAACGGAGTTCGCGAGAGGAGAATGTCTCGTGGGAAGGACAGTGTTTGACCCCATCCCCGGCCCTTCTCCGTGCGGGGAAGGGTGGCTTGGACTTTGTCTTGACTGGGTTGTACAGCGCCGTAGCGCGGAATGAGCGTTTTTAACGCGAACAGATTTGGTGGAATAAACCATGCGAGTCATCACTGGAAGCGCCAAAGGGCGTCGACTAAAAGCCGTGCCGGGCGGCACGACGCGGCCGATTACGGACCGCGCCAAGGAAGCGCTCTTTAGCATCATCGGCGATTGGATTGTCGATGCGCGCGTGCTCGATTTGTTTGGCGGCACGGGCGCAGTGGGCATCGAAGCGCTCAGCCGCGGGGCTGCGGCGGCGCTCTTTGTCGACAAAGAGCGGCTGGCCGTGCAGACGATCCGCGACAACCTGCGCACCTGTGAGCTGACGCGCCAGGGCACGGTCGTTCAGGGCGACAGCTTTCGCTTTCTCGATGAAACACAGGAGGCGTTTGACCTGATCTACGTGGCCCCGCCGCAGTATCAGGGGATGTGGCGGCGCGCGCTGGAGCAGATCGACGCGCGCCCGGCGCTGATCGCCGAATATGGCGCGGTGATCGTGCAGATCCACCCGCGCGAGGAGGAGGCGCTCGATCTGTCGCATCTGGAGGAGTACGACCGGCGCAAGTATGGGTCGGTGCTAATTTTGTTCTATGCGGCCCAAGAGGATTTGAGCGAGGCGGAAGCTGAGTAGCCGTGCATGGCGAACCCGTTTCCCCCTCCGCCCTTTACCCGCTTGATTACTTTCCCCTCCACCACTTTATGTTAGATTAAAGAGGCGCACCATGCCCCGTGTACGCAAAATGGTGCCGCCGCCGGGCGTTTCTCCCCAAAAACAGAGTGCGACCAGCGTCGGCGCGAGCTATCCCTTTGTGTGGAACCGGTAATTTTTCCGCTGGCTGTGGCAAATGGCACACCCCAGCGACGAGCGTTCCCAGAGCGCGGCGGCCTTTCCCCTTGCCCAAAATTTTAAGCTGTATACGGCAGTTGCGCGGTGGAGCCACCCACCCATCGTCCGTGGCGTGTATAGAGCAGAATAGGAGACCCCATGACCCATCAAATGCGACGACCCAAGAATCCCAGCCTCAATCGACGACGCTTTCTACAGCTATCTGCAGCGGGCGCGGGCGCGGCGGCCCTCGCGGCCTGTACCCCCGTCAGCGACACGGCGACCCCCGCCGCCGGCGGCGAGACGGCCAGCAGCGGCGCACCCGGCAGCGTGGAATTCTGGGATTGGCAGTTTGATCCGCGCGAGACGTACATGAACGAGATCATCGCCACGTGGCAGGAGAATAACCCCGATACAACGCTTGAATACACCACCTTTGGCTACGGCGATCTCGAAACGCGTTTGCTCACCTCGGCCTCGGCGGGGACAAACCCACCCTTTTCCAACGTCCACGCCTTTTGGCGACCGGAGCTGCAGCGCTCCGGCGTGCTCCAGCCCTATCCGGACGATCTGCTCGACTACGATGCGCTGTGGAGCACCGCCTTTAATCGCAGCCCGGACACGGGGCTGATTTACACCAGCGACTTCTGCCTCTATACCGATCAGGTCTACATGAATACGACCATTCTGGAGGAAGCGGGCATTTCGCCGGACGACGTGCCGCGCTCGTGGGAGGAATTCTTGCGGATGGCCGATGAATTGACGATTCGCGCCTCGGACGGCACGATCGAGCGCGCGGGCTGGGCCTTTAACCACTACTACTCGCGCGAATGGCTGTGGACGAGCATGGTCTACCAGAATGGTGGCTTCCTCTACAGCGAGGATGGTAACGAAGCGCTCTGGAATTCGGACGAAGGCGTGGAAGCGCTTCAGCTAATTCAGGACGTTTATTACGAGTACCAGCTTGATTCGACTGACTTCCTGCCGATGGCCGACGCCTTTGGCACGGGCCGTGCTGCCTTCTTTATCAGCCAGGGCTATTGGGGCGCGAGCCTCGATGAAGACTATCCCGATGTCGCGGGCCAGTGGAGCACGGCCATTACGCCCACCTTTACCGGCGAGTTGCTGCCATCAGCTGGGCTGGTGACGCCGGAGGAGGGCTTCTGCGTCTTCACGACGGCGAACGAGGCCGAGCAGGAGATCGCCTTTAGCTTTATCGAGGAGATGGTCGGCAGCGAGCAGCGCCGCATCGATTGGGCGGTAATTTCCAACGGCGCGCCGGACAGCCGAAATCTGCTGGGCGACGAGCGTATCCGCGAGCGCGAACAGGGCAACAGCATTACCACGCAGGCCGAGACGTTGCCCTATCGCATCAACTACGGCGAGCGCCCAATTGAGGCCCAGGCAATTTGGAGCAACATGTTCGACCGCGTGATTCTGGAGCAGGAAGACCCGCGCACCGCGCTCGACGAGGCCACCGCCGAGATGAACAATGTCTTTGCCAATTCGGACAAGGTGCGCCTCTTTACCGAGCGTGCCTTCGCCCCGCCGGAAGCTTAGGAGAAATGGGAGAACGAATTTTTCTTATCAATCTTGTTGAGTAACGCCCAAGTTTTTGGCGAGATTCGACGCAAGGCAACGTACCAGCGGATGGCGCGCCCGACCTCTCCCCCAAACCCCCTCTCCTCAAAGGAGAGGGGGCTTCCAATGCTTCGTTGATGACGAAGCAGCAGCGAAGGGGAGAGATCGAATGCCCGAAAATGAAGGACTCTTCCAGAATTTGGGACGCACCCGCACAATTATGGCAACCACAACGACCACCCCCACCGCGCCCGCCGCCGCTGCCACCGAAATCACCACGCGCGAGACGCGGCGGCAGCGACCGCATGACTGGCAAAAATACCTGCTCTGGCTCGTGCTCGGCCTGGGCGCCGTGGTGATGATTGGCCCCTTCTACTGGATGATCATCACCGCCTTTAAGACGCAGGGCGAAGCGCTCGCCTTTCCACCAACGTGGTGGCCGCAAAATCCCACGCTGGAAAACTGGATAGCGCTGACCGACCTGGACTTTGGCAGCTTCCCGCTCTTTTTTCGCAACAGCCTCTTTGTCGTTACGCTGATCACGCTGATTACGCTGCTGACGAGCGCGGCGGCGGGCTATGTCTTCGCCAAAATTGAATTTCACGGGCGCGACGCGCTCTTCTTTGTGGTGCTCGGCATGTTGATGGTTCCCTTCACCGTCTCCATCGTCCCCTTGTTTAGCCTCATGGTCACGCTCGGCTGGACGAACAACTATCTAGCGCTCATTATTCCCATCATCTTCAATCCCTTTGGCATTTTCTTGCTGCGCCAGTTTATGCTAGGCGTGCCGGACGAGCTGATCGCCGCCACGCGCATCGACGGCGGCTCCGAGTTCCGCATTTTTTGGAGCGTTGCCCTGCCCCTCTCCAAGGCCGCGCTGGCCGCGCTGGCGATCTTCGTCTTCATCGAGCAGTGGGACAACTTCCTGTGGCCCCTCATCATCATCGACGACCCCAACTTGTTTACCATCCCGCTGGGGCTAGCCCAATTTCGCGGGCGCTTTGGCGTCGAAGTCGGCAGCACGGCGGCGGGGTCGATTGTGGCGGTGCTGCCGGTGCTGGTGGTCTACCTCTTTGCGCAGAAGCAGTTTATCGAGGGGATTGCAATGACGGGGCTGAAGGGATGAGTGGTGCGTGGTGCGTAGTGCGTGAACTATTACCCAGCCAGATTGGATACGAGTTCACGCACCACGCACCACGATTGCGCCGCAACACCACACCAACCTATGACAACCACATCCGCCACCCAACCCAGCCTCCGCAGCCGTCTGCTCCGGCGCATGGGCATGAACCCGCGCAACGCCGACCAGGCCGTTTTTGCGCTGATCGTGCTTGTGCCGATGATTGTAAGCTTTGGCATTTTCTACATCTACCCGCTGATCGACGGCTTCTGGGGCAGCCTCACCGACTGGCGCGCCTTTGTGCCAACCCGCGAGTTTCAAGGTTTTGACAACTACCAGCGGCTGCTGGACGATCGCGTCTTTCTGGCCGCGCTGCGCAACACGTTCCTGTACACGCTCTACTATCTGCCGCTGGCGATTGGGTTGGCGCTGGGGGCCGCGCTCGCCATCGAAAACAGCGGCAGGCCGCGCGAGTTTTTCCGCACGGCCTACTTCCTGCCCGTCGTCACCTCCGTCATTGCGACGGCGCTGATTTTTAAGTGGCTCTACCAGCCGCAGTTTGGCCTCTTCAACCAGCTGCTGCGGATGGCCGACCTGCCGCGCCAGAGCTTCCTCAACTCGATCGACCAGGCGCTGCCCTCGATTGCGGCCTACGCCATCTGGAAAAATCTCGGCTTCAACATGGTGCTCTTTATGGCCGGGCTCAACGCCATTGCCCCCGTCTACTACGAAGCGGCGCGGGTCGACGGCGCAAACAAGTGGCAGCAGTTTCGCCACATCACCCTGCCGCTGCTGCGCCCCACCTTTATCTTTGTCTTCATTACCGGCATCATCAGCAGCCTCCAGGTCTTTGGCCCCATCTTTGTGATGAGCAGCGCCTCCAACAACGATCCGCCCGGCGGCCCGGCCAATTCGACGGTCGTCGTCTCCGTGCACCAGTGGCAGACGGCCTTCCGACAGCTTGAGCTCGGCTACGGCGCAACCATGGGCATCGTGCTGTTTGCCATCATCCTGCTGATCACGCTGACGCAGGTGCGGCTCCTGCGCAACCGCTGGGATGCGTAAATATCGCACGCATGAGCTTCTATTCCGTTCGCCAAATTCACCACAAATGGTTTCTGCTCGACCCGGCCGGTCGGCCCGTCTACCTGCGCGGGGCCAACCACTTTGGCGACGGCACGCACATGCCGTTCAACCTTGAGGAGCGCTACGGCTCCACAGCCGCGTGGCGACAGTCCGTGCGCGACCGCCACCGTGCGTGGGGCTTTAACTACCTGCCGCCCTCGATTGGCCCCTCGGAAAGCTGCGGCTGCGCGCTGCCGCCCGAACGCAACCCGCGCGGCGGCCTGCGCTGGCCCGTGGACATCCGCCGCACGCCCGAATGGCCCGCCCAGCACTACGCCGACCTCGACTTTCCCTTTACCGCGCTGCTCGAGGTGCCCAAGCAGTACATGGCCGGCGAGGGCATGGGCGACGTCTTCTCGGTGGAGTTCCGCCGGGCCGTGGACAAGCGCTGCCGCGAATTTGTCGAGCCGCTGCGCGACAACCCCAACCTGATCGGCTACCACTTTACGCATAATCCGCCCTGGCACCACACCAACCCCAGCTTTGAGCTGTGGATCGCGGACATGGTGCGCGACGGGCAGCCCGGCCAGCAGGAATGGGCGCGGCTGCTGGCGCGCATCTACGGTACGGTCGAGCGCTGGCGGGCCACCTATGGCCTTCCCATCGATTCGTTTGACGAAGTCGCCACGCTGCCTTTTCCCCTGCGCGGCTACGTCTCCGAGCGCACGGCCATCCAGGATCGCATCGCCTTTATGGAGCGGGCGTGCGAGGAGTGGTACAAAGTCTACAGCGGGACGATTCGCCAATACGATCCCAACCACCTCATCTTTGGCGATCGCAACACCCTGCACCTGCACCCGCTGCCCGCTTCCGCGCTGCACAAGATGCGCCCCTACGTCGACGTGCTCTCGATCAACGTCATGGGCCCTGCCGAAACGGTCTACGCCTGTATGGAGCAGGCGACGCGCCACTGGGACGGGCCGATTCACCTGGCCGACACGGGCGCGGGCGTCTACAACGGCGAGACACCCAGGAGCGCCTACATGACGCGCGACCTGGCCGAGTACGAGCAGCTCTACCAGAGCCACATGCAGGCCGGACTCGCCCATCCGCAGCTGATTGGCATGGGCTGGTGTGGCTACTACGAAACGCCGTCCAGCCGCAGCGGCATCGTCGACGCGCGCGATGATGAGCCGCTGATGGAGCGCATCGAGCCGATGATTAGATGGAACGGGTGGATGGAAGAAAAACACGCCGCGCTGTACGACGACTATCGGGAGAAGGCAAGAAGTGGGTAAACATCCCCCGGCACGCGCCGCACGTTTTTTCGCATTTGTTTTTTGATGAACCTGGCGGGCAAACTGTGCGAAAACACGACTCCATCTCTTCTCAAGTTGGGGAGGGAGCCCCAACTGGGCCGACAAAGGATCGGCCCCTCCCCCAAGCTGGGGGAGGCTGGAAGGGGGTTTAACCAGGTAATCTACCCCAGCGGCCTGCCTTTTTACATAACCTTATCTTGATGCCTATGTGGTCCGGCGTGCCCGGTCACTACAGTCGAAGCCCCACCAAAAATCCGCGTTTATCCGCGTCCATCCGCGCTTCCCGCCTTTAACTTTTCCGCCAGCTCCGCAAAATCCCCCGCGACCACGTCGTACTCCCCCGCTTCAGCCCGATCCGCCTGGCGGCTCGCTCCAAACTCGCGTGGCCGCTCTACAAAGCCCGTCGCCATGCCGACCCGCCGCGCCGCGTCCAAATCGCCCCGGTGCGCGGCGATCATCATCACCTGCGACGGCGGCAGGCCCAGCAGCGAGGCCGCCGTTTGGTAGACTTCGGCGCGCGGCTTGTACTGGCGCGCCAGCTCCGCCGAGAGCACGGCGTCCCACGGCAGCCCGGCCCGCTTCGCCATGTTGACCAGCAGCGCCACGTTGCCGTTGGAGAGCGTCGCAATAACGTAGCGCTGCTTCAACCGCGCGAGCCCAGCCACGGCATCCGGCCACGGATCGAGCCGGTGCCAGATGGTGTTGAGCCGCTCGGTGTCTGCGTCGCTGAGACCGGCGAGGCCGTGCTCGGTCAGCAGCCGGTCCAGGACTTCGCGGTGAAGCTGATCAATGGTGGCCCAAGCGCGCTCGCCAGAGCGGATCGGCTCCATGGCAGGCTGGTAGCCCGCCCGCCAGGCGTCGGCAAATGCGCCCCAATCGAGCGACCAGCCGCGTTCGCGGTTCCAGCGCTCGCCCTCCTGGATAATTGAGCCGCGCCAGTCGACCACGGTGCCAAACACGTCGAACACGAGGGCTTGAATAGGAGAGAAGTTGGCCATGGAAGGTGTGGGTAAAATTTTGGATGAGATTCCAAGTTACGGCATGACGGCCCATTTTGCAACTGCAAATTGGTTATATCCACATAACCAATTAAATTTCTTGGAGCCCTGCTTGCCAACTGAACTACGCGTTCTGCTGGACGTGCCCATGTACACCGCACCCGCCCATGCGCGCGACGAGCGCACGCTCGTCGTCGACCTGTGGCTACCGACCGTCGGCCAGCCGACACCAGCGGTTGTCTACATTCACGGCGGCGGCTGGAAGATGGGCACGCAGTACCGCCCCCTTTCCAGCCGCGTCTGTACGACGAGGGCGTCGCCATTGCGGCCACCACCTATCGCTTAAGCGGCGAGGCCAGCTTTCCCGCAGCGCTGCAAGACTGCAAAGCCGCCGTGCGCTGGCTGCGCGCCCACGCCCGCGACTACAATCTCGACGCGGAGCGCTTTGTCGCCTGGGGCATTTTAGCGGGCGGGCACCTGGCCTCGCTGCTGGGCGTCACCAACGGGCAAGCCGCGTGGGAGGGCAATGAGCCGCATCTCGATCAAAGCAGCGCCGTGAGCGCCGTCTGCTCGTCGTGCGGACCAATACGCACCCCTTTTCGGCTGGCTACAGATGAATACCGGCCTTTACCTCTCGCTCGGCGGCGAGTACGTGAACGAGGAGGGCGCGCCGGTGGCCTTTGAGCCGGAGAATTGCCAAGTCTGGAACGACATGTTCTCGTACTACAACGACATGTTCTCGTACTACATTGGCCTCGTCGAGAATGACTTGATTCCCGCGTCGGCGGTGGCGAACGACCAGACGCAGCAGATGCCGGACGTCTACGCGGGCGACATTTACAGCTTTGCGGGCAACAGCAACTTCCACGTGCGCCAGCTCCAGCCCAACCTGCCGGAGGAGGAGTACGCCAACTGGTCCGCCACGCCGCTGCCCATTCCCGACGCCGCCGACCCCGCCTTCCCCAATCTCTACCAGGCGGGCGGCTGGATCATCGGCGCGGTGGCATCGGGCGACCCCGAACGCGAGGCGGCCGCCGCGGCGTGGACGCTGCACGCTACCAACGGCCGCTCGCTCGCCAACACCTGCAAAGCCGGCGCGTCGCAGTTTCGCACGATCTGGCAGATTCTGCTGCCCTCGCTCGTCCCCGGCCTGGCCGCCCTGCTCATTCTCCAGTTTATCGGCCACTGGAACGACTTCGTCGTCGCCTCCGTTCTCCTGCGCGACCCCAACCTGATTCCCCTCACCGTCGGTACGTTCACCTTGATCGGCCCGGACGAATCGGACTTCCGCCTGCTCGCCAGCGCCTCGCTGGTCAATATCGTGCCGGTGCTGGGGGTCTTTTCGATTTTGCAGCGCTATTTGGTATCGGGGCTGGCGGGGCGGTGAAGGGGTAACTGGCCGATTTTGTCTTCGCTGTGGGCCAGTTCACCAGCCCTCCCTGGCTCAGCTCACCCACTCCACCGCTTCCTCCACCACCACCCACATCTTGCGCCGCTTCTGCATCTGCATCCGAAAGCCCCCGCCCGCGATGGGCGTGCGCCGAATGTGCACCATTACCTCGGCATCTTCCAGCGTGCGAAACTCGATGGGGTCGATCTCCACCACCGGCCCCCGCGGCGGTGCGACGGGCTCGTCCGGCACGAGCCAGCGCTCCGGCCCGCCAAAGCCGAGCGACCCCTGCACCTCTGCCGGGTGCGAGCGGATGCGCAGCTCGGCTGGCGTGCCCGCCTCGTCTGGCTCCAGGTAGCGCGGCTGGCCCAGCTTGTGGATCAAGGCCGTGCGGCGGATGCGCAGCGTATCCGGCTCCTGCGCGTCCGCGCTTTGGTAGTAGCGGGCCAGCGCGTAAGTTGGGCCAAAGGCGTTTTGGCTGCTCAATAAATCCAAAATGGCCTCGCGCACGCCGCTCCACTTGTAGCGCCACTCGTTGGCCCGAATCTGGTCGCCATATTCCAGCAGCTCCAGCGTTGCATCCGAGCCCAGCCGGGCGACAATCGTATTGGGCGGCAGCCGCGTCGGGTCCTGCTTGAGCCGCGCCAGCAGCATCTCCGAAGTCGTTTCCACCTCGTCCGGCTGCAGGTAGACGCGCCGCGTGTTTAGGCTAAAAAAAACGGCCACCAGCGCCGCCACGATCAGCAGCGCCACCAGCGTCCACGCCACCGCATCCATCGAAGCGGCCAGCTCGGCCAGCGAGGGCAAATCGGTAAAGCTATCGGTGAAGAATTGACGAAGGGCGTCGACAAATTGATCCATAGTACCCGCTGCGCTCAAGATTGATGACGCAATTTTACCACAAAGCGCATCAAGCCTGGGAGTAAACGGGATTCAGAAATTGATCCACGAAGAGCACGAAGGGGGGAAACTTTCTTTCTTCGTGCTCCTTCGTGCTCCTTCGTGCTCCTTTGTGGATTGTCTCGGCTAAGCGCTTGACGCACGAAGTAATATAGAGTGAATCTCAAAAATTTGGTGGATCGTGTTATACTACCGCGAATTCTAAACCTTGCTGTCTGTTTCCTCGGAATTCACCATGCCCACACCTCATCTGCCCGCTCTCCTTGCCGTTGCCCGCGGCGACACCCCCGCCGACCTCGTCCTGCGCGACGCTCGCATCATCAACGTCTTCTCCGGTGAAATCGAGCGCGGCGACGTTGCCGTCGTGGGCGACGCGATTGCTGGCGTCGGTGGGCGCTACGACGGGCGCGAGACGGTCGACCTGGCGGGGGCCTACCTCGCACCGGGGCTGATCGACGCCCACGTCCACATCGAGAGCAGCCTCTGCACGCCGCCGCAGTTTGCCGCCGGGGTTCTGCCGCGCGGCGTCACGACTGTCGTCGCCGACCCGCACGAAATCGCCAACGTGGCGGGCGTGGCGGGCATTCGCTACATGGCCGAGGCCAGCCGCAATCTCCCGCTCAATGTCGTCCTCATGGCCCCCTCCTGCGTCCCCGCCACCCACATGGAGACCAGCGGCGCCGCTTTGGACGCCTTCGATTTAGCGCCCTTGCTCGCGGACGGCACGGTCCACGGGCTGGCCGAAGTCATGAACTTCCCCGGCGTGATTCACGGCGACGAAGAGGTGCTGCACAAGCTCGCCACCTTTGCCCACACCCCGCGCGACGGCCACGCCCCACAGCTGCGCGGCCGCATGCTCAACGCCTACGCGGCCTCCGGCATCGGCAGCGAGCACGAGTGCACCACCGTCGACGAAGCGCGCGAGAAGCTGGCCCGCGGCCTCTACATCTTTATCCGCGAGGCTACCAACGCGCGCAACCTCCACGCCCTGCTCCCGCTGATTACGCCCTGGAACAGCCGCCGCCTCTGCCTCTGCACGGACGACCGCGTCCCCGGCGACTTGCTCGACCAGGGCAGCATCGACTGGATGGTGCGCGAAACCATCCGCTTTGGTATCGACCCGATCACGGCGCTGCGGCTGGCGACGCTCAACCCAGCGGAGTATTTCGGGCTGCGGCGGCGCGGCGGCATTGCGCCCGGTCGAGCGGCGGATCTGCTGGTGCTGCAAAATTTGGATGATTTTGCGGTGCGCGATGTCTACGCGAGCGGGAAATTGGTGGCGAGCGAGGGGGCGCTTACCCAAAGTATGTCAAGCGTGGAGATGCCGACGAGCCGGGCGACGATTGACAAGGGGCTCAAAATTAATCCGGCCCAACTTTTGTTTGACGTTGCCGCTTTGCAGGCGGGCAATTCCGCGCGCGTCCGCGTGATCGGCTCGCTGCCGGACCAGCTAGTGACCGAGTCGCGCGTGCTCGACCTGCCCGTGTGCGACGGCCTCGTCGTGGCCGACCCCACCCGTGACGTGCTCAAAATGGCCGTTGTCGATCGCTACAGCGGCGAGCAGCGTACCGGGCTCGGCTTTATCCAGGGCATCGGCCTGCGGCGCGGCGCGCTCGCCGGAACCGTCGCCCACGATCACCACAATCTCGTCGTGATTGGCGCAGACGATGCGTCGATGCACGCCGCCGCGAGCCGCGTGATCGAGCTGGGCGGCGGTCTTGTTGCCGCCAACGGCAACAAAATTCTGGCCGAGCTGCCCCTGCCCGTCGCCGGGCTGATGAGCGACCGTCCGCTGGCCGACGTGCGCGCCGATTACGACGCGCTCATTGTCGCCGCCCACGAGCTCGGTTCGCCTCTCCACGATCCGCTCATGGCCATGAGTTTTATGGCGCTGGAGGTGATCCCGTCGCTCAAGCTGACGGATCACGGACTGGTCGATGTGGAGGCGTTTGAGGTGGTGGAGCTGTTTGTGTAGGCGTCGCTGCTCGGCACGCTGGGCAACAACGCTTACGCAAGTAATACCAGCTGTGCGTAAGCAGCGGGAGCACCGCTCCGTTATTCACGCATCTTCCTCACGCAGCGGGGATAAAGTTTCAACAGCGCTTGGTTAAGCAGCGAGCGGTTTGGCGACGCTCGGGTAGGCCAACAAATTTAGCTCTCTTTACGCGAAGCCAAGCCTGACAAAAATAGTTTAATACGGGAGACCTACCATGACTACAGAGCGCCCCAACGTTATCATTGTAATTACCGACGATCAGGGATATGGCGATTTGGGCTGCCACGGCAACCCGGTGGCGCAGACGCCCCACCTGGATCGGCTGCACGACGAGAGCGTCCGGCTGGCCGACTTTCACGTGGCCCCCATGTGTACGCCGACGCGCGGCCAGCTGCTCACCGGGCTGGACGCCGCCCGCAACGGGGCCGTCAACGTCAGCAGCGGGCGCACGCTGCTGCGGGCGGATTTACCCACCATGGCCGATCTCTTTCGAGCGGGCGGCTACGGCACGGGGCTCTTTGGCAAGTGGCATTTGGGGGACAACTATCCCTATCGCCCGGAAGATCGGGGCTTCGACGAAGCGCTCTGGTTTCCTTCCTCCCACATCAGCTCGGTTCCCGACTATTGGGAGAACGATTACTTCGACGACATCTACTACCACAACGGAGCGCGAGAGCGATACGAGGGGTACTGCACCGAAGTCTTCTTTCGCGAGGGCATGGCGTGGATGTGGGAGCAGGCCAAAGCGGGTCGACCCTTCCTGGCTTACCTGCCCACCAACGCCCCGCACTACCCGTGGTGGGTTCCCGCCGAAGACCGCGAGGCCATCGAAGCCTTGTTTGCCGAAAACGAAGCGTCCTTGCCCGCGCTCGATCCAGGCGACCGCGCCAAGCTGATCCGCTTCCTCGCCATGATTCGCAACGTGGACAGCCACGTTGGCGAGCTGCGCGAATTTTTGCGCGAATTGGCGATTGAGCGCAACACCATCCTGCTCTTTATGACGGACAACGGCAGCACCTTTGGGCCAATCTACTACAACGCGGGAATGCGCGGTGGCAAGGTGACGCTCTGGGAGGGCGGCCATCGCGTGCCCTTCTTTCTGCACTGGCCCGATGGCAATTTGGGTGACCCGCGCGACATCGACGGCCTGACGCAGGTGCAAGACCTGCTGCCCACCCTGATCGACTTCTGCGGCTTGGAATCACCAAACGCGACGCCGCTGGACGGCGTCAGCTTGGCGGAGACGCTGCGTGGTCGAGCGGCTCCGCCGGCGGAGCGCACGCTCTTTATCAACTACAGCCGCATGCCCCGGCTCGACTACCCCACGCCAGACAGCCCCTCGATCATGCGGCGGGAGGGGGCAGCGGTGCTCTGGCAGCGCTGGCGGCTGCTGGAGCGCAGCGAGCTCTACGATTTGGAAAGCGATCCCGCCCAGACGAGCAACGTGATCGAGCAACATCCAGAGATTGCCGCGCAGATGACGCAGGCGCTGGATGCGTGGTGGGCCGAGGTCGAGCCGGCGGCGAACGAGGTGCAGTACATCATCATCGGCAGCGACGCCGAAAATCCGATGATGCTCACCGCCTGCGAGTGGATGGACGTCTTTGTGGATCAGCATCAGCAGATTCGTCGCGCCGAGCGGCGCAACTCCTACTGGCACCTGCAGGTGGCGCAGGCTGGAAACTACCGCTTTGAGCTGCGTCGCTGGCCCGCCGAGAGCGGGTTGACCTTGCGCGAAGCGTCTCCGGCCGCAACCTTTGTGGACGGCGAGGCCGAAGCGGGCATCGCCCTGCCCATTGCTGGCGCGCGCATGATGATTGGTCGGCAGCAGCACGCGCAGCCGCTCGGCGCGGAGGACGAGTCGGCGATTTTTAACGTTGCGTTAGAAGCTGGCCCCACCCGGCTCCACACCTGGTTCGACGATGAGCGAAACCAGCCCATCTGCGGTGCCTACTACGTCTACGTCACGCGAGTCGACTGAACGGTCGCTGATGGGCACGCGCTTTACAGCGCTGGCGGTGATCTCATCGCGCAAGCTGACGGATCACGGGCGGGTCAATAGGGAGTCGCTTGAGGTGGCGGGACCGTTTGAGGGACGATCGCGACATGTTGCCTCACTTGCCCGTGGTCGTGATCGGCAGATAGATGCGCCCACCTCCAGCGGCTGGATCGCTTGTCGGCGCTGGGTTGACGGGTGTCGCGCTGCTGGCTGGTGTGCCGCCTGGCGTTGGTTCGACCGTGCCTCCTGGCGCTGGTGTAGCGTTGGCCGTGGGCGTTCCAGCAGGCGTTGGGCCAACGGTATCGCCAGGCGTCGGCGTGGCTCCACCCGTGGGCGATGTATCGGGCGTCGGCTCGGCCGTATCATCCGGCGTGGGAGCGGGGGTGCTGGTGCTGGAGAAATTCTGGACAAAGCCACTGTTCAACACGATGCCCGCACCGCTGGCTCGCTGGGCCACGGCCTGCCCCGCTGCGCCCTGCAGGGCAAAGCTGGGCGAGCGGTGGACGCCCCCGCTGGCAAGGGTCGACCAGGTCAGAGAGAAATTGGCTGAGCTCTGCGCCAGCGCTACCGCCGATATCAACAGGCAGCAGAGCACGGTGGCCACACCGAGTAAAACGCGAATCTTCATATCGTGTTGTTCCCCTCACCCGTTGCCGCGCAAGGAATAGCATTGCATCGATTCCGCACACTGTTATTGTGCACAGCGTTATTTCACACAGTGTACCGCCTCTCCGTAAAGCGAGCAAGAGTCTAGCGTTCACCCCTGCTGTGCGCTAGCGCACAGCGTCGGGCGGCGAGGGCTGCCATAGTGTGATGACGTTGAGAGCTGTCGCAGGTGAAGAGCGCTAAATCCAGGAAATTCGTTGCAGCTTCTGTGCAGCCGCCCCTGAATCGTTATGAAAGTCTCTACGGAATCGGTGGCTGCGTTGAAACGCATCGATGAAGAAGCCGCAACTGATTGAGTTATGGGAATGGCCCATTCGCATCGAGGATGCTCCTTCCGCTTCTATAGATATGCTTGCAAACCGAGGCAAAATGGTTGACCACTTTGCAAAGCCAACGGGCTGACCGTCTAGTATACAGCTATACAATTCAGAAGTGGCAAGAGTCGCTCTGGCTATCGATTGCGCTGTTGACGCCGCTTTTTGTAAATTTGTGGGTGGAACAGCAGTTTGAGGCGTCCAAAATTTGGCTGCTGCGGACGCTCGTCTGGCTGCTGGCGATGTTGTGGCTAAGCGGCTGGGCAATTGGCCTGCGTTCTCGAAGGCTTCCCGCATCCATTTGCGGCGCTCTCTTTGCGCTCATCCTCGCCTTTCTCCTATCGACTCTCTTTAGCGACAGTCGCTTTATTGCGCTCTTTGGCTCGCTCGATCGCGCCAACGGCGTGCTTACGCAGCTCAGCTATCTGCTGCTCTTCGTTTGCGTCGCCACCCAAATCAACGACCAGCGCAGCCAGCGGCTTCTGTGTGTGATCGTGCTGACGGCTTTGCCGATTTGCCTGCTTGGGCTGGCGCAGGGGCTGGGCTGGCAGCCGCTTCCGCTGTGGAGCGATGCGCGCAGCCCCCTGGTGACGACGCTGGGCCGCGCCAACTTCACGGGCGCTTACCTCGCGCTGCTGCTGCCGCTCACGCTGACGGCGATGCAGGTCGGCCGGGGCTGGCCACGTCGAGGCTTTGCCGTGCTCGCAGTGCTGGAGCTGCTCGTAATCGCGCTGACGCAGGCGCGGGCGGCCTGGATTGCGGCCTGCTTTGGCGTGTGGCTGCTTTGGTGGCTGCGTGCTGCGCCGGGCTGGTCGCGCCGCGTGCGGTGGCTCAGCGTCTTGGGCAGCTTTAGCCTCGTGGGCGGCGCGCTGCTGCTGATTTTGCAGCGCGGTATTGCCAGCGGCGGCTCGATTGCGGCGCGCTGGACGATTTGGCAGGCGGCGCTTCGCCTGCTGCGAGAAAGGCCCTGGTTTGGCTATGGAGCCGACACGCTGGTGCTGCACTTTCCCGCCGTCTATCCGCCCCAGCTGGTCTACTATCAGGGGCGCGGCGTGGTGGTGGATCGCGCGCATAACTGGCTGCTGGACTGGTCGCTGAACTATGGGATTACGGGGGCATTTATTTTTGCGGCGCTCGTCTGTTTTGTTCTGCGCGCTGGCTGGCAGCGGCTCTCTTACTTAGCCGCCAGCGATGCGGCGACATCTGCCGAACAGCGGAATGAGGGCCGCTGGCTGGCGGCGTGTATGGCGGCAGTTGGCACGCAGCTTGTGGCCAATCTCTTTCTCTTCGAGGTGGCCGCCACCGCGGTTGTCTTTTGGCTGCTGATGGCCGTTATCGTCGCCGCATCGGCGGGCGAGAACTGGGGCACGAGACGCCATTCCCAAACCGTTCGGCGCATCAAATTCACGACGGCAATACTCGCTATCTTTATATTGAGCTGGCTCATTGGGCAGAGCAACGTGCGCCCGCTGCTGGCCGATTGGCACAGCTGGCGCGGGACGCAGGCGCTGGGCCAAGGAGAAGACAGTTTGGCGCGGACGGAATACGCCACGGCGGTAAGCTACCAGCCACGGCGTGCCGAGTATCACGTAGCGCTGGCGCTGACTGCGGCCCAATTGGGGAGTTTCCTCGAAGCCGAGCAGTCCATGCAAAGCGCCGTTGCGCTGCGCCCGACCGATCCCGTGGCCCGCGCGCAACTTGCCGCCGTTTATGCGCGCCAAGCAGCCCAATCGCCGGCCCAACCGTCGGATGCAGCGGCGAAGGCCCACCGCGCGTACGAGCAAGCCATTGCTCTTGCGCCAACGGTTGGGTTGACCTATCGACAGTACGCCGACTTTGCCCTGCGCACGGGCGATCCGGCGCTTGCGCAAGCGCTGGCCCAGCGCGCAGTCGAGCTGGATGCCACCGATGGGGTGGCCTTTGGGATTTTGGGCTGGTCATCTTTGCACGAAGACAATCTAAGGGCGGCCCAAGCGGCCTTTTTGCAGGCGGTCAAGTGGCAGCCCGATTCAGCCGATTTCTATCTGGGTCTGGCCACCGTTCATGTTCAAGAGGGGAATTTCGCTGCGGCTCGCGAGGCAGTCGAGCAGAGCCTGCTGCGAAACCCAACTTATCAACCGGCCTTGACACTGCGGGTACAATTAGAGCAGTGACTATTCCACATCCCCGCTCAATCGTGCTCGATCATGCTCGATCAAAGGAGAAGAGATGAAATCTAAAAGCTATCTTCCTCAAGTTTTCGTCATCGCCACTATCGCCCTGCTGCTTGGCGGGCTGGGCGCACAGTGGCCCCGCTGGGTCGGCGCATCGCCGTTGAACATCGCCGCGCCGGGTGATGTGATTGGGGACGCGATCACCTATCAAGGGTATTTAACCGACGACCAAGGCGCACCGCTCACGGGCACCTTTTCCATCGTCTTCGACATCTACAACGACCCGGCGGCGGGCGATCTGCTGTGGAGCAGCGGCGCGCTCGACATTGCCGTGGAGAATGGCCTCTTTGCCACGCGCCTGGAGATTGCGACGGATATTTTCAATGGCGAAGCGCTGTGGATCGCGCACGCGGTCGATGGCGAGACGCTCGCGCCGCGCATGGAGATTTTGCCCGCGCCCATGGCGCACACGCTGCGGCCGGGCGCGATCGTCAAAGGCACGGCCAACGCCTTCCCCAACAACTATCTGCTCGACGTGCAGATGAACAACGATACATCTGCCTTCAACCGGGGCGCGATTGCGGGCCAAACGACGACGGGGAACGCGATTTACGGGCTGGCTGAGAACGGTAGCGCCATTTACGGGCAAACGCAGGATGGCTACGGCGTCTACGGCTTTGACGGCGGCAGCGAGGCCAATCGCGGCTACGCGGGCTATTTTCACAGCACGAACGGCATCGGCATCTATGGCTATAGCGGCGCGGATCGCAGCCACCCCAACATCCTCGCACCGGGCGTCTATGGCCAAAGCAACCAGGGCGTGGGCGTCTACGGGCGCGGCGACACCTCCGACAGCTACACCTTCTACAACGAAGGGGGCTACTTTGAGGGCGGCAAGGGGCTCTTCGCACGGGGCACCGATCCGGCACTTGAGAACGGCTACGGTGCGCGCATCTTTAGCGATAACTATCGTGGAATGTATGTGCAGGGAGCCGGTGGCGCTGTCGACGCCTACTTTGGGGGCAGCGGCGGAATCAGCACCAACGGCATTGTCGACCGGTCGGGGGCAAGCCAATCGCTTGCTGTCAATCTGGGCAAGGCGTCGATTGAGCCGGGCGATCTGGTCGCCCTGGCAGGCGTCGCGACCTCGCCCGAGGCCGATCAGCCCATGCTGGGCGTCGCCAAGGTCGATGCGCAAAATCGCAGCGCCGTGATTGGCGTGGCCGTCGAGGCGATGGCCGTTGAAACGGTCGTCTTGGAAGAGCAGCAGGAGGCCATCAACTTTGTCCGCGTGGCGGGCGCAATCGCGCCCGCCAGCCACCTCGTTCTTATCACCGAAGGGCTAGCCCCCGCCGTCAACGTCAGCAGTCTGGCCGAGGCGACCGACTGGTCCATTGGCAACCGCATTGCGCTGTCCACAAGCGGCGAGCTGGCGCTGTCGGGCGGCGCAACGGGTAGCCCTGGGGTGGAAGCAGCTGAAGTGGACGACATTGCGCTCGACGCCACCGAAAACGCCATCGAGATTGGGAAGGTAGCCAGCCCGGTCGATGAGACAAGCGGGACGGTCGCGCTCTTTGTCGATATTGATTAGCGCCGTTTATCAGCGGCAGGGGCTACCGCGCTGTGTTGTAAGCAGTCAAGCTCGTAGAGCGCGGGCTGATCACGGTCTGTGAGCCGGGCCCAACCGCCACGCAAACAATGTTGGCCGTGATTCCCTCGCTCAAGCTCACGGATCGCGGGCTGGTCGATGTGGAGGCGTTTGAGGTGGTGGGGCTGTTTGTGTGACGGCGCTAAGTCGACCGCTCCAACCGTTCCTGTGTCGCAACAAATGTATCGAGCACTGCGCTAATTCGCGTCTGATAGCCTCGCCCGCCGCGCTTGAAGTAATCAAGCGTGTGAGGATTGAGCCGAATGCTAATCTTCTCTTTTTGTTCGGGCATAATTACCTGTGCATCCTGCCAGAAATCGGCATCCGTCTTCGGAATGTCCGAGTAATCAATTTCGCTATCGGACAGGGCTGCTAATTTTTCAGCCGTCAAGGGCTCGCTGTAGCGCTTTGTCATAGATATTTCTCTCATTTCGATCAGCAGGTCGTGCTGAGATAAAACGAATTCGCTCTCCCCGTTCAGTATGCGCAACGACAAGCACGGAAACGCTATTCAACAGACCCAAGGTGATTTCGCGTACTTCTCCATAATCTTCTCGATTGTCCACTCGCGTTACCACAAAACCATCGAACACAGTTGAAGCTTGTTCAAAACTCACGCCGTGCTTTTCGATGTTCGAACGATTCTTGGCTTCATCCCAATCGAATTTCATGACTTAATTGTATGGACATTTGTGTGGACTGTCAATTGTTTATGATCGCCGATAGCAGTTCAATCGAGGTGATCCGGTCGCTTAAGCTCACGGATTATAGACTGGGGATGTGAAGCGGTTGGAGGTGGTGAAGCGGTTTGTGGAATAGGGGCGAAGGACACGAAAGCCATCAATATCAAGCGCACCACAAACGATACCGGCGGGCGCAAAGCACCGCCGGTATCGTCTAAATCCTCTCAATAGCCAGTGGAATAGTCAAGCCAGCCGATGGCTACCGTCGGCTGGCTCGGTGGGCACATCGAGTGAGGCACGTTACGAACACCTCGCCGCTACCCCCTCAACCTCAACCAAGCTCAAAGCGGTCAAGCATCATGACCTTGTCCCAGGCGGCGACGAAGTTGTGCACGAAGACTTCCTTCGCGTCGTCAGCGGCGTAGGCTTCGGCAATGGCGCGGAGCTGGGAGTTGGAGCCAAAGAGCAGGTCGATGCGGCTGCCCGTCCACTTGACTTCGCCCGTGGCGCGGTCGCGCCCCTCGAAGAGGTCGTCGGCGACATCATTTGCGCTGGCTGCGGGCTGCCAATCGATGCCCATGTCGAGCAGGTTGACAAAGAAATCGTTGGTCAACGTTTCGGGCCGCTCGGTGAAGACGCCGAGATCGGATTGCCCGGCGTTGGCGTTGAGGGCGCGCAAACCGCCAACCAGCACCGTCATCTCCGGCGCGGTCAGCGTGAGCAGCTGGGCGCGATCCACGAGCAGCGCTTCCGCCGAGCGGCGCTGTCCAGGCTGGAGATAGTTGCGGAAGCCGTCGGCTTTTGGCTCCAGCACGTCGAAGGAGTCGACATCGGTGTGGGCCAGCGAAGCGTCCGTGCGCCCCGGCGTGAAGGGAACCTGCACGTCGTAACCGGCATCCTTGGCCGCCTGCTCGACCGCGGCACAGCCGCCCAGCACGATCAGGTCGGCCAGCGAGACGCGCTTGTCGCCGGATTGAGCGCTGTTGAACTCCTGCTGAATGCCTTCCAGCGTGTGCAGCACCGTCTCCAGCTCGGCGGGATTGTTCACCGCCCAATCCTTCTGCGGCGCGAGACGAATGCGTGCGCCGTTGGCCCCGCCGCGCTTGTCGGTGTGGCGGAAGGTGGAGGCCGAAGCCCAGGCGGTCGAGACCAGCTGGGAAACGGAAAGGCCGGAATCGAGCAGCCTGCGCTTGAGGTCGGCCACGTCCGCCTCGCCAATCAGCTCGTGATCGACGGCGGGCACGGGGTCTTGCCAAATTTGCGGCTCGGCGGGAACCAGCGGGCCGAGGAAGCGCGCGTGGGGGCCCATGTCGCGGTGGGTCAGCTTGTACCAGGCTTTGGCAAAGGCGTCGGCCAGCTCCTGCGGCTGCTCGTAGAAGCGTCTGGAAATGGGCTCGTAGGCCGGGTCCACCTTGAGCGACAGGTCGGTTGTCAACATCATGGGCGCGTGCCGCTTCGAGGGGTCGTGCGCATCCGGCACGGTTCCGTCCGCCGAGGCATCCTTGGGCGTCCACTGCTGTGCGCCAGCCGGGCTTTTCGTCAGCTCCCACTCGTACTCAAAGAGATTCTCAAAGTAGTTGTTGCTCCACTGGATCGGCGTGGTCGTCCACGCGCCCTCCAGCCCGCTGGTGATGGTGTACTCGGCGTTGCCCGAGCCAAAGTTATTCTTCCAGCCCAGCCCCTGCTCTTCAATGCTCGCGCCCTCGGGCTCGGGGCCAACGTACTGCTCCGGGTCGCCCGCGCCGTGGGTCTTGCCAAAGGTGTGGCCGCCGGCAATCAGCGCCACCGTCTCCTCATCATTCATCGCCATGCGCGCAAAGGTTTCGCGAATATCGTGGGCCGCGGCCAAGGGGTCGGGGTTGCCGTTTGGCCCCTCCGGGTTGACGTAGATCAAGCCCATCTGCACGGCCCCAAGGGGCTTCTCCAGCTCGCGGTCGCCGCTGTAGCGCTTGTCGCCCAGCCACTCGTCCTCTGAGCCCCAGTAGATATCCTCTTCCGGCTCCCAGATGTCCTCGCGCCCGCCCGCAAAGCCAAAGGTCTCAAAGCCCATCGACTCCAGCGCAACGTTGCCCGTGAGCACCATCAGATCGGCCCACGAGATTTTGCGGCCGTACTTCTGCTTGATCGGCCAGAGCAGGCGACGCGCCTTGTCGAGGTTGGCGTTGTCCGGCCAGCTGTTGAGCGGCGCAAAGCGCTGCGAGCCGGAGCCGGAGCCGCCGCGCCCATCCTCGACGCGGTAGGTGCCGGCGCTGTGCCAGGCCATGCGGATAAAGAATGGCCCGTAGTGGCCGTAGTCGGCGGGCCACCACTCCTGCGAATCGGTCATCAGCGCCCTCAGGTCTTGCCTGAGCGCATCGAGATCGAGCTTCTTGAATTCCTCGGCATAGTCAAACTCCCTGCCCATTGGGTCACGCTGCGGCGGGTTCTGCTGCAGAATTTTCAGATTCAGCTGGTCCGGCCACCAGACGTGACTGGACATTTCCAAAACAACCGCGTTGTCGTCGAATTCAGGCCCCGTGGCCCCATTCTGCGCGGCCCCATTCTGCGCGGACCCGTGCGCCACCGGACACTTGCTTTCGCTACTCATAAACTCTCCAATCGTCTTCTTTATTGTTTTGCGACTTGTTCACTGTATAAACAATGCTAATCATACAAGAATCCGGGACGTTTGAAAAGTGAGTGGCTTACACAGTCCGGGCGCAGGTTCCGCAGATCCCACGCGTGGCTCCGTTCACCGCACTTCTCTGCTGTCGCCTTTGTGCCGAACAAACAAGATGGGGGGAATACGAAAATAGGCGCCAGGAAAAAGCCTATTCAAGGAGTTGAATGGCTTCGATCCAAAGCTTTGGCTGCTCGTCGTCCATGCCTCTACGAATCAGAATTGCACGACCGTGAATCGTCCACAGGTAGCGATCGGCGCCGATGCCCTCGTCCACCAAGCCATCCGACGGCAGGCCAATCGCACTTCTACGTAGATCGGCAAAGGCCAGCTCGAGCCGATCCACCAGTCCGGCATTGTCTCGCAAATAGTTGAGCACCTCGCGGGACCAAGCGAATTGGTAGCTCATGTCGATTGGCGGTCCTGGATGGCGAGTGCCTCGGCAATGGTATTGGCTTCCACAAAATCATTGGCGGCCCGGCTTCGTTCACCCTCCGCCCGCCACCCGCTGCGATACAGCTCCAGCAGGTCAACCATCTGATTCCACTGCTCGACGCTGACCAAAACGGCCCGCGCCCGCCCGCGCTGCGAGAGGATAACGGGTTCTTGGTCCATGGTGCTGAGAATCGAATCCTGATCCTGGCGCAGGCTGGAAATGGGTCGAATCGGCGGCACGGAACGAATGGGTTGCGGGTTGACCATGGTCTTATCCTCTTTGGCAGGCACATCTAGCAGAAATTGTGCAAATTCTGCTAGATTGTAGCATAAGCGTCCTGCTCAAACAAAACGCGCATCCATTATTTCGGTGCGCTCCCAGAGTCCAAGTCTGGCACGTCAGCGTTCTGTTGCAGGAGCAGTTGATTGCCGTCGGGATCGGTGATCAGGGTCGAAGTCCCCCAGGGCTGATGCTCCAGCGGCGGTAGGTCAAGCCCCTTTGCCTTTAACTCGGCATAGTCTGCTTCAATATCGGTCGTGACCAGGGCAATCGTGCCGCGACTGTCGCTGTCCTCCCAAGTTGAGAGAACAATCGCGGTCCCCGCGCCGGGGGGAACCAGCTCGATCCAGCGAATGTTTTCATCTTCGAAGTGCTCCATGTTCACACGCTCCTCGAAGCCGAGCATATTGGTGTAGAAGTGGAGTGATGCCTGTTGATTGGTCACCGGCATACCGATAAGATCAATGCGTTGGATATTCATGTGTGTGTGTTCCTTTTCATCTGTTGGACAACTTTATTGATCGGACAACACATTGATTGTATCGGATTCCTGTTGTAAAAATCGGTCATGTTCTCGAAACTTCTGCTCGATCAGATCATAATAGCCGGAGAAGTACTCTGTTGGAGAGAGATCGAGCAACTCTTGAAACTCACGAACGAGATGGGGTGCGTCGTGATACCCGTGCCTTGCAGCGATTTGCTCCAAAGTCATCCCGTAGGCAATGTGTTCCGTCGAGCTGAGGAGACGATTCAGGCGCGCAATGCGTGAGAATTGCTTTGGCGACAGGCCAACCAGCTGTCGAAAAACGCGCCCAAACTGACGGTCACTCAGGTTGACCTCCTGTGCGAGTGCTGAAACACCTACCTGCCGCTGCTGCAGCTGCTTTGTGGCGTGGGCAATTCGATCAAAATGCAGCTGTTCGATTTTGCGAGACGTAAAGAAAGCAATGAGGGGGTAAGCCCACTGTGGGGTGAACAGCGCATGGTAAAGCTCTTCCTCCAGCAGGCGCACTTCACTGGGCGTGTAGAAGTCGCTCAACGGCATAAAGGAGTAGGCTTGTTTATCCGTCGTGTCGCCGTGTCGAAACGCTGACCAACCTCCGGGCGTGAACCGGACGCCAATCATTGCCGAACTGCTGACATCAACTTGCCTGACATGCAAGGCATGAGCAAAGGGACGCATCAACCAACTCGATGCGCAGTCAAAGGGCGCATCTGAGTCAAGGGGAATAATTTGGGAATGCCCGTGAAACTGAAATAAGATTTCTGCCCGCCCCTCTGCTGAGATGATCTCGTCGGGAGCCGCCACCATCGGCAGCGTCAATCGCCAGAAACACTCGATTGTGTCAGAAAGTGTCGCCGGTGGACGTAGCTGTTCGTAGTGTATTGTCTCCACGTATTCAACCGCCTATTCCTGTACTTCACGCGCCGCTATCATCGTCTCCAGCCAGCATCGATCAACTTTTTGAAATTGCGCTCGCCGTGCTTTCTCCGGCTACTTTGCGAGGCTGACCTCGGCGCAACGAAACGACGCGCATCCTCGGCAAAAGAGTCGACCTTCGTTAATTACGTTTCCCTTGGAGCGACGTTGCCGTTGCTTTTGCAGCTTGGTCACGGGCGCGGTGTCACATAGCGAATCGACAGTCGCTACTTTACTAGATTGGCTCACGGGTAAACGTCCTGTAGAATTGAATGTATACGAATTCAATCGACGCGTCAACCCGTCGCGCATATTTTCGCCAAGAAAGAGATTTCCATGCTCGAAACCATCCAACCCGCCCCGCCCGACGCGATTCTGGGCCTGACCGATGCCTATCAGAAAGACGACAACCCCAACAAAGTCAACCTGGGCGTGGGCGTCTACAAGGACGCCAACGGCCGCACGCCCATTCTCGATTCCGTCAAGGAGGCCGAGCGGCGCATCCTCGACGACGAGGCGACCAAGAGCTACCTACCCATCGACGGCGCGCCTGCCTACGCCGTCGAGACGCGGCGGCTCCTTTTTGGCGAGGGCCACGCGCTCGTCGACAACGGCCGCGCCGTCACGGCGCAGACGCCCGGCGGCACGGGGGCCCTGCGCGTGGCGGCGGACTTTATCGCGGCCAACCTGCCCGGCTCGACGGTCTGGGTTAGCAACCCGACCTGGGCCAACCACCCCAACATCTTTGAGGCCGCGGGGCTCTCCGTCAACAGCTACCCCTACTTCGACGCCAACAGCAACGGCATCCGCTTCGGCGACATGCTGACGGCGCTGCGCACGATCCCCAGCAACGACGTGGTGCTGCTGCACACCTGCTGCCACAACCCCACCGGCGTTGACCTGAGCGACGCGCAGTGGGCCGAAGTAGCCGAAACGCTGTCCACGCGCGGGCTGCTGACGCTGCTCGATTTTGCCTACCAGGGCTTTGGCGACGGCCTGCGCGAGGACGCCGCCGGGCTGCTGACGCTGGCGGAGCAGCTGCCGGAGTTTCTCGTGGCCAACTCGTTCTCGAAAAACTTTGGCCTCTACCGCGAGCGCATCGGCGCGCTGACCGTCGTCGCCGAGACGCCCGAGGTGGCGCAGGCGGCGCTGAGCCACGTCAAGCAGCGGATTCGCGCCAACTACTCCAACCCGCCCGCCCACGGCTCGGCCATCGTCACCACGATTTTGACGGACGCCGAACTGCGTCGGCAGTGGGAGGGGGAAGTCGCACAGATGCGCAACCGCATCCAGGAGATGCGTGACCTGTTTGTGGAAACGCTCAACGAGAAGGGCGTCGACCGCGACTTCTCGTTTATCGCCCGGCAGCGGGGCATGTTCTCCTACTCCGGCCTCACGAAGGAGCAGGTCGAGCGGCTGCGCGAACGCCACGGCGTCTACATCGTCGGCTCCGGGCGCATCAACGTGGCGGGGATGACGGCGGACAATATGGATTACCTATGCGAGGCGATTGCGGACGTGCTGGGGTAAGTTGACAGCACAGATTTGATTCACGAAGAGCACGAAGAGCATGAAGAAAGAGCGTCAACGAGCAAATCTCCGCGTTCCTTCGTGTCCTTTGTGGATCGCTTTGCAAAACTTTTCATTCGAAATGGAGACCCCATGATTACCGACCTCGCCCACACCGCCCTTCGCGTCCACGACGTTGAGAAGTCGCTGGCCTTTTACGCCAATTTGGGGATCCACGAAGCCTTCCGCTTTCAGCGCGACGACGGCTCGCTGATGCTGATTTATCTGCACGTCGGCGGTGATCGCTTCCTGGAGCTTTTCCCCGGGGGGCCGAAGCCGCCCGCCGAGCTGTCGCTGGATATGCAGACGAACAGCTTCTACCATCTCTGCCTCGCCACGGATGATATCCACGCCGAAGTCGAGAAGCTGCAAGCTTTTGGCGCGACAATTTTTCGCGAAATCAAGCAGGGGCGGGATGGCAATTTACAGGCGTGGACGTACGACCCAGACGGCAACCCCATCGAGCTGATGCAGCTCTCGCCCGAATCGCCGCAGTGGAAAATTGCTCGTGGCGAAGGCCAAGCAATCGGTGAACGCGAGTAGCTGGATTTGGAGAAAGAAGTTTGGACGCGGAATAACGCGGATTAAAAAACAAATGGGCAGTAATTGATCCAGTTGTTCAGTACAGCTGGGTGTAAATAAACCAACGGATTTTTCACCACAAAGAGACCAAGACACGAAGCAGAATCGAGAAAGTTTGTGGCTTTGTGTCTTTGTGGTTGAATCATCTATTTACTTACGCCGTTGTGTACTGATCGGAATCCGCGTAAGACCGCGTTCATCCGCATCCTGATCTCTTCTTCTGTGCGAACCCTGAACTGAGGTAAGCAAGCTTTTGACAAGCTAACCGCTTACGTCTTGGGCGCGCTGAGGTAGTGGTGCCAAAAGAGCCGCGTCGCCAGCGAGCGGTGGGGGCGATAGGCTGCGCCGATGGCGTTGACTTCGTCGCGGGTGGGGCGTTCGGCCAGCCCCTTCACCCGCCCCACGGCCACGCGCAGCGCGAGATCGCCAACCGGCCAGATGTCCGGTCGGCGCAGCACCATCAGCAGGTAGATGTTGGCCGTCCAGCTGCCGATGCCCTTGATTTGGGTCAGCTGGACGTGGACGGCTTCGTCGTCGAGCGAAGGCAGCGCCTCCAAATTCAGCGCGCCCGCTTCGAGCGCCTGCGCCAGCTCACGCCCGTAGCGCGTCTTCTGTCGACTAAAGCCCACCTGGCGCAGCGTCTCGTCGTCCAGCGCTAGAAAATTGGCGGGCGTCAGCGGTGCGGCGACTTTGTTTAGCCGCTGAAAGGTCGCCAGCGCTGAAGCCAGCGAGACCTGCTGTTCGAGAATGATGTGGATCAGCGTGGGGAAGCCGGGCTCGCGCGTCCACTCCGGCGGCGGGCCGAGTTGATCGACGAGGCGGACGAGGTCGGGGTCGCTGTTGAGGGGCGGGGGGAGGCGGAAGTTGGTGGGCATTGCCTGGCATAAAACGGTTGATACAACAGAAGCCGGAATCCTCAGAGGATTCCGGCTTCTGTTTTGTGGATGGGCCGTAGCTAGGCGGCCATGCGAATCGTGGCCGGCTCCACGGCGTCGCCCAGAATTTGTTCCATGGTCATAATGTGGGCGCAAATACCGCGCAGTTGGTACTCCTCGCAGGTGCACGTCCACTTGCCGCTGTCGTAGCTGACGCTGTGGCGGTCGTGCTCGCCTTCGATATCAACGCTAAAGCTGGTGACGTTCAGACGCTTGTCTTTTTCCTCGGCGTACTGTCGCGCTTTCAAAATTCGGCTGGCCACTGAATCCATGGGTGTGTCCTTTCTGCGAATAGTCGGTTCGACGAGTTGATAGTAGGGAACGTTGACGGTAGGGAACAACGGGCAAAGACCAAAAAACTGCAAAATATCGGAAACCTATCGAGGGAACGGCGGGGGACACGCCTTGCCGTGTGTTGACGATACGCGAATCTGCCGACGGTTGAAACGGTGCTTCTGCCGCTTGCCTATACCCAATAAAAAACGCCCAAGCGCGTGCTTAGGCGTTCTCAAAAAGGGAGGAGCGAGTAGCTTGTCAACAGCAACCGTATCATGGTGTCACCTGGTTTTATTGTGCGGCAATCTCTTGTCGTCAGCAGCCGGCTAATGTATCTGCCAACGCGGGAGAGGCGTGCGATGGATAGAGGATAGCAGCTTTCCCGTGGGCTGTCAACCGCAAATTTGAGGGCAGGATAGAGGCGTTATCTGCTACGAATGGCCTACGTTTTTGCAGCGGGATTGGTCGACGACTGTGCCTCGGCTGCAACCGCGCTGTAACCTTTTGCGAGTATAGTTACCTTATGAGCCCAATCCAAATACCCCAATCGCCGCTTCAATCAACCAACATTGCCTCCTTCCTGCTGCGCTTTACGCAGGAGCGCTGGGAGGATGCGCAGCGCGAGCCACACGTGCGCTGGCGCGGCCACATTCGCCACGTGCAGGGCGAGGCGGAGGGCCGCTTTACCGATTTTTCGGAGGCGGCCTCCTTTATGCAGCAAAACCTGGCGGCGCTGACGATGCAGACTTTTGCTGCGGATTCGCTGGCGCAGCGCGAGCGCGCCATGCGCGAGGGCGTAAAGCTGTGGGAGCAGTTTGCCGTAAGCTACACGCAGACGGTCGCCAGCGCGTGGGGGCAGGCGATCGATGAATCTGTCAAAAGCTCGGAGCGGCTGCGCCAGCGCGTGGAAAGCGCGCGTGATCAGACTTTGCGGTTGTGGGGGCTGCCCGTGCCAGCAAGCCAGCGGAGCAGCGAACGCGAGCAGGCGTTAACGGCGGAAGTGGAAAGGCTCCAAGCCCAGGTTTCAGCGCTGGAGGCGCGAATTGGGGAACTGGAAAGCACTTAACATTTCAACGCGGAGACGCAAAGGCGCAAAGACGTTTCTTCGCCAACAATGCTGCTGGCTAAGCCGGTGTTTGGAGATTATTTGTCACTGTCCAATTCGCACAATCAGCAAAGCGTCTCCCTTGCGCCTTCGCGTTAAATTTTTTGATTTACTCCGACTGATAGATTTACCGACTGATAGATTTACCGACTGATAGATTTACCGATAGAAAGAGGAAGTTCATGCGTTTGCAAGAGAAAGTCGCGATCGTCACCGGCGCGGGGCGCGGCATTGGGCGGGCAACGGCGCTGCGCTTTGCCGAGGAGGGCGCGACGGTCGTCGTCGCCGATATTGAATTGAGCACCGCACAAGCAGTCGCCGACGAGATCAACGGCGGGCGGCGCGTGGGCGCGGTGGAGACGCTGGCCGAAGTGGCGGCGACCAACGGCCATTCGGCTGCTCATTCGGCTGCTGGTGCATTGCTCGCCGAGCGGGTGAGCGACGCGCGGGCGCTGGCCGTGCAGGTAAACGTCACCGACGGCGAATCGGTGCGGGCGATGGTGGCGGCGGCGCTGGATGCGTTTGGGCAAGTCGACGTTCTGGTCAACAATGCGGGCATCGTGCGCGACGGCCAGCTCTACAAGATGGACGAAGCGCAGTTTGACGCCGTGATCGACGTCAACCTCAAGGGCGTCTACAACTGCACGCGCGCCGTCGTCGAGCACATGCGCGAGCGGGGGACGGGCGTAATTTTGAACGCCGCCTCGATTGTTGCCACCTACGGCAACTTTGGGCAGACCAACTACGTCGCTACCAAGGCGGGCGTGATCGGGATGACGAAGGTGTGGGCGCGGGAGCTGGGGCGCAAGGGCGTGCGCGTCAACGCCGTAGCGCCGGGCTTTATCCGCACGCGCATGACGGCGGGCATCCCGGACCCCGTGATGGAGAAGCTGATCGAGCGCGTGCCGCTCAACCGGCTGGGCGAGCCGGAGGAAATCGCCAACGCCTACCTTTGGCTGGCTTCGGACGAAGCGTCCTACGTGAGCGGCCACGTGTTGGCGGTGGACGGCGGCGCGGTGATTTAGGAAAGACTAGAGCTTGGAGAGTGGAGATTAGAGATTGGTTGGCTCGGCGGCTTATCAATCTCCGATCTCCAGCCGCTAAATCAAACACGAGTGGTATCGAGATAAGCGAAAGAGATTTCAAGGAGACGATTATGACAACCCCCAATTGGACAGACCAATCGCAGCAAATGATGAACACGTGGATGAAGACGCAGCAGGAGATGTGGAGCGGCTGGTCGCAGGCGATGCAGGCGGGCACGAAGCAGGCCGAATCGATGCGGGCGGGCGCGCAGGCGGCGACGCTCTGGCAACAATCCATCGACACGTGGCAGCAGGCCGTGCAGCAGACAATGGCAGCGCAGCAGCAGTGGATGCAGATGTGGATGCAGGGCCTGCAGGGCCAGCAAAATGTGCCGCAGGAATTTATGCAGTGGGCGCAGCAGGCGCAGCAGATGACGGAGCAGTGGGTGCAGACGCAGGAGCAGCTCTGGCAGAGCTGGTTTAACTTCGCCAAGCACGCGGACGTGCAGATGCCCGAGCTCCAGCAGGAGAGCGAGCAGGCTTTCCAGATGTGGCAGGAATCCATGCAGCAGGTAATGGACGCCCAGCAGAAGTGGGCCAAGACGTGGGCCAGCAAGCCAATCAACAACCCAATGAATGAGCCCATGCACAATCCGGCATCGGCGGGCAACGGACAGGGCTAAGGGAACTCAACATGGATTGGACACAACAAACGCACGCAATGACAAATGCATGGCTGGAGACGCAGCAGCAGGCGTGGCAGGGCTGGCTGGAGATGGCCCAGGCGGCGATGCAGCCGACGTCGCCCGCGGCAGCCCCTTTCGCCACCAACGGCGCAGCCGACCCCACGGCTGCACAAACAATGAACCAGATGGCGGCGACGCAGCGCGCGTGGCAGCAGATGGTCACCGGGATGATGCAGCCCATGATGCAGCCCTGGCAAAAGATGGGCGAGCAGATGATGGGCAGCGCAGCTTTCATGCAGACGCCGATGCAGACGCCGGACCTAACCGCGATGACGGACATGATCAACGGCTACGTCGAGCAGATGCGCGAGCAGGCGATGGCCGCGCCAGCGAGCGCGCTTGAAAGCTGGCAGTCCATGGCGCAGAATGGCTCGCAGCTCTGGGAAATGTACCAGCAGCAGATGCAGGCCTTTGTACAGCCGTGGATGCAGGGCTGGCAGCCAATGTCGCCAGCATCGATGATGGACTGGGCCAGCTTCATGCCCAACAGCATGAGCCAGATGGCGAGCGAATCGCCCATGCAGGCGTGGGACGCCTACGCGCAGGCCTTTTTTCCCTTCCTCGACGCGCCGACGCTGGGCCTCAATCGCGAGCTGGAAGAAAAGCTGCGCCGCGGCTTCAAAGCGTGGCTGACGTACAATCAACGTAGCGCCGAGTATCAAGTCGGCGTGGCGCAGGCGCTGGGCAACGTTTATACACGATTGGGCGAGCGCATGGTGCAGATGGCTGAGGAAGGCCAGACCATCGAGAGCCTGCAGGCCTTGGGTGATCTGTGGGGCGAAGTCGCCGATCCGGCCTTTAACGAGGTTTTCCGCTCCGAGGAATTTATCCGCACCCAGGGCGCGCTGCTCACGGCGACGATGGAATACCGTTTGCAGCAGCGCGGACTGGTCGAGCTGCTTTCGGAAATTTACGATATTCCCACGCGCACCGAAGTCGATGCGGCGCATAAAGCCAATTATGAACAGCGCAAGCAGATCAAGGCGCTGGCTAAGAAGCTGGACGAGGCGACGACGCAGATCGAGGCGCTGCAACAGAAGATAGGCGAACTTGAGTGGACAAGCCAGCGCGCGTCCAGCGATGCCAAACTGGTACGCGAGGCGATGGGGCTTCATCAAGCGAATAATTCGGAGCCGGATGTAAACCCATTCTCGGAAGTCTTTTAGCCGGATAGAGTTTCGTCGCGTCGGATCTGTCCTGAGCGTGATCCTAAGATTTGGCTTCTGCCGAGAGCCGGGACTTTGAAGCCATCAAATCCGGCTCTCGGCGTTATTAGAATCGGCGTTATTAGAAAATGGAGTACCGATGTACACCTTCCCGTTACAAATTCAACCCGATGTGGCCGCGCGAGAAATGATGGAGTATGCGACCAAATCCTTGCAGAGCGCGCAGACCATCAGCACGATCCGCGAGGAAGACATTCAGTACGGCACGAGCGAGCGAGAGGCCGTCCTCCACGAGGACAAGATGACGCTCTACCGCTTTACGCCGCTGCTGGACGAAGCCGCGCTGCACCCAATTCCGCTTGTCATCAACTACGCCTTTGTCAACCGGCCCTACATGACGGACCTGCAGGAGAACCGCTCGCTGGTGCGCAATCTGCTCAACCTGGGGCTGGACGTCTATCTCATTGACTACGGCTATCCGGGGCGCGAAGATCGCTGGCTCACGCTGGATGATTTTGTGAATGGGTACATCAACAGCTGTGTCGACTACCTGCGCGAGCGCTATCAGTTGGACGCGATCAACTTCCTCGGCATCTGCCAGGGCGGCGCGCTGGGTCTGTGCTACGCCTCGATTTATCCGGAGAAGATCGCCAACCTAATCACCATGGTCACGCCCGTGGATTTTGATGCGGAGGAGGGGCTGCTCAACATGTGGACGGGTTGCCAAGTCGGCTCCGAGAGCGTTGATCCGGCGCTGATGGTCGAGGCGCTGGGCAACATCCCCGGCGACTTCATGAACTTTGGCTACCTGATGCTCAAACCCTTCCAGCTCAACGTGCAAAAGTACCAGTCGCTCACCAAGCTGGCCGACGATCGCCAGCGCACGGCTGACTTTCTGCGCATGGAAAAGTGGATTTTTGACAGCCCCGATCAGGCGGGCGAAGCGTGGAAGCAGTTTGTCCAAGATTTTTATCAGGGCAACAAGCTCATCAAGGGCGAGGTCGTGATTGGCGACAAGCAGGTCGACCTGGGCAAGGTGACCATGCCGGTGCTCAACGTCTACGCCGAGCAGGATCACCTCGTGCCGCCGGCGTCGTCGATGGCGCTAAAGGCGTACGTCGGCACGGATGATTACACGGTCGAGGCCTTCCCCGTGGGTCACATCGGCATGTACGTGAGCGGTCGCGTACAGAAGAGCCTGCCGCCGCTAATCGCGGAGTGGGTGAAGGCGCGGGGGTAGATCCGCGACGACGGACGACGGACGACGGACGATACGTAAGACAACAACGGTTCCGACCAACTGTTGTCATCTATCGTCCGTCGTCAACTTCATTCTCCTTGACCACCTCCCCATTCCCCGCTACAATAAGTTCGACTCCTCAACATCCCCATCCCCACTTAAGGAGACGAACCATGTTTGGATTAGAAGAGAAAGTTGTGCTGGTAACGGGCGGCAATCGCGGCATTGGTGCGGCCTGCGTCGAAATGCTGGAGCAGCACGGCGCGAAGGTTGCCTACACCTACCGCAGCTCGCCCGGCGACACGGGCACGCTGGCGCTAAAGGCCGACGTCACCAGCGGTGAGTCGATGCAGGAGACCGTCGAGCAGGTCGAGCGCGAGCTGGGGCCAATTTTTGGCGTGGTCGCCAACGCGGGCATCACCAGCGACGGGCTCTTCTCCAAAATTACGGACGAGAAGTGGTACTCCGTGATCGACACCAATCTCAACGGCGTTTACAACACGCTCAAGCCCATTATTCCCGGCATGTACGAGCGCGGCGAAGGTTCGCTCGTCTTTATCAGCTCGGTCGTCGGCGAGCAGGGCAACATCGGCCAGGGCAACTACGCGGCCACCAAGGGCGCAGTCATCAGCCTCGCCAAGACGCTGGGGCTGGAGGGCGCGCGCTACGGCGTGCGCGCCAACTGCGTCGCGCCCGGCTTTACCGAGACGGACATGGTCAAGGCGATTCCGGACGCCGTAAAGGACAAAATCTACAAGACGATTCCGCTGCGCCGCTTTGCCACGGAGGAAGAAGTCGCCTGGGGCGTGCTCTTTTTGATGTCGCCGGTGGCGGCGGGTTACATTACGGGGACGACGCTGAGCGTGAACGGCGGGCGGCACACGTAACATGGAAAACGCTGTTCAGCAGCTGCTAAAGTGAGCGCACAATGAAAGCACGAGGCTCTGCGAGAACGATGTGAGCCTTGATCTCATCCATCTTTTTCCTATCCGTGGCAAAAAACTGCTTCTTGGCTTGCCCAAGGTAAAAGAGGATAAGCAGAAAGGAATCCTCGAAATAATGAGCAATCAAGTAGAGCAGAATAAGCAAAACGCTCAACGTTTCTATGATCTAATGTTCAATCAATGTCGCCCGCGCGAAGCAATTGAGCGGTATGCCGGTGATATTTATATCCAGCACAATCCACATGTGAGCGACGGCAAGGAAGCGTTCATCGCCTATTTTGAGCGCATGGCGGCCGAGTATCCCGGCAAGCACGTGCAGTTTAAGCGCGCGATTGGAGAAGGGAAGCATGTCGTGCTGCACTGCTACCAAGAATGGCCCGGCGACCAGAACTATGCTGGAATCGACATTTTTCGCTTTGATTCGCACGGGAAGATCGTCGAACATTGGGATGTGCTCCAGGTTATTCCCGACAGCTCGGCGAATGATAACACCATGTTTTAACCTGCGCTCTGCAGTGGTTAATTGTCAACGGTGAACGGTGAATTGTTAATGGGTGACACGAGACGGCTTGCGCCGGAGAGCTTTTCTCTCCGCGCCTCTGCGTCTCCGCGTTAAAAATCTTAAGGAGAATCTAAATGACCGAAGCCTATATTGTTTCCGCCGCGCGCACGCCGATTGGGCGCTTTGGCGGGGCGCTCAAAGATTTGTCGCCCGTGGATTTGGGGGCGCACGCGATGAAGGCCGCGCTGGAGCGCGCGGGCGTCGACGGCGGCGCGCTCGACCTCTACATCTTTGGCAACGTGCTGCGCGCCGGGCACGGCCAGCTCGTGCCGCGGCAGGCCGCCGTGCAGGCGGGCATCCCGCAGAGCGTGGACGGCTACGCCATCGACATGGTCTGCTCGTCCGCGATGATGACGGTGATGAACGCGGCGATGGCCATCAAATCCGGCGAGGCCGACCTCGTGTTGACGGGCGGCACCGAGTCGATGTCGCAGGCGGCCTTTGCGCTGTCGGCCAAGGCGCGCTGGGGCTACAAAATGTTGATGGGCGGCGGCGAGGGTTTGATCGACACGATGACCCACGACGGCTTGACAGACCCCATCGAGAACGACGGCATGGGGCCGGAGACGGATCGCCTGGCCGCCGACTACGAAGTCACGCGCGAGGAGCTGGATCAGGTGGCCTACAGCTCGCACCAGCGGGCGGCGGCGGCCACGGCCAACGGCATTTTTGCCGACGAGATTGTGCCCATCGAGGTCAAGACGCGCAAGGAGACGATCACCGTCGATGCCGACGAGGGCATCCGCGCCGACACGTCGCTGGAGGCGCTGGGCAAGCTGCGCCCGGCCTTCAACAAAGAGGGGGTGCTCACCGCAGGCAACTCCAGCCAGCTTAGCGACGGCGCGGCGGCGCTTGTGATCGCCAGCGAAAAAGCCGTGCAGGCGCACGGGCTGACGCCGATTGCGCGCATTGTGGGCGGCGCGTGGGCCGCTGGTGAATCGTGGCGCTTTGTCGAAGCGCCGGTTCCCGCCGTGCGCAAGCTGGCCGAGAAGACGGGCCACGCGGTCGAGGATTTTGACCTGGTCGAGAACAACGAGGCCTTTGCGCTCAACTCCGTTTTGTTTAATAAAGTGCTGCAAATCCCCTACGAGAAGATGAACGTCTACGGCGGCGGCATCGCCCTCGGCCACCCCATCGGCTGCACCGGCGCGCGCCTGATCGTGACGCTGCTGACGGGTTTGCAGAAGGAAGGCGGCAAGCTGGGGCTGGCGTCGCTCTGCCACGGAACGGGCGGGGGGACGGCGATGGCGGTGGAGCTGGTGTAGCTTCCGTGCGACGCACCCAACGCTGTCTGCGCCTGTACCTCGTCCGATTCGGGCTGCCAGCCCGCCGCTTGCCTCTCAATTTCTCTGAAAACTATGCCTCTCCTCATCGACGGACACAACCTCATTGGCGCCCACGTTTTCGAGGATATTCACCTCGCGCAGGAGGATGACGAGGCGCGGCTGGTGGCGAAGCTGCGCGTGTGGAAGAGCCGCTACCGGAGCAAAATTACCGTCATTTTTGACCGCGGCATCACCGGCGGGCGCAGCCGCGACCTGAGCGGGCGGGGCGTCGAGGTGATCTTTGCGCGCAATCCGCGGCTGGCGGATGACTTGATTCACCAGCGCATCCGGCGTGCCCGAGCGGGCCGCAGCGGCCTGATTGTTGTCACCAACGACGATGCCATTCGGCGCGAGGCCCTGGCTCACCGCGTCGAAACGTGGCGCGGCCACGAGCTTGTCGAGCGCATGACGCTGCTGGCAGAGGCCGAGCCGGATGCAGACTCCGACCCAAATCTGCGGCTGAGCGGTCGGGAAGTCGACGAGTGGCTGGATTTGTTTGGTGGGGAAACGTAAGACATTTGGACGCGGAACCACGCGGAAGTACGCGGATCAGAAAAATCTGTGTGCCTCCGCGTGGTTCCGCGTCCTATAATTTTTCAGCCTGCGCGAAAGATTGCATAATGAACCAATGAGCGAAAACATTGAACGCCGCCGCGTCCCGGCGGATTTAATCGAGCTGGAGCCCAACGGGGGCGGCATCGGCTACTGGATCATGGCTTCCCCGCTGCTGCTCTTTTTGGCGTGGAACTGGATCGCCGTCTTCAACGCGCTGAGTCCGATCTCCATTCAGTGGGTAGATACCGTGCTGGCGTCGATTCTCTTCGTCGTCATTCTGTTGCCGCTGGGCGTGCTCGCCCACCGCCTGGTAACGGCGTTGCCGCGACCCTTCCAGCACGCGGGCTGGTCGCTGGAGCCGCTGGAGCCCGTGAGCGAGGCCGAGCAGTACCTCGTCCGCTACATCTACCAGCGCCGCCACCGCGCGCCCAACAGTTTTGATCAGCTTTGGGGGCGCGCGGCGCAGGGCTGGTTCTACATTGAAATCGCCGCGATTTTGATTGGTGGCGTCGCGCTGATCCCGCTTTTCTTCAGCGCGCTCGGCGCGGGCTTTGGGCAGTAGCTGTGTTGAATGCAGCAGCTGTGTTGAATAAGGAGAATGTTGTGCTTCGCTCAACAACTGTGTGTCTTGTCATCTTGCTGGTGGCGCTGCTTCTCGTGCCATCCAGCGTAGCGGCAAAAGAACGAACGCTCGTCCCCGACCCGTCCACACCCGATTCATCCACGCTCGCTGCGGTCGAGACGGATCAGCCCGTGGTCGTCCAAATCACCTTCCGCGACCTAGCCAAGCTCGACGAACTCGTTGCCACGCTTGACGTGTGGACCGTCGACTACGACAGCGGCTCCACCACTCAAGGCAGCGTGACGGCGCTGGTCGACGGCTCGACCTTTCGCCGCCTGCGCCGGGATGCCGCGCTCTCGGTGACGGTCGATGTCGAGCGGACGCAGGAATTGCGCACTCAGTTGGCCCGCGCCCAGAGCGAAATCACCGCGGCGAGCAGCGCGCCGAGCGACACCATCCCCGGCTTTGAGTGCTATCGCACGGTCGAGACCACCAATGCGGATTTGGCTCAACTGGCCGTGGATTACCCGAATCTCGCCCAGTGGCGCGATATCGGCGACAGCTGGGACAAAGTCAACGGGGAGGAAGGGGACGGCGACGACCTGCACGCGCTCGTGCTGACCAACCGCGACGTGCCCGGCCCCAAGCCGCGCCTCGTCATCCTGGCGGCCATCCACGCCCGCGAACTGACGACGACGGAGCTGGCCGCGCGCTTTGCGGAGCAGCTGGTTGCGAGCTACGGCGTCGAGGCTGAAGCGACGTGGCTGCTCGATTACAACGAGCTGCATTTGATTCCCTACGGCAACCCGGACGGGCGCGAGTTTGCTGAGCAGGGCTTTTACTGGCGCAAGAACGTCAACAACACCAACGGGTGCAGCACCTTCCCGCAGGCCCCGCAGTACACGCCGTTCTACTACGGCACGGATCTCAACCGCAACAGCTCCTTTCGCTGGAACAGCAGCAACGGCAGCGGCTCCTCCGGCGACGCCTGCGACGAAACCTACCGCGGCCCCAGCGCCGCCTCCGAGCCGGAGACACAGGCCATTCAAGGCTATCTCGCCAGCGTCTTTCCCGATCAGCGCGGCGAGGGCGACGGCGATGCCGCGCCAGTCGATACAGCGGGTGTTTTCCTGTCGCTGCACAGCTACAGCGAACTGGTGCTCTTCCCGTGGGGCTACAGCGACCAGCCAGCGCCCAACAATGCGGGGTTGGAAACGCTGGGGCGCAAGTTCGGCCACTTCACCCGCTACCGCATCTGCCAGGCGGGCGAGCCGGGCTGCATCTATCCCACCGATGGGACAACCGACGATTGGGCCTACGGCGAGCTCGGCGTGCCCGCCTACACCTTTGAGTTGGGCACGTCGTTCTTCCAATCCTGCTCAACCTTTGAGGATATTCTCACGGCCAATTTGCCCGCGCTGACCTATGCGCTCAAGGTCGCGCATCGCCCCTACCAGCTTCCCAGCGGCCCCGACGCACTCGATGTGGTTGTTGAGCCAGCAGCGGTGGCGCAGGGGCAGCCCGCTGTCGTCCGCGCCACCGTCGACGATACGCGCTACTTTAGCAACGGCTTTGGCAGCGAACCGACGCAGTCCATTGCCGAAGCGCGCTACACGCTAAACGGGCCGGCCTGGATCAGCGGCACCACCGCGCTGGCGATGATGCCGGTCGACGGCACGTTTGACGCCGGGGCGGAAGCCGTAGTCGCCACGGTGGAGACGAGCGGACTCGCGCCGGGTCGCTATCCGCTGCTGGTGCAGGGGCGCGATGTCGACGGCAACTGGGGCGCACCAAATGCGGCGTGGCTGACCGTTGTCGAGCCGGGGAGCGAGCCGCAGCTCACGCCGACCGCCACGCCGCCTGCGCCAACCGCCACCCCATCCCCAACGCCGTTACCGACACCATCCCCTGCTCAGACGCCGGTTTCCACCGCTGTTCCCCAGCCGACCGTGCCGCAGATTGAGCTCGTTCAGCAGCTCTACTTCCCCCTCGTGATCGGCGACGAACAGGGCGAACCATAAAGGGCAAGCCCAATATAGAAACCAAAAAGGACGTGGGGCGTTCGCCGCACCCACGTCCTTTTTGATCGGCCCTCTATCGACCTCCCTGGTCGATGATGCCGACTACTGGTCGTTCTTCGCTAAGAAATAAGGGGCGCTGCCTTTAGGAGGGGAGCAGGTCAACTGGGCTGCGCCACTGGGCTGCGCCACAGACACCGTTCGGTGTTGCTTGATTACAAATTTTGGGCTGGATACAAGCGCAAGATTAGTGATTAACTAGCGGAGACAAATGGATTTTTGTGACGATACTGTATGGGAACGAACAAAACAGCAGACTGCACTCATGGCTCGACTCCGTTGCGCTCTAATTCAAAATACACTATTCAGAAAGTTGCCAGCTTCCTGAATAGTGTATTTTAGTACATTTATTTCGGTAGTCCTGCATGGCGAGTGATATGTCTATATTTTTACACCGACAGCATCACTACCCGTTCAGGACTACCCTTATTTCGTTATGGCTGATCCCTGCTGGTATTCAGTCATTGCGAAACGAACTGCCTGTTTCCCACAGCCTACCGCGACAGGAGCGGCAGGAAGATGGTGTTGTCGACGGCCTGAGCCTCGGCCTCGACGGCAAAGACGAAGCTTGCCTCGTTGGCCACGCCCGACAGGTCGGGCGCTTCGTGCGTCCAGTCGTGGGGCGTGCCGTTGGCATCAACGGTGAAGAGCGAGGAGCCGACCTCGGCCAAGCCCACATCAAAGGTGACGGTGAAGGACTCGTTGACGTGCAGGATTTCGTCCTCGCCCAGCGCGCTGGGTGGCACAGAAATCTTGCCGTCTTTACCAGCGGGGCTGCCGTCCGCGTTGAGCAGCAGGTTTCCCGCCGCCAAGTCGGCCACCGTGAAGTAGACATCAGAAAACTGGACTTCAGTCACGTTGGCGAAGGTGGCTTCGACCTGATAGACGCCAGCAGGCGCATTGGCTTGCGGGGTCGGATCGTAGATGCCTGTCGAGCTGACTAACTTGAGACGGTGGTTGACCGACGGATTTTGCAGCACACCATCCAAATAGGTCGGCGGCTCCAGCAGGCCATCCCATGCGCCAAAGTCGATTTCGGCCATGGTCACGCCTTCCGGCACAATGACCGTCTCGGTGTAGGCATGTGTGTCGCCATCGGGGAAGAGGAGCGTCATGATAACGGTGAAATCTTCTTCCTCGTTGCCCGTATCATCAAACTCAAAGCGTTCGAGTTCGGGATCAAGGTTCAGCTCAAGTCGCTCACCGGCAAACAGAACCTCATCCTTCACCTCAAAGCCGACGCTGGGGTTGCCCTCGACCAGCGGATCATGATTGATGAAGATCAGCGGGGCCGTGATGGTCTCACTCGCCAGGAAGCTGATGTGGTCGCCATCGGGGCTAATCGAAAAGGTGAGGACTTCGGATGCGTCGAGCTCAATATCCTCTACACCAATCACGAAGCCTGGGCCGGTGATAGCCATCGTACCGAAGGTTGGTGTGCTGACCGTCGTGCCGTGGATGACCACATCATAGAAGGTATCATCGACTTCGGTGAAGGGCACATCGTAGAGGGGCGGGATCTCTTTCCCCAGCCCACCCATGAAGTGGAAGATCTCGGCATCGGGAATTTCGTTGATAATCTCTTCGCTGCCCACGGGCGTACCGAGTCGCCGGCCCTCGTCGTCGATAATGAGGAGCGCACCTTCGCCGGTAAACTCAAAGTCCAGCTCGCCGGAGATGGTTGTCGTTCCGTCTGCGTTGGCGCTTCGCACCGCGCTCGAGGTGCAGAAGGGACAGGGGAAGTACTGGCCAGCAGGCGTATCGCGGGCGCTAAGCGGAACCATTCTCAGGTTTTCGGAAGTGGCGTTGCCGACGTAATCACTCGCGCTATCGCCGGGTGTTGCTGACGTCTTGTAGCGCCACGTATTGGCTTGGGGATTCACCGCGATGAATTGACGCCCCTTGGGGAAGTTGTTGTCGTAGACAAGGATGCGCGTCTCTGTTGCGCTGACCGTTTCGATGCCATAGGCAACAATTGAATGGCCGAGCGTCCAGTCATTACCGCTTGGATTCAGGCTCTTTGACTGGAAAATCGACAGCGTGTAGCCTACCGATGGCGATTTGTTGAAGTCTTGCGTCAGCCTTTGTACAATCTCATTTGGCGAGCCAGCAAAGTGGCTATCCCAAACATAGAACTGGGTCTGAAAATAGCGAGCAATGTAGTTTGCCACATTGGACGTGAGGTTCAAGTTCACCGTGTTGGATGCGCCACTCTGAAAGGAGGCCGGGGTGCTATAGAATGTCCAGGGCTGCGCATTGAATAGCCGCAGGCTGGTGGCGGCCAAGCCATCGCAGTGGCCACCGATCAGCTTTTCGGCTGTTTTCTTCCGCCATGCTTCGGCCGGTGCGGTCAGTGCGCAGAGGTCGCCAAGCTGATATTCACAGACCTGTGGTCCGAACATCTGAAACACATCACTTGATCCTAGCTGATCTTCAGACTTAATGATGTTCGGTATTTTGGTAAAGTTCTGAAACTTGTAGCTTTCGGTGTTGATGTCCCATGCCTCGCCCTTGGTATTCTTGTAGACGGCAACCAGCGTCCCCTTGTCTTCTATCAGGGTGGTGTGTGGACCGTAGGCACCCACTGGTCCGGGGGAGGGGTCCACAATGCCGAAGTTAAGTTCGCCATTCGAAATGACTGAGTCGGCGGCAAGTCCAGCGTCGATCTTTGCCACCCAGGTGACTCTCTCCGTCTTTTTGGCTGCCACGTTGGAGAACACAAACTCGACAAACTTTTTGCCAGTGTCGGTATTGGTCTTCAAGGTGCCGCCGCTAACGTGGGTTGTGTTGTCCGGTACATTGTTGGTAACCACAACAGTTGTGAAAGTCTTGTTCGACAGATTTTCCAGTCTCACTTCATAGGTGATGTTCTCACCGGCTGTCGCGCGGGGGGGCCCGCTTACGCCGATCAACAAATCAAATGCCTGTGCCTGGATTGTGTGTGCGGTAGCTGGCGTTAGCAGCAAGCCGCTGCTCAAGAGCAGCGCAACGAGCGCAAAGATGGCCCGTCTTGGTAAAGCGCTAAATTTGGTAAACATGTTTCTCCTTGATTCTTTGGCGTACATCAATCTGCGGGGGAGGTGACCATCTTGTTGGGTGAAAGAGAGCCACTCTTACGATTCTGCCCCTGTAGGCGACTGTCCTGTCGGTTCGTTGCCTTTTCTCCTTGATCCTTTTTAACTTCTTAAGTTTTCCTTCTATTCTCCCTTCCCTAGATGGTGATCAGAACGTGTGGTCACTTCTCTGCGAATATGTAGCAGTTCAGCTCGCAGCGCCTCCAGCAAAGATTCTATGTCGGTAAATCCAGAGCGTTTGCCAGCGTCAGCCGTTCCCAATATGTAGCGGGTCACAATCGTCTGCGTTGCATCGGCATATTCAGTCTGGCTGCGAATGATAAACGTGCGGGCGACCATCGGATTAACGTTCATGTGAGCAGCTTACCTAGTCAACGCAAATCGAACGCAACTCAAACGCAAATTGAACGCAAGCCGCGCAAAGATTGTTTTTACCCTACGATCTCCAATCGTTGAACTTCCCGCGTTGCGCTGGGCAGGGGGCGGAATCTTGGTGAACGGTTCGCCACAGAAAGATGACCGTCGCTGATCGGATCCAGCGTGATCAGCGACGGCCACCTTGACGGTAATGGAGCGCACAACAAGTAGCGCTAAAGCGTTTTTAGCCGTACAGTGGCGCGTTCAAACACATCGGGGCCTACTTGTTTGTTAATTTTCCGTCGTCGTGGGCACGACCGTGGTTGTTGGAGCTGGGGTGGTCGTCGTGGCGGGCGTCGGTGTGGTGGTTGGCTCCGGTGCGCAACGCTGCTGCGGGTTGGAGCTGGCAGTGCTGGTGCGGCGTCGACCATCGGGCCCCTTCAGCGTCCAAACCAGGTTGCTGCCGTCGAAGGTCACGCGGAACACATCTCGCTGGCGACCCGGCTGAAATTCCGTGGTCTGGCCGCGATCCTGCGGGGAGGGGGTGAACTTGTTGTCCCCGCCCACCGCAATGGTCACCACGGCAGCGTTCTGATTCAGATAACCAAAGCGTGCGGTGTAGGTTCCATCCCCGTTGTCGCTCACACATTCCAACACAGGTTTGACGGCGCTGCCCTGTGCATGGGCCGCCACCGGCGCGACCAGGGGCATAAGCGCCATGGACAAACCAGCGGCAGCGAAGGTGCGCAGCGCCTGCCGCCGCGAGAGCATGGGTCGGGGCGCTTGCGTGGTTGTGAACGTGCCTTGCAGCAGATTGGCCTTTTGCAGTTCGTCCAGCGAGAGCCACAGCAGCTGCTCGGCTTGATCGGCTGGGACGTTGAACTTCTGGCGCAGCCGCTCCATCAGCTGTTGCGGCGAGGTTTGCCCATCCGCATGTTGAAAGACCAGCGCCGAGGTGGCGTTGAGCATGTAGGACTTGTTGATGGCGGGGTCGAAGACACCCAGCCCATCGCCCACCGCTTCGGTGGTCACCCTTGTATTTCGTTGTGGATTTGTCACTTGTTTCTCTCCTGATTCTGATTAAAAACAGATGGAACTGCAATGCACGGATTCGATTGTCGGGGCTGCCTCCTTTCGCGCAAACGGCGGGGGCAGAACCCAGGGGTTTACCAACTGTTTGATTTTGCTCACGTCTGCGCTGGCTCTGCGGCTAAATTTGCGATATAGCTGGCAACCAACTGCCGGTAGTCGGTTTGCCAGCTTGGCTGTAACGGGATGAGTCCCAAAGGGATTTCACCCCGGCTTGCCTGCTGTTGGACAAAGGACTCCACTTCGGGGTGGCCCACATTTTCACCCGCTTTTAAGGCACCAAACTGACTCATGTGATAGGAAGCTGTTCCGCCCCAGCGGTAGAGATAATAGAGCTCTTCCAGCTTGATGTCGCAGGGTGTCGTGGCGTTGGCAAAGCGCTGCGCCAGGCGCTTTTCAAAGAGTAAATCGTAGCCCGTGCCCTCGGCCGCATAGCCTTGCACAGCGTCAAACAGCTCGCGCGACCAACAGCTGCCAACGTGAAATAAACTGTTTCCTGCTACGCTTAACTCTCCATCGTGCAAAAACCAAGCTTGGCTGGGCTTAAAGAAGCCTTTTTGGGCGCTGAAGTGCTCAATCGAAAAGCTGAGACGATGGGGCAGGTAAATGTCATCATCGTCCCAGACAAAGAGCAGCTCATGCGCGGCCAGGGCGACCACCGCGTTCATCTTCTCGCCCACCGTGTGGAAACGTTTGGGCAGGTTGAGCACCCGTACTTCTGGATGGTCAAAGAGCAGCGTTTGCCCGGCATAGTCATTCAAGACAATCAGCTCTTTCCGCCCTGGATAGTCCTGCAGCAAAAAAGAGTAAATCGCTTCTTCCAGCACGTGTGGACGTCCGTAGGTCAAGCAGATGCAGCTGACTGGCGGGTGTTGATTTGTCATCAAAATAGCCCCTTCTCTTACAATCGCTAGACTGAACAATTATCGGCAAATTTTTCAAACAGCCAGTCATCGTCGCGCACGCGGCGGGCGGCGAATTCGGCGCGTTGCTGCCAGACGTCGCTCTCCACGGCATGGGCCAGGGCGTGCTCAAATTTGGCGTCGCCCTTTAGCGCCGCCAGCACGCGCGTTAGGCGTGTTTCGTTCAGGTGCAGCAGCGCCACGCGCAACAGATTGTGCGTGATGGCTCCCCACTCCACCTTGTAGGGGTTGGTTTTGCGGAAATAGTGCAACACGGTGACGCTTGGCGCCACCCACACTTCGTAGCCCAACAGCCAGTAGCGCACGCAGATTTCCAGATCTTCCGAGCCCCACTGCGGCATCCCCTCATCAAACGCGCCCGCCGCCTTGAGCGTGTCGTGGCGCATCGCCATAAAGCCGCCGCCCAGGGTCGGCACGGGATAGGGGTCGTCGCCCTGCTTGGACAGCCACTCCGTGCGCAGCTTGGCTTCGGCGATCCGTTGCCCAAAGGCCACGTTGAGATTCGGCTTGCCCATAACGCCGATGCCGGGGCCGACCACGCCCACCTGGGGCTGGTTGAGCGCGCAGACGAGGGGTTGCCACCAGTCGGTTGGCAAATCGATGTGGGCGTCGGCAAAGACCACGATCTCGCCCTGCGCCTGGGCCAGCCCGCGGTTGCGCGCGCCCGAGACGCCAAGCGCTTCCGCCGAGCGGATGAGATGAACGTTGTCACACGCATGGTCGAGCAGAAAATCCGCGCTGCCGTCCGTCGAGCCGTTGTCGACCACGATCACTTCGCTCTGCGCCGGCAGCGTCGCCGCAAACTGCTCCACCGTGCGCTGTAGCAAGACCGATTCATTGGCCGCGGGTAAAATCACGCTGATCTTGAGAGGGTAGTCACCGCGAAAGAGCTGCGCCGTTTGCTCAACGGGCAGCGGCGGCGGCGGCGGGATGACAAAGAAGGGCGGCGGGAAAGGCATGTCCTCTTCAACGGCGTTGATTTCCGCCGCGGGCACCGTCGCCAGGTGCGCCTGAACCAGCGCGCCGTAGTCGCTCTGCCAGCGTGGCCGCAGCTGAATCTGACCCTGGGGAATATCGCCGCGCGCCGCCTGCTGCACCACCTGCTCCTCGACCTCCTGGTACGCCTCATCATCTGTCCCCATTGTGCTGAAGTGATAGGCATTCGTGCCCTGCCAGCGGTAGAGATAGTAGACGTTCCGCGGGTTGACGGACTGGACGTGGAACTTTGTCGGGGCGGCCAAGTTGTAGCGCTGTTCAAACTCCACATCATAGTGGTGGCTGACGTGCGGATAGCCCTGCACCTCGTTGAAGAGCTGGCGTCGATAACAGCTGCCGCCGTGAAAGATATTTTTGTCTGGGCCACTCACCTGGCCTTCATTCCAGGACCAAGCGCTATTGGCCTTGAAGAATGACCTTTCGTCGCCGAGGTGAACCACGCTGTAGGAAAGGCGATGGGGCAGGTAGATGTCGTCGTCGTGCCAGACGAAGAGCAGATCGTGGCTGGCCAACCCCACCGCCATCTTGTACTTCTCGCCAAGCGAATGCACGCGCTGCGGCACGTTGATGACGCGCACTTCGGGATGGTCGAAGCACAGCGTTTGCTCGCCGTAGTCGTTTAGCACGATCAGCTCTTTCTCACCCGGGTAATCCTGGCGCAAAAAGGATTCAATGGCCTCTTCCAGCAGCGCCACGCGGCCATAGGTGGGGCAGATGCAGCTTACGGGCGGCGGATCGGTGAGCTGCGTGGCCCACTGCGCGGCTGTGTCGAGGTGGCCGCTATCCAGCTTTTCTTCCGTCTTGACGCGCTCGGGGGAGAGCGCGCCAAGACGCTGGAAAACATCCTGCACGGCGGCGCTGTCGGCCATCTGCTGAAAGGCCATCTCATAAGCCTCTAGCTCGGCGTCCATATCACCAGCGGCATCGAGCGTGAGCACCTCGACGCTCATGCTGTCGCCACCGCTTTCGGCGTGGGGCAGGATGGTGGCAAACGGCTCACCCGCAGCAAAGTGAACGGTTTGGTTGGGCCGCGTAAAGTGCCAGTGCATGGTAATGGTCGTGGGCAGCAGCGAAGCGTCGACCAGACTCTCCAGCGGCGACAGAGCCTCTTTGGGCGCATTGATCGGGCCGCGCACCCACAGCAGCTGCTCTTCGTCGCTCTTCATTTGATAGCCTGGGTGAAAGGTGAGCACCCCATTGCCGAGTTGGCTTTGGACAAAATTGGCGCCCGGCACGGGGTCGCTCGTTGGCTCTTCCCCGGTCAGCTGAATCTCAATATCCTGGGGGCGGGGGCCACCGTTCCAGGTGGCCGTGAAGGCAACCGGGCAGAGAAACACCCAGCCCTGCCGATTGGCGCTGCTAAGGCCCGGGCTGCTGGAGAGCGCTTCGTTCGGTTCGAGCCACGCCCGCTCTGCCGAGTTGGGCTGCAAGGGGGTTGCGTGGTGATAGAGTGGGTAGGCCGTGATTTTCATGGATGATTTATCTCTTTGAATTGGCCTTACGTGTAAGCGTTGCGGCCACAGCGTTGCTCATGGAAACACCAGAAAAGGACAAATAATTACAAAAATTTACGAGATTTCTTTTTCGCTTTTCCTATGGTATGATCTGATTCTGTAGCTCGGTCAATTCAGCCTCTAGGGCCGCCAGCAAGCTTTCCACCCCGGCAAAACCGCGGCGCTTGGCACTGCCCGGCGTCTCCAAAATATAGCGCACGATCATTGTCTGGGCCGATGTACTGTACTCGGCCTGGCTGCGGATAATGAGCGTGCGATTGGTCACTGAGTTGATATCCATGCACGCAGCATAGCCGCCCAGCGCAAATCAAACGCAAATCAAACGCAAATGTAACCCCCGTGAACGAAATGTTACGCCTCCACCTGCTGGGGTCGCCCCAAATTCTGCTGAGCGACCAGCCGCTGACCGCTCTTTCCACGAATAAAGCACAAGCCCTCCTCTTTTATCTCGCCGTTTCTGCCTCCGTTGATCGAGATTCCCCCATACCCCACAGCCGCGACGCCATTGCCACGCTGCTGTGGGGCGAAATGAGCGACACCAAAGCCAAACAGAATCTGCGCAGCGTGCTGCCCGATCTGCGTCGTCTGCTCGGCGACCACCTGCAGATTGAACGCCAGACGATTGCCTTCAACCCCAGCAGCCCCTACTGGCTGGACGTGCAGGTGCTGCGCCGCGACCTGGCGACGGGGCGGTCCACAGACTTGGCCACGCGGCAGGCCGCCGTTGATTTGTACCGGGGAGAATTTCTGAGCGGTTTCTACGTGCGCAACGCGCCAGCCTTTGAAGAGTGGGTGCTGGAGCAGCGCGAACAGATTCATGTTTTGTTGGTGGAGGCCTCTTTCTCACTGGTCAGCGAATACATGCAGCAGGGTGACTATGCGGCGGCGCTGGCCGCCAATCGCAAGCTGCTGCTGCTCGATCCGTGGTCGGAGCCGGTGCATCGACAGCAGATGTTGCTGCTGGCCCATCTGGGCGAGCGCGCCAGCGCCCTGGCCCAATATGAGAGCTGCCAGCGCATCCTGATGGAAGAATTTGGCGTCGCGCCGCTGCCGGAAACCACAGCGCTTTTTGAGCAGATTCGTTCGGGCGCAATCGGCGAACAAGAGAAGCCGGGATGGGGGGAACTGGGCAAAAGAGCGCAGGCGGACAATCGTGATCAGCCAGATACTGAAGCCAAAGCGCCGACTGGTCAGCAGCTTGGTCAGCAGCTTGGGCAGCCGACGCAGGTCGCTGGGCACATCCTGCCGCAACGCGCAAAGCTCTATGGCCGCGAGCAGGAGCTGGCCCGCCTCCACCAGTGGATTGTGCGGGATAGCTGCCATCTCGTGGGCATCTTTGGGATTGGTGGCCAGGGCAAAACCGCCCTCGCGGCAAATTTGGTGCGCGACTTGGCGGCTGGCCCCCAGCAAGCCTTCCAACAGGTGATTTGGCACTCCCTGCTCAACGCCCCACCCCTGGCCGAAATCATGCAGGAGTGGCTCTACGTGCTCTCCGGCCAGACGCTGACCCACCCACCCGCCAGCCTGGATCAGCAGCTTCGTCAGCTGCTGGGCTATCTGCGCGAACAGCGCTCGCTGCTCGTTCTCGACAATATGGAAAGCATCATGGGTGGAGATGCGCGCAGCGGCTATTACCGACCCGAGTACGAGGAGTATGGCCAGCTGATTCGGCACGTGGTGGCGGGTGGACACCGCAGCTGTCTGCTGCTCACCAGCCGCGAGCGACCGCGCGAGCTGAACTACGTCGAGGAGGAGACGCCCAGCGTTCGCCTGCTGCCGCTGGAGGGGCTGCCCGATGAGGCGGGTCGTCAGATGATTGCGGCGCGCGGCGTAGCGGGCGATGCGGCGGATTTAGCCGCGCTGGTGCAGCACTACTCGGGTAATCCACTGGCGCTCAAGCTGACCGCTGAAACCTTGGATAGCCTCTTCGACGGCAGCGTTTCCGCTTTTTTACAAACGGGCACGCGCATCTTTGATGACATTCGGGACGTGCTGGACCAGCAGTTCGCCCAGCTTGCGCCGCTGGAACACGAGCTGCTGGGTTGGCTGGCGATTGTGCGTGAACCCGTCTCGTATGCTGCCCTGCGCGATCTGCTGGCTCAGCCGCCCGCGCCACGCTTGACGCTGGAGGCGATGCGCTCGCTCCAGCGGCGCTCGCTGCTGGAAAGCTATGACAGTGGCTTCGGGCTACAAAATGTGGTGATGGAATACGCGACCGAGGGGCTGGTTGACACGATTTCTACCGAGCTGATAGAGGGAATCGGCGCACCGGGCAGCACAGCCAGCGAGGAGTCAGCGGACGCGGAGAAATTCGCCGGGGCGCTCTCCACATCCGCGCTCAATCGCCACGCGCTCAATTTGGCCCAAAGCAAAGAGTATGTGCGGGCCAGCCAGACGCGGCTGCTGCTCGAACCCGTGGCCCAACGCTTGGTGGCGAAACTGGGCGTGCGGGGAACGGAACAGCGGCTGCACGAGCTGCTCGCCCACATGCGCGCGGCGCCACCCAGCCCTGGCTATGCCGCAGCCAATCTGCTCCACCTGCTCCTCCACCTAGAGGTAGACCCAGGCAGCTATGACTTTTCGCAGCTCTACCTGCGACAGCCCTCCCTGCGCGGCGTCGACCTGCCCGGCGCCAACTTTGCCGGGGCCAAGATCATGGACAGCACCTTTACCGAACCCTTTGGCCTCATCTACGCGGTGGCGACTAGCCCCGACGGTCAATATCTGGCCGCCGGCAGCAGCGAGGGAGATGTCTACCTTTGGCGCACGGCAGATCAGCAGCTCGCCCGCGTGATTCGGGCACACAGCCAGGCAGTCAAGTCGTTGAGCATTGCCCAACGCACTATGCCAAAAGGGAAGCCGGAGCTGATATTAGCCAGCGCCAGCACGGACGGGCGCGTTGGTCTTTGGTCGCCGGCCGAGCGTGAACGAGCGCGCTGGCATCAGCACCTGGCGCACGAGCAGCCGAAATCGCTGCTCTTTGTTGGCCTGGCACCGGATGGCGGGTGCGCAATCAGCGTCGACAACAGTGGCGAGGTCTTTGTCTGGGGCTTGCCCGTCAATGAGAATGCTGGCCTGGTTCGCCACTTTGCGAGCACGGTCACCCGCTTTTGTTTGGTGGCCTACAGCGGGGATAGCGAGAGGGTTGCCGTCGGCCACCCTGATGGCAGCGTGCAGCTGCGCCGGGTAGCGACTGGCGAACTGGTGCTGGAGCTGACGGTCGAAACGCGGCTCATCGCGGCGCTGGCCTTGAGTGCGGACGGGCAAATGCTTGCGGTCGGCAGCGACGAAGGGAATCTCTATCTTTGGAATACGTCTGATGGGCACTTGCATGACACAATCGAAACGCTGACAGCGCCAATCGATGCGCTGGCTTTTAGCGCCGACGGGCAAATGCTGGCCAGCACCCACGGCCTCGGCGATCAGGCGGTCCGCCTGTGGTCGATTGATACTGGATTTCGCCTCCATTTGCGACAGACGCTCATGGGCCATAAACATATCATCTGGTCGGCTGCCTTTGGCCCGCCACCGTCTGCAAGCAGAGTCGCTCAGGGGACAGCAGGGCGGCAGCTTCTCGTGACGGGCAGCAGCGACCAAACCGTGCGCGTGTGGGATGCGGCGACGGGCCAGTCGCTCTACACGCTGCGCGGCCAGCCGCGCGCCCTCAGCGCGATTGCAATCCAGCCGTTCGTCAATGAAACAGAGACGAGCGAATGGCTGCTGGCCGCGGTTGGTTACGATCACCTGGTGCATCTGTGGGAAGGGCGGGGCGCGCAAACCCTGGCAAGCCCTCGCACGTTGCGCGGACCAAACGAGCCCCTCTACGCCGTCGCCATCAGCCCAGACGGTCGTATGGTCTCCGGCACGGGCCACGATGGGCTAGTTTACCTTTGGGATCGGGCCAGCGGTCAGTTGATTCAGCGGCTGCGCGGCCATACCGACAGCGTCGAATGCCTGGCCTTTCATCCGGATGGAACCCTGCTGGCCAGCGGCAGCGCCGATGGCGAAGTGCGTCTTTGGGCAATAGAGCAGTTAGAAAGCGACCAGAGCGGCAGAGGAAATGGTTTCCCGGCCAGCCAGCCGCTTGCCCTGTTTCGAGCCAATACCGAATGTATGGAGGATATTGCCTTCAGCCCAGACGGCAATCTGTTGGCGACCGCAGGCGTGGATCGCGCGCTGCACGTGTGGGACGTGACGCAGCGCCATAATCCGAAGCGGACCGAGGTGCAAAAAACAATTGAGGCAGCTGAGGAGCATGATATATTCGCCGTGGCATTTAGCCCGGAGGGTACGCGAATTGCCTGCGGCGGCAGTCGCCTCATCCATATCTGGAATTTATGCGACGACAGTCGACCCCTCGTCTTGCAGGGGCATACGGCATCTGTTTTTTCAGTGGCGTTTAGCCCCGATGGCGCGACGCTGGTGAGCGGCAGTGCGGATTGCACCGTCTGCCTGTGGGAAGCGACGAGCGGAACCCTGCGCGCGGTTCTGCACGGCCACAGCGAGATCGTCTATAAAGTCACATTCAGCCCCGACGGTTGCCACGCATTAAGCTGCAGCGCCGACGGCACGATCCGCTTCTGGGATGTGCAGACGGGCAAGTGCGTCCACACCCTGGAGGTGGAAGGTCCCTATGCGGGGATGAACATAACGGGCGTAACGGGGGTGACAGAGGCCCAGAAAGCGGCGCTAAAGGCGTTGGGCGCTGTCGAGGAGTGAGCCCATCCACAATCATGTTTTGCTCGTTTGGTAGTCTTGAACTGGCAATGATGAATTCAGTGTGAAAACGGCGTCATTTTACTCTCTGTGCAAGGCTACCGCTCATTTAACTCACTTTGATAAATTGACTAGCGAAGTTACAATTTCACTACTAAAGTGCGTGCAAAACGAAAGCAGGAGTTCGTCGTCCAAGTGACCGTCACTGTCTACAGCTGGACAGCTCACCCCATTTTGTCTGGACAGTGACTGTCGCTGGCTCCTCAAATTCTTGTTTTCGACATAACTTTACTTTAGATAGAAAAGGTGTTCAGTAGGGGAGGGGCAAAAGGAGTTGGCGCTCTCGCCTGACCTCTGTCTCAGCCTGAAAGAGGTGCGCTTTATCTAGCAGGCCTATGCCCCCGTCCAGGTAGTCGTTTAGTGGAAAACACCACACAAAGAGCCGCTCTATCTGGCGACCAATCTGTCAGTCGGCGAGGAAGCCTCTTGCCTGGCTTACATCTGGATGATTTATCTCGACACCCAAGCTCACCTGCAAAAGCTCATCCCGCTCCTGCATCGGGCCGACCGCTGTGACTTGAGCTTGTTTCAGCTCGGTCTCGGCCTCCACCATTATCTGGAGGAAGCGCTGGAGATTCGCGTCGGCTTCTCCCTTCCGCTCTCTTTATTATTTCGCCTTTATAAAAGTGTCCGGTAGTGAATGCCAGAAGTGTCCTCACAGCGCGGCACAAATTTATACCCACTCTTCTCCTCTGACCCCCTCTGTGTTCCAGTGAGAATTTCTATAGGTTAATCTCAAGCGTCAAGCCAATGGGCCTTTGTACATTGTGCTCGTAGCTAGTTGTAGCCGCTGTCGTGGATGTTCACGGGTAAAGTGCACCGGGCGCAGCGGCTGCTGTCAATCGCATTCGCTGAGGCCATGCGGTATAATGGGCAAAAATCAATTGCTTGCTTATCCCATGAAGACAACCGCCCCCCCCGACAATTCTCCCGACAATCTCACCAGCGCCTGGATCGAAGCCGCGCGCCCGCGCACGCTGCCGCTCGCGCTGGCCAGCATTGGCATGGGCGCTTTCCTCGCCGCGGCGGTGGGTGCGTTTCGCCCCCTGGTCGTCCTGCTCTGCGTGATCACGACGCTGGCGCTGCAAATTTTGTCCAACCTCGCCAATGACTACGGCGACTCGATCCACGGCGCGGACAGCGTCGTCGAGCGGGTGGGGCCGCAGCGGGCCGTGCAGTCCGGTCGGATTACGAGCGGGGCCATGGTGCGCGCCATCGTGATCGCGTCGGCGGTGGCGGCGGTTAGCGGTGCGGCGCTGGTTTGGCTGGCGCTGGGGCTGGCGCAGCTGTTGCTGGCGGGGCTCTTTTTGCTTTTGGGCGCGGCGGCAATTTGGGCCGCTGTCTCCTACACAGCCAGCGGCAAGCCTTACGGCTACGTCGGCCTGGGCGATCTCTTCGTCATGATGTTCTTTGGCTACGTTGGCGTGCTTGGCACCTTCTTCCTCCAAGCGCAAGCCCTTCCGCTTGACCTGCTGCTGCCCGCCACCAGCCTTGGCCTCTTCTCCGTCGCCGTGCTCAACGTCAACAACGTGCGCGACATCGATTCGGACCGGCTGGCGGGCAAGCGCTCGATCCCCGTGCGCGTGGGCCGTCGCCGCGCGGCAATTTACCACTGGGCGCTGCTCGGTGGCGGCCTGGTGGCGGCGCTGATTTACGTGCTGCTCAACTATCAATCGCCGTGGCAATTTCTCTTCGTCGCCAGCCTACCGCTGCTGATTCGCAGCGGCCTGGCCGTGCAGCGCGTGCCCTCCGCCCAGCTCGATCCCTTCCTGCGCCAGACGGCCGTCGCCACGCTGGTCTTTGTGCTGACGTTTGGGATCGGTCAACTGATCTGAGAGATTGCGGAGTGCGCACGCGCCCAGAGGGCACCCGGTGCGCACGGATCGTCCCTGATTGACTATCACGCAGGTCGATCCGGCACGGGGCGTGCCTACTCCGCTATAATCCCATCTGTTTCCCTCAACTGCCAAAGAAAGGCTCCCCATGAAAATTACCAAAGTCGAAACATTCCTTGTCCAGCCGCGCTGGCTCTTTCTCAAGATTCACACGGATGAAGGGCTCGTCGGCCTCGGCGAGCCGATCGTCGAGGGGCGCGCCCTCACCACGGCGACCGCCGTCGCCGAGCTGGAGCCGTACCTGCTGGGCAAAGACCCGACGCGCGTCGTTCACCACTGGCAGGCGATGTACAAACACGCCTTTTACCGCGGCGGCCCGCTGTTGACGAGCGCGCTTAGCGGCGTGGAGCACGCGCTGTGGGATCTGGCGGGCAAGGCGGCGGGGCTCCCCGTCTACAAGCTGCTCGGCGGCCCCGTGCGCGACCGCATCAAAATTTACGCCCACGTGCGCGGCAACACGCTGGAAGAGCGCATCGAAAGCGCGAAAGCGCGCGTGGCCGAGGGCTACCTCGCGCTCAAGACGGGCGTGGTCGGCGGCGGGCGACCGGCGCGCATCGTCGAGACGCCGGGCTTTGTGGAGCGGGTAGCCGAGCAGTTTGGCGCGCTGAGGGAGGCCGTGGGCAAGGAGGTCGACATTGCGATTGACTTTCACGGGGCCGTTAGCCCGCAGACGGCGGCGCTGCTGATCAAGGCGCTGGAGCCACATCAGCCAATGTTTATCGAGGAGCCGGTGCAGTGCCAGAACGTGGATGTGATGGCGGACCTGGCGCGCAAGACGCATCTGCCGATTGCCACGGGCGAGCGCATCTTTACCAAATGGGGCTTCCGCGAAATTCTGGAAAAGCGCGCGGCCATGATTTTGCAGCCGGATATTTCGCACTGCGGCGGCATCATGGAGGCGCGCATCATCGCGGGCATGGCCGAGGCCTACTACGCCGCCGTCGCGCCGCACTGCCCGCTGGGGCCGATCTCGCTGGCCGCCGGGCTGCACGTCGATGCGTCGATTCCCAACTTTCTGGCCCAGGAGCAGGTCTCGCTCGGCGAAGGCTATTTGAAGCAGCCCTTTGTTGTAAAGGAGGGTTACCTTGATTTGCCGACTGCGCCCGGCCTCGGCATCGAGCTGGACGAAGAGGCGCTGGCGGACAAGCTGGGCCACGACTGGCAGAATCCACAGAGCTTTCACCCGGATGATGGGGCGGCGGTGGATTGGTAAAACGATAGAATGTGGATTGGGCGGATAAAGACGGATTGGAAAATCTGCCCGAATCTACGCTTTAATTTCTACCCCGCCAAAAGCAATTTGTTCAAATAGAAATTTTGTTCTACAATGGGGCAGCACTCTCTGCCCAGGCTCGCCCCGACCCCGAACGATCAAAGCGAGCCTTTACCCGCAGCCTGGCGTGGACGTGCGGCTTTCTCTCTAAGACAAGAAAGCCCCGCTCCACGTCGGGCTGTTTTTGGTTGACCATGTCCTCGCAGCGCAAATCTACAGCTGAATTCCGCAACGGTCGGCGTCGACCGAGCGCGAGCGTGCCATCTATGAGCAAGCGACCTTCGCGCGCGCAACTTAATCAGCAGGCGGACGGCATCGAGGCCGTGCTGCGGCAGCACAAGCTGCGCAGCTACGTGGACGGCGGCGCCGTGCTGCCGCGCGTGGTGCAGTTTGAGCTGGCCGTGGCGCCGGGCACAAAGGTGCGCAAAATCGCGGCGCTGAGCGAAGAGATCGCGCTGGCGCTGGGAACAAAGCACGCGCGCGTCCACCGCCGCGGGCGACGGGTAATTGTGGAGGTGCCACGCACGCAGGTGGAGACGGTGCACCTGCTGCCGATCAGCGAGCGCGTGGGGCCGCTGCCCGCGGCAACGGCCATCCTCGGCGTGGACGACAGCGGGCAACCCTTGGTGCTGCGGCTGTCGTCGCCGGATGTGGCGCACTGCCTGCTGGCGGGGACGACCGGCTCCGGGAAGACGGCGCTGGCGCGCTCGCTGCTCGTCTCGCTGGCGCTGCACAACGCCCCGCGCGATCTGCACCTCGTGCTGATCGACCCCAAGGGCGGGCGCGGCTTCAACCCGCTGGCCGATCTGCCCCACGTGCAGGGCGGCGTTTACATCGACGCCGCGGCGGTGGATCGCGTGCTGGACGACGTGGTCAAAGAGATGGAGCGGCGCGATCGCGAAGAGCTGTCTCACCCGGTGATGATCGTTGCGGTGGATGAGCTGGCCGATCTGCTGCAAACGGGCGGCAAGCGCGTCGAGGCGATGCTGACGCGGCTGGCACAGCGCGGCCGGCAGGCGGGAATTCATCTGGTGGCCTGCACGCAAAAGCCCACGGCCCAGCTGATCGGCAGCGCCATGAAGGCCAACTTCCCCACCCGCCTGGTCGGTGCGGTCGCTAGCCGGCAGGAGGCGACGTACGCCACGGGCATGCCGGACAGCGGCGCGGAGAAGTTAACCGGTCGCGGGGATTTTTTGCTGATTGCGAAAGGGGAGAGCATCCGCTTTCAGGCGGCGTGGCTGGGGCCGGAAGATTTGGCACGGTCGGTGCGGAGCATTCGGGCGTCGGTGGTGGGGAAGCAGCAGTAATTGATTATTAAAGTGCATGCAAAATGAAAGCAAGAGTTCGCGGTCTAAGTGACTGTCACTGGCTCCTCAAACTCCCGTTCTCGATGCAACTTTACTTTAGTTTCATAGATCACCTTTGCTCCACAAGGTGACACTGGTGGTCAACCCAAACTGGCCGGGAATTCCTGCACCTTTCTGGTCAGACTTTAGGTCGTCACGTAGCAAAGCATAGGTGACCCACGGTAGCAGACCGGTCTCGTGCTATTGATTTGAAGGAGAGAATATCATGAAAAAGCTACTTATCCTCGCTGGTCTCATCTTCATCGGCACGGCGGGGTGGAGCGTGGGGGCGTCGCTTTCGAGCGATGCGTTGAGCATGGCCGTGGGGATTTTGCTGGGCGTGCTGGCTGGGCTGCCGACGGCGCTGCTGGTGCTGTCGTCGGGCCGCCAGCGCGACGAGGATCGTCGCGAGCAGCGCTCGTCTGCACGGGGGCAGAGTCAGCCCTACGGGCAGTTGCCACCGGGTTACCCGTCCCAGGGCTATGGTCAGCCGCAGCCGCCGATGATTGTCTTCACGGGGCAACAGCAGCCGCAGCTTCCGCCAGCAAGCGGCTATCCCGCGCCGGGCTTTCATACGCAGGAAGAGGCTTGGACGGGGGAGCGCGAGTCGCGCCGCTTTCGAGTGGTGGGGGAAGAAGATGGATTTGTGGGGTAAGGGCACGCCACGGCGTGCCCTTACAAATTTTTACTCCGCCACCAGCCGGTGCACGGCACCGCTTAGGCTGACCACATAGAGCTCGCCAGCCTCGTCCTCCGCAAATGAACTGATTTGCAGTCCCGAATCCAGCACGCGCGACGTTACGTACTCGCCGCTCGCATCCGGGTACGTCGCCCACATCGCGCCGCTGCAAAAATCGCCGAAGAAGTAGACGCCGTCCAGCATGGGCTGCGTCTCGCCGCGGTAGACGTAGCCGCCGGTGACGGAGCAGTGGCCGCTGTGGTCGTATTCGGCGACGGGCTGCTCCAGCCCCGCCTGCTCGCAACCTTCGCGCGCAAAGCAGTGCACGCCCTCCATAATCGGCCAGCCGTAATTCTTGCCGCCCTCCAGCGATGCGGTGAAGTTGACCTCCTCGTACTGATTCTGCCCCACGTCCGCAATCCACAATTCATCCGTCTCGCGGTCAAAGCTAAAGCGCCACGGGTTGCGCAGCCCCACGGCCCAAATTTCATCGCGCACGTCCGTGCCGTTCCAGTTTGCAGCCACCCACGGGTTGTCCGCGGGCACGGTATAGGGCTGCGATAAATCGCTCGTGACGTCGAGCCGCAGCATCTTGCCAAGCAGCGTGTCGGGATTTTGGCCGTTGCTAAAGCGGTCGTTGGCCGCGCCGCCGTCGCCCGTGCCGATCCAGAGGTAGCCATCCGGCCCAAAGGCGATCATGCCGCCGTTGTGGTTGCGCGCGGGCTGTTCAAGCCGCAACACTTGGAATTCGCTGTCGGCATCGGCGACGTTCGCGTCGTCGCTCACGCTGAAGCGGGCGACGACCGTGTTGCCGCGCAGGTCGGTGTAGTTGATCCAAAAGAGGCCGCTCTCTGCATAGTCCGGCGCAAAAGCGAGGCCAAGCAACCCCTGCTCGTTGCCGCCATCCTCCACCTGATTCTGAATGTCCAAAAAGGGCTGCTCCAGCAGCGCATCACCCTGTAAAATGCGGATGATGCCGGGCTGTTCCAGAATGAAGAGCCGCCCGCTGCCGTCGCCCGCGTGGGTGGCGAAGAGGGGGCGCGTCAAGCCATCCACTACCGGCTCAGTGCGCAGCGTGACGGCGTCGGGATCGAAGGCGACGGCCCGGGTTGTCCCATCGCTGTCGGCAACTGGTGCATCGCTGGTCGACGCCTCCGAGCCATCGCTGCTCTCTTCGGCCAGCTCCACCTCGATCTGCACGGCTTCTTCCGTTGCCGCCGCTTCAGCGGCAGGGGCTTCAGCGGCGGGCTCGGCATCCTGCAATAGGATGGGCATAGGCACGCTGGATGGCGCACAAGCGACTGCGGCAATCCACAAAGCTACAACAATTAACCCGCGAGCTAGCCAATTCCAATTTTTCTGATTCACAATTGCTCCTTTTTAACAACATTCCGTTTTCTCTAGCCGATTTTACACCACGACAAGACAAGCGTCTGTACAATTGTGAACGTTGCCCGTGGCGCAAAGATTAAGGCTGCCTTAGTATTTTAACGCAGTTCAATACGGCTCATGCGCCACGGCCGAGGCCCGCCGCGCAAGCGCGTCATTGCAAGGCTAAATACTGCATCCAGCTTGAGACGCTGTAGAATACAGTGAATAACGGGATTCGAGCACTTGGGCTAATCCAAGAAGATAAATGTGCCGCGAATTTTCTGGAACGGCCCTGTTGTTCGAGAAGTTATGTATAATTTATTGGGAGAAATGATTTGGAACATCTGGAGATGATCATCATCGCGGGCGTGCTGGCGACGGGCGTGCTCTGCCAGTGGATCGCCTGGCGCGTTAAGCTGCCAGCGATTATTCCGCTGCTGGCGGCGGGCATCATTGCCGGGCCGCTGGTGCTGGATTTGCTGCACCCGCGCGAGGAGCTGGGCAATCTGTTTTTTCCTGTGGTGTCGCTCTCCGTAGCGATTATTTTGTTCGAGGGCGCGCTGACGCTGGACTTTCGCGAGGTGCGTCACGTGGTCGGTCCGGTGCAGCGGCTGATTGTAGTCGGCGCGCTGATCACGTGGTTTGGCGGGGCGCTGGCGGCCCACTACATCAAGGGCATTAACTGGGATTTGGCGCTGCTCTTTGGCGCGCTGATTGTTGTCACCGGTCCCACGGTAATCGCCCCAATTTTGCGCAACGTACGCCCCACGCACAGCGTGGCTTCGGTGCTCAAGTGGGAAGGCATCATCATCGATCCCGTGGGCGCGACGCTGGCCGTCCTTGTCTTTGACTTTATCGCCGCCGGGCAGGGCAGCGGGTTGGGCAATTCCATTGGCGGCTTTTTTACAATTGCCGCAGTAGGCACGGCCCTGGGGCTGCTCGGCAGCGCGGTGCTCTACGTGCTCCTGCGCTACTACCTCATCCCCGACTATCTGCGCGACGCCGCCGTGCTGGCCACGGTGACGCTTGTCTTTGCCTTTTCGGACAACCTCGCCTCCGAATCGGGGCTGCTGGCCGTTACGGTGATGGGCATTGCGCTGGCGAACACAAGGCTCAAGCAGCTGCGCGAGGTCTGGTATTTCAAAGAGAAGTTGAGCATTCTGCTCATCTCCACGCTCTTTATTCTATTGGCCGCCAACTTCACCCAAGAGAATCTGGCGCTGCTCGACTGGCGCAGCTTTGTGGTGTTGGCGTTGGTGATGCTGGTGCTGCGCCCGCTGAGCGTACAGGTCAGCATGTTGGGCAGTTCGTTGACCTGGCAGGAGCGGCTCTTTATTTCCTGGGTGGGGCCGCGTGGCATTGTGGCCGCGGCGGTCTCGTCGCTCTTCGCCTTTGAGCTGGTGGACGAAATGGGTTACGCCGAAGCAGAAGTAATCGTGCCGCTCACCTTTTTGATCATTGTGGGTACGGTGCTCATTCAGGGCAGCACGGCCAAGCTGCTGGCGCGCTATCTCGGCGTGAGCGAGGGCGAGCCCCAGGGCTTCCTGCTCATGGGCGTCACGCCCTTTTCCGTGGAGCTGGCGCACGTGCTCACGGACGAAGGCTTTACCGTGCGCATGATCGACACCAACTGGAACGCCGTGCGCCAGGCGCGCATGGATGGGCTGGAGGTGGAGCACGGCAACATTCTCTCCGAATTTGTGGAAAGCGATCTGGAGCTGTCCGGCATAGGCCGGATGTTGGCGCTGACGCGCAACGACGAGGCCAATTCGCTGGCCTGCCAGCACATGGAGGAGGAGTTTGGTTCGTCCGAGGTCTACCAGCTGCCGCCGCGTGCGCGCCGAGTGGCTTCCATCTCGCCGGGCGAAGGCGGCAATCCGGCTCACTACCAGCTCGCTCGCCTGCTTTTTGACGAAGAGGCCACCTCCGAGCGGCTGCGCGAGTGGATGGACCGCGGGGCCGTCGTCAAAAAGACGCCGCTGACCGAAAATTTTACTTACGCCGATTACGCAAGCCAACACCTGGATCAATTTATCCCACTGATGCTGCTGCGCGGTGCGGACAGCCGCGTCACAGTCTCCACCATCGGCGATGAGCTGCGCCCCCAGTCCGGCTTCAGCCTGATCTCGCTGCTGCTCGAATCGATTGAGGATGCGCCAGCAGAAGATCAACCTTTGACAGCTGCATCGCTGCGAGGAGCCAACGGCGCCGAATCGCTGGCTGCTGGCCTAGAGGCGACGGATGCCGCGGTCAATCGATAATCTCTCTCGATGATGCGACATTGATAACCAACCTGAAATTGATAGCCAACCAACCTGAAAGGGTAAATTCTCTTGGCGACCCCCATCAAAAGTTTGAAAAAAGATTTAAAGCTCTTTGACGTCTTTGCCATCAGCACCGGGGCCATGTTTAGCTCCGGTTTTTTCCTGCTGCCCGGCCTCGCCGCGGCGCAGGCTGGCCCCGCCGTCTTTGTGGCTTACCTGATTGCGGGCGTGCTCATTCTGCCCGCCATGTTTAGCCAGGCTGAATTGAGCACGGCCATGCCCAAAGCAGGTGGCACGTACTACTTTCTGGATCGCAGCCTCGGGCCGCTAATCGGCACGGTGGGCGGGCTGGGCACGTACGCCGGGCTGGTGCTCAAGACGGCCTTTGCGCTGATCGGCATCGGGGCCTACGCCGCGATCTTTATCGACCTGCCCATTCGCCCCGTCGCGATTGTGCTCACGGTTGTCTTTGCCGCGATCAACATCATGGGCGCAAAAGAAACGACCGGTCTCCAGCGCGTGCTCGTCTCGCTGCTGCTGGTCGTGCTGGCCTTCTTTACAATCCAGGGCGTCGCGGAAGTCGCGGACCTAAACTCGCAGGGGCTTGTCGCCGAGCAGTTCGAGCCCTTCCTACCTTTTGGTATTGCCGGGCTGCTGTCGACCGTCGGCCTCGTTTTCGTCTCCTACAACGGTCTAACTAAAGTAGCCAGCGTGGCCGAGGAGGTGCAAAATCCGGAGCGCAACATCCCGCTCGGCATGTTCCTCTCGCTAATTGTGACTACGGTCATCTACGTGGTCGGCGTCTTTATCATGGTCAGCGTGCTGGAGCCGGGCCAGCTGCGCGAGGATTTGACGCCCGTGGCCACGGCGGGCGCGGCCTTCTTTGATTGGCTGCCCCAGCCGCTGGGCTTGATCCTGATTGTGACCGCAGCAATTGCCGCCTTTGCCTCCACCGGCAATGCCGGTCTGCTCTCGTCGTCGCGCTATCCGCTCGCCATGGCGCGCGACCGGCTGATCCCCGACCGTTTCGCCCGCCTCGGCAAGTATCAGACGCCGACGCTCTCCATTGTCGTCACGGCGGCGGTCATGATTGTCGTTATCATCCTGCTGGATGAGGAGGGCATTGCCAAGCTGGCCAGCACCTTCCAGCTCTTTATCTTTATGCTGCTCAATTTTGCCGTGATCGTGATGCGCGAAAGCCACATCGAATCCTACGACCCGGGCTACCGCTCGCCGCTCTACCCGTGGATGCAGTACTTTGGCATCGTCACCTCGGCCATGTTGATTTTGTACATGGGCGCACAAGCGATCGCCATGACCTTTGGCCTGGTGGTGCTCTGCGTGGCGTGGTATTTCTACTACGCCCGCAAGCGCGTGGTGCGCGACGGCGCGATCTACCACTGGTTTGCGCGCCTGGGCCAGCAGCGCTACGACGATCTCGATTACGAGCTGTGGGAGATCATGCGCGAGAAGGGGCTGCGCCAGGAGGATTCGTTTGATGAGTTGGTGGCGCGCGCCACGGTGCTCAAGCTGGAGAACGACCGCACCGAGCTCTCGTACGAAGATGTGGTGGCACAGGCTGCGCAAATTTTGGGGGCGCGCGTGCCCGCCTCGCCCGGTGAGCTGCGGCTGGGCTTTCTCGAAGAATCGCGCATTGGCATGTTGCCCGCGGCCAAGGGCGTGCTGCTGCCCAACCTGCTGCTCTTTGACATTCAGGAGCCGGAGATGGTCGTGGTGCACTCGCGCAAGGGCGTTCGCGTGGACTTCACGGACGTGCACGGCGAGCACTCGCCGAACGCCCCGGTGCACGCCTTCTGCTTCCTGATCAGCCCCGAAGAAGACCCCAAGCGCCACCTGCGTTTCCTAGCCCAGATGGCAGATCGAGTGGACGACGATGACTTTATGGCGCGCTTTCGCGAGGCTGACAGTGCCGAAGCCATCAAGGAGACGCTGCTGCCGGACAAGCGCTACCTCACGCTTCGGCTCTCCTCCCGCGGGCCGACGCGCAGGCTGATCAATCAAGCCATCAGCGATATCAAGCTACCGGAGGGCGTGCTGATTGCCATGATTCGCCGCAACGGCCACGTGATCATTCCACAGGGGCGCACGGTGCTGCGCGAGGATGATTACGTCGCCATTCTTGGCGAGCCACAGCCCGTCAACGCCATGCAGACGGAGTACCGCGACGAAGCGCAGGTGGATGTGGAGCCGGTCGATCTAAGCGGCGTGCTGGCCGCGACCAACTCGGTGGCCGACAGCGGCGACGGGGTGGGCAGCGTCCAAAGCGGTGAGCCAAGCAACGGTTCCGCCGTCGAAGGGAAAACCAACGGCGCGGTCGTCCGCGAGCAGACCGATCGTCGGCTGTAGCGTTTGACGTTCTTCCTAATTCTACAACGAGATTCCGAAGAAGTTTATCTTAAGGGGACGCGCAGCAGGCCCTCATCCCCAACCCTTCTCCCAGAATGGGAGAAGGGAGCTAAGTCCCCCTCTCCCATTCTGGGAGAGGGGTTAGGGGTGAGGGCGGTACGTCGCTTATCTCTCCGCGTTGAAATCTCTTTGTTGTATCAAAATTATTTTGCTTCTATAGAAAGAAAGCTGGCCCATGAGCATGTTGCGCGGCGGGTTAACCGCCGAAAGTTTTGATCGCGAATACAGCAATCGCCAGCTGGCCGAGCGCATCTGGCGCTACTTTCGCCCACACTGGAAACGGCTGCTTGTAATCGTGGGCTGCGTTTCGCTCTTTTCAGCGGGCGGCGCGGCGGTGCCGATTGTGGTGGCGCGGGGCGTGGAGCTGCTGGAGGAGCCGGGCGTGGAAAATCAGCAGACGGTCGCGCTGCTCATCGGCGTGGTGCTGGCGATTGGTGTGGGCAGCTGGGCCGTTAACTGGCTGCGGCGCGTGTTGACCTCGATGCTGCTGGGCGATGTGGTGCTCGCCATGCGCAACGATGCCTTTGAAGCTTCGATGAACCACGATATGAGCTTCTTTGACGAGTACCAGTCCGGTCGCATCGTGAGCCGCATTACCAGCGACACCGACGAATTTGGTCGGGTCTCCGTGCTGGTGACGGACATCGTCACCCAGCTGCTGATCGTCGTGATTCTGCTCGTGGTGCTGCTGCGCATCGACGTGCAGTTGACGCTAATTCTGGGCGTGCTCGCGCCCATCGCCTTTCTCGTCGCGGGTCGCTTTCAAGCCATTGCCCGCCGCATTACCCGCCAAAGCCAGCAGGCGATTGCCGACGTCAACGCCAGCATTCAGGAGGCGGTGACGGGCATTGCCGTGGCCAAGAATTTCCGCCGCGAGCAGGGCATCTACGATGACTTCCTGGGCGTCAACAACCAGAGCTACGACATCATGGTCAAGCGTGGCTTTGTGTTGGCGATGCTCTTTCCGATGCTGCAGGTTTTCAACGGTGCGGGCACGGCGCTGCTGCTCTACTTTGGCGGCTTGGCCACGTTGAGCAACTCGATTGCGGCGGGCGCGTGGTTTCTCTACATGAGCAGCGTCGGTCAGTTCTGGTTCCCCATGATCAACCTCAGCGCCTTTTGGCCGCAGTTCCAGAGCGCCCTCAGCGCCACCGAGCGCATCTTTGCCCTGGCCGACGCCGAACCAGCCGTGGTGCAGCGCGCCGAAAATTCCGTGCCCCCCCTGCGCGGCGACATCCGCTTTGAGCAGGTCGACTTTCGCTACAGCGAGAAGGAGCGGGTGCTGGAAAACTTTGATCTGCACATCCGCCCCGGCGAGAGCGTGGCGCTGGTGGGCCACACGGGCGCGGGCAAATCGAGCATTGCCAAGCTCGTCACCCGCTTCTATGAATTTCAAGCGGGCAATCTCTGCATCGACGGCCACGACATTCGCAGCTTTGACCTGCAGGCGTATCGCCACCAGCTGGGCATCGTCAGCCAGTCGCCCTTCCTCTTTGCCGGTACGGTGGCGGACAACATCCGCTACGCCGTGCCGGAGCTGAGCGACAAAGAGGTCGAGGAGATTGCGCGACAGATCGGCAGCGGCGACTGGCTGGAGACGCTGCCGGAGGGCTTGCGCACCGACGTGGGTGAACGCGGCAGCCGCCTCAGCATGGGGCAGCGCCAGCTTGTCGTGCTTGCGCGAATGCTGGCCGAAAAGCCCGCCATCTTTATTCTGGACGAAGCCACCGCCTCCATTGACCCCTTCACCGAAACGCAAATTCAGACGGCGCTCGATCTGCTGCTCAAGGGGCGCACCTCGATTGTGATCGCCCATCGCCTCAGCACGGTCAAGGCCGCGGATCGCATACTGGTGCTGGAGCGCGGTCGCATTATCGAGCAGGGCAGCCACGAAGTGCTGATGGCGCAGGGCGGCCACTATGCGGAGCTGTACAACGCCTACTTCCGCCACCAGTCGCTCTCTTACATCGAAGAGCGGGGGCGGGCCGAGGACGAGCCGGTGCAAGTGGAACGCTTTGCCGAAGTTCCTGGATAGCATCCAACTACTGCCGTGCAGCACAGGGAAAGAAACGGGCTTGATTGATTTGTTCGCACTCGATTTATCGGTCGAGCATAGATTTTTACCTTTGCGGGCACAACAAAACCTAACCGCTCCGCGACTACAGAGCGTTTCTAGCAGCCCGATTATTAGGTTCCGTTGACATTTCGCTGATGGCCCAATCTGGGTGGTGCGCAGCGCCCCCATCCCCAACCCTTCCCCCACGCGTGGGGGAAGGGGGCTTAAAACTCCCCTCTCCCAGGATGGGAGAGGGGCTGGGGGTGAGGGCCAATTTCCAAATGTCAACGAAACCTAAAGATGAGCTTTCTCACTTGAAACCGACCGACCGTCGGTTTACTATGAGCTGGTGGAGCGGTTGCATCACTGATTATATAGATGACTATGTGGAGAGGAAGATAATGAGAAAGAACAACTGGGGTGATTTAGCATTGTGGCAGAAAGCGGCCCTCATCAAGTTGGGATTGATCCAAATTGGCCTGTTTCTCGCCGCTTGGCGAGACTTGAGCCAGCGTTCGGCTCAGCGAGTCCGCGGCAGCAAAGGGGCGTGGCGGGCCGCGCTTTTTCTAAACTTTGTCGGCCCGCTGGCCTATTTTTTGCGCGGGCGCAAGCAGAGCGACTGGACCGAAGCCGACGTGCCCAGCGTGGGTGGCAAAGTCGCCATCGTGACGGGCGCAAACAGCGGTCTCGGCTACGAGACGGCGCGCGTGCTGGCCCAGCGTGGGGCGACGGTGATCATGGCCTGCCGCAATTTGGACAAGGCCAACCGCGCCGCCGAGCGGATTCGTGCCCTGCGTCCCAGCGGGCAAATCGTTGTCATGCAGCTCGATCTGGCCGACCTCGCTTCGGTGCGGCGGTTCGCCGAAGATTTTCAGAAAGAGCATGAACAACTCAATCTGCTCATCAACAACGCGGGCATCATGATTCCGCCCTTTGGCACAACCGAGCAGGGCTTTGAGATGCAGTTTGGCGTCAACCACCTGGGCCACTTTGCGCTGACGGCGCTGCTGATCGATCGGCTTAATCAAACGTCCGATGCGCGGGTGGTAAATGTCAGCAGCATTGCGCATCGCTTTGGTAAAATCGACTTTGCCGATTTGAACTGGCAGCACAAAGCGTACAGCGCGATGGGCGCTTACGGCCAGAGCAAGCTCGCCAACCTGCTCTTTACCTACGAGCTACAGCGCAGGCTTGCCCAAGCGGGCAGCGGCACGATTGCTGTCGCTGTCCACCCGGGCTGGACGGCAACGGGTCTTCAAGAGAACGCCGGAACAATGAATTTGATGAACCGCCTCTTGGCCCAGCCGCAGCCGATGGGCGCGCTGCCCACCCTCTATGCGGCCACGGCCAGCGCGGTGCAGGGCGGGCAGTACTTTGGCCCATCGGGGCTGGCCGAGCTGGGCGGCAATCCGGAGCGCGTCGAGTCGAATAAGCGATCGCACGACAGGGGAAACGCCTATCAGCTGTGGGCAGCCTCCGAAGCGCTGACTCACACGCCGTTTCCGCTTTGAGCAAAGCGCGGGCTTCTGAATCAGAGAAAGAAAGATGCGGACTGATAAGCAGCACAAAGCCACAAATCGAAAACGACTGTTGGTTGTAATAGCGTTTACTTTGTTTGCCGTCGTTGCGGCGAACGTCGTCGTCTACAATCAGGCGTACGCCATGCTAAATTTCGAGCCGCAGGCCACCCGAACCAGCGCGCCCGACGAGCTCTCCACTATGGAGAAGGCGCACGTCCTGTTGTGGGGCGTCACCATCCCCAAGCCCGCGCTTGAAGAAACTCCAAGGGATTATGGGCTCGCCTTTAGGGCGCACTCGCTTTCGACGTCGGATGGATTAACTTTGGAGGGATGGTACGTGCCGCATCCCGCTCCTCAAGGGATGGTTCTGCTCTTTCACGGCTATGCTGGCTCCAAATCGGGGATTCTGCCGGAAGCGGCTGTATTTCACGAGCTTGGCTACTCAACCTTCTCGATTGATTTTCGCGCCAGCGGTGGCTCCGACGGTACGCAAACCACCATCGGCTTTCGGGAAGCAACGGACGTTGCGGCAGCAGTCCAGCACGCCAAATCGCTGGAGCAGGGGCCGCTGATCCTCTTTGGCAGTTCAATGGGCGGGGTTGCCCTTTTGCGGGCAATTTCGCTGGGCCATGTACAACCCGATGCCATCATCATCGAAGCGGTGTTTGATACAATGCTGTCAACGGTAAAAAATCGGTTCGACCTTGTTGGCCTTCCCTCATTTCCCGCCGCACGGCTTCTGATATTTTGGGCAGGCGTGCAGAGCGGATTTTCTGGCTTTCGACACAACCCCGCTGATTATGCGGCGTCAGTCAGCGTGCCGGCTCTGCTGCTGCACGGTGCACGCGACACACGCGTTACCCGTGAACAAGCTGAGTTGCTCTTCGACAGTTTGGGTAGCAGTCGGAAGGACTTTGAACTCTTTGAAAGCGCTGCTCACGCCGACGCGCTGATAGCAGAGCCGGATCAGTGGAAAAAAGCGGTCTCTGCCTTTCTATCACGCAATTAGAAAAGGAGGGGGAATTGGGTCGAACCGTAAAGGAGTACGACGAGCGCTATGCCGAATTTCTAGACGTGGCGCAGCGTCTGTTTTATAGCAAGGGCTACGAACAAACCTCCGTGCAGCAAATTATCAACGAAGTAGGCGTCTCGAAGGGGACCTTCTACCACTACTTCGCGTCCAAAGCCGAGCTGCTGGACGCGCTGGTCGAGCGCATGACGGCCCAGGTGCTGGCCGCGTTGACGCCGACGGTGGTCGATAAATCGCTGGGGGCGGCGGCGAAGATGGAGTGTTTCTTTGCCTATCTCAACAATTGGAAAGCCAACAACCGCGACTTTCTGCTCGACGCGCTGCGCGTGCTCTATCGAGATGAAAATGTGCTGCTGCGAAGGAAAGCCGAGGCGGCATCGATTGTCGCTCTCGCGCCGCTGCTGGCGGAGATTATTCATCAGGGGGTAGCCGAAGAAGCGTTTCACGTCGCTTATCCGGAGGAGACGGCGGAGATTGTCTTTACCATGGGGCGCGCCTGTTCGGACGCCGTGGTGTCGCTGCTGCTGGCGGACGAGTGGGATGATGTGGCGACGCGCTCCATCGAGCAAAAGCTGCTCGTCTACGAGCGCAGCATCGAGCGCGTGCTGGGCGCACCCCACCGCTCGATCTGCTTGATTGCGCCCGATGTGCTGGACGTGTGGCTGCCGAGCGATCCTAATTAAGCCGCTTCCAGCGCCCTCGGCGCGACGGTCTTTGTAATTTCGTCCCGTGTCGCGAGCGTCTTCAAATCGTACATCGCCTGCAGATTTAGCCACGAGGCAGCATCACCGCCAAAGTAGCAGGCGAGCCGCTGCGCCGTATCGGCCGTGACCGAACGGCGCTCTTTGACAATTTCGTGGAGGCGCGTGGCGGGCACGTTGAGCGCCTTGGCCAAGGCGTTTACGCTCATGCCCAGCGGCGCAAGAAAATCTTCGCGCAAAATTTCACCCGGATGAACGGGCCGCATTTGGTTGATGGGTCGAGTCATAATATTTCTCAGTGGTAATCAACAATTTCCACATCAGCTGGTCCGCTGTTGGTCCACGTGAAACAAACGCGATACTGGTCGTTGATACGGATGCTGTACTGGCCACGACGATCGCCTTGCAGTGCTTCAAGCCGATTGCCTGGCGGTGACCGTAGAAAATTCAGCGTTTGTGCCGCATCCAATAGTGTTAGCTTACGAATGGCGGCGTTTTGGAATGCGCGAAATTGGCGAGGATTGCCCCCTTCAAACAGCACCTACGTCGGCTTGGACCGGAAAGACTGAATCATTTGCCCATTGTATTACGCGCCGCGTAATGTGCCAATTAGATAAAATCGCTCTGTTCAATGAATGAGAACCCACCATGATTGCCACCAAACCAACAGCCGACCTGAAAATCAAACATCCAATTAACCTAATGGATAAAGCGTTTGCTGCCAATCGGTACGCCTACTATTGCTGGCTGCGCGGGGAAGCGCCCGTCTACAAGGGCAAGATGAGCGTGATGAACGCCTACTTCGTCTTGCGCTACGACGACTGCGTAACCGTGCTCAAAGACCCGCGCTTTGTGCGCAACCGCACCACGGCCACCGGCGGCGGCAGGCGAATGCCCTTCCCCGTGCCCAAGCACGTGGCGCTGGTGGGGCAGAGCATGATTCTTGAGGATGAGCCGGAGCATCGCCGCCTGCGCAATTTGGTGCACAAAGCCTTTACGCCGCGAGCGCTGCGCAAGCTGGAAGAGCGCATCGAGACGCTGACGCACGAGCTGCTGGACAAGGCCGAAGCCCGGGGCACAATCGACCTCAAGGCGAATTATGCGCTGCCGATCCCCGTCACCGTGATCAGCGAGATGGTCGGTATCGAGCAGGACGAGATGCCGCAGTTTGCCAACCTGATGAAGTCCGTCGTTAGCAACGGCATAAATGGCCTGGCGCTGGCCAAAATGATGTTGTGGGACATGCGCCAGTCGGCGCGCTTTGTGCGCGAGCTGGTGCAGCGCAAGCGGGACAATCCCGCCGACGACATCCTCACGGGGCTGATTCAGGCCGAGGACGAGGGGCAGAAGCTGAGCGAGGACGAGCTGATCAGCATGGTCTTTCTGCTGGTAGTGGCGGGCTACGAGACGACGGTGCACCTGATTACCAACGCCGTCGCCGCGCTGCTGCTGCACCCGGAGCAGCTGGCGCGACTGCGCGCCGATCCCAATTTGATGGATAGCGCTATCGAGGAGGTGCTGCGCTTCAACGGCCCGGTGCAGAGCACCAAACCCAACTACGCTGCGGAGGCGGTGACGCTGCACGACGTGACGATTCCCAGGGGCGCCATGGTGATGCCGCTGCTGGGCGCGGCCAACCACGACCCGGCCGTTTTTGAGAACCCAGACCTGTTTGATATTGGTCGCACACCCAATCGACATTTGGGCTTTGGGCAGGGGATTCACTACTGCCTCGGCGCGCCGCTGGCTCGCATCGAGACGAAGATCGCGCTGACCAACCTGCTGGATCGCAACCCGAACCTGCGCCTAGCCGTGAAGCCGGAAGCGCTGGAGGAGCTGCCCATCCCTACACTTGCCAGCTACAAGACGCTGCCGGTGACGTTTGGGTAGCAGGCGGTTATACTTAGCTCGACTTTGTACACTATTGGCTTTTTGCCCAAAACAGCACGCTCTTATCAGGCTGCGGACAAAATGGTTAAGACATATAGTATGCGGCCGTATTTCAAATACTACATGTGGGAGATGGACAAAGTCTAGCTAGGTTCCGTTGACAATTTGTTGAGAGGGCTTGAAAGGTGAGTCGAGCGCCCTCATCCCCAGCCCTTCTCCCATTCTGGGAGAAGGGAGCCAATCCCCCCCCTCTCCCAGAATGGGAGAGGGGCCGGGGGTGAGGGCCACTTTCCAAATGTCAACGGAACCTAACTTTGCGGTATTGAATAATTCCCATTACCTTAGCATCAAGTATTTGAAGCATTTTCGGTTTAGCTATTACAAAATCAGCCATTCATCTTTCGGAGAACAGCATGAACGAAACATTCCCAATTCTGGCGCTTGGGATTATTGCCATTTGTATCGTTGGCCTCTGGTTTGGCGCCAATTGGGTTGTCGACAGCGCGACGCGGATTGCTCGCAAAATTGGGCTGTCCGATCTGGTAATCGGCCTCACCGTTGTAGCCATTGGCACATCGGCCCCTGAATTTGCGGTAACAATTAGCTCGGCCCTGTCCGGCCAATCGGACATCTCCGTTGGCAACGTCATCGGCTCCAACATCTTCAATCTCGGCTTTATCCTGGGGGGGTTGGCGCTCTTTGCGGGCATCCCCACCACCAGGAAGATGGTGTCCAGAGATGGCTCGATGTTGGTTGGGACAACCGTGCTCCTGCTCTTCTTTCTGTTTGACCTGACGCTTAGCTGGATTGAAGGAGCAGTTCTGCTGAGCATCCTGGTTGCGTACATCGGCTACCTACTTTATAGCAGAGCGGAGACCCACGAAACATTAACCGATGAGCCGTTCCGGTGGAGCGACATTCCGCTTTTCCTAGCGGGCATTGCGGTAGTGGTTGCCTCGGGCCACTTCTTTGTGGAGGAGGCCTCTGTCTTGGCTCGCTTCTTTGGCCTCTCGGAGTGGGTCATTGGGGTAACGATTGTCGCGTTTGGCACCTCCGCACCAGAAATTGCGACGTCCGGAATCGCCCTGCTCAGGGGACAATCCGCTCTCTCTGCCGGAAATCTAATCGGCAGCGATCTGTTTAATCTTTTGGGCGTGCTTGGCTTGGCTGCCCTCATTGCCCCCAACGGCCAGATGATCGTGGACGCCTCCGCTCAAGAGAGCACGTACACGCTTATCCTGTTTGTTTCATTTGTCGTCTTTACCATGTGGACGAAATCCCGCATCTCCCGCTGGGAGGGCGGCATCTTGATTGGGCTGGGCATCGTGCGCTGGGTGATGGACTTTAATCAGCTGTCGGCCGTCGATTTTCTCAGTCGATTGTTTGGCTAAGCTGCCGCGGCGAAGAGATACGCACCCAAGCCATTTGCGATAGATGAACTGGTGGCGATGGTCTTTCTGCTGATTGTCGCCGGGCACGAGACGACCTACAACCCGATCACCAACGCGACCTACGCGTTGACCCACCCGGAGCGGCAGGCAAGGCTGCGCGACGACTGGTCGCTGGCTCGCTTGGAGACGAAGATCGCCGTGCAGCGCCTCTTTGAGCGCAACCCCAATCTGCGGTTGGCGGTGGAGCCAAGCCAACTGGAATTGGCCACGCGACCGGGCTGGCATCAGTACAAAGCCATGCCGGTGGTGTTGGGATAGCCCAAAGGCGAACGTTCTTCCAGACAAATCAAACAGGGGCCTACTCGATTGCCCTCAAGATAAGCGTGACCGAATGAATCAAAGCAGCCAAATTGCCAACACGGCGCAAGGGACGATAGAGTACCTAATCAAGGGCGCGGGAGAAGAAACGTGTTTGCTTTTGCACGGTGGACATTCAAGCTGCCATGAAACTTTTGGGGTTGAGGCGATTTTAGACGCGGGTATGTCCGCGCTCATTCCCTCACGCCCAGGCTATGGAAAAACGCCTGCGACTGTGGGGCAGTCGGCTGATGAAGCAGCAGGGGCAATGGTTGCCCTACTCGATACGCTCTCAATTGCCACCGTGAACGTGATTGCGATTTCTGCTGGCGGTCCTACCGGCCTCCATCTGGCGAGCCGTTATCCAGAGCGAGTCGAAAAGCTGATTCTTGAATCCGCCGTGACAAAGCGTTGGCTAACGCCCGATGACACGCTTTATAAAACAGCCAGGATCATGTTTCATCAGCGTCTGCAGCGCGTAACGTGGGGGATGCTCAAAACATTCGTGGGCATCACGCCCAACTTGATCTACAGGCAAATGATCCCCTCATTTACCAAGCTTCATACGGCGACAGTTCTATCATCTTTCACTGTGCAGGATAGAGCCGCTTTCAACAATATGTTGCGCCATCTTTCTTCGGGCAGCGGTTTCATGCTTGACATAGAACAGAACGTTCCGACCAGCGTGTTGGAAAAAATTACAGCCCCGACCTTGATTGTTCACAGTAAGAATGACGGTTCAGTGGCTTTTGAACATCCCCTTCATGCGCAAGCAACGATACGTGATGCCGAGTTGTTTGAAGCACAAACGTGGGGGCATCTCATTTGGCTGGGCGAGGGGAGTACAGAGGTCAAGGCAAAGGTTGCCAACTTCTTGCGCAAACCATAATTAGAGTTGTTCCCAATTAAAATTTAGCCAGAGTGAGCAAAACAATCCGCTCCCTGGTCAGATGTTATTCAGGAACAACTCTATTGCGATCAACGTACCTCTGAGAGGAGTACCGTAATACAGAAGGCTGCCCCGAATGAGAGCCCATCATTCCAGGGTTGAGACAATATTATGAGCTACATAATCCCATTTTCACAACTGAACAAGACCAACATCCCGACCGCTGGCGGCAAAGGGGCCAACCTGGGCGAGATGATCGTGGGGGGCTTTCCCGTGCCTGCTGGCTTCGTTCTGACGACCGCAGCGTATGATGCTTTTGTGCAGGCACACGGTTTGCAGCAGCAGATCGTTGATTGGACCAATAGCGCTGCGGCGGATGATCCCCAGTTGGGCACGGCTACCGCAGAAAAAATCCAGCGGCTTTTTCTGAACGCTGACCTGCCGGAGACGATCGTGGATGAATTGCTGGCGGCGTGGCACGATCTGGGCGAACTGTACGTTGCCGTGCGCTCCTCCGCTACCGCCGAGGATTTGCCCACGGCCAGCTTTGCCGGGCAGCAGGAGACCTTTCTCAACGTCCAGGACGAAGCGGCTTTGCTGGAGGCCGTAAAAAAATGTTGGGCGAGCCTGTGGACGGCGCGCGCCATGGCCTACCGACTGCATCAAGACATTGACCCGGCCAGCGTCAGCCTCGCGGTGGTTGTGCAGAAGCTCGTTGACGCCGATTCTTCCGGCATTCTCTTTACGGCCAACCCCACCAGCGGCGAGCGCGATCAAATCCTGATCAACGCCGCGTGGGGCTTGGGCGAGGCGATTGTCGGCGGGCTGGTGACGCCGGACAGCGTGGTTGTGGATCAAGGGAACTGGCAAATCGTCTCCCGCGAGACTGCGACCAAAACAGTGATGACGGTGCGCACAGAAAGCGGTACGCAAGAGCAAGCCGTTCCGCAGGCACAGCAAAATCAAGCGGTGCTGGACGACGCAACGGCCGTCGAGCTGGCGCGCATTGGCGCACAAATTGAAGCGCACTACGAGATGCCGATGGATGTCGAATGGGCCATCGCCGACGGCGAAATTGCCATCCTGCAGGCGCGGCCCATCACCTCCTTGCCGCCGGAGCCGCTCAAGAATGTGACGTGGGAGCCGCCCACCCCCGACACCATCTGGATGCGCCGCCAGATTGTCGAACACATGCCCGATCCGCTCTCGCCGCTCTTTGAAGAGCTCTATCTAAAAAAGGGAATGGAGCAATCCATTGATCAGCTGATGAGAGCGATGGGCGAGATTGGCGGCGTGCAGATAGACCTCAAGGAGATGATGCCGCACGGATTTGCGGACGCCATCAACGGCTACGCCTACACCACGGGCAGCTTTAAGATGAGCGGTGAAAATCTAAAGACGATTCTGCGCATCTATGCGCGCATTTTTAGGTTTTTCAACGCCACCGCCTTCGATTGGCACGGGGTCGTCCTGCCCGGCTACCAGGCCCTCATCGACCAGTGGCAGAGCATTGATTTGGCCGAGACGCCAGACGCAGAGCTGCTGCGCGGCATCGGCGAGATGGCGGCGGCCGACAGCAGCTACTGGTTTGGGTCGTCCCTAAATTTGGGGCTCTCGCGTATGATGGATCCGCTCTTCGACAAGCTGCTGAAATCGCCCCTGATTCGACATGCGTTGCCGCAGCCCAAGCTCGGCAGCTCCGCTTTTTTGCGCGGCTTCGACTCCAAAGCGCTCGATGCGCAGGCCGACATGGAGCGGATTGCCGATGCCGTCCGTGGCTCCGCATCCCTGCGCGAACTCGTGCTCAACACAGGGGCGAGTCAGCTCCCCGCCGCTCTCGCTGCCCATCCGGACGGGCAACCCGTGCTCGACGGCATCGACCACTACCTAGACGAGTATGGCCACCAAATTTACAACCTCGATTTTGTCGATCCAACGCAGAATGAAGAGCCATTGCCGCTGCTGTTGAGCCTCAAAGCGTTGGTCAAGGACGCGCCCGCCGAAGCGGTGCGCGTGCGCCAAGCCAAAATGGCGCGCGAGCGCGATGCGCTGGTCGCGCAGACGAGGCAGGCGCTCAACCCCCTGTCGCGGCGGCTTTTCGAGTGGATGTGGAAGTGGACGAAACACTACGCGCCCTACCGCGAACACGTCATGTTCTACATGGGCGCGGCCTGGCCAGCGGTGCGCAAGCTGGCCCACGAGCTGGGTCAGCGCTTGGCTGCTGCCGGAGCCATCGCTGCCCCCGATGACCTCTACTATCTGGAGAGCAGCGAGATCGCGGCGGCGATTGAGGCACGCGCCAGCGGGCAGAGCGTGCCGCAATTCGCCGGGCTGGCTCAGGAGCGACGGGCGCTGCGCGCTGCGCGTAAACGACTCGCCCCGCTGCCCAAAGTGCCGGAGCGCTCCAGCCTCAAATTTGGCCCAATCGATCTCTCGCTCTTTGATCCGACACCCAGCGGCGTCGTCAATCAAGGGTCAATCTTGAACGGGTACGCCGTCGGCACGGGTCGCGTCAGCGCGCCAGCGAGCGTGATCCGCTCCAGCGCGGATTTTAACGAAATGCAGCCCGGCTCCATCCTCGTCTGCACGACGACCACGCCCGCCTGGACGCCGCTCTTCTCACAGGCCGTCGGGCTCGTCACCGACGTGGGCGGCGCGCTGGCGCACGGCTCGATTGTGGCGCGCGAGTACGGCATCCCGGCTGTGATGGGCACGGGCGTTGCCACCGAGCGAATCCAATCGGGCATGATGCTGGCCGTGGACGGCGACGCGGGCACGGTCACGCTGCTGGACGAGGTGGCGGGTGAGGTGGCGGATCAGGTGGCGGGCGGGCGGTCACTGCCGCGCGATGCGCGAACCGATTTGAGCAGCACCAGCTCCGCCGTGAGAAAATGGGCGCTGCTGGTGTTGGCAGTTGGGATAGCGGTAGGCTCGGTAGTTAAGCTGATGGCGTGGCGGAAAAAACGTCGCCCGCGCAAGGGGAAAGATGCCGGGGGACCCTCCTCCCATGTGTAAAAATTTAGCTGCCGCGGACGCAAACAATACGGAGACGTGGACCCAGTACCGCAGTGGCCTATGCGATGGCTGCCGCGCCAACTGCTGCCAAATGATGGTTCGGGCAACGTTGGAGGATATGATACGGATGGGGCTGATTGCTCCGCTTGATGCGGTGGGGTCGCTGAAAAAGATTGCGCGCGAGCTGGAGCAGGACGGGATAATCGAACACTACAGTCCCGCTCAATCGCTCTTCACCCTGGCGCGACAGGCCAATTCGGACTGCGTGTTTCTGGATGCGCAAACGCGGCGCTGCACCATTTACGATGTGCGGCCAGCCGTTTGCCGCCGCTATCCGCAAGTCGGCCCAAAGCCGGGCTATTGCCCTTACGAGGCGCAATAGCGGTGATGTGCCCCACCAGTACAGTTGGGCGTACATACCACGGCAGATAAATTCGTCTGTGACCTCTGGCGGGCAGACGCAAAAAACTACCTACTTATTTCCGCCGGGATGTGCTAAAGTAAAGTTGCGTCGAGAACAGGGGTTTGAGGAGCCAGTGACAGTCACTGTCCAGACAAAATGGGGCAAGCTGTCCGGCTATGGACAGTGACAGTCACTTAGACCGCGAACTCTTGCTTTCATTTTGCACGCACTTTAGTAGACCAAATGTGCCGGGAGGGCGAAGACAGTGCTCGCCTAAACTTGCCGCGGCGCTTACAAGGCCGATGCGCAATACTTGCAGAAGCGCGCATCTACATCATGCCCCTCGCGGCCACAGGCGGGGCAGGCGCGTCGGCGCACTTCGCCGCTGGGCCGCGCCAGCTCGAGCGAGACGATGCCCGTGGGCACGGCGATGATACCAAAGCCCAGCAGCATCACCACCGCCGCCATCATTTGCCCCAGCGGCGTAATGGGCGCAACGTCGCCGTAGCCAACCGTGGAGAGCGTCACAATTGCCCAGTAGATACCGATGGGAATGCTGGTGAAGCCGCTCTCGTCGCTCTCGATTACGTACATCAGCGCGCCGATGATCACGACGGCGGTGAGCACGGCGACGAGGAAGACGGCAATTTTGCGGCGGCTGGCCCACAGCGCGCGGCGCAGCACTTCAGCCTCTTCCAAGTAAGCCGCCATTTTGAAAATGCGGAAGACGCGCAGCAGGCGCAGAATGCGAATGATCAGCAGCGTTTGTGCGCCGGGCACAAGCAGCGCCAGATAAGTGGGAAAGGTGGCCAGAAGATCGATGAGGCCAAAAAAGCTGCGGGCATACTGCAGGGGCCGCTCAACGCTAACCAGCCGCAGAATGTACTCGACTGTAAAAAGAATCGTGAAGAACCACTCGACGTTGCGCAGCGTTGGCCCATACTCATCATAAATAACACCGACACTCTCCAGCGCGACGGCCAGCACGCTGAGCACGATGCTGATCAGCAAAATTACGTCGAAGAGCTGGCCGCCGCGCGTGTCGGCTTCGTAGATAATGGTATAGAGGTGGTCGCGCCAGGCGGCGCTGCGCGGGCGGTTGTCTGTAGGGGTATTCATGGCAGGCGATTATATCACGAATTGCTGTGTGGAGCCGGAGAAGGGTCGACCGTTTGCTAGATGTGGAAAAACAATTTATTTTGTATAATCTTTATACAAGGTTTGTATAGCTTATCACCGGCAAACTGGGGTTAGTGCGCTACAATGAAGACATAACCTATCCCAATCTACCCGACAGTAAGGAGACTCTTGTGATTAGTCAGCTACGCAACTTTGGTATCAGTTCGGATTCGATGTACCTCGCCGCCCTTGCCTCTATTGGCATCAGCATTGCCATTTGGGCGCTGCGGCGCGAGGAGAACAAGGCCAACGCCGAGCGCTTTGGTATTTTTGTCGGCCTGTGGGCGCCGACCTTTATGGCCTTTGGCAACGCGATCAAGGACGAAGAAGATTCGCTGTTGACGACGATGGACTAAATGTTTCAGCCATGCAAAAGGGCCTTGCGCAACAGCGCAAGGCCCTTTTGCATGGCTGATGCCTTAAATTCACATTGCTCCCGCTACCGCAGCTGTGCTATATTGCGCGACATCGAATCCCCCGCTCGCCAAATCAATCTGGAGTTTTTCATGTCGCGCAGATTTGCTATTCGGGCGACGGCGCTTGTGCTCGCCGCCCTGCTTCTACTCATCGTCGCCCTCGCCATCTGGTTGACCTTCGCCATCCGCAGCCCCTTTCCCCAAACCGACGGCACAATCACGCTGGACGGCCCCACCAGCGACATCACCATCCTGCGCGACGAGCTCGGCGTGGTGCACATCTACGCCGACAACGACGCCGACCTCTTCTTTGCCCAAGGCTACACCCACGCCCAGGATCGCTTCTGGCAGATGGAATTTTGGCGACACATCGGGCTGGGGCGCATCTCCGAAATTGTGGGCGAGGCAACGCTGGAGGACGATAAGTTTATCCGCAATGCGGGCTGGCCGCAGATTGCGGCGGATTCCGTTGAGTATTACCGCAGCGAAACGCCTGAAATTTACGCGCTGATGGAAGCCTACAGCGCGGGCGTCAACGCCTGGCTGGCGGAGAACCGCGACAACGTTTCGTTCAACCAGCGCGTGCTTGCCCTGAGCGCGGGGCCGTGGGAGATCGAGCCGTGGGAGCCGCTGCACACCATCGCCTGGGGCACCGTCATGGCGTGGGATTTGCGCGGCAGCAGCAACATCAATGACGAGCAGCGCGACGCCATCCTCTACGAAGCGCTCGGCCCGGACCTGCTGGCCGAAATCATGCCCGGATACCCCGACAACCGCCCCATCATCGTCCCCAACACACGGAGCACAACCAATCTCCAATCTCTGCTCGCCAATCACTCCCCATTGCTGGACAACTTTGACATGATCGGCGACGTGCCCGCCACCGGCTTCGCCCTTGGCAGCGGCGACACGCTCGGCAGCAACAGCTGGGTCGTTGCCGGCGAGCACACGGCCTCCGGTCTGCCGCTGCTGGCCAACGACCCGCACCTCGGCGTGCAGCTGCCCTCGATCTGGTACTGGAACGGCCTGCACGCACCCGGCTGGGACGTGGTCGGCATGAGCTTTGCGGGCGTGCCGGGCGTGATCATCGGCCACAATGCAAACATTGCCTGGGGCGTGACGAACATGAGCGCGGACTCGCAGGATTTGTACATCGAACGGCTCAATCCGGATAATCCGCTCCAGTATGAATTCGAGGGCCAGTGGCGCGACCTGGCCGTGCGCGTCGAAGAAATTGGCGTCAACGGTGGCGAGCCGATCACGCTCACCGTGCGCGAGACGCACCACGGCCCGCTGCTCAACAACGTCGACCCCGAGCTGACGCAGGCGCTCGCCATGCGCTGGGCCGCGGACCGACCGACGCGTCTCTTCCAGGCGGTGATCGAGCTCAACCAGGCCGCGAACTACGACGAGTTTCGCGATGCGTTGAGCAAGTGGGACACTGCGCCGCAGAACGTCGTCTACGCCGACCGCGAAGGCAACATCGCCTATCAGTCCACCGGGCGCTACCCCATTCGCCCGGCGGGCGTCGGTCCGCTGCCGGTTCCGGGCTGGACGGGCGAATTCGAGTGGCAGGGCTTTATCCCCTACGACGAAATGCCGCGGCTGCTCAACCCGGCGCAGGGCTTTATCGTCACGGCCAACAACGCCATTGTCAATCAAAATGGCGACGAAGATTTCCCTTACTATCTTGCCCGCTACTGGGCCTCCGGCGACCGCGCCCAGCGCATCGAGACCCTGCTGCGCGAAGCCATCACCAGCGGCGATGTAACGATTGACACCCTTCAGCAGATCCAGGGCGACAGCCGCGACCTGCTGGTGGAGGACTATCTGCCGCTGCTGCAAAATCTCGCCACGGAAAATGCCGATGTACAGACGGCCCTTGATCGCCTAAACGGCTGGAACGGCCAGCTCGACCAAGCGAGCGTGGCGGCGACTGTCTTTGAGGCCTTTATTTGGAAGCTCTCCACCCGCCTCGTTGGCGATGAAGCGACGGTCGCCGAGGAGCGGCTGGCGGAACTAACGGCGGGCCAAGTGCCCAGCCCCACGCTGGCCATTTTCCAGGTGGGCGACATCATCGAAGATATGGGAGACGAAGACGAAGAGGAGACAACGATGGTCGAGCGCGTGAGCTACAACGGCCACCCGCCGCGCGTCTTGCTGCACCAGGTTGCGTCGCAGCCGAGCAATCCGCTGTGGGATGACGTGACGACCGAAGCCGTCGAGTCGCGGGAGGAGATTTTGCAGCTGGCGCTGGCGGATACGGTCTCTTACTTGGGCGCGCGGCTGGGTCGCAACACGGATGCGTGGGGCTGGGATCGCGTTCACACGATCACCTTTCGCAGCAATCCGCTGGGCGAAAGCGGCATCGGCCCGCTGGAGCGGCTCGTCAACCGCGGCCCCTTTGCCGTCGCGGGCGGCGACATGGTCGTCAACGCCAACGGCTTTGAGTGGGGCGACGAAGAATTTGGCGCGGTCACCAGCAACCCCTCCGTCCGCTTTATCGTCGACTTCGCCGATTTTGACAGCAGCCGCGCCATCCATCCCACCGGCCAAAGCGGCCACCCCTTCCACCCCCATTACAATGATATGATCGAGCCGTGGCTCCACAACGAGCTGCACCCGTTTGTCTTCACCCGCGACATCGTCGAGGAAATGGCAACGGATCGGCTAGTTCTCTCGCCGCGGTAGGATTGATCCACGAAGGACACGAAGGTACACGAAGGAAGACTGTCGACTCTTTGCCTTCGTGCTCTTCGTGTCCTTCGTGGATCGTCTTCTTCGCTCTCTTGCCCGCTAACATCGCTCAACAGCGGATTAGAAATACTGACAGCGCTTGCTGAACCGCGTAGAATACAAACATCGATTATGTAGAGATTAGGAGAAATTCCATGTTTGTTGTCATGAACCGCATCCCCGTTAACCTCGACCACGCCGACGCTTTTGAAGAACGCTTCAAGGATCGCGCCGCGCTGGTCGATAACATGCCGGGCTTTGTTTCGTTTAATCTGCTGCGCCCCGCTGGCGAGGGCGACCCGTACATCGTGGAGACGTATTGGGAGAGCCAAGGCCACTTTGAGAACTGGACGAACTCGGAGGAGTTCAAGCAGGGCCACGCCCAAGCCGGGCAACTGCCGCGCGAGGCCTTTTTGGGCCACCCCAAGCTCGAGACCTTTGAGGTCGTGCGGGGGGCAAAGCGGGGCGAGGTGATGGCCTCGGCCAATGGGTAACGCGGCAAACATTTAACGCAAAGACGCCAAGACGCAAGGGAGAGGTCTCGCGGACTGTTTTGGTTGAATAATAACAGCGCCTGTAAAGAACACCTGGTTCCAACAGCGCCGCTTCCAAAGCAGCCCCTTTGCGTCTCTGCGTCTCCGCGTTAAATTTGCTCAATTTCCCGAAGTTTCGCGTTGCATTGAAGGCGCATTGGTAGATTCTACTCTCGCGTTATGACCACACAAACTTACCACATCGGCAAGATGGACTGCGTCGGTTGCGCCCAAGAAGTTGAATCCGGCGTGGCGCGGCTGGACGGGGTAACCAGCGCCGAAGTCGACTACTTCTCCGGCAAGCTGCGGCTCACGGGCGACGTATCGTTTGCGACGCTGCACGAGCGCGTCGAGGCGCTGGGTAAAACGATTGCGCTGCCCGATGCCGCCGTTCCGCCCGATGAAGAGCCGTCGCGCGGCGGCGTGCGCGGCTTTGTGGAGTATCTTGCTGCCCGGCGCGAAACGAGGCTGGCGCTGCTCGGCGGCGCGACCATTCTGCTGACGCTGATCGCTGGGCTGCTGGGCCTGCCGCCATGGGCGATGAACGGCCTCTACACGCTGGGCATGGCCGTGGCGCTGGGGCCAATTTTGCGCAGCGGGCTCAATGGCCTGCGCATCAACCGCCAGTTCAACATCAACCTGCTGATGAGCATTGCCGCCGTCGGTGCAGTCGCCATCGGCGAGTACCTTGAAGGCGCGACCGTTATTTTCCTCTTTGCCATTGGCGAAGCGCTCGAAGGCTACACCGCCGACCGCGCCCGCCACAGCATCCAGAGCCTGATGACGCTGACGCCTAAAACTGCCCTGCGGCTGACGGGTCCAGAAAATCAATCGGGCGAAGAGCGCGTGCCCGTCGAAGCCCTGCGCGTCGGCGACGCGATCCTGGTCAAGCCCGGCGACGACGTTCCGATGGACGGGCGCATCATCAGCGGCGCGAGCAGCGTCGACCAAGCGCCGATTACCGGTGAAAGCGTGCCCGTGGCCAAGCAGGCGGGCGACGAACTCTTTGCGGGGACGATCAACGGGGAAGGCACGCTCTCGGTCGAAGTCACCCGGCTGGCGGCGGACAACACGCTGCAGCGCATTATCCAGATGGTGGAGGAGGCGCAGGGCCGACGCGCCCCCAGCCAGCGCGTCATCGACCGCTTTGCGAGCTGGTATACGCCCGCCGTTGTCGTGCTTGCCGCGCTGGTGGCCGTTGGGCCGCCGCTGCTCTTCGGCCAGCCCTTTTTGGATGGCGCGAACGGCCACGGCTGGCTCTACCGCGCGCTCGCCATGCTCGTGATCGCCTGCCCCTGTGCGCTCGTCATCAGCACGCCGGTCACGGTGATCAGCGCGATTGCGCGGGCGGCGCGGCAGGGCGTGCTGATCAAGGGCGGGGCGCACCTGGAGACGCTGGGCCAGATTCGCGCCGTTGCCTTTGACAAAACCGGCACGCTCACGGCTGGCCGCCCCGTGGTGACGGCGGTGCAGGCGGTGGATTGCGAGCGGGGCGATGACTGTGCGCGCTGCGACGATTTGCTGGCGCTGGCAACGGCGGTCGAGCGGCGCACGTCGCACCCGCTGGCCGATGCGGTGGTGCGCGCGGCGGAGGCGCGTTCGCTGGCGGGCGTCTACCAACCGGCGCAGGCCGTCGAGCTGCTGGCGGGGCGCGGCGTGCGTGGTCGGGTCGCGGATCGCGAAATCACGCTGGGCAGCCACGTGCTCTTTGACGACGCGTTTCCCCACGCCGAAGCGCTCTGCGCGGACGTGCGCACGCTGGAGGCCAGCGGCCAAACAACCGTGCTGCTGGCCGAAGATGAGCAGGTGCGCGGCTACATTGCCCTGGCCGATGTGGCCCGCCCCTCGGCGCAGCGTGTGATCGCCGAGCTGAACGACCTCGGCCTTAGCACGGTCATGCTCACGGGCGATCACGCCAGCGCTGCCGCGTCCATCGCGGACGCAGTGGGCGTGACGGACGTGCGGGCGGGGCTGCTGCCGGACGAGAAGGTCGGGGCCGTGGAGGCCCTGCGCCTGCGGCACGAGCACGTCGCCATGGTGGGCGACGGCGTCAACGATACGCCAGCGCTGGCCGCGGCCAGCGTCGGCGTGGCGATGGGCGGGGCGGGCAGCCCGCAGGCGCTCGAAACCGCCGACGTCGTGCTGATGGCGGACGATCTGACGCAGCTGCCCTTTGTGGTGAAGCTGTCGCGCTTCGCCCGGCGGCTCATCTATCAGAACGTGGCGCTCAGCTTTGGCGTCAAGCTCATCTTTCTCGCGCTGGCTCTGCTCGGCCTCACCTCGCTTTGGGTGGCGATTCTGGCCGATATGGGCATGGCGCTGCTGGTTATGCTCAACGGGATGCGCGCGGGGAAAATGCGGGCGGGGCGGGCGTGATGCAGAAAGTCGCCGCCGTGCGGGGTGCGCGGTTGCCGCCTTATTTTGAGAGCGGCACGCTGCAAATTCAAGATGGGCGCATCGCGCAAACCAACGGCGCGCTCGCCGGCGGTGTGCTCGCCGGCGGCGTGCCCGCCCTCGACGCCACCGGCCTCACCCTGCTTCCCGGCTTTATCGATCTGCACATCCACGGCGCGGCGGGCCACGACACGATGGACGCCACGACAGACGCGCTCGCCGCCATCGCGCGCGAAATCGCCCGCCACGGCGTCACCGCCTTTGTGCCGACGACGATTACCGCATCGGTGGAGGAGACGCGGCGGGCCGTGGAGAACGTCGCTGCATTTTTGCGCGAGCAGGAAAGCCGATCGGTCGACGGCGCGCGCGTGCTTGGCGTGCACCTCGAAGGCCCCTTTATCAGCCCGAAGCACCCGGGCGCCCAACCGGCCCAGCACATCCGGCTCCCCAACCTCGCCGAATTCCAAGCGCTGGTCGACACCGGCTGCGTGCGGCTCATCACCCTCGCGCCGGAGCAGCCCGGCGCGGACGATCTCATCCGCAGCGCCCGCCGACAGGGCGTCGGCGTGATCCTCGGCCACACGGACGCCACCTTCGCCCAGTGCCAACACGCCGTCGACCTCGGCGCGTCGCAAGCCACGCACACCTTCAACGCCATGCGCGGCTTCCACCACCGCGAGCCCGGCACGGCGGGCGCAACGCTGGCGCTGAGCGGCCTGCGCGCGCAGCTGATCGCCGACAACGTCCACGTCCATCCCGCCGCCATGCGCATCCTTGCCCGCTGCAAGGGCGCGGACGGCACGCTGCTGATCACCGACGCCATGCGCGCCGCGGACCTGCCGGACGGCGAGTACGATCTCGGCGGGCAAGTGGTGCGCGTCGAGCACGGCGAATGTCGTCTGCCGGACGGCACGCTGGCCGGCAGCGTGTTGACGATGGAGCGGGCGCTGCAAAATTTTCTGTCGGCCACGGGCTGGTCGCTGGCCGAGGCGTGGCCCGTCAGCAGCCGGTCGGTGGCGCGGGCATTGGGGGTAGATGGGGAAATGGGATCGCTGGAGGCGGGTCGGCGGGCAGATTTGGTGCTGCTGGACGAAGGGCTGGCGGTGGTGGCGACGCTGGTGGGTGGGGAGATTGTGTATTTGCGCAAAGGGGAAGAGGGCAGGCTTGCCCACGAGGCGTGAGAAAGAGAATGTGTATCGAGCGTTAATGGCCCCCAGGCAGCGCCCTCTCCCCCGGCCCCTACATAACCCTCAATCTTCTGCTCTCTCATCCCCGTACATAGACTTTGCCGTGTTATACACCCAGCTCATCTGGTTCTTTGGGTAGTGCTGCGACAAGTAGCGCATCAGGTTGGGCAAATCGCGCGGGTCGACGCCACTCTGCTCGACCTGCCCCCGCAGCCATGTGCGGCGCTGTTGCTCGACGCTAAATTCGGTGTAGACGCGGCTGATTAGCTCGGCGTCGTCGAGGACTTCTTCGCGGTCAAAGTCCTCCTCCAGCAGCGGGTGCACATCTTCTGGGCGGCCACCCGCAAAGTCGTAGCCGTTTTCGAGCAGCTTGTAGATCGCCTGCTCGACATGTGTGCGGCTGATGTGCTGGTCGGGCTGCCAGTGGATTTCCTCGATGGCGGGCGGCTTGCACTTGTAGTAAATCCCCGTCTCCCGGGTGCTCAACATCAGGATCGCGCCCTCCTCGGCAAAAACGCGCTCGTGCTCGATGCCGTAGTCGTTGATCTGCATCGCGGCGCGATTGGCCGCCTCGTTGCGCGCCTCCATCTCCACCTGCAGGCGATGGTAGGCACGCGCCAACCCCTCGGCGTCCGGCGTCTCGACCGTCATCGATTCCACCAAATCCAGCCCGTAGCGCTCGGCCAAATCGGCCAGCAGCCGGTGGCTCAGCGGCTTGCGATAGCGGATGGCCGTGTGCAGCGTCAGCGCCAGCGGCGTCTCGTAGGTAACGAGGTGGGCGTTGCGGTGGCCCCACAGCTCGAAGACGAGCACCGCGCGCTGCGTGCGCACGGCCTGCTCGACAGGCGCGCGGTCGGGCAGCACTTCGTCCAGCAGCGCGTTCCAGTCGCCCCAGCGGCTCGGCGTCAACACCGGCTGCAACCGGGTGCGCGGGATCACTTCGAGGACGTTGCCCTCTGTGTCTGGGAGACCGTAAAAAATAATCGCCGTGCCGTCCAGCTTGACGTTGAAGCGGGCATCGACCACGTTCTGGGGGACGGAGATCACGATACGTCGACCGTCGTGCTCCTTCAAATATGGATAATGCAGCTTGGGCATGGAGGGGATAAAGTCCAGCCGCTCCACGCCGTCGACCTGGGTGAGCGCGAGCATTCCGTAGCGCTCGCTCTCGTGGCGCGACAAAAAGCCCGCAAACGGAATCCCGCCGGGCGAGATCACGTCAAAGGGCTGCCAGTTCTTGGCGCTGACGTCGGTGATGTCGACAATCTGATTTAGAGTTTGGGAATTAGTCGGTGTTGGGTCCACGCTCGGCTCGCTCCTGCAGCGCCTCGATCACAAAGGGCGGCAACTCTAAAATTTCGGCGGCGACCAGCAGCGGATCGGGCTTTTCGTCGGGCCACAGCCACGCTTCGTCCAGCCAAAAGCCGCGCAGCACGGCGGAGCGGTAAATGCCCTCCTGTGCCAGCACGCGGCGGTAGCGCCCCTGCTCGTCGAGCTGGTAGAATTGAGCAAGATTGTTGCCCGGTCGCGGGTCGAGAATCCAGTATTCGCGCACGCCCGCCGCCTCGTATTCGGCGTATTTCGTTTCGTAGTCACGCTTCACGCTGTCATCCGAGACGACCTCGACGATCAAGTCCGCCGGGCCCTCCACTTTGGACTCAGCCACGCGGTGCAGATTTTCATTGGCAACCACGAGGATGTCCGGCTCGCGCGCGTTGCTCGTCGGCGATGTCTTCATTTCATTGAAGCGGGCATTACGCGGGCAAGTTTGAAGAATTGTGTGTAAAAGCGTAACAGTGTGACCAACCATCCAATCAAATCAGCATGTCGCGGTTTGGCGGGCGTAAAAACAATCACTTCTCCATTCACCCATTCGGCGTGGGCATCTTCGTCCGCCCACTCGTGGTATTCCTCATAGCTCATGCGCAGCCGCTGCTCGGCGGGTGCAGCTTGGCGTGTTGGTTCCAGTACAGCGTCCATGTCGATGCTCCTTTCATTCCGCAGACCTGCTCGAATCGTAGCAGCAGAGGGCGCGGCGGTCAAGCAGTTGGTGGAATCAGGGTGCATCCCAAAATTGGGGGCTTAAGGAGGGGCGGGGAGTTCGTGCCAGCGGTCACTGAGCAAGAGGGAGCGCAAAGCGAGCATGGCTTGCGCCCCATCGCGGCTCCAGCGCATCCCGGCCTGCTTCATGCGGGCTTGGACAACGGTCTTGCAAGCGGATTCAATGGTGCCGCTGCCGATGGGGAGACCAAGCTGACGATAGGTGGCGTAGTCCATGCGCTGGCGGTTGCGAAAAAGATAGCCAATGGCTTGACGGACGGGCTCGGGTAAGGGTTGGTCTCGGGGATAGAGATAGCGAATTTGGCGGAAGAGGAGGCGCAACTGGCCGCGGGCGAGCCAGCCTTTGGCCTGCTGCACCCAGGGCCGTGCGTTGGCGGGCTCAAAGGTCTCGTGAGCAATGGTCCACAGCCGCTGCGCAGCGTGCCACCAGTCGAGAATTTCGATGCGTTGGGCAAAGCAGAGAAAGACCATGGCCCAAATCCAGCGCGCGCCGTCACTCAGACAGACCACCGTTTGGGCCTGGTCCACCCCGCGGCGGCAGGCTTCGGCCCAGTGATGATTGGTAAAGGTGGCCGCGTCCCACAGCCCGGCGCGGTAGCTGTGCTGCGTGAGTACCCCCTCGCGCTCGCCCACCTCGTTCTCCTCGTTCTCCTCGTTCTCCTCGTTCTCCTCGTGGCTGACCGCTGAGATACTGACCGCTTTGACCTCTTTCCACCCTTCCTCGCGCAGGTGAATCATTACGCCATCCGAGGAGACTGCCATCACCTCGCTGTCTGGCTCAACCGACTCGCGCCAGACCGCTTCTTCCGCCTGCTTGGGCACTTCCACTATCGCCCGCGCTTCCGCTGCCTGCGCCTCGACCACCGCTTGCCCGCTTGCCACCACCAGCCGCTGCATACTGCTTGCCGACATGGAGACCGTCGTCAGACTCTCCAACGTCTCAGCCGCCCGTTCAAACGAGGCAATCTCCACCCCCAGCCGCACCGCTTGCCGCACCGTCTCCGGACTCCACCCCTGCTTGCCCAACTGCAACTGCCGGTCTAGGGGGAAAAAAGCCCCTGCCGCATCCTGCGCAGTAGCGATACCCTCGCTTCAACCTCACCTCCCCTTCCCGGTGGCTCACCCGTCGCTCCTTCTGCCCCTTGCTCTCTGTTGCCTCCTCGCACGCCGGGCACGCTGTCTCCAACGCCTCCACTTCTCGCTGCGCCTGCCCTGCTAACTCTTCTAGCAGCTGTCCCATCAACACCCGTCGCTCTTGCCCCACCGCTTCCGCTATCTTATCGAAGCTCGCTTCTCGATGCCCACTCCGCCACGTCACCAGCCGCTCCTCCATCGCCGCTGCCGCTTCCACGAAGCTGCTGCTCTCCCCCTGCTCTTTCCCTCTCCCTTTCATCTGGCGCTCCTTTTTGGCCACTTTTTTCCCATTCTACCACTTCCCCCCAATTTTGGGATGCACCCGTGGAATCAAAGGGGTGCATTCGGAATGAGTTGGGTCGATCCCCACCGGCGACGAATGAATTCGCCGCCTGGTATGCGAAGTGCGCTGAAGCGCACTGGCCACGGTTCAGGCAACGCGCTTCAGCGCGTTTCCCCTAGCAGGCGGGACATTCATTGCTCGTCAAACGGCGTCGACGGGGCAACTTCTACTCATTCCAAACACACCCAAATCAAAAAGGCGCGGGGAAATTTCCCCGCGCCTTGAAATCCATGCAGCAGCTTAAATCGCCACGGCCCGTAGCTTTTGCGTCAGCTCCAGATTGCCCGGCTCGGCCATCACGTCGCCATCGGGGAAGACGATGGTCGGCACGCTCTGAAAGCCGTTGTTGAGGCGCACGACCGTCTCGACGGCCTCCTCGTCCTGCTCAATGTTGACCTCGTCAAACTCGACGCCCAGCATCTGCATCACGCGCTTGGCGCGAAAGCAATCCGGACACCAGGTCGTCGTGTACATCTTGATTCGGTTCTGCATAAAAGCGCGTCTCCTTGCATTATCGGTTGATAGCGGCGTCGCTACATCTTTTATAGTGCGGAGAGAGTATAGCTTATTTCCGCTGCCGGATCAAATTGTCGCCAAGTAGAGCGGAGCAGCGCTCCGCTCCCGTGCAGTCAACAAGCCAAGAAAATCTTAACTTCGCTCGTTGGTTAAGATGGGCGAAGCAGCGCTTCGCCCTACGTGGCCCGCCGCACTTCCTCGCCAATAATCTCCACGCCGCGCGCCAGCATAGCTTCATCCGCCGCGTAGTTCATGCGGATACACTCGTGGCGATGGGGCCAGTCGTCTTCGGCCAGGCCGGGAAAGAAATACTGCCCCGGCACAACCAGCACGCCGCGCGCCTTGAGCCGCTCGTAAAGCGCCTGACACGAAATCGACATTCCCTCAAACCAGAGCCAGAGAAAGAACGCCCCCTCCGGCTTGTGGATGCGATAATTCGTCCCCGCCAGCGACTCGTGCAGCAGCGCGACGGCGCGCTCGGCCTTGGCGGCGTAGTGCGGCCGGATCACCTCGTTGCCCAGCCGCAGCACCTCGCCGCTGCGCACCATCTCCAGCGCCAAGGTCGCGCCCAGGGCCCCCGGCGCGAGCGAAATCACCGCGTTCATCCCCTGCATCGCCTGGATGACCTGCTCGTGCGCGACGACAATGCCCGTGCGCGCGCCCGGCAGCCCTAGCTTGGACAAGCTCATGCACATCACGACGTGGGGTTCCCAGCGCGGCGTCGTCTCCGTAAAGATGATGTTGGGAAAGGGCGCACCGTAGGCGTTGTCGACGATCAGCGGGATGTCGTGGGCCTGGGCCAGCGCGCTCAGTTGGGCGATTTCGCTCTCGGTGAGCACGTTGCCCGTGGGGTTGGTGGGCCGCGAGACGCAGATCGCGCCAACGTCGTCGCTGATGTCGAGCGCGTCAAAATCGACGTGGTATTTGAACAGGCGATTGTCCAGCAGCTCGATCTGCGGCTTGTACGAGATAAAGGTCTCATCGGCGATGCCCGCATCGCCGTAGCCGATGTATTCGGGCGCAAGCGGCAGCAGAATTTTCTTGGGCGGGCAGCTGGCAAAGTTGCCGGCGAAGAGGTTGAACAGAAAGAAAAAGGCCGTTTGGCTACCGTTGGTCAGCGCGATATTTTGCGGTCCCACGTCCCAACCACACTCGCGGCGCAGCAAATCGGCCAGCGCGTCGACAAAGGCCTGGTTGCCGCCCGGCGCATCGTAGGTGCCGACCAGCCGCTCGAAGCTGCCGTCGCTCTGCAGCACCGCCGCCATGCGCTCTCGAAAGCGCGCCTCCACTTCGGGAATGCGGCTGGGATTGCCCCCGCCGAGCATGATCGCATCGGGCCGTTTCGCCCCCTCGCCGAGATCGGCCATGAGCTGGAGGATGCCGCAGTCGCCGAGAAATTTTTGGCCAAAGGAGGAGAAGTGCATGGGAGAGCCGCCGTGGAGTTTACGAACAGAAGGTTAACCGCAGGTGGACGCGGATAGACGCGGATAAGAGATAAGCGCCGCGGCAACTGCCGCGGCGCTTAGTCTATCAGCTTCAATGGAAGGATTCAAAATCCGTCTGCATCCGCCCAATCTGCTCAATCCGAGTTCTATTCTTATTCTTCCTCCACGCTCCCCAGCGTCGTGACCACGCTCTCGATGCGCATGGGCAGCTCGACGCCCTCGCCGCTCATCTGCCCGGAAAGCTCCTGCACGAGGCGAGACTGAACGACCCAGCCCGTGGCTTCGTCGATGACGAGCTCGCCGGACTGCTCGCCCGCGAGCGACATTTCCACCTGGATAACGCCGAGATCGAGCGGCTCGGCGTCCGGGTCGGATTCGATAGTGGAGACAACTTCAATTGTGGCCAGCCCGTCGCGGCGGTCGACGAGCGTCCACGTGGTGTTGGCGACAAAGGCAAAGCCAACGTTGAGGCTTTGCTCCGCGTCCCAGCTGTCGCCCACGGCCACCGGCCCGTCCGGATAGAAATTCAGGCTCTGCTCCAGGCCCGCGACTAGCGCTTCCTCGCCAAAGGTCGATTCCAGCGTGTCGCGCAGGACATCGCTTTCGGGGCCGGGCGGCAAGTCTAGATCGTCCAACATACTGCTCATCAGCTCGTCCACGCCGTCGATGGCGAGCACCTGGCCGTTGGGCGCCAGCTCGATCTCAAAGCCGCTGCCCACCAAGGCCGCGTAGCCGACGGCCTCCGCCGGTACATCCGCGGACGTTTCCGAATCGTAGATCACGGAGCCGGTGGCTCCTTCCTGCTCAAAGCGTGCCGCCTCGTAGGTCACGCCCACCGTCAGGTTGCCGTCGGCGTCGACGCTGTCAACCGTGTAGGCGTAGTCGAGGCCGATGGTTTGATCGATGATCTGTGCTTCGCCCAGAATTTCCTGCGACACGGTCTGTTCGGTGATTGAGCTCGCGCGGTAGACGCCGCCCTCAGCCAAATTGAGCGCCAGCACGAGCCCCTCTGTGGCGCTCTCATCTTCGGTCTCGGTCTCGCCCTCAGATTCAGATTCGGCGTCGCTTTCTTCCGCTTCGTCGGTGGCGGAGTCGGTCTCGTCGTCTACCTCTTCCGCCGGCGCGTCATCCGCCGGTTCATCATCCGCCGAGTTATCGGTGTCGCGCCGCCCGCCAATCCCGGCCAGAATCGAGCTCGCGCTGCTGGCGTTGGCTTCGTCGTCCGCTGCTTCGTCGTCCGCTGCTTCGTCGTCCGTTGCTTCGTCGTCCGTTGCTTCGTCGTCCGTTGCTTCGTCGTCCGCTGCTTCGTCGTCCGCTGCTTCGTCGTCCGCTTCCTCCGCCGTCGCTGCCGCGGTGGCCCACGCTTCGGCGGTGGCGGGATCGTGGAAGTAGCTGGCCAGCATCACGGCAAAGGCTTCGCTGTCCGCATCGCTGCTGCCGATGTACTCCATGATAACCACGTGGTCGTCGATGCCGTCCGGCGTCTCGGTGGAGCGTACCGCGGCCACGGCGGCGACCCCATTGTCTTCGCCGCAGCCGCTCCAGATGTCGTAGATGCCCACATAGGCAAAGCCGTAAAGCTCGTGCTCCGTGTCGTAGCGCTCGGCTTCGTCGCAGTAGTCCGCCAAATCAAAGATGTCCAGCAGCTCCTCCGGCATAAAGTCGGCTTCGTAGAGGCTGGTGGAGGCGTACAGGCGCGCGCCGGGTGTCTCAAAGCCCGTATCGTACGCGTCGACATCGGAGGAAGCGGTAAAAATTTGGCCGATAGAGTCGCCGTCAATTTCCCAATCCTCCAGCAGCATGTCGGTGAAGTCGCTGGGCAGGACGGCGTTGACGGCCACGTTGGGGAAGAAGCTGTAGTCGTAGAGATAGTCGTCCAGCTCCAGCTCTTCGACGAGCGTGCCGCCGATCAGCGCGTCGCCCGCCTCAACCTCGTCGACCTCGTCGACCTCGTCGACCTCAGTATCGTCTCCGGTCGATTCATCTTCCGCTTCGGCGTCGCCCACCTCGTCCTCTTCGCGGCTGCTTTGCTCATCCCCCGTCTCTGCGTCACCCGCTGCGCCCTCAATCAAAAGCTCAGGCTCGTCGCCGCTGCGCAGGAAGGCCTCCATCACGGCGGGGTTGCCAAAGCTGAGCGAATCGAGCGCGTGCTCCACGTCTGTTCTGTCCGCCTCCTCGACGATCTGCACGGGCACGAGCGCCAGGTAATTTTTTTCCTCGTTGATCCCAGCGTAGACAATCACCGAGCTGTTTGCGTCAAGACAGTTTGTCCACGTGTCCACAAAGCCGCTGAAGAGCGCACCCTCGTAGGGCTCGCGACCTTCGTAGTCGCACTCCTCGCTCTGGTCAAAATTGTCCAGCAGCTCCTCGCTGCTTACCTGCCCCACCAGTGAACGCGACACGGCGACGAGCATTCCCGGCGTGTCCCACGTGTCGTAGAAGGCCTCCAAGTTGGTGGACGCCTCCACCAGCAAGCCCACGGGCTCCTCGACATCGGAGAAGTAAGTCCAGGGGCTGATGGTCAAGTCCGTCCACGCCGCGGGCAGCTCGACGCTGATCATTCCCAGGCTGTCCGTCACGGTGACAAAGTCGGCGTCGCTATCTCCGCTGCTGTCCGCCTCCGCCTCTTCTAGCGTATCTTCATCCGTCGGCTCTTCATCTTCCACGTCCTCCTGCGGTAGGTCGCCGAGCGAGCCATCGGGGGCAAGCAGGTAGAAGCTGTCGAAGATTTCCTCCAGCGCATCCAAATCGGCATCCGTCGCGACAATCATCTCCAGGTAGATGAGCGTGTCGACAAAATCACCCTCTTGTGGCAGCGCCGCCAGCCCAATAAAGAGCGTTTCCTCCTCACCGCAATCCGTCCAGAAATCGTAGAAGCCGCTGTAAACGCCATCATCGTACTCGAACCGCTCGTCGTAGGTGCAGGACTCCGAGAGGTCAATATCGTCGAGGTAGGCTTCGGGATCGGGGTCGGCCAGGTCCGTGCGTGCGCCGAAGAAGAGGCCGGGTGTAGCAAAGCTATCATAAAAGGCCTCGATGTCTGGCGAAGCCGTTAGCCCCACGCCAATTTCTACCTCATCGCTCGTCCACACGCTGCCGTCGATGTCGTCCCACACGGCGGGCACGTCGACCGTCAGCCGCTCCGAATCGTCCGTAATTGTAACGTATTCGTCGTAGGCCACGCCTTCATCGGCGTCTGCTTCATCATCTGGTTCATCGGGATTCTCCCGCTGAGAGAGCGGCGCTTCGGCCTCGTCGATCACCTCCAGCGCGCGCCCGTTAATTTGGCCGCCGAGAAACTCATCGGTCTCGCTGCGGTAAAGCTCCACGTTGAGCGTGTCGCTGGCGTCGTGGCTGCGCAGAATGTCGCAGTAGCTGGCCATGGTGCCATCTTCCGCCAGCGCAACGTCCTCCAGCGAAAGGACAAAGTCGCCCGCCTGCAGCCCAGCATCGTCCGCGGGCGAGCCGGATTCCACGGAGGCGACCCAGATGCCGGAGAAGGGGTCGTCGGTCTCCTCGTCAAAGAGCAGGGCCTGGCCGTTGAGGCCCAGCGAATCCACATCTTCGCCTTGGCGCAGCCGGTCGATAATCGCCAGTGCACCGTCGCGGCCAATGGCAAAATACTGCGACACGCTGTCGTTGCTCGCAAAGTTGACGGCCACCACGCGCCCGTCGCCGTCCACCAGCGGGCCGCCGGAGTTGCCGGGATTGATCGTGGCGTCGTGCTGGATCACGCCGTTTACCGAAGCCCAGGGCGTCTCGCCATCGGCGCGCGCCTTGGCGACGATGCCGCGCGTGAGCGTAAATTCGGGGTCGCCCAGCGGGAAGCCCGCGGCGTACACGTCCAGCCCGACGCTGATGCGCCCATCGTACCATTCCAGGTAGGGGAAGTCGCCGCCGCGCAGGTCAATCACGGCGAGATCGGCGCACTCGGAGACGCCGAGCACTCTTGCGCTCAGCGGCTCGTCCTGGCCTTCCACGTAGACGCGCAGAAAGGCCGCGCCCGTGACAACGTGATTGTTGGTGACGGCGATGCCGGCGGGATCGATAATAAAGCCGGAACCGCTGCCCGCGGCGTTTTGCTGCATCCCCTCGCCGGGGTCGACAAAGCTGCCGACGGCTTCGATCTGGATCACGGCACGCTGCACTGCCTCCAGCGAGGAAACGACGCCGTCTGCGTCCGGCTGGTCCTCCTGCGCTTGGGCGACCGGTGCGAAAAAGAGTGCACTCAGCAGCGTCAGCGTTAGCCAGAGCGCGGTAAGCGAGCGTTTGGAAATTGGGCTTTGACCCATGTGAGACTCCTTCGTGGTAAAGTTGGACGACGTATGCGAGATAGTTTACAGGTAAAGATGGTGATGGGCAATCAAGCTGGTCAATCAAGCTGGTCAATCAAGCTGGTCAATCAAGCTGGTCAATCAAGACAGTCAATCAAGCGGAAGCTCTTTGATTGTCGACAAACCGCAGCGGAATAGCCTCTGCTGATTGTACACAATTTTCTTTAGCAGTGTATTACTAACTCTTGACAATTTTTGGTAGACGTCGAATTAGTTAAGCGTGACGAATTTTTGTAAGAGGGGGGCAGGATTACGGAATGCTTCTGACGGTCTCAGCCATCTGCTTTTGCTACAATCATTCGACATCAAACCACTGTGGAAACCATCATGGGCACACACTATCAGGGCACGGCGGTAGAGCAGCGCGCGCTCGACACCTATATTAAACTGATGCGCGCCGCCGAATCGGTGACGAGCCGCGTCAACCAGCATCTGACGGACAATCGGCTCACCGTGAGCCAATTCGGCGTGCTCGAGGCGCTGCTGCATTTGGGGCCGATGAATCAGGGCGTGCTGGGCGAGAAAATTCTCAAGAGCAGCGGCAACATGACGCTCGTGATTGACAATATGGAGAAGCGCAACCTGGTTCAGCGCGACCGCAGCGAGCAGGACCGCCGCTGTATCACCGTCTCGCTAACGAATGAGGGCGAGGCGCTGATCCGCTCCATTTTCCCCGCTCACGTGGCCCAAGTCACAGAGCAGCTGGATGTGCTCTCGCCGGAGGAACAGCAGGTGCTGGGGCAATTGACCAAGAAGTTGGGCCTGCAGAAACGCACCACCGGTGTAGGCCCAAACCGGACAAGCACGGTGCAAGACTGATTTAAAGCGAAGCCGCGGCGAGAACAAGAATCTTGGGAGCCAGCGACGGTCGCTTGGGCAAACCCAGTGCGCTTCAGCGCACTTCGCAGGACAGGCGATGAATTCATTCATTGCCGGTGGTGGCAAACGGCCCAACTGCGCTTATTTAAATGATATTGGCCTTAAACCGCAAACGCCCGTTCTCATTTTTTGCGCACTTTAGCTAATTCGTTTCGGTTTGACTTTACAGCACCGCTACCCGAAAAATTGACCAAAAGATAATCAACATGCAAATCACCGGACTTCACCACATTACGCTGGTCTGCTCGGATGCACAGCAGACGCTGGATTTTTACACGCAGGTGCTCGGCCTGCGCTTTGTTAAAAAAACGATCAACTTTGATGACCCCGGCGCCTACCACCTCTACTTCGGCGACGAGCGCGGCTCGCCCGGCTCGGCGGTGACCTTTTTCGAGTGGCCGCGCGCGCCGCAGGGCCATCCCGGCGTCGGCGGCACGCACCATTTTGCGCTTGGCGTGAGCGACTACGACGGCCTGCTGCGCTGGAAGCGTCGGCTAAACGACCTGGGGCTGGAGGTTGACGGGCCGCACGACCGCAACTACTTCAAGAGCATTTACTTCAACGACCCGGACGGCACGATCGTGGAGATCGCGACGCTGGGGCCGGGCTTTGGCGTGGACGAGGAGCAGGACGCGCTGGGCAGCGAGGAGAAACGCCCGCCGAAGCAGATGCTCGTGAGCCATCGCAAAACCGGGGAAATTCAGGAGGAGACGTGGCCCGATCCCGTGCCGGAGATCACGGCGGCGATGGCGCTGGGCCACGGCCTGCACCACGTCACGGCCATCAGCTCGAACATTGAGCGCACCAACGAATTCTACAGCGACCTGCTGGGGCTGGAGTTGATCAAGCGTACGATTAACTTTGACGATCCCGATTCGGCGCACTGGTACTGGAGCTGCAAGCGTTCTGAAGAGAAGAGAGGCGAGCCGGGCACGCTGGTTACCTATTTCGAGCGCGATCCACGCAAGGATAAGTACCGCTACGTAGAGATGGGCGCGGGGCAGACGCACCACTTTGCCTTTTCCGTGCCGGACGAGGAGACCCAGCTTGCCTTCCGCGACAAGATCGCCGGCGCGGGCTACCGCGTTTCGCCGATCATGGATCGCGTCTATTTTCGCAGCATCTATACCAACGACCCGGACGGCCACATCGTCGAAATTGCCACGGCGGAGCCGGGCTTTTTGGTCGACGAAGAGATGGACGAATTGGGCCAAGGGCTCAAGCTGCCGGAGTGGCTGGAGGAGCGGCGTTCGCTGATCGAGGAGAATTTGAAGCCGCTCGACGTACCGGCGTGGCAAGCGCCGCAGGCGGCGTAAGCAGGGTCGATCCACGAAGGACAAAAAGTTTAAGGACACAAAGTTTCACGAAGGAAGAGGGTTGATCTTCTTCCTTCGTGCTCTTTGTGTCCTTCGTGGATTATTCATGGATTATTCGTGGATTAAACGAAAGGGAAACCGCATGAATGGACCGCATCAGGGGCAACCCGTGATTAAGCAAGGCGCGGCGCTGGGAGAGGCACGGGCGGCGATGATTCTCGTCCACGGGCGCGGCGCATCGGCAGAGAGCATCTTGGAGCTGACGGATGAACTGGAGGGCGGCGACGGCTTTGCCTTCTGGGCCCCACAAGCCGCCGAGAGCACGTGGTACAACAACAGCTTTCTCGTGCCCGTCCAGCGCAACGAGCCGGGGCTGACGTCGGGGCTGGTCAAAATTAGCGAGCTTGTGCAAGAATTAGAAGCGGGCGGCATCCCGCGCGAGAAGGTTATCCTGCTGGGCTTTTCACAGGGCGCGTGCCTGGCCCAAGAATTTGCCGCGCGCCACCCCGCACGCTACGGCGGCATCGCTGGATTGAGCGGCGGGCTGATCGGCATGGACAGCGAAAGCGCTGGCGGCAAGGTCGGCGGCGACAATCGCTTTGATCTTTACGGTGGCAATCTCGACGGCACGCCCGTTTTTCTTGGCTGCAGCGACATCGACGCCCACATCCCCAAGGAGCGGGTGGATCAAAGCGCTAAAGTCTTCAAGTCACTGGGCGCGAGCGTCGAGAAGCGCATTTACTCCGGCATGGGCCACACGATCAACTGGGACGAAATTGCGTTTGTGAGCAACATGATGGAGACGCTGACGAGTGAGGACTGATGCGTGAGAAAAGCGACAGCGCTAATTTCTAGCCATGGACAGAATGTAAGTTTTGGACGCGGAACGACGCGGATTAGAGAAAAGGGGGCTGCCCCGTGTTAACTTTGGTTTGACCGGGCTGAAGCCCGGCATTGACGTTAATCAGCTTTCAAAAATCCGCGTACTTCTGCATATCTCCGCGTCCCGAAATCCTCACGTCCCACAAATCACTCCCCATGCGTATTCACGTTGTCGGCACCACTGGCTCTGGCAAAAGCACGCTGGCTGGGCAACTCGCCGCCATCCTCGGCTGCCCCCACGTCGAGCTCGACGCGCTGCACTGGGAGCCGGGCTGGCAAGGGGCGCCCGACGAGATTTTTCGCGCCCGCATCCAATCTGCGACGAGCGGCGACTGCTGGGTCGTCGACGGCGGCTACGACCGCACGCGCGACGTCTACTGGCCGCGGGTGCAGATGATGGTGTGGCTCGATTATCCGCTGTGGATAAATCTGTGGCGGCTGACGCGCCGGGGCGTGCGGCGCATCGTTACACGGGAGGATTTGTGGGGCACGGGCAATCGGGAGACGTGGCGGGGCCAGTTTTTGGCGCGTGATTCGCTCTACCTGTGGGCCATCAAAGTGCATCGCCAAAAGCGCGAGCGCTACCAGCAGTTTTTCGTCGACCCAGCCAACGCGCACGTCGCTTTCGTACACCTGCGCTCGCCGCGCGCCACGGCGCAGTGGCTGCGCTCGTTTGAGCGGGCGCAGAGGTAACGTGAAGCGCTGCTTCGCGGCTCAATACAAATTCCAATCCGAATCAACCTCATCCAGCCGCGCGTTGCGCCGCCCAAAGGGCAGCACCCGCCGCACGCGACGCCCCAGCCGCTGGGCAAAGTTACCCGGCTGGCCTTCGTCCTGCGGCGTCGAGGCAGCCGCTTCGTTCTTCTTTGCTTCGCCTTTACGAGCCCGCTGCTGACCGTCGGCCACAATGCCGTCGCTCACAATATTATCGCCGCCCGCCTGGCTGTCCGTAAGCTGCGGGGCATCATCCGTGCGCTTGCTGCGCACGTAGTCGCGCGTTGCCGCGCCGATGCGGCCCAACTGCTCGTTGGCCGTCGCGCCCGCCGTGGCCGCGCCGCCCGCAAGCTGCCGCACCCCGCGCAAAAAGCCACGTCCGGAGGATTGGCTCGCCTGCTTGAGCCAGCCGCCCACTTTACGTTCGTCCACGCCCGAAAGCGCGCGCAGCGTGTCGCTCCAGCTGGCCACGGCCTCCGGCCCCTCGCGGAAGTAGGCCTGCGCCCGCCTGCCCACGGCGTAGGTTGCGACGGCGTTGGTCGCCGTGCTGGCCGCCACGCCAAAAATCGGAATCGCCTTGACGAGCGACTTGCTGGCGATGCGCGTGCCCACCTGCTCGGCAACTTCCGTGCCCGCGCGCGCCAGCGCTCGGTTGGCCCCCGCGCTGATGCCCGTTACCAGCAGGATCGCATTGCGCCGCTCGGCGTCGCTCATCTCGTAGCCGTAAACCTCGGCAATCTCCAGCACCAGCTCGGCCTGGAGCGCATAGGTTAGCGTAATGTCCGCCGCCATGCCGACCGTCATCGAGGTCAATGTGCCCAGGCCGGGGATAATGCTCGCGCCGGACGTGGCCGCACCGACGCTGCCCGTCTTGATGCACTTCTCCTTGATCAGCATCTGCGCCAGTTCGTCCTGCGAGGCGCGCGGGTGTCGCTCGCGGAATTGTGCCACCTGCTTGCTTGCCGACGCCTGATCCGCGCGGTTGACTTTGCCCGTCGCAAAGTTGAGCACCTCGTTTACCAGCCCATTCTCCTCGGCGCTCGCTTTCGACGCAACATCATTATCCCCCGCGTTCTGCGCGTTCTCGTTTGACTGCTGTTCATCGCTCACAAAATCACCTCGCTTGATAAAAGGCGATCAACGAAGGGCTCGAAGAGCGCAAAGAAAAACATGCCGACCCTCTTCCTTCGCGGCCCTTCGTTGATCCATATTTTTCTCTGTTGCTGTAAAACTTAGCAGAAAAGGTAAGGTATCTCCATAACCTTCACGGCTTCAAGCGCACTTGTCGTCTGCCCGCCGCTCGATCTCCGCCTCGCCTTCCCAATAGCCCACCTGATCCGCGCCCCGCTCCGGCTCAAAGCCGTGCTCGGCCAGCCACGCCCACGGCGGTCCAGCCCAGCGAAAGTCGCGCAGGTGGATGCGCTCTTCGCCAGACGATGTAGCCTCGAAGCGCACGCCCTCCGCTTCGAGCAAGTCGCGCTGCACCAGCGCCCCGTCGCCGCCCCCGCGCGGGCTGATTTTCCCCTGCGCGTTGATGACGCGCTGCCACGGAATTTCCCCCTTCTCCGCATCCGCAAACGAAAGCGACGCCAGCGCATAGCCCACCATCCGCGGCGTGCAGCCGCCGACAAACTGAGCAATTTGGCCATAGGTGGCAACGCGACCGGCGGGAATTTGGCGGACGAGGGTATAGACGCGGGAGTAGGTAGAATCGGTGTTGCTGGACATGATTTTGTGGTGCGTGGTGCGTGAACCGGTGTTTTACCTTAGTTGCTTCATAATTGAGCAGCGAGAACGGCTGGGTACCAGTTCGCGCACACGCACTATTTGGCGTTCACCATCCACGTCGAGAACCCAACCAGAAAATCGCGAAAGCCATCCAAATGCTCCGCCGGGAAGTTGTACTCGCTCGGCGCACGCTCGAGCACGCGCTCGAAGCAGGCCAGCCACTCCTGGCGCGCGGCCTCGTCGATGACGAAGGGCATGTGGCGGGCGCGCATCATCGGGTTGCCAAAGTGCATGTGGTAGAGCGGCAGCCCGCCCAGCAGCCCCACGAAAAAGGCCGCGGACTTCACCGCCGCGTGCTCCAGCGCTTCCGGCTTGCTCGGGAAGAGGTGGCTCACGGACGACTTTGACAGCTCGTCGTAGAAGTCCTGGATCAGGGCGAAGATGTTGGCTTCGCCCATTTGCTCGTAAATCGCCGGATCGGGCGGTGTGGTCTGCGGTGGGCCGCCGGGCGGAACGTAGATTTCTCGTTCAGTAGTCATAGGAATTTGGCTCATATCAAGTGAGGGTTCGATTGAGCTCACGTCAAAGTCTTTTAAGGCCAGGGCATCTATCCTCTCACTTCGTGCAGATTATACCACACAACGTTAGGGCCAATGCACTCTTATTGCTGCTCTGAGCTTTCCCGCCCAACCCCGCCCAACCCCCACTCCCCGCCTCCATCCCAACTCCATCCCTAACCATCGCCCGGTGACGCCGCGCCGAGTTCAAGCTATCTTTGGGGCGCAGCGACAAGCGGTTGCTGCCAAAATAAATTTCAACAGGAGTAATCTGATGAATCGTATTCAATCCTTCGTAGCCGCGTTAACACTTGCCGCCGTCGTGCTGATCAGCACGGGCGCAACCGATACGAACGCGCGCTTTGGCCGCCCCATCTGTACGGATGGCTCGTTCGGCGTCCCGATCTGTCCCATCTTCCCACCGATTAGGTAGTGGCCGGGCAAGCCAGAGGACAACGATCAATGAACAGGAACATGGCTGATCCGAACAGAAGTCACAGCCCGTAAAGGATTTCACCGTCGTATTCTGGGCGTGGATAGAATTGCGTCATCTACAGGCCAGACAGCGCACCGATAGACCAGGGGTGAGTGATGGTAAAAAGCGGCTGTAATATACAGCCGCTTTCATCGTGATACATTGAGGGGCAGCGTACCGGTAGGTTACTGTCTCCAGTCGATTGTCAGGACTCGTTGTTCACCCGTTTACACACATCATTCCCCCTGGGTCGAAGCCTTATTGTAGACAACAGGCATTTGCCCCCGCCACGTCCGCCAAGTGTCATCATTGGTGATCAGCTCTGCCATAAAGTGCCCCACGTTGATGCGGCTAGTCTGCCCTGCATCAAAGATCGCGCTTCTGATCGGGGATGGATAGACCTCGTATTCGGTGACCGCCTCCTCGTTGATCAACCCATCTGGTCGGACCGCCACCCACTCGATCAACTCATCGGCCTGACCAATTTCGATTCGCAGGTAGTCCGCAGCCTGCTCATTGTCCACGTGTGGGGGCAGCAGCAGACGCAGCAGCCCAACCACACATGTTTGAGCAAAAGAGATCGGTTCATCGAGATCACGATTGCGGTTGCCAGCCGTATTCATCAACACAAACTTTGTTGTCTCGTCTGGCCGATTCGCCTTGATGGCCTCGCACAGTCGGCGCGTCGCCTCGGTGACAAGCCTGCGCGGGGGACCAAAAAGGCCCTTGAAGTTTAGGTTGTGGCCCAGGCAGGACGCCACGGCATCGCACCCTTTCACGTGCTGCACCAGTTCAATATCGCTTAGCTTCAAGATGCTGGCGTGAATCACGGACAAGCCGTGGTGATTCCCAAGGACTGCGGGTAATCCATCCGGCGAGCGCACAATTGCCTTGACACGGTGTCCCCGCTCAAGCAGTTGTTTCACGAGCAAGCGGCCAGTCGCGCCGCTTGCGCCGACGACTAATATGTTCATGTTCCATCTCCATAAGCTTTCTCTTCCAGGTTGATAACAACTTTACCCCGCGCGTGCCCCGATTCGAGATAGCGGATCGCCTCCGCCGTCTCGGCCAGCGGGTAGCACTGATCAATCATCGACACGACTCGGCCCGCTTCGAGCAGTTCGCCCACCAAGGCCAAATCTTGCTGATTCGGTTGGGCAAGCATGGTGCCCAACCGCTGGCTCCCCCGCCTCGACAGCCACGGACCCAGCAGCATCGCCTGAAACAGCTGCGCCGTCTTCCCGCCCACCATGACGTAGCTCCCTTCCGGCTTGAGCGCGCGTTGGTAGGCGGAAAGGGGGTGACTTCCGCCCACGCCAAGAATTAGATCGTACTGCTGCCCGCTCTGGGTAAAATCCTCGCGCGCGTAGTCGATCACGTGGTCGGCCCCAATCGAGCGCACCATCTCCATCTTCTGCGTGCTGCAGACGCCGGTGACCTCCGCGCCGAGCGCTTTGGCAATCTGCACGGCAAAGCTCCCCACGCCGCCGGACGCGCCGCTGATCAAAACTGTTTGCCCCGGCTGAAGCTTTCCCTTGTCGCGCAGCGCCTGCAGCGCGGTGACGGCCGCCAAGGGCACGGCTGCTGCTTGGGCAAAGCTCAAGCGGGCGGGCTTGTGGGTCAAGGCGCTCTCCGGTGCAGCGACATACTCGGCAAACGCGCCGAATTCACTGTTGGACAAGTCCCCAAAGACTTCGTCGCCGGGCTGAAATTGGGTAACGCTTTGGCCCACCGCCTCCACCCGCCCGGCCACATCGCTGCCGAGGATGGGGCATTTTGGCTTGCGCAGCCCGTACATGAGGCGGATCAAGAAGGGGTCCGCGCGCATCAAACGCCAATCGCCAGCGTTGACGGAAGCCGCGTGGACTTTGACCAGCACTTTATCGTCCTCTGGCGTTGGCTTTTTGACCTCCTGGAGCTGAAGCACATCGGGTGATCCATAGGTTGGACAAATAATAGCTTTCATGGGAGTTCCTTTCTAATTGGTCAGCTGCATTTTCGTTTTCCCCGAAGTCTTGTTGTCGTATTAAGCGACCCAATTCCATGCGTACCAGACGGTTAGTGCATTGAATACAAAGCTCACGGCAATGAGAAAATTGTCGTAAGCGCCGGGGTAAGGCAGGCCGAAGAGATTGAACACGATCAGGAGAATCGCGACGACAATATTTGCCCAGCGCGCGGCGGGATAGTTCAACGTCAGGGTGAGCAAGATCATCACAATGGGAATCAACATGATTATGGCAACCAACAGCCACACGGCCTGCGTTGCCGGAAGCCCCTCGATGAGGCCTGCTTCAAAATCGCCGGCAAAGATGCGCAGCACATCGCCCAACAGGTAAGTCAACATCAGCGCGATCCACAGACCGGAAAGGGCGATTCTCGTATCAACCATGACTCAAACTCCTGATTTTGCGTGAGGAAGGGGCTGGCTCGATGGCTTGCCAAACCAGCCCGTCGGGTTACTGCTTTAGCTCGGTACGAAACCTATCGACTCGTTCCCAAGTGTGGCGTTACGGCGTTTGACTGCATGGCCTCGGCGGATGCCGCCGCGGGGCGGCTGCGCAACATCACAATACCTACCCAGGCAAACCAGACAATCTGCCCCAGCCCGAAGATTGCCACACCCAGCACGCCCAGCGCTGGAATCGCGGTGAGGATACCCCCCACGCCGATTGCGATGCCCAGGTAGTTTAGCAGCCTTGGTAGCCCGCCCGACTGCAGCGCGGCCCAGCTGAGCAGCAGGCTCCACAGACCGCCCAAAATCTCCACGCCGCCGCCGAGCCCGTTGACCACGGCGTCGATTGCTATCCAGACCGTCGCCGCCCGCGCCGGATCGCTGGCGTAAAGCTCAACGATCCTTTCCATGCCAACGTTGAAGATCATGCCGGTGGCGATCACCACCGTGGCCCAAATGAGCCCGAAGGCGGTTGCCACCTGCATCAGCGCGGGTGCGCTGCTCTTCAGCCGCTCGTGAAGTGCCAGCACCAGAACCACCAGCGCAACGCCAAAGAAGACGTAGATGATCAGAGTGATCGCGTACATGGCGAACTGATTGTCCACGAGCACGGCCACCTTCTGGATGGGGTCAACCACATCGAGATAGTCCACTACAAAGAAGTAGAAAATCATATCCGACACGTAAGCCGCCGCCTCGTACAGGGCCGCCACGCCGCCCAGCTTCTGTAAACTCTTCATCGGTCTCTCCTTCTTTGTTCGCCTGGCTTTTTGAGTGTTCTTGAACTACCTTCCATCCAGCTGCGGATTCGTCCACTTCAGCGCGTACCAGATGATCAGCAGCAAACAGGCGACTTCTACCGTCGCAATAAATAGGTAGTAATGGATGGCCCGCGAACCCACTCAATACGGCCAACTGCATAACGCACGCTCTATGTCTCTTCTTGAGCAGTAATGGCAAACGCATCCGTCGCACCGAGCTCGACGCGCACGACCGAAACCAAAGGCTGTCCCAAATCGCGCACTTTCCTGAGCAGCCCGTGCAGCGCCGCCTGATCGACCACGGGTCCGGTCAGCAGCGTGTCGCCGTCCTCTTCTCGCGTCACGGTTAGCCCGTCGAACCAAGTTGTCCACTGCGGGTCCAAGTGGCCCCGGAGCCTAATTTGATAGACCAACGGTTGATCAGGAGCAGCCTGTGGGATATGCGTCATTGGTTTGCTCGCCGTGACCACGCGATCATCAAGAGCGCCAAAATCATCGTCGCGGCAAAGAACCAGCTCCAGCTCTGTAGCGCCCAGCCCACCGACGCGCCCGGCCCCAGAGACCAGCCGCTGATTCCGCCCCAGCTCAGCTCCGTCCACTCTTTTTGTGCTTGCATAATTGTCTCTCCGTTCTCCAAAATGGTTGAGCGTCACCGCTCGCGCTGCTCATGTCCACAGTATAGGGATTGGGGCGCGCAAAATCCCCACATGAACGTGTAGTCCAGGCGGCAAAAAGATGTAGTTGAATTGAGAAAAAGATGTGGGGCGGGGGGAGAGAAAACGATGGAGCGTGCTAAATCGAGCTACATATTGCAAGCAATTGGAGATTGGTAAGCAGAGATTTCAAGCGCGGTAGCGCTCTTCAATTACTGGGTTCTGTTGACAATTTGTTGAGAGGGCTTGAAAGGTGAGTCGAGCGCGCCCTTATCCCCAGCCCTTCTCCCAGAATGGGAGAAGGGAGCCAATTTCTCCCCTCTCCCATCCTGGGAGAGGGACCGGGGCAGAGGGACCGGGGGAGAGGGGCCGGGGGTGAGGGCCACTTGCCAAATGTCAACGGAACCTAATCACTACTTGCCATCTACCACTATTCACCACCCGTCAGAGCACGCGCAGCTCCCGCGCCTTGGCGACCGCCTGCGTGCGCTTGTGGACGCCAAGCTTGCCGTAGAGATTTTTGGTGTGGTAGCGCACGGTGTTGAGGCTGATAACGAGCGCATCGGCAATCTCTTGATTTTTCTTGCCAGCGGCAATCAAACGCAGCACTTCTAATTCGCGCTCGCTCAGCGGCTCAATCAGCGCCTCGTTACCAGCCGGGGTTGCGGGCAGCGCATCGACGCGCGCGCGTTCGATTTGAGCCAGCAGCGACCGACAGCGCGCGTGCAGATCGTCGCCTTGAAGCTCGGTAAGCCGAGCGCCCTGCTCCGCGTAGTGCTGCGCCACATCCAGCTCGCGCCGCGCCAGGTGGATTTGGGCCAAACCCAAGCAGGCGTGCCCCGCGCTCGGCAGCAGCTGATCGCCATACAGCGCCAGCGCTCGCCGGTAGGTCATCGCTGCCTGCTCAAGCTTTCCACGCTCCTGCTGAATACCGCCCAGCCCAATCATCGCCGTAATAACAAAGATGACGTTGCCCGTCGCCTCACCACTGGCGATCACCTGTTTATACGCCTCGCTGGCTGCCGCATAATTGCCTTGGAGCTGATAGGCATAGCCCAGCTTCCAGCTGGTGGAGGTGCGAAAGGCTGCATTGTCGGGGTGCAGATATTCAAGCGCGCGGCGCGAATAGTCAATGATGGCGTCGACCTGCTTTTGACCAGCCGCTGCCGTGGCGCGAACGGCGGCGATGCGCCCAATCAAGTCTCGCGTCCTGTCGTCCAGCTCGGCGTCTTGTAGAGCGACCTCTGCCGACCCCAGCTTCTCCTCCACGCTCTCCAGCTGCCCCGTCACCAGCAGGACCGAGGCATAGGTCGTCCACAGCGAGGGGTACTCATTCAGCACGCCCGGCGACAGTGAAGCGAGCCAGTTCAACACGGGCCGCACGCCGCCCGGCTGAAAGTGCAGCGGCGTGCCCTTGCCTTCGATCAGCCTCTCGGCGCGCGCCACGTTGTTTGCTTGCGTTGCGTGGTCAAAGGCTTCGAGCGCCAAGTCGTTTTCCTCGAACCACTGGCTGGCCCGTTCATGATAGTCGGTGATTCTCTCTGCGCTGGCTTGAGCCCCTTTTTGGTGCAGGCGCTGCCGCAGCAAATCCGCAAAGAGCCGGTGGTAGCGATACCAGCGCCGCTCGTTGTCGAGCGGGATGATAAACAGGTTAGCGCGTTCGAGAGACGCCAGGGTTGCCTGCCCATCAGCGGAGGGGTCGCCCAGAACGGCATCGCACAGGGGGCCGCACAGCCGCTCGAGGATCGACGTGTGCAGCAAAAAAGTCTGCACGCGCTCTGTCTGCTGGTGCAGCACTTCTTCCACCAAGTAGTCCAGCACAAAGCGGTGGCTGCCGGTGAACGATTGGATAAAGCTGGCCGCATCCTTGTGCCCCTGCATGGAAAATGCCGCCATTTGCAGGCCCGCAATCCAGCCTTCGGTGCGGCGTTCCAGCCCGGCAACTTCGTCTGCCGAGAGGGTGAGGCCCATCGCCCCGTTGAGGAAGCCGCCCGCTTCCTCCGCCGTAAAGCGCAGGTCAGCGGCGCGCAGCTCGGTCAACTGGCTGCGGGCGCGCAAGCGAGCCAGGGGCAGCGGCGGGTCCTCGCGCGTCGTGATGACCAAGTGCATCTGGGGCGGCAGGTGGTCGAGCAGAAAGGTGAGGGCGCGGTCAATCACGGGCGCGTCCAGCACGTGGTAGTCGTCGAGGACGAGAACAAAATCATCCGACAGGGTGGTTAGTTCATTGAGCAGCGCCGTCAGCACCGCTTCGACCGGCGGCGGCTGTGGCGAGTGCAGTGCCGCCCCAACGCCCTGTCCAACAGTTGGCTCCACCGTTCGCAACGCTGCAACCAGATAAGCTAGAAAGCGCGCCGGGTCGGCGTCCCCTTCATCCAGCGAAAGCCAAGCGGTTTGATGTGCGATTTTGGATTGACGATTTGCAAGAGGCTGCGGAGTGAGCGTCTCCTCTCGCAAATCGCACACTGCAGAGCGCAAATCGCCCAGCCATTCGCTAACGAGTGTCGTCTTGCCAAAGCCCGCCGGGGCCGAAACGAGGGTCAGCTTGCCTTGCAGCCCCGCGTTCAGCCGCTCGATCAAGCGCTGTCGCTGAACAAAGTTGAGCCGCGGTGTTGGAATATAAAGTTTGGTGGCCAAGATAGGCGTGGACATGAGTCAATTATAAAACAAAGGAGGCAATAATACATTTTCGAGCACAAGAGGGGAGCGTCTCAGATTTAGGGAAGCAAGGTTCGACCTCCGGGGGATCGGTTGCCCCAAATGCTTTCCGAATTTGGACGTATCCCACAACGGCATAAAGAGCCGGACGGCCCACCACCTTTGCGAGGGGCTCGTCTCCCATTGCTCGTCTCCCACACGCCTTTTACACGTCGAATACAAACCCAACCCAAAACCCAACCTTCGTCGGGTGTGCTGCCGCGCGTTGCGTGCTACCCTGTCTACCAGGGGTCGCTAATGGGACAAACGGGGCAAATGGGAAGGCCCGGCCAGGTGAGCCTTACCGCCAATCTCCCCTTTCGCGACCGTCTCGTCTTTCATTAGTTCTCAACAGTTTCCCTTAATCATCACGAGGAGCCATCATGAACGAGCAACGGAACACCCACATCGTACAGCAGTCCTACGCCGCCTTTGGGCGCGGCGACATTGAGGCTGTGCTCAAGCTCTACGCCAAAGAGATTCACGGCGAAGTGCCCGGCCCCTCGGCGCTGCCCATCACGGGCAAGTACACGGGTCGCGACGGATTGAAGCAATTTCTGGGCACGATGGCCGACGTGCAGGAGCCGCTGCACTTTGAGCCGCAGGAGTTTGTAGCACAGGGTGATAAAGTGGTTGTGCTGGGCAACTACCGCTGGCGCGTCAAGGCCACGGGATTGACGTACAGCGCTCAATTTGCCCACGTGCTGACGCTGCGCGACGAGAAGATTACCGGCTTCATGGAGTACACGGACACGGCGGCCATGGCCGCGGCGATGCTCGTCACCTAAGCCGGTTTACCCGGCGGATGTTAAGTCGTTTGCGGATGCCGTGGGTCTCGACACAGCGATGGTGGTGGGCCATTCGATGGGAAGCACCAACGCCCTGCGCTTTGCCATCGACCGCCCGGCACGCGTGCGCGGTCTCGTGCTGATTGGCGCCTTTGCCGCCTACGGCGGCAATCCCGGCATTGTCAAATTCTACGAGACCGCCATCGCGCCGCCGATCGACTCCATCGACCCCGCCTTTGTGCGCGAGTTTCAAGAGAGCACGCTGGCCCAGCCCGTTTCCGAGTCGTTTCGAGATGATCGTAAAGGAGCGCCTCAAAGCGCCAGCGCACGTTTGGCGTGCCGCGTTTGCAGGGCTGTTGGAAGATGACTTTGTCGACGAATTGCGCAAAGTCACCCTGCCGACACTGCTGCTTTGGGGAACAGAAGATGGCTTTGTCCCGCGCCCCGACCAGGGGGCACTGCTGGCGGCGATGGCGGATGCAGGGCTGGTCGTCTACGAGCGCCGGTCACGGGCTGCATTGGGAAGAGCCGATGCGCTTTGCCACTGACCTTGTCGCCTTTACCCATCAGTTGGTCTTGAATGGGCAACCCGCCCAAATGGAGCTATCATCGTGAACCATTCTACAAACGATTTCAACCAAGCCTTTGACGAAGTCAGCGCCAGCTCGATGGGCGGTGCGCCCTTTTTAATCGCCTATGGCGCGACCTTCTTGGTCACGGCGCTTCTCTCTTTCTTTGTGCCCCGCCCCACGGCGGCGCTGATCGCCATGTTCCAGGGCGGCGCGGCCCTGCCCGTTGCCTTCTGGCTGGAGCGTCGCATGGGCTCAACGCGCATGGCCGCCGACAATCCGCTGCGGGTGCTCTCGGTGCAGATGGCCGTATCGCAGGCGCTGGCTTTGCCGATTCTGATCCTAATCTATAACCTCAACCCCGGCGGCATCCCGCTGACGTTAGCCTCGCTGGGCGGAGTCCACTTTCTCCCCTACGCCTGGCTGCACCGCACGCGAGTCTACGCTATTTTGGCGGTCGCCATCTCGCTGGGGGCGTTTGTGCTCCAGCTTTGGTTGGGCAGCGCTGCGTTTTCGGTGATTCTGCTGTCTATCGCCGCAGCGTATTGGGCAACGGCCCCGCTGGTTTATCGACGCGCCGCCAAGCAAAGTCAGACCGTTGCGCTTGAGCGACACCCCACCGCTCTCGATCCTTTGCCGCTCACCCATGCAGACTAAATCTTAGTATTTACGCGCTGGGCAATACCGATAGAGTTGTTCCCAGTTAAGATTTACAGGAGAAGATAACTTTGCCTTTTCTCCCGACAACCTCTCACAACCCAGTTAAAGATTTTCACCACGAAGACACAAAGGCACGAGGAAGATTGCTTCGTTAGCCGCAGCAGGCCCGGTTGAATGGAGCCCCGCATGGCCATGATGGCGTATTCGGATGAGCATTAACTATTTTTTGTTGTCAGTTCAAATTTTAAGTGTTACGCTCATCACGTAGATTGTACTCGTGATGCGCAGTAGAATACTGGTAGCAAAATGCAGAAACGCAAGCTAAAGCAACTCCTAACGTTTGGACTTGGCGGCACAGTTGGGTTAGCAGCGTCGTCCTGGTTGCCCTTTGTTGAAATCAACCGACTTTTCATTATTGCTGTGTGGTGGGCAGTCGGCGTTCTTTTTTACTTGATCTTCCCCGCGATAACGCCTCGTACAGAGTAAATTCGCGTGAGCGGAAAATGATGCCTGAATTCTGCTACATGGCACGAGCGTCGCCTCAGCGTCGCCTCAGTGTCGCCTCAGCGTCGCCTCGTCGATAGTGCGGGTGGCTGAGTTGCTGGAGCAGAGTGAATCACCCGAGTATACGCAATCAAAGCGCCGCCCTGATGTGGGCGGCGCTTCTCATTCCTAGCCATCGCGGAGCGAGCACGCCACCGTGTGAACGGTGACGTGCGAGAACACGATTATCCAGATATAGCGGGACAGAGCCCGCAGGGGGCGTGAAGATTCCCCGCTCACCGCTCGCCCAATCGCAAGCTCTGAAACAGCTTCCCCCGCAGCGCCACCGCAATCAACCCCACCTCAGCGGCCAGCATCACCGCCACAAAACCCACCGTCAGCGGAATCACCTCGCCTTGCGCGATGATGGGCAGCAGCGGGGGCAGCGCCGTTTGCGCGTCGCCGGTGACGCGGAAGAGGGGGACGAACTGGCGGGCGGCAAGCGTCCCCGCGGCGATGCCGGCAATCGCGCCAAAGACGGTGAGGATGGCGTATTCGAGCACGATTTGCCCCAGCACCTGGTTGTGGCGGATGCCGACGGCGCGCAGCACGGCAAACTGGGTGCGCCGCTCCTGCAGCGAGGCGTAGCTGTAGGTCAGCAGCCCAATCGCGGCCATCAGCGCGGCGGCGAGAAAGCCAATCGAAAGCGTGCCAAAGACGCCAACCCGCTCCATCTGCGCCTGCTCCCGGCGGATCAGGGCGCGGGCGTCCCGGTCGCGCAGGGTGTCGATGCCGGTGGCGTCGGGGATGGCGTCGATGATGGCCACGCCGCTGGCGCTCTCCGCCGTGCGCAGCCAAATGTCGTGCGGCATGGTAACGCCGAAGAAGGAGAAGATGTGGTTCAGGTTGCCGATGACGGTGATCGCGTTCTCAAATTCGGCATCGCGGCGCTCGACCCAATCAACTTCGTAGACGGTGGGGAAGTAGTCATACGCCCCCGCAATCGTAAACGACTCTTCGAGGTTGACGCCAAAATCGGGGAAGACGCGCATCCGCAGCGCGTCGCCAACCTGGAGGCCGGTGGCGTCCAGCAGTTGCTGCGAGACGAGCACGCTGTTTGGCGACTGCGCCAGCCTGTTCATCAGCGCGCCGAGCGGCTGCGCGGCAAAGTCCTCCCGGAAGGCGGCAACGTCGGCAAAGCCGTCGCGGTCGATGGCGAGGAAGCGCGCGCCAAAGCGACCGTCTGCCAGGAGCATTTCGGCGTTGTAGTCGCCGACCCGCGCGGCGTCGAGCACGCCGTCGAGCGCGGCGTATTCGTCGACCGTTGGAATCCACGGTGCACCAGTGGAGCCGCCCTCTGGGGCGCCGAGATCGCCTTCGCGGAAGGGCTCGAAGGCGAGGTCCGCGCCGGTCTGATAGTAGACGCGGTCGCCGAGCCAGCGATCCAGGCTGCCCGCCAGCGACAGGGTGTAGACGCCCAGCGCCAGCGAGACGACGACCAGCAGCAGCGGGTTGAGGTAGGTGTGGCTGTAGCGCCCCAGCCGCCGCAGCGCCATGTGCAGCGGCAGCCAGCTCATGCGCCCCGTAAAGCGGTCGGCCAGCCAGAGCAGCCAGGCAAACACGCGCAGGCTGAGCAGCGCCAGCACGAAGATAAAGATGGCGGGCACGAGCACCAGCGTCGGGTCGCGGTAGAGATCGCTGGGCGCGTCGCCGACGAGGTTGGCAAGCGAGCCGCGCTGCATAAGCTGCCTGTAGAAGTAGGCGGCGGGGAGCAGGAGCAGCAGGTCGAAGTAGTTGCGATACCAAAAGGGTGGGCGCTGGGGGCGCACGTGCTCCTGCCGCCGCTGCATCAGGTTGCGCCGCTGGCCCAGCAGCAGCGCGACCAGCTTGGTGCCGATGATAACGACGAGCGTCAGCAAAACCAGCGTGCCGTTGAGGCCAAAGCGCGAGATTGGCAGCGCCAGCCGAGCGGCGTCAAAGCTCAGGAAGGAGCTGGCGTAGCCCATCAAGCGCGCCAAGCCCGCGCCCAGCAGCAGCCCCAGCGGCAGCCCTATTACGAAGAGAATCAGCCCGTCCAGCAGGGTTAGCAGCGCCGTGTGCCAGCGGTTCATGCCGCGGCTGAGCAACACCAGCATCTCGCGCCCCTGCCAGTAGGCGATGACCGTGGCCGTGAGGATCAGGAAGTAGAGCAGGAAGGCCAGCCCCGGCACGTTGAAGCCGAGCAGCAGCGTGGTGAGCGTATCCTGCCTCTGGACAAAATCACCCAGCGCCAACGTTGGCGTGGTGACGCGCGCCGCGGGCAGGAAGCGCTGCACGGCGGCCTGGCTGCTTTCCAGCCCGTCGCGGTAGCTCCGGCCCTCGGCGGGCACAACGGCGGTCTCATCAAAGACGACCTGCCACGTGGCCGTGCGCACGGCGGGGTCGAGCCGCGGCTCGACATATGCGGCGTAGCTTGATTGCGTTGTTAGCAGGGCTTCGGTGAGCGCGCGGTCGACGTCGTCGCCCTCTTCGTGATTGGCTGTGCGCCACACGCCCGCAATCTGCACGGGAATCTCCGCTCCGCCGCTCGACGTTAAGAGCAAGTCGTCGCCCGGCTGCGTCCCCGTTTCCTCCGCAAAATCAATATAAATCCACGCCGCCAGCGCCTCCGGTTGTCCACCGGACGACAGACGACCGGCGACCGACATCGGTTCGCCCGCAACCATCTCCATCTGCTCGACCGCACCCACATCGACAATCACGTTTACCTGCTCGCCGCGCGCATCGCTCCCCGGCGTTTGCAGCCGCAGCACGCCGCTGTTGGCTTGCCACGCCACCCCGCGCACGGGCAGGCCGACTTCGGCGGCAAGCGTCTGCGACAGCCGCTCAGTCAGCGCTTCGACGCGGTCGAGCGAGAGGGGCACGGCCTCGTCCGAAGCGGCGAAGACGCGCGTGGAAAAGGCCGGTCGCCCGGTGAGGCGGCTGTACTCGCCCATCTGCTCGCGCAGCATCACGGTGTCGACCGCCTGGGCGAAAAAGGAGGCGCTCGTTACGAGACCAACGGCAAGCATCACGCCAAATAGGGTGAGCAGGCTCAACCCCAGGTGGTAGCGCTGTCGCCGGAGGGCGAGGCGGGCGAAGCTGGTGAGCTGGTTGAGGCTGTTCAAAGAAGTTGTTTGGATAAAGTGGAGCACGGCAGGGAAAGGTTGGGAGCGCAGCCAATTTGCGGCGTTTGACGAATGTTCGTGAAAAATGTATCATACTCCCCACAGCTTCTGCAACCCCTATCTCTAAGAAATTTCCCGTGGCCTCGATGGCCGCGATAGATAGTTCGGCCCAGCCGCTCTGTAGGTAAGCCATGCCGTCTCCCCCCTATTTGACGTTTGTAAAACTCACAAATGAAGCGGTTACGCATTCGGCACACTGTCCCCATTAATTCTTCGCTGCCAATTGTTTACCTATCCAACAAGCCAATCTCAATTTAACCAAAGGAGCATTGTTTTATGGAATCCTCCAACGTCAACAAGAGTATGAACCGCCGCGACTTTTTGCGGCTTTCCGGTCTAACCACGGCGGGCGTGATCGCGACGGCCTGTGCCGGTGGCCAATCGACTCCCGCTGGCACGGAAGGCGGGGCCGCAGCACCGGGCGGCGAAGCGGCCGTCGCCGTTGAAGGCGCAGTGGGTGAGCTGTCCCGCGAGCGCACGCTGGTGCTGATGTTTGGCGGCAGCGACGGACAGTTTACCGATGTTGGATTGGGCAACCCTTACGCAACGGGCGCTACCCACCAGATCGGCAGCGCTGCGCTGTGGGAGCCGCTCTACTACTACTCGGCCTTTGACGATGAACACATTCCCTGGCTGGCGACGGGTTACGAGTACAACGACGATTACACGGAGCTGACGATCAACATTCGAGACGGTGTGTTGTGGAGCGACGGCACGCCCTTTACCGCGGGCGATGTGGCCTTTACCTTCAACATGCTAAAGGAGAATGCCCCGATGTTGCGCAACTCCACCGAGGTGGATGCGTGGGTGGAGGAGGCAACGGCCGTTGACGACAGCACGGTGCTGATCCGCTTCTTTGAGCCGCGCCCGCGCTTTATGCTGACGCACCTCTCCTACAAGTTTGACACCGGCATTTACATCGTTCCCGAGCACATCTACCAAGATGTGGAGGAAGTGATTGGCTTTGAATTTTACGACCCCGAACAAAACTGGCCGCTGTGCACGGGGCCCTACAAAATTACCGAGTGGACGCCCAGCCAAAAATTTGTGGATCGGCGCGACGACTGGTGGGGCGCGCAGACGGGCTTTGCCGAGCTGCCGCAGGTGGAACGGCTGATCATGCTGCCCTTCTCCGGCGAGGAGCGGGCGGCGCAGCTTGTCATCAACAACGAGATCGATTCGTGCCTGGACCTGCGCGCCACCACGATTTCGCAGGTGATCAGCAGCAACCCCGAAATTATCACCCACACCGAGCGCGAGCTGCCCTACGGCTACATTGACTGGTGGCCGACGTCGCTCTGGTTTAACACCTCCGAGGAGCCGTTCAACAGCGCGGACGTACGCTGGGCGGTGAGCCTCACGCTGGATCGCCAGCAGATGCTCGATGTGGCGCTCGAAGGCTCCGGTGTTCTGACGCAGCTGCCCTTCCCCTACTACCCACCCCTCCAGCCCTACATCGACGCCACGGCCGACCTGCTGGCCGAATACGATACCAACGAGCACAACCTGGATAAGGCCGCAACGCGCATGGAAGCCGCGGGCTACACGCGCGACGGCGATTTCTGGACCAAGGATGGTGAGCCTGCCCAAGCGACCATTGTGGGCTGGACCGTCTTCAACGACATTGGGCCGGTGTTGGCCGAGCAGCTGCGGCGGGGTGGCTTTGAGGCGGAGTACGTGACGCCCGCGGATGCGGGCACGCAGCGCTCCGAGGGCACGGCCAAAGTTTCGCTCTTTGGTCACGGCGGTTCGATTGTCGACCCGTTTGACACGCTGGACATGTACACCAGCAAGTACTACCGCCCCACGGGCGAGCCCGCCCCCTATTTTTCGCGCTACCAGAACGAGGAGTACGATGCGATCTTGGAGGAGATGAGCTCCATGGCTCCCTCGCCGGACGATCCGGCCTACATGGACCTCTACCTCGCCGCCATCGAAATCTACCTGCGCGACCTGATCGACGTGCCGCTCCAGCAGTGGCTGCACCGCATCCCCATGAACCAGACCTACTGGACGGGCTGGCCCACGTCCGATAATCCCTACATCAACGGTTCCTTCTGGTCGTTGACGGTTCCGCTGATCCTGCACAACCTGCAGCCAGCGCAAGGGTAAGGTCTCTTCGCTTTTGCCCGCATCCCTCTGTTTAGATAAAGGGAGGATGCGGGTAAATATAAAATGAAAGCTCCGCGTTTATTTTTTAAGTTCTTTCACAAGTAACCAAAGGAAACATATGAAATCCCCGAACGAACAACTCTCGACCCCTAAAATCAACAATGGCCTAAACCGCCGCGACTTCCTGCGGCTGTCCGGCCTTGCCACGGCGGGTGTTATTGCCACGGCCTGTGGCGCGGGTACGCCCATTGCGGCTCCCGATGCTGGCGATGCCGCAGCTCCCGCTGCCGGTGGCGACGCCGCTGCCCCAGTAGCAGCTGATACGGCTGGCCTGCGTGATGTGGCGCGCGACAAAACGCTGATCATTATGTCGGACGGCATCGACGGGCAGTTTACGACCTCCGGCGTGGCCAATGGCTACGCCACGGGCGCCCTGCCCATGCACCGCACCGTGCCCGGTGCGTATGAGCCGCTGTTTTATTACTCGGCCTTTTCGGATGAAACGATTCCGTGGCTGGCCGAGGATGCGAACTACAACGATGACTTCACCGAGCTGACGGTTAACATCCGCGACGGCGTTACCTGGAGCGACGGCGAGTCTTTCACGGCCAATGATGTGGTCTTCACCATGCAGATGCTGATCGACAGCGCGCCGGTGCTGCGCAATTCATCCGAGCTGGCGGACTGGATCAGCTCGGTGGAAGCCGTCGATGATCTGACCGTGCAAATTGTCTTTAACGACCCGCGCCCGCGCTTCCTCTTCAGCCACCTCTACGGCAAATTTGACACCGGCATTTGGTGGGTTCCGGCTCACATCTTCCAGGATGTGGAGGATGTGGCTGGCTACAACTTCTATGACCCCGAAGCTGGCTTGCCCGTCTTCACCGGCCCCTTCAACGTCGTCTCATGGTCGCCGCAGCAGGAGATTATCGACCGCCGCGACGACTGGTGGGCCTCGGAGATTGGCTTTGCCGAGCTGCCGCAGATCGAACGCATTATCAAAATTCCGTGGACGGGCGAAGAGCGCGCCGCCCAGCTGATTATCAACAACGAGATCGATACCAGCTTGGACATGCGCGCCACAACCATTTCGCAGGTGGTGAGCAGCAACCCCGAAATTATCACCCACACCGATCGCGAGCTGCCCTACGGCTACACCGACTGGTGGCCGACTTCGCTCTGGTTTAACTGTGACGACGAGCCGTTCAACAGCGCGGACGTACGCTGGGCCGTCAGCTACACCATCAACCGCGAGCAGATGCTGGACGTGGCGCTGGAGGGCTCCGGTATTCTCACGCAGCTGCCCTTCCCCTACTACCCACCGCTCCAGCCCTACATCGATGCCGCGGCTCCGCTGCTTGAAGAGTACAACACGAACGAGCACAACCCGGACAAAGCCGCCGAGCGCATGCAGGCCGCTGGCTACACGCGCGACGGCGACTTCTGGATGAAGGACGGTGCGCCCATTGAAGCAGTGATTCATGGCTTTGGCATCTTCAATGATATTGGCCCCGTGCTGGCCGAACAGCTGCGGCAGGGCGGCTTTCAGGCCGATTATGTTGTTCCCGCCGATTCCGGCACAAAGATGGCCGACGGCACGGCCAAGATTCTGCTCTTTGGCCACGGCGGCTCGATTGCCGATCCCTTTGACACGCTGGACTTCTACACCAGCAAGTACTACCGCCCCACCGGTGAGCCCGCGCAGTACTACTCGCGCTACCAGAACGAGGAGTACGATGCAATCCTGGATCAGATGGCGTCTATTCCCCCATCACCCGATGATTCCGCGTACATGGATCTCTATCTCTCGGCGCTGGAAATCTATCTGCGCGACCTGATCGATTGTCCGATCCAGCAGTGGCTGCACCGCATTCCCATGAACCAGACCTACTGGACCAACTGGCCGACGGCGGATAACAACTACGTCAACGGTGCCTTCTGGCACCAGACGGTGGGGCTGGTCTTTAACAACCTGCAGCCGGCGCAGGGGTAGGCGACAAGAGCCTGCCCTCGCGAAGGCAGGGGTGACAAGGGGAAGGGGTTGGGTTCTTATTCACCCCTTCGCCTTTTACGTTTTAGAATCAACCGTAGGTCACGTATGCTCCGCTACGTGACGGGTTGGGGTTTACCTTTCGTGTTGGGAATTTCTCACAATTAGGGGTAAACGATTATCGTCACCTTGCGGAGCAAAGGTGACGGACAAGATGTCTACCGTTTTCGCACAACGCAAGGAGGTTACGATGGAAGAGCAAAGCGCCAGTTCCTTAACGCCCGAGCAGCGCAACAGTCTGAATCGCCGCGACTTCCTGCGGCTCTCCGGCTTGACCACGCTGGGCGTGCTCGCCACGGCGTGCGCCGGCGCAACACCGACTACTCCCGGCGCGGAGGCTGGCGATGCCGCACCCGCAGCGGGCGATGCCGTCGCCGAAGTAACGGATGCGAGCTTGGGCGAGGTGGCGCGCGAGCGCACGCTGATCCTGATGTGGTCCGGCACGGACGGGCAGTTTACGGATGTCGGCCTGGCCAACGCCTACGCCGCCGGCGGGCAGGGCGGTCACCGCGCCGTCATGGGCTCGTTTGAGCCGCTCTTCTACTACTCGGCCTTTGCCGATGAGGTCGTTCCCTGGCTGGCGGAGGACGCCAATTACAACGATGACTTCACCGAACTGACGGTCAACATTCGCGACGGTGTTACCTGGAGCGACGGCACGCCCTTTACGGCGGGCGATGTGGCCTTTACGCTCAACATGCTCAAGGAGAACGCGCCGGAGTTGCGCAATTCCTCCGAAGTCAACGAGTGGGTGGAATCCGCCGAGGCGGTGGACGACTTGACGGCGGTGATCCGCTTCTTCGAGCCGCGCCCGCGCTTTCTCTTTAGCCACCTCTACGGCAAGTTCGACACCGGCATTTGGTGGGTTCCGCAGCACATTTTCCAGGACGCGGAGGATATTCCCGGTTTCCCCCACTACGACCTCGACGCCGGGTTGCCTGTCGTTACGGGGCCGTTCAACGTTGTCTCGTGGACGCCGCAGCAGCAGATCATGGATCGGCGCGACGACTGGTGGGCTGCGGCGACGGGCTTTGCCGAGCTGCCGCAGATCGAGCGCGTGATCAAAATCCCTTCTTCGGGCGAGGAACGGGCCGCGCAGCTGGTCATCAACAACGACATCGACTCCAGTCTCGGGATGCGTGCCACCACGATTCCACAGACCGTTAGCGGCAACACCAACGTTATTACCCACAGCCTGCGCGATTTGCCGTATGGCTACATCGACTGGTGGCCGACGTCGTTCTGGTTTAACTGCGACGACGAGCCGTTCAACAGCGTCGACGTGCGCTGGGCCGTCAGCTACACGATTGATCGCCAGCAGATGCTCGATGTTGCGCTGGAAGGCTCCGGCATCTTAACGAAGCTACCTTTCCCCGCCTATCCGCCGCTCGAGCCTTATTTTGAAGCCGCTGCTGGCCTGCTGGAAGAGTACGACACCAACGAACACAGTCTCGATAAAGCCGCGCAGCGCATGGAAGCAGCGGGCTACACGCGAGACGGCGACTTTTGGATGCGAGACGGCGAGCCAATTCAGGCCACCATCATCGGCACATCGATTTTCAACGACATCGGCCCCGTGCTGGCCGAACAGCTGCGTCGCGGCGGTTTCCAGGCCGACTACACCACGCCCGCCGATGCCGGTACGCTGCGTTCCGACGGCACGGCCAAAATTTCGCTCTTTGGCCACGGCGGCTCCATCGCCGATCCGTTTGATACGCTGGACTTCTACACCAGCAAATACTACCGTCCGACGGGCGAACCGGCGCAGTACTTCTCGCGCTACCAAAACGAAGAGTACGACGCGATTATCAACGAGATGGCGGCCATCGCCCCCGATCCCAACGATTCGTCCTACATGGAGCTCTACCTCGCCGCCACCGAAATCTACCTGCGTGATTTGATCGACTGCCCGATCATGCAGTGGCTGCACCGCATCCCGATGAACACCACCTACTGGACCAATTGGCCGACGACCGAGAACAACTACGTCAACGGCGCGTTTTGGCACCAGACGGTGGGGCTGATTTTTAACAACCTTCAACCGGTACAGTGATTTTAAATTTGGGATTTACGATTTACGATATGTCTCTGCAAATTGCCTGATTGGTAACTCGCCGACCAAATCGTAAATCTAAAATCGTAAATGGAGCTTCTTCATGCGTTACTCCTGGCAATTTGTCTTTCGTCGTTTCGGGCTGCTGCTGCTGATCGTCTGGTCAGCGGCGACGCTCAACTTTTTCATTCCCCAGATCACGCCGCGCAACCCGCTGCGCGAGAAGCTGCTGCAGGAGGCCACGCGCAGCGGCTACATCCCGCCCGGCTTTGAGGAGATGGTGCAGTCCTACGAGGCGCGTTTTGGGCTGGATCAGCCGCTCTGGCGACAGTACACCAACTACATGGGCGACCTGCTGCGGGGCGACCTGGGCGTCTCGATTGCCAACTACCCCAAGACCGTGCTGGAGCTGATCGGCGAAGGCTTGCCGTGGACCATCGGCTTGCTCACGGTGACGACCATCATCGCCTTCCTGATCGGCACGCTGCTCGGCGCGCTGATGTCGTGGTCAAATCAGCCGATTTTTCGCTATATCCTGCCCTCGCTGCTGATCTTTGCCAACGTCCCCTCGTTTATCGTGGGGTTGGTGCTGATCTACTTTTTGGCCTTTCGCATGAACTTGCTCCCGCTGGGCGGCGGCTACGGCATCGGGACAATTCCTCAAATAAGTTGGTCCTTTGCCCTGGAGATTATCAGGCATTCTATCCTGCCTGGCTTAGCCATCGTCCTCACCAGCATGGGGGGCTGGGTGATCGGCATGAGGGGGATGATGGTGACCGTTGAGGGCGAGGATTACATGACCTTTGGCGAGGCCAAGGGGCTGAAAGATGGGCGCTTGTTTTACAAGTATGCCATGCGCAACGCCATCTTGCCTCAGGTAACGGGCCTTGCGCTGGCCTTTAGCTTCCTCGTTTCCGGCTCGGTGCTCGTCGAGCTCGTCTTTGGCTACCCCGGCCTGGGCACGCTGCTGGCCCGCTCGATCAATCAGCTCGACTACTTTGTGATCTACGGCATCGTCTTTATCATCACCGCCTCCATTGCCGTGGCGATGTTTATCATGGACATGATCTATCCGCTGCTGGACCCGCGGATTTCGTACGAGAATAATAGCTAGCGGATTTGGCGGATGAAGACGGATTTAGCGGATCAGAAAAATCCGTCTTCATCCGACCAATCCGCTGCATCCGCTAGAAGCCCTTCTAGGACTCAATCAAAAATATGGACCGCTTCCGCAACACCCTCCGTTACTTCAAACGCAACGTCACGCTCACCATCGGCCTGGGCATCCTGGTCGGGATGATTCTGTTCTCGGTGATCGGCTCCTTCTTTGTCGATGCCAAAGTCGATCCCTACCCGCTCGCCGGGCCGGCCAGCTCGCCGCCGACGCTAAACTACTGCCCCCGCACCGATCCCGGCTGCGACGAAACGCCACCCGTCGCCTATCCCTTTGGCACGGACGCCCAGGGGCGCGACCTCTTTGCCGTGGCCGTCTTTGGCACGTGGCTCACCATGCGCATTGGGCTGCTTGCCGGGGTGATCGGCATCATCGTCGGCACCTTTCTCGGCTTTACTTCGGCCTTTTACGGCGGCGTCTACGACGCCATCGTGCGCTGGGCGGTCGATGTGCTGCTAACCGTGCCCGGCCTGCTAATTCTGGTGGTGGTCGCCTCCTCGCTGGGGGATCAGACGTTGACCATTACCAGTATGGCGCTGATCATCGCGCTGATTTCGTGGCGCGGGCCAGCACGCGTGATCCGCGCCCAGGTGCTCAGCATGAAGGAGCGCCCCTACGTGATGATGGCGCGGCTCAACGGCATGAGCGGCATGGGCATTATCTTCCGCGAAATGTTGCCCAACCTGCTGCCCTACTTGGGTGCAAGTTTGGTTGGCGCGGTGACGGGCGCGATTTTTGCCTCGGTGGGTCTGGCGGCGCTCGGCCTCGGTCCGCTGCGCGAACCCACGCTGGGCGTGACCATCTACTGGGTGATGAACCAGAACGCCTTTTTGCGCGGGCTCTGGTGGTGGGGGGCCGTGCCGATTACGATTGTCGCCCTCGTCTTTGTAATGTTGTTCCTGATTTCGATTGGCCTGGATGAATTGGCCAACCCACGAGTGAGAAAGTCCGCATGAGTACTCCCACCCCAATTAGACAATCCACGGCGCAGCCCCAAGCGTCCCAATTTACGCCGCGCACGGATCGGCGCAACAGCCGCCGCACCGAGGAGATCGTCCTGGACGTTAACGACCTGCGCGTCTACTACTTTGTGGATGCGGGCACGGTGAAGGGCGTGGACGGCATCAGCTTTTCCCTGCGCAAGGGCACGCGGCTGGGTCTTGTTGGCGAATCTGGCTCGGGCAAGTCCACGGCGGCGCTGGCGCTGATGCGGCTGATCCGTCCGCCCGGTCGCATCGAAACGGGCCGGATCCTGCTCGACGGTACGGACGTGACCGAGATGAGCGACAAAGAAGTGCGTCACTTCCGCCTCAACGAGATCAGCATGATTCCGCAGGGCGCGATGAACTCGCTTAACCCCGTGATTCCGATCCGCGAGCAGATTTTGGACGCGCTCAGGGATCACGATATCCAGATGAGCCGGGCCGAAGCGCGTGAGTTTGTGGCGAACCTGCTCGAATCGGTCGACCTGCCAGCCAGCGTCGCCGACCGCTATCCGCACGAGCTCAGCGGCGGCATGAAGCAGCGCGTCTGCATCGCCATCGGTATCTCCATGCAGCCCAAGGTTATCATTGCCGATGAAGCGACGAGCGGCCTGGATGTGGTGGTGCAGCGGCAGGTGATGGAGACAATTGGTCGCCTGCAGGAGGAGATGGGCAACTCGGTGATTCTGATCGGCCACGACATGGGCTTGATGGCCCAGTTTGTGGACGAACTAGCCGTGCTCTACACGAGCAAGATGATGGAGCTGGGCGCGGTTGAAGATATTTTCACCGGGCCGCTCCACCCGTACACCCAGCTGCTGATCAGCAGCCTGCCGGGTCTGGAGAAGAAGGGCCGCCTGCAGGGCATTCCCGGCCTGCCGCCCTCGCAGCGCGAAATGCCGGACGGCTGCGTCTTCCACCCGCGCTGCCCCTACGCCGAGGATATCTGCCGCACGGACGTGCCGGTCTATGAAGAGGCCAAACCGAATCACTCCGTTGCTTGCCACTTCTGGCGCGACATTCAGGCCGGGCAGAAGGCACAAACGGCCCAACACGACGAGATTGACGTGAGCCAAATCGCGGTTTAGAATACTGCTCAAATGGCAAGTAGTGAAAGATGATTCTGTATCATTACACCGATGAGCAGGGCGTCCGCGGAATTTTGTTGACTCAGCAAATTTGGGCATCTACCAGGGAGACCAGCCCCAAAGATGTGCGCTACGGTAATGGTCAGTATCTTTCGGACATTGAGCCAGGAAGCATGACATCGACACAGCTGTCTCGGGCATTTTTAAGAATTCCATGGCAGGGAAGACGCTACACGCACTTCGTTGCTATCGACACAGCGGGTCTCCAAGTAAAGCGGGGGCGAACGCACGTTTACGTCATCCCGAATTCGGCGGCACTCGATGTAGGCGCTCGGATAGTAAGAAGTGGAAAGGTAGGCTGATGCAATATATTCAGGTCAAATGGCATCACAAGCATCTGGACGAGCCGGTGAAAATTTACGGTGAGTACGATGCCGAAGGCTGGGAGACGCGCAAGATCGAGGTGTTTCACGACGGTTCGGTCGGTTATGCCAGGGCTGGGTATCAAGCAGGAACAAGTGGATTGGCTGAAGTAAAACTGTCCACCCTAGACGAAATCAACGCCGATCCACAATTTCAGGCACAAGAAATCAGTCAATCTCAATTTGAAAGGCTTTGGCGCTGGGCCGCGAACCAACCCGTCCACGCACAATCCCAAGGTATCCCCGCATAATGGCAAAAACACCCCTTCTCGAATTACGCAACGTAACCAAAAAATTTGGCGGCAGCCTGCTGGAGCCGGACAAAGGCGTCATCGCGCTGGATGATATTTCGCTCTCGATTGAGACCGATACGCCGACCCTGCTGACCGTGGCCGGCGAGAGCGGCAGCGGCAAATCCACCATGGGCTACACGCTGCTCGGCTTCCACGAGCCCACCAAGGGCCAAGTGCTCTACAACGGCAAGAATTTGCAGAAGCTCTCGCGCGGCGAAAAGTGGCAGTTTCGCCAGGACGTACAGGCCATCTTTCAAGACCCCTTCGCCGTCTACAACCCCTTCTACAAGGTCGACCACCTGCTGCGCGTGCCGCTGCGCCGCTTCAAGCTGGCCACCTCGCGCAAGGAAGTGCAGATGAAGATTGAGGAGGCGCTGGAGAGCGTTGGCTTGCGCCCGCAAGAGACGCTGGGCCGCTTTCCGCACCAGCTTAGCGGCGGTCAGCGACAGCGGCTCGTCGTCGCCCGTGCGCTGCTGATGCGACCCAAGCTAATTGTCGCCGACGAGCCAGTATCCATGGTCGATGCTTCATTGCGCGCCACGATCCTGGAGGCGCTGCGCACGATCAAGGACGAGTACGGCATTTCGATTTTCTACGTCACCCACGATCTCACCACCGCCTACCACATCAGCGACAACATCCTGATTTTGTATCAGGGCTCGATCCGTGAAGCGGGCGATGTCGATCTCGTCATCAAGGACCCCAAGGACCCCTACACCCAGCTGCTGATCCGCTCGATTCCCTGGCCGGACATCAGCCGGCGCTGGGGCGAAGGCTCGGAACTTGTGATGCGCGCGGGCGAAACGAGAGGCAGCGTCACCGGCGGCTGCAAGTTCGCCGATCGCTGCCCCCACGTCATGGACATCTGTCGCCGGGAGCGGCCGCCGCTTTTTCGAATCGACGAGCAACGCGCCGCCTCCTGCTTTCTCTACGACGGCCAGCCGACGCTGACCCGCGAGCAGGTCAACGAGCTGTTTTCGTTGAACGGGGCCGTGTCGCAGGCGGCAGATTAGCCGTCGATTGTAATAATAGAACGCGGCTCGGGCGGATTGCAGATGGAGGCGGATCAAAAATCCGCCTCCATCTGCTTAATTCGCTCAATCCGCGCTCCATTCTTTGTTTGACAATCGCTCCGTGACAGACTAAACTTATCCCCAACTAAATAGCGCAAACCCAAATGCGTTGATGGAGACGAGTAGACGCGCGAACGTCTGGCAGCGAACCGGGGGTGGTGAAAGCCCGGCAGTCCCTCGCGTGTGGAAAATCCCTCCGGAGCAGCGGGCTGAACGGTTGTCAGTGAGCAGCAAACAGTAATCAGTTTTCAAAATCGGGTGACCGACGTTGAACTGTTTACTGCTAACTGGATACTGATTGCTCAGTAAGCGTCGCCGGTTAAGCGGACCGTTATTCCGCAGCGGACTCAGCAGATTTACTCTTGCTGGCTCGGCAACAAGGTGCTTGATCTTGCCCCAGGGCAGATTGAGAACCGGGGTGGTACCGCGGACTCTTCGAGCCCGTCCCCGATCGTGGGGGCGGGTTTTTTGCGTGCAAAATTATGGGGAAATTGCGATGAGGAGTGAGCACGCCCACGTGCGAACGGGGCGTGCGGAACGGGGCTGTCTCGCGGAGTCGACTCGGTATGGGGCGTGTCTACTCCACGGCGGTAATTAGGGGAAGGAGTGCCACAAGCACGGATGGAATGTCCATCGCAGGTGATGGATGAATATCGTTATTCTCATCGTGGCGATGATGGGGAAACGTCGAGATGTGGGAATGGTGGCGGACGTTGTCCCAGCGTGCCACGAGCGTCGCGTCCGCACGCCGAAGGTGATACCGATATTTGGGACGCTCGATTCCTGGCGCGGTAATAATATACTCGGCCACGTGAAGCTGTAAATTTCCGGTAAGCTGAAGCACGCCCCGAACGTAGCATTCCGACTCATCGATCTCGCGGAAGTGAAGGTCGACCGAGAGGACGAACGCATTGCTCGAAACAGCACGATGCAGTTCCTGACAGTAAATTTGTGCATTCACGCCGAGATGTCGCTCAATATTTGATGACGACGTGTCCACAAATCCAACCCACGCTTGGCGGCATACCAATCAAAATAGACAGCGTCATCGCCAAGCGTACCCGCATCGAACTGGTCGAGGAAGTTATCAGAAGAAAGGAGGTGGGCTTGCTCAAACGCAACGCACTGCTCCGCAAAATAATCGCGCCGCGCTTTAGCCTGGCGTGTTTCGGCAGCCAGCGCCAGCGTTAGCGTCTCGCGCACTTCCGTCGTCGAAAAGTCGTTGGGCGCAATTTGTAAGTTGATAGTCATTGTGAAATCTCAAAGAGTCACCAAAATGCGGTACGCAGCAAGGGACAAATTATGCCATTCAATCCTGTAGACAACAAAGTCGACTTTGTCGAGCTCGAACACGCCACGCTCGACTTCTGGCGCGAGACCAACGCCTTCCAGAAGGGGCGCGACCTGCGCAAGGGGCTGCCGCCCTGGTCGTTTCTGGACGGACCGATTACGGCCAACAATCCGATGGGGGCGCACCACGGCTGGGGGCGCACCTTTAAGGATTTGTACAACCGCTTCTGGGCCATGCGCGGGCGCGAGCTGCGCTACCAGCAGGGCTTTGACTGCCAGGGGCTGTGGGTGGAGGTGGAGGTGGAGAAGTCGTTTGGCTTCCAGTCCAAGAAGGACATCGAGGAGTTTGGGCTGGACACCTTTGTGCGCGCCTGCAAGGAGCGGGTGCTGCGCTTTGCCGCGGTGCAGACGCAGCAGTCGCAGCGGCTGGGCTACTGGATGGAGTGGAACGACCCAGAGCGGCTGACCAAGCTGGCCGACCAGCTTGCCGAATCGCCGATGGAGACGATCACCTACGAGGGGCCGTCCGGCACGGTGACGGACACCGTCGAGCAGGTGGTGGGACAATTGGGCCTGCCGCAGCTGGGCGGAAGCTACTTCACCTTCTCCAACGAAAACAACTACATGATCTGGACCTTCCTCAAGCGGTGCTGGGAGAAGGGCTGGCTCTACCGCGGCGCGGACGTGATGCCGTGGTGTCCGCGCTGCGCCACGGGCATTAGCCAGCACGAAATCGTCACCGACGGCTACCGCGACGTGACCCACCGCGCCGTCACTGTGCGCCTGCCGCTGCGCGATCAGGAAGGTAACCAGACGGGCGAGTCGCTGCTGGTGTGGACGACGACGCCGTGGACGCTGAGCAGCAACGTCGCCGCCGCCGTGGGGCCGGCGCTGACCTACCTCAAGGTCAAACAGGGCGACCAGGTGCTCTACCTGAGCAAGGGCACGACCAACATTTTGCAGGGCGAGCAGGGCAAGGATTGGGAAGTACTGGGCACGCTGACCGGCAAGGAGATGGTCGGCTGGGCCTACGACGGGCCCTTCGACGATTTGCCCGCCGCGCAGGCCATCGGCGGCGTGACCACGCTGGACGAATTCAAGAAAGGCATCGACCAATCGGCGGCGCAGGCGCACCGCGTGATCGCCGCCGACTACGTGGGCGAGGACGAGGGCACGGGCATTGTCCACATTGCGCCGGGCTGTGGCGCGGAGGATTTTCAGCTGGGCCGCGAGCACGGGCTGCCGATTCTTGCGCCGCTCGACGGCGAGGGCTACTTTGTGAGCGGCTACGGCTGGCAGACGGGCGTGCAGGTCAGCGACGTGGCCGAGCTGGTCTTTGACGATCTCGACAAAAAGGGGCTGCTCTACAACGTCGCGCCCTACACCCATCGCTACCCGACCTGCTGGCGCTGTGCCACCGAGCTGGTCTTCCGCTTTGTGGACGAGTGGTTTATCTCCATGGGCAAGCTCTACGACAAACCGCGCAGCGAAGTCACCCCCGAAGAAAAAGAGCGGAGCCTGCGCTACCAGATTATGGAGAGCGTGGACGAGGCCAACTGGTATCCCGATTTTGGGCAGGCGAGGGAGCAGGATTGGCTGCGCAACATGCACGACTGGATGATTTCCAAGAAGCGCTACTGGGGCCTGGCGCTGCCGATCTGGACGTGCAAGGAGTGCAGCGCCTTTGTCGTCATCGGCGACAAGGAGGAGCTGCGCGAAAAGGCCGTCGAGGGCTGGGACGAGTTCGAGGGGCACACGCCCCATCGCCCCTTTATCGACCGGGTGAAAGTCGCCTGCCCCGAATGCAGCAAGCCGATTTCGCGCATCCCGGAGGTGGGCAACCCGTGGCTGGATGCGGGCATCGTCGGCTTTAGCACGCTGCGCTACCGCGAGGATCGCGAGTATTGGGAGAAGTGGTTCCCGGCGGATCTCGTCACCGAGAGCTTTCCGGGCCAGTTTCGCAACTGGTTCTACAGCCTGCTCGCCATGAGCACCGTCATCGCCGAAAAGGGGCCCTTCAAAAATCTCTTTAGCTACGCCACGCTGCTGGCCGAGGATGGCCGTGAGATGCACAAATCGTGGGGCAACTCCATCGAGTTTAACGAGGCCGCGGACAAGATGGGCGTGGACACCATGCGCTGGCTCTACTGTGCGCACAAGCCGGAGAACAACCTGCTCTTTGGCTACAACCGCGCCGACGACGTGCGCCGCCGCGTGCTGATTCCGCTCTGGAACGTCTACAGCTTCTTCACCACCTACGCCGCCCTCGACGAGTGGACGCCGCAGTGGGATTCGTTCAACCCGGAGCACCCCGAAGGCGCGACGCCGCAGAGCGACAACCCGCTGGATCAGTGGATGCTGGCCCGGCTCAACGAGGTGCTGCCGAGAGTCACCGAGTCGCTGGAGCGCTACGATGCCTTTGCCGCCACGCTCGTGATCGAGCCGCTGCTGGATGACCTCACGAACTGGTACGTGCGTCGCTCGCGCCGCCGCTTCTGGCGTTCGGAAGCGGACACGGACAAGGCCAGCGCCTACGCCACGCTCTGGCACGTGCTCGTCAAGCTGACGCGCATGATGTCGCCGATGATGCCCTTCGTGACCGAGAATGTCTACCAAAATCTCGTGCGCAACGTCCAGCCCGAGTCTTATGGAAGCATCCACCACACGATTTGGCCCGAAGGCGACCAGTCCGCCGTCGACCGCACGCTGGTCGAGCAGATGGAGCTGGCCCGTCGCGTCGCCTCGCTGGGGTTGAGCGCGCGCAGCAACGCGGGCCTCAAGGTGCGCCAGCCGCTCGCCCAGGTGCTCGTCCACGCGGGCGAAGGCATGCATGACCTCGCCGCGCCGCTGGTCGAGATTGTCACCGACGAGCTCAACGTCAAGGCGCTCAACTTTGTTGAGCAGGCCGACGCGCTCATGGGCTACCGCATTCTGCCGGACAACCGCGCGCTTGGCCCGCGCTTTGGCAAGCAGTTCCCGCAGGTGCGCCAGGCCCTGGCCGACCTCGACCCGGCAGCGGTCGCGTCGGCGGTTGACGCGGGCGAGCCGGTGACGATCACGCTGGAGGGCGAGCCGGTCGAGCTGGCCGCGGACGAAGTCGTCGTGCAGACCGAGCCCGCCGAGGGCCTCGCCGTCGCCGCCGAAAAGGGCGTCACCGTCGGCATCGACACCGCGCTCACGCCCCAACTCGAACAGGAGGGCCACGCCCGCGAACTCGTCCGCCACATCCAGCAGCTGCGCAAAGACGCTGGCCTCGACATCAGCGACCGCATCACGCTCTACGTCGCCGATACCCCGCTCGTGCGTACCGTGCTGGATGGCTTCGGCGACTACGTGCAGGCGGAGACGCTGACGACGGAACTGCGGTCGAATGGCGTGGTGGTCGATGAGGTCGCGTCGACGAGCTTTGTGTTGGGGGGCGAGGAGGTGACGGTCGGGGTGGAGCGGGTGTAGAAGATTGAACCGCACAGCCGATATGTCGCGTTGGCTGTGCAGTTCGATTTGACGAAGTCTTTCTGCAACTTCGATATGGTATAATTGGCTACGGTCGAAACGTCGAGATAGCCCTGCGTTTAAGAGGACGACAAAATGATGGGAAACGAAACAACGCTGGAGAATTATTTTGAGCGCCTGCCGGAAGGTGACGTTCTCATCAAAGGCACGCGCGTGGGGATTGAAACTGTACTGGAGGATTATCTGCAAGGTATCAGCCCCGAAGAGATTGCGCTGCGCTATCGTGCCTTGACGCTGGAGCAAATCTATGCGACGGTGACCTATTATCTGCGCAATCAAGCAGCGCTTGATAGCTACTTGGCGCAGTGGCGGCACGATGCTGAATCGGCTTGGCAAAAACAAGCGCAACACCCATCGGCGGTCGTTCGCAGACTGCTTGCGCAGAAAGCGGAACGGCAGGATCGCCGAATTGCCGCATGAGCGACATTCGCTTTCTGTTTGACGAGAATATGCCTCACGCCGTCAGCGATCAACTGATCCGGCGCGAGCCAGCGATTCAGCTTCTTTCTGTCGGCATCGTGCCCGCGCCTGAGCTTGGCACATTGGACCCCGAAATCCTCATCTGGCTGGAAGCGGAGCAATACCACCTCGTCACTCGCAACCGTCGCTCCATGCCCGTTCATTTAGAAGACCACTTGGCATCGGGGCGACACGTGCCCGGTATCCTCACCGTGCGACCTCGTGCATCGATGGGCCAAGTGATCGACGATCTGCTTTTGATTTGGACGTTGGCCGAACCAGGAGAACATCGGGATCAGATTGTGCATCTTCCGCTTTAGCGGGCGGCTGCTGTTAAATCAGGCCGGGATTGGACAGTCGTCTCTCTCCAATCCCGGCCTTTTTCTTTGGTGATGTCCAGCATATTTCGTCGTGCAGACGCAGCCCGCCGAGGGCCTCGCCGTCGCCGCCGAAAAGGGCGTCACCGTCGGCATCGATACCGCGTTCACGCCCCAGCTCGAACAGGAGGGCCACGCCCGCGAACTCGTCCGCCACATCCAGCATCTGCGCAAAGATGGGACATCAGCGACCGCATCACCCTCTACGTCGCTCGCCGACACGCCGCTTGTGCGCTCGGTGCTGGACGGCTTCGGCGATTACGTCCAAGCGGAGACGCTGACAACGGAGTTGCGGTCGAACGGCGTCGTGGTCGATGACGTTGCGTCGACGAGCTTTGTGTTGGGGGGTGAGGAGGTGACGGTCGGGGTGGAGCGGGTGTAGGAATTAGCTGAAAACAAAAAGGTCTAGCCGACGCAGTAAGCGTTGACTAGACCTTTTATTTCGTTAAGAGGCACGTGGTTCAGTAATCTTTAGTGGCTTTTTGAGCGATGGATGCACGGACATTTCTGCACCAAAATCTGGTTCTAGCAAACGATCGTTGTAGACGTACAAAAATTTTGTCCCACCTCCTGAGCCACCAGATCGAGGAACACCGACAACGGAATAATCAAATAGTATCTTTAGCTTCCCTTTTGCCATCTCCTCTGTGACGTCTGGCTGACGCGCTTGTAGCGCTTCTTGCCACTGAGAAAATGTAAAACGTGTAGAACCAATATCACGTATAGTCTGCATTAAACCTCTTGCATCAGAAACTTGTTTGTGCATCTCGTCATCTAACTCGTCATACATATGGTTAGAGTATGCTATTTCGGCATCATAGACATCTGAGGTTTGAACAATTTTATTTGTGGCCTTTTCTGCGGACTCTTGGCACTTTTTACAGAACGCGATCATATCGCGTGGACGCAACATTGTTCGTTTAGTCATGTAAGACTGGATACTTGCGCGCTGACGCATTTCTTCTGAAGAGAAGACAGTATCCCAGGCTTCTTCAATACTGCAATCTAGAGATCTCGCAATACGAGCGTTGATAACATCAACAAGAGATTCTCTATCCCATTCCAAGTATTCAATATCATCATTCAATTTGTTTTTATCATTAAACTGAAGATGATTGTATATATCGCTTCGCAGAAGTGTAATTACAGGCGACGCCATGCTTGCTGATGGCAATCTTAGGTTTATATCACGTGTTGCTTTCAGGACGCCGATCAGTAATTGCTTCGATTCTAATGTGGCATCCCACCCGTCATCAAGTCTATCAGTCATCAAAGTGACAGGGCAAGTAGGCCAATTTTTGGAGGCAAAATCGAAGAGGATTGCATTCCATTGACTTGCATTACGAGCAAGCAGAGGCCCCTTATTTGATTCATCAAATTCAAGACCTCCACCACCACCGAGTCCGGGCACGGAGGGAAGATCAATTCTTCTAATTTGTTTGAATTTATCAAAAAGGGCCTGATGCCATACGGGCGAATCGTTTCCAAATATATTAGTCAGATGCTCTCGTGCCTGTCTTGCAAGGTTACTATCCGCATTCTCAGCCCAATATCGGCAGAACGAGACGAGAAACAGAAAACGCCATGATGCGACAAATGCAGCTTCTTCAGATACCCCTTCTTCCCGTATTGCTTGATGTGCCATCCATGGGTATTCATGAAAATCTAGTTTTACTACAGAATGACCTATACGCTCAAGCGTAGCGGTTTGGAAAATTGCTGTTTTCCCTGATCCTTTCCGTCCGATAACGTATGACTTGTGCCCAGAGCGTAACCTTGCAAATGATCCAGTATCAACAAAGTATTCACCAAGCATATCTTCCGATTCTGCGTCGATACGTCCAAAATCAACATCTGAAACTCGCATAGCTCTTAATAATCTCCTAAATGTAAAATAATCAACTCCACAAAACTCTCTACAATTATAAACCATATTCTGACATATTTACAATGTAGTTAGTTGCATACGTTGAGAAAAGACTGTCTTTAGCTTGAAAATGTCTGCTTGTCAACTCTCTGCCAATACGATAAAATTGGATCGAGCCTTCCGCTATTAAGCAGATATTTTTTTATAAGGCGAGTATCAAGATGATTCAAGCGCAAACCCACCAGGGAAACGCCTCCGCCCTGCAGGGCATCGACCTGTGGGGCAAGGGGATTGATGCAGTCGTCGAAACGGGTGACTTCACCAGCCGAGAAGCTGTGCTGGATGAGGCGCTGCAACAGTTCTTTCAGGCGTACCCACAACAGCGCCTGGAGATGGCGATCCAACTCTATCAGACCGAGGAGGTCACGCTGGCACGAGCAGCGGAGATTGTGGGTCTCGCTGCACTGGATTTCCAAGCCATTCTCCGCGCCCGCGATGTCGACATCGTCATCGGGGACGCCACCAGAGAGGACATTGACCAAGGGCTCGCCATTCTTCGCGGCGAACAGTAGGGTTCGCCGCACATGAGCTACCGCCCCATCGTCCTCGACGCAAACCTGCTGTCGATTTTTACAGAAATCGGTCGATTGAACCTGCTGCTCACGCTGCTCGATACGCACGACCTGCACGTTACGCCCGCAATTGTGAACGAGCTTTCGGCAGCCGTGCGCTTTGGGCACACGCACGTTCAGGAGGCTTTGAATCTGATTGGAGCAGATGGACGCGTTCAAGTCACAGCGCCGTCCAGGGTAGCGTTGGGAAGATTGGATAACCGACCGGCATGGATGGCGCTGGGCGAAGCCGAATGCATCGCGCTCTGTCAGTCACAGGGCTGGGTCTTTGCCTCGTTCGACCGCAAAGCCATCAACTACTGCAAACGCGAGGGCATCTTCTGCCTAACGCTCCCGGCCATCTTTGCTGCCCTATGGAGAACCAACGTCGTTACGCAAGAAGCGGTCCGACAAATTGTGGAAGAGCTAGAGCAGGGCGGTCGACGTATTCAGAACAAAGAGGAAATTTTCAGAGAGTAGCGAAATGAGCAGCAGCCAGAAGCGTTGAAAAGGGCGTCACCGTCGGCATCGATACCGCGTTCACGCCCCAGCTCGAACAGGAGGGCCACGCCCGCGAACTCGTCCGCCACATCCAGCATCTGCGCAAAGATGGGACATCAGCGACCGCATCACCCTCTACGTCGCTCGCCGACACGCCGCTTGTGCGCTCGGTGCTGGACGGCTTCGGCGATTACGTCCAAGCGGAGACGCTGACAACGGAGTTGCGGTCGAACGGCGTCGTGGTCGATGACGTTGCGTCGACGAGCTTTGTGTTGGGTGGGGAGGAGGTGACGGTTGGGGTAGAGCGCGGTGCAGACAAAAACTCTCTTGAACTCAGTCAGAGATGATTTGAATCATCAAGCTATAAGGCAAACGGCCTCAGATTTTTTAGAAATCTGAGGCCGTTTACTTGGTTAGATTTACATAGCTAGACAAAGCACTACTCTGCCACGACTGTCACCGAATTTAGAACAAAAATTTCATCCATCTGACAGTCAGCAGGTGGCGGCAACACATAATTAGGTTCCCCAATATCTGGCTCTGCATCCGTTGGGTCTCCAACAGCTGTAAACCCACCTGGCCTAATTCGAGCTCCGTCTCGTAGCTCCATACGTTCACTTCGAGGCCCAACAAATTCGATTACTTGAGAAGTCGAATTCCATGAAGTTGGTTCTGGCCAAACGAGCAGAATCGTTTTTCCGTTATCGAGTATAAGTCGTGCACAATCCGAAGTGATTTCCAAAGTTCCCTCGCCAGCTGAGGCGTCGCTAAGAACATCTGCATTGCTGGGATCCCACGTAGAAAGTGGTGATTCATTCTGAGAGCCGCTTGTGACGGATGACGCGCTATCACTATCCGCACATGATGTACAGGCGACAACTAGAATGACAGCCAAGACACTTATGTAGTATTTGCGGCGAAACATCATATCAGTTTTTGGTGAGAATTGAGACATTCAAAACTGCTACCGTTTGGTCGATGGGTGTGAAGTAACCTTTATTGAGATTGTCGCCCCTCCCACTTCCGTGATGAACGCCCCAAGCCGTGCTTCCGTATGACCATCCGCCGCCACTATCTCCATCAGTAGACGAAATCGGGGTTGTGCGTGCGAGGTTGGTGACCCTTGTGTTTCTATCATCAATGGCAATAATATTTACTGCTTCAACAGAAACGCACTGGCGGCGATTCGTTTGACGACCGTAAATGCACACGTCACCATTCGGCATCGCACCAGTGAACGCTATCCCTGTTACATCTCTGACGGAGGTTGCGTTGGCATAAAACTCAGCTGACACCTGACCAGAGACAGTATGGTACTCAACGTCTCCACCAGAGCCATATATCTGCCTTCTCCATTGAGTGCTCAACAGGCCATTTCCCGGCACGACAAGATCATCAAGTCCGCTACAATGACCCGCTGTAACTATACCGCCACCCAAATTGCCATTGACAGCCCATCCACTGGTGCATCTGTTAACCCCTTCATCTTGCAACCAATTTCCGCCGCGCCCGCTCTCTGGTACGACCATAGGGCCAGTTCCTCTGATTACAACGATCTCCAAAGCAAAATCTTGAACCGTGACAGCAGTAACGGTTCCATCATCGCCCAGTGCTTGCTCAGTCGCTGCACGATTCTGTACTAAATCGAGGATCTGTGTGCTGCTTGGGGCATCTACATCTTCAGGGAGTTTGATCTCGACCCGAACTACTTGCTCGATAGGATCGTAGAATGCCACTAAGTTTCGATAACCTACATCTGCCATTGCTTCAGCGGTCAATTCAGCATGGTGATAATGTTGCGCAAGTGGAACCATACCTCCACCAGCAATGACCACATCGCTGAAGTCTAGATCGCCTAGCTCACGCTCCTCAATTTCTCTGATGACCTCTTCAGGTACAATTCCAACAAACTGGATGTATCCCCCCTTTTGCGGAACTGGGTTTGTATAAATGGATGAAATTTGATCTGGATAACGAAGGGACAATTCCTCTGCATAGTCCGCAAAAGCACGCTTAGACCTAACGGACTTGTCGACACTGTCGAAGGGATTTCCTGACTGCTCTGCCAAAAGAGCGGTATCGGCAGCTAGCGCGGTCGCTTCGTCCTGATAGACTATCTCAAGCTGATCAGCAGCTTCAACATTTTCTGCACTTGCTTCTGGCAGCACATCACTTGATTGTGTTGATGACGACAGCAATGGAAGATAAACGCGCGAAGAGGCTTCGTTGTCGTCGTCAGGGTCATTTGTACCTGGCTCCTGAGCGAGAGTAACACTTCCAAAGAGCGAGAACAGGATAACAAACGCCGCGATTCGATAAAATTCGGTTTTCATCTTTCTCTCCTAATCCGCCAAAGGGAGCGGGAAAAACAAAGGGAGCGGGAAAAACAAAGGGAGCGGGAAAAACAAAGGGAGCGGGAAAAACAAAGGGAGCGGGAAAAACAAAGGGAGCGGGAAAAACAAAGGGAGCGGGAAAAACAAAGGGAGCGGGAAAAACAAAGGGAGCGGGAAAAACAAAGGGAGCGGGAAAAACAAAGGGAGCGGGAAAAACAAAGGGAGCGGGAAAAACAAAGGGAGCGGGAAAAAGCTACGCTTGGCAACATACATCGTTGGGGGGAACAGTATGATGTAGAAGTGCCGTATAATTTTGCATGCGTGCTTACAAAACAAAATCTATCATACATTGCCTTGTTTGTCAATAGGCAATTTCGAGAATTTGAGAATTTCTTTCTGTTGAGGCGTATGGACGCTACGCCACTGCGAACTTGGCGAACGGGCGCAGGTCGGCAGGGCGGAAGCCGGGGGCGAGGTCGCGGGCGGGGCGGCTCGCGTCGAGCCGGTCGGTGGTGGGGGTCGCGGCGGGGTCGGCGGGCTGAATGCAGCGGGCTGAAGCCAGCGTTTGCCGTCGGCGTGGAGGAATATAAGGATTACGGAAACACACCGAGCCGCATCCATTGCTGGCGCGCCGTCATCTGTGCGCGGTTGTTCATTCGTAGCCGATTGACCGTCGCGCGTCCGGTCGCGGTCGAGCCGACGATTTTGCCTGTCTCTTCATCTACCTCAAAATGTTCTGCCCAGGCTTGTACACGTGGGTTGAACAGCGTTTCCTCGCGTCCCGTTTCTGGGTCAATGCCCTCTAGAAATGCCCCTTTGTACAAGTTGCAAGAGCGACAGGCCAGCGCCAAATTTTCCTCGTCGTCGCTGCCGTCCAGACTGAGCGGCATTAGATGTTCTACTTCAAACGCAAAGTTGAAGACGGATTCCGGTGCATGGCAGTACTCGCACCGATACAGCGCACGCAGCGCGACCAGCGGGTAGCGTCGGTTCATCGCCCTGTTGGAGGGCAGTTTTTGTCCGTTCAGCAGAGGCAAACAGCTCAGCTTCGACTAGCGCCTCTAGTTCGCTCTGCTTTCCGGTTGGCAAAGAGGCCGCTTCGTCTCTAGCCGCGCGCCACGCCGCCATCAACTCGGACAGGCGCTGTTGCTCTTCGGCGGAAAAAAACTCATCGGGCTGTCGATTCTGCAAAACGACAAGCGTGCCGCGCTGCTCTTGCGCCAGCTGCACGGTAAGCGCGTCAAGCGCCTCGCCCGCTGTACGGCCAAACGACTGCTTGTCGCCCGCCAGTGCGAGGTACGAGACACTTCTGCCGTTTGTTGGTAGGCGAAAAATAGATACGTTGGTCATGATATGTGTTCGATAGAAAACGTCAATTGACCGTAGTTTAACAGAAAATTTGGAGGACTGCTACTACACGATACTGATTAGGTGCTGCCGGTTGGCGGTCGCGTGCCTAATCGCGATAGAGCCGCGCATGGGCACAGATCGGCGGGGCGGAAGGCGAGGTCGCGGGTGGGGCGGCTCGCGTCGAGCCGGTCGGTGGGGGTGGGGGTAGTGGGGTCGGCGGGCGGAGACCGACGTTTGTCAGCGGTGCGCAAGCGAGCGCTGCGCCACGGCGAACGCGGTGACCGGGCGCAGGTCGGTGGGGCGGAAGTCGGGGGCGAGGTCGTGGGCGGGGCGGCTCGCATCGGGCCGGTCGGTGGTGGGGGAAGCTTCGGGATCGGCGGGCGGAAGCCAGCGTTTGCCGTCGATGCGCAAGCCAGCGCTATGCCACGGCAAACTCGGTGAACGGGCGCAGGTCGGCGGGGTGGAAGCCGGGGGCGAGGTCGCGGGTGGGGCGGCTCGCGTCGAGCCGGTCGGTGGCGGGGGGTGCGTCGGGGTCGGCGGGTGGAATGCAGCGGTTGCCGTCGATGCACAAGCAAGTCGCTACGCCACCGCAAACGTGATGTCCGGGCGCAGGTCGGCGGGGCGAAAGCCGGGGGTGAGGTCGTGGGCGGGGCGGCTCGCGTCGAGCCGGTCGGTGGTGGGGTCGCGGCGGGGTCGGCGGGTGGAATGCAGCGGTTGCCGTCGATGCACAAGCAAGTCGCTACGCCACCACAAACGCGATGAACGGGCGCAGGTCGGCAGGGCGGCAGCCGGGGGCGAGGTCGGGCGGGGCGGCTCGCGTCGAGCCGGTTGGTGGTGGGGGTCGCGGCGAGGTCGGTGGGCTGAATGCAGCGCTTGCCTATTTCTTCGCCTTAATCCAAGTCAATCGTGTAGCTGACCAACCACAACTCAAGCTGCTCCAAACGCGCTTTCCAACGCGCTTTATACCCGCGCATCCACTCGCGATTGGCTTCCTCGTCCGCTGCATCGATTACAATTTTGACCAAGTTGTCTCGATACAGAACGCCCTGATACCGCCAGTGCCCTTCCACCTTTTGCGTTTCGTAACTCGCCGCACCAAAGTGTTCGACAATCTCCAACACCGCTTCGGCTAACCAATCGGACGGAACCTCGCGACCATCGTTAAACTGAAGGGGCAGCAGTATCTCGAATCGCCGCAATGTGCTGCTCATAGGTCGCTTTGCCTTTGACGCTGAATGGAATATTTTGGTCGGCCAAAGCCTCCAATGCCGCTTCGGGCACGAGGTGCTCGCCGGACTTCAGGACGCGCCCGGAAAACCTGCCTAGTAAAAACCCCAAAGCTTGTTTTTCGGTTTCGCGGTTGGGAAACGTAATAGTTATCATGAGTTTACCTCGGACAAAGTTGTCGCAGTCTTTGATCGACATCCTATCAGATTTCTCGAGTGTGTCAACCGCGTCAAATGCTGTAGGGCAAGCGCTACGGCGAATGCGGTGAACGGGCGCAGGTCGGCGGGGCGGCAGCCGGGGGCGAGGTCGTGGGCGGGGCGGCTCGCGTCGAGCCGGTCGGTGGTGGTGGGCGCTTCGGGGTCGGCGGGCGGAAGCCAATTAGGTCAAGCTATTCTTTGGGCTGATGTCAAACGCAAGTTGAGAACGGTAAAAGCAGACGTCGAACTCCATGAAGAAATTGACCTGCCCCAGCAGTAGAGGCACGTTCTCGGCCTGAGTCCACGCAAAGGCCAATTGCACCGGCGCAAACGCGCCAACTGTCGCCGATACCGCCAGCACACGAGCCTCGAATTGGGCGAGGTTGCCGGTGAGCTGTAACGATGCGGTTTGCTGCGCCCAAACTGCGCCCAGTTCGAGGCCCAGTCGATAGGGTAGCACGTTAATCATCGCGCCCGTGTCGAGCAGGCCCATTGCTTCAACAGAGCGTTCTCGATGGGTCAGCATTAAAGGTAAATATGGTCGAAAGCTCGCTTCGGCAAACTCGCTTTCAGCAGCGAGAAACGGATACCGTTCACTGTTCGCCATTGTTCTCTGCTGCCGATTCTCGTAGAACGTTTAGCATTGTATTCGCCGCGTCATACGCGTCGTAGGGCGACCAGATAGGATATTTAATCCCTGGCCGAATCAATTCGCTTTCCTCCTGAGCCAGCTCTGACACCAAGACTTGCATCACGTACAGCTTTTCCCCACGGTTCAGCTTTAGCAGTTCCGGCAAAATTTGCGTTATTTCCATGTGATTTGCCTCTCAAACGCTCCCTTATGCTCGTCTAATTATACCACACAAAGAAGTCGAGGGAAGTAGTGGTTTGGTGCAGTCGGGGCGTCGCTACGCCACCGCGATCTCGGTAAACGGGTGCAGATCGGCGGGGCGGCAGCTGGGGGCGAGGTCGTGGGCGGGGCAGCCGCGTCGAGCCGGGCGGTGGTGGGGGTTGCTTGGGGGTCGGCGGGCAGAAGGCAGCGTTTGCCGTCGATGCGCAAGCCAGCGCTGTGCCAGGCAAACGCGGTGAACGGGCACAAGTCGGCGCGGGGTGGCAGCCGAGGGCGAGGTCGTGGGTGGGACGGCTCGCGTCGAGCCGCTCGGTGGTGGGGGGTGTCGGGGTCGGCGGGCGGAATTTAGCGGTTGCCGTTGGGGTGTCACTAGGCAGCAACGGCGTCAACCGCTGCTGGCGTAAACACTTTCCCCAATCGGCCTAACAAGGCGCTGGCGCTTGGCTGAGCTTCCAGCTGAAGAAAAGCCGTGAGCGGCGTGCGGCCCAATACGCCTTTGATGGTTTGCTGAATTTGGATGGGCATTCTCGCCAAGCCATCGAGCAGAATCGGCTGGTGTTCATTTGCCGCCAACATTGCCTGATAGCTCACCAAAATTAGCTGAAGCGGTTCTTCCGTCGCTGGATTGTAGTAAAGCACGATATTGTCGGACAGCTCGACGCCTGTTTGTTCTGATTCAGCGTCGGCAAAGGTAACAGAGAGAATGTCGCCTTCGGCATCGTAGTGAATGGTTTTCATAGGATGGAGTTTACCACTTTTCGATAAGGTAAGCCGTCAACACAAAATTGTTCGCCGCGGGCGGGTCGCCGCGCCAGCCGAATTTTACCACAACGACTACGTCCGTGTACGGCTCCGGCAGGTCGTCGAAGGGTCGGCTATACTTGAACTTTGCCGAGTCAAACGCATCTCGCTTGCGCACTCCTCGGCGCAGCGTCTCCAGCATAGTTGCTAATGAGCCATCATCCATCCCCGGATGGCCGAGCGCATGATCCCAGCGCTCCCAGGTTAGGTAAATTTCGTTGCCCCACTGGTCCGTTACAAACCTAGGCCACTCATCGCTCCGTGCCGGGTCATTTGGCATCGATTCCATGTCATCACAGTTTTTTGCAGGTTGCGTTTCTTCCGCCACAGGAAACACCGCGCTTTGCCGCCGCAATTATACCACATTGAGCCGCATTGCGAACGTGGTGACCGGGCGCAGGTCGGTGGGGGGAAGCCGGGGGCGAGGTCGTGGGCGGGGCGGCTCGCGTCGAGCCGGTCGGTGGGGGGGCTTCGGGGTCGGTGGGCTGAATGCAGCGGTTGCCGTCGATGGGCAAGCAGTCGCTAGGCCACGGCGAATTCGGTGTATTGTCGCAGGTCAGCGGGACGGAAGCCGAGAACGATATCGTGAGCGGGAACGCCTGCGTCGAGCAGGTCAGTGGCGATGCCCTCTTCCGTATCGTCGTATTGAATCCAAAGTTTGCCGTCGATGATGTCGACATGGATGGGTGTGTGGTGGATGTATTCGCGCCCGTGCCAGTTCGTATCGAGCAGCAGGTAGCTCTGGCGCTCGTCGTCGAAGACAGGGCGCAGCGGGTAGTCGCTGTCTTTGGAGAAGAAGTCGGCGTATTCTTGCAGCAGCCGCTTTACAATTTCGGTGTAGTTCAATTGGGTATCCATTCGACAATTGCCTCCTCGAATTCATCGAACACGAGCAAGCGAAGCAGGTTGTTCTTCAGCAGAATCTCACCCAAATCATCTTGAAAGATTGAGTCGTACGTGCGCTGCGGTACGGCGAGATAAAGCTCGTGGTCAATCTCCTGCTCCACCAACACCTGATGGTACATCACGTACTGCCCCAATGCCTGCTGCAAATCCTTTACATCGGAGCGACTCACGAAGCTCTTGATTTCAACAACAATCTTCCGCGTGCCTTTTTGCGCACTGATTAGCCGCTCCGCCCCCAAATCCATGGCCAGGCGCTTCCGGCCAACGTATACCTGAAACGGGTCATGCGTGATCTGCCATCCGTCCTTATCCAGCGCTCTTTTGACCGTTTCGTGGTAAATATCTTTGCGAGCCATGTTGGTGATTATACCACATTGTTGCCGTCGCTGCGCCACGGCATACGCGGCGAACGGGCGCAGGTCGGTGGGCGGAAGGCAATCAGGTTAAGCTATTCTTTGGGCTGATATCAAACGCGAGTTGAGAACGGTAAAAGCAAGCGTCGAACTCCATGAAGAAGTTGACCTGCCCCAGCAGCAGCGGCACGTTCTCCGCCTGCGTCCAGGCAAAGGCCAGTTGCACCGGCTCAAACGCGCCAACCGTCGCCGACACGGCCAGAACGCGCGCCTCGAATTGGGCAAGATTGCCGGTGAGCTGCAATGACGCTGTTTGCTCTGCCCAAACCGCGCCCAGTTCGAGGCCCAGTCGATAGGGCAGCACGTTAATCATCGCGCCCGTGTCGAGCAAACCCATTGCTTCGATAGAACGCCCTCGATGAGTCAGAACCAGAGGTAAATACGGGCGGAAGCTCGCTTCGGCGAATTCGCTCTCGGCTGCGAGAAACGGATACCGTTCACTGTTCGCCATTATTCTCGACCGCCGATTCTCGCAGAACGTTTAGCATCGTATTTGCCGCGTCATACGCATCGTAGGGCGACCAGATAGGATATTCAATTCCAGGGTGAATCAATTCATTCTCCTCTTGCGCCAGCTCTGACACCAAAATCTGCATTACGTACAGCTTCTCCCCGCGATTCAGCTTTCGCAGCTCTGGCAAAATTTGCATCATTTCCATACGGTTTACCTCACGAACGCTTCCTCTGACTCGCCTAATTATACCACATTAGGAAGTCGAGGAAAGTAGCAGTTTGAGTGCAGCCGGTTGGCCGTTGAGGCGTTGCTGCACCACGGCGAACTCGGTGAATCGGGTGCAGGTCGGCGGGGCGGAAGCCGAGGCGAGGTCGCGGGCGGGGCGGCTCGCGTCGAGCCGGTCGGTGGTGGGGGTCGGCGGGGTCGGCGGGCGGAAGCCAGCGGTTGCCGTCGATGTGTAAGCCAGCACTATGCCGCAGCGGACGCGATGAACGGGCGCAGGTCGGCAGGGCGGCAGCCGGGGGCGAGGTCGGGCGGGGCGGCTCGCGTCGAGCCGGTTGGTGGTGGGGGTCGCGGGGTCGGTGGGCAGAAGGCAGCGGTTGCCGTTGCGGTCACCCTCAAACATAAAAAACTTAGTCCAACTGCTCGATAATCTCTCGTACTCGACTCGAGGCAACGTCGCCCTGCTCGGTCTTCGAGTAGATCGTGATGAGAATCACCCGCTCCGGCGTTTGCAAATAGTAAACCACTCGATAGCCGCCGCTCTTGCCCCTGGTGACATTGGTATTGCGGACGCGAACTTTGTAGACGACGTAGCCAACTTGCTGAACGCGGTCGCCGGGCGTTTCGCCTTGCTCCAGCGCGTTGATGAGCGGCTGCACGTCCGACTTGATGCGTCGATACTTGCGCGCGAGCCGCCGCAGGTTGCGCCGAAACTCCTGCGAAAAATCGACCTGTCGCTCGCCGCTATTCGGCATCAATGCCTTCCCACAGCTCTGCTACGGGTCGCGTCTCCCCAGCCATTGCCTCTTTCCACCCTTGTCGAAAACTTTCTTCAGCAGAGGGCAGGGCAACGCTTTCACGAAATGCCTGCGTCATTTTCAACAACGCGGGCAGATATTCTTCGGGGACACGATTGATTTCTTCCGAAATCTGGTCTCGATAGGTTAATTGTACGCTCGCCATGAGATGCTCCAGGAACCACTTACGATCACGATGCGATTATAACAAATTTTGTCGACAGAACCAACCGGAACAAAAATATTTCGCGCAATCATCATGCCAGGACAGCGTTTGCCGTCGATGGGCAAACCAGTGCTGCGCCACGGCGAACGCGGTGAACGGGCAGGTCGGCGGGGCGACAGCCGGGGGCGAGGTCGTGGGCGGGGCGGCTCGTGTCGAGCCGGTCGGTGGCGGGGGTCGCGTCGGGGTCGCCGGGGGAAATGCAGCGGTTACCGTCGCTTCTCGCTATCTCACAGCTCTATCCCCGCGCGAAGCAGAATCTCTCGTTCGCGCAATCGTTCCATTGAGTTCAAATCCAGCAGCTTGACCGTTACGCGCGCTTCTGCCGTTAGCGAATAAACTTCGGCGTCGCGGCGTTGGAAGTGCTCGGCCCACGTCTGTGTGCGCGGATTGAAGAGCGGGACTAGGTCACCCGTAATCGGATCGAACGAGCCAACGTTTGGTCCTTTGTGGCGATTGCAGCGGAAGCAGGCGCAGGCGAGGTTGTCGGCAGAAGTGTTGCCGCCGTGCTGAAGCGGAATAACATGGTCGGGCTTGTGCTTGTGGGCAGCGATGAATTCAGGCAGTCGGCAGTATTCGCAGCGATTGTCGGCTCGTTCCCAGACCAATCGACGCAAAGCCGTGGAGACGTAAGCAGACATCAGGCCCCTTGAGTTGAGGGGGTGGTTTGTGCAGCAAGTTGTGCTTTCAGCATAATGAGCGCATGTTCGATTCGCTCCAACTCATTCAACTCCTGCTGCTCTGGTTCACCCAGCATTCCTGCTGAATTCAGGGCGAGCAGCCGCTGCAGCCGCGCCTGTGCACGCTCGGAGACGTGGAAGTCGAGTGCTTGTGGAGCAGTTGGGCTTGTTGACAGAAATTCGACAATCTCCGTCGCTGTTTGAGTTGCCAACGTCCGAAACCCCGGTAGCGTTAGTTGCAAAACTGTCGGCAGATAGCCGTTGAAAGGGCGAAGCTGATTCGCTACCTCATCCGGCAGTTGCATTGTCACTTCAACCATCTTTGTTTCCTCGGTAACTGCTGCGACTCCCTGTCGCGATTATACCACACCGAGCTGCATCGCGAACGCGATGACGGGCGCAGGCCAGCGGGGCGGCAGCCGGGCGAGGTTGTGGGCGGGGTGGCTCGCGTCAAGCCGGTCGGCGGTGGGGGTGCTTCGGGGTCGGCGGGGTGAATTCAGCGCTTGGCCTGATGGGCAAGTGCTACGCCACAGGGAACGCGATAAACGGGCGCAGGTCGGCGGGGCGGCTCGCCTCAAGCCAATTGGGGGCGGTGAGGGCTGCGGGGTCGGCGGGCTGAATGCAGCGGTTGCCGTTGGGGTGTCGCTAGGCAGCAACGGCATCAACGGCTGCTGGCGTAAACACTTTCCCCAATCGGCCCGATAAGGCGCTGGCGCTTGGTTGAGCTTCCAATTGAAGGAAGGCTGCGAGCGATGTGCGGCTCAATACGCCCCTAATGGTTTGCTGAACTTGGGCAGGCATTCGTGATAAACCATCCAGCAAAATCGGCTGGTGTTCATTTGCCGCCAACATTGCCTGATAGCTCACCAAAATTAGCTGAAGCGGTTCTTCCGTCGCCGGGTTATAGTACAACACGATGTTGTCGGACAGTTCAACGCCGGTTTGTTCTGATTCGGCATCGGCGAAGGTTACGGAGAGAATGTCACCTTCGGCATCGTAGTGTATGGTTTTCATAAAATAGAGTTTACCATTTTTCGATAAGATAAGCCGTCAACACAAAATTGTTCGCCGCGGGCGGGTCGCCGCGTCATCCGAATTTTACCACAACGACTACGTCCGTATACGGCTCCGGCAGGTCGTCAAAGGGTTGACTATACTTAAACTTGGCCGAATCAAACGCATCTCGTTTGCGCGACCCGCGCCGCAAAGTCTCTAGCATGGATGCCAGCAATTCATCATCCATCCCCGGATGACCAAGCGCGTGATCCCAACGCTCCCAGGTCAAGTAGATTTCGTTGCCCCACTGGTCCGTTACAAACTTGGGCCACCCATCGCTCCATGCCGGGTCATTTGGTATCGATTCCATATCATCACAGTTCTTTGCAGGTCGCGTTTCTCTTGCCATGAGGAACGCCGCGCTTTGCCGCCGTAATTATACCACATTGAGCCGCATTGCGAACGCGGTGACTGAACGCAGGTCGGCGTGGCGGAAGCCGGGGGCAATGTCGTGGGCGGGGCGGGTCGCGTCGAGCCGGTCGATAGCGACGCCCCTCTGTTTCCATTGTGATTTGCGTGCTGTACTGCGCCGGGCATAATGTGCTAAAGTCGTTAGAGATATGTTGGTAAATGCAACGGCCAACGCTTCAGGAGTGGATATGACGGAAAAACTCTTTACAGCGGCACCTTCACCGGAAAGTCTGGGCATTCCGTCCTGGGCAATCCAAAATTTTCTGCGGCGGATCGATGCCGAGCGCATTGGCATGCACGGATTTCTGCTGGTGCGGCGCAACCGCATTGCAGCGGAGGGCTACTGGACTCCGTGGTCGGCCGACCGCAAACACCGGATGTATTCGATCAGCAAAAGCTTTGTCGCCCTGGCGGTTGGGATGATGATCGATGGAGGCAGGCTCAGCCTCGATGATCGGGTTGCCGATTACTTTCCGGACAAAGTGCCGGAACCGCTTCATCCGTGGCTGGCTGCCTCCACGGTTCGCGATCTGCTGACCATGTCGACCGCCCATTCGAGCACCTCCTACACGCGCGATGATCCCGACTGGGTGTGGACCTTCTTCAACCAGCCCCCTTCACATCCGCCCGGTACAATCTTCTCGTACGACACCGCGGCCACCGTTGTGCTCACGGCTACGGTCGAGCGGCTCGCCGATATGCCCTTTCTGGACTACATGCGGCCGCGGTTTCTAGACCGCATAGGCTTCTCCGCAGACGCTTGGTGCATCCGCACGCCCAAGGGAATCTCGTGGGGCGGCTCGGGCGTCATCTGTACGCTGCGCGATCTGGCCAAAGTCGCGCTCGTCTGCATGAACGGTGGCATGTGGGGCGACGAAAGGGTCTTGCCGAAGGAGTACGTGCGCGCCGCGACCGCCAAGCAAATCGACAACGCCATCCGCGGAGAGAGCGGCTATGGCTATCAGATTTGGCGCGAAAGAGAGAATGGATTCTCCTTCCGCGGAATGGGCAGTCAATACGCCATCTGCCTTCCCGACAAGGAATTTCTCTTCACCTGCATCGCCGATACCCAAGGTGCTCCAGCGGGCAGCGCAATTCCGGACGTGATGTGGCAAGAGCTCTACCCCCACCTCTCGGACGCGCCGCTTCCGGAGGATCGCAACGCCCAAGCGGCGCTCTCCTCAACAATCGAGCAGCTTGCAGTCCAGCCGATTCCTGGGTATATGGATGCGCGCACGGCTGCGGAAGTTGACGGAGCCTGGTATGCGTTGGAAGAGAACCCGATGGGGATCACACGGATGCGCCTCTCCTTCAAGGGAGAACAGGGCCAGGGAGATCAGGGCCGGTGGGAGTATACCAACGGCCAGGGTGACAATGTGCTGCGCTTCGGTATCGGACGCGTGTTGCCCGGCAAGTTTCCGCAGCGCAACTACTTCGGCGAACAGATCGGCGCGGTTTCGGACATCGAATACGATTGCCTGGCCTCGGCCGCGTGGGTCGATGAGCAGACGTTCAACATGGAAGTTTACATCACGGATATTTACCTGGGCGGGCTCCGCTTATCTTTTGCCTTCAAGGGGGAAGAGATCGGCATTTTCATGACGAAACAAGCCGAGTGGTTCCTGGACGAATACAGTGGATTCGCCGGAGGAAAACGCCTCTAGCACAGCATTGGAGAATATCATCGCGGTTGTGTATCGACGCACCGGTTGCACACGGCGTAGTCGCGCCGCCGGTCGTGTTCGGGGTGAGGCGCTGGCCTGTTGCCTTAACTCATTTGGACAATGGCTTCGGGCGGTGGATAGCGGCCCAGCAGTTGCAATTCTTGGCGCTCCAAGAGGCGGTCGATTGCGTTGAATTGCAAAATTCTCGCTGTCGCCGTGCCAATCGCTGTCGATGGAACAATCTCAATTTCGTTCAACTCAAAGTGATCGCGCCAGCGGTCGTTCCGCGGGTTGAAGAAGCGAACAAATTCTCCTGACTCCTCCACAATCGAGCCAACATCACTTCCCTTGAAACGATTGCAATAGCTGCACGCATAGGCCAATTTCTCGGCCTCGGTCGCGCCACCATGCTTCTCACTGATGATGTGATCAACTTGGCAGCCAAAGTGAGTATCCTCCTCATGAATTAGACAATATTCACAGAGCTGGTTTGCTCTGGCCGTGATAAGCCGTCGTAAATCAGCCGGAATGTACGTGCTACTCATGAGCTAAATGGCGACGGGCGCGAGCCTTAGCGAGCCGCATCAGGTGCTCAATCTGCATATAGTGGTTGAGTTCAGCACTTTCCTCAGACGTGAGCCCGTCTGTCTTTTCACGGTAAATTAGATCGGCAACGCGCGTCTTCGTTCCCTCCGAAGGATGAAAGTCAACTACGCTACTTGGCGTCGTCCCGGAGGCAATAAAGTCAACAATTTCATCGTAAGCAGGGGTCATAAGCATGATTTGGCTCTCCTCTAAGTTGGCCGAAGTCTGCCTCTGATTATGCCATAAGTTTACGGATGTTACGAGTCGCTTCGCTACGTCATCGCAAACTTGGTGTACGGGCGCAGGTGAGCGGGACGGAAGCCGAGGGCGAGGTGGTGGGCGGGAGGCGCGTCGAGCGGTCGGTGGCGACGGCTTCTTGGTGTCAGCGCACTGGCTCCGATTCTGCCATTGAGGAGATCGACGTGGCGGCGTGTGTGGTGACGTGCTCGCAACCAGCTGCCGTGCTGTGTAATCTTGGCAGCGAGTGCCGCCAAGCGGGATCATCGCCACTGAGTCCACAGGGGCAACATGCTATCTACTTATCAGCGCGTAAGTCGCCAGTTCAATAGCAGATTGCAGTCGCGACTTGGCCCATGCTAAATGGATACATTCCGAAAACCGCGTACGACATCACCACAAGGAGCCTTTCATGGAGAGAAGTGAAGAGTTTAAAGCTATCGCCAAGGCAATGGCAAAAATTGACTTTTGCATGATGCAAACGGTCGGTGACACAGAAGTCAATACGCGACCCATGTCGAACAATGGCGAGGTTGAGTATGATGGAGACAACTGGTTTTTTTCTCACCGAGACTCGAACAAGGTCCGTGAAATCGCAGCGGACAATCGTGTTCATTTGGTCTTTGCAGACAATCAAGACCCAAGCTTTATTGCCGTGTGGGGCGAGGGAGAAATCGTTGATGATGACTCGCTGAAAGAGAAGTTTTGGCATAAAGAGCTCGAACAGTGGTTCGAGAATGGCCCGCAAGGCCCCAGCGTTGTCTTGATAAAGGTGAGTGCCAACAAGATTCAGACTTGGGGCCGAGTGGGTGACTTGGAGTTCGATCTGGATACGGCCTAATGTTTTGTCCAAGCTGAGCAAGCTTTAGGTTCATCAAGCTGTCGAGTAATTGGCCGTCCGTCCGAAGCAAAATCTATTGCTTCCTCGGCAACGAGGACTCTCGTCTGAATTTCGTATTCGGCAATGCGGTAATTTTCTAACTTCTCTAAGTCAACCGCTCTTTGAAGTTGGTAAATGAAGCCATAGTTTTCTCTGTCAACTGCATCACGGATTGCCCTATCTAATTCATCTGCTTTCGGAGCAGTGTGAATTAGCTCGATTGCTCGTTTGAAGTCATTGGGCTTTGCCAACTTGTTTCTTAACAGCGCTTTGATGTAATTAGCGCCTTCATTGGGGAACTTGTCGAGTATTTGGTCGACATTAGCTCGAATGGCTTCGCGCTTTGCTTGACCGAGATTCTTACTCCGCAGCAACGCCTCAACATCAAAGCAGTCGTTCTGTGGAACGCTATCGAGCCAAGCAGCCACCACCCCACAGCTGCGAATCAGCCGTCCAATCGCCCCATCCGTGACCTCGTCCAGCTGCCGAATGACGCGCTGCACCACCTCATCCGCCAGTTGACCCACGCCCAGCCGCCGCGCCACATCGCCCAGCCCGCCCAGCGCGGCCTCCAGCAGCAGCCCCACCGCCATCTCGACCAGGTAATCCTCCGGCGTCAGCTCGCCGCTGGTCAGCCGGAAAAGGTCAACCACGTCGAAGGCGAGGCCGAGGAAGGCGGCGGCAAAGAATAAGCTGCCCAGCACGCCGCCGATGGCGAGCGCGCTCGACAGCGCCCACACGCCCAGCGAGGCGCTCAAAATCAGCACGCCGTACGCCGCGACGGTCGTCAGCTCGCTGGTGACCGTGCCGCCCTAATCGCGTGACTGGAACTTTTTGGGACGGTTAATTCGTTATTTGGTTGTTAACGAGCAATCTAGAGAGTAACGAGAAGACACTGCCTTATACGTCCGACATCCACTCGCAGAACGACCAGCCACGCTCATCTCTGATTTGTATCTTTTCCTCTCGCGTAAGCACTACTATGAATCGACACTCTCTCGTAAGGTCATCACTCACTTCAAATCGATATGCTGTGTCCCTCATCAGCGAGTTGATAAATGTTATAATGTTCAGATCAATTCTGCTGTTCCTGCCAGATTTATGAATAAAAGTGTGCTCAGCATCTCGGAAATCGAATTTGACATATACAGGGTCATCTATGTCTGCCCAAATCTCAACTATATTCGCCGGTGTAAATACACCTTCAGAAATTGATGAAAAGAGGCGTAAATCTTCGGTGTATGCGTCTTCCCCTTTGTAAACTCCCTTTAAATCTCGTGACCAAACACGTGCTTCGTCTAATTGAAGCAAAAACTGGTCTACTTCCGCTGCACTTTCCGCATCTTCAATTACCTCCCAAAAGAAAGACTCTCCATAGAGAAGCATAATTTCCTGCAAAATTTCTCCATCAGTCCAGGTACTGTATTCATCAAAGAAGTTTATCTTGCGAAAATAGCTGATAGCATCAAGATGCCATGATGCGGACTTATAGGGCGGCGGGTCTTTTGATGGAATCATTTAGATATCGTCCCTCAGATTTACTACAAACTCAAGAAGTTCATTCAGAGAAGGGTTCATGTCTTTGTAATCAGAAGAACTGGAAAGTTCATCGACATAGTCTTTCCATACTTGCAGCATTGATCTCGAAGACTCGAAGCGGTATTCATCGATTTCGCCTGTTCTTAATGCTTCGGCAGCTTTACGAATTTGATTCCACACACGAGTATCTTTTCCATCTGATTGCGGGCCATGCTTTGTATCGACAAAGACAGTCTTTACCTGATCTCCTTCTGTCACTTCCAAAACGACGTCTCCTTCCAACAGTTGAGAGTCGTTCTTGCCGAGAACGGGGCGAAGGATTCGGCGCTGATTACCCGTCACGGGGTCTATTTCGGTAATTACCTCAACGCTGACAACGCGTTTAAATTCAATACGCTCGGTACGCCCATACGCCACCACTCTAACCCCATTTTCTGGGTCGTGGAGTGCAATCGCGCGACGCAATTCATAAGGAAAACCACGGTTCTGGTCTAGCGCTCGCTCCACGACCTCGTCAAATCCAGGAACCTTTGGCGCATCCAGAATAATCCGTGCGATAGCTTCAATTCTGTCGCTGCCACCCTTAAGCGCTTCTTTGTTGCGCAACAGCCGTCTAACCGCCGCCCCCCCATCGCCACCCCGACTGGTAATCAACTCGCTCAAGCCCGCCAGCGATTCCCACGCGCCCTTAGTTGTGACAAACTGGCTGTACTCGACAATTTCTTCCGCCGACAAGCCCGGACAAATTTGTTGAGGAACGCTATCTGCTGCATAGGCGCAAGTTCGCCGCAGTTGGGCTGTAATACCGCCTGTCCATTCATCAAGCTGACGAACGACGCGTTCAATAACGCTCTTTGACAGGTTTCCTACTCCCACTCTGCGAAGAACTTCTCCCAATCCGCCCAGCCCCGCCTCCAGCAGCAGCCCCACCGCCATCTCGACGAGGTAGTCCTCCGGCGAGAGCTCGCCGCTGGTCAGCCGGAAGAGGTCAATCACGTCGAAGGCGAGGCCGAGGAAGGCGGCGGCAAAAAACAGCGAGCCAAGCACGCCGCCAATCGCCAGGGCATTCGTGAGCGCCCACACGCCCAGCGCCGCGCTGAAAATCAGCACGCCGTAGGCCGCAACCGTCGTCAGCTCGCTGGTGATCGCGCCGCCTTAAACGGTAGAGCATACAGTGCGACTGATTGGGCGGGTTAGTTGCTTATCTTTTTATTAAGGATCAGGTCGAGCGCGTACAAAGGCGACTCGTACCCTACACGTCCGATAGCCAATTGCAGAATGTCCAGCCACGTTCATGTGCCAACTTCGCTTTTTCCTCTGCCGTAAGCACCAAAATACAACGACAAACGTCGATACAATTACGACAGCCCTCGAATCGATAGGGTGTGTGTGCTATAGACTGATTGATAACTCGTAAAACCTTTGTGTCTATATAGTCATCCGATCCATTCTTGTGAATGAATGTATAGTCTTGAACTCCGACAGTAAACATGATACGAACCGGATCACCTTCTACATTCGGCCAGATCTCTCTTATCTTCTTTGGCATAAATACCCTGCGGCTAATGGCGGCCCACTCGTGGATCACTTCAACATACGTATCTGCTCCGCGTAGCACGCCCTCAAAGCTCATTGCCCATACGCGCGATCTATCACAAGCAAGTATAGTACAATCTCGCTCTGGTTGCGTTTCTCCAGGAGAGACCGTATCTTCTAAGTTATCCTCTCCCCAAACATCAAGGACCTCGGCAATAACCTCTTCGTTTGTCAAGTTATTAAATTCGACAAAAAAGCCCATTTCCCGAAAGAAACGAATCGAATCAATAACACGGTTGTAATTTTCGGTTGGTTGAATCATAGAAGGTCTATTCAATTCTCAGTTGAAATTGTCACCAATCTTGTCAAAGATTTTAATCTTTTCTTCTAAGTTCAAGCCAGGATATTCCTCCGCTAGTTCACTCACATAGTCCTTAAACGGTTGCGGGATGTTACCTGAGCACTCAATCCGGTACTCATCAATCACGCCAGTATTCAATGCTTCTGCTGCCTTGCGAAGTTGCTTCCAGATTCGAAGCTCACCTGCATCCTGCCTCTTGTACTTCGCGTCAATGTATACCACTTTGCCATCTACTGTCTCGAACACCAAATCGCCTTCAAATTCTTGGGTTTCTACATTGCCAAGAATTGGGCGCTTGGTGGTTCGGTCATATCCAACGACGGTTTGAAACTCGATTGGAACGCGTTTGTTGTAGGCAACGAGAGCGCCGTCGATTTCTGCACCTGCGGGAACTCCTCGATTTAAAGCCCGCTTCAATTCATACAGATACCCATAATTCTCACGCGAAATGGCGGCCCACACCGTGCTTGCTAAATTCTCGCTAAACTTCGCGTTGTTGACACGCGGTGCATTGAGAATTAGCTCAACAGCCTCCTGCGCTATGCGAGGATCGGCGAACAAATCATCGTTGATCAGCAATTGCTCAAAGATGTCTTCACCAGAGATGAAAAGATCATTGGTCACCTGCATTTGTTCAGGGAAGCGCGCAAAAATTTCCTCGGCGCGACTGTTGACCACGAGCAGCCGAATCTCTTCAGCAGTCACACCCTCTTCTAACAGCTTTTTGATATTGACGCACGGTCCAGCCGCCACCACCGACGCGACGGCTACAATCGGACACCCCCGCATCAGTCGCCCAATCGCCCCGTCCGTGACCTCGTCCCACTGGCGAATGACGCGCTGCACCACCTCATCCGCCAGCTGACCCACGCCCAGCCGACGCGCTACATCCCCCAGCCCGCCCAGCGCGGCCTCCAGCAGCAGCCCCGCCGCCATCTCGACGAGGTAATCCTCCGGCGAGAGCTCGCCGCTGGTCAGCCGGAAAAGGTCAACCACGTCGAAGGCGAGGCCGAGGAAGGCGGCGGCAAAGAATAAGCTGCCCAGCACGCCGCCGATGGCGAGCGCGCTCGACAGCGTCCACACGCCCAGCGCCGCGCTCAGGATGAGCACGCCATACGCGGCGGTAGTCGTCAGCTCGCTGGTAATCGCGCCGCCCTCAACCACGGGCTGTCGGCGGCTGGGGCGGTTAGGAGGTGTGCGGTTGTTAAAGAGCTAGGCGTAAGGAAGAACTACCGTTTATACATCTGAAATGGACTCGCAGAACGTCCAACTGCGCTCAAGCATCAATTTTGACTTTTCCTTTGCCGTAAGCATAACAACAAACCGACAATCAGCCAGCGAATCATCACTTGCCTCGAATCGGTATGGCGTATCCCCGATCAGAGAGTTTACGAGTTGAAGAATCGTCAAATCCATCATGTCGCTCCTTTTGCTATGATGAACAAAAACATGCTCAATGTCTTGGAAGGTAAATTTCACGAGCACGGAATCATCGCTGGTCGACCAATCTTCGTGGATGTTTGTAGGCGTAAATACTCCCCTTGAAATTGACGCCCATAGCAAAAGGTCTTCCACATATGCGTTCTCGCCAGGATAAACTCCTTCTAAATCTCGTCCCCATACTCTGGCCTTATCAGGCAGGAGCAATATTTGGTCAGCATCAGCCCTGCCAACAGCATCCTCGATCAACTCGCGAAAATCCAATTCTCCGTAGAAATCACGAATAACTCGCAATACTTCTTCATCAGATGCTTGAGATACATCATTGAAGAAGCCCATATCTCGAAAATATCGAATTGCGGCGAGTTGATAACTCCTCAGATTATAATCGTTGAACTCCATGCTAGAAATCATCCTTGAGATTTGTCACAAATTGAAGTCGTTCATTGAGTGGAGGATTCATATCTCTATATTTAGGAGCATCGGAAAGCTCCTCAACATACTCTTGCCAAGAGCGCAACATTGATCTAGAAGACTCAAACCGATACTCGTCAATTTTGCCAGTTTGTAGTGCCTCGGCAGCTTTGCGAATCTGATTCCAAATACGAAGTTCGGTAATATCTGACTGCTTGCCGTGCTTTGTATCAATGAAGACAATTTTTGTTTCGTTACCCTCTACTACTTCCAAAACAACATCACCTTCTAGCAGTTGGGTATCGGTGTCGCCTAAAATAGGGCGCCTTGTCGTTCGATCTACATCCACAACACGTTTGAACTGAATGGGTTTTGTACGACCGTACTCGACGACTCTGACACCGTTGCTCGGATTGTGTAGAGCAATTGCTCGACGCAATTCGTAAGGAAAGCCGACGTTCCGCGTCTGATTCAAAACCTTTTCCACAACCGCATCAAAGCCATCTACCTTCGGAGCGTCAACAATTGTGCGTGCAATCGCTTCGATACGACCGCTGCCGCCACGCGTAATCGCATTATTATTTAGCAGTCGTCGTACTGCTTCACCACCATCGCCGCCGCGGCTGGTCATCAACTGACTGAAGGCGTCAAGTTGTTCCCACGCGCTTCTTGTCGTTACAAATTGACTGTACTCGACAATTTCCTGATCAGTCAATCCAGCGCATTGTTGAGCGGGAACGACTAATGCACCTGAAGCAGTCACACAGACTTGGCGCAGGCGTAGCGTTGCGCCGCCCGTCCACTCATCTAGCTGACGAACAACGCGTTGAACAATTTCGCTTGCCAAGTTTGCAGCGCCAATTCTCCGAACAATATCGCCTAAGCCGCCCAGCCCCGCTTCCAGCAGCAGCCCCACCGCCATCTCGACCAGGTAGTCCTCCGGCGACAGCTCGCCGCTGGTCAGCCGGAAGAGGTCGAGCACGTCGAAGGCGAGGCCGAGGAAGGCGGCGGCAAAGAATAAGCTGCCCAGCACGCCGCCGATGGCGAGCGCGCTCGACAGCGTCCACAAACCCAGTGCCGCGCTTAGGATGAGCACGCCGTACGCCGCGATAGTCGTCAGCTCGCTGGTGATCGCGCCGCCTTCGATCAGGCGCACTTCGCTAGCGAGGCCACTGCTCAGGTACTAAGCTGAGTTGTCTTTTCTATCCTATTCGTCTTCCATACCACATCTCGCTCATTTCTGCCGCCGAAGAAAGCCTTTCTCTAACTCTTGTGTTAAATCGTAAAAATACCAACCCCGATCGCGTTGTAGATTTTCTTTCTCTTGCGCATCTAACAGCGTAACTAATCCACATTCGAGTGGAGCAGAATTGAAGAATTCAAATTGATAACCCTTCTCAGCAATTAGCTGATTAATTGCAGCAAGTGCCTGATGTATTACCGGTTCTCTGTCTCTTCCTGAATAATCAAAGCTGTATCGTTTGCCATCCACAGAAAATGAGACAGAAATTAGGTCGTTTTCCAAACTGTCCCAGTCAACGTCAATGTTCTGCAATGGTGTTAGACCACGGGAAATCCTGTTCCATGCTGGCAACGTTTTTAGAAAATAGTCATTGTCCTCCCCAATGGCATCGTGATCATAATTTGCCCAAACGCGCGACTCATCCATTATTACCAGTATCTGTTCACCGTCAGCCAGCGTATTGGCACTCTCCATATACGGCCAGAAGAACTCAAACTCTGGCTGTTGAACAATTAATCGACGCACTTCGGCTGTGGGTCGATTTTCAAACTCTGCGAAAAACCCAATTGGCAAGAGATACACAATAGCTTGTTCAAGCCATTGCTCCATTGGCTGCATAATTTGTTTACTCATTTTTGTTCGATTTGACCCGCTTATACTATTTAGGGGCCTCCGATAAATCCCTCTCCTACCCCTACCACTATTTCAACATCCGGTGCCAGGAATTCCAATGCGTCTCGCGTTGCGCTATCAATGTTCTTCTCCACTCTGATGATAAGTTTGGTAGACTCTACACCACCAGACGAATCAAGAAGGGCTTGAGCTTTGATTGCTTGATTCAAGAGACGCTCAGTTGCTCCTTTAAGAGGTGCTGGTAATTTTTCACTACCGCCAACGATGCCACCATGTTTAACCTCGAAGTAGTACCGAATCCCATCCTCCTCAGCTACAATATCGATAGGTATTGTCTTTGAACTGGAGGGTCAAGTGTCAGAATAATGGGCTCACCATCTTTGGTAAAGCCACCCACCTCAAATTCAACTTCGATTGCGCGAACGCCACGAAAGTCACCTTTACTGGGATCAAGGATGGTGAAGCCATCTTTTAAAAGATTACTGGCATTTTGTAGCTCATAAGCATCGCCCCAATGATCTCTAACGGGCCTAGCAGTACTACGGACGAGATTTTGCAGTTCTTTAATCCCCGATACCTCAAGCATCAACTTTGCGATCCTCTCTCTCGCCCCTTTTTCAGTGCTGTAGAACTTGTGATTTAGCAGCTGTTTTGCAATATCTGTGCCGTACTTTTCAGCAACATTATCAAAGTCAGCTAACGACTTTACATCGACTCCTGAGCGAACAATATCTTCTGCGATGATGCAGCTTTGCGCATTGACTACCCCTACCGAATGAACAAGCAACGTACACCGCCGCAGCAGGCGACTCGCTGCCCCGTCTGACAGCTCATCCAGCTGGCGAATGACGCGCTGAATCACCTCATCCGCCAGCCGACCCACGCCCAGCCGCCGCGCCACATCCCCCAGCCCGCCCAGCCCCGCCTCCAGCAGCAGCCCCACCGCCATCTCGACGAGGTAGTCCTCCGGCGAGAGCTCGCCGCTGGTCAGCCGGAAGAGGTCGACCACGTCGAAGGCGAGGCCGAGGAAGGCGGCGGCAAAGAACAAGCTGCCCAGCACGCCGCCGATAGCCAGCGCGCTCGACAGCGTCCACAAACCCAGTGCCGCGCTCAGGATTAGCACCCCGTAGGCCGCGACGGTCGTCAGCTCGCTGGTGATCGCGCCGCCCCGGATCAGGCGCACTTCGCCCGCCAGGCCGCCGCTCAGGTAGTAGCCAGCCGTATTATTTATTTAGTGGGGTGAACTACCGAGTCGCCAACCGCGCTCTTGGGTAAGCTTGTCGTACTCCTGCTGATTGAGCATGATAAAGTATTCGAGGCGAAAATCATAGCTCATGTAGAAGAGGTAGCCAGTATCTGCTACTAGTTTGTTCACAAAGGGGACAACACTGAGCTGAATGTAATCGTGATAGCTATCTTCGTGAACGTACTGGTAGGACTCTCTTTGAAATGTAAAGGTGATTTCGACGGGACCGCGGCTCTTTGGCCAGCGCTCCTCTATATTTTGTGGTGTGAACAGCCCCTGAGAAACGTGTGCGAGCGCTTGAAGCATAGTGATGTATCCTAGACCCGTATCATCAACAATTTCTGTGTCAAAAGCACAGACACGAGTCGGATCACAACGCAGCACTGCTTGGTCTGCAGTTGCACTATCCTCAGCGTCCCGCAAATTGCGGATAAGCCGTTCCCAGATTTTACGTTGTTTGATCTGAATTAGAATTTCTTCATTGGCTAACCCTTTATACTGTTTGAAGAAGTGCATGGAGCGCAAAAACCGCAAACGCTCAAGGATTGAACGTTGGGAGGTGAAGTCTGTGCTGTCCATCGTTACTTTTAGGTTATTCTGATTTAAAGCCTTTAACACATGAGTGGTACGCACCTAAAGTGAAGTCAAAATGGGAACAGGAATTTTTGCTTTCTCTTCTTGGCGTGCCCAGGAGAACAAATTTCTGGTTTCAACATGACTTCACTTTAGTTCTTGAACTCCAGGCAATAAACTTTATGTGCAAATGGGGCAGCTATGTAAAGACGGTTTGCCTGCACGCTCGCGGAGGTCCAGGTGCCAGCATCTTTATCATCCGCGTCAAAGCGCCATATCTCTTCACCTGTATAGGCATCAAAGCCGAAAAAGCTGCGGCCCGTTCCGGTACAGACAACGTTTCCCGCAATGACGGGTTCGCTGAAAATGATCCCTCCTTTTACTTGCTCGGGCTGGTGTACCCAGCGCGCTATTCCCGTTCTTGCATCCACGGCGTAAAACACAAATACTTCGCCTGTGTAACCACCAAGATAGACGGTATCATGGCCGAATGCTTGCTTTGCGGTAAATAAAGGATATCCCGCGCTGAACTTAAAACGCCACCGTTCAGCACCTGTAAACAGATCGACTGCGTAGAGATATGGGTTCCGGATGAAGTAAACTGTGTTTTGAGCAATTGGGGTGGAATTACTCAGATTGAACATGGGGCGACCTTCCTCGCTCTCGTCGAGAATGGGCTCGTTCACCCATAGCAACTTCCCGGTCTGGCTGTCCAAGGCAAAGAATTCTCCACTCTGGCAACCACAGCAAACTACACCTTGATCTACCGAAGGAGAAGCGCGAAACCCTCGATTCCACCAACCCTTCGGAGCTGCAAAACGCCAGCGCTCTTCGCCCGAAGCTAAATCGACGGCGTGGACGTATCCGTTGGTATCAAGGGCCGAGAAGGCACCGCTTCCAAAGTAGATTGTATCATCCACAATAACGGGTGACGACGCGACGACTTCACCAGCATAAAACTGCCACACCTGTCGACCTGTCTCCGCATCCAGTCCTAGCAGACGCCCATCGCGCGTGCCAAAGTATACAATGCTATCGACAACCATCGGCGATGAACTTGATCCCCTGCCTGCGTCGAACTTCCAAAGAACCTCTCCCGATACGGCATCAAGGCAGTGAAAAGTGTTGCGATAACCAAGATTGCTGAAGAAAACTCGCTCTCGCCATACAGAAGGTGTTGTCGAAATTTTGTAAGAGCGCGACTTAAATTCCCACCCCAGCCGGGGCTTGCCGTATATGCTTGATGAAGATACAAACCCGGTGCGTTGTCGAGTGCCGCGATAGATTGCTTGATCTTTCATTGCAATACCAGTCTCATCTTGGTTCGAAGCCTTTACTTAATTTATCCAGGATATCTACATCTGAGGTGACTTGGTCAAGCCAATCTCTCAACTCACGGGTAATTGTGCCCTGAATTTGCATCTCAAAGATTAGCTCCGGCGGTGGTGTGTTCGTTTGAAGGATGTTTTGCGCCCGCAACGCCTGATTCATCTTCTCGACAATGGGCTCTACCTCCCACGGTCGCCCGGTTCCTGGGTCAAGGTTGCCGTGTTTAGCTTCGACATAGGTTGTCACACCGTTGCGCTCCGCCACAATGTCGATAGCATAGGTGCCCACTCTCGGCTCGCTGAGAGCACGGACGAGCGGGACACCAGCTGCATCAACGCCGTACACTTCCTGGGTCACGGTATATGGAACCGGCTTCCCATATCGCACAATTCTGTAGGCATCTGCTGGGTTGGGCGGGTTCGCCAGGTCATACGCCCGCTTTAGCTGGTAGATGAAGCCGGGGTTAGTGTTGTTTAATGCAATGTTAATTGCATCTTCCAAGCCATCTGCTTCCGGCGCTTGATGAATCAGCCGCATCGCCTCATCAACGTTGGCCTGTTTGGAGAGCATCGAGTTTTTCAGCAGGCGCTCGACGTAGCTAGCCCCTTGTTCGGGGAATTTTTCCAGAATTTGGTCGGAGTGGACTCGAATCGCGTCAAGGGTGACTTGATCGAAGCGCTTGCGTTTCAGCAGCTCCTCAATATCGAAGCAAGCATTATCTTGAGCAACGACATCCGACCAGGCAGCCACTACCCCACAGCTACGAATCAGCCGCCCAATCGCCCCACCCGTCGCCTCATCCAGCTGGCGAATGACGCGCTGCACTACCTCATCCGCCAGCCGACCCACGCCCAGCCGCCGCGCCACATCCCCCAGCCCGCCCAGCGCGGCCTCCAGCAGCAGCCCCACCGCCATTTCAACCAGATAGTCCTCCGGCGATAGCTCGCCGCTGGTCAGCCGGAAGAGGTCGACCACGTCGAAGGCGAGGCCGAGGAAGGCGGCGGCAAAAAATAAGCTGCCCAGCACGCCGCCAATCGCCAGCGCGCTCGACAGCGTCCACACGCCCAGTACCGCGCTCAGGATGAGCACGCCGTACGCCGCGATAGTCGTCAGCTCGCTGGTAATCGCGCCGCCTTCGATCAGGCGCACTTCGCCGGCGAGACCGCCGCTGAGGTAGTAGCCGCCCGTGCCCGATTCCGGGTCCTGGGTAATAAAGCCGACGCCGCGCCAGTCACCAATCTGTACCGGCTCAACGTGAACGGTGACGTTGAGCCCCGCATCCAGCGCGGCCTCGATGGCCTGCGTGGTCAGGCGATCCAAATCGAGGCGGGGCAGCAGCGCCTCGCGCGAGGCAGCATCGATTTTGAGGACGGGAATGCCGCGGCGCAACGCTTCACTGAGGACACGGATCGTAGAGACGGAGTAGTAGCCCAAATCTTCGGGGACTTTGTGCTCCAGAATCGAACCGTAGATGCCGGTGATCTGGAAAAAGTCGCGGATGTCGTCGATGTCGCCGCGCAGCGAGGCGGCCGCCGTCAAATCAAGGCCAATATCGAGCACAAAGCCGCCGCCGGTCGTGCGCACGGGAATGCCAAAGACGTAGTCAAAGTTGAGCGTCTGCGACGCCACGCCAGCGGACAGCCAGCGGAACCAGCGCACGTCCGCCCGGTGCGCCAGCGCTTCGGTGTAAAAGCTATCCTGATTGAAGTAGGCCAGCAGCGCGCCGTGCAGGACTTCGCCCATCACGGGTTCGCTCAGGTTGCCCGGCGCATTCAGATCGGGGTCGCCGTTGGCGTTCTTGGGCAGGGCGTCGCGCGTCGCCGCCAGCCGCTGCTGGCTCGCCTCCTGCGCAGCATTGTTCACGCCGCCATAGGCCAGCCCCACGGCAAAGGTCTCGCCCACGCGCACGCTGTTTTCTTCAGACAAGCTGCGCCCGTTCTCGCCGGCTTCTTCCAGCGTGAGCACGCGCGTCTGCGTGCTGCCCACCGGGGCCTGGCTCGTGCCGCGGGCGACTTCGACGCCGTTGAGGCGCAGCACGGGCACCACGCCCACCGCGGTCGGCGCCGTCAGGAAGGTGCCGCCGTTGGCGTCGATAATGGCCTGCTCGTCGGCGTTGGCGGCCTCAAACGAGACGGTGATGCGCTGGTTGGCGAGCGAGGCAAAGCTGGCCCGATGGTTGAGGTGCACCACGCCATCCCGGTTCTTCATCTCCACGGTGAGGAAATTGCGCAGCGCGTCCGGCAGGTTGCTGTACTCGGCGACCGGCTCGGCGGCCAGCACCGGCAGCGGCAGCGCAGACGGCAGCGTCGCCGCCGTCTGCGCCACGATTTCCCAGCCGCCCAGCAGCTCTTCCACCGTTAGATCGGGGTTGGCTTCGAGAAAGGCCAGCGTCTTGGAATAGGCCTCCTGCGCCTTGAGCTCGGCGTATTCGACGGGATAGGCGTCGTCCTCGTCTGCGGGATCGGCCTCCGGATCGTCCACGAGCGGCACGCTGCCGATCTCGGCGGCGGCGTCGGTGAGAACGGTGGCGGCGCGAATCTCGCTCAGCCACTGCTCCGCATCAAAGCCGGTGATGGGCGCGAGGTCGAGCGGCTCGCGGTAGGTAAGCTGCTTAAAGCTGGCGTCGAGCGCGATCCACTGCGCGCCCTGGGCGGGCGCGCTGGCCGCCAGCGCCTGCTCTCCACCGTTGCGCTCGACCAGCGGCAGGAAGAGCTGCCGGTTGGCCTGCGGCTCAGCCGTGGGGTTGGGGGCAGGGTTGGGGGCGGGGCTGGGGCTGGGGGTGGGCGCCGGGGCGGGCGGGGCCTGCTTGGCGGCGGGCGCAACGACGACCCACGCGTGTTCGATGATCAAACGGCCGTCATCGCTGATCGAGACGGGCACGCCGCCCTGCTGGAATAAATTTGCCGCAATCTCCACCGTCTCCACGCCGCCGACCCAGTTCTGCGCCTGCGCGGCGTCGACGGCCACGGTGCCCGTCTCGTAGCGGGCCGGGTAGCCGCTGGCCCGCAGCAGCGCCAGCAGCAGGCTGGCCGTGTCGATGCTGTTGCCGCTGCCCTCCCACAGGGTGTAGAGCGCGCCCTTGCGGCTGCCGTAGTAGGGATCAAACTGGACGTTGTTGCGAACGTAGCTGTAGATTGCAACGGCGTCGTAATCTAGCTCCGCGGCCAGCGCGCGAATTTCTGGCTCAAGCGGCGCATCCTCCGTGGCCGCAAGGTCCGCTTCGCCGGGCGGCGCGCGGGCGGCCTGCGCGGCCTGCACCGGCGAGGTCAAGTCCTCCGCCGCCAGCGCGCGGTAGTGGCCGACGGGCTGGCCGTCGGGAATCGCGTCGGGGATGATTTGGGTGAAGTCGGGCGGCGCTTGGTCACCATCGGGGGGAGCGGCTGCCGTTTGGACCGAGGTCAGCAGCTGCTGGGCGTGGGCGCGGCTGGCGGCGCGGGTGGTCGCCCAGTCCGTGTTGTCTGCACCAGTCTCTTCCGCACCGGCGCTCTCGGCCAAATTTGTGGCGGGAAGCAGCCGGGCGTAGTCCGCCTCCAGCCCGGCCAGCCCCTGTTCGAAGGTGGCGAGCTTGCCCGCGGTGCGGCTGGCGGCGCTGGTCAAGCCGCCGTTGCGCAGGGTGGCCTGCTCGGCGAGCAATGCGTCGCGCGTGGCGGTCGCGGCCTGCTGAAAAGTCTGCCAGGCCAGCTTCACTTGGTCGAGCGCTTTGGCTTGGTCGAATTCAGGTGTGTCTGTTGCCGCGCCCTCCGCCAGCTGAAGAAGCGCCTGCTCCAGCTCCCGCAGCGCCAGGTTGAGCGGCACGGCGCGCTGGGTCGGTGGCGCACTGGTTGGGCTGGCGGGCGCGGGGGCGGCGGCCTGCTGGGGCGAGCGGGCGATCAGCGGGTGGCTGGACTGCACCAGCAGCCCCACGATGATTAGAATCGAGACGAAGAACGAAAAGGTCTGTCTCCGCCGACGGGTGCTTAGCGTTTGCATCGTTGTTCTCCTGCGTCCAGCCGCTCAACTCACCGCACCGGTGAGCGCAGGGCAACTATAGCAGGACAAACGGCGTATCGCAAGCGACGATTTTTCTACGAGAAATCTTTCTGACGCATTCCGCCAACCTGAGTTGTACGCTTTTTGTAACAATTCAGCCCTCACCCCCGGCCCCTCTCCCAGCTTGGCAGAGGGGAGCAGTTCCCTCTCCTAGTTTGCTAAGCTTTACCCAGAAGCAGGAGGGGTAGCGAAGGGGGGAGGGCGGAGAAGGACCCCCATCCCCGGCCCTTCCCCCGCGAGCAGGGGAAGGGTGACTGGTGGGGGAAGCGGTCGCGATGGGATTGTCTCTCTTTGTTTATCGAGCGGACGATGTCACAGAAGAGCCGCCAAGGTTAACGAGACAACAGAAGCCCCCTCCTTGCTGGCGGGGAGGGGGTTGGGGGTGGGGTGCTGCCTGGCCCGCGATGCTGCGAGCCTCGGTGGCGACTTGTGGGTAAAGCTTAGCCATGCGTGGGAGAGGGGAGCAGTCCCCTCCCCTAGTTGGGGGCTGGGGAAGGGGCTGAATCGTCACCCTTTTTTCTACCCTATTTGTACTCCTCGCGCACCGGGCTAAAGACGTCGAGCGCCACGGCGGGCGCGTCGATGGCGCGCACGCTGTGCTCGACGTTGCCGGGGATGATGTACATTTCGCCCGCGCGCACGGTGCGCGTTTCGCCGCCGATGGTGAATTCGAGCTCGCCGTCGAGCACGACGCCCGCCTGCTCGTGTGGGTGGCTGTGCGGCGGCACTTCGCTGCCCGCCGCCAATTCCACGCGCGAGAGCATCATCTTCTCTCCCCAAAAAGTCTGCGCGCCGACGCCGTCAAAGAGCTCGCGCAGGGGGCGGCTGGTTGTGTCGCAGAAGTAGGACATGAGGTTATTCCTTGGAGTGGTTGGTGGTTGGTGATTAGTAGTTAGTGGTTGGTGGTTGGTGGTTGGTGGTTCACCTCGTTGACCAGCTCCGCGCCCTGCTCAAAGACGGTGATATTCGCCAGCGTCGTTTCGGCGATGTTGGTCAGCGCCTCCTCAGTAAAAAAGGCTTGGTGACCGGTGATGAGCACGTTGGGGAAGGTGAGCAGCCGCGCGAAGACATCGTCCTGGATCACGCGGTTGGATAGGTCCTCGAAAAAGAGATCGGCCTCCTCCTCGTACACGTCCAGCCCCAGGTAGCCGACCCGTCCGCTCTTGAGCGCCTCGATCACGGCGCGCGTGTCAATCACCGCGCCGCGGCTGGTGTTGATGATCATCACGCCGCGCTTCATTTGCGCGAGCGTTTTGTCGTTGATCAGGTGGTAGGTCTCCGGCGTCAGCGGGCAGTGCAGCGAGACGATGTCGGACTGCGTCAGCAGTTCATTCAGCGCAACGTAACGACCGCCGACTTCCTCCAATTCCGGGTGCGGGTACGGATCGTGCGCAATCACCTCGCAGCCAAAGCCCACCATGATTTGGGCCACGATGCGCCCAATTTTACCCGTCCCAATCAACCCAACCGTGCGCCCGTTGAGGTCAAAGCCCAGCAGCCCGTCGAGCGCAAAGTTGCCCTCGCGCACGCGGTCGTGGGCGCGGCTGATTTTGCGGTTGAGCGAAAGAATGAGGGCCGCGGTATGCTCGGCAATGGCGTAAGGCGAGTAAGCGGGGACGCGCGCCACCCTCAGGCCAAGCTCAGCCGCGGCGGGCAGGTCGACGTTGTTAAAGCCGGCACAGCGCAGCGCAATCAACCGCGTGCCGCCGTCGGCCAGCAGCCGCAGCGTCTCGGCGTTTAGCGTGTCGTTGACAAAGACGCAGGCGGCGGGGAAATCCTTGGCCAGAACGGCGGTCTTGCTGGTGAGATGTGGCTCGAAGAAGGTGAGAGTATGGCGGGTGGGCTGCTGCTCGTTCACTTCCTCGAAGAAGCGAACGTCGTAGGGCTTGGTGCTAAAGATGGCAACGTTCACAGGGGATCCTCCTGGCTAGCTAGCGTGAGCGGCGTCGGTCGTATCAAATCAACTGTTTAGCAAATTAAAAGGGCAAACCGTCGACAGAGCGGAGAAGATGAGAGGCTCATGTAAGGAAAATGTGCGGCGATCCTTGTAGACAGCCTGCGGCCTCGCCCTCACCCTCGCTCTTCTCCCACCATGGGAGACCGGCTCCCTTCTCCCAGAATGGGAGAAGGGTTGGGGATGAGGGCCATCTGCACATCTCCCTGATAGGAGCCAAATGAGAAATGGATAACTGCATATTGCAGCGCGTGTCTTCAAGATACCAGAGACGGCAAAAACCCAAAAATCACGCACCACGAAACGGACCCCCATGATTCTTTTTCTTATCCGCCACGCGGAATCCGCCAACAACGCACTGGCGCAGAAGGTCAACCAGGAAAAACTAGGCGCGAAAACGTATTGGGCGGAGCGCTACACCGATCCGCCCCTTACCAAGCTGGGCGAGCAGCAGGCGCGTCGGCTGGCCGATTATTTTGCCAAGTTTGGGCTGGATGAAGAGGGACCACATCGAGAGGGCAGCTATGGCTTTGATAAAATATACGCCAGCCCCATGTTGCGCACGCTGCAAACGATTCAGCCCTCGGCGGAGCGCATGAAGTGGCAGCCCGAAATCTGGCTGGACGTGTACGAGGACGGCGGCATCTTTGGTGGCCACCCGGAGCAGGCCGACAGCATCACAGAAGAGCCGGGCTTGACGCGAGCCGAGGTGATGGAGAAGTTTCCGGGCTATCACATTCCGGAGGATTTTCGTGAGGAGGGCTGGTGGAACCGCGGCTTTGAGTCCTATAAAGAGTGCAACACGCGTGCCATACAGGTCGCCCAGACGCTGAAGCAGTGGGGGCGCGAGGGTGCGTCCGAGGGGGCCAAGCGCGTAGCCGTCATCTCACACGGCACGTTTCTGGATTGTCTGCTCAAAGCGCTGCTGGGCTACGACAACACGCGGGCAAACAGCGACAACGAGGAGCTGGAAGGCGGCTTCTACCACCGCCACTACAACACGGGCATCACCCGCGTCGATTTTTTGGACAACGGCTTTCTCGTGCTGCGCTACTTCAACCGCGTCGAGCACCTCAATGCGGACGAGTATTCGGGCTAAGAAAAGCCACGAATTGCACGAATTACACGAATTCAAACCGGTATGGCAGAAATTTGTGTAATTCGTGCAATTCGTGGCAAGAAATCACACCCGAACCACCTCAACCGTTCGCCAGCGCGCCGCTTCGCTGGCCCACGCCCGGTCCGCCAGCAGCAGCGCCGCGGCCTCTTCGCTGCAGCGCACCTCCACGCCAAACTGGTCAAGCGCCCGCCCCGCCTTCTCAATCCGCTCGCGCAGATTCCGCAGCCCCGCCAGCGCGCCCGCCACTTCCCCCTGCGCCGCCGATGCGACGCCGTGCGCCCTGCCCTCCTCCGCATCGCGCTTGCCGTCCTGCAGACGCAAAAGCTGCCAGCGCCAGCCAAAGGGCGATTCGGCCTCGGCGCTGACGTTGAGCGCAAAATCCACGCTGCTGTCGAGCGCGCGGCGATAAAACTGGTGCACGTCGCGGAAGTCGCGGCTAAAGGCGGCGGGCGGCAAATCCTGCCGCGCCTGGCGACCGTAGCCCTTGCTCGTCAGCCGATCATCCAGCATGGCGACGACGCCGCTGTCGCTGCTGCGCCGAATTAAGCGACCAAAGCCCTGCTTGAGCGCCAGCGTCATCAGCGGCAGCATGTAGGCGCCAAAGCTGCTGGCCTTGGGGTCGCTGTTGTCGTCGATCAGCTTCATGCGCGCGCTGTGCAGCGGATCGCCCGGCGTGGGAAAGGGCATCTTGTCCAACACCACCAGGCTCAAATCGTCCCCCGGAATGTCGACGCCTTCCCAAAACGAGCGCGTGGCCAACAGCACGCTGTGCGGTGTCTCTTTGAACCACGCCAGCAGGGCATCGCGCGGGGCATCGCCCTGTGCACGCAGCGGCCAGATGCACGCGCCCTCCGGATCGCTTTTTGATGAGCCGACATCGCCGCGCAGCAAATCGCTGACGTGCTGCAAACCGCTCCAGCTCGTAAACAAACAGAGCGCCCGCCCGCGGCTCACTTCGAGCAGGCGGCGGATTTCGTCCGCCGCGGCACGGTAGTAAACGTCGGCGTTGCGCCAGTTGTAGGCGGGCAACGGCGGCTGGTAGAGCAGCGCCTGCTTGGGATAATCAAAGACGGCGGGCAGCACCCGCTCCTCGCCCGTCTCCGCGATCCCGCAGCGATCCTTGAAGTGGGCAAAGTTGCCGCCTGTCGCCAGCGTCGCGCTGGTGCAAACGACCGTGCGGGCAACGGCGTCCTCCGCTTCCTCGTCAATTTCCGGGTAAAAGAGATGCTGGGTCAGCAGCGTCGACGGGTTGAGCGGCGCCGCGTGAAGTTCAAGCGTCACGCGGCGGCGATCAAAGACGCGCTGGGCGTAGCGCACCATCGAATCATCAAACTTGGCCGTGGCGACGCGCGCCAGCTTGTTGGCCGCGCTCACCAGCGATTCGAGCGCCAGTTCATATGCGCGCCGCTGCTCCGCCTCCGCCTCCAGCTGCTCCTTGGGCTTTTGCTGGTCGGATTCGGCGTAGGGATTTTTACGCTTCATCTTCGCCGCCAGCTCTTCCAGCTGGTGCGCCAGCCCGCTCATCTGCTCCAGCTCGCGCTCAATGCGGAAGGTGTTGTCCCGGCTGAGGTGCGCAACCTCCTGAAAAGCCAGCGTGTTGAGCACGCGCAATTCGTCCAGCTCAACGGCGCTTGCATGTTCCTCGATGGTTCCGCGCTTAAGCAGCCCCTCGACGGTGTAGTCGGTGACGCTCGTCTCGAAAACGGCGGTGGCCGTCGGCTCCAGCCCGTGCGCCTCGTCGATGATGTAAATGGCGGCGGGTGGCAGGATGCGCTCGCCGGCCCAGCCCAGCTCCAGCGCGTTGAGCAGCAGGTGGTGGTTGGTGATCAAGATTTCCGCGTTGGCCGCGGAATCGCGCATAAAGTTAACCCAGCAGTTGTCCTCAAAGTGGCGGCAGTCGCGCTGCAGGCAGTCGTCCGTAAAGCTGACGGTGCGGGCGCGCAGATCGCCCTTGAGCAAAAAGGGCAGCTCGTCCACGTCGCCCGTCTGCGTTTCGCCCAGCCACTCGCGCAGCTGGCGCGTCTCGTCGTCCACCCGCCCATCGATCAGCGCAAAACGCTCCTGCTCCACACTCTCCTGCTCCCACTTGTGGTTACAGACAAAGTTGCTGCGCCCCTTCACCACCACCGCGTTGATCTTGCGCCCCAATACCTCGGCCAAAAAGGGGATATCCTTGTGGTAGAGCTGGCTCTGCAGCGACTTGTTAGCCGTCGCCACCACGACCGTCTTGCCGCTGAGCAGCGCGGGCACGAGGTAGGCAATCGACTTGCCCGTGCCCGTCGGCGCTTCAATGATGGCGTGCTCCTGCTTGAGCAGCGAGCGCTTGATCGCCTCGGCCATGTCGAGCTGGCTGGGGCGCAGTTCGTAATCGGGCAGTCGCTCGGCTAGCGGCCCCTTTTCGCCAAAAAAGTCTGCCAGGTCGGTTGTCTCCAACGGCGAAGGCACTTCTTCCTTGGCCCTACCGCTGGCGTCGCTCTCCGCCATTTGGTAATTCGCTTCGGCGGCAAAGAGCGCGGCCCCATCGTCCGCATCATCCACAAAAGGTTCGTAGGTGGGGTCGGCGGGCGGCCCCGCCTGCACGGGATCAACCTCGATGTGGCCCAACGGCGTAGTCAGCGTGCGCGATTTTGACATAGTGTTTTGTGGAGAATAAGCAGAGACACAAAGACCGCAGGGGAGGCGGCGAGCGCTTTCCCTGCGGTCTTTTAAGTTTAGCACACGTGTGCTAATGGGGCAAGCCGCGTGCGCTCAAGGCCGAGTCTTTGCGTGCGCGGTTCGGCGATAATTCGCGACCCTAAATCGCTATATTGGGAATTGTTGCTCAACAGCAAAGCCCGCGACTTAGTCGCGGGCTTTGCTGTTGAGGCTGTTTACGCAATCACTAGAAAATTCCCAGCTCATCCTTTGCGTCGTCGGACATCATCTCCGGGTTCCAGAAGGGAGACCAGACGAGGTGGATGTTGACATCGTCCAGCGCGGGGTAGGCGTTATGCGTTTCGCGCTGCACGTTGGTAATAATCTCCGGGCCAGCCGGGCAGCCGGGGCTGGTCAGCGTCATCGTGATTTCGGCGCTCTTTTTCTCGGTGATTTCCACGTTGTAGATAAGCCCCAGATCAACAATGTTGAGCATCAACTCCGGATCCTGGACTTTTTCCTGGATCACGCCGCGCACCTGTTCGGGCGTGGGCAAGCTGCCGCTCTCTGCCGCGCCATTCGTCGCTTTGTTGACGGGCGCACCGCCGTTTGCTTCTTCCGCGATGGGATCGCGTTCCGTGTGTAAGTCAGCCATTTGTGTTCTCCTAATCTTCTCGTGCGAAGCCATTCGCATCCGAGGATGCTCACGCCGCACTATCGGAAATTTTTACTCCGGCGATTCCATGTAGATGTCGCCATTTTCTTCGCGGACTTTGTAGGTGTTCGTTGGCATAAAGGCGGGGAAGCCCTTGGCTTGGCCCGTGCGAATATCAAAGCGCGCGCCGTGGCGCGGGCAGATCACTTCGCAGCCGTTGACAACGTCGCCGTCGACCAGCGGGCCATCGTCGTGCGTGCAGACGTTTTCGAGCGCGTAGAGCTCGCCTTCCAAATCGAAGATGGCAACCTGCGTTTGCCCCACCTCGACCAGCTTGCTGCCGCCTGCGGGAATTTCGTCGCGCGCGGCGACTTTGATAAAGTTATCCATAAGCTTTAGTCTACTGCAATTCTACTGTAGATGCCTTGTTTGCGCCAAGCAATTGCGTGGCCACAAATTCTTTTACGCCATCGCCGCCGCTGAGCTGAATCGATAGCGAATTGGCGGACGGATTCAGCTTGAGCACAAATTCAAAAAATGAGCAGCAGCGCCGTTCCAAATCTACAAATTCAGCCGCCGTTAGCCAAACCGAGTCGTCAATCTGGTAGTCGAGAACGTAGCCCTTCTCGGTTTCTTGCACGCTTTCTGCATGCTGCACGAGCTGTTGAGCAAGCGTCTCGCGTCGGGCGCGCTGTTCGCCGGTAAGCGCCGACAAATTACAGGCCACCGTTGAATTTTTCACAAGCTATCTCCCTTCAGCGCCGCCCAGTTGGTCGATGCTGTGATGAATCACGCTGAGCGGCAGCAGCGCGCACTTGAGCCGCGCCGCACCAATCTCGATGCCGAGCAAGTCCAGCACAAATTCCTTGTCCCACGCGGCAACTTCGTCCACCGGCTGGCCCACAATCTCCTCCATCAGCATCGACGCCGTCGCCTGGCTGATGGTGCAGCCGCGCCCCTCGAACGCCGCCTCGCTCACGCGCCCGTCCGCGATGCGCAGCATGATGGTCACCTCATCGCCGCAGAAGGGGTTGATGTCGCGCGCCTGCACGTCCGCGTTTTCCATCCGGCCTTTGCGGCGCGGGTGGTTGTAGTGGTCGAGGAGATTCTCGCGGGTAAAGGTATCCATGGGAGAAAGATTGAAGATTAAAAATCGAGCGCTCTACCACGAGGTGAACCCCCACTCTGCTCGGGTGCTCAATCTTTAATCTTTATTCTTTAATCTTGCACTTCTTAGCGCTCAATCGGCAACCGCACGGCGTTGCCCCACTCCGTCCACGAGCCGTCGTAGTTGCGGACGTTATCGTAGCCGAGCAGATAGGTTAGCACGAACCAGGAGTGGCTGGAGCGCTCGCCAATGCGGCAGTAGGCGATCACGTCGGCGCCCTGCTTCAGCCCCTGCTCCTCTTCGTAAATGGCGCGCAGCTCGTCGGCGCTCTTGAAGGTTCCATCCTCATTTGCAGCGCGCGCCCACGGCACGTTTTTCGCGCCGGGAATGTGGCCGCCGCGCAGCGAGCCTTCCTGCGGATAGTCCGCCATGTGCAGCAGTTCGCCCTTGTATTCGGCGGGAGAGCGCACGTCAATCAGCGGCTTGTTGGCGTCGATGTGGGTCAACACCTCGTCGCGGAAGGCGCGAATTTCATCGTCGCTGCGTTCGGGCGCGTCGTAATTGCCCTGGTCGTAGCTTGGCACGTCGCGCGTTAGCTCGCGATTCTCGCTAATCCATTTAGCGCGGCCCCCGTCCATCACGCGGGCGTCCTCGTGGCCGAAAAGCTTAAAAACCCAAAAGGCGTAGGTGGCCCACCAGTTGTTCTTGTCGCCGTAGAAGACGACCGTCGTGTCGTTGCTGATGCCGTTGCGCTCCATCAGCGCCTCGAAAGCCTCGCTGTCGATGTAGTCGCGCGTCAGCGGATCGTTGAGATCGGCCTGCCAGTCAATTTTGATGGCACCGGGAATGTGGTGCACGTCGTAGAGCAGCGGGTCTTCGTTGCTTTCGAGGACGCGCACGTTCTCGTCGTTCAGGTGCTCGGCCACCCAGTCGGTGCTGACGAGCACGTCGGGGTTGGCGTAGCCTTTTTGTTCAATCGGTTTAGTTGGGGTTGCCATGTTTTGTCTCCTTGCTAAAAATCTATTTTTTGTGCGCAAAGCGGCTTGAACCACACTTTCCGCCCAGCGCGTCATATTTTCCGAAAAAATTTAAGCCAAGCAACAATTACTGTCCGCCGCCTGAATGGATGTGCTACCATTGCTTGGACGGTGGCGGTCACCTTTGCTGCCTTGCTTCGTCAGTCCGCCGCGACGAGTTCGCGCTCGGCGTGCTGTTGCTGTTCATCACCGAGTGGTTTGTCCGTCCACTCGGCGCTGCGGAAGGGCACGGTGCGCGCATATTGGAAGCGAGCGAAGTCCGCTATGCTTTGCGCTGCGGAATCCGGCAGGCGCGCGGCGAGGTCGGCGATTTGTTCGGCGAGGGGGACGTATTCCCTCGTTGCATCCTGCCAAACAATAACAAATGTTTCTGGTTTCAAGTCCGTAAAAAAGTATGTGTGTCCCTCGTCATCTACAAATTCAACCAGGAAGGCTTCGTGGTTGCCAAGCACCTCGACAATTGCCCCTCTATCGCCGACACGCAGCTCTGCACCTGGTATCTGTGGTTCAGGCAACTCGGATTTTGGAACATCAATAACCACTTCGACTGTATCAAACAGTTTAGGTTTTGTCATCGATTACCTCCGCTCCGTTTTTAGGTCAATGAAGATGTCAAGGCTCGATAGACTACAATTTGCCATAGCTATTTGTGCGGTTGAGATAAATTTAGCATCAAGCACGTACGAAAGTATTTGTTTCCATGATTGTAGTCACCTAGAATTTAGCCCCAAATCGTTGCAATAGTACCTAGGCGCGGCGAATTGGTGCAAATGTATGTATTGGATCAAGCATCAAAAAGTCAGCCATGATTTTATTGCATAGATCAGGCTTCTCGACAAGAAGCCCATGCGATGTCCCCGGAACAACTGCTAGTTCTCCATTGGGCAACGCTCTGTAGAAGTCAATAGCATGTTCAAGTGTCACTTCATCATCATCGCCCACCATGACCAAGGTACGAACTTGCATATCTTTCAAGTCACTCTTTGAAAGCGTCGGGCCGTCAGCGTGCATCTTGTTCAACTTTTTTAAAACAACTGGAAGGTGATCTACCCCATCTGGTGAAACGCCTTTGTATGCGTCTATCATAAATTCAGGAATTTCAGTCACATTGGAGGCCGCTTCTGGATTATGCCAGCCATTACGGTTGTAAACACCAGCAGCACAGATCAGTTGCTCTACTAAGTCAGGGCGTTTTTTGGCTGTCAATAGACCGACAACAGCACCGTCACTACAGCCCATGAGTCTGGCTGAACCACCTACCACCTGCTCGAGAAATTGAACCGTATCGTCTGCCATTAGTTCATACGTGTACGCACCTGGTGGGTCTGGTGTGTGCCCATGTCCACGACGTTCCGGTAAGTATACATGAAAGCTTGAGGAAAGTGCTTTGACGTTTGGCTCAAGTGCTCTCGAATCGACACCACCAGGATGCAACATGACGAGAGGTTCACCGCCACCTGCTTCGTCGTACCATACGTCAATTTTATTTACTCTAACAAGTTTTCCCATATTCATCCCTACTTGCGCTTGCTGTTTGATAAAAGAATGATGACTGAAGAGCTACCCACAACATCGACCTGCAATTTTCAATCATCAATCTTTACTCTTTCTGCCTACCCACCAATCTTGCGCTCAATCACCCGCTCCAATTTCGCCACCACGCTCTCGACCGGCACACGATCCAGCACGGCCTGAAAGAAGCCCTGCACAATCATGCGCTCCGCCTGCGGCCGCGAGAGGCCGCGGGCCATCAGGTAAAACAAATACTCGTCCTCGACCTGGGCCGCCGTGGCCGCGTGGGTGCAACGCACATCGTCCGCCTCGATTTCGAGGCCGGGGATGCTGTCGGCGCGGGCGCCGCTGTCCAGGATCAGGTTGCCGTTGCGCTGGAAGGCGTCCGTCTTCTGTGCATCGGGCAGAACTTGGATGATGCCCATGTAGACGCTGCGCGCCTTGTCCTTGAGCGCGCCGTTAAAGAGCAAATCGCTAAAGCCATTGGGCTTGCGGTGAATTTGAAGCGTCTCGTGTGCAATGTGCTGGCGACCGACCGGAAAGTAGATGCCCAGCAGCTCGGCATGTGCGCCCTCGCCGTTCAGGTCGAGATCGAGGAAAGCCTTGGTAAGGCGGCTGCCCCAGCTGACTTGAATCCAGCGCAGGTCGGTGTCGCGGCCCAGGACGGCGCGGCCCGTAAGGAAATTCCAGGTGGAAAAGTCAAAGTCCTGCAGATTTAGGTAGCGAACGGTCGCGTTGTCCTTCACAATCAGCTCGACCACGCTGCTCTGCATCGCGTTCTCGCCGCCGATCAGGTCGTCGACCAGCGTCACCTCTGCACCCGTTTCGGCGATCAGCAACGTGTGGTGGTAGCCGCCGACGCCCTCGCCCAGCTCCAAAATCGCCTGCAGGGGCAGCTCGACCTTGACGTTGGCGGGCACGTAGACAAAGGCGCCCGTATCCCATAGCGCTGCGTGCAGCGTAGTGAATTTATTGTGATCCGGCTTGACGGCCTGCGTCATAAAATATTCGCGCACGAGGTCGGGCTGCTGCTGCACCGCCTCCTGCAGGCTGAGAAAGATGACGCCGTCGTTTTCAAAATTTTGGTTTTCAACGCTGTAAAGCGTGCCGCCGTCGCGAAAAATCAGCGAGGCCGCACTCTCCATTTCATCTAGCTCATTTTGCAGCGAGCCGCCCAGCTCCTCATAAGAGGCCTGGCCGTTGGGCGTGGCAAAGGGCTGGTAATCGTCCAGCTTAAAGCCCGTCAAGCGCGTGCGCCGCCACGATTCATCCGTCGGCTTCGGCCACGCCATCTTCTCAAAGGTACGCCACGCGTCCAGCCGGAAATCTAGCATCCACTGCGGCTCGTTCTTGGCCGCGGAAGCTGCACGGACTGTCTCTTCCGAAAAGCCGCTGGCTGCGGCGGCGATGTGTTCTCGTTCTAATACGGGTGTACTCACTTATTTTCTCCGTTAAAATCGGCAATCAGATAATGATTAATTCTTCACCGAGTGCATTTAGTTCTGCTACATATTTTTCAAGAACAGGCGGATCGATCCATCGGACTAACTCCCACTCCTTGCGGGTTGCCGTACACAACTTCCGTGCTAAATCGGGTGGATAGATGCCGCTTGCTTTACTTTGCGCCCCCTCAATCGCCTCCTGGAGCGACAGTTCAAGCTTGGTGCATAAGCCCCAGACATCAGCGAGATCGCGCGGCTCATCGCGCCCAATCAAGGCGGAAAGCTTGTTTGCTAGAATATTTTCTGCACTATCAATGCGTCCTAAAGTTGGGTGCTCTTGCACTTCACCAACACGTGCCGGGACATCGTTCACGAACTCTATTTTAAGCGTGGTCTCCTCTTGTGTGAGCAAAAGGCGCACAAAAAATTGCTGCCGTATCGAAATTTCACATGTCCATCGATCCTGAGCAACAAGCTTATCGATTAAGATCGAGGACCACATTGCAAAATTGGGGTCGTAATTGACAAACAGATCTAAATCATCCGAATACCGATGTTGAAGGTAGGCTCGGGAAACAGCTGTCCCACCAGTTAGATAAAACCCGGTGTCAGCGCTACTGATTACTTTGAGAACTTGATCTTGTAAAGGATAGAGTTGTTCAAAGTAATAACGCTTTTCGTTCATTTCCACTACTCTGCTGGCGCTTCGTCAAGTAACTCAGGGTGATGTTTAGGTAGCCAATCGACGAGAAAGTCCAGCGAACGCCGTTGTTCCTCCGAGCGGATACGCGTGCGCCAGCGGGACCAATTATTGACGAGCGCTGAAAACCCAAGTATCCGGATCATCTCTTCGTACTTTGCCCACTCGATCACGCGCACCGCTGCCCAGTCGCGATTGAGCGGCCCGTCTTCAAAACGTCCAGCTAACATTTCGTCAAACTGTTCTTGTGTAATATCGTAGTCCCACACATAGCGAGCGCGATTATGACTCATGAGTCTGTTGTGCCTTCTGGTTGGAGATCATGACGCACTGAATTTCAGTTTCGTACTATCATCCAATATCGCACCAAACATACTGATCAAGCAGCTGCGGCGATTCAGAGGTTTCCGAACCGCCGCAGTAAGCACTAAGCAATACGTACTAAGCAATACCCGCCCTACCCGATGCTGCCTTCCATCTGCAGCTGGATCAGCCGGTTCATCTCCACGGCGTACTCCATCGGCAGCTCCTTGACCAACGGCTCGATAAAGCCGCCGACAATCATCGCCGACGCTTCCTCTTCGCCCATGCCGCGGCTCATCAGATAGAACAGCTGCTCCTCGCCAATCTTGCTCACCGAAGCCTCGTGGCCGATGCTGACTTCATCCTCTTCAATTTCGATGTAGGGATAGGTGTCCGAGCGGCTCTTTTCGTCCAGCAGCAGCGCGTCGCAGACGACGTTGCTCTTGCTGTGGTGCGCCCCCTTGGCGACCTTCAACATGCCGCGGTAGCTCGAACGACCACCGTCCTTGCTGATCGACTTCGAGATGATCTTGCTCGTCGTATACGGCGCGCCGTGGACGACCTTGCCGCCCGCGTCCTGGTGCTGCCCCTCGCCCGCAAAGGCGATGGACAGAATCTCGCCGTGTGCCTTTGGTCCCATCATGTAAACCGCCGGGTACTTCATCGTCACCTTGGAGCCCAGGTTGCCGTCGATCCACTCCATGGTCGCGCCCTCTTCGGCCACGGCGCGCTTGGTCACGAGGTTGTAGACGTCGGTGCTCCAGTTCTGGATCGTCGTGTAGCGGCAGCGCGCGCCCTTCTTTACAATGATTTCAACGACCGCGCTGTGCAGCGAATTGGTGCTGTAGACCGGGGCCGTGCAGCCCTCGACGTAGTGGACGCTCGCGCCCTCTTCGACGATGATCAGCGTGCGCTCAAACTGGCCCATGTTCTCCTGGTTGATGCGGAAGTAGGCCTGCAAAGGCACGTCCAGGTGCACGCCCTTGGGCACGTAGACAAACGAGCCGCCGCTCCACACGGCGCTGTTGAGTGCCGCAAACTTGTTGTCCGCCGCCGGAATAATCGTGGCGAAGTATTGTCGCACAAGGTCTTCGTACTCGCGCAAACCGGCGTCCATATCGAGGAAGACGACGCCCTGCTTCTCCCACTCCTCGCGCAGGCTGTGGTAGACAACCTCGGAATCGTACTGTGCACCGACGCCCGCCAGGAACTTGCGCTCGGCTTCGGGAATGCCCAGCCGCTCGAAGGTATTCTTGATATCCTCCGGCACGTCGTCCCACGAGCTCTCGGCCTTGGCCGAGGGGCGCAGGTAGTAGTAGATGTCGTCAAAGTCCATGCCGCTCAGGTCCGCGCCCCATTCGGGCAGCGCCTTGGCGTAGAACATGTCGAGCGCCTGGTGGCGGAAATCGCGCATCCACTGCGGCTCGTTCTTCTGATCGCTCATCTGGTCGATCACCTCGTGGCCCAGCCCCTTCTCGGCGCGGAACACGGGCTTCATGTCCGCATCGTGAAAGCCATACTGGTAGCCTTCTTTGACGCCCTGTAGTTGTTTCAGATCTTCTTGCAGTGCCATGGGTATATTTTCCTCAAGGGTAAAATGCTGTAATCAATCGTTGTCTTTACTGCTTATTTCTTATCGCTTATTTTTTCATCGGCCACGAGGCAACAGAATCCCGACGCGACCAGTAAACACGCGAATCAAGCAATAAGCAATACGTCCTTACGCCATCACCGGCTCCGCGTCCGCGAACTCTTCCTCCACCCAGCCGTAGCCGCGTGCCTCCAGCATCTCGGCCAGCTCGATGCCGCCCGTCTTCACAATGCGGCCGTCGAAGAAAATGCTGACAAAGTCCGGCTTGACGTAGTTGAGGATGCGCTGGTAGTGCGTCACCATCAGGAAGCCGCGATCCTCGGTCGCGAGCTTGTTGATGCCGTCTGAGACGACGCGTAGGGCGTCGATGTCCAGCCCGGAATCCGACTCGTCCAGAATCGCAAACTTGGGCTCCAGCATCGCCATCTGCAGCACCTCGGTGCGCTTCTTCTCGCCGCCGGAAAAGCCCTCGTTGAGATAGCGGCGCGCAAAGCTGGAGTCGACGTTGTACTCTTTCATCTTTGTATTCAACTCGCGGCGAAAATCGCGCATCGGCATCAGATTGCTGCCGATAACGCCCGCGCGGTTGGTGTCGCGCTTCTCGGTGTAGCCGCGCACGTTGGAAACGGCGGTGCGTAGGAAATTCGCCACGCTCACCCCCGGCACGGCCACGGGATATTGAAAGGCCAGGAAAAGGCCCGCCTTGGCGCGCTCGTCTGCCTCCATGTCAAGGATGCTCTCGCCATCAATTAAAATGTCGCCCCCGGTGACTTCGTAGTGCGGGTGGCCCGCGATCACGTAGCCCAGCGTTGACTTGCCGGAGCCGTTCGGCCCCATCAGCGCGTGGATCTCGCCGCTGTGAAGCGTCAGGTTCACGCCCTTCAAGATTTCCGTATCCTCCACCGTTGCGTGGAGGTCTCTAATTTCCAATGTGCTCATCGTTGATGATTGCTCCTAGTCCATTTTTGTTTGTGCTATTTTTCACAGTCTATCAGAATCAACATAAAGTTGATGTTATCCACTTGACAAAGTTTCCGCTTTTTTCTGCGGTACCGCTACGACAAACGAGCAGCAGTTGTGCCCGTCCATGATATTCGTCTGCAGTTCAAGACCCGTTCCCACCACCTTTTCCAACATCTGTTTGTCCATCGTGCAGATCTCGCGGTGCTCGTGAGCCAGTTCGTGAAAAGGACAGTTGTAAGTCTTTAATACAATTTGCTCATCGACCGCGTCTTCTTCTGACTCCGCTTCTACGTCCGTCAAGACACCACGGGCGTTTAAGGTTCCAGCCAGCTCATCCACCCGCTCGCGCAGCACCGTCGACTGCACCGACGGCGCATACTTTGCCGCCAGCCGATCCCCCACCTTGCCCAAGAGCCGCTGCGTAGCCTCCACGCCCTCCATTGCGAAGACTTCTTCCAGCAGCGTCAGCGCCAGATCATCGCAGTGGCAGGCAAACAAATCGTGCGCCCGCTCCGTTAGCGAGTAGGCGTGGTGCGGGCGACCAACGCCCGTGCTCACGCGCTGGTGAGCGATGTAACCCTCGCTGCTCAGCGTGGTCAGGTGCTGGCGCACCGCGTTGGTCGTCACGCCCAGGTGCTGCTCCAGCGCCTTAATCGTCGCCGAGCCGTGGCGCTGCAGGTATTCGAGTATCTGCCGCGTGGGCGTTTGAGATCGGGGCAAGCTGGTCATGTGACCGCTCCTGAGAATTATCGTGTTCAAGCTGAACGTAGTGTAATCGTAAAGAACAATTTTGTCAAGAAAAATTGTTTTTATTATGTATTCGGGCGAATTTCAAAATGGAGATTCATAGATGTGATGTTACAGGATCGCGGATCTTTTCTGATGCTGTGATCTACTTCACATCGAGCTATGTGATGGAGCGCAGCGATGTCAATTATCTGTGGTATATTTGTGGATATGCTATGCGCTTGACCACTGGTTATGAGTACATACTGTCAAAAGGAATGAAAGGACAAGCTAAAATGAAGTTTTCATATATTCTGGTATGGTTGGCATTTGTTATGCTAGCACTACTCCAGCCCTCTTCCACCTGGGCACAGAGTAGTATGGTTTCTCAGCCAAATGACGTGGTTGCCGGGAAGGTATTGGAGACCAGATATAAAGGGTTGACATTTGTTGACAATAGACAATACACACAATCTGAGCCGGTCACCTTTGAGCTGACATCATCATTTGGTGCGGCGGGCAGCACAATTGTCGTTTCTGGTTGTGAATGGGATAAGGGTGAGCGGGTAGAGTTTTTCTTTAGCAACCCACCTGAGAAAATCGGTCAAGGCGATGCTGTCCTTGCAAGCGGCTGCTTTCGAAGCACGGTTGAGATTCCTAGCATTGTCGCACCGGGCGTTTATGAAATTGAGGCGCGAGGCGCATCGGGTACGTCGCTTACAAAGGTATTTACTGTGGTTGAGCGAGAATTGCAACTTGTACCCACAGTTGGCCCCCCAGGAAGCCCAGTTGAGGCATCTGGCTGCAGTTGGGATGCGAACGAAGAAGCTATGCTCGTGTTAGATGGCGAGCCATCACTTCAGCTTGATTCATTCCAAACCGACGATGATGGGTGTTTTGATGTCACCGTCTACCTTCCAACTAATCTCACAGCAGGTATCTACACGTTGCGTGCTCAAAGCAGTGAGGGGAGCGCTAGCACTGTGTTTACTGTGACTAGGCCTGAACTATCTGTTACACCCAACTCCGGCCCCAGCGGCAGTGTCGTTCAGGCTGGTGGATGTGGTTGGTTTGCAGGCGACTCTATTTTGGTCAACTGGCAAGCGGGAACACTTCAGCAGATTGCCTCTTCAATTGTCGATAGTATGGGATGCTTTACCGTTCTCGTTACTATTCCAAACAGCCAGAATGAGGATTATACTATTCGCGCGAGGGGTGAAATAGCGGTTGGCAGCAAGGCTGAAGCCACATTCACCGTGATGGACCCTGCTCTGCTGTTAGCACCTTCTATTGGCAAGCGCGGCGATGAAATCATTGCCTATGGCTGTGGATGGATTGGCAATGAACGCATCCAGTTAAGCTGGGCTGTCGGGAATTCGCTTGGTGAGACTAACGTAAGAGATGATGGGTGCTTTGAGTTAAAGTTTTTTGTGCCGATCGATGCTGTTGTTGAGGAGCAAACGCTTACGGCTTTGAGTACAGAGGGTGTGAGTGCGACGAGTATATTTAGCATCGCAAATGCTGCATCTTTCAAGTTAGGGCCGCCACTTGTCGATGTGGATAATACTGTCGTGGCAAGTGGATCTGGTTATGGCAGTGGTGAGGTTGTAAGCATACAGTGGCGCGCCCGTCAGCTACAGAGCGTCTTATCAGAGGAAGGTGGAACGTGGTCGACGCAGTTTCGGGTTCCCACTGACGCACCTGCAGGCGAATTTATGATGAGCGCCACGGGTGATCTTAACAGCAGCGCCGTTGCTACTACTACTGTCGATGCTGAAGCACTCCTTTCCATTTCGCCTGCGGAGGTATTTCAAGGTAGAGAGATACGCCTTTGCTTGGATGATTGGACAGACGGCGAGCGTGTAACGATCAACATTCAGGATTATGAGTCTACAGGCTATCATCAGGTGGTCGACTTCAAATCTAATCCTGGCGGCAGCTGTGAAACACAGATTGCCGCAATTTCGCCCGTGCTCGGCACTGGCACTTATACATACATCGCTTCGGGTAACCAGGGCCACTACGCCTCTCGAACTTTGAGCGTCGTGCCCGATACTACACAGCCCAGCGTAGTTGCAACTTATTCGCCACAGCAGCCAAAAGAAGAGCAAGCGGTTACCGTTACAGCTGAGGCAACAGATAACAATAATCTAACATCTATCACCATTGCAGTGCGTTCTACAGACGCCGCTCTCTCGTTCACACAGGAAACAATCTGTTCGTCTAATACAACGCCGGATTGGCAGGTTGGTGAACAACAGTGGCGTTGTGTCACGGCCCCTTTCACCGTGCCACCCGGCAACTATACCTATACGATTACTGCTAAGGACATCGACGGCAATCAAGTGTCGACTACCAATCGTATTCGTGTGCTGCCCAAACCCCCACCTAAAGTCGATCTACGCGTGGGCCATATGGAGATTACGCAGGGTATTCAGAACGAAAACAACGATATGGCATTGATTGCTGGCAAACCAACCACGGTTCGTGTTTTTCTTGAAGCCTGGCAGCAAGAGGCACAAGTAAGTCAGACAGGTATTGAAGCCGTACTGCACGGTACCCGCAATGGGAAGACTCTACCCGACTCACCCCTGCGCTCGTATGAAACCTGGGGAAGTGCGGATGCTTCAGGCTGGACACGTGACAAAAGTTATAATGCACTCAATTTTGATTTGCCGTCCAGCTGGCTATCAGGGGAGTATATACAGCTGCGTGTGGAACTCAATCCCAACAACACCATCGATGAGGATATCACTAGCAACAATAGCGATGATTTGCAGGTGCGCTTTTGGGATACGCGTCCCATCTGTGTGGTAATGAGTCCGGTGCGTACCACTCGCGGAACTGTTGCTGGCAATTTTCCTAGCACGCCTTATGGACGCTATATCATCGATAGAGCAGAGACGCTATTGCCAACGCCTCGAATTAAGGCATTTTATCAAAGTGCCCCTATCGAGGAATGGGAAGTATTTGGCTTCGGCCCTTATGAATTTGAAGATGACCCTGACAAAATCCTCTCGGCAATTTGGGCACGTGGTCAATTCACAGATGATCCGGACTGGTGCGATGACCGCGGCGCACGGACTCATTACGTTGGCGTTATTCACCCAAACGAGTCGAGTGGGAATGGAAAAGCTGGGCGTGGTCGAGACGACCTGTGGTTTGTCGCGAGACGGGAAGGGCTGCCTAACCAAGTTCAGATAAATGTAAATGGACCATATGGCGGTCGCACTTTGGCACACGAACTTGGACATAACTACGGACGCAAGCACATTGATTGCGGAGGTCCAAAGGATCCCGACACAGCCTATCCCATTGATCCTTGCCGTTTTAGCAGCTCGGATAAGGGTCGCACTTATACCGCTTTTGACCGAATGACGCGTGCTGCTTTCGGCCCAACCAGAAGCCTCGGCGGCTATAATCCTCCCGGCGATCTCATGTCATACAGCGATATTAGATGGACATCGCCCTACACGTGGCGAGCCATTTTTATGCAGCTAAAATACTGTCCAGGTGGGCTTTGCACATTCCCTGCTAGACCACCCATGGTTGCCGCTAATGTTGGTGAGCCTGGAACCAGCGATGTTCAAGATGAAAGTGACGTACTGCTTCTTTATGGCTCGGTCAATCCAGACACACGGGAAGCAACACTTGATTTGCTTTATCAGGTTGCACCGCGCGAGATGCCCGCCAAGAAACGCGAGACGCTGCTAGCAGCCAACGCACCGCGCGGTGGTGAGCCAATCTACACAATTCAGCTGCTTGATGCGCAGGGAGAGGTACTCATTGCGCGACCTTTCTCACAGAGCGAGGCAGAGGAGGAGGCTCAGTCTTACCACTTCTTTGGTCTAGCCATTCCACACGATGAGCGTACGGCCCAGCTTCGCATCACGCGCGACGGCGACGTGCTCTTCACGCGTGACGTCAGCGATAGCGCGCCCAGCGTGAAGATTCTCTCGCCAGCTGAGGGTGAGCAGGTCGGCGAGGAGATGACTGTTGCGTGGGAGGCCAGTGATCTAGATGATGACAACCTGCGCTATATGGTGCAGTACAGCGCAGACGCGGGCGCCACATGGACGGCGTTGAGCAGCGAAATCTTCACACCCACGCTCACCGTGCTCACCGACTGGCTCGCGGGCAGCGACGGCCAGAGCCAGGTACGCGTCCTTGCCAGCGACGGCTTCCACACCACGAGCGCTACCTCCGCCAATTTCTCGCTGGCAAATCACGCGCCAGTCGTTGTGATTGACCAGCCTTTCAGCACAACCGTACCAGCTGGCACAACGCTGCTGCTGCGAGGCGAGGCCTTTGACAACGAGGATGGTGTGCTCGAAGGCAGCGCGCTCGTGTGGTCGGCCAAGGAGCGAGATGCAGCGCTCGGTCAGAGTGCCAGCGGCGGCGAACTCCTGCTGCAACAAATACAGCCGGGTACGTATGACATTGATCTACAGGCCATCGACAGCAGCGAAACGCTCGGTCGCGCCACGCTGACCATCGTGGTCGAGGGCGAGGTGGATCAGCCACAGACAGGCAACCTCTTCCTGCCGCTTGTGCGCAAGTAGCTTTGCCTGTGATCAGAAATACAGAGGGCTCATATATAGATAGAAAGAGTGCGGGCGGGAGAGAGGGTAGTCAGGTGAGATTATCTCCACAGGGTGGAGGATAGATAGGGGTGAGCAGCAGTTCACGGACAGACAGAATGGAATGGGCGAGGCCAATGGCTATAGCAGGCGAGCGTTGCTGGTACTTTTTTTACCCAGCGGTTGTGCGAGCAGTTGGCACAGCGAGCGATGGGGATGTGCCCAGTTGTAGACGATAACGCCCCACCAGCCGAGAGCGTGCTTGGTGTCAGCACGATGAGCAAAGGCCGAAGAGCGGCGCGTTTGGTAGGCGCTCATACGGCGGGCGGTGCCGTTGCGGCGCTCGATGCAAGAGGTGTTGGGCGTGGTGTAGCCCAAGTGGTTGAACGCCTGTTGCACGCGCTTGCGTGAGCCGTGGGTGAAGCGAATTTCGATGTCCACCACCCGTCTGCCCTGTCGGTGCTTGATGATTTGGGCGTGGGCGAGCGTGCGCGGGATGCGAAAGCGCGGCTTTGGGCGGCGTCCGCTTGGGCCGCGGCGCGGCGGCAGATGGGCGCGACCAAAGAGCTCGGTGAACAAGCTGGCGTAGCTGGCATCCCCATCGGTGAAGAGCACCAGGTCGTGCCAGTTGCGCAGCCGCTTGGCGCTCTGGCTGAGCAGATGACGCAGCAGCGCTTTGTCCCGTCGCTCCTGCTCGTGAGCCAGCACGAACTTGCTGGCCGGGTCGATGACCTCTGCCTCCCAGGTAGGCTGGCGCTTGTCGCCCGCATAGCCGTGCCGCTCGTCCGCTTGCAACGCCTCAACCTCAAGTGCGTGCGCGCGTGCTTCGTGAAACGCTTGGCCGTGCTCGCCCAAACGCTGCGTGAGTCGCTCCACCACGCTGCGGTCGACCGCCACCAGCCGCACCGTGCTGCTTACCGAACAGCCCTCGGCTAGGTGCTCGCCCACTGAAACCGCTTTGGCCTCAGCCACTTTGGTGTTCCATAAGGCGCTTCCCTTGCGCTCGCTGAACTCCTGCCGACAGAGCCGACAACCCAAGTACCGGAGCCCATCCTGACCATAAATCTTGCGCACAATCAGATTGCCCTGACCGGCTTGCCCATGCAGTTCGCACGCTGCGTTCACACATGCTAAACTATCCAGGGGAGAACGGGTTGGTTGTGTAGTAGTTGTGTCCATACAACTATTCTACTCAACTTTCACCCTTCTCCTCTTCCTTGCGGTGATAATCTCGCTTGACTACCTAAAAATGTCCGGTAGTGAACTAATCAATTAGTGTCTCACTTTTTGCCAAAAACGGAACACTAATCAATTAGTGTTCTGCGGATGATACACAAAGTATAGTTTTAATATCTCTTCTCAACATAACAACTCCTTTGCGTCGAACATACACATTATCGTTCAGATCGAATGCTTCTCATAGGCAAAGCATATATACGTTTTCTGCTGCTAAGGTTGCTAGGCTTTCTTTCACCCTATTGCATCACTAATTTATTTGGAAAACCAAACTATAATCCTGTATTGACATTATCATACACACGTGTTAGTATGTAATCATGAAACGCACAGCCGAAGAAGCAGCAGAAACAAGAAAGGGCCTCTTAACCGCCGCCCTGCGCGTCTTTGGGCAAAGCGGCTACCACGCGGCCAAACTCAAGGACATCGCCGAGGAAGCAGGCGTGACGCGCGGCGCCATCTACCATCACTTTGAGAACAAGGCGGGGCTCTATCAAGCGCTGCTGGATTCGGCCAATTTAGCCGTTGGCGGCACGATTGTGCCGCGGGCGGCGGCGGAAGGGGGAACATTCTTAGAGATATTGGAGCGCGTGCTGGTGCGCACCTTCAAAGCGGTGGCAACCGACGCCCATCTGCGCGATACCATGCGCCTCTATCTCTTCCAATCAGATTTTTCCGGCGAGCTAGCGCCCATTGCCGAAAGGTTGCGTGATTCTGCCGTTACCAGCGTGGAGAATCTTGTGCCCGTCTTTCAGATGGGCGTGGCCCAGGATGAACTGCGAAGCGATGTCGACGTGCGGGTGATTACGCGTTCGCTGGTTGCCTTTCAGAATGGTGTAATCCAGCTTTGGCTGCTCAACCCCGATGCCTTTTCACTAGAGGAGAGCGCCTACCAGTTCGCTGCGGTTTTTCTAGCAGGTGTAGCAGTTCGCTAGTAAACGAAGTAAAAATTTTACCCATTTTTCATACATACAAGCATGTAAGTAAAGGAGCAGATTATGAATGTTCAACCCTCTTTCACGCCCAAGCCGCTCTACTGGGCTGGCTCGCTGCTGCTGTTTGGCTTGCCCGCGCTCATCTTTTTCGCTGCCTCACACGTGGTCTACCCACGCCTGCTCTACCTGAACTGGTCCGCCTTCGACGCTATGATCCTGACGCTGACCGTGCCGCTGGCGCTCTTTGTCCCGCTCACCGTCTACTGCTGCTGGCGCGATGGCTACCCGCTAACGGGGGCGGCCTTTTGGGCGCGCACGCGCTTCCAGGAATTTCGCCTGCGCTATCTGGGCTGGGTGCTGCTGATTGTCCTGGTGAGCGTGCTGCTCGGCGGCCTGCTGCTGCCGCTGTCGGCCTGGCTGGTGCACAACGGTTACGTGACCATCCCCGCCTACGTGCCGCCCTTCCTCAATCAAGTTAGCGGCAGCGCCACGCTGGGCGATCCCAACGCCTGGGCAGCCTTTGTCGGCGGCCCAATTCAGGGCAACTGGCGCGTGGTGGTGCTCTATGCGCTCTTCTTCTTTTTCAACATCGTGGGCGAGGAGCTGTGGTGGCGGGGCTATGTGCTGCCGCGCCAGATTAGCGCCTTTGGCCGCTGGGCGTGGCTGATCCACGGCGGGCTGTGGGCGCTCTTTCACCTGTTCAAATGGTGGGATGTGCTCACCATTCTGCCCACCTGCCTCATCATCGCCTACGTCGCCCAGCGCATGCGCAGCACATGGCCCACGCTCATCGCCCACGCCTTCATCAACGTCGGCGGCCTGGTGATAGCGGTGGTAATGGTGGCGAAATAAACTCGTCGCGCCCACTACCGGTTCAACCAAGTAAGCAAAGAGAAAAATCACGACGGAAAAAGTTTGGCTATTCTCACCGTGGCCTATGGACTTTGCTGGACGATAAGTTTTACCTATTTTGGGCTGGGTGGAGAGCCCTGGGGTTCGCCGCTTTACTACGCCGTGGCCACGGTGTGCACGGCGACACCGGCCATTGCGACGGTTGTCGTGCAGAAGCTGATTTACGGGAGTCGCTGGCGACAGTTGGGCTGCTCTTCCGATTCAATCGATGGCTGCTGGTGGCGGCGTCAATTCCCACGCTGATTTCACTGGTGGTGATTCCGGCGCAGTGGACCGTGCCGCGAGTGGTGATTGCTCGACAAAGCGAGACGCTCGCGACGCTGTTGGAATCGGTAGGCGCATCCGCCAGTCAAACTGCAGCCACGCAATCCGTGCTGGTGGTGGCGAACGTTGTGCTGTGGCTGGTGGTGCGCGACGGCAGTGCGCAACGGCAGTGCGTTGGAAACAAGGAGCGAACGGCTCGCGGCTGATCAAGTGCCGTCATACACACACAAATGTTGCCAAGTATAGCGGGAAGGTCGCCCGGGGAAACCTTACAAAATTGTCATGCTTATCTCGAGCCAAATCGTGATATGATGGAGACGCTCTGCTTGCTATTCCCTGCCTGCCGTTCCCTGCTTGCTATTCCCTGCTCGCCGCCCAGGAGTCGCCCGCCCGTGCTCGATCTACTTTCAACTGTTGTGCTCGTCACCTTTCTTGCCGCGCCCGTGCTGCTGACGGTCTCCGTCGTTAGCCGCTACCGAATGCTCAGCGCGGCCATTCAGACTTACGCCGAACTGATGGACGCCGTGATCCTGCGTATCGAGCAGAGCCGCGACCCCAACGTCAGCGAGATTGCCGCGCGGCTGGGCGACGCCAGCGGCGACGGCTCGCCCGCCCGCCCGGCGCGACGCTGGTGGCGCACGGGGCAGCCCGTACAGCCCAGCCGCCAACGCCTGATTGACATTGCCATCGGCCTGCGCGACTACCTGACGGTGGTGCGCGCGGGTGAGACGGAGCGCGAGCGCTGGATCACCTTTCGGCGCAAAAATTTACAGATGCAGCGCGAGCTCTCGGCCCACGTCGAATTTTGCCGCACCACCACCGAAACGCTGCCCTACGTGGGGATTCTCGGCACGCTGCTCGGCCTGCTGCTCTCGCTGGACGATCTGGGTGCGTCGCTGACGGTCGCCGGTCTGCCCGCGGCGGGTACGGACTGGAGCGGCCTCATCATCGCCATGTCCAGCACCGCCGTCGCGCTGAGCTGTCTGCTCGTGATCAAGCTGCTCTTCGAGCGCCACGTCGTCCCGCGCTACGTGCAGCTGGAGGAGACGCTGCGCACGGTAGAGGCTTATGGTGCGCGCTATGGGGATGTGGCCGGTGGGGTGTGATGCTTAAGGCACACTTTGTCTTAAGGCACACTGCGTATTGAGTAATGCGTGGTGCGTGGTGCGTGGTGCGTGGACCGGTAATCAACCAGCTCGAGTCCCAGTTCACGCACCGCGCACCACTCGTCCTTTTCTCTCAGGATTTCCTCCCAAAACCGAGGTCATGTTCCAACGTTCCTCTTATTATTCGCAAATCAATCTGACTTCGCTGCTCGACATCGTCTTTATCCTGCTCTTCGTTCTGCTTGTTGGGATGGATCGCACAACGGTGGCGCAGCAGGGGGAGCTGGAAGCGCTGGCAGCCACGGCCACGGCCCAGGCGCAAATCGCAGCCACGGCCAGCGTCCAGCGCGACGCGGACGCGATCCGCGTGCGCGCGACGAGCGCCGCCGTGCAGACCGCCGCCGCGCTGGCCCAGGCCGAGGCTCAATCGCAGGCGCGCGCGCTTTCCACCGCCATCGCCGATCCGGTGCTCACGGTGGGCAAAGCGCAGGCCTTCGATCTCATGCGCAACACCTATACGCTGGAGCTCTCCCCCTTTCTGGGCAACCGCAGCACGCTCCAGCTCGAGGACCAAAACGTGCCCTGCCGCGTGATCAATCAGCAAGCCGTGCGCCGCTGCCTCCAAGAAAATCTCTACCGCGATACCGAAGAAAAAGTGTGGGTCGTACTCGTCTACACTCCCCGCTCCAGCGATCTCCATCGGCAGTGGATTTTTGATTACTTGACGAACGAGGGCTTTGCTATTATTCAGGAATTGCGGGTAGATTGATGGGGGCTAACGCAAAGGCACAGGGGCGCAGGGGCGCAGAGACACAGAGGCACAAAAAAAGCAGGGAAGACGCTGTGGCTGGGCTGGGGGATTTGTTGCTTCGTTCAAGCCAGTAATCCCAAATTCAGCGTATGTTGCCAAGAAAATTTGTCACCAATTACACCAATTACACGAAGGGTCGGTGGCCCTGTCTCCAAAAATTTGTGCAATTCGTGCAATTCGTGGCCAGTCCTCTTTCATTAACGCTCAAATTTAGAACTGCTGCAGTCAAGCAAAAATGATGGGTCGGTTGCGGAGGAAGCATCTTCAGACACGACTGGCCAGCGAGACAAAGTGGTCAACGCTTCCCACCGCAACTCTTTTGTTTGTATTTAGCCACTCGACTCGGAATTTGAAACCGCAGATACTGCACCAAGGAGATCCCATGCGACGACGAAACAACAGCGGCATCCTCATAGCTATCGTGGCGCTAGCCGTGGCAATTGCCTACATCTTTTCAAGCTTGTTCGGCGGCTTCGGCCCCGGCGAGACGGGCGACGGCGCACCCATTGAGGTCAACGTTGGGGCAACGGTCGAGATAGCTGCTGAACCAGTGGTCGACGCCGAAATTACCGAGGCTCAAACAGATGAGGAGGTTCAGGCCGTCGAGTACGTTTTCAACGTGCCCGCCAACGACGACATCCGCTACAACGGCGAGGCCATCGACTTTGCTCAGTACGAAGCGCTCGTCGACGAAGCGGCCGCGCGCCGTGCCACCATCCGCCTCATCCGCGATCCATCGGTGAGCGTAGAATTTGGCGATCGGCTGCGCGACGTGGTCAATGAGTTGAATGTGGAATACGTGGAGGAGTAGATGCACTAAAATTTGAGAAGGGGAATTTGACCCTTAAAATTTGACAAGGTGAGGGGTTACCCCTATACTATTCGTTTGAAGCGTAATTAGTATTAATTATAAGTTTTCGCAGAATTACGGCAGCACACTGGTTGAACGCAGCCTTGTGCTGGCCGCTGTTGTTTTGCACGCCAAGCGGGGTCACCCCGGTCATTTTTGCTGTCGCGGCAGCACCGAACGGAAGGAATTTTCACAATGCCAAAGCGAACCTGGCAACCCAAAGTCCGCAAGCGGTTGAAGACACACGGCTTCCGCAAGCGCATGAAGAGCCCGGGTGGGCGCAATGTGCTCAAGCGCCGTCGCCGTCGCGGCCGCTCCCAGTTGGCCGTCAAGCTGACGCAGCGCAAGTCGATCCGATAGCGAGCTGTCGACATTGAACAGGTAAGCCCAGTATGCCGTTGGGCTTACCTGTTCAATTTATCCACCGGGGGCGAACTACCGGAGTGGATTTACCAGGGGGCGAGTCACCGGGGCTGGTTCTCGGTGCGTTTGGTATAAAGGCCAGCACCGAGGAATAGTGGTGAAGGTTGGCATATTGATGCTGTCGCGAAAAGGTTAGTGTAAAGAGGTTGGCGTGAAGCGACAGTACCGTTTGCGCGAGAATCGGCGTTTTCAGCAGGTACGGCGCGGCGGGAATTGCCACAGCCATCGCCTATTGGTTCTCTGTGCGCTCAAGAACGATTTGCCGCACAGCCGTTTTGGTTTTTCCGTGAGCACGCGAATCGGCAAAGCTGTGTTGCGCAATCAGATCAAGCGAAGGCTGCGCGAATCAAGTCGTCTGCGCCTGGAAGAGATTGCGCCGGGGTGGGACATCGTGTTTATTGCTCGCAAGCCCATCCGCAGCGCCGATTACCACGAAATGGATGCAGCCTGCGCTCGCCTTTTGCGGCGGGCGCAGTTGTTGCAGTCGCCAGTGCCCTGCCCGCCAAGCGTCAAAGCCGCACTCTAAAGTAGAGTTGCGTCGAGAACAGGAGTTTGAGGAGCCAGTGACAGTCACTGTCCAGACAAAATGGGGTGAGCTGTCCAGCTATGGACAGTGACAGTCACTTAGACCGCGAACTCTTGCTTTCATTTTGTACGCACTTTAGTTTAGTGGTATGGGAGGCGAGGCGAACATCAAGCTTGGCCTGTACAACGGAACAAATTAGTAATGCGTGCACCAGCCCTGCTTCTTATTCGTTTTTATCAGCAGTGGATTTCGCCGCTGCTGGGCGCGTCCTGCCGCTTCCAGCCGACCTGCTCCCAGTATACGTACGAAGCGATTGAACGCCACGGTGCGGGGCGCGGGTTGTGGTTGGGCGTGCAGCGCATTAGCCGCTGCCACCCGTGGCATCCTGGCGGCTACGATCCGGTTCCGTAGAGAAACTTTGTCCGCGCTGCTGCGTAGCTAGTGATGGGGTTAACGGAGGCGCAAAGCGTGCTGTCGCCGAATCTTTTTTGTCTCCACGGTAGGTTCACAGAATTTAGCGCAAACCTTTGGCAGAATTACCACGTATCGAATTACCACGTATAAACGCGGCGCACCGCTCACTGAGTTAGCGCTGTGCTTTGAGGAGAAAATCAACACAGTGAAACGAAAGCACTGGCTGTTATTGGCCGCAATAGTGGTGGCGATGTTGGCGTTAAGCGGTTGTGGCGTGGGCGGCGGCGATCTGTCCGATCCGCCGAGCAATTTGTGGCAAACGCTCGTTGTCTGGCCGCTCGGCCACACGCTCTCGTGGATCGACATGCGTCTGCAGGCGCTAAATGTCCCCTACCATTGGGGCTTTGCGATTATCCTCTTCACCCTGTTTATCAAGCTCGTCACGCTGCCGCTGACGCTGACGCAGATTCGCGGCATGGAGGCGCAAAAAGCGATTCAGCCCAAGGTGCAGGAGCTGCAAAAGAAGTATGGCAAGGATCGCGAAAAGCTGGCCGCTGCACAGATGGCCCTCTACAAAGAGGCGGGCGTCAACCCGCTGTCGGGCTGTTTGCCGCTGCTGGTGCAGATGCCGATTCTCTTTGGCCTTTATTCGGCCATCGTCGTGATTGGGCCGCGGCTGCAAAATGCTGCCTTTTTCTGGATTCCCGATTTGGGCTTCCCGGAATACACGGGTGGACTCAGCTGGCTACCGCAAAATTTTAACGAGGGAAACTACGGGCTGCTCGCCTCTTACTTGGTTCTGCCCCTGCTCCTCGTTGTTTCCCAATTCATTTCGCAGCGCTGGATGACGCCGCCTCCCCCGCCGGGCAACGACCAAGCGGGCATGATGCGCCAGGTCGGCCTGATGATGGTCTTTATGTTTGGCTTCTTTACGCTACAGGTTCCCGCTGGGTTGACGCTCTATTGGGTTACGAGCAACCTGCTGCAAATGTTGCAGCAGTTCGTGATCATGGGGCGGCAGCGTGATCAACTTGCGCTGGCGGGTGCAGCCGGTAGTGGCACAGTCACCGTCGTTGATTCTGTACCAAACGGATCAAGCCCCGGCTCGGGCTCCTCAAACGGCAGCGGCTCGCGTGGCGGGCTGGGCGGCTTTTTTGACAGCCTCGCCGAAGCCGCAACCAAGGCGGCGGAAGAGCGCAAGGCCCAACAAACCGGCGACTCTCGGCAGGCTGCTGCCAACAACGGCACAAATCAAATCGACGGCGAGGCAGTCAACGGCACGGGTCAATCGACCAAAAACAAGGTAACCAAATCAAGCCGCAAAAGACGCAAGAAGCGCCGCACCAAGTAGTCGCGTCCATCAGAGGAAGTCGTCATGGCAGAAGCGCACGAATTTACAGGCAAGAGCGTCGACGAAGCGATCAACGAAGGGCTGCTCCACCTGCACACAACGCGTGACCGGGTTGAAATTGAGGTGCTGAACCAGGGTAGCCGCGGTATTTTTGGGCTGGGCGGCGAATTGGCGCGGGTGCGGCTGACGGAACGCCCCGCCGCGCCCGCTAGTGCGCCTGCCAGCACGGTGGTGAGTCGCACCGCTTCGGCAGCGGGCAGCCCTGTCGCCGAGGCAGAACAGCCTTCCAAGCCACCCACTACCGACGCTTCCCAGGATAACCAAAGTGGAATAGACCAGAGCGAAGCTGATCACGACGAAGCGGATGTGGCCCAGCGTGATGAGATTGCGCCAACGCCCGTCGCCTTGCCTGCCGCCGGGCAAACAGAGCCCGCTCCAGCCAGCGACTCGACAAGCGAAGAAGAGCTGGCGGCGCTGTCCACCGAGTTGCTGACTGAGATTGTGGATTTGATGCAATTCATCGACACAACGGTTGAAGCGTCGTGGCAGGAGCCGGAGGATGAGCGGGATGAGCGCTATCTCGTGCTCAACGTCGAGGGCGAGGATGAAGAGCTAAACAGCTTAATTGGGCAACGCAGCGAAACGTTGGACGCGCTGCAATATCTGCTGCGGCTGATGATCAATCAGCGCACGCGCCAGTGGCAGAATATCGTCGTTGATGTGAATGGCTACAAGGAGCGGCGCGCCACCCAACTGACGCAGTTGGCCCTTCGCATGGCCGATCAGGTAGCTGCCAGCGGACGCGCCCATTCTCTGGAGCCCATGTCGCCCAGCGAACGGCGCATCGTCCATCTCGCGCTGCGCGAGTACGAGGGGGTGCACACAGAAAGTTCCGGCGAAGGCGAACGCCGCAAGGTGCACATCGTGCCGAGCCCTTAGCGGGCGATGCGTTTCCCGTGTGCTATCAAGAAACGCTCTGTAGTCGCGGCGATTGTGGAAGCGTTAAAATTTGTCACTCCCCTGAACATAGAATTTATTCGTAGCCCAAGCATGGATTCCCAACGCCGCGAGCATAACGAGGCTAGGCGGCCTCGAATCCACTGCGCCGTTTCTTTCAATTTATTTGGTGTCTTACCAACTGCCGCTGCAAAAGAACCCCCGCCGTTTCAAAACGGCGGGGGTTCTTTTTGCCAAACGCTGAATCGCGTGGGCACATCCAATCCTTCCCCGCCTGCTTTGATCCGTTTGCAACGTGTGTTAAAATTTAGAGAACTCAGTCGCGCTTTACCTCTCGCAAAGCAGCGTCATCCGTGGACGCTTGCTCTAGCTTATTCTCCTCGCCATGCCAGTTAAGCACGCAAAAATTTATGCCTTGGCCAATCAAAAGGGCGGCGTCGGGAAAACCACCACCGCTGTCAACCTTGGTGCTTACCTAGCCGCCGCCGGACGACGCGTGCTGCTCGTGGACGCCGATCCGCAGGGCAACGCCACGACGAGCCTGGGCATCAACTTGCACGACGCAACGCCAACGCTCTACGACGTGCTCATCGAGGAGACGCCCGCCGACGAGGCCCTCGCGCTCACCAACTGGATGGGGCTGGACGTGATCCCGGCGACCACAGATTTAGCTGGTGCGGAGGTAGAAATGACGCGGGTGATGGCGCGGGAGCGGCTGCTGTCGCGCGCCCTGCAGCCGCTGTGCGAGCGCTACGACTACATCCTAATTGATAATCCGCCCAGCCTGGGGCTGCTTACCGTGAACGGGTTGACGGCGGCAACCAGCGGCGTCATCATCCCCGTGCAGTGTGAGTATTTAGCGTTGGAGGGGTTGAGCGCACTGCTGCAAACGGTGACGCAGGTGCGCGACATTCTCAACGAGCAGTTACAGGTGGCTGGCGTGGTAATGACGATGTTTGATGGGCGCACCAACTTGGGCAACCAGGTGGTGCGAGAGGTGCAGCGACACTTTCCGCAGCAAATTTTTCGGACGATCATCCCGCGCAACGTGCGTCTGAGCGAAGCGCCCAGCTATGGCGAGCCCATCCTCAGCTACGCGCCCCACAGCGCTGGTGCGCAGGCCTATCGCGCGCTGGCTCAGGAATTTCTCGCGCGCAGCACAGACGCCACCGACGCCACCGCTGAAGCCGCCACCGAAGCCGCCACCGAAGCCGCCACCGAAGCCGCCACCGAAGCGCAATCTCCGCGAGCAGTCGCCGAGCCGCTGGCACGGATCGGTGAGTGAAAGCAGTTCTGAAAAATTTATAGAGCGCAAAACGTTTGCCAGATCGAGCAGAGTTATGAGCAGCCATTCGACCCTTTCCCAGCCAGGCACAAACGGAATCTCCACCGAAGAAGAGCGCAGCAGCGCGAGCCCCCCGCCGCGCCGCGGGCTGGGTCGCGGGCTGGGCGCGCTGATCAGCAACTCCGAAGAGGAAGCCGCCCGCCGCCGCGCCAGCGCCGCGGGCGAATTGCCCGACGGCCTGCGACAGCTCGCGCCGGACGAGATTGCGCCCAATCCCCACCAGCCGCGCACCCAGTTTGACGAGCAGGCACTGCACGAGCTGGCCGATTCGATCCGCGAGCACGGCATTATCCAGCCGCTGATTGTGACGCGCGCTGGGGAAACGACGGCGCGTGCGGCGGAAAGCGAGGCGCGCTTCTGGCTGATCGCTGGCGAGCGGCGATGGCGAGCGGCGCGTTTGGCCGGGTTGCGCAGCGTGCCCGCCCTCGTGCGCGAAGCGTCGCCGCAGCAGCTGGTTGAGTGGGCGCTGGTGGAGAACGTGCAGCGCGCCGATCTCAATCCGCTGGAGGAGGCGTCGGCCTACCAAGTGCTGGTCTCCGAATTCGGCTTTACCCAGGCCGAAGTCGCGCAACGGGTGGGCAAGAGCCGCTCCGCCGTTACCAACACCATGCGTCTGCTGCGCCTGCCCGCTGGCGTGCAGCAGGCCCTGCTCGACCAACAAATTTCCGGCGGCCACGCGCGCGCGCTGCTGGGGCTGCCCAATGAAGAGCTGATGAGCGCCGCCCTGGACGAAATCCTCGCGCGCGAGCTCAACGTGCGGCAGACGGAGGTGCTTGTCAAGCGCATGGTGGAGCTGAGCGGCCGCCCCCAAGCGGCGGACGAAGCCGAAGAGCCGGACCCACTGCAAACGCACTTCACGCAGGTAGAAGATCGCTTTCGCGCGGCGCTGGGCACGCGCGTCAACCTCAACCGTAACAAAAACGGCAGTGGGCGGCTGGTTGTCCACTTCTATAACGACGGCGATCTGGACACGCTCTACCGGCTGATGACGCGTGACGAGCAGGGCGATGAATGAGCGCTGGGCTACCTATCTAATCCCCAGTGCGTATCAATCGGCGCTTGATAGGCACGTCGCTTCCCCGAAATTACGTCGTCGACGTAAATGACCTCGCCCGTGAGCGCCGATTCGTAGATGGCCTCGCCCGTTGCGAGAGAGCGCAATCCTTCCTCTGCATCAACCTCGACGCGCTCGCGGTTGCCGCGCACGGCTTCGACAAACTCCCAAATTTCCACGGCAAAACCGTCGGTCGCGCCGCCGGGATAGAGCAGTTCGCGCTCTTCCTCGCTGAGCGACTCCTCATACATCGTTTCCAGTTCGGCGAGCGAGTACTGTTTGCCATCGAGGCGCACCAGCTCCCCCGTCTCGCGCTCGCCGGGGCGGCGCTCGAAGAGGTGGAAGATGGCGAAGGGATTTTCAGTTGTGTCGCGCAAAGCGCCTTCGCTGCCGTAGAAGACCACGCTGCGCTCCGTCTCCCCCGCCGCCGCTAAATTCCACGACCACGAGCCAACCACGCCGCTTTTGAAGGTAAAGGTCACAAAGACGGCGTTCTCCGGCGCGTCCTCAAAGCTGAGCGATTGACCCTCCTCCAGCGCGCGCAGCTCAGCATAGACCTTCTCCACGGGGCCAAAAAAGTAGTACATGCTGTCGCAGTAGTGGTAGCCGCTGTCCAACACGGGGCCACCGCCGGACATCAGCTTGTTGCGCCGCCAGACCATGCGCGGCGGCAGCGGCCCTTGCGCCGTGGTGAGCAACCCCTGGGCGCGGGCGTAGCGGTGGGCAAAGGTGGTGGGCGTACCCAGCAACCCCGATTCGTTGAGCACCCAACGCACAGTGCGCTGGCCCGGCGTGCGGCGATAGGGCACGGCAATCGAGAGAATGCGTCCCGTGCGCTTGGCGGCGGCCTCCATCAGCCGACAGGCCGCAATCGAGACGCCCATTGGCTTTTCGCAGAGCACGTGCAGCCCGGCCTCCATGCAGTCGATGGCGGCGGAGTGGTGCAGCCCGTGCGGCAGCAGAATGTCGACGCCGTCGAGCGTTTCGCGCTCGATCAGCTCGCGGTAGTCGCTGTAAATTACGGGTCGGTTGCCGAGCTGCTCCTCGATAAGTGCGGCGATTTCACGCGCGTTCTCCTCGTTGGCGTCGCAAACGGCGGTGACGGCAAAGTCGCCGCGCCCGCGCTCGTGCAGGTCGCGGATAACGTGGACGTGGCGCTTGGCAATGCCGCCGCAGCCGATGAGAGCAAGTTGAATAGTCATGGTGGGGAATTTCCTGATTGGGATTGAGATTAAGGTGTGCCAAGAAGATTCAACGCGGAGAGCGCGGAGATTTAATGCGGGGAGCGCGGAGAGAAGAACCAACCCTCTTCTTTCTTTTTCTTCCTCCGCGACCCTCGCGCGTTTCCTCTACGTCTCCGCGTTGAATCTTTTGTGAGCCCATTCATCCATCAAGCACCGACCAGCCGCGTGGTCAGATAGAGCCAGGCGGGCAGGGTGATAATGGAGACGATAGTCGAGACAAAGATGGCGGCGCTGGCGATGCGCAGCTCGCGCTCGCTCTGCTGTGCAAAGGGCAGCACGTTGATGCCGGATGGGCAAGCCGCCAGCGTAACAAGCACGGAGACGGAGAACGCATCCAGCCGCAAAATCTGCCTGGCCGCAACGAGCACCAGCGCGGGCATGAGAAAAAGCTTGAGCAGACAGATTCGCGCCACGGGCCCCCGATCAAGCGCGAGCGACCCCGTGTTGACGCCCGCCAGCGAGGCCCCCAGCACAAAGAGCGCACAGGGCAGCGCCGCACGCCCGGCTAGGTCGATGGCCTCCAGCAGCGGCTCCCAGATGGGGATGGCGAGCAGGTTGAAGGCCGCGCCCAGCAGCAGCGCTACGATAATCGGATTGCGGAGCGTAGAAAAAATTAGACCCAGTCGGCTAGTACCCTGTGAAGCCGCCGGCGCACCCGTCAGCGCCACAATCGTAAAGAGCGTCAGTCCGTTGAGCGAAACCACCGTCAGCGTGACGCCCAGCCCCTCGTCGCCAAAGGTGCGCAAGATGAGGGGAATGCCAATCAATACCGTGTTGGAGTAGACAACGGCCAGCGCCGAGGAGGGCGAAGCGCGCAGCCGCACCATTAAAAAGAGAACAACCGCGGGCAGAAAGTAGGCCAGCCAAAAGAGCCGCACGCGCCCCAGCCCACCCAAATCCGTGCGCTCGACGCTGGCAAAGAGCAGGCAGGGAATAAAATAACGAAAAGTCAGACGCGAGAACGCAGTCAGAAACGATTGGTCAAAGATTTGCCGACGCACGACCGCGAAGCCCACCGCCGCGTTGAGGATGATGGGAATGACGGCGTAAAAAACGGTCATGGAATGCGTTTGAGTTGAGCAGCGGTTGTGGTGTTTCAAGCAACGCTACGGTTGATGGGGTTATTCGCTATCTCGCCGAGCGCCATCCAGCCGGGCGTCGGTGAGAATTGTGCCGCTTAAGTTCGCGCCGCGCAAATCCGCGTTGCGCAAGTCCGCACCCGTGAGATCGGCGTCGGCTAGATTGGCATTCTGGAGATAGCTTCCCTGCAGGTCTGCCCCAGCGAGATTTGCCTCCGATAGATCAACGCCGCGCAAATCGGCCCGCGCCAAGTTGGATCCTGCAAAATCAACGCCCGCCCCCTCTTGGTTGACGAGCGCCCACACGCGCTGCCACTTGCTCGGCAGCGCGGTCGATTCATCGATCTCCATGCCGCGTAAGTCGGCCCAGCTCAGGTCGACGCCGGTTAGGGTGGCGCCGCGCAGGTCGCTGCCCGCCCACGTGGTTTCGCGCAGCACGGCCTCGGTGAGGTCGACATTTTGGAGCGACGCGCCGTCAAGGGTTGCGCCGCTGAGGTCGGCGTCGATCAGCAGGGCGTTGTCCAGCGTGGCGCTGGTCAAGTTGGCGTGCAGGAGGCGGACGCCGCGCAGGTTGGCGCTGGCAAGATCAATGCTGGGTAGCTCACGGTTCGGCTGGGCGTCGTTGACCAACTGCCAGACGCGTCGCCACTTGTTGTCGAGCACGGTGGCGTCGTCGAGCTGCACCTGTTGAAAATTTGCCAGTGCCAGTGCTGCGCCGGTGAGGTCGGCCCCGCGCAGGTCGGCATCAAAGAAATTGACGCGGGTGAGATCGGCATTGCGCAGATTGGCGCCCTGTAAATTTGCCCGGCTGAGATCAGCGCCGACCAGCGGGCGGGCGGGCGCTGGCTCGTTGAGAATCTGCCAGACAGCGCGCCATTTAGCGGCGAGCACGGTCGCTTCGTCGATTTGCACGCCGTTGAGGTTGGCGTGGGCAAAGTCGGCGGTGCGGGCGCTGGTTCCGCGTAAGTCGGCGTCCTGAAGATTGGCCTGGTCGAGGCGAGCGCCGTCGAGATCGGCGTTGCGTAGATCTGTGCGGAGAAGAGTGGCCTGCTGGAGGCTGGCGGCGGTGAGGTTGGCGTCAACCAGCGCGGCGTCGGTCAAGTCGGCGTCGCGCAGGTTGGCAAAATAGAAGCTGGCGCCGCTGAGATCGCGGCTGGCTAGGGAAATTTTGGCGAGCTGGGCGCGCTCGAAATTGGCCCCGGCGTAGCTGCGGCGATCCAGGTCGAGGGCGGCGGCGTCGACCGCCTGACAGCTGGGCGGGCAGGGCGACAGCGCCCCGCGCAAGAAGAACGCCCACGCAAAATAGAAAATCAACAGCAAAACGCCGCCGCCGATCACGGCGACGGCCCAGAGCGAGGCGCGCTGCTGACGATCTAGAGTACGCATGGGGCAGCGGTTGGCAAATTAGCAGACAAAGGCTTGAATCTACACCAAATTTACCCACGAAGACACAAAGCAGAGCAGAGCGCTTTTGCACCTCTTCGCGCCTTTGTGTCTTCGTGGTTGAAAAACCGATTGGTTTAGCGGAGATGACTGGTTGAGTCGGCGGCAATTGCTGCCCGCATACCGAGCAACTGGTCGTGTCTCAACGGGCCGCGACCGTTACCCCAGCGACTAGGCCGGAGCCAGCTCTTCCTGGCCGACGATGGGTTGCTCGTCGTAGAGATAGCAGGCGGCGTGGTGGCCCTCCGGCTGGACGTTGCCGTCGATGGCGTAGAGCGGCGGGTGTTTCTCCAGGCACTGGGCCATGCGGTGGGGGCAGCGTGGGTAGAAGCGACAGCCGCTCTCGGCGCTGACGCGCATCTCTTCATCATCGAGCTGGGTGGCCTCTTCGTCGCCCCAGCGCACGTCGGGATCGGGCACGGGGATGGAGTTGATGAGCAGCTGCACGTAGGGGTGTTTGGGATTTTCGATAACGCTCGTTGTGTCGCCGCGCTCGGCGGTTGTGCCCTGGTAGAGCATGTAAATCTGGTCGCCGATCTGGTAGGCCGTGCTCAAATCGTGGGTGATATAGAGGAAGGAGATGCCGTAGTCGTCGCGCAGGCGCAGCATAATGTCCAGGATCATGGCGCGTAGCGAGGCGTCGACCATTGAGACCGGCTCGTCGGCGACGATCAGCCGCGGTTTGAGTAGAAAAGCACGCGCAACCATCATGCGCTGTCGCTGGCCGCCGCTCAGCTGATGCGGATACTTTTCGAGCACCTCCTCGCCGCGCATCCCCACCACGTTGAGCGCCTCTTCGATCATCTCGCGCTTGTCGGTCTGGCTCTTGGCCATATTGAAGTTGTTGAGCACCATATCAAAGATGTGCTTGACGCGGTAGAAGGGGTTGTAGACGGCGTAAGGGTCTTGAAAGACGGCCTGTACCTCGCGCCGGTACTCCATCTTCTGGCTGCGGTTCATGGCGGCGACATCGTTGCCCCGAAACAAAATCTGTCCGGAGGTCAACTGGATAAAGCCCAGCACCACGTTGGCGAGCGTCGTCTTGCCGCTGCCGCTTTCGCCCGCAATGGTGGTGATGGTGGCGGGCTTTTCCTGAATGGTGAGGTTGAGGTCCTGCAGCGCGACCGTCTGCGGACTGCCGCTGAGGAAGCCGCCGCCGTAGATTTTGGTGGCGTTGCGAATGTCGAGAAGTGGAGTCATATTGCTTATTGCTTATTGGTTCGTTAGGTAAAGGCGCGTTGTAGAGCGATGTTGTGGTGTGGGTTTCGTAGTCGACTGACTCTTCTTGGAGCGTAACGTGGCGTTCGCTAGGAATCATCGTGTGAAGGAGGCGGATGATTTGGGTGGTTAGATCAAGGCGGTGTTTGGTGACGGCGTCGTCGGGTATATGGCGAGCATTGTAGTACCAGCTGCGCGACTCGCGGGCGGAGCCGAGCGCGTATTCGTAGTAGCGTGCCCGATCCTTGCCAGAGCGGCGGCTGTAGCCCTCGGCAATGTTCCCCCCAATTGATCCCACTCCCCGATAGAGCTGATCCGATAAATCCAACGTGCGCCGATCTCCCATCAGTACGGTCACATCGCTCCATGCCAAATCCAACAGAAAAAGTGAAAATCGATACACCTTCATCTTCCACATGGTATCCTCGGTAATGCACGCGGGCACGCCCTCCAGCCAAACCTCATAATTCTTAACCCGCACATCACCCCCCCTCTCGGTAAAAACAAGGCTTCGCCACCCACAAACAATAAGCAATAAGCAGTAAGCAATCCCCTACACATCGTAATACAAATGACACGCCACCTGGTGATCCGGCTTTACCTCCAGCAGCGGCGGCTCCACCGCGCGGCATTTGTCGTGGACTTCTGGGCAGCGGAACTGGAAGATGCAGCCGGGCGGCGGGTTGCGCAGATCGTGGGTGATGCCTTCGGTGAGCTTGAGCGGCTTGCGCTCTTTGATCGAGGGAATGGATTCGATCAGCAGCTGCGTGTAGGGGTGTAGCGGCTCGGCAAAAAGGCTGCGAACGGGCGCAATTTCGGCCATGTGGCCCGCGTACATCACGGCAATGCGGTCGACCAGCTGGGCCATCAGCCCCATATCGTGGCCAATGATGATCATCGAAACGCCCAGCCGCTCCTTCACGTCCAGCAGCGTCTCGCCCACCTTGCGCTGCACGACCACGTCGAGCGCGCTCGTCGGCTCGTCGGCGATGATCAGCGGCGGGTTGAGCGCAATCGCCATGCCAATGCAGACGCGCTGCTTCATGCCGCCGCTCAACTCGTGGGGATACATGCCGTACACGCGGCTGGGCAGCCCCACCAGCTCGAGGATTTTGAGCAGCCGCTCCTTAAGCTCGCGGCGCGGCTGCCGGCCCTCGTGCGTCTCGATGGCGTCGCGCAGCTGCTCGCTGATGCGCATTACGGGATTGAGCGAGTTCATGGCGCCCTGTGGAATCAGTGCCAACATGCGCCAGCGGATGTCGCGCAGCTCGCGCATGCTTAGCTTCGTCAAATCGACATCGTTGAGGTCGATGCTGCCGTCCACAATGCGGCCGGGCGGCTGCACCAGGCGCAGAATGGCCATCGCCGTGGTCGTCTTGCCGCAGCCGGATTCGCCCACGAGGCCGACGAGCTCACCGCGATAGATGTTAAACGAGACGCCGTCGACCGCGCGCACGTCGCCGGTTGGCGTGTCGTAGAAGACCTTGAGATCTTTTACCTCAAGCACGACCTCCCGCTCCTTATCCTTGCTGTGGGCTGCGGCGGGTCGGCTAAAGACGCTGGGCCGGTCGGCTTCGGGCTTCGGGGGATTTAGCTGGGTTGCATCGGCACTCACGCTTGTTTTGCTCCTCTCAAACGGGGGTTCGCAATCTCATCAAGGCCAACGGTCATCAGGAAGAGACCGGTGAAGATCACCACCAGGGCGGCAATGGGGATGCCCCACCACCACCACATGCCGCGCAGAATCGCCGCGGCGCGGATCGAGTAGAAAATCGTCATGCCCAGGGTGGGGATGCGTGTGGGGCCGAGGCCGAGCGCTTCCAGCCCGGTGGCGGCCAGAATCGCGCCGGAGACGTTGCCCGTAAAGCTCGCCGCGAGATAGGGCAGCAGGTTGGGCATCATCTCCTTAAACATAATGCTGATTGTCGACGCGCCGGAGAGCCGCGCCATTTTGACATAGCCCTGCTCGCGCATCGTCAACACCTGCGAGCGGATGAGCCGCGTGGGCGAGGGCCAGGCGAAAATGGCGAGCAGCAGGGCCATGTACGTCACGTTGTTAAAGCTGACGTAAGCCGAGATCACAATCAGCACGGCCAGCGATGGAATGGTGACCATCGAATCCGAAATCGTGCGGATCACGGCATCGACCCAGCCGCCCAGGAAACCAGCGGTAAAGCCCAAAATAATGCCGATGATCATGCCAATGCCCGCGGCAATAAAGCCGACCTGGAGCGAGCGCGGCGCACCCACCAGCAGCACGGCCAGCATGTCGCGGCCATTGCTTTCAGTGCCAAAGGGGTGCTCCCAGGTGGGCGTGCCAAAGCGGCTGGCGCGCACGGGCGCGGCTTCCTCGGCTTCCTCTTCGGCCTGCCCCTGTGCGAAGGGGTTGCCACCGGTGACGGCGCTGTCGCTTGTACCAGCACCCGCCGCATCGTCCGCCGTGGCTGCCGTTTCGCCGCTACCGACCCAGGCGGGCGGCAGGTTAAGCGGGGCACTGGCCACGCGCGCCTGCGTCATGTCCCAAACCAGCGGCCCCCACAGCGCCATGGAGGCGACGAAGAGCACCATGGCCAGGCCAATAAGGAATTTCGAGTTGAGCCAGGGCGAATCAAACTGATTAAAGCGCGATACGCCGCGGGCTTCGGCCTCCGCCGTAATTTCGCCCGAAGAGAGTTCTGCGGCCATAAGGGGTTCCTAATTGCTCGTCGCGACGCTCCGTGTGGAATACAGCTTCGATGCTCTGCGTCGTCGTATTGGGGACAGGGCTTCGCTTGATTGTATAAGGTTCGTTTGTTCATCGGCGACGCGAAGCGTCGAGCCTGCTTCCCACGCAGAGTGTGGGAACGAGTTCTGGCAACTACCCGCGTTCATACGTAATCCGCGGATCGATCAGCGGATAGAGCAAGTCCAAAATCAAGACGGCGGTGGCCGTGCCGACGATCAGGATGAAGACAATCCCCTGGATCAGCGTGTAATCGGTGTTGACAATGCCCAGATAGAGCAGATAGCCCATGCCGGGGTAGGCGAAGATGTACTCGACCAGCGTCGAGCCGCCTGCAATGCTGCCGAGGCTGATTGCCAGCGCCGTAATTTGCGGCAGGATCGAGTTGCGCACGCCGTAAAACCAGAAGACGCGGCTGGGATTTAGCCCCTTGGCCTCGGCCAAGATCATGTAGTCTTCGCCATCCGTGGTGATCATCATGCCCCTCATGCCGAGCGCCCAGAAGCCCATCGAGGTGACGACGATCGAGAGCGCGGGCAGCGTGCCGTGGCGGATCACGCTCATGATGAATTCCAAATTAAAGCCTTGATCCACGCCGCGTCCAAAAGCGCCGGAGGCGGGCAGCCAGCGCAGGTTGAAGGCAAAGACGTAGATCAGCAGGATGCCGAGCATGAAGAAGGGGATGGAGGTAAAGGTGAGCGTGGCGGGCAGCAGGGCGCGCACCAGCCCCGGCGTGCGCCGCCACGCCATCAGCGCGCCGATCAGGTTGCCGATAAAAAATGAGAAGAGGGTGGCCAATACGAGCAGGCCAATCGTCCACGGCAGCGCATCCACCACCATGTTGTCCACGCGGCTGGGAAAGGAGGAGAGCGAATAGCCCAGGTCCAGCGTCAACATGTTTTTCATGTAGGAGAGATACTGCTGCCAAAGCGGACCATCCAGCCCAAAGCGGGCGCGCCACGCGTCGATCATCTCCGCGCTGCCCTCAACGTACCCCGACTGCGCCGAGAGGCGGCTCACCATCGCCGACACCGGATCGCCTGGCGCGAGACGCGGCACAACAAAGATAATGCTCGCGCCCAGCCACACTGTCAGAAAAAACATGCCGAGCCGCCGCAGCACGTACCCAATCGTTAATCCACCCATATTGTATTGGAATCCCTTGTTAAAATCACCAAATGCTTTTATTGTAAAGTGTAGGCAGATGTACTGCCCGCTGTCCTTCGTCTTTGCTTTTCCTGCTGCAGCGGAGATGGGGCTTTGATGGAGCTTCGATGGGGCTTGGACGAGCTGAACAAACGCTCAACCAACTGTTCAGACTTGGTCTTTAGGCTTTGTCTTTGGGATATACAGCTTAACAACTAAATCAGTTTACATCAAAAAGAGGAGAACGGCATGGTTAAAATTCAATGGCTGGCCCAAGCTTCATTCTTGATCGAGGGCAGCCCCCGTGAAAGCAACGCTGAGGAAAGCAACGGCGCTGAAAGCAAGCGCCTGCGCATCATTACCGATCCCTATGATCCCAAAGTGATTCCTGCAGCGCCCGTCACCCAACAGGCCGACATCGTCATCCGCAGCTCGGACGATGATGACGCCCACTGCTACGTCGATTCGATTCCGGCGGGTTACGAGCTTATTACGGCCACGGAGGTGGTCGACAGCGGCGCGACGGCCAAGGGGCTGGACGTGACGGCGATCTGGGCGCAGGAGAGCCTGGTGCACAAGGATATTCCGCGCGACAACGCCATGTACCGCTTCACCCTCGACGGCATCACCATCAGCCACATGGGCGATGTGGGCAATTTCCTAGCGGATAGCCAGATGGCGGCGCTGGCCGGGACGGATGTGCTGCTGGCGCTGGCCGGTGGCCCGCCCACGATTGATTTGGACGACCTCTACAAAGTCATCCAAACCGTGCAGCCGCGGGTGGTCATTCCCATGCACTACCGCATTCCCGGCAAGCCGAACATGCTGCCGGTAACGGAGCTAACGGGCTATTTTGCGGAGGAGTCGGTGAAGTGGCTGGGCAGTTCGACGGTGGAGTTGAGTCGCAATGATTTGCCCGAGGCCACGCAGGTTTACGTGCTGGAGCCGGCATTGGCTGGCAAGACTGGTTAATCTGTACGACACGCCGGGCGGTAGGGGCACGGAATTCCACGCCCCTACCGCCGAACAAGTACGTATGCTACATCAATCCATCTACTGCGCGCCCGTTGGCTCCAGCTCGTGGATGATCACGTGGGTGTGCTGCCACCACGTTGGCGGGTGGATGTAATCGTTCTCGGCGGTGGGCCAGCCCGTCCAGTAGGTTGTATCAAACGGGATGATCTTCTTGGCCTGCGTAATCGGAATGGCGGGCAGGTTGGCAAACCAGATTTCCGTAGCCTGGAGGAAGAGCTCCTCGATCTGCGGATCGCCGAGGGGCAGGCTGCCGATCTGGTCGACTAGCGCGCTGTACTCGTCGGCGTCTTCGCCGCTCCAGCGCCAAGCGTTCTGGCTGCTCGATGTGCGCTCGCCCACGGGCTTGAGCCAGCTCGTGTTAAAAGTATCCAACGACCCCCACGGCTCGTTGACGGAGCCACAGGTCTGCCAGCCAAGCTTGGACTCGAAGTTGCCCAGCTCGAAGTTGTCCGTCCAGGTGGCGCCGGCCTCGTTGTGCGTCGTGGCGTTGATGCCCGCGGCCTGGAACTGCTCGACCAGCACCTGCGCAATGCGCTGCTTCTCGATAAAGGCTTCGTGCGTCGCCATATCGATCGTGAGCTCTTCGCCGTCCAGCTCGTAGTAGCCGTTGCTGTTCATCTCGTAGCCCTTGGACTCAAAGATTTCAGCCGCACGCTCCGGGTTGAAGTCCCAAAGCTGATCCAAATCCCAAACGCCAGCCTCGATCGCCGTATCCACCAGCGCATCCAGCGGCGGATAGGCCGGGAAGAAGTGGCGGCTCTTCAGCGTCGAGCCTTCGTAAGAAATGGCCACGATCTGGTCGCGGTCAATGGCGTAGTTGAGCCCCCAGCGCATTTCCGGATCGTCCCACGGCGCCTGCGTCAGGTTGAGCTCCAGCGTGCGCGAGCAGGGATCGGGAACCCAAGCGTAGGGCAGGTCGTCGAACCAGGTGATCACGTTGGGGTTCTGCTCCTGCAGGGCCAGCAGTGCGCCCAGCGTCACGTCCATCAGGCTGTCGAGCTGGCCGTCGGCCATCAGCGCGGCGCGCGTCTCTTCGGGGCCACCCCACGTCCAAATGATCGTCTCGGGAGCGGGCAGCTCCTTGAAGCCAGCGGCAACGCCCCACCAGTCGTCATCGCGCTCGTAGGTGAACTCCGTGGGGCTCACGCCTTCCAGCGTGTAGGGGCCCGTGCCGATGGGCCAGCCCTGTTCGGTGTCGTAGTAGGTAAAGGTCAGCGGGTCCTGCCCGGCCCAGATGTGCTCGGGCATGATGTAGACGCTGTTATAAATCTTCACGCCGAAGTAATCGAGCAGGAAGCGGGGATTGGGCTCGTTCAGCGTGAACTCCACCGTCAGATCGTCCACCTTCGCCACGCTCCCGACCCAGCGATCCATGGCGCCGGAGAAGCCGCCCATTTCGGGCGCATTGTCCTTGAGCATGTTGATGGTGAAGACCACGTCGTCGGCGTTGAAGGCTTCGCCATCGCTCCACATCACGCCGTCGCGCAGGGTGAGCGTCCAGACGTCGAGCGACTCGTTGGGCTCAAAGGTTTCGCCCAGCCACGGGATAAATTCACCGTTCTGGTAGTTGAGGACAAAGAGCGGCTCCAGCAGCGTCTGCTGATAGCCCAGATCGGTGCGGCTACCGGGGACGAAGGGGTTCCACAGTTCGGGGTCCACGGCGCGACCGCCGTCGATATCCATAATGAGGGTGCGTGCGCGGTCGGACGTTTCGGCCGTGGATGTATCCTCCACGGCGGCAGCGGTGTCGTCCGCCACATCGCCTTGGTCCAGCCCTTCGCCGGCGGGGGCGGCGGCACAGGCCGCCAGCGCCACCGTCATCGCCAGGGCGACGAGCAGGTACAGTCGGGATTTCCAACGAATCATAGGTCGGTCTCCTTTGGGTAAAATTGGGTTGCGGGAAAACTTGAGATATTGGGGAACAGACGGCGTGCAAGGGAGCAAGACGACGCCTGGTGTCCACGGAAGAAAGGGATAAGTTGAGCGGAAGGATTCCAGCAATTGGTGTGACCTTTATCTTACACGCTGGGTGGGGGGGCTGTCAAGTCGCAGAATTTTTTGCAGGCGGTGCATCCCAATTGGAGACGCATCCGCGTGGAGCCGATCTCCGGACGGTGACCGCCAGCGAGCGGGCACGTTCGCTAGACGTTGCGCCGAGCAATGACTTCGCGCGCGGGCGTGCGATCCCCCGTGCGGCTAATGCGGCGGGGAGCGTCGACAAACGCCAACGTAAAGTTATGCCGCTCGTACAAATCGACAATGCGCGCGGTTGCCTGGTTGGATAACACAGTTGGGCCGGGGTGTGCCACCAGCCACTCGACCAGCGCAACCTGCTCGGCCCAGCCAAAGGCGTGGCGTGAATACTGAGTAAATTCGACGTCGTAGGGCGGGTCGGCGTAGATAAAATCATCGGGCTGGAGCGGCACGTTTTGAAACGTGCCGCTGGTAAATGTCCAGCCCGCGAGCGCGTCGCGGTAGGGCGTAAAGTCGCGCCGGTAGGTGATCGATTTGTAGCGGCCAAACGGGACGTTAAAGTAGCCGCTGCGGTTGAAGCGGCACAGCCCGTTGAAGCCGGTGCGGTTGAGGTAGTAGAACAGTTCGGCGGCTTCTTGGCTGTCCGCTTGGCCCGCGTCAATAAGTGCATTGAAGCGAGTGCGCTGCTGGTAATAAAAATCTTCGTTGTGCTCCATCAACGATTCAACCACCAAGCCGCGCTGCAGCCAGCGGTAGAAATTAATTAGGTGCGGATTGACGTCGTTTAGCAGCGCACGTTCTGGCTGCAAACCAAGCGTCACGGCGAGCCCGCCACAAAAGGGCTCGATCAGTCGCCGCTGCACCTGCACTTTCCAGATCGGCTCCAGGTGCGGCACGAGCCAGCGCTTGCCGCCCGCCCATTTAAGCGGCGGCTTAAGCGCTGGCTGTGTCTTCTCTACAGGGGTTTTTGCAAGTTGGGGTTGCATCTAAATGTGAAACACCGCTTCATACGCCGGATCAACAATCGCGGGGCGCTGCAGGGTGAAGCCGTCGATGGGGTGCGGCGTCACGCCATCGACGGCCAGCTCGCTCAGCAGTTGGCCGAGCAGCGAGGCAAACTTGTACGCGTGGCCCGCGCCGACGCAGACGAGAATCTGCGGGTGATCGGGCACGGCGTCGAGCACGAAGTCGCGGTCGTGGGGCATGGTGTAGAGGCAGGATTTGGAGTAGAGCGTGGGGCCAACGAAGCGCGGAATGTGGCGCGACAGCCATTCGGTCATCAGCTGCTCGCGGTCGACGTCCGGCTCGTAGCCGCGCGTCTCCGTGGTGACGTGCGGGCCGCTGGCGTCGATGCCCGCCTTGGTTGCCACCTCCCCATAGACGGGGAAGCCGTAAACGTCGAACTTGTCCTTCCAGATAAAAATCGGGAAGCGATCCGGCGCAAAGTCGCGCAGGTGGGGCGTCGCGTAGTAGGTGACCTGCTCCTGCGTGACCGTCACCGGAATGTGCAGGCCAACTTCGGCCAGTACGTGGTTCGTCCACGCGCCGGAGGTTACCACCAGCTTGCCCGCAGTAAAGACGCCCTGCTCGGTGACGACATCGACGCCGCCGTTGAAGGGGTGGATCGCCTGGACGGGGCAGCGGTCGAGGATGGTCGCGCCGCGACCGCGGGCCAGCGCGGTGTGAACGGCGTTGCCCTTGGCCGCGTCGACCAGCCCGGCGGCGGGGTCGAAGAGCACGTCGGCCTCGTCGTCCGCCGCAAATTGGGGGAAGCGACGGCGCAGCTCCGCGCCGCCAAAGCGCTCGTAGGGAATGGTCGCCGCGTCGAGGGCCGCGGCGTAGCGGTCGATGTCCTGGCGGTATTCTCCATTGGCAATCTCCACGCCGCCCGTGCGCACGATGAGCGGCACGCCGGACTCGGCTTCGACCTCCTCCCACGCCGTGTAGGTCAGCGGCGAGAGCGCCGTGTACTTGGCGTCGTGGTACATGAGGCGAATGATGCGCGAGTGGTCCTGCGAGCCGCCGCTGTCGTGGCCGAGCGCAAACTGCTCGATGCCCAGCACGTCCGCCCCCGCCCGCCGCGCGAGCCAGTAGGCCGCCCCGCTGCCGATACCGCCACAGCCGATCACGATGTAGTCAAATTCTCTGCGCATGGGTTACTCCTGTTGGGTTGCGAAAAGGAAGGCGATCAACGAAAGACGCGAAGAAATACGAAGGGAAGAGGGTTGACATTCTTTTCTTCGTGCTCTTCGCGTCCTTCGTTAATCAATTTTGCTCCAGCAGATCCGCGCCTTCCTCCGGTGTCGGCGACTGGCGGGCCTGTTCGCGCAGTTCACCTTCCTCGCTGCGCAAATCGCCCTCGGCGGCGGAGGTGAGCTGCGCGGGGCCTTCGGTCATGGCCGAAATGCTGGGCGCCGACCCCTGGCCGCCCGTGCCGTTGGTCGAGACGCCGCTGCGGGTCGCTTCGCCCGTGGCCGGATCCATGGTCAGAATCGGCACGCCCTGTGGGAAGATGACCTCGCGCGCTTCGTCCGGCATGGAGAAGCCGCCAGCCTCCAGCGCCCGTTTGGTGAGCCGAATCAGCGCGGATTTAATTTTGCGGTGGTCGATGTCGCGCCCGTTAAACCAGTAGTAGACGCGCACGTTGAGGGTGCTCCCCCCCATCTCCTCCACCAGCACCAGCGGCTCCGGGCGGTCGAGCACGGCAGGGTATTCGGCGAGCACCTGGGCCACCGTCGCCTGCGCCTCGGCAATTTCGGCGTCGTAGCCAATACCGATTAAAAAGTCGCCGCGCCGATTGGGGTTGGCCGTAAAATTCGTGATGGTGCTCTTGAAAATCGTCGCGTTGGGAATCTGCACGTGGTTGCCGTCCAGCGTCATCAAAATGGTGCTGCGGGTGGTGACCTGGCGCACGATGCCGGTAAAGCCCGCCACTTCGATCAGGTCGTCGGCGCGAAAGGGGTTGCGCATGGAGATGAGCAGGCTGGCGAGAAAGTTCTCGGCAATATCTCGAAAGGCAAAGCCGACGACGATGCCGACCACGCCCGTGCCGCCCACCACGCCCAGCGCGAGGCGCGTCAACCCCGCGACTTGGAGCACGAGGTAGAGACCGAGCAAAAAGACGGGCACGGCGACGATGCGGGCGATCACATCGCGCAGCAGAGGCGAGCGGATGCTGTCGCGGAAGAGCCAGCGCGCCAGCCGAAAGACGCCGCGCGCCGCATACCACGCCACCACGAGCACGACGAGGCCAAGCAAAATAATCGGCAGCGCGCGGATGGTGCCGCGCCAGAGCCGCTGCAGTTCCTCCTGTGCAATCGCCAGCGCCGAGGGCGGCACCACTTCGATGCGGTTGACGACGGCGACCACGTCGCGCGTGCTGCGGGCGAGATCACCGGCCCACGTTCTGTGGCGATCCAGGCTCGTTCGCCCGTCCAAGAAGACGACGCCGTTGCGCACGTCGACCTGGGGGCTGTTGAACCAGTCGGTCGAATCGAGGATGTTGCGCAGCCGCTCCTTGATGGCGGCGTCGTCCGCCGTCGGCTGCACCTCGACCTGGTCCGGCGCGGCCTGTTCGTCTTCGTCCTCCCCCAGCAGTTGGTCAACGGGGCCGACGGGGTCGCCGCCGTCTTGGGCAAAAACAGTCGGTGCCGCCAGGGCCAGGATCAGTAGGCTTCCAACGAGAAGGAGCCGCCAGCCATTTCGAGACATCGTCAATTTCATAAAACTTCTGTATAATCTACTTCAACAACAGCAACCGTGCGTGAACGGCTAGTGTACCGACGAGATGCTTGATGACGCAAATGATGATTCCCCTCAACGAAACGGACGCCAACGCGCCGCTGCGCGTGGATGTCCACGTGCAGGCCGAGGTGCTCGGCTCCGAAGTGGCGCGGCGCAAGGCGAACGTGTGGCTGCTGATCAACGCGGGCAATTTGCTCGGTGCGGAAAATCCTCGTTTATGCTTGGCAGAGCGTCTGCTGTGGAAGGTCGATGTGGTGCTGACGTGGCCGACGCGTGGCTGCATGGGCAAAGTTGGCGAGTTGCAGTTGGATGCTAAAACCGGCGAAGTTTTTGCAGACGAAGCAACCGCTCAAGCCATTGGAGAATCTGCGGATGCGCTTGCTGCCGGTTGAGCACGTTCAGCAGGAAGAAGAGGCCAACTGCCTCGCGGCGTGCGCTCACATGGTGCTAACTTATTTGGGCATTCGCGCTGCGCAGAGGCGGCTCAACCGCCAGTTGGGCTTGAGGAGCGGAGGCATTCCTTACTCGCGTTTAGCACGGTTGGAGCAGTATGGGGTCGACGTTCGACTGCAATCGGGCGACGAAACGCATCTTTACACAGCCGTTGACGCTCACGTGCCGCCGATTCTGTTTGTGCGAACCAATGAATTGAAGAGCTACTGGCAGATCGACACGCGCCATGCCCTGCTCGCCGTTGGCTACGACGACACGCACTTCTTCCTCAACGACCCCGCCTTTCCCGATGCGCCCAAGCGGGTGCTGGTCGACGAACTGATGCTGGCCTGGCTTGAATTTGACTACACTTACGCAACCATCACGCCGAGGTAGGTTCCCAATATGCCGCCGCTCGACCTGCCCCCGCTCGACTTGACTCCACCCCGCCGCTACGCCCCCTACCTCCACGAGCACGACCCGCTCCAGATGCGTCTCCATCCGCTCGATCTGCGCGAGTGGATCGAACTCGACGCGCTCGCTCCGGACGAACTGGCGCAAAAGCAGCACCTGCTGGCGACGCGCCACGCCGAAGTCTTTGCCGCCCTGCCCGTTGCCGCAAGCGGTGCACGCGAAACGCTCGCCCTGCTGGTCGACCATGTAACGGCGCACTTTCCCCAGTTTTATCAGCGCGACGGGTCGCTGCTGCACAACCGCATTACGGGCGAGCGCTGGGATTGGGAAGATTCAAACGTGGACGCGCTGCACCCGCTCGATTTAGCCGGTCGGCTGGTGCAGGAGGATTTGTGCTTGATGCGGCGCGACGAGTCGACGGCGCGCTACCACCTCGTCGCCGCTTCGCTCTGCTTTCCCGCCCGCTGGCGACTGGCGGAAAAGCTGGGCTTGCCGCTTGCCGCCGTCCACGCCAACGTTCCCGGCTACGACGCACGCCTCGCCACGCCCATGGATCGCCTCTTTGACAGGATGCGCGTCGAGCGCCCCACTTGGCGCATGAACTGGAATGTGGTTAACGATCCCGCGCTCTTTCAGCCCGATTCGCCGGTCGATGATGGCCGCGACATCACGCCAAACAACGCGGGCGAGCGGCTGTGGCTGCGCATGGAGCGCCAGACGCTGCGTCGCCTGCCGCAGAGCCACGACATTCTGTTCACCATTCGCACCTACATGGAGCCGCTGGCCAATTTGGCAGATGATATGGAAACGCGTGAGGGGCTGGCCGCAGCGCTGCAGGCGCTAACGCCGTCGATGCGGGGAGACAAAGGGGTTGCGCCGTTTTTGGATGCAGCGGTTGCGTGGCTGTTGACGGTTGGCATCGACGGCTGTTAAAAACTATTTTGAGCCGAAGACCCACCTGCATCTGAGGATGCTCACTCCGCATTGGGGAGGGATAACCCCTGCCCCCAAGACCGCCTACTCATTCTTCACTCTTCAATCTTTCTTTACTCCTCCTGCCACGGCATCACCCGCCTGGCGATCCACTGCAAGCCCGCCGTCAGCCCCACGCCCAGCGCCATCACGACGAAGAGCCCCGCGTACATCTTCTCCGTGACCAGAATTTCCCAGTAGTAGAAGGTCAAAAAGCCGACGCCCTGGCGAGCGCGCACAAATTCGATGGCGACGATCACGATCAGCGCGGTGCCCAGCGCGAGGCGCAGCCCGGCAAAGATCACGGGCAGCGCACCGGGCAGGATCACGTGGCGCAGCATCTGCCAGCGGCCCGCGCCGTAGTTGCGACCAGCCTGCAGGAAGACGGGGTCGATGTCGCGCACGCCGGCCATGGTGTTGATGGCGACGAGGAAAAAGGCCGAGATGGCGACGACGGCGATCTTGGGTCCTTCGCCAAAGGGGTTGGCGAAGACGAGCATCATGATCGGGAAAATCGCGATCTTGGGCAACACGTAAATCGCCGACATCGTGCCGTCCAGCATGGTGCGCACGGTGCGGTTGAGCCCCATCGCCACGCCGATTAGCACGCCGGGGATGCTGCCGATGAGGAAGCCAATAAAGACGCGCGAGAGCGTCGCCAGCACGTGGCTTTCCTGGTAGAGCGCGACGACGCCCGCCCAGCCCCGCTCGCCCACGAACTGGGGCAGCAGCCACCAGCGACCAAAGAGGCTCGTCTCCGAAAATTCGTCGTACTCCACGGTCAACGCCCAGAGCGCACGGGCGATGCGCGTGGGCGGCGGAAACCAGAGCGCGTTCAAAATCCCCGCGCGCACGATAATCTCCCACGCCGCCAGCAGCAGCACGGGAAAGCCAAGCGCCAGCGCGCGCTCGTAGGTCGCCCGCCGCGCTGCCGGGACAATCTTCCCCGCCGCGTCGGCCAGCATCACGAGCAGCGCAAAATCTACGCCCAGGCCCAGCCACCACAGCGGCGACCACAGCCTCAGCGCAAAAAAGAGCGCGTTCCAAATGACAAAGAGCGCTGCGGGCAGCAGCAAGCCGCGCGCAACCGCGCTGTCGGCTCGGCGACGCGGGGCGGGGGCAGTTTGTTGGACGGTGCTCATGGGAAACTGGCGCGCCAAAAGTAAAGAGTGGAAGGAGCGTTCTTAGATAGTAGCGTCCGAACGCTGGCGTGTAGCAAGTGTAAAGAAACGGACTGGCCGATTCGAGGCTGGATAATCTTGTCATTCGCACGAAAAGGGGAATGACAAACCTTGGCGCTCCGCGACCACGCGACCAGAGAGCGTCCCTTGATAGCGTCTCTTGATAGCGTTTCTTGATAGAAAATGGAGACAGAAAGGGGCAGCATGAAATGTCATGCCGCCCCTTTATTTATGTGCTTCCAGCGAACTACTGCTCCACGCCTGCCTCGGCTGGCTCGGCCATCTCGACAGCGACGGAGGCATCGCGGTACTTCTTGCCCTCCTCGATCAGCATCACGGGGATGCCGTTGCGGATGGGGTACTTGTAGCCGTTGCGCGGGTTGAGCAAAAACTGACCGTCGTCGACGAGCTCGATCGGCCCTTTGTCTTCGGGACAAACGAGAATCTTGAGCAGATCATCGCTGATGTGGCCACCCAGCGGCGCATCGTCCAACGACTGCACCGGCTCGGCAGGCAGCACGCCCGTGTTGGTGGCGGGGGCGCTGTCGCTTACAAAAAATTTGCGCACGGTGTAGGCGAGGCCAGCCACCGTGCCCAAAAAGAGGGTAATTTGAAAAAGACGTTTCATTGAGAATCTCCTTGACTTTATAGTAACGTTCAGCTTTTCAACTATCTTAGCATAACCCAGGGTTTCCGCAGTAATTCAAAACCAGTGTGCGCAGCCCGTATTTGGCTGTATCCCGTGTCTGTCCCGCTCCCAGTCGAATGGCTCAACCCGCGGTTAGTTCCTGAATCATCTCCACTCGGTTGCCAAAGGGATCGCGGAATTCAAAGCGGTCGTGGCCGGGAATCGGGACGCCGGTCGTGGTATCGATATTGTGCTCGCGCAGGCGACATTGCCACGCGTCGAGATCGTCGACGCGGTAAGCCAAATGGGCCTTGGTCGCCGCGCGATCCACGCCTTCTTCAACACCAACGTGAACAACGCTGTCGCCCGCTTGCAGCCAGAAGCCACCGCGCCCGTGCAGGGATGTTGGCTTCTCGATTTCGGTCAACCCCAAAAAGTCCAGATAAAATTCGCGCGCCGCCTCTTCATCCGCCGCAGAGATCGTGATTTGAGCGTGGTGTAAGCCGAGAACATTCATTTTTTCCTCCGAGAAGAATTTGATTCACGAAGGGCACGAAGAAGCACGAAGGAAGAGGGTCGACGATCTTCCTTCGTGCCCTTCGTGGATTCCCGCTTCCTTCGTGTCCCTTTGTAGATCGCCACCTACTCCCGCTTCAGCTCAAATATCTCGTTGACCCGGCTGTAGCTTGATCCCGCCAACCGTCCAATTGGACGCAAGCGCTCGATATCCACCCGATAATCCTCGTCGACCAAACCGTCCTCGACGTGCGCGTGCAGCACGCGGCCGATCACGACGCTGCCCGCGCCCGGCGTATCGCCAACTTCGTAGATGTGCACGACTTCGCACTCGAAGTGCACCGGGCTTTCGGCCACGCGCGGTGGCCGCACCACCTGCGACGGCGCGGTTAACAAACCGGCGTGCTCAAATTCGCTCGTGCCGGGCGGCAGCTGGGCCGCGGTGTCGTTCATGGCTGCGGCCAACGCTTCGGTTACGATGTTGACGACAAACTGGCCCGTGGCGCGGATGTTGAGGAGCGTATCCTTTTGAGCGGGCAGCTCGTCGCTGTCGCGGACGCCGGGGCAGAAGAGCAGGTGCGGTGGGTCGGCACAGACGGCGTTAAAGTAGGAGTAGGGCGCGAGGTTGGGCACGCCCTCGGCGTCCACCGTCGAAATCCAGCCAATGGGGCGGGGGACGATGGTGCCGGTCATCAGCTTGTACATCTGCTGGGTTGAGAGCTGTTGGGGGCTGAGTTCCATATGTAGGTGAAATAGAAATTTAGGTAAAATAGGAGAGAAGTTGGTACAGAGATTTGCACAGAGTAGCGCAGATTGATTAGCGAAATCTGTGCTCAGCGGCGCAATCTGTGCGCAACGTTTCCCTTGTCCTCAAATTCGAGAGCAATTCAAGGGGAGAAATCTAAGGCAAAGCGTAGGGGGGCAATTTCATTACGGCGTTTTTACCGCTGCGCCAAAATTGCTCGCGCCGCCCGGTTGGCGGTCTCCACGTTGGTCAGCGCGGGCAGGCCCGGCGACTGCATACCCGCGCTGTTCTGTCGCGCTGGCTCGAACGACTGCTGCGCCTGATTGAACGTCAGAAAATCCGCCATCGCCCGGCGCCCGGCGGCCAGCAGCGCCTCGCGCCGCGCCGTGCTCATGTCAAACTCGACGGTCCCGTAACCCTGGGCGGGCAGGCGCACGACGTGGGCGGCAAAGGCGTCGATGGCGGCGTTGTCGCGGCCTTGGATTGCGGTGTCCAGCCAGCGCTGGACGCGCGCGACGGGCGGTAAATCGGCGAGCGGGCCGGGCAGGGTTGGCGGCGGAGGTGCGTTGGGCACGGGCAACTCCTCGTCGATCAGCAGGCCGATGACGTTTGTCGTGTGTGGCTGGCCCATGGTGGCGTAGGTCGACGAATCACGCGAGAGGAAAAGGGCCAGCGGAAAGTTGGAGAGCACGCCGCCGTCGATAATCAGGTGGCCCGCCAGCGAGCGACCGCGATACGCGCCCCACTCGGCCTGCCACACCACCTCTGGCCAGACGAGCGGCAGGCTCATCGACATGCGCACCGCGGCCACCAGCGGGCAGTCGGGCGCGCTAACGTGGTTGAGGATCAACATGCGCCGCGCCGTCGTGTCGCTGGCGATCACCGTGAGGTCGCGACCGGTGGCGTCGAAAAATTCGCGCAGGGTAAGGTTGCTGTAGGCGCGCGGCTGGCCGTCCGGCGCCGCGGTATCCAGCCTGCGACGCAGCCACGCCACAAACGCATCGGCGGCAAACCAGCCGCCCCGATCCAGCAGGGAAACGAGATGGGGGAAGCGGGGATGTCGCGCGGCCCAGCGCAGCAGGGCACGGCGGAGACGCCGCGCCTGGGCCAGCGGCAGGAGCGGCAGCCGAATTTTTTGCAGCAGCGTGCCAAGCGTGCCGTGCAGCAAATCGTCCACCTGCCCCAGCGCCGGGCGTTCCAAAAAGGTAGAGAAGACCGAGCGACCGTCCGCCTGCTCCACCAGCGCGTCGAGCAGCTCCTGCGGCTCATAGCCCGCTGCCATCAGCGTCGCCGTAATTGCGCCCGCGGAGGTGCCGAGCAGCCGACCGGCCACGTGCCCCCCGTCGCCGAGCAGCGTTTGCAGCGCGCCGACAAAGGCAATGCCCTTGGCGCCGCCGCCTTCAAAGACGAGATCAACTGTTGCCATAAAATTGGGAATTGGCCACGAGCAGGACGAATTGGAATCGACGCAATCCGCATAAATTCGTGGTAAACCGATTGATTCGATTCAGACAGCCTGGGCTGAATTTTGGTGAGTTGTGTTTGCTATCCAAACCATATACAATTCTCCACAGATTCAACGCTTTGCCAACTCCGCCAACTTTCCCACCAACTTCCACAGCCGAGGTTTCCATGTCCACCCCCGTCTCCACACACTCTACCGTCCGTCCGGACGGTCGCCAGTCCAGCCGCGACCGACGCGCGGCCCGGCGACAGCAGCGTCAAGGGCCACCAGCGATTGCTGTGCTGCCCTTTCGCCAGCTCGAAAACAAAATGCCGCCGCTCACGGTAATCAGCGAGGAGCAGGTGGAGCAGCTTCACGAAGCCTCCATGCGCATTGTGGAGGAGATCGGCATTGCGTTTTTGGACGAAGAATCGCTCGATTTGTGGGAAGCCGCGGGTGCGGAGGTCGATCGCAAAGCGCAGCACGTAAAAATGGACCGCGGGCTGCTGATGGGGCTGGTGGCCAAAGCGCCAGCGCACTTTACGTGGCACGCCCGCAACCCCGCTCACACGCAGCAGGTCGGCGGCGATTACATTGGCTTTGTCCCCAACGGCGGCACGATTTTCGCCCAGGATCTGGACAAGGGTCGCCGCCCCGGCGAGATGATCGATTACGACAACTTTCTCAAGCTGATGCAAATGTGCAACTCAATCCACTACACCGGCGATCAGCTTGTCGTGCCGCACGATGTGCCCGTCTCGCACCGCCACCTGCGCCGTTCCTACTCGTCGCTGACGCTGATGGACAAGTGCTATATGGAAGCGCCCCACGGTCGCATTATCTCGCAGGACGCGGTCGACATGGCGAAGATTATTTTTGGCGACGATATTGAATCGCCCAACGAGCGGGGTGACTTTGAGCCGGTGTTGGGTGGCGTGGTCAACGCAAGCAGCCCCCTGCGCTACGATGATCGAATGTTGGGCGGCATGATCACCTTTGCACGCGCGGGCCAGGTCAACGTGGTGACGCCCTTTATCTTGGCGGGCGCGATGAGCCCAATCTCGATTGCCTCCGCCGTGGCGCAGCAGAATGCGGAAGCGCTGATCGGCATTGCCTTCTGCCAGCTCGTGCGCGCGGGTGCACCGGTGCTCTACGGCGGCTTCACCACCAACGTGGACATGCGCACAGGCAGCCCGGCCTTTGGCACGCCCGAAGGCGCGTGGGCCATGGCGATCGGCGCGCAGCTCGCCCGCCACTACAACCTGCCCTATCGCGGCAGCGGCTCGCTCAACACCAGCAAGCTGCCCGATGCACAGGCGGCTTACGAGACGATGTGGACCATCTGGCCCGCCATCATGGCACACACCAACTTTGTCATGCACGCCGTCGGCTGGCTCGAGGCGGGGCTAACGGCCTCCTATGAGAAAATTATTATCGACATGGAAAATCTCGCCATGTTCCAATATTTTCTGCAGGGCGTCGAAATCAACGACGAGACGCTCGCGCTCGATTCGATTGCACAGGTGGGCGTGGGCGGCCACCACTTTGGCACGCCCCACACCCAGGCACGCTTTGCCAGCGAGTTCTACCCCACCTTTATGGCCGACCGTCAAAATTTTGAGACGTGGGAAATCAACGGCGCGGAGGACACGGCCACGCGTGCCAACCGCATCTGGAAATCGCTGCTCACCCAGTACGAAGCCCCCCCGCTAGACGACGCGATTCGCGATGAGCTGCATGATTTTGTCGAGCGGCGCGCGCGGGAGCTGACGGGGGTGGAGCTGTATACCTAAAGTAAAGTTGCGTCGAGAACAGGGGTTTGAGGAGTCAGTGACAGTCACTGTCCAGACAAAATGGGATAAGCTGTCCGGCTATGGACAGTGACAGTCACTTAGACCGCGAACTCTTGTTTTCATTTTGCACGCACTTTAGACAGAACATGTAGCCGGTTGCCTCAAAAGAGGCAATCGATCAACGTGATCCTGATTTACCAAAATCATCAAAGGCCACCCGCTTGGGTGGCCTTTTTTGCATTCACCCCACTCCCCTCCCCCAACCCGTCCATTGCCCAGAACCCAACCTTTTAACCTGACCATTGATAGGTTACGCCGCGCGCTGGCCAGGCTATAGTGCAGACACCTTGAAGAACAACGCTGTGGCAAACCAAACTGATAGGGAGAACGGGATGAATCAGAGCAAAGTGGGTCAATTGTGGAAACATCGGCTGCGGATTGTGCTGGCCGGGCTGCTGCTGGCAACGGTGGGCGCAACCGTGGGCGCGACGCAGCTTGTACGCACGCGGGCCAGTGCCGCCGCGGCCAGCCAGACGAGCGCGGCCAGCGACAGCGCAGCCAGCCAGACGAGCGCGGCCAGCGATAGCGCAGCCGTCGCCTATCGTCGCGTGCCGCAGATTGTTCGGCAGCGGATGGACGCCGCCAGCAGCAGCCCGACCGACGCCGCCTTGGTCAACACTACCTTGGCCAACATTACCTCGAGCGACATCGCCTTCAGCGACATTGCTGCGAACGATGGCGCGGGCATCGCCTACCGCCGCACGCCGTCGACGACCAAGGCGCAGTTTGACGCCGTTAAGGTGCGTTCACTCAATGTGGAAACGCCCCACCGCCCAATGGAGGAGCTGGCGGGGCTGCCGGAGCTGCCCTACGGCTCGCCCGGCGTGGCGCTGCTGGACTTTGATCGCGACGGCGACCTGGACATCTACGTCTCCAACGGCCCCGACACCCATAACAGCCTCTACGCCAATCAGCTGATTGAGACGGGCGAGGTGGCGTTTGTCGATGTGGGCGAGCCGGCGGGCGTGGGCGCTTTTGAGCAGGACAGCACGGGCGTCTGCTTTGGCGACATCGACAACGACGGCGACGACGATCTCTACGTGCTCGGTCGCATGGAGCCCAATCGACTCTTCCAGAACGAGGGCGCTGGCTCCTTTCGCGACATCAGCGACGGCAGCGGGGCCGGGGCGGGCAGATGGGGCCACAGCTCCTGTTCGCTGGGCGACGTCAACGGCGATGGGCTGCTGGATATCTTTATTGCCAACACCTTTGACTGGGCCAGCCTCGTGCCGATTGTGGCCGAATCGTTTGCGGTCAATCACCACAATCAGCTGCTGCTCAACCTGGGCGACAACCGCTTTGAGGATGTGAGCAGCACGAGCGGCATTCAGGAGCTGGCCGGGCTGCCACTTGACGCGACGGGCAGCGCCACAATTAGCTGGAGCGGCGCGCTGGTCGATTATGATCTCGACGGCGACAGCGACCTCTTCATCGCCGACGATCAGGCGGCCATGCCCGCTGAACGCGCGGGCGGCGTCGACCGTGGCTACGTCCATCTCCTTGAGAATGACGGCAGCGGCCACTTTACCGACATCACGCTCGAGGTGGGCACGGATCGCGCCGGGCAGTGGATGGGCCTCGCCTTTGGCGACTTCAACTGCGACGGCCACCTGGATTTCTTTGGCACCAATATGGGCGATTATGCCTTCCCAATGACGGGCATGATGTTGCCCTACGAAGCGGGCGATTCGTCGGCGCGCTGGCAGCTGGGCAGCGCGGACGGCTCCTTTAGCGACCCCGGTCTGGGTGAGCTAATCGCCAATCCCTTTGGCTGGGGCGTCTCCGCCGCGGATTACGACAACGACGGCGACTCCGATGTGATCTACTACGGCTCGCTTGACAGCTCAATCAGCGTGCCCACAGCCAATCCGGGCGCAGTGCTGCAAAACCAGGACTGCGACGCCACCTTCGCGCGCGACGCCGCGGCGCTTGTCAACTCCACCGACCACAATCGGCGCGGCGTGCAGGGCGTTGCCACCGGTGATCTCAACAACGACGGCTTTATCGACATTGTGACCGCAGCCTCGGCGCGCTATCCCGAAGCCGATGCGCCGCTCGTGCCCTTTGAAGCGGGCTACGACAGCGCCTTTGACGACGAAGCGTTCATGCTGCACATGTTTGAGCCAGCGGCATCGGGCGTGCCGGGCGAGCTGCGCTGGAATGGCTACGAGCCCTCGCGCGGGACGCTGGCGGTGGAGATCAGCAGCGCCAGCAACGGCAACGGCTGGGCGCAAATCGAGCCGCTGGGTACGGCGGGGCTAACGACCAACGGCAGGGTCAATCGCAGCGGCATCGGCGCGGTAATCGCCTTCACCCCACAGGATGGCGAGACGGCTTTCAACACATCTATGCTGCCCGTTGTCGGCGGCTCCGGCTTTGCCTCGCAGCACAGCCTCGTCGCTAACTTCGGTTTGGGCGACGCCGAGTCGGGGACGGTCGAGGTGGCTTGGCCCGGCGGCACGCGCAATCGGCTGGACGACGTGCGCAGCGGTGAGCGTCTGCGCTTCCCCGAGATTCCGTGCGGCTACAACGCCGCGTGGACGGATGCGCAGACCTACGAGAACTGTGTGCGCACGTCGCTTGGCGAACTGGTCGCGTCGGAGACGCTGACGCAGAACGAGGCCAATCGCTTTTTGAGCAGCGCCCAGCGCGCCTTCCGCCAACAAACATCAGCCAGCCGGGATGAGACGGAACCAATTCAAGCAGCAACACCCACCACTCAGGAGCAAACGATGACTACTTTTAACGGCAGTGAACTGACTAGTACATCCCGGCGGAAATAAGTAGGCAGTTTTTTGCGTCTGCCCGCCAGAGGTCACAGACGAATTTATCTGCCGTGGTATGTACGCCCAACTGTACTAGTACAGCTGGGCGTAAATAGTTGAGCAGTTTCGCGGGCCATCGCCGCTGGTGGCTAAAGCCCACCAGCTTGCCTGGGGAAAGCCGGCTAAAGCCGGTTGGCGCTGCTCGGGCCAACTCACCATCTGCCCAATCATTTATGCCGCCGTGCACTAGCAGCGAGTCCAGCAACTTGAAAATTGTACGCGGCCTCTACGACGCCTTTGCCGCTGGCGACAGCGACTACATTCTCGACGTGATTCATCCCGATGTGCTCTGGATCGAATCCGACGGCATCCCCTATGGCGGCACCTTCGAGGGGCGCGACGCCGTCTTCGAGGGCGTCTTTGGCAACATTGGCCTGGAGTGGAACGACTTCAGCGCCGAAATCGACGAATACATCGACGCGGGCGACCACGTGATCACGCTCGGTCGCGACAGCGGCACCTACAAGGCCACGGGCAAATCGATGGTCGCGCCCTCGGCCTCGGTGTGGACGCTGCGCGACGGCAAAATCGTCAAGTTCGTGCAGTACATCGACACGCAGGCCGTGATCAACGCGACGCGCTAAATGGGGGCGAAGCAGCACCCAACAGATCTACGGTGCGACGCACTGCCCGAAGTGCGTCGCACGTTTGGAGCCGCTCTACTGCGATTTGGGGCGTCGTCCAAGTTGGATGTGCGTGGCGTTTTCCGAAGTGCCACGCACGGCGTGCTCACTCCGTACAGGAATGTCAATCAAATGAAACAAACCATGATGTACAACCAACAACTCCGCCGCTGGCTCTACCCATTCATGCTCGTCGGTGCTTGGCTCGTCTGGGCCATTTACATGACCATCACACATCAGTGGCCGCTGCTGCGCGAGCTGTGGGTGATGACGGTGACGATGATCTTTGGCTCGCTGGTGGCCGGGGCCACGGCGGAGGGCGGCGCTGCCATTGCCTTTCCAGTCTTTACCAAGGTGCTGCATATCCCCGCAGCCGACGCACGCACCTTCGGCCTCATGATCCAGTCCGTGGGCATGATGGCGGCGGCGCTGGTGATTGTGCTGCGCCGCGTGCCCATGCTGCCGCGCGTGATCGCGTGGGTCTCGCTGGGCGGCATCGGCGGGATGCTGCTGGGCACGTTCGTTTTTTCCGTGCCCGCGCCCTACCCTAAACTGCTCTTCACCTTCATCGCCGGGGCCTTTGGCGCGGCACTGATGCTGTCGCGCTGGGGGCTGCGCTGGCAGCCGCTGGCGACAATGCCCGCGTGGTCCACGCGACATCGCTGGCTCTTTGCCGCCGTGGGCATAATCGGCGGCATCTTTGCCGCCAATACCGGCTCCGGCATCGACATGTTCACCTTCATCGTACTCACGCTCGCCTTTGGCATCGACGAAAAGGTGAGCACGCCAACCACAGTCGTCATCATGGGGCTGAACTCGCTAGTGGGCTTCTTCGCCCACGGCGCGCTGGCGCAGGACATCGGCCTCGCCTGGAATTACTGGCTTGTCTGCGTGCCCGTCGTGCTCGTGGGCGCACCGCTCGGCGCGCTGATCGCCGCCCACCTGTGCCGCGACCACATTATCATTTTCCTGCTGACGCTGATCGGCGTCGATGTGGTCAGGACCATCTGGCTCGTGCCGCTGACGGCGACGATGGTGCTGGTGATCAACGGCGCGCTGCTCGTCTGTGCGCTTAGCTTTGGGGCGATGCTGGGCTATCGCCACGGTCTCTTCCCGCGCACGCGACGGCCAAGCTATCAACGGATTTTTAAGTCGAGTACTCGTTTTAGACGGGCGTCTCACAGCTGGAAGAGCGGGAACGGATTGCAGTAAGCGAATCTGTTCAGTTCGTTTCCCAAACCCGCTGACAGCGTTTAACCAACAGCTATTTCATTATGAACACACTCATTACACGGATCATTCTGTCACAAAATCCATTCGCCCTTCCTCCGCGACAGCATGTGTCGACACTCACCAGCGAGGCGCGCCCGAACGCGACGGAAACGAGCGCGCACATTCACTGCAGCGGCTGCGGCTACGAGCAGGCGTCGACGCGCGGCGATTGTGTGAAGTGCGGCCTGTCGCTGGCCTTTGGATGGTGAGCCATGCACGCAAATTTTCCAACGCCGCCAGCGCCCTTTGACCAGTCAATTGTGTCGATGCGCGAGCTGGACGCGGCCCATCTGCCCACGCGCGAGACGACTTATCTAGCGCTGGGTGGCGGGCTGGGCAGCTTTGCCTGGGTCGATCACCTGCGCATCTACGGCGCATCGACCGACGACGTGGCCGTGATTGGCGCGGAGGCGGAGCCCTTTGCGCGCTACCGTCGCCTCTGTGAAAATTCGCAGATTGGCGACGGCGAGCGGCTGCGCAGCGATGCCGCCTCCACGCCCGACAACCTCTGGGGCTGGCCGGGCTACGGGCTGCGCGAGATGGGTCGTTCCGTTCAACAAGGCGAGTGGCGAGCGGCGGCTGGCGCGGCTTGGCAGCTCTTTAGCGAGCCGTTGCTGGCCGAGAGCTACACGCCGCGCGCCGTTGATGTCTACGCGGGGCTGCGGCGCGAGGCAGAGCGGATTGGCTGGACGCAGATGTGGCGCTTTGGCCGCATCCGCGCCATTCGCCAGATGGACGACGGGCGCTACGCCGTGCTTTCTGCGAATGAGCGCAATCAGCCGTAGGCGACGCTGGCGCATTACGTTCATCTGGCGCTGGGCTACCCCGGCATTCGCCTGCTGCCCGAGCTGCGCGCCTACCGCGAGAACACGCGCGATGCTACGGGAGAGAACACGCGCGTCGTCAACGCCTACGAAGATCACGAGCACGTCTACGCCTCGCTGGCGACGCGCGGCGGCACGGTGATCCTGCGCGGGCGCGGCATTGTCGCCTCGCGCATTTTGCAGCGCATCCACGAGGTACGGCGGGCTCATCCCGACGCGCCGATCAACGTGCTGCATCTGATGCGTGCGCCACGGGGCGGCCCGACGCGCTTTGCGGGCAATCGGCGTTCTCTGGCCCACCATCGACAGCTGCAGCGCTTTAACTTTCCCAAGGCGATGTTCACCGGCGATCTGCGCGCGCTCTACGCCAAGCAGGATGCCGACACACGTTTGCGGCTGCTGGAGACGCTGGGCGGCGTCACCACGCCCCCGCGCCGCGACTGGCAGCGCATCGTCGACGAGGGGCTGCGCACGGGCTGGTATCAGATTGCCTTTGGCGAAACCGAGGGTATCAAGCCAGCGCGGGATGGTCGACCGGCGCTTTCGGTGAACGGCGCGATGCAGTCATGCCTAGTCGCCGATTTTGTGATCGACTGCACGGGGCTGCTCACCGATCTGGGAAGCAACCCGCTGCTCTGCGACCTGATTCAGCACTACGCACCGCCGCGCAACGCGCTGGGCAATCTCGACGTGACGGCGGATTTCGAGGTGGAGGCGCTGCGCAGCAAGGCGGGTCAGTTCCATGCGGGTCGCCTCTACGCGGCGGGGGCAATGACGCTCGGCGCAGCGTTTGCGCCGGTCGACAGCTTTCTCGGTTTGCAGTACGCCGCGCGCCAGTCAGTCGAGGCGCTGCTAAGCGAGCGCGCACCGGGGCTGAGGCCGCTGTCGCCGGGTCGCTCGGCTCGACAGTGGGGTCGTTGGCTGAAGGGAGCGCAGCCGTGACGATGACGCTTTGTGGTCGCTGGGACACGCGGCTGCTGCTGACCGCGCTGATCGGCCTGCCGCTTACGTTTGGCTTCTGCTGGCTCTACGGCGATTCGCAAACACCGCTCGTGCTGCTGGGCTACACGCTGAGCTTTGGTCTGGGCTGGGACGTGCTCTATTACAGGCTGCAATCGCGGCGCTGGGATCGCGACTGGCCGCCGCTGCTGCTCGTGCTGTCGGGCCTGTGGGAAGGGATCGTGCTCTGGCAGCTTGCGCGACACGGCCTCCTGCCCGACGTGTCGACCGCGTTGACGGCGGCACAATTCTGGCTGCACTACACCACCGTTTTCGGCGCGACCTTTGCCGCAACCTTCGCGCTGCCGCTCTTCTCGCTGCACGGTCGCTACCACGGCGGGCAGTGGTTGGACGGCTAATTGGATAAATCCAAGTAAGCCGCTATTTATGAAAAACAGAGATACAGACGCTGTACGAGTAAGGGCATCCCAAGAAGTCAAGTACATCGATAGAGAGTCGGGATGACTGTCACACCCAATTTTAGCTGGCCTCCCCACGCCGTATGTGGGCAGTGGCCGTCACTTCTCGGATATTTATTTCTTTGAAAAGAGTTAATCACCAAGGAGAACGATCATGCCGACCTGCCCGATTCACTTTAACCCGCTGGCGTCGCCCCATCTGGAGAATCCACATCCCGCTTATGCCCAGGCACGCGAGGAAACACCAATCTTCTTTAGTCCGATTCACGGAGCGTGGATGATTACGCGTTACGCGGACGTGCTCGGGATTCTGCGCGATCCGGAGCGCTTTTCGTCGCGCCATCTTTTTCGCCAGCCCGTGGAGCCAACGCCCGAAGCGATGGCCGAGCTGGCGCAGGTTCCGCCCGAAGTGCGGCTGCTGGTGACCGAAGACCCGCCAAGCCACGGACGAACGCGCGCACTGGTCAGCAAGGCCTTTTCGCCGCAACGGGTGGCGCGCATGGAGGCGCGCACCTACGCCATTGCCCACGAGCTAATCGATGCCTTTGTTAACGATGGTCAAGCTGACGATGGTCAAGCTGACGATGGTCAAGTCGACCTCATGGATGGGTATACCTATCCGCTACCGGTGCGGGTGCTGCTGGAGTTTGTAGGTTTAGCAGCCACCGACGCCGATTTTCTCCGGCAGTGGTGCGTCGAGCATATGCTGCTAGCCGTTCCCGGCATTAGCGCCGAGCAGCAGCTCAAGTCGGCGCGCGCCGAAGTCGCCTTTAGCCGCTATGCTGATGCACTGATTGCCAAGCGTCGCCAGCACCCGCACGAGGATTTGCTCTCCGCGCTGATTCACACACGGGTGGAAGGGGAGCGACCGCTAGATGATGTAGAGCTTAATACGCTGCTGCAACAGCTGCTCTTTGCGGGCCACGAAACCACTACCAATCTGCTCAACAGCACCCTGCACACCCTGCTGGGCAATCGCGCGCTCTGGCAGGCAATCTGCACCGACCCCGCGCTAATTCCCAATGCCGTGGAGGAGGGGCTGCGCCACGACGCGGCCGTTCCCGGCATGTTCCGCACCGCGACCCAAGATGTCGAAATCAGCGGCGTGTCGATCCCTGCGAACGCGAAGCTCTTCCTTTCCTTTGCCGCGGCCAATCGCGACGAGCACGTCTTTACCGACGCGGATGTGTTTGACCTGCACCGGCCCAACGCCGACAAACATTTTTCGCTGGGCCAGGGCATCCACTACTGCGTCGGCGCCAAGCTTGCGCGCATGGAAGCACGCATTGCCATCGAGGTGCTGGCAGAGCGGCTGCCCGATATGCGCTTGGTCGACACGGAGCCATCTTATCTGCCCAGCCTCATCAACCGCGCCATGCTGCACCTGCCCGCAACCTGGGGTGAGTCCAGCGCTCAACCCTGCTGCTTGATTGGCGAAGCGTGTCAACCGACGAAGCGTGTGCACCCATTGCGATGAACAAGTAATCCGATATATGCGAAAAAGGAGTTTCAAATGCAACAGCAGAACATTCTCATTACCGGCAGCAGCAGCGGCATGGGGCACAGCGCCAGCCGCCTGCTGGCGCAGCGCGGACACATATGGAACAAATGATGCTTCCTTACGTTGTAAAAGGAGGGAGGGCCGGTAAGCTGGTAGCGCTTATTGCCGTTATCTTCCCGTTTTGAGCAGCCCCCACGGAAAAGGAGCAGATCTGTGATGATATGGACGAACCCGCTTGCCACGCGGCTGGCAACTACCTTGCTTTGTCTGACGCTGGCGTTGACATTCGGTGCGGCGCATTCCGCCGCCGCTTACGCGCAAGAAGCGTGTGGTGACGTGGTGACCGTTGAAGCTGGAGATTCGCTGGCTCAAATTGCGATCCGCTGCGGCGTCCCCATTCCGGCGCTGCTGGCGGCAAACCCCGCTATCGACGACCCAACCCAGCTTGCCACGGGGCAGGCGATTGCCATCCCCAGCCGCGGCACGCCCCCAGGCGACCCGGTCACGCCGACGCCGGAAGCAACGGACGCTGAGCCGGAAGCAACGGATGCTGAGCCGGAAGCAACGGACGCTGAGCCGGAAGCAACAGACGCTGAGCCGGAAGCAACGGACGCTGAGCCGGAAGGGCCGATTGTCACCCTTTCGCGCACGCAAGGGCCCGCCGGTACGCTCGTGCGGTTGCGCTCGGAAGGCTTTACCGAACGCACGCCTATCGAAGTCGGCTTTGGCCCAGCGGATGCCGAATACGACATTTTGGCGCAGGCGCGCACCAACGGGCGGGGCCGCTTTAACCGGGCGTTCCAAATTCCGCTCAACGCCATGCCCGGCCAGGAGTACGTCTTTGTAATTGTCCCTTCGGAGACGCAAGCCGAAGTGGTTTCGGACGCCTTTACCGTCGCAGAGGGTGGCCAGGTTGTTGAGCCGCAGGTGAGCGTTTCGCCAAGCGCCGTGCCAGCTGGCGCGAACGTGCAGCTCTACGCGACCGGCTTCCCCGCCAATACACGCGTCAGCTACGGGATTGGCGTACCGTCTAGTGAAACGTTTGATATTTCCAGCGCCCGCACCAACGCCAGCGGTACGCTGCGGGCGACGATCCGCGTACCGGAAAGCATTGTGGGCGAGCGGGAGCTGGTGGCGCTTGTCTACGTTCCGCAACAGCAGGCGGCGCGCGCTACGTCCGAACCCTTCACGGTAACGCAGCAGGATGGAGAGAACAGTCTCTTCACCACTACCAACATTTACTTAATCGCACTTGAGGACGATGGCCGCAACGGGCAGGAGACCGGCTGTGATGATAGCGTGCTCCCCGTCGAGGTGGAGATCGAGCCAACGGTGTCGCCGCTGACCACCGCGCTGGAGACGCTCTTTAACATCGATGAGCGCTTTTACGACGAGTCCGGCCTCTACAACGCGCTCTATCGCACCGACCTCGCCGTCGAGCGCATCGACATTGTCGACGATGTGGCGACGATTTACCTGACGGGCGACTTTGCCATCGGTGGTGTCTGCGACAGCCCGCGCGTGCGCGCCCAACTGGAGGAGACGGCGCTGCAGTATGCCACCGTTGACGAAGTGCAAATCTTTGTCAACGGCGAATCGCTGGACAGCCTGTTGAGCGAGCGCGGCTAATCCGCAAGCGACCGCCACTGTCCAGAACCTTGCAATTAACGAACCTGGGCAGAGGACGGTGTTGTCACCAAGCCAAACTGCCAATTTACGCTGATTCTTAATCAACGAAACCTCGTCGCCCCTTCTCCTCTAGAGGGGAAGAGGTTGGGGATGGGGTTTTGGTCTATCCGCCAACGTTCAATTGGCGGACTGCTAAAGCCTTCATATTAAATGACCTTGAAACGCGCTGGAAGAAACGCGCTGGAACCATTGGGAAGCTCTCATGCAAAAGTATCTTCACTTAATCGCCCTGCTCACCTTTCTGCTAACAAGCGCCTGCGTGCAAATCGTGACGCCGGAAGCGGCCACCCTTCCCGCCGCGATGCCCAACGACGCGGCGGCCACCATTCCCACGCTGGCCGCCGCGCCCGCCGACCGCCAGACGGTCGAGCCCGGGCCGACGCCCGTTGTAGGCAACGTGCCGCTGGCGGATGCACCGGGTGATTTAGCCACGGTTGAACTGCCGAGCAGCGAGGACGAGATCCGCGAGCTGCTGGCGCGCTTGCCAAGCGAAATCGCCGGGTACGAACGCACGCCCCAGTTCGATTTCACCACCTTTGAGCGCATCGTTATCGGCTACGGCGAAGACACGCGCCTCAACCCCAACGGCACGGCCCTGCTGCAAATTCAGGCCATCGCCGCCACCTCCGGCGACTTCTTCCCACCCAACTGGCGTGCCGAACACATCGTGCAGACATTGGCGCAGGGGCGCGCGCTGGAGCAGGGGCGGGATGGCGACCTGTACTGGGCGTATGTCGAAACCGACGTGACGCCCGCTGGCTCCACGCAAAGCTACGCGCTGCGCTCGCTCACGTGGGGCGAACAAGGCGGCGAATGGGTCTTCTCGGTCAACGCCGATGCGCGCGAGGAGGTCGATATGCTGGTGGCGGCTTTGGTCGCGGCGGCGCGGGAATGAACGAAAGAGAAAAAAGGAGATGGACCACGAGCAGTCGAGAGCCTGAAAAGAACAGCGGTATGAGCCTGGCCGTATGGACCGCAATCGGCATTGCCATCGGGGCCGGAATTGGCGCGGCCACGGACGATGTCGCCACGGGATATGGAATCGCTGGAGAAGGGGCTGGGCGTCTCGCAGGACGATCTGTCGCCGCAGATTCCGCTGGGTCGCTACGGAGAGCCAATCGAGGTGGCGCGCACGGTGCTTTTCCTCGCCAGCAAAAAAAGCGCGTACGTCACCGGCGGCCTGTTCACGGTGGACGGCGGGCAGACGGCCTCGTCAAGGCGACTTTACTGGGCTGAAGGGGCAACGCTTTCAACTTTCACGAACTGCTAATTTTGGATAATTTTCAACCGGAATCAATGGAACAAACAAGCAGCTATTTTCGTTTGTAGAATGGAGGGGAGACAAACGGGTAACGCATAGACATTAAAACCCGTTCCCCCGCATCATTCAATTGAGTTCATCTATCAGCTGTTCAAGGGAGAACAATTTTATGAAACCATTCGCAAACCGACTGCTCGTCGGGCTGCTCACCACCGGGCTGCTGCTCGCCGCGCTGGTGATGCCGCTGCTGGCCACCCAGCCCGCCCAGGCTCAATCTTCGGCCTGGACGGCGACCTACTGGAACAACCGCGACCTCTCCGGCAACCCCGTGCTCCAGCGCACCGAGCTAACCGTTACCCAAAATTGGGGAACCGGCTCGCCGGACGACGTAGTGAACCGCGACAACTTCTCGGCGCGCTGGGAGCGCACCATCGACGTGGCCGCGGGAACCTACCGCTTCACCATCACCGCGGACGACGGCGTGCGCCTCTACGTGGACGGCGTCAACGTGATCGACGATTTTAACGAAGGTGGCGCGGGCGTACTCAGCGCCGATGTTTTCCTTTCCCAGGGGCGACACGACATCCGCGTCGACTACTTCGAGGGGCTGGGCTTGGCCTCCATCGACTACAGCCGCACGCTGCTCTTTGCCGATGCGCCAGCGCCCGCGGCCACGCCCGTGCGCGTGGACAGTTCGCCGGGCGTCGATTTTTGGCGCGGCGAATACTTCAACAATCGCGCGCTAGCCGGTAACCCGGCCCTGATCCGCGACGACAACAACATCGACTTCGCCTGGGGCCTCGGCTCGCCCGATCCGGTTATTGACTCAGACAATTTCTCCGCTCGCTGGACGCGCACGCTAAATCTTGCGCCCGGTCGCTACCGCTTTGCGATGACGGTCGACGACGGCGGTCGGCTTTACGTAAACGACCGGCTGGTGCTGGACGAATTCCGCGACCAGCCGCGCACGACCTTTACCACCGAGGTGGACATTCCCGGCGGGTCGACGACGGTGCGCATGGAGTACTACGAGGCCACGGCGGGCGCAACGGCGCGGCTCTCCTACGCCAACATCACGAGCGCCCCGGCCCCCGCCCCCACGACGCAGCCCGTCTTCCAGACCGGCTCGTGGCGCGGCGCATATTACAACAATGTCGATTTTGCGGGCAATCCCGCTCTCGTGCGCGACGACGCCACTATCGATTTCGATTGGGGCTTTGGCTCGCCCGACGGCGTGATCAACAGCGACCGTTTCTCCGTGCGCTGGAGCCGCACCTTTGACTTGCCCGCTGACCGCTACGTGATCACCACGGTGATGGACGACGGCGTGCGCGTGCGCGCCAACGGCAACACGCTGATCGACCGCTTCGCGGTGAGCGCTGCACAATCCAACAGCGCCATCTTGGAGTGGGGCGGCGGTTCGGTCAACTTTGAGGTGGACTACTTTGAGAATTTTGGCCGCGCCTCGGCTAGCTTCGAGCTCGCGCCCACCTCGCCCGGCCCCGGTCCCGGCCAGCCCGCGCCCGCCCCGACAGCCACGCCCGCCCCCAATGTTGATAATGCTGATTACGTAGCCGTGATGACCGAAGCTTCGTTCCTCAACGTGCGCCGCGGCCCCAGCGTTCGCTTTGGCGTGGTGGACGTGATCGGCAACGGCGTGCAGGTGGAGGTGATCGGGCGCAACGCCAGCAGCACCTGGATCGAAATCGTGCTGCCGGATGGCCGCACCGGCTGGGCCAACGAGCGCTTCTTCGACCGCAACTTCTTCCTGCGCGAGCTGCCAGTAACGGGGTAGCCTGCTTGCCCCCATGCTCTACGTGATGATGGGTCGCGGAGGGAGCATCCCCAAATGCGGCCGCACCTGCGAGAGATGGGTGTCTTATTCGCCCGTCAAAACGCGTATTTAGGGCAGCTTGATAGATAAGCATCAAGCTGCCTTGGCCCCTTGCCGTCAAGTCTCCCCCGGCTAGAAACCACGCCATGACTTCACCGAACTCTTTCATCAAACTCGCCCTGACCCTGGCGCTTGCTGCGCTGGTCGTCGTCTCGCTCCGCCCATCCACGTTAACACCAATAGCCCTGGCCCAAGACGTGCCGGACGTGCCCACGCGTGCCGCCAGCCGCCAGCCCGCCCCCGACCGCCAGCCCACCGTCCTCCGCCGGGACGCCGAGCCGGATGGCGCGCTCAACACCGTGGTCGAGCTGCCAGCGATTGCGGATGCCTACATCGCTTCTGGTCGGCCCGATGACAACAAGGGCAGCGGGCCGCTCTACCTCGGCTACAGCGACGACGGCTCCGATTCCTTTGGGGCGCAGCGCATCCTGCTGCGCTTCAACGTCGACAGCATCCCCGATACGGCGAATATCAACGACGCACGCGTGCGCCTCTACTTGTTTGGCGCCCGGCCCAGCGACGACGGCGATATGCGAACGGTGATGCGCCGCCTGGATTCGGAGTGGGATGAGTTTCTCGTTACGTGGAACACCGAGCCGGCGTGGGCCGCCGTCCGCGACGATACGTTTGTGGGCAGCACGCCCCAGTTCTACGAGTGGGAAATCACCGATTTGGTGGAAAGTTGGGTGGCGGGTGAGTTTCCAAATTACGGCATTGAAATTGAGGGTGATGAGCGCCCCGCTCCGGCTCGTGAACGCTACTTCCGCGCGCGCAACAACGACCGCTTTTTCCCGCGTCTGATTGTCGATTACGACGAATCTTCCGATGAGCGCGCCCCCCAAGTCAGCGTGGAGCCGCTGGCCGAATTTAACGACCGCAGCTTCGAAGTCGAATGGGGAGGCGACGATGTGGGCTCGTCCGGCATCGATTACTACGACGTGCAGTACCGCGTCGCCGCCGCCGGTGAAGAGGACGACGATGCGGGCTGGGTCGACTGGCAGTTTGGCACGGAGGAAACCTCCGAAGAGTTTACGGAGGGCCAAAACGGGCGGCGCTACGAATTCCGCGCCCGCGGCGTGGACAATGCGGGCAACGTCGAGCCCTTTGGCGACGCCGAAGCCGCCACCGTTGTGGACACGCGCGCCCCGGTCGCCACCATTACCGGCCCCAGCGGCATCATCCGCAACGTGAGCAACGATGACGACGACGGCGACGGCGATATTGATGACAACAACACCTTTCGCGTTACCTGGGAGGGGCTGGACAGCGATGGGCGCAGCAACAACGTGCGCGTCGAAGGCTCCGGCATCGATTACTACGACGTGCAGTATCGCATCAACGACGGCGACTGGATTTTGTGGCAGAACAACACCGAAGCCAACAATGCCCCCTTCCTGCCGCGCGAGGATGACGCCGTCTACTACTTCGAGGCGCGCGCCGTGGATCGCCGTGGTTTGGCCGAGCCCTTCCGCAACGTGCCGGAGGCGAGCGTCGCCCTGGATCGCCAAGCGCCCTTTATCGAGCCTCAGCTGCAGCTGCCGATTGTAGCCTTTAGCGAGTAGCGCGACGGTCTGTTGGAAACCCCAGCCAGATAGAACGCGGATTGGGCGGATCGAGCGGATAAGTGCGGATAAGAGACCGCTTGAATCCGCCTGATCCGCCCAATCCGCGTTCCATTCTCCTCTCACATCGCCCACCCAGAATTCTTGACGAACACTCTACATAACTGATACAATTGCCCGGTTATGCGTGTGTTGGTCATCAGCGACGAAGTCGAATCCAGCTTATACAACGGGGCGATCCGCGAGCGCGTGGGTGAGATTGATCTCATCCTCAGCTGCGGCGATCTCCCCTTTTACTACATCGAGTTCATCGTTAGCATGTTGAACAAGCCCTGCTACTACGTCTTTGGCAACCACGGGCGCGAGATCGAGTACCAGGATCGCGGGGGACAGTGGCTGGAGGCGACGTCGCCCGAAGGCGCAGTGAATCTGCACTGCCGTACGGCTAAGGAAGGGCCGCTGTTGCTGGCGGGGCTGGAGGGATCGATCCGCTACAACAATTCGTCGGATCACCAGTTTACCAACTTTCAGATGTGGTTTAACGTGCTGCGGCTCGCGCCCAAGCTGCTGCGCAATCGGCTGCGCTACGGTCGCTACCTGGACGTGCTGGTGACGCACTCGCCGCCGCGCGGCATCCACGATCGAGAGGACAACGCCCACCGCGGCTTTACCAGCTTTTTGCCCTTTATGCGCTGGTTCAAGCCCAGGTATCTGCTGCATGGTCACGTTCATCTCTACCGGCGCGGCAAGATGCCGTGCACGCACTATCACGAGACGCAGATTGTCAACATTTATCCGTTTCAAATTTTGGAGATCGAGACCGAAGGTTGAAATGAGCAGCATGGTTGCGCCGGTTCAGCACATGCCAACTACAAATCTCCCGCTTCCTTTTAGGGATGATTTGAATCAGGTCGTCTACATTTGAAAAGCCACAATGCCCAACGCGTTATTTTGTATGGTTCGGTGGCGCGCGGAGACTTTCGAGACGATTCCGATCTGGATATCTGTGTCGAAGGGCTGGATAACAGCTTTTTTTTAGAGCGCTTGGAGAGTGTCTAGTTACTGTAGAACGACCGGTTAGCTTGGTGGATTTTGCCAATACGCGTGGCTACTTCCGTCAGCGAATCGTGGACGAGGGCAAAGTTATTTGTGAGCAAAGGTGATCTTCGGCAAGAAGTTGACTTTGGTCTGGAGAATCTACGGCGGGTCCACGCTACAATTGAGTTTATCAAATCGGTTGACGCAAATTCAGCCGTCACGAATTCTACATTGACCTACGAATGCTTTGGCTACTACAACGCCGTAGAACATATGATTCTGCGTTTTGTAAAGCATCTACGAGTGAATCCACCCGGTGGCGCGTTCTCGCACCGCGATACGTTTCGCGTGCTAGATAAACTACTTGGTGAGTATAAAATTGACTTTGACGAAGATCTGCCCGGCGTAATTTTAGAACTGATGGCATTCCGCCACGTTGCTACAAAAATTTATAGCTTTTAATCGACGAGGAGAAGCTTTACGTAATTGTCGGAAAGATCGAACAGCCACACACAGAAATTGATAACCTATTCCGAGCGCTGCAAACGGCCGTGCTCGCGGGAGAATAAACGTTGAAATACCACCTGATTACGATGGGCTGCCCCAAGAACGAAGTCGACAGCGGCGGCATGGAAATGCTGCTGCGCGACGCGGCCTACGCACCCACAAGCGCGCCGGACGACGCCGACGTGCTGATCGTCAACACCTGCGGCTTTCTGGAGGCGGCAAAGGAAGAGTCCATCGGCGTCCTGCGCGACCTGGCGGCGAGCAAGGGCCAGCACCAGGCGCTGATCGCCGCGGGCTGCTTGGCGCAGCGCAACGGCAGCGAAGTGCTGCGGCGCGTCCCCGAAGTGGACGGGCTGCTGGGCACGCGCCGCTGGATGGACGTGCTGGAGCTGACCCAGCTGATCCGCGGTCGGCAGGAGAATGGAAGCGCGCGCCCGCTGCAAAAGTATGATCTGCTCGGTGATGATCAAGTCGCGCAGGTCAGCGGCCACGCCGTCGCCCTGCTTGGCGATCCCGATGTCGACTTTACGAGCGCCACGCCGCGCCCGCCCGTGCTTGGCGGCAGCGCCTACCTCAAAACTTCCGATGGCTGCAACGCGCCCTGCGCCTTTTGCACCATCCCCTCGTTCAAAGGCAAGCTGCGCTCGCGCCCGCTCGAAGGCATCGTCGACGAAGCGCGGGCGCTCGTCGCTGCGGGCGCGAGGGAACTCGTCGTTGTTGCCCAAGACACGACGGATTACGGGCGCGACCGCGGCGAGCCAAACTCGCTGGCCCGCCTGCTGGCTGCCATTTGCGAACGGACAGACGAGCGGCTGCGCTGGCTGCGCCTCATGTATGCCTACCCCGGCCACGTAAGCGACGCGCTGATCGAGACGATGGCCACACAGGACAAAATTGTCCCCTACCTCGATATGCCGCTCCAACACGGCGACCCGCGTACCTTGCGCCGGATGCGCCGACCGAGCCGCCTCGAGATGGTCTACGACCACATCGACAAGCTGCGCAGCGCCATGCCAGACATTGCCCTGCGCACGACCTTTATCGTCGGCTACCCCGGTGAAACCGAGGAGGAGTTCCAGGGGCTGCTCGACTTTGTCGAGGCAGTAAACTTCGACAAAGTGGGCGCCTTCCCCTTTAGCGCCGAGCCAGGCACGCCCGCCGCCACCCTGCCAGACCCCGTCCCCGGCGAGGTGCAGGACGAGCGCTACGAGCGGCTGATGGCCCTGCAGCAGCCGCTCAGCCTTGCCAAAAATCAGGCGCAGGTGGGGAAGATGCTGGAGATTCTGGTCGAGGGTGAAGGGGAAACGGAGGATGGGGTGCCGCTGCTGCTGGGCCGCTCCTACCGCGACGCGCCGGAGGTGGACGGCCTGGTGCTTGTCCCCGGCCTCAGCGGAATGCCGCTGGGCGAGATGATGGAGGTCCACATCAACGGCGCGATGGAGTACGACTTGGTCGGCGAGCCGCTGATTGCGGAGACCTTTTCGAGTTCGCGGCCAAACCCGCGTAAAGAGATTGCGCTGGTGGGGTAAGGTTATCGACGGCGAATCGCGGCGAGTGCGCTGCACGGTCAAAGAGGTGATGGCTGGCCCTGTCAGATAGCTGACCGTGCATTGCACTCATGATCCGACCAATATTGATTAAGCTGGTTGGATCATGAGTGCAGCGCACGGCGGCGGCGATAATTCGTTTGCTGGCTTGATGAACGCCGTGCAATGCACTCGGCCGTCATGGTTCGTCGGCAAAAGGCATAGCTCGCAAGCAGCAGCTTTACCCAAAGAACCCCCGCCGTCTCCGCGGCGGGGGCGGCTGCCGACGCAGCACATGCATCACCTGCACTGCTGCTGCGGGGCGTTGACCGTCCCCGCCAGCGCCGCGGCTCTCCAGCAGCTCCTTGCGCAGCTCCTCGCAAGCCTTTGGTAAATGAGCCAAAAAATTCTAAGTCTGTTGCTCTTGTTGCCGTGCTTCGGTGATTTGTGCCTCTATTATTGCTCCTAAGCGCGCTTGAAAAGCAGGGCCACGACTGTGGAAATATGCCGCTGCCTCCGGCGTTACGGGCACCGTGACTCGATCTTTGAACGCAAAAGGATTCTTTATCCAGTCGGCGCTATCGACAAATTCCTGATCGAGAGACGGGAAATCTTCGTAATAGACTTCTCCCGCTTCTTTCATCAACCGCTCTTGATTGGCCGACTGCTTCTCTGTCAGCCTTACAGAGCCATCGGGATTTGGGGTGTAGGTAACAATCTTGCCCATAATCTTACTCCTCATTCAGCGCATTAAACTTCCGTCTTTCAATCCGGCTGGCCAGTCTTGCGTTAATGATGCGCGTCACGTTCGGCCTGGGGTTGGTGTAAACAACGGAGTACACTTTTCCTTCAATTCGACCGATGATAACAAAGCGCCGTTCGCCATAATCTTTTCTGGTATCTTCGGTGACGACGGCTTCAACATCTGCAAATACCTGGGTTGCAAACTCAAAAGATACATCACGCTGGATGATGGTCGTTTGGTTTTTCTCCTCGTCCGACTCAAATTCCATCATTTCTATTCTAGCAGATTTGATCGTCAATCTAAGTAGAGAATAGCGAACGCCCTATTTCCCTTCAACGCTTCGATTTTCTGACAGATTACCCGAAAAACCCGCGCCGCCTGCGCGGCTGTGGCGGCGGCCGACGCAGCGCCTGCATCACCTGCACGACCTGCTGCTGCAAGGCGTTGACCGTGCCCTCCAGCGCGCGCACGCGGCTCTCCAGACGCTCCTTGCGCAGCTCCTCGCGCCGCTGATACTCCGCCAGCGTCCGCTCCACCTCGACCATCCGCTCCCGCAGTTTGCGATTTTCGTCCTTCAGATTAAAATTATCCTGAACCACGATGCCCAGCGTGTCGCGCAGGTTCGTCTGGTTGTTGAGCATTGACTGCTGTCCCGTGGCAATCGCGCGGAACGCATCGCCCACCATCTGCGAAATGGCGAAGGATTGGCCTTCCGCATTGTCTAGCGACACGGGCAGATCGGGGACTTTGTGCTCGCGCACCGAAAAATCAGCGGGCGGCAGATCGATTTCATCCGGCGAGCCGTGTGACAGCTCATCCGAGGGTTCGTCTGCCGAGCGCGGCGCCAGGTGCTCCAGTACCTCACCAAAATCCTGCCCCTGCTCCAGCAGGCGTTGCGCGATGGTGAGCGCAGCCAGATCGCTGCCGCTGTAGCGCGGCTCGTCGTCGTCGATATCGGCGTCCAGCGCGGGGGCGAAGTGTCGATTCCAGGCGCGCAACGTCCGCGGCTCGACCTGTAGGTGATCGGCCATCTGCGTAAACGAAAAGCTGAGGTTGGTTGCGCGCCGCTCGCTCATGAAGAAATCAATGGGAAATGGCTAGTGGTCAGTAGTCGATAAGCAGTGGGTTGATTCGTTGAGGATCCAGGAGATGATGCACTGTGCACTTAAAGTAAAGTTGCTTCGAGAACAGGAGTTTGAGGAGCCAGTGACAGTCACTGTCCAGACAAAATGGGGTAAGCTGTCCGGCTATGGACAGTGACAGTCACTTAGGCCGCGAACTCTTGCTTTCATTTTGCACGCACTTTACACGCACTTTAGGTGAACCCGACTGCTAAAAATCGACTGCCGACGGTTGCCTACTCGTCGTCCAGAACGGACCACTCGCCGTCGACCGTTAAGCCGTCGTGGTCGTCGCCGCTGACGCTGCCGCGGGCGTCGTTGACGGCGAAGGACGGAGCCGCCTGCACAAAGAGACGCAGCAGCAAAATCACCACGGCAACATCGTCAAGCTGACCCAGGCCAGGAATAATATCCGGCAAAATATCGATGGGGAAGAAGAGATAGAGAACGGCCAAGCCGGGCAGCGCCAGCTTGAGCAGCAGCGGCACGCGCGAATCGGCCAGCAGTTTGACGGCGGTCACCATGTCGCGGACGATAGCAATCGGGTTCCAGGCAGCTCTGGGATTCATGGGAAGACTCCTTGATAAAAACAATCTATCATTTAGTATAGCGAATTTTGGGTTTGCTGACAATACGCTGGCTTCCGGTTCAGCAGTTCCCAATTTGAGCACCTACGGAGGAAGAGCGGCCACGAATTGCGCGAATTGCACAAATTTTGGGGACCGACCCACAGACCATTCGTGTAATTGGTGTAATTCGTGGCAAATTTCCTTGGCGACATACGCTAAATTTAAATCCGCCGTTCCGCTTTCCGGTTCACTTTATTCAAGCTACTTATGCCTACCACCACCCAGATGCTTACCAGCTATCCCGACGTTATGCTCCAAGTCATTGGGGAGCTGCGCGGTGCTTTTCTCGATGGCGCGGAGTCGCGCGAGCAGGCTACCGAATTGCTCGCGGCCCAAATCACCGATCCGACTTCGGTGCAGATGGCCTATCAGGAAACGACAGACATGAGCGATCAGGCGCGTGCCGCCGTCGAGACTTTGCTCAAGGAGGGCGGTGAGCTGGTGGAGGCGCAGTTTAGCCGCGAATTTGGCTCCGTGCGCCAGATGGGCCCGGCCAAGCTGGAGCGCGAGACGCCCTGGTTCTTTCCCGAAAACATTGCCGAAACGCTTTACTACTACGGCCTGCTCGGTCGCGGTTTCAAGGGCACGGGGCAGAATGCGCGCGCCATTGTCTACCTGCCCAGCGACATTGTCCCCTGGCTGCCGCAGCCGCAGGGCGAAGCCGCCGAGGGCGCGCTCCCCGTGACGCCGGTGCCGCCGCCGCTCGCTGCGCGCACGCTGCTGGCGGACGACAGCCTGCTCGAAGATGCGGGCACGCTGCTCGGCTTTATCCGCAGCGAAGGCATGGCCCTCGCCGACGATGGCCCCGATCCAGAAGACGTTGACCAGCTGGTCAAGCGCTTTCAGCTGCCCTTTGCCAAGGACGAGCCGCTGCTCAACACGCGGCTGGCGCTGCTGCTGCACCTCGCCAACCGGCTCGGCTGGCTCACGCTGGACAAGGAGCGGCGCATTGCGCTGACGGGCAACTCCGTGCGCGCCTTTCTGGAGCAGACGCGCGCCGAGCAGCGGCAAACGCTCTTTACCGCCTGGCGCGAATCGCCGGAGTGGAACGACCTCTGCCGGGTGCCCGCGCTGGAGTGTACGGAGACCGGGAGCTGGCACAACGATCCGCAGGGAACGCGCGACACCGTCCTGCGGTTGTTGGCTACGCTCCAGCCCGGCCTGTGGTACAGCCAGGACGACGTGATCCGCGCCATCCGCGAAAGCGCCGCCGATTTTCAGCGGCCCACCGGCAACTACGACACGTGGTACATTCGCAGCCGCGAGACGGGCGATTTCCTCAAGGGCTTTGAGCAGTGGGACGCCGTCGAGGGGGCGCTGCTGCGCTTTCTGTTTAGCGGGCCGTTCCATTGGCTGCACGCGCTCGATCTGGCGGAGCCCTCCGCGGGCGATGACTTTCAAGTTGCGCTGAGCGATTGGGGGGCGCGCTGGCTTGACCAGGAGGTGGCCCAGCCAGAAGAAAGCCCACGTCGGGCATTGACCATCGACGACTCGTTCCGTCTCACGATTCCCCACGGCACATCGCTGGCCGTCCGTTTCCGCATCGAGCGTTTTGCACAGTGGGAAGCGAGCTACCCACAGTACATCTACCAGATCAATCAGCGCAGCCTCCAGCGCGCCCAAGCGGACGGCATCACCCGGCCGCAGATCCTCAAGTTTCTCGAACGCCACTGCCGCAGCGTGCCGGAAAAGGTGAGCGCGGCGCTCTCGCGCGAATCGACGCCGGAACCAGCCTAGGGCGGCACACTCATGAACATCCTCGTCGCCGAATGCAAGCAGGAAATTTCCTCGTTCAACCCCGTATTCAGCACCTACGCCGACTTTGAAATCGGCCTGGGCGACGCGCTGCTGCACTACCACCGCGGCCTCAATACAGAAGTGGCGGGGGCGCTCTCCGTCTTCGATGCCGCCGCCGATGTCAACGTCGTGCCCGCCTACAGCGCCCGCGCCATCACCTCCGGCGGCACGCTGGCCGCGGCAGATTTTGCGCGCATCCGGCGTGAATTTGTAGAAGCGATTCCGCGTGCGCCGACGGTCGATGGCGTCTACGTGTCGCTGCACGGAGCCATGGCCGTGGGAGGCAACGGTGGGGACGAGCCCGATCCCGAAGGGCTGCTGCTGGCGGAGATGCGCAAACTTTTGGGCGAGCAGATTCCCATCGTCGTTTCCATGGATTTGCACGGCATCCTCACCGACCGCATCCTGGCCCACAGCGACGCCGTCGTCGTCTACCACACCTATCCCCACGTTGACTTTGCTTCGACGGGGGCGAGAGCGGCGCGGCTGCTCCTGCGCATTCTGGCAGGCGAAGTCGAGCCGGTGACGGCGGTCGTGCCGATCCCGGCGCTGGTGCGCGGGGATGAGCTGATCACCGAAACGGGGCTGCTTGGCGGCATGATTCGCCAGGCGCAGGCCATTGAGGCGAGCGCTAGCGACATCAATGGTGGCTTGTCGGCGGGGATGTTTATCGGCAACCCCTTTACCGACGTGCCCAACCTGCGCTCGAACAGCTTCGTCGTCACCGATGGCGATCCGGCGCGCGCCGAACGGGAAGCCGTCCAAATGGCCACGGATTTCTGGGCCGTGCGCGAGCGGTTGCAGCAGCCCCTCATCAGCCTCGACGAAGCCGTCGCCCTCACCGAACAAAACACAAGCGGAACGGTGATCCTCACCGACGCCGCCGACGCCACCAGCTCCGGCGCGTCCGGCGACAGCAACGCGATTTTGCGGGCACTAATCGAAGCAAAGTACGCGGGCCGCGCGCTCGTGCCTATTGTTGACGCTGCCGCCGTGCAGGTCGCCATGCGCGCAGGCATCACCGCAATTATCGACGTCACTATCGGCGGTGCGCTCGATCCGGCACGCTTCCCGCCGCTGCCGGTCCGGGCCACGGTGCGCATGCTCTCCGACGGAGACTTCGTCAGCGAGAGCAACGGTGCGATCTGGCGCGGCGGGCCAACGGCGGTGCTGGCCGTCAACCAACAAAATACGGGTCAGCACGTCATCATTGCTACCAGCCGACCGGTCAGCCTCTACGACCGCTCGCTCTTCTGGGCGCACGGCCAGGAGCCAAAACGCTTTGACGCCGTGGTGGTCAAATCGCCCCACTGCCAGCCGCAGATGTTTAGCGACTGGGCCGCCCGGGTGCTCCACGTCGACGCGCCCGGCTCGACCAGCGCCAACCTGCGCCGCCTCGGCCACACCCAGTGCCAGCGCCCAATTTTTCCGCTGGATGAGGAGGTGGCGTTTGAGCCACGGGCGAAGATTTTTCGGCGCCAGTAGAACAAGCTTTGTGGCTTGTTCCGCAGGCAAGCATTAATGAGAGAATCCCCAATGAATCCAACATACGTACACGGTTACGACGTGCGAGAAAACATCCGCTTACAGGACCAAGCGTCGACGCTTGTTGACCTGCTGCACGCAGATACCATCTACCCGCCGGGCAGCCGGGTTTTGGAGGCTGGCTGTGGCGTCGGTGCACAAACCGTCAGCTTGGCGCGCAACAGCCCCGATGCACACATCACCTCGATTGACATTTCCGAGCGTTCGGTTGCCGAAGCCAAGCGGCGAGTCGAGGCCGCGGGATTTACCAACGTTAGCTTTCAGCAGGGCGACATCTTCCACCTGAGCTTTGAGCCGGAATCGTTTGACCACATCTTTGTCTGCTTTGTGTTGGAGCATTTGCCCCAGCCAGTTCAAGCGCTCCGTGCGCTAAAGCGTCTGCTCAAGATTGGCGGCACGATTACCGTCATTGAAGGCGACCACGGCTCGACCTATTTTCACCCGGATAGCGAAGCGGCGCACCGCGCAATTCAATGTCAGGTTGCGCTGCAAAAGCGTGCGGGCGGCAACGCCAATATCGGGCGCGAAGTTTACCCCCTCCTGGACGCGGCTGGCTTTGGGGCCACCCGCGTTTCGCCGCGCATGGTTTACGTCGATGGCAGCAAGCCGCACCTAATTGAGGGCTTTACAAAAAACACCTTCACCGCCATGATCGAGGGCGTGCGCACCCCCGCCCTCGAAGCGGGTCTGCTCGACGCCGAAGTATTTGATGCAGGGATTCGTGATTTGCACCGGACGGCGGCAGACGATGGTGTCTTTTGCTACACGTTTTTTAAGGCTAGCGCCACGAAGCGATAGGTGGAGCTATCGACAAAAACGCCAAGCCTCTCGCTCGTTGCGCTTATTGCTGCACATCCGACATTCACGCATCATCAACCCAGGACAACTACCCCATGCAAATCACCAACATCACCGCCATTGGTCTGCGCGGCGACACGCCCGAAGGCGGATGGAGCACCGAAATCCAGGCCGACGACTGCGTCCACACGCTAATTCGCGTGGAGACGGATGAGGGCGTCACCGGCTGGGGCAGCGTCTTTAGCAACGACGCGCTCGTGCAGGCGGCGCTGGGCGTGCTGGAGCCGCTCTATCGCGGCGAGAACGCGCTGGAGCCGGAGCGCGTCAGCGAAAAATTGCACCAGCACACCTTCTGGCTGGGCCGCGGCGGCACGCTGACCCACGCCATCAGCGGCATCGATATTGCGCTGTGGGACATTTTGGGGCAGGCCACGGGCCAGCCGGTCGGTCGGCTGCTGGGCGGGCGCTACCGCGAGCGCGTGCAGCCCTACGCCTCGCTGCTCATGGATCAGCCGGAGCCGCTGCGCGACCACCTGCTCGAAATTAAAGCGCAGGGCTTTCGCGCCTTCAAAATGGGCTGGGGGCCCTTTGGCCGCGAGAGCCACGCGCTGGACGAAAAGATTGTCCGCGTGGCGCGCGAGGCCGTCGGCGGCGAAGCCAAGCTGATGGTCGATGCCGGGGGGAGCGATGCCTTTTGGACGAATGGCTACAAGTGGGCGCTGCGCACGGCGCAGATGCTGGCGGACTACGATGTCTACTGGTTCGAGGAGCCGCTGTCGCCGGACGCACTCGACGACTTTGTCGAGCTGCGCCGTCGCGCGCCGCTGCCGATTGCGGGCGGCGAGGTGCTCACGCGGCGGCAGGCCTTTCAGCCGTGGCTGCAAGGAGGCGCATTTGACATTGTGCAGCCTGATGTCACCAAAGTGGGCGGGATCAGCGAAGAGCGGCGGATTGCGTGGCTGGCGCAGGAGAACGGCGTGCGCTTTATTCCCCACGGCTGGAACACCGCCCTCGGCCTCGCCGCCGATCTGCAGCTTGCCTCCGCCTTTCCCGGCACGGACTTGGTCGAGTACATTACCGGCTCGCCCTACATCGACGAGCTGGTCGAGGGCGGCTGGTCGCTGGACGAAGACGGGATGCTGGCGATTCCGGACGCGCCGGGCTTGGGCGTGTCGCTGGATTTGGAGGCGGTCGCGCGCTACGGTGGCGGCTGGCGAGCGGATTGACGTAGGACGAAGTGGTACTTAAAGTGAGGTCAAATTGAGAACGGGCGTTTTCATCGTCCCTTCTGCATAGCAAGCGCTTGACCCCACCCCAGCCCTCCCCAGCATGGGGAGGGAGCCGATCCTTCGTCTGTCTAGTCGCGGCTCCTCCCCCAGCATGGGGGAGGTTGGGAGGGGGTGAAACACCGTTTCGTCCGTTTATTTAGGCCTAACCCAAGTTCCTGTTCCCATCTTGACTTTACTTTAGTTCCTCTACAGACGGATTTACCAATGAAAAAAGCTCTATTCCTTCTCACCGCTGTGCTACTTGTGCTTTCTGGCTGGCTTGCGTTCCGCCTGTACGACCGCGATCAGTACTACAGCCACCGTCTGATCCTGGACGCCAGTGCCGCTGCTGACAATTGGCGAATGGGCGCTTACTGGACAGAGGAAGCATTGGCGCGCTTGGAAAAAGATGATCAGGATGGCGCACACCAAGCGATGGACGAGGCAGCGCTGTCGCTGCATCTGGCCGAGCAGGGAGTTAAAAACTATTACGTAGGTGTGCCAGCCATTCAACCACTCATTTCTGTTTCGGGCCTATACGCACAAGAGATAGAGATGCTGCGTCGTTACAGTCAAGATAGCAAAATTGATTCCCAAGAACTCGAGCTGCAGTTAGAAATTATTCACGCCGACGTTGAGGCCTTATGGAAGACGTTGCCTGCAGAGTATTTAGAACGTGCTGTGTCCAACGAAATCACGGATGCTATCGATGTGTTGAGTACGATGCTCAAGTTGTCGGGCATGGAGATGGTACTGCGGTAAATACGGAAAACCCGTCGGGTCTAAAACAAGGCAAGCCCGCATTCGACACAGCGGGTTCGTCGACCCAGAGCCGACGGGTTGAAGAAAACCCGTCGGCTCTTTTGTATCGGCGTTTGGCAAAAACTTGACAGCTCTGCCCCATTTCCAGTAAGATTCACCAGTTCGGCAGGGGCGAATAGCTCAGTTGGTTAGAGCACCTCGTTTACACCGAGGGGGTCGGGAGTTCGAGTCTCTCTTCGCCCACAACATCTTGTGTTTCCTTGGAAGCTGGCCGCCCGGTCAGCTTTTTGCTTGCCACGCAGCGCGTCGGGTGCAGTACACGCTCGAAAGCTTGGCGGTGCTTCCCACACGCGTCGACCGTGCATTGGGGCAATGCACGGCGGCGTAAACGATTGGGCAGATGGTGAGTTGGCCCAACCGGCGCCAACCGGCTTTAGCCGGTTTTCCCCAGGCAAGCTGGTGGGCTTTAGCCACCAGCGGCGATAGTCTGCGAAACTGCTCAACCATTGACGCCCAGCTCTACTAATGCACGGCGGCATAAACGATTGGGCAGATGGTGAGTTGGCCCAACCAGCGCCAACCGGCTTTAGCCGGTTTTCCCCAGACAAGCTGGTGGGCTTTAGCCACCAGCGGCGATAGTCTGCGAAACTGCTCAACCATTGACGCCCAACCATGTCCATTACAAAATTCCTATGCACATCAATGGCTCCCCGCCCGATCCCAGCCAAGAATACCGCAAGCTCCCCAGCGTCGACGCCCTGCTGCGCGAGCCCAGCGTGGCGCTCCTCGCCGCCGAACATGGCCGCGACCCCATCGCGGAAGCCCTGCGCGACCTACTGGCCGAAGCGCGCCGCGAAATTAGCAGCGGCCAGCCCGCTCCCCCAGCCCACGTTTGGCCCACGCAGTTGGATCGTCACCTGCGCGCCCGTAACGTTCCACAACTAAGACCCGTCATCAACGCAACCGGTATCGTGATTCATACAAACCTGGGGCGCGCGCCGCTGAGCGATGCCGCCCGCCGCGCCATGAGCGACGTCGCTGCGGGCTACAGCAATTTGGAGTACGATTTAGAGGCCGGTCGGCGCGGCAGCCGCCACGAGCACCCGCGCGTGGCGCTGCAAGAATTGACGGGCGCAGAGGATGCGCTGGTCGTCAACAACGCGGCGGCGGCGCTCTTTCTGACGCTGACGGCGCTCTGTCGCGGGCGCGAAGTGCTGATCAGCCGCAGCGAGCTGGTGGAGATCGGCGGTGGCTTTCGCATTCCGGACGTGCTGCGGCAGAGCGGCGCGATTCTGCGCGAAGTCGGCACGACCAACCGCACCCACCTGCGCGATTTTGCCGAGCCGCTGGCGGAAGCTGACGGACGGATTGCGGCGATGCTGCGCGTCCACAGCAGCAATTTCCGGCAGGTTGGCTTTGTGACGATGCCCGCGCGGGCGGAGTTGGGCCAGCTTGCGGGCGAAGTCAATCGGGAAAGAGAAGAGCTTTGGATGCGGAAGAACGCGGAAGAACGCAGATCAGACTCTTCTAAAATCCGCGTTTCTCCGCGTAGTTCCACGTCCAAACTTTTCTTTGTCGATGATGTTGGCTCCGGCGCTTTATTGGACACGGCGCAATACGGCCTTTCGCCGGAGCCGACCGTGCAGGCGAGCCTCGACGCTGGGGCGGACGTTGTGATCTTTAGCGGCGACAAGCTGCTGGGCGGGCCGCAGGCTGGAATCATCATTGGCGGGGCGGAAGCGATTGCGCTGCTGCGTCGTCATCCCCTCGCGCGGGCCTTGCGCGTGGACAAGCTGACGCTGGCCGCGCTGGAAGCGACGCTGCGCAGCTACCGGGCCGGTCGCGCCGCTGCGGAAATTCCCGTGTGGCAGATGATCAGCGCTTCGCCGGAGGCGCTGCAGGCGCGGGCGTCCGCGTGGCGCGAGCGGCTGGTGGGGTTGGGCATTAACGTGGCTCGGCTGGACGTGGTCGCGGGGGAGAGCGCCGTGGGCGGGGGCAGCCTGCCGGGCGAGACGCTGCCCACGCACCTGCTCACGCTGGCCGCGAATGGGCAGGATGGGCCAGACGATGTGGCCGCGCGGCTGCGAACGGGAGCCGTGCCCATTATCTGCCGCATTCAAAATGACAGGCTAACGTTTGACCCGCGCACAACGATTGTTGCACAAGAAACGGCGCTGCTCGAAGGAATTGCGGAGGCGCTGCGATGAATAGGGTAGCGCCTTTGACGTTTCTCAAGCTCGGCGGCTCGCTGATTACAGACAAACGTGTGCCCGAAGCGCCGCGCCAGGATGTAGTTGAACGCGTCGCGCGCGAGATTGCGGACGCGCGCCGCAATCGGCCCGATCTGCAGCTCGTGCTCGGCCACGGATCGGGCAGCTTTGGCCACACCGCCGCCCAGCGCCACGGCACGCGCGCTGGCGTGCGGGGGACAGAGCAGTGGCTCGGCTTTGCGCAAACGGCAGACGCCGCCGCGCGGCTGTCGCGCCTGGTGACGGCGGCGCTGCTGCAGGCGGGCGTGCCCGCGTGGAGCATTCAGCCGAGCGTAGACTTGCGCTGCGAAGACGGCCGCCTCGTTGCCGGACCGACGCAAACGGTGGCGCTGGCGCTATCGCGGGGGCTGGTTCCGGTTGTGCACGGCGATGTGGCGCTGGACGGCGTCCGGGGTGGCACCATTGCCAGCACCGAGGAAATTTTTGCGTGGCTAATGCAGGAGGGCTTGCGTGCGCAGCGGCTGATTCTAGCGGGCGAAGTCGACGGCGTCTTTACCGCCGATCCGCAGCGCGATGCCAATGCGCAACGGCTGGACAAAATCACGCCAGCCAATTTTGAGCGCGTCCGCCACCTGTTGGGCAGCAGCCGCGGCACGGACGTTACCGGCGGCATGGCGGCCAAAGTCACGCAGACGCTGGATTTGGTAACGCGCCATCCACCGCTGCTGGCCATCATTTGCAGCGGCCTGGTGGCAGGCCAATTGTACACGCTGCTGACGCGCGACGATGCCAAATTGGGCACGACGCTGGCCGCCGATGACCCGCCCGTTTCGGGCAATGTCGTACCCTTCCAGTACGAGTGAGGAAGGAAGAGTTGCGAGAAGGCGTATTCCATCAGTATAATTGACCGGTTAGGCGAGCGTTTGCTACGACAAATTACCGAAAATTGCCGATAATCGGCTGGGTTTGCCGCGGGAAGACGCTGGCTTTCGTTAATCAATCGGTTGGGTTGCGCCTCAATTGACCAGATCAATCCGCTTAGATGGATCGATCCGGAGCAGTTGAGACAAGCGACTCCTTGGCGTCACACTTTGTTGCCGACGCATAGAGAAAACTATGAACATCCTGTTTACAACGGTCTCCTTCTTTCTTGTCCTGGGCGTGCTCGTCTTTTTCCACGAGCTGGGCCACTATTGGGTGGCGCGCCGCAACGGCATTGTTGTCGAAGAATTTGGCATGGGCTACCCGCCCCGCCTGCTAAAGCTCTTCCGCTACAACGGCACAGATTTCACCCTCAACCTGATTCCCTTTGGGGGCTTTGCCCGCATGAAGGGCGAAGACGCGGGCGACATGACGCCCGGTGCCTTCAACGCCGCCAGCCGCGCCGGTCGCGCGGCCACGCTGATTGCCGGGCCGGCGATGAACGCCATTCTAGCCGTTATCTTCTTTGCCGCCTCGTTTATGGCGGGCTTCCCCGCGGCGGCGGCTTATCCGCAGCTGGTGGACGTACCGGCGGACTCGGTCGCGGCCCAGGTGGGCGTGCAGCCGGGTGACGTGCTGCTCGCGGCGGATGGGGCATCGACGCTGATCAACGTCGCGGTGGATGCAAACTACAGCGTGAGCGACCAGGCCGAGAGCCTGCCCGACGGTGTGCCCGCCGTTGCCGCGGACGAAATTGCCGTGCTGCGCGACGGCAGCGTGGTGATGCTGGCTGGCTTGCCCGACGCCGCTGGCTCGACGGACGAGCTGTTGGCGGGCGCGGACTTTGAGCGCGTGCTGAGCACGCGGATTGCCGCCGTCGCGCCGGGTAGCCCCGCCGACGAGGCCGGTTTGCAGGCGGGCGATTCGTTCTACGCCGTCAACGACACAGTCATCACGCCGGAGGCCTCTCTATCGGCGTTGATTCAGGACAATCTGGGCCGGATGACGACGCTGACGCTGCTGCGCGGGGACCGCCTAATCGATGTCGAGCTGGAGCCGCGGGCCAATCCACCAGCGGGCGAAGGGGCCATCGGCGTGCAGTTGACGGCGCTCAGCACGATTGTCTCGCAGCCGCTGCTCAGCGCCATCTGGAGCGGCGTCCGGCAAACGGGCCAGTACATGGCAACCGTGGTCGGCCTGCCCTTCCTGCTGTTGAGCGGCGTGATTTCGCCAGCGGACGCCACCTTGAGCGGGCCTGTTGGAATTGCCCGCGAGGTGGGTGGCGCCATGAACGCCACGGTGAGCACCGGCTTGCTCTACCCGATTCTGTCGCTTTCGGCAATTTTAAGCGCGGCGCTGGCCATTACCAACCTGCTGCCGCTGCCCGCGCTGGACGGCGGTCGGCTGGTCTTTATCCTGGTGGAAACGCTGCGCGGGCGGCGCATCAACCCGGAGCGCGAGGGGCTCGTCCACATGGCGGGCTTTCTGCTGCTGATCAGCCTGCTCGTCTTTATTACGATCCGTGAAATCATCGCGCCCGCCGAGACGCTTCCCTGGATGGATATTCTCGGCCAGTGATGCAGACTGGCGGGGCAGCTCCTTGTTCGCCCCGCCAGCGTACTTAATAAAAGAGGTTTACATGATCAGTCGTTCAACCGGTCCGATACCCAATTCGTCTCGGTTAGCGTCTCCCGATGATCGTTCCATTGCTGCCTCTCGTGAATCGGCCCATCGACCCGATCCATTCGCCGTTCCCCAACTCACATCATCAAACGCTGTGTCAAACGCCAACTATTCGTCCACCACCGTTCCAGCTCCATCGTCCACCGCGATTCAGCTGCGCACGACAAAACAGTGTCCCAACTGCGCATCGCCGGTCTACGTGGGCACGAGCATCTGCCCCACCTGCGGCGAGCCGCTCCACGAGCGGACGCGCACGGTGCGCTGCCGCCACTGCTCGACGCAGGCTTCCAACAGCCTGACGCTCTGCCCCAGCTGTGGGCGCGAGCTGCGCGCCGCGCCACCGCGCGCGCTCATGTGGGGGCTGCCGCTGGTCGTGGCCCTGCTGATGGTGGTGCTGCTGGTGGGGCGTTGGGACCAAATCACGGCTCAAACGGCCACCGCCGTGCCGGTGGCCGACGCCCCATCGCTGGCCGACCGTATTTGGCGCGCCATCGATCCGCAGTTTCAGATCACGACGCTGGACGACAGCGGGATTCCCGTTGAAACAGTGCGGCTGGGCAGCGCGGCTGCTGCCGAAGAGACAGACAAACAGGCAGATGTGGTCGATGGCGAGGCGATTGTCGCCGCGGATGTGGTTGCGGCGAATACGAGCGCCGAACTGTCCAGCAATGGCGTTATCAACCCTGAACCAATAAACCCTGAACCACTAAACGTCGAGCCAGTCGAAGTGGTGGCGACCTCGGAGCCGCCGGAGCCCGATCCCGTCCAAGAGCCGCCTGCCGAACCGCCAGCCGTTGCGCTCGTGACGACCTCCACCCCCACTGTGGTAGAGACCGCCACGTCGCCGCCCACCGCCACCGCACGACCCAGCGCCACATCGACATCGGCCCCCACGTCCACGCCCGCCGATACGTCCACGGCAACTGCTGAGCCGACGGTTGAACCGACCACTCAGCCAGCGACTGAGCCGACAGCCCGAGCCACGTCGACGGTGCGCCCCACGCAGACGCGCCCCGCCGCTACGGCAACGCGCCCGCGCGCGGAAAGCGTGGCCCTGTCCACCGGCAGTGAGCGAACCGGCAGCGAGCGAACCGGCAGCGAGCGCACGAGCGAAAACGATACCGTCAGCTCGGCCAGCGCTTCTACAAGCGAGAGGGAGACGAGCAACGATATTGTTCTGACGGAAGAGCTCTTGGCCGAAGTGGTCGAGACGATTACCAATACGCTATCGACAGACGCCACGGTCGAAGAGACGCCCGCAACGGAAACGCCGACTCCGCTGCTGCCCACCAATACGCCGACTGCCCAGCCAGTAGCAACTTACGTGATTCAGGAGGGGGACACGCTCAACGGCATTGCGCGGGGCTACGCTATCAGCGTCGATCAATTGATGAGCGCCAACGGGCTGGCCGCCGCGGATATTCGCAACCTGCGTCCGGGCCAGGTCCTCGTAATTCCCACCGCGGCTGGCAACGTCGCCCCGTCCGCTCCGCCCACGTCAGCGCTGCCCACCGTTGCTCCCAGCATTGCCCCCACCGTTGCCCCCACCGTTGCCCCCACCGTTGCTCCCACCGTTGCCCCTACTATCACGCCGCTGCCAACCGTGGGCAGCGTGCCGTCTGCGCCCCTGCGCTACACGGTGCAGGCGGGAGACTTTCCCTTTAACATCGCCAAGAAATTTGGCGTCTCGGTGGATGATCTGCTCGCTGTCAACAACCTCACGCGCGAGGATGCCACGCGCCTGCGCACGGGCCAAGAGCTGATCATTCCCGCAGCGGGCACAGCGCCCGCCGACGACAGCCAATCGAGCGCGCCCGCTGAGCAGCTGGTGGCGGCCTCCAGCGCGGCATCGGCGGAAAGCTATCGCCTGCAGTCGCCCGTTCTGGCCAGCCCAGAGAGCGGCACGCCCTTCCGCTGTGATCAGCGCGACAGCCTGGTCTGGAATCCCGCTCCGTTTCTGGGCGAGGGCGATCAGTACGAGCTCAATCTCGGTTACGTCTCTGCCCTCAACGAGAGCGGTGGCGAGGTGATCTCGTGGCCCTACCGAATTCCCGTGGAGGCCAACCGCACCTCCTGGCAGCTCGACCCCACCATCTGTGGCAACGCGCCCCAAGAGTTTGGGCGGCGCTGGCGCTGGTTTGTTCAAATTGTCCAGGTCGACGGCGTGGGCAACCGTGTGCCGGTGAGCCCCCCGAGCGAGACGCGAGGCTTTCTCTGGAATTAAGCACAACAAAGGCTTGACCAGCCGCTGCAAGTTGAATACACTGTACGGGCGTGAATCACTCACGCCCGTTTCTTTTGGGGCAGCGGCCCTTTTGTTCAGACCGAGTATTTATTGTGTTACCGACAACTTCTTCCCTTCCATTTGACGTGCTGCTGGAGCGGCTGACGCGCGGGGACGCGAGCGACGAGGCGCTTACCGTTCAGCAGCTTTATACCCTTTCGGATTTGAGCAAGCGCGAAGGCGAGCAGCTGCGCGCACGCTGGGCGGACATTCCCGCCCAGCGGCGGCTGGCCGTGGTGCAGCAGCTCACCGAGGCCGCGCACGACGAGTTGACCCTGCACCTGGGTCGGCTGCTGCGCGTGGCCCTGGAGGATGGGGACGCCGCCGTCCGCCGCGCCGCCATCGACGGCCTGTGGGAGGAGACGAGCGACGATTTGGTCGGCCCGCTGCTGCGCCGTCTGCTGGACGATGAAGAGGGCAGCGTGCGCGCCGCCGCGGCCAGCGGACTGGCCAATTACGTGCTGGCCAGCGAGCTGGAAGAGCTCAATTCCGCCCTGACCATGCGCGTGGAGGAAGCGCTGCTTTCGGTGGTGCACAATCGCACAGAGATGCTGGATGTGCGGCGCCACGCGCTGGAAAGCCTGGCCTATTCGAGTGAAACGGGCGTGCGCCACCTGATCGAGGACGCCTACTATTCGCCCTACGAGGAGATGCGGCTCAGCGCGCTCATCGCCATGGGGCGCAGCGCGGACGTGCGCTGGCGCAAACTGGCCCAGATCGAGCTGGGCAATCCTTCGCCGGAAATGCGAGCCGAGGCGGCCCGCGCCTGTGGCGAATTGGAAACCCAACAGGCGCTGGCGGACCTGATCCTGCTGCTGGAGGACGACGAGACGCAGGTGCGGCTGGCGGCCATCTCGGCGCTGGGCCGGATTGGCGGGCGCGAGGCCACCGATGCTCTGCGTTTTGTCGCAGCCGGCGGCGAAGCGGATTTGGACGAAGAATACCTGGAGACAAAGCAGCTCGACGAGGCGCTCTTTGAGCAGAGCGGCATTACCTTTAGCGCGGAGGAAGTGGCGGCGGCGGAGCTGGCGCTGGAGGAGATGTCTTTCTACAGCGGCGCGGACGATATTCCGCTGCTGGACGAAGAGGTGGACGACGAAGATGACTTTGATGACGACGGCTTCTGGTATGATCTGGACGACCGCCGCCCCGGCACGTATGAATAAGCCGGTTGACTAAGCCGGTTGATTAAGCCGGTTGCTTAACTCAACCCCACGCCGTTTGCCCCCATGAATCTCAAGCTCAAGCGCCTCGTCCGCACCGTCAGCTCCGAACAGTACGCCCTGTTTGACCTCGACCAAACGGACGCCACCCAGCAGCCAATCACAATTGGCAAGCTGGATTTGCACTACACGGGCGAGGGAACCTACGGCACGATTTTGCTGTGGGACGAGGCCTCGCGCGGGCTGGCCGAGGCGCAGCGCAGCCACTTTGTGCGCGCGCTGCTGGAGGAGATCGCGCAGCCGATGGGCGTGCCCAACGAGTATGTGGTCGAGCTGTTTACGCCAGCGCTTGGCGGTTATGAAATTTTTCACAACGTGGGCGGCGAGGACGGGGACGAAGCGGCGCGGCAGAGCGCTGAAAAAGCTGGCGGTGAGCAGACTGTTCCCACCAATGGAGCAACTCCTTCGCCCACGCGCGAGACAACTCAGCGCGAAACCACTCCCCGCCAGGCAACCGCCCGCTGATGCCGCAGATGCCGCCGCTTGCCTCGGCCGTGGGCCAACTGCTGCCAATTTTTGTCGACACGCTGCTGCCCGTCTTTCTTGTGGCGCTAGCGGGTTACGTGCTCGCGGCCTTTTTGCCGCTAGAGGGGCGCACGCTGGGGCGGCTGCTCTTCTACCTGGCGACGCCGTCGCTCGTGCTGCGCAGCCTCTACCAAACGCAGATCGACTTTGCCGCCATGCAGCGGCTGGCGCTGGTTGTCTTCTGCGTAATGGCGGTGGGCGGCACAACGGGCTGGCTGCTCAGCACTGGCCGCAGCCGCAGCGACCGCGTTGCCGTAACCTTGACGAGCTTTGTGGGCAACAACGGCAACATGGGCATTCCCATCAGCTTTTTTGCACTGGGCGAGGTGGGGCTCGCGCTGGGCACGCTCTACTACGTGGTCGGCTCGTTTCTAAGCAACACCATCGGCGCGATGCTTGCCTCGTTTGGCGGCGCCGCCGGGGATGCAACGTGGCAGCGCGCGCTGGGCCAAACGCTGCGCGTGCCCGTGCTCTACGCCGCGCTGGCCGGGCTAGCGCTCAACCGCTTGCAGGTCGAGCTGCCGCTGCCGCTCTTTCGCGCCGTGGGCCTGCTGGCCGATGCCGCGATTCCGGGCATGCTGGTGCTGCTTGGCGTGCAGCTGCGCGCCACCACCTTCGCTTCGACGCTGGCCGGTCGACGCTCGCTGGCGCTGATACCTGCTGCCGCGCGCCTGCTCGTCACGCCGCTGGTGGCGGTGGCGCTCTGCGCGCTGCTCGGCATCACGGGGGACGAGCGCGGCGTGCTCGTCCTGCAGTCCGCCATGCCCACGGCGGTGATGGCGACGGTGCTCGCCACCGAATTTGACGCGTCGCCGCGGCTGGTGGCGACGATTATCTTTGTGACGACGGTGCTGAGTCTCGTCACGCTGCCGATTGTGATTGCGTTGATTACGTAGAAATTAGAAGATTATGTCTGACCAAAACACACAGCTCATTTCATCGGAAGATTTTCAGCGTACGCTCAATGAAAGTGCGCGTCTGCTCCAGCAGAATCTGCCGCGCCAGGCCGAAGAGCAGCTTGTGCCGCTCTACAAGCAGGCCCCGCGCAACGCGGATGTCGCCATCAATTTGGGCGGTTCGTACATTTTGCAGCAGCGGTGGGAACGGGCGGTGGAGGTGCTGCGCCCCGCCGCCGAGGCGCACGACGATAACGCCATGCTGTGGACCAACCTCGGCGCGGCCCACCTGGGGATTCTCGAACGAGCCGGCCCCGAACAGCAGGAACATGCGATTCGCGCCTACGAGCGGGCGCTGCAGGCCAACAGCCAAGCGCCCAACGTTCACTACCACCTCGGCCTAATCTACCGCGAGCGCGGCGAACTGATGCGCGCGCTGACCTTCTTCCAGCGCGCCACCGAAGTCAATCCCGGTGATAACGACGCACGTTACTGGCTGCGCGAGATCACGGCTCAGATTGCCGAGGAGCGGGGGCAGGGCAGCGAAGCGGGTGGCGACGAGATGCGTAACGGCAGTTAGCGATTGGAGATTAGCAGTTGGAGATTGGTAAGTGAATAAACCATCCAATCTCTATTCTCTACTTCACAAGTTCAGAAATTATGGCCCAAAACGCCCTTTCAACTCAAACCGTTCTCGCCCCCTTGCGCGAGCGCCCCGAACGCATGGCGTGGCTGGTGATTCTCGGCAGCTTCGCCATTTTCGCCACGTTTGCCGTCACGCTGCCGCTGGGCTGGCGCTACACCGTTGAGCACGCCACCGTACACCAGCCCGCGCGCGTCGAGCCGCTGGCGGGGACGCTCTTTATCCGGGAGCCGCGCGCAAACGAACGCGTGGCGCTTGATGCAAATCCCAACGATGATGCTGATATCCGTGTGGACGTCCCCGACGGCAGCCACCTGTCGACTGGGAAGAGTTCCGGCCAGGCCAATATCGAGCTGTTGGAGACAGACGATCCCTTGTCCAATGCTTTTGGTACGCTCAAGTTGAGCGCCAATACACAAGTTGAGCTGGTACACTTGCGCCGACCGCTTTTTGAACGCAGCACGCAGCCCTATGAAGCCGTGCTGGAGCTGGATCAGGGACGCATCGACGTTTTCTCCAGCCCCGCGAGCAATCAGCGCCCGCTCTATACCGAAGTCGAAACGCCGCACGGCCAAATTCTGTTGCCACCTGGACAGTACCGGATCGTTGTTGCAGGCGAGAGCAGTGAAATTACCGTGCTTGAAGGCCGTGCGGAGCTGATCCATCCAGAGCAGGGAAAGCTGCTTGTGGAAAACGATTTTCGTGCGTGGATGGAACCTTCGGGGATTGTTTCCGAGCTGAATTCAGTTGGTCAGGATTTAGTAAAAAATGGGGATTTTGGTGAAGATTTGCGCGATTGGGAGCCCGAGACCAAAGTGGAAGTACCGACAACTACCGGTCAGGCGCGTCAATCCGAAGAAGGGGGCCGAAACCTCGTACAGTTCTTTCGCAAAGGCAAAACAGAGGAGGAGCGGAGACAGTTCAACCTGGTCGAGTTGCGTCAACCCATTAATCAAAGCGTTGTAGGGTTTGACCAGTTGGAATTGCAGCTCGATGCACGCATTGTTTATCAAAACCTAGCTGGCGGCGGTTGGCAAGGGACGGAGTTCCCGCTACGCGTTGAAATTGGCTTTAGAGACCTTGATGATAGACCGCAAGTCTGGGGGGTTGGCTTCTACGCCGCAGATATGCATCCGCTGCGAGATGATAATCCCAATAACGACGGTTGGGCCGGAGAACTCGACGAAAACAGTCAAGCGATTCCACGTGGGCAATGGGAACCCTACGTGAGCGTCAACCTGCTGGAGCTGTGGAAAGATCAAGGTAGACCCGCCTCGGGCATCGACTTTATTCGCGTTTACGCAAACGGCCACGACTACACAAGCTATGTCGACGATGTGCGCTTGGTAGCGGAGTAGGCGGCAGCGTCAAACCCAGATGCCCACCCTTCTCGCACGACACGGGCGCAAGCTGTGGCTGCTGGCCGCGCTTGCGCTCTTTGTTTTTCTCGGCAGCTACCAGCTCGGCCTGCCCGGCCTGCACTACGACGAGGCGGGCGAAGCGGGCGTCAACGCCGTGCAGCTGCTCACCGGCGGCGAGACGAGCGCCTTTCGCGGCGCAACGCTGCCCCTCTTTGGCCGCGATCTGCCGCTGATGGTGCAGGACTATATTGGCGCGCTCAACGTCTACCTCGCGCTGCCGTTTCTCTGGCTGACCGGTATTGGCGTGCCCAACCTACGCTTCCTGGCTATCTTAACGGGCGTTGCCTCGCTGCTGATGCTGGAGCGGGCGATTTCTGTCTGGGTGGCGGGTGGCAGGGCGCAGGCAGCAGGTTGCGCTGTCGACAACACGCCACCTGCCGCTGGCCATCCCACCCCCATCTCTCTCCCCGCCCTCTTTGCCCTTACCCTGCTCGCCGCCTCGCCCAGCTTCGTCTTCTGGAGTCGACAGGGTATTTTCGTGACCAATTTGACGCAGCCGCTCTGCTTTGGCTGCGTGTGGCTGGGCCTGCGCTGGCTGCAGAGTGGCCATCCACACAGCGCGCGACCGCGCGTGCTCGTTGGCAGCGCGTTCTTGGGCGGGCTGGCGCTCTATGCCAAGCTGCTCGCCATATGGATCATCGGCCCATTTGTGATTTTGTCTGCGGGCTGGTGGCTGTGGCGCGGCATTCGCCACGAAGCCCGGCCACCGCTTTCGTTGGGGCCGACGTTGATCGCAGCGGGAGCCTTTCTTCTCCCGCTCTTGCCCCTGCTGCTCTTCAACCTCCAAACCGGCGGCACGCTGGCCAGCCTCGGCGGCAACCTCGGCGAAAGCTACTACGGCGTGGACAATCGCGACCTGCTGGCGAACTTGCCCGTGCGCCTGCGGCAGCTCGCCCAAACCCTGCACGGCAATCATCTCTGGTATCTCGGCGGCCTCCACGCCAATCGACTCGCGCCCTGGGTCGCCCTGCTTGCAACCGTCGCCGCCCTTGCCTTGGGCGGTCGACGCACGTTGCGCACCCTTGGCCCGCCGCTGGCCCTGCTCGGCTTTGCCGTCACCGCCAGCCTTTTTACGGTGAGTGACCTATTTGTGACACACTATTCATTGTTGCAGCCGCTGGCGGTGGCGGTCGTTGGCATTAGCCTTGATGAATTGAGATTACAGGCTAAAGATTGGGCACTCCCCAATCGAGCCATTCCCAATCTTCAATCTTTAATCTTTCTTTTCCTAGCACTGTGGGTGGCGTTGGATCTCACCGCCACCCTCCGCTACCACCAAGCCCTTTCCACTAGCGGCGGTCTAAGCGATCACTCGGACGCCAGCTACGACCTCGCTTACTATCTGAAATACAACGGGCTGGGTGCGCCGATCGTGCTGGATTGGGGCATGGGGGCCACGGTGCGCTACCTGAGCGAGGGAGCCGTTGCGCCCGTTGAAATTTTTGGCTACGACTCGCTGACCGAGCCGGGCGAGGATTTTGCGCGGCAGCTCGACACCTTTTTACAAAATTCGGACAACGTCTACCTGCTGCACACGCCGGGGCAGGCCGTCTACGCCGGGCGGCGAGAGGCGTTTGTCGAGGAAGCGCGGGCGCTGGGTCGCGAGCCGGAGCGGATGGAGACTTTTGCTCAGCGCGACGGCACGCCGCTGTACGAGCTGTGGCGCGTGCCAGCCAAGTAGAGCGTGGATCGGGCGGATTGGGCGGATCTGGCTGATTCTGAAGATTTGTCCGATCCGCCCGATCTACTCTTCACTTGCACGGCGGTGGGCGCGATGCTAGAATCAGCGGACAATTTGTCCCGATTTGTTTGTTGTCCACTCTCCCCATGCCCGAACTGACGCGCAAGGAATTCTCCGATCTGGCCAAGACGTGCCGCGCCCACGCGCTCGATTTAGCCCGCCTCGACCAGCACCGCGTGAGCCTGCGCCACTGCTACGACCTCAACCCCTGGTTTGCCAAAGTAAAAATGTATGAGCCGCTGCGGGGCGCGCTGCACAGTCTGCGCCCGGCACGCCCCATCTCGCGCTGGCAGGTGATGGCGCTGGGTGCGGCGGTTGGGCTGCTGGCGCTGATCGCGCTGCCCGCCAGCGAGCCTCGGCTGCGGCTGCTGGTCTACGGCTATACTTTCGGCTTGATCCTGCTTTATTTTGTGCCCGAGCGCATTTATGGCACAACCGTAGAGATGTTGGAGGGAAAGGTGCTGCGCGTGGTGGAGGCGCTGGAGGGGGTGCTGCAATCCGGCGAGATGGGCTTTACGGACGCCGTCTTTTTTCAGGTGAAGGAAAATCTCGACGAGGCCCGCCGTGAGCTGCGCCAGCAGATTGATTTGGCCCATCGGCGGCGGTGAAAACGTAACTGTTACGCGCCACGATAAAAAGCACCGTACTGGGACGATCGACCCCATCCCCTCGCCGTTGCTTCGTTGCCAGCGAAGCAGGCGAAGCCCCCTCCCCACTAGCGGGGAAGGGGCTTGGGGATGGGGTCGGCCAAATCAAGCGGTATGACTTTGTCTCGACTCGAACAATTTTTATAACTGCGCAACGCAAAAACGCGATTAAAAGCGCGCAAAAATTTCCTGATACGCCTTGGACTGCTTCAGCAGTTCTTCGTGCGTCCCCACCGCCGCCACGCGACCGCGCTGGAGCACGACGATTTTGTCCGCCCAGCGAATCTGCGAGAGGCGGTGGGTGATTAGGATCGTGGTGCGGCCTTTGGTGGCGGCTTCAATGGCGCGCTGGATTTGGTCCTCGGTGGCGCTGTCGATGGCGCTGGTGGAATCGTCCAGCACCAGGATGGCCGGGTCGGTGAGGAAGGCACGGGCCAGGGCGACGCGCTGGCGCTGCCCGCCGGAGAGCATCGTGCCGCGCTCGCCGACAACCGTATCGTAGCCGTCCGGAAAGCTGGCGATAAAGTCGTGCGCCTGAGCCGCGCGCGCCGCCCTCTCGATCTCCGCTTTGGTGGCGTCCGGCTTGCCAAAGGCAATGTTCTCCGCAATCGTGCGTGAGAAGAGGAAAATATCCTGCTCGATAATTGAAATCTGGCGGCGCAGCGTGGCCAAATTCCACTCGCGCACGTCGACGCCGTCCACCAGCACGCGTCCGCTCGTGGCGTCGTAGGTGCGGTTGAGCAGCTTGCTTACGGTGCTCTTGCCCGCCCCCGTCTGCCCCACCAGCGCCAACGTCTGCCCCGGCGATACGGAGAATGAAACGTCCGCCAGCGAGGGGTGCTGCTCCTCCGGCTCGGCTTCCCCCAGATCGGCTTCATCTTCCCCCCTTTCATCCTCCCCCATTTCATCTTCCCCCACAATGTCGTAGAAAAAGGTGACGTTGTCAAAGCGCACGTCGCCGCGGATGGTTTGCTGCGCGCCCGCTTCGTTGACGTCGAGCTGCGTTTCGCTGCGGATCAGCTCGAGGATGCGGCGCGCGCTGGAGATGCCGGACGAGGCCTGCGAATAGGCAAAAATCGAGACGAAGACGGGGAAGCCAAAAAGCTGAATCAGCCCCATGTAGGAGACGACATCGCCAATGGAAATTGTGCGCGTCTGGTAGAGGGTGAGCGCGTGCCAGAAGGCCGTGCCCTGGGCAATGCCCAGCAGCAGCAGCGGCAAGAAGCGACCCTCGACGCGACCCTGCGCCACAAAGGCGTTGCGAAAGCGGCGCGCATTTTTCTGAAAGCGGCCGACTTCGTTCTCCTCCTGCGCCGCGCCCTTTACGGTTTCGATACCCTCGATGGATTCCGTCAGCCCCGCGTTGAGCAGGCCAAAGCTGCTGCGCACGTCGGTTGTTACGGGTGAGAGTTCGCGCAGGTAGAGGTACATAGCGACCATGTAAGTCGCCGCAAAGCCGATGGGCGTCCAGATCAAGTCGGGATGAATGGTGGGGGCAATAATCAGCGGGATGATTAGAAAGTTGAGCGAGCCGATCACGAGGTTAAAGCCGGGGGCCATCATCAGCGCCAGCTCGCGCACGTCGTTGGTGGCGCGGGCCATCAGATCGCCCGTGGCGTGCAGATCGTGAAAGCCCATGCTTTTACCGAGCAGCGAGGCGTAGAGCTCCTGGCGTGCGTCGCGCTCGAGCCGCTGGCCGAGCACCTCGCTACCAAAGTTGCGCCCCAGCTGCAGCAGGCTGCGCAAAAGCTGGCTGCCCACCATAAGCAGCGCCATCGTTAGCAGCAACCGCAGGTTGGGCCCGTCCTCGCCCACCACGGCATCAAAGCCGATGCCGGTGAGCACGGGCAGCGCCGCCGCCAGCCCCGCATTGCCCGCCCCGCCCACAAAGATCATCGTGATCAGCAGCGGATTGTGCCGAATGTGTGACCAAATCCAGCGCAGCGGCCCCGCCGTGTTGCTCGTCCACCGCTGCTCGACTATAAATTCACTGCTCGCCATACCTGTTCCTCGTATCAAGTAGATTATAAGGGCGTGAGAAGAATCGATCAACGAAGGACGCGAAGGAGCACGAAGAAAGAATGTTACCCCTCCTCCTTCGTGTAACTTCGCGTCCTTCGTTGATCGCTCTTTGGTTCTGCTCCGCGTTAAAATAGCTGGCAAAAAACAAGTCCGTCGTAGAGACGGACTCACTTTGGTAATTCTATGCGGTTGGGGCAAAGATTGCGGTCAGCCGTGTTACAGGTCTTTGCGGTGGAGGTGTGGTAGAGAAGAGTCAGCGTCGCGGCACGATGATCCAGAGCAAGAAGTAGGGGATCACGGAGATGCCGCCGGGCAGTGCGGCAATCAAGAAAAAGATGCGGAACCAGAGCGGGCTGATGCCAAAGAAGGTGCCTAGACCACCACAGACCCCTGCAATAACGCCGTTTTGTCGGCGCAGTTTGTTGTCGTTCATAAAAAGCCTCCCAAGTGTTTAACGTTCACCCATCAGTACGCAGAGCGAGCGAGAAAGTCGCAGAAACTCACCGCCAATCGCTGGATCAGATTCTCCATCGACGGGCGATTCAGCAATTCAACCTCAAAGAAGTTTGGCCACGAATTACACGAGTTTTCGCGGAGCACTCTTTCTAATTCGTGTAATTCGTGGCCAAATTTCTTCCCTACTTTCCCCAACGTTCGCCAAATTGGGAATGGGTGCAAGCGATCTGTATCGCGACTAACGGCATTTTCCCTGCTTTTCGAGCATACTGGCAAAGCCGTCAACGCACCGTAAACTTTTACCCATCACACCATGCCCCAACCCAAATTGACCGTCTGGATTCTGGGCGATCAGCTCATGGAATTTCCGCCTGCGCTCGACGCCGCGGAAGAGCAGACGAGCCGCGAGCGCATCCGCGTTCTGCTTGTCGAGAGCGATGCGCGCAAGGCCCAGCTGCCCTACCACCGCCGCAAGCTGGTGCTGCTGATCAGCGCCATGCGCCACTTTGCCGAGGAGCTGCGCGAGCGTGGCTACACCGTCGACTACGTGCGCGCCGACACGTTCCGGGCAGGGCTGCGCCGGCACCTCGATGCGTGGCAGCCGGACAAGCTCATCACTATGCAGGGTGCGGAATATGACATGCGGCGCTGGCAGGAGGGCGACCTGGCGGATGAACTGGGCGACCAGTTTAACGTTGAGGTGGAGGTTGTGCCGAACACGCAGTTTTTGGTCGAGCGCTACGATCCCAATCCGCAGCCCAAGCCGGGCAAGCGCTACGTAATGGAGAGCTTCTACCGGGACATGCGCCGCCATTTTGATGTGTTGATGGAGCCGGGCGCTGGTGCTGCGGCGGAACCAACGGGCGGCTCGTGGAATTATGACAAGCAGAATCGCAAGCCGCTGCCCAAGCAGAACTTGGAAATCCGCGTGCCCGCGCGCTTCGAGCCGGATGCAATCACGCGCGAGGTGATCGAGCAGGTAGCGGGGAACGAGCACGCCGTGGGCAAGCTGGACAACTTCGTGCTGGCTACCACGCGCGCCCAGGCGCAGCAAGCCTTTGATGATTTCATCGAGCATCGTTTCCGCAACTTCGGCCCCTACGAAGACGCAATGACTACCCAACACGACATCGTCTACCATTCCATGCTCTCGGCCTACATGAATATCGGCCTGCTCGACCCACTGGACATGGTGCGCCGCGCCGAGGCTGTCTACCGGGAAGGGAATGCACCGATCAACTCCGTCGAGGGCTTTGTGCGGCAGGTAATGGGCTGGCGCGAATTTATGTACTGGCAGTATTGGCAGCAGATGCCCGGCCTGCGCACGGCCAACAGCTGGAACCACACTCGCCCCATGCCGCAGATGTTTTGGGACGGCGAAACCGAGATGAACTGCATCAAGCACGTGGCCGGGCGCGTGATCGAGAGCGGCTACTCGCACCACATCGAGCGGCTGATGATTGTAACCAACTTCTGTATGCTGGCTGGTATTGATCCGGCAGCGGTTAACGAATGGTTCTGGGCCTTCTACGTCGACGCCTACGAGTGGGTCGTTGTGCCCAACGTAATTGGCATGGGGCTCAACGCCGACGGCGGCGTAATCGGGACGAAGCCCTACGTCTCCAGCGCCAACTACATCAACAAAATGAGCGACTACTGCCGGGGCTGTGCGCTCCAGCGCACCAAGCGCACGGGCGAGGGCGCGTGTCCTTACAATTTTTTGTACTGGGATTTTATGATGCGCAACGAGGCCAAGCTGCGCGCCAACCCGCGCCTGGGTCGCGCCGTGCTGGGGCTGTACCGGTTTGATGAAGACGAGCGGGCAGCGATTCAGCAGCAGGCACAGGAATTTTTGGCGGGGTTGGTGTACTACGAGCAAGGCTAAGCAGATTGGCTCACATCGAGAAGGTGATACGTCGCTTTACCAGGGGCCCTTCATTTCTACCCGTATTCAGACTTGCGCCATCAAAATTTCCTGCCCCTTCCCGGTTCCCGCTATAATTCCCCGCATGACCACCGTCTCGCTGCACAACCTCACCAAACATTATGATGGCGTGCCCGCCGTCGACGACCTTTCGCTGGAGATTCCATCTGGCGAACTGGTGGCGCTGCTTGGCCCTTCCGGCTGCGGCAAGACCACCACGCTGCGCATGATTGCTGGCCTGCTCGATCCAACCGACGGTGACATCCGCTTTAGCGAGCGCTCGGTGGTAAAGGTAGCGCCGGAGCGGCGCGGCACGACGATGGTCTTCCAGCAGGGGCTGCTCTTTCCACACATGACGGTGGCCGAAAACGTGGGCTTTGGGCTAAAGATGCGCAACGTGCCGCGGCGCGAGCGGCAGCAGCAAGCGGAGGCCATGCTGGCGCGGGTGCAGCTGCCGCAGATGGGGCCGCGCCGCGTGAGCCAGCTTTCGGGCGGGCAGCAGCAGCGGATTGCCCTGGCCCGCGCGCTGATCATCGAGCCGGAGGTTTTGCTGCTGGATGAGCCGCTCGCCAACCTGGACGCCAACCTGCGCCTGGACATGCGCCAGCTCATCCGCGACATCCAGCGCGAGATGAAGATCACCACCATCTTCGTCACCCACGACCAGGAGGAGGCCACGATGCTGGCCGACCGCGTGGCGCTGATGATGGACGGGCGCTTGCTCCAAATTGGCCCGCCCCAGGATTTTTACATGCGCCCCCGGTCGGCGACGGTGGCGCGCTTTTTTCGCAACGAAAACTTCCTGCCCGGCCTCAAGCGGGGCAACCAGGTTGAGACCAACGTGGGCACGCTGCGGATTGCCGAACAGGGCGAACCAGATGGCAAAGTCTGGCTAACGGTGAGGCCGGAGCGTATTCAAATTGGGGGTGAGCACGCGCAAAATTGTCTACCGGCAAGCGTGATCAGCTCCGTTTACATGGGAACCTACGCACAGATCGAAGTCGAGCTTGATGGGCGGCGCTGGCAGGTGCAGGCCGAGAGCGAGACGCTGCCCTCGCCGGGCGAACTGCTGCCGCTGCACCTGCCGCCGGGGTCGATTTGGCTCGTGCCGCCCGAGGCGTAGGTGGCAGCGACCGAAAACGAAACGTCCATAAATTTGTGGAAATCGTGCTGACCTTTACCCGTTCCAGCCAAGCCAGTTAACGGCGGGCGAAGTAGTTTTGTCATTGTGCCCCCGCGGGAATCCGCACTTGGCACGCGATATACTCCCGCCTCCGCAGAATTGACAAGTCTTAACCGCTCCCTGGCTTGCACTACCTTGGAGCGTTTCTCGATGGCAGGGGCTTGTCGCGCCCGCCCGATTGTTGACCAGCCGTTTACGCCCCGTTAACGCTCGCTAAACAATCGGCGCGTATGCTGGACGGCGGAGGGAGACCGACAATGCCACCGTTTGTCCAGGCCTGTGTGCTGGTGTATACTCGCGGGACCTCACCTTTTCCAACCAAGTCCAACCCGTTTAGCCAGCTATGAGCCAGACGACGCTGCCCGCGACCCCAGCCGCTATTACCCGCCATCCGTCGGGCCGACGACGTGCGCTGGGCGCGGCGCTGGAGGGCTACCTCTATCTGCTGCCCACGCTGATCGGGCTGACGCTCTTTGTCTTTATTCCGATTTTTACGTCGTTCAACCTGAGCTTGAATCGAATTGCGCCCTTTGGCAACCAGATGCGCTACGTGGGGCTGGATAACTACACAAATTTGTTTAGCGATCCGGACTACTGGAACAGCGTACGCGTGACGCTGGTCTTCGTGCTGGGCACGGTTCCGGTGGGGATTGCGCTGGCCGTGCTGCTGGCGATTGCGCTGGCTTATCCGCTGCGCCACCTCTCGTGGCTGCACCGCACGCTGATTTTCGTGCCCATCGTCATCAGCAGCGCCGTTACGGGCGTACTTTTTCGCTGGCTTTTTCATCCGGTGGTCGGCTACGTCAACTACTGGCTGGTCAGTTTGGGGCTTTTCGAGAGCATGGGCACGGCGCCCAACTGGCTCAACTCCAAAAGCTGGGCGCTGGTGTCGGTGATTATCGCCGTGGTCTGGCGGCAGCTCGGCTTTAACGTGATCATCGCGCTGGCGGGGGTGCAGAACATTGACACCAGCTTCTACGACGCGGCCAAAGTCGACGGCGCCAGCGCCCTGCAGCGCATCCGCCACGTGACGCTGCCGCTGCTGTCGCCCACGCTCTTTTTCCTGCTGATCATCAACATCATCTTTAGCTTCCAGGCCTTTGGCGAGATCGACGTGCTCACGCGCGGCGGGCCGGGCCAAGCCACGATGACGATGGTTTACCGCATTTACTACGACGCCTTTGTGGGTACGCCCATGCGCGGTATTGCCTCGGCGCAGGCCTACCTGCTGGCGCTGATGGTGATCGCGATGTCGTACATTCAGTTTGTGGTCGGCAACCGTCGGGTGCATTATCAGTAATAGGTTGCGGGTTGCGAGTGGCCTGATCACCCGCAACCCGTAACCCGCAACCCGCAACCCGTAACTCGCAACCCGCCACGTTTTTCTTACTTATGGCCGTTCGATCCGACATCCAACCCGCTACCCCAACCATCACCGACGCGCCCGCCACCCGCGCGCGCGAGCGGATGACGGCGGGCGATTGGGGCGTGCAGCTGCTGCTGCTGGGCGTGGGGCTGCTGATTGCCATGCCGATTTTGATTGCGCTCTTCACCAGCTTTAAGCCGCCGCAGCAGGTCATCACCTACCCGCCGCAGCTCTTTCCGCGCCAGTGGACCGTCGAAAATTACGTGACGGCCTGGAACACCACGCCCTTTGGCCGCTATCTGTTCAACAGCCTGCTGCAGTCGTCGCTGATCACGCTGGGGCAGGTCATCTTTAGCGTGCTGGCGGCCTATGCCTTTGCGATTCTGCGCTTTCCCGGTCGCGATGTGCTCTTCTACATCGTGCTGGGTAGCCTGATGATTCCCTTCGAGCTGACCTTTATCCCCAACTACCAGCTCGTGGCGGAGTGGGGCGGCGTCAACAGCTACTGGGGGCTGACCGTGCCCTTTATCGCCAGCGCCTTTGGCGTCTTCCTGCTGCGTCAATTCTTTCTCACCGTGCCCAAAGATTTGCACGACGCGGCGCAGATCGACGGCGCGGGCAACTGGCGCTACCTCTGGCAGATCATGGTTCCGCTGAGCAAGGGCTCGATTGGCGCCTTTGCAATCTTCGCCTTTCTCAGCGCCTGGAACCAGTATCTGTGGCCGCTGGTCATCACCAATGCGGACGAGATGCGCACGCTGCAAATCGGCATCCGCTTCTTTATGAACACGCTGGAGCGCGGCGCGGATTGGGGGCCGGTGATGGCTGGCTCGATGATCGCGCTCGGCCCGGCGCTGCTGGCCTTCCTCGTCGCGCAGAAGCAGCTGGTGCAGGGCATCGCGATGACGGGGCTGAAGGGGTAGCGGGTAGCGAGTAGCGAGTTCGCCAACCGTGTCGACCCGCTACCCGCAAGCCGTAACCCTTCACACAACTTTATCAATCAACCACTCAACTCAAATTTACAAAGGAGAACCCAATGAAACGCTTACTCACCCTGCTGACGCTGATCCTGGCGCTGGGGCTGTTTGCCGCCTGTGCCGCCGAATCCGTGCCGCCAAGCGGCGCGATTGAAGAGGATACCGATATTTCGGAGGACGCAGAAGCGGCAGCCGACGGGGAAGCTGAAGTCGAGGCGCCCGACGCCTCGGCCAGCGGCGACGCGATCACGCTCGAATTCTGGCACGCCATGGGCGGCAATCTGGGCGAGCTGGTCGACGAGCTGACCGCGCAGTTCAACGAGAGCCAGGAGGGCATCGTTGTCAACGCCACCTACCAGGGCTCCTACGACGACACCTACAACGCGCTGCTCGCCTCGCTCGATGGCGGCGATACGCCCAACATCATCCAGAATTTTGATCTCGCCTCGCAGACGATGTTCGACGTTGAAATTCTGCTGCCCGCCTACGAGCTGATGGAGACCGAAGGCTACGACGATTCCATCTTTGTCGGCGCCGTGCGCGACTACTACTCCAACGAGGAGGGCATGGTCGCCCTGGCCTTTAACAGCAGCACGCCGCTGATCTACTACAACGCCGATCTCTTTGCCGAAGCGGGCGTCGAGATGCCGGAGGGCAGCCTCAGCTTTAGCGAATTCCGCGCGCTGTGCGACGAGTTGACGGCGGCGGTCGAGGTGCCCTACTGCTTCACCTTTGGGCAGGTCGGCTGGTATTTCGAGCAGATGCTCGCCAACAGCGGCGGCCTCTACTTCAACGAAAACAACGGGCGCACCGCCCGCCCCACCGAGGCCACCTTTAACGACGAGACGGGCGTCGAAGTCTTCACCTTCCTCACGGGGCTGATCCGGGATGGCTACGCGCCCAACCTGGGCAGCACGTGGACGGAAAGCGACAGCACCTTCACCACCGGTCAAGCGGCCATCATGATCGACTCCACCTCGGACGTGTCGATCATCGAGAACAGCGAATTTGAGGTGGGCACGGCATACATCCCGCACACCGACGGCAGCGAGCGCAATGGCGTCGTGATCGGCGGCGCGGCGCTGTGGCTGCTGGACGGCGGCGACGAGGCCACCAACCAGGCCGCCTGGGAGTTCATGAAGTTTATGGCCGAGCCCGCGCAGCAGATCACCTGGCACGTTGGTTCCGGCTACTTCCCCGTGCGCGAAGATGCGGTGGAGAGCGCAGAGATTCAGGATTTCTGGGCCGAAAACCCCAACTTCGCCACGGCCTTTGAGCAGCTCAACACCACCGAAACCACGATCGACGGCGAGCCCAACTACGCCGTGCTCGGCGGTCGCGCGGGCCCCTTCCCCGCCATCCGCCAGCTGATCGTGCAGGCCTACAGCCGCGTGCTGGACGACGGCCTCTCGCCGCAGGAGGCGCTGGACGAAGCCGCCCAGAGCGCCAACGACGAGCTGGAAAATTACAACGCCTTCTTTGAGTAACCCTCTGAATTGGTGAGCCAGTAAAGTGCGCAGCGCGTTTTGTCCGCTGCGCACTTTTTGTTCCATTCACTCCCCATGCGACTTCTTACAACATTGCTCTTGACGCTGCTTGCCGGTTGTGCCCCTGCCCCAGAGGGCATGGCAGGCGTTGCCAACGAGCGTCTTACCGCCGAACCAGATACCAAAGTCCACCAAACGCTTGATATTCAGGGCCACCGCGGCGCGCGCGGCCTGCACCCCGAAAACACGCTGCCCGCCTTCGAGACCGCCCTCGACCTCGGCGTGACCACGCTGGAACTGGACCTACATTTCAGCGCCGACGACACGGTTGTCGTCTGGCACGACCCCGCCCTCGGCGTCGACAAGTGCGAGGTCGCGGAGCCGCTGCCGATCCGCGCCCACACGCTGGCCGAACTCAGCGCCCACCGCTGCGACCGCAATCCCGATCCCGTCCGCTTCCCCGATCAAATCAGCAACCCGACTGCCTTAGCTGGCGATAACTACCAGGTAATCAGCCTTGCCCAGCTTTTTGACTTTGTCGACGCCTACGCCGACTCGCCGGATAAAACCGAGGCCCAACGCACCAACGCCGCCGCGGTGCGCTTCAACATTGAAACCAAACGCGACCCGCGCGACCCCACCACCATCGGCGACGGCTTCGACGGCGCGCAGCCCGGCCCGTTTGAGCGGGGCGTGGTCAAACTGGTGGAGGCGCGCGACCTCGTCGACCGCGTGACCGTGCAGAGCTTTGATCACCGCTCGCTGTGGGCCGTCCACGCGCTCAACCCCGACATTGGGCTGGCCGCGCTCACCGCGCGCCGCACGCGCGTCGACACCGCCGACTTTGCCGACTGGGCAACACGCGGCGCCGCCGTCTGGTCGCCCGACTACCGCGCGCTCACGCCCACTCTGCTGGAGGCTGCCCACGCCGCTGGCTTACAAGTCATTCCGTGGACGGTCAACGAGGTTGACGAGATGAAAAGGCTGGTCGAAATGGGGGTCGATGGTATGATTACGGACAGGCCCGATGTCAGCGCGCGTTCAGACAATTTTTAAGGCACAGCCATGTCGATCCGCAATCCACACGACACTTTCTTTCGGCAGGTCTTCACCCAGCCCGAAGTCGCCGCCGACTTCCTGGCGAACTATCTGCCGCCCGCCGTCCGGGATCAGCTCGACTTGAGCAACGTTGAGCCGCAGAAGGACACCTTCGTCGACGAAGAGCTGCGCGAGCACTTTACGGACCTGCTCTTTCGCGTCTCGCTGCGCAATGGCGACCTTGCCTTTGTTTACGTCCTCTTTGAGCACAAGAGCCAGCCGGAGCCGCTCGTCGCCTTCCAGCTGCTGCGCTATATGGTGCGCATCTGGGAGCGCAACCAGCGCGAAGCGGGCGCGCTGCCGCCGATCATCCCGCTGGTCGTCTACCATGGAGAGCAGGCGTGGCGCGTGCCGCGCAGCTTTGGTGCGCTGTTTAAGGGGCCAGAAGCGCTGCGGAGCTACTGGCCGGACTTTGCCTACGACCTGCAGGACTTGTCCACCTATAGCGACGAGGAGCTGCGGGGCGAGGTGGTACTGGAGGTAGCGTTGCTGGCGCTCAAAACCATCTTCGCTCGCGACGCTGCCACGCGACTGCCAGCTATTTTGTCGCTGCTGTGGCAGGGTTTGACAGACGAGCAGCGGGCGTTAGAATATCTGCAAACGGTGCTGCTCTACCTGGGGCACAATGAGCACTTGGCGACGGAAGACATACGGGCAGCAGTCGCTACCAGCCTGCCGAAGGAAGGAGAGAATATCTTTATGTCAATTGCCGAACGTTGGATTGAAGAGGGTGTTGCGCGTGGACACGAGGAAGGGCGTGAGGAAGGGCGCGAGGAAGGGCGCGAGGAAGGGCGCGAGGAAGGGCGCGATGCTATGTCAAAGATGGTGCTTTCTCTACTTGACTATCGTTTTGGTCCGGCTCCGCAGCGGCTTGTTCAACAAGTTCGCGGTTGCTCGCTTGCTCAACTGCTTACGCTAAACGACCGGCTGCTGGAGGCAACGACGCTTGATGATATCCAAGATTATCTGGAGAAAATCAGCCAAGATGACCACCAACAATAGAGTTGAGCCGCTTAAAGTGTCAAAATGAAGCACTGGCCCGCCGCGATCCCGATCGCGCTCCTTCTGCTGCTGGCCTCCTGCGCCGTCGTCGAGCGCGCCCCCGTTCGCCCAGCGGACTTTGACGATCCCCAAGTTACCGTCGTCGTCGATGGGCTGCTCGGCCCCGTGGGGCTGGCGGCGCTGCCGGATGGCTCGTTACTCGTCGCCGAGGAGGGCACGGGTGCGCGCGACGACAGCGCGGGCGTAACGCTCATCACTCTCGACGGCGAGATCGGGCGGCTGATTTCCGGCCTGCCCAGCACGCGCGACGCGGGTGATCTGGCCGGTGTGCCGCTTGTGCAGATGGGGCCGAACGGCGACACGCTCTACGTGGGCAGCTTTGGCGCGGGCCACCTGTGGACGCTTGATCTTGCCGCGGCGTTCCCGGAAGAACATATCGCGCTGCCGGAGCATCCCTTCGTGCCCGACGACCTGGGCCGCACCTTGCTGCCGCTCAACAACGTGCGCCTCGCCAATCCCTTCGATTTAACTTTCAACCCAGACGGCCTGCCCGTGGTGACGGACGCCAGCGGCAACGGCGTTGCCACGCAGAACGCCGACGGCACGGCTCGCTTCTTCCACCGCTTTGACACGCTGCCCAATCCCGCCCGCGCCAGCGACCCCATCCAGGCCGTGCCCACCGGTATCACCCTCAGCCCGCGGGATGATTTGCCGGGTGACGGCCCCGAATATCTCGTTGCGCTCTTTGGCGGCTGCCCCTACCCCGACGGCAGCGGCCAGCTCGTCGCCATCGACGCCGAGCGCAACCAGCACGCGCTGCTGGACAACCTTTCGCTGCCCATCGACGTGGCGCAGGGGCCGGACGGTACGCTCTGGCTGCTCGAGTTTGCCCGCTTCACCGCCGGCGCCTCCTGCTTCGACGGCAGCGGCTACCAGCGTGAAACCGGTCGGCTGAGCCGCTTGGTCGCCGACGGGGCGGGCAACCCGCGGGCCGAGCCGGTCTTGGAGAATCTAAACTTTCCGGGAGCCGTCTTGCCCGCAGCAGACGGCAGCCTCTACCTGACCGATGTGCTCGGCGGGCGCGTCCTGCGCGTGACGTTTGGAGATACGCTGTCATTTCGAGCGAGCCTGCGAGGCCACGAAGCAAACAACATCACAGAAGGGGCCTTGGAGAGTACAACCGAGCGCATTAAAATTGAAGAGGTAGACGAAGCGCTGCGAGACGTAATCGCGCGGCACAACCTGCAAGCCGATCCCGGCGCGACCGTGCGCGAGGACGAGACCGCGCTATCGACGCTGGGCCAGCTGCTCTTCTTCGACCCGCTGCTCTCCGGCGATCGCAACATCTCGTGTGCCACCTGCCACCATCCGAGCCTGGCCATGGCGGATGGGCGCGCGCTGCCGATTGGCACGGGCGGCCTGGGCCTGGGCGTCGCCCGTGATTTTAATCAAAGCGTGGCGCTGGAAACGGAGAGCATCGCCAACCCCTTCTTTGGTCAGTTTATCCCGCGCAACGCCCCCACTATTCTCAACAGCGCGCTGCTGACCGTCCAGTTCTGGGACGGTCGCATTGAAGGTTACGCGGGAGAAGCCGCCACCACACAGGATGACGCAGTCAACGCGCTGGGCATGAGCGACGCGCTGGCGGTGCAGGCGCTCTTTCCCGTGGCCAGCCTGCACGAAATGGCGGGCGCCACGCTGGGCGATCTGCCACCCCACGCCGTGCGCAACCGCCTGCTGGATCGGCTGCGCGCCAACGCCGAGTACGCTGCCCTTTTTGATGAGGCCTTCGGCAACGACGCCATCACTCTGCCGCAGGTGGCCGGGGCGCTGGCCGCCTTTGAGCGGCGCTTTGTCTTTACGAACTCGCCGTGGGATCAGTACATCGCGGGCAATGGCGGCGCGCTGGACGATCAGCAAAAGCGCGGCGCGCTGCTCTTCTGGGGGGCGCGCGATGCGGCGGTCAACTGCGCGGCTTGCCACGGGGGCGATCTGCTCACCGATTTGGATTACCACAACCTGCTCGTGCCGCAGCTGGGGCCGGGCAAGGGGCACGGCGAAAGCGGGCGCGAAGATTGGGGCCGCGCCGCCGTCACCTTTGACTGGCGCGACCGCTTCCGCTTTCGCACGCCCAGCCTGCGCAACGTCGCGCTCACCGCGCCCTACTTTCACAGCGGCGCATTTGATTCACTCGACGCTACCATCCGCCACCACGCGAACCCCATCGGCAGCGCCGCCGCCTACGACCCCAGCGACCACGGCGTGTCGCCCGCGCTCTACAGCAGTCTTCAACCCACGGACGCCGCGCAACAAGGGGCAAGCGTCGCCCCCGCCCTGCGCAACGGCCTGCCCCTTAGCGAGGCCGACATTGCCGACCTGACGGCGTATCTCCACGCCTTCACCGACTCCGCCGCGCTCGATTTAGCGTGGGTCGTGCCGGAAGGCGTGCCGAGCGGCTTGGCGCTGGACATTGCGGACGAGGTTCAGGGGAGCGGGGGGGATGGGGAGCAGGGGAGCGGGGGAGCGGAGCTTACCTTGAGCACCGTCGAAGGGACGCAGGGAGACGATGGTTTTGGTGACTTGCCACCTGCTATCAACAACTTGCCACCTGCCAACTTAGCTCAAGATCAGCCCACCCCTCTTTTTCACGATGTCGCATTTCAAGTTGGTCTCGATTTTCGGCACGGCGCCTTCGCCGCGGGCGTAGTGCAGGACCCGGTGGCGGCGATGGGGGGCGGGCTCTGCTGGCTTGATTTTGACCGCGATGGGTGGCTAGATTTGTACGTGGTGAATAGCTACGATGAAAATGGCGCGCGCGGGGAACCCCTCCCCCACACCTTCGCGGGGGCAAGCGCTATCCCTCCCCTTGAAGGGGAGGGGACAGTCGACTCATCGGTGTTACCGCTTTCTTCTGCCACAGAAATTGATACAAAAACAAAACCCACGACCACCACGGCCCCTCGCCCCCCGGCGGGGAGGCTGGGAGGGGGTTCTCCCAACGCCCTCTACCGCAATGCACGCGGTCAATTTACGGACGTGAGCGTCGCTTCCGCCACTGATCTTGCCCTGCGCGGCAACGGCTGCATCGCCGCCGATTTTGATGGTGACGGCTGGGCGGACCTTTACGTGACGGCGGACGGTCCCAACCATCTGCTGTGGAACAACGGCGACGGCACGTTTAGCGAGGGCGCGCAAAGGGCGGGCGTCGACGCGGCGGAGTGGAGCAGCGCGGCGGCGGCGGGCGATTTTAACGGCGATGGGCGCATCGATCTTTTTGTTGCTGCGTATATTGATTTAGACCACACGATTCCCAAACCAATCGGCGCGTTTCCGCAAGATTATTACGGTTTGCCCGACCGTCTCTACCTTAACACGGGTCCGGATGATGCAACGGGTCGCGCTGCTTTTCGCGAAATCACGGGCGAAGCGGGGCTGACGCGCGCAGAACGGGGGCTGGGCGCCATCTTGAGCGACCTCGATCTCGACGGCGATCTCGATTTGTATATTGCCAACGACGGCCACCCCAACCGGCTCTATGCCAATGAGCCGCTGGCTGGTGATCCGGCTGATGATCCGAAGGGGCTCGGCTTCCGCTTTGTCGATCTATCCGAAACGGCGGCGGTGGGCGATGCGGGCAGCGGCATGGGCGTGGCGGGCGGTGACTACGACGGCGACGGCTGGCCCGATCTCTTTGTCACCAACTGGGAGCGCGAGCTCAACGCCCTCTACCGCAACGAGACGCCCGCCGCGGGCCACCTAACTTTTCAGTACAGCACCTTTCGCATTGGGCTGACGGGCTTGGGCAACGGGCAAACGGGCTGGGGCACTCACCTAGCCGATTTCGACCACGACACCGACGCCGATCTGCTGATCGTCAACGGGCGCGTGCCCGTCACCAACTTGGCGACCGATCCGGAGCGGGTGCGCTTCTACCGCAACCGCAGCTGGCAGGTGGACGAAACGGGCGCGCTCGTTGCTGTCGGGCGCACCGGTCACTTCCTCGACCACACGGATGCGGCCGGCTTAACGGCGGTGGGCGAGCGGCTCGGTCGCGGCAGCGCGGCGGCGGATTACGACAACGATGGCGATCTCGATGTGGCCATCAATGTAATTGGTGGGCCGCTCGTGCTGCTGCACAGCAGCGCCAGCGAGCAGGGGTTGGGCCGCTGGCTTCAGCTTGATTTGGGCGGCGTTTTCCCTGGCACGCGCGTGGTGGCAACGCTGGCGGACGGTCGCCAACTTGTGCGCGAAGTGCACGTGGGCAGCAGCTACCTCGCCAGCGAAGATCCGCGTCCGCACTTCGGGTTGGGCACGGCTGAGAACGTGCCGAGCGTAATCGTGCGCTGGGCGGATGGGTATGAACGCGAACTTACCCAGGTGACGACCAATCAGCAAATCAACGTGAGGCGTTGATGGAGAAATATCCCATGCAAAACATTCTGATTCTCTACAGCGATACGGGCGGTGGCCACCGCGCCAGCGCCCAGGCGCTGCAGTTGGCCTTCGAGCAGCACTATAGTGGACAGAATGGCGAGCGGCTGCGCGTCACCATGGCCGATCCGTGGGCCAACCACACGCCGTGGCCAATTAACCGGATGCCGCGCGCCTATCCCTTTTTGGCCAACGATGCCGTTTGGGTCTATCGGCTGCTCTGGCGCGCCACGGCCAGCTCCGTCGTCAGCGATCCCATTTTTAAGACGGTGATGCGCGTGGCCGAGCAGCGCATCGAGCTCTTTCTACAAACGTATCACCCCGACCTGATCGTCTGCGTCCACCCGCTGCTGCAGGCGCTTCTGCGCGCCGCGCGCCGAAAAATGTACGTGCCGCCCGTCGTTACCGTCGTCACCGATCTCGCCACGGCGCACCCGCTCTGGTTTGATCGCGGCGTGCGGCGCTGCTACGTTGCCAGCCGCGAAGCCACGGCGCGCGGTCGGCTGGAGGGAATGCGGGCGGAGCAGATGCGCAAATTCGGCCTGCCCGTGCGCGCGCAATTTGCACAACCCGCCCTCCCCAAGGAGACGCTACGGCTCCAACTTGGCCTGAAGCAGGAGTTGCCCACCGCGCTGCTCATGGGCGGCGGCGACGGCATGGGCCGCCTGAGCGAGACGGTTCGGCTGCTGACCAGCGTGCTGCGGGGGCAGGGCCAGCCCAGCGCTCGTCCACTGGGGCAAATCGTCGTGATCTGCGGGCGCAACGAGCGGCTGCGCACTCAGTTGGCAAGCCACAACTGGCCCGTGCCGCTGCGCGCGCTCGGCTTTGTGGACAACATTGCGGATTGGATGTCCGCCAGCGACTGCCTCGTGACCAAGGCCGGGCCGGGCACGATTGCCGAGGCGCTAACGCGCGGCCTGCCGCTGATCCTCAGCGGCTTTTTGCCCGAACAGGAGCGGGGCAACCTCCGCTTTGTGGTGGACAACGGCACGGGAATTTACACGTCGGATGCCTTTGAAATTGCCGACGCGGTGCGTCGCTGGTTTACCAGCGAGCGCGCGCTGCTGCAGGAGATGAGCGTCAACGCCCGGGCGCTTGGCCAGCCCCACGCCGCCGCCCACATCGTGAATGACATCGCAACCCTGCTGCCACAGCCGCTCCCCGCGGCGGGCGTTTACGCTTCGGGACATTAAGCGGCTTCAGCACAAATCGAAAAGCGCAACCCAATCAACATCCGCGCTATCCACAATCCAACCTTTTTCCCATGCCCACCCAACCCAATCTCCTCATCTTCATGACCGACCAGCAGCAGGCCGATGTGGTCGCTGCCGCCCACCCTTGTTTTACGCCCAACGTGGATCGGTTGGCGCGCGACGGCGTGCGCTTTAGCCAGACCTACTGCCCCACGGCCCACTGCTGCCCCTCGCGCGCCACCTTTATGACGGGGCTTTACCCCTCGCGTCACGGCATCTTCAACAACGTACGCACCCACACCGCCATCAACACCGGGCTGCGCGACGGCGTCGTTACTTTCTCCGAGCAATTGCGCGAGGCGGGCTACGATCTCACGCTCTGCGGCAAGTGGCACGTGACGGCGGCGGAGGAGCCCGCAGACCGCGGCTGGCGCGAGCGCGCGGTGACGGGCGCAAGAGGGACCTTTAATTCACGCTCGATTGAAGATTGGCACAGCGGGCCGCGCGGGGAAGATACGAGTGGCGGCGAAAGACCGCCGGGCCACGTGCAGAGGCCCGGTTGGGGCGACTTTGTCGTCTACAAGACGCTGCCGGACGGCGGACCAAAGGGCTACGAAGAGCTGCACGACTACAAAGTCGTGCAGGCGGCAGTGGAGACGCTGCACGAGAAGGCCAAGTCGGACGAGCCCTGGTGTCTCTTCGTTGGGCCAATTGGGCCACATGACCCCTTTAACGTACCGGAAAAATTTGTGCGGATGTATGACGAAATGATGGAGAATGGCGAGATTCCGCTGCCGGAAAGCTACCACGATTCGCTGGAGGACAAGCCGCGCGTCTACCAGCGACAGCGTCAACTCTGGGACCAACTGAGCGAGGACGAAGTGCGCGAGGCCGTGCGCCACTACTGGGCCTTTTGTACGCTGGAGGATGCGCTGTTTGGGGAGGTGCTCGACGCGCTCGACGCGACGGGCCAGGCCGACGACACGCTTGTGATCTTCATGAGCGACCACGGCGACTACGTGGGCGCGCACGGCCTTTTCCTCAAGGGCGTGCCCGCCTTCCGCGAAGCCTATCACGTGCCCTGCGTTATGCGCTGGCCCAAGGGCCTGGTCGACGCGGATCGCAGCGTCGACGAATTTGTCTCGCTGGCCGATTTTGCCCCCACGTTTCTGGAGCTGGCGGGCGTCGAGCCGTCCCAGGCGTTGACGGGCCGCAGCCTCGTGCCCTTCCTCCGCAACCAGCCGCCCGCCGACTGGCGCGAGGCGATCCACACGCAGCTCAATGGCGTCGAGCTCTACTACACCCAGCGCAGCGTCGCAACCCACGATTACAAGTACGTCTACAACGGATTCGACTTCGACGAACTCTACGACCTGCACGAGGACCCACACGAGCTGACCAATCTGGCGGAGGATCCCGCTTATACCAAAGTCAAGCACGACTTGGTGCAGCGCATGTGGCGCTTTGCCGCCGCCGAACGCGACCAAATTTTTAACCCCTACGGCACGGTCGCCCTTGCGCCGTGGGGGCCAGCGGATGCGCTGGGGGAAGACGGGCACAAACGTTGATGATGTTGACAATTTGTTGAGAGGGCTTGAAAGGCGAGTCGAGCGCGCCCTCATCCCCAGCCCCTCTCCCACCCTGGGAGAGGGGCCGGGGGTGAGGGGCCGGAGGTGAGGGCCACTTCCAAATGTCAACGGAACCTAATGATGTTGGTTGGATCGCGGGTGCAGCGCATGCTGCGCTGCACCCGCGATCCAACCAGCTAGATTTGCGCAAACGGCTCCATTCAGGTTATAAAGAGGGCCTATCTTCCGCGCCCGGCGACCACGCCGCGGCGCGGATTTTTGTGCTTTTGCACAAAATTTTAGCCGAGGTCAACTACGCAAGTCCAAATTATGCTCGCTTCCTATTTCGCTACGCTACGCAGCTTCGACGGCAACATTCGACGCTATCTCATCGCCATCAGCCTGCTGGGTTTCACCGTCGACGGCGGTATTTATTCCGTGGTCTTTAATCTTTTTCTGCTGCGGCTCGGCTTTGGCCCAGATGTGATCGGCGAGATCAGCTTTACGGGGCTGATTGCCTTTGCCGCCAACAGCCTCATTGCCAGCCTGTTGGGGCGGCGTTGGGGCAATCGTCGCCTGATGCTAATTGGGCTGAGCTTGATGATGACGGCCAACGTGCTGCTGCCCTTTGTGGAGCTGGCGCCGACAGCGTGGTGGCGGCTCTGGATCGGCGCGGCGGTGGTGCTCTCCAACATTGGCGTTTCCACCTATTTTGTCAACGCCGCGCCCTATCTGATGGCCGCGACCACGCCGGGCCAGCGCAACCACGCCGTCTCGATCCAGTCGGCGGCGATTGCGCTGGCGGCCTTTGCTGGCAGCCTGATCGGTGGCGTGCTGCCCGGCCTCTTTGCCGCCGGGCTGGGCACGACACTGGAGGCGGCGGCTCCCTACCGCTATACGCTGCTGGTGGGGGCGCTGATGATCAACGTGGGGATTTTTGCGCTGCTGGGCGCGCAGAACGAAACCGTCAGCGATGCGCCGCTACCCGATGCGCCGCGTCGTCTCTACGCTACGCGGCTGCGCGTGCCCAGGCTGCGGCTGTCGCACCTGCGCTACGCCACGCGCGGCTTCTTTGGCCTGCTGCTGATTATCGGCGTGATCCGCGTGCTGCAAATTGGCGGCATGGCCGTCACGATGACCTTTTTCAACGTCTACCTGGATACACAGCTCAGCACGCCCACGGCGCAGATTGGCCTCGTGGCGGGCTTTGCGCGCTTGGTCTCCGTTCCGGTGATGCTGGCCGTGCCGCTGCTGGCGGCGCGCTGGGGCCTGCGACGCGTCTCGTTCTGGGCGTCGGCGAGCACGGCGATGGCGGTGCTGCTGATTGCTGGCTTGCCGGTGCTGGGCGCAGCGGGCTTGGGCTACATGGGCGTGATGGCAAGCGGCGCGATTCGCTACACGACCTTTATGCTCTTTACGATGGAGCTGGTCAAGCCGGAACAGCGCTCGCTGCTCTCCGGCATCAGCGAAATGACGGCGGGGCTGAGCTTTGCAATCATGTCGCTGTGGGGTGGGCGCTTGATTGTGAGTTATGGCTTTGAGACGCTCTTTGTCGTGGGGGCTGTTGCATCGCTGATTGGGACGCTCTTCTTCTGGGGATACTTTGGCCTGTCGTCGCGGGGCGTGCGGCGGATCGTGGCGACGCAGGTGTAACGGCCTTGGGGGAGGGCAAATCATGTACGAAATGCAGGCGCAGCTGAGCCGCGGCGAAGCGGCCGAACGCCAGCTCGACGCCCACTTTGCCGACCGTTTCGCGATTCAGACCGCCAGCCACGAGCAGCAGCGTCTGGGCATCGACCGGATTTTCGCCAAGCGCCCGGCAACGAACAATTCGGGCCGCATCTACACCATCGAATACAAGACCGATTGGACAGCCGGGCACACGGGCAACGCCTTCATCGAAACGGTCTCCGTCGACTCGATGAGCATTCCGGGCTGGGCCTACACTTCGCAGGCGGAGTGGCTCGTCTATTGGGTTCCACCGCGCGCGCAGCTCTATCTCATCCGGATGCATACGCTGCGCCGCCACCTCGACGATTGGATCGAGCAGCACGGACCGGCGAAATTCATTCCAAACGACGGCTACTATACGTGTGGAGTACCCGTGCCGCTGGATGAGTTTGAGCAGCGTTGCGAGAAAATCGAGCGACTCGCAGAATCCCACGTGGAATGAGCACGCCCACGCAGGGACACGGCGACCCATCTCAGAACCGGGCTCTTGCGCCGCTTGAGCAACATCGGTCTTTCGTCCTTGCCCCCTTCTCAGGACACTAGCGCAGCTGAGCGTAAGTAATTGGGCGGTTCGCGTGCGCCGCCGCTGGTGGCTAAAGCCCACCAGCTTGCCTGAAGAAAACCGGCTGAAAGCCGGTTGACTGGATGGGGATTACGCACTGGCAACCGCCTAGATATTTGCGCCTTCATGTACTAGCTCAACGCACGACGCACGCATCGCTTCGTCAACCCGCTGACTGGGCGGCGTGCGGCGCATTCGACTACCATTCCCGCCCAAGCCCTCAACCTCCCCGTCACCGAAACCGCGGCGCTGCCGGCGCAGGTCGCTGGCGAATAGCCGGTCAAGGTGACCGTCACTGTCAAAAATCATATTGGCCGACGAAGCAGCGCTTCGTCCTACTAAAACTCCACCCCCGGCTGTGCCTTGATCCCCTGCTCCGCAAAGGGGTGCTTAATCTCGCGCATCTCCGTCACCAAATCGGCAAAGTCGATTAGCGCCTGCGGTGCGCTGCGACCCGTGATCACGAGGTGTAGCATCGGCGGTTTGTTGTCCCGCAGCCAGGCGATCACGGCGTCGATCTCCAGCCAGCCAAAGTGCATCGTGTACGTAAATTCGTCGAGCACGTAGAGGTCGTAGTCGCCGCTGGCGATTTGTTCCTGAGCAAGCGCCCAGCCGTGGCGGGCGCGGGCGACCGTTTCGTCCGCATCCTGGCTGGTCCAGGTAAAGCCGTCGCCGCTGGTCTGCCAATCAATGCCGCCCATGCGCTCGGCGGCGCGGATTTCGCCAAAGCGGGCGTTTTCGTTCTTGAGAAACTGCATCACCCCCACGCGCATGTCGCGCCCCCAGGCACGCATGATGAGGCCAAAGGCCGCCGTGGATTTGCCCTTGCCGTCGCCGGTGTGGACGATGACCAGGCCCTTTTTCTTGTCGGCCTGCCTGGTGCGCTCGCGCATGGCGGCGGCTTGGGCATCTTGATCGGCAAAGGCGTCGGGAGTGGATGGATTCTTCATGATTTTCTCGATTCGTTGATGGTCAAAAGCGAAGCGGCGCTTCGCGTTACGTTAGCAGCTCGCCCAGCGATTCGACATCGTCGTCCAGCGCAAAGAGCAGCACGCCGCCCACGCCCGCCAGCTCGCGCATCTGCTCGACCAGCGAGCGCGCATACGCCAGGCCGACAGCGCGCCGCCGCGGTTTGGGTGTCCGCCGCAGCAGGTCGACCAGCGCGTCGGGGACGGACGCGCCGGGGACGTTGTTGCGTAGCCAGAAGGTCTGCTCCAGCTTCGTCACCACGCCGACGCCAGCGATAAGCCAGGCCCGGTCGAGCGCGCCCAGGTCGCGCAGGCGGGCCACGTAGTCGCCAAAGGGCTGGGGGCCAAAGACGGCCTGCGTTTGGATGAACTCCGCGCCCGCGCGGATTTTGGCCGCGGTACGCTCGGCCTGGAGCGCAAGCGGGCGGCTAAAGGGGCTGCCCGCCGCGCCGATGAGCCAGCCGGGGCGCGGCGCGAGCGGACGCCCGCTCTCGAATTCCCCTTCGTCGCGCAGTCGACGCGCCAGCCGGAGCAGCCCAAATGAATCGAGATCGAAGACGCCCTGCGCAGCGGGGTGATCGCCGAGCGTGGGGTGATCGCCGGTGATGCAGAAGACGTGCTGAACGCCCAGCGCCGCCGCGCCCAGCAGCTCGGCCTGCAGGCCAATCCGATTGTGGTCGCGGCAGGTGAGATTGATGATTGAGGGCAGGCCCAGCCGCTCGCAGAGCGCCGCCGTGGCCAGGGTGGAAAGGTGTGGCGTTGCCAGCGCGTTGTTGGCGATGTTGACGGCGTCGACTCGCCCGGCGAACTGCTGGTAGCGCGCAATGTGGGACACCGGATCGACGCTGTCCGGCGCATACATTTCGGCAATGGTGACGAACTCGCCGCGCCGCAGCTTTTGGGCTAGCGGGGATGGGTTGTCTGCGCGCAAGTCAGCAAATTCGGCGTGCGAATCCACCGCCACGCGCCACGGCAGCTGCTCCGCAATCAGCGGATACGGGCAGCGCAGCGCCCCGTCGACTTCGCAGCCGCCGTTGCGCGTTACGCCGCCGCAGGGGCCGTGCGTCATGGATTTGGGGCAGATTGCGCGCGCTTGGGCCAGTGCTTGATTCATGGTTTACCTCAAAAATTTTTGAACCGCGGAGAACCGCGGGTGAACGCAGATAAAATTTTGGGCCGTTCTTATCCGCGTTCATCCGCGTCCATCTGCGATTCATTTCCCTCATGTAGAATTCCCCTCCCCGTCATTCTACGCACTAGCTGAAGCGTCTCCAAAACAGAGTGGCAAGTGTATTGCTGCTTTTCGATCTGCACTTGCCAGCGAAGTGATGTTGGCGTTTCGTCGACTTGAATTTGTATCGACCCCTCCAGGACCCCTTGTTCTACGATTCCTTGTTCTACGCAGAAGCCCTCGCGCTCCAGCGCCCGCGTCGTCCACACGGCGGGCAGGCCCTCGCCAATCAGCCCGACGACGCCCGCGGCGCGGCGGTTGATGTGGAAGGAGCCGCTGAGGGGATCGAACTCGACGCCTTCGCTGCGGAAAGTTTGGGCAAAGGCGCCGTTGAGCACGAGATCTTCGGGCGCGCCAGTGCGCAGCGAGCCGTCGCCCGCCATCAGCCAGGTGCGGTCGGCGCTGCGCAGGGCGAGATCGAGATCGTGGGTGGAGAGCAGGATGGCCGTGCCGGTAGAGCGGGCGAGATCGCGCAGCACACCCATGATTTCGACGCGGCGGGGCAAATCGAGGAAAGCAGTCGGCTCATCGAGCAGGATGATCTGCGGCTCCTGGGCAAGCGCGCGCGCGATCAGGACTTTCTGGCGCTCGCCGTCGCTCAATTCGTCGACTGTCCGCGCAGCGAGCGACTGCGCGCCCACGGCCTGGATCGCCCAGGTGACGACGCTGCGATCTCGCGCTGAGAGTCGCCCGGCCCAGTCGGTGTGCGGATAGCGGCCCAGGGCCACGAGGTCGTACGCTGAGAGGTTGCCCGCATCGACGCGCTCGGTGAGCACGATCGAGAGGCGGCGGGCCAGCTCGCGCGGGGGCAGGTCGTGGATGTCGACCGCCGACTCCCCACTGATTTTGCCGTCGCCGATGCAGACCGCGCCGCCCAGCGGCGGCTGCATCCCCGCCAGCGTGCGCATCAGCGTGGACTTGCCCGCGCCGTTGGGGCCAAGCAGGCAGATCAACTCGCCGGGGTGCAGGACCACGGCTAACTCTTTGGCAACGACAACGTCATCGCGGCGGGGTTGGCGGTAGCCGATGGTTAAGTTTTGGGCGTGGAGAATTGGCATCACAGAATGGAACCGCAGATGGACGCGTTTTACGAAGATGTATATTTCTTGAAAACTTGATCGCGATATGCCCGCCATGTTTCCAGGCCAGCTTCGGGATTTTCGGACCGCTCAAGAAATTCGCCGGTTCCGCTGTCTATAGCAGACCAACCGAATTCTTTACAGAATGCAACAATCAGCGGCACAATCTTGTTACTCGCACGGACGTGCAACATCATGCTTTGCGCCGGGTCGTCGCTGCCCAAGTTGAATTCGATGGAGCCGCAAGGCGAGTCGAAGACGCCCCAAGCCGGATCGTTCCAACTAGTTGACGGGAAAAATTGTAAAACAGCTTCATGAACGGCTTTTCTAGTTCCCAGCGGCAGCGGCTCCTCGTCATGCGGAATCTGCTCAACAGATTCGTAGGGTCGAGAAAAATTTATGATCGAGACATCCCAGCTCATGCAAATTGCTCCTTCCTGCTGTCACGAGATCTATCGTTGACCGCACATGGATTCCTGCCTTCGCAGGAATGACAAATAATGCCTCTTCCGCTTACCCGCGCTGTCTTTGAGCATTTCTTTGTGCTTGAAATCCGTCTTCATCCGCCCAATCCGCGTTCCATCTCACGCAGCAAAGGCCCTGCGCAGATTGCCCCGCCGCAAAATCACCCAGGCCACCACCGGCGCACCAACCAGGGCGGTGATGGCGTTGAGCGGCAGAGTAAGCTGGCTGCCGGGGAGGTGGGCGATTAGGTCGGCCGCGAGGGCGAGCGACGCGCCGAGCAGCGTGACCGCTGGGAGCAGCACCCGGTGATCCGAGGTGTTGAACAGGCTGCGGCAGAGGTGGGGCACGGCCACGCCCAAAAAGCCAATTGGCCCGCAAAAGGCCGTTACCACGCCCGCCAAAATCGAGGCGCTGGCGACAATTTGAATGCGCGCCCGCATTACCGTCAGCCCCATGCTGCGGGCGTACGTCTCGCCGAGCAGCAGCGCGTTGAGCGGCTTGGCCGCGAGATGCGCGAGCACGAGCGCGCCGATCACCGCCGGGGCCAACACGCGCAATTGAGACCAGGTCGTCGTGCCAAAGGTGCCAAAGGTCCACGCCACGTAGGCCTGGATGCGCTCGGCGATGCTGAAGTAGAGCAGCACGCTGACGAGCGCGCTGGTGGCGTAGCCAAAGAGCAGGCCAAGGATCAGCAGCGTCATCGTGCTAGCGACGCGCCGCGCTACGAGCAGGACCAGCCCCAGGATCAGCGCCGAGCCAAGCGATGCCGCCGCCGCAACGCCAAAGTCGCCGAAGAAGCCCAGCCCGGCCAGCAGCCCCGCGCCGACCATCCCACCCGTGCCCAGCACAACCAGCGCCACGCCCAGGCTCGCGCCGGAGGTGATGCCCAGCACAAAGGGGCCAGCCAGCGGGTTGCGAAAGAGCGTCTGCATCTGCAAGCCAGCCACCGAAAGCGCGGCCCCCGCCAGCATGGCCGTAATGGCTTTGGGCAGGCGAAAGCGCAGCACAATGGTCGACCAGGTGGCGGTTGCCGGCTCGCCGCCAAGCAGGATCACCAGCACGTCGCGCAGGGGGATGCGCACGGAGCCCAGAGCAACGCTGAGCAGGAAGAGCGTCGCCAGCAGCGCGATGAGGCCGATGAAGGCGAGGCGCCGCCCGGCGGGGCGCGCGAGGGCGGCGGTGGTGGGGCGGGAAAGGGCGGTTTGAGTCATTAAAAATTATGGTCAATGGTCGACGGTAAATTATCAATTGACAATTTACCGTCGACCATTGACCATTTCTCTGGGTCTACTCCAATTCCTCAAAAAAGACTAGCTCATGCTCCGGCAGCAATTCTGGGTGGAAAATCTTAATCAAGTCCGCCAGCACCACATCGGGGTTGACGACGCCTGCCTCGAAGTAGTCGTTGCCGCCAAAGTCGTTGATCTGCCCGGTGTTGTTGTAGACGTTGCCCCGCTGCACGGCGGCAAATTCGGCGTAGCGCTCGTCCTCGGCCAGCGCGCTGTCGATGGAAGCCCAGAAGCCGTTGTTGGGGAGCCAGTACTCCGCGTCGGCGGCGCGCTCGAGCACCGTTTCAAAATCGAGCGGGAGGCCGCCGGTGGAGTCATCATTGCTCCACAGATAGTCCGTGCCCGCGTCGGCCAGAAAGCGCGCGAAGTAGCTGTTGCCGCCGGAAACGTACCACGCATCGTTGAAGAGGGTGTTGGTGAAAACGGTGGGGCGCTCGTCCACTTTGGCAGCCAACTGCGACAGCTCCTCGTAAGAGCTGGCGGTCTCGCCGAAAATCTCCTGGGCGGCGGCTTCGGTGTTGAAGAAGAGCGCCGTAAACTTGAGCCACTCGGCGCGACCGAGCGGCGTTGTCTCCATGTAGTCGCCGCTGATGGCCGTGGGGATGCCCGCCTCCAGCAGCACGGGGTGCGCGTCAAAGTCGGGGCTGCCGTAGGCGAAGGTCATTACCAGATTGGGCGCCGCAGCCAGCGCCAGCTCGACGTTGAGGCCCGCTTCGCCGCCGATTTCGGCCAGCGTGCCCGCGTCGATGCGCTCGCGCACGGCTTCGCTGGTTACGTAATCAAACTCCTCCACGGCCACCAGCCGATCCAGCAGCCCCATCTCGACGAGGCCGGGCAGCGTGGTCGTCGAGAGCACGGCGACCTCCGCGATGGGCACGTCAATGATTTGGGCGTCATCAAAGCCAGCGGGGGCTGTTGTGCCGCACTGGACGAGCACGTACTGGAAAATTTCGTTCGCGCCCGCATAGGGATTGGTGACGGTAACCACTTTGTAGCTGTTGAAATATTCAACGGTCAATCCACTCGCATAGTCAAGCGTGACCTTCTCGGGGAAGTAGTCGGTGCCAACCGCGAAGTTTTCGACGCAGCCATCGGTGTAGTTGCCGTCGACTTCGGCGGTGCTGGCGTCGGTGGTAAGGGTGGCTTCGCTGGCGGGGTCGGTCGATGTCACAGGCGTCACGGGGACGCAGGCGGTGAGCAGGGCGAGCAGAAGAGCGGGGACAAGTAGTTTTTTAAGCATAAGGTTCTCCTTTGCGATTTTGTTGCGTCGGTAGTCACAACCGGCGCGCAATTTATTGCGCCCCTCGTTTGCAAAACGCGCTCAAGCGCGTTGGGAAAATTTGATGGCTAACCGTGGAGCAGGCACGCCCACGTGCCGGGTCTGCCCCGTCAGATAATCAAGTAACCGCGCGCCCGTTCGCACGGGGGCGCGCTCACTTCTCCATCGTGCAGCCACAGCCCGCGCCGTCCAGCTGATGAAAGACATATTCCTCGACGGGTCGACCGCCGTGCAGGTGCTCTTCGACGATGCGGTCGAGCACCTGCTCATCGACGTGGTGATACCAAACGCCGTCGGGGTAGACGACGAGCAGCGGGCCACCGTAGCAGACGCCGAGGCAGGGTGTCGTCCCGCGCTTGACGCGCACGGGGTTGTCGTACTGGCCCAGCTCGCCGAGCTTGCGCGCGAGCAGGCGGTAGATGTCCAGCGCCTTGCCCTCCGGATCGCAGTAGCGACCGGAGCAGATGAGGACGTGGCGGGCGTAAGGTGCTTGTATCGGCGCGTCGGCGACGGGAGTGATTTGTAAATCCACAGTGGACCTTTCTCGAAGACGTGATAAGTCTAGCGGGTACAAAAAATGCGACCCGGCTGGTTTCCGGGTCGCAAGCGAAGGGCGATGAATCGCGAAAAAACGCGATCAAAAAACCCGCCAAACGGCGGGCGGCACGGACGAAGTCACCAAGAAACTGCACGCGATAAAGACTTCGCCCCTGCTTGCCCCCTTGCTTCCCGAAGGAGTGTTGCAAGCCAATAACGAAGGTAGGTATTCGGACTTGGTAATGGTAAATTGCCAATGGTTAATTTTTAATTGTTAACAAGGTGAGACACTATTCACCCGTTAACAGTTAACCATTAACAATCAACAACTAGCCATTAACTTACCGTTGCGGACCAGTGCCGGACTGGTTTTTGATGTTCATCAAAAACGTCACCGGGCTTTCCCTCTTGTGCGCCGCGCATCCGGGCGGAGGCGCACCTTCGTTGTGGTCTATTAAATTGTGTCGCGAGTATAGCAGCGATGGCGATCGGTGTCAATTGTCGTTTTTGTAAAGAACGGGTATAGTACAAACGTTCTACGGGGTTTAAGACAGCTAGGGGGAATCGATGAATAAACAGCAATCCACGCTGAAGCGTGCCGAGGACTTCATCTGGAAGAACGCACGGCTGCTGGAGCGACGGCTTTTTGCCTACCACTTTCGGGGCGGCTCGCGCGAGGACGTGATCACCGCGCTGCGCGCCTATCAAAATGCCGGTGGTGGCTTTGGCAACGCGCTGGAGCCGGACATTCGCTGCCCCAACAGCCAGCCCATGCCCGTGCAGCACGCGCTGGAATTTCTGGATGCGGTGGGGCTGGAGGAAGAGCTGGTGCGGCGCACCTGCGACTACCTGCTCACCATCACTACGGAGGAGGGCGGCGTGCCGTGGCTGCTGCCGTCTGCCATGAATTACCCGCGTGCACCCTGGTGGCAGACGGAGGAGAATCCACCAGCGGCCATCAATCCCACGGCAGCGATTGCCGGGCTGCTGCACAAAAACAGCGTTCAGCACCCGTGGCTCGAACCGGCCACGGCCTTTTGTTGGCGCGAAATCGAGGCGTTCAATACAACCGAAATGCACGATGTGGGCGCGATCATCACGTTCCTCCAACACGCGCCGGATCGCGAACGTGCCGAGGCCGCGCTCGACCAGCTTGTGGCGAAGATGAAAACGGCGGGGCTGATTGCCGATGTTGGGTCGACAGAATACGTGCGCAGACCGCTCGACTGGGCGCCCACGCCCGACCATCCGCTGCGTAAGTATTTTGACCATAGCGTTATCGAGGCAAATCTAGACGCGGTGCTGGCCGAGCAGGGGGACGATGGCGGCTGGGATATTGCGTGGCCGCCGCTTAGCCCGGCCTGCCGGCTCGAATGGCGTGGCTGGGTCACCGTGAGCAAATTGCGCATGCTGCGTGCCAATGAGCGGCTGGTGTAGGGCACAGCGGCAGCTTGTTTTACTGTGCCATCTCCCCCGATTCCACCCAGTAGACCAGCCGCATCAGCTTCAAATTGTCCCAGTCGACCGCACCCTCCAGCGCATCGTGAACCGGGCGCAGGAACTCCGTGCCCACCTCGCCATAAACGTCGAGCACGCGGGACTGCGTTGCGTCGTCTAGCGTGGAGGCGGCACGCAGCGTATCGGCAGGCAGCTCGTAGCCGCCGCGCACATACTTTTCCAGGTGGCCAAAGACCGTCGACGGCCGCATGTTGATCGACTCCATCAGCTCGGCCAGCGTCATGCCCTGGCTGAGCGCGTTGCCGACGGTGTGCGTGCGCGGGCTGATGTCGTCGCCGCGCCCATTTTTGCTTGACGAAGACGAAGACGACGTCGAAGTCGACGTGCTGGAAGCGCGACGCGGCTCCTCGCGGATGTCGTGCTCCTCGCAGTAGCTGCGAATCAGCGGCAGAAATTCGTCGGCGTAGCTGTTGAGCTTGGCCGCGCCCACCCCGTAGATTGCGCCAAACGACTCGCGTGACTGGGGGAAGTAGGCCGCCATCTCCATCAGCGAACGGTCGGCGAAGACAACGTAGGGTGGCACGTCGGCTGCGTCCGCCAGCGCTTTGCGATGCTGGCGCAGCATCTGGAAGAGCGTCGCGTCGTAGTCAAGCGACTCGGCTGCCCGCGCGCCAGCGGACGACGGGACCTGCACGTCCGGCGCTTGCCCCATCACGGTCTCGCCGCTCGTGAGCACGGCGCGGCCGTGGTCCGTCAGCGATAGGCCGCCGTACTGCATATCTTGCTCGACCAGCCCCTGCTGGATAAACTGGCGCGACAGCTCCTTCCACGCCGCCGCCGAAAAATCCTGTCCGATGCCGTAGGTCGATAGATTTTGGTGGCCGCGGCTCAGAATTTTCTTGGCCTGCGAGCCGCGCAGCACGTCGATCACGTGCGTGCTGCCAAAGCGCTCGCCCGTGCGCACGATACAGGAGAGAAACTTCTGGGCGGGCACGGTCAAATCCACCTCCTCGACGGGCTCGGCCAGGCAGTTGTCGCACATCCCACACAGCCCCTCAACTTCATCCGGCTCTTCACCGTTTTCAGTGGCGTTTGCCCCCTTGTACTCCTCGCCAAAATAGCGCAGCAGCCCAATCCGTCGACAGGCCGATGCTTCGCCCCAGCCCACCATCGCCTCCAGCCGCGCCCGTCGACCGGGCGCTTCGTTGGCCGCGCCCTGATCGATAAAGTAGCTGATCGTGCGCACGTCGCTGTACGAGTAGAGCAAGCGGCAGTCCGCCCTCAATCCATCGCGACCGGCGCGGCCAATCTGCTGGTAGTAGCTCTCCACATCCTGTGGCAGATTGACGTGCAGCACCCAGCGCACGTCCGGCTTGTCGATGCCCATGCCAAAAGCCACCGTCGCCACCATGATCGAGACGTCGTCGCGGATAAAGTCGGTCTGATTTTTGGTGCGCCTCGCCGCATCCAGCCCGGCGTGGTAGGGGCGCGCGTTGACGTTGTTGCTCTGCAAAACGCCATACAGTTCGTCCACCCCTTTGCGCGTCGAGCAATAGACGATGCCCGACTGCCCCTCGTGCGCCTTAACAAAATCGAGCGCCTGGCCAATGTAGTCGCGCTTGGGCTCCACGTCGATAAAGAGGTTGGGTCGATCAAAGCTGGCGAGGAATTCATCCTCGCTGCGGAAGCCGAGGGTGTCGCGGATGTCCGCCTGCACTCTCGGCGTGGCCGTGGCCGTGAGCGCAAGACAAGTGGCCTCCGGAAAGCGCTCGCGCACGGAGACGATCTGGCGGTACTCCGGGCGGAAATCGTGGCCCCACTGCGAGACGCAGTGCGCCTCGTCGATGGTGAGGCAGCGCAGGTTGGATTCGCCGAGCAGCCGCAGCGTCTCGTCGCGCAGCAGCGTTTCGGGGGCGACGTAGAGCAGCTTGAGCGCGCCGCTGCGGGCGTGCTCCATGGTTTGAGCGTAGGTGCGCCGGTCGAGCGTGCTGTTGAGGTAGGCGGCGGGCGCGCCCAGCGAGCGCAGCGTCTGCACCTGGTCCTGCATCAGCGAAATCAGCGGCGAGACGACCACCGTCAGCCCGTCGAAGAGCAGCGCGGGAATCTGATAGCAGATCGATTTACCACCGCCCGTTGGCATCACGACCAACGTGTCCTGCCCCTTGAGCGCGTTGTCGATGACTTCGGTTTGGAGCGGGCGAAATGAGTCGTAGCCAAAGACGGTTTTGAGCAGCGCGCGCGCGCCGTCGAGGGTGGCGGGCTGGGGCTCGATCTGGGGGAGGGTGTCGGTAATTGGTGAATTGGCTATTGGGCTGGCGTCGCCAAATTCATTGTCGAATACGTCGCCGTAGTCGCCGTCGAATTCAGAAGCAGCGAAGGCGAGGTTGGGGTCATCGAAGTCGGGCGGCGGGGCGGCAGGCGGGACCCCATCCCCAAACCCCTTCCCCTCTAGAGGGGAAGGGGCTTCATCTGTTTCGTTATCAGCGAAACTTTGTTGAGGGGATGGGCTTTCCCCCAGCAGGCCAAGCTGGCCGCCGTCCAGCCGCGCCATCACTTCGGCCTGCGAGCGCAGTTCGCCCTGCTCGTCCATGTGCGTGATTTCGAGGCCGTCGTCGGCCAGCGTCGCGCCGATCAGGCGGGCGCGGTGGCACTGCTCCGGCTTGCCCTCGGCACAGAGCAGCGCGACGCGGTGGCCCTGGTCGTGGGCCGCGTGCAGCCGCTGGATGCCCTGCTTGTACGCCTCAGATGCACGCAGCTTGTCGTAGTCGACCTGGCCGTCTTCCGGATTGCCGCGGTGAAACGCCGGGTCGCTGGGCCGCCCGCCGAGCGTGTCGCCCATAAAAACGTAGCGAACGCCGCGATTTTGGAGCGCCGTGCTCAACGCGTCTTTACTAAATTCGGGCTTGTGGCGCGAGTAGGGGGCGGAGCGCACGTCGATCAGGAAGGCGATGTCGTGCTGCTGAAGCAGATTGATAAAGTCGTCGATGGGCCGGCTGCCGTAGCCGATGGTGAAGAGGGGCATAGTGAGATCGTCAGGTGCTCTGTGTGCGTTCCAGTTCTTCTATCATCGCTTCGACCACCTGAAGCAACGGCTCGATTATATTCGTTGCAGACCGTAAAAACCACATCTGCATCGACATCGAAGTAGTGGTGACTAATAACATCTCGCATTCCAATGACTTGCTTCCATGCAATTTGTGGGTAACGTGGCAGCAAAGACTTCTGCGTAACTTTATCGAGATTTTTGAGGTTTTCGCCCGAGGCAATTAGCTGCATACAAACGGCATCCAGCTTTTCCATGCCAAAATCAGAAGAAGTAAAATTATCCACCGAGGTGATTGTTGCCGTGCGAGTTAGAATCTTTTGAGTGGACCACTGAATCCTGCGCAGAATTTCCAGCGCCAAGTCCCGATCATACATAGAGCGCTTCCCTCTCAATGCGATTTTTGAGAAAGGGATTCATTTCCTTGCGAAAGCGCACAATATCGACAGGGCAGTTGAATATTTCTTCAAGATCAATTTTAATGCCAGATAGGATGAGAAGATCGGCTTTTTCGATTTCCACCACCACATCAATGTCGCTATCCGCGTGCATGGTGCCGCGGGCGACGGAGCCAAAGATACCCAACCGTGTGATCTGGTACTCATCCGCGTGCTCGGCCTGAAATTGGGCCAGCGTTGCGAGCACCTGTTCGGTCGACAGTGGTTCGGTTGTTTGTGCAGGGACAAGGGTAGATGCCACGAGCGTTCTCCTATTCAAAGCAATCTTATTCAATTTGCAACCGCTTGCCGCGCTCGGCCTCCATGCAGGCTTCGAGGGCCTCGGCCAGGCCAGGAACCGTTTCCATGTCGTCGAGATCGTTGAGCGTGCTCCACTGCGTTTCAACGTCGGACCGTTCGGCCAGCGTAAAATCCGCTTCGTTGATGTCAAAGAGAAAGGCGTGCAGGGCATAGGCTTTGCCGTCGACCGTGGTCTCGATCAAACGATCGGGCTGCGTGCCCGCGGCGGCGAGGGTGATGTCGTCCTGCGTTAAGCCGGTAGCGTCCTCGATGGCCTCGACGGCGCGGGCGAACGAGTTGTCGTCTGGCCCGGAAATGATAGCCGCCAGCGTGGACCACGGCTGACCGCCGTGGCGCGTGATAAGAATTTCGGTGCCCTGACGCAAAAAAGCAAGGGTGCGTTCGTCGGTGTAGTTCATGAGAAATTTGGGAAAGCAAACCAGGGGTTCGCGCTTAGTCAATTGTCGCCTGTATTGTACCACAGCGCATCGGATAGATGCCGTAATTTGGCTGCAATAAAAAACACGCCGCGAGCTGCGGCGTGTTTTTGTCGGTCGAAGTGACCACCACAGTTTACGACCGGTAACTCGTCCAGTCGCGCGCAGATGGCGGTTGTCACCGACGCCTCAATCGCCGTGTGTTGCTCGCGACGTTGGTCGAGGAAGGTGACCATCACGGCCCGGATGATGTGGGGTTAGCTTTGGCTGGGCGCAGGCCGCGACGGTCACCTTCGACTAGCCCTTGACCGAGCCCGACGTCAGTCCGTTGACAATCTGGTTTTGCAGCAGCAGGAAGATAATCACAATCGGCAGCGCACCGATGACCGCGCCAGCGGCAAATTCGCCCCAGCGCTGCGAAAATTGATCGCTAATGAAGAGGCTCAAGCCGACGGCCAGGGTGTACTGCTCCGGCTCCTGCAGCAGCACGCGGGCGAGCAGGTATTCGCTGTAGGTGCCGATAAAGGCCAAGATGCCCACCACGACAATAATTGGGCGCACCAGCGGCAGGATGACTTGGCTAAAAGTTTGGTAGTAGCTGGCTCCATCGATAATCGCCGCCTCGTCGAGATCACGGGGGACGGAATCAAAATAGCCCTTCATCAGCCACGTGTTGATGCCCAGCACGCCGCCGAGATAGACGAGGATCAGCCCGCCGTGCTGGTTGAGGCCGAGCCACGAAGTCAATTCGTAGCGACCCAGCTGCTGGAGCAGCAGGAAGATGGCCACCATGTTGAGGAAGTTGGGGAAGACCTGAATCAGCAGGATCGACTGCAGCAGCGATTGGCGACCGCGAAAGCGGAAGCGCGAAAAGGCAAAGGCCGCAATCGTGGTCAGGACAACGCCTAGAACGGCGGTGACGGTTGAAATTTTGAGCGAATTCCACATCCACATGCGGTAGGGCACGGTTTCGCCGCTCAACAAGTTTCGATAGTTCTCCCAGGTTACGTTAGTGGGAACCAGGTTTTGCTGCGCCAGCGAATTGGTCGGGTCGACGGAGGCGACGACGATAAAGTAGATGGGAAAGAGCACGTAGAGCATGATCAGCAAAACGAGCAGCAGCCGACCCACCAGCGCAATACGCCGCTGCTGGGTCAGCGAGCCATAGCTGACGCGCTTGTCGCCCCGCTCGGCGCGTGCTTCGCCCTGGACGACGCCAGCGTCCACGCCCGTCTCCAGTCCTGTTTGCCCAAAATCTACTTCTCCATAGTTTCCAGCGCCGGGTTTGGTAGTGGTATCAGACATTTTCGGAGCGCTCCTCAAGCATGGTCGTGTAGCGGAACTGGAAGAAGGTGATCACGAGCAAAATCACAAAGATGACGCCGGTAATGGCGGCGGCGTAGCCGTAGTCCGCCCCGCTGGCGCTGCCAAAGGCCACGCGGAAGGTGTACGAGACGAGAATGTCCGTGTAGCCCGCAGGTGTGGGCGTGCCGGGGATCGGCGGACCGCCTTCGTTGTATAATTCGATAATGACGAAGTTGTTAAAGTTGAAGGCAAACGACGCCACCAGCAACGGCCCAACGGTGATCATCAGCATGGGCAGCGTCAGGCTCCAGAACTGATTCAGCGGCCCTGCGCCATCGATATCCGCCGCTTCGTACATATCCTTGGGAATGGCTTGAAGCGCGCCGAGGCAGATCAGGAACATATAGGGAAAGCCCATCCACAGATTGACCAGGATGATGCCGACCTTGGACCAGATCGGGTCGGAGAACCAGGGGGGTGCAAAGCCGAAAATGCTCTCGATGCCGCCGCTCAAGATGCCGACGCTGGGGTTGAGCAGGCCAACCCAAATTGGGACGGCGATAAAGGCGGGGATGGCGTAGGGCAGCAGGAAGATCGAGCGGATGGGGCGGCGGAAGGGCATCTCCGGCACGTCGAACATGATGGCGAAGAAGAGGCCGAGCGCAAAAGTGGTAAAGGCGCTTAGCGTGGCAAAGATCAGCGTCCAAACAAAGACGAGCAGGAAGGGGCCGCGCAGCGCCGGGCTGTTAAAGAGGCGCGTGAAATTTTGCGCGCCCACGGGCACGCGAAAGCCGGGCCGCAGCGACGAGCCATCCTCTGCCACAAAACGTCCCTCCACGTTGGGATAAATCGTATCGGTCTGCTGATCGATCATCGCATCCTGAGCCGCGTCATAAACGTACTGCGGTTCAAAGCGGCCAGCCGTGCGGGCGGAATCAATCTGAAAAATTTGGCCGTCTGCACCGTACTCCAGCGCGCCCAGCTCGCTCAGCGCGCCCAGCCGCTCGCGGGTCGAAAGCTGGGTGTAGCCGTCGAACTCCGCTGGCGCTTCGCCCGACACCGTCTGCGGCGAGTTGCCCGGCGTAACAAAGAGCGGCGCGCCGGCGCCCGCCTCCTGCGGCTCCAGCCAGAGCGCGTAATCGCCCGCGCCGTTGCGGTAGCCCGTCCAGCCAAACGAGAGCGCATCCTCCGGCAGGAAGACCCTGTCCTCCAGTTGGTCAACAACCTGGGTTTTGGTTAGCAGGTTGCCGTCGCCGTAGTTGGTAAAGGCGGTGTAAATGGTAAAGAAAATGGGGTAGGCAACCATCAGCAACAGCAGCGCCAGCCCCGGCGCAATCCAGCGCATCGGCATCAGATCGTCGCGCAGATAGACAACGTTGAGCATCAGCGTAATCACGACAAAGGCAGCGAGCAGCGGCCATTCGCCATCGCTGTAGAGACGCGGAAGCAGATAGAAGAGGGTAAAGGCGTCGATAATCACCAGGGCGATAATGCGCCCGGCATATTGACGCAGATTGCCAGAGGCGTTGGGCAGCAGGTCGTTGCCGGAATCGGCGGTGGCGGTGGTGGAGGCCATAACAGGTTTTCCGGTACAGGTAATCTGGAAGATGGTGAAATTTTAGGAGACCAAAAAAGCTAACGCGGAGACGCAAAGGCGCAAGGGAGTTGTTCGTCGACGAAATTCTCTCTGCGTCTCCGCGCCTCCGCGCTGTACTTAATTGGATTGCTCGGAGCAAACGGCACTAGAGGCTATTGGCCACCAATGGCCGTGCGAATCTGTTCGGCAGCGGTTTGGAAGGCCTCGTCCGGCCCTTCACCCTGCTGGAAGACGAGCGTCAGCGCGTTGCCCCAGGAATCCCAGACGGAATTCATTTCGGGGATCGCGGGCATGGCGTTGCCGTTGGCACCGGCCTGGGCAAAGCCCTCGATGTCTGGGTCCTCGATGGCGTCACGTACGGGCAGGTAGGCGCTCGGACGCGGATCGGCATCGAAGAAGGCCTGCATCGCTTCCTCGCTGGCCATGAATTCGGTGAGGAAGGCTTCGGCCACCAGCGGCTCTTCGCTAAAGGCGCTAACCATAAAGCCCTGCACGCCCAAGAAGGGCTGCGCTTCCTCCGTTTGGCCAGGAATCGGCGCAATCTCATAGGGAACGCCCGACTCGCGCAGACGCGCCAGATTCCACGGCCCCGTGATCATCATGGCCGCGTTGCCGCCCTCGAACTGGGCCATCATAATGTCGCCATCGATGTTGGACTGAATGTGTCCTTCCTCGACCATTGAGGCCAGCCACCCAGCCGCGGCCAGCGAGCCTTCGCTGTCGATGCCCACATCTTCCGGGTTGTAGCCCTGATCATTGCGGCCAAAGACGTAGCCGCCAAAGGCCGTCTGAATGGGGTAGAAGTGGTAGGGATCGCCCTCCATGATGATGAAGCCCTGTTCAACCGTGCCTTCGTCCTCCAGCTGCGTCGCCAGATCGCGGACTTCCTCCCAAGTGGTCGGCACTTCCGTTACAAGCTCGGGGTTGTAAACAAAGGCGACGTTCTCGGTGGCGTAGGGCATTCCATATTGAGCGCCGTCATACTGAAACGCTTCGACGGCTGCAGCCAGGAACTGATCCTCGACGCTGCCCAAATCGATTTCGGCCAGCAGTCCATTTTCAGAAAGTTCGCCGATCCAGTCGTGTGCACCGATGATAATGTCCGGCCCCTCGCCTGCGGGCGCGGCAATCGCAAAGTCCGAGCGCGTTTCGCTACGCTCGATGCCGACGATGTCGATGCCCAGCTCTTCGGAGAACTGCGGGGCGAGGTCGTTGATCACCTCAATGCGTGCAGAATCTGCCCAGACGACGAGCGCCGGGCCGTCCGGCATGTCGGCGGGGGCCTCTGCCGTATCGGTGGTGTCGGTTACGACATCACCCGCTTCCTCGGCTGCCGTTTCGCTAATGGGCTCGGATTCGTTAATCGGGGCGTCGGTCGTATCCTCCACCGACTCGGAGGGCACGGCTGCGCCACCGTCGGCGGGGCCACAGGCGGCGGCGAGGGCCAAAATTAGCAGCAGGATTGCTGCCGTGTATAACTTTTTCATAGATGCTCCTTGGTATAATGGTTGGGTGCAGCCAGCTCAAAGCGGCCAGCCGCGGCAAGGGTTAGTAATTGATGTTGGTGGTGCAAATAGAAGAGGGTGTCTATACAGTAGCGCAAATCCCCGCTGCTGACTGTAACAGTCAACTATTTTGGACAAGTTTTCACGCGGGAGCGGGCCAGCAAATCAGGATTTGTTCAGGGCTTGTTGACCAATTATAAAAGAAGAGAGAGCGTTGGGCAGACGCTCTCTTTTTGGTGGGTGTGTCTCAGTTTGGGGGCGAAGTTGTCATCTGGGGCGAGCTGACGAATCAAAGCAGCAGGCGAACCTTTGCCAGGAGAAATCTCAAGCTCTTTGCCCCTACTGGCACTCAGCCGTCAGCACAACCCAGTAGTGGATGTAGGGCGAGTCGGGGGCGTAGGCGTACCCCACGCCGTAATCCGTCTGGTCGCGGTAGAAATCGTGTTCGGCCAGCAGGTGCAGCCGGTGGCTCGGCGAATCCATCAGGGCGTCCCACGCTTCGTTGGCATCGGCGTAGCCCGCCGCAATGGATTCGATGCTGTTGGCGACGCCGTCCGGGTAGATATCGGGTAGCTCGCAACCCGCGGCGCGCGCCTGATCGTTGGGGCCGATGCCTTCGGGCGTTTCGTGGCCAAAGTAGCCGCGCGTTGCCATATCCAGCGCGCGGTCGCGGGCCACTCTGGCCAGCCGAGCGCTGCAGCGCACGCCGTCGCGACGCTGCTGGGGGTCGCTTGCCAAATGGCTAGCCAGAGTGGCCTCATCTGCATTCGGCTGGCAGCTGGACATGGCGACGTAGGGCAGAAACAACTGCTGACCGCTGTTCAACGCATCTGGATTGATTGTATCTGGATTGGTCGTATCGGGTTGGGGGCTGGCTTGGCTGGCGGGCACGGCGCCCGCTCGATAAAGCGGCAGGCTTGACAGCACGAGCGCCAGAACCAGCGCAACCCACAGCGTGCGTTGCCGCCAGAGCGGTGGGGCGAGCGAGTCCGCGCAAACGTTTGAGCAGCGAACTGGAGAGTGAGTAAATTGGGCAGGAGATAAAATGTGGACGGATCGATTGGATAAGGGGGGGAACGGATTCACGGGCGGGCGACCTCTACGGTATAAACTAAGTTGGATTGGCTGAGAATGTCGCGGGGAGTTAAGGAGAGACGATGGGACATTTCGACGCAAAGTATATTGGAATTCCGCTAAACCTGCTCCACTACTGAGCTACCGCTTCACCCCTTTTAGAGAGCGCCTTGCCCACGTCTTTTTTAGACGAACACCCTACATGCATAATGCGTAGCGTTTCTGTGTGGGCTGGCAAGAAAAATTGCGTAAGCAAAGAGGGGCCGAGCACGCCCGGCCCCTCTTTGCTTACGCAATTCTAGGGAAGATTTAACTGTCAGAACTTCCGCCGAAGCGCTTCCCCAACACTAATCCACCAGCGGCAGGAAGATGAAGTTGCGGAACTGCGTGGGCTCTTGAGTTTCGTCGAGCGCCGTGGGCAGGCGCAGGCCCGCGTCGACGTTGTCGCGGCTTTCGCCCGGCTCCAGGTTGATGGGTGCGGTTAGGCCCTGGGCATCGGCGTCGCTGTCCAGCGTGTCGTCACCTACATTGGGTGTGGTGAACTCGGCGTTCTCCGGTGCAAACTCGACGATGTAGGTCAGCGACGGATCAAGATTATCAAATCCGTAGCGACCGTCCTCACCCGTTGTGGTTGTCGAAAGCCGACGGTCCGGCGTGCCGTCGCCATCATCGTCCACCCACAGGTTGACGGTGACACCCGGCACAACCGGTTCACCCTCGTCGCGGATGCCGTTGCTGTTCTCGTCCAGCCACACCACGCCCCCTTCGGAGGCCAGCGGCACGCTGGTGATGATGCCCGCATCGATGGTGTTGTTGACCTCGCCCGACGCCAGCGTGATGGGCGCGGTGAGACCGGTGTCCACATTGGCATCGCTGTCAACTGCATCGTTGGCATCGTCGCCCGCGTTGGCGGTGGTGAAGGAGCTGCCCTCGCCCGCCACAAACTGTACGATGTAGCTTTGCGTCACGTCCAGGTCGGTGAAGCTGTAAAGGCCGCCGTCGCCCGTCGTCGTGCTGGCGATTTGCTCATCGGGTGAGCCGTCGCCATTGTTGTCCACCAGCAGGTTGACGGTCACGCCGGTGATGCCCGGCTCGCCCGCGTCCTGCAGGCCGTTCTCGTTGGTATCCAGGAAGACTCGATCACCCAGCGAGGCGGGAAGCTGCTGCTGTTCAACCGGCAGCAGACCAGCGTCGACGCTGTCGTCGTTCGCCCCCGCCACCAGCGTGATCGTGGCGCTGATGCCGCTGTCCTGGGCCGCGTCGCTATCCAGCGCATCATCGCCCGCGTTGGCCGTGGTGAAGGTGCGGCCTTCGGGGGCCACAAACTGCACGATGTAGGCCAGCGCAGGGTCCAACCCGGCGAAGCTGTATGCGCCGTTGGCGTCGGTGGTCGTGGTGGTGATTTGCTCATCGGGCGTGCCGTCGGCATCGTCGTCCCGCCACAGGTTAACGGTTACGCCTGCAACGCCCGGCTCGCCCGCGTCCTGCAGGCCGTTCGAGTTGCTGTCCTCGAAGACAAAGTCGCCGATCGAGGCCAGCAGTGCACCTTCGGGCAGCAGACCCGCGTCGACATTGTTGTTCGCTTCGCCCGGCACAAGCGTAATCGGCGCGCTGTAGCCCAGCGCGGGGATGATGTCGCTGTCAATGGTGTCGTCGCCCGCGTTGGCCGGTGTAAAGGAGCGTCCCGCTGGCGGCTCGACCTGCACGATGTAGGTCAACGTCGGGTCGAGATCGGGGAAGCTATATTCGCCGTTAGCGCCCGTGGCGGTGGTGCTGATTCGGGTGTCGGGCGTGCCGTCGCCGTCCTCGTCCAGCCACAGATTGACGGTCACACCCGGCAGGCCGGGTTCGCCGCCGTCCTGTAGACCATTCTCGTTGGTGTCCTCGAAGACAAAGTCGCCAATCGAGGCGCGCGCCAGCGGCAGCAGCCCGGCGTCGACGGTGTCATTTTCCTCGTTGGCAACCAGCGCAACGGGCTCGGTGCGACCGGTTGTCACGTTGGCATCGCTGTCGAGGGCATCATCGTCCGCGTTGGGCGCGGTAAAGGTGCGGCCAGCCGGCGCAACAAATTCGACGATGTAGGTCGGCTCGGGATCGAGCCCGGCGAAGCTGTACGCGCCGTTCTCGTCCGTCACGGTGGTGAGGGGCTGGCCATCGTCGCCCAGCACGGGGTTGCCCGCGCCGTCCAGCAGGTTGATCACCACGCTGGGAACGCCCGCTTCGCCGTCGTCCTGCACGCCGTTTGCGTTTGCGTCCTCAAAGACAAAGTCACCGATGGAAGCCGTGGCCGGTGGCTGGTAGCCAAAGTCAATACCGGGATTCTGCTCGCCCGGCGTCAGCTCGACGGTGGTCGAGCCGTCCGGCGGCGTGCCCGGCCCGTCGGGATCGACCGACGGCACGTTGCATTCCACGGGCAGCGGCCCCACAACGGTAATGGTGTAGCTGCCTTCCGGCAGGCCCTCGAACAGGTAGTTGCCATTGGCATCTGTCACGTCTGTGGCGGGCGGTACGTCGCCGCTGGCGGAAGTTAGCTGAACGGTTACGCCCGCAATGCCTTCGCCGTCGTCGGCCACGCCGTTGCCGTTGCTGTCGCAGAAGACGCTGTCGCCAATCGAGCCGAGGTTTGGCGGCACGGGCAGCAGGCCAGCGTCGACCGTGTTGTTGGGCTCGCCCGCAACCAGCGTGATAGGCCCGCTGCGACCAGTGGTCTGGTCGGCGTCGCTGTCAAGCTCATCATTCGCGTTGTCGCCTACGTTGGGGGTGGTAAAGGTGCGTCCACTGGGCGCGACAAACTCGACAATATAGCTCTGCTCGGGGTCAAGCCCGGTGAAGCTGTATTCGCCATCGTCGCCCGTTGCGGTGGTGATGGGTTGGCCGCCGTCGTCCAGCACGGGGTTGCCCGCGCCGTCCAGCAGGTTGACGGTGACGCCGGGAATGCCCGGCTCGCCCTCATCTTGAAGACCACTGCCGTTGCTGTCCTCGAAGACAAAGTCGCCGATCGAGGCGAGTTCGGGCTCGGTCTCTGCAACCAAGCCGGCATCGATGGTGAGGTTGACTTCGCCTTCCCCCAGCGTAATCGGTGCGCTGCGCCCGGTGAGCGGGTCGGCGTCGCTGTCCACCTCGTCGCCGCCCGCCCCGTCGTCGCTCACATTGAGAAGCGTAAAGGTTGAGCCTTCTGGCGCGACAAATTCCACGATATAGGTCTGCCCAGGATTGAGCATGTTAAAGACATATTCGCCGTTGTTGTCCGTAGCGGTCGTAATGGGCTGGCCGTCGTCATCCAGCACGGGGTTGCCCGCCCCATCCAGCAGATTGACGGTGACGCCGGGCACACCGGGCTCGCCCTCATCCTGGAGACCGTTGCCGTTGCTGTCCGTGAAGACAAAGTCCCCCAGTGCGCCGACGATGCACTCCAGCCGAACGCTGGCCGTGCCCAAAATGGCGGACGCGCCACCGGGCTGTGGGCTTCTCGGCGGTGAATCAACGGTAATTGAGATCTGCGTGGCGTCACCGGGCACGTCCGTCAGCAGGATTTGCGCAAAGGCCAGCTCGTCCCCCTGGTTGGAAGCGGCCAGACGTTGGGTGCCGGAAATTTCGTTGGGTGGGGAACCAACGGTCGCTGTAATATCGACAAAGCGAGCGTCGTCCTTCAAGTCCGTCACGTCGAAATCAACCAGGACGTCGCGCGGCTGCATGGCGGTTGGGATCGCCAAGGTTTCAGTCACCGAATTCCGAAAGACGAAGTCGTAGAAGGTTTGGCCCACGCTGATAAACCGTGGATTGCTGCTGTAGATAAAGAGAACAAAAGAGCGCGGCGTCGAAAAATTGCCGCTTGCCACGCCATTGGTGACCTCTGCCGTGACCGTTGTGGCTTCCTCGAAGCGGGCGCGGTAGACGTAGGCCTGTTCGCCTCGGCTGTCGGAGATAACGTCGGTCGGTGCGGTGAGCGTTTGCGGATCGCCCACGTCGGGCGTAAAGACGACGGTTTGGCCGGGAACTGACCCAGTGTCGTCGCGAGATTTACGCACAATGACCTGGGCCGTTACAAACTCGACAAAGTCCAAGCTAACAACGCCGTCCGCGACGTTGAGCGTTTGTGCACCGAAGTACTCGTCTTCGTTACCAATGCCCGTGCCAATGGTTGAGACGTTGATGCGCTGGTCCAAATCGGTGCAGACATAGCTCCACGAATCTAGCGGCTCCTCCTGAGGAGACGGCGCTGCTTGCGCAGTGGATGGAACAAGCCATAGGCCAACCAGCAGCGCTAGGGACAGCAAAATTGATCTTGATTTACTCATGTATAACCCCTTTGTGTAAAGTGCGCTTGAGCGATTGCCAACTCTCGCAGTTCGACCGACCTTTAGGCTCGGCCCGTGGCAAACAGCTTCTTACGCGCCGTTCAGTAGATAAAGTTGTTCGATCAGTTTTAGAGTTACGACTGTGGGGAAGCAATGTAGTCGTGCTGAATAGTCGCGAAAAATGTCGTCCCGCTGTCACATCCAGTAAACAAACGATTTACCTGCAACAAAAGTACGACACAGATAGCAAAGTATTGCACGAATGACGTAGCCCGTCAAGATACCTTAACTTACAAAAAGATGACAAATTTACGTATGGGAATAGCTGGTTGCGCGGAGGGATTAGCGGAGAGGTAACGGAGGAGCAACGGGGGAGCAACGGGGGAGCAACAGGGGGATAACGGGGGGTAAAGGAGTTAAAGTCTGATTTATTGGCTTTTCTCCCCAATCTGTCCGCGCACGTAGGCGATCATTTCGTCTTCCTCGCTTACATATTCTTCCAGCTCAAAGGCATTGTAGAGGTGGCGGCTCTGTTGGAAATAGTCGAGCGAGCGCGGCAGATCACCCTGTTCGAGCGCCACGTGGCCGAGGTTGTGCAGCGTGGCGGCCATGTCCGTCCACGCGCCGCGCTCCTTAGAGAGATTGAGATCTAACTCGTACCACGCCAGCGCCGCGGCAAAGTCGCCCTGCGTGTAGCAAACGGAGCCGAGGTTGTTGTAGCAGGCGCTGATGCCCGTCTCCTCGCCCATTTCGCGAAAAACGCGTCGCGCCTGTTCATAAACAACCTTCGCCTCGTCCAGTCGCCCCATGGCTTCGAGCACGAGCCCCATGTTGTTGTGAGCGCTGGCGATTTGGTGTCGGTTGCCCAGCCTCATGCCCACGCGCAGCGCGCGCTGGTGCGCCTCCAGCGCGCGCTCGTACTGGCCCTGGCTGTAGTGGGCGCTGCCCAAGTTCATGTACGCCGTGGCCAGGCTCTGCTGGTCGCCCAGCTGGGCCACGGCCTCAAAGGCGGCGTCGAAGTGGCTCAGGGCGCGCTGCGGCTGGTTGAGGATGCGCCGCGATGTGCCCAGATCGGTGTGGACGTAGGCCAGCGAGCGCAGCACATCGCGCCTGTCAAAGATGTGGCCCGCGCGCTCCAGCCAGTCGATGGCCTCCTCCACCTTTCCCTGGAAGAAAAGCTGACGCCCAAAGTTGGTGATCAGCCAGGCGTACATATTCAAATCGTCCAGTGTCAAAGCCGCCACCGCCCCCGCGGCCAGCCAGCGCACAATGCCGGGCGGGTGGCGCCAAAAGGCGTAGTGCGCCAGCGAGGCGGCGTAGTCGCTGGCCAGCTGCAAATCCTTCTGTTCGGGGTTGTCGTGCTGGGCGGGTATGCTTAACACCGGCTCTTCGGCGACCGCAACGGGCTGCGCTTGATACAAAATCTGCAGCGGCTCGCGCTGCCAGATGCTCTCCACGTGCGCCGTGCTCCAGTCCGCCCCCTTGTAGATGTTGCCCCACTCCACGTCGATCTCGCTCCAGCGCTCCAGCGGCAACACCTGGTAGCGCCGGGCGTAGCTCAGGTAGTAGCGGGCGTGCTGGCGCTCCCACGCCTCGCCCAGCATAACGGCGTGCTGGGCGAGGTAGCCCCGGATCAGCGGGTGCAGCACCACGCGCTGTGCGTAAACGTCGCGGTTGAGCAGACCGCGCTGCACGAGCACGTCCACCGTGGCGTCCAGCGATTCCGCGCTGTCGAGCCCGTCCCAAAAGAGCTCGCGCAGGGCCTGCATCGAGGCCCCGCCCGCCGCGCTCACCAAGCGATCCAGCAGCGGGCCGACCTGCGGATGGCTCAGCGCACAGCTTTCCACAGCAAACGAGACCACCGCTTCGGGATCGAGCCCGCCGTGATCTTGCTCGAAGCCCTCGTCGCCCACCCGCATCGAACTCGCCAGCACCGCCCCGATCTCCTCCCACGAGTGATCGAGCAGCAGCCCCAGCAGCAGCTGCAGCAGCAGCGGCTCGCCGCGCGTAACGGCGTGTAGATTTTCGGCATACCAATCGAGATTGGCCAACACTTCATCGCGGATGGCTTCGGGCGTGCGCCGCCGCAAGAAAAGCTGAACCGTCTCCAGCGAGAGACCCGTCAGGTGCAGGTGCTGGCCCCGCACGAGCGCGGCGATGGCGTCGCTAAAATTGCGGTCGATCAGCAAAATGCGCGAGAGCCCCTCGGATTCGTTGAGGTGGCCGATAATCTCCGAAAGCGTCTCGATTTCCACCTGCGTCGTGCCCGCCAGCTCGTCGATAATCAGCAGGCGGCGGCGTCCGTAGAGCTGCTCCAGGATGCTGATGCCCCAGCGGTCGGCGCTGACGCGCGTCAGCGTTGTGCCCAGCACCGTGTCCATGCGCTGCACGATGTCGTAGAGGCGCAGCCGGCCCGTGCCCGCGGCGCTCACGCGCAGGATGCCGTCGCTGAAGTGGTGGAAGAGGCTCCAGGCCGAGCCCGTGGCGAGCGTGGTTTTGCCCAGCCCGCGCTCGCCGCTAATGGCAATCGCGGGCGAAACGCCGGGCGTCGTCAGCCACTCGTGCAGCGCGGCCAAGTGCGGCTTGCGCCCCACAAAACCTTCCAGCCGGTAGAGGCCAAGGTTGTTGGGCGTTGTGGTTTTTTGATATTGCTGGTTGTGGAAAAAAATGGGCATAGGGATTTTAGATTGACGATTTCAGATTTACGAGCCGCGTTGATTTATCTGTTGAACATGGACTTTCTGATGAGGTAGTGCTGTGCACCAAAGGGCATCGACGAACCGTTCGTAAATCGTAAATCTAAAATCGTCAATCATTCCAACACCAAACAGGGATAGTCGCTGACCGCAGCAATTTCGTAGTTCATCGCCTCGGCAAAGGCAATCGCGCCCGCAATGCGGCCAAAGCCCTGATCGCTCGGATCGAGCGCCAGCAAAATTAAATCGGGTCGGGTGCGCTGGGCCAGCTGGTTGACGTTGATCGAGGTCACCGTTTCCACGTGGTCGACCCGCTCGATCAGCCCATCGCGCACCAGGCGCACGTCCGCCGAAGGTGCGCTCACCACGAGATCGAGCGCGGGATGTTTTTGCAGCTGCCGCAGCGCCGTCGCCGCCTCGCCGCCGCCGCCAATTAGCCAGATGCGCATGGGTGTTGATTCCGTGGTCTTGTAGGGTCAAAGTTATCGGTTTTTAATGCGTGATGCGTGGTGCGTGAACCGATTACCCGCGTTGGTTCGTTTCCAACAGCCATCCATCGTCGACTACCAGTTCACGCATCACGCATCACGCATCACGTTTCAAATCCACCCCAGCCACCCCAGCACAAAAAAGTATCCCCACACCACCAGGGCCGAGGGCACGCCCACCAGCAGCCCGGCGCGCAGCATCTCCTTGCGCGGGATCGCGCCCGTGACGGCGACGAGCGTCATGCGGGCGGAGCCGCTGGGCAGGGTGTAGGCCAGCGCAATGGTCATAACGGTGGGGAGCACGAGGCGGGCGGGGGGAATGCCGCTGGCCGTGCCCAGCGTAATCAGGATCGGCGCGAGAATGGCGCCGAGCGGCACGTTGTTCATCAGCTGCGTCAGCAAAAAGGCGGCGCCGACCAGCGCCGTGAGAATGACCCAGAAGGGCAGGCCGTTGAGCAGCGGCGTGAGCTGGCTGGCGAACCAGGCGCTGGCGCCGGAGGCGGTGAGCGCGTCGCCGAGCACAAGCCCCGCGCCGATCACAAAGAAGACGCCCCAGTTGACGCCCTTGAGATCGTTCCAGTCCACAATTTCTTCAATAGACAGGATGGCGACCGCCCCCAGCGCCACCACGGCGCTGCTCAACACCGCCTGCGGCAGGCCGAGCCAGCCCTCAATCGAATCCCCCATGATCCAAAAGGTAATCGAGAGCAGCAGCACGCCGATGATTTCGCGCTCGGTATTGCTAAAGCCGCCCAGCCGCTCGATCTCGCTCCGCGCCGGGTCGGTGTCGATGTTGATTTTGGGCACGCGGATGGCCACCTGCAGAAGCGCCCAGTTGAGCGGAACCAGCAGGATCACCAGGGGCAGGCCGTACTGCATCCAATCAAAAAAGCCAAAGCCGCCGGGCAGATTCTGCGCCAGTTGAGCGCTGGCAATTGCGTTCTCGCCGCTGCCCATAATCGTCGCAATCGCGCCCAGGCTGGCGCTGTAGGTAATGCCCAGCACGAGCAGGCCGAGCGCTTTTTGCGCCACCTCCTGCTCGCGCACCCGCTGCGCAATCGTGATCGCCACCGGAATCAGCACCGCCGCCGTGGCCGTGTTGAGCACCCACATGCTCAACAGCGCCGTCATCGTCATCAGCCCCAGCAGCAGCAGCCGAAAGCGCCCGCCGCTGCCGATGATCGCATAGAGCGCCAGGCGGCGCGTCAACCCGTGCTTGCGCAGCGCCTCGGCTAAAAAGAGGCTCCCCAAAATCAAGAAGACAACGGGCTGGCCAAAGGGCGCAAAAGCCTGCTGCGCCGGCGTCGGCGGGTTGACGGCATTCTCGCTGATCAGCAGCGTGTCGATGCCGAGGGCAATGCGGGCAATCGGAACCATGAGCGCGGCAATGGGCAGCGGGGCGGGCTCCAGCGCCAGGATGCTGCCGGTGAAGACAAAGAGGGCCAGCGCCCGGTGGCCCGCCGCGCCCAGCGCCACCGGCATCGGCAGCAGCAGCGTCCCCGCCGTGAGCGCGAGCACGAGCAGAAAGAGGCGCAGGTCGAATGCCTTGCGTACGCCCGCTTGGATCGGCTCGGCGAGCACCTGCAGCGGCGTCGTGCGCCGGGTAAGGCGGCGCTTGCTGGTGCGCGTGCGGGCGTCGGTGCGCTGGGTGGCTTGGGCGCGCAACGGCTCGCCGTTGGTCGCCGTCCGCTGGGTGACTTTGTTCCTTTGTGGACCGCCCGGCTCGGCTGAATCGGCGTCGCGGCTGGGGGGAAGCTTGGCCGAAGTCGGCAGCTTGGATTTGAGGCGCGAGCGTTTCAGGGTCATGGTGGCTTGGGGGCGAGCGGTGAAATAAAGGCAACCACAAGCTAACAGCTTGCGCTACGACTCCGCCGCTGGCTGCGCGCCGCAGTTGGCGATGGCGGATTGGGCGATGCTGTTGGTGGGCTCGATTTCAAGCACATTGTTGAGCACGGGCACGGCGAGATCGCACTCGCGCGGCTCGCTGTAGTAGTAGGCTAGACCCAAATAGAAAAAATGCTCGATTCTCGCATCTTCGCCCATCAACCTCACGCCGTCTCGCAAATCTTCGATGGCGCTCTCAAAATTAAGACGCGAGTAGTAAGCCATACCCAAATGTACGCGCACGGGTCCATATTCAGGATTTAGATCTTTTGCTTTTTCAAGCGTGCGCACCGCAGTCAGCGAATCGCCATCTTCAAACAGCCCGTAGCCCAGCGCATCCAGCGTCAGCGGCGATTCGTAAACGTCAACGGCCTGCTCCAAGATAACGTTGGCCGCTGCCTGATCGCCCAGCCCGTTGCTGTACTGGCGCGCTTTCTCCATGTACAGATCAAAGCGGTGGGGCGCAACCTCGATGGCCTCGTCGTAGAGCTGAATCGCCCGCTCATATTCGCCCTCACGCTCAGCCAAAAAGGCGCGGTTGCGCAGCGCCGTCACGTTGTCCGGCTCCAGCGCCAGGGCCTGTGAGATGTAGCTGCTGGCGCGCACCGTGTCGCCCACATCGGTGTAGATTTCGCCGATCACGGCCAACGCCGTCGCGTTCTGCGGGTCGATTTCGAGCGCGTCCAGCCCGTAGTTGAGCGCGGCGTCGTACTCGCCCTGCCAGTCCAGCGCACGGGCCAGCGCCGTCAGCGCCGCATCATTCTCCGGCGCCACGTTGACGGCCTGCTGGGCGAGCGTTTGCGCGGCGTCGAGATCGCGCCGGGCGAGCTGCAAATCGGATTGAACAACGAGCGGCTCCGGATTTTGCGGCTCCAGTTCGGCCACGCGCGCATAATTTTCAAGCGCTCCATCAATGTCGCCCGCTTGCAGCATCTCTTCCGCCTCGGCCAAGACCGAAACGGCAGCGCGCGTGGGCTGCGGCGTCGGCTGGTAGGCCGCGGGGTTGAGCCACTGCGGCTGCTGCTCGTAGAGCACGATGCCGATCACGGCCAGCAGGATAAAGGGCCAGAGCGGAAAGCGGTTGCGCCGCCGTCGTCGGGGTTTGTAGGTGCGATCGAGATACATGGGGAGATTATAGCACGGAAGGTGGAGCAGCGGGCAAGCGGGGGATAAGCAGCTAACTTGACACCAAATTAGGGGCAAAGGATTCATTTTGAGTGGGTCGGCGAGGAACGTGGGCAGATGAAGGCGGGCAGATGAAGGCAGGCCAGCGAAGAGTTGCGTGCGGAGCGAAGAATCCAGGTTCCGTTGACATGTTGCCGAGCGGACTTGAAAGATAAGTCAAGCGCGCCCCATCCCCGGCCCTCCCCCATGCGTGGGGGAAGGGAGCCAAACTCTCCCCTCTCCCACAGTGAGTTTAGCTTTACCTACAAGTCGACACTAAAGTTCAGCGCATTGCGGGCCAGGCAAACCCCACCCCCAACCCCCTCCCGCCAGCATGGAGGGGGCTTCTGTTGTCTCGTTGCCTTGGCGGCTCTTCTCTAACATTCCCCGCTCGCTAAACAAAGAGAGACAGTCCCATCGCGACCAGTTCATCAATCAGTCACCCTTCCCCTGCTCGCGGAGGATGGGCCGGGGATGGGGGGTCTTCTCCGTCCTCCCCCTTTGCCACCCCTCCTCCTGCTTGTCGGTAAAGGGAAGAGGCAGGGGGAGAGGGGCCGGGGGCGAGGGTCAATTCCCAAAGGCCAACGCGATTCTACATCGATCCATCCTCGCCCGGCGCGGGAAGTTCAAAGCTGGGCAGCTGCTCGAAAAAGTCCGGCAGCGAGAAGCCGTCCGGCAGGCGGCGGAAGAAGCCTTGGCTGGAATCGCCGCCGCCCGGCGCGACTTCGCCCTCCGGGACGGGCGTGTTGTTGAGCAGCGCCACGCCCAGCCGCGGCCCGCCCGCCTCGTTTTCGCCGAGCACAACCGTCACCTCGAAGGTCATCCCGTCCATGCCCTCGACCAGCAGCGTGATTTCATCGCCTGCTCCCATTGAGCCAATTTGCTCGATCAAATCCTGCGGCGTGTCGACCGGCTCGCCCTCCACTTCGACGATGCGATCACCGGGATTGAGGCCCGCCGCCGCCGCCGCGCTGTCGGGCGTCACGCGGCCGATGATCGCGCCGCTGGGCAGCGGATCGATGGTGTCGCCACCGGGCTGACCGGGCTGACCGGGCTGACCAAAGAAGCGCGTCATCGGCGGCGCGTAGCGAATGCCGAGGAAGGGACGCGTCGCGTCGTCGGGGTTTTCGCCAAGCGCAACGGTCAGCATCTCGCTTATTGTCTCGCCAGCGTCATCCTCGCGCTGCACTTCCAGCTCGATTTCGTCGCCCGGCGCATACGCGCCTACCAGATCGGCCAAGTCGTTCTCGCGATTGACGGGCTCGCCGTCCACGCTCAAAATCACGTCGCCCGCCACGAGGCCCGCTTCATCCGCGGCGCTCTCCGGCAGCACTTCCTGTACGAGCGCGCCCTCGGTCAGCGGCTGCAGATCGCCCGGCAGCTCAAAGTTGGGTTGACCTTCCGGCTGGGGAATGGTCTGCCCCGGAATGGTCTGCCCCGGAATGGTCTGCCCCGGCGTCAGCTCGAAGTTCTGTTCCAGCGCGGGATCGGCGTAGGGCGTGATGCCCATGTACGCACGTCCGTTGCGCTCGCCCAGCACGAGCGTCAACTCGCGCTCTTCGTCGCCGTGCAGCACCGAGAGCGTCACCTCTTCTTCAGGGGTTAGCGCGCCCAGCAGGTTGCGCAAATCGGCCACGCGCTCCACCGCTTCGCCGTCGACGGCGAGCAGAATGTCGCCGCGCACAAGGCCCGCTTCCGCCGCGGGGCCATCCGCCGCCACGCGCACGATCACCAGCCCCTGCTCGGAGAGCACCTGCGCTCGTCCCCCATTGCCCGGCAGCGTACCCGCCTGGCCGACGGGTGCGGCCTGCGCCACGAAGACGCCGCTGCCCGCCAGCAGCAAGCCCAGCGTCAGCAGCAACGTGGCGAGCAGGCGTCCGCTATTTGGTTTCCACATCTCTCAATCTCCTTTTTTGCATAAACGCAACAGACGTTCGCTCAAGTAAGCGTCGGTTTTCGAAATGATAGCAGAGCAAGCTTGAACTGCGTTTATGGCAAGATTAACTTTTGCTAAAGGTCACGGCGGTTGATGGCGCGGAGCAACGTGAATTTCTAAACAATGGCTCACGCCAACAGCGTAGCCTACGAACAGATGCCCTTGCGCCTTTGCGGCATTGCGGCTTTGCGTTAAATTCTTGGGTAGAATTTTCGCGGCTGGTTCAGCGCGATCGATTGGCCGAGGGCGCATCTTCCGTCGACCCGGTTGAGGGGTGGGTGGGGGAATCGGCGGGGGCGAAGATGGCGTTGTAATCCTGGCAGGCTCGCACGAGGTTGACGGCGCTAAAGTGGCCCAGGGTCCAGCGCCTGAGCCGTGGATTTTCCTCCACGACTTGGCTGGCAATTTGGGCGACGTTCAGCCCCGCGCCCTCCAGCTTGGCGACTTCGCGACAGAGGCGAGTCAGGTAGTCAATTTTGCCGTGAATATCTGGCCCGGCCACGCGGCGCACCGTGCCGCTGCCGGGGAAGAGGCGCTCCGGGCGCAGGTCGGCCATCAGGCGCAGGCTGCTGATCACGCCAAATAGATTGGATTCGGGCGACCAGCTCGTCTCGCGCCCGCCAATGAAGGCGTCGCCGCAGAAGAGCCAGCGCCGCGTCGGCTCGTAGAGGCTAATGTGATCGACCGTGTGGCCGGGTGTTTGGATAATGCGGAAGTGGTAGTCGGGCGTGTCGAGCTGGCCGGTGGGGAGCTCGTCGAGTGCGCGGAGCTGCTCGTCTTCGATATCAATGGCCTGGGGCACGCCCCAGATCAGCCGTCGGTAGGGCTGCATCTGCAATCGCGACGGTCGCTCCAGGAAGGGCAGCGTGCGCAGCGACGCATAAACGGGCACATCCGGATAGCGCTGCCGCAGCAGCGCCAGCCCGCCGGTGTGATCCTCGTGGCCGTGCGTCACCACGATTTGCTCCACGCGCACCTGCTCGAGCACGCGCGCCAGCTGCCGCGCCGTGCAGCGCGGCCCCGTGTCGATGAGCAGGCCGTCCACCCAGTAGGCGGCGGTCCAGTAGAGCGGTTTGCCCAGCCACGCCCGCGCCATGCGAATGGCGGTCACGGGGCCGTGCTGTTCGGTTTGGATCATGGTCGCGGTAAATCACGTATGCTCCGCTACGTGACGTTCATCGTTTCTCCACCAGGAGGGAGAACAAGAGCTCGTGGTAGGAACGGCGGTAATTGTCACCTGGCGGAGCAAAGGTGATCTGGTATCATGGAAAGCGGCAAGAGGAGGCAGTAGGTGACCCCAAGCGCCAAAAGCTTGTATCGTAGATAAGCCCCTCTTGCCACTGACCTTTGCCGAAGTTGGACGAATTGAGTAGAGTAGCAGAACGCGCAGACCCGCCATGTAAGTTGTCCAACAGCCGTGCCTCGTAGTCAAGACAGTTAACTCGTGACCAGGGGCTACCCAAGCCCGAACGTAGAGTTGTCGAGGCCACCTGAGACCACGGAGAGAATGGAGGGCCACGAGCCCGGATACCAGGCAGTTCGGTCACGCTCAGGGGCTGGGGACAAAGCGCAAGGCGGTCGAGCGCGCCCAGCTATCCGATTCGCTCACGGGTCACCCTCTCGAAAGGAAAGTGCTCATGTCAACCTTCTACCTAGGCGTCGATGTGGCCAAAGACAAGTTGGCCGTTGCCCTCCACGCTTGCCCGTCTACAGCGGCCGCCGACCGTCGCACCCCGCGTTCCCTGCCCGACGTCGCCAATAGCGAGGCGGGCTTCCAAGCGCTGCAGGCGCAAGTCGCCGCGCAGCTTGAGGGCCAGGGCGAGGAGCGCGTGCTCCACCTGATTGTCGAGCCGACCGGCAACTACCACCTGCGGCTGCTTGCTTTTGCCGAGCAGCAGGGCTGGCGCGTCAGCCTGCCCAACCCCAAAGTCGTGCGCGACTGGGCCAAAGGGCAAGGACAACGGGCCAAAACCGATAAGGTAGATGCGCGCTTGCTGGCTCAGTACGGCGCCAGCACCCAATCGCCCGCTCAACAGCCGCTGGCTGCGGAAGTCAGCGAACTCGACGAGCTGCTCCATCGCCAGGAGGACCTGGAGCAGATGCTGGCTCAGGAGCGCAACCGCCTCCACGCCCACCAGCAGCGCCCCCACCCCTCCTCCGCCGTGCGCCGCAGCTTAGAGCAGAGCCTCAAGCGCTTGCAGGAACAGTTGACCGAGGTCGAGCAGGCCATCCAAGCCCACCTGGCTCAGTACAACGATCTCGCCCAGCACGTGCGGCGCTTGCTCAAAGTTTGCGGCATTGGCGACAAAACCGTCTTACATATCCTGGTCTTGCTCTTCCGCTTCGAGGCGCGCACCGCCGGCCAGGGCGACGCCAAGGCGCTGACCGCCTTCGTGGGTCTTGACCCCGTCCACACCCAAAGCGGCAGCTCCGTCTACAAGCGACCGGCCATCTCCAAAATGGGCGATGCCGATGCCCGGCGTCGTCTCTATCTCTGTGCCTTGGGCGGCAACCGCGCCAAGGACACACCGCTCACCCGCTTCTATCGCGGCTTGCTGGCGCGTGGCAAACCCGTCAAAGTGGCCCGCATTGCCACCGCCCGCAAAATCCTGATCTGGGCCTGGGCGGTTTTCCGCTCCGGCAAGCCCTTTGACCCCCAACTCGCTTCGCCCGCCTCTTGATGCGAATGGCTGACTTTTGTATAGAAACCAAGGGGACCCAAATCTTTAAGGTTTTCCCCCTTGACTTCTATGAGAGAATCTACGAATTGGCCGCGCGATCTTGCAGGCGTCTCAGCACGTTATCGGGGAGCCGGGCCGTGCGGTTGTCGAGATCGACGCAGACGTGCTGGGTGGATGCGGTGGCGAGTAAGTCGCTGCTCTCCACGTTGTGCAGCTCGTAGCGAAAGGCGACGGCTCGGCTGCGCAGCGCCGTCAGCTCGGTCGACACGCGAACCGTATCACCAAAGCGACAGGCGGCGCGGTAATCTACGTCCAACTTTGTCACGGCAAAGTGGCGGCCGCTCGCCGCAATTTCAGTGTAGGGCACGCCCGCCGCCGCCAGCCAGCCGATGCGCCCCATCTCCAGCCAGACAACGTAGTTGCCGTGGTGGGCAATGCCCATCGCGTCCTTGTCGGCGAAGCGGACGGGGACGTTGATAGTGTGAATCATTTAGTCGCGCACGCGGTCAGGGTTTGCTTCCATCCATGCGATGTAAGCACGCTCCACGGCTTCGATGTCGTTCAGATTGTTCAAACAAATCTGATAGATTTCGTCTGGCGTGACTTCGTCGTAGTGATGGACCATTCGGTTTCGATAGCCCATCATCTCTCGGAACTGCTTTGTTATTTGTTCATTAAGCACATCGCGCTCACCCAGCCGTTCGGCGACCTGCCTGTACTCTCTTGTACCGTCGGCGTAGCCTTTCGCCAGAATATGTCGCCCAGCATCGGCTAGCGCTTCGAGCGAGCGTCGCAGTGCGGACTCAGCGGTGTAGACGTTGCGGAAGTCGTCGAAGAACTCTTCTTCATCGTGCAGCGGAAGCGACCGAACGCGCCGCAACAGCTCGTCCACGAGCGCAAGCCGGTCGAGAATGCTCTGGCGGGAAACGGAACTTGGGCTCATGATGCAACGGTCGTTCGATGTCGATTGGCGATAATTTGCTGTCGTTCCCGTTCCATCGGCCACAAATCCGCCTCGCGCCGCCAGACGTAAAGCTCATACTCATCCGCCGCGTAGTCGCTATCGGCGAAAAGACGTTCGCCGCGCGTGGCATTTGCCGCGAGAAACGGATTGGCTTCTTCTAGCACAATCAAATCGACTCGCTTCACGCCGAGAAAGTCCTCCAGTGCCAGCATCAGCGATGCTTTCTCCATCGGCGCTGGAGTTGTACCCGTCGCATACTTCACCGCCACGTCGACATCGGACGGGAGGGCATCGGACGGGCTAGCAGTAAGCGTCGCCGACTCGTCCGCCAGCCACGTCTGCACATCCTTCGCTCGGCTGCCAAAGACGTACAGGATAACGACGTCAAACTGACGGCAGATTTGGTTGAGTTCTTGTTCACGCATCACGCTTCGCTCTTCGCTCTACATGTGAATCGGCTGCCCCTCGACCGCGTGCGCCGCCTCCATAATCACCTCCGACAGCGTCGGGTGGGCGTGGACGGTGCGGGCGATTTCCGCCGGGGTAATTTCCATAAACTGGGCCAGGCTCAGTTCGGGCAGCAGCTCCGTTGCCTCGTCGCCGACGATGTGGGCACCGAGAATTTCGCCGTACTTTTTGTCGGTGATAATTTTAATAAAGCCGCGGGTTTCGCGCGTGGCCTGGGCCTTGCCGTTGGGCATAAAGGGGAACTTGCCCGTCTCGATTTCAAAGCCCGCCTCCTTGGCCTGCGCTTCCGTCATGCCAAAGCTGGCGACCTCTGGCTTGCAGTAGGTGCAGCGCGGCATAAACTGGTACTTCTCCGCCGGAATCGGCAGCGTCTCCGCGCCCGCAATCGTCTCCGCCGCAACCATCGCCATCGCGCTCGCCACGTGGGCCAGCGCCAGCAGCCCCGTGCAGTCGCCAATCGCGTAGATGTGCGCTTGGTTCGTGCGCATATTTTCGTCAACCTGGACAAAGCCTTTGTCGTTCAACGCCACGCCGCTGTTGTCGATGTCGCAGCGGTCGGTGTTGGGCGTGATGCCAATGGCAATCAGCACCTGGTCGACTTCCAGCTGCTGCGTGCTCTCGTCCTTCCGCTTCTTCACCGTCACCGTCACCTTGTCGCCGTTGACCTCAGCCTGCTCGGCGATGCTGCCGGTCAGCGTATCAATGCCCGCCTTGTTAAAGGCCTTGCGCACCTCTTTGGAGACTTCGGGGTCCTCCAGCGGCAGCACGTCGTCCAGAAACTCCACCACGGTCACGTCCGTGCCGTAGGAATTGTAGAAATAGCCCAGCTCCATGCCAATCGGCCCCGCGCCGACGACGAGCATCGACTCCGGCTGCTTCGCCGGGCGGATGGCCTGGCGGTACTGGATGATGCGCTCGCCGTCGGCCTTGATGTTGGGCAGATCGCGCGCGCGAGCGCCCACGGCAATGATAAAGTTGGCCGCGGAAACGCTCTTCTCTTCCACGTCCTCCTTGTACTCGGAAGGCGTAATGCGCAGCGTGTGCTCATCGACAAAATTGCCGTGCCCCTCGATCACGTCGATCTTGTTCTTCTTCATCAAGAAGCCAACGCCCTTGGTCTGCTTGCCCACCACATCTAGGCTGCGATCCACCGCCGCGCCAAAATCCACCTTGAGATTGTCAAAGGTGATGCCGAATTCCTCGGCGTCGCGAAAGGTGTTGAGCACCTCGGCGTTCTTAAGCAGCGCCTTTTTAGGGATGCAGCCCCAGTTGAGGCAGACCCCGCCCAAGCTCTCGCGCTCGACAATCGCCGTCTTTAGCCCCAGCTGCGCCGCCCGAATCGCCGCCACATAGCCGCCCGGCCCGCTGCCGAGGACGATGAGGTCGTAGTCGTAATTTTGGTCTGCCATAATTTTCTCCGTAGTGCGTAATGCTTGGTGCATGGACCAGCACCCCATCAGGTCGGGTATCAGTTCACGCACCACGTATCACGTTTTAGTTACGTTTCGATTTCGCCAATTGTAGCACGCTTCCATCACAAAATCTGTTCGCTTGAGCCCGATCCGGCTGTTACAGTTGCGCGAGAAAGTGCTCTACGTCTTGCTGTAGAGATAGACGAACGGCGCGTGCCTTGTGTAGATTGATTTCGAGTTGAGGTTGCTCAATAACGGCCACATCGGCGTGGCGGAAAAAGTGGCGAAAGCTGCGGAGTGGAGCCAATAGTTGATGCGTTTCTGTTGTAATTAATGCGGGGCGCACGCCTTCAACGGCGTGAGCCATGCGCTGCAAGAGTGCAGTGTGCCAACTGCTCATATCTGCAATGTTATTTTCAAAATGGCGGGCCACAATGACAAACAGATCCTCTACCGCGTTGTAGACGTTGTGCAGTTGGTAGCCAACGCTTTCTAGCTCCACGGCTCTGCCGCTCGATAGCTCCGCCGCGCGCGCTTCCATGCGCTCAAAGGTCTGCTCGATGAGCGCCATTTGATTGCGCATTTCGGTAACTAAAACTAAATTCTGGTTGGCGTCCACAACTCCCCCGTTTCCCGCACGCGCTCGGCAAAGTGACACTTGCGCAAGTCCACCACGTCCACGTCGCGCACGAGCGCCGACGACAGCCGACTCATCAGCGCAAAAAACGCTTCCGGCTCGATCGCCTCCACCGCCACGTCGACGTCCGAGCGCTCGTGAAAGCGCCCCGCGCGCAGCACCGAGCCGAACACGTAGGCGCGATCAACGCCGAGCGGCGTCGCCACCTTGTCAAGCAAATCAAAGGTCTGCCGCAAGGTCTGCTGGCGCGCTTCTTCGAGCCTTTGGCGGCGCTGCTCCAGCGCCTGATCAAGCAGGTACGTGTCAAAGGCCATGCGCCCAATTATACCACAAACATCTGCTGCCGCTCCGGCCCCACCGACACATAATCAATCGGGACGCCCGCCAGTTCGCCGATGCGCGCAAGGTAGGCTTTGGCCCGCGGCGGCAACTCCTCGATGTGGCGACAATCTTCCGTCGATTCCAGCCAGCCCTCCCACTCCTCATAGACCGGCTCGACTTCGTAGAGCAGCGGCGTGTCCGGCATAGATTTGGTGATCACGTCGCCGTTGGGCATTCGATAACCCGTGCAAATCTGGATCGTCTCGAAGTGGTCCAGAATGTCCAGCTTGGTGACGGCGATGCTCGTCATGCCGTTGAGCCAGACGGCGTAGTTGATCGCCACGCCGTCAAACCAGCCGACGCGGCGCGGGCGACCGGTGGTCGCACCAAATTCTTTGCCGATGTCGCGCAGCCGCTCGGCATCCGCCCCCTCTAGCTCCACCGGGAAAGGCCCGTCGCCGACGCAGGTGCTGTAGGCCTTGACGATGCCGACGATGCGGTCGATGGCGCGGGCGGGCAGGCCAGCCCCGGTCGGCGCAAAGGCGGCGGTCGGGTTGCTGCTGGTGACGTAGGGATAGATGCCCCAGTCGAGATCGCGCATGACGCCGAGCTGCCCTTCGAGCAGCACATCTCGATTTTCGTTGAGCGCGCGCCGCAGAATCGGCACGGTGTCGACAATGCGATCCTCAAAGTGGCGGCGGTAGTCCATGCAGAGCGCGTACAGCTCCTGCCCGTCGACCGGCTCGCCGCCCAGAATTTTGATTTTGCGGTTGACGGTGCTGAGCGCGTTGTCGAGCCGCCCTTCGAGCCACTCCGGGTTGAGCAGGTCGCCCATGCGCAGACCGGAGCGCGTCGCCTTGTCCGAATAGGCGGGGCCAACGCCGCGCTTGGTCGTGCCGATGGTGTCGCTGCCGCGCGCCTGCTCTTCGAGCGCATCGAGCGTGCGGTGGTAGGGCAGCAGCAGCTGCGCGCGGTTGCTGATCAGCAGCCTCGCGGTGTCAACGCCCGCCTCTTCCAGCAGCGCCATCTCCTCCAGCAGCTGCGCGGGATTGACGACGCAGCCGGAGCCGATGATATTGGTCGCGTCGGGGTTGAAAATGCCGCAGGGGACGAGGTGCAGCGCGTGCTTGCCATATTGGTTGATCACGGTGTGGCCGGCGTTGTCGCCGCCCTGGAAGCGCATCACAATGGGCGCGCCCTGCTGGGCGAGATAGTCGATGATGCGGCCCTTGCCCTCATCGCCCCACTGAGCGCCGACGATTGCGGTTACGGTCATATCGTAGGTCCTGATTTCTTGTATGGTTAAAAGAGACGACCGATGGGGGACGACCGATGGGGGACGACCGATGGGGGACGACCGACGACCAACGCTGTTCGGGTAACTGCCTTTCTGGGCTAGAACAGCGTTTACGCAGAAACAAAGAAGATATGGGATAAGTTCATCTACAAGTGAACTAACCGTCGTCGGTTGTCGGTTGTCCCTTGTCGGTTGTCCCTTGTCGGTTGTCCCTTGTCGGTTGTCCCTTGTCGGTTGTCCCTTGTCGGTTGTCCCTTGTCGGTTGTCCCTTGTCGGTTGTCCCTTGTCGGTTGTCCCTTGTCGGTTGTCCCTTGTCGGTTGTCCCTTGTCGGTTGTCCCTTGTCGGTTGTCCCTTGTCGGTTGTCCCTTGTCGGTTGTCCCTTGTCGGTTGTCCCTTGTCGGTTGTCGACTTACCCTCTTGGCAGCTGGTAATTCGGCGCTTCCTTGGTGATCGTGATGCTGTGCGGGTGGCTCTCCTGGTAGCTCGCCGCCGTCATGCGGACGAAGCGGGCCTTTTGCCACAGCTCGGCCACGTTCGCCGCGCCGACGTAGCCCATGCCGCTGCGCAAGCCGCCGACGAGCTGAAAGACGTAATCGCGCAGTCGGCCCTTGTACGGCACTTGCCCCTCGATACCTTCGGGCACGGTTTTGCCGCCGATGTTGCCGCCGCTGTCGGGCCTGCCGTTCGGGCTGGCTTGCGCGCTCTGGTAGCGGTCGTTGGCGCGACCCTTCATCGCGCCGAGGCTGCCCATGCCGCGGTATTCCTTGAACGAGCGCCCCTCGCGGATCACAATGTCGCCCGGCGATTCGTGGAGCCCGGCCAGCAGGCTGCCCAGCATGACGGCGCTGGCTCCGGTGGCAAGCGCTTTGGTGATGTCGCCGCTGTAGCGAATGCCGCCGTCGGCGATGACGGGCACGCCCAGTTCGCGTCCCGCTTCGGCGCAGGCCACAATCGCCGTCAGCTGCGGCATGCCCGCGCCGCTGACGATGCGCGTCGTGCAGATCGAGCCCGCGCCGACGCCGACCTTGATCACATCCGCGCCCGCCTCGACGAGCGCCCGCACGCCAGCGCCCGTGACGACATTGCCAGCCAGAATCGGCACGTCCGCGCCGAAATTGTCGCGCACTGCGCGGATTGTGTCAACCACGCCGCGGCTGTGGCCGTGCGCCGTGTCGATGGCGAGCGCGTCCACGCCCGCCTCCAGCAGCAGCCCGGCCCGCGCCAGCCCGCTCCCGCCCACGCCAATCGCCCCCGCCACCAGCAGCCGACCGCGCTCGTCCTTGGCCGCGTGTGGAAAATCCTGCCGCTTGAGAATATCCTTGTAGGTGATCAGCCCCTTGAGCAGACCCTCATCGTCCGTCAGCGGCAGCTTTTCGATGCGGTGCTCGTGCAGGATGCGCTTGGCCTCCTCCAGCGTGGTCCCAATGCGCGCGGTGACCAGCGGCTCGTGGGTCATAAAATCGCTGATGGAGCCGCTGTAGTCGGTGGCAAAGCGCACGTCGCGGTTGGTCAAAATGCCCACGAGCCGATTGTCCACATCGGTAATCGGCACGCCGCTGATGCGGTAATGGCTCATCACCCGCTCGGCGTCGGCCAGGGTCGCATCCGGCGAGAGCGTGATCGGGTTGGTGATCATGCCGCTCTCGCTGCGCTTCACCTTGTCCACCTCTTCGGCCTGATCGCTCGGCGTCAGGTTGCGGTGGATCGCGCCCAGGCCACCCTGCCGCGCCAGTGCAATCGCCAGCTCAGATTCGGTGACGGTGTCCATCGCGGCGCTCAACACGGGGATGTTCAACTGCAAGCGCTCGTGCAGCTCCACGCTGAGGTCGATGTCGGCGGGGAGCACCTCGGCGTAGCCGGGCGTGAGCAGCACGTCATCGAAGGTGAACGCCGTCGTCGCAAACATGGCGGGCACCTGGGCAATTTCGTGGTCGGCGTGCAGGGCGTGGGGCGCGACGCCATTTGTCGCGCCGTTGGTTGTGATTGCGTGAGGCTGTGTGGTCATGTGGGTTCCTCCGAATGCAAACGTTTCGTCGGTTCGCCGCCCAATGAATTCGACGGCTGGAATGCGAAGTGCGTTGAAGCGCACTAACTAAAGTGCGTGCAAAATGAAAACAAGAGTTCGCGGTCTAAGTGACTGTCACTGTCCATAGCCGGACAGCTTACCCCATTTTGTCTGGACAGTGACTGTCACTGGCTCCTCAAACTCCTGTTCTCGACGCAACTTTACTTTAGGACAACAAACCAACGCGCTTCAGCGCGTTTCGCAACATAGGTGCCGAATTCATTCGGCGCCGGTCGTGGCCAACGAGGCCACGACAAAAAACAAAAAACCACCGGCCTCGCAGCCCGTGGTCGTTCACGCTTTTATCACCGATTGTCCGCTACCGCGCCCGCCGCGCCAATTCTGCCTCAACCGCGCCCCACTCCATGTCGCGCTCGGCCAGCAGCACCAGGCCGTGGTAGAGCAAGTCCGCCAGTTCGTAGACCACGCGCTCGTCGCCCTCGCCCTTGGCCGCAATAATTACCTCGATGGCCTCTTCGCCCAGCTTTTTGAGAATTTCGTTCTCGCCCTGTTCAAACAACGTCGCGGTGTAGGAGCCGGGGGGTGGGTTCTCTTTACGGCTTTGGATGGTCTCGAAGAGAGAGGTGAGGATGTCGTTCATAAATAAAGTTTTGAGAGCAATGCTGAGTGGCTATGGTTCTCTCCGCTCTCAATCTGTTTTACTATCGGCTTGTTCTAATATCTGTTGGACTTTGGTGGCTACATCAGGTAATTCTTCAGCAACTATTTTCCAAACAATTTCATGATTTATACCAAAGTAGTCGTGAATTAGTTTGTCACGCACGCCATTCGCTTCCAAGACATCAGATTGTGCTGTTCTCGAAGTTGGCTGGGTAATCGCTTTGTCGCTTCACCAGCGATTTCTAAGGTACGAACAACAGCATCCTGTGTCTTCATGTCGCTCAGGAATTCTTCATAAGTCATTCCTTGAATATACAGCGCAGCGCGACGAGTTGCTTCAAGAATGTCTTCGAGAAATTCTTGGCACTTCGATTAGACATAGACATTAGATATAGATAACGCTAGATATAGATAACGCTAGATATAGATAACGCTTTCGGCAATCTTCTGCCGGATTCGCTTTACGCGGATGCTGTTGACGCCTTCGGGTGTCAATACATCGGTCTTTCGCCCAAGCGTCTGCTCTAACTCGTCTACTAAGTCCATAAACCGAAACCCAATTGGTTGCTCGAACTCAACAACAATATCCACATCGCTGTCTTCATCCGCCGTGTCGTTAGCGAATGAACCAAAAAGCCCAATTCGTTCCACACCATATTCTTGGGCCAAATGTGGATGGATGGTTCGTAGGCGAGCCTGAATTGTTTCCCTAGTCATGATAAGCTCAAGGTAAAAAATTTGCTTACAAACCGTTCACACCGGATGCCCTTGGGCGCATGCTCATTCTGTTGTATTCAGCGAGCGAAAAAAGCAGGTGGTTTCGCCGGTGTGGCAGGCGGGGCCTGCTGGCTCGACGAGCACGACGAGTGTATCACCGTCGCAATCGACCCGCAAATCGACAACCGTTTGCGTGTTGCCGCTGGTCGCGCCCTTGTGCCACAATGCTTGGCGGCTGCGGCTCCAAAAGACGGTCTCGCCCGTGTCGAGCGTACGCTGCAGGCTCTCGCGGCTCATCCACGCCATCATCAGCACGTCGCGCGTCGTCGCATCCTGGACGATGGCGGGGACGAGGCCGTCGGCGTTGAATTGGAGGGTGTCGAAGAGTTCGTTCTCGCTCATAGCAAATGGAAAAGACTGAAGATTGGACAGTCTACCTAATTTTTAATCTTTATTCCTCAAACTCAATCGGCATCCGAATCTCAATCCCGCGACCGACTAACTCTCGCTTTAACTCCATGATCTGCATCTGCTTAAAATGAAACAAACTCGCGGCCAGCGCCGCCGACGCGCCGCCTTCGGTCAGCGCTTGCGCAAAGTGCTCGACCCGCCCCGCGCCGCCGCTGGCGATCACGGGGATGCCGACGGCGCTGCTGATGGCGTGCGTCAGCGAAACGTCGTAGCCCTCCTGCGTGCCGTCGCCGTCCATCGAGGTGAGCAGGAGCTCGCCCGCGCCGCGCCGCTCGGCCTCGCGCGCCCACGCGACGGCGTCCAGCTCGGTGTTCGTCCGCCCGCCGCTGACGTAGACATCCCAGCCCTCGCCGCGCTGCTCGCGCGCCTCGCCCTGGCGCAGCCGCGCGTCGATGGCGACGACGATGCACTGGCTGCCAAAGCGCTTGGCCCCTTCGCTAATGATGTCGGGGTTGCGCACGGCGGCCGAATTAAGGCTGACTTTGTCCGCCCCGGCCAGCAGGATCGCGCGCATGTTGTCGACCGTGCGCAGGCCACCGCCCACGGTAAAGGGGATAAAAACCGTATCCGCCACGGCGCGCACCATGTCGGTGACGATATCGCGCCGCTCGTGGGTGGCGGTGATGTCGAGGAAGACCAACTCGTCCGCCCCTTCGCGGTCGTAGGCCTGCGCCTGCGCCACGGGGTCGCCAGCGTCCACGAGGTCGACAAAGTTAATGCCCTTGACGACGCGGCCATCTTTGACATCGAGGCAGGGGATAATGCGCTTGGCTAACATGTTTAGGAACTTTGACGCGGGGACGCGGGGACGCGGAGAATTCTCTGGTAACGTCTTCTCTGTGTCCCCGCGTCTCCACGTCATATTTTAGCTTACAAAAGATTGTGTTCTGTCATATATGCCATCGCTCTATCAAAAGCTGGGAGCTGTTCGGGCGACGTTTCGGTGAGCATCTCCCAGGTTTCCTCCGGCGTGAACCAGCGGACTTCGCAGTGGTTGTCGTGGCAGAGCATTGCTTCGCCCCCGCTCGCCTCGCCCAGAAAGTAGACGACGGTGCGCTCGATTTCGTGGTTGCGGATGCGCTTGATGTAGTGTAAATCCGTGCGGCAATCTGCATAAACCTGCTTTACGTCCAAGCAGGTTTCTTCTCGGAACTCGCGCACCGCACAGTCGAGCAACTCTTCCGGCGCTTCGAGGCCGCCGCGGGGAAACTGCCACTTCTCGAAGAACAAGTTAAAGAGCATCAGAAAACGCACGCCCTCCTCGGAGCGGCGAAAGGGAACGATGCCGGCGCTGTGCTTGGCCAGCGGCAGCGCGGCGACCATCAACGCCTCGGCGAGATCGATGTCGCCCGTGTAGAGCGCGCGGCCCACAACGACGCCGCCCACGTTGTAGTGCTCGCGCTGCTTGAGCCGTTCGATGTCGTAAATGCTGGCGACGCCGCCGCTGGCGATGACGGAGAGACCGGTTGTATCCGCGAGGTGGGTGGTGCGGTCGAGGTTGACGCCGGTCATCATGCCGTCGCGCTCGATGTCGGTGAAGAGCACGTGTTCGACGCCGAGCGCCGCCATGCGGTGGCCCATCTCGATCAGGTCGAGATCGCTCGTTTCCTGCCAGCCGTGGGTGGCCACGTGGCCGTTGCGCGCGTCCAGCCCCACGGCCACGCGCTCGCTGCCCCACGACGCCAGCGCATCGCGCACGATGGCGGGATTTTCCACCGCCACCGTGCCCAGCACCACGCGATCAACGCCCAGCGCCAGCGCCAGCTCAATATCCTCCAGCGTGCGCAGCCCCCCGCCAAACTGAATTTTGACATCAACGGCCTGGCGAATGTCGCGCAGGCAGCGCAAGTTGATCGGCAAGCGCCGCGCCGCGCCTTCCCCAAACGGTTCGAGCTTTTGCGTCCCCGGCGACTGCACCAAAATGTTGGAGCCAGAGCCAGCCCCAACGCGCCGCATCGAATCGATCTGCGAGTGCTTGGCGTTGAGCGCACCGTCCAGGTTGACGATGTGCAGCCACGTTGCCCCCTCCGCCACCCAACGCTGTGCCACCCGCACCGGGTCATCGTCAAAAATGGTTTGTGCGTTTGGGTCACCCTGCAGCAAGCGCACGCACTTGCCCTCGCGCAGATCGATTGCGGGGTAGATAATCATGGAGTAGCCAACTTTTCTTATAACGCAGGCGGCGAGCCGTGCGGGAAATGGTCGAAGGCGCTGTGGTGCGGAGCCTGGGTGCGATGGCAGAACAAACAGCCAGCGGCGCGGATGCGGAGCCAGACCAACCTTTTTCTGTAAATTATCTGCGTAGCGGATTGGTGGCACCGCCGCTGAAGCAGTCACGGCGAAGCGTGGCGGGCTCAACGCGGAGATGCAGCGCTGTTGGAGAAAAGCATATCACGCACGGGGAGAAACAAACGTAACGTTCATCCATCTTTTGTCGCAGTGAATTTCTTGGGGCGGATTTTTCACGGCGGGCCAGCCAGCTCGCTATGCGCGGCCCGCTGAAGCCGAAGTGGGCGCAAAATCTCGACGCAGCACAGCTTGATCGGCTTCCCCCTCGACCAGCGCCACGGCGGCAAAGGCCAGCGCCCGCCAGTCCGCCAGCCGCACCCAAATTGCGCCGTCGCGGTATTGGTGTAGCAGGTGGGCGCGATAGAGGCTGAGCGTGAGGCCGTGGCCGATGAGGGCGAGCGTTTGTTTGGGAAACCGCGCGTGCAGGTCGGCAATGCCCGCGCAGAAGCGAGCCAGCGCATCGGAGGCCGGCTCCCAGTCGACAGCGGCCTGGTGGGGGTGGGCAAAGCAGTGGGCCACCCGTCCGACGTAATCACCAACCCAGCCTGGGCGATGCAGCTCGTCGAAGCGGGCATCAGTTGTCAGCGGCAAGTCGCGCGTGGCCAGCACGGGCTCTACCGTCAATTGCGTCTTGGGCTCGCTGCTGAGGACAATGCGATCAACCTCGGCCCAAAAGGGCTCGCGCGCCAGCACCGCCGCCTGCTCGCGCCCGGCGTCGGAGAGCCGCCAGCGGGCCACGTCGACAGCGGGCTCTTGCTGCGTGTGGGCGTGGGTGATGAGGTAGAGGCGCATTTTGGATTTACGATTTGTACACTGATAGACAACGACTTCTGGGCAAGCCCAGTCGCTAATCGTAAATCCAAAATCGTAAATCTATTTCACCATGCGGAGAAAGTTCGCCAGAATCCGCAGACCCACGGCGTGAGATTTTTCTGGGTGGGGCTGGATGCCCCAGGCGTTTTTGTAGCGAAGAATGCTGGGGTAGGCGAGGCCGTAATCGGTGGTGGCGAGCACGGCGTCGCGGTCATCGACATCGCAGAAGTAGCTGTGGGCGAAGTAGGCGTGCGCGCCGTCCGGCACGTTATCCAATAAACTGGGGGTGAGCAGAGCATCATCGCGCTGGTGGTGGAGGCGATTCCAGCCAATTTGGGGGACGCGCAGCAAACGCGCGGGGTGTTCGGGATCGGGACAATTGGGGAAGCGGCGCACGTGGCCGGGGACGATGTGCAGGCCCTCGTGCTGGCCCATCTCTTCGCTCGAATCGAGCAGCAGCTGCATCCCCACGCAGATGCCCAGCAGCGGCAGCCCCGCCTCGACAAAATCGAGCAGCGGCTGCTCAAAGCCCTGCCGCCGCACGCTGTCGATGCTCTCCCCAAACGCGCCCTGGCCCGGCAGCACCACCGCCCGCCAGCGCGTAAAGTCCGCGGGTGCATCCACGATGTCCACGGCCACGCCGAGCGGAACGGCCACGGTTTCAAAGGCTTTGTAGACGCTGCGCAGGTTGCCCACGCCGTAGTCAAGGATGGCGATCATATGAGGGAAAGGCTGGGAATATAGCTTGTATTGCGGCTGTAATTGAAAATTGGCAAGTAGGGATTGGATCGGTTGTGCAACCAACCCAATCCCTACTTGCCAATCTCTAAATCCGCCTACTTTTTTAATTCGAGATTCCGCACCAGGGCGGGCGGAAACTGCTTTTGCGCAATCGACGTCGTCAGCGTGCGCACGCGGCGTTCGGCCAGCTCGATCTCCACGGGCGAGAGCTCCTCGCGCGCGATGGCGTCGTCAAACGCCTCTTCGTGCAGCAGCGTCACGCGCTCGTCTGCGCCGATCCAGAGCGTGAGCAGCAGATCGGCGGTGGAAAGCTGGCCGCCGTTTTTCTCAAACTGGCGGCAGATGGGCGCACGTACGCCAATGGGCGCGCCGACATCGTTAAAATACTTTTCGACGATCTGATCCTCATCCGTCAGCCAAAAGCGAAACCAGACAAAGTGCGGTGCGGCAATCGTTACCCCCTCCATGCCGCCACCGAGCGACTGGGTGGGCGTGCTGCTGTCCCAGGTGACGCGCTCCACCAGCATCTCGCTCGGCTGCTCGACGCGGTAGTCCATCGCGTGCTCGGCCACGCGCCAATCCCCGCTGCGAACGAGGCGTTCGTGGTTTGTAGTGGATTGGCTGGGGGAAGGCGCAGTCGCCGTCTCAATATCGCTCATAAAAAGGTAAGGTTACCTGTGTCTCGGTTAGTAATCTGGCGTGACTTAAACTCGGAGAAATTTAGGACACAGATGAACACGGGTTTTGCATACGGATAGACGGTAAATCCAAGCTGAAAACCGAAGCAACGGACTTCATCCGTGTCTATTCGTCTCATCCGTGTCCAAAACTAGGCGCCGACTTAGGGTCTAAAGTGCGTGCAAAATGAAAGCAAGAGTTCGCGGTCTAAGTGACTGTCACTGTCCATAGCCGGACAGCTTACCCCATTTTGTCTGGACAGTGACTGTCACTGGCTCCTCAAACTCCTGTTCTCGACGCAACTTTACTTTAGTATTTTTTGACCACGGCCCGGTAGGCATTGGGCTCGCGGAACTGGATAAGCTGGCGCTCTTCGCGCACGGTGCGCACGCGGTCCATGTCGATGGTGGCAACGGCGTAGCCCTCGATGTTCTCGTCGAGCACGGTGTAGACTTCGCCCATCGGGCCAACGAGCAGGCTGTCGCCGGCGAAGCGCATGGTTGGCTCCTCGCCGACGCGATTGGCGGCGGCCACGTAAACGGCGTTCTCACAGGCGCGGCTAATCAGGTGCGCGCGCCACGAGTCGCTGAACTGCTCCTCCCAGTTGGCGCTGATCACCACCAAATCCGCCCCCTCCATCGTGAGGCTGCGCGCCGCTTCGGGGAAAGCCAAATCGCTGCCGGCCAGCAGCCCAAAGCGCCCCCACTCGGCCTCGGCGGTGATGAAGCGGAAGCCGCCGCGATAGACCTGGCGCTCCTCGCCCAGCAGGTGCACCTTGCGATATTCGGCCATGATGTCGCCTTCGGGGCCGAGGCAGACCAGCCCGTTGTAAAGAATGCTCTCGACTTTTTCCTTGACGACAAGGCCAAAGACGACGTGCGTGTTAAAGTCGCTGGCGCGCTTGGCCAAATAGTTGGTGGCGTGGCCCGGCACGCGTTCGGCCAGATCGGTGGCGCGCAGGCCCAGCTCGGCCCCGGTGTAGCTCAGTTCAGGAAAAACAATTAGATCAGTGCGCTGCTCGCCGCAGATGCGCTCCACAAAATCGCCCATCTTGCGCAGATTGGCTTCGGGGTTGGCGAGCTGTGGGGCCATCTGCACCAGCGCAACGGTAATATCACCCGGCATACAAAGAATTCTCCTCAATCAGTTGATTTTTCCAGTCAGTATAACACATCCGTTCGGATTCACCAGTTATTTCGTTTTGCGGTAGAATAAGAAAATCAATGCGAAGACGCAAATGGAAAGAACGTGGAGACGCAGGGACGCAGGGATGCAGGGATGCGGAGAGAGCTTTGTTAGTGAAGCCTTTCCCTTGCGCCTTTGCGCCTTTGCGTTACATTTCTTAGTTTTTGGAGATTTTATGCAAGCGGTAACAAATTGGCTGCGGCGGGCGTGGCTGGTATTGGTGGTGGCGGGCGTTATCATCGGGCTGGACCAGTGGACGAAGGTGCTCGTGCGGCGGAACATTCCCGATTATACGTCGCTCATTCCCTACCCCTCGATCAGCGACTACTTCTTCTTTCAGCACGTGCACAACTACGGTGCGGCCTTTGGCATTCTGCAAAATCAGCGATTGCTCTTTACCGTGATTGCCGTCGTGGTCGCCATTGCGATTCTGGTTTACGTGCGCTACCTGCCGCTGCACCAGCTCTTTGTGCGGCTGCTGCTCGGCCTCCAGCTTGGCGGCGCCATCGGCAACCTGCTGGATCGGCTCTACCAGGGCTACGTCACCGACTTTATCGTGACGGGCATCCCCGGCGTCTGGTACATTCCCAACTACAACATCGCCGACAGCGCCATCGTCACCGGCGTGATTGGGCTGGGGGCGTACATTTTCTGGCAGGACTACCAGGAGGCGCGCCGGGGTGATGCGGGGGAAAGGACGACCAGTGGTGGAGAGGCAGCAGAGAGTCCATCCCACACAGAACTGGCGGACGCAGAAGTTCGAGCGTACAGTACGGAGTCGCACGGCACAGAATCTCAAAGCGCCAACCCAAGCGGCGCGAGCGATTGAGGAGAAATTATGGCGACGACTAGCACGCTGCCCATCATTACCTTTGATCCGGCGCAGGATACTGTAGAAGAAAAATTCTACTACGGCCACCGCCTCGTCGAAACCGAAGACGACGAGGGAAATTATCGGGTGCAGTATGTTCCGCTGGCGCAGGACGACTTCCTTACCCCCCAACATGGAGATCATTTTGTGCAAGGAACGCTTCACGTGCGGGACGTTAACGACCTCGAAAGCATTGTGCATTATGCACTGCGAGAGCGCTTTGATCTGACCGTTTTCAGCGACTTAAAGATGGAATGGCCCGATCCAACATGGTATAGCCCCGCGCCGGATGTTTCGGTTGTGCCCAATGTGAATGAGCCCGAGCGCCCGCGCGGCCGATTTCGCATTGAAGAGGAGGGCACACAGCCCACGCTCGTGATCGAAATGGTTTCGCCGCGCTACGTGCGCCCCGATTTGTTTGACAAGGTCTTTATCTATCAAAGAGCCGGGATCGACGAGTATATTATAATCGATTCCGGTTTGCGCGAAGGGCGCACCGCCGTGGATTACATCGTGGGTGGCTATCGCTTGGAGGGTGAACGCTATCGTCCAATCCAGCCGGACGAGAATGGCTTCGTGCTGTCACGGGTGGCGAATCTGCTCTTTGGGCCCAGCGGTGATCACCAGAAATTTCACGTGCTGGATGCGAAAACGCGCACGCGCATTCTCTCGGATCGGGAGCGCGCCGAAGCCGAACGCGAGCGCGCCGAAGCCGAACACAAACGCGCCGAAGCCGAGCACGAAGCGCGCGTGCTGGCCGAACAGCGCGTGCAGTACGAAGCCGGAGCCCGTGAATCCGCTGAAGCACAAGTGCGCGAGCTTGCAGCTGAACTGGCTCGCCTGCGTGGCGAACAGCCCAACTCGTGAGCGAGCCACTTACGCTCACCGTCCCCGACGAGGCCGCCGGCAACCGGCTTGACCGCTGGCTCGCCGCCACGCTGACGGACCGCAGCCGCAGCGAAGTTCAGCGCTGGATCAAAGATGACGCCGTCACGGTCGACGAAGAGATCGCGCGCGCCAACCATCGGCTGTCGGTGGGCGAGCGCGTTGTCGTGGAAATCCCGCCCGTGGTCGAAGAAGCGGGCGCGCCCCAGCCCGAAGCCATTCCCCTTACCATCGTCTACGAAGACGACGATCTGCTCATCATCGACAAGCCTGCGGGCATGGTTGTGCACCCCGCGCCGGGCCACGCCACGGGCACGCTCGTCAACGCCGTGCTGCACCACGCGCCGGACATCGAAGGCGTCGGCGGCGCGCGGCGACCGGGGCTGGTCCACCGGCTGGATCGCGAAACCAGCGGCCTGATCGTCGTCGCCAAGCACGACCGGGCACACCGCTTCCTGCAGGCGCAGTTCAAGGATCGCACTGTTTACAAAGAGTATCTTGCGCTTGTCGAGGGGCAGATGGAGCCGCCGGAAGGTCGCCTCAACGCGCCAATGGGCCGCCATCCCGTGGATCGCAAGCGCCAGGCCATCTTGCCCGCCGATCCACTTACCGGCGTGCCGCAGGGTCGCGACGCAATAACGGATTACCACACGCTCTCCACCTACAGCGCACCCGGCAATCAGCTGGGCCTCAGCGGCGGGGCCGTTGCCCACTTCAGCCTGCTGCGCGTCGTGCTGCACACCGGTCGCACGCACCAGATTCGCGTGCATCTCGCGTGGCAAAAGCACCCCGTCGTCGGCGATACGCTTTACGGCTATCGCAAGCAGCGCCTGCCGCTGGACCGCCAGTTTTTGCACGCGCACAAGCTGGGGCTGACGTTGCTGGACGGGACAAAGCGCGAGTTTGTGGCGGAGCCGCCGCGGGATTTGGCTAAAGTGTTGGAGTGGCTGCGGGGTGATAGATAGGCTGCAAGTCCAGCTTTCTCAGACCAGACTCGCGTCTTCTCCGCCCATCGCCCCGCCAACTTTGCCCACCGCTCAAGAATCCGCGTATAATCCTCCCATGTTTAATGCCCGCTCTCGTCTAATATGCTGGTTGCTGGCTCTTAGCGGCCTGCTTCTTGGCTGTGGCCGCAGCGTCGTCCCCGCTGAAAACGCCGCGACGGAAAGTGCCGCGACAGAAAGTGCCGTGACGGAAGCGGTCGCGTCGACAACGGTCGCGCCGACAGCGGTCGCGTCGACAACGGTCGCCGCTGCTGCCACAACATCAACCGGCGCCCCCGCGGCGAGCACGCCGACGCCCGCGTCGCCCGCCGCCGACCAGAGCGCGCCCGCGCCGGCTCCCGTGGGCACGGTCGTCGTCTTTACCGATTCGCTCACGCTGCCGACTTATCCCTACGAGGAGTACCAAACGGCAGCGCTGGATGAGCGGTACGGCTGGCCCTACCAAATCTTTGACTACGAGCGCTTCGAGGCCGACGTGCAGAATGGCGCTATCGAGGCAACGCCGCGCGATTACGAGCTGCTGGTGCTGGAGAATGCCTACCTGCGGCTGGAGATGTTGCCGAGCCTCGGCGGGCGCGTTCGGCAGGTCATCCACAAGCCGAGCGGCAACCGCATGTTTTACGAGAACGCGGTGGTCAAGCCGTCGCGCTGGGGGCCGGGCGAGCAGCGGGGCTGGCTGGCGCTGGGCGGGCTGGAATGGGGGCTGCCGGTTGTCGAGCACGGCTACAGCTGGGGCGAGCCGTGGGGCTATCTGCCGCTGCAGCAGAGCGAAGATTTGGCGACCATCACCGTCTTCACACCCGGCGACGGACGCGTGCTCAACGCGAGCGTCACCGTCTCGCTGCTGGCGGGCGCGGCCAGCTTTCAGGTCGAGCCGACGCTGTCCAACCCGAGCCGGGAGCCAGTAGATTTTGCCTTCTGGCACGCCGCCGCCCTGGCGCCCGGCCCCACCAACGCGCTCGATGCCAGCCTGCAATTTGTGCTGCCGAGCGAGCAGGTCGAGATACATACCACATTTGACCCTGCCCTGCCGCCGGGCGAGACGATTTCGTGGCCCACTGCGCCGGATGGCCGCGATTTGAGCGAGTTGGGCAGCCACCGCCAATATGCGGGGCTCTTTGAAGCGCCCGCCGCCAGCGGCCCCTTTACCGCCGTCTACAACCCGGCAGCCGACGCGGGCGCCGTGCGCACCTTTCCGGCGGAGATTGCGCGCGGCAGCAAAATTTTCACGCTCGGCTGGGCCGATCCGCTGCCGCCCGCCAACTACACGGATGACGGCTCGGCCTACGTGGAGCTGCACGGCGGGCTCACGCCGACCTTTGATGAACAATTTTCGCTGCCGCCCGCCGGCTCCGTTACGTGGCGCGAAGTTTGGTATCCGGCCCAGCAAATCGGCGGCGTGAGCTTTGCCAACGAGCTGGCGGCCCTCCACGTTACGCGCGCGGGGGCAAGCCTCGAACTGGGCTTCTACCCCACGCGCCCGCTAGCTGGCGCGCTGATCGTGCTGGCGGAGGAAGACGAAGTTGCGCGCGTTGAAATCGCACGCGTTGAAATTAACGTCGCGCCCGATGCGCCCTTTCGGGACAATATCGCGTCCAATGTGCCCACCGGCCCGCTGACCCTGCAATTTGTGGACGAGGCCAACCGCGTTTTGCTTGAAACCGTTTATAAATAGCTCTTGATGAATCGCCGCTCATGAATCGCCCAGATTACTTTTCCACCCGCGATGGCAACGCCGGATTTGAGCCGGAGTTTTCTCCGCTGGCCCCGCCGCCGCCTCGCACCTCACGACGCGCGGGCTCGTATAGCTGGCTGTGGTGGTTTTTGGCGGTCACGACGGTGCTCTCGGCGGCGATTGTCGTGGGCTTTTTTTTGCTGGGCATGAGGGCGGGCCAGGACCAGCTTGACCGGGCGCGCGCCCAGCAGATCAACATCTCGCTGGATCGCGCCGCCCAACACGTAGCCGCCGATGATTTGGTTGCCGCGCTGGCGGACTACCAGCTCGTGTTGGAGATTGATCCGGACAATGAAGAGGCGCTGGCGTGGAATGAACAGCTCGCGCAGGCGCTGGGCGGCGCCGTTGTGCCCGCGGTGGAAGCCATCCGCGACGACGGGGCGGCAGCGGGGGCGCCCAGCCCGCTCGATGCCCTGTGGGCCGACGCGCAAGCCGCTTACGCCAACACGGAATGGCCGCGCGTGGTAACGCTGCTGGAGCAAATCCGCGTGCAGGATGCGAGCTACCGCCCCGATCGCGTTGCCGACACGCTTTACGCCGCCCACCGCAATCTCGGCCTGGACGCCGAGCAGGAGGGCCGGCTGGCCGAGGCGCTTGCCCACTGGGACGATGCGCTTGCCCTGCGCCCGGACGCGACCGATCTGCAAACGTTGCGCACCACCATCGCCGATTACCTCGACGTCAGCACTCGCTACGGCAACGATTGGGCCGAGACGGTCGCCGATCTGCGGGCCTTTAACGAGCGCCAGCCCGGCTACCGCGACGTGCCGACGCAGCTGCAGGCCGCGCTGGTCGCCCTGGGCGACGAGCAGGCGGATGACGCGCAGTGGTGTGCCGCCGCCCAGTCCTATGCGGAAGCCGCCGACCTCGACATCACGCCCGGCATTATTTTTACGCGGGATCAGGCGCGCGAGCGCTGCCAGCGCGGGGCGGGGTAGGGCAGAGCCGTGGGGAGACGCGGAGACGCGGAGACGCGGAGGAATTAACTCGTAGAGTATGGGACCGAGGCGAACCGCAGTTTCGGTGCCCGACTTGTCATTCTCCAACCGGAACAATTGACGAGCCATCTCCCCTGCGTCTCCGCGTCTCCGCGTCAAATCTTTAATCCGCGTTAATTCATACTTGTCAGCGATTCGATTTCCAAATTTGGTCTTCCGGGTAATCTCGTGTACAATAGCGGTACTTCGGGGAGTGGCGCAGCTTGGTAGCGCACAGCGTTTGGGACGCTGGGGTCGTAGGTTCAAATCCTATCTCCCCGACTTTTGTTTTTCTGTGGGCTTTGCTCAGGCCTATGGCGTGCGGGTATAGCTTAGTGGTAAAGCCTCGGCCTTCCAAGCCGATCAGGTGGGTTCGATTCCCACTACCCGCTCACAACTTAATCCCCGCTGTTCTTCCTCTACATTCCCGCCCGCCGACAATTGATAACTGCTTCTGGGCCGGTAGCTCAAGGGTAGAGCAGGGAGCTCATAACTCCTTGGTTACGGGTTCGAATCCTGTCCGGCCCACTTGATTTCTCCCTATACAGATTGGCTGTGCCAAAGAGAGCTCTTCGTTTTACCCATTCAACTCACCCAGTTCATGACGACCTACCCTCTTCGCCAAGCGCTCGACCTGCGCCAACTGGCGCGACAGGCCCGGCACAAGCTGCGCTGGCGTGTTCGCCTGCCGCGTTTTGCGCGCACGCTGGGGCTGCTGGCCGGGTCGGCGGTCTGGCTGGGGCTGTACGGCTGCCTGGGCTGGCGCTTGCTGCGCAGCGAACTGACGTGGCGCGATCCGCTCAGCTGGCTGCTGGGCGCAGCCTGTATCGTGCTCGGCGTGGCGATCTTCTGGGTGTGGCGCAAGCGGGCGCGGCAGACGGGCATCGCTTGGCGCAATCGCCGCGACGGAACGCACTGGGCTCCGCTTACGCAGACACAGCTGCTCCGCTTAACGCCTTCGCAATTTGAGGAGTACGTCGCGCGGCGCATTTTTGAGCGGCAGGGATTTCGCGTCCAAAACACGCCGGACGTGAAGGATGGCGGCATCGATATTTTGCTGACCGATCCCGCCGGTCGCCCGGCAATTGTGCAGTGCAAGCGCTACAAGGGAACGGTTGGCTCGGCGACGGTGCGCGAACTCTACGGCACGATGATCCACACGGGCGCAGCGGAGGCCTACCTCGCCACGGCGAGCGGCATCAGCCAGGACGCCCGCACGTGGGCCGCGGACAAGCCAATTTACCTGCTCGATGGCGAGGAGCTGGCGCGGCTGGCGCGCTTGCCCGCCAACGCGCTGGAGAAGAGCCGACGCGAAGCATGACCGACAGGTTATTTCCAAAGCATCTGACAGCGCCCAGACCGCGTTGTTATTCAAGAAGCTTGGATTGAATTTGCTGTTGAGAATCCAGTCCGCGAGAGAGTTCAAGCCGACGGGTGAATTCGCCGATGGGCCAAAATCACCGAAGCAGAAGGACGCTACCTGCGCGTAATTTTGCTTGGGGATGGCGAGACAATTTACAACGCGTTTTTTGATCGGCGCTTTAAGGAGCAACCTATGCAGATTCAGTATTTTCAAGAAACTGATACGCTTTACATTCAGCTTAATGAGCAGGCCGTTGTAGAGGCGACGGATTTGAATGAAAACACGGTCTTGGATCTAGATGTGCACGGTAATCTCGTGGCAATCACATCGGAGCACGCCCGTAATTTAACCGATCTGCTCGACCCGCCCTTCCGGCAGGTTTTACCAAATGCACAACCCGCATGAAATCCCCCTTAATCTTCGCCCACCGCGGCGCACGGGCCGACGCGCCCGAAAACACCCTGCCCGCCTTCCAGCGCGCGCTCGATCTCGGCGTGGACGGCATTGAGCTGGACGTGCAGCGCTGCGCCAGCGGCGAGCTTGTGGTGATCCACGATTTTAGCGTGGACAAAACGACCAACGGCACGGGCACGGTCAGCGAGATGACGCTGGTCGGTCTGCGCGTGCTCGACGCGGGTCGCCACTTTAGCGATGAATTTGCCGCCACGCGCATCCCCACGCTCGACGAAGTGCTTGAGCTGGTGGACGGGCGCTGTACGCTCAACGTCGAAATCAAGAGCCGCAACTTCCGCGATATCGACGAAGCCGAGCCGCTCGTCGAGCTGCTGGCGCGGCATAGTTTGTGGGAGAGCGTTATTGTGTCCAGCTTCAATCTGCTCGCGCTGCTCAAGGTGCGCTCGCTCGCGCCCCAGGCCCGGATCGGCTACCTCTTTCACGAGCAACTGCCCGATTTCTTGCGCGCCGCGCTGCTCTCCCCCATTTTTGACATTCAAGCCCTGCACCCCCACCATACGCTCGTCCAGGAAGAAGGAATGGCGTGGGCCAACGAGCACAATCTCGCCGTCAACACCTGGACCGTCAACGAGGCAGAGGAAGCGGCGCGGCTGGCCACATTAGGCGTAAACGCCATCATCACGGATGTGCCGGACAAAATTAAAGATTGAAGATTAAACGACTATGCTGTCCTCCAATCTATGCTCTCCTCCAATCTTCAATCTTTCACCACAGAAACAACCATGTCATCTCCCGAACTCGCAGCCGTTTCGTTAACCGACGCTTGGCGCACCCAATTTCCTGGCTTGTCTCGGAGCACCTATCTCAACACCTGCTCACTTGGCCAGCTGAGCCTGCGCAGCCGCGACGCGATGAATCGGTTTTTTGATTTGTGGATGGAACATGGCGCAAGCGCGTGGTACGAAATCTGGCTGGGCGAGCTGGCCGCGGCGCGCGCCCGCTTTGCACGGCTGATCAACGCCGAGCCACACGAAGTGGCCGCGCTACCCAGCATTGGTGTGGCCTTGAGCGTGATTGCGGGCAGCCTGGACTACCGCGAGCGCGGCGAAGCCGTGGTGACGGAGATGGACTTTCCCACCATTCCCTACCAGTGGATGGCGCGCGAACGCCAGGGCGCGTCCGTGAGGCTGCTAAATTCGCCGGACCGTATCCACGTGCCGCTCGCGGCCTTTGATGAGGCGGTTGGGTCGCAAACCAAATTGGTAGCAACAACGCACGTCTTTTTCACCAGCGGCTGGATTCAGGACATCGCCGCGATCACGGAGATGGCACACGCACGCGGGGCGCTCTCGCTGATTGATGGCTACCAAGCGGCGGGGCAGATCCCGGTGGATGTTAAGGCCGCGGACGTAGATTTTTACCTGAGCGGCGGGCTCAAGTGGCTGCTGGGCGGGCCGGGAATTGTGTTTATGTACGTGCGCGAATCGCTGATCGAGCAGCTTCGCCCAACCACTACCGGCTGGTTCGCCGCCAAAGATATGTTCCACTTCAACCCCGACCGCTTCGAGATGGCGCCCGATGCGCGCCGCTTCGAGCCGGGCACGCCCGCTCTCGCCGCCGTCTACGCCGCCAACGCGGGCATGGGCATCGTCGAAGAGATTGGCCCCGCCGCCATCCGCGCTCGCACCCGGGAATTGGGCAATGATCTCATCGCCCGCCTGCGCGACGCTGGCCTCTCGCCGCGCCTGCCCGACGACATGAGCCGCCACGCGGGTATCATCATGCTGCCGTTGACTGGCGCAACAGAAGAACCAGCGGAGGTGGTGAAGCAGTTAAAAGCACGCAACATCATCATCGACTACCGACCGGGTGCGCTGCGGCTGAGTCCGTACTTTTACAATACGGAGGCAGAGAACGGGGTGCTGGTCGAGGCGCTGGTGGAGATTTTGGATAAATAACAGCGTCTTATGCTTCCCTTTGAATTTATTGTGGATGGGCCTCCTGTTTCCCAGCAGGCGCGCAGACGCGAGTTGGTACGTGAATGGAAGCAGGCCGTTAGAACTGCGGCGCAGCGCCTCTGGGCGGATGAACTACCCAGCGCAGATTCCATCGTCCTGACAATTATCTACTTCTACGATACAATTGACATGGATGTTGATAATATTCCCAAACCTATATCTGATGCACTGAATGGGTTGGCGTACATAGATGACAAACAGATCACAGACTGCATTGTCCGAAAGCGCGACATCAACAACGAACTAACCTTTGAGAATTCTTCGCAGCTGTTGACGCAAAGGTGGCGTAAAGGCGGCGACTTTTTATACGTATTGGTGGGGGAAGCCTCGCCGTTGGAGGTAACCGGTGTCGAAATTTACGGCGTCCCCCCAGAATCAACGTCTAAATCTGATAGCGGAGCAATATCGGAACAGGGGATATGAGGTAATCGAAAATCCGACGAAAGAGCAGCTACCAACGTTTCTGCGGGAATTTCAACCTGCTTTGCTGGTGAGCAAAGATAATCAGATGACCGCCATTGCGGTGACGGATCGGACGATACCGGCGATAGACCAGCGCATCCCAGAGATGGCCCGCGCGCTGCAACAGCATGACAGATGGAACTTCGAGTTGGTTGTTACCGAAAATTCAGATGTACCGTTTGATTTTTCTGCATCCTTCTCCGAAATAGAAATCCGACAGCATCTGAATCAATCTCAACAGCTGTTGGACGGTGGCCTTACTGAGGCTGCCATGCTGATCGCTTGGTCGGCAGCGGAAGCTGTGCTGCGCAAGATTGGGTATCGGGAAGAAATTTTTCCGCGCTACCAAACGTCAACATCTTTGACCAAAGCCCTGACAATGGAAGGCGTTATCTCCAGAGATAACCACAACCGCTTGGTGGAGGCAGCACGTGTGCGCAAAGCAATCGCGCACGGCTACCGAACTTCGCAAGACCCGCAGTTGATACAGGCGCTAATCGACACAGTAAACGAACTGCTAACTTTACAACCCACTGCCGAACTCGTGCCCGCCTAATCCGTGACCACCGCTACCGCGCCAGGCAAAATCATCCTCGTCGGTGAGCACGCCGTCGTTTACGGGCGACCGGCTCTCGCCGTGCCCGTCTGGGAGGTGCAGGCCACGGCAACCGTGTGCGATGGACAGCCCGGCAGCGGCCTCACCCTTCACGCGCGCGACCTCGGCCGCACCTTCACCCTCGACAATCCGCAGCACCACAACGAACCGCTCATCGTCGCCGCGCGGCTGGCGCTGGCGCGGCTGGCGCTTGATTCGCCAAACTGGCAAGTCGACCTGCACAGCACTATTCCCATCGCCAGCGGGCTGGGCAGCGGCGCGGCAGTTAGTGCGGCTTTGGTAAAAGCATTGTTTGCCCACGCCGGGCAACTTCTCGACGCGGCGACGATGAGCGATATTATCTTCGAGAGCGAGCGGCTGCACCACGGCACGCCCAGCGGCATCGACAACACCGTCATCGCCTACGGCCAGCCCGTTTGGTTTGTCAAAGGCCAGCTGCCGCAAACATTCGTGCCGCGCCTGCCGCTTACGTTGACGATTGCGGACAGCGGCCTTGCCAGCCCCACGCGCGAGACGGTCGGCGATGTGCGGATCGCTCGACAGCGCAAGCCGGAGCGATACGAGCGGCTGTTTGATGAGATGGCGGCGACTGCGGTGGCGGCGCGGGCGTTGATTGAGCAGGGGAACGGGGAAGTGGGGGAGCAGGAAAAGTTGGGCGACTTGTTCAATCACAATCATGCGTTGCTGCAAGCTATCGGCGTCAGTTCACCGACGCTGGATCGGCTGGTCGATGCGGCCCGTGGTGCTGGCGCAATGGGTGCCAAATTGAGCGGCGGCGGGCGCGGCGGCAACGTGATTGCGCTGGTGAGCGCGTCGACGCGGGCCGCGGTGGTTCAGGCGCTGGTGGTGGCGGGGGCGCGGCGGGTGGTTGTAACGAGCGTGGAACAATCAGAATAGGTTTGGACGCGAAGCTTGCTCTGGGCCGAAGGAGGTCTGCGGCAGAACGCTGATTTTTGTCAAAACTGACTGCTGAAGCAAGATGTGGTAATTCAACTTTGATGCGCGTACTCCTGCGTTCTTTCGCGCCCCAACTGTTTGATTCCGCGCTTCACCCCTTCTTCCTCAACACCACGTAAAGCGAGTCGCCCGCTTCCATCTCGGCATAACGCTTGCTCTCGATGATTTCAAACGCTCCACCCATCGCGGCGGCAAGCGATTCCTCCGTGTGGTACTGAGAATGCAGACCGTGATATTCCTCGGCTTCGTCTCCATACCAAAACGAGTGCAGCGCAATTCCACGAGAATGCAGCACGCGGGCCTGTCGCTGAAAGGATTGATGCAGCTGCGTCTTTGTTAGGTGATAGAGGACTTTGTTCGAGTAAACGGCGTCAAACCGCCGGTCGATGTGTATCTCGACCGCGTCGAGTTGCACCACATCGGCATCGGGATGCTGCTGGCGATATCGATCGAGAAAGACCGCCGAGCTGTCCGAGCCAGTGACGATAAAGGACTCGGCCAGCAGCGCCAAATCCTTGCCCGGCCCCATGCCCAGCTCCAGCACGGTCGCGCCGGGCTTCAACTGCTGCTTCAACAAGTCGACCAGCATTCTCCCGTCGTAGCCTTCAGCCATTTGGATGTATCGTTCGACGTTTGCGGCGCTATCGTAATAGAACATCAATTGCCCCCAATCGAACCCCGTCATTCAGCAGCACAAAATCCACCCACCGACCCGCCTCCACTGCCTCCCATCTCGACCTCCAGCCCCAACGCTCGCGCCGTCGACGCCCTTGTACGGGCAAGGATGCGCACGGCGACGGCGGTGAGGCGGACCCGTGACCTCCCCATTCCCATTCATCCTTCTCTACTCATTGTTCGTTCTCTACACTTCAATCCGCGATGGAAATTCCGGCACGCCCGGAATGCCCAGATTAAGGTGAAACAGCGCGCCCGCATCCTCGCCGTTTTCCTCCTTGTTGTGGCCGCCCGCCGTGGTGATGTACATGTCGGTGTAGTCCGGCCCGCCAAAGGTGACGCTGGAAACTTTTTTGGCCGTGGGAAATTTGATGCGACGCTCCTCGACGCCCTCCGGCGTGTAGCGCACCAGGCAGTGCCCATCCCAGCGCGCCGACCAGACGTAGCCCGCCGCATCGACCGTCATCCCGTCCGGGTGGCCTTCGCCTTCCTCCCGCGGCACGTCCACAAAGACCGTTTGGTTGCTGATTTCGCCCGTCGCCTGGTCATAGTCAAAGCGGTAGATTTTGTGGGCGGTGGTATCCGTGTAGTACATCTGCTTGAGGTCGCGCGTAAAGCCGAGGCCGTTGGAGACGCCCACCGGTGCGACGACCTCCGTCAGCGCGTGGTCAAAATCCATGCGGTAGAGCCGACCGTCGCGCCCATCGATGGGCATTGTGCCGCAGAAGACGCGACCGGCTGGGTCGGCGATCACGTCGTTGAAGCGCGTCTCGCGGTCGTCGGCAATCTCGTCGAGCAGCGTCGTTTCGACCACGCCATTGTGCCAGAGCTTGATCGCCCCGCGCGCCATAAAGAGCAGCAGCTTGCCGTCGGCCTGGATCGTGTAGCCGCCGATGGCTCCCTCTGTTTCAGGGTCCGTCTCAAAGCACATCTCGTGCTCGCCCGTGGCCGGGTCGTAGCGAAAGAGGCGGCCGTTGGGAATGTCCACCCAGTAGACGCGCTGCTCGGCGGGATGCCAGGTGGGGCCTTCGCCGGTCTGGCAGTGGTAGTCGGCAATGGGTTGCGGTTGCATGGGGAGTCTCCTTTTGAGAATGAAGTAGTTTAGATGCGTGTTAATCAGCAGTTTTACGAGAACGAATTTCTTGGAGTGGTCGCCAAATTCCACTTTCCTCGTTTAAATACTTCCAAAATGTCCAACCGTTACATGATTTCCAATTCGCCGCTGCCTGTCCCGCACCCGACGGCGAACCAAACAACTGACCGTTAAATTTTACCTGTCCACCTGCATCAACTAATTCCGCTTCATAATTTTGACCACGTGCTGTAGACCTAATTTTTACTTGGTATGTTGCTTTAAGAAAAGCACAGCCAGCGACACCTAAAACTGAATGGAAGGCGAGACGTTGGGCAAAGTCAAAGGTGCGTTTCAAAGCTGCACGCTGCCGTAGCCTCTCTTTCCCTCACCCACCTGCGCTCGTGATCACGGGTGTGCCGGCCTGCATGGCCTCCAGAATCATCATGCCAAAGCCTTCGTAGACGCTGGGAAAGATAAAGGCCGTCGCCAGCGCATAGATCGCTGTCTTGTCGACTTCGTCCACCCAGCCGCAAAAGTGAACGTGCTCAGCCAGGCCAAGCTCGGCGGCGAGGTGGCGGGGCTCGGGGGCGAAGGGGCTGTCGGTGGCGGGCAGCTTGCCCGCGATGACGAGGGGCAGGGGCTGGACGCCCCGAGCCAGGGCGAGATCGAGGTAGCGGCGGTGGGCAGCGAGGGTGGTGCGCAGATTCTTGCGCACGTCGAAGCCGCCAAGGTAGAGGAAGTAGCGGTCGGGCAGACGGTAGCGACGGCGCACCTCGGCCAGCGTTGACGCATCGGGCGCGGCGGGCGGCTGATTGGGTCCGCTGAGCACGGCGTGCACGCGGCTCGGCGGCGCGCCCAAGTGTGCGACCACGTCCCGCGCGCTGGCCTCGCTCACGGCGATGACGGCGTCGGCGCGACGGGCCGTCTGGCTGACGAGCGCCGTGTAGAGCCGCTGTAGCAGGCCGCCGCGATATTCGGGCAGCAGCCGGGGGATCAGGTCATGCACGGTGACGACGGTGGGCACGGGCTGCCACAGCGGGGCCGCCCAGTAGGGAACCCACAGCACATCGGCCTCCAGCCGCCGCGCCGCACGGGGCACGCCGATCTGCTCCCACCAGACCTTGCCCAGCCGAGACGCAGTCGCAAATGGCCCAGAAGATAGCTCCTGCACCGTGAGGTTGTCTGCCCCGATTCCCCAATCCCCAATTGCCAATTTCCAATCTTCCGGCAACAACAGCGAAAAGCGCACGTTGTTCGCCTGCCCCGCCATCTCCCGCAGCAGGTGGTGCAAATACTGGCCGCTGCCCGCAGTTTCTTGGCCGAGGAACCAGCCGTTGATGGCAATGTGCATCGTGTGGCGCGAAGCGGCGCTTCGCCTTACGGAAGCTTCTCGAAGAAATCTTGGAAGATCGCGTTGCGATTGACGTAGCGAGCGCTGCGGATAAGGTGACGCGAGGAATCAACGGCCCAGACGGGGAGGCCGTCGCGGGTTTGCGTGAGCAAGGGGCTGGGGACGAGATCGGTGGGGAGCCACTCCGAGTTGAGCAGCCAGGCGACGGCGGCCATATCCCAAATTTGTTTGGCCCACGCCTTCTTTTCGCCGCTGACATCGCCCGCAGTCGAGTCATCTTCGTGGCCACGGAAAATGTCGGCGAGGTAGGTGCCGATGTCGCCGCGTCCGTCGACGTAGCGCTCCACTTCGGGCACGGTGGTGGTGAGGTGGGAGACGACACCCATGCAGGGCACGTGAATCAGCGGGACGCCGCAGTCGAAGAGGATTTGGGCGGCGAGCACATCCTGCTTAAGGTTAAACTCGCGCGCGTGCGGCCAGTACAGCGCGTGGCCGCCCAGCCAGATGACGACGATGCGCTCAATCAAGCGCGGCTCCATCAGCAGCGCGGAAGTCACGTTGGTGATCGCGCCGATGGCGATGACGTAGAGCGGCGCGTCGTCGCCATCGCCGTTCATCCCCCTTGCAACCAAGTCCGATGCGGCAGCGCTGGGCTGCGGCGTTTCGGCATCGGCGAGCCAAGCAGTCGAGCCGCGATAGACAAAGTTCTCCGGCGTGCGATCCAGCCGCTCCAGCAGACGCAGAATTTCGTCGTAGCTCTTTTCCATGCCGTCGCCCGGCCCGCTGGATTTCTCGTTGTGAAAGGGGGCGGCGTAGATCGCCTCGACGTCGAGCGCATCCGGGGAAAGCAGCGCTTGGACAATGGCAAACTGGTCGTCAATTTCGTTATAGGTATCGGTGTCGAGCACCGTGCGCGGGCGGGCGGCAGGGGGCGACAGACGCGCGAGACGTAGGGCTGGGTCAAGGGTGGGGAAAGTGGGCATAGTGTTAACCGCTCGTCCCGACGCAGAGCGTCGGGACGAGTATCAGCGTTATTGATAGATAATCAGGTTCGGCGTGTACTGGTTGACGCTGCCGCTCATGCTTTCCACACCGAGCGCCTGTGCCTCGGTCATCAGCGGTGAATCCCAGCGGTAGAAGAGCTTGAAGCCAGTGAAGGGCACATTCTCGTTCATAAAGCTGTTGTACTTGCTAATTTTGCCAAAGGGCGGGCCCCAGCCGTCGGCGGTGATGGTGACTTCGACCTGATCGTAGCCGTTCCAATCGATGGCATCCTTGTCCTGGATCATCGTCTGCAGAAATTGGTGGACGATCAGAATGCGCGGCCCTTTGATGTCGTTCTCCTCGATGTACTCCTGCATCCGCGCCTGCACCTGATTGACCTGCTCGCCGGTAACGTAGCCAATCGGCGTGCCGGGCTTGGCCTGACCGGGCGTTACCATGGCAAATTCGGGATCGATGGCGAGGTGGACATTGTCGTACTCCAGCCAGGGCAGCGCAAATTCAATGGCTTCCACCGGCGTGAGCCCGCCAATTTGCACATCCAGGAAAACGTGAAAGCCTTCCGCCTGCGCGCGCTCGACGTAGGCCAGCGTTGTTTCCTCGCTCATAAAGCCGAGGTAGTTGCCGCCGTTGGGCGCTCTCGTTGCCATGCCCCAAACTAGCTCAAACGCGGGCGTGACGGTCAGGTCGGGGCCGTTGGCCTCGTCGTACGCCGCGGCCTGCTCCTTGAGCCGCTGCGTCAAACCGTCTAAATCAAACTCGCCCAGGATGCCCATGACGGGCACGTTGGGGCGACCGTAGTAGGTCAAAATCGTTGTGCCGTAGAAGGGGGAATCTTCGCCGACGTTCTGCGCCGTGGGCGTTTGGCGGTCGAGAATGTTGGCGGGGCGAGGCGGCGGGGCGGCGGTCGATGGGTCGCCGCCCGTTGTTCCACTCGCCGCGGGGGCGGGGGCCGGCTCCGGCATGTCGGGCATTGTGCCGTCGCCGCCGGGGATGGCGATGCGCTGGCCGATGGCGATCAGCGCGGGATTGGCGATGCCGTTGGCCTCGGCGAGCAGCTCGACGGTGATGCCGTTTTGCTGCGCAATCGCGCCGAGCGAATCGCCGGGCTGCACGGTGTAAACGCTCGGCGCGCGGTCGGAGCCGTCGGCGGTGGTCGTATCGGTGGTCGCGTCGGTGGTGCTGCTTTCCGTCGCACCTTCCTCGCCCGCGGTGTCGCCTGCATCGCTGGGCGGCAGGGTTAACTGAGCGCCCCTCGCGGCTTCGCTTACCGTGCCTAAAGCCTCGCCATCAAAGGCAACGTTAACAAGGCCGGGCGTTTGCGTGCTGATGACAATCTCGCTGCCGCTAAATTCTCGTGCGCTGTCGGGGTAAAGGATGCCGCGAAAAATCTGCTCGCCGTCAACGACGACAACGACGAAGCTCGGCTCGCTCACCTCGACCCGTGCCGTGTGGGGCGCGGCATCCTGCGCCAGGGCGGGCCGCGCGCCAGCGACCCAAGTCAAGCAAAAAGCCAGCGCGAGAGCGGCCAGCACGTGTGCGGCTGGCTTGGCTTTGGTACGAGCAAGAAAGGCAAAAGGCATTGCGTTACTCCATCTGTTGAGTGTTGATAAAACTACTGGACCCAGCATACCACGAGGCGCTAATTCACGCCACGCAATCAGCTTACCGTCACCATTAATCGACTGGCCTCGCCCCCGGCCATTGCTTCGGCCCCGTCATCAACAGTGGCCTCGATAATGGCCACGGAGATATCGGTCAGTCGGGCGACAACGGCATCGGCTTCGAACAGTTCCTCAGCGCCGTGCGTTGTCTGCACGGCCACCACGCGGGCGCCCGCAGCGTGGGCCGCTCGCACGCCGACCGGCGCATCCTCTATCACGAGGCAGCGCGCTGGGTCGACGCCGAGGCCTTGGGCGGCCTGCCAGTACGGGTCGGGCGCGGGCTTGCCGTTTTGAACGTCGTCCGCCGTAATCATCACGTCGGGCGGGACGATGCCGACCTGCTCAAGGCGGGCGGCTGGCGATGATGCGCGCGCCGGAAGTCGCTACGGCCCAGGCGTCGCGCGGCAGCGAGGCCGTCAGCTTACGCGCGCCGGGAATTTCGCGCACGCCGTCAAAATCAGCGGCTTCGCGCGCGGCCAACTCCTTCTCTTCGGCGACGGCGTCGATGTGGGGCGCGAGCCGCGCAATCGATTCAACGGCGCGTCGCCCGTGGATGTCGTGCAGCACGTGGTCGACGTCGAGACCGTGGCGCGCGGCCCACAGCCGCCACTGTCGCTCGACGGTTTCGCGCGAATCGGCCAGCACGCCATCAAGGTCGAAGAGAATGGCGTCGCAGAGGAAAATTTGAGGCATTTGGAAGCAGTGTTGCGGGAAGTGTATTGGTTAGGCAGCGCGCCGGTTGGGCGAAGGGGGGGGCTGACGTTTTGCGGGTGCGCTGCCGTTGCGGTGGGCAGCGGCCTCGCTTGGCCTCGCCTCGACCAGCACCCGAATTCCGTTGTCCACCTGCTGGCGCGTGCCCTGAAGGGTAGCGGAGAGACCGCGCAGCACCTGCAGCGCGTAGGCGTCGGCTTCGGCGGCGCGCGCCGCGGCCAGCCGCTGCCCCTCCTCCACAATGCGCTCGGCCTCGCGCCGCGCCCCCGTCACCAGCGGATCGGATTGCAGGGCCTCGCGCGCCTGCGCCTGCGCTTCGGCCACCAGCTGCGCCGCTTCCTGCCGCGCTTCAGCCACGATGCGCTCGCGCTCGATCAGCAGCCGCTCGCTTTCATGGATCGCGGTGGGCAGGTGGAGGCGCATCTGCTCTAGCAGCTGCGCAAATTCGCCTGCATTTACCATGCGATAAGGTGAAAGCGGCACGGCCTGCCCTTGCTCCAGCATCTCGTGTAGCTGGTCGATGTACTGTAAAATTGCCACGGCTTGCCTCGGGGAATTTAGCTGCTCTTAATTTTGCGTTCGTAAAACTTCATGTGCGGCGCACCTTGTCCGGCCTCTTGCCCAGCCTCTTGCCCAGCTTCTTGCCCGGCCTCTTGCCCAGCACTTTCCCCATCGGAAGCGAGCGTCTCCTGAATGGGGAAGCGTTCGCGCAGCGCCCGCTGTACCGGCGGCGACGTCCACTGCTCGATCGGCCCGCCCAGGCTGGCAACCTCGCGCACGATGGAGGCGCTGAGATAGGAGAGCTCCGGGCTGCAGTAGAGACCGCACTGCTCGATCTCCGGCGCAATCTGCCGGTTGGCTGCGCCGACCTGCTGCTCGTACTGGAAATCCGTCAAGTTGCGCAGCCCGCGCACCACCACCCGTGCCCCGTGATCGCGCGCACAATCCACCTGCAGCCCCGTAAAGCTAACCACCGTAACGTTGGGCAGATCAATGAGGGCGGCCCGCGCCAGCTCGACCCGCATCTCCGTATCAAAGAGCAGGTTCTTCTTGGGGGGGCTATCGTAGACGGCCACCACCAGCGACGAAAAAAGCCGGCTGGCCCGGCGCGCAATGTCGGCGTGGCCGTGGTGGAAGGGGTCAAACGTTCCGGGGTACAGGGCGCGCGTCATGGGATACGGGGAATGTGTGGTGAGCGGTGGCGGGCGAATAATGAACGCGAGCTGAAATTAAAGGTCGGGGAGGAAGCGGGCCAGCACGCCGTTGGCAATCATCAATCCGCGCGGCGTCAGGCGTATGCGCGTGGGCAGCCGCTCGATGAGCTCCCACGCAATGAGCTGTTCGAGCTCATCAGCGTAAACGACGCGCAGATCGGCCCCGTGCAGCGTGGCAAAGCGCTCGTAAGCCACGCCTTCCTCGATCAGCCGCAGCCCCAGCATCATCGTCTCGCCCATGGCCGTGGCGGCGTCCAGCGTTTCCTCGAAAGCAACGGCAGCCCGCGCCTCGCGGATGCGGCGAATGTAGCCCGCCACGGCCTTGTGGTTGCTAAAGCGGCGGTCGACGCTGCCTTTTCCATCCCCTTGGTCGTCTCGCTGACGCAGGTGGCTGTGTGCGCCCGGCCCAATGCCCAGGTACTCCTCATTGCGCCAGTATAGCAGATTGTGGCGCGAGGCCAAATCCGGCTGACGCACCCAATTGGAGACTTCGTAGTGGTGGTAGCCCGCCTCGCCCAGCTGCTGCATGGCAATTTCGTAGTGCTCGGCGGCCACGTCCTCGTCCGGCGCGTCGACTTTGCCCACCTGTACCCAGCGGTGCAGCGGCGTGTCCGGCTCGACGATCAGGCTGTAGAGGCTTAGGTGTTCGGGCGCGAGCGCGAGCGCTTCGTCCAGCGTTTGCGACCAGGCCTGGGGCGTCTGCCCCGGCAGGCCAAACATAAAGTCGAGGTTGATGTCCTTGAAGCCAGCGGCGCGGGCGGCTTCGTAGGCGCGGTAGACGTCCGCCACGTCGTGGGTGCGGCCCAGAAAAGTGAGTTCGTCCGGCTGGAAACTCTGTACGCCGAGGCTGAGCCGCTCCACGCCACAGGCACGCAGCGCGGCAAAACGCGCGCGGTCGACGGTGCTGGGGTTGGCTTCGCTCGTAAGGGAGCAGGTGGGGTGCAGCGTAAAGTTGTGGTGAACGGCGGAGAAAATCTGCTCGATTTGGCGCGGCGTCAGCAGCGTAGGCGTGCCGCCGCCCAGAAAGATCGAGTGCAGCGCGCGTCCGCCCAGCGCCTCGCGCCACGGCTCCATTTCGGCGCAGAGCGCATCGACGGTCGCCTGCTGCAGGTCACCGAGATTGGCGTAGGTATTGAAGTCGCAGTAGGGGCACTTCTTGGCGCAAAACGGAATGTGGATGTACAGCCCCAGCGGATCAAGCGCGGGGCTGGCCCCTTGCGCGGGGGTCTGCGCAGAGGGAGCGACAAGCGTCGCTGGCGAATTGGACATGGGAGCAGCGATGTAGGGCACGATGTAGGGCACGGTGCGCGCCAAAGTGCGCGGGCGCGCTTCAAGCTGGTTCGGACGCTGGGCGCCTAGCGATTTTCCAGCCGGAAGCCGTGGCCGCGCACGGTTACGATGTAGCGGTAATCTTTGTCAAATTCGGCCAGCCGTTCACGCAGCCGACGCACGAGCGCATCGATTGCCTGCTCGCTCACGCCTTCGCCGCTGGCTTCGGGCCACACAATATCCACGATCTGCTCGCGCGTAACAACGCCGCCGCCCGAATCCCACAGCGTTTCCAGCAGGCGGTACTGGTGCAGGCTCAGCGGCGGATCAACCATCTGCCCGTTGAGCCAGACTTGGCGCGTCTCTTTCTCCAAGCGCAAGCCCGTATGTTCGCTGTTAAAGGTCAGCGGCGCCGTGGCGCCCGCGTCCACAAAGGCCATCTTAAAGCGCAACGCAATCTGAATCTCATCGCCATCGTGCAGGGGCGTGGGATCGACAGCGCCTTCGCCGTTGACGTGCGTACCGTTTTTGCTGTGTAGGTCCTCGATGGCGTAGTGCGAGCCGAGCCACGTGATCCGCGCGTGGTGGCGGCTCACCTGACGGTCCGGCAGCACGATGTCGCACGTGTCGTCGCGGCCAATCATCAGCGCTTCCGCGCGGCTGAGCGGCCAGCGCCGACCTGCTTCTGCGCCGCGCTGCAAAACCAGCATGGCGCTTTCCGGCGCATCCAGTATCCCGTTGGTGTGGGCTGGGCTGCGCTGGATACCGTTGTTCTGTGTGTCTAGCATGTTTATGGAGTCCATAAAGGTCACCGGGTTTGTGTTACAAAGTCGCTGCTGCAAAAATCGAATTGAAAGGAATAAAAGACTGCCCGCGCGTAGGTTCTATCATTCTCCCGTAAAAAATGCAAGCGCCTCCACCGATTGACAGAAATACCGGGCTAACGCATAATTCTATCTGCGGAAAGCGGTACGCAAGCGATGTACATTTTGCAGATACGCATTGCATCGATGTACATTTTATAGCGTGTATCTGCAAGATATATATTTTGCTGCCGCATCTTCTCACCAATGTACAGGTAGTGACGTATTATCGCAACTTCGGTTACGCCGCATCGATTTTCCCTCCATTGCCTCCGTTTGTCGCTGCCTCACTCTTTCTATCTCTTACCAAACAGGGCCTAAACAGGGCATTGAGTGCATAAATCATACATCAAGTTATAGATGCCCGATGAATATTATTCTAACAAATTGCTTACAAATTAGAATCGGCCGCCATCTTTTCGCGTTGCGTATAGGGAACGCTGGCGCGTCGAACGGTCGCCTACGGATGGCGTCTCGCCGCGGCAACGGCGAGCTGATTCTGCTTCTACCACACACCTGCGAGACGAAATAGCTTATGTCCGCCGATATGCCCACGAGCGGCAATCTGCCGCCGGGAATGGTTTTGCGCAGACGCTACAAGATCATCGAAATGGTTGGTCAGGGCGGCATGGGCGCCGTCTACAAGGCCGAGGACAGCCGCCTGGAAGGGCGCGTGTGCGCGATCAAGGAGATTTTGCCCGCCCTCTCCGGCAGCACGTCGCCCGAAAGCTTTGAGCAGCTCTCCGAACAGTTCCGGCTCGAAGCCAGCGTGCTCGCCCGCCTGGATCATCCCAACTTGGTCAAAGTCTCCGATTACTTCTCCGAAGGGGTGCGCGAATACCTGGTCATGGATTACGTGACGGGGCTGGACCTGCGCGAAATTCTTTACCGCGTGCGGCGCGACGAAGAGCTGCTACCAGAGGAGCGCGTGCTCACCTGGGCAGATGAATTGCTGAGCGCGCTCGAGTACATGCACACGCAAGACCCCCCGGTGCTCCACCGCGACATCAAGCCCAGCAACATCAAAATCACTACGCAGGGCAGACTCAAGCTGGTGGATTTTGGACTGGTAAAGATACTGATCCCAGACGATACGCAAACGGTGACCGTGGTTCAGGGGCGGGGCACGGTGGCCTATACGCCACTGGAGCAGTACGGCGGCGACAACGGCTTTACCGACGTGCGCAGCGACATCTACAGCTTTGGCGCTACCATGTATCACCTACTCACCAGCGAGCCGCCCCCCGATGCTCGCGAGCGCTTTCTGAGCACGGGCAAGCTCGCCTCGATCCGCGCGGTCAATCCCACCGTTTCGCCACACGTGGAGCGCGCCATTTTCCACGCGCTTGCCATGCACCCCAACGAGCGTCCCTCCAGCGCCCGCCAAATGCGCGAGCTGCTCTTTCACTCCTCCACTCACCTGATTCACAGCCCCTTTTTCTACGCGGGTGGGGTTTCCCGGCCCACGCCCTGGCGCGATGCGCTTTTAGAGAATCGCCAGCTTTTGGGGATCACGCTAATTTTGTTTCTAATTGCCCTTCTGCTCACCTTTAACGCCCCCATTCTACCCCTCTTTTCACCCTAGCTCTTTTCGGTCTTACGCAAACGTGTGAGCATTGTTGGATAAGCGAGGGGAATTCGCCCGCTAAATGAAGGGTATCTTCCGGCTCGCTTGTCAACTATTGCTTCGATATTCAGGATTCACCCCGCCATTCTCAATAGGGCAGCGGGGCCAGCGTGCAGAACGGCCCGTGCCGCCAGCGACGCTGCTTGCTCGGCGGCAACAGTGGGGGGCTGGCCGGCGGCGAGGCCAGCCAACGTCGCGCCGCAGAAGGTGTCCCCCGCGCCCGTGGGGTCGACGGCCCGCACGGCCTGTGCGGCCACGTGCGTCCGCTGCTTGCCCCGCACCACCCACGCCCCGCCTTTGCCCTGGGTGACGAAGAGCAGCTGCGCCGAACTTGTGCGCAGCCGTGATAAATCCCCGTGGAAATCCAGCAGTCCATTGGCTTCGTTTTCGTTGAGAAAGGCGTAATCCACCGCCTCAAAAAGCGCGCGCACGCTTTCCCGCTCGCCCTGAACCAGCCGTGCATACGTGCCGGCTGAAAGCTGTGGACCGTCTTGCTGCTGGCGAGGCCCGCCGCTGGGGAGGGGCGATCGTTGCGCGCGGCAGGCGTCGACAAAGGCGCGCTGCTTCTGTGCGGAAGAGAGGGCGGCGATGTGGATCGCATCAAACTGTTGCAGATCGGGCGGCAGGTGGCTGGGGACAAGCTCGGCTTCGCCGCCCCATTGCGCGTCGAGCAGGGTGGCGCGATCGTGGCCGTGGTGGGCAATTTCGAGACGCGGCAGGGCGTCGGTTGTCACGTCGGGGCCGATCCAGCGCACGCGCTCGTGCACGGCCCGCCAGAGCGCTTCACGACCGGGCGGCGCCGGGGCGCGCGGAGCAAGCAGCGTTGCCTCCGCCCCGGCAGCGCGGGCGGCGAGCGCCGTGTACAGCCCCGCCCCACCCACGGTGTGCACGGTGCGTGCCATGGGTGCTGTAGACGCTGGGGCGGCGTCCGACGCGGGCGGCAGGTGCAGCACATCCAGCGAAAGCGTGCCGACCACGAGAATGTGGGGCACGGTTCAGGTCAGCTTGTCCAGCACAAATTTGCGCAGCGCCACGGCCACGCCATCCTCGCCCACCTTGGGCGCTACCCAATCGGCCACGGCAAGCACGCCCGGTGTGGCGTCGCCCATGGCAATGGCCGTGCCCGCGCGTTTGAGCACCGGAATGTCGTTGTCGCTGTCGCCAATGGCGAGCACGCGTGCCGGGTCGACGCCAAGCAGCTGGCAGAGCATCTCCAGCCCCGTCCCTTTGTCCACGCCCTGCGCCGTTCCCTCCACGAGAATGGGATGGGTGCGCGTGATGTGCACGGCGGAGCCAAAGCGCTTTTGCAGCACGGGAGCCAGATCGGATTCTGCTGCACCGTTGGGGCGCGCATCGTTGACGGTGATAAACTTGACGGGCGGTTGTGCGTCGGGCGCGGAGAGCAGGCCGAGAAAACTGGGGTGGGGGATGCGCGGCGTGCCGAAGAGGTGGTCGAGGAGCGGATCGCGGAAGGCGGGGTCGTCCTCGGTGCAGTTCTGGTAAATTTGGGTCGAGCGCTCGCCCGTTTCGTCGGCAAAGTAGAAGACGGTCGTGTGGTCCGTGTCGTCTACCCAGGCGGCAATATCGAGCGCCTTATGCAGCGGCAGCGCCCGCAGAGCCAGCACGCGCCCGGTCTGCGGATCGCCGATCACGGCGCCCTGTGCCGTGACAACGGGCTGCGTCAACGCCAGCGAGGGCAGTTGGGTGCGAATATAGTCCAGCGTGCGCCCGGAGGCAACGGTGACGGGGATGCCCGCCCGGCGCACCGCGGCAATGGCTTGCAAAACGGCCGGGCTTACGCCGCCTTTGTTGGCTGCGCCGCTGCTTTCGGCCGAGCCGCCGTTTTCAGCCGAGCCGCCGTAGAGATCGAGCAGCGTACCGTCGATATCGAGCACGATCAGGTCGTAAGGGAGCATGGCATGGCTTTAATGGCGGGATTGGGGAGAAAAGAACGAACAGCGTACCGTTTTGATTGACTGAGTTTTGAAAGGCTTACCTGGCTCGTCAATGGCAAGCGGCTAGTGCACAACGGCATAAACGACTGAGCAGATAGTGAGTTGGCCCGGCCAGCGCCAACCGGCTGATGAAGACACAGGAAATAATCTGGTCATAGAGGAGTAGGCACGCCCCGTGCCGGATCAACCTTCAAAATCCGCTTGTTTCGGGACACGTGCCGTGCGCACGAGGGCGTGCCCACTCTTCGACGCTATTACCCAACTATTTCCTGCGGTTCCATTAGCCGGTTTTCCCCAGGCAAGCCGGTGGGCTTTAGCCACCAGCGGCGATGGCCTGCGAAACTGCTCAGCCATTTACACCCAACTAGATTCATAATAAAATTGCCACGCCCGTGTTGCAAAACGCGCTCAAGCGCGTTGAACGAGCCCGTCCACAGTGCGCTTGAACGCATTTGGCAAAGCAGATGGTGAATTCATTCGCCATCTGCTTTGCCTTTCCCTCAAATTGGTACAATGTCTAATGGGCCAAGAGGCTGCTGGCGAAGTAGAGAAAAACAGCGGGCCGTGCGTTGCCCCTCGTGGGGACGGCTGCGGAGTCAGTTCTAATTCGCCAACAGCTTCCTTCCAAGACGCGACATACATCTTGATGGACATTTGTTTTCTCGGATCAGACCATCCTTACAGAACCACAACTACAGAACCACAACTACAGAACCACGACAACGAGTCGGTCGCGACCGTTGTAGTCCTTGCGCAGCTCGGTGAAGCTGGCCTGCGGCAGGTGCTGGGCAACGAGCGCGAGCACGGCTTCGCCCTGCGCGCTGCCGATCTCAAGGAAGATCGAGCCGCCAGCGTTGAGGCAACCGGGGGCTTGCCGCAGCAGCCGCGCGATTTCGTTCAGCCCGTCCGAGCCAGCTTCGAGCGCCAGCTTGGGCTCGAAACGGCGAATGGAGGGGGCGAGCGCTTCGTATTCGCCGCGGCTGATGTAGGGCAGGTTCGCCGCAATCACGTCCACCGGGGTGGACAGCGCGCCCAGCAGGTCGCTGGCGAGCAGATCAACCTGCTCACGCAGGCGGTGGCGAGCCACGTTGCGCTGCGCCACGGCCAGCGCGTCGCGGCTGAGGTCCAACCCGTAGACGCAGGCGGCGGGTGCATTCTTGGCCACCGAAATGGCAATCGCGCCGCTGCCCGTGCCGACGTCCGCCACACACGGCTGCGGGTAGCGCCGCATCTGCAGCTGCGCGAGCACGGCGTCCACCAGCAGCTCTGTCTCCGGGCGCGGGATCAGCACGCGTCGATCCACGTAAAATTCCAGCCCGTAGAATTCACGCCGCTGAATTAGATAGGCCACGGGCTCGTGGTTCATGCGCCGCACGATCAGCTCGCTAAAGGTGCGGGCGTGGCGAGCGCTGAGTTCATCTTCGTGGTGGGCGAAAAGCCACGTGCGGTCGCGGTGCAGCACGTGGGAGAGGATCAGCTGGGCATCCAGCTGCGGCGTCTCGCTGCCGGATTCGCGCAGCCGCCGCACCGCCGAGGCGAGCGCGCGGCCAATCGGCGTCTGCGGCGCAAGCTGCCACGCGATGCCGTGCCAAGTTACATCCGCGCGTTCGCTTCGGCGGCGCGGCGTACACTCCTTTACACGCAGGCGAGCGGTCGCCGTCCGCTGGCGGGCACTGGCGGGCGCGGGATCAGCGGTAGAGTTGGCAGGAAGCAGATGGGTCAAGCCCGGGTAAACGTCGACGTTGTGCGGGGCGTTGGGGCGCACGGGCAGCTCGCCATCTGGTTGGCGGTTGTGCGGCGCTGTGGAATCGTGCTGGATATTGGATGGTTCCGGTGAAAAGGGTCGCTCGTGGACCGGTTGCATAGCCAAGGGTTTCTCCTTGCAGATAATCTGCGGGAACGGTGTTGGCCGAGAATTGACCCCATTGTCAATTCAAACACGGAGGAGGGCGATGTGGAGCAGTTTCGATGCCGCGCAGCGTGAATTATATAACGGCAGGGGCGGCGGCGCGGTAGCTGGCTTTACAGAGTGTGGTGGTTGGCCAAGGGGTAAACGCCAGGTGGCCCGCGCTTTTTCCTACCTTTTTCTTACAGTTGCTGACAAAGCTCGGTGGTTCCCTTTATAACAGCAGTAACGCCTATTGGACAGTTGACCGCAAAAACAGTTTGTACTCGACCGTTTATGATGCGCCCTCTTCGCTGAGGGCGGCGAGCCGTTCGGTCTGCTCCTCGACGCTGAGGGCATCGATGAATTCGTCGATTGCGCCATTCATGATTGCGTCCAGCCGATAGCTGGTCAGGTTGATGCGGTGATCGGTGACGCGGCTCTGCGGGAAATTGTAGGTGCGAATTTTCTCGCTGCGGTCGCCGGAGCCGATTTGGCTGCGGCGCGCGGCGCCCAGCTCGTCCTGCTGCCGCTGCATCTCCACGTCGTAGAGCCGGGTGCGCAGGATGCGCAGCGCCTTAATGCGATTCTGGAGCTGGCTCTTCTCATCCTGTACAGCCACGACGAGGCCGCTGGGAATGTGCGTCAGGCGCACAGCGGAATCCGTCGTGTTAACGCTCTGGCCACCCGGCCCGCTGCTGCGGAAGACATCGATGCGAATGTCGTTTTCGTGCACGTCAATTTCCACCTCGTCCGCTTCGGGCAGCACGGCGATGGTGGCGGCGCTGGTGTGGATGCGCCCCTGCGTTTCGGTGCTGGGCACGCGCTGCACGCGATGCACGCCCGATTCAAATTTGAGACGGCTGTACGCTCCCTTGCCGCGCACTTCGAGAATCGCCTCTTTCACACCACCAACGCCCGTCTCGCTCACGCTCATCAGCTCGGGCTTGAAGCGGTGATCTTCGGCGTAGCGGGTGTACATGCGCAGGAGTTCAGCCGCAAAAAGACCCGCTTCATCGCCGCCCGTCCCGGCGCGAATTTCGATGATCACATTTTTGTCATCGCGCGGGTCTTTGGGCAGCAGCATCTGCTGGATGCGCTCCTTCAGCTCGTCGCGCTCCGCCGCCAGCGACTCGTTGTCGGCGCGGGCCAGCTCGGCCAGCTCCGGATCGTCGAGCAGCGCCTCGTTGTCGACAAGCTGCTGGCGCACGTCTGCATAGCGCTGGCTCGCCTGCACCACCGCTTCCAGCTCCGTGCGCTCCTGGTTGAGTTCGTTGATGCGGGTGTAGTCCGCCAGCACGTCGGGGTCCGCCATGTGGCGGGTGATTTCTGCATAGCGCTTCTGAATGCGCTGTAGTTGTTCGTCAAGCGAGGCCATAGAGATTGCGTATTGCTTGGTGTGTATTGCTTGGTGTTCGTTAAAGGTTGATTGTGGGGATTCTTAGTGATCAGTTTTCAGTAAACAGTTTTCAGTTGGGTATCGGGTAAATTTATCACCGACCACCAACCACTGCTCACTGTTCACTGCTCACTAAAAACCGGCAGATGCCCCAGCGCGATCACCTCCGGCCAGCGGCTGGCGTCGCCCTCGGTGAAGACGGCCAGCTCGGCGGCGATGTGGCCCCCGGCTTCGGCCATCAGCTGGCGCAGCCCCTTGATCGTGCTGCCGGTGCTGATCACGTCGTCCAGCAGCGCGACTTGCTTGCCCTGGACGAGATGCCGGTCCTTGCCGTCCAGGTAAAGCGTCTGCGGCTGGCCGGTGGTGATGCTGGTGACGTCGGCGGAGAGGCAGTTGTCCATGTAGGGCTTGCAGACCTTGCGCACCACCACGTAGGGCAGCCCGCTGAGTCGCGACATGGCCTGCCCCAGCGGCACGGCCTTTACCTCGGGTACGACCAGCGTCTCCACGGCGTCCGGCAGTCGCTTGGTCAGCCCCTGCGCCGCGGCCTCCACGATTTCTGTATCCCCCAGCATGTTAAAAATGGCGATCTTGACGCCGGGCGCCACTTCAAAGATAGGCAAGTCGCGCCTGCGTCCTTCGATTTCCACCGCGTGGTGGCGACCATCGTAACTCATAGTTCGTAACTCACAGTTCGTAACTCGTGGTATGATACTGCTGTTGACAGGCATTGTGGAAGCTGCCAACAGCGCCCGTCGACCCATCTACCTTATATCACTATCGCTTCTCGGCTTCATGACATAGCAGTTAGGTGGCGCATCCGCCAGTATACCACGGCTTGTGCGCGCGGTAAAGCGTTTTTTATTTCACAAACAATTCTCACCCGTTCCATGCGCCGCGTTCTCAAATGCCTCGCCGATCCGCACGAGCGCTACCGCTACTGCCTCTGCGTCGAAATTTCGCCCGTTGCCGCGTCTTCCTGCCCGCACCTGACTGTCATCCAGAAAAATCCCTCCACCGCCGACGCCACCCGCCGCGACCCGACCGTGGGCAAGGTTGAAGCCTGGGCGCGCCGACAGGGCTTTGCGCGCGTGACGTATCTCAATCTCTTTGCCTGGCGCTCGCCCCATCCCCACCGGCTCAACGCGCTGCCCTATGCGGACGCCGTGGGTGCGGGGAATGACGCGGTGATTTGGCAAACGGTTGAAGAAGTTGCGGACGAAGCGGGGGTCATCGCCGTGGGCTGGGGCAACCCCAATGGCCTGGAGGCGACGCGCTACGGGCGGCGCATCGACGAGGTGACGGCGCTGCTGGGCGGGCGGGTGCTTCACTGCGTGGGGCCGCTCACGCAGCGGGGCCACCCGCGCCACGGCCTGCACTGGAACGGCGATTTGCCGCTGGTGAGGTGGGGATAGAAACGCTCACACAATCGTTGTGGCTAAAGGAGCTTTCGATGACTCGCAGTAGTGCGTGGTGCGTGGTGCGTGTACTGGTATACGCACTACGCACCACGCGCCAACCCGTCGATACACTTTGCCACAAAGCGCCTTACAAATCGTCGTAGCTCTCCAGCACGGGCTCGTAGCGGCAGCGGCAGCCGCGCAGCGACGTGCAGCTGCGGTGGGGCAACTCCGGCACGCGGGCGACGAGGTGCTGCTGGCCCAGCTCGGCCCGGCAGCGCTCGCAGGTATATTCGTCATCCGCGCCGACAAGCTCGATGCGGCGCACGTGGTCCCCCCCCTTGCAGCGCTGCCACGTCTCCTGGTTGTCGACGTGAAGCGCCAGGGCGTGCGCTCGCCAAAAGGCCGCTTCGGCGACATCCATGCCCGCCGCTAGCTGCTCGTCCGCCAGCAATTCCCGCTGGGCCACATCGCGCAGATCGGCGGGGATTTCGCCCAACGCAATCCGCCAGTGCGTGCCCCAGAGATGCTGCTCGGCAGCGTAAAGCTTGAGCCAGGCGGCGACGGACTCGCTCAACCCGTCCAGCAGCCAGTGATCCAGAAAAAGGATGCGGCGGGTGAGCGCGCTGTAGCTCAGCTGGGGCTCCGGCCCGGTCCACGCCGCCGTGCCCAGCGGCTGCGCCGCCTCGTAGCGACGGCGCACGTCGAGCGCCGCGCTCGTGTCGCGCTCGCTTAATGCATCGCGCACCTGAGCCATGGCGGCCGCGCGCTCGCCGTCCCACCGGGTGCGGTAAGCCGCCAGAAATAAGCCGGTTTCGGGCGTGGCTTGCCGACCACCGCCGACGGAAGCCAGCCAGCCCTGCCGCGCGAAGAGGGCAAGCGTCTCGGCGTAGGGGCGGGGCAGCGCCTGGCTCCAGCGCTGCTGCGTGCGCTCGTCGTGTGGAGGGCGCGCTTCGCTAAATTCGAGCAGCAGCGCCAGCTGTGCCCGCTCGCTGGGCACGTCCGATTCGGCGAGTTTGTCGCCGTCGAGCCGGGTGCGGAACAAATTTTGCAGAAAACTCATTGTGGGGGGAGAGGGTTGAAATTTGCGTGGGGGTCGCCATCACCTGCCCCGACATGTGTTACCATGAGAACAAGTTGAGAACAGGAACTTTTGCTCGACCCAAGGCAGGGGAAGAAGCGGCGTTTTACCCCTACCACCCTTCCCCATCACGGGGGAGGGGCAGATGCTTTGTTGGCCCGGTCGCGGCTTCCTCCCATATGGGGAGGGCTCGGGAACGGGGGAGGGCCGGGGTTTGGGGGAACTTATCCCTCATCTTTATAATGTCTGCCCCGTGCCATCTCACATTTGAAACGGTCGCCCGTTGTCGGAGACGATCTTTTGGCTGTAGTTGTGGACGTAGCGCAGGAGCTGCTGGTGGAGCTTTTCCCAGCCGCTGCTGCCCAAAATGCGCTCTAATTTCTCTTGGCTCTCCACTGCACCCAGCGCCAGCATTTGTGGGCCTTCGCCATAAATGGTATACAAGACTTCCGTCGGCTCAATGCCAAGCTGCATCAGCTTGGGCGCGTATTCGCGCACCACGAATTCGGAGAAATCCTGCTCGCGTCCCATCTTAATATCCCACTGCATCAACAATCTAATCATGAGCCGAAACACTGCTTCCGTAGAAATATCTGTGAAAATACCCGTAACCATATACGGGGTGATATGCTAAGTCGCTTAACCCAATCGGTTTGGCGTGCTCGCCGCGTCTCGCCGCCGCTGCAGGGGATTTCTAGCAACGTCTCACCCTACCAGATGCCTCGGCGAAATGCAACTTTTTGTCTAAAAAGCTGCTCTTTGTTTGAGGGACGCCGCCGCCTGCTAGCTGCAGCGACCTTTGCTCTGCTCTCCATTTTTCTGGGGACAACTTTTCTAGCGACAACCACCGCCAGCGCCGCGCCTGCTGCGCAAATCGTCAACGCGCCGCCCCACCTCTTTCTGCTGCCCGCCACCGCCACCAACGTTACCCTCAAAGCGCACGTGGCCGATTTTGTCTTCGCCGGCGACAGCGGCACGCTGCTTTCGTTTGCCGCCACTTACGAACTCCAAAATCCCAACGACAGCGGTGTCGTGCTCGGCCTGCGGCTGGCGCCCATCGGCGCTGGCGACGGGGCAACGACCGTTGGCTTTGGCGGGCTGGCCCTCCAGGCGAACGGTCAACCGCTTGGTCTCCAGCCAGCTGTCGATGGCGGCTATTTTAGCGAGGTGGCGCTGGGTGCGGACGCCGAGGTTACCCTCGCGCTGGCCTACACGCTCGATTTCACTGCCGCCGAGCCCGATTTGCCCACGCTGGCCTACGCCGTCAGCGCCTTGACGGGCTGGCCGGGAACGCCGAGCCTGCGCGTGGGCGTCGCCCTGCCCGGCGGGCTCAACGGCACGCCCGCCGACAGCTGGCTGCGCATCAGCCCGCCGGGCTGGAGCTACGCCAACCCCGCCGACGCCATCGCCAATCCCTTGGTCGCCAACGCCGCCAGCGGCCTGATCCCCGATATCAAATGGCTCTACGATGCGGGGCCGCCGGGCGAGCCCCTCGTATTTCAGTTTATTGCGCCCGCCCGCTGGCGCGAAATCGAGGCCGCCCAGCAGCGCGACCCCACGCCCCAATCCGCGCTGACGCTCGGCAATTTTTACGGCGACCTCTACTTCGAGCTGAGCGCGAACGCCAGCAGCACGGGCCAGCAGCTCTACACGCGCGCACTCGCCGCCTACACCTCCGGCCTCGCCGCCGCCGACGTAGACGGGCCGGACAGCGCCGCGCTCCACGCCGGGCTGGCTCGCCTCTACCGCAGCCAGCTCGGCGCGGCTGGCGACGCCGATCCGGGCTACGCCGACCTGCTTGCGCGCGAGGCCGAGCTGGCCCGCGCCAGCCTGCCGGACGGCGATTCGCAGCGGGCAACGCTGGCGGCTTGGCGAGCCGAAGCGCTCTCCGTGCTGCTCGAGCGCGCCCAAACCCGCCGCGACTGGGGCGAAGCGCTGCGCCTGCTGGACGCGCTGATCGCCCTGCCTGCCGACGACATTGCCGAGGTAGTGGAGGTCGCTGCGCTGGCCGAGCAGCAGCGCAGCGCGCAAATTCAGCAGGCGCTACAGCTGCTGGAGCAGGGCAACCGCGAGGGCGCGCTGTCGCTGGCGGGCGAGACGATCTTGGATGAAGCGCTGCAGCCGCCCGCTTCGCAACAGAGCCTCTTTGCCCGCTGGGCCATTACCGCCACGCTCTCCGCAGACGAAGCGGTGATCGATGCGCGCATCACGCCAGCGCCGGGCCAGGCCGTCGCCGCTCGCTCCGCGCTGGCTGGCGTGGTCGATGGCTGGCTGGCGCGCTCGGGCGATGACGAGCGCTTTGCCTTTTCGCTGTCGGATTTTGGGACGGGAGCTGTCTTGTCCGAGGGCACACAACCCGGCGATACCCAGGCGAGCGCCGCCCAGATTCAGCTCGTCTTTCCGCTTACCAGCGCCGCCGCTGCCCTGCGCGACGACGTGCCCAATCGCCCCGAATGGTCGCTGCTGCGGTCGCTGCTGGAGCAGGCTGGGCCGTCGCAGACGCAGACGGGCGGTCTGTTGAGCAGCACGCTCGTGCTCGAGCAGACTTTTGATTTGCGCGCCGCCAGCGACCAGTGGCGAGCCGTCGCGGCCAACCTGGCGCGGCAGGCTCAAGATTTTGAGGCCGACAGCCAAGCCGCCCGCGAGCGCGGCAACGCCGACGAGGCCCTGCGCGCCCGCGTGCGCGCCACCAACTACCGCGCCGCCGCCGACACCTGGCGCACGCTCGACGAACAGAGCTGGCTGATCGCCCAGCTTGTTGCCGCCCCCGGTGCTGTATCCAATGCCGCCCTCAATGCGCAAATGGACGGGACTGCCGCCGCGGAGAGCCGCGCCTGGCTGGTCGAGCCGGGGTCGCCGCCGCGGACGTTGACGCTCTATGCCGAGCCGTTCGGCGGGGTGCGCGTGCTGGGCGCGGCGCTGGTCGCGCTGCTGGGGGTCTTCTTGCTGGCGGGCGTGCTGTGGTGGCTGCTGTAGTTAATTGTCAACATCCGTGGTGTGGAGCAAAAAGATCTGCGGCAGCGTCGTGGTGGAACAAGCGATGACGAGAATCTAGCGGCACTTGTGCCAAATCGACATTACACCGTTTCACTGCCCGGCTTAATCTCGATGTGCGACGTGGCCGGTTGACGATTCAGTCGATTCGTGGGTGGCAACTTCGTCCGCGGTGTGGCGATGCTGCGCCACGTCAACAGCGAGTCGCTGGGCAGGGCTTTGCGCGTGAGCACCACGGGCACGATCCACAGCGCTACGTCTTCATCTGCCGTTGGAAAGCGCACTGCACGAGCCATTGGAGGGGTTATTCTGGGGGGACGAAATCACCGGCGTAGCGGGCGCTGGTGGAGCGGTACGTGGAGGGGAATTAGCTACGGCAGCGGAAGTAAATTTAGAGCTGGAATACGGTCGAAATGTTTTCGGTTTAGCGTTAGGAGAGGCAAATTGAACTTTAGAGCAGTTGCCGCAATAAAAATTATCGCGAATTTCGAGTATTTGGTTACGTTTACGAAGGGTTTGATAAATTAACGCGGCTTGCCTTGCAACGTCAGACGCCAGCACAAGAACGGTGCAGAAGGACAGTATGCTTTGCACATCCCCATATTTCTCATCGCTAGTTGCACCGACACACAACTCGAACTCAGTAACAGCCGAGACGTACAGCGTGTAATCTTTTGCTGCTGTGAAGAGGATAGATCTCTCTCGGTTCTGCTTGCGCAAATAGTCGATGATAACCGAAGTATCGACTAGAATTCCTGAATTGTCCATGAGTTGAAATTTTGTTGAGCGCGCTCAATCTCCTGGATATCGTTTTCGCTCCAGATAGATATATCCAGTAAACGCGACAGCTCTTTTTCTGTCCTGGCAGTGGGTGAGTTCGATTTTAGTAGCACATCAACAAATTCCGAAACCACCTGCTTCTGTTGAGCATTTAGTTGGTGAACTTTCTGAGTAATCTGTTCATCAATGGCAATAATTGGCATAACAGCTCCTCTCTCTACCAAGCGCACTCATTGACGGAAATGTAACACGACGTTTGGCGCGTGTCAATCAGTACAAACATCTCTCCTAGGGTGATTTCACCATCGGATCAATCTTACATTAAGTGGGTACATTATCCCGTCAAAAACAGCAGAAAGCGCCATTCCAACTTTTAGACTTCCAAAGTTTGGACAGAATCAAGTGAAATGGGCGCTTTTTCGCCACGCTTGTGTAAGATCACCCCCATGGTGAAATTGCCCTAACATCTCTCCAGCGCCGACACGCCCGCAGCGGGATCGGGCTGTTTATGCGCAACAAGGACGACTCACATGCCTGATGCGCTTTCGTCCCACATGTGGGTGAAGGCGCTCGGAACGGCGGGCTGCGTAAACGGCAGCGACTGCTGGGCCAGCCGCTGCTCGATATTTTGCGCCAAGGCGACCAGCTCCGCGGCGTGCTGGATGGGGTAGGGTGTCCTGTACCAGTGTGGCTGCGCCGCGATCTGCTCAAACTTAGCCGACCAGCGCTGAGTCGCACCAAAGCTGACGGCGTAAGCAAAGTAGGCTCCGTACAAATCGGCTCCCCCACTCAAATCACTGCGCAGCGCACGTGCAAATTGCTGCCACGCAGGCTTGGCCCGTCGATTCTCGCGCCGCGTCGCTTGGCGCTCATCTTCGATAAAATTGGTGGTCGCGCCCAGTAGCGCGTGTAGCGTCGGCGACAAACGGCCAAAGGCCGTCGCCTGCCTGTCGCCAAAGAGATCGCGCAGCACAAGCCGCTCAAAGAGCGGGGACCCCTCTTCATTCTCCACGCGGTAAAAAATTACGTCCGCAGCCTCTTGGGCAATCGTCAAATAGCCGCGCTGGGCCAAATCAAAGAAGATCGACGCCACGTGGCGGGGCTCCACGCGACCCGTGACTAAGCTGCCCGCCACCGCTGCCGAGAGATCGCTGGGCGGCGTGGTGAGCATCGTGGCGAGTGGGGTTTCCTCGGGGTTTCCAAATATACTCGTCAGCCAGTTCACAATCTTTCCTCTCCTAGGTTCCGTTAACATTTCGCTGATGGCCCAATCTGGGGGAGGCTCAGTGCGCAGCGCCCCATTCCCAACCCTTCCCCCACGCGCGGGGGAAGGGGGCTTAAAACTCCCCTCTCCCATCCTGGGAGAGGGGCTGGGGGTGAGGGCCAATTCCCAAATGTCAATGGAAGCTACAACAAACGCGAGGCGCTGTACGCGCCTCGCGTTTTATCGGGCCAAGCAGCGCTTCGTTTTACTTCTGCGTAATCGCCGCCGCCCCCAGCACTTCGCCGATCCGCCGATTGACATCGGCATCCATCGCGCTGGGGTGCACCGCCGAAATTGGCCCTTCCTGCCCGCGTTTGCCGGCAATCACCGTGATCTGGTCGACCGGGAACAAATCCATCGTGCCCGCAAACGAGCCGACGACTTCGCCAAACTTCTCGATCATGTAGGCCGTGACGCCCTGCTCGCCGCCCTGCTGCAAAATCTCAATCGTGCGCGAGAGCTGCTTGAGCTCGGCCTCGCCTTCGCTGCGAATCTGCGCTGCCTTGGCCCGCGCCTCCTCGACCATCTTCTGCTTCGTCGCCGCCGCGGGCACGGTCACCTGCGACTGCATCTGCGCACGCACCATCTCGATCACCTGCTTCTCGGCCTCGATCTGTGCACGCACGCCCGCCACCTCGGATTCGGCGTTGCGCGTTGCCTCCTGCATACCAACCGCGCCGCGCTGGTGCTCCTCGGCCAGCTGCACCTTGGTTTGCGCATCAATCCGCTGGCGATCGTTCTGGATTTCGCGGATGCGAATTTCCGCCCGCCGCGCCTCCTGCTCCTGCTTGGACGAAGCGCGCGCATCCGCCTGCGCCTGGCGCGACTGCGCTGAGGCGTTGGCCGTCTGCACCCGCTTGAGCAGCGCAATATAGAGGTCTGGCTCCTTCACGCCGTCCAGCCGGTGGTCGTCGACATCGGCGATGTTCATGGTGGTGATTTCGAGGCCGATGCCCTCCAGGTCGCTTTTGCAGACGGAGATCATGTTCTGGATCAGCCGCTCCTTGTGGCTCATCACCTCTTCGGGCGTCATCGCCGCGATCGAGTCGCGCAGGTGGCCTTCGATAATCGAGATGGCGATAAAGCGCAGCTCTTGCCAGTCCTGCGTCAGGTGCAGGATGCGCTTGACGGCGTTGATCATGCCGCGCTCGGATTTCGCCACGGCGAAGCTGACGGTCGCCTTCACGGTCAGCGGCACGATGCCCTTGGCAATCGCCGATTCGACGATCACCGTCGTCGTCTGCGGCGTCAGGTCCATCGTGTTAAAGCGATTGATCAGCGGCAGCACAAAGACGCGACCGCCGCGGAAGGTGGCAAAGCGCTTGCCCTTGCCGTGGACCACCGCCAGCTGGCTCGGCGGCACCAGCTTCATCTTCGAGACCAGCTGCACCACGAGAGTGAGGAGGATCAGGATGAAGAGCGTTATGAGAAATGTAATCATGGTAGGTTATTCCTTTGCTACATTGACAGGGATGTAATCGACGCGAGGAATGTGCGACGCGGGGACGCGGTGAACGTACCTCGCCGCGTCTCCGCGTCCCTTTCTTCCCGCGTCAGTTTGACGAGTGTACGACGCCCGTTCCGTTAGTTGAAATGGCCTTCCCGCTACTCGTACTGCTGCTCATCAAATCGCGGACGCTGATGCCAAAGCCCTCCTCGATCTGGTGCAGGAAATCCACCAGGGCGGCCGGGCCGCGGTTGACGGCGGCATTGAAGCCATCCTCCTCGTTGAGCACCAGCAGGTTGTCGACCTTCTGATACTTGGCGTGCTCGCTGTACGACTCGAAGAGCGTCGGCAGCTGATTCATAAAGAGCGCAATTTTGCCGATGTCGCCCGCGCTCAGCAGCAGCTCGACCTTGCGCTGGAGCAGGTCGTTGCGCGCCTGCTGCACAATGTCGACCGTCTCGGCCTCGCCGCCCGCCAAAATTTCGGCGGATTCGCGGCTGGCCGCCGCTTGCAGGGTCACTTCGGACTGATTCTTCAGCTCCTGCAGCTCCACCTTCATGCGCTCGACCTGGCTCTGTCCCTCGCTCTCGGCCTCGGCAATCTGGCTGTTCGCCTCCAGCCGCGCCCGCGTCACGGACGCCTCGCGCTCGCGGCGGAAAAGCTCCACATCCTGCTTGACTTCGAGAATGCGCTCGTCCGCGCCGCTCTCGGCCACCTGCATGGTGCGCGCCGCATCGGATTCCGAGCGCTCGGCCCGCGACTGCAAGCGCGCCTCCTCGATTTCCACCTCTTTGCGCTTGCGCGAGAGCGTCTTATTCGCCAGGTTGGCGATGTAGTTGCTCGTATCCCAGATGCGCTGCAGCGAGACGGAGACCACATCGATGCCAAAGGTGCTCAGGTCCTCCTGGCAATCCTCAAGCAGCACGCGGCGGAAAATCGCGCGCTCGCCCGAAAGCGTGGCGACTTCCTCCATCTGCCGCTCCGTCAGCTCGCCGCCCTTAAAGGCCTCGTCCGCAATCGACACCAGCTCCACGTCATCAATATCATCCACGCTTTCGACCATGCCAATGGCCTGCAGCGGCGTCGTCTTGTTGAGCGCCGCGCGGAAGTTGCCGATCATCGTCTGCTGAATTTGCTCCTGGATCTGCGGTCGATCCTTGCCCAGCAGCCGCTGTACGGCGCTGTAAAGCAGCGTCTCGTTGGTATCGTCGATGCAGACGCAGGCCGTCGCATCCGCCCCCACGTTGATGCCGTTGGCCGAGTTGACCCCCTCGACGCGCACGTTGATGGGGATGATGGTCAAATCCACCGCCTGCACGCTCTGAATAAAGGGAATCACAAAGGTCCAACCGCCCTTTTGCAGGCGGAAGCCATACTTGCGGCCGTCCACCACCGTCTCTGTGCCGCCCGTTACCACCAAAATTTTGTTGGAGGGGCAGACGCGAATCGTCAACCGCAACACGGCAATAATTCCGAGAAAGAGGACGAGGGCCAACACGCCTCCCGCCACGCCGCTGATTAGTCCGAGGTCCATAAGTTTGCTCCTTTTTTTAGAATTGCTTACTGCTTATTTCTTATTGCGTATTGCTTGGTTTGTAGATGATGTTGGCCACAGCGAATTCACACTGGCTTCCCCTCAAACAAAAAGCAATGAGCAGCAAGCAATAAGCACTATCCTCACGCAACATAAACCGCCTCATCCGTCACCCGCACCACGCGCACTTCATCCCCCTTGCGAAAGTCTCCATCCTCATATTCTGCCAGCGCGTACTGCTCCGTCACGTTCATGCCGACATCGACGCGCACGCGGCCCATCGTCCTGTGCGTCAGCGGAATGGTCACGGTGGCGGGGGCCTGGATCATGTCGATGGCGCGCAGCGATGAATCGGTGCTGCTGCGCTGGAAGCGGAAGAACCACTGCGCCAGCAGCAGCGACGCCACGCCCACCGGCATCGCCGTCAGCAGCGCCACCAGCGCCGAGCTGCCGCCGACGACCGAGGCCAGCCCCGTCGGCCCAAAGCCAAGGCAGAAGTAAACGGCCATGCGCAGCCACAGCAGCATCGAGAGCACCATTGTCCCGCCGTCGTAGCCAGTAACTGCCGTGCTGCCGTCTACATCGCCGTCAACATCCCCCCCGCCGTCGAACACGTCGACCCCGCCCTCGCCGTCAAAGCTGTCGAGGTCGAAGCCGCCGTCTGTATCGCCGCCGTCGCCGATCGCGTCAAAATCCGCGCCTTCAATGCTCTCGAAGCCGCCGTCGCCATTGCCGCCCAAGTCCAGCCCATCCACGTCGCCGCTGTCGTCGCCGCCGAGGATGCCCAGAAAGTCGAGCGAGACGACGCCGAGCGAGAAGACCGTCGTCGCAATAAAGACGGGGACGAGCGCCGCCGCCACAATCAGCTGCAGCGCCGCCGAAATCGAGACGATGCCGAGGACGACGGCCAGGACGATAAAGAAGGTAAAACGAGCGCGATTCATAAGCTGCTCAAACGGTGAAGTTTCTGATTGGAACGATTGTGTGGTCTCGTCCATTGTACCACGATTTCCGCCTCCCTTGCGACAAGTTTGCGACAGGAGGCTGACAATTTCTCGTCAGATCAAAAAGTCCGGCAAGCATATGCTCGCCGGACTTTCGGTAGCTGAGTGGGGAAACAGGAAAAGTTAAATCGAACAAAGGCGCTTGGCCAACCGCAGGTCACACACGCTCCGCTCTGTGACCATCTTCGCGTATCCCGTAGCGCCGTCAAATCGAAAGCGAAATCGCTTGGACAATCCGTGTCACCTTGCGGAGCAAAGGTTACCTGCGGCGCACTCGCCCTCTGCCTTCGTCTTCCTTCGTGCCCTTCGTCGATCATCGCTTTACAGCGCCAGCCGCATCTCCGTCTTCGCGCTGCGCGTCCGGGACTGCGTCTCCAGATCCAGCCGCCGAAAGAGCTTGATCACCGGCGTGTTGTCCGCATCCATATTGGCCACCAGCGTCTCGATCTCCATGCGGCGCGCCAGCCGCACCAGCCGCCGCATCAGCGCGCTGCCCACGCCCTGCCCCTGAAAATCATCCCGCACCACCACGGCGACTTCCGCCTCGTCGCTCGTCGGATCATCGGCGGCCCTGGCCACCCTCGCCACGCCGACGATGTGCTCGCCCGTGCGGTCGCGGTACAGCGCGACCAGCGCGCCGCCGCTCGTTTCGTTGTCCACGCTGGACAGCTCGCGCGCCATCTGCCAGACGCGCCCCTCATTCAGGTGCTCGACGTTGGTGTGGAAGCGCCGCCGCCGTGCCTCCGGCGAGAGCGCGCGGAAAAATTCTACCATTTGCGGCGTATCGTCGATGCGGATGGGGCGGGCGTAGAGCCAGATACCGTCCCGCGTGCGGAAGTGTGGGGGCAGCCGGTCGAGCTGGTCGCGCAGGCGGTGGACCCAACGCAGCTGTGGGCGCGGGATACTTGGCGCATATTCCTGCCACTGGCGCAGCGGAAAGCGCACGGCCTGCGTTGCCGCCTGGCCTACGTTGGCCTTGGCGACTTCGCGAATAGTGGGTTCTTGTTCAATCATGCCGTTAGTCTATCACGCATCGGTTGCGCCTCGGTAACAGCTCGGTTTATACCAAAGGAATGATGAGTCAGCCGCCACCGCTCCCCATGTTCTTTGCACAAGCCATCGCCATCTTTATCGCGCCACCACTGGCAGGTAAATCTGCACCGGTGCGGGCGGCGTGTACACGGTGCTCATCCACGTTAGATCGGCGACGGCGAGCCGCAGCGCCATTTCGATGGTTTCGCCGCGGTTGCCGTCCGTCATGACAACCAGACCGTCGAACGTTTGGCCCAGCGGCGCACTGTCCGGAACCCGCACGCGGAAGCGCACGGGCACGGCCTCGCGCGCCATCACCAGCCCGCCCCAGCTGATTTCGTTCCCAGCCAGCGCACAGGCTCCCGTGCCGCAGACGAGCGACCCGTCCACGAAGAGCAGGCCGTCCGGCAGCGTCGCGCGCACGCTCGTCTCGCTGGCGACGGCCCCCGTGTTGCGCACCATAATCTCCACCGTCGCCTCCATCCCCGGCTCGACAAAGCGCGGCTGCATCGCCGCGCTGGACTGTGTTAAATCCGAGCTGCGCGCCACGAACGAGGTCGTCATCGTCACGGCGTCGCCGTAGCCATCGCCCAGCATAGCCGTGCCGGTAACGGGCGTGCGGTCCGGCAGCATCGCCGTGAGATCGGCGCTAAAGTCGATCGTGACGGGCTCGCTGGCGTCAATGGATCCCGTCCAGCTGAGCACGCCGCGGCTGAGCGCGCAGCTGCCGCGATCACACGTTACGCTGTCAACGGAGCCCGTGAGCGCGTCGCCCAGCGGGTAGGCGAGCGTGGCGGCGGTGGCGGTGTAGAGGCCCGTGTTTTGCAGCACAAAGCGGTAGCTCTGCGCCTCGCCAATGTTGACCTGCGGCTGCGCAACCGATGCGGTCGAGTCGCTGAGATCAAGCGAGTTGAGCAGCACCTCGGTCGTGCGGGTGAAGGTTTGACCCGCGCCCTGCACCGTCACCGCGCTGGTGACGCGGGTATTGGGCGGCACAGTCTCGGCCACCTGCGCCTCGAAGGAGATGATGGCCTCCGCCGTCTCCGTGCCGCGGCCCGGCGGCAGGAAGAGCACGGCCTGCTCGCCCGCCAGCGCGTCGGGTTCGCTGCAGGCATAGGTCAGGCTTTGCTCGCTGCTGGGGCCCAGCAGGCCGACCGTTGCCATCTGGCTTGCCGCTGCCTCAAGCGCCCGGTACTGCATCTTGATCACGCCGGACTCGTAGAGGATCAGCTCGAAGTGCATGGGCTGGCCCGTGCCAAAGCCGCCGTAAAAGCGAACGTCCGCCCACTGCACCACCAGTCGGCGGCCGCCCGCGTCGTCGAGCGTCTGAACATAGACGCCATCGCTCACCACCAGGTCGCTCCAGAGCGGGGCGATCAGCTTGCTGGCGGCGCTAGTCACCAGCGGGCAGGCGTTTTGGTAGCCGATGTCGCCCGTGCCAAAATCGAGCGTGCCGTTGGTCGAAACGCAGAATTCCTCGTGCAGCTCGCCATAGAATTCAAAGGGGAAGCCCACCGGTAGCCCACAGGCGCTCACGTCGTCGCCCGCCACGGTGCGCGTACCCGTTTCGCGAATGTCGACCCACTCATAGGCGGCGTCCACGTTGGCGGCTTCCACCAGAGCCCCTTCCACCAGTGCCCCTTCCACCAGCGCACGCTCGCTGGCAACGGGGTCGGGGCTGCTGTCGCCGACCGAATCGCGCCAGCTGTAGCGCAAGGCTCCGTTGAAATCGAGGTCGGGCGCGAGCCGGGTGTCGCCCGTCCAGGTGAGCGTGCGCGAGTCGGCGTCGAAGTCGCTGCTTTGCGTGCCCGGCGGCAGGGTGAGGCTGCCGGGCACAAAGTCCAGCTGGGGCGGCAGCTGGCTGCGCAGCGCAGCGCGCCCGCCCGCAATGGTCGCGCTGCGCACCTGAACGTCGTAGCGCAGCACGTCGCCGCTGATGGCGGCCCCGACGCTATTCCCCCCGATGCTGGCGTCGAGCGCGCTGTTGCGAAAATCGGGCAGGAAGACGCGCGCCCGCGCCGTGCGCTCAAAGGCCAGCGTGTCGCCACCGGGCCGCGTCGCCTCAAAGCGCACCGGGGCCTCAACGCGCTGGCCGTCGACCGCCGCGGCGTCCGTCAGCGCCACCCCGTAGCTAAACCGTCGCGCGTCGCCGTCGCCCGCCGCCGGTAAGTCGCCGGACCAAGTGATGGTGCGCGTGTCGGCGCTGTAGACGGCACCGATTTCGTTGTTGCCAAAGCCAACAAAGCCTACCGCCTCCGGCAGCGTTGCCGAGACGCGCACGTTGCTGAGCGGCTGGCGATCCGGGGCCAGCGACACCGTGTACGAGAAGGTCGCGCCGGGCTGGAGGCCGGGCACGTTCAGCGCCACGTCGGACTGGCAGAAGGAGCTGCCCAGCCGCAGCGCTTCGGCAGCGCTGGGCAATTCACCGCCCGCCACGGTCAGCTGCCCGGCCACAAAGGCCGCGCCGCCAAAATAATCATCCCGCAGCAGCGACGAAATCTCCACCCAGCTCTCTTCTCCTGCCCCAGAGCCCGCCGCGTAGCGCTCGACCACGTCCGTGCCGTACCAGCTTGCGCCGCCGCCCACGAGGTAGAGCGCCTTGTCCGGCCCTCTCACCAACCCCGCGGAGTGGCGACCCTCCTTCACGTCCGGGCCCGTGCGCCAGCTGTTGCTCGCCGGATCGTAGATCTCCAGCGTGCGCAAATTTGGCCAGCCGCCAACCACGTAGAGCTTGTCGTCAAGCGCGGCGGCGGCGGCCAGCGTTCGTGGCCCGCCGGGCAGCGCGGCCCGTTCGCGCCAGGCGTCCGTTGCCGGGTCGTATTCGTAGAGCGTCGCGACATCGTTGGCGTTGCTGTCCGTGCCGCCCGCGAGGTAGAGCTTGCCGCCCAGCGCCGCCAGCGCTGGGCTGACGAGGGGCTGGGGCAGCGGGCTGGCCTCGCGCCAGGCGCTGTCGGGGTCAGCGGCGGGGTCGTAGACGAAGAGCGTGTCTTGCGCAGGCAGCCCCTCGTCCACAAAGTCCAGCCCCGTGAGGCCACCGGCCACGTAGAATTTGCCGCCCAGCGACGCCGCCGCGCTGTAGACGCGCGGCTCGGGCAGCGGGGCAACGGCGCTCCAGCTGCGGGCGCAGGCGTCGAAGCGCTGCACCGCGTCGGTGGCGCTGAAGCTGTAGTACGAGGAGCCCAGCCCGCCAAAGGTGTAGAGGCTGGCGGCGCCGGGCAGCGCGGCGCTGGCGTGGCGCGAGACGGCGCTCGGCATGGCGGGCCGGGCCATCCACCGGGCAAAGGCGCGCGTGCGCAACGTCACGCGGCTGGCGTCGGCACCAGCGGGCGTGGCCGCTACGGTCAGCACGTCCCCGGCGTTGTTGGCGAGAGGCAGCGGCACGTCGACCACCGCCGTCAGCACCTGTGCTTCACACGGGGCCAGCGGCACGGGGCCGGTCAGCGGCAGCGGGTTGCCCGTTCTGTCGCCCGTGTCGGTTTCGTCGACGAAGAGCTGCGCCCTCCATTCGCTGTCCAGGGTTAGATCGACCGTCGTGGGCTGCGTGCCGCGGTTGGTGAGGCGCAGCGTATAGCGGGCCCGCTCGCCCGGCGCGGCCACCTGCTCGCGCTCAAAGCTGCTGAGGGAGATCGCCACCTCTGGCTTGCTCGCCAACATCCATTCAATGCTGCGACTGAGCACGGCGCCGTACTGCGGGTTCTCGCGCGCGGCACGCGGGCCAACCGCCTCAAAGCCCATGCCGAGGTAGACGGCGCGGTGGGGCGCATCGCAGGGCTGAACGGCCAGCGCCGCCGCGCCCGCCCCGTTGGCGTAGCTCAAAATGGGGAAGGCGACGCCGTTGTCGTTGCCCGCGTCGTTGCCTGTATCGCTGCCCGCGTCGTTGCCTGCATCGCTGCCTCCAGTGTTGGCAAGCGAATCATCGCCGTCACCCACACTCTCTTCGCCAGCCACGTTATCGGGATCGGCGTCCACGTCGACGGCGTCCGGCGTGAAGTAGAGCATGCCGTTGCTGTAGCCAAAGAGCGCGGCGTTGGTCAACGGCAGCTCCAGGTCATCCAGAAAGCCCTGGCCGAGAAGCGTATCGCCCTCGCTGGCCGCGGCCTCGCGCACGCCGTCCAGCCGCAGGTAGCGATCAAAGAGCACGGAGGCTTCGTCATCCCACCCCGCGATATTCTGCCCGGAGAGCAGGAGCCGACCGCCGCCGTCGAGATAGCCCACCAGCGCTTCCTCCGCCCCGATCGAGGCGGGCGAGCCGCCGCGGAAGCAGTAGATGCCGCCGCAGCCGCTGTGCGCCCAGACGACAACATCATACGTCGCGAGCGTCGCGGACGAGGGGATGCCGTGGCCGAGGGAGCCGTCGACCAGCTCGCGGGTGTCCTCAAAGTCGAGGTGCTCGATGCGCCAGGTGTCAAAGCTGCCGTAGTTTTGCTCGCGCAGCGCGCGCTCGAAGATTGGCTGCACGCTCCAGCCGCCAAACCAACCGCCGTGGGCGTCGGCATCCACGAGCAGCACCGAGGGCGCGGCATCCAGCGCCACTGCCGCAATCGTGGCCGGCGGCGACGGCGCTTCGTTGAAGGCGAGGACGCGCGTCGCGGGGCGGTAGCCGCTCGCTTCGTAGACAATTTCGTGGCGACCCAGCGGCAAGCTAAGCGTGTAGCCACCGTCTGGTCCCGTCATCACTTCATCAGCATTTTGGGGCTGACTATTCTCGGTTAAGGTGCGAACGTAAATGCGTGCTCCAGCAATGAGATCGCCGGTGGCGGCGCTGCGATTGGCGAGCGCGGGGGGCACGTCGCCCACCTGCACCGTGCCGTCCACAGCAAAACGGAGCTGTGGCGCGAGCGCAAAATCCGCCGTGGAGAGCGAATCGGCAAAGACCGTCTGCCCCACAAAAACGGCTGGCTCATAGCCCCAAGCGTCGACGCGCACGGTGTAGCGCCCGGCGGGCACGGTAATGGCGTAGCGACCGTCGGGGTCCGTTTGGGTCGCAAAACGCTGGTCGCCGCCGACGCCCGCCACGGCCACGTTGGGCAGCGGCTCGCCCGTTTCGGCGTCGCGCACCGTGCCGCGCAAATCGCCCGCCGAAAGCGTCCAGTTCACGGCGGCGAAGGCGTCGATGCGGCCCCAGCCGAATTGATCGTCCGGGCCTGTCGGGCCGAGGTCGACGGCGGTGCGCGTCATGGCCCGTTCGAGATCGTCGACGTCAAAATCGCGGACGCCGTCTTGCAGGTCGGCGGCGACGAGCAGGGCCACCAGCCCGGCCACGTGCGGCGCGGCCATCGAGGTGCCGGAGTAGCTGCCGTAGCCGCCCGCGCCAAGGGTCGAGACGACTTCCGCGCCGGGGGCGCTCAGCTCGGGCTTTTGCTCGCCGGGGTAGAACGAAGGGCCCCGTGCGCTAAAGTCGGCGAGGCGGTCGTTGCGGTCCGTGGCGCTAACGGTAATGGCTTCGGGCGCGTTGCCGGGCGAGCCAATCGAGCCGTCCTCGGCGTAGGGATTGCCCGCGGCGAAAATGGGTGCAATGCCCGCCGCGCGCAGCGCCTGAATCGCCGGGCGAAAGACATCGCTAACGGGGTTGGCCGAGCCCCAGGAGTTGTTGACAACGGCGGGTGCGCGCGAACAGTCCGCCGTGCTCAAGTCGCCGCTGAGATCGGTGGGGCAAAGGAGCCACTGAAAGGCCTTGAGGCCGCCGATGTCGTCGACGAGGCCGGTGCCGGGCATGGTGGTTCCGCAGATGCCGGGCACGGCGATCCACTGCGCGCCCGGCGCCATGCCCACCGCCGTGGCCGGATTGTCCGCTCCCCCCGCACCCCGGATGGGCTCGCCGACCATTGTGCCCATCGTGTGCGTGCCGTGATTAAAAAAGTCGCAGTCACGCGGGGCGCGGCTGACGCTTTCGCCGAGGTTGCCGTCGGGGTCAAGCGTGCCGTCCGGCTCAAACCAGTTGTAATTGTGGTTGGCATTTCCGCCGCCCCGGTAGCCGCGGTAGCGCTCGGCCAGCCCCGGATGCGTCGCATCGACGCCGGTATCAAAGCCCGCTACGGTGACGCCCTCGCCGCGCACGCCCAGCTCCCACACCGCTGGCGCGCCGACGAGGTCGATGTGCCAAGCGTCGCCGATCTGCTGCTGCTCGCCCGCAACCAGCGGTCTGTTTAGCTGCTCATCCCAGAGCGGCACGAGCGGATAGTTGGCGGCAATGCGCGCTACGTCGGGCCGCTGGGCCAGGGCCGCCAGCGTCGACAGCCCGCCCTCCACCGCCATGGCGTTGACGATATAGAAGGAGTGAAAGCTCTCGACATCGCCCTCGCCCTGGCCATCCACAAGCGCCGCGCGCACGCCGGCCTGTGCCGTTTGCGCCGTCTGCGCCAGCTCGGCCAGCACGCGCGTGCGCCGCGCCGTGGCCTCTGCCCCGCTCAGCCCCGCGCTGGTGACCTCGCCATCCCGTCGCCCAAAGGGTTCGAGATTGGGCTGCTGCACCAGGTAGACGAGAAAGCGGGTGGTCGCCAGCGGCTCGCGCACCGCTGGCGGTCGGAAGGCCGCGTGCTGGCGGGCCGCGTCGCCCGGTGTGTCGAGCGCGCCGCCCAGCCGATGAGCAGGCACGACGGCCCCGCTCAGTTCGGCCAGAATGCGCGGATCGATCTTGGCCTTGACGCCGAGGGGCAGGGCGTCCCAGCGCGCCCAGGCGGCTTTGTCCAGAAAGAGATCGGCCTGTGCACCGGCGGCGCCAACGTCGAGCGGGGCGGCGGGCTTGCCGGGCGGCGGCGATTGGGCAGCGGCGCGGTTGGCGGCTGTCGCGATGAGGGCGGCAGCGATTAGTACAACAATACAGGCTAAAAGAGTAGCGAGGCGATGGGAGCTGGCTGGGTGGCTGTGCATGGGTTTGGTGTTGGGGTAGAGACAATGCGTTGGGCTGGCGTGTCGAGATAAATGTGGAGGATGAGCGCTGGCTGGGCGAGTGCATTGCACGGTCAAAGGCGTGATAACCCGCCCTGCCAAGCGGCTAACCGTGCGCTGCACTCATGAGCCAACCAAGCTATCCAACCAAGCTGGCAAACGGATGGGTTTCGTCGCGGGTAAAGATGTCTGCTGGTCTGCGAGTGCAGCGCACTCGATCATCTTGTACTGCGTGCAAAATGAGAGCTGGCGTTTTGAGCAGCGCCGAGGGGCATTCGACCCCACCCCCTCGGCGCTGGTTCGTTGTCAACGAAGCCTCGTAAGCCCCCTCCCCGCGCGCGGGGAGGGGGTTGGGGGTGGGGTCTGAGCACGCCCTCCGCTGGGACTGTGCCCAGCCTCAAAACAGCACTCCCCTCTGCGCAGCAGATAGAAAAAACGACGGTTTTCAAACTGAACGCAGTATAGCTCATTGATGTGGCGGGGATAGCGATTAACGGGTCGCTAGAAGCAGCGCCCACAACACCTGCTCATTATACAAAACGCACCGTCAATTTGCCGTGATCTGCACATCATCCGGCTGTGCGCTGGATCACGGGCGCTGGCTCAGGCGCGATTCGCTCAGCCCCTCGCGGGCGGCGCGGAGCTCGGCAAGCAGCGCCCCGTGCAGGCGACCGTTCGTGGCGACGATGTGTCCGTCGGCTATAGTCCACGGCTGGCCGTGGTAGTTGGTGACGCGCCCGCCCGCCTCGCGCACAATGAGCGCGCCCGCGGCGGCGTCCCACGGCTGGAGCCAGCCCTCCCAAAAGCCAGCCAGCGCCCCCGTGGCCACGCTGGCGAGATCGAGCGCCGCCGCACCCAGCACGCGCACGCCCACGCTGCGCTCCATCAGCCGCACAAATTCGCGACCACCGTGATCCACCGCCGTCGCGCGGTGGTAGGGGAAGCCGGTCGCCAGCAGCGCCCGCGGCAGCGCCTCCACGTCGTTGACGTGCAGAGGCTGATCCGCTCCGTCGCCATCCGCCCGTGCGTCAGTGATGGGGAGGCGCTGGAAAGCTCCCTCGCCCAGCCGTGCCCAAAAGAGCCGCCCATTCGCCGCATCCAACGTGACGGCAAGCTCTGTGTCGTCGCCGTGCTGCAGCGCCAGGTTGACGGCAAACCAGGGGTGGCCGCTGGCGAAGTTGGTTGTGCCGTCGATGGGGTCGGCGATCCAGCAGTATTCGCTCTGCGGCGGCTCGTTGCTCTCCTCGCCCCAGAAGCCAACGTGGGGGAAGCTGGCGGCCAACTGCTCGCGCAGCAGCGCCTCGCTCGCGAGATCAGCCTCGGTAGTGATGTCAATGGCGCTGGATTTGCTCACAATTTGGTGCAGCCCCTGGCGCTGCATCCGCTGCACAAGGTCACCCGCGCGGCGAACGATGTCGATAACTTGTTGGAGGTCGGCGGGTTGGAGGGTCATGGGGGCGGTCCGTATAGGGAGGAAATTGGTAGTTGGAAGCTGGCGAGTTCGCCGATTGCCCAGTTTCTGGCGTGCATTACTCGGCTGTAGAGCAGCAATTTACAGCAGCAACAGAAATTGATGAACAACCGGCGCATGGTAGCATCAATAATCGCTGGGCCGCAACATTTGGCACGGTCAATAATTCGGGCGCAGTTTTTACGAAATGTGAAATCTACGGTATATTGACAAAGCTGTAAGCAAAACATTTGTTCCGGTACGTAACGTGCGCCTCGCTGAAGGCGTGTGGAAATAAGCAACAAAGGGCACGCGGCGCACAAAGCAGAAGCGGCTAAATTTTTAGCTCATACGAAGAAAATGTGCGAGCAGAATTCGCGGAGAGTCGACGGTGCAACGCACTTTCCAAAGTGCGTTGCACATTTGTCGCTCGTCTACTTTCCCAAACGGTATTAACCAAGCTGGATGTGCGACGCACCTGGAAAGTGCGAGGCACGGCGGGCCGCGTGCCTCTGCGCATTGCCCATCCTCTTTACGTAAACTAAACCTTCTCTTCTCTAAAATATAGATCTTCGATAAACCGTCAAGAAAAGTGGATAAACATTATGGATATTACCTGGTACGGTCTCTCCTGCTTTCGCATCCGCGAGGCGGGCACGGTGGTGATTTGCGACCCGTTTGACAAAAAAACAGGGTTGTCGCTCGCCAAGGCAAAGGCAGATATTGTTTCGGTAAGCGTGGACAGCGCGGGGCACAACGCCTTGAACCGCATCACGGACGAGCCGAAAGTGCTCCGCAACCCAGGCGAGTACGAAATTGGCAACGTCTTTGTCAATGGCATGGCGACGTGGCGCAACGGCGACGGCGACGGCAACTTTGAGCGCAACGTCGCTTTCTTTTACGACTTCGAGGGGTTGACGGTCGGCCACCTGGGGGAGATGCAGAAGGTTCCTAAACAGAGCGCCATCGACGAGCTGGATTTAGGCGAGCTGGACGTGCTGCTCGTGCCCGTCGGCGGCGGGCGCACGCTGGACGCCACGCGCGCCGTCGAGCTGGTGGGTATGTTGGAGCCCAAGCTGGTCATTCCCATGCACTACCACCAGCCCGGCCTCAAGGGCGAGCTGGCGGAATTGGAGCCGGTGGACAAGTTCTTAAAGGAGCTGGGCATCGCCGAGCCGGAGCCGCAGAGCACGCTGCGCATCAGCAAAAGCTCGCTCTCGGAGGAGATGCAGGTCGCGCTGCTGACAATGGGGTAGGAGAGCAGGGGAGCAGGGGAGCAGGGGTGAGCTACAATTCGGCTTGCCACCTGCCACCCTATTACCGCTCCCGCCGCGTCAACAGCCAGGCCGCCAGCCCGCCGCCGAGGAAGCCAAAGAGGTGGCCCTGCCACGAGATGCGGGGGGAAAAGAGAGCGGTAGTCGGCAATACACCCCACAACATGCTGCCGTAGACGACAAAGACCGCGGCGGCAATTGCCAGCGAGGCGCAGCTGCGCTCGAAGTAGGCGCGGGCGAGCAGGTAGCCGAGGTAGCCGAAGATCACGCCGCTGGCGCCGAGGTGAATCGTGCCCGCGGGTGCAATTAGCCAGATGCCCAGCCCGCTCACCAGCGCCGCGACCAGGCTGACCAAGAGCAGCTCGCGGCGGCTGCGCAGCGCCACAAGCCAGCCGAGCACCAGGAAGGGCACGCTGTTGGCGATCAGGTGGCCGAGGCCGTAGTGGAGGAAGGGTGCAAAGAAGATGTTGCGCAACCCACGCAGCGACCGGGGCGCAATGCCCCAGTCGTCCAGGTTGATAAAGGGCAGCAGCAAATCAAAAATTTCCAGCCCCCACATAATAGCCAAGACGACTACAATAAAAATTGCCTGGTTAACCAGCCACCCGCCGCGCGGTGCAGGCGAGTTGGTCCGCTGTGTCAAATTTCCCGCTTGTTCAAACATGGTTCGTTCCGTTTTCTACAAGAAATTGGTTCTTCGAGGGATTGTGTAGGTCAAGAAATAGGACATGAGTGGACACCGACTTTGCACACGGATTTCTAACGTTAATTCAAGAAAATAAGTATACCGCGAATGTGACTGTCGCTGCCCGCGACCAGTGAAGAATTAACAGAATTGTCCGGGCAGTGACTGTCACATGGTACAGTTGTTTTCTTGGACCGGCCTAACTTCTCTATCCGTGTCCACCTGTAAAATTCGCGTCGCAATTTCTTCTGCGGTCGAGTTCGCAGCCCAGAAAAGCTCAGAGAGCCAAAAAATTTTCGTCGCCAAGATTTTGGCTGAAAGGCGTCTCCGGACGGCGCTTCGTCCGCCTCGCCCCCAAAAAATTATAGCCAGGAAATGGATTGCTCCACTTTTTTCCAATCTTCTCAAGCTGCGTTTTGCGCTATACCCAACTTCCGACCCATGGCCTATTCATTCCGCGACTATTATCGCCCGCTGCGGCTGCTCTTGCGAATCGACGGCACGCTTGCCGTAACGGGCGGGCCGCTGCTGCTGATTTTCCCCCAGGGCGTGCCCGGCTTTGGCGGCGAAGCAACGCTCTGGCCGCTGCGGCTGGTCGGCGCGCTGCTGACGGCGTTGGGCCTGCTGCTGCTGGCGGCGGCCAGCGAGCGACAAATCGAGCGTTCGCTGCTGCTGGCGCTGATCGTGGGCAGCACGCTGTCGGCGCTGGTGCTGCTGCTCGCCTACCTGCGCGGCAGCCTGAGCAGCGAATCCAGCGGGCAGCAGGTGTTGCTCGTGCTCCTGTTTGGCCTGCTGCTAATTTCGGCGGTTGCCCCGCTGCGCTATCTGCGCGTCGATTACCGGACATAAGCACAAACTTTGTACAAAGTCTACAGTAAGATTGTGCAAAAGGAAGAAGGATTACCTACAAATCGCCACCACCGCTGTACAATCGTGGCGTATTCTTTCTCCTCCTTTGTGAAAGGGGTAACGCCCAAGCGGCGTTACCCCTTTTGCTATTTCACCTACCAGTTTTACACCAGTAGATACGCAGCAATGCTGCCAAAGTTGCATTAACCACCTTTGTTATTTTGCCTTGCGTAGGCCATCCGTAGTGTTGGCGTAGCAAATGTGAATCGATAATCGGCGTAATGTCGGTTGATGTCTTGCCATTTTGCTATATCATGGGCCATATTTATATCAGCCGATTGTATCAAAGTAGCGTTTTGTCCTTTTACCAGCTCAAATCCCCCATGAATCACAATATCGCTGAAGTCGATTGGCTGCGCACCCAGCGGATCCGTCGCGCTGGCCACCGCGGACAATCTGCCGCTCAACTTCCCGCACCAAACCACTCCTCAACAGGACACTTTTGTTCTTTTACAGAGCCAGCGTTCTCGACGCGTGCTTCACAACGCACCCAGGCACTCCACCTCTCGACTGTGGTGTGGGACGTTTCTTCAAGTGATGGCTCGCGCGCCGCGCATTCTATGGATTCACGTTCGATGGATGCGCGTTCGATGGATTCACGTTGGATAGACGATGCGTTGCTTGATATGTCTATCGCCCACTTTTCACATCGACAACTGTTCTGTTTGTCGGCGCAAGCGCTTGCCCGCTACGATTTGCTGCTGCTGGAATTTGCGCCAGCGCAGTTGGCAAGCGCCCTGCCTCTGCTGGTGCATCTGCGGCGAGCTACCCAGGCCCCCGCTGTCGTGCTGGGCGATTTCACCTGTGCCGACGACCGAGCAGAGCTGCTCCTGGCTGGCGCGGATTCGGTCTTGAGCCCTGGCGCGCCGCCTGCCGTGCTTGCGGGCTACTGCCGCGCGCTGCTGCGGCGCTGGATTTCGTGCTAAGTTTTGACAGCACTCCATTCCAAATCTAGAAGGGCTTAGATTTCGTTGACATATCGCTGATGGCCCAATCTGGGTGGGGGAAGGGGGCTTAAAACTCCCCTCTCCCAGGATGGGAGAGGGGCTGGGGGTGAGGGCCAATTCCCAAATGTCAACGAAACCTAGGCCACGAATTACATGAATCAAACAAATTTCCGCTGGTGACTCTTGCTGATTCGTGGTTAAGCCTCTTTGCTACTTCCAGCAACGTTCACCAAGTTTGGAATTGCTGCTTTCCCAGTTGACTTTCCGCGCAAAATCCGCTATGCTCCGGCCATGAACAACATCGTGCTGAGGAGGACGCCCGCGGCAGTGGGCACACAACGCTAGAACGTCTAACCACGTTTGCTATTCAGCAACGCCTACTTCCGTTTACCAACGCCACGTCGATCCAATCGGCTGGCGTTTTTTGTTTTCTCAACCAAACTGCACCCAATCTGCAATTTTATCAACTCTCAACTGTTTAGGATGAACTATGTCTGACAATGGAAAATCGCCGGTAAAGAAGGCCGTGCTCGCCTATTCTGGCGGGCTGGACACGAGCGTGATCGTGCCGTGGCTCAAGAACAACTACGGCTGCGAAGTCATCTGCTTTTGCGCCAATTTGGGGCAGGCGGACGAACTCAACGGGCTGGAGGAGAAGGCCATCGCGTCGGGCGCGAGCAAGTGCTACGTAGAGGATTTGCGCACGGAGTTTATGACGGATTACGTCTTCCCCACCATGCAGGCCGGCGCAATCTACGAGCGCGACTACCTGCTCGGTACCTCCTTTGCGCGCCCGCTGATCGCCAAACGCATGGTCGAAATCGCCGAGCTGGAGGGAGCGGACGCGGTGGCGCACGGAGCCACGGGCAAGGGCAACGACCAAGTTCGCTTCGAGCTGACCGTGATGGCGCTCAACCCGCGGCTGCGCATCATTGCCCCCTGGCGCGAGTGGGCCATTCGCGGGCGGCAGGACGCGCTGGACTACGCCGCCGAATTTAACGTGCCCGTCAAGGCCACGGCGGAGCGCATCTACAGCCAGGATCGCAACCTCTTCCACCTCAGCAACGAGGGCGGTCCGCTTGAAGATCCGTGGACGGAGCCACCCGGCGACATGTTCGAGTGGACGACCGCACCCGAACAAGCGCCGGACGAACCGGAGTTCGTCGAGCTCTACTTCCGCAACGGCGTGCCGGAGCGCGTCAACGGCGTTGCCCGCGGGCCGGTGGGGCTGCTGGAGGAATTAAACGCCCTCGGCGTCAAGCACGGCGTCGGTCGCGTGGACATTGTGGAGAATCGGCTGGTTGGCATGAAGAGCCGCGGCGTCTACGAAACGCCGGGCGGCACGATCTTGTATCGCGCCCACGCCGCGCTCGAGCAGCTCTGCTTGGATCGCGAAACGCTGCACTTTAAGCAGCAGGTCGGCCTGCGCTACGCCGATCTCGTCTACAACGGCCAGTGGTTCACCCCCCTGCGCGAGGCGCTCGACGCCTTTGTGCAGACCACCGAGCAGAACATTACCGGCGACGTGCGGCTCAAGCTCTACAAGGGCAACGTGATCCTTGCCGGTCGCCGCTCGCCCCACAGCCTCTACCGCGAAGATTACGTCACCTTTGATGAGGACGACGTCTACAACCAGGCCGACGCCGAAGGCTTTATCCGGCTCTTTGGCCTGCCCATGAAGGTCGGCGCGATGCTCAACGTGGAGGGGCTGGGAAAGAGCGATTATGAGACGCCGGACTTTGTGGATTTCAAGCGAGACTGAGTGGATTTCAAGCAAGACTGATCGGAGATGGGGAGCGGACAATCCGTAGATCACGTACGCTCTGCTGCGTGGGGGTGGTAAACCCGTAACTGTCACGTAGCGGAGCATGTGTGACCTACAAAACTGCTCTCTTGCTGCCCGCTCCTCGAAAAACTATCCCACTCCTCGGAAAAATAAAGGAGAGACCCATGGCCAACATCGACTACACCATCCCCGGCTTTGACGCGGCGGGCGTCGCGGCGGGCATCAAAAAAAATGACAACCTGGACCTTGCGCTGATTGCCAGCCGCATTGCGTGCCGGGCGGCGGCGGTCTTTACGCGCAACCAGTTTCCCGCACCGCCGGTGACGCATGGGCGACAGCTTTTGCGCGCAAATCCAAACGGCATCCACGGCGTGGTGATCAACAGCGGCAACGCCAACGCCAGCACGGGCGTGGCGGGCCGGGCCAACGTGCGGCGCACGGCGGAGGCCGTCGAGCAGGCCATTGGCGCCAGCGACAGTGCGCTCTTCGTCATGAGCACGGGCGTGATCGGCGTGCCGCTGCCGATGGAGAAATTGCTGGCGGGCGTGCCGAGCGCCGTGGAAGCATTGAGCGCCACGGGCTGGGACGCAGCGGCCCGCGCCATTATGACGACCGACACGCGCCCCAAGCTGGCCATGCGCGAGCTGGAGTTGGAGGGCGAAACCGTAAAAATTACCGGCATCGCCAAAGGCTCGGGCATGATCCACCCGGACATGGCGACGATGTTGGGCGTGGTGGCGACCAACGCCAACATTGCCCAGCCGCTCCTGCAGCAGGCGCTTGACCGCGCGACAATGCACAGCTTCAACTCCATCAGCGTCGACGGCGACACGAGCACCAACGATGCGGTGCTCGTGCTCGCCAACGGGTTGGCCGCGCACGGCGAAATCGTCGACCCGGACAGCACAGAATTTGCCCAGTTCCTGAACGCACTCACCGACTTGTGTACCGAGCTGGCCCAGGCCATCGTGCGCGACGGCGAGGGCGCGACCAAGTTTGTCACCATTCGCGTAGCGGGCGCGGTGGACGATAAAGATGCCCACGAGGCCGCCAACACGATTGCGATTAGCCCGCTCTGCAAGACGGCCTTTTTTGGCGGCGATGCGAACTGGGGCCGCTTTATCATGGCGCTGGGCCGCTCGCGGGCGCGGGTGGAGCCGGAATCGTGTTCGATTCAGGTGGCGGGCGGGGAGCGCGGGGGCGAGCGGCTGTCGCCGCTGGAGATTTTGCACTGCGGCACGCCAACCGATTATGCCGAGACGGACGCGGCGGAACGCTTTGCTCAGCCGGAGATCGATGTCCACGTGGATTTGGGATTGGGCGAGGGCGAGGCGACGGTCTGGACGTGCGACCTGAGCCACGAGTACGTCACAATCAACGGCGACTATCGAACGTAGAACTGCCGCGGAAAGCCCGCTGGCCAAGAGGTGGACGCGTCTGTCGCAGCGAAACCATACCCCTCGAGCGAGGGTGTGTTTCTATTTGAGGCAAGTCGAGCCGAAGACGAGGCAGTCTTAACCCTTCCCGCTTTTGCGAGAATGACGAGACTGACCCGGTCTCAAATCGGCCGGTCCGTCTCTTTCCCTCCGACTTATTGCGCCGTTCCCCGCCGCGCTTCGGCCAGCAGCCGACGCAGCAGCGGGTTCTCCGCGGGCGTCCGGGCGAACCACGCCGCCGCCCGCTTTGCCTCCTGCGCGACTTCGGGGCCGCCAGCCACGTGAAGCCACGCGGCCTGCATCGGCAAAGCGCGCGCCATTGCCACCAGCAGCCGCTCGCCCTCCGGCCACGATTCCGCGCCGTCGACCAGCCGCGCCACCTGAATTTCCACCGGCGCATCTTCATCCAAATCGAACAGCTGCCCCAGCGCTTCCACGTAAAGCCGCAGTTGGGCGGGCCAGCTCGCCATCACCGGATGATGCAGCAGCCGCTCGACCGTGGCCAACTCTTCCTCCTGGCTTTGCCCATCATCCGGGCCAAGCGGATCAAAGAGCGCCGCCAACTCCGGGTCGGGCGCGGGGGCGTCGAACCGCCAGATTTCGTGGTTGTACAGCCGGTATTCGCCGGGCAGGGTGACGCTGTCGCTTCGCCGGTATTGGTGATTTAGCGCGTGGCGCAGCAGCCAGCGGGCAAAGTCAAAGGGGGCTTCGAGCAAAATCTGCGATTCGCCCTGGGCGCCGGTGAGGCTCATCAGCTCGCCCACGGCGCGCGGCGACGGCAAATGCTCGACGGGAATATCGCGCACGCCGTAGCTCTGGAGCAGCCCGGCCTCCGCGTTGAGCGCGACGTTGAGCAGCATGGTCTGCGCTGTCGATTCGCTCGCGCCGTCCACGGCGGCGGGTCGATGGAGAAAGAGCAGCGTCTGGTTGCCCAGCGCGCTGACGGGGCTGAGCAGCGCCCGCCAGCCCGTCGGCTCCGGCGTCGCCACCTCGACGCCGCGGAAGCGCAGCTTGCGCAGCGCACGGGATGCTTCGTCCGCCAGCGTCGGCGGAAGCGTAAACTGCAGCGCGTGCAGCGCCGCCGCCACTTCTGCCCGCGCTTCGACGTTCGCCAGCCGCTCCAGCGCGTCGCGGGCCACGGCGGGCCGGTCGTCCTGGGCGATCAGCCGCAGCAGGGGCACGCGCTGAACCGGCTCGATTTGGTCAAAAAGCGTCAGCACGCCGTGGGCGATCTCCTCGCTCTCCTCGCGCAGCTGTGAAACGTATTCGAGCAAGACGTGCTCGTTGCGCCGACCTTCTTCGATGGCCTCGCGCAGGCTTTGCAGCACCACATCGTTCGTGCTGCTCAAGCGATTGACGACAGCGGGCGGCACGTGCTGCCCCAGGTAGCGCTGCAGAATGGTGGCGGCGGAAAGCCGCGCGTGGTTGCTCGCCCCGCCGTCGTTGACGGCGCCGCGCAGGGCGGGCTGAATCTCGTCCGGCGGCAGCAGGGTCGCCAATCGCGCCAGCCCGCCGCGAAGCTGGCCGCTCTCCGTCTCCAGCCGCTTCACCAGCGCAGAGACAACGCTGCCGCTGGGATAGGTCTGCGCAACGTGGCGCACGGCGTCGAGCAGCTCGCGCTCGCTATTGGTATCGGCCAGCGCGTCCATCTCTTGCTCGAGCTGGCGGCGCTGTTGAAAATCGATAATTTTATCAGCCATAATTGGAATCAATCCACGAAGGAGACGGGGAGCACGAAGGAGACGGGGAGCACGAAGGTTTAGCACTCTCTTGTTTCATACTTCTTCGTGGATAAACTTCTGAATCGTTACCTTAGCACATTTGTTTGAAATTCCCGCGATCAATTGCTGATCGCGCGCTTTGGTGATACAATAGAACGGTCGAAATGGCAAGGTGGGCAACTCGAAAATTCTCATGGCACAAGCACTCTACCGCAAGTGGCGCAGTCAAACGTTCGACGAAGTCGTCGGGCAGGAGCACGTGACGACGACGTTGCGCAACGCCCTGCGCGACGGTCGCGTGGCGCACGCGTACCTCTTTGCCGGGCCGCGCGGCACGGGCAAAACAAGCACGGCGCGCATCCTGGCCAAGGCGCTTAACTGCACTGCCGAAGAGGGCAATCGCCCCTGCAATGCGTGCCCGCCCTGCACCGCGATCAACGAAGGGCGCATGTTGGACCTGATCGAGATCGACGCCGCCAGCAACAACTCGGTGGACGACATCCGCGAGCTGCGCGACAAGGTCAACTTTCAGCCGAGCGAGGGGCGCGTCAAGGTTTACATTATCGATGAAGTGCACATGTTGAGCCAGTCGGCCTTTAACGCGCTGCTCAAAACGCTGGAGGAGCCGCCGCCCCACGCCCGCTTTATGCTGGCGACGACCGAGCCACACAAGATTCCGGCGACGGTGCTCTCGCGCTGCCAGCGCTTCGACCTGCGCCGCATTCCCGTGCCCCAAATTTCTGAGCACCTGCACCACATTGCGGACGCCGAGGGCTTTTCCGCCGAGATGGAGGCGCTGGACGCTATCTCGCGCGCGGCCCAGGGCTGCATGCGGGACGCCGTCAGCCTGCTCGACCAGATGTTGAGCTACGGCCACGACCAGGTTACGCTCGAGCAGGTGCAGCGGGCCACGGGGGCGGTGAGCGCGGAGGTGGTGGGCGAGCTGGTGGACGCGCTGGCCGCCAGCGACATCGCGGCGGGGCTGACGCTGATTGGGCGACTGCTGACCGAGGGCGCGAGCCTGACCGAATTCTGCCACCAGACCATCGAGCACCTGCGCGGCGTAATGCTCGTGCAGCTAACGGGCGATGCCGGGCTGCTGACGGAGCTGCCCAAGGAGACGGTGGCGCGGATGGAGCGGCAGGCCGAGGCGCTGTCTCAGCCGCGGGTGCTCTTTGCAATCAAGCGCTTTGGCGAGTCAACTGCCGATCTCAAGGGGGGGTATCAGCCGCAGCTGCCGCTGGAGCTGGCGCTGATCGAGTCCGTGCGCGGGCCAGCCACGGTTGTTGTGCCAGCCACAGCAACCGCGGCAGCGCCCCAAAACGCTGCCGCTGCGGCCAACAACATCACCAGCGCGCCAAAGCCCGCTCAGAAAAATGTGGAGAGCGCTGCGAACGGTGTAGAACCGGCTGCTAAACAAGCTAACGTAGATGGCGAGACGGGCGAAATTCTCGAAACGACGAGCGAGCCGGTGGTGGTTGACAGCGATGCGGTGAAGCGCTTGCGGACGGAGTGGGCCAACTTCTTGGGCACAATCAGGCAGGCGTGCGGCCCCAAGACGGAAGGAATGCTGCGCTCCGCCGTCAAGGACGTAGCGATCGGCGGCAACACGGTGGTCTTCGCGCTGGGCAACTACCAGTTTGTCTACGATTATTTTGAAAAGATGGAGAACCGCGAGGAAGTTGCCGCCGTGCTTTCGCAGTTCTTTGGCCGCTCGATGGCGCTGGACTGCCAGATTGGTGAGAAGGCGGAGCTGACCAGCGCGCAGCGCGTCGCCGCAGAAGAAAGCGTGGATGATGCGAGCGAGCTGCTGGACTATGCCGTGGCCAATTTGGGGGCGGTGGTGGAGGGTGGAGAGCTGGAGCCAGCATAGTTAGAAGCATAGTTAGAAAAGTCGCTGCGAATTGCGCAATTTTTTCGCGGTAAAGTATGATTACTGGGGAACAAAATCCTTGGAGCCAACTTCCTTCGTGTACCTGGGTGCATTGGCTTCTAAAATTAATCGATTGGAGATACATCATGGCAAAGAAGAAAAAAAATCAACGCGTGCGCCCCGAAAATTCGCTGGCGGATCGGCTGGGCGGCGCGGGCATGGGGGCCGGCATTGGCGGCCAGGCGGGCGGCATGGGCAACATCATGTCGCAGATGAACAAGATGCAGGAAGAGATGGCTAAAACGCAGGAGGAGCTGGCCGACGAAATCGTCGAGGTCAGCGTGGGCGGCGGTGTCGTTACGGTGGTAGCGAACGGCAATCAGGAAATTCAGTCCATCAAAATCCAGCCCGATGTCGTCGATCCGGAAGATGTCGAAATGCTGGAGGACCTCGTGCTCAGCGCCGTTACCGAAGCGCTGCAAAAGAGCTCGGACTTGGCGGAAGAGAGAATGGGTGGCTTGACGAGCGGGCTGGGTCTGCCGCCGGGACTTGGTGTGTAAACGTAAGTTTCGTAACCCGTAAATAATGAATGATGAATAGCGCACCCGACCATCCGCTCACTCATCATTCATTATTTTTTATTCATATTTCATGCAACCACTAGCCCAACCCGTTACCGACCTCATCGACGCCTTTGCCCAACTCCCCGGCATCGGCCCCAAATCGGCCAGCCGCCTGGCCTACTTTCTGCTGCGCAGCGACGATTCGATTTCGCTCAAGCTGGCGACGGCGCTAAACGAGCTGAAAATCAACACGCTCTTTTGCAGCACCTGCCACAACATCGCCGACCGTGACCCCTGCGCCATCTGCGACAGCCCGCAGCGCGACCACAGCACGATCTGCGTGGTCGAAGAGCCGCTGGACGTGCAGGCGATTGAGCGCACGCGCGAGTTTGAGGGGGCCTACCACGTGCTGCACGGCGCCATCTCGCCGGTGGACGGCGTGGGGCCGGAGGATTTGAAGGTCGCCGAGCTGCTGGATCGGATTCAGCGAGCTGAATCCAATCCCGACCAGAGCGTCGCTGCGGGCAGCGTGCCCGTTGTGGAAATTCTGCTGGCGACCAACCCCTCGCTCGAGGGCGACGCCACGGCCATGTACATCTCGCGCCTTGTCAAGCCGCTCGGCATTCGCGTCACGCGGCTGGCGCGCGGCCTGCCCGTCGGCGGCGATTTGGAGTACGCGGACGAAGTCACGCTCGGTCGGGCGCTGGCGGGGAGAAATGAGATGTGAGGCAGATCAATTGGCAAGTGATCTATTACAAGGAACAAAACTCATGAGCGTTCAAGAAACCGTTCAGGAATTGCAATACGCCCCTTTGGCAGATCGTATTTGGGTGATAGAGCGATTGGTTCAATCGCTCAAAGAAGAGGTTACTCACGGCGAATCTGCACAGGCACAGCGCAAGCCATTCCGCGTTCGCACATTCGATCTTGGAGTGGACGTTCACGCTGATCGAGATGAAATCTATGCAGAGCGAGCGGTTTGACCATGTTCGCACTCGACACAAACATCTTGGTCTATGCCCACAACTCCGCATCGCCACTTCACGCTCAAGCAAAAGCATTTGTTGAACGTGTGATGAATGACCGGGATGAGGACGGTCAATAGTCCGTTTGCATTCCAGACCAGGCTCTGATGGAGTTTCTCAATGTAATTACCCGGCATCAGCTCGAAGCTCCTCTGTCACTTAATCGTGCCACACAAACAGTACAGGATTATCTGGACGCAGGCGTTGCAATTCTGTACCCGCAATCAACTCAGTTGACTACACTACTGAAACTGCTACAAGCCGTAACCACGCGTCAAAAGATCTTTGACGTAGCTTTGGTTGCGACACTGAAAAATCACGGAATTTCAGGGTTGTATACAGTCAACACTAAAGACTTTGCCGAATTTGAGTTTCTTGATGTTGTAAATCCGTTTGTGCTTGGTCAGCAGAGTTGATTCGACCCTGCTGGCGGGCGAGAGTGAGACGTAAATATGATGCGTGAAACGTAAAGAGGTTTGCCGTCAAACAGGAGTGGAGAGGCTATTTTTATGAACGTGGCTGAACAAACGCTGTCGATAATGCGCGATTACTACCAAGCGCGCGCGTCCGAGTACGACGACTGGTGGCAGCGGCGCGGCCGCTATGACCTGGGCGAGGCGGGCAATGGCCGCTGGCAGCGCGAGGCCGCGCAAGTCGTCGACGCGCTGGAAGCCCACGATCTGAGCGGCCACGTGTTGGAGCTGGCGCCGGGGACGGGTAACTGGACCGAGCGCCTCGTGCAGACGGCAGAGGCCGTCACCGCGGTCGATGCCTCGTCCGAGATGATTGCGATCAACCGGGCCAAGCTCGCTCGTGAAGGCGTGGACAGCGAGCGCGTGAATTACGTGCAGGCCGACCTCTTCACCTGGCAACCCGACCGCTCCTACGACGCCGTCTTTTTTGGCTTTTGGCTATCGCACGTGCCGCTGGAGCGCATGGGGGATTTCCTCAGCACGGTGGCGGCGGCGCTGGTGCCGGGCGGCAAGCTCTTCTTTGTGGACAGCCAACGTCACCAGCCCCAGGTGCACCACCAGGGGGAGGCGGTGACGACGCCGCAGCTGACGCAGCGCCAGCTCGACGACGGGCGTGAATTCGTGATCGTCAAAAACTTCTTCGCGCCGGAGGCGCTGATCGCGCGTTTTCAAGCGGCTGGCCTCGACGTTGCCGTGCAGGAGACGGCGACGCATTTTATCTTTGGCGCGGGTACACGCAGTTGATTAGTCCAACGGCTATTTTCTTGCCCGGCCAGCAAGCAGTTCAGTTAACACGGATGGGAGGAGTACGGATACCTCCTGAATTCCCAAAGAGCCAAGATTTTTGCTGGAGCCGCAAATCGGCGACCAATCTTTCTGAATCTGCGTGCATCTGCGAAAATCTGCGTACAACTCCTCTGCTTAAAGCTGAACTTTTCCCTATGATCAACCCCGAAACCGCCGCCAGCGAGGCGACCGCCGCCGAGAAGCTGGCAACCCAGGAAAAACTCTGGCGCGAGGAGACGCTGTCGCCGACCGTCGAGCGCTTTGGCGAGCGGAAAGGAGCGTTCCACACCAGCAGCGACGACCTCGCTGTCGATCCGCTCTACACGCCCACCGACGTGGCGAGCGTCGAGCCGACCGACGCTTACCTCGACGACATTAGCTTCCCCGGCGACTATCCATTCACGCGCGGCGTGCAGCCCAACATGTACCGCGGTCGGCTGTGGACGATGCGGCAGTACGCTGGCTTCTCGACGGCGGCGGAGAGCAATCGGCGCTACCACTACCTGCTCGGGCGGGGGCAGACGGGCCTTTCCGTGGCCTTTGATCTGCCGACGCAAATCGGCTACGACGCCGATCACGAGCTGGCCGAGGGCGAAGTTGGCAAGGTGGGCGTCTCGATTAGCTCGCTGCGCGACATGCAGACGCTGCTGCGCGACATCCCGCTGGACAAAGTCAGCATTAGCATGACCATCAACGCGCCGGCGGCGATTCTGCTGGCAATGGTGATTGCGGTGGGCAAGCAGCAGGGCGTGCCCGTCGAGCAGCTGCGCGGCACGGTGCAAAACGACATTCTCAAGGAGTACATTGCACGCGGAACGTACATTTTCCCGCCCCAAGGCTCGATGCGGCTAATCACCGACATCTTTCGCTACGGCGCGGCGTGCGTCCCCAAGTGGAACACGATTTCGATCAGCGGCTACCACATGCGCGAAGCGGGCAGCACCGCCGTGCAGGAGGTCGCCTTTACGCTGGCGAACGGCATCCAATATGTTCAGCAGGCCGTGGATGCCGGACTGGATGTAGACGACTTTGCCTCGCAGCTCAGCTTCTTTTTTAACGCGCACAACAATTTCCTGGAAGAGGTCGCAAAATTCCGCGCGGCGCGGCGGCTGTGGGCCAAAATCATGCGCGAGCGCTTTGGGGCAACCGATCCCAAAAGCTGGCGGCTGCGCTTCCACACGCAGACGGGCGGCAGCACGCTCACCGCGCAACAGCCCGAAAACAACATTGTGCGCGTGACGATGCAGGCGCTGGCTGCTGTGCTGGGCGGCACGCAGTCGCTACACACCAACGGCATGGACGAGGCGCTGGCCCTGCCGAGCGAAAAGGCCGTGGAGATTGCGCTGCGCACGCAGCAGATCATCGCCCACGAAAGCGGCGCGGCGGATACGGTCGATCCGCTGGGCGGCTCTTACTACGTGGAGGCGCTGACGGATGAGATCGAGCAGCGGGCAAAGTCGTACATCGACAAAATCGACGAGATGGGTGGCGCGCTGGCGGCGGTGGAGGAGGGTTTTATCCAGCGCGAAATCCAGGAGGCCGCCTATCAAACGCAGCGTGCCATCGAGCGCGAGGAGCAGATTGTCGTCGGCGTCAATCGCTACCAGAGCGACGAGACGGTTGCGCCGGAATTGCTGCGGGTGGACGAATCGGTGCGCGCCGAGCAGGTGGCGGCGCTGGAACGCCTGCGGGCCGAGCGCGACGGCGAGCGCGTGCAGGACGTGCTCGGTCGCATTGAGCAGGCCGCGCGCGACCCGGAAGCCGCGCTGATGCCGCTCTTTGTCGAGGCAGTCGAGGCCGAGGCGACGTTGGGGGAAATTTGTGATACGCTGCGCGGTGTCTTTGGCGAATATGTGCCGGAGAGTTGGGTGTGATAGACAAATCGTAACGCAGACATTCTGTCTGCACTGAACGGGCAAGAAAATCCGCAGTACACTTTCTGGGGAGTACACATGATGGTTTGTAGGCGAATTCGAATTGTGTTAGTAGCGTTGATGGTTGCTCTTGGCACAGCTTTTACTGTGGGATGCGCAGCGCTTGTATCAGAGGCATCCTTGTCTGCGACGGTCGATGATACCGTTTTGCCCACGGTCACGGCCACGGCAGGCTCTTCCACTGGATCGACGCGAACTGGCGCAGCCGAGGAAACCAACGAACACTCGACGAGTGATTTTGGCGCACTGCTGGCCTATGTCCCACAGGATTTTTGGGGGCTAAATTTGCGGCCGTTTGATCAGACAATCTATCTGCTCGACCTTGTAAAAATTCGTGCGGCAAACGATATCGATTTGATGGACAGCAGTGCGACGAGTGACGAAAAACGTCCGCTCATCATCCTGTTTGGCACTCAAACGCAGAGTATAGAATCTTTGCCGCCCGACGCACGGGAAAAGCTCGCAACCGCCGCGGATATCTGGGGTTGGGACATTGCCGATTTGGATCAGTCTCTCTATATTCCCTACCTGCGCGCGGGCGTCTATCGCGGTCGTTTCGATGCGGAGCGAATTCAAGCGCGTTTGGCAGCAGCAGGCTTCGCCGAGTATGACGTAGATAGCTTTGTGACGTATCAATCGGACGAGTCAAAGGTTGCCTTTGCCCTCAACGAGGACATGCTGCTCGCCGCGCAGGATACGCTGGACGGTCTCCAGGCGATCGATACGCTAGAATTATTGATCGAACAGGCTACCATCTCCGAAACTGGCATGGGTAAGCATGAGGCCACCGTGGAGATTTTGCCTGAACTGGCCGATACCTGGGGGGCTGCGCTAATTCCACAGCCCAATAATGATGAGATAGAAACCATGATTAGGACGCTGGCATCTGCAGATCGGTTACCAGCTTCAATCCAGCAGAGATTTCAGGAAATGGTCGCGCAGGGGGTAGATCAACGATTGGGATGGGATGTCGCCGCGCTGGCACATCATGGGATAGAGCCGACAGAAATCTCGCTCGTCTTTCACTGCACGTCTAAGCCACCCCCGATTGACGAAGCACAAGAGATGGCCGAAGCACTGATGCAGATGGACTCGTTTACATCGCGCAATTTAACGTGGGAGAAAGTACTGACGCTTGAAGAGGTTGCCGTGCGCGCCAATAACGTCGTACTGACAGCAAGTACAAAAAGCAGGAATCTGATTGGCACAACCGTGGCGAGTCGCGACTATAGTTTGCTGCTTTTTTATATTCAGCCAGAGTAGTAAGGGAAATCTTCTCGGAATTTATGTGGAAATCGACGTTTCCAGGGAAGGATGAAACAATGGTAGCACCACACGATAGCGTGGAGACGACCGATTTCGATTGAAACAGCCTATTCAAAAGCGATTAGGCAATGCTTTAAGCCCACATGTAGCGGTCTGTTTGCGACAGAACACTACATGTGGATACCCCAAACGGATTATTTTGCCGTCCACACTATTCTGTGGTGCTACCGAAACAATGGTTATGCCACTAAACTCAAAATACGAAATCATCATTTTTTGGAGTGACGACGATGAAGCGTTTGTTGCAGATGTACCAGAGCTGCCCGGCTGCATGGCACACGGCGAGTCACGCGAAGCAGCATTGGGAAACGCTGAAGATGCCATTCAGTCATGGATTGAGACTTCCTTAGAGTTTGATAATCCTATTCCCGTGCCTAAAGGTCGACGTTTGATGCTGGCTTGAGGTCGGAGCATATTTCGCCGTCAGTAAAATGTGATGCGCTGCGAAGTGCCCTAACAAGCGCGCATTGTCGAGTTGAGTGTAGAAGGAGAGACTGATGAGTGATGCTATCAGGGAACGAGCACAGAATAAATTTGCTGGGAACAAGAAGATGACGCAGGAACTGGCGTCGCTGCCGGAGACGCGCTACGTAACTCGCCAACCCGGAATTTTAAGCGGCGAGCCAATTATTCGCGGCACGCGTACACCCGTGCGCGCAATCATGGAAACGTGGCGACTGGGGACGCCCATCGAAGAGATTCCACAGCATCTACCCCATTTGACGCTGGCACAGGTGTTTGATGCCATGAGCTTCTATCAAGATAACATGGACGAAGTAAACTACCACATCGAGCGCAACCATATTGCCGAGGAGCTAATCCATCCGTTTGTGCGCAATGAACTTGTTCGATAATGAACCTCTTCGCCTCACTCTACCTCGATCAAGATGTTGCCGTACTCGTTGAAACGTTTGACGAAATTGCCGACAACTTGTTCTACATCTAAACGATAAGTTGCTTTACTACGTATTAGTCACCACTATGAGCCGCGTCGACTACTTTCACATCATCCACAACTACATCCCGCCCGGCAGCGCCGTCTACCCGCTCTACGTGATCCACTGCCAGCTCGTGGCGCGCAAGGCGCTGTCGATTGGCGAGCGGCTGGGGCTGGTGGACGAGTCCATGCAGTTTATCGAAGAAGCGGCCATGCTGCACGACATCGGCATCGTGCGCACGGATACGCCCAAGCTCTACTGCTATGGCGAGCACCCCTACCTGATGCACCTGGTGGCGGGGCGAGATATCTTGGAAGCGGAAGGGTTGCCGCAGCACGCGCGCGTGGCGGCGACGCACGGCGGCGTGGGCATTACGCGCGAGCACATCATCCACAACCAGCTGCCCCTGCCGCATGAAGATTTTGTGCCAACCTGTGTGGAAGAGGAGATCATCAGCTACGCCGACCTCTTCTTCTCCAAAAATCCAAAGCGCCTGTGGGAGGAGAAGCCGCTGGGCAAGGTGCGACAGACCGTCGAAAAGTATGGGGAAGAGGCGCGGCAGACGCTGGATTTGTGGATCGAGCGCTTCGATATATGAATACTCTCTTTCGCCGCATCGACCACGTCGGCCTCGTCGTGCGCGACCTCGATGAGGCGCTGCACACCTACTGCGAGCTGCTCGGCTTTGCCCTGCTCGAACGCGTCGACATTCCGGAGCAGCGCGTGGAAGCGGCCTTTTTGGATGCGGGCAACGGCACGGTCGAGCTGATCGCACCGACCGATGTTGATGCAGCCGAGGAAAGCGGCACGGCCCGCTTTCTGCGCAACCGCGGCGAGGGCACGCACCACGTCTGCGTCGAAGTGGACGACATCGAGGCGGCGCTGGCAACCTTGCGCGAGCGCGGCGTGCGCCTGATAGACGAAGCGCCCCGACGCGGCGTCCACGGGCGGGTGGCGTTTGTGCACCCCAAGGCGGCGCATGGTACGATGCTGGAACTGATAGAGAAAGATTGAAGATCACGGGCCAATGTCGCCTTGTAATCTGCAATCTTTAATCTTTGACAAAGAGGAAAACTATGTCTGAAACCGTTACGCAATCTACCCTAACGCCCGAAGCCTGCTTCGAATATCTGAAAGCCGTCATCGACCCGGAGATTTTTCAGAACATCGTGGATTTGGGGCTGGTCTACGGCGTGGACGTGCACGAGGACGACGTGGTCGACGTCAACATGACGTTGACGACGCCGCACTGCCCCATGGGGCCGCAGATCATCGCCGACGTGGAGCAGACGCTGCGGGGTCGCGGCGCGCGCGACGTCAACGTGAACATCGTCTGGGAGCCGATGTGGACGCCGGACGCGATGACGGACGATCTCAAGCGAGAACTGGGGATCATCGACGACGACGACCCAGATTTGGTCACGCCGGAGCCAGCGCTACCGCCCGTGTCGCCGACGGCGCCGCGTAAGAAAAACTTTGTGCAGCGACTTTTTGGCATGTAGATCGCAAACGTGACCGTCGCGGCCCAACAGCTATAGCGTAACTTCGCCCGTCTCAGTGCTTCGCCTATTGCCATGCCCCACCTCACCTTTGACCACGCCGTCCTCGTCGTCGACGACCTCGACGACGCCGTACGCGACTACCAAACCCTCGGCTTCCACGTGACGCCGGGCGGTACGCACGCGGGCGGCTGGACGCACAACGCGCTGATCGGCCTGGCCGATGGCGGCTACCTGGAGCTGATCGCGACGGTCCAGCCACGCCACACCGCGCTGCTGCGCACGCTGCACCAGCACGGCGCGCTGCATTTGCTCCAGCCCGATTTCCCGCTCGTACAGCAGCGCTTTATGCACTCCATTGCGCTGGGCGAGGGCTTTCAAGATTTTGCGCTGCTGGCAACGGCGCTGGACGCGCAAATCGAGGCGGCCAACGAGGTCGGGCTTTTGCTAGAGGGCCCGCTGGATGGCGCCCGCAGACGGCCCGACGGCGTCCAGCTTGCCTGGCGCTTTGGCCTGCCGCCGGATAGCTCGCTGCCCTTCCTAATCGACGACGTGACCCCACGCGAACGTCGCGTGCCAGCCGCCACGCGCGACGCCCATCCGAACGGGGCGGTCGGCGTGGCGGAGGTCCTCTTCGCCGTGCGCGATCTCGGTGCGATGATGGCTAAATTTGCCGCGCTGCTCAATCTGGAGGCGGAGCAAGCCAGCGGGAAGGGTGGGAAGGAAGAGAACGCTGCCCGCTTTGCGCTGACGGAATCATTTGCGCTAACGCTGGTTGCGGCGACGGATGCCAGCAGCGAACTGGCATCTTTCATTGAGATGTATGGTGAGCGTCCGTATAAACTGCGGCTGTGGACGGAGGATGCGGCGCGGGCCGGACGGTTGGACGCCGGATTGAGCCACCAAGCGGGGATCGAGTTGGTGGCAACGAGGTGAGTTAAGGCCAATATCATTCAAACGAGCGCAGTTGGGCCGTTTGCCACCACCGGCGATGAATGAATTCATCGCCTACCCTGCGAAGTGCGCTGAAGCGCACTGGGGGCGGCCCCTGCAACGCGCTTCAGCGCGTTTGGCCAATCAGGCGGGCAATTTATTGCTCGCCTGTCGCTGTTGACTGGCTACCAAAAATACTCAGAGGTAGCGGCTGAGCGTGGAGCCATCAAACTATCCGGCTTTGAATCTGCCAACCTATTTCTTTTACAAAGCAGCAGCGTTCTCGTTCCCTCCGTTCCCCTCATTCCCCTCATTCCCCTCGCGCGCCAATCGACCAGCCAGTCCCATCACTTCCCGCCAGCTGCTCCCCTGCGCAACGACCACCGTGCGCGCGCCGGGCCACGGCACAATCTGCACCAGCACAAAGGCCGGTCGTCGCCAGAGGCCGAGCAGCCCGGCAGCAATGAGGAGCCCCGCCGGCACGAGCAGCCACAGACCCGGCGTGCGCCGCGCCACCACCTGCACGCTGGGCACGCGCACCACCTCGACCGGCACGCCAGCGGCGTCGAGCGTCTGCACCGCCTCGGCGACCACCTCGCTGCGCGGGGAGCCATCCGCCGCCAGGGGAATTACATCCGCCAGAAAATTCGTGCCCGCTCCGCCATTTGTTCCGCTGCCCGAACCATCCTCCGCCGTGCGCACAAAGCGCAGCACGGCGTCGTCCCCCTGCTGCAGTTCCACTTCGAGGTTGACGCTGGGAAAGGCCAGCCCCACGGCGCTGCGTAGGTTGCTGCCGCCCGGCGCCACGAGCCGCTGGCTGCCGTCCGCCGTGCGCACCAGCAACCCCGGCGCAACAGCAATCGCCCGCACGCGCACGCCGTCCAGCGTCAGACGCGTCTCCGGCTGGGTCAGCGGCAGATCGCGAATCGCGTCGCCGTGCTGGAGACGCAGAGCCAGCGCAGGCACGCTGCGCCGGCCGGTTTCTGCCGCTTCTGCATTCTCTGTTCCCAAATTCGCTTCCGCTCCTTCACCCTCCACCGCTTCCGCTGGCTCCTCCGGTGACGGTGCAACGTACTGCACGCGAAAATCGCGAGCGGCGTAGGCAAACGTTTCGCCCGGCACCAGCGGCGGCGAAATGGCCGTCCAGCTCTGCCCGGCCGCCCACCACGCTGCCGCCAGCGCCAGGAGCAGCCCCAGCGACAGCAGCGGTCGTAACCCGCTCGCGTTTAGATCACGCGTGGCCAACAGCCGCATCTCCTCGGCTATCTCCACCGGCTCGTCTTGCCCCGGCTCATCTTGGCCCGCCGCATCAATTTCGCCGACGCTGATCTCCTGTACGCGCACCTCGTCAACGCGTCCAAAGCGCCGCGTCAGCTCATTGCGCACGAGCAGCAGCACCGCATCCGGCGCCGCTTCCTGCGTGGTGCGCAGTCGATGGGGCGCGGCCATCGGCAGCGCGGCCGGCTCCCCTGCTGCGGCGGGCGCGCGCAGGTCGTCGGGCCGCAGCATTTGCACCCGCCGCATCTGGAGCGCCGTCCCAACTTGGCGAGCCATCTGAAGCAGCGCCAACGCACTCAGCAACTGGAAGAGCCAGCGCAGCAGCGGGCTGGTCAGCACGTCCAAGCCAGGTGGTAAAAGCTGCGGCAGCGCCAGCCCCAGCAGCGCCAGCCCCAGCGCCAGCAGCGCCAGCCCCAGCAGCACCAGCGGTCGCGTACACCAGCGCCACAGCGCATCCAGCGGGGCCAGCGCGCGCAAAGAGGGGCGGCTAAGTTGCCGCATCTGTCGATTCAATGTCATGCCGAATAGTCTAGATTATGTCGGGCAAAATGCAAGAAATTTATGAATTCACTCAAGCTGCCACCTGAGATTGGTGGTGGACTTTAGCGCTGGGCGCTGGTCGCGTAGCAACTTGGTGAATTGCTATCCCGTCCGCTCCACCAGCCACCGCCCCACCTCTTCCCCCATCTCGGCCAGCGGCGCGCGCCGCGTGTGGCACGTCGGCAGCGACTCCAAAAAGGCACTTCCATACTGCTTCTGCCACAGACGACTGTCCAGCAGCACAACCGCGCCGTAGTCGTCCACGCGACGCATCAGCCGGCCAAAGCCCTGGCGAAAGCGCAGGATCGCATCCGGCAGCGTGTAGTCGCGGAAGGCGTTGTCCAGCTCGGCGGAACGGGCGGCGACGAGCGGATCGCCGGGCACGGCAAAGGGCAGCTTGACGATCAGCAGGCAGCGCAGCAGATCGCCCGGCAGGTCGATGCCTTCCCAAAAGGAGCGCGTGCCCAGCAGCACGGCCCGCTCCGCCGCGCGATATTCGCGCAGCACGCGCGAGCGGCTGCTGGCCCCGTGCTGCAAAACGGTGATGCCAAGCGCATCCAGCGGCTGGCGAATGGCCGCCGCCGTGGTGCGCAGCTGGCTGTAGGAGGTAAAGAGCACCAGCGTGCGCCCGCTCGCCGCCAGCGCCGCCTCGATCACCGCCCGCTCCACCGCCTGCTGGTAGCCCGAACTGTTGGGCGGCGGCATGTCGTTGGGCAGGTAGAGCAGCGTGTTTGTTTCATACTCAAACGGGCTGTCGACCGTCGTCGCCTCGACTTCCCAGAGGCCGAGCCTGTCGCGCGTAAAGCCAAAGCCATCCGCCGTGCGCAGCGTGGCACCGGTGAAGATGGCCGTGCGCATGTCGTGCACCAGCGCCTGCTCCAGCAGCGAGCCGACGCGGCGCGGCGCGAGCAGCAGCGTTGCCTCTTCGGTGCGCTGGTTGCTTTCGAGCCAGGCCACGGTGGGCTCGCGGTCGAGGGGGGAGGAGGAGGTTGGGGATCGGTAATTGGTAATTGGGTTGGCTGGGTCGAGATTGTTGGAGCGTTCGCTCGGCGCTTGATCGGCGAGTTTGCCCCGGGCACTGCTGGGGAGTTTGGGCGACTTTGTTAGGGCAGCGGCTTCGTCGGTCGGTGGCAGGTCGAAGAGGGTGCGGAAAAATATCGCATTGTTGGGCGATGCGCCGCCTGCGCCCGACGTCGTTTGCAGGATGATCTGGTCGAGCCTGCGGGTGAATTCTTGGAGATCGCCCGCCGTGGCCTCCAGCTCGGCCAGATGGGTCGACGCGGGCTCGCGCTTGTGCCAGCCGCTCTCGACCAGCGAACGCCGCAGCCCCTCCGCCAAGTCGGCGACCGTGCGCAGCCTGCCCGCCAAGTGGTCCCACTCAATTTCAACGCGGCTCCACTCCGGCTGCACGCGCACGGCTTCGTCCAGCGCCAGCCGCTGGTTGTACTTCGTGTCGCGCCGCCGCCCCTTTTGGTGTGCGGCAAAACGCAGCAGCCGCCCGTTAAAGGCGGGCAGCAGATCGAGCGCCTGCCCGACCTCGACGCCCAGATCGGCCAAGGTCAACGCCGCGCCCACGGCCCGCATCTCTCCCCGCCGCACGTCCGCATCCAGCAGCCCGTGCAGCGCGCCGTGCAGCGTCCCCTTGTTCGCCAACCGTCCCAGCAGCCCCGCCGCCCGCGACCAGCGCGCGCTGAAGGTGAGCTGGTCCGTGGCCGCATCCTCCAGGTGGTGCGCCTCGTCCACGATCAGGTGGCTAAAGGCGGGCAGCACGCGTCGGCCCGCCGCCAGATCGGCGAAGAGCAGCGCGTGGTTGATGATGAGCAGGTGGGCGCGCGTGGCCGCTTCGCGAGCGGCGACGGCGAAGTCGCAGTGGTGGGCGCCGAGGCCGGAGGTAGTGGCCGGATCGTCGGCGGGCGCGGTGCAGCGCTGGGCGTTGCAGGCCGCGTGCGAGCAAATTTGCTGCCAGATGGCCTGCTCGGCGTCGGTCGGCAGAAAGAGTTCGTTGACATCGCCCGTTTCGGTAAAGAGCAACCAGACCAGCACCTTGGCCAGCACGCGCAGCTCCAGCTTGGCGGGTCCCTTGGCCCGCGCGTCGATCTGCTCGCGCCAGCGGGCAAAGCGGCGGGTGCACAAATAGTGGCTGCGCCCCTTGAGCAGCGCCACCTCCGGCAGCTCGCGGCCCGCGCTCGCCAGCAAATCAAGCAGGCGCGGCACTTCGCTCTCGATCAGCTGCTCCTGCAGCGCCAGCGTGTACGTCGCCACGACCACGCGCCGCCCATTTTGCACGCTCCACAGCGCGCTCGGCAGCAGGTAGGCCAGGCTCTTGCCCGTGCCCGTCCCGGCCTCAATCAGCAGGTGGTCGCCGCGGTTGAGCGAATCAAGCACCTGCGCCGCCATCTCCGCCTGGCCGTCGCGCCGCTCAAAGGCCGCGCCCATCGCTCGTGCCAGGTAGCCCGCCTCGCCAAAGAAGTTGGCCAGGGCCGCTGGCTCCACCGGGGTGACCTTGCGGCGCTCGTCAATGGTGGCGGCTCCATCGCCGAGCGCGTCGCGGGCCAAATCATCAGGGAACGCATCGTCCACGGGTCGTTCAAAATCATCCGGCTCCGCGACATCCCCCAGTGCGCCGTTCAGCGCGCCCTCGAACAAAATTTGCGGCGACCAGCTCGCCTCGCTGCGGCTGCTGCTCTCGACGAGGGCGCGCAGCGTGGGTGCGGGCAGCCCGTGCACGCGATCCAGCAGCCGCGCAAAGAGCTGCGCACACGCCTCCGCATCGTCGAAGGCGCGGTGGGCGTCCACCAGCGCAATGCCCTCGTTGCGGCAGAGCTCGCCCAGGTTGTAGCTTGCCCGCCCCGGCATCAGGATCGACGCCAGCTCGAAGGTGTCAAAGGCGGGCTGCTGCACGTCCAGCCCGGCGGCGCGCAGGAAGCCCAGATCAAAGCTGGCGTTGTGCGCAATCACGCCGCGCACGTCTATACCAATAAAGGCGCGCAGCTCCGGCAGCACGTCATCGATGCGCGGTGCGTTGGCCACGTCGCCGTCGTTGATGCCGGTGATCTGCTGGATGCGCAGTGGAATCGGGCGACCGGGATGGACAAAGCTCACGAAGCGGTCGAGCACGCGGACATCGCGCCCGTCGGCCGTAAAGCGCACCGCGCCAATCTCGATGATTTCGTCCTTGTCGGCCTTGAGGCCGGTTGTCTCCAAATCGAGCGCGACGTAGACGTGCGCGGCGGTGTCGGATAATTCGTTATCGAAAGCGGGCAGGGTCGGGGCGGAGTGGTCGAGCATGGAGGAGGGGCTTTCTAGCCGTCAAACAGTAGGGTGCAGATAAACAGTTGGAGCAAGGACAAAATTTAACGCGGAGACGCGGAGGCGCGCTAAATTGCTCAGTTTTCGAGATTTCGTTACGTCTTCAAACAAAGCGGAGCAGCGGTAAAATCGAAGGAGCGCTTCCAGTATATCAATCAACAGCAAATTGCGCATGTTTCTGCTTTGGGGCAAAATAACGCACATGGTCACCGTTCACCCGTCGCCAACTCCGCACGCGTCCTCCCGCTCTGATGTGGATACCCCGCTGCGCGTCTCCGTGGTGATGACGGTCTTTAACGAGCGCGCCGCCCTGCCCCGCCTGCTCGACTCGCTGGCCGCGCAAACCCTGCCGCCCCACGAAATCATCATCTGCGACGGCGGCAGCCGCGACGGCACGCCGGATGTGATCCGTGAGTATGTGAAGCAGCGGGTCGCTGGCTTTCCCCCCGTGCAGCTGATCGAGGAGCCGGGGGCGAACATCAGCCGCGGTCGCAACCTGGCGATTGCGGCGGCGGCGGGGCCGGTGATCGCCTGCACCGATGCGGGCGTGCGGCTGGCGGCGGACTGGCTGGAGAATTTGGTCGCGCCGTTTGTAGATGAGACCCCATCCCCAACCCCTTCCTCTCTAGAGGGGGAGGGGCTACGAGACGAGAGAGTCAACGAGCCAAGAAATGAGGGGATGGGGTCAACCCTGGCCGTCGCGGGCTTCTTCGAGCCCGACGCACGCGGCGTCTTCCAAACTGCGCTCGCCGCCACCACGCTCCCCACCCGCGACGAAATCGACCCGTGCAAATTCCTGCCCAGCAGCCGCTCCGTCGCTTTTCTCAAAGCGGCGTGGTCGCAGGCGGGCGGCTACCCCGAATGGCTGGACTACTGCGAAGATCTGCTCTTCGATTTCGCGCTCAACGCGCAGCGCCCCCACGCGCCCACCGCCTTCGCCTGGGCCCCGCGCGCCACCGTCTACTTCCAGCCGCGCCCAAGCTGGCGCCAATTTTGGACGCAGTACTACCGCTACGCCCGCGGCGACGGCAAGGCCGACCTCTGGCGCAAGCGACACGCACTGCGCTACTTTATTTATTCGGTGCTGATCCCGGCGCTGCTCGGCCACGGGCTGCGGGGCGTTTTTGCGCGCTGGCTGGGATGGGCCGGTCTGCTCGCGGGCGGCATTGCCTACTGCCGACGACCTTGGCGGCGATTGAGCGCGCTGGGCGGTGGGCTGTCACCCAGCGCGCGGCTGCGTGCCGCCGCCCTCGTGCCGCTGATGCGCGCCGTTGGCGACGTGGCGAAGATGGTGGGCTATCCCGTGGGGCTGTGGTGGCGCTGGCGAAATCGTCACCGTCCTGAAATTCACTGGCGGAAGCCTTGACGAGAGGCTGTTGGTCAAGGCGCAGCAGATTGCTGACCGCGCGTCGCATATCCCTTTGGTTCACCCCCCCAGCTCGTAACTGACCCATAGCAGAAGCAGCCCGGCCCGCCAGAGAAGCGCGGGCGTTTTTGCCTTCCCAAACTTCGTGTTTAGCCCCCCTTGTGCTACAATACACCCACACAAATGTTCGATAGTAAAGGTGAACTTTCAGGAGCAATTCCGTGGCAAAAAATAAAGAGCAGGTCCTGTACGGGGCCGATCAAATTCAGGTATTGGAAGGGCTGGAGGCCGTGCGCAAGCGGCCCGGCATGTATATTGGTGGCACAGACGGCAAGGCGCTGCACCACATGGTCTACGAAGTTGTGGACAACGCGATTGACGAGGCCATGCAGGGGCGCTGCGATACGATTCAAATTGTGATTCACGAAGACGAGAGCGTCAGCGTGACGGACAACGGTGCGGGCATTCCCGTTGACATCCAGAAGCAGACGGGGATGCCCGCCGTGACGGTCGTCATGACCAAGCTGCACGCGGGCGGCAAATTTGGCGGCGGCGGCTACAAGGTCTCCGGCGGGCTGCACGGCGTGGGCGTCAGCGCCGTCAACGCGCTGAGCGAGTGGATGGAGACGACGGTGCGCCGCAACGGCAAAATTTATCGCCAGCGTTTCGAGCGCGGCATCCCCGTCAGCGAGGTCGACGTGATTGGCACGTACGCCGAAGGCGAGACGGGCACGACCCAGCGCTTCCTGCGCGACGACACGATCTTCCAGGTGGTGGAGTATGACTGGCAGGGGCTGGTGACGCGTCTGCGCGAGATGGCCTTCCTCACGCGCGGCGTGGACATTGAGCTGGTGGACGAGCGCCCGCAGCGCAACGGCAAGCCGCGCAGGGAGCACAGCTTCTACTTCGAGGGCGGCGTCAAATCTTTTGTGCGCTATCTCAACAAGAATCGCACCACGCTGCACATGCCGATCTACGTTGACCAGGAGATCGAGACGACGCAGGTGGAGGCGGCGATTCAGTACACCGACGGCTACAGCGATTCGCTGCACGCCTTTGCCAACACCATCAACACGCCCGACGGCGGCACGCACCTGACGGGCTTGCGCACGGCGATCACGCGCCAGGTCAACGACTATGCGCGCAAGCAGGGCTTTCTCAAGGACAACGACACGAACTTTAGCGGCGATGACACGCGCCAGGGGCTAACGGCCATTGTGAGCGTGAAGGTGATCGAGCCGCAGTTTGAGGGGCAGAACAAGCTCAAGCTGCTCAACAACGAGGTGCGCTACCACGTGGAATCCGCCGTGGCGAGCGCCGTCGGCCAGTGGATGGAGGAGAATCCGAGGGACGCCAAGCAGATCATCGAGAAGAGCCGCATGGCGTACCGCGCGAGAGAAGCGGCCAAAAAGGCGAGGGACCTCGTCTACCGCAAGAGCGCGCTTGAATCGATGACGCTGCCGGGCAAGCTGGCGGACTGCTCCAGCCGCAAGCCGGAGGAGTGCGAAATCTATCTTGTTGAGGGCGACAGCGCGGGCGGCACGGCCAAGCAGGGGCGAGACCGCCGCTTCCAGGCCATTCTGCCCCTGCGCGGCAAGATTATCAACATCGAAAAGACGAGCCTGGACAAGGCGTTGGCCAACAAGGAAATCCAAGCGCTGATCACCGCGCTGGGTACGGGCATTGGCGAGAGCTTTGACATAAGCGGCCTGCGCTACCACCGGACGATTCTGATGACTGATGCGGACGTGGATGGCGCGCACATCCGCACCCTGCTGTTGACGTTCTTCTTCCGCTACATGGAGCCGCTGGTCGCGGGCGGCCACCTCTACATCGCGCAGCCGCCGCTCTACCGCGTGACGGCCACGCGCAGCGAGAACGGCAAGAACAAGCGCAGCAGCGACTACGTCTACGACGACCGCGAGCTGGAGGTGATGCGCAAGGAGCTGGGCCAGGACAACGTGCGCATCGACCAGCGCTACAAGGGCTTGGGCGAAATGAACGACGAGCAGCTGTGGCTCACGACGATGAACCCGGAGAATCGCACGATTCTCCAGGTCAGCATCGACGACGCGGCTGAAGCCGATCGCACCTTTGACATGCTGATGGGCAGCGCCGTGCCGCCGCGTCGCCGCTTTATTCAGACGCACGCGGATCAGGCGACGCTGGATATTTAGAATAGTTGGGGGGCTAAACACTGTTTAGCCCCCCGTAAATGTCGTTCGACGCCGTGTTGGATTCTAGCGGGAGAGTTTTATGTTACGCAGAATTTATATTGATAACTACAAATGCTGCGTCAACTTAGAAGTTGAGTTTGACACAATCAATCTGTTCCTTGGGGATAATGGAGCGGGTAAATCTACGGTGTTTGAAGTTCTTCGCAAGCTGCAAGGACTTGTCAGTCGCGGTCGTGAAGTTCAAGAGATGTTTCCTCTTACTGATTTGACGCGCTGGCAAAGCGGTTCTCATCAGCGTTTTGAACTTGAGTTAGAGGGAAATGGCGGCCTTTACAAATATCAACTGTTGATTGACCATGACCGCGAACGAGAATTAGCTCGCATTAACAAAGAAAAGCTCTGGTTTGAGAAAGAACCGCTCCTTGATTTTGAGCATGGCGAAGCACAACTCTATCGTGACAACCATTCCGAAGGCCCAAAATACCCATTTGACTGGAGTCGTTCAGCCGTGGGAGCGTTGCCGCCTCGTCACGACAATACGAGATTGACCTGGTTCAGGGAAAGGTTGAGCAAGTTGATTGTTGTTCGTATCAATCCTTTTCAAATGGATAGCGAGAGTCGTCAGGAAGCAGAATTTCTTGATGACCAATGCAAAAATTTTGTCTCCTGGTATAGACAGGTCTCTCAGAATCAAGGAAAAGCCTTTGAAATTGCCGGGGCGCTGCAGGGAGTTATTGACGGCTTCAAGTATTTTGAATTTGAGAAGGTAGGCGAAAATCAACGCCAGCTTCGGGTTCAGATACAAGATGTGTCTTATAGGCTTGATGAGCTTTCAGATGGCCAGCGAGCACTCATTGTTTTATATTCGCTAATTTATTTTGCGAGAGGCGAAGATGTGACTTTGTGCATTGATGAACCTGGGAATTTTATAGCCTTGCCTGAAGTTCAGCCTTGGTTGTTAGAATTGTATGACTTTTGCATTGATAGCAGTATACAGTCCCTTCTGATTTCTCACCATCCCGAACTTATTAATTATTTGGCTAAATCGGTAGGGGTATTGTTTACGCGTGATAGCAATTCACCGGTGAGGGTTGCTCCCATCCAAAGCAATGGTGCGCTCCCGACTTCTGAGCTAGTGGCCAGGGGATGGGTAAATGAGTAATCGGAAAGTAACGGTTGTCGTCGTATGTGAAGATACTCAGCAAAGTGCGTTCGTGCGGCGGTATCTGATAAAGCGCAATTTTAATAAAAGAAGGCTCCGCGTAGAAATTCACCCTGGCGGGGAGGGATCGGGAGAGCAATTTGTTCGCAAAAGGCTTGTAACGGAAGTCAAGCAGCATCGCCAAAAAAGCAGCTATGGCAATGACGGTATTCTCCTTGTAGCAATGGTTGACGCAGACAATTACTCAGTTGAAGAGCGAATCGAGCAGCTCAGTCGCCAGCTTGAACAGCATGGTTTAGATCGGATCTGGCCAGATGAAAAAATTGCCGTATTGGTTCCAAAACGAAATATTGAGACGTGGCTTGAATATGCCGATGATCAGTCAGTCGACGAAAATACAGCCTATCCGAAGCGTCTGAAACCGGGACGTTGCCAACGAGAGGTAGATTTGTATGTCGACAAAATTTGCCCCGGCGGAATCTCTGATGATGGTTTATCGTCGTTGAAACACGCGTGCACCGAACTAAAACGGATTTTGTAGAGATTTTTGTAGAACCGACGATTCTCCAGATCAGCATCAAGGATGCAGCCGAAGGGGACGCACTTTTGACGTGTGATGGCCCGCGCCGTGCCGTTACGTGCCATTACAGAGACGGTTCACAAAGATACATACGACCAGACAACGTTGGATATTTAGAAAGAATGTAATGATTCACCTCTTTCCCGTGTCGTCAGCCCTGCCGAAGGATACGTGGAGAGGGATAGGGTTGAGACTAAATCATTATTGCTGGTAGCTTCCCCCTTTCCGAACGAATACCGACCACAAGCATCACGACACTTTGATGAGTAGAATTCCCACGGCCAATTTAGACAGACGCCTTCGCCCCCACGCTCTCCTTCTCGGCCTCTTTACCCTGCTCAGCCTGATTCTGACGTGGCCGCTGGGGCCGCGACTCTTTACCCACATCCCCGGCGTCGCCCAGTGGGCCTTTGATGAGTCGACCTTTGTCTGGAACATCTGGTATCTCAAGCACGCTCTGGTCGACAGCCTGAGCAGCCCGCTCCACACCGAGCTGATCTACTACCCGCTCGGCATCGACCTCGTTCTTTACACCTACAACTTCTTTCACGCGCTGGCGGCCCAGCCGCTCTACCTCGCGGTCAATTTGCCCTTTGCCAGCAATATCGTCTTGCTGAGCAGCTGGGTATTCAGCGGCTACGGGGCGTTTCTGCTGGTGCGCTATCTGCTGACAAACGAAAGATCAAGGATTGAAGAGTATAGGCCAAGTGCTCAATCTTCAATCTTCAATCTTTCGTTTGCCGCCGCCGTTGTTGCCGGTCTCCTCTTCGCCTTCTCCACCAATCGCGCCATCTACGCCGCGCTGGGCCACTACGACATGGTGACGACGCAGTGGATTCCCTTCTATGCGCTCGCGCTGCTGCAAAGTTTGGACGGCTCGCGGACGGGAAAGCAGCGTCGAAAGTCGGCGGTGCTGGCGGGAATTTTCTTCGCGTTCAACGGGCTGGCGGAGATGATCACGGCGGTGTTTTTAGCGGTCTTTACGGTGATCGTGGTTATTGTGTGGTTGACGCAGCGGAGACCCCTCCCCAGCCCTCCCCCAGCGGGGGAGGGAGCCATTGATGGGGAATACAACGACGTGTCCAGCTTACGCGGAACCAGCAAAGCCAACGAACCAACAGCCCCTCCCCCCGCCGGGGGGAGGCTGGGAGGGGGTCAAAATGCAATCGACGAACTAACACTGCAACCCCCCACTAACTATGAGTTCCCAATCTTCAATCTTCAATCTTTATTCATCACCGGAGCCGTCGCCTTCGCCCTCTGGTCGCCCGTCTTGATTCCGATCCTGCGTCAATTCCTCACCCAGGATTTCTCGCTTCAGGGTTGGGGCGACGCCCTCATCCTCAGCGCCGACCTGCGCGGCTGGTTTACGCCCTCCACGCTGCACCCCCTCTTCGGCGGCGACTTGCTGACCGAGCTGCGCGCCGTCCGCGAGCGCGTGCTCGTGCCCAACGGCGCGTCGCTGCCCGTCGGCTTCCGCGATCTCAACACCGTTTTTCTCGGCTGGGCAACGCTGGCGCTGGCGCTCGTCGGTGCGCTGGCCTTTTGGCGACGCGTGCGGCTGTGGGTGTGGACGAGCGTGATCTTTGGCCTCTTTACGCTGGGCCCGCTGCTGCAAGTCAACGGTCAATACCGCTTTGATCTCGACGGTATCGAAACCACCTTTCCCCTGCCCTACGCCCTGCTCCACTACCTGCCCATCATCCGTGCCAACCGCGCGCCCAATCGCAACAGCGTGGTCCTAATGTTGGGGCTGGCGGTGCTCGTCGGATACGGCGTTTATTACTTGTTGCGTATTGCTTATCGATGGAGGGAACGCCGCAGCTCGCAACCAGCGAACCAAGCACTAAGCACTACGCACTACGCACTACCCACCACGTTTGCTTTGATTTTTGCCAGCTTGCTCATCTTCGAGCACCTTACCCTCCCCTTCCCCCTTTCGGACGCGCGCGTGCCCGAAGTCTACGAGCTAATCGCCGCCGAAGCCGACGGCGATATCGATGGGGGGACCGCCGTGCTCAACGTGCCGCTGGGGTGGCGCAATTCATTTGGCATCCTGGGCAACGGGCCGGAGCGCACGCGCTTGCAGTACTTCCAAACCGTCCACGGCCAGCCGATGCTCGGCGGCAACATCAGCCGCGCGCCCGACTTTAAGTGGGAGTACTTTGCCCGCATCCCGCTCTTCGACGCCTTCATCGCTATCCAGCGCGACGGCGAGATCACCGAGGAGCAGCGCGCCGCCGCTGCCGCCCAGGCCGATGAGCTGATGCTGCTTTACGACGTCGGCTACGTGCTATTGCACCCGCCCATCGACGGGCGACCGCCCTACAGCGAAGTCGATAATGACGGCAACGCTAACTGGCAGGCCGCCTGGGACTTCACGCGCGACGTGCTGCCGCTGGAGGCCGAGCCCTTCTGGACGGGTGACGGCCCCGAAGGTGAAATCGAGGCCTACCGAATCGTGCCGCCGCCGGGCAACGATAGTTTTGCGCTCAATTTTGATGGAGCCGAAAGCTTCCCCTATCGCGGCGAAGGCTGGGATGCACGCGCAAGCGAGCAGTTTGGCGATGTAAGCGGCGTGTGGGCCACGGCGCTCGCCAGCCGCAATTTCCTGCCCCTGCGCGACATTGACCGCACCGCCGACTACGCGCTGCGTCTGCGCGCCCAGCCCTTTCCCTATCCCGACGCACCGCCGCAGACGGTGACGCCGCTGCTCAACGGCGTGCCGCTGGCGACGCAGACGCTGGTAAACGAGTGGCAGACGCTGGAGTGGAGCGTGCCGAGCAATTTACTGGCCGACGGGCTGAACCGCATTGAATGGCAGTGGGCACGGGCGGATGCCCCGCGCGACGTGCTCCCTGGCGAGCGCATGATCGGCGAGACGGGCGTCGAGCTGCCGCTGGACGTGGCAATTACGGGCGAGGCGGGCTTTATTGCGCTCTTTGACGAAGCGGGCGAGCAGAGCGAGGGGTCGGCTGGGCGGCGCGGGGTGAACGTCACCGTGCTGGCGCGTAGCGGGGAGATTGTCGAGCAGCGCGGCTTTGATACGGCGGCCAATGAATTTGAGAGCCAGGCGCTGGTGGATTTTTTGAGCGGGGTTGAGGACGGTCAAATCGTGCTGGTCGCCAGCCAGCACAATCGCGAGGCGGGCGAGGATGCAACAGCCTTCCTCACGATGGAAGCCGTCGACGCGCTGCGCAACCTGGGCGCGGATGTATCGCTGGAGCGGCTGCGTGGTCAAGCCTTTGCGCTTGTCGGCGTGCAGGGCAGCGAGCCGGGCAGCGCGGAAATTGAGGTGCAAGATGCGCGGCCGTATTTGCGCGTGGGGCTAAATGAAGACCGGCGCACGCTGGCAGTTGCGGTGGAAAGGGTGGAAATCAGCAAGATTGAAGATTAAAGATTGTGAACCCAACTACTTCGGGAACTTACGACTTGACCAACTACCCAATCTTCAATCTTCAATCTTTATTCGTTTATACGTGCGCACCATCCGCTCCCACGGCAGCCCGCTCGTGCGCAGCCGCAGCAGCGTATACACCGCCCGCAAAATTTCCCAGCGGCTAATTTTGCTCGCGCCTTCGGTGCGGTTGACAAAGGTGATCGGCACTTCGCCCGTGCGGAAGCCCGCGCGCTCGCAGAGGAAGGCCATCTCGGTGAGAAAGCTGTAGCCGCTGCTAAAGATGGCGTCGAGGTCGATGGTATCCAAGACCCGGCGGCGGTAGACGCGGAAGCCCGCGGTGCAGTCGCGGATGGTGATGCCGAGGATAATGTGTGCCAGCCAGTTTGCGCCGTAGCTGATTAGCCGGCGCGGCAGCGTGCAGCCGACAATGCGCCCGCCCGCCACGTAGCGGCTGCCCACCACGAGGTCGCACGAATCGTTGGCTGCCTTGTTTAGCAGCCTGGGCAAATCTTCCGGGCTGTGGCTAAAGTCGGCGTCCATCGTGCACAAAAAGCGGTAGCCACGTGCGAGGCCAAAGTTAAAGCCCGCCTTGTAGGCCGTGCCCAAGCCCAGCTTGCCCGCCCGGTGCAGCACGTGCACGCCCGCATCGCCTGCCGCCAGCTCGTCCGCGATCTGGCCCGTTCCGTCCGGCGAGCCATCGTCGACGACGAGCACGTGCACATCACCCGGCAGCGCCCGCAGCTGCTTCACCAGCCGCGCCAAATTCTCCCGCTCGTTGTAGGTGGGGAGGATGACAAGGGGTGAGTTGAGCAGAGCTGTGTTATTCATGTTTGGCAACAGTGCTTACTGCTTATTGCTTATTGCTGGTTGGAACGCCAGCATCGCTGCCGACAAACCAAGCAATAAGCAACACGCAGCAAGCAATACGAAATATCCCCAATTATCCGCAACCCGCTCCACATGGTCAAATTCAACACGCTCACATCCGTCGACCGCCGCATGGCCTTGCTGATCTTTGCCCTGGTGCTGGCGCTCTATCTGCGCACGCTCGCGCCCGGCCTGCTCGCGGGTGACAGCGCCGAATTTCAGATGGCCGCCTGGAATTGGGGTCTCGCCCACGCGACGGGCTACCCGCTCTATCTCCTGTTGGGCGGGCTGTGGCAGCGGCTCTTTTCGCCGCTCTATGCACTATCGAACGGCGTCGGCTGGTTGAGCATCACCCCTGCCACGGCGCTGAACGCGTTTAGCGCCGTCACGGGGGCGCTGGCTGCTGCGCTGCTCTACGGGCTGCTTGCCCGCATCCTGCCGCAGCCCCAAACCAGCCAAGGCGATGGCGTGCGCCGCGGGATTGCCGCCTTTGCCGCTGCGCTCTTTGCCGTGAGCCCAACCGTTTGGCTCCAAGCCACCATTGCTGAAGCTTACACGCTGCACGCCCTCTTTGTTGTCCTGATCCTGCTTGCCGCCACGGCTTTGGGGGCTAGGCGAGTTGGGGAGCTGAGGAGCATAGAAGAGAGCAAAGCAGAAAACAAGAGACGGAGCAGAGGAGAAAGGATACGCAATTCTCATTCTTTATTCTTTATTCTTGCCTTTCTCCTCGGCCTGGCCCTCACCCACCACGCTACCACAGTCCTTCTCTTCCCCGCTCTGGCGGTCTACCTACGGCTGACGCGCCGCCGCTGGCGGCTTACACCCGCAGCTGCTCTGTTGGCACTACTCCTGTTGGCGCTTCCCCTGCTCCTCTATCTTTATATCCCGCTTCGCAGCACGCCCGCTGCCTCGCCCTGGTACCACCCCCAAATTGGCGACACCACGCTCAACCTCTACGGTAGCGGCTGGCCCGCCTTTTTTGACTTTGTCTCCGGACGCTCCATCGCCGTCGGCTTTCGCGCCGCGGGCGAACTGGGTGCGCCCCTTGCCGAAGCGGCGCGGTTTTGGCGCGTCCCCTTTACCTGGTTTGGCCTGCTGCTCGCCGCGCTCGGCGTGATCGCGCTGGCCCGCAGCCGTCGCTGGCCCCTGCTCGCGCTTACGGGCGTTTACGCCCTCGGCCAGCAGACCTTCAACCTCTTTTACGACATCGGCGACATCTTTGTCTACTACATTCCGCTCTATCTCGTGGGCGCGATTTGGGCGGGCTTCGGCGCGATGGCGCTGGTGGATTTGCCGCGGCTGAGGGGGACGGGGGAGCCGGGCAGCGGGGAAGCCGGGGAGCAGGAGAGCGAGGAGGAGCACCCAACTGGCGAGGTATCCAATCCCTATTCTTTATTCTTTATGCTTCTCCTCTTCCTCCTGCCCCTCCATTTGGGCCGCACCTTCGCGCCGCGCATCGAGCGACTGCAAAACGACTCGGCGCGCGCCTCGTGGGAAGAGGTGTTAAACGCCGAAACGCTGCCCGCCGACGGCGCCTATCTCATCAGCAACGACCGCGACGAAATTGTGCCGCTCTACTACTTGCAGCACGTGGAAGAACGCGCACCGAGCGTCACCGGCCTCTTCCCCGGCTTGACCTTGGCGACTGATTTGCCCAACCTCTCCTTTGTCGACATCGGCGCAACGGTGCAAAGCGCGCTTGATGCCGGTGACCGTCCCGTTTACCTCGTCAAGCCGATGCCGGGGCTGGAGGTCCGCTTTGGCCTGGTGCTGGAGCCGCCGCTCGTGCGCGTGGCGGGGACGGCAATCAACGGCCCGCCCGCCGTGCCCGTCGACTCGCCGCTCGGCCCGCTGACGCTGCTCGGCTACGACACGGCACGCGACGGCGAAGCGCTCGACCTTGCGCTGCACTGGCGAGTCGACGCGCCGCTCAACGGTGATTACACAACAACTGTTCAACTGTTCAACGACGACGGCGGGAAAATCGCCCAGCGCGATCAACCCGCGGGCGGCAGCTTTTACCCGACCTCGCTCTGGAAACCGGACGAAATTCTGCTTGATCGCCACACGCTCTCGCTGCCGACCAACGCCGTGCCCGCTCGCCTGCTGGTGGGCATGTATGTCGGCCCGGAATTTCAACAACTCGCGCCACCCATCGAGCTCGCGTGGCTGGCCAACTAATCACCCCATTACATTAACCAATTATCTCGTTATGATTAACACACTCATCTTCGACTGCGACGGTCTCATTGTTGATACGGAAGGACCCGAATATCAAACGTGGCGCGAGCTCTTTCAGGCGTATAATACGGATTTACAGCTGGCGGATTGGGTACAGTGCGTGGGAGGTGACGGCGGCTTTGACCCATACGTACAGCTTGAGCAGCAAATTGGCCGCCCCATCGATCGCGATGCTGTCCGCGTCCAGCGTCGCGGCCGCATGAAGGAGCTACTTGAAGGTATGCCAGTTTTGCCCGGCGTGGTGGACTACCTCGATGCAGCCGAACGTCGCGGGATGAAGCTGGCCGTCGCATCCAGTAGCGGCCGCGACTGGGTAGAAGGCCACCTAGCGCGGCTTGGCTTGATCCATCGCTTTGACGCCATCTGCACAAGGGATGATGTGCCGCGGGTCAAGCCCGATCCCGCGCTCTATCTGCTGGCTGCTGAGGCAGTGGGTGTTCCCGCACAACAGGCGCTCGTGTTGGAAGATTCGCGCAATGGATTGCTGGCGGCCAAAGCGGCTGGCGCACGCTGCGTGGTTGTGCCAAATGGCGTTACAGGAGGGCTGAACTTTGACGAAGCAGACTATCGGCTGACATCGTTGGCAGAGATGTCTCTGGATGACTTGCTCGAGATTGTTGCTTAGTAATTTACCAACAGCTTTCTGGTTCAAGCGGATTTCACGTGGTTGACGAGAGGAATCCCATCCCAAGTTGGGAAGGGAGCTGTCGCTTCGTCGAGGAGAAAACGGCTCCCCCAAGCTGGTGGAGGTTGGAGCCTGTCCTCGCGAAAGCGGGGAAGGGGGTTCTGGCTTCTCCACCACATGAAATCCTGAAGAGCCAACTTTCTTACCCAAAGAAAAAGAAGATTGCAACCACGAATAAGGAGGAATGCGGATGCTGTTTTGTTCCTCCCTCTTATCCGTGTTCCACCTTATCCGCGGCAAGAGATCTTTTGCTGACTTGTCCAGGTTGGGATAACAATCAATTATCTTGAGCATTCGCAAAAGCAGATTCACGTGCTGGATGACAACTTGCCCCCATACCAAAAGGCATCCCGTTCTCCGGTAAAATTTGAACGACCCGCGTTTTCGCGCTATAATGCCAAGTTGTTCGTGCCGTTCCAACTGGTTCAAATTCGATTTGAACAACGTTTCACTACCTTAACAATCGAAAGATCAAGCGCGGGGAAACAACAGAGCTGTTGAGCGGTTTGTCGGTGAGTCAATGGGCAGCAGGGCTGGTTGTAAGGGAGGATGAAGATGCAATTTAACGTCGCACAGCTATTGATGGAGCCCACGGGTGCGACTCGCGAATACGAGGTGGCGGAGAACATCACCCATTTGGACCCGGAGTTTAGTGCGCTGGGGCCGCTGGTGGGAGAGCTGCGGCTGATGCGCACGCACAGCGGCGTGCTCGTCACCGGCGAGCTGAGCACGCCTTTGCAGGTCACGTGCAATCGCTGTCTCTTTCCGATTGCCATGCCCGTGCGCTTCGATCTGGAGGAAAGCTTCCGCCCGCTGATGGAAACGCAAACGGGGCGCTTTATTCGCGCCAATGAATTTGAGGGGACGGAGGAAGAGCTTGAGGACGCCGCGCTGCTGATCAACGCGCGACATATTTTGGACCTTTCGGAAGTCGTGCGGCAGAACATCTGGCTGGCGCTGCCCATGTACCCCAACTGCAATTGGGAAGGCCCGCCGCCTTGCCCCAACCTGGAACAGGCAAACGCCGACGTTGCGCAGGGCCTGCTCGCTCAGGAAAGCGAGGAGGAAACAGCGGACGCCGCCGTCGACCCACGCTGGTCGGCGCTGTTGGAACTGCAGCGGCAGCTTGATGAGTAGCGCTTGATAAGTCAAGCTTAGTGCGCTCGCCGTGAAATTTTACGAAACTAATTGAGAAAGCGAATTTAGGAGAATTCTTATGACACCTCTACCCAAACGCAAAGTTAGCAAGGGTCGGCGCAACCGTCGCCGCGCCCACGATGCCATTGGTACGCCCAACCTGTCGCAGTGCGCCAACTGCCGCGAGCCAATGCGACCGCACCGCGTCTGCCGCAACTGTGGCTATTACAAAGGCCGCGCCGTGATCGACGTCAAGAACCCGCTGCTGCCGTCGTAACGCACCAGCCAAAAGGGATTTGGAACCGCCAAATCCCTTTTTGTTTACGCTCTATTACTCCATGCCCACACCTGAATCTATCCGCACCCTTATCCCCGGCGACAAGCCCACCGCCCTGCTCTTTCCCGGCCAGGGCAGCCAGCACGTCGGCATGGCGCGCGGCTTGGCCGAGCGCTACCCCATTGCCCACAGGGTAATGGCCGAAGCCGACGACACGCTTGGCTTTGCGCTGAGCCAGCTCTGCTACGAAGGGCCAGCGGATGAGTTGACGCAGACGATCAACGCCCAGCCCGCCATTTTGGCGGCGAGCATCGCCGCCCTGCGCGTGCTGCAGCAAGAAGTGGGTGACGCGAACAACTCGGTGGATAACTCGGTGGATAACTCGGTGGGCGCCCCGGTGGACGAGCAGCCAAGCGGGCTGTGCTTTGTGGCGGGGCACAGCTTGGGCGAGTACACGGCGCTCGTCGCGGCGGGCAGCCTGGCCTTTGCGGACGGGCTGCGGCTGGTGCGCGAGCGCGGGCGGCTGATGCAGGCGGCGGGTGATCACGCGCCCGGCACAATGGCCGCCATCTTGGGGCTGGACGAGGAGACGGTTGCCGACGCCTGTCTGCGCATAAGTGAGCGGGGGGACGGGCTCGTGCAAATCGCCAACGACAACTGCCCCGGCCAGATCGTGATTTCGGGCGAGCGCGCGGGCGTGGAGGCGGCGATGGCCACGCTGCGGAGCGCGGGCGCTCGCAAAATCGTGCCGCTGGACGTCAGCGTCGCCTCGCACAGCCCGCTGATGCAGCCGGCCGTGGAGGAACTGCGCAGCGCCGTCGAAGCCGCGCTGATCGAGAAGCCGGTGGTGCCGCTGCTGGCCAACACAACGGCTCAACCCGTTGACGATCCCAACGCGATTCGCGACGAATTGGTCGATCAGCTTACCGGCAGCGTGCGCTGGACGGAGTCGATGCAATATGCCGTCGAGGCGGGCGTTTCCCACTTTGTCGAAATCGGCCCCGGCGAAGTCGTCTCCGGCTTTATAAAGCGCATCGAGCGCAAGGCCACGCGGCTAAGCGTCAACGACCCGGCAAGCGTGGAGCAGTTTGTCGAGCTGTTTGCTCCGTAACGCGAAGCGCCGCGTCGCGCAAATTTCCCCAATTCGCTTTTTTCCCACAGAACTCCTATAATAAGCACTACGCTATGAATGACTTTAATCTTACAGGCAAGGTGGCGCTCGTCACCGGCAGCAGCAGCGGGATTGGCGCGGCGATTGCCCACGAGCTGGCCGCGCGCGGTGCGGCGGTTGCCATCAACTACCGCGGCAACGCCGACGGCGCCAACGCCGTGGCCGAAACCATCCGCAGCGCGGACGGCACGTGCACCGTTGTACAGGCGGACGTGAGCGATACCGAGCAGGCCGCATCCCTGCTCAAGCAGGTGCAGGAGGAGCTGGGCCCCGTGCAAATCGTTGTCAACAACGCGGGCACCACGCGGGACGCGCTGCTGCTCAGCATGAAGGAAGAGCAGTGGGATACGGTGATCGCCACCAATTTGCGCAGCGTTTACGCCGTGTCGCGCGCCGCGCTCAAGGGGATGATCCGCAAGCGCTGGGGGCGCATCATCAACATCACCAGCGTGGTGGGGCTTTCGGGGCAGGCGGGGCAGGCGAACTACGCGGCCAGCAAGGCGGGCGTAATTGGCTTTACCAAGAGCCTGGCGCGCGAGGTAGCGAGCCGCCAGATTACCGTTAACGCCGTTGCCCCCGGCTTTATTCCCACTAGCCTGACGGAGGTGCTCACCGACGAGCAGCGCGACTCGATTTTGAGCAGCACGCCGCTCGGCCGCATGGGCGAGGCCGAGGAAGTTGCGTGGGCCGTGGCCTTTTTGGCGGCGGAGCGCTCCGGCTTTATCACCGGGCAGGTGTTGACCGTCGACGGCGGGCTGGTGATGGCGTAGCATGGCAGAACAACGCAAGACGCCAAAGCCGTCGGGCTGGAATTTGCGGCGAGAGGACGAGGCCGCGCCGCCCCAAACGCCAAACGGTTCGGCCACCGAGCCGAACGAGCAATCCGCCGCTGCTCAACCCGCCGCCAACAAGCCGCGCGATCCCCAGGCCGAGCGGCGCGCGCTGATCAAGCAGCGGCGGCGCGGGCGCAAGCTGGCCCTGCAGGCGCTCTTCGAGATCGACAGCGTCGGCCACCGGCCCGGCGTGGTCGTCGAGGCGCGGCTGGCCGAGGGCAAGCTGGACCAGCAGGGCGCGCAGTTTTTGCGCTGGCTCGTCAGCGGCGTGGTGGTTAATCGCGAGCAGCTGGACGAGATTATCGGCCGCTACGCCACGGCCTATCCCGTGCACGAGCTGGCCATTGTGGATCGCAACCTGCTGCGCATGGCCCTCTACGAATTGGGCACGCGCAGCGGCGAAGCCCCGCCCAAGGTTGTCATCAACGAAGCGGTGGAGCTGGCCAAAATTTTTGGCAGCGACAGCGCCCCCCGCTTTGTCAACGGCGTGCTGGGCGCGGCGCTGGACGAGGTGCATCGCAAGCTATTTTAGTTAGGAGATGGAGAACTGAGGTAAGGACAGAAGCTGCAAGGGTTAACAGCATGTCTCGGTATCTTCTCTCTTCCAAAAACTATGGATAACATACTCGGCATTGGACTGCCAGAACTAATTGTCATCACCGTCATTGCGCTGCTGGTCTTGGGACCGGAGCGGCTACCGGGCGTGATGCGTGAAGGGGCAAAGTACATCCGCATGATTCGTGGCTTGTCCAAGGAGTTGACGGATCAGTTCCGCGATGAGCTGGACCTGCTGGACGAGCTGAACCCCAAGCGCATCTTTGATGAGGCGACCGATCCCGATTACGAGAAGAAACAGGCTGCAAAGAAGGCCAAACAGAGTTTGAGCAAGGTAAAGCCAACCACTTCCTCTACAGCAAAAAAATCGACGGTAAAGAAGCCAGTCGTCAAAAAAGACGAGAAGCCCGCACTTGGCTCGGAACCGGTTGCTAAAGAGCCTGTCCCGACAGATGCATCCGCTGCGGAGAAGACGCCTGGCCCGGAATCAGTCGACGTAGAGGGCACAAAAACGAGCGAGGACGAATCGTCACAGGAGGACGCTGTGGAAAATAGCATTGCCTCGCCGGAGATGTTGGTTGAGCAGGAGGAGGCGCAGCCTGTGGCGATGCACATGAACGGTACGGCTTCCGTCGCTGGTGACGATCATGTCCACGGCGGGGATATGGATCAACAAAACGATGAGCAAGGATGAGCGACGAGACGAAGACGTTGCGCTAGTTGAGCCAGAGGAGACAACGGAGGAACCCGTGAGCGAGAGCATACAGGTTTACGATCCAATCGAAGAGAGCAGCATGTCGCTGATGGAGCACCTAAAAGAGCTCCGCGTGCGGCTGATGTGGGTAGTGGGCGCGCTGGTGCTGGGTACGCTGCTGTCGATGATTTTTGCTCGTGGGATAGTGGCGATCATCGTCGCCCCTGTCATTGCAGCCGACGGTGGTGGCGTGCAGGCGCTTAGCCCAACCGAAAGTATCGTCGTCTTCTTTAAGGTAGCCTTTGTTATGGGTGCGGCGTTTGCCATGCCCGTGATTATTTACCAGATTATCTCCTTTGTTTCACCTGGTCTTTATCCAAAAGAACGGCGTGCCCTGCTGTTCATCTTGCCGGGAATTATGGTCCTGTTTGTTACGGGTTCATGGTTTGCCTATGCCTTCCTGTTACCAACAGCAGTTCAGTTTTTGCAGGATTTCCTAGGTGACATCATTGATCAAGACTGGGGGCTGGAGCTTTATGTGACTTTCGTTACACGCATCGTCTTTTGGATCGGCGTAGCCTTTGAAACGCCGCTTGCCATTTCTTTCCTCGCTCGAATTGGGCTCGTCAGCGGGCGTCAGTTACTTGGCTGGTGGCGACAGGCCATTGTTATTGCGGCTATCGTTGCCGCGATGATAACACCAACCATTGACCCGATGACGATGACGGTCGTCATGGGGCCGCTGATTGTGCTCTACTTCCTCAGCGTGGGCATGGCTTACCTGCTCTACAAGCCCCGCACCCCGCGCGACTTCTCAGATTAGTTGACCGCTTCGTCGTGGGTGGGCGTGCCCACCCACCTGCCCACCCACGGCGAAGCGAGCATGACATTACGCCCTTCCGCCATGAACCAGCGGCCCACTCTTCCCTCCCGCTTTTCCTCCCCAACCCAAAATCTGCTGCACTGGGATGCCGCGCTTAGCCGCCGCATTGCTCTGCCCATCGATACGCGCACGCGGAGCTACTGGCTGGCGCGCATCGGCGCCCACCTGGGCGACATCTGGCTGTGGGCGCTGATCGGCTACGCGCTGTGGCACGGGCGCGTGCGCGGTCGCTACAGCGAGCGCAATGCGCCGTTCTGGCGCTGGGTCGCCAGCGTGGTGATGGCGACGGCGGCGACAAGCGGGCTCAAACGGCTGCTGCGGCGCGAGCGACCGCGCAAGGCGCGCTGGCTTTATACGCCAGGCGCAGATGCGCTCAGCTTTCCCTCCGGCCACGCGGCGCGCATGGGCGTCAACTTGGTGTGGATGGGGAAAATTGTGCCGGGTGGGGGATGGCCGATGGGGGCGCTGGCGCTGCTGATCGGCTGGAGCCGGGTGCGGCTCGGCGTGCACTACGTGGGGGACGTGCTGGCGGGTTATGCGCTGGGCGCGGGGGTGAGCTGGGGCTGGCGTCGGCTGCGCTGGCAGGTGCCGCGCGTCCTGCAAGAAGAGATGGAGCGGGTGGCGCGCTGGCTGATGGCATTTTAGGTTTACGATTTTGGATTTACGATTTACGAAGGTTCGTTGTTAACGAGGCCTCGTAAATCCAATAGCATTCCAATAAGCGCAGTTGGGCCGTTTGCCACCACCGGCGATGAATGAATTCATCGCCTATCCTGCGAAGTGCGCTGAAGCGCACTGGGGGCGGCCCTGCAACGCGCTTCAGCGCGTTTGGCCAATCAGGCGAGCAATTCATTGCCCGCCTGTCGCTGTTGACCAACTAACACTTATTTGAACAGTACTGCTCGTAAATCGTAAATCTGAATTCGTAAATTCTACACTCGTGCTTTATCCACTTCCTCCCCCTCCCCCTGCTTTGCCTTTTCCTCCTCCACCAGCACGCGGCGCAGCACCTTGCCCACCTGCGATTTGGGCAGCTCGTCGCGGAATTCCATCAGCTTGGGGACTTTGTAGGGGGCGAGATTTTCCTTGCAGAAGGCAATGATCTCATCCTGAGTGGCCTGCTGGCCCGGCTTGAGCACGACAAAAGCCTTGACCGTCTCGCCGCGTCGTGGGTCCTGCACGCCCGCGACCGCCGCCTCCATTACCTTGTCGTGCATAAAGAGCACTTCCTCGACCTCGCGCGGAACGATGTTGTAGCCGCTGGCGATGATCAAGTCCTTCTTGCGGTCCACAATGTAGAAGTAGCCGTCCTCATCCATCTTACCGATGTCGCCGGAGTGGAACCAGCCTTCGTTGTCGATGGCAATGGCCGTTTCATCTGGCATGTTCCAGTAGCCGCTCATCACCTGCGGGCCGTTGATACAGATTTCGCCCTCCTCGCCCACGCCCAGCCGCTCGTAGCGACCGTCCTCGCCCGGCTCCAGGCTAAAGACCGCTAACTCCGTCTCCGGCAGCGGCACGCCGATCGAGCCGTAGCGCTTCTCGCCAAAAATTGGGTTGGCCGAAGCCACGGGTGAAGTCTCCGTCAGCCCGTACCCCTCCACCAAGCGACCGCCGGTGATCTTCTCGAAGCGCTGTGCCACCTCCACCGGCAGCGCCATGCCGCCGCTGAGACAGGCCTTGATCGAGGTCAAATCATACTCCGCGATTTTTTCGTGGTTGGTGAGGCTGACGTACATTGTGGGAATGCCGGGGTAGACGGAGACGCGCTCGCGGTGGATGATCTCCATCAGCAGGTCGATGTCGCGCGGGTTGGGGGCGATGATCAGCTCGGCCCCGGTGTAGAGCGCCAGCAGCATGCCGACCGTCATGCCGTAGACGTGGAAGCAGGGCAGCGCGCCGAGCAGCACCTCTTTGCCGTGCTCCAAGCCGGAGAACCAGGCATCCATCTGAATCGTGTTGGCCACCAGATTGCCGTGCGTCAGCACCGCGGCCTTGGCGCGACCCGTGGTGCCGCCGGTGTACTGGAAGAGCGCGTTATCGTCGTAGCCAACGCTGACAGGCGGCGCGCTAGTGGGCTGTTCCTGCAGCAGCTCGTAGAAATTGCGCACGCCCGCCACACCCGAAACGTCCGCCGACATGCCGCTCTCTTTCGTCTGCCGCGCCACGAGCTGTTTAAAGGGAAAGCCCAGCGAATCCTCGACGTTGGTAACGATCACGTTGCGCAGACCGGTGTTGGCGCGAATCTTCTCCAGATTTTCGACGAGCCCGCTCAGCAGCACAATTGTCTCCGCGCCGCTGTCCTCCAGCTGGTGCTGGAGTTCACGCGGCGTGTAGGTCGGATTGGTGTTGACCACCACCGCGCCCGCCTTGAGCGTGCCAAAGTAGGCGATGACCTGCTGCGGCAGGTTGGGCAACATCAGCGAGACGCGATCGCCCTTCTGCACGCCGAGCGAAATGAGCGCGTTGGCAAAGCGATTGGTCGCCTCGTTCAACTCGCGGTAGCTGAGCTTGGACTGAATCTTGAGACCGAGCGGCAGGTATTTGAGCACCATGCGCAGGGCGGTCTTGTCGCCGTAGCGCTGGGTGGGGCCATTCATCAGTTCGACAAGATTTTGATGCGGGATATCGACGGTTTTGGGCACGCCAGGTTCGTAATGTTCTTGCCAAACGGCGGCGTTGGGTATTGGTTGGGACATGAGTGGCTCCTCGTTCAGATTGAGAGACACCGAGACATTGGGAAGCCGGTGCTCGCGGGGTTTACAGTTGGGTCAAGAGTGAGTCAAGAGGGAATCGTTGCCCCAATTATACCACAACTCCTTTGACATCCAACTCCCTCCAGATTACACTGTAGCGCGAGGGTTTATTGACCAAATTTTGACCAAGATTTATTACCCCGTTCAAAATTGTGGTGCGTGGTGCGTAATGCGTATAATTGACCCCGAAAACTAGACCACGGGCTAAGGTGGTAAGATGAGAGAGCAACTCACCAACTCGTGGAGGAAAAGATGTCGAAAAAGCGTCGTCAGTATAGCAGTCAGTACAAGTTTCAGGTGGCGCTGGAAGCGGCCAAAGGGAACAAGACGTTGAGCGAGCTCGCCAGCGAGACGGGCGTGCATCCGAATCAGATCAGCAGCTGGAAGCGGCAGTTGCTAGACGGAGGCGGGGAGCTGTTCGCCCGCAACGGCGGCAAGCCTAAGCCAGCCGAAGGGGAAGAGAGCGCAGCGCTTTACGAACAGATTGGGCGACTTAAGATGGAGCTGGAGTGGCTGAAAAAAAAAGCTGCCCCCTTCGGTTGAGGCCAAGCGCGCGCTGGTTGCGCCGGGCGATACGGCTATCAGCCTTCGTCGCCAGTGCGAGCTGCTGGGGCTGAATCGGTCGAGCTACTACTACCAACCCGCCCCGGAAACAGCGTTCAACTTGCAGCTGATGCGGCTGATTGACGAACAATATCTCAAAACGCCCTTCTACGGCTGGCCGAGAATGACGGCTCATCTAAAGCGCCAGGGGTACAAGGTTAACCACAAACGCATCCAGCGGCTGATGCAGCAGATGGGCATCCAGGCCATCTATCCCAAGCCCAAGACGAGCGCGGCGGCGCCTGGGCACAAAGTCTATCCCTATTTGTTGCGCAATCTGGCGATTACCCGGCCCAATCAGGTTTGGAGCAGCGACATTACTTACATCCCCCTGGCCCAGGGTTTCATGTATCTGGTCGCCGTCATCGACTGGTACAGCCGCTACGTTCTGGCCTGGCAGCTCTCCAATACGCTCGATGGTCGCTTCTGTCTCGGTACGCTACAGCAAGCCCTACAGCGGGGCAGACCGGAGATTTTCAACACCGACCAGGGCGCGCAGTTCACCGCCAGTGAGTACACCCGCTGCTTGTCGGAGGCGGGCATTCGCATCAGCATGGATGGCCGCGGACGCGCCCTCGACAACATCTTCATCGAGCGGCTCTGGCGCTCGGTCAAGTACGAAGAGATCTATCTCAAGGCGTATGCCGCTGTGCCGGCTTTGAGCAGGGGCCTTGACCACTACTTCCGCTTCTACAATCACGAACGACTGCACCAGTCCTTGGGCTATCGCCCACCCGCCGAGCTGTATAGTGCGTGCTGAATCGCGCTGCAAAGCGCACAGCGACTTGCCCACCTGCTTGCCCATGGTCGCAACGGCCGCGCCCTTTCGTCAAGACGGCAGATTTCCTGTTTGGTTTGGCGGCTGACGAAAAATCTGCCATCGACGCGCACGCCCATGCCTGGCCTCGTTAACCGAGCGCTGGCGACGCGCGAAGCCGCTGGGGTCGACAACCATTGACAAAAGAGCGCTGCCGTGTCGGGCGCACTTATCAGGTGTTAAGGCGGTGTATGGCATTCATTGCCTTTGACATAACCAACTATCTACCCGCTCTACTCTTCACCTTATTTTCGTCGCTTCTTGGTCTTGACTTTGGGGTCAACTATAGCGTATACCAATGAGCACGGTTGGTTCGGTATAAAATACCGACTTGCGTCAGTCACGCTTCACGCACCACGCACCACGCATCACGTCTCGGAGCTTCCCCATGCGAATGTCCAACCTTTTCTTTCAAACGCTGCGCGAGCCGCCAGCAGATGCCGAAATCGCCAGCCACCAGCTGCTGATCCGTGCCGGGATGGTGCGCCAGCTAGCCGCCGGGCTGTGGGATTTTATGCCGCTGGGCATGCGCGTCAAGCAGAAGGTGGAGCAGATTATCCGCGAGGAGATGAACGCGATTGGCACGCAGGAAATCGTGCTGCCCGTGGTGCACCCGGCGTCAATTTGGCAGGAGACGGGCCGCTGGTACGAGATCGGCGACGACATGGCGCGCTTCCAGGATCGCCACGGGCGCGACATGGTGCTGGCCATGACGCACGAAGAAATTGTTGCCGATCTGGCGCGCCAGGTCGTGAGCAGCTATCGCCAGCTCCCCTTTGCGCTTTACCACATCCAGACCAAATTCCGCGACGAGCCGCGCCCGCGCGCCGGCCTGATCCGCGTGCGCGAATTTACGATGAAGGACGCTTACTCGTTTGACAAAGATTGGGCCGGGCTGGACGATTATTACCAAAAAAGCTACCAGGCCTACTTCAATATTTTTCGCCGCTGCGGGCTAGAGGTCATTGCGGTGGAGGCGGATGTAGGCATGATGGGCGGCACGATGGCGCACGAATTTATGGCGCTGCTGCCCGTTGGCGAAGACACAATTCTCATCAACGAGGAATCGGGCTACAGCGCGAATCGACAAATTGCCACCTTCCAAAAGCCGGAGCCGCCCACTGATGCGCCGCAGCCGCTGGAGGAAGTCCACACGCCAGGCGTCAACACGATTGCCAAGCTGGCGGACTTTTTGGACACCGCTGAAAGCGAGACGGCCAAAGCGATCTTCATGGTCGCGCAGGTTGCCAACGAGCGGGCGGGCGAAGAGGGCCAGCCCAACACGCGCGACCAGTTCGTCTTCGCCGTGGTGCGCGGCGACATGGAGCTCAACGAGACCAAGCTGACCAACGCCATCCAGGCGCGCTCGATGCGCCCGGCCACCGTCGACGAAATTCGCGCAGTGGGCGCGGAGCCGGGCTACGGCTCGCCGATCGGCGTGAATCGCGAGCGGGTGTTGCTCGTAGTGGATGATCTCGTGGCGGCCAGCCCCAACCTGGTGGCTGGCGCCAATCGGATCGACTACCACTACAAAAATGTCAACCACGGGCGCGACTACGAAGCCGATCTCGTCACCGATCTGATTGCCGCCGCCGATGGCTACCCCGACCCGCTGGGCGGCAGGCCGATGCAGGCGGTGCGCGGCGTCGAAGTCGGCAATATCTTTAAGCTGGGCACGAAGTACACCGAAGCGCTCGGCGCCACCTATCTCGACGAGAACGGCGAGTCGCACCCGATCATCATGGGCTCTTACGGCATCGGCTCCGAGCGATTGATGGCCAGCGTGATCGAGCGCCACCACGACGAGAACGGCATCTGCTGGCCAGTCAGCATCGCGCCCTACCAGGTCGCGCTGGTGAGCCTCGCCAACGCCAGATCGCCGGAGGTGGCGGACGCGGCGGACGCGGTTTACCAGCAGCTGACGGATGCGGGCATCGAAGTGCTCTACGACGACCGCGACGAGCGCGCTGGCGTCAAATTCAACGACGCCGATCTGATTGGCCTGCCCGTGCGCTTGACGGTTGGCGGGCGCGGGTTAAAGAATGGGATTGTCGAGAGCAAGCTGCGGCGGACGGGCGAGAGCGGCGAGATTGCGCTGGACAACTTAGTCGAGGGCGTGCGCGAGGCGGTGGCGGGGGAGCAGGCGTGGATCGATGGGCTGTTGAAGGAGGAGAGGCTGGATTAAGACGTGAAAGGTCACCGTCCGGGGGGCTGCCGGTTGAGCCAACAGACCGCGAACGGTGACCCTCATCCTTTTGTGTGCTGATGTGTGCTGATGTGTGCTGATGTGTGCTAACGCCCGCGTATCAGGTTTCCGCCGAGCGTCACAAAGGCGCTAAAGAGGCGAATCACAATTTGCAGCAGGAGCAGCGGCACGCCGTAAGTCAGCAGCGCGGGGGCGTGGAAGCGGAATTCCTGGCCATAAGCAAAGAACTCCAGCGTAAAATCAACCTCGCGCAGGTAGCTCAGCAGCGCAATTTGCCCCGGCGCGTTAAAGAAGAGCGTGATCAAATAGATCAGCCAGCCGCCAATTCCAATGCCGACCAGCAGCAGCAGAAAGCCCGCCGCCTTGCTCAGGCTAAAGCTCTTGAAGAGATCCAAGGGCGTTTGAGTATCGAGCGACATGGCGACCTCCTCGCGATGCGTGATGCGTGAACGGATAAGCAGAGAATCGACGCATCGCGAAATCTCGCTGTGAAATCAGGATAGCACGGTCTGTAAAAAGACAGGTGACGAGAAGCTGTCGGCTAGATGACCGCTGGCTGATGTAGCGCTTCGCCGCACACAGGAAATTCCATGAACCCACCCAACCCTCATCCCCCAAACTGGCGCAAGCACGGCGTGCGCGTCGTCCCCGGCGACGGGCTGGACACGAATACGCCGCAGACGCCGGGCATGAATCGCGCGGCGGCGATCAACTTTGCCACGGCGGGCGCGCAAAAGCTGTGGGCCGGAACCGTCACCATTCACCCAGACGCGAAGACGGGCGCGCACCACCACGGCGAGCTGGAGAGCGTGATTTACGTCGTGAGCGGGCGGGCGCGGATGCGCTGGGGCGAACGGCTGGAGTACGTCGCCGAAGCGGAGGCGGGCGACTTTATCTTTATCCCGCCCTTTGTGCCCCACCAGGAAATTAACGCCAGCGTGGATGAGCCGCTGCACTGCGTCCTCGTGCGCAGCGACCAGGAGGCCGTGGTGGTGAATCTGGAGATCGCGTCGGTCGAGGAGCCGGAATCGGTGCGCTGGGTTGATCCGATTCATCGGAAATAAAGCGAAGTAAGTACGCCCGCACGCCAGGTCGACCCCTTGAGCTAATCACGTTTGGGGGGCGGGCCGTTCGCACGAGGGCGTGCTCACTCCTCGGAGGAGAACACACCCATGCCCGAATTCACAGCAGGCGACATCATGACCCTGGCCGAGCGGCCCACGCTGGCCGAGGAATTCTTCCCGCAGAAGCTGCGCATCTGGCAGCCCTTTATGCTGGAGGATCGCTACAGCAATTTCCTGTGGGGCAAGGTTATCCACGGCTCGCCGGAGACGCAGCTCTACCTCGTGGTGGACAACGCGCCCGTGGCCGTGGCGCAGACGACGCCGCTCGTGTGGGACGGCACGCTGGGTGGCCTGCCGATTGGCTGGGCGGATGGGCTGGTGCGCGCCGCGGACGACCGCGATGCCGGTCGCGAGCCGAACACGCTGCAGGCCGTGGAGATTTCAATTGCGCCCGAATTTCGCGGTCAGGGCGTCAGCTACCGGATGCTGAGTGAGGTGCGCAAATTGGCCGAGCGCATGAGCTTGCAGGCGCTGATCGTCGCCGTGCGCCCATCGCTTAAAGAGCGCTACCCCATCACCCCCATGGAGCGCTACGCCCGCTGGACGCGACCCGGTAAAGACGGCACGCCGGAACCGTTCGACCCGTGGCTGCGCGCCCACTGGCGCGTCGGCGGTGAGATTTTGACGGTCGCCCACCCCTCGATGGTGATTGAGGCGACGGTCGACCAGTGGGAGGAGTGGACGGGCGTGCCCTATCCCGAAAGCGGCGACTACGTCGTCGAGGGGGCGCTCTCGCCCGTGCAGATGGACCGCGAGTTCAATCTCGGTCGCTATGTGGAGCCGAACGTGTGGGTACACCACCCGATCACCACGGAACGGCTGGCGGGGAGTGGCGGGTAGATCGAGTGCAAGCAGAGCAGAAATGAATATTTGAGTATTTGATGCGTGAGGCGTGGTGACCCGACCCTCACGCGTCAAATATTCACGCCTCACACCCCATCACGCACAAGCTTCTACGTTTACCTTCACCCCGCCACTTGGCCGCAGCGTGACCTGCCGGATCGGCTCAATCTCCTGGCCGGGCACAAGCGACAGGGCCACTCCTTGCTCTGCCATCTTCTGAACCATCGTTGCTACCACAGCCTGCATCTCCAACATGGCAAAGCCGTTGCCAATGCAGGTGCGCGGCCCGGCGCTAAAGGGCAGGTAGGCGTAGCGCGGCGGCTGGGGTGTCTCTGGGCTCCAGCGTTCGGGCAGGAAGCGATCCGGCTCGGCGAAGAATTCGGGGAGCCGGTGCATGACCTCGCTGCTGCACACCAGCATGTCGCCCCGACCAAAAGCGTGGCCGTTGATCGAGAAGCTCTCCTTTGCCTTGCGCGACACGCCGGGCACGGGTGGATAGAGCCGCAGCGCCTCCTTGACCACCCACTCCACGTAAGGCATCTGCCCCAGCGCGTCAAAGCTTACCGTATCGTTGCCCACCGTGTCGTCGCCCACCGTGTCGTCGCCCACCGTGTCGTCGCCCACCGTGTCGTCGCCCACCACACGCGTGACTTCATCACCCAGCTTCTCCAGCACGGCGGGATGGGTCAGCAGCAAAAACCACGTCCACGTCATGGCGACGGCGGTGGTTTCGTGGCCCGCGAAGAAGAGCGTCATACACTCATCCAAAATCTGGCGCTCGCTCATGGGCTCGCCCTTTTCATCGCGCGCGAGCAGCAGCAGCGCGAGCAAGTCGCTACCCGGCTCGTTGCCGCGCTCGATCTGTATCTGCCGCTTGCGCACAATGTCGCGCATGAGCCCCTTCACCTCGGCCAGCGCGCGCCGCTGGCGACGGCGACCCGGCGTGGGCAGCCAAGCGGGCAGCGGCACACTCTGGCCTAGCTGCGCCTGTGCCTCCTCGGTGATCGCGCCCATCAGCGCGCCAATGCGGTCGATCAGCGGCTCAATAGTCTCGCCAAACATAGTTCGGGTGATGATGCGCAGCGCCAGACCCATAAACTTGTCCTGCAGCCGCAGCGTCGCGCCGGGCTGCCAGCCGTCGACCATAAACTGGGCGTGGGCCACAAAGGTTTCGACAAACTCGTGGATCACCGTCGCGTGGAAGACGGGCTGCACAAGTTTGTGCTGTCGCCGCCACGCTTCCCCCTCGGCCACGAGCAACCCTTCACCGATAATGGGAAGAAAGATGCGCCGCGTAAATGAATCGCGCTGAAGCTTGTTCGCCTGCTTGACGAGCAGTTCGCGGATCACGTCTGGGTCGCAGACAAAGTGAATGTCGTACGTGAGGACCTTGACGTGTGCCACAAGACCGAACCGTTCGATCAAATCGAGTACAGTGGTCATTTGATCGCGACGGAAATCCGCCATTTCCTGCCGGGTGAGTCGATAAGTCTTGTTCATCCTGTCGCTCCATCTTGTCTGCATTTTGAATCTGGCCCGTGCACACGAGGGCGGTTGCACTGCGGTCGAGCGCTGTCGACTTTTATAGAACATTACGTCGTAAAACTTCCGTCCTGTTGTGAACCAAGATATACTCATCACCAACGCTCGTCAATCCGCAAAAGCAGCTAAACGTTGCGTTTGCAACAGATATCCACAAAATGTCGCAAACCCCCGACCTGCGCGTGCGCCGCACGCAGAAAATGCTGCACCAAGCCTTTGTCGAGTTGCTGCTGGAGGAAAATTTTGAGTCCATGACCGTGCAGAAGCTGGCCGAGCGCGCCATGATCAATCGCGCCACCTTCTATCGACACTACGCCGACAAATTTGATTTGGCCGAACAGGTCTTCCTGTCGCTGATCGAGGAGCATATGCAGAGCTTGCGGGAAGCAGAGAGCGATCCGGGTGACGGCGAACCGTATTTCATCGGACTTTTGCTCTTTGAGCACCTGGCTCAGTACGCTGATATTTATCTCAAGCTGATGTCCGGCTTCCCGCGCTTTCGCGAACTGGTGCGCAACACCTCGGAGCAGCAGATGCAGATGATGCTCCAGCGCTATGGGCTGGACGAAACGCAGGTGTCGCTGCCGCTGCCGCTGGTTCTGCGCTACATGACCACGGCACAGATGGGAATGGTCGAATGGTGGCTGGAGGAAGGCCAACCCCTGCCGCCGGAGCAGATGGCGCAGCATCTGCTCCAGCTTCACTGGTACGGCGGCTTCGCGCCGCTCAACCTGCCCTCCATCGCAACCAACTTACCGTGAACTACCAAACCATCCAAGCGCCGACCGCCGGCGTAATGATTCGTCCCCACCATTTTTTGCCCAACCCGGAAACGGCCGTCGACAATGCTTTTCAGGTTATTCCACTTCACCTGGCGTCGGAAGAAATCGCCGTCGGGGCGCGCGACGAGTTTGACCAGGCCGTGGCGCAGCTGACCGAAGAGGGCGTTCGCATCCACGTCTTCGACGATTTTGGCCAGTACGAAACGCCCGATTCGGTCTTCCCCAACAACTGGTTCTCGACCCACCCCGGCGGGCGCGTTGCGATCTTCCCCATGTATTCTCCCAACCGCCGCCGCGAACGCCGGAGCGACGTGATCGACATGCTCAAAAGCGTCTATCGCGTGCAGGAAGTGGTAGACTATTCGGGGCTCGAATACGACCAGCTCTTTCTGGAAGGCACGGGCGCGATGGTGCTCGATCACCTGGAGCGGCTGGCCTACGTCAGCCACTCCAACCGGGCCAACCCGATCATCCTGGAGCGTTTCTGCGGCATGTTTGGCTACGAGCCGATGGCGTTCGACACGGGCGATCTGGCGGGCCGCCCGATCTACCACACCAATGTGATGATGAGCATCGCCACCAACTACGCCTTGATTTGCCTGGAGGCAATTACCGATCCGGTGCGCCGACACGAGATTGCCGTGCGCCTGCGCAACAGCGGGCGTGCGCTGATCGACCTCAGCTGCGAGCAGATCAGCGAATTTGCCGGCAACGCGCTGGAGATGACGGGGAAGGACCATCGCATCTTGGCCCTTTCCACGCGCGCCGCCGCCGCCCTGACGCGCGAGCAAGTTGCAATCATCGAGCAGAGCGCCAAGCTGCTGCCGCTCCACATTCCCACCATCGAGCTGGCGGGCGGCTCCGTCCGCTGCATGATCGCGGGCATTCACCTGACGGCACGCTAAGCCACGTAACGCGAAGCAGCGCTTCGCGCCTCGCCGAGCCGCGCTCGGCGCTACGAGGAGAACCCATGAACGTTGTCCAATCCCTGCTCCACGCGCTGCACGACCACGGAGCGCGCGAAATTTTTGGCATTCCGGGCGACTTCGCCCTTTCGTTAACGTAACGCGAAGCGCTGCTTCGCGCCTCGCCGAGCCACGCTCGGCGCTACGAGGAGAACCCATGAACGTTGCCCAATCCCTGCTCCACGCGCTGCATGATCACGGGGCGCGCGAAATTTTTGGTATTCCGGGCGACTTTGCCCTTTCGTTAACGTAACGCGAAGCGCTGCTTCGCGCCTCGCCGAGCCACGCTCGGCGCTACGAGGAGAACCCATGAACGTTGCCCAATCCCTGCTCCACGCGCTGCATGATCACGGGGCGCGCGAAATTTTTGGTATTCCGGGCGACTTTGCCCTTTCGTTAACGTAACGCGAAGCGCTGCTTCGCGCCTCGCCGAGCCACGCTCGGCGCTACGAGGAGAACCCATGAACGTTGCCCAATCCCTGCTCCACGCGCTGCATGATCACGGGGCGCGCGAAATTTTTGGTATTCCGGGCGACTTTGCCCTTTCGTTCTTCAAAGTAATCGAGGAATCGAACATTCTGCCGCTCTACACGCTGAGCCACGAGCCGGGCGTCGGCTTTGCGGCGGATGCGGCGGCGCGCTTTCGCGGCCAGCCCAGCGTCGCCGCCGTGACCTACGGCGCGGGTGCGCTCAACATGGTCAACGCCGTGGCGGCGGCCTACGCCGAGAAATCGCCGGTGGTGGTCGTAAGCGGGGGGCCGGGAGTGGGCGAGAGCCAGGCGGGGCTGCTGCTGCATCACCAGGCGAAGACGCTCGACTCACAGCTGGAAATCTACCGCGAGGTGACCTGCGCACAGGTCAAGCTCGACAATCCGCGGCGCACCACCGAGCGCATCGCTCAGGCGCTGCACGCCTGCCGCGTCCACTCACAGCCCGTCTACATCGAGCTTCCGCGCGATCGGGTCTTCGCCCCCTGTGAACGAGTCGAGCCGCTGCTGGTGGACGAGGTGGACGGCGACGCGCGGGACGCCTGCGTTGCGGAAATTTTGGAGGTGCTCGCCGAGGCGGAGTCGCCCGTGCTGATGGTGGGGGTGGAGGTGCGGCGCTATGGGCTGGAGGACAAGGTCGCCGAGCTGGCGCGGCGGCTCGGCCTGCCGGTGGTGACGCCCTTTATGGGGCGTGGGCTGCTGGTCGAGAGCGACGCGCCGCTGGTGGGCACGTACATGGGCGTGGCGGGCGACGCGGCCATCACGCGGCTCGTCGAGGAATCGGACGCGCTGCTGCTGCTCGGCGTGATTTTATCCGACACCAACTTTGGCGTCTCCACCCAGCAAATCGACATGCGCCGCGCCATTCTCGCCCTCGACGGCGACGTCCGCCTGCGCCACCACGTCTACCCCCAAATGCCCCTGGCCGCCCTGGTCGATGGCCTCCTCGACCAAACGCCCCCACCCGTTCACGCACCACGCACCACGCATCAATCTCCCTCCTACCCCCGCCACCTCCCCGCCGACGACGCCCCCATCACCCCCACCGACATCGCCACCGCCGTCAACGATATGATGGCCGCCCACGGCCTGCTGCCGATTGCCAGCGACATGGGTGACTGCCTCTTCACCGCACTCGACATGGAGCAGACGGCGCTCGTTGCCCCCGGCTACTACGCCACAATGGGCTATGGCGTGCCCGCCGGGCTGGGCCTGCAGGCCGCCACGGGCCAGCGCCCGCTGATTCTCGTCGGCGACGGCGCCTTTCAGATGACGGGTTGGGAGCTGGGCAACTGCCGCCGCTACGGCTGGGACCCCATCGTGCTGCTCTTTAACAACGCCAGCTGGGAGATGCTGCGCGCCTTCCAGCCCGAATCCGACTTCAACGACCTGGACGACTGGCGCTTTGCCGACTTGGCGAGCGGCCTGGGCGGCGACGGCGTGCGCGTCTCCACGCGGGCCGAGCTGGCGCAGGCGCTGGAGAAGGCGGTGTCGACGCGGGGGCGCTTTCAGCTGGTGGAGATCATGATGCCGCGGGGCGTGCTGTCGGAGACGCTGTCGAGGTTTGCGGCGGGAATTAAGCGGCTGCAGGGGGAAGGACAATAGTGCGTGGTGCGTGGTGCGTGAACTGGTACTCGCCGGCGTGGTGGTTTAACCAACAAGCAGTCGTACTCATACCAGTTCACGCACTACGCACCACACATCACGCACTATTCCCCCAAATTTCTCCTGTTACACCCAATGGTACACCACTGGTACACCTCTGGCCCTCGATCTGTACCCCCTCTCGTGAGAAGCTGTGCCCAACGCAGAAGCACCGGGCTTCTCACAATTACCACAAAGGGGTACACACATGGTTTCACAGCCACGCTACAAATTACGCTTCATTCTGATCAATCTGCTGCTGATCGGCGCGCTGGTGCTGGCGGCTTGCTCGCCCGCCATGCCCAGCTCCATGGGCGACGCGGCGAGCTCCGCCGGGGCCGCGGACAGCAGCGCCGATGCCTCTGCCGCTGAAAGCAGCAGCTACAACCCGCAGCCCGCCTACGACGCTCCGCCGTCCTCAACCGGCGGCTCGGCCACCGGGGGGTCGACAGCGGTCAACGACGAGCCTTACGACTCGACCTTCTACCAAAACTACGGCGTCAATCCCTTTATCGACACCGAAGACGACTCCCTCTCCACCTTTGCGATGGACGTGGACACCGGTTCGTACACCGTCATGCGCCGCTACCTGGGCGACGGCTACCTGCCCGATCCCGATTCGGTGCGCGTCGAGGAGTATGTCAACTATTTTAATTACGCCTACGAGCCGCCACAGGATTCCACCTTTGCAATTCACATGGAGGGCGCGCCGTCACCCTTTGGCGGCGAGCGCTACCAGCTGCTGCGGATTGGCCTGCAGGGCGAAGTCATCGATGACGCGGACCGCCTGCCCGCCTCGCTGGTCTTTGTGATCGACGTGTCGGGGTCGATGAATGAGGAGAATCGGCTGGGCGCGGTTAAGCAGTCGCTGCGGATGCTGGTGGACGAGCTGCGCGGCGACGACGAAGTCGCCATCGTGGTTTACGGCAGCCGAGCCTACACCATCCTGGAGCCGACGAGCATCAAGTATCGGGACACAATTTTGCAGGCCATCGAGCGCCTCCAGCCCGACGGCTCGACCAACGCCGAGGAGGGCTTGCGGCTGGGTTACGAGATGGCCGAGCGCATGGTCGCCGCCTCGCAGGATGCCGACGAAGCGGGCCGCATCGTGCGGCTGGTGCTCTGCTCGGACGGCGTCGCCAACGTGGGCAACACCGGGCCGGATTCGATTTTGGCCCAGGTGCAAAATTACGTCGACCAGGGCATCACGCTCTCGACCGTGGGCTTTGGCATGGGCAACTACAACGACGTGCTGATGGAGCAGCTCGCGAATGATGGCGACGGGCAGTACGCCTACGTCGACTCGCAGGAGGCGGCGCACCGCTTCTTTGTGGAAAATCTGACGGGGATGCTGCAGGTGATTGCCAAGGATGCGAAGGTGCAGGTCGATTTCAACGAGGAGGTCGTGAGCCGCTATCGGCTGATTGGCTACGAGAACCGCGACGTGGCCGACGACGACTTCCGCGACGACGAGGTCGACGCGGGCGAGGTGGGCGCGGGCCACAGCGTGACGGCGCTCTACGAAATCAAGCTGCATGAAGAGATTGACATTGCTTCTGGGGCGGCGGGCGCGGGCGACATGGCGACCGTCTACATCCGCTACAATCAGCTGGAGACGGGCGAGATCGTTGAAGTCAACCAGAGCTTTACCGTCGCCGATCTGGACGCCAGCTTTGACGAGGCATCGCCCGACTTTCGCCTCGCCGCCGCCGTCGCCGAGTACGCCGAAATCCTGCGCGACAGCTATTGGGCGCGCGAGGGCAGCCTCGCCGAGGTGAGCGCGCTGGCGGATGCCGTCGCCGAGGAGTATTTCGGCGCGGATCGAGGAGCGTATGCGGATGCACAGGAGTTTGCGGAATTGGTGGAGCGGGCGGAATCGCTCCAGTAAGGCAAAGCGCTGCTTCGCCCCTCGGCTGGCTATGCTTACACAATGAAAACGCCCCGCCTGTTGGTTAATAGGCGGGGCGTTTGGTTAGTTGTGGGAGTGGATTACCACGGCGCGAAGCAGCGCTTCGCGTTACAGCACCAGCCCCAGCAGCGAGCTTACCAGCGAGGCAAAGACAATCCCCGCCAGCACAATGCCCAGCCCGACCGGCAGCAGCACGGCGACGAGCGCCCGCTTGCCGTCCAGCCCGGTGACGAGCTTGGTCGCTTGGGTGTAGACCGCACCGCTCCACAGCACGGCAATCACGGCGGCAAAGGCGCCGATCACGGGCAGCGGCCACAGGAGCAGCAAAATCAGCGGCACGGCGGCGTAGCTGGTGGCGGCGTAGAAGGGCTGCAGACGCGTGCCCGCGCCGAGCAGGTTGGCCACGAGCAGCACCAGCGCGCCAAAACCCAGCCAAATCATCAGCCAGTTGAGCGGCCACTCGACCCAGTTGCCCAGCGCGCTAAACAAGGTTGCCCAGCCGGTGGCCACGCCTTCTTCCAGCCCGTTGATGTCGCGCAGCGCTTCCGCCGTGGCGTAGTTGAGCGTGTCCGGCGTTGCGTTGGCTTCGATCGCCCGCGTAACGTTCGCCAGCGGCAGCACCACGCCATAGCGCGAGGCCACGGCCCAGTTCACCAGCAGCGCCAGCAGCCCGGCAACCAGCGCCATCACCACGATCAGGCCGATGCCCTGCCTCATGCTGGTGGCAAGCGTGGCGGCGCGCGGCGTCTCGTAGGGCGTGTCAAACTGGCGCACGTCCGGCGACTCGTCCATATCCAGCTTGATGTAGAGCGCGTTGAGCACCTGCTGCGGTCCCGGCAGCCAGTTGTGCCAGCCGCTCAAGGCGTTGCGCCAGGAACGATTGTCGTCGTTGGAAGAACCGGCGGCAGCGGCGTCGATGTAGTCTTGTGAGTACATAAAGGTTAGCTATAAGAATTTTTGTTAACGAAGGGCGCGAAGAGCACGAAGAGAGAGAGTCAACGCGATCTTCTTCGCACGCCTTCGCGCCCTTCGTTGATTGTCTTCTGTTGGTTAAATCAAAAGCAACAGCGCCAGCGGCGTCAATAAACTTGCCACCAGCGCCACAACCGCAAACGTGCCCACCGCCGCCAGCGCCGCCCTCGACCACGACAAATTGTGCGCTACTTCCAGCGCGCGGTAGAGCAGCAGCAGCGCCCACACGACCAGCAGGCCCAGCGGCACGGTCACAAAGGGAATGATGGTCAGCAGCAACAGCGCGTAGGGGGCCATCATCAGCCCCGTGGCGCCCAGCGTCTGGTTGAGCGAGCCGTTGCCGCCCAGCTGCCGCGCCAGCCAGTGGCCAACGGCTCCGGTCAGCGCCCACTGGGCCAGCAGCGCCAGCGGCAGCAGCACCAGGAGCGTCAGCCGCAGCCATGTGCCGTAGCCTGCCAGCGTCAGCCACAGGCCGAGGTCGTCGCGCAGCGCCAGCGACACCGGCTCCGCCGCCACGCCCGCGTAGGGCGCGACGCGCTCCCAGCCAGCCACCGTCGCGTCGCGCAGCAGGGTGTAGCGCGGCAGCGAGGCGCGCACGAGCAGCCCGCCGATCACCGTCGCCAGGGCCGCCGCCGCGCCGATGCAGGTCGTCAAAAACAAGCCCTCCGTCCACGGGTTGTCGTCCTCCACCATCTGCACAAAGGGCTCCGGCTCCAGCACCAGGGCCTGGCCGATCATTTTGGGGTAGCTTCGCGGCTCGAGCATAGTCAGTTTGTGTGTATTGAGGTTATTAGAAAACTTAACGGTTTGGGGTAAATCGTAATGGTTGAAGGGCAAAGACTCCGTGGTCAACACCCCGGTTGATCATCAAAGTGGCCGTCACCGCCCAAAATAAGACAGACGCACCCGACCTCTCGTGGGCCGTGATTGTCACTTTTCTTTTATGCCACCGGGAAGTGACCACAACCGTCCACTATTTGGTAGGGCAATCCATCTATTCTTGGACAATGGCAGTCACTGTAGTTGGCTTTATCCTATCACATTTTTATTTCCACACCTACTTGACAAGCGGGTCGGTTGTGGTACGCTGCTCGCCATATTGTTCACCGGTTTCGAGCTATCTATCCATGAGCCCTTTTCCTCCATTTGCATCGGCCCGCATTCGCAGGCTGTTGGTGACTTTCTGGGCAGCGTCCGCCCTCGCGCTCGCACTGGGCGGTATCCTCTCGCCCGCCAGCCGGGCTCAGGATGACGCAACCGCCACCCAAACAGCCGCTTCGCCAACGCCCGTGACCCACACCGTGGCGGCGGGCGAAACCCTGAGCGAAATCGCCGAGCAGTACGAGGTCGACATGCGCGAGCTGATGGCGCTCAACGGCATCATTACGCCGAACGCCATTTACATCGGCCAAACGTTGACGCTGCCCGAGCCCGAAGCAGCGGTTGCCCCCGCGCCGACCAGCACGGCGGCGCTCTCCGAGACAGAGACGCTCACGGCGAGCGCTCCAATTAGCAACCCAATCGGCGACCCAGTGCGCGACGCGCCAACTAATGCCGCCGCCGACATCATTTCTTCGACGGAAACGCCAACTATCTCCGTTGTGTTGACCACAACGGCCACCGCTGCGCCCACGGTCAGCGCCAGCGAGACGCCAACGTCACCCACCACCGCGACCGAAACGGTAGACAGCACCACCGAGCGCCCACCGACAGAATCCAGCGCCTACTCGCTCAACGCCGTCCACACCGTTTCCAGCGGCAACACCATCAGCGGGATTGCCGCGGTTTACGGCGTGGATGTCGACGCGCTGCGCTCGCTCAACGGCCTGCGCCGCGACAACTTTCTGCGCGTGGGGGCTGAATTAATTATTCCCGCTTCAAGCGAAACGCTCCGCAGCGCGGCCCTCGACGAGATCGTCGACGAGGCCGCCGAGACGTATACCGTCCAGCCCGGCGACAGCTTGAGCGTGATCGCCGAACGCAACGATCTCTTCCTGGTGGAGCTGATGCGCTTTAACGGCATCGGCAACCCGGACGCGATTTTTGTGGGGCAGGTGCTGACGATTCCGGATGCGGCGGCCGTCGAGACGCTGGATGTGCAGCAGGGCGGGGCCGTGCTGGCGCCGCGCGGCGGCTTCTACTACTACACGCTCAAGCCGGGTGAATCGCTCGCCGAAATTGCCGCCCGCTTCGACAGCACCGAGACGGCGCTGATCGAGTACAACGACTTGGCGAGTGCGGACGAAGCCGCTGCGGGGACGGAGCTGCAAATTCCCTACGGCGTCGCCGCCATCCCCGTCGAGACGCCGCCCGTGCCGCAGTCCGGCACGCGCTTTGTCGTTAGCATCAGTCGACAGCAGTGCTGGCTCTACCGCGGCGAGCGCGTCGCCTACGAGTGGCCGTGCAGCACCGGCTACGGCGACTACCGCACCCGCTACGGCGATTTCCAGGTGAAGACCAAGCTCGAAGTCGCCCGCAGCGAGCCCTTTGATCTGGACATGCCCTTCTGGCTCGGCATCTACGATAACGGCCCCTACGAAAATGGCATCCACGGCCTGCCCGAAATTTACACGACCGGCGAAAAAATATGGGAGGGGCTGATCGGCCAGCCCGCCACCTACGGCTGCGCCATGCTCTCCGACGAGGACGCAGCGATTTTGTTTGAGGCGGCCTATCTGGGGATGCCCGTGCATATTATTGAATAATTGGTAAGTGCCACTCGCCAAATCTGTCCAGCTAGTCCCACTCACCCATCATGAACTACTATCTTCAAACCATCACCGATCTCCCCGGCTGCATCCACTTTCAAGCGCTGGAGCGCATCGTCTGGGGCAGCGGGGAGACCGAAGTCGTGCCCAACCACGTGCTGGTGACGGTGGTGCAGAACGGTGGCGGGCTGATTGGCGCGTATGCCGACGACGGGCCGGATGAGACGGGCGGTATGGTCGGCGCGGTCTTTTGGTGGCTGGGGACGAATGAGGTGGGGGCCATCAAAGTCTGTAGCCACATTGCCGGGGTGCACCCCGATTGGCAGCGGCAGGGCATTGGCCTGGCGCTCAAGTGGAAACAGCGCGACGCCATTCTCGCCCAGGGGCTGACGGAGCACGTTACCTGGACGTATGATCCGCTGATTGCGGCCAACGGCGTCTTTAACCTACGGCGGCTTGGCGCGTGCTGCAACACCTACAAGCGCAACGTCTACGGCAAAATGGAGGACGAGCTCAACCGCGGGCTGTCCAGCGACCGCTGCCAGGTGGACTGGTGGCTAAACAGCAAGCGCGTCTTGCAGCGGAAGAAGGGCATTGCGGCGGAATCGCCGAGCGAGGGGGTGGAGGTGTGGCCCGCCATGGATCGGGGCGATGGTTTCCTCGTGCCGGTGGTGGAGAAGCCAATGTTTAGCGGCAGGCCGGTGGCCGTGCCCATTCCCAGCGATTTGACGACTATGCTGCGTCAGCAAAGCCCCATGTTGGCCATGTCCTGGCGCTTGCAGCTGCGGTCCATTCTGGAAGCGGCCTTTGCCGCGGGCTACGTGCTGGTGGACTGTACGCAGATCGAGGAGCGTTGGCACTACCTGCTGCTGCCGAATTCAGCTTTGTAAGCGGCTGGCGGCGTTGGCTTTTCGTCCCCGACGGCTGGCCTGAGAGAAGTAGTTGTCGGAACATCCGCAGCTCAATCTCCTTCAACAGCTCAAGCTCGGTATAACAATCAACTACACCCATGCCCTACCATCCGCTCGACTCCACCACCGCCGTCGACTACCTCCGCGCCGTCGATCTCCCCATCCTCGACGGCGATGCGCCCCTGCGCGCCCGCGAAGTCGGCGACGGCAACCTCAACCAGGTCTTTATCGTCGAGAACGAGCGCAACGCCAGCCAATCCGTGGTGCTCAAGCAGGCGCTGCCCTACCTGCGCGTGGCGGGCGATTCGTGGCCGCTGACGAGAGAGCGGATGCGCTTTGAGACGCAAGCCCTGCAAAAGCACAGCGACATCGCGCCCGGCCTCGTGCCCACCATTTTCCACGCCGACGGCGACATGTCGCTCGTGGTAATGGAAAATCTGTCCGACTTAGAGGTTATGCGGCGACCGCTCGTCGCCCGCCAGCGCTTCCCCCACTTTGTCGATCACATCTCCACCTTCCTGGCGCGCACGCTCTTCTTCACATCCGATTTGCACCTGAGCGGACCGGAAAAGAAGGCGCTGCAGGCACGGTTTATCAACCTGGAGCTTTGCAAAATCCAGGAGGATTTTGTTTTCACCAACCCCTTTATGCCCTCGGAGGAGAACCAGTGGAATCCGCTGCTGGACGATGAGGTGCAGGCCATTCGCCAGGATGCGGCGCTCAAAATTGCGCTGGCCGAAATGAAGGCGCGCTACATGACGAGCGCCCAGGCGCTGATCCACAGCGACCTGCACACGGGCAGCATCATGGTTAACGCCAGCGAGACGCGCGTCATCGACCCGGAATTTGCCTTCATGGGGCCAATGGCTTTTGACGTGGGCGCGCTGCTCGAAAATCTGGTGCTCAACTACCTCTCGCACTTCGCCCACACGCCGGACGCCGCCGAGCGCGCGGATTACCAGAATTACCTGCTCGACCTCGTGCGCACCATCTGGCAGCAGTTCGCCGAAAAATTCGACGCCCTCTGGCAGGCCCACAACACCGGCGACCTCGCCCCCGACGCCTACTGGGTCTTCCCCGGCGGCGACCAGGCCTTCGCCCAATTTCGCCAGCGCTACCTCGCCGACCTCCTGCGCGATGTTGCTGGCTTTGGCGGCGCCAAAATGCTGCGCCGCATGATGGGCATCGTCAGCGTCTGGGACATCAGCAGCATCGGGGATGACGCGGCCCGTGCGGAGGTCGAGCGGCGGGCGATTCGGATTGGTCGCCGCTGGGTGCTGGAGCGGGGGCGGGTCGACGGGGTGGAGGATTTAATTGGGATTGTGCGGGAGGAGGCGTTCGCAAAATGATGTCGGCCATGCTATAATTTCGGCGGTACATGTCTTTAGAATGGAGCTTGAATTATGACGCTGACTTTGGAACTTCCTATCGAACTAGAACGGAATCTGTCGTCGCGCGCCGAAGAAGTCGGTTTGCCGCTGGATGATTATGTGCTTGAGTTGTTGCAGAGCGAGATACAGGTCATGCCGCAAACGGGGAAGGAATTGGTGGAGTACTGGCGCAAGGCTGGGGTAATTGGGATGCTCGATAATGTTGAGGATAGTGCTGCCCACGCTCGAGCACTACGTGCGCAGGCGGAAACACGTCAACAGCAACCATGATTCTGCTCGATGCCGACGTGTTGGTGGATGTGCAACGCGGGTATCCGCCAGCAGTTGAGTGGTTTGCTGCCATAGAGCAAGTGCCGTCGATCCCAGGTTTTGTGGCGATGGAGTTGATTCAAAATGCGGACAATAAAGCGCAGCTTCGGCGCACAACCCGATTGATTGAACCACTGCCCATTGTTTGGCCGACCGAAGCTGACTGCTATTTGGCACTTGCCACCTTTCAAATTTTTCACCTCTCCCACAGTCTCGGTTTAATTGATTCGCTCATTGGTGCATGTGCCGTTGGCCAAAACGCCACATTGTATACATTTAACCGCAAACACTATCGCATTATTGCCGACCTCAAAATAGAACAACCCTACGCTAAGTAAATTCCACAAGCGTTCCCTCCTCTTCTCTCCGCGGCCCTCCGCGCCTCCCCTTCGACAGTGCTCAGGGTAAGCTCCACACGCTCCGCGTTGAAAAAATTCTTCACACAGGAACTCCACTATGCCCGCACCTCCCTACGTCCTCGGCATCGACTACGGCACGGAAAGCGTGCGCGTCGGCATCTTTACGCTGACCGGTGAGCCGGTCGTCTTTGCGTCCGAGCCGTACCCGCTGCGCCACCCGCAGCAGGGCTGGGCCGAGCAGCGACCCGACGAGTGGTGGCAATCGCTCGTGGCGGCGACCCGGCGGGCTGTCAGCGAGAGCGGCGTGCGACCGGACGAAATTGTTGGCATTGGGGCGGACTGCACGAGCTGCACCGTGGTCACGCTCGATAAGAACTTCGCCCCGCTGCGACCGGCTATCATCTGGATGGACGTGCGCGCGACGGAGCAGGCCGCGCGCATGGCGGCGACGGGCCACCCGGCGCTCAAGTACAACGGCTTTGGCAACGTCTCCGCCGAGTGGTTGCCCTGCAAGACGCTCTGGATCAAGGAGAATGAGCCGGAGCTGTACGCCAGGGCGCGCTACGTCGGTGAGGCGATTGACTGGCTGACGCAGCGGCTGACGGGCGAGTGGGTCGGCAGCATCAACAACACGTCGATTCGCTGGTACTACGACCGCAACGAGGGTGGCTGGCCGCAGAGCTTCTACGAGCAGATTGGGCTGGGCGACGTGATCGAGCGCTTTCCCCAGCGCATTCTGGACATGGGCGAAGTCGCGGGGAAGCTCTTGCCAGCGGTGGCGGAGGAGTTGGGGCTCCCCGCGGGGCTCCCCGTGGCCGAGGGTGGGGCGGACGCCTTTGTCGCCATGCTGGGGCTCAACGTCGTCAACCCCGGCAAGCTGGCCTTTATCACCGGATCGTCGCACCTGATGCTGGGGCAGAGCGCCACCGCATTTCACGCCAAAGGCCTGTTCGGCACCTACACCGACGCCGTCATCCTCGGCCAACAGACGGTGGAGGGCGGGCAGATTTCGACAGGCTCAGTCGTCAAGTGGTTCCGCGACAACTTCTGCGGCAAGGAGGCCGCGCTGGCGCTGGAGCGCGGCGTCGACACCTACACAATTTTGAACGAACTGGCGAACGACGTGCCCATCGGCGCCGAAGGGCTGATCGTGCTCGACTACTGGCAGGGCAACCGCACGCCCTACGTTGACCCCGAAGCGCGGGGCATTATGCGCGGCTTCTCGCTCAAGCACACCACCGGCCACGTTTTTCGCGCCCTCATCGAAGGCATCTGCTACGGCAGCGAGCACATCTTCCGCACCTTCCGCGCCAACGGCTACGCGCTCGACGAAATCGTCGCCGCGGGCGGGCCGACGCAGAGCGCGCTCTGGATGCAAATCCACGCCGACGTGAGCAACACGCCGATCACCCTCACCGAGGTCAGCGACGCCCCCGCGCTTGGCTCCGCCATCCTCGCCAGCGTCGCCGCCGGGCAGCACCGCGATATCCAAAGCGCCGCCGCCGAGATGGTGCGCGTCCGCGATCGTATCGAGCCCAATGCCGAGGCGCACGCGCAGTACCAATTCTTTGTCGACCAGTACATTGCCACGTACCCGCGCGTCGAGGATTTGGTGCGCGAGACGGTGCGGCATGTGGCCGCGGGATAAATAAGCCAAGTCAGTCGAGTGCGCTGCACGGCGTTCACCAAGCCAGACTACAGCCCATCGCCCACGCCGTGCATTGCACTCGCGATCCAACCAATTTGGTAGCCAATTTGGTCGAGCACGAGTGCAGCGCACGGCTTAAACGTTGCCTCGTACCCAAGCCGAGCCGAAACCGTGCATTGCACTCGACAATCTTACGTTCGCCTCCCCATGCACCTCAGCCCTTCCCTCCTCGCCGCCGACAGCACGCGGCTGGCCGACGCCGTGCGCGCCGTTGAGGCCGCGCGCGCCCGATTTCCCCAAATTCAATCATTCCACGTCGACGTGATGGACGGCCACTACGTCGCCAACCTCGCCTTCTCCCCCCAGGTAATCCACGATCTGCGCGGACTCACCAACCTGCCGCTCCACGCGCACCTCGAAGTCGAGCGGCCCGAACGCTTTATCCCGCTCTTCGCCCATGCCGACCTCGTGATCGTGCAGGCTGACGCGTGCGCAGACGTGGCGGCGACGGTCGCGCAGATTTTGCGGCTTGGCCCCCGTGCAGGGGTCGCCATCAACCCCGGCGACGATCCGGTGAGGGTCGTGTCGGTGCTTGCCAACATCGACCTTTTGCTGGCGATGACCGTTGCGCCGGGCTTTGGCGGGCAGCCGTTCGACCGGCGCGGGTTGGACGTCGTGCGTTGGGCCGCCGAGCGGCGGGCGGCCGGGGCGGGTAACTTTGCAATTGGGGTGGACGGCGGGGTAAGTGCGGAAACGATTGGCGAGGCGGTGCGGGCGGGAGCAGACTTTTTCGTGGCGGGAACGGCGATATTTGGGGGAGAGGTGGTGGAAAATGTGGAAAAGCTGGTGGGGGTGGAGGTGTCGTAGCGGGCGGGCGGGCCCGCTACGACACCTCCACCTCGTGCTCACGCACTTCAACCGCTCGCGCCTCGATGACCTCTTGTTCGTCCTTGTCCAGCCGCACAAGCAAGTAAAACGGCGGCTCGACATCGACTTCAACTGGCAGCGAAATTTCCTCATCCACATACCGCGTAAAAATATGACTTCCCGGCCGAATCTCCCGCGGCTCGACCATCTCGCGCAGCGCGTTCGCCGTCGAAGCGTCAAGGTCATCCAAAAAGGTGGGCAGCAGGCGAAAGGCGCGAATGATGGGCGCCTCGTCGAATTCGAGCGAGCAGATCAGGTAGTAGCTGTCCGGGTAGTGGGCGTTCCACGCATCAGTAGCCGAGGGGTGGGCGACGGAAATGGGGTGCGAGTGGTAGATGCCCATCATCTGCTCGCCCGCCTCCTCAAACGCAAACTGCTTGAGCAGCGTCTGCGGATCGACGTCGTAGTTGTTGACCTTGTCCGCCGCCACGTTGCGCCCGCGGATGGCCTCATATGCTTCGTGGTCGCGCCCGCGCAGGACGCCGCAGATTTCCTCCGGCTTGCCCTCGCGCGCGTGGGCGATGATGGCCTCGTGGACGGCTTGGGGTAGATGGATGGGTTGAGTCATGTAAAAAGTTGCCCTTCGCGATTTTTGCACAAAATTTGCCACATTCCCCGCTGGCAAACATCGTTGGCTTGGTTGAGCACTTCGACTTTGAAGTAGACCAGCCCGCCGCCCGCGCGCCGCATCGCCTTCTTGTCGTCGACCGTTACGCGCAAGCGTACCGTATCCCCCATGAAAACCGGCTTGGAAAACTTCCACTCGCTGACTTCGCGAAAGGCAAGCACCGTTTCAGCCATAAAGCCCATGCGCACCGCTAGACCGCTGGCGATGCTCAGGATCAGCAGCCCGTGCGCCACGCGCTGGCCAAACATCTGCTCGCGGCTGTACTCGGCATCCGTGTGGATCAGGTTCCAGTCGCCGGATAAGCTGGCAAAGTTGACCACATCGGTTTCGGTGATGGTGCGCCCGCTGCTTTGGGTGCTGTCGCCGATCTCAAATTCCTCGAAAAAGAGGCCGTTGGGCTGGGCAAGTTTTCTGGTGGTGATTGCGCTGTCGCTCATGGATTATTTTCTTTGGGAATCGCAGATGAACGCAGATAGGTTTCCTGACATTTGCGTTTATCTGCGTTCATCTGCGGTTGAATTTTCTGTAAATTGATATCGCAGCGTGTCATCAGCACCGGGCGTGTACTGACCGTAAATCATCGCGTCGCCCTCCAGCACGCGCGGCAGCAGCTCGTACAAATCGTCGACCAGCGGATACTCCGCCAGCCGCGCGACGTTGATCCACTCCGGCTGGCCTTCGTCCGTGGCAACCACGTCGCGCTGCTGCATTTCGCCGTGGAAGACAAAGACCACCACGCCGGGCGAATCCCCCGTATCGATGTGAAGGATGCCGCGCAGCGTTAGCTCGTCGACCGCGTCGACCCCCGCCTCCTCCTGCACCTCGCGCCGCGCTGCCGACAGCACGTCCTCGTTTGCCTCGACGTGACCGCCCAGGCCGTTGTAGCGGTTGGCCCACAGCCGCTTGCTCGGCGCACCCCGGAGCAGCAAGACTTCCCGTACGCCGGTATCCGGATGGGCGCTGGTCAAAAACACCAGCGTGCGCGGGATGACGTGGTGGCGACGGGAGCCGCGCGTGCCTTGATCCGAAGTCTTCATTCGTAAATCGCAAAATTTCTAGCAGATTGATTGGATTGAGCGGATAAAACGGATTTCTTTATCCGTCTGCATCCGCCCGATCCGCTGCATCCGCTCGCCGCTCTTCCTGGAAGGTCCGCCAGCTTTCCCACACCAACTCCTCCATTGCTACCGGATAATCGAACTCATAGCGCGCCGCCAGCCGACGCCCCACCTCGGCCACGGCATCGTTCAGCGCCTCCACGGCAGCCACTATCTCGTCGCGCGTGCGCATTGGCATCCCGACGACAGCGAGCAGCGCGTCGTGGCCCGCACGCTCACGCAACGCTCGCATGATGGGCGAGAGGCTGTGAACCGTGCGGCGGTTGAGATCACCGGGATCGCTGTCTGCCGCGTCGATGTAGACGAGGCGCAGATACCAGAAGTGGAACATGGACAAGCTGGTCGCCAGCACGAGATCAAGCTGGCGGTACAGGACCTTGCGGTGCTTGTGCGTGTTGTACCAGTACGATTCGACCGCGCGCTGCACCATCTCGCTGTCCACGGGCAAGCTGGTGGGCAGTTCACGCGCTTCGGGCGGGGCCGATAGCGCCTCGGCCAGCGCCTCATCGCGGCTGCCGAGCAGCAGGCGGTCGTCCGGGCGGAAGCCGCTGTTGTCGGCTTCGGGGTCGATGGCCTGGATGTGCAGGTCGCAGATGTCGCCCGTATCGAGAAAGACGTGGTGGACGTAGAAATTTTCGCCAAAGTAGGAGAATTGGCTGGCGATGTAGCCGTCGCCAAAAATCGCGCTCAAATCCGGCTCGCGCCAGTTGTCCATCCCGTCCGGCTGCACGGCGATAAAGAGATCGACATCGCTGTACGCATCCCAGCCGCCGCGCGCCAGGCTGCCGCCCAGCCACACGGCAAGCACATCGTCCCGCGCCCACAAGCGCGGGGCGATCTCGCGCAGCGGCGCAGCTTGCGGAATGGCGGGAAGATAGGTGAAGTTAAGGGTGATTGGGTTGGTCATGGTTATATTCGTCCTGCCTTAATCTCAGCGACTAATTCGTCCAAAGTGTACTGGCCAGCAGATGTTCGCCGCTCTTCCGTTACTTCTACGCCCCCACCGCCCCCTTGACCGCCGGCTCCCACCGCTCCCCCATCTCGTCTTTCCGCACAATAAAATTTCCCAGCACCAGCACGTCAATATCGCTGCCGACAAAGGTGTTAAACGCGTTCTGCGGCGTGGTGACGATCGACTCCTCCAGAGGCTTGACAAGCAGCGCGCACATTACTCCTCTGTGCGGCGTGCTTTAATTTCGGCGACCAGTTCATTCAAGCTGTATGTGTCAGCAAATTCTCGACGCTCGTCTGTGTAGTTCCCATAGCCAGTGGTAAACTGGTTAAGAAATCGCACCGTGTTGACGATACCAATTTCTTGATAGAGCAGACGAATCGCTTCACTTGTAATTTCAGATAGTGGTTTTGTACTGGCAATCATGCTTCCAACTCCTGGATAAGCTCCAAAGGTGAGACTACCTTGATTTTCAAATCCTCGATACGTTTTGTCCCGTGTAAAAATCGATCATCACAGGTACAAAAGTAATCTACCGTGGTGTATTCTGCACTGGCTAAGTGTAACGCATCCATTGCTTTTATTCCATGCGCTGTAAACGCGGAGGGTAGCACCACACGATAGCGTGGAGACGACCGATTTCGATTGAAACAGCCTATTCAAAAGCGATTAGGCAATGCTTTAAGCCCACATGTAGCGGTCTGTTTGCGACAGAACACTACATGTGGATACCCCAAACGGATTATTTTGCCGTCCACACTATTCTGTGGTGCTACCACGCGGAGGCACGCGCCTCAATTTCATCATTTAACTCAATTCGACTCCGAGCCTTCGACAGCACGGCTTGAATATGTTCTTTGCGAACGGCGAGCGTATTCTTTTCCATCTCCAATTCAAGCACCTCAGACGAGACAAGTTCGATCTCTCCAGATTCACATAACGCAATGACACCAAGAACGGCTTCCGCTTCTAATCGAATGCGCATTTGGGTCATGCTATCTAGCGGTCGCTGTATGCTACACGTATCAAGATAAATTTTTATCTACGCCCCCACCGCCCCCTTGACCGCCGGCTCCCACCGCTCCCCCATCTCGTCTTTCCGCACGACAAAATTCCCCAGCACCAGCACGTCAATATCGCTGCCGACAAAGGTGTTGAAGGCGTTCTGTGGCGTGGTGACAATCGGCTCGCCGCGCAGGTTGAACGAGGTGTTGAGCAGCACGGGCACGCCGGTGGCGTCGCCAAAGCGGGCGATTAGGTCGTGGTAGCGCGGGTTCCACTCGCGGCGCACCGTCTGCAGGCGACCGCTGCCGCCTTCGTGCGTCGTCGCCTGCACGAGCTCGCGCTTGGCCTCGGCGACGGGGCTGACGAGCAGCATGTAGCGCGCCGGGTAGTGACAGTCGAGCCGCGGCGTTTCGTAAAATTCGTTGGCGCGGTGCTCCAGAATCGCTGGGGCGAAGGGGCGGAAGGGTTCGCGAAACTTGATCTTTGTGTTCACGATCTCCTTCATCTCCGCCCGGCGTGGGTCGGCGAGGATGCTGCGGTTGCCCAGCGCCCGCGGCCCCCACTCGAAGCGTCCCTGGAACCAGCCCAGCACCCGCCCGCTCGTCAGGTCATCCACTAGCTCGTCAAACAAACCGTCATCGGGGAGTTCGCGATAGGGCAGCCCCTCGCCGCGCAGAAAGTCAACCACCTCCGCATCGCTATACTCAGCGCCCCAGTAGGCGTGCTCCATCGTCTCGACTCTCGGCTGGCCGAGCAGCACGTGGTGGGCATAGAGCGCCGCGCCGAGCGCGCCGCCGCTGTCGCCCGCCGCCGGTTGAATGTAGACGTTCGGAAAGGGCCCCTCGCGCACAATGCGCCCGTTGGCGACGCTGTTGAGCGCGACGCCGCCCGCCATGCACAGGTTGTCGCTGCCGGTGGTGGCGTGCAGGTGGCGCACCATCGCGAGCAAAATTTCCTCCGTCACCCGCTGGATCGAGGCGGCGACGTCGGCGTAGTACTGGTTGCGCTCCCTCGTTTCGGAGTCGGCGGGGTACTCGCGCAGCGGGTCGGTGCGGTCGGTGATAAATTCGGCGCTGGAGTCGCGCGGGGGGCCGAACAGTTCCACAAACTTGGAGCTGTACGTCTGCTGCGTCGAGCGTTGGAAGCTGAAGTAATCCATGTTGAGCGCAAAGGAGCCGTCGGGGTCAACATCGACGACCTGGTGCACGCGGTCGACGTAGCGCGGCTCGCCGTAGGGCGTCATCCCCATGACTTTGTACTCGCCGTTGTTGACGCGAAAGCCGAGCCACGCGGTAAAGGCCGAATAGAGCAGCCCCAGCGAATGGGGAAAGCGCAGCTCATTCTCCAGCGTAATTTTGTTGGACGCCGTGCCGTCACCCGTCCAATCGGCCGTCGCGCACCCGGTGGCCGTCGTTGTCCATTCGCCGACGCCGTCGACGGTAAGGATGGCGGCTTCGCGGTAGGGCGAGCAAAAGATGGCGCTGGCGGCGTGGCTCAGGTGGTGGTCGACAAAAAGGACCTTGCTGGCGGGCAGCCCCAGCTCGTTGAGCAGCCGCGCCTTGACCCACAGCTTGTCGCTAAACCAGGTAGCCATCGACTCGCGAAAAAAGCGCAGGCTGCGCGGAGCCGTCGCCGTGGCCGTCATCAGGATGCGCTCAAACTTTTGCAGCGGCTTTTCGTAGAAGACGACGTAGTCGAGATCGTCCGCCGTGATCCCCGCCGTGCGCAGGCAGAAGTCGATGGCGAGGCGGGGGAAGTCGGCGTCGTGCTTGAGGCGGGAGAAGCGCTCCTCCTCCGCAGCGGCGACGAGGTGGCCGTCGTGGAGCAGCGCGGCGGCGGAATCGTGGTAGAAGCAGGAGAGGCCGAGGATGTACATAAGTGGGGTGGGGTTGGATGGGAGGGTGTAACGTTTCAACCCCCTCCCAACCTCCCCCATCATGGGGGAGGAGCCGTTGCTTCGTTGACAAGTATTTGCTCTTTTCCCAAAAGCATGGAAAAGAATAGTCGCTTCTTTGACGAGAGGGCAGTCCTCTCCCCATCGGGAGAGGGCTGGGGAGGGGTCAAACGCCGGCGTTGAAACCTATCAATCGCGCGCCTAAAACTGCCGTCGTGCCGCGCGCAATTCCGCCGCGTGCGATTCGCGCGGCTGCCAGTGGCTTGCCTCGCCCTGCTGGCGGCGTAGACCGAGCGTGTCGTCGTTGGCGCGTAGAAACAATCCCACGGGCACAACAAATATCGCGTAGAGCACGGTCAAGAGCACGCGTGCTTGGAAGTCGCCGACGGTGTGGGCGGCGCGCTGGATCGTTTGCCACCAGGATCGCAAGGTTGTCATAGGGGCACTATACAATAGGCGCGGGAGGGACAGCAAAATGTGGGGGAGGACTGGGGAGATTCGCCTTCAGCATCACCCATTTCCCTCGCTTGACAAATCCCCACCCTCCGCGTATCATCTGCCCACAACCAAATATTGCTCTTATCCAGAGAGGTGGAGGGACCGGCCCGTTGATACCTCGGCAACCCGGCGCAAGATGCATCGCTGCATCGAGCGCGACAGGGTGCCAACTCCGGCAGATTTATCTGGAAGATGAGAGAGGAAAGCTGTATCCACACCCTCTTGTCTTTTGACAAGAGGGTTTTTACTTTTTACTGCTGATTGCGTATTGCTCCATTCGTTGATAAACCGATACCATCGTGACCAACCCGTCCGCAATAAGCAATAAGCAGTAAGCACTACCCACTTCCAAAGGAGACTTCCCGACATGTCCTCACCCAATGGCTCCAACGGCGCAAGCAATGGCAAAGTGCCCCAGCGAAAGTTCGGCTTTAGCACGCGACAGCTCCACGCCGGCGCGCAGCCCGACCCGACGACCGGCAGCCGCGCTGTGCCGCTCTATCAAACGACCAGCTACCAGTTCCACAACACCAAGCACGCCGCCGCACTCTTTGCGCTGAGCGAGATGGGCAACATCTACACGCGCATCATGAACCCGACGACGGACGTGCTCGAGCAGCGCATCGCCGATCTCGACGGCGGCGTGGCGGCCCTGGCGGCGGCCAGCGGCCACGCGGCGCAGATGATGGCGATCCTGACGCTCTGCGAGCAGGGCGATCACATTGTGAGCAGCAGCCGACTCTACGGCGGCACCTTTAACCAGTTCACCCACACCTTTCCCCGCCTCGGTATCGAGACGACCTTTGTCGATCCGACCGACCCGGATGCCTTTGCGGCGGCAATTCGCCCCAACACCAAAATCATCTACGGCGAGACGCTCGGCAACCCCGACATCACCGTCTTTCGCTTCGACGAGATCAGCGACATGGCGCGCAGCCACAACGTGCCGCTGATGATCGACAGCACCTTTGCCACGCCCTACCTCTGCCGACCGATTGAGCACGGGGCCAACATCGTCACCCACAGCACGACCAAGTTTATTGGCGGCCACGGCACGACCATCGGCGGCATCATCGTCGACGGCGGCAACTTTGACTGGACGAGCGGCCGCTTCGACAACTTCACCACGCCCGATCCCTCCTACCACGGCCTCGTCTACGCCGACCTCGTGGGCATGGGCCTGCCGCCCTTCGCCATCAAGGCGCGCGTGCAGGTGCTGCGTGACGTGGGTGCATCGCAGGCCCCGTTCAATTCGTGGACCACCATTCAGGGATTGGAGACGCTGAGCGTACGCATGGATCGCCACGTGGCCAACGCCCAGCGGGTGGCCGAGTTCCTGGAGGAGCACAGCGGCGTCAAGTGGGTCAGCTACCCCGGCTTGAGCAGCCACCGCGATCACGAGCTGGCCAAGAAGTATCTGCCCAAAGGCCCCGGCGCGATCATGGGCTTTGGCATCGAAGGCGGGCGCGAGGCGGGCGAAGCCTTTATCAACGCGCTGCAGCTGCTCAGCCACGTTGCCAACGTCGGCGACGCCAAGAGCTTGGCCATTCACCCCGGCAGCACCACCCACAGCCAGCTCAACGCCGAGGAGATGGTCGCCGCCGGCGTCTCGAACGATTTCATCCGCCTCAGCATCGGCATCGAGGATGTGGACGATATCCTGTGGGATTTGGACCAGGCGCTGACGGTGGCGCAGAAGGAAGTGGTGGCGTAGATTGCGCGGAGATCCCCCAGCCCTCCCCCAGCGGGGAGGGCTGGGGGGTCTCCGTTGATTTTGCGGCTGCGTTGAGATTGTGCCATGTCAAAAGCGCGTTGTCTCAACGTAACCGGATTAGGTACAGACGCCCTTCCCCGCAGCGGGGGAAGGGACGGGGATGGGGGGTCTGCACGGTCTATTCCAATAGGTAATCCAACCCCTGGCGACGAATGAATTTGCCGCCTAGCTTGCCCAACGCGCTGATGGAACCGCAGGAAATAGTTGGGTAATAGCGTCGAGGAGTGCGCACGCCCTCGTGCGCACGGCACGTGTCCCGAAACAAGCGGAGTTTGAGGGTTGATCCGGCACGGGGCGTGCCTACTCCTCTATGACCAGATTATTTTCTGTGTCTTCATCAGCGCGTTGAATCTGACAGCTCAAAGTGCTTCAGCACGTTTCGCAAACCAGGCGGGCATTTCACTGCTCGCCGACCGCCACCAACAAATCGATGAGCGGAGCTCCCCAAACCAAAGATGTCTACACCACTCACGCTTTCCCCCAACGGCTCCACGCCCCCCGACTCCATCGGCCTCGTCGAGCCCCAAACCTTCACCTTTGCCGAGGACGAGCCCTTTTGTCTCGAAAGCGGGGCCGCGCTCGGCCCGGTCACCCTTGCCTACGAAACCTATGGGCGACTCAACGCCGAGCGCTCCAATGCGATCCTGATTCCGCACGCGCTCACGGGCAGCGCCCACGCCGCGGGCTACCACTCGCTGGACGACAAAAAAGTCGGCTGGTGGGACGAGTGCATCGGCCCCGGCAAGGCCTTTGACACGGACAGGTTCTTTGTCATCTGCTCCAACGTGATCGGCGGCTGCTTTGGCTCGACCGGGCCGAGCAGCATCGACCCCAGCACGGGCCAGCCCTACGGGCTCCACTTCCCCGTCGTCACCATCGGCGACATGGTGCGCGCCCAGGTCAAGCTGATCGACCACCTGGGTATCGACCGCTTGCTCTGCGTGGCGGGCGGCTCGATGGGCGGGATGCAGGTGCTTGAATGGGCCGCGCACCACCCAAACAGGCTCGCCGCCGCCCTTCCCTTGGCGACTACGGCCCACCACAGCCCCATGTTAATCGCCTTTGGCGAAGTCGGCAGGCAGGCGATCTACGCCGACGGCCACTGGCACAACGGCGACTACTACGACAAGCCCTGTCGCCCCGATGCGGGGCTCGCCGTGGCGCGCATGGTCGGCCACATCACCTACCTCAGCGACGAGTCGATGGCGCAGAAGTTTGGCCGTCGCCTGCGCGGGCAGGAGAAGTACGGCTACGAATTCCAGACCGAGTTTGAGGTCGAGAGCTATCTCAAATACAACGGCAGCAACTTCACCCGCCGCTTCGATGCCAACAGCTATCTCTACGTCACCAAAGCGATGGACTACTTCGATCTCGCCGCCGAGACCGGCTCGCTGGCCGCCGCCTTTGCCCGCGCCGCCGCGCTCAAGTACCTCGTCGTCTCCTTCACCAGCGACTGGCTCTACCCCTCCTACCACAGCAAAGAGCTCGTGCGCGCCCTCACCGCCGTCGGCGCGGACGTCACCTACCTCGACATCGAAAGCTCGTGGGGCCACGATGCATTTCTGCTGGAGGTGGAGACGATGACGGAGCTGATTGGAAGTTTCCTGGGGCGGTTGGTTAGAGAAGAGATGATTGAAGAAGTAAAGATTAAAGACTGGTGATGCCATGAATGTTCGAGTTCCCAATCTTCAATCTTCAGTCTTTCAAAACGACCTGCGTCCCGATCTCGCGCGCATTGCAAATTTGGTTCCCGCGGGCGCCCGCGTCCTCGACCTTGGCTGCGGCGATGGCGAACTGCTCGAACATCTCGTGCAGGCGCAAAACGTGATGGGGCGCGGGATTGAGATCAGCGAGGCGGGGGTGTTGGGCTGTGTGCGGCGGGGGTTGAGCGTGCGGCAGGGCAACCTGCAGGAGGGGCTGGCCGACTACCCAGACGCCAGCTTCGACTACGTGATCCTCAGCCAGACGCTCCCCTTTCTGGACGATCCGCAGATGGTGCTGGCCGAGATGCTGCGCGTGGGCGCGCGCGCCGTCGTCAGCTTTCCCAACTGGGGCTACTGGCGCTGTCGGCTGCATTTGCTGCTGCGCGGCGAAATGCCCAGCGGCCCCGGCCTGGATGAAGATTGGCACAGCGCGCCCCGCTGGCAGGCCTTTACGATCACGGATTTTGCCCGCTTCTGCGAGGAAATTGGGATTCGAATTGAGGAGCAGCTGTACCTGAGCGGCAAGCGGCAGATGTCGATTGTGCGGGGAAAGAATTTGCGGGCAGCAACGGCGATTTTTGTCTTGACAACCAGCTAAAATTACTTCACAATACCATTATCCCCTTTATGCTCTTGCTCGTTCCCACGCTCCTGCGTGGGAACACCCCACTGGACGCTCCCGCGTCCCCACGGCGCACACGTTATATGAAAATCCTTGCCCTATGCCTTCTGCTGCTAACGCTCACCGCCTGCGTAAATAACGAGCAGTGGGTCGCCATTAATCTGACTCTGACCACCGCCGTCTCTGCTGAAGCAACCGCCGAACCTACGCCTGGCCCAGCCGCCGAACCCGCCAAATCAACAACCACCCCCGCGTCCCCCACGCCTCGCATCGCTGCGTCGCCCGCCAGCACCCCCGCCCCCCTCGACCCCGACAGCCCCATGGCCGCCATCCAGCGGCGCACGCTCAAGCCCAACGAACTCGGCGTGATCCTCGTGCTCGAATACCACCTGATCGACCCGGCGGGCAACGACGTCTACACGCGCACGCCGGAGACCTTCCGCGCCGATCTCGAATGGCTCCACACCAACCGCTTCTACCCCATCCGCTTCCGCGACCTCACGGGCGGGCAGATCGACATTCCCATCGGCAAATCACCCGTGGTGCTCACCTTTGACGATTCGTCCATCGGCCAGTTCCGCTATCTGGAAGATGGTGCGGGTGATTGGGAGATCGATCCCGAATCCGCCATGGGCATCCTGCTCGACTTTGCCGCCGCGCACCCGGACTTTCCTGCCGTCGCCACCTTCTTCCCGCTGCTCGATGTCGATGTCGACTCGCGCATTCTGTGGGGCCAGCCCGAGCTCGCCAACCAGAAGCTGCGCGTCATCCTCGAACGCGGCGGCGAAGTCGGCAGCCACACGGTCAGCCACGAGCGGCTCGATCTGGCGACCGAAGCGCGGGCGCAGTGGCAGCTTGCCATGTCGCAGCTGTGGCTGGAAGAGCGCATTGTCGAGGAGATGGGCGATGAACTGGAGGAGCCATACGACGTGATTAGCCTGTCGCTGCCGCTGGGGGGCTACCCGCCCAACGAGGCGTTGCTGCGCAGCGGCGAATCCGAGGGGATTGCATATGCCTACAGCGGTGCGGCGGAAGTCGCGGGCGGGCCGACGCTGTCGCCCTATGCCATTGGCTTCGACCCGTACCACATCACCCGCACGCAGATTGCACCGGGCTACGTTGATCGCATCCTCGCCATGCTCGAAGAGCGCCCCTCGCTCAAGTACATCTCGGACGGCAATCCCCAGCTGATTACCGTACCCACGGAAACCACGCTGGATGCGGAGCAGCAAGGGCTATTCGACCCTGCCGCTTGGAACGATTTGGAGATTATTCGTTACGAGCGTCCGTAAGAAGGCGATTAACAAAGGATATAAACGACAATTCTTCCGCCGACCGTCGCTGACTCAGAGCGCTTCTTCATCACGGTGCTTATAGCTAATTCACCGCAACTATTCAGGCTCTTGCCTAGCTCTCTCTGTGACTACGAAGAGAATGGCCTCCTCTCCCAGAACGGGAGAGGGGTTGGGGGTGAGGGCTGAATCGTTACCATTCACTTAGATAAAAAGGCCCGGCTTCTTTCAAGAAGCCGGGCCTTTTTACATTGTTTTACCGCTGACCCGCTCGCATTTGAGAATGCTCGCTCCGCTGGTTGTCTACTCCTGCGGGGCCAGCCCCTTCTCCTGAAGCAGCCGTGCCCAGGTGGATGGGTCGCACTGCCAGGGGGTGTAGTTATCCTGATCGGGGAAGAGCCGCCAGCTTGGCTCGCCGCGATCCGTGTTGCCCACGGAGCGCAGAATTACCCCGTCCTGCCAGATTTCCACCCAGTACGGGTGGCCATCCGTGCGGAATTCATCATCAATGGGCAGGCCGTTGATCTTGGTGTAGCCGGTGGGGCTAATCGCGCCCAGCCCCTTGTCCGTTACGCGCACCCATTCCCTCTCGTGTTCCGGGCCTTCGAGACGGAAGACGCGGATCGAGGCGTTGTTGGGCGGGTTGGGCGGCGCACAGGTGATCACGTTGCCGGTCAGCTGTACGTTGGCGTGCTCGTCACTGTCGTCATCGCCATTGTCATCGTCGTCACCGCGGTCGATTTCGTCGATGTCCAGCTCGGCCCTGGCGCTGCCCGTGGCTTCGTAATACTCCATGCGCACGGTGTGCGTGCCGTCATCGTCGAAGGTAATGTCGTAGGCGAAGCGTTCATCGCCATCCATCCTGCGCCACTCGCTGATCACCAGCGTGCCGTCGATGTAGAGACGCACGCCGTCATCCGTGCGCGTGCGGAAGCGGTAGCGGCCCTCATCCAAATCCAGCGTGCGCGTCCAGCGAATCGAAAAGTCGTCATCGCTGATGCCGTTGCCGGGTGAGCCGCCGCCCCAGTTAAAATCAATTTCTTCGTCCTCGCGCACAAAGGCAGGCGTGCCGATCAGGTCGCGGTTGTTAAAATACTCGCCGCGCCAAAAGTCGGTCGCCGCCTCGTCAACTTCGTACCAGCGAAACTCAACGCGCGCGTCGCCGTAATCCTCAAAGTACTCCACGCGCAGGGTATGTTCGCCCGCCGCCAGCTCGCGATCCACCGTGAAGGTGCGCGCGGACTGCCGGTTCCACTCGTTGATGATCAGGTTTCCGTCCAAAAAGACGCGCACGCCATCGTCGCTGGTGGCGAGGAAGCGGTATGTGCCCTCCTCAAAATCTACCCGTCGCGTCCAGCGCGCGGAAAAGTCGTCCGCATCCACACCGCTCGTCGGGGCGCTCTCGCCCCAGTTGTAGTTGATTTCGTCATCCTCGCCCGTTACCACCGGTTCGCCAATCAGCGCCTGGTTGTTCCAGTACGAAACCAGCCACGCATTGTCCGTTACCGCGCCCGTTGCGTCCGGAACAGAGTCGGACGGCTGCGAACGGGCAACCGTGGGCAGATAAATGGTTGTGCCCGCTTCGGCGTCATTCTCCTCCGCCTGTACAACCGCGCTGTTCGTGACAACCAAAAACAGCGCCAACCACATAGCCAGCGCGACGCCTAGCGTCCACCGACCCCCTCCTTTGCGAGACCCGATGCTCATAGAACTCCTCCTGTGTAGCCTCGAAAAATGCGTTGCTTTTTGCCGCCGCTCCGCTACGTTTGGCAAACGGTTTCGCCACGCAGCCACGGCGTCAAAAATATAACGTTAGTGTATGACCAGTTGGTTCCCCTACGCAAATTCTACTTTTGCTGATCGCGTTGGAGCCTTGCCAAGCGGCACATGAGCGCTCTATGATTTCCGCCATTAATTCTTCAGCGCACGCTCAAAAAAGTCCACCGTGCGCTGCACAAAGAGCCCATCGCCCGCGCCGACAAAAGTGTGCGGCTGCTCGTCGTAGGTAAAGCACTCCACCGCTTTCTCCAACGCCTGTAGCCGCCCACACAAATCCTCGGACCACACCAGCGGAACCTGGGCATCCAGCGCCCCGTGGTGAATGCTGACCGCCGTCTCAATGTCCACCAGATGATCGATGGGCGAAAGACGCGCCAGATCGATCTCGCTGGGGGCGTCGCCCGCCCAGTTGCCGCGGGCGCCGTCCGAGAAGAAGAGAATGCGTTCGTGATTGCGCTGCTCGTCGCCGCTCATCGCGCCGTAAAGCACAGCGGCGTCGATGCCCAGCCGCGCCTCCGCGGCCATCGCGCCATCGACCACCACTGCGCGCAGGCTCACGCCGCCGCCCATGCTGTGCCCCCACAGCCCAATCGATGCGCCATCCGCTCGCGCCAGCGGCCCCGGCTCACCACCCAATCGCTCCACCAGCCCGACCAAGTTGAGCACATCCACCGCGTAGCCGACGCGAAATTCGTTGGGGCCGGAATCCGAGGGCGGGTAGTTGCGAAAGTTGGGGTGAATCGCCACGAAGCCCGCATTGGCTAGCGCGTCGGCGTAGCGCGTCGTATAGGTCAGCGTGGTGTAGACGGCGGGATCGATGTAGCCGTGGTTGACGATCACCACGGGGAATTGCGCGCTGACTTCGCCATCCTGCGCACCCGGCGGCGTGCGCGGCACGTTCATAAAGCCGTAGACCGTCAGCCCGTCGCTGTCGTAGCTGATCAGCGTGCGCGTAAAGGTTTCGGTCACGGCTAGCGTCTGCTCCGTGCGCAATCCGCCCGCGCCGTAGGAGCGAGCGGCAAGATCGGCGATGGTCAGCCCGGTGTAGGGGTCGGGCGCGGCGGTTGGTGCTTGGGTTGGTGCTTGGGTGGGCGCTTGGGTGGGAAGAACGGTAGGAATTGGCGTTGACGTGGACGGAACGGGCGTGTCGCTGGGCCGCGGGGTGGCGGTGAAGATGGCGGTGAAGGTGGCGGTGAGGGTGGCGGTCAAGGTGGCGGTGAAGGTGGGCACAAGCGCACGGGCGACGGGCGACGCCGTCGGCTGCGCGTCGCGGCTCGATGCTGGGGCAGCGCAGGCCACGATCAGAAAGCAGAGCAGCAGGGTGATGGGGCGCATTTGAGGCAAAGGGGTGAGCTTGTTTATAGCGAGGCAAGACAATCGAAGTGACCGTCACGGCCCTGACAGGCAGGCTTCCCCACCAACGTCCGGGTCGTGATTGTCACTTCTCTTTTCTGCCGTGACCGTCGCCGTTGACTACTCGCTCAGCTCAAACGTAATTTGGAGCTGCATCACCAGATCCTGCTCGCCGGGGGCAAAGCCGCCGCCGCCGCCCAGGCCAGAGGCCATGGCGGATGTATCAAAGCTGCTCTGATAGAAGCCCGCGTTGCCGATAATTTCGCTAATGCTCATCACCTGGCCCAGCTGGGCGTCGCTCAAGGTGGCCAGCTCGCTGGCCTTCTCGCGTGCATCGGTAAAGGCCGCCTCGCGCGCCTCGGCTTCCACGCTGCTGGGGTCCTCCACGCGGAAGTTGACGCCGTAGATGTTGTTGGCACCCGCCTCCACCGTCGCATCCAACACCTCGCCCACGCTGTCGATGTCGCGGATTGTGACCTGGACGTTGTTGCTCACGCGGTACTGGGTCTCGTCGTCCGCCAGCGGCCCTTCGGGGCCGTAGCGCTCGGCGTAGACGCTGTAGCCGGAGGTCTGGACGTCCTCTTCGGCGATGCCCTGCGTCTCCAGCGCACTCAAGATGCTCTGCATCAGCTCTTCCGCCGCCGCCGTCGCTTCCTGCACGGACGCGCGCATCACCTCAACGCCGATGTTCGTCTCGGCAATGTCCGGCGTCAGCGACACGGTGCCTTCGCCGACCACGGTCACGGTGCGCACCGTGCTTGGCTGGGCCAAAGCGGCGGGCAGCGTGCCCTGGGCGGCCACGCTCGGCGCGTCAAAGCTGTTGACGCTGAACAAAAATGTGCCCGCAACCACCAAGGCCGCTAGCGCTAAGGTAGTCATAAACCGGTAAATCTTCATCTATCTCTCCCAAATGTGTTTTTGATGTTTAATCTACGATTGCCCAACGGCTCTCGTTCCAAATAGACGTATTCAGCAGTCGGTTTGTTCCAGCGAATTTTCAACCAATATGAGCCAATTTTCAAAAAAGCTGATCGACGAAAGTCACCAAGAGCACGAAGGAGAAGCGTTGACAGTCTTCCCTTTGCGCCCTTCGTTGATCAATTTCTGGCAATTCAGATCATCCCCAAACAACGCCGCAGATCGAGACGGTCGATGTGTTGCGCCCGTCCGCCGGGCACTGCTGGTAGCCGGTGCGGATGCCCTCGATGGCGTGCTCGCCGTGCAGCCCTTGCAGCAGGCGCAGCGCGTGGTAGACGGGCGTCGTGCCGCAGACGTTGTTGCGGTCGCGCACGGCGCGAATTTGCTCGAAGAAGGCCCCTGCATCGGCAGCCACCAGCGTCTCGATCAGCACATCGTCCGTCCGGCGCAGCAGATCGCGCTGCGGCTGGTGAACGGGCGCACCGCCAAAGGCTGGCCCCACGTGCGCCAAATCGCCGGAGGCGACGACGAGCGTCCGCCGTCCCGCGCTTGCTGCCCGCAGCGTCTCCAGCACGGAATTGTGCAGCGCGTCGGCGGCGGGCTCGCGGCCGTTGCGGATGTAATCGTAAAACGAGCCGCACAGAATCGGCACAACGGCGGGCGGCTCGCTGCGCCCCGCTTTGCCGAGCATGTGGTGTAGCCAGACCAGCACCAGCTCAATCGAGTGCTCCTTGCGGTGGCGCAGTTCGCCCGCCAAGGCCGCCCCCTCGCCCAGCTCTTCGTCGATGATCTCGACCAGCGCGTCCACCACGTCGACCGCGGTGGGCAGCGGGCCAAAGGGGGTGGCGTAGTGCTGTCGCGTCAGCGTGTACGGATCAACGCCGCCGTGGTCGGTGGCGAAGACGACCACCAGTTCTGTATCGGCTAGCGCGGGCGCGATCTGCTGCCACGCGCGCGCATAGGTTTCGCCGCCGCGGGCAAAATCAATATGCGGCGAAAGCAAGCCCACGCCGCCGGTTGCCCCGTTGGTGCTGGCTGATGTTGTCCCCTGCACGGCGGCGAGGTAGCCATCAAGCGCCGCGCGCAGGGCATCCGGTGCGGCGGGGTAGACGGAGCCAGCCAGCGCGGGCGTCCGCTGCGGCGACTCGTGAAAAGTATTTTCTGCCCGACGCAGCGCAGCCTGCGAGCGCTCGTTGTCGAGCAAACAGGCCTCGTCGAGCGCGCGCAGCAGCTCGTCGACGGTGGCGCGCGTGGCAAAGGCCGTCAGCCGCGTGATGGGCGTTCTGCCGTTGAGCAGCGTCAGCAACGGTGCTACCGTTTCGGGCACAAGCAGCGTGCCCACGCGTAGTTCCTCTGGATCGCGCAGCGCCAAATAGCGCACGCCATCCTGCTCGAATGGCCGCGCATCGATGGTGCGCAGCTTGGGGTAGGCGGTCATGAAGCTCGTATTTGTGGTTTGTGGCTTATCTCCGCCCCCGACGCGCGCCAGATACGGCTAGAAAGATAAAGAAGCGCGCGGCGCGTATCGGGGACGCCAACTACGGATGACGGCGATCTATTCGACCGAAACCACCACCGCGTGGACGCTATTGTTGCCGTAGCCCAGCCGATTCCACTGGTGACTAAGCGGCTGCACGTTGCCCGCGCCGTCCGTGGCGCGGGCGCGGAGCGTGTAGCGGCCCGGCGCGTCTGGCTGCCAGACCAAGCACCACGGGCTCGCGCCATAATCCGCGCCCGGCTCGACCGTGGCGTCCCGCCAGTCGCCCCCGTCCCCTGGCCCCTCGATCTTCACCTCTACGCGCTCAATCTTGCCCGCGCCGGACCAGGCCGTCCCCTTGATTTCTGTCGTCTGCCCAACAGGCAACGCGTCGTCGTCGCCCGGCTGCGCAATGAGCGACTGCACGAGCATCGTCGAAACGGGCGTGGCGTCCGCAAAGCGCTCGTCTTGCCAATAGACGTAGTGCTCGGCCTGGAAGAAGCCGTCAAATTTCTGCGCGCTGACGTGAATCTGCGCCAGCCACTTGACGGAGGCCATGCCGTACCACCCCGGCACGACCAGCCGCACGGGGAAGCCGTGATCGCGCGGCAGCGGCTCGCCGTTCATGGCCCACGCCACGAGGACATCTTTATCCAGCGCCTGTGCCAGCGATAGGCTGCGCGCATAGGGCACGGTGTCGCCCGTCTGAATCTTGCCCTCGTCTGCGCCAATAAATAAAATTTCCGCGGCCTCTTCTGGCGGAGCGTCGACATCGAAATCGACCTGCGCCAGCACGTGGCGCAGCGGCGTGCCGGTGAACGTCGCCGCTGCCACAGGGCCGTTGCCCCACTGCGTCCCCGGCGCGGCGGGCGACATCAGCCTGCGCCGGATGCCCGCACAGGCCAGCGCCACGGTGAGCGTGCGGCTTGGCAGCGCCTGTAAGTCTTGCAGCGAGACTTTAGCTGTTCGTCCGTCGAGCAAGCCAACGGAGAGCCGCCATGAATCCGCGTCGAGCGCGGGGGTGGCAAAGTGGTTGCGCACGTAGAAGAGGTCGCTGGGCGTCGTCGGCTGCGCCAGGGCGACGAGCGGAGTTTCGGCGTTGAGCGGTTTGGTAGTAACGGGCTGAAGGGTAGGGGGCATGGGATCGGTTTTCTGATGTAACGCGAAGCGCTGTTTCGCGCCGCGTAGAGTTAGAACTGTGCTCGTGAATCTAGCGAATTGGGTGTAGCGCCAAGCTGCAAAGCAGCGCTTCGCATTACGCTACACGCCCATTTCCAAATACGTGCGCGCAATTTTGCGCAGCGCCACAATGTAGGCCGCCGTGCGAAAGTCAATATCGCCCTCGACGGCGCCTTCGTAGCGGCGGCGCGTTTCGCTGATCTCCTGGTAGGCAAGCCGCATGGTGTCGTCCAGGCCGGAGCGGACGAGCGAGAGCTCGTCCATATCGGCGTCGAGCTGCTGGCGCAGTGTGTCGGGCACGCTTTGGCCCGTCATCTGTTCGAGCGCCTGCAGCACGGCCTCGTCGCGCCGCTCGGTGAGGCGGCGCTCCATGCGGCCAAAGCGGATGTGGGATAAATTCTTCACCCACTCAAAGTAAGAAACCGTAACGCCGCCTGCATTGACGTAGAAATCGGGCAGAATCACGACGCCGCGCCGCCGCAGAATCTCGTCCGCCTCAAAGGTGACGGGACCGTTGGCGGCCTCCACAATCAGCTTGGCCCCCACGCGCGGGGCATTTTCCTGTGTAATTTGCCCCTCGATAGCAGCGGGAATCAGAATGTCGTGCTCCAGCTCAAAGGCGGCGAGCCCCTGTTCCAGGTAGCGAGTGCCCTCAATCTTTTCCACCAGCCCGCGCACGCCGCCGTTGGCGTTGATGTGCTGCTTGACCTGCTCGACCGGTAGCCCATCCTCGTGGACAATGGCCCCGTCGCGCTCGATGATGGCGATGATGCGCGCGTCGTCTTCCTCGCTTAGAAATTTTGCCGCGTGGTAGCCGACGTTGCCCAAGCCCTGCACGATGATCCGCCGACCCGCCAGCCCCTCATTTAGCCCGGCGAGCTTGACGTCGTCCGGGTGGCGGAAAAATTCGCGGATGGCGTACTGCACGCCCCTCCCCGTCGCCTCCACTCGCCCGCGGATGCCGCCGGAGGTGACGGGTTTGCCGGTGACGCAGCCGAAAGAGTTGATGTTTTCCGGGTGCAGGATGCGGTACATGTCGGCGATCCAGGCCATTTCGCGCTCGCCCGTGCCCATGTCCGGCGCGGGCACGTTGCCGCCGGGGCTGATGTAGCCGCGCACGATCAGCTCGCGGGCAAAGCGGCGGGTGATGCGCTCCAGCTCGCCCTCGCTATGCTCGCGCGGGTCGATCAGCAGCCCGCCCTTCGAGCCGCCAAAGGGTACGTCAACCACGGCACACTTGTACGTCATCAGCGCCGCCAGCGCCTCGACTTCATCCTGGTTGACGTGGGGCGCGTAGCGGATGCCGCCCTTGGCGGGCAGCCGATGTTCGCTGTGCACGGCGCGCCAGCCGCGAAAAACGCGGTAGGAGCCGTCGTCCAACTGCGCGGGAAACTGGACTTGCAGCACGGTGTGGCAGGCTTTGATGTTTTCGGCCAAGCCGGGCTGCAGATTCAAATAGCCCAGGGCGCGGTCGACCATGAGCGAGACGTTTTGGGTGAAAGAGGGTCGCGTGCGAGTAGATTGGGGCATGGGGAGGCTCCTTTGGTGGGTGAATAAATTGGTGCGGGGTGCGTGGTGCGTGAACTGCAACTTGAGCGGCTTTTAGCAAGCAACCAACCTGCTTACCTGCTGGTTCACGCACCACGCATTACGCACCATTCCCTTCTCGTTCAAACACAATCAAATCCAAATCGCCCGGCGAGTGGCCAAAGCTGGTAAGCGCGTGGGCGCACTCGCTGCGGTGCTGCGTGCCGTGGTTGACGACGTGCGCGAGAATGCGCCAGAGCACTTGGAATTGCGCGTTGCCGCTGGTCGTGCGGTACTCGACGGTCTGCGCGCAGTCGGCGTCGGAGAGGCTGCCAAGAAACTCGTGCATGAGCTGTTGCTCCGTGCGCCAGCGGGTGGCGATGGCATCGAGGTCGGCAAAATCTGCCGGATCAAAGAGCTTGGGCGGCGACACGCCCTCGGCACAGCGCAGCCGCCACACGTGCTCCGCCGAAAGCGTGTGCACCAGCGTGCCAAAGACGCTGCCGCTGGGCAGGCCGACGTCCCCACGCAGCTCGGCCTCGCTCGCATTGGTCGCCGCGTGCAGGACGCGATCACGCGCCCAGTAGCTGTAGTTGAAGAGATAGCGAAGGTCGGTGGCGATCATCTACGGTTGCCTTTCCTGTTGCGCCCGCTCGTAAGTGACCAAGTCCATGTCGCCGGGTGAGTGGCCGAAACCCGTCAGCACGTGGGCGCATTCGCTGCGGTGCTGCGTGCCGTGGTTGACAATATGCGCGAGGATCTGCCACAGCACATGTGTGTAGACCTTGCCGCCCGTGCTGCGATAGCTGAGCGTGCTGGCGCAGTCTGCATCCGTCAGGCGGCCGAGGTAGGCGCGCGTTTCCCGCTCCTCCGCCTGCATCCGCGCGGCCACGGCGTCGAGCGTGGCGAAGTCGCTGGGATCAAGCAGCGCAGATGGCCACGCGCCCTCGGCACAGCGCGAGCGCCACACAAACTCCGCTTCCACCGTGTGGAGGAGCGTGCCCAAAACGCTGCCGTTTGGCAGGCCCACATCCTGGCGAAGCTGCTCCTCGCCTGCCCGTTCCGCCGCTGCCACGAGGCGATCACGCGCCCAGTAGCCGTAGTTAAAGAGGTAGTGGAGGTCGGAGGGAGTCATGGGGAGGTGGAAGTTGTTTGGGTGATGTTGTTGGTAGTCGTCCGCGAGGCTTAATGCGTGATGCGTGATGCGTGAACAGGTTGATAAGCCGATGGGTTGCTCAATGAGAGGCCGGCTAAATGCTAAAGTAAAGTTGCGTCGAGAACAGGAGTTTGAGGAGCCAGTGACAGTCACTGTCCAGACAAAATGGGGTAAGCTGTCCGGCTATGGACAGTGACAGTCACTTAGACCGCGAACTCTTGTTTTCATTTTGCACGCACTTTAGTTCACGCACCACGCCCTACGCACCACGTTTCCCCATCTCCCGCTCAATCGCCTCCACCGCGCGCTCGTACTCCGCGAACGTCTCGCTGTCCGGCTCCTGCACGCCGTACCAGACGCCGTCAAAGGTATCGACAATGTCGTGCAGGCGCTGGCGCAGGGCGGGGGCGGAAAGGGGAGCGCCCGCTGGCGTGGCCCGCGCGCTGGCCAGATCAAGCTGGGCCAGGACTTCGCGATTGGTGAGGCTGCGATCTCGCCGCAGCGTGCCCTGCTCCTCCAGCGAGAGCAGCGTGGAGAGGTAGAGCTGGCGCACGGCTTCGCGGTAGCTGCCCGCCCCCGCCAGCGACGTGGCTCGCTGCCGCGCCTCGCTCGCGGTGATCGCCTCTTCGTCGCCTGCGGGGCGGGGCTGCCCGCCGCCGCCGCGGGTAAAGCTGCCCAGCAGCCGCTGGAGCCAATAGCTCAACAGCCCGATCAGCAGCGCGGCCGCCCCCAGAGCTACCAGCCAGCCAAGGCCCTGCAGCAGCGGCGAAACATCAGCCAGGGAGCCCGCGCCATCGGGCGCGCGCGCCTCCAGCCACTCCACAAAATTTTGCCACAAGCGCCGCCACCAGGGAACGCGGCGGTTGAGCACGGGGCTCGCCAAAATTTCTTCCAGCACGGTAAGCCGCCCGGCCAAGTTGTCCCCCGCCGACGCCTCAATTTGGCCGATGACCAGCCGCAACCGTTCGCGCGCGGCAACTCGGCTGGCGGGGTCGTCGCCCAGATCGGCGAGCAGGGGCCGCAGCGTAATCACGTCGCCGCTGGGCATTTGGACGCGCTGCACGTCCGCCAGCGTGGCGCGCGCCGCCGCCAGCGACTCTTCGTCACCGGCAGCTGAGCTGGACGGGTCGGCATCGAGCTGAGCCAGCGCTTGCTCTAGTCGCGCCTGGTATTCGGCCAGCGACAGGGTATCCGTCTGGGCGTGTAGCGGGGGCGCGTTAAGCGCAGCCAGCCCCAGCACGGCCCATCCCAATAGGGCTAGCCCCAGCAAAACCAGCCAGCGCAAGCCGTTACGCTGCATGAGAAACCGGCGCGTTTTCTGCGTCGCTTGCCTGGCCGAGGTCTTTGGAGCCGTCCCCCTGCGTGTCGGCGTGGACTGCCTGCTCCATCTGCTGCACGCGCAGATCGAGATCGTAGCTTTCGCCGCGCACGCGCAAATCGAAATAGAGCAGCACAATGGCGGCGGTGAAGAGCGGCTGCCACAGCACCGTTAGCAGCGAGCTAAAGGCGGTGGAGAGGCCAAAGGCGACGCCGACGTTGTCCAGCAGCACTAGGGTGAGCAGCTGCTGGATGACGATTTGCGGCATGGAGACGACGATAAAGCTGAGGACGGAGAGCAGCGCTAGATAGCCAAACGCGCGCCAAAATCGACCGTGCGTTAGCCGCCAGCTTTGGCGCAGCGATTCGACTGCGCCCCAGCGCTGATCGAGAATGCCGGGCACGGCTGCCACCCAGCGGGCAAAGAGATAGCCCACCGGCAGCAGGATAATGGCGATCATCACGAGGTAGAGCACGATAAAGATAACAACCGTCCCCGCCACGGCGACGCCCTGCGCCCACGGCGCGACATCTCCGCTCGTAAACAAGCCGCTCATGCCAGCGCCGCCCACGGCGACAACGGCCGTTGCACCACAGAGGAGCAGCACGGATGCAACCAGCGAGACCCCGATAACGGCCAGCACCCGCACGATGTTCATACCAAGCCAGGCCCAAAATCGCCGACCCGCGGCGCGGACGCTTGCACCCAGGCTCAACGATTCGCCGCGCAGATGGGCCAGATGCTGGGCCGTTAACGCCAGGGAGACGAAGCCCGTAACCGCAACCCCAACCAGGCTAAGCAGTAACGTTGTGCCAAAAAATAGGAAGGCGGGCCCAAAGTCCAACCCAAAATCTTCGGGCGTGGTGGCGGCGGCATCCAGTGCTCCAAACATGCCCAGATAGCCGCCGATTGTTTGTCCTGTCAGCAGGCCAGTGATGATGGCGTAGGGGATGTAGAAGACGGCGCTGAGGGTGATCAACGCGCGAAAGTTGGCGCGGTAGAGACGAAAGGCCCGGTCGAGCAGATCGCCGAGGCTGAGCGGGCCAGGAATAGGTAGCGTTTGCATGGCATCCTCGCGGAAAGTGTGAGAACGGTTACGCCCGCAGTATACCACGAGGGAGCTAAGCGGGGTATTTAGCAAGCAGTAGGCCAGCCATTCCCAATTTAGCCAATAGTCCAACAATGTTATTTTACAATGTCATTTTGACGGGTAGGCCAGAACCCCATCCCCAACCCCTTCCCCTCTAGAAGCGAAGGGGCGACGAGGCTTCGTCGACTAAGAACCAACGTGGAGGGGTTGGGGTTCTGCCAGCCGTGCCGTTCGCATCCATCAAAAGATCTTTGCTAGAAATTCTTGCAAGTTTGGAATTGCTGGCAGTAAGCAGCAGCCTTTAGAGATTGAGGATAGCTACTGCTTACCGCTGTACTGCTTACTGCTTACTGCTGTGCTGGCTATTCGTCGATCAGCAGCACGTCGTCGATAAAGTGGATGATGCCGTTCTCGGCGATGATGTCGCTGGCGACAATTTGTGCACCGTTGACGGTAATCCCATCGCCGTCAATGGCGATGGTAAGCGGTTGATTGGTCAAGGTGTCGAGTTCGCCGTCAGCCAGATTGGCGGCACGGACTTCACCCGGCACGACGTGAGCAAGCAGCAGCGGGGCAAGATTGCCCACCGGCCCTTCACTCAGCGTCTCCAGCGTGCCTTCGGGCAGGTCGCGGAAAGCGCTGTCGGTGGGGGCAAAGATGGTGTAGGGGCCATCCTCGCTGGAGCCAAGCACATCGGTCAGATCAGCAGCCTCGATGAGGTTAACCAGGATCGTAGCATCGCTGGCGGCAATCAGCGTATCCATTAGGTTATTGATTTCACCGCGATCATCGATGGTGATGCGGTTGTCGTCCTCGGTAGCCTGTTGGTCCGTAAAAACCGAGTCCTCCTGCAGCAGCGATTCGCGCTCGGTGGGCGGAACCAGCAAGGTGTCAATCACGTGGACGAGGCCGTTCTCCGCTTCGATATTGTACTGGATGATTTGGGCGTCGTCGATAAAGACGGCGTCCCCCTCCACGCTGATCAGCGCTTCGGCATCGTCTACCATCAGCAGGTTGGTCGGCGCGATGTCGATTAGCTCCACCGAGGTAATGGCGCTGTCGGTGAGGTGGTAGCTGAGGATGGGTGCCAAGCGAGCGCGCGGCTCATTAAGCAGCAGCGCCAACGTATCATCGCTGAGCGCGTTGACGGCGTCATTGGTGGGGGCGAAGAAGGTAAATGGACCCGCATCCTCGCTGAGCGTGCGGGCGAGTTCGGTGGCGTTGAGCAATTCGGTGACCAGGCTCAGTTCTTCGGCGCTGCTCACAATATCCAAAATCGTGCCGCTGGCGCTGGCCTCGTCGATGATCTGCTGTTCGGGGAAGGCCGTTACCGCTTCCGGTTCAGCCGTCGGTTCCTCTGGAGCATCGCTCTGCTCGGCGACTTCGGCCTCGGCCCGCGCGTCTTCCGCCTCTTCGGCTTGCTCCGCCACCGTTTCTTGGTCGGCATCCGGCGAATTCACCTCGACCGAGGCCGGAATTAGCACCTGGTTGATCGGGTAGACGCGCCCGTTGGAGGCGGGCAGCTCCTCGCCAAATTCTACATCGCCGAGTTCAAGGCCGTCGCCGAGCAGCGTCGTTGCGGGCGGATCGACGCTGCGCAGCGCGTCGGAATCAAATTCGCCCTCGATGATGTGGTACATCAGCACGTCAGCCAGATCGGTCTCGTCCGCTGTCAGCCCGGCAAGTACACCTTCGGGCAACGCCTCGAAGGCGGCGTCGGTGGGGGCAAGCAGCACATAGGGACCAGCGCTTTGCAGCTTATCCGTCAGCTCCACCTGCCGAATCAGCGCCGTCATCGATTGGAATTCGGGCAGGTTGGCAAGCGTATCGATCACGCTGGTCTCGTCGCTCAGGGCCGCATCGGGATCGGGGGTGAGGGTGGCAATCGGCGTGCCTTCGAGCGTGGGTTCACTCGGCGGGGTGTCGGGTTCATCGGAGCCGCCCCCGCAGGCCACAATTAGGAATAGACAGCCCAGCAGAATCAAAAAACGTCGCATATAAAAATCTCCTCATAATTTGTTCAGAAAAGGCTCGTGTAAAGAAAATATACAGGGCGCAAGGGCCGACTGCACACTCCTCTGCTGTGAGCCAGACGGAAATGGTCGGTAGCGCTACCGTAACACGGCGCGCTGGGTAATTCTGTGTGGTCACTCATAATGTGTCAGATCGAAAAAGGGGCGACCGGTTTTGTTCGGTCGCCCCCTCTGTATTGCGTTTTACTTCAGCGCATGAAAAGCGCCGCCGAGAATTTACGGCAGCAGCACGGAATCAATCACGTGGATCACGCCGTTGCTGGCTTCAACATCAGCGGCGGTCACGATGGCGTCGTTCACCATCACGGTATCGCCATCAATGGTGATGGTCAGCGTACCGCCGTTCAGCGTTTCCACCTCCATGCCGTCGGACAGGTCGCCGGACATCACCGCGCCATCTACGACGTGGTAGGTCAACACCTCCGCCAGCAGACCTTCGGGATCGGCCATCGCGGCATCCAGCGTGGCCGGCTCCACCGCTGCAAACGCGTCATCCGTCGGAGCGAAGACGGTGAAGGGGCCACCCGTGGCCAGCGTTTCCGCCAAGCCCGCTTCGGTCGCCGCCGTCAGCAATGTGTTAAACTGACCGGCCTCGCTCGCCACGTCGACAATCGAGCCCATATCGTCCACAGCGCCGGCTTCGGTGTCGGTCATCTCCATCGAGTCGGTCATCATTTCGCCATCCGTCATCTCCATGGAATCCGTCATCACGGCATCATCGGTCATCATTTCGCCGTCGGTCATGGCTTCCGTGTCGGTCATGGCATCGACATCCGCGATAACTTCTTCTTCGGTCTCATCCGGCGGGATCAGCACGCTGTCAATCACGTGGATAACGCCGTTGGAGGCTTCAATGTCTGCCGTCACGACCATCGCATCGTTGACCATTACACTGCCGTCATTGATGGTGACGACCACGATGCCGTTGCTCATCGTCGGCACTTGCATGCCGTCGCTCAAATCACCGGACATCACGGCACCCTCGGTTACGTGGTAGAGCAGCACGTCCGCCAGGTCACCTTGCGGATCGCTCAACAGCGTATCCAGCGTGCCGTCGGGCAGCGCCGCAAAGGCGTCGTCCGTCGGTGCGAAAACGGTGAAGGGGCCTTCGCCGCTCAGCGTTTCGGCCAAACCGGCAGCCGTCACGGCTTCGACGAGCGTGTTAAAGTTACCATCCGCAACCGCAATGTCGACGATGGTATTGCCTTCGACAGCAGCATCAGCGGGCTCTTCGGCGGCTTCAACGGTTGCCTCAACGACGGGCTCTTCAACAACGGGTTCTTCGACGGTTGTATCGCCACAGGCTGCAACCAGCAGCGCCATTACGACGAACAGGCTAAACAGGATGTTACGTTTCATAAACAAATCTCCTTGGTTTGATTGAGAAATTTTGTGCGGGGTTGATTTGTACAAAATTTTTCAGTTTTGGGTGTAAAACCGGATTGAGCTCTTCCCTCTCGCTCAAAGGTTGTACAAAGATTTTACAAACCAAGAATACCGGCTAACTAATCAGAAAGATAGTGACTCTCCTTCCATTTGATTTTGGCTTCACCAAACTGCGCCCGTAGAAGGGAGGCCCGATGCGGAACGTTAATGTCAGCCTAATTTTCGAGTTGGGAAACTTTGGGCAAAAAGCGGTAACGGGTTCACGGCCATTCGGGGAAAGCACTTGGCATTTCAGAGCGGGTGGCGAGGAGGAGTGACCACACGAAGAGGAAGAGACAGGCAAGCGCTGGTAGCCAGGGGCTGGGTAGAACAAAGGGCGCGGGCACGGCCAGCGCGCCAGCCACTATTCCCGGCAGCACCCAGCGCCACGGCAGCAGCTTGAGCTGCGCCAAATCGATGCAGAGCCACGCCGTCACCGCGCCGCCCATAAAGAGCCCCGCGCCGAGCAAGGCCAGCGCCAGCCCATCGACGAGGCGCATCAGGTCACCGCGTTGGGCAAGCGCGTCAATCGTGAGCGCGTCGACGTTGCCCAGCGCAACCGGCAGCAGCCCCATCCACGAGACGACGCCGATGATCGAGAGCAGCGCGCCAATAATAATTAGGCCGGATTGCAGCATGGTGGGCACGCGGTGCGCGGGCGAGTAGGCCCACTGCAGCGTGACCAGCAGCACCATCCACGAGAAGATCGCCAGCAGCCAGAGCCAGCCGCCCAGCGTCCACGTGGCTTGGTTGCCCGCCATCCACTCGCCGCGCAGCAGCACCGGCTGCGCGCGGTTGATGCTCAACGCGGGTTGCAGGAGTAGTGCTGTGTAAGCGGACGCGGCTGTAAAGGCAACGGCGGCGAAGATGGCGGCGTAGCGTAGCTTCATGGCAAGATTTTTACCGTGGAGACATGGTGGAGACACAGAGGAGACACGGAGGAGACACGGAGAACCGTCGGACTTGTCATTTCGACCAGAGGGAGAAATCTTTGGCTAGTCGACGAGCAAAATGAATCGAGCAGTCGGTTCGTCTGTCCTAAATAGATTTCTCGCATCTGCTCAAAATGACAGCTATGCTGTTCTCTTTGCGCCTTTACGTTGATTTTTGATTTAAAATCCCTGGAGCTTGCTTAAATCTGCCGCCCCATCCGGCAGCGCGGCGATGTGCTGCACCAAGGCCAGCCGCGCCCGCCGCAGCGTCTCGTCTTCGGCGTTGACCATCACGTTATCAAAGAAGACGTTGATGGGCGCTTGCAGCGTGTGCAATTGTTCACCCAGCACGCGCGACGGCTCGTCCGCGCTGTCCATCTGCGATTGTGCATCGACATAAGCCGCGTGCAGATCGCGCTCGACCTGTTCGACGTAGGCGCTTTCGTTCAACGGCAGCGCTTCGTCCAGATTGCGCGTAATGCGGGCGCAGCGCGCGTAAGCCGTAAACGTCTCGCCCCAGTCGGGCTGGCTCACCATCTCGCTCAGGGCGACGCAGGCGCGGCGGGCGGCGTTGGGATCATCGTCACGCGCGGCGAGCACCGCCTCGACCACGTCGAACGCAAAGCCTTCATCCAGCAGCACACCCTGCAGCCGACGTGACACAAACTCGCGCGTATTCCCCAGCGCATCGCTGCTTACCTCCACCGGCTGCAGCGACGACGCTGCTTCCAGCCCGGCGCGCACGTTAAAATCGGTGTCGGTCGCCAGCAGATTGTTGACGATGCCCAAGGCGGCACGGCGCAGCCCAAAGGGATCGGCGCTGCCGGTGGGATTCGCGCCCACGGCAAAGAGGCCAATGAGACTGTCCAATTTGTCTGCAAGGCCAAGAGCGAGGCCGGGCAGGGTTTCGGGCGTGGCGTCGCCCGCCGAGCGCGGCAGATAGTGCTCGCGGATGGCCTGAGCCACCGAGGGCGATTCACCGCCGCCGCGCGCGTAAATCTCGCCGATGATGCCCTGCAGGCTCGTCATCTCAATCACCATCGAGGTGACGAGGTCGCTCTTGCTCAAAGAAGCCGCGCGCTCGACCGTTTGGATTTCGTCGGCGCTGGCGTTCAGCATCCGCGCGATTTGCGGGGCCAGTTTTTCCAGCCGCTGCTGCTTATCCAGCATCGAGCCGAGCTGCTCGTGGAAGGTAAGCGTGGCCAGCCGCTCGGTAAAGGCCTCCAGCTTTTGCTGCGAATCCTGGCGGTAGAAAAACTCGGCGTCGGCGTAGCGCGCGCGGATCACGCCCTCGTTGCCGCGCCGCACCACCTCTGGGTGATCGAGCTCGACGGCGTTGGCGACGGTGATGAAGTTGGGCAGCATCTGGTCGCCCTGAAAGACCGGGAAATACCGCTGGTGTTTTTTCATCACGCTCGTCAGCACGGGCGACGGCAGCTCCAGATATTTTTCTTCAAACGAGCCGAGCAGCGCCTGCGGCGCTTCCACCAGATCGGTGACTTCATCCAGCAGCGCCGGTTCATCGGGCACTTCGCCGCCAATTGAAGCGGCCACGTCGCGCACCTGCTCGGCAATCTGCACGCGCCGCTCGTCGCGCTCCAGGACGATGCCCCGTGTGCCAACAGCGTCGAGGTAAGCATTCGCATTTTCCACCTCAAAGGTGGAAAATTCACCCGCTGCTTGGTCGACATCGGCCCAGCGCGGGCCGCGGCTCGTGCGCCCGCTCGGCACATCCGCCCAGGCGAACGGCACAACGGCATCGCCGTAGAGCGCGACCAGCCAGCGCAGCGGGCGTGGGTAGCCCACGTTGCTGCGGTTCCAGCGCATCGTTTTGCCCCAGCGCAGCCCGTCCATCAGCTCGCTGCACAGCTCCGGCAGCACGCTGGCCGTCGCCTGCCCGTCGGTGCGTTTGGTGGCGTAGACGTAGCCGTCGCGCTGCTCCAGCTCGGCGACATCAACGCCCTGGCCGCGGGCAAAGCCCTGGGCCGCCTTGGTCGGGTTGCCGTCGGCGTCGTAGGCGCGGTCTAGCGCGGGGCCGCGCTTTTCGCTCGTTTCGTCGGATTGCCGGGGCTGCAACCCCTTCACCAGCGCGACCAGCCGCCGCGTCGTGGCGGCAATGTGGACATCGTCGTAGGCCAGTCGATATTGGTCGAGCAGCTGCGGCAGCTTCTCCTCTAGCTGCGCAATGCCGGCGACGACATCCTGCGGCGGCAGCTCCTCCGAGCCAATTTCGAGGAGGAAGGACTGCAGACCGTTTTCCGTTTTCCGTTTTCCGTTTTCCGTTTTTTGTTTTCTGTTTTCCGCTCCGCTGCTCCCTTGCCCCTTCTCGTCATCTAACCAGGGATACTCCTCGCGCTGCCGCTGCGCCACATACAGTTCCGCAATTGCGCGCGCCTGGTTGCGCATGTCCGCAAAAAATTTGGCGCGCTCGGTGACGCCGACTGCGCCGCGGGCGTCGAGCAGGTTGAAGGTGTGGCTCTGGCGCAGCACCAAGTCGTGGGCGGGGATCACGAGGCCGCGCTCGATGCAGTCTTGGGCTTCGGCATGGTAGATATCAAAGAGCATCTTCATGCGCTCGACGTTTGCCAACTCGAAGTTGTAGATCGAGTGCTCAATTTCGGCGGGCGCGTAGATCGAGCGGTAGTCGTGTACGCCGTCAACGTCGATGTCCCAGACCTGCCGCTTCTCCTGCAGGTACATCACGATGCGATCCAGCCCGTAGGTGATCTCGACGCTGACCGGGTCGAGCGTCTGCCCGCCGGACTGCTGGAAGTAGGTAAACTGGGTAATCTCCTGCCCGTCCAGCCAGACTTCCCAGCCCAGCCCCCACGCGCCCAGCGCCGGTGATTCCCAGTTGTCCTCCACAAAGCGAATGTCGTGCTCGGCGCGGTCGATGCCGATGGCTTCGAGGCTGCCGAGGTAGAGCTCCTGCGGATTGCCGGGATCGGGCTTGAGGATGACCTGATACTGGTTGTGCATCTGCATCCGGTTGGGATTGGTGGCGTAGCGGCCATCGTCCGCGCGGAAAGAGGGCTCGACATAGGCAACGTTCCACGGCTCCGGGCCGAGCACGCGCAGCACCGTTGCCGGGTTCATCGTCCCCGCGCCAACTTTTTCGCTGTAGGGCTGCCAAATCATGCAGCCGCGCGCGGACCAGTAGTCGTGCAGCCGCTGGATGACTTCCTGCATGGAGGGGGGAGAGTGGGAATCGGACATGGTTGCTTTCTAGGGCGTATTGCGTATTGCTTGCTGCTTAAAGTTGAAGTCGATCAACTGGATTTTGGGGCATGACCCGCTCTGGCTGCAACGGGGCTCAGCCGCCGCTGTTAAATTTTCCTCAGTAAACCCGAAACGGCACGGGGACAAAGGTCAGCACAAAAATCAGAATCATCGCATAGCCCACCCAGCGGCGACCGCGGTTGAGCGTGGTGACATCGTCCAGCGCGGGCGGGTGGAAGGGGCCGATGATAAAGAAGATTAGCCCCAGCCAAATAAACCAGCCGCTGTAGCCGACGCGGCTCAGCGCCGGAATCACGTTTTGCACGGCCTCCAGCCCGGCAAGGCCAAAAAATGCCATGGCCACCGCCGTGACGATGTTGACCGTGCGGGCGCGCTGGCCAAAAAGCGCAAAGACCGTGTGCCCGCCGTCGAGCTGGCCAATGGGCAGCAGGTTGAGCGCCGTTACAAGCAGGCCGATCCAGGCGGCGAAGGTGACTTGGTTGAGCGCGATGGTTTCACCGGTCAGCGGGTCGGGCAGCGGGCGGCCAAAGGTAGCGTATTTGGCGAGCCAGTAGAGGAGGCTGTTCCCTACGCTAAAGCCGCCGCTGTCCGGTACTCGAACGGGAATGGCTAAATCTGCCGTAGCCAAGCCGATGAAGAGCAGCGGAATGGCCACGGCCAAACCGGCCAAAGGCCCAGCGACGCCCACATCAAACAGCTTGCGGCGATCGGCAATGGGTTCCTTAAGCTGAATAAATGCGCCAAGCGTGCCGATAATTGTGAGCGGCATGGGAATAAAAAAGGGCAGCGTCACGGCGACTTTGTGGTAACGTGCGGCAAAGTAATGACCAAATTCGTGGGCTGTCAAAATGCCCAATAGGGAGAAGGCGAAGGGCCAACCTCGCCAGAAATTACTTGCAATAAAGCCCAACGCATTGGCCGCGGCAGCAATATCCGCCCCGTAGGTCAGCAAGAAGCCAGCAGAGAGCGTGCTCAGTATTGTGGCCACAAAGAGCAGCGCGTTGATCCACACGCGCGGCTTGTACTTCGGCGGCACGCCCGGCATCACCCGCAGCATGACCGCTTCCCCCACTCCGCGGTTGGGCACGCCCACCGCATCAAGGTCGGGGCGCAGGGTGGGCGTATAGCCCAGCGGCTTGAGCGCGGCGAGCCACTGCGGAAAGACTTCGTAGCTCGGCTGGCGCAGCCGCCCACGCAGCACGACTTTGCCCTCGCGTGCCGGTTCGCGCGGCGTTTCGATGGAGTCGACAGCCAGGCCGTCTTGAACGAGTGCGCGCAGCCTCTCGCCAAGAAGCTGCGCCTCCGTGGGCGCAAGGCTGGTAATTTCGGTTGATAAAGTGCGGTCAGAAGACGATTTAGATGGCAACTCCGCATCGGAACTGCCCCACAAACGACGTCGTAAATTATGCATGTAAGCGATTGATCTCCAAAGCCGGTACGTCTGTTTATTCTACCGCAAAAGCCAAATTAGTGGTATAACTTCGTTGGGCGAGCAGCAATTCCAAATTTGAAGAGGTCAACCACTGCGCCTCCGCGTCTCCGCGTTAAAATTGTTTGTTGTGCCAAGCTTCGTTGCAAATGTTAAATTGCAAATGTTAGATGATGATATTTTGAGAGGCGAAATAAAATGCACCCCTTTTTACAAAAGCTAAACGAGCGGCCGCTGCTGGGCGACGGCGCGATGGGCACGATGCTCTTTGCCAAAGGCGCAAGCGTCGATCAATGTCTGGAGCAGCTGGTGGAGACGCGGCCCGGCTGGGTAACGCAGATTCATCAAGCGTACGCGTCGGCGGGGGCGGATGTGCTGAAGAGCCACACCTTTGGCGCCAATCACGTACGGCTGGCACGCCACGGGCTGGACGACCGCGTGCGCGAACTGAACTTCAAGGCCGTCAAGCTGCTGCGCGACGTGCGCGAGGTAACGGGGCGGGCAATTTTTATTGCGGGCGACATCGGTCCACTCGGTGCGCGCTTGCAGCTGCGTGGCGAGCTAACGGTGGACGGCGCGCGCGACGCCTTCCGCGAGCAAATCAGCGTGCTGTGGGAGGCGGGTGCGGACCTGCTGCTCTTCGAGACCTTTAGCGACATCGACGAGCTGACCATCGCCGTGGAGACGGCGCGCGCGCTGTGCGACCTGCCCATCGTTGCCAGCATGACCTTTTCCGAGGATGGCCGCACGCGCGATGGCCTGCTGCCGCCGGAAGTGGTGGCGCAGCTGCGGGCAGCGGGCGCAGATGTGATCGGTGCGAACTGCTCGGTTGGCCCCGCGCCCATGTTGCGTACGCTGGAGGCCATGCACGAAGCAGCAGATGATGTCGCCCTGAGCGCGATTCCCAACGCGGGCTTTCCGCGGCGCATCGAGGGGCGGCTGCAATATCCGTCCAGCCCGGAATATGTGGCCGAGCACGTACAGCCATTTTTGGATCGCGGCGCGCGCTTGGTCGGCGGCTGCTGCGGCACGACGCCCTCGCACGTGCGGGCGATGCGGGCCGCGCTGGATGCCTATCTCAACGAGCAACGGATCGTGCCGGAGGCGATGGCCTCCAAGGGGAAGTTGCCGTCGATCCGCGTAGACGCTGCGCCGGACGATTTTGGCCTGGACGCGAACGCAGCCCATGAGGAAGAGGAATCGACAACGCTGCTGCAAAAGCTGCGTGATGGGAAATTTGTGATCAGCATCGAGGTCGATCCACCGCGAGGCTTCAACGCACAGAAGCAGATCGAGGGCGCGCGGCTGATCAAAGCGGCGGGGGCGGATGCCGTGAACGTGGCGGACAGCCCAATGGCGCGGGTGCGCATGGGGGCGATTTCGCTCTGCGTGCAAATTCAGCAGCAGGTCGGCATCGAGACGGTGCTGCACTACACCACGCGTGATCGCTCGCTAATGGGTTTGCAGTCTGATTTAATTGGGGCGCGGGCGCTTGGCATTCGCAACGTGCTGGCGCTCACGGGCGATCCGCCCAGTTTGGGCGACAGCCAGGAGAGCACGGCCGTCTACGACGTGGACAGCATTGGGCTGGTGCGGATTATCGAGACCTTTAATCAAGGCGTTGATTTGGCCGGGCGCGAGATGGGCCGACGCGGCGGCTTTACGATTGCCGTGGCCTGCGATCCGACACGCAGTGACCTATCGAGCGAGGTGGATCGCTTCCACCGCAAGGTTTCCGGCGGCGCACACTTCACAATGACGCAGCCGATTTATGATGCGCAGCTGTGGCTGGACTTTCTCTCACTATATAACGAGCGCTACGGCGACTTCCCCGTCCCGGTGCTGATTGGCGTGCTGCCGCTACAGAGCCACCGCCACGCCAGCTTCCTCCATAATGAGGTGCCGGGCATCACGCTAAGCAAAGATGCGCTACGCCGGATGGAGGGTGCGGGCAAGCGGGGGCGGCAGGAGGGGGTGGCGATGGCGCAGGAGCTGTTGAGCGAGCTAAAGGAGCTGCCGCACGTGCAGGGCGTTTATTTAATGCCGAGCTTTGGTCGCTATGAACTGGCGTGCCAGGTGCTGGAGACGCTGTCGCCGAAGGAGCGTCAATTGTCGGTGGCGTAAGATGGGGAGAGTGCCAGAGGTGGCGAGGGGCGCAGAAACCTATCGACAAATGAAGCATTTGGGATTTGACAGGGTCTGCGGCGCGTGATATTATTTCTGTCCAGACGAAAACTGGAAAGCACCTTAAAACGTAAAACGCTTTAAAGTTTTGTGTCAATTGTTCAAGTCAAAATTCTTCATGAAGCAGCGAAGAACTTGGTAGAAAACAGGCGAATCAAAATTTGACGCAGCAAGACGACTCGTATAGAATCAACTCTTGTCTGCACAAAGCGGCGGCTGTCAATCGGTAAAAGTTTCACTGATGCTGATTGGACGCGAAACGATTTTAAAAGAGCAATTTTGAAATTGGGTCTTGACAAGCCGCACGAGGTGTGATACAATTATTTCTCGCCCGGCAAGCTTAAGCGCTGCCAAGGTGGGCGGAAATAGCTCGACAGAGCAAAGTACATTAACAATTGAAGAGTAATTAG